>NZ_BMPB01000001.1 GCF_014647375.1 Parabacteroides faecis
TGTTAGCAAAGTTAATACTTTATTTGTTTGCTTTGCTGACACAGTTTAAATTACAGCCTCCGAAACCGAAATAAAAACGGGGCAATGGGATAAGAGTTCAATCTTCATCATCTCACTCAATAATCAGATCAAACCATATGTACTCTTTCATATCGAACACGTTATGCCATTCCTTCGGTGACCGTTTAGCATTACGGACATCACAATAGCTGCCGCCCTGCCTTAACTCACCGTCAACCATAGTCTCATATAAAGCACCACTCGTATATCCGATAAGAGGGATTGTATCCTTAGAGAAATAAGGGACAGCAGAATATGTTTCCAATAAGATACTGTGTAAGACATCCTCCACTTCCACTCTTTCCTCTACTATTTTTTCCCCTTCAATAGTAAAACGTACTTCGTGTGCATGAAGCGGTTCGGCTTCAATACGAATCGACAACACCGTATCCTCAATCACAAAGGGTTGCCCATTTAATATTTTATAGGAAACAACCCCATCCCTGTAGTGTGCCATCCGAATATTATACGCCAGTCCTTGTAATTCGCCGGATAACTTTATTTTTTGAATACTTGCCGGAGATTCTGTCTCTTCATAATGAAGACGAACCGGAAACGATTGTTTGTTGTCACAACCAATCATTAACAGAAATAATACGATCAATTGAAAATATTTTACCATCTCACTTCAAATAAACAATCATCAATACCGGATTATCATCCTCCTTCAGATTTTTCAATTGTTCATATTCAAGAATAGAAGGATCTTCTTCCGCCAATTCCAGTACTTCGGATGCTTCCAGATAATAAAGCAATACATCATCTGCAATGCGCGTTTCCGGATAAAAAGGTAAACTGCCTTGCATATCATTCTTGATCCGGTTGTTTTTCACCTTATAGCAAGTTCTTTTCTTCTTATCATACAGAGCCAGACGAGGCGACTCATCTTTGTTAGTAACATCCCAGGAGGTATAGGGGAGAAACACCCATTGGGAAGTTTCGTGGAAATCCGGCCGCAGATAAGCTTGTGCAGGCTCAGAATAGGCTTGCCAGTTTCCCTCCAAAAGCTCAAAACGTCTTTCTTTCGGTATCTTATACTTTCCCAAATCGAGAATGTAGCGAGGCTGAAGTTGCTCCGAAGTAACCGTAAAGACCGTATCATTATAATATTCTTTACAACAGGCTTCTTCCTTAAAAGAATAAACATAACGGTCATAGCGTCCCCACAAATAATAATTCAACCCATTGGCAATCGTAAACTGATCGTATTGAGGGAAAGTTTTCAATGTCTCCCCCTGCCGGTTAACCAAGACAAGCCGGTCTTTCTTCTGACCTGTATTATTATAGAAGTAGCCGACATACGTACTATCTCCCAACAAGGTAAACTGCCAGCAGAAAGGCATTTTAGACTCCCCTGCATAGTTGCCGTCTACTGTATAGGTAAGAATCCTTCCATTATCCATTATATAAATCTGTTTCAGTCTGTCGTTAGCCGCTATAAATCGGATTATGCTATATTCACCTGGTCCTTGCCCCCGTTTGACTACCGAGCGGACAAACTTACCGTCATCTGTAAATTGCAATAGCCCTTCGCTGCACGGAATGAACAGATTATGATCCACCATCTGTATCATTCCTTGAGATACTTTGGCCACCAAACATTCGGGTTTCGTTTCCAACGGAACAATCTTTACCTTTTCGGCAATTTCACTCAACAAGACTTCCTGCTCCGTCTCAATACCTTTCACAAAAGAAATCGTTACCGGATATCCCGGATCAAAGACTGTTTCCGAAAGGGCTTCTTCACCGGATTTCTTTCCTCCACAAGCCGCCAGGAGCAGACTGGCAGAAAATATAAAAGATATATAGATCTTATTCATAACCGTATCTGATTGATTATCCCGCTTATTTCGATAGTAATTCATTGATAATGCCAATAATCTCCTCGTCCGTTGTATCTGCACTATACCCCTGTATGACTTTTCTGATTATCCGCTGACCATCGAGGATGAAAAAGAAAGGGACTGCCCTTCTGGTTTGAAAAGCCTCGACGACATCATCGTTGGCAGCTAAAAAAGTATACCCTATTTTATGCCTGCCGACATAATTCTGAAGGGCATGTCCTTTCCGCACCCATGTTTCTATGGCAACCACTTCGACATCTTCCGTATTATAATCCTTTTTCAACTTATTCAGAAAAGGGATGGATGCCATGCACGGTCCACAACCGATTCCCGTCAACTGAATGACCAACACTTTGCTTTTGTCATAATCAGACAACGAGACTGTCTTCTCATTAGCGTCTTTCAATGCCCAATCCGGAGCTTTCTTACCAACGAGATCCGACTTTCGCGTCGTATCCCTCACTTCCCCATATCGCCTAATCTCATAACCTTCCGGGAAATAGCTGAACAGGTCGAAATCGGAAATCGAGATCTTGTTTAGTTCCGCATCCACACAGTCTGAAGAAGAAATGCTATGCGACATTTCCCGCCGATATTTATAAGGTAAGTCATCTGATTTACCGATCCATAGCTCATAGACAGAAGTAGGATCTCCAAAATCGAACGGAGGCTTGGGAATATAATAAGCCTTTCCGAAGAACTCGACCTGCCTGTCTTCATGGATAACCAGTTTCAAATAACGGTAATCGTCGAACTCTTTCAAATCGGTCGAGATACTATCGGTCGTCTCCAGGATATAGTTAACAATACTTTTGGTATAATTAAAAAACGGAGGTGATACGAGTCTGAATGGCAAATCCCTATGCGTAAAATCATCGATCATGATCCCTTTCTTGTCATGATAGGTGGTTACATTCACTTCACCATTATAGCCAAATTCGAAACGGGTAGTGTCCGTTCCTTTCAATATAACGAAACTACTTCCGATAGTAGTATCTTTCGGATTTGTATATTCTTTACAGAATAGACGCTCTGCCACTACCGGAATGGTATCACCCGGTTCCCACGCCTTCACATCTTCATAATAAGTTGCCGAACTTACCTCATCCAGTTTTTCCAACACCTTTTTCAGGTACTCCGCCGTACCCGTGTCCAGCTTTTTCTTTTGCCCCATGCAGGGAATACAAAAGATAAGAGCGAGCAGTAATATACTCGTCATCCGAATCTGTTTACCCATATTCATATTGTTCTTCTTATTTCAATTGAGCGACTACCAACACCTGATTATCATCTTCTACCAGATCAGGCAGGAGTTTTTCCAGAGAGCCTTTGGCATCAGCTGGTTTTACTTTCTCCAGAAGAATGGAGGCTGACAACACGGCAATCATCTTATTATTCCTGATAAAACGGGGAAAGATAGCACAACCGCCTTCCATATCCTCGGTAAAGCCATCCCATTGGGCTTTCGGGGAACGGACACGGCAAAGGGTTCCATTTTCTTTGTCATACCAGGCAAAACGACGTTCATTTTCCTGAGCATACTCGATTCCCATTCCATGATCCGTCTCCACGATATTGAAGAAATTGAACTTCTTCTCAGCAGCTTTATTGGGGAGGTTGGTTCCCGTATTCGCTTTCTTGTCAACAACGATGACGGCATCACTCTCGCCCGACAATTTCTCATATTGGGAAAGATCCAGTTTATAAACCGGGATTCTTTTCTTCCCTTCCAAACGAAAGATGGTCGTCTCCAAAGGATTCTTATAATAAGTACTTCCCTGATGGTCGTAGAGAATGCCATACGTGAAGATAATTCCCGGATAACGGATTCCCTCTTCCGGTCTGAAGTGGAAGCTATACAATTCCTTTCCTTTGGTATTATATACGAACAGTTCTTTTCCCCTTTTATCCTTCGAGTAGAGGTATTCATTGGTTACTCCGAACAGATTACCGGTTTTATCCCTATAAGTAGTCATCGAGCCGCGTTGTGTCTCAATATCATACAAATATTTACCGTCAAAAGAATAAACCAGTACCTTTCCTTTTCTGAAATCGGACATAAAGATCTGCTTCGCATCTTCATCGTAAGTGACAGCCATGATGGACTGGGTATATTCCCCCGGACCTTCCCCCGCCTTTCCTATCTTACGGACAAATTTACCTTCCGGCGTAAACTGGAACAGATTAACATAATCGCAGACAAACAGATAATCAGCAGTAAAGGTCACATCCAGAATATCTTTATCCAGCAATGACTCCGTAGTCGTTTCCAACGGGATGTATCTCACACCGGAGGCTACATCACTCAAGTTTAGCTCTTTCTGCTTATTTACACCATCCGCAAAAGCGATATTCTTTTGTGCCATAAGCGGCATATAGAATGCCAATACGAGCAACCATACTCCTGTGATTCTGATACTTTTTCCCATATCCGTACTGATTTAATGATTAATACCGTATGATTCCGGTTTTGCCATCCATTCCTATTTGACGGCTTTCCCTTCTATTTTAATTTCTTTCGCCGAATCTCTGGCAGCTATTTCCTTCTGATGTTTTTTCTCGTATTCTTTCATAGCTGCTTTCATTTGTTCACGACGTTTCTTCTCCTGGTCTGAAGGCTCCGGAAGCTGATTGATCAACCCCTGCAGGTCAGCCATAGACAGTTTGCTCTTCCTTCCGTCAGGAGCCAGCATGGTCAACTCTTTCATATCCCGGAAGAAAGCCTCCTTGTATAAATCTTCCAGGAAATAACGGAAGCCGAACAGGTTTTCTTTCGGTTCATTTTTCTTCATCAATTCAGTCATATAGATATATTTGCTGAAAAGAGCTTTCTGCAACCGCTTCTCATCATCAAACATCTCCGAATCCCTTAGCCAGTAATGTTTATTGATCTCATACAACAGGTTCAGCTGTGTCGGATCCTTTTTCCAGGCTTCATAATACACCTTTTCAGCTTCATTGAAACGGCCGTCCCGCTCCAGAGCACTCCCCCTGAAAGTCGCCAGTAAATTGACAAAAAACTTCTTCGGCTTCATACATTCTTCCGCCCTGTCGAACAATTCATAGGCCCGTTGCCGGTCATAAGTCTTACCCAATGTACCTCCGTACAACAGAATCGTTTCCACATCCGTCGAATCGATCCCGAAAGCGAGTTCCAAAGGTTCCACCGCATCCAGTGCATGACCGGACATATAACGGGAAGCACCGGCATATTTCAGATTGATAAAAGAAGAATCGCCCTCTGCCAGCAGATTGCTGTAAACGGTATCTGCCTTCAGATAGTTTTTTGTCATATATAAGGCCATTCCCTGGCTCTGCCGTATCTGCCGGTTATCCGGGTTATAAAACAAAGCGGTATCACAGACTTGCAATGCCCCTTTTCCATCTCCTTGCCAAAGCAAGGCATTGATCAGCGAAGAAGCGACACGGATATTCTCAGGATTGATTTCCATGGCACGGGCATATAATTCCAAAGCGATCAACATGTTCATACCGCCTTTTTTCATATGACAGTCGGCCAGACCCGCCAGAATGGTGGGATTATCACTCTCATAAGAAGTAAGCGTACGATAGTAGTCCATCGCTTTATCATAATCCCCAAGTTGATAGTGAAGGCGTGCCAACTGATTGTTTGCATAAAAGTTGAGGCTGTCTGCTTCCAGCACCTTTCCGTAACAACGTTCCGCTTCTGCAATCTTACCATAATTAATAGCAGCACGGGCAAGTGCATTCAACGCATCCACATTTGTTGTATCCATCGACAGACAATGTTGAAAACACCGGTATGCTTCCTTATACCGGAACATGCCCTCATACGCCTGTCCGATAGCCGACATGGTTGCATAACTCGCAGAATCTGCCGCTGTCAGGCTATCTACACGGGTAAGTACTTCCGGAAATTGTTTTCTGTTCACCAACTCTTGCAAGGAAAGTTCCTGAGCCTGTAATGTAAAGATACAAAAGGTAAGGGTAAATAACAACGTACCTACCATCCTGATCAACTTAGTCATATCCATTCTATTTTATTATTCCGACTTCTTTTCTTTCGATCCTTGTTCTTCAGCAGATTTCTGAGCCGCCCGCATTCCTGCTTTAAAAGCTTCGGAGTTCTCATCGATAGGCTCCAGCTTGGGATTCACCGCTTTCTTTCTCTGTTTGAAGTTTTTTTCCATCTGCTCCTGAAGTTTCTTTTCAGCTTCTGGAGTTTCGGGCAAGCGGTCGATGATAGACTTCAGTTCATCCACCGACAGTTTGCTTCTTTTTCCATCCGGAGCAATCAATCTCAACTCTTCTTTCTTTTGGAAGAAAGCATCTTCATACATATATTGTAATAAAGGACGGTATACATGGAATCCTTTCAACGTCTTTCCGGTCAGGAAACATTCTTTCAGGAAGGTGACCTTGATAAATAAAGCACGATCCCTTTCCTCTTCCGCATCTTCATAACTCGGTCCCCAGTTTGAAAACTTCTGCTCGATACGGAACAACAGGTCCAAACGGTCCTTATTGGCAAGCCATTCTTTATACAACAGTTTCTCGGCCTCTCGCGGCTTGCCGTCTTTCCACAAGGTCTCAGCGCGGGAATTCAGCAACAGATTGACCAGAGCCTCGTTCGGTTGCATCAACTGTTCCGCCTTATCGAACAATTGGAAAGCACGTTTACGGTCGTATGTCTTACCCAAAGCGGCACCTAGTAACAGAGTCGTTTCCACATCCGTCGTATCTTTCTGGTAAGCCCATTCCAACAGGTCGATCGCATCCATGGCACGCCCTGCCAGATAACGCGAAGCACCCCCATATTTCAATGTCAAAAAAGAAGTATCGCTTTCTGCCAGCAGATCGCCATATAAAGTATCGGCTGTGGCATACTGCTTATTCATATAGAATCCCATTGCCTTACTGCGGCGTAACGATTGATTTCCGGGGTTATAATACAATGCCGTATCGCAGACTGCCAATCCGTCCAGCACATTCGGTCCGCCCAACCGGTACAGGCAATTTACCAGCGCACTGGCCAGTCCGGCATTTTCACGGTTCACATTATAGGCCTGATAGTAGCAGATCGTAGCTGCCGGTATGGCATTCATCTTCATATAGCAATCAGCTATATTCCGGTAGATAACAGGATTTATCTTTGTCGTATCCTGATCGCGCAAAACGTTGAACTGTAACACGGCATTCTCGTAATCGCCGACCTGCGAATATAAGCGGGCCAGCTGATAATTGGCATAAAAGTCAGTACTATCTGTTTCCAGCACTTTCAGAAAACAGTCTTTGGCTACAGATGCTTTTCCCAGATTCATTGCCACCCGGGCAACGGATGTGAAAGCATCCGCATTTGTCGTATCCATTTGCAGACAATGCTGATAATACAGGTAGGCTTTATCATACTCCAACATTCCTTCGTAAGCCTGGCCGATAGCCGACATAGTAACATAATCGGCAGAATCTGCCGGAGTAAGACTATCGGCCCGGGCAATCACTTCGGGAAATTTCTTCTTATTCACCAGTTCCTGAAGCAATAAACTCTGTGCCTGCCCTATGAAGGGCAGGACACTGAGAAGAAGCAAAACAGTATATTTGTGCATCATCTACTCTTATGTATTAAGTAATTACTGCAATCTGAATGTTACAGGCGTCGTATATTTTACTTTTACAGCCTTTCCGCGCTGCATGCCCGGAGTCCACTTAGGCATTTGATTGATCACACGTAAAGCCTCTTTATCGAGAGAGGGATCGACTCCCTGGGTCACTTCCGCATCGCTGATACTTCCATCCGGATTGATAATGAACGAACAAGTAACACGTCCCTGGATGCCGTTTTGCTGGGCAGCTATCGGATACTGTACTGTTTTTGCAATAAAGCGACTGAGAGCATCCTCTCCACCGGGGAACTGCGGCATTTTCTCTACCATTACAAATACCTGGTTGGAAGCATCGACCGATTCTGTTGCTTTTTGCTCACCATAACCGACAACAATTATTCCGTTATCATCCTCCTTCTGATCTCCGCTGGGAGCAGGTTTGTTATTATCATTTCCCTGCAGACGGAAAGTCACCGGAACCGTATATTTAACGGCAACCTCTTTACCACGCTGGGTTCCCGGTTTCCAGTTAGGCATTTGAGACAGAACCCTGACAGCCTCCTTATCAAGCGACGGATCTACGCCACGAATTACTTCTATATCAGAGATAGAGCCATCTTTTTCTACTATAAAAGAAGCCGTCACACGCCCCTGGATACCATTTTCCTGAGCGATTACCGGATATTTAACACTCCTTGCCAGGAATTGCAACAAAGCACCTTGTCCACCCGGAAATTCCGGCATGACTTCTACTACCGTAAAAACCTGATCCGAAGGATCTCTCGGCTTCTGAGGAGTAGCCGGAACAGTCGCAGGAACCGGTTGATTCCTTTGTGTACTTCCATCCGAATACAACTGTACCTTCAGGTTACCCAACACATCCTTTACCGATACCTCTTTCGACTTCATTCCGGGGAAAGAAAAACTAAGGACGGCATCCTTTGTTGTTTCAAGAGCAAAGTTACCTTTGGTATCTGTAATAGTACCGACATTGGTTCCTTTGATTATCACTGACGCACCGATTACCGGCGCGTTAAAATCGTCAATCACCTGACCTGTCACTTTCACGTTATCCCCTTGGGTGACTCTCACCTCGGTAGCCTCTTTTACTTCGGCAACAGCATCGGCAGCTATTTCCTTTGTAATACGGGCAACCGCCTCGATGTTGCTCAGCAGCATCAGAAAGGCTGCCAGGGGAATAAATATCAGGTATTTTGTTCTTCCGATCCCGTGAGATCTTTTTTTGTTCATCATACTAATTCTGTTTTTTAGATGTAATACGTTAAAACTATTATATAATGTTGCTGCAGCCTGATAATGATGGGCAAGTCCTAACAGGTGATACTGATAGCTCTTGCAGTCGTATCCGGATTGGATAACGGTATTGTCTGCCAAATATTCCAGATTATGGCGTACCTCGCGCTTCAAAAGCCACGCAAAAGGATTCACCCAGCATATGACGGTAATCAGCTCGCAAATCATCACATCTACCGAATGCCATTGGAACACATGGGTGCATTCGTGTGTAAGTATCTCATCTATCTCTTTATCCGAATGGCTTTCCGGATGTATGAATATCATTTGGAAGAACGAAAAGGGGCCGGCGGGTTTATCCAGTCGGTAAACCTCGACACCGTGAATAATGGTCCGCTTACTGCGGTAAGCCAGCAGCAGGATGCTGGTCAACTGCACAAAGAAGCGGACGAATAAAAGAGCCACGACACCCCAATAAATATAAGAACTTGCCGAAAGAAGCATATCTTTCCAGTCTGTTTTGACAACTGTTTCGGGAGTGATCGTCACTTCCGGCATCATTGCCGAATACATCATGATCACTTCCGTCATCGGCTCCTGTTCCTTCACCCAATCCTGGATATTCAGCAGCGGGTAAAGCAATGCCAGTCCAAAGAAAGCAAGGAGTGAAACCCGACGCAATTTAAAGAACGTATCTTTGTAAAAGAGCAGACGGTAGAAGGCGTAAAAGAGTACAAAGGCTACATTCACCTTCAAAAAGTAGGCAAATTCCGGTGTCATGGTAATAAGGTGTTTAAAGGTTTATTCTTTTCCTTTTTCTATCAGGTCGATGATATCTTTCAGATCATCTGCCGAAATCTTCTGATCTTTAGCAAAGAAAGAGACCATTTCCTTGTACGAGTCCTCGAAGTAGTTACGAACAACACCGCTCATAAAAGTACGCTTGTATTCACTTTCCGGTATCATCGGTGTGTACTCATACGTATTGCCATAGCGTTTGTTCTTTACATACTTCTTACGTTCCAGATTCTTTACAATAGAAGCGAGCGTTGTATAGGGCGGTTTCGGGTCTGCATATTTCGCCAATATATCTTTAACGAAACAAGGACCAATCTGCCAAATCAAGCGCATTACTTCTTCTTCCTGCATTGTCAATTTTTCCATGATTCTTATCAATTTACGATTGTATCGCAAATCTACGAAAATATCGTATATCTGCAAATAAAAAAGGGATAATAAGTGTTAAAGATCAGTATGACCATATATTTATTTTATCCGGCAGGAAAGTTGTTACCGACAGCGTCGGCAAAATAATCGACACTGTCGGCAATATTGTTGACACTGTCGGCAAAGCTTTCGACACTGTCGACAACAGATTATGCGGGCAGAAAAACAATACCGGCAGACACCCGGACAAACAGATAGTCGAGGATATTATTTTTTTCCGTTCTCTTCTTTCCACTTATCCCGCATCTTCATGCGTTTGATCTGCAAATAGCGTAGCAGGAAGATTACGAACAGGGAAACTCCCATCACCGAGAGATACTGTACCCAGTCCGGATCAGGTTGCTTCCCGGGCCATCCCCATACGCTCATAACAATCAGATAAACAAGCAGGACACCGGTTGTAATATTAATTCTTTTCATAACGGATTCTCTTTTTCACTTTTGAACAGGCAAAGATACAAGATAGTTTATTTTTTCATTGGGTCAGAACGCATTTGTGTTGGGCACGATAACTATCCGTAACAATATTAATTATATAAAAACCTGCAGGCAAAGGCAAAGAAAGGACAGAAGAGCCTGGTGAAACAGAATGATGGTAAACGATACGCCCCATAAAGTCAACGACCTGAACCAGGCCACCGACAGAAAGACCGGACAAGTATAACTCTTTTCCTCTTATCATACAGTCCTTCGTTTCTTCCTGCAAGCGGGAAGAATGGACAATAACCCCGCCTGGTTCCACGCCGGACGAAGACAGCGTATACCCGGTTTTCAGACGGACAGCATTTTCCGATAATACGCCGGAAGTAAGGTCTATCTCCGTGTCAGACGAGGCTTTTACAAAGAAAGCGGCGAAAGGGGGAAGAACATAATCACTGCCAATCGGATAGGATTTATAATCCGTTCCGTCATAAAGATAAATATTCCCGTCCAGTGCGGGATCGGAAGCGATTTGCGACAATGATAATGGAGACGGCAAAGGATTTCCGCAAAGATACCAGCCGTAGTGCGCCTCATCGATATCAACAACGGAAGAAACACGAACAGGAATAGTTGACGTTTTGCCAAAGTCAGCAGGAATATTATCAGAACTGACAGAAAAGGTCAACGTATTATCAGACGCAGCGGCATCTAAAGAAACCAGATAACCTTTTCCTTTTTCAAAGACAAGTTCATCGGCAGAGACAGCCGGAGAAAGTACCGTCCAGTTACCGGTTGCTTTTTTATTACGGGCACGTTTATCACCATCATAAACCTGCACATATAAATAATTGCCTTTTCCGGAAAAACTTCCATCTTTCAGTTGAAAACGCTTATCGATACCTTTTATACTCACATCGAAAGGAAAAGAGAGGAAATACCATTTGCCTTTTTCCGGGAAAGTGTAACAAACAGATAACTGCTTGGTAATAGAGAGTTTACCGACAACCGCCAGTAGATTGTCAGCAGATGTCAGTGCTTTGTCAGTGTTTGTCAGTGGAAAATCAGTCCGGTAAAGGATAAGCTCATCTGCAACAAGATGCCCTTTCTCTGTAATATGTAAACTACCACCACTCAGTGATACCTGTTTACATTGTATAACAGAATCAACTTCTACATCACCACCGATCAAAGCGCTTCGATAACGTAAAGGCGGAAGATGCGACCAACGAAGTGTATCGTTCCAGTTTCCCTGACCTGAAAAAAGAGAGTATTGACAGATCGTTCCGTAGCTGTAAACGCTGTCGATCTGAAAATAACCGTTTTCAGAAGTACCGCCAGGGTCAGAAGCCAACAATTCAAGATAGTACGGACCATTCTTGAGACCTATAGAATAATGAGTACTTTTAGAAGGGAAAGGACATAAAGCTCCTCTTTTATTTATACCTAAATTATTACTGAATACAGCGTACAAAGTATCACCCGGAACCAATGAATGAACCGTAACTCCTACAACCATGTGCACTTCTTCATAACAAGACAGTGAATATTTTTCAAAAGCAACAGAGGAAGACAACGGCATCTTCAACCCCTGCTGACCTTCAGAAACGGTCGCACCGTTTTTCAGAATATACTTCCAGTTATTACGTTCTGCCTGCGTGAACAACTGCCAGCGGAACGTATCTATCACTGACGGATTAGCATCACTTTGTACAAAAGTACTCCATGTTTCGGGATTTGTTACCTGTGCCTGGAAAGCGAATGGCACCATTAAACAGAAAAGACCGACAACCATGTGTCGGAACACACGTAAATGTTTCTTTTTCATAGCTAAACTATTTTGATCGTTATTGTGTTTGCAAATATAAAGAAATAATTGAAATGATTATCTTTGCTGCATGAAAGAATTTATTATATCAGAAGCACTGACAGAAAAAGCGGTACTCGTTGGTTTGATTACCCCCGAGCAAAACGAACAGAAAGTAAAAGAATATCTGGACGAATTGGCATTCCTGGCCGATACGGCCGGGGCTGATGCTGTCAAAAAGTTTTATCAGAAACTGGACTATCCGAATCCCGTCACCTTTGTCGGAACCGGGAAATTACAGGAGATAAAAGAATACGTGATCGAGAATGAAATCGGACTGGTTATTTTCGACGACGAACTCTCACCTAAACAGCTTCGTAATATTGAGAAAGAACTTCAGGTGAAAATACTCGACCGTACCAGCCTGATACTCGACATATTCGCCAGCCGCGCCCAGACAGCCAACGCAAAGACGCAGGTCGAACTGGCACAATATAAATATATGCTTCCGCGCCTGACCCGTTTGTGGACTCACCTGGAGCGGCAGCGCGGTGGCGTAGGTATGCGAGGACCGGGTGAAACCCAGCTGGAGACCGATAAACGTATCATCCTGGATAAGATAGCCAAGCTGAAACGTGACCTGGTGGATATCGACAAACAGAAAAGCGTACAGCGAAAGAACCGTGGCAAGATGGTCCGTGTCGCATTGGTCGGCTATACCAACGTCGGTAAATCTACGCTGATGAACCAACTGAGCAAAAGCGATGTGTTTGCCGAAAACAAACTGTTTGCTACACTCGATACCACGGTCAGAAAGGTGATCGTCGATAACCTGCCGTTCCTGTTATCAGACACGGTCGGTTTTATCCGCAAACTGCCCACCGAACTGGTAGAATCGTTCAAGTCGACACTCGACGAGGTACGTGAAGCCGATCTGTTGGTCCATGTGGTAGATATCTCCCACCCGACTTTTGAAGAACAGATCGAAGTGGTGAACAAGACGCTGGCCGAGATTGATAAAACAGAGAAGCCTATGATCATGGTATTCAATAAAATCGATGCCTTCACCTTTGTTCCGAAAGATGAAGACGACCTGACTCCGCGAACACGCGAAAACATCGACCTGGACGAGCTGAAACGTACCTGGATGAATAAGTTACAGGACAACTGCATCTTTATCTCAGCCAAGGAACGGACGAATATAGATGCACTGAAAGCATTATTATACGAACGGGTAAAACAGATACATATCACCCGTTTCCCATACAATGATTTCCTCTTCCAGCAATACGACGAGGAATAGAGGAATAAGGCAGGAAGAATATAAACAAGTTGACCAATGGAAAAAATCAGAAACCTGCGGCCTGAAGAGATTGCGCTTCTGCAATCTCAGGGTTGCCATGCAGAAAACTGGGAAAATGTGATAGTCCCGGTTGTTTTCGAGACAAAGTATATATATAATGTACGCTTCTCAGGTACAGTCATCCTGGGAGCTTTTGAAAAAGAATTTACTTTACCGGGTGGAGTAAGGAAGCATAGCGGACTCAAAAATACGACATTGCACAACTGTATGCTGGGTGATAATGTATTGATCGAGAATACCCACAATTATATTGCCAACTACCGCATCCAGGACAATTGTTTTATAGAGAATGTCAATGTGATCGTCGTAGACGGGCAAAGTTCATTCGGTAATAACGTACTGGTTTCGGTACTGAATGAAACCGGAGGACGCGAGGTGCCTATCTACGACTGGCTTTCGGCTCCGATGGCTTATGTGATCGCACTTTATCGCCACCGCCCGAAACTGATCGAACGGTTACAGGAATTGATTGCCGGTTACACCCGAAAGATTACTTCCGATTACGGGATAATCGGAGAGAACTCCAAAATAATCAATACCGGAACGATCCGGAATATCAATATCGGTAAACATGTAACTATAGAGAACTGTACACGCCTGGAGAACGGGACGGTGAACAGTAATGAAAAGGCCCCTGTATATATCGGCGACAGCGTTATCGCCCAGGATTTCATCATCTCGTCAGGTGCGGTAATTGCCGATGCGGCAAAAATCATCCGTTGTTTTATCGGGCAGGCATGCCACGTAACACATAACTTTTCGGCTCACGATTCCCTGTTGTTCAGTAACTGTTCTTTTGAGAACGGGGAAGCCTGCGCCATCTTTGCCGGTCCGTTCACCGTATCCATGCATAAAAGCAGCTTGCTGATCGCGGGCATGTATTCATTTCTGAATGCCGGAAGCGGTTCAAACCAGAGCAACCACATGTACAAACTGGGGCCTATCCACCAGGGTATCGTGGAAAGAGGTTCCAAAACGACCAGCGATTCATACATTCTCTGGCCGGCACGTATCGGCGCATTCTCTTTGGTCATGGGACGGCATCACCATCATAGCGATACTTCCGACATGCCTTTCTCCTATCTGATCGAGAAAGATGACGAGACTTATCTGGTGCCGGGTGTGAACCTGCGGAGTGTCGGTACGATCCGCGACGCCCAGAAATGGCCGAAGCGCGACAAGCGGACCGACCCGAACAGACTGGATATGATCAACTACAATCTGTTAAGTCCGTATACCATCCAGAAAATGCTAAAGGCTGTCGATATCCTGACTAACCTGCAAACCCTTGTCGGCGAGACTTCGGAAATATATTATTACCAGAATACCCGCATCAAAGGTTCTTCCCTGCAAAATGCACTGAAGTTCTACAGGATGGCTATCAACAAGTTCCTGGGTAATTCGCTTATCAAGAGACTGGAAGGTACTCAATTCAGCAGCATTGAAGAGGTTCGCAGACAACTGGTTCCAACCACCGCCGAAGGAGCCGGAGAATGGGTCGATCTCTCCGGGTTGATCCTGCCCAAAGATCAACTGGACGGTTTGATTGAGCATATCGAGAACGGCCAAATAAATACGCTGGAGATGGCAGAAGCCTTTTTCCATCTGACGCACCAGTCATACTATGACATGGAGTGGACATGGGCGTACCGGAAGATAGAAGAATATTACGGCATCCGGCTGAACGAAATCACAGCTGAGAAAATCATCGAACTAGTTGAAATATGGAAATCATCCGTTATCGGCCTCGACGAACTCCTCTATAAGGATGCTAAAAAGGAATTCTCCCTCACCTCGATGACCGGCTTCGGTGTAGACGGCACCCGCAAAGAAAAAGAAGAAGACTTCGAAGTCGTGCGCGGAGCATTCGAACAAAACCCATTCGTCACAGCCGTAAAAGAACATATCAGCACCAAGCGGGCACTCGGAGACGAACTGATCGGAAGGATGAACCGTATCTGTAACCCGGAAGGATAAATACAAAAGAAGTCATTCCCGGGGACGACTCCGGGGATGATGTTCCAGTATTTCTTTACGCAGGAACTGCCGGTCGATATGGGTATATATTTCTGTAGTCGTTATCTTTTCATGTCCCAACATGTCCTGGATGGCGCGAAGATTAGCTCCCCCTTCCAACAAATGGGTTGCAAAAGAATGTCTGAATGTATGAGGGCTGACATTTTTATGAACCCCCGCCATCTCCGTCTGCTGCTTGATAATATGAAAGACCATGATACGTGACAAGGCAGTTCCCCGCCGGCTCAAAAACAGAATATCTTCAAACCCTTTCTTCACTACCATCCCATTACGGTCCAACAGATAGTTCTTTATCTCACGGATAGCCGTGTCGGAAATCGGAACCAGCCTCTGCTTGCTTCCTTTCCCTTCCACCTTGATAAATCCTTCATCGAAATAAACATCCGAATAACGTAAGGTGATCAACTCCGAAACACGTAAGCCGCAACTGTATAAAACCTCCAGCATGGCCCGGTTACGCTGTCCTTCCGGCAGAGAAAGATCGATAGAATCCAGTATATCATTTATTTCACTGACTGTCAGCACCTCAGGAAGTTTCAATCCAATCTTCGGCGACTCCAACAATTCCGTCGGATCAACTGTTATATAGTCGTCCAGCAGCATGAAACGGTAAAATGACTTTATACCGGATATAATACGGGCTTGCGAACGCGGGTGTATACCGATATCACGCAGTTGGGCAACGAACTGCTGTAAATCCTGATAGGTGATATCTGCGTACTCTTTCCCTTCGCTTTCTATAAAACGGGTCAGTTTATCAAGATCAGTCAGGTAAGCATCTATCGAATTGGCAGATAGAGACTTTTCCAGCCGGAGCCAGGTCTTATATTTGCTGATTATATCTTTTCCTTGTTGCATTGTACACAGGTCATTATGTATGTGTCAAATAAAATCACTACCTTTGCCGGATATTTTCAGCCCGTACAAGGTGGTGCAAAGGTAATAAAGTTACAGCAAATGAAGAAGATTCAGATTATTAACGGTCCTAATCTTAACCTGTTGGGCAAACGTGAGCCAACAGTATACGGTAATGCTTCTTTCGAAGGTTACCTGGACGAGTTACGCGCCCGGTATCCTCAATGCGAAATAGCATACTTTCAGAGTAATATAGAAGGCGAGATGATAAACAAAATCCATGAAGTGGGTTTTGAATACGATGGTATCATAATGAATGCGGGAGCATATACACATACATCCATCGCATTACACGATGCCATAAAATCAGTGACCACCCCGGTAATAGAAGTACATATCTCGAACGTACATGCACGCGAATCGTTCCGTCATGTATCGATGATATCGGCTGCCTGTAAAGGAGTTATCCTCGGATTCGGTCTGGATTCATACCGGTTAGCGCTCGAAGCGTTTATACAGTCGACGGTTAACAAGTGACAGTTGACTCAAAAAAGCATAAAGAAAAGGTTATTAAAAATTGACGTCCGGCAACGACTGGTTCAGACGGTTAAAAACTGTCAACTGTCACTTGTCAACTGTCAACTACAAAAGTGGTAAATAATAGGTTATAATATTTTAAGGTATATGTTAAAGCATACGAAGATTGTTGCTACTATTTCTGATCAACGTTGTGATGTGGAATTTGTCCGCTCATTATACAACGCAGGAATGAATGTTGTGCGCCTGAATACGGCTCACATGATGGAAGAAGGTTTGAACCGTGTTGTCACAAACGTACGCGAAGTATCTGACCGCATCGGTATATTGATGGACACCAAAGGACCGGAAGTCCGTACTACAATGGCCAGCGCGCCAATACCTTTCACAACCGGAGAGACAGTTAAAATAATGGGTGACCCGGATAAAGAGACTACCCATGATTGTATATATGTTTCATACAAAAACTTTGTCGGTGACCTGACTATCGGCAGTGATGTCCTGATCGACGACGGAGATCTGGAATTGAAGGTGATCGAGAAACACGACGACTACATGGTCTGCGAAGTAGAAAATGATGCTATATTAGGAAGCCGCAAGAGCGTAAATGTTCCCGGTGTACGCATCAATCTCCCTTCATTGACAGACAAAGACCGCAAGAATATCCTTTGGGCTATTGAGAATGATCTCGATTTCATCGCACATTCTTTCGTAAGAAATAAACAAGACGTATTGGATATACAACATATCCTCGACGAACATAAAAGTCCGATCAAGATCATTGCCAAGATCGAGAACCAGGAAGGGGTCGACAACATCGACGAAATCCTGGAAGTAGCGTATGGTATCATGATCGCTCGTGGTGACCTGGGTATCGAAGTTCCCGCTGAAAAGATTCCGGGAATCCAGCGCGTACTGATCCGCAAATGCGTGGAAGTGAAAAAGCCGGTGATCGTTGCAACCCAGATGCTTCACTCCATGATCAAGAACCCGCGTCCTACCCGTGCGGAAGTGACCGACATCGCCAATGCAATCTATTATCGCACAGACGCATTGATGCTTAGCGGCGAAACGGCTTACGGCAAATATCCGCTGGAAGCAGTACAAACCATGACAAAGGTTGCCCGTGAAGCAGAAAAGACTAAACTGGCTGCAAACGATATCCGTGTTCCCATCGAAGGAAACGACCTGGATGTTACTTCATTCCTGGCAAAACAAGCAGTGAAATCGTCCAATAAATTGCATGTAAAAGCAATCATTACTGACAGCCATACCGGACGTACAGCCCGTTACCTGGCTGCATTCCGTGGTACATCTACAGTATTTGCTATCTGTTACAACTCACGTGTGACCCGTATGCTTTCTTTGTCATACGGCGTATGGGCTGTTTATCAGCCGTGGGATGACAGTCGCCGCGGATATTTCTACAGTGCGTTGAACGAACTGATTAAGAGCGGACGTATCACACGCAACGACATGGTTGCTTACCTGAGCGGCAGCTTCGGTGAAGGCGGAGGCACAACTTTCCTCGAAATCAATAACGTAGGAAAAGTCCTGGATGCAGGAAGTAAATACTCCCTTCCGACCTTTAAAGAATAAATAAAATAAAGCCGAAAAAGGTGTTGCAAAAGTTCCTTTTGTCTTCCCGGAGCGAATCCGTCATGACAAAGAATTCTTTTGCTACATCTTTTTTTGTATATTTGAGGCATAAACATTCTTTATTAAATGACATTAGACGAATACATTCTCTCTCATAGCGACGAAGAAGGTGCATTGTTATCCTCACTGAACCGGGATGCCAATGTAAACTTGCTGCGTCCGCGTATGTTGTCCGGACATCTGCAGGGACGTATACTGAAAATGTTTTGCCGTATGCTTCGCCCCCGCCGTGTACTGGAGATCGGTACATATACGGGCTATGCCACACTTTGCATGGCTGAAGGGACCGAAGATGACGCTTTAATCCACACGCTGGAGATCAACGACGAGATGGAAGATTTTATTATGAAATACCTCTCCCGCTCTCCTCATAAGGATAAAATAAAATTACATATCGGCAATGCGATGGAGATCATACCGGAACTGGATGAGACATTCGACCTGGTTTTCATTGATGCCGACAAACGTTTATATTCCGATTATTACGATCTGGTATTTCCCAAAGTGCGCCCGGGAGGCCTGATTCTGGCGGATAACACCCTGTGGGATGGCAAAGTTTTGGAAAAACCTCATCCGTCAGATAAACAAACCATCGGGATACTTAGTTTTAATGATAAAATAAAGGAAGACCCCCGGGTGGAGAAAGTGATCCTTCCGCTTCGTGATGGTCTTACTATGATATGGAAAAAATAAATTGATAACAATATGGAAAGTACAAGACTGAATAAGATAGGTCGTCTGATCCAGAAAGAATTAGGCGACATTTTCCAGAAACAGACCCAGGCTATGCCGGGTACGCTGATTTCTGTAAGTGCCGTGCGTGTCAGCCCCGATCTGGGTGTTGCCAAAGCCTACCTGAGCATATTCCCTTCCGAAAAAGGGCAGGAACTGCTTGAAGCGATCCGCACAAACACTAAATCCATCCGTTTCGAATTAGGAAAACGAATAGGGAAACAGGTCCGCATCATTCCGGAACTGAGTTTCTTCATCGACGACTCGCTGGATTATATTGAAAATATTGACAAACTGTTGCAGAAATAAGAGAATCAAGCTTTGAATGTTCCGTTTTATATAGCCCGGCGGTACCTCTTTTCGAAGAAATCCCACAATGCCATCAATATTATTTCGATGGTATGTGTTTGCGGCGTGGTCATTGCCACGATCGCTGTCGTTTGCGCGCTGTCGGTCTTTAACGGATTCAACGACCTGGTGGCAGGAATGTTCAGCAGTTTCGATCCGGAGTTGAAGATAAGCCCTCGTACCGGTAAAGTATTCGATCCGACTACGGCTGAATTTCAGAAGGTAAAACAATTACCGGATATTGCCTATTTCGGAGAAGTTCTGCAGGATAATGCACTGGTTCGTTATCACGACCGACAGGATATAGCCATTATCAAGGGAGTAGATGACAATTTCAGTCATCTGACACAGATCGACAGCATACTGATAGACGGTAGTTTTATCCTGAAAGATGAAGTCGCAGATTATGCGACATTGGGCGTCGGACTATCCTCCAAGCTGGGTGCTAAACCGGGATTTGCTTCTCCTCTGGAAATATATGTCCCCAAACGAGATGAGAAGGTCAATTTATCCAATCCGGCCTCTTCTTTCAACCAGGAATATGCCTATATAGGCGGCGTATTCCTGATTAACCAACAGGTATATGACGAGGGATATATGATACTTCCTCTTTCATTGGTACGCCAATTGCTCAAGTATGACAAGGAGGTTAGCTCCATCGAACTGAAACTTGCAGACGGTGCGGATATATCTTCGGTCAGAAAACAGATAAAAGCTATTTTAGGCGATCAGTTCACCGTACAGGATCGTTATGAACAACAGGAAGCCTCATTTAAAATGATGCAGGTGGAAAAATGGATGACATTCCTGATTCTTTCATTTATACTTACTATTGCTTTATTTAACGTGGTAGGCTCCTTGTCCATGCTGATGATCGAGAAAAAAGACGATGTGCGTACCCTTCGGAACATGGGTGCCAGCGATAGTCTTATTCGCCGTATATTCTTATTCGAAGGCTGGATGATTTCTGGTTTCGGGGCATTGATAGGAATTGTGATCGGTTTGGTATTATGTCTTTTACAACAGACATACGGTATTATCAAACTGGGACAGACTGCAGGTGCGTTTATTATAGATGCTTATCCCGTACGTGTAATATTTACAGATTTACTTACGGCGTTTATTACGGTAGCGGCCATTGGATTTATGGCCGCCTGGTATCCCGTACATTATCTTGGGAAGAAATGGTTTAATTAAACTCTTTCCCGTATTTTATCTGCGCATCCGCCACAAACTGCTTGATACGCTGTTCGTCATTTTTCTTACAGATAAGCAATACATTTCCTGATTCAGCAACGATACAGTCCTCTACTCCCTGGATGACAGCCAGTCTTTTTGAATTACCCACGGCAATCACATTTCCTGAACTTTCATAGAGCAATGCATTACTGTTCTTCAATACAGCATTATTGTTTTCATCTTTCGGTGCCAGATCGAACAACGACCCCCAGGTCCCCAGATCAGCCCAACCGAAATCCGTACACAACATATAAACGTTATCAGCCTTTTCCATGATTCCGTAATCGATAGATATCTTCAGGCAATAAGGGAAATTCTCACGTATAAAGTCACGTTCGTTTTCAGTATTGAATTTGTCTTTTCCCAAATCAAAACGAACGGCAATATCAGGAAGATATTTGGCAAATGCATCCAGTATCGCATTTACATTCCACAGGAACAGGCCAGAGTTCCAGAAAAACTCTCCACTTTCATAAAAGACTTTTGCCAATTCCAGGTTTGGCTTTTCCGTAAAGGTCTTAACCTTGGTAAACTCACCTAACATGGAATCACTGCTTTGAATATAGCCATAACCTGTTTCCGGACGGCTCGGTTTGATACCCAACGTAACCAGTGCGTTATTATTCTTTACAAAGTCCAACCCTTTCTGAACATCTTTCAGAAAAACATCTTCTTTCAGTATCAGATGATCGGAAGGAGCAACAACGATATTGGCATTCGGATTACATGCTTTTATATGGTAGGCTGCGTATGCAATACAGGGAGCCGTATTTCTACGAGCCGGTTCCAACAGGATCTGATCTTCCTTCAATTCGGGTAATTGTTCCTTGATCAGGTCTGCGTAAGTTTCATTCGTTACAATAAAAATATTTTCAATCGGGATGATCTTGGAAAAACGATCGAAAGTCATTTGCAACAGGGAACGTCCGGTTCCGAAAAAATCAAGAAATTGTTTTGGATAACTTTCTCTGCTAAAAGGCCAGAAGCGACTGCCAATCCCTCCACCCATGATAACGCAATAATTATCTTTCATGATATACAGGTTGTTTTTTAATTATACTCTTACAAAGTTAACGAAATAATCCGGGATTTATTCTCCTATAAAGTATTATTAGCCTTTCCGTATATATTATTTGAAAAAAAAGCGCTGAATGCTTGCACAAATAAAAAATATGCGTACCTTTGCAACGCATTAGAAAAAAACAAATGCCCAGATGGCGGAATTGGTAGACGCGCTGGTCTCAAACACCAGTGGATTCACTTCCATGCCGGTTCGATCCCGGCTCTGGGTACTCAAAAAAAGCCTGATAATCATGATGATTATCAGGCTTTTTAATTCTATAAGGCATAACAAAAGTATGCTGAATAGCCACAACAAGAACAATATATACTTTAATTGTTTGCAGGTCTTTATATTTTAAATAAATTTACTCTCTTGATTTTTTTCTTTTAGCAGATAAAGAATCCCCTTGTGTTATCTTTGTAGCAAATTGACTTTAATCATGTAAATATTGTCTATTATATTATTAATTGCATTTGTTGCTTTTACTTGTTATGCGAAAAAGACAGGCTTAAAGATATATTTACTCCTAAAAAAGCATATATGCTGAATAAAACTTGCCTAAGAGACAAACTACCGAATATCAAACAAAATGTCTGGTGTTTTTTATTTAATCCCGAGATAATTTATACTTTTGCCACAAGTAACTGTAAACCCAATATAATGTTATGTACTCAACTCTATTATTCAAGAAAGTTAAAAAGCTCTTGTTAGACAATTGGTATGATAAAGATTGTCCTGATTTAGGTCTGAAGAAAAACAATCACCCCGATTGGGGCAATATAAACTTGGAAGACGTAAAAGATTTCCGTAGTCTTTGCCCACTGATTAAAGAACAGTTTTATACCTTTTGTGAAAAAGAAATTTTGGATGGTAAAATAATAAACCTTGCCCCTATCGAGTTCAAAGAGCATAATATTTACTTTAATACAGAAGTCGAGAAAGGGTATGTATTAATCTCAAAATCAAAAATAGAACAAGAAAAAGATCCTACCCCTATAGAGATCGGTGGTTCGGCAACAGCCATTATAAGAGGTTATGCCCATGCAAATTTAGCAGATAACGCATACGGTTCAGCTTTTGATAATTCAGTCATAAGAGCCTATGCCTATGCGACTATAGAGGCTCATAATAATGCTTCTGTTCATGCATTTGGAAATACTAATATTTCGGCTTTTGATGAGTCATGCGTGAGGGCAGATAGTGAGTCATGGGTAGAATGTTATCACAATACGTCTGTACGGGCAATGTGCCGTGCAAGAGTCAAAGCAACAGGAAACTCTAAACTCGTATTAATGGGAGATGCAGTTGCAGACATATTTGACGAAAGAGTTACTGTAAAAGCCGAAGGAAAGTCTTATTTCACCTCAAATTATAAGATCAACTGGCAACTAAAGGAAAGAGCTATCTACCGTAATCTTGACACTAATACTATCTATTGTGCAGACCCAAATACAACATTAATATGTAAGAAAACGGATTCTCAATAACGGTACTTTTTTCGAGGCAAAAAAGCCAAAAGGATCTAAAATCCTATACCACCGATAGTTAAGCGAGAAATATGAGTAAAATCTCCATTACCCAGTGTGAGTTTTATCAAATTGCGCAGTCTCTTGATATATCCATCTATAGATATTGGAATAAATAAATCTTTTCAACTGCTTGGAATTATCAGAAGAAAGAGAGGATAATGAACGTTTAAGAAAAATACAAGAAGAGGAGCGTATTAAAAATCAATTTTCCATCAGTGTCTTCTTGAATACTGGAATGTGTGGGATTGCAATAGCTACATAAACAAATGCCGTCAATACAATCCAGATTAATATCCACTACATACTCATACCGCATCAAACCCCTTCACTCATCCTTCAAAGCCTTTACCGGATTCCCAGATGCGGCTCTGAAACTATGCCAGCTTACAGTCAACAATGTGATACCTAGCACAATAAACAAAGAGAGAATATATGTCCAGATGCTAAAATCAGCCCGATAAACAATGCTTTTCATCCATTCGCCGATCAACCACCAGGTAACAGGGGCAGCAATGGCAAATGCGATTCCGATCCATATAATAAACTGACTGTTGAGCAACTTCATAATCTGCCATGTGGTCGAACCATTCACTTTCCGTATGCCGATCTCTTTTGTCCGTTGTTCGATAGCATACAATGCCATTCCGAAAAGTCCGAAACAGGTAAGCAGGATACTGATAACGGAATACATCATTAATAAGTCGGATAACTCAAAAAGTTTTTTGTTATTGCCTAATACTTTATTATACAAGCTCTCATGTTCCAAATACTTCCCGGGATATAACTTATTCCATTCTCCATAGATTTGCTTTATTGCAGAAATATTCCCCGGATCGATACGGACACTTAAGCGAACACCATCCCTGGCATAACTGATGATTCCCTTATCAATAGGCGTTTCAAGACTATTAGATATATTAAGTTTAAAATAATCCTCAACTACCCCGGCAATCACATAATCGTCACCGAAAGGAGGACAATCCTTCAACCTGGGTTCATACTCTTTTACAAGACCGCCTACAGGAATCTCTCCATCGGGGAACAGACTTTGAGCCCACGTTTGGTTCAGATAGATCGGATGCGGATATCGCTTTACAGCCTCTTTCCAGGGTAAACCTTGCAATAGCTTATACCCCATCACTTCCATTATTTCCTCTCCTCCATCTTCAGAAGTATAAGATTCATAACTTCCATCTGCTGCAAAGTCACTGATAGGCCATTCATACGTCTCGTTGCTCAATGTCGCAGCCTGTATGCCCGGAATAAGAGAGATATTTTCTTTCAACCGTAGCATGGAAGTCTTATTATCACCCACCGAAAAAGTATAAATATTTTTATAATTTTCAGCTTTACCATATAAAAGCGATATCTGCTGCCGTACGGAAAAGTTTCCGATTATCAGGATGAACGAGATCGCAAACTGTGCAACGGCCAATGAAGTGATGATCCGTCGTCTGGCTTTTCCCCGGTAAAAGTTGTTATACATAGAAATCGACATTTCCGGCAAGCGCCTACTCATATACAAAGCCGGGATACATGCCAACAGAAGAATAAATCCGAACGTAACCGGCAACATCTGGTTGCTATACAAGAAGTTGACCGGAACCTGAATAGACATGATGCAATTCATTAACCCCAACAGATCAAACTGTATCAATTGTGCAATCAGAAAACCGAAACCTACGGTCATAAATGTATCGGCAAACAATTGCATACTTAATTGTCCACTTCCTGCTCCCATCAACTTTTGCACGTGCATGGAGTATAATTGCTTAAAAACACGGGAAAAACTTAGGTTTATATAATTGAAGCAGGCAATAACCAAGATCAGAATAGCTGAAAAAAGAGCAATAAACAGTAAAGTCGTATTTGGCTTCTTCAGAGACGATGGGATCGAAACCGTATCAAAACAAGCCTGCCTGATAGTGAGAAACTCATTCTTAAAATCCCTCCCATCATTTCTTTGAAGGATCAGATTCGCTGTTTTAGCCTGCAAGTCAGGTACAGATACATTATTCTTAAGCAGAAAGAAGTTCAATCCTGACGAGGGGTTATCAAAAAACAAAGCATCAAAGCCTAAAGCAGCCTGGCTGTTATCCTTTACAACTGCAGAAATGGTAAAAGTCAATAAACCTTTTTCATCTCCAAAATCACCAGGTCCGAATAGCATCTGAACTGTTTCTCCTATCGGATCACTCCCTCCGAACAAACGTTTGGAAAAAGATTCTGACAGGATTACCCGATCCGGACCAAGCTCGGCATCTTTAAAACTCCCCCTTATTATTTCCTGAGGAAAAAACGAAAGAAAAGAACTATCCGACTCTATCACCTTAATGTCTTTGAAAAAGTTCTCTCCTACCTTACAGTAGCTTACCATGAAGTAAGGATGAATACGACATACTCTATCCAGTTCCGAAACATGTTCGAGTAATTGAGAAGTAATATCCTGCGATACAGTATTAAAAGCCGTCATTCCTGCTCCCGAAATGGTCTGTTTAACCACAACCATTTTGTCCTTGTTCGGATTCTCCGACTCTATATTATACTCATGAATAACAAAAGCTGCCAACAGATTGGTACAAGCAATACCAACAGCAAGACTGAGGATGGAGATAACAGTAAATGTTTTGTTACGCCACCAGCTCCGGAAGATTATTTTGAATGAGATATTCTTCATGATACGCTTATTTTTTGCCAAAACTAATCTGTCTCCGCCTGCCTGCCAACAAAAAAACGCTACTTTACTTGAAGCAGGTCTAAATCGTCTAATTTTTAGACATTTTCCCCAATGGTTCATTTATAAATGACACGTCCGGCTAAAACCTGGAGGCTTTACATTTTTTGTACAGATTTTAATTATACATTTGTAACGAGAAATATGCTGAATCGCAGACTACACCGGACTATTGTTGGCGGGATAACAGGAATTGTGTTATTCTCGGTTATAGGAGCATGGCTTTTGGTCAGCCTGACTTCTCTTTTTTTTACTTTTGTCTGTATCTGCATAATTATAGCCCTGGCGATCATGCTGGTGAGGAAAATGGAGAAAACCGATCGACAACTGGAAAGCTTCTTCAGCGCAATCAATAATAACGATTTCAATGCTCACTTCACGGAAAAGAATGATGACAAGTTCCTGAACAAGTTGTTTCAGGAAATGAACCGGATTATAACGCAATTCGAAAACAATCATACCGAACTGGAAGAACGCCGTTTTTATTACGAGAGTATCATCCGGGTATTGACACATGAGATAAGAAATTCCATTACACCGATAGCCTCTTTGTCTGCCGATCTGATCAAATACAGCGATGAATATGGGAAAGAAGGAATGATCGACGGCCTGCAAACCATCAACCAGCAGGTACAGCAACTGAACACATTTCTGAATGCGTATCACCGGTTAACACATTTACCCGATCCGGTCAAGAGCAAAGTAAAGATCTGTACTCTGTTCGATAAACTCAACCGATTATTGAACTCGGAACCGGGCAGTGAGAATGTCCGCTATATTTCATCGGAGAATGTAGAGATTCCACTCGATCCCAATTTGATAACATTGGCATTGATCAACCTGATCCGCAATGCCCTGCAGGCAACGGCAAATAATCCGCAGCCGGAGATCAAGGTTGAAGCAGAAAAAGGAGCAGCCTGTTCATTCATACAAGTAACCGATAACGGAGATGGTATTCCGCAGGACCGGCTGGATGATATATTCACTCCGTTCTATTCTACCAAGAAAGAGGGAAGCGGCATAGGACTTCCGTTATCCCGACGCATCATGCAGCTTCACGGCGGAGAACTTACTGTGAACTCGGAACCGGGAGAGAAAACCGTATTTAGCATGACGTTCCCGGCTCATCTACAAACCAGCTTTTCTTAATATATAAAAGCAACTCGTACTAAAAAAATTCCTTAGATACGGGACAGAAGAAATAAGTTTACCCAACTTCCTCGGTGATAACCCGAACTTAGTCTCGTAATGCGGATTTATAAAATACAATTGTTGATCGATAATCCGGTACCCGGCCTGTCGCACAACGTTACGAAACATTTCAATGGTACATTTCGTTTCCTTGATACTCAATAGTTCTTTTATTGTATCTTCTTTTTCACCACATAGTATCATCAGCCATCGATAGAGAATCTCAGGAAGTAAATGTATAAAAGGCAAATGTGAAATAATTCTCCCTTCTGCAATCTGCTGATGTCCACCGAACGGCATCTGCCAGGCGGGAAAAGCGACAAAGAGTATCCCATCAGAGACCAGATAACTTTTCATATCGGACAGGAATTGAGATTTATCCCCGATATGTTCAATCACGTCGTGTATCAGAATAAGAGGAAAATGTTTTCTCAAGTCTCTTAACTGAAAAATATCAGAGGCTATAAATAGTCCCTTTTGATTCTTTCGGGAGAAGAAAGTCCGGGCCTGCTCGATTCGCAAAGTAGCAATATCCACTCCGACAATTTCACAACCCTGTTCGGCAAAAGGGAGCAAATTACCTCCTTCTCCACAACCTACTTCCAGCACTTTATCCGGAAGATCTCCTATTATTTCTTCTATATACGGAATATAATATTTTTTAGAAGTCCGTGCCTGTTCTTCAAAATAACGCTCACGGTTGATATGTCGTTCCTGCATCTTTTCTGTTTTATTATCTATTAATATGATAATGGTTCAGGGGAAAGACTGCATGCCTAAAACGTTTTTTACTAAGATATCGTTCTTTCTACCAACTGAAACGCAAGCCGACAGGAACGGTGAATGTCACCGGATGCTCCCTTCGGATAGTACGTAGCCCGCTTCCGTCGGGAATATAATAATTGAGAGTCGGTTCTACATAGAAACTGATATGAGGTGTAAAATGATATTGTACACCTGCACTGGCATTGACCGACCATTGCAGAGGCACAGCCAATGACTGACGGCTTATGTCGATGGGGACACTATCCGTTACATGTGAAGTACGGAGCGTTCCTTTCAACGGAATATCGACCTGGACACCGGCTGTCGAGTAGAACGAGAGCTTCCTGAAATGCCCCCAACGATAAGAAACACGAAGGGGAAGACCGATGTAATGGAGCTTTTGCGTTTCCTGGATACGGTAGTCTTCGCCAGTGATAAAATCAGATTTCAGGAAAGTATATTGTAATCCTGTTTCAAAGCTCCAGCGCTCGTTCAGCTTTTTGTTTACAGAAAGTCCAATGGTTATAGGAGCATCATGGTGCTGATGTTCTACAATTTTACCCCGATTCCCCTCAGCGATCTGCATCAGCGTAAGTGAATCGCCTAAAGCTCCTTCCTGATAACGGGTATGCAGATAGGTGTAATAATCTTCCCATGTGCTTACTTGCTGAGGAAGATCCGGATTTCCTTCACTGCCGGAATGAGGAGTAGCAATCAGTTTGTAGAGATTCTGAGCCAGTTGTGGTCCCAACGATCCGGCCAGCATAAACTTCCATTTATTCGACTTCCTACTCTGCCGCATAGAGACAAGCTCTTTTGACGGATACGGACTGAAAACGATCTTACGAGGCAATTCGTTGATAAATAAAGGCTTTACAGCTGGTCGTACATCCACAGTGATCTCTTCCGGAAACAGCAGGGATGACATCTTTACCGCATGCCCCGACGTCGGGGCAATAAGCATCTCCGAAAGTTGCGGACGCTCAACCTTACCAGAGAGAACGACCGGTTCCGGAGAATCGATCTGCTTATCTCCTTCCTTTTTGTTTGTTTCCGCCTGTTGTACCAGGTCCTTAGGTGGCAGTTTTTGCTGTCGTGGCCACCGATACACATATTTGTAGAACAGCGGTACAAGGAGTAGCAACAGTAAAACCAGAAGTAAACGATACTCACCGAGCATCTTTTTCAACAAAGATTTCGCGCGATATAATTGTGAAGACGATGAGTGGGGAGCGATATTCAGCAAATCACCGATCTCTTTATGGGGTAACCCTTCCAATACCGCCAGTTTAAACACTTTCGAATAACCTTCAGGCAAGTTCTCCACCAACCCCATTATCTGGTCATACGATACAAAATCGGCGTCAAAAGAACTTTCCGCCGGTTCATCTTCTTCGGACACCTCTGACAAGGGAATAATGTTTGCTGCATTATTCTGGTTAAGATAACGGAGAGAAATATTTTTCATAACAACTCCCATCCAACTCTCCAGCCTCTCCGGATCACGCAACGAAACGATAGACGTGAAGATAACAATGAAGCCGTCATGAAGCAGGTCCTGTGCGATTTGTCTGTCGGACACATAATGGAGGCATATCCCCATCATTTTCCCCGAATAAGTTTTATAGAGTAAGTCCAGCGCCTGCTCATCACCCTTTTTGCACAAATCAACCAGCTCCCGTTTATCCATGTATTACAGCACTAATATAGTTATGATACACCAACATAGAAAAGACTGCACGGATTTTATCTTTTTTTTATCTTTGCACCTACTAACTGAAAGATAAATTTATGCAAAATACAGAATTGATCGTACTGGGAACAGGCAATGCAACCGTTACCCGATGTTATAATACCTGCTTTGCCCTGAAACAAAACAACGCTGTTTTACTAGTAGATGCAGGAGGAGGTAACGGCATTCTTTCTCAGTTAAAATTTCTCAGGAAATGTGTTTGTTCCGGAAGACCTTGAAAAACCTGTATTATGACAGGTATATCATAACATCGCTTTATTCTTCTTTTCCATAATAAACATAGCCAGTCCTGCCATCTCCTGTTTGTCGACAACAACATACCCTACTTTCTCATACAGGTATTTTGTATTCGGTGTCTCTTCGCCTGTAAACAACAGATATTTATCACAATGAGGAACATATTTCTCTATCTCACACATCAAAGCGTACCCAATTCCCTGATTCTGATAATCGGGATGCACAATCAGTTTTCCGACATGACAAATATGATCTTTATCCATATGGGCACGAACCGAACCGACTATCACTCCTTCGTCTGACAGATATTTCAGGATAATACTTTTTTCATATTCATTCCTCAGTTCATCAATTGTCTGGTGTAAAGGCGGTAAATCAAAATTATTCATCCATAATGCTACTTCCGTAAAAGCCTTCTTTTGCAAATCTATGATATCCGGCAGGTCTTCCAATGTTACCTTTTGGATAACACCACCCACAGTCCGAATCTTCGGTTGATACTTAACATCAATAACTAACCCGACTCCAACTTCATGGATAGGAATATGTCGATGGATCTCGGCTTTTGCAGCAAAAGACACACAATGGCAAGGATATAGCTCTTCGATATGGTTCATTTGGAAATAAGCAATCGTCTGTCGCAACTGTTCCGACACCTCAAAAAGATGAAAACCTCCGATCACACCGATTATACGCTTTTCATTACAAACAGACTTTGCATATTCTATAATATTACAAATACCGCTATGAGAGCAACCGGTAATAATAAATAAACCGTTCCCATTGTTATATACCAAGGCTGTATCATCCGCGACAAAGTCTTCCGAACAAGCCGGTCCGTCTACCAAAGTGCCAAAAGATTTACGAGGTTCAAAATCATTTAAAGACGGGATCTCACCCAAGAAAGTGATATGATCGCTTATCTTCATCGGTTCGCTCGACAGGGTTAGTCTGAAATTCTCTCTTAAACCGGCTTCAGATAAGGGAGAACCTATTGAGAGTTCTCCACATTTCCGTTCCTTAAAAGTATCAGGATGTGCTACGATATGTACATTAGTCCCTATCTCTCCTGACCAGTATTGCAATCCGCGGGTATGATCGTTATGCCCGTGGGAAAAAGTAATGACAGAGACCTGTGTCAGATCGATACCCAACGCTTCCGCATTACGGATGAAAATATCCGAATAACCTGTATCGAGCAATAAACGGGTTTCGCCATCTTCTATATAATAGCAAACTGCCGGTTCCCCTAAGTAATACTGATCTATATATGTATTATTATCAACTAATACCGTAAGTTTCATATCTGACCTGATTAGAAATTGATTTTGCAGTCCTAGCGAAAAGTAAAGATATAAATTAATCGCCAGGCTCCGCTAAAACTATCTTTTATAGAAATCTCTATACCTGCATTCAGCCTTTTCCAGTAACTCCTTATCCAGATCCGGACAGTCGACAAAGAAAGAAGTTTCACATTTGATATCACCTTTCTTTATCATTTTTTTCCAGTTTCCGACAATCTTTCCGTTATGTAAGATCACAGGATAAAAAGTTCCGTAGTTATTAAAGGCTTTCGGATGATGCTCTTTATCCATCGCAGCTGTCCGGTCTTTATAACTGATCAGATACTCGTCAAAAGAAGGTAGAAAATGCAGAACCTCATTACTCTTGATTCGCTTATCCCAAAGCTGATGAACAAATAACTCCTGTGAAGCAAATTTATCCTTGATCAATTCCGAATCGATAAGTCCGATCGCCTGGCGTGCCTCCGTCGCCGACAACCCCGACCACCAGATGAAATCATTCAGGCTGGCTGGCGAATGACTACAGAAGTATCTTCTTGCCAATAAAGCAATCGACTCTTCCCGTGGTAATTCTTTAGCCATAGGAGCACGTTCGGCTAGCAAAGCATAAGTAGCTTTCCCTCCTTTGTCCGCTCCGCTACAGACAATAGCTTCCTGTTCTGCCCGCGTCAGCAGATATCCTATCCCTTCAGCATCAGAGATAATACCGGAATTTACCATCTCTTCACCCAACTCCTGTTTAGTCAAATGATTATTCCCTGCCAATACCTTTATAAAATGATCATTCGCTTTGGAATAAAGCTCTTCCGATATATTTATTCCGTTCCCTTTGGCAAACGTATTACATGCCGTTATGATCCGCTGCGAAGACAACTTCAACATCCAACGAATATCGTCGGAAGTAACCATATGCCACGTCGGACGCATCACATGGGTACGAAGGATCTCTCCTTTCTGAAAGGCATCCTCAACAGTCTTCAACGAACCGGATTTCAACCGGACACCAAGTGCCCATCTGACCATTCTATAATCTTGTGCCTGAACAGCTCCCATCCAGGCAACCAATTCCTTTGGATCCTTAAACTCTGGTTTTACCAATTGCTGGCTCCACAAACGAATGTTTGTTATTCTATTGAGTGGCATTTCTTTTTTAGTTGTCTCTTATTATCTAATTCGTTTGTAATCTTATTCAACGGTATTTCGTGAAATTATACTTATCACGTAAAGTTTGTTGCTCTTCAATGTTTAAGGAAGTGAAATAAGCTTTCCATCCCGGACAAAAATCGATATGCCAACGCCAGAAACGCCCCAGCAGAGATTGTGGCTTTTTATCATGCCTTGCCCTCAAAGGGCATTTGTTACAGTTATGACTCATAATAAGTAATTTTACAGATCTGCACAAAAGTAATAAAAAAACAGCAAGTACCTTCACAGGCACTTGCTATCACCATCAATTATGTTGATACTCTTCTAAAAGAGACCTTCCGGTTCTTACCTTCCTTGATCCGGGATGCGAACCGGTACATATTCATTTTTACTTTCCCTTTGACAAATTCCGGAATATTATACGACTTGGTAAGGCATGTATAATAATCGGCAGATTCCTGTGGTAAAAGAAACGGTTTCGAAAGGATACCGCCTTCATCGACATGGGCAATAAAAGGACGCGTATACAATCCATCCAACCGTCGGCTACTAAATACAACCCACTTACTGTTGGACGACCAGGAATGATAACTATCCGTATCCGGACTGTTCGCTTCCTCTGTTGAAATCTGTTCGCCTGTTGCCAGATCGAACATACAAAGATCTGCATCTTTATGCCAGATCGGAAATGTTCCGTAAGAGGTAGTCGTACAAAGCAGATACTTTCCATCCGGAGAAACGCGGGGGAACAAGATACTTCGCTGTTCTGTTTCCGCATGATAAATCGTATCGACCGCAGATCCGAATATCCCCCTTTCCGGATCGAACGAAATACGGCAAAGACTGTAACGAAGCTCTTTTAATCCTCCCGGAACCTTCACAGCCGGGGCTGAACAGAAATAAAGAGATTTCCCATTCGGTGAAAAAGTAGGAAATGTCTCAAAACGATTCTTTGAAAATAAAAGTCCGGTTGTCAGAATCGTCTGTTTTTCCACATCATAGACAACAACATCGGAAGCTTTGTCATAAACCTCCGTCCGATGGACCGGATGCGTATCCTGAGTCGTATTGTTAACAGAAAAAGCGATATATTTTCCAGACGGGTGCCATGACGGATAAACCAGCGGTGATATAGTATTTTCAGTCTTCGTATCCAATGTCTCTATTTTCTCCCCGTCGATTAACACTGTGCACCCATATTTAGCACGAATATGGAGCAACATTTTATCCGGATCCTGGTTACAGAACGAATGACAGTTCATACAATTACTATCCGTCAGGCGGTTTTCCAGAATAGCCTCTTGTTTGAAAGAGTTGAGTTCTCGCTGATAGATACCCATACTACCCCACAACTGATAACCCGGATCAATCAAGCGATAAGCAATATACGAATCGATAGGATCTGTCGACACATCTATATGAAAAGTACGAAAGGCTTTCCATTTACCCTCGTCTTCCACCAACACAGAGATATCAACCTGTTTTCCTTTGCCCACAGCCAGCAGTTTCTTCCACTTCTCCTCCGGGATAGAAAGCGATCCATCCGACGTACATACAGAAAATGTATATCCTTCCGTCTGAAAAACCGTACAGACCTTCCCAAATCCCCGGACAGAAAAATTAAGCGGAGCCATTGTCGCAGGAATTGTCACATCTACATAATCCGGATAAACGGGTGGTAGCTCATCGATTTGAACGGAAGCGACAGGCGGCCGATCAGGAGAACATCCTCCTGATAACAATATAGCAAACAGAAAATATAACAATTGTTTCATTTATCCATTGTATTAAACATATAATAAAACCAGTAAGTCTTTCCATACTCGGGAGCCAATACTACTGCCGGGTTCTGTCCGAAACGGGTTCCCTCTTTTACTTTCTGCATAAAAGCCAGCGCCTGATTCCTTACTTTTACACTCACTCCATGTTCCAGCCAGAAATGCAGATCGTCAGGACGACAAATCACAACAGCCTCCTGCTGGCTATCAGTCATTTCAGGCCAGGCCGGAGTCCTGAAAAGAGATTCCTGCAAAACCATATATGTACCGATATCTTTATTCAGTAACAGGAATGATGTCAGATATTGCAAACCACTTTTATTATCCGGACAAGCCGGCACAAGATGTGTCAACGTACTGACCGGATCTGTATATAATTCAGGAATAGCAGCCTCAGCCTTCCAACAACGACGCTTTAACCCTAAAACAGGATCTTGTTCTACCGCCTGGTCGTTCTGCAGAAAACGACGGTAAGAAGAAGCCCACTCTTTATAATGCCAGGTATTTTCGAGCAGCCGGATATATTTTTCCGCTACCGGATAAGCTCCTGTTATAATATTTGTTTCCACCAGTCTCTTCAACATCCGTGGATTACCAGAAGGGCGGGAACTGACCAACGCCTCAAAAGCAAATTTCTGGGAAGTACTGATAATCCCCATACAATAATACAGATCACTATGTAATTCAGCCGTGAACACCGACTGATCCCAACGTAACATCAATGTCTCTATCCCTCCCTGCGGATAATCGAATAATCGTTCCGATAATTGTCCCGTCTGCGCTAGTGCCAGATTCAAATTACACATACGCCTTTTTGACAAAACTGTTTGGTCAAAACCAACTATGATCTTATCCCATTGCCCGGTACGGACATAATAGTCTTGCTGAAACTGGTCGAGAGCATCTATTTTTCCGAAATGGATGACACTTTCATAACCTAATAAAAAAATAATCGCCCATTGAAAACCTTCCCACCGACATTTCCCTTTAAAAGATACGGGAGAGTTATACTTTTTCAAAAAAGCAGCCAATAACATGGCTGCCGGAAGGGCATACCAGGAATAACAAATTAGTGAATTATGGACTTGCGGATTATAATAAGCATCCGGTAAAAAAGCCATAACGATATTCGGACTATATCCTGAATAACAACCGGCAACAGCAGAAATAACTGCAACCGGCAGATAAATGATACAAATATATTTCTTTGTTCCATTGGTCAGAAACTCAAAAAGAAAAGCGGAAACAGCAAATAAATGAGTAATCGGTCCGGCGATCAGATAAAGGAGAGGTATTATACATAGACCGTAAACAAGTCGGATACGAGGGGATAAGTTTACATATATCCATAAAAAAAGTAACAAAAACAAATAAGCTATCGTTCCCTGTTCCAGATAGTCGTAATCGAGGTGCATGATCAGCAAAGAGAGCCAGGGAAGAAAGAAAACAACAGGCAAATCATTCCGAATACTTATTTTTTTCAGAATCAATGAAGAGACTATAGCGACCAAAGTCAGAAGAAAGGCTGTAATAACGGGACCTATCCCTATAATAATATAAAACTGTGAAAGAAATTCCGAGAGATAAAGAGCCACACCACCAGCTTGCTTCCATGTTGCAGCAGCATACTGTCCCGTAAACTGAAACATTTGAAATTGTTCCTTAAAAGGATACAGGAAACGGAATACATAAAATAAGACTATAACTTGCAAAAAGAACAAGATAAATCCGGATGTCAGGTTCTTATATTTCATATTGGATAATTTCATAATAAGGAAATAATAAGAACAGGGGACAGATATGTTCCCATCCCCTGTTTTTATCAGTTAATAACGACCTGTTATTCCCAGCCCGGATTCTGCTTCAGAAGAGAACCGTAACTAGCAGATAATGTAATCTGGCTTGTCGGAACCGGATAATATAAACGCTTATCATTCGTAGTCCATTTACGACCCGCTTCGCTCAGACTTTTCCCTGAATACATGCGGATATAAGTTTTACCATTATATTCGAGTAAATCACGAGCTGTTGCTCCTTCGAATACTTCAGGTTGATATAATTCTTTTACTTTATCCGTGACACGCATACCCAGATATGTTTTGGGATTTTCAAACAATTTCATCGCATTCCAACGCATAATATCGTCATAACGGAAACCTTCTAATGCCAACTCGATACGACGTTCACGACGAATTTCATACAACAGCGGAGTTATTGAATATCCGTAATCAACCGGATCCAGATCAGCAACCGGAGAGACAGTCAGATGTTTCATATTAACACGGTCACGCAATTTATTGATCGTTTCATCTAAAACAGCTTGTGTACACTCGCTCAATTCACATTTTGCTTCAGCGTAAATCAACAGGATTTCGGCATAGCGGAAAACAAACCAATCATAAGAAGAAGTCTTAACAGCATCCTGCTGACTCTGACTTGCCGAAACCAGTTTAATAGGTGAATAGCCTGTAGATGTACCTGTCAATCCCGGTGCAGAATGAACAGTAGCCCCCGGTTCTTCAGAGCCACTGAATTCTTTCTTATCATTGATACCGGAATTTACCACACGCATACCATTACTTTTCACTGTATATGGACGGAACTTACTGTCTATAATCTGATACATACGAGGATCGCGATTTGTCATTTCATCATCCAGTGTTTCATCACCTTTATACGCCTGACTGTTTGCAATAGGTAAACCGTCCGTGCAAAGGAACGATTCTGCAAAATCTTTAGAAAGACCGGCACCTCCACCACGAGCAAGATTGTGAGTCAATACATCGGTTTCAAAAACACGGGCCAAAATACATTCTTTATTGCTTGCTAAATCCTCCTGTGTAAACTGGTTGGCATAATACAAAGGATAATTGGCAAACGCAGATTGGTTTGCTCCGGCATCCGACCCTTGTACAATATCATAAAGTCCACTATCCATAACCTCTTTAGCGAGAGTTGCTGCTTTTTGCAATAACTCCTGAGATGTAGGCGAAGTCGAAACATTATGATATTTTTTATACGTACCGTAATGCAAACAAACACGAGCCAAGAATGTACGGGCAGCATCCTTATGTAAAGCACCTACCTCTGCCGCGCTTTTCTCCGGCAGCCATTCGATTGCAAATTCCAGATCTTCGATAATTTTCCCCAATACCAAGTCACGGTCGTCACGTGCCTTATACAATTCATCGGTATCTGCAGTTGTCAGATCCTTATCATACCAGGGAACATCTCCAAATGTTTTAATCTTATCAAAATAGTCAAAAGCACGGAAAAAGCGGACTACGGCAACAACCGGATTCACTTCAGATTCAGAAGCATTTACCCGTTGATAACGAGTCATAAAATAGTTCAGGTTGCGAATATTATTCCAGTACCATTTTGAATCGAAATTTGCTTCAGAAGGTATAACCCATTCATTAAACAGCCACTGGTCGGGAGAAGCGGTTAAACGATTGTCACATCTTTCATCAAGAGCCGTTAAATCATCCAGATTTTCAGTTCCGTCTGACCTTAATCCCTTTCCTGTCAAATTCATGTAAAAGCCTTTGGCATAATTTTCCAGGTCACTTACCGTATTCCAATAGCTATTATCAGTAATACTGTCTTTAGGATTGAGATCCGTCACGTCACAAGCCGTAAATCCTCCCAATAATCCAAGACTTAATCCTAATAAAATATATATAGTTTTCATTGTCTTCTCTTGTTTTTACAGTGTTAAATTTAATCCAATTGCAACTTTTCTGTTAATCGGGTATGTCAAACCACCCAGAGTCTCAGGGTCGAATGCATCATTCAGCGGAGTGATAGTCAGCAAGTTTTCTCCTGTTACATATAACCTCAGACGAGAAATACCCCATTTGGCTGTCAGATTCTTCGGGATTGTATAACCTACCGTCAAATTCTTCAAACGTCCATAAGCTGCACTTTGCAAATAACGATCGCTTGTCACCCTGTTACCGCCATTTTGCCATCCCGGTCTTGGGAAATAAGCGTTCGTATTCGTCTCAGTCCAATAATCCAAAGCCGGAGTATACGGAACATCCCACTGGCTGGTGAAACCCCAGAACTGAGCGCCACTCAGCATATAATCACGCTTTCCTGTTCCTTGCCAGAACATTTCAAAATCAAAATTCTTATAATCAAACCCGACAGTAAGACCAAACTGATAACGAGGTGTTTTATTTCCTATAATACTCTTATCACCGGGATTATAGATTGTTTCCTCACCTTTTGTTATTTTACCATCACCATCCAAATCTTCGTATTTTACATCACCGGCACCCCATTTACCTGCATAAAGCTCACTTTGGTCTGCTGCAGCTGCTTCAGCATCCGATTGGAAAAGACCATTTGAATGATACCCCCAGATTTCGCCGATCTTCTGTCCTACATAATACTTACCATCATCATCGCTCTGTGAATAGAAACCAGCATCATTTCCAGCATATTTGGTAATTGTTGCCTGATAGTCAGATAAAACACCTTTTACCCAATAAGAGAGTCCGTTTTCTAACCGGTCGTTCCAACCTAAAGAAAGTTCCCATCCAATCGTCTTCATATCAGCAGAATTGCTTTTAGGAACACTCGCTCCCAGCGTTGCGGGTAAAGTTGCTCCTGCTACCAACATATCTTTCGTATTACGACGGTACCAGTCAAATGATCCGGTCAAACGATTACTTAAAAATGAAGCATCAAAACCAAAGTCCATTTGAGTAACAGTCTCCCAGGTAAAATCAGAAGCAACAAGTCCCGGAGCTTTTACAATAACGGGTTTGGAACCGTTGATCAAATAATTATAAGATGAATTTGTTCCATAAGTTGCTAAATAAGGGAAATTGCCCAAATCACCCATAACCTGATTACCTAGTGAACCGTAAGATCCACGAATCTTCATGTCATTCCACCAACCTTTCAACGGTTGCCAGAAGTTTTCTTCTGAAATACGCCATGCAGCAGAAACAGATGGAAAGAAAGCATAACGATGATCTTTCGCAAACTTGGATGAACCGTCATAACGTCCGTTTACTTCAAGCAGATAACGTTGTTTATAGTTGTAGTTAAGACGGAAGAAGAAACCATTAATAGCCCAATAGGTATCTTCTGAAGACATACTCTGTTCGCCTGTAGCCAAATCCAAGTCAGGAATGTCTTCAACAATCAGGTTTGTGCGCTTAGCATTATATTTTTTGTTAGACTTTTTCTCCTGGTTATAACCAGCCATAATTTTGAAATTATGCGTATTATCCAAGAATGATTTGGTATATTCTGCAAATGCGTTGAAAGCATAGTAATAATCTTCATTGGTCGTATAATTGGCATAACTCGGCTTTGTCCAACCATAAAGAGCTTCGGTTCCGGCAACTGCTGTATAATCAGTAAATGTCCGCTGAACCTCTGAAGAATTCTTGCTATATATATTATATGTATAATCTGCATTAATAACCAACCCTTCTAACGGAGTAAGCTTCACGGCACCAGTTAACCATATATCGTTGACCTTATATTTCGTATAGCCTCCTAAATCTCCGACAGCAGCAGGATTCGTGTTTCCATTCTGCCCGGAGTAGTTATTAACACCCTCATCTTCATAAACATAATCGCCTGAAGTCTGGATACCTAAACCGGAATCATTAATAGCAGCCGCACCAGGACTGTAAACCAGTCTGCCGGTATGCCCGAAACGTACAGGCATCAACGGACTTAAGTCATTTTTCAACATACCACCATAAGCATCAATTCCTGCCGTAGAGTTAGTAATAGGGTGATCCTCCGTAGAATAGTTGTCTGTGATTTTAGCACTTACCTGCAGCCATTTTGTCAATTGCGAAGAAAGATTCAATGTGGCATTAAATTTCTTGTAACTATCATCAGCAGTTTTCAAAATACCATTCTGGTCTGCAAAACCAACTGAACCATAATACGTGGTTTTTGAATCTCCACCACTGATATTAACGTTGTATTGTTGTGAAAAGCTTGTTTTGTACAGCTCATTAAACCAGTCTGTGTTACCACAATAAAGCCATCTACTTTGATCTTGTGATTGATCGAAATATTCCGGATATTTGTAAGAGCCATTCATATAAGCCTTTACGTAATCCAACTGTCCCGGAGTGATCAAAGAACTCATTCCACTATTTGCTGCTGCAATATCTCTCATTTCCAAATAATCCAGAGAGTTAATATTATGCATCCTTAATGCCGGACTTTGCCAATAACCGCTTGCAGATACGGAAATCTGAGGCTTTTGTTCACTCTTACCTTTCTTTGTCGTAATCAGGATAACGCCATAAGCAGCACGAGCGCCATAGATAGCGGCAGATGCAGCATCCTTTAAAACAGAAATAGAGGCAATATCATCCGGATTAACAAGGTTAGCATCCATTTGGACATTATCTACCAGCACCAGTGGGCTACCGCCATTAATAGAGTTATTACCACGAATATTAAAATCAGAGCTACTTCCCGGAGCCCCTCCTTTACTCATCGTTACATTCAAGTTGGGTACAACCCCCTGCAGCCCTTGTCCCACATTCGTAATAGGACGGTTTTCCAAAACATCGCCTGCAACCTGCGCTACAGCACCGGTCAAATTCTCTTTTTTCTGTGTGCCGTATCCTACGACCACCACTTCCTCCAAAGCTTGTGAGTCTTCCTTTAGTTTTACAGAGACTGAAGGTTGTCCTGTATACGTAATTTCCTGTGTTGCATATCCGATGTATGAAATCTGGATAACATCTCCTTTCTTTACATCTTCCAGTACAACCTTACCATCCATGTCGGTCACATTTCCGTTGGTTGTTCCTTTAATAATAACTGAAGCTCCGACCACAGGGCCGAATGAATCCTCTACCACACATGTGACCTTCCCATTTTGTTGGGCCAGACTTACTGACGGTCTCTCCGGCGTTATATCCGCAGAAACTCCTACGGGAACAGTTAAAACTCCCGCCAGTAGCATTAGACTTACTAATTTAGTTTTTTTCAACATAAAGTTATAATTTAAAGAATACATCTTTTATAAAAAGGGCGTCAGTCCTGCGTATGATCACTTATATTCATTCTCATACTATGAAATTTGGCGTACTTTTTATTCTCATTTGCTTGTTGTTTTTTATCTAGTTCTGAAAGAACTCTGTCCCTACATCGACATATTTATATACAGGGTACCAGCTTCATTCCATTGAGCTTATAAATTGTAAGGTATGGTATCAATTTCTTGATTTATTTTTAGAGTATTCTGCACATACACCTATTCCATTTGTTAAAATTGGACCATGCCACCACATTTTTATATAATTAAATCATGTTTAAGTAAATATTTTAATATATTTGTCTCGACTAAACAGAGTTCTTTCAGAACTAGAGATATTTTCACAATGCCTCTCATTCCACACAAACATCAACATTCAAGGGGACCATGTAAGTATCAGTAAAATAGCTTCGGCAAAATATTCTTCCATTATCAAATCGATACTTAAATCAGAATTCAAACATTTTTAACCGTTTCATATTCTCACATTTCCTAATTCTTGTTACTTTTGTGGTGAGTATTCTTCGGGGCAGGGCGTAATTCCCTACCGGCGGTGACAGTCCGCGACTCCTCTGTATCACAGGGGACTGATCTGGTGTAATTCCGGAACCGACAGTTAAAGTCTGGATGAGAGAAGAAGACATTATAATGTATAATATAATATCTGCCTATATATTTATATATGTAGGAGAATGTTATATGTAATACCTTCCAGCCCTGTTGTAATACCTTAATTATAAACAACTACTTAAAAACAGGGTTTGAAAATGAAAACGATCAAAGATTTCGGCATCGATTACAAAGCACGTGTAGAAAAAGCAATCAGTTACTTACAGGCAGGCAAGGGAATTCTACTTGTCGATGACGAGAATAGGGAAAATGAAGGCGACATTATTTACTCCGCAGAAAAAATGACGGTAAAAGATATGGCATTAATGATACGCGAATGCAGTGGTATCGTCTGTCTCTGCCTCACCCCTGAAAAATGCGACTCACTCGGATTACGTCAGATGGTAGGAGAGAACACAAGTAAGAATCAGACCGCATTCACCATCTCGATAGAAGCCAGAGAGGGAGTTACCACCGGCGTATCGGCAGCCGACAGGATACAAACGATCAAAACAGCCATTGCACCTGATGCAAAACCGGAAGACCTGTCACACCCGGGACACGTTTTTCCCCTGCAGGCCAAAGAGAACGGAGTGCTGGAAAGAAGAGGACATACGGAAGGAAGCGTCGACCTGGTCAAACTTGCCGGATTGGGCGATACAGCCGTTTTATGTGAATTAACCAACGAGGACGGAACGATGGCCCGACTTCCCGAAATCATTCGCTTTGCCACATTACATGACATGACGGTCGTATCCGTAGACGATATATGTAAATACAGAACATGCTAGTCAGACTTAAATGGCATGCAGATGACACGGATCAGACAAGTTAATCCGTGTCATCTGCATATTTTATTTCCCCGGCATATAAACGAACGAAAACGTATAAGGGGAATTATCCATATAATTAGCCAAACTAAATTCGACGGGATAAATACCATCTGTTCCTATACGTATAGCTTCTTTATAAGCAGTTACAACCTCTTGACCGCCTTTTTCGATTTGTACGTTCTTGTCTTTATCGAAATAAACATAGTAAATATCTGTTACTGAAAGCAGTTCTGTCTCCTGCTGCGATAAAGGTTTATTTCCCATCAGCTTATCTATAACCGCTTGTACCTCTCCCGGATCTGCATCCGACTCGACAATCAGCAAACCGACCCTGCCGTAAGTAACCGACGAAACATATGCCGCTCCTTTTTCCCTATCTGCCTCTTTTAATTCCTCCTGTATCAGTTTTTCAGGAATATCCATATCCAAGCTAAAGAATGTTCGTTTGAAAGAATAAATAAGTCCGTACTTCCGGGGCATATCTTTTTCCATATAAGATGCTCCTGACACAAGTTCATCCAGCTTCACACCCAGATTAATCATGCCGATCACATGCAATTGCTTATGATTATAAAATGACGATCCTTTTAAACTTTCAATAATAGCTCCACCTTCCCCGTTGGTTATTTGTTCTGCGATCTGCCGGGCAAAAACTTCCTGTTCCGACAACGAAGGAAGATAGGTTTTCATGACTTCGGAAACGGCCGGTGAAGATGTCGAAACGGTTATCGGATTGTATGTATATCCGGAAAAGCCGGGTATATATGTATTGGACCGAGCTGTTGGACAAACAAGATTACCCAGGTAGATATCATCTTGTATAGAAGGATTAATAAACAAATAATTAGCCCATCCTTCCAACTGATTTAATTTTAAATCATACTTCATCCGCTCAAAATGGAAGATAAATAATCCCGGCGATATGGCCATATCACCAAGTCCCTGTTGACTAATCTTCAACGGCTTATTTTCAGATTCACCCTGAAATACAACAACCGACTCCCTCCCCTCCAAATTACGATTTTCGGCTATGGAAACCGTTATCTCGGTCGATTGATCGCCGGAAGAAGGTGTAACAGTGATCCAATCCGGAGCAAAGTACAATTTCCAGGGGCGGTTGGTAGTCAGTTTTACCCGGAAACTGCTAACCAAGCTGCTTGAATTCAGCATGTAAGTATCCAATTCTATAAAAGGAGCGACCTCATCCAGCCCCAACTGTTCGACCTCCAATGCCTCGCTGGCTTTTCCCCGGATAAATAGCAAAGAGGCCTTTCGACGACCATTTTCCGGATTTTCTGCCACCTCTAACGTAATACCGTCCGAATAGTCACCCGACGTTCTGTCCATCGAAATCCAGTCAGGGACATCCTGTACCTGCCACGGACCGTTGCTTATAAGAGTCAGATACTCATTTCCTCCTTCCTGATTGATAGTCATGGAAGTTTTATCCAGTTTAAGCGTATCTTTTTCTCTTTCAAGCCCACTACAGGAAATCAGCAAAGTCGTCAGTAAAAGAAAAAGTACTAAATATAAAGGAAGTCTGCGTTTCATTATGTAAAGAATTAATATATCAGATAAATAAACCGCAGCCAAGTTATAAAATATTTCATACAATGTTACATATCCTAATGAGAAACCGACTTTGAAAATATATTAATGATTATAACCCCGGCTATAATCAGCCCCAGTCCGACCACTGCCGGCAAATCCAGAGACTGTTTGAAAAAGAGGAGTCCGATAAGGGAAATCAGAACAACCCCTACTCCCGACCAAATCGCGTAAGCAATTCCCACAGGAAGCGTCTTCAGCGTCAATCCCAGAAAATAAAAAGCACAAACATAAGCAATTACCGTGATCACCGACGGCACTAGCTTTGTAAATTGAGCAGATGCTTTCAACCCACTTGTTCCTACCACCTCCAGCACTATCGCCAGAAACAGAAAAATAAATTGCTTCATAACTTGATATTTCTATTTTGCAGTGCAAAATTAGCAGGTCGGAACCGGATAAAAATTATCCTATGGTAAATTCAACAACAAAGATTATCTAAAGATAGTAAACATTATGGAACAAAGACCGTACATTTCGACAGCATTTTTCCAATTTATACCTATATTTGCCGTGAATCTATCAATCAATGAAAAACAATCGATATGCAAACTCTTTCTAAAATTCCCCGCATCGAGGTGGTAGACGCCCTGCGCGGTTTTGCTGTATTAGCAATTATTCTTGTTCATAATCTGGAACACTTTATCTTCCCGGTATATCCCGACCCTGCCAGTCAACCGGAATGGCTGAATATCCTGGACGAAGGCGTGTTCAGTGTTACCTTCTCACTTTTTGCGGGGAAAGCGTATGCTATTTTTTCGTTGCTATTCGGCTTCACATTTTACATTCAATATACCAACCAACAGATAAAAGGGAAAGACTTCGGATACCGTTTCCTCTGGCGCTTGCTTTTGCTGACCATTTTCGCAACGCTGAACGCAGCCTTTTTCCCGGCAGGAGATGTGTTATTACTATTCTGCGTAGTCGGACTATTCCTCTTCCTCGTCCGCAAATGGAGCGACAAAGCCGTGCTGATCACTGCGATCATCCTGTTGCTGCAACCTGTCGAATGGTTCCATTACATCGCCAGCCTGTTCAATTCGGAATATACCTTACCGAATCTGGGGGTCGGCGATATGTATAAGGAAGTTGCCGAATATACCAAAGAAGGTAATTTCTGGAAATTCATCTGGGGCAATATTACGTTGGGACAGAAAGCCAGTTTGTTCTGGGCGATCGGTGCCGGACGCTTCCTGCAAACAGCCGGGTTATTTATGCTGGGATTACTGATCGGCAGAAAGCAACTGTTCGTTACTTCCGACAACAACACCCGTTTCTGGGTAAAGGCGCTTATCGTCTCTGCGATCCTGTTCTGCCCGCTTTACCAGCTAAAAGTGACGCTGTATGATAACAGCGACGCCGTTATGATAAAACAAACAGTCGGTGTCATCCTGGATATGTGGCAGAAATTTGCTTTCACAGCCGTATTGGTTTCCTCTTTCGTCCTGCTTTATCAGAAAGAATCATTCAAGAAACTGACTTCAGGCTTGCGTTTTTACGGAAAAATGAGTCTGACAAACTATATCTCTCAGTCTATTCTGGGAGCTATCATCTATTTCCCGTTCGGATTATACCTGGCTCCTTATTGCGGATACACAGTCAGTCTGCTGATCGGTTTCGTTTTGTTCCTGTTGCAGGTTAGTTTCTGTAAATGGTGGTTGAAGGGACATAAACAAGGACCACTGGAAGGCATATGGCATAAACTGACCTGGATCAATTACAAATAATATTCATTTCAAAAGTTGACAGTTGACAAATGACAGTTAAACTTCATGCCAGATAAATAAATCTACCGAAAGCCGAAGTAACTATCACTTGTCAACTGTCAACTGAAAAATATTTCACATTCTATAGCTTCTCTATCTCCTCAACCGGCAATCCCGTACATTTTGCAATGTCGGTAATTTTCATACCCATACATTTCATATTGGCAGCTGTCTGGTGTAAGGCTTCCGCTTTTCCTTCGGCAAGCCCCTCGATCCGGCCTTCCCATTTGGCGGTATCGAGCACGTCGTTCTGGATCATGATCACATTCAGGTGTTCGTCATACGCATGACGTTCCTGCGAAGACATCGAATAGTATTTCAGCTTTTCACGTGCTTCACGAAGGCCCGGCGTTGTCGTATCGGGACGGATCGTACCGTCTTTCAGGTATTTGATCCATTCGTCCAGAGGTGTCGAGGCAACTTTGTCGAACTCGTTTACACGAATCAGGATGTACTCGGGGAAGATCTCAGCCGGCAGGCGGGTGATGACGGCATCACGGTCACGCATGTTGATTCGCAGACGGTCGCCGGTATGCACACCTGTGAAATGATTCTGCCCATGATAGAAATAATCCGTACCTACACCGAGGTCAAAATAAAGGATACTGATGGAGTACACTTTCTTCACTTTCTGATAACCTTCACCCAGCGAGATATGCTCGGTGATGGCTTTGGCTACACCGTAAAGAATGCGTTCGAGATAATGAACTTCGCGAGTGTTCTGGATTTCAACGATGATAACCTCTCCTTTACTGTTCAAGGCTTTGATATCGACACGATTGAATTTGTCGTCGGCACTTTCCTGGTTGCTCTCGCTTTCGAGAATTTCAAGGATACTGACCTCTTCCCGCAGCATGACAGTCAGGAAGCCGTTAAGCACATCGAAGTTGGCCTTCTGACGCAATAAACGTTTGATGGCCCAATCGAAACGGATATACCGGTCCTGCAATTCTTTTCTTTCATTCTCTGCCATGGCTTTCGGATCTGAATTTTTCATAATTAAGTGTTTTATGTGTTACGTAATTCACAAAGATATACATCTTTCATGGATGAATAGACACATTCGGCCCTTTTTTATATCATAACGCCTCATCCCACTCATTAAAAAACGCATCCCGTTAGCGGATACCCTACTTCCATTCGAATCTTCCTCTTACTTTTTTATCCGGAAACTATAATCTATTTTCATGAAAGTAGTTGCTTTTTGTTGCCGGGATGCCCGTCTTAGCCCTTTTCACACCCCCATCCCGACGATGCTCACACCCGGGTGTCGAGGATATTGAGACCCGGGTGTCAAACAACATTAATTATTATATCTCTGACTTTTAACTATATAATCATTCAAGAAAAGACACTGTCTATTCAACTTTCAAAATAGGCAATGATAGTCCTATGATAGTTGAATGATAGTTAAAAACGGGAACTATCATAAAATAACAAACTGATTATATATCACTTACACAGAATAATGATAGTATGATAGATGATATTACATTTTTCTATTTATTTCTTCTCGTTCAATAACTTCTCTAATAAGGCTACTTTCTCTTTTTCATTAGCCATCATACGTTCGTATAAGGAGGCGTTCTCTTTGGTAAGTTCGAGAATTTGTTCTACAGGATGAATTTGCCTATTGTCATTTATTTCACCGTTATTACAGCCTATAGCATTATTATTACTTCCACTTTCGAATTTATTATTCTCAAAAATTACAGAAATTGGTGCTTCTTCCATATTTTCAATAACTTCCGGTGTAACTTTCAGGATAGCCGCAATTTTATCCATATATTCTTTTTTTATTACAGGCTGCTGTTCCAGTCGGGAAACACATTGTTGGTTGACGCCCAATTCATTGGCCAGCGTTTCCTGTTTCATACCCTCATACCGACGTATCCTTCTGACATTAACACCCTGATGAACATTCCTATCCTTTACATTTTCCGTATTCATATTATTATCTTATTTTAAGAGTGAAACAAATATATGAACAAATCTCCATATTTCGATGAAGATGCAAGGATATAACAGAACGTTCCGCCTTTTTTCTCATTGCATCAAAGAGTAAAACACTCACACTCCGATAGTATTTTACAAATAAAGCCGCTATAGCCATTCAATATAAGGAACAGGAAAGGGAAATCGTTCTTAGCGCAGAATATAAACAAGACATGCCTGTTTTAATTCCATTTTGTGCAAATGTTTTCGCACACACATTGTAGGATATTAAATATAATCTACTACTTTTGCACTGGAATATAAAAGTTTATGCCATGGATAAAAAAGTAATCACCTTTGGAGAGATAATGCTTAGACTGGCCACACCAGATTATCTCCGTTTCAATCAGACAAATCAACTGAATGCTACCTTCGGAGGTGGCGAAGCAAACGTTGCCGTATCGTTGGCAAATTATGGAATCGACACTGAGTTCGTTACTCGTTTGCCGAAAAATGATATTGCACGTGCCTGCGTAATGGATTTACGTAAATATGGTGTCGGAACCTCTCACATCGTTTACGGAGGCGACCGTCTGGGTATCTATTTCCTGGAAACAGGAGCCGTAGCCCGCGCCAGTAAAGTTGTTTACGACCGTGCTCATTCTTCTATCGCTGAAATAGAACCGGGAATGATCAACTGGGAAGAAGTACTGAAAGATGCTTCCTGGTTCCACTGGACCGGTATCACTCCGGCTATCTCACAAGGTGCTGCCGATGCCTGTCTGGAAGCGATTCAGGCTGCCAATAAACTGGGCGTACCTGTATCCTGCGACCTGAACTACCGCAAAAATCTCTGGAAATACGGAAAGAAGGCTTCTGAAGTAATGCCCGAACTGGTTGCCGGTTGCGATGTGATCCTGGGCAACGAGGAAGATGCGGAAAAGGTATTCGGTATCAAGCCGGAAGGTTTCGATGTGGCACAGACTGAAGGCCAGGTGAATGCAGCCGAATTTGAATCGGTATGTACACAACTGATGGCTAAATTCCCACGCGCAAAGAAAGTGATCATCACCTTGCGCGGTTCTATCAACGCCAACCACAATACATGGGGAGGCGTTTTATATGCGGATGGTAAACTGTATCAGTCTCGCCGTTACGATATTACCCACATCGTCGACCGTGTCGGTGGCGGTGACTCTTTCATGGGCGGCCTGATCTACGGTCTGCTTACTTATACGACTGACGACCAGAAAGCACTCGACTTTGCTGTTGCCGCTTCCTGCCTGAAACATACCATCTACGGCGACTTCAACCAGGTTACCGTCGACGAAGTGGAAAAACTGATGGAAGGCGACGGGTCAGGACGCGTTTCAAGATAGTTGAAAATTGACAGTTGACAGTAATATAATTAAGAATATACATAATTATGGCCAGATTTAATAAATTACAGGTATTGAATGCGATGATCAGCACCGGCATGGTACCTGTTTACTACAATAGTGATATAGAAACAGCGAAACAAGTAGTGAAAGCTTGTTACGATGGCGGTGTCCGTGCATTCGAATTTACAAACCGTGGTGATTTTGCGCACGAAGTATTTGCCGAACTGGTAAAATATGCAGCAAAAGAATGTCCGGAAATGATCCTGGGTATCGGTTCAATCGTCGATCCGGCTACTGCCGCATTGTTCCTGCAACTGGGAGCAAACTTCGTGGTAGGTCCGTTGTTCAATCCGGAAATTGCAAAAGTATGTAACCGCCGTCTGGTTCCTTATACTCCAGGATGCGGTTCTGTTTCCGAGATCGGTTTTGCCCAGGAAGTAGGATGCGACCTGTGCAAGGTTTTCCCTGCCGGAAACGTAGGCGGTCCTTCCTTCGTAAAAAATATGAAAGCGCCGATGCCCTGGTCGCTGATCATGGCAACCGGAGCTGTAGAACCGACAGAAGAGAACCTGTCAGGCTGGTTCAAAGCCGGCGTTACCTGTGTAGGTATGGGTTCCAAACTATTCCCGAAAGAAGCGATCGCAGCGAAAGACTGGAAAGCAATCACAGACCTTTGTGTCAATGCATTAGAGATCATCAAAAAATACCGTTAAGTTATGAAACCATTTCTTGATTCAGATTTCCTGCTACAGACGGAGACAGCACAAAAGCTGTACCACGAGCATGCAGAGAAAATGCCGATCATCGACTATCACTGTCATTTGATCCCGCAACAAATAGCCGACAATTATCAATTTGCCGACCTGACAGAGATTTGGCTGGGCGGAGACCATTACAAATGGCGTGCCATGCGTGCAAACGGTGTTCCCGAAGAATATATTACCGGCAATAAACCGGCTTTTGAGAAATTCCAGAAATGGGCAGACACGCTGCAACATGCGATGCGTAACCCGCTTTACCACTGGACTCATCTGGAACTGAGCCGCATATTCGGTGTCGACAAGGTGTTGAATCCTTCCACGGCACGCGAAATATACGACGAATGTACCGCCAAACTGCAAACCCCGGAATTCCGTGCACAAGCCATCATGGAGCGCATGAATGTAGAGGTAGTCTGTACGACCGACGATCCGGTCGATTCGCTGGAATATCACAAAGCCATCCGCAACACCTCGTTGAAGACCAAAGTTCTTCCTACCTGGCGTCCGGATAAAGCGATGGCGATCGACAATACGGTTGCCTACAACGAATATCTTGGTAAACTGGAAGCGGCATCCGACACGACAATCCTTTCTTTCAAGGATCTGCTGGGTGCTTTGCAGAAACGTCACGATTATTTTGCTGCCGAAGGCTGTCGCGTGTCCGACCACGGTCTGACCACGTTCTATGCCGCACCGTATACGAATGCCGAAATCGAAGCGATCTTCATGAAAGCACGTATGAACAAAGCTTTAACGGCTGAAGAAGTGGATAAATTCCGTTCTGCCATCCTGTATGAGCTGGCTGTTATGGATGCAAAAACCGACTGGGTACAGCAGTTCCACATCGGTCCGACGCGCAACAACAATGCCCGTATGTTCAAACTGTTAGGTCCTGATACCGGATACGATGCGATCGACGATGCACCGGTTGCGGTTCCGATGATCCATTTCCTGAGCCGCCTGGAAGAAGAAGGAATGTTGGCGAAGTCGATCTTCTACAACCTGAATCCGAAAGACAGCGCTGTCATGATGACTACAGCTTACAGCTTCAATGACGGCTCACAACCGGGCAAGATGCAGTATGGTGCAGGCTGGTGGTTCCTCGATCAGATACACGGTATGGAAGCTCAGATGAATACACTTTCCGACCTAGGCTTATTGAGCCGCTTTGTCGGCATGTTGACCGATTCACGCAGTTTCCTGTCTTATCCGCGTCACGAATATTTCCGCCGTATCCTTTGCAATATGCTGGGTAAGGAGGTAGAAAACGGCGAATTGCCTGTTTCTGAAATTCCTTTCATCGGCAAGATGGTAGAAGATATCAGCTATCAGAATGCGAAAGAGTATTTCGGATTCTAATACAATAAAAGAAGTACGCCAATCGATTATTCTTTTGGCGTACTTCAATACTTAAATTAGTACTATGAAAAACGATCACTTGCCATAAATATACACTTCTGCAATGTTAGTAAAAGGTTCACGGTTACTATCTGGCAAGAGAATTTTAAGATAACGGCCCTGGCTTGTATCTATGGATCCGGGAATGGGTAATTCCAAACTATCACCATCACCGAACACTCCGGTTACCAACTGAACCCAATCTGTAGCATTGGCATCCGGACTATTTCCTACATAAATTTCAACACTTTTCGTATCGGTGGTACCGGAACGGCGATAAACTTCTATTTTCGACATTTCTTTCGGTGATTCCATATCTATAACAGCCCAATGCGGCAGAGGCGTATCACCATCCGTATAATTGGAGTGCCACCAGGTATCCAGTTTTCCGTCAATGATCGCGTCCTTTCCACCACCGTCGCTGGCTGTTTCATCGGAAACAGTTACCGTCCAGCCGCTACGGTCGAACTTGTATTCGGCAGGAAAAGCCTCGTCATACTTACTCCATGCCGTATAGAAAGTATCGATCGACTCTTCTTCCGGAATGAATAAAGAACGAAACTCAAACTCTTCACCCGCCTTGGCATCCGGACAGAATGTTGTATATTCTTCCGACGGCATCCGGATAATACTTTCCGTACCATCATTTTTTATGTATCTGACCTCATTGGCCAATAAGCCTTCCGCAGCGGAATACCATTCCACCGACGCCCCCTTGTCCGTAAGCGAGATATTTTTTATACGACGGTCCATTAGCGTTGCCAGATAATTCTTACCATAGGAAGTTCCGAAGTCCGTTACAGACAAAGAACGATGGTCGAAATTATCCACCAGTTGTACTGTGAATGTATATGACTTCTCTTCCATGTTATCCAATACGACCTCGATGCTGTCATAACTTGAATTAAAGGATACCGGAATAAGCAACGAATCCAATCCGTCGTTCCAATACAGATTCACCGATTTCACGTTCGGAGAATTATATGCCCTGCAAAAAAACAGAATACGCTCTTTTCCCGCAATAAACGCTATTGAATCCGGTTTAGGAGCATAAATGATCTCTCCGCCTTCAATATATTCTTTATGCACATCCATAAAATCTTCACAGGAAGTAATCAGGAGAGTGCATGCAATAAATACTAATAAACTATATATTCTTTTCATGGTTTATATATTCCTTTTTAATTTATACTATTCAACCACTTCCCCATATATATCTACATCAGCGGGGTGACAGAAGGAAGAACCACCCCAAGTATTCAATATACTAATGCGGATATAACGTATCGGTTCCTGTGATAACTCAAAAGCAAACTCATGCCCTTCTTCAGCAGCTGTAACATCTTCATCCGTTACTGTTCCACTCGGAGATCCGGAAGGTTTGACAATCAGGCAATCCATCACTTTTTCCCATTCACTCCAGTCACCGCTCTGAGAAGGTGTTCCTGTTCCTTTGAACACATACACCTCGAAATCCAACGGATTTCCCCAGTTATAATACGAATCGGAATATTTACGCTGGAACATCACGACACGGCTGGGTTTCGCTATACATCCCAGATCGATGGTAAATGCGGCAGGCATGGAATTGGATGCCGAATGGCCGAAAGTATCATGGTCGTCGTCGATCAGATAGCTGTCCATCCCCTCCCAGTTCGTAAAGCTGGCATCAGATCCCAACTTCATAACGACCATTTTCTTTTTATTCAGTTTTTCTTCGAAAAGCGGTGTTATCTGACCTTCCGAAGGGAAAATAGTATCGGAAGCGTTGTCAAAGTTATCCCGCATGATCATCCCGAAATAACGAGGCTCGGCTTTATAGCCGCGCAAGCTATAACGGTTCGAATCAGCTTCCGAAGTCATAATACGCATAGTCTGCATTTGCCCCAGGGAATCCTGTGCAAGAAACTCCATCGTCAAGGGAGCTTTGTCTTCATTCCGCCAGTTATATTGGGCACCGCCAAAATCCTGTACGATCGATATTGTCTTGATGGCTTTGCTCAAAGAAGACTCCAACGGAGTAAAAGTCACTTCCACAGGATCCGACAATTCCTGAGCACGATTGATCACATAAATATTCGCCTTATTCGGGATGGTATCGTTATACCCTTCTATTTTGATCTTATTCTCATAAAAAGAAGCGACTCTTTCCGTCTCTTTTCCATTCGTAAGCGTATAAACGGCTTTTACAGCCAGGATATCCTCCGAATTGGGAATGCGGTAAGAAACGACGGCACCACCGGCTATCGGTTCCACATTTACATCGGTCACCACTCCGGGTTTTCCCAGACTTCCGGTTATAGGTTCCAGTGTCTTTTCCGAACAAGAGCAAAGCAATAGAACCGAAGTCAGCATACTGAAATAATATTTCGTTTTCATAATTCTGTATTACATTATTAATTACCACCCCGGATTCTGTACCAATTGCGGATTATTCACAATATCAGATTCTGGTATCGGGGCAAAATAGTTTTTATAAGTAAATGACTGCGTATAGACCGTAGTCAAAGTATAATAATCCACAACCTCTTTGGCATTGACATTCCAACCCTGTATCAGACGGTTCTGCTCTTTCTGGGCTGTTTTCCAGCGGCGGCTGTCCCAATAATAAACACCTTCACAAGCCAGTTCGATCTTACGTTCACGCTGGATGATTTCACGCATCCCTGCTTTGGTCGACGGTTTACTAGCCTGGTTCGAATATTTCTGCCAGCTTTCTACCACCCCTTTCAAACCGGCACGTTCGCGTACCATATCTATATACTTATAAACTTCCGCATCGGGAGCATCTTTCGACTCATTCAAAGCTTCGGCGCATAGTAAGAGAAGGTCGGCAAAACGCATATCCGGGAAAGCAAAGTTTTCCCAGCTGATATCATTGGCATTACGGAAACTGGAGTTGATCGAAACCAGCTTCTTCGGCCAATAACCTGTCGCATTATAATTACCCGGATTGGCTACCGATGAAAATTCACCGAACCGGTTTTTGGGATACAGACATTCTGCATCGTCATCCGGCACATTTTTATATGAGTTTCCATACCATTTACCACGGTCAAAACCTAATGTCGAATAAAAACGAGGTTCACGGTCAAAGTTCATAGCCGCAGTCTGCTCACCCTTCTGGATATAATATTTATGATCCTCGTCTCCGGTCCGTACATTGAAACGGTTCGAATAATCATAATTTTTATCTTCTTCGATAGGTACACCGTTCTTGGAATAGAACTGTTCGACCGTTGCCATCGAAACACTCATACGTGTCCCATAACTCAGAGAGGTTGCCTGTTCCAGATAACAAATACACTGTCCCTGCAGACCGTCATTCAGTGGATAAGAAGAATTTCCCCATACCAGCTCACAATTCCAGCGATCACTTACAGAACCACGCAGAGTCTGCACCAACCGGGTTTCATCCGAAAGAGTTTTAGTAGCCACATAATCGGAAGTCTGGTATAGACGGATACCGGCACTTTCACAAATATTGACTGCTTCTTTACAAGCCTCCGCTGCTTTTTGCCAACGTGTCTCATCATACGTCTGATTAAAGAACGGTTCTCCGTTATGATTACGGAAACTGTTGTAATCCGTATTCCCGTTATACAACGGACTGGCCCAATAGGTCAAAACTTTTGCTTTCAGCATATAAGCTGCCGGACGAGCAAAACGGCCTAATTCACTTGTCTGGTTTTCAATCACCAGAGGAAGCGGATCGCCTTCTATTACCTCATCCAGTAATTCCAGGATATAGGAAAAGCAATCATCGACTTTTTCACGATATACCCTGACACCTTGCGTCGATTCGTTCACCGGTATATTTTCACGCAACGGACAGATCGGTCCGTAATAGGTCAGCAGGTAGAAGTGCATATAGGCTTTGATCAGTTTCACTTCTGCAATCATACGCCTGATCTCGTACTGGTTCAGATCTTTTACACCGACAATACCTTCCATAAAGGTATTACACTCACGAATACCTGCATACAAAGAACGGATCATGTCGCCTGTGCCGCCCCAATAATTGATCAAAGCACTGGTCGGACTATCGGTACCCAATCCGAATTTCATACCATTCTCTGTACTTCCTTCTTTATTGAAGATCATTTCCAGCGATCCGAATATTCCCGGATTTTCATTCCATCCGGCCGACTTAGGCATTCCCCAATAACAGGTAGCCAGATATTGTTCAGCTGTATACCGGTCTGAGAAAGCATTATCCAATGTCGGAACATTGTCCGGGACAACATCCAGATAGTTACAGGAGGCTATTGAAAAAGCAGTGCATATATATATTAAATATTGATATATCGATTTCATATTTTCCGTTTTATTAAATTAGAATCCTAAATTAAGTCCCACATTGATCACACGCTGAACAGGATAACCTAATCCGTTACCCGCCATTTCAGGATCCCATAGTTTGAATTTGCTCCAGCAAAGCAAGTTGGTTCCGCTCACATAAAAACGTAAGTTCTGAACCTTGAACTTCTTCACCAAATCTCTTGGCACGGTATAGCCGATTTCAACCGATTTCAACCGGAGGAAAGTAGCATCCTGCATAAACCAGGTACTTGTCTGATTGTTATTTTCAACTGTTTGATTAGCCAGACGGGGCCAGAAAGCATAAGGGTTCCTGTTGTTTTCAGACCAATAGCTATTGGCTATCACGTCCAGTACAGCATTTTGTCCCAACAAATTATCCTGATCGTTATCTCCCGCATCTCCATCCAAGAACGGAGTAATCTTTTTAAGATCCAGCCAGAAAGACTGACGTCCCGATCCCTGGAAAAAGAAAGAAGCATCTACACCTTTATAACCTACTGACAGACCGAAACCATAGTTGATCTCCGGCGTCGTCGGATAACCGATAGGCACTTTATCCAATTCCGAGATTTTGCCGTCACCGTTTACATCACGATATTTGATATCACCGGCCATATATTCACCGAATTGGGTGGGAGAATTCCTTACCTCCTCTTCATCCACAAACAGACGTTCTGCTATATATCCCCAGGTTTGGGTCAACGATTTTCCTACTTTCGACAACCAGGGAGTCTCGCTGTAATCCGGCTCTTCCCATTCTACCGCTTCGCTCGTTGCGTAGGTTAATGTTCCGCGCCCTGTGATCCATAAATCTTTATTGAAACTCTTCTCATAGTTCAGTTCCATATCCACACCTTTTCCTTTTGCCTTTCCCAAATTAGCCTTTACATCAGGAATGATACCCATTGTATTCGGAATGATACGGTTCAGCAAAATATTTTCCCGTCGTTCCGTAAAATATTCAATATTAGCCGAAAGTCCGAATACCGTACGCATCTCCGCTCCCACATTCAGCTTATAGGATTTTTCCCATCCGATTTCATCATTGGCATAGCGGTCTACAATAATTCCTCCCGGATTATAATTCAATTGAGTACCCCAATTCACATTCCGTTTGTCGCTATTCAAAGTCACTTGCGACAGATAATAGAACCGGTCATTGCCATCCCCAATCTGATCCTGCCCTGTCAATCCATAAGATGCCTTGAATTTAAACTGATCGAACACATTTTTCAAAGGTTCGAAAAAGCTTTCTTTCGAGAGCATCCAGCCGCCGGCTACAGAAGGGAAGAACCCCCAACGGTTATTTTTGGAGAAACGTTCCGAACCATTGTATCCAAAAACAAATTCACCGAAATAACGTCCGTCATAATTATAGGCTGCACGTCCGGCCAAACCGATATTACGACCTGGTAAAGATAATTGGAGGTTATCGGCTATACCGGTCTTTTTACTTTGCATCGTATAAACCAGCAAGCCATTTACTCCATGTTTGTCAAAATTACGGGTGTATTCCGCTGCTCCTTCCAAGTAGAAGTTCGTATTTACATATCTGTTTCCCGGGTTATAATTAATCCACTCCGTACCGGTACTCGGATTCAAACGATTCAATTTATACGAACTATCCAGCAGGTTATAAGATGATATGTTATAGAAGAAAGGATCATAAGCACGGTTTACCGAATATTCGGAATAGCGGTCTATATTAATCTTTGCACGGATAGCAAGCCCTTCGGTCAACATATCCAACTTCTGCTTACCCTCGAACTGAACCAGCATCGTATTCTTACTGTAATCATTATATCCCTTCAAAGCCTGTGCATACGGGTTTACATAATTACCGGCACCATAGTTACCGAATAAGATATGCTTGGAATATGCGTACTGTTCATCCGGTTCATAATAAGGTTTGAACAATACGGGATTGGCCATCATCACTTCCTTGTACATGAAAGAACCGCCGCCGATAGGTCCTGTATATTCATCGAACGTTCCGCTCATACGCAATACCAACTCCGTCGTTTTTGTCAGGTTGATATTGATATTCGAACGGATCGAATATTTCATCAGGCTGATATTGGAATTAAAATTATTTCTTTTATCGACTTTCATGTTACCATTGTCTTTCGACACATTGGCAGCCACATAATAACGGGCAACCGTTCCACCACCGCTAAGGCTCAGATTGGCACGCTGGTTGGAGATCACATCGTTGAACATGGTATCATACCAGTCCGTTGTCGGGAAGATATCGGGATATAATCCACGTTCGGTCATCGTTATTTTTTCTTCAGAATATAAAGCCAATCCCAGTGGGTCACGGGTTTTAATCGCTTCATTCTGCATCCGCATATAAGTAACAGGATTGGTCAGGCCGATTTTTTTGGTCGGAGATGAGAATGAGTTTTCCACACGGGCGTTAATGGTTACTTTTCCTTCTCTACCTTCTTTCGTTGTAACGGAGATTACGCCATTCGCTCCGCGTGCACCGTATAATGCCGTAGCTGTAGCATCTTTCATGATCGAAAAGCTGGCAATATCATCTGTATTCAAACGGGCCAGGTCATCCGTACTCAATTCAATACCGTCGATCAGGATAAGCGGATCTTTCTTTGCCTCAGCACCAAAAGTCGTAATACCACGGATAAAGAAACTGGCGTTATCCTGTCCCGGCTCACCACTTGTCTGATAGGAGATCAATCCGGCAACACGACCGGCAAAAGCCGTTGTCAGGTTACTGCTCGGGATTTTTAACTCCGTCGGTTTCACTGTCGTAATGGCGGATACCACACTTTCTTTTTTCTGTTTGGCAAAAGCAACGACCGTTACTTCTTCCAGCTCGTCCGCCTTCGATTCCAGTACGACATTCAGGATTTTCTGCCCGGTATACTTAATTTCCTTGGTTTCCATACCGATATACGAAACAACCAGGGTGCTGTTAAGAGGACAATCATCAAATTCAAAGTTACCATCCATATCGGCAATAACTCCTTTCGTACTGCCTTTTATCTGTACTGTCGCACCAGGTAAAGGCTCTCCCCCCGCATCAGAGATTTTCCCTTTGAACTTTGACGTTTGTTGAACATTTGATGCCACAGGGGAGATTTCGGCTTTTAGTTCCCCGGATGGTACCCACGCAATTGTTAATAAAAATACCGGTAATATCCATCCATATGAATATATTCCCGGCTTTGTGCACTGAATTTTCTGAAACAGATGGCATTTATCGCCATGCATCTTTCGCAATCTAATCATCACACTTACCAATTTAAGGTTAATAAATAAATATAGGTCTAAGAATTGTATAATGAATAAATCATTTAATCACCGCAGTTCTATGAGAACTATGGCATACAAATAACTGGCTATATATTAGATCAATAAGTAAAATCAAGGAGTATGTGGAAATATACAAACCCTGTTTATAAGAATGATGACGATAATTTATGGTTAACAAATGTTATATTATTAGCTTACGTTTTGCTCTAACATTATTTTTTATATAATTTTGTTTTCATAATGTGATAGATTATTTAATATGAAATAGTTCTCATAGAACTAATATTCAGAAAAACGTCCTCTCCTCCCTTTAAAAATCCATTTCCATAAGAACGATATAAAAACAAAAAGAGACTATCTCATTTTTGTTGAGACAGTCTCTTTTTACTTAATTCTATTTTATACTATCATACAGTAACTTATAGTGCTATTATTTCCCGCTCTCTATTTCATCCAGGAAGCGGAAACATTCATAATAAAATTTCCGGTTATTATCGACACCTTTTATACCATGTCCCAACCCTTCGAATTCCACATAGCGGTGAGGGAGGTTCAGATGTGTCAGTTTACGGTCCAGCAAACGCGAACCTTCGATATCCACACGGTTATCATGATTTCCATGTAACAACAGTAAAGGACCGGTCAGTTTCTCTGCATGATACAAAGGAGAACGGTCAATCAACCGGGCTGCATCCTTCACCGGATCACCTGCCTCAAGAGCTGTCCAGTCAGGGATATTGGAATGCATATGTTGGTAAATAATATCACAGAAACCGGCTGTCTCAATTCCAAAACCGAATTTAAAAGAGGCTTTATTTCCATTTACTTCGCCGGGGAATGTGACCAGACGCATCGTGGCATACCCTCCGTGGCTCATTCCAAAGACTCCGATACGTTCCGCGGGAACATCCAGTTTTTTCGAGATATAATCCGCACAATAAATAATATCGATGATCTCGTTTCCACCCAGATCTTTATCATTCATAGCTGCAAAATCACGGCCGAAACCTGCACTACCGCGTGGAGAAGGGCTAAGAACCGTAATACCTGCTGCATTGAAAATTTCATATTCCGTATTATATCTGTTCTCACCACCGTAGAAAGATTCGATCATAATCAATTCCTTCCCTTTTGGAAGAGGATTCTTCGGCTTATAAAGATAAGCATGCAACATACGTGTTTTTCCGGTAGCCGGATCCACATCGAAAGTCGGGATAGAAAGACGTTCCACATCCGAGTGAACCAGTTTATCTTTCAGTGCCTCGGGTAAATCGAATACAACAGAGAGCTTCATGCTTTTTTTACCGACCTCCGCCTTCACAATCTGGAATACTACTGAAGTAGAATTTGCCAGCAGACTTACCTGATCGCCCTGAACCGCACCGATAGACAAAGACAGATCGGAGGATTGTTTGTATAACATCTTGCCGGTTTTGATATCCATCAACATCAATGATGTTTCTATCGGGTTACTTTGCAAGACGAACAAATATTTCTCATTCTTGATCGTTACAAAACGGGCATCTTCTATATCAGATGTAAAATGAGTCACCTGGCTCGCTTTCATCGTCCGGCGGTCAAAACGATACAGGTTCTTATATCCATCCTGATCGGAGAAGAAGAAACATTCATCACCGGATATCCATTTATCCATTACAGAGGTTCCTGCATAACTACCCGGTTTGGAAGGGTCGGTCAGAACTGTTGTCTGTTTGGTTTCCGTATCGATATAAATAATATTTGCATAGGTACGGTCGGCATCTTTCAAAGCCAGCAGCATCAAACCTTTTCCGTCCGGTTGCCAGCTTACATCGCCCCAGGTATAACGAAAATCCGGTTTATCCTGGCAAACCAATTCATCTGCACCGGTCTTCAGGTCGAGAATACGCAATTCATCCAGTCTTTTTTCATTCTGGGCAAGTCTCGCCACATAAGCGATCTTTGTTTTATCCGGGTTAAAATCCCAGGCATAAATATAAGGTACACTTGTCAGTTTTTCCGGTTTAGGGGAAAGAAGATTGCTCCGGTAGATATTGATGATCTCCTCGTTGTTCTCATCCCCGATCCAATAGACATTCCCGTCTTTCTCATTATAGACAGGTTGCCAGCAATTACGTTTAGAGAAGTCGAGATCGACAACATCGGTTGCCTTCGACAAGTCGTTTTCCTTTGTTATATCCAACCACTGCAACTTATTCTGGTTGGAGGTTTTAAAAAAGAATAACTTCTGCCCGTCATCACTCAATGAAAACTGAGAATAAGGGAAGTCTTCAAAGAAAGGAGCAATGTCCACATTCCTCCCCTGGAATTTCAATACCAGGTCGGAGGCCTTCTGTTGAGCTGACGAGGCCATACAGGCCATCGTCAGCATCAAAGCTACTATTAGTTTATTCATAATAAAAAAGTGTGTTTACTAATTTCTCCAATATTCATTCTGATCTTCAGCTGTCAGCTTCTTGTTATAAAACATTTCCGTATTCGGTATCGGCAACATGAAGCGCGGGCTGTTCGCCGGCAGTTCCTTCACGCCGGCCCATTGATCGGGACCGGTACGTTTCAACGGTTTGTGTAAACGTTTCATATCATTCAGAGCGAACCCTTCGCCGTATAATTCTTTTCTTCTTTCTTTCCAGATATCGTCTAAAGTCGCATCGGTCGGAGTGGCTCCGCGCATTTCCTGCAAAGTATTAAGCACCTTTTTGGCTTCTGCTGCATTACCGGCCTGCAACTCGGCTTCAGCCTTTATCAAATAGGCTTCTCCGATACGGCAGAAAGGATATTCGGCATCTCCGATATTTGCACGATGTCCGAATTTACTGATAAAATAGCCATCCTCTTCATAAACATATCCCGGGAATAACTTACGGCTGTCGGTATCTTCAAACATATCACGGAAAGAAGCACTGGCACGTACCGTACTATATCCTTTCAACATATTGGTCGCCTTACTTTCTACATCTTTCGGATCTATTTTTGCTCCATATTCATATCCCTGGAAATCCGTACAGTACCAATAAAAAGAAGGAATGGAAGCATACAGATTACAAGTGTTAGATGTAAAATTGAAAAACCATAACCATTCTTTATTATGATCTTTAAAACCGGCACGATATTCCGTTTGCGACATCAGATTTTCACCGGTATAAGAACCGGCAGCAAGGGTTGCATATTTTTCAGCATTCGTATAGTCACCCATATTCAGATAAGTACGGGCCAACAACAAAGCGACACCTTTCTGATTTACATACTGGGCATCCGTTCCCGTACAATGTTCGTATGCATATGTCAAGTCCGACAGGATTTGTTGATAGGCTTCTTTTACCGTTGTACGCGGTACGTTTTGTGTTTCATCACTGGAACCCGGTTCGAGACGTAACAGGATTCCCTTCGAATCCGGTTGATCCGTATAGGCACGAGCAAACAACTGGGTCAACACCAAAAAGTTATAAGCACGTAAACCGTAGGCCTGGGCAATCATATCCTCTTTCTCCGTACCTTCAGGTTTTAATGTTTCCGCACTGGCGATAATCGTATTGGCCTGATCGATCGATTTATAAGCAAAGCGCCAGATATAAGCGCAATAGCCGGTCCACCAGGGATCATCTACCGGTGTTTGTGCATATTGATAAGAGAAAACAAGCCAGTTATAGGTAGAAAAACCATAAGCGCCGCTGGTCATTGTCAAATCCTCTCCCATCAGGTCAGAGGTTACCGTAGCCAACGTATGATACCGATAATCTCCCAGTTGGGCATAAGCCCCCATTAATGCGGTCTTTGCTGCGGCTACGTCTGTCATGATCGCGTCATCCGATACGGAAGTGGAAGGCTCCTGATCCAACATATCATTTGAACAGGAATAGAATAACGGGAAAGCTATACCGAGCAATATATATTTTATTTTCATATTCGATTCTTTTTAATTATTCATTTATAATTAGAAATTCAGATTAAAGCCCATCGTAAATGTTCTGGGAACAGGAATGGCCGTTAATGCATTATATCCGCCGACTCCGAAAATATCGATATCGGAATATCCTTTCCAATCATCTTTGAACCAGGTGAAGAGATTATCCGCGCTAACGAAAACCCTAGCGCCTCTCAATACATTCGATACGGTTCCCAGATTGGAAGGCAATGTATAAGACAGTGTGATATTCTTCAGTTTAATGTTTGTCGCATCATACAGATAACGGGTAGAAACACCGTCAGAAGAATTTGTATTGTTGTTGACATATTTCGGCACATTCGTAATGGTATTGGTCGGTGTCCAGGCCGACAACTCATCTTTATGCATCTGCGCACCTGCCTGATTTCCATCATGCATGATTTGTGAATACAGTGCATCGTAAACCATACCGCCCCAGCTATAAGCGAACAACAAAGACAAATCGAAACCTTTATAAGAAAGATTCGTATTCAAACCTCCATAAAAATCTGGAGTGGCACGTCCTTGTTTTTCATAAGTGGCCTGACTGTACACATTGGTTGTACCACGGTTACCGTTTGCATCGACTTTCACCCATAACGGATCGCCATTAGCCGGATCGACGCCTACCCATGTCGGCATATAGAATTCATACTGGCTATATCCTTTCGACCAGATTTTCTTCGTGTCTGAAATAATCTGATCGTCTCCCACCAGGTCTTTAATCTCATCACGTATAGAAGACAGGTTCAGGTCAACGCTCCATTTGACAGGCGTATCTCTGAAAATATAAGCACCCAAAGTTAGTTCCACACCATAATTGGAAACCTTCGCCATATTCATCATGATCGATTCGAAACCGTTTGAAGCAGCAAGCGGATATTTATAAAGCAAATCCTTTGAACTCTTGTGGAAATATTCGAAGGATCCGTAAAAACGGTTCATAAAACGGAAATCGACACCCATATTGAACATTGCCTGCTTTTCCCATCTCAGATGCGGGTTGGCTAACTGGGTATGTCCTGTACCGGAAGAAGTTCCGTAAATATAATCGGCACCCGTATCCCATAAGCCTAAAGACTGGTAACGTTCCAATCCCTGATTATTACCGGAAGTACCATAACTTAAACGCAACTTCAACTGATCCAGCCAGGTGAGATCTTTCATAAAGTTCTCCTGTTCTATTCTCCAGGAAGCACCGGCACTCCAGAATGTTCCCCATTTATTATCCTGTCCGAAGACGGAAGAACCGTCACTACGCAAACTGACGGAGAAATTATATCGGTCATTATAAGTATATTCGATACGTCCCAGATAAGAGATCAACGTCTCTTTAGTCGTTTTGGATTGTGGGCTCAAAGCAGAAGCTCCGGAACTCAATTCATGCATACCGTTCAAAGGGAAGGAGGTAACACCTGCCTCTACTCTCTCATAATCACTTTGCCAATACTCGAAACCGACCATCGCATTCAAATTATGAACTTTTGCAAACTGAATCGAATAATTCAAGGTATTGGTCGATGTGTACATCACATCTGTCGTATTATAACGGTCTGCACGTCCGTTATAGGCAGGTCCGTTACCATGTTCTTTATTCCAGTATTTAGCTTCTGAATAATGGATATAGTCAGGAGAAAACACAGTCTTGAAATTCAGTCCTTTGTATAATTGAAAATCCAAAAATGCCGAAGCCAGGAAACGATAGTTCTTACTCCTGTTCATATCCATCTGCGGAATAGCTATCGGGTTAAAGTCCAGAGAAGTCGGATTGGTAAAATTATACTGTTTATTACCGGAAGCATCCAGGATCGGATTTCCATCGCGGTCGGTCAGATAAACCGGTACTCCGTTAGGGAAAAGCAATGCATTATAAAGAGGGCTTGCTCCTGCACCGCCGCCTACTTCCATATTCTGGACAGAATGAGAGAAGGTTACGTTCATGCCGGCTTTCAACCAGGATGTCACCTGTGAAGATATATTTCCTTTACCGGAATATCTTTTATATGAAGCAGAAGGAGTCACACCGTCCTGATCGTAATAACCGGCAGAAAAGAAATAGTTGCTTTTATCGTTTCCACCTGTTACGTTCACATTATAATCCTGTGTCAGTGCAGTCTTGAAAATCTCGTCCTGCCAGTCGGTATCCACGATAATACGGGCACCGCTAACCAGATTCCCGTTTGCATCGATCGGCTGATCTACATTATATGGATTGAATGTGATCGCTCCCTGTGCAAACGTATTGGCCGACGAAGCAGCATCTGCCGCACTCATTCCGGCAGCCAGTTTCTGATCATAATGGGATTGCCATTTAGTACGATAAAATTCGGCCGAACTCATCATATCATAGGCCTTCGGTACGGATGAAAAGCCGAATTGTGCATTGAATGAAACAGAGGCTTTACCTGATTTTCCATTTTTTGTCGTGATCAGGACAACACCGTTAGCTGCACGCGAACCATACAAAGAAGCTGCCGCTGCATCTTTCAATACGGTGATCGATTCGATATCCTGTGAGTTCAACGTGGCAAGTATACTGGATGAGTTATCGTTATCATCCGCCAGCTTGCTATATTTCGTATTGGCAGAAATAGGCACACCGTCCACTACGTACAAAGGTTCGTTCGATGCATTCAGAGAACCGGAACCACGGATACGGAAAGAAGATGTCGATCCCGGCTGACCGGAAGAAGACATTACCTGCAAACCGGCCACCTGTCCCTGCAAAGATTTATCGAAAGAGGCACTGGGGGTCTGCAGTTTCGTGTTATCGATACTGGCTGCCGAACCGGTAAAAGCCGATTTCTTGCTGGTACCATAAGCCACTACTACAATTTCATCCAGATTCTGTGTATCTTCACTCAGGATAATATTCAATGATGTTTTACTTCCGACGGCTACTTCCTGCGGGATATAACCGATATAACTTACCTGCAACACGGCATTTTTGGGAACTTCCAGTTCAAAATCACCGTCGACTCCCGTGATCATACCGATAGTCGTGCCTTTCACGACAACATTCGCACCTATTACAGGTTCCCCCGAAGCATCCTTCACGATGCCACTGATCTTTCTTGCCTGTTGTTTGACATTGGCAACCTGCGCTATTCTCTTACTGGAAGAAGAATACAAAACCACTATATGATCATCTATCCTATATGCAATACCTGTCCCTTTAAAAACCATATCAAGTATTGCCCCGATCTCTTCCTGTTCGGCCTTTACCGAAATATTATTCACTTTCATACCTTCCAGGGCGAGGTCATAAGCAAAAACAATGTCGGTTTGCTTTTTCAATGATTCAACAACATTCTTTAGTGTTGCATTCGTCAATGAAAGCTCTACGCTGAATTTCTGATTCAGATTTGCAGCAGCAAAAGTTGTCTGCACAGGAGCGATCATTAAACAACACAAAGAGGCCCCAACACACCAATGCATTACAGAAGATCGACTAATAGCTCTCTTTTTCATACTTTACCATTTTAAAAATTAACATAACACACATAACTCTTCCCACGATAATTCCATTCACAGAATGAAACTTTTAAGCACCGGAAAAGCAATTAGCTAAATACAATCACACTTATAAATATCAATTCGTTCCTTTTCCTTATATATTAATTACAACTAATGAAATAAAACTACCTAGCCAAAAATGTATTTTTTTGATTTAATTTTTAAATAATGCAATACAAGAGGGTGAGAAGAGGCTACAAAGACTTAACGAATAGTATCTACGGGTATCCCCGTCATATAAGAAAGACGGCGAAGTGCATCGGAAGCACCTTTATGTTTTCTGAAAGAGAAGTTATAACGATTGTCTTTTATCGCTGTGGTATCCATTTTTATATTAACACCGTACAGGCTTTCTATGCTCTCAATTATAGAGAATACTTTAACGCCCGACATAGTTATCAAATCAAAGCGCCAGGAGATATATTCATCCACATTGACATGGCGGACTTCGATTCTATCTGTTTCCTCCGAACAGACTGCTTGTTGACCCGGTTTCAAAGTTACCAGTTTTTTCCCGTCGGCACGGAGCAGTTGTACAGAACCGGATTGTAACGTGGTTTTACTTATTGCCCCGTCAGGTGAGGTCGTTATACAAAAAGATGTTCCGACAACCTTTACCATCATTGCTTTGGTTTTCACGACAAACGGATGCAAAGTATCTTTTACGACTTCAAAAAAGGCCTCTCCCTGCAATTCTACCAGACGTTGATCGCCTGTAAATTCCGAAGGACAGGTTAAACTGGAGTGGGTGTTTAACCAGACCAACGTCCCATCCGGCAGGAAAACCTTTCTCACAGAATCCGGAGACTGGTTGACATAGACAATATCGGTATCCGGAGTGACTTTCGGCACCTTATATAATATTGAGATCGAGATGAAACCCAACAGGATAATAGCGGCAGCGACTGCCCAGCGTTTCCATAAATGATTAACCGTTTTTTTATTTATCGGAACGAAACGGTCTATCCGTTCATTAATGACAGATAATGAATCTTTCAGTTGGTCCGAAGTTCTATTATCCGGGGAGATACTATGTTTTGCATGCCAAATAGCTTTGAGATCGAAAAAAGCAGCCTTATTCTCAGGAGAAGTTTTCAGCCAATCCAACAATTGTAGCTTTTCTTCTTCTGTGGCAGTTCCCGAAAGATATCTGTAAACTATAGTTTCATCCATCATGTTATACCGTTTATATATATTATACAACGATGAAGCTCAAAATACCTATTCAAAATAGATTTTTTCCACCATTCGACAAAAATAAAAACAGGAGAGTCAGTCCTGCCTTATATCCTCCCAGCTTATCCCTCAATTGCTTTAAAGCCGAATAGATATGATTATCGACTGTACTTAAAGAAATCCCCAGCTTACGGCTAATCTCCTTACTGGGCATATCCTGCAAATAGCTCAACACAAAGACTTCGCGGCAACGGACAGGAAGGCTTTCGATCGCTGCCTGCAGATCGGCCCTCAAATCCTCATTGTAAAGCCGTCGAATGATGTCGCAAGAGTCCGGATCATAATAATCATAACCCATCTCCTCTATCTCTTTTTCGCAGGAAGAGTAATAATCATTCGCATGCTTCCTCTTCTTTAATATATTCAACGCGGAATTATATACGGAACGGAGTAAATATCCCCGGATGGAAAGTGTATCGTCCAACCCTTCCCTATGCAACCAAAGATTCAAAAAAACATCCTGCACAACATCTTCCGCATCATCGGCATCCAGCATCAGGTCGGCATAAAAGCGCACAGAAAGATAATGCAATTCATATATTTCATTAAATGCAGCACGATCTCCTCTCTTTAACCTTTCTACCAATGATACAACATTTGCCATTGAGTCACACCTGTTTTGACTACAAATATATTCTTTTCTAAAAGATACACAAAATCAAAAACAGAGTGAGATACTTTTATCATCATCTCTTGCGTGCTGCCGCTGCCGCCTCCTTTGCTTTCCGGGCCTCACGGCGGGCTTTCTCTTTTGCTTTCAGTGTTTCCTTATATGCTTTTTCTTTCTGCTTACGCTCTTTTTCCTTTTGTTTAAGCCTTTCTTTATACTCACGTTCTTTCTGTTTACGCAGTTCTTCGCGAGCTTTCATCTTTGCTTTACGGTCGGCCTCTGCCTGTTTCAGTTTGTCCTTACGTTCCTGTTCGAGCTGTTTTTCACGATCGACTTTCGCTTTCAGAAGAGCTTTTTCTTCTTCTTCCTGTTTCTTCAACAGTTCGGCACGTTCTTTCGCTTTCTGCTCCTGCAATTCTTTTTCGGCTTTCTGCTGTGCTTCGAATTCCTTGCGGGCTTCTTCCTTACGGGCAGCCTCTTCCTCAGCTTCACGTTTGCGGATAGCTTCTATCTCTTTCAATGTAAGTTCTTTTCGTTCTTCCGGAGCCTGAACAGCAGGGACAGTATCCTGAGAAGCGGATATTATCGTCGTATCAGGAACCGAAGGTTGTACGGAAACCGTATCTGCCGGAGCTTTAATTTCCGGAACAGGAACGCTGACTACCGTATCCGGAACAGCGGTTTCCGGAATAGAATCTTTTGTAGCAGGTTGTTCTGCGGCCTTTTCTGTTTCTTCTACCGGCGTTTCTTTCTTACGTACCGATTTAATTTCTTTCGACGGGGTTTCACCTTCCGGTTGTTCTATTGCTTCCGGTTGCTCTTCATCCGGAGATTCCATACCGGTTTCAGCAGCTTCAGCCTCTGCTTCCTTTTGCTTTTCTTCTTCTACCAGCATACGATTCTTCCAGCGTGTAGCCAGTTCCGGTGCTTTCTCTCCGAAGTTTTCTTCAAAGAAGCTGATATATTCTTCCAAGGTCTTCCCACGCATCAACGTTTCGTAGTTGTCTTCAGAGATCGGAAGGATAGCCACATTCTTATCCAAAGCCTGGGCATAACCATCTTTACCGTAAATCATCTTATAATATTGCAGGATCTCTTCAATACCGGTGAATCCGCTAATATTCAACATAGACATCGGACCTGCTTCTTCAAAGGCGAGATCGAACTCCTTCACCATAAAGTTGGCAAAGTTATAGGCAGCCACCGCAAACAACAGCTGGTTCTTATCCACACTTCCGGCCGGATACATCAGGATCATACGGTACGGAGTATTTGCTTCGGCAGTAAATGTACGGGCCGAGTCTGCGGCAGACAACGATCCGTCTTCACCCAGGCCGAACCGCAGGTTCCAGGTCATACCTGTTATACTGCCCTGCATCAAAGTACGGCCACGAAGGATTCCTTTCAACATTTCACCGGCCAGCTCCGTCACATCGGCAGTAGGATATTTCTCTACCAACGCCTTCAGTGCTGCCTTGAAACCTTCGGCATCACCAGCCTGCACGTAAGTCAACGCATCCAGGAACATGAACTTAGGCATCAGGGTTGCCAGCGGATATTTGGCACTGACATTGCGGAAATTCCGGCGTACACTAACGGTATCGCTCGCCAGATAACTATTATAAGTCGCCTGATAGATAGAATCCTGGACGGAATCCATCATACGTATATTATATTCATAATTCGGATCGGAAATGGCAATCGTATAATCTTCATTCGGGAAGGCATTGATCATTTTTGCCTTATACTCGGCAGCCAAAGCCGTATTACCTGTACGAAGAGCCATCAGATAAACCTGATAATAACTTTCCAGACGATGCGAATTATCCGGGAAACGGCGTTCCAACTCTTCAAATGCTTCGATCGACAAAGGCAGATCTTCCAGTTTATCTTTATAGATCATAGCCATGTTATATAAACCGTCTTCGATAATTATATTCGAAGCATCCACTTCTTCCTGGGTAAAAGGCAATTGCTGCAAATAATATTCGCGTGATTTCGGGTCATCGGAAGCGACTTCCGGCAAACCGGCTTCCAGAGAATCGGCAGGCAAAGGTTGTCCGTCCGGTCCGACAACACCGGCTTCACCCTCGGCCATTTCCGTCTCATCCAAAGGCTCTTCGTCAAACGTCGACATTTCTTTTTTACGTCGCCGCCAGTTATCTTCCAGCGTACGGCGTCCCCATTTACGTTGGAACTGAGCCTTCCCCTGCGATACCGTCGACGGATTATAGAAATAGAAAGCTGCACCACCCGATGAAGTCGGAAGAACAATTCCTCCTGTTTCCGTACCCGGGCGGTTTATACCGGTTCCTTTGGCTGCCTGATCAGCCAGGTAAGCCTCCTTTTCTGCCAAAGCCTTCGCTTCTTCTTCCTCCTTTTTAACCTGCTCGATGATTTTATCGATGGCTGCCAACCGTTCTGTTTCCGGCATCTTTGCCAATGTCTGCAAACTATCCTGCAGATGAACGGCTTCTACATGTACAACCAATTCATCAAGAACTGCAGACAGTTTCGAAACACGTTTAAAGTCTTTATATTCTTTCTGGATACCCGACAAAGCCCCGCTGAAACAAGGCTGGGCCTTTATATAATCGCGCATGGTAAAATAAAGATCCCCCAGTTTAATCTGGCAAATCGCTTTTTCCAGTCCATTCTGAGTACTTTTCTCAACGCCCAGTTCATAATTCTTTATCGCATTCGCCGTATCTTCCCTGTTCAGATAGACATTTCCCAACGCGTAATACACCTGGTCCAGATAGTCTTTATTCTTATCGTTCTTCGCCATCCGGTGAAGCATCTTGACAACTTTCTGATAGTTAGCGCCTGAAAAGACTTCCGTCTGACGGATACGGGCGGCAAATTCCAGTTCGTAAGGAGGGCTGGCTTTAGCTACTTCGTTAAACATTTTATAAGCCAGTCCGTCCTGATCCTGTGCAGCATAAATTTGCCCTAACAGATATTTCATGCGGGTGCGCTGGAGCTTATTCTTTTCTGCTTTGATGGCTGTCTTAAAATAGGGGACGGCCTCATCGTACTGTTTACTTTTTACCAGATAATCGGCATAAACTGCGGCATACTGATTCAGATTTTTCCGGGGAATCCCGTTGGTATTCAATTTTCCCAAAATATCTTCGGACTCATAGAACCAGTCCATCTCCGAATAACAGCGAGCCTGCCACAAACGGGCCTCAGCTACTACTTCTTCGTCTTGTGCATAATGGCGGGCAATATAGGAGAAGGTTGCAGATGCCTGCAGGAAGTCGGCATTATAGAATTGCCCCTGTCCGATCAGCAACCAGCATTTCTTCAGGAAAGGATTGTATTCTTCTTTTTCCTGGAAAGCGCGTTGTTTGGGATCGTTACGCCAACCCGGTTTTTTGGCCGGTTTCGCTTTGATCGAGTGGAGTTTGATGGCTTTATTGCCTTTCTCGATAGCACGGTCGAAAGGGCCGCCGGTCTCTTTCTTGTCTTTAGGTTGCGCACTGATCGGATACATGTGGATCATTTCGGAATAGCTTTCCTTATACCCGGTCTGCATGGAGTTCAAGGCTTCATCAAAAGAAGTCTTTCCGTTAAAATAGATGTTGTAACGGGATGTAAAAGAATGGTAGAACCGGCTTGCCTTGGTGTTTTTCTTCGTACTGCACGACCAAAGCAAGAGTACCACGAACAATGAAATTATATAGTAAAAACCTTTCTTCACGTATAATGTGCGCTCTTTATCATATAATAAACTGGAAAGAGACTGTTTTATTGCCTTTTCGTAAAGAATAATACAGCTTTAAGGATCAAAAAGATCATTACCAGCACCAGAATTATGAAAGCCCCCGAAGGCACGTTCAGGAAATAGGAAAGGACCAAACCGGTCACACAGCTCAGGAAACCAAGACCGATACTTCCCCAGATGATCTTTTTAAAGTCGGAGGTAAACAAATTAACCGTTATTTGCGGTAAGGTCAGCAAGCTCATTAATAACATAATACCGACCAGGCGGATAGAGAGTACGATGGTCAGTGCAATGAAGAACATCATCATATACTCGATCCATTTGACATGGATATGCTGCGTCTTGGCAAAGTCACTGTCGAAAGCGACATAAACAATTTCACGCAGGTAAAGGGAAAAGACCGCGATCAGAACAACAGCTAATGCAGCCACCCAGATGATGTCGGTCATAGAGATCGTCAGAATATTACCGAACAAATAAGCAGAGAGGTTCGGCGAATAGCCGGGGGTAAGGAAAATAAAAATAACCCCCAACGCCATACCTAACGCCCAGACACCGGCAATTGCCGAGTCTTCCCGAACGTTCTGCGTCTTGCTCGCCCACTCCACCCCAAAAGCGGACAGGACAGAAAAGAGCATCGCCATCAGGATGGGATTCGTCCCCAGGTAAAAACCAAGTCCCAGACCTCCGAAAGAGGCATGTGTTATACCGCCGCTAATAAATACCAGCCGACGTGCGACAACGTATGTCCCAACAATACCGCAGGTGATGGCAGTTAGCAAGCTGCCCAGCAAGGCATGTTGAAAAAAAGTATATTGTAATAAATCCATATTCATTCCGTATGATGGTTCGTCTTATTTGTGCAATCTTTTCTTTATATCCAGTACGAGGTGCAGAAAGTTTCACCAGTAAGAAACAACTGTTTCACCGTATAGAAACAAGTGTTTCATTAGGGAGAAACAATATTTATGTCGAACACTTGTCGACGTTCTCTACCGTTTAATGTATTCTTCTCTCACCGACAATAAGGAATGCTTCATCCTTCAGTGCATCCGGCAGGTTCACGCCACGAAGCTGCAGGCTACGGAGCCATCCGGCCACCTCTTCCGACTGCAAGGTATAAAGCACTTCGCGGAATTCATCGACGGCATCCTCTTCATACTCATCTCCCTCCAGTCCCCGGAAACGATCCAGTTCCTCGTCATCGTAATATTCGATCTCTTTGCTGACGGCAGCCAACAGACTGTCACGCTCACAGGTCTCATGCTGGCCGCAACATTCTTCGGGAATTTCACGCGCTTCAGGTATCTCGCTGATCTCCCCGCGTTCCAGCATCTGCTGCAATTTTTTATTCCTGAAATAACCGGCTATGGCTGCAATAACGCCCAGCACGATAACACCAATGATAATATACCACATATTAGTTGACAGTTGACAGTTGACAGTTGATAATTACAAATGCCTGGACTGTCTGTTATATTATTAAATTTCAGTTATATCAAACCCTGCCTGCTTTAAGTCCTCCCAATAAGCAGGATAACTCTTCGTCACCACTTCCGGCTCGGCTATTTTTAATCCCTGCGGCAAAATCAGTGCAGCCGGGGCAAATGCCATTGCCATACGGTGGTCTTCATAGGTCGCAATAACCGGGTCCATTTCCGGTTCGCACCGTTCCCCGTTCCACTCCAGGATACTGTCATTACTGTCAGTTAGCAGATAACCCAGTTTGCGAAGTTCTGTTTTCAGTGCTTCGATACGGTCGGTTTCTTTTATCTTCAGACTCTGAAGTCCGGTGAAACGGAAGGGGATATTTAGTAACACGCAACAGACAACAAAGGTTTGAGCCAAATCCGGTTCATTGACGAAATTATAGAGTAGCTTCTTTGTCACATTACCGGTATGTTTCAACCGGACACCCCGATCTGTGAAGACCGTTCCGACACCCAGTTGCGCAAACAGTTTCGCACCGGCGGCATCGCCCTGCAAGCTGTTTTTGAAAAGACCGAGTAGCTCTATTTCGGCATTTTTCGACAAAGCCATAATGGAATACCAGTAAGAGGCGGCACTCCAATCCGACTCCACGGTAAAACGGATCGGTTTATATTCCTGGGGAAGTATCCTGATAGTCTGTCCGTTCCAGGTTGCTTTCACCCCGAACTGTTCCATCAATTGTAACGTCAGATCGATATAAGGGCGGGAGATAATATTTCCTTCCAGATTTAATATCAATCCATTCTCCATCAGAGGTGCAACCATCAACAGAGCCGAAATATACTGCGAACTGACGCCTCCTGCCAACGATATCTCACCTCCCTGCAAAGCGCTTCCGAAAATACGCAAAGGTGGATAACCTTCCTTCTCGATATATTCAATGCGGGCACCTAATGAGTTGAGTGCATCGACCAGCAGTTTGATCGGGCGGTTTTTCATCCGCTCCGTTCCTGTGATCGTCCATTCACCCACTATTTTAGAAAGGAAAGCAGTAAGGAAGCGCATGGCGGTCCCGGCAGCCTTTATATCGAAATCACGACTATCGGAGTTCAGCGCCCTAACCATCACCTCCGTATCATCACAGTCGGAAAGGTTCTGTATATCATAAGGACTATAACTCAGGGCATTCAATATCAATGCACGGTTACTGATGCTTTTGGAAGCAGGAAGTTGTACGGAAGCCCGGATAGCTCCTTCCGGGCTTTTTATGAGATATTTCATTGCTTTTGTCTGTTCTTTAAATTAGAAGACAAAAGTACGGAAAATTCCGGATAGTTAGGTGACCTTTTCTTTTATAATACAAACAAGGAGATACCTTAACGGCATCTCCTTCGCTTTTTACATCACTCTGTTCCTAACACATATACCTCTGATATAGAAGCAGACGGAGAACGATGACTTTCCGTAATGACTAACTTCATGTATCGGGCCTTCTTCGTTTCTCCCAATACAATCGTCCTGGCATTCGGATTTTCCGTTTTTTCAAATTCCACTTTTCCGACAATTTCCCAACTATGGTTATCCGTACTGATTTCAATATGAGCGGTCTTCAAATCCGTATTACTCTGCCTTTTAGCGATAGTTATACATTTTACGTTTTTTACCGTATTCATATCAATCGAAATATAATGCGGTAACTGAGCCGTAGTAGCCTCCCATTCACTATGCCAAAACGTTGAAGGATCATTATCTATAATCAAAGCTGCACGACCATTGGCTCCTTCACCTGTCGGTTCTTCCGAAGAAAAATCAATTATTTTCCAAACTGTTCTGTCCAATTTCGGATATTCAGGGAAATTATCATCCAAAGAACCATCTCCGACATAATAGGTCGGAAACTTATCGACAGGAGAATCCAGTTCAAACTGATCCAATGCATCTTTTTCAGGTAAAAACATTGTTTTGTAATAGTACTCACCCCCTAATACATAATCGTCAATCACAGTCACGGTCTCCGAAGCCGGAATATCAATTGTTTTCTTCTCCCCGGTTTTATTCGTATAAGTAAATAAAATACCCGAAGAACTTCCGGCATCACCCCAATACAAATTGACTTTATCCGCCAATGCTTCCACTCTCTTAATTTTTCTGGGACTTAAAGTCGATTTATAAATATCCCCGTAAATAGTACCTGGTATTTCATATCCTATAGATAAACTATTATCCATCCCGACATGATACAAATTAAAAATAAACGTACCTTCCGGCATATCATCCAAAATATGAGTGAAATAACCGTCTTTATCTATTAAGCCTCTGTCAATTGGGAAACTAATCGAATCCTGTTTATCATTCCAATAAATTTTACCTGAAGTAATACGCGGATCCGTATTTATTTTCCACATAAATTTGATCCGATTGATTCCTCCCATAGCAGTAGCGGAATCCGCTCGCCCGATATAATTTATTTCTCCCCGGTCCAAATATTCCTTAATATTATCATTCATTCCATCGCAGGCAAGCAGGAATAAAAATGAAAAGCAGTATAAAATAATATTTCTATTCATAATTCTTATTTAATTGGATAGTTCATTCTTTTATTTCACCCCAGAAAGAAATTTCCGAAATGTGCATCATATCACCTCCACTCCAGGTCGACTCTACTTCGAACCGGATATAGCGGATAGGGGGAGAATCCAAGGGGAATTCAAATTCAAATCCTTGTGCTGCATATTCTACATCTTCATTAGTTATAGGGCCGTCTTCACCCGAAGGTTTGAAACTATAACAATCCATCATATAATTCCAATCATTTTTAAATCCTCCCTGTACCCAATAACTGTTTTCATGGTTATCAAGCTTTAAACTTGTGGTACCATAAATCTTCCATCTTTTCAAATTATGATGCTTAAATTCATAACCGATTCTAGGCCATAATGTATAACGGCTTAATTTGGCAGTCACTCCTAAATCAATAGTAAAATACATGGGTGTTTTACCTGAACTGGTATGGAATCCCTGGTCACCGACAATGTCGTCAAACATTTTGTTGAATTCCCAACCACCGAGGTTTGTCTCATTATCACCCATCAGAATCTGGCGGTTAAACTTCGACTTATCCAGTTTCATTTCAAAATAAGGAGTAAAGAAACCTTTCAATGTATCTGAATAATTATCCCAACGGTCACGGATCACAGTTGCATATTCACGCTTGGAATCATCAAATCCGTGCAAAGAATATTTGCCTTCAGTCGCACTGGTATAAACAACATCCGCCACATTCAGATCGCCGACAGAATCAGCTGCAAGCACATAAATCGTCAAATCCGATTTATTTTCATTTTTCCATTTCAACTGTACGCCGCCAAATCCTTTTTCCATAGTCATTGACTGAAAAACCAACTCAACCGGAGGTGTTGTCGGATTAATAGTGACTTCTACCGGGTCGGATTGATTGTTACTGCGGTCTACACAGCATAATTTAATTGTTTGTGGATCTGTCGAACCAAACCCTTCTACCACTAATGAATTAGTATACATAGACGAAGTTGTATTTTTTTCCACTCCATTAATTGTATAATAAGCTTTTACACACAGTAGATCATCATCTTGCGGTAAATCATAAGTTATTTCAGCTCCGCCAGGCAAATTCTCTACCCTAGGATTCCTGATCGACCCGGGAGCAACGTTATCAGTGGCAGGCTGTCCCACAAACTCTTCCTTACAGCCGTTAAACAAAACGACCAACAAGAAGGTAGTAACAATATATAATAAACGTTTCATTCTTGAATCTTTTAAATTTAGTGATCAAATTAATTCGAAGTTCCCCAGCCAAAATTCTGGATAAGATTAGGATTGACATCCAGCGAGTTTTGTTTGATCGGGAAAAGATAATTCTTAATACTGAATTGAGGTTGAGTCAGAACTTTCACTTCATAGTATTCAGTCGTATTTTCACCTTTCACATTCCATCCTGTAATCGGCTTCTTAAATTCACTTTCCGCTTCTTTCCAACGCAGCAGATCCCAATAAGGTTCGCCCTCAAAAGAAAGTTCGATCATGCGTTCACGATGTATAATCTCACGCATGCCTTCTTTTGTATTCACTTTAGATGAATTGGTTGAATACTTAGTCCAACTTTCTTTCACCCCTTCCAGTCCGGCACGTTTCCTTACTTCGTCAATCCAAAAATAAACGTCGTTATCGGGAGTGCTTTTCGACTCATTCAATGCTTCAGCATACATCAGGTAAAGATCGGCCAAACGGATTACCGGAAAAGAATAACGTTTGGAAGTCCAGTTACTCCCATTAATAACACTTTCCACTCCCACCAGTTTCTTGGGAAGATAGCCGGAAGCCGAATATTTCTCAGCAGCTGTCATACCACCAGTCTGTCCTTTTTTCATCTGGGCATAATTCAGTTTCGAATAGTCCTGATCACCAACAACACCATTACCATAAATGATACAACCATCGAAACTTAACGATGCATAAAACCTCGGTTCACGTTTCATATGAAGATTAGCAGTTTCATAACCTTCTTTCAGATAATAACGTTCCTCTTGCGATACAATACCTGTTTTATAACGGTTGGCATAGTCCCATGTTTTATCTTCCTCAATAGGTACACCATGGTTACTATAAAAACGCTCAGCAACCTGGATAGTCGGCGACATCATAGAAATAACAGGGGCAGAAGCCGGGGCATTTTGTAACCTTACGGCAGCCACTTGTTGCAGAAAATTATCATTCTTTGTGGAACCCCATAGAATTTCCTTATTCCATCTTTCCGTAACAGCACCGCGTACATTTAATTTTATACGAGTAGAGTCACTAATCGGATCAAATCCTTGATAATAATAAAGGCCTGCACCATGGCTTTCTGCAAAATCGATCGCTTGCTTTATTGCTTCGGCAGCTACAGTCCACTTTGCAGGATCATAAGATGTTGAAAATAGGTTGCGTCCTTTATTATCTTTTATATTCGTATAGAAAGGGTTGCCATTAAAAATGGGACTGGCACATAAAGTCAAGGCTTTGGCTTTTAATGCCAATGCGGCAGATTTGGTAATTCGTCCCATTTCCTGTGTCTGATTTTGGATATCATCGGGAAGATCTTCCAAACAATCATCTAACAAATCTGCTATGTATTTGACAACATCGTCTACAGGTTCACGATATACGCGTACCTCTTCCGGGGTAGAAGAAACAGGTAGATTTTCATCCACGATTGGAATCGGTCCATACTTTCTCAATAAATAAAAATGATAATAAGCTTTTAAGAATTTGACTTCAGATACCCATCTGACTTTCTCATATTCTTCCAGATCGACCGGTTTGTCTATATTTTCAAGGAAAATATTACAATCACGTATAGCAATAAACAAATTACCGGCACCATTTCCTCCATCCCAGGAGTTTAATAGAGGATCGTTCGAATTCTGACCGTCTCTTGCTAATTTCCAGGCATATAGATTATTACTATTATCAAAATACCACCATCCTTCCGGAGCGATCCAACTTTCATATCCTCCCAATAATGCTTCATTTGCATTAGGATCAACCGGATTAGGCAAGTAAGAATAACAAGTAAACAAATATTTTTCCGCGTTAACCCGATTATTGAACGCATGGTCAATTGTAGGAATATTATCAGGAACCACATCCAGATAATCACTGCATGAACTTAATGTGGTTAAGCTTATAAAGAGCAATAATGCATTAATTATTTTCATATTTTACATGTATTATAAACTAACATTAATACCTAAATTTATAACCCGCTGAACAGGATATCCCAATCCGTTACCTGCCATTTCCGGATCCCACAACTTGAACTTACTGAATGTAAGCAGATTGGTTCCACTGACATAAACACGGATCATTCCTATATGAATCTTACGGGTAATCTCTTTGGGTACAGTATATCCTAACTCAGCTGATTTTAAACGGAGAAATGAACCGTTACGCATGAACCAGGTACTTCTCTGGTTATTATTGTTGACAACATAGTCAGACAAACGAGGCCAAAAAGCATAAGGATCACGATTATCTTCCGACCAATGACTTTTTGCAATTTTATCCAGTAATGCATTTTGAGAAACGACATTACCGTCGTCATCCGTATCAGCAAAAGGAGACAAGTTTTTCGTGTCGATCCAAAACGAAGAGCGGGCAGACCCTTGGAAGAATGCGGACAAATCAAAGTTTTTATACCCCAGGGAGAAACCGAAACCATAAATAATTTCAGGAGTAGTAGGATAGCCGATAGGTACTTTATCCTGATCGTCAATAATTCCGTCCCGGTTAATGTCCTTATACTTGATATCACCGGCCTTATATTCACCATATTGTTGTACTGGAGAATTTTTTACGTCTTCATCATCGACAAAAAGACGTTCCGCGATCAACCCCCATTGTTGACCGAGACTCTGGCCAATATGTGAACGCCAGGGAGCTTTTGCATAATCAGGTTCTTCATACACCCGAAATTCACTGGTTGCATACGTAAAGTTTCCTCTGACCGAAGCCCAAAGATCTTTATTAAAAGACTCCGAATAGTCTACGGAAATATCTATACCCGAACCGAAGCTTTCTCCGATGTTTGATTGCGGACTGGCCTGAAGTCCCATTGTCGTAGGGATAGAAGAACGGCTCTGTAATATATTTTTTCTGTTTTCACGGAAATAATCAGCCTGAATCTCTAATTTCTCCAATAACCCCAGTTCAATACCATAATTTTGCTTATACGCTTTTTCCCAGGTAATATAAGGATCCTCATAACGGGAAATAGATATACCGTTTAATGAATATCCGAAATCAGTACCGAATGTATATCCCCGGTCGCCATTATCCAAATTCACGTTAGACAGATAAAAGAAACGGTCCTTATCCTCACCGATCGCATCATTACCGACAAGCCCGTAAGTTGCTTTTAATTTCAGTTTACTGACAACTTTGCTAAATGGTTCCCAAAACTTTTCATTAGAAATAAGGTAACCAGCTCCCACCGAAGGGAAAAATCCGTAACGTTCAGAAGCTGCGAAACGTTCAGAACCGTTATAACCGAAGTTACCTTCAATAAAATAACGGTTATCGTATCCATAGGTAAGACGTCCTGCCAATCCTACATTTCGGTAAGGGAGAGAGAGTTGTAAATCGCCGGCATTCCCTTTTAATTCTTCCCGGGTTGTAAATACCAGCAATGCACTTGTCGCATGTTTCTTATTGAATGTCCTGTTATACTGGGCTGCAGCTTCAAAATAGATCGTACTGTTCACCTCTTTTTTCCCTTCAGAATAATCAAGATATTCTTTTCCATCCTTCTCATTCAATGGCATAAGAACATAGTTGTCATTCTGTTTATCATACATCCCGATCTTATAATAAAATGGCGTATAATAGCGTGATACATCAAAATAGGAATACCGGGATGTGTTAAATAACCCTCTCACAGACAGACCTTCTGTAATAAAACTCAAATCCTGTTTCAACTCCAATTGAGCCAAGACCAGTGTTTTACTATAGTCTTTATAACCTTTCACCATATCGGCATACGGGTTGATATGTTTCGCCCCATCATAATTACCGAACAAAATATGCTGAGAATATTTATTCGCTTTGTCAGCAGGATAATAGGCTGGGAATAAGACAGGATTCGTTCTCATTACCTTATTATACAAACCCGAACCGCCATCTATTGGTCCTGTATAATCATCAAATGTCCCATGTAAACGGACAATCAACTCTGTCGTAGGAGTTACATTTATATTTACATTGGATCGTAGCAGATATTTCTTCAGGTCAATATTACTATTAAAATTATTTCGTTTATCAACCCGAAGTATACCGTTATCCTGATTGTAGGATGCAGCTACATAATAACGAGCAACTTTACCGCCCCCGCTAATATTTAAATTAAGCCGTTGGTTAGTCGTGAAATTTTTGAACATTGTCTTTTTCCAATCAGTAGCAGGATATACATATGGATTAAGACCTTTGCCCGTATTTGCTATTTTTTCATTCGAATAAGGCAATATACCCAGCGGATTACGTGTTCTAATAGCCTCATTATGCAATTGCATATAGGTGATCGGATCAGCCAACTCCACTTCACTTGCCGGAGAAGAAAAAGAATTCTCAAAGCGGACGGAAAATTTCGCCTTACCTTCCACACCTTCTTTTGTAGTAACCAATATGACACCATTTGCACCACGTGCTCCATATAATGCCGTAGCATTCGCATCTTTCATAATTGAAAAACTAGCAATATCGTCTGTATTCAAACGGGCCAGATCTTCTGAAGATAATTCAACGCCATCGATCAAAATAAGCGGATTCGCCTTCCCTGTACCGAACGTCGTAACACCACGAACAAAAAAATCGGCATTATCCTGTCCTGGTTCTCCGCTACGTTGATACGAAATAATACCGGACATTCTACCGGCAAGCGCTGTAGTAAGATTACTACTCGGTACTTTCAACTCAGAGGGTTTAACAGTCGTTACCGAAGCTAACACACTTTCTTTTTTCTGTTTAGCGAACGCAACAATAGTAACTTCTTCCAATTCATCGGTCTTTTCTTTTAAAGTTACAAATAACTGTTTTTTATTAGCAACACCCAATTCCTGATCCTGCATTCCCAAATAACTGAATACTAATATATCCGTTTCTTTTACATCGATAGAAAAAGAGCCGTCAATATCAGTTGTTACACCACGCGGTGTACCTTTCACCTGGATGGCCACTCCGGGCAACGGTTCCCCTAAATCATCGACCACTTTACCAGTAATCTTTTTTTGCTGTAGAGTAACCGGAAGATTTGTTTTTATTTCTTCTTTCTTATTTTTTTTCGTAATATAAATTTGCTTGTCTACAATATTGTAAGCATTATCAGTTCCTTCAAACAGTCTATCCAATATTTTATCGACTGTTTGATCTTTTACACTAATTCCAACTCGCTTACCGGCATCAATCACTCCTTCATAATAGAATATAACGAACTCACTGTTCCGTTCAATCTCTCTGAAAACTTCTTTTAGCGTCCTGTTGGTAAGATTCAAGGATATCTGGGTCTTTTGTGAATAGGCCAATTTTACAGAGAATTCCATGCCCCAACAAGATGTCGCAACCAGACATGCGACTACAATACACCATAATCTTCTAAACTCACGTATTCCTACGTTAATTATTCGTTTGTTTTTCATACATTTGTACTGATTTTTGATTTAACTGGAAAGAATTCTGCTAAAATTCTTTCTTTCAAAATTACGGCCGGATAATACCCACTATTATCCGGTTCTGTTTTTTCATTCTTCTTTTACTTCATAATTATATTATTTTTGAGGTTTAACAATAACTGATATATATTCTCTCTCTATTGTAAAATCGATAGGCATCGTCGATCCCAAGCCTGTCAATACTTTTATCATATCTTCATCCAGATTCAAGGAACCGGAACAACGCAAAGAACCTACTGCACCACTATATGTGATCTTTTTACCATAATAATTAGACAATTTATCCAAAACGATTGAAAAGCATTCATTATCAAATGTGTAAAATCCATCCTTCCAGGATATATAATTCTCTACATTCACTTTTTTTATATCAGTAGTACCCTTCTCATAAGTGAGCCGATCAGACGGATCCAACACTGTTTCTATAGAATTATCAGTCCGTACATTCACCTTTCCTGAAACCAGAACAACCGATACTTCCTGATTGGATTCGTACGTCGAAATATTAAATTTCGTCCCTAACACCTGAACATCCATCTTCTTTGATTTAACAATGAACGGTCGTTCCTTATCCGGATAAACTTCCATATAGACTTCACCGTCTACATATATTTCCCGTTGTTTTTCATCGAATGTAACCGGATAGACGACTCGTGTATTTGCATTTACCCAAATTTTTGAACCATCAGCCAACTCTAGGAAAGATCGTTTTGAAGACGGAACGATCAACTGATTGTAAACCAGCTCACTTTTATTATTAGAGTTTGTCAGCGGTTTACGTGACGTGTTCAACTTTTGAGTATTAATATGTAGCTCTCCCTCTTTATTATACTGTAAATGCGAATTATTATCTTCAATAGTAACTTTCTTTTCATCTGCCAAAATCAATTGGATTGTTTCTACCGGACATTCAGGTTTTTGCACTCTTTCAATCGCAGTCAATTCAGGGCTTTTATGATATTTAGCATAATAAAAACTTCCCGTTGCCATTAATAATAGAAATATTGCAGCAACAGAAGAATACCAATATTTACGTAATCGTTTTTTATTATTTGTTTTGGAAATACGCTTCCAAAGAAATTCTTTATCCTCAGAAGAAAAAGTGGATTTACGGTAAGGAACAGAACAAAGAATAACTCTCACATATACAATTTCTTTAGCAAGAACTTCATCTTTATGAGCTTGTTCTTGCCAAAAAGCTTGTGATTCATCAGTCGGATGAAAAAATGACTTCATAAAAAAATCATCTTCCAACAACTGTTCTGCCGAATAACCAGTATAGTCTTTTTCTTTCATTCTCAATTGTACCTAATAGGTTTTCCTATGGAGAATACAATCGAATGAAAATTTTATACTCAGCAAGAATACATTTTTTTGTATAAAATGAAGAAAATAACAAGGACGGGAAAAGACTCCCGTATTTTTTTAATCGAACGTTGTATGGAATTCTGTACCGATTGATAATTCATATCCATTAAAATAGCGATCTCTTCTATCGAAAGTTCTTCCATATAACGATAATAGATTATTTCCCGCTGCCGGTCGGTCAACATACTCAGAACTTTTCGAACTGTTTGTTGTAATTCTTTCTGATTTAATGTAACTGTAACCTGTTCTTCCGCACACGGATCCAGATATTCACCTTCTTCCAGATCGACTTTATCAAAAAACAATTCCCGCTTTAAAAGATTATACAGGTGGTTTTTCAAACAAGTAAATAAATAGAATTTGATATTAACCTCCGTTTTTAAACGTAGTCTATCATTATATAGTTTTACATAAACATCATGGATTGCATCTTTAACCAGAGACTCATTAGAGGTGAACTGAATACCATACCTAAACAAAATATCTGCATAGTTTTTATAGATGAGTTCAAAACTGTCATTATCTCCGTTTCTGAAACTCTTCCAAAGAATATTTTCTGATTTACTGCAATTCATTTCCATATGAGGCATCAAATTTAGGAAAACATTTGAATCCATCAATCCTCTGACTGGATAATAAATAAAAAGAGGCGTGAGGACTGCTGATATATCTAACATTGAGGCCTTCGACTGCCCTGCTCATTGATATAAACAACAGCTCACACCCTTTTATTTTGAATATTTCCATATGCAAAAACATAGGGATATAACAAAAACAAGCATGTGAGCGTTCGCTGTCTACTATCCAAAGAGCATGAAAGTGTCGAAGTTTCAATGTTAGGATAATATCATAAAAACGCTTCTCATAATAAATAAAATCACCTCATAGCTTAAAATGCCAGAGATTGGTTTACAAAAGTAGGAAGAAGCCTTTAGTTCCACAAATTATGAGAAACGTTTTTTCCTATTTAACTTCAGGCTTCTACAATCTAAATATTCCCATTAAATTCTTTTACCGCATCAAACATCGCGATAATATTTTCCGGCGGAACATCCGGTAGTATATTGTGTACGGTATTAAAGACAAAGCCACCTCCGGACGACATGATCTCCAAACGCTCCAGGACTTGTTCACGCACTTGAGCCGGTGTTCCGTTGTTCAGTGTACCGACGGTTTCTACACCACCACCCCAGAAAGTACAATCCTGTCCGAACTCTTTTTTCAGAAATTCAGGAGACATATCCATAGCATTTGTTTGCACAGGGTTGAAGACTTCGATCCCTGCCTCGATCATATGGGGCATCAATGAAGAGATAGAACCACAGGAATGGATAAAGGTGTGCATCTGACTATGCGATTTTACATAATCGCATAACTGTTTATGACGGGGTTTGAAAAGGGTTTTATAAGTATCCGGATCCATAAACGGACCGGTTGTCATCCCGAGATCATCCCCGAAACGGATAATGTCAACTATATCACCGACCGAAGCACAGACCTTTTCAAGTGTTGCCAGGTGACGTTCCAGTAACTCATCCAATACGCGTTCCACCTGGTCCGGATCACAAAGCAGGTCCATCAGGAAATTATCCATCCGGCGCAGGAAAGTTCCCCATTCAAAAAGATTGCAACCGCAAACGATCATCAACGCCTTATCCGTTGTCTCCCGCAAATGCAAAGCATTTGTTCTCAACTGTTCCCAGAAACCGTCATCGGCAGCATGATCCCAGGGACTGTGCACATAACGCGACCACAGGACACGCCCCATCTCTTCATCCAGGCCGTCATAACTATCAGGATAGCCATCCACATAAGGGAAATAGGACTGGTCAAAGAATGTGGCACCTTTCGGCATCATTGCCAACAGGCGTTTACCGTCGGAATCATAACAATGCCAGGAACCGTTAGGTTGTTCTATGGGATTGAACCAGGCGGGATACAGAGCTTTATCGCCATTAGCCAGTATTGTCCCCTGCCAGTCGGACGCGTTCACATTAAACGTACGGCCGATATCGAGGACATCGATACCAAACTGATCGATCAACGACATATCCGGTTGTGCCAATTGCTGTACGACATCGTATATTTGTACCGGTAAGTCGGTCCGTCCCAACTGTTTCAGCAAATTGGAATAGGCAATTGCCGAAATACCTGAACTGGGAGTTGCTCCCATATCGACCGGAACACGGTCGGGCTCTTTATGAGCTATAGCTGATAAAACACGTTCTCTTGAAGTCATAATTTTCAATTTTCATTTTTTATTATCCTCACTCTCTTCCACTCATTCCTATAATGAAAGAGGCAGCAACCAATACGACCAGTCCGGCATACATCCATGCTTTTGTCTTTGTATCCGCAGCCTTCCATTCACCCCGGTACAATCCCCAAAGGGTAGCAAAGACAATAGTCAGCGACATCAATATTCCCCAAGCCGTAAACGAGAACTCCCCCATCCGGCTTTTCCCCATACCGTAAAAGATAAAGTTGACAAACCAGAGAAAACCCGCCAATCCGCAATACAGGTAGTTGCTTGACACTGCGATATCCTTTGTCTTTACAAAAGCCTTCAGGTTATTATTCTTTTTCGACAGGAACAAACACCAAAGTGCAGTCGCCAGAAAAGAACCTCCGAACAATACGAAAAAGACAGGTAACGTCTGAAATAGCGGATCGATTCCCGAAGCGACTAAAGCGGATGAAATACCCGTACCCTGTTCTATACCCAGGGCTTGCGAAGCACCGGTTATTCCGACAAAGAAAACCAGCACCAGTCCTTTTCCGAAATTAAGTTCCGGGTTCGCTTCCGGTCCGGCACCTTTATCTTTCCGGTAACCGGCATATCCACTCAAGGCAATGCCGACTGCGGCAATCAGCAAACCGGCTATCAACATAGTCCCTCCGGATTGTTGCAAGAGAATATTCAAACGCCCGTCGATAGCCGGAGGAATGATCGTTCCCAGTATCATCATCAATCCCAGAGAAAGCGAGAAGCCTAACGAAAGGCCCAGATAACGCAGGGAAAGTCCGAAAGTAAGATTACAAATACCGTAGATGATCCCCAGTAAAAAGATCCATCCCAATGTCTGTGCCGGGACACCGGACAGCACATTCATAAAGCCCGGGCAAAAAACAGAACATGCCACCAGCGGTACGATCATATAAGCAAACAAACTATATATCAGCCAATAGTTTTCCCAAGCCCAGTCACGGGTCTTACCAAAAGGGATCGAAAAACTTCCCGACGAAAATGCCCCGATGGCTATCAGCCCGATTCCGAATAATAATTCAAATGTCATAACTCTTATTGGTTTTTTCTTCTAATATTCCGATATGCACAAGAGGCGCTGTTACAGGCTACGATTAATTCCAACCAGTTGATATTATCCTGCGGATCACGGGCATAAGCATCCGCCCCGATCCTCTGAGCAAAATCCGCATTTAACGGTGCGCCACCGACAACCACTTTGGTCTCGGGATATTTTGCACGGATAGTGGCGATCATCGGTTGCATATTGCTCATGGTTGTAGTCAGCAAGGCAGACATGCCGCAAACAGCTCCGGGATGCTCGTCCAATGCCTGGATATATTTCTCGGCCGGCACATCTGTCCCCAGGTCGATCACCTCCCAACCGGAACCTTCCACCATCATACCCGTCAGGTTCTTGCCGATATCGTGCAAGTCGCCCATAACGGTACCGATAACAAATACACCTTTCCGTTTGATCTCTCCGTTCTGAAAATAGGGCTTCAGATGCTTCATGGCACTGTTCATCGCTTTAGCCGATAACAGCATTTGAGGTACGAATATCTTCCCTTCCGTAAACTTATTGCCTACCCGGTTCATTGCCGGTATCAGGGCGTCATTCAATACCGATTGAGGAGATAAGCCGCTCTCCAATGCTTCCCGGGTCAATTCGTCAGCACCCGGTTGTCCTTTCATTGCCGGTGGATAGGGCGATGCAAGACTGATCTTGCCGAATTCCACGCATTCGCCAAGTTTAATAATGATGTCGTTCATGTTCAATAATATTTAAAGCCTATTCTATTTATACGTTATTCAGTCTGTATGGAAAACCTCTTCCATAGCCGCCCACCATTCTCCGGGAGCACGGTTCTCTACCGGTTGCTGGCAGGGATCGGTGAGCTTCCACCATTCTTGTGTGACCGGATCGGCAGCCATTCGCTGCATATCTTTTTCATAATCATTTCCGATATATTCATAATAGCTGTACAACATTCCGTCTTTATAATAAATAGAGTAATTGCGGATATTACACTCGCTGATCATGGCCAGCACCGCCGGCCATACGGCTGCATGCAATTGCTTATATTCTTCCAGTTTTTCAGGCTTTACGCCGATAACACTTCCATAACGTTTCATATTCTTCCGTCTATTAGATTAAGTATGAGCAAAAATAGCAGAAGTAAAAGAGTTGAAGTTTTCAATTTGCGTGGTTCTTTTGACTGTTTCCGAGATTTGAACAATACTATTCCTATAAAAGGATTAACTGTAAAAGAGGGAGTGACAGCGTATGACATCATAATGGCACAACAGTGCCACCCTATTGGCATTGTTGTGCCATAGTAGTGACACTGGAGTGCCAATACGGTGGCACTACCTTTAGCATAGGACAAAAGATTCCGTAAGTAGCAGACTTTCCTGTTTACAGCCCTACTTTATCTGTCATCTTAAAACGGAGCGTTCCCCCGTTCAGTAATTCATCGAAAGTAATATATGTCCGGTCGAGTGAACGATCATTCAACCAGACTTTCTCTACATAGATATTTTTATCGGACAGATTCTCGGCTGTTATGACAAACTGCCTGCCTGACGACAGGTTTATCACCGCCCGGTCAAATAAAGGAGCACCTAGTTCGTAACGACCGGATACCGGGTCCATCGGATAAAAACCTAACGAACTGAAAACATACCAGGCACTCATTTGCCCCGTATCTTCATTCCCGCAGATTCCCGTCGGAGTCGTATCATAAAGAGTTGTCAATACCTCATTGACATATTTCTGTGTCTTATGGGGTTGCCCAACCTCATTATACATATAAATAGTATGATGCCCCGGCTCATTGCCATGTGCATATTGACCGATCAGCCCGCTGATATCACCGGATACGGTTTCTCCTTCCAGCGATGAATCCATCGTAAATAAGGAATCCAGGCGAGATGCCAGCACCTCTTTACCACCCATCAATTTGGACAGCCCGTCTATATCATGCGGGACAAAGAATGTCCACTGCCAGGCATTCCCTTCGCAATAATCATCCGACCGGTGTTCCGAGCGCAGAGGATAAAAAGGTGTATGCCAAAGACCGTCTTTAGTCTTTCCCCTTGCAAGCAAAGTGACAGGATCGATCACATTCTTATAATTCAGGGAGCGGGCCCGGAACTCTTTACTAATATCGGGATGATTTGTCAGAGAGGCGAATCGGGCAATTGCCCAGTCGTCGAATGCATATTCTAACGTACGGGCTACCGACTCCATTTCCATATCACAGGGCACGTAGCCATATTTCTTATAATTCTCCAACCCGACAAAGTACCCCATCGAATAGCCGCACGTATCTTTCATGGCTGATTCGACCATTGCCCGCATTGCCAGTTCCGTATCAAAGTTCCTGACACCATTCATATAGGCATTAGTTATCAGGGGCATGGAATGGATACCCGTCATCTGATAAGTCTCAACGCCTGCCAATGTCCAGATAGGTAACTGCCCGGCATATCTGAAATGTTCCAAAGCTGTCCGGATATAATCCTCCATCACGTCAGGACGCAAGACAGCGATCAAAGGACAAGCGGCACGAAACGTATCCCATAATCCGATAACTGCACCATAATAGGCAAAGCCATCCGTCTGATGTACCTGGCTGTCGGAACCACGAAACCGGTTATCCACATCAGAAAAAAGCATCGGATACATCATTACATTGTGTAAGGAGGTGTAAAAAAGCTCTTTCTTTTTCAAATCATTTGTCTCGACTTCTATCTGACCCAATACCGGCGTCCAGCTCTCTGCCGCTTCTTTTTTCAAGGAATCGAAATCCTTATCCACCGCTTCTTTCCGGTGATTATCCTCAGCACCCTTCATATCGACTGCAGATATACCGGTTTTAACATCCAGTATCTTTTCCGGATTCTCAAAGGTTAGGATCGCTTTCACATTACGTCCTTTCAGGGCAGAGGTCTCTTCTACACATTCGTTATCCAGGAATAACCGACACTCTTTTATCGGAGAAGAAAATGTCGTATAAAAATAAACATGTTGTTCCGGAGCCCATCCGTTAGTCAACCGGTATCCGCGGACCGTATAATCATCTACTTTTTCAAAAGACGCAGAAAAGACCGTATCCACATCGTGTTCACGCTGGATTGTACAAGCTCCCTGTGAGCCGTATTCCAGATCTATAATAACAGGGACGGAACCAGCAGACTTATATTTATATCGTTGCAGTCCACAACGTAAAGAAGCGGTCAGTTCCACATTCAGATCGCCGTTATAAAGATCAACCGAGTAATATCCGGGTTCCGCCCACTCTTTCTCATGGGAAAAATCGGCCTGATAATACTGGGAATATAACTCCGTAAGGCTATCTGTCTTATAGTTCAGGGGAAGAGGCAGAAATAAAATATCCAGAAAGTCGCCACAGCCTCCGCCGCTTTTATGCACATGGCTGAAGCCGACCAGACTCGTATGGTCATAATGATATCCTGAACTGTTCGCATGTGTATCAGCCCCTATCTGCACCATTCCGAACGGGACAGAAGCGACAGGAGTGACACATCCGTTCAGCCCGGTTCCAATAAATTTATTCACATACTGATTATTAGACTGAGACTGTTCCATTTGGCAGGAGAATAACAAGGTAACCAACAGTAGTGAGAATAATCCGTTTTTATTTAATTTATTCATAGTGCATTCATTTTATAATCTCCACAATATCATGTATTTTCAAGTCAGGGACTACAAAAGTAACCTTCCCGTCAACGTAATCGAACCGTAATGGCCGTCCATCCGGTTGTAACAATACCTTCTTCGGTCTTTCTTCCGACCGGACTACGACGTTGAGATCTCTTAATTCAGGTATCTCATCGATGCCCTTCACACTCCGGTTTGCATGATCGCCGGATGTATTGACCAATTGGATCAACATACGTCCGTCCTTTTCCGACGGGATCACATGAACCCGGTGAGAACCTTTCACAGAAACCAGAGGTTCAGGGAAGAGGTTGCCGATCAGCTCCGACAGGAAGTCCCTGAATACAGGAGAAGTCGTTGAAAGATAAGATTCACCGATATTCATATAAACACCGGCAACTTTACCTTTACCGTATTTATGAATCGTTGCGGCACTACCCGATGGGAAACGGAAATCATTCGTCTGATACAGCCGGGCAAGTTCTTCTGTTCCCTGCTCACAACGAATCTCACGGAATTTACCTTGTATATCGACAAAACGGTTATCAAACCCCAGGCAGGATGCCCCTCTTTCACCGACTCCCTGCACACCTAATATATCGTCAAAAAGAACGGTCGCCTCCGAACCTATAACGAGTAGATTTCCTCCTTTTTTCACATATTCCTTCAACCTGGCGATCATTTCCGGTTCCATAACCTCCCACTCGGGAACAACAATGACCGGATATTCTTCCATCCTTTTTTCCATGTGGTGGGTCATTAAAACCTCAACAGCCTGCTGACCGTCCAGAAGAGCATTCATAATACCTCTAATCCCATTCACACCAAAAGGTCTGTAAATATCATTCACCTTTTGTTTCCAACCTGCCGTAGAATAGAACAAGGCGATTTGCGGGATAGGTTTTATTCCTTTACAATAGTCTCTTCTTGGCAAGACAAAATCAGCAACTTCCCGCATAATATCAAATGATGCAGGTTGAAAAGACATATCCTCGTTTTGCCTGAAATACATCTGGCAACCGCCCCCCAGACTGATTACGGCTGCCGCTTCCTGACAGAGCTGTAAGGCTGTTTTAGGAACAGAATGACGGACAAAACTCCATGCCATCAGGTCGTAAGGCAATCCTTGTCCGGCTAAACAACGGGCATTCCAATTGGCAGTGTTCAAGGCATCATCCGGATCATAATCGCCGGAGAGGAAGTCCAGTTTTATTCCGGCCGGAACCGGTTCCGGCATCAAGGCACTAAAAGCCCAATTCGAGCATAACTGGAATTGCGGAGCTACTTTTTTCAATTCTGCCGTATAATGGTCTATATAAGCTATAAACTTCTTCCGGTTGAATTCCAGCAGTATCTTGTAGTTCGGGTCTTCCGCCACAGTCGGCATATAACTCAAGCCAGTCACCTGTTTAAATTCCTCCTGAGCCTTCGGGTGGTAATCAGGATAAACCGCCCAGCTTTCTCCGTCGATCCATACACCATCCACTTTATATTTCAATGCCAGTTCCTTGAGCTGGGGGATCAATAAGCGGTCGGCATAATTACCCCAAAAGCTGGTATTTTGTCCATCCGGTTTACCGTCCGGTGCTCTTCTACCCTCTTCCGGATACAACCGTACATAGTTTATATCCATTACTCCTGAATGATGTACATACAATGCCACATTTCTTTTGAAGGTAACCTCCCGGATCAAAGCCAGAGGATCTTTATCATATCCGGCAGCCTGTTGTCCGACCGCCGTCGGATAAGAAGAGACTCCCGGATGCCCTTTGCTATCCACCTGAATATAGTCAGGCCGCACGGCCTTTAACATGGAGTCGATCATTCCTCCGGTCAATGTTTTCCCCAGATGTTCATCCGTTAACTGGGAGTGACGGTCGAAATGAACACCCCAAAATGATTCAGAACGTGTTTTTATCTTATCCTGTGCGTTGAGCGGTAGTGTCAACGTTACAAAAATCAAGACATATATTATATTTTGCAGACTTTTCATGTTCTTTTATTTGATTAAAACAGACAATAAAAGGGCATCCGGGAACAGCAATTCCCGGTACGCCCTCATATACTCCATAAATTTTAATAACCCGGATTCTCCGGAGCCAGGTTCGGATTATTGGATATCCTACCTGGAGTAATCGGGAAATAATAGTGTTCTTCCTTAAATACGGAAGGTACGCCCCCCATCGCATTCTCGTTCATTTCAATCCTGAACTTCCCGGTTTTCACATCATAGAATGTATAAATACCGGAGAAATTACGGGTTATGGCATCAACTGCCGTGTGCCAACGTCTCAAATCCCACCAGCGCTGGTCTTCAAAAGCAAGTTCCACTTTTCTTTCATGGCGGATCGCATCACGGGTTATATTCGTCAGCAAAGCGATACCGGCTCTTCCCCTTATCTGGTTTACAGCATCCAAAGCTTCAGAACTCTTACCTAACTCAAATGCTGCTTCCGCGTAGTTCAACAGAATCTCCCCGTAGCGGAAAACGATAAAGTCGACTTTTGTCTTGCCGGCATCTACCGGTACCAAACCATCATCCAAATATTTTTTGACATTGAATCCGGTAATTGCTCCTCCAGCATATCCCGCAGCAGAGTAAGAACGCCCCTGAGCAGGTTTTCCCTGATAAAATCCTGTTGTAACCTTGGTCCCGTTTTCCGTGATAATACCGCCCCAGTTCTCTACGGCTTCTCCTTTCCAGATAGTTCCTTCATAATAAACGGAAGCAAAGAAACGGGGATCTTTATTCTTAAAGAATTCATTCAAATCCCAGGGCTGACTCAGAGCCAAGGCCCTGTCGAAAGTTCCCGGCGTTCCATCTATATTCTCAAAAGACTCTACCATTTCCAGATAAACGGACGTATTACTACCTCCCCATCCGGGACAGAACTGGAACGGAGACATGAACAAATCATAGTTGCTACCCACTTGTTCGCCTGTCAACTGTTTAGAGAATATTACTTCCACATTATTCTCATCCAGGAACAATTTTCTGAAATTCTCTGCCTTATCATTAGGTAACTGATTATATAACGCAAAAACATTCGAGTCGATAATCTCTTTGGATGCCTCGTAAGAGGCTTTCCAGAAACGTTCTGCCTCATTCGCCGGAATACCTACCAGACCATCGATCTGAACTTTACCCCAGGTTGCAATACTGGCTGCATACATGGCTGCCCTGCTCTTCAATGCCAGTGCAGCATATTTAGTCGGATAACCGACCTCATCGCTACTATAACTCTCCGGCAAATCTTTTGCGATCTCATCCATTTCATTTATAATGAAATCATAAACATCGATCTCTTTATCCCTGGAAACCAGCAATTCTTCCATCGGAGCATCTATCGCCTGTGCCTTTGTAATAACAGGAATGCCACCGTACCTTTTTACCATGAAGAAATAGGTAATCGCCCTGGCAAAACGGATTTTACCGGACAACACTTTCTTTTCCGGTTCCGATACGGCTGCGGATGTCTCTATCTTTTCAAGAAATTCATTCGTTTTACGAATGGTTCCATAACGCCATTGCTCCAATAAACCGCCATCTTTATTCAGAAAACCGGCTTTCCATGTTGAATACAGAGGATGCCAGTCCCGCCCTTGACGTCCTTCGTCTGATAATCCGGAAGTAGGGTCTACCTCTTCATAACCGGAACCGTCACGGATCAGAAAATCCAATTCACTGTAGACTCCGCTGATGTATGAATTTATCAAAGCCTTATCGTTCCATACAGCCTCCTCGGATATGATATCCAACGGTGCCTTATCCATTATATCACAGGAAAAACTTCCACAAAAAAGTAATAAGTAGATAAAATATTTTGCTTTCATAACCGTACTATTTAAAAAGTAACATTTAATCCTAAAGAGACTGATTTGGTGACAGGATATGACCAACCTCTGGTTGCATCCGGTGTTTCCGGATCCAATCCGTATTTACGCAACGGATTTATTGCAAATAAGTTTGTTCCGACAACAAACAGACGCAAATTCTCCATTCTTAAGTTACGTATCAGGCCCTTATCAAAAGTATACCCCAAAGTGAGATTTTTCAGACGCAAATAAGATGCGTTTTTATACCAGTAGTCAGAATTCCAGTTATTGGTGGTCTGACCGATCTTTTGTCGCGGGATAATTGCGTTCCGATCATTATTCTCAGGTGTCCAACGTTCATTCCAGATAACTTTGAAAGGAGTTCTTACGCCATCGATATTGATATTACCGGATTGCAGTTGCACATAATAATCAGCAGCTCCCTGTGCAAAGACACTCAGGTCAAATCCTTTGTATTTCATATTAAGATTGATACCGTAAATGATATGAGGAGTACCGCCGCTTCCAATAGTGCTGGCATCCCGCCAGTCTACTTCTCCGTCATTATTCAAATCGAGTATCTTTATGTCACCCGGACGAAGGGAGGTGTTCCCCATGCCATCCATATCATATCCCAGATTGTCTATTTCTTCCTGGCTCGTAAATAAACCGTCCGATTTATAGGCATTATAGACATCGATCCATTGACCGGACTTTTTCTTCAGACGGATGTCATCCGGATCTGTATAATCAGGTTCATCATAATGGATCCATTTCGAGCGTGACCAGGAAACATTTCCACTGATGTCATAAGAGAATTCCCCGAAATTACCCCGGTGACCGATCAGGACTTCAAAACCTCTTGTACTCTGGCTATTGATATTCTCACTCGGAAGAGTCGCTCCAAAGGTATTGGGTAATGACACGACACGGGTTCCTAACATATCATCCCGCTTTCTATAAAAGACATCGATCTCCGAATACAATTTATTATTCAATACGGATAAATCCAATCCTACATTATATAATGTCATCGTTTCCCAGGATATATTTGTATTGGCAATACCAGTAGTTGTCAAACCGGGTACCTCTTTTCCTCCCAGTACATTATAGCCTTCAAACTTATACCCTGTAAGATACTGGAATGCACCGACGGAGTCAAAGCCTGTCTGGCTCACACCGGCACGTAATTTCAAATTATCGATCCAGGTCAGGTTATTCTTTATAAAAGCTTCTTCCGACATACGCCAACCGGCAGAAAGGCTGGGGAAGAATCCCCATCTTTTATCCTTCGGGAAGTTCGGAGAACCATCGTAACGAGCCGTGGCTTCCAACAGATATTTTCCCTGATAAGCATAATTCGCACGAGCAACGAAACTGGCTCTTCCGGATACCGAAGCACTACCGTTCGCCTGTTGATTGATGGTACCCCCTGCAAATAACTGGTCGATCGCACTTGTCACATAATTCTCCCTATAGGCCGAAAAGTTTCCATTATTATAATCTATAATCTCAACCAGTGCCAAACCATTTATTGCATGGTCTTTGTTAATCACTCTATCATAATTCAAAGAGAACTGACCTGTTATAACCTGATTTTTATGAAACTCCTGTTTCAGGGATGTCGGCATCGACTTACCATATAAAGTATAAGTATCCGTTGCATAATCATAATCCCAGATATCATTTTGCTTCGTCCAGTTCTTCCGGTCGTAAGAGACCTGCTGATAGTTCAACTTCAACTTGGCACTCAATCCCGGAACAGGGCGCACTTTGTAATTAACCGTAAATGCTCCGTTCAATGTGTTCTTATATGTTTTATCATATCCACCCAAATCTTCATGTGTATTTATTATGGCATTGAACGGTCCCGGACCTATATGGGGAACCTTTGTCGGATCAGGAAATGAAGCATGAGAGGTCGGCGTACTATCGAAAAAGTCCATCCAGAACCACTCTTCGGAAGCAGGCCGGTTAGATTGACGGACATCGTCTTTAATCGCAGAAAGATCAAGAGAAAATGTCAGGTCGGAAGTCAGATTTACATCCAGATTCGAACGTACGTTGAATCTCCGGTAACCGGTATTTCCTCCTTTAAACATACCATCCTGACTGAGATAACCTAAGAAAGTATAATACTTAACAACATCGGTACCACCTCTGATCGTCAGATTATACTGTTGTTGAAGTGCTGATTTTTTCATAATCTCATCGTACCAGTTCGTACTAGGATACTGAGGATCGTTCCCTGCAAAATATTTTGCAATATCTTCTTCGGAAAATTTAGTCTGATTCTCAGGGATACCTGAATTGATCTGGGCCTCCCTGAAAAGAGTTGCATATTGGCCGGCATTAACCGGTTCCGGGAAATTCGTATAACTTTGGCTGGTCAACGTTCCGTTAAACGAGATATTCGGCTTACCTGACTGGCCGCGTTTCGTAGTAACCAGGATAACGCCGTTTCCTGCTCTGGCACCATAAATAGCTGCAGATGCATCTTTCAATATAGAAACTGATTCTATTTCATTTGCATCTATATTATTGAACGATTGTTCTACGCCATCTACGATGACAAGTGCGCTTCCGAAAGAACGGATATTGATATCCGCAGCGTCAAAACCGGGTTGCCCGCTTTTTTGCTTGGCTATTAATCCGGGCAGACGTCCGACTAAAGCGTTCGTCGTACTTGCCACCGGACTTTTAACCAGCTCTTCATTCTTTAAGGTAGCAACAGCACCCGTCACATTCAATTTTTTCTGTGTTCCGTAACCGACAACAACAACTTCATCCAATGATTGAGTATCTTCCGTCATCCTGATCGTAAACGTTTTTTGACCATTCACCGGTATTTCCTGGGTATTGAATCCTATATATGAAATTTGTAGGGTTGCTTTATTCGGAACTTCCAAAGAAAACTCCCCATCCATGTTGGTGATAGTTCCGTTTGTCGTACCCTTCTCCATTACATTGGCTCCAATAACACCTTCACCCTGATCGTCAATGACCTTCCCTGTTATTTTCACAACATCTTTCTGTTGGTTAACTGTTGCCAGAGACAAGACAACCTGATGGTTTGCTTTCAAGACATAGGAAACGGCAGCCTGTCGTGCAATCAGTTCCATAATGTCTTTAATATCACCGTTCTTTACATCGATAGATATGATTTTATTCAAATCCGATAGCTCATCATTATAAAAGAAGCGATAATCACTCACTTTTTCTATTTCTTTGATTACCTCACGCACCGGCCGGTTCTTCATTGTGAGGGAAATCTGGCTTATTGCTGCGATACTTGAAGAAACAAGTAGTATTCCACACAAAAAAGCCCGTATTAAAAACTGCTTGATGTTACTCATTTTTAAGTGTTTTTTTAATAGTAAATGGATTATAAATAGTAACTTTACAAGCTAAAATCGGATATAAAGATTCCCACGCGGTCAACCCGCCAGTTGACTGTGTAATAAGTATGATTTATAAACTCCGATTTAAGCTAAAAAACTTTGTATAAGGGGCAGCTTTCATCAGAAGTTGTCCCTTTCTTTTATTCTCTTTATCTATCTCATAAGCAATTCATTTAAAGTTAACAATACTCCGTTAATTCACTCTATTTTCTCTCACTCAGGAGAATCGTGTCTCCAAGTGATTCGTACATGATCGGGGATGTCAGGCTGATGATCTCAAATACGTTATCCAGGCTATTATTTTTAATGACACCGGAGAAGCGGTACTGTTTGATCTTTTCTGACTTGAATTCGATCTGCACATTATACAAGCGGTTCAAACGTATAGCAATCTCATTCAATGTTTCCCCTTTAAATGCCAGTTCATTATCCCTCCACATGCTTGCATAAGCTATATTCTCCGGACTATCAACTACCAATATTTCACTTTTCCGGCTAAAAGCAACCTGTTGGGCAGGAGACAATACAGTTGAGTGTTTTCCTGCCGTTGCCCGAATACTACCGGAAAACAATGTGGCAACAACACCGTCATCTTCTTTATAGGCTTTTACATTAAATGTAGTACCCAACGCTTCGACATCCAGTCCTCCGGCTTTTACGATAAAACGATGTTCCTTATCTTTTGCGACTTCGAAATAAGCTTCTCCACGCAAATCGACAACCCGGTCCTCCACACCATAATTACTATTATATATTATTTGTGTATGAGAATTCAGCCAGACTTTCGTACCATCCGGTAAAGTAACACTCGCCCGTTGTCCTTTTTCAGCTTCTACCATATACTCTTTAACCTCCGCCATAGACTGACGAGTATATAGATGAGAGGTTATACCGACTACTACACATAAAATAACAGCTGCCGCATATTGTCCCCAACGAAGCAAACGTCTCCTGTTCTGTTTCCGATCGTTCTTCTGCAGTACAATCTTATCTGTATTTATCCGGTCTCTTATCTGATTGAACATCCGGAGCTGAACCTCTTCGGAAATCTCCTTTGTTGCAGATTCATGCCAGCGCTGGCGATAGAAAGTCAAAATATCTTCCTGAGAATCAACCTCCCGGAACCAGGCCAACAACTGTTGTTCTTCTTCCGGCGAAGTTTCTCCCCGCATAAAACGATCCAGTAATAATATCTTAGTGTTATCCATCATCTTTATTTTATATTGTATATCCTAAAATCGTACTGTTCCCTTACAAGGGATATAAAAAAAGGATGTCTTTAACATCCTTTAATCATCAAAAGCATCAATATCGCCAAATTAGTATCGTCCGAAAGCTTTTGTTTTATAAAACGCAGCGCTCTATACAATTGCGTTTCAACTGTTTTTTCAGAAATAGACAAACGGGCTGCAATCTCTTTATTCGACAGATGATGACGTCTGCTTAAATGGAAAATATCCTTTCTAGAAGGGGGAAGTTGTTCAACCAATGTATCAATATATTCCTTTAGTGAGTCTGCATCTATATTCTCTTCCATCAGTGATTCGGTCTCTATAGACTGGTCTTTCAAAGTAATATTGACTTGTTCCGATTGCAGACGATTTTCTGTTTCTTTATATACCAGATTCCGGGCAATAGCAAATAGATAGGAATCAAACCCCAGTTCAGGATCTATATTTGTGCGTTTCTCCCATATTTTCAGAAAAACAGTTTGCGTCAGATCTTCAGCCAGGGATTTATCATATAGAAGAGACTGGATAAAATTAAACACCCAGGAACTATATTTCCAGTAAACAACCTCAAACGCTTTTTCATCTCCCAGCTTCAAACGAAGCAAAACATCCGAGTCTATTGTGGCTATTGCGTGTTTTTTCATCTCTCCTCTCCGTTGACATTGACAAAGATAACATTTTATCCTTAGTTCATAAAGGACTAAGTCACTTTATATCTAACGAGGAAATTATATGAAAGAGGAACCATTTGAATTGATCATAAAATATCTGCAAGGGCAATTGGATGAACAAGGGATAAATGATTTCTATTCCTGGGTGAATGAGAATGCTGAAAACAAAAAAGTATTCTTTGAAACTAAGGCTATCTATGATGCCTGCCATTCCAATAAAATGCATGATGATATAGATAAAAGCTGGAACCGTCTTTTGAAAAAGAAAAACAATCGGCAGAAAAAAATCAAATGGCTTCAGTTTGGCAATTACGCAGCTGTTTCCTTCATCACGGTCTGTCTTACTTCGTTATTTCTGACTCTGAATAAAGAGGAAGATAAAATAGCTACACGATATATCGGTGGGGATGGCCTGAATGCAGACATCGTCGAACTTCCGGATGGAACACAGGTCTGTCTAGGATCAAAAACCGTATTCTATTATGAAAATGACTACGGCAAAAGGCAAAGAACTGTCTATTTGGAAGGAGAAGCCTATTTTGTAGTTGCCAAACAAAAGGATAAACCTTTTATCGTAAAAACGAAGGAACAGAATATTGAAGCGTTGGGTACTAAATTCAATGTCACTGCCTACGCTTCCGACTCCCTGCTTACCACTACATTACTGGAAGGTGTTGTTCGCCTAACAACAGACAACATTTCCCATCAAACCGTATTAAGACCGAATCAACAATTTATCTATAACAGAAATACACATCTGACCGATATTAAAAAAGTGGATGCCAAACAATTCACTGCCTGGACAACAGGATATTACTATTTCCCGGAACAAAGTCTGGAAGCCATGTTATACCGTTTGAGCCATGTTTACGGCGTACAGTTCACTGTCGAATCTGATGCTCTGAATAAACGAACTTTTACAGGTACTTTCTACCGCGGACAAAGTATAAAAGATATTATGGAGATCATCAACCTTTCCATTCCAATCAAATACAAGATTGACGATCATCATATAACCGTTTCTGAAATATAAATAATAGCTAATCTTAAAAATGTAAGGATATGAGTGAGTAAAGTGGTAAAAGAAAAAAGAAGAGAAAATCTTGCCGGATTCTCTCTTCTAAAATGTGTGAATCAATTAAACTCCCATTGCCGTGGGATCATGTTTAATCTTAAAACATTCAAAAGTATGAATAATCAACATATAGTTGTTTCTGTAAATCTGAAAAGAACTATAAAAATTATGAAATTAACCGTGTTAATGCTAACCGTTTGCCTGTCGCAAATGGTCGCCGCAACTTATGCGCAAACAACAAAACTGAATGTTTCCGCTAAAGAAGAAACATTAGAAAATGTACTGAAACAGATAGAAAAACAATCGGAGTTCCTGTTTTTCTATAATCTGGAAGAGATCAACAAAAATGAAAAAATCTCTATCAGTAAGAAAAATGCCAATATCCAGGATGTCTTAGAAACTATCGCTACAAAGACAGGCTTGAGATATACTATTAAAGACCGTCACATTGTGCTGACTACAGAGCATGCTTCAATGTCTGCCATCTCACAGCAATCACAGAAAGTAACAGGTGTGATTAGTGATGCTATGGGACCTGTCGCCGGTGCAAATGTCATTCAGAAAGGAACTACCAACGGTACAACGACTGATATCGATGGAAAATACTCTATTGACGTACCAGCCAATGCAACATTAGTCGTTTCTTTTATCGGTTATACACCGCAAGATGTAGCAGTAAAAGGCCAAAGTGTTATCAATATTCTTTTAAAAGAAGATACACAGGCTCTGGAAGAAGTGGTAGTTGTCGGTTATGGTACGATGAAGAAAAAAGACTTGACAGGTGCTGTAGCCTCTGTTAAGATGGACGATACCCCAGTCGGAACTGTTTCTACCGTCAGCCATGCTTTGGCTGGTAAAGCTGCCGGTTTGCAGGTAAGTACGATCAGTGCACAGCCGGGCGGTCAGTCTACTTTTCGTATCCGTGGTGCAGCTTCCTCCGATAAAGCAGGAAACGACCCATTGATCATTATCGACGGCTTCCCGGTAAGTGCACCGGATGGATTGGATAGTGGTAACCAGTATAAAGATGGTAACAAAGACAACATCCTGGGCTCTATCAACCCGAATGATATCGAATCTATCGAAGTTTTGAAAGATGCCAGTTCAACTGCTATCTATGGTGCACGTGCCGGTAACGGTGTGATCATCGTAACGACGAAACGCGGTAAAAGCGGAGCTGCTAAAGTACAGTATTCCGGTTCTGTGTCTGTTCAGGATATCGCTAAGTCTTATGAGATGCTGGATGCTTCCGGTTTTATGCAGGCAACAAACAACTATAACCGTGAGTTGTGGTTACGTACGAACGGTGTCGGTATTTATGGAGGAAAGTCTGAATCTGAAATCGGAACTCCTTTTGTCCCGACTTATACGGCCGACCAGATTGCCAATCCGGCAAACAATACAAACTGGTTTGACGAGATCTCTCGTTTGGGTTTCCAGACTTCACACAACTTATCGATTACAGGCGGTAACGACAATACAAAGTATTTGATTTCCGGAAACTATTTCAAACAGGACGGTGTGATCAAAAATAATGCAATGGAACGTTATTCTGCCCGTGTTAATCTGGATCAGAAATTGAGCAAATATGTGAAAATGGGTGTGAATCTGAATGTTTCACGAAATGAATATGACAATATTCCATTAGGAGACGGACAGAATGAAAATGCAGGTATTCTGGTTTCCGCCGCTCAATTCAATCCGGCATTACCAATCCGTGACGAAAATGGTGATTATTCGATGAACTCCGACGCTTCTTTCCTGCCGAACCCTGTATCTCTACTGGATATTACAGATAAGACAACAAAAGAACGTCTGTTAGGAAATGTATTCTTTGAAGTCCGTCCGATCCAGGATTTACTGCTGAAAGCAAACTTCGGTATCGATCGTAACTACCAGAAACGTAAACAGTACATGCCGACTACCACACTTTACGGAGCCAGAGAGAATGGTTCTGCATATGTAGCTCAGGCTGATAACTCGGATTACCTGATGGAATTGACAGCCAACTACTCCAAACAGATCGGTGAACATAACTTTGGTGTATTAGCTGGTCATTCATATCAGTTGTTTACGTACGAAATGTTGTCAGGTAAGAGCAATGACTTCATTACAGACGGTTTCTTATATAATAACCTGGGAGCAGGTAACGCCAAACGCCCGACCGTCGGTTCTAGTGCAACAAAATCCCGCATGGCATCTTTCTTTGGACGCGTAAACTACTCTTTTAAAGATCGCTATCTATTGACCGCCACGATTCGTACAGATGGTTCTTCCAACTTTGCAGAAGGAAACCGCTGGGGTGTTTTCCCATCTGTTGCTGCCGGTTGGAGATTCCTGGAAGAAGATTTTATGTCACCATTGAAAAACGTTCTGTCCAATGGTAAATTACGTTTAAGCTATGGTGAAACCGGTAACTCCAATGTAGGTGATGTGGCTTACAGCTACTATAAAGTTAAAGACCGCAATAATATATTCGGAGGTTCTATGATCAACGGTGTTTATCTGGATCAGTTGGGTAATGGTGCCCTGACCTGGGAAACAACACGCGAATGGAACGTTGGATTGGATTTGGGATTCCTGGACGGACGTGTCAATGTAACAGCTGAATATTATCATAAGAATATCTCGGATCTGCTGAATGAACGTACTTTGCTTTCTTATAACGAAGTAAACAAAATCATTGCAAACGTTGGTAAAACACAAAGCCAGGGTTTTGAATTGACTATCAATACAACGAATATCCGTAATAAAGATTTCGAATGGACTTCTGACCTGACCTTCTCTTTGTATCGTGACAAATGGAAAGAACGCGACCCGAACTGGAAGCCGAAAGCGTATGACGAATATAACGGTTGGATGCGTTACTATTCCGGTTACCTGTCAGATGGATTAGTTCAGCCGGGTGAAACAATCGACCATATGCCGGGTGCATTGCCTGGACAGGTAAAGATTAAAGACATCGATGGTTATGTATATGAAGCTGATGGTTCTATCAAAGTAGACGAACATGGTATCCCGATGAAGACAGGTAAACCTGACGGCAAGCTGGATGATGCCGATAAGGTGATTTACGGAAGTAAAGACCCGGGCTACTTAATGGGATTCAATAATACATTACGTTATAAAAACTTCGATTTCAATATCTATTTCTACGGCCAGTTCGACAAATTATCTGCCGGCAGTTACAAGAAGACTTGGATCAGTAATAACGTAAACGACTTGCGTCGTGGTTATAACCAGCCGACTTCCATCAAAGATATCTGGAGTTCAGCAAACCCGAATGGTACACTGCCTGGTTATTTCCAGACAGAAAGTGCATATGGTACAGGTGATTATTATTACGAAAAGACCTGGTTTATCCGTTGCCGTAATATTACGTTAGGTTATAATATCCCGCTCAAGACCAGTAAACACATTTTGTCGAACGTACGTGTTTACTTTGATGTGAACAATCCGTTTATCATTACTCCGTACACAGGTCTTGATCCTGAAACCGATGTCTCAAGTGACAAGACCGATGCAGCACAGTTGCAATGGGCTTATCCGAACGTTCGCACATATAGTTTCGGTTTGGATATTACATTCTAATCAGTATAAACAGATAAAAACAAAGATAAAGTCATGAAAAAATTATTATATACAGTAATGTGCTGTTGCGCATTAGCCTCATGTACTAATTTGGATTCGGAGCGATACGATGCGATCAATCCGGACTTCTTCCCGACAAATGAAAAAGACGCAGAAGCCCTTGTTGTAGGAGGTGTTTATGCTCCTTTCCGTAGCGCGGAATATAGCGGTGTGTTCAGTACGGCTCATAGCTTCCAGGTTATCGGAGATATGTCAACCGATATTGCAGTCTGCTGCTGGGTAAACGACAGCTGGATTCCACTGACAACTCACAACTGGACTCCGAACCATAGTTATACTACTCTTAATTATACGGATTATGCGAAATACCTGGGTACAATGACATTAACATTGGATCGTATTTCTAATGTAGAAATGAGTGATGAAAAGAAAGCATTACTGGTGTCGGAAACTCATCTCGGCCGTGGTTGGCTGGCATTTTTACTATATGACTTCTACGGTCCTATTCCAATCCCGACCTTAGAAGATTTACAGAATCCGTTGGATGAGGTGATAGAACCGCGTGCAACCCAGGAAGAAATGACAAAGTTCATCGAAACAGAATTGACCGAATCCCTGAAAGGCCTGCCGACCCGTACAACACAATTCGGACGTTTCGACAAAGGTTTGGCATATACTGTTCTGATGAAATTCTATATGCATGAAAAGAACTGGGCGAAAGCTGAAGAATGTGGTCGTGAACTGTTGAAAGCTGAATACGGTTACGGATTAATGAGTAATTATGCAGACATCTTTACACTCGAGAACGAAGGTAATAAAGAAATTATCTTTGCTTGTACGGAAGAAAGAGGTACGAACCTGCAGTTATGGCATGACCATGCTTTACCCGGTAACTATCCGACACAGAATACTGCTATCCAGAAATGGGATGGTTATAAAGTGCCATGGCCTTTCTATCGCACATTTGAAAAAGGCGATGACCGCTTGACTGTTTTAGTCGGTGAATACGTAGGTACCGACGGGGTCCTTTTCAATGAAGAATCTGATATCCAAAAACATGGAAATCTCTATTCGGGAGCAGTTCCCGTAAAATATGGTGAAGATCCCGAGTCTACGGGTGACGGCAGTCAGATCGACCTGGTTGTTTATCGTTATGCAGATGTCCTGACACTGCTTTCAGAAGCAATTGTCCGCAAAGGCAACGCTGTTACTTCAGAAGCACTGGATTTGTTGAATCAGGTCCGTGTTCGTGCCAAACTGAATCCATATGTAATGGGTGATGTGAAGGGTGTGGATGACTTCCTTCAGAAAGTATTGGATGAAAGAGGACATGAACTCTGGTTTGAAGGAGTTCGCCGTTCCGACCTGATCCGTCACGGACAGTTTATCCAGAATGCGAGAGACCGTGGCTGTACGACAACGAAAGATGAATTCGTATTATTCCCGTTGCCTCAGGCTGTTATCAACGAAGGCAAAGGTAAAATTATTCAGAACCCCGGATATTAATTCGCTGCTTTGAAGAATAAAAACTATATTTGCATTTTAAGAAAAGGCCGCTTTAACTGCGGCCTTTTTTTCTCTGACAAAAAACTAAATATCATGAAACACTTGTTTTATACATTTCTCTCCGGTTTACTTTTTATAAGTAATATACTGCCTTCCAATGCCCAGGACTATCCTCCCAACCCTTTGGAAAAAGAAGGATACCGTTTAATTTTCCATGATGAATTTGATGGTAAAGAAATTAATACCGATAAATGGATTCCGGAGTATTTGCCGTCATGGCCTAAAGACAGATCCGTTTGTACCCCAACTTATGAAATGAAGAATGGTATTATCAGACTTATCATTGACAAGAACTCAAAAAATGAATTTGATAACGGTATGTATATTTCCGGTTTCATGAGTGCCAGTCGCACCGGACTGCATCATTATGATCCAAAGAAAAAAGCACTTCACCAGATAAAAACCGAAGCAACTCAGATCAATCAGTACGGATATTACGAAATGCGTGCCAAGATGCAGGACGGCGGAGGTGTTCATTGTGCCTGGTGGCTCATCGGTTTCGAAGACGATCCGAATCAAAGTTGTGAAATCGATATATTCGAAATATTGGGAACTGATGTTAATCGTATTTGGGCTACAGTACATAGCTGGAAAGATTCTACCATTCAATATCATACGAAACATCCGTGGTTTGCCAATAAAAAACTGGCAGAAGAGTTCCATATATATGGCTTCGACTGGACACCAGAAGGTGTCACTGTTTATGTCGACGGTATAGAGGTAATGAAACACAAAGCAGCAATTACTTATCCGCTTATCCAGATCATTTCTTTCTATGATAATCGGAAAGCTAAAGATGGCTGGACAGGTACTTATGATCCGTCCGTTCCTTACCCTAAAAGTTTCGATATCGATTATATACGCATGTATAAAAAAATACCGGAAGGATATAATGCTGTTCCGGAGAATAACCTGTGCATCGCTTCTATAGAACCTGCCCGTTTACAGATAGCGGAAGGGGATGCCGTTCTACGAAACATTGACGGACACATTACCCGTGAGCTGTTATTTACTCCTTCATTTGTCAACGTACATTATAACGATGGTACTATTACACAACAATTTGTCGAATGGGAACCGTTAAGTGACGAAGCCTTCGGGAAAACTCAAAAAGAAGGAACTGTCATTGTCGACGGTCGGATCAAAGGACTACCGGAGGCATTACTGAAAGGACAAAAAGCTACGCTAATCATTACTATTAAATAAAATTAATTCAATGAAAGTAATTCATCTCTTATGCTTACTGTTCATCACGGTGATAGCCGAAGCCACATCACCAGTAAAGGCTTTATTAGAGCGTATAGACAAAGGGGCTTCCGATAAATTTCTTATCGAACAGGTCAATTTTCCGGTCGATTTCTTCGAACTGGATCAGAAAGGAAACAAAGTCGTTATCCGTGGAAATAATCCGGTAAATATTGCGACGGGATTAAACTGGTACTTAAAATACTATGCCGGAATCCATCTTTCCTGGAATGGCATGCAGGCCACGCTTCCAGAAATTTTGCCTGCCGTCACCCAAAAGGAACGCCATGAAACAGAAGTGAAATATCGGTACGATTTTAATTATTGTACCTATTCGTACACTATGGCCTTTTGGGATTGGGAGCGTTGGGAAAAAGAAATTGACTGGATGGCCCTGCATGGGATCAATCTGCCGCTTGCTATGGTTGGGACAGATGGTGTCTGGTATAATGTGCTTAAAAAATTAGGATACAGTAAAGAAGAGATCGACGAGTTTATTGCCGGTCCCGGTTTTCAAGCCTGGTGGTTGATGAACAATCTGGAAGGGTGGGGAGGCCCCAATTCGGATAATTGGTATAAACAACAGATAGCTCTCCAGCAACGCATTTTAAAACGAATGCGTGAATATGGCATTGAACCCGTGCTCCCGGGTTATTCAGGCATGGTTCCTCATAATGCCAAAGAAAAATTGGGATTGAACGTATCCGATCCGGGATTATGGTGCGATTACCGCCGTCCGGCATTTTTGCTGCCGACCGATCCCCGTTTTCATGAAATAGCCTCGCTTTACTATAAAGAAATGAACAAGCTCTACGGCAAAGCCAACTTTTATAGCATGGACCCGTTCCATGAAGGAGGAAGTGTTGCCGGAGTAAACCTGGATGCTGCCGGAAAAGCAATCATGCAGGCAATGAAAAAAAATAATCCGAAAGCTGTTTGGGTCGCTCAGGCGTGGCAGGCAAACCCACGTTCTCAAATGATAGAGAACCTGAAAGCCGGTGATATGATTGTTTTGGACCTGTTTTCAGAAAGCCGTCCGCAATGGGGAGATCCTAAATCTACCTGGTATCGGAAAGAAGGGTTCGGACAACATGACTGGATTTACTGTATGCTGTTGAATTACGGAGGGAACATCGGATTACATGGAAAGATGAACCATGTGATCGATGAATTCTACAAAGCCAAGAAAAGTCCTTTTGGCAAAACATTGAAAGGTGTCGGCATGACCATGGAAGGAAGTGAGAATAATCCTGTCATGTTCGAATTGCTTACTGAACTACCCTGGCGTGCAGAAAAATTTGATAAAGACCAATGGATAAAGAATTATACGTTTGCCCGTTATGGGAAAACAAACAAGACGGTACAGGATGCCTGGATATTATTAAGTAATTCTATCTATAACTGTCCGTCCGAAAATGTGCAGCAAGGTACTCATGAATCTATTTTCTGTGCCCGCCCTTCCGAGCATCCGTATCAGGTATCCAGCTGGTCGGAAATGGAGGACTATTACGATCCGGAAGATGTGATACATGCGGCAGCTATGCTGGTTTCTGTGGCTGATCAATTTAAAGGGATTAATAACTTTGAATATGATCTGGTAGATATCGCTCGCCAGGCAATTGCAGAAAAAGGAAGGCGGATTGAAAAAGTGGTCGAAGCGGCTTATATTTCCGGTGATAAGTCTCTTTATAGAGCTTCCACAGAGCGTTTTCTGGCATTACTCCTGTTACAAGACGAATTGTTAGGGACTCGTCCGGAATTTAGAGTCGGTAACTGGATTCGACAAGCCCGTTCCATTGGTAATACTCCGGAAGAAAAAGATCTTTATGAATGGAATGCCCGGGTACAGATCACAACCTGGGGAAACCGGAATGCAGCAAATAACGGAGGGTTACGGGATTATGCCCACAAAGAATGGAATGGCATTCTGAAAGACTTTTATTATATGCGCTGGAAAACCTGGTTTGACCATCAACTTCAAAAGCTGGAAGGGAATAATCCTGCAGAGATAGATTTTTATGCATTGGAAGAACCTTGGACAAAAGCAACTAATTTTTATACCTGGAAACCGGAAGGAGACTGTATTCCAACTGTAAAACGTATCTTTGCGGAAGTATTTGAATAAAAACTTTTAATAATAACGCTATGCACTTAAGAAAAACACTTCTTCTATCCTTTCTGACTGTATTTTTCACATTATCATGTTGGGCCGGAAGCAAATACGAATCAAAAATCGCATCTTTAGAAGGTGAAAAATGGTGGGGAGGTATGGTTGCCTTAGGATCTCAAATGCCTTTTAAAGACAATCTCCGTCTATTCGATCTTGCCTCTGAAAACCTGAACAATCAGAATGTTCCTCTTCTTTTATCTTCTGAAGGAAGATATATCTGGAGTGAAAAACCATTCTCTTTCAAGATAGAGAATGGCAATTTACAAATCTTTTCAGAGTATGAAAGCTTGGAACCTGTATTGGCAGGTAATACATTAAGAGATGCTTATCTGGCTGCCTCAACCAAGTATTTTCCACCTTCGGGTCAATTACCGGATTCTTTGTTTTTCTCAATGCCACAGTATAATACATGGATTGAACTGATGTACAATCAGAACCAGGAGGATATACTGAAATATGCAGATAACATATTGAAAAACAAATTTCCGGTAGGAGTTTTTATGGTAGACGATAACTGGCAGAAACATTATGGAAATTTTGACTTCAAGCCGGAACGTTTTCCCGATCCGAAAGGAATGATCGACCAATTGCACAAAGACGGATTCCGCATTATGTTATGGATCTGTCCGTTTGTAAGTCCGGATGGCCCCGAATTCCGTGAATTGCAGCAAAAGGGATATCTGATCAAGAAAAAAGGTACCCAGCAAGCAGCGATAATCCCCTGGTGGAACGGGTATAGCGCTTGTTACGATCTTAGTAATCCGGGAGCGGCAGAACATTTGAAGCAACAGTTACGCAATATGCAGGAGAAATACGGTGTCGATGGTTTTAAATTCGATGCAGGTGATATAGGTCATTATAATGATCCGAGTCTGGAGTTTTATAATAAAGCAGCTACATCGGTCGATATGTGTGAATACTGGGCGAAAATAGGATTGGATTTTCCGTTTAACGAATACCGTGCCGGTTGGAAAATGGGAGGACAGGCTTTGGTCCAGCGTTTAGGAGATAAGGATTATTCCTGGAATGCTGTAGGGCTTCTTATTCCTGACATGATTGCAGCCGGCTTATTGGGATATGCTTATGCTTGTCCGGATATGATTGGCGGAGGCCAGTTCGGTTCTTTTTTGGGTGTCGATCAAACCAAACTGGATCAGGAACTGATCGTTCGTTCCTGCCAGGTCCATACATTAATGCCTATGATGCAGTTTTCTGTAGCTCCCTGGCGTATTCTCGATGAGAAACACCTGGCTATTTGCCGTGATTATGCTCATTTACATGAAAAGATGGGAAGTTACATTCTGGAACAAGCCCGCCAATCAGCTCAGACAGGCGAACCGATCCTCCGCCATATGGAATACGCATTTCCACATCAGGGATTTGTGGATTGCAAAGACCAGTTCATGCTGGGGGATAAGTATTTGGTAGCCCCGATCCTGACCAAAGAACATACCCGCAAAGTTATGTTGCCCAAAGGACAATGGAAAGACGATACAGGCAAAAAATTCCGTGGACCGAAAACGATTGAGGTGGAAGCTCCTTTGGAGAGGTTGCCTTGGTTTGAGAAGATAAAATAATCTGTACTATACAAAATGAGAGTGATTCGGTATCCAATCACTCTCATTATACATTTTACTCATTATACGCTTCTACAAGTAAATGGTAATTTCCCTTTTCTAATAGAGTTGTATCAAATTCGATATCAATATCTTTGGTCTCACCTTTCAACAGAGTGAAATAATTATCATTCATCATTATTGGAAGGATACGTTCCCCATCACCTGAGCGGACAGGAGTGACCCTGACACAGAATGCAATGGAAGAACCAACATTTTTTATAGTTGCATGAATAATATTTTTTTCTCCCTTTTTTTGTTTTTTTGATTTTACCGCTAATTTTGCTTTAGGCAAGTTATTCAGAGCCCGGTAATCTCCTTTTTCAGTCCCTTTCCAATAAAAATTATCCGAAAGAACTATACCCTTATTATCTGTCAGTTTCAATTTAATAAAATAGACGAGGGACAAGTCCGACTGTTGTTTTTCGGCTGGCAGCAAGAGATTAAAAGCGAGCGATGCCGTATTGGAAGGAGAGTTAATATCTGCTATCCGATTATATGTTTTTACCATCGAACCATTCAGGTTATAAATCTCGGCAATAGCTTTTAATCCTGTATAATTGTAAGAACTACTATTGATTACTTTTACTGAATTATCTACCGGACTCCACTGGATATGCAAAGGTTCACAAGCTTTTTTCACGCCCCAGTAAGCGCCGTTCAAATCATAATAGTAATCATATGTCTGCCAGACGAATGAAGGGTAAGCTGATTGGCTCATCCATGTCAATATTCCGGAAGCATCTTCCCACATATGATGCTGCCAGCCTTCATACATCGCTTTGTTTACTTCGAGGTTAAGAAGTTGTGCCTTCCGGCAGAAATCTTTTATACCGGTAGCATCGCCATAGTTTTCATTTACAGTAGAGAAATATTTGTCAGGGCTGGCATTTCCCGCAGAAGGTCCGAAGAAATGTTTATTCCACATTTCATTTCTAGGCCACCAATACTCTTCCGGTATGAATTTCTTGAAACTTTCAAATGTAGTAAATACAGCGGTTCCTATTTCCGTACGGAATCCCCATCCTTTCTGCGCATGGTCCCCAAAACCTCCCGGATATTTAGTGAAATACCAATCAGGTGTTCCATTAGTCCATGGACCGCTACCCGACAAGTCGAATTCGCGCGAATTAGCATGATAATAGCGGTCGTTACCATCATAGACTGCCACGTTTTCCTTTAACCAGCCATTTAACGGAGGTAAAGGAACTCCCTCATTATCTCCACACCAGACGGCTATACAAGGATGATTCCTCAAACGTTTGATTTTTTCTACGGCATTTTTATTGAATGCAAATACATCGTCCGGTAGATTCGGATGCGAATTTAACCAAAAATCATCCCATACCATAATACCATATTTGTCGCATGCCTCATAAAATTCCTCATCAGTGGTGGAGCCAATCCAGTTGCGTATCATATTATAGTGCATATCTTTGTGTAACTTGACTTTCAGGTCATATTCTTTCCCACGGCAACGAAGCATATATTCGCTCATGCCCCAGTTTCCACCTTTGACATAAATACGGGTCCCATTTACAGACAGATGAAATACACCACCTTCGTCGTCGTAGGAATATTCCCGGATACCGAAACTAAACTCCTGTTGATCAGAGACCTTATCATTTATGACATATTGAAGATCACAAGTATATAAGTTCGGTTCTCCATATCCGTTCGGCCACCAGAGTTCAGGTTTGTTTATATGCAGCTGTTCGCACCATTTACTATCTATTTGAAATGTCCGCTGTTTACCGGCATCAATATTAAACTCCTGGGAGAATTTAATATCACCAGGCTGAATAACACCTTTCAATATACCTTTTTGCTTTTCTCCCGTATGATTTTTTAATTCAAATTGCAATGACAGGTCTGCTTCATCCGGATTAGGGACCTTTGTCCGGACCCACGGATCGATTAAGGATACCGGACCGGAAGTCGAAATATATACATCATCCGTTATGCCGCTTAATAATCCGGGGACATAAGGCATCCAATCCCAGCTGGCACTCGATATATAAGTCGGACTTGCATAGTTTGGAATTGGTAAAGTCGGCCAGTATACCAGAACAGCCAAAACATTATTCCCTTCTTTCTTCAACAAATCAGTAATATCAAATTTACCTCTCTCCATAAAACCATCGAGTTCTCCAATGCGGTTTTCATTAAAGAATATCTCAGCCTTTCTATTTATCCCTTCAAAATTTAGCCAGATTTTTTCGCCAGCCGGTAATGAAGAAGTTGCAAATTCAGTTCTGTACCAGAAATTTCGGTCGTACTTGGACTTATCCACATTATAAGCATTATCTGCATAATTAGGATCTTTTTCCAGTCCGACTTCCACATACGAACCGAACACTGTTCCCGGAACAATCGCTTTTACCCAAGAGGAAATATCATACCCTTCTTTATAGATGGAAATACTGTCTTTTCCTATTTCTACTTGTGCTTTAACACGCCAATCGGCTATTTCTGCGGCACTATTAAGTGATAGCTTATCGGCTGTTGCCCCAGCTGAAAGTAGCGGGAGCAACATTCCGATAAAACCAAAGAGATGTTTTATCATATAAATGAATTGATTTTATTTTTGTGAAAGAGAGAAAGGGCGGTCGCTCAGTGCAGTACCTCGGTTCTTTTCCGGCTGGTTGCTCATTTCCAATTTGAGAACACCGCCATTGGTTATATCACTATATTTGATAAAGTTGCGCGTATGATTATTGCCGTTCAGGCTCGCACTTCGGATATAGACATTATCTTTACTATTGTTATTAGCCTCTATTATGAATTTATTTCCATTTTCCAAAGTAATTGTTGCCTTTGAGAATTTGGGACTCCCTAATACATATTCATCTGTTCCCGGGCAAACACTGTAAATACCTAAAGCACTTAGTACATACCAGGAAGACATGCCACCCTGATCTTCATCGCCGGGATAACCATTCTCCGTCCCATTATACAAACGGTCCATCACCTGACGAATCCAGTATTGGGTTTTCCATGGCTGACCAGCATAATTATAGAGGTAAATCATATGTTGAATAGGTTGATTCCCTTGTGCGTACTGTCCCATCTTTGCTAATTCCATCTCCAGCATTTCATGTATTTTCGTGCCATAAGTACCATATTTTATCGTATTAGGTACAGAAAATACAGAATCGATCTTTGCTACAAACTTTTCGTCCCCCCCCATCAGAGCTATCAGCCCTTTTACATCATGAAATACAGACCAGGTGTAATGCCAGGCATTTCCTTCACAGTATGGACCGCCCCATTCGTACGGATCGAAATCGGCCCAGGAACCGTCAATCTTTCGTCCGCGCATGAATCCGACTGAAGGGTCGTATACATTCTTGTAATTATACATTTGTTTACCGAATATATCCTGGTAAAATTTGTTTCCTGTCATTTTAGCCAACTGATAACCACAGAAATCATCATAGGCATATTCCAATGTCTGTGCTGTTGAACCCATGGATTCCGGATAAGGGATATAACCGATCTGATAATATTCTTTCCAGAGAAAACGTCCGTTGGCTCCCCCCCAAGGACCTTTGTTCATCGCTTCGTGTGCATAAGCTTTCAGAGCTTGTTCAGGATCGAAAGTTCTGATTCCTTTTGCCCAGGCATCGGCAAGCAAAGAAATAGCATGGTTACCAATCATACCGCCGGTTTCACTGGGTGCTGACCAGGATGGTAACCAGCCACATTGTTCTTGTGCGTCAAGCAATGCTTGCATATAGCGTCCTTGCATGGTTGGATGGAGAATGTTCGTCAGAGGGAACTGGGAACGGAATGTATCCCAAAAGCCGTTGTCTGTGAACATATATCCATCGTGAATCTTAGAATCGTAAGGGCTGAAATAGTAAGGTTCTCCATTCTCTTTTTCTTCATAGAATTTGTGAGAGAAGAGATTGGCACGGAACATACAAGAGTAAAATGTAGTCATATCTTCTTCTGTACCACCTTCTACCAATACACGATTTAACAAAGTATTCCATTCGTTCCTTGCAGCCTTTTTCGTATCTTCCAGCGATTTGTGATTCCCTAATTCACGTTGCAACGTAACCATAGCCTGTTCATGGCTAATATAAGAAGAGGTAACTTTAACCTGCACTTTTACTCCTTGCTTGAACTGGACATAAGCACCAACACCCGCACCGGAAGCAGCTAACTGACCACTTACTGTTTGATTGTCTTTATTATTCCATGTTCCGTATGCCGTAAAAGGTTTATCGAACTGGATAACAAAATAGTTCATGAACTCTTTCGGTACAAATGCACCATTGTTCACATAACCGGTAATTCGTTTGTTTTTCGGGTCTATCTTTACATCACTCATTTTCGTATAACCATCCAGAACTACATAAGCATCACCTGTAGAAGGATAGGAAAAGCGAAAATGGACAGAACGAGTTGTCGGAGACATTTCTGTAGTTATGCCATTATCAAATTTAACCTTATAGTAATGCGGACTACCTACCTCATTTTCGTGTTTGAAAGATAAAGCACGTTCTTCTTCACCAACAACCAGCTTTCCTAATACCGGCATTAAAGAGAATACGCCATAATCCCCCACCCACGGGCTACATTGATGAGTTTCCTGAAATCCACGTATAGTAGTAGCAGTATATTTATATTTCCATCCGTCTCCATTTTTACCTGTCTGTGGCGACCAGGCATGCATAGGATATGGTACGGCTGTTGTGGGATAGGTATTTCCCCAGCTAAGTTCATAAGTAGAGTTTGTTCCTTGCAATGTATTGACATATTTTACCAGATCTTTCTGTGCCGATACTTGCGAGGATATGCTTATTCCTGCAATCAATATGAGTGCTGTAAATAATCTTTTGATATTGGATTTGTTGTTTTTATTCATTTCGTATAGTTTGATTTTATTAATTATTACATGACCTGTTTATTTTTCAGTGAGACCTTTCCATGAATCCGTACGAAACGGAGAAGCGAGCAGTCCGTCACTATTTACCAGGTTATTGTCTGCCGGATTATTAGACCATCCATAACGGACTGCGACCGGTTCTTTGATTTCATCGTTGAAGACAATAACTTTCCCATCATGTATATAGGCCTGTGCCCATACAAATTTCCGGTCTGATCCGGCAATAGTAAAACCGTTGATATAGCTATATCTATTTTTATCACTGGTCGATAATCCTTTACCGACATTGGAGAAAGAAAGTATGATTTTATTTCCTTCCTTTTTCATTGACTCAAATACAGGACCGGCTCCCAAAACATCTTGCCCATAAGCAATTTTCAAGGCATTCTGAGCCAACCGCTTACCTACATCCTGTTTGTTTCTTGGATGAATGTCAAAAGCCTCCCCTATATCGGTAATTACAGCTTGTCCGGTTTTGTGCAAGCGTAAAGTCATATTTTGTGCTTCACGTAACTCAGCCCATTCACTTTCCTGAGGTTGTGCCTCTATAGCCATAAAGTTAGCTAACTGAACCCAGATAAAAGGGAACTCGTACCCCCATTGTTTACGCCAGTCATTAATCATTAGCGGAAACAATGAACGATATTGCCAGGCATGAGCAGCGTTATTTTCACCTTGATACCAAATTACCCCTTTAATGTTGTAACCGACCAAGGGACGTATCATGCCATTGTAAAGCAAAGACGAAAAGCTGTTAGGTCCGGAACCTGTGTTTGAAAAACCATAGGATGAACTAAGAACAGATGGTTTGTAACTCCATTCTCCCGCTAAAGGATATTTACGTCCAGCGACTTCCAGAAAAACCTCCTCATCTTTTGCAGACATGCCACCGATAGTACCTGTATCTGTCATACGCAAGGTAATTATGTTTTTTCCACTTTTCAATATACCGTCTTTAATGTGGTAGTTTCTGTTTGCAAACCAGAAATCAGTTCTTCCGACCTCAACACCATTCACATAGGTAATATCTCCGTCATCAATACCCCCCAACTGGATGTGGCCTTCCAAGCCGGCAGTTTCATCCGGCAAGTCAATCTCTGTTCTGAACCAGACTACCCCATCTTCATTTTTCAAATCACCGGACCAGATAGATGGGATATGAACCTTTTTCCAATCGGTCGTTTTCATAGTAGGAGCATACCATTTTTCGATCAATCCTTTATCTTTTTCCAGAGCCTTTTTGAAGCGTTCGATATCTTGCATAGAATAACCTAATGCTTTTTCCAACGTTTTACCTTTATAAGAGGCGTATACAGGGTTCTCCATAGCGGCCTCCCAACTTGTCCAGGTTTCAATATCGGTACCTCCCCAGGAAGAATGGATTAACCCGACAGGGACATCCAACTCTTTCTCTAAAGCTTGTCCGAAGAAATAAGCGACAGCAGAGAATGTAGGGCTTGTCAATGGGTTACATTCTTCCCATGAAGTTTCTTGTATATCGTCGCACTCATTCGTTTGTATCGTTTTAGGAACTGTAAGTAAACGGATTTGCTTATTTTCCGACTGTCGAATAGCCTCTTCCGCATTATGTGCTCCACTCAGATTAAATTCCATATTGGATTGCCCGCTACACAACCAGACATCTCCAATCAGAATATTATCTAATGCAATAGTATTATCATGGCCTTTCACCGTCATACTAAAAGGACCTCCATATCTCATAGAGGGTAGTTCTACCTGCCAGCGACCATGCTGATCTGCTTTTGCCGTTATACTCGTTCCGTTGAATGAAACAGTAACGGTTTCTTTTTTATCCGCTTTTCCCCAGATATGAATAGGCATATCCCGTTGAAGTACCATATTATCGGAGAAGAAATGCGGCAGGCTGACAGTAGCCTGCATAAAGCTGCTGAACAATAAGCCTACAGCTAATAATGATGGTTTGATAATCTTTCTCATATTTATCGTTTATGTTATTTGTTGCTAATTTATTCCCCATTCTTGATTAGGAGCAGCTCCTACTTCTATTTCTAAAGCTCCTCCTGCTATTATTTCCTGATAGTCGATGTGGCACTTTGTATATGTTTTGCCATTTAACCGTGCGGATTGGATGTACACGTTTTCAGGTGAATTATTCCGCACCTGAATTGTAAACGTTTTACCTTTCCCAACCTGTATGACAATATGATCAAATAATGGCGTTGTAATTTCAAAACGAGTTTCTCCAGGGCAGACTGGATGAATGCCGCAAGCAGTCAATACATACCAGGCAGACATTTGGCCAACATCTTCATTTCCAACTAATCCTTCGACAGCATTTTTATAGGCTTTTTCGCAGATAAAACGACTCCATTTCTGAGTTTTCCAGGGCTCTCCCAGACGATTGTACAGGAGGGGAACATGATGTACCGGTTCATTTGCATGGTTATAATAACTGTTCCACAAAAAATCGGGAGGTGTTTTTTCAAACATATTATCGAGATCTGTAATCACAACGCCTCTTCCTCCTTTTAAGGTAACCAAACCCTCGATATCATGTGGAACAAACCAACCTTGTTGTAATTCGTTACATTCCATGCAGCCATACCATTCCTGTAAACATCCTTCTTTCGGCCATGCAACAAAAGAGCCGTCTTCTTGCCGGGGGCGAAAGCTTTTCTTTTCAGGATCATAGATGTTGCGGTATGCCTGCGAACGTTTACGATACTTCTCCTGGTCCTCCTTTTTCCGGAGCTGACGCGCCAATTCCGACAGACACCATTCTGTATATCCGTATTCCAATGTTTTGGATATTCCTATTGGGTCTGGTGTATATCCCAGTTCCCCGTTCCCAAATTTTTCAGAAGAGTTAACGGCATATTGGTAGGCCTTTTCTATATCATATTTCCGGATACCTTTCGCATAAGCATCTGCCAATACTGAAATGGCCGGATTACCCAACATACACCCGCTATAAGCATTCAATAATTCCCAACGTTCGTAATATTCCTTTCCACTTTGTTCTGCTAACACAATTAATGAATTTAATAAATCATCAATTAATTGTGGATTGATAATCGTCTGTAAAGGCATCTGGCTACGGAAAACATCCCATCCACTGAATATAGTCCGTTTGGTAAATGAATCGGAAATATAAACTTTTCCATCTGCTCCCGGATATTCTCCATTTACGTCGGAAAAAATACGGGGATCAATCATTGTATGGTAAAGTGAAGTATAGAAAATTGTCTTTTGCTCTTCGTTTTTACCTTCTACTGAAATTTTATCTAATGCCTTATCCCATAAAATACGACTATTATCATATACCTGACTAAAATCCCAATCCTGTATTTCAGCTTTCAGATTCTTTTCAGCGCCTTCAGGGCTGGTAAAAGAAATCCCTGCCTTCAACAATATCTGTTCATCCTTTTGCGTTTCAAACTCGGAGTAAAAACCCAGATGTTTCCCTTTAAATTCTTTTACGCCCGGTATAATTTTTGCATCAGCAATCAATTGCTGATATGCATCACTTTCTATGTTTTCCCTTTTGCGGGGTTGATCATCGGGTATATCGGCACTCCATACTCCATAGTTTTTTAACGGTTTGGAGAACTGAGCATAAAAGTATACGGTATAATTTGCTTTCCCTTCTCCATTACCCCAGCCTCCGCCATCCGGCGTACATATCATTTTTCCGGCAATTGTATGTTTATCCAACACCTCCACTTCCTGCCAGGTAGAGGTTCCGCCTACACGGTGCGCCAGGTCGATCTGGATACGCGACTGCTTACCAGCAGGGAAAGTAAAACGAAGCATTCCGCTATGTGGAGCGGCTGTTGCTTCCGTACGAATATTATAATCGCTTAGAAGAACCGAATAATATCCCGCTTTTGCCTGTTCTGATTTTTTATCATAACGGGAACGGTAACCTGCATCCGGATTATCCGGTTTACCGGAATTAGTTTTCAATGGTCCGGTAGTAGGCATTACCAGAAAGTTTCCCAGATCCCCGAACCAGCCAACCCCACTCATTTGGGTGAAGGCAAAGCCTTCGATGCTCTTATGTTCATAACTATATCCTGAACCGTTATCTCCTCCGGTAATCGTGTTGGGACTTACCTGAACCATACCATAAGGAGTCGTTGCCCCCGGAAAAGTTTTTCCTAGCCCATGATAAGCTCCCGCCGCATCTACATTCGTACTAGCCCCGACAAACGGGTTGACATAATCCGATAGATGCAAAGATATTTCCGCCTGGTTGGCTACAGAGTTACAACCGACCAATGCGGTACTGACTAGAATACCTAATAGTTTATACATCTGAAGGTCTATTTTTATTATTGTTTAATTCTGAATGTCTTAATCCCGAATTGAGGAATATCAAAAGACAAAATCTGCCGGTTCTTATCTTTCCGGTAAGAATAATCTTTTATCTTTTCATTTTCCAGATTTATTTCTTCAACAGAAGCCGGAATAAACGGTAGTATAAAGGATTTCATTCCGCTTGTCCCCTCATTATAAAGACGGACAATCAAATTATCCCCGTCGTAATAAGCAGTACTCAAAAGTAAATCCTTATCCGGTATACTTAATAAAGAAGCAGATGGTTTATCCGAAGTCGCATACAAGGCAACCAATGGTTCTCCCCTTCTGGCATTTTCAAAAGATATATGGGCTTCATTCCACATACCTCTATGAGGTAGAAAGCTGTAATTGATTTCCGTCTGTTCCTTTATGGCATAATCCCGCCCCCACAGTCCTCCACCAGAATACTGGACAGTCAGTCCCAACGGATAGTCTTCTCCATGCAAATAGCTGGTTGTATGGTCTGTAAATAGACAGAAAGCCTGATCATTCTGTTTGTCGTACAAATCCACCCAATTCAGGATGACATTATTCTTTATACTGTCCCAACGATTGAAAAAAGTATTTTTCAATTTACTTTCGCAGACATCGAAGGGTGCATTTTTGTAAACCTGCTTATGACCCGGAAGAACGGGGAAAAGCAGATGTAATTTATAACGATCATCATAATAAGTCTTACGAGATTCCTGCATTTTGCTGGTTTCTTTCCGTTCTCCAATCCTGGTATTACCTTGCCAACTAATTATCAAACGACAATCAATCCGGGGGTCTCCTTTCTTTAATGTCAAATATTGTGTAAACGGATGTCGTCCTATTTTCCCTTTGATGGAAACAGTCGTTATCAGAGCCCCATCCACTTCTACAGATACATTGGCCGGAGTTGAGGAGGAAGATAAAAAGCCTCCTTCTTCATAAAAGTTACCACGCAGCTCGTTGAAAGCATAACCTGCCTGATTGTCTATCCATTCTTTCTTTTCTTTTTTACTGTAGAGAGATGTGATTGTACCACCTTTTTCCGGGTCAATTTCTATCCGATACAAATCATTCTCTACAAGTAAGTGGTTATTTGCTAACCTTTTGGTTTGTATCTCTTTACTCTTTGAAACCTTACCTTCTTTCAGGGAAAAAGAAGTATATCCCATTGCGGGGACATCCGCCATAAATACGATTTCATTTTTTGATATTTTCTGATAAGGAACCGTTTTACCAGAAATATTTTTCACAACAAATGGAATGGAAGTCCAGGGAGTATTTAATTTACAATGGACTAACTCCTTACGATTTATTCCAGCCGTATTATATATTTGTATCGTTGAGTCATCTCTTTGTTGGGGAGCAATCAGCTGATCACATATGTTATTACTTTCAGTTGTATATAAACGTACGTTCTCCGCCCAGGTTTTTCCAGTACTTCCCATGTTATTGTAAGGTACAATCCAGCAATCGTGATGTTGTGACATCAATAAGTTACGCCATGCCCTGTCGAGCGCTTTATTATCCCAGGCTTTCCGATCGTAAAACCTCTGTAGAGTAGCTATTTTTTCGGTCTGTATCAGTTTTTGTTCGGTAACTCGTATTTCCTGCGACAGCTTTTGGAGCACCTGGCTTCCCCACATCAAAGAAACCAGCACATCCTCCTGGCTGACTCTCCAGTCCTTAGCAGGAAGTCTGTCTGTTACCTTGTTTAAATAATCAGTCCATAGAGTATAAGTTCCGGAAGATTTTTCAGGGGCTCCGAGCCAAGGTCCGTTTTTCCATCCGGCATCCTGATAACACATACCTATCGGATATGCTATACCACCTTCTTTACAGGCATTCAGGTATTTGGAGGAATTGTTCCATGCGGTTGTCTGCCAAGTGGAGTTATCTTCCAGTTTTTCCACACTATAACGGGGAATGGTCAGCATTTGAGTATTGTCCGGACCGATCCAGTTCACTAAGTCATCTCCGTAAGCTATCATATATCCTCCATAGCAAGTATCCGGGTTCTTCAATACAGCATACCGGAAACCAAACAAACGGAGTATTTGTGGCAACGCACTGGTGAAGCAGGGCTCTTCCACGGCATATGTGTGGAATGAAAGTGTAGGAAAATGAACCCTCAACAGGTTCATACCATAAGAAAACTGCCGTATCAGGCTTTCCCCCGAGATATTGTAACAATAAGGTTGTGAATAGGTGGGGTTAGTGAATTCAATAAGCCGTCCGTCTTCTTTCGCCAGGAATTGTTGAAACTCTCTATATGTATCCGGTACCCAAACTTTAACAGAGTCAAATGTTTCCGGTTCCAATTCCAGATTAATCCGCCAGCCCGGATATTCTTTCAGTTTATCCATCATGAATGCAGTTTGCCATTTAGGGTAATGTCCGAACACACCTCCGTGATATCCGTCGGCAAAATAGACAGACTGGGCATGTAATCCTCCTAACCCTATCAGGGTAATAAGTGATGATACGATTTGCTTTCTCATGGTACTAACTGTTGGTCTGTTTTCACTTTTACATCTGTATTAATTCAATTCTTCTGATTTTGGGTTGAGCGATCGAATAAATCATGTTTACAAGTACCTCCATTTCTTTATTCCATGCTTCGCGTATTTCAGGATGCATCGCTTTGGTGAAATTATCAATATGTCCCTGCAAGAAAATGTTGGCATTCAGATTGGCTCGAATAGAATCCATCGCTACATGATTATCGGCAAACAGAAGTCCTTTATCTTTCAAAATAGCAAATTCAGTCCAGGCATATTCTCGAAAACGTTTTTCTATTTCCCAACGTTCTTCGTTCAGATGCATGATTTTTACTGCTTGTTGATATTGGGGCGTCTGGGTCAACTCCGCCATATTGATACCTTTAGCCAGGTCTCCCGCGGGAAAAGTTGCCATTTCTTCTCCGTCAATTTTCAGGGTATAATTGCCTTTCAAACCTTTAACCCGCAACACTTCCTGATTAATATCCTGTATAAGAGGCACATATTGAGAAGCCATCGACTGACTCCTTTTTTTACCCCAACCACGTGGTACTGTATCTAAAGGATAAGGCAAAGCTTTTGCCAGGTAGCTAAAAGAGAGGTTACCGTTTTGGTTTTCCACATTACTAATGTAACAATTGTTTTGCGTTTCTACTCTTTTGTTTGTAGCATTTACACAAATTTCAGCGACTGACTTTCCGGCAAGTCCCTGTGATTTAAGAAAGAAATAAGCCATCAGCATATTCCCATCGTTATCCGGGTGGATACGGTCTCCCTGCATTAAAGTGAACTCAGGATTCTTCGCTTGTTGTTCTGCGTTGATTTGTAAAATGGGGTTATGGAAATCAACGAAGGCCCAGTTGTTTTTCTTCGCAGCATCAATCTGCATGCCTATAATTTTCCGAATTGTTTCATTTTTGTTCGGGAACGGTTTATTATCCGCATTTTTCCAGGTTTCATCGTAAGGAGAACCTCCTATCAAAACCACTTCCGTTTCCGGATGTCCTTTCATTATTTTCTGCATAGCCTGAAACGTGGTATCCACTCTTTGTAGTTGCTTTTCAACAAACTGAGCTGCATCATCCCGGAAGTATTCATAATAACCGCTGTCATTCATCCCAAACGTCAAAGTCAGAACAGTCGGCTTTTTTGCATACGCATCTTCTTCCAGACGCTTGAGCATATCCCAGGATGCGTCCCCTCCGATACCTGCACTATACATTTGCATACGCTGATCCGGAAAACGGGTCATATAATATAACCAGATATAAGAATGGTAATGTCCTCCTTCGGTAATACTATTTCCAACGAAGACCACCCGGTCGCCAGCTTTAAACGGTTCCGGAGCTTTTTGGGCAGACAAAAATTGCACAGCCAATAAAGCTGAAGCTATTAATACTATTAATTGTTTCATTTTCATTAAAATTCTAATTGTTTGTCGGAAACTGCAACAGCTACAAATGAGTCTGCACAGCCGTAATATAGATACCATTTGTTTTTATAATATACCAGCCCTTCGATAAAAACAGTTCCTGCTGGGTACTGGCCACTTTTTTCAAAATCATCCGTAGGTTGCAGGAATGGTTTATCCAGGCGGGCTATTACTTTTGTCGGATCTTTCTGATCGAACAAAACCTGACCTGCACAATAAGAGTTGGCTGGATAAGCGGTGTCCCCTTCGGTTCCGGCTCTGTTTTTCCCGTTGTATAATAACAGAATGCCTTTCTTGGTAAGGATGGCGGGAGGACCACATTCCGTTAAATGGCTATCAAATTTACCTGGACGGGGAGAGAATAGCTTCAACAAATTACCATCTTTATCTACAAGCGGTTCCCAGTCCGTCAGATTATCGGAGGTTGCAGCATATACATTCTGTTCTCCCCAATACATGAAATATCTGCCATTGATCTTTGTAATAACTTGTTTATTCCCCTTTAGTGTGGTTACGATAGAGGCAGATTTAGACGGTTCGTCATAAAATCGACCTTCATATGCTTTGCCAAATGCCGGCCCGTGTTTTGTCCAGTTTACTAAATCTTTGGATGTAGCAACAGCAAGACGGGGTACTTTTCGGTTCCATTGTGTATATAGTAATACATATGTACCATCTTCAGTCATTGCTACACGTGGATCTTCCGTTCCTCCAGGACACTCATTCGCTTCTTGCGAATCTTTCGCAGGGTAGAATGCAGGGGTAGTTTTCCTTGTAAAATTAAGCCCATCAACAGAGGTTGCATATCCTAAACGAGATGTTCTGGAACCAATCCCCTGTGCCGAATTATCCTCTGCACGGTAAAGAACGACAATTTCATTCTTGTAAATAGTTGCGGCCGGATTGAATGTGTCGCTTTCTTCCCAGGCAACAGAGTCTTCCCGCATCGGACAGTAAAACTTTGTACTTCCCTGCGGAGAGATAATCGGATTCTTACCGGCTGGGCGTTCGAAACCATCCAGACACCAGTCTGTAGTGTCTACTGCGACAGTTTCTGTACTTTTCTTTTTCATTTCGCATGAAGTGAATGCTATTGCCAGCAGTAAGCCGACAGAGATAATCATAATACCTTTATTCATGGATATCTTTTTTTTATTTAATTAGTAGATAACAGATACAATTTATCACACAACTGTTTTTAGACTTACAATATTATAATATATATCTGTTATTAAGCCTCTACTCTTGACCTTCTTCGTGTAATTGTATCATTTTTTCTTTCTTATGACAGGATAGACTGCTTAATTTCCAAAAGAAGGTGGAGTTACTGAAGTTCCCCATGCCTTATTCGGTTTCGGGGACAGCGAATATTCGAGTATTCCGCCATTTTTAATGTCATTCCAGTCAATCCAAGTCGAATCAGATCTTTTCCCGTTTACTTTCAAAGCCTGTATATATTCTTTCCTTTCGTCCCCACCTTTTATCACTAAATCCCCATCTGCCAAATGCAATATAATTTCAGGAAAAAAGGGACTGTTAATGGAAAAACCTCCAACTCCGGGTATTTCAGGGAAAAGACCGATATTGGCAAATACATACCAAGCCCCCATCGAACCCAAATCATCATTTCCGGGAAGTCCATCCGGACGGCTATTGTACTGTTCATCCAATACTTTACGGATGATATGCTGTGCTTTATAAGGTGCCCCCACCCAATTATAAATCCAGGGAATCTGGAAACTGGGTTCATTACCCGAAGCAAACCATTCATCTCCATAACTGGCATCCAGGCGGTGAAATAATTCGTCCAAACGTTTTTCTCCTTCTTGTTTGCCTCCGATTATTTGAAGCAATCCTTTCAGATCGTAAGGAACCATCCAGAAATAATTTTTGTAAGTAGATTCACGCCAATCGTCACCCTGTTTCTTCCAGGAACCATCTTCGTTGCGGGAACGGAGCCAATTAGTTTCTTTATCATACAAATTCTTCCATTTCATGGCACGGTTGGTATAATAATTGCAGACAGGTTCATCGTTGCAAGCCTGGAGCGCATATCTTCCAATCGCAAAATCGGAAGAGGTATATTCCAGCATGGCAGAAGCATCATAATACCCTTTTTCAAGATACTGTTCGAGACCGGGACGGGTCAATACACCCTGTGAATTGGCTCCCGGCACTTCTGCTCCATAACGCATCGTTTTCAGTATACTGCGTGTATCGTAATTTCTGGCACCGAAAGCATAAGCATTCGCAATCAGAATAGGTGTAGGATCTCCTTGCATAATACCAGTCTCAATATTTGCCAGAACCCAACGGGGAAATCCACCTCCTGAACGAATGGCAAATAACTGATGCGACATGACAATATCGGAAGTAACATTGGGAGCCAGCATGGCGATCAATTGAGTTTGTGTGCGGTAAGTATCCCAATTACTGAAAGAGGTATAATATTTACGTTCGGATTTATAAACTTTATTATCTGAACCCATATATTCACCGTTCACATCACTACAAACGTTGGGATGGATAAATGAATGGTATAAATGCGTATAGAATTGTGAGACACGGTCTTCATTATTTCCCTTTACTTCAATTTTTCCCAAATACTGATTCCATTTATTGGCTGCCGATTGTTTTACAGAGGAGAAGTTCCACGCCGGATTTTCTGTTTTCAGATTTTCTCTTGCATTTTCGACCGAAACATAAGATACTCCGATCTTATATAAAACCTCTTTCTTCTTATTAAGGTCGAAAGTGAAATAAACCCCGGAGTTTTTACCTTCCGCAAATTTCTCCCCGGGAAGTAAGCGTTCATTTTTCCATACACCTAACGATACGGAAGAAGCATCGAATTCTGCAACGAAATAGACTTTATAGGGAGTAGGAAATCCGCAAAAAGCGCCCCCGTCAGCATAACCTTCGCAGGAAGTAGGAGAAGTTATTGAAATGGCAGCAACCTGAATCGGCGTTGCAGCTACACCACCACCTATAATAATCGTTCCTCTATTTTCATTTGCTGAAAAAGAATATTTAGCCATTCCGGTTCTTTCCGTAACCGTTAATTCAGCCTGTATACTGTCGTTGACACAGGTTGCATAATATCCTGCCGTACCTTTTTCTTTGGTGAGAGATGCCCGCAGATTTATAATACTGTCCGGAGATGTCCTCAGTTCACCGGATAACGGTAGAGTCGGAAAATTACCCATATGGTCGCAACCCGCCCCACTCAACTGGTTGATAACAAATCCCAGTTGCTTTGAGAAATAAGTAGGCGTAAATTGTACCATCCCGAATGGATAAGTAGCTCCCGGATACAAATATCCCGAAGACCAGCCATTCCCCTGAGTTCCGATTAAAGTATTTACTTTCCCGCTATAATCCTGCGCCTGTAAAACAGCCGGCCAAAGAGATAAAACCTGTATTGCAACAGACAGGAAAAATGTATATAACTGTTTTCTCATGTTATTTTTATAATAGAAAATCGTTTTACTTAGAAATATACCTCCCCGGTATCCGATGTTTCCATAGGATACACAGAGAGTGTATATTCTTGTAAGTGAATAAACTAAAACCTATAAACCTTTCTGTTTATTTTTCTATAGTAACTTTAACGGGAACAACTGTACTGTAGTTCACTTTGCCGTTTGTAGTTACACCAATACGGACAAAGATCTGGCTTCCGTGACCCAAGATAATGGCTTTGTTATCTTCTTTGTTGAAGTTCGCATTATTGGTAAGGTCAATAGATTGGGTCAGTTCTGTGTTTAATAACTGATTATCATCCGTTCCTTTACGATCGAGAGTATTCATATCCATAAAATTACCGGTAACCTTATCTATATACGGACTGATATGCCAGGCTAGAAATGTATTTTCAATCTTGTAATCAGCTTTACTTCTTGAAATCTTATAAGCCACGTTCAGTTGTTTGTTCTCGAAAGTAGCTCTTACATCACTAATACGGGCATAAGGAGTGACTAAGATATCTTTTTCTGTAATGCTTCCACCTCGAAGAGACACATCTATTGTATCGACCGGATAGAAATTAGTTTGTTCAAAAGTCAATAGATAATCCGTACTGAACGCCCAGCTATTTTCATAGGTTCCATCTATTTTTGCATAGAAAGAAACCGGAAGTTCCGAATGATCCCGGTCTGTAGAATAGAAACGGTCTTTTTCATACAGTCGCAACCTTACGCCATTGTCTCCCTGTACCGGCATAGGGACAAGTTCCGATGTCTCTGCATCAATAAAACGACCTTTGATTCCAGAATTGGGTTCATCATAGTTGTCATCCTGACAAGAAACCAAGGAAAGGGAGCCAAGCAAAATGGATAATATGCTATATATAATTTTTTTCATATTTAGAATATTTTTTAATTAAAAACCAGGATTATTAGGACCTAACATTGGATTACTACTCATGTCATCGTCCTTGATTTTTACATAGTAATTCCTTGTCTGGAACACTTTATTGGGTTTTGGAGCTTTACCGGTAGTAAAGATGTATTTATTTTCGCCCCATACAAACCAGGGGTATAAAGCATTTGTCGGAAAGTCAGCCAATACGATATGGGCAGTTCTCCATCTTTTCAAATCCCAATGGCGATGATTTTCGTAAGCCAGTTCGACACGGCGTTCGTTGCGGATACGTTCCAGAGTTACCTCACCACTCAGTTCACGTATGTCGGCACGTCTTCTGACTTCATTCAATGCAGCTTCAGCTTCGCCGCTTTTCCCTAATTCCATAGCGGCTTCAGCCTTGTTCAGATACATTTCTGCCAAACGGAAGATAGGCCAGGGTGCTTCAGAATAATTCCCAACAATGTTTGTAATCGATTCATCCGAAAACTTTTTTGTATAGAAACCGGTCTTACCAACGTCTCCCGTATCCCAAACACCGTCTTTACCCAAGATTTTCACCTGGCTGTTTTTGTAGTATTCATCTTTATTGCCGGAAGTAACGAATTTGTCATTTCCTGCAATAGACGGGTCATAAATACCTCTTCTGATTTCAACGATACCACCACGACAGTTATCAAACGGGAGATAAAATGTAGCTCTCAGGCGCGGGTCTTTATCCTTGAACAGATCCAGCGGTGAATCATACTTAATGAAGTTGCCAGAGTTATCTTTCAACTTCAGTTTACCGGAAGTTCCATCTTTATATTCATATGCTTCAATTAAATCTAAAGTAGGATTTTGTCCGCAGCCATATCCATTCTGAACAAAACTAAACGGGACATTCAGTAAGTCCCAGGAATGTCCTTTATCTACAGCCTGAAATTCTCTATAGAAAATGAACTCTGAACATCCTCTCTTTTCAAGGAACATTTTTTGATAATTTTCAACTTTATCGGAATACTTATTATATAAACTATATTGATTGGAATTAATAACACTATCTGATGCGGTGATGGCTTTTTTCCAGTATTTATCGGCGTCTCCGTTGTTGACTCCAACGATACCATTTAATTGAACTTCTCCATACTTGGCGATGGAGGCTGCATATAAAGCTGCTCTGGACTGTAAGGCAAAAGCTCCGTAACGGGTAATACGAGTACGGCTGTTTGCGTCTCTTGAAACCGGAAGTTCGGAAGTAATTTCATCGACTTCGTTGATAATGAAATCCCAAACTGCCTGCTCTTTATCTCTCGGTACTTGCAAAGCTGGCAAATCTTCCGGGCCTGTATAACTTTGTACATCTGTTACGATAGGTACACCACCGTATCGTTTTACCAGGTTGAAATAATGGAATGCACGCAAGAAACGTGCTTCTGCATTGTAGGCATTCTTCAGTTTTTCCTCCATAGCAGATGCTTCCAGCTTTTCAAGAAAAACATTACAACCACGGATACTTTTATAAGTATCTGCCCAAAGCCCAAACCATTCGTCGTTAAATGTAGCTCTTACCACATCGCCTGTTCCAAGATCACCCGCCTGAAAAGCTCCGGTTCCTTCATCGGAAGCAGTTGTTAAACTCACATTCCAAACATCCCAACCTTCAAAATAAGCAGAATTTTGTTCCACCTGTAATTTATCATATAAATTGGCAAGTGCACCTGTAACCAACGTTTCATCTTTCCATACATCTTCTTCTGTTAACCTGTCAGTAACAGGAACATCGAAATCGTTACATGAAGACATGCCGACAAGGGATGCGAAAATAAAACTATATACTAATCTTTTCATATATCTTCTTTTTAAAAACCAATATTAATACCGAATGAATAAACTTTTAATTGCGGATAATAAAAACTCATCCATCCTTCCACAGCTTCCGGGTCCGTATATTTCACGTTAGTAATCGTCAACGGGTTATAAGCATTGAAGTATACACGCAGGTTATCCACCCCGACCTTGCTCAGTAATGATTTAGGAATAGAATATCCCAATTCGATACTCTTCATACGGACATAATAAGCATTGGTCGTCCAGTATGTAGAACTTCTTGAATTGTTATCATTATTATCGATACGCAAAGAAGGAAATTTACCCGGTACCCACTCGCTATATGGGTCATCATAGTCTGCTTTATGCCATCTGTCCGTCCAAATTTCAAAACCGTTCCCTTCACCTGGACCTCTGAACGGATTTTTACAAGCATTCAGCATCTGGGTATAATTGGAAGCTCCCTGAAACAGAATGTCGAGATCGAAGTTATTCCATGCAAATGTCAGATTCAACCCAAAGTTCAGGTCAGGAAATGCCCCCTTACCGATAACCTTCTGGTCATTATCGTCGATGATGCCATCACCGTTTAAATCCTGGTATTTGATATCACCCGGACGTAAAGAAGAATTCGCCTTACCATCCTGAATAGGAGATTTATAGATTTCTTCATAAGACTGGAACTGACCGATAGCTTCATACCCCCATGTTTTGTTAGTATACCGGTAACTTCCATTATCACGCCAGTTCTTATATTGGTTTAACGGCGCAGCTTGTTCTTTATATAAATCTTTTGCTCTGGAATAAGCAACATTACCTTTAATACGGAAATCTACATTACCAATGCGTTGTGCTGTCCCCAGGGTTAATTCGAAACCACGGTTATCGCTGCTGTTCAGGTTTTCCTGCGGAAGAGGAATACCGGCTGTTGTCGGTAATGAAGTTTCACGAGTTGCATATAACCCTGTTGTTTTACGGTAGAAATAGTCAAATTCAAAACTCAATTTTCCATTCCAGAAAGAGCCGTCGAAACCAATATTGGTTGTTTGTACTTTATACCAGAAGATATTCATATTTGCCAGATTAGCTTCTGAAAGTCCCTGAGTAATAGATGCTCCGTTGTTACCCCCGAAAATGTAATTACCTGACGGATATAACCAACCGCTAACAAAGTTGTTTGCATTCAACGAATTGTTGTTTCCGATCTTACCCCATGAGCCACGGATTTTGAAATTGTCCATAGCCGGAACTGCATCTTTAATGAACGGTTCTTCAGATAGTCTCCAACCGGCGGATACAGCAGGGAAGAACCCCCAGCGGTGGTTAGGAGAGTTCTTGAAAGAACCATCATAACGGAAACTGAATTCAGCCATATACTTACCGGCAAAATCATAGTTGAAACGACCTACATAACCTCCATATTTATCAACGGATGAGTTTCCTGAATTCTGCATATTATCCTTATCTCCCTTATCCAGTTCAGGTATAGCAGAAGTCATGCTGAAATAACGGCGTGCGTCAAACCAGTTTGTTTTAACTTCTTTCCACTCAAAAAGCAACAAACCTTCTACGTTATGTTTCTTTCCGAAAGTATTCTTATAGCTTAACGAATACTGCTGAGTAGTTTTATAGTAAGGCTGTGTTCTCTGATACAATTCGCCTTGTGCCACTTTGGTAATCGGATTGTATACATCCAGTGTCTGATCGTAGGTATAAGATTTGAAATCTTTCTTCAATTCTTTCTTCATTTCACTTGTGTAGTCGTAAGCCAGGAAAGCTCTTGCTATAAAACCTTTCATAATTTCATAGCTTAGAGACATTTGACCATTGAATTCGAGATAACGTTTATCCTTATAACCGGTTGCTTCACGGTCGAGCATGGCTATCGGATTCAATTCGTTGTTGTCGGAATTATAGTAATATGCCGGATTGTTGTTGGCATAAACCGGGACGTTCGGAGCATTTGACTTAATTGCAGAAAAGACCTTGACACCTTCGTCACCCAGATAATAAGGATATTTGTAATCTTCCAAACGGCCACCCAAACCTACTTCTGCTTTAAGTTTCGGAGTAATATCCGCTACAATATTTGATCTGAAGTTATAACGGTCGAATTCCTGTGAAGATTTCAGTATACCTTCCTGATTCAGGTAACCAAGAGAGAAAAAGTATCTGATTTTTTCAGAACCACCATTGATATTTAAGTTATGCTGCTGTTTTGGAGACACTTTTCTAACGGCTTCTTTATACCAATCCGTAGTCGGATAGTTCACAGGATCGGAACCTGTACGATATTTTTCAAGCTCTTCCGCTGTGTATTTTGGCGCTTGGCCGGCATTCATCAATGCTTCATTACGATAATATGCATATTGATAAGCATCCATCATCTCCAGGTTTTTAACCGGATTCTGCAAACCTATTGTATAGCTATAGTTGATTTTGGGTTTACTGATATTACCTTTCTTTGTTTCAATAATGATGACACCATTTGCACCTTTAAAACCATAAACGGATGCAGAGGCATCTTTCAATATATTGATAGATTCTATTTCGTTTGGATCTATTTGCGAGAAAGGTCTTTCCACACCGTCTACAATGGTCAGAGCATCCCCGAAACCACGAATGTCGAATGTACCTCCATCGTTACCCGGCTCACCGTTAGTCTGTTGGAAACGGATACCCGGAACCTTACCTAACATACTGGCGCGAATCGAAGGTTGGCTTACTTTAACAATTTCTTCTCCTTTAATGGAAGCCACAGCTCCTGTCAATGTTGCTTTCTTTTGCGTTCCGTAACCTACAACTACCACTTCGTCGAGGGCTTGTGTATCCTCCTTCAATTGAATTGTATATGAAGTGTTTTTTCCAATTTTGACAGCCTGAGGCAAATAACCGATATAACTTATTAACATCTCTGCATTGAGAGGAGCATCGATTTCAAAGTAACCCTCTATATCGGTAACGGTACCGTTGGTTGTTCCTTTTATAACAACATTTGCACCGATAACAGGCTCATTGTTCATATCAACAATTTTACCTTTAATTTTACGATCCTGTTGCACAGTGTTAACTGCATGGGTATCATTAGAAGTAAGCACAATATGCCGGTCTTTAATCGCATATTTCAGACCTGTTTTAGTTGCAATTGCATCCAATACATCCTGAATATCGGCATTCTTCTTGTTAATAGAAATCTTTTCGTTTTTGTTGACTTCTTCGAGATTATAGAAAAACAGAAACTCCGACTGCTTTTCTATCTGTTTCAATACACTTTCCAGTGTTTCATTTTTAGCAGAGACGTTTAGCCTTGCCGTTTGAGCATAAGTCGCTGCAACTACTTGTGACAAGCATACTGCGAGCATTAGCACGGTCAGTTTCATAATATTTATAGTCCTTTTCAGATTTAAAGAAACAACTATACGTTGATCATTCATACATTTGATTGTTTTAAGATTAAACACTATCCCACGGCAATGGGAGTTTAATTGATTCACTCATTTCAGAATAATAAAATCCGGCAAGATTTTACCTTCTTGTTTTTCAGGTTAACTTGTATCCATATGCTTTTCTGATTTTATAATTAGAACGGCCGTTATATTTCCGATATAATCACATATTGACTGTTTATCCTGTAGCGGATTGGCATGGATAAACGAATAATCTCCATGATATCTTTGATACTTTGCCCACGATAAAAAGTTCCGGTGAAAGTCTTTTTCTTTAATTTCTCCGAATTGATGGAGAACTGTATACCATACACATGACTCATTCTTTCAAGTATGGTTTCCAGACTTTGTTCCGGGAAATAATAATAACCAGCGGTCCATGAAGTGAATTGCAAAGCATCTACTTTCTGCAAATAAGCAAATTTGGAATTCCGGTTATATACAGACTGTTGATTTGGTTTTAGTATCGTCTGCTGAGCAATATTCGCTGTTGTCAAACGCACCGATCCTTCTAATAAAGTTGTTATCACCATCGAATCTAACGGATAAGCCATCACATTGAACTTTGTTCCAAGCGCTTCAATATCCTGTTCTTTTGTCTTTACAATAAAAGGTTTATTCTTTTGTTTGGCAACGTCAAAATAGGCTTCTCCTTCCAGATACACGACACGTTTATCTTTCCCAAAATCCTTGTCATAATAAAAGGTTGTTTTTGAGCCAAGACTAACATGTGTACCATCCGGTAATTCTACAACATCCGCTTCCAGCCCATTCCCTCCTATATATCTAGAGTATAACCCTTTATCACTCTCGTGGAAGAATAAAAAATAAACAGAACTGATCGCTACAGCCAGCAAAGCGACAGCAGCATAAGTACTTATTTGGTACCAAAGTTTGAACCTGCGTATCTGTGAATTTTTCTTTCTATTAAGCAAACGTTGCCAGCTGGAAGCCGTATCTATTGGTTTTCCCAATGATATTCCGGCATCATACATTGCCTTAATTTCAAAAAACAACTCCTTATTAGAAGCACTCTCATTCACCCAACCATAAAAATGAGTCATTTCTTCAGGTGGAAGATTCCCCATCAAATAGCCTATAATCAACTCTGTATGTTCGTTTTCCATGACATCTTTTTTGATTTGTTACCTTTCGGTGACTTAGTCCTTTATGAACTTATAACGCATGGCGGAAAAAAAATACTCACAAGAAAACAATCTTTTTTTAAAATAAAATAATAAAGCGCTTTAAATCAGGGTAAAAAGATAAAAGAATAAATGAGAGCAATGTTTACGTAAATAAAGTAATGAACGGTACAACTGATTTTCAACGGTACGAACAGACAAACCCAACTGATCGGCAATTTCAGCTGCTTTCATTCCCTTCATATAAGAAAGACGAAAAATTTCCTGGCTGCGTTCCGGTAACTCTTCGACCTTCTTCATTAAAAAAGCCAGGAGATCTTTACGCATAAAAAGTTCGTCGGACGACTCGAAATAGTCCAACTCATCTAATTTAAGCTGCACAGAACGGTGATCAAGTATTTCCTGTTCTATATTTGCATGGCGCAAATGATCAATACAGGCATTGCGAACGGAAGTATAAAGAATTCTTTTCAGATCATCATCAGGAAGAAGGAAAACCTGCTTGTCCCACAATTTAAGGAAAACATCATGGACTATATCTTCTGCAAAGAAATCAGACACAAATTTTCCGGCAAAACGAAGCAGCATTGGAGCATATTCAAGGTATATGCGCTGATAGCAATCTGTCGTTTGATCTCTTACATCCATATTGCAAACATATTAAAAATCTCGAAACGACACATGAAAGAGTTCTTTTTTAACTAATGATTTTTTTAATACGATAGGGTAAGCGCTCTTTTTACATAAAAAAAACAACGACAAGATTATTGATAAAAAAAGGGACTGTCTCCGACTTGTCAGACAGCCCCCTATAAATTATTCAGTTACTAAAACCTTCTTGTTAATAGCCCGGATTCTGAATAACTGTCCCTCTACTTTCGTTTATTACAGACTGCGGTAAAGGCATCAGGTTCATATAGTCCTGTGCAGTAACAGAACCTTTGTATCTGCGGGCATATTCAATATATCTCCCGTAACGAACCAAGTCTGTACGGCGGGCACCTTCAAACCAAAGCTCATGACCGCGCTCCAGTAAAACCTTATCCAGAAAATCGTCGACGCCTTTAATATCAGAAAAGTTATATGTAGAAATACCAGCACGTGAACGCACCATATTCAATAAATCGACAGCTTCCTGCGTTACGGCATTGCCATTACGGACAATTGCTTCAGATAATAAAGTAATGACATCAGCATAACGATAAATGATCCAGTCGATCTGGCTTTCTTCACCCGTAGCTGCCGGATCCTCTCCGTACTTAATCGGCATGGCACCTGTTTGCAAAACCGTCCCGGGATTTTCTTTATTGTAAAGTTTCCCGTCCGTTCCTACAAATTCACCAACCAGCACTTCTAAACGCTTGTCATTCTTATCGAACGTCTCATAGAAATCCCACAGCACACGGTAACCACCCCATTTCTGGATGCTCTCGTTCTTTGTCGGATACTGGCTGGAAAGAACATGCGCCACCCAAAGTTGCTTATTCACACTACTACTACAAATGGCAGCCCAAATCGTTTCCGCATTCCCTTCATTTTCCAATGTAAAGATATCTTTGTAATTCCTCACCAACTCATATCCGTATTCCGGTTTCATCAGTTCACGTCCGCATTCAACAGCCTTTGTCCAGTTTTTTTCCTGCATATACAATTTCATGAGTACCGTATAAGCCAAGCCCTTTGTAAAGCGTCCGTAATTACTGTCCGAAGATTTATAGCTGGCCGGTAATACGGCAATCGCAGCATTCAGGTCATTTTCAATAAAAGCAACCATTTCTTCACGGGAAACACGCGGAATAATCTCTTCACCCAACGGATTACTCAATTGTTCCAAAGTCGGGATCTGGATCGGTCCATAAAAATCATACAGAAGATAAGCTAACCATCCCCGTCCGCAAAGAATTTCGGCCTCCAACCGCTTTTTAGTTTCTTCCTTCATATCGATACCGGAAATACGGTCCAGTGTCAACGTCATTTTACCTATATAACCAATATAGTCTTTGTACGGCGACGTCGGACATTGAGAAGAAGGGGTGAAATTCACTTCCAACAAATCAGGATAATAAGAGTCATTCCACTGACAATAACCGATATCGGTAGTCAGTTCAGCCGTCACATGTATGCCTCCGGATCCGGCAGAATAAAGACCACTGTACCAGTTAGAACGAAACGGAGCATAAGCCGCGGCCGTTACCAACGCATTCGCATCGGCTTCATTCACCGGAAAGATATTCGGATTAATCACATCATACATTTCTGATTCCAGATTTGTACAAGAAGGTAGGAAAGCAGTGGTAGCTAACAATACCGATATTATATATAATAACTTTTTCATATTATACTCGATTTAGACTTTAATTAAAATGTTATATCCAATCCCAGACTGAAACTTCTAACGTTCGGATAAGCCCATACGGAGTTGTCTGTTTCCAGGTCAAGCCCTTTATACGGAGTGATCGTGAACGGATTGTTGATATCTGCATACACACGTATATTAGATAAAATTTTCTTCGACTGCTTCATCGGAATCGTATATCCTAAAGTGATGTTACGGCAACGGATAAACCAACTCTTTTCCAGATAATAGTCACCGATCTTACCCGTGCTTGTGCCTGCTTCAGAAATAGGACTCTTATCCTGGAAATATCCCGGACGGGTTGCTGTCGCATTATCATGAGCCCAAACATCCTTTGCTGAAACCGGCATATTATATCCACGGTACATATTTACGATACCAGTCATACCATCGGCACCTGTCAGCCACAAATCATTGTAAGAACCTATATTCCATAAGGCAAACTGTCCGTAGAAATAAACATTCAGGTCAAAGTTTTTGTAACGGAACGAATTATTGAACCCCAATAAATAGCCAGGGTCTTTGCTACCATAGATAACCATATCGGCTTCGTCGATCTTGCCGTCCGGTTTACCACTCTTTACAGGAATACCGTGTTTATCCACTTTCATTGTTCCGTCCTCGTTATACACATAACCATCGAGGTCTTTGATCTTTACTTGTCCGGGAACAGCACCTTTCATCCACTCTACAGTTTCGCCTTCCTGAATCAACCCGTCAGACATATACCCATGAAAATAACGAAGCGGAGCATTGTACTGTGAATAGGCAGCCGGTTTCCATGACGCATCGCGGGTTTTCCATTTATCGCGATATAAAGAGAATGTAAGATCCGAACTCCAACTGAAGTCTTTTGTATCAATATTTTTAGTATTAATAGTCAATTCAAAACCCTGGCTCTGCGTTTCACCGATATTAGCGGCTATTTTACTGACCTCATTGTAAGATAACAGAGTGCGTTCACTCAGCAAGTCTGAGATCACTTTATGATAATATTCGGCGGTTACGTTTAATCGGTTATTAAAAAATCCCAAATCCAAGCCAAGGTTCCATTCGGTCGTTGTTTCCCATTTCAAATCAGGGTTACCCATCTGGTCCAGGTAAACACCTACAGATTCCGTATCCCCAAACTCATTATTGTTACCGGTTTTATAATAAGAGATCGCCTTGTTACCGATATTCGAGTTACCGGTCTGCCCGAAGCTCAGACGCAACTTACCGTTAGACAATACATTCGTCAATGGACGCATAAATTCTTCTTCCGTAAATCTCCAACCGACCGCCACAGACGGGAAATATCCCCAACGGTTATTTTTAGCAAAGTTGGAAGCTCCATCGGCACGTAATGTTGCTGTTAATAAATAACGATCTCTGAAAGAGTAATTCACACGTCCAAAGAATGATGCCATTTCATCTTTCGAAGCAGAAGAACCCACACTTGGTTTCGGGTAAGCGCCTGCTCCCAGGTTATTATATAAGAATCCATCAATCAGGAACTGGCTGTTACCCGCCGATAAAGACTCATCCGTAAAACGTTGGAAAGAATATCCGGCCAAGGCATTCAGGTTATGTTCACCAAACTGTTTTGCATAATTGGCTGTCAGTTCCAACAGATAATCGGATTTATCATATTGCGCGATATTAGCCTGTCCGTCGGTCTTAGCTCCGTAAAGCGTTGTTTTAGGCAGATATACTTTGCGTTTCTGGTAATTACGATCGATCCCTAAATTAGCCTTTAAAGTTAATTCCTTGATCGGTTTCACCTCTACAAAAGAGGTAGCCAATAATCTCTCTTTCGTTGTTTTATCAGTTATTTCCAACAAAGAAACAGGATTAGGCAAAAAGGATGCTTCGTCATTCAGGATATATTCACCATTCTCATCCCTAACTGCTAAAACCGGATTGTACTGAGCGGCAGCAACCATAATACTGGCATTTTCATACTGTCCGGCACCTAAAGGCACATTATTGGTCTGGTTTCTTGACAAAGTCAGGTTTACACCTACTTTTACATATTTGCTGACAACCTGTTCCAAATTCATACGACCAGTAAAACGTTCCATATCATTATTCTTCACCACACCATTTTGTTTGAAGAAGTTGCCGGAAACCAGATACTTCGTCATATCGGTACCACCGTTAATCGAGACATTATGTTGAGTCTGAAAACCTGTACAGGTGATTTCATCAAACCAGTTTGTATTATTGGCCGGATTAGCAATCTGGGAATCCGTATAACGGGGAACATAAACAGACGATGCATCGGACACACTTTTCCCTCCATAAATACCAATACTATTATCTTTCATCCATTGCTCGTATTGATAACGGTTAGACTCAGTCATAAAATCTTTTGAATTCAACATATCATAAGACTTAGCAAGGGTTTGAACACTGGCTGTTCCAGAATACGTTACCGTAGGAGCACCGGTTTTCCCCTTTTTCGTTGTTATTATGATCACACCGTTGCCGGCACGTGAACCGTAAATAGCTGTGGAACTTGCATCTTTTAAAACCTCGATAGATTCGATATCGTTCGGATTAATAGAAGCCAGGATATTATCCGTTGTCCCACTCGAATATTTACCAGTACTAATTTTGTCTTCATTCGGCGTACTTATTGGAAAACCGTCTATAATAATCAAGGGATCATTACTGGCATTAACAGAAGCGGCCCCACGGATACGGAAAGTGGATCCGCCACCTGGTTGCGCACTGACCGCACTAACCTGCAAACCAGCCGCTTTACCAGCCAAAGCATGACTAATGGTAGAAACAGTTCCAACCGGCGTATCGTCCATTTTAACAGAAGCGACAGCACCTGTCAGGTCTTTCTTTTTCATTGTACCATAGCCAACTACCACTACTTCCTCCAATGCCTGCGTATCTTCTTTCAACAATGCATCAATCGTCCCCCGTCCTCTTACAGCTATATCCTGCGGTATATAACCGATAAACGAAATCTGCAAGACAGCATTATCCGGCACCTCTATGGAATAATAGCCATTCATATCGGTAGTCGTACCATTCGTCGTACCTTTTTGGATAATATTTGCCCCTGTTATAGGACCAAAGGCATCGCTTACCATACCTGTAACCTTACGCCCCTGTTGTGTTACAGCACCAACTGGAGATGAGGATTTGGTCGTTAAAACGACATGACGGTCTTTAATCACATATTTCAGACCGGTTTTAGCAACAATAGCATCCAGTACATCCTGAATATTAGCATTTTGCTTGACAATAGAGATCTTTTCATTTTTATTGATCTCTTCCAGATTATAGAAAAACAGAAATTCAGATTGTTTTTCTATTTGTTTCAATACATTTTCCAATGTTTCATTTTCAGCGGAAACATTCAGTTTCGCTGTTTGTGCATAAGTAGCAGCTACCACCTGTGATAAACAGACGATCAGCATTAACATGGTTAATTTCATAATTTTTATAGTTCTTTTCAGATTTACGGAAACAACTATACGTTGATTATTCATACTTTTGATTGTTTGAAGATTAAACACTAATTCCAGCCCATGGAAGTTTAATTGGATTACATTTCCGGAAGGGAGGATCCTGCAAGATTTTCCCTTCTTTTTTCGTTTTTTACTCACTCATATTTATCACAATTTAAAGATTAACAATTAGTTATATTTCCAAAATAGTTACATGACGATCATCTATTACATATTTGATCGGAATAGATAGATTGACAATTTCCATGATATCCTTTATACTTTGTCCGCGATAAAAAGTCCCGGTAAATGTCTTTTTGTAGAGATCTTCCGACAATACAGTGAACTTTACTCCATAAACATGGCTCAGCCTGTCAAGGATGACTTCCAGACTTTGTCCGGGGAAGTAGTAATATCCCGAAGTCCAGGATACAAACTGCCGGGCATCAACCTTTTGCAAAGAACTTACTTTCGTATTACGGTTATAAGTAAACTGTTCATTAGGATGTAATGTTATTTTTTCTGACAAATGAGCAGAAGTCAACCGGACAGAACCTTCCAATAATGTTGTTATTACTAATGAATCCATAGAATAAGCCATTACATTAAACTTTGTACCCAAAGCTTCTATATCCTGTTCCCGGGTTTTTACAATAAAAGGTTTATTTTTTTGTTTGGCAACATCAAAAAAGGCTTCTCCTTCCAAGTAAACAATTCGTTTTTTTTCACCAAAATCCTTCGCATAATGGAAAGTAGTTGTTGAACCGAGACTGACACGAGTTCCATCCGGAAGTTCGACAATATCTGCTTCCAAACCGTCACCACCGATATAACGTGTATTTAATCCTTTTCCCTCTCCATCTTTCAGAATAGTTAAAAAGAAAACAGTACTAAACATGACAGCAAATAATACTATTGCCGCATAGCTAGCCCATTTATACCAAAAATTAAAATAATATGGTTTCTTTCCTGTTTTTTTCTTAAATAAACGCTCCCAACTTTCATCAATATTGTCTAGATTTTTAGGAGATTTATTTGCATCATACAACATTTTAATATCGAAAAAAAATTCTTTATTCGAATCGCTTTTATTGACCCACTCATAAAATTCATTTATTTCATCTTTATTAGAGTGTCCTTCCAAATAATCAATGATTAATTTTATATATTTATTTTCCATGTATTCCTATTAGTGATTTTTTCTGACAAATTCAACTCCTATGAATATATAACGAATGACAGATAAAAAGTACTCACAACAAAATCATATTTTTTTGTACTAAAATCATGATCCATTATAAATCAAAGTAAGAAGAATGAAAAAAATAAGGGGTAGACTTTATACAAAAAACCTACCCATTATTACAAAATATAACTCAGATCAAATAAATCAAAACCAGAGCTAATATACTTCTATAAGATAGCTTCCTTTAAAGGAAATATTAATTACCGGATCAGAACCATCAACCTGGTAATTTTTCAAAGAATCATCGGTATATTCACAAACTGTATACTTTTTATTTTCGAGACCTTTTAAAACAATCTCTCCATCCCAATCATCCGCATAAAAAGCATAATACATCTTCCCTTCTTTTTCTATTACATGCGTTTCAGGCTTGTCGTAACCCAAGTCATATAAATTCAGATATTCACCCTTTGACAGCATCTTATCGTTATAAATACCAACCCACTTTTTAAACCAGGCTTCTTTTTCCGGAGTGAGCAAATAAGAGATCTTTACCTCCGGATTATCTCTAGGATAAGTAAATTTAGAGCCAACTACCGCTCCGACTCCAATCTGGGTAGGAAAATCGTTTCCGTTATCACTCAACTCCACATGGTCTGCATAATATGCTATTTTATCAAAGATAGCCCGGTAGACTTTTCCCTTCAGCCTGATCTGCCAACTGGATAACGGATCGGAAGAAACAGCCTGATTCATATACGGCATATTGAAAAAGTTCATGGCAGTGCCACAAGGGCAGTTTTGCACAACAGCATTTGGATTGATTTTCCGTGCCGTTTCAAAAATACCTTTGTAAAAAGCAGGCAACTGTTCGATGGCCTGTTCCGGATAATCTAATCCGCTTCGGGGGTTATAATCGGGAGGACAACAATTGAGATGCTGTCCGTCCAGCTTTAGTCCGTCGAATCCCCAGTCCCCAATAAACTTTTCAACCAATTCGTTCGTATATTTCTCGGTATACGGATTTACAGGCGATAGATAAAAACAATTCCACCAGGTTATCATGCACGGAAGCCTCTCTTTCGTCAGCAATTTCATTTTGGAACTTTCCTTCAGCAGTTGGGAGTTAGGATCTGCGGCTAAAGGCGCCCACCATAATTTCGCTTTCAATCCATGTCGATGAATTAAATCTACTAAAGCTTTCATATCCTTATCGCCTCCCGGAAAACGCTTATTCATATCCCAATCACCAATTGCAACCTGAAAACCATCATCTACATCCACCCATTTAAAACCTAATTCTTTCACTTTGGGCAACGTGGCTTTTATTTCATCCATCGTAAAATTACGTTCATATCCCCAGGCACACCAAACTGCATCGAAAGCATCTTCCTCAGGAGCAGCAAACTCCATACCCTTAGATTGCATATATTTGGAGAACTGACGCAAAGGATTATAAAAATCGCCGGTATGCACACTTACAAATGTATTATAAGTCGATATTGTATCATTCCTTTTAAAATCAATGGGAGAGCTATATTCATATAAAACTTTGGCATTGGCTTTATTCTCATATTTCTGCCTGCTCACCGGAAAACTGACTAAGCGTAATACATCGTCAGTAACGCCTATAGCAAATCCACCGTCTTTCCGCCACAGATCGCAGACAGGTATTCCACCGCCATAATCGGAATTATTCATCCCCATATAATTTTTTTTATAAAATCCGGGGGTAACAGGTAAAACCCAGTCGCCTCTGGAACTTGTCGAACTACATTGCAACGACCATACCGGCTCAGAGTCTTCTTCACGATCCATATACAAATCATGATTCACCCAGGCTGTAACAACAGGTTCCTTTTCTCCCTTATTTACATACTTAATAGTAAACAACAACATTCCCGGAAAAGAGTCAGGAGCCATTATATTTACGATCTTTTCAATCTCAATCCCATTTTTCTGATAAATTCCGGTCAGCTCATAAATAGTTTTGTCGACTTGTTTCGACTTTCTCATGTCTTTCAAAGTAAAATCGTTTGCAACACCTTCTCTCATTACAAGATAATCAGATGCAACAAAATCGCTATAAAAAGGTAATACATCATCTCCAATCATAGAGATATTCGTATACATTCGTCCGTCTATTTTCAAAGATATATTACCATTAATAATTTCTTTTTTTTCATTACAAGACGTCAAAAAAAACAATACATACAGGATAGAATACAGATAGTTTATTCGCATAATTCGGGTATATAAAAATAATTTTTTAATAAAATAATCGTCAAATATATATATCTTTTTCTATATTTGCTATCATATTTATTACAATATAAATTATAAAAAATGGAAATAAAAATCATTAAACAAATCACAGACGAAGTAATTGAAGGATTACAGAATATTCTTCCTCAACTGTCTCCATCATCGGTATTTATTTTAGATAAAAAGCATCTGGAAAATGTAATTAAATCAGATTCTATAACTCTATTTATTGCTGAAGATGAAAATAAAGTTTTAGGCACTTTAACGCTTGCAATATATCCAACACCTCTTACCAGAAAGGCATGGATTGAAGATGTTGTAACCGATAATGCAGCCAGAGGAAAAGGAATCGGAAAACTATTAATTGAGGCGGCGATGGAACATGCCCAAAAATTGGGAATTGAGAAAGTCGACTTAACATCAAGCAATGATAGGATTGCTGCCCACGGATTATATAAAAAGACCGGATTTGAAAAAAGAGATACTTCCGTTTTCAGAAGGTATATCAAGTAGCTACTGACACTATAGTTTTCATAGAAAAACTATTTTCGGATAGAGAGTAAACCGAACAAAAGAAAAAACAGATATGTCAAAATGATATTTCAAGTGCTTTTTTACGGTAAGGTATGGAGCTTGACCAAACACAGTCATATTTTAGAGGATTCTCCGGAAGTTCAAATATATCGTATTGCAATAAAGGTGAAGATAAAACAAACTTTAAGACAGGATAATTCAAACAACAGTTCTCATTTATTCTTAAATTTTAATCCTCAGAAGATTAATGCAAGGCTCTTTTTGAATGATCTCGCCTACCTTTCAGAGTAAAAAAGAGGCCGAAAAACATAAGATTGGGGTAAAAAATCATACGACTAAGCTCCATTTAAATATTATTTAACATATTTTTCTATTAAAACAAATCCCCAGTTCATTTAAAAGGAAATTTTTTTCGTTTAAAACGAGATGAATTTTCTTTTAAACAAACTGAAAAATCAGAGAAGAAAGGCCTATGTGTTAAATATTGTAATCAAATATTCTCTAAAACAGTTAATTCAAAACACACATACATTAGTATCACAAGCTATTTTTTAACTATTTGATAGCATAATACAGTATTTAATAGCTATTTATTATTTTACAAAAACTGATCAATAAAAAAACTCCACATTTCACATCTCCGGCATACGTCAGTAAATACAAAGGATAGCATAAGAAGGAGTTAAAATAGTCATAAAAGCTTGACACAAATGATAAAATAGAATAAAATAGAAAACAAGAACCTATCTACAGTATCAGCTTATTAAATTAAATTTTATCTTTAATCCATATAAATCAACCAACGATTAACACTAAAAACACTCCTATATGAAAAAGCAAGCTACCATTTTATTCTTACTCCTGGGGATAAGCTACACTACATTCGCCCAGCGCATCATAAAAAATCCTGAATATGAATTCAAGAGTACCGGTATCAATACGATTACCCAAATAGAGCGAAACAAAGAAAACACACGGATACAAATACACAGTGAATTCATACCCCATTGGTGGATCACTTTCGACAGTACCTCTTACATCAAAGATCCAGATTCCGGAAAGAAATATTTTCCCATCGGAATTGAAGGTACTACATTCGGTAAACAAACGTTCATGCCCGACTCCGGCGATTCGATATTTACCTTGATCTTTCCGCCTCTCGATAAAAAAATGAAGAAATTCGATTATATGGAATCAGATACAGGGGAAGGCTCTATTTTTGGAGTCTCATTGGAAAAAAAGAAAAAACAAAAAAACAAACAGACAGAAGAAGGAATATACGGAACATGGAAAGATATGGAAAACTATTTGGCTACAGAAGCCGATCCGTCAGTTAATTATGGGAGCGATTTCTTCCGGAAAGACACAGCTCACTTACGTGGTTTTCTGAAAGGGTATGATAGTCGCGCCGGATTCAATACGGGTATAATCTATATTAATAATGTTATGACCCGCGAAGATTATCCGACTGTTGTACAAATTCATCCTGACGGACGCTTTGAAGCAGATTTTCCGCTGAATCAACCTTGGGAAGGCTATATCTTTTTTAAAAGAACAACAGTACCGTTTTATATCGAACCCGGAGAAACTTTATTCATTTCTCTCGACTGGGAAGATTTTCTGATGGCAGACCGGTATCGCGACCGCCGATATGAATTCAAAAACATAGTATACAAAGGTACCTCAGCCAGGATAAATGCTGAACTTTGCAGGATTAAAGTAAACACCTTCAGTTATAGGGATTTTGAAAACCAACTCAAGACGCTTTCCCCTGCGGATTTCAAACAACAGCAATTGGAGGCTCTTCAAGAAGCAAATGACTCGCTGGCACTAAAACTGAAACAAAACTCAACATCAATTAAAGGACAGCAAATTTTGAAAAATAAAATACTTTTGTCATTCTACGGAGCTTTGTTCGATTATGCGATGATGCGGACTCATTATGCTGCCCGGGATTCTACCAACGAGATACTGAAACAACCGCTTCCGGACGATTATTACGACTTCCTTACACAGATTAATAGTAACGATAAAAACTTAATGATCCCGAATTCATTCAGTAGTTTCATAAACCGTTATGAGTTTATGGGACCTTTCAATAAAGCCAATATGCCATTCAAACCCGAAGACAGGTTCGAAGTACTTAGTAAAGAATGGATACGTAAAGATTCTATTTTACGAAATGATCTGCAAATCACTCCCGGTTTATTGTTCGATATAGCCAAGGTTCGTTCATTGGATTACGCCCTGAGTTCGATCACACCTAAAGAAGGAACTTTACTGGTCGGACAGCTAACCAGCAGCATCGCTGAACCTTTCCTGAAAGAAGAAGCAATGCGTATGTATGCAAAAAAATTCCCGGAGGGAGAAAAACAGGCCTATAAACTTCCGGAAGGAAAAGCGACAGATATTTTCCGCAAAATGGTCAATCCGCACAAAGGGAAGTTTGTCTTAGTTGATTTTTGGGCTACAACCTGCGGCCCTTGCATTTATAGCATTAAAGAGATGCAGCCGCTAAGAGATAAATACAAAGGCAGTCCGGATCTTGCTTTTGTATATATTACGGACACAGGTGGTTCTCCGGAAAGCTCTTACAATAAATTCATTTCGGAAAATGATATGGGGGATAACTTGTTCCGCTTGTCTGAAGATGAATATAACTACTTGCGCCAGTTGTTCAGATTCAACGGTATACCCCGTTATGTCATGTTAAACCGGGATGGGGATGTAATCGATGACGATTTTCCCGGACACAGTGCAAAAACAGAATTACAGAAGCTATTGCCGGATAGCAAATAAATCAGCTCAATAAAAGCACTAAAAAAAGAGGATGTTGCAAAAGCATTAAAAATAAAGCTTTACAACATCCTCTTAAAATATACTCCGATTAAAATCTATTCAACAGTTATTATATGTACGGAAGGTTCATCCAGCGTAACTGTTTTCGTTTCTCCCGTCTCCGTATTAAAACAACGTATCGTATCTTTCTCCGTATTCTGCACTGTTACCTGCCAGCCATTATCAACCTTTGTAATACGTAAGATATCCGTCGTATTGCTACCGGGAGAAACTGCCAAACCATCGGCACAATGAATCGTTTCGATATGATAACGTCTCACATCGACAGGGAATTTCCAGCCATTGCAAACGAATGTAGCCTGATGTTGCTGCTCATCACTTTGCCAGTCGGTGTTCAACAGATAAATAGTACGGCGATCCTTATTATCCCAGACAGTAAAACCAACAGACGGAGCTGATTCGATCCAACCTTTTGAGAGTTCTTCACCGACTGTTTCTGTTGCTAACTCACGCATTGTCGCCTCATACTGGCTTCGTAAAGAGGCTTCTGCCGGATATACCGTCTGCGGGAAATAGATAATCTTTCCACTGCCAAACGAAATAACAGTCTTTCCACTCAATGACTTATAACTATCACCTAACATTTCACGGATAACCGCATCGTTTACCGGAAACTTCACAGGCTGGTCCGGTTGAAGTTCGGCATTCAGGTGAGCAGCGGTCAGCACCAACGTTCCGCCGTTAAATACATAGTTGCGGATACGGAGGAAATCGCCTTCCTCAAAACTATTCCAGCCCAGGAAAACCATTGCCTTGTATTTATTCATCACATCCTGCGGAGCTTCGACAGGTAAGATATCCACTGTACCATAAGGGGTAGAAGTAAACCAACCTTTCGGACCACAACCGTCGACAATATTATCCGGATAGAAAACATTCAGCAAATCGAAACTTTCCGTCGCCTTGTTAAATTCCCATTTATCTCCCTTCTGTGACCAGAGACTGCCGCGGCCAAATGATTTCCAGGCATCATTTCTTCCCTGAAGAACGGCAATGTTACTTTTCAGTTCACCGCGCCGGGTATGTGTTTCTATAAAGTCAAGCACACGGTGCTGAGCATACAGATGTTCTTTGCCGGACTGGGAGTAACGGTCGTTTGCATATTCGTCCAGCCATAATGCCTCTTCGGTGTTCATATGGGAAGAACCGTGCATATAAGCTACTGCCAGTGACATATATAAACGCAGGGAGTGTTTCGGATCGGTGAAAGGACCTGATCCCCATTGCATGGCATGCAACGTTCCATAATTTTGTTTACTATAGGCACGTGAGGCACCACGCAGGGAAGAGAGGATAATTTCTTCCGGGCCATACATCTGCTCGGCTCCCAGCCAGTTATAACCTGCCTGATATAAATAACGGAACATAGTGGACGGACCGGTATGACGACTGCTCTCCCCCTTTGAATAACGGAAGTTTTCAACCAATTTACGGGCACCGTCAGCCATATCCTTCACCCCATACGGGTCATAATGAATAAATACGCCATGATCGGTGTAGATAGGACGATGTTTGGCAAAGATACCCCCATAAGGGCGGTTACGGGCAGCCATATCGGAGAAGACTCCCTGATACAGGAAATGTTGCCAGTAATAATAACCACCGTCATTTTCATGTGCCTGTTTTCCGCGAAACATAGGAGATGCCAGTGTCTCCAGATCCGGATTGATACGTTTTCCTGCCAATGTACGGCCTTCTACCTGCCAGGCATAAGGAATCTGCAGCTTGTTCAGCAAACCGGTATAATGACGAATAACTTCCGGACGGGCAACACGGAAACCACTCCACTGGTAAGACGGGCGGAACTGATACCAGTTTCCAATGCGTTTGGAAATATACCATTTGAAGAAATAATCATAAGGCGTATATTCCTTATCTATATAAATCTCATCACCCGAAGAAATATATACCTCATCCGGCTCTTTTTCTATTATCTGGCGAATCATCACTTCCGCTTTCCGGCTTCCGTCATCAAAAGTCATCGGGACGGCAGAAGCATAGTCTCCGGCACGAAATTCCACAACATGCAAACCGGTCTCTTTCAGTTCTATCTCCTGGAACGACGGGAATACGAAAGACGGAGCCTGTACTTTTAAACGTACATCCGGTTTGTTGGTTTCCAGCAAAACGCCGAAAGCCGCCCCTGCCGTTACATAATCAGGAACTGAAACGACCTCAAAGTCGCGGGCACTCTCCTCGATAAGTTCCAGAGAACGGAGTTCGTACGAATAAGCAGCACGGTTGTCTTCTTTCAATAGAGTCAGTTTCAGATCCCCTTTTCCCTGTACGGATTCAGGCAAAAGGATATAAAAGTCCGCTATATCGGAAGACCGGTCGAAAATGTTTCCTTCATAAACAGTTGTACCGTTGAAATCCAGCGTCCAACGCGGCCAACTCCGGGTGGACAGGTTACATCCCGTCCAGTAATTATAATCATCTGTTTTATCGGCAAACTTCGCAAAAGGAATGGAGCAGACCTGTTTCTTATTCTGCATCAGCCGGGGAGCTTCCACCCAGCATTCGCCACTGAAATGAGTTCCTCCGATACGTAAAAAGGCACATGCTACATTGTCGGGAAGGACAAACTTCTGCACTACATTTTGGTATTTACCGGAACCTTCGGGCACAGGGAAATAAAGCAATGAATCCGGGCGATCGTAAATATCGTCTTTATAACGTCCCGGTTTTTTGTAAAATAATTCTATTTCCACTCCGAAGTCTCCACCGGGTGATACGGACAGATCTTGACGTTTTACGACCGGCAATGTGACCGTCAGTTCACCGGGTTTCAGTAAATCACCCGATATACGGTAATAGGCATGCCGTTCGAAATTATTATCTTCTCCCTTAAAATACAGGGAATAGTTGTCTTTCTTTACATGGACGGAGTCCAGATTGTCATCGATATAAAATTCCGATCGCCTGAACATTTCTTCTCCCCTTTTCTCAAAAGGAGCCGGCATTTTCACACCTCCGATTACACGAAGGAATTTCCGGACAGGATAGGCTTGCTTTTCGAACGAAACAGTTTCGGATACACTGTTGCCGGGAGCTAGTAAATGTACTTTTCCGTTGCCGGAAGGAGTGAATATCACCGTTCTTTTCTCTGTTTGCACGTCATCGGCAAACACGGAAGCTACGGCTAACAATTGACAGATCAGAAGATAAAAGATTTTTTTCATAACTAATATTCAGAGATGTCTGTTAATAAATCAGGCCAAATGTACAACTAATTTGCATGTTACGGATAACAAAGAGTGATTATACCTCGTTGTTTTTATGTACTTTTGCCATTCCATTGAATGAATAGAAAGAAAATGATCGTTATCAGAGATACGGATTTATTAAAAGGGAAAAGACTGGTCGCCACTATCGGCTTCTTCGATGGGGTCCATCTGGGACACCGGTTCCTGATCAATGAACTGAAAGGAATTGCAAAGGCTAAAAACCAGCCTTCGGCAGTCATAACCTTTCCGGAACATCCTCGTGCCGTATTACATTCGGACTATCAACCGAAATTACTGAATTCATTTGAAGAAAAACTGGAGCAACTGGCGACTACAGGCGTCGATTACTGTATCGTTCTCGATTTCACTATAGAGCTATCTCGCTTGACGGCACAGGAATTTATCACTTCCATACTGGCTGAGAAACTGCATACAGACGCATTGCTGATCGGTTACGATCATCGTTTCGGACGCGATCGCAAAGATGGTTTCGAGCAATATGTCGTTTACGGGGCTGCCTGTGGGATGGAAGTAATAAAAGCCTCTCCTTATGACGAAGGCCGTACAGCAGTCAGTTCGTCGGAGATCAGAAAGTTGCTGACCGACTGTCATGTGGAAGAAGCTGCCCGGCTACTGACTTATCCCTACCAACTGCGGGGAACAATCGTTAATGGGTATAAGGTCGGGCGTAAACTCGGATTTCCGACAGCCAATATACAGGTGGATGAACCTTTTAAAATCGTTCCGGGAATCGGGGTATATGCTGTCTGGGTATACCTGAAAGGTAAAAGATACAAAGGTATGCTTTATATCGGCGATCGTCCTACGCTCGATAACGGCGATAATATCACACTGGAAGTAAACATCCTGGACTTCTCGGGAGATATCTATAATAATGAAATAACTGTTGCGTTTATATATTATGTACGGGGAGATGTCAAATTCAATTCGCTGGACGAACTGATAGAGCAACTCGGACGCGACAGGGATACGGTGGACAAGATATTAATTAGTTAACAGTTGACAAGTGACAGTTGACAGTTACGAGCAAGCATCAGATGCTGCAGGTAGCTTCAACTGTCATTTGTCAACCGTCAACTGTCAACTATAAAAAATGTACTACGAAGCAATAGATACTTTAAAAGGGATGATCAGTCGTCCTTCTTTCAGCCGGGATGAAACGGCTGTAGCCGATTTCCTGCAACAAACCTGGCAGGCCGCCGGACATTCGGTTCATCGTAAAGGGAATAATCTATGGATCGTTTCTCCGGGATTCGACCTGAAGAAACCGACCTTATTACTGAACTCACATATCGATACCGTAAAACCGGCTTCCGGCTGGACAAAAGATCCTTTCAATCCGGAAGAGAGCGAGGATGAAAAACTTTACGGTCTCGGAAGTAATGATGCCGGAGCTAGTGTGGTATCTTTGTATACAGCTTTTACCGTGTTAGCCGGCAAGGAGCAAATGTATAACCTGATATTCCTGGCTTCCTGCGAAGAAGAAGTTTCCGGTAAAAACGGTCTGGAAAGCGTTCTGCCCGAATTGCCTCCGGTCTCCTTTGCCATTGTCGGCGAACCAACCGGAATGCAACCGGCTGTAGCCGAAAAAGGATTGATGGTTCTCGACTGCGTTTCGACCGGCAAGGCAGGACATGCCGCCCGGAATGAAGGTATCAATGCAATCACGCTGGCGATTAAGGACATCGAATGGTTCAACAACTATCAGTTTCCGCAAAAAAGCGATTTCCTCGGACCGGTAAAGATGAGCGTTACGATCATTCATGCAGGTACACAGCATAATGTCGTACCCGATCGCTGTGAATTTACAGTCGATATACGCACCAATGAATTTTACCCTAACGAGAAGCTGTTTGAATTGATCAAAGAGCAAGTAGGTTGCGAAATAAAAGCACGCAGTTTCCGCCTGAACTCAACACGGACAGAGCTGAATCACCCATTTGTACAGCGGGCAGTCCTGATGGGTAAAGAGCCATTCGGTTCACCTACACTCAGTGACCAGGCACTTATGCCATTCCCATCCGTCAAGATAGGTCCGGGCAATTCCGCCCGTTCGCATGCGGCAGACGAATACATCGGGTTGATGGAAATAAGGGAGGCTATCGATACCTATGTGCGGTTACTGGACGGACTAATTACCGTATAATAAATTATGATAGACAGGATACGAATAACCTTGGATAAATTACAGCAGTCAAACATTACCAGACATGTTGTAACCTTAGGATTAGGCTCATTCGTTTCACAACTAATACCGATTGCAGCCTCTCTAATACTGTCCCGCATATATTCCCCTAAAGCATATGGTGACTGGGGAATATTCGTTAGTTACACAGGTATATTGATAGTTTTAGTATCTGGAAAATATGAGTTGGCAATTCTCCGCCCTTCCAGAAAAGTCGGTGCATTAAACTTGGTGGTTTTATCCACTTTGCTGGCTTTTACCGGAAGCTTCTGTTTTTTTCTTCTTCTGTATTTACTCTGTTTTTTAATGCCTGAGATTATTATTCCAGGTTTGAATTATTTACCTCTTTATGTATTTATGACCTGTCTTATCCAAATATATAATGGATATGCCAACAGGACTGAGCAATATGATGCTATAGCGCGCTCATCTATATCGCGTAGTCTTTCACAGGCCGGAAGCAGGATAATACTGGGAGGACTCCGTTATGAAAGTGGCCTGATCATAGGTGCTTTACTGGGAACCATAGCCGGAATATGGTCATTTGTGAAGAAAATACATATCATCCGGGATATACGACGAAGTTTCTCTTTCCGATACATGTGCAAATTAGCCCATGTATACAGATATTTTCCTTTTTTTCAAATGCCGAGCGCTTTGTTGAATTCACTGTCGACAAATTTACCATTGATTCTCATGGCATTCTATTTCAATAAGGATCAGATAGGCTGTTTCTCCATGGCTATCACTTTATTATATCTACCGGTCACTCTGATCAGTAATTCTTTAGGACAAATATTCTATAAGAAAGCATCTGATTGGCCACCGGAAGACACTGCAAAACTGGCACACAAGTTTTTAAAACTAACATTTCCTATCGGACTAGCAATGTCTCTGTTCCTTATCTGGGGAGGAGAACATCTGCTGGGATTCCTTTTAGGCAATCTGTGGAGTACCACCGGTTTATATGCAGCTTACCTATCTCCATGGATCTGGTTAATCCTTTGTTTTTCTCCTCTAGGAATGATTTTTGACGCATTAGATAAACAAAAAACAGAGATGATACTAAATATCTGTTTATTTGTTTCCAGAATCGTGGTAATCATTGCAGGCGGAAGTTTGCTGGCTGCGCATCAGACCATTCTCTTATATGGTGTGGTCGGAACTATATTATGGAGCCTTGAAGGATACATTATTTACCGATTGATCGGTATCCGGATTACCACCAGAGAAAAGAGATTCGCTTTCATATTTATCAGTATTGTCTTATTGAGCTGGAGTATAAAAATATGGTACACATTCTAATTGAAAATAATCGGATCCATTCCTGGAGTACACACTCTCAGGAAAAAATGATAGGGTATGTAAAAGGGTATGCTTTCTATCAGAAAGAACTACTGCAAGGGGAGCTATTGTTTCAAACAGTACAGAAAGCCTGGAATGAAATGTATCTGGAGCAACTATTATTCGATCTGAACGGACAATTCTGTATTATTCTTCAACAAGAGAAACAGACCATTCTCATTACAGACAAGATACGCAGCTATCCTTTGTTCTATCTGGTAACAGGAGATGATTATATCGTAACCGATACGGGGGATACAGCCTATACATCCTTATCCGACCGTGAATGGGATAAGACTGCTGTTTTAAGTTATCTTTCAGCAGGATACATGAATGCTGGCTCTACCCTTTTCAGCAACTGCAAAATAACACCGGCATCCACTTATATCGTTATCGATAAAGAAATAGCCATTAAATACTACTATACTCCCATATCATTAAAACAGTTAACACAACCGGATATTATATTCAAACGAAGTAAACAAGCATTAGAATCGGCTTTCTGCCGAATGCTGGAGAGTATCGGAAATGCAACAATCATCCTCCCTCTTAGCGGTGGCTACGACTCCCGGTTGCTTGCATGTCTATGTAGGCAATTTAATGTACCAAACGTAATATGCTATACCTATGGAATCAAAGGAAGTCCTGAAATCAACGTCTCCCAAATGGTAGCCCAACAACTGGAATACCCCTGGTATTATGTTGAATATACAAAAGAGAAATGGGAACGGCTATTAAAATCAAATACCATCGAAGAATATATGCGTTATGCCGGAAATCTAAATACGATCCCTCACTTACAGGATTTTCTTGCCATTCAAGAACTCAAGGAAAAACAAATCATTCCGGAAAAAGCAGTTGTCATTCCCGGACATTCAGGAGATCTAATCGGAGGAAGCCATTTGCCACAGCATATCCAAAGGAAAAATCTCGCATCTAGTTTATACGATAAATACTTCACTCTTAATATTTTAAAGCCCAGAGAAAAAAAAGATCTGATCAACAATTTGCAACTCTATATAGAAAAGACATATCCGACAGGTAGCGAACAGGATTATTATCAAGCCTTCCATCTTTGGGGGATACAATTCAGGCAAATAAATTTTATAATTAATTCCGTACGTCTGTATGAATTTCAGGGATTAGACTGGAGAGTTCCCTTATGGGATGATGCTTTCGAGCAAGTGTGGGATGCCATTCCTTACAAACTACGTGTAGGTTCAACTCTTTACAATAAATTCCTTTTTGATACATACTTTATGCCCTTTGGTGTAAGTTTCCATAAAAAGAAAGAGAACAATATTCCCTCCCCTTTCATTCAATTCATTCGAAATATAATCTCTAATGAAGATCGTTATTATATCAAACGACTTTTAAGCCAAGTGCACTTATATTCTTTTCCCAAAGATATAAATGCACTGGATATTGTAGGTGAACTCTTAATGAAAGAGAAAAATCTGCAGAAGCTACCATGTATCCGGACAACAAAGCCCAACAGTATGTGTATGAAAGCACTATACTATTTGTCACTTTATCCCGAAAGTTTCCCCCAATAAAAATGTCGACTTTTTCTCAATAACGGAAACTTCCGCCTCCCAGGAACTCACGCAAAAGTGAAGTTCCGGGCAGGCCGACATCCGGAATATAATTGAAGTAACGCAGGAAGCGCAACAAACGATAAGCTTCCGCATTCTCTTCGTCGTCTTCACGTACTTCTGCTAAAATCGGCTCGGCAAACTTACGCAAAGCAGCCAGCTCATAAAGCATAGCACTGTTGAACATCGCATCCGCATTTTCCTGGTAAGGGAAAATCCATTTATCTTCTCCCCGACGCACACTCGGCCAGCGGGCAATCGTATCCTTCGCTGAATAACCACGGAAACGGTAATCGCGGATAATACGCCGTAACAAACGATTATCGGTCGTCGGTATCCAGTTATGATTGTCCAGAGAAATAGAAGTCAGCACAGAGACGTACACCCGATACTTATATTTATCGTCTATCATGGAAGTAAGTTCCGGATTCAATGCATGAATACCCTCTATCACCAACACGGAATTCTCACGCATTTTCAGTTTCTTACCTTTATAGACCCGCATACCTGTTTCAAAATTGAAGCTAGGCACTTCAATCTCTTCTCCCGACAACAGTTTTTTCATTTCACTGTTGAAATAAGGTAGATCAAGTGCATAAAGCGATTCAAAATCATAATCGCCGGTCTCATCCTTCGGCGTATCTTCCCGATTCAGGAAATAGTCGTCGAGCGAGATACTGACAGGGTGGATCAGATTTGTTATCAACTGTACTTCCAGACGTTTACAGAAAGTCGTTTTTCCGGAAGAAGACGGTCCCGATATCAACACGATACGAACCCCGTCCTGATATCGGCCGGCAATCTCTTCTGCTATTTTAGCGACCTGTTTCTCCTGCATCGCTTCGGATACCATGATCACTTCAGACGTATGTCCGTTTTCGAGAGCACGGTTCAGATCACCCACATTATTCAGATCCAGTGTCCGCTGTAAAGTCAGATGCTGCTTGTAAGCCTCGAACATCTTATCCTGTTTGATCGCCGGTTCCAGTTCCAGCGGATTGCTTCTTTTCGGTATCTGGAGCAACACCCCGTCAAAATAAGGAACGATATCGAACAACTGGATATAACCTGTAGAAGGAGTCAGGCAACCATAAAAGAAATTGATATAGCCATCCAACTCGTAGTAAGAAGTATACGGCATACCGGCAGTTTCAATCAGGCGTGCCTTATCATTCATCCCGCGTTCACGAAAAAGGACGGTAGCATCCACTGTCCGTACCGTTTTATGCAGGAAAGGCAGATCGGCATCGATAATTTCACGCATACGCTTCTTTATCTTGTCGATCGTTTCTATATCGATCTTCTTTCCGTTATGGATCACGCAGTAGTAACCCTTCGAGATCGGATGTTCCAAATTTAATGTAGCGGAAGGCAACACGTCATTCACCGCTTTCGAAAAAATATGACACAACGAACGGACATACGTACGAAGCCCGGAAAGTTGTGTATAGTCCACGAACTCAACATCTTTCGGATGCCAGCAGCGAAAATTCAAGCTTTCCACTTTATTGTTCACTTTTGCATTCATCGGACGGAAACGCAAGGGCGCACCGATCATCGTATAAATATCTAATAAAGAAGAACCAATAGGGACCTCTTTATAGGTATTGTTATTTTTGCAATAAATTGTGATTGTTTCAGACATATTATATCAGTTATTATTTGTAGTTTTGCTGCCTAAAGTTAGGAATATTAATCGGATATACTTCCAGGTATAACTATTTTTTGATGGATAATACAATTTTTACCGTACTGAAACTGCTTGGTTCACTTGCCCTGTTAATGTACGGAATGAAAGTGATGAGCGAAGGTCTTCAGAAGCTTACAGGGGACCGACTACGTAATATCCTAGGCGCCATGACTACGAATCGGTTCACCGGGTTGCTCACAGGAGCATTCGTTACAGCCGCCGTACAGTCATCCACCGCTACCACTGTTATGACCGTAAGTTTTGTCAATGCCGGTCTTCTGACTTTAACACAGGCCATCTCCGTTATCATGGGAGCCAATATAGGAACGACTATCACCGCCTGGATTATGTCGATCTTTGGTTTCCAGTTCAATATGACCAATGTCATCTATCCTCTGTTTGCATTATCCCTCCCTTTAATATTTTCTAAGAAAAGCGGACGCAAATCATTCGGCGAATTCATTTTTGGATTTGCTTTTATGTTTTTGGGACTGACCACTTTAAGGGAAAATGCCATGCATATGGACCTGGAACATAATCAGGCAATCATTTCATTCATAACCACTTGCAAGGAATGGGGTATGTTTTCTGTTTTACTGTTCCTGCTGGTCGGAAGCATTATCACAATGGCAGTCCAGTCATCAGCGGCAGTCATGGCCATTACATTAATATTATGTTCGAGCGGAGTTCTCGACCTATATCTGGGTATCGCACTGGTGATGGGAGAAAATATCGGAACAACGGTAACCTCCAACATTGCGGCACTGACCGGTAACGCACAGGCACGCAGGGCTGCATTTGCCCACTTCATATTCAACTTCTTCGGAATCATCTGGGTACTCTGTATTTTCCATCCGTTCATCGATATGGTAAAAGATATTGTCAATTACATAGCTCCCAATACGCCGAAAGAAATAGCGATCACTTACACATTGTCCGCTTTCCATACCGCGTTTAACATATGCAATGTACTGATATTAATATGGTTTATAAAACCGATCGAGCGGTTGGTTTGTTTTGTCATCAAATCAAAACCGGAGGACGAAGAGTATCGCCTGCATTATATCACCGGAGGTTTGCTTTCAACAGCCGAATTGTCTATTCTGCAGGCGAATAAGGAGATATCTCTTTTTGCCGAACGGACAACACGCATGTTCAACATGGTAAAAGATGCGTTTTATGAAAAAGACGAAGAGGCCTTCATGAAAACGTATAACCGGATAGAGAAATACGAGAACATCAGCGACCATATGGAGATAGAGATAGCCAACTATCTCACGCTTGTTGCCGAAGGACGCCTTAGTTCGGAAAGTAAAGAAGAGATCCGTATCATGCTCCGTGCCGTATCGGAAATAGAAAGTATCGCCGACTCCTGTAACAACCTGGCGCGCACCATTAAACACCGGAACGAGGGAAAGTCTGTCTTTACCGACAAACAGAACCACAGTATCGACCGGATTTTCGAAATGGTGACAAAGGCATTGCAACAGATGAATTCCATATTGAAAAAGCCGGAATTGACACACGATGACATCAATCCGTCTTACAATATCGAGAACGAAATAAATAATTATCGCAACTTGCTGAAACAACATAATGTAGAAGATATCAATAATAAGGAATACCAGTATCAGGATGGTGTATATTATATGGATATCGTCAGTGAAGCTGAAAAGTTAGGGGATTATGTACTAAATGTTGTCCAGGCCGTTATAGAGAAAAAAATATAATTATGCATACATTCATTTTAATCGGATATTTATCCACTTAAATTTACATAAATGGACTATTCTTTTTTTGATTTTCTTACGCTTGTAGGAGCATTAGGTATGTTCCTATACGGAATGAAAGTGATGAGTGAAGGTTTACAGAAAGTCGCGGGAGACAAACTTCGAGGCATTCTCTCAGTAATGACGACAAACCGCTTCACCGGAGTATTAACCGGGATTCTGATAACTGCACTCATCCAATCTTCAAGTGCCACAACAGTGATGGTTGTCAGTTTCGTTAATGCAGGACTTCTGACACTTACCCAATCCATCAGCGTCATCATGGGAGCCAACGTCGGTACGACGGTCACAGCATGGATCATCTCCCTCTTCGGATTTAAAGTCGACATCAGTGTTTTCTCTCTGCCCATCATCGCTTTATGCATCCCGCTGATATTTTCCGGCAAAAGTAAACGAAAATCCTGGGGTGAGTTTTTAATGGGTTTTGCTTTCCTGTTCATGGGACTGTCTTATCTGAAATCTTCTGTCCCTGACCTGCAGAGTAATCCCCAAATCCTCTCTTTCCTTCAAGATTATACCTCATTGGGATATCCGTCCCTTCTCATATTCCTCCTTTTAGGAACTATTCTTACGGTTATTGTTCAATCATCCAGTGCGACTGTTGCCATCACATTGATCATGTGTACACAGGGATGGATTCCTTTCGAAATGGCTGCAGCCATGGTATTGGGAGAAAATATAGGAACGACCATTACGGCTAATATCGCTGCCATTTCGGCCAATGTATCCGCCCGCCGCGCAGCTATTGCACACCTGATGTTTAACGTATTCGGTGTATGCTGGGTTATGATATTGTTTTATCCATTCACTAGCATGATCTCATGGATCGTTACGAACTACGGCCCCGGCGACCCGAACGAAATGACTCAGTTCCTGAGTACCCTCGATCCGAAAACGATCTCCCTGATCACTTCCAGCGCGCAGATCACTGATCCGCATCTGTTGGCATTGCAGAAGCAATTAATGACATTACAGGTTTCCGTTTCATACGGTTTATCTTTGTTCCACACCGTATTTAATATAGCAAACGTATGCATCATGATCTGGTTCGTTAAATTCTACGTATACGTTTGTTCTGCCCTTATCAAGCCAAAGAATGTCAGCGACGAGGAAGAATTCCAGTTAAAATATATTCCGTCAGGAATGCTGTCGACTTCCGAGTTGTCATTGATGCAGGCTAAAAAAGAAATTGCCGTATTCGGCGAACGCACACAACGTATGTTCGGTATGGTCAAAGACTTGTTCTATGAAAAGAACGAGGATAACTTCCTGAAAATATTCAGCCGTATTGAAAAATACGAGAACATCAGCGACCGCATGGAAATCGAGATTGCCAATTACCTGACATTCGTTGCCGAAGGCCGCCTGAGTTCGGAAGGTAAAGAAGAGATCCGTATCATGCTTCGTACCGTTACGGAAATAGAAAGTATTGCCGACTCTTGTAACAATCTGGCACGCGGCATCAAGCGTCGCAACGAAGGCAAATCCGAATTTACCGACGAACAGAACCATAACATCGATCAGATGTTTGCCCTGCTGGAAAAGGCTCTGACACGGATGAATGAAATCCTTCACATGCCGGAAGTCGTACACGACGATATCAACCAATCTTACAACATTGAAAACGAGATCAACAATTATCGTAATCAGTTGAAGATCCATAACATGGAAGATGTCAACAACAAGAAATACCAGTATCAGGACGGTGTTTATTATATGGACCTTGTCGGTGAATCCGAAAAACTAGGCGATTATATATTAAATGTTGTGCAGGCTGTTATCGAAAAGAAAATATAAGTACATACAGACATTCCCAGAGAAGCCCTTTCCATATCCGGAAAGGGCTTTTTTATTCCGGAGAAACCTGGTGAAGCAATGGTAAAAGTATATAAGCCGGATTTTGTTTCATCCTAGTGAAACAGTTGTTTCTACATAATGGAACAAGTGTTTCACTAGGATGAAACAATCGTAAATAAGCAATAACTATCCACCAACAGTTGTAGTTTAATGATTTTAGTTGACTACTTTCTGTCCAATCTATAAAAAGGGTTGACTCGGTTTATAGTTAATAATAAAAAGGGTTGTCCCTTTTGCAATAACTATCAACCTAGCAGTTACACCAGATGAAAAAAGAAGATACGGGGAAAGCAGAAACATGGAGAGAAGGAAAGGTCTATAAACAATTAAAGCCTGTCTCCCGACAAGCCCTAACCAACTTTGTTAACCTTAAATCTAATACTATTATGAAAAAACCACAATGCAAAGATATACTCACAACAAGCATTTGTCAAGCCTTTTACAGACAATATATGTTAAGCCATCCAGACATTGTAGCTAAAAATTGTTTTCGAACACAAAACTTCATACAATACAGATAAAAACTGCTAATTTTAACAATTAAAAGAAGGATTTTATCCGATTTCATCATCGCATCTACAGCGTATCCACTATCCTGCGTTGCTCTTCGAAAAAGACGATGCGGTCTTTCTCGCCACTTCTTGAAATCAGAGTAGAAGTCCGGATCAGAGATTGCATCCATTTTTTCATTCGCTGGAAGATAGCTTCATCCGGTGATGTAGCGTCGTTCAAAGTAAAAGATTTGATCATTGTCAGGTGGCAGTGCTGTGTCTCCACATAACTGTAGCTGGTCTCAAAATTCACACTGCTGACAAAGAAATGGACATTCTTACCTTCTGTCCAGGAACCTTTGGCTGCAAGTGCCTCCATATCATCCAGAAACACCATCAGTTCCTTTTTCAGAGCCGCTATCTCTTCACGGGTTATCAGGTAAATGCTGGCAAAATATTTAATGTCATTCACCAGATAGAGAAAAGTCATACTATCCATGATATGATAAGCATTGGCGGCCTGGCGCGCCTCCATAATGATCTCGCTGTTGATCAACAACAACCGGTCGGGCAATACGATCTGGCTGAATTTAACAGGCATAACGCTGCCGCACTGGTACATCCATTTAAAAAGATAGAACTGATAAATATGCCTGTATCCCAATACCAGCGACTGGGGAAGAATATTCAAAGCTCCTCCTACTTCCGAATCGGGATCATCTCCGAGATATCTCAATTCATCGACAAAATGTTCAAGCATATCATAATCCTCTTCGCTCGGATTAAGGAAATTCACCATTTTCAACTGGAACGGCCTGCTTTTACCCGAGGCACAACCAATGATATGATCCAGCGAAATATCCAGCTTATCGGCAATAGTCGCTATTTCAAAAATAGTGAAAGGCACATCGCCCCGCAACCTGCGGTAGACGGCTTCCTTTTCCAACATCAAAAGATCGGCCAAGTGATTTGTCAGTTTTCCTCTTTCCGGGAACTTCTCTTTAATGGCCGCTACAAGATTTTTATACAATAGGTCATTCTTCATAACATAATCATTTTTTCAAATTTGGTCTTCAGTTCCCGGCGTTTACGCTAAAAAATACACTTCTGTTCTCTACAAATATATTAAAAAACTTTTGATTATGTTCCTGTTATACCAGCTTACGGCTATTATTTTTATTTACAAGGCAAAGTAAACCAGAACTTTGACCCTTTGCCAGGCGTTGAATCTACGCCGATCTCCCCACGCAGGGCCTTAACGATCGTTTTACAAATAGATAACCCGAGTCCCGTTCCCTGCCTGAAAGAGTTTATTTTGGTAAAGCGTTCGAAAATAGCTTCAACATGTGCCGGAGAAATACCGATGCCGGTATCACTTATCTCAAACAGCACATGATCTTCTCTCACACTGTATGAAAGGGTTATAAAACCTTGTTCAGTAAACTTGATCGCATTCGAAAGTAAATTGGATATTACCTGAGTTACACGCTTAGGATCCGTATAGAGTATTTTATCCGGCAACGCATCCAGGTCACAGACCATAGTAACACCTTCCTGGACTTTCAGGGAATGCACCTTATATTGCTCACTGCATATTTCCTTTATATTGACATCCGCCAGTGAATAGTCCATTACTCCGGACTCGATCTTTGAGAAATCCAGGATATCCGTTATCAGACGAAGGAGGAGATCGCAGTTTTTATTGATGATCTTCACATATTCCTCTTTCTCTTCCACATTGTCCATTTCAGCAATAATACCGGAAAAACCGACAATCGCATTCAGAGGTGTACGGATCTCATGGCTCATATTGGCCAGGAAAGTAGATTTCAACTTATCCGCTTCACGTGCTTTTTGCATTTCCAGTTCATTCCTGCGTGATTCGTCACGAGCTTGTTGCAACTTCTCCTCCAGTTGTTTCTCGCCCGTTATATCTGTTATATAACAAACAACTTTGCTGGGATGCCCATCCTTATTTATTTTATGTGCCTGTGCATTGATACGTATCCAGGTCGGCACTTCTTGAACGAACATTTTACAGACAAAACTACAGCTATCGATATCACCGCGAACGACCTGTAAAAGCGGCTCCATATTATTCGTCGGAATTTCACTGAACCGTCCCAGGTTCCACAACTCCTGAATAGACAGATAATTATGTGTTTTCAGGTAATTGAACAGATGATTCGGACTGGAATGATCGTTCAGCACAGGATCGATATATAATTCATCTTCTTCCACACTATACTCACCGACTATCGAACGTCCGGATAAAAGCACGGCCTTCAATATAGCCAGATTGTTTCTGGTTTGTTCCGCTTTGATCTGGACATCCGTATTATCAGAGATGATAAGCAGATATCCCACCCGTCCGAACTCCGGATCGTTCAGGCTGATCCCTTTCACCTGCAGATATTTGATCTGGTCGACAAAAGCCGACGGATAATAGCTACTGTTTTGTATGATACTGAAATCATAAACCAGAGGAAAACTGAAAGCCCGCCCGCTCCTGACATTCTTCAGGAGCTTTTTAGGAACAGCCGGATTCTCAAACAGATTAACACCCAGAAGATCTTTACGTGTAGAACCGAAGATACGAACATCGGCTTCGTTGATATCGATCAGATATCCTTCCGAGTCATACAATTCGACCCCGATAGGCAGATTGTTGAAGAACTGTTTGAATTTAGTACTGAGTTCCGCCAGATGTTTCCGGGATTCCTCCAGACTGGCTTGTGTCTCCTTGCGCTCTATTATAAGAGAAAAGATACTAGCTATAATATGCAGGTCTTCCATTTCAGTACTCGTCCAGGAACGCTGCACACGCACCGAGTCAAAACCGATGAATCCCTGTATTCTATTATGAAAAGAGAGCGGAATCATCAGCATGGATTTTAGTCCCTGAAATTCAAGTAACTTCTTATCCACTTCCGCTTCAGGAGGCAGATCGTCCATGCTGCACATGACAATATCACGACCACTCTTCACGGTCTTCATGATCCAGGGGATCGTTTCGTCCGTCAGTTCCGAATGATTCTCTTTGGGAACCTCCACCCATCTACTCATTACCTCGCAGGGAAAATAGGCTGTCCGCCCGTCTTTTTCAAAGATGGCTACATATCCCCAGTCTGCATCGAAAAAGTTCATCAGCAAACTCATGGCTTTCTCTATCGGCTGTTGTTCCTCATTAAACAGCAATACAAGTACTTCGGAAATAATACGTTTGATATTTGAAGCTTCTGTAAATGAATTTCCGGCATTCGCTTTCTCTCTATTGTCTTGTGCTTCCAATAATTGTATTAGTTCTTCTTTGGACAATTGGTTATATTTGTTTTTTGTTAGCGTCGACATCATACGGTGATACTTTATAAACGCAAAAATATTGAATAGTTTTGATTTTTAAGGCATTTCAAGAGACTAATTCATCATTTGACATGTTAAAAGTCACACAGAATCGTCCGGCAAACGGATTCTTTAGAACAATTATGCTTTTAATCATAAGAGGGTTCACCGTAAAAAGTTATATTTGCATGTTCTAATGTAGACGATTTTAAATATGTTGAAGCAACAGTTACAACAAAAGTTACAGCAAAAGCTCTCTCCACAGCAGATCCAGCTAATCCGGCTTCTGGAACTTCCCGCTATCGAGCTGGAAGAACGTATCAAGCACGAATTAGAAGATAACCCTGCACTGGAGGAGGGGAAAGATATTGCAGACGACTTTGAACGAACTGACGACGAGGGAGTTGACGATATATCTACAAACGAAACAGAGGCAGACCTCTCGCTCGGAGATTATATGAGCGAAGACGATATACCGGACTACAAGCTCCGGGAGATAAGTGAGAAAACCGAACGCAAAGAAGACATTCCCTTCTCTGTAAGCCAATCGCTGAACGAATATCTACTCCAGCAACTCGGTTTGCGCGACCTACCGGAAAAAGAAGTAAAAATAGCCGAATACATTATCGGCAACATAGACGATGACGGTTATCTGCGCCGCGAACTCTCCGCCATTGCCGACGACCTGGTCTTCCAAGCAGGGCAAGACGTGAATGAGAAAGAGATAGAAGAAGTCCTCGCGATCATACAAGATTTCGACCCAGCCGGGGTCGGTGCCCGTAACCTGCAGGAATGTTTATTGCTGCAACTCGACCGGAAAGAACCGACGCCGGGAACAGATATGGCGATCCGTATCCTCACCGAATATTTTGAAGAGTTCACCCGCAAGCATTACGACAAGATCATGCGTGGTCTCAACATCAGCGAGGCAATCCTTAAAAAGGCTATTCACGAAATAATTGCTCTCGATCCTAAACCTTGCAGCAGCTGGGGTGGTTCTATGGAAGTAGCCATGAGCCAGGTCATTCCGGATTTCCTGGTCGAAGCTATAAACGGCGAGCTGATCCTGAGCATGAACAACCGGGACATTCCCGATCTGCGGATCAGCCGTGAATATGCGGAAATGTTTCAGGACTATGCAGGCAATAAAGCCAACCAGACGTCCAAGATGCGTGAAGCCGTACAGTTTGTAAAACAGAAACTAGACTCCGCCCAATGGTTTATCGATGCCATCCGGCAGCGTCAGGAGACATTACAACGCACTATGGAAGCGATCATCCTCCTGCAACGGGACTTTTTCCTGACAGGTGACGATGCTACGCTGCGCCCGATGATACTGAAAGATGTGGCCGAACGTGCAGGATACGATATATCGACCATTTCAAGGGTTAGCAACAGCAAGTATGTTCAAACCAATTTCGGCATCTACCCTCTGAAATTCTTCTTCTCCGAATCGATGCAGACCGACAGCGGCGAGGAAATATCCACCCGTGAGGTGAAGAAGATCATGAAAGAACATATAGACAGTGAGGATAAACGTAAACCGCTTACCGACGAGGAACTTACCACGATCCTGAAAGAGAAAGGTTACGTAATCGCCCGCCGAACAGTGGCCAAATACAGGGAACAACTCGATATTCCTGTTGCAAGGCTTAGAAAAGAAATCTAAATTTGAAGCATTATGAGATTATTTTCAAACATAATATCCGGAATGTTCCACCCGTTACTGATGGTAACGTATGGAGTCATACTGGCATTGTCATTCACATACCTGGCGATCTACCCGCCCACCATGAAAATGTTCCTGGTTGGCGGAGCATTCCTCTCGACTGCTGTCGTACCGGGTCTTTTCATCTTCCTGATGGTCCGCAACGGAGCCGCCGGCGACCTGGAACTGACGGACCGCAAAGAACGGGTCGTTCCTTACCTGATCATTATCACCTCCATAATGGTCTGTATCTTTTATATGTACAAAATGATGATCCCTTTCTGGTTCCTGTCGTTGCTGATGGGTGCCTGTGTCGCTTTGATCCTCTCGCTGTGCATTAACTTTTACTGGAAGATCAGTGCCCATACCCTGGGTATCGGAGGACTTTTAGGGGGTATCATGGGGGTTGCCCGCATCCACCTGATAAATCCTTACTGGGGATTCATCATCATACTCCTGGCAGCCGGGCTGGTCGGTACTTCGCGTATCTTTTTGAAAAGGCATACTCCTATGCAGGTATATGCCGGCTTTTGTCTCGGTTTTATATGTACCTTTGTAGCCTCATTATTGAGTTATATCTATTTATTCATCTAATAAAAACACTAAAGTTATGAACTTTCCTGCTGATTTAAAGTACACAAAAGATCACGAATGGATTCGTGTTGACGGCGCCGTTGCCTATGTTGGTATCACTGACTACGCTCAGAGCGAATTGGGCGAAATCGTTTATGTAGACATCACTACAGAAGGCGAAGTAGTTGCCAGAGAAGAAGTTTTCGGTACTATCGAAGCTGTAAAGACTGTTTCCGACCTGTTCATGCCGGTAAGCGGAGAAGTGATCCAGGGCAACTCTGAACTGGACGACAAACCCGAACTGGTGAACGAAGACGTTTACGGAAACGGCTGGTTGATCAAGATCTCCATCTCCGATCCTTCTGAACTGGACGACTTGTTGTCTGCTGCTGAATACGAACAATTGATCGCAAAATAAATGACACCTGTAGTAAGTATTATCATGGGCAGTACTTCCGACCTGCCCGTAATGGAAAAAGCGGCCAAATTGCTGGACGAGATGGAGATCCCGTTCGAAATCCATGCGTTGTCTGCACACCGTACCCCGGCAGAAGTAGAAGCTTTTGCCAAAGGAGCCAAAGACCGCGGTATCAAAGTTATTATTGCTGCGGCCGGTATGGCAGCGCATTTATGCGGAGTGATCGCTTCTATGACTACCCTTCCGGTAATCGGTGTTCCCATCAACTCTACACTCGACGGCATGGATGCCTTGTTGGCTATCGTACAGATGCCTCCGGGAATACCTGTTGCCACAGTCGGTATCAACGGAGCACTAAACGCCGGAATCCTGGCAGTTCAGATGCTTGCTGTTGGAGACGAACAACTTCAGGGTAAGCTGGCCGACTACAAGGAAAATCTGAAGAAAAAGATCGTAAAAGCAAACGAAGAGTTAGCAAAAGTATCTTTTAAATACAAAACGAATTAATTAGTCGACAGTTGACAAGTGACAGTTGACAGATTTCACGCTGCCGGAACTGTCAACTGTCAACTGTCACTTGCCAACTGGAAAAATGGAACATTTTTTTAATTACAGTCGCCGTAAATCATCTGTTGTCAATATAGGAAACACTCCGCTGGGAGGTGAGAACCCGATACGTATCCAATCTATGGCCAATGTATCCACCATGGATACCGAAGCATCCGTCCGCCAGGCCATCCGTATGATCGATGCCGGAGCCGAATATGTACGTTTCACCGCACAGGGTGAACGGGAAGCCCGTAATCTGGGCGAGATCCGGAAAGAGCTGAGAACGCAGGGATACACCACTCCTCTTGTTGCCGATATCCATTTCAACCCCAGGGCTGCCGACGCCGCAGCCGAAGAGGTGGAAAAAGTACGCATCAACCCCGGGAACTATGTTGATAAAGTAAAAACATTTGACCTTCTGGAATATACCGACGAAGAATATGCCGCCGAATTACAGAAGATACGCGACCGTTTTGTCCCTTTCCTGGAGATTTGTAAAAAACACGGAACCGCCATCCGCATTGGCGTAAATCATGGTTCACTATCCGACCGTATCATGAGCCGGTATGGTGATACCCCTGAAGGAATGGTAGCCTCCTGCATGGAATTCCTGCGTATCTGCCGGGATGAGAATTTCCCGGACGTGGTGATTTCCATCAAAGCCTCCAATACGGTAGTCATGGTACGTACCGTACGCCTGCTCGTCCGTACCATGGACGCAGAAAACATGCACTATCCGCTTCATCTGGGAGTGACCGAAGCCGGTGACGGCGAAGACGGCCGCATCAAAAGCGCTGTCGGCATCGGTACCCTGCTGACCGACGGAATAGGCGATACCATCCGCGTATCCCTCAGCGAAGATCCCGAGGCAGAAATACCTGTCGCCCGCAAACTGGTCGATTACATATTGGAACGTCGGGAGCACAGGCCGATCGCTGCCTCTCCCGCCCCCGGATACGACCCGGTAACAGCCACACGCCGAATCAGCCGCGTGACAGAAGCTATCGGAGGTAATTTTCCTCCTGTCGTTATCTCTGACCGAAGTAACGGCGATTTTGAATTTGACTACTCTTCCCTGCCCGACTATATTTACATCGGCAAGGAAGACCCGGACAATCTTCCGGACACATTCCGCCTGCTGGTAGATGCCCATTTCTGGAAAGAACGTCCCAACGCATACCCTTATTTCATCGCTTCCGAAATAGAAGAGATGAAAGAGTTCAACTCTCCGCTGAAATTCATCCGCCTGACCTACAATGACCTGACAGATCAGACACTGGAGATACTGAAACAAGATAAAACAGCCGTGGTAGTCCTGAGTACCCACCACCGGAACGGTGTCGGATCACAACGTGCCGCCATGCACAAACTGCTGGTTGCCGGTTGCGATATCCCTGTCGTCCTGCACCGCGACTATCACGAGACAGACAAGGAGACCTTACAGCTAAAAGCGGCTGCCGATTTCGGCACATTGCTGCTGGACGGTTTCGGCGACGGCATCATGATTCATAATCAGAGGATCGAAGCTTCATGCATCGACAGTTACATGTTCGGTATCCTGCAGGCAACCCGTTCACGCATCAGTAAAACAGAATATATCTCCTGCCCGAGTTGCGGACGTACACTCTACGACCTGCAAACGACCATTGCCCGCATCAAAGAAGCTACCTCACACCTGAAAGGGCTGAAGATCGGCATCATGGGTTGTATTGTAAACGGTCCCGGAGAAATGGCAGATGCCGATTACGGCTATGTCGGTGCCGGACGCGGACAGATCAGCCTGTACAAAGGTAAAGAATGCGTGTTGAAAAACATCCCCGAAGAAGATGCTGTAGAACGTTTAGTTCAGTTAATAAAAGAGAACGGAGACTGGCAGAACTGATATTTGTACTATCTTCGTCCCTCAAAATCAAGATATAATAATGGAAGTAAAGATAATTAATAAATCCCATCACCCACTCCCTGCCTATGCGACAGAATTGTCTGCAGGCATGGATATTCGTGCAAACCTGACAGAGCCTGTAGTGCTGAAACCATTGGAACGCAAATTGATCCCGACAGGATTATATATTGCTTTGCCGGAAGGATACGAAGCACAGATGCGCCCCCGCAGCGGCCTGGCCTTGAAACATGGTATCACTCTACTGAACACACCGGGAACGATTGATGCAGATTATCGCGGTGAGATCGGTATTATCCTGGTCAACCTTTCCTCCGAGCCTTTTACCGTAAATGACGGAGAACGTATCTGCCAGATGGTGATCGCTACTTTCAACCAGGTAAACTGGAAACCGGTGGAAGTGCTCGACGATACCGAACGCGGCGCCGGTGGCTTCGGACATACCGGGAAAGAATAAACGGACATCGTATGTGATACTACTATACGACTGTCGTATACTCCTTTATACGATGACCGTATATGATTATCGTATAAAATTAGATACGTGATAAAATATAGAAAACGAATATATGCTGAAACAAGTAATATACGGGATACTCTTTTCACTCTTCCTGCTTACCGGGATCAATTCGCTGCATGCAGAAGAGACCCGGAAAGAAACTCCCACTAAGGCTAAAGAATTAAATGATGCTGAACGGAGAAAATTCGACTATTTCTTCTTCGAAGGACTGAACCTGAAGACTGCCGGAAAATTCGATGCCGCTTTTGATGCATTCAACTACTGTCTCGCCATCGACTCTACGGCATCTCCTGTACTGTACGAACTTTCATCGTTCTACGTGCAGATGAACCGCCCGGAAAAGGCAGTCGATATGTTACAGCGTGCAGTGGATAACAGCACAGACAACTTCACTTACCGGATGGCTTTGGCTACAATCAGCCGCAACCTGGGTATGTACGGAGAAGCTGCTGCAGAATACGAGAAACTGGTGAAAGCCTTTCCCGGAAAGACCGAACTGAATTACTACCTGGCAGAAGCCCTGACCCAGGAAGGTGAGATCGGCAAAGCGATCGATGCTTATAATGCCCTCGAATCGTCCATCGGCATGAACGAAGCTCTTTCCATGCAGAAATATAAACTATACACCCAACTGGAGCAATCGGATGCCGCCTTCAAAGAAATAGAGAAACTGGCAGCCAAATATCCGATGGAGGCACGCTACCAGATCATCCTCGGAGACCTGCACCTGGAAAAGAACGACACGGTAAAAGCCCGTTCTTATTATGACAAAGCCCATGAGATCGATCCGGGTAACCCCTATTACATCGTATCCATGGCCAACTATTACGAAGCGACCGGCAATAAAGATGCTGCCGAAACTCAGATACGCAATGCCTTGATCAACGAGAAGCTGGATGTAGAGACCAAAGTCGCCATCCTCTCCCGTTATATCCTGAAACTGCAACAGACGCAGAAAGGGACGGATAGTGCCAATACCTTGTTCCAGACTTTGCTGGAGCAGCATCCCGAAGATACCGACCTGAAACAGATGTACGGCAGTCTTCTGATCGCGCAGGGTAAAACAGACGAAGCCCGTTTCCAGTTCCAACTCGTCACAGAGATGGAGCCAGAGAATGCAGCAGCCTGGCAGCAATTGCTGAACATGTCGCTGAAAGCCGAAGATATCCCTGAAGTAATCCGTATCTGTACCAAATGCCAGGAACTATTCCCGGATGCCCCCGAATATTATTTCTACCTGGGTATTGCCTATTATCAGCAGGAAAAATATCAGGAGGCTCTGAACACCTATTATGCAGGTATCAACATTATCCCGGCGGAGAATCCGCGGTTAAAGTCGGACTTCTACGGTCAGATCGGCGATATCTACTATCAGATGAAACAGATGGACCAGACATACAAAGCATACGACGAGGCTCTGAAATATAACGACAACAACATCGTTGTCCTCAACAACTATGCTTACTTCCTGTCCCTGGATAAAAAGGACCTGAAAAAGGCAGAACGTATGAGCGCACAATGTATCAAGCTCGAACCGGACAATGCAACTTACCTGGATACATACGCCTGGATTTTCTTCGTACAGGGTAACTATACCCTTGCCAAGATATACATCGAAAGCGCACTGGAAAAAGATACGACCAAAAGTGCGGAACTGGTAGACCATTACGGGGATATCCTGTTTATGACAGGAGATAAGGACGGTGCCATAGCTCAATGGAAGAAAGCCCGTGAAATGGGAAAAGAAAGCGAGACACTCGACCGTAAAATCATAGAAGGTAAATATATCGAAGAGGAGGAAGCCAAATGAGAACCCCGTTAATAAAGCGAGTACAACTGCCAGCTCTTGTGATCCTGTGTTTCTTGCTGATCCTGTCCGGCTGTAAATCATCCAAGAAAGTCGGAACAGTAGCCTCCGGAAGTACCAAAGCACACGACGAGTTCTTTGAAGCGATGGAAGAGCATTCTTTTCAGTTCAATACGATGACCGCCCGTCTGAATGCGGAACTGAAGGGCACTAAAAATAACATGAGTTCACGTGTGGACCTGAAGATGGTCAAAGACAGTGCATTTCAGTTATCAGTCCAACCGTTTCTGGGTATCGAGGTTTTCCGTGCCGAATTTACAGTCGACAGCATAAAAGTAGTAGACCGCATGAATAAACGATATGTAGCCGAACGCTACGCCGATCTGAAAGGACAGACCCCGATCGAGTTCAACTTCTATAACCTGCAGGCATTGTTCACCAATCATATCTTCCTGCCCGGAAAACAATATATCGAGCCGAAACAGTTCAAACGCTTCAAGCTGAACCAGGAAGGTTCGACCGCAGAGATCAAGATCAAGGATTCTATCGGATTGCTTTATACATTCTTTGCCGACGGTGAAGAGAAGTTACTTTCCACCTATATCACCGACCCGTCCGAACAATACGCTCTGCAATGGGATTATACAGATTTTCGCCTGACAGAAGGACAACCGTTCCCGATGCTGATGGACGTACAAGTCCTGGCAAACGGCTCCTCACAGGGAGGGATCGCTTTCCGCTTCTCCCGCATACAGACAAATATACCGGTAAACCTGGACTTTTCCATTCCGGCTAAATATAAACGTATTACCTTTGCACAGATCATAAAGTCAATCAGTAACAGTCAGAAATAGAGATGAAGTATATTTGGTTTGTCATATTCACGTTATCTGCCCTGACCGCCTTCGGCCAGAAGTCCGCCCGGGTGAGACAGCTTGAAGAACAGCGAAAAAAGGCGCTGGCCGAAATCGAGATGACAAACCAGCTATTGCAGGAAACGACCCAGACGGCGCAGAACTCTCTCAACCGTCTGAATCTTCTTTCACAGCAGATCCTCTCCCGAAAGAAAGTGATCAGCCTGCTTAACCAGGAGGTAAGCGAACTGGACAACCAGATCACCGCATCCCGCCGCGAAATCACAAAACTGGAAAAGGAACTGGACGGAAAACGGAATAACTACGGCAAGTCCGTGCAAAGCATGTATAAACGGCGTAGCTCGCAAGACAAGCTGCTCTTTATTCTCTCTGCCGATAATTTCGCCCAATCCATGCGCCGCATGCGTTATCTGCGCGAATATGCCGACTGGCAAAAGTTGCAGGCCACCGAGATCATCGACAAACAAACCGAGATAACCCTCAAACAGAAAGAACTGGAAAAAACACGTTCCGAAAAGAATGCACTGCTGGGCACCCGCGAACAGGAAAGCCAGAAACTGCAGACCGAGGAAACCAGCCAGAAAGCCGAAGTGCAGCAACTCAGCAAGAAACAAAAGGAACTGAAAGAGGAACTCCGTAAGAAACAACAACAAGCCAACGCGCTGAACCGTCAGATCGAAAAACAGATAGCCGAGGAAATAGCCCGTGCCGAAGCAGAAGCAAAGGCTGCCCGCGAACGTGAGCGCCGTGCCCGTGAAAAAGCGAAAGCGGAAGGCAAAGAGCCGGTCAAAGAGCCTGTACAGGAAGAACGTGTTGCCGAAACCAAAGGCGGCTATGCCATGACCAGGGCGGAGAAAAAACTTTCCGACGACTTTGCCGGTAACCGTGGCCGCCTGCCATTCCCTGTTGCAGGACGTTACACCATTGTCGGCACTTTCGGCGAACAGCAACATCAGGAATTAAAATATGTACGTACCAACAATAGCGGTATCGACATTCAGACTACTCCGGGAGCTGATGCCCGTACTGTATTCAATGGCGAAGTGACCCGCGTGTTCGTTGTTCCGGGCTACAACAACTCTGTCATCATACGTCACGGTAACTACCTGACCGTTTACAGTAATCTGAGCCAGGTATATGTAAAAGCCGGCGACAAGGTCAGCACCCGCCAGGCTATCGGCAAGATTTTTACCGATACGGAAAACGGCAATGCCACGATCCTGCATTTCCAGCTTTGGAAAGAGAAGACCAAACTCAATCCGTCTCCCTGGCTCGACTAAGCAGTTGACAATTGACAAGTGACAGTGGACAGTTAGGCTTCGCGATTATACATAGAAAGATTTGAGTCAATGTGGCAATATGTCCATGTGCCAATTTAGGAAGATATGAGCTATATATCCAGTTTGTATTAAGGAACGCAGATGACGCAGACGAGCGCAGATAAACGCAGATAATATATTTGTTTTAAAGAAAATAAAAAGTCTGCGAGCATCTGCGTATTCTGCGTCCCCTAATGCGATCTGAATAGACTCACATCTGATAATAACTGTCAACTGTCACTTGTCAACTGTCAACTAAAAAATATTCCCTATCTTTGTCACCGATTTTCAAAAAGAAAAATTATGTATTTGACGCTCTTTCTAACTTTCCTAAAAATAGGTGTGGGTACAATAGGCGGCGGATATGCCATGTTGCCGTTGATACAGCGGGAGGTAGTGGACCGCGGCTGGTTATCAAAAGAAGATTTCATAGATTTGTTCTCCGTCGCACAGTCATTACCGGGGATCTTCGCTGTAAATATCTCCATCTTCGTCGGCTATAAACTGAAGAAAAGTATGGGAAGCGTAGTCTGTGCCCTCGGTACGATCCTGCCGTCTTTCCTGATCATCCTGCTGATTGCCACGTTCTTTACCCAAGTTCAGGATAACGAATGGGTGGAGAAGATATTTAAAGGTTTACGCCCAGCCGTCGTGGCGTTGATCGCCGTACCGTGTATCACTACGGCACGTTCCATCAAATTGACTTATGTTTCGATGCTGATCCCTGTTGCTGCCGCGTTGCTTATCTGGATGGGAGGAGTTTCGCCGGTATGGATCATTCTGGTAGCTATTGCCGGAGGATTAGTGTATGGTTTAAAGATAAAGAAAAATTGATATGATCTGGTTTCAGTTACTTTATGTCTATCTGAAGATCGGAATCTTCGGTTTTGGTGGCGGATATGCCATGCTCTCACTGATACAGGCAGATGTTGTAGACCGTTATAAATGGATTTCTCTACAGGAATTTACGGATATCGTGGCCATCTCACAGATGACGCCAGGCCCCATCGGGATCAACAGTGCGACTTATATCGGTTACACCGCCATTCACAACGCCGGATATTCACCGTTCATGGCTGTTCTCGGTTCGTGCCTGACCACATTTGCCGTGTGTCTGCCGTCGTTCATACTCGTATTGGTCATCTCTTATTTCTTCGCCAAGTTCAAGAACAATAAATATGTCGTTGCCGCTTTCACAGGCTTACGACCTGCAACTGTAGGACTGATAGCCGCTGCCGCATTAATGCTGATGAACAAAGAAAACTTCATCGATTACAAAAGTTTCCTGATCTTTGGTGCCGCCTTTATCCTTACCTGGAAGTTCAAAGTTCACCCCATCCTGATGATTGTATTGGCAGGGGTTGCGGGGTTGATATTGTACTGGTAACCAGGAAATCATCCTGTATCTCTTGGGTTGGAAACATTTTTTGATCAAATCTTCGTTCATCATATTATGATATTTACTCCGTAAAGGAGTGTCGTTTCACTTCCAGTGATCCTGTTCTGTTTTCCTATCCTATAACGAAAGCCCCGACAGAAAATTCCGCCGGGGCTTTGTTTTGCCTGTCTTCGCTCTTCACAGAGCTAGAACAGAAGAACTTTATTTCATTACTTTAGTATTAATACTGACCGCTTGTTCGCCTGTCGCAGGGTAATTGATTCCTTACGGAATCACGCAGTCAACTCTAATTTATTGATTATAAATGTCTTATTTTACGATAGCTTTAACTGTTGTTTCTCCTTCAACAGCTACTACAACTACACCTGCAGGAGCTTTGATAACAGCGTCATCAGAAGTGATAACAGTATTAGCAATTGTCTGACCCAGCAGATTGTTGATAGCTACTCTCTTACCTGCTGCACCAACAATTGTGATCTGACCTTCGCCAGCAACAACCTTCACAGCAGAAGCATTGATTTCATCGTTAGCTGTAATAGTACCTTCTTTGCCAACTTCGATTTCAATTTCACCTACATTATCACCAACGAACTGAGAAGTAGGAATGAATTCTTGTGCTAACAAAGTTTTACCATCAGCAAACAGACAAGGATGATAAGCAGTAACTGTTACATCATATAAGCTATTCGGCTTCATGTTCTTAACATTTACAGTTAAGTATTTGCCATCCTTCGTATAGTTAGCTTCGTTACCAGCATGAATTTTTACAGATTCTGCACCATCAACCAAGTTGAACTCTACGTTTTCAGGACCTTCCCACCAATAAGAAGCATTACCGTTGCCATCAACTAAAGAAGTATTGATAGTTTCCCAGTCAGTGATGTTGAATTCACCCTGGTTTTCAGGCATACCATTATAAGCCTTACGAGCTAAGTGAGCACCAGCTTCACCGAATGTGAAGACGTCAATCTGATTTTCACCTTCCATCAGATATACATTATAACGATACTGATCGCTAATTGTGATGTTTACAAGGTTACCTGCGTTTTCATCTGTACCCTTCTTATCGCGGAATTCACTGATGATCACAGCACTGTTTGTCCAACCGCCTTGCAGATTGAATGTATTGATAGTTGTATTCTTGAAGTGACCATAATATACTTCTTCGTCACCAGCTTTATCTGTACGAACTACTTTCAGATAATAGTTAACAATCATTTTAGGATTGATTACTTTACCTGTACCGTTGAACAACTCTACAGACAAAATATCGTTATTTTGGTTAGAACCTTTACTCTTAGCCAATACTTCAGACATGAAGACATTCTTAGATGTATTCTTCGGAGCCAAGTGACCTACCTGTACTACATAATAGTCAGCACCCGGAATACCTTCCCATTTCAAGACAGCTGTTGCACCGTCGATATCACCGTGTACCATCGGTTGCAATACAGGAAGTTCATCTCCAACAGTCGGTTCTCCAGCAATTGCCAAATCATTCGTTAAGCAGTTAGCCTCTACGATCAATACATTTTCTTTTGCACATGCTGTAGCAGCGGTCGGAGCATACTTAACAGTAGCAGTAGTAGTGAAAGAACCGTTCACATCAACCTTCACATTTGCCGGAGCTGTCAAAGTAAATGGGTTATCATAATTTACTGTACCCAAAGAAACCTTAATAGCTTCTGTTGCAGTCAGCGGGTTGAATTCTTTACCTTCAATAACTACATTCACATTAGCTTCTTCATCTACATTAGCAGTAATGTCTCCCGCAGGAGTGATTGTAATTTCCGGTTTGTAAATGAAACCATATACTCCACCTTCGTTTACATAGTGCATATAATTAAACTGTTCTAACGGATTCAACTCACCGTCTGTCCAAGTCATTACATTTTCGTTAGACTTAACAGTGAACAAATCTTCAGCTCTATGCATAGCTCCGTTTTTAGTAGCCTGGTTGAATGTTACAACCACTAAACCTAACACTTCACCATATTGGTTCGGAGTCAGTTTATCAACGGCTGCACCATCATTCAACATATCCTTGATTACATAAGTAAATGCATTCGGATATGCGCTTACATTCGCTTTACGAGTTACATTAACTACTTTTTCCAAGTTGTAACCAGCTACGTAGAATGAGTCTACTGCCAATGGGTTTACGTAATCACATTCATCCTGATATACTTTACCAAAGTATTTCTGGAATTCAGGATATACTAAGTTCGGTAAATTTGTACCAAATGAAGGACGATAAGAGTTGTGCATTTCTTCAATGAGACTCAAGTTATTGATATTACTCCACAAATTAGCACGAGTATCACCATATAAACCTGCTACTACACCAACACCACATAACGGGCAATTGCTTTCAGACTCAACACCTACAGCCCAAACTTGTAATTCATATGTATCAGGATTCCATTCCTTAACATTTGCTTTTTCAGGATCTAGGAAACCATCCTTATTCGGAACGAACTGTACATAAATAGGAAGACCTTCTTCACGGAACTGTTTCATCTTAGCATCGTCCAATGTATTGATGCTGATTTCCAATGTATCCGTATTGTTGTTTACCCAAGCAGCATCTTCACTCAATTTGAAGCGGAATTCCTGGTTATCTGTAGCATTCTCATTATTTCCACTAAGATTCAGATTCTGCAAAGTTATACGAACTTTAGCGATACCGTCATTTCCTGTAGGTTTCAATTCGCTACCATGCAACACCAATTTCTTAACACGTGAAGCATAACGAGAGTTATCCAATGCATCTTTCTTATTATAAGGAGCAAAGAATACATTGTCGGCAGTATAACGACCTACTGTACCGTCAAAGTTTTCGCCTTCATAAGTCAGCCACAATGCGCCAACTCTAGCAGCAGCCAATGTCCAGCCGAATTTTCCATAAGCATCAAAACCTAACGGTTTGTAGTCTGCATTCACTGCGATTTTCCATGCTTCTTCACGAGTGATGTCGTTAGTCCATTCTCTCAACGCTAAAGTCAATTTAGAACCTTCTTCTATTACACCACATGAAGAATATTTAATACCGTCAGTTATTTTCACTTTACCATATGAAGTCCACTGATCAGAAGTCATCTTTTCATATGCCAAGAAATCCATCGGATATGTTTTCTGATCAGGAATATTCTTACCCACAACTTCTACTTCTTGTGTCTGGCAATTTTCATTGAAAAAGATATGATCTTTAGCGAAAGCTAATTCAGGAACAGAGTTTGCAGAAATTAATCCTGTTTCAGCAGACAAACGGATAGGATTCAATACATCTGTTTCTGGTAACTTAGCAGCATATTTTCCAGAGAAAGTAGCGATTGATTTCGGTTGGAAATCATATGTTACTTTATCTTCCAACTTAGCGCCATCTGATTCTTTTTCAAATTCAGCACGAACAACATCGTTGTTATTTGTTACGTTTGTCCATACAAAAGCATTTTCAGCAGTTGTTTTAGCAGGTAATTTAACATTTTCTGCGCTCAACGCCAAAGTACCATTTGTACAGCTAATTAAGCCTAAACCAGCTTCGAAAGATGTTACATCAGCAGTCAAAGCCAAAGTCGGTTCGTCGAAATTCATCTGGAAACCACTAACAACCAATGCCGGAGCAAAATGGCTCTTAGAAGCAGTCTCTTCTACATCCTTAATTTCAACAAAATCAGACCACAAGGTCACCTGGATCAACTTGTTATCCAAAGAACCTTCAATAAACATCCTTGCATCAGTAATCGGATCAGTTACAACATCGAACAAATTGATTACTTTATCTTCTACATCAGCAGCTCCTGTTTTAAAGATTGCACCGTCAGATTTAAATTCAGCATCAGCAGAAGCAGAACCATTTTTCAATATTTCACTTCTCTTTACTGGATTACCTTCCAAATCAAATACAGCAACTTTAATATGCCAATCTGCAGAAGAAGTTGCAGCCAAACCGAAGTTCTCAGCACTTAACTTAACTTTCAGTTCACGTACATTTGTCATATACTTAGTTGACAAATCGAACATCAACTCACCACTCTGACTGTCACCCAAGAAGATTCCTAAAGAGTCAGTACCACTTTGCCATACCGTAGTAGTGGTATAATTGTTTGTCGGCTTTTCGGTAATATTAGGATAATATACATCATCTACGTCCTTATTAAAAGCACGGAAATAAACACCATTACCCCAAACTTTCTTTCCATCTACAGTTTTTAAAGCCTTACCAGGGAAACCCGGTAGAACGTCATTGCCTTCGGCTTCATACAAAATAGGTTTTTGAGCAGCAGTCAAACCCGCATATTCGGTGGCAGCCCATGCAGGAGCATTTTCTACCTGTCCAAATACCGATGCTGTGCCCAAAACTAACATAGCACTAATAGTTAGCACTTTTGTTTTAGTAAAGTTTCGCATACGAATTCTTTTTTAATTAATACTTTATTTATATGTCTCAAATTTGATTGATTCTATAATAATGACTAGAGAAAACGTTCCTTTTTTCTCGTCATTTTTTAGGTAGTATTTTGCCTTGGTAATAAGAAGTACTATTTTTGTACTCTAATTGCTATTCAATTGATAAGAAAGAGGATAGGATTGAAAAAAAATTATGAGAAAGAATTGTAGGTTTAAAACTTATATCTAACTTTGCTGGCGAGAAAAAAGGAACGTTTTTTTTAGTCATTACAATAACCATTCTAGCCTTATATTTCAAAGCGTATATAAATTATCACCCTCGCAAATATTTAACTCGATGCTTATTCGTCTAAAATGGATGCCTACCCGCCAAAACCCCGATCCCTACTCATTTTCAGGCCGATTAGCACTCGTTGGGTAAAAGGTGTTTTTTGAAAAGCGATTGTTAACTATCGTTAATCGCATCAAAAACGACTCATCCGATCTCCGAATCACTCGATATTCTCTGGGGATAACCACAACACCCCCGATATTTGTGTCGATTGCTTTCCTCAGAGAGTTTTTATAATCATCGTTTCAGGCTTCATCCCTTTTAAACATTTGATATTTAATAAGTAACACTGAAAGGTCAGCAAATGGTACACCCGCCTGAAAAAGCAGCCCCAGCACCTTCGAAAGAATAAACATCCGTTATTTGTTCACTGCCTACTTGTTCGGAAAAACATAGGCATCAGCACGAAGAAATATGTACGCTTATTTGTCGGACTAAAGGTCTGAGTTTATTTCTTTTTTACTGGAGCCTTCAGACCAAATCCATTGAAAATAAAAGTGTGATAGAGAACTGAAAGCTGAAGGGTGATTGTAAAAAAGTTCCTGTAGGTGGTAAAAACGATAGGTGTGACCGATAGTACTATAGTGTTATCCCGTCAGCACTACTGTGCTACCATTGCTTAGACTACTATGCTATATCAAGGGAGACTATAGGGCTATCTGGAATTATATCTCATGCAAAAAACAGATATTTATCCACACTGATTAAACCTTTTTTTATCTCTCTTGTCTATATCTCGGTTGAGTTGTGTATATTTACATGCCTATTGATAAGTTTTTAAAGTAGATACCATTGAAAATATGACGAAGAGAGTGAAGTGGGGCGTTACCGCCGCAATTTTTCTGATGATTGCAGGAATGATTGCTTATCCACAGATTAAGAACCAGTTGACAGCATCCGGCAAGGATTCCAATGTGGCTCCCGCACCGGGAACAAGCGTACGTAAGCAGGTGCTGAACATCAACGCCGAAGTGTTGAAATTCCAATCGCTGACCGATAAAGTAATCAGTACAGGCAGTATCATTCCCGACGAAGAAGTAGACTTATCCTTCGAATCGTCCGGAAAAGTGGTGAATATCTATTTCACCGAGGGAACACATGTAAAAGCCGGTGACCTGCTGGCCAAGATCAATGATAAACCCTTACAAGCCCAGCTCAGGAAACTGGAAGCCCAGATCCCTCTGGCAAAAGACCGGGTATACCGCCAGCGCACTTTGCTGGAGAAAGATGCGGTCAGCCAGGAAGCCTATGAACAGGTGACTACCGAATACGAAAAGCTGATGGCCGATATCGACCTGGTGAAAGCCAATATCCTGCAAACCGAACTGCGTGCCCCTTTCGACGGCATCATCGGCCTGCGTTCAGTCAGTGAAGGTGCTTACGTGTCTCCTACCACCGTCATTACCAAGCTGACCAAAATATCTCCGTTGAAAATCGAGTTCTCCATCCCTGAAAGATATGCGAATGATGTGAGTAACGGGACAATGATCGTCTTCCGCCTAGAAGACTCGAACGGTATCATGCGCAACTATAATGCAAAAGTATATGCGGTCGAGAGTAAAATGGACATGACCACCCGTACCCTGAAAGTACGCGCTACCTATCCGAACACGAACGAAGCGATTTTCCCCGGACGTTACACATCCGTCGAGATCACCAAACGCGAGATCAAAGACGCATTGGCTATCCCGAGCGAAGCGTTGATCCCGGAAATGGGAAAGAATGTCGTTTACCTCTACAAGAACGGGGTAGCCGACCCGGCAGAGATCGAGATCGGTTTGCGTACCGAAAGCCACGTACAGGTGCTCAAAGGTATACAACCCGGCGACACACTGATAACTTCCGGTGTGATGCAGCTCCGTACCGGCATGAATGTAACTATTGATAATCTGTATTAAACTCCCCTATGGCAAATATATCGGAAACCAGTATAAACAGGCCGGTTCTTTCGACGGTAATGATGCTTATCATCCTGCTGTTCGGTATGATCGGCTACAAGTTCCTGGGGGTTCGCGAGTTCCCCAGTGTGGACCAGCCTATTATTTCGGTAAACGTGTCCTATCCGGGAGCGAATGCCGAAGTTATCATGAACCAGATCACGGAACCGCTGGAACAAAACATCAACGGTATCCCGGGTATCCGTTCACTAAGTAGTGTCAGTAGCCAGGGTAGCAGCCGTATCACCGTAGAGTTCGAACTGTCGGTGGATATGGAAACGGCAGCCAATGACGTGCGCGACAAGGTTTCGCGCGCCCAACGGTATCTGCCGCGCGACTGTGACCCGCCTACCGTAGCAAAAGCGGATGCCGATGCTACCCCTATCATGCAAATCGGTGTACAAAGTAACCGGCGCTCGTTGATGGAGTTGAGTGAAATAGCTGAACTAACCGTAAAAGAACGCTTACAGACGATCTCGAATGTGAGCGGTGTAGATATATGGGGACAAAAACGTTACTCCATGCGCTTGTGGCTCGACCCGATCAAGATGGCAGGTTATGGTGTTACCCCTTTGGATGTAAAAAACGCAGTAGATGCGGAAAACGTGGAATTACCCTCCGGTAGCATCGAAGGAAATACGATCGACCTGTCTATCCGTACCCTGGGCCTGATGCATACAGCGAAAGAGTTCGATGACCTGATCGTTAAGGAAGATGCCAATAATATCGTCCGCTTCAAAGATGTCGGACGCGCAGAACTGGCACCGGAAGACTTGCGCAGTATCCTGCGTAAAAACGGAGAACCGATGGTAATCTGTGTAATCGTGCCCCAGCCGGGTGCCAATCATATCGAGATTGCCGACGAGGCTTACAACCGTATCGAACAGTTGAAAAAGGACTTACCGGAAGATGTATCGATCGAAATGATCTATGATAATACCCGTTTCATCCGCGCATCCATTGCCGAAGTGGAAGAAACGATCTATGTGGCATTGGCACTCGTGGTATTGATCATCTTCCTGTTCCTGCGCGACTGGCGCGTTACGCTGGTTCCTTGCGTGGTTATCCCCGTATCGCTGGTCGGTGCCTTCTTTGTCATGTATATCTCCGGTTTTTCCATCAACGTATTGACCATGCTGGCAGTCGTACTCTCGGTAGGACTGGTGGTGGACGACGCAATCGTGGTGGCAGAAAACATCTATGTCCGTATCGAACAAGGCATGAATCCGAAAGAGGCAGGTATAGAAGGTTCGAAAGAAATTTTCTTTGCAGTAATCTCAACGACCGTGACGTTGGTTTCGGTATTCCTCCCAATCGTATTTATGGAAGGGATGACCGGACGTTTGTTCAAGGAGTTCAGTATCGTGATCGCCGGCTCCGTGACGATTTCTTCATTTGTTGCCCTAACCTTTACCCCGATGCTCGCTACTAAGTTACTTCGCAGGCGGGAAAAGAAGAACTGGTTGTATGTAAAAACCGAGCCTTTCTTCGAAGGGTTGAACAATATTTATGCCTGGTCGCTCAACTATTTCCTGAGCCATAAATGGTGGGCTATCCCTATCGTGATCATTATGTTCGGTTCGATCGGCTATTTCTGGAACACGATCCGTTCTGAACTTTCACCGCTGGAAGACCGCTCTTCCATCTCCATCAATATGCGTGCCCAGGAAGGGGCCACTTTCGAGTTTATCCGCGATTATTCCGACCGGATTGCAGAACTTGCCGACTCCATTGCGCCGGAGCGTAAGTTCCTGACAAACCGTGCATCCAGTAGTAATGCCAATATCAGCGTGATCCTTCCGGATATCAAAGAGCGCGAGCGTTCACAGATGGAAATAGCAGAAAAACTCTCGGCTGCCGTACGAAAAGAAACGCAGGCACGTGCCTTTGTCCAGCAACAGTCTACTTTCGGCGGACGACGCGGAGGTATGCCTGTGCAATATGTGCTACAGGCGCCCAGCCTGGAAAAGCTGGCGGAACACCTGCCTGAATTCATGCAAAAAGTAAATGAAAGCCCTGTCTTTCAGATGGCGGATGTGAACCTGAAATTCACCAAGCCGGAAACACGCATCGAGATCGACCGCGACAAGGCTTCCTCCCTGGGAGTCAGTACGCGTAATATCGCCCAGACATTACAATATGCATTGAGTGGACAGCGTATGGGGTATTTTTATATGAATGGCAAACAATATCAGATATTGGGCGAGATCAACCGCCAGCAACGTAACACACCGCTCGATCTGAAGTCGATCTATGTGCGAAGTGACAACGGCTCAATGATCCAGCTGGATAACCTCGTCACCCTGCTTGAGGACGTGGCACCGCCCCAGTTATACCGCTACAACCGTTTTGTTTCGGCAACGGTATCCAGTGGTCTGAACAAAGGATATACGATCGGCGACGGCCTGGACGAAATGGACCGTATCGCGGCTGAGACACTGGACGGAAGTTTCCGCACAGCTCTTTCCGGCGAATCGAAAGAGTTCCGCGAAAGTTCTTCCAGCCTGATGTTCGCCATGATCCTCGCCTTGTTAATGATCTACCTGGTACTTGCCGCCCAGTTCGAGAGTTTCAAAGACCCGTTTGTGGTGATGTTCACCGTACCGCTTGCCATTGCCGGAGCTTTGATATTTATGAGCTACTCGGGTATTACAATGAATATATTCAGTCAGATCGGTATTATCATGCTGATCGGTCTCGTGGCGAAGAACGGTATCCTGATCGTGGAGTTCGCCAACCAGCGCCAGGAAGCGGGATTGAGTATGGCGGAAGCAATCCGTTCGGCTTCTACACAGCGTCTGCGCCCGATCCTGATGACCAGTGTATCCACCATTCTCGGATTGGTTCCGCTGGTATATGCAAGCGGTGAAGGTGCACAGGGACGTATTGCGATGGGTATTGCCGTAGTAGGCGGTATGTTGGTTTCAACATTCCTTACCCTGTTTATCGTTCCGGCCATGTATAGTTTTATTTCAACAGACAGAGCAAAAAAGATATGAAAAAGGTCTTATTAATGATACTGGCTGTTTCTGCTACCCTGAGTGTCAAGGCACAGGAAGTATACAGCCTGAAACAATGCATCGAAACCGGATTGGAACGGAACTATTCCATCCGTATCATACGTAACGAGCAACTGATCAGTAACAATAACGCGACACTGGGTAATGCCGGTTATCTGCCGACGGTAGATATGAGCGGCGGATTCAGCGGCTCGGTCAACAACAACCGTAACAAATTAGCCGACGGTACAACCGAGAAGCAAAACGGTGTCAAAAACGAGACGGGCGACATCGGACTGAACGTGAACTGGACCGTGTTCGACGGCTTCGGCATCCAGGCAGAATATGCACGTCTTAAAGAATTGAAGCGGATGGGTGAGCTGGATACGCGCCTGACGATTGAAGATTTTGTCGCAACGCTTTCAGGCGAATATTACAACCTGATCCGCCAGCATATCCGATTGCGCAACCTGCGTTCTTCTCTCGACCTCTCCCGTGAGCGTGTACGTATTGCGGAAGAGCGTTACCACATCGGTTCCGGATCACGTATGGACCTGCAACAGGCACAGGTCGACTTCAATGCCGACAGTTCAAATGTCCTGAACCAGCTGGAAGTAGTTCATACTTCCCGTATCCGGCTGAACGAACTCATGGCGCTTGATAATATAGACGAACAGATCGCCTTGAAAGATTCAGTAATACGTCCGAACATCTTTCTGGACGAAATAGATCTCTGGCAAAGTACCCTGGCATCGAACGCCTCTCTGTTGATCGCCCAAAAAAACCAGTCACTCTCCGAACTGGATTACAAAAAGGTGAAAAGCCGTGACTACCCGTATGTAAAACTAAATGCCGGTTACGGCTACACCGCTAACTGGTATGAAGTCGGAACAACCGACCTGCAGCAACGTCTGGGGCTAAACTACGGACTGACAGTCGGCCTGAATCTGTTCGACGGTCTGAACCGCCGACGTGAACGCCGCAACGCCCGTATCCAGATCGAAAACAGCCAGTTGAAGAAACAGGAACTCGAACTGGGCCTGCGTGCCGACATGAGCAACCTGTGGATGGCTTACCAAAACAACCTGGGCCTGTGGAACCTGGAAAAAGCCAATGTCGTCGTTGCCCTGGAAAATCACCGTATCGCGATCGACCGCTATAAACTGGGAGAATTATCCGGTATCGAACTGCGTGAAGCCCAGATAAGCTTGCTGGAAGCAGAAGAAAGGCAATCCATCGCAGAATACTCCACCAAGCTATGCGAGATATCTCTCCTGCAACTAAGCGGCCAGATACTGACCTATGTGGCGCCGGAGCCGGAGAAAGCCAGTTTTTAAAACAGTCGACAACCAAATAAGAACAACCTATGAGATACAAGATTCTAATACTACTGATCATTCCTCTGTTCGTCTGTTTCGATAACCAGGCTCAGAAAACGGTACGGCTGGGTATCATCGGCCTGGATACATCACATGCCGATGCTTTTATCAAACTGATAAACAGTGAACAACCTGATCCTGATTATGTAGGTTTCAAAGTAGTCGCTGCCTATCCGTATGGCTCCCGGACTATCGAATCCAGTATAGCACGCATAGCTGGCTATACTGAAACCGCTAAAAAGCACGGTGTACGGATATCTTCGTCGATTGCAGAACTGCTACAACAAGTGGATTGCGTACTGTTGGAAACCAACGACGGTACCTTACATCTTGAACAGGCAACCGAAGTGATAAACAGTAAAAAAGCACTATTCATCGATAAGCCTGTAGCAGCCGGTCTTTCTGATGTATTGGCGATCTACAAATTAGCAGAAGAAAAGCAAGTTCCCGTATTTTCTTCTTCTGCACTACGTTTTTCTTCTCGTAACCAACTTTTGAGAGGCGGAAACGGGCCGGAAGGGAAAGTCGTAGGTGCCGATTGTTATTCCCCTTGCATAAACGAACCTTCACATGCCGGTTTCTTCTGGTACGGAATACACGGAGTTGAAATATTGTACACACTTATGGGAAAGGGATGTCAATCTGTTTCCTGCACTTCAAATACAGATTCCGACCTGGTTGTAGGGGTTTGGGAAGACGGACGTATCGGAACATTCAGAGGCGTAAGGAACAGTGCTCATACATACGGTGGAACTGTTTTCTGTGAAAAAGAAGTAACGCAGGCAGGAGGATATGAGGGATATGAGGAATTATTAAAATCTATCCTTACTTTTTTCAGAACCGGCATTGCTCCCGTAGAGAAAGAAGAAACAATCGAGATATACACATTCATGGAAGCAGCCAATGAAAGCATACGCCAAGGTGGCAAGCCTGTCAGTATCAAAGATGTATACAGAAAAGCAGTATCTTCCATAAATAAAGAGCAAGAGGTTATCCCGAATTAACCGGATAACCTCTTTTTATATTGCTGATATTTCAGACTATAAACTATTAATGCTCCCCGGTCTCCCCGTCTTTACTCAGCACAATGTTTCTCGCCACATACGACTCGTTCCCGGCCGCATCCGTACAATATACCATGAAATGATAATTACCTTCGGTTGCATTGGCAGGTATCTCGATCTCGTGATGATGGATATGGGTGCTCTTTTTATCCGATACATCCCACGAATTGTTATAAGCGAACGGAGTCGTTTCTCCCGCTTCCGCCTTCGTATGGGTATGGCCGTCGAAGTTATTATGTATCTCAACCTTATAAGAGCCCAGCATCACATCGTCCTCCAGATCCATATCGAAATGAATATGGCTGCCCGGCTGCAGGGCAGCACCTTCTGCCGGTGCATTCAGCGTGATGACAGGCTTCGTGGTATCTCCTTGTTTCTCATCATCGGAACAAGACACGAGCAAAACGGAGGACATCAGGACAATAACTATCGATAAATAAAACGTTGTTTTCATTAGAATAACTTTTTAAATGGTATTTTTATTAATAACTGGAAGTTGCGTCCCGGTTCCGGGATCTCCACCTTCCTGTAAAAACTCAGATGATTGTAATATTTCGTATTGAACAGATTCCGGGCAGACAGTGTCAGCTCCACATCCGTCCGGCCGACAGAGATACGGAAACCGGCCCCCAGGTGAAACAACTGCGCCCCCGGTGTCGGATCTTCATTCCGGGCAACCCTGTTCTGGTCGGCAATATACTGGTGTTCCACATAGAAGCGCATCCTCTTTTTCTCCCAGGAAAGCGTATTCCGCAAAGAACCCGGCGGAGAAAAACTCAATGGTATATGCTCGTCCAAGTTATAAGTATAGACATATTCACCTCCCAATTCATAACTGAAATACAAGGGAAGATCTACTTTTGCCGAGATCTCTCCTCCGGCAAACAAGGCTTCCGCCCCTGTATAACGGTAAATCTGTCCGGCATGGGGAAGGACGGACCACTCCCCTGTCGGTTTCAGGTAAATATAATTGCTGAACCAGCTGGCAAAAGGAGATACCGTGACGGAAAAGATAGTGCCGAAGAAAGAATAGGCAACATCCAGCTGCCATCCCCGCTCCGACCCCAGGTCAGGATCACCTTGCTCATGCCGGAACGTACCATGATGTACCCCGTTGGATGCCAACTCATTCGCACCCGACAGCCGGAAACTGTGACCGACATTCGCCTTCAGTAAATGCGCTTTTGCCGGAGCCCATACGATCCCCAGCGACCCGGAGAAATCACCGAAGTCCCGTTTGACCGGATAACTACGCGTCTTGCTTTTCTCCACGATCTCTTCGCTATACCCTTGCTCACGAAGATACGTTTCCAGATAGGGGTCCGTAAACGAACGGATATCCGTTTTACCGAAGTCATACCGTAAACCTCCGCTGACAGACAGCATTTCATCCGGCTTCCAGGTCGTCAGCCAGCTTATCCCTGTCGTGAAACGGCTATACTCCGGCAAAAGAAAGGAATAACCGGAAATCGTATTCCGTTGGTACTGCACATCCCACCCCATACGGTGATCCCAGACAGAAGACCCGGTAAACCGTGCCTTCATACCCGAACTAAAGGTATTCAGGACAAAAGCCAGCTCCTTGTCCGGGTCCGTTTCAGGGACGGGCTGCGAACCGTAATGTGTATGAAACAGGCTCCATTCCTCCCGGTGATTATTCTGGTACCCCAGGTCCCACTGAGCTAGGATATTCTCCCAGGCATATTCTTGATGGGTCGTCACCTTCAAATGATTGACAGTACTATAAGGCAACCCGATATTCCGTGCACTCCCGTCATCCTCTACCCGCGACGGGTCGGGGATACCATGGGCACCCGGAAAGAATCCGACCTTCTGATAAGCGTTGCTCACCATATAATCACTCATATACGCCCCTTTCCGGTATTGGGTAAACAAACTGGCATTACGTTCGAACCCCGCCGTATTCTTCAGCCTGCGGTCATGCACAGGCATTTTCTGAGTCAGGTAAACGATCGTATCCGCCGGTATCCGGTAATCACCGAAATGCTGCTCCGAAAAGCGCAGCTTCGTGAACCAACGGTCCTTTTTAACACCCAGCATCACAGAGCCGCCGAACAAACCGTTCACCGATTTGCCGAGCAAACTCACCTCGCCGAACACCTGGTCGTCAAACGGAGGAGCTGCCTGCGTGATCTCCACCACACCGCCCATCGCATCACTTCCGTAAAGCAACGAAGCCGGCCCTTTTCGTATATTGACCTGTTCGACATTAAAAGCATCTATCTCAAGCCCGTGATCGGCACCCCATTGCTGGCCTTCCTGCTTGATTCCGTTCTCCGTCACCGACACCCTGTTGAATCCCATACCCCGGATCACCGGCTTGGAAAAGCCGGAACCTATATCCATAGAATGGACACCGGGTAGTTGTTCCAAGGTCTGCATCAGATTGCCGGAAAAATGCTCTTTTAGAAATTCTTTCCCTACCACATCCAGATGAAGCGTCGTATTCCTGTTCCGCAGATACTGATAGTTTTCAGTAACCACGATCTCGGAAAGCGACACATTACGGAGTGAATCGGGTTCTTGGGCATGAAGGGTACCTGTACAGCATACCACCAGCATACCCGGAATCATTCCGATACGCATAAATACAATCTGTTTTAATTTGAAAAATTAATTGGATAAGATATGTATCAGGCGGCAGGCGGCGCACGCAGGTAATGTGAGTAAGAAAGCAGATAGACTTTCTCATCCGGGTAATCGATCCGCCCAACGGGATTGAGCGTCAATATAAAATGTAAATCGAATGAATCGGTTGAAAGGAAAGGAGAAAGGAGCAAATTACAGAGCAGACAGTGATCCGGATTCTGCGAATGGCTATCCGTCTCATGCGGGCCGGAAGAACAGCAAACCACCTCGTCGGGATCATGCCGGTGCGTGATCTTCGCGACAAAGAATGGAAGCATGGCCATGAATAACAACCATGCCAGAAAAATACGCTTTCTTCTTTCTGCCTTCACAAACTCTTATATTACTGCAAAATAAACCTAAATCCGGCGACAAATATATAGATATTTTGTTTCCGACATGAATCTGTAGATGCTAATTATTGCCAATAAATAAGAATATCTTACTTTTGTGTGACAAATACGAAAAGAGAAATGCAAATCATTCCCAAAGCTAATACCTTACGAAAAAGTGTACTTTTATACCGGGGCATCCGTTACCGCCGCGGTTACGGAGTACATTCGCCTTTCGTCTTCAACCTGATAACAAAGGTGATAGAAGAACGCTGTTCCTATTATAGCTTTTATGATATAGAACTGATCCGGAAACAACTGCTTTTCCGCGACAATATCATCACCTATCCGGACCGACAGCAGAAAGGGATACGCCGCCGTACGATCGGAGAGATTGTGGAGCGCGAAGCGATCAAACCCAAACACGGTGCTTTGCTTTTCCGCCTGGCGAACTATTTCAAGTCGCAAAACATACTTCAACTGGGACCGTCGATGGGGTTATCCACCCTTTATCTGACCTCCTACGCCCCCGGACTGAAATGTATTGCCCTTGAGAATATCCCGGAGTTTGCCTCCATCGCCCGGATCGCTTTCGATAAAGCGGCACGCAACCCGGTGGACCTGCGCACAGGAACGTATAAAGAGCTGCTCCCCCAGGCATTGGAAGACATGGGGAAAGTCGATTTTGTATTTTTTAATACATTATATGAACAACATAACAACGTTTGGTTGTTTAATGAATGTACAAAGCATATCCATAACGATACGATCTTTGTTTTTGAAGGAATCAAGGCAAGCCGTAAGATGAGGGAGTTCTGGAAAGAAGTATGCGCCCATCCCGAGGTGACGGTAACGATAGACCTCTATTCGATGGGTATCGTATTCTTTAACAAGAAATTGCACAAGCGAGACTATATAGTCTACTTCTAACGGCGGTACTGTAAGGGCGGTTCGCGAACCGCCCCTACCAACGACACTATATTAAGAATATTGAATAAAAAAAGAAGTATATGAAAAAAAGCCTTATTTATACCGGTGGCGGCGACAAGGGAAAGACCTCCCTCGTAGGAGGCCAGCGGGTATCGAAAGCGCACCAGCGCATCGAAAGTTACGGAACGATCGACGAACTGAACTCATTCATCGGCCTGCTTATCACGGCACTCGATGACCAGGCGGATATCGACTTCCTCTCTTTCATCCAGCATAAGCTGTTCACCATCGGATCTTACCTAGCAACCGACCAGGAGACGACCGAACTGAAAATAGAAAGCAAGGTTACTCCCGAAAGCATCGCACGCATCGAACGGGAGATCGACCGTCTCGACAACGAACTGCCTCCGATGAAGAACTTCATTTTGCCCGGTGGCAGCCGTTCCGCTTCACTGGCACATGTCTGCCGTACCGTCTGCCGTCGCGCGGAACGCCAGATATACCGTTTGGCCGAAACAAATCCGGTAGAAGAGCCTGTTCTTATTTTTGTAAACAGACTCTCTGATTATCTGTTTGTTCTGGCCCGGAAGGAATGTATAAAAAATAATGGCAAAGAAATTATTTGGGATTATACTTGCATCTAAGAAATATTGTTTTATTTTTGCGGAAAATTTGAGAACCTGACTGCCTTCGGGCAGTTGTTAATACTAGATAACTATGTATTGGACATTAGAGTTAGCTTCGAAGCTGGAAGACGCGCCCTGGCCTGCAACCAAGGATGAATTGATTGACTATGCACAACGTTCTGGTGCGCCGTTAGAAGTAATAGAAAATTTGCAGGAGATGGAAGACGAAGGTGAGATTTACGAATGCATGGAAGATATCTGGCCTGACTATCCTAGTAAAGAAGACTTCTTCTTCAACGAAGAGGAATATTGATGTGCTTTAACACAAAGTATTGAAATATAGGCGAGGTAGTGGGCTTGCGAAGTCCCCTGCCTCGTTTGTTTTTTTGCGGAAAATACAATTTATATACTTTTGCCGCGTTATTGTAGGGGTGAAACATCTTTCACCTCGTTAGTTATAGTTAAATGAAGAGAGTCTTCCTGTTTATTATTGCATTGATTACCTGTACGATGAGCGTACGGGCCCAATCTGATATGCAGTTAAGCCAGTACTTCCTGGGAATGGGATATTACAACCCCGCCTATGCCGGAACAACCGGCGACCTGAATATGCTCGGTCTTTTCCGCCAGCAATGGATAGGCATACCCAATGCGGGTACCTCCTTCTTTGTCATTGCCGATATGCCGCTGAAACTAGGTAGCTTAAACAATGGTATCGGATTGGTTGTCAACACGGAGAGCATCGGATTGTTCCAATTCACGAAGGTCGCTTTCCAATACGCCTATAAGCAGAAATTGTTCGGAGGGACATTGAGTATCGGACTGCAGGGAGGTATATACAACGTCGGTTTCGACGGAACAAAGATACATATCCCCGAAAGCCCGGACCATACCCCTGCTGAATCCGACCCGGCCCTGCCGACCACTTCGGTACAAGCGATGGCCCTCGATGTAAATGCCGGTATCTATTACACGCATAAGAATTTCTATGCGGGTTTCGGAGCCACTCACCTGACAGCCCCGGAAATGGCATTGGGTGAAACGACAAATTATTACATTCCTATGGGATTAAATTTGACAGGCGGATACAATATTCAGCTAAGGAACCCGTTGTATGAATTACAGCCTTCTGTTTTCTTGAAGACAGATATGCAAACCTTCCAGGCGGATATCACCGCACGGATGGTCTATAATAAAATGTTTAACGGAGGTCTTTCCTGGCGTATAAACGAGTCGGTAGTAGTATTATTGGGAGCCACATTCGGCAGATTGCAGGTTGGATATGCTTACGATTTCCCTACCACGGCCATGTTAAAAGGGAGTTCCGGTAGCCACGAAGTGTTGGTGCGCTACCAGTTGAAGTTGAAGAAGACAAAAACAGGAAAGAACAGACATAAAAGTGTACGTATATTATAGTATATGAAAAAAGTATTATTAGTACTTATGGCAGTAGCCTTGCTTACCTCATGTGGTAAATCCCTTTCCGGAGCGGGAGGAGAAGTTACCGGGGTAAGATCTGTGGCTTTTAACGAACCGTCACCTTATGGCATGGTTCTGATCAAAAGAGGTTCGTTCGAGATGGGACCGGCAGACAAAGACTCCTTGTGGGGGATCAATCCTGAAACAAAAGGTGTTTCGTTTGACGCTTTCTGGATGGACGAAACGGAAATAACCAACGCCAAATACCGCCAGTTCGTCTACTGGGTGCGCGACTCCATTATCCGCGAACGCCTGGCAGACCCGGCTTACGGTGGCAACGACCTGTTCAAGATTACCGAAGACCGGTATGGCGAACCTGTCACCCCGCATCTGGACTGGAGCCGTCCGATCCCCTGGAAACGGGCGAACGAGGATGAGCTGCGCGCCATCGAAAGCGTTTATTACGTACACCCGATCACCGGCGAGAAACGTCTGGACGAAAAGCAGATGGTCTACAAATACGAATGGTATGACTATACCGGAGCCGCCCTTCGCAAAAACCGCCTGGACCCGGGCGAACGTGTCCGCAACACAGATATCCAGGTAAACCCGAACGAGGTGATCATGATCTCCAAGGATACCGCCTATATCGACGACGACGGCAACATCATCAACGAAACCCTGACCCGCCCGCTGAGCGGTCCGTGGGACTTCCTTCACACCCGCATCGTAAACATTTACCCGGATGAAACCTGCTGGGTGAACGACTTCAATAATGCTTACAACGAGCCATACATGCGCATGTACTTCCAGCACCCGGGATATGACGATTATCCTGTCGTGGGTGTTTCCTGGGAACAGGCTACCGCATTCTGCGTATGGCGTACCGATATGTTCAAGCAATCGCTGAACTTCCCTGCCGGACAGGCTATCGAACCGTTCCGTCTACCGACGGAAGGCGAATGGGAATACGCCGCCCGTGCCGGAAAGAACGAGAACAAATACCCGTGGTCGACCGACGAACTGCAGAATGCCAAAGGTTGTTTCATGGCGAACTTCAAACCCGGAAAAGGAAATTATACGGAAGACGGTCACCTGATCCCCTCACGTGTAGGCTCTTTCGCCCCGAACCAGTTCGGCCTGTATGACATGGCTGGTAACGTGGCAGAATGGACTTCTACCATGTATTCCGAATCAGGACCGAGCCAAATGAGCGACATGAACCCGGATCTGCGCTACAACGCAGCGAAAGAAGACCCGTATGCCATGAAGAAGAAAGTCGTACGCGGCGGTTCATGGAAAGACGTGGCACAATTCATCCGCTCGGATATGCGTACATTCGAATATCAGAACGAAACACGTTCGTATATCGGTTTCCGTTGCGCACGTACACAGATCGGTTTCTCCCGTTCAAAAGGAAAGAAATAATATAAGAAACATACAACATTATGGGAAAATATAGAAGATATAAAAACAGAATAGAGATGTTCCTTTCCAGCGATATGGGAAAGAGAGTACTGAACTTCTGTTACAGCTGGGGAGCATCTATCGTTATTATAGGTGCCATGTTCAAATTGCTGCACCTGCCGTACGGTAACCAGATCCTGTTCATCGCCATGACAGTGGAAGCATTGGTATTCTTTATCTCTGCCTTTGAACATCCTTCAAACGAATATCACTGGGAAGAAGTATTCCCCGTCCTGAAATCGAAGAATCCGATGGACCGCCCGGACTTTGCCGGAACAGGCATGTCTAACCTGATCAATTCGTCGGAAAATATGGAAGACGACAATGCCGGCGGAGGTATCAATATAAATGTCGGTGCTGCCAAGAGAGCAGGTATTGCGGGCGACCTGAGCGGAGCATCCGTTCTGGGTAACCTCGATGTCAGCGAAGAAGATACAAAGAACCTGAGCGAAAGCATCAAGAAACTGAGTGGTGCCGCCGAACAGATCTCAAAGATGGCAGAACTGACCGAAGCAACCCAGAAATACCTGGAACAACTGTCGGGTATGTCGGAAAATATGGAACGTTTCAGCCATGTGACCAACTCGCTGACCAACGTATCCGACACGCTGCTTAATTCCTATAAGAGCATTACGGACAATTCAGACGGTATCAACCAGAACTCACGCGGTTACGTGCAGCAGATGGAAATGCTGAACCGTAATATTTCCGGCTTGAATACAATCTACGAAATACAATTGAAAAGTATCAGTTCACAGATCGAATCCATCGAACATATCAACGGCGGCCTGAACCGCATCCGCGAAATGTACGACGGTTCGGTAACCGACAGCTCTGTTTTCCGCAACGAAACGGAAAAGATGACCCGTCAGCTGGCCGAACTGAACCAGGTATACAGCCGTTTGCTACAGGCGATGACGGTCAACATGGGTGCAGCCCCAGCCTACCAGCAACCGGCTTCGCAGCCCCAGCAGCCTAATTACCAGCAGCAGACTGCCTATCAGCAGCCGTACCAGCAACCGTACGGATATCAGCAGCAGGCTCCGTATACAAATAATCCAGGCCAGCAACAAGCCGGTAGATAACAAACAAACGAAACAAAAGAAAGATGTCCGGAATAGCTAATAATCCCAACTCGCCCCGTCAGAAGATGATCAACCTGATGTATCTGGTGTTCATCGCCATGATGGCACTGAATGTGTCATCGGAGGTACTCGACGGTTTCGAGCTAGTGGAAGACAGTTTGCGCACTTCTATCGACAATTCTACGCATCGTAACGATATCGTGGCCGGCGAACTGAATACCTACTACCAGTCCAATCCCGAAAAGGTAAAAGAATGGTACGACAAAGGTATACAGGTAAAGCATGCCTCCGACAGCCTGTACAACTACGTACAGAACCTGAAAGAACGTATCGCAGAGATTGCCGACGGTAAAGATGCCAACGTAAATAAGATCGAACATAAAGACGACCTCGAAGCCGCTTCACGCATCATGCTCGGCCCGGTTACCGGCGAAGGTAAAAAGCTGCGCGAAGCCATCGACTCTTACCGTACCATGATGGGTGAAATGGTGGAAGATAGCGCCAAGACCCGCATCCTGGAAGCGAGCCTGAGCACAACCCCTCCCCACAAAGCCGGTATCAATACCCGTACCTGGGAAGAGGCGTTGTTTGAAAATATGCCGGTCGCAGCCGCTGTGACATTGCTGACCAAGTTGCAGAGCGATATCCGTTATGCAGAAGGCGAAGTATTGAACAACCTGCTGAACAGCGTCGACGTAGGTGACTACCGTGTGAACCAGATGACCGCACAGGTCATCCCGGAAAGCCAGATCGTTATGCGCGGAGGACAGTACAAGGCGAACATCGTCCTGTCTGCCGTCGATTCGACGAAACGTCCGACCGTGTTTGTCAACGGTAAGGAATTGCCAGCAGACAGCCGCGGCCAGTTTACAGCCATTGCCGGTGCTCCGGGTACTTATCCCGTCAAGGGATATATCGAGATGCCGAACAACGACGGCAGCGTGATGCACCAGGAGTTTGAAAGCGAATACTTCGTTACGGAGCCGAGTGCTACCGTAGCACCGTTGCTGATGAACGTATTATATGCCGGTATCGCCAACGATATGCGTATCGCCGTACCGGGTGTACCGAGCGGAAACATCACGGCCAGCATGACCAACGGAACCCTGACACGCAAAGGCGACATCTGGGAAGCCCGTCCGTCGAAAGTTGGAACCGATGCCGTCATATCGGTAAGCGCCCGTATGGCTGACGGCCGCAGTGTGGAAATGGCAAAGAATACGTTTCGCGTACGTGCCCTGCCCGACCCGATGCCGTATATCGAATATAAGGATCAGAATGGCAACATGCGTAAATTCCGCGGTGGAAACATGACCAAGCGTAACCTGGTCGACACCGAAGTCCTGCAGGCTGCTATCGACGACGACATATTGAATATCAAATTCGATGTATTACGTTTCGAATTGATCTTCTTCGACTCGATGGGAAATGCGATCCCTGAAGTATCACAGGGTCCCCGCTTCTCCGACGGTCAGAAGGAGAGGATCCGTCGTCTGACAAGAGGCAAACGTTTTTACATCAGAGGCGTGGTGGCCAAAGGTCCCGACGGTCTGGAACGTACCCTTACACCGATCGAAGTCATTGTAAATTAAATGTAGGGGCGGTTTGCGAACTGTCCCAAATAAGGATATAAAATATGAAACGTTTTTATTACATACTGGCAATTGCAAGCGCCCTGTTCTTCACTGCTACCTCCATGCAGGCACAGGAAGAATCGGAGAACACCCAGCAACGGGCAAGAAGAACCCCGCAAGCCTCCCGCGGAGAACGGGCAAACGATAAAAAAGACACCGGTATGCCCGAACTGACCGTACGGGCACAGGATATGAACGAGCGTATGACACAGGAAGTGGGAAACGCCCGCTGGATGCGTGTCATCTATCGTCAGATCGACCTGATGAAAGAAAAGAATGCCCCGCTTTATTATCCCGTCACACCGATGAACGGACAGATGAACCTTTTCTCCATCATCTTCAGTCTGATCAGTGAAGGCAAAATAGATGCGTACCAGTACGAAGACGGTTACGAAGATTTCAGCGAAGGTAACAAGATCGACCTGAAAAAGATGCTCGACAGCTTCGGTATCTACTACGAAGAAATAGCCGGACAAGGTAATCAGGGAACGACGTTCGTTATCAACGAAAGCGATATACCTTCCGAATATGTCCGTTCTTATTACGTGAAGGAAGCCTGGTATTTCGACCAGAACAATTCCGTATTCGACGTAAAGACACTGGCTATCTGCCCGATCATGACCACTTCCGGTGATGTCGGAGAGCTGACGATGCCGATGTTCTGGATCCCTTACGAAAATATCCGCCCGTATATCAATACAGCGTTCATCATGACGTCGAACATCAACAACGCGATGACCTTCACACTCGACGATTATTTCCGCCGCCGTATGTTCGAAGGTGATATTTTCAAGACACAGAATCTGATGAACCTACCGTTGCAGGCATATTGTCCGACTCCGGATTCAATAAAGAAAGAGCAGGATCGTATCGAAGGCCAGTTGGTTGCCTTTGAAAAGTCACTCTGGTTCCAGCCCGACACTACCCAGGTAGAAGATCCGAAAGCAGCTAAGAAGGCCAGCAAGGCCTCCGCTCGCGGACAGAGAGGCGCAACCACCGAGAAAGCGAAAGAAACCAAAGAAAAGACCATCAAGACAAAAGCTCCGAAAGCCGAGAAATCCTCTCCGGTACGCAGCGTACGTCGCAGACGATAAAGAATGTGCCAATATGCCTATGAGGCAATGTGCCAATGAAAATAGCAACTGGTTCAGTATTTATCAGAAATGAATGTAGGGGCGGGGTCTGCCCGCCGCATACACCATCAACGCATATCCGGCAAGAACGGTTAGTGACTGTCCGAATTCTCCTCTGAACTGCTTTCGCCGCTCTCCTTTGAACCGTTTCCGTACCCCGAGAGTGTCAACAAGGCCCCGATGCAAGCTAGGACGATTTCCGTACGGTCCGTCCACAAAGCCATCACATCCAGTATCACCAGATAACACACAAGCCACTTCGGGCTGATTGCCCGGTACAACCACTTCTTCGTTCTTCGTCATTTGTTTCCTTCTTTTTCAGATTCAACAAAAAGCCCAGCAGAGCTTTAATAAATTGCAAGATTTGTCTTAGTTTGTTCATAATGTTGTTGTTTTATATTATAGTCAGAAATAAAAACATCACTCGATTCATGCCGCCTCCTTTCCTACCCAATCATACATATCCATCAGGCGGACTATTTCTTCTCCTATCGAGATCAGGTTACGGCGGTACTGCTCGCGGTTATCGCCATTCTGCTCACTGATATAGGGGCTATAGGCGATCTCTACTCTCATCCGGCGCAGACGTTCGATCTCGCCGACCAACGCATCCAATGAAAGGAGCGCTGTAGGTTGTTGTTGTTTTTGTCCATATTATTTATTTTATGCCCGAAGGCAGTGATAAGGTCCACACAACGAAACCCCGAAAGATATCTCTTCCGGGGCTTGTTTTGCCTGTTTTCGCTCTTCACAGAGCTAGAACAGAAGAACTTTATTTCATTACTTTAGTATTAATATCGACCGCTTGTTCGCCTGTCGCAGGGTACTTGTCATGGAGGTGGGTGAACCCCACCCCTACGGCACACAGTCAATTTAAATTTATTGATTATAAATAATTTCTTATTTTACGATAGCAGGTACTGCTGCTTCACCTTCAACTTTCACATAAACTACTCCGGCAGGAACCGCAATTGTAGCTTCGCTTGAAGTAACTACTGTGTTAGCGATTGTCTGACCAAGGACGTTGTTGATAACAACTTTCTTACCTTCTGCACCCTTAACGATTACAGCACCGTTAGATGCAATTACAGTGATAGTAGAAGTTGTGATATCTTCGTTAGCGACAGATGAACCTTCTGAAGATTCTACATTGTAGATATCAGCAGATGAAGCATCGAAGTTTTCAAAGTTGTCTTTTACAATTACAGGAACACCGTTCTGGACTTTCAACCAACCGCCTTCAGTCATAGGACGAGCAGCACCGGCAAATGCATTGTCATTCTTCCAAGATTCAGATTCGATCAAGAAATCTTGAGCTTCATCATCATTGATCAAACGGAATTCAAACTTAGCAGCATTATGCTTGTTTTCAGCAATAGTAACCTGTTTGCCATCAACAAACAATTTAGTATAGTTACCTGTACCCGGCATAGTACCTTCTTCTTTCACAACATACCCTTTCAGGAATGCCAGACGAGTATACTTGTTCTCCCAGTTATACTTGTTATATTTAGCATCGATCTTCAAGTTAACCAAGAAGTTACCAAAGAGTGTATCAGGAGTTACATGGGTATGATCGCAAGACAAAGAATCAGCTAATGAAGTATGATCTTCACCACACCATTTAACAGAGCCTTTCTGTTCCGTTACATTACGAGCAATAAAGTACTGAGGCATCAATACACCTGTTTCTGTTGTCGGTATTACTGTCATTTCAGCCAAAGCTTCGGCGTTATCGCCCTTACCTTCCACTGCCAACAAATTCAATTCAGCAGCTTCAGAAGCATACAGATATTCTTTATCAGTTGAACGTGTGCGATAGAACTTCAAGATATTCTTTTCACCCAGTTCTTCTTTAGTAAATTCACGATAGTAACGAGTTGAATCAACGACTAAAGCAAATGCAGAAGTACGTGTTTCAGCAGTAATATCTTCAGCTTTGATCAAACCTGTTGCATCAACCACACCGGCTTTCTTATCCCAAGCAGCATTAATCAAAGCATAATAGTGAGTACCATCCACATCATTCACTTCTTTCAAATAGAAGTTAGTTGCAGAAGCGGCATTGGATACTACCATCATTTCTGTTCCATCTACATTTGTGATCTGTACATATTTGTTATGTTGATTCAACTTATTCGGATTATAAAGGCTGATCTGATACAGACCACGTTCCAGAGAATTACCATAACCATATTCTTTGTTGTCTCCAATTCTGTGCAATCTGAATTTATCTTCAGAATCAGCAGATACAACTAAAACAGAATCATTATTGATAGTTTTATTACCAACTTCAACATTCAATCCGGAAGAAATATTCAGATAACCCAGTGTAAAGAGAGCTCTCGGATCTCCTGTTGCTGTGCGGTAATAACCTTCTTCACTTTCAGGAGCAACACTCAATACGAATGTATCATTTTTCTCTTCAACAGAACCCTGATAGATATACTGGCTGATTGTTACATAATATTTACCGTCTTTTTCTTCTACAGTATAAGCACCCAGGTTCAGTTTTTCACCTGTTTCCATATTGTAAATATTCGGATAACCACCGAAGTCTGTCGGAGTAGCTTCTACATACCATTTAGCAGCCGGAAGATGAGCAAAATCCATCTTACCCTGATCTGCCGGAGTCACTTTCGTCAATGAATAATTATCGACATCCAACATCAAACGGGCACCGTTTTCCTGAGTGTTTGCTTTTACAATATCCAGATAGTACAAACCTGCAGGAACATTAATAACATTTACAGGACCAGCCAGACTTAAACCGATACGGTCATTGATTGTCCATTCCAATGCATTCGGACGTTTGATATATTCAGAGCTACCAACCGTTACTTCACGATGGTTACCCAGAACAGCTACTTTCACTAAATTCTGTTCGAAGCCCGGAGCGTAAGAAGCCTTGTAACGGATCTCGCTGTCTGCACGGTCTTTCCAATAAGTTGTTGTAACGTCTTTCTGGTTGTAACCGTCAGCTTCGATACGTAAAGAGTCCTGAGTCGGGAAATACAAGAAACGGAAGTTGAAACGACCATTAATATCACGAGCAGCAAGCGGTGCATTCGGATTTTCAAATTTCTTATATTCTCTTGTATTGAATGTCAGATGATTTATACCAGCTACTTCTTCAGACAGATAAGCCGTATCAACCATCAGGTATTTACCATCATCAGCTTTTAGAGATAACCAGTACGGAGTTTTAACAGCATTCAAATTAGCATAAACTGCATACAATCCCTGGGCAGTACGGGCAGCTTTAGCGGCAGCTCTATCAGCAAGGGCCCATTTATGCATGTGATAAATAACATCACCCTTGTCGAATTCAAGATCCTGGCTTAAGGCAAGAATTCTATCTATCGAAGTAGTACAAGATTTTCTCAGGGTAGCTTCCTCATTTTCTTCCTTTTCAATTGTAGCCTCCAGTTCAGATTTTTGATCTTCCAGTTTATTTAACAATGCTAAGAGGTCCTTATCTAATTCGTTATTATGAATAATACTATTTCTTACAGTGATGTATTCAGTACGTGCCTTTTCCTCTTTAGCCTTAGCTGTCTCTAAAGCCTCTTCTGCGTCAGCTTTATTAGCGACACTCTCATTTACAGCAACCGTACACTTTTCAAGTTCCGAAGCAGCATCTTCAGCTTCTTGTTCGGTAACCTTGTAAGCGTCATTTACTGATGTTACATAATCGTTCGTTACTTTTCCTAAACCTGTATTTACATCATTGATATCAGATGTTATAGCAACTGTTTCATCAATACCAGCAGTCTTTGCATTATCATATAACTCTTTCGCAAGTTCAAAGAACAATTCTTTATCAGATTCAGTCGCAATATCTACAAGAGCAAAAAAATCATTCCAAGATTTTGTATCATCAAGATATACAGTATTAAAAAGGGATAATGTTACTAAATCGAATTTGTTATCTGTATTTGTCTTTACTGCATCAAAATACTTCTTTGCTAATAAATCTTTCTGATATGCAACATTTTTCTTACTCAATGCCACGCTCCATGCCTCTGTTGCAGCCATTACCTCTTCATTAGCTGCACTCAACTCATCATTACGAGTATCAACAAGAGCTTGAGCCTCTTCCAATGCATCTACCGCGTGGACTAAAGTTGTATGTAAACCTTCAATCTTCTTCTTCAGATCATCATTGATGTTTGCATTGTTCTTTATGGATTCATCGATAGACTGCAATCTTTTATTAAGATCTTCTAGGTCATATCTATGTCCCCGCAAAGAAACGCTAATTTCCTGTAATTGTTTTACCAATTCATTATAGTTTCCTTTCTCTTCTTTCAGCATCTTCGCTGTTACAGCATAATCCTCTTTCTGATCATTTAATGCTTCCAAAGCGGCGTCTACCAGTTTTACCTTAGCTTCGTAAACAGCATAAGCTTTTTCATAAGCTTCATAGGCATCAGCCACTTCACCATAAGACAATGTACCCGGCTTCGGATCAACAGCTTCATATTCTTGTTCTACCCATTTGTTAGGCATACCATCGGAGACACCTTTTGCAAATGCGAAAGCTACTTTGTCATCAGCCTGAGTCTGAAGTTTACTGTTCAAATCATACTTGCTTAACCATACCGGGCCAGCTACTACCGGTTTGATTCTGAAAAAATCGACTCTTTCCTGAACATCTTTTGTTGCATACTTGACAGCAGCCACTTTACCAGAACCATCTGATGCAGGAAGCAAAGTCATGATAGAGTCTGCATGAATATATGTTTCCGGAGTTCTTGCGATTGTCAGGTTTTCACCAGCCTCATCAAGCATCCATGTCCATGAAACATCCTTTCCGCCTAAATGGGAAGCAGTCCACGCTCCACCTTTATAATCCTGCGCCTTTGCAGGATCGAAAGACAAAGTAAGGTGATGAGCCAGGTTTCTGAAAATAAAAGCAGTTCTGGATTTGTCTACATTAGAATCTTTTTCTACAGTCCAAAGAGATTCTCCAATATTAGCCTGAAAATAAGGAACAAAGGCCAATTCATAGTGGAAACCGCCGCCTTGCAGATCTTTTACTTTCTGCATAACCAGCACATTATAACCATCTGATAACTGATAAGCTCTACCATCTGTAACTTTAGATACAGCTTCTATAGAAGGAGCCGTAGCTTTAGTATACACATCCTGAGTCTGAGCATAACCAGTCCCAACAGTTGTCGCCAGTAACATACCGGCCACCAAAGTAGAAAACTTTTTGTTCATAATCTTTTGTTTAATATTAATAATAGTGTTACTTAAAAAGCCTTTTAACCTTAGATTTGGAACGCCTCTGAGAGTAAATGACTAGATTAAACGTTCCTTTTTTCTCGCCATTTTTCAGGTAGTATCTTGTCTTGGTAATAAGAAGTCCGATTTTTGTACTCTAATTGCTATTCAATTGATAAGAAAGAGGATAGGATTGAAAAAAAATTATGGGAAAGAATTGTAGGTTTAAAACTTATGTCTAACTTTGCTGGCGAGAAAAAAGGAACCTTTCTTTTAGTCACTACTTAGACTTCGTAATTAATTATATTACTTCACATTAAACCATTATTCAAGCTATCTATATTTAGAGTTAAATAGGTTATCTACGATTCATAACTTACTATTAATCAATATGCTTCATTTTAGCTATTCCAAAGGAATTGTTAAATGGAGATATTTTAGTCTGTTTGCATGGAGAAAAACAGGTATTTTCAATCACAAAAAAGGCCATCGTTCGAAACGACAGCCTTGGTTCATTATTCTTATAAAAAGTTGATGTGTACAAAAAATGTAAAAATACACTAACACAAAAACCCCGATTATCAATAGTTCATCTACTGACAACCGGGGTCGGATATTTATTTCAGAAGTATTTTACAACTTATGTATCACCTTCATCAACTGTTCACCCAAACCAATGGTATATCCCTGAGAGACGAACACAACACGGTTGAAAGTATCTGCAATGATAAAGATAGGGAGCTGGCTGGCATTTGCCAGTTTCATGGCCGATGCAATCTCCTTCTGGATATGGTTGTCAGCATCGATACCGTAAGTGATCGTGCTAGGCAGATCGCCGAACTCTTTCGGATCGAAGTTCTGGTAACCCTTTTCGTCCGGGAACAGAAGTACCATACTGCGGCCCCATTCTTCCAGGTCTTTCTTCACAGCTGCTATGTCGCGCATAGCGTGGTTGGTCGGTTCCTGACGGGCACCCAGGATAGCGACAACGAAATAACCACGGCCTGTCGTTGCCAGTACGCTGGTTTCTTCGCCGTTGTCGGCACGTTTGAACTTGTTTTCCGAATTGAAATTACCGATCACCTGTACTTCGTCAGTGTTTTCACGCATTTCCAGTTTTGTGGAGGTCGTCTTGTCAGGTTCCACATTAAAGAAAGAAACTTCAGCCAATACGCTGCCGTTAGCCATACGGGTTCCGGTAACCATCATATAGTTACCTTCGTCCATGCTCAACGGAGTCTTCAACATGCTGCTCCAGGTGTCGCCTACACCCATATCCACATTGCCGCGGCGTTCAAAGTTCAGGGTCTGCAACTTAGCATCCGGTAATATCTTAGCAATAGTGAAATGGCTGTAATATTTCGGATCCTGCAATGCTTTGATCGGAGCATAGGATGCGACAACCTTACCCTGTTTAGCCGTCGTCTGAACAGCAGCTTCAAAATCCACGTCCATCCAGTTGCCGTCTTTCCAATATTGCACCTTGCGGGCAACCGGTTCGATACGTGCGGGGATACCCAGACTACGGGCAACGGCTACAAAGAAGATATCACGCGATCCGGTATCAGCCACACGCGATTTGAATACACCCATCGGCATAATCGGGATGCGCTGTGAATTGAGTTCGTTCTTGATGGTGATATTCTTCTTCACCCAATCTACCAATGCCATCGGATCATTGATAGCCTTATCCGATAAATCCTTATCGATATTCTCTGCAAAGAATTTCTTATACGGAGTCAGGAACTCATTCTGAACACGAGGATTCATGACATAACGTACATAGATATCTCCAAATTCTTCTTTTTCTTTTGGAGGCATATAATCGGTAAGAATAGCAACCGTATTGTTCAAATGATCCGATAAAACAGAGGCAGGAGTATCTCTCAGGTCTTTTGCAGAAATCACATCCAACAAGGCCATTGCTCTCCCATAATTTTTATTCTCACGCAGGAACTTCTCAATTTCCATCCAGTTACCACGGCTACCGATCATAAAATCAGCTGTTTTCAACGGATCGAGTCCTAGCTCTTTTGCCAATGCTTCGGCCTTTTCTTCCGTATAGAAAGTGGCAACGTATTTATTACGGATCGCATCCTCTTCCAACAAGCGGGCTGCATTCGCTTCCTTTTGTTCAGGAGTTACTTCGACAGCGATAGAACCTTCAACCGGAGGAATAACATCGAGGGCTACAGCTCCGATGGCATCACCAGGCTTCTTATCCAGCTTGATGGTTGCATCGCCTTTACCGAAGGAGACTTTATCGAAACCGAATTTGCCGTCTTTGGTTGCCCATACGAACATATCCCCTTTACCGGCTGTCAAGAATGTCTTTCCTTCGGCATCTGTTTTCTTATTGGCAACAGTATAAAACTCGGCATAATTGTAGATTTTGAATTCCACATCGGCACCGGATACCGGCTTGCCTTCCTCATCCACTACAGTAACAATCGCTTTACCTGTCGGAGCATAGTTGTCGATCACATTGATCTCTGTATAACCGTCTGTTTCAAGCATGACTTCTTCCGGACCATGATATTTACCGAATACTTTCGTATGCATCAACATACCACGATAAGCCGGGCCGTTAAACCATCCCAGGTTCAGAACCGGTTCCGGTTCGCAAGCACCCAGGAAATACCATTTACCATTTACCCAGGCTTCTACCCAGGCATGGTTGTCGTCGGTATGTGCCCAACGCGGAGTATATACCTGGCGGGCAGGGATGCCTACCGAGCGAAGTGCTGCCACCGTAAAAGTCGACTCCTCACCACAACGTCCGTAAGCAGTCTTTACAGAAGCCAGCGGAGAACTTGTACGGGCATCCGACGGCGTATAAATTACTTTTTCATGACACCAGTGGTTCACTTCCAGCACGGCATCATATAAAGACAAGCCTTTCACACGATCTTTCAGTTCATCGAAAAAGACCATACGGCTTTCATCCAGGTTCTCGTTGTTCACGCGGATAGGCAGAACGAAATGGCGAAAGATCTCCTCAGGGATGCTGTCGCCCCAGGGCATTTCTTCTTTTGCCTTGAAAGAACTGCGGATATTATCCAGATAAAGTTTTCCATCATAATCGGTGATGTCGCCTATCGGCATATAGGCATACAGAAATGTAAGTGCCTCTTTTTCTTCCGGCGTCATTTGTTGATTGAAAACTGTGAACAGATCTCCGTCAGGCAAAGCCGCCTGTTTGGCCTGGAAATCTTTCTCCACTTCAGCTCTGAATGCATCGTCAGAGATGAAATGCTGCTGTTTGTTACATGCCGTCCCTATCAGGAGGATGAACAATAGTGCGAATAATTGTGTTTTATGCATAGTGTTAATTTTATCCCGACAAATATACGTAATATATTCATTAGTCAGTATATGAGCCATATATTTCGGCATTCATTCCATTGTTGTTTCAGATTTTTTTTGTTATTTTGAAGGATAATTGAGTAAACCGTTTCCGCTTATGTTCCATGATTTAGAACTCTTACACAATGCGGAGGGAATCTTGTTGATTGCTTCCGTCATTCTTTTTTTCAGTATTTTCGCCGGTAAGGCAGGTTATCGTTTCGGACTTCCCGCATTGTTGCTGTTTCTGGGAGTCGGTATGTTATTCGGTAGCGACGGGCTGGGAATCCAGTTCAGTAATCCAAATATTGCGCAGTTCATCGGTATGCTAGCGTTGAGTATCATCCTGTTCTCAGGTGGTATGGACACGAAGATATCCGAGGTAAAACCCATTGCGTCGCAAGGGGTCATTCTGGCAACAGTCGGTGTACTGGCAACTACGTTCATTACGGGGGGATTCATTTATTATCTGTCCAAACTCGTGACCGGTTATGAAACGCTCACACTCCCCGAGTCCCTGCTGATGGCTGCCGTTATGTCGTCAACCGATTCGGCCTCCGTATTCTCCATCCTGCGAAGCAAGGGAGTCTACCTGAAAGAGCGTCTCCGACCAACCTTGGAGTTGGAAAGTGGTAGTAACGACCCGATGGCGTATATGCTTACCCTACTGTTGATCGCTTATATCCAGACAGCCGGCATGAATCTGGCCGATGCTGCTTTGTCGTTGGTGATCCAATTGTCGGTAGGTGCCATAGCCGGATTCTTATTCGGAAAACTGGCCGTAATCATTATCAATAAAATTGACATCGATAATGAGTCGCTGTATCCGATCCTGTTGCTGGCAACAGCCTTCTTTACTTTCGCCGCTACCTCGCTCTGCAAGGGGAACGGTTACCTGGCTGTATATATCGCTGGCCTGGTAGTCGGAAATGCGAAGATCGTACACAAGAAGAGTATCGGTACTTTCTTCGACGGTTTTGCCTGGTTATGGCAGATCGTGATGTTCCTTACGCTGGGATTACTTGTCAATCCGCACGAACTGTTGCCGGTAGCTCCCATCGGTCTGACGGTCGGTATCTTTATGATCATTTTCGCCCGTCCGATCAGTGTTTTCCTCTGCCTGCTCCCATATAAGAACTTCTCTTTCAAAGGGAAACTATATATTTCGTGGGTAGGGCTTCGAGGAGCCGTACCGATTATCTTCGCCACCTATCCGCTGATTGCAGGAGTAGAGCATGCCGGGCTGATATTCAACGTGGTATTCTTTATCACGATCTTGTCACTGCTGATACAGGGCACAACAGTAACACAGGCTGCCAAATGGCTGGATATGATAGATGAACCGGAACGAAAGGATGTATTCGGTATCGAACTGCCGGAAGGTATCAAGAGCGCGATGAGCGAGATCGATGTAACTCCCGAAGTACTTACGCATGGGAATAAACTGATGGAACTCACCCTGCCCGACCATACGCTGGCGGTAATGGTCATGCGTGACGGACGTTATTTCATACCTAAAGGGAATACGGTCCTGATGGAGAATGATAAGCTACTGATGATTTCCGATAATGACGAAGCACTGCTTCAGGCTTATGAGGCGCTGGGAATTACAGATTACACGCTGAAGAAGAATTAAAAGGATAAGGGGTGTGTTAAAGCTAGTTATATAACAAAGCAATAACACACCCCTTGCTCCCTTCCAGAAGGGAAAGTTTACTACTGGATTTCGATAGACATATCAGACTTTATATTTTCTGCAGAGGTAGCCAAATGTAAGACAAAAGTACCCGGTTCTACAACGAATCGTTTCTGTGCTTCGCTGTAAAAAGCCAAAGAACTTACCGGAATATCTATTTCTACCTGTTTACTTTCACCTGCTTTCAGAAAAACTTTCCTGAAACCTTTCAGTTCTTTTACCGGACGCATGACTGAACATTCCGGATCGCTTACGTAGAGTTGGGCAACTTCGGCACCATCTCTTTTTCCGGTATTCGTCAATGTGAAAGTGGCTTTGATCGTTTCCCCCTGGCCATACGTTTTCTTGTCGGTAGCCAGATTTCCAAAAGAGAAGTCAGTATAAGACAGACCATAGCCGAACGGATAGACCACCGGTAACCGTTTCGTGTCATACCAGCGATAACCTACCAGGATATCTTCTTCATATTTTACTTTCAGATCTCTTCCGGGGAAATTACCTAAAGCCATATCCGGAGATTGTTCCAGTGTAACAGGGGTGGTAAAAGGCATTTTGCCACTGGGATTCACCTTCCCGGTAATGGCATCCACCAAGGCATTTCCACCTTCCATTCCGTTATACCATCCCCAAAGGATTGCCGGGGCACAGATATCCAAAGCAGCCATATTCACCGGCGAACCGGCAACGATCACCACGATCGTTCTGGGATTGGCTTTGATCACTTCCTGGATCAATTGCACCTGACCGTAAGGCAATTCCATATATTGACGATCTGCCGATTCCGTATCATAATCATGATTTAACCCTCCGACAACGATCGCCACATCGCTGTTGCGGGCTGCGTCGACTGCTTCCTTCAATAACTTCTCGTTTACCTGATTTCCATCAGTAAAACTGCCGGCATTCTGCCCGTTATTACTTCCTTCGATAAAAGTGGATAGTTTTTCATATCCCTGTGCAAAATTGACTTTCACACGGTCACCCAGTTTCATACGGATTGCTTCCAGCGGAGTGACTTCATACAAAGACTTGATCTCGGAACTCAGTCCACCATCCGAATGCCGACGGGTAGCATTATCGCCGATCACAGCAATGCTTTTCACCGACGAGATATCCAACGGCAGCAGGTTTTCTTTATTCTTCAATAACACAATCGCTTCGGCAGCGGCCTGATAAGCAGCCTGCTGATGCTCCGGCGTATTGATAGAACCCCGGTTAAAACGTTTCTTTGGGTCCAGAACTTTCGTTTTGATCATGACACGGAGTACATTACCTACTTTTTCATCCACCAGGCTTTCAGCCACTTCACCCTTCTTTACCGCCTCTATCAGAGGATTGGCAAAATACCAGTCATCATAATTTTCAATATTGGTCCCCATTTCCAGATCCAGACCGGCAATAGCGGATTTTACCGTACTGTGGGCTGCCCCCCAATCGGTCACATACACTCCTTTAAAGCCCCATTCATCACGAAGGATGTCGCGTGCCAGATATTTGTTTTCTGCACACCAATCGCCTTTATATTTGTTATAGGCGGCCATCACGGTCAGGGCACCGCCTTCCTGTACTGCTGCTTTGAATGCAGGCAGATAGATTTCACGGAGGGCACGTTCGCTACATTCCACCTCGACAGTGGTACGGTCCGTTTCCTGGTTGTTCAAAGCGAAATGCTTCACGCTGCATGCGACATCACGGCTTTGCAGTCCCTGGATATACTGAACGGCGAGTACAGAGTTCAGATAAGGGTCCTCGCTCATATATTCGAAGTTACGTCCGCACAACGGGCTACGGATAATATTCACACCGGGACCGAGCAATACGTCTTTTTTACGCCAGCGGGCTTCTTCACCCAGTACTTCCCCACGGTAATAGGCAAGCTCCGGATTCCAGGCAGCCGCAAAAGCCGTACCTGTCGGAAAATAGGTCGACGAATCGGTAGTCCAGTTGGCATATCCCCAGTCATGCCGGTTAATCTCTGCACGGACCCCATGAGGACCGTCGCTCAGGCTCCATTCCGGAATACCTAAACGCTTGATTTCCGAGACATAAAACTTGGAATTTCCATGTAACAAACTAACTTTTTCTTCCAGTGTCATCCGACGGATCAGCTTCTCGATCTGTTTTTCTATCTGCTGATCCTCTTTATTTATAGGCTGTGTACCCGATACCCCAGTGGTCATACAAAAGGAAAGCACAGCCATAGTCATTAATTTCTTCATGTTTTCTTATTTATTCAACTTCTATTTCAGTGACAGCATCCGGTAGTCCGGCAGCTGTTGCTTTTACACGGATAACCCCTTTTTTGCCTGTGTTTTGAACAACGACAAGAGCTTTTCCGTAAAACGCATTCCTCTCCGGTTTTTTCAGGCTGTTGGGATCATTCTGATCACCGTTGTCCGTTCCGGCAATAAACCCGTCTCCTTCCACCGAGAAACGAATCAGGTTATCGGCACGGGGAACCAGGTTACCGGCTTTGTCCCTCACTTCAACGGTTATAAAAGAGAGATCCGTACCATCTGCCTGAATAACCCGACGGTCAGGGAGTAATGCTAGCTCGGCAGCCTCGCCTGCAGTATGGATTTCCTGTGCCAGCACTTCTTTTCCGGCTTTACGCGATACGGCTTTCAGCGTACCCGGTGTAAATGGAACACGCCAGGATACATGGTAGGTACTGTCATTCTTACTTTTCGTGCCGAGACTCTTACCATTCAGGAATAGTTCCACCTCATCCGCCTGGTTGTAATAGGCCCAGACATCTACCTCTTCACCCTCTTTCCAGTTCCAATGCGGGAACAGATGCAGGGTCGGCTGGTCAGTCCATTCACTCCGGTACATATAATAAACGTTTTTCGGGAATCCTGCCAGGTCGACGACTCCAAAGAAACTGCTGCGACTCGGCCACCAGTAAGGTGTCGGCTCACCCAGGTAATCAAAACCAGTCCAGATAAACATTCCGGAAGCATACGGCAAACGTTTTACCTCGTGCCAGGTTACTTCATGGGTCGATCCCCAGGGAACATGGCAGTTGTCGTAAGAAGAACAAAGGTGTTCAGGACGATCGAAAGGCTTGTCCCATGATTCGGGCCAGATATACATTTCGTCGGATGGCATCTGGTAATAACCGCGTGTCATCAAAGCCGATGTAGATTCACTGACGATCAGCTTCTTGCCCGGATAGACCTGTGGGAAAGGGGCATAGTCTTTCTCATGGTAGTTGAAACCATACACATCGAGTGCACCGGAACGGAATAGATGGTTGGCCGGATCTACACCGTTATTCCCGGCAGTTACCGGACGGGTAGTATCCAACTTTCTGACAATATCAGCCAAAGCGATCGTGATCAACGACTGGACACTCATTGTGCTATCCTCCAGCAAAGCCGGATCTATCTTATGACCGGCATTCAGGATCAGGTTCGCTTCCTGCAGGCTCAGTGTATCGGCATCCGCATGCGACCATTGTTCAAGTACCTCATTTCCGATACTCCACATGAAAACGGAGGCATGGTTACGGTCACGCTTGATCTGGTCGGTCAGGTCCCGTTCATGCCATTCGTCAAAGTATTGTGCATAATCGTAAGGCGATTTTCGTTTTCTCCACATATCGAACGACTCATCCTGTACCAGCAGTCCCATCCGGTCGCATAGTTCCAGTAATTCGGGAGCCGGTGGATTATGGCTGGTACGGATCGCATTGACACCCATATCTTTCATTATCTGCAACTGACGCTCGATCGCACGTTTATTAACGGCCGTACCCAGGCATCCCAGGTCATGATGCAGACAAACACCCAACACCTTTGTCGGTTCTCCGTTCAGATAAAAACCGGTTGCCTCATCCCACCGGAAAGTACGGATACCGAAGGTTGTTTCATATCGGTCGGTCAGTTGATTTCCGGATCTTACTTCAGTTACAGCAGTATATAATGCGGGATTTTTTATTCCCCACAATTCAGGGGCTTTTACCTCAAGAGTCTGTTTAATAATATCGCTACCGTTCTCCGGTAGTTCGACCGGAAGAGAGGTATGTGCAATAACTTTTCCGGAAGGGGCTTTAATGATTGTCGTCAACTCGGCAGTAACTACAGCTGCATAAGTATTCTTCAGTGTCGTTTCAATCACTACCGTCGCCCTCTCCTGTGCGACATCCGGAGTTGTAATATTCGTTCCGTACTGATCCACATGAACCTGACCGGTTTTAACCAACCAGACATTCCGGTAGATACCTGATCCCGAATACCAGCGTGAGTTAGGTTGCTGCGAGTTGTCAGCCTGTACAACCAGTACATTCTCTTCCTGACCGTATTTCAAATAAGGAGTCATATCATAACGGAACGAGATATATCCGTTCGGACGGAATCCCAGCAGATGACCGTTCAGCCATACCTTACTGCAACGGTAAACACCGTCGAAGTCGATATAGACCTGCTTTCCCCGGTCACTTTCCGGTATCTTGAAATGCTTCCTGTACCAGCCCATACCACCGGGCAAGGCTCCGCCCCCGGGTGTCGCCGGATTCTCTTTGGAGAAATCTGCTTCGATGCTCCAATCATGCGGAAGGTTCAGTTGCCTCCAGCCGCTATCGTCGGCATCCGGAGCGGAAAGATCCGCCTGGTTGTCTGTCAGCGAGAATAGCCAGTCGTTGTTAAAGGAGGTTCTCTCACGTCCCTGCCGGTCGGCCGAACAGGCCGCCAACAAGAGACTAAAGAATACAATTGCTAATTGTTTCATACATGTTAGTTTATCAGGGTAACGAAATGGTTAACTGTTCGCCTTTATATACAGCAGAGACTTCCTTTCCCGCCGGATATTCAGGTGTAACAAAGATAACTTTTATATTCCGTTCCATAGCCATTTCAGGGAAAGAACCGGAACGGGTTCCGATAGTCAGTTCCTTTCCTGATTCTTCATAAGAAAACGGAATCGTACTGTATTCACCTTTTTCATAGGCATAAGTCACCCCATTATCCTCATATAAGGAGAAAGAGGCATCGGCACCGGTATACACGTAGACCGTCAGGTCCTTTTGTTCTTCGGCAGTCGACTGGATCAGTTTACCTGCAGGGATAATGGAGCCGCCGCGTACAAATAACGGCATTTGTTCATACGGAGCAGCTATAGTGCGGGAAGTTCCTCCGGTCATACTTTTACCGGTATAGTAATCGTACCAGACTCCGGCAGGGAAATAGACCTCCCGGTCCCGTTTCTTGTACTGATGAACCGGACAAGCCATAAAGGCCGGACCGAACATAAACTGGTCATCAATAGTATAGGTCTTCTTATCTTCCGCATAATCCATCACCAGGGCACGCATGATCGTATAGTCATTGAAATAGGTCATACCTGCCAGGCTATAGATATAAGGCATCAGGCGATATCGTAATTCGGTATAATATTTCATTGACTTGTAGGTAGGTGTTCCTTCCGGTGCGATATTATAGATTTCCCGGCACGGATACTGACCATGGCTACGGAACAACGGGCAGAATGCACCGAACTGATACCAACGGGTATTCAATTCGCGCCATTCGTTCAGGTCTTCGCTTCCTTCTTCCGCGTGCTCATAACGTTTCTCCACACAGAATCCGCCGATATCCATCGTCCAGTAAGGGACACCCGACATCGCAAAGTTCAAACCGGCACTTATCTGAGCTTTCATATCTTCCCAACGGGTACCGATATCACCGCTCCAGGTAGCTGTCGAATACCGCTGCTGTCCGGCAAAACCGGAACGGGTTAACAGGAAAACACGGTTATCCGGGTTTACGCCACGCTGTCCGTCATAGATTGCCTCCGCATTCATCAGGGCATAGGCATTGAAATATTTGGTAGAAGGGCCCAGATAAGTCGGTCCGCACAACTTCTTCCGGTAATTCATATCCGTATTGTCCTGTACATTCGGTTCGGAGGCATCCATCCACCAGGCATCGACACCCAGGCTGTAGAGATGTTCATTCATCTGATTCCAGAACAATTTACGTGCTTCCGGATTGTAGGCGTCATAGAATGAGCCGATATATCCCGGATAGATCCAGTCGCGGATGCTGTCTTTAATCGCTTGCTGATACATAGCTCCCAGTTGGTCCAGTTCCTTGTAATGCTCTGTCGTCATATAAAATTTAGGCCATACGGAGATCATGAAACGGGCATCCTTCTCGTGTATCTCCCTGATCATTCCGGCAGGGTCCGGGAAACGTTCCTTGTCGAATTCATGGCTTCCCCAGGCATCTACCGGCCAATAACTCCAGTCCTGAACGATCACATCCAATGGGACCTGGCGTTTCCGGTATTCATTCAATGCGGTCAGCAATTCATCCTGTGTTTTATAACGCTCACGGCTTAACCAATACCCCATGGCCCATTTAGGCATCACCTGGCTTTTTCCGGTTACGGAACGATATCCACTGATCACCTCATCCATATTTTTACCGTTGATAAAGTAATAGTCGATCTGATCACCCATCTCGCTCCAGAATGCCAAACGGTTCTGTTCGGCCTCGGGTAACGGACTCAGCACCTTCAATCCCAAATAAGAGACACCACCATCCGGAAGCCATTCGACCCGGATCGGATAACGCTTTCCTTTTTCCAGACGAACTTTGGTTTTATAATCGTTCGGGTTCCAGGCAGTACGCCAGCGTTCGGCGACCACTTCTTTCCCATCGATAAAGACTTTCGTATATCCGGCATAATGTAGTTTGAAATGATGTACACCACTTTCTGTTGGTTCTATCTCTCCTTCCCAGGTGGCATAAGCCTCATTGGAAGGAAATTTCTCCGGGAAATTCTTGATCGTTACCAGATCTTCATAATTGATTTTGTCCTCTTTTCGGATCAAAGGTTGTACCGAAGAGGTCCGATCCTTATAATAAGTAGCGGTCAATGCACCGGCCTGCCCTTCCTTATCATACAGTTTAAAGACATCGCCCAGTTCAGCATAGGGGCGTTTATCCCCGAAACGGCTCAGGGAATAGTTATGCCAGAGTATTCCATACCCTTTGGTGGAAACGATAAAAGGAACGCTTACTTTCGTATTGTACTGGAACAGTTCTTCGTTTTTTCCTTTATAATTGAACTCGTCGCTCTGATGTTGTCCCAGACCATACAATCCTTCCTCTTCGTCATTTTCAAAAACCTGACGAAACGAATAACCATTGGTTCCTTCCACCCGTACCGGGGTGAATTCTTTCCCACCTCCATTCTGTTCACGGAGGATCAGGTTCCCTGCCTTATCCGTGAACCAGACTTCGCCTGTTCTCTGTAATAGACGGGCCTGTAAAGTAGCTGTTCCAAGCGTGATGGTATCCCCGTTCCGGGTGATCTCAAAAGCAGGGACAGGTAACTGGTGCGTGTCTTTGATCAGATTTACACTTTCTTCAAATATGCCTGTTGGCGATGCCATCACCCGGATTACATCGTCGGTAATCACTTCCAGTTTAACGGCTTTTGTCTCGCCGGAAGTAATAGGGACGATTATTCCATTCTCTGTCTGCCGGACAGCATCCGAATGGCAGGCAAAGAACAACAGCGTTCCGAAGGTAAGACATACAATCGCTTGTTTCATATTCTATCTTATTAGTCTGTCACTTTAAATTTCACTTTTCCTTCCAGGCCGTCGGCTTTCACCTGATGCCCTTTTACAGAGACTGTCAACGGATGAAGCTGATTGTCTGACGGCAGGCAAACCAGTCCGGTTGCTTCGGTTGCATCGGAAGCATAGACTTTCAGTTCGAGCTGGCTCCAATCCATCTCATCTGTATTTTGTGCCAGTTTGATATGTGGCAATACGGAACCGTCACGAACCAGGATCACAGCAGGTATTGTTCCTGTCTGAATAGTATGCCAACCTCCGGCATACGTTTTTCCGGTCTGGTAATCGATCCATTTACCTTCCGGCAGATAGACATCGCGTTCGGAACCGCTTTCCATCATCGGGGCGACCAACATCTGGCTACCGAACAAGTATTCATCTTCAACCAGCCATGCACCGGCATCATGCGGGTATTCCACAAAGAGAGCACGCATCATCGGAAGACCTTTCTCCGTACATTCTTTTGCCTGTGCATAGACATACGGCATCAGTTTATATTTCAATTCCGCATTCTGACGGAAAGCTTTCAGGAATCCTTCATTATACAACCAGGGTTCTGTAGGAGGTGCACCGTGTGCACGGGTGTGAGAGCATAGGAATCCCATCGGCAACCAGCGGCGATAGAGTTCCTCCGGAGTAGATGTTACAAAGCCTCCGATATCATGGCTCCAGAAAGAGAATCCGCTCAAACCGAAGGACAGACCGCCACGCAATGTTCCCAACATACCCATATCTGTATTCTCTGCATCACCGCCCCAATGCAACGGGTAACGCTGTGAGCCTGCCCAGGCACTACGCGCCCAAATAATATTTTCGCCATGTACTTCCTTGATAATATCGGCAACAGCCTTATTATATCTCAACGGATAAAGATTATGCTCATAAAACCCGCTTTTACCGGAAGCATAAATGCCATTGAACGGAGCGGCTTCACCGAAATCGACCTTGATAGCGCCTACCCCCATCTTAATCAGGTTGGTCAGTTTGTCCTGGTACCACTTAACCGTATTCGGATTGGAGAAATCCAATACAACATCTTCATAAGGAAGTTCTCCTTTACCATTCTTCACATACAGGTCCTTTTCAATCAACTCGCTAAAGAAACGGTTCTTCGGCGTGAAATAAGGCAACTGCCACAAACAAGTATGGAAGCCTTTCTTTTTCAGATCATCCAACATCAGTTGCGGATCGGAGAAGCGGTTCGGAGCAAACTGGTAATCGCACTGCCAGTCGGTTTCAAACCAGCCGGTATCAAAGTGAATCACATCAGAGGGGATCTTATGCTTACGCAGGTTTTCTGCTACGTCGTATCCGTCTTTTTGTGAGAAATAAGTGATGCGGCTCATCCAGGTTCCGAACGACCACAGAGGCGGCATTCCCGGCTTACCCACAATCTCCGTATATTCATTCAGAATATCTTTCGGTTCTCCGAAGAAAACGAAAAAGTCCATTGTCTCATCACCCATGAATAGCTTATTGACATTGATATTGGTCGCACCAAAGTCGCAGGTCACCGGGGCGGAGGTATGCATGAACATACCATAGCCGCGGTTACTCATAAAGAAAGGAATGGGTTTATATTGCTGGTCGGTTTCGGGTCCTTGGGGGTCGGTTACAAACAGGTGTACTTTCTGTCCCACTTTATTCAGAGGGCCGAAAGACTCACCGCAACCGAAAATCTTTTCGTTCGGAGCCAGAGAGAATACTGGATTAATGCTCCGGCTGTTATCCGATCCGCGTTTGATAAAATTGAACGGGACAATCTTAGCCTGGGTCGAGTCGTTATCATGCAATGTACGGGTCTGCGTCATAATCTTGCCCTTCGCATCACGCAAAACGATACGCCACGGGTTCTTTTCAATGGTTATACTGCCGTTGGCATTTGCATATGTCACGGCATTCCCCGTTTCTGTTCCCTTCCAGGAGCTGTCTTTGCCTGGTTCTTTGGCAAGCATCAGGGAGGTTTCATCCTTCGGTTCCACCGGTGTCGTTAACATCCGGACACGGACCGTACGGGGAGAGACAAAGTCGATAGAGAATCTTAATTCGGGATCATTTACATAAGCTGTAAAGGGGAAATCCTGCATTTTCAGCGGTACAGGCAATACTGTATTTGTATTGAACGCCTGGCGGCTTTCCAGCGTGTACCGTTTCCATCGAACGGTACCGCTGGCTTTTGCTACATCAAATGACGACAATTCATCTGCAAAGAAAAAGATGTTGGTGAAATCACCGAAATCGGTGCTCATATCTTTCGCCTGGTTCATCAGATACTGTGAACCCGAATTAATCTGAAGCTGTGCCTGTGACTGCAAAGGTAATCCACCCAAAGCAGCCAAAGTTAATGACAGAAATAATTTCTTATTTTTCATAATCTATCTGTTTTTAATATTTGAATACACGGTACGAATGAGGCATAAGCGTCAGGCGGAACCTTTTGGACGAAGTTTCTTCACTCACCGGAACCACAACGGAATCGTCGACGATATCAGTCAGTTGCTTTATTCCCTCATCTGTGATCACCCGGATCGTGACAGGCTCATCATTGAATGATTCCACAATGAATGTCCCGTTATCATAAAGAAACAGGCTCACTTTGGACGGTGCCTCGATACGCACAGGCAGATCCTGGCTCATCACCCGGCGGAATATATTCAGTACGCCTTCGGGAAGATCGTATAGACTTCCCATATCGTCCGGAATAGTGATCACGTACAAACTACCTTTCGAATAAAGAGCCCGAAGCAACATCGGATATCCACTGACACCACCTTTGAGAGGACGCCCGGCACTTGCCAGCTCCCAGGCATCGTTTGTCTGGTAGCGAACCTGAGGAATCAACAGGTCACGACCGGATTTACCCAAAGACCCGAAATCATTCACCAATGCTTTCAGATCTGAACAACGCAATTCAGCAATCTCGGCGATCTGTTCCGGTATAGCTTTCAACAGGTTACTGGTAATCACTATATCTCCGCCTTTCTGTAACTGGGCCTTCATCTTTGGAAGCAGCACCGGATCATATTTAGCCTGTTCAGTCAGCAAAACGACTTGCTGATCTGTCGGAAATTCGGGATACATATCCATCGGCAGGCCGATCATTCCCAGATAATTCGGAAGAAAGTCATCCCCCAGCGAATGATAAGGTTTGTAAGACTTAATCCCGATCGGCTTCCCGAGCTTATGGACAAACTTATCTATTTGTTCGAAAGTCACACCGGCTGCACGGGCAATCGTAGTTGGCTGCACCTGTTGTCCGGCGGCTGATCTGACCGGCTTCATCATCTCATCGTAATTAAAACTGGTCCCTTGTCCCTGCCAGGGAGTACGGTGCTCCGGTTTGATCTTTACATCCAGCAGTTGGTTATAGGCAAAAAGGATCATTTCAGGGGCTTTGGCGAACATGGTCAGCCAAAGTTGTTCAGCATACCGGTCCATCCCCAGTTCGGAACCACCGGCATCCACCCAACCACCTCCGTTATGACCGGGGCGCAGATTCTCATAATACCGAACCACGTTATAGCTCAGGTAATTTTGCAAATGCTGTGCATTACCCGGATCACGGGTTTCCGTTCCGGTCCATACACCGTCAAACAACCGGGGACCGTTCTTCAGATCGAATCCCAATCCCTGGAAATGATCGTACCAGTTCGGATATTTGATAATCACCTTTACATTCGGATTGACTTTCTTTGCCGGTTTCAGAACCAACGTCTGACCGGCTTCAGTCATCAGTTTAGTGCGGTAATCACTCCAGCTCTGACTGCCTTTGGCCTTGATTTCTATATCCGATTTACAGCTGGTAAAGAAGAAATCATCCAGGATAAAGTCATCGAAATGCCTGGCTGTATGTTCAGCTATCTCCTGTACCATCTTCCGATGTTCGGGATCGGAATAACAGAAGGTTTCAAAGTTATTCGCTTCATTGATCGTATAGGTGATGCCGCCACCCACTTCGATTCCCCGATCAAGGAAGTACTTCTTTGCCTGTTCCAGGGTTTCATCGGGAACGATCAACAGGTCACGGTGCGTCTCCAAATAGATTTTATCGACCTTTACCTGTTGAGAGATTATATTCCAGGTGGAATCCAGCCACGCAAGATCTTTCATCTTCTCTACCTCATATGCACGGGTATAAACCGAGACTTTGAAGCTCCGGTAATTACCGGCAAAAATGGAAGAAGAGATCAGCAATGCTGACAGAAGATAATATATTCGTTTCATATTCATTGAAATAAATGCGTTTTACAATCCTATTTTTCATTTAGTATCTTCCGGGCAGCCAACACCATATACATAAAGTAAGAAGCCTCGCCCCCCATACAATACTCACCTTCCTGCCAGATGAACGGATACGGCACCAGTTCCGGCAGGTCGGGACGGATCAGGACTGTTCCCGGAGTAACTCCACCCGGTATATAAGAACCATCGGCGCGATTCACCCCATAAGCCACTGTTGCCGAATTCGCTCCGATACCGGAAGCAAAAGAGACCGTGTTACTTCCCGGATGGCAGCCCAGGATAAAGTTGATTGCATTGAAAATATAGTCTGGAGTGAACAGATCAGGATAAGCATCCTGCAGGAAGCAGTAATAATAGCCTAGCGTCTGCACATCCCAGGAACCAGAACTCAGGTTTCCACGATCTTCAGGTACGCCGTATGGAGTCTGCAACTTCATTTTCTCATACTGGTCACGAACGGTAACCAATGCTTTACGGATAGACTGCGAGAATTTCTTATCATTCACCGCTTTATCGAAACGACCGATAAACCAGCCGAGACGATCGATGTGCTGAACGATATAATCCTGTTCGGCCAGCACATATTCCTTATAGGAATTATCGCCGGTTGTCAGATACAGTTCGACTGCCGCATGTATTTTAGCTCCTTTGGTCCGCTCATCAGTCCGGGTGATCCGGTACAGTTCTTTCGCAGCATCCAATGCCTGTGTACTCAATGTATCGTTAAAGTTTTTCAAAACCCGGGAGATTGCTGACAACTGGGCAGCAGTCGTCAGTTCGCGATACGGGTTATCCTCTGTGAATACCCAACGATCGTCTTCATTTCCAGTCACATTGTCGGTGTGGGCACTGGCATCTCCCAGATGGACATACTGGCGGACACTGTTACAGATAATCCCGCGGTAAAGACGTCCGAGAGCACGATAACCTGCCACAACGGTCAATGCACCGTTCTCCACCTGCTGCAATAAATCCGGTTTGCCGTCCGGCTGATGAATTTCGGTAACCCTTTTATGATGGTCGATCGTTGTCGCGTCGTAATCGATACCGAAATGTTCATACGCCAATGCCAGGATATAAGCCTCTCCCGCCTGCGATTCCACGCGGAGGTCATAGTCACCGGCATCATGCCAGCCACCGATGGTCAGACCGGGTACGATATCACCCGGCTGGTATTTAGTAAGTGTAGACGCACCTGAAGAATATCCGTCGATATGGCTCAGGTTCACAGGAGCCATACGGGCATCATCCATATGACAAAGGTCATGCCAGACACGGTATTTTTCGTTCACCCGCATATGACACATCTGGATCGGCAGGAAGTACTCCAGTTCCGGCTGCCAGACGCCACGTTCATAAACGTCTTCGGCAATACGGAATACAGGAGAAACGGATTCACCGTAACGAACCTGATACAAACCTTCTTCCCGGATAGACGAAAAGTCGAAACGGAGATAGTTGTACCGCAAGAATTTACCCCATTCCTGTACCGGTCCGTCCAGGATAAGCTCTTCACCTGCATCCGTAATTTTATAAAGAGCCGGTTCACCGATCTGCTTATCACGGCTATCCAGTTCGATCACAGCCATCTTCGGCTGATCCGGATGGTAACCGACCTGCGAGGTCTGTACTACCGGCGTATACATCCAGTCTTTTACTACATTCGGAGTGATCACCCACTTGATCGCATTCCTGGAAACGCCCGCCGGTATCTCTGTCCGCAGAACGAACCAGCCGTTGTTATGATTCATACGTCCGTCATAGAGGATCAGGTCTCCGATTTCTGAACGGACCGTCACTTTGTTGTAAGGATCAGCCGGATTCATGGTGAATTTCTTACCGTGGGCATAAGGGGCGGCTATGATATCGTCGGCAATCATCGGGTTGTAGGTGCCGTCACCCAAAAGATGTTTCAGGTCGACCTTTCCTTCCGGATTAAAGTTACCGAGCCATTGGGTATTCGATTCGCAGGAGATTGTCGGACCATTCGCCTGTGCAGGAAAAATACCGGCCTTGTGATCCATGATCCAGGGTTTTCCCAGAAGGGAACCCGGGTAAAGCTCGAGGTTAAAACCTATTTTTCCTTCATATTTCTGAGGGACGGGGGTATCCAGATCGACTGTTACGATGACATTGTCACCCTCTCCTGCTACACGGATCGTGTACTGGAATACAAAATCCGGATAAAGGGTCGGGTTAAAACCTGTCATGTGCCTGGACGAATCGGGATAACTTAACGTAACAGTTATACTGTTATCCGCCTCATTCACCTGGCGGCTCCGCAGAACGGGAAGCGGTTGCCATTGCCCCTGAGAGGTCTCCAGACGGATATCGCCACTGGCAGCCACACGGTTGTTGTTCATAATAATAGTTACGCCGGTTTGTTTGCCCTCCGGATAGACATCGCTGAAAGCCATTACATCTACACCTTCATTACGAAGATAACCGGCAGGATCGAGTTTGAATTCCTGCGCCTGAAGAGGGTGGAATTGTATCAATGCTAATAAGCCGATGCTTGTCAATATGTTCTTCATGATATGTATTCTTTTATATGTTGGTATCTGTTTGTTAGCCTTTATTTATTTCCCAATAACTGACGGGCGGCGAGTACCAGGAACATATAGTGCGAGGAACCTCCTCCCATCACATATTCTGTCTGTTGCCAGAGGAAAGGGAAAGTCAACAGTTCGGGGAAGTCGGGACGGATCATGGCAGTCCCGGAGATCACACCACCGGGGATATAAGACCAATCTGCACGGTTCAATCCATAGGCTACCGTTGCCGAATTGGCTCCCACACCCGAAGCGAAGGAGGCGGTATTGCTGCCCGGATGACAACCCAGCACGAAGTTGAGCGCGCTGTAAAGCAACTCCGGCCCGAACAGGTCAGGGTAAGCCTGCACGAGAAAATATTGTTGATAGCCGAACGACTGGATATCCCAGCCTGCTCCCCAAATGCTCGGCTTATAAGGGACGCCATACGGGGTTTCCTTTTTCTGTTCTTCCAGTTCACGGCGGAAAGCGGCGAGTGCCTTGCGTATGTTCTCTGTAAATTTTTTATCCTTGATGGCCTGATCGGCGCGTCCGATAAACCAGCCTGTACGGGCGATGTTATCAACGATCAGTTTCTGTTGGCCAAGGATATATTTTTTGTATCCATCCTCGTGAGTTGCCAGATAAAGTTCTACGGCAGCCTGTAACTTATTTATTTCCGAACGATCGGTCACACGAGTCCGATCAAACAATTCGCGGGCGGCCTGCAAAGATTGTACGCTCAGGGTATCGTTGAAGCCTTTCAACACACGGGAGACGGTAGCCAGGGCGGCGGCAGTGCTTAATTCGCGGGAAGGGTTATCTTCGGTGAATACCCAGCGGTCGTCGGCATTACCGATCACATTGTCGGTCATGGCACCGGCATCGCCCAGCATGACATACTGGCGCAGGTCGGTGCAAATAATTCCACGATACAGGCGGCCCAGGGCACGATAGCCTCCCACTACGGTTAAGGCACCATTCTCGACCTGTTGTAACAGGTCCGGTTTACCATCCGGCTGATGGATCTCGGTAATCCGGTTATGATGATCGATGGAGGTGACATCATAATCCTCGCGAAAAGCCTCATAAGCCAATGCCAGGATATAAGATTCACCGGCTTGCGATTCTACGCGCAGGTCGAAATCACCCGCGTCATGCCATCCGCCGATATTTAATCCCGGAACGATATCCCCCGGGGCATACTTTGTCAAAGTAGAAGCATTCTGCGTATATCCGTCGATATGATTCAGGGCGGGAGCCATACGGGCATCGTCCAAATGACAATAGTCGTGCCATACCCGATATTTTTCGTTCACCCGCATGTGGCACATTTGTACCGGAAGAAAATATTCCAGGACCGGCTGCCATACGCCCCGTTCATAGATATTCCGGGCGATGCGGAAAACAGAAGAGACCGAGTTTCCGTAACGAATCCGGTAAAGCCCTTCCTCCTTCACGTCCGTGAAATCAAATTTAAGATAGTTGTAACGCAGGAAGTTTCCCCACGGCTGTGGGGCTACGGCATGGATTTTCTCCTCTCCTTTTGCCGTAAGACGGTATAATATAGCTTCAGGACGTGCGCTATCGCGGCTATCCAACTCGATTATCGCCTCTTTCGGCTGCGCCGGGTGGTAACCGACCTGTGAAGTCTGGATAACAGGCGTATACAGCCAATCTTTTACTACATTCGGAGTGATAGTCCAGCAGACAGCGCCTTTCGTCACTCCGGCAGGAATTTCGCTGCGGACGACAAACCAACCGTTATTATGGTTCATACGTCCGTCGTATAATTTTAATTCTGTGTTTTCCGATAAGATGGTAAATTTGTTGTAAGCATCGTCAGGGCGGACGGTGAAACAATGTCCAACCGCATAAGGTTCGGCTATCAGATCGTCGGCGACGATGGGATTATAAGATGAACCGTCTCCCGCCAGCTGTTTCCGGTCAGCCAAGAGGCCGCTTTCTTTCGTAAAAGAACAGTAATCACCTGTATGCTGATGATTGGAACGTACATTTAAAGTAGGTCCGTTAGGCTGTTGTGGAAAAATACCGTCCTGTTCATCCATGATCCAGGGTTTGCCGAAAAGATCGCCCGGAAAAAGTTCGAGATTAAAACCGACCTTACCTGCGAAGTCTGCCGGGATAGGTCCGTCGAGGTCGACTGTCACTACGATATTCCCGCCTTTCCCTTCTACACGGACCGTATAATTGAATTGGAGGTCAGGGTAGATCATCGGATTAAAACCTGTCATATGACGGGAAGAATCGGGATAGGAAAGTCGCGTGATGATCGTGTTGGAAGTATTATCTACAATGCGATCCAGTTGTTTTGGCACCGGCTGCCATTGTCCCGGTGTTGCTTCGAGACGGATATCACCGTTGGTAGCGATCCGGTTACCATGCATGATAAGGCTGACGCCTCCCTGATGGCCTTCGGGATAGAAATCGTTGAACGACATTACATCTACTCCCCCGTTGTTGAAGTATCCGGATGAATTGAGCTTGAACTCCTGAGCCGTCAAGGAGAAGACAGAAGCCAGTAAATATATGCCGATAAGTGTTCGTTTCATGTGAATAAGATTTAATAAAGACCTATCAATCCCAAATAGCATAATGAAATGCAACAAGTTATTTTACCGTCTTTTTGATACGTTAAAAAATATTACCCGGTGAGGTAATCTGAAATACATGGTATAGTAATCTGATTTACCCGATAGGGCAATGTCATTTTGATAGTAACGTTTTTCCTCCGCAAAAGGAAATAAAGGGGGTGTTATAGGTCTTTCCTACAACAGACTTTAACACCCCTGCCTCCTCTCCAAAGGGAAGAGTTACTACTAAACTACAATAAACACTTACAATCAATAACCAGGATTCTGATCTTCCGGTCCGATCTCCGCATTCGTTAAGATTTCCTGATAAGGAATCGGATAAAGCATCTTATCCTTGTTATAATCGAATGTACGATAAGTGCGCCAGTCCTGATAAGCAGCATCCGATCCCGGAGCAGTACCTACTCCCTTCGGATATTCCAGGTTGATAAACTCCTCGATCATTCCGGTACGCTTCAAATCATAAAACAGGCTAAATTCCGCATTGAACTCATGGCGACGTTCCATATTGACGGCAACCATCCAGGTTTCGGAAGAGTAACCTTTTTCCGCTTTGTATTTCGTGTAATAGGTTTTAGCGTCAGGCACTGCCACTGTTTCAGTCTGCATCGGAATCGGATATTCAGCATCGCTCAGACTGACCTCATGGTTACCCCAGGCACGTTCGCGTATCTGGCGGATCGCATCCCAACCACTTGTTTCGTCGCCGGTCTGGAAGCTACATTCTGCATAATTCAGCAAGATGGCGGCATAACGCAGCAGGTGCATGGTAAACGGCTGGTTGATCGTCGTCCAATAGTCGCAGTTGGCGCGCCAGTATTTCAAACTGGAGATATTCGGCATATATTCGGAACCAGTCTTCACATTCGGGGCACCGTTTGCACCGATCGTTTGCCCTGTCCAGGGGTTTGTTTCTCCCAAAGCCACCATAGAGGCAGCACGGCGGCGGTCGCCATCCTCAAACGAGTTGTAACATTCCCAGGAAACAAATAAGGAACCCCAACCGTTATACTCCATCGAAGCGGCACAATAGCATGCTGTCATATAATGATCTTCCGTTGGCGACCACCCTTGCACACCCGACATGTTATTACCATTGTCTGTCCACATCACTGTGGCAAAGACGTCTTCTGTTTGCCATGCTTTTTCAGGATCATACAAATAACTGAAGCATGGAACCAGTGAATAGGTGTTGCTGTCGATTATTTCTTTCAGCAAAGTCTTAGCTTCGGCATATTTTTCCTGATACATCAGGGCCTCGGCCTGATAACCTAAACAGAAACCTTTTGTTATACGTCCGTATTCGCCATTGATCGGTGTCCAGTCGAGAACGGAAGCACCAAATGCAAGGTCGTCGATAATCACCTGCCATGTTTCATCTTCCGTATCCGGGCGCGGCTTGGAAGGTGTATTTACATACGTCTCGCCAGCCATCAGCATGGGCACACGTCCGAAGTTTTTCGCCAGAGCCAGGTAGTTGTAAGCACGGATAGCACGTGCCTGCGCTTCGATCTTCTTCTTGCCGGCTTCGCCTTCGCTGAAAAGATCGTTGTCCATACTTTCCAGGCCGTCGAGTAAGGTGTTGCAACGGGAAATCGCCTTATAACAGCCTACCCATAAAGAGAGGAATTCGGAACTGGAAGAGGTCCAATCTTCCGTACAATAGGCTTTATCCCAACCGCTTGCCTGTGTGTCGAGGGTCGGATGGTTCGACAGCATGTATTGTGGCTTAAAGCCCCACATGGAACCGTCGGCACCGGCCTCGTTGTCTTCTTTGGAGGGATAGAAGGTATCGTAACAACCGATCAGGCCACCTTCCACGTTGTCTTCACTTTGAAACATGAAGTCGCCCGGCAAAATATCGTAATGGTCTACTTCCAGATAATCCTTACAGCTGTTTGTCGTAAGCAAAAGGAGTAACGATAAGGCAGATATAACTATTTTTTTCATAAGACTCGAATTATAAGATTAAATAATTAGAATTGTACGCTCAAACCAAATGTGAATGTACGCGGATAGGGGTAACGGCCGCCGTCGAAACCGGTTTGCAGGACTGCTGCATTGCCGACTTCCGGATCGCCGAATTTATTATAGCCGGAGAAGCATGCAAGGTTCTCGACAGAGGCGAAGATACGTGCATTGTCCATGCGGAGCGGCTGCAACCAACGTTTCGGGAAGGTATAACCGATCTGGATGTTCGCTATTTTCAGGAAATCACCTTTCTTCACGTAGGCATCGGAGGCTTTCATGTTTGTATTGTTATCATTCATTGTCATGCGCGGATACATCGTATTCGTGTTCGATTCGCTCCAGGCATTGTTGATGTATTCTTTCAATGTGTTCTGTACACCACCGCCCGTCTTATACAATTGCGTCATTTTCATGGCGGCATACGAGTTGATCTTCATACCGGCAACACCGTACATGTAGATCATGGCGTCCCAGTTCTTCCAGCTGGCATTCAGGGTGAGGCCATAGTTCAGCTTCGGGAAACCGTTCCCCAATACTTTCTGGTCGTCACCGTCGATATGACCATCGCCGTTCAGGTCTTTGTATTTAAAATCGCCCACGGTGGTAGCATTTACCTGGTAAGCGTCGTATCCGTTCTCCTTTGCCAGGGCATTCGCAGCATCTACTTCGGCCTGGTTCTGGAAGATACCTTCCACTACATAACCGTAATAGGAACCGACTGCGTGACCTTCCATCGTTACAGAGTGGTTAGTCCAGTTATCGCCGTCGTCGGTGATCAAATCGCCGTTCGCATCGAGGTTGTTGTAGATAGGGTCGCCCACTTCGATTACTTTGTTCTTCAACGTAGAGCCGGTCAGTGTAGCACCGAGGTTCCAGTCGCCGAAACGTTTGTTATAGGACACACTGAACTCGAATCCTTTGTTCTGGATATGTCCGGCGTTGGTATAAACCTGTCCGTGTCCGGTAGACGGGCGCATGTTGCGATAAAGCAGAAGGTCTTTGGAGTCACGGATGAAATAATCCATCGTAATGTTCAGGTCGTTGTTAAGCAAGCCCAGGTCGAGACCGATATTTGTCTGTGTATTCGTTTCCCATTTCAGGTTGGTGTCGATTTCTTTCAGTTGGGCGAAGCCGACTACCTTGTTATAGTTGGAAGATGAACCGCCTAATTGTCCCCAGTCGTAAGCAATGCGGTTGGAAGAGAGTTGGGCAACGGAAAGGCTGGTCGCACTGCCTGCATTACCGGTTTGTCCCCAACCGAAACGTAGCTTCATGTTGCTGAATATATCCAGATTCTTGATAAAGTCTTCTTCAGACAGACGCCATGCCAAAGCGGCAGAAGGGAAAGTACCCCAACGGTTACCCGATCCGAAGTTGGATGAACCGTCACGACGTACGGTAGCGGTAACGATATAACGGTCCATCAGGGTGTACATGGCACGGCCGTACCAGGAGATGTAACGCGTCTTCAGATTATAACCGCCGTCGCCGATGCGTGAAGTCTGGTCGCTGGTCAACGACATCTGGCGATAAGTGTCTGCCAGGAAATTGCTTGCATTGGAAGAGACCCAATGGCCCCAGTAATTGGTGACCGAATTACCTGCCATGACCGTCAGGTTATGGATATCGTTCTTCCAGTTATAGGTGAAATAGCTTTCGATCTCGATATTATTATCCTGCGACTGGTTCATCCAGAAGGAGTTGGTCTGTGCTGCGGTGATGCTTCGCGGATTGACGACATTGAAACCGCTTCCGTCTACTGTCGAAAGCGTATAGGAGCCGATCGTACGGAATTGCAATCCCTTGAACAGATTCAGGTTCAGATAGGCACTGCCGACAAATTTGTTTTCATAGGTAGGGGTCTTATCTTCTTCCATCTTGGCGGCATAGGGGTTATCCTGACCTTTCTGGATATCGCCTTCACCGCTGATCTGCATGAAAGCGTTGTAAGTTCCGTCTGCATTGGCGCGCCAGTCGTTGCTGATGAACTGGCCGGTGGTTTCATCCACATAATCCATAGTCGGAGTCAATGTCGCATAGCTGCGGAGGTTTCCGCCTCCCACCTTTTCAGAATGAACGAAAGCGACGTTACCGCCTACTTCGATAAAGTCTTTTACCTTGTGAGTTACATTGGCACGGGCCGTCAGACGGGAGAAGTTGGAATCCAGTATCACGCCGTCGTTATTCAGGTAACCGACCGAGAAAGTCGATTGTGTCTTATCGTTGCCACCGGAAACGGATAGCATGTAATTCTGCTGCAAAGCGGTACGGGTCATAACGTCCTGCCAGTCGATGGTGCGCAGGCGGCCTGCATAGTCTGCACCGAAGGCTTTGTTCTGGATAGAGGCGGCATCGTTGGCACGTCCCTGGCGAACAGAGTAGGCAAAAAGGTCGGCATCGGCTACGTCCAGCTTACCGGTCATGTTCTGGATACCGAAGTTTGCAGAGAAGTTGAGTTGGGTTGCCCCTTTCACCCCTTTCTTCGTCGTGATCATAACGACACCGTTCGCACCACGGGCACCGTAGATAGCGGTGGCGGAAGCGTCTTTCAGGACTTCGATGCTTTCCACATCGGCTGGATTTACAAAGTTGGCATTACTGCCGACCTGTACTCCGTCGACTACATACAACGGATCGGCCGAGCCGTTCACCGTCGCGACACCACGGATACGGATTGTCGCCGTCCCTTCCGGGTCACCCGAGTTCTTGGAAACCATCACACCGGCGGCAGAGCCCTGCAACCCTTGCGCGAGGTTCAGCGGATTACGTTTCATCATCTGTTCCTTGTCGACCGAAACAACGGAACCGGAAATGTCGCTTTTCTTGATCGTACCGTAACCGACAACGACTACTTCGTCGATCATCTCGGAGTCTTCTTTTAATATTATATTATAAGAAGTCTTCTGGGTTACTTTAAAACTTTGAGGATTATAACCGATATAGGAGACTTTCACCTCAGCGCCTTCCGGAACTTCCAGTTCGTACTTGCCATCCATATCACTGATTATACCGATCGTTGTACCGACTACAGCAATGTTCGCCCCGATAATTGGTTCGCCCTTCTCATCTGTAATGATACCAGAGATTTTTTTCGACTGCTGCATAGCAGTTGTGCTTGCCGGATTCACATCACCGTTATCTACTGCCGCATGGGCAACAAGACCGGTACTAAATAAGAATGCAAATCCCAAAGACTTCAGCGTCAACAAAATTTTAACGTGTTTATTCATACTGAATTGATTTAAAGTAAAAAATAAATTTTTAACTGAAACAAAATTAGTTCATGTACCTCTAACACGAAGGAAATAATGTTTCACGATGCGGGTAAAACGGTAAATGAAGAGGGATAAATTGTGTTTTTTATGGGGGAATTTTGTTCATTCCCCTGTTTTTACCTCCATCATTAGTGGAAAAACACATAGATTTATCAATCTGATATATAGCTAATAAGGGTCGGCATAAACAATTCCGCGCCCATGCGAACCGACGTATACTCTCCCATATCTTTTCGGATCTCCGGAGATCTGCAACACCAATCCGTATTGGTGGTCATCATCATTGATACGTACCCAGCTGCGGGCGGCATCGTCGGAACGGAAAAAGCCGGATACTCCGTTCACGATCCCTGCCAGATATAATGACGGATAATCCGAACCGGGCGCGGCTTTTCCAAAACCGAAAGCGTAGATGCGACGCACCTTATCCAGGGGTACGAATGCTTCTCCGGAAAGACCATGATATAGGCCGTCAAAAGCGGCAATCCATAAGTCGCCTTCCTTTCCCGGCGTAGCATACACACGGTCCTGTCCTCCCCGGCGATCACCACGGGCATTGCGTGCCTTACTGTCGAATGGGGTAAAAGGCAATGGGTGGGACCGGAAACTGACACCGCCATCCATACTTTCATATAAAACAGCGGCAGAAAGATCGAGAGCGTAAAAACGTTTCGGATTGACACGGTCGGCAATCACACGGAGATTCTCTGGGATTCCCTCTGCAGTCGACCAGGTTACCCCCCGGTCATTCGTATAATAGACAGGCATGCGGTCGGGTGTCCATATCCAGGTTCGTCCGTCAGAAGAAACAGCGACATGTCCATTTTGAGCTTTTTCCTGAGGCAGGGAAACCGACTCCAGCCAACTCTTTCCCCCATCCATCGAATAGGCTAACGGCTTGCCTTCAGGGTGATGATGCGAAACAGTCCCCACACGGACAACCAGATCCGGTTGATCTTCTGCCCCGGTAATACCGGTCGTATTGGAATAATAGGGATCGGCATGGCTACCGGACGGAACGGGACGATCCAAATCCAAATGGGTAAAGCCGCCATAGTCACCTATCGCACTGATCAGTTGCGCACCCTGTTTCGGGCTGTATAATTCCAAAGGAACAGTTTCCTCTATCCCCGTACTCATCACTTGCCACTGTGTCGGTTCTTTTTTATCCATATTACCGAGATTGAATGTCTCCCAACCGCCATATCCGGTTGTAAACAGGGCATGATCGGGATCAAACGGGTCTATTTCAATATCGAACATCCAATGTAATGGGGTAAACTCCACATAAGGAGCTTTGCCATAATCGAAGCGGGCACCTCCTGCAAAGACCGGCTTCCAGGTTTTACCGCCATCGGTAGTCCGGTAAATATCATCTTCCGCATACGAACCGGCGACCGGACGGTTGAAGGTACTGACAATAAGATGCTTCGGATTCTGCCGGTCGACAGACACTGCGGCATATCCAAAAGCAGCCCCTTTATCCGGATCAGCCTTTACCGGAGAAATATCCTGCCATTTTTCACTACGAGGATCATATTTCCAGACCGCCCCGTCATTCATCCGCATCGGGCCGGGATTACTGCCATACGTAATATACAGATAGCCGTCTTCTGAAAGGGTTGCCTGAGTAGGTCGGTACTGTACCGGCTGTCCCGCAAGTGGCCGCCAGCTTTCTCCATAATCATGGCTGACAAAGAAATTATCACGATCTTTTAGCGAAACACCGATATACAAAGTCGAACAACCTTTACCGGCTGTGCCGCCCGATGGATTAAACAAAACTAAATTAATACCGCAACCACGATCCTGCATCCACGGATTACCTCCTTCGGGAATAACTTCCGCCACATCCGGGAATGAACAGACCTGTTGCCAGCTTCTTCCCCGGTCTGCTGAACGCCAAAGACCATCCAGACGGGTACCCAGATAGATTATATCGCTATTCAAAGGGTCTACCATCATGCGTTCGCCATTACCACGGCCATTTTCATTTCCTCCCATGGTAAAAGGCATGTCAGTACGGGTAAAAGTACGTCCGCCGTCATTTGAACAAAGGACAGCGCCGTTCGTACTACGGGTATAGGTTCCGCATGAAAGATAAACGGTTTGAGGATCATTGGGATCGACCGCAATACTCTCCACACCGACCAGATTGTTATCGTCATAAGTGATCCAGTCGAGCATAGAAACCCACTGTTGCGTTTCTTTATCCCAACGATAGGCACCCCCCATATCGGTACGGCAATAGCGTACATCTTTTTCCTTCGGATGAAAAACAATCCCGTCTACAAATCCTCCGCCTACGATCTGAACACTTTTCCAGCGATAGTGTTCCACAGGAACGGAAGGGCGAAGCGATTGGGCAATAATTCCCTGGCTGCCCATTGACAAAAGAATCAGAAGTCCTGTAATGGTCATTGAAATGGCTTTCATGGTAATTGTATATTAATGGTTACTCTCTTTTCATGTAGTCGGACGGCAACGTCCCGAATTCATCTTTGAAATATTTACGGAATAATTTGATGTCGTTGAAACCGACCTCACTGGCAACCTCGTTGATACGCATCTGACTTTTCTCCAGCAATTGCGCTGCCCGTTTCATACGGATTGCACGAATCAGTTCGACCGGTGTTTTACCCGTTATCGAAAGTGTTTTCTTATAAAAGTTCACACGGCTCATCCCCATCTCCCGGCTCAACCGCTCGACAGAAAGTTCCGGATTAGCTATTTGTTCTTCGATATAGGCTATCGCTTTCCGCATCAGCTGCTCATCCATCGAACTGATCGGGATATCGGCCAATTGAATACCAGTTTGCGATGATTGCATGAACTGCTTCTGCAACCGTTTCTTCATTTCTACCAGATGCTGTATCTTCAGAATCAACATATCCATATTGAACGGTTTGCCGATATAATCGTCGGCTCCTGCTTCCAGACCGGTCATTTTACTCTCTTCTGCCGATTTCGCCGTTAAAAGAATTACCGGAATATGAGATGTACGGATATCCTGTTTGATTCGTTTACACAAAACGATCCCATCCGTTACCGGCATCATCACATCGCTGACTACCATATCCGGAAGTTCTGCCAGAATAACTTTCCAGGCCTGTTCACCGTCATCAGCCGTAAAGACATGGTACAAGCCACTCAAACTCAACTTCATGAATTCACGGAAATCAGCATTATCATCGACAATGAGTAAAGTCGGTTTATTCGGTTCCGTACGCATCTCCGTATTTTCTTGCTGTGCCTGTCCGAGTATTTCGTTTTCTTCCCATATTCCTGTCCTTTCCCCGACTCCGGTCGTATCCGATTTATCCGGCGAAGAGATAATCTCCTGTATCTCCGGAAGTTCGATCGGAAGCGATACCGTAAACGTACTTCCTTTTCCAACCTGGCTCCTAACGGAAATCGCCCCGTTATGCAACTTGACAAACTCACGGCATAAATGTAATCCGATGCCTGTTCCAACCACCGTTCCGGATTTATCTTCCGACGGTATCTGATAGAAGCGATTGAAGATCAGATCGTATTTATCTTCTTCAATCCCTATTCCCGTATCAATGACCTGGATCAATAACATGCTTTTTCCTTCCTCATCCTGCTGCATGCTCAGGTTAACAGATATCTCCCCTCCTTCAGGTGTGAACTTGAAAGCGTTACTTAATAAATTGGATACGATCTTAAAAACCTTATCCGTATCGAATTTCATGACCAACGAAGGGAAGGAAGTCGTATACGAAAAACGAATATTCTTTTTCTCCGACAGTTCCTTAAATGAATAAGTAATATTCCTGACAAACAACACGATATCTCCGGAGGATAAAAGCAACTGGACACCCTGCACATCGATCTTCCTGAAATCGAGTAACTGGTTTACCAAACGTAATAACTGGTTCGCATTCTGGTAGATCAACTTCAGTATCATCTGATTCTCCGGGTTACTTTCGCTCTTCATCAGCTTCTCTATCGGTGTAATGATCAGGGATAAAGGCGTACGGAACTCATGGCTGACATTGGTGAAGAAGCGTAATTTCATCTCATCCATCTCATGAAGCTGGTTGGCCCGTATCCGTTCCTGTTCTTTCTCGAATTTACGCTTCTGAATATGAAGAATACCCCGGATAATGGCGAACACGATAATGGCAGCCAGGATACAATATAAAAAGATCGCCCAGTTGGTCGCCCAGAAAGGAGGCATGATCGTTATCTTTAGTTTTATCGGCTCCTGCCCCCAAACACCGTCATTATTTTCTGCTTTCAACAGAAAGGTATAGGTTCCGGGAGAAAGATTGGTATAAGTAATATTCCGGTTTACCGCATCGATGGTAGCCCATTTTTTGTCGAAGCCTTCCATTATATACGAAAAGCGGTTCTTCTCCGGAAGAAAATAGCTAAGAGCCGCGATATTCAAAGAAAAACTACGTTCATCATATTGCAACGACAACTCGTTGCAATAGCTGATATCATCCTGCAGGATGATACGCCCGTTATAGGGCTGTCCGGGCAAAATCTGATCATTCTGTACCAGGAAACCCGTAACGGCAACTGCCGGAGGATAGAAATTATATTTTATCCGGGAAGGATTAAAAACCGTCAGTCCGTTCGTTCCTCCGAAGATCAGTTCTCCTGAAGCAGAGCGGCATACACTGTTCCGGTTAAAAACACGACCCTGCACACCCTCATTCTCATAATAAGTGACACAATTAAACCGATATGTTCCGTCCTTCTTATAATGTGGGGTTAGCTGGAGTAAACCGTTCTTCGTCCCAAGCCACAAAACATAAGTATCATCTTCCCGGATAGACATAATATCGTTGTCAGGCAAACCATTCGTTTTATCCAGTTGATATAGTTTATCGTGGGAAGGGTCATAAACGGTCAGCCCGTTATTACTGCCGATCCACAACAGATTACGGCTATCCCGGTAAACTGTATTGATCGCTTTATCATTGAACACTTTCCCCCTGTTCATCTCCCCTTTAAAAGAAGATACACGCCCGCTTTTCGTATCGAGCATATTCACACCCAACGAGGTACCTATCAGTAATTCATCCTTATTACCTTTGGATATGGAATAAATATAATCGGAGCCCAATGGATTCTCCGGGTCGCCCGAATGGAAATGTGACCATTCCCCCGTCTTCAGCTCCAGACAATCCATACCTCCTCCCAGCGTGCCGATCCAAAGATTGCCGACCTCATCTGCATAAAGACTGTAGACACTGTTATTCGATAACTCTTTCAAACTGTCGGTCTGAGGACGGTAATGTTTAAAACGGTTCCCGTCAAAACAATCCAGTCCACCGACATAAGTACCTATCCAGAGATTACCGCTGGCATCATTTTCCAGACAAACAACAATGTTACTGCTGATACTCGACGGATCAGCCGGATCATGGCGATACTTCCGGTATTGTCCGGTTGTCCGGTTATAATATAACAATCCGTTCCCGTTAGTCCCGATCCACAAATTCCCGGAACGATCTTCCAGGACGCAATTACAGTCATTGATCTCCGCATCCTCAGCCTCCATAACCGGATAACGGAGCGAACGGAACTTAAAGATACTTTCATGATAATAGTTGATACCGTTCTTGTAAGTACCTGTCCAGATAATCCCTGTATCATCCTTATATAAACTGATCACACTGTTTTGACTGATACTCCGCAGGTCGAACGGGTTATTCTTCAGGTAACGGATCGTTTCCGTCTTCTTGTCCAGCAGATTCAGGCCACCATGATCGGCAGCAATCCAGATCACGCCTTCCGAATCTTCCTCCACTCCCCGTATCAGCGAAGAATTCAGGGGAAGAGGAGAAGAAGTATTATATTGTTTCCACCTGCCATTCCGCGGAGTGAAACGGTACAATCCCCCATAACTTTCCGGATCCGGATAAACCCAGATCTCATTATCACTATCTACGAACAGCATGAATCGTCTGGCCTTACACGCCTTTTTCAGATGGTCGTTCTTCAAGATGGACTTTCCCTGCTGCAAATCGATCATCTCGATCACACCGGACGTATGGATCACATACAGGATCTCTCCCTTCTGATATACATCGCACACCTGCCCTTCCGACGGATCAACCGGATAAACAACCGCTTTTCCGGTAGAATAATCATAGGCATACAATTGATTATCTGAAGTACTGAAAATCAATTGCAGGTCTTTCCCTTGAAAGACACCTGATATATTAGCTGGCAAACCCAATTCTTTCCGGGCCTCTTCCAATGTCAGAAATATATTTTTAACCGGATTATAGACTCCAACCTTTCCGTCTTCATAAGAGATCCACAGATTTCTGTCTGCCGTTTCCGTGATCTGGGTCACATAAGCTTCCGAAAATAGCGCACCGTCCACTTCATGCCGGAAGGCGCGGAACTCATAGCCGTCGAAACGGCTCAGTCCCGAACTCGAACCAAACCACATAAATCCTTTCCGGTCTTTATAGATACAGGTCACTTCATTAGACGATAACCCGTTGTTTACATCCAGACGGTTAAACAGGATTTTATTCTCTACCCCTTGTACGAGAGTAACCGTACAGAGTAAACAAACAATAATATATATAAATCGCGTTCTATTCATACAACAGTAATAGACTAATCGGTTTCATATCCTTTATCCCTGATAACAGGTTTACAAACTTATCATTTTTTGTCTGTACAGACAGGGGGTATTTGTAACTTTTTACAGGTTATTTTGTTATTGTAATCAGAATATCAGGGATAATAAGTATTATTATTCACCTATTATCATGATATTTACAAAATAAAACACAAGGATATAAAAGACCGTAAAAAAACAGGGATCAATATACAAAACCGGAACAAGCATCGTTATTATGTAAACTATTCCGATTAAATTTGTAAGAAATAATTTAGGTAACATATGGCAGTAAAAAAAGACAGAGTACTTTGGGCAGATGATGAGATCGATTTGTTGAAACCTCACATTTTGTTTCTACAGGATAAAGGATATGAAGTGATTCCGGTGATCAGCGGGCAGGATGCTATCGACTGTTGCAGGGATCAATCGTTCGATATCATATTCCTGGACGAGAACATGCCGGGTCTGACCGGTTTGGAGACACTGGCACAGATCAAAGAGATCAATCCCAACGTTCCGGTCGTCATGGTTACCAAAAGCGAGGAAGAGAGCATCATGAACCAGGCTATCGGGAATAAGATTGCCGATTACCTGATCAAGCCGGTCAACCCGAATCAACTGCTTCTTTCCATCAAAAAGAACGTTCATAAAAATGTGATTATTTCGGAAACGACGACAGTCGGCTACCAGCAGGAATTCAACCGTATCGGCATGCAGATCAACGATTCGCTAACCACCGACGATTGGATGGAGTTATACAAAAAACTGGTCTACTGGGAGCTGGAGCTGGAAAGCAGCCAGGTACAAATGACCGATATGCTCCGGATGCAGAAAGAAGAAGCGAATAAAGCTTTCGGCAAATTCGTAAAGAAGAATTACGTAAACTGGATACAGAACCCAGCCGAGCGTCCTTTGATGAGTCCGGACCTGTTCAAGAAAAAAGTATTCCCGTTGCTGGATAACGACGAGAAGGTCTTTTTCATCCTGATCGATAACTTCCGCCTGGACCAGTGGCGCGTGGTAAAAGACCTGCTGGCTGAATATTTCACTTTCGATGAAGGATTATATTACAGTATTCTGCCTACTGCTACCCAATATGCACGCAATTCCATCTTCTCCGGCCTGATGCCTTTGCAGATAGAGAAAATGTTCCCGGATTTATGGGTGGATGAGGAAAGTGAAGAAGGCAAGAACCTGAACGAAGAGCCTTTGATCCAGACACAGATCGACCGCTTCCGTAAGAAATATAGCTTCTCTTACAACAAAGTACACGATTCGCAATACGGAGAAAAGCTATTGAATATGATCTCTTCTCTGACACATAACCAGTTGAATGTCGTCGTCCTCAACTTCGTGGATATGTTGTCGCATGCCCGTACGGAAATGAAAATGATCCGTGAACTGGCACAGAGCGAAGCAGCTTACCGCAGCCTGACCCGTTCCTGGTTCCAGCATTCCACCACTTTGGAGCTGTTCAAACGTATCTCCGACAAAGGTTATAAAGTAATTGTGACCACCGACCACGGGACCATTCGTGTCAACAACCCGATCAAAGTGATCGGTGACCGGAACACGAATACAAATCTCCGTTATAAAGTCGGTAAGAATTTGAATTACAACCCGAAGGAGGTACTGGAAATACGTGACCCGGAAAAAGTGGGCCTGCCCTCTCCCAACCTGAGCAGTAAATACATTTTTGCGATGAACGATGACTTCTTCGCCTATCCGAACAACTACAATTATTATGTTTCTTATTACAAGAATACATTCCAGCACGGAGGGATCTCTATGGAGGAAATGATGGTACCGTTTATCACCATGATACCAAAATAATTGAAAATTGAGAATTGAGAATTGAAAATTAATATACCTTTGCAGGTAGATTACAAATGATCAATAATCAACAGACATCATGAGTATTATCAAGATTGAGAATTTAGATACCATCCGCCAGGCAGCCAAAGAGTTCATTGCCGGAATGGATGACCGTACCGTTTTTGCTTTCCATGGTAATATGGGAGCAGGTAAAACGACTTTCATCAAAGCTATTTGCGAAGAGTTGGGAGTAGAAGATGTTATCAACAGTCCGACATTTGCTATCATCAATGAATACCGTAGCGACACGACCGGCGAACTGATCTACCATTTCGATTTCTACCGTATCAACAAACTGAGCGAAGCAGAAGACATAGGAACCGAAGATTATTTCTATAGCGGTGCCCTTTGCTTTATCGAATGGCCGGAAAAGATCGAAGATTTACTTCCCGGCGATGTGGTGGATGTAACGATCAGTGAAAATCCTGACGGCTCACGGACCGTAGAAGTAAAATAACCGATGGAACCGACCGATTATTTCATATTAGTCATCTTTATGGCTCTGGGAGCCTTCTCTCTGATTGCCGCGATCTTCAATTTCGACTGGTATTTTGAAACCAGCGGAGCAACTACCTTTGTCAACAAATTCGGCAGAAAAGGAGCACGTATCTTTTATGCCTTGTTGGGACTGGCATTGATCGGATGCGGCGTACTTGGTCTGATTTATTGGTAATAAAAGATATTAGTGAGATTTCCGAAAAGAAACAAAAATACCTTTCCTACAAATAAAAAAGAGACAACTAATTCACGATGGATTAGTTGTCTCTTTTATTTTATAGTTATCCGGTTCTTACTCCATCAACATAAAGTCCAATTGCTTGCGTTCCAGATTGGCATTTGCAATCTTCACGGTCACCGGGTCACCCAGACGGAAACGACGTTTCTTGCGACGACCGATCAGGCTGTATGTTTCTTCATCCATGTCGTAGAAGTCGTCACCAAGGTCACGGATAGGCACAAGCCCTTCGCATTTGTTCTCGTTCAGTTCCACATACAATCCCCACTCCGTAACACCGGAGATCACACCATCGAACACCATGCCCAGCTTATCCTGCATAAACTCGACTTGTTTGTATTTGATAGAAGCACGTTCGGCATTAGCTGCAACCTGCTCCATCGTTGAACAATGGTCACATTTCTCTTCATACTTCACTTTTACCACGCTACGTCCGCCATCCAGATAACGTTCCAGCAAACGGTGCACCATCATATCCGGATAACGACGGATAGGAGAAGTAAAATGCGTATAATATTCAAATGCCAGACCATAATGGCCAATATTCTCTGTCGTATAACGGGCTTTCTGCATCGAACGGATAGCCAACGTCTCGATCAGGTTTTCTTCCGGTTTATCATGCACTTCATCCAGCAAACGGTTCAGGTTGCGTGAAATATCGATCTTACTGCTTCCTTCCGTTTTCATCTTATAACCGAAGCGGCGGATAAAGGCGGCAAAGTTCTCCAGTTTGTCCGGATCAGGCAGATCATGGACACGGTAAACAAAGGTCTTCTTCGTCTTCCCTTTAGGCACTTTACCGACAAATTCAGCCACCGTACGGTTGGCCAGCAACATAAACTCTTCGATCAGTTTGTTGGCATCTTTCGATTCCTTGATATATGTACTGATCGGCTTTCCGGTCTCATCGATCTCGAACCTTACTTCAAAGCGGTCGAAATTGACGGCTCCGTTCTGGAAACGTTTATCCCGCAATTTCTTAGCTAATCTGTCCAGTACCAGTATTTCATCTTTATAGTCACCTTCTCCTGTCTCGATCACCAGCTGTGCCTCTTCATACGTAAAGCGGCGGTCGCTTTTGATCACGGTACGTCCGATATGCGATTTCTTTACATTCGCATCGTCATCCAGTTCAAAGACAGCAGAGAAACATAACTTCTCTTCATCCGGACGTAACGAACAGATCTGATTACACAAACGTTCGGGTAACATCGGAATAGTACGGTCTACCAGATAAACAGATGTTGCCCGGCTTTCTGCCTCCCGGTCGATCAGACTTTCCGGTTTTACATAATGAGTTACATCCGCGATATGCACACCTACTTCCCAGCTTCCGTTATCCAGTTGACGGATAGACAGAGCATCGTCGAAGTCTTTTGCATCTTTCGGGTCGATGGTAAAGGTCAGGACTTTACGGAAGTCTTCACGCTTGGCGATCTCTTCCTCCGGAATGGCATCCGGTATTTTATTTGCAGCCTTCTCCACACTCTCCGGATAAGTATACGGCAGACCGAATTCAGCCAGTATCGCGTGCATTTCTGCCGTGTTCTGACCGGCCACACCTAAAATGTCGACCACCTCACCGAGCGGATTCTTTGCCTCATCCGGCCATTCCACAATACGGACAATGGCCTTATCGCCGTTCTTTCCACCCTTCAGTTTGTCTTTCGGGATAAATATATCGTTTGCGAGTGTCTTGTTCTCGGTGATCAGGAAGGCAAAACCTTTCGTCACCTGCAACTTACCGACAAATGTCTTTTTCTGACTTTCCAGCACCTCGATCACTTCGGCTTCCGGTTCAGCGCCTTTGCGCTTAGCAAACAACTGCACTTTCACCTTGTCTCCGTCCATCGCATGTCCGGAATTTCGTTCTGCCACGAAAACCGGCGCACCGCCGTCTTCCGGTATAAACGAGTTCTTCCCGTTACTCCGGCGTCCGAATGTACCGATCGCAGTGGTACCCAAGCCGTTATAACGATAACGGCCGCGGTCTATTTCCGTAATAAAGTTCTCGGCCGAAAGATCATACAGCAGGTCTACCACCTGTAATTTCTGTACCTGGCTTTCCACGCCGATCAGTTTGCTTATTTGTTTATAGTTAAATGGTTCCTTGGGAGAGGATTGAAAGACAGACATCACAGAATGAAGCATAGCTTCTTTCTTCATACGTTTTGCCTTGTTCTTCTTCGGTTTGTTTTCTTTATTATCCTTCTTCCCGGATTTGTTTTTCGTCATATATTTCTCGTTATTAATGAGAGACAATAATCTCTCTCACAAAATAAACAATTATAACTGATATTCTGTTTACAAACAGGTTAAATTATATTGCCTATTCTGTCTGTTGTTTAAATTTGTAAGGCTTCGGTCCGCTTGTTCCGGGTTTACAAACAAAAAGACTACCGCTAAGGGGGTATTCTTCCAATTGTTCTTTCGAAAGTCCGGCCCGTGCCGTTGTTATGTAGAGCGTATCCATGTCCTTGCCTCCGAATGCACAGGAAGCGACGTTAGGAGCCGGTACTTCTACTTTTGCCAGCAGCTCACCAGTATAGGGACAATAGCAATACACACCGAAACCGCCCCACTGAGCCACCCATAAATTATCATTGCCATCGATTGTCATCCCGTCAGGAGCACCACTTCCTGCAGGTAAAGTGACGGCAATACCATCGAACAAGATCTCTCCTGTCTTTTCATCATACCGGTAACGGGCAATTTTACCGGTCGGTGTATCGTTATAATACATGAACTTCTTATTCGCCGACCAAACAATCCCATTGGATATAGTCACTTTTTCCAATTTGGTCGTCACGGTTCCGTCGGGTACAACCGTGTATAATGTCCCTGCCCCTTTAGGAGCACCGAATCCCATAGTCCCTATCCACAGGCGGCCTGCCGGATCGCATTTGCCGTCGTTACACCTGACTTTCCCGTCCTTATCCGGGATCGGAGCGATAGACGATAAACTCCCGTCATTCAGATTCACCCGTACGATCTCATCCTGAAGGGAAACGACGACCGTACTGTCTGTTTCCGGAACGACAGTCGAAACCATGCGATCGAATTCCCATGTTTTACAATCTTGTTTATCCGGATAATATTCGTATAATTTCTGTCCTTCGATGTCAACCCAGAACAACGTATTCCTGTCCGGATGCCAGATAGAGCCTTCGCCGGTTGTTGCTTCCACTTTAAAGGCCAGATTCGAATTCAATTCTTTCGGAGTAAAGTTGCATGATGAACCCGTGATAAAAGGTACTGTCAACATAATTATTTTAATTAAGTTTTTCATGGTGAATAATCTATTTCGCCGCTTGTTATATATGCAAATATAATGCTAATTTAACAATCCTAGGTAAGTATAATCGATTAATTTCCTAAAAGCAAGGAGTATTTATCACAGTACATCCGTTTGCCACTCCGAATCCTTTACCAGAACATACAAGAGTCAACTGAATTTATAAGTAACCCCAAAAGTGTTTCACCCTAATGGAACAGTTGTTTCTTCATAGTGAAACACTTGTTTCATTACTATGAAACAGTTTCTACAATACAGCCTCGGATAAAGTCTTCCCGGTCTCCGGACAACTAATTAACTAATTAACCAAGTAACTAATTAACTAATTAACAAATTAACTAAGTAGCGAATTATTAAGTAACGAATTAATTATGTAAATTTGCCGTTCTAATAAAATGAACCAATGAGCGTAGTAATTAAAGAAGTTACCAGCAAAAAGGAACTGAAGAAATTCGTTAAGTTCAATATTGATTTATACAAAGGTAACCCCTATCATATACCGGGATTGATCGAAGAGGAGATGGTTACACTGGATAAGAAAAAGAATCCGGCATTCGAAGTTTGCGATGCCGTCTATTTTCTTGCCTACAAGGATGACCGGATCGTCGGGCGTATTGCCGGGATGATCAACCGCCGCAGTAACGAAGTATGGAACCAGGAACGTGCCCGTTTCGGTTTTCTTGATTTCATTGATGATGCCGAGGTAGTCGACGCTCTGTTCAGTGCCGTTGAAAAATGGGCGAAAGAACAAGGGATGAAGGAGATACACGGACCGATGGGATTCACCGATATGGACCATGAGGGAATGCTGATCGAAGGATTCGACCAACTCGGAACGATGGCCGCGATCTATAACTATCCCTATTATCCAAAACATATTGAACGTATCGGTTATGAGAAAGATCAGGACTGGCACGAGTTTAAGATATATATTCCGGAAGGTGTTCCTGAAAAACATTTGCGCATCGGAGAAATCGTAAAAAAGAAATACGGCCTGAAAACTATGAAGTTCAAAAAGACAAAGGAGATATGGCCGTATGCACAGAAAATATTCGAAACACTGAACGAAGCCTACGCTCCATTGTACGGCTTTGCTCCGCTGACACAGAAGCAGATCGATTATTATGTGAAGCAATATATCCCGATGATCCGTTTGGACCTGGTAACCCTTATTATCCGGGAAGAAGACGATACCGTGGTAGGTTTCGGGATTTCACTGCCCAGCCTTTCACACGCCATGCAGAAAGCGAAAGGACACTTGTTCCCGTTCGGCTGGATACATCTGCTGAAGGCATTGAAGACAAAACCCAAAGTAATCGACCTGTATCTGACAGGTGTATTGCCGGAATATCAGAACAAGGGAGTCAACGCATTATTATTCAACGACCTGATTCCTGTATACATCGGTTTGGGAGTCGAATATGCCGAGAGTAACCCGGAGCTGGCAAGCAACAATGCCGTACAGGCCCAATGGGATTATTTCAAACGTGAACATCATAAAACGAGAAGAGCATTTATCAAAAAATTAAAATAAGGATTTTCTATGGAAGAACTGAATTCGACAATGCAACAACCGACAGCGTATAATGACGACGATATCAAGACGCTGGACTGGATGGAACATATCCGCCGACGCCCTGGTATGTATATCGGTAAACTGGGAGATGGAAGCTATCCGGACGATGGAATCTATGTATTGCTGAAAGAAGTACTCGATAACTCCATCGACGAATACATGATGGGGTATGGTAAAACCATAGAAGTCACCGTGGAAGAAGGTACGGTTTCCGTCAGGGACTACGGTCGCGGTGTTCCTCTTGGAAAGGTAGTCGACGTTTCCAGCAAGATGAATACAGGAGCCAAGTACGACAGTAAGGCTTTTAAAAAGTCTGTCGGACTGAACGGTGTCGGTATCAAAGCCGTAAACGCCCTGAGCAGCTATTTCCTGATCACCAGTTTCCGTGACGGAGAATGTAAGCGGGTTGAATACAACAAGGCGATCGTCACTGAAGAGTCCGGTATCCAACCGACTACCGAAGCAAACGGGACACTGACTTATTTCATCCCCGACAAGGAAATATTCAAGGAATATCAGTATAAAGACGAGTTCATCGAGAGTCTTCTGAAGAATTATGTCTTTCTGAACTCGGGACTGACCATTATGTACAACGGAAAAAAATTCCACTCACGTAATGGACTGGTCGATCTGCTGAACGAAAATATGACCACCGAACCTTTATATCCGATCATTCACCTGAACGGAGAAGACATCGAGGTGGTTATCACCCATAGCAACCAGTACGGCGAAGAATATTACTCTTTCGTGAACGGTCAGTACACGACACAGGGAGGAACGCATCTTTCCGCTTTCCGTGAAACGCTGGGACGTGTTATTAAAGAGTATTACAACAAGAACTTCGAATATTCGGACATCCGTGCGGGTATCGTTGCCGCCATCAGCATCAAGGTAGAAGAGCCGGTGTTCGAGAGCCAGACAAAAACCAAGCTGGGTTCCAAAGATATAGGTCCCGAAGGCCCGACAGTCGCTAAATTTGTCGGCGACTTTATCAAGAAAGAGCTGGATAACTACCTGCACAAGAACACCGATACTTCGGAAGCCCTGCTCCGTAAGATACTGGAATCGGAAAAAGAACGCAAGGCCATTGCCGGTGTTACCAAGCTGGCACGCGAAAGAGCCAAGAAAGCCAATCTGCATAACAAGAAATTGCGTGATTGCCGTATCCACCTGAACGATGCCAAAGGCGACCGTACGGAAGATAGTTGCATCTTCATCACCGAGGGTGACTCGGCGAGCGGATCCATCACAAAGAGCCGCGATCCGAACCTGCAGGCTGTTTTCAGTTTGCGCGGTAAGCCGCTGAACAGTTTCGGCCTGACTAAAAAGATCGTTTACGAGAACGAAGAATTCAACCTGCTTCAAGCCGCTCTCAATATCGAAGATGGCCTGGAAGGTCTGAGATATAACAAAGTCATCATAGCAACCGATGCCGATGTCGACGGTATGCACATCCGTCTGCTGCTGATCACTTTCTTCTTGCAGTTCTTCCCCGACCTGATCAAACGGAATCATGTCTATATCCTGCAAACTCCGCTTTTCCGTGTACGTAACAAGCAGAAGACGTATTATTGCTACTCGGAAGAAGAACGGTTGGCCGCCATCCAGGCCGTAGGAAAGAATCCGGAGATCACCCGATTTAAAGGTCTGGGAGAAATCTCACCGGACGAGTTCCGCAATTTTATCGGCAAAGACATGCGTCTCGACCCGGTAACAATGAAGAAAGAAGACCTGGTGAAGGAGATGCTTGAATTCTATATGGGTAAGAACACCATGGAAAGACAGAACTTTATCATCGACAACCTGGTTGTAGAAGAAGACGTTGTCAGTTGACGGTTGACAAGTGACAGTTGACAGTTATAGATGCAACAAAAGAAAATATGGAAAATAAAGATATTATGCGCAATAATCAGAACAGTGTAGAGAATATAGACCGTGACAAAACCTGTCAACCGTCAACTGTCAACTGTCAACTGAATAAGCGTATCGCCCTTTTCCCCGGAACGTTCGATCCTTTTACGGTCGGGCATCAATCGCTGGTAAGCCGCGGGCTGGCACTGGTCGACGAGATCATTATTTCTATCGGTATCAACGACAAGAAACAGACATATTTCTCGCTCGAAAAACGGATCGAAGCCATCCGCAGCCTTTATAAAGACGAACCACGGGTAAAAGTAATGTCGTACAACTCGCTGACTGTCGATTTTGCCACAGAAGTCGGCGCCGAATTTATCATGCGAGGCATCCGTACCGTCAACGATTTCGAATACGAGAAGAGCATCGCCGATGTCAACCGCAAACTGAGTGGTATCGAGACGTTCATTCTTTTTACAGAACCCGAACATACTCACATCAGTTCCAGCATTGTACGCGAACTGTTGCGGTATGGCAAAGATATTTCACTGTTCGTTCCGAAGGGAACCAACTTATATTGACTATTTACGAAACAAAGATTAAAATGAAACGAATCGTAGTATCCCTGCTCGCCCTGATGATCGCCATCACGACGGCAGTGGCCCAGAAACCGAATCAGGATGCCCGCAAATTATCCATGGCATTATATGCTATCTCGAATCTGTACGTAGATCCGGTGGATGATTCCAAGCTGGTGGAAGATGCAATCACCGGTATGCTGGAAAAACTGGACCCGCATTCCAACTATATGGATCCGGAAGAGACAAAAGAGATGACCGAACCGCTGCAAGGGAATTTTGACGGCATCGGTATCCAGTTCAATATGCTGACAGATACATTATATGTTATCCAGGTAATACCCGGCGGTCCTTCCGAAAAGGTAGGCCTGGTAGCCGGCGACCGTATTATCATGGTCGACGATACATTGATTGCCGGTGTTAAAATGAAAACAACGGACATCATGAAACGCCTGCGGGGACCGAAAGGGACCGAGGTCAGCATAAAGGTGTTACGTAATAAGAATCCGGAGCTGATCGAATTCAAGATCATCCGTGGTAAGATCCCTGTAACCAGCCTGGATGCCGCCTATATGGCAGACAAGCAGACCGGATATATCAAACTGAACCGTTTTGCCGCTTCTTCGGCCGACGAATTCCGTGACGCTCTTGCCAAGCTGAAGAAACAGGGAATGAAGAACCTGATCCTCGACCTGCAGGGAAATGGCGGAGGCTATCTCAATATCGCCATCGAACTGGCAGATGAATTCCTGGATAAAGACAAACTGATCGTTTATACGGAAGGAAGCAAACAGCCACGCGATGAAGCAAAATCAACTGTTAAAGGCAACTTTGAAGAAGGTCGCCTGGTGGTATTGGTAGACGAATCGTCTGCTTCTGCCAGCGAGATCCTGTCCGGTGCGGTACAGGATTGGGACCGTGGTGTAGTTGTCGGCCGCCGTACATTCGGTAAAGGGCTGGTACAAAAACCGATCCCTATGCCGGACGGTTCGATGATCCGTCTGACGGTAGCCCGTTATTACACGCCTACCGGACGAAGCATCCAGAAACACTATGAGAACGGTAAACTGGAAGACTACCAGCACGACCTGATCGACCGCTATAACCGTGGCGAACTGATGAGTGCCGACAGCATCCATTTCCCGGATTCAATGAAATATAATACACTGGAAACGAAACGCATCGTTTACGGCGGCGGTGGTATCATGCCCGACGTATTTATCCCGGTCGATACGACCCGCTATACCGATTACCACCGTAATCTGGTAGCCAGCGGACTGGTAAACCGCGTTTCCATGAGTTATCTGGACCGTAACCGTGCCGCGATGGTCAAGAATTATCCGAAGTTCAGCCAGTACAAGAAAGATTTCGTTGTTCCCGAAGAAACCTTACAGGAACTGATCGAACTGGGTAAAGGTGAAAAGATCGAGTTCAACGAAGAACAATACAACCGTTCCAAACCGCTTATTACCCTTCAGATAAAGGCATTGATTGCCCGCGACCTGTACGATATGGCCGAATACTTCCAGATCATCAACGACGATAACGAAAGTTTCAAGGAGGCTCTTCGTATTATTAATGATGAGGCTGTTTATAATAAGGAACTGGGAAGATAAGAGACAAACAATAAAAGGAGACAGACATCTTCTCCGCTTTATAAACAATCGTGTCAGCAAAGTGTATAAATACTTTACTGACACGATTGTTTTTTCACAACATCTCCATAATATCCTTCCACCCTGTCACTCTCTGATACATTTGATCCTGAACACACATATTGTGCGGCTGACTGAACAGCACCTTCCGGCCTTCAAAATACCGAAGGTTCTTCAGATGATCGTCGATCATAATATCTCCTTTTATACTATCCTTACGTCCGCAAAAGATCATTTGCTCCCAGGTGATGAACGGGAAATGTTCGTTCAGCCATTGTTGCTTTTCGATCAGGCTACCGGGAAATTCGGTTGCGGAGGAAACGATCAAGACATTATACTTATCATTCAACAATTTCAGTCCTTCCACACTATCTTCCATAAGAGGGGCTGTCCTGAAAAAACCGGCTTCCCTCACATGTCTGTTAAATGAAGGGAAAGCCTCTTCTTCTGATTTTCCACACAAATCTTCCCTTTTTAACCGGATACCGGAATCTCTATATTCCATTTTAATAAACTGGCCATACACATCCGCCAGAACTCCATCCATGTCTACTAATACCTGTGACTTCATACTTTTTAGAATTATTAATAATTAAACAATCATATTTTCCAAAATGTAACCAGCCAGCTTCTAAAATCCGATTGCGGAGTTTCCTGCAAATTTGCAGGAATTCAAAAGAAGAATCACACAATACGCAAAAGTCCGCAAATAGAAATAAAATATCTCATAACCGGCGCTTGTTACTACGAAATATATGTATATTTGCGGTAATATGCAATATATGATTCTCGGATATATGCTAAAAGAAGAAAGACATCAGTACATATTAAACCGCATAAATCAGAATTACAGGATTTATATTACCGCACTAAGTGCAGAACTGGGTGTGTCGGACGACACCTTACGTCGTGACCTGACAGAATTGGACGAACGGGGCTTACTGACCAAGGTACACGGAGGAGCAATCGCCAAATCCGGTATTCCTATCGAATTTACAGACCGGCTGAACACGGGAATAGCCGCCAAGCAGCAGATGGCAACCAAAGTTATCCCGTTATTCCATGCCGGAGATATCCTACTGATGGACGGGGGAACCTCCAACCTGGAAGTCGCCAAGCAACTCCCGACCGATATTCCTCTGTCGGTTTATACGAACAGTTTTCCGATAGTCAACACGCTATTCAACCATCCCAAGCTCGACCTGATATTTCTGGGAGGGAAAGTATTCCCTTCTTCCCAGGTCACGCTCGGAGTTTCCGTCTTCCAGGCATTACAAACGATAAGACCGGACTGGCTGATCCTGGGAATCAGCGATGTGCATCCCCAACAAGGATTAACCTGCCCGGACCGGGAAGAGGCCATGATAAAACGATGTATGATAGAACGGGCACGGAAACGGATCGTCCTGGCGGACAGTTATAAACTGAATACGGCAGAAGCTTATCATGTTGCTTCGCTGGGAGATATAGATTATCTGGTCACGGAAGATAACAAGAAAGAGTATATCAGGGAGAATTGGCCGGCTTATTCATATAAGGTTTTATAAGAAAAAAATGAAAAGGAAGTGCCCGTCCCATTGGGCACTTCCCTTTTACTTTTACCAACCTGTCGGCTGACTGATATTCGGATTCGATGTCACTTCTGTCTGAGGAAGCGGCCACGAATCATATTTAGGAAATGTACAAGTACGATTTTCAATTGTTACGAACGCATTATCTTTCGGGTTCCATGCTCCATAAATCGGTCCGTTCATTACTTCCGCACCAATGCCCCACCGACGTATATCATCGTAGCGTTTCCCTTCGAAACAAAGTTCCACACGGCGTTCACGACGATATAATTCGCGAACTTTCTCCTGCGTATTATACACACTTTTATCCATATTCGGCATTCCGGCACGATGGCGGATCATATTGATATATTTTTCTACATCCGGATTTTGCCAGTCGCCGCTCTCAACCAAACATTCCACATAATCGAGCAAAACCTCCGCATAACGATAAAGCGGATAATCCAGACTACCGTTTCCGGTAGCACGATCCTGTTCATCAATGAATTTCTTCATCATATATCCTGAACGGACAGCCCCCGTCTTACCAACATAATCGCTACCGTCTTCATTAAAAGGCTCATACGTATAATTAGAGATAGTCGTATTGTCACCCGGCAAAAATACAGTAGCATACAATCGGGGATCTCTGGGTTTATATAAAGGATCTTTCTCATATTTCAGCTTTTCATCCGCCGGCAACGACTGGATTGTCTTGCCGTCCATCGTTTCATAGGCATCGACGAACGACTTCAAGACAGCAGATACACCTTGTCCGCCCAGCGGTGTCCCCATATTACGGAACCAGATATTATCCAGACCGCTGCTTTTGAACATAATACGTTCCTTGTTCTGCTCGCCGACGTAACGGAATAAATCCCGGTAATTCTTACCCGGATCGTCATCTGTCGCACTTGAATAATACAATTCAAACTTACCCGAATCCATCAGTTTCTTTGCAGCCTCTTTAGCTACATCATATTTCTTGAATTGCAGGTTTACGTCCATCTTCAATGCCAAAGCCGAAGAAACCGACATGCGGTCGCGGCGTCCTTCATCCCATAGAAATTCCAGGTCATTAGAGTTTATAACCATATCCAATTCCTTATTAATGAAATCCAGACATTCCTCAACCGTATTACGCGGTTTATAAATTTCAGTTGGAGTTAAATCCGTATCGACTACTGGAATACCATCATTTCGACCATACCAGCATAATAAACGAATATGATACCAGGCACGCCAAACCCTGATCTCAGCTTTCATACGTGATCTCTCCTTTTCATCTGCAAAATAAGCGTTATCTACAAATTTAAGGAAACGGTTACAGCGACGGATGCGGAGATAATAATTCTTCCAACTATTAAATGTCGATTCCCATGAAGAAGGTGCATTATTATCGGTAGGCGGAACCAGCGATCCGTTCCCTAAGCTAACGATACGCTGTTCAAAGTTCGACTGAAAATACATATTGTCGGTTGCCCCTTCAAGAAACACCAGACCGAGTTCATCCCCACCGTATGCACCTTTCACCCACAGCTTGCATTGTCCTAATGCGTTCTCACACTCATTCATTGTTTTCCAGAAATCATCATCGGTAACACCGGTCGGATGATCCTTCTCCAGGAAGTCTGAACAGCTACTGCAAACCAGCAGCAGACACGTAAGCAGAAATGCTTTCGGATTTATTTTATTATACAGTTTCATATATTCTGTTTTTGAAGTTTTTAATTAGAAATTCAGGCTGACACCGGCCGAATAAGTCTTTACTAACGGATAAGAACCTCTCTGTCCGCGGCTTTCCGGGTCTGTCAGTTTCTCCTGTGCAAAAGTGAAAGGGTTCTGTGCATTCACATATAACCGGATATTAGAAATACCGATCTTTTTCAATCCCAACTGATCGAAAGTATAACCCAACTGAATATATTTCACACGACAGTAACTCGCATTGAAATGCCAGAAATCAGACGTATGATAATTACTGCCATAGGTAGAATTCGGAGCCATTCTCGGATAGCGGGCGTCTGTATTGGTCGGAGTCCAGTAATCCGTCTGGACAGCCAGCGGAGTTTGCCCGTCACCGGACACATTCAGGCCAAAGGAATAAGGCTCGCTATAGTAAGCATCCACAGCGGTAACACCCTGGAAAAGAATCTCAAAGTCCCACTTTCTGTAATTCAATGATATATTGGCAAAATAGTTCAGATCGGGTTGGTCATCCCCACGGATAACCCGGTCGTCTGTCGTAATCTTTCCATCAGGCTTTCCATCCGGTCCGGATACATCTTTATATTTGATATCACCGGGCTGTTGACCGTCAAAGATGGTAACACCCTCTTTAGGAACCCATTTATTATCTGCATCTTTCGTAAAGTCACTCTCTTGCAACAGACCTTCCGTGGGATAAACATAGTAGCTGTTTAATGCATAGCCAACCTGATGAATACGGTCGCCTTTGTCATAAGGAGCACCGAACAAAGATTCGATCTTATTTTTATTCTGTGATAAGCCGGCATGTACATTGAATCCGAATGCTTTATACTGCTTTCCATAATTCACATCCAATTCCCAACCCCTGTTCCTTACTTCTCCGGAATTAAGAGGGGCCGCACTTGTTCCGCCGATAAAAGAAATAGGAGGAGTGATGATCATATCTTTTGTCAGCTTGTCATAATAATCGAATGTAACGGTCCAATCTTTGAACAGACGAATATCAGCACCGATATTCAACATATGGACTGTTTCCCAGGTAATATCCGGATTACCGAAAACTGTTTCATTTCCGTTGCCTGCATCGATCAACGTCTGATATTTATACAACCCGATATTCTCATTTCCCAATAACCCGTATGAAGCCCTTACCTTGAATTCATTTACCTGTTCCTTCAAAGGTTTCATAAAACTTTCTTCATGCAGGTTCCAACCGGCAGCAATGGAAGGGAATACTCCGAACTTATTTCCTTTACCGAAGCGGGAAGAACCGTCCCGGCGGATCGTTCCTTCCAACAGATAACGACGGTCGAATGTATAGTTGACTTTGGCAAAAACAGAAGTCATCGACCAGCGGTCCCAATCCCCATTATTAGTCAGCTCCTGATTGTAACCCCCGATACCGAATAAACGATGTTTTTTCTTTTCCCAGGTATATTCAGCCGTCGCACCGATATAGTAATAACTGGAACGGTCCTTGGACGCAGAGTAGGAAGCTCCCCATGTCTGGAGAAACGCACCGGAGTTATAATCGAAAAAGTTATAGGCTTTCCGTTCATCCCGCTGCGCACTACTGCTGATACGGTATGAATATTGTCCTCTAAGGATCAACTTCGGTATGACCTCCCAGCGCGGAGCAATATTGATACTTATATTATCTTCCAGATTGGTACGGATACCGCCACGATCCAGGATTGCAGCCGGATTACGCTGTTCCGGACGATTCCCATAATAGACGATATCGTTTCCTTCTTTCATCGGATAGCGGATCACCGTATTGGGTGGAGTTGAATAAATATAAGTAAAAATATTACCTCCATTATCAAACAGAGGTTTCTCCCTGTTCGTCCGGTACGAATTAAAGTCCATGTTTACCGACAAGTTATCCAACAGACTGACAGAGGTATTGGCACGGATATTCAGACGATCGGAATTGGTATTCTGTACCAGACCGTCATTTTTCAGATAATTGGCGGTCAACGCAAAACGTGCCAGGTTACCACCACCGGAAACCGACACGGAATGGCTTTGAAGTGAACCGTTCTTAAACAGGAAATCGGTCCAGTTCGTATCCGGATAATTAATAGGATCGGAACCATCCCTCGTCTTGTCGATCGCTTCCTGCGAATAAACCGGATTACCGCCGATATTCACATTCGCAGCATTCACCATTTCCATATATCCTGCCCCGTCAATAAACTCGGGTAGATAAGTAGCCTGTTGAATACCATAGTATCCGTTATAAGAGACATTGACTTTCCCGGGAGTACCGCGCTTTGTTTTGATAACAATCACCCCGTTTGCCGCACGTGCTCCATAAATAGCTGCAGCGGCGGCATCTTTCAACACCGTAACACTTTCAATCGTCGTCGGATCAAGATTGTTCATATCCATCGGAACACCATCTACAAGGACCAACGGATCATTGTTCGTTTGCAAAGAGGAAACACCCCTGATCTTAATAGTTGCCGCATCAGCTCCGGGTAACCCCGATCCTTGATTGACAGAAAGCCCTGTTATACCTCCCTGCAATGCCTGCGACATAGAAGTCACCGGTTTACTCGACAGATTGGCAGAAACGTCCAGAGAGGAAATAGAAGAAATAGAGTTCAGTTTTTTCTCTTCCGAGAAACCGGTCACCACGACTTCGTCCAGCGCTTCGACATCTTCAATAAGCGAGACATTCAGATTGCTGATAGCACGTGAAACAACATACTCATAATTTTTAAAACCCAAATAAGTAAAAACAATAATATCCCCTCTCTTTGCTTTCATGGAAAAGTATCCGCTCGCATCGGAGATCGTTCCCAGCTGGGTTCCTTTGATCGAGATATTTACTCCGGCTAAAGGTAAAGGAGGTTCGGATTGTTCAAAAACCTGCCCCTGGATAGTCCAGGACCTGTCATCGGTAATACCGGGGCTACTGTTTACGCTTGTTTCCACTTTGCCGACAGATGGCAATTCCTCGTTGGCAGCATAACCAACGCTGATCCCCAGAAACAAAAATAACACCATCAACTTCCAATGATGCGATCTTTGCGGGATCATTTGTAACGACTTTTTCATTTGTAATAAGTTTAATGTAACAATACTAATGTGTTTGAAAAGTGCATGATATCTCTATCTGCATTTGCGACATGTTACATTGTATGGCCTCTGATGTAGGGAAACACCTCTTTGCATAAGTTTGTATTCATGCTGGAGTTAGATTTAAGGTATCCATCAATTCCCCAAGTGGATAGTTAATAAATAAAGAAGCGTGGGAACTGTTGATCGTACCTGGCTTCTAGGCTCTCGACTGCCCGCAACAGAGGTATAAACAACAGCCCACGCTCTTTACCTATAATAGACCCACGGATACAATATACCCGTAGATGTATATAACAAGGAAAAGAACATGAGCGTTTTGAAGTTGTCTATCATCCACTGTTGCTGAAATTGTCGAGATTTCGAAGCCTGGATAATATCTTTAAACGCTTATGTTTTCTAATAAATTTGTGTAAGCGGCAACGCTTTGCCCGTTCAGACACGCCACAAATATAAAGAGAAGAATTGAATCTCGGCGAGAGAGAGACTATTTATTATTAAAAAGAATAAAAGAAATCTGTCCTCCGGAGAAATTTCTTCAGATATCCTTTCAGCCTTCAGCCAACCATCTGCATTGAAAAACAATCATTTCAACTGAAGGGTGAATAAAATGATACAACACTATAAAAATACCATTTTCAAAACATATATGCTTTGACAACAAAACACCTATGCTTTGCATTCAAAAGTCCTGACTTAACATTTCAAAACATAGGACCTTTTTTCCGGCACCTGCCGAATCCCGGACGGGTGCTTACCCATTTATTTTGAATAACTACCTGTTTTTTTTGAGTAACGTTCCATGTTTCAGTACGACAGTATTGAGAAACAATACCCACAGCCCAACTGAAGGATGAAAGGTAATAAATAAAATGCTATGGGAGAGATAAAAAATACGTATGTTTTTAACGACAAATACGTATGTTTTCCAAATCAAATACTTATGTATCTTGCATTGAATACTTATGTTTTTTTCCTGAGATGCAACTATTCAATTTATGATAGCATCATATTGATAAAGACATTAACAACAAATCAGTATGAAACGATTCATCCGTACTCTTGTATCAACAACTTTGATTGCAGCAGCTTTTTGCCTGTTTTCGTGCGATAATGACAGCGAAGGTTTTGGTTTTACCGGTAAAGACGGCCTTCCCAGTGCATTTAAAACAGACAACCGAGCGATCTACCTGTCGTATTCCGGTAATCAACTGTTGAAGATGATGGAAAAAGACGGTTCCACCACCTCCTTCAATTATGAAGGAAACGAATTTCAGGGTGTCTCCTTTGCCCCTCCTGCAGACCCCAATATCGCAGACGGACATGGATTTGTCGATTTTGAGAAGGAAGGAAACAAAATCATCGTAAAACAGGGTGGAGAACCGAGCATGGACGTTTCCTATAATCAGGAAATCGAACTGGACGAAAACGGATTACCGATCAAAATAACGGACCTGGGTGCATTTCAAATGACCGGCGAAGGATATAAGAAGATAGGAGATGGGAGAAATTATTCGATACTGACCTTCGACCCGTCGACAAAGAACCTGGCAAAGCTCGAAATATTCAGCCTTGAGGATTCGAAGCTTATTACAACCCATACCTTTACATACAACAATCAACCCGGTTCAATGAGCCAGGTGGAACTGCCGTCATGGTTCTTCGGTTTCTGGTTCCAGAAAAGTTTATATTCAACAGGGGTATATCCCCGCCAATACCTCAGCCACCAAAACACACTTACGGAAGAAACTATAACGGATGGTGAGACCGGGAACACCCAAACCATACATTATAAATATGCTTACAATAAGCAGTCATATCCGGTATCGGTAGACAATGGGAACGAGAGTATGGAGATAAAATACTAACCGGCAGTCACAACCCGACAATCCGTATATCATCTTTGTAGGCTTCACATTCTCCTGCCGTTTCTCCTTGGGGAGTGAGTAAACAGGAGTCGCCTGCATAGATGATACCGGTAGGATCGGTTCCGGCACAGTTGACGGCAATGATATTCGCCCGGTTCTCAACGGCACGTTCACGGAGAAGACGGTTCCAATCGTCACGGCGCGACTCCGGCCAGTTAGCAATATAGATCGCCGTATCATACCGGTCGTCATTCCGGCTCCAGTCCGGGAAACGGAGATCATAACAAATATAAGTGGCAAAACGATGTCCCTTCCAATGAAGTACCAACTGCCCTTCCCCCGGAGAGAAACTACCTTTCCTGAAACAATTATGCTTGTCATAATGCTCATAATGCCCATCCGGGAACACAGCCAGTAAACGATTATAAAATTTCCCTGCTTCCTTATAAATCGTAGAGCCGATCACCAATGCGTTGCTACTTGCCGCCCATCCTTGCATCCTCCCGATAACTGCCGGATAATAGCTCGCCACCTCATCTTTGTTCTGCACCGCTATTTCTTTATCCTTTTTCTTCATTTCACAACCGGAAACAAACAGTTCGGGAAATACGATCACGTCACAACCTTTACATTGCTCCACCCGTTTCTGAAAAGCATCCAGATTTGCTTCCACGTTTCCCCATGCAAGATGAGCCTGCACCAAAGCAACGCGACAGGTTTCTTTATTTTGGGCCGGGATGGCAATGCTAACCAGTACAAAAAAGGCAACGAACAAATATTTCATATATTCAGAATTAAGAGACGGTCGCAAATATAGAAAAATAATACATCACTATATGACCGGAAGTACAGGATTATAGCGGGAATCTATATATCTTTGCTTCTAAAAAAATGAATCTATCTGAGACAGAGACTTTAATATGGGATTGGAACGGGACGTTGCTGGATGATGTAGATGCGAATGTCAAGGTTATCAACAAAATGCTTTTAAAAAGGGACTTGCCTCTGCTGGATTTACATACTTATAAAGATATATTCTGCTTCCCGGTCAAACAGTTTCATATCCGGATAGGTATCGACTTTAGTAAAGAATCGATCGAAGAAATTTCAGCCGAATATATGGAGCTTTATAAAAGTTACGAAAGCTGTCTGAAATTAAATGCCGACGCCCCTTTTATACTGGACTCGATAAACGCAAAAGGCATAGACCAATACATATTATCTGCCGCTGGAAAAAACGATCTGTTACGTATGCTCGACCATTTCCATTTAACAGATAAGTTCAAAGGGATATACGGTTCAGAAGATATTTGTGCAACCGGTAAAGTCGGGATCGGACAGAAACTGATCAAAGACAACTCCCTGAATCCCGACAAAGCAATTATAATCGGAGATACGGTACATGATGCAGAAGTAGCAAAAACATTAGGGATAAAATGTATTCTTTATGCCGGTGGACATAACAGTTATGATCTTTTAAAAAGTGAATCCAAAGTCATCGCCAACTTAAAAGACATAGATATATAAATTTGAGACATTAATAACTACGTACTGTCGTCTTTGTTTGGCCAGTCATAAAGCTATTCATAAAAACATTTTCGTAGAGGACCCCTAATGTGTCGGAAACGACACAGGTGGTCTTATAAATAGTGCCATTGCATGTCCACTCTAATTCCACTTCTTCCAGTCCAAGACGCAACAGCAACATTTGATCCAAACTATTCTTTACATCTTTCCTGATATTTTCTGCCTTTTCTTTATCAATAGAAGAGAACTCTTTCAAACTCACCAATCTTGTTTTCCCATACGCTTCAGCAGGATAGCCTGTACCATCAAGTATCGCAAGCTTAACCCTCTCCAGATCCTCTTCCGTAGAAATCTTGCCGAGGTATTTATAATCTGTAAGGACATATTCAAGGTGATATTCAACCGTATTTTTCATTATCGCATCCAGTTGTTGTTTCCATAAAACGGAATCGGCCGACTGACTGCCGGACAAGTGCGTTGTAGCTCCACACCAAAAAGATATCCCCATGAATAAGCAAAAGAAAAAGCTGATAATGATTATTCTTGTTTTCATAATGTTTGAGTATTAATTAGAAATATGCGAAATTACAATCCTCATATGGTTTCTATGAGACCCCATCAAACACGATCGATTCTTTTTATAGGCTTAGTTTAATTTACTTGTGGATATTATTGACTTCAAATACAAACAACAGGAGCCGGCCCTATTATTTTGCAATTATCGAATTTCATAAATCTATTGATAACAGGTATGTCACGCACAAATGTAACAATATTGCAGACAAATAAGTAAAACGCCCTTATGTTTTAATTAATTTTAAATAATCATTTTAAGAAATAAGAAGAAAGATAGGAAACACACAACATTAAACTCTCATTCGGTATGAAACTAAAAGTAACAATACAAGCAATACATTATACACACCTCAACTTATAATTGAATAATAATGCCTCTATAATAATAAGATAAATTATCAAGAGGTAATACGTCCCCCATATCAGATTCAAATTTAGTAAAAACTGAAATAAACTAATTTGATTCAGCCTAACTTCCTCAGATAAAAACGCCATAGTTTTCATAGAACTATGGCGCTTTTTCTTATATTATTTTATTAATAATACAAAATAATAAGCTTTTAAAGACTATAAAAATGGACAATATCACTAAACTAATGGATAATATTTCGATTTGCCGTAAAAAGATCAAATAAATAACAGTTTGCAACACCCAATTTTAGCCTAATGCCATAGTTCTATGAAGACTATAGCAATAGAGTTAACAAAATCTAATTACAAACCAGAAAGACTACAGTCTTTCACAAATAAAATTATAACATGACCTGAAAGTTCCGTAGTCGTATTATTCAATTACATGCTCTAAAAGAATGTGTAATCTTAATTTGTTAAATTAGATCTAATATAATCATCTTTTGCTATACCAGGCAAAAGCCTGCTTACATACAATCATTATTATTTAGTTGCAAATAAGTAATCACTGATTGTACAAATGATATTTTTTGCACCTAGTATTTATATTTATGAAAAGGACAAGAGAAAATGAAAACCTCGAAAATAAATGTAACCTTATTCTATCTATTCACCATATTTCTTTTTATGGGAGGATTTATTGCCTGTAATAACGAGAATAACTCCTCCGGAAATGAACCTTATTCACCTGATAAGCCATTGGTTGTAACGAATATCGGACCGGAAAAAGGAGGGATCGGAACCCGTGTAGTGGTTAGCGGTTCTAACTTTGGAGACGACATATCTAAAGTGAAGCTGTTTTTCAACCAGAAAGAAGCCCTGATCTTAAAACTACAAAGTAACGCCATCTATGCAATGGTGCCCAAACAACCTGGAGAATACTCTACTATCAAAGTTGCAGTAGAAGAAGGGAAAAATGGAGACGGATCACCCAAATACAGGGAGGAGACACTTAAAGACAAAAAATTCAAATACAATATTAAATCCACCGTCACTACCGTAGCCGGACAATTAGACGTGAAAACGGCAGCAGACGGTCCGGCTTTGGAAGGATCATTCGGACGCCCTGTCATGCTAGCCGTCGACAATGAAGGGACAGTACTGGTTGCCGACGACGGGGGCAAAATGGTCCGGATGCTATCTATACAGGACAACAAACTCAGCACTGTTCTTTCAGGAATGCACGAACCCTGGCAATGTTCGTTTAATCTGGATTTTACAAACTATTATGTATTGGAAAGACGTACAGCCATGCGCCCGCTTCTTTTCTACGGTTTGTATAAATCGAGTAACTGGCAGGAAGCCGAGGCTTACTATGATCAAAAAAATGAGAAAGGAGACTATATCGCCGGTGCTATGGATTATTTCGGACTAGCTGCTGACAACGATTATGTCTTCCTGTTATCTTCATCGGGTAAACGACTGATCCGCGTGAACATAGCGACCAAAAAGGTAGAACTGATCGGAGAAAATCTGAACATGGATTCATGGGCACACATTGCCTATAACAAAGTGAACGGATACCTATATATCACTTCCGAAGCTTGGGGACGTCTCTACCGCCTGGACCCTTATCATACTCCGGCCGGACATACCACCCCGTGGATAACACAAAATGAAGTAAAACATATTGTTGGGACAGGAAGAGGTGATGCTATAGAAGGTAACGGGAAGGCTGCACAATTAGGTAAAATAGAAGGAATGGCCACCGATCAGGAAGGAAACGTCTATCTGGCTGACTATACCAATCATGTTATTTGGAAAGTAGACGAAGAATTCAATGCTACCATCTTCGCCGGAGTCCCGGGAGAAGCCGGATATAAGGACGGGAAACCGCAGGAAGCACTCTTTAATACCCCTTATGATGTAGCAGCTACCCCCGACGGCATCCTTTATGTAGCCGACACCTACAATTATTTGATCCGTTGTATTGCTATTCAATAACCATAGATTAAAATACATAAGAATGAAAAAATATATCGCATTGTTCGTCATATTTATGACGATACTACCGGCTTTTGCCCTGGCACAGACAACGATTAAAGTTGAAGGAGTAGTCACAGATGCTAATAATGAGACACAGATCGGTGTGAACATCTACCCACGCGATAATCCGACGCAGGGAACTGTCACGAATCTGGACGGGAAATACACGATTGAGGTTAAACCCGGTACGACACTGGTTTTCTCCTACATCGGATTCAAATCGCAGGAAATCAAAATCGGAACAGCCAAGTCTCAAACAATCAACGTTGTACTGGATACCGATGCCCAACAACTGGAAGAAGTGAGTATTGTCGGATATAGTACACAACGAAAAGTGAGTGTGGTCGGGGCCATCACAAGTGTTAAACCTACTTCACTGAATGTCGGTGGTGTTACCTCCGTCAGTAACGCCCTTGCCGGACGTGTGGCCGGACTGATCGGTATCCAGCAAAGCGGCGAACCGGGCAATGACGTCTCTGAATTCTGGATTCGCGGTATCAGTACCTTCGGTGCTAACAGCAGCGCATTAATATTGATAGACGGAATAGACCGGGGAAGTTCCAGCCTGAACGAACTCGCACCCGAAGATATCGAAAGTTTTTCTGTCCTGAAAGATGCTACGGCTACGGCAGTATATGGGGCCAAAGGAGCCAACGGAGTCGTATTGATCAACACCAAGCGTGGCGCAGAAGGGAAAGTATCGATCAATGCCAGCGTAAAAACAATGATCGAAACACTTCCCAGGCTTCCGAACTATCTACGGGCTTATGATTATGCCAAACTAGCCAACGAAGCAAAAGTGGTGAGAGGCGACAGATCGGTCTATTCACCCGAAATATTCGATATCATAAAATATCATATGGATCCTGATTTGTATCCGGATGTCAGCTGGCAGGACGAGATATTGAAAAAACGGACATTGGGTGTACAAGGAAATATCAATATCTCCGGTGGTAGTAAACTGGCTCGTTACTATATGAGTGCATTCTACCGGACCAACGATGCCATTTACAATCAAACCGGTATGGACCGTTACCACTCGAATGTCAGACGTAACCAATATACCTTCAGAAGTAATATCGACGTCGATCTGACCAAAAGTACACTGGTGAGCTTGCTTTTGTCCGCCAAACTGGTCGACATGAACCGGCCGGGTATGGGTACAACCAAAGAGATATGGGGCGCACAGGCATCCTTAACTCCCTTGACAGTCCCGGTTGTCTATTCAAACGGGCAACTTCCAGCTTACGGAAAAGGGGAACAAACCTCTCCATCTGTATTACTGAATGAAACCGGATTTCTGACCGACCGCGACAACTCCATCGAATCATTACTGAAAATAGAACAATCACTCGATTTCATCACAAAAGGATTAAAAGTAACCGGTTCTCTGTCATTCGACAATTACAACAATCACCTTACCAGCCGGACTAAAATGCCGGACCTGTATAAAGCTACTGATCGCAACTGGAACACCGGCGAACTGATGACACTCAAAACAGTGGTTGCCCAACCGATGACTTTCAAAAGTACTTCATATGGGATCCGTACTATTTATATAGAAGGGAAAGTCGAATACAACCGATTGTTCGCCGAAAAGCACCGTATAGGAGGTCTGTTCTTATACAACCAGAAAGACTATCAACGAACAGATGCGGATGGCGAACTGGCCTCTATCCCTCATCGTAACCAGGGTATTGCCGGACGTCTTACCTATTCTTATAATGATATCTACTTCATAGAAGGTAATTTCGGATACAACGGGTCTGAGAACTTCCCTAAAGGGGAACGTTTTGGATTTTTCCCTTCGGGAGCCTTGGGTTATGTGCTTTCCAACTATCCGCTGATAAAAGAAAAAGCTCCGTTCATCAGCACTCTGAAACTCCGTTATTCGTACGGATTAGTAGGAAACGACCAGATCAGCAACGATGTCCGCTTCCCCTACCTCACAACCGTAAATATGAGTGCACCGGGATATGTGTTCGGCGACCAGCATCAGAACTCTGGAGGTGGAGTAACCGACGCCGTATTAGGATCGACCGGCCTGGTCTGGGAAAAAGCAATCAAGCAGAACTTCGGTATCGACCTGACACTTTGGGAAGCACTCGACATCACAGTAGATGCTTTCATCGACAAACGTAATAATATTTTTATGGAACGTGCAACTCTACCAGGCACTATCGGTGTCGGCACCAAACCCTGGGGAAATGTAGGTAAAATGAAAAGCTGGGGAGCTGACGGAACTGCCTCTTATACCCATCGTTTCGGCAATGTAGCGGTTGAATTACGCGGTAACTTCACACTGACTAGAGATAAAATCATAGATTATGATGAGGTTCCTCCCCGCTATCCTTATCTGGCCAAAAAGGGAACCAGCTATGGTGTGACCCGGGGATTGATCGCCTTAGGACTCTTTAAAGATGAAGATGATGTGAAGAACAGTCCTACACAATTCGGGAAAGTCCTTCCGGGAGACATCAAATATCAGGATATCAACGGCGATGGCCGTATAGACGATTATGATATCGCACCTATCGGTAATTCCAACGTCCCGAAAATCCAATACGGGTTTGCAACCAGTGCCAATTGGAAAGGTTTCGATATCAGCGTCTTTTTCAGAGGAGCCGCACAGGTGGATTACTTTATGGGGGGTAACGGATATTATCCGTTCGCCGGAGGTGTGACCGGTAACGTTCTTTCTATTGTAAACGATCAGAGTAACCGCTGGACACCGGCTTCATATTCAGGAGATCCGTCGACAGAAAATCCGAATGCCCGTTTCCCTCGTCTTACATACGGAGAAAATATAAATAACAACCGTCCCTCTTCTTTCTGGCTCGCCGATGCAGGGTATCTTCGCTTGAAAACGCTTGAAATAGGATACACGGTCCCTAAAAAGATTTTGTCGAAAATAAACATGACAAACCTGCGTATCTCTTTCCTCGGCGACAACTTATGTGTCTGGGATAAAGTGAAATTATGGGATCCCGAACAAGCAAGCGACAATGGAGCTGTTTATCCCATCACCCGTTCCTATTCTATGGTTTTACAAGTTTCATTTTAATATATCGGATCATGACTAGCAAAAAAATAAAAACAAGAATATTTGCTTTCTTATTTGTTATCCTCAGTAGTGCAGGCATCACATTCCAATCGTGCAGTTTTTTGGACATAGACCCGTATGTGGCCGACCTTTTCACTCTCGATACAGTCTTTGCCAAAAAGGAATATACACAGAAATATCTGAACAATGTATATAGTTATCTGATAGACTACGGTTCGCCGAGTGCCTGGACAGACAATGCGCAACCCTGGGTATTAATAAGCGATGAGGGTGTAGCCGGATACAAACGGAACAGACATAATTACAATTACTTCTGCAATAATGAAATGAAAGCGGAAGATCTGGATCATTTCGATTACTGGAATTATTTCTACGAAGGGATCCGCAAAGCCAATACATTTATTCAAAGAGTGAACGAGTGCCAGGAAGTAAGTGCCCTGCAACGGTCGGAATGGATCGGTCAGGCCACATTTATAAAAGCGATGATCTATTTTGAACTGATGCTGGCTTACGGCCCGGTCCCGATTGTACCTGATACGCCGGTAGATTTCGACACCCCTATCGACCAGATGATGGTAGAGCGCAATACCTGGGACGAATGTAGCGATTATGTATCTGCCCTACTGGAAGAAGCAATCAAATTACTACCCACACAGGTCAGAGACAATTCAGAAATAGGACAGGCAGTAAAAAATTCTGCACTGGCAGTACTGTCACGCCTCACTCTTTATACAGCAAGTCCGCTTTATAACGGTGAAAATAGTGAGTTCAGCGATTTTACGAACAATGCAGGCGTACCGTATCTTAATCCGGTCAAAGACATAAGGAAATGGGCCGTCGCAGCCGCCAATGCCAAACGGCTCGTCGACATCAAGCCCAATGATCTGTATACTGTCCCCCGAATGGAAAACACACCTCATTTCCCGGTTCCGGCTGCCGAACAAGCTGATTTTCCGGACGGCGTAGGGGGTATCGATCCTTATCATTCCTATATAGATATGTTCAACGGCGAATGTGTATTGGCTTCATCCAACCGGGAGATTCTGTTTTCCCGCCAAAATACGGGGATCAACGGAATGAACAAATACAGTGCTCCTGGTGTGCTGAATGCCTGGAATGTATTCTTCGTTCCGCAGGTATTGGTCGACGCCTACTACATGATCGACGGCCGTACTATCAACAATGCAAGTGAATCTTACCCCTATGAGGAAGGTTATACAAATACGGACCTGGTGTTTTCAGGAGAAAAAAGCAGCAATGGTTTTACCCTGCTGAGCGGAACTCACAAATGGTATGCAAATCGTGAGATGCGCTTTTATGCCACAATCGCCTTTAACAATTCCTATTTTCCTTCCACTTCTACCCCACCTGATAAAATCGACCAGCAAGATGGTAAAGTTGCTAAATATTTCAGCGATTCAAAAAGCGGCAGGGATTATGCCCTGAACCGTCCGCAGGGTGAAGCCGAGGAATATCCGATGACAGGTTATCTTTGCCGGAAATTCCTTCATTATGAAGATTCATGGATCAGCGGAGGAAGACAAAAAACAAAATATTGCCCGGCTTACCGCATGGCAGAAGTCTATTTGAATTATGTGGAAGCAATGAATGAACTGGACCAGTCGTACACGATCAACGACATTACCGTGACACGCAATACGAGTGAAATGAAACGCTGCTTCAACCTGATCCGGTATCGTGCCGGTCTACCGGGTATCACAGATGCCGATGTTGCCAATGCTGATAAAATGAGAGAACTGATTGCCCGTGAACGCCAGATAGAGTTTGCCTGGGAAGGACGACGTTATCACGATCTCAGACGTACGAAAAAAGCGATCATCTATGAAAATGCACCGGTTATGGGATGCGATGTCAGTGCGACAGAAGCTGAAAAAGATAAATTCTATAACATCATCCAGGTGAAAGAAAGAGACTGGATCTATAAGGTCTTTACCCGCAGGCAGACTTTCTTCCCGATCCCTAAAAGTGAGGTAGACAAAAATCCGAATCTGGACCAAATGCCCGGATTCTAACAACATGTTTTACACATATACATATTAATACCATTTATTATGAGATCAAATATATTAAAGCATATATTACTTTTCTCGTCAGCCTGTTTCTTCTGGAGTTGTACGAGTGAACCTGCTGATTTCGGTGAACAATACAAGAAAACACTTTATATTGTAAATAGCCGCGATATGCTCTATGTCGGCGAACATGCATATGGTAGCGAAAATAATTCCATGCAATTTTCAGTCTATTGTGCTTCCTCCGAACCTATCAAGTCCGACCTGACAGTTCAGTTGGAGATCAATCCCAAAGCACTCGACTCACTCAACAAAAAAAGTGCATTAGGGAATCCCTTATATACCGACAAGCAATTGTTACCCAAAGAAAACTATACATCGACAGACCTATCAGTGACCATTCGGGCAAACGAACAATATGGCGTATTGGATATACCGTTCGATCCACAAAACCTGGATCCTGATGTTTCGTATGCACTTCCTATCACGATCGTCTCAAACAGTGCGGGTTATGATGTAAATGAGGAACTAAGCACGATGGTTTATGAAGTAAAAATGATCAATGGATTTTCTGGTGATTTTGCAGGCAGTTCAATAGAACTACCTAAAACGATTCGCTCGGTACAGCCTGTTCTGAAAGCCATCTCTTCCAATTCTATCCGTATGCCGATTCACACATTATCCGGAGAAGCAAAATATATAAAAACAAACTTCATGCTTCTTAACATCGGTACAGATAGCACCTCCGTTACTATAAAACCCTGGCTGGATGCAAAAATAACAGATTCCGGGAAAAGTTATTACGACAGGAAAAAACAAAGCTTCTATCTGAGATATACTTATACGAATGAAGAAGGGGAAACATTCGATATTGAAGAGAAAATAATCAATATAAATGCTCCGGTAACAGATACCGAAGAGCAATAAAGATATAGAATGAAGGTGTTGCAAAAATAGCATTTCGCTTTTTACAACACCTTCATCTAAAAATATCTTATTTACTTTGCCACTTCCTAAATTCTCTATAACTTCGTAAATTCTTCCATGTAAGGAAGATATGAAGTTCCCATGAAAACACTCCGAAAAGTTATCGGTTATATTTCCCTTTTACTGTTTTGCCTGCAGGCTCCAGGGCAGGAAACAGACAGTGTGATCAACAAACTCACCCACTATATCCGTGCTACGGATCAGTTTTCGCAATATATACCACGGGAAAAAGTGTATCTCCATTTTGACAATACCAGTTATTACCAGGGTGATAATATCTGGTTCAACTGTTATGTGGTAACTTCCGAACTACACGAAGCGACCGGATTAAGCAAAACACTATATGTAGAACTATTGAATCCCGGCGGTGAAATCATAGATAAACGGGTGCTGAAGGTCGAGAACGGACAGTGCCACGGAGATTTCACATTAGGGCAACTTCCTTTTTATTCCGGTTTCTATGAAGTCCGTGCCTACACAAAATATATGTTGAACTTTGGCGAAGATGCTATCTTCTCCCGCCTGCTGCCGGTATTCAACAAGCCGAAAACAGAAGGGAACTATGAGGAAAAAGATATGCTGAAATACGGATACGGCAAATATCCGAAGAAACGGGAAAAGCCTCAAAAAGGGAAAAAGGTCAATCTGAAATTCTATCCGGAAGGAGGAAACCTGATCGAAAATATACCTTCACGGGTTGCATTCGAAATAACAGACGCTTTCGGAAACCCGTTGGAAGCAACCGGAAAGATCATAAACCAAGACAAAGAAGAAATAGCAGATTTTGCCGTAACACACGACGGAAGAGGTTTCTTCAATTACACCCCGAACGCGGGTAAACGAAAAGCGGTGGTCGACTACAACGGTAAGAAATACCAGTTCGACATGCCTCAGCCGTTGCCACAAGGATTTACCTTGCAGGCAGATAACCTTTCATCTTCCGACAGCCTTGAAATATCTTTACAGAAAAATGAACAGACACCGGCAGAGATGCTGGGAATGGTCATTATCTGCAGAGGAAAACTATATAATTATTGCCTTGCCAACGTGCTGCACAATGAACCGGTCCGTTTCAAAGTGGACAAAACGATATTACCTTCAGGCGTTTCGCAAATTGTCTTATTCAACAGTAACGGAGATATACTTTGTGACCGTTTGATATTCATTCATAAAGAAGAACAGCTGACGATCAGGTCCAAAGCCGGAAAAGAGACATACGAACCGTATGAAGCCGTCGATATGGAGTTCACGGTAACCGATCAAAATGAGAACCCGGTACAGACATCTTTCTCCTTATCGGTAAGGGACGGCATGAACGAAGTCAAATCGGATTGCAATATCCTGACAGACATGTTACTTGCATCCGATATAAAAGGATACGTTCATAACCCGTCTTACTATTTTGAAGCAAACGATTCCGTCCACCGCTCCTCTCTCGACCTGCTGATGATGGTACAAGGCTGGCACCGCTATTCCTGGAAGCAGATGGCAGGAACAGAACCATTCGAATTGAAATACACACCGGAACAGGGTATCGAGATGCACGGCCAGGTTGTTTCCTTCGTCCGGAAAAAACCTAAACCCAATGTTACGATATCCTCCTTCCTTCTCAAAAGAGGCGAGGAAGAAGAGGCTGCCAGCGCATTCGATATATTTACAACCGATAGCCTGGGACATTTCGCTTTCCGGGCCGATATAACCGGGAAATGGAATATGATACTGGCCGTGAGCGAGAAAGGAAAGAAAAAAGACCACCGGATCATACTCGACCGCCTTTTCACCCCGGAGCCGAAAAGATACCGTTATCCGGAAATGCAGGTCACTGTTGCTGATCAGGAAACAGAGAAAGCAGAAGAAACAGATGCAGAAGAAGTTCCAGAAATACAAGAACCGGAGGAAGATATCAATGCTTTCCTGACAGCCTATGAAGACTCTTTGGCCAAAGCGGGGAATAAGGAGAAAGTTCTCCGTCTGGACGAAGTGACTGTAACCGCCAAAAAGAGATCACGGGAAAAGGATATTTTCAATAACCGTTCCAAATCGATTGCCTTTTATGATGTTCAGTCCGAATGGGACGATATAACAGACCAGGGGAAATATATCGGAAAAGATATACATGAACTGATGATAAATATGAATAACAATTTCAGAAAAACCTTCTCCAGACAAGACGAATATCTGCAATACAAAGGGAAAATGCCTCTCTTCGTCATCAACTACGAACCAACCATGGCTACTGAAATGGACTACAACAAATACAAACTGATACGCCTCGAAGCCATCAAATCCATTTATATCAATGAGGAACTTTCTATCATGTGTAAATATGCAGATCCCAGAATGTCACCTTTGGAGGTAGACGATTTTTACAGTTGTGTCGTTTTTATCGAGACATTTCCGGAAGATAAGATACCGACGGATGCCGGTAAAGGGGTACGAAAAACCTGGCTGGAAGGCTACAGCCAGGTTAAAGAATTTTACAATCCGGATTATTCCATCCTTCCGCCGGAACCCGATTACCGCCGCACACTCTACTGGAATCCTTCAGTGACACCCGATGAAAAGGGTAAAGCTGATATCAGGTTCTATAATAACAGTAGCTGCAAAAAGTTCAGCATCAGTGCTGAAACGATTACCGCAGACGGAATAATCGGTATTTATAAATGATCAATATAAGTATAACTGTTTCATTTTCTGAATATCCACGCCTAACGTCTCCGTCAGGAACTTAGCCATGGAGCCGTACTTTTCGTCTATCTTATTATAAGCGGCATTCAGATATTTCTCATCGACAGTAACTAACGGAGCAATTTGAGGATAAAATTTCAAATAGGTATCGTACTTACCTGCGATATAATTCTTACTAAGCATATAATCCTTCATTATCGTTTCTTTATCTACACCGAGAGCCGACAGAATAAGCATGGTTGCAACCCCTGTACGGTCCTTGCCTGCCGAACAATGGTAACTCAACGGCAAAGAACTTTCATCCTGAACATATTTAAAAAACTCTTTATACTTAGCTACATAATCATCATAACTCACCATTTCGATATAAGCATCCACCATAATCTGAGCAGTCTCTTCCTCACTAAGCCCCTTTGATATACTTCCGATAATCTCATCTGAAAATATATTACCGGCATTGATCTCCAGATCATAAGGATTCTTTACCGTAGACGGTAGCTTATCAGGAGCAGCAGGCAGCATACCGCCCAATCCACCTTCTTTTTCCGTGGCAGTACGAAAATCGACAACAGTTTTCAATCCGGTACTTGCCAGATAGGCAAGGTCGGCATCCGATAATTTATTCATCTCATCCGTGCGGAACAATTTTCCCCAACGTACATATTTACCTTCACTATTCTTTATACCGCCCAGATCCCTGAAATTATACCCGTTAACCGGCAAAAGTCTTTCAGCCAACAAAGCCTGACCTTCGGAGTTCTTGAACAGGAAAAGCTGTCTCTTCGTAGCATCGACACTCAAATCGAAAGAGCCTTTTCCGTCACCGGTCAGGCAAGGTGTATTCATATCGATATCTTCTGCTGTAGTACCGGCATATAACTCCCAGGCTTTATCGGAAGTCACACTCAGCACAGCCTTTTTCGTTTCCTTATCACGGGCAATCCCGGCATCTCCGCTTACATCTTTTCCGGAATAACCGATTGTTGTTTTATCATCATCATCATCTCCGCAAGAGACAAACAGTCCGGAGACACAAAACAGCAGCAATAAATAGTAAGATAAATTCTTTTTCATAACGCTTTTTACTCATTAATAAATAATTTAAAGGCGCGCAAGATACAGATTTAAAACTAATTACTCAAAGACAGCCAACCTTTTAGCCTCATAAATGAAATATAGAATATCGTTTATTTATTTTAGAATATAAAAAAATACCCCTCGCGACAGATAGTAATCGCGAGGGGTATTCCGGACAGAGATGGATACCTACTCTATTACAGCAGCAAAGCCTCCGTTTCTGACCATCTTAATTTTGATTATATCATTCTTCTTAACAGACGATTCGTTCCGACGATAATCCATGGCCTGACGACCTGCATTGATACCATCTTTAAAAGAGGTCATCTTATAGTTTCTGCCATCGTTGAGAAAATCAAGACAGATATCTATCTCACGCACATCCTTGCTATTATTGGTCATGCCACCGATAAACCATTTATCCCCTTTACGTTTAGCTACAACAGCCACTTCTCCTACTTCAGCGGCCAAAGCAATGGTCTCATCCCAGGTTGTCGGTACCCGAGTAATAAATTCCGTACAATCGGCATTACGATAATAGAGAGTAGGATTGTCAGCCAACATTTGCAAACCACTCTCAAAGATAACGTACAAAGCCAATTGATAAGCACGCGTCCCGATACTTCCGGAATTGGGGCGGTCAGCACGGTAAACATTGGGTTGGAAACTGTTCATGGCTCCGGGAGTATAGTCCATAGGCCCCACAGCATTACGCAGGAAAGGATAATAAATACTATTATCCGGAGTACAACCGCCCATTTGCTCCATGCCCCTCACACCCTCATAAGAAAGTACGTTGGGGTATTTGTATTCCAATCCGGCAGGTTTGAACGAGCCGTGAAAGTCTACAAAGAGCTTATACCTGGCAGCCTCTTCTGCCACTCTTTCGTAGTAGTTGACCATCCATTGATCACTGCGGTCCATAAAGTCGATCTTCACACCTTTTACACCCCATTCGGCAAAAGTTTTAAATAAATCCATGTGATTCTCTACAGTCAACCAGGTAAGCCACAAAACGATACCGACGTTCTTTTCCTTGCCATAACGAATCAATTCATGTACATCTACATGGGGATTAGGAGTAAAAGGATCGCGAGTACTTTGGGCCCAACCTTCGTCCATAAGAATATAAGATATACCATATTTAGACGCAAAATCGATATAATACTTATAAGTCTCCAGGTTATATCCCGAAACAAAATTAACATCCGGACCATAAGGGCAAGCATCGTTCCACCATTCCCAACTTACCTGTCCGGGGGTAATCCAGGAAGGATCCCCGATTACACTTTTCGTTGCCAGCCTGAAGGTCATCGTGTTTTCGATCAGTTGTTTGTCATCTTTGGTAATGACAAAATAACGCCAGGGATAAGTTCTTTTTCCGGAAGTCTTAGCAATATAATCAGCTTCCTTCAACAACTTGAGGCTACGGTCGCCATCTTCACCAAACTCCAGCGGATTGTTCGGGAAAGTGGAAATCAGGCCGTTTTGTCCATTACTTTTAAGAAACATACATGGATAATCCGAAAGATCAGATTCTGAAATCAATATCTTGTATTGTTTCCTGGTATCAATCAGTAATGGAAGAACAGCCTTCTTATCTTCAGGAGTCCATTCGTTACTGTTTACATGAGTATAATTCTCTTCGTAAGCAGTTTTAAAACTTCCGGGTTGCTGCATGTGAAGAAGATAAGGAGCAGGAAAATTAATTGCCAAATCTTCGTTCATCACTTCTATGTCACCTTTCTTATTAGTAAGGAAACGGTAAGCGATACCATCATCATAAGCCCGAAACTCTACGGAATAATTCCCTTTAAAATCCATTCTCAACTGATTATAATGATTACGTACGGTCGAGAATTTCAGAGGAATTACCGGAGACAGCATCTCATCCGCATCGGAGAACTTTTGTCCCGACAATTTAGGATTTTCACCCAACATTTCATCTCTAAGCGTTAACCGGAGATAATTATCTTTCAGGATCACGTCACCATTGTATGAAATGGAGTAATAAATCTTATCAGTAATACGGAGACTTACTTTTATCTCCTTGTTGGGAGATACTAATTCCACCTTCTTTTCGGCAGCCTGAGTTGACGAAAAGAATACCAATACAAGGAATAAGATGTAAAAAGTTTTACAGTTTTTCATACTATCTTTAATTAAAAATGAATTTTCACATCCGATTATCTGACAGGCTCTATTCTGAATGAATAACCGACAGGTTGATTCACAGGAATCATATACTCAGGCAACGGACGGGGACCGCAGCTGGCATTACCCAACCCCTGCTGGATACAATCCAAACTAAGATAAACTTGCGGCTTGCGGATATTATTCAATTCGAAGTCATGTTCAGCCTCCCATAAATCCTTGTCAGAGAAATGCAATGCACTAAAACTAAGTTGGTCTTTAGACGTTATTTTCAATCCACGATTATTCTTATCGGAAATGATAAACCATCGCACATCTTCACGGCTCCCCATACTCTGTGCACGAACATAATGCTCTTCCTCCATCTCTTTCACCGTTTTATCGAACTGACCGAAATAAGCAGAACGCTTTCTGTCCCAATAATTCTCATGAGGACCACGGCCATACCATTGGATATTTTCAAATTCCTGGGGCAGAACGACCTGTAAGCCCAAACGGTGTACAATAGCACTATTCTGGGGCAGCGTAAAGCTGGCATCCACATCTACGGTTCCATTGCCATAGATTACATATTTTACAAGATGGGGTATTACTACCGGATTACGGTAAGCTATTGTTGCATCCATATACGACAAAATAGTAATCGACTTCTTATCGTCTGCTACCTGATAACTAAACAGGGGTTTTCCATATGTAGTCGGATAATAGTTCTGGTCCGTATACTTATCATTACTGATACTACGATACCAATTGAGAGCAAAGCCATTGTTTTGATGAATCATCTCCTGATCGTCATAACGCAATGATTTCATAACTCCTGAGTTCGTATCAAACGTAATGCCAAAATCCCCGCCTTTTATTACAAGGTCTTTCCCCTGGGTACTAATATCCAAAGCATTAAGCGTATTGGCATCCACCATCGGCACCACCGGCCTGCTGGTTAATGCGAATTGTTCAGAGGCAACCACATGACCTTTATCAGCCCATCTCGTTTTATTCTTCAAAGAAAAATAGACATTTAGAAAATACTCTTTCCCTATTTCCAGATTTTTGTCATATGGAATAACAACCGGTAATTTTTCATCAGGCTCCAGATTTATCGAAGGGATGGTTCCTGATTCCGATTTTACACCGTTTTTTATAATTTCCCATGTTATATCAAACTGATCCAGATTCGTGAATGCATATTTGTTTTCAATTGCAATCTTACCACTCATCAGAGCCAAAGGAGTCATTTTGATGTATTGAAAAACTTTTTTAGCTTCCAGCAACTTAGCCGTAACTCTTCTGTCGGGAGTAGTCAATCCGTTGCATGAAAAATCTTTATCATTGGGTTTGTCTCCAAAATCTCCACCATAATAATATTTATCAGCAGAATCACCATACTTATTGATACCCTGGTCTACCCAATCCCATACACAACCACCAATGATGCGTTGCGATTTTTCAATATAATCCCAGTATTCACCCAGATTACCCGGAGCGTTACCCATCGAGTGGGCGTATTCACAGAAGAAATACGGTTTATCTTCATCCATCTGGTCGATACGGTTCAAGTCTTTCATGTCAGGATACATCTGTGAACGAATATCGGCGACTTCATTTTTACCTTCATAATGAATCGGACGTGAGTCCATTTCTCTGGCACGTTTACTCATGGCTGCAAAATTCTCCCCGTTACTTCCTTCGTTGCCCAAGGACCAGAAAATGACTGACGGATGGTTTTTATCCCGCTCGATAACTCTTTCTATACGGTCTACAAATGCAGGTATCCAGCTTGGTTTATCTGATATGGAACCATTTCCATGATTTTCCAGATCGGCTTCATCCATAATATACAAACCATAATAATCATACATCGCATACATTTTAGGATCATTAGGGTAATGACTTGTACGCACCATATTAATATTATGATTTTTCATCAACAGAATATCCTCGATCATCGACTCTTTAGGAACAGCCTTACCATATTGAGGATGTATATCATGCCTGTTCACGCCTTTGAAAAAGACGGCTTTATTATTTATATATACTCGTTTGTTTTTGATTTCAATTTTGCGGAAACCAAATTTAGACGACATGGCCTCAGTCACCTCTCCTTCGCTATTCTTCAAAGAAACAATGGCCGTGTAGAGATGGGGATTTTCTGCAGACCATAACAATGGGTTATTTACTTTTGCCTGCAGGTCATATTTCTGCTCTGTACTGCCTTTCAGGGAAGCGATCGATTGCGACAAAGTGACCACCTCTTTTCCTGACGGGTCAAGCAACGACAGCTCGGCTGTCTCTGCCTTTGCCGTACTATTTCCATAATTTCTAACAGACAATTCAGCTTTAAAGGTAGCATCACTAAAATCATTCCCATTAAACTCTGATTTCAGAAAATAATCACGTACATGTACTTTTGGGGTAGCATATACATATACATCACGGTGGATGCCACTCAAACGGAACATATCCTGATCTTCAATATAACTGGCATCTGTAAAACGATAGACCTCTGCAGCAATCGTATTTGTTCCAGTCTTTACATATTTGGTAATATTGAACTCCGCATCGTTATTGGCCCCTTCACTATAACCTACCTTCTGCCCATTTATCCAGACATATATACCACTGTATACACCATTAAAATGCAGCATTATTTCTTTTCCGTCCCATCCGGCAGGTATGGTAAATTCGCGACGGTATGAGCCGACAGGATTTACCTCAATTTCATTGGTATACCCTTTTTGCGGTTGGATAAGAGGAGGATTATTTTTAAAAGGATAAGTTATATTGGTATAAATAGGAGTACCATATCCGTGCATTTCCCAATTAGAAGGAACAGGGATTTCCTTCCATGCAGATACATCATAGTTCATTTTATAAAAGTTGGCAGGCCGTTCGGAAGGCTGTTTCACCCAATTGAACTTCCAGTTCCCATTCAGGGAAAGGTAATAATCGGAATTAGGCATTTCCCACGGTTTCTCAAAAGTTTTATCAGCTTTGAGACTTTCAATGGAAGGATAAGGAATGTATGTATTGTGACCGGGTTCTTTATTAACCCCGAAAATCAATTCATTCTCCCATTCGGTTTTACCACGAACAATCACTTCTTTAGGAGATTTTACCGAAGTTTCCACCAATCGCCAAACCTGTGAGGAATTGGGTAACTGGAAGATTTTACTACCGGCAACATCTTCTCCGTTATAAGCTAAAGACATATTACTTATTCTTTGTGTAATAGCATAGGCCCCTGTTCCCGTCACATGAATTGTCCACTGCTGATTGCCATTGGAGTTGCTCGATTCCCATTGCATTAATTCACTGCCTTCTCCTGCATGGATATTCCCGTTGTCCATACTTTGCCTGACAAAGGGGTTAGCAATTGTGTAGTACCCATTCTTCAATCGGGTTATTTTCCACAATTGCCCTTTATTATTTCCATTATTTTTCGACAAGACAAAGCCATCCCCATTCTGATCACTTTGCTTATTATCTATCACCAGTCCCGACGGACTCACTATTTTGTATAATACTTCTGCATTTATCTCCTGGCTTTGTGCAGACACACTCCAAAAAGAGATAAATACGACATACATTAGAAAAATAAGATTATACTTCTTCATGATATTGAATTAATAATTATTATTCAAGGTCAATAACCCGGATTCTGTCCGTTCACCCAATTGTCTACCCCGCCGTTTTGTGCAGCAATCACCGAGTTGCGGTCAATAGCTCCTTGCGGAAGCGGCATAAGATACATTTTCGGTAAGAATTTCCGGTCTCTTACATCTACGATAGTATAAGTAAGGGTTCCGTTATTTTCTTCAATCAGCATACCCTTTAAAGGTACATTCATCACACCCGGACTACCGTCAGGTAACTTATCTGCTATTTCCCACCGGCGAATATCCCACCAACGCTTATCTTCAAAACACAACTCCACGCGTCTTTCACGCCGGATGATTTCTCTCATACTTTCTTTATTCAAAGATTTAAAAGTATCTTCCACCTTCGGCATATTACCATTCCGGGTACGTACCAAATTTATCGCATCCAGTACTTCTTTTGTAGGACCATTTACTTCGTTTTCCGCTTCTGCAAAATTGAGTAATACTTCACCATAGCGGAAAAACATGTAATTTTCGTACGATGTTTCATTACCAAACATAGACAACTCTTTATTCTCGTTCAACCTTTTACGAGCATAATAACCGGTATGTGTGTTATCGTTGGAATAACCCAGATCTATTGAATTATTGCCACCCAACTGTGTCATGATCTCAAACTCATTCCTCCATTTGGAGCCATTGTATAGAATAGTCGCATAAAATCTTTTTTCCCGTCCTTCATATGGATTATTAGGATCATATCCCGAAGCCGGATCCGTAATCGGCAATCCATTCTCCATACTGAATTCATCTACAAGCTGCTGTGTCGGTTGGAAATTTCCCCATCCGGATCTGCTTGAGCCAATAGCAGGAGGTCCGAAATGCATTTCTTTATTATTTCCTTTGTCAGGTCCGTACTGGCGGGCAAAAATAGATTCACTATTATTGTTGGTCATAAACAATACATCGAAGTCCGAAGCCAGGCTGTAGACACCCATTTCCATAACCGATTTACAAGTTTTTGCAGCAGTTTTCCACCGTTCGATATCATTCGCAGGATTTCGTTGGGCACTGGCATGATAAAGTTCGCACCATCCTTTCAGGGTCAGGGCAGCCCCTTTGGTAGCCCGGCCTGCATTATTTCCTGTTTCTGTTTCATTCAACAAGGGGGCAACTTCTCCCAACTCAGAAACAATGAAATCAAACGTTTCCTGTGCCGTGGCCCTGGGATTTTCCAACGGTATGTCGGTATTCTGATTATCGAGCGGCACCGTGATCAACGGAACGCCTCCGTATGTCATCCATAACCAATGGTAAACGAAAGCTCTCAAAAAACGTGCTTCAGATATCCGGTGTTGTTTATAACTATCCGACAGAGTCGATTCCGTCACTTTCTTTATAAACACATTGCATTTACGAATCTTTTTATAGGCCTTTTCCCAGTCCCATACGTCGCTGAAACCTGTCGGGTAATTCTCCGGGGTAATCTGCGCGTTTCCGATATTCGCATATCCGGCCATCCAGTTAGTGCCAACATCGGAGTTATCCGAAAACTGATCGAGATGTTGCGTAACTTTATTGGCATCCGGCAACAGGTCATTATACATATCATTAAGAAACAGGTCTGCATTCTGTTCTTCAGACCAGAGTACATCATCAGTGACAGAGTTTCGGTTTTCAACTTCCAGAAAATCTGAACAACTGCTAATTAAAGCCATACATATAAACAGGCCTATATATGTTATTTTAGATTTCATATTCATCGATAATTATTTGAAGGTTACATTTAAGCCAAAAGAGAATGCCTGCTGCTGATAATAGTAGCGTCCGTCGGTATTACCCGCTTCAGGGTCGATTTTTTCATCCATAAACGGAGTCCATGTCCACAGATTCTGTCCTGCGAAATAGAAACGAACTCTCGACATGCCCGCTTTTGCTGTTATTTGCTCAGGCAAAGTATACCCCAATTCCAGGCTCTTCAGGCGAAGATAAGCCGCATTACGCATCCAATGGGATGAAGTAACTTTATTATGATCCACAGGAGCATTATACACACGCGGATACTTGGCATCTGTATTTTCGGGTGTCCAATGATCTTCATACTGTAGTTTAGTGGCCGATCCCTGACTTTCAAAAGGATGCGCCATCGTACCTTCGAGATATATGTCGTTCATCGCCGCACCCTGAAATAGCATATTCAAATCAAATCCTTTCCAGGAGAGTGTCGGTGTAAAACCATAAATAATCTGAGGCGAATTTTTAGGGCGACCGATTACCGTATTATCATATGAGTCGATCACGCCATCCGGCACTCCGTCCGGGCCATACAGGTCGGCATATTTTATATCGCCGGGTTGCACTTTTGCATCTCTGATAGACGCGATACCGGGTTTTAAACTACCATCGGCGTTAAAATCATCCGCTGTATAATACCCCAATGATTTATAACCGAACTGCGTCTCGAAAGACCGCCCCGTCAATCTTCTGTTCGGATTATTATATGTACTGGACGTTTCATAAGTCTCCAACAATTTGTTGTGTACATAAGTAAAATTACCAGACAGATCCAATTGCATCTTGTTGGGGAATGTATGTGTACTGGAGAGCATTATCTCGATACCCTGATTACTCATCTTTCCACCGTTTACATCCCGAAGCTCAATACCATACTCCAGTGGCACCGTCACTTTAGGCGACATTAACATATTGTCTCGTTTATCATAGAAATAATCGACAGAGAAAGAAAGCAATCCTCGCCATAAAACGCCATCGATACCCACATCAAACTTTTTAGCTCTCTCCCACGTAATGAAAGGGTTACTTTGCTTCGTTTCATATATACCAGTAGTCGGGTCACCAAAATAAGCAGAGTTAGAAGACATTTCATAACCGGACATATATTGAAAAGGATCACCGGCCAAATTCCCGGACTCTCCGTACGACACCCTCAGTTTCAACATGTCCAGATTACGGATATTATTCTTCATGAAATCCTCTTCTGATATATTCCAACCGGCAGATACAGAAGGGAAAAAGCCCCATTTTTTACCCGGAGCAAAATAATAATTACCATCATACCGCCCGGCAGTTTCAATCATATATCTGCTATTATACGTATATCCTATCCTGTAAAGCAAACCGACAGAGGTTTCCTTTGATGACGATCCACCGTTGGTCACTTTCCCGGCGGCCGTACTACCCAAGTCCATTTCGTCCATCGCGATAGGAAAACCTGTCCGCTTGGCATCAAACCATCTTTTATCCCTTTGCCGGCTTTCCACTACTCCCAGGAAAGTAACATCGTGCAAATCATTGAAGCGGTGTTGATAATTAAGATATCCCTGAAATGTAAATCTCTTATCATCTTCATCTTTTTCATACAAACTGTGATCGCCCTCCCTTGTTTCATTAAAGGTATAAGGAGTTGTTGAAAAATCAGGCGTATAAGAAAGTCTAGGTTTCCGCCATTCTTTCTTAAACAATTTATACGGGTCGTAGCTTACTACCCCCTTGATACTCAATCCTTCTAAAAACGGCAACTGCTGTTCTACCGAAAGCGTAGTATAAAGTTGTGTACGTTCTTCTTTGGTATATCCGCTGAGAGTACTACCTAAGGCAACCGGAGAACGCCCCAGATAATTACCCCACAGTCCGTTGGAATACCATATCGCTTCGGTTGCAGGCTGCCTGACCGCCGCATAGGCAATACTTCCGGCTGATTCACCCGGAAAGTGATGGTTGGCCACATATCCACTCAGAGAGAGTGACACATTCGTGGTCTTCGTAGCTTTTACATCCATACGGGACGAAACGTTATAACGCTTCATATCAGTACCTTTATACATCCCCTCTTGTGAAGTATAAGCCAATGATATATAATAGTTGACAAACTCCGAACCTCCTGAGATCTCAATATTGTGAGAAGTCATTATCGTATTACGCTGTATAATATCCCTGATCCCACGGCTGTTAGGATAGCGGTCGGGGTCGGCATCGGCTGCTCCGTCAACGGTTTTCTTATACATAGCTATTTGATCATCCGAATAAGGCATGTTTGTCAGTCCGCTGTTTCTGGCACCTTCATTAAGTAAAGTAGCATACTCATACGAGTTTACCATCTCCGGGATACGGGTTGGGTTTTGGAAACCGACATATCCGTTATACGAAAAAGTAGGTTTCCCGGTTTTCCCTTTCTTTGTAGTGATCAGAATAACGCCATTGGCACCACCTATTCCGTAAGGGGCTACGGCTGCCGCATCTTTCAGGATAGTTACCGATTCTATGGTAGTCGGATCAAGCTGGCCGAAATTGTCGCGAGGTATCCCGTCAATCACAACAAGCGCGCTATTTTTCGATCCGGTCGTTCCTTTACCACGAATAAAAATATCCGGATTGTCGTAACCCAGTTCTCCACTGCCTTGCCGGGCCACGAGTCCGGGCATACGCCCCACCAGGTTCTGGCTGATATTGGTCACCGGCTTAAGTGCCGTTTCTTCTCCTTTCATAGAAGCAACGGATGCGGTAAGAGATGCTTTCTTGGTGGTACCATAACCGACAATGACAACTTCATCGAGCGTTTTCAAATCCTCTTTTAGCGTAATTTGGAAACTTGTTTTAGAACCAACCGCAATCTCCTGAGAAATATAACCGATATAAGAGATTTGCAAAATATCACCAGCCGCGGCATTTAAGCTGAAAGAACCATTGATATCAGTGATTGTTCCATTAGAACTTCCTTTTATTGTTATATTAGCTCCAATAACAGACTCGCCCTTTTCGTCCAGAATCGTCCCGGTGATAGTCTTTTTTTGTTGTTGCTGTCCGGCCGCTTCTGAAAAATGTTTTTTTGAAAGAATAATATTCACTCCTTCCACGGCATAAGACAAATCAGTCTTTTCCAGAAGTCGGTCCAGAACTTCACGAACCGGCATATTTTTGGCTGTGACAGACACTTTTTGTTCCAAATCGATTTCTCTGTTGGAGATAAAAAGATAGTCGGTCTGCCGTTCAATATCTTCCAATACTTCATTCAGTACGGCTTGCCGTTTATTCAGATTTACCCGGGCATTCTGAGAATGTGTATTCTCAGCAAAAGCAAAACAGGTAAATAATAACAGTAAATAAGTTGTTAATCTCATGACTCTGAATATGTGATAATTCCAGTGTTTTTTTGACAATAATATCCAAGATGAAAAAAGTTTTTTCATATCTTTGTAAATGATTATAATTAATAAGTATGTTAATTTATGTACTTGTTAGAATCGGTAAGTGTTGGCGCATTTGCCGATTCTTTTTTTATCTGTTTCTACTACTACATAGGCTATTCTTTTTAGATGATTAATAAATATAAATTATATTCGTATCTTCTTCCCGCTTGAAAGTGAAACGGAAGTCTTTTTGTAACACACGCAACGCATGATCTATGCCATCGGAAATCCGAAGTTTTCCTTTATATCCTAATTTCTTGGTTTTGTCATTTTTGATTATAATCTGAAGGTCATAATACTTCTCGAATAAGCGCATTATCTCTGTAAAAGATTTATCTTCCAGGATGATCAATCCGTCTTTCCACCGGAAACTATTCTGATTGGCAGAAGATACATGCAGGACATCTCCAATTAATTCGGCAGCCTCTCCCGGATTCAGATAAAGGGATTCATTCTCTTTCTGTTCTTTATAGAGCTTGACCTTTCCGGTAAACAGTCCGGTTTTGAAAGTCGATTCCTTTGCATAAGCCTCCACATTGAAGGTAGTGCCCAACACCTCTACATTATATTTGTTGGTTTTAACGATAAATGATTTCTTTTCGTTTTTCGTTACCTCGAAATATGCTTCACCGTCCAGTTCAACGATTCTGTCTTCGCTGGCAAAAGTTGTGGGATATTTGAAAGAGGTGTTGGAATTCAGCCAGACAAGTGTTCCGTCAGGTAATGTGACAGAGGTTCTGCTGCCGGAAGGGACATAGATGCTTTGAAGCGAGCTCTCCGACTTGCCAAACTTATAAAGAGAGAAACAATAACTACTTGCAATAAGAATAAAAATCGCTGATGCAATTTTTAATGTGTTCCATAGGAATATTTTCCTTCTACTGGAAGTGGCAGGCGATAGCTTATCTTCATCAATAACCACAGAGGCGTCAAAACGGATACGCTCCCGGATAAATTGTTGTTTGTGCGACTCGTCACTTTCCAGCCATACACGAATAGCTTCTTTTTCCCATTCGGAGCATTCTCCCTGGAAATAACGGGTCAACATGTTGCGGTCTATATTCATGCCTGTTATATATTAATACTGGTGTGTCCTGCTCTCAAAGAAAACCAATCTCTTTTAAGAATCAGGTTCTATAATAAGAGCAACTAAGGGTGGAAAAATCCCAAACGAAATCACTAAATATTTTGAAAAAAAATAAGGACAAGAGGTATATAGTCCTTTAAATCTTTATATATCTGCGCATTAGCCTTATTCAAATGATAGTCGATTTTTTGCAATGAAACATTCATTTCTGCAGCTATTTCTTTTCTCGGTTTGTTTTGCAAACGATTTTGAATAAAGATATCGCGGGTTTGCTTCGGCAGTTTTGCCAGAGAGGCAGTCAGGAGTTCCATTATATCTTTTGTAAATATATCGGCATAACCTGTATCTTCCAACGTCATAATACGGGCATTGATCTCCCACTCATGAAGTTCTACAATTTTTTGTTTATGGCTTTCTTCTACCTGAAGATGTTTCAGATAGTTCAGACATTTATTCCGGACAGTTATCATAATATAACCTAGCACATCTGTTTCTGCCGATAGTTTATCTTTATTCTCCCAATAATAAAGAAGGGCATCATGTGTAAGATCTTCTGCGGTAGGCTGATCATTGACATAGTAATAGGCATACCGGACAAAACGCCTGTAATACATATTGTAAAACGAACCAAAATTCCAATCCGTATTTACTTCAATAGGTGTTATAAGATTCCTTTCCGTGGTAATAATTTTAGATTTGCGAATTGAATTTCTTGCGATTGAACAAAGTTACGGATTTATTTTCATACTCCTTTATCTTCGCCTCGCAAATCCGTTTCGTAATATCCCTGAGTAATTCGACTTTCGGGATAAGGGTATCGATATCCTCTTTCGTTACTACAAAATACGGGTTATACCTCGCTTCTACATAGGCTGCCTTTAAAAGTACAAAAAGTCGTTTTTCTTCAGGTGTATTTTGTGGAAACACAGTCCCCAGGTCATCGGCATAGCGCCTTACAGAAGAAGATAACTTAGAGAGGTTGTGTTGTTTGTTATTTCGTAAAGTAAAAGTTAAACGAATGGCATAATAGTAATTCTCACAGGCTTGATGAAGAAAAAAAGATGCTTCTTTATAATCAGTTTCTTTATCGGCTATTATTGCATACTTCAAAAAATTATTTGCTCTTTTTGACTTCTCATCAAAATACTCCTGTGCCTGTTCCTTTATTTCCGCAAAGTTCAGTTTTCTTCTACGTGATAATTTGTATTTACCACTGTTATACAAAACAATACCTTCCTGTTTAATCTGGGTATAGAAATACCGACCCTCTTCGAGATACTTATTTAACGCCTTAATATCATCGGTGATAAACTGAACAGGCGTATCGCGATCGAAATCTTTTCCGGAGAAGAAGATATCTTCTACATTATCCAGTACCGTTTCTGCCTTTTTACTGTTAAAGCCGCTTGTTACCACATAGATATCGTAATCTGATATCTTGACTGTAGGAATACCACCGTCTTCAATTCGTACGCTACGACGCACATAATTGCCTCTAGCATAACTACCATACAGAATAATATATTCCGTCTGAGGTAATCTTTTCAGTATCTCTTTAACCAGAAATACCAAATCGTCCTGTTTGTCTTTCGGCAGATAAGCTATCGAGTCTTTCATTATGCTTGATTATGTACAACATTAAACACACAAATGTATAAAAAAAGCCGGACTGACTTAATCTTTTTATTCTAAATCATATACTTGCATTACGTTTCTATTTCTTGATCCAAGTATTTCATGTTTATTCTACCTCAGGTGCTTCCCAAACGCCTGTTTTATTCATTCGATAGCTTTTCTCTATCATTTTCGGAGTATATGCATCCAAAGCATAGAGTATTTCACGGCAGAACTCCAGTGCAGAAAATCCGTTGGCTGTTACAATGTTACCATCTCTTACTGCCGGGCTGTCGATATAGCGGCATTCACCTTTATAGCCTGCTCCGGCAAACGCTTTGATGTATTCCAATGCATTACTGGTGTGGTTCACCTCATTGAGAAACCCGTGCATCCCCAGAAAAACAGAAGCATTGCAGATACCTGCAACCAGTTTCTTATTCTCGATGGCATTTTTTACTAACGGTACAATCAGTTCGGCTTCCGGGGTAAACCAACTCATACCACCGATCAATACGATTCCCGCATAATCGGCAGGAATATCGTCGATGCTGTAATCGGGCAATATCTTGAAACCACCGCACGAAATGACAGGGTCTTTTGTCACCGACACCGTTTTGACCACATATTTACTCTTAATATCAGGTCCACAGCCGAAATTTAAGTACGGGCCAATATACGCGCCTTCCCAATCGGCAAAGTCTTTGAGCAGTATAAATAAAATCTCTTTTTTCATGATTTTGTTGCTGTTTAATTGTTGTTGTTAATAAACTGTTTTTCACATATAGATTTAACAATCTCTACAAACCGTTACGGCTCTTCGAGAATACTTAAACGTTGTACAGGGGTCAGGCTGGTATCATCTATATAGTACTCTGTTCCCCATACTCCTTTATCTTCGCCTCGCAAATCCGTTTCGCAATATCCCTGAGCAATTCGACTTTCGGGATAAGGGTATCGATATCCTCTTTCGTTACTACAAAATACGGGTTATACCTCGCTTCCACATAGGCTGCTTTTAAAAGTACAAAAAGTTGTTTTTCTTCAGGTGTATTTTGTGGAAACACAGTCCCCAGATCATCGGCATAGCGCCTTACAGAAGAAGACAACTTAGAAAGATTGTGTTGTTTGTTATTTCGTAAAGTAAAAGTTAAACGAATGGCATAATAGTAATTCTCACAGGCTTGATGTAAATAAAATGAAGACATTTGAAATCTCTCTCTTCCTTTATTCGTTACAGCATCATCAAAAAAGAAATTTCCCTTTTCAAATTTCTCATCAAAATACTCCTGCGCCTGTTCCTTTATTTCCGCAAAGTTCAGTTTTCTTCTACGTGATAATTTGTATTTACCACTGTTATACAAAACAATACCTTCCTGTTTAATCTGGGTATAGAAATACCGACCCTCTTCGAGATACTTATTTAACGCCTTAATATCATCAGTGATAAACTGAACAGGCGTATCACGATCGAAATCTTTTCCGGAGAAGAAGATATCTTCTATATTATCCAGTACCGTTTCTGCCTTTTTACTGTTGAAACCGCTTGTTACCACATAGATATCGTAATCAGAAATCTTGACTGTAGGAATACCACCGTCTTCAATTCGTACGCTACGACGCACATAATTACCTCTAGCATAACTACCATACAGAATAATATACTCCGTCTGAGGTAATCTTTTCAGTATCTCTTTAACCAGAAATACCAAATCGTCCTGTTTATCTTTCGGCAGATAAGCTATCGAGTCTTTCATTATGCTTGATTATGTACAACATTAAACACACAAATGTATAAAAAAAGCCGGATTGACTTAATCTTTTTGATTCTAAATCATATATTTGCATTACGTTCCTGTTGTTATTTGTTTTGTCCACCAGTAGAAAACAAATAAGCCTATATAATACAGGTAATTAAAATATCATAGTATTAATAGAAGCTTGATTCTTCCGGATCAGGCATAAAAAGGAACGTATTCATATGGACAATAATAATATAATTGGTATAAAAAGCTATTACTATCTACTGCAACAAATTACTTCTTTATTAGATCTGTCATTACCAGAAATCAGACAGAAATATAGAAACTATCCATATTGCTCGAATCCGGATTTAAGTCCGGATTCTGTTTTCATTAGACTTCTTTCAGGATCATCCTGTGTTTCAATATTTTATTTTTAGCAATAAAGATCATATCCGTAAGGAATGTACCGTCTGGCTCCGGATAATCCTTTCGCTCTAAGTCCACCACTTCCAATCCGGCATTCTGTAAACAGTCGGAAATAAACTTTTCCTGATGATAATATATAAACACCCTGCTTTGCCCGCTAAAGCTGGTCGTTTCAAAGCCGGATTTTTCATAATCGCCTTCCATTGTACTTATATACAATATTCCTTCGGGATTCAGTAACTCAGCCGAATCAAAGATCAATTTTCTGCTTTCTTCCTTTGAGAGATAAGGAAGACAAAAAGCACACATAATCGCATCGAATTTCCGTCCTATCGTTGCAATAGTCCGGCAATCCATCACAGCAAATTCAGCTTGCAGATTATTCTTTTTGGCCAGCTCGATCATATTAGGAGATAAGTCTATCCCGAAAACATTCAGATCCGGCCGTTTATCCAAAAGGCATTTTGCCACATTACCCGGACCGGTCGCGATATCCAGCACCTCCGCCCTTTCCTTATCGATCAAACAACAGAAGCGGTCGAATGTATCGTTATACAAATCCATCTTCATAAACTTATCCTAATAATTTACGGCAGAGCTATTATAAGTAGCTATCGTTTCTTCCGTTCTGATATCATCGGCATCAGACAATAAAGGAATTAATTCCTTATCACACATAAATACCCTCCTTTCCAATTCTACTTTTTAATAAGGTATCCATATCCTCACGCAATCGCACGATATCAAAGTGGCAACAGAACCAAATATTACCATACGAATAATATGATACCTGGATGCGTTTTTCACCATATAATCCTGAAAAATTAAAAAGAAGCATTATCGTTTTACATATAACTTTTCTCCCCATACTCCTTTATCTTCGCCTCACAAATCCGTTTCGTAATATCTCTGAGCAATTCGACTTTCGGAATAAGGGCATCGATATCCTCTTTCGTTACAACAAAATGCGGATTATAACGAGCATCCACATAAGCCGCTTTAAGAAGTTTAAAAAGATGCTTTTCTTCGAGCGAGTTCTGTGGAAAAACAGTTCCTAGGTCATCGCAATAACGCCTGGTATTGGAAGATAATTTGGATAGATTGTGCTGTTTACTATTTCGTAAAGTAAATGTTAAACGAATGGCATAATAAAAATTCTCACATGCCTGATGCAACATAAAAGAAGCCAGCTTATTGTTATTCATGTCTTCACTGAAAAACCTAGTACCCAACAAAAAATCATTCGCAGACTTAAACTTCTCTTCAAAATATTCCTGAGCCTGTTCCTTTATTTCCGCAAAGTTCAGTTTTCGACGACGAGCTAATTTGTATTTCCCACTATTATAAAGAACAATACCCTCCTGTTTTATTTGGGTATAAAAATATCGCCCCTCTTCAAGATACTTATTGACCATCTTAATATCATCTGTAATAAACTCAACAGGTGTATCACGATCGAAATCTTTTCCAGAAAAGAAGATATCTTCTACATTATCCAGTACCGTTTCTGCCTTTTTACTGTTAAAACCGCTTGTTACCACATAGATATCATAATCAGAGATCTTGACTGTAGGAATACCACCGTCTTCAATTCGTACGCTACGACGCACATAATTACCCCTAGCATAACTACCATACAGAATAATATACTCCGTCTGAGGTAATCTTTTCAGTATCTCTTTAACCAAAAATACCAAATCTTCCTGTTTGTCTTTCGGCAGATAAGCTATCGAGTCTTTCATTATGCTTGATTATGTACAACATTAAACACACAAATGTATAAAAAAAGCCGGATTGACTTAATCTTTTTGATTATAAATCATATATTTGCATTACGTTCCTGTTGTTATTTGTTTTGTCCACCAGTAGAAAACAAATAAGCCTATATAATACAGGTAATTAAAATATCATAGTATTAATAGAAGCTTGATTTTTCCGGATCAGGCATAAAAAGGAACGTATTCATATGGACAATAATAATATAATTGGTATAAAAAGCTATTACTATCTACTGCAACAAATTACTTCATTATTAGATCTGTCATTGCCAGAAATCAGACAAAAATATAGAAACTATCCATATTGCTTAATTGACTATTTCGAAAAAGATGTGGAAGAAAAATCGATTGAGATACGATTTGACCAGGAAGAGTTTACGATAACCTGTCTTTTTAGCGATGAAGGTAAATGCCAGTCCGTATATTTATTCCCTGATAAGAATGAATATGTAACAAAATTCATTTCTTATCTGGAGATAACCCAGAGCAATGACTATGTAAAAAATAGATGGACAGCACCCAGTTGTTATATAAAAGCGGAAGCAATCAGCCATTTACCCTGTGATATTTGCCTGATGTTTTATAATTAATTGCATAGCCCTAAACAATAAAGGACTACCCCAAAAGCCTCTTTATACTTTTTTACAAGCACGGATTATACGGATTTGACAAATTGTTTATTGATCAGAACAATGAAATCTGTGTAATCCGTACTTGAGTTATATTATTATGAAGGACTCACAAATATCAAACTGTCAATTCAACCCACCTATGAAAAAGCTGTACGGGAGAGAATCAACACCTGTAGCCTTTTATGCCACTGTCAGCAACTTAAGAAATAACATAACCACCTTGCTCTAATCAAATAAAACAGCATTATGCCACCTATATCAAATAAAACAAAACAATCGACCAAATATTTATCGTACATACCACATATTGTCAATTTACTTACAACACTCATTTATCTTGTTATAGAACACGAAAAATGTTATTCAACATGCTTTTATACTACAAAATAACTTCCAAAGATGTTGTATTCAACACTTATTAACAAATAATTTCCCTTTAAATAAATCCCCATCTCGTTTAAAACGAATTACAAAAGTCATATACCTAAAGAATATTGTTAAATATTGTACTCAGCACTCTTCTATAATACCAATTTAGCACAACATACAAGTCACAAAAAAGTCTATAATAAAATCTTTCTATTGAAAAGAGAAGTAATATTATTTCATTTTGTCAAATCCCACAATTTTACTTCAAAAGTCCATGTTGCCATCTTATCATCGAAATGACCCATGAGCAAAATTTCCTGAATATTAAATAAGCAACAGGAGAATAAAGTAGTAACTTTATTGCCAGGGAATAGTTTAGAACAAATGAAGAGAGAATACATATGATTGAATCCAAAAACGTCGATAAAGCAGATACTACTATCGGCAAGATTCTGACCGACAGATTGATTATACGGTTAGCAAACCCAGATGATGCGGAAGAAATATACGCTTACCGCTCTGATACTATTGAAAACCAATATCAGGGCTGGTTCCCCGAATCTGAGGAGGAAGTTCGTAGTTATATAACCAATATGCCGGAGATTATAGATATAGCCGACATATGTTTTCAATTTGCCATTCTAACCAAGAATGAAAACCGTCTGATCGGGGATATGGGAATAATCTTCACGGGACATGAAAGAATGCAGGTAGAGGTCGGTTGTACGTTGAATAAAACTTTTCAAGGCAAAGGATATGCCACCGAAGCATTAACGGCAATGGTAAATTATTTTTTCATAACGCTAAAGAAACATCGTATTGTAGCATCTATTGATCCAAGAAACACCGCCTCTATCCGACTTATCGAACAATTGGGATTCAGGAAAGAAGCTCATTTCAAAGAGAGTTATTTCCTTCGTGGCGAATGGGTAGACGATATTATTTATGCCATGCTCGATAAAGATTGGGCTAACAAATAGATTGACAACAACATCACCTCCTTCAAATGCTCTTATCTGTTTCAACATACGGACTACACAATCATAAGCAACAGAATGAGTTATTAAAGCCTGTTCCTTTACATAGTCATAGTAAATATTCAATACATCTTTTTCAAAATGTGGTTTTAGATATACTTGCCGAAGCCTCCACTATTGAAAAATCATATCTTTGCAAATATAAGCGGATTACAATATGGTGAACTTCAATGAATACATAAATGAGATTGACTTCTCAGAATTTGAAAAGTACTTTTTAGAAAAGGGAAAGTCTATTGAGATTAAAAAGAAGGATTATTTTGTTAGACAAAATGAACCATGTAAGTATGTGGGATTTGTCGAAAGTGGTCTTTTTAGATATACTCGTATTAATACTGTCGGTAACGAATCTATTGTCGGTTATAGTTTTACCGAAGAGTTTGTGTGTGATTACCCATCACTGATTAAGCATATGGGATCATTAACCAATATTCAAGCTGTTACAGATTGTTCTGTATGTGTGTTATCTATGAAAGAACTGAATGATTTTTGGGAAACAAACATAAATACTCAACGTTTTGGTAGATTGGTTGCAGAAGAAATATTTGTAGAAATGTATCAACGGCTACTTGGCTTTTATTGTGAGACAGCAGAGCAGCGTTATGTTGCGCTACTAAAACGCTGCACAAACCTCCCTCAGCATATTACTTTAAAAGAGATAGCCTCGTTTCTTAGTGTGACACCTGAAACCGTCAGCCATATACGGAGAAAACTACGGCAAAAATGAAAGTCTTGAAGTATTTCAAGCTTTTTTTATTCATGTTCTCTAATTTTGCAGGTAGTATTATTCCTTGAATTATTATCAATTAAAATATAGTTACATGAAAAATTTATTCAGAACATTTGTAATACTATTTTTGGCAATCGCATCTACTTCTTGCAGTAATAATAATGATTTTAGATTTGACTCTGAATCATTGAAACAGACGACATGGGAGGGAGTTAATCTCGTAACCGATGGAGATAAAATTCTAAGGACAATAAATATTGAGATGCAATTCTTTGATACACAGAATGGTCAATATATTCTTCGGGAAGACGGATTCGGAACCGAGGTCTATGAGTTTAACTATTCCATTGAAGGTAAAATCATGAATATAGAGGACGGACCTCTTTTTAGTAAACGTACTATTTTAGAATTTAGTAAAGATAAAATGGTATTAGAAGCACTTAATTCATATAAATCGACACTTACCTTAAATCGACGATATTAACGAAACTGTTTATCGCCAATTATTACTACCATTTGATAATTAAAGGAAATCATAAGCAAGGGGGAACTTGCTCTCAAATGGGAGTAAAGTATCCCTTTGCTTGTTTTCGGAAGTTCGTAAATCCTCAATATCAATCTCATTATTAATCATTTAGAAATTAAAAACGACGAATAGATTAACAAAGATGAGCCACCGAAGCATTGACGACAGTGGTAAATTATTTTTGTTAATGTAGCATCTATTGATGAAAATATTTATTTCAATCTTATTTGTGTATCAATCTCTCAACTCCACTAGGTGTTGTTAAGAAATCATCTGGAGTAAGTATCGTTTCCGACCTCTTTAATATTCTGTCTAAAGCTGTCTGTATTTTCGTTAAAGAAGAACGGATTAACTCTGTCACACATAAATACCCTCCTTTTCAATTCGATTTTTCAAAAAGGAATCCATTTGGTCACGCAATCGGACAATATCAACATTACAACCGAACAGGTTTTGTAAATCTTCTTTTATATGAACTAAAGCAAACATATTTGGTTTTGAAGTCTCCAGATAAACATCAACATCACTATCCTCTGTTTGCTCTCCTCTGGCGACAGAGCCAAATATCCCCATACGAATAATGCTATATTTAGAAGCGTTCTTCGCCATATAATCACGCAAGATGTTTACATATTCAGCCGTTGATTTCATATCTTCTTAATCATTTGATACAAAAATACGTGTTCAAATGGAAAAATCAAATAGGATTACTCACAAATCACTTTTTTGCCTTCCTATTTATTAGTACCTAATCCCCGATTTGGCACCTGAAAAGTATTATTTCGACATGATTTATCTATTTCAGAAAGAAGGAAGAAGATACTGTAATCACTTAATAAACAGTGTATAACAAAAAAATCCTCCCGAACGAATTCGGAAGGATTTTGCATTTTGTGCGGCTGAAGGGACTCGAACCCCCACGCCGTGAAGCACCAGATCCTAAGTCTGGCGTGGCTACCAATTACACCACAGCCGCATTTGGTTTGCGGTGCAAAGGTAAGTCTTTTTTATTAATTTGCAAGTATTTCAGTGGAGATTTTATTTTTGTTAGGTTCCGGTTAATCGGCTGTAGATAAAATACGTCCGATAGCAGCCTCAATAATAGTATCTTTCCCCTTTTTCATATCCTCTTCGGTCATGGATACTTTTTCATCCGGTTCAATGCCAAACTCTGTATGCTTTTTGTCTGCATCCAGTATGGGACAGGCAGAAAAACGGATACTCCACCCAATAGGCAGCTCCGAGCTGAACGGGAAGCCGCTGCCACCTCCGGTACAATCTCCCATAACTGTCACATGAGGTAATAAACGCATGATACTCACTAAATTATTCGTAGCGCTGTAACACTGGCGATTCGTTAGAACAATCACCGGCTTAGTCCAACGAAGCCTGTCGGAAGGCGAAAGATATAGAGGATAAGGAGAGGAGAAATCCGTATGCCCGTTACCTGTTTTATAAGTGACATAACCGGTCAGTATCTTTTCCTCCAGAAAACGTTGGGTGATACGGTCGGAATTAGACATGGCTCCTCCTCCATTATTACGTACGTCCAGAATCAGGCCCCTACAATCTTTAAAATGAATGAACATGTTATCCAGATTACTCTCACCGACTCCACTGGAGAAATTACCATAATATACATAGCCAACCTGATCGTTGGACAAGCGCTTATATTTCAATCCTCCGGCAATTTTATAATCTGTCCCCAGATAATTCTTTTGTATCTCTGCATTGAAATTCGCCGGATAATCTTCATACCAGGCCCAATAACGCGCCACATCAAAGGAAGAGAACAGATTGGTATGCCCGTCTTTCAATTCTGCCAACATCTTACCCAAGACTTCAAACAGGTCATACTGGCTCATCGTCTCATTGATCTGCACGCTGTAACGGTCGTGCACCTCATCCCAATCGATATCCTTAAATTCAAAAAAACAATAGTTCTCATCCAGGATCTGCCAGAGAGCCTCGAAGTTATCGCGGGGAGAAGGGTTATATTTATCCGCCTTTTCACAAGCCGAAAAAAGAATACCGACCAACAACAAATAATATATGATGCGTAACTTCATCTTCCGCTCTTAATAGTAGGCACTGCTGTACTCATGCGTCTTTTTCAGTCGCTTTCCTCCAAAAGAAACAAACTCCTTCACCAGCCCGATCATAAATGAATTGGATAGTACATGCGTTTTAACCCCGTTTACATCCGTCCGGTACATACTGTTCAGATAACCCGCCCGGACAGTAAAATTCGCTACTGGGAAATCGAAAGTAAAGTAATTCCTCATCGCGAATTTATTATGGAGCGAACTGAATTTGATCACGCCACCACGGTCTCCCTGACTAAGATAATAATAAGGTTGCCCTTTATGGATAGCGAACAAAGCACCGATAAAAGGTATCTCCATCTGGTAACGGAAAGTTATGGGATAATTCCTGATTTTAAAACCATAAATACCCATAGCAGAAAAGTTCAGATCCAGATCGGCCTTTCCCGAAGCCGGGTTATTACTGTTACGGGTATTGTAGATAAAACCACCCGACAAGCGCGCCGAAGCACCGGCAAGCACTTTCAGGTTCGGTACTATATTCGTAAAACGATAATGATATCCAAGCGAGTAATCCACGAAGCCGATATAATCAGTTGCAACATCGGCTGCATTCCGGGTGGAGGCAAACTCGACATTAAGGAATTGTTGCCGCGAGACATTGTAATTCGCCAGACGGACAACCTTCATCCGTTCGTTCAATATCCTCAGTCCCCACCCCGTATATTTAGTTTCTATTCCGGGAGTCAGATACGTATCCATTACATTATACCCACCCACTCCGATCATCGTTGCCTCATTCACTGACCGCGGAATATCATCCTCCTCACTTTCGTCCGTCTGAGCCGCTAAGGGAAACACCAGACAAGAGAACAAAATCATCAGAGAGGCAACCGTCTTCATAGGCTATTCGTCAAAGAGTTTCATCTGCCCGGTTATCTCGTCTATAATATCCGAATCACTTTCATTCTGTCCGGCATCATTATTATCAGGAGTTTCTCCGTTATCTCCGCCCGGTTGTTCCGCCGGGGCAAAGCGGGTTGGCTCCAGTTCGTTGACCGTCTCCACATCAAATGTAGAGATACGTTTTCCTTTCGCCTTGAAACCTTTCACGCCGATAAACTCTTCGGCATCCAATACCATCGGTTCACGGAAATCGTCATGCCCGCCGAATACCACTTCAATGCGCGGATACGTCTCATCCGTAAGCAGCAATAAACGACTTTTCGGATTTTCACCCAGGAAGTTCTGTTTCTTACTTCCGGCTTCCAGCACAAAACGTTTCAGATAAGGATATTTCTGGTCAGCATCATACAAAGCCGCTGTCCAGACTTTATTGGAATTGAATTTCTCTATAATCTGTATATTGTCGTCGTAATGGTTACTCAAATCGAAGTTCGTCGTATAGAAATCACCATTACGCAAGATCACCAGAATCAAGTCGTCACTCTGGAATTCGCCCAGTTCATCACCACGACCGTCATAGTTCAGACGCAGCACATCCCAGTCGAACCAAACCTGACGTCCTCCAAGTGTAGAGCTACCTTTTTGTTTCAGGCTGATCTTGTGAACATCCGCTTTCGTCAGGATATTACCCATCGAACCACGTCCTTTAATGGCAATCTCACTGAAATCCTTTTCAAAGACAAGCAACTTCTGGCGTGGCTTCGGCTTCAGAATCACTTTAACCGTTTCGGCTTCTCCATTCGGATTCGCACTGAAATACAGTACACGTGAACCTTCCGTTCCTTTAGTTACGTCATATTCCTTATCACGGGTCACTCCGGTCACGGCAAAACGTTTGATGTAATTAAATCCGACTTTTCCGTCGCGGTAAATAACATTATAGATGGTTCGGGTATCGTTCCGTTTGAAGACATTCACATACAAAACGTCTTTCCCGACAAACATCTTGTCGCTGACCTTTACGATCTTATAAGTTCCGTTCCGGTAGAACAGGATGATATCGTCTATGTCCGAACAATTACAAACATATTCGTCCTTTTTAAGGCTCATACCCATGAAACCTTCTGCACGGTTGATATATAGCTTTTCGTTCGCTTCCACCACCTTCGTTGCTTCGATCGTATCGAAGTTGCGCACTTCGGTCATACGCGGATAGTTCTTGCCGTATTTTTCTTTCAACATGGTAAACCAGTTGATCGTATAATCGACAATGTTATCCAGATGGTGATTGATACGCTCTATTTCTTCGCGGATCTGGGCGATCAGGGCATTACTCTTTTCCGAATTGAATTTCAGGATACGTCCCATCTTGATCTCCATCAGTTTGAGGATATCATCGCGAGTCACTTCCCGGATAAAATCAGGCTTGAACGGAGTCAGGCGCAAGTCGATATGAGCAACCGCCTCATCCATATCTTTGGAGTTTTCAAACTCGGCATCTTTATAGATACGCTCTTCAATGAAGATTTTTTCAAGAGAGGCGAAGAACAAGGTTTCTTCCTGCTCGGCCTTCTGGATCTGAAGTTCCGTACGCAGCAGATGCAGCGTATCGTCTGCCGAATGGCGCAACACATCACTAACCTTCAGAAAGTGAGGTTTGTTGTCCATGATCACACAGCAGTTGGGCGAAATACTGATCTCGCAATCGGTAAAGGCATACAGCGCATCGATCGTTTTATCCGAGGAAACGCCCGGAGCCAGGTGCACAAGAATCTCTACATCCTTTGCCGTATTATCGTCTACCTTCCTGATCTTGATCTTACCCTTGTCGTTTGCTTTCAGGATCGACTCGATCAGGGAAGAGGTTGTTCTTCCGTAAGGAATTTCACTGATAACCAAAGTTTTGTTATCCAGCTTCGTAATTTTGGAACGTACTTTTACCGAGCCACCCCGTTCGCCGTCATTATATTTAGAGACATCGATATAGCCACCTGTCTGGAAGTCCGGATATAAAGCAAATTCCTCCCCTTTCAGATAAGCGATTGAGGCATCCAGCAATTCATTAAAATTGTGCGGAAGTATTTTAGAAGAAAGACCGACAGCAATCCCTTCCACACCCTGGGCCAGCAACAACGGGAATTTCACCGGCAAAGTGACCGGTTCCTTGTTACGTCCGTCATAGGAGAGTTGCCAAAGGGTTGTCTTTGGGTTGAATACCGTTTCAAGAGCAAATTTAGAAAGACGCGCTTCGATATAACGGGGAGCGGCAGCACCGTCACCGGTCAGAATATTACCCCAGTTCCCCTGACAGTCGATCAACAGGTCTTTTTGCCCTAGTTGTACCAGCGCATCGCCGATAGACTGGTCTCCGTGAGGATGGAACTGCATGGTATGCCCCACGATATTAGCGACCTTATTATACCGGCCGTCATCCAATCGCCTCATCGAGTGAAGGATACGACGCTGTACCGGTTTCAGTCCGTCATTAATATGCGGCACGGCACGTTCAAGGATCACGTACGAAGCGTAATCCAAAAACCAATCCTGATACATCCCTGACAGATGATAGGACACACGGCCTTCGCCCTTCCCGGGTATTTTATATTCCGAATGTGTAGCAGCATCAGATTGCCCGTTTTCCTGAGAATCTGTATTTGTTTGCTCTATTTCCTCGTTTTCGTTTTCCTCTGTGAATTCTTCAATATCCTCTGGTTTCATATACTTATATGGTGCTCTTTCTTCTTTTTCAGCCTCTAACCGGAAAACAATTTCCAGCGTGTAAATATACGAAATATTGGCGAGATAATAAAAAAGCATTCCAGTTTCAGTGAGATATCTGATTTCTGGCTATATTTGCTCCCTCAAAATTACATTCATGCTTACACTCGATAAGATATATCAGGCATCTTTTGCCCTGAAAACGGTTATCCGTCGCACAGACTTGATCAGTGCACCAAATATCAATCCGGAGTCACATATTTATCTGAAACCGGAGAACTTACAGATCACAGGATCATTTAAAGTCCGTGGCGCCTGCTTCAAAATCTCACAACTTACAGAAGAAGAGAAAGCAAAAGGTGTCGTAGCCTGCTCTGCCGGCAACCACGCCCAGGGAGTTGCATTGGCTGCGACCACTCATGGTATCAAATCCCTTATCTGTTTGCCGGATAATGCTCCGATCTCTAAAATAGAAGCCACCAAATGGTATGGAGCAGATGTCTGCCTGGTGGAAGGCGTGTATGACGATGCTTACCAGAAGGCGTTGAAATTAAGAGATGAAAAGGGATACACCTTCGTCCATCCTTTCGACGATGAAGACGTTATTGCCGGACAAGGTACAATCGGACTGGAATTACTGGAACAGCTACCGGAACTGGATGCTGTGATCGTACCGATCGGTGGTGGCGGACTGATCTCCGGGGTGGCTTTTGCGATCAAGCATTTGAATCCGAACGTAAAAATATACGGTGTACAGGCCAGTGGTGCCCCAAGTATGCTGAACTCGATCGAACATAACAAAATTGAGCGTATGGGGTTCGTCCGTACCATAGCCGACGGCATTGCCGTGAAGGAACCGGGCGAGCATACCTTCGAGTATTGCCGTAAGTATGTGGATGAAATCGTTACGGTCAATGACGACGAGATATCGACAGCGATCCTGGCATTGATCGAACAGCATAAACTAATTGCAGAAGGTGCCGGTGCGGTAGCTGTAGCCGCTGCGATGTTCAATAAAGTTCCTATCAAAGGGAAAAAGGCGATCTGCCTGGTTTCGGGCGGTAACATCGACGTTACGATCCTGTCACGCGTTATCGGACGTGGTTTACAGAAATCCGGCCGTTCCTATACCATGACTATCGAACTGGTAGATAAACCCGGACAGTTGCAACATGTCTCCGAGATCATTGCCCGTACAGGAGCGAATGTAGTATCCGTTCACCATGAACGGGTCAGCCATACAGCCGACATCAACGGTTGTTATCTCCGTCTGGAAATGGAAACCCGCAACCAGGAACATATCGACCAGATACAGTACACGTTGACGGCAGCAGGGTATAAAATCATTCCGGGGTAAAATAATCAGGCAGGATCAATCGATCCTGCCTGATTATTTTAGTAGATGCTATTGTTTTTCTTTTTAAAAACCAAGATTAATACCTTCTTTAAGGATCAGCGCCTTCTGTTCCTCAGATAGTTGATTCTTAGAAATTGGAGCATCCTGTTTACGAGTTTGCTTTTGATTAATATCACCAAACAAAGTCCAGTTACGAGTAGATCCGGATTTTGGTTCCTGCGCCTTTACATCATAACGAGTAAAATCGATAATCTGCTCTTTTTGCGTATTCAAATCCTTTAAAATAGCCAATCTGAAACTTTTATTCATATACCAATAAATCTCTTTATCAGCGTCAGAACCGCCAATTCCAGAACCTTTTTCATAAAACCGATAATCAAAGTTATTCTCTTTATATTCAGATCTCCACAACAATCCAAATTCACCCTGAGTAATAAATTTAACTTCCGGCCAACGATTCCGAATTTCCTGCAACCATTTTGTCAGTCCTTTTGTATCGATATCCAAAGAGAGCTCCCAACAATTTGTCACCCATGCAAAACCATTTCTCTTGAAACCATCATCAAAGTGAATTGCAGTTGAGTGCATCATCTCTTGTAAACCTTTATCATACCCGTGAGCTCGCAATGTCTCGATCGGACCGACTCCCATACGACTGTTAAATCCTTCTGCAAAACCTTCACGACGGGCAGCTAAAAAATCCATTGTCCAACCATCCAGATTCACACAATCGACAAAATCCTCTTTTCCCTGAGCCGGTTTACAGAAATGTTCTATAGAAGGATAAAACGGATAACTAACCGCCCCGTCACCATCCTGGTTGTCGATTGCATATTGACTCCAAATATTCCCCTGACAAACATGAACACCCTCTTTTTCAGCTAAATATTGCTGATTCTTGGCAGACAAAAAACCGGCAACAATACTATTGGGCCTGTACGAATCACCTACAATTTCCGATACACGTTGTAAGCCTTCATGCAAATCCATATTAACCTGTTCCGTTGAATTATACGCATTTGCAAAATAAGCACCCGGAATAAAGGTAATCTCATCACCATATTTATGATGATAATCCACCACCAACTGACGAATTTTCTGATAATTGGCAGTCGTGTCATGCAAAGCCAACCAGCTAAATGCCCATGTTATCTTAGAACCGGGAAAACCTTTTTCAATCGCATCACGGAACTGTATTACCCTTTCAGGTGTATGCCATGCCCGTTCATCCTCTCCAACACTTTTATCTCTGGTCACTTCAATCTGATTGACTCGGATAATCGTATTAAATGTCAGAAAACGATTCTCTTTTAAAGTAAGTTTAGATTGATCAGCATCCACTGAACTATAAGAAGTTCCTTCCGCACATATATTATTCGACACAAATGATGCGAATAAGCAACAGAAAAGTATAGTTTTTATGTTTTTCATATGTTATTAAAATAATTCCGGATAATACTTTTTAATCAATGCCTGATCCTCTGAATCCAAAGCATTCAACTCTTTAGGTTCATCCTGCGGGCGAAGATTCTTTTGGTTGATTCTGTTTATCAAACTCCAGTCCCGAACCGGATGTTCAGGCGAGGGATCTTTCGGTTCTTCAGCAGGTAAATCATAACGAGTAAAATCAATCACCAAAGTAGGAGATTTCTTGTTATGCCAGTCACGCAACAATGCCAAACGAAATTCCTTGTTCATAAACCAACGGATTTCCAGATTATTATAAGAATCGCCTAGACCGGAACCTCTTTCAATGAATTTATAATTCCAATCGTCATTCGACTTATATTCGGCTCTCCATAATTCACCAAATTCACCATAAGTTACAAAATGGACATCCGGCCAACGTCTTTTTGTATCACCGACCCATTTTTCTAAAGCTCCGCAAATCAAATCTTTACCGAACTCATAATACATCTGTGTTTCCCAAATATTAGTAACCCATCCAAAACCATTCAGCTCCATTCCCTTGTCAAAATGAATAGATTGCGTATGCATTACTTCACGATGTCCTAAATCCAACCCCCAACCTTTATACGTTTCGATCGGTCCGACACCACGACGACTATTATAGCCTGTAATTTCATGTCCGCTCTGTCCTGCACGACGGGCACAGATAAAATCCATTGTCCAACCATCCAGATTGACACAATCGATAAAATCATTCTTCCCCTGAGCCGGTTTACAGAAATGTTCAGTAGATGGATAAAACGGATAAGAAGGTGAGCCATCAGCCCCACCACCATCAATACTATGCTGGCTCCAAATAACAGCATGGGCTACATGGATATTTTCTTCTTCAGCCAAATACTTCAAATTATCTGCAGAAAGGAATCCCCCCATAATACATTTAGGACGATAACCATGACCTACCATATTCGAAATAATCTGAATGGCTTCCGACATTTCACGGTTGATACGTTCGCGGGGTAAATACATGGCAGGAAAATAACCTGGAAAATAAGAGATTTCATCACCATACCTCTTTTGACATTCCACCACATATTCACGAATTTCACAATAATTTTTGCGCTGGTCTTCCAATGCATTCAATGTAAATCCCCATGTCAAACGACCATCCGGATTATTTTTAGCAAATGATTCACGCAAATCACGAACCGATTCAAGTGTATGCCAGTCCACCTCATCACGCGGATGCAGCTTGACATCTCTAGATACTTCCCAAGGTGTAGTTCGGATCATGAAACATAATGTCACAAACCGACTCCCATTCAGTTGCATTGGTTTTACAGATATTTCCGGTACCACGGGTGTCTCAGCCTTCACTTCAACAACAAAAGTCGACAGACATATCCCAACCAATGCGACCAAACAGCTTTTTGATAAATTTTTAGTTATTATGTTTTTCATGTTACAAAACTAAAACAAATCAAATTACCAACCAGGATTATTCGGTGCCAAATTCGGATTTAAGAATAGTTCATCCAAAGGCAATGAATAATAGTAATGCTTCGGAGTTTCAAAATGACGATTTTCGGCAGGTTCTACAATTAAGAAACCATCCTTATCCGTCAAACCCGGATTACCATCGTTCAGTACATTTAGATTTTCATATTCAGAACCTTTCAGCTTAATACCACGAAGAGCTTCAGTTAATTCTTTTTCGGCAGTTTTCCAACGTCTCAAATCATCCCGCCTGAAACCTTCGAATGCCAACTCTATAGTACGTTCACAACGAATCTCTGTCTGCATATCTAAGCCATTACTTGTGACAAAAGCATTTGTTAACGGAGGCATCTCCACGCCTTTACGAGATCTGATAACATTGATCGTCTTATTCAACAACTCATCACTAATCGCTCCCTCCTTTTCAAAAGTAGCCTCTGCCAAAATCAACAGTACTTCCGGGTATCTGATAATATGATAGTCGAAAGCATCCTTGTCCGATGGATTTGAGGTTTCCGCCATAAATTTGTATAATTTATATCCTGTACGAGTTTCAGGACGCACTGTAAATGATGCTGTACAAGAATCTGTTCCGATCTGCGGACTCCAATAAATGGTTTTAGGCATAAGAAATGTTTGCTTCATACGCGGATCCCGATTTTCATATTCACTTTCAATTGTCGCATAACCTTTAAATTCGGAATCAGCATTCTCAATCGGTAAACCGGTACTTTTGCATCGGTACATATCTGCCAATTTCTTCGTCGGCGTACCTCTCCAACCCCAATAAACAGAATGGGCTGTCCCATGATAGCGAATATCTTCATAATAGCGGCTATCCAAAATACCTTCCGGAGAATCATCGCCAGCATCGATAAACAAATAACGATAACTTTCATCCCCGGAACCTTCATATAACGCATACTCTTTACTGTCAACGACTTTTTGCGCTGCATCAATCGCCTGTTGTAATAATTGCTGATAGTCTGAACGATGTTGCTGATATTTTGCCCAGGTTCCGGCGAACAATGCCACTCTTGCTTTCAAAGCCAGAGCTGCCCCCTGCGTGACACGCCCTTTTTCTTCGGATGTTAATTCACTCTGCAATGGTAACGACTGCCAGACAGCATCCAACTCCGACAAAATAAAGTTCTCGACTTCTTCCTGAGTGTTACGACTACCATATAACTCCGAAGACTCGACATCCAGCACTTTCGTCAAAATAGGTACATCATTGAATTTTTTCATCAAACGCCAATGCGTGTAAGCTCTAAAAAAACGAGCCTCAGCCACATAGCGTTCTATCTCAGCCTGATTCCCTTCATATAGCGCTGCCTTTTCAATAATTATATTACAATGGCGCAAATCTTCAAAACGATCAGACCAGTCTGTATCGCTATTCGGCGCTATCAATGTCCCGTTACTTGTTGTATTCTCACTCATCTCATAACCAATATCACTATCCGTATCCTTGGTATCGAATGATTCCGTACGGGAATATAGCCAATTTGCTTCTTTCATAAAATCCTCCGGAGTTTTCCAATAAAGCTCGTCAGGCAAATTGTCTTTAGGTAACAAATCTATATCCTGGCAGCCGGAAAATAATAAAGTCGCAGAGATTAAGCCTCCCAATAATATTTTATATTTCTTCATGATCTTTTGATTTTTAGTTTTTAAAATACAACATTGACGCCAAAAGAGTAATTACGGGCAAAAGGATAGGATGTAATCTGACCATCTTCTTCCGGATCCCAACCTCCTGGTGTATTATGAATTTCAAACAAATCCTCACCGGAAAAATAAACACGAAGCTTTTGTAATCCGATCTTGGCAGTAACAGATGAAGGAATAGTATATCCTAACTGCAAATTCTTCAAACGAGCATATCCTACATTATGTTTTGTGTTCGTAGAATAATAATAATTATAACCTCGCTTACTTGTCGATGTAATCGCAGGATACTGTGCATCAGTTCTTTCTGCTGTCCAGGTCTTTCCATACCAATAGGCTGCCGACTGGAACCATGCTTCTGCCATTGGTTTGCTTGCCTCACCTTCCAGGAACATAGTTCTACGACCAACTCCCTGGATAAATGCACTGAAATCAAACCCTTTATATGTTGCGCTCAGATTCATACCGAAATTGTATCGTGGATTCTTATCACCCAAATACTTCACGTCACCGCTCCCTTCTTTACCATCGCCCAAAACAGAAAGTTTTCCATCGCCATCCAGATCTTTATATTTAGCATCACCAACGCTTAAATCTCCGGGAATACCACCATTCGGGAAACGGGCAATATAATCTTTCAACTCCTGCTCATCCTGGATAATGCCATCAAACTCATATCCGAAAAAAGAATTTAGCGGATAGTCGGTCGGAGTTTCATTCAGTCCTAATTTGATCAAATTACTGCCGACTCTCTCTACCACCTGGTTACGAGCATCACTCAAATTAAAACGGACAGAATAACTGAAGTCATTTATTTGATCTCTCCAACCCAGTGCAACCTCCCAACCTCTAATACTCAAATGTCCGCTGTTCGTACTCGGCGCATCAGCTCCTAACATGGAAGGATACGTTTTCGGTATCAACATATTCTTATTTTCTTTCCAGAAATAATCAAACGATCCATACAGACGGTTTTTCAATGTTGCAAAATCCAAACCTATATTTGTCGTCTGGATAGTTTCCCATGTACGGGATGTCGAAACAATATTACCGGACTTTGCCATCTGCCCTTTTGTTCCGCCACCAAATGGATAATAATCGCTACTCAAAGAAATCAACTGGATATAATCATATAAGCCAATACCGGACTGATTACCCATCTCACCATAAGAAGCTCTCACCTTCAAGTCATCAAACAGATTCAGATTTTTCATAAAACCTTCTTCACCAAGCCTCCAGGCAGCATTCACTCCCGGAAAATATCCCCAGCGATGATCCGGATCAAATCTGGAGCTACCATCTGCACGAAGTGTTCCTTCAATAATATATCTGTTCTTAAACGTATAATTTACTCTCGAGAAGAAAGAATTGATCGTCCATGCATTGCCTTCACTCCACGCCGATTGATTTTCAGAACCACCCAATTGTAAAGACATGTTCTCCTGCTGATCAAAATTAATACGTTTAGCAGTGAACTTATCATAATTCTGAGATTCATGAGAAGTTCCCACCATTACGCTCAGGTCATGTAAATCGTTGAAATTCTTTTTATAATCAGCATATAATGTGAAATTCTTCGACAATGTTTTCGAATAACGGCGTTCTGCATTATTCGGTGTACGGGCTGTTCTATGATTTACATCTTCCCAATTACGGCTATAAATAATTTTATTTGTCACATTCTCATCAAAGTCATATTTACGGATAACAGCTTGTCCTACCAGATCCAAACCATCAATAACATTCCAACGAAGCTGATTATTCACAGTGACATTCCCTGTCGTTTTATTAGCCATACCACCTTCTTCCAAAACCTGGGCCGGGTTATCAAAACCTTCAAATGTATAAAAATTTCCAGCCGGATTACGTAATGGTGTCCATGAACGAGTTTTATAAATCAACTCCCATATATTCTGTCCCTCCGTTAAGCCTGAAGAATAATCCCGATTACTTGCTTCATAAGCAAGATTGAGGTCATAAGTCAAATTCTTAAAGATTTCAATACTAGATTTTGCACGAACAAAATAGCGCTTGTTGAGGTCTTTCCCGAATTTAGGTAATCCCTCTTCACGTTGATGTCCTAAAGAAACCAAATAAGAATATCTTTCACCACCACCGGAAATATTTACATTATAATTCTGCATATTACCATTCCCGATAACTATATCGTTCCAATCCTGGTTTTTAAAAAACTTAGGATAAATATTACCCCAACGCCCCCATTCTACTCCAGTCAATATCTGATCACTATTTTGCCTGATCAATTCCAAATCTTCTTTTGTATATTCAATAGGGAAAGAACCATCCGTTATTTCCAATGCCATTTCTGCATGTTGCAGCAAACTGGCTGTCTTCTTTAGCAGAGCAGGAGTCTTCACTGAATAATAAGCATCAAAACTAACTGTAGTTTTCTGATTGCGCTTACCACTTTTTGTTGTGATTAAAACAACACCATCGGATGCACGCGCTCCATAAATAGCAGCTGTACCATCTTTCAATACAGATACATTTTCGATATCAGAAGGATTAATCAAATTAATATCACCTTCCGCACCATCAATCAGGACAAGTGGAGTACCACCATTAATAGAAGACACATCACGAATCTTCATCGTTGTTTCCGCCCCCGGGGCACCACCTCCGGAACGAGTAATCGTCAAACCCGGAACTTCACCCTGCAAAGCTGTCACTGCGTTTTGAACAGGACGAGCTTCAAATGCTTTGGCATCCGCTGTAGCAACAGCACCACCTAGATTTGCTCTTTTCACAGTACCGTAACCAACAACAACAACTTCCTCTAAAGCTTGAGTATCTTCTTTAAGTACTATATTCAAACTCGTTTGTTGCTTTACTTTAACTTCCTGAGTTAAATATCCTATATAAGAAATGGAAATAACTGTTTCCGAAGGTACATCCAACAAAAAGCTTCCATTAATATCTGTAATAGTACCCAAAGTTGTACCTTTAGTCGAAACATTTGCTCCAATAATAGGCTCTCCATTTGTATCTGTAACTTTCCCGGTAATCCGGATAATTTTATCTGCTGAGTTACTTTTTGTAATAATTATTTGATCATCTTGATAGGAAGCTTTTTGTTCCTTTGCATTCCCGGCCAGGCAGGAAAACAGTAAAACAGTTAAAACTAACAGACTGATTTTATTTTTATTATAATCTGATAGTATTAGAAAAGTTAATTTCATATCTTTGTTTTATTAAAAGTGAAACTTTATTTTAATAGCATTATTAATGTGGGATCCTTTTGATGTCAAAAACCGGGAAGAAAGGTCGCAAACTTTGATCTTCCTGGTTTTCTTTTTTACATATTCTCTCCTCCTATAAGTTTATTGATTTATAATTATAGTCATTTTGCTTGCCTTCCTTTTTTAACAAGATGAACATTAGATATAAAGACCTTAGCATCAGTCTGCATTTTCTTCTTTTATTGAATTAAGAATTATAAAATATTTTTACTTTACAAAGTTAAACTGAAAAGAGATTATATTATATCCACCTAATTTGTTACTTTTGACCGATAAAAGAAGAATATTATTCAATTTTTTACTACTATGGCTACAGATTTAAAAAAATTAGTGGGGCAACGCCTTCAATTACTTCGCTTAGAGAAAAATCTCACTCAGGAACAAATGAGTGAAAAGCTCAATCTTTCTACCAGTGCCTATTGTAAAATTGAATATGGAGAAACAGATCTGACTCTTACCCGTCTGAACAAAATAGCAGAAGTACTCAATATGTCGGCTGTTGAACTTTTCACACGAATAGAGGGTGATACCTATAATAACTATCCCAAAGACCATGGTCGGGTATGGATCACACGTGACAGTAGCATAGTAAATGTCGACAACAATGATGATCTCCGCGAATTGGTTAAGTCAAATTCGCGTCTTATCGAAGTTCTTTTGAAAAGGATAGAGGATCTCGAGAAGAAATAAGGGAACAAATACATATCTTTGTTTTTTTGAAAAACATATATATTCCCAAACGTGAAAATATTAATATTATGTACCGGCAACAGTTGCCGCAGCCAAATGGCGCAAGGTTGGTTACAGTCTTTCGACAAGAATCTGATCGTTTGTTCGGCAGGAACAGAGCCGGAAAAAGAAGTGAATCCGCTAGCTATCAAAACGATGAGCAATTCCGGTATCGATATAAGTCACCATATACCTAAATCGATAAATGAATATCTGAACGAACCCTGGGATTATGTCATTACAGTTTGCGGTGAAGCCAATGACAACTGTCCGGTTTTCAAAGGAAAAGTCAGACATCGTGTGCATATCGGTTTTTACGATCCATCCAAAGCCAAAGGAACACCCGAATTTATAGAAAGTGAATTTCGTCGGATATGTAATCAGATCAAAACAAAAATGTATGATTTTTACACTGACGAAATACAAAATGGCGATGGTGGTCCCACATGCACCTGTGGAGCAAACAGATTTTGCAGGTGTAATTAATAGTCGAAGCCGGATCCTATATTTACCGGCTTTAGCCACTTTGTTTTCCCGGATATTTTTATAACTTGTAATGTTTGAAGATTGAAAAAATAAAAGCCCAAAATATATTTCGATTAATACACTTTGGGCTTCTGCTTTTTATATTATACATTATAATATTGTTCCCATCCTTTACGCGGAGGCTGACCGGACAGCATCTGGTTGGCGAAGTCGTCATTTACGATCTCCTTGGTATCGCGGTCGAACACCAATTTGCGGTTCAGATGTTGTGCCAATACGCCAAGACAGAATACCTGGCTTAACGGACCTGCTATCGAGAACGGTGAACGTGTCTTTTCTTTTCCCTGACAAGCCAACAGGAAGTTTGCATAATGGTTTGACGGGCTTTTCTGGTATTCAGGAAGAGTCGGATTCATTTCTTTGGCGATTTTATCCGGGATAACAGACAAGGTGCTACCATGAGAACCGCCCTTAAATGTCAATGTCTTTGAATATATTTCCTTTCCGGGATTCAGTTTCATCAACTGAAGTTTTCCACCGGCTACAGTCGGTATGTTCGGATCGACATCTGAAGAACCAAAGTTTTCAGGTACAGGAGGAATATTATCCAAACCATCATACCAAGTTACATCAACAGCCGGCATGTTTCCTCTTTCCGGAAATTTGAACAAGATCGTAGAAGACATCGGGAAGAAGAAATTGTTATGATCTTTCAGATAGATCGGATTCACTTCGGAAGGTAATCCCATATCTAGAAATTCATGAGCCGTATCAAGGATATGTGCTCCCCAGTCGCCCAACGCGCCCATACCGAAATCATACCAGCAACGCCACTGTCCCATATGATAATCATGGTTATAATCGTGATGTTGCACTACACCCAGCCAGGTATCCCAATCCATTGTTTCAGGAACAGGCTCTCCCATCGGCATATGTTTGATATTCGGATTCCATCCGTGCCAGCGGCGCGGAGAGTTCATGTGTGCGGTGATGGCTGTCACATCCTTGATCAATCCGGCTTCTTTCCATGCCTTGAACTGGAAATAATTCGCTTCCGAGTGGCCCTGGTTACCCATCTGCGTAACAACACCGTATTTCTTTTCGCCCCGCATCATCAGCTCTATCTCCTGGAAAGTACGGGCCATCGGTTTCTCTACATATACATGTTTTCCATGTGCCATCGCTTCAATCGTGATCGGGAAATGGGCATGGTCGGGAACACCTACCGTCACAGCATCGATCTTTCCGGCCATCTGATCGAACATCTTACGGAAATCCTGATAACGGGGAACTTTCGGGAACATAGATATCAACTCTTGTGTATGCGCTGCACCCATATCCACATCACACAGGGCCACTACATTACACAATCCGGTCTTATACAATTCTTTGGCTATTTCACCACCACGGTTTCCAATGCCAATAAATGCAATATTCACTTTCTCGTTCGCACTAACGAACGGTACACCCGGCATTGCACCCGCTTTCGAAGGGATCCAAAACGAAGGAATTGCAGTTGCAGCCGATAAAGCCAATGCCCGTTTCAGGAACGAGCGACGTGAGATGTCTTCTGATTTCATGGTATTCTTTATTAGATAATTAATTACTGTTTGCGCAAACATTAAAAACATCAACTTCGCAAAAATAGATATTTTTTATTGATTTAAAAGAATTTGAGGAAGAAAGTTCTCAAATTAATCCGATCCTCATCATATAGTAATTACCAAATATTCTGCATCGTATGGTCTGTCAATGCAGCTTCTACCCTCTGTTTATAAGCTTCAGCCCCGGCCACTATGTTTCTGGAAGCATCCGCACTACCTATTCCATAGACAACCAATGGCGTGTGCCAGGTCATTCCGGCATGTATCGCACAACCCTGGTAAGGACGTAGAAGTTCATCCATAGTAAAACCATTCCGCCCTCCACTGCGATAAGCAGCATACTCCGACCCGGTCGTCGTAACGATCTGCAACGGTTTACCGGCTACTGCAGGTGTTTTCGCCAGCGAAGTAAAAACTTCATCCAGCCATCGCTTTAAAAGCGAAGGAGCCGACATCCAGTAAAAAGGAAATTGAAAAATAATCATCGAAGCATCAGAGATGATCGTACTCCACAGATTTACATCGAAAGATTGATCCTGATATTCATACAGATCATATACCATGACACCGTCAATATCCTTTACCGCATCGGCTAGAGCTTTGTTTGCCTGTGATTCCTTCAGGTTAGGATGAGCCAGAAGAATTACTACTTTTTTTGAACCGTCATTCATAATATTACTTTTTTAATAATGTAAAGTCGCATTCCAATTATGTTTTTACAAAAATAAAGAAATCTATGAAATTACAACAAATAAAATAAATTATGATCGAACGATCATCGGAATTACAATCGATCTGAAAAAAGAGTTATTCCGGAACGAGAGAGAAATGAAAACCGTCTAATTTTAACATATAAAAACATTCTATGTTTCCTATGCAGTTCCGATTAAAATTCAAATTAATTATATGGTTCACAAATATATAGTTACTATTTGATAGTTTTCCAAGTGATATTGTTCTAGTAGAACTTATTCATAAATTCTATTAAAATCAGATTTTCAGTTAACACTTAATTCTCGATCTCCTGATATCGTAAACTAATTACAACTAATTTGTTACAAAATTAACTCTTTTAAGATACAAAACCGTTCCGTTGACGAATTTAAAACATATTTAGCCTATTTTAGCCAATTAATGATACTTCCATTTTGACAGTATTCCATAGTTCTACTAGAACTATAACAATTTAAATATGCTGAAACAAACATACACACATCTATTTTTTTACCTATAAATCAAACGCTTATGTCTAAAAAATTAACATTTCCAAGCTTGATTTTGCTTGCCGGTGCATTGGTCTCTCCATTAGGAGCCTATGCAGATGTAGTACCCGACAAGCAAAGTGTAAACATTTCACAACAGAGTGGACAAGTCACCGGAGTTGTAGAGGATTCAATGGGTCCGGTTATTGGAGCATCTGTTATTATTAAGGGAACCACAAGTGGGATTATGACGGACCTCGATGGTAAATTCACGCTAAACGATGTCAAAAAAGGTCAAACCTTACAGGTATCTTTTGTTGGTTATAAAACAAAAGAAGTCGTCTACAACGGCCAGGCAACACTGAAAATCTTTATTGAAGAAGATTCACAAGCTCTGGAAGAAGTTGTTGTAACAGCTCTGGGTATGTCCCGTGATAAGAAATCACTCGGTTACGCCATGACAGAACTAAAGGGAGATGAAATCGCCAAAGTAAACTCTCCAAACCCAATCAATGGACTACAAGGTAAAGTTGCCGGTGTACAGATCAACATGGGTAACTCCGGGCCACAGTCTTCACAACGTATCATTATTCGTGGTAATACTTCTTTGGGAGGTAACAACCAGCCGATTTTCGTGATCGACGGTATTATCATCGACAATGAAGTAACAAAAACAGGGGCAGGACAAGACTGGGGTAATGACCTGAAGAACCTGAATGCCGATGACTTCGAATCGATGTCTGTATTGAAAGGTGCTGCCGCAACCGCTTTGTACGGTTCGCGTGCTTCCAACGGTGTGATCCTGATCACAACCAAAAAAGGCCGTAAAGGTGAGGGTATAGGTGTTTCCGTTTCACATACGCAGCAATGGGAAAACATCTATGCGACACCGGATCTGCAAAACGAATTCGGTTCCGGTTCTTCTCCGGCATGGGCTCTGAATAGCGACGGTAGCGAAAACCGATACACTTCTGCCGGCCGTAGCTTCGGTCCTCGTTTCGACGGTAAACCGTTCTATGTGGATGGCCAGGAAATGATCTATTCCGCCAAAGACAACAACTTGAAAAATCTTTATCAGACCGGGCACTACATGAACACCAACGTTGCTTTACAAGGTGGTTCTGAAAAAAGTGCATTCCGTTTCTCTTATTCAAACCTGCAGTCGGAGGGTTTAACTTTTAACAATGAATTCAAGCGTAATTCATTCAGTTTAAACGCATCCCACGATATCAGTTCACGCTTGAAAGCTGAAGGTGGATTCTCATATATCGAATCGACTGCCCAGAATCCGACAAGACAGGGAGGCTCGGGATCTCCGATCTATGACTTCATGTACAGCATTGCTCGTGAATATGATACTGATTACTGGTTGAATAACAAAAACTATATCAGTCCGGCCGGTGACGGTTACAACTCATTGGATCCGTATGGTTATTCCAAAACGATCTACGACTACCTGGAAAACATCTATACACAGGACGAAATGAGTGTACGTGCTTTCTTGAATCTGGATCTTAAAATATTGGATTGGTTGTCATTGAAAGTGAAAGGCGATATTTACAAGCTATATACCACTAACGAATCAAAAGTAATGGCTACAGGTGCCAGCAAGTACGACGGTGCGGCTTATAAAATCCATGAAAATAAGAAAGACCAGTACAAAATTACCGGTATGTTGACTGCTAACCATTCTTTCGATGATTTCAATATCAGCGGTAGCGTAGCAGTAGAACAGTGGGATACCAAAAGGGGATACCACAAAACCAACTCGGAGAATGGCTTGCGCGTTCCTGGTTTGTTCGATATGACAAACTCCGTTAATAAAGCGACAACCGAAGTCAGATATAATACTGACAGAAAACGCATCAACTCCATCTACGCTTTTGCCAATATGGATTATAAAGGGGTTTATTTCCTGGATATAACAGGACGTAACGACTGGTCGTCTGCATTGATCTATGAAAACGGAACAGGACACACCTCTTACTTCTACCCGTCGGTTGGTGCTTCCTGGTTGTTTGCCGAAGGTTTGCGCGATGCGATACCTGAATTTATCTCTTTCGGTAAGTTGAGAGCTTCTTATGCTATCGTAGGTAACGACTGTGCTCCTTATCTGACAACCGGTACCGGTTATTATGCTTTCGACAACACATTCGACAACCAGCTTAACGGCGGAACTTTTCCTTATTACAAATTCGACAAGGACGAATTACCGAACTTGAATTTGAAACCGGAGAAACAACACTCCATCGAAATCGGTTTGGATATGCGTTTCTTTAAAAACCGTCTCGGTTTCGACTTTGCATGGTATAAGACCAATACAAAGAACCAGATCCTGGCATTGCCGATCGCATCCGAATCCGGTGTTTCAAAACGTTGGATCAATGCCGGAGACATCCAGAACAAAGGTATCGAATTATTGATTACCGGTACTCCGATCGAAACGAAAGACTGGCGCTGGGATTTGTCTTTCAACCTGACGCGCAACAGAAACAAGATCGTCTCTTTGTTTGAAGGCGTTGAGAAATACCAGTTAGTAGGAGGTGGTACGGATACACAGGCATGGGCTACCGTAGGCGGCGCTTATGGTGATATCTACACTTCTTATGCTTACACACGCAACGAAAATGGCGAAAAACTGTTGAACGCAGACGGTTCTTATCCTCGTTCAAATAAAAGTGAGAAAATCGGTTCTTTACAGCCTAAATTCTTGTGGGGAGCCACCACTTCCGTAAGCTGGAAAGGCATTACGCTGAATGCTGTAATCGATGCCCGTTTCGGCGGAGACGTCTTCTCGGCAAGTTACTATTATGGTATGAATTCGGGGAACGTTAAATCTTCATTGACTGGTCGTGACACACAATACGGCGGTTTACCTCGTACATTGAGCGACGGAAGAGTGGTTAACGACGGTGTAATCCCGGAAGGCGTATTTATACCGGGTACGGAAATCAAAGGAGTGGACGTTTCCGGCAAGAGTTATCAGTATGCTTACGATCAAGGATTAGTCGATCCGTTATCTGCTTACAAATATTATGACAACGTGTACAGTTGGTCCGGAGGTATCCGTGAAGAAGGTATCCATAAATGTTCATGGGTTGCCTTACGTGAAGTTTCCGTACATTGGCAATTGCCTAAAAAATGGGTGAACAAAGCCTACATTCAAAATGCAAGTATCGGCTTAATGGCCCGTAACTTAGGATTCCTGTATAACAGTCTGCCGGACAATATTCACCCGGAAGGCCTGAATACATCTTACAGCTCTGAATATATGGAAAGCGGTGGTGCCGTATTCTCACGCAACATTGGTTTCAGTGTTAACGTTTCATTCTAATCACCTTTATAATTAAGTAAAATGAAAAAAATTAAATATTATATTCTCGGAGCGTTAGCTTCCATGGCTGCATTAAGCTCCTGCGATGCCGACTTCACCAAAATCAACAAGAATCCTGATACGGTATACGAAGTTGATCCGGAAGTGTTCCTCTATCAGATTGAAAATGTAATGTGTAATGCTGGAGAAACATGGGCAGACTCATATGCCTGTCGTTTGAGATGGATGCAGTATTGTGCCGGAATCTGGGGATATAGCACAACTAACTTCACCGAATGCGCCGGTTTTTCCGGATCATTATACAGCAACTATGTAAACGCTGGTAAATATGCCCGTCACATACCTTATTACGTCAAAACCAATATGCCGGAACAGGAAGCTGCTTACAGCGACTTAACCGAAGTAGCCCGTATCCTCTTGATTACAAAAGGTATTCAAGCATCCGACGTATACGGTTCTTTGGTGTACACCGACGGTTGGGGAACCCGCAACGGTAACGTGGAAATTCTTGAACCGACTTTCCAAACTCAGGAAGAGTTGTTGACGACCTGGAACCAGGAACTGAAAGAAGCTGCCAATAAGCTGGCAACATCCAGCAACCAGGTGACTTTCAAGAATTATGACCTGGCTTACAGTGGCGACATGAGTAAATGGGTGAAGGCTGCTAATGCCGTACGTATGCGGATCGCTTTGAGATTGTTAAAACAGAAACCGGCAGAAGCTAAAGCCATTGCACAAGAGGTATTATCTTCCGGCAACATTTTCAGCAGTATCGACGATAGTTTTATCCTTTATTTCGATAACTACTGGACAACCCAAGGCGACTGGCATTCCGTCATTGACATGGATCGCGCTTCTGCTGCTTTTATGGCTTACTTACTGAAGTATAACGACCCGAGAAAACGTCTGTTTTTCCAAATCAACAATTTAACTCCGGAAAACGTAGCCGCATTCAATGCCAAAGAAACAACGACTCCTGCACAGGTTATTCCGACTCATTTAGGTCGCTGGACCGGTGGTAGCGTAAGTTACGACAAATGGGCAACCGACTCCTGTCGCACATCTCGTTATCTGGACGATATCGACATGCGTCCGATGAACAGACCTCAGACTCGTTTGTGGAAAGGTGCGCAAGACAATGGTAGTGCCGGTGGCTGGATTCCTTTGGTAACATATGCAGACTTCTGTTTCATGGCTTCCGAATTTACGCTGGAAGGCGTTGCCAACAGCAAAACAGCTCAGCAATGGTATGAAGAAGGCGTAAAAGCCTCTCTGAGACAATGGAGTAAAATTGCCGACTACTGCAAAATCAATGACTACGAAGCGGTTACAGAAAGTGAAATCGAAGCATTCCTGAAACAGGATGGTATCGCATGGAACAGTGCCATGGCTAAAGAACAGATCTACTGCCAGACTTGGGTAGAACATTTCAAGAATAACAGTGAATCATGGGCCATGTACAAACGTACCAACTATCCGAGCACTACATCTACATTGGTTACCTGGGAACCGATCAATGTATACGGTGAATTGCAGCAAGTACCGCGTCGTAAAAAATTCACCATGCCAGCCGATGGTTCTGCCAACTATGCAAATCAGGTAAAACGCCTTGAGGACATGCAGAAAGAATCGAACTTCGGTCGTCTGGACAGCGAATTTGGTCGTATATGGTGGGATAAAGAATAAACCCAGAACTAAATTTTCAATATAATTTTTGATGGTGAAAGGTGGCCGGGATGGTCACCTTTCTTTATATGTATTAACTAATAAGCCGCTGAAAATGCTGTTACTTACAGAAAAAATCATTTACTTTGCAGGTTGATAATAATTACATATACTTATGGCACAAGAAGATGTTTTCAAGAAATTAGTTTCACACTGTAAAGAATACGGATTTGTATTTCCCTCTTCAGAAATATATGATGGTTTAGGAGCAGTGTATGATTACGGACAGTATGGCGTAGAGCTGAAAAATAATATAAAGAAATACTGGTGGGACAGCATGACCCTGCTTCACGAAAATGTAGTAGGCCTCGACTCCGCTATTTTCATGCATCCGACTATCTGGAAGGCATCCGGCCATGTGGACGCATTCAATGACCCTTTGATCGACAATAAGGATTCCAAGAAACGGTATCGTGCCGACGTACTGATCGAAGATTATCTGGCTAAGATCGATGAAAAGATACAGAAAGAAGTCGACAAAGCTGCGAAAAAGTTCGGTGAAGCATTCGATGAAACCCAATTCCGTGCTACCAACGGCCGCGTATTGGAACATCAGGCTAAACGCGACGAGATACACACCCGTTTTGCGAAAGCACTGAACGATTCCAACTTTGAAGATCTCCGCCAGATCATTATCGACTGCGAAATCGCTTGTCCGATCTCCGGAACACGCAACTGGACGGAAGTACGCCAGTTCAACCTGATGTTCTCCACAGAAATGGGATCTACTGCCGACGGCGCTTCCAAAATCTACCTGCGTCCGGAAACTGCACAGGGTATTTTCGTAAACTTCCTGAACGTGCAGAAGACAGGCCGTATGAAAGTACCTTTCGGTATCGCTCAGATCGGTAAAGCATTCCGTAACGAGATCGTTGCCCGTCAGTTCATCTTCCGTATGCGTGAGTTCGAACAGATGGAAATGCAGTTCTTCGTTCGTCCGGGAGAAGAAATGGAATGGTTCAAACAATGGAAATCGACTCGTCTGAAATGGCACAAAGCAATGGGACTGGGTGATCAGAAATATCGTTACCACGATCACGAAAAACTGGCTCATTATGCCAATGCAGCTACAGACATCGAATATGAAATGCCGTTCGGTTTCAAAGAAGTGGAAGGTATCCACAGCCGTACAGACTTCGACCTGAGCCAGCATGAGAAATTCTCAGGTAAGAAGATACAGTATTTCGATCCTGAATTAAATAAAAGCTATACTCCGTACGTTATTGAAACATCTATCGGTGTCGACCGTGTATTCCTGAGCGTTATGGCCGGATCTTATTGCGAAGAGACACTCGAAAACGGTGAAACACGCGTAGTATTGAAATTGCCTGCAGCTCTGGCTCCTATCAAGTTAGCCGTATTGCCGCTGGTTAAGAAAGACGGGCTTCCTGAAAAAGCGGAAGAGATTGTCAACATGCTGAAATTCGATTTCCGTTGCCAGTATGATGAAAAAGACTCTATCGGCAAACGTTACCGCCGTCAGGATGCCATTGGAACTCCGTACTGTATTACAGTTGACCACGATACTTTGAAGGATAATTGTGTAACGATCCGTTTCCGTGATACCATGGAACAGGAACGTGTAAGCATCGACAAGCTGCACGAGATTATTTCTGAAAAGGTTAGTATGAAGTCATTATTAAAAAAGATAACTGAATAAATTAAATGAAGAAGTACCTGCAATTCGCGTTGATGATTTTTTGTATGTCCGTAGTCTTTACCTCCTGTAAAGATGACGATGACAGTGATGATGCAGCCGTTGAAGCATACAAACTGAAAAATGAACAGGCTTTCGCGGCAAAGGAAAAAGACACCGATTTCTTTAAAGTAAGTATACAAGGATCCGGAGATGATTTTGTTTATGCTAAAAGGATAAAACAAGGAGACGGCCCTGTAATCTATTACAACAGCCGTGTGACTGTTTATTACAAAGGATGGTTGATCGATAGCAAAGAAGGCGAGTATTTCGATCAGTGCGTTCCCTATGCAGCACCAGCTAAATTCGCTGTAAGCTCCGCTTCCTCCAACTATAACTATACTTATGGCTATGGAGTTCCCTCTCCTATAACTGGATGGACCATTGCTTTGCAAAATATGGTAGTTGGTGACAAATGGGAAGTTTGGATTCCTCAGAAACTAGGATATGGTTCTAATAAAAAGGATAACATTCCTGCATACTCTACATTAATTTTTGAGATAGAGGTCATGGAAAGAACATCTGAAGTTGCAGGAACCGATGATAAAGAAGATTATCCAACATCTTAAATTCACTTTAGAATGAATAGAAAAGGGGACATCAAATATTTGATGCCCCCTTTTTATTATTTATAAGTTTGATATAAAAAAGGCTGCCTCATAAAGCAAACCCTTATAAACAATTAAAGCCTGTCTCACGACAAGCCCTAACCAAACTTTGTTAACCTTAAATCTAATACTATTATGAAAAAACCACAGTACAAAGATACAGGAATAAAGGGCTTTTGTCAAGTCTTTTCTGACTAATAAACGTTAAGCAGAACACTTATTCCAGTCAAATTTTGTTATCGAACACAAAACTATATAGATTACAATCAAATTCTACTAAAATTAACAGCCTAGAGCCCTAATTTCAGTAGATTTGATTGTATCGACATGGATCTTATTTTATGAACTTCAAACATTCGGAATCCTGTGGGGAAGTGACTGCCTGAACCAGGAATATACCTTTGGGCAGATCAGCAATATTGATGTCATAGCAGGTTTGCGAAGATAAAGCAGGATACTTTTTCAGTAACGCTCCCTGTGTCGAGTAGATAAGAATATCTTTCAGTTCTTTTTCCGTCTGTATAAACAAATGATCGTCCTTTACCCAGCCGGTTATCTTTCTATCCGGCGTAGTAAGATCGGACACACCCGTTCCCGTGCCTTTCTTATCTATTCTGTATAACTTCACACCAAAATTAGGTAAAGAGAAAGGAATTTCTTCACCTTTCAGCGACACGCCCTGACCAGTCCAGAGCTCTTTAATACCTTTCACATCGGAAGAAGCGATTCCCAGTCGTGACAACTTGATATCTTCCGAGACTGATTCAGCTTTATAATTAAATGCAGCGACATACATATAATCATCCGTATCCAACATAAAAAGACTCTCGCCACGGTTCCTTCCCCAACTGTTTTTACCTGAAGCCGTGGCACCTTCCACCGGGTAAAAAGATTTACCGATGCGCGCAATTTCGTTCACGTCGGCATTCGTCGCAAACTTTTCTGCTTTCTGGCGGGCAGCGAGATCCCCTATACAAGTTCCTTTCTGGCTGAAATTATCACCGAGAATATAAGTTCCCGTGATCACTCCCGATGTAATACGCATACGGTTTTCATCTTCATTATAAGCATCTTTATGAAGAACCAGATGGTCGGCATCATTGAAGTTGTAGACCTTGTCGAGCCACCAGCCAAAAGAAAGTCCGTTCATTACATATTCCGTATCTTCCTTAGCTCCCCAGGCATCGCAACTGATACGGCGGGAGTTCCCGTATTGCGCAGGAAAGGCAGGAGCAATGGATAAAGCCATGAACATGTCATCCCCGCACAATTCCGTCAGATACTTCATACCACTGTTATAAGCCTGCACACCGGTCGTAACGCTCTTATCGTAATAAGAGTCCGCTTCAAGAATTGCATTGTTCAGGAAGTCGAATTTGATGTATTTATATCCCAACTCTTTAAAACGGTTGATGAAGTAACTCATCCGTTCACGGGTACCGGGATGGGTCGGGTCTAACGCACGGGAAGCAATCTTCTTCGGTTTTCCGTTCACATAGAGGTAAGCGTCTCCGTATCTGTAGCTGCTACCTTCCATAGAACGGCTACCGTCTTCTCCCCAATCGGAGAAAGGAGACCAATAGATGCCCGGAACCTGTCCGTTATCGACACATTGCTTGGCAAATGTCTTCAACTGATAATCGTTCAGGTTATCCCAGTAAGAATCGAGGATCACATAAGCCGTGCCGTCATTATTGAAATGATTCGGTTGCAGGTTCGTACTGATATAATCGGATACATCGAGAGCACCGGTAAAATTCAGCTTCTCGGCCATTGCGCCCCAACTGTTCCATCCGAAGATATTTCCTTTCGCCCATTTACGGGGAGGAGCAACCAACGCATTTGCTTCGCCGTATGCTTCAAGCCCTTTGCGCCAGTCATCGAACATGCCGACCAGGAGTTTCGGAGATTTCAGTTTCGTACCGGAGATGCTGCCGTGAGGTTTTGAACCTTCGGCATCGATATCGTGGGTAAGGCGATGGCTGATCCCGCCAAAACATTCCAGGCGGTTCAACTGCTGGTTGCCGGAGGTAGAATAGCGTACGCCGGTCTTCCATGTATCATGTTCAACGGAACCGAGCACCAGTCCTTCACGTGTATCACCAGAATAGATGGAAGTGACCTCGAAAGAAACAGAGTCTACCGACAATGCCAATGAGGAATAACCGATCCAGGCATCATTGTCGAACGGTACGGATAAAACCCGGTTGGAGGCATTTGCATTCAGGAAAGAGCTGGTCGTTTCTGTGACAACCGGAGCAATATAATTACTTGAGGTTGCAGTCTCCGAAACGATATAGGCTTCTGTCAGAAAGTAACTTTTATCCGGATAGAAATAGAACGACTGTTGCAGAGCCGGTTTTCCATCGTGTGCTGCATAGGTAAATGTGTATTTATGTCCGGCACCGAAGACATCATCGACAGTTTCTTCCGAAAAAGCAGGCTGTCCGTACTCCGTGCTTCGCAACCATGTTTCCTTCTCTTTCGCCTGAACAAAAACACCCGCCAATATGGTCTTTTCCTTATGGATAAAGTCGCATGTCTTTGTTCCTTCATTATAAACGATCTTCCAGCTACCGGAAGCGATCACTTGCTGTTCACCTGCAAAAGCCTTTGCCCCCAACAAGAGACATACAAGACCAAAAAGCAGGGATGTTCCTGTTAAATTATTTTTCATGACCTATTATTATATTAGTTTGATTCGGTTTTTTATTAAACAAAACACCGGGCAAAGACATGCCTTCCCGGTGCTTTCTCCTTTTACAATCCTTTTGCCTTTAGTTTATTAAATTTCAATCAATTACAGTTTCCTCGTAGTTTCGCTATTTGGAAACTGTAGTTCTCTGCGGAGGGAACTGTAATTTCCTGCCTGGGAAACTCTAGTTTCCTAAGGAGGAAACCGGAGTTTCTTCCCTAGGAAACTGAAGTAACTTTACAGTTATCTGTATCCGGGGTTCTGATCATCCTGAGTCATGTCCGGATTCTGTTCGATCTCTTCGTTAGGGATCGGATAACGAACGTTATAATCCTGGATCGTACCTGAGCGTTTCGCCCATTTGTTGCGTGCTTTGATATACTCAACGAATTTGCCTGTACGGATCAGATCGGCACGACGCCAGTTCTCACCCAGAAACTCACGCATACGTTCATCCATGATCTTCACACGGAAGTTATCCTGAGACATACCTGCATCCCATTTCTTATCAGCCGGGATATTAAAGCCCCATGCACGGTTACGCACTTCATTCACCTTTTCTACCGCCTGTCCGGTTTGTCCTAATTCATTCAGACATTCGGCATAGCTAAGAAGGACATCCGCATAACGGAGAGCCGGGATATTCTTCCCTGAGTTCCACATATTGTTGATACCCAAGCCTGAATACTGGTCGGTACGATAATCTTCATATTTCTTTACGTGCGGTTTCAATTCGTCATGGTCTTCACCCAGATCTTCCCAAGCAACACATTCGTAGTTAGGGACTTCACCATGATACGTAAAGTCGTAACGGATACTTTCCTCTTTACGGACATCACCGTCTTCCCAGATACCACCGTTTTCCACCGTTTCATATCCATATTCAGTAACAACGACATGGTCGTAACCGGCAAAGTAACAACCGTCTTTCCACCAGTTCTGCGCCACACGTGAACCGATCTGGAACTGGATCTGGTTACGGTTCGGATTATTATTGAACTGAAATTCATAAATAGATTCCGCCGTATTCGGTTTCTCGTAATTCCACAGGTCGGCATAGTTTACCAATGAATAGCCCATCCCCATTACTTTCTCGAAACATTCTTTCGCCTTGTTGAAGTCGCGCAGACCGGTTTCTACCGGAGCAGACATATAAGCCTTACCCAACATCGTATAGCCGGCACCGGAAGTTGCCCGTCCAGCCGTATTTGTCTTAGGAGCATATTTAGCCGCTTTTTCCAGGTCATTGATAATAAACTGCCAGACATCGGTCAAAGACTGACGGCCGTAGCCGGTTTCTTCCAGCTTATCCAGGTCGATGATAGGTATTTCACCCCAGTATAACGCCAGTTCATAATCGACGAAACCACGCACGAAACAGGCCTCACCCAACAGTTCAGCTTGTTTGGTTCCTTCTGCCAGATCAGGCGTATCCAACGCACGGACGATCTTGGCAGCAGCGGTAACTATCGGGAAACGTTTGTTCCACTGATCTTTCACCTTGCTATGCAGGGAGTTCATATTGGCATCGTAACGGTCCATAGCCGCTCCTTCGCCACCCCCTTTATTCTGTAATGCACCGCGCTGTATTTCGTCGGTACCGGTCATCAGGAACCAGGCACGTTCATCCTGGCGGGTATTGTCACGCCAAGTATTATAGATACCCTTCAGATTCAGTTCGATAAACTCTACATCTGAATAGATCTGCTCTTCTGTCAATGCTTTCTTGTTTTCCTGTGTCAGGAAATCGGAACAAGATGTGGTGATTCCGGCAGTAAGCGCCAAAGCCAGCAATCCGATCAAATTATATCTCTTTTTCATAATTGTAATCCTTTTAAATCATTAAAAACTAAAGTTCAAACCAAATACATACATTTTTGTCGGAGGATATCCGTAATCGCCTGTTTCAGGATCGAAGCCTTTATATTTGGTTGCACAGAACAGGTTGGATGCTGTGAAGTAAACACGCAGGTTTTCCACTTTGAGCTGGCTCAACAAAGGTTTCGGGAATGAATAAGCCAATGTCAGTGTAGACAAACGCAGATAAGAGGCATTCTGGATCGTGTAATCCATATCGGACGGATTATAACGGTTATAACCGCTGGTCGTATTGGCAATCACACGCGGAACGGAAGCACCGGTATTTTCCGGAGTCCAACGGTCCAGCAGGTCGATAGACGACATGCCCGTACCTGTACTGTTGATCAAACCTTCGTAATATGAACTGATTTTCTTTGCACCGTAAGAATAGTTGAATACAGCATTCAAGGTAATTCCCTTATAGCTGAAATCGGTGGCAAACCCGCCGTAGAACTTCGGATCCTTCTTTCCTACCACTGTGCGGTCAAGCTGGTCGATTACGCCGTCAGGCACACCGTCAGGGCCGGAAATATCTTGCGGGAACAAATCACCCAGGCTTACATGTTTTCCATTGAAATCCAGATTTTCCCATTCGCTACGGTTCGATTCGTTCGCGATACCGCCAGTCTTATAAGTATAAATGTTATTCAATGATTCGCCCAGGAAGATATTCTTTTCACGATCTGAACCGTTCAGGATCTCTGTCACCTGGCCATACAACTTAGACACCTCATTCTTATCGAAAGAGATATTGGCATTCACATTCCATGTAAAGTCTTTTGTCTGTATCGGAGTAGCGTTGATCGTCGCTTCAAAACCTTTATTCTTTACAGAACCGATATTTTCCCATGTTTCACTGTAGCCGGAAGTCAACGGCAGAGAGTGTTTCATCAACAGATTATCATTCTTTATAAAGAATCCGTCCAGAGAAACGTTCAAACGGTCATTGAGGAATGCCATATCGACACCGATATTGGTTTGTTTCTGTTTTTCCCAGGTAATAGCAGGCGTACCTCTCAAACCGCTGGTTGCGTAGGAAGCTTCGCCGTTGCTGACAGAAGAGAAATACAATGTACGATATGCATAGTTTTCGATATCCTGGTTACCAACCACACCATAACCTACACGGAACTTCATCCGGTCGAAAATAGTCTGGTCTTCCATGAACGCTTCATTCGTTATATCCCATGCGGCAGAGAAAGAAGGCAGGATACCCCAGCGGTGGCCTTTGGCAAACTTGGAAGAACCGTCGTAACGGGCCGTTGCCGTCAGGTAGTAACGCATATCATAGTTGTAGTTCACTCTACCCAGGACAGAAACGAGGGTATTGCCCTTGAAGTCAGAATCGAGTTCTTTCTTATCGTTAGCGGCAGCACCTTTCAGGTCATACCACAGCAAATCGTCGCTGGCATAACGGTCGCCCTGTGCTTTAGTATAGTTTTCCGAGTTCTTGGTCGTACTTGTACCGAACAGGAAGTTCATGCGGTGTTTGTTGATCGTCTTGTCGTAAGTGATCGTATTATCCCACTGCCAGTTCAACTGTGACCATCTTTCGTGTTTTGCTCTCGCATCACCGTTATAGTGACGGATAGCTTCCTGGATATAGCTCGGTGTATATTCGAACCAGGTCTGTGAAGAAACATCCAATGCGAACGTAGAACGGATATTCAGCCCTTCGATCGGATTGATGTTGATATAATTGGAAGAAAGGAAACGGTTACGGGCACGTTCGCGGGCTACTTCCTGCGAGTTGAACGGGTTGTAATCGTTATTGTTTCCTTCGTTGTGCACACGGTAGTACAATGTCAGATAATCCCAGGTGTAACGGGTTGCCGGATCTTTGTAAGGTGCCGGATTCAGCAGCGGGTTTGCATTCAGCGCCTTGTCATACACATCGTCTGTCGGCAGGTTATTTTCCGTACGGGAGAAAGAAGAGTTCGTACCGACCTTCAACCACGGTTTGATCATCGATTCCGCATTGATACGTCCGGAATATTTCTTTTCTTTCGAATCACCGATCAGACCGTCGATATTGGCATAATCGAAGCTGATGTAAATATTGTTCTTTTCCGTTGCATTGGAGAAGCTTACGGAGTGGTTCTGCTGGAAACCGGTGCTTGCCACCTCATCCAACCAGTTATAGCTCTGACCTGCATTGTGAGTGGCGAACTCCTCATCGGAGAAAGCGGTATTCGTTTTCATCAATGTGTTATTGATGTAATCCTGACGGTTTGCCGTAGGATTGTCCTGCATGTACCCATTGGCAAAAGCATCTATACGCAGGTCGAACAACTGGGAAGCATCCATTGTCTTCGGACGCTGGGTAATTTTTGAGAAACCTACCCAACCGTCGTAAGTAACACGTCCTTCGCCTATTTTACCTTTTTTGGTCGTGATAAGAACGACACCGTTGGCACCACGTGATCCGTAAAGGGCTGTAGCCGAGGCATCTTTCAACACCTGTACGGAAGCCACATCGTTCACATTGATGGCGTTAAAACCGCCGTAACCGTTGCCCATAACCAAACCATCGACAACGTAGATCGGATCTGAACCGGAATTGATCGTATTCACACCACGAATCTTGATACTTGAATCGTCACCCGGACGAGTTCCTTTAGTGATCAAAACACCGGCTACACGTCCCTGAAGGGCTTCATTGACGGTCGTTACCGGGCGTTCTTCCAACACTTTCGCGTCGACATGCGCAATAGCGCCTGTCAGGTCGCTTTTCTTCATGGAAGCACCTACGATCACTACTTCGTCGATAGATTGTGAGTCTTCTGAAAGTGATACGTTGATCACGTTCTGGTTACCGACTTTTACTTCCTTGGTGTCATATCCGATATAGCTGATCACCAGGGTGGCGCCCGGTGAGGCTGTCAAAGAATATTTTCCATCCATATCCGATATAGTCCCTTGCGTTGTTCCCTTGAGAACAACGCTCGCTCCCGGGAGCGACTCCGACGTTTTTGCGTCGGTGATCGTACCTGTAATTGTTATGCCTTGTGCGAAAACGGTACCGCAGCATACTACAAGCATCATCAAAATACTAAAAACCTTGATCTGTTTCATAATTGATAAATTTAAGAACATTTAGTTGTTTTCTATCTTGTAAAGCAACGCATCCCTGGCGGGGACCGTCACTGTGAGTTTTTCCTTGACAGGCTGTTCATATCCACTCCAGAGTTCTCTTGCCCTGTAAGTAACCGTCGGCTCCAATCCGAGGCGTTCAAGCAAAACTGTGGCATTCATCTCATCTTCCGAATAATTAAAGATAGCGAAATAAGATGATCCGTCTGCATCATGGCGAATAAATTGATTTTCAGAACGTTCTCCATTTCCTTCCACCGGAGCGAATGAAATACCTCTGGCGACATCATTCACTCTTTGGTTGGTCATGAATTTCAGAGCGCGGTCTTTGTCGATCTGTTTGCCGCCCTTACTGAAATCGTCACCAACGATATACAAGCCGGTAATAGCACCGGAAGTCATACGGGCCCGGTTCTCGCCTTCGGTCGCTTCGCGCAGCACCAGGTGGTCGGCATCGTTATACTGGTACACCTCATCCTGCCACCAGCCGTAAGAAAGGGCATTCAGCGTGTATTCGGTATCTTTGATCTTATTCCAGGCATCACAGGCAATACGGCGTGAATTAGCGTAATGAGCCGGGAATACAGGAGAGATAGACAGATTGATGTACATGTCGCCGAAGTATTTGTTCAACAGCTGCATGCCGTAGTTGTAGGCCTGGATACCTGTCCGGATCTCCGGATTGTACCATTTGTCGGCTTCCATCGCCCCGTGTGTCATAAAGTCCATCTTCACGTATTTGAAACCGCAACGATGGAATAGCTCAGACGTTTTCTTCATCATTTCCTCAATAGCCGGATGAGTCGGGTCGATCGCATAGGCACCGTCCAGTTCCTGCGGCTGGCCATTCGCATACAGATAAACATCTTTATACTTATAATCAGGAGCATCCTTGATGGTCCGATCCGGACGTCTGCCCCAATCGGTAAACGGCGTCCAGTATACGCCGGCAATCTGTCCGTTAGCCGTACAATGATCTACGAAATCTTTCAGTTCTTCATCCTTAAAGCTATTCCAGCCGGAGTCGAGGCCGATCGTCACATTGCCGTCGGGATTCACAAAATGGTTGTTCTGCAAATTATCCCTGAAGAAATCGGACACCTCCAGCGCCTTCTGGTAAGTCAGCTTGAACTGAAGTGCACCCCAACTGTTCCAACCGAACGTAACGGCACCCGGCCATTTCTTCACGGGAGCTACTACAGCATTCGCTTTTCCGTATTCTTCCAGTCCGGCACGCCAGTCATTAAAGAAACCGACAAAGACCTTCGGCGACTTCACTGTTTTCCCTTTCAGGCTACCATGTGCTTTCGAATCACGTGTCAGCGTATCGGCAACACCCCCGAAACAAACCAGCGAACCGATATTGCTGCGGTCGCCTTTGACCATATCGATACCTGTCTTCCAGTCGGAATGCTCTACCGAACCGATGACAAGACCTTTACGATCCTTATTATTGAATACGGTAGCCACTTCATAACTACGCAACTGATCGAAAGTCAGCGGATGAGACTGATAACGAATCCAGCAATCGTTATCGAAAGGCTGGAACAACGCACGGTTATCCCCTTCGGCGAGTAAAGCAGGCATACGATCGATGTTGACCGGAGCCATATAATTCGATTCGACATCGGCATTCCCTCCCTGAAGGGTAAATTCCGTCAACAAATAATCTTTCTCCGGATAGATGTAGAAAGATTGCACCAGTGTAGGCAGGTTGCTATCGGTATAGGTAACCTGTAATAACGATCCTTCGCCGAATGCATCGCTGATAGCGGTTGCTTTCGAGCGACTACTCCTGTAGTCACGGGTTGTGACCAATTTGTCGCCTAACTTATACGAAGCGTAGACCCCATCGGAAAGAAGCTGGCTCTCTTTTTCGATACGGTGGCCTTTCTGCTCCTGATCGTAGCTGACCGTCCATTTCCCCGAAGAGACGGAAGGTTCGCTACAGGATACAACAAGGGCGAGCAATAGCAGCAGATTTAAATTGATGAGTTTCATGTATTGATAATTAAATATTACTGTTCTGTAATCAGCAGGACCGTACTTTCATACGTATTCCCGATTGTCAGGCTGATACCGGCATTCATCAGATAATCACCGGGGAATACCTGCCCGTCGCCGTAGAAGGAACTGTTTCCGGCTTTATTCAATTCAGTGATCTTATATATTTTAGCCGGATCCAGTCCTTTCAGTTTGGTCTCAAAGAATGTTGTACGTCCGTGATATTTCAGGCTGTAAGCAAAAAATACAGATTCCTTTTTATCTTTGGATATATACATATGCGAAGCCCATCCGGTTCCGTCGTAAGGCGATTTGAGACGATAAAGATCGCCCAGCTGTACGATCGGGCGGATACGTTTATAGTTCTTTATGGCCTGTTCTGCAAAAGGCAGTTCATCACCTGTCAAATCTTTCGGTTGCAATTCCATACCCAGACGCCCCGTCATGGCAACATCGAAACGGAATTTCAGCGGTGCCATCATACCCGTTTGATGGTTCGGAGTGGTCGAAACATGGGAAGCAGTGGCTTTTGCCGGGAAGAAAAGATTGGTGCTGTACTGGATGAATATACGGTCGAGCGAGTTGGTGTTATCGCTTGCCCAGAACTCATCGTGATATTTCAAGGCTCCGAAGTCCAGGCGGCCGCCACCGGCCGAACACAACTGGATCATAACATCCGGATGCTTTGCACGGATCCGTTCGTAAGCACTATACAGTCCTTTTATATACTCGATCCAGAAATGGGTCTGATCCTCTTTAGAAAGGTAATCGGAACCGAAATTGTCAACGTGGCGGTTCGCATCCCATTTAATATAGGAAATATGAGGAGACAAAGCGATTACATCGTCAAAAGTCTTCACCACAAAATCCTGTACAGCCGGATTGCTCAGATCGAGCAACCATTGGTTACGCATCGGGATAATATCACGCTTACCGCTCTTTACAATCCATTCCGGATGCTTTTCTGCCAGTTCACTCTTTGGACTTACCATTTCCGGTTCGATCCAGATGCCGAATTTCAGTCCTTTATTTACTGCATACTTCGCCAGATAATCGATCCCGCGCGGTAATTTTTTCTTATTTACCTGCCAGTCACCCAAACCGACCTTATCCGAGTTACGCGGATATTTGTTGGCAAACCATCCGTCGTCGAGTACGAACATTTCAACACCGAAAGCAGCCGCATCATCGATCATATCCGTGATTGTCTTCTCGGTAAAGTTAAAATAAGCACCTTCCCAACTGTTCAGGACGATCGGCAATTCCTGATCACCATGAGCCAATGCATAGTTACGCGACCAGTCGTGCAGATTTCTGGAAACCTGTCCTTTACCGGTAGAACTATATGTCCATACCATTTCCGGGGTTTGCAATATTTTACCCGGTTCCAGATTATAAGTAGAGGCAAAATTATTCATACCGGTCAACACATGCAGCATGCCGCATTCATCCACTTCAAAAGAGGTCAGATAGTTGCCCGACCAAGCCAGTGAACCAGCATAGACTTCACCCATATCTTCATAAGCCGGTCCGTTCAGAGACAACAGGAAAGAAGAGTTTTCAGACTGCGTGGTCCGTATGCCTTTCTTGGATTCCACCCGTTTGACACCGGGAGTCAGTTGCTCTTCCACCAATTGCATTTCAGAGGCCCATGCGCCATGAAAATGAGTCAGATAGTAAGAGTCTGCATGTAAGGGAAGATAAGCGGAAGATATATTTTCGACAGCCAGCCGGGTCTTTTCCTGATGAGAGATGGAAACAGACTGACAGATCACATTTTCCTTTTGGTAAGCTACAAAATTGAGATTGACGAAAACCGGGTACAAAGGATCTTTCAACTGTATTACGGTTTCTATTCTATTATTATCGATATTCTTTACGGTATGGTCCGCATATATCAATTCTGTAGTCTGAACGCCGTCATTATGCGTCAGCTTCAATGCCGGATTCAGGAAAAGGCGTCCTCCGTAAGCAGGATAGATTACCGGAGCATAACCAATACCGTTATCCGGTTGTTCTTTATACTTCTTATTAAGGAAAGGGGAAACATGCCGGAATTTATCTCCAAAATAGTTATATACTACTTTTTTATCCGAAGAGATAGAAAAGATCATGCTCAAGTCATTTGTAGAGACGGATATGATGTCCGCATCTTTCTCCTGGGAAGAAACATTCATACACCCCAGTAAAAGGGCTACAGTTAACAATAGTGCTTTCATGTCTATCAGTTTTATTTTACTTATTCAAGGTTGATGGTGCAAACTAAGCCAATAAAGAGAAGTACGGAAAGCACGGATTCGCCAATAATTTGTATTTATGCATTTAATTCATAGAGAATTAACAGGATTGCAACATTTACGTCATTTTTTGACGCATTTGTTACAGGGTAAAAAACAAAAAAGGCTCGCATCCGAAAATGCAAACCTCTATAAAACATTAAAGGCTGTCTCACGACAACCCCTAACCAACTTTGTTAACCTTAAATCTAATACTATTATGAAAAAACCACAATGCAAAGATACACTCACGACAAGTGTTTGTCAAGCCTTTTACAGACAATATATGTTAAGCTCTTCACGCATTCCGGCTAAAAAATGTTTCTGAAGACAAAACTTTATACAATACAGACAAAAACTGCTAATTTTAACAATTAAAGTGAGCTATTTTACAGGGAAAGGCGTTCTTTAAGCAACCGATAGCCGGTCAGACTGGCACGCAAACAGACACCTGTTTTCAAACGAACCTGGTAACTGTCTTTCCCGAACAATTCCACACGGATGATCTCCCCGCTATTCACGATACAAGACCGGTGAATACGGATAAAAGCATTTTCCGGCAGATGCGTTTCAAAATATTTCATCGTCTGTTCCTTGACATATTGGCCTGTCGAGGTGAACAACGTCACATAATCGCCGCTTGCCTGGATATAGAGCAGTTCGTCCAACCGGATCAGATGGATACGGGTGCCGTCTTTCACAGAGATACGATCCAGTAACGCTTCTTCAGGTGGCAGTGATGTTTCAGTCTCAACAGAAACAAGAGAATCCTCAGACGGTTCTTCTTTCCGAATCTCCTTCCAGCGAATAAAATACCATTGAGCCAGAATAATCCATCCCAGCAGACCAAACAGAAAACGGAAAGGGATAGTCGAAGCAAACCATTCCATCCGACCGGGACAAATCAATGTCCCCACCATATACCCTCCTATAGTAGAAATCGCCAGGACACCGATGGTTAATGCGATCTGGGCCTGTATCGGACGCAATACTCCGGTAACATACCAGAGCAGAAAACCGGAAACAGAGAATAACCCTACCGAAACCAGACTGTCAAGCCATGCAAGCAGCCACCCCGTATGTTCGTAGTAATACAACAACAAGGCCCCTGTGCAACAAGCGATCGATGCCAGCATGATACCGGCAATCCTATAAAAGACAGAGTTTATAAACGGATGCGTCTGCATAATCAACTTTTGAATTCGATTCCGCCAAAAGTAGCATTTCCGCGTACCACCAATACATGCTCGTTATCCATGTTTACAGAAGCATTGAAACGTTTATCTTCACAGCCTCCCATCAGGGTACGGACATTAAAATGAAGCCGCCAGTCATTGGGTACATATATTTCCACCCCGGCAAACGTACAATCGATGTCAATATAGGTCCGCGGACCTTCCAGCTTTGTTCTTCGCAAATCCAGAATGGTTCCCCCGAACAAAACCTTGATCCGTGCTCCTTTGAAAACCGGATCCAGAATAATCTGCTCCACGGAACTAAACGTATTATCCGATTCCACATAACCGTCTATATTGATAAATTCACTTTTTGTACCAGTGTCTGCCTCGTTACCTGTCGTTCCCCCTCTATTTTTCCAATGAGTATTGTTTTTCTTCCGTGGCGAAAAGAGTATCACGATACCGGCCAACACCAGAAGTAGCGGCCAGATAGTCATTCCACTGCCATCCATCCAGTCCAACTCAGGCATCAGAAAGTATAGTCCGAATAAAAAGGTGATCAATCCTCCGACATACTGGCGGGAAAAAAAGGTAGAAACTCCCACATACATCACCAGCATCTGCCAGGATACTATAATATCAAAGATATCGGTAGCAATCATACCCATGTTCTTCAGTAACCATACAATCCCGACTACGATAAACGGGATTGCCCAAAAGATGTTTTTTCTAAGATTCATAATCTGTATTGTTTAAATGTTTGAAACAAAAGTAGGTATCAGCCACCTCCCGGACAAGAGAGAAACGTCCTATTACAGTCAAAGATCGGTGAATCGCCGAAAATAACCGACAAAAAAAGGAAATATTCAGTGCAGAAAAACAAAAAGGCCTGCATCTGTCCTGAATGCAAACCCCTATAAACAATTAAAGCCTGTCTCACGACAAGCCCTAACCAACTTTGTTAACCTTAAATCTAATACTATTATGAAAAAACCACGATACAAATATACGGCTTAATCCAAATTTGTCAAGGGGTTTTATGCTAAATCATGTTTCGTGTCGTATAAGAAAAGCTAACAAGTTTCAATATGTTTATTTTTTACTTCCGAAGTGTTAAAATAAACACTTTTTGTTCCTATTTCTTCTTCAATATCCGCTGAGCGCAATCAGACAGGACAACGATCGCCCCGGCAATAATCGCCGTGTCTTTTATCACCAGACGACCTGCTCCCGTAAGCAACGGGAAGCCATGCTCTCCGCTACCCAGATCCGGAACCCATACCTCCGGCGTAGTGACGAGGAACGACAAGGTGCCTATCGTCATTATGATAGCCAGTAGGGAGCCTACCAGACCAATCTTCGGAGAAAAGATCCCCAGAAAGGTCAGTATACCGATCGCCATGATCAGGATACCCAGCCCATGTGAGAAACCATATGTATTGTTTTCTACATGCCACTGATGTTTGGCTTCATTGAATTCACCCTCTTTCAACTTATATTCTTTGTATTCAGGTGCGCTCTTGGTATAGAAGAAGCTCATAAACGGGCTGTTTGCCACAAAGGGAACGATCCCTTCCGCTTCATAATTCCAGAATTTCAGTCCGCCGATCCATACGAATATGATCAGAATAGCAACACGGATCAGGTTAATACCCAGTTTCTGTGAAGAAGCTGCCATGTTCAGAAATGTGTCAAATAAATCCTTTAGTTTAGTAGTCATGTCTTTCTTTGTTTATCAGTTTAACTTATGATGCAAAGATCTGACATTTTTACCCCATAGGAAATGGCAATTCTGCCGGATAACTTGACAATTATTCCCTAAGACACAATAAAACCGGTTAACAGAGGCTTATTTCCCCGTTAACCGGCCTTATTGACAACGAATTATTTTTAATTACGTATTCCCAGTTCTACCAGTTTCTGTTCGTCCAAAGCATACTTCCGTTCGATGCTCTGCAACAAGTCTTCACTGATATCCAGCGGACGGTTCAGTTTCTTCATTTCGCGGTATCCTTTATATACATGGGTGATCATCTTACGCGGATTGAAGACCAGCGATGAAGTGATCCAGCATCCATGCGTACACCAGCAATTCGCCTTATCCCCATGACCGATAGCAGCGATCTCCTGCTTCATGGCATCACTCTGCATGATCTTAGCGATATTACAATCGTAATCCTTTACATTACCGATCGGCTCGCGAAGCTCGCAGGCACGGAAACGGCCGTCATAGTCGATCACCAAGGTGGTCTCTCCCGCCGTACAATCCATTCCCCAGGGAGTCGGATGATCGATATTGGTCGCACGTACATTATATAATGTACGGATGAAGCCCAGATAGAAGAAACGGGCAATCGGTTTTCTGAAGCCACCGGTCTCTTCCGCCATACGTTCCCCATAGACATTATAGATAGGCACAACCTCGTCCTGCAAAGCACGTAAAGTAGGTTCGGTAAGCACCTTCACCCCGTCGTCGCGCGTCATTCCGCGTGCAGCCTCGATAATATGGTTGGACAGATGGAAACGGCCTAAAATCCAAAGCATCAAATCCTGTACCTCCTCCAGGTTATATTTTGTAATTACGGTGGCAAGGTTTTTCAGCACCCTGCCGTCGTCAGCAAAGTTTTTTTCAATCATCTTCAACGTCCCCATCGCTTTGTAGAAGTTACCGGGGACACCGCGCTGTATATCGTGTGTATCACCGAAACCGTCCAATGAAAGACTGAGGTTGATATTCAGTTCCGGACAATTCCGACGGATTTGTTTTACCCAGGCAATGATCCGGTCGGGCTTCAATCCGTTGGTAGGAATGTTCACGTCTTTTATCTCGTTATTCTTATAGAACATCTCTATAATTTCAGGTAATTCCTCACGCAGTGTCGGCTCACCGCCGGATACCCACAAACGATTGAACTGTCCGGCTGTTTCGGAGATCTTCTTTATTTCTTCAAAAGTCAGGTCTTTTTCTTTTTTATCCATGTCTTCCGCATAGAAGCACATTTTACATTTGGCATTACACCGCCCTGTGACAAACAGGAAAACAGATTCTAATTTTCTGTTTGTGCTCATTGTTCTGAAAGAGCTCTTTGTTCGTTTTGTACCCATTGTTATTATGATTAGATTTCTCTATTAGTATTAGCTCCCATATCTTATTAAGCAGACAGACAAATATATACCATACCCATAAATCTATCAGCCAGACTTGAAAACATTCGCAAATTTCACCTATTATATATCATAAAACAATCTCCATTTGTGGGATTCGATGTTCTATATTTAAGAATATCAGTCAGAAAATCTAAATAGTCTTATATTTGTACATTTAAAATAGTGGAGATAACAACATGGAAGACAACATTCCTAAATTCGACATTCCTCTGGATTTTATCGTCGGAGACAGCATTACGGGTGAAATATTAAATCAATACGGCCGCTTCCCCTGCAAGATCAAAGCCGGTGTTTTTGTGCTTTGTGTACAGGGCAGTGTACAGGCCACCGTCAATCTGACAAAATTTATTATCAAACCCAATGATTTCATTACGCTTCCTCCGGGATGTTTTATCCAGATACACGAAGTATCCGACGATGTCAAACTATGTTTTGCCGGATTTTCTTCTACGTTTGTGAGTCATATCAACTATATCAAAACTATCACGAACTATCTGCCCGTTATCTTCGACAGCCCGGTGATGCCTCTGCCCGTACCGGTCTCCCAGTTATACCAGGAGGCTTTTTCCTTGCTGATCAAGGCGTATTCTTTGCCTAAGACCATCGAGAACAAAGAGATCATAAAGGCTATCTTCACCATCTTCATGCAAGGAGTAATCGAACTGTATAAAAACCATACGCCATATAGCAATGCTCCGATGACACGCAATATGGAGATATGCCGCGAGTTCGTGCAGCTGGCGATGGAGAACTATACGAAAGAGCATAGCGTCTCCTATTATGCCAAGCGGCTTAATATCACCTTGCAACATTTCTGCTACGTAATAAAGAAAGTCAGCGGACGAACCGCGTTGGATATCCTGAGCAATATCATTATCATGGATGCGAAAGCACAGCTTAAATCAACCGATATGCCGGTTAAGAAGATTGCATTCGCTCTGGGTTTCGACAACCTGTCGTTCTTCAATAAATACTTCAGACAACACGTGGGAATGACCCCTCAGGAATACAGGGAGAGCTAAAAAAAGGGATATGCCGGATGCAAACCCCTATAAACAATTAAAGCCTGTCTCACGACAAGCCCTAACCAACTTTGTTAACCTTAAATCTAATACTATTATGAAAAAACCACAGTACAAAGATACAGGTATTCTCCAACTTGTCAATAGTTAAAATGCTAATTAGTGTTGTATAGCATATAAGAAAGGCTAACAAGGTTCAAGATATTTATTATTAGATTTCGAAATGTTAAAATGAGGCGTTCGTTCATGAAATGACACACCCCCTGTCCCCTCTCCAGAGGGGAAATGTTTGCATCGGTCAATATGATAAAACAATAAAAAAGCTGGGCATAAAAAAAGAGGCGCTGCATAAAGCAACGCCTCCCAAGCAATACATATATTATAATGTATATTAGTCTTGTAATTTAGCAACGATGAATTCGCGGTTCAGGCGAGCGATGTTGCTGACAGAGATATTCTTCGGACATTCCATTTCGCAAGCGCGAGTGTTGGTACAGTTACCGAAGCCCAGTTCGTCCATCTTGGCAACCATTGCTTTTGCACGGCGAGCAGCTTCCACCTTACCCTGAGGCAACAGAGCCAGCTGGCTAACCTTTGCAGAAACGAACAGCATAGCCGAACCGTTCTTACAAGCAGCAGCACAAGCACCACAACCGATACATGCAGCAGCATCCATAGCCATTTCAGCATCTGCACGAGGGATAGCGATTGAGTTGGCATCAGGAACACCACCTGTGTTCACTGATACGAAACCACCTGCCTGGATGATTTTATCGTAAGCATAACGGTCTACCATCAAGTCGCGGATTACCGGGAAACCGGCAGAACGCCACGGTTCGATCGTGATTGTTTCGCCATCGTTGAAACGGCGCATGTACAGCTGGCAGGTAGTAGCACCTGTTGCCGGTCCGTGCGGATGTCCGTTTACATACAATGAACACATACCGCAGATACCTTCACGACAGTCGTGGTCGAAGACGATCGGCTCTTTACCTTCACTGACCAAACGTTCATTCAAAATGTCTAACATTTCCAGGAAAGAAACACTCTGATTGATTTTGTCTATTTGGTAAGTCTCAAATTGTCCTTTATCTTTCGGACTTTTCTGACGCCAAACTTTAAGTGTTACTTTTATATCTTTATCCATGATTCTAATTTTTGTGATTGATGATTATTACTTCTTGTAGTTACGTGTTTGAGGAACAACGAACTGATAGTTCAAATCTTCCTTCAGCATAACCGGGTCTTTGTCTTCACCCTGGTATTCCCAACAAGATACGTACATGAACTTATCGTCATGACGCAGGGCTTCGCCTTCCTCGGTCTGGTGCTCTGTACGGAAGTGTCCTCCACAAGATTCGGCACGATCCAATGCATCGTGTGCCATCAATGTACCAATCTCAATAAAGTCAGCCAAACGCAATGCTTTATCCAACTCTACGTTCAGGTTATCGGCTTCCCCCGGGATATATACATTACTCCAGAATTCTTTTTTCAGGTCTTTCAACATCTGGATCGCTTCCTGCAAACCTTTTGCATCACGTGCCATACCTACGTGTTCCCACATAATATGACCCAGTTTCTTATGGATAGAATCTACTGACTCTTTACCCTTGATACTCATCAATTTCTTGATACGGTCTTTGATACCCTTTTCAGCTTCTGCAAACTCAGGCAGATCGGTGCTGAAACGCGGAACCTGGATCTGGTCAGACAGATAGTTCTGGATTGTATAAGGCAATACAAAGTAGCCATCGGCCAATCCCTGCATCAACGCAGAAGCACCCAGACGGTTAGCTCCGTGGTCAGAGAAGTTAGCTTCACCGATAGCGAACAGACCCGGAATAGAAGTCATCAATTCATAGTCAACCCACAGACCACCCATCGAGTAGTGTAATGCAGGATAAATCATCATTGGAGTTTCATATGGATCGTCGTTGGTAATTTCTTCGTACATGTCGAACAAGTTACCATATTTAGCTTTCACAACATCCTTACCCAAACGGTTGATAGCGTCGGAGAAATCGAGGAACACGGCCAAACCTGTGTTGTTTACACCGAAACCGGCGTCGCAACGTTCTTTAGCAGCACGTGAAGCCACGTCACGCGGAACCAAGTTACCGAATGCCGGATAACGGCGTTCCAGATAGTAGTCGCGGTCTGCTTCAGGAATATCTTTACCTTTCTTTGTTCCGGCCTGCAATGCTTTTGCATCTTCCAGTTTCTTCGGAACCCAAATACGACCATCGTTACGCAATGATTCAGACATCAAAGTCAACTTAGACTGATAGTCACCTTTCACCGGTACGCAAGTCGGATGGATCTGCACCATACAAGGGTTAGCGAAGTAAGCACCTTTCTTGTAGCACTGCCATGCAGCAGAACCATTGGAAGCCATTGCGTTAGTAGACAAGAAGAATGTATTTACATAACCACCTGTTGCAACCACTACGGCGTGAGCAGAGAAACGTTCGATCTTACCGGTGATCAGGTTACGGGCAATGATACCGCGAGCGCGGCCATCCACCTTAACAACGTCCAGCATTTCGTGACGAGTGTACATTTTTACTTTGTTCAAACCGATCATACGGCTCAAAGCAGAGTAAGCACCCAGCAACAACTGCTGTCCGGTCTGACCGCGGGCATAGAATGTACGGGATACCTGAGCACCACCGAATGAACGGTTATCCAGCAGACCACCGTATTCGCGAGCGAAAGGTACACCCTGTGCCACGCACTGGTCGATAATAGAGTTTGACACTTCAGCCAGACGATAAACGTTTGCTTCGCGGGCACGGTAGTCACCACCTTTAATTGTATCGTAGAACAGACGGTAAACAGAGTCACCATCATTCTGATAATTCTTTGCAGCATTGATACCACCCTGTGCAGCGATAGAGTGTGCACGGCGGGGAGAATCCTGGATACAGAAATTCAATACATTGAATCCCATTTCAGCCAGAGAGGCAGCAGCAGAAGCACCGGCCAGACCAGTACCAACTACAATTACGTCCAGGCGACGTTTGTTTGCGGGATTCACCAGTTTCTGATGATCTTTATAATTTTTCCACTTCTCAGCCAACGGGCCCTGAGGGATTTTAGAATCTATCTGAGTCATAATGATTTATTTTCAATTGTTACACCTTAAATTAATGTCCTGCACAAACAGCTACATAATCACCGCCTACACCATTCAGGTAGAATACGATAGTAATAATAGCAAAGATCACGCAGATAGCAGTTGCTACGATCTTTGAAATGCAGATCCAACGGTTCATCCAGATCGTATTGTTCCAACCGATTGTCTGGATAGCGCTCCAGAATCCGTGAGTCAGGTGGAACCACAAAGCCACGTACCATACCAGGTAAAGAACTGTGTTCAGGATATTACCCTGGAAATAGTAGTTGATAAACGCTGCACCGTCCTGAGGAGATACGGTAGTCGTTCCGTCGCAAAGAGTTACTGTGTGATTGCCCATCAGTTCGGCGAACATCATCTTATACCAGAACTGGCTGAAGTGCAACACCATGAACAGGACAATGATAATGCCCAGTACCAGCATGTTCTGAGATGCCCATTCCACACCTTTCGGACGAGCGTTGATTGCATAACGGTCGTTACCACGAGCCTTACGGTTCTGAAGTGTCAACATCAAAGCATACACAAAGTGAATCACAACGCCTGCAGCCAGCACCAGTGTTGCTGCAACGGCATACCAATTAGCTCCCAGCAATGAACAAATCATGTTATAGGCTTCTCCCGAGAAAGCAGCCGCCACATTCATTGACAAGTGGAACAATAAGAACAAAACAAGAAAAAGCCCTGTAATACTCATAATGAGCTTTTTCCCGATAGAAGAATTAAGTAACCACATAAGATAATAATTTAAGTTATTTAATTGTTTTTAAAGATTCATATCAATGTACCCAATTGTCAGGCAAAGGTATGCTAAATACACGTATCACGCAAACGATTAAAGAAATATTTCGCCAATCAAACCCATACATTTCGGGAGCAGTAAAACGCAATATTTGATCAAGACAGAATTTAACTAAAATGTAACAGGCACGCACCTGCTTTTTCATATCTTCGCAAAATAATTAGAGGATTGCATGTTACAACGTAAAGCACTAAGCATCTTATTTATAATGCTTATCACATCAACTGTCGATGCCCAGCGGAAAGACAGCTTGATATTCAGGAATTCAAGAAATGAGTTTGAAACCACTTACAATAAAATATCAGAGAATAAGGTATACCAGATGCTGCGCGTTCCCGTGCCTCTTTTTGTCATATCGGCCATCACCTACAGGCAGGGAGATAAATTCCGGACATTACGCAATACCCACGTACCTGATTTCCATTACAGGTATGACGATTTCCTGCAATATGCCCCGCTGGCAGCCGTGATCGGAATGAAACTGGGAGGTGTGGAAAGCCGCAGTTCGTGGCCTCGCCTACTTGTATCGGACCTGTTTGCCGCCGGTATCATGGCGACAGCCGTCAACAGCATGAAATACACCATCAAACGGGAACGGCCGGACGGTTCTAAAAACAATTCGTTTCCTTCGGGGCATACGGCAACTGCTTTTATGGCGGCCACCATCATGCACCGGGAGTATGGCCTGACACGCAGCCCGTTATACAGCATAGGAGGATATACAGTAGCGACCGCCACCGCTTTCAGCCGCCAACTGAACAACCGCCACTGGCTGAGCGACGTACTGGCAGGTGCCGGTATCGGTATCTTATCCGCCGAACTGGGTTATTTCCTCGCCGACCTTATTTTCAAAGACAAAGGACTGAATCTGCCTGATAAGCTCAGGGAATCTGCCCCTAAAGGCGGAAGGCCGTCTTTCCTTGAATTTTCAGTCGGATACAGCATCATCAACGGGAGCGTCGAGATCGGCAAGAATATACGGCTCAGTTCTCCGGGAGCAACCAACGTAAGCGTAAAAGGTGGTTATTTCTTCAACCCTTATTTCGGTATCGGAGGCGAAGTGACGGCGCTCGCCAGTCCGATGGCTTTCGATATGTCGCTATACACCGGGACAACCCCTTCGACCAAATACAACATTACCCGTGTCCATGCAGATCCTACCGGTATTTTTACCTTTACGGCAGGGCCTTATTTCTCCTTGCCGGTAGCCGGTAAACTGCTCCTGGGAACAAAGTTCCAGGCAGGATATTCCCACCTGGTTAAAAATGATGTCGAAATGGACCTGCAGGAAAAGCAAGCTCCTTACACAACCGTGAACAATATCGCTTTCATGAAAGGGGAAGGCAGCAGTAATTACATCCTGCGCACAGGTATTTCAGCAACCGGAATAGTCAATCGCAATTTGGGGATACGTATGTTCGTGGATTACGATTATACCTTTCTGAAAGCCCCTTACCAGCTATTGACCAGCCTCGCCAATGATAAACCGACCTACGGCGAATCCCATTTAAGCAAACATAAGATGCACTATTTTACGATCGGTGCCACAGTGACGGCCCTGTTCTGGTAGTTATCGGTCGGTAGCAGGAACGAGCCGTACCTTGATTTCTTCACCCTGTCCGCTTTCCAGGTTTACATCGAAAACGACCCGGTATGTTCCTTCATTGGAAGCATCATAACTATTCTTCGATACATTATCCAGAATAGATATGGCTGTGGCAGACGGACTATCCACGATCAGTTGCATGCATTTACCGTCTTTTTTCAGTTCCACCATATGGCTGTCCAATACACGGGGAACGGCTCCGGTCACAATTGTCCACCTGACGGAAGCAGGCTGGCCGTCTGCCTGTACCCGGTCGGTCACCGAAAGATATTTTTCATTGATTAGCGCGACTTCGCGGACGGCACTTTTCAAATCTCCCCCGAACAATCCTGTCATTTCCAGAGAAGCACCGAGCTTATGATCATCCGAGTATATATTTGTCACAGGCACGAAGCCTTTTACACGGTGATATTTGCCATTTACAGTCAGCGTACTATGAGCCAGGTTATTATAACGGAATACATCCCAGCGTTGCCCTTCCTGTGAAGAGTTCCACAAATCTACATTTTCTTTTTCCAGCGAATAGTATTCCTGCATGCCCAAATCCTGCACCCAGCGGACACCCAAAGCATCAAAAACAAACGATCCGGCATCCATATGGGCATGACTGGTCGAAGCTGTTCCTCCTTTTATTCCCAGATAAAAACCTTCACCGTCCTGCCATCCCGTACGAATCAATACGACAGGCGTTTGTCCGTTTCCAACCCACAACTTAGTTGCAGGAGGCATCAGTTCTTTCATTTTATATTGCGATCCATAGATAGGGATCAATGGCAAAAAGCGGTTTTCCTCATCGGAGAACGACAACTCGGCCCGGCTTAAAATATCCTTCTCATTCCATAACAAAGAAGGGTCCTGCAATTTATCGGCAAACCAATACATAGCGGGCAAGGCAAAGACCGACTCACGCGAATCGCTGAAATTAAAACATTTGCCGGTCGTCCCGGTCATAAATTGCATAAAGCGGGCGGAAGCCAGAAAACCTTCTGCCTCAGAAAGTCCGCCATCAGACCCCAGAGCCGATTCGAGTGCCGCATTCATAAGTACCTGGAAGGTAGTTCCATATCCCCAATAATTATATCCTTCGGGATAGGCACCATCGGGAGCATACCCTTTCAATGTCAAACCGACTGTAGACAAAGCCCGCTCAATGATCTCGCGCGCCTCCCCCGGATGATCCTCCAGAACAGCCAATGCACCGTAAACCAACCCGGCATTACAGACCTGGTTCCAGTTGTTGGATGCACTCAGGAACCAGTTATACCGCTTATCGCGAGACGGGGCAAAACCTTTATTCAGAATAGCCTCTTTCACCAGTTTCCGCGTATCCGGAGATAGTTTATCGAACAACCAGTCATAACCGAGAGCAACCGCCATGGTCATTTCACCTGTATCCAGGAAATGCGAGGGATTCCAGTCATTGAACGAACAAACAGCAATCATTTCCTGCTCGGCACGCAGGAGGTATTTCTCCTCCCCTGTCATGCGATAAGCATAAGAGAGATAGAAAATGCGCCGCAAAGCTTCCCGTGATACGGCAAGTAGGCGCTTCCCTTCTTTTTTATAGGTCAGCATCGGCTTCATCGCGAAAGCATCGCATTGCCGAAGAAGATATTCATGCAACCGGAGTATCTCCGGATTATGTGCCAGACCGGATTTTATCTTCTGTTCTTCTCCCTGCTTAACCAGCAAACGGGGATGGGAAGGATAAGAATCAAAGTGTATCCCCTGCGCACAAACAGGGACGAACAAGGTCATACAAAACACAACAAGAAGGGCAGCTTTATTCATAAGTCAGTATGTTAACGAGTTACTAGGTACAAATATATAAAATAACCTCTCAGCAAATTCATATAGACTCACATTTTATCTGATTTGAGCTATCCCCTTATTAAAGTGACTTAGCTATTACAGGTCTATTTGCCGTCAGTTTTAACTGACGGTTTACAAGTTTTCTCTCTTTTTTGGCTTCAGCCACATTTCTCTTCAATAGAGAGACTGCTTAAATGGGACTAAAGTCCAAAGAGAGAGAGCATTTACTAATCCGTTGGTTAAAACCAACGGCAAATGAACCTGTAACTAAGCATGTTTTATGTATGACTGATCGCTTGCTCGGATAGTTCAATTATTTCTAATTGTGAAACAGCTTAATACAATAATTTGTTGGAGAAGCCTACTCTAGCTGTCATTTAGAATAACAACAAATGATCAGCAAACAGGATATTCACTTTCTATATGATTAGAAAAGATCATATTTGCTAACACATGCAAATCCACACCTATCACTTCCGGAAGAGCCAAATAAACATATATTAACACCAGAGAATACTAAACCATCTTGCCCATCTCGTTTTAAACGGATTAAAAATTCGTTTAAAACGAACTGACATTTTATTTAAAACGAAATGAGGCTTCTCTTCAGGTGAATTTTTGTTAATAAACCATCCGGATAAGCTCCTATAACAGAACAAAAACATGTTATCCGGCATATTCGACATGCCAGAATAGCTAATAACACGACCAGACAAGAAATATCAAAAAGAGCACACATCGCAGTCATTTAAAAAGACCACGCCACCAAAAACGACTACATAAAAATCACAATATCGTAATAATTCCTTTTTACATAGCAAAACATCAACCATCCATCCCTGCACAAGCCCATAAAATACACAAGTCCCTATACTCTCCTTACAGAAGCTACCCAGACAAAGATAAATTATCATTTTGTCATCCAAATAGAAGCACAACATCCTGACATTTCATTTTGAACATGACTTTCTTTTTGACAAATCACCGCAACACCTCCAATAGAATAATACCCCTATCCTTCCTCTAAAAATTATTTAGTGCCCCTCTAATTCAGGAGAATTGAACTTTTTTAGCTATGTTTGCAAAAGCATAATTAAAAAAGTAATGAAAACACTGGTACACACAGAGAAAGAACATATCGAGGAGATTATCCGTAGCTGCGACGTCTGCTTTGTCGGGCTGGCAGATACAGATGGCACACCTTACGTCATTCCCATGAACTTTGGTTATCAGAATGGTGTTATTTATTTACATTCAGCGCAGGAAGGCAGAAGTATCTCTATCCTGGAACGGAACCCGAAGGTGTGTGTCACCTTCAGTACCGACCACGACCTGGTATTCCAGCATCCCGAAGTGGCTTGTAGTTACCGCATGCGTTCCAAAAGCGTCATAGGCTGGGGAGAAGTGCGGTTTGAAGAGGATTTCGACAAGAAAACAGAGGCGTTGAATATTATTATGAAGCAGTATTCGGACAAAGAATTTCGTTATTCCGATCCGGCAGTAAAGAATGTAAAAATATGGCTGGTAGACCTCGATGAAGTAACATGCAAAGAGTTCGGGGCTCCACACAAGAAATACTAAACATTTAAGAGAATGAATTTATGAAGAATTTGTTAGCAATATTTTTAATGGTGTTCCTGTTCGCTTCGTGTGAAGGACCGGCAGGCCCTCCGGGACGAGACGGACAAGATGGTGGTATAACTTATTGGGGAGTGGAAAACGTCGAAATAATGTCGAACGAATGGAAAGTCCAGAAAGACAAAAATGGTGATCCGGCCTATTATTCATACGACTATAAAATCAAAGATACTGATTTCAATACCTATCTCGATACCTATGGAGACGGATTAGTAACAGCATATATGTATCTGGATTATAAAACCGACATAGAGGCGCAAACTCCTCTTCCTGCAATTCTACCTTTGAGAGAAGAAGACAACTATCAATGGAGAGAATATTACAGCTATGAATATACAACCGACGGTTTTGTCATATTCACAGTAAAATATTCTGATTTCATTTTAGATCAAAGACCTCCTACGTCTCATTTCAGAATTGTTTTAACCTATTAAAAAGTACGCATATATCAGATATTTAATGTACTTTTGCCCAAAATAAGACGTTCAAAATAATGGGATTGCAAAAGCATAGCAAGGTACTGAATGAAACAGTAGAGAAGCTTTCGGACGAGAGCTCATACAAACAACTGTTTCATGCATACCGTGACGAAGAGGCATTACCTTCGGGAGAAGTACTGAAGGACATCATAGACCTGTGCCGCGCAATCCTGTTTCCGGGTTACTACGGGAATGCACGGATCAGCAAGCAAACCCTCCGTTTCCATACCGGAGTGAACGTAGAAACCCTGCACACCCTACTCTGCCAGCAGATCTACGCAGGACTTTGCCTGGCCGACACAAGTTGTACATCCTGTCCGGAAGAGAAAATACAAGCCCATGCGGAGGAACTTACCGAAGCATTTATCTCTACCCTGCCGGAAATGCGAAGCCTGCTCGCGACCGATGCCGAAGCCGCCTACAACGGCGACCCTGCAGCACAGAACATCAGCGAAGTCATATTCTGCTATCCCGGATTCCGGGCAATCTGTAACTACCGCATCGCACACCAGCTCTATAAGCTACGTGTCCCTTTCATCCCCCGTATGATCACCGAAATGGCTCATTCCGAGACAGGTATCGACATCCATCCGGGAGCTGAGATCGGACACTATTTCTCTATCGACCACGGAACAGGAACCGTGATAGGCGAAACCAGTATCATCGGGAACCGCGTACGTATCTTCCAGGGCGTCAGCCTTGCCGGAGAGAAACTGCCCCCCGACGAAAACGGGAATGCTATCCGCGGCGTAGCCCGTCATCCGATTCTGGAAGACGACGTAACCGTCTATTCCAATGCCACTTTGCTGGGTAGGATACGGATCGGCAAGGGAGCTACGGTCTGTGGTAACGTATGGATCACCGGCGATATTCCTCCCGGCGATGTTATAACACAAAATAAAGTAACTAAATAATATCTTTTCTTACAACGCACACAAATGAATAACGAGACATTTGAAATGGTGGCCAAAACCCTGTACGGGTTAGAAGAAATACTGGCCGGTGAGTTATTAGCTATAGGTGCCAACGACATAGAGATTGGCCGTCGTATGGTATCCTTCACAGGAGATAAAGAAGTCCTTTACAGGGCGAACTTCTGTTGCCGCACCGCCTTACGCATCCTGAAACCTATCTATCACTTTAAAGCAAAAGATGCCGATACGGTTTATAAGGAAGTAAAAAAGGTCGCATGGGAAAACTACATGTCACTGGATAAGACCTTCGCGATCGACTCCGTGATCTACTCGGAAGATTTCAATCACTCCAAATTCGTGGCTTACCGTACCAAAGATGCAATTGTCGACTACTTCATGGAGAAGCACAACAAGCGCCCGTCCGTACGTGTGAACAATCCCGATTTATATATCAACATACATATCTCCCACAACGATTGTACCTTGTCTATCGACAGTTCCGGCGAGAGCCTCCACAAACGCGGCTATCGTGTGGAACAGACGGAAGCACCGCTGAACGAAGTGCTGGCTGCCGGTATGATCCTGAAAACAGGCTGGAAAGGCGAATCGAACTTCGTCGATCCGATGTGTGGTTCCGGTACCTTGCTGATCGAAGCAGCCATGATCGCCCTGAACATCGCTCCAGGTATCCACCGCAAAGAGTTTGCTTTCGAAAAATGGATCGACTTCGACCAGGAACTGTTCGACCGTATCTATAACGACGAGAGCAAGGAACGCGAGTTCACCTTCAAATGCTACGGCTCGGATATCAACCCGGCGGCCATCGAGATCGCCCAGAAGAATATCCGCAGCGCCGGACTGGCTAAATATATCGACCTGAAAGTGTTGCCTTTCCAACAATTTACGGAAGCACCGCAGCCGGGTATCATGGTTACCAATCCGCCTTATGGCGAACGTATCTCCACCCGCGACTTACTAGGTCTCTATACGATGATCGGCGAACGCATCAAACATGTATTCACCGGTTATAAAGTATGGATACTAAGTTACAAAGACGAATGCTTCGACAAGATTGGCCTGCGCCCTAATGAGAAAATGAAACTGATCAACGGTTCGCTCGATTGTGAATACCGTTGCTACGATATCTTTGAAGGAAAGAACAAAGACTATAAGAAAGCACTGAGCGAAGAAGGAGAAACACCATCCGACTCACGTCCCAAGACTGAGTTCCCAAGAAAAGAGTACGGAAGCCGGAATAACGACCGCCCATTCTCTTCAACACGCCCCAACATGAAGTACGACCGCATGGATAGTCCTGCCCGCCGCTTTGCCGCCGCTCATAGCGAAGATGAAGAAGAACGCGCAGCAGCAACACCCGGAAAACGTTATTTTGGAGAAGAGCGCAATGACGGGCGTCCGATGCGTAAGCAGTTTGGAGGCGAGCGCCCGGATCGCAAGCCTTTTGGCGAAAGACCGGCAAAGATGCGCTATAAGACGGAAGACGGAAAAAACGGCGACCGGAAGAGGTTCGACTCCAACCGGAAGCGCTTCGATGACCGTCCGGACAAACGGAATTTCGGCGACAGTTCCTTCAAGAAAACATTCAAAAAGAGAGAGGATGATTCAGAAGATTAAATCATCACTGCTACTTTGTGCATTTGTTTTATCTACACCTATAACATTGATGGCACAGGACAAACAGTTCACCTTACACGACCTGATCCCCGGGGGGAAAACGCACAGCCGTTTTGTTCCTGAGAATCGGCCGGGGTTACAATGGGCCGGCGACATGTATATATATGTAGAGAAGAACAGTGTAATAGGAGCCAAGCCAAAGCACTATCCCGAAATACGCGTCAGCCGCTCCGGACTGAACCAGGCGTTGCAGGCTGCCGGCCTCGATTCCGTGGCCCGTATGCCGTCGTTCTCGGTTCCTTATAAAGGGAAACAGATATTGGCCTTTACCCAGAAACAGCATCGTATCCATTACGATATGCAGGAAGGGAAAGTCGTTGCCGATTATCGACTGGATAAAGCAGGAAGCAATTACGAGTTCTGCCCGGCAAACAGTTACCTGGCATTCACGGACGGGAATAATATCAAAATCCTTTCACCGGACAATCAGACCAGCATTGTTACACGTGAAACAAAAGACGGTATTGTCTGCGGACAGACCGTTCACCAGCGGGAGTTCGGTATTAACAAAGGGCTGTTCTGGTCGCCGAAAGGCTCTGCCCTAGCCTTTTACCGGATGGATGAAAGTATGGTAACCGATTATCCCATCGTGAATATCGATGCCCGTTGTGCCAAAGCGGAACCGCGGAAGTATCCGATGGCAGGCATGAAGAGCCATGAAGTAACCGTCGGCATCTATAACCTGTCGAACGGGGAGACTGTCTGGCTGCAAACCGGAACACCGAAAGAGAAGTATCTGACAAATATAGCCTGGAGTCCGGACGAGAAAAGTATCTATATCGCCGAGCTGAACCGCGACCAGAATGAAATGCAACTGGTCCGTTATTCCGCCCTGACCGGCGAGAAAGAGGCCGATCTGTTCACTGAAAAGAACGACCGGTATGTAGAGCCGCAACACCCGGTGCTCTTCCTCCCCAACGACCCGGATAAATTTATCTGGCAGAGCCAGCGCGACGGCTACAACCATCTGTATCTCTATGATACCAGTGGTAAGCTGCTCAAACAACTGACCAAAGGAGACTGGATCGTAATGAATGTTTTGGGCTTCGACCCGAAAGGTGAAAACCTGTTCATCACGTCCACACAACCACATCCGCTGAGTTCGTTTAGTTACGGGACACCGCTAAACATCAACGGCTGGCGATTGGAGATGAAGAAAGGAGAGACTCATCTGATATCCGGAGGCACAGGCTTACGGGGGGTACACAACCTCTCGATCAGCCCGGACGGGAAATATGCCATCGACAATTATTCCACTCCCGATGTTCCCCGAAAGATAGAGATCGTACAGACGAAAAACAGAAAGACGATAGAAACCCTACTGACAGCTGAAAATCCGTACGAAGGTTATGCCCTACCCGAGATCGAAGTCGGTACTATCAAAGCTGCCGACGGTGTAACGAATCTCAACTACCGCCTGGTCAAACCGGTCGGACTGGATGAAAACAAAAAATATCCCGCCATTATCTATGTGTACGGCGGCCCGCATGCCCAACTGATTACCGGCGACTTTATGAACGGCGTACGGGGATGGGATATCTATATGGCCCAACGCGGATACGTCATGCTGACGGTAGACAGCAGGGGATCGGCCAACCGCGGATTTGAATTTGAAAGTGTTATCCACCGCAACCTCGGTGTCAACGAGATGGCGGACCAGATCAAAGGGGTAGACTTCCTCAAATCGCTCCCGTATGTGGATGCCGACCGTATCGGTGTGCATGGCTGGAGCTACGGCGGTTTCATGACTACCAACCTGATGCTTTCATACCCGGAAATATTCAAGGTAGGCGTTGCAGGCGGTCCGGTGATCGACTGGAGTAACTACGAGATCATGTACGGCGAACGGTATATGGACCGTCCGCAGGATAATCCCGAAGGATATAAGAATGCCAACATGAAGCTGAAGGCAGGCAACCTGAAAGGACACCTCCTGATGATCCACGGCGACATCGACCCTGTGGTTGTATGGCAACACAGCCTGGGCTTCCTGAAAGCCTGCGTGGATGCCGATACGTATCCGGACTATTTCGTCTACCCGCGCCATCCGCACAACGTGACCGGCAAAGACCGCCCGCATCTGTATGAGAAGATTACGCGATACTTTGACGACTACCTTAAATAGTTGACAAGTGACAGTTGACAGTTAAGTTACAAGGATGGCTTTAAGCTCAGTTCAATTGCCGTCTGCTTTAACTGAGGCTAAACATTCGATATTGCAATATAACAATAATAATAAATTACAACGATATGAACATTCTGTTATTAGGCTCCGGCGGCCGCGAACATGCAATAGCCTGGAAAATTGCTCAAAGTCCGAAAACGGACAAGTTATTCATTGCTCCCGGCAACGCAGGTACGGCTCAGGTGGGAACCAATGTGGCTATCAAGGCAGACGATTTCCAGGCCATCAAAGACTTCGTATTGGCCAACAATGTGAATATGGTAGTTGTAGGTCCGGAAGACCCATTGGTAAAAGGTGTTTACGACTTCTTCAAAAACGACGCTTCACTGGCAGATATCCCTGTGATCGGCCCGTCGAAGGAAGGCGCACAGCTGGAAGGCAGCAAGGACTTCGCCAAAGCATTCATGATGCGCCACAACATTCCGACTGCCCGCTATAAGAGTATTTCAGCCGAAAACCTGGAAGAAGGATATGCATTCCTTGAATCGCTGGAAGCTCCTTATGTGCTGAAAGCTGACGGACTGGCAGCCGGAAAAGGAGTGCTGATCCTCGACACACTGGAAGAAGCGAAAAAGGAACTGGCCAACATGCTGGACGGTATGTTCGGCGATGCCAGCAAGACAGTCCTTATCGAAGAGTTCATGACAGGTATCGAATGCTCCGTATTCGTCATGACCGACGGCACAAACTACAAAGTGCTCCCGGTAGCCAAAGATTATAAACGTATCGGCGAAGGCAACACCGGCCTCAACACCGGCGGTATGGGGGCTGTTTCGCCCGTTCCTTTCGCCGACGAAGCATATATGGCAAAGGTAGACGAACAAATCATCCGCCCGACCATCGAAGGACTGAAGGCGGAAGGTATCGACTATAAAGGTTTCATCTTCCTCGGCCTGATCAACGAAAACGATCCGAAGGTGATCGAATACAATTGCCGCATGGGCGACCCGGAGACGGAAGTAGTCATGCTCCGTATCCAGAGCGACCTGGTAGACCTGCTGGAAGGGATAGCCGAAGGTAACCTCGACAGCCGCACCCTGGTTCACGACCCGCGTGCAGCCGTTACAGTCATGCTGGTAAGCGGCGGTTACCCTGAAGCGTATGAAAAAGGCAAAATAATCTATGGACTGGATGACGTGCCATCCGACAATATCCTCTTTCATGCCGGCACCATCGCCGCCAGCGGACGTATCCTGACCAACGGTGGACGCGTCATCGCCGTCAGCTCATACGGAGCCAACAAGGAAGAGGCCCTTGCCCGCTCATTTGCCGGAGCAAAGACCATCCTATTCGACCGGAAGTATTTCCGTAAAGACATCGGGTTCGATCTGTAAGTAAGTTTAAATATTATCAGATGTGAATGTAGGGGCGGGGTCTGCCCGCCCATCTTCACCGGTTGTTATATTATTGTCGCAAAAGGCGGGCAAACCCCGCCCCTACAGAACCTGTTATTTGGGTTCAATTATTTCTAATTCAGAATGAACAATACATACCATTACTCCCGCAGGCACAGTATATCAGGCACAGGCACTTTTGTGGTTGTGCTGGTGGCCTGTATTGCCTGCTGGATCGTAAGCTATTTCAACTCGGTCGGCTATCCGGTATACGGAGAGGTGACAGCCCCTCCCCTGTGGAATGCTATCTGCCAGGTATTGCCCGGCAAAGCTTTCACGTATACCATCGGTATGCTGTTGATGTTCGGGGGAGCCTTCCTGCTCCACCGTGCCAACTATATCCTGGTGCTGATCCGCGAAAAGACGCTGCTGCCTTTCCTGTTCTACGTACTGTTCATCAGCACCAATCCGGACTTCCTGCCGTTGAAGTCCACCTCGCTCGGTGTATTCTGCCTGATACTCGCCATCTACCAGCTATTCACCTCCTACCACGACCCCCATGCCAAAAGCAACGCCTACAATACCGCCTTGCTGATCGGGATCGGGAGTTTGTTGTGGGTGCATATTCTTTGGTTCATTCCCATCTTCTGGATAGGGATGTATAATTTCAGGACGCTGAATATCCGGACATTCCTTGCCTCCCTGCTGGGAGTAGGTACCGTTTACTGGTTCCTGTTCGCCTGGTGCGTCTGGTTCCGTGACTTTACGCCGTTCACCATCCCGTTTGCGGGCTTGTTTAAGATACGTTTCCTGATGGCTACGGGGATCGGGTTGCTCGACTGGATAGGTATTGCGGCCGTAGCTCTTTTAACAGCGGTTTCCGCCATCAATATCATTACGCACGAATATGAGGATGTTTTACGTACACGCCAATTCTTATCCTTCCTTATCGTTCTGTCGATATGGGCATTCGGGCTCTATTTCCTTTACGAACAAGCATCGGAAGAGTTTCTGGAAACAGCCTGTGTCCCGGCTTCGATACTGATCGCCCACTTCTTCACCGTGATGCGGGGCAGGATCGTCTTCTGGACATTCTATGCAACAATCGTGCTTTATTTTATCCTCTTATTTTTACGTATATGGAATTTCTGATAGAATACGGATATATCGGGGTGTTTATCGCCTCTTTCCTCGCTGCCACCATCCTGCCCTTCAGCAGCGAAGTCGTACTGACCGGCGTACTGCTGGCAGGTTCGGCCTACTGGCCCTGTATGGTAGCCGCGACCTTGGGTAATTTCCTGGGCGGCATGAGTTGTTACTGGCTCGGTATGCTTGGCAAAGTGGAATGGATTGAGAAATACCTCAAACTGGATGCCAAAAAGCTGCAAAAGGTACAAGAATGGATTGCGGGAAAAGGCTCGTGGATGGGCTTCTTCGTCTTCCTGCCGGGCATCGGCGACTTCATCGCGGTGGCACTGGGTTTCCTCCGCGCCAACATCTGGATCGTCGCCATCTCCATGTTCCTGGGCAAAGCCATCCGCTACTGGGTGTGGATGGAGTTCGTGTATAAGGTGCAAAGCATGTTTTAAAGGACTATAGTGAGAGGATACCCGACACTATAATCCTAATCTACCTGACACTATAATCCTAATCTACCTGACACTATAAACCTATAGTGTCCAGCACTACTATGTTATCCGTAGCTTGAAAATTATTCAGCCAGCCACTGGTTCAGTTGCGTCAAGATCTTTTCCTTGATGTCTTCCGGCATATTACCGATACGTGAACGGTGGCTGCCACGGGGCTGGAAATAGACTTGCTCATTCTTCTTCCCTTTGAATACCGGGGCATGGGCAGCGCTCCACGGATCGATCTCGCCATAGATGAAGATCATCTTCGGATCATTGTCTTTCAGGAAGTTATATATCTTATGATAAAGAGCCGGACGGAATTCTACCTTGTCTACCAGTTCTTTCGGAAGCATGATGCGGTTGAGGTATCCTTTGCTGCTCTCTATGGTCAGGTACTTTTTGAAGGGTTTGGTGTCATAACCGTAATAGCCCAGTTCGCGGGCTGCCTGTACAAAGAAAGAGATATTCGGCTGGTTCTCGGCAAAATAGTCGGGACTACTGATATCCATCAGATGTTTGAACAGCGCTTCCGTATCGGCATGCACGGAAGGAATTACGGAAACCGATGTTCCCCATTGCCACAAGGCGAAAGGATATTCCAGTACACAATAATCCAGCACTTCTGCCATCGGGATACGGTATTCCAAGCCTTTTTCTTTGGAGAGCGCTTCGAGTAAAGGGAGCATTTCAGCTTTGCGGCTCAACACTTCTGTTTGAAAATTCTTTATCCTGTTACGTTCTTTCTTTGTGCCGACTTTACGGAGGAACGGTTCGTGACGACCGTCTTCCACTCCCTTACACAGCGGACCGACATACGGAACGGAGATATCGACATCATCGGGAAAGAAAGCACGGTAAAGCATGGTGGTCTGGCCGCCCTTGCTGATACCTGTACTGATCCATTTGCCGGTATAAAGCTGTTTGAATGTCTGGTTGACGTTATGCAGGTCGTAAGCGGAATTTTCGGCAGTCAGGTAATCCCAGTTGCAAGGTTCGGGAGTAGACTCCAGGAAATAACGATACTCCACAAAGACCAGGTTGGCGTTCAACAGCTTCGTCAGTTCTTCCTCATATTTGGGATTGAGGGCATAGGCGCCGCCGTAACCTTCCGTTACCAGGACAGTCGGACGATCGAAACCGACATGACCGATAACGACACGCTGGGTAAAGGTACCTGCTTCCGGATGCTTCGGGTCGATGGGTTGGGTGATACGTACCAGGTACTTCTCCGGATAGACATCCGATTCGAGTTGTTCGATGTTACTGATCCCTTTCAGGGAGGCAAGCTTCTCTTTCAAATCGCCCGGTGAAGCAAAAGCCACCAGGGTACACAGAAAAGAGAGGAGCAGAAGATGAAATGTTCTTCTCATGGTTTATCTTTCTTGTTGTTTATAATTCTTCGTTTATTAGTGATCGTACGGATCAATCCTTCATATTTCGCCCGTTTTACGGCCGACCTGGCAAAGATACGATTATAATCTTCACGGGTAAAGTCCGCCAGGTCTTCTTTTTTAAAGGAAAGGAAAGCAGGCGACGGGGTAAAAGCCTCTTCACGGGTAGGAACAGCAAAACGGTTCCAGGGGCAGACCTCCTGGCAGGTATCGCAGCCGTAAAGACGGTTGCCCAGGCGGGAGGCAAGCTCGGAAGGGATATCGCCTTTATGTTCGATAGTGAGGTAAGAGATACATTTGTTCGCATTCAGATGACCGGCAGACTCCAAGGCACCCGTCGGACAGGCGTCGAGACAACGGCGGCAGTCGCCGCAACGATTCTCCTGAGGGCTGTCGTAATCGAGTTCCAGCGTAGTGACGATCTCACCGAGGAAGAAGAAAGAGCCTTTACCGGGGATGATAAGATTAGTATTTTTGCCGATCCAGCCAAGGCCGGCTTTCCAGGCCCAATAACGTTCGAGAAGGGGGGCGGAGTCGGTGAAGGCACGGGCTTCCGGAGCAGGTTCTATAGACGGAAGAAGTTCTTCCGTGATGTATTGCCAGAGTTGGCGGAGTTTGTCTTTCAGTACGATATGGTAGTCTTTTCCGTAGGCGTAATAGGAGATACGGGGAGCATCGGGAGATTGTTTCTGTGCCGGATAATAATTAAGAGCGACAGAGATGACGGAACGGGCACCTTCGATCAATCCGGCGGGATTCAGACGGATATCGCGGTAGTTCTCCATATATTTCATCCCTGCATGATACCCTTCAGCTATCCAGCGGTCAAAAAACAAAGCTTCGGTGTCTGCGGAAGAGACCTCAGCTATTCCGCAGGCATCGAAGCCCAATTCTTTCGCTTTCTTCTTTATGCTGACAGATAGATTCATTATCTACTCGAATACCTTGAACACATACCCTTCTTTCTGTAGCCATTCGATGGCACGGGGCATCGCTTCACGCATGTTCGTTTCGGCTTTGAGGGAATCGTGGAAGACGATGACAGAGCCGTTGCGGGTATAGTTTTTTACCACGTTGAAGACACCGTTCGGCGTCATATGCGGACTGTAATCGCGGGTCACCACGTCCCACATGATAATCTTGTATTTCTTCCGCAAGGCTACCACCTGCGGGAAACGCATATGACCGTGCGGCGGCCGGTACAGGTCGCTGTGGATATATCCGGCAGCCTGCTCGATGTCATCCAGGTAATTCTTCGTCCAATATTGAAGTCCCTGAATATGATGGAAGGTGTGATTGCCTACCCGGTGTCCGCGATCGAGCACCATCTGATAAACTTCAGGGTGTTTGCGGACATTGTCTCCTACACAGAAGAAGGTCGCCTTCACACCATATTTGTCGAGTATATCCAAAACCCAAGGGGTAACCTCGGGAATAGGGCCGTCGTCGAAGGTGAGATATACACACTTCTCCTTGGCCGGTATCCGCCAGATTACCCCTGGGAACAGGACCCTGTAGAACCAGGGCGGTTGTTCTATAAACATATATTACTTATTTCCGCGAACCGAACCGTAAGCCATCCGGTAGTTGTCAAACTCTTCCTGATACTTCTTAGCAAATTCGGGGTTATAATGTTTGCTGACTGCCAGAACTTGCTGCATGACGGCCAGGTTATGTTCCAACTCTCTTGTCACAGAAGCCAACTGAGACGGTCTCAGACGGAAGAACCAGTCGATATTCCGCATGGCATTTTCTGCAATTCCGGTAAAGATCTCTTCAGCCTTTTCTGTCTCATCGAGTGCATAATACAACTCACCGGTAGAAAGAGCCGTATAATCCAACGGTACATTTTCCGGCGGCAATACTTCCATACTCTTATTCAACACGTTCAACGCTTTCTCATTCTTGCCTTCCTTCAACAGGTCTTCAGCCAGTTTATTGAACAATGCCATACGGTAGCTCTTACACATACGCATCACGTTCTCATCGATATAAACACCCGGTTTATCTACACCACCCCATTTGAATTTGTTCATCACATTGTCGTACATCTTCTCTGTGTTGGTGTTTTTGTCCGCTTGCTTCGGAACGATCTGGTAAGCCAGACCTGTCTGTTCAAAGTAACCGTCCAGGCCGACGAACTGGTCTGGGTTCACTGTGATCGCATAGTAGATAGGACGTTCCCAGTTGTTGGTTTGCAACATATCCAGGATGATCAGTTCCTGTTTACCCAGCGCTGTCTTTCCTTTCAGGTTGATAGTCATCTCTGTCAGCAGATCGGTAGAGTCGGCAAGACCTTTCGCCAGTGCCGTAGCCGAATCGACTTTATAGATCAGTGTCTCTGAAGGAATATAATCGAGTTCCTGGTTGAATCCCGGTATCTTCTTGAATTTCGGGTCATTGCTGCGTACGAAATTCAAACCTGTGCTCAGGTCGATAGGTTTATCCATCATCGGAACGATATAGGCGGCATCACGTGTGCCTTGTATATAATCCGCACGATCCCATGAGATAGGCAGCGGAGCCGATTCGTAAGCCTGTTTCTTCATCTGGTCGATATACCAGTCTGTCTGCAGGTAACTGGTGTTACATACGCGGACATCGGTACGGATACCTTCCACTTCCTGTGCATACCACAACGGGAATGTATCGTTATCGCCATTGGTGAAGATCACCGCATTCGGTTCACACGATTCCAGATAGTTGGCACCGAAATCACGGCAAACGTAGCGTCCTGAACGATCGTGATCGTCCCAGTTCTGTCCTGCCATCTGGATAGGAACGAACAGGCATAATACGGTTGCAATGGAACCGGCAGCCACAGCAGGCAACTTTCCATACTTCTCGATCAGCTTGGCCAGTGCCGCGACACCGAACCCGATCCAGATACAGAACGCATAGAAGGAGCCTGCATACGCATAGTCTCGTTCACGCGGCTGATACGGTGTCTGATTCAGATAAAGCACGATAGCGATACCTGTCATAAAGAACAGGAAGAAAGTGATCCAGAAACTCTGGATACCCCGCTGACCGGAATAAGCCTGATACAACAAGCCCAGGATACCGAGCAGAAGCGGCAGCATATAATAGACATTATGTCCTTTATTATTCGCGATATCGGACGGCATGTTATCCTGCGGGCCGACAAGCACCTCGTCGATCGCCTTGATACCAGTGATCCAGTTACCGTTCATCACCTCGCCATTTCCCTGAATATCGTTCTGACGTCCGGAGAAGTTCCACATAAAGTAACGCCAGTACATGAAGTTCAGCTGGTAAGCGAAGAAATAACGCAGGTTTTCGGCAAACGTCGGTTTCATCACTGTCACATTCTCACCGCAACGGTTGAACTTCACCGGTTCTCCCTTAAACTGCGACCATTCCTTATAGGCCCCCACATGTGAATCGACATTGCTGTACATACGCGGGAAAAGCATATTCAACTCATCCACATATTCGTATTCAACATCGTGACGGGAAACGAAATATTTATCTTTCTCTTTCGGATCTTTCTTGATCACGCGGCTCCAAACGGCTTCACCTTCCTTAGTGACAGGAGCACAGTTACCACCCTGGTTCTCACGTTTTACCTCCGAGGCAAATGTCTGTCCGTAGATCAACGGTGTCTTACCGTATTGTTCGCGGGCCAGATAAGAACGCAGCGTGAAGATATCGCTCGGCGCATTCTGGTTCATCGGGGTATCCGCCGTTGCACGGATCATCGTCAGTGCATAAGAAGAATAACCGACAACGATCACCATCAGGCAAACCAATATAGTATTCAGCAATTTGATATTGACTTTCTTGCTCATGAACAGGTAAGCCGTCAATGCAGCTGTCAGGATCACAGCGATCACATAACCGCTACCGATAAACGGAACACCTACCAGCACGATCGCTACGATAAAAGCAATCTTCATACGCGTCGGATTTATCTCATCGCGCATCGTTTCCCAGATGGCCCAGACCAAGACGCCCGACAAAGCAATCACATACGCAAAGACACCCGAATTGTAAGGCATACCCAGTACATTTACGAACAACAGTTCGAAATAACCGCATACCTCGACCAGTCCCTGAACGACCCCATACATCATCAATCCGACGATAGCAAAAGAAACCAACAACGCATAGATGGTCCCTTTCATTGTAGGATTCGGGAATTTCTTATAATAATAAACCAGGACGATAGCCGGGATACAAAGCAGGTTCAACAGGTGGACACCGATACTCAACCCCATCAGGTAAGCAATCAGTACGATCCAACGGTCGGCATGCGGACGGTCTGCCGCCTCTTCCCATTTAAGGATCAGCCAGAAAACCAATGCCGTGAACAGAGAAGAATAGGCATATACCTCACCTTCTACCGCACTGAACCAGAATGTATCACTAAAGGTATAAGCCAACGCACCTACCAGACCGCTACCCATGATAGTGATCATTTTACCTAATGAGATTTCGTCCTCATCGTTCACCATGATCTTACGGGCCAGGTGCGTAATACTCCAGAACAGGAATAAAATGGTCAGCCCACTGAAAAGTGCCGACATCGAATTCACCATTTTTGCCACCATGGAAGTATCCGACGCAAGTTGCGTGAACAGGTTAGCCGTCAACATAAAGAACGGTGCTCCGGGCGGGTGCCCTACTTCCAGTTTAAAAGCTGAAGAAATGAACTCACCACAATCCCAGAAACTGGCAGTGGGTTCGATAGTCATCAAATAAACGGTAGAGGCGATCAGAAAAACAACCCACCCCAACACGTTGTTGATTAGTTTATACTTTCTCATGTTTGTATAAAGTGTGATAATTAAATTGTCAATATATGCTATCCTCACACGGACAGTCGGCCGCAAAGGTAAGCATTTACGTTTAATACCAACGCCTTAATACTCCATAAATTGTATTGAAGAGATTAGAATTATATTAAAAAAAACCTGATTTTTAAGTGACTGAAGATGACAATTGTATGACAGAAATGTCAGATAGCAAAAAACGCCATTCCATCGTTCATAACACCTCTCTCTTCAAAAAATCAGCAAGGTGAAGATGAATGATTCCTTCTACATCACTCCCTCTGTTAAATTCATCCAGGCTAACTACATATTTCGGATAGTTATCCTGAATAGTCATCAGATTACCAAACTCACGTTCACGCGTTTTTTCATCCGAGATAAGATAAGCGACCTGTACATACACTTTTTTCCCTTGTTTCAACGCCACGAAATCAATTTCCTGATTATCTTTCTGACCTACATAAACCTCATATTGAAGGAAAGATCCTAGTCTGCAATTGCGCAAACCCAGATCTTCAAAAAAATATTTATCACCGATTTCAAATTTCTTCAAACCATTCACATCAACCCGCCCTACCTTATTGATAAGATAAGCATTACCCAATGCTTTCAGATAAGCAAATAAGTCTTCATCATTTCGAATCATGCGGAACTCTTAAAAGGTTTTATTCTTTTACTATATGTTCTATAATCTTCATATTTTTATAAGTTATACTTGATAAATTTTACAAAAGTACTACTTTTTCTTGATATACGGAAAAACGAGGAAGATGATTTGAGATACAGATGATTAAAGGAATTTTGAATGGTGTGTGAACGCCACGAGAAGCCATGAAAATGCCAATTGAAGCCTGAGCTGCGTTACCTATTCGTGACCAACGGAATTCAGGCACTTTATGGCACAATATTAGGCAATAAGTGGTTGAATACCTAATAATTGGCAAAGATTTTTCGCCTTTGGATTTATCTTCTCCGGTCTGCCTTGTTTTGCATACATTCCATCGGCTCTACCCGAACTAATTTTGTAATCAAAAAACGAGTAGAGCAATGAGAAGTACATTTTCGACAATCTTCTACCTCAAACGGCAGGTAGTGAAAAAGGACGGGACGGTGCCCATCATGGGGCGTATCACGGTGGACGGAACGCAGACGCAATTCAGTTGCAAGCTGACCATCGACCCCAAGATTTGGGAAACCAAGACGGGACGGGCAACGGGCAGGAGTACCGTTGCGTTGGAAACGAACCGTATGCTGGACAAAATCCGGGTGAAGATAAACACCCATTATCAGGAAATCATGGACAGGGACAACTTTGTCACGGCGGAAAAGGTGAAGAACGCTTTCTTGGGGTTGGAACACCGATGCCACACGTTGATGAAAGTCTATGAGCAATTCACCGCCGACTATGCCAAAATGGTGGAAGCCGGAATGAAGTCTAAGAAATCATACGAAAAATATCTTGTGGTGTACAAGCATTTGAAAGAGTTTCTCATGCAACGCTACCATGTGCAGGACATCGCCTTGAAGGAACTGACCCAGTCGTTCATCATGGACTTTGATATGTTCCTGCGCACGGACAAGCATTGTTGCAACAACACCGCGTGGATTTACGTCTGCCCGCTTCGCACGATGATTTCGGTAGCCATCAGCAACGAATGGTTGGTGCACGACCCTTTCCGTGATTACGAAATCAAAAAGGAGGACACGGTACGCACATTCCTCACCAAAGAGGAAATCCAACTTTTGATGGATGGCAAGTTGAAGAACGCCAAGCAGGAATTATACCGCGATATGTTCCTGTTCTGTATCTTCACGGGATTGAGTTTTTCGGATATGCGCAATCTGAGGGAAGAGAACATCGTGACCTACTTTGACGAGCACCAATGGATAAAAATCAACCGACAGAAGACGGGAGTGGAATCGAATATCCGCTTATTGGATGTTCCTCTCCGCATTTTGGAGAAGTATAGAGGATTGAGCGAAGATGGCAGGATTTTTCCCGTTCCGCACTATACAGTTTACTTGGCAGGTATCCGTTCCGTAGCCAAAAGATGTGGCATAACCAAGTCATTTTCTTGGCATGTCACCCGTCATACGGCAGCCACTACCGTGTTGCTTTCCAACGGAGTACCGATAGAAACGGTCAGTTCCATTCTTGGACACAAGAACATTTCCACAACCCAAATTTACGCCAAAATCACCAAGGAAAAGCTCAATCAAGACATGGAAAATCTGGAAAAACGATTGGGGAATATTGAAAGTTTCCTGTCGGATTCACACAAAAACGGAAAGGAGGACAACGTATGTGGCGCGACACGATAATGGTAGAAGAGGACAACCGCATTGTCGCCACGGGTGGCAATGTGTGGATGAGTGCCGGGGAGATAGCCGACCTTTTAACATCATGGCGACAAGCGTGAACCGTGCCGTAAAGCAAGTGTTGAAAGCGGACGTACTAAATGATTATGAGGTATTGAAACTCATCCGTTTGGATAACGGGTTGCTGATGGAATTCTACTCGATGGAACTCATCATTGTGTTGTCTTACAAGTGGAATACCTTTTATACCAACCTTTTCCGCAAGTGGATGATGAAACGGATGTTTGAGTCAAGGAAAGAAATCATCCCTATGTTCTTATCCTCTGTACAATCGGATAAGGGTGGGTTTTGCTAAAAACTCTCACCTTATTATAGGCACATAAGCGCAAAAGGGAAGCCGTCATTGGTTACTCTCACATCAGAGAGCACCAATGACGGTTTTTCTTTTCGCCGAATATTGAATTTCTTCTATTGGGAGTTTAATGCATTTTCCGACAATTACATACGCCCCATTATGGGAACGTGCCGTTTGAGATACCCGATAATTGGATGTGGTGCAAATTGGAAGATTTGTGCAGTATAAAAGGTGGCAAAAGAATTCCCAAAGGTAAAGGCTTTTCTAATCAATGTACTGAACATATTTATCTTCGTGTTACCAACATGAAGAACAGAACTATTTCTCTCGATGATTTGAAATATATTGAAGAAGATGTGTTTCAAGAAATAAAAAACTACACTATTTCTTCAAATGACTTGTATCTTACTATAGCAGGTACTATCGGTGACGTTGGGGAAATCCCCCAAGAGGTTAGTGGTATGAGTTTAACGGAAAATGCAGCTAAATTGACCGATATTGGTTGTAATAGATTGTATCTGATGTATGCTTTATTATCAACAAATTCACAAGAGCATTTTAGCTCCAAGTTTCATCAAGTAGCTCAACCAAAGTTGTCAATAGAAACTGCGTCATCTACATTGTTGCCACTTCCACCACTTGCAGAACAACTGCGTATAGTTGGCGAGATTGAAAAATGGTATAAGTTGATTGACAACCTTGAATCAAATGCCACCGAATTGCAAACGGTTATAGCCCAAACCAAAAGCAAAGTTCTCGATTTGGCTATTCACGGTAAACTCGTCCTGCAAGACCCTGCGGACGAACCCGCCATTGAATTGCTTAAACGTATAAATCCCGACTTCACACCTTGTGATAACGGGCATTATCCGTTTGATGTACCGAGCGGGTGGATTTTTGCCCAAGGGAAATGTATTTTTACTTCGATGCGCAGCACAAAACCAAAGGGAGATACATTCTTATATGCAGATATTGACAGTATTGACAACCATCTGAATATAGTACGTCCGAAATCAATAAGTGTTTCTTTAGCTCCAAGTCGAGCAAGTCGACACACTGAAAATGGTGATGTTCTGTTTTCTATGGTTCGTCCTTATTTGCGCAACATCGCAATGATAGAATGTGATGAATGTATTGCTTCAACAGGGTTTTATGTGTGTCATTCCAATGGCTCTATATTGCCAAAGTACTGTCTGAATATGATGCTTTCTGACTATGTAGTAAGCGGATTGAACCATTTTATGAAAGGGGATAATTCTCCGTCTATCAACAAGTCAAATTTGGATGATTTCCCGTTTCCTATTTCCCCTCTTGCCGAGCAACAACGCATTGTAGCCAAGATTGAAGAAACATTCTCTATTCTTGACGGTATTCAAAATTCCTTAGAAGCATAAGCGAGAACGCTTCTAAGGAATGGTGCTACCAATTTACTACCTTATCCACAATCTTTTGTTGTTCGCTGGCGGTGCGGCGAAGATAGATGCGAGTGGTTTCTATGCTCTCGTGCCCCATGAGGTCGGCAAGCAAAGCAAGGTCGTTGAAACGGTCGAGAAAGTTCTTGGCAAAGCGGTGGCGGAAAGAATGTGGATAGACCACATCACGATTCAGACCGTACTTTTCAGCGAAATGCTTTAGTTGTTGCGCAATGCCACGAGTGGTAATTTGCTTGCCGAAACGGTTCAAGAAGATATATCCCGATGTCAACCCCATGCCGTTCAGCCACTTTTCGGCTTCGGTGCGCAGGTTTTTCGGGATATACAGACGGCGGATTTTTCCGCCTTTACTGTACATATCTAAGTAACCGACTTTCACGTGCTCTGCTTTGATTTGGAGCAGTTCACTGACACGCGCCCCGGTTGCAGCCATAAACCATACAATGAAATACCATTCATCATAGCCGTCTGCCTTTAGCTTCGCTTTGAAGAACTTGTAATCCGCATCGCTGATTACATTCTCCAAGAAATTCTTTTGCTGTACCTTTACGAATTTCAGTTTTAGCTTGTCCTGCTTCGTAAACTCCAAGAACTTGTTGATACCTTGTAACCGTAGATTTACAGTTTGAGGGCTGAAGTTTTCCACCAAGTAACCCTTATAGGCTAAAAGGTTCTTCTTGTTGACTTCCTTGTAATGTTCAAGGAAATAGTTTACCGTCCACACATACGATGTAACGGTATTTTTAGCCAAGTTGGTTTTGGCTAAATGTCGTTTGAATTTTACTACCATATTCTTCTTGTTTATTGGTGAATACGGCAGTAATATATGTGCATCTATCGGGCATTATGAGAACTTGCCCGATGGGTGGTGCTGTGTTCCTATTAAAGAAGCATTTACTATCAATCCAAGGAATAAAGTCGATGATGAAAACATTGATGCGGGTTTCGTTCCTATGGCAATGATTTCAGAAGGTTATTCTAATGATTTTATTTATGAAACGAGACCTTGGTGCAAAATAAAATCAGGTTTCACTCACTTTGCAAATGGAGATATTGCAGTAGCTAAAATATCTCCTTGTCTTGAGAACAGAAAATCAATGATATTAAAAGGTTTGCCAAATGAAATAGGTGCTGGTACGACCGAACTACACGTATTTAGGTCGCAATGTATTGACGCTCATTTCGGACTATGTTTCTTTAAGTCGGATTACTTTATTAATCAGTGTGTAGGCACATTCAATGGCGTAGTAGGTCAACAACGAGTAAGTAAAGCAATTATCGAAAATATCAACATTGGCATACCACCTCTTGCCGAGCAAGAACGCATAGCAAACAAAATACATTTATTGTTTGCTACGCTTGATAAAATAACGGAGGAGTTATAGCTCTTCCGTTATTCTATCAAGAATCTTGCTAAGGTACTCAATCTTTTCAACCATTCTTAACTGTTCCTTATAAGGAGGTAATGGTATCTTTATGGACAGATACTTGTCTAATATTAAATTGTGTAATCCAGTAGTTTGTGTTTGCATTTGTTTCATGTCCCCTTGGTTATAGTTTTGCAACAGCAAGTAATATAGATACTTGTAATGCAAGATTTCAGGATATTCAATTCGCAAAGACATTGTAAAATTGCTGAATGAATAGACGTTATCTTTTCCCTCATAAAGGATTGCTCTGCCAACGGGATTTTTCTCGCTTCCACCTGATTTTTCCACAATTAAATCTCCATTACGCAAATTACGTTTCTCAAAAGACCTTTGTTCAACGTCTATGAATTCAATCTTAGTGTAATCCAATTTGAAGTCCTTTGTAAAATTGGCATTTCGGATAACACCTACATTTATGAATGGTGGTTTCTTGCCTTTCCATAAACCATTAGTACTTGAGCACATTTCATTTATAGAAGTACAACACCACCCATTGGGCAAGTTCTCATAATGCCCGTTATCACAAGGTATGAAGTCGGGATTTATGCGTTTGAGCAATTCGATAGCTGGCTCGTCCGTAGGGTCTTGCGAGACGAGTTTACCGTGAATGGCAAGGTCAAGGATTTTACTTTTGGCTTGGGCAATAAGGTTGTGAAGATGTACAGCATCTTTTTCAATCGCATCAACAAATTCAAACCATTTATCAACTTCTTGAATGATTTTTAATTGCTCTGCCAGTGGGGGTATAGGTATGTAAAAATTCTTTAGAACATCAAACGGTGGAATGTTTTTGATAGCAGTTCCTTTACTTTCTTTATATGCTTCTTCCTTTAGGATATAATCAAAGTAAAGCAAATAAAATCGTTCAATACTTCGATTGAATAACCTTATTAGCATTAGAGCTTGATTGATAATTCCTTCATCAGGATTCTCCGAAAGAACTAAGGATTCACCAATCGTACCAGCACAACTTACTATTATATCATACGGTTGAACTGCAAAGCCAATGAGTGACTGATATTTTTCTTCCGTTATATAATAAGTTCCTAAATGCTCATCTTTCTGAATAGCATTTTTTTGTTCATATACCTTGTATGTTTTATCGCCTTTAGGAACAAACATAGCTTTAGTTAAGCTACTTCCAAAAGGTCCTTTTTTGTAAAAGGCTAAATCGTCCAACTTGCACCACACCCACGAACTCGGCACTTCAAACGGCACGTTCCCATAATGGGGCGTATCGGTAGTTTTAGATGATTTCTTGCTTCGTTTAATCTTGCCCTCTTTGATGAGTTGTTCTTTCTCCGCTTTGATGCGTTCAAGCAATACGGAAGCCGGCTCGTCCGCAGGGTTTTGCGGTACAAGCTTTCCACGAATGGCAAGGTCGAGTATTTTTTGACGTAATTTTTTGGTGTCCATTTGATTTCGTTTTTAAAATATGTGAGACAGCGTCTCACATATTGCTATCTTCGTTCCCAAACTGTAATTTCAAAATAGCAGTTTGGCGGCTTATTTCTTCTTGCAGTTCTTGTGCTGAGGGAAGAATCAGTTTGTATTTAGTAGCGAAGAGCTGTTCGTTTCCTTTTAACACAGAATAGCGTGCGATATTCTCATCCGTTTCAGAACAAAGCACAATTCCAATAGTAGGATTATCATCCGCGCCACGCCGAAGTTCATCATACATCTTCACATACATATCCATCTGGCCTACATCCTGATAGGATACCTTATTTAATTTGAGGTCAATTAAGACAAAGCATTTGAGTAAATAATTATAGAACACCAAGTCTACATAGTAATCCTCTTGCGGAGTACGAATTAATTGTTGACGAGCCACCAGCGCGAAGCCTTTTCCCATTTCAAGTAAGAAATGCTCCATGTTGTCAATGATAGCCTGTTCAAGTTTTCGCTCTGTATAACCGGAATTACCGGGAAGCCCAAGAAATTCAAGAACAGTAGGATTTTTGATAAACTCAAATTTATCATGTTGATAAAATGACGTTTTAAGCATCATCTCGTGCTTTACATCGTCAGAAAGCTGCGACAGCATCATACGCTCATAGTATTGTGTGTTTATGTTGCGATTGAGTGTACGAAAACTCCACATTTCCTTAGCAGCCTCACGCATATACCAATCGCGTGCTTTCTTGTCAGAGACTCTCATCAGGCGTTCGTAATGCGACCACGAAAGTAATTCAAGATGATTGTCGATTTGGGCAGACGGTGTCTGCCGATTTTCCATGTCTGATTGGGCAGACACCGTCTGCCCAATTGTAAATCCTTGAAATTCGAGATAGAAACGCCTAAAGCTTTTGCAATTAGTTTCTGAATAGCCACGACCAAATTCTTCTGTAAGAATCCTTGAAGCAATAGCTATTACACGTTTCCCATATTCTGCACGAGCCTCACCGTGTTGTTCTTCTTCCACGATGCGGCGACCTAAATTCCAATTTGTATTGACCTGAGTATAGTTGATGGCAGCATACGCCTTTCGTAAATTTGAAAGTACAATATTTCGCAATTCATCCGCAAAGCGAATTTCTGATGGCGTAAGCTGTTCTTCCTTTTTTTGTATTTTTTTCTCCATAATACTATTCCTCCTCAATATTAGCCAAAAGTTTTTCAAGTTCAGCGACCGCGTTGTAGATATTTTCGCTCTTAGCCTTGATGTCGGCAATCATTTCCGAGAGCGGACGGTCGAGGCTTTCGTCCGTCTGTTTTATCCAAGTAATGTCAAGGCTTGTCTTGTCGCGCGCGAGAAGTTCGTTCACCGAATACTTGCGCCAACGTCCGTTGGGGTTATCGGTCTCGTTGTAGGTTTCCACGCGATGCTGCGTGTCGCCCACCTTGTAGCAATTCACGAAGTCATCGAGGTGGTGGCGTTCCATCGGACTTTGCACCAACGTGTGCTTCACCCCCGTGCGGTAGTCATAGAACCACACATCGGTAGTCGGTGTGCCTTTGGTAAAGAACAACACATTCGCTTTCACGCCATTGGCGTAGAAGATGCCCGTTGGCAAACGGAGAATGGTATGCAGGTTGAAGTTTTTAAGCAACTCTTTACGGATGGTTTCGCCCGCGCCATCAAACAACACATTGTCGGGTAAGACGACAGAAGCACGACCGCCATTGCGAAGCGAAACCATGATATGCTGCAAGAAATTCAGCTGGTTGTTGTTCGTGTCGGTATAAAAATCATCACGGTTCAATGCTACAGACCCGGACGGACGGTCGCCAAACGGAGGATTGGCAAGAATCACATCCACCAACTTTTCGGGAGCTTTCTCCAAAGAGTCCTCGCAAACAATCGGGCTACGGTCTGTGCCGATGCCGTGGAGGTAGAGGTTCATTGAAGCCAAGGTAACCACAAGTGCGGTATTGTCCACACCGTGCAAAGCCTCATTGTTCAAGAAGTCGAGTTCCTTTTTGTCTTGCGACTGACCTTTCATATAGTCGTATGCCGCAAGGAGGAATCCACCCGTACCACAAGCCGGGTCGCATACGGTTTCGGTGATTTTCGGTTGCGTTACATCGACCATCGCCTTAATCAACGGACGAGGCGTAAAGTACTGCCCCGCACCGCTCTTTTTATCCTTTCCGTTCTTTTCAAGAATACTTTCGTAGATAGCCCCTTTTACATCGCCTTCCATAATCAACCAATTTTCTTCATTGATTAAGGAGATAACTTTCTGAAGATGTACGGGTTTGTCTATCTTGTTTTGGGCTTTTGAATAGATTGTACCGATAAGGTTGCTTAGTCCGCTCAACTCTTTCAGTATCTTCTCATATTTATCAATCAAGTCTTCACCGTCAAGTTCGATTAAGTCCGTCCAACGGTTGCCCTCGGGCAGAGCCGATTCTTCCCCGTAACAGTTTACACTCTCATCATCCATTTTGAGGAACAACAAGTAAGAGAGTTGCGTGATATAATCGGTGAAGCCCACGCCCGCACCTGCGAGAACGTCAGCCAAGTTCCATACTTTTTGAGTTAAAGCCGATTGTTTATTGCTGATAGCGTTATCTGTATTTTTAGCCATGTTATGCCGCTTTTGCTGTTAATATAAATGTAGAAAGGGATTCGATGGTCTCGTTCACCACAGTCATATTGCCAAACACCCTAATCAGCGCATTGGCTTTATCCTTATCCATTTCCCGTATTTCCTTTATTGTCAAAGCACCGTTGGATGCTACATAATTCACTATTTGTCGTATGACCTCAATTTGTGCATCAGACAAAAGTCTTTGACGCTGACCGTACCAAAGGTTGAAACGCTGCGCTGCTGCCGGGTACAGACTTTCCAACCGTTCTATTTGGTGATACGCCTTTCTGACAAGCTGAATAATGTTTGTCAGCGCCTTTTGTTCCTCTTTAGTGGAACGCTTCTTCACCTTGTCCGGATAGAGAATGGCATAATTGTTCCACAACATCGAAGTGGTGAACTTTGAATCAAATTGACGCAATTTCCGTTCCAAGTCAAGGAGTAAAGTATACGTCAAAGGTTCACCCGTATTGTTGTATATGATGCGCAGGGCTTCTATTTCGTCACAATGCTTATGGCAGTATTCCTCGAAAGCCGAAACCGTGGCGGCTGCTTCTTCTTGCGAGAAGCCTTTTGAAATCAACGTATCCTCGCCCGGTTGCAACGTGTTCACGAAACCTGCATTCAGGATGAGCAAGTATTTACGGGCTTCGGGGTGATTGACTATTGCTGCCACCAAACCTTTACGTTCATTGTTCGGCTCGTTGATGTTTTTGTACTCCGGCAAAGTGCCGCTTTCCAATGCATTGTATATATTAGCGGAAATGGCTGACATTTCGATATGCGCCAAATCTACAAAATGTTTCCGCTGTTCTTCGTTAGACTTGTTGTGTATGCGAGCCAAACGAGCGGCAAGCAGTCGCAAGTTGTCATCACTTACATTGCCGTGAGCGAGCAGTTCGAGCAACCGTTCCAATGTAATGGTGGCGGGTTGTTCTTCGTCCGGTGTAGTAATCACCTTGGCACTTTCCGTCACACCGACCGCATCCACCAAGAAGAAACAATCCTTGCTGACAGCGTTAGGAGTAACCGCCCGCAGTTGCTCATCACCGATTGTACGCACGCCACGTCCTTTCATTTGAATGTAAAGCGGCTCGGAAGCCACATCACGCATAAACATCACCACTTCAAGCGGCTTGACATCTGTACCCGTTGCCACCAACGTACAAGTAACGGCAATGCGGAACTCCTTGTTATTTCGGAATTGTCGTATCAATTCGTTGCTATCATTGGCGGAGTAGGTTATTTTCTGTACAAATTGGTCGTCCTCACGGTTGAACACCTCTTTGGCAATCCTAACAATGTTGGTAGCATGCTTTTCATTGAGCGCAAATATCAATGTCTTGGGCAGATAGTCGAAGTTGGCTTCCCGTTGCGGTTCGGTGAACATCTCGGTATATACCGAATCACGATAGGTTTCCAATATCAGTTTTATTTGAGAGGGATTGATGATGCTTCGGTTCAATTCCTCCTTTGTGTAGGTGCTGGTTTCCACATTGCGAATGGTTTCAACCTTACCCGTATATCGGGTTTCACGGTGCAAAGGGTCGCCTTTCCTGATAGCCCCTCCGTTTTCAGTCGCTTCGGTCTTGATACGATATACCCTGCAATCCACATTCACCCCGTCAATGATAGATTTTTCAAGGGTATAGTTGATAACGATGTTGTTATTGAAAAACGCTTTGGTCTCAGGAATAGGAGTTGCAGTCAAGCCAATCAGCCGGGCGGTGTCGAAGTATTCTAAAACAGCTTTCCAACGCCCATAGATAGAGCGGTGGCACTCGTCAATGACAATCAAGTCAAAGAAATCATGCGGCAGTTGGAGGTTACCCAACAACTCTACGGTTTTTCCGTCTTCGTTGGTTTCTTCTTCCTCGTCCTCGTTATCCACAATTTCTTGTCCTGTCAGCAAGGCGAAAACTCGCTGAATGGTGGATATAATCACATTAGCATCTTTCGGTATTTTGGAAGAACGCAAGTGGTTGACTCCATAAATATTATTGAAAGCGTCCCCGTTTTCGGTAAGGCGGTACGTACCGAATTCGCCCTCCGCTTGTTTCGCCAAGTTGTTTCTATCAACAAGAAACAATACACGGCGTATCGAAGTGTAATTCAAGAAGCGGTAAGCGGCGGTTACGGCAGTGTATGTCTTTCCCGCCCCGGTCGCCAACACCATTAAAGCACGGTCTTGTCCCGTGCGGAAACTGGTTTCCAATTCCGTAATCGCCTCGAACTGGCAATCACGCAGTCCTTTCTTCTGCAATGTAGGTAGCCCTGCCCAAAAGTCAGTGATACCAAGCATTTTTACAATTTCTTTCGGCTTGTGTATTCTGTTAATGGCGGTCAATTCCGATTCCTTTTCACGGCTATCCCTAAAGTAAGTATATTCTCCGTTAGATGTATATATAAGTGGTAAAGGACTTTGGTATGCTTGGTAACAAGATGGTACAGACCTGATATAACCTTCTGCCTGCTCTGCTACAACAGAAGTAGAAGGGTCAATTTCCGCACGTTTGGCTTCCAATACCCCCACAGCCTTACCATTAATAAACAAAAAATAGTCCGCTCTAAAATTTTTTTCAAGAAGCCCCTCTCTTATAGCTGCCGCTGTAAATGCAGGCGTATATTGGTCACGGTCGACAACGGACCAACCTGCTTCTTGAAACAGCTTGTCTATCTTTACTCTTGCCTTTTCTTCCGGTGTCATAGCTTCTATATAATGCCGATAATGCAATATTATCGGAAGTTTCTATTAAAGCGAAAACTCCTCCGCTATCCCTGCGAGGCTGACCAAAGCCTATAAGACAGCGAAGGAGTTTCGTATGTTGTTTTAATTGTTTTCTCAGGTCATTAGCAGTCCGATAATGAGTGCAAAGGTAGCAATTTTTATCGGTTTCCCCTTGTTTATTTGGACAAAAAGTATAAGAGAAAGTATATATGTGCAACCCATGCTCACAAGGTGTCGCTTATTTGGAATTATCCGACTTCGGAGGATAATTCAGTTCCCTGCAAGGGCAAGGCGTTTTAAGTTACCCGAATCATTTCGGGTAACTCAAAACATACCTTGCTGTTCTTTGACGAACATAAAAATCCGTCTGAAACGGATTGGAATTTTTGTATTGAACGTATTCTTCTTTGCCATTACGTAAGCAATCAATGTTACTTGCATACGTTAGAATTTGCAAATGGCATAGCCTGCAAGATAACTCGTTTGCAGGAATGTCCGCAAGAAGGATTGTAATATTGCAAACACGTGGAACAACGATAAATTTTGTGAACACACAAGAATACTCAGAAGAAAACTTGCAATCATTGATGAAACATTGCTTTCATACGTGCTACATTGATAGAGGATTTAATGCGGCTCTAAGAGCGGAGGAAGTTGAGTTTCCAAACTTCCGTTTCTTGTTTATCCGACATTTTTTTATGCGTTTTCTTTTCGCATCGGTCGTTTTCGTTTCGGGTGCTCTAAAAAGGTCGGGATTAGAAGATGCAAGGTTTTTCGGAAGGAAATACTACCCGAAAGGATTGAGGCGTGGAGATTTCTTCCGAAAACAGAAGGCCCGACCTTGCATCTTCGTAAAATCCCGGAATTACCTTTGCATCCAAAACGAAAATGACTGTCTGATGCGATGGGTAGAAAACGTATTCCGTGGAGGATAAACAGAGAGAAACGGATGAACCATAGGTAAGAAAGTCTATACATCATGAGTAAGGACAATATTCTGCCAAAACAATTCCAAAAAACGCAGAGGAATCACTCGAATATCCGCAGAAAAGTATTATTTTTGCAAATAGTAGAGTTGATTGAAGTCTTGCAAAGCATGGAATACCGAAACATTCTGTATCTAACTAAATCGTAACCTATTAAGGTTCGTAATCCATAAAAAGACTGCCTAACTCGTTTACTTTCAATTACTACAAGAAAAGTTAGTAACTTCAATGTACAAATATAGGTATTTTATTAAGTATAACTTATAAACACCTCCGTTATCGTCAGTTTATAAGTTATGATTAAAAGTCCTTATTTCATTCTTCGACGATCATCCAATCCCCGATCGTCCGTGTGGCACTGTCAAAATTAATACCGACCTTCACAATGCGCCGCCCGTCTTTGTTATAAGGAATCGCATATTGCCTGCTCTCGATTTGAGCCAAAGCCTCTGCTGCTGTTCCGTCATATTTAAATTCTAATACATAGATAGCATCCCGCATTTTTATAACTACATCCGCACGACCGACAGCACTCTTTACTTCCGTTTCCACATACATCCCCATCAGGCGGAACAACAGGTAAAAGATAGTCTGATAATGTTTTTCAGTCTTGTTCTCCAAATCGTTCGGGATAGAAGCAAAGAAAGAGCGGGTACGCTCCAGGCAACTCTCGATATCACCTTTGCGCAAATCGCGTATAAACGAAACGACATAAAAAGTATTGCTCTGCCCCGGCAACCCGATATAGGCGGGAAGCAACGATTCGATAAAACCCTTACGCACCTCGCCATTGGGATATGCCAACCAATAAGTTTGAAAGTCCGGATCATATCCTTTTATCGTTAAATAACCGCTCTGATAAAGAACAGGTATAGGACTCGTGATACGTTCCGTCGGTGCGTCAAACTGCTCATCGGTAGCTTCCACCCCATCCAGTTCACGAACATCGAAGTCCACTTCCTGTAATAAATCGATGAGAAAGGTAGGTGTACCCGTAGAGAACCAATAATTCTTGTATTCTTTCGAATCAAAAGCATTGAACAAGCTGAACGGATTGTAAATATCCTCACACCGTTTGCTGAAATGATAGCCATCATATTGCCGCTTCAAATGATCGCGAGCCTCTTCAAAAGTCTCCCCATTAGCCGCAGCCATCCATTCAATATCAGGTTCCAGTTCCGTCAGCAACTCCTGTTCGGTAATACCGCATATCGTACTGAATTCATCGCGCATACTGATATTTTTCAAGTTATTCAGTTCACTGAAGATACTCATCTGGCTAAACTTGCTGATACCTGTGATAAAGAGGAATCGCAAGTATTGCCCCAGTCCCTTGAGCGGACTGAAAAACTTCCGCATCTCATTTCTAAGTTCTTGCTGCAAGGGTATATCGGAATTACTATCCAATAAAGGAGCATCGTATTCATCTACCAATACGACAATAGGCTTACCGGTCTGCTCGTATGCTCTTCTTATAATCCCCTGCAGACGGGCCGCAGGCGTTGTTTCCTCTTCTTCCTTCCCATACTCCTTTTCCCAACGTAACAAAAAGAGATTCAACTGTTCCTGCAAATCGAACAGATTCGTATATTTCGTTAAACTGAAATCTATGTGCAGGATAGGATATATCTCCCAGCTTTTTTCCAATCGCTCCATAGCCAGTCCGGAGAAAAGTTCTTTTTTCCCCTGGAAATAAGCCTCCAGCGTAGAAACCAGCAGACTCTTCCCAAACCGTCGCGGGCGGCTCAGGAAATATACACTATCGGTATTCGCCAACCGATAGACCAGTTCGGTCTTGTCCACATACACACAATTCCGTTTCCTCAACTGCTCGAAATTCTGGATCCCGATCGGATAACGCCTGTAGTTCGCTTCCATATTCTTCAGTTTACTTATTTTGATACGATAACAAAGATAGTAATTTCAGGCATAAAAGACAAGTAATCTTTTCTTGACGATAAATCAACGTCAAATCCGATACTCGTACATTTGGGAATTCCCCGCCTTACCATTGAAAAACAGCACTTCCATAAGCACCTCCACCCAAATCATCTGCATTGTAGCTCCAACGAGTATTATTTCCATCAGGGTTATTGGCATACCACCAGTTTGTAAGTGTGGAGCCAACCGTCCCCGTCCAGCAAATATAATTCTCACCCTCCCTGAGCTCACCGGTTTTACAATGAAAGTTTAGCACATAGGGAGAAGCAGATCCGGGATACATACTGATATCTGATCTTACCTGTGCTCCGCCGGTAAAAACAGCACTTCCTCCCTGATCGGAATCGATAGTCATATATGCGTCAGCACGTGTAGTTATTATATCTGGCTCATTCGAACTGATCTCATATTTAAGATTAGGTGCAGTTTTTTTAATAAGGGCACCCTGACGTTCTGTAACCATCAGAACCTGTGAACACAAAGGATCATTCAATGCTTTCTTTATCTGCAGATTTATATCATACAACTCTCCTTTTAATTTTGAAATATGCCCCGGATAAATTCTCAACAGATCGGTCACCTCCTTACCTGCACTTAGTTCAAATTCATCTGATTCATTCACTAATATATAAGGTCGCAACAATGCGTAAGTCTCATCATAACTCCTTGAAGAGTACATCTTTTCATCCTCATCAAACCTACACGCACTTAAAACAGCACACACCGCAACCAACAAAAGTAATAAAGGGAATTTCAAATTTAGAGTTCTCATGACCTACCTTGTATTTAAGTTTACATTATGTAAGATGAGATTATATTCAAAACCGCTGCATACGTTGAAAATAAAAATATTCAGTTACTTTTTGAGTATATCTGGAGCTAACACAGTCCAATATTCAATGCAAAATTTTCGAGTGTGGAAGAATATTTTTATCTTTGGGGAGATATTTTCGAGTATGGAAGAATATTTTGCATTAATGCAGCGGTATAATTTCTGGAATGGGAATGTACCGGAATTAGGGTTTATCAGGCATAGTTATACTGATAAGATATATGGAAACTGGTGCTTTACCGGAATTGTTTGTTTTACCCAACAATGAGACTAAACGAAATTATATTGCTGCTATTAAGGATACTGTTTCTAATTATATAGGATACATCGAAGATACTTTTTTGATTCATAAGGCAGAACGATATGATATAAGAGGGAAAGATACAATTTCCGGTAACTGTAAATATTATATTAACGACCTGTCTTTTAAAAATTATCTTTATCCCGGATTTGCTTATGGTACAGGATACAACGAACAGACAATCCGTCGCGAATATGCATCTTTAGAAGCCATTCCTGATAATTATGAAAAATATGTAGTTTCCCTTGATGATATTTCATTCCCTTTAAATCAGGGGATAAAACATATTCAGGCATGGAAACTGGCGAATGAGATTTATTGAAAGACAGCTTCTTAGTTAAACACAAATTTACCGGAAACCATAAACTTCATTCGCTATCTGATAATTATTTCTTTATCTCTTTGCGAGCCTGGTCCAACATGATAGCTTTTCGGATCTTAAAATTTATTCGCAGAGATTCGGAAATATCCGCCCTTTGAAACCGTTTGATATCGGAGCCAGGACATGGAGAGCTGTTTCCCCTTTTCGTTTGCTGATCAGACTATTATCTAAAGCAAAGAGGAATATACTTTTTCCTGTTTGATTCTTAAGCAACCGGACAATAACCTCTTTCCCACCCTCTTCTTCATTCTTCACATATAACAGATAGTATTCATCCGTTTTTTCCTTTTTAATAAGATTACCTTTTAGAGATATAGGATACAATGTTTTCTCATAAAAGGCTTTACAATCAGATTCATTCCCTGTCAAGCCTTGCAGAAAAAGAAATAATAAAAGTAATAGTTTCATATCAACACCAGTTTATAATTAGAAATTCTTAAATGTAGCGAACATAAGCACCGGATTATTATCTTCCGGCAGTTGAACAGTATTTTCAGTAACCATCGAATTATATTCTAAAGGAGTTAAAGGAATAACAAACTTATTCCCAACACAACACATTGGTATCTCCGAATAATGACATTTATAAGCCTCTGATTCCTGCTGCAAATATAGATGATCCGTTTCTTTATCTATCACCAGATGATATTTATTTTCTCCATATATAAATTCAGCATAAATATGTGATCCGGATTCCAGTAAATGAAAATAGTGAACAAAATTCGCATCGTTTAATTTATTCATGAATTCAAGAGCATCCTTCCATTCAGTATCTATAAAATCCTGACTCACCCATTTTCCGGCAAAATCAAAAGAATAACGAGGTTTCATTTCCAAAGAGTCAATTGTATACACAGTAGGACTATATAATGGCAAACAAAGGATCTCACCATTTACATCCTGAAGAGTAACTCTTGAAGAAAAACAAATACTCAGAGGTTTATCATAAGGAAAATACTTATTGATTTCCCCGGTAAAGTCCTCTGAATTCACAGATACATTATATTGCCACTCTTTTTCATAAGAACAACGCTGAAAATCAAATGCATACTTTTCCCTATTTACTTGACAAAAATGTTGAGGTGTAGAAGAGACTGGCAGTTTTGTTTCTCCTACAAACTGCCCTTCCTTATCAAAAGTGACGATTTTCTTCTGCATAGCATCTAAGATTTTGATTGTTCCATCATACTTATTTATAGCAATATCTATAATCTGTGCATATTCCCCTGGCCCATTACCGATTGCGTCTATTTTGGAATAATATGTTCCATCATCATTAAAGATAAAGACCATATTAGTCAATCCATCCCAAACTATATATTTCTCATTGAGATATAAGATCCGATTGATTTTGCCGATTTCAAGATCCTCTTTTGTTTCCAAAGGGATATAAGCGACACTATCGAACATCGAATAAAATTCACTGTCCTGAGCTTCATCAACATTTACAATGTATATATGTTCCGCATTTCCATCCCGAGATGAACGGCACGAAAATAAAAAACAGATGGTTAATAATAAAGTTATAGATTTTTTCATACAGAATATAATTTTCAAAACCTAAAAGATATCAACTAATTAAAATTTGAATAACTTTCATATCCAATTTCTTATTCTGATACTTATTCACAAAGATCCGTAAATATCCGGACATTGAAACCATCTTTCATCGGAGCTAAGATATGAAGGGCCGTTTCTCCTTTTCTTTTACTGATCAAGCTCTTGTCTACAGCAAAGAGAAATATACTTTTTCCCATTTGATTCTTAAGTAACCGGACAACAACTTCTTTATCGCCATCGTCCTCACCCTTTAAATATAAGAGATAGTATTCATCTGTCTTTTCTTTTTTGAAAAGTCTGGCGGATAAAGATATTGGATACAATGTTTCCTCATAAAACGCCTTACAATCAGGTTTATCTCCTACTAAACCTTGCATTAAAACAAACAATAGCAATAATAATTTCATATCAATAAGTTTATAATCAGAATTTTTTAAAGGTAGCAAACATCAGTACCGGATTATTATCGTCAGGAAGTTGAACGGCATCTTCACCTATCATAGAATTATATTCAAAGGGAGTCAGAGGAATTACAAACTGATTCCCGATACAACACATAGGATTCTCCGTATAATGGCATTTATAGGCTTCTGTTTCTTGCTGTAGAAATAAATGATCTGTTTCTTTATCTATCACCATATGATACTTATTTTCTTTGTACATAAATTCAGCACAAATATGAGATCCCGATTCCAACAAATTGAAATAGTAAACAAAATTCACATCGTTTAATTTATTTCTGAATTCAAGAGCATCTTTCCATTTTGTATCTATAAATTCTTGGCTAACCCATTTATTTCCGAAATCAAATATATAACGTGGCTTTACATCTGAAGAATCAATAGTATATACAGTAGAACTATATAAAGGTATATAAAGAATCTCACCATTTACATCTTGAAGAGTAACCCTCGGAGAAAAGCAAACATCCAAAGACTTATCATAAGGTAAATATTTGCTGATCTTTCCGGAAAAATCCTCCGAATTTATCGACAAATTATATTGCCATTCCTTTTCTTTCGAACAACGCTGATAATCAAATGCATACTTATCTTTGTTTACTTGACAAAACTGCATAGGAGCAGGAAATATAGGAAATTTTGTTTCCTTTATGAAATGACCATCCAGATCATAAGAAACAATTTTTCCCTGCATAGCATCTTGAATTTTAATCATATCTTCAAACTTATCTACAGCAACATCTGTTATTTGTACATATTCTCCCGGTCCATTACCAATAGCATCTATAGCAGAATAAAATTTGCCATCATCATTAAAGATAAAAACCCTATTAGTCAGTCTGTCTGTAATTATATATTTCTCATTATAATATAAAATTCTGTCAATCTGACCAATTTCATTATCATCTATTGTCTCCAAAGAGATATAGGCCACACTATCAAACATTGAATAGAAATCACTCTTCTGAGCTTCATCCACATTAACAACATATACAAGTCCTATACTCCTATTCTGAAATTGATGACATGAGAATAAAAAACAAAAACTTAATAATATAAATACAAATTTCTTCATAAGTAAAATAAATATATTGATAAAAAAATGAAAGACTAATTTGAATTATCTTCTTAATAACTCAAATTAGTCTTAAAAAATTCACCTATAAGCACTAATATGGACAATTAAGTACACCTCCTGCTGTACAAGTCCAAGCACAACCATAATTAGTAACACGATAATTACCATGCCACCAACCAATTACCTCACCACACCCCAATGCTTCTACATTTTCAAGAGCTAGCTCAGATAGCTTCACATTATCTGCCTGCTGAACACCATTCCATCCTGCTAACAATGCAATAGCAGCAATTGCAATAAAACCAGTTACTTTTCTTTTCATTTTTCAAATATTTAGTTAGTTAACAACATTATCATTGTCTCATTCATGAAACAATTTTCTATAATCAATTTATTTAAGATTAATTTCTCCCCAAAGACAATCAGCCACATTGATTTCTTAACTCAACAAAATAATCTTCCTCATCAAATCCTCTTAAATCAACTGTAATATAGTCCGTCTCCGATGCTTGGATCATTTCTTCATAAAAAGCCTTTCCGCCTTTCAATATATATATTGTTATATCGGAACATTTAGTATTACTATGAATGGATAAAACACCATCATTAACAAAAGCTGAGATCGGAATTGAGGGAGAAATGGAACGAGCACCTTCTTTCCAATTTCCACAAAAAGAAATACTTCTTTTTCCCTCCGCCAATACACTCTGTAGCAATAGACTACTGAAAACAAATAATGTGCACATTCCCCAAGCAAGCTTTTTTTGAGCTTTTACCATAACGATAATTTTAATAATTTCTACCTTGCAAAGGTATAAGGTTTATATATAATACCAATGGACAACAAGTGGACAGCCAAGAGCACTCTAAGCATTGATAATAAACGCTTTTAAAGAATTGAACAAAGTAGAATATGGACAGCCTGTTTCTCAGTATTTCCAAAGGTAAGCTTCAATGGACATTTCACCCTCTAACGGAGTCGTCAGATGTTGATTGATCCGCTCTTTTAAACGTTGCCTACATTTAGTGACAGAAAAGAGATAATCAGAAGATAAAAACAAGATAGTCTTTTTAAGTATTTTCATTTTAGATAGCCAGTTTTAACCAGCTATCTAAAATGAATCTTTATAGAACAAATCAGAAATACGAATTTTTAATTTATCACTTTGTAATCATGCAAACTTATCAAAAATTATCCAATTGGACCTGGTGGCAAATAATGACCATATAAATTCATAACAACTAACTGATCATTAAATGTTATATATGACCTATTAGCAGTCCAAGTTGTACCATCCTTTTTCGTCATTGTAGGTTGATTATTTCTTGAATATGCATAGGATCCATACATCATTATAGAGTCAAAATCAAATTTTGATGACGCATAGCCATAAGGCCAAATGTCGAACTGATCTCTAGCAGGAATTTGAATATTCCTTTCATTTACTATTATATAATTGTCTCTCATTGGATGCTGATGCTCATGTAACATTCCTAATGCATGTCCAAGTTCATGCATAACAGTTCCTTTATTCCATCCTGCAATAGAAAGACTTAAAGTTTGTTTTCCACCTATTCGACCAAGATTTGAGTAGCTACCATTACCTATAATAAATTCGATATAATCTCCAGAACCCTGTCCCACTCTAAATAAAATATTACATGCACTTTCCCATTCATACATAGCATCATATATTATATTTTGATCTTCTAAAGAAACGTTAGAAGCAAATACAAAATAAACAACTTTATCTTGCCATATTTGGGATAACTCAGAAATAGAAACTCCACGGGATACATTCTTTTTAGCAAGTAATTCAACTTGTTTATCACTCAACAGTATATCACCACATACATATTGTTCATTTACTTTTGATAACTGCAGACCATTAGCAAGCCTTATGGTATCTTTTACTAGCGATTCAAATGCAATTTCTTGACAAATATTAACAGAATCACTTTCAACAGATAATGTTGATTTTACCAAGGCACCTATATCGGCTTCCAAAAGACTTTTTTCTAAAGGCAAATTACCATCACTACAACTCCATAAAAAAAATGAAGTAATACAAACTAAAACACTTTTCATATCATATACAATTTTAATATTATAGTGGTGAATATATATAAAATAAGTATTATAAAAAACAAATTAATTATGAAATTTTCGTTTTTTCAATATTTTTCTTAGAACATATTCCTTCTCAAATTTTTCTGTCATTTTTTGACTATTATCATATGAATATACATTATATGTAACAACTGTTATTAATGAAGTATATTCGTATCCTAGCTCATATTCAAATCTGTCTATTACAGATTCAAATGGAATCCATTTATCCATATCAACATTTGCATATTTGATCAATATACACTCTTTCTTTGAGTTTGAAATTGAATCTTTAATAATTACTGTATTGGGTGCAACAAAAATCGTATAAGTTTCAACCGAATGTACACTTTTTTTATTATTTTCAGGCAAATCATTATCATTACATGAAACTAAACAAAAAATACCAAAAACTACTATTATAAATAATCTCATACGAATCATATATTTAATTGTTTATTTACATAAATGATGCTTTTAGAGATTTATTTGCTGCACTATATATGTTAAATATATCATTCAGTTCTATATAATAATACTGGATTTAGTTTTTGTATTGCTATTTTTATCCAGTACAAATAGTATTTATATATTTTATGCAGCTTTTTATCATACAAATGCATCTATTATTATAGATAAACAAAAGAATAACATCATGAATAAACTGTATTTTCTATTATTAATTTTTCCTACAATTATATGTAGTTGTGATAAATCTGAAAACGAAGTAGAAACTTCCACTATTGTAACATTTGAAAAAAATCCAGTTGTATTAAATTCTGATCTACAAGAGACAGAGATTCAAGCAAGTTCAACTTATTGGACTATGACTGTCACTGATGAAAATAATTCTATAATTGAAGGTGATACAATTAATGGCAGTTGGTATACGCTCATTAAAAAAAATGACGGTAAGTCCATATTAATAAAAGTAGCCAACAATCCTGAAAAAGAGCGCAAATTGTCTATTGGAATAAAAAAGATCAACTACTATTCTCTTTTAACAATAATACAAAAAGCAGAAGAAAAATAATTTGAAATACAATTCTTATATTTTTGTATATAAATAGACTTCTCTACGTTTATTTTTTAATTAAAAAATAGTTGATTGATAAAATAAATACATTTATTACATTCATATTGCTTTTGACAATTTCTCTTATTCTTATAGTTTTACAATATACCACCTCCACCGGGGTAATATGAATTATTATTTGATAAATATATCTGGACTTGATCATCAGTCAATGCCGGCTGTTGTGAATCTATTTGACTCATTGTTGCTGGTGTAAACCATGTATCACTGCCAAAATCAGAATCTTTTTGAATCCCCATCCCCCAATTACAATGGACCATCATAACTTCATTTGTATTCCAATTCATTTGTACGCCATCCCATACCCATACATGACCACTTGTTGTACCATGCATAACTCCTGCTGTGATATGTGGATTATTTTTCATGATAAGATCTGCCAATTTATTTATATCAATATTCTTGTGATATTTTGTTTCTACTGAATATCCTTGTTTATCAGCCAAGTATGTCCCAATTTTACGAGGATCATACAAAATCCCCACGGTTGGATAATAATCTATACCAAGTGCAATACCTATCTCTTTACATAATTGGCTAACCTCAAATTGAGCATCTTCTCCAGGAACTGCCACAAATGCAAATTTTGAAAAATTATAAACGTAAGGTTTTCCATTTGCCATAATATCTGATTTAAATTTTGAATAAAAAGTCACTACTTGCGCAGTTGCTGTTGCCGCGCATCCCACTGGAGCATGCCCCTTTAAGGTCGGATGTGCATTCATCACAGGAAAAGCTTTAATTTGGCTATTATAAGGATATTCCTGATGCCAATGAGTGCAAAGTAAAGGTCCATGAGTAGTTATATCAGGACGTGCACCATAAGTATGTATAGTTTCTGACGGATTTTTATAATAATTTTCAAGATCATTTTTAACAATGAAAGGTATTGATTTTATAATATGAGCCAAAGGATAAATCCGGGCGGTATCACTAATATCCCCATGTGAATAGACATAAACTTTATTTATTCTTTCATCTCCTGTTGCAATTGAATAACCTAAAGTTCCGTCTGCTTCATGAAACTTCATTAAATACAAATCAACACTTACCGAATCAGGAATTTGTGGACCATTTGATTTAGTATTTGTTTCATGATTCCATTTAAAATGATAAGTTGTTTTTATTGATTCATCTACGATAATGCTATTTTCAGACTTTGTTAGAGATGAATTTCGAAGAGACTTGCTAAACTTGTTAAGAAGATCAAGTGTTACGCTTTCTACAAGAGAATTTTCCGCAATAGAACCTTTTAGAGATACTTGAGATAATTCTTCAACTTCTCTTTGATTACAACTGCAAAACAATAATACCATCATAACTGGCATTAATTTAAATATAGTCTTCATACTTTAATATTTTGAGTTCATAATAATACAAACTATTCATTTAAAAACAACTCTCCCCAAAGACAATCAGCCCATTGATTTTTCAATCCAATAGAATAAGTTCCAGATTCAAATTCACTCAAATCAATTGTAACACAATCAGTTTTCGATGCCGGAATCATTTCTTCATAAAGTACCTTTCCGTCTTTCGATATACATATTGTTATATCAGAACGTTGAGTACTACTATGAATGGATAAGACACCATCATTAATAAAAGCGGAGATTGGAATTGAAGGAGAAATGGAACGAGTATCTTCTCTCCATTCTCCCCAAAATGAAACCCTCTTGCTCCCTTCCGCTGATATACTCTGTAGTAGTAAACAACTGAAAAAAAGAAATACACACATTGCCCCAACAGGCTTTTTGAGGTTCTTTGCCATAACGATAATTTTATTAATTTCTACTCTACAAAGGTATGCGGTTTATAATAGAAACAGATAAAAATAAACGGACAGCAAGTGGACAGACATGAACAGCCAGAACGCTAATATTAAGGCGTTTATCAATATCAAGCAATCACAAAATGTGGACAAGGTGTTTCCTAGTACTTCCAAAGGTAAGCATCAATGGACCTTTCTCCCTCTAACGGGGTTTCCAAATGCTGATTGATCCGCTCTTTCAAACGTTGCTTACGCTTGGTTACGGATGAAGGTGAAATAGCTAGTAATTCAGCCATAATGGAATTATTCAATTGTAATTTTATCAGGCAACAAATCAAAAGGTCATCATTCGTTAATGAAAAGTCTCTCCTCAACCGGTCAATCAGATTCGGATAAACGATATTCATTAAATTAAAGATTTCAGAACATCGGAATTCATCGATATATTCCGGATTGGATTTTAAACAATTAAGTATATTTATATGCTTAATCAATTGGGAACATAGATATCTTTGCCGCTCGGACAAATAAGTATTTTCAGTAACCAAGCGTTCATACGTTTTTAGTTCCTCCCCTTTTTCTTTTAAACGGGATACATATTTCTCTATATTTCTCTGCAATATTTCATTTTGAGACTGTAATGAAGCATTGTTTTGGCGAATTCGTTCAAATTCTTTCATCTGATCATTTATATGCTCCTGTGAGCCTACATGGTCCTCTATCTGAGAAGATAAGGCTTTTATAAGAGTCTCATTTTCATAAATTATATTTTCATTTTCATGTAAATGGTTTATACTCATCTCCAACTGCTTTCTATTTTCTTGAATTGTACGTTCCTTCTTGAGCAACTTATGTTGATAAAAATATATTAATATAGATATTATTACTAATAATATTATCGTTCCCCATAACAACTTGTTTTCTAAGTTATTATTTATATTCAATAACTTTTCCTGTTTATACTTTACTTGAATTTCCGCAATCTCCGAACTGCGATTGATATTATCTACAGAATCTTTATAAATCCAATATTGTTCATTATATTGAATTGCATCTTCATATTTCCCTAAATCTCTACATAAATAATATAAAGTTTGTGTTGCATCTTGTTTTGTATAAGGATTAGTAGTATTCAATGCTTTTTCTAAATAAAAATAAGCTGAATCAGATTGTCCCATGCAATAATAAGTTTCTCCGATTCCTAAATAAGTTTGTGGCAAAGCAGAAATGTTATGTTTTTCTTCTATCTTCTTTGATTTATCAAGATAATACATACATGAATCAAGCATGGATAAAGATCTGTACACAGTCACGATTTCCCCATAAGCCAATGTTAAAGCTTTCAAACTTCCTGCCTGTTCTGCAATTCCTATTGCTTTTTTATAATAATCTAATCCTTTAGTCCAATCATTGTTAAGCGTAGAAACACGTCCCAAACAAGAATATGAGTTGGAAATCAATGTGCTATCTTTCAATTGAATTGAATAATCATATGCATTCTCATAAGCTTTCAATGCCAAGTCCGCCAAACCACGATAAGCATATAATGTACCTAAGTGAATATTTATCAAACAAAGCAACCTATAATCCGTCGTATTCTTTGCCGCATCCCTCGCTCGTAAATAATAATCAGCAGCTTCCTCCGCATTATTCAGATCATGGTTAACTCGCCCTTCATAATATAACGCAGTCGCTTTTCTTACCGGATCATTCTGTTTTTCAAAATAATCCAATGCTATATTGATGAGTGAATCAGAAATATGTTTGATATAGTTCTTGTCACGTGCCTGAGTGATCAACAGACACCATGTCGCATATTGAAATTTATCAGATGGAGAGGGTACTTCCATTGAATCCAATACCGCCAAAGCACTGTTTGGACAACGTTGCATAAGCAACTCTGCACGAGACAGTTCCGGCAATAACTCTTTTGGCTGTTCAGTACACATCACGAAAGAGAGCAGACAGAATACTATATAAGATAGGTATCTCATCGCTGCACGGCATAATTGTTATAGCCTCAAAGATAATGAAACAATTCAACCTAAAGCTATTAATAATCAATTTTTTCAATACAGCCACAAACTAATTATCTGAGTTCAAAACATGTTTTTTGAAACTTACTTCAATTTCTTTTGAATATTCATCACTTAGAAACACTCGTACAACGGCAGTCTTTATTATAAAGTATTTGCGTAGTATTGGTTTTGACGTGAATAATGATCTGTTTGCCGACAACTCTTGGTACTTCCGCAATGCGTTGGTGCGTGCAAATTACAGAAATATACGAAAAGGCGTTGAACCGGATATGAGTTTCTTAGTTTTGTTTTTCAGGAATCTGATGATGGGAGAAAATAATGAGTTGAAAAATAGAACTATGATTATCAATCCATCTCAACATGTTGACCGAACAAGCGCCGAACAAGCTAACCGAACAACTTGCAACTAATCGTAATTCTTATAAAAGATTCCCTCCATTATCAAAATGTCACTACTCTACCAGGTAAATCGGATTAATATACCGGATAAATAAAAATACCCCAGCGGGTAATATTTTTTAACGTATCAATCCGTTTACAAAACACTTAAATAATAATCATATTGTCATTTGTAAGAAATATAACGAAAAGGGACTTTACGCCATCCGGTATTCCATAAAATATTCGAATCTCAATACTTAATCCGATACTTATCCAATACCTCTTTATAATTATCCTGCGCAGTCAAACAAGTATCCCGATAATAGGACATTTTCAATTCTTCGGTGATAATAAAGGGAACATGTCCGTTTGAAAGGCATTCTTTAAACAGGATCAGGCGACCGACACGTCCATTACCATCCTGAAAAGGGTGAATCACCTCAAAACATATGGGAATAAGGTATAGTATAAATATTCCATAATTATACCCACCCTGAGTACAATTCCTGCTATTGCATCGTATATTTGCCCTCAACCTTTTTTCCTGCCGATAATTATGAGCAAGTCTGCACACAACCTTCGGCAGACCTGCTCATAATTATCGACAGGCTTGCAGACAATTGTCGACAGGCAATTTCGTCGGCAGAGAAACGGAAAGACTACGTGTTGTTTTTCAGGCACACAAGTATAAAACAAAATAAAAATGGGAATCAGATTCAAAATCCACGAAACGCCACGGCCGAAAGGCAGGAAAGGTCCGAAGTTAATCCATGCACGGGCATTATGCGACAGCACGGTAAAAATGGATCATCTGTGTAAAATGATCTGCTCACGGTCGACGATCTCTTCGGCCGATGTGAAGGCAGTACTCGACTCATTTGTATGGGCGATCGGATTTTCTTTGGAAAGCGGGCAACATGTGGAGTTGGAAGAACTGGGACATTTCTCGCCTTCATTGCGTACCCGCCCATCCGTTGACGGGAAGAAAATAACCGTAACGGTAGACAACGTAAACTTCCGTTGCTCGGAAAAGTTAAAAGAAGAACTGAGAAATGCAGAACTGAAACAAGTCAAAACACCTAAAAAATTAACGTTCGATGAACGCGAAAAGCGAATGTTGGATTTTCTGGAACGGCACAAACAGATTACAACCCCGGATTATGCCGAGCTAAACGGCTGCTCGCGCTATCGTGCTACCGCTGATCTGAAACTATTCACAGAAAAAAATGTTTTATCCAAAATAGGAGGCGGCACGCATGTCATGTATGTATTAACTGCTGATAATAAATAAAATAGGAACAAATGAAACAAAAACGATCTTTTATCTTTTTCCTGCTGAGCTTCTTCTGCCTTTTCCAACTGGCGGCACAACAGGAACTGCAACCGTTACCTATCGATCCGCAGGTTCGTTACGGTAAACTTCCGAATGGTTTGACGTATTATATCCGTCATAATGAGTTACCAAAAGAACGGGCCGATTTCTATATCGCCCAAAACGTCGGTTCCATTCTCGAAGAAGAAAATCAGCGCGGGCTGGCACATTTCCTGGAACATATGGCATTCGACGGTTCCAAAAACTTCCCGAATAAGGGAATGGACGAATTTACTGAAAGCATCGGTATGCGTATGGGGGAAAATTTCAATGCTTATACCAGCTTCGATGAAACGGTTTATATGATCATGAATGCCCCGGTGACTCGCGAAAGTGTAGTGGATTCCTGCCTGCTGATCCTGCATGACTGGTCCGGCTTCATCACGCTTGCCGATTCGGCCATCGAAAAGGAACGTGGTGTGATCCGCGAAGAATGGCGTACCCGGCAGGATGCACAAATGCGTATCTGGGAACAGCAGTTGCCGAAAATTTATCCGAACAGCCGTTATGCCAACCGCATGCCGATCGGTACGATCGACGTGATCAACAATTTCAAGCCGGACGAATTGCGCGCCTATTACCATAAATGGTACCGTCCCGACCTGCAGGGTATCATCATTGTTGGAGATATAGATGTCGACAAGGTGGAAGCCGCTGTAAAAAGAATATTTGCCGATATCCCCGCTCCTGTAAACCCCGCTCCGCGTACCATGTTCGAGGTTCCTGACAACGATATGCCGCTGATCTCCGTTGCGACAGACAAAGAGGCATCGAACACGATCCTCTCTATTTCATATAAACATGAAAAAATGCCGCAGGATATGTACGGAACGATTGCCGGACTGGTGAAAGATTATATCCAGAACATAGCGGCAACGATAATGAACGAACGCTTCAACGAAATGGTGCAGAAAGCCAATCCGCCGTTTGTTGCGGCCCAGGCTTCAGACGGTGATTTCATGGTTTCCAAGACAAAAGGTGCCTGGACTGTTGCTGCCCTGGTAAAAGATAACGAGGTCGACTCGGCCATGAATGCTTTGGTAACAGAGACAGAGCGGGTAAAACGTTTCGGCTTCACTCCTTCAGAGTATGACCGCGCCCGTATCAACGTACTGAAAGACTACGAATCGCTCTACAATGACCGCGACAAACAGCGTAACAGCACTTTCACCAATGAATATGTCCGCCACTTTACCGAAGGAGGATATATTCCCGGCATCGAAGCCGAATATGCATTGATCAACCAGGTTGCACAGGCTGTTCCGGTCGAACAGATCAACAAATATATACAGGATATGATCGGTGACAGAAATATCGTTATCAGCCTGACCGGTCCGGAAAAAGAAGGTATCCCCCTTCCTACAGAAGAAGAATTGCTCCGCGATTTTATGAAGGCGCAACGCATTCCTGTAGAAGCCTATAAGGAAACAGTCTCCAACGAACCGCTGATCGCTGAACTCCCTGCTCCGGGTAAGATCACGGAGACAAAGGAAGACCCGCTGTTCGGTGCCACGATCCTGACATTGGGTAACGGTATCAAAGTGGTATTAAAACACACTGACTTCAAGAAGGATGAGATCCAAATGACGGCAACCAGCCCGGGAGGAAGTACTTTGTTCGGGAATAAGGACATCGACAACCTGAAAGTGTTCAACGACGTGATCGGCCTGGGTGGTCTGGGTAACTTCTCTGCGACCGACCTGAGCAAGATGCTGGCAGGTAAGAAAGTATCCTGTTCCACTTCGTTGGGAATGGATAGTGAGAACGTAAACGGTTCGTCCACTCCTGCCGACCTGAAAACGTTATTCGAACTGATTTATCTCAACTTCACGGCTCCACGCATGGATGAAGAGGCATATACTTCTTTTGAAAACCGCATGAAGGCACAGTTGAAGAATCTGGAACTAAACCCAATGGTCGCTTTCAGTGATTCGTTGACTAAAGCGATTTACGATAATAATCCGCGTGCCATGCGTATCGACGCTGCCGATTTCAAGAATATCAGTTATCCGCGTATCATGGAGATGTATAAAGAACGTTTCGGCGATGCTTCCGGTTTCGTTTTCACTTTTGTAGGGAATATCAACATAGACAGCATCCGCCCGTTGGCTGAACAATATTTGGCAACCCTTCCGGCAAACGGAAAGATCGAACAGGGTAACCCGAAAGAAGTACCTCCCATCCGCAAAGGCGATTACGTAAACCGTTTCAAACGCCCGATGGAAACCCCGAAAGCATCCGTCGTGAATCTCTATTCCGGACAGATGGATTACAATCTGGAAAATATCCTTACGGCAACCATGTTGAAACAGGTTCTCGACTTGGTATATACAGAAAAAGTACGTGAAGACGAAGGTGGTACTTACGGTGTGCAGACTTCCGCCCGCATCTCTTCCTTCCCCAAAGGACAGACATTCCTGCAGGCTTATTTCGATACCGACCCGGACAAACGCGAAAAGATGAACACGATCGTCCGCAACGAGCTGAAACGTATTTCCGACATTGGCCCAACTCCTGAATATTTCAAGAAAACACAGGACAACATCCTGAAACGTCATGCTGAAAACCTGCAGGAAAATGGTTACTGGCTGAATACGCTGGATAATTATTATTACAAAGGATTCGACGGGGAAACAAAATATGTTGAAACGGTCAACAGTATCACTCCTGCCAAAATACAGGCCTTCGCTAAGAAACTACTTGGCCAGGGAAATAGTATCGAGGTGGTGATGGAGCCGTAAGACTATAATAACGAGTGCATAAAACAATTAGGAAATCGATCAACCAACGTTTTAAAAGAGATTACAGGTGGAAAACGAGGACGGATCTATATCTTAAAAAAATATGTTGAGATATTCAGATGATATCTAAAGCGAAAAAGAGGATGAATTCATCCTCTTTTTTTATCTTTGTTCTTGTAAACCTTAAATCGAATACAATGTACATCCGAGTAATTCTCTGTCTGCTACCACTATTCATTCTTTCCGGGAATATATCCGGACAAGCTTTTTCTGCCGAGACTGAAAAAATGTTGAACAGCCTGGACTCGTTACTGGCTAAAAAAGAGACTTTTATCATTGCCAAAGAAAAAAGAATCGAGGATCTGAGGAAAATGGAGATGAAAGTTGCGACAGAGGAAGAGCAATACTGGATGAACAAATTGTTTTACGAAGAATACATGGTTTATGACAGCGACTCCGCATTTAGTTATATCCATAAAAACCTGGAAATAGCACAGCGACTGAACAATCCCCAATGGGCTGCGCAGTGGAAGATCGAACAATCGTTCATCCTGACAGCCACCGGTTTTCTGAAAGAGGGGCTGGATGCACTGAACGAAATAAAACCGGAAAACCTGTCGCCCTATTCCAGAACGGACTATTACGGACAAATGATGTATCTCTATTCCCATTACGGACAATATTCCGGGGAGAATTCAGAACAGAGCACTCTTTACTATGCAAAAGAACGGAACTACCGGGATTCTATCTTCGCCAGTATTCCCGACAACCATCCTTATGGTTTATGGTACAAAGGATGGCAATATAACAAAACTCCACAAGCAGCTGAAGTAAAAGAACAATTGACACAAGTGCTTGCTTCTGCTTCTTTCGACTCCAGAAAAGATGCCATGAATGCTTATATCTTGGCAATCATGTATAGAGACGAAGGTAACGAAGATGCATATTTTCGTTACCTCATTTTATCAGCCATGGCTGATATCCGCTCGGCGAACCATGATATTGCTTCCCTGGAAGAACTGGGAAAGATCCTTTACGAAAAAGGATCCATAGACCGTGCCTATTCATATCTTAACTATTGTCTGGGATGCGCACAATTATATAAGAACAGGATACGTATGATCGGCATTTCCTCCGCTTTGGATGCCATCCACAAAACATACGAACAAAGGAACAGGAAACAGGAAGCCGACCTGCGCCGGTATCTGTTCATTGTCAGCACATTGCTATTGGTCCTGCTTGCAGCCGTATTCCTTATCGGATCACAAATGAAGCGGCTGAAAGAATCACGCAAGAAGCTGAACAGCGCCAACCTGGACCTGAACAGGCATGTAGAAGAACTCGAACAGGCTCATAAACAGCTGGCGGAAGTGAACAACCAGCTTCAGTCGCTCAATGAACAGTTACTGGATGCCAACAACAAACTGACGGAATCCAATTATGTCAAGGAAGAATATATAGGTTACGTATTCAACATCTGTTCCAGCTATATCAGCAAACTGGACGAATACCGGAAGAATATCAACCGGAAAATCAAAACGGGCATGGTAGAAGAAGTCAAGAAGATGACGGATACCTCGACCCTGGCAGCTAACGAACTGAAAGAGTTTTACAGTAACTTCGATGCCATCTTCCTGCATATCTATCCGGATTTTGTCTCTGATTTCAATGCCTTGCTACAACCGGACAAACAGATCATACCCCGGGAAGGAGAATTGCTGAACACCGAACTCCGCATCTATGCCCTCGTGCGCCTGGGTATCAGCGACAGCGTAAAAATTGCCGAGTTCCTGCATTGTTCCCCACAGACCGTTTACAACAACCGGCTGAAAACACGCAGCAAAGCTGTCGTTCCTAAGGAGCATTTTGCAGATATTGTAAAATCTTTGGGAAAAATAGAACGCTGAAAACGGCTCAGAAAGCCTCCTTTACCTACTATTGAAACTTACTTTTTTCGAACAACCACACATACATAACCAATTAATAATAAACAATATACAATTTAACCGAGTTTACTTCTCCCGCTTACCAGGCTATTGAGACTTACAGATTGCACTTTACTTTTGCAAGTACAAAAAGTGTAAAAACAATTAGTATGTTAACTTTAAAAATGTATGTATCGTATGAAAGACATTTTAGCAAAAAGGAGGCATTATAAAGGGATCATTCCTTTATTCCTATGCCTGTTATTATTCCCAGTATTTGTGTTTGCCCAAAAAGTGACTGTCAACGGACAGGTAAAAGATCACCTGGGAGAACCGGTCATCGGTGCGAATATCGCGATAAAAGGTACTACGACCGGAGCCATAACGGATCTGGACGGTATGTTCAGTATTCCTGATGTAGAAGTAGGTGCCACGGTGGATATCTCTTTTATCGGTTATTTATCCCAGTCTGTAAAGGTGTCGGGAAATGCTCCTATATTCATTACATTGGTAGAAGACAACCAGGCACTGGATGAAGTGGTCGTTATCGGCTACGGAGTTCAGAAGAAGAGTGTGGTAACGGCTTCCATCGCCCGCGTTTCTGCCGACGACCTGAGTTCAACTGCTCCTGTACGTGTGGATAATGCACTGAAAGGTCTGGCTTCGGGGGTACAGGTAACGACTACCAACGGTCAACCGGGAGCAGCAGCCAAGATACGCATCCGCGGTACAGGTACTATCAATAATTCCGATCCGCTCTATATCGTAGACGGGATGGCTATCGACGGCGGGATCGATTATCTGAACCCGAATGATATCGCCTCTATCGAAGTATTGAAAGACGCAGCTTCAGGTGCTGTGTATGGTGCACGTGCCGCCAATGGCGTCGTTCTTGTAACGACAAAAAGTGGTAAAGAAGGGAAGGTAAGAGTCACTTATGACTTTTCTTTCGGCTGGCAGCGTCCCTGGAAAGAACGCGATATGCTGAATGCCACTCAATATGCGACCCTGATGAACGAAGCCAGCAACTATGCAGGCGAAGGCGATATGTACCAGAATCCGTCGCAATACGGTATCGGAACCAATTGGCAGAAAGAAACGTTCAACTACAACGCTCCGGTACAGAACCACCAGGTAAGCGTAAGCGGTGCCAGTGAAAAGGTCAATTATTTTCTTTCACTCGGTTATTATAACCAGGAAGGTATCGTAGGCGGCGATTACGACCGTTCCAACTACAAACGTATGACCATGCGTACCAATTCGACCTACACCTTATTCGACGAAAGCAAGACACGCAGCTGGCTGAATAAAATAGTGATCGGTGTGAATGCCGCTTATTCCCGTATCAACAATACGACCATCGAGACGAACTCGCTGACAGGTTCCGCGTTGGGTAACGCGATGTTCCTTTCTCCTATCATGGGGGTATATGCCGATGACGAGAGTGCACTGTATAATCAGTATGCGGACGAAATCAAACAATATGGCGACCTGGTGAGAGATAAGAAAACCGGACGCCTGGTAACCATTCCAAGCAAAGATTTCAATGAGATAAGCAATCCGCTCGGATATCTGTCCCTGCCAGGAGAAAAATTCAATTCAGACAAGTTCGTAGCCAATTTCTTCGCCGAACTGACACTTTGGGATAATCTGAAATTCAAAACATCCTACGGGACCGACCTGGCATTCTGGGGAACCGACGGATGGAGCAAACCGTATTACCTGGCAGTAAACAGCCATAACGACAAATCGAAAGTATGGTCGGAAATGAACCGCGGCTGCACCTGGCAGCTGGAAAATATCCTGACGTACGACAAGACATTCGGCGCTCATTCATTCTCAGTCGTACTGGGACAATCGGCAAAGAAATATACCGGCCGTAAAATAGGCGGCAGCGCATACGACATGATTGCGGAACTGGAAGATAAAGCGAATCTCGACTTTACAAGCGGCCTGGCATCCGACGGTAAACGCGATGTATACGGCGGTATGTTCGATCCTTCCACACTGGCTTCTTACTTCGGCCGTATCAGCTACAATTACAATGAACGCTATATGCTGCAATTCACGGTACGCCGTGACGGTTCGTCCAATTTCGGACCGAACAATAAATGGGCTACTTTCCCTTCCGTTTCCCTGGGATGGAATATCACCAACGAATCTTTCATGGCAGAACGCCCGGACTGGCTGACCAGTACGAAACTCCGCCTGTCATGGGGTAAGAACGGTAACGAGAATATCGGAGCATTCCGCTATACAGCGAACGTGGCAACCGGCAACAACTATGTATTCGGTGACGGATCAGGCCAGCAGATTATTATGGGTAGCAAACCGTCGGGCACTCCGAATGCCGACCTGAGATGGGAAGAGTCAGAACAATACGATGCAGGTCTTGACTTCGGATTCCTGAATAATTCACTGACAATCAGTGCCGATTATTTCAATAAGAGAACAAACGGCATGTTGAAGGAAATGAGTATCCCTTCTTACCTGGGTGAATCCAAACCCTGGGGTAACGTAGGCTCTATGGAAAATTCGGGCGTTGAAGTGGACCTGGGATATAAATTCAATACAGGCGACTGGAACTTCAAAGTAGGTGGTAACATCAGTTACCTGAAAAACAAACTGATCAACTTAGGAAACTCCGACGGTTTCGAAATGAAAGACAACGTACACCAGTTGGGTAATGTCAGCCGCGCAGAAAACGGGGAAGTCTATCCGTTCTTCTACGGTTACAAAACAGCCGGTATCTTCCAGAACCAGGCACAGATCGATGCCTACGTGAACAACAAAGGTGAGAAACTGCAACCGAATGCCGAACCCGGTGATGTAATTTTCATAGATACGAACAAAGACGGTGCGATCAGCGATACGGACCGTACGAAGATAGGTAAAGGTACTCCCGACTGGACATACGGCCTCAACTTCCAGGCTTCCTGGAAAGACATCGATTTCAGCATGCTGATCGCCGGTTCTATCGGTAACGATATATTCGATGCCACCCGCCGTATCGACTTGAGATATGTCAACCTGTCTGGCGAGATGATGGATCGCTGGCATGGAGAAGGAACTTCCAATACAGTTCCCCGCTTCACCTGGGCAAACAACAATGACAACTACCGTGTATCGGACCTGTATATCAAGAACGGTTCATACATGCGTCTGAAAAATATCCAGTTAGGTTATACCTTACCGAAAGACCTGACTTCAAAGGCATTCATATCCAGCCTGCGCATTTATGTAGCGGCAGAGAACCTGCTTACACTGACGGGATACAAGGGATTCGATCCTGAAATTTCCTACGACGCTTCTGCCGGTATCGACCGTGGAATCTACCCGCAGGCACGTACATTCACCGTTGGTTTGAACCTTAATTTCTAACATTAAAAAGACAAGACAAATGAAAAAGATAATAACGATTTCTTGTGTAGCTCTCACCCTGTTCGGAGCTACCTCATGCGGAGATGATTTCTTATCCGTTGATCCTTCCAGCAGTGTACCTATCGACGGATATTACAATACGGAAAGCCGTATCATGGAGGCGGTGACCGCTGCTTACGATCCGTTGCAATGGTATGACTACTTCTCAGGCTGGGCACCTCTAAGCCTGGTATACGATTGCATGAGCGACGATGTTTACGTAGGTGGCGGCAGCACCAGCGACCAGGGTGAGATCCATCTGATCTCACAATACCTGTCGGACCCGATCAAGACGATCAGCGGTGCATGGACTACCAGCTATTCGGGTATCAACCGTTCAAACCTTGTGATTGCCGATGTCGAAGCTTCGGATATGTCCGATACGGATAAGAAAAAACTGATCGCAGAAGCCCGCGTACTGCGTGCCTGGTATTATTCTGTCCTGTGGAAATTATGGGGAAATGTTCCTTATTATGATGTGAACCTGATTTTCCCGTATATCGCAGAGCAGAAAACAGCGAAAGAAATGTACGACCTGGTGGAAGCAGATCTGGCTGAAGTACTCGACAGCAAAGTGCTTCCGATGAAACAACCGGCCGAATGGGCAGGACGTGTCACACAGGCTATGGCTTCGATGGTATATGCAGAATATGTGATGTACCAGCAGGATGAAAGTAAGTATGCAAAAACATTGGGATATATGAAAGATATCATTTCTTCCGGCGAATATTCCCTGCAGCCGTTCGAAAATCTCTGGGAAACAGAGTTCGAATGGAATAACGAGACGATCTTCGACATCAATTATATAGCCAAAGGCGGTAAAAGAACCTGGGGCGATGCCAACTTTACCGGAGGCACCGTAGTCCCTGCCATGATCGGTATCGACGGACTGAGCGGCAGTCCCGACTATGTTAGCGGCTGGGGATTTGAAGCAGTGGCCAAAGAGGCTTACGATGCCTACGAGGAAAATGACAAACGCCGTGACACCGGTATTCTGAATATGGATAAATATATAGCAGACAATGCGGCAAAAGGGATAACAGTTACTTACGGAGGCCGTTATCAGAACACGGGATTGTTCCTTCGTAAATACCTGGGACGCATTGGGGGCAATGCCGGTTGTGTAGGTGATCCCGACCTGAACTGGGATAACAATCTCCGTATCTACCGTTACGCGGAAACATTACTGAACGCAGCCGAACTGGCAACACGCACCAACGATACAGGTTCTGCCAAAAGCTACCTGAACCAGGTCCGTGAACGTGCCGGAGTAGCTTCGATCGATCCGACACTGGATAATATCCTACAGGAACGCCGCCGCGAGTTCGTCGGTGAAGGCAAACGCTATTTCGACCTGGTCCGTTTCGGCAAAGCGGAAGAAGTTTTAAAGCCCAAAGGCGGAAAAGTACTGGATAAGAAAGGCGGATCGTACGTGAAAGACGGTATCCCCGAACGCGTTCAATGGACGATAAACAAGAAATATCTTCCCATCCCGCAGAGTGAAATAGAAGCGGCCAAAGGGACTATCGTTCAAAATCCGTATTAACAGTTACCATGTAGGGGCGGCGTTTATCCGCCCTTTACAACAATAATATAACAACCATGAAAACAGTAAGATCAACGATATTCAATACCGGTCTGATGGCTCTTATTCTGACGGCGTGCAGCCAGCCTTCCGGAACTGGTAAAGATTCTCTTATCGAAAAACAGGTAGAAGAACTACTCGGCAAAATGACCTTACCCGAAAAGATCGGTCAGATGAACCAATTGAGTCCGTTTGGCAGCATGGATGAAATCGCAGGGCAGGTTCGCCAAGGAGAGATCGGGTCGTTACTGAATGTGACGGACCCTGAAAAAGTCAATGAGATACAGAAAGTAGCGGTGGAAGAATCCCGGCTGGGTATCCCCCTGTTAATATCGCGTGATGTCATTCACGGATATAAAACAATATTCCCAATACCCCTGGGACAGGCCGCTACTTTCAATCCTCAAATTGTGGAAGACGGTGCGCGTGTAGCCGCAATAGAAGCATCAGCCGACGGTATCCGCTGGACATTTGCCCCGATGATCGATATCTCTCGCGATCCCCGCTGGGGACGAATCGCTGAAAGCTGTGGTGAAGATCCGTACCTGAGTTCCATTATGGGTGTAGCTATGGTGAAAGGTTTTCAGGGCGATTCCCTGAACGATCCGACCTCCATTGCAGCCTGTGCCAAACATTTTATCGGCTACGGAGCAGCAGAAGGAGGACGCGATTATAATTCGACATTCATTCCCGAACGCCAGATGCGTAACGTCTATTTTCCTCCGTTCGAAGCGGCTGCGAAAGCCGGATGTGCCACCTTTATGACGTCTTTCAACGATAATGACGGTGTTCCTTCGACAGGAAATACCTTTATCCTGAAAGATGTATTGCGCAATGAGTGGAAATACGACGGCATGGTCGTTACCGACTGGGCTTCGACAGCCGAAATGATCTCCCACGGCTTCTGCAAAGACGAGAAGGAAGCTGCCTTGAAATCGGTTAATGCCGGTATCGATATGGAAATGGTCAGTGGTACCTTTATCCGTCATCTGGAAGAACTTGTAAAAGATGGGGAAATATCGGAAGCGACCATTAATAATGCAGTACGTAACATCCTTCGTCTTAAGTTCCGTCTGGGACTGTTCGACAATCCTTATGTAAACACAGACCAACATGTAAAATATGCACCTGAACATCTAGCCAAAGCCAAAGAAGCAGCAGAACAATCGGTTATCCTGTTAAAGAACAACCGGAAAACCTTACCTTTCACCGATAAGATCCGTACCATTGCGGTCGTAGGTCCGTTAGCGGATGCCCCTCACGACCAGATGGGTACCTGGGTATTCGACGGAGAAAAAGCACATACTCAAACCGTACTGACAGCCTTGAAAGAAATGTATGGCGACAAGGTTCAGTTTATCTACGAACCCGGATTGGGATACAGCCGCGACAAGAACACAGGCAATATCTCCAAAGCCGTAAGTGCAGCCACACGTGCGGACGTCGTATTGGTATGCGTAGGAGAAGAGTCTATCCTCTCGGGCGAGGCCCATTCTTTAGCAGATTTACATCTGCAGGGAGCGCAAAACGAACTGATTGCCGCCCTGGCAAAGACTGGAAAACCTCTCGTAACGGTTATCATGGCAGGTCGTCCGCTGACGATCGAGCAGGAAGTAAACCTGTCCGATGCCGTTCTCTACGCTTTCCACCCGGGTACTATGGGTGGCCCGGCTATTGCCGACCTGCTTTTCGGTAAAGTGGCACCGAGCGGTAAAACACCGGTTACCTTTCCGAAGATGGTAGGACAAATACCCGTTTACTATGCTCACAATAATACAGGCCGCCCCGCATCCCGCCAGGAAACGCTGATCGACGCTATCCCGCTGGAAGCCGGGCAGACTTCACTGGGCTGTACATCTTTCTATATGGATGCCGGTTTCGATCCTCTGTTCCCCTTCGGTTACGGATTGTCGTACACCACATTCGGATACGACAACCTGCAACTGGCCAACGATAAGCTGGCTGCCAACGGAACACTGGAAATCAGTTTCGACCTGACCAATACCGGTAAATATGACGGGACAGAAGTGGTACAATTGTACGTACAAGATACCTTTGGCTCTGTTACCCGTCCGGTCAAAGAGCTGAAAGGTTTCCAACGTGTTCCGCTGAAGCAGGGTGAAAAGAAAACCGTCACCTTTTCTCTTCCAGTCGAAGAGCTGGCTTTCTGGAACATAGACATGCAGAAAGTAGTGGAGCCGGGTGAGTTCAACCTTTGGGTCGGTCCCAGCAGTGCAGAAGGATTACAAACAACATTCACAGTAGAATAACAGATATGAAAAAGAATCTATATTTAATAATCATGCTTTTACTGGTATCCTGTACCGGATGTCAGCAGGACGCAACAACAGCAGGTACGGACACGACCGATATGCCTCCGGAGGCATTTATGCGCATATCCGGAACAGACCTGATTACCCCCAAGGGGCAGAAGTTCTTTATCAAAGGGACCAATCTCGGTAACTGGCTGAATCCCGAAGGCTACATGTTCGGCTTTAGCAAGACGAACTCACCGGGACGGATCAACCAGATGTTGTGCGAAATGGTCGGACCTGATTTCACCGCTGAGTTCTGGAAATCATTCAAAGACAATTATATTACCCGCGACGATGTGCAGTTCATCGCCGGGACAGGTGCCAACACGATCCGCCTCCCCTTCCATTATAAACTCTTTACCGATGAGGATTATATGGGGCTGACAGCCAACCAGGACGGTTTCGCCCGCATAGACAGTGTTGTCAACTGGTGCCGGGAAACCGGTTTGTACCTGATCCTCGATATGCACGATGCCCCGGGCGGACAGACCGGTGATAATATCGATGACAGTTACGGTTATCCCTGGCTGTTTGAAAGCGAAGCCAGCCAGCAACAGTTCTGCAATATCTGGAAAAAAATAGCTACATACTATAAGAACGAACCGGTTATCCTGGGATACGAACTGGCCAACGAACCTATCGCTCCTTATTTCAGCAATATGGAAGAGCTGAATGCGAAACTGGAACCGTTATATAAACGGGCTGTCTCGGCTATCCGGGAGGCAGATACCAACCACATCATCCTGCTGGGAGGTGCCCAGTGGAACGGTAATTTCCGTCCGTTTACCGATTCCACGTTCGATGATAAGATCATGTACACCTGCCATCGTTACGGCGGAGAAGCAACAAAGGCCGCTATCCAGGAGATCATCGATTTCCGCGACCGCGTGAACCTGCCGATGTACATGGGAGAGATCGGTCACAACACGGCAGCCTGGCAAAATGCATTCTGCCACGTCATGCAGGAGAACAACATCGGCTGGACCTTCTGGCCCTATAAAAAGATCGACGACTCATCTTTTGCCGGTATCAAAGCACCTAAGAACTGGGACCGTATCATAGCCTTCTCAGAAGCTCCCCGAAGTACCTACCAGGAAATACGCGAGGCCCGTCCCAACCAGGAAGAGGCAAAAGCTGCCCTGATGGAATTTATAGAGAACAGCCGGTTACAGAACTGTATCATTCAGAATGAATATATCCGCTCACTAAGTTTAAAAACACAATAAAACAACATGAAACCGATTAAATATATTGCTTGCTTCCTATTGCTGCTGCCCTCTTTCAGCCAGGCGCAACAAAGCATTCCGGTTTATCTGGATAACAACAAACCGATGGAAGAACGTGTAGAAGATGCCCTGTCGCGTCTGACACTGGAAGAAAAAGTGGCGCTGACACATGCGCAATCCAAATTCTGTTCGCCGGGGGTGGCACGCCTGGGCATTCCAGAATTCTGGATGACCGACGGCCCTCATGGCATTCGTCCCGAAGTATTATGGGATGAATGGGAGCAAGCCGGATGGACCAACGACTCTTGTGTCGCTTTCCCGGCGCTGACCTGCCTGGCTGCTACCTGGAATCCGGAAATAGCTTTGTTGTACGGAAAGAGCATCGGCGAAGAAGCCCGCTACCGTAACAAAACAGTGTTACTAGGTCCCGGTGTAAACATTTACCGCTCACCACTGAACGGACGTAACTTTGAATATATGGGTGAAGACCCTTATCTGGCCGGAAAGATGGTGGTTCCCTATATACAAGGTGTTCAACAAAATGGCGTGGCAGCCTGTGTAAAGCATTATGCACTAAACAATCAGGAAGTAAACCGTCATACAACCAATGTAATTGTAGATGACCGTGCTCTGCACGAAATCTATCTGCCAGCTTTCAAAGCCGCTGTTCAGGAAGGAAAAGCCTGGGCAATCATGGGCTCTTATAATCTGTACAAAGACCAGCACGGTTGCCATAACCAATATCTGTTGAATGACATTCTGAAAGGCGACTGGGGTTTTGACGGCGTTGTCGTTTCCGACTGGGGAGGCGTTCATAATACGCAGGAAGCCATAACCAAGGGACTCGATATGGAGTTCGGTAGCTGGACCAACGGATTATCCAACGGAGCAAGCAACGCTTACGATAATTATTACCTGGCAGATCCCTATCTTCAGCTGATCCGGGAGGGTAAAGTCGGAACGAAAGAGCTGGACGACAAGGTAAGACGTATCCTTCGCCTGGCTTATCGCACGAATATGGATAGAAACCGTCCTTACGGGTCACTTTGCTCGGAAGCACATTTTACCGCAGCCCGCCAAATCGGGGAAGAAGGTATTGTCTTGCTGCAAAACAAGAACAATGTACTCCCTATCGACCTGAACCGTGCAAAGAAAATAGCCGTTATCGGTGAAAATGCCGTCAAGATGATGACCGTAGGCGGCGGTTCCTCTTCTTTGAAAGTAAAATACGAACTCTCCCCGCTGGATGGTATCCGGAAGAGAGTGGGTGACAAAGCCGAAGTTGTTTATGCACGTGGTTATGTAGGCGATCCGAGTGGTGAATACAATGGGGTGAAGTCCGGACAGGATCTGGAAGACAACCGTTCGCCGGAGGAATTAATAGCCGAAGCCGTGGCTGTAGCCAGGGAGGCCGACTATGTGATCTTTATCGGTGGTCTGAACAAGAGTGCGCATCAGGACTGTGAGGACGCGGACCGCAAGGAACTAGGCTTATCTTACGGACAGGATCAGGTAATAACAGCCCTGGCTCAGGCGAATAAAAATCTGATCCTGGTAAATATTTCAGGGAATGCCATCGCCATGCCGTGGGTGAAAGATGTTCCGGCCATCGTACAGGCGTGGTATCTGGGATCGGAAGCGGGAAATGCCATTGCTTCGGTATTAGTCGGTGATGTAAATCCATCCGGTAAGTTACCGTTTACCTTCCCTGTCTCTTTACAGGACGTAGGTGCACACCGGTTAGGCGAATATCCGGGTACTCCCAGAAATGACGGTAGTAGCATAGTAGACGAGAAGTACAACGAAAGTATCTTCGTCGGCTACCGTTGGGCAGACAAGCAGAAAGTCAAACCGCTCTTCAGCTTCGGTCACGGTCTGAGCTACACTACATTCGAATATGGAAAAATAACAGCTGACAAGAAGACGATTACGAAAAATGAACCTATCACTTTCACCCTAACCGTAAAAAACACAGGTAACCGTGAAGGGGCAGAAGTCGTACAACTTTACGTCAGCGACAAAAAATCATCACTCCCCCGCCCTGTCAAGGAGCTGAAAGGTTTTCAAAAGGTTTACCTGCAACCGGGAGAGATAAAACAGATATCCTTCACCATCGGCACCGATGCCCTGAGCTTCTTTAATGACGGCAAACATGAATGGGTTGCCGAACCCGGACAGTTCGAAATTCTCATCGGAGCCTCCTCTACGGATATCCGGGAAAAAGTTGTGTTTGAATTAAAATAGATGAAAAGAGGGAAGTCAGTCAAGCTTCCCTCTTACTATTTTATCAAATATATATATATCAATTTCCTGCCACAAATGTATAAACATTTCCACCGAAATCAACAGCGATCAAAGCATTCCCTGAAACAGTCACCGAACCGAATACCGGAGCACCTGTCGCATGTTTCCATACCTGTTTACCGTCTTCTTTATTCACTCCGTAGATAGTTCCGTCGGAAGCGCCTACATAAACCGTATTACCTGCCAGAACCGGACTGGTTTCGATCGTTGCGGAAGGTTTACGGGAATAAGGAGAAGTGAATACCAAAGCGTCGTTGGTTGCAAACTTCCATTTCAACTCCAGTGTCTCGTTATCCAGAGCGATCAAGCCGTCTTTAGCTGAACCGAAGATGATCTCTTTATCCGTCAGCAAAGGTGTAGAAGTCACATCCACACTGAAAGGTAACTCCTTGCGCACAACCACGCGACCCGTATTGGCATCCAGAATAAAGAACGATTCACTCGAAATGATATACAGCAGGTCACCATGGACAGCTGCCGAAGCACCACGGTTACGCAGGCCGTTCGTATTGGCTTCCCATTTCAATTCTCCGGTTTTCAGGTCGTTTCCGTAAAGTGCACGCCATTGGGAAGAACCGACCAATACATTCTTTGCTATAGAGAATGTCGTTGTTGTTCCTTCACCCTGCCCCCAGGCTTTATTCCGCCAGATTTCACGACCGTCTTTCGTATCGATAGCACAAAGCCCTTTACCTGTACCTGCATAAACAACACCGTCGGAAGCAACCAGCCCTTCGATCAAGGAAGGCAGACCGTTTATCGGTAACTGTTTTTCCCAGCTGAGTTTACCGCTTTCGGCATGAATGGCATATAAATACCCCTGTGCATCTTGTGCCAGAACCTGACCATTATCTATAACAATCGTGTTCTTAACTGAGTTGCGTACCGGATATTTCCAGATAAGTTCGCCGGTCTTACCGTCGAGGGCATATACATGGGCCTCCCCTTTCAGGTTCTCATCCACAGAAGCGATATAGATCTTTCCGTTATAAACCAAAGGCGATGTCATATAAATATTCGCTCCTACATTCTTTATCCAGGCCATCTGTAAAGGCTGGTTCAGTGCAGGTTGAGCAGGTACGGCATGCTGAGGATTCTCCAGCAGGTTCACCCAGTTACCGCCCAGTTTCACCTCCACAGGAGCAGCATGATATGTAAAGGCACTTTCTGTTTCAGCTGTTTCTCCATTATTAAAACGGGCTTTTATCTTTAAAGTAACAGCCTTTCCCTCCTGTTTGGCAGTCAAAGGAACTTCGGCATTCCAGCACCAGTCGGTAGCCTCTTGCAGTTTCTTATTACTGAATAAGGCCTTACCGTCTACCAGACAGGTATAAGTCACCTCTTTTACCGGCGTTACGGATGAATAGACATTTACCGCCAAAGGTACGGCACCCGAAGCCAATACAGGCACCTGTCCCTCAACCGGGGAGGTTATCTGAATCTGTTTATTCAGATAAGTATAACGAAGCTCGGAAACGAAATCTCCTTTCTTATCGACATGCAAGACACGGAAAGCACTGGTTGAATGGTCGATACCACCTTTATCCAACGTTGCCGTAGAAACGGAATATACATCTCCCTGCTTCTTCATATAGTTGATATGCCAGTGTCCGTATACCCAGGCTTTCAGGTTATGTTCGTTCAGGTTGATCTGTTCCTGATCGTTGATTCCGAAAATGAACTGGTCGCCATACGTCAGCAGGTCATGGTTGAAAACGACGATCGGCTTGCCTTGCGGAACCTGTGCCAGGTCGTTCTTCAGCCAGCGATAGACATCTTCCTTCGTATAACCGGGCTGATAATCGCCTCCGGCCATCGGAGTCACGATATAGTGCGTGCTACCTGCATCGAAAGAGTAATAAACAGGACCGTAAATACTTTCAAAAAGTTCTTCACCATATTTCCCTTTCACCAGGTCATGGTTACCGATGGCATAAAACATCGGGCAATCCATATTGGCGGTATTCATCATTTGGATATGTGCCTTCAGACCTTTTTCATAGCAGATATCGCCTGTGTGCATAATAAAGGCAACCTGTTCGTTGGCTGCATAATCGCGCACATTATTTACCCAATCACCGTGATTCTCCGTATTGAAGATCTCCGTATCGGCGATATGGACATATTTATGACTGCCATCTTTTTTGATCCCTCCGTTATAAGGCTGCAAACCGAATTCATACCCTTTCTGTTCACCGTCGATACGGATATAATGTTTATTATCCGTCTTATATCCCGAAGGAGTGGTGATAAAGATAAACCGTTCCCTCGGATGTCCCGGCAAGGAGAACGAACCGTCGGAAGCCGTTTTCACGACATTCAGTCCGTCGGAAACAGCTACACCAGCCATCGGTTTCTCTCCCTTATCAAAAACTCCGTTATTGTTCTTATCTACAAAGACCCGTCCTGTATAGGCAGCGCTGGCAGAGAATGCCACACAGCTCAACAGGGCGATGTTCAGAAATGTTTTTTTCATGTGATTGATGTGTTTATATTCAGAATGTTAGTTGTAAATCTTCTATCCAAGGTACTAAAGGTTGCGAGCGGTCGGTAATACCCAGTTCTTCAGGTCCGGGAGCAATGAACTCGCTCTTTACTCCTTTCAGGTTCATACCTTTATCTGTCAATGTAACGATCCCGTAAAGGGCGTCTTTATAAGGCAGCGTATATTTCAAAGCCGGTCTTTTTTGATTGATCTCGTCGCTGAAACGTTCCGGACAGGCATATTTCTCGCCTACCCACTGATTGGAAGCACTGTTGATCTGGATATAGGCAATACCGTTGATCTCCTTCATATAATTCGTATGATCGTGCCCGCTGAAAGCGACCGCCACCTTTTTATATCCGGCACGCCGGTTCTCCTCTTCAAAGATCTTCCGGATATCTTCACGGTTCTCTGAAGAACATTCAAAGCTCTGATGCGAGAAGATGATACAACGTTTATCGGTAGCCTGGAGGTCTTGCTTCAGCCATTCCATTTGTTCGGGATCCACCAACGAAATCTTTTCCGCTTTATAATAGTTCCCTTTGTCGTAAGGGAGATACTTTTCTCCGTCATAGATATTATTCGGATCGAGAACGATAAAATGAAAATCTCCCTTATCGAAAGAATAGTACGGACTCTGCATCCCTGTGAACCGGATAAACTCCTCTTTCGAACAGTTATCCATATCATGGTTTCCAAACACCATGTGCTTCTCGCCGGGATAATCCTGCCAGAGCTTCAGGAAAGGCTTGTTTTCTTCTTTCGGCATACAGAAGTCACCTAGTTCGATGATAAAGTCGACCTGATTCTCTTCGGCTGCATGTAAAAAGGTACTCAAACGTTCTTCCGCATCATGGGCAATATCCTGATGTATATCCGATACGATGGCAAATGTAACAGGCTTCGTTTCTTTCTGGCAGGAACCGAATCCCAGACAGATAAGAAGGGATAAGAATAAGTGTTTCATCATAACTATTTTTTGATATTGAAGGTTGTCAATACGAATCCGTGATCGGAAGCATAGAAGAAGTCATCTCCTTTAAAGGAGAATGTTTCACCCAGGATATTGTCATAGCATTGGGACTCTACTGCCTGTATCGTTTTACCCTGATAATAGATAAAGTCGATACGATCCTGACGGTTCACCGTTTCCAGCGAGTCGGCATCTGTCAGCCAGGTCGTTCCGATGTTCTTCACCGGATCGGGGTTGATCTCACGGAAACTGTCTTTGAAATTGGCTGCCTCCATCTCTTTGGATACCGTCCAGTTGACAACAGCGCCGCCATGATTGTACATGTCTTTGGTCGCTTCCGTCCAGTCCAGATGAGAGTGACTGTTGAAATCGCCTCCCATAATGATAGGAATGCTATCTGTCTCCGCTATCATCGGTTTCAGGGCACCCAATATTTTGCGTATCTCGTCGTCACGTGTACCGGCATCGTCCCAGGCCAGTATTTCTTCTTCCGACTTATCGGTGGGGGTCAAACGCATATCAGGTAAATAATGTATCCAGGTATCGAACAAGCGGACCGGTGTCCCGTCCATATCTATTTCTACCCCTCCGAAATTAAACGTATCGATCACATCGGGATAAGAATATCTCTTTACGATCGGATAACGGCTAAAGATACAAAGGTTACTGGAAATCAGATAATGTTCGTATCCGAGCGAGTCCGCGATCATCGGAGCCGCCCCATAAGTTTCAACCATCAGAATGACATCCGCCTGGCTTTTCTTCAAAATGCCGATGATGCCGTCACAGGCTTTTTGTCCATAAGTTTTTGAGTGACCTGCATGCCAGACGTTCCAGGACAGGACGGTGAGTTGTTGCTCTTTTTTCTGTTCTGAGCAAGAAAGGAACATATTTATAAAGAGTATTACAGATATAATACAGACAAGACTTTGTGTTTTCATGTATATAATACTTATCAATGTTTTGTTAAAATATTATCACAAAGATAGAATAAAAGAGTGTATCAAAAAATAAAATATCTTTTTGATACACTCTTTTATACCAAATAAATAGCTATATATCTTTATTAAAAAATAGCCTTCTAATCTAATAGTGAATATGTATCTGCCTTAGTAAATTTATTTGGAATAATTCCACTAGGACAATCTTCAATTACTTGTAATATATAAACAGTACTATAATAATATTCTCGTTTATATATTACAAATGAATTATGTTCGCCACCAAATTCCTTATTTGCATATTTAACAAGATTTTCCTGAAAACGAACTTCTATTTCTTGTGGTAATGGATTAGAAGATGTCTTAAATTCAGTATAAGGGACAACTGTATATCCCTCAGATTGCCATCTTGCAACAGATCGTTCAATAAGGTCCTGTACTTGTTGATTGGCATCTACTTTTAAAGTTTCTACAGCCTGCTCTACAATAGACTGAGCAGCTACCTTATCATTGAATAACAAACATAATGCAAAGCTTACAGCTATAATTATATAACGTTTCATGTTAATTATATTAGATTATTAAGATAAAGACTGCACCAATACTCAATAAAAGATATTTTTCTTGGTGCAATCTAATTTATTATGTTGAATAATAACTAGAACAAAGATTATTACCAGCCGGTAGGCTGTTTCAGATTAGGATTCAACTGTACCTGTGTAAATGGTATCGGATAATAATAATATTTAGGAGCGATGAATGTAATAGGGATATTCTTATCTTTTACAAAACGGATATATCCTTTATCTCCTTCACTCAAATAGATACCTTGTTCTTTACCTGTTTCATCGAACAATGTGTAAACAGTCAGCTTATCCTTATCTTCGCCTGAGAGATTATTATCTGCCGGAGTTTTGAAAATAGCAATATCAGGTTCGCCATCACCTGTAATATCCAGCGGTCCGAAGCCAGGAATATACATACCTTCAGAAGGTCTTTCCATCAACTCACCAACACACCATCTTTTGATATCATCTGTTCTCAGACCTTCGCAAGCCATTTCGACACGTCTTTCACGCCGAATCTCAAGAATAACTTTTGCATTGGCACCTGTTACATTAGGATACTGGGCAGCAATCACCGGGTCATTCGGAAGATTACCCATATCCATCGGAGTTACTCCAACCCTGTTTCTTAACAAATTAATCGTATTATTGATATCGTTCGCAGTAATCGATCCCAACTCTGCTTTTGCTTCTGCATTAATCAATAAAACCTCCGCATAACGGAAGATAGGAAGATCGTTATAATTCTTACCGTATCCACCATTCAGATCCTGTGTTCTAGGATAAAACTTTACCTGTCCCAACCCGCCATAAGTCGGGTTTACTTTCTTAGCCTGAACGTCACCCGAAGCGATGAAACCTGCCGGCATAATTGTTTCTGCCATACGGGGATCTCTGTCTTCAAAAATCTGAGTGAACTGTCTTTTAGCATAAGAAGGATCCAAAGAGATAGGGGTTCCATCCAGTTTCAGATAGCTATCAGCCAAGCTTCTACTCAAATGCCACTGCCAGTCTAATACGGAAGATGTATTGTTACCATGTCCGATTGTACGATCGTAATCAGCATAAAGAATCATTTCTTTATTTCCAGACAAGTCTCCGCTAATAAACAAGTTTCGATACCCTTCTGCTCCGTTTCCGGTAATTTCAAAGCCACCCTTTGTCATAATTTCATTGGTTGCCCATATTGCTTTTTCCAAAAACGCATTGGCAGTACCCTGCAGATTCAGTTCCGTATGATATTTACGATATGTACCTTCATACAACGCAACACGAGCCATCAAAGCTAAAGCGGCCCATTTATTAATACGTGTACGGCTCTCTATTGCTTTAATATTTTCAGCAGCAAATTGTAGGTCAGCCATAATCGAATCGACCACTAACTCTCTTGAATCCTGGCCTTTTTCCAACAAATCCACATCAGAGGTCTGTAGTGGTTTAGGATACCAAGGAGAAGATCCGTATTTCTTGATTTGAGAGAAATAGAACCAAGCGCGGAAGAATTTTCCTATACCAACGTAATGCTTAACTTCACTTTCATCTCCCTGTGCCCTATATCCGTTAACCAACAATACATTACATTTACGCAATGTACCCCAATCACTATGGCTACCGTTAACATAGTCTGGCCGACCATCATTCGCCCATCCTCCGACATTCTTTTCATCGATCTTACCTCTCAACATATTATCCCATTCATTGGAACCACTGTATGTACTGATATTATCCGAATAAACATCATCTGTACTATACTGTAAGATTTCATACAACCCGTTCGTGTATGTTTCCAAGTCCTGAGGAGTATTGAAAAAGTTCTCCTCACTAATACTTGTCTGTGGGTATCTCTCCATAAAACTATCGTTACAAGCTACCAGAAATAAACTTGCTCCAACAGTTAGTATATATTTTAATGATCTCATAATTATCCAGTATTGTTATTATTTAGAAATTAAGATTAAATCCAAAAGAGAAAGAACGCTGCAACGGATAAACTTTACCATCATCGTCCAATGCTTCCGGGTCTAGATTTGCTTTCAATCCACTCACTTCAAACAAGTTTTCACCACTGAAATAGAAACGCAGACGTTCGATACCCGCTTTCTTAGTTACAGACTTAGGTAATGTATAACCGAAAGTAAAGTTTTTCAAACGCATATAAGCTGCATTCTGTAAATACTTTGTTTGAACGGCGGCCAGTTCATGACCTGTAGATTCGGCAATATAAGCTTTTACTCTCGGGAAGTAAGCATTCGGATTCTCTGGAGTCCAGTGATCCAGGTTTTGCTCCTGAACGTTTGTCCAAGGCTGTGCATAAATTCCCCAGAAATAATGGTTACCACCTTCTGCATACCAGTCTTTCTTTCCGATACCCTGGAAGAAAGCACGTATATCAAAACCTTTCCAATCAGCATTCAGGTCAACACTGAATGGTAAACGGTTAGATTTATTACCGATTTTCTTATAGTCTCCCGGATCCGCTAATGTACCAGCACCATTATCAATTTTACCGTCCCCATTTATATCTTTAAATTTCAAGTCACCAACATAGAACTGATAACTTTGGTCGTCTTCACCCACTTTAGACTGATCGGCATGATTCTTCAGTTCTTCTTCACTTTGGAAGAATCCTTCGGTTGTCAATCCCCACATCTCTCCGATTTCCTGTCCAACATAATACTTATCCCATTTGGATGTTCTACCTATTACATTACCATTCTTATCTGTAATATTCACATAGTTATCAAATTTCGTAATAAACGAACGACTATCGGCCAGCACAAAACGTACGCTATAATTAAACGGCGAGTCTTTCAAATTAAACTGATCTCTCCACATCAAAGACAATTCCCAACCTCTAGTCTTCATATCTGCCGCATTTTCTTTCGGTTCACGGATACCTATTACGTTAGGCAATGTTTTACCAGTTGTAAGCATGCCGGTTGTATAACGTACATAGTAGTCATAATTGGCCGTCAACCGGTTGTCCAGGAACGACAAGTCGATACCACCATTCACAGTCGATACCTTTTCCCATGTCAGGTTAGGAGCAACGATATATGGCATATAAATACCGATAGGACGACTTCCATCCAGAATAGAACCGATTTCATAAGTAGACATACTAGGAAGATAAGTATACTCATCTACACCCTGGTTCCCCAGACTACCATAAGATCCGCGCAGTTTGAAAGAAGTCATATTCAAAGCATCCTTAACATTGGTAAAGAATGATTCTTCAGAAACAGTCCATGCAGCAGATGCAGAAGGGAAGAAACCGTAACGGTCATTCTTCGGGAACTTAGATGTTCCGTCATAGCGTCCGTTGAATTCGAGGATATAACGATTGTTATAGATATAATTCAAACGGAAGAAAGTACCGCGAACGGCCCATTCCTTTATCGTTTCGCTAGTCTTCACCGTACCGGTAGCCAGCTCCGGAGTAGGATAGCCATCACTGATCAACTGGTCTCGAGACACCCAGAAGCTATTTGTCTTCCGATATTCCTGGTTAAAACCGACCATTGCCTGCAAATAATGCTTCTCATTGAATGTCTTGTGGAAGTCCGTATAGACATTGAATACATTGTAATCATAGAAAGCACTTTCATTTCTTGCAGAAGGAGTCACGTTGCTTGTTTCCAGCGGTCTTTCCGGACCGGTCTTGTAAGTATAAGGCAAGAATGATTTTCTTGTTATTTCGCTGTCTCTTCTGAATGTAGCATCAGCTTTCAACTGCCATACATCTTTCATCAAGTCAATTGTTGCTGCAAATGAAGTCTGGAACTCACGGCTGTTGTTTACCTTGCGACCACCATCTTGTAGTTTTCCCAACAGTGCACCTCCACTACTGGTCCAGGTTCCATCAGGGTTTTTAGGAACATCCAAAGAGTTAGTTCTGTTCACCATATGGAAGAAGTCTTTGGTTGACCATCCTGATTCACCGAAAGAAGGTTCATCGTATGTACGATATGTGAAAGAAGTATTATTACTAACGTTCAACCAGTCGGTAATCTGATAATCCACCTTACCTCTCATGTTATAACGCTTGTAAAGGTCATTACCGTAACGGAACATACCATCCTGATCATAATATTCACCGGAGAAATAGTAACCAACTTTCTTACCTCTCTGAGAAATATTGAAATTTACCGTGTAAGAAGGAGCGGTTGAATTATAAACTTCATCCATCCAGTCCGTATGACCATAGTAAGCCCATTTATTAGGATCGGTAGGATTTAGAGCCACCGGATTCAAAGAAGGATTCTCTGAATATTTTTTGGCCTCATTCATCTGTTCCTGTGTATAAAGCGGGTTATACAACGGCCATGCTGCCTGATTCTTCAAATCCATTGTCACATAAGGATCCGTTACATGCTTAGGTACTCGGCTGATCTTTCTGGTTGAATAATATGCATTTACACCAATAGCAATTTTATCAGTCTTAGCTGTTTTAGTCGTTACCAAAATCACACCGAAAGCTGCACGCGCACCATAAATGGCAGCAGAAGCCGCATCCTTCAATACGGAAATACTCTCGATATCATTAGTGTTCAAACGGGAAAGTTCACCGGCTGTAGTCGGAATGTTATCCACCAAGATCAGCGGATCGCCATCGTTAATAGACGTTTTACCACGAATATTGAATTTACTGGCTTCATTGGCACTACCACTGGGAACGGTAATATTCAGGTTAGGGATTGTTCCCTGCAAACCTTGCCCCACATTTGTGATAGGACGGTTTTCCAACGCTTTGGAAGTAATAGCATCTACAGCACCTGAAAGGTTAGCTTTCTTCTGTGTACCGTAACCAACAACGATCACTTCGTCCAGTGTTTCGCTGTCTTCACTCAAAGTCACATTCAATGCACTTTTTCCATTCAAAGGAATATCCTGTGTCTTATAACCGATATAAGAAATACTGATAACAGCATTCGGAGAAACTTCCGGTAAAGAGAAATTACCATCGACATCAGTTATACCACCGATAGTGGTTCCTTTTACCAGGATATTCACACCGATCAGCGGTTCTCCTGTCCCGTCTTTAACATTACCTGTTACAGTAATTTTCTTTTCCTGCTGGGGAGCGGCAACAGCAACTTGTTTTCTGTTCGTTTCGTTCTTACGAACAATAATCTGGCGGTCATTAATGATATACTCAATGTCCGTTCCTTCGAACATTTTTTTCAATATGGATTCAACGGTCTGATTGTTGACGTCCACATTTACTTTCCTGTTCAAATTGATATTTGAACCGTGGTACACAAAAATAAATTCACTGTTCTTTTCGATGTAAGAAAATACATCTTTTACAGTCCGGTTGTTCATGCGAACGGTCAATGTGGTTTGTTCCGCATAGGTTGATTCTGCATAGACTACAGATCCCCCATAACTTACCAGACATAAGGCTAAACATGCACTTTTAAGAAAATGAGCCGGTTTTCGGCTGAATTCTTCATTCTTTTTCATACATTTGTAACGTTTTTTCTTTGATACATAAATTAATAGATTAAACAAGAAACTTGAGAACCGAGTGATATGGCCGTATCGTTCGGTTCTTTTTTTAATTCGACGTCTTTCACATAGGCAATTCTATTTTGATATTATTACGTTGTTATTCGCATCCGTCTTATATTGAAGGAACAGGGACTGGCAGATGATATTGATCACATCTTCCATGTTCTCCCGCAAATCCAGTTTTCCGGAAATGGGGATATCTCCTATCTCTTCATTATACCAAATGGTACGCCCGTAATAACGGGACAACCGGTCCAAGGTCTCTCCAACCTTCCGGTCGCTCAACATCATCATATTATCCTTCCAACAGATATACTCAAAAACATCCACCTCCTTGATTGCCGTACCTTTATCATTTATCTCAAACATTTGATTAGGAGAGAGTTCCGACTTGTTATTCTTACCGGAATTAACTTCCACCCGTCCGTCAACCAACACGACCGAAGCAAAAGCATCTTCCTTATAGGCGCAAACATTAAACTGTGTACCGAGCACTTTTACATCAAAACCATTTGTTTTGACAATAAAAGGACGTGAAGGATCTTTCGTTACATCCAGGTAAACCTCTCCTTCCACAATTATTTCTCTTTTTTCCTTTTTGAATACTGCCGGATAAAATACACGCGTACCGGCATTTACATACATCCTTGTTCCATCGGAGAAAGTGATATCCGCCCTTCTACCTTTCGGGACAATGATCTGGTTTATTTCCTCTTTTTTCTCTTTCTTATCTTCTGCTGTCTCCTTCTTTACAACGTGTTCCTCTGCATTCGACTTTCCATCCACATCATATCTGATAGACGATTCATCTTTCAGTTGCATCTTATCCTCACTTTCGATCAAAACGATTTCATCGCCGGACAAAGAAGAAGTGTTGTTTTCAAGCAAAGCAAGCGACATAGAAGTATCATTCTTCGTATCCATTACAAAATAAAGACCGACAGAAAGAAGTATGGCTATTGATGCAGCAACAGACCATATATAACGGTAGCGTAATCTGAATGAAGTATGTGGCTGATCCAACCGGGCTTCTATCTCCTGCCATGATGCCAGAGCTTCCGGTAATTTATCCGACTCCGCTTCATGAACTTTCCTGAGTAAGTCTTTCCCGGCCTGCCCAAATGATTTCTTACTTAATATGTTTTGTTTTTTATTCACAAGTAACCTCTTTTTATCCTTATTACGGGATAGGTCTCATTTGGTACTCACTTTTTTTGAATAAAATCAATTCTTTTTTAGATATAATTTCCTAAGACACGTCAAAGACCTGAATAGCAGATTCTTACTAGACTGATAATTTATTCCCATTATCTCGGCTATTTCATCATGCTTTAGTTCATTGACATAATATAGATAAATTATTTCCTGTTGATGGGGAGATAATTGCGAAAAGACCTGCATCAGATGTTTAGCCCGATTATCAGCATCCGAATCTTCAAAAGAAAGTAAAGGCATCAGTTCATCGGTCACAAACACTTCTTCATACAAGGAGATATCATCCGTGGCTTTCTCCTTTTCAAGTGTATCATACAATTTATTACGTAAGGCTTTAATCAGGTATCCTTTCACATTCGGGGTAGCGGAAAGAGACTGATAGTTCTGAATTAGTTTTATGAAAATATCCTGGATGCAATCCTTTACTAAATCCTTATCCGAGACCAATTTGGAGCCATAATTATACAATAAAGAATAGAAGCGGCAATAGATTTCCCTGAAAGCCTCTTTATCCCCTGTCAAACATAATCCCCATAATTTCTCATCGGATATTTGCATATAAATACCTACTTATAATTATTGTAATAGCCTATCAACAACAATTGGTGTGCAAAAGTAAACACGCATTATTACACTCATATTACATCAAAATTAAGTAAGTATTAGTATTCAGATCGTATAATTTCATAAGTCCATAAATAGTATTACACTTTCAACATATCTATCTCTTTGAAAATAAAAGGTTGGAAATAGTTCTGTTAGAACTAATAACCCAACGGATGCAAATATAGCTCATTTTTATTATAATAGGTTAAATTGAGAAGAAGAATGAACGTTTTAAGGAACGTTTGTTAACAATCGAAGTATTATGCATAGGAGTAAATCATTGTTTTCAGTAAAAAGTAGCAATATATACTATAGTTCTAACAGAACGATGGCATTAACATACAAATCTAATACCGCAACCTGTTCTTCCTGCTTTACCGTCTTAAATTACCATAAAAATTCCCCACTCAAAAAAATGAGTGGGGAATTTTCCCCGCACCGGTGGGGATAAATCCCCATTATAGTGGGTTCTTTTCCCCATTGCAGTGGGGAGAACTAAGTAGAAAAGGCTTTTCTACAAACTATTCAGGCACGGAATATATAAATTCCATGCCTGAAAGAAAGTGAATATAAAGAGTTATTTATTTTACTTTGATATGGTCGAAACCTTCCCCGTACACACCGATAACAGCACTCTGTGAAACAAATGCCTCCGGATCTATATCTTTGATCAAACGGAAAATTGTAGTCGACTCCCGCTTTTTTGCCAACACGAACATCATCTTCACACCGAGTCCGGTATACATGCCGGTTCCGTCTATTACCGTTACACCCCGGTGGAGATCTTTATTGATACGACGTCCTATCTCTTCATGTTTTTTGGAAATAATAAAGAACTGCACTGACTGGCGGGCACTATTCACCACCTGGTCGAGCACAAAGCTGGAGATATACAGAGTAGCAAAACCATAAACCACTTTTTCCCAATCATGCAGTACGAAATAACTGGAAGAGATAATGATCATGTCCGTCATCAGAATGACACGCCCCAACGTAATATCCCTGTACTTATTGATAATGGCAGCAATAATATCCGTACCGCCGGAACTGCCATTAGCAGAAAAAGCAATACCAATACCGCTTCCGCAAAAAGAAGCACCGATAACACAAGCCATGAACGGCTGATCACCAAGTAAATGCAAACCGGCTGTCGCCCCTTGAATAATCGGCAGAATAAAAGTCATGACCAATACGGCAAAAATGGTCTTTACGCTGAACCTCCACCCCAGAACGATCAGAGAAGCGATCAATAGCCCGCCATTAATTGCAAAATACGTGTACTGAACATTCAGTCCGGTCGCCCAATACACAATAGAAGCAATACCTGGCACCCCACCGGTAGTTATGTCGTTGGGCAAAAGGAAAACTGTCCACCCAATAGCATAGAAAAGCATGCCAAGAGCGATCATCAGGTAATCGTGCAGCTCTCTCAGCATTAACTGCCTTGAGGTAATCGATAAAGTTGGTTTCATTTTAAAAGTTTATTAATTTGCAGCTCCGCAAAAACGAAGCTGCAAAATTAATGAAGATTAAATCAATTTATCGGTATGATTCGAATGAATTTATAAAAAACAGATTGTTAAATTTCTATTACGACGGATTAGGCAGTCAATAACTCCATTTATCACGCCATTCAATGACGGGCTGGTCACCATCGAAACGGATAGGAAGCCAGATATAACGGCCATCTATCGCATTGTCGGGAGTCCATCGGTCACCCATATAAATGAATTGCCCCGGTTTGCCCGGAACCGGTAAAACATACGTACTTTGGGAATGGAAAGAGAGGTCGGCATCCGCCCCGGCAAACGGGTTCTCCAGTTCCTCCCAGGGTCCCCAAACAGAAGAAGCGACGGCCGAGCGTCCCGCATTCGGCGCCCATCCGGTACAGCCGGACATGATCAGGTAATATTTCCCGTCACGTTTGAACATAGCCGGAGCCTCCATGAAACGACCGGGGAAGAAACGGGCATAAGCACCGGAATAACCGGTATAATCGTCCGTCAGTTGAGAGATATGCAGCGTACTATTCTCTTCGGAAGAATAGATATGATAGGCTTTACCATCCTCATCGACGAACAGATTCATATCGCGGGCCATTTGTCCGCCTTCCATGTCACGTCCGAGTAAATTCAGACTGTCCGGATGAGCTGGCAAACTACCGCCTGTAAACTGACTCCTATCCGATTCCGGAACCCGCTGTTTATGAATATCCTGCACATTGATCGGCCAATGACCGGCATTCGGACGTACGGCACGAAGGAACGTATAAGGACCAACCGCTCGATCGCTTACGGCAATACCGCTAAGAGCACCGGAATATCCCGCCCCTTTCGGCTCCAGATGAAACCACATGACATACTTGTTATTCTTCTTATTATAGATCACTTTCGGACGTTCCAGAATACAGCCTTTCGCTATGTTATGTGTCGAATCATCCGCCACGACAGACAGAGCGATACCTTCGTCTTTCCAATTATACAGATCCTTGGAGGAATAACAGTGAACACCGACCAGGGCATTATTTCCGGCTGTTCCTTCCGTCTTATGCTCGCCAAACCAGTAATAGGTATCACCGGCATGAAGAATACCGCCACCGTGAGCATTGATATGCGTCCCGTTGTTATCCGGCCACAGTTCACCGGGAGTAAATACGCCCCCTGCCTGTTCTGCCCCTGTTTTACTTTTACAACTCACAAAAGCAACGGCAAACAACAGGATACACAACTGTATAATCTGACCTTTCTTCATACGATCAGACGTCACAAATACGTATACATTTTTCAAGAGAGGCGATCTTATCCTGCTGGCGCGGAACGAACTCCTGTCCGACAAACCCTTTATAACCGGTTTCCACTATCGCTTTCATGATAGCCGGATAATAAAGTTCCTGTGTCTCGTCGATCTCCGCACGTCCCGGATTACCGCCGGTATGGATATGGGAGAAATATTCGTGATACTTTTGAATATTCTCAATAATATTTCCTTCCATGATCTGCATATGGTAGATATCATACAGAAGTTTAAAGTTAGGCGAACCGACACGGCGGCACAGTTCCACTCCCCAGACTGTATGATCGCACTGATAATCTTTGTGTCCCACACTATTCAACAATTCCATTGTCAGGACCACATTATGCTTCTCTGCCAAAGGCATCAGACGCTTCAAACCTTTTTCACAATTTTCCCATCCCTGAAGATCGGTCAGGCCGTTCCGTTTACCGGAGAAACAGATCAGATTGGTCAATCCGGCTTCTGCTACCAAAGGAATTACCTGTTCATAACTGGCAACCAGTTCATCATGCAGTTTAGGATCATTAAACCCACGGTCGATCCCTAAACCGGCTCCCTGACACATAGCTACCGTCAACCCATGTTGCTGTACCACCGGCCAATCTTTCGGATCGAGTAACTCGATCGATTCAATGCCTATATTCTTACATATTCCGCAAAATTCATCCAGCGGATAGTCGCCGAAACACCATTTACTAACGGAGTGACGTATATTCCCCTTAAGCGGTTCCTTTGTTTCTACTTTTTTCTTCTTTGCAGGATTCGCTGCATCCAGTCCGGATACGGCTAACGCAGCCCCACCCACCAGTGCGGTCTTAATGGCTGTTCTTCTTGAGATGTTTTCCATGTTATTCAGAATTGATAATTAATTAGATGGTACAAATATAAGAAAAGAATCTATTTCAGCACCTTGTCTATCCACGGCAACACCCATTCTTCCTTAAAATAATAAAACAACACAATAGTGAGAATGGCTGCCATCCTATAGTGCTACTATGATCAGGACTATAGTTATAAGCCATTCAGGACTATTGTGTTGTTTATATGGACCGAAGAAGTACTAATGTACTAAATCGAAATCAGTCATCAGACCATAATCCATCATTTGATATTCATTACCAGGAATAGGCTTTTCTATTCCTTTCCAATGCCACGGAGAAGCCAGGCCCGGGGCCGGATTACGATAGTGCGGGCCTAACAGGTTCTTATGGCTGCCGATTACCCGGACATCTATCTTATTCTTACCTTCCTTCAGATAAGATGTTACATCCAAACGATAGGGATCGTATGCAATAATACCTGCTTTCTGATCATTGACATAGACTTCGGCAATCGTTCCTTTCCAGTCGTTCAACTGAACAGCATACGGGGTTGAAAGAGATTCTACCTCAAAATCTTTGGAATAACTTACCCCCCAGGAATAGAACGGTTGCTTCTGTGCTTTCCAGCTACCCAATGTCAGGTTTTCAACCGGAGCACTGATACTCCATCCTAACTTTTCCGGGACAACGGCAAAGTCTCCCAGGACATAAACCGGCTCTATCTCTGCAAAGATGCTCATAGGACTAACACTCAATTCCACAGTATTCAGACCTGTCTTCACCTGTTTTCCTATAGCATAAACGCCGAACGAACGATCCAGCCACCATTCTCCCGGTATCGGTTTCACCTGTTCGCCGTTGATCTTAACAGTAAATAATTCAGGACGTTCCGAAACCAGTTTCATATTTGAATAATCGAACTTATCGTTTACAGTAAAACGGTAAATCGCCGTAAAGCCACCGTTCTTAAAGGTATCCCGATCTAAAATATTCCGCTTGTACTGTACGGAAGTATTCCAGGGGTTACCATTCGCAAAACCATATTCACGGAAAACGATATCGGCTGCCTGTGCAAAGTAAACATTCTTTGTTGTCTTTCCATTGACACTCACATCACAGAAATCGATATTCAGTGCATTATCCTTCAAACGGTTAACCTGAAGCGGACTAACAGCCGGAACCGGAGTAGAGCCTGCAACGGCCGGCATTTCAGGATAAGACTTCTGTGAACCTTTGGAGCTATACAACAGTAAACTTCCGGCTGGTTCCAGATGGAACTTCATTGTCAATTTACCGTCTGCTTTCGTCGAAGGATACGTATAGATATTTCCACTCATCGCATCCATCTGAACAGCTGATTTCCCGTTGACAGTAACCGTTCCGTCCACAGCTTCATCCAGGGATGAATTTACCAGGAACAATAATTCCCCATCGGTAAACTGACGGCGCTGGTGGTATAAATCGCCTCCGCTAAACGAGAACCGGCAATCTGCATCCGCAAATGTATTCTGAATAACTGCATCCGTCAACTGGGGAACGGAAGTTACAGACTGGGCAGAAAGTATCGTTTTCCAATCCGCATTCTCAGCACCGTCGATCAAGGAAGGAGAAGAGAAAGTGACCACACGTCCGCCCTGTTGCACAAAGCTCTGCAATAAATCGAATGTCGGCTTATTCAATGTTTCCATCATCGGAGGTAATACGACTGTCGTATATGCCGCTTTACCGATAATAAACTTACCGTCGGCAACGGTCCCATGATCTTTTATAATATTCTCTGAACCCAGATCATATTCTACCTGGCTCTTTTCCAAAGTCGTTATAAAAGTCTGGAAAGCCTGACCGATTTCCATCAGTTTCGGACTGCTCTTAGTATGTGAATAATAGCTCCATAATGTAGCATTAGGCTCTATGATCAATATATCGTTCTGCTGAACCCCTTTGCTCATAAGTAAAGACAGACGGGCAAAGTAATCATTCTGCGACTTATAATCGGCCCACCACGGCGAATGGTAGGTAAATACCGGCGGATAATCGTATTTACGGGCACCCGTAAGAGTCATATGTGCCAGATGCTGATTCATAAAGTTTACTCCCAGGACATACTCCCAGTCTCCGAGCCGTTTGAAATCCTTGAAGGTTTCGTCCCAGCCACCGCCACCATACGTTTCACTCAACGTACGTGAATATCCCATCTGATTGGCGACGCTACGCAATTCTTTTACCGAACGGACATTACCAAACTGCGCTACAGGGCTTTTCTCATCAAACTGGTTGAATAGCATATCGATCGCAGGCATCTGATGCCAGGCATACATGGCCATATTATCCGGTCCGTCATTCATATAAGGCCATCCGTGTTCCCAGTAGTGACCGGTCCATTCCAGGTTATTCTCTTCACAATACTGATGGAAAGGTTTTGACCAACGGTCGATAAACAACTGCAACAAAGTCTCCATATAGTTATGACGCACCTTCTTCCAGTCGCCGGTCTCTTCTTCCAGCAACGGCAACAACGGTTTTAAATCATAACCCCATTTTTGCTGGAAGACATCGAACAGATCCGGAGTCCAGCGCAATCCGCCCGGAGTACTGATATTCGGCTCGTCAGAGAAAATACCTTTAATGGATGAACCGAATTCTCCTTTCAGCGTCTTTTCATATCCGTTCTTCATCGTTACTTCCAGGAACTTTTCCGTTACTCCCGGAACCAACAGGTCCACATACGAATAACCGCCGTACCAATCCGATTTCCCCATATAAGTTTTCTTATACAGGTAATATTCTCCTTTGGTTCCTTTATATTCAGCCATTTGGGCTGTAATATCTTTCCAGGCATCGCCTTCCTTTTTTAAACACATGTAATAAGGGGCTGTATCCTCCGGAAGTAATTCAGCCTTTGTCAAAGCCAATCCCTGGCCCTGATTATAAGATTCCGGCATTTCCTGCGGCACGTGGCCACCGGCAAATCCGCTGGGATAGGAGTTTTCATCATAAATCCAGACGTTCATACCTATCTCTTTCCCGAACTCTACCGCATGTTTATAGAGAGAGAACCATTCGTCACCCAAATATTCAGTGATCATACCCGGACGGGGATGAATGAAAAGACCTCCGAAACCGGCCTCTTTCAGCTCGCGCATCGTACGCTCTACTTCGGCCTCGGTCACTTTACTGTTCCAGACTGCCAGCGGAGCACTTCTAAAATCGGCAGGCGGATCTTTAAAATCCTTTTCTATAGTGGTAAAAGAATCCTGCGTTTGCACGCTGGTATTCTGACAGCTAACCAAACCGAATGATAGGGCACTTCCTGCAATAACACCGGATAAGTATTTTACAATGTTTTGTGCTTTCATATACTTAAAGATTTATTCGTTTGTACAAAAGAATAGGTTAAGCCTTTCTTCTAAATTATAAAATTGACAATTTAGTTGATAAAAATGATATTTCACTACTGCCTGTCATTCCTACAGAGCACATGTAATCCGATAATTCCCCGATTGTATTTCCAGCTGATCCAATTTGTCCGACTTTACATCATTAATCGAAACACTTTTGGCTTTAACGGGTAACAAAACCGTAGCTTTACAGCCAACAGGAATACTCAGATCCAGGGTAAAGGCTACGTCCGTCTTTTCCCATTTCACATCTAACATTCCGAAAGGGGTTTCTTTCGCTGCTTTCACCCATGAAATACCTTTTACCAGTTGAGGCTGAATAAATACATGCTTGTATCCCGGATTCGCTTCGTCTGGGTTGATACCTCCCAAAGCCTGGTAAAACCAGGAGCCGATACCATTATAACAATTATGGATATGGCTACGCTCTCCATTCCAGTGCTCCCAGGTCGTAGTCGCTCCATTATCCAGCATATACAAATAGCCCGGATACTCTCTCTTCTTCAACATTCCATAGATAAAATCGGCCTGTTTATTCTTCACAGCCCATTCGGTTATTACAGGAATCCCCACCAGTCCTGTTGCCAGATGTCCGTTAAAACGGTCTTTCGTGACACGATACAGGGTATTCCTGACATCAGACTGTTCATCTTCCGGTGTTGCACCGACCAGCATCGGGTAGATCAAATCGATCTGCGTACCTGTAGCATAACTCTTCTGCCCGGGATCATAAAACGTTTTATGGATAAGCGTATTCAGGTCTTTATATTTAGCCGCATACGCCTGTTTATCCTGTTCCTTACCCAATACATTCGCTATCTTACACATCGTTTGATAGCAAACCGATATATAGCAATTATCAACGGCATCAACCGATAAAGGATTTGTCTGGTCGATCCCGGTCGGAGTAGCCCAATCACCCAGATACCAATTCCGGTAATCGGTGTTCGGCCATGTTTTCAGCAGACCGTTCACGGTATATTCATCCACATACTCCAGCCATTTCTGCATATAAGGATAATAACGTTCTATCAGACGGCTGTCGCCATAATTTACATAGGTAGCCCAGGAAGCTGTAATGATAAATCCGCACCAGTACGGGCCTCCTCCTGCCATATAAGGATTAGGGGCCGTATGAGGCATACCTCCGTCTTCTCTCATGCAATCTGCCCATGCCTGCATCCAGTTCATGTATAAAGGAGTAAGATTATACATTGTCTGAACGGTCTGCGTCGAGGCATTCCCGTCGCCACCATACCCCAGTCGTTCGATCTGGGGACAGTCTACCATATACCCACCTAACGTCAAACAACGGAGTGTATAGCGGATCATATCGTGAATTGCATTTAAGTCTTCATCCGAACAACTAAAAGAGGCACTTCCGTTATAATCCGTATGAACCAGGCAAGCTGTTATATCGGTTAGCGCCGGAGCCTCACTCAGATTCGTCAGTTTCAGATACCGATAGGCCTGGTAATTGAACTTATTAACGAAGCTCTCCCCTGCTTTACCGGAAGCGATGTAATAATCTTCATAAAGTCTGTCTCTGAACTGCCCTTCTTCGTTCAGAAAATCGCAATAGCTAATCCGTATCTTCTGACCGGAAGCCAATGCCGGAAACTTTATTTTCGTCCACCCCGTAAAGTTCGTTCCCATATCGAAGATCCAGGCGGTATCACCGGATGCCTGGCATGATACCGGATGGAACTCTTTCTGAATCCGGTTCAATTCTGCCATTTGCGGCGTAGCCTTATGGACCGGTATCGAAGCTATTTTTACTTTTTCCCATTCAACGCTATTCAATGTAGAAGCAGTTAAATCGGGAAGCAGTTCGGAAGCCGTTACAACCTCCCCGCCAAACTGATGCGGTCTCCAGTTTCCTGTCGAGACATAACCGCTTTTACGAGCCAGCCAGGAATCGTCCGTAACCAAAACCGTAGTCCAATCTCCTTCGTCTCTGCTTTCCAGCTGGGCACGGACAAACGGACCGCCTTCCACAACGCCCGGAAGTCCGTCGCGGTACCAGCCTTTACCTAACCAGAGAACAATCTCATTACTACCTTTCTGAACAAGTCCGGAAACATCATAAGTAACGATCAGGGAACGTTTATCGAACTGGGAGACAGCCGGCGTCAATACAGCATCGCCGACATGTTTTCCATTGACATATACCTCATGGTAACCCAACGAATTCACATGGAGCAACATCTTTTCTCCAAGTGTATTACATTGGAATGTTTTCCGGAATAGCGGTGATTCCATTTGGCCTTCGGCCTGGTTCATACCGATATACCGGGCAGTCCAATCTTCCGGATGCAGCAATCCCACTCCAAAACAAGCAGGTTCACTCCATGCGGACACATTCCCTTTTCCATCCCAGACACGCACTTTCCAATAGGAAAAGCTCCTGGAACTCAGAGGACTACCCTGGTATAAAACCCCATCGGATTTGTCTGACTCCATCTTTCCCGAATTCCACAGGTCTGCTTTTCCTTCCGACAAATACTTTTTATCCGAAGCGACCAGTATCTGATAAGCTGTTTGTTCGGCACCTTGTTCCTTTGAGTTTAACACCCAACTGAAGTGAGGAGAGGTATTGTCGATTCCCAACGGCTCATTTAAGTTCTCACACTGCAAACCATCGATATCCAACGACGAACGGGTACTGCACGAAACGGCTAACAGCGAGACAAACGCAAATAATACTTTTAAATAAATGCCTTTCATATCCGTAATTATTTATTTACCTCAAACTTATAAGTACCTGCAATCAATTCTTTAGGAGTATTCTCCCCTTCCAGATGTAATGTAGCCGTTGTACCGGGAGGCACAGTTACTTTATAAATAACTTTATCACCCACTCTTTCCCAGGCTGATTTTATCAACCCGTAAGGAGAATTATAAGAAGCTTTTACATAGGTCAGTTCTTCTACAAAATGAGGCTTCAGGATCACATTCTTAAAACCAGGGTTCTGCGGATCGACATTAATCCCCGCCAATGCCTTATAGAACCATGCTCCAATTTCACCATACATGATATGATTCTGCGAATATCCCCAGGCAAGGCCGTTATAATCCCAGTTCTCGTAAAGGGTTGTCGCCCCCTGACGTAACCAGTTTCCCCATGAAGGATAATCCTGCTGGGTTACCATACGGTAAGCCTGTTCTACATTTCCCGTTTCCGTCAATGCATTAAGGATCGTTTTACATCCCATAATACCCACATCCAAATGATCTTTGTCCGCTTTTACCCGTTTGGTCAACTGTTCTGCAACCTTTTCTTTACAGTCTTCCGGGACTATACCCCAATATAAAGGCATACTAAGCTCCGTCTGATAGCCGTTGGCATAAATACCGGTTTCCCTATTCAGGAACTTCTCATTGATCGCATTCTTTATTTTTTCTGCCGCTGCCTTATAATACTCATAATCCTTCTCAAAACCGAACAGTTTGGCAGTACGGGAAACGATATCCGCATTTTTATAATGATAAATCGAAGCTGTCAATTTCTTATCTGAGACAGATTTATGAGGTACCCAATCTCCCAGGCAATAATCACTGATCAGTCCTTCCGGATACTTTTTCAACCAGTAATCCGTATGCATTTTCATGGCTTCATAATTATCCTTCAGGCAGGTCGGGTCACCATAAAACTCATACAAAGCCCAGGGAATAATGGTCATCGAGCATGTCCAGTCGGCAATGTCACCACCCCAACCACCTGAAGGTATAATACAGCGCAACCGTCCTCCGTCATACATATTATCCCGATGGTCATCCATCCATTTTTCATACAATGTAATCCCGTCAAAGCTATATAGTCCTGTTTCAATCGCCAGATGGGCATCGCCTGTCCAACCGTTCTTTTCCCGGTGAGGGCAATCTGTCGGATATCCGACCAGATTCGACAGATACGAGTAGTTGGTCGCTTTCAATAATCTGTTGACAAACGCATCAGAGCACTCAAAAGAACCGTTTACCGGAGTATCCGTGTGTATAAAATAAGAAGTAAGATTTTCTGTCGACAGATGCAAAGGCTTATCCGAAGATATCTCTGCATATTGGAACCCTTTATAATTAAAACGGGGCATATATTCATTCGTATTGCCATCCAATATCAATACATCCGTCTGGAACAGCTCGTCTTCCGGATGAACGCCATACTTCAACGGTTCATTTACATTTTGATAAAACTGGGTGTTATTATCGTCGAATAATCGTTTTTTACGGGAATCCAGTTGTTCTCCATGACGTACTTTCACCTTTGTGCCGGGTATGCCTTTCGCTGTGAACTTCGTAATACCAGACCAGTTCTGCCCGAAATCACATAGATAGAGTGTATCGCTTATTTTCTTCAGGTCGACCGGTTTGCAATATTCCGTGATACGGATCGGATGCATCGCCTGAGAGGTTATATTCGTACAGGGGATAGCGACTTCCGTTGCATTCTTCCAGGATGAATCGTCATAAGATACGGTATTCCAACCCGGTAATTCCTTTCTGAAATCATAATTTTCCGCCACATAGATAGCATTGAATGTAATGGGGCCGCCTTTCACCTTGAAACTTTCATCGGATGCCAGAATCTCTTTTGTCCCGTCCGTATATGTTATATGCAAATTCAGGCAGAAAGAAGGACGCTTACGCCATGGAGCTTTATCAAAGGACCATTCAGCAACCGGCTGATGGTTATACCAACCATTTCCGAGAATTACCCCCACGGCATTATCTCCTTTACTCAAAAGATCGGTGACATCATACGTAACATACAATAACCGCTTGTCATAATCGGTAAAAGCCGGATCTAAAAAATGGTCACCGACCTTCTGCCCGTTAATGGATAGTTCATATAATCCGGCTGCCACTATGTACGCCCTTGCCGATTGGATGTTCTTGTCTAATCGAATAGCTTTCCGGAAATAGGGAGTCTCACGAGACTCTATATCCTGTCCATCTGAAATAAATGTACCCTTCCAGTTTGAAGGCGTCAACATACCTGTTTCAAAAGAAGAAATTACTTTCCGGGATTCCCGCTTGTCTTTGTCCCAAACAGTAACACTCCAATAATATTTCGTAAAAGGCTCCAGGGCTTTCCCCTTATAACCAGCCATCGTTTTCCCGTCTGCTTTTTTCTCCTGCCACAGGATCTTTTTTCCTTTGGACAAAGCGACAGAATCTTTTCCTACAGTGATCCTGTAGGCAGTTTGAACGGCTCCGTCCCTGCTATCTTCCAGATGCCACGAAAAACGCGGAGCCTGGCGGTCGATACCTAACGGAGCAATCAGATGCTCGCACTTCAAATCCGTAGGCACACACTCTTCGGCTTTCTCCTGCGCCTTTAGTCCACAGATGTTTACAGAACATAGAAACGCCATAACCATCCCCCTAATAATCTTATCCTTTTTCATCTCCTAATGAATTTAGTTAACAAATTATTCTTTGTCATGCAAAGATACGCATCAAGTATATTTCAAATGAAATTCGTATTTTTCCTGACCTTCCATCTTATATACTTTGATTCCATTTTTCTCAGTCCGTAAGAACGGTAGTTTGATTTCTTCCCGTGCATCCAGCCATAATTCGACAGACACTGTATCCGGGATCCTCAACCGAAGGGTCCGTTTCCCTTTCTTTCCCTGCGAATAAAAATGTACTGCCCCTTTTGCTGTGTATACATCAAAATCTACTTTCTCCAGGCTACCGGGCTGCGGCTCTATTTTTATTTTACCAGATCCTCCCTCTATCGGGCAAATACCGGCTATCCCCTGACTGAGAGCGATCAAAGGATGCATGGCGCAATGACTCCACTGAGAGCCTTCATCCGGATAAGCAGTCCAAAACTCCTGTAATGTGTTATTTTCCCAAACAGAGCTCATTCGTCCCCATTTCGTTCTCAAGTCAGACAGAACGGATTCAATCTTCCTGTATTTAACCAATGCCCACAGACGCCACACGGCATTACACGGGTATGATATACCCAACTCTGCAGGAGTCTGTTCCAATATTTCCAATGACTTATCTACAGAATTACCCGGACACAAATCATAGACCAATGCCGTAGACAAAGAACGGTCACAATAACGTATCTCTCCTTCTTCCTTTATCCAGGGTAGATTATTCACATAAACTTTTCGTTCCTCATCCCAAAACTTACGGATACATCCCTGAAGTATCCTATTGCCATAAGCTTCAATCTTGTCAGCTTCTTCCTTATCTCCAAACAAACGACACAAAGGAGCCAAAGCATCCCTGCACATTGCTGTAATATAAAGATTTAACGCCAATTGTTTATGACGGTTCTTTTTATATGCCTCATGATCGATGTAAACCGAACACATTCCTAAGTTCTCTGCCGGTACCAATTGCTCCTCTTCATTCGTCAGCGAACAGAGAAAAACAAAAAACTTAAGAAGTCTCGGATAGACTTCTTCCAATCCCTTTAAATCACCGGTATACATGTAATAATGATAAGCATCGAAACAAAATCCGATACTATGATCCAGAATAGGGCCCCAACCGGTCAGTTGCATCTGCCGTTCCATCGTACGTGCCAACCGATCCCAGGCAGGCCAACTATCCATAAAGTATCCGTCTATGGAAGATCCCTGGCTGAATGTATTTATATACCGGAAAGGAAGCGAACAATCTCCCATTGTCTGAAAAACAGCATGTAACTGATGACTACCATCTCCGCTGTATTGTTGCCTTTCCCGCGCCATTCCATCGACCAGTGTTTCCTGGGCACAATTATATAATGTATTTACTGCAGCATCGACCACCTTTTGAATAGTATCGTCTGCTATGAATATATCAGGTTCTTTATGCCAGGGATATATTCTACGGCGCATACCGACCGAAGATATCCTGACCGGACGATTAAAGTTACGAATATGTAACTGAAGCCATCTGAAACTCTCGAAATCAAATGTTTCAAATGTATTAACCCCTTCTTTACAAACAAACCGGGTCCAGGAGTTAAAATGAGAATTTATAATAGCAGGACCTCCGATCCGATGTGCTTCATGTACCAACAATTCCACCACAGTTCCTTCCGGAGCGTCAATAGTAAAATAAGGCCACCCGACGCCTTGTTCACTAAAAGAAAAGGTCAGCGCAGCCGCATTGTTTCCATTCGGCTCCACCAGCCACTCGTCTCCGGACTGTCTGACAACCGGCTGATGTATAACATCGAAAGCATCACTGACCAACATATCAAAATAATCTTCCGCCGGTCTCTTCCAATGAATCCACATGGATTCTTCCAGTTTGGGCCGGATCACCGAATATTCCCGCATTAAAGGAATACTCCTCCGGCGGATCTCTGATACGTTTTTATCCCCGGATATCTCCCAGGCATATTCCGAGACTCCGTTACAGACAGACGGATGACATCCGTCATCACTCACAACCAATGCTTTTACCCAGTCCGCATTCTGGATAAAGTCAGGCGTATCCCATCCATACGGATACAGTCGGGCATCAAAAGTCTCTTGTAAAGAGCGCAGAAACCATCGTTTGTATTTTCCGGGCTGCCAACTGCGGGATAAATAGCTGAACCACGAGTCATCCGTCAGTATTTTTTGCCCATCGATATCCAGATTCAGGATAAATCCGGGCTTTCCCATCGGAGAAGTTCCATCACCGGTTCCAAAATAACAGACTTCGACGGCTATTGTATTTTTACCTTCGACCAAATATCCCGCCAGGTCCAGCGGATCGGCTTCCTGCCAGCGGGGATCAGACGGAGCAGGCCCCCATTGCACTCTTTTCCCGTTCACAAACAAACGATATCTGCTATCCGCCAGTATCCATCCATTCGCTTTCAACGGCTTTTCTTTCAGTATGACATCTTTCCGGAATAAAATAAAAGTGTTTTGCAGCGTCCGACCGGCCGGATACCAAATCCATTTCGCAGGAGACAGATCCAAAGCTCCATTCCGGTCTTCCTTTGCAAAGGAAGACATACCTACGAAAAATAAAAGTGTTATAAATAATACCTTATGAATTGCCATACTACAAAACAATTTTATCCGGATGAAACAAATATCAACAGCTTATTTATCTTTTCATAAAAGGACTATAAAAGTAAACAAATGAAAAACTATTCACACTATAATCCCCGCAATATATTAACCGGACCGAGTAAACCTGCGTCAGTCAGCGGGGTACTTCCCCTCAGCATATCGAAACGGAAAACATCATGTGTTTTTGTAAAACGTTTCTCTACCGGCAATTTCCAGTCTCCAATCACCCGGTTCGCCCATAAATTGACTATATCAATCTCCAGAATATTTCCTGTATCCTTTATACAATCCGTAATATCGACACGCCAGGGAGAGCACCACAAAACACCCAGCTCTTTACCATTCAAACGAACAGCCGCCACATGCTTAACATCGCCCAAATCGAGGACAAGTCTTTCACCTGCGTGAGAAAGCTTTTTCTGCACATTCCCCATGTCAAATACTTTCCGATAAGTTGCTTTACCCGAATAATACTTAATCCCTTCTTCGGGGCTATCGATCCAGTTAGAAAGCTTATCAAAATGTACTTCACCGGGACCACCCCAGTCTTTGTCAAATAAAACCTGCCATGAGTCGCTTAACTCTTTGACCTTCTCATATTTCAAGAAATTAGGAACTCCTTTGCCGGAGCTGTTCTTAGAGATAGATTTGCGGAATACAATAAAACAAGAGCCATACGGCGCCAACTCCAACGACAAACCGGTAAGTCCGCCCTTCTGCTCAAAAGAACCCGCCTCTTTCATCTCACCCGTTACCGGATCCCATATCTCCGGTTGTTTTCCGGTAACTCGAAAGGAAAAGTCTCCGACTTCGGTGCCTCCTGTACGATTAATCACAAAATAAATCTCGGACTGTCCATCCACCCGATGGATATAATCGAACTTTTCAGGCTCACGTGTCTGACCCGTATAAGAAAAATCAGGTTGTATTCCATCCGCAAGCAAAACTTCACGTGCTGTCTTCCCCCAGATGATACGTCCTTTACCAAACTTCCGTTCCGTACGAGTTTTCCCATCCAGGTCACCCCAAATTTCTGCGGCAATCTTCCGTACCTCTTTGTCACAATCCGGATACCCGTTCAGTTCTGCCGACCTTTTAGGAGGCGCCCCAACTACAGTAGCCCCATCCCTGATCAATTGCCGAAGTTTCTTGATTACTGGCAGAGACATGGCATCCGAAGGATCAGATAAAACCTTCAACTGTTGATAATGCCCAACTGCCTTACATATCTCTTCTACAGGAGAAACACAATTCTGAAGATATAAAAGACGATAACTCATACCATCTGGCAATACGATCCTTCCATCTTCGACGGACATACGTGTCAGTAGTACTTCTGCATTCGTATAATCACAGTCATAGCCTACCCCGAGAGTCGGCACAACATATTTAGGCGGGACCAGCGTCGGCGGTCGTTCACCCAAAAAGAAACAGACATCGGCCACAAACTTACCCTCCTGCAATAAAGACTGGCAACGAGACAAATAAGAAAAAAAGGCTGAAGACTGTTCCCACCAGGTTATATTAGGAGTAAAATGCTGACCGGCACAAAATTCATATCCGGGTTTCCCATCTTCCGGAGGCTGGCAGGTTGCCTGATGTAACATAAAACGATTTATACCTTCACAAAAAGCATCATTCGCATAGGGTTTTAACTCGTAGGGACCCAGAGACCAATGCGTACGGTCCTGTTCCATCTGTGTGAAAGCTTCCGCCTGCGCTTCACGCCGGCCATATATATGTGCAGCCGAAGCTGTTTGTTTCAAATTAAGTCTTGCGCTTTTACGCGAATTCATTCCGTCTTCAGGCAATTTGTAATGTACCCAAAATTCGCCTGCCGGAATATCACAACGCCCCAAATTTTTTAGTGCATCCTGAGGAGGCGTATCATTCGGTCCTCCCGCCTCATTACCTACATCCATGCCATTCTCATGGCATAATTCATAGAAATGTCCATAAAAGTTCTCTGCGACACAATCCTGTATCGTTCTGTCAAAATCATCCCGGAAACGAGCCGAAAAGACAGAATCATTCACTGTATATCCCGCTAATATAGCCATATATGGCTTTAAATCATATCCCCGGAAACGCCGGAATTGCTCCGGGAAATCCTGAGTCCATGTCAGTTTTCCGCATTCCCAGCTATCCGACCACAAATAAGCCAATTTACCGCCGGCCTGTCGGGTCTCTTCAATAACTAACTTACCTAAATGATCAAAATGATCATCCAAAGCAACCGTACTCAAATAATCTATTTCATATCCGTCTCCTCCTTCGAACGTATCGCCTTTAGGATATGCATACCATTTGCTCCAGGGATGACCTGTCAATGTATATCCTGTCCGTAAAATGAGCCAGTCGCCTTCCGGAACATCCCAATGCAATCTCCCTTCAGAATTTATACAGTCCGTGATATCTATAGCTGTTTCCGGATGTACTGTTTTTGTTTGGCGTTCTATTTTAAATGCCTGAACCCATACATCATGGTAATAATTATCGACAGTTTCAGGTTGAGGAAATTCTTTGGAAAAGGTTACAGGTCCGGTAACGAGCTGTTCACTCTGAACTACTTTCTTCATCGCTTTATCCGGTGTAACCCAAGGCCCCATCATGGTCCAGCCTCCCGCCAGGTTAAATCCTATTTCAATATTCAAACGTTTAGCTTCCCGGATAGCATGCCGATAAAGAGCACGCCACTCAGGACTCAGCCATTCAACACCTAATAAAGCCCCTTCCCCGGCATATCCACCCGTACATATCAGATTGACACCACTGATCCCTTTTGCTTTAAACTCTTCCAAATCACGGGTAATAGAGCCTTCATTTACACGATTATAGAGCCACCACCAATAGACTCTTGGCTTTGCATGATCCGGCGGTGAGACAAACAAGTCACTAAGATCGCCTGCTCGCTGACCTACAACCGAATTGCAGCAGAGAAATATGACCAGTAAAAAGAAGATAGACTTTAATCCAGTATGTTTCATGGTATTTTTCTTTAAAAATATGAACAAAGCAAGGAGATCGTTCTTTATAACAATCTCCTTGCTATTATCTATTTATCAATATCCCGGATTCTGTTCCAGCAAATAATTGATCTGTCTTTCTCTTAACGGGAAAGCGAATACCAAACGGTTTTCCGTTACCTCAAATGCGGAAGGAAGAATCCACTGATACTTCGCCTTCATCGTCTTTCCGAACGCGGTCATTGTTTCTATCGCTTTACCTGTACGAATCAGATCTGTCCAACGATGGTTTTCAAAGGCCAGCTCATGACGCATCTCATCAGCTACATCCTCTGCAGTAACGCTGGTCAGCGACTCCAATCCGGCACGGGTTCTTACCTCATTAACATAAGGTAAAGCCTCTGCATTTCGATTCTGCGCTACCAAGTTTTCTGCCAGTAACAACAAAGCACCTGCATACCGGTAAACCGGGAAGTTATCTCCTGCACGCCCAGCATACTGATAAGGAGGATGATAATACTTCCGGATGAAGTAGTAGAAATTTTTACCAGTTGTCGGAGTAAAATCCGATACCGTCTTGACTTCTTCGCAAGTAAACTGTTCAGCGTCATCTGTCTTACCTTCTGCTACAGCAATGGAAGCATCCAAACGCTTGTCACCCGGTTCGTAAGACTGAATCATCTCTTCCGTAGGAACACACCAGCCACCGCTTGTACCTGCATAGTTCGAAAAGGTGATACCCATCAGGAAGTCATTATTACTACATTTCGGAATCAAACGCCAAGGAATATCATTATGTACGCCTGCATTAGAGCCATCTTCGATGTACTGTATTTCAAAAATAGATTCTTTCGAGTTCTTATTGGCAGGATTAAATACAGCTTCATAACTGTCCAAAAGACCGTAATTCATCTGTGTGATATCTTTCAAATCCTGTTCAGCAGCTTTGTAATCACGAGTAGGTTGTGACATATAACAATAAGCACGCAGCATTTTAGCAGCTCCCATCGTTGCCCGGCCACTCTGCGGGAAAGTGCTTGCTACCGGCAATCCCAAAGAAATCGCTTCCGAGACATCGGTAAGTACTTGTTTATAAACATCTTCTGCCGGAGATTTAGCAGCAAAAGCTTCTGCTTCGGTAGTAACCTCTTGCAACATAAGAGGAACACCGCCCCAATGCTGTACCAAATCGAAATAATAGAAGGCTCTCAGGAACAAAGCTTCTGCTTTTACCGTTTTCTTCTCTTCTTCCGTCAATTCGGAAGCATCCAGTCTACCCAAAATCGTATTTACCTTGGCAATACTAGAATAAACGCCTTTATAACGGTCCGGACTCCAACCGACAGTTTCGTCATCTAAAAACAAAGCTAGTTTTTCAGTCGAGTTATAAGGACCTCTATCACCGCTATAGTAGGTATAAAATGTATTATCCGAACGCATCTCATCCATAAATATACCACTTAAGGCGATATTTCTCAAACCTGTATACGAAGCAACCGTAGCTTGCTCGAAATGATCTGCAGTCTTATAGAACGTTTCCGTCGTAATAGTTGTCTCAGGAGTCAGATTCAGGAAAGAGTCACTGCAAGAAGAAAGAGACAACACACTTGCCGCAAAAATATATATATTTAACTTTTTCATATTCTAATGCTCTTTAAAATTTAACATTCAAGCCAATTGTATAAATTCTGGCAACAGGATATGTTGTATGATCCACTCCCTGATATAATCCGCTTGTATTCTTATTTACTTCCGGATTCATTCCCGGATAAGAACCTACGGTAAACAGGTTTTGAGCACTTCCATAAACACGTATTCCCTTGATATAAGGATTTGATTTCATCGGAATCGTATATCCTAACGTGATATTCTTCAATGTTATGTAATTATTCTTGAATACCCAACGAGAATTGGTATATCGGAATAATTCCGTCGTACCTGTTCTTGTTCTCGGAATATTACCGTTACCTGGATTATCTTCTGAGCGCCAACGTTCTGCAACTTCCTTACGAACATTGAATACACCGTCTATATTTTCCGTCCATTCATAAGTTCCGTCTATAATGTCTCCGCCTAATGAACCGGTAAATACAACGCTCGCGTCAAAATCTTTCCATGAGAAAGTATTCGTCATACCGAAAATACAATCCGGATTCGGATCCCCGATGAAAGTACGGTCATTGTTATCGATAATACCATTTCCATCCAAATCTTTCATGCGGACAGTACCGACCATAGAAGAGGCATGCTTAGGTCCGGCTTCATATTCTTCCTGAGTCATGAAAACACCATCATAGACGTAGCCGTAGAACAGACCTAACGGTTTACCGACTTCCGTACGGTTGTAATCTTCCTGATTGTTATTACCGCCAATCGGCGTATTGTTCGTACCCAGCTTCATTGCTTTATTACGATTAAATGTCAAATTCAAGCTGGTATTCCATTTAAACTTGCCTGTCATATTCTTCGTTTCCAAGCCAACTTCATGTCCCCAGAATCTGAATTCACCAATATTGGATTGGATGTTTTCGAATCCGGAAGAATAAGGAATATCAATCTGATACAACAAACCATCCGTTTTCTTCCAATAGTAGTCATAAACCAAGAATACACGGTCATTGAATAATCCTAAATCTACACCGAAGTCGAGTTGTTTGGTTGTTTCCCAGGTAAGGTCCGCATTACCGATACCACTTGTTCCACGTCCGGCAGAAATTCCGTTATTGAAGACATAGTTGTAAGTTCCGATCGTAGCCAAATGATTATAGTTACCGATATTATAGTTACCTACGATACCATAACTTCCACGTAATTTCAAATAACTCAACCTATCGAATCTCTCCATGAAGCTTTCATCCGAAGCAATCCAACCTGCAGAAACAGAGGGGAAATTAGCCCACTTCGCATTCATACCAAAACGAGAACAACCATCCCGACGGAAAGATACAGACAGTAAGTATTTACCCATATAATCATAATTGGCACGTGCCAGATAAGAGATCATTGCCCATGAACTTCTGTCACCTTCACCTGTTTTTGTCGTGGCAACATTGAACCACCCCACTTCATCATCAGGAAAATCTGATGCATTGATTTTTGCATTTTCTGAGGTTGTCTTCTGGGTTGAATATCCAAGCAAAAGATCTACATTATGCTTATCCGCAAATGTCTTATTGTAGGTCAACGTATTTTCGATCAACCAGTTCACATATTTACTGGTACCATAAGAACCGACAGCCGGTTGAGGAGGAGCAGTGAACATGGCACCATTTGCAATAGAAGGCACCCAGGATTCGGTTTGATCCGATCCTAAATCGGCATTCGCACTGATACGATATTTCAATCCGTCTATAATCTTGACATCTGCATAGGTGTTAAGCGTTCCTCTCATTTTCCTTTTAGGATCGTCACGTTCACTCAACACGAGATAGAAGTTCGGATTGGCAAACATACCTGGTTGTGAATAAGATATCGGATATGTTCCGTCATCATTCTTATATTTCAACTGTGGATCCATCAAGAAGGCAGAACCAATTATATAACGTCCGCCACCCAATCCGGGGATAATCTGCCCGCTCATATAAGAACCTGATAAATTCAAGCCAAACGTTACGCGGTCCGAAGCTTCATATACATTATTGGCACGTGCCGAGAAGCGTTCCGAATAGGTATTGATAATAACACCATCCTGCTTGTTGTAGTTCAGGTTCACAGCCGATTTCACTTTTGTGGTTCCTGATTGTAAACTCAGGTTATAATTCTGCGTCAATGCAGTCTGCAAAAGCACATCGTACCAGTCTGTTCCATTCTGTAACGAAGAAGGATTCCGATAACATTCAGGAACTCCTCCGGTATAGCCTTCATACTTAGCCTGATCTTCGTAATATTCTTTTTTGAACTGAGCAAATTCCTGAGCATTCATCACATCAGGACGTCCTCTTTTCGATACTTGTGTTGCACCGAAATAAGCACTGAACTCTACATCTGTTTTTCCTTCTTTCGCCCTTTTGGTCGTTACCAAGATAACACCGTTGGCAGCCCTGGAACCATACAAAGAGGTAGAAGCAGCATCCTTAAGAATTGTAATATTTTCAATTTCTTCAGGACTTATCGACTCCAGTCCCGTACCTTCGTTCGGAGTGATCGGGAATCCATCTACTACTACAAGAGGACTGTTACCACCATTCACGGAAGCAGCGCCACGGATACGGATAGCCATACCACCGCCGGGTTCACCGTTTGCCTGAGTGATCTGTACACCCGAGAATTTACCCTGCATCTTCTGGCTGATATTCGGAACAGGAATGTCTTCCAGTTCTTCATTATTCAATTTACTCATAGAGCCGGTTACCGAACGGGCTTTCTGAGTACCGTAAGCCACAACAACGACTTCATCCAGCGCTTCTGAATCTTCCGATAGCTTTACTGAAAAAGTTGTTTGATTACCTACTACGATGTTTTGTGTATTATAACCGAGATAAGAAATTTGCAATGTCGCATTATGAGAAACTTCTAAAGAAAATCGTCCGTCTACATCGGTAACGGTTCCGTTCGTCGTGCCTTGTTCCAGCACATTTGCACCGATAATCGGGGTTCCTGTTTTATCCGTCACAACACCCGTGATTTTCTTTTGTTGCTGGCTAATCGTCACAGACGCATCTTTTAAATTGGAGCCATTAGCCGCAGATACATTTGCTCCTGAGAGCACGCTTAAAAGTAATAATGGGAGTGTAGATCTTAATATAGGAGTATATATACCCCCCCCCCCCGTTAAACATTTTTTCATACTTATTTCACATTTATTATGTTATTAAGAATAGAGTATTTTATCAGTCTTACCTGATACGTTTAAGATTATCAAAATTGTACTTTACATAAATTTGATACTAGTGTTTTCAAAAGGAATTAAACCATAGGCATATTATATTAATGTTAAACATCTTCAATTCTTTATTTCACATGGCTAGCGCATTTATTGCAACAAAATTATTCACTTAAAAATAAAGAATGTTTAGAAAAATGACTTTAGATATTATAAAAATGACAGAATAGTTTATATCATACAAAACCCACTTATCCGTTAAGCTTCGTAGACATTAAAAGACTTTTATAAAGAATGATGTAATAACATATATTCACACTTCCCGGTGAAGGCATCACCAGGGAGTGTAAGATGATCCAAAGGATTGAATCACATACGACACACAGCTAAAACCCGAATAAGACTATTAACGCACCTCTACCTGACCGTCCTGTACCAGGAACTCGAAAGAGCCGGATTCCAGTTCATAAACAGCAACAGGTATTCCATTACGAGAAGATTTTCTTACAAATTTCACTCCTTTAATTTCTTTACAATCAGAAACAGACTCAGAGACAGGCAAATAAAGGGTTGCCGTCGTATTTGCCGGTACTGTCGTGCGATAAGCGGTCAATGTACCCTTCCCATCGGCAGTCCAGGCACTATGGATAACACCGTAGCAGGAGACATAACTTCCTGCTAAAGAAAGATAATCGGCACCGGCTGAAGGCTGCAGAACAAAATGCTTATATCCGGCTTCTCCCTGACCGTAATCGCTTGTAATACCTAGTTGATATTCATACATCCATTGCCCGACTGCACCTAAAGCAAAATGATTGAATGAATTCATAGCATTACTATGACCTTTAGCAAAGGCGACTTCATAACCGTTCCAACGCTCCCAAATAGAAGTAGCCCCTTTAGTAACCGGATATAACCAGGATGTAAAATCAGTACAGGTAAACATCCGATATGCTTCTTTAACATGACCGGAACGACTCAATGCAGGCAGGATATTCGGTGTTCCGGAGAAACCGGTCGTAATCGTATAAGCCGGATAGCTGGCGTCACCCAGACCACTTGCAGATGGATTAGCAGCCAATTCTGCCAAATAGGCTTCCGCCCTGGCCTTGTTCCTATCGGAAAAACAATTGAAGTTCAGCGGTGTGGCATAAGAAGACTGTGAATGAACCAGTTTTCCGTCTACATTTTTGGTTTTACCTGTGGCTTCATCTACATATGCCTTATTCCATTCCTCTTTTACCAAGGCATGGCGCTCACGGAGCAACTCCGCATAGTCTGCCCGACCGATCGCATCGGCCATACAAGCGGTCACTTCCATCATATACATATAAATAGCATTATTAACCAGATCAGCAGGAGTATTCGGGTCCATTGCCAGCCAGTCAGACAATCCGCTTGCTTTGCTCGACAAATGAGGATAGGTCTCACTAAAATCATAAAAATCCATACCGTTCAACCAATCCATCATCGCTTCCATATTTTCCTCTATGACCTGTTTGTTGCCATACTGGATATAGAGTTGCCAGGGCACCATGCAGACAGCAGCCGCCCAAGTCGTACCATCGGCAAACGTCGTATCGTCTGCCAGGTTATAAGTCGGGACCGTACTGCCTATTCCACCCGGAGCTTCTGTAGCACTACCCACTCCCTGGTCTGCCCGCAAGGTCACCATCCATTGCCGGAAGAAATTCTGTACATCCGAATTGTAAGTAGCTGTACGCGTGTAAGCCTGTGCATCGCCAGTCCACCCCATACGTTCATTCCGTTGCGGACAATCGGTAGGGATCGTAAAGAAATTACCCATCTGGCTACGCTGTATATTTTTGAATAACTGATTTACCAGTTTACCAGTCCTGCCATCAGCCGTAACAGCCTCATACTTTCCGGAAGGCAAGTTGTCTGAAGAAAGGACCAATCCCTTCACACTGCTGACGGGTAAAGCCCCCGAATGAGACGGCAACGTAATCTGTATATACTGATAGCCCCGGTAGGTCGTCGAAGGCCGGATAGTCACTTCTCCGTCATCTTTCGCAATATAAAAATCAGAAACCAGCGCAGCACGCATCGTTTCATGCAACGGCCGGCCGGCTATATTTCTTCCCTTCTTCCCGTATTCACCGATATACCAGGCATCATCTCCCTTTAAACCTGGATAGAGCTGTTCTGCATAACGCATGATAACAACATCCCCTTTTTTCAGCCATCCTGCCGGAATAGTCACTGACGGAACACCGACCATATTCACCCCCATATCATATACATAGGTATGCTTATCGGCACTATGTACCGGCATAACCTGTCTGGCAGTCAATACTTCACGGACGCGTACCGGATCATCGTAGCGTGATACTATATCAAAATGTATCCAGTCTCTTTTTTGTATGATATCCGGTTGCCCCCATGCCGAATCGTTATAGGCCGTAGTAGTCCACCCTTCTACAGCCGGTTCCCGGTTCGCATCATAACGTTCCCCATGGAAGAAACTACCGGAGCGGACCGGCCCTTCTTTGTAAATCTTCCAGGTATCCTTATCGGTCACTACCACCTGTTCGCTTCCATCTTCATAAGATATGACGAGACGGGCCAACAGAGCTTCGTGATCTCCAAAGAAATTAAAATTAGGCATCGTAAAGGTCATATAGCCGGTATACCACCCCGGATTCAACCGGGCAGCAATGCAGTTATCACCTTCCGCCAACCGGTCGGTAACATCATATGCATAATAGCCCAATACCTCCCGGTACTGGCTATTACCGGGTGCAAACCAATCTTCACCGACACGGTTCCCGTTCATAAACAACTCATAAGCACCCATGGCCGTCACATACAATTTTGCCCGGGTCATTTTCTTCCCATTCCGGGTCGAGAATGAAGAGCGCAGCATCGTCAAAGCGCCATGACTTGGATCGGCATACCCTATTGTCATCTTTTCCGTATCGTTCCGGACAAGAATATCGTCTCCTTCCACACGGACATTCGGCAATGTTTCAAAAATGTTATAATGCTGTTTATCAAAAGTTACGTTATCCTCACTACGTCCGCAGTTCTGTACCCGATAACCGGAATAACGGACCTCACAATCCGGCATAGCCGCAAAACCGATCGAGGCCAGATGCGGTAATGTATTCTGGTCATGTGTATCTCCCCAGGGACCGACATTAAAACGAGCCGGTGTATTTCCGGAGGCAGCAGTGGTAGTCAATGCCTTTCCGTCGATAGTAAAAGTGAGATTGCTGGATTCGACTTTTACGGTTATCGTATGTTCCGTATTTTTATTGTCTGATGTAAAAAGGGAGTTGATATTGGTTTCCGGATATTTCTCTGCGGAAACAGTCAGGAAAGGAATATCGGCACGGTCGGATTTCGCATAGCCGACACGGTAAATATGTAAAGCTGCCCCCTGAGCACTACCTACACCGGACAGATCCAATTCGACACGCACATAGTTTTCCCCTTGCAGGTTATCAGCATTCTGAAAAGAATCGATCAGGCGAAAGTCGTTTGCCCCTAATATGAACGAAGCCCTATCCCCCTTGAGTAATTTGAACCGGGTCGAGATCATAAAATAGTTGGTAGCCGCAGCATCCAGTATCAACTCTTTCGAGCCGATCCATTCCGCACCGTCCCAGGCCGAAATATGGGGATTCATCAATCCGGTTTCAAAAAAGGAAGATGCCGTATAACTTTTACCTTGTGCATCCCAGACCGTCAGGTTCCAGTCATAGGCCATCTCAGCCTGCAATGCCACTCCCATATATTTTATCTGGGTAGAAATATCCGAATCGACTTTACGACTGTCCCACACCACCCGGTTATCGCTTTTACGTGTGACGACTATCCGGTAGGCAGTTTGCTTTTGTCCCACTTCATCCGATTGCATCTGCCAACTGAATACCGGATGTTTATCTTCGACAGCAAGTGGCTCCACCTTATTTTGTACCTTTAGAGAAAGAATGGAAGTAGTGCACCAGGCATATGCCGGACAAAGAAACAGACAGCCTACCAACAAATATATCCAATGTAGTTGCAATAATGTGTATTTCATTGAGACAAAAAGATTAAGAGGTTATTTTACAAATACAAAGTTAACATAGCACAAAGTTATCCGACATTCAATTTTGATGTTTATCTTTTCATTTTTGACAGTAGCAGAAATAGTCAGCCCTGTTACCGGTAAAGCCGATAACAGGGCTGACAAGAACCAAGCCTTTTATACCGGATTATAATCCGGCTATTGAAAACAGGCGTACGATCAGGTCAAAATCGGAATCACGGAAAGAGGTTTCCCAGGGTGTCGTATCCGCCTGATCATTCCGTGATTTAATCATTCCCGCAGCTTTTTCTCTTTCTCCCCGATAAATAGCAGTACACCATTGTACAATACGGTTTTCCGGAAAATCCGTACTCCAGGCAGTTACCATACGGTCTGCCTCCGGCTCCTTTCCTGACTCACGCAAAGCCAGCGCACTTAACAAGTTACCGGAACCGAAATACGAACGTGATGTCTTATATCCGGCTACAGCAGCGAATAAGGCAGCAGCTTTCCGGTCATTCCCCTGCCCTGCCATCGCTTTCGCTTCCATATAATCTTCCAGACGGCTGTCGATCATGTTGTCATAAGGTTTCCCGACCCCCAGATTTTCCGGCCATTCCTTAGAGGCCTCCACGCTTTTCATCGCTTGCTTATAATTTTTACGGCCCAACTGTTCCATTGCCCGATATAGATTAGCCTCCCGGTAAACAGCCCGTCCGGCATACGAGCCTTCATTCGGAAGTACCTGCATCCGGCTCAACAAGGAGATACATGACTGATACTCGCCCGTTTCACACAATGCCTTCGCATATTTCAAACCGATATAATAGTTCGACGGATACTTCTTCATATACTTTTTTCCCGTCTCGACTGCTTTCTGCCATTGGTTGCCGGCTACATAATAGTTGATCAAGGCAAAACCGGTACGCCATGACAGCCCGACCTGTTCCGCTTTCAACAGATCGGCCAACCGGGATTCACCTTCTTTCAAAGAGGCACGGGTCAAATAGAACGGTGCATAGTCCACGTCTCCACAACGCTCAAACAACGCGAACGCCTTTGCCTTATCCTGATTAGCCCACCGGATCAGCCCTTCATAATAATCGATCTTCCAGTCCGGGCGCACTGTCCTCGCCCATTCCAGCGCTTTCAAAGAGGAGGGACGGAAAGGGAATACCATCGCGGGGGACATCCCGGCAGCTCGTTGCAACATCTGCCGACTTTCATCCTCGTTGCCTGTCCGGTGCAACAAGTAAGCCTGTTTGTAAAGGGCAACCGGATAACTACCCGCGCATGACAAAAGAGACAGCGCTTCTTCCGTGCACCCAACCGACTCATACCATTCAGACAACTCCATATAGGTTTCAAACGGCAGTTCATTACGTATCAACGACTGGAAATCATCGATCGGATGTCCGGAACCTTCACCCAGATAGAGCTGTTCAAAACGTGCGGCATGATATAACGGAAGGTCTTCCAACAACGACTCGATAAGTGCTTTTGCTTTTTCCGGTCGATCAGTCTTACGGTAGACCACCATTAACACATGGTCGGCAGTCAGGTTCATCCCGTTGAACTCTTTACTCTTCAATGCATAATGTTCCGCCTTCGCCCAATTCTTATCGATCAGGAACATTTCGGCTAATTTTTCATAAGCAACACTGCGTACGCCCGGCGAATAGGATGCTATCGAAAAGCCGTCTTTGGCATCCGTGTTATTCCCCAGCGCCCTATTGCATAACCCATACAGATAATTGACGTCTCCATCATACGTGTTAATGCTCAACGCCGTTTTACAACGGGCAAGAGCCTCGTCATAACGCCCCTGGCGATAATACAGGGAAGCCAGGTCTGTCAGCGCAGGTACGAAATAAGGATCTTTATCCAGAGATGCCAACAAAAACGTCTCTGCTTTATCAAGTACTTTTTGATTCATCCACTGTTCTCCCTGCGTATAAAGACCATACACCGAGTTCCAGTCAAAGTCGGCAGGCAGCTGTTTCGGACGATTGATTATATTATCCGACGGGACTTCCGAATACACCAATAAATCTTCTCCCACCACCACTTTCAGTTTTCCGGCAGCCACTGCTTCACTCAAAGGGATTGAATCTTTCCATGTTTCAAGCACACCGCAATTCAACGGGACGGAACGTACTTCTTTGTCTCCTTCACAGACCTTCAGCGTCGTAGACAGTTTCTGCAAAGGAGAAAAATACAACTTCAGGAAGCCATCTTCCCTCAACACGTTAAGCGCCCCGACACGGCTGGCTTTCGAAACTCCTTTTATTCCTTTTACCGGGAACCAATACTCCGTCCACCGGTCGGTACCCTGCGGACCGAATGCCGTATGTTTATAGGGAGTAAAGCTGCTATTGGAAGCCGGTTGGTTATACATACGTCCGGATTGCAATTCGATATACTGACCGTCGGTATCGGTCAACAGATCTTCCCAGATGCCTCCTTCACGGGAAAGTCCCCAAAGGAAGATCTTCATACCCAGCTTCTCGTCATAATCGGCATGATGGATCGAACCGAAATCATACTCATGCCAGTAAGCACCATAGAAATCGTTATATTTTCCTACTATATGGTATGATTTGGAATTGCCGAAATCATTCTTTTCATACCAGGAGATATCCCGGCCCTGTTCATCCAAAGGAAACGAATGGAGTTCGCCGCCATGCCCGATATAATTGGTTCCCGGATAACAGAACTGCGCATTCCCTGCTGCCGCATATCCGGCATTCATCCACTGATAGTAAGGCTGATCGATGGAAGAACCGTTATGCCAGGTCGTCGTTGTCGTAAAATAAGCTTTATCTTTCGGCAGATTCACTTCCACGGTCCAGAGTGTCCGGGTAACCAGTTCATAAGAGGATACATAACAACTCACACTTCCGTCCGGCTTCTGCCGGGTCACATAGTCTACCGGCGTACTGGAAGTCGGAGCATGGCCGATAATACCGAAATTAAACTCGATCCCCCCCGATGTCCAGGGACCGCGCATGGCTATATCGCGAAACTTCACGACATGGTTGTTATAGATAAACTCCTTTTCGGTCGTTTTGTCCGTCGCCCCCCATATCTTTCCTCCGATTTCCGGGAAGAGCGTCAGCTTGATATAGTCGTTTTCAAGCGAAACGACTTTCCATTGTTTATCGATCCCTTCAGCGGAGAAACCGTCAAAGCGGAAATAGGGATAGAACAGATCGGAAGGATCTGCCACAGGGTCGGGATCAGAGAACGGATAGGTTTTAACTGTCTGTACCGTCTCTGTCACAGTCGCTTGCTGCTGTGCAAATAAAGGTTGCAACAAAGAGGTTGCACAAAGAAGGATGAGAATCTTTTTCATGGTAATTCATTTATATATAAGGAGTACATTCCGGATAAATTATACTATGTCGGAAGACTTTATTTCACAATAATTAATAGTCCCTTACCTTTGGGTACAACCATTTCATCACCGGGTTTCCAACTGGCTTCCTGTTGGAAATTCTCAACAGAGGGAGCATGTAATGTCACTTTAGAAGCATCCAGACCGAGTTTAGCCCAATCGATGGAAAGTGTTACTTTCGCATCTGTATCTTCCCAGGTTGCCAATGAGATCAACGTCTTATCTCCCATATGACGGTAAACGGTAGCCAACGTCTTTTCACTGTTTGTCTTCACCGGATTATCTTTCACCCAGTAACCGATCATTTCGCTCTTTTGCATACCGAATGAATCCCACAATTTCCATAACGGTCCGTTATCCACACGGGGACTACGTCCTGTCATTCCATACAGCATACCGCGCCACGGGTTACCGCCACCTTCCAGCATTTCCCCCATCAGACCGTAAGGGATACCTGAAACCTCTATCAACCAGAACTCGGGAGGATAATCATAGTTGAAATACTCACCGAACCACAGGCGATCGAGATAAGGAAAATGTTCGAGATAAAGATTCGCACTATTGGCAAAACCATCCCTCGGATTATACTGGTTCGCCGAATGCAGATCGATCATCGCTCCCGGATTCGAACGGTTCAGTATCTTACGGATGCGTTTCATCGTCATACGGTCGAACGCCAGGTCGTCGATATACAACCCGTCGATACCAACGTGCCGAACCAGCCAATCCAGACCCTCCAGATAATAATTGTGCCAGCGGGAAACACCGCTGTTAACGATTGCCGCATCTTTCAGATGAGGCACAAACCAGGCACCTATATAATTCGGATCCAGATGTTCCTGCAACCAGGAGAAGCCTCCGCCGGGCCCCTCCGAAAATATTTCATTCCCCAAACTGCGCAAAGCGTACATCTCCACACAACTATTAGACAGTTCACGCACCGTATTATAAATTTTCACCTTCATATCCCGTGCATGAGCACCGTCGATATAAGCTTTCATCTCCTTTGTCCGCAGGAACGGATAGTTAATAAAAGGATTGATGCCGTTTGCATGATGTATATTAATCACATTAGCACCCACCTTTTCAACCTTCTCTATAAAATCATAACTATGATAGTAGCGTTCACGCCATTGCTTATCCGTATCGATCGTACGGAACGGAGTAATAGCCACATTGAAATAATAGTACAACTTATCGCCTTTCTTCACCTGCCGCTTACCGGAATAAGCATTGATGCGTGTCCCGTCGGCAGCCTGATTGATATCGATACCTCCGTTCCCGTTGTTACACCAGGAAACAGGCATGTGCAACGGTTTCTGGTGGTAGAAGTTCGTATTCAACGGACGTTCGTATGTATCGTCATAGAAACGGATCTGAAGTCCGGCGTTGACATCTCCTATCCACGGTCCATCCTGATTCTTTTCCACATCCCATTTCCAACGGATATCTTTCGGACAATAACCGCCTTTTTCACCCAACCCCATCATATAACGGCCAATACCGGAAGCCAGATGAGTTCGCAGGCCGATATCTTCCACAGCCGCATCTTCGCGGGCAACCAGAGTCACTTTATATTCGATATTTCCATCCGATTCCATCTTTCCTTCCAGATCCATCAGGAAACGACTGTTCTGATTCAGAGCCTTCCAGGCAATAGCTCCCTGTTTATGTTTCGTAATCTCAAAATTCAGGTTCTCCCACGCACCGCCGTCAGCTGCCAGTACCATCGGGGCTGCCAGTATGGAACGGCCGTCGCTGCCGATACCGGTTATCGTTTCTTTAAAATAACTGGTAATATTTGCAGGCAAGCCTAAAGGAGAGAGCGTCACTTCACGTCCCAGGCAACGAATGGTTTTATCCTTCAGTACCAACGGTGTATACGGGGCGATCACTTCATCGTCAAAACCGATCTGTGAGTTCAGCCAGCGCAGGCGGGAATGACGCCAGGGTTCGTTGTCCCCATGATCGGCAATCACATTCTCCGAAACATTCAAAGCGACCTGTACCGTTTTAGTTTCCGCATTCGCAGCAGACACGGTTACTGTTCCCTGATAAGTTCCCGCAGAGAGATGTTCCGGCAGCTGGGTTCCGATCCATAAGGCCTGGACCTTCCCTTTATCCACCGAACAGTTCTTTTTGAAGACAGTACCGGTCACGTCTGTCCCTTCCGTATTGAAGCAAGTGAAAGAAGAAGCCGGGATTTGTTCGCCCGTCGCCGCATTAGCCAGGCCGGAAAAGTCGACATGCAGGTTCTCCACATTGGAACGGGCCGCCCATACTCCCAACTGGAACACATAATATTCGCCTTTATCCGCCTGCCCGGTGAATCGGTCATGACGGTCTTCCTCAATCCATTTATAGGGAATATCGGTAGTCATCCGGATCGGATATTTCCGGTCTTCGGTAAACAGGATATACTTCCCGGAAGGATGTTCTTTCAACAATCGGGCAGTCTCTGCTGCCGTTGCGATCACCTCCATCGGGTAGAAGCTGTTCAACTGATCAATCGCCTGGAATTGCACCACCTTAGCCGCAGGCAGCGAAGGGGCTTTCTTCCCTGACAACTTATTCTTCTTCATCCACTCGGGTGAAGCCGTATTTTCAAAAGGAGGGTAATCGACGGTCGGATAATAACGACTGCCGCTCATCACATTCTTCAGGTAATAAATATAATAGGTTCCCGGAACGGTCTGTGGCTGGAAAGCGATTTCTCCTTTCTCCCGATTCATTGTAAAGCGGCAAACGTTCGTAACCTGCTTCCCGGTAGCTGCATCCACAACGATCAGGTTCTTATCTTCCGGATTCAGATCGCGGCGGCGCCATTCTACAGTTGCAAACACTGCGTCTGCCGGCTTCTCCACCGATACGACAACGCGGTGATTTCCCAACGAGTCGGCATCCCAGGAACCCAAACCATACAGTTCGCCGGCAGGTATGCTCTGAGCTTGCAAGCCTCCGAAGGTTAACAAACCCAACAAAGTAAATAGTAATTGTTTCATATACTTAGTATTTAAGATTCAAATCCGGCTGACCAGTATCATAAGTGCCTTATAAAAGTGTTTATCCTCTGCTTACCGGATAAACTTTTCTTTCGATAATTCTATTCATCAAAGATAATAATATCTTCTTAAGTTGCTTATGCAAAACTTATTATCATTTACTTTTTGTTGGCGGAATAGCTGTTTCAACTCCTTTTGCACTACTATTCCGACGGTGCTCACATACGCATGTAAAAGGGACCAGGACTGCGTATCAGTCCTGATCCCTTTCATTCTATCACAATATAAAATATATGACGTTGAAAAAACAAGGTAAGTCATTTTTCAACCACCAGCCATGTATTTCCTCGGGCGGGAATAGTCACCTTGATATCTACCGTATAGTCTCTGTTCAGCTTATAGGTAACCGGAGCATTCTCTTTCTCCCTGATCTTCGCCACATCGGAGAGGCCGGTGTAATAAAGCGGAAGCTGGATGGTACGGGTGATAGCCTGGTCGGTCGGGTTGAACAACAAGGCAAAGCCTTTCTCCTTTCCTTGCGGATCGACATGCATAAAGCCATCCCAGTCACGTCCGTCGGCACGGCGCAGGTGGATCAGTTCGCTGTTCAGAATATTCCGGTATTTCTTGTACCAGTCGATCACCTCCACCACGGCAGCTTTCGTCTCCGGGGTATCGTACAAACGGGGACCACGGTAACAAGCCTGTACACCGGCCCCATAGTTCTGGATCATATGTGCTTTATAATCGGGGATATGATCTTTCAAAGGCTCGAGTGTGGCGGCTGCCCCACCGCCATGATATTGGGTTAGCGGAACGAATGTCCAGCACATACCCGGCAGACGTTCCCACAGGCCGTCGTACATCACCTGGCGTCCCAGAACCAACTGCCGCTCACGCGGAAGCGACCAGTTCACCTCCCGGTAACCGATACCGACCTTCGTCCCACCGTTCAGCATATAACCGAAGTCGGGGATATTCGTATAAATACCTTTCTCACACATCCATTGGTACAGGTTCACGATCTGCTGGCGTTGTTTCCACTGGGAATCTTTCAAACCCTTATGATGGGCATGGCTGGTCGAAGCACAGACGTTGCCCGGGTAAGAGCCGTCGTTCTCAAAGACCGTCATTCCCGTCTTCTCGTAGAAAGAGCGTATCTTGCGGAAATAGTCATACCCCCACTCGCTGGAAAGACAAGGCGAACTACCGAAGATCATGCCTCCGCGCTTTCCTGTTTCCGGGTTGATAACATCCACCTCATCGCTGATCCAGCGGCTCGACAGCAGGGAATAACCGCCCAGTTCGATGCCTTTGGAATTGGCATATTCGGTAAATTCCTTAAACTTGGCAATGTTGGCTTCACTCTCATCCTCCATATTCAGTCCGGAGCCGAAACTGAGGATAACCATCTCATAACCGGTCTCCGCACACTGGTCGATAGCCGTCTTCACCACCTTCGGGTCTGACGATACACAATGGAGGAAGATCGGGTTCTCAGTCGTCCACGGAGCTATCTTACGGTACATCCGTTTCAGGAAAAGACCTTTCCGGTCACGGTCATCGCTATCGAAAGGCATCAGCCAGGTGCGGAAACTCCTGAACTTGCCACCGGCAGCAATATCTTCATCCGGTCCCATCGGGAGCTTTACCTCCAGCAGGCAAGGGGTGAGCAAGGGATAGTTGCACTGGGAAGTATAGCGCGGGTCGGTATTCCAGAACTCGGTCCGATCGGCTTCCCGCTCGGTAAAGCCCAGGAACGCCCAGTCGCTTTCGACATGGATATTCGGTTTCAGGAATTGTTCGGGACGCTTGGCTTCCACCGGAGACTCGGGTTCCGCCATAGCCAACTGCTCCAGCGTAAATTCGTCGAGCGTAATACGCATGTCGCTTGTATTCTCGATCTCCATCCATTTGCTGATGCAGGGGATGCCGTCATAGAGGGCGTAGTTGAGTTTCACCTTTACCCCTTTCAGGTAGTCCGGTCCTTCGAGATAGAAAGAGAGTACCTTCCCGGTCGTTTCACCCGGCTTCACCAGCGACCAGCGTTTGTTCGCCCAGTCGATACGAGGTGCCAGTTCGGTAATATCGAATCCTGTCACCCGGAACGAGTTCGGCAGGATGGTCAGGCTGTCGATCCATTTATATTGGGTATATCCGTATTCGAACTGCCCGTCGAGGCCGCCCAACGTATACACCTTATCGTCTATCTTCAAAATACCTTCATTGCTGACGGCACGCAGCATGCTTTCACCGGTCATCTGATTGATCAGGTCGACCGTTGCCAGGTTCGGGTAGACACGGAAGATACGGCTTACCAGGCCGTTGGAAAGGACAATATCTTTTCCATTATGCGTCTGGAAGATACCGGCTTTCACCCCTTTGGCATCGAGCAGCCAATCCTTCCCGGGACGTGCCACCGGCAGATCGATAACCGGTAATGCGGCGATCTTATTACGTAATTTCTTTTCCACCGCTGCCGGCATCGTTTCGACAGCTCCTTTATAATCGGCATTAACCAGCGATGGTTTGATCTCGTTGTAAGAGAAGACCGGCTCGATCCAGTCGGCATGGTCGCCGCTTACACCGTCTCCGCCATCTTCCACGATCAGCTCCAGGACATCCACCCCGGATACGTTCAACGATACTTCACGGGCTTTCTCGCCTCCACGAACCATCCCGCTGTTATACATCTCTTTCCCGTCACCTACCAGGCGGAAGACAACACTCCCTTTCCCCAGGGAACCGTCACCGGAACCTACTCCGACAAACTGTTTCTTCCCTCCGGTACCATCTGTCCGGTAGAACAGCATCGTCCCGTCCGTCATAGGTATCTTACTGAAATCTTCTTTCCTGTAATCGAGCGAACGATCGTTCACCCCTACTTTGCAGGTAAATTGGGAGGTGTTGTTACGCAGGCTCAGTTTGATCTTACTGTTTGCCTGTACGCCGACTCCTTGTTTAAACTGTTCACCGGCTATCGTCAACGCTTCGCCGGTAACTGCCATATTCTTCATAGGCGAGCCGTACTGCTGATAGGCAAGAGATAAATCCATCTCCGGCAAGGAGAGGGTATTCTGGGCGTTAGCAGTCAGCCCCGATAAGAAAAATCCTCCCAGAAGGAGAAATAAAGAGATTGTCTTTTTCATGGTAAAATTCAACATATGTATAAGTCCCCCAAAGATACTCAAATATATATCCGGCGACCTTATGATTAATAATCGTTTTATTTCCCTGTCATTCGTTTCAGCGGGATCTGTACATTAAAACATCCTCCGTCCGTACGTGGATTGACATCGACAACTGCACAGGCAGCATATAATATCAAAGGATTCCCCTTGTCATCCAACAATAGTTGCGGACGTTCCAGACGGTCTACCCGAATAGTATCGCCGGAGTCCAGTATCAACTCTTTTTTGAGGAACCGGGAGTGCTCAGGCTGTAACCAGTCGATACCGTCTTTCGAATACATCAGGGCCAGAGAAGGCTCTCCTTTCGTGAACTTCCCGGTAAAGTCCTTGAATATGGCATAAAAGAGTTTGTCGGTCTGATTATACCAGACATAAGGATCTTCGGCAGATAACTTCTCGCCACCTGTCGTCTCTACGGTAAATATCTCCCGGTCGAGGGGGACGAACGGCCCCACCGGCGAATCGCCAATAGCCACTCCGTGCACACCTCTCCAGGTAGGGTCATAGATATTCCCTTTGAAATAAAGCAGATATTTCTGATCGGAAGGACGATAAACGACCGAAGGATTCACTACGATAATATTATCCGGCAACGGTTTCGTTCCCTCGGGGGAAGGGTCTACGATAGCATCCTGTTTCACCCGGGTTCGGGGTGTCAATAAAGGCCGGTCGAAATGAGTATAGTCTCCTTTCAACAGGCGATCGAACGACTCGAACTCTATTACCCCGATTTTCAGCCACTGCTGGATACGGCTACGCCGGTCGAGCTCACCGGAAGAACATCGTATGGGAACCTGTCCTGCAGGATCAGTTCCTCCGATATAATACAGATAATATTTACCGTTGAACCGCCGTATATGCGGGTTATGGACTGTCTGGGCATCCCATGATGAGGTATCGGGGGCATATCCGTCCGGATTCAGGAAGAACCCGAGAAAACGGAAACCGCCGTCGGGCCTGTCGGATACGGCAAGTCCCAGTTTTGAACCCAATACCCAGGCATCGGAAAACTTATAAGTACCCGCCTCAAACCCGGTAAAAACAAGATAGTATTTACCGTCTTCCCCCTGAATAGGTGATGCCCCCCAGACAAAATGCCCGTCCACCTGAAAGCAGGAATGCCCGGTCACCCGGGAACTATCAGCCGATATGATCCGTAGACCTACCGCCTCCGACTGATACCGACAGTTCTCCTCCGGAGATAAAGACCGGCAACCGCCACCCAGTAGCAACCCGGTCAGTGCTATAATGAACAAACTTTCTTTCTTCATCTGACAATTTCTGCAAATTCTATTAACCAGACTGGCTGTACCCAGGGGTAATATCTGCATGATATTTAATACAAAAATAGGTCTTCATCTTCCTCCCGGAAATAGCAAATAATTGCCTATTACGTGGATAATTATTGCTTACCGTTTACGGATATGCGTGCCACAAAACCTCCTCCCGACATTAGTTCTTCCTTTATTCGCTGTCCGGAACGTATTTTACTCTTCTTTACCCCGATCTGTTTCCGGTTACCGGGAGTATCCGAGGCTATTTCCATATGATATTTACCTTTTGGCAAGAAATCCAGCTTTGCATCAAACGTCCTGGCGGTCTCTCCGTTGAGAACGGTCAGATACCAGACATCTCCCTTTCTCCGTGCTAAAGCAGCCAGTTGCCCGATCTCGCTTTCCGGCAACACGATTGTCTCATCCCAGGTCACCGGGACACTTTCTATGAACGATCTACCGGGGCACGACAGCATATCTTCCATGTCTGCCGCAAAGATCAACATCGGAGAAGTGAACATATAGATCGATGACAGTTGATGGCCAAAAGTTACGGACGGATGACAAAAACCACGGAAATTCAAAGGTGTATAGTCAGCCGGACCTACCAGCCAACGGGTAAACGGCAATACCGTATTATGATAAGGCCAGGGCGGACCCGGAGCCCAGCTATTCTCTCCGCCTACACACTCCAGTCCTCTTACTGCTTCTTTCGCCAGTAAGTTCGGATAGGTATACGAATCACCTGTCGGTTTATTCACGCCGTGAAAGATGACCATTAATTTTTCTTTGGCTGCAGCTTTCAGAATATCTTCCATCAGATTGACCGTAAAGACATTCTCCGTATGGAAGAAGTCTATTTTCAGACCTTTCACTCCTACTTCCGCACACTTCTTCATAAAATCGGCACGCTCTTCCGCATCTACCAGACCCACATCGGATTTATTTCCAAACCGGGGAGACGAAGAACGCCATACCCAGATATCTACATTCTTTGCTTTGGCATAATCTACCAGGTCTTTCAACATCTCCCACTTGGTTCGTCCGTTTGCCTCTTTTTCCGTTTGCTGCCACAACTCCCAGCCGTCGTCTACCACAACAGACTCGATACCCAGTTCGGCACATCCGTCCACATATTTTTTATGATTGGCAACACTCAGCCGATCATTGCCTTCCACCAACCAGGTAAAGGTCGCTCTGCCCGGTTTGATCCAGTCGGTCTTCGCCCCGTCAGGGAAAAGCGTTTTATCCGGTTGGTCGGATACCTGAGCGATAATCCGGTTGTTCACCAGACCATTCAGATCTTTTGCCAGCATAAGAACGCGCCAGGGAGTTACGATTTCCCCGCTTTGCCCTTTCGGAGAGATGGTCCACGGTACATTACGTACAGCTTCATGCCAGTATTTTGCAGGTGGAAGGCCGGTTATTATCCCCGTTTCCATATGCCCTTTATTCTCTACATAACCGAATTGTACCGTGTTCGGAGCTGTTCCAAATAGTACGGCTCCATGATAATTGAACAGATTCGCTTCCGTGATCGCTGCATAAATCCCATTCGGCAGATGGAAAGTGGCAGGCGGAGCCAGTAGTTCACCTTCTATACGGTCGGTCTCCCGCTCCTGGTACTCTTGTAACCAGCCATATTGGAAAGGGCCGCTGGCATACCAGACTTTCGTCTGTGACGGAAAAATAAATGATGTTTCCTCTCCGTAAATACAGACTGGTCCCTCTGCCGGAACACGGTAACGCAAGGCGATACCGTCCTGAAATATTCGGATATCCATATAAAAACGGCTTCCGTCGGCTTGCTGTAACTCATAGACAAGCGTATTATTTTCCTTTTTTTCCTTGTTAAGCAGCTGAACGTCTTTCCCCAGCTGACGGTGGTCGATATTCAGCCCCAAAGGGGCTTCCCGGATAACTGGATTTTCCTCATAAGAGACATCCAGCACCAATTGCTTATCGGCATTCGCCTCTACTTTCAACTTTACCGGGGTAGCACCAGACATGGCATCAACCCCCTCTGCATCCTTCCCTTTTACGAGCTGATCAACACTCAGTAAAAGCAATGCTATCACTAAAATTTTCGATACATGATTATTCATCTCAAGTTATATTAGGGTTCCAAACTTTGAAATGGTAAAAATAGGAAACAATCCGGTTGAGACTTTTATAAAATACGAGTATTATTTTGCAAAATCCGGGATTAGGGAGATCTGTTTCACTACCGCCCTAATCCCGGATATAGATGTTTTATAATTTGCAGCTCTGGTCACCGACAGACTATTAGCAGTTGTCGATACTCACTTGACAGTCATAAAGCGGAAATTATAATCACTGAATGACCAGACTTTAGCCCCTTCAGGAATGACAGCTCTTCCCGTTTTATTTCCATCCGCATCTACATCCACTTTCAGAACGATACGGGAGAAGTCTCCTTTCTCATAGTCAAAACTTTTCCCGTCATCATCATACAAATTATAAGAAGAAGCTGCTTTGCCATAATGACGTACTTCCAGCGGCAGTTTTTCATCCTTCACCTTTGTCACGACCGGCCATAGAGGAATAATACCTCCATCTTTCACATATACTGGAATTTTTGACAACCCGGGAGAAACTGTTATCACCTCTCCTTCTCCAGCAAACTCTCCTGTATAGAAATCATACCATTTACCTTGCGGCAGGATCACCTGACGTTCTTTCTCACCTGCAAACAGAGGGGCGACAAGCAGGTTCGGACCCACCATAAACTGGTCCTTCACCTCTTTCCTTACAGCCATCGCATACGGATTGGCTGTCGCATCCAACACCCCTTTTTCTGTTTGGGCATCCGCCTGATAACCTTCTTCCAGATTCATGGCACGAACAGGAGGTATTCCTTCAAAAGCATAATCGGCAAAAGCCGTATAGAGGTAAGGAATCAGTTGCATACGTAATTTTGCAATCTCATTCACCTCATCCGTCACATCCGAGAACGACCAGGGCTTTGTTCCGTCTGCCCAGGCATTCAGCATTGCCAAAGGAGAAAAACAAACCGTCTGCATACGACGCAACCACTCTTCTGAAGTCTTAGAAGCACGCACCTCAGGAGTCCACAAAACTCCGATAAACGAACTATTAATCAATGCTGTAATAAAATCTTTATGATTATAATAGTCATTATAAATTACATACGGATAAGAAGACGTTCCTGCATTACCGGCACGAACCAGTCCGTATGTTCGCTCATTCCGTTTATGATACATTTGCGTGGTTATATCCTGCATCAGGGAACCGTAAATCTGACGCATTTGTTCGGCTGGATGTCCGGATGGGAAGGTTGCAACATCAGGCCAAAGCCAAGAATCGAAGCCATCGTTTTCATCCATCTTATATCCGCTAACACCTTTATCCAGCTGGTGCTTTTCAAAATGTTCCGTCATGATCTTTTTTGCTTCCGGCATTGAATAATCGGGAACGATACCACACCAGACAGTATGGGAGCCGGTATAGGGTTCTATTTTATCATACAGTTCTCCATCAGGAGATACATATGGGTTTATCCAGACATTTGTTTTGATATTCTTATCATTCAATCCATTCACAAAGCCTTCCGGGTCTGGGAAACGTCCCGGATCCCATTCATAGGTACAAGGATATGAACGGCTCATCCAGCCAGGTTCAAGGCCAATCACACTCAGAGGAAAACCACGCTTTTCAAATTCGGCAACTTCATCATTCACATCCTTATCAGAAAATAAGGAAGGTACGCGATGCCAGAATCCTAATCCCCATCGGGGCGGCAATGTTCCTCCCCCGTTATAGAGGTTAAAACGGCGTACCACATCTAACATCGTCGGTCCGCCGAAAAGAATGACTTCAACACCATCTGACGGTACCAGAAACTCCAGATTATCCGAATAAGGCTGAGCTTCCCAATTCTTATCACTATTCCGGTCTCTCACAACCGGAGGATTTTTACTGTCTTTACGCACGGAAGTACCCACCCATACATCTATATAACGGGCTGAGTTGATTAATGCACCATACCCCCGGGAAGAGACAAAGAAAGGAACAGGTGCATGCGTACGGCCATCGTCCTTACCACCATAATGGTCCACATGTAAACGCATGATACGCCCTCTCTGTTCTACCGTTTTAAAATTCAATCCTAAACCAAATATCTTTTCCCCTTTCTCCAGCGGAAAACGGATATAGGTCTTTCCGTCGATCTGCTCAAAACTGATATCCTCTTCAGATACCGGCAGTGAAACATCTCCCATCTTTCGGATAGCATCCAACTTCGGAGTTATGTGTAATTCACTCAATAAATTAACCTTCTCAGGCGTCCCGACAGAAATATTCCATACTCCAGCCGCTTTTTCTTGCCATTCTACTCCAGTCTTTTTCTCTGTAGAATGATTACATGCACTTAGAAAACCAAGTACACAAATTAGTGTCAGGTATCTTCTCATTATACTACATATTTGATAAGAAGGCAGGAACGCCGTCCCCGCCTCCATAATTATTAAAATCAATCTAACGGATTGAATGTTCCGCCGCTCCATCCTTGTGTCTGCTCCATCTTGGAATTAGTTTCCAGATATTTGTTCGGTATGGCATAAAAATAATAGTTATCTTTAAAATCGATTGTAAACTTCTTATCCAGAACAACCAATGAGTCTCTGAAGTAAGTGCCATAATCATTCTCAAAGTCAACCGTATCCTTTATTTTATTGAATTCTTCTTCAGGAATATTCAGTTTTGGCTGAACGCCGTGACGAACTTTACCATTCAATTCCGAAGCAAACATACGTCTGCGTCGCAAATCCCAATAACGTTTTCCTTCAAAAGCCAGCTCGATCTTTCTTTCAAGCATGATTGCATCAATCATCTGATCCGATGTCATCCCCTCCTTCAAACCATACATTCCATTATTTCCGGCAAGTATTCCTGCCCTTTCTCTGATCGCTTTCAAAACAGCGTAAGCTTCATCTGTTCTGCCTAACATAGCTGCACATTCTGCATAGTTCAACAACACTTCAGCATAACGGATTTCGATCCAGTCCGTACTGCTTCGTTCCGTATAATAGGGTGTGTAAGACGGATCGACAGCCTTTCTGCAATAAAATCCTGTTGCAGTTGGCATATTTAATTCAGCACCAACGTAAGTCCACTGCTTTCTTCCGCTTTTACCGCTTAATTCCCATGTACAACTATTATATGCAACTGTTGTTTTAAACCGCGGATCACGGTTTTTCCAATATAGAACAGGATCATAGTCCTTCGATTCTGAAATAGGTACTCCTGTAACCATCGGATAAGACTCAACCATTTCCAATGTCGGATGATTTGCTCCCGCATGATTCTGTGCCTCAGAAATTGGACGTGTAGATGCATTCCAATAATTTACAGCACCCGGTTCCTGGTATCTGCGTCCCCAAACGACTTCTTTGTTCATTTCATCATACCACAAATTCTCGTAACTGGGGTATAGGCCATAGCCATTTGCTTCCAGTTCTTCTTTTGCTTGTTTATTCACCTTATAGGCAGTTTCCCAACGATCGGTATGATTATCCGGATTAAACTGCGGACTTGCATAATACAACAACACACGTCCTTTGAATGCAAGTGCAGCAGCCTTAGTAGCCCTGCCGAGATCATCACCAGTCCAGCTCCAAGGTAAATTTTCATAAGCATAATCCAGATCCTGCAGGATAATATCTATACATTCGGAGGTTTTATTACGAGTCACCAACAGATCATCCGTCAGTTTCTGTGGTCTGAGGATCATCGGCATACCACCGTAAACGCGTACCATACCGAAATAGCGCCAGGCACGCAAAATAGAGGCCTGTGCTTTCAGGCTGGTACAAGTCTCAGCATCTATAGCCGGATTATCTTCCAGTTTCTCAAATAACAAGTTGATATTACGGATACAGCCATAGTACCAATAATCCACAGATGCAGTCGTCAACTGACCATACAGATAAGCATCCCCTCCTTCTGACTCATCCGAATAAGCTGAAAAATAGGGGATAGCGGCATCAGCATCTCCATCTGCTTCTCCATCCCATTTGGGCAGATTCCTTTCATATAACCGGTTCAGATAAGCAGTCGCATACTTAGCATCACCCCACACCTGGTCGTCCGTAACGGCAGACAAATCTTTTTTATCAAGGATATCTGAACATCCCATACTCACTGTTAATAATGAGCCGAATAAGAAATATTTTACATTCATACTATTGTGCATTATTAAATTAGAAACTAAGGTTCACACCGAAAGAATAACTTCTCATTAGAGGATATGCCCTGATGCTTGAATTTTCAGGATCATAATATTTCATTTTATTTTGCAGCAGACATAAGTTGTTGCCTGTCAGGAAGAACTTCAGCTGGGCAACACCTAATTTGGTCAAAACAGATTTAGGTAAAGCATACGCCAGATTCACATTTTTCAAACGCATGAAAGAGCCGTCACGTACCCAAAACGTCGATTCTTCACCTGCCGCATTACGGGATGCACGCGGAAAAGCAGCATTCACATTCTCCGGAGTCCAGTGGTCAGTCCAGAAGTCGAAATTCGTTTCCTGCGGCCGTGCCTGCGCACCTCTCATATCGATCATAATATCATTACCGGCAACACCCTGCAGGAAAATATCCAGAGAGATCCCTTTCCATGAGCCCCCCAAAGAAATACCATAATTCAAAGGAGGAGTCGTGTGATTAATAATCCAGTCTTTATCGTTATCATCGATCACGCCGTCGGGTTCGTCACTATTGGCGCCACGTAAATCCCGATAATTCAGCATACCCAGTTCCGGTTTTTGTCCGAAAATGGTATAGCCCTCCGGCAGTGCATCCAGATCCGCCTGTGTACGAAGAATTCCTGTTGCGATATATCCCATTTTTCGGTCCGTACTATAACCAATTTCCGACTTATAGGAACGAAGATTTTCTGCCTCATCTTTCGTAATCACCTCATTAACAGCATATCCCAGATTTCCCTTTACATAATATTTGAAATCATCACCGATCTTGTCATTATATCCCAATTCCACTTCAAAACCTCTTGCATCGATGACCGCATAGTTTTCAGACGGCATTTTTGCCCCGAAAGTAGCCGGGACACTGGCGGCACGATCGCCGAGAATGTCATATGTATGTCTGTAAAATGCATCTACGTTTAGTGAAAGCTTATTATTCAGGAAAGTAGCATCAAGACCAAAGTTATACGTCAAAGACTTTTCCCAGGTAATATCCACATTCGGAATTACATCGGCAGCAACACCACTGCTCAATGAACCGAAATAAGCACCGTCCACCAGATTATAACGCTGCATCCATTGCCATCCGCTAACAGCATTCTTGTCTTTCAACACGATACGGTCATTCCCCAGAAGGCCGATGGAGGTTCTCAGTTTCAGGTAATTCATAAACCGTACATTTTCTTTAAAGAATTTCTCTTCCGAAACTCTCCATGCCAATGAAGCAGAAGGGAAGAACCCCCAGCGATTCTTAGGTGCGAAGTTCACCGATCCGTCGTAACGGAAGGAAGCCTCCACCAAATATTTATCATCGTAACCATAATTCAAACGACCGATGTAAGAGATACGTCCCGTTTCTTCTCCCTTTCCGTCAACTGTCGAATTCTTTGAATCCGAACTACCTGCAAACAGCTGATCTACAGCAGATGAGATGAAATAATTTCTTCTTCCGTTAAACCAATCTACAGTTCCTTCCGTCTGCTCATAAACAAATAGTGCTCCTACATCATGTTTTCCGAATTTATTGGCATAAGTGATATAACCATTCAACTGGTAACTATCCTTCGTATCATATTTTTCTTCCAGATAATCACCGTCATTTCTCACCTTAACAAAATCAACTACATCTGTTACAATATGGTTATGGCCGCCGGTCATTTTAAACTCATACAACGAATAAGGACGGTTAAACTGTTTGATAAAAGTATGTCTGTTATACTTGTTGAACAATAGTTTCAAACTCAGTCCTTTTACAAACGGCACATTATATTGCAACGAAATATTCGCTTCATAGTTAGAATATTTCTTTCTGTTATAACCTGTATTATCGCCTAATATCTCCAACGGATGCCATTCTACAAAACTGCCTGTCGGCAAGCCATTGACATAAGGAGGAACCTGTCCGGTACGGAACAACAGGGCTTTATACAAGTCATTCATCGTATCATTGTCATTATCATATCTCCAATAAGGTTTATGATCATTCCTTATATCCATATTCAGGTTTAATGTAGCAACCAAATCCTTAGTAATATTTGCTTCGATGTTACTTCTCAGATTATATTTTTTGAAACTAAGATTATCAAAAGATCCGGTTTCATAATAATAGTTACCACCTATAAAATAACGAACACGTTCGTTACCTCCGCTTACATTCAGCGAATGTCTGGTAACCAACGGCTGTTTCCATGCTTCATCCAACCAGTTATAGTTATTTTTCCTGAAATATTCTAATTCATCATCCGTATAATAACTCAAATCTGTTGGATCCACATTTTCCACATCGCGGTTGTGGTTTATAAAAAGAGCCTGGTTATAAGCATTCTGTGTCTCCGGTATTTTAGTAGCATCCGACAAACCGATAGAACCTGTATAGGAAATGACCGGTTTTCCCATTTTCCCTTTCTTAGTCGTAACTAAAACAACCCCGTTAGCTGCACGTGCCCCGTAAATAGCAGCCGAAGCACCGTCCTTCAAAACAGACAAATTCTCTACTTCACTGGCATCCAAACCATCAAAAGCAAATTTATCACGTATGATACCGTCTATTACATACAACGGTTCCGTATCATTCCAGGTACCTTTTGCACGAACCGTCATATCGGAACTGGCTCCAGGTTTACCTCCGGATTGTGTCAGCAATACACCGGCTATTTTACCGACAAGTGCATTCGACAAACTAGAAGCCGGTGTATCCTGTATCTCTTCTGCGCTGACAGAAGAAACTGATCCGGTAAGGTTCACTTTTTTCTGGATACCATATCCAACAACCACCACTTCTTCAAGTTTCTGGGTGTCTTCCAACAGCTTCACATTAACAGGAGAACCATCGCGTACAGTCACTTCCTGACTGATATAACCGATATAAGAAACCAAAAGACTTTTACCGGAAACATTATCCAAAGTATATTTACCATCAACATCTGTGATCGTTCCGTTCGTAGTACCTTTTTCCACCACGTTGGCACCGATAACCGGTTCTCCATTAGCATCCATAACCACACCTGTGATAGTAACTTTCTTTCCCTGTGCCACAACCGGTATTCCCGGACCATCACTCTTTTCCGCCGGGTTGATCAGGATCAGGTTATTCTCTGTGATCTCATACTTGATCCCTTCCTTTGCAAACAGACGGTTCAGGATCGTTTCGACACTCTGGTCTTTCTCGCGGACAGAAACTTTCTTATCCAGGTTGATTTTTCCACTCTCATAAATAAACCGGAACTCGGACTGGTTCTCTATCAGGAAAAGGATTTCCTTGATGGACTGATTGCTTACGTCCAACGACAACTTCGTCTTTTGGGAATAAACGGTAGCCGAGATATTGAGCGAGAAAGCAATTAAAGCTAATGTTGTCAATCTCATAATAGCGTATACCTTTTTAAGGGCCGGAGACGATTCCGGTCTTGACAAATTAAAAAAATTCATATATTTGTAATTTGATTGTTAGTTAACAATAGTGCTGGACACACTGTGTATTAATGATCAAAAAATAGGACGGGAAGTGTTGCTGCATTTCCCGTTTTTGTGTTTTATGATAGTTTCTTCATAGGCAAATTATTTAGAGGTTATACTTATATTTTTTCCCTTCACGTGATAGGCAATATTACTTAAATGGGACAAAGCCTCCAGTACTTCCGTTATAGTTTCTTCCTGGATAACGCCATTGTAATGTATTTTTTCTCCCAGATTCTTCTGAATAGTGATATTGACATTATACCATCTTTCGAGATATTTACAGACATCCCCTAACGACATATTATCCATATAGAGCTTATTATTCAACCATCCGTAGGCATGAGACAAATCACCATCCAGCTGTTTCAGCTTGTTGGTCCGTTTGTCGAATTCCACCATTTCGCCGGCCTTCATATTCAGTTTGTTAGTGTGATCTCCCAGTTCGATATGCCCTTCCACCAAAGATGCCTGTACGGTCGGATCGTCAGCATAAGCTTTCAGATTAAAGGTCGTACCCAACACCCTTACCTCCACTCCGTTTGCCATTTTCACGACGAACGGGGTTTTACTTTTCGATACGTCAAAGAATCCTTCTCCCTGGAAACGGACCTCCCGGACTTTCTTTTTCGAATTATATACATAGGTAATATCTGACCCCGAATTCAACTTAACGATCGAGCCGTCGGGTAAGGCTATTTCCGAACGGTTCCCGTAATCAGCCGTCAGACTGACCGAGATATCCTGTTCCTCTTCAAACACTCCACTCAAGGAAAGGACGACCATTAATAAGACAGATGCTGCGATACCCGATAAAGTATAATACATATTATTCATACGTTTCCGGAAGATATTCTTCTGCCGGTTGACCGTATCGATCTTCTCCCAGGCGCGATCCGTATCGAACAGGCCGATATCCATATAATGTCCGGATTCCTCCCAGATCCTACGATACCGGTCCAGTTCCTGCCGATTCGACTCATTCCGGTCCAGCCATTCCTGCAGCACCGGGTCGGTGATCTCTTTCCCACCACTGAGCAGGTAGTCTACTATATGATCGCTTATGAGTCCTTTTCTCTCCATAAATATTCCTTTTATAAGTAAGACACCACAAAACAACAAAGGTCCTATACGGACCTAAAAAAAATTATGCACCCTTTACTTCCAGACACTTTTTCAGTCTCTGAAGGGATACCCATATCTGATTTTTAATTGTCTTGACAGAGATGGATAACTGGTCGGCAATCTCTTTCTGTTTCAGTCCTTTTACACGGTGGAGGAGTAATACCTCTTTACACCTGCCGGGCAGCAGGTTGATACAATCGTAAAGAGCCATGCGGAATTCTTCAGACTCGAGCGGATTTTCCTCATAATAGGGAAGCTGTTCTTCCCGATTTTCCAAAAGTGTTCTGTAATTTGTTTGCGTACGGATATGGTTCAGTGCCAGATTTCTCGCCATCTTATACAAGTAGCCGGAAACATTCTCCCCGACCACAATCTTCTTTCGGTTATTCCAAAGCGTAAGAAACAGCTCCTGCACAACATCTTCGGCATCCTCTTTATCCTCCAACAGACGGTACGCATAACAGCACAGGCGGCTGTAGTAACGGACAAACAGCTTATTGTAACTACTGTAATCATCTTTTCCGATTGCAGCAATCAGTTTTTCATCTGTTATAGAGGCATTCAATATATACTAGATTAAATATTTAACATGTAAAGGCAATACTATTTCTTTTCTTACTTTATGCATACTTATCGGAATTAGAATTACACAATAGTCGTTTCCCATTCACAAAATAAACATTTATATTTGAATTCTATTTATTATATTAACATATATTATTTATTCAATAAAATTCCCAAAGAAGAACCTTCGTTTTTATACGCACAAAGATAATAAGAATACATATACGCTCAGCTATTCTCTAAAAGAAATCTTTCTTTAACAAAAAAAGAAGATGACGGAAATAGAAGACTTTGTAATACAGAGAGTAAAACAACTACGAATTGAGAAAGGAATGTCACAAAGAGAATTTGCTGATAACATTAACCTTAGCCAAGGTTTTATCCGTGATTGTGAAAGCCCCCACAAAAGGGCAAAATATAATATAAATCATTTGAATGAAATAGCGAAAGTATTCGAATGCAGTTTTAGCTATTTTTTTCCAGACAAGCCTTTTTAATTCTTTTCAAACATCACATTTCAGTCTCCAGGTTGTCTTTATAACTTATCTTTCAAAGCTAACTGAAAGAAGAATAAGATGAATTAACAATGTGATTATTATCTGAAGACATAATGATTTAAAAAACAAATTTTAGGTTTCAATATGTAAGACAATATCTTAATCTGACAACTCAACAATCTGCCGAAAGGTAACTTCCAGGAATCTTATTATCACAATAATTAACAATTTAAACATCTTACTTCCTACTTCCAGTTTGTCTTAAACAAATTTCCACTTCGTTTAAAACGAATATTTTTTTGTTTTAAACGGAATGAAGGTTTATTTTAAACCAAAAACAGTGTAAATATACGTTAATATGTCTCTGTTTGGTTCTTTTTTTATCCTCAAATTCTATGTTTTATAGCTATTTCTTGCTCTGGAAGCTCTCAAACCAGAGCCACGATAGCAGCGACATAATTCTCAATAATATCTTTTATCAAAGAAAAAAACTCCGTATTATCTGTTTTTTGGGTGCAATTTGGAATGATCGACCATGCTGTTGCATCTAATATGACAATATGGGACTTTGCTACGTTTGCGTAAAAATAGTCACAACTGTCCCCTGGTTCATACAGCCTCTTCAGGAACTACTTAAAGTAGCATTTTGACAATTTGACTCAAGCAATATTTTGTAATAAAATCAGTATGTAACCACTATGGTACTACTTCGTTATACCTGAATCTCCCTTATTTCCCTGTAATGATCTTCCGTATCTCACTTAATTTGTTAAGGGCTTCGATCGGAGTAAGGTTGTTGACATCGAGATTCTTGATCTCATCGCGAACCTGGCTTAAAACAGGATCGTCCAGTTGGAAGAAGCTGAGTTGATAACCTTCGGCAGCAGAAGCAATTTCCCTGACCGGCTTCGCTTTTACCTTACCTTTGCCTTTTGCTTTCTCTTTGCAATCGATACTCTCCTGCCGATTATCCGTTTCCAGTTGTTTCAGGATTTCACTGGAACGTTTCACGATACTTTTAGGCATACCCGCCATTTTCGCCACATGGATACCGAAACTATGCTCGCTACCACCGGGAATCAACTTACGCAGGAAGATCACCTTATTGGAGACCTCTTTCACCGAGACATTATAATTCTTTATCCGTTTGAAAGAACGTTCCATCTCGTTCAGTTCATGGTAATGAGTGGCAAAAAGCGTCTTGGCACGGGCATCCGGATGCTCATGGATATACTCAACGATCGCCCAGGCTATCGAGATACCGTCGTAGGTACTTGTTCCCCGTCCCAGCTCATCGAAAAGAACCAGGCTGCGTGAAGACATATTGTTCAGGATATTCGACGCCTCGTTCATCTCCACCATAAAGGTAGACTCACCGACAGAGATATTATCGGAAGCCCCCACACGAGTAAATATCTTATCTACCATACCGATACGGGCAGACTCGGCAGGGACGAAACAACCGATCTGTGCCATCAGCGTGATCAATGCCGTCTGACGCAGCAACGCCGACTTACCCGCCATATTCGGACCAGTGATAATGATGATCTGTTGCTGTTCGCTATCCAGATAGACATCGTTGGCAATATAGGCCTCGCCGAGCGGCAGCTGTTTCTCGATCACCGGATGACGGCCCGACTTTATATCGATCACATCCGAATCATCCACGTTCGGACGGATATACCGATTACTTTCCGCCACTTTGGCAAACGACAACAGGCAATCCAGACGACCGATCAGATTCGCATCCACCTGAATAGGGGGTATAAACTCCGCCAGACAAGTCACCAGCTCGGTAAACAGGCGGCCTTCGAGGGATAATATCTTTTCCTCAGCGCCCAATATCTTTTCTTCGTACTCTTTCAGTTCTTCTGTAATATAACGTTCGGCATTCACCAATGTCTGCTTGCGTATCCATTCGGCAGGTACTTTGTCCTTATGCGCATTACGCACTTCGATATAATAACCGAATACGTTGTTAAAGGCAATCTTCAGGCTCGGGATGCCGGTCTTTTCACTTTCCCGCTGTTGTACCTGAATCAGGTAATCCTTGCCGGAATAAGCAATGGCACGCAACTCATCCAGCTCCGCATTGACCCCTTTGGCTATGACACCGCCTTTATTCAGCAAAGACGGCGGATCGTTATTGATCTCCTTTTCTATCCGGTCGCGTATCTCGGTACAAGCATTCAACTGTTCGCCGATACGGGAAAGGCTCGGCTCATCACTTGCCATACAAGCCTCTTTGATCGGTTCGATCGCCCGGAGAGCGACTTTCAGCTGCACCACTTCACGAGGGGAAACGCGGCCTACAGCCACTTTCGAAATAATACGTTCCAGGTCGCCGATCTGCTCGATCTGTTCATCCAGTATATCCTTTACCTCCGGATGACGGAAGAAATAATCCACCACATTCTGACGGTCCCGGATCGGTTTGACATCTTTCAGGGGGAACAGCACCCAGCGGCGCAACATACGCGATCCCATCGGGGAAACCGTCTTGTCTATCACATCCAGCAGGCTGGTTCCCTCATCGTTCATCGTACCGACCAGTTCCAGGCTGCGTACCGTAAATTTATCGAGACGCACATAACGGTCTTCCTCGATACGTGAAAGCGCTGTAATATGCGAAATATGCGTATGTTGTGTCTGATCCAGATAATAAAGGATCGCTCCCGAAGCGACAACCCCCAGTTTCAGATGTTCCACCCCGAAGCCTTTCAGGTTCTTCGTCTCGAAATGTTTCAGCAGGCGGTCGTTGGCAGCATCGGCGGAAAATACCCAGTCCTCCATCTCGAAAGTGAAGAAACGGGGACCGAACACTTCCTCGAATTTCTTACGGTTGTTACGCTCGACAAGTACCTCTTTCGGAGAGAAATTATTAAGCAGTTTGTCGATATAATCGATCGTTCCCTCGGCTGTCAGGAACTCACCGGTCGAAATATCCAGGAAAGCGACGCCGCAAACATCTTTAGCGAAATGAACGGCAGCAAGGAAGTTGTTTTCCTTATGGTTCAGAATATTGTCATTGATAGAAACTCCCGGGGTAACCAACTCCGTAACCCCTCGTTTCACCAGTTTCTTGGTCATCTTCGGGTCTTCCAGCTGATCGCAGATTGCAACACGTTTACCGGCACGGACCAGTTTCGGCAGATAGGTATCGAGCGCATGATGCGGGAAACCCGCCATTTCGATAAATTGTCCCGGTCCGTTGGCTTTTTTAGTCTGTACGATTCCCAGTATTTCGGCTCCGACCACGGCATCTTCGCCATACATTTCGTAAAAGTCTCCTACACGGAATAAAAGGACAGCATCCGGATGTTTCGCCTTAATATCGAAATACTGCTTCATCAATGGGGTTTCAACTATCTTAGCCACGGGATATAATTTTTTATCATTTTAGTTAGACCGTACAAAGGTACAATAAAAAAAAATATAACTTTGCCGACATGTCTGACAAGAAACATCTTAGAATCATGAAAAAAACTATTTTACTCGCTTCCGGCCTGATTGCAGCCGTTCCTTTTGTGCATGCACAGAAAAACAAAGACAAAAAACCGAATGTGGTATTCATCCTGGCGGATGACCTGGGATACGGCGACCTGAGTTGCTACGGACAGGAAAAATTCGAAACTCCCAACATCGACCAACTGGCCCAAAACGGCATGCGTTTCACCCAGTGCTATTCGGGAACCACCGTCAGTGCCCCTTCCCGCTCCTGCCTGCTGACAGGTACACACAGCGGCCATACTCCCATCCGTGGAAACAAGGAATTAGATCCGGAAGGGCAATTTCCATTACCGGAAGATGCACGGACCATTTTCCATGTCATGCAGGACGCAGGATATAAGACTTCGGCATTCGGTAAATGGGGATTAGGTTACATCGGTACTTCCGGCGACCCCAGGAATCAGGGATGTGAGACATTCTTCGGATATAACTGCCAGCTGCTGGCCCACAGTTATTACCCCGACCATCTATGGGATAATGACCAACGGGTGGAACTGAAAGACAACGTAGTGGACGTTCAATACGGGACAGGTACTTACTCACAAGACCTGATCCACTCCAAAGCACTCGATTACCTGGATAATATCAAGGAAGACGAACCTTTCTTCATGTGGTATCCGACCATCTTACCGCACGCCGAACTGATCGTTCCGGAAGACAGCATCATCAAGAAATTCCGGGGTATGTATCCGGAAAAAGCATACAAGGGAACGGAACCGGGAAATCCGGCTTTCCGTAAAGGCGGTTACTGCACGCAGCTTTATCCGCATGCCACGTTTGCTGCCATGATCTACCGCCTGGATGTATATGTCGGACAGATTATCCAGAAACTGAAAGATAAAGGTCTATACAACAATACGATCATCATTTTTGCCAGCGACAACGGCCCGCATATGGAAGGGGGTGCCGATCCTGATTTCTTCAACAGCAACGGCATATACCGGGGTTACAAACGCGACTTATACGAAGGCGGTATCCGTGTACCGATGATCATTTCATGGCCGGGACATATACAGCCGGGAACGGAAACGAACTTCATGTGTTCATTCTGGGATGTATTGCCTACGTTCGAAGAGATCATCCATCCGAAGGCGAAACAGAAAGAGATGGACGGCGTAAGTATGTTGCCGCTGTTGCAAAACCGCAAAGGACAGAAGGAGCATGAATTCCTGTATTTCGAATTTCAGGAAATGAATGGCCGCCAGGCTGTCCGCCAAGGCCCGTGGAAACTGGTCCATATGAATATCCGCGGCGACAAACCGTATTATGAACTGTATAACCTGGCAGCCGATCCTTCGGAAAAACATAATATCCTGGACAAATATCCGGATAAAGTGGCCGAACTGAAAGAGATCATGGTCCGTGAACATATCGAAGACCCGAACTGGCCGCTGCTGAAGAAATAAAGGATCATATCGTTGGCTTCAACGATATGATCGAGATAGGTAAAGAAGCTTTAAATCTGAAGATTTTCCTGTCGCAGAAAGTATTAAAAAGATACGAAGAAACTATCCTAATCAGTCAATGAACCAAACAAATAATAACCATTTCGTCGGAGCAGACGAAATGGTTATCTACAAAAAAATCCGGTTATTTCCTTATCAGCTTATGATTACTTCTCCCTTCGGCAGTCACAACCTCCAGCACATAAATACCGGCCGGATAGCTGTCGTAGGAAAGCGATAACTGCGTATTGCCTGCCGCCGGTTGCCTTTTCATCAGGCGGCCGTTCATATCGTATAGAACGACCTCTTTAATAGCCACAGGAGCAGTTACCTGAACCGTTCCCGCCGCATCATAAGAAACAGTAACGCCGGTTCCGGCGGTTATATCCTCCGTCGAAGTAGAAGGGTCGGCAGCCACGACGATCTCGCCGGTCGTATTGCTGTTGCCTCTCACCCACTGCCATTCGCTGCCGTCGCTGCTTTTGTAAAGCAGGCGGATACGGTCGCCGGGAGCGATCGTCTGAGTGATCGTACAAGGCACTTCCTGCGCTACTCCGCGTTCGATCTCGATGGTGACAGGTTCTTCGCCGGAGATAAATTCTTTCGTATTCCCGTCCTTGTCCACAAGAGCAACGACCAGGTTACCCGAGAACGTACGGATACTCATATTACCAACATAACCGTACTGGATAGCGAAAAGCTGGTTCTGCTCAAAATCATCCGTCGTCGCAGTCAGGCCGGCAAAGACAGTACCTTCGTTTTCACCATAGAAAAATACCAGCATGTCCTGATAGGCGGAACCTTCCACCGGTTTTCTCATGCTGATGATGGCATCCTGTCCGAGCGAGAAACCGCCTCCGCTGTTCCCGCCGGTCCCCTGCACTTCGGGTTCGAGGACGGATAAGAGGTAATAGCCGTTCGCCAGTCCGCTCCAACCCCAGTTCACGTGATAATAGTCGGCATCATTATAGCCGTCGATGATAAACTGATGGCCTTCTTTCTGGTCGTTCTCGCCGCCATAGACAACAGGGCGGTTGTCGTCAAGTTCGCCTTTGATAATGGCTTCCCATTCGTCTTTCTGATAATTATCGCGTTGCAGGACATGGAGGGATTTGTCGTATTTCATATAATTGACAAGCCCCCGGGCGGCAGTCAATGTCAGGGCACCGCTGTTACCCGGCGCATAATTCATTTCAGAGAAAACACCGCAGTCGTACATCAGGGTGGCAACGTTTTGAGCCTGTGCGCTGGTATACTGGCCCACCGTATAAGTGGACGGCATATTATCCCACTGGTAAGGCGTATCGAACGTGGCGGATAACGACAAATTATATGTCTGGGAGGTATAGGAATGGCTTCCTGTCCCTACGTCCGGCCATTTATGATATTGCATGGCAATGGCTGTCGAGGTAGCCACACAGCCGGTCGGCGTACGCTGGTTATCCACGATCGGGCAGAGATCGTTGTAAGGCGTCATCTGGTCCCACAGCACGGTGGTCAGCTGCACGCCTCCGGACTTCAACTGCATATTACCTTGCCTCAACCGGCTCCAGGCAGCCGTCACCTCTTTGGCTGCCATCGACTTATTCTCACGCATCCAGTCGATCTGACGCCGGTAGCCGTCGAACCAGGAGCGCACATTCACCGGCATAGAGTCTTTCCAGAAAGTCTGTTGCATGCCGTATCCTAAAATAGGATAAGCCAGATCGTCGCCGGCAACGACCACAAAGCCGTTACCATCGGTCTGGCTGAATACATAAAAGGTAGCATCCTGCGAAGGGTTGCCCGAACGGGTGGCGGCCCCGGCATCCGACCAGACCAATGCCAGTTCCGGAGCAGAAGACCGGGTCTGCAGATGATTGCTTTTCAAAAAACTGAGCGCAACGCTCCGTGCCTGTTCTACATCGACAGGGGCGGCACTTATCGACATCGTCAACAAGGCGGCGAGGAAAACAAGAGTACATCTTCTCATTACTTGTAATTTTTTTAGTTTAAATTTAGCTTATCTATCAAAGGCCAGGTTAGAGGTTTTTATTAGCGTTTTTTACCTGTAATTACATTGTCATTCAATAACAAAGCAAATGGGAAGATGGTTGAAAAGGGGCTGAAAAAATACATCTATAAGTCCCCAAAGATAATTAAATACCTTCGGGGACTGCAATGTACCTGTTTCAATCCGGCCCTTTCAGCAGAACAGTTTCACCGCCGCCGCACCGATCAGCAGCCAGCCGAGCAGGTTACCGGCAGTCGGGGACCGAACGGAGGGTCCGGAGGGTTCGGGGGACGAAGGAGCGACAGGATCGCCCCGATGGCGGCCAGAGCGGCTTCCGTTTGTTTCAGCAGGAGCGACAGCAGTGCTATCAGCGCCAGCCACGGGATTGCCTGGGCAGCTGTGCCTCTCTTTCAGCCCGCGCGGGAAAAGAGCGTGGACCAGGGAGAGGAGAAAATTGCAAATGACACGAATCGTTTTCATAAAATCGTTGTTTATAAGATTATACATTCAGAATCACACCGGAATAAGTTTACCGATCGCCACAGCCAGACGCGCCAGCAACCGGCAGTAGACGGTACGGTTATCGCCATTCTTTTCACTGATATATTTGCTGTACGCTATTTCATGCGCAAAAGCAGCGGGATCGTAACTGACTGCGGCCGCAGCCGGGTAAGCGCTCGTGATCAGCCGGGCATAGTCGAAGAAGCTGTTCTGCGTACCGGCATATTTGCGAAAAGGTAACCCCTCGGGTTTCAATGCCACCCGGCAGCCATGCCAAAATTCGTTGGACGGGCCGTAGCCGGTAATTCCGAACAAGTTATGATGCAGCCGCGCCAGGTTGCTCTCGCCCCAACCCGACTCGATAGCTGCCTGAGCCAGCATAACCACCGCATTGATACGGAACAACTTCTCAGCCGCCTGCGCCTCCGGCAGGAAACGTTTTACAAATTCATATTTTGTCATGGAAAATTATCTTACGACGGTGAATAAAACATACAAAACACTTGAATATCAAAGAATTATTTACTACATTTGGAGTAGATAATCATCCCTGATACGATAAGTCATGATAACAGAAGAACAGGCAGACCAATACATTCCGGAGAATGAACATGCGTGGGGTTACCAGGAACTGGCGATCCTCTATTTCCCGAACATCAAACCCGAGAGTGCTGCCCGGCAGCTCCGCCGCTGGATCATGTTCAGCAAGGAACTGGTAACCCAACTGACCGCCTACGGCTGGAAACCGGGCCGTAAACTGCTGACACCGAAGCAGGCAACCTGTATCTTCCGTCATCTGGGGCCTCCCGGTAGCTGAAAACTACCGGCTTTGCTACTCGATCTCAGGACGGTCGCCACCGCCCTCTTCCTTCTCGTCCTCGTTCTTATCGAGCATCATGCGCTCAACCTTGAGCTTCGTCTTCGCCAGCTCGAGCAAGGCCTTTCCGGGCCGGAAGACAACACGGGGCCGCCTGACCATCTCCGGTTTAAAATCCTTTTTCATGGACGAGCCTTTGCTTCCCAGCACGGCCATGAAATAACCCAGTTCCCCCAACTGTATGGTCTGCCCGTCGAGCAGTTTCTGTTTCACCACAAACAACACCCCGTCGAGCACCAGCTTCACGTCGCCCGGGGTAGCTGCCGAACGGTCGGCAATGATATCACAAAGGGTAGCCGTGTCGCACATCCCGTTCGAACTGCTGGCCGCATAGAAGAGCTTTGCATCGGCTGCCGCTCCTTTAGTCATATCCTTCCTCAATACCAATCGATACTTTACTGACATAATTTTACGAATTAAAAGTTACTGAATCTGTTTATTCTCTCCTGTAATATTACATCGTAAAGATACCTCCGCCCGCAACCGCCGGGTCCGCCGATGTCCGCCACAGTCCCCGGTTGTCCGCATTTGTCGGTATTTTGTCGGTATTTTGTCGGTATTCGGTTGTTTTTACAGCCACCTCTCCTCGATCACCGGTGTCCGTGCGAGGCTTTCGGTGAGGCGGACCAGTTGGGAGATATGGGAGGAGAGTGTTGCCAACAGGGCGGTGCGGGAGGCGGATTCGGTTTTGCCGACTGTTTCGGCGGGGGCTGTTTTCAACTGCTCCGTCAGGCGGGAAGTGTCGGACAACAGGCGTTCTTCGTAATATTCCAGGCGGAAATAGTCGGCCAGGTCCGGACAGATCGTTTCTTCCGGCTCACTCAACATCGAAGCGGGCACACCGGGCGGCAACGGCAAGTCCGGAAGCTGTCCCGAAAGTATCTCCGCCAACATCCGTTCGCGGGACGGCAATACCGCTAACGGCTGGCGGAGCGACACGAAACGCAACAGATTACGATACGTCTCCCCCGTAAATACCAGATCGTCCTCTTCAAGCATCCGTTCCACATGCGGAGCCACTGCCGGATGCTTCAGGCAGAAAGCCAGCAGGCGGCATTCTCCGGCCCCGGCCATTTCCGTCAGCAATTCCATATAACAGATAAAATCCTCACGTCCCAGGCGGCGGAAAAGCTCATCCGGATCTTTGGCCGACACCAGGCGCAGGCTGCCCAGGGAAAGCCCTCCGGGCGATTCTTCCAGCAGACGGACAGTAGCAGCCTGTCCGGCAGGATCATTGTCGAGCAAGAGCACCGCACGATTGCAAAAACGCTGCAATTCTTTTGCCTGCCCGGACGTGAAAGCCGTCCCTCCCAACGCCACCGTATTGGTAAAACCTGCCGCATGCATGGCCAGCGCATCCTTATAGCCTTCGGTAAGGTAGGCAAATCCTTTCCGGCGGATCGCCTCCGAAGCCCGGTGGATGCCGTACAGCATCCGGCTCTTGTCGAACAGGAGGCTGTTGGGGCTGTTCACATATTTCGGATCGTCGGCGGCAGCCGGAAGGTTTGCGTCAGTCCCCACCTGCCGACGTCCGCCGAAACCCGTCAGTTCGCCTTCCGCATTATAGACGGGGAAAACAATACGCCCGCGCAGGTAACGATAGTCATCCGGAACGAAAGCCGTCGCCTGTCCCACCCCGAAGTCGAGCCAGGTGCCCGACAGTTCCGTATGCCCCGATGCACAGGGTAGCAGCGAAGCCAGGAAACCGTTGTTCGCACCGATACGCCGTGCCCTTTCACGAGCAGAGGCGGCAACGGCCTCCGGGGAAGGAGCAGGCGGCGTTCCGGAAACGGACCCGGTGGAAACGTCGGAAACAGGAGCCGACCGTGATACGGCCAGTTTCTCTTCCTTTCCGCCGAGTTTCGCCACTGCCTCGGCAAAGGAGCAATGCTCCAGTCCCATCACCAGCCCGATCACATCGCCTCCCGCCCCGCAGGCATGGCATTTGAAATACTGTCCGCCCACATGGATGCCGAGCGAAGGATGATGATCGTCATGAAAAGGACAAAGCATCTTATAATTGGCTCCGGAACGATGCAGCGTCCCATAACGCGCCGCCACGACCTCGATCGGATTGGCAGCCTTCAGTTGTTTTATATCATTCATAGGAATCGACACATATTTGGTTTCACTTTTTCTTGTACGGATAAATCTGCGTAAGGCTGTCGTTGTAGCGGAAGCGTACTTCGCCGGTAGCGCCGTTGCGGTTTTTGATGACGAAGAGGCGGCCTACACGGTAGTAGGATTCGTGCGTCACGTCATCGTAAAGCTCGTTGTACTGCTCGGGGCGGTAGACCATCGCGATGCTGTCGGCTATCTGTTCGATCTCGCCCGAGTTACGCAGGTCGCTCATGACCGGGATATGGCTGGGACGCGTCTCGCAGTTACGGTTCAACTGCGCCAGCACCGCCGTGACAATATTAAATTCAAGGGAGAGCGACTTTACCTTGCCTGCCGCCTCCCCCAGGGCCAGGTCCATCGTGTCTTTCACGTCGGCACGGCCGGAAGTGACATTCAGCAGGTTCAGGTAATCGAGCACCATCATGTCGAGTCCGTACTTGCGTTGCAGCAGTATGCACCGCGCCCGGATCTCTTCGAGGCTGCTGCCGCTACAGTAAATGAGGAAGATCGGCAACTTCCGCAGCTCCTCCGCCGCCCGGTCGAGACGCCGCCGGTCGTCGTCGTCGAGCAGTTTGAACCGCAGCTTGTCCGGCTCCACCCCGCTCAGGGTACAAAGGATACGGCCGACCAGCTGGCGTTCGGTCATCTCGAGGCTGAAAAAGGCCACCTTCTTCCCCTGCCGTGCCGCTGCCAGGGTCATATGGAGCGCCAGTGCCGTCTTCCCCATCGAAGGGCGTCCGGCCAGCACGAGCATCTCGCCTTTGAAAAGCCCTCCCAGATGGCGGTCGAACTCATCGACACCGGTACTGACCTGCAACTCCTCGCCTGCCCGGCGGCGTTCCTGTTCCTCGTAAATCTCGCCCAGCACCCGCTGGCTCACTTCAGCCGCCGTACGGGTCGTACCGTGCGTAACAAACTCCTCCTCCAGCTTCTCCAGATCCTTGTGCGTCGCCCCCAGCAACCCCACAACATCGGCATCCGCACGCTGTGCCTCGCCGATACGTACCGTCATTTTCAGGATGGCCTGCCGCAACACCCAGCAACGGATCACCCAGGCGGCATAGGTACGGATAAAACTGGCGTTGCGTACCTTCAGCATCCGGTCGGCGATGAAGCCCAACCCGTTCAGCCGCGCGGCATGCTCGGGGTCGAGACGCCTCATCTCCCGTTCGATGCTCAGCATGTCGATATCCGCTTCATGCTGGTAAAGCGCCAGCATCGCCCGGTACACCAGGCAGTAATCGGGATGGCTGAACATCTCCGGACGAAGCCGTTCGCCCACTTCGCAGATAGAGGTACTCTGTGCCACGACCGACAAGATAACGGCAAGTTCCATCTCTTCGGAAACCGGTGCCTGACTGTTACCGGATGCAACGCTGATCGCTGAAGGCTGTCCAGCTGTTTGTTTTGTTTCGTTTTTCATATGATTATTATTCAAAGCGTTTATAATTAGGACGTTGGGTAAGAGCTAACGTAGCGGGTGAGGCAGCAGGAGGCGATTTCGGGCCATCCGTACTTTTCGCAGCCTTCGCCACTACCGGTTCATCGAAATGCAACAGTTGCACCTGCGTAAACCGTCCGAGGCGCCTGACACGGATACAACCTTCGTCCGCCAGTTTCGCCAGCAGGCGGCTCACCAGCGTTTTCGGCACTTCGGTCTTCTCTTCCAACTGCCGTAGGGTCGTGATCCATTCACCGCGGCGACAGGGGATTTTCTTACGCGAGAGCGTAATGACGCCGTCCACAAAAAAAGCATGCCGCAAGAGGCACAGGTAAACACGCGCCTTCTTTCTCAACACCGGGTCGTCCGAATACAGGTCGTCCAGTAACTCGTTGGGGACACGCAGGAAGCCTTTTCTCTTTTTTTCAGGTATAATACCTTGATTTTCCGTGTTTTTCATATCTTTCAATTTAGTTAAACAAACCCCATTCCGTCCGGGACAATCCGTGGGACAAGAGCGGGACAAAATTCACCCTATATAAATACTTGCTGTTCTGCCACTTACCGGTCTTTCAAAAATACTTGCGGGACAAAGGTGGGACGATCGCCGGTATCTCTCTATATATAATAAATATTATATTATAAATATCTTATAAAGGACTCCGTCCGATTTTCAAAAGATCACAGAGGCAAAGATAGGAAAGTGAAAGATACGGATTTGGGGTATTTTTTCGTAGGTACATATGACATTCGGAGAGAAGCGGCCTGTTTGTTTGACTTTTTATTTACTATTTATGTGATTTACTAGCAGAATAATATCTTCCAAAGGTTCTCTCCAATGCCTCCTGCAATATTTTGCCCCCGGAGGTCTCTGTGATCAGCCTGTTTTTAATTGTTTTTAACGCAAACCGTGTCCTGTATCCTGCATAAAGCACGGCAGCCAGTTCGTCGTGCGAGCAATCGAGCATGCCGATCTCGACGGCAGCCCGCATCATATCCAGAAAAAAGTCTTGTTCGACAACGCGGATACGTTGAAAATCGTACACCAGGTTCGAGCATCCGCAGTCGCCCGCCAGCATCTTGCCGTAGGCTTTAAAAAAGAGACGCGTGAACCGTTCCTTGAGTTCATCGCCGGCAGTATCCGGATTGTTGGTGAGGAAATGGGCACATTCTTCGATGAACCTGCGGCTGTCCTCCATTTTTTCTACTTGGCGTTTGAACCGGGCAAACGAGCGGTAATAACCACCGCAAAGATGAGTAATCTGTTCTTCCATGATCGACTAATTTTTAGAAAGCCGCTTTCTCCTCATGCCTTCAAAAAACCAGCCGATAAAAGTATAGGAAGAAATAAGACAATAACCCTAATTTTGTTGACAATATGGTGACAATGCGGTCATGACAGGCAACCTCCCGCATTTGTCACTATAGAGTCGCCAAAAAGGGCCATTCCATCGAGGATTATGATAAAAGAATATGGATACAGTTGCTTGACGACGTTTACTTCCTGGCCTTCAACGAACCAAAATATTACCATTCTTATCAATCAACACCTTTATTTTTTCCTTGCTACCAACATCTACCTTCGGCCATTCCAGGCAGGCATTGCATCCCAATGGCTTTCCGGACTCCACCTTTGTCTCTGCAAAGACAGCAATCTGCGCCGGAAAATCCGTTGGATTCTCTATTTCAAGCAGAGTACCTTTATCTGTCCGCTCCAGTACCCGGGCATTCACATGATCCAGCACCAGTAATTTATCGGTATCCGTTTGTAAATAGATCCCGGGATTCTGCAATATAGACAGCAATGCCACCGTTTCCCAAGCCATATTAGAATCTCCTGCCGATACGTTTCCAATACCTCCGACACCTTCCCAGTCACTTAAATTAACACGTTCCGATACTGATCCGGGGGCCGATCCATGCCCTAAAGGATTGGAGGGAGTAGTGACATATTGAACAACATTGTGGGCAATATCTTTAAGCAGTTCCGCATAACGTTCATCGCCGGTAGCCCGGTAGAGCTTCAACAAAAAATCACCCGAAAGGATATAGATACCCGGAGCACTGTGTTCATTCTGGACACTGGCCCAAACCGAACCGGTCGCTTTCGCACCGATGCGCCCCAGGTCCGACCCAGCCGGAAATTTATAATCGTAAGAAACAACCCAGCTGGAAAACATGGCAGCCGCAAAACGGGCTTTGTCCAGCCATTCTTTCTTACCGGTTATCTCGTACAAGACAGTCAGAGACTCCGCCAACTCGGCAGCCGATTCACTATCCGGACATTGCAGGATCTCGGCCGGACCACCTCCGGTATATCCTTGCATCAGGTCTCTTTCATAATAAAGATTTCCCGCAGCCTCAGCCACTTCCTGATAACGGGGGTCTCCATATTTCCGGGATGCCAAAGCCAACGCAGCAATGTTTATTGCTCCTGCCGTCGAGTTGTTTATATCCATCTCCCCGGTTTCCACATCTACAAACTGCCCGAACTGTCCGTAACGGTTCCAAAGTGTAACCAACCCGTCTGCCGCTTTCCGAAGCATGTTATCCCATTCAGGATCGATCTGCGAACCAAAGCCTTGTTTCTCCAGCAAATCTTCTATTTGCAGACTTTGGTATAAGACCAATCCTGTGCGCCTGATCATGGCTATGGAACGCCGTTCGTTCATTTCATTGAAATTATCACCAAACAACTCACCTTTCTTGAACATTCCATAGAAAAGTCCTGATTTCCCTTGTGCCAGTCGGAGCATATTCAGACTGCTAACGATCCGTGCCACCCGCTGCAGTGTCGGCCGAATCGCCTGCGGAAAAGCATAGACCGGTATTCCGCTCCAACCGGTTTGGATATGACCATAAGGAGAGTCCGAATCCGGTTGGTTACAGATATATTTGTACCGCCCATCATCCAACCATTTTGTCCGGTCGTGATGATCCAGAATAACAGAGGCTGTTTCGCTGAACGGCATCCGGTCGATATACTCGTTCTTGCCGGATAATGCTTTACGCACTTCAAACAACCTATCGAAAAATATATCTAACGAAGACGCATCAAAATTATACACCTTCAATCGCACTGATACGCTATCTCCTTCATTCCAATCGATTGCATGGTCTTCACTATCGACCAGGTTCGTCATAACATACTTCTTTTCCCTCACACCGGGTGCCGCGACGATAAAGGAAGCTGTATGTTCTTCCGGATCTTCCCGGATAGTAAACCCGGAATTGCCTAACCAGGTATCCTGGGTCGTCAGCAATATAAATCCTTTTTGCCGGGAAGGACTGTAAAAGCTTAACATAGGAGTCGTACAATTACTGGTCAGCATCTCTATCCGGGAAGGTTCCGGTTGGACAGACAAACGCGGAACTTGCGTAATAGTCACGGGCATATCCGGTTCCTTCTCTTTCTTATCATAGATATAAGGCGGATAAGGAATGTTCAACGACCGGAACCGGTTGCCGTTATAGACGGCTGCCGGAGCAAATACCTGGTTGGATGTATCCCAGTTTTCAAATTTAAATTCGATACCTACTCCGGCATTGGACATATGCCCTTTCTTCAATTGAAAACGATATGTCAACTCAGATACACCCTCATTACCGCTCGCTTGCTGATCGATATCCGAAGCCCATACGGTAACATCATCTATCCGTACGATATCTTTTTGAAAAGGATAAGATTCCTCCAACCGATTCCCGTCATACCGGTAAACATAAGGTAAGGCTCCTCCATCCAAAGAGCTCAAGAAAGGCTTCGTCTTGTTTTCAGCGGTGCAACCGGATATCAATAATCCCAAAACTGATATTAACCAATGATATTTATGCATGATACTGATTTAAAAAATACAATTATTCCATTACCGGAGGATAAATCTCCAACAACTTCTTTCCGCTTTGCAGATACTGTCCTCTTCTTCTGTCATACTCCATCAGAAAAGTTTTCCTGACAACTTCGAAGCTAAGCGGCTCCGCTTCGATCTTCAGTTCTTCTTTAGTAAGAAATCCTTCTTCAGCACCGGGAATAACGATAAGATAGCAACCGGCATCGGCAGGAGAACGATCTCCTTTGTCTTCCGGACAATCTTTCCAGGCAACGCCCGGTTCAGTCCGATAGCTCTTCAATATTTCCTGGACATAGTTCTTTCCACTTTGCTTATTATCTTTCCAGCGTATCCGTATCTCTTTGGTTTCCGGCGAAAAGACCATATAACCGTCCTTCACTGTCACCTCGCCAGCATCGGATGTAACCTGATCTATTTGTTTATAGTAAGGGACAGCCATATAGAGATGAGCAGGTTTGAAGTTGGTATAATCACAATTTAAACGGATATCCGCACCCTCTTGTTTGCATGTCATTACAGCATTGATCTTACCAAACTCGGAACGGATATCCCGTATCTCTATTTGCTTTCCGGGTTGTACCCATGAAGGCGACAAACCGGAGAACAGATAGAGTGAACGTTCCTCTTTATTTATACCGGCCTTTCCCCCATATTCCCGTACCAGCATATTCCGGATCAACAAAGCAGTCTTTGCCGCCGCCCAGGCATGAGGAGCCGGAACCGGGTCCGGATCGCGATCAGACCAGGGTTCTACCATATTTTCAAACCCTTCATGTGTGGAACCGTTATGCAGCAATATATGATACATATCCAGAAGCGCTTTCTCCTGATCGTTGATCGCCAAATATTGATTAGCCAGATTGGTCGTCGCATACTGGTGTAGATGCATACCGTTACGGTAAGTCATAATACCTTCTCTATATTTATGAGTACGGATATGATTTAAGGTTCCTTTAACCCGCCTATCATCCGGTTCCAACATTTCAGTCGGATAGACCAGCAGCATATTTTCCCAGTCCTGATCGGTTTGAAATTCCTTGAATCCGCTACGGGCCACTTCACCAATCTGGTATTCATACAGGCCGGTCGGTACGTAACCATCTGCATGAACACTGGTTTCTATCCCTTTCATGATCGCATTGTAATAGGACTTTTCCAGTTCTTTCCATTTCTTACATTCTTCGCCTTTTCCCAAATAGTCAGCTAACGTAATAGCACTGCGTAAACCCAATAGACACCATAGGTTATGGCTTGTGTAATACCCTTTGATCATCTCGGCATCAAAAGGGGTCGAAGGCCGTACCAGTCCGTTAGGTTCTTTGTTATGGTCGTGTTCGATCATCCCGATCGCCTGGCAGACAGGGCCGAAAACTTCTTCAGCTAAAGCCCTATTCTGCGTGTAAAGGAAATGGTTGCAGAGACTGAACAAAACTTGTCCGTGTGAAGTCATAATTTCCTGCGAATGGCTGACACTAGGGTCTACAAACAAGCCCTCTTCATTTATATTCTTGAACATCCAAGGGAAATTCAGTTCTACAAAATCGGTATGACCGGCCACATCATAGATCAGACGCATGTCGATAAAATCATTGAAGAATATGCCATCGTAAGGAAGTCCGCTTCCCTGCCTCCTGGTTCCGTCTTCTTCCATCCGGGTAGCCAGCATCAGATGAACCAAACTGGCTTTGAAAGAATCCTCCACCCGGTCTTCGGGTATCACAAAATATCCTCTACCTTCAATACGCTTTTTCCAATAGTCGATACAAGCCTGGCGGGATTCTGAATAAGGGGCCTGACGCAACTTCGACAAAAATGCCGTTTCACGATTACCGACAGGTACACGAGGAAATTTAAACGTCAGTTGATAGCTTTCTCCCGGATTCAATTCCTGCGAATAACGTGTCAAACCGGTAACCGTATTAACCTGGATACCCAAATCAGCTGCCAAGAAAGAACCTGTGTAAGGTTTATCCTTAGTTGCATACTTTTCCGGCTCTCCTTCAAAAGTATAAAGGAGTTGGTTATCACGAACAAATTCATTCTTATCGAAACGATAATTGAACTGATCGGAGAACTCGGCTTCGCCCATCCGATGATCGAGTCCGGAGGAACGTGTTCCTGCTGTAAATATAGCTTGTTGCTTTTGATCGGATACATTCCTTATTGAAACACGGACGAACTGTACAGAGTTTTTACTATCTTCTCCGGGTAAAGAGGAACCGAACATTTCCATATCATACCGGATACCGTCTTCCTGCCAGTCGTATTCCACAATAGGGATCCAACCTTCATAAAATGTTTTCTGATAAGCGGCAGTCGGCTTGTTCGAACTGCCGTAAAAGAAGCAGAGTTCGGCATTTCCCGTATAAATAGAACCATCGTAGGTAACCTGCACCGGAGCCGGCGTGAAAGGTACACCTATCACTGTTGTCGATTTAGGATTATAACTCCATTCCCGCTGGGGATCATTTACATTATCGGACAGCATGGTATAAGCAGCAGCTCCGTCAATCGCAGGATTCTGATCGGTCACATGTGCAGTATTGCATGCGGTTAACAAGGAGAATATGAATAATACTATGATCTTGTTCATGGTATATATCGTTTTATTTAGCTTTTAAAATTACCGGTTTTATAAATTTACCGGCTGCATTCACCCGGTACATTTTCCATGTTTTATCGTTCAAACGCTCCAGATGGTATTTATTTTCTTCTTTCTGCATCTCTTCTTTTAAAGAGGCGGGAAACACATTGGCTATACGGGCATCTTCCCAGGTACGGAATGCCTTGAACAACTCATATTTGCGCGGGCATTTCTCCACTGCGGCTTCACTCAAGCCGAGCATATAAGTGGCATCCCAGGCAATAGCTTTCGACTGCAGATTCTCGATAACCTGTACGGTCCATTCCGGATTGAAGTTCTGGATACCGAAGGTACACGGAAAATAGTTACTCCTGAGAGCATAACGAAAATCTTTTCCTTCAATGCCCCATTTATTGGTCACAGGGTTGAACATATGATTTCCTCCGCCGATATTGCAAACACTCATATAATGCCAGTTACCTTCGAAGACACAGGACCCCATTACCCTCAGGTAACCGCCGCCCAACAACTCGAACGAATCGAACATCCTACGCATAAAACGTTTGAAAGAGTACTGCCCGTGTCCCTGGTAAGTAAAACTTTCATAACCGTCGAAGTCGATATAATTCATTCCACCGTCGATCAGCCATTTAGCATAAAAGTCGGCGTACTCGTCCTGCAAACGGATTCCGGGAATAAAACCGTGGTAGCAGTTTATTTGTAGTTTGACCAATTCTTCCCCGGCCATATGAGATGTCGCCTCGGTTTTGTAAGCGCCTCTCTTTACGCCGGTCAATATGTAAGGTTTTCGGGTGGTCACCCCTTTATATGTAATCAGTTCTTTGCCCAGACGCAATACATTCGTACCATTGTCATCCCAACCACCATGCTCGTTCAGATAGCTGGTATCTGCAACACAAATCAATGTATCACGGGCATTGACAGACCGTTCGATCCGTGTACGAAGAACCGTACATAAACCCGGATTCGGAATAGGCTGCACATCACTGCTATGAGGTTGTACAAATTCAGTCAAGGTATGTAACCCGTAAGCAATACCCTCCATATTCAGTTGCCGGGTATATTCGCTGATATCTACCTTTTGTCCGTTCAAAGTCACCTTCTTTCCTGCCCAGCGGTCGGCCGGGTTCACGTAGTACTCGCCCAGTCCTTCATCCTGGATCGCCTTTATCCCCAACTGACTGGCATAAGACAGCAGACTGTCATGCGCTCCCCACCAGGCTATATCGGTACGGAATGAAGCCGGGTCTTTCACCCAAATGCCATCCCGTGTTACATAAGGAAGACCTTCGTTCAATACGATTTGTTCGATGACTTTCAAACCTTTATCGTCCGGACATCCGTAAAAGGCTATCGAAGAGCCGACATAATCGACCGGGATTGTGTCTACTATCAGATGCCGGGGAGCTTTGATTGCCGGAAAATCATTGAAATGAGGATACAAGATAGTCTGGGGAAGCGAACGGTCGCGTGCATGCAAAGCAATGGAAGTTCCGAACTCTGGCTCCAAAGTTGCCCCATTCCCCAATATGAACCGGTAGTAGTCTTCCGGATGAGAATAGAAAGCAATATCGTTATTACCGTCGCCGCCGATCCGGAAACGCTGTCCTTCCTGCAGGCTGTCCGGTAATGGATATTTCTTCGGATCCGGAGAATGGATAATATAACTACTTTGGTACATATCTCCGTTGCACGGAAGGCCACTGGTCGTATTATCATCCAAAGCCATAATGCCGATCGCAAACTCATCGTCGCGCACTACGGAGATTATCTCTCCAAGTGTCTTAGAAATAGTCGTGTTATAAGGTCCCCAGACTACATTATCCACACCGTTTGCAGGGGATACCGAGAGCAGTTCCATCCTTAGATATTCTTCTTTCCGGTCGATCCTGACCTTAGCCACAGAGCCGTTCGGATATGAAAGTATCATTTCTGCCTCACTCTCATCATATGAAGCAGCTTCCGGATGAATCAACCGGTCATTCTGATATAGGTTCACGAATGCCGGCATATGTTTTTCAGGAATATACTCTTTACCGGATTTGCTTTTCAGACTTTCTATATATCCTTTGTCATTTACGGACAAAATCATATATTTTGTTGTAAACCGGAACAGTTCCCCGGCTTTCAGTGTAGCCAAACAGGACAACAGGAAAATTATTGACAGATATAATCGTTTCTTTTGCATATAATATATTTGATATAAATAGTTAAACTGATCTTACCGGATTGACGGAATGTCGATCATATATTGTTCATAACCTTGCTTTAGTTTCTCTACACGCCGTCTGTCGAATTCATGCAGGAAGTTCTTCAGTACCAGGTTAAAACTAAGTATCTCTTCTTTATTCTGCTTTTCTGCGGGTAAAAGAAAAGCTTTTCCTTCTTTCAGGATAGCACAACCCTTTTCATCGACTCCTTCGAAAGTAGTGCAGGCACGGTAAGCGGCAAGCAATTCTTCCGAGACGCCACGCATCGGAATATCCTGCCAGTCGATCTGAACAGTCCGGACATCCGGACTCAGCACCAGGCAGCCGTCTTCCACGCACGATTTCCCGGCATCGGTCGTAAACCGTACCAACTTCTTAAAATAAGGAATACGGATACGGATAGCCCCCGGCTGTTGCTGAAAGTTCTTCCGGATAGTAACAGTCGCGCCTCCCTCTTTAAAGTCCATTCGGGCAGAAACAGTCCCCATCTCTGTCGGAGCTTCTTGAATAACCAACCGTTTACCCGGCTGTACCCATGCCGGAGAAAGAACAGAAAAGAGATAGAGATTCCGTTCTTCCGGTTCCAGGCCAAACTTGCCGCCATATTCATAGACAAGAAAATTACGAATTGTAAATGCGATCTTAGAAGAAGCCCAGGCATGGGGAGGGGGACAAGAAGGTACCTGACGATCTGTCCAGGGACGCACCAGATTTTCAAAACCTTCATAAGTAGAACCGCAATGAAGCAAAATGTGATAGAAGTCGATCAATGCCTGCTTCGTATTACCGCCGACCATATATTGTTCTATCATATTAGCCGTAATATACTGATGAAGATATAATCCATGCCGATAAGTCATGATGCCTTCAGCATATTCTTTTCGTATATGCTGAAGCGTACCCTTTACCATTGGATCATCCGGTGATAATAATTCCGAAGGATAAGCCAGTAACATATTTTCCCAATCGGCATTAGTCATATATTCATCGAATCCCCGCCGGGCAGCTTTCCCTGTAAGAAAAGGATAAAGTCCTGTAGGAACATACCCATCTGCATGGACGGAAACTTCTATACCTTTCATGATATTCTTCCTGTAGGTCTGTTCCAATGCCGACCAGTCATCCGCATCCTTTTTATTTCCCAGTTCGTTTGCTATGCGGACGGCACTCCTTATTCCCAACAATGCCCATACATTGTTTGTGGTATAATGTCCATCGATCATCTCATTGTCATAAGGGACAGCGGGAGGAAGCAATCCATATTTGTTCTTCGCTATTTCCGTTGCTATAAAGTCCACTGCTTTTTGTAAACTGGGGTAGACCTCTTTCATCGTTGACACATCCCGGGTAAAAAAGAAATAGTTGGCCAGATTATACATAATATGCCCTTGTGCCACGGGAGGAGTACCATTATCATGTTCCAGGGCAATATCGGCATAACGCCCATTGGGTTGTTGATAAGATACAGCATTCAGAATGATCATTTTAGCATAATCATTCAGGCCCATCATCAGGCAAGCCATCAAATGTTCTGGAGAAGAGGTCAGGAAAAAATTCGGATAAGGAAGACCGTCGGTAACAGTTTTCTTACCTTTTATTGTGCGTGTTGCCAGTAACAAATGAACAATAGAGGCTTTCAAGCCATCCTGAAATTGTTTTTCAGGGATTTCGTACCTGATTTTGTTCTCTACTTTCTCTTTCCAATAGGAAATCGTACGATCCCTGTAAAATGAATAATCAGCCTGGTCGATTGCCCGGATCACCGAAATCTGATTGGTATCTACCGGAACTTGTGGCATTTTAAATACTAACTCTTTCTCTTCTCCGCTTTTCATCGAGAAATGGTAACGTGCTAAAGCAACTGCCGTTTCTTCATTAATGTTATAATCACTTCCTGAGAAAGATTTTCGATAAGGGACACCATTAACGGCTTCATTCTTTGCTCCTGCGGGGAAAGTATAAAGTAACTTGCCATCACGCAATACTTTTCCATCCCTTATCTCAAAAACATTATCAGAAGAAAAACCTTTGACAATTCCTTCCCTGTTATCCGGATAACAAGCCCTAACAACGGAAGTAAAGTCAACATCCTGATTGCCGGAAGAAAAATTCTTCATTTTTATTTTCACGAAATTAAGAACCTCCCCGTCATCAAGGGCAGATGCAAAGGTTTCCAGTTCATATTGTACACCGTTATCTTTCCAATCGTACTGAACAATAGGCATCCAACCTTCATAAAATGTTTTCTGCCGTGCCATAAGGGCTGTATTATTCTTTCCATAAAAAAAGCCCAATTCAGCAAAAGTCGTATAAAGTGAGCCGTCGTAAGTAACCTGAGTTATTCCAGCTTCCTCTGACTGAAACGGCATTCCGATCACAGTAGTCGATTTAGCCATATAGCACCACTGTTTTGACGGATCATCAATACCAGGATCAATAACCTTTTTATAAGGAATAAACTCTTGCGCTTCTATAGTTGCCATTTGCAACAGAAGAAGGATAAAAAATAGGATTATTCTGTTTACTTTCATGATTTTAGATTTAAACATACTGTCATAAAAAACATGTGGATAATCACATTGTACTACCCACATGTCATAATTTTCAAGTCTGATCTATCTAAGATAACAAGTTATTCTGTTACTTCAGAGGATCGAATGTTCCTCCCCACTCATTATTCTGCTCCAACTTGGAATTACGATCCAGGTCATTTTTTTTAATGGGATAGAACCAATGGTTCATACTCAGATTGAACTTATAAACCGATTTATCGCCCTCCGGACATTCTATAAAATCGAAACTAAACATTTTACGTACTTCCGGATCAGACATATCGTTCGTCCAATCGAAAGTTGCGGGATCCACTTCTTTACCGGCTATCAACCAAAGGGCGTTACGATGCTTCAGGTTGTTCAGAATGTCGAAACGTTTCCAGCGACGCAAATCTCCCCAACGTTTACCTTCATAAGCCAATTCAATAAAACGCTCATCTATATATGCTTGCCGGATTTCACTTGTCGCAGAAGCGGTAATGCCATATTTTCCATCTTTATTTTCAATACCGGCACGTTTACGGATATCATACAATACCTGAAGTGCTTCGGCTGTTTTACCAACTTCATTCGCACACTCGCCATAATTCAGCAGAACCTCTGCAAAACGAATTTCAATCCAGTCGACAGCAGCATTTCCTACTAAGGCAACCGTCAATGTTTTATCAAGACCTTTCAATTGATGGAAACAGGTATTAGTAGCCTGTTCGCTATCTCCCAACTGGTCTTTTACCATACTGGCATATTGGAAGCCTTTCGGATCATCCGGGTTTTCCACTTTCTTCCAAGCCGGCCAATAACGTTGCCCACCCGTCAGATCGGGTACAGGGTAAACAGTACCCGGACTGAAAATGGTTGCATAGAAACGAGGATCACGATCCAGATAAAACTCATCTACAAATTGAGCATTATAGGCAGGATCGGCAGACAGACGGTCTATATCCAATGTCAGTTTCGTACCATCTTTTTTAGGATAGGCCAAAAGTAAAGGCAGAATAGCCTGATTATTATTCGGATTATCTTTAGTCAGTCGTAACGGACGGATAAGATTCTGATTAAAGGTATGATCCGGATAATAAAACTGGTTAACCATCACTACTTCACAATTACGCTCATCATACCAGATATCTTCGAATTTACCCTGATAAAGACCTTTCCCCTGTGAACGGAGGAATTCCAGTGCTTCCTTATTGGTTTCATAAGCAGCTTGCCAACGTTCCTGATTATTGGAAGGGTTAAACAGCGGACTAGCCCACCACATCATCAGTCTACCTTTATAAGCCATCGCACATCCCTTATCGATACGTCCATAATTTGTTCCGGTCCATGCATCAGGCAACATAGAGATAGCATCATCCAGATCCTTAAAGATTTGGGCCACGCATTCAGATGTGGAATTGCGGGATCTGAATAACGATTCCACATTCGTTACATCCTGGGGTTCAAGAATAAGAGGAACGCCTCCGATCACATTGACCATTCCCCAATAAGCCCATGCTCTCCAGAACAAAGCCTGGCCAACCATTTCCCGTTTTTCTACCTCTGTCAAAACGGAAGGATCGACATTCTCTATTTGCTTCAAAAAGAAGTTTATCTTGTCAATGTTACCGTAGCTTAATCCCTGTCCATTATTATCTACAGATATTTCACCCCGCTGATAATTGGTCATTGATGCATTCCCATTCATCCCTTCATCGGAATTATTGGCATCACCTAACGGCCATCCGGGTTTCATTCCTCCTTCTATATCAGCCAAAAAAGCACTGATCATTGTTTTATCCGTCCATACATTATCAGGACTGATCGTTCCCGTATTTGTATAATCCAAACTACATCCGTACAGCACCATCGTAAGTAAACCGCACGCTATACTACTTTTTATATTCATAGCTTAAATTGTTTTTTAATTAAAATGAGACATCGATACCAAAGTTAAACGAACGCATAACCGGGAAATCATTTCCCCCACCTAATTCAGGGTCGTAATATTTGAAATGGCTCCAAACAAACAGATTAGTTCCGGTAAAGAACAGACGCACGTTATCGAAAACCTTGTTATAACACATATTTTTCGGGAGATCATAACTCAATGTAAGATATTTCAAACGAACAAAACTAAGGTCCCGCAACCAGAAATTACTGTCGTAATCTCTGTAAGTACTGCTTTGTCCGGAACTTACCTGACGAGGCAACATGGCATCCGGATTTTCAGGAGTCCAGGCATTATCATACCATTCCCCCCACATACGTTGCCATTCATAAGCAGTAGCCACATTTCTGAAATTTTTCTTCTGTCCTAACAAACCGGAAAACATCATATCCAGACTTAATCCTTTCCAGCTGCCACCCAGATTCAATCCGTAAACTATAGGGTAGTTTTTCTCACGAAGCACTACACGGTCCCAGGAGTCGATAGTCCCGTCAGGAACACCATCCGGCCCTGTGATATCCTTATACACCATGTCGCCGACATTCGGCTTCTTCCCATTGATATTATATCCGGGATTAGCAGCCATGTACTCATCCAATTCGGCTTGCGACCGAATGATTTTATCAAAGTCATATCCAATCAGGGTATTCATTGATTTACCTACAGGAATATCAACCCATTGAGCATTTTCTGCATAGTCCTTTTTTATTACTTCATTCCAACCATAAGACATCGTCAAGTTCCCGAAATAAGAGAAATCCCTGCTTTGTCCGCGATACCCAACTGTAACATCTATACCTTGCGCATGAATCTGTCCGTAATTTTCAGCAGGCATACTCAAGCTGAATGAAGTAGGCAACGTATTCTGACGATCTCCTAAAATATCATATGAATTACGGAACCAATAATCGACCGAAGCATTCCAATTATTCAAAAAGCTTATATCTGCTCCAACATTATAACTCAATGCTTTTTCCCATGTTAAATTGGGGTTGACAACACTTCCGTAAGTAATACCTACAGACGGAACCGGAGACGTTCCATAATACACCTTGTTTCCTCCTTTATAAGACTCCTGCCATTGCCATCCTCCAACATTATCATTACCGGTCAAACCTATGGAAGCTCTTAACTTCAAATACTGGACTGCCGATCTGTTAAAGAAGTCTTCTTCCGAAATAACCCATCCGGCAGAACCTGCGGGGAAAAACCCCCAACGCTGATCCGGAGCAAAATTCATAGAACCATCCTGACGAAAAGAAAAATTCAGCAGATATTTGTCGGCATACGAATAGTTAAATTGCCCGATATACGACATACGGCCTGTCGTTGCATCTGTATCTCCGTTGCCCCATGTATCCGACCTCGCGTCACTGGCAGCCCAGAACTGATCGGTCATATATACCGGAAATGTTTCCCTTCCGGCTGTCACACCGGTACTATTAGTTTCTTGCCACTCTGAAACGAGTGCCGCCTGAACACGATGTACCTTATTGAATACATTCTCATAATTCAACTGGAAATTCAATTGCTTGTCTCCTCCCCATTTTGATACTCTCTGAATGTAATCTTTTCCTACCCAGGTCGATTTTCTTGTCCCGATAACTTCTTGTGTACTTACAATACGCCCGTTTGCTCCGTCTTTTTTAACCATTGCCTGGTCATAATTGTGATAAAACTCTTTGTTTGTATTGTGTTTCCAGCTTTGGCTATATGTAACTTTGGCACTCAGTCCTTTCAGGAAAGGAGCTTTATATGTACCACTGATAAGTACCTGAGGTTTCAACTGAGAACCAATATTATATCCACCGGCACCAGTAGTAAATGCGACCAGATTTCCTGTCCAACCTAAATCAATATATTCACCATTTTCTGTTAACATGGGTTCTTCCGGTTTCCATCTTCTTAGTTTCGAATACAATTCTGACGGCCCTTCATAGATCATACTCCCTATTTTATTGTCTGACAATCCAAAGCTGGTAAATACTTCAAAATCTTTTGTAATATCGGCCGTTACATTCATTCTGATATTATATTTATCATGGCTCATCGGACTCAGGAATCCCTCCTGTTTCATATAAGATGCAGCTGCATAATATTTTACCCGATCTCCACCCCCACTTACACTCAGATTATGAGTTTGTGTTGCCGGATTGTGCCACACAGTTTTCAGGTTGTCATATCCATAACCTCCATTGATTGTACGCATATGATCTATTTCTTCCTTCGTCCAGGCAGACGGATCATCTCCAACCATCCGATTATACAACTCTGCCGTCTCAACACCACTGGTTAAGTCCATATTTTTCGTCCGTGTATCGATACTGTATCCGTATGAATAATTGAAAGTTGGTTTACCCCTATTACCTTTCTTGGTAGTAACAATGATAACACCTCCTGCCGAACGTGAGCCGTAAATTGCAGCGGAGGCAGCATCTTTCAACACGGATATATCCTCAATTTCAACAGCACTAAGATTATTAAAATCAGCAGCATCCCGTATTACACCATCAATAACATAGGTAACTACCTGTTCATTCCATGACGAAGCAGTACGAATAGTTATTTTCGGAGTAGAACCCGGAATACCATTGACTGCACCAATATCTACGCCAGCCAATTTACCAGCCAGAAGATTTCCGGTAGCCGTTGTAGGTAATGTCTTCAGGTTATCCGTCACCTTCATATTCGAAATAGCTCCTGTCAAAAGCGATTTTTTCTGCGTGGTATAACCAACAACAACTACTTCATCCAATGTTTGGTTATCTTCATCAAGTATTACAGAAATCATCGTCTTATCACCGATTTTTATTTCTTTCGAAAGATACCCGATATATGAAACTTCAATAACTGCACCTGTCGGTATGTTTATACTAAAGTTTCCGTTCACATCAGAAATTACTCCGTTCGTTGTCCCTTTCTGAATAATATTGGCACCGATAACAGGTTCGCCGTTCGTATCCGTTACAGTTCCTTTTAGTAATTTCTTCGGACTGATATCCGCATTCAAAGGGTCAGATTCGGTCAGTACCACCTGCGTTTCTCCTTTTATAGCATACGATACCGATATTTGTTTAGTAACCTGTCCCATTACGGTTTCTATACTCTGATCGTCCGCATCGACAGTGATCGGGATATTCATGCCGGAAAGTCCTTTCTTATAAAAAAAGCGGTATTTACTCACCTTTTCAATTTGCTTCACCACTTCCGAAGCGGGTTTGTTGTTCATATGTATGGTTATCTGAGCGTGGATCCCTGTCAATGGGAAGGTTAACAACAATGTCAGAAAAACCATCTGTTTAAATAAATGCTTCATGTTACTCATTTTTCTTTTAATTAGAAATAAGATGTAGATAAAATAAATGTTTGTAACTTTGTAAGCAGAAGAGTCCCGTTAACAACAGTCGGTCTCCTACATCGACTGTATCAACTTGTGGGATATCTGCTAAAATTGTACATGTGAGGTAGCTCTCTATGAGGGTTACCTCTCTTTTTTGATTCTTTTATTCCTTTCCCATAGGCAATTCGTTAGATTAGACATATTAGTATTTATTTCCGTAGGGTTAACACCCCCTGCTAAGGAGTTCTCCTTTTCAGGAAAACAGTATCTCCTTTATACTCATAGACAACCGGAGTTGTCAGGTTGATAATGTCGATAAAGTTTTCAAGACTGTTGTTACGGATCGTTCCTATGTAACATTCCTTTTTCAACGATTCGTCTTCTATATGGATGGTCGTATTGTACAGGCGGTTCATGATATGAGCGATCTCTTCCAATGATTCGCCGTCGAAAGAGATTTCATTCTCCCTCCAAAGGGCAATACTGGCCATATTTTCATCCTTATACTGAGTAAAACTCCGGTTCAGCAGATCGACCCGGACCGATTCGTGCGGCCGGAGGATCGCCACATAGTCATCATAGCTGACTCGTACAGAACCTGAGAACAGCGAGGCAATCATTTTATTATCATTCCTATAAGCATTGATATTGAAGGCCGTGCCCAATGCTTCGACCTGCATGCCTTTCGCCTCTACAACAAAGCGTTTCTCCGGATTCTTAGCGACCTCAAAATAAGCTTCCCCTACCAACGCCACATTACGCTCCTTCATGCCATAGTCAGCCGGATAGCTGATCTTCGTATCGGAATTAAGCCATACTTTCGTGCTGTCAGGCAGGGTGACAAAGGCCCGCTGGCCCTTCTCTGCCGATACCGTAAAACTCTGCGCTGCCAGCTGTTTCTGCTTGTGGCTCATATTATAGTTGAGCAGGCTCAAAACGACAATGACGCAAGCAGCCGCTACCTGCGGCCAGATCTTCCAGGAAACGCGCGGACGCAACGGAACGGCCTTCACCTCTTTCTTCTTCTCATCCAGATCCAGATTCAGATTCAACCGGCGATACATACGTTCCTGCACATCACGCGGCATCTCATCCGAACTGTCTTTCCAGGCAGTCTCGAACAACGCAAAGAATTCCTCTTTGGATGCACATTCCCGGAACCATTCCATCAGCTGCCGATTTTCCTCCTCGGTAGTAGTTCCTGCTATCAGACGGTGAAGTAATTCTATTCTCATAATTTAATTCGTATATATATAATAGTCGATTAAGTACATCGGGTACTTAATCGACCTATGCAATATATTGCATATTTAACTTTAATTCACAAAACACGCTGTTATTAACAAGAAAGAAGTCAGGCAAAAGAGCGGCGTTTCACATGGAAAGATAAATGAGCAGGAAAGCCACAGCCTTATCTCCCAACACCTTACGAAGCTCCTTCAATGCATGGTAGATATGCACGGCAACCGTACGTTCGGATATAGTCAGTTTTTCTGCTATTTCAGCGTGCGAGAGATTTTCAAAACGGCTCATGATAAATACTTTCCGGCGCATTTCCGGAAATGAAGAGATGACATTGAAGATATATTCCCTCAATGACTCGGCTTCGATCGCTCCTTCGTCCGAATTGGTGATCAGATTACTATCATTGATATCTTCCACCGATTGGTTGTTATGGAATGCCTTTCTCACATAGTTATAGGCCAGGTTACGGGCGATGGTAGCGATATAGGCCTCAAAATTAAGTTCCGGCTGTATCTGTCCGCGCCTCTCCCAAATTGTCAGAAAAAGTTCCTGCACGATATCTTCAGCGGCATCAGAATCATTCAGCAGATACAAAACGGTATTGTATACTTTCGGACTATACCGCCAATAAACGGTATTAAAAGCATCCCTATCTCCCTCTTTAAGGCGATACAAAAGTTTACTATCCATATTTATGCTGCTATCCCCCATCATTAAACATAAAATCTTATGTTTCACTATGAAATAATATGCCAAAGATAGCAATTTTATTTATCTTATATAAAAACGCTCCTATCCTCCGATAACCGTCACATACCGTAAAAGCTCGCAATTCCCGTCGATATCCAGTATGCCTTTTTTTAATAATTCGCTTTCCAGCCTCTTAAACGACACCTCTCCCATGTTATGCAATGTTTTCAACTTATCCAGACCTTTGTGTTCTATAACATACTTCATCAAGTCCTCGAGCGTCTCTATATCATTGCCTCTTAACGCATTGACGGTCCTTCTATCCAGCTCGAAAGGGACAGTCAACGGCTTATCCAGTAAGTGCCGCTGGTCCTCTATAGAGATCTTCTCTCCGGAAAACTTTATCCGCAAGGCTAGCGCACTCTCCAATTTCTCTATTCTGGTATTCAACGATATTATCTTTGATTTCAGTACTCTGATTTCTTCTTCTTTCTCTACGCCCTCATCCAGATATTTCCTGACAAATCCGGTCTGAATGCCGATATCCGTCAGGGCATCCTGGAATATGATCTTTACTTTACGCTGTGTAATATTGAGATGTTTTGCCACCTTTCTGATACTTATATGGGTTGCCAACGCATGAAATACGAATTTCTTTCTCTCGGAGTTAAGCAGATTGCGCATTTCCGTTATGATAAACAGATATTCCGGAGTGAGCTTCTTAAATGATTCGGACAGGAACTCTTTCTCCGTCACATATTTTCTAGGGGATACAGGTTGTGGCTGTGTCTCCGCGCTTTGTTGTTCAGATACGGGAGGTTGTTCAGGCATGGGAGATGGTTCAGGCATGGGAGATTGTTTATCGGGCGTTGAAGGGACAACACAAGCTTCCTTCGACGACGTTGCGGCAGGGTCAGGAAGCGGATTACTTACAAGGCTGAGCTTCGGGTCGTAGGTAAAAAGATGTTTTACATAATCGCGTAATCTAGTTAACAAATTCATCATAATATAAATAGTTTAGTTTAAGTCAAAATATAAAAGAAGAAAGTCAACGCCATGGCTTCTAAAACATTCCCTACAAGGACAAAGGTAACGGATATGATTAAAAAAACAACAGAATAAGCAAGAAAATCAATGTCAGGACTAAAAAACTGCCCTATCCTCACGAACCGAACAGTCATCTACATATTTGAATGAGTCGTATACATCTTCCAAATATGAATAGTTGGGAGCTTATGGAAAGCTCTAACCCTCTTTTAATGTTTACCAGTCTTATCTCCTCTTTCATTTGTATCTACATTTATGAATCTAAAACCTGTTATTTCTTTCTTACAAAGAAAGGCAGAATATTCCCATACCCCAATATTCATGCCTAGGTAAAAAACATAAACGACTAAGTTTTTTACCTGGCATGCAGGAAAAGAAAAAAGCAAGGCAGATTGTTATTTCCTATATGACAAGCAAGGACTTTATCGTTTTGTCCTTATATTTGTCTCAAATAAACTAAGTTCGATATGGAAAGAGAAACAGAAGAGAAAACCGGAAAGAACGTTCACCAGGGTGCGAACGTCCGCAGATTACGTAATATAATGGGTGTCAAACAAAGCTCATTGGCGGAAAAGCTCGGTACTACGCAGCAAAAGGTTTCACGCATCGAAAGCCAACGGGTGATCGAAAAAGACACATTGCTCCAAATCGCGAATATCCTCCATGTTTCCCCCAAGATCATTGAAGAACTGGATGAGAACCCGCTGTCGATCGTGATTGAGAATAACAATTTTGAAACAGGTTATGGCAGTATTGGTAATTTAGGAATAATCCAGAATGATCAAAACAACGAAAACACGATCAACAATCCCCTGGATAAAATCATGGAATTGAATAAACAGTCCACCGACCTTTTTGAACGCATGCTGGCTGTTGAAAAGGAAAAGTCCGCCTTGCTGGAACAATTGTTGAAGGAGAAGGGGAAATAAGGCCTGTCTATTATAGCGCATATCTTGTCAGATGTGAACGTAGGGGCGGGGTCTGCCCGCCCATCTTCACCGGTTGTTATATTATCGTCGCAAAGGGCGGGCAAACCCCGCCCCTACAGAACCTGTTATTTGGGTTCAAATTTCTATAGCTTCTCTATTTCCGCTACCGGCAACCCTGTACATTCGGCAATGTCGGCTGTACTTATGCCCATATGTTTCATGTTAACTGCTGTTTGTCGTAACCTGGTCTTTCCTTCGGCAAGTCTTTCTGCCAGCCCTTCTGCTTTGCCTTTGGCTTCTCCCTCTGCTAGTCCTTCGATCCGACCCTCCCATTTGGCGGTGTCGAGCACATCGTTCTGGATCATGATTACATTCAGATGTTCATCGTATGCATGCCGCTCACTCGTAGACATCGAGTAGTATTTCAGTTTTTCCCGGGCTTCACGAAGACCCGGTACCGTCGTGTCAGGACGAATCGTTCCGTCTTTCAGATATTCGATCCATTCGTCCAGAGGGGTCATAGCTACTTTATCGAACTCGTTTACACGAATCAGGATATACTCGGGGAAGATATTTGCGGGCAGGCGGGTGATAACGGCATCACGATCGCGAGTATTGATTCGCAAGCGGTCACCGGTATGTACACCCGTGAAATGGTTCTGCCCGTGGTAGATATAATCTGTGCCCACGCCGAGGTCGAAATAAAGGATGCTGATGGAGTAGATTTTCTTTATATCCCGATAGCCTTCACCCAGCGAGATATGCTCGGTGATGGCTTTGGCTACACCGTAAAGGATGCGTTCGAGATAAATCTATTCCCTTATACTTTCCTTATTTCCCAATGCCTTAAATTCCACATCGACAGAGGGGGCTTTGGGGGAAGAGAAGTCGCATTGTACCGTCACATTATTTTTCCCTTTATTCCAAGAGGTCGTTCCAGAAACATCAAAACGCTTACGCGGTTGCCAGAAAGCATCGCAAACATAAACCGACGTGCCATCGCAATACAGCTTATCTCCCGCTTTCAGCAGCTCCTGTATTTGGATCGGAGCGCATCCTTCCACCAGTATTTGCATGTTTGCTATTTGAGCAGAAACGTCTTCACCGGCTTTAACCACCGCATAGAATTGCACCGGTTGTTTCTCATACGGATTGTCGAAAGTAAATTTACTTAACAAAGGTTCTCCCGTTTGTACGGAACGATACTTGTGGATATTATCCCCTTTCAAGGTTACTTCATACAGGTTCCAAGCCTTATCGCTCGCCTTTTCCAAATGGAATTCGTTTTTAGGATTCTTCATCTTCTCTCTTTGTGCAGCTGTTAACAAATGGTTGTTGCGCACTTTCTGCCATTCACGAATGGCCTCAAAAAGGCGGCTCTTAAATCCGCTCTGTTCGATGCTTTCGTCTACACGCAATAAATAGCCGGCATCAAAAGCGGCACTACGTGCCTGGATCCATTCAATATCTTCCGGCCGATAAGTCTGTTCCAATTTAAACCAACCCAACATGCCCGGCATCAGGTTACGTTCGAAATAACGCTGGTTTTCCAAACGGTAATTGACCTGGCTTTCACGCAGATTGTCGTACCAAGGTTCTCCCCAGTTCATGAAAGAATAGATATGCCACCAATAATGGAACGGTGATGAGCCACAAGAGATAATACCTTTCTGATCCAGGTCGTCAAACCATTGTTTCAGGAACCTGGAAGCCCCATATAAACCATGTCCCGTAGGTGACCCACCGTAATAACCGTCGAAGTCCATCAATCCGACTCCCGTTTCATTACATACTTCAGCCAAACGTTTTGCAAAAACATCACTCAAATGAATATCCGGGAAAAGACCGCTATAACAATTATTCAGCAGCTTATCGATCTTTTCACCCGTTTTATGAGCCGTTGGTTTCGTTCCGAACTGTCCGCGAGTGCAATCCAACAATTTATAAGGTTTATCCGATGTCACCTCCCGATACGACACAATCTCTGTCCCAATCTTTGCCGAATGCGTTTCACCCAAATAGGTAAAAAATTCCGGTGATTCAATTTCTATATCCTTATCAGTAGCACTGATCTCTTTTGTTAAAACAGAACTTCCTGAAATGGCCAGGCTATCACTAGGCACGGGAGAGACATACGGGTCGTGCGTAGAAGTAAACATCGTCAGTGTATGTACGCCGATTTCAATGCCACGAGCTTTCGCTTTGTCGGTAAATGCTTTAATTTGCTCTGCTCCCTCCGGAAAACGAGAGGTGTGTAAATCAAAATGTCCCCAGCTTTTGAATAGGTCCCCGATATGAACCAAATTGAAGTTACAAGAATCGGCATAATTCAATGCATTATCCAACGAACGACCCTCATATAACATATAAGCCGGATTCCGGAGTTTCCGTTTTTTGATCCACTCTCCGTTCATCATCGGATGTGGCAATCCTTCCTGCACCTCGATCTTCCCTATGACATCAACCGCTTCCGAAGAGGGTGCGGCAAACAAGGCAATAGAACTTCCTACGAAATCCTGATCCAAAGCCGTCACCGTCTGTCTTCTTCCTATATAATCTATCACTTTTTCTTTTCGCCAATCACGTGCGAAAAATTGAATATCACTACCATACGGACGTGCTACAGCCGCATTCCCCCTGATCATACGTACATATTCGGGCATATCTCCTTCTTCATTCACATTGATGTCGTACGTTTGCTGTCCGATCTTATCTTTCAAATCGTCGGGCACCTCTTGTCCCGGCAGCGAATCGATGTAACAACCGCCTGTAGCATCATCGCCCAAATGAGGTCGTCCTTCTGTCGTGTTGATACCGAGTGCCTGTACTCCAACGGCAAACACGGTATCGTGTACCACTCCCACCGTCTCTCCTATATATTGAGATATATCGGTTGCATAAGGCCCCCAGGCAATAGCTTCAATCTGATCACGATTACTTAACGAAACCAATGACAAACGGATATATCCGTCTTTTATCTCTTTGGAAACGACCGCTTCCGATTGGTTGGCAAAGGTCAGTATCCATTTATCTGCTTCGGTTTTCAAGCCAGTAGGCAGGATATACTCTTTCCCGTCATAGAGACTCAACACAGGAGAGGAACCCTCTTTTGCCAAGTAGTTCACACCGGTTCGGTTGTCTGCCACTTGACGGATAAACCCTTTTCCATCTACACTGAATGTGGCATACTGAGTCGATAGTTCATCGACATATGATTGATTGCATGCGCATAGCATTAGAAATGCTACTACATAAATACTGCTAATTTTTCCCAATCTCATTGTTTACAGCTTATTTATCTGATTTTCCTATTTATACTCATTTTTCACAAACAAAAATAATGCTTACTGATAAGCCATAAAATAGCAAATAATTGTCTATTCCATGGATTATTATTGTTTCTACTGTAGTCAGTTTTCAGATGAGACAGGGCAAATCTTATATTTGTAATAGTGCGGTTTGTGTTCAAAATGAACTTGGTTGGTTATAGGCGCTTTGTTAACCACCGTCATACTATTTCCATCCTTATCCACCGCTTCTATATCTACACCTAATGCTGAAAATCCAAGTAGAGACAAATTGAAATCAACCTCCTCTAAATCTCTCAGAGGGATAATTTCCCAACCAAACTTTTCTTTCTTCAACATATAAGAGCCCTTACCACCAAGTTCTCCCTTTTCTACTTCCCCATACGTATCGATATAAAATAAATGATCGGAATAAACCTTGTCAAGTAATTTACCCGTTGATGAGGCAGGGTTTGTAGAAGAAACAGAAAACAAACGACTTCCAGGCAAAACAGCCAAAGTTCCATATTTAGGCAATGAATAGTCGCAATCATTCTCTTTAACTCCCCACGGCTGATCGGAAAAGTTGGCATAAATCTTTAAACCACTATTATATTCAACCTGAATACAAGGAGATTTTAATAAATCTTTTTTGATTGCATCTGAAGATGATACATAAGATTTGCCATCAAAATACCGGATACTTTTCACCGGAATCATCGAATAGCTATTTTGGAATGGTTGCAAGAAAGCATATCTACGAACCGCATCGAATCCCTCTGACAAAATACCAATATTACCGAAAGCGTAGGCATAAGCAACATAGGCCTCGTTAGATACATTAGACATTCCGTCCATTTCCAACGGATTAATCTTCAATAATTGAAAATCAGGGAATATAGGTAAACTATGATTCATATGTGAATAATTCCCATCTAACAATCCTGCATAGAACCAATGTGTACCACCTTCTGAATAAACAGGACCTTGGTAGGCACGGCGTTCGTTCATCAAAGTCATACCAATATATTCAAATACAGTACGAAATTTTCCTGCTCCAGGAGTACGATAATCGTAATCCACCCGATCCATAGGAGAAATACAAGTCTCTACATCGCAATAAGAGAAGTTGGTCCCAAATGTCTTATGTATTTGTGGAGCCAAAATGGCCTGTTGTTCCCAACCTATAGTTACTTTATTAGCATAGCATCTACACCAAGCAGGTCCCCAACCATAATCTTTGTGGCTAATACGTACCCAATCTTCATTCCACAGAGCATTTACAGGGGCAAAATCCATGTAATTTGAGTAAAAACCAATCCTCCAATCTTGTCCTTGTACAAAACGGACATATTCTTTCAGACGCTCTATTCCCAGATCAGGATTAGGTATCGTTCGAAACGTATAACTTTCTCCATCGGCACGCCAAAAATCTTCGTGATAGCGAATACTAACTTTTTCTACACCTTTAGAACGTAAATCGGTCACGAACTTTCCTAATTTAGGAAGATCACTTCCACCGTTGATCGCCCACAAACGATCTACCTGATTAGAACGCATTGGAGAAGCCGGGTTATCAATCGTCGGGAATACTTCGTGTACATCAGGTGATACGTTAATGAAAAGACGTTCACGTAAGGGATTACGCTTTTTGTTATTCAACGGATAATATTTTACTCCGCCATTGTAAGTGGCTTCACCCTCTTTGATACCCTGTTCTCCACCATAATACATGGAAGCATTGGTATAATACCAATCAAACATTGTCAAATAGAACAGATTGTCAGCATACAGTATGCTGGGAGCATCAGCCGTATAGGAATCATTGGCAAAAGGGTTATACACCAAGAAAGGGACCCCCACCAATTTACCATCCGACACGTTACCTGTTGTGCCTAAGCTGATCTCTTCCACTTTCCCATCCGCTGCTTTTTCTTCAATCGTCCAAATCAAAGATTTCTGCTTGATCGTATAAGAACAATCAAAGCGTTGGCTCAACCCCTTTCCTACTGCTTTATAACGAATGAACAAAGTATCGTTTTCTAGTCTCTTATCCATAACTATCCACTCTGCTTCTGTTCGTTTTTCAAAAAGGATCTTAGCGTTGGCATTCACCTTTTTCTCTTGCCCGTCACACAAAAGTGTCACGCCGCCTATCGGATAGGCCGGGTCTACTTGATACATCAGCTTAGCATCTTTCCCTTCGTATGAGAAAAGGAATTTCTCGTCTTGTTGCTCCACACGATTACTAAATCCGGTCGTCTTATTCATCGGTAAGATCGTCTCTTCACGAAGCGGAAAAGGCAATCTCTCCGGGAACGGCTTAAACTTCATCGGCTTCAAAACTTCTTGATACCCATAGATAGGGCCCAAGAAAATATTGTTCTCCACATCCGGTTTTGTGCCATTCCCTTTAAACTCCAATCCGATGAATGTAATCGGTCGGGCAATACTATCATTCAATTTGATATGGTTCAAAAACCAATACTTGTAATTCATATTCCGCCATAACCATTCTTGCATGAACGGAATTGTTATCTCCCGGCCTTTGGCATCCCGGATAACGGCATAATGGGTCATGGCTTCTCCACTGTTCTCCCATAACCAATGGTTTCCATAATTCCAAAAGTTGATGCAATCCCACTCTTTCTCAAACTTGTACGGTTTGATGAGCTCTACACGAAATCCGGCTTTTGCCTGCTTAGTCTTGTAAACAACTTTTCCACTGTAATCACCTATTACCCGTTGCTTTTTAGTTCGATATAATGTGACTTCGGATTGATTTGCCCGAACCTGCCACTGCGTACAATCATCAAAAGTAAACAGTGGCTCTCTGGCTTCTGTACGCCCTTCCATTTCATAAGGTTTACTCCCGATGCTTTTTTGCTTCGGATCTTGATTCATTCCTCGGATTGCCTCTCCATATTCCAATCCGTTTGTCTCTTGTGCTTTTCCTTGTTGGATATTCAGAGCCAAACATAGCAACACACATGCGCGTAATAATTTATGTTTTAACATATTGTCTAATTTATAAGAAACTACCATCAAAAAATTTCAGGATCTATTTAAGCGCAATATCCGATGAAAGAGTTCTCGGATCGACACGCTCACCGGAAGTATTCACTGTATATAGCGTCCACGTATGATCATTGGTACGTTCCAAATGGTACCGGTTCTCTTGAGCTTTCATTTCTTCTTTCAATTCTTTAGAAAAAATGTCGGCACGCCGAGCGTCTTCCCACACACGAAAAGCCTTAAACACACGCTTTTTATCCAAACATTTTTCAACAGCGTTTTCACTTAAACCAAGCATATAAGTAGCATTCCATGCAACAGCCTTTGATTGTAGATTCTCTATCACTTGTTCATCCCATTCCGATTGGAAATTTTGGATACCGAAAGTGGGACAAATGAAATTATTAACATTACCGTTCCTTTCATCTTTCCCCTGAATTCCGAAAGAATTGGTTACAGGGTTAAACATATTGTTTCCTCCACCAATATTTCCATTCCCCATATATAGCCAATTACCATACATGATGCCAGATCCCATCACACGAAGTTCATTTCCGCCATATGTATGAAACTTCTCAAACAAATTCCGATAGAATCGTTTCATAGAATAATAGCCATGTCCTTGATACATGAAACTTTCCTGCCCATCATAATCGACATAATCCATGCCACCGTCAACCAATAACCGCGCATAATAATCGGCATAATCGTCTTGCAGATTCATATCCGGAACAAAACCATTATAACAGTTCATCTGTAATTTTGCCAACACCTCACCCACTTTATGTGTTTGAGCCACGGTGTTGTAAGCACCACGCTTCACTCCTTTCAATGTATAAGGTTGGGTTGTTGTAACTCCTTCGTAAGTAAGTAATTCTTTTCCTAATTTCAAAACATTGAGTTTATTGCAATGCCAAGTTCCCCATTCATTTAACCAACTGGTATCAGCCACACAAATATCCGTTTGAGAAGCATTCAAATCGTGAGTGATCGTTGTTTTCAGTACCACACATAAGCTATCATTAGGAATGGGACTGACATCACTGCAATGTGGTTGCAAAAATTCACACAACGTATGTAACCCATAAGCGATTCCAGCCTCGTTCGTCATTTTTGTAAACTCAGCGATAGAAATTTGTTTTCCACCATAAGAAATCATCTTATCCGCCCATCGATTTGCCGGGTTGACATAATACTCTCCCAAACCTTCATCCTGTACAGCACGTATTCCCAGCTGAGTTGCATAAGAGATCAAACTATCATGCCGTCCCCACCATGCTAAATCGGCACAAGCAGCTTTCGGATCACGAACCCATTTCCCTTGCTGAGTAATATAAGGTAACCCTTCCTCCAAAACGACCTTTTCATAAAGTTTTAACGTATGTTCTTTAGGACAAACAAAAAATGCAACCGATGATCCTAAAACATCCTCATCTACAGCCTCCACCTGATGATGCTTAGGTACATTCACATTTTCAAAACCTGGTATAAGTGTAAAAAATATATCACGGGTAGCACGGCGATCACGCGAACTCATTACAATGTAAGAACCATATTCCGGTATATACTCTGCCCCATTTCCTTTATTGAAAAAGAAATGACCTTCTTTCCGATTCGTAAAAGCAACATCGCTAATGCCATCTCCACCTATACGCAATCGCTGCCCTTCATATAATGAATCCGGCAAAGGGTATTTGATCGGATCTGATGTATGTACTCTGTAATACATTTGGTGCATATCTCCATCTGTAGGAAGACCGGTATTCGTATTGTCATTGCAGGCTACCATACCGATCGTACAACGTTCATTACTGACCACTCCCAACAAATCTCCAATATATTCACGTATCGTGGTATAATAAGGTCCCCACACTACATGATCCGTTTTACCACGATTAGTCAGTGATATAAGTTTAAACGTCAAGTACTCTTCTTTTTCTCCTACTTCTATAATAGCTTCAGCTCCATTTATATATATCAACATCAACTTTTCGTCGATTTGTCGAGCCGAAACAGGCAAAATTACCTGATCGTTACCGGCATAAAGAGCCAATAAAGGAGAACTTTTCTTATCAGATAAATATTCTATATTATCGACTTTACTGTAGATACTCGTTAAGAATCCTGTAGAATCCATCTTTAATACTGCATAATCCGTTTCAAAGCAAATATTCATCTCTGCCTGATTGCACGAAAAGAATAGTGAAGATATAACTACCCACACCCATTTTAATAAGATATTTTTCATTTGTCTCATATAAGATTTGAACAGGTTCGAAAAAGCAGAGTAAAAGATCATTAAAACAAATATCTTCTACTCCGCTATAAAAATAATGAGTTTTCAGTATTACTTCAATGGATCAAATGAGCCACCCCATTCGTTGTTTTGTTGTGACATATCATTGTCGAAGTTTGCTCCCATAGTCTTGTCCCCAATGGCACCAAACCAATGCTTGGTGGAGATATTAAACGTGGAAACTTCAACTTGCTTCACATTAGGCACGAAATCAATATGGAAAAATTTCTGCGTTTCAGCATCTTCCAACGTACGTGTCCAGTCGAATTTTCCAGCTTCTTCCTCATCCCCGTTAAATACCACATACAGGTTGTTGTAATGTTTCTGGGCATTGATATTGCCGAAATTCATCCAACGGCGGAGGTCGCCATAACGGAAGTTCTCTTGAGACAACTCAGCTGCACGTTCGTTGTATAATAAACGACGAACCCCTTCGATCGTGTTATACACATCCAACCCATACCCGATAGCGCCCGCACCTTTATCGATACCTGCACGTTTACGGATTGCAGCTACATAACCCAACGCTTCATTTATATGACCTGCTTCGGCAGCACATTCGGCAAGGTTCAGGTAAACTTCACCCAAGCGTAAACTGATAGCATTATTTTCACCTTTATATGAATCTGCATTATTCAATCCCGGAGTAATGGCTTTTAACGGGAAGAATGATCCATAATGGGTAGTTCCGGCATTACGCTCAAGCTGTATGTTGGACATCGCTTTATAGAACGGGGTTACCTTCACATACGAAGTCCAGAAATACTGTCCGGCAGGAATTTCCAACGACGGGAAATCACAACCCGGAACCGAATAAGAGTCGTAGAAACGCGAATCCATTTCGTTCACCAACTTATTGAGAATATCTGCATTATAGGCAGCATCTGTGGAAAGGCGGTTTACATCCAGTTTCTGGCTCTTATACTCTTCGTTTTCGTAGATAGCCATAGAAGAACCATCCTTCAGCGGGAAAGCGAGAAGCTGGGGAGTCTGCGGTACTTGGCGGCATGCCCATCCATGGGTAATATCTTCAGGTAGATACTGATTCATATCGTAATACGAATCCGGATATTTGTAATGTCTAAAGATCAAGGCTTCCGTATTGGACTTTCCCTTCGTCAACCAAATATCACCAAATTTATCCATCAACTTATAGCCATTCTTTTCAGCATATTCAAGAGCTGCCTTATTAGTTTGATAGGCAGTTTCCCAACGCCCCTTGTCGTTGGAGCGGTTGAATAACTTGCTAGCATACCACATTTGTACGCGTCCTTTGAAAGCCATGGCAGCACATTTGTCAATACGTCCATAGTCGGCACTTGACCAACGATCCGGAAGTGCTTGAATGGCATCGTCCAAGTCTGTCAAAATCTGAGCCATGCAATCCGATGTAGAACTTCGTTTCACCATCAACGAAGGCAGATCGTTCACATCCTGCGATTTGAGGATCAGGGGAACACCACCCAAGTCCTTTACGTAAGACCAATACCGATAAGCCCGCCAAAACTTGGCTTGTGCCACCACAGCATCTTTGTCTTTGAGAGCCATGACACTTTCCGGCACCGTCTCCATCTGTTCAAGCAGATAGTTGATCTTGTCAATAATTCCATAATCGAAGTTAACCCCACGGCTGGAAGCAGAGATGTTTACCCCCCGCAACCACTCGCTCATGCTATCGTTTGAATCCGTTGTAAGGTCCGTGTCGGTATCAGACGTAGAAGACCATCCCGGCACCATACCGCTATAGATATCGGTCAGATATGCTTGGATCATTGTTTCATTCTGCCACACATTATCCGGATTAATTGCTGATTTGTTCTCGTAATCTAATTGGCAAGAAGACAACGCCAATACGCATACCGACAAAGCCAGGAATTTACGTCCACTTTTCTTTATTATATTTAAGTTGTTCATAAAATTTACGTTTAAAAGTTAACACTTATACCACCACCTAGAGTTCTCATCACAGGATAACCAACACCGCTCCATCCCGGGTTTAATTCCGGATCCCAGCGTTTGAATCCGGAGATATAGAACAGGTTTGTACCTGTTGCAAACACCTTGATACTGGAAATTGCATTACCCAATGGTCGGGCAAAATCAAAGGTGTAACCAATATTCAAATTGGAAAGACGGATATAATTCGCCTTTTGCCAATAGTAATTAACGTCGGTCCAAGCATATGAGCGATAATCGCGCGGAGCTAACATAGGCAGTTCTGCATTGGGGTTCTCCGGTGTCCAGGAGTTTTCAACCCATTCCCTGTTCCACATCTGATTACCATGATAATCAGCTAGTGATCCAAAATTCTTATAGTTGTGGAATTTGCCAGTGAATGTAGCTTCCACAGAAAGCCCTTTCCAAGTCGCGCCCAAGTTCAACCCCATATAAATCGGGTTGTTATTGTTATAAAGGATATCCTTGTCATAACGGTCGATAATACCATCTTTCTTTCCGTCAGGACCGCTCTTGTCAATATAGACAAACGAACCGGGACGAAGGTCTACACCACCACCTGTCGGCATAACATAATTAGGATTCTCTTTTTTAAACGCATCCACCTCTGCTTGCGAACGAAGAATACGTCCTTCGTAGGCAGCAATATAACTACGGTCTTTACCGACAGGGATCTCCCAATCAAGCAAACCGGCAGCATAATCCTGCACCTCTACTTTGTTCCATCCATAAGAGAGGTTTACGTCAGCATGCCAATTCACTTTGCCAAAATGGTCTTCCCAACCCACGCTAAAGTCAATTCCCTGTCCATTAATCACACCATAGTTCTCAGCCGGCATCGTCTTGGAGAAAGTGGTCGGTAATGAATTTTGGCGGTTACCAAGGATATCAAACGTATGCTTGTGCCAATATTCAACAGCACCGTGCAGGTGATCCAGGAAGCGGTAATCTACACCGACGTTGATACCGGTAGATTTTTCCCAAGTCAGGAACTCATTCACCAAACTTCCATACTGCAAACCATTATTCAAAGCAGCGTTTTCGCCAAGCATGTAGTTACCGCCACTCTTATAACTGGTCTGCCATTGCCATCCACCGACAGCATCGTTACCAGTTAAAGCGACAGATCCGCGCAGCTTCAAGAAGTCGATCCATTTAACATCTTTCAAGAAGCTTTCTTCAGATGCTACCCAAGCAGCCGATACAGCCGGGAACACCCCCCAACGTTCGCTAGGTGCAAAATTCATAGAGCCGTCATAACGTACAGAGAAATTCAAGATATATTTGTTAGCATAATCATAACCGCCAATAAATACCCAAGAAGCACGTCCGCCATCCGTGTCAGGACCACCATTGGAAAATTGTTTGTCTGTAGAAGAACCGGCTGCCCAGAACTGGTCGGTCTGATACAACGGGAACTGGTCGCGTTTTGCCCATACATAGTGATAATCGTTGTTCGAAGCCTCGTATACGGCAGCTGCGTTGACATGATGATCCCCCCAGCGATTATCGTAGTTGATCTGGAAATTCAACTGCTGGTTAACCCACCATTTACCCCAGCCGGAGATACCGGCACCTTCATTACTGACATAATAATTATTCAAATCGGTTACATCGATAATATGATTATTTGCACCCGATTTCTTAGGATAATAGAACTTTTGCAACGCGGTGTAATCTTTGCCACGTTGCGTCTTCCAACTTCCCATGTAAGATGCTTTTGCACTCAATCCTTTTACCCATGGTAATTTATAAGTCAAGCTGACGTTAGCTTCCGGATTCATCGTGGTATTTCTTCTGTAACCGGAAGCGCCTTCGGCAGCCGCAGCCGGGTTACCGTATGCCCATCCGTCACCAATCCACTTACCGTCAGGCGAACGTGAAGGCATGTATTCAAATGATACACGTGCTTTCGTGTAAGTTGCGTCTGTACCTTCCGTCGGAGAAGAACCATATTTAGTATTCGTATTGGCGACAGAAGCATACAACTGTAAGTCGTTGGTTATGTCAGCCGTCACATTCAAACGTATGTTCAACTTATTATATTCTGTTGATTCCATAAAACCGTTCTGGGTATAGTAATTAGCAGCCCCGAAAAATTTAATTCTATCCGAACCGCCGCTGACGCTTAATGCATGATTCATCACGTAAGGCGTATGCCATGTGTCATCAAGCATGTTAAAACCTTGTCCGGGAAGGTTTTTGGCCCATTCAAGCTCTTCATCGCTCCAGGCTTCTCCTTGTGGAGCAGTCAAACCGAAATTCTTATAGGCTTGGTTCACCGTCAACCCCTGTTGGTAAAGGTTGTTCAACTTTACCTCCTGCGTAGCAAAATCGGCAGAGAAGTTGGCTGTATAGTTAACCGATATCTTCCCTGAGTTTCCGGAACGTGTCGTAACCAAAACAACCCCCGCATCTGAACGTGCTCCATAAACAGCAGCCGAAGCGGCATCCTTCAATATGCTTACCGACTCAATTTCATTCGGGCTTAAATTGTTGAACGTAGTCGCATCACGTACTGCTCCGTCAATTACATACAACATCGGTGAGGTATTCCACGTCGTACCAGTACGTACCCCTACACTTGCCTGTTCGCCCGGCTTACCGGCAGGAACGGAGATATGCACACCAGACATTTTACCTACCAGCGACTGAGCGGCACTGTTTGTCGGAATCTGTGCCAATGATTCTGTGAATTTGGTTGTCTCTACAGATCCAGCCAATAACCCTTTCTTTTGGGAGGTATAACCAACTACGATCACTTCTTCCAAAGCCTGGGTGTCTTCTTTCAGAATAATCGAAAAATTATTTTTTTTGCTTACAGATATACTTTGGGTTATATAGCCAATATAAGAGATTTCAATTGTTGCATTGTCGGGCACTTCCAAAGTAAACTTTCCGTCCATATCCGTAGTTATTCCTGTATTTGTCCCCGGGATGGACACGTTTGCACCGATAATAGGTTCGTCATTATTATCAAGCACGACTCCTGTTATTGTTTTAAGTTTCTGATTCACAACCGGCAATTCAGACTTATCAGCTTTATATAATACAATATGCTTGTCACTGATCGTATACCGGATATTCTCACCTTTGAATATTTCATCCAGAATATCTGTTACCAGCTTATTCTTTACATTCACAGATACTTTACGGTTTACATTCACCTGATTTAAGTTGTAAGTAAAATAGAATGAACTTTCTTGCTCTATCATCGACAAAACATCCTGTACTGTCGTATTCTCCATATTCAATGATAGCTTAGCCGATTGCGAGTAAGTGACACTCGCCGTGATTTGCATTGTACCCAATAATAAAAACAATAAGATACACCTCATAATAAATAGACTTTTTCGAAGCCATGACGACTTATATGTATCGTATGGCATACACATCTTAATAAAATTCATACATTTGTAAATGATTAGTTAGTAATAAATTTAGGTTGTCTCTAATGCGTTACTCGCTTAATCTGAACCGGGGATGTTTGCGGCATCTTCGGTTCTTCATTTTCATAACATCTAAGTCTTCTTCATAAGCATCCTCATTTTATAGGTTTATAAATCTGTATCTGATCCCCCTGAATTTTATAATCCAGTTTACGGGTATCTTTCAATAAGGTAAGTATCTGATTTATTTTAGCTGTTTCCTTGAAACGGCAAGTAAATAATTCAGTATTGAGTTCGTGATCCTTCACTGTGATATGAACATTGAAACGACGTTCCAGATCGACTACAATATCGATCAGTTGTTTATTAATATAGGCAGCTTCACCCACCGTCCATGATTTGACCAAAGAAGCATTAACAGTTTTATTGACTACCAGGCCGCCATCTTTGGAATAGGTAACCTGCTCATTCGGTCTTAGAGTCACTTTATGTTCATTGTCATTTGTGGCGACTTCCACTTTTCCTTCTGCCAACGTTATGGAAGACGGTTCTTCATTGTACACCCTCATATTAAACTTCGTGCCCAATACTTTTACCTGAAGTAAATCAGCATGTACGACAAACGGCACTTTTTCATTATGTGCAACCTCAAAAAAGCCTTCGCCTTCAAGCTTAACGTCTCGCTTCCTTGATGAAAACTGAGCCGGATAAGTCAATTTACTGTGGGAGTTCAGCCAGACTTTCGTTCCGTCGGACAGGGTCAGAGAAGCTCTTTGGCCATTGGGAACTTCCACCATATTCATTGCAGAAGGCTTCTCTTTTACCAGAAAATATAAGTTGGTACTTAATAGTCCGACCAGTAGGATAGCAGCTGCATATTTAATCCATGATAAATAAACAGGACGTTTCCGGATGGTTTTTACTTCCTTATCCTTCTCCTGCAACCCCGACATGAAACGCTCGTAAGCCATTTCAATCTCCTGCTGGTCTGAAAAACGTAGCTGGTCTTTCAAACTCCAGATACGCTCCATCTCAAACAGCCAATCAGCATTTGCCTGATCAGAAGCAATCCATTGATCGACCACCTTTATTTCTTCCGAAGTACATCGGTGGATTAAAAATCGTATTAGTATTTCTTCATTCATAGATCTTTCTTATCGTTTATATAAAGAAGACAACTGGGGCATCGGAAACTACGTAGTCAAAAATGAAAAAAGTTCATATTAATTTATAATCTGGCAAAAAGCTATATATAGTATCAGTAAATCTTTTAAATCTTCCCGCAGGAAAAGTACCGCATTACGGACATGAACTGCGACTGTACGTGGTGATATTCCAAGTTTATCTGCAATTTCTTTGTGGGGTAAATCTTCATAGTAGCATAAACGGAACACTTCTGCCGCTTTAGGTGACAATTTTTTCACGGAAGCTTCGATCTGTTCACGAATATCCCAATCAATCACTTGTTTCAATACATCATTTGTATCGGTCCGGTCATTCAAAAAAGCAATACGTGCTTCGGCTATTCGTATTTTAGCATTATACTCTTCTATAACCTTTTGGTGTTTCAGATAATTCAAACAACGGTTCTGAAGGGATTTAAAGAGATAGGATTGTACGCTATTTACATCAATTTGTTGTTTTTGTTCCCAATAGAATATAAAGATATCCTGCACCAGATCTTTCGCTGCCTGTTCATCCACAAAACGACAAGCCAACGACAGCAGTTTCGGATAAAAGTGAACAAAGAATCTTTTAAAAGCTTCCTGATCCCCTTCCTGTATTCCATGTATATCAATAGGCCCCAAGTTGTAATAGTTTTAATTAACAATAATATCTATCAGTGGTAATACCAAGTTCTTGAGGAACTACGTCCTTATTTTGCGATAAAACGTTTAAAATCAAGAGTGTAAACAAAACTACACAATTATCTTCAAATATTCATTTTTAAATATTATTTCTCTGTTTATAACAGCTCAATGGATTTGTCCTATTAAATTAACTATTTATAGTATAAATAGATTATATTTGCGGTGGGAGAAATATATTAGTTCCTCAAGAACTTCATACCAATACCTAAAACGGGGGAAATAACCGGAATCCTTTAATTTATATAGCCTGGAGAAACAGGCATAAAAAATGAGATACAAAGACTATAACAAAAATAGCTTTGCACCTCATTTTTTATGTGAATGGGATATTATTTTATATCCTTACTTATTCGGTCAGTTCATTGAAATATCGGATGCACTCTTTTATATCCGGCACCGAGTTTTCCCAGTTGTATTCATATTCTATAGAGAAAACACCCTTAAAATGTTGCCGTTTCAGTTCCTGCAACATTCCTTTTACATCGAGGATACCGGTTCCCCAAATGACGTCATGCTGTTCTGCTTCTCCCGCCTGTTTGGGGGCAATATCCTTAAAATGCAGGGAGATGATACGGCCTTCCAGTTTTTTCAGGCAATCCAACTGGTTCAAACCTTCCCGGCGCCAGTGTCCGACATCGGCACAGGAGCCGATCATTTTACTACGTCCGCCGATTGCTTTCAGCAGATTATCCGGGGTCCAGTAATCGGATGGTTTGGGATGATTGTGGACGGATATTTTTATGCCATACTGCTTGACCAGCTTCTCTACCAGGTCCCAGTCATCCAGAGCCGGTTCGCACGTGATGAACTCCATGCCCATCCCTTTGGCAAACCGGAACATCTTTTCCCAGTCTTCCGGCTTTTCCGCCACATATACCCCCGTAGCAATGATCTGTATGCCTTTGGAGGCGGCCAGTTCTTTCAGTTCTTTCTGCGTCCGGGTATCCAGGTTAAAATCGAAAACCTTCTCACCCCATTTTCCTCCCAGCTTATGGCCCGGATATACTTCTATATACTTCACACCCAGCTCCCGGGTCTTATCCAACGCCTCCGTCAACGGAAAGAGATGGAAGGTATAAGATTGGATCGCTATCCTCCAATCCCGTTTTCCGGTCTTTACCTGTTCCCCGGCAGATAAAAAACACGTAAAGAACAGGCAGCAAACGATCGGCAACAGTATTTTATTCAGTCGTTTCATCTTATTACACTTTATCGGTTATTAAGGCATATCAGGTAAAGAGAATCCGTTCTCATACGTATGTTTGATCCATTCGGCAGCCATTTCAGCCGCATTGAAATCGGCATAACGGCGGTCGAAGCGCGGATCTCCGTCAATCACTTTGAAATCGTCTGTCGTTACGATCTTTATCTTGTCGTTCGGCGAGATATTGGTGAAACGCATATTCTCGCCATCCCATTGCAATTCACGATGCAACCCGTACAAGCCGGAGAGGCGCACGGCCAATACACCCATCACGACCATTTCATTGAACGGACCGGAGAACTGGAAATTAGACGAGGCTTCCGTCCTGTTCGCAGCCGATTCCTTACAAGCGCGAATCCAGTCCTGTTCATGTGCATTCGTATTCCATATATCGCCATTGCCGCCTTTGATACGGGGTATGGTTGGCTTAGGCTGGTTGAAATTTTCCATGGCAGAGAAGGGTAACAAAGTCGGATTCATGCCGTAACAACCGGTCATGATCTTGCCTTTCGTACCGATAAAGATGATACCGCCGTTCTCATCACCCATCATTTCGCCGTCCTTCAATTCTTCCGGACGGGGAGGAACCAGGCCGCCATCATACCAATAGACCTTTACTTCCGGCATTTTCACGTTCCCTTTCGGGGGACGGGCCGGGAAAGTATAAGTCACCACCTGGGCATGAGGAGGAGAATACAGGTTGCTAAGGGTGGAGCTTCCGATCACACTCGTAGGATATTTCAGGTCCAAGGCCCAATAGAGCGGGTCCATGATATGACAGGCCATATCGCCCAGGGCTCCGGTTCCGAAATCCCACCAGCCGCGCCAGTTCCAGGGAGTGTAAACCGGATTGTACGGACGTTTCCGGGCAGGACCGATAAACAGGTCCCAGTCCAGCGTTTTCGGACATTTCACGGCCGTTTTCGGTTCCTGCAGGCCCTGCGGCCAGATAGGACGGTCGGTCCAGCAATGCACCTCATATACATCTCCTATTATGCCGGATTGTATCCATTCGGCTATCTGGCGGCACCAGTCGAACGAATTACCCTGGTTACCCATTTGAGTCGCCACCTTATACTTCTTCGCCAGGCGGGTCAACAGACGGGATTCGTAAACAGAGTGGGTAAGCGGTTTCTGGGTATAACAATGTTTCCCCAACGTCATCGCATGGGCTGTCACCCCTGCATGGGTATGGTCGGGAGTAGCCACCATCACGGCGTCGATCGAATCGCCCATCTCATCGAACATCACCCTCCAGTCCTTAAACTTACGGGCATTCGGGTAATCATTAAACGTCTTCCCGGCATACTGCCAGTCGATGTCGCAGAGGGCCACGATATTCTCCGTATTCATGTTCGCCAGATTACGGCGTCCCATTCCACCGACCCCGATCCCTGCAATATTCAGTTTATCACTCGGAGCGGTAAATCCGAAATTACGCCCCAATACATGTCCGGGAACGATGGTAAGACCGGCGGCGGCAAAGACCCCGGTCTTTAGGAAAGTTCTTCTTGAAATGTTTGTCATGATACTTTGGTATTTATACTAGAAACACTTACAACAAGAAATTTTACTCAACTTCACTAAAGAAAAAGATAGATTAGATAAAGCTTTAATCTTTTTTAATAAAACAGATAAAACAAAGGTAAATAACTTTTATAAGAAGGGTATTTATGAAAAAAGGTCCGAGACATAAGTCTCAGACCTCTTCACTCTGTTGTCCCACGAGGACTCGAACCTCGTCAGACAGAACCAAAAACTGTAGTGCTACCATTACACCATGGGACAATCCGGCGCTTTATCTAAAGCGATGCAAAGGTAAGAATAAAATCTTACCCTGCAAGCGTTTTTCTTATTTTTCTTACTTTGCAATCAGCAGGTAATAGTTCTTTTTACCCCTCTGAACCAACAGATACTTTTCATCCAACAGGGAAGAACAGTCGATAACCGTTTCTGCATCAGCCAGTTTTTCCTTATTCAGACTGATACCGCCACTCTGTACCAATTTACGCATCTCACCTTTAGACGCAAAAACGGCAGCCTTTTCAGTAAGCAAGTCGATTGCCTTTACACCGGCACTCAACTCATCACGGCTGATCTCAAACTGCGGAACGCCATCGAATACAGCCAGCAACGTATCTTCGTCAAGCTTCTTCAATGCTTCGGAAGTTGAATTGCCGAACAGAATATTGGAAGCTTCAACAGCTGCTTCGTAATCTTCCAGAGAGTGAACCATTACAGTGATTTCCTTAGCCAGACGTTTCTGCAAAGGACGAAGATGAGCGGCAGCAGCCTGTTCTTCTTCCAGGGCAGCGATCTCTTCTTTGCTCAAGTCTGTGAAGATCTTGATATATCTTGCTGCATCGGCATCACTTACATTCAACCAGAACTGGTAAAATTTATAAGGAGAAGTGTAACGACGGTCCAGCCATACATTACCCGATTCAGTCTTACCGAACTTACCACCGTCGGCTTTCGTGATCAACGGACAGGTAAGGGCAAATGCTTCACCACCCGTTTTACGGCGGATCAGTTCCGTTCCGGTAGTGATGTTACCCCATTGGTCGGAACCACCCATCTGCAAGCGGCAACCTTCGTTCTGATACAGGAACAGGAAATCGTATCCCTGCAACAGCTGATAAGAAAATTCAGTGAAGGACATACCCACACTTGATTCGGAACTAAGACGTTTCTTTACAGAATCCTTAGCCATCATATAATTAACAGTCAAATGCTTACCGATATCACGGATAAAGTTCAGGAAGGAATAATCCTTCATCCAGTCGTAGTTGTTCACCAACTTGGCTGCGTTAGGAGCATCCGAATCGAAATCCAGGAACTTAGCCAACTGTTTCTTTATACTGTCCTGATTGTGACGAAGTGTTACTTCATCCAGCAGATTACGTTCTGCCGACTTCATTGAAGGGTCTCCGATCATACCGGTGGCACCACCGACCAGAGCGATAGGACGGTGTCCGGCACGCTGCAAATGCTTCAGCATCATTACACTAACAAGGTGTCCGATATGTAATGAATCGGCCGTCGGGTCAATGCCTACGTACGCAGAAGTCATTTCTTTCTGTAACTGCTCTTCTGTTCCGGGCATCATATCATGAATCATGCCCCTCCATCTTAATTCTTCAACAAAATTCATCGTTTTAATTATTCATTATTATATAGTTAATGCGGGCAAAGATACGACTTTATGCGGATACACAAATTATAAAGTGAACATAAACGCAACATAAAAAGAACATTCATTTAACCAGAAACAAGCGACGTATTGTTTGTTCTACTTGCCTACTTAATTCTTCAACAGACATTTGGAGAGTAAAAGCAATACGTTGATAAATAGCCTGTATAGGGTAAGACGATTCATCTGTTTCCATCAACAGATGATCAGGCCATGCTTTTCGTAAAGCCGATTCCTGAAAATGTTCCCCAAAAGACAGATAAAAACCCTGTTTCAACAATTGTTCTGCCAAGTCACCTTTCTTCCGGAAACCATGAATAATCCAAGGCATCGAGGGATTGTGCTTTTTACGAATTACGATCAATTCATCCCATGCCTTGACACAATGGATTATCAGAGGTTTTTTCAATTCTTCAGAAATAAGAATCTGCTCTTCAAAGACTTCTATCTGTAAATCTAACGATAAGGATACTTGCTTGTCCAAACCAGCCTCTCCAATCATGACAACCTGTTCATTACAGACTAATTCCCGTAATAGTCTTACCTGTTCCTCTATTGTATCCGCCTGAATATACCACGGGTGTATACCACAGGATACCAGTTGGCCAGAGTGTATATTTAATGAACTATCTTTTCCTACAGCTATATTGTAAACAGTCATAACTTCCTCCGAAACAGTAGTCTGCTTCGAATGAGTATGTACATCGTAATACATAAAAATCGATGGTGTTGTCAATCTTGTCATTATAAGAAACAAAAATAATGAATATTTTGAGCAAATAAAAAACCAATTTGTTTCATTACAAAAAATTCATAACAACATTATTTATATCTAAACAAATGTGTATATTGTGTTAATTAAATGGCTTTTTTGATGTCCAAGTTAATATTTCTGATAATATGTGGTCTGGATCAGGGTATATACCCTATCTAGTTAGAATTGGAATTATACGAATTATTTTCAAAGAATATTAGATTATGTATAAACTTGTATTGATATTAATTGGGTTATGCTGTTTACAGCTTGGTTCTGCCCAGACTTTTCGGGCAGAACAGATTTTTCTGTCACCAGAAAGAGAAAGTTGCATGCCAGGCGACACACTACGAGTTAGCGGACAGTTACTCTCAACAAACCATCAGGATTTTTATCCCTATAGCCGATATATCTATTTGGAATGTATCGATCAGAAGGATTCTCTTTTACTCCGGCAGAAAGTAGCATGCGATGAAAGAGGATATTTTTATACAGCAGTTCCGACACAATTCGAATGGGAATCAAATATCTGCTATTTACGGGCATATACCCGATTGATGCAAAACTATTCCATAGAAAGTTTTGCTGTAGCTCCTTTTCTATTAGGAGCCATACATCCGAAAAAAAAAGACATTACTCAAGATATTCATGGCGTCTTCTATCCTGAAGGTGGTAAATTATTGAACGGATTTCAACAGAATGTAGTATTCCGGTTAACCGATGATGACGGTTTTCCAATCTCTACTGCGGATGCTTTTCTGCTGGATGAGAAAAACGATACAATCAGACATCATATTATCGTATCTGAAAATGGATTGGGAAAGATGACCTTCCTACCGGAAGCAAGCAAACAATACCGATTGCTGGTGGAATATAACAACCGTTTTTTTACTTTTCCACTACAAACAGATTCCAAGGGAGCTTCTTTACAAGCAGTCATAAACAGAGAACGTTTGTCATGCCGTCTCCTGTCGAATGAGGAAGGAAAACATTATCGCCTGTTCCTCTATCATTCCCATAAAGGCCTACAGGAAATTCCTTTTCACACAGGGCAAAAAGTTGCCGCAGTCGAGCTATCCAACTATCCAAAAGGTATTCTTGTTGTCTTTCTAATGGATAAAGATTTAAATCTGCTGAGCGAGCGTCTTTTATGGCTAGAGAAGCCGGAAGTGTCGCAGACTACTTTCAATTGCTCATTATCACAGAGAATTGTTTCGCCACAATCTCCTTTGCAATTTCAGTTAGACTCACCACACAACAGCACAGTCTTTATCCGGATAGCCCAGCAGGATGATTTACTTGCCACACAGGCTTATTCCAGCTTTTGGTTGGGTGGAGAGATTCTGTCTCCAGTACGTTTTCCATTAATAAACAGTCAAATACAGGAAGAACAGGAAACAGAGTTAAATCAATGGCTATACACGGCCAGATTTATCCTTTTCTCACCAGAAACAGTATTAAAAGAAGGAATAAATTTTCCATATCCTATTGAAGACGGACTTTTTTTGAAAGGAACAGCCTGGAAAAGGAAAGATAAACCTTTCGGACCTGGTCTGATCGATGCACAAAACAAAAAAGACCTCTCCTTTTATACAGGTGAAATCAATCAGGAAGGAGACTTTGTTTTGCCTGTCGATAACTATCCAGAAGGCACTGGATTTTTACTGATCAGTAAAAACAATAAAGGGAAAACGGTAAACAGCTCATTTACTTTAGCAGAAGAAACATATCCGAAAATAATTATCCCAAACCCATTGTTCACAAAAACTCGTCTACAAACAGATATTATCGTGGGAGACACCATTATACGATATAGTGTAGACGAAGATCAGCAACGCATTTATCATATTGATAATATAACTGTACAATCTCGAAAATCTGCAAACATACAGGAGATGAGTCGAACACCCAATAATTTCATCGGCGAAAAAACATTAAAGAAATGGCCCGGTAAAAGTGTACGCTCCCTGCTAAACAATTTTACAGCTATTAAGATCACAAAAGGAGGCTCTGGCAGCGGTGAAGGAATAATAAAAAGACAAAACGCTCTTGCCAGAAACCAATCAAGGATATCCAATGGAGAAATGAGAAGAGAAGAGGGGGAAACAACCATAACCTGGAAAGCATCAGGAAAGTATTCCTTTTTTAATGGAGATATTGCGCCTCTAAATGTAGTCATCAACGGGGAAGTAATTTTCAGTAATATCGATCATATACTAGAGTGGGCAGCCGGAGATATTAAATCCATAGAATTAATCAGACCGACAGATACCCGTTGTACGATTTACGGAACACCCAACGGGGCAATTGCTATCGAAACATTAAAAGAACCCCGAATATATGAAAACGATCCACTAGGTGAAATGGTTTATCCTTTCGGACTCACTATCACAGATAAACAACCAGCCAAACATATCAAAGCACCGTCGCAACCGGGAAAATACCGCCTGCTTATCGACGTGATAACAGATGATAAGAGAATCATCTCTTTCAACAAAGAATTTGAAGTAAAATAAAGGATAGGGATCGGTTCAGGGAACCGGGTCATACCCGCTCCCACCCCAGGGATGGCATCGGAGCAGCCGTTTGACAGCGAGGTAAAGTCCTTTGACGGGACCATATTTTTTCAGGGCTTGCACAGCATATTCGGAACAGGTAGGTGTATACCTGCATGAAGCCGGTGTCATAGGAGAAATACAATATTTATAGAAATAGACCGGCAACAGGAGAAGTGCAGTAAAGAATTTCTTCATTATTCTTTTTCACGCAAGATCCGGATCGCTTTCGTCATCGCCTTTTCCATATCGGTGAAGGGATGTATTTCCTTATCCAGATAGAGGAAAGCAATCAGCATGCGTTTATTTTTTTCTGTCAACGGATCGATCAGATCGTATTTACGTACCCGGTAAGCTTCACGTACCTGACGTTTGATCAGGTTCCGTTTTACGGCACGTTTGAATTTTTTTTTGGGGACACTGATCAGGATAGAGACGGGAACAGACATCTCTTCCTCCAGTGGTAAATAAACGACCCGCAGTGGAAACGCTACAAACGATTGTCCTTTTTCAAATAACAGGTCAATGTAACGTTTCCACGACAGGCGTTCTTCTTTTGAAAGGGTATACCTTCTATTTTCCATTCTTTTTGTTTCCGCCCAACTCTTTCTTCAGATACAAATCCAAAGCAGCCGTCATTGAAGGAGCTTCAGGTGTTGGCGCTTCCACGTCTAATCGCAAACCGGCATCCTTTACAGCTTTTGCTGTCGTAGGGCCGAAACAACCGATCTTTATATCTTCCTGCTTAAAATTCGGGAAGTTTTTCAACAAAGAAGAAATACCTGAAGGACTGAAAAATACCAACATATCGTAATCGAACTCCTCATCTTTAGCAAATTCGTTACTTACCGTCCTATACATCACGGCCTTTGTATAGTTGATCTTCTTCGCTTCAAGCAAACTTAACAAATCATCTTTATGCACGTCAGAAACCGGCACCAGATATTTTTCTTTTGCATGTTTTGCAATAACAGTCACCAGATCTTCAGGCTTTCCGGTCTGACCGAAAAAGATTTTACGCTTCCTGTATACAATATACTTCTGAAGGTAAACTGCAATAGCTTCCGTCATACAGAAATACTTCATTGTTTCCGGAATAGTGACACGTAGTTCTTCACATAAATGGAAAAAGTGGTCGATAGCTGTACGGGCGGTAAAGATTACTGCCGTATAGTCCAGAATAGAAATTCTCTGCTGTCTAAACTCTTTGGAAGAAAGAGCTTCTACTTTGATAAAAGGACGGAAGTCGATCTCGACCCCATATTTCTCTGCAATGTCGAAATACGGTGACTTCTCGGATGCAGGCTTCGGTTGTGATACCAGCAACTTTTTGATGTTCAATGCCATAGAGTACTCGTCTCAATAAAGTTATACAAAAAAATCATACCTTCATACAAAAATATAAGGGGTAAGATTTCTTGGGTGCAAAGGTACAAACTAATATATAAAAAACCGACATTATTCTTGTGAAATATACGTATTGTCTTATAAATTATTACAAAACGACACAAAAAATAGAAAATACAAAACATTATTACGGGAGCCAATGTTTTACTTCCCACGAACATCAACCACACCACCGGAATATATAACAAAATGCCCCATGCCCCCATAATGGCGTTATAATTTTTTTTCCAGAACTTGTATTTATCGGGTGCTGCAAACACAAATCCCAACAGATAGTAACTCAGTTGTTTGAACTGATAAAACAAGAACAGCACGCCAAAAAGGGCGGCAATAGCCAACAAGACCTCTTTCTCCCCTTGCAAACCGACCATTCCCCGTGTCCGGCCTATCGAAAACAAAGCGATACTACAAAGAAACAATGCCTGAAAAGTCATAAAATTGCGAAAGAAAGATCCGCTCTTCCCTATCGTTTCGTCAAACAGGTTCTGCCGCTCCTTCAAGTATATCACATCTTTCATCATCTTTATAAAATGCTGAAAATTAGATCGGAATATTATGGCAAAGGCAATAAGCAAGGATAGCAGCAGCGTGAAGATGACATCATCTATCAGCTGTCCGTCCCACAAACGAATGCCTACATATCCTTCAAACAAATCCATGTATTTTTTATTTCGTGCAAAGGTAGGGATAAAAACATTATCTTTGTATCATGTACTCTCAATAACAAAATTTCCAGTTATGAAAACGAAATATTTATTCCTTATATGCACTTTATGCACCCTGGCGCTCTTTACCGTAAGCTGTAGTGACTCCGATTCTTCGGCAGTTGAATTATCGGCATCGGCATTCGACGAAGTCAGCAGCGAGGGTGCCTCTCTGACGGTGGATATCATCTGTAATTCTTCCTGGACGGCAGAAAGTTCGGCTAGCTGGTGCAGCATCTCCCAGGCCGAAGGAACAGGAAATCAGACCCTCAGCCTTTCTGTCGGGGCCAACCTGAATGACAAACCGAGAAGGGCGACGATCATCGTGACATCCCACCGGACACAGAAAACCGTCACCGTCACACAAAACGCGGGTAACGGCGATATAGACGGATATGCTTACGAATTGCCAGTTTACTTCCACGTCCTGTACAATAACAGTGCGCAGAATGTTCCGCAAAGCAGGATAGAAACGATCCTGACTGCCGTCAACAAACTCTATCAGAATAATAATATGAATCTCACATTCAAAATAGCTGAAATAGAACCCGTTTCATCCGCCTCAGCTTCTATCAGTTGTAAAGAATTCATGAACAGTGAAAAAGGGACCGACCATTACAAGCTAATGAAAGATCCTAACTCATATATCAATGTATTCCTTTATGCTTTCGAGGAGGAGGATGTACTAGGTGTCTCACATTTACCGCTGACAACGCAACAAAATTATCTGGAAGGACTGACACTGACAGACTATTCAAATATCCAGGCGTCACAACTTTCGAACATTTACTGTGTATCCATCAACACGACTTATATAAATGCAGGAGTTAGCCAATACAGTCCGAACGATCCGATTATTACCCTTGCACATGAGCTGGGGCACTATCTGGGCCTGCATCATCCTTTTGCTGAAGACGAGAACGGTGCAGCGGCCAATGAGTGCAAGGATACGGACTATTGCGAAGATACACCTTCCTACAATAAAGTCGAATACGATGCGTGGCTGGGAGGATTACCCGCAGGTAATTATGATCTCGAATATTTATCGCAACGGAGCAACTGTCAGGGAGAGGAGTTCATTTCCGACAATCTGATGGATTACGCATACAGTCTCACGAACAAATTTACGGAAGACCAGTACACAAGAGTACGCCATGTCTTAAATTACAGCCCCCTCATCCCGGGACCAAAAATCCAGACAAAGGCAGGCACTCGTACATCTTCGGAAGAGACGTTGCAAATACCTTTCCGCACAATACAATAACAAGAAGCGGTACTGCTAAAATAAAATATCCCGGCCATTCATCGAGTGACCGGGATATTCATGTATAAAAGGTTTTATTATAATGCTTCTTTTATAATTTCACCGACTGTCGGATGCGGGAATACGATCGATTTCAGTTCCTCGGCCGTCATTCCTTTTTCAATGGCGATGCCTGCGATAACCACCAGTTCGGAAGCCGGATTACCTAACAGATGCGCTCCTATCACCGTCTCGTCTTCCGAGAGGATTAGTTTACAAACGCCGTTACCCTGTTCGTTCTCCGCCACAAAACGGCCGGAAAAAGCCATCGGCAGCTTCTTCACGATATAAGGGATTCCTTCCGCCTGCAATTCTTCTTCCGTCTTGCCTACACCGGCTATTTCCGGATTGGTATAGACCACACCCGGAATTGCTTTATAGCTCATACCGGCCCCAGCCTTGCCCAAAATATGTTTAACCGCTACTTCCGCTTCACTGACTGCCGTATGGGCCAGCAGAGAGAATGCAGTGATATCCCCGCAGGCATAGACATTCGGAAGAGATGTCTGCATATATTGGTTTACTTTTATGCCGTTACGGAAAGGTTCCGGAGATAAAGTCTCCAGTCCGAACCCTTTCGTCACCGGACAACGCCCCACGCTCAAAAGCACTTTTTCGCCCTCGATCACGAAACTCTCCCCATCTTTCTCTACGGTCACTTCACCTCCGTGAACGGCTGTCACCTTATGCCCCAGATAAAACCGAATGCCTCTCTTGGCGTATTCAGCCTGAAGCATTTCAGAAAGCTCCTTATCCATCGGGCCCAGTATCTTATCCAGCATTTCCACCACATGGACTTCGGTTCCCATGCTATTAAAGAAAGAGGCGAACTCCATACCTATCACCCCACCGCCGATAATGACGAGGGAAGCAGGAAGTTCTTTCGTCTGCAAGGCTTCCCGGCTTGTCCAATAGTCGGTTTCTGCCAATCCGGGGATAGGAGGAATAACCGTTTCCGAGCCTGTGCACAGCAATAAGTTTGCAGCTTCATACGTTTCCTCTCCACATACAATGGAGATCGTACCGTCGGCAGAACGCCCTTTTATCTCCGCTTCGCCGTTAACGACAACGACACCATGCTCCGTCATCTTCATACGGATACCGGCAGTCAGTTTCTTCACGACCTTATTCTTACGGGCAATGATTTTAGGAAAATCGAAAGTAGGGTTCTCCGCCTTGACGGCATATTTCTGTGCATGTTTTATGGTATCATACACTTTAGCCGAATAAAGAAGTGTTTTTGTAGGAACACAACCTTCATTAAGGCAGATACCGCCCAATGCATTCTTTTCAAACAACACAGTGGATAATCCACCCGCTGCCGCTTTTTCAGCAGCTGTATAACCGGCTGGTCCCCCGCCAATTATAGCAACATCGTATTTCATGTTATCAGATTTAATTAAGTTTTATATTTGGATTCCTTCATTGCGTTTGATCTCGATATCCGGATTGAACTTCTTCAGCAGCTTTACAAACTCTTTTTCATTCTGCGGAGATATCAGCATCCACATTTTACCTTCTTTCCAGATCACGATCCGGTCCAGAGATAAAGAATAACTGAAAACGGGAAGAATAGACGGTTGCAACGCCTCTATATCAGCTATGGCGATTTCTTTTTTAGGGAAAAAACCACAGCGGAGCAACAACATTCCGTCAGTTGTAACTACATAGTAGGTATTGAAAAATACATGCAATGTCAACGCACTGGCAACTAATGTACTAACAATTGCCGCAACATTCTGATGCAGTACGGATACGACACACAGGATTGCCAACACAATAATCAACAGATGGTACCACCATCCGATCTTAGATTTAAAGACTCTATCCATTTCACGAATTTTCGCGCAAGATAGTCATTTCTTCATTTACTTGTTGTAAAGCAGCCACAAAACCTTCGGTATCGACCGGATGGACGGTGTTGGTATACTCCTTGTCTTTATAAGGCTTGCCATAATAGATTACTACGCTACCCGATTGCTTGATAAATAACTTCTCTATATCTTTTACCGGGATTGCCACAAAGTTACCCTGTGTCAGATAACCCTTGTCAATCTTATAAGGGTATAATGCAGGCACAATAAAAACAAGGATCAGAATATAGGCTGCCGGCTGCCGTATCTCATTCAAATACAGTAATCCAAAAAGGATAAGCATACTAACTGCTATCGCAACATGTTTTGGAGTCACTAGTCTCTTTCTAAACGTCTGCTTTTCCATAATCTCATCTATTAAAGTTAGTAATAAGCAATATTACGAAATTCTGCTCATATTAAAAAGTTTACGGGCTTTAATATCATCATATAAAAGCATAAATAACAAAATAAAGGCAAAGTACCGTATTTTATGACACAATACTCGAATAAAGCCTCTTTTCGTAACCAAGTCATCTGATAAAAAGTCCTTTTAGAATATTCAATTAAACATATATTAACTATAATCCTTTCTAAACCCATTCCTCAGCCTTTTCAATTTTTTTTGCAAACTCGTTTTAAACGAATTATTTTTTGTTTTAAATGAGTTGGTGATTCATTTTAAATGAAATATATGTTAATTACACTCAAAAAACGCATCAAAAAGTAACAAGACGAGAACACAATATATGTTTTTCAACAGGATTAACCATCTAAAACAAGACTACCAAAAGAGAGCATCCAAATTACATTATGACTACAATTTCACCACATAAGAATATAATCTGGGACAATAAACAGAAATACAACAAGCTAATTGAACGCATTATCCAAGTAAATAAATCTTTATGATATTCCTCAACTTCTTGAGAACAGCACAAAATCCGAATATCTTATAAGCGGTTCATTACAAACCAGCCATTAGAAGATAAAATAGCATTTTGACATATCAGTGATATATTAAAATGGAATAGTTTAATTATTAGATTTATTCTATATATGGCAAAAGAGATGAGTGTTTTTTTCAGAGTACAGCAGCAGAAAAGAAATTGCCCTAAAAATAGTATCATAGTTCTGATAGAACTATTTTTATTATCGGCACAAATATATAATATATTTTTTAATATTTCATCTTTTAACGCAAGATTTTATCAACAAAGGCTAGTGATTGTATAATTTATTTAAAATAAGCACTGTATATATAATATAAATGATATCAACCCGGATAATTCCTCTATAACATAGAACATATAGGCTCATCATTCATACAAAGATTTATAAATAGAATAAGTTCTATCAGAACTTATATAGAGGAGAAGTATGAAATGAGCTGCGCAAGACGCGTAAACAACTGATTAACTTAGGGATACCTTAGAGTTAAAAGCTTTCAATTTAAACAAAATTAAAGACACTATTATGCTGAAAAAAACACAAACTGTTAGCTTTCTGCTGCTATCATTAGCCCTCTCTTTCGGAGGAAACGTGTATGCTTCTGAAGTGGGTACTGAAACTTCAATCACGCAACAGGCAGAAAAAATCACAGGGACCATTGAGGATGAGTTCGGTCCCGTAACCGGCGCTTCCGTGGTAGTAAAAGGAACAACGAACGGAACCGTCACAGACATGAACGGTAAGTTCAGTTTATCAAACGTGAAAAAAGGAGACGTCATCGTAATCTCTTTTATCGGTTATGTTACTCAAGAAGTAAAATACACCGGTCAGGATGCCATCAGAGTACAGTTAAAGGAAGACTCACAAACACTCGACGAGGTGGTTGTAGTCGGTTTCGGTACACAAAAGAAAGTCAATTTGACCGGTGCCGTAAGCATGGTCAATGCGGAAGTGATCGAATCGAGACCCGTTCAGAATGTATCTCAAGCCCTGCAGGGTGTTGTTCCCGGTTTGAACTTTACGGTGAACAGTAACGGAGGAACACTGGATAACACGATGAATGTAAACATTCGTGGTGCCGGTACGATCGGTGACGGTTCCGGTTCATCCCCTTTGGTCCTGATCGACGGTATCGAAGGTAATATGAACACGATCAACCCGGCCGATATCGAATCTATCTCCGTATTGAAAGATGCCGCCTCTTCTTCGATCTACGGTTCACGCGCCTCTTTCGGTGTGATCCTGATCAAGACAAAAGGGGGACAATCCGGAAAAGTAAATGTAAACTATACGGGTAACGTCCGCTTCACGGATGCACTGCAGATACCGGAAATGATGGATTCATATCAATTTGCCCAGTATTTCAATGCAGCCGCAGCTAATGCCGGACAAAGTGCCGTATTCAGTGCCGAGGTGATGCAGCGTATCCAGGATTACCAGGCTGGAAAAATATCGACTGTCTCGACACCCAACGCACAAGGTAAATGGAATATGTATTCAGGAGCGAATGCCAACACGAACTGGTTTAAAGAAGTATACCGCGACTGGGTACCTTCGCATGAACACAATCTGAGTGTCAGCGGCGGATCAGAGAAAGTCACTTATCGTGTCAGCGGTAGTTTCCTGAATCAGCAGGGTCTGATACGTTTCGGGGAAGACCGTTTCAAACGTTACACCATGGACGCAAAGATCTCGGCAAAGTTGACAGATTGGGCAACGTTGAATTACACCAACAAATGGACACGCGAGGACTACAGCCGTCCTACTTATATGACTGGCTTGTTCTTCCATAATATCGCCCGCCGCTGGCCGACTTGTCCGGTATATGATGACAACGGTCACCTGACCGACGGTATGGAATTGATCCAGATGCAGGATGGTGGTAAGCAGACACACCAGAAAAACTACTATACACAACAGATAGGATTGAAGTTCGAACCGATCAAAGACTGGACGATCAATGTGGATGGCAATATGCGTACGCATACCAACAACCAACATTACGCCGTACTACCGGTTTCCGCCTATTACGCGGACGGATCTCCGTATTATGTCAGCTGGGATGGCGGCGCTTCTTATTCACCGGGGGCCAGCCGTGTATATGAATACCGGTATACTGAAGATTATTTTACAACAAATATCTATACCGACTATTCTAAAACGATCAATGACCATTATTTCAAAGTGATGGCCGGTTTCAACGCGGAATTAACGAAATACGATACGACTTCAGGACGAGGCGACAAGCTGATCTCAGGAGAAACTCCTTACCTGAGCCAGACAACATCGGAACAGAAAGTGACTGGCGGCCGGGCGGAAAACTCAGTAGCAGGCTTCTTCGGACGTATCAATTACAACTATAAAGATCGCTATATGGTCGAGTTGAACGGTCGTTACGATGGTTCTTCCCGTTTCATCGGCGATAAACGCTGGGGATTCTTCCCTTCCGTATCCGGAGGATGGAACATTGCCCGTGAAGAGTTTTTCAGTGATTGGTCGAATCTTTTCAGCACCCTGAAACTGAGAGCATCCTGGGGACAGTTGGGAAATACGGACACGAAAGATGCCTGGTATCCTTTCTATCAGACAATGCCGACAGGGACTGCTACAGGTACGTGGCTGGTTGACGGAACGAAACCGAACGTAGCCGGACTGCCGGGTATCGTCAGTTCTTTAAAAACATGGGAAACGATCGAATCGTGGGATGTCGGTCTGGATTGGGCTTTGCTCGGCAACCGTTTAACAGGTTCATTCGACTACTTTACACGTTACACATACGACATGATCGGTCCGGCTCCCGAACTACCGGGCGTACTGGGTGCTTCCCCTCCGAAAATCAATAACTCGGATATGAAGTCGTACGGTTTTGAACTGGAACTGTCCTGGAGAGACCGTGTCGGTGATTTCAACTACGGAGCAAAATTCGTATTGTCTGACGCCAAACAGAAGATCACCAGATACCCGAATGAGTCGAGATCGTTGGATATCGCTCACTACAACGGGAAAATGCTGAACGAGATCTGGGGATACACTACTGTAGGCATCGCCCAGTCGCAGGCAGAAATGGACGCACACCTTGCCAATAACAAGCCTAGTTGGGGAGCCAGCTGGAGTGCAGGTGATATCATGTATGCCGACCTGAACGGAGACGGCGTTATCAACAGCGGTGCCAATACGGTAGACGAACCGGGCGACCGTAAGGTCATCGGTAACAGCACACCTCGTTATAACTTCGGTTTAACGCTGGATGCTTCCTGGAAAGGTCTCGACTTTTCCGTATTCTTCCAGGGAATAGCCAAACGTGATTACTGGTTAAGCGGCCCGTATTTCTGGGGTGCTTCAGGCGGAATGTGGCAATCGGCCGGGTTCACAGAACACTGGGACTTCTGGCGCGGAGCCGACGATCCTCTGGGAGCGAACCTGAACGCTTATTACCCGCGGGCTAGTTTTGACGGAGCTAAAAACCAATATGTACAGAGCGGTTACCTGCAGAACGCAGCATATATCCGTATGAAAAACATCCAGGTAGGCTATACATTGCCGAAACAATGGGTTTCAAAGGCGGGCATGTCTTCTGTCCGTGTCTACATCTCCGGCGACAACCTGCTTACGATATCTGACATTACCGGCGTATTCGACCCGGAAACTCTCGGCGGAGATTATGGAGACGGCAAGCTGTATCCATTGTGTAAAACTATATCTGTTGGTTTAAATGTTAATTTCTAAATTATCCGATCATGAAACTGAATTTTAAAAGCATATATATCTATTCGATTGTAGCGGCAGCCGGCCTGTCGATGCCGTCGTGCAATGATTTTCTGGACAGAGAGCCGATCTCCAGTATTACTCCCCAGCAATACTTCAATTCGGCAGAAGAACTGGGAGCCTATGCGATCAACTATTATAATTCGATCATCCCCAGTTATGCAGATGCCTATGCAGCCGGTCCGTTGAATGCGGACAGAAACACGGACAATATGGTTGTAGGGGAAGCCAATACGACTTATTTTGCTTCCAACCGCTGGTTGGTACCCTCTTCCGGCAGCCCTGATTTCTCGCTGATACGTGCCATGAACTATTTCCTGGAACAAGTTTTACCGAAATATGAGGCGGGTAGTATCTCCGGTACGGAGGAAAATATCCGGCATTATATCGGGGAGATTTATTTTATGCGTGCCTCGGTTTACTTCGACCGTTTAAGATCGTATGGCGATTATCCTATCATAACGACCGTACCGGTCGATGAAACGTCGGAACTGGTAGAGTTGAGCAAACGTTCCCCGCGTAATGAAGTGGCGCGTTTCATCCTGGAAGACCTCGACCGCGCTATCTCCATGCTGAAAAGCGGTACTGCTTTCAACAAGGTACGTATCGGAAAGGAACTAGCTTATTTAGTGAAATCACGGGTAGCCTTATATGAAGGTACATTTGAAAAATATCACAAAGGGACACCCCGTGTTCCGGGAGAACAAGGTTGGCCGGGTGCCGACAAAGCTTACAACTCAGGGAAGAGCTTCAATATCGACGGTGAAGTCAGTTTCTTCCTGACGGAAGCGATGAACGCTGCGAAAGAAGTAGCCGACAACCATGAACTGACACAGAACACGATGGTGATGAATCCGGCAATCAACCAGATCTACGGATGGAATCCTTATTTTGAAATGTTCTCGATGCCGACTCCGGGCACGTTGGATGAAGTGATACTCTGGCGTGATTTCGATGCCGACCTGAGTGTGACCCACGGCTTTATGGCTTACATACAGCAGGGAGGAAACAACGGTATGACGAAAAGTTACGTCGACGCTTTCCTGATGGAGAACGGGCTGCCTATCTATGCCGCCAATTCAGGCTATAAGGGAGACATAACGATCGACCAGCAGAAAGAAGACCGCGACGGCCGTCTGCAGTTATTCTTATTCGGTGAAACGACTGTGCTCGGAAATGAAGATTCGCTTCAATATTATAACGCACCGGAGGTAGTCGGTCTGACAGAACATCGCGACCGTACCGGTTTCCGTCAGCGTAAATCCTTCTGTTACGATTTTGCACAGATACGTAACGGGGTACGGGGTACGAACGGTATCGTAACCGCACGTGCTGCCGAAGCCTATCTGAACTATCTGGAAGCATCTTACCTGAAGAACGGATCGATCGACGCTACAGCGGCCTCTTATTGGAGAAAGTTGCGTGAGCGGGCGGGCATCGATGCCGATTTCACGAAAACGATCGCTGCGACCGACCTTTCCAAAGAACCGGACTGGGGCGTTTACTCCGGCTCACAGAAAGTAGATCCTACCCTTTATAATATCCGCCGTGAACGCCGTTGCGAATTTATCGGAGAAGGAAGAAGATGGGATGACCTGATCCGCTGGCGTTCGTTCGATGCATTGTTCTCGGAAAACATGGGGCCGTACGTTCCCGAAGGTGTCAACTTCTGGACAGAGATGCACAAGAACACGGCTTACCTGAAGAGGAACGATGCCGGTGAACTGACGAATGAATCTGCCTTGATCGAACAGAAAGACGGACTTTCTTCTGCGAACATTTCAAACCGGAATGACAGCAAATATATACGTCCGTACCGTGTAGTAAAAGAAAACAACGAGGTATGGAACGGATATAACTGGATGAAAGCCTACTATCTGAGTCCTTATTCCATCCTGGAAATGACTCTGGCTTCTCCGGATTCCAGATTGGAGACATCCAACCTGTATCAGAATCCGTACTGGCCGACAGTAGCCAGCGCATCCGCACTGGAATAAAGTTTTTCAACATACATCGATAACTCAATAAACTCAGTAAGCATTCGGGAGAATCCTTACTGGGTTTTACCTATAATTTGTCAATCATAAGTTTAAAAGCTATACACCATGAAACATCTGGCCTATTTATCTTTCTGCATTTTACTTATGGCATGTGCAAACACATCGGATACGAAAGATACGATCAGTTTCGCACAGGTAGATCCTTTCCTGAAAGTATTCAGGGAATCAAACTTCTTTCCGGAATACAACGAGACGGAAGAAGTGGCGGCAGGCGAACATGCGACATTTCAGTTCGTTGTCCGTAGTGCTGCAACATTGAAAGACCTGGCGATAGAGGTGTCTCCTTTCACGAATGAACAAGGGGTTACTTTACCGGCTGTGCGTTCAGGCTTTGTCGATTTTGTACGGGTAGGCCGCCAAACTCCTGACCGGGCAAAAGATGCGATCACCTCCTTATCCTATTACTATCCGGACCCGATCATCGAAAAAGACCGGTGGAATGTGGAACGGGACATGGCACAGCCTATCTGGCTGACGGCAAACATCCCTTCAGATGCCGCACCCGGCGACTATAAAGCGACGTTCCGGTTAACAGGCAAAGCTGGCGGCAAACTCTTCCGCCAGGAGAAAGAGATACAGATCAAAGTATATCCGGTCGTCATGGAAGAACCTTCTTTATGGGTGACCAACTGGTTCGGTACTTCACCTGAGAAAATGAAGATATTTAACGGTGGAAAAGAGGTAGAACTTTACTCCCCCGTTTACTGGGATATGATCAAGGAATTAGCCCTGAAACTGAAAGAATGCTATTCCAATGTCATCCTGATCTCCCCCTTGCAATACGTTGAATTTTCAGAGAAAGACGGGATATATACATTCGATTACACCCAGTTCGACAAGATGGTCTCTATATTCAAAGAAGCGGGTGCTCTAAAGATGATCGAAGGCGGACATATAGCGGGACGCACCGGCAACTGGGACAGCCAGTTCGAACCCTATGTTCCGGAATATAAAGACGGCAAAAAGACCCGGGTACAATACCCGATGTCTTCTCCCCGGGCACAAAACTTCTACAAACAGTTCATCCCTTCATTAACGGCTCATCTGAAAGAGCAGCAAATGGGAGAAATCTATGCCCAGCACATTGCGGACGAACCGATCAGCTCCAATATAAAAAGTTATGTCGAGATTGCCCGGTTTATCAAACAACTGGCACCGGAGATCAAGATCATAGAGGCCTGTCATTCGCACGACCTGGAAAATACTCTGGATATCTGGGTACCGCAGTTGAACTTCTATAAAGACGGATATGATTTTTACCGCGAACGACAGAAGCAGGGCGACGAAGTATGGTTTTACACCTGCCTGGCTCCGCAAGGAGACTTTGCCAACCGCTTCCTGGAGCAACCGCTTATAAAGACCCGGTTAATCCACTGGCTGAACTTCAAATATGGTGCAACAGGGTATCTGCACTGGGGATTCAATCAATGGTTTGCTAATAACGATCCCTATAAAGAAACAACCCTGATGAACACGGAAAGCGGAAACACGTTACCCGGAGGGGATAGCTGGATCGTCTATCCGGACAATGGCAAGTTATACGGTTCTATCCGTCTGGAAGCCATGCGCGACGGCATTGCCGATTATACCTTACTGAAGATGCTGGAACGGAAAAACCCGGAACTGGCTAAAGAACTGTGCCGCCTGACCGTCTTTCACTGGACGCTCTACGATACGGAAGGCGGTCATTTCCGGAAGACAAGAAGAGAAATACTGGAAGCGTTGTCGGAATAAATAGTTGTATCAAGAGATTATTCAGGAACGCGGAGTTATCCGCGTTCCTGAATTTTTTAGTTCTGTTATGATTCAATTGATCATTAAAAAAAGCGAAAATACGCCGCCACTTCACAGTAACGACGTATCCACTTAAACCGGTCAAACAATTCCCAAAAAGGAATATATTTTATGTAAATTCTCTTATTTCCTAAAATCGCATTGTATCATTTCACCTCTTCCAGTACTGAATAAGATTGTAATACATTATTATTATTGTATTGTTCAGTACGAACGACTCCGATATTCGGAGCATACCATTCATAACCATAACCCTCGATCGTTTCTTTCGGAGAACGTGATTTGATTTTAAATTTTACTTTCGTACAGTCGAATGTACCTGCCGGAGTAGTGATCTCTTCTGTTTTCACATATTCACGATCGTAAATAGAGATGTTCTTCCTGTCCTTACGATTCTTCTTTGAATAAATGTTGATCACTGCATCGTCGAAATACACATCATCCGGAGAAGCTCCTTTCGATACGCTCGGATAATTGATCACAGCATCGGTAGCTGCCACTGCGGTATTCGTTGTAGAGACAAAAGACGGATTAGTAAGAACCTCTTTCATATCCATAAAGAATTCGCCATCCTGGCAAAAAGCTTCCAGTTCGCCTTTGTCGACAACTGTCCCGCTATTATTGGTGAACACGTAATCGGCTTCGACTTCCAGGCCGGATTGTTTACTTTCCACCTCATCCACAACATAAGTCATCACACCTGACAGGTTGCCTTTGCCATCATAACTCTTTTTCACCAGTTTAGTACCTTTTGTCGTCGGGAAAAAGAATGTACAATCTTGTGCCATAGCTCCGCCTGCCAACATAGAGGCTAAAGCTAACAGTAAAACTTTAGATTTCATATTTATAACGTTTAAGTATTAATAATAAGCCGGATATCCAATGCGTTGTTAAAACAGAGGAAGCCTGCGAATGTTTATGGCTTTTCTTTTAAAAATAGCAAAAGAATAAGTATTTCGGGACTTTTTAACCGAAAGGGCACCCCGAATGGTACAACCATAAAAGTTAATTCCTAACTTTGGCGCTCTAAACAGTAATGTCTTATGGTACAAAGATTCGATTTCTTAGTGATAGGTTCCGGTATTGCAGGAATGAGTTTCGCTCTTAAAGTAGCCAATAAAGGGAAAGTAGCCCTTGTATGCAAAACTAATCTGGAAGAAGCCAACACCTATTTCGCTCAGGGTGGTATCGCCTCGGTAACCAACCTGATTGTTGACAATTTCGACAAGCATATTGAAGATACAATGATAGCCGGTGACTGGCTCAGTGACCGTGGTGCAGTAGAAAAAGTTGTGCGTAATGCCCCTCAGCAAATCAAAGAACTGATCAGCTGGGGAGTCGATTTCGATAAAGATGAAAAAGGGAACTTCGACCTGCACCGGGAAGGCGGCCACTCCGAATTCCGCATCCTACACCATAAAGACAACACTGGTGCCGAAATACAGGACAGCCTGATCCAGGCAATCCAGAAGCATCCTAATATCACCGTATTTGAAAATCATTTCGCAATCGAAATACTGACCCAACACCATCTGGGTGTTACCGTCACCCGCCAGACTCCGGATATCGAATGTTATGGCGCTTATATCATGGACCCGGATGGCCGGATCGATACTTTCCTTTCTAAAGTGACCCTGATCGCAACAGGAGGTGTCGGTGCCGTTTATCAGACAACCACCAATCCGTTGGTGGCAACCGGCGACGGCATTGCCATGGTTTACCGGGCAAAAGGAACGGTGAAAGATATGGAGTTCGTACAGTTCCACCCCACTGCCCTGTTCCATCCGGGCGACCGTCCTTCTTTCCTGATCACAGAGGCAATGCGCGGTTATGGCGGCGTGCTCCGTACGAAAGACGGGAAGGAATTCATGCAGAAATATGACAAACGTCTTTCATTGGCTCCACGTGATATTGTGGCCCGTGCCATTAAGAACGAAATGGATACCCGCGGTGACGATCATGTTTATCTGGATGTCACGCACAAAGATCCGGAGGAGACAAAGAAGCATTTCCCCAATATCTACGAGAAGTGTCTGAGCCTGGGAATCGACATAACCAAAGAGTATATCCCGGTCGCTCCTGCCGCCCATTATCTTTGCGGAGGTATCAAAGTCGACCTGGACGCCCGTTCGTCTATCGACCGCCTGTATGCGGTAGGTGAATGTTCATGTACCGGCCTGCACGGAGGAAATCGTCTGGCATCCAACTCGCTGATCGAAGCAGTCGTTTATGCCGATGCAGCGGCAAAACACAGCCTGAGCATCATCGACTCGTTAAAATACCAGGAAAGCATACCGGAATGGAATGATGAAGGAACGACTTCCCTGGAAGAAATGGTATTGATCACCCAGAGTGTAAAAGAGGTCGGGCAGATCATGAGCACTTATGTAGGCATCGTCCGTTCCGATCTGCGCCTGAAACGCGCTTGGGACCGTCTGGATATCATCTACGAAGAGACAGAAAGCCTGTTCAAACGTTCGGTTGCCTCGAAAGATATCTGCGAACTGCGTAACATGATCAATGTCGGTTATCTGATTATGCGTCAGGCCATCGAACGAAAAGAAAGCCGGGGATTACATTATACGTTGGATTATCCGCCGGTAAAAAAAGGACAATAAATATTTCATGATCTATCCGGCAAAGGTTGCTTTGACAGGCGATAAAGTTATCCCTTTTCTCCTTATGTATCTCAACCGGAGCCGTATGTTATTGTTTCGATGATACTTCAGCAACTGAAATATTCACGGAAAAAGGGAACTTACCTCTCTCTTCATTCCGTACAGATGACTGGTAAACAAACTGAAAGTATAAAATAGCACCTATTATTAATACCATGAACACAAAATATTCTGCAATTCTACTATCCGGCCTGATCTTGTCAACCAATGTTAGTCCTTGTATCGCCGCTATACATTCACATCAAAAAGAACCTGTAGCAACGGAAGTCATACAAACCCAATGGAAGGGTAAAAAGGTCGCTTTCCTGGGCGATTCCATTACAGATACATCGCATGTAGGGACAACAAAAAATTACTGGCAATATCTGGAAGAGATGCTGGGTTTGGAGGCACTGGTCTATGGTATCAATGGCCATCATTGGATAGGTGTGCTGGAACAGGCGAAAAAGCTGAAAGAAGAAAAGGGGAATCAGGTAGATGCGATAATCATTTTTGCGGGAACTAATGATTATAATGAAGGAATACCTTTGGGAGATTGGTTTCGCACGAAAAAAACCAGTGTAGAAGTGGCTGGTCCTTCCCGGGAAATACGGCTTAAACGCATCCCACAGACAGATGATACAAATTTCAGGGGACGTATAAACAATGTTATGGCGTACCTGAAAGAGAATTTCCCCACACAGCAGATCATTTTGATGACCCCGATTCATCGTGCACAGGCTTATTTCGGAAAAGATAACATTCAGCCGGAAGAAGCCTTTCCTAATAAATCGGGATTATATGTAGACTCCTATGTCAATGTCATCAAAGAAGCATCCAACGTATGGGCAGTACCGGTCATCGACTTAAACAGTATTAGTGGACTTTATCCGATGTGTGATGCACAAACTCCTTATTTCCATAACGAAAAAACCGACCGGCTCCACCCGAATGCAGCAGGCCATTACCGGATGGCTAAAGCTTTAGCTTATCAGTTATTGGCATATCCTGCCGATTTCAAGTACTAAAGTATATTGTTGTGTCTACATAACAATTCGTGTAGCATTTCCGGCATTATATTTGATTATCAATCGATCAGAAAACAATGATTTGACTGCCTGCTGGCATCTGTCGGAGAAAAAAACAGTAAAACAGAAAAATATCTCATTTTCCTACTAGGGATTTTCAAACTTGTGTTGTCTCTTCTATACAAGACAAAAATAGAACACACTAGTAGACCTATAAATGGATAAAGAGATATTACAAAGATACGTAGAAGGAAATGTCACCCCGGAAGAAATCATAGCCGTCGTTGACTGGTTAGATGCAGACGAAAATAACGTCCGGGAGTTTATGGCATTACATAAACTGAACGACATCTCCCTACTGAATCAACCGGATAAGCAGGTCGATATCCAAAAGGTAAAAAGAACTATCTCTTTCCGAAAGATAGGTTATGAACTGGCCAAAATAGCAGCAATACTGATCATATTCTGGGGAGGAACAAAATTATTCGAAACAAACAACATTACCGAAGAAAGTATTGCGACGTACCAGACACTATACGTACCTGCCGGACAACGCGCCGAATTGATTTTGCCGGATAGTACACGAGTCTGGCTCAATGCCCATAGTAAACTTGTATACCCTGTCAGTTTCGGTAAAGGGACCCGCCAGGTGGAATTAAATGGAGAAGCCTATTTTGATGTTATCCATAATGAGAAACAACCTTTTATTGTGAAAACTCAGCAAATGGACATACAGGTGTTAGGTACAGAATTTAATGTGGCCTCCTATTCCAACTCTTCTGATTTTGAGGTATCTTTATTAAGAGGAAGTATAGAGCTATCTTCACCCAACCTCCCATCCAACTACAGGATGAAGGAGAAAGAACACGTCCAGTTAAAAGACAACAAGTTAATTATCGATCAAATAGCCGATTATGATTATTTCAGATGGAAGGAAGGACTCATCTGTTTCAATAACGAATCAGTTGCAACAATCATTGAGAAGCTTAAACTATACTACGATATTGACATCAAAATTTATAATAAGAGGATCCTAAACAGTCGATATTCCGGTAAATTCAGGACCAAAGATGGTATAGAGCAAGTATTGAAAGTATTGCAGATAGAACATAAGTTCAGCTATACCAAAAATAGTGATTTGAATCTAATAACTATAAAATAAATATGCCTATGAGATAAAAATGAGATGTAAAAATTAACCGGATCATGCTCCAACATAACCCGGTTATCACAGTCAGTACTCTGACACAACAGCAAATTGATTTTAGTACTAACTTTCTAGATTTTTCAAAGTTATGAAAAAAAAACCTATAGGGAAGAAGTATGCCCTATTATTATCGAATTTTAAACACATATTCAGACTTATGAAGTTAACCTTTTTATTATTTCTGTTATGTATTTCAAGTGTTTGGGCAAATAATGCCAATTCTCAGACGACTAAAGTAAATATCCAGGCCGAAAATGCACACATGAAGGATATTATCAGTCAGATCGAGTCACAAACAGATTATCTATTTGTTTACAATTATGAGAATGTAGATCTATCACAAAAAGTTTCCTTAAAGGCTTCGGATATCTCCGTTGCAGAAGTGCTGAAAATTCTTTTTAAGAACTCAGATGTAGTATATGCAGTAGAAGGCAACAATATCCTGCTAATGAAGAATGCTGCAGAAATGAAAAAGCAACAAAATGGTAAAAAGATCTCCGGAAAAGTAACCGATTCGAACGGAGAAGCCATCATTGGAGCAAATGTTGTAGAAAAAGGGACAACAAATGGTACCATAACAGGTATAGATGGTAGTTATACGCTAAATGTTTCTCCTTCTTCTACATTGCAGATATCTTTTATCGGTTATCTTACACAAGAGGTTTCCGTGCAAAATAAGACTTCATTAAATGTAACCATGAAAGAAGACTTACAGGCATTGGATGAAGTTGTAGTCGTAGGATACGGAACTCAGAAAAAGGAAGTGGTTACAGGAGCGATAACATCTTTAAAATCTGAAGATATTTCACTCAGTCCAACAGCAAATATGGCTTCCGGATTAGCAGGACGCCTTTCTGGTGTTATCATTAACACACGAAACGGAGAACCCGGAGCTGACGAATCTACCATACGTATCAGAGGCCAGAACTCATTAGTATCAAATGACCCGCTCTATGTTATTGACGGTGTCGTTCGTTCCGAAGAAGGAGGTATATTCAGCCGGTTCGATCCGGAAGATATCGAATCGATCACAGTATTGAAGGATGCTTCAGCAGCAATATATGGTTCTCGTGCCGCAAATGGAGTTATATTGATTACCACCAAACGTGGTAAAGTGGGAAAACCGACCATTTCACTCTCTTATAATCATTCATTTACACAACCTACCCGGACTGTAAAAATGGCAAACTCCGCTTCATATGCAAGAGCACAGAATCTGGCAAATGAAATCAGAGGAATCAGTCCTCGCTGGACAGAAGATGAGATACAAAAATTTGCCGATGGGTCAGACCCATTACATTATCCTAACACAAACTGGTATGATGTAGTACAGAAAAACTGGTCAGGTCAGGACAAAGCAAATATACAACTTACCGGAGGTATGGATAATTTAACTTATCTTGTTTCCGCAGGTTTCCTGGATCAAGGTTCTCCTTATAGAGAAAGTTCTATGAAGAATCGCATGTACAATGTCCGGTCAAACATAGATGCAAAAATAAACGATTACATTAAACTTACTTTTGACTTGTTCGGCAAAAACACAGACCGGACTTTACCGTATAATGGTCAGGCCAGCGGTAACGGGATGTACAGTTGGGTTGGTTTAAGTGCTCCTACAGCCCATGCATACTGGCCTGGAACAGATTATCCAACAAATCAAGGATGGGGTAATTATAATCCATTGGTTATCTCTACAGGAGATGCCGGTACTACTGCTTCCAAAACATGGGTGTTTAACGGACAATCCACCATCGACATATCGATACCCTGGGTGAAAGGTCTATCGGTAAAAGGAAGTATAGCCTATGACTATTTTGGTCAGAACTATAAACAATTCGAAGATGTATATTATGTATATAGTTACGATGAAAGTACTAATACTTACGAAAAATTAAAGGGTCATACTTCTGCCCCTCAGTTATTTATTGAGGAAAAACGGACTGAGTATATCAACGGAAATGTACGTGTCAATTATTTGAATACATTTGCTGATGTACATACAGTGGATGCCTTTGTCGGTTTCGAACAGAATCAAACCAAAAGCACGGCATTAGATGGTAAACGCACAAATTTTCCTACAGGTACGTTAGAAGAACTGAATGCCGGAGATGCCAATACACAGACAAATCACAGTAGTTCTTCAAAAACAGCCAGAAGAAACTATTTCGGACGTGTATTATATGACTATGACCATAAATACATGCTACAATTCCAGTTCAGATATGACGGTTCCCACAACTTCCCTTCCGGAAAACGGTTTGGATTCTTCCCTGGGATTTCAGGAGGTTGGACAATATCCAGAGAAAATTTCATGAAGGATATTACCTGGTTAAACAATTTAAAGCTACGTGGTTCATGGGGTAAAATGGGTAATGATTATCTCAAAGATTCATTCCAATACCTGACGATGTATACATTAGCAGACGGCTCAGTTTTTAACGGAACACAATATTCAGGAATTTCTCAGGCAAATGTGCCTAACCCCAATATTACCTGGGAAAAAGCCGAAACATACGATATCGGATTGGAAACTGGATTTTTGAATAACCGTCTGACATTTGACTTTGACTGGTTCAAAACAAACAGAAAAGATATCCTGACAAAGCGTAATGCATCGATCCCGGCATTTACAGGTTTGAACCTACCTGATGAAAATATCGGAGAGACCGAAAATAAAGGAGTTGAAATGATGCTCGGTTTCAGGGATGATCCCACCAAAGATTTTTCTTATTCTGTATCCGGCAACCTGACTTATGCCCGGAATAAAGTAATTTTCAAGGATGAAACGCCCATGGCGGAAATATACCAGAAAGAAGAAGGAAAACCTATTGGTGCAGCATTAAGATACGAAGCGATCGGAATATACAGCGAAGCTGATATTGCCAATCCGGATGTTCCCAAAAGACCCGGAACAGTAGCCGGAGACATCAAGATACGGGATGTCAACGGAGACGGTGAAATCAATTCACTCGACCAGGTTCGTCAGGATATGACCAATATTCCTGATATCACTTACGGTCTTAACATAAATCTCAGTTGGAAACAATTTGACCTGACGTTAGGATTCCAGGGACAGGCACGGGCAGTCTTTTACCTTCGTGAAGACTGGGTAAATCCGGCTACATCAAACGGTGGTGCAAATATACTACAGTGGTGGACGGAAGATACGATGACACCGGATAATCCGAACGGAACAAAACCACGGTTAGGTACGGCATATGGTATAGGTGGAACAACTTTCACTCAGATCAGCGCTAATTTCTTCAAACTCAAAAATGCAGAAATAGGATATAGAATACCTAAAGATATTATATCCAAAGTCGGTTTGTCAAGAGCTCGGGTATATGTGAGCGGAACGAACTTATTCTCTATCGACCATACCAGCAAATTCGGTATAGATCCGGAAGTTGCCAATGGAGGATGGGACTTGAATCCGATGCGATTAATAAATCTAGGTGTAAACGTTTCATTTTAAAAATACACATGATGAAAAAGATAATATATTTAGTAAGCATAACATGGATCATGTTATTATCTTCTTGCAGTGATGTGCTTGATATAACGCCAACAGACAGATATCCTGACCCGGCAGTCTGGCAGGATGAGAACCTGTTGAAAATGTTTGTAAATGAACAATATAGTGGCATTTGTACGAAAGATAATTATTATAAAATAATGTATTTTGGAGATGATATTTTCTCCAAATACAATGAAGGAGGCTGTGATCTTATCCGGGAAAATATATTGACAGCCGATAATGTAGGTTCATTAAATAATATACTACATGTATGGGATAATTCGTATAAATTCATCCATAATATTAATGTGTTCTTTAATAACATAGGGGAATCATCAATTGATGATTCAGTAAAAAAAGAACTTATTGCCGAGATGAAATTCATACGTGCCTATATTTATGCCAAACTGATCTGGGCATATGGTGGTGTTCCTATTATAGAGGAAGCATTTGACATCAATAGTGACTGGTCACAGGTAGAAAGAAACACATGGGATGAATGTGTTACCTATATAGTTAAGAATCTGGATGAAGTGATAGCTGACCTTCCTGACAGACCTTCAGAAAGAAACAGAGCCAGTGGAAATGCTGCGCGCGCACTTAAATCACGAGTATTACTCTATGATGCAAGTATATTGAATAATCCGAGCAATGATAAGCAGAAATGGCAGAGAGCAGCTGATGCTGCTGCAGCTCTTTTTGACAAAGGATATACGCTGGCAGCAGACTATCAGAAAATGTTCCTGGATGTAAACTGCAGTGAATTTATATTCGCAAAAGAATTCAGTGAGACCTATTACTGTCAGTTGACCTTTTATATTGGTACTGCGGGTAATAGTGGACTCGCATTGGCAGTTCCTTCTTTGAATATAGTGGATGCTTACGAAACAATAGACGGTGAAGTACCGGTTACCGATAGCGAGTTGGGAACAATCAATCCTAAATCGATGTACGACCCATCCAATCCTTATGTGAACAGAGACCCTCGTTTCTATGCATCGATCTATTATAATGGTGCTGATTTTATGGATCGTAAAATAGAAACTTATAAAGGAGGTTATGATGTAACAAATCAGGATGCCACCATGACTGGCTACTATATAAGAAAATTCATAGAGGAAGATAAAGGCATTTCACAAACCCAACATTATACAGGTCCTTTCCCGTTATTCCGGTTATCTGAAATGTATCTCAATTATGCAGAAGCTCAATATCATTTGGGAAATGAAGATCTTGCACGTGAATACATTAATAAGGTAAGAGGTCGTGAAGGAGTAAAAATGCCTCCTGTAACAGCCACTGGAGAGGAATTGCTGAATAAAATATACCACGAGCGTATGATCGAACTTGCGTTTGAAGGACATCGTTATTTTGACGTACGTCGTTGGAAGATTGCTGAAAAAACAGAAACTACTCATATTATGGGTCAAGAGATCATAAAGAATAATGATGGAACATTAACTTATAATCGCCATAAATTGACTCAGGATTCCCGGAAAAATGAATGGAAAGATGCATTTTATCGCTTACCCATTGCTTTTTCTGAAATTCAAAGAAGTAATAATAGCCTGGAACAAAACTCCGGTTATGAGATAAAATAGTTTCAGTTTTAACTCTGAAAAATATGTTTAATCTAAGGACTGTAGTATTCTAATACAGTCCTTAGAACTTTATAAGCGTCCCGAACATGTGAAAAATGTTAATCTCTATATCCCCATAAGGAAAACTAATGTAATGCTTTATAAAAACAGTTTATCAAAATAGAACGATGAGTAAAAAAATAATATCTGTAATTATTGCTATCCTATTCTTTACCAGCCTAATATCGGAAACCGTTCATGCGGTAAAAAAATCAGATACAGAAATCGATAACTTTCTGAATCCACCCAAAGAAAACCGCCCGTGGGTGTTTATGTGGTGGTATGATAATGTAGATAAACCTGCTATAACAGAGCATTTGGAAGAACTTAGTAAAAAGGGAATAGGTGGAGTTCTTGTGTTTTATCATGGCGGAATGCCCAACGTCCCTTTTTTAGGTGAGGCCTGGCTTGAGCTATATCGCCATACCGTACGGGAATGTGCCCGCCTGGGCCTGGAATGTGGGGCTAATGTAAGTAGCGGCTGGCCTTCCGGTGGTCCCTGGATTGACCAGAAAAATGGGGCAAAACGTGTAGCCTCTAGTGAAACAATCCTTGAAGGACCATCTCAGTTTTCAGGGAAATTAAATACTCCAACCGGAATTACGGGATTATACAAAGACGATGCTGTTTGGGCTTATCCAGTCCATGATTCCATTTCATTTAAGCCTTCTATTTCAGTTAGCAGTAATGCCAAAGATATCAACAATATGTTGGACGGCGATTACAATACCGCCTGGAATCCGGAAAATGAGACGGAAGAGCCATGGATTCTTTTTGATTTTAAATCTCCCCAAAAGGTTGATTTTGTTTATCTTGAGCGAGAGGGGACAACAATACTCGAGTCTTCGGAAGATGGGAAAACATATCAACCAGTCGATACACTTCATTCGATTGGTGATGTCTATCAAAATGTTTTTCAACCCGTTCCCGAGCGTACAGCCCGTTTTTTCCGGCTTGTCCTGAAAAAGGGGAGAGGCGAATCTGTCCGTATGGTATCTCTCGGAACTAAAAGCGACGTTCATCAGGTAGCTTTAATGAATGCCAAACGCGGCCTGATGAATCCATTAACCCCCATTGGCACATCAAAACTAGAAGTAGAACAAGCTTTCCCTTTAACTCCATTACAAGCTTCTTCTAAAAACTCACCTCTTCGCATAGAAGACGCTATTGACTTGACCAATAAAATATCACCGGACGGAAGTTTAAACTGGAAAGTCCCGGAAGGAAAATGGAAAATCATTAGAGTAGGAACCGCTTTTGTTGAAATCCCGGCAGGCGGAGGTTTATTGCCCGACTATTTATCAGTAGAATCCACAGACTTTGATTTTGATCACAGCAGCGGAGTATTGATCCGCGAAGCAGAAAAACAAGAGGGAACAACTTTTAAATATTTACATGAGGATAATGTTGAAATTCATGGTATTTATTCATGGACAGAGAATATGTTGGAAGAATTCCGTAATCGACGGGGTTATGACCCAAAACCTTATCTTGCAGCTATGGCCGGCGAAATAGTTGAAAATACGGATATTACAGAACGTTTTTTGAATGATGTACGTCGAACGATTGCTGATTGCGTCGCTGACGGACACTATAAAATATGGGCAGACCGTGCACATGAAAAAGGGGTACAGGTTCGTGCAGAAGCCGGAGGACAACATCTTCCAAGATTAATGATGAATGACGGTTTGAAAAATCTGGGAAGAATGGATGTTCCGGTCGGAGAATTCTGGTATGGCGGTCAATGGAGTGAAAACCAATGGATCCCAGCAGTGCATCACAGTGGATCACTCTCGGAAGAATGGTATGAAGGACGTCAGAATGTCAATACTAAACAGGCAGCCAGTGCCTCTCATTTATATGGAAAAGAAAAGACGGCTTCGGAGGCATTTACCAGTTTTACTCATTGGGTCAGTTCGCCTGCCACTCTATTGCCACGAGCCAATGTCGCTTTTTGTGAAGGCATCAACGACATAACCTTCCATGGTTCTGCTACATCCGGTCCTGCCAATGGTATGCCGGGAACTGTATTTGCAGCCGGAGTTCATTTTAATAACCGGATTACATGGTGGAACCGGGCAAAATCATTTACAGATTATCTGGCACGCTGCCAATACATGCTTCGACGCGGACATTTTGTCGCAGATGTACTTTATTATGAAGGAGATCTCGTACCTTGTTTCGTATCTCCGAAGAATATAGATCCTGACCGTGGTTTTGGATATGATTATGATGTATGTAATACAGAAATTATCATGAGCCGCTTATCCGTTCGGGATGGCCGGATTTACCTGCCTGACGGAATGAATTATCAAGTACTTGTTCTTCCTGAATCCGGGATTGTCCCGATTGAAGTCGCTCGTAAAATACTCGAATTAGTACAGGAAGGAGCGACTGTCATAGGTCCGCGATTCATAAAAACCCCCGGATTAAAAAACTTTCCTGAAAGTGAGAAAACGCTTCGTGAAATTACTGAAAAGCTATGGGGCAAAACAGAAGGTCCGGTAGATCGTGCCGTTGGCAAAGGACGAGTCATCAGCGGAGTCAAAATTGCAGAAGTTCTGAAGAAAAAAGCGATTGAAAGGGATTTCTCATACATGAATGAGAATGAAATTGCAAGTTATGGAACGACTCCGGTAAAAATAGATTTTATCCATCGCAAAGAAGGAGAAACGGATATATATTTTATTATCAACCGTAGGAATACCACTGAAAATATAGATGCCAAATTTCGTATAACAGGAAAATTACCGGAATTCTGGAATCCGGTAGATGGTTCTTCCTGCTCAGCAAAAGCTTTTTCAATCAGTGGTTCCAGAACAACTATACCTATGGAACTAGCTCCATATCAGGGCATTTTTGTTGTTTTCCGGAAACCGACATCTGAGACCCGGCTGGATGGAAATAATTATACAAATTATGAAGTACTTAAAACACTTGACAGTTCCTGGAGCCTTCATTTTGACCCGAAATTGGGTGGACCCGAAAAACCTATAATTTATAAGTCACTACAGGATCTGACAACAAGTTCTGTTCCCGAAATCAAGTATTATTCCGGCGCTGTAGTTTACCGCAAAGAATTCGATCTTGACAAAATTTCAAAGGAAAAACTTTTCCTTGATCTTGGCACAGTCCACGATCTGGCTACCATTCGCCTGAATGGGAATGATCTTGGTACAGTGTGGTGTGCTCCATGGAGACTTGATATTTCTGAATATTGCAAAACTAAAGGAAATGTTCTTGAAATAGAAGTAACCAACACTTGGTGGAACCGACTGGTTTATGATGCTTCATTGCCTGAAAAAGAAAGAATTACCAAAACAAATATTGGTTTCTCTCCAACTTCCGGACTGATGCCTTCCGGTCTTATAGGACCTGTAACAATAAAAAAAGAGGACACTTCAAAACCATAGATCCCGATTACAAAATTTCTACTATATGGAAATAACGTATTCGAGATATATCTACCAATCACTAAAATAAATACATCATGAGATATTTAGATTTTTTGAGGAATTGTTTTACCGCTGCTGCTTTCCTTGTTAGTTCCTACGGAGCAGCCCAACATCCGGTACTACCTTCTGATAATGAATTAAACAGCCCTTTCGGAAATACAGATAGAAAGAATTTCCAATCTCCATCTAAAGTTTATTATCCGGAAACCTGGTTTCACTACATTGGAGGAAACGTTTCAAAAGAAGGGATTACCAAAGACCTGGAAGCAATATCAAAGACCGGAATTTCCGGGATTCAATTATTTCACGGACAGTTTGGAGGTCCGTGGCCGGGAGTAGAACCTCAAATAAAAAGTTTGAGTCCTCATTGGGATGATGCTGTACGCCATACCGCAGAAGAATGTAAACGTTTGGGATTACGTTTCACGATGCTGAACTGTTCCGGATGGGCAACATCAGGAGGGCCATGGATTGAAACATCGAATGCCATGCGTCATCTGGTATGGAGCCGGACTGATATCGATGGAGGAGTACATATAAACAAAAAATTATCTGTCCCACAACCAAGTGAAGAAATCTGGCGTGATTACAAAGACATTACAGTACTGGCATTCCCGACTCCCCTGGATGATACAAATAGCCCTCTCATCCCTATGGAAATAAGGAGTAACCATGAAATGGACTGGAATGATTTTTTTCAGGGAAAGATGAAACAGCCTGTAAAACTCCAACCAACCACAGAAGATGCTCCGCATTGGTTTGAGGTTACATTTCCAGAGGCAACGCCCCTTCGAGCTGTGGAATTTCCCAGTATCAATTGGTTTAATCATCCTCAATGTTATGAGCCGGGAGTAACAGTAAATATACAAGCTGTTTTACCAGATGGTTCCGTAAAAGACATAATAAAAACAGATATACCTCAAGCCAATTCTCAAGACAACAAACCTTTTACCCTGGCCTGCTCCGATGTTTATGGAGTAAATAAATACCGGATATCTATTGTCAATAAACACAACATGTCTCTATCTTCGCTCCTCTTATACTCCGCCGCCCGTAAAAACAACTGGGAGTCAGAAGCCGGATGGACTTTACGAAGCATTGAACGCAACGGGGCTTTTCCTACGCAAGACAAAAAAGCCTTCATCGACATTGATCAAATTCAGGATATTTCATCTTTTATGGATAAAGACGGAAATCTGAACTGGACCGTACCTGCCGGTAAATGGACCATATTACGAATCGGGCACGTAAATACGGGACAAAAGAACAGTCCTGCCCCTCCCGAAGGAACCGGATGGGAATGTAATAAATTTGCCCCATCAGGAGCAGAGGCCCAATTCGACGGTTATATAGGACGCCTCATCAAAAATAACGGAGTACTGGCAGACGGATTACTGAATGGTATGTTGATAGATAGCTGGGAATGCTATACACAGACATGGACCGATAATATGGAAAATGAATTTAAACGTGTAGCAAATTATCAACTCCGTAAATGGTTACCTGCTGTATTCGGTTATGTTATTAAAGACCACGAAACGACTACACGTTTCTTACACGACTGGCGTGCTACTACAAACGATCTGTTCACTCACAACTTTTATGGAAGAATGACAGAACTGGCACATGAAAACGGCCTGTACATGACCTATGAGACAGCTGCCGGAGATGTATTCCCCGCTGATATACTTGAGTATTTCAAATTTGCAGATATACCCATGTGCGAATTCTGGCAACCGATGACTGAGAATTTTGTCGGTTCTTCAAATTTCAAACCTATCAAACCGGCAGCATCTGCTACACGCCTGTACGGTAAGCCACGTCTAGCAGCAGAAGCCTTTACCTCTTTCGACCTGACATGGGACGAACACATGAGCATGTTCAAAGAAGTGGCAAATGTGAATTATGCAGATGGCGTTACTCATCTTGTTTTTCACACCTATACACACAACCCCCAGAATCCGTTCTTTGCTCCGGGAACATCCTTCGGGTCAGGCATAGGCAGCCCATTCTTACGAGGACAGACCTGGTGGAAATATATGCCTGAATTAACGACCTACCTTTCACGTTGCAGTTATATGTTAGAGCGTGGAAAACCGGTTTCTGATGTGCTCTGGTATCTAGGAGATGAAATAAATCATAAGCCAAATCAAAATGCACCATTCCCGGAAGGTTTCAAATATGATTATTGCAACCCAGATATTTTATTGAACCGGCTTTCCGTTAAAGAGGGCAAGATAGTGACTCCTGAAGGAATCAGTTACCGTGTATTATGGCTTCCTGATACTCCGAGAATGCTACCGGAGACTTTAGAAAAAATATATGAACTGCTTCGGGCCGGAGCTACTGTAATAGGGAATGCACCCGAGAAGCTTGTAACTCTTACAGGAGGAAATACGGCTCAACAACGTTTTGACAAAGCAATTAAAAACATCTGGGGAAAAGCGAGTCAGAAAGGCATCAGAAAAGTCGGTAAAGGATATATAATTTCAAATACTCCACTCGACACAGCTTTAAAAGAATTAAAAATAACTCCGGATGTAACAGGAGGGAAAGCTTTATGGTCGCATCGACAGGTTGAAGAAGCCGACTGGTATTTTGTATGTCCGCAAAAGGGAGAAGATTTCAACGGCATTCTCAATTTCCGTTGTGAAGGAGAGGTCGAACTTTGGGACCCGGTAACAGGAACTTCAAAACCGATCGAAAGTTCCAGTAACGGCAACCGTACATCTGTTAAGTTGGCTCTACCTGTCGCAGGCTCTTGTTTCGTCGTATTCCATCACTCAAAAAATAATAAATCCCAATATGAAATAGAGAAACAGAATAAAAAAGTTACATCTGTATTACTTTCTAATCCATGGACTCTGACTTTCCCTTCCGGATGGGGAACACCGTCTTCATTGGAACTTACAGATTTAAAACCGTGGAAAGATATGGACCTTCCGACCGAAGGTAAAGCCTTTTCAGGGACTGCTATTTACAAAACATCTTTCAATATAGATAAAATTGAAAAAGGGATGACTGTTTCTTTGGACCTGGGAAAAGTAGAAATGATAGCTTCCGTATCAGTCAACGGAAAACCTCTCCGTACATTATGGGCTCCACCATATAGTCTGGATATAACAGAAGCTGTGAAAACCGGAAAAAATACACTGACTGTAGAAATAACAAGTACCTGGTTCAATCGTCTTGTCTATGATGCCGGACAACCGGAAGAGATGCGTAAAACATGGACTATAAACGGCCCTTCAAAAGATGCCCCTTTAAGAGATTCGGGACTTCTTGGGCCTGTTAAGTATAACATAACAAGTTTTTAAGCAATGAAAAAAATAATTTATACCTATTTTACACCACTGATAGTCTGTTGCCTTCTCTGTTGCTGTACAAAACAACAGAAGAATACCGTGGACTTCACAGAAGTTGAGAAAAACTTCAAGGATATCCCCGCTGATATACAGACCTCCATATACTGGTACTGGATCAACGATAATATATCCAAAGAGGCTGTAATAAAAGACCTGCACTCGATGAAAGAGGTCGGTATCAACCGGGCTTTTATCGGTAATATCGGACTATCTCCACAAGAAGCCCCCTACGGAAAAGTCAAGATCTTTACCGATGAGTGGTGGGATATTATGCATACTGCACTGAAAACCGCTACGGAATTAAACATTGAAATAGGACTTTTCAACAGTCCCGGATGGAGCCAGTCAGGAGGTCCATGGATCAAGCCTGAACAAGCGATGCGATATCTTACATATTCGGAAGTCAAAGTAAAAGGCCCCCAAAAATTACAACAACATCTTACAGAGCCGACAAAGGATTTCCAGGATGTTAAGGTAATTGCCATGCCCGTAAATAAGGACTACTTAATTAATTTGTTGGAAAAAGGGACTTATACCATTTCACCTTCAAATATAAAAGCGGATCTGAACACTGGGAAAGAGTTGACCTTCAATGATAAAGAAATTACTATCGATATTACCTTACCGAAAGAGGCTACAGCGCGAAGCCTTGTTCTCTATCCGGCAGAACGACCAATAAGAGCGAAAATTGAACTGCAGGTTCAAGAGGGGGATTCTTTCAAAAACATTAAACAGTTCACCTTAAATCGCACTAACCCCGCATTAAATGTTGGTTTCGAACCTTATGCTCCCGTCGCTATCAGCTTACCGGAAGTAAAAGATCAGAAACTCCGCCTTGTGATGGAAGCCAATCCGGGAAGCGGTATCAAGCGTATCCTGTTATCTCCTTCACCTGTAATGGAAAGGTTTGCAGAAAAATCATTGGCAAAAATGCATCAGACACCACTCCCCTATTGGCATGATTATTTATGGGATGAACAACCCGATGTTACCAGTTACAAAATGACACAACCGGATGAAATCCTGGACATCTCTGGCTATATGGATGACCAGGGACTGTTAACCTGGGATGTTCCTGAAGGAGAATGGATTATTATGCGTACGGGAATGACACCGACAGGCGTCACAAACAGCCCGGCTTCTCCGGAAGGCACAGGACTCGAGGTGGATAAAATGAGCAAAGAACATGTAGCCAGTCATTTCGATGCCTATCTGGGAATGATCCTGGAGCGAATTCCTGCTGACGATCGTAAAACATTAAAAGTTGCGGTTCAGGATAGTTATGAAACCGGAGGACAAAATTTTACTGACGATTTTCTGAAAGAATTCCAAAAACGCTATGGCTACGATCCCGTGCCTTTTCTTCCCGTATTCAAAGGCCATATCATAGGTAGTCCTGATTTGTCTGATCGCTTCCTATGGGATGTCAGAAGGTTCGTTGCCGACAAAATATCCTATGATTATGTCGGAGGGTTAAGAAAAATAAGTCATGAACATGGAATGACCACCTGGCTTGAGAATTACGGGCATTGGGGATTCCCTGGCGAATTTCTGCAATATGGCGGTCAGTCCGATGAAGTCGGCGGCGAATTTTGGAATGAAGGTAACCTGGGGAGTATCGAGAATCGTGCAGCTTCTTCCTGTGCCCATATTTATGGAAAACCAAAGGTCTCTGCCGAGTCATTCACCTGCGGAGAAGGTTCGTACAGTCGTTATCCTGCAATCCTGAAACAACGTGGTGACTGGTCGTTCACTGAAGGTGTCAACAATACTCTTTTACATGTTTATATCCACCAACCTTACGAAAACAGACCACCCGGAGTCAACACCAGTTTCGGCAACGAATTTAACCGCCTGAATACATGGTACTCACATTTAGGTCTTTTTGTTTCTTATATCAAACGTGCCAATTATATGTTACAGCAAGGTCAGAATATAGCTGATATCGCTTACTTTATTGGAGAAGATGCACCAAAGATGACAGGCATACGTGATCCTGAAATACCCAAAGGATATTCATATGATTACATTAATGCAGAAGTTATAGAACGTGACCTGACAGTAAAAGACGGAAAGTTGGTATTGCCACACGGCACATCTTACCGCGTACTGGTATTACCTAAACTGGAAACCATGCGCCCATCTGTCCTGAAGAAGATTGAACAGTTGGTTGCTGACGGGGCGGTTATCCTCGGTCCTCCTCCTAGCCGTTCACCCAGTATGGAGAACTACCCGGTTGCCGATCAGGAAGTAAATGCACTCGCAAAGAAAATGTGGGGCGATCTATCCGTAAAACAACGTTCTTATGGAAAAGGGACTATCTATACCGACGTGGAGTTAAAAGAGGTTCTGGACAGATCAGGCGTGATTCCCGACTGTCAGTTCGGAGAAAATGATCCGGTCCTTTATGTTCATCGCACAGCCGGAGATAATGAAATCTATTTTATCACGAACCAAAGTGACCGGACGATCACCGTTTCTCCACAATTCCGTGTACAAGGAAAAGTACCCGAATTATGGGATGTTGTAACCGGGTCAATCAGACCATTACCTGCTTTCATACAGGGTAAAGAATCGACAACCATCCCGTTGCAACTGGAAGCATACGAAAGTGGGTTTATCGTGTTCCGTAAAACAGGTAAACCTGCCGCTACCGGTGTGGAGGATAATTATCCGAAACCGGAAATTATTACTAAAATAGATCAGCCCTGGCAGGTTCTTTTTGAATCAGACCAATATAAACGGGGACCTGCTCAACCGGTTACATTTTCAACGCTCACAGATTGGAGTAAACATGAAGATGAAAGTATCAGATATTATTCAGGGACTGCCATATACAAAACAACATTTGACGTAAAAAAGAAGCCCGAAGGAAAACTTTTTGTAGATTTGGGCCAGGTTACGGCAATGGCCAAAATAAAGATCAATGGTAAATATGTCGGTGGTGTTTGGACAGCTCCTTACCGGATAGAAGTTTCAGATGTGATAAGAGACGGTATCAATGAACTGGAGGTAGAAGTAGTTAATACCTGGATGAACCGTCTGATCGGTGATTTGCGTCTGCCAGAGGCAGAACGTCCGACATGGGCGCATCATAATTCATGGAATGTTCATTCACCTTTACAGACCTCCGGATTATTAGGGCCTGTCAATTTGTTATCAATAAAATATAAATAGATACAATTATGAACAATAAATTCCTTTTATCATTAATACTTACAATAGGATTATGTAGCACTGTATCCCTTGCCAAGGCGGATAACCCCGATCACCCCAATAACCGTTATCCGCTCATAAGAAAACCCTACATGGAACTACCATTGGGTAGCATCAAAGCCAAAGGTTGGCTTCTGGAGATGTTGGAGCGGCAAAAGAAAGGGGCGTCCAGTCAAATGGACGTCCTGTATCCGGAAGTGATGGGGGCACGTAACGGATGGCTCGGTGGTGACGGCGACCAATGGGAAAGAGGTCCGTACTGGATAGACGGATTATTACCCTTAGCCTATATCCTGGATGATAAGGAGTTGAAGCAAAAGGTACAGCCCTGGATAGAATGGACTTTGAAAAGCCAGCGTGAAGACGGTTTCTTCGGTCCTGCCAGGGATTATAATCCCGAACCCGGCATTCAAAGGGATAATTCCGCAGACTGGTGGCCCCGGATGGTAATGCTGAAGATCATGCAGCAGTATTATTCGGCAACAGGAGATAAACGGGTGATCGACTTTATGAGTAACTATTTCCGTTATCAGTTAGCGACTCTTCCTTCTACCCCACTGGGTAACTGGACCTTCTGGGCCGAGTATCGTGCCTGCGACAACCTGCAGGCCGTATACTGGCTTTACAATATTACCGGAGAGAAATTCCTGCTCGATCTAGGAAATCTCTTACATAAACAAAGCTACGATTTCGTCGACATGTTCCTTAACCGGAATGATCTGACCCGTTTCAACACGATTCACTGTGTGAACCTGGCACAAGGACTCAAGGAGCCGGTTATTTATTACCAGCAAAACCCGGATGAGAAGTACCTGGATGCAGTCAAAAAAGGACTGGCCGATATTCGTCAATATAACGGACAGCCACAAGGAATGTACGGAGGAGATGAAGGATTGCATGGCAACAATCCGACCCAGGGTTCCGAATTATGCTCTGCCGTAGAATTTATGTATTCACTGGAAAAGATGATGGAGATAACGGGTGATCTGACTTTGACAGACCATCTGGAACGGATCGCTTTCAACGCCCTCCCTACTCAGATAACAGATGATTTTATGGATAAACAATATTTCCAGCAGGCCAATCAGGTAATGGTCACACGCCATGCCCACAATTTCTATGAGGATGCCAACCATGCAGAAACAGATATTATCTATGGGACACGGACCGGATATCCTTGTTGTTTCTCCAATATGCATCAGGGATGGCCTAAATTCACTCAAAGCCTTTGGTATGCTACACCGGATAATGGTATTGCTGCGCTGGCCTATTCTCCTTCGGAGGTGACGACAAAGGTTGGCAACGGCCATAGAGTAACTGTTACAGAGGACACTCATTACCCGATGGATGATAAGATACAGTTTACCGTCCGGCTACTCGGCAAGACCAAAGAGGTTGACTTTCCGCTCCATTTGCGTATCCCCGGATGGTGTAAAGATGCGACTGTTACCGTTAATGGCGTTCCTGAATCTACTGCCAAAGGAAACAGTACGGCGATTATACGTCGAACATGGAAAACCGGCGACCAGGTCGTTTTACACTTACCGATGGAAGTAACGACAAGTAAATGGTATGAGAATTCAATCGCCGTTGAACGAGGTCCACTGGTCTATGCACTGAAGATGGAGGAGAAATGGGAAAAGAAAAAATTTGAAGGAGATGATATTACACAGTTCGGTCAATCCTACTACGAAGTCACTTCACCGACCAAATGGAATTATGGAATACTGGCTTCAGCTCCCGAAAATACAAAGGAGAATTTCCAGGTTACGATCGACAAAGCCAAACAGGCAAATAATTATTTCTGGAACGTAGAAAATGCCCCTATCCAGATCAAGGTAAAAGCGAAGGAAATACCTTCCTGGCAACTATACAATGAAATGGCAGGCCCTCTCCCCTTCTCTACCGGCAGAAGTAAAAACCCTGTAGAAGAGATCACTCTGATTCCTTACGGGTGTACAACGCTACGTGTTTCAGAGTTTCCGTTAGTAAGATAATACAGGATCATTCCTGTCAACAATCCTTTCGCCGGACACGGTCATGTACTATGTTTGGCGAAAGGGTTTCCAGATAAGAAACAGTTCCTCACTTCAGAAAGAGTAAATAAAAAATAGGCAGGTAATCTTTCAAGGCAATCCTCAACACCTTCAAAGACCTGGTTATATGGTATTCAACTCCTTTCGGGCTGATAGACAACTCCTCTGCTATTTCCTTTACAGTACGGCATTCATACCGGCTTAACTCGAAGACACGCCGGGTTTGTTCCGGCAAAGCCTCCAATGTTTCTTTTACGATACGGGTTATCTCTGAGGAAAATATTTCTTCCAGATCACAAGCCTGCAGAGTAGAGATCCGGTAGCCCAGATCACGGGCCATTTTAGATGAGATCGAATCGGAGACGGACTGCTTTACATCCTGATGTTTCAGATAATTCAAAGCACCGTTTTTCAGCATCATAACAAGTAAAGATAACGGATATTCCACCTTTTCCTTTTTGCTGGTATCCCACAAATTAATTAAAGCCTCAGACACAATATCTTCCGCAGCCATATCGTCCCTGACATATGACTTTACAAACAAAAACGAACGTTTATAGTAGTTTGTGTATATCTCGCTGAAACTTATATTACTCATCTCCTATGGAATCTAAAGAAGGCTCTCTCTCCATTTATCTCAATACCATACAAAAATAAGATTTATTCCATAATAGTCAATAGCTATTGGTAATAATTCTTTTTTAATACTTCTATTGCTTATCACAACTGCATTCCTTTCATATCACAGTTGGATTCCGTTTGTTTCACAGATGGATTTCTTTTGTTTCACAACTGTGATATGCAAAGAAGGACGTAGTAATAAGATAAACGATACGCCGTGTTAACAACAACATCACCCTAGTGACAACACTCTCCCCGGACTAATGGAGACTATAAAGCATTATAACGGGAAGGCGATACACCGAACTGATTCGTAAAATGCTTGCGGAATGTATTGATATCGTTATAACCGACCATTTCAGCCACCTCCTGAACAGAATATTTCTTCTGCATGATCAGGGAAGCGGCCTTGCTGATACGGATACTGCGAATCACTTCGATAATCGACAAGTTACTCTGCTGCTTCATCTTCCGGTATAAAGTAGGCTGGCTGAGGTTCAACAGGCCCGCCAGGCTTTTGGCACTGAAATCCGGGTTTGTCAGATTGGTTTCGACAATGCAGATCACCTGCTGCATGAAAAGGCTGGCCTGCTCTTCTTCCTCCGGCTTTTCTACCGTATGTTTCAGCATCAGAGTTTTCGTATAGATGCGTTTCAACTGTTCACGCATACGGATTAGGTTCTCTGCTTTGGCCTTGAGCACTTCGGGATTGAAAGGCTTCATGATATAGTCGTCCACACCGATCCGGGTACTTTTCAACAAATCCTCCTCCTCTGCTTTGGCCGTCAGCATGATGATCGGGATATGAGCCGTCTGCAACTCCTGCCTGATCTCCTGACAACAGGTAAAGCCGTCTTTGACCGGCATCATTATATCCGAAATGATCAGGTCAGGGATCTCTTCACTGGCGATCCGCATGCCCTCTTCACCGTCTCGAGCTTCCAGGACACGGTATTTTTTCTCGAATAGAGTATGAATATAATGTCTTATCTCATCGTTATCTTCAATGACCAGCAATTTCTTACCTGATTCGAGGGATCTCTCTTCACGAACCTTTTCCGGGGCAATGAATACTTCCTCCTTCCGGTCATCACGGGTATCCTCAACCTGTTGATATACATCTTCTTTAAAATGCTCACGTCCTAACGGAAGGTAAAGGATAAACTCGGAACCTTTACCGGGAACACTGTTCAGCAAGACTTTCCCATGATGGAGATCCATCGTGTTTTTAACGATACGCAAGCCGATACCCACCTTGGTAGAAAATGAGGGATCATTTTCGCCCGTTATAAAAGATTCAAAAATGCGTCCCTGCAAATTTTCAGCGATACCGGGTCCATTATCCGTAACAGATAATAAACAGAACATTTTCCCGTCCACCTCCTTCTCGGCGATCGCAACCCTTATCTTTCCGCCTTTCGGGGTATATTTGAGCGCATTCGAAAGGAGGTTCTTCAAAGCTGATTCTATTTTCGGGGCATCAATCCAGAGATAAAGAGATTGAATGCCAAAGTCCAAGATGTACTCATGCAAAACGATACGACTTTTTGGATGATATCCACTGATGTACTTTCGCTTATTTCAATCGCTTATCAGATGGATAAAATGGGGAATATAGACAAAGTGGACTTAAAAGTAGAAATGGAGTTTACTGGTCTGGCCGGGAACAATACAAACTATATGGCTATGTGTCAATCCCCTGACGGAATCATTTATATTGCGACCGATTGGGGAAATATAGTCACTTTCAATCCAAAAACACGTCAAATGACAAGCCAAGGCGATTTACCGAGAGTCAATAAAATTCACGTTCACCGCCTTCTTTATTCCGACGGTTCTGTCTGGATTGGAACCTGGGCCAACGGAGCGATCTGTTACAATCCGAAAACAGGTGTCTATACTCAATATAGCTATAAACCGGAGGATACGAAAAAAACTCTTTCCCATGGAGATATTTACCAGATGGTTTCTTTGGGAGACGGACGGTATTTAGCTGCTACATGGAATGGTTACACAGTTTTTATTCCTGATAAAGAAGAACCTACCCGCTATACAACAGAAGTCTATAACAACACTGCATCTCAACTTCATCGTAACTTGGAGACCCGAATGATCTCCGCTTATTATGATACGGAAGGTATCATCTGGATTGGAACACAAGGCGGAGGAGTGTATGCCTCCGATTTGCGAAAGCAATTTTATCAACGCTTTCATCAGGAAACACATAATGAAATATGTGAAATGGCGACGGATGAAAATGAATATATCTGGCTAGCCACTTTCCATAAGGGTATTTTGAGAAGTACGGAACCTTTCAATCCTCAAAGCCGTTTGGAGTTTGAATCGGTCCCTGCCGGCTCGAGCAATACTGTTTTATGTGTGCTCAACGATAAAAAAGGAAACTTGTGGTTCGGAAACGGTCAGTCCGAACTAATTCAGTATAATTCCGAAAATAAAACCTTTACCGTTTATCCTGTCCGTATTAAAGACAAACCTGAGTGGTCTGGTTCCATCTGGTCTTTATTGATTGACAATCAAAATCGTTTATGGCTGGGAACATCCAACGGGTTATTGTTGTTTGATCGCCAGACAAAAGATTTTGTCTATTACCCTGTCGGTTCCGGAACCATACGGGCAATGGCAGAAGTTCCCGATAAATACTTCTTGTTAGGATTGTCATACGGCTTAGTAAAGTGTTCTTTGAATGGTCAACCTATTCGATCGGACTATGAAAAAACAGCTGATATTCCAGTCAGGGACATACGTTCCCTTTATGCTGCTTCAGACGGAAAGCTCTATATAGGTTATTCCGACGGATTTGGGGTAATGGATATTCAATCTGATTCAATCGAGAATTTTTACACAACCCATAATGGGTTAAGCAGTAATTATATAGGTTGTATTTGTGAAGATGCGGAAGGACGTATTTGGCTAGGTTCCGCTTCGAGTGTTTGTAACTACAGCAGACATCAGAAATTGTTCTATAATTACTATATATCCGGTAATAACCGCTCAGTCATCTTTTATAAGGATTTTCTGTTTTGGGGGAATAATAAAAACATAACCTATTTCCTCCCGAATGAAGCAATGAACAACCACTTTATTCCCGGTAAAGTAGTAATAACTCAATTGGAAGTAGATAATAAAACAGTTGAAATCGGGCAAAAGATAAATAATCAAGTCATTCTGAAACAAGGTATTCCTTATACTCACGGATTAACATTAAAGGCTGCTAATAATAGTTTTTCATTGATGTTCAGTAATCTGACCTACTCGGATGACCTGCAAAAATATAATTACCGGTTAAGTCCGGCTCAATCGAACTGGTTGACAATCAATGAAGGTGAAAAGGTTTCGTATGCAAACTTACCTCAAGGGAAATATGTTTTTGAAGTACAAAGTATTATGGCAGACGGTTCTAGCGGCTATCTGACATCCATGGATATCAACATCCTGCCTCATTGGTATGAAACAATTTGGTTCCGTCTTCTAATCATCATCACAATCGGTTTTATTATATATTATCTGATTCGCCGTGTAAAAAAGGAGCAGGCACGTCTGAGGCATGAAGAACGGTTAAAACACGAATTGTTTGTTGCCAATCTGGAACGTGAGAAAGAGAAGCAAATCAACCGGGAACGCAGCAATTTCTTTACGAATGTCTCTCATGAACTTCGCACACCTCTGACACTGATTCTTTCTCCTTTACAGGAGTTATTGCAGACGGAACGCCTTTCACAAATTCTATATGATAAGTTATCATTGGTTTACAATAATGCAACCTCATTATCTACCCTGGTAAATCAATTACTCTATGTACAAAAAATAGAAGCCGGAATGGTGCAATTAAAACTGTCAGAAGTTGATATATATGTGCTGGTTAAGAATGTTATCACATCTTTTAAGCATATTGCTGAGATAAAACAGACAGAGTTCATCTTGAACTCCGGTAAATTTCCCGTTTTCATTAATAGAAACAAAATGCTCCATACGGCGATCGAAACAGAAGAGTTGCCCGCTCACATTCAACCAAAGCAGATTATTTCCGGTTTCATGGATACTGGAAACTTTCATATAAAGCCCATCCGAACCGAAATTCTTTATATTTTTTCCATCATAACGGCTCAAACCATTATCTGTGCCAAACCACATAAAACCATCCATATCTTTATGAATACACAAGACTGTATTATCGGCCAGTCCGTTTTGCATGGTGAGCACCCTGATATCCTTTTCAAAAAAGGCATAACCGGAAAAACTATAAAAAATAGAGAATAGTATAGCGACAATAAATTTCCTCATCATCTAATTAACAAAGCTCCTCATTTAGATATTTCAAACATATACAAAGAAACAAAAAAAAGAGGATATTACCTCTAAACAAGACAAAGAAAAACAACATAAATATAATGCATGAATAATCTACCGACTATCCATGAATAAAACACCCAGTATCCTGTTTTTCAACAGAAAAAATAAAGAAAACGCCCATCGTTAATGAAGAAAACACGTGTTATCCCTTCCAGGCAGACCTGATACTTTTGCTTACAAAGATTTAATAAAATTAGTATTAACAACCTTAAAACTAAAAAGGATGAAGAAAAGAGTCACTTTTTTAATTGTGCTGCTAATGGTTAGTATATTTCATATATACGCGCAACAGCAAAACATTAGCGGTACTGTCATTGACAAGAACCTGAATGAACCCGTTATCGGAGCTTCCATTCAAATAAAAGGTACAACAAACGGGACTATTACCGATTTGGACGGAAAATTCTCTATCAATGCTTCGAAAGATGATATCCTGGTGATCTCCTACATAGGATACACTACACAAGAGATCAAACTTACCGGACAATCCAGTCTAAAAATAGAATTGAATGAAGACACTCAGGCACTGGACGAAGTAGTAGTAGTAGGGTTCGGTACCCAAAAGAAAGTTAATCTGACCGGAGCTGTAGCGACTGTCGATAAGAAGGTATTAGCATCCAGGCCGGTAACTTCCGTTTCACAGTCTTTACAAGGGGCAGTTCCCGGATTAAACTTATCCACCGCCGACCTGGGAGGACAATTGGGTCAGAACATGAACGTTAATATTCGTGGTACAGGAACGATCGGTAAAGGTTCCAAAGGCGAGCCACTTATCCTGATCGACGGTATGGAAGGAAACATGAACAACCTGAATCCGGAAGATGTTGAAAACATCTCTGTATTGAAAGATGCCTCCTCTTCCTCTATCTACGGTTCGCGGGCAGCGTTCGGCGTAATTATGATAACAACCAAAAAAGGTAAAGCCGGGAAAATGCAAATAAACTACAACAATAACGTCCGTTATTCCGGTCCGACCAATCTCCCTAATCAACTCGATTCATACCGTTTCGCAAATTTCTTCAATGAAGCTTCTATCAATCAGGGAGGTAGTGTCATTTTTGACGAAGAGACCATCGGTCGCATACAAAAATACATGGCCGGAGAATTAGCGGAAACGACTATTGCCAACGGTAACAACTGGCATTTTCATGAAAAAGCTAATGATAATGTAAACTGGTGGAAAAAACACTTCCAGTGGGCATGGTCGAACGAACATAATATCAGTCTGAGCGGCGGTACGGAAAAGATACAATACTACGCATCCGGAAGTTATCTGAACCAAAATGGCAACTTGCGTTACGGAGAAGATAATTATAAACGTTACAATGCAACAGCTAAGGTTAATACACAAATAAACAAATATGTAGATTTCAATATTAACACAAAGTTCGTACGTTTTGACCTCGACAACCCTATTTATTTGGAAGAAGGCGGACTTCTTTACCACGATATTGCCCGTATGTGGCCCATGATGCCTTTTAAAGACCCGAACGGTTATTATATGAGAAACGGAAAACTCAACCAGTTGGTAGACGGCGGACGTTCCAAGACCCATAACGATAATATTTATATGCAGGGACAGCTCGTAGTCCACCCGCTTAAAGGATGGAATATTTACGCAGAAGCCGGCATGAGAATTATCAATCAGAACAAGCAAACGAACTTGAATCCGATCTATGAACACGATGTAAACGGGAATCCGCAGGCATTAGCTTTTAGCGGAAGTTATTCTCCGGGAGCTTCGTTCGCACGCTCTGCTTACCTGAACAGTAATTTCTATACGACAAGCGTTTATACCGATTATACTTTACAGCTGAAAGATCATTACTTTAAGGCATTGATTGGTATGAATACCGAAGAATATGTCTATCGCGAATTAAGCGCCCAACGTCCCGATGTGATCAGTAGCCTTGTTCCGGAAATCAGTGCGTCTACCGGGGAGGATAAAATCAACAGTTCTAAATATAATGACTGGTCGACTGCCGGATTCTTCGGACGTATCAACTATTCATATAAGGACCGGTATATGGTAGAAATGAACGTTCGTTACGATGGTTCTTCCCGTTTCCTCAGAGACCAGCGCTGGAACGTGTTCCCTTCTTTCTCTTTAGGATGGAATGTAGCACGCGAATCGTTCTTCGAACCGATAAGTAACATCATCAATACGTTGAAACCGCGTGTTTCATGGGGTATGTTAGGAAATCAGAATACTGACTCATACTATCCGTTCTATCTGACACAAAGCGTAACGGCTAATGGCGGCAACTGGTTAATGAATGGCGGCAAACCGACAACGGCGGGAGTTCCGGGAATGGTCAGCAGCACACTTACCTGGGAAAAAATCTACAATACTAATATAGGTATCGACCTCGGCATGCTGGACAACCGCCTGAATGCAACTGCCGAGTATTTTATCCGCAGAACCAAAGACATGGTCGGACCGGCAGCCGAAGTGGGTGCCATATTAGGGACCTCTCTTCCGAACACGAACAATGCCGAACTGAAAAATAAAGGATGGGAAATACAACTGAACTGGAGAGACCAGATAGGAAAAGTGAATTACAATGCCGGATTTAATCTTTCAGACTATCGCGCTAAAGTTATTTCATACCCCAATGCTTCTAAAGCTCTTTGGGATGCAGACGGTAATACGCTTTACTACGACGGAATGACAATCGGAGAAATCTGGGGATACGAGACGGAAGGTATCGCTAAATCCGATGAACAAATGACCGAATGGCTGGCCAACAATGACCAGAGTAAAATCGGTTCAGCCTGGGGAGCCGGCGACATTATGTATCGCGACCTGAACGGTGACAAAGTAGTCGACAGTGGAAACAGTACAGCTATAGATCATGGCGACTTAAAAGTAATCGGTAACAATACGCCTCGCTTCCGTTTCGGCCTGAGCCTGGGAGCAGATTGGAAAGGTTTCGATGTACAGATGTTTTTCCAGGGAGTTATGAAACGTGACATTTGGTTAGGCGGTCCTATGTTTTGGGGAGCTGATGGCGGAGAGTGGCAATCGGTTGGCTTTAGTGAACACCTTGACTATTTCCGTCCGGAGAACACAACTTCCGTATTCGGAGCAAATCTCGATTCCTACTACCCCAAAGCTTATCTGGGTGATAAAGGAAACAAAAACAAAAAAACTCAGACACGCTATTTACAAAACGGAGCTTATATGCGTATGAAGAACCTGCAAATAGGATATACATTCCCCCGAGCCTGGATGAATAAAGCGAATATCCAAAAGCTCCGTATTTATGTTAGTGCAGAAAATCTTTTCACTATCAGTGGCATAGCTGATATGTTCGATCCCGAAGCAACTGCTGCCAACGGATTCAGCAATGGTAAGACATACCCGCTATCTAAAACTATTTCATTCGGTTTAAATATCACTCTTTAAAATACAAAAACAATGAAAAAAAATCTATTATACATCATAACATTGGCTGGTGCTTTATGCTCTTGTAACGATTTTCTTGACAAAGAACCGTTGGACGCTGTGCCCACCGACAAATATTTATTGACTGAAAGTGATTTGGCTGCTTATTCGGCTAATCTGTACGATCAGCTTCCCTCCCATACACCCGGACAATATAATATGGGGGTATTCGTCACCGACAACAATAGTGACAACCAGGCCGCAAGCAATCCCAATAGTTCATTTGTGAAGGGAGAAACCCGCGTAGCACAAAGCGGAGGTGCCTGGGATTTTGGAAAGATCCGTAATGTCAACTATTTCATCGACAAAGTACGCCCCCGGCTCGAGAATGGGGAATTAAACGGAACAGAAGCTAACAATAAACATTATTTGGGAGAAATGTATTTCTTCCGTGCATATATCTACTATACCAAACTAGTTGCACTCGGCGACTTTCCCATATTGAAAAACTGGATTACAGAAGATTATGAGACTGTCAGGGAAGCAAGCAAAAGACGTCCGCGCAATGAAGTGGCACGTTTCATCCTGCAAGACCTGGACTCGGCCTATTATTACATGAAAGAAACTCCGCCCATGACCAACCGGCTGACTAAAGATTGTGCCGCCCTTTTGAAAAGCCGTGTAGCCTTATTTGAAGGTACATGGGAAAAATACCACAAAGGGACAGCACGCGTGCCGGGTGGTCCGGGATGGCCGGGAGCGAACAAAGATTATCTGAAAGATTTTTCAATCGACATCGATTCTGAAATAAGATTCTTCCTGACAGAAGCCAAAGAAGCTGCTCAAATAGTTGCCGATAAATATTCGTTATCCAGCGATTATCCGTCTCTATTCAACAGCCAATCATTAAGTAGCACTTCTGAGGTATTATTATGGAGAGCCTATGATGCAAGTCTTACTCCTGCTGTCAACCATTTTGTAGTGGGTTATATACAACGTAACGGAGGTGGAAATACCGGATGGACACGCAGTATGATGCAATCTTACCTGATGGAAAACGGATTACCGATCTATGCGAATAACTCCGGTTATCAAGGTGATAAGACCTATGAATCCGTAGCAGCCGATCGTGACCCACGTTTAGGATACAATACCATTTTACCCGGTGAATTATTATCAGAAGGAGGAAGCAATATTGAATATCTTGTGAACGGATATGGTTATTATTATCGTGCACCTATCGTGCTGGGTCAGAATGAGAACAAATGCCCTACCGGTTATTCGGTAAAAAAAGGTCTGACAACAGATGCTGCACAAGGTCCGACGCTGCCTTCTACCACAGCTTGTGTAGTATTCCGGGCTGCTGAAGCATATCTGAATTATATGGAAGCTGATTATGAATTGAGCAACTCGTTAGATGCCAACAGTGGAAAATATTGGAGAGCTCTTCGTGCACGTGCCAATATGGATACCGACTATCAGAAAACAATAAATGCAACGGATTTAAATAAAGAATTGGATTTTGCCCGTTATTCCGGCTCTGAATTAGTATCAACGACTCTCTACAACATCCGTCGTGAACGCCGCATCGAGTTTGCTGCCGAAGGACTTCGTCTGAATGACCTGAAACGTTGGCGTGCATTGGATATGATGCAGGGATATCACGTAGAAGGTTTCGATTTATGGAGTGAAAATTATGCACGTTATACAACGCCAACTCCCACTCCGGCAGCAGATGTTACTCTTTCGGTCGTTAATTTGATAGAATCAGGAAATACAAATGCAAATGTATCTGCAAAATCAGAAAGCCAGTATCTTCGTCCTTACCGTATCAATACGAATAATATTGCTTACAATGGTTACAATTGGAACCAGAACAAATATCTGAACCCGATTGCCTTCGACCATTTCCGACTGACAACAGAAACAGAGGGTTCCACTGATTATGCTTCCTCTACAATTTATCAGAATCCGGGATGGAAGATAGAAACCAGCAGTCTTCCTGAAGGCGATTAATGATCTATTCATGATAAAACAAGACCTCCATATTTTCTCCGGGAGGTCTTGTTCTTTCAAAATGATATTGTATTCCACTATAATTATGTAACTTTACTGCACCATGAAAAAAACTATCACTCACACATTATTGCTATTTCCTATATTAGCAATGGGAATACAAGCACAAGAGAAACAGTCTTCTCCAAACCTGATCTTTATTATGGCTGATCAATGGCGCGGAGATGCTTTAGGATGCCTGGGTAAAGAGGCTGTAAAAACACCTCATCTGGATCAATTGGCATCAGAAGGTGTTAACTTTACCAATGCAATCAGCAGTTATCCGGTATCTTCCCCGGCACGTGGCATGCTGATGACGGGAATGTATCCTGTACATAGTAAAGTTACCGGAAATTGTAATTCGGCAACAGCCCCTTATGGAGTCGAACTGCCTACCTCGGCACGCTGCTGGTCGGACGTCCTGAAAGATCAGGGATATGAATTGGGTTACATCGGCAAATGGCATCTGGATGCTCCTTACCAACCTTATATCGATACGAATAACAACAAAGGGAAAATAGCCTGGAACGAATGGTGCCCTAAAAACCGTCGTCACGGTTTCAGTCACTGGATCGCCTACGGGACATACGATTATCATCTGAAGCCTATGTATTGGGATACGGATGCCAGCCGCGAGGAATTCTATTTCGTAGACCAATGGGGGCCGGAATATGAAGCCGACCGGGCCATCGACTATATCGCCAATCAAGATAATAAACTCCGCGACGGGGATAAACCCTTCGCCCTGGTCGTATCCATGAACCCGCCTCACACCGGGTATGACCTGGTTCCCGACAAATATAAAGAAGTATACCGGAATGTAGATGTCGAATCACTATGCAACTCTCCCATCATCGCACCGAAAGGAACGGAATACGGGGATTTCTACCGGAAGAGCGTACTGGATTATTATGCTTGCATGACCGGCGTTGACGACCAGGTCGGCCGCATTATCCGTGCACTAAAAGAGCGGGGGCTTTTCGAGAATACCCTCGTGGTATTCACCTCCGATCATGGTGATAGTATGGGGATGCACGATCATATCGGAAAGAATATTTACTACGAAGAAGCCATGCGCGTCCCGATGATACTCACCTGGCCGGAGAAGATCGCACCGCGCCACGACTCGACACTGATGATCGGTTTTGCCGATCTCTATCCTTCACTATTGTCATTAATGGGCTTCAGGGAAGAGATACCTGCCGAAGTGGAGACGTTCGATCTGTCTGCATCTATCCTTTCTCCCGATAAGGGCCAGGAGGTAATACAGCCTTATTATCAAGTCTCCTCTGAAAATTTAACGACTGGCTACAGAGGTTTCCGGACAAAAAAATATACATTTGCAGTACACGCTACAAACGGCCAGACTGACGAGTGGATACTGTTCGACCGCGAGCAAGACCCGTACCAACTAAATAATATTGCATCCGATCAGCCGGAATTGATTAAACAGTTTGCCAGCCGGTTAAAAGACTGGTTGAAGAAGACAAACGATCCTTTTACAAATAGCTTATAAACATAAACACATGAATACACGTTTTTATCTGGTAATCTTATTGATAGCAAGTTTTCTCCCGGCAATGGGACAACAAACGGAGATACCTCGCCCGGCACCTCATCAGTTGAAGTGGCACGAATCGGAAATGGGCGTCGTCTTCCATTATGACCTCCATGTCTTCGACGGCATTAAATACGGTCAGGGTAATAACCGTGTCCAGCCGATAGAGGATTATAATATCTTCAACCCGACCCAGCTGAATACCGATCAATGGGTACAGGCCGCCAAAGCAGCGGGAGCCAAGTTCGCCGTACTAACGGCAACACACGAGACAGGCTTTGCCATTTACCAGAGCGATGTCAATCCGTATTGCCTGAAAGCGTTGAAATGGCGTGACGGCAAAGGAGATATCATCCGAGACTTCGTCAATTCATGTAGAAAATACGATATAATGCCCGGCATTTATGTCGGCATCCGATGGAATTCACTTTTTGGTGTTCATAATTTCAAGGTACAGGGGGAAGGAGAGTTTGCTGCTAACCGTCAACAATGGTATAAACATTTCTGCGAGCGCATGGTGGAAGAACTCTGCAGCCGCTACGGTGATTTATTTATGATCTGGTTTGACGGTGGCGCAGACGATCCGAAAGGCGACGGGCCGGATGTATTACCCATCGTCACCAAGTACCAGCCTGAATGCCTTTTCTATCATAACGTAGACCGGGCGGACTTCCGTTGGGGCGGTTCCGAGTCGGGTACGGTCGGTTACCCCTGCTGGTCCTCTTTCCCCTACCCTTACTCACACAGTAACAACACGGAAGGAAGCCGTAACCATAACGATCTACTGAAGCATGGTGACCAGGATGGTAAATACTGGGTCCCGGCTATGGCAGACACTCCGCTGCGTGGCATGAACGGGCGGCATGAATGGTTCTGGGAGCCGGACGACGAGAATACCATCTATCCGGTAGACAGCCTGATGAATATGTATTATAAGTCAGTCGGAAGGAATGCCACATTGATCGTCGGACTGACTCCCGATACGACAGGACTGCTCCCTGCCGGCGATGTGCAACGACTGAAAGAATGGGGTGACGAGATCAACCGCCGTTTCTCCTCTCCCATTGCCTCTGCATCGGGACAAAAGAAAAGCCTGACACTGAAACTGGATAAACCACAAGCAGTCAACCATTGCATTATCCAGGAGAATATCGCTAATGGAGAACGTATCCGCCGGTATAAAGTGGAAGCCAAAGTAAACGGTAAATGGCAAACCGTCTGCGAGGGCGAGTCGGTCGGACATAAACGTATCGAACAATTCCCGGCAGTCGAAGCATCGGCTCTGCGCCTGACGGTCTCTCAATCGGTGGCACAACCGGATATACGAAACTTCAGTGTCTATAACGTTGAATAAATAAGAGATAAAATATACAAACATGAACAAAAGAATATTAGTATCACTCATAGCAATACCCTTACTGGGAACGACAAGACAAGCCGAAGCGGCAACCCCGCAGGACCGGCCGAATATTATTCTCTTTTTAGTAGATGATATGGGTTGGCAGGATACTTCCCTCCCCTTCTGGAAGGAAAAAACCCATTACAACGAAGTATATGAAACGCCCAATATGGAACGTCTCGCCCATCAGGGAATGATGTTCACCCAGGCGTATGCTTCCAGTATCAGTTCGCCGAGCCGTTGCAGCCTCTACACCGGTATGAACGCCGGACGTCACCGGGTAACGAACTGGACCTATCCGAAGAATGCCTCCACCGACCGTAAAAGCGATGTACTGGAACTACCGGACTGGAATGTGAACGGTATCTGCGAAGTTCCCGGCATCGAACATACCTACCAGGTCACTTCTATGGCCCAAATACTGAAAGATAACGGCTATCATACCATCCACTGCGGAAAGGCACATTGGGGAGCTCTCGATACACCGGGAGAGAACCCGTATCATTTTGGCTTTGAAGTGAATATTGCAGGACATGCCGGTGGCGGACTGGCAAGCTATCTGGGAGAAGCCAATTTCGGTAACCGGACAGACGGAAAACCGAGTCCCTGGTTCGCCGTTCCCGGATTGGATGAGTATTGGGGAAAAGATATTTTCATCACGGAAGCCTTAACCCAGAAAGCCATGAAAGCCTTGGATAAGGCACAGCAATACGACCAACCGTTCTTCCTGTATATGTCGCATTACGCCATCCACGTCCCGATCGACAAGGATATGCGTTTCTACCAGAAGTATATCGACAAGGGACTGGGAGAGAAAGAGGCTGCTTATGCCGCCCTGATCGAGGGAATGGACAAGAGCCTGGGAGATATCATGGATTACCTGGAGAAGAATAACCTGGCAGATAATACCATCATCCTTTTCATGTCGGATAACGGCGGACTTGCTGCCGAACCGGAATGGCGTGACGGTGTTCCCCATACCCAGAACTCTCCGCTGAACAGCGGTAAAGGTTCTGCCTATGAAGGTGGTGTCCGCGAACCGATGATCGTCAGCTGGCCGGGAAAAGTACAGCCGCAAACCAAGACAGATAAATACCTCATCATCGAAGATTTCTTCCCTACCATCCTTGAAATGGCAGGCATAAAGAAATACAAAACGATCCAGCCTGTCGACGGTGTCAGCTTCATGCCGTTACTGACCAACACCGGCGATCCTTCCAGGGGACGCAGCCTCTACTGGAACTTCCCGAATCTTTGGGGAAACACCGGTCCGGGTATCGGAGCGACCTGCACGATCCGCCAGGGGGACTGGAAACTGATCTATTATTACGAGACCGGAAAGAAGGAATTGTTCAATATTCCCGACGATATAGGAGAAAAGAACGACCTGTCCGCCACTCATCCCAAACTGGTAAAGAAGCTATCCAAAGACCTCGGGAAACAGTTACGGAAAATGGAAGCACAGCGCCCATCGTTCAAAGCGACAGGAAAGCCTTGTCCGTGGCCGGATGAGATATAAATATTAACGGAGATCACTACCCTCTTTCAACAATATATCCTATCTTTGCCTGTAACAAAATTATTTAACTATGAAGAATAAGCAAAAGACAAGGATTGTAGCCGTTCCTGTCATACAGGAGCAGATGCGGAGAGAAGAAATAAATCTTCGCAAAGAGTATGGAATGTATTTATTGGACGTATCGAAGCTAATAGTCGGCGGAGCAGTTATTACAACGGCTATACAGCTTAATACTGATAAATTTCTAATTATAACAATCGCTGTTAGTATTGCGGTATTTTTCGGTATTTTTGGATTTATAGTATTAACCTTTAAAAAGAAATAAATATGGAACCAGCTTTATTATTATATATCCTTTTAGGTGTTGCTGGTCTTGGAGCTTTTCTTTTCGCCATATCTCCGGCAGGTCGCCGTTGGTTAGATAAGAATAGTTGAAAACAATAACTCAGGCACGGATTACACTCATCTAATTAATAGAAACGTGTAATCCGTGCTTGTTCTATTATACAAACTTCTCCCTCTTCTGCAAATTCAGTAGTCCAATCATCATCCAGACGATCCCTCCTATCAAAAGGAAAATACGATTCTTTACGATCAATCCTTCCCAGATCACCGGGAGGAAGTTATCGGGCACTTTAAAAGGATTCAGCAGGATATTCCAGAAAGAGCGTTCTATGAAATTCATTTTACTGGTAATCATCAGGAGAATAGCCAGGATGATCGTTAGTACGGCTGTACCGTTCCCGCTATGCGTTATCGTGGAGAACATAAAAGCCAGGTTACCGAAGAAAACAAGCGGGAACATCAACTGGATAGACATCTCAAACGGATTGACCGGATACAACAGCAAGGTAGCCAAATAGGAAAAAGCGACCAGGATAAAGAAAATAGCGACATAGATCATCAGCAAACGTACCCCCCAGACCTTATATTTATAATCGGGAATACCAAAAAGTATCTCCAGTATCCGGCTGTCTTCATCGTTCTGAATACCGAATACGGCAGGATAGAAAACCAACAAGACACAAGGAAACATCAACAGGTCATAGATCAGCCCTTCATTGATCTCCGCACGGTTCCAGGCAGACTGAAACATAAAATAGGCAAAGAACACGAATGCAGCCAGCAAAAACCAGATGAATTTGCCGGCAAAGATGATCTTCAGATTATATTTTACTACTTTGGGCAGTAAAGGTATCAATTGCTTTATTGTCATAACTATCTTTTTATTACATATCTATCACTATTATCTTATACCGCTTAGCACTAGCATTCCATACTGTTCTTCACCAGCATCTTACACTGCTCAGCACTGGTATCCTGCTATCGGCTTCCCCCCTCCATATTTTTCAACAGGCAGAGATAAGCATCTTCCAGGTTCGGTTCCACCTGCACCGCTCCTTCATAAGGAGAATCGACAGAGAGATAACGGACCTGTATCGTATCGCCATCCTGTATATGATGGACCACCATCGCTTTATCCAGTACCTGCTCGAAAGAATCCCGGTCGATATGGAACTGCCAGACTTTACCGACTGCCATATCCACCATATCCGTCGGATCACCGAAATATTTCAGTTCACCTTTATTGATAACAACCACCTGGCTGCAGGAGCTGGATATGTCTTCAATGATATGGGTCGAGAAGATCACAATGCGATCCTTACTCAATTCTACCAGCAAATTACGGAAACGGATACGTTCACGCGGATCGAGCCCGGCAGTAGGTTCATCCACCACCAGGATACGGGGCAGATGGAGCAGGATCAGAGCAATCCCGATACGTTGCTTCATACCGCCGGAGAAAGAACCGATCTTATCATCTTTCCGTTCATACATATGGACGGCTTTCAACACATATTCCAGACGTTCATTCCGCTGCTCGTTATCGGTCAATCCTTTCAGGATAGCCTGGTAATCGAGGAATTCCCAGGACGACATATTCTCGTACGTACCGAATTCCTGCGGCAGGAAACCGATCAGGCTCTGCAATTCCTCCCGGTAGACACGGGTATCCAGTCCGTTGATCCATATACTGCCGTAACTCTGCTCCAAAATACCGCAGACAATACGCATCAGCGTGGATTTACCGGCCCCATTAGGTCCCAACAGACCGAACATACCCGTACGGATCTCGAAAGAAACACCCCGCAACGCCTTGAACGGCTTTCGTTGTTTTCCTATCAACGGAATACTTTTCACCATACGGAACCAGGAACGGCGCAAACCGGCAAGCCGTCCTTTTATACGTTCGATATTGATCTCCCGCTCATACAGATACTGGGAAGAGATATAAACTGCAATACAGAACGCCCACAAAAGTCCGACAACGGAAATCAGCCCCGTATTATCCATCTTCCGGAACAGGATAAACAGAATGACGGGAGGGATACTCCAGAAGATCGCACGGTTTATATATTTCACCCACTTTTTATCTCCGAAACGGAAGAACAAATATTGCCGTACTTTCCGCCACAGGTAAAGCAGGGTTGCATAGATGGCAAATGATAACAGGAAGATCCATAACTTACTATGAATGAAGAACCATGTAAAATAGATTCCGAAGAACAAGATACCGAATAGCCATATCACATTCACAAAATCTTTCAGGGAACGATATTCATTACTCAATCCCAGATGCCGGCGAATAAGCAATCCGCTGTTCCATTGGCGGCTGATACGTCCGGGCCAGTCATAGATCTTCACCAGGTTACGGACAGAGATATGTATCTCTTCTCCCGGATCGATCACTTTCGATTTAGCCCGCCGCAAGCTGGTCTGTGCAAAATAAGTAACACCCGGAATGCCGAAGATCAGGATGACCAGGTAAATGGATTGCCACAACATGCCGTTGCCATACAACCAGATACAGGTTACACCCAACACGAACAAAACCAGATGGAGTGCCCATACCTTACGGGATAAACTGCGATACCACTCCAATGTATTTTCCAGCCCCATACAAACAGTAGGGATCAGGATCAATGTCAGCAAAGCGGAAAAAGTCAAACCACCGATGACCGTTATGGCGAACGGGGCACCGATCGCACCGGCATATTCCGAATCTCCCATCGCCAACGGAAACATAGCTACGATCGTCGTGATCGAAGTAATCAGGATCGGACGGATACGCGACAGGCCTGCCGTCATTAACGCCCTGTTCCGCCTGTAACCTTGCTTACGGAGAATATTGGAATAATCGATCAGGATGATACCGTTATTCACCACCACTCCCAGCAAAATAAGGAATCCTGTCAATGTATTCGCATTCAACAGGCTGTTATTGGTCAGCAACAGAGCCAGCAAGGAGCCTATGGCAGCCAACGGGATAGAGAAAAGCAATACAAAAGGTGTCACGAGCGATTCGAAGACAGAAGCCAGTATCATAAAGATCAGGATAAAAGCAGCCAATATCAGGAACTTGAAATCGGCAAACTCATCCTCCTCATGGAAGACCTCTACGGCAACCCCTGCAGGCAGGTTATAATTGGCAACCAGCTGGTCGATATCCGAACGGTATCCTTCCAGCAGATCTTTCGACGATTCCACATCTTTGGAGAAGTTATAGAAAACCTCGATCTGCTTGTCCTGATTGACACGCATGATACGGGAACGTCCCCGTCCGTAATTGATAGATGCCAGATCCTGCAGGTTATGCAGCCCCCCGTTGGCATTCTGTATCTGTACACGGCGCAGGTCGTCGACTGTCTTTTCCTTCTGGGTATTTTCGACATTTTCTTCCTCTTCTTCCCCCAGTTCCTGCTCCTCTTCGGGGATATCGTTACGGATAATAATATCATAGGTATCCTCTCCTATCTTGAAGGAAGTACCGGAAGAATATTCGGGATTGAGCGCAGCCAACCCGGATGAAATATTAGCACGGGTAATTTCATAGGAAGTCAGCAGGATCGGATCGAAATCCAGATGTATTTCCGGCTGGCGCTGATTATAAGAGACACGCGAATGGCGGATAAACTCCTGTTCATCCAGATAATAGCGGAGATCTTCCGCCACCAATTGCATTACATCGAAATCGGCTCCCTTTATCACGATCCGCTCCCGGTTATCTCCGATCCCCAGCAGACGCATAAAGTTCCCCAAACCGGCCATAGCCGATCCGCCTCCGCCGCCCGTAGCCTCGTCTACAGAGATCTCGGCTCCCTGTATATTAGACAAAAGCCCCTGGACAGACGCTTTATATTCAGCCATCTTACTGCCTGCCTTCTCCACGAAATCGTCGGTAAAGGTAAGGGTAAGAACTGCATTCTTCTCATTGATACGGCTGATCAGTTCTTTCCTCCCGGGAAAGCTATCGAGCCGCTCTTCAACCACCCGTACCAGTTTATCCGCATTATCCAACGTACTGCCTGTCTGCATGGTTACATAGACATTGATACGGTCGGTATTCACTTCCTTCATCCCCTGCACATTCAGTGTGATGGAAAGAATGAGGGTGACAAACAAAAGAATGATCGCACCGAAAATCATCACACCCGGATTACGCATACAGGTTTTCAGGGCAACCAGATAAATCTGAACAGCCCGCTGGGTGATGGATACTTTTTCGTAAAAGACTGTTTTGCTATTTGTAGTTGCCTGCCGACGAAGCAGCACATATGTTGCCATCGGAATGAAAAGCAGAGCAACAAACAGAGATATCGTCAGGGTAGAGATGATCGATACACCGATATGATGTCCGATCAGCTTGATCATAAAATTATCAGAAAAGACAAACGGCAGGAAGACAGTGACCGTCGTCAACGTTGCCGCCACAATAGAACGCCATACCTCTTTCGTTCCTTGCGTTACAGAACGTTCGGGCGTACAACCGGCTGCCGACAGGCGATAGATATTCTCCAGCACGACAACACTGTTGTCCAGCAGCATCCCGATCGCAAGCGCCATACCGACCAGCGTCAGGCTGTTAATCGTTATACCGAACGCATAAAAGAAATTGAATGCCGTATAGACCGAAATAGGTATGGAAAGAGCGATAAAGAATACCAGCCGCAGGTTCTTCAGGAACAACCACAGGATCAGTATGGCCAGCAACCCGCCCACCAAGGCCAGATTAATGATCTGGTTGATATTGTTCTCCATCGTTTCCGCCGTATTCTCCTGCACCACAACCTCCACGTCCAGATAAGCCAGCTTCTCGTTCAGCCGGTCGATCGCCTCGAGGGCACGGTGAGACAAGTCGATCAGATTCGCCTGCGAATCGTTCATCAGGGCGACAGAGACGGCATCTTTCCCGTTCACACGGCTATAGGAAGTCTCCTCTTTCAGGTCGAAGAAGACCGTAGCGACATCTTTCAACAGTACCGGACCGGGAGCGACCACGATATTCTCCAGATCGGATACTTTCGTATAAAGTGCGTTGACATGGATAAAGTACTTGCTGTCCGGCTCATTCGCAAAACCGACAAAGGCTTTATCCTGCGTATTTTGTGTCAGCAGGCCACTGATAGAAGACGGTGTAAGGTTCAGGGCTTTGCAGGCTTCCCGGTTCAGCCGGATCTCGATCGCTTTCTCCCGTCCGCCATAGACATTTACGGATGCCACCCCGTCGACATTCTCCAGATCGGTGCGGATCTCTTTATCCACGATATTCCTCACCCGGTCGACACCTCCCGAACCGCGTACCTGCAGAACCATAAAGTTGTTCGCCAACTGGCTGATATCCACCTTCTGCAACTGCACCGTAAAGCCTTCGGGGAAGGTAGCAGCCAGCTCGTTCACCTTCTCCTGCAATTTGAGGGAAGTGATCTTGAAGTTCACCGTATTCTTAAAATCGACCTGTATGGAAGATTGGCGGCTGTCGATGGATGATTCTATCTTATTTACACCGCCGATCGAACTGATCGCTCCTTCCAGCGGGATGATCACCTCCGACTCCACATACGAAGGGTCCATATCCTGCTGCGAGGATACCTGGACAAACAGGGTCGGCAGTTCCGCGTTGGGCAATAACTCTACCGGCAGTTGTTTATACGACACGTAACCGAGCATGGTCAGTGCTATAAACAACATGCAGATAGTTATTCTTCTATGTAGTAAAAAGTTCATGCTCTTCTATTCATTAAGCCCGTTTTCACCTTCTCCAAAATATAATATACACACGGAATGACCATCAAACTCATCAATGTAGATGTGACTAACCCGCCAATCACGGCTATTGCCATAGGTGAACGAAGCGAAGCCCCTTCACCGAAACTGAAAGTCATCGGGAGCAATGCCAGGATAGTGGTCAGCGTCGTCATGATAATCGGCCGGATACGTTGCTGGCCTGCTTCGACAATCGCATCAGTCAGGTCGCGATCCGTCTTCAGCTGGTTGATGCGGTCTACCAGAATGATCGAGTTGTTCACGGCAATACCGACCAGCATGACGATACCGATCACACCCATCATATTGATCGTCGTTCCCGTCAGGAAAAACAACAGGATAGCGCCGACTACCGCCAAGGGAATGGTCAGCAGGATCGTGAACGGATGCAAAAGCGATTCGAACTGTGATGCCAGTACCATATAAACGAGGATGACCGACAAGGCAAGGGCGAACAGCAGGCTATTCATCGACTCCTGCCGCTTTTCCTCTTCTCCCGTTACGGTGATTGAATAATTGTTAGGCAATTCGATATCTCTGACCGACTGACGGATCTCCTCCGCCAGCTTATCGAGCGATTTACCCGTATCCATATTAGCCATCACTTTACTGATACGGTTCTGGTTACGCCGGTAGATCTCTTTCGGGGCCTGCGATTCTTCCAGGGTCGCTATCTCGCGCAGACGGAATTCCTGTTCACCGTTCTTGATGACCAGGTCACCCAGGGCACGCAACGGGATATCAGGTACTTTAATAATGATATCGCGCATCTCCCCGCGGTATTCCATCTTTCCGGCCTCTTTCCCGCCCAGCTGCTGTTTCAACTGCTCGATCACGGTCGATACGCTCAGGTTATTGATACCTGCCATCGTCCGGTCGATGGAGATGGTGATCTCCGGGGCACCGTCTTCGATAGACGACATGATATTATAAAGGCCGGAAACGTCCTGCATCCGGTTCTTCACTTCTTCTGTAATAGCGGCTATCTCGTCCAGTTCCTCTCCTTTCACCTCGACTACGATAGGGGCGCCTTCGCTACCCAGCAACGAGCTCAGTGAGTTTTCTTCCTGTTTGATAGTCAACTCCAATCCGTCAGGATTCTCCGCCGTACGTACAAACTGTTCGATAACCGCTTCTGGCGATACCGGGCAGGCGGGAGAAAGGATTATTTTCATCATAGCCGTGTTCTCCCCTTCAAAAATGGCATTTTCCGAGCCGCTCCCTTCACCGATATGGCTGTAAACGGTCGACAGGCTATCTCCCGTAATGGTATAAAGCAGCTGTTCCAGGTTGTCGACAGCCGAGGCAGTACGTTCCAGCCGCGTCCCTTCCGGCATTTTCACCAGGACAGTAAACGCCTTGCTTTCCGTCCGCGGCATAAACTCCGTCCCAATAAACGGCAGTAGGAAAACCGTTACGACCATCAAGCCGACAGCCGCACCGATAACAATCCAGCGATGACTGATCAAACTTCGTAAAATATGGCTGTAACCTGTCATCTGAAGACCTGTTCCTCCTAATTTCCTCTTAGTGTCCAAAGGTATCCTTTTCCCCTCTTGAGAGGGGGCAGGGGGTGTGTCATTTTCACCGGAAGAATGAGAATGTTTCACCAACCGATCATACAACATCGGAATCACCAATATAGCCACAAACAACGATGATACCAGCGAGAACGTCACCGTCCATGCCTGGTCCTTGAATAACTCGCCCGAAGCCCCATGTAGATAGACGATCGGCAGGAACACCACAATCGTAGTCAGCGTCGAAGCGATCACCGCCCCCGCTACCTCGGAAGTTCCGGTTATGGTCGCTTCCCTCACAGGTACGCCTCTCTCTTGGTTCCGGAAGATGCTTTCGATAACCACAATGGCATTATCCACCAACATCCCGGCTCCCAGCGCCAATCCTCCGAGCGTCATTATATTCAGCGTAAGTCCGTTGAAGAACATCAAATTGAAAGTCGCCACGATCGAGATCGGAATAGCCATGCTGACAATCAATGTAGTCCCGAACCGGCGAAGGAAAACAAACAGGATGATGACAGCCAGGATAATACCCAGGACTGCACTCTCCTTCACCTCTCCGATCGCATTCTTGATAAACGTTCCCTGATTGGTTATCACCTTAAAATGATACCCGGGCAACGCCTGTTCGATAACAGCCAGCTGACGGGATACGCCATCCACCACCTTGACCGTATTATAACGCATTTCCTTATAGATGGAAAGCCCGATACTCCGTTGCCCGTTGATGCGGACGATATTATCGGGTCGCGCATTCTCAAATTGAACGGTAGCGACTTCCCGAAGGAAAAGCGGAGCCTTGTCTGCCGCCGCATCCGTCCCTGTATTCTGAGAGGCATTCGCTGCCGTCTCCTGCTTCGTTACAGGCTTATAGCCGACGATCAGATTTTCAAAATCAGCCTCCGAGCCGAACAGACTGGAACTTTTTACCAGATACTGCAATCCCAGCTCGCTGACACGGCCGCCGGATATACTTTGGTTGTTCGCCTCGATACGGGAGGCAATATCTTCTATCTTCAATCCGAAAGCATCCAGTTTATACGGGTCGGTCTGTATGATCAGGGTATTTTCCTCCTGGCCGGACAAAGTTACTTCAGCAACGCCTTCCAACCGGATCAATTCGTTCCGGATATAACTCTCTGCTACTTTTCGTAGCTCCGCCATATCTGTTATAGTCTGATGGGACATACCGATCAGGATAACCGGCGACTGGTTGGGATCGTGTTGTGTGATCTTCAGCTCGGTAATATCTTTATTCTGGGAAAACGGATTCATCGCTTTCTGCAAATCGAGGAAAGCCTCATCCATGTCTTTCGTCCAGGTATATTCCACAGTGATACGGGCCGAACCGGCCTTGACTACCGACGAAACCTGTGTCACATCGCTTTGCCGGATCGCCATCGACTCCATATTTTTGACGAACTGCTTCTCTATCTCTTCCGGCGGACGTTCGCCGGCTTTCAGCTCGATGAACAGCCGGGGATTATTCAGGTCGGGCAGCAGGTCCACACTCAACTGATCGTACGATATCTTTCCCAGCAACAGAATTGCCAGTACGACCATACAGATTGTGACCGGATTGCTTACTGCAAATTTGACAATGTTCTTCATAATACTACTCTCCGCCCCTATTTTTGTACCTTCACTTTACTATTCTCCTTCAATGTCTCGAAGCCTTTGACAACGAGATTGTCATTTTCACGAAGGCCTTCCAGTACTTCTATATTATCTTCATCCTCCAATCCTGTCTTGATATTCCGCAGGATGGCCGTATTCTTGTCTACAATGAATACATATTTACGGCGGCGGTTGGATTGTACGACATCTTTCGGTATGATAATGGCACTATCGGCACGGTCTACCACGATATCCGCCTTAACAAACATACCCGGACGCAGTTTCAGGCCACCGTTCTGGATCAGTATCTTCCCTTTGAAGGTACGGGTTTCCGTGCTGATAGCCGGCGACAGTTCACTGATCACGGCTTTCAACGTATCTTCCGGCAATGTATAATGCGTGATAAACACCGGCTGATCGGCTTTCACATAACTGATAGCACTCTCCGGCAGATTGATATCCATATACATCCGGGCATAATCCATCAATCCGACCATCGGTTTTCCCTGCTCTACCCTTACATCTGTCGTATAATGAGGCAGATTGACGATTACTCCGTCGAAAGGCGCTTTCACATTCATCTTCTCCAGGTTGAGTTTCGCATTCTCCAAGTCATAACGGGCATTCGTCACCTTCACTTCGGTGTTACGCATTTCGCTCAGTGTCACGCCGCCTTTTTCATAAAGAGCCTTTTGTTTCGTTTGTTCCTGCTCGGCTATTTCCAGACTCAGTTCTTTAGCGTCTATAGCAATGCCATTCTCATATTCTTTATCTTCCAAACGGATGATCAACTGTCCTTTTGAAACCAGGTCACCCAACTTGAACGGTTTTCCCGTCTTGGGATTCACCTGCAATTTATACAAACCGCTCATCTCGGAATTGAGATCGACACCATAGGTTGGCTGTGCCGTACCGGTCGTATTGATCAGTTTGCTGATAGAACCTTTTTTCAACTCCTTTACGGATACCGGCGTGGCGATATCGCTGGGAGCATTTTGCGGCTGGTTGTTACAACCGGTTGTTATTACGGCTAGTAATAAAAGAGATACAAGGGTATGATTATATTTTTTCATAACTGATTATTTTTCTGAGATTAAGTCTTTCATCGGAACGATCGGAGTATTCATTTCAAAATCGTACAAAGAGAGTATTTTAAGATTCAACAATTCGATCTTATAGTTGATAAGCGCCTGTGTATAAGAAATCTTCTTATTCGACAACTGTGTCTGGAACTGGCTCATTTCCATACCGGTCAGATCGCCCTCGCGGTAACGGGTCAGGTTTAGGTCGTACGTACGCTGTGCATTCATCACGTTTTGTTCAGCGATCTTGATCTGTGTCCGGAGATTCTCCAGGTTACGCCATACCTGGCGGATATTCAGTTCGATATCGACCTTATCTTCATGGAAATCGAGTTTATTGATATTCTGAGCTACTTTCTGCGCACGGATACGGGCTTTCTTTTCCCCCCAGTCAAAGATCGGTACTGTAAAGCTGATAGCTACCCGCGGATTCTGTGTCGGATTCTCATAGATCTTATCAAAACGTTTATTATCGCCGATCAGACCAAAAGAGACGGATATATCTCCCTTAAATTCATTCAATGCTTTTGTCTTGATCATATCAAAACCGAGTTCATCGCTCTCGATTTCCCGCTGGCGAAGTTCCAGACGTGATTCCAGACCGTGAGAAATTGCCTGTTGCAGGTTGACATCGATCGGCTTGACTTCTATCTCGGCAAATACCATCAGGTCTTCATCCAGGTTCATTCCTAACGATTGTTTCAACTTATCCTTCGTATTCTCAAGAGATACCTGTTGTTCTTCCACTGAAGAACGAGCCGTAGCCAGGTTCAGCTCTGCCTGAAATAACTCATCTTTGGCTGCCAGGTCGGCCTCCACCTTGTTCTTGATGATATCATAGCTTTGCTGGGCATTTACCAACTCTTCGCGGGTAATGGCCAGCTGGCTCTGAGCCATATACACATTATAGAACTGATTCGTGATATCTTTTTCCGTATTCAGACGTTGCAGGGCATAACTGATATGGGCATTCTCATAATCATATTCTATCTGTTTTAATTCCATTTTTCGCTTGTTATAAGTGAAGATAGGTTGGGATAATTGCAGATAGAGGTTATTATTGAACGCTTTATTACTATTCTTATCACCGTCGATATTGGAGTTGTTATCCTGCCAGCCGAACGTATTGATCAAAGAGATCTCTCCATCCGTCCATAAGATAGGCTGATCGACCCGGAAAGTTCCGCTTGATGTAAATGATTCATTGGTATACCATTGTGACAAACGATTGTCAAAACGGCGGTTCTTCTCATATCCCACCGGATTCAGGTTCAGGGAAAACTTGGATTTGAGGGAAGCCCGCTGTGCAACCAGCGTCTCCTGATACCGCTCCAGGTTCATATGCGAACGGCGCAGGTTCGGACTGTTCTCTTCCGCAATATCCAACGCTTTCTCGATAGTCAGCGACAACTGCCCGTGAGATGCCAGCGGCACTCCCAAGAGGACCAGAACCGTAAGAAGCATCTTTTTCATCCGTAATAACTCTCTTTGCATATAAGTAGACTTTTAATGATTAACGTTTTACCAGTTTGACGGCATCCGCCGTTACACTTCTTAATTTACATTCGTTTGTCAGGACGATAAATGCAGTATCGGCTACAAAATAATAGACACCCAACTGTTCCCATCCCTCATTCGCTTTCCGGAGGTCGATATAAGCGTCCTCCGTCTCTTCTCCCTGTTTTACCTTGAAACGGTACTCTCCCTGGGCACGGTCGTTATACCGCATTTCATTGTTCTTGCTGACATAATAATAAACATCATACTGTCCTTCGGCAGGTACCGGAATCTTCCAGGTAGCCGTCTGGCTGCCGTTACCGCTTTTTATCACGTAAGCGGAACGGATGTATTTTCCGTAATAATTAGCATTCGTCGTAGCTGTCCATTGCAAGGGTGGCCGCCAGTCGGAGACACCGGAGTACTTGAACGAGGTATCCTCTACTTTATCCAACCATTTAGGCAGCATACCCACTACATCCGGTTCAGACAGGACAAACAAAGTCGTATCTTCATTATCGACAATGATCTCCCCTTCAATATCCTGCGAAGAAGTTGAAACGATGAAATCACCCTCGGTATCTATATTCTGCCTTCTTTCCTGTTTGATATTCCCTACAGGTTGATTGATCACACTCGGCAGATTACCGGATATCAAAGTATTGACAGTGACATCACGCGGTGCCTCTTCCCATACGGACACCAACTCTTTTGTCTGATGGGCCGCTAAAGGAATCTTCCGGCTGGTGCGCGGATCGATGTTGTTCTGGTCGCGTCTGCCCACTCCCTGTATATCTATATGAACAATTCCGTCATGATCAGAATTATTGCTGACCTGCATCCTGAGGACAAAGACCTCCTGTCCCCGATTCGTGATCCGCGTTACTTCCGGCCGTCCCAGTGTATAATAAGGCAGAGGCGTAGGATACGACCATTCCGACAGTCCCGAACGGATATCCGTATGGCTGATATTCCCTAATGTATCCAACAGACTCTCAAACTGGATATTCCGGAATGTATTCTTTTCCAGCAATGCATACACAGAATCCCTGAACGCGTTCACCCCGATACTGATCTCCGGATCGGCAAACAGGCGGTAGACCTTCAAGCTGACGATATTTTCAAGTAAATTGCGGTACTCTACATTAGCCAGAAGTTCCTTAAATCCCTGTTTTTCCATCAACAGGCTTGCTTTTTCATTATTACTGATACCGTTTATATCACGTTCCCAGCCGTAGTTATCCGATTTCTTCTGCAGGTAAAGTTCGATAGCCGCATTAGCAACCGGCCAATCGGGAGAAAAGATGTTATATCGGTAATTATATAACTGGGGAAACAGGAAATAAGGATTTGCCTGTGAAGAAATATTGTAATTACCCCGTCCGGCAGAAGAGAAATTATAGTTCCCTTCCGGTCGCTGGAAAATCCAGAAGAAATTATTCAGCGCACGTATCTTCGCCTCTTCTTCAGTGATTTCACGCCCGCCCCTTTTCGACCATTTTATTTGGTTACGCCAGGCTCTATCTACATCGAGTTGTCCGAAGACACACCCTTTTTCCGGGAAAAGGACCATCTCGGGCTGGACAGCTTCCTGGGCTTGCGACCAGGCACGGGTATAGGTAGAAAATTGTACCGGCACTTCAATCACAGAAAAACGGTTGAACGGATAACTCAACCGATAGGTACGTTCCAGGTTCTCCCGCATATTACGGACGAAACTCGGTATCGTATCGAGGATAGAATCGAATGTAGCCGTATAGTAATCATTCCCTTCGATATGCCATATACTATATACTGTACTGTCCGACTCCAGACTTTGTTGTTTATATTTTCCCACGATCAGAGAAATAGCCTGTACCGGATATTCGGGTGTAAACGAATAAGATCCGTCTTCCTCCTTTACTCCTTCCCCCTGTGAAAGCGGAGTCAATCCCGGAAGTGGCTTCACCTGCAAACCGAATTTACTGAAATAGGTTTGCTGCCAGTCCGGACTCATATTGCTGTAAGATGTTCCCGGACGTGGATACCAATAGGTTTCCGGAGTGAACAACAGGTAATTGTCCGTTTGAAATACATATTGCTTATCTATATTGAACAGGAAATTCTTGTATTCTTTCTGTAAAACTTCTGCCGGAATATCCAGATAACAGAATTTACTATCGATCTTCCCTCCATATTTAACGGAGAAAGTGACCGTATCGCCCGGGATGATCTCCTGACCGAAATCAACCAATAGGATCTGATTATCCCTTTTAAAATCGAGGCTGTTCCCTCCCCTCTTTATCTCCTGTACCTGTAACCCCGGATTCAGACAGAAAGTAAATACCGCAGCCGGTTCCAGTGCCAACCCCTTCATCGTTACTTCCGAAACGAATGTTTCCGGTTGCTGCTCCAGCGAAATATCATACTGCTCGATGATCATTTTGGGAGTATGTACATATTTATTATTGACTTCCGTATACAACGTCCGCATCTCCCCTTGTCCCAGAATGGAATGAACATGTTTATACCCTGCCGCACCACTTATCAGCAACATACAGAACGAAAGGAATAACCACGGATAATTGCTGCGTGACGAATTAGGCAACCGCCGGAACAGAAAGATCGTAAAGAATATAAAAGCCAGTCCGGCAAAGAAATAGATAGCCCGGTGATTCAATACCGTTTCCCAATTCGTAAAACCGACGATACCCGACTTCACCAACGGCAGGCTATAGGCCATATAATCGAACAGATAATAGAACTTATCACTGATATAGAACAATGTCAGCCCGATATATCCCAGTAAGATAATAAAGGTAAGCGCCTGATTCTTCAACACCAGCATCAGGAAAATAGACAGACCGATAATGAAAACCAGTGTCGGGATGCTTATCAGGAAGAAATACAGAAGATACGCTCCCCAATCTACCGCCATTCCCGAAGTGATCAGATTGAAAATTAATGCCATTCCCATCACGATCAGGTTCAGTATCAGAAATACCCGCAGGTTTCCCCATATCTTCCCGATCACATATTCGGCATTACTCAACGGACGGACATAAAAGACCTCCGAGGTATCCAGTTTCTTATCCCTCTTCAAAAATTCCGAAGCAAGAAAGATACAGATCACCGCCTGGCCGGTATTAAGCAGTAACAGATTGACATAAGGCAAATTGGAAGGAAGTGCTTTCAGCATCCACATGCCTCCACCATCGTCTGCCACGAGCATGCCGAAGTCAAAGAATCCGAGTATCAGTATCGCCAGTACCATAAACACTTTAAAGAACCAACTCCGGATCAATATTTTGCTTTCGTATTTTGCTACCGATTGTATATTGTTGATAAACGACATAAAGGGTCTATTAAGGGGTTGTTAATCGTTGGTCCAGAGATTTAACTTATTCTCCATATAATACACATAAGCATGTTCCAGATTGGGAGGATACGACTCTGCCTCATATCCTTCGATCTCATCAGCCACTACCTGCACTTCCCATCCGGAACCGGAAGGAATGGTAGAAATAACAGGATATTTCTTATCCACTTCATGCAGTTCATCACTCGTCACTTTAATACGCCATACTTTCCCTTCCGCCTGTTTCATCATATCCTGGGGGGAACCGTAAAAAGAGACTTCTCCTTTATTCATCAGCGCCATGCAGTTACAGGTGCTGGATATATCTCCTACGATATGAGTAGAAAGGATGATCGTCACATCATTCTCACTCACCTCCGACAGCAGATTACGGAAACGGATACGTTCTTCAGGGTCAAGCCCCGTTGTCGGCTCATCCACAATGATCACTTTCGGATGATGGATCAGTGCCTGGGCAATTCCCAAACGACGTTTCATACCTCCCGACAGTTTGTTCGCATACCGTTCACGTACATCGAAGAGACCCACATTTTCAAGCATGGCATCCACCGCTTGCTTGCGTTGCCTGTTATTAGTCATCCCCGACAAACGGGCAGCATAATCCAGAAACTCATGTGTCTTATATTTGGCGAAGAAACGGAAATCCTGCGGAAGATAACCCAATATACTCCTGATCTCCTTACGTTGTTTCAGTAAATCGTATCCGCAGATATCGACCTGCCCGGAGGTCGGTTCCATTAAAGCGACCAGGATACGCATCAACGTAGATTTTCCGGCACCATTCGGCCCTAGCAAGCCAAACATACCTGTCGGTATCTCCAGATTCACATCTTTTAAGGCGTGGTTTCCATTCGGATACACCTTATTAAGGTTCTTTATCGATATACTCATTTGGTCAACTATTCAGGAGAAAATTAGAATTAAGTTATAATAGGCTGGTAAAGATATATTTTATTCACATGAATACAAACAAAAAACGTCCCTATCCAACATATTTTGGATAGGGACGCCTAAATTCTTGATTTTAATAGAAGATTTTAATAGTTCTGCTTCATTGGTTCGAAGAATGCCTGCGGGTGTTCGCATGCCGGACATTTCATCGGAGCTTTCTTTGCTTCGATCACAAAACCACAGTTACGACACTGCCAGAAGATAGCTTCATCTTTTTCGAATACCTTACCTTCAGTCAGATTTGCCAACAATTTACGATAACGTTTTTCGTGTTCGGCTTCCACCTTTGCGATCATTCTGAAGGCAACGGCAATCTGTTTAAATCCTTCTTCTTCTGCAATATCGGCAAAAGCAGGATATAAATCAGCCCATTCTTCGTTTTCACCATCGGCTGCAGCAGCCAGATTTTCCATTGTCGTACCAATTATACCGGCAGGATAAGAAGCAGTAATTTCCACCATACCGCCTTCCAGGAATTTGAAGAAACGCTTTGCATGTTCTTTTTCCTGTTCAGCTGTTTCCATGAATACACCTGCAATTTGTTCGTAACCTTCTTTTTTAGCTACGCTTGCAAAAAATGTGTAACGACTTCTTGCCTGAGATTCTCCGGCAAATGATTTAAGCAGATTTTGTTCGGTACGTGTACCTTTAATACTTTTTTCCATAATGCTAATTATATATGTAGTATAAAATGAGTTTGTCTAATCGCCCTATTCAAATAACTCCCAAAAGTATGAAAATGTTTAAAACTTTAATTCATTATTTTACTTAAAATATATCTATCGATTCATAAATAGCATTTATAACAGGAAAGATAGAGTATACCCGTTGGCGGAATTGAATGTTACTTTTCTCTTGAAAGAAAAGTAGTTCTATTATTTCTAATTTTGTAATGTCGACATTGCAAATTATCCTACCTTTTATGCTTTACGATAAATATTGTTGTATCTTTGCATCAAAATTTAACATATTAGGCAGAGAAATGGAGAGCAAATTTGATTTTCAGCCCAAACTATTTTCGGCGCTGAAGAACTATTCCAAAGAAAAATTCATGGCAGACCTGATGGCAGGGATCATTGTGGGTATTGTTGCCCTTCCGCTAGCCATTGCATTCGGTATCGCCTCAGGAGTGAGTCCGGAGAAAGGACTGATCACTGCCATCATAGGCGGTTTTATTGTTTCTTTCCTGGGAGGCAGCAATGTCCAGATCGGCGGTCCGACCGGAGCGTTTATTGTAATCGTATATGGTATCATACAGAATTTCGGTATCGAAGGACTTGCCATTGCGACCGTCATTGCAGGTATCATACTGGTGATTATGGGAGCGTTAAAGCTCGGGACAGTCATAAAATTCATCCCTTACCCGATCGTTGTAGGGTTTACCAGCGGTATTGCACTGACAATTTTTACCACACAGATGAAAGACTTGTTCGGACTGACAATGGAAAAAATTCCGGCCGATTTCATCTCCAAATGGATCGCCTATTTCGAACATATCCATACGATCAACATCTGGTCGTTCGTCATCGGGATCATCAGTATATTCATTATCGTCTTCTCCCCCCGGCTCTCCAAAAAGATCCCGGGTTCACTGATCGCTATCATCGTAATGACTGTAGTTGTTTATATTATGCGTAACCATTTAGGTATTACCGGTATAGAAACAATTGGCGATCATTTTACCATCAACGCTTCCCTCCCACAGCCGGAAGCTATTTCTTTCAATATGGAAACAATCAATTTGTTGCTTCCTTCGGCTTTCACGATCGCCATGCTGGGAGCCATAGAATCACTTCTTTCAGCGACCGTCGCCGATGGTGTTACAGGCGATAAACATAATTCAAACACAGAACTGATCGCACAGGGAGCAGCCAATATTGTTGTTCCTATCTTCGGCGGTATTCCCGTAACAGGAGCTATTGCGCGTACCATGACGAATATAAATAACGGTGGCCGTACTCCTGTTGCCGGTATCATCCATGCAATAGTATTGTTATTGATCCTGTTATTCCTCGGACCGCTTACCAAGCATATCCCAATGGCTTGCCTGGCAGGGGTGTTGATCATCGTATCCTATAATATGAGTGAATGGCGTACATTCCGTTCACTGATGAAGAATCCGAAAAGCGATGTTTCCGTCCTGTTGGTAACCTTCCTGCTGACCGTTATCTTCGACCTGACAATCGCTATCGAGATCGGTTTGCTGATAGCGATGTTCCTGTTTATGCGCCGTGTGGCAGAAACAACACATATCTCAGTCACCAGAGATGAAATAGATCTCTCCAGTGAAGGCGAAATCCGCCATAATGAAGAAGTATTGACATTGCCGAAAGGAGTGGAAGTGTATGAAATAGACGGACCGTTCTTCTTCGGTATAGCCAACAAATTCGATGGTGTAATGAAAACAGTAGGCGACAAACCGAAGGTACGTATCATCCGCATGCGTAAAGTCCCGTTCATGGATTCCACAGGACTTCATAACCTGGAAAGCCTGTTCCGGTTATCCCAGGCAGAACATATTCATATGATCTTATCCGGTGTAAATGAACACGTGCGGAAGGTACTGAAAAAATCAGGGTTCGAACAAAAAATAGGTGCTGAAAATATTTGCTCGAATATCAATGAAGCAGTAAAGAAAGCAAAAGAAGCGGTCCAATAACCGCTTCTTTTAAAACTGAATACCTACAGAAAGAAAGAAGGCATGTGTCATTTTCTTCTTCCAGAGCATATCGTTCAACGGTTTCCGTTCGATAACCATATTTCGTCTGCCACCGTATACATCATAATTGGAAATGGTATATCCGGCTGAAAATACCCAGCTTTCAACTTCTATCTGCATAAAGCTCTTTACATTCCAGTACAACCATTCCCCATTCGTATTCGTAACATTTTCCTTAAATATTCCCGTAACGAGATAGTCTTCTTCCCTATAGCCGATCTGAAGGTGCTCGTTGACAGGAACCGCCATATACATACCCGGCTCCACATTGAATGTCACACACAGATCACGGTCTCCCCACTTATTTATATTAGGAGTACGTAACCGGATAGCCGGACGGAAAAGTATCCGTTTCGCATTCGAATCATCCGAACTGATAAACCATTTCAAATCCGGGCCGCCGGGAGCTGGTCCGGAATAATATTCATCATAGAACTGACCTGTAAAATTAACTCCTCCCGTTACACCTACATATTTACAAATAAAATAGGTAAAAGACGGCTCCACCTCCCAGGCATAATTATTATTTAATCCTCCGGAGAGGGCAAACTCCCATCTTTTGAATTTGAATCCATCCTCACTTGCACCAGCCAAAACCGGAAATAGCATCATTATCCACAACAGCAATCGTTTTATGTTCTTTTCGCTTTACTACTGATTAGACAGAAAAAACGAAAAATCCCCCTACTCTGTTAAGTGCAAATCGTTATAATTTATAAGTCAACATCAGACGTCCTTCCGAAGTATGAGAAAAAACTTCTTCAAAATATTTGTAATCCGTATGGCGGGAATAATTCATAAACGATCCGGTCAGATACAAACCTTTCCACAACTTAACATCCAACCTCAAACCGACTGCATGCAGGATTGCTTTCGAACGGTCTCCCTGTGCATCCAGGATTTTCGGATTAAAATTATCCCAATCAATATCTTTCGGATACCCCTTCCAGGTAAACATATGGTAAACCTCATACGTGGTAGATGCTGAGAATTTATCCTTCTTATATATAAAATTGAAACCGACTTTCGTACTGTATCCGCTTGCCAGATTATAATTCCGTTCGTCTACCCGATAATAATCACTTAATGCCCCGCCTAAAAGTATTCCGTTCAAATGACCATACGCATCTATATCCCAGCGTTTGAACCGTTTATTCTTATATACCAAACCACCTCCGAACGATGCCGGTGTACAGAACTTATAAGGAGTTTTAGAAGATATATCGGAAATAGTATCCGAATCATAATAATCGAAATGCTGGTAAAGCCCCAAGCTCAGATAATGTTTTTTATTATCTATCAATTCTTTTCCCATCAGACGGCCGATAATATTCAATTGCCCCAATACCGGTTGTGAGGCTTGCACATTCAGGTTTGCTTTTACAGAGAAGTAATCGTAAGGTTTTCTGTTTTCTGCATCGAAATGATCGCCGTACTCGATATTGATCTCAGAAGCGAATCCGACCCCTTTATCGAAAATATCATCCTCCAGTTCCAGAGCCCGTATCCCCATCGAGATATCGACACTCACGTCCGGCACTCCGAACTGTTTACCCGACGTAGGTCTCTGTTTCCAGGCATCTCCGTTGATAATACGGGTAAGCCCACGCATCGGGGAAACTACGAACGAAGCAAATTCACACCCAAAACGAGCAGCCCCGGTTTTCCTGTCATCCAGTATCAGGTCGGATGCCCTATAGAACACCTCTCCCAACGCCATCCCTCCGATCGGTGTCGCTATTATATCATTGGTAGAAGGATATTCACATTCCATAAACATCTCCCACATAAAGCTCCCGGCAAACGCATACAGCCCCGATTGCCAGTAATTATATCCGTTCGAACGTCCTGCGTTATAATACAAACTGCCGTGATAAGGATGCAAGAACATATTCGTCCCCATCTTGTCATTATCCCATATAAAACCATGCCTGAAATTCTCTTTAATCGTCTGTCCGTTGATATAGGCAAAATCTCCTTTCTGGATATACCGGTCAAAGATCCAGACTCCCATATTGATGCTGAAAACAGTTGCTCCCGCCTGAAATCCTTTCTTTGGAGAATAATAAGAAAGATCAAGCGGATCAGGAGCTTCAGGTACTGTTAGCTGACGCCTTATTGCGAGTTGGGAATATACAGAACTAACTGATAATAAACATGTAAACAATCCTATCACGAACTTTTTCATGTTCCAAAGATAATGGAATAAACAGTTCTGATTTTCTTATTTTTAAAAGTTACCAAAGATGTCGGAATACAGACGAATGATAAAGTGTCCAAACTTTAAACAGCTCAGAATGATTCCATGAATTACTTCACATACTAAATCCAGGTACATTCTACCGGATGTTCATGTTTTCTTTTACAAATTATATAACCCTGTTGATTTTTACTTACATTTGTATCTTACAACCTAAAAATCTAAGTTATGGCACAATCAGGAAGGTTACTCTCACTAGATGTGATGAGAGGCATTACTATCGCAGGAATGATCATGGTGAACAATCCGGGAACCTGGGATTATGTGTATGCACCACTCCGCCACGCATCATGGAACGGTTTAACACCAACCGATCTGGTATTCCCGTTCTTTATGTTCATTATGGGAGTATCCATGTTCTTTTCCTTACGAAAATATAACTTCAAACTCTCCAAAGAAAGCGTTACAAAAGTACTGAAACGAACCGTGCTTATCTTTCTGGTCGGACTCGGACTGAATATATTCTCACATATCTGTTATAACGGATTTTCTCATTTTGAGAATCTTCGTATCCTGGGAGTAATGCAACGCCTCGCACTGGCTTATGGTGCCGGTTCGCTGATCGGACTCGCCATCAACCACAAATACATTTTACAAACAGCCGCCGGTATTCTGATCGTTTACTGGATGCTTCTTGCTTTTACAGGAAGCACGACATTATCGGAAGATAATATTATAGCCATAGCAGACCGTTTCCTGTTCGGTAATACACATATGTACCATGATTATCTGGCAGACGGAACACGTATCGCTTTCGATCCTGAAGGATTGTTAAGTTGTCTGGGAAGTATCGGACATGTTCTGCTGGGCTTTTATGCCGGTAAGATTATTCTGGACAGTAAAAAAAATAACGAACTGGTCATCCGCAATCTGTTTATATTCGGAACAATCATTCTTTTCCTGGGATTCCTGTTCAGTTACGGTTGTCCGATCAATAAAAAATTATGGAGCAGCACATTCGTTTTAACAACCTGCGGATTCGGTTCATTATTCCTTGCTCTTCTTATCTGGATCATCGATATCAATGGTAAAAAGAAATGGTCGTTATTTTTCGAGTCTTTCGGTATCAACCCGTTATATCTTTATGTGCAGGGAGCTATTTTCGCTGTCATACTCGATAAATGCGGAATAACATCTTATGTTTATTCAGATGTACTGGCACCCTTATTCGGTAATTTCGGAGGTTCACTGGTATGGGCAATTCTCTTTGTCATACTGAACTGGATACCGGGATATTGGTTATATAAGAAACATATCTATATAAAACTATAATGAATCGTATCAAGCTATTCCGGCATTGTTTCTGTATAAGTATCATTTCGTTCTTCCTGTTGTATGCAGGTGAAGGAAAATCACAGATAAGCGAAGGAGGAAAACCGCTTAGTTTCAACTATCAAAACATGTTGAAAAGTGAACAGCCGGTTGTTCGGATACCTGTCAACTTCAGTGTGGAAGATTTGATCGCTGTCGATGAATGGCGGGTAAGCCAGGGAGCCCCTCTGACTGTTTCCACTTTAATAGATACGGATTTGAATATGGATACTGACGGACAATGGCTCACCTTGCCCAATGGAAAAGAAATATGGCAACTACGTCTGCAGGCAAAAGGGGCAATTGCATTAATGCTCTATTATAATGCGTTTTATATTCCTGAAGGAGGAAAATTATTTATTTATAATGCCGACAAAACTCAATTACTGGGAGCTTATACTTCACAGACCAATCCGGGAGGAAAAGCTTTTGCAACGGAATTTGTGGCAGGGGATGATCTTACGATCGAATATGAACCGCCTGTTTCCGGTGAAAAAGCCGGAATAATTATCAATCAGGTAGGATATGGATACAATCATCTGACTATATCCGGGAATTTACGAAGCACAGGTCCGGGAACTTCCAGTTCCTGTATGGTAAATATCAACTGTGAGGAAGGGGAGGAATGGCAGAATGAAAAGAACGGAGTTTGTCAAATGGTTGAAAAGGTAGGTGGCGCCGGGCTCCTTTGTTCCGGTTCTCTGATAAATAATACAGCCAAAGATATGAAACCTTATATTTTGTCTGCTTATCACTGCATGAAAAATTATGATAACGATAAAATAGCTTCGGTAGAAGATTTCAACCAATGGATGTTTTATTTTCATTTTGAACAGACCGGATGTGAAACTTCTTCTCCCGCTACCGACTACAAAACAATGGTAGGCTGTAGCCACATCGCAAGTATCCCGATAGAAGGTGGTTCCGACGGGTTATTATTATTGCTGAATAACAAGATACCTGAGAGTTATAATGTTTATTTCAACGGGTGGAACAGGAGTGATATTGCTCCCTCATCAGGAGTTAATATCCATCATCCTTCAGGCGATTATATGAAAATATCCACTTTCGGCGATCGACCGGTAAGGACAGCGACCTGGATAGATAATACATTTACAACCGGAATCCCCGACGGACATTGGAACGTAATTTTCGATAAAACCCTCAATGGCCATAGCGTCACGGAAGGCGGCTCTTCCGGTTCACCTCTTTTCAATGAGAATAAACAAATTGTCGGAACATTAAGCGGAGGAAATTCAAGCTGTCGCCTGACAAACGGCAATAATCTATACGGTAAATTTTCTTACCATTGGGACCAATACAGCAAGAGGAATACCGGTCGTATGGATATCTGGCTGGATCCGTTGAATACCGGTGTTACCGAACTTCCAGGTCTGGCGCAGACCGGAGAAGAAGGAAATTTGATCAATTACAAATCACCAATAGATGTTACTGCTGAAGTTTCACCTTCCAACCATGTTCTTGTACAATGGAACGCCCCTCTATATACGAAAACAATAGGGTGGGGAACACAAAATGCATACACACACGTGGGATATCAAAGTACTCCTTTCTATTTCGGTCAGCGTTGGGAACCGAAAGACCTGATAAATATCCACAACAAGAAACTGACGAATGTAAAATTCATTCCTGCTGTTAATGTTTACTATGCCATATATATCAAACAGGGAGAACGGATCTATCAGCAGGAAGTCGGCTCTACGACAGCTAACAGATCGAATACGATACAATTAAAAACTCCATATGTGATCGATGCCAGTCAGGAACTGATTATTTCCATATATGCGAGAAAATACAGTAGAAGTAACGGACCAGCTTATATAGACAAAGGACCGGCTATTCATGGAAAAGGAAATCTGTTATCGTTCGACGGAAACCAGTGGGAATATTTGAAAGATGAAGAAAATGATAATAATTTTATCATATCCGCCACTGTCACTTCGGAATATGGCGAATTAGCGGATCTCCGATCTGCCTCAACAGAATCCATCGCAGCTTTCCCTGTTATCACAGGATATACTATCTATAAAAACCAGGAAAAACTCGTAACTGTTCCGGCTTCTACACTCCAATTTACAGACAAGAATGTCACTGCAGGTATACATACCTACAGTGTTTCAGCTCTTTATGACTTAAAAGAGAGTAAAGCGACTAAAGCGGCATCAGAAGTAACCGTAAGTTCTGAAAACATATCGGCTACGGATGATATCAACATTTATCCAACTGTATTCAAAGATCGGATCCAGATAAAGAATTACAGGCAAATCAAAAACATAGAGATTTATTCTACTGACGGAAAAATGATTCGGAAAGTAAACGACCCGGCAGAATGGATAGATGTCCAAACCATGCCGCAGGGAGTTTATTTCTTCAAACTGATCACGGATAAAGCTGTCCGAACAATCCGGGGTATTAAACAATAGAATCAATATGAAACCGTCACATCAAAACCAGCTTTCCGTGCCCGGTCTGCTATTGCATCCAATGCTTCTCCGGAAACTTTTTTGAGACCTTTCAAAGGAGTTTCACGGTCGATGGTATAGATCATAACTTGTTTCGGTTTTATTTTCTTCAATGCTTCAAGCCAGCCGTTTATTTCTACTTCAGTCGTGTTATCGACCGGTTCACCGTTCAGTTCGCCCCGGAGGAACATGGTCTGGATAATCAAATTCCCTTTGAAACGGCATAATTGTTCCAGCAACCGATCGAATGTAAAGGAGGGAGAATTCGGAACATTCAATTGCCGTATCCGGCTATCGAGTACAGAATCGAGTTTAAGTATATTATCTTCGATCTTATTTAATGCCCGGAACACACCTTCTTTATGAAGCATCGTCGAATTAGATAAAACGGCAATCTTGGCGTTCGGAAAGAAACGGTCACGGATGGCGATCGTATCTTCAATGATACCTTCGAATTCCGGATGCATGGTCGGTTCACCGTTACCGGCAAAAGTGATCACATCAGGAGCAATACCTTCCGTCTGCATCACTGATAACTTTTCTTCCAAAGCAGCTTTTACCTCTTCACGAACCGGTAATTTAGTATGCGTACGACGTTCCCCATTCAAACCGCATTCACAGTAAATACAGTCGAAAGAACAAAGCTTGCCGTCCACAGGAAGCAGGTTCATACCCAAAGAAACACCCAGACGCCGACTATGTATCGGACCGAATACTATTTTATCAAAAAGAATTGTTGACATAACTATATATGTTTTTTATCTATAGGTTCTCCATATAACAAAGAACGCAGTCATATTTCTTGAATTATGGACACAAAGCTACAAAAGAGCTTAACACATTGTCTTATCCATACACAATTTATTTTTGATTATACAGGTTATAAAACTATATTTTATTATTTTTGCAATTGGATGGGTGGCCGTTATATAGCAATACTCTATCTATTACAGAAAGCATCTGGCTTTATTCTTTTCAATTTATATTTCATAGTTTATAGTATTTTTACTCACTAGTATTTTACATTTGTTTATTCATAAACAAGTCATGTATATATTAGTGCAATGACTATGTATTATAAATTATGAAAGAATTATTGAGACAGCAATGAACCCGGTCAGTTCCTATGCTTTCATTCTTATTAACTGTCACTTCGGGGAATTGGGGACAGCAATATTATATTATTGTGTTATTCAATTCTATAGAGTTTATCATTTTCCTGCCGGTCGTATTCACACTATATTGGCTGGCAAATAAAAATATAAAGTGGCAAAACTTTTTTGTCATAATTGTAAGCTATATATTCTATGGTTGGTGGGACATACGTTTTCTTTCCCTGATCATATTGACCAGCTCTTTTTGTTTTATCAGCGGGCTTCTTATCGAACAAGCCGCAGGAAACCGTAAAAAACAAAAGATAATCAATGCGATCAACATTTTACTTAACATAGGTATTTTAGGTACTTTCAAGTATTTCAACTTCTTCAGTGCTAATTTGAAAACAGTATTACATACGTTAGGTTTCGAACCAGACTGGATCACATTGGATATACTTCTTCCTGTCGGCATAAGTTTTTACACGCTGCAGGCATTAAGTTACAGCATCGACGTATATCAAAAGAAAATATCAGCCTGTCATGATCCGGTTGCCTTTTTTGCTTTTGTCAGTTTCTTTCCACAACTGGTGGCAGGTCCTATAGAAAGAGCGACCAACTTATTACCTCAGTTTTATAAACGGCGGACATTCGATTATCATAAGGCAATAGACGGTTGCCAGCAGATGTTATGGGGTTTTTTCAAGAAGATGATAATAGCCGACAATTGTGCGGTAGCAGTCAATGAGATATGGAGCAGTTATCAGTATCAGAGCAGTTTTACTCTTTTACTGGGAGCCATTTTATTTACTTTCCAGATATACGGAGATTTTTCAGGTTATTCGGATATTGCTATCGGGTGTTCCCGATTATTTGGGATCGACTTGATGAAGAATTTCAATTATCCTTATTTTTCAAGAGATATATCTGAATTTTGGAGACGCTGGCATATTTCATTAAGTACCTGGTTTCGTGATTATGTCTATGTTCCTTTGGGAGGGAGCCGCTGTAAAAAAGCAAAAGTGATTCGAAATACGTTTATTATATTCATTATCAGCGGACTTTGGCATGGAGCAAACTGGACGTTCATTGTATGGGGAATTTATCATGCCTGCCTCTTTATTCCTCTTCTGTTACTCAAACGAAACAGAAGATATACTCAAACGATTGTAGCAGAAGGTAAGTTTTTACCCTCTTTGAAAGAAGCAGTACAAGTACTCACCACATGTTTCTTTGTTCTTATCGGATGGATCATTTTCCGGGCAGATAATATAGGTGAAGCAGCCGACTATCTGTCCCGTCTTTTTTCTTCTTCCTTACTAGACATATCTTTTCCTCATGGCAAGAGAGCTTTGATATACTGTTTATTCTTACTTGCCATAGAATGGATACAACGGGAGAAAGAGCATGGTTTACAAATAAACAAGGAGATTAAATCGCCCGTGGTCCGGTGGAGTATCTATTATATACTGATATTTATAATCGTCTTTTTACAAGGTACACCTGCTGATTTTATTTACTTTCAATTCTGAACGTTATGAAGAAGTTTATAAAACAATTGATTGTTTTCTTTATTCCTCTCCTGATCATATTCGCCTTATTGGAATATGCAATCAGACAGATCCCTAATACTTACAAATATAAAAACGAATGGATGTTACAACATGCGGATAGCTTAAATACGCTCATATTGGGTAATTCACATTGTATGTCAGGGATCGATCCTTTTTTTCTCACTCATAAGGCTTTTAATTTTGCAAATTCTTCACAAGATCTGGAACGCGATTATTTCATACTGACCAAGTACGAAGAAATATATACGGAGTTAAAGTATGTCATCCTTTCTTTCTCGTATTGTACACTTCAGGATAGGATGGATTATACAGACAAATCCCGTTTAAAATATTACGGTATTTATATGGGATATGATAAATATAAATATAGTGTAGAAATCACGAGTAGCATTACTTACGAAAAAATAAAAGAATACTTAAAAGGAAACACTTCACAATATTCTCCGTCGGGATTCATAGTCAATAATTCTTCAATTGAAAATTTAGGAATAAGCGGCATAAAAGCAGCTAAACGACATACATTAAATAACCGGGAAAGTGTAGCTGAAAACCTTATATTTTTGGATAAAATAATCCGGTTCTGTGAGAGTAAACAGATCAAATTAATCCTTGTCACTACGCCGACCTATCCCAGTTATTATGAACATCTGAATGAACAACAACTCGATTTACTGTTTTCTACAGCAAAAGAAAAAGTGGATAACTACCCAAATATCCTCTATCTCAATTTTCTGAAAGATGACAGATTCGATGATATCGATTTCAAAGATGGTGACCATTTATCAAAACAAGGAGCTGAAAAGTTTACCAAAATGTTGAAAGATAGCATCGACTATATCTTAAAAACAGAGTTATAAAATCATATTTTAAAACTTATACCGCAGAAGTGCATATAAATCTGTTTTGTTATGTCCTTCTATCTCCTCCTGATCTGTACCGATCACATTACGATCAGCATAATAAGTATGTCCCAGCTTAGCAGAAAGGGATAATTTATCCAGTATGTTCCATCGAAAAGATAAAGATAACCTGATCCCTTTTCCATAAAAAGAAGGCATATTGAAAGCATACAGAATATTCTTCTCATACGAATTAATACGACTGTAATAATCGTCCGTATGAAAATATGCCATATAAATATCCGACTGAAACGGAAGGTTAGACGGTTTCCAGCCTGCCCCTTGTGAAATCATCCATCCAAGACTGCGTTTCCCTTTCCATTCATCATAATAAACACAGTCGGCAGATGTTTTCAATATCCATACCGATCGTATACCATATAAAAACTGTAATCTGAAACGTTGTTGTGAATAGGGCAGGATATTTAATGTCGATTCATTTTCCAATGTCCGATTCTTTTCTTTTTTCCTATACTTATAACGTAAATACCATGCAAAATTTTTACCCGGATCAGCATCCAGTTGAACCATATATTCCTGCCCCGAAGAAGGAGCATCCACACCATATTTTAACCAGGGAAAACGGAACACGTCAGCATACATGAACAACTTGAAATGGGCAAATGGCGTCCATTGCATACCAGCATAAACTCCTTGTTCGTTCTGTATGGAAGAGTTCTGACCGAACGCGTTCCCGAAAAAGGCCTGGTATTTCCTGTCATAATAACGGTGCAATACCAGTAATGACAAATAAGAAACAGGCGTTAACTGAAAGGCATTCAGTGTGGCGACTGCCTTATTGGAAGATATGGCCGTCTCGCCGTAAAACTTTACTTTTTTAGTTTTCAACATATAATCAACGCTCATGTTGATATTATCGTTCCCCCTAAAATAAAACAGATTATAAGGCTTCGGATCAGGTTGTATCCGATATTTTCCGAAAGAGTAGGACAGGGCTGTTATCCCAACCGAAAAATTGGAATTTTCATAACGCACGTTTCCACCATATGTCTGCATAGGAATAATATGTTTCTTTTCCCAATCACGTTCCAAACGGTGTAAACCGTCTGTTTTAAATGAACTTACTTCATTGTTATCAACACCGGCATCTAATTTCCGGTAAGAATAGAACAGACTGATATAGAACTGTTTCAAGGCTACAGTAGACGCCATTCCGCGAAAGTAATCATTCTCGTTTGTTGAAAAGTGACGACGAAAACCATTCGTTCGTCTTTCAGCTTGTGCCACGATCGAACTACGCCCGGGTGTAAAATCATTACTGATAACCAGACCTTGTCCGAAAGATATCTTATAGTCACCTATAGCCAGACTTTTCAACCACTTATTCATATCCTTGAAAAAAAGATGTATCGAATAGAAATCATACCCTTTGTGATAAGAGTTCCAAAACGGTTCACCGGCGTCTTTTTCTGCTACTACTCCCAGTTGCAGTCTGTCATCAAACGCATACGAATAGCGTAGATGATGATAAAATGGTTCGCCCAGATATTTCCGGTTGGGATATTGCTGCAAAATACTATCCGGATATGAACAATATCCTTTTTTCTGTTGAAAACATTTATCATATCTGATTTGCAATTCATTAGAACCATACTTCAACAAGTTTTTAACAGAGAAAGGACGTTTATTAACCGATATATCTCCAATATAAACAAATGGAAGCAACAGGGAAATAGTATCGAAATCCATTCCTTCCATATTCTTTAATTCATAAAGAGTGACCAGTTTTCCATATTTTGTACGATATGTCAACAGACTGGTTATTTGTTGGTCGGACAGAAAAGGCAAACGTTTCAGTTCATTTTCAGTGACACTATTCAGCTCAAAAGGATGTTCCGTCAAGTAGGAGAGATCTGTATATAGGTTTTCAATCCGGGCCTCATCCTCCGTTTCAGAAGTCAGTTCTTCCATATATTCCATCCACTTATCAACAGAATATATATTCTGACTATTAAGGTTATAACTGTTTATCAACAGATATACCAACAGGGTTATCCACAATCTTTTCATAGTTATTATCAGGTTAGAAACAATACTTTAATCCAATACCGGTACTTACTCCTAACACCGGATGATAATGAGCGGCCACATCGACTACAAAGCCGGATAACCGATATCCGATTCCCAAAGTGGGTAGGAGTGGAGTCACTTTTATTCCGGTACGTATATAAAAATGATCGATTAATTGGTATTCTATGCCGATACGACCCGATAAAGTAGTTTGTTTATCCGTCTCCGCATTTCCAACTATCAACAGGTTTTTAATAATCTCCCATTGAAAACCTATTTGTAACGAATAAGAGATAATAGATTCTATATCAATATCCTTTTTTCGAATCTCAACAGAAGGTAAATTCTGTATTAACATACCAATCAACAGCTTTTCAACCGGAATAAACAGGATACCAACATCTGCGGACAAGTATTGTGGGTTTTCTTTCAATAATTTGGCCTGCAGAAATGTGTACTGGATACTGATACCTACGATCCACTTTTCAGTAAGCAATTTCCCCAGAAATATCCGGAACATACTTTCTCTATATTGATCGTAACCGAAAGAAGAGATATTAACACCTGCAGAAAGTAAGTTGTTCGGATAACTGAATGCCATATTCACCATTCCCAATTCTTTCAATCCATAATAATTAAAGTAATTGATATCAACAGATCCGGAACTCTCCAGACCGACCACAGCAGGATTGAATAACAAAGAGTTAGTTACACCGTAAGTACCCATTCCCATACAGCGGATATCGGGTATACGGAGGTTATCAACAGCATACAAACAGGAAGAGATCTCCAACAGGAAGCATAATAAAACTAATCGTTTCATAGATAAGATATGTTTGGTTGTTAATTAAAATATTCTTCCAATACAAAAAGGCTATCCAATATTCATAGTTACCGGTTTTGTTATTATCAGAATCGAAGCAAATATAATGATTCTTATCGAGTTGACAACTTATTAACAACTAAATTATCATTTCCGTATAATAAGTCAAATTCTGTAAAAGCAGCACAGGCTATTGGTAAATCACCTACTTTTGTAGACTATGACAAAGAAGAGATGGTATAAAATCCTTATTTTATTTCTATTCTGTGCAGTTGGGAGCCAGGCACAGAAGCTGAAAATAAATATACTTCCCGAAGGTGTACAAAGAGCGTACATCGACGGGAAAGATACCGTTCCTGTCGTTAATCTGCAGGAAGTCTTCATATTTCCGCAGGTGCGCTTCAAAAATAAACGTGAACAGGAAAAATATAATAAGCTGGTCCGGGACGTTAAACGCACATTACCATACGCCAAAATGGTGTATGAGACGTTGATCGAAACGTATGAATATATGGAAACACTTCCTGATGAAAAAGCCCGGCAAGCCCATCTGAAACGGATGGAAAAAGATTTGTTCAAAGAATATAAACCGGAGTTGAAAAAGCTGACCTTCTCGCAGGGTAAACTACTTATTAAACTGATTGACAGGGAATGTAACCAGTCTAGTTATAACCTGTTGAAAGCTTATCTGGGTAGTTTCAGGGCAGGCTTCTGGAACCTGTTTGCCGGTATGTTCGGAGCCAGCCTGAAATCTGAATATGACCCGAAAGGAAAAGATGCCATGACGGAACGGGTCGTTATTCTGGTTGAAAGAGGATTAATCTGACAACTGTTTAAAAAAATCCCAGATAATGATACCGGTCGTTACCGACACATTCAACGAATGTTTTGTTCCGTATTGAGGTATTTCAATACACATATCACAGTTATCAACAACAGATTGTTGAACACCTTTGACTTCGTTTCCCATCACAACTGCATATTTTTTATCCTTGTCTAACAGCAATTTATCCAACATAGTACTACCTACAGCCTGTTCGACCGCACATACAATATACCCTTGTTGCTTCAGGTTATCAACAGCCTCCTGTGTATCTTTAAAATATCTCCAATCGACAGTTTCTTCAGCTCCTAAAGCAGTCTTGTGTATCTCTGCATGAGGGGGACAAGCCGTAATACCGCATAAATAAATAGCTTCCACCCGGAATGCATCGGAAGTACGAAAAACTGAACCGACATTGTTCAGGCTTCTAACATGGTCAAGCACAACAATTAAGGGTATCTTTTTACTTTCCTTGAAAGCCTCGGGAGTGAGGCGGTTCATTTCTGTTATTTTCAGTTTACGCATAACTACTTTTCTTTGCCTGCAAAAGTAGCTAATTAATGTGGATATGCCGTTGAAAAGGTATTGATAAGTCGTGAACATAAAATGAAAAAAAGTTCTTGCATTATTCAGATTCTTCGTTATACTCCCCCTTGTTTCAATTATGCAACAATAATAACCTATTATTTATTACGAGCTATTAACAAGGGTTATACACGTTTCAACAACCATCCACAGATATAAACTTTTACACAACTGCAGTTATCAACATAAAACTGATAAAGTCTGTAACATAAAGATATCCAGTTATTAATATATCATTTCATATGTTGGTATCCTTTTAATAAGCAGTTCATATACTTTAATAACTCTCCGAGCAAATATTGTAACAGAAATGTATTAACTGTTTCAACAGGATATCATATTCATCATATTTTATTTTTTAATTAAAGATTAATAAGAATATAATATATAATTGTGGATAACTAAAAAGGAATGGCCGGATACGGCGGATATGTTTCGAGCGACTTGCGTCGAGATAGTAAATAGCGATAGCCTAAACTTCCGTGAGGTTGTCCGAAGATACCTATAGCTAAGGTCAAAGATAATAGACTTTAAACATAAAAGCAATAGGTTTTAATGATAAAAGCTATTACTTTTGAATATTGTCATCCCGGTGACGTGCCATCAACACCGAGGTGACGTTTCAATATCATCCCGGTGATAACTTACTCTTCTACCTGCTGGATGTATACAAATGTTAATGGTGACAAACACAAAGGCTAAAGTAGTATGTTTTTACCCCTGGTTGTAACCGTTTTTAAGGATAACTATTTGATAATTAGGTATGACAAACTCTCTGCTCGCCCCTATAAAGTAAGGTAAATAATTTATACCTTTTTGTTGCCGGACGACTAAGTTTTGCTTTTGTTTTTCTGGCGGGAACGAATAAAGTTTTTACCTTTGCAAATTATCAACAAGATGTTAATAAATATACTAATAGTAAGAATATCAATAATAAAGATTGATGATAACCTTGTTGATAGACTATTGAAACCAGGAATAATATAATAGATATACTATGTTGACAAATCAATCGATTGGGTATATGGACGCACCGGTTCCGAAAGATATCGATCTGAAGGAAGCTATCGATAAGTTGCGTAAAGAAAAGAATGTGGTTATTCTTGCCCATTATTATCAGACAGGTGATATACAGGATATAGCTGATTATGTAGGCGATAGCCTGGCATTGGCCCAGTGGGCGGCTAAAACGACAGCGGATATCATTGTGTTGTGCGGTGTTCATTTCATGGGTGAAACGGCAAAGATACTTTGTCCGGATAAAAAAGTGTTGGTTCCTGATCTGAATGCCGGTTGTTCGCTGGCAGATAGCTGTCCTGCTCCCGAATTTGCCGAATTTGTAAAACAGCATCCCGGTCATGTGGTCATTTCTTATGTGAATACGACAGCAGCAGTGAAAGCGGTTACAGATGTGGTGGTAACTTCTACGAATGCCCGCCAGATCGTTGAAAGTTTCCCGGAAGAGACAAAGATGATCTTTGGTCCGGACCGTAACCTCGGAAATTATATAAATAGTATCACCAGACGTAATATGCTGCTTTGGAACGGAGCTTGTCACGTACATGAACAGTTTTCACTGGAAAAGATACTGGAATTGAAAAAACAGTACCCGAATGCGGAAGTGATTACGCACCCGGAATGTAAACAACCCGTAATACAGGTTTCAGACTTCGTAGGATCGACTGCTGCACTTTTGAAGCACACTATCAAGTCTGAGAAGAAACAGTTCATTGTAGCGACGGAAAGCGGCGTTATTCATGAAATGAGGAAAAAGAGTCCGGATAAAGAGTTTATACCGGCTCCTCCTAATGACAGTACCTGTGCATGTAACGAATGTAATTTCATGCGGTTGAATACAATGGAGAAGCTTTATAACTGCCTGAAATATGAAATGCCGGAGATATTTGTTGATGAAGAAGTACAAAAGAAGGCTATCAAACCGATTCGGAAAATGTTGGAAATATCAGAAAAGTTAGGTTTATGATATAAGAAGCCGGAGAATACTTAAATATCTCCGGCTTTTACTTTGTCGATTATTTGACAGGTCGGTTTATTTTACGACCATTATTTTGGTAACTACGCTTTCTTTGGCTTCCGGTGTAGCTGCTAACACCAGGTAGATTCCGGTAGCAACACGGCTTCCGCCTCTTTTACGACAATCCCAGGTGAATGTTCCACCGGCAGATTTGCCCTGGTAAATGATATTACCCCTTATATCTGTTATTTTTACGTTTGAATCGTTCATAAGCCCGACGATGGTTACACGGTCGTTATGTTCGGGGCGGACAGGATTGGGATAAGCATATATATCCGAATAATCTTCATTGCCTTCTGTAGCATCGGTTATGTAGGATACCAGTCCTTTTTCAGTACCGATAAAGACTTCTCCGGTAAACTGGTTAATAGTTAATGAATTTATCTGGTTGGACGGAAGAGGGGAATTGGCAGTAGTAAAGTTGGATATTGTTTCCATACCGTCTTCACTGACCAGGAAAATCCCGGAACTGTTTGTTGCAATCCATTTCCGGTTGCCTCCGTCGACAGCGATGGCATTGATCTTTTCACCATCCAATAGATAATAAGGTTCTCCGTTATCGTTTGTTCTAACAATACGGGATGCGGATATATTGTTTATATTGTTTCCCGGATTGGTACAAACGATCGGACCTCTGGAGGTCCCAATCCAGACATGACCGTTTTTATCTTCCGTTACACAATAATATCCGCTGGCATCGATGGTTCCGTTCGTATCGCTAAATGTTTCATATAAACGGGATTCATCATCACTTTTATCATCTATGGTCCCTTTATCATCAAAAATGAGGATACCTTCGTCGGCGTTGATCCATTTACGGTTGTTGGAAGTGATAGTTATTTTATCTACTTTATGGGCATTGGTGAAATCACTAAATCCGAAGCTGGCCCAGGTTCCGTCGGTTTTCAGTACTTTAAGTGCATCCGTTACTTCACAGTTAGTGGCCCATAAATTGCCTTCTTTATCGAAAGTAACACCTCCTATACGGACATAATCCAAAGGGTTGAGTCCTGGTATGTAAGTAATCGGAGTTAATGCACTGTTCGTATGGTCATATAATTGTACGACTTCATTATTTTTAATTTCGACTATACCTTCTCCGTAAGAAGAAATAAAATAGTGTTCAGGATCTTTCGGATCAACAGCTATTCCCGTATAATCTCTTACTCTTCTGAATTTATTGTTTACCTCGTTTTCATTAAAATTATACCATTTCCCATCCTCATATTCCATTAAAGTACCGGCTCTTCCCCAACGATCAGTTCCACGTCCTCCTCCGGCTACTAATAATTTATTTTCGTGCATTGTCATGAAATAATTATAGTTTCTTTTAGGATATTTGGTGTTATCGTTGGTATTTTCCAGTATAATTTCGTATTGATTATTATTTTTTCTTATTCCTTTTATCCCGTTGGTACCCGAAGCGATCCAGAAAGTGTTGGGATCTTTAAGAGATGCAATATCGTTAATAACTACTGCATTCACGACATCTCTATCGGTAAAGGATGAATAAATATATAATTCGGAATAGGTGTAAGTTATCAGTTTGTTATTTTGAATAACCATCTGTTTTAAATCCCTATTTTTTAATAGGTTTTTTACAGTTCCGTTTGATTCCTGATAATAAATTCCTGTCTTGCTTTTATCACTGGGATCGGCAAGGAAACAGAGATTATTCTTAAATAAACCTATTTGACGAATACTTTCCGTACCAAATTCAGAAGAAGATAATGTATAGTTTTTCCATTCATTATAATCCAGTAAATTACTATCCAAAGAAGCAAAAATTAATCCGGCAGCAGTGGCAGCATAAATATGATCGGTATCGATAACGACAGAATATACTTTTTTATTTAGCTTATATGTATCTTTGATTTCTTTTTTGGCCATATTTAAGACTATGATTCCGAAATTGGTAGATAAATAAGCTAGTTCTTTATTAAGATAGATGTTATTTATAGTTTTATCTGTTATATTTGAATTATCGAGTAAATAGGATAAATTGTAAATACCGGAATCACTTAACAGATCGATATTTCCATTACTATATGTAATTAATAGTGTATTTACTTCAGGATTGAAAATGATAAAGTTTATATCGCTATCACTTAATCCTGTTTGTTTTGAATAATGAGTTATACTATTATCTTCTTTGTTATAACTGTAAAGAGATCCATCTGCTACTGCATACACATGATTATTTGCTTCGGCGATCTTAGTTGTCGTATAATATGCCAGATAAGTACTCCATTCTCCTACACTTTTCTGAGCTGAAGTATTAAATATTACTATGCATAATAATAGAAGAGTATATATTATTCTTTTCATAATTTATTCTGATAATGTGGATAAGAAAGCATTCAATTTTTTTACAGCTTCCGCCCGGTGACTGATTGTATTCTTTATGTCATTACCCATTTCGGCAAATGTTTCCGTATAATTATCCGGCATAAAGACAGGATCATATCCGAATCCGCTTGTTCCGCGCTTTTCTTTCGTTATCTGGCCGTTAACGACCCCTTCAAACAGATATTCCTTATTATTCAGGATAAGTGCTATAACAGTACGGAAACGGGCTTTCCGGTTTTCTTTACCGTTCATTTCCTGAAGGAGCTTTTTCATATTAGCTTCTGAATCATGTCCCGGACCGGCATATCGTGCAGAATATACGCCGGGAGCATTGTTTAAAGCTTCCACTTCAAGGCCGGTATCGTCAGCAAAACAGTCATAACCGAATTTTTCTTTGATATAACGAGCTTTCTGAAGAGCATTACCTTCCAGGGTAGCAGCTGTTTCCGGTATATCATCATGGCAATCGATGGCGGCCAAGCTTACTATTTCTGTATGACCGGCTGTTATTTTTTGTACTTCATCCAACTTATGTTGGTTATTTGTTGCGAATACGAGTTTCATATGTGTGAATATCTAAATAAAAAAGCACTTCTGTACGATATATATAACGTATGGAAGTGCTTTTAATTGTTTGAATAATATTTTAAGTTTTTATCTGATCGAAACCTTCTCCGTAAACTCCCCGGACAATGCTTTGGGAAATGAAAGCCTGGTGGTCAATCTGTTTTACCAGACGGAAGATAGATACCGATTCTGACTTTTTTGCCAGTAGTACGACTACTTTTACCGGTTTTCTGGAATAACCTCCTACACCGTCCAATATGGTACATCCTCTGTCCAGATCGTGGATGATCCTCTCGGCTATTTCATCATACTTTTGGGAGAATATGAGGAACTGTACCGATTGACGGTTTCCATTCAAAACCATGTCAAGAACATAGTTGCTGATTATCATTTCAACAAAACCGAAAACGATTTTATCCACATTGTGGAAGAGGAAAAAGGAAGAGCTGATAATGAAAAAGTCGCAGAATAGCAGTGCACGTCCAATAGATATATTCTTATATTTATTGACAATCGCTCCGATAATATCCGTTCCTCCGGTACTTCCGTTTGCTGAAAATACCAATCCTAACCCGGCTCCGCAGAGGAGTGCCCCGATCATGATCGCCATAAATGGTTGATCGTGCAATATAGGATTGCCTTTCAATAACCATTCAAAGAATGACAGCGAAGCGGAAAGCGAGAATACTCCGAAGATTGTTTTGATAAGGAATTTGAATCCCAGGATCTTCAGAGCAGCTAATAGTAAGACTACATTGATAACAAAGTATGAAACCGATACCGGTATTGCACCGCCGGTGGCAAAGAATATCAGTGCACAGATACCGCTTACACCACCGGTGACAATTTCATTAGACAGGATGAATGCATTGAATCCGAAACCATATAATAAGGTTCCGAACAAGATCATCAGATAATCCTGTACTGAATAATAAACTTTATAAAACTGAGCCGTTCTCATCAAATAACGATATTAACGATCTTACCCGGAACGACAATGATCTTTTTAGGAGTCTTGCCTTCCGTCCACTTAGCGGAACTTTCGTGGTTGAGAGCTGCCTTTTCAACCTCTTCACGGGGCATGTCAGCTGGAAGTTCCATACTGAAACGGGCTTTTCCGTTGAATGAGATAGCGTAAGTAACTGAGTTTTCTTTCAGATACTCTTCGTTGTGCTGAGGCCATTGAGCATCGCAAACTGTAGTCGTATGACCACATTCATGCCATAACTCTTCTGCAGTATGAGGTGCAAACGGAGCCAACAGAATGATCAATTGTTCCAGGATTGCACGTTTATTGCATTTCAGACTGCTTAATTCATTGATACAGATCATGAAAGCACTGATAGAAGTATTATAAGAGAAATGCTCGATATCGAATGTAACTTTCTTGATCAGTTTGTGTAATGATTTTAATTCTTCGGCTGTCGGTTCTGCATCTGTTATCTGCAGGCTGTCGGTATTTCCGTAGAACAAAGCCCAAAGCTTTTTCAAGAAACGGTGAACACCGTCGATACCATTCGTATCCCAGGGTTTGGATTGTTCCAGCGGCCCTAAGAACATTTCATACAGACGTAATGTGTCGGCACCATACTTTTCAACGATCATATCCGGGTTTACTACGTTGAACATGGATTTTGACATCTTTTCAACAGCCCATCCGCAGATATATTTACCGTCTTCCAGGATGAACTCTGCGTTGTTATATTCCGGACGCCAGTTCTTGAAAGCTTCGACATCCAGGATATCGTTGTTTACGATGTTCACATCCACGTGGATAGGAGTAACCTCATACTGGTCTTTCAGGTTCAGTGAAGCGAATGTATTGGTATCCTTTATGCGATATACAAAATTGGAACGTCCCTGGATCATACCCTGGTTAATCAGCTTCTGGAACGGTTCTTCTTCACAGATAACTCCCATATCATACAGGAATTTATTCCAGAAACGGCTATAGATCAAGTGACCAGTAGCATGTTCAGTACCACCGATATACAGGTCTACATTATGCCAGTATTCATTTATCTGTTTGTCTACCAATCCTTTGTCATTATGCGGATCCATATAGCGCAGATAATAAGCAGAGGAACCTGCGAATCCCGGCATAGTACAAAGTTCTAATGGGAAAATGGTTTTGTTATCTATTTGGGGCGTTTCGACTACTTCTTTCTTTACGGAATCCCAGGCCCATTTGGTTGCATGTCCTAACGGAGGTTCACCTGTAGCAGTCGGCAGGAATTTATCCACTTCCGGCAGTTGTAACGGCAATGCTTCGAAAGGTAACATCTGAGGCATTCCGTCCGCATCATAATATACCGGGAACGGTTCGCCCCAATAACGCTGGCGGCTGAAAATAGCATCACGTAAACGATAGTTTATCTTTACTCGTCCTAACTTATGATCCGATACATATTTCTTGGTAGCAGCGATTGCTTCTTTTACCGTCAGACCGTTTAATGATAAATCGCAGTAAGGAGTAACATCGGGTCTCGGAGAATTGCAGACAATACCTTCTTTAGCATCGAAACTTTCTTCGCTAACATCGCAGCCTTCGATTAACGGGATGATAGGCAGATTGAAATGTTTTGCAAACGCATAGTCACGGCTATCGTGTGCCGGAACTGCCATGATAGCCCCTGTTCCATAGCCAGCCAATACATAATCGCTGATCCAGACAGGTACTGCATCACCTGTAAACGGGTTGATAGCGTATGAACCACTGAATACACCAGTCACAGAACGGTCGGCAATACGTTCACGTTCCGTACGTTTCTTGGTACGATCCAGGTAAGCATCGACAACTTGCTTTTGTTCGGGTGTTGTTAATTGTCCAACCAATTCGCTTTCAGGAGCTAACACCATGAAAGTTACGCCGAACATGGTATCCGCACGAGTCGTAAAGATGGTAAATTCTATATCGCTATCTTTCACTTTGAACAGGATTTCAGCTCCTTCGCTGCGGCCGATCCAGTTGCGTTGTGTATCTTTCAGAGAGTCCGTCCAATCGATGGTGTCCAGTCCGTCCAGTAAACGCTGGGCGTAAGCAGATACACGCAGGCACCACTGACGCATCATTTTCTGTTCTACAGGGAAACCGCCACGTTCGGAAACACCGTTCACTACTTCATCGTTGGCCAGTACGGTTCCCAGTTCGGAACACCAGTTGACCATTGTGTCACCCAGGTAAGCGATTCGGTAATTCAACAGTATAGCTTGTTTTTCTTTATCGCTCTTAGCTTTCCATTCTTCAGCGGTGAATTGCATTTCTTCTCCGCAGGCAACATTCAGACCTTCCGTACCTGTTGTTTCAAATGCTTCGATCAGGCTTTCGATGGGTAATGCTTTCTTTTCGTCGTTGCAATAATAACTGTTGAACATTTTGATAAATGCCCATTGTGTCCAGTGATAATATTCCGGGTCGCAGGTACGGATTTCGCGACTCCAGTCATAGCTGAAACCTATCTTATCCATTTGCTCGCGGTAACGGGCGATATTTTGTTTCGTAGTTACCTCAGGATGTTGTCCGGTTTGGATAGCATACTGTTCTGCTGGCAGACCATAAGCATCGTATCCCATCGGGTGTAAAACATTGAAACCCTGCAAGCGTTTGAAACGGGAATAAATATCAGAAGCAATGTAACCGAGCGGATGACCAACATGTAGTCCAGCTCCTGATGGGTAAGGAAACATATCCAACACGTAGTATTTGGGTTTATCTTTATTCTCCTTCACTTTATAAACCCCATTGGCAATCCAGTATTCGTGCCATTTTTTCTCAATTTCTCTGAAATTGTACTCCATAATATTTAATCGTTTTATATCGTTTTCAGTTTAAAGCCACAAAGTTAGTCAATTTATTTAGTTTTACTTCACATAACCTATTTTCGGTTGGGAGTTACCTGGCTTTTCTTTATTTTTTGTAGCAAGTTCTGCCAGGGCAAGATAGATATCGTCAAAATGTTGCTCGTAGTTTTCATGATCTTTACTGAGACTTTCAATGTCTTCCTGAAGAAACTTGACTTGCTGCTCCAGTTCTGATAGTTTCTTATTAGTTGGTGACTGATCGTAGTTTGCAATCAGTTGTTTTCTCATTTGGACGAAGGCACGCATAATGTTACGGTTTATTTCTATAGCAATGTCACTATTTAATACTGAAGATAACATGGCTACACCTAATTCGGTGAAAGCGAAAGGCATGTATTTGAAGTTTTTTCCTCTTCCTTTGTTCAAGGTCACAATTTGTGACCTTGAAAGTTCCTCTTTAGAAAGTTCAAACATAAAGTCCTCATCTTCAAATCGTTTTATATTACGTTTTACAGCTTGTTTTAGAACTTTGGTTTCAATACTATATAACTCTGCAAGATCAAAATCTAACATAATTTTTTGTCCTCTGATCTCATAAATTTTGTTTTGTATTACCTGTAAATTCATAGTTTATAAATTTTGGTGATTAATAAGTGGCTAAATGTATGAATAATATTTATTTATCAGAAGATTTTGATATACTTATTTTAATGGTTCATTCATCCTCAATCAAACCTCTGATAAGCGCAAACTAAGTTTAAACTAAAAAATGACGAGTAATGGGAAGATATACTTTTATTTTCTTTATCGCCTTGTTGACAATGTCGATAAGTGCTGAACCTATTGATGTGAAACAGGCGAAGAGCGTAGCTCTCGGTTTCCTGAAAAGTAATTCTCTGTAGACAAAAGCTTCGGAATCAGGATTGACACTGGTTTGGTCGGATGCCGAGAATTTACGTTTTCCATTTGCTTCGATTTTCACAGGTCTTCAATCTATAGGTTTGCTACGTAAGTTACTGTATTAAGTCAGGTACGCGACGAAATCAAGAATCTCGATGTCAACAATCTTACTCCGATCGAAGCATTGAACAAGTTAAGCGAGATACGGAAGATTATCGCAGGAAAGTGAGAGATTAGGAATTACTGAATACACATATGGAGTGTAAAGTCTCGTAGATTTATTAATATAGTCTACGAGGCTTTACATATTTTATAATTGTGAATACTTTCTCTGTTAAGTAAGTTTTATTAAATATTCGTCTCTTTCTTTCTAAAGAAAAGCCAAAGTAAGAATATAGCGACGACTACATCTATTAAATTCCAAACTTCACGTCCGAACGGTATTTTCAGAATAGGCTGAAACAGTAACGCCAATGCAAGGCACGTGACATATAATTTTTTTTGTCTATTTTGAAAATAATCATAGGCCATTATACCAAACAGAATAGTAGCGGCATATCTTATCAGCATATAATAGCCGTAAGGCATAGGAGCTAAACATATCAGCAAGGCTATTGCCAATATTAACAGGGTTATCTTATTCTTTTCTACCATTGCCGAAAACAAATGATAAGATGGAAAAGACTCCAAATATCCAGTAAAAAACGGAATAGGCGGTAGTATGACGTGCAGCCTGATATAATACATCATCAAATATTAAACTTCGGATGAAGTTTACTGGTAAAAATAATCCGTGCCAGATACCTGAGTACCAAGAATATTTCTCGTAGGGTTCGATGTCACATAATAGCCAACTGATGAAACACATCACGACAACTTGGATAAGGATTCTTATAATCATGATTTTTGTAATTATAGATTAAACATTCCCGCCATAGCTGCGGCTTTTTCGATTCTCTCTATGATATCATCTTCAGTATACCCCAATTCTTCATATATATTTGTGATCAATTCGCAGCGTTGAACCCTTTTTTCTTCATTACTAAGTGCTATCATTTTCATATAATCTAAAAGAAGAATATCGAGTATTGATTTGTCGTTGATGGAACGCATTTGCACCATGAGATTCACAAATTGTCCATGTGTCTCAAAATATTTATTAGCTTGTTGAATAGTTACTCCCAAGTCGTTACTTGCTGTCATTAGAATCCCATATGAAATCTTGCTGTTCTCGAGGTTTTCGAAGCAAGTCACATTGAAAAGAGAATACAATTGCATGATAGAATATCTCTGTTCTCTCGTTAAATCACTATACAAATCTACAACAGGATTATCACTCGTCTTTTTTCGGAATAAATCTAATAGTCCCATAAAAGTATTATTATTTATGTCTCCCCAGTCCCTTAGTAGACTTTTATAAAATACGAAGCGTGGAACTGCAATGCCACGTCTTTGAATGAAGGTCCTAGGAAAACCTTTGCGAACAGATGTAGTAATAGCAGCCCACGCTATAGCGTGAGAACCACCATGCTATTCTTGTTCGCTTTGAAAATTTCCTAGGTTTTCATTCGCAAGAAATAAGCATAACGCTTCTTTAATTTCTTAATATGTCTGGACAAGTCTCCTTGATCCGGTTGTAAAAATACAGAAAAAAACGAAATATCAGTCTATTCCGTCTTATTTTTAACGTCCGGAAATAAAATGACACTCACTTTTTTTGCGAGGAAATATAGTAGGAGGATAAATGCTTAAGAGTTAAATGTTTATTTGTTTTTCTGCCGTCTAAACTTTTGTTTTCTAAGCACAAAACAAAAGTTTATCCTATAGGAAACTATATTTTCTCCCTGTAGAAACTTTTTATTCGTCCCTTTCCCCTTCGAAAGGGAAAGGCAAAAGTGATACATAAAGTGGTAGATAACGAATAATAATTGTAGATAATATACTATCTTCAACCATTATATAAGATGCTTATTTATAAAATGTTCGGGATGAGATTGTAGATGTTGTAGATACAATGAACTATCTAAATCTACCTCCAGGAATGTGACAAATTATTTTTTACCGATGGAATGTCGGATACTTGTTATGGAACCGGTATCCGATACCTAGCATTAAGTAATTGGGAGTATGGAAGTTTTGCAGATTATATCCGATATGGATAAATGAGCTGCGGGTAACTTCTATTTTAAGAGCCAGGACCTGATATAAACCTTTCAGGTCACCTCCCCGGTGTATTACATTTCCTCCTAAACCTATTCCGACTGTAAAATAAGGCATTACGTATTCGGCACGGGCAGAAAGTCCCAGTGCCAGCTGGTAACTGAGTGGCGGCCGGTAAAACTGTTCGGTCGAAGACGATGACGGGTCGGCATAGATATTGGCACTCTCGTCATAAACGCCGTCCACGGATACACCGGCACGGAAGTTATATCCGAAATTATACATCGGATTGATATTGAACCCTGCTACCGCAAAAGCTCCCGGTGCGGCAATCTGTCCTTCTCCTACATAAACACCTTTTCGCCTCCAGGAACCGAACAGAACGACATCATAACTGATATGACGGGGAAAGCGGGGGACAGGAGGCTGGAAGAACGACTTGGAAAATAAATCTCCATTTCGATTGAAGTTATATACCAATCCTACTTTCAGTCCGATCGTATTCAGTCCGGCATTCGGAAACCGGGTATTTCCATTCGAGAAGTGTGTTAGATCGACTCCCGCCGTCAGGTCCAGTTCTTTTGAGAGGATATAGTTCAGATAGAAGTTCGTATTGATATATGCATTGATTTTCGATCCGATCACTTTGTTGTATCGGTTATCGTATTCATCATAAGGCTTCCAGCCGAAAGATACCCCGAAGTTCCATTCATAGTTGAGCGATAAACGCGGATTGATCCGGGCGATCCGGGCTCCCTGGAACAGGTAAATGGCAAAAGGATTTCCTATCTCTTCTTTATCTTCAAACGAATACATGGACAACCCGAGACCTTGGTAAGAGCCTCTGTAAATCCGGTCCGTATAGCTGTTCGGATAGTATTGGAAAGAGTATTTCAAATGGGCGGAGACGGATTTCCGAATCGGTTCCATATCCATATTATCTCCTCTCAGGAAAGAGTTGGTAGGGAAAATATAGGTAGGTCTGACATCGATACCTATTCGATGAATCAAATGACGCGAGTAGGATATGGAATCTGTCATATCCTCCGGTACGTTTTTATGTATCCCTTCATCAGCGAATGCAATGCCGGATAGAAAGCACATTGCAATCAGGATAATCAGTACATTCAACCTCTCTGTTCCACTTTTCATACGTTTCTCTACTCGTTTGTTATTTGATAGATAATCAGGGTCAAATACCTAATATCTCGCAAATATAACATTTTAGAGCGTTTACTATGGCTTATAATTGCTTCATTTTTACTTTTGTACCATAAAGTTATAGATTCCTGATCCTATTTCTATTTTGATCCGTCCGTTTGTAAGAGGGCTGAACTTCATTCCCTGTCGTGTTTTCAAGGGTATTCCGCTTTCCGATATTTGCTCGATAGTACTGGCGGGGAGACAGACTGAAGCCTGGCTGTTTGCCGGTATCTCGACTCGTAGTTCGAATGTATCCTCATTGTCTTTCCAGTCCGACCGGATCAGTCCGTAGGGAGATTCGTAGGATGTATTGGCATAGCGGATATCGCCTACCGGCTCCGGTTTGATAACGATATTCCTGAAAGCTACCGACTCTTTTTCCTGCTGTATGCCGCCAAGTCCACTGAAAAGCCATTCCATCAGGTGTCCCAGCATACAATGATTATTGGAAACAAATCCGTATGCCTGCCATGATTCTGTCAGGGAAGTAGCGCCATGTGCGAGTTGCCAGCCATAGCCGGGAACGTCGTATTTACAATTCATATCGTAAATAACATCGGATGCATCATTCTCTTCCAGTGCGCGAAGCACATACCGATATCCGACATCACCTGCTGTCAGGGCATTGTTCCTGTCACGGATATCAGCGATCAGATTCTTGAATACCTGCTCTTTGTTCTCCGGTTCGACCAATCCGGTATATAAAGCGATAGCATTGGCAGCCTGGCTGTTGCGATCGTATTTATGATTCGATCTGTTCCAGAAGGTATCGTTGAATGCTTTTTTGATCCGGGCTGCCTGTCCGGCATATTTGTCGGCATCAGCCGGTTTATTCAATAACGATGCTATCTTTTGCATGATTGTCGTATTATAGTAGAAAATAGCAGTCGCTGTTACTCCGTTGGAAGTCAGCTGTGATTCGCCGGGATGATTCGGACCGATGTCGTACCAGTCTCCCAGACCGTAGGAAATGATATAGTTATCGGCTTTCGATAGCAGGTAATCCAGATAACGCTGCATGTCGGGGTAATTCTTTTCGATGAGTTGTTTATCCCCGTACCATTGGTAGACATACCAGGGAGAGATAATAAAAGCACTTCCCCATTCAGGTGTGTCTTTGAAACCTCCTTCAAACTCCACCAGTTCGGGGGCTGTGGTGGCGATCTGCCCGTTCTTTGCTTGTGTCGAACGCATATCGTTCATCACTTTCTCATAGAAACGGGCCATATTGTACCGGTATTGGATAGAGTATTGCATCAGGTGTGCCACTTCCAGCCAGCCTAGTTTTTCCCGGTGGGGACAATCCGTCAGGACACTTGCCATGTTGCTGCGGACAGACCAGTCGATCAGGTTATATATTTTGTTGAACATTTCATTGGAACAACTGAATGACCCCGTTTCCTCTGCAGAGTTGCAGGTATGGAGTCCGGTGATATTCACTATTTCAGGCAGTCTTTCCGGATTCGGTTCTCCGCTTGGAACAGCCCCTTCAATTTGTACATAGCGAAAACCGTAATAAGTGAATTGTGGTTGCCATGATTCCGTTTGATTGCCTTTGGGGGTATAAGTGAAATAAAAAGGATCGCCGGAGGCACTTTGATTGATACTGTTATCAGGATTCAGTAATTCTGCCGGATAGAGTCTGACCGGCTGTTTACCGTTTGCTTGGACTGTCAGCCTGAGAATGCCGGAAAAGTTTTGTCCCAGGTCATACACCCAGCCTCCTTTTTCTGTCCGGAGGATACGGACTGTCGGGATATGATCGCGAACTTTTAACGGAGGGATACGTTGGGATAATAATGTTGTTTTCCAGTTGGAATCGATGGCTTTGTTCCAGTTTTTATCGTTGAAGCCGGGTGATGACCATCCTTCCTGTTCTTTGGTGGCATCGTAATCTTCTCCGCCGTAAATACTGCTGAAGGTAATAGGACTTTCGGTTACTTTCCAATCTGTGCCGGAGACTATATTTTGTACACAGCCGTCGGTATATTCCAGTTGTATCTTCATAATAAATTTAGGTGCTCCGTAGGAAGTGAGCATTTTGTAATACCGTTCTCTCGGAATATTGAAAAAGCCGTTACCCAGCATAATCCCTACCGCGTTATTGCCTTGCTGTAACTGTCCGGTAATATCGAAAGATGCGTAAAGAGCACATTTATCATACTTGGTCCAACCCGGATCGAGGAAATGATCTCCTACCTTATTTCCGTTCAGGAACAGGTCGAAATGACCGAGTCCGGAAACATAGGCGACAGCACGTTTTAACTGTTTGCCGACCATGAACTCTTTTCTGAATTGGGGCAGGCGATACATTCCCGTTTTCTTATCACCGAGAACGTTGTTTGCCAGCGGAGTATGGATGCCGGTAGTGATAATCTCATCTTTTTTATCTTTTTCTAAAGCGATCCATTTGGCATTACTCCAATCTTTTTCCGAAAGTAATCCGATATGGAACCGATTGACGGAACTCCAGGGAGATACATTCCCTTGTTTATCCCATATCCTTACTTTCCAGAAATAAGTATGTCCGGCTTTTATCCCGTTCCCTTCAAAAGGAACCAGGATAGAGGCCGGACTATTTACCTTCTGGCTGTTCCAGACAGTGCCGTTGTCGGAGTTGAGAGCTTCCGGAGTGTCGGCTACTAAGATTTGCCAGGCGGATTGCTCAAAGTTTCTTTCCTCCGCATTGATCTGCCAACCGAAACGGGGTTGAAGTTTTTCTATTCCCAAAGGATTCGTTTCCTGCTCGCATGTTAAGTGATGGACAGAGAAAGAACCTTTGGCAAACATTGCCAATGAGAGAAAGGTAAACAATATGGAGAGACGGAATGACCTTGTCTTTTTCATTTTGTACAGAATTAAAGTGTTACGATCCAAGCTGTACAAAGATGCTCATTTATAAGTAAAAGAAAGTATTAAAAATGATTTTATGACTTAGGAAAATGACACCTCCTGCCTTTTACTTATTCATTTCCTTCGTGATCTCCTGAATATCCTGCAAAGTAAAGTTGCCTGATAACCGGATCACATTAAAACTTTTGTCTGTATCGGCGAGCATGATCAGTTCGCTGATCAGGTCTCCCTTTTGTTTTACATAGAAAGTAGCACGTGTCTTACCGTCTTTTACTTTCATCAGTTCTTCATGATCCTTACCGATCAGGTTTTTGAAGTCGTTGCGCATAGTCTCTTTTATATTGTTGTTCTCGGTCGTAAGGATTTGCAGACCTTCTATTTTTCCTTTCAGGTTCATCAGGTTGAGGCCGTTCGTTTCAAAATTAGGCATCATCTGGAACATGGCTTTCGAGATAAAAACGGAGGTGACATTATCCATTTCGGAATATTTGTCGAACAGTTTGTTTTGTGCAAAACAGATGCTTGTGCAGCATAGAAAGAGAAGGAGTAATATATTTTTAGTTTTCATCTTATCAGTCATTTAAATGTTTATTCAGAATACGGTTTACTTTATTTATTTCCTGTTGGGCATCGTTTATCTGGTCGATTCCCTTGTTCAGGTTGGAAGACATAAAAGCAAGTGCTTTCTGGGCGGCTATGGCGGCTTCCTGCGGATTGGTATAGGTATCGGCCAACTGTTGTTTGCCTGTATTCAGGTCTGTCAGTCCGAAGATACCGACACAAAGCAACAGGATAGCTGCGACGGCTCCGCTAAGCCAGTACAATGAACGGCGGTGAAAAGATGAACGGACCGTCTCTTTCTTTTCAGCGGCAGCCCAACTGTCGATCTGCTGCTCCAACCGTTCGGAAAGTCCTTCCGGCAACGTCTGGTCCTCCCGGAGGACTTTGTTGATTAATTCATCTATCTGTTTATCGTTCATATTCGTATATTTTATCAAATTGTTCCCGGATTACTTTGCGTGCCCGGGAGAGTAACACGCGTATGTTTACGGCATTCAGGCCGGTGATCTGTTCTATCTCGTCCATCGAGCAATCGTCTATTCCCCGAAGGCGGATGACTTGTCGCTGATTTTCAGGCAGCCGGTCGATCAGTTGCCGGATTTTCTGTTCCTTATCCTTTGTTTCCAGTTCTTTTTCAGGAGAAGCATCGGTTGCCAGCGTAATGACTTCTCCTATTTCTTCTTCCCGCCGGGTGGCACGAGGCGACCGGAGGAAGTCGAGGCAGAGGTTTTTAACCAGCGTGACACAGAAGGCTTCGGGGTTTGCTATATCGGGCAAATCATCCCTTTTATTCCATAACTTGAAGTAAGCATCCTGCAGGATATCTTCGGCGTCCGCTTTGTTTTCGACAAGTGCGTAAGCAATCCGGAAAAGCTTGGGATGGAAGGAGAGGAACTTTCGTTTAAAGCTCTCAGCATCCATTCCCATGATCTATCATCACTTTATTTACGTCGGACGGTTTGATCTTGCCTTTGATGCGGACCAGGGCATTCCTGCTACCTGTCGTGAGAACTACCAGTTCGCGGATCATATCTTTTTCAATGCGGACCATTACTTTCGTGCGGCTGCCTTTCTCATTGGAGGTAAGCATTGTTTCGAAGCCCGGGTCTTTCAGTTCTTTGATCGCTTTGACAAAACGTTCTTTTATCTCGTTTCTACAGTCACTGAATTCGATCACTTCAATGCCGTTCACTCCCATGGTTTCGGTGAATATACTGGCAAGTTTCATGGTGATATTACCTATCTTGACATGATTGATCTGTTCTATTTTAGAGAATTCTTTGAACAGGTCGTTCATAGTCTGGCTATTTCCTGCCTGGCAGATCAAGATCAGTGCCAGGATAACAAAGTATCGTTTCATCTTTCTATTGTATTAAATGATTACTAATCCGGTTTATTTCCGCCTTCCTTTTGCGCGCTTTGGAAGAGCTTCATAAGGGAGACGGGAGCAACGGATAAGTTGTTACAAAGAAAGAGAAAAAAATAATATGCCAATGGGGTAATGTGCCAATATGCCAATTATTTTGAAGCGGTGGCTTTGTCTTTACTTTCCGCTATTTCAACAAAATAGACGCTCGAACAAATCAGGAGGATGGCGATCATCTGGAACCAGCTGAAACGGTCCTGGCCGATGGAAAGGGAGACGATGGTGGCAACGATCAGTATCAGGTAGCCATACAGGGCAACCAGTGTCGTACTTAGATATTTCAGTCCGATAGGGATCAGCAGGTAGCTGATCGTCGTGGGGAAGATGAGGACAAACATCAGGACGAGGAAAGGAGTCCATTCAAAATGGCTGAATAGATGGGCGTCGAAGCCGGTAACAGCCATGACGGCCAGTGAAGAGAAAGCAGCTCCGAGGAAACTGTAACGTAGCATATTGAGTGAACTGACCCTACCCAGCACGACATTGCTTATGATTAAATAGGCGGCGTATGCAATGGAACTGAGCATGCAGAGCATGTTGCCGGTAAAAGCATCCGAGGCCAGGTCGTCGCTTTTCTGTGTCAGGATACAGAGCAGGGCACCACCTAATCCGATGGTAATACCGATGATTTTCATTGCTGTGATCCGTTCTTTCAGGAAGATAACGGACAGGATGAATACCCAGATCGGTTGCAGACTGCTGAACAGTGAACTGGATACCGGCGTTGTTTTGCTGACTCCTATCAGGTAGAAGAACATGAAGCCGAACAGTCCGATCGCTCCCAGAAGGAACAAGGTAACCTTTTCACGCAGCGTTGTCTTGTCCTGTTTCCAGAATATACTGATAATCCAGAACATAAGGGCTCCGAATACACATCGGAACATGACGCCTGTCAGCGGTGCGATCCATAAAGGAAGCAGATATCTGAGCGCGTTCGCATTCAGACCGCTGAAGGTTTTCGATACGATCATACTTAGGTTGGCTTCTGTCTTTTTATTCTTCATAAGCTTAGCGTTTATATGCACCTTTAATTACTTTTGAAACTATCGTTGAACAGGAATGAATCCTGTTTGATATAAGCCCAAACAGCCGCTGCCAGGGCAATGGTCATATTGAATATGAAGGCAAACTGTTGTGTTTCTATATGGAGCATATCTTTAAATACATTTATAATGAACGGGCATAACAGGATCGCCAGATAATTCATCGCCATCACGAAAGCCAGTGCCAGCGTTACTTTTTCCGGGATAGCCGTGCGGGTTGTCTTGTCGTAAGCGATCGGCTGGATAATGCCATAGGCAAGCCCGGTAAAGACACAGCCTAAACCGATCAGCCATTCTGTCCTTGAAATCAGGATCAGGAGCATCCCCAGCGCAATCGAGAGTAGGCAATAGAATTTCGTTTTCTTACCCAGTAAATCTACGATCTGGTTTAGTACGAACCCCGGAGCCATGATCGCCAGGAAAAACAGCGAGATCATGATACCCGAATTACCACTGGTAAAATGATATTCTTTCATCAGGAAAGGCAGGTTGAAACTGACAATGATGACGAGGTAAGTCGCCAGCCCGTAAAATCCCATGATCTGTACGAGGTGTCTGACCTGTATACCGAATTTTCCGAATGCAGGATCGCTTTCTTTTCCTTTTTCTTTGGTTGAAACAGTTGCGGAAGCGGGTAGGGGACTGATATTCTTTTTCAGGTAGAACGACAAGACGATCGAAATAAGTGGAAAGAGATAAACCAGGAACGGCAAATGCCAGTTGATCTCCGCCAGATAACCGGTCAGTACGGTTGCCAGCACCAGTGTCACGTTGGTGATCGCAGAACTCAGGCCGAATTGCTTTGTCCGGTATGTACCGATAAAGAATCGTGAAATAAGCCCGGTAGAAAGGGGAACGATCAGTCCTGAACCGATTCCAAGCAATGCGCTGACAGCGATCAGTTGCCACATTTTGGTCGAGAGCAGGTACAGGACACCGCTTACGGCAAAGATGCTTAACCCGATCTGTAATAACCAGATATTATTGATCTTTTCAGTCAGTTTTCCGGACAGGATAATGAACGGTATGATCAGCAGGGAAGGCAACGACGACAACATCTGTATATCCAGTTCCGTCGAATGCGGAAATATCGCCGAAAGCTTTCCCAGGATAGGAGAAACGGCCAGTCCTGGCAGCGCGTTCAGTGCCGAGATCGACCATATACCAATTAATGTGATGAGGGGAATCGTCCCCTGTCCTGTCTGTATTCTCATACTTAAATAGCTGTTTTATAAGACAGAAAACAATTCTTATGACTGAATGTTCATTTGAAAGGTTATTTCCGTTACTAAAAAAACTATCGGTATCGGCAATCCTTAGAGGAAGCAAAGCTTCCTTGGAAAGGCCTCAGCGGGCGAGCGTTAAGCGCAGCAGCCGGGGTGAGCGCCCGGAGGCTGCGTTGTTTGAGCGAAGCGAGTTTCGCAGACGACAGCGAACGTAGGATGCGGAGTAGCGAGGCAGGTGCAGCCTTGATCTTTTGTTTACTTTTGGATCAAGCCAAAAGTAATTAAATATTGCATGTTTAACCAAAAACGGAGAACAATTGCCGTTGGAGGCTGTTTTTGCACTACAAATCGACGCACGAATGTCGGTTGCGCCAATTCTTAAATAATTAAAAACAAAAAGACATGAAAGATTCAAGTTTTAGAGAAGGTGATGCCAAAACCGCGATTTTTGGCTCTAATGCGATGTTGCATCCGGCTCCGGTAGATGTAATCCCCGATGGTCCTACTACTCCGGAAATTGCCTATCAGATGGTAAAAGACGAAACTTTCGCTCAGACACAACCCCGTCTGAACCTGGCTACATTCGTTACTACCTGGATGGATGATTATGCAACGAAGTTGATGAACGAAGCAATCAACATCAACTATATCGACGAAACTGAGTATCCGCGTATCGCTGTGATGAATGCGAAATGTATCAATATCATGGCCAACCTGTGGAACAGCCCCGAACAGGCGCAATGGAAAGCCGGTGCATTGGCGATCGGTTCTTCCGAAGCATGTATGTTGGGTGGTGTTGCCGCCTGGTTGCGTTGGCGTGAAAGAAGATTGGCCCAGGGTAAACCGGTCGACAAACCTAACTTCGTTATCTCTGCCGGTTTCCAGGTTGTATGGGAAAAGTTTGCTCAGTTGTGGCAGATCGAAATGCGCCAGGTACCTTTGACACAGGAACATATTACTCTCGACCCGCAGGATGCCCTGAAGATGTGTGACGAAAATACAATCTGTATCGTTCCTATCCAGGGTGTTACATGGACAGGTCTGAACGATGATGTGGAAGCTTTGGACGCTGCCCTCGATGCCTATAATGCAAAGACAGGCTACGATATTCCTATCCATGTGGATGCAGCTTCCGGTGGTTTCATCCTGCCATTCCTGAAACCGGAGGTTAAATGGGACTTCCGCCTGAAATGGGTACTTTCCATCAGTACTTCCGGACATAAGTTCGGATTGGTATATCCGGGTTTAGGCTGGGTAGTATGGAAAGACAAGAAATACCTGCCGGGTTCCATGTCTTTCAGTGTAAATTATTTAGGTGCAAACATCACTCAGGTCGGTTTGAACTTCTCTCGTCCTGCAGCTCAGATCCTGGGACAATACTATCAGTTCATCCGTCTCGGATTCCAGGGTTACAAGGAAGTGCAGCAGAACAGTATGGCTGTAGCCGATTACCTGCATGCTGAGATCGGCAAGATGGCTCCGTTCCAGAACTACAGCAAAGAAGTGGTAAACCCTTTGTTTATCTGGTATCTGAAACCGGAATATGCTAAATCGGCCAAATGGACATTATACGATTTGCAGGATAAACTGAAACAGAGCGGATGGATGGTTCCGGCATATACATTGCCTGAAAACCTTGAAAACTGGGTTGTTATGCGTATCGTTGTCCGTCAGGGATTCAGCCGCGACATGGCAGACCAATTACTGGGTGATATCAACAACGCGATCGTTGATCTGGAAAAACTGGAATATCCGACGCCGACCCGTATCGCACAGGACAGAAACCAGAAAGTAAAAGGTTCTGTATTCACTCACACAGGTATTCCAAAATCAACTAAGTAAGCTGTTTGAATATGGATAAAAAGATTTCCGTTTCGCAAATAAAGGAAGCAGCTCAGGAGGCCTATGAGATGTACAAAAGCAACACGGATGGAAAGAATGCCGATTATATCCCTTATCTGGCTAATATAGATAAGAACCTGTTCGGTATCAGCATCTGTCTGTTGGACGGAAGTATCATCCAGCTGGGCGATTCCGAATACCGCTTCGGTATCGAATCTGTGTCGAAGGTACATACCGCTGTGTTGGCTTTGCGCCAGTACGGGGCACAGAAACTTCTTCAAATGATCGGGGCCGATGCAACCGGACTGCCGTTCAACTCTATCATGGCTATCCTGCTGGAAAAGGATCATCCGTCTACTCCGCTGGTGAATGCCGGTGCGATCACTGCTTGTAGTATGGTACAGCCGGTAGGTGATTCCAATAAAAAATGGGAGGCGATCGTCTCCAATATCACCGATCTTTGCGGCAGCGCGCCTCAACTGATCGACGAACTGTATAAATCGGAATCGGCTACCAATTTCAACAACCGCTCGATTGCCTGGTTGCTGAAGAACTACAACCGTATCTATGACGATCCGGATATGTCGCTCGACCTGTATACCCGTCAGTGTTCATTGGGAATCACAGCCGCTCAATTATCTATCTGCGGTGCCACGATTGCCAACGACGGTCTGAATCCGGTATCCAAAAAGCAAATATTCGAGGCATCCTTGTCACCGAAGATCACTTCCCTGATCGCTACCGTAGGTTTCTACGAACATACAGGTGACTGGTTGTACACTTCCGGCATCCCTGCAAAGACAGGTGTAGGTGGTGGTGTAATGGGCGTGATGCCCGGCCTGTTCGGTATAGCTGCTTTTGCCCCTCCAATTGACAGTGCAGGTAACTCTGTAAAAGCACAATTGGCTATCAAGTATATAATGAATAAACTGGGTCTGTCTATTTTTAACGGCGACCGGGTTACAATAACTGAATAACAAACAGTTTATTCTCTTAATTGGCAAGCCTCTTTGTCCCTTATTCATAGGGCGGGAGGCTTGTTTTGTTGATACTATAAATGATTCAGTATATCTTTTATATCTAATTGTAGTCGGGAGAAAGCAAACCATTTTTTACCTAAATCCTTTAATGAAGCACCTATATGATAAAGTTCTTTTTCATCGATAATTAGGAAACTTCCATACGATCCATTCTCTGGTTAATGGAATATCCTTTCAATAAATAACTTCGAAGTACTTGGGTAGCCCACTGGCGAAATGCGGTTGCATTCTTGGAGTTGACTCTGTAACCAACGGAAATAATTGCATCCAGATTATAAATCTTGGTTACATAATTCTTTCCATCTTGAGCAGTTAGTTCCACTTTGGAACTAACTGAATTTTTATCCAGTTCACCACTGTTGAAAATGTTCTGTAGATGCTTTGTTATTGCTTGTCGTTTGGTGCCGAACAATTCGGCAATCTGAGCCTGTGTCAACCAGACTGTTTCATTCTGTAGTCTGACTTCTAACCGTAAAGCGGATTGGGATTGATAAATGATGATTTCATCTTTGCTTTCCATAATTAATCTGTTTTGATTGTTAATATGGAAACAAAAGTATTAAAATTAATTGGTATACAATATAAATTGATTCATATTTTAATAATTGCTTCTTGACATTATTATGCAAGTATATATTTATTATTATGCTTATGACAACAACCTTCTTCACCTATGTCGATACATTGGTGAAACGTAAACGCAAGGCTGGCAAATATTCAACTGCCGACCTTTACCGTGCTTCTTCCAACTGGTTGCTGCGGTTCTGCGGAACTGCCGATCTGTCGTTCGACGACATTACCCCTGGTATGATAGACCGTTTTTGTGACTGGCTCCTGGCGCTGGGGCATCTGAAAACGAACTCGGTAAACAGCTATCTCAGCAGTTTCCGGGCTATCTATCATACTGCAGTTCGTGAAGAATTGGTCCCTGTCAATCGTCTCTCGCCTTTCGCACATCTCAACCTGCGGCAGGAGGAAACAGCCAAACGGGCCCTTCGTATCCAGGCAATGGAAGAGATCGCCCGGATGGATCTCTCAGTCGAGCCGGAGTTACAGGCTGCCAGGGATTTCGCGCTTTTCTCCTTTCTTGCCTGTGGTATGCCGTTTGTCGACCTGGCTCATCTTACACACGACAATATCGTCGGTGATGAGTTGGTATATAACCGGTGTAAGACGAATGTCCTGGTACGTGTCGGTATCACTCCCGGTATGCGGCGGCTGCTCGACAAATATGCGTTGACTGGTAACCGTTATCTTTTTCCTGTATTGCTGGAAGAGGCAGACGGTGAACGATTACACGAGGTTTATAAACAAGCGCTGCACCGCTATAACGGTTGTCTGGTGGAGATAGGGAGTCGTCTCTCTATCCCGGTTTACCTTACCTCGTATGTTTTCCGGCATACCTGGGCGACAGAGGCTCTGCGAAATGATACCCCGGTGGCCGTCATCAGCCAGGCACTCGGGCATACTTCCGAGAGAACGACGCGCCACTATCTGGCAGCTCTCGATCAATCAAGACTCAATTCGGCAAATGAGGTTATTACAAAAGGATTGGATGTCCTGATAGGAGTGAGGGCGTAACCTTATTTGTGAAATAAGGTATTTTGCCCCGTTTTATACAAGCTGTGAAAAACAAAGTTTATACTAATGTGGGAACAGGGCAAATATAGGAATTTTATTTAGACAAAGACAAACATATCTGCTTATTATTAGGTGGGTAGGGGATGATTTAGATTAAAAGATGAAATTCATACGTTTTTCATGAGTTATGGGCATAGTAAGGCGGAGGGTATCTTTTCCTTTCTTGAGAGGGGGCAGTGGGTGTGTTAATACTCTAAATAAAGACTATCCAGATAGAAAATCACAGATAAAACAGTTAAATATCCGCGTCAATCTATGTAGTTCGTGCTTTTGTACAGCAATTTACACACCCCCTATCCCCTCTCAAGAGGGGAGGAAGTTACTCTCTGTATATGATAATCGTAAGATAAACTGATACCTTATTTCACAAATAAGGTTACAGATCCATAGGTAACGCCTTGTCCAACCAGCAGGCTCAATCATTTATTATTATGGCTGAAAAAATTATTTTGACTGCCGATCTTTACGACAACGCCGTCACGGAGCGAAAAGGCGATTACACAGCGAAGCCCCGTATTACAGGAACAGTACGAAACCATCAGATTGCCGAACGCATCCTGGCAAGAGGTTCTGAATTACGTCTGGATACAATCGAGTATATCCTGGGTATGAGTGATCAGGAAAAGGTAACTGCTATTGCCGAAGGTAAAAGTGTTGTTGACGGTGTAGGCCAGTACATGGCTACTATTACCGGTTCCTTTGAAGGTGAAAAAGCTGCTTTCGACCCTGCTAAAAACATACTCACCGCCAGTTATGTCCCCGGCAAACTACTGCGTGACACATTGAAAAATGTGGAGATAGATACTCGTACGGCTGTCACTGGCCCGGTCATCAACTCGATTATTGACTCTACAACCGGTGAAATGAATACCCAACTCACTTCTGCTGCCCCTGCTGTTATCAGTGGGTCCAATATCAAAGTGGCCGGTGACGATGCGGGTATAGGTGTTTTCTTTACAAAAACCGGTGGTACGGCACAGAAATGTTCATTGCTGATCCATAACAATCCTTCGGAACTGACTGTTATGATGCCTGCTCTTGAAGACGGCGAATACACGTTGAGCATCATTACCCAATCGGCTGCGGGTAACAAGCTCGTAAAAGAACCGCGCACTTATACCTTCCCGGTATTGCTTTATGTGGGTAACAAACCGAGTGGTGGAGGAGGAGACCGTCCTGAAATCGAGTAATACTATCCGATCAACGTTGGTTAGACCGATTAACCAATGGCAGAGACACTGTCTAACCGGAGGCAGTTAAGACTTCTAACCAACGTTGGTTAGGTTATGCGCCTAAAATATGTTAAATGAAATAAAGTACTTAAATTCTAATATTTACCTATTTGCACATGAAAAAGATTAATACAAGCCAATCTAAACTAACCACCTCTCTGATTTGGCTGGTGTTTTTGGGAGGTATTTTAATATCGCTGCCTGCTAAGGCTCAAACTACTGTGAGCGAGTTACAACAATTGATTAATGATGTTCCGGCTAAAGGGACGAAAGTTATTGATTTAGAAGGAAAAACTTACCAACAAGCCGATATGCTGGAAATTACCGGAGGTAGGAATATTACTCTAAAGAATGGTACACTTTTAAGATATAACTTTTATTCTCCCGGAACATTTGTGCATGTGATGGATAGTTATTTGACGTTAGAGTCTGTTGTTGTAGATGGCAACGAAAAAAATAAGAATACGGTAGGTCCTCTCATTAGTTTACGAAGTTCAGAACTAACAGTTAAAGCAGGAACAGTAATAACTAATAATGATATAACGAGCAAAGTAACAGCCGGAGGTGTTATGGTAGACGGAAGTTCTTCTTTTGTTATGACAGGAGGAGAAATAGGTGGCTGTTATGATTATAACATGGGGCAAGTCTATGTTGCTAAAGGAGGGCAGTTCACAATGACTGGTGGTACCATCCGTTCTGTTTGTACCGAAGGCAATGCTACAATAGGAGGTTCAGCCAAGATTACATCTTACTTTAGACTGAATGGAGAGTATCATCTGATGCTTTCTTCTGCTTTGGAAAATGTAATTCCTGTTTGGAGAATATTGGCAAAAGAAGGTGCCATTGCTGTGACAGCTACGGATGGATACACTTTGACAACTGACGATGTTGCTAAATTCAAGGATTATCAAAATAATTGGTCTTTTGATCTAAAAGATGGCAATATTATATGTACCGAACAGTCTTCCACTGTGAACAGCGAAGACGAACTACAGAAGAAAATAGATGCGGCTCCGGTAGGAAGCACAGGCTCTCCCACCTCTATATCTATTGGAAATGTGGAAATTACGAAAGGTGTCACTATTGATGGTAAATATATTACATTGACAGGAGGGAGCATTATAGGAAACAGCAGTAATTCCTGGATTACCCTGAAAGGAGGAGGACTTAATTTGAATCAAATAAATATAACTCGAAAAGGATCATCAAATGGTTCACCTGTATATCTCGACAGAGGGGGACAATTGATTATCAATAATTCAATCATTGACGGCGAACGGGCTTTGGAAGGTGCTATCAATGTAGGATCCCAGTCCGGATCCATAGTAATAAATCAGGGTACAATAAAGGGTATTATTTCCAATATGAATGCTTCATTAACCTTTAACAGTGGAAGTGCTACTACTATATTTAGCAAAGTACCGGTCAAGTTGAGTGGAAACGTGCAGATAAGTGGTGGTGTCTCATGTGAAATTATTTTGATGAGTGCCCCTCTTTACAAGTTGAAAATGGCGATATTAAACCAATCTTCCAATGTTATAGCCAGCGGTACAGGTGGTTTCATTCTGACGGAAAACTATCTTTCCATGTTTGAATGCATTGATACCGAATATAAATTGGTGTGGAAAAACAATCAGATCCTTTATGAAAAGACAGGTGGAGAGACACCCTCTGTAATAGAGACAGAAGATGAACTGCAAAAAGCCCTTGATGCTGCATCCCCAGGTTCTGAATCTGCCCCAACGATCATACCCATCAAGAATGTGACATTGACAAAGCCTCTTACCATCGATGGTAAATATATAACCTTCAATGGAGGAAGTCTGGTATCTTCTAACAGTTCTGCTAAGATAAACATCAAGAAAGGCGGACTTATTCTGGATAATATTTCACTCTCTGCCGGATGGAGCAGTTCCGGTAAATTCATTACAGTAGGCAGCAATGGAACACTGGTAATTCGTTCGACAGCTACTATCAGCAGTAACTCCAAAGACTTGAATTTGATTTATATAGAAGCAGGAAGTACGTTGAAAAATGAGGGGATTATTACCGGATGCATATCGAGTAGCGGTATACTCTATTTAACCAATGGTACAATTCACGGCCAGGTGAGTTCTTTTGGCCTGTTTTACCTGTCAGGAACAGTGAAGATAGATACCGGAGTCTATCTTTCCGGAAGTGCCGCGATAACGATGACGAGTGTTCCTAAATATCTATTGCAGATATTAACCGACGGTGAATCATCCACTGTCGTAGTTAAAGGAGGAAGTGGTTTTGTTCTTTCTGAATCGTATTTAAATAAGTTTGTTTGTATAACGGAAAACTGGCAGTTTATCTGGAGTAACAATCAAATTTTGGTAGTAAAAATACAAAGTACGAATTATAAAGTAACCTGGAATATACCCTCCGGTGTAACAGTCAAACCGGAAAGCGGATATAATGCAACTTCTATCGTAAAAGGTGCTGATTTCAAGTTTACAATCGTCTTTCCTTCCAATAAAAAAGTAATTGTAAAGCAAGGTTCTATCGTGATAACTCCCGATGCGAATGGGGTCTATACACTTACCAACATTCAGGCAGATATAGTATTGACAATAACGTTGGAAAATAAAATAGGATATACGGTAACTCTTCCTTCTCAAACCGGTTTTGATATTAAAGCTGTTGACGGATATGACGCTTCACTTATACTGGAAGGTGCTGATTTTAAATTTAGTATCAAACCGAAAGCTGGGTATGAACAGTATATTGTAAAGGTGTTTGTCAATAATACGCTTATAACTCCTGCCGGCGGATCGGTATATACTATTGTAAATGTACATGCCAACTTGGTTGTGAGAATAGAGGTAACACCACCAGTCATTGAAGGAGTGTTCAATATTATTTGGAATGCAGATGAAGGAGCAACGTTAGTTCCGGAATCCGGCTATGATAAGAATACAGTGAATCCAGGGGATGATTTTAAGTTCCATATTGTAACAGATGCCTTACATAAAGGTTGGGAGATACTGGTACGGGTTGACGGTATTCTTCTTTCTCCTGACATTTGGGGTATATATACCATATCAAACATTCGTTCGAATAAAATTATAGAGATTACTATATCTGAAGTATTTAATATAACATTCGTAAAACCGAGAGAAGATGTAAAAATGGTGGTTGAAACGGGTTATAATCCGGAAAGGGTACTGGCCGGAAATGATTTCAGATTCCGACTGGAGAGTAAGTATAAAGCCAACCAGTTACAGGTGATAGCCAATGGAGAATTATTGATACCTATAAATTCTGTATATACTATTTACAATGTATATGAAAATAAGACTATAACTGTAACTGTCAATACTTCTGTCGGAAATGAAGATATTCATTCCGACCGGGTAGAAATAGTAATAAGGGATCATAAACTCTGCATCAAGCATCAGGAGATGAAAAATATACCTTTATATATAACTTCATTCGGAGGAAGTATCGTTAAGACAAGCCTGCTGAATGGAACCTACACTGAAATAGATATTCCTGTCAAAGGGGCATATATTATTTTCTTTGAGGGATTCAGTCAGAAGATTGTAATAAAATAGTAAAGTAAAGTATTAAACAGGCATGGGTTTCATAAGATAAAAGAAGTCCATGCCTGCTTTTTATATCGAACGTCAGCGATCGGAGAAAGTAGTTTCCTGGCATGTTATTTTTCTCCTTCTGCAGGCTTTGATACCGTCTGTTGTTTCGGTTGCGGTGTATTGTCTCCATTATATAATTCATTCTTTTTTTTATTCGCATTCTGTACCAGGCTGGTTACATAAACGGTAAAGATAGGGAACATCATCATCCCCAATGCAGCCAGCAGGACCGATAATATCCTTCCTGTCGGGGTGACGGCATATATATTCGAACCGACTGTCGTCACGTCCATAAAAGCCCACCAGAGGGCGTCGTCGTAGCCGGTTACCTGCGGGTTTACCTTGTGCTCGATCACGAAGAATATCAGGCTGGAGAAATAAACCGTTGCCAGCAGCATGGTCAGATAAGAGACGAACAAACCCGAAGCTTTGTTCGATGACAGCCAGCCCACCACGATAGCCAGCGCATAGCCGCTACGTGCCAGCGGAATGAAACGCAGGAAATAGGTGATCTCCGGAGAGAACTCGATCCCGTAATAATTAATAATATTCAGATAAGGAATGGATACGATCAGGAAGATAAAATGGCTCTGCAGATAATATAATTTACGTTTTGATAAGAAAAACTCTAAAACGAAATCGGCAATGAAGAACATACATATCCAGAATTGTATTTTCAGATATGACCCCTGCGTCATAAAGGGAATATTCTTGAATGTATCGATTGAAATTACAACAATAAGGAATAGCGAAAGTAACAAAATGACAACATGCAATACTCCGTATATTCCTCTTTTCTCATAAATAATATCACTGAAAGCAGACTTCATTGCGTTTAATATTTAGGCGTTTAGATAGAAATATTTTAGGCTATCTAACAGTAGAAAGACTGATTTTGTTTTTAACACTATTCTGTTAATTAACCTAGTTTGACATCTTGTTGACAAACTAACACAATACCGATTTGTTTTACTGACATATTTAAAGCGAAACTAAACAAAACAAAATTCACATTTAAACAGTAAATTCATGGCAAATGTAGGAAAAGCAGTAAAACTTGGAGTTTTTACTCTTGCAATTATGAATGTTACGGCGGTAGTGTCTCTCCGCGGACTACCAGCCGAGGCTGTATACGGATTAAGTTCAGCCTTTTATTATCTCTTTGCGGCAATTGTCTTTTTGATACCGACATCGTTGGTGGCTGCCGAGCTGGCTGCTATGTTCCAGGACAAACAAGGTGGGGTTTTTCGATGGGTAGGGGAAGCCTACGGAAAGAAGTGGGGTTTCCTTGCTATCTGGGTACAATGGATTGAAAGTACGATCTGGTATCCTACCGTATTGACTTTCGGTGCCGTTTCCATCGCCTTTATCGGAATGAACGATGCACACGACATGACTCTGGCTTCAAACAAAATGTATACACTGGTTGTAGTGTTGATCATTTACTGGCTGGCTACCTTTATTTCACTGAAAGGATTGAGCTGGGTAGGTAAAGTTGCTAAAGTAGGCGGTATTGTCGGGACGATCCTTCCGGCTGCCTTGCTGATTATTCTAGGAGTTGTTTACCTGTCTATGGGCGGTCATTCGAACATGGACTTCCACGGTGATTTCTTCCCGGATTTCTCTAAATTCGATAACCTGGTGCTTGCTTCCAGTATCTTCTTGTTTTATGCCGGTATGGAAATGGGTGGTATTCACGTGAAAGATGTGGAAAATCCATCCAAGAACTATCCGAAAGCTGTATTTATCGGTGCGCTGATCACTGTGATCATTTTCGTTCTGGGTACTTTCTCACTGGGTATCATCATCCCGGAAAAGGATATTAACCTGACACAGAGTTTGCTGGTTGGTTTCGATAACTATTTCAAATTCATCCATGCTTCCTGGTTATCTCCGATCATTGCGGTCGCATTGGCATTCGGTGTGCTGGCAGGTGTATTGACATGGGTTGCCGGTCCGTCAAAAGGTATCTTTACTGTTGGTAAAGCCGGTTATCTGCCTCCATTCTTCCAAAAAACAAACAAGATAGGTGTTCAGAAGAATATTCTGTTGATACAGGGACTGGCTGTTACATTCCTGAGCTTATTGTTCGTTGTAATGCCTTCCGTACAGAGTTTCTATCAGATCCTGTCGCAGTTGACCGTGATCCTTTATCTGGTTATGTACCTGCTGATGTTCTCAGGTGCAATCGCATTGCGTTACCGGATGAAAAAAGCCAATCGCCCGTTCCGTATCGGTAAACATGGTAACGGTTTGATGTGGTTTATCGGCGGTCTTGGTTTCTGTGGTTCATTACTGGCGTTTATATTAAGCTTTATTCCACCGAGTCAGATTTCTGTCGGTAGCAATACCGTTTGGTTTGCCGTATTGATCATCGGTGCTATTGTTGTCGTAGTTGCTCCGTTTATTATCTATGCTTCTAAAAAAGCATCCTGGGTCGATCCGAATTCAGAGTTCGAACCGTTCCATTGGGAAGAAGCAAAAGTACAGGCTCCTGCAGCAGGAACTACTGCTCAGACTGCCAATACAAATAGCGCAAACGCAACAAAGAATACAACCAGTACAACAAATACACCCACGTAATCATACTTATGTAATTTCTATTCTACGTACTAAAGAGAAGAGGGGCGGAACCTGGGAAGGTCTCGCCCCTTTATTATACTTAGTGCGGGTGCGGATTAACGGACTATTTCGATGGAAGCAGTTCCCAGTAAACCGGCTTTCGTACTTCCCCGGTACATGGTCGGGACAGACAGGTAGTAGTTGGCTGCCGTATTGTAAAGCAGTATTTCGATCCGGTTGTCTCCGTCTTTTACATATTCTGTGATGTCGAAACGCCAGGGAGGCGTTAGCTTTAACCCGACTTTTTGTTTGTTTACCCAGACTTCGGCTGTAGAGATGATTTGTCCCAGATTCAGGTATATTTTATCGCCGGAACGCTTTTCCAGGCGGACATTTTTCCGGTACCAGGCACCGCCGGAATAGGTAGAAAGACCTTCTATCTGTGTCCAGTCTCCTGCAGATATCAATCCGTCTCCGCAGGTCTGCCTGATCGGTCCGTCGATAGCGGCACCTCCGGCATTACCCCACGGCTCTTTTATCGATATGGCTATCGTCGATATACGTCTGGAAGGGTTGGTTACGGTTGCCTCGTAACGTGTCAGGCCGTCCGGACGTCTCTCTTTCACGGTCAGATCGCACAGGCTACCGTTTGCCCATACCTTTGTTTCACCGAAGGCCGAGAACTCCAGTTTTTGAAGGCCGGGAGCCGATGTAAAACGATATTGTCCGTAAGTCGGTTCTTCGGTTCTCTTTACGTCGAAAGGCAATAGTGACAAGTCTCCCCGGAAATTCATCGCAAGCGGCTTTTCTGCGATAGTTTCTTTTACTATGCGCGGGGTATCTCCGGCTTTGCGTATCACACAATAGGTCACTCCGAATGTGTCATAATGGAGGACGATTTCGTTGGTCCCTTTATTGAGCGGAACGGTAGAAGCGGATGGATTGCTTGCTTTTCCGTTTATATAAACCTTAGCCGGCTTGAGTTCTCCGAATACCAGTTGATAGTTACCGGCTTCGGGTGCCAGGACATTCGAATAGAGGTAATAGTTTTTATTCCCGCTGGGATCTTCTACACGAATTGTTTCCCTGAATTCTTTTTCGAGTTTGCCCATACGGATAAACTCGTCGTGCACAGTGGCTTTCAGTCCGTGCCATCCCTGATGCCCGTAGTCGTTTTCAACTCCCCAGCGCCATGAGAAGTCATAAGGTTTCCAGGAATATCCTTTATTGTCGATGATTATCCTGTTACTCTGGTAAGGAAGATGGGAGAGAAGCTCTTTCTCCGATAATTCGGGTACGGCTTCCAGTATCATAAACTTGGTACCGTAAGTGAAAGTCTGGTTTCTCCATTCCGAATCGTCGAAAGAAGGAGATTGCCAGTCTTTTGTTTCGGAAGAAGCCTGGTTGTATCTGGCTTTATAGATATAGGCTCCCAGAAGTTCATCCGTAGCAGGCCAGTGGAAATCACCGAACTTATTGTTTAGGGAGGGTTTGAGGTCGAATGACCATTCTCCGTCCAGCAAAATGGTGTTGGCAACTTTTTTCTGGTCAGGATTTGCAATTACTACCTTTTTAGCCGGGTCGAAGACGAATAGATGAAGATCCTGCTTTTCCAGCGGCATCCGGATAACGGTTCCCTCCGGTGTTACTTTTGAGGCAGTGATTTCTTTTGTTTTTCCTGTCCAGGAGTCCCATAGTTCGAGTCCTCCGGTAGCACGGAAAAAGCATTCGCTGCCCGAAGGCACATTATACACGGCATAGAGGTCTTTGTTTCCCAGTTTGCGGTGCATGATATAGGGTGTATCTTTTTGCGGATGCTGTGACAGGATACGGAAATCGCGGGTAAGATTTGTGTCGATAATATCCAGGACCTCTTTGTTTTCGTTAGCAATAAATGCATTCCTGCTATCCGGCCCGAACAGTTTGTTGAGTATCGACCGGACTTCGGGATCGTTCAGTCCTTTCTTCTCTGTTGCTTCGGGCAGCTCTCCCAGGTTGATGACGATCCCCCCGTTTTGTTTGAACCGGAGGGCCTTTTCCAGAGAAGAATGACGAATCGCTTTCATGGACGGGATGATCAATACCCTGAATTCTTCACCGGAGATATTGATCTTACCGTTTTTAATACTGGCTTTGGCAAGCGATTCATAATCCATGAAGTCGAAATCGATGCCTTCCTTATACAGATATTCTCCCAGGCTGAATGCTTTCTGAACTGCTGTGTTGTCATAACCGGCTACGACTGCTTCTACCGGATACAGGATAGCGACATCTGCCCGGTGATATCCCTGCGAAAGGATATAGCTAAGACGTTCGGTACATTCCAGGAACGGTCCCATCTCTTCCCAGTAAGGCATGTGGGTGTGGTTGCAGGGAGGTGCCCATTCCCACCATCCTCCCATCGTGCTGTAGTAGAAACCATGCAGGCTCAGTAAGTTTTGTCCCATCACGAAGTTAGCAAATGTGGCATCGGTCAGATTGGCTGTATTGGTGTCCCAGTTACTACTGTGGAAACCTTCCAACCATACTCTGGGACGTTGGTAAAGATGGGCAATTGAAGAGGCTACTTTGTTCTTTATTATATCTTTTCCGAGATTCGGCTGATCGCAACCGGGCGCCTGGTTCCATCGCTGGGTACGGAAATAGTCGCCGAACTCGCTGACATCTTTTCCCCGTCCGCCGTGATCGCAGCCGTAGATCAGATTACGGTCTTCATGCCATTTATATACCGGTATAAAGAAGTTTTCTTCGCTTAACGAAACCATGACATCATTGTAATCCAACCGTATTTTAGGAGTGGTACTACCGATATCTGTGAACAGGCCGGCAAGATAAGGCATAATATCGTACCCTTTCCGTTTTTTGAACTCGTCCCGGAAGATTGCGTTCCATATATAGCCATGCAGGTTGAAGTTCAACTCATCGGAAAAGAAGAAGTTGAGTCCTCCTTTGGATTGTTCCGGAAAACGGTCTTCAAACCGTTGGAAGAAATGTTTGACATAGCTTTTTCCTGAGAGAGGGTGCATCGGATCGAGTGAAGGTGTTTTAGTAGTACTGTATACCTGTGTTACGATCCAGTCTCCTTCGGGTGACTGCCATTCTATTTTATTGCCTGTGACCTTTTTGGACAGGTCGATGCCGGAGTTCTCAATGATCTTTCCATCCGTTCCCAACCGGTAGGCATAGAGGGAAAGTAATTGTTCGTGGCAGGCCTTTTCATATTTGTCGCGGATGGTGTCGCTTTCGAATTTCAGTTCGGCACCTGTTAGTCCCGGATTTTCCTTCAAGGCATCGTCGACATAGGAACCTTGGCCTACTCCCAGTGTATAATCGCTGAGGCTGACGGTCATATTTCTTTTTTTCGCTTCATCCATGAACCATCCGAACAGCTCCCACCATTCTTCCGTGAACAGGGCCGGTTTGGAAGGAAAAGTAAGACCGTAGCTGACTCCTCCTTTATCCGAATGGGCATAATTGACCTGTAGGCTGGTGACTTTTTTGGCAGCCATCTGGTCCAGATGATAAATAAGATGTTCTTTGGTCAGTGTATCTCCCATCCACCAGTAAAAGGGCACTTCTCCATATCCTTTGGGAGGTGTTGCAAATCCGCTTTTCAAATCTGTTTTACCGGAACGGTCCGGATGACCGGGAGCCAACTGTCTTGTCTGGGCAGACAGGATCTGTGACAGAACGCATAAGGTGAGGATAAGGAGCTTTTTCATGGGTGATTAGTTTATGTCCATAATAAAACAAAAATAGGAACTAATCAGGAGAAGAATGTTTCAAATATGATATTATTATTATGTGTTTTGATCTAAAAAACAGAGAGATACTATGTTATGGTATCTCCCTGTCTTGCTATAATCAGTGTTGCGGGACGTTTTTTGCGTCAGCTATCCGCCCGCTGAGTATGGATTGTCTGCGATTGTCCCAGTATTTGCAATCAAGCTCAAAAAAGGTCGATGTGTAGGGCTTTGTCAATCCTGTTTTAATAATAACCACTTCGAATAGGTTGCTGATACTATCCAGGCGGCCAATCAGGTTATCGTGTTCGATATGCATTATTTCAGATGGTGATAATACCTTTTTCATTTCCTCTTTCAGGTTTGCTATTCCCGGACAAATGTCCTCTTCCAGAAAAGATAATTCTTTATCCTGGTAAGTATGGGCATACACATGTGAAGAGTTATCCAACATCTTTTTTACTGTGCCTAGCACCTCTGTATAGGGTTCGCCTGCATACAAGGTGGTGATGCCTTCTTTGGCTTGTAATGGGTAAGCCATGTCCGTTATGACTATCCAGTTGCGGTGGCCTAACAGCGGAAGTTTTTCCTGCAAGGCGGTTTGCCAATTTGCGGAGTACTGAGTCTGTAGCTCTGTTGCAGGCTCTTTTTGAATGCTGCAGCTTAGAAACAAGTTGGCCAATAAACAGTATATTATGATCCGTTTATTCATAATTCTATCGTTTGATAATTTGTTTATCTCCTTCCGGCAGGTTAAAATCTTTCAGTCTCATCTCTTTGTTATTACCGACGATAAGAGATTTCAGTCGGAGTGAACCGTTGATCACTTCGATGGTAACATCATTTTCAGTAACCTGGATAGTTCCCCATGCATATCCGTTACTCCAGAAATAATTTCCGGGGCGGTCCGTAATTTTCATACTTTTATCGACACCCGAATATTGGAAGTCGCTTAAGGCGATGATGGCAGACCAGCTTGCCATTGAACGGGCGTAATGGTGTCCGCATTCCGGTTCGCTGAAAGGGTTCCGTTTGGCTCCGTCGTGGCGTTCACGTACAGACCGGATACAGGTTAGGCCTTCTTTTTCCATGCCTTCGTAAATCATACCTACGGCGGCACAGTATTCAAATCCGGTCATTACCTCTGCAAAGTAAGGAAATGGAACTTCCAAACGTCCTTTGGGCCAGGAAGCCATAAGCAGGCCGGATTCATTGCCCATTACATAAGAACGCATATTATTGAAGTGGCGGCTGAAGTCTGTTACATAGTTATATTTCATAATGCTGTTCATAGTCGTATGAATGTGATCTTTGTTCCCCAGGTAACCCAATCCGCACAGATGTGCCATGTATTGACCGACCAACTGATCTGCCAGGCAACCGGGACCTAGCTGGAAAGGCGGGATCTTGACATTAGGATTATTTATGTCCAGATATTCAAATGTTTCCGGATCGGTGATTTTATGTTCATAATATTCGCCATTGAACAAATTCTCATCCATCCAGTTACTGCCTTTTTCAAATAACGTGTGACACTTTTTCGCGAAGTTTTTGTCTTTCATGGCTATAGCCATCTTTTCAGCAGCCTTTAATGCTCCCATATACCAGAAGCCCATTTGAGGGTTTGGACCATAATAGTTCACGTCCATAGTATTATGCTGGGAACCTTCCATGACACCATCCTGATTGCCGTCCCATCCTTTTTCCGTCCAGGCATAGGAAAGAACTTTCTTTATCTGTTCCCAATTGCTTTTCAGGAAATCGGTATCGCCTGAAAGCTGCCATTCACGGTATATCTTCATAATACAGCCCATTTGTCCGTCAGCTGCTGCACTGTTCTCTTTACTCGCTTCCGAGAGCGGCAAAGAGGCCCTGAAGTTCATCAAACCATTTTCTTTGGTGGCATAATTGAACTCTACATCCCGCATGGTTTTTGCCAGTTCTCCGAACAGATAAGGAGTTGCCACTTCATAATTCCATACATGAGTGCATGAACCGGCACATGAACCGAAACGGTCCATTACACCTTCCCATCCCATCATATGCCCGCTGGGTAAACGAAATACGGTCTGTGACCGCAAAGTGGCGAGGTTAAACAGAGCTGCTTCTTTTACAATATCCGGATAAGATGTATTGAGTAGGGCGTTAACGAAGGATAATGTTTTCTTTTCCAGTCCGGGTATTTGTGGTATAATTGTCTCTGCTGCTTTCCAGGCATCGGGATATTGCTGGCTGTAATAGTTGCCGACAACAGTGGAAGACCAGGCTTTCCGGTTCGGAAAATTCCAGGTGATATAGAAAGTAAATGTTTCCGTACTTTGTGCTCCTACGGTTTTTTTTACAGACAAAGAGGCCATCGGGTCTTCATCTTCCTGTTTGTTCCGTTCCGTCAGCATGCCGTCTGCGCTGAAATCGTCCCAGAAGTTTAGGATGCCATTGTTCCAGCTATCGGCTTTGGAGGAGGTCCGGTAGGTTACGCCGTCGGTTGCCTGGGTGGTAAGGGCGACAGTTCCCCAGGCCGGATCGTTTTTATCCACACCGTCCGAATAAAGATAGATTCCTTTTATTCCGTTGCTTTCAATGTATTTGTTCTTATTGTCTTTCACGCCGACAGGTATGTAATCACCTTTCCAGTCTGTGCGGAATTTACTTCCGTCTTTACCTATGAAGTTGCGCATGGAACCACAGATGGCAACGTCCATCGGTTGGTTGGTGGTGTTGGTAACTTCGTAAGAGAGAACTGCTACAGGTAGTCCGCTCGATTCCGCATCGCCCGGAATCAGCGGGTTAAAACCTTTTATTTTCACTTTTACAGGCAGATCTTTATCAGACAAGTGTACTTGCCCGAAAGGATAGGCAGCATCGAATGACGCCTGTGCAAAGCGGGGAAGACCATGATGATTTACCGGACGGCCTTCATAATGAAGATATTCCTGGGGATATAAAGGCCCCGCCAGTAATGTAGTAGTAGCTTCCCGGTTCTGCGGTTTGGCATAGATTGCAAAAAACGGAGCATTATTACCGGTTGTTACCGTACTGTATTTCTTTGCCGGAACATTCATAATTTCCCAATCCCGGAGTTCTCCGCGACCACCGAGTGATACTGTCCCGGTCCCGATTCCACCTAACGGCAATGCGATCTGGTAGAGGTGTCCCTGGTCGTATTTTTTAAGTACGGGCCATTGTTGCGGCTTCCATTCCTGAGCCGCTATGATACCGGAAAGTAATGTTCCGGTTACGATCAATTTGAATTTATTCATGCGTAAAATTAAGTATATTAATTGAAAGGCTGGTTATACTATGCCTTACTAACCAGCCTTTCGGTTTTATAATCAGATTACCAGTTCGGATTCTGTGTCAGATTCGGATTATTATCTCTGGCGTTTTGCGGGATAGGCCACAAATAATGCTTGGAAGAATCGAAAGTCCTGTTTTGTCCCAGGAATTTTTCCTGCGTATAGTCTCCGATCGCAGCCTTTTCATCCTTATTAATGCCATATCCGGGTTCATTCAGAACTTTTTCTGCGGTTTTCCAGCGGAGGATATCGAAGTAACGTTTATGTTCCGCTACGAATTCATGACGTCTCTCTCCACGGATCTTTTCACGCATTTGTTCCTGTTTGCCCAGTAGTTTATCGACAGAAGGCAAACCGGCACGTGCTCTTACCTTGTTCACATTCGTGGCAATTTTTGCATTGCCCGGATCATACTCATTCAATGCTTCCGCCTGGATCAACAAGACTTCCGCATACCGGTAAAGGCTGAAGTTGGTCCATGAGTTTGCTGGCTTAGCTAATGTTTGATCGTTATATTTCAGATACATATATCCCGTAATGCCGCCTCCCTCATTGTTTATGCGTTCAGGGTTGTTAAAGGCCGGATGGGGCATATAAGGTTCATATTTACCGTTCGGACGGAGACATTCGTAACCCGGGAGGAAGAATGTCTTCTTCAGGCGTGCATCCCGGTTCTCCCATGGATTGTTCATGTCATACTCTTTCGATTCGTAGATGCTTTCACCATTCGTCATTTCGTACGAATCGACCAGCTGGCGTGTAGGGCAGAAGCTGGCCCAGCCTTGTCCGGTTATTCCTGTTCCGGCAGGCGAACAAAGGATCGGCAACATGTGAGTAATCTCGTCTTCCAGGTATTGTTTAGCCAGGATAACTTCTTTATTATTGTTATTGGCTTCTGATTTGAAGATGTAGGCAAAATCTTCTTCAAGATCATACATGTTCATATCGATCACTTTCTGGGCAGCATCGGCAGCTTCTTTCCATAGGTCGGCAGCATCCTGGTTATTATGGAATTTTTTGTAACTGGCCATATCCAGATACATGTCTGCTTTTAATGTAAGCGCGGCTGCCTTATTGATACGGCCGGTATTGGCTCCGCTGTAACTATCCGGCAGATATTCGATAGCTTTGTTTACATTTTCCAGTGCATAATCCAGGACTTCCTGTTTAGAACTTCTGGGTAGTGCTGCATTTTCTAATTCGATCGGTTTTTCTTTGATCAATGGAATATCACCGAAATGACGTGTCATTCTATAATATTTCAATGCCAGGATAAAACGTGCTTCTCCCTCGAAACGCTGTTTTTTCGTCTCATCGATGGTCATACCGTTCAGTTTGTCGAGATAATAGAGGATGCGGTAGATATCGCCGTAAGTCCATTCTTCTTTCAGGTAACCGGTTGCGGCGTTATGGATACCCTGGCAAATGTAACCCAGGCCACTTTCGCCCCATGAATTTGTCATTAGAGAGTTATCGCTTTCACAGTCTCTCCAGAAGTCGCGTTCGCCGGGTAAAAGAGGATAAAGAGCATTTATCCCTTTCTCTGCGTCTGCTTCTGTTTGCCAGAAGGTATTTTCTGAAGCCTGGGATAACGGATCTCTGTCAAGAAAATCGCTGCAGCTGCCTAATATGAGCGCTGAGGCCAACATGATATAGATACTGTATTTTTTCATATTTTATCAGAATTGAAGATTTAAACCAAATGCAAATGTTCTCGATAGCGGGTACCAGCTACCTTCCGGGTCGAAGCCGTCATAACCGGTAATGGTTCCCAGGTTTTGTCCGGACAAGTAAAGTCTGAGATATTGAATATTTACTTTCTCCAGTAGTGTTTTCGGGATCGTATAACCGATCTGTACGTTCTGAATTTTCAGGAAGTCGGCTTTACGGAGCCAGTAACTGTTGTATTGAGTATCGTTGGCTGTATTTGTCAGGGTCAGGCGTGGATAGGTTGCATCAGGATTTGACTCGCTCCAGGCATCCATATGCATTGGACGTGCATTCTGCGACAGATAGAAAGCCCATCCCTCGTATCCGCTGATATACTTTTTGACATTTAAACGGCCATACATATTCATGGAGAAGTCGAATCCTTTGTAACCGAAACGCAAGTTGATACCGTAATTTACAGGTATTTTTCTGTTCAAAACGGTACGGTCTTCTCCATTGATTTCCTTATCTCCGTTTTGATCTTTAAATTTGATATTGCCTGGCAGTACATTACCCTGTTTAGCATGATTGGCAATATCTTCTTCGTTTTGGAACAAACCTTCGGCCTCATATCCATAAGGTAGCTGGTAACGGTCGTTCAGGTAAGTGATGGCATTTCCTTCTATCCATTTATCTGATTCTCCCATTTCCAACACTTTATTTTTTGAAAAGCTGGCATTCGCATCGATACCCCATGAAAAATCACCTCGACTGTCATCGTAACTTACCAGAAAATCCATACCCTGATTTCTCATTTTCAAAAGGTTGGAAAGAGGTGCCGATAATCCGAACTCTGTCGGAACCGGTGGTGTGTACAGGATATCGCTTCTCAGGTTGTTGAAGTAATCTACGGTTAATTTGATCTTTTGATCCAGGAAACCAAAGTCGAGTCCGACATTTGTGAATGTTGAAACTTCCCAGGAGATATCCTTATTGATTGCGACGTTATTGTATGCGCCGCCGACCAGGTTATTGTTGAAGGCATAAATCTTAGGATTGTAAGCCAGCACCTGGGCTGTCGGGTAATAACCGACCTTTTCTGCATCTCCCAGTTTACCCCAGGAAGCTCTGATCTTCAGTTCGGATAGCCAGTCGATATTTTCCATGAACGATTCACGGTTGATATTCCATCCGGCAGAAAATGATGGGAATGTACCCCAGCGATGTCCTTTTGCGAAGCGTGACGAACCATCCCCCCTGATGTTCGCTTCAAACAGGTATTTGCCCTCATAGTCATAATTCAAACGACCGAACCAGGATTGGATAGCAACATCTTTTGCATTTCCTCCATTTTGTTTATTACTGCTGCCTGTATCGAGAACGTCAATATTGTCAAAAGGCATATTGTCGCGGGAAGCCCAGAATGTTTCATATTTGTAATATTCCTGGGAATAACCAGCCAGCACTTTGAAATTGTGTTTCGAATTGATACTGAAAGCATAATCTGTCGTAAATTGTAACTGGGTACGGAAATCATAGGCATTCGTATTTTTTAGTGACGATACCATATTCTCTGTTTTTGCAATATTTCCGTCCGCATCGTACAGGTAGTATGTATTGACCCTGTCCTTGTTCGTCTGGTCATGGGTATAGCCGGATACACTACCTTTAATATTCCAGTCTTTCAAAGGAGAATAGACAACATCGAAAATAGCCAGCATTTCTTTATGCCTTTCTTTGGAATAACCTGCTTCGTTTACTCCGGCTATCGGATTACTTGCCATGGAAGAACCGATTGCATACAGTCCGTTTGGTTCTCTGATCGCTGTAATCGGAGATATCCGGCTGGATTGGCTTTGCCAGTATTCTGTTCCTCCGTTCGGATTTTTGATATTCGTTTGCGTATATTGCATATTTAAACGGGCCGTCAGATTCTTTAATATCTGAAATTGCAGGTCCGGTTTAAAAATGAGACGGTTATAATTGTTATTCGGCAATGTTCCTTCCTGATAGTCGTTCGACACGGAAACACGGTAAGTGATTGACCTTTCCTTTCCCGACAAGGCGATATGGGTATTGTTGATAAGGGTATTTTTATTGTAAATCTCTTTATACCATTTATTGTCCGCATACTTTCCTGCTCGCAGATCCTGAATACCTTGTTCTCCAAAATAAGCGTCTTTTCCATCGTTCATCAATGCTTCGTCGTACAATCTCATATAGTCTTCCGCACCTACAAAATCAAGTTTGAACTGTGGATTCTGAATACCGATATTTGTAGAAAATTCCACTACCGGACGATCGGAAGCCTTTGCTGTTTTTGTAGTAATGAGAATAACGCCATTGGCTGCACGTGATCCGTAGATGGAAGCAGACGCAGCATCTTTTAGTACGGAAATGCTTTCGATATCGTTGGGGTTCAGGGTATAAATGTTACCCGGTATTCCGTCGATCAGAATTAATACACCGGAACTGCTGCCTATAGTGGATGTACCCCGGATATTAATGCTGGCTCCTGATCCAGCGGCACCACTACCTTTACTGACCATCATGCCCGGAACGGAGCTGGCCATCAATTCCTGGACATTGGTTACGGGGCGTGCTTTCAATACTTCATCTGTTTTTATCGTTCCTATGGCACCGGTCAGATTCACTTTTTTCTGTGTGCCGAAACCGACTACAATGACTTCATCCAGTGCTTGTGTATCTTCTTTCAAACTGATTTTGACCATGCTCTGGTTACCTATGCGGATTTCCTGGGGAATATAGCCGATATAGGAGATGAGTAATGTGGAATTACCAGGTATATCCAAGCTGAATTTTCCATCCATATCCGTGATTGTCCCTGTAGTAGCTCCTTTTATAGAAACATTGGCTCCAATAATAGGCTCTCCGTTTACATCTGTCACGACGCCTGTTATTTTTTTTGTGCCTTGCTGGCTGATAAGAGACGGTTTGTCCGTACCATTCTTTTTGAGTAATAAAATGTATTTATTGTCAAATTCGTAAGCAATATCCGTATCCTTGAATGCATCTTCCAGATAAGAAATGATTTTTCCTGTTTTTTTGTGAACAGTGATTGAACGTTCGGTATTTACTTCCCGGTTTCTGAATACAACCAGATAGTCAGTCTGTTTTTCTATTTGATTAATAAGTTGACCAACGGAAAGTACGTCTGTCTCCAGTTTTATGATGGTATTTTGTGCTTCAGAATTGACCGCAACCATCTGGAAAATGCAGACGAAGAGCATAACAAGTGATATTCTCATGATTCTAAAATATTCTTTAAAGTGTTTATCATGTACAATAAAGAGTGGTAACAAAGTTTTTATTTTCATATCTTTGCTAATTGTTAGGTGAATACTAATTTTAACTGCTAGTGTTTACTTGCTTCTTAACGGCGGATGGTTCCAACATCTGCCGTTATTTTTTCTAAAAGAGTTTTCCCATAGGCATACTATTTAAAAGGTTCGACATTCAATTAATTTAATGTGATGATATTGCTTTCTTCATCTTTTTGTATTTTAAATTTATGTATTTTCTGTATCATCCGGAGAATTTCGTCGATGCCGTCCCGTTGACGGAATTTACCTGTGTATTCCCATTTGAAAATAGAGGGGTCTTTGACTTCTATTTTTACGTCGTAGTAGAGTTCCAGCTTTTTCAGGATGTCGATAAGAAGTTCATTCTCAAAACTATATATTCCATCTCTCCAAAGAAAATAGTCAGGATGAGGTATAGAGCTGATTTGCATTTGATTTTCTTTTATTGTCACTTTTTCATCAGGCTTAAGGATCACTCCTTTCTTCCCGGAATGTGGAAAATAGACATGTAACGATCCTTCGAGCAGGCTTGTTTGAATATCTTTTTCGCCAGGATAACTGTCTACATTGAACTTTGTACCTAAGACCTTCATTTCTACTCCCTGGGAAGATACAATAAACGGTTTTTCCGGATTTTTAGCGACATCGAAAAAGGCTTCTCCTTCCACGGTCACTCGTCTTTCTTTTCCGGAGAATAAAGCCGGGTAAGTCAATTTGGTCTGAGAGTTAAGCCAGACTTCGGTTCCGTCCTGCAAAGTTAGTCTTACACGTTGACCGGCAGGTACATAAAGGGTGTTTTCGATGTTCGCTACAGGCTGTTGCGCCTCATAATGGCTGGCAGTGAGCCAATAGGTCGATAAAACGAGCAATGCAATGGCTGCAGCATAACTGGCTGCATGCAACATGGTTTTACGTATCTTTTTTGTCCGGATGATTTTGTTGAATAATATATATCCTTGCTTATTCTCCTCCTTATTGTCTGATCGGTCGGAAAGAGTCAGCAAGGCATTCATATTTTTATATTCGATGAATTGTTTTTTCAATTCACCGTCAGTCTCCACCAGTCTTAAAAGCTGTAACCTTTCTGTAGTATCGAGCTCTCCCTGGAAATATTTTATTATTTGTTCATTCATAATTTTGTCCTTATATATAGTAGACACCTGAACGAAAGAAAATCGTTAAACAAAAAATAATTTTTTTCGAAATTCTTATAAGGAAAGTAGAAACAGCAGTATCGGGAGGTAATCTTTGAGTTCGTTTCTTAGTTTTTTATAGGCAATACCTATTTGACTTCCAACGGTATTAATAGAAATATTCAGTTCCTGGGCAATCTCTTTCTGTTTTTTACCTTCAATTTTGCTCATGATGAATATCGTCCTGCATCTTTCGGGAAGGGAGTCTAATACGCGGCTAATGAGTTTTTCAATATCCTGATCGGAAAAAAGATTGTTATCGAAGGCTTCCAGTGAATCTAAATTCATTCGTAGGGAGATAGCGTATTCTTCCTGTAGTTTACTGGCTGTATCTTGTACGACAAGTTGGTGGCGCAGTTGATTCAGGCATTTATTTTTGATGGTTGTGAATAAGTAGGCGATGAGATTCATATGCATATTGAGCATTTCTTTGTTTTCCCAAAGTTCAACGAAGACATCCTGCACAATATTTTCGGCATCTTCATCCAGGATGACGTACTCTTTGGCAAAGTGTTTCATTTTTGAGAAATAAGAGAGGTAAATGTCTTCAAATCTGACATCCTCTCTTTGTTCGCCCAATACCTTTGTTTTCATTGATTGATAACTTTGTTCTAGAAGAACTACATCTAAAATATCTATTTATATAATTGATAATCAGATGTATAAATATTTGTATCATTTATAAAAAAACTTTGTATACTGTTCTTTGGATCAAATGATTTATTCCACACAATTAGGAACTTATCTTATAAATAACTTATATTTGTATTTCAATAAATATAATAGTTCTTCTAGAACTCAGGTTATTAGTGCGTTTATTTTTGTTTTTAGATACATCTGAGAAGTGCTTATTTAACTATTACAAATTTTCAGCCGTAAATTAATTTTATTTCCTATTGCTTTACGGAAAATTATCTTTATATTGCCGTTCTAAGTTAATCTGTTAGTATTCAGATAGATGCTCTTATCCTTTCCCTGGTACATTCTGAAGAAATCAGCGGCTGATAATTGTCAGCCATACGGCTGATGATTGTGAACCGTATGGCCGATAATTATCAACCATACGGTTGAAGGTTGTCAACCGCTGATTAGTCGCCGTACTAATTCAAATTAGTAAGCATACTTTTTCCGGTTACATCGGCATGAAATTCTTTATCGGTTACCGGGATTTTTTAATTCCGGATATTTAATACCATAATAACCTGTTATTGCAGCTAACAGAAAGTAATAATTATCTGCCAGGTAATTGTAGCCGGTAGGAGCTCCTCCTTTGGTCCGCCAATCCACACTTTGCAAATATCCCGGAAACAGACCGGAATGAGTATACTCCCGTTCATAGGTATCCATCATTTTAAATAAGATTTCATCTGCCTGTTCTTTCATGTCTGTATTGTAGAGCGCTTGTATAAAATGATAAGCAGTTTGCCCGCATAGTCCTCCATTTTCATAACGTCCCCAGCGGGTCATTTCATCCCATTTACCTTTATCTTCTTTCGATACGGGAACTGTAGGGCCTGGAACACCATAAACGAAATCATATCCTGCCTCTTTCATGTTTTTCAATAACTTTTTGATGATCCTTTTCGAACGCTCTTTTTCAACAAGTCCTTCATTAATGGCCATAGAGTTGACGAATGAAAATTGATAATCATGGATTTTCCCATCCTGACTTATCCATCCGGCATACATCCCTGTTTCTTTATTGTAGAATGTATGATTAAAAGCGCCATGAAACAGGTCTAAACGGGTCCGGATGGAGTCTGCCTCCGTTTTCATATCCAGTAAAGTATATATCTGGTGCATGCCGTTTAGTGCTTTATAGGCTAATATATTCAAATAAGCATCTTTATGACCGAAAGCAAAGTCATCCCACCAGTTCCAGCTACTTCTTCCTTCTTCGAATTGATTTCCGTGGAAGGGGGCTTCAAATATCCCGTCATGGTCTGTGTCTGCATCCAGTACACCTTTTACTAACCGGTTGATTTGAGGTAAATAATGACGAATAAAATCCCAGTCGTTCGTTGCAAGTAAATAATTATGCAAAGAGATCAATGTCGTTTCCGTACATTCCCAACCAAAATCTTTAATGCGGTTATTCTCCCCGATCCGTTCCTGCAACGCTATTTCTATAGAAGTTCGTAAAGCAGCTCTCATGGAGTATGTTCCCGGCAATTCAGGTGTGAACGGGATCATATCCGCTTTGAATGCCAGGGAAAGATGTCCGATACCTTCCAAAATAATGTTGTCTCCCATTGTCTGGTGTACCGGATTCACTGTAAATGAATTTTGCCAGCATCGTTTTAACCCGTTGAAGCGGGGATCTGAAAAATCACAGCCCGCTATTTGCGGATAGTTCTCATCCAATACTGTGAAGGTCAGACATGCTTTATTTATCGGTTTTTCAGAATGGAATGAAAGAATAACCGAACCTAGATGCACTGATTTTCTCCAGGCATGTCCGCCTCTGTTAAATGGTCCTAAGGATAATCCCGTATTTTCATAATCGGGAACAAAATGTTCCTGAATATAAACTTCATCCTGATCTGCTTCTATTTTAACCAGGCCATAATCAGGGAAATGAAGTACTGCCGGTAATCGAAAAGAGGCTTTTACTATTTGTGGGGTATAAATCGTAACAGGTGTGTCATATAATGTCGATGGTTTATTTTCTGTTTTCTCAGCCCATACTGACATGGGAGCGATATCCGGAGCTGTATGGATCCGGAAAAATTCATGGCTGAATTTGTTACCTCCTCCTCCGATCGTAATAGAAAATTGTCGTTCATTGGTCGGTATGACCGAGCAGTTCATTACTGTCTTATCAGGAAAAGTAACGTTCTCGTAACAAGTTTCCATCCCTTTGTATATTGCCGGATTTTGAGTCAGAAAGGAAGAATTGTCCCGGTTTATGAGTACACCTCCTTTTCCGGGACGTAATAATGATTTATCCAGGTATTTCCGGTTACGTCCTCCTGACTCTATATTCCAATAGGACATCATCGGGAAATTTTTGGACCATGATAGCGCATAGTAGGGGGAGACATACGTTATGAAATCACCGTTGGTATCTATCCGTACCGTGCTCTGCTCTTTCGGAGTGTTTTTCCCTGTCGTAATCGCATTCAAAACTTCAGAGAATGTTCCGACCCATATATCCGGACGGGAGGCAAGGAAGTCTACTAATTTTTTATGTTCATTTGCATCAACTGTCAGATAATCTCCTCCGACACCATGGAAGACAATAATTGCGAGTCCTCCTTTCTCAACAGCTTCCTGTACATAGGCTATCAATGAATCAGCAGAAATTCCGGTATGGGCGGGAAGTGTCGGTATCATCGCATAGTTCAGGCTGTCGGTATTTGTTATGATTCCGCGATCTCCTCCGCGTGCGAATCTCGACAGGCCTGAAGCTAACAGAGGCTTTGAATAATCTTCTCCTCCGGCTACGCATTGGGAACAAGGGTAAGCATACGCATGTTCTTTTTTTCCGTCTATTGCATACAGGAAGTTATTCATCATTCCGATTTCGATAAGCATATCTTTTACCGAATAGCATTCCAAAGAACGGCAAGGTTCTGCGGTCTGCCCGGTGGTCTGGGAGAGACAGGGATGAAACATACTGTGGTTTCCGAGTTCATGGCCCCTTTGACTGGCTTTACGCCATTCCGGGATATCTTCTTCTTTGACAACCTGCCCGTACAAGAAAAAAGTTCCTCTAAAATTGTGCTCTTCCAATTGTGGTATTACAATTTGAAGCTGAGATTTTAAACCGTCGTCATATGTGAGGATTACAGCTGCTTTTTTCCCTTCCGGCCAATGTATCCGGGCATGCGTATCGTGTACGATCAAAGAGAATAATAAAAAAATAATGGATATATTTTTCATGTGATTGAGTTTATAATTATTCAATAAAGGCTGTCCCAAAGAATGATTGAGACAGCCTTCATTACTTAGTTCTATACATATGGTTTGTTACCAGGATGCGTTTTGCGTCAGATTCGGATTCATATCTCTTTCTTCCTGAGGAATCGGCCAGTACATATTTTTTTGTTCTGTTACTTTAGTGGATAAGACAGAACCTACCAGATCGGTTTGTTTTTGACCATTTGTTTTGGAAATATATAATCCCCATCTTTTCAGGTCGTAGAAACGAAGACCCTCGGCTGCAAATTCCACAGCTCTTTCTTTCTGGATACGTTCAAATACCAGGTCTTTTGTTGTTACGCTTAAATAAGCAGGACCGGAATTTAAAAGTGCGATCCCGGCACGTTCCCGTACCTGATTGATCAATTCGACAGCACCGGATAGGTTCGATGTCTCATTATAGCATTCTGCCAGCATTAACAATACATCTGCATAACGGATGATGGGGAAATTCACCGGTGAATGGAAGCGGTCGGCTATTAACCCGTCCATATCATATTCTGGTGTGAATTTACGGTATAAATAGGTATTATGACCGAAGGCATTTCTGCAATATCCGTATGTTTCATTGGCCGGATTCGATGGGGCGAGTACCATTTCACAGTCTTTCTTCGCATTGTTAACCCAACCTTTGTACAGGTTTTCCGTATAGGGTAAAATAATGGTAGACTCCATACGCGGATCCCGCTCTGAATACATTTTCCGTAGTTTATCCACATTTTCAGGATATGCAGCAACGTATTGGCCTTTTTCGTCGAAGGTGGAATAAAAGACTTTTTCTTTTATACTTTTATTGGTTGAAAAACCGGGAAACAATTCATCCCAATCGAATGGGCGTCCGTCTTTATATTCATACATGTCCACCAGTTCGACAGAGGGAACCAGGCAGTTGATACATCCTCCGTATGAGGCGCGATTGGCGATATAATGAACAGGCATACCATAAGCCGTACTTGCTCCGCCCAGGTTTTGAACGGCAAATATCATTTCTGAACTTTCATCGCCACCCGGCTTGAACAATTCTGCATAATCAGGATTTAAAGCATATCCGTAACCTCCGTTACGAACTTCCTCCAGAGCTTTGGTTGCTTCCGCATATTGTTTGGCATAAAGCAGTATTTTTCCTTTTAATGCGTAAGCTGCACCTTTTGTGGCACGTCCTTTATTTCCTCCGTCCCATGTTTTGGGGAGATATGTGCATGCATTTTCCAGATCTTTCAGAATAAAATCGAGGACTTCTGCTTCCGTATTTCTGGTTTTATACATGTTGTCATATTCTTTTTCTATGCTAGTCGTTTCGTCATACAGGGGAACTCCTCCATAAAGATTCAAAAGTTCATTGTAATATAAAGCTCTCATAAACCGTGCCTCAGCCTGGTATTGAGTTTTTAGATCGTCGGACATATCGACTGAAGGTACATTGGTGATTAACGTATTTGCCCGGGCGATACCGTCGTATAGGCGTTGCCATACAGATTTGTATAATCCGGTAGTAGAGTTGCTTTGGCCTTGCGCCACTTCTATGAAACCATAAAGTCCCCAGTTCAACCCGATACCGATGTCGCTCAAACAATCGCGGGTATAATAAATACTGAAAACCTCGTCTTTCTTCATGGCTGCATATACTCCCATCATACCTTCCTGGGCGTCTGCTTCATCCTGCCAGAAAGAACCGGAATTAACCTTGTCGGCCGGATATTGATCCAGATCATAACATCCGCTCAATAATACAAGGCTTGTAAGAACTGAACTTATATATTTTATTGATTTTTTCATGTCGATCTATTTTAAAATTCGATATTTACTCCAATAACAGCTTGTCTCATCGTTGGATAACTCAGGTCATCCAATTCCGGATCGATCCCTTTGTAGCCGGTGAATGTAAAGAAATTCTCCAGGCTGCCATAGAAACGGACTTTTTCGAGCTGCACCTTGCTCAACACAGATTTAGGCAATGTATAGCCTAATTGAATATTGCGGATTTTCAGATAATCTTTTTTCTGAATCCAAAGTGTGTTGGCCTGATTGTTGACTGCCGTTTGATAGGTTAGCTTTGGATATTTGGCATTTGTCATGCCATCCGTCCAACTATTTTCAGCTATTTCTTTTGTTATCTGATAGCCTCTTTGTACTGTTGATGTAAAGTATTTTTCATTCAGGTATCCTTTAGCTCCTATAACTCCTTGCATAAAGATGGAGAAATCGAACCCTTTATAGCCTGCAGACAGATTAAGTCCGAACATATGTTTCGGATTGGTGTCTCCCACTATGTCGCGGTCATTGGTCGGGTCGATTTTATTATCGCCGTTCAAATCCTTAAACAGGATATCACCTTTTTGAGGAACGCCTCCTAATTGACTGAAAGCGTCCGGATTTTTGGCTAACATGTCGTTTACGATAGCTAAATCGTCGTCTGTCTGGATAATACGATCTGCAACATACATATACATGGAGTTGATAGGAAGCCCTTCTTTGGTCATGTATATTCCGTTCAGGCTATAATCTTCTCCTTTAAACTTATCAACATTGTTGGTCACATGGGTATAATTGAGATTGATCCCATAATCGAAATCTCCGGCTTTGTCTCTCCATCCCAAAGTTAATTCAATTCCTTTATTGGTCACTTCGGCCGCGTTTGAGGTTGGAGTTGTAGCGGAACCGTGCACTAAAGGAGATGGCAGCTGTATCAGGATACCTTCCGTTTTTTTATTGAACCAGTCGAAGGTTCCGTAGAGACGGTTATCTAAAACTCCGAAATCGAAACCGATATCGGTTACTTTCGTTTTTTCCCAGGTCAGTCCGGCATTGGCAAGGGCCGTTATCGCCCAACCCGTTGATACTCCGTTATTTAGTACATAATTGGCGGAACCGTAACTGGAAATTGCAGAGTAATTTCCTACGGAGTTATTACCTAAAGAACCGTAAGAGGCGCGTATTTTCAAATTACTCAGCCAATCCGTGCTATTCAGGAATTCTTCCTGATCCATACGCCATGCAATTGAACCTGAAGGAAAATATCCCCAGCGTGAGTCGGATAAGAATCTGGAAGAACCGTCGGAACGTAAGTTAAATTCTAACAGATATTTGTTTTCCCAATCCAGGTTCAAACGGCCGAAATACGAACGCATAACCCATTGCGTCATATTTCCTCCTGTCGATATTTGCCCGTTGGCAGCATCCAGTACCGTGCCGTTTGGTGCTGTCAGATTTTTACGGGTAACATTGAACCATTCGTATTTATATTGCTCCTGGCTGGCACCAACCATGGCCGTCAGTCCCAGTCGGTCGTCCAGGAAACGGTGATTGTAGTTGGCAACAATATCCATATAATTGCGTTCCCGCTTATACTCTTTTTCGGTAATATAAGATTCGCCTTCTCCTTTGAAGATTATCTGATCTTTACCAAAGTCCCATACGTCGTTGAATACAGGTATTGTTTTGATTCCTTGTTCGGTGTATTCATACGAATATGAACCTGTGACGGATAAATCCTTAATTGGTTGCAGGGTGATATGGAAACGGGATTTTATATTTCTGGTCGTATTTTCTCCTTTTGTGGAATTTAAGACCTTTAATACATTATTCCCGGATTCCGATACGTCATCCTCGACATTCTGGATACCTCCGTATCTGCCGTCATGTCTCAGAATCATGGCAGGGCTTGTCGCCCATCCCCATGTGAATGCACCGACACTGGCTTGTTCTCCGGCTTCAGTAGCGGATTGTCCGGCATTACCTGGCTCTGCTTTTCCCACGAAGCCACTTACATTCATTCCCATTTTCAACCAGGATGTCAACTGTGCGTTGATATTTGTCCGGGCGTTATATTTCCGGTATCCTGCATTTTCGAGCACTCCCGGATTGTCAAAGTAACCGAATGCTCCGTAGAACTGGATCTTTTCAGTTCCTCCGCTCATAGACAATGTGTGATTTGTTCCTACTCCGGTGGAAAAGGTATCTTCTATCCAGTTTGTATTCGGATATTTTAGAGGGTTTTGCCCGTTATCGCCTCTCCATGCAGAGATAGAGGTTTGAGAATAAGGGAGTGCCTGGTTACTGTTGTTATAGCCGCTGTTAATGTATTCCATATAATCGGCGTAATTACTGACAGGATCCAATACACCGGGACGAATGCTCTGGAAAGCGACATATCCGTTATATGAAACTTTGAGCTTTCCTTCCTTTCCGGTCTTAGTCGTGATAAGAATAACGCCGTTTGCAGCCCGTGAACCGTAAATCGCTGCGGAGGAGGCATCTTTTAATACAGATATATTTTCAATATCATGTACGTTTAAACTATTCATTTCTCCTTCCATTCCGTCGATGATTACTAAGGGGGAGGAGTTATTTAATGTTCCTTTACCACGGATAAGTATACTGGCATTATCGTCTCCGGGGCGGTTATTGGATGATGTCACCTGTAAACCGGCAGCTAATCCTGCCAAAGCATTTGAAATGTTTGTTATAGGGCGGCTCTCTGTTAATGTACTCATATCGACCGAAGATACCGATCCGGATAAATTTACTTTTTTCTGTGTACCGAAACCGACGACCACAACCTCGTCCAATGCCTGGGTATCTTCTTTCATGGAGATCGTGACAGAAGTACTGTTTCCTACTTTAATGAACTGATTCATATAACCTATATAGGAAAATTGCAGGATGGTTTCAGGTTCTGCCATGATGGAAAAGCGTCCGTCTATGTCCGTTATCGTTCCGTTAGTTGTCCCTTTTGCCGAAACGTTGACACCTGCCAGCGGATCCCCTTTTTCATCTGTTACGATACCTGTTATTCGTACCGTCCGTTGTTGGATGACCGGTATGGATTCGGAACTCTTTTTCATCAGGACAATATTGTTTCCCTGCATTGCATATACAATGTCGGTATTCTTAAATATTGTCAGAAGGATCTCTGCAACTGTTTTATTCTGTGCCTTGACGGATATTTGACGATTCAGATCAATGTCTTTCTTGTCATAGACAAAGAGATAATCCGTCTGATTTTCAATAATATTGATCAGATCCAGTACACTGGTTGTCTGTTTTAAAGAAATTCTTGCGTTTTGAGATTCCGCTTCAGTTGCAAACATACCACTTATGAAAATAAAAAGGCATATAAAGGCTATTTTCATAATGTTTAAAATGTGTTTATTCGGTATTAATAGGATACAATAATCCCAATACAATTTATTTTTCATACTTTTGTATGCTTAGTTAATACTATTAGATTTTTGAAAGTTCTCTGGTATTGACTTCATCCGGAGTGTGTTACAGCACATTCCGGATTTTTCAAATTGCTTTTATTGATATTTCATAGGCATGTAGATTTAAAGTGAATATTTTATTTGATTACAATTATATTATCCGGATATTCTTTTCTTTCATAGCGGAACTTTGTTTTTAATTGTAAAGTTTTCAGGATATGCTCGATGCCGTCGCTGGACCTGAACTTCCCTGTATACCGCTTGTCTAATATCTTCGTATTTTCGATTTTGACAGGAATATTATAATAGAAATCCAATTTTTTGAATATCTCTGCCAGATTGTTGTCGTCAAAACAGATTAACCCTTCTTTCCACAGGTATTGATCGAATTCTGTGATCGGTTTTATTTCTAATTGTCCGTTTTCCGCATAGGCTTTTTCTTTGGGTTGTAATTGCTTTTTCACGGCGTGGTCTGCCGTTTCAATTTCAACGGAGCCGTTGATCAAGGCTGTTTCGAAGGCATAAATCTCATCTTCCTTATAGGCACGGACATTAAATTCCGTACCTAGTACTTTGACATTGTATTTTTCCGTTTGAATGACGAAAGGGGACTTTTCATTATGTGCGACATCAAAATATGCTTCTCCGTCCAGTATCACATTTCTTTGATGATCATCAAAATGGTCCGGAAATGAAAAAGTCGTTTTGGCATTTAACCAGACCTTTGTGCCATCGGATAAAGTTAGTTCTGCTCTCTGACCGGCCGGCACATATAGTTTTTGTATGCCGGTTTCCTCTGGTACGGTTTCATTTGCCGGATAGAAAATTGTGACGAGAATAATGGAACCGATAAAGATGGCTGCAATTTTAGCAAATTCGATGCAGATTTTACGAAGTCTACCGGCTGTTGCATAAGTTTCTGTTACCAGATCATTCTGCCAAACAGTAAGATCATATAATTTTCGGGCAGATAGGAATTCTTCCATGTTTTTTTTATCTGCTTCTATCCAGCGAATTACTGTTTCCTTCTCCTGTGGATTGGCATCACCGGCAATATATTTATGTAATAATTTCTGCTCCATTGATCTGTCAGTATGAATGTTTCTAGGTTGCCCTCTATCTTTAAAACAACTCAGAAACCTTCATCCCTAAATTGACGATCAAAAAAATAAAAAATAAAATAGGGGGAGATAGTCTTTTAAATTAATACGCAATGCTTTCAATGTTTTGGATATATGATATTCAATACTTTTTTCACTCAGATTCAGAATCTGGGCGATCTCTTTGTTCCCTTTGTGCTGGAACCGGCTCAGAACGAAGATGCGGCGTGTTTGGCTGGGTAATATCTTTAGTGTTTTTGTGATGATCTCTTCGACATCTTTTGAAAAGATGTCTTCGGGGACGCAAGCTTGTAGGGTGGATATGCGGATTTCCAGTTCTCTCTGGTTGATATCAGTCAAAGAATGAATGGTTTCAGCCTTGATAGCTTCATGTTTCAGATAATTTAAAGCTTTGTTTTTCAATATGGATAGTAAAAGATAGTCACTATAGTCGATCTCTTCTTGTTTTAGTTTTTCCCACAATTTGATGAACGATTCGGATACGATATCTTCTGCAACAGCTTCATCATGTACATAGGATTTTGTGAACAGAAAGGCCTTTCTGTAATACTTTGTATATAATGAGTTGAAGTTATTTGCATCCGGATTCGCCATTTATTGAACGTCTTTAGATATACGTTTATTTGCAAATGTAAATAGGATTTTTAATTTTCCTATCTATTTCCTGTGAAATTGTAATAGTAGTATAATGAAAACCGGCCCCGGCAAGGTTTATAGTCAAATAAAAGAGTGTTGTCGGCGATAAGTTGAGAGGGAATATGCGTCCAGTTGAGTGCAGGACGCGGTATTCGGGGCCGGCTTCATTACTACTATTTTAGTATTAATTAAATGTATACGTAACTCTCACGAGTTAGTTCGTTAATTCTTTTTCAAAGGACTGACCGCTGTCAGCTCCCGGATGTTCGGATCGGTGTAGTGGCCGGTGGCAAGAAGAATGGGACTGCTTGCCACGGCGTTTACACTTATAGAATCCTGTCGGAAGGATGTTCTTCAGCCCTGCTACCGGATGTCGTGGTAGGGAACGAGGCTTTATTTCCTTCTTTGCGGTAACCGTATTTCTTCTTGCGATGCCGGACTGTCTGTCCAATCAGGCTTGTTGTCCGTACATCCGGTCAGCAGATCATCGGCATCACAACAAAATACGATTACCCAGAGATTCTAAACCATAACCAAAACATAAAATAAAACTTACATAATGCTGCTTGTAGCATCTTCACCGTTACCCTGCATCCAGTCGGTAACGGATACCTCTTTCAATGTAAGAGCCTCTCCGCTGAGAGTTAATTTGTAGAGGTATTTATATCCTTTTTCCCATACGGTCTTTGCGGGAATTTTATATTTGTACGAAGTTCCGTTGATCGTAAAAAGTGCCTCGATGTCACCTTCAGCCATAAGTGCTGATCTTGTCGGGATCACCATGATCTGTTGCGGATCACAGAACTCTTTTGTCAGTGTAACAGGTTCCTCCAGATTGAGCCGGGTGGCGACACTGCAACAGGCCGTTCCGGTGATTTGTCCGGTTCTGATGTCCATCATCCCTTTACATATCAATGCTGTTCCTCCGGCTTTATTTCCCAGCTGGACGGCATCCAACTCATAACTTCCTTCTTCTGTTTTTTCCAGGTTTATCTGGAAGGAGATGAGCGACAAAGCATGTTCCATATTCAGCAAGACCATAGGGGATATGCTGTTCAATGCTTTTTGGCCCAAAGCGTGTGTGCCGTACATATAGTCGCGTGTCTGAGTGGCGTCCGGCGAGATCTTTACAGGGATACTTGCCGTGCTCAGTCTCATTTGCGACTGATATGGATAATAGGCATACACGATGGCCGGGTCGAAGTTAAGGGTGACTTCCGGCGTTTGTTGCCAGGAGATTTTATTACTAATTAAATTTGCTTGCGCTTTTACATTTATATAATCACTATCCTCGTCATAAAGACCACCGTCGTCTTCGCGTGTGATCAGTAGTCCTATTTCCGATCCTTCCTTGAATTCCTGTACGAAATTCGCAGATTTAGTAGTTAAAATACGTGTAATAATTTTTAATGGTTTCTCTTTCGCGCTAATACTCTCAATGGCTACGAAATTGCTCTCGTGAGAACAACCGGCCAAACAGGAAATCAGTGTAATAAATAGTAATAAATTTCTCATACTTTTATGCTATTTTTGTATCAAATTTCATATTGCAAATATCCGGCAGTTTGAGGAGAAAGAGGGATCATACGGTATAAAACCACGATGAAATGGTATAAAAACGCATGGTGCAAATAATCCAGAGGCGTCAAATTGTCTAAATAGAGTGCAAATCAACCATTTGAGGATTCAAATTGTTTATACTAAAACGAGGCGGTAACATATGCTGGACAAAATACAGTTTTTATTGAGTATGCAAATAATAGGCCTGTGCGTATTAGGAGGCATTATGATGCTATTGAGGTCATTTGGTAACAGGGCACGACTTATTTTGGCATGGAGTATGATTATGTGGGCCTTGATGGCTGTAATCCGAATTTCTGTTAATTCTTACGTGGATGAAGTAAAGGAAGCGTTCCATCCCGACGTACTTATTGCTAGTTGTTTTGTGACTGCTTGTCTTGCCAGTTATGTGATTGAAAAGCTGCGCCCCGGTTTTCTTACTTTCAGGCGATTTGCCGTTTTTCTTTCGCCCGTTGTGATAGGCGGTTTATCTTATCTTACTTATCGTTTATCGGGCGGGGAAATACATATTTTTTATTCGATAAAAGATGTGTTTACGTATTTCAATATGGATGTATTCCTGCGGTTATTGGTGCTTGCACTTACTCTTTTTTATATGATCCTGCCGATATATCTGGTTGTAAAATATGCCGATGAATATACCGCTTATTTGAGCGAGAATGTTTCAGACCCTGAAAACTATGACTTGCGATGGTTGAAGCGGACAATGCTCGTCTTATCTATCCTCTATTTCCTTTATGCAGTCCTGTTATTGACCGACCGGACGATCCTCTACGTCGTTATAAAGGCTATCATGCTGATTGTTTGGTTTTACTTTTTCTATAAGGCTTTATTTCTTAAGAATATACGGATCGAACATACTTTTAGGAACGGATGGGATCTTCCCTCGAACGATGACGAAGAGGAAGATGATGATGACGAGGAGCAGCGTGGTGCTCTTTTCAAACGCTATGCGGAAGAGGTGAATACCTGGTTCGAACGTGAAAAACCTTATCTGAACGATGACTTGCGCCTGACTGATCTGCAACGTGTGTTCCCTATCAGTCGTTCCTATCTCTCACAATTATTCAATAAGGAGCTGGGGATGTCTTTTTCTGATTATGTGAACCAGTTCCGCATTGAAGAAAGCAAACGTCTGATGGATGCCGAGCCGCTGGCAAGTATCCAGGAAATAGCCGAACGTTCCGGTTTTCATTCGATCAGTACTTTCCGCCGTGCTTTTACAAAACATACGGGGATTATTCCTTCTGAATATAAGCGCGGATAAAGTCAGCCTTGTATTATCTGATAAGATTATTTATTTTTACGTCCAGTTTGAAGAAATAATCTTATCATGAATAACACTACTACTGTTACACGTCCGCATATAGTTTGGCTGGATGTTCTTCGTTTCGTTGCTATCCTGATGGTAATTGCCTGTCATTGTACAGACCCGTTCAACGCCTCTCCGGAGTCGCGTGCTAATCCTGATTTCAATTTCTGGGGATCGGCTTACGGCTCGATGCTGAGGGCTTGTGTCCCTTTATTTGTAATGATGACGGGCTTTTTGCTGTTGCCGGTAAAACAGGAGGCTTCTGTTTTTTATAAAAAACGTATTCCACGTGTATTTTTTCCTTTTCTGATCTGGTCGGTACTGTTCAACCTGGCACCCTGGTTTATCCAGTGGGCGGGAGGAAGTGCTGAACTGGTGACCGATTTCTTTCCCTATGCGCCCGATCCTTCTGCTTCCCTGACAGATGCGTTGAAAGAAATTGCGATGATTCCGGTTACATTTACTGTTTATGCGACCCCCATGTGGTATATCTATACATTGATCGGACTATATCTTTATATGCCTGTCTTTTCTGCCTGGGTGGAGAAAGCTTCTGACAAAGGGAAGCGCTGGTTCCTTGGAATTTGGGGAGTATCCCTGTTCATCCCTTATTTGATGGAGTTTGTTTCCCATTATTTGTTCGGGACCTGTTCATGGAATGCTTATGGGTTGTTCTATTATTTTGCCGGCTTCAACGGTTATTTGCTGTTGGGCCATTATTTAGGAAAAGGGAATGACTGGTCGACCGGTAAAACGTTGGCAGTCACCATTCCTTTGTTTCTGATAGGCTATCTGGTCACTTTTACAGGTTTCCGTTATATGACTTCCGATCCGCATGTGAGTGAGGAAGGCATGGAGTTGTTTTTCACTTACTGTTCTCCGAATGCCATGCTGATGACGGCAGCTATTTTCTTGTTAGTCCAGAAAGCCCGTATCTCATCTCCCTTTATTTGCGGGGCTTTGGCAAACCTTACGAAGTTAGGCTTCGGAGTTTACTGTGTACATTATTTCTTCATAGGACCGTCCTATCTGTTGACACTGTGGCTGGGTGTTCCCGTACCGGCTATTGTTCCCGTATCGGCAATCTTTACGTTGGCTGCATCCTGGATGTTTACTTATTTATTGAGTAAACTGCCTTATTCGAAATACATTATCGGATAAAGGCTCTCGGATAGTAGGTCCCGCTTTTGTGCAAATGATGTTAAAACCGGAAAAGGTCGGTATAACGTATCTATATTACTACTACTTTTGTGCTGTAAAACATATTTCAACAACATGTTTTGCTTATAGATCGTTTTAAATAATAAGAGGAGCGCTATGAAAAAAGTAGTTAGTAAGTGTTTGCATTACCTGGAAGTTCTGGGTGAATATGCAATACAAAAGTATGGATTAGAATAAAAAACAAATCTTTTCAGTGTTAAGGGGTATCCGTGAGGGTATCCCTTTTTTATGGTTGATAATACCCGTAAGGTATCAGTTCTTCGATGTTTTTGACCTCTTTCAGGTAACATTCGTTAAGTAGCGTCAGGCGATTCGCTATTTTATGTACTTCGCGAAAATTATGGTCTGTCAGGATGATCCCGTGTTCCCGTGCGCTTTCGGACATAAGCTCGCGTATCTGTTCTGCCACTACAGGAGAGACACCGCTGAAAGGTTCGTCCAGCAATATATAGGGGGCCGGACTGAATAGGGTCGTTTTGATTTCCAGATACCGCTGTTCTCCCGTCGATATTTCACAAATGCGGGAAGTGCGTATACGGAATAGTATTTTATCTGCCAGGAAACGTTTTCTGTCTTCCGGGGCGATACACAAGTCTGCAATCTGTGATACTTTCAGATGGGATGGTAAGGAAGGATGCTGGGGCAGATAGGCAAGCAAACGGGAGCGGAAAGCTGGTCCGTTCATGACTTTTCCGTCGATCCGGATAAAACTCCGGTCGGCTTTCAACGTACCGAAGATGATATTCAGTAAGGTGGATTTGCCGGTTCCGTTCCGTCCGAAAAGGGCAATAATGTCTCCTTGGCAACATTTCAGGTAAACATCTGCCAGTATCGTCCGTTCGCCGAACGACTTAAGTACGCTGTCTATTTCAAGGCCTGTATGCATAGCTGGATAATTTGATTGAGTAGATTACAGCAGATGAACATGACGATAAATGTAACGATCCAGAGTTGATATTTGCTGATGCCCTGATTGTAATAGAAAAAGTATTCTTCTTTGTGTGTCAGTTCTTTATAAATATAATCGAATCCCAGTCCGACCGTGGGAATAAGGCGAAACCAGAGTTTGACAGAATCCATAATGCTGCCATTATATAGAATAAAGGAAGTAATGCTGCCCATAGATGCAAAGAGAAAGCTGACCAGGACACTGAATTTTAATGTACTGAGGAAGAATGTCCGGTAAAACCGGTATTGTGTTTTCCATCTTTGCAGGCTATCCATAATCGATCGGTTTAAGAGGATAACTGATTTTTTGCTAAGATATTCAAATCGGAGGGAATAGAGGTGAGATTCTTTTTAATAAAGTATAAAAGGAGATGATTTTATTCATCTCCTTTTGTTGACTTATGTTTGTTATATTGAATTAATCAATTGTTTTTTATTAAGAATGTGCTGAAAACTCCTTTATGATCGCTGGGCCATATCCCGGTCGGTTTTATAAACTGATCCTCAGAATCATTCTCAACGATTTCTCCTTTCAGTATATTCTGGGATGGACCAACGATGACAGCGTTTTCCAGTCTCAGTGAAGGATCAGGATAATAATAGATGAAATCTATCCTGTCCCTTTCGTCCATATCAGGCAACCAAACCAGTTTATTCAGGTCTGCATCTTTATTTCCGGCAGGGAATGTAAATCCGGGATATGTTACTGCATCGGGATATGTTTCACGGTAAACATCTTTGAACCCTGCTTCATATAGTAATACGGAGCAGTCCCAGTTTATAACCAAACCGTTATGATCCCGCATATCTTTGGTATCTTGTTGCCAATCCAGATGCGACGGTTCATTGAAATCGCCGCCCAATATGATCAGGTTGCCTTTTTCAATTTCTTTTCCGGCATCTTCTAATAAGGCTTTGACACCTTCGTCCCGGAAAGAGATTCTGTTGGCTGCCAGTATGGAGTCTGCATCATATACTGGTTCCGGCAGCTTTTTCCAGGTTGTACCGCTGTAGCCTCGTGGAAGATAACATTCATAATGTGTCCAGTCCCAGTGTACGGAATATGCAATCAACTTTTTTGAACCTAGACTGATTGTCGCTTTACAAACCGGATTAGGCCTTGATTTATCCTCAAGTGTGAAACATGAACTGACTTCATCCATTTTAATCTTTGACAGGACACCCATTGTCTGTTTAAGATTTTCTCCGTAATACTGTTTACCTCTCTTTTTCAGTTCACTGGTGAGATAATCCATAAAATGCTTTTCTTTTTGGCTGAATATCTCACAGAGAAAGGCAATATCCGGATCTGTCTGATCGATGATATCTACAATGCCCTTAACTCCGTTGGGTACGGTTTCCCCTTGTCCCCATAAATTTAATTGCAGTACTTTCAGCGTATCGTTTTTTTCTGTGGCACTGTAAGCAAAGAAGGGCAACATGGAAAAAATGATCGCCAGGTTTATGATCCCTTTCATTTCAGTATCCACATTATTTTGTTATTATTATCGATCCCGTCATATTGTGACGCAACAGCGTTATCCACATTTTCTTTGTTGTAATCAAATTCTTTTGTAGGATACATCCACCGGACAGGAATTTTATCTTTTTCCGCATTCCTGTTAGTAAGAGGATTTATCGGTAAAACCGGATAACCGGTTCTCCTGTATTCGTAATATGCGTCGAAAGGATATTGCATATAATAAGTAAGATATTTCTGAATGATGATCTGTTTGATCTTGTGCTCCGTATCGCCTTTTAGCATAACAGGTTCACTGTTCAGGTAAGTGCCGATGTAGTCTTCCGTAATTTTTTTACCATGGTGATACATTTCGTCATCAGGCGTGTTTTCTTCGGTAAATGTCATCGAAGCTTTGATTCCGGCATTGTAATATTCCGTTGCATTTCCATTGATCCAGCCTCTCAGTATAGCTTCTGCCAGAATGAAACATTGCTCTGCATAACCGACACGTGTATAAGGTTCACCGGCCGGAATATCGGTATATCTTAAATTAATTGCCGAATAGGCTCCTTTGGCATACTCAGATTTTATATCCGAGAAATCAGCTACCGGATCAAGACCGATATAGGCGTCGGCATTGTCTGGTTGCAGCCCTTTGTCAATCATCGTTTTAGCCGGCTGGGCATAATAGAAAAGACGGTAGTCGTTATATGCTTTTAATGTATCTATGACGATGCTGGAAATTGTAGCATAAACATGATGTTTTGATGTTGCTTTATTGTATGGATACAGCTGTCCTGATTTATCGGAAAATACCAACTGAAGGTTATCTTTGTTAGATGTCATCAATGGTTCATTATTGAAGATCCGGGCAAAACGCTCTTTAATATTTAATCCGGGATCGTTCTCCTTTTTCGACAAATACATCAAGACTTTTAACCGGAATGTATTGGTCACCTTTTCCCATTTGGAAACATCACCCTGGAATACCGGGTCTCCTTCGAATGAGTTGGCAAGAGAAAACAAGCGGGAGGCTGTTTCAAGATCGTCCAGGATTGTTTTCATCACTTCTTCCTGGGAGTCATACCGCGGTTTGGTATTGTCAGATTCTCCCTGGAGGGCATCGCTGAAAGGTATGTCACCGACTTGCATGGATAAATAGAATAACTTATATGATTTGGCAAATAGAGCTAATGCCTCATATGCATCTTTATATTCTTCTTTTGCCAGTTCTTTCATTTTATCTGCATTGATGAGCATAGTGTATCCGGAAAAGCTGGCTCGTCCCAGCACATTATAATTGTAGTCATGCAAATACTCCAGCCAAATCATTTGTTTGGCTAAGCAGGCATCCTGAATAAAGTTTGCCGCGTATCCGTCAGGGCTGACTATATCCAGTATGACTGAAGTTGCTAATAGGGAAGATGTTGCTGTTTCTACGGTATTCGGGTTCGTATTCAGGTGATCGAAATTGGAGCAACCCGATATCATCGTGCAAAGGATGAAGTATACTATTGATTTTATCTTTTTCATATTCAGTATCTTTTAGAAATTAACCTTTAAATTGCATCCTATCATCCGTAAAGAAGGAGAATTCAGATTCTCTTTCGATTTGTCAGGATCGGAATATTTGAAATCTTTCGTCCAGATGAACAGATTATTTCCTATTAATGAGACGGAAGCATGTTTTATTTTTAGTTTGTTGCATAAATCCGATGGAAGGTTGTATGTCAGTGCCAGTTCTCTCAACTTAATGAATGTTTGGTCATAGAGATATTGTTTTCTGGCTTGCCAGACATTTCCTGTACCACTGTATAGATTCATATAACTCTCATATGAGACAACTTTGTCGTTAGGAGCAAACACACGGTCGTCTCTGATGATATTTCCATTCGAATCACGGTCGACACTACCTGAAACGACTTTTACTCCTTCGCCGATGAAAGTTCTGTTTCCATTTACAACTTCTTCATATCTGTATTGATTATCAGTTCCTATATGGGCACCCGACATCCACAGAGCCTGGTCGATCACGGAATGAGACATTCCTCCGATCCGGCCGTCGATGGTAAAGGATAGAGTTACATTTTTATATTTCAAGGAATTATTGAATCCGAATATCCAGTCAGGATTCGTATGCCCTACTTTGGATGTGTACTGGCTAGCGATAGGATAGCCGTTTTCATGGATGATGTTTCCATCCGGATCGCGTTCCCAATCATAGCAATCGAGCCAGTCCCAGCGTTCTCCTTTCTTTACCCAGTCTTTCTGTGTTGAATATGTCGGATCGATTTTTGAATAATAATATCTGTCTGATGACCAGTTGACCGTTGCGTTCCAATCCCAGTTCTTATCTTTGTAAATATTGGCATTGAGAGAGATTTCTACTCCTTTACGGGTATGTTCCTCGTCTATATTGATCAAAGTAGATTGAAATCCGCTGGCATCACTTATTTGTGCATCTGTCGTCAGGTTATAGAAAAGCTTCTGATAATAAGCGATATCAAGATTCAATCTGTTTTTCAAGAAATGTAGTGCCGTACCGATTTCAAATGAACGTGTACTGCTGGGATTGATAAGAGCCCCTCTGATCTTTGTAGGATAAGTAGCACCGTTCAGACCGTCCCAACTATTGTTTTTAATGGTATATGCCCTGTTGGTATCATAAATTGACAAATCTTTTTTTGTTTGTGTCCATGATCCTCTCATCTTCCAGAAATCAATCCATGAAGGCATAGGTATAAATTCGGACAGAACAACACTGGCTGATACGGAAGGATAGAAATACGAACGGGTCTCGGATGGTAAGGTGGATGACCAGTCATTTCGTGCAGTTATATCTAGAAAGAATGTACTTTTCCATGCTGCAGAGGCTTTACCATATATACTGTTTACCTGTTTCTTTTCTAAAGCACTTCCCATTTTAACCGGATCGACAGAACCATACAGTGAATAATAACCAGGTACGGTCAATCCGTTTTGTGTTTCATTTTGCAGCCAGTCGTTCTGATAGAAATAGATTGTTCCTCCGACAAAACCGTCTACCGAGATATTTCCGAATTTGTGATCGGCTGTGATCAGGAAATCGTTGTTAATACTATATCCTCCTGAACGTTTTTCTGCATAATATCCTTTTCTTTCCCAACCACCTGCTGCTCCGATAGAATTTCTCCATTTTTCCCGGTTGCTATACATATCCAGTCCGGAGCGAAGCGATACTTTCGGCCATGGTTTAATTGAATAGTTTGCTGATAAATAACCGTTGACTATGTCGTAATCACTGGAGTGGATTATTTCATTTGCGATGAAATAGGGATTGTCATACCAGAGTGTATTGGGCCAATTTTGTTGCTCATTCTCTTTGTCTTTTATCCAGTAGTTTTTATAATCCCTTATATCCAGATCGCTTCCATTCCATACCAACAGGTTGTATATGTAGCCACCTGCACCGTATCCTGTTCCAAAATCATTGGGATAAAACCTCTTGTTGTATGTCAATCCTCCTTCTACGGAGAAATTTTTGAATTTCATATCTCCGCCGACGGTATAGGTGAGTTTATTCAGTTTGGTATTCGGATATTGTCCCTTATTGTAAATATGGGTTAATGAAGTCCGGAAACTGCCATATTTCCCTTTCTGGGTAACACTCACATTGTTGTTTGTTACAAAACTGAATTCAAGGAAGTTCTTGAAGTTATTCTTTCCTTTCGATACCAGGGGCATTTCCCGCCATTCATAGGTATAGGGATCGTATTGTTCTGCAGTCCTGCCAATATCTAGTTTATCTCCCCAAAGTAATTCGTTTGAATTATATTTACCATAGGCTCCCGCACTGTAAGAAGTCTGTACTTTGGGTAATTTTAAAAAGCCGGATTCGAACATGGTACTGCTGTTAATATCTATATTCAACCCTTCTTCTTTTCCTTTTTTGGTGGTAACCATAATAGCTCCGGAACCACCCCGGGAGCCGTAAAGGGCTGATGCTGTCGCTCCTTTTAAAACGTCGACAGATTCTATATCATCGGATGCGATATCTCTTAATGTGATATTATTGTAGGGAACGCCATCGACTACCAATAGAGGTTCTTCACCTCGTAGAAGGATGGAGGGAGCTTCATTGAATTCGGTACTGTTCTGAACATTCAAACCCGCGATTTTTCCTGTAAGCGCAGTTCCTACGTCAACTGATTTTACGGTCGTCATTTTATCTCCCCCGACTTTCTGTACGGCGTATCCTAACGCTTTCTCCGAGCGTTTGATACCTAAGGCGGTGACTACAACTTCTTCCAGGTTTTTAGAATCTTCCTGCAAGGATATTAATAAAGTCTTTTGGTTATTGACGGCGACATCTTTGTTCTGATAGCCGATATAAGAGAATACAAGATGGGCATTTGCCGGAACTTCGATCGAGAAATGACCGTCGATATCGGTCACTGTCCCGGTTGAAGTACTTCCTCTAAGAAGCACGTTGGCTCCGATAATGGGCGTGTTCAATTGGTCTACCACGGTCCCTGTAACTTTGATAACGGGAACCTGGGGAGTGTCGGCCGGTGACTCGGAGTAGGATATGGAACGTTTGTTTTTTGTTGAATGTAGAGATATGTAGTTATCCAGTACTTTATAGGTAAGCCCTTTATTTGCCAGGACATCGTCCAGAATCTCTTTCACTGTTTTGTTTTTCGCATCGACCCGGACAGGTTGGGATAGATTAATATCCTTATCGCCGTACAGGAACAAATAATCGGTCTGTCTTTCTATTTCGGTAATCAGTTCTCCGAATGAAAGATTATTTTTGGTGATGGTGATTCGTGCTTCCTGCGAATGCATATTGACTGCATGTAGCTGGAAAAATAGTACGAATACAAAAAACACGGATAATCTCATAATACGAATAATGTGTGTTAATTCATCATGTTTAAATACATAGCATAGTTGCAACAAGTTTTTTTTCATAACTTTGCTGATAGTTTAAAGTTGATACTGTTATCTGTCTCGAAATGGATTTGATAGTATTGGCTCTATAGGGTAAGTGATTCCAGCACTTACCCTTTTTAGGCCCTATCGTGATAGCTGTTTTTTTACTTCATGGGCATTCGTTTTTATCGGTTAGACATTTATTGATCAATAGATTTCAAATTCATTTTCAGATATTCTCTTAAAATTGAAATGGTAAACGTTTTGTAAAGCACCCAGTATTTTTTCTATTTCCTCGCTTTGCCGGAATTTACCAGATATTTTCTGGGTAAGAGCTACTGTTCCGGTCACTTTGAACCTGACATTATACCAGAGTGACAGGCAGTCCAGTATTTCGACAAAAGGCTTTGACCTGAAGCTGAATATACCGCTTTCCAGATAATCCTTGTTATCAAAATCAGAACTCGATTTAACCATGATATCGTTGATGACCGATACTTTTTCCCTGGGTTTCAGCCGGATTGTCTCATTCCTGTTGTCTTTGTTGTACACAAGCACGGAACCTTCGACGAGGCTGGTTTCAAAGCGGGGTATTTCAGTATAGGCAAATACATTGAATTCCGTACCCAATACTTCCACATTAAACTGCTGCGTCTTGACGATGAACGGCCGTTTGGGATCTTTTGTCACAGAGAAATATCCTTCTCCGTCTAACTCGACTGTACGGTTATCTCCCTGGAATTCATTGGGTATTCTGATTTTGCTTCGTGGGCTTAACCAGACGGATGTACCGTCGGCCAATGTCATATTTACACGCTGTCCTTTAGGTACGTTTATTTCGGTAAATAGAATCTTTTGCTGATGACGGGTGTACTGTTGGGAGGCAAACCAGGAACCGGCTATCAGGATCAGTGCTATCGCTGCATATTTCAGGAGATTGATCCGGAATTGTCTGGCGGAGCGTTTACCAAGCCGCTTGTCGAACTCACGGATTCCTCTGATGGTCTTTTCTTCATCTTCCTTCCGGTCGACCAGCTCGGAGATTGCGAGTGCATTCTTGGTGCGTGCAAATTCCTTTTTGGCTTCCGGATCTGTTTCCAGCGATTGGAAAAACGCTGTTTTTTCAACAGTGGACATTTCTCCGGAAAAATATTTATCTAATCTGTCATTCATGGCATATTTGTTTGTCTCTATATTAAAGACAAAAGCATCGGAAGTTACCACCAAAGGAAAATGAAAAAAAGTAGTTTTTTTATACGGGGAGGAATATTACCGTCCTTCTTATATTATGAAAAGCAGGAGAGGGAGGTAATCTTTTAACTCGATTTTTAATTTGCGTAAAGCAATGGACATTTGATTCTCAACCGTATTGACGGAGATGTTTAATCGTTCGGCTATCTCTTTGTATTTTAATCCCTCCATGCGGCTGAGGATAAATATCTCCCTGCAACGTTCCGGTAATTTGCCGATCACTTCGTCAATCAGATTTTCAACCTCCGAAATCGTGAGAAATGATTCGTCAAATTGTTGGAGTGAATATAAATTCATTTGCATTTCTTGTTCTTCAGCTGTTTCTAAAGTTCTTTTCTTTTCATTTATATACAGGTTGTGTTTAAGGAAATTTAGGCATCTGTTTTTGACCAGGGTAAACAGGAAAGCATCCATATTATCAATCGTTTTAAAAACTTCCGGATGTTCCCATAGGTAGAGAAAAATATCTTGTACGATATTCTCTGCATCTTCTTCAGCAATGACATAAGCTTGTGAGAAGCGTGTCATTTTGATAAAGTATGTCGAGTAGATCTGTGAGAAACACTTTTGTGTTTCCAGTGAGTTTCTCTGTTGTATCTTGTGATTTTTCAAGCCTTTTCTCCTTTATCTCTGTGGCAAAGATAATTAATCTTTCTTTTTTCAAATAAATATTCCCTCTTACTTTACGAAATCTGTGGATTGTTTCGAAAGCAAGAGGGAATAAAATATGCGGATAGGCTATGATTACCTTTCTTTTACTTTACAACAAAAGTATCCTTTAATTTAATATCAGTGGAAGAAGCGCCGATCCTGACTTCAAACTCACCCGGTTCGACGGTCCATTCCATGTGTCTGTCGAGGATTTGGAGATCTTCGGGAAGAAGGACGAATGTGACGGTTTTCGTTTCACCCGGTTGCAGGGAGATACGTTCGAAACCGCGTAAGACGGATTCGTAAGCGATGACGCTGCTGACTTTATCGCGGATGTACAACTGTACTACATCGTCGCCGGTACGTTTGCCTGTATTGGTGACATCTACAGTGACGGTTACCGGACTTTGCGAATACGGTGTTTCCTGCTTGATTGCGAGGTTCGAGTACGCAAAGGTAGTGTAACTTAATCCGTGGCCGAACGGGTAGAGGGCACCGTTTACACGGGTATTTCCTGAGCCGTTGGGACCAGCAAAGTATTGTCCGTCTTGTGAACCCGGTTTGAACGGGAAATTGAACTCGATCTGTCCGATCGATTTCGGAAAGGTGACAGACAAACGTCCGCCCGGGTTATACTCGCCGAATAATGTTTGTGCGATCGCTTCTCCGCCCAACTGGCCGGGGAACCAGGCTTCGAGGATAGAAGGAATGTTACGGTCTGCCCAGTTGATGGTCAGTGGCTGGCCATTGATCAGGATAAGCACGACCGGTTTGCCGGTTGCATGCAGTGCCTCCAACAATTGTTGCTGACGGCCCGGAAGGTCGAGTCCGGTGCGTGATTTACTTTCGCCCGTGCAGGATTCGTCTTCTCCTAATACAGCGATGATCACGTCACAATCGGCAGCAGCACTCGTTGCTTCGGCGATGCTTTTCTTTTCTTCATCTGTCAGAGCGGTGGGGACGATCTCACTGTCAGGCCAGTTGGCATCTTTTATTTCACAACCTTTAGCGTAGACAACTTCGGTCTGATTGCCCAGATAATCCTTAATGCCGTCGTAAACCGTGATATTGTCCAATCCCTGCGGACCGTAACGGCTGATCATATAGTTTGTTTCCTTTGCAAGCGGACCGGCAATAAGCACTTTCTTTGTCTGGTTCTTATCCAGTGGCAGCAGGTTGTTTTCATTCTTCAACAGAACGAGTGATTGTTTCTGCATATCCAGTACGAAGTCACGGTGTTTGTCAGCACCGACGATCTTATCGGCAGCTTTCGGGTCTTTTACATAAGGAGAATCGAATAATCCCAGTTCGAATTTAACGCGTAAGACATCGGCAACCATGCGGTCGACTGACTTCATGGACAATTTACCCTCCTTAACCAGTTGACGTACCGGAAGGATATAGTCTTTCGGGTGGGTAAAGTTGGTGCGGACGTTCAATCCGGCTTCTACCACCTGGCGTACGGCTTCTTCATACGAATCGGCTACATGGTGTTTGGTCTGTACGAACTCTACAGCTTCACTGTCGCTGACCACATATCCTCTGAAACCGTATTCCTGGCGTAACAACTCGGTGAGGAAGTAATAACTGGCTGTTACAGGCACGCCGTCCCAGTCGTTATAGCTACTCATTACGCCTTTCGGATGCGCTTTCTGGATGACCTTCTTGAAAGGGTAAAGATGTATTTCATGCAATTCGCGGGGAGCTACATGCGGGTCGGTACGAACGGCTGCATCGCGTCCGCCTTTAGGGATGCTGTAAACGGCAAAGTGCTTCAAAGTGGAAGCGACACCGTTCTGCTGGATTCCCTTTACCATCTGTACGCCCAGTTCACCTACCAGATAAGGGTCTTCTCCGTAAGTTTCCAATACCCGTCCCCAACGCGGATCGCGGGCTACGTCAAGGATTGGTGCGTACACATTGTTGTATCCTAAAGCTTTTGCCTCTTTACCGGCTATATCTCCGGCCTGATGCACCAGGTCGCGGTTCCAGGTACTGCCGATGCTGATAGGAGCGGGCAGGGGAGTCGCTTTGGTATGATTCAACCCGTGGATTCCTTCGTTGGAGAAGTCGACGGGGATACCCAGGCGTGTTTCTTCGATAAACCAGCGTTGCGTTTTGTTGATCGCTTCGGCATGGTTACTGAACGGATAGATCATTTCCGGTGTCCTGCGGCGGGCACTTCCTACGCCGTTCAACTGTTCGTCGATGTTGGCAATACCGTCTTTCCATATCTCGTTCTTCCATCCTTCAGTGGGAAGAGAATCTTTCAGGACACGTCCGAAACCGTAAAGAGTGGCCATCTGGCAGCTTTTTTCTTCCAATGTCATCTGGTTCAGGAGATCCTGTACGCGTGCTTCGATGGGAGCTTCAGGATCTTCATAGACGTCTTTCACGCCGTTCTTGTTGAGATCTATCCACCCTTTTTTGTAGATCGAGTCTTTGGCTTGTACGGCTCCCGTCCCCAGACAGGCGGCAGCTAGTAATAAATACTTTAAATTCATGTTTTTCTTCGGGGATTATAATATTCGTTATTGACTATATCCATAATACAAAACCGTATGGCCGGTAATTATTAGCGCAAAGGTAACAATTATCAACCATACGGTCAATGCCTAATGTTCAGGGAGTGAGACTTATTTTACATCCCACCACAAACGGGCGTCGATCTTATTGTATTCCGACTGTGCGTTGTAGTTCTCTGTATTCATGGACGCTTCTTTCGCCGGATACAGGAAACGTACAGGTGCATTTTCCTTATTCAGCAGAGCGCCGTTTTCGCGGTCTTCATCCAGGATCGGGAAATCTGTACGGCGGTATTCCGCCCAGTTTTCATAGATCTGCAGGAAGCCGAGGTGTAGCCATTTTTGGGTAGCGATCTGTTCCAAAGCCTTTGAAGGGTTGAATTTGAAAGTCGAAGTAGCCAGCCAACTGCCCAAAGTACCGTCGGATACGTCTCTGTTGGCAATATTCATATCTTTTCCTTTATCCGCATCGCTGTTCTTATAATATTCGTAATAATTCTGAATAGACAAGCTAACCCCTTTATTATAGAACTCTTCGGCATTTCCGCTGAATAAACCGCGTTGTGCGGCTTCTGCCAAGCAGAAATAAACTTCGGCTGCCGTCATACCGATACCTACCGGTAATTGATAGTTCTTACGGAAAGTAACCGTGTTCAAACATCCGTAGATTTCGAAAAGCCGTGTTCCGTCCGGGCCGTTAACCAATGCGATGGCTTTGTCGGCAGACGAAGGATAACCGATGATCTCTTTGCTGTCTTCATACACATCTCCGTCATCGTTCGTTGCCGGTTGGTAGAATACCTGTAAACGAGGGTCGTTTGCTTCTTTCAGCATATTGACAGTCAGTTCAGGGGCGTACATATAGTAACTATGACTTTTTGAATGACTTTCTCTCATTGCACGCCAGAGACCGTCCGGGGCTGTGTCGATACCGGATACCTTGATATACGTATTGTCGGCATTGGTGGTGATCAGCTGGTCCGGTGAAAGTTCGGATAGCACCTGTCTGGCTTTCTCCGGGTCGACATTGGAGATACGCATTGCATAACGCAATCGCAATGAGTTGGCAAACTTATACCAGCCGTCGCAGTTACCGCTGTAAATGATATCCTGGCGTTTGAATGTATCATCGCCGGTCGCTGTCTTGAAATAGGCGGCTGCCGATTTCAGATCGTCCAGGATAGCATAATAGATATCCTTTTGTGTATCGTATTTAGGTCTGAGAATAACGCTTCCTCCATACACTACATTACGGGCAGTAAATGCTTCGGTGTAAGGCATATTCCCGAAATAATCGGTAGCAATAGCCGTATTGTATGCTTTCAGTATTTTACCGGCTTCGACATAATTCTGATATTTTGCCTGTTCGTCCGGAGACAAGGTCGCGTAAATCTTGTCTATTTCAGTCAGCGTACTCATGCGTGTAACATAATAATTTTCCCAGCGTCCTTTGTCGTCCTGAATATTCTGATAGAGGTTGACACGGTCTTTTCCGGCCTGTCTGGCTGTTGTCTGGAGATAGGTTCCGAGCAGACGGAAATTATAGTTCCAGGTATCGCCATAGTCGATCTCTATGGTTTTCAGTGCACCTTTGCTGAAGAGATATTCAATCTCGGCACTGGTAAATCCATCCGGATTGTTATGCTTCTCATCCAGTTTACTTTCGCAGGAAGAGAGTGCAACGGCAGTACCTAAAAGCAGGCTATATAATAAGTTTTTCATAAAAAATACTGTTTTTTGTATGTGTAACTAACTTAATTTAGAAACTTGTGTTGACTGAGAAACCAAAACTTCTGGCTGACGGGTAAGAAGTATATTCCACATAAGGATTCGTACCGCCTGTACCCAAGGTTGCTTCCGGGTTTACGTTAGGCACGTTCTTGTAGATAAAGAACAAGTTACTACCCACCAAAGAAACATTCAGGTTCTGTAAACCGATCTTAGCGACGATGTTTTTCGGAACACGGTAAGACAGTTTCATTTCACGCATTTTGATATACGTATTGTTATACAAGTTATCTTCTGAGCCGGCTTTGTTATAGCGGTTATTGTAGTAGTCTGCAGCCGATACGATAATATCGTTCTTGTCTCCTTTGGCATTCACACCTTCAACGATGATACCATCGTGGCGAACGCGGCCGTCCAATGCGTTGGCCGGTGCCGAACTGCTGTGGTTTTCCAAAGGTATCTTCTGGTTCGTATTCTTGTCAATATAATAAGGAAGTCCGCCGTATTCTTCGTCACGTCCCCACAACGATTCCTTGCCTGCACCTGATGCTTTCAGGTAGTTGTTGGTGAATGAAAGCAGTTTTCCTCCGAATGAACCGTCGATATGCACGCTCAGGGAGAAGTCTCTGTAACGGAAGGTATTTGTGAAACCACCGATGAATTTAGGAGCAGCGCTGCCTGCATAAGTAAATTCCGATTCCTGCTGATAATGTCCGTTCTTATCGACAATGATACGTCCCTGGTCGTCGCGCATCCACTTCTTGATAAATACGCTCGGTGTTGCATATCCCGGTACGGCTTTAAAGATGGCTGCACTCCAGGGGCTGCTGATCTGGCGGTCTTCCATTCCGTCGACCAGAGAGATCAATTCATTGTGTGTATATGAAAAGTTCAGAATACTTTCCCAACTGAAGTCTTTTGTCTGGACCGGAGTTCCTGTTAGCTGAAGTTCCACCCCATAGTTACCGATTTCTCCGGCATTCATCTTCATACCGGTAGCACCTGTGGAAGGAGCAACAGGAACGGTGATGATCTGGTTCTTTGTCCGGTTGGTGTAGTAAGCCAGGTCGAGACCTATACGTCCGTCCAGCATGCGTCCTTCCAGACCGAACTCCCATGAGTAAGTCTTTTCGGGTTTGATATTGGTCGGCGGAACATCCGCTTTGAACTCGTTGGTAATGGCTGAGTTGTTGAACAATCCGTACTGGTATTCCGAGTTGGTGAAGTAGATAGAAGGTGTCGTGTTACCCACGATAGCATATGAACCTCTTAATTTACCGTAATTCAGCCAATCCGGCATATCCAGAGCCTCGGTGAATACGAAACTCAAACCGGCAGACGGGTAGAAGAAACTGCGGTTTCCGGCAGACAGACGGGATGACCAGTCGTTACGGGCCGTCAGGTCCAGATACAGGAAACGTTTGTAAGCCAATTGGGCGGAAGCGAATACGGCTCCCAGAAATTCGCCCTGGTTGATCACTTTATCTTTGCTGGCTTTCTTCGGATCTTTCTTGTTGTTTTCGGTTGAGAACATGCCATTGTATTTCAATCCTTCGGATTCCCAGATCATTTTTGATTCCGAGATATCTTCGCCCGACATACCGAGGGTAGCGCTGACATCGAAATCTTCGCCAATCGGTTTATTGAACATCAACAAACCTTCCACATAGTTTTTCTGGTAGTGTGCATCTTCCTTGCGGTAGCTTCCCTGAAGATTGGTCATATCTGCCGGATCGGATGCCTTTTCAAAGTATTCTTTGTTTTCCTTGTCATCGCGGTAACGGTCCGTACCACCACGCAGGCGGAAGTTCAGGAAATCGAATATTTTGAGATTGGCTGATATCGAAGCGATCAGACGTTCGCGTTTCTGTGTATATTCGTTCTCATTCTGTTGCCACATCAGGTATTTGATGATGTTGTCGCGGTTTCCCGAACTGATATTCTGGATATCTTTGGTCAGGAAATAACCGTCCTCACTCTTATAATGATCTTTCCATAATTGGGTGATCTCGTTACGAGGCATCGGATAATTTGAAACACGGTCGATACGGGTCGGCATGTTCTTGGTATCAGACATGTTAAATGAGATCGAAGCATCGAATGTCAGGCGTTCGTGTACTTTGAAATTACCGGAGAAGCTGAAATTATGTTTGTTCTGTTTGTAGTTTTCCAGGTAACCGCCGTAATTCATATTGGTATAAGCCAGACGGATGCTGTTCTTTTCCGTTCCGTTGGTGATGGCGATGCTGTTGTTGTTGGTAAAACCGTCTTTAAATACGTCACGGTAGTTGTCCGGCTGCGGTGAGTATGGACGTTTTACGCCGTCCCACCAAAGCACTTCCGTACCGTCCATACGCGGACCGAAGCTGCGGTAAGTATCGCCGTTATATATGTATTGTCCGTCTGCATTCGTGGTGAAGTAAGGATTAGAACCGCCGCCGAATACATTCTGGAATTCCGGCATATAAGCACGCTGGTCATACAAATAAGAGGTACTTACCTGAATACCCAGACCTTTGCCTTCGCCGCCGCGTTTGGTAGTGATCACGATAACACCGTTGGTTGCACGCGAGCCGTACAGGGCGGCTGCATTTGCCCCTTTCAGGATCGACATGGATTCGATGTCATCCGGATTGATGTCGTTGAGGGCAGAACCTTGCTGGATTTCATTACGTTCACGACCGGCCCATTGCGAATCGGTATCGTTGATAGGTATACCGTCTACGACGATCAGCGGACGAGTATTTCCTTCCACTGTGTTGATACCGCGGATCTGAATTTTGGTACCTCCCGTCGGTCCCATCGCCGTTTGCTGTATCTGTACCCCTGCAGCTTTACCATATAAAGAGGTCGCTACGTTTTGTACAGGGACAGTCTGGATCTGTTCCGCTTTCAGTTCACTCATGGCGTAAGGGAGGGCACGTTTTTCCTTCTTGATACCCATAGCCGTTACAACTACTTCGTCGATCTTTTGGGCATCTTCTGCTAGTGTTATGTTCAAGCTTTCTTGTCCGGTGTACTTGATATCCTGTGTTACATAACCGATGAAAGAGATAGACAGGGTACTTCCCGGAGCTACGTTGATGGAGAAGTTTCCGTCCATGTCCGTAATAGTTCCTTCACTGGTTCCTTTCACGGAAACCGAAGCACCCGCTACAGGGCCGAAAGCATCAATTACTGTACCTTTTACCTGCTTCTTTTGTTGAGCGATGTTGGTTACAGTTCCCGGTTTGCCGTCTGCTGCAAATACCTGGCCGGTAGAACAGAGAGCGCCGGATAGTAAAATAAGTCCGATAGGTCTCAATACTTTTTTCATAAACAAATCTTTAATTAGATTCAAGAAAATTTCATTTCAATGCTGCAAAGCTATAAGGTGCTGACAGAAAGGTGTGTTAGAATCTGTTGATAGAATGGTAAATGCCGTTGGTGACGGATTTTACTATTTTTTTGACGGATATTACCATTTTGCTTTTAGTTAACGTGCACTGCTATTGTTGTTTACCACTAAAAATGGGTTAAATTTGCATTAAATATCTACATTTATGGGGCTTAAATTCTTATATACACTACTTTGTTTATGTATATTGTTTCCATTACCGGCGAAAGAACTTTATTTCAGACATATTGATTTGAATGACGGCTTTACGCAGCCCTCCGCTATTTCTGTTTATCAGGATGCAAAAGGGGCTATCTGGTTCGGGAACGATAACTTTAACGTGTATGACGGAAGGATTGTCCGTTCTTTCCGTCTTTCTAACTATCTGGAAGAGGTAGAAGACAATAATATTCACGGAATATGCGGAGACGGGGATTCATGTATTTATATGCTGGCTAATCGACGGCTGGTATTTTTTAATATGCGGACCGAAGAGTTCCGCCTGACAACCGTGCTGGCACATACCCTGGAATACCGGGACGGGACATTGTATTATGCTTACAGAAACGAATTATATCGTTATAAATCCAATGGTGTCTCGGAAAAACTCTGTGCTTTACCTGATTCGACACTGATCATTAAAGACCTGTATTATGTGAATGACGGCTGGCTGATGGCTACAACGAAAGGGTTGTATCGTTTTTCGGACGGGACGTTTCAGAATTTGCTGGAGAATGAATCGATCACTTCTTTGTTTGTGGACTATTGGGGAAGATTATGGGTCGGAACGTTGGCCAATGGTGCTAAGGTATTCAGCGAAGGTAAGTGGATCGCTTTGCGGGAGGACGATGCCGTCCATCCGCTTATTAACGACCAGGTGCGTTCTATCAACCAGGATATCAAAGGGAATATATGGATCGGTACGTATGCCGGCATCACTGTTGTGAACCCGTTTCTTCAGGATTATTACCATCTGTCGCACAAGGAGCAGGTCCCCTGGTCGTTGAAGCATTCGTCGGTTTATGCAATTTATAAGGATGATCAGGGAGGAATGTGGGTCGGTACTTACTATGGAGGGTTAAGCTATTTTAATCCGAATACCGAGGATTATACATACTACGGTATTTCTCCCGACGATCCGGAGAGCCTGGAGGGCTTCCTGTTTGGTAAGATGGCAGAAGATACGAAAGGAAACCTGTATATCGCTACCGAGCATGGACGGCTGAACTGCCTGGACCGCAATACGCAGAAAGTAAAACGGTTCAATTCCGGTCTTTCCCGTATTCCTTGCCGGACAACCAAATCTGTCTGGTATGATACCGGAAACGACCGGTTATATATCGGAACTTTTCAACACGGCTTATATTGTTATTCTTCTTCCGGCCGTCTGGAACGTCTGGGAACAGGTGTATTGCTGAACGACAGCCAGCAGATTATTACGGATCTGATACCCTGGCAGGGCAATCTGATCGTTGTCTCGCAGGAGGGACTGTTCCTGTTGAATCTGGAGACGCAGAAACTGTCTCCTTTGTTTTCCGATCCCGATCTTCGTAACCAGACCGACGGGATTATCCGTTCCGTCTATCTCGATAATGAAAACAGGCTATGGCTTGCTCCGGCGAATAAAGAAATTGTTTGTGTCCGAATGGATACCCGGACGGTAGAGAAAATACCTTCTGTGAGGAATATGATCGGAAAGAGACCGGTTCCTGACATTTCAGGAGATGGGAGAGGGCATATCTATTTTGTAGTAACTGGTGTTGGAGTATTATGCTATGACCAGATGAATGATTTCTGGGCATGCTATAATCAGGAACAAGGCCAGTTGCTGACAAACGAACCTTTCCGGGCTTTGGTCACTCCTTTGGGCAGATTGCTGGTCACTTCTATCCGTGGTATAACTTTGCTGGATATGAAAACAGGGAAGAGTACGCATACGTTGCTGGGTACTTCCTCTCCGTTGCACCGGCTGAATTCTAACTGCGGGGTGTATCTGTCTCCCAAAGACAGTATGATATTTATCGGTGGGGTGGAAGGTATGATCGCAACGAAAGAATCCGGATTGTCGACCGTCGCGGTTCCTTATACCATATCGTTCAATAGTCTGTCGGTGAATAATGCGCCTGTCTACCCGTCTGCATCATCGAATATCTTACAGGAGGCTGTTTCGTATACCTCCCGGCTGACTTTACCTTACGACCGGAATAACATAACGCTGGGATTCACTTCTACCAATTACCGTTATGCCGATAAGAATTTATTTGAATATAAACTGGAGGGATTGGATAAACAATGGACACGCACGCGGCATCAGCAGATCGTTTATACTTCCATTCCTCCGGGAAATTATAATCTGTTGCTGCGGGAGGCAGGGGAAGGTAAACAAATAGTGATGTCTATCCGTGTCCGTCCTCCTTTTTATGCTTCGGTATATGCTTTTACCCTGTATGGTTTACTGGTTCTTTCGTTTCTGGTCTGGCTGATCCGCTTTAACCGCAGCCGTGCTTTCCTGAAGGCTTCCCTGGAACTCGAACAGCGGGAGAAATTGCGTATAGAGAAACTGAACCAGATGAAGCTGAAATTCTATATCAATATATCGCATGAACTGCGTACTCCGCTCACCCTGATGATCAGCCAGGTCGACCTGGTCCTGCAGAACTATGATCTGGGAGGGACACTCCGGAATAAATTGCTGAAAGTACGGCAATATACGGCGCAGATGCAGCAGCTTATTACGGAAGTACTTGACTTCCGCCGGCTTGAACAAGGGAAAATGCCTTTTCGTGCAAGTCAGCAGAATCTGGTCGCTTTTATGCGCCAGATATTCGATTCATTTAAGGATTATGCTGTTATGAACCGGATTCAATACCGGTTTGAAACGGTAGATGAAGATATACCCGTTTGGTTCGACTCGGTACAGATACGTAAAGTATTTAATAATCTGCTTTCAAACGCATTCAAGTTTACTCCGAAAGAGGGGAATATAACCGTGAGCATACTCCGTAAAAAGGAATTTGCGGAGATCCGGATCTCCGACACAGGCTCTGGGATTCCCCAGAGCCAACAAGCCCATATATTTGAGCGGTTTTATCAGGCGGACAATGCAACCGGCCTTTCCCTTTCCGGAAGCGGTATCGGCTTGGCACTTACCCAGGAGATCATCATGCAGCATAAAGGAGATATCGGGGTGAAGAGCGAACTGGGAGAGGGTACAACCTTTACAGTCACTTTGCCACTCGGGGATGAACATCTTGCTTCCGAACAGAAATCGACGGAACCGCAACCGGTCGATATGTTGCCCGTACAGGAGGCGAAGCCGGAAGAAGCTATTGCAATGTATGGCTCGCCGGAGGTCGTTCCTGTTGACAAGATAACGGATAAGGGAAAAGCGGAAAAATCGCTTTCCGTTTTGCTTGTGGAAGATAATGAGGATTTACTTCAGGTACTCGAAGAGGCTTTCTCGATCAAATATAAAGTATATAAAGCCGGTGATGGAGAAGAAGGTATCCGTATGGCGGAGGAGATGCAGCCCGATCTTATCATCAGCGATGTGATGATGCCGGTGATAAACGGCACGGCCATGTGCCAGCGGCTGAAGCGGAAGCTGGAAACTTCCCATATTCCGATCATCTTACTGACGGCGCGTGTCGATCTGGAAAGTGCTTTGGAAGGACTCAAATGCGGGGCCAGCGACTATATAATGAAACCTTTTAACATGGAGTTGCTATTATTGAAATGTAATAACATCATCGCCACCTTGAAACGGCAGCAGACCCGTTTCCGTACGGAGGCGGAAACAACCCCGGCAGAGTTGGCGACGAACCGCCTGGATCAACAGCTTCTGGAAGATTCTGTCCGGATCATTGAAGAGAATATGGAGAACAAAGAGTTCAATATCGATATGTGGTGCCGTGAGATCGCTGTGGGGCGTACACGTCTGGGAGCTAAAATAAAAAGTATTACCGGGCTGACCTTGAATGACTTCATCCTGCAGATCAAGTTGAGGCGATGTGCCTATTTTCTGGAAAACAGCGATTTGACTATTTCCGAAATAACCTGGAAAGCGGGGTTCTCCAGTCCGGGCTATATGGGGAAATGTTTTAAGGAGTATTTCGGAGTCACTCCGTTGCAGTACAGGAACTCGAAAAAATGAAAAAGGTGTGTTGTAAAGATCTCATATATAGATTATAATGAGACTTTTGCAACACACCCCTTTTATCTGATGGACAGTAAAGTCTTTTATACGTTAAAGCGGAAATGCATGATGTCGCCATCCTGTACGACATATTCTTTTCCTTCCACGCTCATCTTTCCGGCTTCCTTCACGGCAGCTTCCGAACCGTACTTGATATAATCGTCGTATTTGATCACTTCGGCACGGATAAATCCTTTTTCGAAGTCGGTATGGATCACTCCGGCACATTGCGGTGCTTTCCAGCCTTTTTCAAATGTCCAGGCACGTACTTCCTGTACGCCGGCAGTCAGGTAGGTCTGTAGGTTCAGCAGGTTATAAGCAGACTTGATCAGGCGGCTTACACCCGATTCTTCCAGACCGATTTCGCCTAAAAACATCTGGCGTTCGTCATAGGTTTCGAACTCGGCTATTTCGCTTTCGATCTTGGCTGCTACGACCAGGATTTCCGCGCTTTCGTCTTTCACTGCTTCACGTACGGCATCGACATATTTATTACCGTTTACGGCACTTGCTTCATCTACGTTGCAAACATACATAACGGGTTTGCTGGTCAACAGAAAGAGTTCGTGAGCGATTTTCTGTTCGTCTTTCGTCTCGAAAGTAACCGTGCGGGCACTTTTCCCCTGTTCCAGGGCTTCCTTATATTTTACCAGCACCTCGTAGGCTTGTTTAGCTTGTTTGTCACCGCCTGTCTGGGCTTGTTTCTGTACCTTGGCAATACGGCTTTCGATCGTTTCCAGGTCTTTGATCTGAAGTTCTGCGTCGATGATCTCCTTATCGCGTACAGGGTCTACTTTACCGTCTACATGTACGATATTTTCGTCGTCGAAGCAACGCAGTACGTGCAGGATAGCATCTGTTTCGCGGATATTGGCCAGGAACTTATTCCCTAGTCCTTCTCCCTTGCTGGCTCCTTTTACCAGGCCTGCAATGTCGACGATCTCTACTGTGGTAGGAACAATTTGTTTCGGGTTGATCAGTTCTGCCAGCTTGGTCAGGCGTTCGTCAGGGACGGTAATTACACCTACGTTCGGTTCGATCGTACAGAACGGGAAGTTTGCAGACTGTGCTTTTGCATTCGATAAGCAGTTGAAAAGAGTAGATTTCCCTACATTCGGAAGACCTACTATGCCACATTGTAATGCCATAAAATATATATTGTTTTATTATCTATTTGCAATATTTCTTTGTAGAAGCTACCGCCCGGCAGCTTTTTCAGCTTGCAAAGATAACCAATCTTTCTTGTATATTATTCATGAACAGGGAATATACTGTCTTTTCTCGTAGGTACTGGTTCCAATAAATGTTTTGTAAAGTAACTATCATACTATCATATTCGTGTTTAACTATTTGTAAAATAGATATTTACTCTATGATAGTCGCTTGTAATAACTATCATATCAACTATCATACCTATCATCCGTGAGGTGTGGACTTATATCTTTTTTTGAAAGTATATAGTTTAATATCAGAAAGATAACTTGTAATGTCCGCTGAGACCCGGGTGTCAGTACCCTTGACACCCGGGTGTGAGGATCGTTGAGATGGGGGTGTAAAAGGGGGTGAGACAGGCATCTCACCGGCTATTTACTATTGTTTTCATCAAATCAGATTGCTTATTTCGGGTAAATATCTGTAAGGCTGCGTATAAACAGATACTATCGGGAGCTGTGGAACTCTAGTCTTACATCTTGAACTTCAGCACCATCAGTACAGGATTATCTTCTTCGTGCAACTGGGATGCGATTGCTTTCAACTTTTCGTCTGTGATCTGGTTCTTGCTGTAGGCTTCCACCAGGTCCATGGCATTCAGTTGAACTAAACCGTAACCGTAGGGGACAGAAGTTATATCAATATATTTAGGGTCCGTTTCACGATTGTTTATGGCCCGGTTACGATAGATTGGTTCGAACCATTCGTCGGTATGACGGTCATACATGTACAGCTTTTCCCTTTTCTCGCGGTTGGCGGCCATATCGCTCATTTTGACTGTTACCTGCCGGGGTATCCTGCTTACCCAGGCATACCGGTCGTTCATTCCCCGGAAAAACAGGAGGGGAGCTTCCTGGTCTGCGGTGGGAGCGTGGAGAGGTACCATGACCGGTTCGAGATGCTGGTCCGGATGCATTACGAAGATGGTGTCTAATGCGACGTCTGTTAACCAGATCTTGTCTGTGCAATTGTATAATTGAGGTAAGATTCCGTAGGCACTGCTGGTGTGTCCGTCATCCCATAGGATTTTGCGGTTGCTGGCTATACAACGGGGAATTTCTATCGATAACGTATCTATTTTTCCGTCTTCTTTAGAGAGAAGAAAATAAGGGACATACGGGTTTTCTTCCCCTTCTTTATAAATGCTGCATAAGAGGTAATCTGTGTTCAGGTCTATGATATTCAGGTCCATTATGCTTTGACGGCTCAGCGTGCGGAGATATTTTCCGGAGAAGTCATACACTTTCAGGCTGGTGAAGTCGGCAATAAATACCTCTTTCCGCTGCCAGTCGACAATGTTGAAAATAACTGCGGTGTATTCTTCCGGTCCTTCTCCTCTGCGGCATATACGGCCTTGCAGCTTTTGTCCTTGTTTGTCGAACAGTAGGATTTCTCCGATTTTTCCACCTCTTATTGCTATTCCCTTATCTGACACGACGGAAGGTGTGGAGTTGACGAGCATTGAATCGGATGTTGCCAAAGGAATGTATTCTATATCCGCAATATCTTGCAGCCAGACTTCTTTCGGTTGATAGTCTTTTGCAACATCGACTGTGACCAGTTGTATATTTTTATCGTTCGCCTGCTTACATGAGCAAACGAACGATAAGGTTAGAGCAAGAATGAGGTATTTCATATCCTAGTGTGTTATAAAGGAACTTGTTTTTCTTGTCAATGTGCTTCCAGCCAGTTTACACCTTCGCCGCAATCGGCGATCAGCGGAACCTGTAGTTTGATGGCACCTTCCATTTCTTCCAGGACGATCTGTTTTACTTTTTCCAGCTCGTCATTGCAGACATTGAAGTTCAATTCATCGTGTACCTGGAGGATCATTTTGCTCTTCAAACCTTCTGCTTCGAAACGGTTGAAGATACGTACCATAGCTACCTTGATAATGTCGGCGGCACTTCCCTGGATAGGGGCGTTGATCGCATTTCGTTCGGCATAACCGCGGACGATGGCATTATGTGAATTGATATCCGGCAGGTAACGTTTGCGTTTGAAGATTGTTTCGACATATCCTTTTTCTTTGGCAATACGGATACTTTCATCCATATAATCGCGGATACCCGGATAGCTTTTGAAATAACCTTCTATCAGTTCTTTGGATTCCGCCCGGGGAATGTTCAACCGTTCGGCAAGGCCGAATATGGAAATGCCGTAGATGATCCCGAAATTGGCCGTTTTTGCCTTACGCCGCATATCGCTGCTTACTTCCTCGACCGGAATACCGTATATTTTTGCGGCTGTGGCAGCATGGATATCGGCTCCGCTGCGGAATGCTTCGATCATATGCTCGTCGTTGCTGAGATGAGCCATGATACGTAATTCGATCTGCGAATAGTCGGCAGAGAAGAAGGTACAATCTGCGTTATCGGGAATGAACGCTTTACGGATTTCGCGCCCCAGTTCATCCCGGATAGGGATATTCTGGAGGTTCGGATTGGTCGAACTCAGGCGTCCGGTGGCGGTCACCGTCTGGTTATAGGAAGTATGTACCTTGCCTGTTACCGGGCTGATCAGTTCGGGCAGTGCATCGATATAGGTACTCAACAGTTTTTTCAGTCCCCGGTATTCGAGCAGTTTGTCTACGACCGGATGTTTCGATCGTAGTTTTTCCAGCACATCTTCGCTGGTACTGTAACTGCCTGTTTTTGTCTTTTTTGCTTTTTCCTCTATCTTCAGCCGTTCGAAAAGAATCTCGCCGACCTGCTTGCTGGAGTTGATGTTGAATTTGGTACCTGCCAGTTCATAGATCTCCTTTTCCAGTTTGAGTAATGCCCCGGTCAGTTCTTCCGATGACTGTTTCAAGGCGACCGTGTCGAGCTTGACACCTGTCAGCTCCATTTCTGCCAATACATATATCAATGGCATCTCGATGTCGAAGAATAAAGATTCGATCCCTGTTTTCTTCAGTTCGGGCGCAAAGAAATGTTTGAGCTTTAATGTGACATCAGCATCTTCGGCGGCATACTCGGCTATTTTACTGAGCGGGACATCGCGCATGCATAGCTGGTTCTTTCCCTTCGGACCGATAAGCTCCGAGATGGGGACCGGTTTATATTTGAGATAGGTCTCCGCGAGGTAGTCCATCCCATGACGCAACTCGGGGTTGAGCAGGTAATGGGCGATCATGGTGTCGAACAACGGACCGGCTACCCGGACATCGTATTTGCGAAGGACCATTATATCGAATTTTATATTCTGTCCTATTTTTTGCGATTTCGGGTTTTGCAGGGCAGGGGAGAAGTGAGCAACAATTTTTGCCGCTTCTTCCTTATCGGCAGGAACCGGGACATACCAGGCTTCGTTTTCCTTTATGGAGAACGACATTCCGACTAATCCGGCTGTCAATGGGTCGATGCCATCGGTTTCCGTGTCAAAAGCAAAAAAATCCTGATCCAGTAAAAATCGGCCTAATTTGGCTCTTTCTTCCTCAGAATCAATGGTTATGTAATTGTGAGGGGTCGTTTTTAAGCTCGCGAGAGTCGAATATTTTGGAACACTCGGAACCTCGGTCGCAAATAAGTCAAAGAGATTGCCTTGAACAGGCCCTTTTGTCGCTTTGGGGGCAGGAGCGGGCTTTTTCTCCTCTGCAGTCATTTTGTTAATAAATGTTCTGAATTCTAATTCCGTGTAAATCTCGGCCAGACGAGCTTCGTTGGGTTTTTCCCGGACACATTTAACGGCATCGAACTGGATGGGAACATCTGTCTTGATCGTAGCCAGGAATTTTGAGAAACGAATCTGTTCGGCATTCTCCGATACCTTTTTCTGGAGGGAGCCTTTCAGCTTGTCGGTATTCTCCAGCAGGTTTTCGATGGAACCGAATTCATCGAGTAATTTCTGTGCTGTCTTTTCTCCGACACCCGGACAACCCGGAATGTTATCGGAGCTGTCGCCCATCAGTCCAAGAAGGTCGATCACCTGGTCGACCGAAGTCAGCGAATATTTATTCAATACTTCCTGTACGCCCATCACTTCGTAGTCGCCTCCGAATTTAGGACGGTACATAAATATATGTTCGGACACCAGTTGTCCGTAATCTTTGTCCGGTGTCATCATATAGACTTCGAACCCTTCTTTTTCCGCCTGCTTGGAAACGGTACCGATTACATCGTCGGCTTCGTAGCGAGGGACTTCCAGTATGGGGATATTGTATGCTTCGATAATATCCTTGATAATAGGGACGGACTGCCGGATCACTTCCGGGGTTTCTTCCCGCTGTGCCTTATATAATTCGTATGCTTCGTGACGGAATGTCGGGCCTTTCGGGTCGAAAGCAACGGCAATATGCGTTGGATTCTCACGTTTCAACACATCTTCCAGACTGTTGATAAACCCGAAAATGGCAGAAGTGTTCATGCCTTTCGAGTTGATCCGCGGATTTTTAAGAAATGCGTAGTACGACCGATAGATCAGTGCATACGCGTCTATAAGGAATAGCTTCATCTCTTTTAACACGTTTTAGGGTGACAATAGACGGTAAATGTACGAAAAAACTCGCTTACTCAATACTTTTTGTTACTTTTGCGAATCTTTGAATAGATTATGAAAGATAGAAAGAAAATAGAACAACCGGTTGCGGAAGAGTTTAAACGCTTTAATGATGAGTTTGCGGATTCGCTTCGTAGCGAGACGCATAGACTGCAAGCGGCTATCGACCAGATCTTGCATGCCAGCGGTAAACATGTTCGTCCGTTATTGGTATTGCTTACGGCAAAAGCTTGTGGAAAGGTAACAGATCATACGATCAATTCGGCTGTTTTTCTCGAATTGTTGCATACTGCCACCCTGATACACGACGATGTAATAGATGAGACGAAAGAACGCCGGGGAGTTCCTTCCCTGAATGCTGTTTTCGATAATCGTATTTCCGTACTGGTGGGAGATTATGTCCTTTCTACTGCATTGATCCGTTCGATTCAGACCGGTAATCTGCAAATCATAAATATCGTATCTAACCTAGGGCGCGACTTGTCGGAAGGTGAGATCAAGCAGTTGGAGACGGCCGAGAAAGCTATTCTCGACGAGGCTTGTTACATGCAGGTGATCAAGAAAAAGACGGCTACGCTGCTTTCTTCCTGTACGGAGATCGGGGCTATATCGGCAGATGCTTCGCCGGAACTGGTGCGTAAATGCCGTCAGTTCGGTGAATACCTCGGGTATTGTTTCCAGATCAAGGATGATATCTTCGACTATTTTAAAGAAATGAATATCGGTAAACCTACCGGAAATGATATACGTGAGGGAAAGGTAACATTACCGTTGTTGCATGCTCTTGAAAGCGGTAGGAGAGAAGAGGTGGAATCTTTCCTGAAAGTGATCAATGAAAAGGATTTCTCTGCCGGTAATATCGATGCTTTGATCGAGTTTGCCAAAGCGAACGGAGGAATCGAATATGCCGAATTACGGATGAAGGAATATCACGATAAGGCTGTTGAAGTGCTTATGCAACTGCCGGAATCGGAAGCCCGCGAGGGGTTGCTTGCTTTGGCTGATTATATTATGGAACGACAGAAATAACAAGATACTGTTATTCTACATTTAGAAAAGGGACGCAGATTGCGCAGAAAACGCAGACGGACGCAGATAGAAATTATTCAAAATCTGCGTCCGTCTGCGTTTTCTGCGTCGTCTGCGTCCCCTTTTTTAGGTTATAGCTCCTTTACCTTTATTTACCCAGCCGATGTTCGATATCTTCCACCAGGCTGCTGGCTCCGATACGGAACAAATCTTTGTTCAGCCATTCGCTGCCCAGCACCTCCTTGACGATCGTGTAGTATTTAACGGCGTCTTCTGCGGTACGAACACCACCGGATACTTTAATACCGATCTGTTTTCCTGTGATGGAATGGTACTTTTTGAGTACTTTACACATTGTGTAGACGGCTTTCGGGGTTGCGCCGGGATAACCCTTTCCTGTCGATGTCTTGATGAAATCTGCGCCGGAATAGAGGGCTAAAATGGCCGCTTTCTGAATATTTTCCGGAGTGAGCAAGGCGCCGGTTTCCAGAATGACTTTTAATTTGCCTTCGCGGCAACTGTCTTTGATCTCCTGTATCTCTTCGGTCAGCTCTTCATAGTTCTCTTCCATAAAATATCCGAGGTTCATTACCACATCTATTTCGTCGGCTCCCGACATGATAGCCATGGCTGTTTCCGCAATTTTTACTTCTGTAAATGTCTGCGAAGAGGGGAAGCTTCCGGCTACCGAAGCGATCTTTACTTCCTGTGCCGCCAGTGCCTGTTTAACCGTTTCCACAAAGAGGGGATAGGTGCAGATTGCAGCGACATTCGGTACGTCGGGGCGGGTTCCTTCAAAATCGTTTACCCGGTCCACCAGCTTCCATATACTTTCCTTTGTATCGATGCTGGTCAGAGAGGTCAGGTCGATGAATCCGTGGATTTGTTTCAGTACTTCGGGGGTGAAGTTCTCTTTTTCATGTTTGTCCAGGATTGAAACGACGTGTTTCCCTACTATCTCTTCCGTTCCGGCCGGATCGAATTTACTGAACGCTTCATGGTATTTATCCATGTGCTCGTGTTCATGGTCGTGATGGTGTTCATGATCATGGTCGTGACCGCAACTGCAATTGTGTTCGTGTGTCATACATCTAATTTTTTATTGTTTATATGTCTTTCTTTATCCCGGCTTGTCTTCTTCTGCAGGTTCTTTTCGAATGCAGCGGTCAGGTCTACGCCGGTCTGATTTGCCAGGCAGATCAGTACCCATAGTACATCTGCCATTTCATCGCCCAGATCGCGGTTTTTATCGCTTTCCTTGAACGATTGTTCACCGTAGGTACGTGCCATGATCCGGGCCAGTTCGCCTACTTCCTCGGTCAGGATCGTCATATTGGTAAGCTCGTTGAAATAGCGGACACCGTATGTCTTGATCCATTGGTCCACTTTTTCCTGGGCTTCCTGCAGGGTAATATCTGCCATCTTATTCTTTGTTTTGCGAGTCGATCAGGATGGTGACCGGCCCATCGTTCAACAATTCTATTTTCATATCAGCCCCAAATTCTCCGGTGGAAACGGGCTTACCGATCTGCAACCCCATCTCGGCACAGAACGATTCGTACATCGGGATGGCAAACTCCGGTTTGGAAGCCTTGATGTAAGAGGGGCGGTTTCCTTTCTTTGTAGAGGCATGGAGGGTAAACTGGCTAACCACCATTACCTCGCCTCCCGATTCGATCACAGAACGGTTCATAACGCCGTTTTCATCGTCGAAAATACGCAGATTGGCAATCTTCTTGCATAACCATTCGATGTCTTCCTGTGTATCGCGGTCTTCAATACCGACCAATACCAGCATTCCGTTCCCTATCCGTGACCTGAGTTCTCCGTCGATCGTTACGGAACAATGCTGTACACGCTGTATAACTGTTCTCATTCTATATGTTTACTTTAAACCATTTATTAATGCTTTTGTTTTTGCTTCACCGATCAATTCTTTCAATTCATCGAAGCTGGCTTCGCGGATTCTTTTTACGCTCTTGTAATGACGCAGAAGCAGTACTTTTGTTTTCTCGCCGATCCCTTTGATGGTGTCCAGTTCGGAGCGTGTCTGGCTTTTGCTTCGCTTGTCCTTATGGAACGTGATGGCAAAGCGGTGCACCTCGTCCTGTATCTGGGTGAAGAACCGGAACATCTGGCTTTGTATCGGCATACCTACAGTTATGGGAGGGAAGCCGAAAAGCAATTCCGAAGTCCGGTGTTTTCCGTCTTTCGCCAGGCCGGCTATCGGTATGTCCAGGTGGAGTTCGTCCTGGATCACTTCGCGGACGACTTCCATTTGTCCCTTTCCACCGTCGGTAAGAATCAGGTCGGGCAGGGGAGAACCTTCGTTGATCGCACGCTGGTAACGGCGGCGTACCACCTCTTTCATGGAGGCATAATCATCGGGCCCGACAACTGTTTTAATGATGTATTTGCGATAGTCTTTCTTCGATGGCTTCGCCATTTTGAAGACGACGCAGGCTGCAACAGCATCGCTGCCTTGTATATTCGAGTTATCGAAACATTCGATATGGATAGGCAGTTTGGGGAGGTGCAAAGCGTCCTGTACTTCTTTCAGGATACGTGTGCTCCGTTGTTCCGGGTTGAGTTTTTCTGCCTGCTTCAAACGGTCTACCTTGAACTGCTTTACGTTCATTTCCGAAAGTTCCAGCAATTTCCTTTTATCCCCGCGCTGCGGAACGGTGAAGGAAACGTTTCCCAACTCCATCTCCACTTCAAAAGGGATGATGATCTCGCGTGCCGTACTTTTAAACCTGTCGCGCATTTCTACGATACCCAGGCTTAACAGTTCTTCTTTCGTTTCATCCAGGCGTTTCTTGTATTCAAACGTATAGGCCTGTACAATTGCCCCGTTTCCGATATGCATGAAATTAATGTAGGCGGACTTCTCGTTCTCTGCGAAAGAGAATACATCTATATTGTGAAGCATTGGCGTAACTACCGTCGACTTTGAACGGTAATTCTCGATCACTTCGTATTTCTCTTTTATCTTTTGAGCCTCTTCAAACTTTAGTTCGGCAGCCAGTGCCTGCATCTCCTCGTACAGATGTTTGCTGATCTGGGAAATATTTCCACGAAGTATTTCCTTTATTTCGGAAATATTCTTCTGGTACTCTTCGTGCGATTGCAGTCCGATGCAAGGTCCTTTGCAACGTTTGATGTGGTATTCCAGACAAACATCGTATTTCCCGGCAGCAATCGATTCGGGTGTCAACGGGTATTTACAGGTACGCAGCGGATAAAGTTCTTTCAACATCTGCAGCATGACTTTGGCTGTATATACAGATGGGTAGGGACCATAATATTGCGAACCGTCTTTGACGATATTCCGGGTCTGGAAGACGCGTGGGAAATATTCGTTTTTGACGGTAATGGAAGGATAGGTTTTGTCATCCTTCAGCAAAACATTATAGCGTGGACGGTACTGTTTGATCAGATTGTTTTCGAGTAGGAGGGCATCTTCTTCCGTATCTACAACAATGTATTTGATGTCGCGGATTTGCTTAACCAATACACGTGTCTTGTTGCTGTCGTGTTCCTTGTTGAAATAGGAGGATACACGGCGCTTCAGGTTCTTCGCCTTGCCTACATAAATGATGGTTCCTTTCTCGTCGAAGTACTGGTAGCAACCAGGCTTGTCCGGCAGGATCGAAAGGATCATTTTAATATGTTTCTCAGTTTCCGCACTCATTTTGTTTTACTCTTTCTGTCCTATTCCCAGTGTTTTACCTTCTTTTATCTGAAGTAAATGTTTCACGTGGAACAATTCGTGTTTTATCTTCCGAGCAGTACCAGCAGTATGTTGATGTCGCTCGGGGAAATGCCCGGGATACGGCTTGCCTGGGCAATCGTGTCCGGGTCTATCCGTGTTAGTTTTTGCCGCGCTTCCGTCGATAAAGACTGGATCGAATTGTAATCGAACTTGCCTTTGATATGAATATTTTCCAGGCGGTTTATCTTGTCTGCGATGATCTGTTCGCGGCGGATATAACCGCTGTATTTAATCAGGATTTCTGCCGCTTCGATGATCTCTTCTTTGCGGGCAACAGATACTTTGTCCAACTCTGCACGGAATGCAGGAACAAGCTCGGCAATGTTCTCCAGTGTAACTTGCGGGCGAGGGATCAGGTCGATCAGTTTACAGCCGTGAGAGAGTGGGGTAGTTCCCAGATTCTCCAATCCCGAATTTATATATTGGGGCTTTACGGAATAGTTTTCTGCAAAGCTGATGATTGCATCCCGTTGCTCTCTTTTCTCCGTGAGCAGGTCGTAACGATCCTGTTTTGCCAATCCTATTTGATAGGACTTCTCTGTCAGTCGCATATCGGCATCGTCTTGCCGGAGCAGGATGCGGTATTCGGCACGGGAGGTAAACATACGGTAAGGTTCGTCCACCCCTTTTGTGACGAGGTCGTCGATCAATACACCGATGTAGGCCTCGTCCCGGCCCAGGATGAAAGGCTCGCCGCCGTGACAATTGATGTGGGCGTTGATACCAGCCATGAGTCCTTGTCCGCCTGCTTCTTCATATCCGGTAGTCCCGTTAATCTGTCCGGCAAAGAACAGGTTGCGGATTTGTTTTGTCTCCAGGTTATGATGTAACTGTGTCGGGTCGAAAAAGTCGTACTCGATAGCATATCCCGGACGATAAATACGGATATCCCTGAATGCCGGGATGGCTTGCAGGGCTCGTAACTGGATATCGAGTGGGAGAGAAGAGGAGAAACCGTTCAGGTAATATTCCTGTGTCGTTTCACCTTCCGGTTCTAAGAATAGCTGATGCTGGTTCTTATCGGCAAAAGTGACGATCTTCGTTTCGATACTTGGACAGTAACGCGGTCCGATACTCTGAATTTGTCCGTTGTATAACGGAGAGTCGGGGAGGCCTTCGCGCAAAATCTCGTGACAGGCTTCGTTGGTGAAAGTGGTCCAGCAACTGAGTTGTTTTAACGGGCGTGGTTGGAAATCGAGATAGGAGAACTTATGGAAATCGTTCTCTCCCGGTTGTTCACCCATTTCATCGAAGTGTACGCTCCGTCCGTCGATACGAACCGGGGTTCCGGTTTTCATCCGTTCCGATTTGATGCCTAAAGAAACCAACTGTTCCGTCAATCCGGTTGCAGCCGGTTCGGAGATGCGTCCGCCGCGTATTTGCGTCCGGCCGATATGCATCAAGCCGTTCAGGAAAGTACCGTTGGTCAGAACCACGCTCTTCGCACGAAATTCTACATTCATATTGGTTTTAACACCGCAAACAGTGTCTCCGTCCAATATGATTTCCCGGACTGTATCCTGCCAGATATATAAATTCGGACGATTTTCCAGTATTCCCCGCCAGCAATCGATGAAGCGGGCACGGTCGCTTTGTGAGCGCGGGCTCCACATGGCAGGACCTTTACTCCGGTTCAACATGCGGAACTGGATGGCTGTTTTGTCTGTAACAATACCCATATACCCTCCCAGCGCATCGATCTCACGAACAATCTGCCCTTTGGCGATACCGCCTACAGCCGGATTGCAACTCATCTGTGCAATCTTGTTCATATCCATTGTGATAAGAAGCGTTTTTGAACCCAGGTTGGCGGCAGCTGCTGCGGCTTCACAGCCTGCATGACCGGCACCTACCACGATCACATCGTAATTGAAAGTCATTGTCGTAATTATCTTTGTTTCTTCTGCAAAGATAGTCATACTCCGCCTTTTAGTCATCATCCCAAAGGATATTTTGCTTATGCTTTGTTTCGTTAAAGATTAGGCAAACCCGGCAGGATAGATCCCGGCATCGGCAGTCTTTGGCTTTTATGATGACTCTAACCGGATTATCATGTTTTTTATATAAGATAAAACTCTTAGAAGGCTATGCAGCATTTGGCAGTTCAAATACATCTTATTTACTGTAAGTCTAAAAAAAACGTTATGAAAAAGTATGTACTTTTATTAGGGCTGTTGATACAGACTGTGTCGCTTTGTGCCCAGGAGGCGTCGATCGGAAAATCGATGTTTTCCATCCATGCAGGACCTTCCTGGTATCTGGGAAAAATGATCGGGATCACAAGCAATTCCGACACCTATCGTAATGATCTGAGGAATGGGGTAGCCTGGGATGTCAATTACTATTTTTTAGGAGATAAATATATCTTCAATTCGTTTAAACTCTCTCCGGGGCTCATTTATCAGGGTGGTCGGTATAAGGGAACTCATGACGAAGGTTCTGACAAGATTCTGATGCATTATATCGCGCCTCAGATTGCTTTATTTATGGTGAAGCAAAAATATAATCTCTCTTTGTCGACCGGCGTGGGGTATCAGTATTATAAAGATAAAAGCTTCGTGTACGATAAGCCCCGGGATGTGTCTATGAATAAGTTGGCATATAATCTTTCAGCCGGTGGTGAATATCTTCTCTCATCGCATGTGGGTATTTCTGCAAAACTGAACTGGATTGTCACGTCCTCCGAAAGTTATTCCGTCAAATATCACGGTCAGAAATGGCAGGTCGAATCGCCTGAATTGAATGGAGGCGGGGGCTGCTTCTCCCAATTATCCTTGTTGTTCGGTATGAATTTTCACTTTTAATCAGAGACTGTTATGAGACATATATTATTTATCTGTTTGTTGTTTTTTTGCGTAGCCTGTGAAGAAAATAAATCGGTCGATCCGACGCTCATGCCCGAGACGACTACGACCGGGGAGAATACGTTAGGCTGCCTGATAGATGGCTGGGTGTATGTCAGTGGCCGGTGGAGTTTGCCGGCTGCCGAATATGCAAAACTGCAAGATAGTACCAGTATGACGATTTCGGCACAGGTCGGTTTCGACTCGTTTCTCCGTTTTACGATAGCCAACCCCAAACAGGGTGAAACACTTCCGTATACAAATGTGTCTTTTGATAATCAAAATATAGAGGATGGGAAAGTACACATTACCCGTATGTCTGACGGAATATTTAGCGGTACTTTCGAAGGCGGGCGTATGACAAAGGGGCGTTTCGACCTGAAATATAAGGAGTGAATGAATTTGGGCGAGGGGGTTATAGCTGTTTTAAAACTTCCATCACATAGTTGCGCCGTTGCCGTGAAATGCTGATGGACGAACCGTCTTTCATACGGATATATCCTCCGTCGCTTTTGATGAAGCTTTTGATCTCATCCAGGTTGATCAGATGCGATTGGTGCACGCGCAGAAAATGATAGGGCGTCAGCAATTCGTCGAAGTCTTTCAATGTTTTGGAGACAATCAGTTTCTCTCCTGTCTTTAAATAGAAGGTCGTATAATTGCTTTCCGATTCGCAGCGGATGATGGAGCCGATCTCTACGAATTCTATTTTGTCGGCGACCGACAGCGCTATTTTCTTTTGTTTATCTATTGCCCGCGTGTTTTGAAGAAGGTTCTGCATCCGTTTGTTTTCCTGTTTTCGTAAGACGACCAGGACTGCTTTGTCTACGGCATGTGTCAGTTCTTCCGGGTCGATAGGCTTCAGTAAATAGTCGAGTGCACTGAAACGGATTGCCTGGATCGCATAGCTGTCGTAAGCGGTTACAAAAATCACCTCGAAAGGAATATCCGGAAGATTTTCGAGGAGGAAAAAACCGGTATCGTCACCCAGCCGGATATCCAGAAAAAGGATATCCGGTTTTACTTCGGGTAGGACGGTACGAGCTTCCGTAACGGAACTGCAGATGGCCGATATACTGATCTGCGGGCAATAAGTCCCGATCATGCGGAGCAGGTTCTCGCGGTTCCCCTGCTCGTCATCTACAATTGCTGCGGTTATTTTCGTATCCATATTTTGTCTTATAAAGGAATGGATAACCGGACATGGCAACCGGAAACAGCTTCTTTCTCCTGTCTGTTTTCGATCGTAACACCGATTTCCGTATTGTATAACGTTTTCAATATTTCAAATTCATTGGTGACGGCACGGATGCCGAAGCCTCCATTTGCGTCTGTATCTAGTCCGGGACCATCGTCAGTGATGTCGATTATCAATAACTGGTTTTGCAAAGATAATCGAATTATAATCTCTCCGGTACCGCGCGGAGCGATTCCGTGTTTAACTGCATTTTCGATGAAGGGTTGTATCAGCATTCCCGGTATTTCGATCGTATCCGGCTGGATATTTTCGTCTACCGTCAGGGAGTAGGAGAAGGGGAAACGCAGCTGTTCCAGTTTCAGATACAACTGTAGTTGTTCGATCTCGTCGGAGAGGGTAACCAGTTTCTTTTCGGATGTAGCCAGTACCTTTCGCAGTAAGCGGGAGAAGTCGATCAGATATTTATTCGCCTCCTGATTGGCTGAACGATTGATCAGATTCTGGATCGAACTGAGTGCGTTAAAGATGAAATGCGGGTTCATCTGGGAACGGATCGCACGCAACTCGAGTTCGCGGATACGGCGGCGGTTAAGTTCTTGCTTTTGTTTGTTTTTGGTTCGGAAATAGTAAATAAGACCGATGATCGCAGCGAGTAAAAGCGCACCTATAACACCTTCTTTGAATCCTTTTATGAAATCGTTGAAGGACTTATCTTCTCTGTTCAGGTCTTTTTTAACTAAATCGATGATTGTGTCTATGTCAAAATCCCAGAGTCTCCGATAGAGAATAGTTCCGTCTTCGCGCATCAGAATGGTGAGTGGGTAGATACCCTTAGACTTTAAATCTTGTACTTGCTGGCTGGGTATAACTTTGTATGGCTTTACCTTCTCAGCATTATGAGAGGAAAACTTTGAGTATAGTTCGAGTTGTATGGTGGAAGTTAGTCCTTCCGCTTCAATACGCTGTTTCAAGTCGAGTGCGTTTTGGAGATTATTGGCGGGAAGACCATCCCATGTCAATAGTTGTAACAGGATGTATTTCCGGTTGTTTCCTTTTGCCAGGTGCAGGCTGTCGGTTATAATCAGACCGGTTTCTTTAATATTCTTTCCGGCTTCAAAAGGTAACAGCTTATTGTATGTGTTTTTTAGATCGTTTGTCAGGCTGGTATCCGGGCAGGAACTGATAAAATCCTTGTAATCCGCTTCTAATTCGGATAGCATTTTTTCACCCATTAAAGCCTTTAGATTAACTTTGTTTACTTGATATTTTGGATAACCGGAAAGGATTTGTTTAGTTAATAGATAGTCTTCCTGTTGGGTTAATCCTTTCTGCTTGTTCAGATATAGATTATCCGACTTGAGTTCCTGTTTTTTATAAATAGTATAGACATACAAAAAATAATTATAATTTGCTGCACCCTGTTTTTTTAGACTATATGCATAATCGATGAGTGGACTAACAGATGTAAAGTAGGGAGCTTGCCAGTCGGGTAAGCCGCTTTTGCGCCAGACATCTTTGTCAGTGGTAAACATGCAACGCCGTAGGATTTCACTACCTTTAAAATACTCTTCCGAGAGTTCAAATACTCTTCGCCAATAGGGGTCCATCTTCTTGAAATCTTTCTCAAAGGCCGTTTGAAAAAGAGAATCGCGGGACTGAAATGCTTTTTTCTGATCGGCGGGAGAGGTACTGTAAAATTCAGAATTGTAGTAAGAGAATCGCATGAAGTTGTATTGAAGGTTATTTTGTTCATTTCCTCGTCCTTCGTAATGGAAGGTATGTGTATTGGCATAAACTTCTTTATCCTGGACAATGGAATCTCCCGGAGTGAGCAGTAAGGTCACTCGTTTTCCGACTTTGTATTCTGTCGGGTAGGGGATAAATATTTTTTTATGAATAGTCGAATCTCCGGATGCGTCGATATCGAAATCACAGCAGGTAAATTCAGTATTCGGTGGAAGAGGGAAGGAGGCTTCGATAATCCGTGTATTCGGTACTGGGAAGTTAGGTACATCTTTTTTCCATCCGGTCAGGAGATTGTCGGCTGTTGGAATAACCAGCTTTTCCAGATCTAAAGAATCATGGACTGATACTTCTGTATAGGTAGATAATCCTTCCTGTCTTACTCCAAAAGGGATATATGCTTTTGAATAGGAGTAGAGTGAGTTCACTTTGTCGGATATGAGTGCTTTTCCACTTTTCCGATCGTATGTAGCATGTAAAATCTGTTTACCTGACACACTATCTTTGAAGGCAAAATCTTGCTGGTAACGGCTGTCGAAATAATAAAAGCCTTGTTTCTTTTGGTCATTATGACAATCATACAGATTATCCAGCGTATAGTCAATAGAAATAGACTTATCCGTTCTGTCCGTCACTGTTGCCCGGATAATAACCCTTCGGATATTTTCCGCTCTCCAAGGAATCTCTTCTTTGATTCCCGGTGCCACATAAGGATAATAATTAACACATTCAAAAGTGAACCAATCCCCTTTTTTTAGAGAATCGCGACTGTAAGGAGTAAATGATTCCGCCCATCCGCTCCATGTCAGGCATAGGAATAGGAATAAAAATAAGAGTCTCGCTTTCATAACTGTAAATTTAAATGAAAAATCCGATTACAGTTCAAAAGTATAGGCGAAAGGCTTTCACCTGGTTGAAAAATGAGTGAATGGCGGGTTTGGGTGAGAATCTGTCACCAAGGATATTTTGCTTATCCTTTGTTTCATTAGAGGTTTTGTTGTATGTTTGCAACATTGAAGTTTATTTTAACAATTCCGAGACTATGAACAATTTAATTAAGGCAGACAAAGAGTATCAGCAATGGCTGATAGAACTCAAACAGCGTATCAGACAAAGCCAGATCAAAGCGGCTTTAAGAGTAAACACAGAACTTCTTGAATTGTATTGGAGCATTGGCTCTGATATTGTTCGTAAACAATCCATTTCCAATTGGGGTGATAGCGTTATTGAACAACTAAGCGCTGACTTGCGTATCGCTTTTCCTGAGATGAAAGGTTTTTCAGCTCGTAATCTGTGGTACATGAAAAAGTGGTTTTTATTTTATTCTGGTAATGAAATAAAACTGCACCAACTTGGTGCAGAATTTCAACAACAGAAACTGCCACAACTTGTGGCAGAAATACCATGGAGACATCATACAGAGATAATCACAAAATGTAAATCTGTAGATGAAGCGTAACAGCTTTTAGCTGGCAAGCATATTAAGTACCCCTTGATAACACATTTTTAGTGCCAGAATTAGGGATATTCCAAAAAGAGTTCCTCCTACAGTGAGCATCAATATGGCATTTGGCTCTCTCCCTGTAGAAAATTCACTATATTCGGAAAGCAATGCCCCAATCATATACAGGGAAGCAAACGAAAGAAGAAAACCAAGTAATAGACTTATCCATCCTGTTCTTTGAAAAATTTGTTTGATCAGTAAGCCTATAGCAATCGTAAAAAACAAAGTAAGAACAAAAGTAAAGTTATCAAACTCTTTTATGATCAGATAACGAATCATGCTCCATGCAGGAATGGACAAAATAATGATAAACCAAATTTCTGAAATTGAATGGATCATTTTACTGATTCGTGGATTTGATGCTAATGTGCTCATAATAATATGTTTTTGAGTGAGTACTGTTTAATAAACGAAGTATTCACCGGTTTTATTGCTTTTATGACTTCATGTATTAAAAACTAAGTTCTCATGCAACATATTGATAATAGCTGGCATCTATATATTTAACAATGTTATTAGATATGTTATGAAAAAGTTAGTACTCCTTTTATTTATTGCTCTTATCTCCATCCAGATATCCGCACAAGAGTTTCATTTTATTCCCCGTATCGGGTTTAACCTGGCTAATACCTATCCGGAAAGCTTTGCTGATATGCGTCCGGGAGTCAATGTCGGAGTTGCTGGGGAAATTCGTTTTTCCAAATTGTTTGCACTGGAACCAGGCATTTATTATTCCATGCAAGGACATCGGTATAAATATAAAGGAGAAACATCTAAATTGAATGTTGATTATTTAAATATACCTCTTCATGTAAAGTTTTATTTGTATAAAGGATTTCATATGTTTGCCGGGCCACAACTGGGAATTAATGTAAAAGCTAAAGCTGCGGATTTTCAATACGAATTGAATTATAAGCCTTCCGATACAAGAACTTTTTCGGGAGATATAAAAGACGACGTCCGAAATTGTGATTTGTCTTTCTCCATGGGAGCCGGTTATGCTTTTGATATGGGATTGGTTCTTTCTGCAAATTACAATTTAGGATGTACTTATCTTTACCGTGACTCACAATGTGCTCCCGGTAGTGTCTGCCTGTTCAAAGGGAAAGAACATAATGGAGTCATCCAGTTTAATGTCGGATGGCGTTTTTAGATTAAAACCGTATGGATAAAGCTGCTCCGAAAGCCTGGTTTTCGTGATCATAAAAAGGAGATGTTATTATCGTGGCTGATCTTTTTTTATTTAATCCGAATAGCCTTTTATTGACGGGTAAGAGCCAGTAACCTATACGGGCACTCAGAATACCTATACCTGCCCCTGCTATGATATCGTTCAGCCAGTGTCTGTTGTTGTAAAGACGTAAAACAGCTACACTACTGGCTATAAGATACGCACTGATTCCATATCCCGGACCGTATTCTATACGGACCAATTCGGCACCCATAAAGGCTGTGGCGGTATGTCCCGAAGGAAAAGAATTTTCAGCAGAGGAATCCGGTCGTTTCTCGTCTATGGCTAGTTTTGTTCCGTTTACCATTATGCCCATTGCGAGATAAGATGTAGCTGTAATGATCAGTCTTTCTTTGAATGAATGTTTGGATTTTACACCAATCAAGCCCAGACCAGCATAAGATATAACTGGCAGGTATTGTATGTAATCGTCCGCATGAAAGAAACGGTTCTTTCGCAGGTCGGTCATCTGATCTTTTACTGAGTGGTTGACCGATTGTAGGAAACCATTACAAACACCCCATGATCCCACCAGTATAAGAGATGCCGGAAGTATAAGTTGCTGTGGGCGGAATTGTATCGTTTTGTCGTAATAAGTGTTTGAGATAGTATCTTTAACTTCCCCTCCATTGGCCCATAGAACACCCGGAACAAAGAGAAGAAGAAACAACAATAGGCTTGTTTTCATTCTTGTTTACACGTTCAGTTATTTTATACGAATATTCAACTGTAAATACCTTATTGGATAAAGCCGTAAAAGGAGTATTTTTTTAGTTAAATTTTATAGCGCAAAGATATGGACAAATGGATGTGTAGTTTGGTAAATAGGTGGTTCCAAATAGTTTACATATTTGTTTCATATATGGATACAGGGAGGGTGTTTAAGAAGTAAACAGGTCGGTTTTTACCGCCTCGGAAAGGTCCTGGAAGAAATTGTGTCCTAGAATGCAGGAGATGCGCCAAAGTTGGTAGGTATCGATACTTTCCTTGCTGAAAATTTTATATACATTCGGACGGGTACAACACAATTGTGTTGCAAACCAAGTAACTGTACGTCCCTGGTCATGAAGCTTAAGCTCAATAAGCCGTCCAACATGAATCATGGTAAATTCCTGGCTTGTACCCGACTCCCTTAGGTGGTTCGTTTCTGTAAAAGAAAGTCTATATACAAGAAGGCGTGGGAATCTTACCTTCGCCCGTCCCGTATTTCAGGGCCTTCGCATTGCCCACCTGTCGAGAACGAGCAACGCAGAAAGCCCACGCCGATATGTACTACAAACCATATATTTCTTGGGTAAGAAATACACAGATGCTTGTATAAACATATCAGGAGGACGTCTTTGTTGCTATTTATCATTTCGACAGGTCAAAAGTTGCGAAGTTCTGAAATACGAAAGACAAACGCTAATAAACGTCTTCTTTATAAATAAACCACTCTCCCCAGCACCCACCCTGGGGCTTTCTGCTGAGGAGTCCTTTACAAAGGTAGGAAAAAATGGAGAAACAAAAATTATAAAGAGGGAAAATTCATATAGGAGCTGCTCATTGATAGTTGAAGAAATGAGGAATTAGAGCCATTGTAGATATTGATTTTATTTCTAACTTTGTAGAAACGATATATTTATGAAATCTGTAGCAGAATATAAGGAGATATTATCCAAATTTAAAAAAGAGTTTGGACCGCAGTTCGGTATTAAAGAACTAGGTATTTTTGGTTCTGTAGCTAGAGGAGAACATACAGAAGAGAGTGATCTTGATATATTTGTTTCATTGGAGAAAGTTGAGCCATTTATCATTTTCGACCTTAAAGAGTTATTGGAAGCTTTATGTAAATGTAAGGTCGATTTGGTGCGGCTAAGGGACTCATTGCGTCCGGCATTAAAGAATAATATCCTGAAAGATGGCATTTATGTTTGATAAAAGAAGAGTACTGGATCGTTGCGATCAGATTGTTGAGTCTATTGATCTGATAATGCAATGGAGCAAACCGATTCTATCTCCGGATGACTTTTTGCTTTCCCCGGAACATGTTTTGATTTTTGATGGTTGCGTGATGCGTCTCCAAATCATTGGTGAAAATATTAAGAAGATAGACGAATGTACCAATGGAGAACTCTTCTCAGAATATCCTGAAATACCTTGGCGAAAGGTAATAGCCCTTAGAAATATCATATCCCATGAATATGCGAATGTTGATGAAGAGATTATTTTTGCTGTTATCAGACAGAGCCTACCTCCTTTGAGGACTGTAGTATTAAAAATAAGTAATATGCTTCAAATATAATTTTTTGCCAGAGGAATGCCGGGATTAACTCTCCCGGCATTCCTCTGGTAAAATAGCCAACGCTTTATTTTCATTCTCTTCCATGATCTCCCTCTCCCCCGGTCCTTTATCGTTGATGCCGCATAGATGAAGAATTCCGTGGATGATTGTGCGATGCAGTTCTTCGTTGTAAGGTGTTTCGAACTTTTCCGAATTTGTTTTTACTGTATCCAGGCTGATAAAAAGGTCGCCCGATATTTTGTTGCCGCTGGTATAATCGAACGTGATGATATCGGTGTAATAATCGTGTTGCAGATACTGGCGGTTTACCTCCAGAATCTTTTCGTCGGAACAAAAGATATAGGTGATATCCCCTGTCTTTTTCCCGTATGTTTCTGTCACCGCTTTGATCCAGTTGCTGACAGCCTCTTTTTTGATAGCCGGAAGTTCGATGTCTTCCGCGTGAAATGATATTGTCATAATGCTGTTATTTATCTTGTTTATCTATCAGAATAATACGTTAAAAAATATTACTCGCAGTACTAATTTCAATTACCCGCCATATTAATCCGATTTACCCGGTATGGTAATGACATTTTGATAATCCGATCTGATCTCTCAGGCAAAGAAGATGTATGTCAGAGTAATCGCAGCAATCGCTCCTACCAGGTCTGCCAGCAGAGAACATTGAATAGTATAACGTGTATTGCGTATGCCTATGCTGCCGTAGTAAAGTGCGACTACGTAGAATGTCGTATCCGTCGAACCCTGTACGATGGATGCCAATCGTCCGACGAACGAATCGGCTCCGTATGTGTTCATCGCATCCAACATCATCCCCCGTGCTCCGCTTCCGCTTAACGGCTTCATTAAAATAGTCGGCAGGCCACCCACAAAATCCGTATTTACGCCTAAAGCACCTACCCCCATACGGATACCTTCAATGATAAAATCCATTGCTCCTGAAGCCCGGAATACGCCTATTCCGACCAAAATGGCAACCAGGTACGGTATGATCGTGACTGCCGTCTTGAACCCCTCTTTAGCCCCTTCGATGAATGTGTCGTATACATTGATCTTTTTGCGAATACCGCTGACGATGAATCCGCAGATAATCGTAAACAATAAAGTGTTTGCAAATAAGGTCGAATAAAGGGAAACCTGTTCCTGTTCCAATGAGTTGAACAGCCAGACCAGTCCGCCGATAAAAGCTGCTAATCCGCCGAAGAACAGAACCAGATTTTTTTGGAGCAGATTGATCCGCTGTTTGATACAGACAGCCAGTATGGCTACTAATGTGGATGAAAATGTCGCCAGCATGATCGGCAGGAATACATCCGACGGATTAGCCGCCCCCAGTTGTGCCCGGTACATCATAATGGTGATCGGGATAAGTGTCAATCCCGAAGCATTGATACAAAGGAACATGATCATCGGATTGCTGGCCGATTCTTTTTCGGTATTCAGTTCCTGCAATTGTTGCATGGCTTTCAGTCCCATCGGTGTGGCCGCATTGTCGAGTCCCAGCAGGTTGGCCGAAATATTCATAAAGATCGAACCCGTTACCGGATGGTCTTTCGGTATTCCCGGGAATAACTTACTGAAAACCGGAGCAGCGAATCGGGCAAACGATTGGATCACCCCTCCTTTCTCCCCGATCTTCATGATACCGAGCCAAAGTGATAGAATCCCCGTTAGTCCGAGTGAAATCTCAAAGCCGGTTTTGGCAGATGCGAAAGACGAATTGATGATCTCGGTAAATACGGCAGTATCACCTGCAAAGATCAGTTTACCCAGTGCGACAACGAATGCGATAAGAAAGAATGCAATCCAAATGTAGTTTAGAACCATATTGTTTTCATATTATGCTCACAAAAATAGGAATTTATTAACGATAGATTTGTATTTTTGCCCGAATAATAATCGTAATGACTTATGACAAAGATATTAGTAACCTACGACATGTTCCGCGAGGGCTTCACGGAGCTGGAAAGCAAGTATGATGTGACTTTTCCCGACGGAAGAGATTTTACTTATGAGGAAGTATTCGAAATGATCCCGGAGTATGATGTATTGTGCTCCATGTTCGATTTCCCGGTGAATAAAGAACTGATCGACCATGCACCGGATTTAAAGATGGTAGCCAATTATGCGGTAGGTTACAATAATATCGATGTGGCTTATTGCCTGGAAAAAGGTATTACGGTGGCCAATACCCCGGACCCGGTGACCGCTCCTACGGCAAACCTGGCACTCGGTCTGATGATCGATACCGCCCGCCGCATTACCGAATGCGACCGTAAATTGCGCACATTAGGCAAGGAAATGAAAATAGGCGTACTCGAAAATCTGGGTGTGAATATTACCGGACAGACGTTGGGGATTATCGGTATGGGACGTATCGGAAAAGCACTTGCCAAACGTGCGAATGCCTGTGGCATGGAAGTGATCTATCATAACCGCCGCCAATTGTACGTAGATGAAGAAACGAAACTGAATGTAACGTATGCCTCTATGGAGGAGTTGTTGGCAAAGTCCGATTTTGTCTCCCTGAATGCACCTTATACGCCTGACACCTATCATATCATCGGCGAGGAAGAATTGAAGCAAATGAAACCGTCTGCTATCCTGATCAATACGGCCCGTGGTCCGCTGGTGGACGAACAGGCACTCGTGAAGGCTTTGCAGGACGGAACGATTCATGGTGCCGGTCTGGATGTATTTGAATTCGGCGATTATCCGCTGCCGGAATTACTGGAGATGGATAATGTCGTACTGACTCCCCATATCGGAACACAGACACTGGATGTGCGTATCGTCATGGCCCGTACGGTTTGTAATAACGTCATCGGATTTTTGGAAGGCGACCGTCCTGTATCACGTGTCATGCGTCCATGACGGCAGAGTTTATATTGAGCGAACTTCTCTCGATGGCGAATCCGGAGAAGGCTGCTTTCCTGCAACGTTTCTTTAAAACGGGGCCGGGACAGTATGCTGAAGGCGATGTATTCCTGGGACTGGTCGCTCCCCTCACCCGCAGTATCGCAAAGGTGAACAAACAAACTCCTTTGCCCGAATTGCAGAAACTGATGGATAGCGAATATCATGAAGCACGCCTTTGTGCCCTGCTGATCGCCGTCGAGCAATTCAAAAAGGCTTCGGAAGCCGACCGGAAGAAGCTGTACGATTTTTATCTGAGCAATGCCCGCCGTATCAATAACTGGGATCTGGTGGACGTTACCTGTCCGCATCTCGTGGGGCTTTACCTGCTGGATAAAGACCGCTCCCGGTTGTATGAACTGGCGGAAAGCGATTGCCTGTGGGAACAACGCATCGCGATGGTTTCGACGGTGACGTTTATCCGTAACCGTGAATATACCGATACGCTGGCTCTGGCAGAAAAACTGATGTCGCATAAACATGACCTGATGCACAAGGCTGTGGGTTGGATGCTCCGTGAAGTCGGAAAGAAAGACCGGGAGACTTTGTCTGCGTTCCTGGAGGAATATGCCACCCGTCTCCCCCGTACGGCACTCCGGTATGCCATCGAACATTATCCGGAGGATCAGCGTCAATATTTCCTGAAGAAGAAATAACAGATGGACGAACAGATAAAAGAAAAGCTCCGCCAGTGGGCAAAAGAATATAATGTAGATGCATTTATCCCGGACGATCCGGTACAGTTTCCGCACCGGTACACTGAGAAGAAAGATATAGAAATATCCGCCTTTCTTACCTCCTGGATTTCTTACGGGCGCCGGGAACTGATCTTGCGAAAAGCGAACGAATTGCATGCCGCAATGGGACCCAGTCCGTATCGCTGGATTATGGATGAAGGATATAAGGAATTGTCGGGAAACACGGTGGAATCGGGTAAAAGGGATACTTTTTACCGTTTCTACACCTACTCCCATCTGCGGCAGTTGTGCGAACGGATGAGAAGTATCTACGGCAAATATGATTCGCTGGAGGATGCTTTGGCTGCCAGTCCGTATTCCAATCCGGTCACAAAGATACAGGATGTGTTCCGGGATATCGAAGGGATTCCGGTGCTGACGGGTACTTCCGCCTGCAAACGCCTGGCCATGTTCCTTCGCTGGATGGTCCGGAAAGACGGTATTGTCGATTTCGGCATTTGGGGAACATCGATACGGCCGCATGAACTGATCATTCCTTTGGATACGCATGTCCATCAAATCTCTCTGGAACTGGGACTGACCAACCAAAAGAATGCCACCCTGAAAACAGCTGTCGAGATAACCGAAGCCTTGAAAGAAGTTTTTCCCGACGATCCCTGCCTGGGCGATTTTGCTTTATTTGGTTATGATATAAATAGGAAAACGACGTTGTAGGTCGTTTTTTGTCATGCCTTTATCCATTGAATGCCTGTGTATGACAAATAACAAATACTTTTCTGTTTATGTAGAAGCGTTTATTCTATAATAGCCAGGTTGACGTGGGGAGTGCGGATGCCCGGTTTCAATTCACCGTTGACGATGATAAGGCTGTCGCCTTTCAGTATGGCACCTGCTCCGGCACGGGCCAGTTGTTCGTATTCACCGAGGTTGGTCCATTCTTTGGTGAAGGTATTGTATTGCAACAAAGCAGTATTGAATTTGTACCATTCCACCGGATGAAACATGTAAGATTTCCCCTCTTCCTGTAATGTGCCGGCCAGGGCAGTGTCACCGTCTGCTTCGGCTTTTTCGATCAGCTTCGGGCGGTTGACGGCTGCCAGGAAACGGTCGTAATTGACGCCGCCCATGAATAAGATCGAACTGTCTTTATAGGCAACAGCACAACCGCCGGTGAAGGTCCGCCGTGCTCCGTTGTCAAATAAGGGCAATTCCGTCTCTGTAATCCACTCTTTTGTGCCCGAATGGAATGAGAGCATATCTGATGGTATAATAGCATCCGTATTCCCGGAAAGAGGCTGAAAACCGCCTGCCAGGTAGATGCGTATTCCGTCTGCAGACTTTTGAGCGGCTAAGACAGGCTGGACACGAGCCGGACCGAGGATGTCTGGTAGCTTTTCCCAATCCTCATCCAGATTTTTAACCAGTTTCATGGCAAAGAAGCTATTCCCCGGCCTTTTATTTTCATTGCCTCCGGCTACATAAACCGTATGGTCGGCATAGGTGGCTGAGAGGTTATCCATCGGGACAGGAAGGGATGCCAATCGACAGATATGCACGCTTCCATCGTTGTTCGAAGTGGACAGCAGGTGGACATCTGTAAAGAAATCGGTGCTGTTGTTGCCCCCGATACAAACGACGCCTTCCGGTGTCGTGACGGAGGCTCCGTAAGCAACCGGTAAAGGAAGATTGCCTGCTTTTTCCCATTGGGCGTTTTTATCTGAAAGGTCGAGGGTGAATATATCGCTGTAATATTTCTTGACTCCCCCTTCGGTGACGGGTTTATCGGGAAAGTTGCAACCACCGGCTACCACCAGTTTGCCGTTGCTGATACCGGCGAAGGGGGCCGATACTCCCAGTGATGCCGTATCTGCCATTCCGGGCAGGTCGGGTAATTTGCTCCAATTGATCATGATATTGTTCGGTTTAGAGGTAGGACGATTGCATCCTGTCAGCAATATGACCAGCAGGATCAACCATCCGTTTACTATTGATTTGTTATACATAATGTTGTTGTACTTTCACGCTATATGACGAATAATTCATATACCTGTGCTTTATTATTCCTTTGACCTGAATGTGGATGCCGGAAGTTCATCCCCGTTTACCAGGTTTGCACGGGTGAATGGCTGCCAGCCGTAACGGACCAGTTGAGGATGGCTGATCTTTTCATTCCAGATTTTGACCTTTCCATCGACAATTTTTGCTTGTGCCGGAACAAATAGTCCGTCGTGTTCTGCTATCTCGAAGGTACGTAACGGCTCTCCGTCGGAAGTATGCAAACTATCTGCATACTCAAAAGAGAGATAGGCGGCACCATCTTTGAATTCAACCGAACTGAAAAGCGGGCCGGACGGTGTGATCCGATGTCCGTATGTCTGGTTTAAAGCCCAGCGGGCCAGGCGCTCCCCTATTTCACGTTTGTATCTTGGATGCACATTCAACGAATCTCCCCGGTCGCTGCTTACAGCCATGCCGCAGTTCGGGATTTCCTTCATCATCCGGCGTTGGCTGTTACGGAACCACGTCCAGCTCGGACGGTCGATACTGGATAACTGCACGTAGTAGAACGGGAACTCTTCTCCCCAGTTTTTTCGCCAGCTGTTTACTAATAAAGGGAACAGACGCTCATGTGTCTCTATATTCTGTGCATTCGATTCTCCCTGATACCAGATCACTCCTTTGATCGGATATTGCTGTAACGGCCTGATGCCAGTTTCATACAGGTAACAAGGTTCATACGGGTGTCGTTGTAGCTTGTTGGTCGATTTTTTTATGTTGAGGGCTGCACGTCCGCGTACCCAATCCTGGATGAAGTCGTTTTGCATCCAGTCGTACAGGATGTCGGTAAAGTCGAACTCCAATGTTTTCCGGTCTATCCAGGCTTCTGTACCGGAACCTCCGACGGCATTCAATATGAGTCCGACCGGAACTTGCAGACTATCCGAAAGCATCTGTCCGAAGGAGAAAGCTACGGCCGAGAATTTATCGACTGTCTGTTCGTTGCATGCCGTCCATTGTGCGTCATGATAATATTGCAGTCGGTTGAGTGAATCCATTACCGCTTCATCCCATTCCTCTGCATTCGTGAACCAGCGGGGTACCATATTGAAGAGCTGGATTTGCGGTTCTTTCTTCGCATACGCTGTCAGTTCTTTATGTTGTGAGTCCGCTAGTTCATTTACGCGGAAGGCCATGTTAGACTGGCCGGAACAGAGCCATACTTCACCAATCAATACATTCCGGTAAACGATCTTTTGAGAATCGGCTGTTTTCTTTTTCCCCTTTTTGTCGGTTTTTCCGGAAACTGCCTCTACTGTCAGCTCGTAAGGGCCTCCTGCCTGAAGCGGCTCGAGGGTGACGGACCATTTTCCGTTCGAAGCCGTAACGGTTTCCTTTTTCTGACCGGCAATCTGTACGGTTATCTTCTGGCCGGCATTGGCGGTGCCTGTTATAGGTAACGGCTTTTCACGCTGTAAAACCATATTGTCCGAGTAAATGACCGGCATTTGCAGACCACCGTAATTTCCCGTCAGCTCCTGACAGATTGTTTTTGCCAGGATACCTGCCCCCTCTGTATTCGGGTGAAGAGCATCGGGCAAGAGATCCGGGCGGTTATAGAGTCCGGCTTGCAGGTCGATCAATCCCGTGTTGCCCAATTGCGCGATTTCTTCGATGGTAGCCTGTTCCTGCCAGTACCAGTCGCGTGTACCCGATTTGAAACGAGGATGGCGATGGGCAATCGGTGTCATCCGGCAAATCCATATTTTACATTCCGGATTTACTTTCCGGAAAGATTCGATCAGGGAGAGATAGTCCGAGACGAAGTTATCCCGATAGTTCGGCCAGTTGCGCGGATCGGTGTCGTTGAGTCCGAGATGGATAACAACCAGGTCACCTGCAAAATCGAGAGCTGCCCGGTATTCCTCCTGTTCGCTGTACGGACGGTGTCCTTTGTTCAGTAAAGTGGCGCCGCTTTTCCCAAAATTCATTACTTCGTAGTCCTCTCCCAGCATCCGCTGCAGCTGTGCCGGATACGAATTTACTTCCCGGTTTTCTATGCCTGCACCATAGGTTACACTGTTACCTACACAGGCCACCTTGATCTTTTTCTGAGCATAGGCAGTCGTGCAGAGTAACAAGCATAGTAATAAAAGCGTTTTTTTCATTGTATGATGATCTGTTTATCTTTTCTTATCCGGCGAGTAGATCAGTCCGTCTACCACCTTTTCACCGTCGGGGGTAACAAATACGAATGTGAACATCCATTTGACAAGCCGTACTTCCGGCAGACGGAACTTGCCGACCGGCAGTTTCATGAACACCTTGTTCCATCCTCTCTGCAAATGGACTTTTGTCGGTTCACGTCCCACGCAATTTTCATTTCCCAGCAGAACTTCATTCGATTTTTCCTTGTGCGTGGCTGTCCATACAGGAGGCAGTATTTCTTCGTCGTTCAGCCATACACGGCTTCCTTTATAATCCCATTGTCCCTGTGGCGGTGCAAGGTCCATTTCCGACCGGCCGTAGTTCTGGAATTCTATCCAGGCTCCGACTTCCTGATCTTTGGGTGAATGAACCCAGGTCCAGGCATAAGCGGTATGGTCTTCCTGCGGGTCCTTATAGAAACAGGGAATAGTATTTCCCCATACGTGGCGTAAATAGATTCCGGCTCCTTCACTATCGTTCGTTCCGTATGTTTTTCCTTCGTATGTGTAACTGTCTTGTAGCTCGGTTTCCGGAGGAAATACGCTGCCCATATCTCCGTTATTCGGGAATGCATCGGTGATACGCCATTTGATGTCTGTCTGTTTTACATAAGGGAAAGGATATCCCCGGAAATTATGTTCCTTATGCCAGAGCAGACGTTGTTCGAACTCTGTAAATGCTTTATATTCCTCACTGTTCCGGGGAGGCATATTCGTTCCGTATTTATCGAAATACTCATATCCTCCTCCCCGCCAGGAACGTTCGGCGATAGTCAGCATGTTCGGATAAAAGATATTCTCGTTGATGATCTTTTCTTCCGGTTGCACCCAACGGTCGTTCCAGATAGCGAGGATGACACCCGCCATATCGTTGCTGCCTTCGGTATGGCGGTAGATATTACTCATAAATAATCCGCGCAGATCGGCAAAGGTATCGAAATGGTTCAGGTAGTGGAAACGCGAATCTATTGTCGGTATTCCTTCCTGAAGTTTTCCCCGGTAACTCCACATATGTATCATGTCGATCTCTCCCGGCTGATAATGCCATCCCGGATTCCAGGAAATTACTTTTTTACCTTTTGATCGTACAAAAGCGACCATTTCGGGCACAAATTGCGGGTTGGTGAACTGTACCTCGTCCGTTCCGATGTGAAGGTACGGCACATCGAATGTCTCACATACTTCCTCGATCAGCAGTTTCAGTATTTTCATACCTTCCGGACTTTGCATATCGTGGCGGAACGTACTTACGAAGGCGGCACTGTGTCCCGGCATGTCGAATTCCGGGATCAGCAATACCTGGTGCCGTTTACAAAATTCAACCAGTTCTTTGGCCTCTTCCAGTGTATAATATTTACCCGGCATACGGGTTGTATGGATGCTGTCGTTGAGCATTGGGAAGATCTTGCTCTCCAGTCGCCAGGATTGGTTTTCCGTGAGGTGCCAGTGAAATACGTTGATCTTGTATTGTGCCAGTTTGGCTATTTCCCGTTTCAATTCCTCCATCGGGATGTAGGTACGTCCTACATCCTGCATAAATCCACGGATACGGAAAGCAGGCCAGTCGATTATTTTACATCCGGTGACGAAGGATCTGCCGCCTTTCTTTTCCGTCAACTGGCGGAGGGTTTGTATGGCCCGATAAACGCCCTGTTCTGTGGTTGCCTCGATAGCGATCCCTTGCGATGATACCTGTAGTTTGTAGGCTTCGTCCTGATTTATTGTTGCTTCCGGCAGGTTTTCGACAAGCGTTACCCGGAAAACTTTTTTACAGGCAGGATTTATGTTGATATTGCTTTCCTGCAGCCAGCCGGTAACCATTTGTCCGGTATTTCCAGCCAGTGAAAGTGAAATATCCTTGCCTGAGAACGTCTGCTTCGTCCAGTCCACTTGCTGTGGCCAGGGAAGTAAGTTCAGGTTACCGGCAGCATATGCCACCGGTAACCATAAACATAGTATAAGTGTTACGAACAGTTTTTGCTTCATCCGTTTTATTTAATAAGGTCAGCTATTTTGATAGCCTGGAAAGTCATGTGCGCTACGCTTGACTCATAGAAGATTCCTACGGTTTCCTTGTCGATCATAGACAGGCAACTGTATCCCCATCCCTCTGCTTCGTCCAGTAATACCTGATGTTCGGCAGGCCATGTCAGACCGCCGTCGAGACTGGCTTTGATCGTGATATGGTTACGCCCTTTAGTTGTATTCGGGTTGGAGAACAGTAACAGTTTCTTTCCGGTGATGTTGTCTTTTGCATCTACTTTGATGAGGCTTGCCATACATACCGGTTCCTGGAGTGCACTCCGGCTGGAAGGATGTTCCGTCCAGGTTTTACCCAGGTCTTTGGTTGTTGCAACTGCCCGGCTACCGCCACGGTTGTCACGCATGTTCAGCATCAGTACCCCCGGTTCGACTTCTGCCACCTGTGCTTCGGTCGTATTGGTACGTGCCAGATTATGCAGATGCCATGTTTTACCACGGTCTTTGCTGTACATAACACCCGCATTCGGAACACGTGTAGCGTCGATGAACTGAATAGGGAACACCAGTGTACCATCCTGCATCGTGATGCCGCGCCCCGGGCCTTGCAACAGGAAATACCAGGAAGGATCTTTTACCTGTGAAGTGATATTGATCGGTTCGCTCCAGGTCTTACCGTCGTCTTCGCTTTTTACCAACATCAATTGGGCCGTTTCGTCGGGAGTCATTCCCGGCATGGAGTTCCACCATGCACGTCCGTTCCCCATACCGTGTGTCCAGGCGGCAACGATCCAGATCGTATTTGTCTTCTCATCGACCAGAATGGACGGGTCGCCCACACCGTTCTGTGCATGAGGCAAACCACCGGTTTCACCGAATGTCATGGCTACACGCATCGGTTCCCAGGTCTGCCCTTTGTCGGTACTGCGGCTGACACCTATGTCGACCATTTCCTGTAAGTCTACGCTACTGTTGTAACGGATATCATAAACCCCCAGAAGAGTTCCGTTATTCGTTGTCACAAGCCCCGGGATACGGAATGCGGCGGAGCCGTCGTCTCCGGCCTGGCGTACGCCTACCCCTACACGGCGGGGAGCTTCCGCTTTACCGCTCCAGGTGATTTCCATCGGTTTGTTATTGATGACTGCTTCCGGTATGGTAAAGGAAACTCTCGATAGCAGAGATGTTTCCGGTTTCATTTCAATACTGACCCAGTAATAATTCGGACCTTTTACCATCGGCTGTTTGGAGGTCAGTGTAATGGTGTTTCCCAGAGTTGTTATTTCATCCTGTTTAACAGAGTAGGAAAGGTTGGCTGTACGTGTTTTTCCCGGAGTGAAACTTGTTACATAAGTCACCGGATTAAAATGAGTTCCTTCCCTTGCGGGGGCTTCCGTCCCACTATAGAACAACCGGACAGCCTTTATATCGGATACATTTGTTTCATTGCCGAATTGAAGAGTCAGTTTATTTAATACATCCCCTTTCTGTGCAGGAATACGCATTTCCAGCAGCACATTGTCCGTACGATCGATCAGAATCGGGATTTGCTGCTCCCTGATGTACAGGCTGTCTGCAGCAATAGCGGTTTGCACGATGAATAGAAGACAGAGATAAAAGATGCTTTTTTTCATGATAATTGTTCTATGAATTAGTAAATGTAGTTTCCAAAGGTAACGATTTCATGGTATGCCTGCCGTTACCTCTGGAACTTTTTATTGATATTCTTATTGTTAATCCGTCATATTTGCCACTTTCGGACGAAGGAAGCATATCTGTATCAGCAGGGCGATGGCAACAAGGCCTGCCAGCATGGCAAAGTCATGTCCCAGGTTTCCGGCATCTGTCGATCTTCCCAGCAGGTCTGTGATGGCAGCTCCGGCAAATACCCCTGTCATATTCATAATGCCATAAGCGGTTGCACGGTAACGAGGTGAGATAAACTGGCAAAGGATCGGCATATTGTTTGCATCGAAGATACCGAAACCGATACCGAAACAAAGTCCGCCTCCTACGATCATCAGGAAGTTATGACCGAAACCAAGCAAAAGTAACGATGGAATGGTCAATGCCAATCCGATAGCGCCGGTATAGACACGGCCGCGTACGTTTGTCTGTATCCATCTGTCCGACATGATCCCGCCGGCAATTACACCGATAAACGAAGATAAGGCGATCGTGATCGTCGATAACGGTCCGGCTTCCGACATATCTATGGACAGATTTTCGGAGAATAGCGTAGGAAGCCAGTTTTTCGTCGCCCAGCCGGGTAAGCTCGGGGTGGCAAAATAAAGTAGGATGATCCAGAAGGAAATGTTGGTAAACAACATTCCCATTCCTTTGAGGGCTCCTTTGACCGGATTCTCGACAGCGGCGCCTACTTCTTTTATCTTATGAATGATATGATCTTTTTTATCTTTCAGGAACAGGATCAGGACAACACTGTATGCAATACCGACAATCCCGAACCAGTGGAAAGTCGTTTCCCAGGTGAAAGCGCTTGCTACGGTTGCTCCGAAACCTCCCAGAGCCTGTCCGGTGTAAAGCCCGGTCATGTGAATACCAACTGCCAGTGAACGGGTTTTCCCCTGGTGATAGTCGGTGATCAGAGATAATCCTGCCGGGATATATAAGGCTTCACTTACCCCCATCAGGGCACGCAGGAAATAAATCTGGTTGAACGTGGTGCAATAGCCCATCATAAGTGTGACAAACGACCAGACGAACAGACTGCCGACGATCAGCCATTTGCGGTTTACCCTGTCGGCTATCATTCCTGCTACGGGACTCATGAATCCGTATATCCAGAGGAATACGGCCATCAGTCGGCCGAAATTGGCTGCCGATTCCAGTTCGGTGATGTCGATCATCATCGCATCTTTCATGGTAGAGAGCATCTGCCGGTCCATATAGTTCAACAGGGCTACTCCCCATAACAGACCGACAACTACCCAGGGGTATATCTTTTTATTATTCATTTCGTTATATTTTAGAGGCGAAAACAAAGTTTGGTGAAGATAAGCCATCTGAAGTTCATTTGCTGTCTGCTTTAGCTGACGGAGCAGTAAATGATCTATTTCTTTGGACTTTAGTCCCATTTTAAACAATCTCCTTTTGTTAAGAGAAATGTGGCTAAAGCCTAAAGAGGAAAACAACTTGTAAACCGTCAGCTAAAGCAGACGGCAAATGAACTTTTGACAGCATTTTCTTTCTGTTTATGTTATTTTGAAAGGATTTCTTTGCAAAGCAGATTGCATTTCAGAAGCATCCGGGGGATGTGGAACGGGCCTTTGTACATATTTCCTTTGGCCGGCTGTGATAATGTACCGTCATAGTGGAAATAACCGTACCATTCGCCATATTCCCTGTCCGGGAAACGGGCATAGGTATATTCATTGATCATCCGGTGCATTTCCAGATATTTTGCATCACCGGTGGCCTCATAGGCATAGAGTGTGGCAATGATGGCTTCACATTGGGGCCACCAGAATTTCATATCATGCCAGTATTCCTGTTGAGGAAGGTTTTTGCAGTCTTTGAAATAGCTGATTCCACCGTATGTTTTGTCCCAACCCCATTCCCAGGCCCAGTCGAGAATGGTTAATCCCATTTCTTTCAGTTCGGGATCCCAGTTCCGGTATTTGGCCTCTTCCAGAATGAACCAGGCTGTTTCGATGGAATGGCCCGGATTGATCGTACGGCCCGGTATCGAGTCGATGAATTCGCCGTTCGGACCGACTGTTTCGAGAATCGTTTTGAATTCCGGCTTCATAAAGTCACGACGTAATTCGGCGATGGATTCGTCTATTTGCTTTGTAAGGATCTCGTCGTTGATGGCTTCACGGATACGGGCTGCCGTATCGATCAGTATCATACAGAAAGAATGTCCCTTCGCAACGAATCCTTCACGGAATTTCGGTTCCAGTAATCCCGGTGTATTTTTATAATGAAGGATCTGCTTGAATAGTTTTACCGCTTTATCGGCATAGCTTTTATCTCCGGATGCGATAGAATATTGCGCCATGGCAATGGCCGCAAAAGTTTCGGAGAAAACATATCTTCTTTTGCGCATAGGGATACCGGTTGCAGTCACTTCATAAAACATACGTCCATCCGTATCGAAGCAATATTTCTCGATGAAATCGATACCGTTCTTACAGGCTTCCAGCCATTCGGGCTTTTTCTCGATATTGTTGTAAGCATAAGCCAGGATGAAGGCGAACCGCCCCTGGAACCATACGGATTTATTGGAATCCATTAAGGAACCATCTCTGTTCAGGCAGGTGAAATAGCCGCCGTTCTCTTTGTCGATGCCGTATTTCAACCAGAATGGCATGACATCGTTCAGGAAGTCGTTTTTGTAAATGTCACCCCAGTAACCGATATATTCGGTAGGCTGGGCAATATTTGTTTTTGCATCCATAATGATTAGAATTTGTTACATCTTTCAAAGAAATTGATAGCTTCGAGTTCAGCTTTCATAGCCGCTTCTTCCGCATCGGTCATATTCTGGAACGGTGTGCGGTTCTTTCCGAGATCCAGGCCGATCAGTTTCATGATACGCTTGCCTCCTACGATGTTTCCACGATAATGGCAGATCACGTTGATCACTTCCTGTGAGAAGTTTTGCTTTTCGCGGGCTGTTTCCAGGTCACCGGCTTTCCATGCTTCAATGATACCGACCAGTTCTTTTCCGTTATAATTGGTTGTTCCGCCGATTCCACCCTGTGCACCGCCCATTGCCAGGCAAGGCAAAATCGTTTCGTCCTGCCCGTGAAGCATGTCGAATTTTCCGTCTTTGTATAACCGGCATTGATTATATTCGTAAAGACTTTCGTATGTATATTTGATCCCGGCGAAATTAGGAATGCGGCCGTCTACGGTTTTCAGGAAATCTACCATCGGGAGGAAAGCACCGTTGAATGCAGGGATATGATAATAATAGAAAGGCAGTTCCGGTGCCCCGCAAGCAATCTCTTCGCAGTATTTCACCAATTCTTCGATGCGGTTTACTTTCGGAAACGGAGAGGCCATGGCTCCGATACCCCATGCTCCGATCTTTTGTGCATGAGCTGCCAGGTTACGACTGGTCTTTACGCAAGTACTACCCACATGTACGATGACTTTGAATCCTTCGGGTGCTGCTTCCATCCACCGTTCAGCGAGTTTGATACGCTCTTCTTCCGTAAGCATGTAACCTTCACCGGATGAACCGTTGATGAAAACACCTTTTAATCCGTTGTTGACAAGAAGTTTGGCATAAGCTTCAATGGGTTCGTAATTCACTTCTCCATTTTCATAAAACGGAGTAAACGGGGCATCGATAAGTCCTTTAATTCTTTCCATGGTGTATAGTGTTTATTCTTTATGTGTGTTGCTGTTTAAAAACTTGACAAATATAAATAAAATATTTTATTAATTAGGGTGTGAATTGAGAATTATTTTCTTAATTCTTTGTTTTTGTGTGATATTAGTGCCTCTTATTACCCAGGATTTGTCTTTAGACTTAGGTAAGAAGAATTCCAAAGGAGGCTATATTTATATTGAATATAGCGACCTTTGGAATAGGAGTCAGTTAAATTTTAACTATCAATTATGTTGAAAAATATCAGTAACCCGGAGTTTGTTCCAATGTATCGTCTGCGTTCAATGTGGTTACATCGATCGGCCAAAGGAGTTTATGGCTTTCGCTTTCTTTTAGAACGGCTCCGTTTCCTTTATAGCCTGATTCAGTGCAAAATGCCAATGCTTTTCCATTCTTTCCGTCTTTCATGCGACAGATATCAAACCAGCGTTTGCCTTCATTTACAAACTCTTTGTCTTTTTCTGCGAGGATAGCCAGTTCGTTTGTCTTGAAGTCTGAATTGGTATAGCCGTATTTTCCTTCATTCCAGTTGGAACCGTAGGCACGCTTACGAACCTGGTTCAGGTAAAAGGCTACATCCCCATCTTCCATATTGGCAACTTCCGCCATTAGCAGGAGGGCATCTGCATAGCGATAGATTGCCTCGTCACCGCAGAAAACGCGGGTGTTATTTGAATTGACATAACCCAGGTTCTTTTTCAGAACCGTACCCATTAAAGAGCCGTCTGCCAGATAATATTCCAGGAATGTAGCATCACGGCGGGTATCTTCCGCGTCAAAAATGCGCCATAAGCCCAGTTCGTATTCGTTTCTCTGCCAACCGCTGCCTTTTAGTTCGAGTGTATCTCCTGTAATAAGGTTTCCGTCGCGTCCGTAGACCGTATTTACGAAGTTAGGTTGCGCATAAACAAATTCGCTTGCCTGGTTGGTCGCTTCACCGTCTGCGAACCGGGCTACCATGATCATCTCTTTGTTACCTTTATTGGTTACATCCCAGATCTCCTTGAAGTTATCGCACAAGCCGAAACGGGAGTCGTTCAGGATCGTGTTCAGATAGCCTTTGGCTTTCGATAAGTCGTCGGAGGCGGGAGTCTGATCATCCAATGATACTTTTGCACTCCACAGGTAGACCTCTGCCGCCAACATGGTTGTAGCTGCTTTCGACCAATAAGCTTTATTGCTTTTGATGGTTTCGTCCGACCCGAAATATTCCAACGACTTTGCCAGGTCCGATTTGATAAAATCCATAATCGTTTTAGCCGATGAACGTGGTGTGTAAAGTGTTTCGACGTCTACTTGTCCGTCCAGAACTTTCACTCGTTCGATCAATGGAACGCCGCCAAAGGTTCTGTAAAGTGTGAAGTAATGTAATGCACGGATCCCATAAGCTTGTGCCAGCAGATAATTGATAGTAGAAGCATTCTCTTCCTGCAAGGCAGTTCCTTCCACTTCCTGTATCAGCAGGTTGCAATCGAAGATATAGCCGTATGTCCCGTTCCAGTTTGAAATACCTGTATTATCTGCATCCAGGTTGTTCTCTTTGATACGGTCGTAGTTGATTGAGGTGATCAATGAAGAAGTACCGGATTTGTTTGTCCCTCCGCGTGCTTCGCCCAGCAAGAACTGTCTGTTGAAATTACTAGCCCGCAGGTCGACATGTATCCCGTTCATATAAGATTCCACCTGGGATACGGTTTTCCAGTAACTCCCACTTCCGTAGTAATCGAGAGGAACCAGGTCCAGATCACATGATGTATAAAGTACTGCGCTGGCAGCTATACATGTATTTATAATTGTTTTCTTTAAGTTCATAATTAACCGAATTTAGACTGTTTAATTGTTTATAAAGTAACGCTGATCCCGAATAAAAGGGTACGTGGTAAAGCATATCCGGAACCGGCTATACCTGCCATCGTTTCAGGAGTTGCCACCAACGCACATTGCGTGATGTATCCTAAATTCTGTCCGGTAACAGATACTTCTACATTTTGTAACATCACTTTCTGTACCCAGTTCTTTGGTAATGTGTATGCCAGGGAGATTTCACGGATAGCCAGATAACTACCGTCATAGCAGAACATAGTTGATCTTCTGTAATAGTTGGATTTACCTAGCTGATCTGCCCAGTAATATTTAGGTAACGTTCCGTTCGGATTTGTCTCCGACCAGGTGTTTTTCACATCTGTGGTCATGTTGTATGATCCCTGCATACATCCCAGGAACCAGTTACTTGTCTGATCATAGATTTTGTAATCCAACCCAAAGTCGAATGCTGCATAAAGGCGTAGGTTCTTCCAGCTGAGATTTGTATTGAAACCTCCTGTATAACGTGGTTTCGTGTTGCCTACTTTTACCATATCGTATTGATCGATCACGCCATCGCCGTTTACATCTTTCCATTTCACATCACCCGGTTGGATCGGTAATTTTTTCACTTTGGAAGCCCCTTCTTCGCCGGTCCCTTTATCACTGTCGGGCAGTTCATCCCATGATTTTTTACCATAAAGTACGCAGGCGGAAGCTCCACCTCCTCTGTCTTCCAGGTAATCAGGGATTTCATCCCAATTTTTATAGATACCGTCTGCCTGGAATGCATACATCATACCTGGTTCCTGACCTTCCTGGTAACCGCCTACCCATATTTTCTCATCGCCGTTTCCGGAGTATACCTGAAAGGCATCCTGACGATTCTTGTCCAGTCCGTTGTTGGGTAATGAAACGATGATATTTTTGTTGTAAGCAATGTTTGCTCCTACTGTCCAGTTCCAGTCCTTGGTCTGGATGATCTTGGCATTCAGGTCTATTTCAATACCTTTATTCCGGATTTTTCCGTTATTAGTCAGAACGGAACTGATACCGGAAGAAGAAGGCAGACTAATATTTGCATATTTGTCGGAAGTCAGACGGTTATAGTAAGTAAAGTTCGCATTTAAGCGGTTTTCCAGGAAACTCAGGTCTAAACCAGCTTCAATGGTTCTTGATTTTTCCCATCTCAATCCGGGGTTCGGTATGCTTCCGATCACATAACTTGTATTCCCGTCGTATTTGGAAGACGTGCTGTAAGAACCTTGCAAGGTATAATATCCGATCTGGTTTGTGTCGACCTTGCCGTTCAAACCGAAACTCGCACGCAGTTTACCAAAAGAAAGGATATCGGAATATTTCTGCATGAATTTTTCTTTGGAGAATACCCATCCTGCGGATACTCCGGGGAAAACGCCCCAGCGATTGTCTACCAGGCGTGAATATCCGTCGGAACGCATTACCAGGGAAAGGAGATATTTGCTCCGGAAATCGTAGTTGGCACGACCGAAGTAAGACATGATTCTTTCTTTGTTATGATATGTATCGATGTTACGTTTGTTCTCTCCTTTATCTGTCAGTTCCAGATCCCCGAAGTCGTCGGTTGCGGCACCGGAACCGGATGCGCTCAAATAACGGGTGTAAGAATCATAATATTCGGTACCGATCATGGCGTCCAGATAATGATCCTGAGTGATCTGGTTGCTGTAGTTCAATACGGCGTTGTATGTCTGGTCGAATTTACGTCTCCAGTTAGAAGAAGTAGAACGTGTTGTATTAATCACGGTCGGAGTCTGGTAGAAATCTTTATTGAACGATTCGGCAAGCTGTTCTTCGTAGTACCAGTTACCCGAAACTTTTAAAGAAAGTCCTTTCATAAAATCGATATTGAAACTTTGGTTCATTGTGAATTTATCACTCTGGTTGTCACGAATGAATTTCTCCGGCTGATATTGTTGATTACCGTCCTGATAGTGCTGTCCCAATAGGAGGTTCCCTTCTTCGTCTTCATAGCGAACCGTAGGAGGCGTCGATAAGATACGTCCGAAATAATTATATTCGGAAACAGCGGAACCCGGAAGATTTTCCCAGTTAGCCCGCGTGAAGTTTAAACTGGAATAGGAGGTTAACCACGGTTTGATCTTATAATCTCCGTTGAAGACAAAAGAATATCTTTCATAGAATGTGTTGATAGGAAGTCCTTCGGAATAGTTATATCCCAGACCTGCATAATAATGTCCCCTGTCGTTACCACCCGACATATTGATATTGTAATCCTGAGTCAGGGCAGGTGTGTTGAAATTGTAATCTCTGACATTTGTATCTTTAAAGATCAGCTCTTTGCCGGTAACAGGATCGATCATGCTGTTCCAGCCTTTACCCAGCAGGAACCTGTTGGTATCATCCAGGTACATCGTGCTATAAACGGCTGCCATATCATTTGTCAGAGGAGTAACACCGTCTGCTGCAAAATATTTGTTTCCTGTTCCGTGGGGCGAAGCAGATCCCAATGTAGCGGATGATACATAACCAACTCCGCTGCCATCAGCTCTCTGCCACATGTTTGAAGAGCGGGAATATGCAGTACGCATCCAATAAATATAATCTTCGGCATTACAGAATTCATACGGATTGTTCAGGAAGTTCAAGCCGAGTTTCGCTTTGAAATTGATTTCGGATTTCCCCGATTTTCCCTTTTTCGTCGTAACCAGGATAACCCCGTCGTTTGCACGGGCACCGTAGATAGCAGTGGCACCCGCATCTTTCATGACCTGCAGGTCTTCAATATCTTCCGGATTGATATCGCTTAAACTACCACGTACCTGTCCGTCGACGATGATTAGCGGTGAACCTGTACCATCGAGATTGGTACCACCACGGAGAATGATTGTCGGAGTAGCGGCCGGACTTCCTGATGCCTGGATGACACGTAATCCGGAAACGGCTCCCGACAGGGCCTGTGCCGGGTTGGTGTAAGAACCGGTCGTCAGTTTTTCGTTGGCTACTTTGGCAATCGAGTTAGTCGATTTCGATCGGAGCTGTTTCCCCGAATAACCTGTGATAACGACCTCGTCGAGAGTTTGTGCATCTTCTTTCAGGGTAATTTTTAATGGCTGTGTGTTTGTTACCCTGACTTCCTGGGTCTTGTATCCGATATAGGAGATTTCAAGTGTAGCTCCTCTGGTAACCTGTATAGTGAATTTCCCGTCAATATCAGTGACGGTTCCATTGGTTGTGCCTTTTTCAATAACGGATGCACCCGGAATGGTTGTATTCAGATCGTCGTAAACGACTCCCTGGATACTCATTTTCTCCTGTGCCCATGCAATTGCCGGTAATAAGAAAATGAGCATAAAAATGAAGGTTTTTTTCTTCATGATACTTGTTTTATTAATTGGACATTTAGATATGGATCTACCATATAATAATCAGTTTGTTTACGTTTAATTTGATTTCCCGGTATGTTGAAAAGTCATACCTGGTGCAGACCGGCATATAGTGTGCCGTGAGAACGTTGCATCTTTTTGTGTGATCTTGTTTTACTTGTGATTCATGAAATTTTCATTCGCATAGATTTTATTAGGTGATACAATAATGTTATAATGTTCCGGCTGTTGACAGGAAGCCGGAGAGTCCTGATTTTTAATTGTTGAAATCCTTCTTTTTTTCGTATCTGAGTTCTTAGAAGACTATGATATTTTGAACTTTTTTTAGAAAAGGGAAAGCTTGTTTTTGAATGGGAGGGTTCTTGTGGACGACCGATGTAAGTTTCACAGAAGGAGTTGTTTCGGATTTTTTTTATTTACTCAGAACTATATTTGAAAAATATTTATCTACTTTTGTTTGTTCAAAATATCGCAGTAAAAAATAATACCATGAATACAAAATTCCTTATTACAGCAGATAGCAATCGTAGTGCCCTTCTTAAAAAGAAGATTATACATTATTATATAGCCAATGGTGATGCCACAATCGCGGAGTTGTGCAAGGAAATGGATTTGAGTATTCCTACTGTAACCAAACTGGTCGGGGAATTATTGGATGATGGTTATATTCTGGACTTTGGAAAACAGGAGACAAGCGGAGGGCGTAAACCGAATATTTATGGTCTGAACCCTACTTCCGGTTATTTTGTCGGAGTCGATGTGTACCGGAGTAAGATCAATATTGCAGCTGTCGATTTCAAAGGAGAAAAATTGCGTGTTGAAGAGAGTATTCCCTATACCCTGGAAAATACTCCGGAAGCCCTGGAGAGTTTGTGTTATCTGATCAATGATTTTATCGATCGGTTGAGTGTATCGCGTGACAAAGTACTGGCGGTAGGAGTAAATATTTCAGGACGTGTAAATCCGGTTTCCGGATATAGTTATAGCATTTTCTATTTTGAAGAAAAACCCTTATCCCAAATCCTGGAAGAGCGGATCAAGATTAAAATATATATCGAAAATGATACCCGGGCCATGATCTATGGCGAATACATGCAAGGCGTGGTTAAGGGTGAAAAAAATATATTATTTATTAATATGGGATGGGGTCTAGGACTTTCTATCTTCATAAACGGCGAGCTTTACTATGGAAAATCCGGTTTCTCCGGTGAGTTCGGACATTTCTGCTTTTTTGATAACGAAATCCTTTGTCATTGCGGTAAAAAGGGATGCATTGAGACTGAAGCATCCGGATCTGCCTTGCATCGTAAGCTGTTAGAGCGTTATCGTGAAGGTAGTAGTACTATTTTAGCAGGAAAAATAGAGAAGAAAGAAAAGATAACCATGGCCGATATGATTGAAGCGATCCAGAAAGAAGATGTGTTATGCATTGAAATACTGGAGGAAATGGGAGAGAAGTTGGGACGTGGAATAGCCGGTCTTATGAATATCTTTAATCCTGAATTAGTCGTACTCGGAGGTACTCTGTCGCTTACAAGTGAATATATCAGTCTGCCCATAAAGAGTGCTATACGGAAATATTCTCTTAATTTGGTATCTCAGGATACAGAAATCAAAGTCTCCCGATTAGGGGAACGTGCTGGTGCCCTGGGGGCATGCCTGCTTTCAAGAAGTAAAGTGTTGGGGATGATTCATTATTAATCAATATTTTTATTAACAATACGGTATTTGTAAATCTTGTCGATATAAGATTTATGGACCTTTATTTTATTTATTGCCAAAAGGTAATTTTGTAAATCAAAGGGAGTAATGAATAATTGCTCCCTTTAATTTTTTATATACTCCTCTTATAGAAAAACAATCTAAGCAGAATAGTTTTATTTTTAACAAAACAAATATTGATAAATTTGATTTGATATACTTTTATTATTAAATATATTTATTTATATTTGCGGTGTAATTAAATATTGAAGTTAAATATATAAAAAAGAAAAGTAGACAATAATAAATTAGGAAAAGGCTTTGGGCTATATCTTTCAGTTATGTAAAATTAAAGACTGATTGTAGTAGTTTTTAATGAATGGATTTGCTTGCTAAGCTTATTTTCTAGGAGACATTTCTACCTTTTTGATACTTTGTATGACTTCTATGCTGTATGCTGACGAATATAGATAGATCTGAATATTATGCCATAGTCTTCTAAGGACTCTGTTATTTATCTTTGAAAATACTCCTTCCCTGTTATAAAAACATAACATTTCCCCAATTATTTTTTATATTTGGGGAAATAGATTGGATTTTGCAAAGATGAATTGTTCAAAGCAGAAAATACTACTTATTATAAAAACAAATTACCAATGTTCGTTTTGATTTAAATATTAGCTTCGTATATTTGCCGTTATGCTAACAAAATCTATCAACGAGGAACTATTAGTGAAGGAACTGGTCCAGGGAAGCCAAGATGCTTTTCAGGTAATATTCATGCGCTATTATCCTAAAGTCCGCAATTTTGTATACGGCCTGGTTAAATCGCAACAAGACGCAGAAGATATTACCCAGGAAGTTTTTTCAAAAGTGTGGGTAAACAGGAATATGTTTGCCGATGTCAGGAATTTTGGAGCATATCTGTTTATTCTATCTAAGAATACTACTTTCAATTTTTTGGAATCTCAGCAAATACGTGTAGAAAGGTTGAATGAAAAACCTTTTGAGGAAGAAACTTATGATTCACCGGATGAAGATCTGATAGCTAAAGATTTGCAACTCCTGATAGATATGGTGGTTGAGAATATGCCTCCCCAGCGTAAACTGATCTATCAGTTGAGCCGTGAAGCGGGATTATCGAATGCAGAGATTGCGGAGAAATTGGAATTGAGTAAGAAGACGGTAGAGAATCATTTGAATCTAGCGTTAAAAGAGTTGAGAAAAATTTTATTATACCTATTGATACTTTATTTGTGTTAAAAAATTAGGGGTGGATAGCCTAAAAGCAGTCTATATAATATAATCGTAGAAATAGAATGAGTTATATAAAAAAAATAGTTGATTATTTCTTTCATCACGACCTCTCGGAAGAGATGACCTGGAAAGTACATCGACGGCTGATTAAAAAAGAGGATAGACCGGAAGTAGATAGTGCGTTACAGTCGGTTTGGGATACTATAGGATTTCCGGAAATGGATGAGACTTATCCCAAACAGGCCTTTTCACAGTTGAGCAGAAATTTAGGTTTTACAGATCGAAAGGAACCGGTAGGTAAAGCTGTGCGGATCATGCCTTTTTGGGTAAAACTGGCGGCTATATGGCTTTTACCATTAATCATGCTTTCCACATCTCTATATCTTTATTGGGAAGCGACCCATGTGAAAGATGCCTTGGCGAATGTTTCACTGATAGAACATTTTGTACCTGCAGGGAAACGTGAGCAGGTTGTTCTTCCCGACAGTAGCCGTGTTTGGCTGAATTCCGGTAGTGTATTGATATATCCTTCTACTTTTGTGGGAGAGAGACGTGAGGTTTATCTGTCGGGTGAAGGTTATTTCGAGGTAGAGAAGAATGTGGAACAGCCTTTTATTGTTAAAGCCCGGACACTGAATGTCGAAGTGTTGGGTACCCGGTTCAATCTTTTTGCTTATCCGGAAATCGGCCGGATAGCAACTACTCTTGAAGAAGGATCTGTACAGGTGTGTTTACAGGATGAAGAAGAAAAAACATATCATCTGGTGCCTGATGAACAACTCTTATATTATATTGAATCCGGAGATGTAGATGTGAAAAAGGTTGTTTCTGCCGATTATTCCGATTGGCGTGAAGGAGGTCTGCTGTTTGACAACTATTCTTTTAAGGATATTATCCGTATCCTGCAACGTACATACGGGTTGAATATACATTTGCAGACATCGGCTTATAATGAGAATCTGCTGACGGTTCATTTTAATAAGAATGAGTCTGTCGAAAATATATTTATGCTTCTGAAAGAGCTTATCCCGGGCTTGGAGTATAAAATTGACGGGAAAAATATTTATCTGAGATAAGTTCATTAAAAAAAATCACATGTAATTTGAAAAAGTTTTACGATTGATTGGGTGCAACGTTTTTTTCATCTGTCATTATAGATGAGTTCGCACTCAAATCGGTGCAATTGTTTAACTATTTTAATTACATATGAAGAACAAACACAAATCCAGACGAATTGGAACCTATTGTCTGAGTTTTTTGATTGCAGGTTGCCTGCAAATCAATGCGCAGAAGGTGTCCTTTAATGAAGGTACTGTTTCTTTAAAAGAAGCATTCCAGAAGATTGAAGCTTCATCCAAGTACAAAATTGCCTATAATGGCACCCAGTTGGATGTAAACAAAAAAGTCGAGCTTAATCAAAACAATGTGGAAGTATTGGATGTATTGAGCCAGGTGCTGGCTGGTACAGGCTATACTTATTCGGTAAAAGGTGACTATCTGGTCATTACCTCTCCTTCCCAGAATGCGGTTAATCAGAAGGTAAAGAATGTAAAAGGTGTTATTGTCGATGAAACGGGCGAACCTGTTATCGGCGCAAACGTCGTTGTTGCAGGAACAACAAATGGTACGGTTACTGATTTTAACGGTAATTTTACATTGGAAGTTCCTGAAAACGGCACACTGGATATTTCTTTCATCGGTTATCTGACTCAATCGATATCCCTGAAAGGGAAAAGTGATTTCCGTATTACGTTGAAGGAAGATACCCAGAAACTGGATGAGGTGGTAGTTGTCGGTTATGGTACCCGTTCCCGTAAAAGTATCACCGGTTCTGTAGACCAGGTAAACAGCGAGATCTTTGAGAATCGTCCTGTAACCAATGCTACCCAGGCTTTACAGGGTGCTTCTGCTAACCTTATCATTCAGAGCAAGAATGCGAATCCGAACGACAACAGTATGAACATCAACATCCGTGGTGTCAGTACGATGGGTAACAATGACCCGCTGATCGTTATCGACGGATTGGTATCGAGCTCATCGACTCTGAACAACCTGAACCCGAACGATATCGATAACGTATCCGTCCTGAAAGATGCAGGTAGTGCAGCTATCTATGGTTCCCGTTCTGCAAATGGCGTTATCCTGGTAACGACTAAAAAAGGCTCCAAAGGCAGCAAACCCGTTGTCGCGTTTAATGGACAGGTCGGCATTCAGGACCCGCATATTTTATTCTCTCCGGTCGAAGGCTGGCAGAATGCCATGTTGAGAAACCAGGCAAATATGAATGTGGGCAGTGCGCCTCAGTTCACACCTACCCAGATTCGTGATCTGTATGATCATCGTAATGAAGAAGAATGGCTATATGACCAAATTGTTAAATCCGGCCTTCAGCAAAACTATAACATCAATGTATCCGGAGGTAGTGAGAATACCACTTACATGGTATCAGCCAGCTACTATAACCAGGAGAGTAACTTCCAGGGTAGCTTCGGAATGGAACGTTATAACTTCCGTAGTAACCTGAGTACCGAGTATGGCCGTTTTAAACTGACGTCATTGATGGCTTACAACCGCCGTAAAGACAGAACGGTAGCCGGTGGTACAGGAAATACGATTATCAACTCGTCTCGTGTTCCTTCTTACTATTATTATAAGTTTATGGAAGGTGACAAATATCTGGTTAATGATATAGTCGGCGACGATAACCCACTGGCATTACTGCAGGACGGTGGTTATGAAAAGAAAGACGAAGATAACTTCATCGGAAGTATGAACCTTGACTTCAAGATCATCGACGGCTTGAAAGCTACCGGTTTGGTTGGTCTGGACCTGACTCAGCATCATCGTTATCGCCGTGACAAGAAAGTGCCGTTGTATTCTTCTGCTGATCTGGAAAATCCGGTACTGTATATGCACTCCAATACAATGACTGAAGATTATAACGAAAAACGTTATACGTTAAGTACACAGTTCTTATTGGATTTCAACCGTACATTTAACAGTGTTCATAATGTAAACGCCTTGTTCGGTGTATCAAACGAATCTTATACAAAACAGGCAAGTCGCATCGCCTGGGAATATACGGATGAAGACCTGGGTTTACCGACAACAGACGAATCCGTTCAGAATAAAGATAACAAGAACTCGAATAACGATACGGACCAGACAAGTATTACTTCCATATTCGGTCGTGTAGGTTATAATTATATGGATAAATATTACGGAGACGTATCTTTCCGTTATGACGGTTCTTCAAAATTTGCCAAAGATCAGCGTTGGGGTTTCTTCCCTTCATTCTCTGCCGGTTGGCGTCTTTCCGAAGAAGCCTTTATGGATACTTATAAGAGTAATATCGGTGATTTGAAACTGAGAGCATCTTATGGTGTGCTGGGTAATCAGAATGTAGACAATTATTCTTACCAGACTGTTTACCAGATGAACAACAACGGTTATGTATTCAATGGCATATCTGTTCCGGGAACCAGCTATACAGACGGTAATGCATTCCTGACATGGGAAAAATCGGCCAACTTCAATATTGGTGCCGATGCAACTTTCCTGAATGGTAATTTATTCTTATCTGTAGATTATTTTGATAAGAAAACCTCTAATATATTGTTAACTCCTGAAGTTTCTTCTATCTATGGCGGTTCTGCAGCTAAGGAGAATGCCGGAGAAATGAAAAACAGAGGTTGGGAAGTAACGGTCAATTATAAATTGAATTCAGGCGATTTCCATCATAACTTCAATTTCAACATTTCCGACTCAAAGAATAAAGTAACCGATTTCGGTGGAAAAGAACGTATCGACCAGAACGACCAGTTGTATAAACTGATCCGTGAAGGCGAGCCTTTAGGTTCATATTTCGGTTACAAAACAGACGGATTGTTCCAGAGTTATGACGAGATTGCAAATAGCTCACTGCCGGTAGGAGCTTCCGTACAACCTGGTGATGTGAAATACGTTGACCAGAATGAAGATGGCGTTATCGACGAAAAAGACCGTGTAATATTGGGTAATGCATTCCCTCGTTATACATTCGGTTTTACTTACAACATGACATGGAAGGGATTCGACCTGAACGTGATGCTGCAAGGTGTGGGTAAACGTTCTATGTATTTGCGCGGTGAGTTGATAGAACCATTCCATTCAAACTATTCATATTGTATTTACGAACATCAGTTGGACTTCTGGACTCCGACAAATCCGGATGCTCGATGGCCTCGTCTGGTTGCCCCGGGTTCTTCCTCTTCTACGAACAACTGGGGTATGGCCGGTTCTGATATTTATTTGTTGAATGCTGCCTACTTACGTGTAAAGAACATCCAGATCGGATATACTTTACCGAAGGCATTAACTCAGAAGTTTGGTGTGCAGAAATTACGTGTCAGTGTAAATACTGAAAATCCGCTGACATTTACCAAGAACTCATTCATCGATCCGGAATCTTCTGAATTCGGTAGCGATATGGGTGGTATCGGCGGTATCGGAGCGAACAGCGGACGTAACTACCCGACACTAACTTATTATGGATTTGGTTTGGATATAGAATTTTAAGACATAGACTTTGTTATGAAAATGAATATTTTAAAATATTGGCCAAGTATGGCATGCGCCATACTTGCATCATTTGTATCTTGTAATGATTTGGATCTGGCTCCTACCAATAAGTTTACGGATTTGAACTATTGGACTTCCGAAGCAAAGGCTTCTTCGGTGCTGAGCATGGCTTACAGCCAAATGATGAGTTCCGGTTATTTCTTTGCAGATGAACGTTTATCGGATAACTTATACGAGGGACGTGGTAGCACGGATGAAAAACTGATCACTTCCGGCCAGGCAAATGCCGCTTTGGGACGTTTCTCTGAGGACTGGAAAAAATGTTATGAAGGTATCAAGACTTGCCACACATTCCTGGAGAACGTAGACCGTGTTCCCAACATGGATGAGACATTGAAAAACAGAATGAAGGCAGAATCGCGTTTTATTCGTGCGATGTTGTTTTTCCGTCTGGCCAATAACTATGGCGATGTTCCCCTGTTCGACTATACATTGACGATCGAGGAGGCCAATACGATCGCCCGTTCGCCGAAAGCGGATGTTATCAAGTTTGTCCGTGACGAACTGAATGACATTGTCGGCACATTACCGACAAAGCAGGAATATGCTGCAAACGATAATGGCCGTATCACTAAAGGCGCTGCTATGACTTTACTGGCACGTACCTATTTATATGAAAACGACTGGCAAAATGTATCGTCTATTTGTGAGAAAATAATAAATGGCGAATACGGTGAATATGCTTTATTCTCAAGCTATGGAGGTTTATTCCTGCCGGAAAACGAATATAACAGCGAAGTGATTCTGGATATGGGTTATCTGTTGAATCTGAGAACCTGGAGCGAAATGTACGATGGGATTCCCCTGTCGGTGGGCGGACGTGTAAACGGTTTCGCACCGACTCAGGAGCTGGTTGACGATTATATCATGAAAAATGGACGGTCGATCAATGAAAGTGGTTCCGGTTATAAAGAAGACGATCCCTATACAAACCGGGATCCGAGATTACAGGCTACTATCGTTTACCATGGCTACCAATGGACGGATGGTAACGGTAAAACGTCTACGATTTATATCAAACCGGGTTCTTCTGAAGATGCGGGAGCTGCTAACCTGGATGAATATATCGGTCCGGGACAGAACTCGACAGCAACAGGCTATTATCTTCGTAAATGGTTCGATCCGACAGCTCCGGCTGGTTTGGCTTCCGGTTTAAACCTGATCCTGATGCGTTATGCGGACGTTCTATTGATGTATGCTGAAGCAAAAACAGAACTGGGTGAAATGAATGAAACTGTTTGGAACAAGACGATCCGTCCGATTCGCGAACGTGCCGGTTTCACAGATGCTTCTGCTTTGAATTACCCGGCTTCGGGCGATATGCAGACTATTGTACGCCGCGAACGTCGTTGTGAATTGGCTATCGAGGGTACGAGACTATACGATATCCGTCGTTGGAAAACGATCGAAACCGCACTGAACGGTAATCCTCACGGAGCTAAATTTGCAGCAGGCAATACACAGTATATCCAGTTGGATAAGAGATCTTTCAATAAAGATAGAGATTATCTGTTCGCTATTCCGCAGTCACAACGGGATATCAACAAGAATCTGACTCAGAATCCCGGATATTGATCAAAAGTTTTAATTCCAAAAAATCTAGAGATATGAAAATTGTATCTATCAAATATATTATGCTGTTCGCTTTTGCTCTGGTCTTTGCGGCATGTAGCAGTGACGGGGAAGTGAGGCATTTGGGCGTGACTGCCGTTAAAGCGTTATATGAACCGGATAATGGGAAAGCCGTTGTCCTGCAAGCATCAGCTTCGGCTTCATTGTATTTTGAATGGGAACCGTCGTTGGCGGAAGATGGTGGTGCCGTGTTGTATGAAGTTGTTTTCGATAAGGCGGATGGTGATTTTTCCGATCCCGTGTCTATAGTTACAGCTGATAACAATGGCGGAACTAATCATGCAACGATTACACATAAACAGTTGAACCAGATCGCTGCTTCGGCAGGGATCGGATCGGCTGAAGAAGGAACTCTGAAATGGACGGTATATGCCTCCAAAGGTATTAATCCGGTCAAGGCAGAAGAAGAACGTACGCTGACGCTTACCCGTTTGGCAGGATTCGCAGAAGTCCCGAGCCAGTTGTATATCACCGGTGAAGCAACAGAAGTAGGGGCTGACCTGGAGAATGCCATGATAATGAAAAAGGTGGCTGACGGCGAGTTTGAGATTTTCATGAAACTAACGGAAGGCAAGTCCTTTAAGTTTGTCAGTGCCAATACCGGTACTCCGGCTGAATACTCGCTGAATGGTGAAAAACTGGTAGAAGGCGGTAGTACAACAGCAACCAAGACCGGTATCTATAAATATTATATTGATTTTAATGCCGGATCGTTTACTTCGAAAGAAGTGACTAAAGTGAAATGGTTCCTGAACTGGTCACAGAAAGAGATAGAACTGGATTACCAGGGTCTGGGTGTCTGGGCTATCAGTAACTATACAGTAACAGGCCTGACGGATAGCGATAATTCGGACGACCGTTATAAGTTCAGAATGGAAAGCTCCGAAGGAGAAACCGAATGGAGAGCTGCCATCAACAATGATAGTAAGCCGACCGGTAACGATGAGTATTACTACATGGCTGAAAAGACGAATGTAGAACAGTGGACAAACAACGAAGTCTGGAAGAGTCCGGCTACCGATGGTTGGAGTGATAAGGCGTATGATGTTACATTCTCTTTGAATACGCAAGGTGAATATACTCATAATTTAGTAATAAAATAAAAAGGAAGAATTATGAAAGCGATATTTATAAAACTGATGTTCGTTACCTCTGCGGTGCTGGCCTTTATGGGATGTAATGATAATATGGGGGAGACGGATAACCGTTTGGCAAGTGTAAGCACATTGCTTGAACCGGCAGATGGAAAATCCGTTGTTTTGGAACCCTCCGCATCAGCCAGTGTTTATTTTGAATGGCAGACACCGAGTGTGGAAGAAACAGGTACTGCTCTTTATCAGATTGCTTTTGATAAGGCAGACGGTGATTTTTCACAACCGGTATATGTGATGTATTCCAATAATAACGGATTTGGCAATTATGTTTCCGTTACGCATAAGCAATTGAACCAGATTGCGGGCAAGGTCGGTATAAAACCGTCCGATACGGGTACATTCAAGTGGACCGTACTTTCTTCAAAAGGTTTGCAGAGCATGAAAGCCGGAGTTGAAAATAAGATCACGGTGACCCGCCTGGCCGGTTTCGAAGATGTTCCGATCGATGTATATGTGACCGGAGAGGCCTCTGAAGGTGGTGCTGACCTGGCAAAAGCACATAAAATGAAAGCAATTTCCGGTGGTGAATTTGAAGTGTATACAAAACTGACAGCAGGTAAACCTTTCTATTTCACAGACGCAAAGACCGGTACTCCGAGAGAGTTCTATACGGTTGACGGAATGGTGAAAGAGAACGGTACGGCAACGGTTGCCAAAGACGGTATTTACCGTATTACATTAGACTTTAATACCGGTGCCTGCACTTATACGCTGGTAAACAAAGTCAGCTTCTATTTCTGCCCGGATGGTGAATCTCTGTTCGAACTGCCTTACGCAGGCTATGGTGTATTCCAGGCTAAGGAAACAGTTACTTTCAAAGAAGAAAGCTGGGGTAAGGACGAACGTTATAAGTTCAGAATGACTATCCAGGAAAATGGCGGAGCCGATGCGGAGAAAGAAGTCGAATGGGGTACATTAAACCAGACAGACGCTCGTCCGACGGCAAGCAGTCCGGAGTCTTATTATTACCTGCAATTGTTTACCGAAGTATCCCAGTGGGATAACAAATGGAAGTTGATGGGAGACTTTGATGGTGTTCCGGCTACTTATACACTGTATCTGACAGCCGATCAGCCTTATACGCATACGATTGTTAAATAGTTTACTATAAGATTTGGTAAGAAGAACCCGGAATTGTATATTTCGGAAAATTTGACCTGATTCCGGGTTCTTCTTTTTTTAACAGCTAAAAATAATGTCATGAAGAATATATTCCTTTTCCTGTTACTCCCTTTTTTACTTGGAGCTTGTGGCGATGATGATAATACTCCGAACGTACCGGATGAAAATGATAGTATTAATTGGTATGCCGCTGCCGATAGCAGTACGACGGCATTGATAAATTCATTCTGGAATGCGGGAGAGAAGTATTTTAATACCGATAACAATGGAAATACGACATTCCAGTATTGGCCCCAGGCACATGCACTGGATGTGCTGACAGACGCCTATTTGCGTACGGAAGATGCGAAATATAAAACCTATTTCGACCAATGGTTTGAAGGCGTGAAGATCAAGAACGGTAATTCGTTCCGGAATGACTATTACGATGATATGGAATGGAATGCGCTGGCTATTCTTCGTGCATACCAGGCAACCAAAGAACAAAAATATAAAGATGCCGCATTGCAAATCTGGGATTATATCAAAGTAGGTTGGAATGAGAATGCAGGTGGAGGTATCAGTTGGGTAAAAGGGCAGGAGTATAGTAAAAATGCCTGTTCAAACGGTCCGGCTTGCATCCTGGCAGCCCGCCTGTACCGTGAATTCGGGGATGAAACGTATAAGGAATGGGCACTCAAGATATATAACTGGGAAAAAAGTACATTATTCAACAGCAATAACGGGATGGTGTACGATAATATAAACAGCAATACCGGAGAAATACAGAAAAGTTGGATATTTACTTACAATGAAGGAACATTTATCGGATCAGCCGTTGAATTATATAAGATATTGGGAGAAAAGGCCTATCTGAACGATGCCGTTTTGGCTGCTGATTATACGATCAGTACACTGGTGAGCAATTCTATTCTGAAAGATGAAGGAACAGGTGACGGAGGATTGTTCAAAGGTATTTTTATTCGTTATTTCACAGATCTTATCCAGCAGGACCGCCTGGATGCAGGTGCTAAACGGCGTTATACACAATTCCTGAAAACAAATGCAGAAACATTATGGACGCAGGGGACCAATAAATCAAATGTATTATTCGGTACTTACTGGCGGACTGCCCCGGGAGCGTCTACAGGATTAACCGAGCAACTGAGTGGTTGTATGTTGATCGAAGCGGCTGCGTTACTGGAGGATCTGGATATATTATAAGTGTTTTTTAATCTCAGACAGATATAGTTTTTAATTCTTGATCATTATCATATTCTAATAATTAATTTAGTATGAAAAACTCTTTTTTTGTAGGCTTATTATCATTGACCTTGATGATAAGTTGCCAACCGGGTAAGCAGCAGCTCACGAATTATGTGAATCCTTTTTTAGGGACAGCAACATTGTGGGAAACGAAAGACCTGGGGTATGAACGTCATTTGAAGACAAGGACCTGGGGGGCTGAAGTATTTCCCGGTTCTTCTGTTCCGAATGCGATGGTCCAGTTGAGTCCGGTGACCCAATTCCGGAGCGGAGCCGGTTACCAGTATGAAGATACGGTTATTTACGGCTTCTCGCATACCAATAAAGGACATTGGAACCTGCTGCATCTTCCTATCCTTCCGGTAACAGGGAATGTATCTTCCGATGATTATGCCTCAAAATACAGCCATACGAACGAATCGGCTCATCCGGGCTATTACCAGGTATTCCTGGAAAGATACGGGGTCAATGCCGAGCTGACTTCCACACTTCGTTGTGCTTATCATAAATATACTTTCCGACCGGATGACGATAAGAAAGTCTTGGTGGATATCACGCGGACAAACAATGGAGTAAGAGACTGGAGCATTCAGAAGGTCGACGATCATACTTTTTCCGGTAATCAGGATGCCGAGGGTAATATCCGTTTCTATGCTGTTTCCAATTATAAGATCCAGGATATCAAACAGGTGAAAGACGATGAACATGAAGTTTCGGTTGTTAGTTTTGCCGATAGTAAAGGAAGCGAACCGCTGGAGTTGAAGATCGGTTTTTCTTTCGTAAGTATCGACAACGCAAAGATGAACCTGGAACAGGAAATGAAAGAGAAAAGCTTTGCACAGGTTCGGAAGGAAGCAGACAAGACCTGGGAGAATTTGTTATCCAAAATAGAAGTGACCGGCGGAACGGAACGTGAGAAAGGCATTTTCTATTCCTGTCTGTATCGTTCGTTCTTATGGCCCGTTTTGCGAAGCGACGTGAACGGGGAATATACGGATGCTAAAGGCAATGTGGTAAATAATGGTTTCCGTTATTATACCGATCCGTCATTCTGGGATGATTATCGTAATAAGTTGATTTTATTGGGAATGATCTCGCCGGATGTAACGACAGACGTGATCAAATCCATTACAGATAAAGGTGAAAAGCGGAATGGCTATATGCCGACCTTCTTCCACGGAGACCATGCCTCTGTATTTGTTGCCGGTAACTATTTACGCGGATTGAAGGATTTCGATCTAAACCGGGCCTATAAACTGTTGGTGAATAACGCAACTGTTCCGGGAAAAGGCGGCAGGCCGTATCTGGATGAATACATCGAACAGGGATGGATTGCAGAAAAGGATACGACGAATGTTCCGACCTGGGATGAATATAAAGCAGCGGTAACAAAGACTGTCGAATATGCATACGATGATTATGCGACTGCTTTGTTGGCTAAGGAGTTGGGAGATGAAAGTACTTATAAAACGTTGATGGAACGCTCCGGTAATTATAAGAACCTGTTCGATCCGAGTACAGGTTTCTGGCGCGGAAAGATTGCCGATGGCAGCTGGATCAAGGATTTCGATCCTTATTATCCTTATTATGCTTATATGTATCGTGAAGCCAATGCCTGGCAGTCACTGTTTTTTGCTCCCCACGATCCGAAAGGTATGATTGCCCTTTATCCCAGTGAAAAAGCTGTCGAACAGAAACTGGATTCACTGTTTACAGAACCGTGGAGAAATTATGAAGCTCACAATTTAACCGGTTTCATCGGAAATTATTGCCACGGCAACCAACCCGGACACAGCATTCCTTATACTTATTATTTCATCGATAAACAGGAAAAGGCACAGTGTATGCTGGATAGTATCATGAATCATTATTATGATATGGGTAAGGACAAACTGGCTTATTCCGGAATGGATGATGCTGGTGAGATGTCTTCCTGGTATGTATTCAATGCCATTGGCTTATATACCTATTCTCCGGCTGACCCGGAATATATCGTGACCGTACCTTTGTTCGACCAGGTAAAATTCACCTTAGGCGATAATACTCAGTTCACGATCGTAAAGAAAGGCAACGGGCGGAAGATTACGGATATTTCTTATGACGGTCAGAAAATCGATGGCTGGTTTATCCCGCATGCCCTGTTGAAACAGGGGAAACAATTGACAGTCACTACTGAATAATAAAAGATCAAGTGTTTTCTATTGCGATCGGCCCGGGTTTACTTAAATCCGGGCTGATTTGTATCAGTACGTGAATAAAGGATCAGATAAGCTTCTTTATTTGATCGGAAGCCTGGTCCTCTATAGTTGAATAGAGGAGTTTTTGGAGCATTCCAAACTGTTCTCTGGAGTAGCTGTGGCCGATTATCCCGTGATCGATATGATGGATCTGATCGCAACTGGACGTTAATGTCTCGAAAACATGTGAAGTAACCAATACCGTTTTACCTCCTTCCCGGAGTTGTTGCAGGATAAGGGTGAGGATATGGGCACTTTCCAGATCCAGGCCGTTGAACGGTTCATCCAGGACTACGATCGGTTTATCTGGCTTAAGAACGCCCAGCAAGGCTAGTTTCTTTCTCATCCCGGTCGAATAGTTTTCCGTAATATCGTCTAACGGAAGATGAAAAAGTTGTTGCCAGCTATCTGTTTCAAAACCGTTCTTTCCTGCCGGGAAAAGATTCAGGTATTCCCGTCCTGTCATATAAGGGTAAAAGTAATTCTCGGCTTCCAGGTAGGCAATATCCCGTCTTTTCAGAGTTCTTTCATTGTAGCAGATCGAACCTTCGGAAGGGCGGATGAAAGCATACAGCGTATTCAGCAAGGTTGTCTTCCCGGCGCCGTTCAGACCGACCAGGCCGTGTATTTTCCCCGATTCCATCGATAGGTCGATCCCTTTCAGTATGGGAGATTCTTTTTTATATTCTACTTGCAGATTCCGGATTGTAAGCATATAGATAAATTGTTAGATTCCGGCAGGCAGCCAGATAGTATTTGATCAGAAAAAACAGAACTACCGGCGAAAAAACCGGAAGGAAAATGCTTATTACAGCTGTTGTAATGGGAACTTGCCCTCCCGTAATCTTTGTATTCGGCAGATAATGGGCATATTTGTTTACAATGAATAACGCTATATTCAGGGATACTCCTACCAGAAAGGTAAGGATAAGCCACCAATGCTGTGGATATAAAAGCATGTATATCGCACAAACTGGAATTATCGCGTATATGGATAATTTCAGATAGAGGAGTAGTTTCCTGTGCAGAAACCTGTTGGCAGGTCGTTCCTGCGCGCAAAGTATCTGTACCGGCTCTGAGAATCTGAAAATATCGGACAATACGACCGTGAAGAACCAGAGTGATGCCAGAGAGGCAAAAGGCAGTAACAGGCCGATCCAGGCACTCAGATAGAGAATCAGTAATAAGCCGCCGTATTGCCGGATCCCGGCCCGTAATTCGAAGGCTTCCGCCGGTATCCATCCGGGAGCTTCCATCCCCTTTTTTGTCCGGTGAAAAGGCTGTTTTATGAAACTGATTCCTATGCATCCGGCTATGATTGCCAGCGATATATACCAGAATGAATTTACCAGCAGGATAATAAGGATCGGTAAGGATAATAAGAAATAATCCATGCTGAATACTTTCCAGCCATTCTCTTCCGTAAGAAAGATGAATCTATAGTCTTTCCTTCGCAGCTGGAGTAAAGACAGAAGTGCCAGCAGGATGGCTGCTATGATCAGGCTCCCTTTTAAATCCTTCGTAAATTGATACAGTGCAATTCCGGGTATAAGCAAGAGTCCTACCATCACGACCAGATAGATAACCGGAATTTCACGAATAAACTTTCCCGACTGCCGGAGACGGAAACGTAGGAATGCGCTGTTCATAAATGTTCAATTAACGTTCCCGGCAAATGTAGGGAATTTTATTCATTGATTGTTGTATTCCCCAGGCATTATCCCTATCTTTCGCTCACCAAAAGATCCCTTTTATTATCAATACTTATTCCTTTCTTTTCTATTAAACATACGGTAAATTTTAGCGGCCGATAATTATCAGCCGTATGGTTCATAATTATCAGCCGAACGGTTGACAATTGTCGGCCAATCGGTTGATGGTTATCAACCACTGATTTCCCGCCGGGGAAATTTGAATTAGTACGGGTAGTAACGGCAAATGCATCAGGTGGAAAATTATGATTGGCAGGGAAAGCGAATGCATCAAGACATATTTCAGCATTAATAATGAATGAACCATCTGTAAATTGCTTCAGATTGCTGTTTCAGATGGGAATGGAAGATAGACTGCTGTGCTTTATGAACAGGAGCCGGACAGTGTAAAGCAAATATATTTATTATCTTTGCAAGGCAATGAGCAAAGATATGGAAGACGATTTTGATATAAGAGATACACGTGTGCCGGAAAGTGAACGGGAGTACGAAAATGCACTCCGGCCACTTTCTTTTCACGATTTCAGCGGACAGGCCAAGGTGGTCGAGAACCTGAAAATTTTTGTGATGGCGGCCCGTATGCGCAAAGAAGCATTGGATCATGTGTTGCTGCATGGCCCTCCCGGACTAGGCAAAACTACGTTGTCGAATATTATAGCCAATGAACTGGGAGTCGGTTTTAAAGTGACTTCCGGTCCGGTGTTGGATAAACCCGGCGATTTGGCAGGTGTGCTGACCTCACTGGAAAAGGATGATGTCCTTTTTATAGATGAGATTCACCGTCTGAGTCCGATCGTGGAAGAATATCTGTATTCGGCTATGGAGGATTACCGGATCGATATTATGATCGATAAAGGGCCGAGCGCCCGTTCTATCCAGATAGATCTGGCTCCTTTTACGCTGGTCGGTGCAACCACCCGTAGCGGTTTGCTGACCAGTCCGTTGCGTGCCCGTTTCGGGATCAATATGCACTTGGAATATTATGAGATGGAGACATTGACGAAGATCATACTTCGTAGTGCAGATATCCTGAATGTGAAATGCGAACTGAGCGCAGCGCGTGAGATCGCTTCACGCAGTCGTGGTACGCCCCGTATTGCCAATGCGTTGTTACGCCGTGTACGTGACTTTGCACAGGTGAAAGGTTCCGGCGAAATAGACAAGGCTATATCCTGTTATGCGTTGGAGGCATTAAATATCGACCGTTATGGCCTGGATCAGATCGATAATAAGTTACTGACAACAATTATAGATAAATTCAACGGAGGTCCGGTCGGCCTGACCACTATCGCTACGGCTTTAGGCGAAGATCCCGGAACACTGGAAGAAGTATATGAACCTTTCCTGATCAAAGAAGGATTTATCAAACGTACACCGCGGGGCCGTGAAGTAACGGAACTGGCTTATACCCACCTGGGACGTAAAAGGGGCGAAGAACAAGGGTTTTTATTTGACTGAAAAAAGTTATGGCTGGAGGAATGAAGCGGCTCGCAGGAGAGACTGCGATTTATGGTGTTAGTAGTATTGTAGGGAAATTCCTGAACTGGATGCTGGTGCCGATGTATACGCGTGTGCTGGCAACGGAAAGTGATTATGGAATCGTAACCAATTTGTATGCTTGGACAGCATTGCTGATGGTTATTCTTACTTATGGAATGGAAACGGGATTTTTCCGTTTTATGAATAAGAAAGAAATTACGCTTCCAATGCGGGTTTACGCTACTACATTATTCAGTATCGCTTTTACTTCTGTGCTGTTTGTTGTTTTGATATTCAGTGCATTGACTCCGATCAGTAATTCTTTAGGGTATGGTGCGAATCCGGAATTTGTCGGAATGATGTCGGGGATTGTGGCAGTCGATGCTTTTTGTTGCATACCGTTTGCTTTTCTCCGGTATCAGGGAAAAGCGGTTCGCTTTGCTTCTATCAAATTGTTTAATATTTTTCTGAATATTGTTTTAGTACTTTTCTTCCTGATAGCTTGTCCATGGCTTTATACTCATACCCCTGCATTGGTTGATTGGTTTTATATTCCGGATTATCAGGTGGGATATATTTTTGTTGCGAATGTAATAACGTCGCTTGTCACACTTGTGCTGTTGTTTCCCGATATGATCCCGGGTTTACGGGAAAAAGCGAGTTTCGTTTTACTCAAACGGATGCTTGCTTATTCTTTTCCGATCCTGATTTTGGGAATTGCAGGTATTTTTAATCAGACAGCGGATAAAATATTATTTCCTTTCTTATTCGAAGATAAGGAGATGGCCAATACCCAATTGGGAATATATGGTGCCTGTTTTAAAATAGCAGTTGTATTGGTTATGTTTACACAGGCGTTTCGGTATGCTTACGAGCCATTTATTTTTGCAAAGAATAAGGATGATGACAGTAAAAAGTCATATTCGGAAGCGATGAAGTATTTTATTATATTCGCTCTGCTTATTTTTCTGGCAGTGATGTTTTATATCGATATATTTAAACATATCGTCCCTGTTTCCTATTATCCCGGATTACGTGTTGTGCCTATCGTTATGTTGGGTGAATTGTTCTTCGGAATTTATTTTAATCTTTCATTCTGGTACAAATTGATCGATCAGACACGGTGGGGAGCTTATTTCTCGACGATCGGATGTGCCACTACAATTCTGATCATTGTATTCTTTGCTCCTGTATACGGATATATGGCTTGTGCATGGGCTTCTTTTGCGAGCAATCTGATAATGATGCTTCTTTCATATTTTATCGGGCAGAAGAAATTCCCGATACAATACGATCTTAAATCTGCAGTTATCTACTCCGTTTTAGCGGCCGTTTTCTATCTGGCAGGCATGTTGCCGACGATCGAATCGGAACTTTTGCGTTTGGGATACCGTACTTTGCTGCTTTGCCTGTTTGTCGGCATCGTAATAAGACGCGATTTACCATTGCAGGAATTGCCTTACGTAGGGCGTTATTTTGCTAAAAAGAAATAATCCCGGTCGCTTATTCCGGTTTGAGAGGAAGTGTCAGGACAATGCGTAAACCGGCTGAATAATCCGGATCGACGTAAATCTTTCCTTTCATGCGGTGTGCTATCTGCCGGCAGAGGTATAATCCCAATCCGGAACCCGGAACGAAATCGTCTGCTTTGGTGAACCGTTCGAATATCCATTCACGCTTATCGGAGGAGATACCGCAACCGGTGTCTGTGATATAGATAACCATTTGGTTTTGTTCCTCTTCTGCTTTGTAAGAGAGGATAATATTCCCCTTTTTAGTGAATTTGTTCGCATTATTCAGCAGATGGGACAGGATGAGGCTGAAATGGTTTGCATTCGTGTAGGCGATGTCTTTTTCCCGGTCGCCTTCGATCCGGTATTCGATATCCGCTTTCCCGTTGAGCCTTTTCAACTGTTCCATTTCGCAGGAGCACAGCAGGTGGATATTGACCGGCGATAATGATAGCTCTTCTTTGTTGCTGTCCAGCTGGGCGATTTCGAGTACGCTGTTCATCATGGAAGTGATGTGATTGCAATTCTCGAAAATAATCTTGCTGAATTCCTGTTTCTCTTCGGCTGTAATATCTTCTTCCGTGATCAGGTCGGCAAATCCGTTGATCGCATTCAAAGGTGTACGGACTTCATGGCACATGTTTTTAATGAAGGCATTTTTCATGCGTTCGCTTTCCTGTGCTTTTTCACTGGCAAGGATTACCTGGTGGTTAGATTCCTGTAGTTTTATATATAAAGCGTTGATCTTCCATAAACGGAAAGCGACAAAAATAGCTGAACTGACTGCCAGAATGAATAAAGACAGGAACATATACAACTGATTCCGACTCTTTTGCAAATCGACCTCCAATGCTTTCTTTTCGATGACTAATTCATCTACCCGTTTTTTGATTTCCAGATCTTCCAGCTTTTCGTTCATATTCTTGAGCCGCGTGGAATCCAGCAATACGGTATACTCCTTTTGAGCCTCGTAAGCATCTTTATAAAGATGGAGGCTATCGAGCATATCTATTTTATCTTTCAGTGTCGATATGATGTGATCGGATAAATCGATTTTAAAGTCGGCCGTGCGGAAATAATGCATGACGGAATCGCAATACTCCGTGGCTTTCAGGAGCCTGTCTGTTGTCCGGTAATAATTGAGAGAAGTGAAGAGACGGTCGTATTCAGCAGAAAAAGCGGCATCTTCGGGATACTTCATATTCAATTCCGTAAAATGCTGGTAATAGGACGTCGCCATATCTCTTCCGAATGTTCTGGCGGAGCAAGCCAGGCTGGAATAGGCGTTGAGTAGATGCCGTTTGGTTACATAAGGACGTTTCTTCATCTCTTTTGTCTCTGCATATTCCTTTTGCATATTCAGATAGCGGAGAGCATATTTGGCCTGGTCTGCCTGATCGAGCGAATAGAGTGTCAGGATATTGAACGAATTCAGGCGGAACAGATACGAGTATTGCAGCGGTATATTTTCAGACAGGCTGATTACTTCTTTAAAGCGTGCACAGATATCGTTATGCTGATTTTCTTCGTTTCCCGGTTCGACACGGTTGCTGTAAGCCATACCTAACAGGTAATTGATGGACATTTTCTCCAGTGGCGACAGGTCTTTATCGGTTTCCAGTTTAAGCTGATACTGTTCTATCAGTTTCTTCCTGTCTTCTCCTTCCGTATAAAATACCACCCGTACATCAATGATCGTTTGCATATAAGTGATCAGAAAATCGCGGGCTTTTCCTGTCAGTTCACGTTTCGCCTCGCCCATGTAGACATCGGTACTGTCTTTGATATCGTTGTTGACATAGAAACGTAGGATTTCGGTGAGGGCTGCTTCCTTATAATAATCGTTATTCTCGGCAATGGCTTCTTTATAAAGTTCTTTTGCATAATCGACCTGCTCCTGCTGGCGGGAAATATCCATGAGGTTTGTCAGTATCTCCAACTTTTCCCTGCCGGAAGTCGCTGATTTTAAGCCAGCACTTAAGACTTCTTTGGTAGCGGGATTGTTGGCTACTGCAAACAAAACATAACCGAACAGATATATAAGAATTAAACAGCGTTTCATTATTTATTTGAATATTTAGGTGGATTCCTGTTGCGGATTCTATTGTTTTCTCGCAAAGTTAATTGAAAATCAAGAATTCTTTTAATTTTAAACAACTTATTCTTGTTCACACTTCTTATTTTTTATTTCGATATACAATTTCTATCTTTGCACGATTAAGGTGAGGCTATTAGTCGGAGTATTTATCAATACAAGTTAGTGGGATGGAAAAAGGAGTGTTACACAAGCAAATACGAGACTTCTTTGTTCGTAATTTTGACGTCCGCCAAGAGAAGGAAGATGAACTTGAAACGGTTGAGTCTATAAAGAAAGGTATTGAATTTAAAGGTACTAATCTTTGGGTTTTAATCTTTGCAACATTTGTCGCTTCATTGGGTTTGAATACAAACTCTACAGCGGTGATTATCGGTGCGATGTTGATCTCTCCGCTGATGGGGCCTATTATGGGGTTCGGTCTCGGATTGGGGATCTATGATTTTGATCTGATCAAACGTTCTTTCCGTAATTTTTTGACGGCTACTATCTTCAGTGTGATCACTTCGACCTTGTTCTTTCTCATCTCGCCTATCAGTGAAGCGCAGAGTGAATTGTTAGCGCGTACGCAACCGACCGTCTATGATGTTCTGATTGCATTCTTCGGTGGATTGGCCGGAATCGTTGCCAGTTCTACGAAAAGTAAAGGAAATGTAATTCCGGGTGTGGCTATTGCAACGGCTTTGATGCCTCCGCTTTGTACGGCTGGTTTCGGGTTGGCGAGTGGCAATCTGTATTATTTCTTCGGTGCTTTTTATCTCTATTTCATCAATACGGTATTTATCAGTCTGGCTACTTTCATGGTTGTCCGGGTTTTGAAATATCCTAAAAAGGTCTTTCTGGATAAGCAACGTGAGAAAGTGGTGACGCGCTATGTCGGTGTGATCGTATTTTTCACGATCGTTCCCAGCCTTTTCCTGAGTTATAACCTGATTCGTTCCAGTTACTTCAATGACCGGGTTGCCAATTTTGTGTCGGAAGAACTGGCGTTTCCGAATACGCAGATATTGAGCAAGACGGTAACGAATACCAGTGAAAAGCAAGAGGTGAAGGTCGTATTGATCGGAGAGAATATACCGGATCCGATGATTGAAATAGCACGGAGCAGACTTCGTAAATATGGATTGAAAGACGTTTCGCTGGTTGTCCAGCAAGGTTTTGGTCAGGAGGCTACAGATATTAATCAGCTGAAGAGCATGCTGATGCAGGATCTGTATAAGAATAGCGAAGAGGTTCTCCGTGTGCAATCCATACAGATCGATTCGTTGAAACGGACGGTCGATCGTTATAAAAGTGCTTCACGTATTACATCCGAATTGATTCCGGAAATGAAAGTATTGTTCCCGGCGGTTCTCGAGGCATCCTGTTCAAATACCTACATTATGACTACCGACAGTATGAAACAGGATACCGTCATGTTGGTTTACCTGAAAAGTAAAGAGCGTATCAATGAAAAAGAGCAACAAAAGATCCGTGAATGGTTGGAGGCTCGCGTAAACGAAAAGAATATCAAATTACTAATTGAATAAATAAGAGAATGAATTTTATGAAGAAGGTGTGGGCAGTTTTACTGCTTCTGATTGCTGCAGGCCAGGTATATGCCGATGAAGGTATGTGGGTTCTGAAGGAATTAAACAAACAGAATCTGGCGAGGATCAAGGAACTCGGATTTGTTCCGTCCTACAAGCAGCTCTACAGTGAAACTGACCCGTGTGTGGCCAATGCTGTTGTGATTTTTGGTGGCGGATGTACCGGTATTACCGTATCGGAAGAAGGATTGGTCTTTACCAATCACCATTGCGGTTTCGGTTCGATCCAGCAGTTGAGTAGCGTTGAACATGATTATCTGAAGGATGGTTTTGTATCCCAGAGTAAGGAAGAAGAGTTACCTGTTCCGGGTTTGAGTGTACGTTACCTGCGTGAGACAGTCGACGTAAGTGACCGTATCAACGGTGAAATCGCCAATATCGGGGAAGAATACCTGCGTTTGGCCGCAGCCGATTCTATTGGACAGGTTATCTGCGATTCCATCGGTAATACGGAATTCCAGGCAGCAGATGTGATCCCTTTCTATAATAATAACAAGTATTTCCTGGTTGTTTACGATGTATTCAACGATGTTCGTATGGTATTTGCTCCGCCCAGTTCTGTCGGAAAGTTCGGTGGCGACACGGACAACTGGATGTGGCCGCGTCATACGGGTGACTTTTCCGTATTCCGCGTATATGCCGGTGCCGATAACAAACCGGCGGAATACAGCAAAGACAACAAGCCTTACAGCCCTAAATATGTAGCAGAAGTATCCCTGCAGGGCTATCAGGATAAAGACTATGCGATGACGATCGGTTTCCCGGGTAGCACAGACCGTTATTTGTGTTCATGGGGCGTGAAACAGCGTATTGAAGACAGCAATAAACCCCGTATCGAAGTACGTGGCGTTAAACAGGCTATCTGGAAAGAGGCGATGCAGGCAAGCGATGAAGTCCGTATCAAATATGCTTCCAAATATGCAGGCAGTTCCAACTACTGGAAAAATTCCATCGGTATGAACCGTGGTCTGGCTAACCTGAACGTGATAGAACGTAAAAAGGAAGAAGAAGCCGCTTTTGCAGCCTGGGTCGATCAGACGCCGGAACGCAAAGCCAAGTATGGTGAAGTGTTGCAATTACTGGAAAAAGGCTATACATCCACAGATGAGTATAGAAAAGTTTCTACTTATCTGTCCGAAGCATTCGTGAGCGGTACTGAAATAGTTCGTCTGGCGCGTATGGTTCAGGGTGTGGATATAAACGGTTCTACTCCGGAAGAGATAGACACCATCCTGCAGGATAAGATACAGCCGTTCTTTAAGGATTACGATGCGACACTCGACCAGAAAGTGCTGGCTGCTATGATGAAGGTGGTGAAAGAACGTGTTCCTGCCCAGTATCTGCCGGATATCTATCAGAAGGTAGATAAAAAGTATAAAGGCGATTATACCAAATATGCGGCAGATGTCTTTAAAAAGACTTCTTTATTGTCATACGACAAGATCGAAAAGATGCTGAAGGATCCTAAATTGTATGCGAAACTGAAAAAAGATCCGGCAGCTGAACTGAGCTTGTCTACTTTGATCTCGTTGTTTGAATTACAGCAGTTTATGGGTGATGCTCATTTCGAAATAGCTAAAGGCGAACGTTTGTATTTTGCGGGTCTGAAAGAGATGTATCCGGAAAAGCCTCTTTCTTCGGATGCCAACTTTACCATGCGTTTGAGCTACGGTTCTATCGGCGGTTACCGTCCGTATGATGCTGCCTGGTATGATTATTATTCAACTGAAAAAGGTATTCTTGAAAAAGAAAATCCGGAAGATGACGAGTTCTGGGTTCAACCGGAAATCCTGGATCTGATCCGCAGTAAAGACTTTGGTCAGTATGCCAATGAGAACGGACAGTTACAACTTTGTTTCTTAACGAACAATGATATTACCGGCGGAAACTCGGGAAGCCCTGTATTCGATAAGAATGCCCGTCTGATCGGTCTTGCTTTCGACGGTAACTGGGAGGCTATGAGTGGCGATATCGCTTTCGAACCGGATCTGCAACGTTGTATCGCAGTGGATATCCGCTATGTCCTGTATATGATCGACAAATGGGGTAAATGTCCGCGTCTGATCAAGGAATTGCAGTTGGTTAGATAACATTATTTAAGGTCTGCTGATAAAAAAGCGGAAAAACAGATAAATGGCGCAAATCATCATCAAGTGATTTGCGCCATTTTGCTATAAAGCAAATTTTAGTTCTATCGAATTGCATACTTTTGCCTTCCTGATTTTAAATTATTATTTCGTTCTATTAGATCATGTGTAAAACAAAAATTTCATCTGCGACATTTCCTGTGAGTAATCCGATCGGCAAACAGACCCATATCGTATGGCTTGATGTTGTTCGTACGGTAGCCATGTTGATGGTTATCGGAGTACATTGTATCGATCCGTTTTATATATCACCGACTCTCGGTGCTATTCCGGAATATAAATTCTGGGCATCTGTGTATGGTTCTTTGTTCCGCCCGTCCGTCCCTATCTTTGTCATGATGACGGGACTTTTATTGCTGCCTGTCCGTGAACAATCTTTGGGAGTATTTTATAAGAAGAGGATATTCCGGGTTCTTTTCCCTTTCCTGATATGGTCCGTATTGTATAATATGTTCCCGTGGTTTACCGGAGTATTGGGTTTGCCTAAGGAGATCATCGGCGATTTCTTCTGTTATGTACAGGGGAATGAGTCGCAAGCCTTGTCGGATGCCTTGAAAGATGTGGCGATGATCCCTTTTAATTTCAGTTTCAAGGAAAACCACATGTGGTATATTTATCTGTTAATAGGCCTGTACCTGTATATGCCTTTCTTCTCCGCCTGGGTAGAGAAGGCTAAACGTTCTACCGAGCAGGTTTTTCTGGGAATATGGTTTATTTCTCTCTTCCTGCCTTATATGTCTGCTTACATAAGCCATTATTTGTATGGTGAAGCGACATGGAATCAATTCGGATTATTTTATTATTTCGCCGGATTTAACGGTTATCTGTTGTTGGGACATTATTTGAAGCAGGGAAATGACTGGAGTATAGGAAAAACGTTGGCAATTTGTATGATGCTGTTTGCTGTAGGCTATGCCATTACTTATAGTGGCTTCAGTGCCGCTGCGGCGAATCCGACGGCGACGGAAACGGATATGGAGTTATTTTTTACTTTTTGTAGCCCGAATGTCGCCATAATGACGATTGCTGTATTCCTCCTGTTACAGAAGGTCCGTGTTCATCATCCGGCTGTGATCCGGTTGCTGGCAAATGTGACCAAATATGGCTTCGGTATTTATATTGTACACTATTTCTGGGTCGGACCAGCCTTTTTGCTGATCGGACTGTTTGATCTGCCCATTCCTTTACAGGTGCCTATTATGGCGATATTGATATTTTTAGTCTCCTGGGGATTTACCTGGTTAATGTACCGGTTGTTCGGTCAGAAGGCTAAATGGTTTATGGGATAAACGGGGTAGAATGGTGCCTGCCCGGTTTTTTTGACCATTCATACCAAATAAGTTGCATTTACCCCTTTCGCCGGTTTTAAAATATCGCAGTATACATTTTGCCATATATTTGCCTCAAATCTTAAACAATAAATTATGAAGAGGCATTATTGGAATCATGTATACATGATATTTTTATTGCTGTTGTTTTCTTTATATGCAAAGGCACAACACCTCACTATTTCGGGGCAGGTAGTTGATGAACAACAAGAACCTGTTATCGGAGCCAGTGTCAGTATCAGGAACAGTTCAACCGGAACTATTACGGATATGGATGGCGGATTTACTCTCCAGACACCCATAGATGCCGTTATCCAGTTCTCTTTTATCGGATATGAAACCGTCGAGGTTAAAGCGACCGCCGAACCGATGCGTATTGTATTGAAAGAAAATACGCAGATGGTCGATGAAGTCGTGGTTACGGCTTTAGGTATTAAGAGGGAAAAGAAGGCATTGGCCTATTCGGTCACCGAGCTGAAAGATGATGCTTTCCGGGTGAAGGATTCGAATCTGGCTGCCGGACTTGCCGGAAAAGTAGCCGGAGTCAATGTTGTAAAGCCTGCAACAGGTGCTATGGGGTCGAGCAGGATCACTATACGTGGAAACGGATCTTTCGGATCGAACCAACCGCTTTATGTTGTCGATGGCATACCGCTCGACAACAGTGACTATGGACAACCCGGCTTGTGGGGCGGAACAGATAACGGCGACGGTATCTCTTCTATCAGTAGTGATGATATCGAGAGCATGACCGTGCTGAAAGGTGGAACTGCAGCCGCTTTATACGGTTCGAGAGCGGCAAACGGGGCTATTGTCATTACTACGAAAAAAGGGCAGAAGGGCAAAGTGAAAGTAGAGTTGAACAGTTCGTTCACTCTGGACAAGCCGATCGTAAATACCAGTGATTTTCAGTATGAATACGGGCAGGGAATTTCAGGAGTAGCTCCCAACAGCCAGGAAATGGCATTGCTGAGCGGTCCGGCGAGTTGGGGAGCCAAGCTCGACGGTTCGGATGTCCTTCAGTTTGATGGTGTGGCACGCCCTTATTCGGCTGTCAGCAAAAAGAATTTCTCTAACTTTTACGACAATGCCTGGTCGTTGAATAACAATTTATCGCTCTCCGGCGGTTCGGAATCTACACAATATCGTCTTTCTGTGGGTGACCAGCGTTATCATGATCTTTTCCCGAATTCCAAACTGAACCGCAATAACGTCTCTTTAAATCTTACAACGGATATAACCAAACGTATTACCCTTCAAGCTAGCGTGATGTATATGCGCGAACGGGTAAAGAACAGACAAAATGTAAATGATTATTCCAGTAACGGAAATGTATTGCTCTGGACATTACCTCCCAATATAGATATTCGTAGTTTATCACCGGCCGTAAAAGAGAACGGAGATGAACTGCTACTATCCGATATGTATGTATATTTCGCAAATCCTTATTTTATTGCCAATAAGAGAGCCCAACAGGATGCTAAAGACAGGATGCTCGGTTCTTTGCAGCTTCAGTACAATATCACCGACAACTGGTATATACGGGGAAAAGCAGGGGGAGATATGATCTATCGCCGTGCGGAGAGCACTACTCCAATGGGGACAGGCTACCTGAAAGAGGGAAATATCAGTGCCAGTTCCACTTATAACGGAGAATTTAATGCGGAAGCTATCCTTGGATATACCAATCGTTTTTCTGATATATGGACAGTAAGTGCTTTTGCCGGATGGAACAGTATGATTGCCTGGAGCGAAACAGTCAGTGCTTACGGCTCACGCTTTATCCAACCCAATTTTAATGTAATCGGCAATACCGAAGTCACGAGCGGAGGGAAAAACAGGTGGGAAAACTATATCAATTCCATTATGGGGCAGGCAGAGGTTTCTTATAAAAACTTGCTTTTTCTTACTTTGTCGGGAAGGAACGACTGGTTTTCTGCTTTATCGTTACGGGATAAATCGACACCGAATAATATTTTTTATCCATCCGTAGGAGCTGGACTTATTGTAAGCGAAATGGTAACTCTTCCATCCTGGTTTTCGTTTCTGAAAGCGAGAGGATCGTGGGCGCAGTCGGGTGGGGCGGTTTCGCCCTATAATCTGGCTTTAACTTATAGTTATGGCGAAGCGATTAATGGTTATCCAACAGGTTCGATCAATACATCTACCATTCCGAATCTGGATCTGAAACCACTGACATCTACGGCTTATGAGGCAGGAGTCGATGTTCGTTTCTTTGAAAATCGTCTGGGACTCGATCTGACTTATTATATACGAAACACCAGTGACGATATTGTCACGGCGCAAATATCTTCTGGTTCCGGATATAATAATGTATTGATCAATGCCGGAAAGATCAATAATCAGGGTATCGAACTGTTGCTTACAGGAACACCCGTCAGAACCAAAAATTTCGAGTGGAACAGTTCTTTCAATTTCTCATACAATAAGAGTGAAATAAAGAAGATTACGGATAATGTGAACAGCTTCATCATGGCCACTGCCCGGGCAGGTGCTGCCGGAGACCAGGGAAGTCCGGCATTCATCTATCAGGAGGTCGGTGAACCTTACGGTATAATAAAAGGATACTCGTATCAGAGAGACGAGAACAACAATATCATTTATGATTCGGCAGGTCTTCCACAGCGGGGAGAGATAAAGAAACTGGGCGAAAGTATTCATCCGTATACGTTGGGATTCAGCAACCGGTTCAACTATCGTGATTTCAATCTGAACGTTTTGATCGATGGTAAATTCGGTGGAAGTGTTTTCTCCGGGACAAACAATATGACCTGTTATCTGGGAACAAGTAAAATGACTTTGGATGGACGCGAAGGCGGAGTTGTCGGAAAAGGAGTAAAAAGGGACGGTTCTGTCAACGACAAAGCAGTACCGGCGATGGATTATTATATGCATCTGGCAAATAACATTACGGAGGAGTTTGTATACGATGCTTCGTTTGTAAAGCTGCGCGAAATATCCGTTGGATATTCACTCCCTAAAAAACTGATCAGAAATGCCGGTTTCTCGAATGTGATGATCTCGCTGGTAGGAAGAAATCTCTGGACACTATATAGTAAAGTGCCTTTGGTAGACCCGGAATCGAGTTATACGAGCGGGAATGCGCAGGGCCTGGAACAATTCGGACTTCCGGCAACCCGTAGCTGGGGATTTAATGTAAATATTCAATTTTAAAAAGGAATCAAGGTTATGAGACGATATATATTAAAAATAACGGCACTGTTGTCTGCGTTGGCATTCATTACTTCGTGTGATTTTGAAGAGAAGAACATCGATCCCAATAACAGTCCTACGATCGAGCCGGGGCCATTACTTACTTATACACAGTTGAACACAAGCAATGAAGGACTCGCTAAAAGGACGCAGGTCGGTTATTGCATGATGATGGTACAGCAGACCGCTTCTCTCGACCTCAATGAGATGGCGGGAGACAAATACCTGGAAACAGAGACATTGGGAATCTTCTTCACCACGATGTATGCCACAGTAATTAAGAATATTGAGGAGCTCATCAATCTTACCGAAGATGACGGGACGAATGTGAATACATACGCTGTTGCACTGATATGGAAATCCTATCTTTTCCACCGGATTACCGATCTGTATGGTGATGTCCCCTATTCAGAAGCGGGTAATGGATACCGTACACAGAACTTCTATCCGAGTTATGACAGGCAAAGCGATATTTACGCAGGGATGGTCAGTGATATTGAAAAGGGCCTTTCCTTACTTAATGAGACAAAGGAGCCTATCGAGGGTGATATTTTATATGGCGGTGACATAAATAAGTGGAAACGTTTCGGCAATTCGCTGTTGCTTCGCCTGGGTATGCGTATGGAGAAAGCGGACCCGGCTCAGGCCAGAGCGCTGATTGCAAAAGCGATTCAGGGTGGAGTGATGCAATCGGCGGATGATATCTGTATGGTTCAGCATGTAGAAGGTAAAGCCTCGACGGAAAATCAACTGGGTTATGTATTTAAGAGTCATAGTCTACTGGTGAGCGGAGCTATAAAAATAAGCAAGACATTTATGGACCGGTTGAAGGCTACCAACGATCCCCGGATGCAGGTCTATTGTGCACTGCCGGATGGCAATACGGATCGGGACATGCAAAAAGGGTTACCCAACGGATATGATGCTCTTACCATACGTACGGGCGATCCGACTTATACCTCTTTGGCAAATTATTCCACATTTAATCCGGCAACGCTTCTTTTACTGGATGCGCCTACTATTTATATGACACATGCCGAGGTTGAATTACTACAGGCTGAAGCGATCGTGAAAGGGTATATTTCAGGCGATGCGAAAGCGCATTATGAAAATGCAGTCCGTTCGTCCATGCAACAACAGGCTATTTACGGTAATGCAGGGGTCATTTCGGGGCAACAGATGGAAGATTATCTTTCACAAGGGTTATTCGACGAGGCAGTCACTGCCAGTGATAAACTGAATGTGATCGGGACCGAGTTCTGGATTGCCACTTTCCTGAACGGCTATGAAAGTTATGCCAACTGGAGACGTACAGGTTATCCCAGGTTAACGCCTACAAACTACCAGAGCAGTCCGAATAAGGGAAAAATACCGCTCCGGTTCAAGTATCCGACGGAAGAATATAGTATAAATCTGGATAACGTGACGGAAGCTGTAAATAACCAGGGAGAAGATAAAATGACAACGGCTGTCTGGTGGAATAAATAATTTCAGCAACTTATTTTAATCACTTAAAGAGTAAAAATGTATATGAACAGTAAACAGAAGCAAATCTTCTTATTGGTTATTCTTGTGCTTATCACAGGTTGCCAGATAAATAAACCGGAAAAGATCGGCTTTTTATCGACCGATGGTACGAGCTTTATCGATAATCAGGGAAGAACCGTGGTTTTAAATGGTTTGAACCATGTGACCAAAGTTCCGGAAAATAATTTTCTGTATGACGGAGATAAAGAATTATTCCGCCAGTTTAAAGAATGGGGATTTAATTGTATACGGTATGGGCTTTATTGGGATGTTCTGGAGCCGGAACCGGGGAAAATTAATGAAGCTTATCTGAAAGAGATCGATAAGCGTGTGAAATGGGCGGAAGAAAATAATCTTTGGTTGATACTCGATATGCATCAGGATTTGTATGGGAGAAAATTTGGGAATGGTGCTCCGCTTTGGGCAACACTAGACGAAGGTCTTCCGCATGTAAAAGGAGATGTTTGGAGTGATGCCTATATCATGAGTCCGGCCGTACAGAGATCGTTTGATAATTTCTGGAGTAATAAGCCGGCAGAAGACGGTATAGGACTACAGGACCATTATATCAATGCCTGGAAAACTATTGCCGGACGGTATGCCAATGCACCTTCGGTTGTCGGATTCGACATCATGAATGAGCCGTTTATGGGTTCTTCCGGATTGGTAATATTCCAGGAGTTACTGAAAGGATTTGCAGAAGTCCATGCCTCGGTAACCGGTGAAATATTGACCGAAGAAGCTGTCATGTCAATGTGGAATACGGAAGATTCCCGTTTGGAGGCCTATGGATTACTGAATGATGGGAAAATTTTTTCATACGTGGTTGGCAAGATTACACCTATTGTTAATGAATTCGAGCAAGGAGCATTGAGTGATTTTTATCAGAGGGTACGAGATGCGATCAGAGAGGTGAACACAAAACACATTCTTTTCCTCGAACATAATTTCTTTTGCAATATGGGTGTTTCCAGTAGTTTTAGCATTCCAAAGGATAAAAACGGCCACAACGATTTGCTGTGTGCTTATGCTCCTCATGGGTATGATCTGGTGACCGACTCCAAGGCCTCTATGTCACAGGGGTACGGGCGTCTGGACTTCTTATTCCATAGTATGTTTGAAAGAGGTCGCGAATTGGGCATTCCCACACTCGTTGGCGAATGGGGGGCTTTTTATATGGGCGGAAAATATAAAGAACCTGCCACCCATATTATTAATCTGATCGAAAAAAACGATGCCGGACAAACCTACTGGGCATTTTGGGAAGGAATCGATACGCAGGATTATTTTCAATATGCTTTAAGTCGTTATTATCCAATGGTTACCAATGGAAAGTCATTGGGCTATTATAACGATTATCAGAAAAACAGATTCACTTATCAATGGGTTGAGATGGATAAAAAGGCGCTTACACGTATTTATATTCCTGATATATCAATACTCGGGGATACGAAAAAAATAGTATTGAACCCTTCGTCGTCTTATTCGATTATTCCGATAGGCAAGACCAACGCAGGATATATGGAAATACAGCCGGCAGGAGGAGAAAGACAATTAATTCTTCCGGTTGCTGAATGATTTGAAAAAACGATGGTGTCGCCCGTGTCCGTTAAGAACAATTGCGGCACCATCGTCTTTGTTTCTGTCATTTTTAGTATATTTGCCTGTCATTTGATCAGCATTTCTTTTATGGAGCAAGCATATACAAAAATAAAACAGTCTCTCACCACTCCTTTTGTTTATCTGAAGACATTTAAAGACAGAGTTTTCTTCGCTGTCGGGATGTTCGTTTATCTTAATCTTTTCCTTATCCTTTTTAATCCGTTCAATATCTACAATTGGCTGGGGTATTTAATCAACTTATCACCGTTAAAAAGATTGTCGCTGATCGGTTTCGTATTGGTCTGTGCTATCTTGATCGGGGTTTCCCAGTATCTTCAATACAGGTACTTCAGAAACCGTGAAATGAAAGTTTACCATCTTTTGGTTGGTTTTGGCTTTGATGTCTTGCTGGGTACATTGATCCTGGGATCATTATATACTACTCCATCCGATTTCTTTATCGGGGAATTTTTAGAGTCGTTCCGGATCATATTCTTATCCCTGGCTTTGTGGTATCTTATCAGTCTGACCGTGTTGACTCTGTATAATGTATCGAAAGAAAAGAATGTGATTCCTGTTATACGGGAGAACATGCCTGTTATTCAATATGAATGTATTAATATATGCGATGAAAACGATCAGCTCCGTCTTTCTATCAAACCTAAAGATTTGCTCTATTTCGAATCGTCCGATAATTATATTGTTGTTTACTATCATAAGGATAACCGGATAAAGAAAGAGCTGGTAAGAAATTCGTTGAAAAATATTGAACAGGATATGCAAAAGTACAATTGCATCCGTTGTCACCGTTCCTATATAATAAACTTGTTGAACGTTTCTTCTATAAAAAAGAACGGGCGGTCCTACGAAATTAACATGGAAGGTAACAATGTTCCTATCCCCATTTCACGCGGTTATGTAGAAACTGTCAAAGAGTTGCTTGTCCGCAAATAAGCGATTGCCCGTTTATACCAGAATAGTTGTATCTACCCCTGAAACCAGCCCTGAATCTCTCTATTTCATATCTTCGACCCCAGATTAACTAATCGAATGTTTCACATTATAAATTTAAGAAGTATATGAAAAAAGTATTATTTTTAGGAGTATTGCTGGCATTGTTAACCGCATGTGGAAGTGATGATGATGATCCGGCACCAGCATTGAATGTCTCGACCGGTGAGGTTATATTAGAGGCGGAAAACGCTGAGACAACCATCGATGTAAAATCGAATGTAGCATGGAGTGCTGTTTCGGCAGCTACCGATTGGTGTACGGTAAGTCCGGCTTCGGGCTCCAATGACGGAAAGTTGACAATTAAGGCTACAACAAATCCTGATATGAAGGAAAGATCGACCACGGTAACGGTTAAATCATCTACCTTGGAAAAGGTGATAACTGTTAAACAGGATCCGGCTTCTCTTGAGTCGCTACTGAAAGGTAAATGGATATTGGACGACCAGACCAGTAATGAACCGGCTTTTGATGTAATGGAAGGGCTGACACTTGAATTGAAGGACGATAAGAGTGCAGTTGCAGTTATAAACAAATATGTTACTCCCGAGTTGGAAATCGGAACATTGGAAGGGACATGGAGTGTTTCCGGACAAACTTTGACACTTTCTTCTACATTGATGGAGTTACCGGTAAATATTACTTTTGAAATAGGACAGGTTACTGCTGATTCATTCCAGTCTGCCATGAAAATAAATTTACCGGGATTGTTACCGGCCGATGGTCTTCCGGTAATTATTAACAGGGTGAAATAAAGAGATTTGTATATTAAATGGAGTGAAAAATAAGATGTTGCAAAAGTATTAGATGGGACACAGATGACGGATGTTTTCTATTTGACTGTGTACGATAATACTTTTGCAACATTTTTTTACTATTAAACAGTGATTTTATTTTATGTCCCGTTTAGTCCGGACTGTTACATTTCCTTTTAAACCCACAGCTTCTCCTGCCGTACCATTTAACAGAACCCGTAGGTCGCATCTTTCTTTTACGGCAGGAAATTCAACAGTGAAATCTTCTTCCTTATCTGTCGTTTTGGAACCTATCAGTTGTCCGTTCAACCAGATTTCAGCTTTTCCAGCCAATTGTTTAAAGAGGATACTTCCGCCTTCTTCCCGGTGAGCCTGGAAAGGATTGAATGTCGCACGTAAAATAACGAAGTTGGCATTCTCCAGTTTGATCAGATCACCGTCTGATACAGGTTGCCAGCTATTCATATCGTTATCAGCTATCTGGCGGGTTGCATCAGGTTTGTCGCTGGAAAGGGGAGAGGCTACCCATTTATTCAGCAACATCGGCGGAAATTCTGCAGCGATGAATGGGACAGGAGCAACCTGATTGGCATCGATTGTGATTGTTGCCGGTTTTAATCCCGGAGTAGTAGCGGTTAATGTGATTGTTCCTGCCCCTTCTTTACTTTGGATGATCACCTGTGCAAGACCATAGAACAGGCTGCGTTTATTTCCTTTCTCCGGTTCGTGACAGTTCGGATCACCATTTCCTACACCGATGATTTCAGCAGGACCTGTTACGGTGAATTCGATCATATTATTGGCTGTCGGTACATGACGGCCTTTGGAATCGACGACTTCTACGGTTACGGGCATAGCATCCCTTCCATCACCGGCCAGACTGTTACGGTCCGGAATCAGGCGGACCTGGACAGGTTCTTTGGTTGTCTCCACCTTGGTTCGTGAAACGATCTTTCCGTTTTTATAACCGATAGCTTCCAGTTTGCCCGGTTTATAAGGGACGGACCAGGTATTCATTTCGTACGGGTCTACCTGTTGTTCGGATATTTCTTTGCCGTTCAGTAACAGTTTGACTTTGTCTGCATTGCTTAAAGCCATAACTTTGATCGGTTTCCCGATAGAATCGGCAGGCCAGTTCCAATGCGGTACCAGTTCAAGGACCGGTTTGTCTTTTACCCATTGTGCCTGATGCAGGTAATAAGCCATTTTGGGGAAGCCGCATAAGTCCATGATACCGAAGAAGGAACTGACTGTCGGCCAGCGATGCGGAGTCGGTTCACCATGATAATCGAATCCGGTCCAGTAGAAGCAACCTGCCATCCAGGGACGTTCAGCCACGGCTTTCCACGCTCTGCGGTGAGTGGCACCCCAGTCGGCACATTGTGTATCATATGAATCCATCAGATTCCTTGACCGGTCTGTTACGTATTCACCTCTTGTCATAAATGCCGAGCCATCTTCCGAGCTGGTTAAAGGCAGTTCCGGATTTTCTTCATGGAAACGGTCGTAACTTTCGATCTGGTAATTGAATCCGCCGACATCCACGGCTTGCGATACGTTGTGTTTAGAGAAGAATCCTCCGTTCATAGCTGCTGTTATGGGGCGCGTCGGATCCATCTTTTTAACGACATCATACATACGACGAACCATTTCAACCCCGTTTTCCGTACCCTGCATCGGTTCTTCGTTGAAAACAGACCAAAGGATTACGCTTGGACAGTTACGGTCGCGGCGTACTTGCCACTCCAGTTGACGAACATATTCGGGTGAAGTGTTGAATAATCTGTTTTCATCTAAAACCATGATACCCATGCTGTCGCAAGCAGCCATAAACTCTTTGGCAACCGGATTATGAGCTACACGATAGGCATTGACTCCCATCTCTTTCAGTTTGCGGAGGCGGAATTCCCAAAGCGCATCGGGAACGGCAACACCGACTCCAGCATGATCCTGGTGGTTACAAACACCTTTTATCTTGATGTTCTCTCCATTCAGCCAAAAACCAGTATTGTTATCGAAACGGATTGTACGGAAACCACATTTGGTTTCGACTTCGTCGGTTACGGTGCCGTTTTGTTTCACCGTAGTCTTTACTTTATAGAGGGCAGGACTGTCGGGCGACCAAAGTTGCGGGTCTGACACGGTCAGTGGGAGATTGGCAATGCCTTCTCTTAATGCTGTGACGGAGACTGCTTTTGACTGTGTTGTTATTTGCTTGCCATCAGGAGCGAACAGGGTGACTTCGACTTCTCCGTCAGCCGATAACTTTCCCGAGTTATACAAAGAAACTTCCACGGGTATTTCCCATTGGTTGTCGTTCTTCTTTACCGGATGAGCAAATACACCGTCGGTAATGATATGCAGCGGCGAACGTTTAACCAGCCAGGTATGACGGTAGATTCCTGCCCCTTCATACCACCAGCCTTCCTGCGCTTCTGCATCCACGCGTACGGCGATCGTATTGATATTATCACCGTAAGTAGCATAGGGAGTTATATCGATATACATGGAAGTATACCCGCACCAGTTCCGGTGCAGAACGGTTCCGTTTACCCAGATCGTAGCATGGGTTGAAATACCGTCGAACTGTATTTCGAGATGTTTCCCGTTATCTTCGGGATCAAGTTTGAATTTCCGTCGATACCAGCCAAAACCACGGTCACGGTATCCTTGGGATAAATTGGCGTCCGGATTTACGGTTCCTTCGATAGCCCAGTCATGGGGTAAATCGAGTACGCGCCAGGAAGAATCGTCATAATTGGGAGATGCTGCTCCGCTCACATAGCCGGCTTTGGCGTTCCGGTAAGTTGCGTTATGGCCTTTGATGACCGGATAGGGGATGTCTCCCTTGTGGAAACTCCATCCTTTATCGAGGGACAGGACTTCCCGGGTAGTTACTTTTTCCTGTGCATGTGCCTGTAGCGAAAAGCTTATGCACAAGAGAAGCAAAAGAGTTTTGAGTGTTGTCATAGTGTTTTATTATAGAATTATTTGAATGTCGATTCTATTACCTTTAAATCCTTTTTAATTTTCAAAAATAGTGAAATATATCGTTTGTCCCTGATTTAAAGGGGAAAAAAGCTATGCAAAGGTTTGTGTAATGCTGGATTTAGTTTTTGCAAGAACCCTTACTCTCGCATATAAGACACAGAGAGTAAGGGTTCATTGACAATTTGTTAAATTAGTAATTTCCGGTCGTTATTCATCTTTCAAATCGAAACGGTATTCTTGTTTAATCCGAATATCGGAAATTGTCGGAATTACACCAAGTATATTTTCGAGAATGTATTTTTCTCTGTTCCTGAAAAGTTACTCATGTTCTTCTTTTCTGTTTACGGGTACATATAACACAGCTTTTCCGTAACCTAGTTTTTTTATTTTTCCGTCTTCGATTAGTTCATTCAAATCGCGTACGGCAGTCGAACGGTTGCAACCATTTAGCCGCATGTATTGTGCGGCAGTGAAATATTCTTTTTCTTCCATCGCGTTCAGCATCCGGCCTTTGCGTTGTTCGGGGACATAGTGGGTTGCTGCCGCTTCGGAATCTCGTTCCAGGTCTATCGGACCCAACTGTTGCTTTAGCTTTTTGCTTCCTTTGAAATGAACATTACCGAAGCGTACCGACCAGGAGCGTAATTCTTTTTTGTCCATTACCGGACGGCATTTCAATGAAATGGAGAATGAACCGAGGTCGTCCAGCTCGACTGTATATCCTCTGCGCAGGTTTTTAGAGATTACTTTTGCCAATGCGTCCAACATCCCTTTCGTGATGGCGGTGGAATAACCGCAGCTATCCGCTATCTCTTCGGCTATTTCCTGGGTATGGATGGTCCCTTTGGGCACAATCCTAGCATGTAAAGGTTGTTTCTTTCCATCTCCTTTCGGGTTTGGATTTTCATATAACGCGTATTTTGCTCCCATAATAATCTTAAATTAAAGGTTTTTCCTAATCCCATATTGCATATCACAGCTGTGCTTCTTTCATATCACAGTTGGATTCCGTTTGTTTCACAGTTGAGTTTCTTTCATATCACAGCTGTGAAACGGAAAGAAGATTTGTACAAATATACAGCATCTCCATTGTTAATCACTATATCAGGCGGGTTATTTTTTATATCAGGGAGGTTATTGATACAATTATCCATATCTTTGGAGATATCAAAGATATTGTTGTAGTTTGAAGTCATTATGAAAAACTTAATAACTGGTATTTTAATATTATTCTTTTTTATTGGTTGTGCCGACAGAAGTGGTAAAGATTGGTTAAGTCCGGGAGATATGAAAGAAGATATCCGGTACTTTTTTCATATGATCAGGGATATACATCCGGACCCGTATCAACGTTATGATTCGATGACTTTTGTTACGTTAGAGAAAAAGATGATCGAATCGTGTTCTGTGCCTATGGCACGGGAAGAATTTGGGTGGCGGTTGATGAAGGTCAGGAAATTTCTGGATGGACATGTCGCTGTGTTCGGGTTTTTCTCCGATTTGGGGCGTTATCGCTTCCCGGCTGTTGAGTTTCGGGGGGATCAGATGTTGTTGGAAAGTGATACTCTGTTGGCTGTAAGAGACTCTTTTGCGTCTTATACGGCTTTGGATATAGATTCTATGATCCCGTGGGATCAGCCTTCGAGGCTTCGGAATGAAAATATGAATTTGTTATTGAATTTATTACTATCTCCTGCCAACAAAAGTACAATGACATATACAGGTGTCGTAAAAACATCAAACGGATCTCGTGATACGACCATTTGTGTTGATACTCACAGGATAATAAATGATTCTGTGTATTCCAAGCCGTATGCTTCTGCTTTTCACCTGGAAGATTCTATTGCGGTTCTTTATTATAATACTTGCATGATCTATGGGGAGGATAATGTGAAGCAATACCGGGGATTTGTGGATACCTTTTTTTCTGAATTGAAAAGCAAGCATATAAAATATTTATTTATCGATGTAACACATAATGGCGGAGGATCGGATGGTCATAATTCTGTCATCATAAACCATTTGAGAACGGATGAGAGCATTACAAAAGTGAGGATGACGGGAAAGAAAGCAGGTGTGGAGAAATATCTTAAATCAGATTTGGTTAAAAAGTTCTTTGGTGAAAATGAAGCGGAAAAGAATTATTGGATGGAGAGATTTGGAAATCCTATAATGGAAAAGGGTATCGCATTTATGGAAGAATCTACACCAGCCAACAAATCTGGCTATGATGGAAATGTTTTTGTTATTATGGGAAATAAGACCTATTCAGCAGGAGCTAATTTTTGTCTGGCAATAAAACGGTCGAATGCTGCGATACTGGTTGGAGAAAAGGCCGGTCAATATTATCCTATTTGTGGGAATGCTATTAGAAATACTCTGCCTAATTCAAAGATACAGTACCAGATACCGGCAACGGAGACTTTTTATGAGCCTTCGGCATTGTTTGAGGAAGGGTATATACAACCAGATATTTATTATTCTATAGAAGAATTCTTAAATGTGAATAACTATAAAGAAATAGTGAAACGTTGCTGTAAAACAGCGTGTTATGTTCGCTGAAAATCCGGTTAAATTACTTAGTTCATACAGAACTAAGTTCAAAATGATCACAAAAATAGAAATAAAACCTATTATTCTCTTTAATAAGTGAGAATTATTCCTACAGAAGGTGAATTTATACAGTAGGAACATGGTGTTGTCCTGGTTTTTAATGATTTCAGCTCTACTTTTTTACTTATCATACTTGTTTTTTTTACACATAGATAATAGTTCTGTATGAACTAAGTATCCACTATCTATCGTATAAAAACAAGGAAGTGATGCTGAAAAACAAACAGAGCAATTACAAAGTGCTATATGAGAAATACATTGACCAAATGTATTCATACGGTAGGGCACTAGGTGTGGATGAGGATACATTGTATGATCTTATTCATGATGTCTTTCTTCATTTTTTTGATCATCAGAACGAAATATCGGAGGGTGAACATGAAAAGAATTATCTTTTGCGCTGCTTAAAAAATCGATTTATCTCTCAAAAAAGAAAAGAAGTTGGTTGTGAGGAACTAATAGAAACGGAGGATTATTTTTTTCAGATTTCTGTTTCCGGATTAGATCGTATCGAAGAAGAAGAGGAACGAAAAGAGTTAACCGAGCAAATAGAAAATATGTTGCAATGCCTTACAGGACGTCAGCGGGAAGCTATTTATTTACGTTATATGCAGGAATTGGAGTATGATGAAATTGCGGTTTTACTTGGATTGACAACGAAAGGCTCCCGCAAATTGATTTATCGTGCGATTAATCGTATTCGCGAAAATTATCTCCCATTATTGTTTTATTTATTTTATTGAAGCCTTTTTTATTTTTAATGGGGTCATTTAGCCTTTTCATGCGTATGTATAAGAAATGACGCATAACAAGGTTCATAAATGAGCGATAAGAAAATATCAGAAATAACACATAGATTGGTGCATGATCGGAGTTTCATCATGTGGTGTCTGACTCCTACCGAAGAGTTGAATGCGATTTGGTTTTCCAGGCTGGAGGAACATCCGGAAGAACAATTGGCTGCAGACCAGGCACGTGCCATTTTGAAATCAGTTCGTTTGAACGATTTTTCTGTTCCGGTAGATAAGTCGGAACAACTTTGGGCAGGTTTACAGATTACTATGCAGAAGAGACATGCCGGGAAACGAGTGAGATTGATACGCTATGCTGCCGCTTGCGTTGCTGTGTTATTGCTGGGTATTACCGGTTTTGGATTTTGGGGTGAAAGTTGGTTCTCCCAAAATCAAGTAGCGGATACCGGACTGATAGTTGACAGTACCCGGACTGAAGTGACATTGATTCTGGATACCCGCGAAACTGTTCAGGTAGAAGATAATGCTTTGATCGCTTATGATTCGGAAATTACGGTAAAAGCAAAAGAAAAAGAGCGGACTATTGTAAAGAAGGTCACAGAGGATGATCCTGAAAAGATCGTTATGAATACATTGGTCGTCCCCAAAGGACGCCGTTCTTCGCTTTTGTTGGAAGACGGATCGAAAGTTTGGGTGAATTCAGGTAGCATATTGCATTTTCCTTCCAGTTTTGAGCCATCTCAACGCTCAATAGAAGTGGAGGGGGAGATTTATATTGAAGTAGCCAGGAAAGAAATTCCTTTTTATGTGAAAACAAAAGGTTTTGTTGTTAATGTGCTGGGAACCAAATTTAATATTTCAGCTTATGAAGAGGAGCAAGGAAACTCTGTTGTGTTGGTGGAAGGTCATGTAGCAGTTGAAACTACAAATAACGAAACAATTCAGTTATTTCCTAACCGGAAATTGACTATTCAGGAGGGTAGAAACGAGATAGATGAGGTGGATGTTTATGATTATATATCCTGGAAAGACGGTTTACTTCAGTTTCGGGGAGAGACGATGGATAATATCTTAATGCGATTAAGCCGGTATTATAATATTCCGATACGATGTAAATCCGGAATCGGAGATAGAAGGTCCTCCGGAAAACTCGTTCTGTTTGACGATATCCATCAGGTTATGGAAACTTTCTCTATTCTTTATAATACGGAATATCATTTTGAATCAGATACTTTGATAATAGAATAATAACCTTAAAAACAGAATGCCTATGAGATAAGATTATGAAGGAACATTACCGATAAAAAAGAAGTCCGGACGATGGGCAAGATCATCCGGACTTGTCAGAGATTAAATTTTCCAATTAAAAATGAAAAACCTAAAGACATACAAATGTATGAAAAAAATCAGACATATAATTGTATTACTGCTGAGTATGAGTATCACTTATGCTTATGCAAATAATGATTCGTCTATTTCGATAGAACAAATCCTGGAGCAAAAACAGTCTACTATGCTGGACGTTTTTAAATTCATAGAGACCGAAACCGGTTATGTATTTTTTTATTCCGATGAGATAAAAAGCGAATTGAATAGAAAAGTAAAAACTGAAGTAGTAAAGGGTTCCATACAAGAGATACTTAATCCGTTGTTTGAAAAAACGGGATTAACTTATCAGGTAAATGGAAATCAGGTAGTAGTAAAAAGAAAAGCGACTTCCGGTCCGGTTTCTTTGCCTTCTGTTTCGCAAAAAAAGAGTGTTACGGTAACAGGCGTTGTCGTGGATGCGGCCGGAGAACCTCTGATCGGTGCAAATATTTGGTTGAAAAACAGTTCTGTCGGAGCTGTAACCGATATCAATGGTAAATATGCGATTAAAGTGGAAGGCGTAGGAGGAGTTCTTACTTTTTCTTATATGGGAATGAAGAGTGTGGATATCGCTGTCAGTAATCAATCGACAATAAATGTAACGCTGGAAGCTGATGATGAAGTGTTGGACGAGGTTGTTGTTGTTGGCTACGGGCGTCAGAAAAAGGAGAGTGTAGTAGGAGCTATTTCTACTGTAGATGTCTCAAATTTGAAAGTTCCGGGAGCTTCTATTTCCAATGTGCTGGCCGGTCAACTGGCTGGAGTTGTAGCGATGAGCCGGTCGGGTGAACCCGGTAAAAACAGTGCCGCAGACTTTTATATTCGCGGTGTCTCTTCTTTTAAAGGGAATTCAACCCCTTTGGTATTGGTCGATGGCATTGAACGTGAGTTAGATTTGGTCGATACGGATGATATTGCCTCTTTTTCCATTCTTAAGGATGCTTCAGCCTCTGCTGTGTATGGCGTACGCGGAGCAAACGGAGTTATTCTTATCACAACTAAAAAAGGAAATATCGGGAAACCTTCGATCAATGTACGGACAGAAGCTGGTATTACCAGCCCGACTAAGATGCCTAAAATGGTGAACTCTGCACAGTGGGCAGATTTGTATAATGATATCCAACCAGGCTATTATACGCCGGAAGTCCTGGAAATGTATCGTAGCGGAGCCGATCCGGATCTTTATCCGAATGTAGACTGGATCGATGCATTGTATAATGATCTGGCTTCCAATCAACGAGTGAACCTGAGTATCACGGGTGGAACGGAGATTGTAAAATATTATATTTCCGGGTCATTCTATAATGAAAGCTCTATTTTTAAAAGTGCAGGGGATATATATGACTATAATTCGTCTATTAATTACAATAAGTTTAATTTCAGGGCGAATGTCGATTTATCTTTGACTAAAAGTACCACTCTGAATTTAAACCTGGCGAATATATATGAAAAGTCTTTTGGTCCGGGGTTTGGAGATAATGATGATACGATTTGGCAATATACTTATCTGGTTTCTCCTAATGCTTTTCCCGTTCAATATTCAGACGGGACAATTGCTGCTCCTTCAAGTGACTCAGGCTATAATCCCTGGAATATGCTTGTACATTCCGGTTATCGCCAGCAATTCTGGAATTCTTCGCAGTCGCTGGTCGGATTGACTCAGGATTTTGGAGCGATCTGGGAACCATTGAAAGGTTTGACCGGTAATTTTAAGTTCTCCTGGGATGCCTGGAATACAACGATTCAGCGTCGTAGTAAAGAGCCTACTCAGTACCATGCTACCGGTAGAGATGAGGAAGGGAATCTCATCTTCGGTACTCCGATCCGTACCGGTAGTGGCGAATTGTCGTATGCTATCGGTCGTGACGGTACAATGACGACTTATATGGAAGCCTCTCTTAATTATGAACGTCTATTTGATAAAAAACACCGTTTGGGAGCCCTTTTCTTATACAATCACAAAATTCACACCCGTACTCAGGAAGGAGATAAGTTTAAATCTTTGCCGTATAAAAACCAGGGTATTGCAGGGCGTATGACGTATGCATTTAATGATACTTATTTTGCAGAAGTAAATATTGGTTATAACGGCTCGGAAAACTTTGCACGCGGACATCGTTTCGGCTTTTTTCCGGCAGGTGCTATCGGGTGGATGGTTTCTAATGAGAAATGGTTCCAGCCGTTGACCAAAGTGGTGGATATGCTTAAGTTGAAAGGTTCGTATGGTATAGTCGGGAATGACGATATCGGAGGACAACGGCGTTGGGTGTATGAATCGACTATCCTTGTCGGCAATGATGCCGGGGCAGGAAACTGGAATTATGGCTCTGCCGGTGGTAATGGTGGCGGAGGTATCCGTGTCGGTGATGTAGAAAATTTAACTGCATCATGGGAAGAGGCACATAAGCTCAATGTAGGTGCCGAATTTTCTTTATTCAATAAGCTACGTATTCAGGCCGATTATTTTTCGGAAAAACGTACCGGTATTTTTCTGCAACGTGCCGGTTTACCAGCTATTACCGGTTTATCTGTAATTCCTTATACCAATATCGGTGAAACAAAGAATCAGGGGTTTGACGGAACAGTGGAATATTCACAGAAGGTTGGTGAAGTTTTTCTGACTGGCCGTGCCAATTTTACCTACAATAGAAATGAGTTGCTTAATAATGATGAGCCGGATTGGGAATATAAGTATCAGAACAGGATAGGGAAACCATTCGGTTCGGGTGGAGCTATGCAACCCTTCGGATTGGTTGCACTGGGACTGTTTGAGAGTCAGGAAGAAATAGATAATAGTCCTAAACAAACATTCGGTGAATATCGCATCGGTGATATTAAATATCAGGATATCAATGGCGATGGAGTGATCAACTCGCAAGACCAGGTGGCAATGGGATATACCAATCTTCCAGAAATGATCTATGGTTTTGGTGCCACTGCACAATGGAAGAATTGGGATGTGAATGTATTTTTCCAGGGGGTCGGACATGTCAATTTCTTTTTAAGCGGATCGACTATAAAAACTCCTTTCGGCTCCGGAAATATGGAACGTGCAGCAATCAATGAGGATGTTTATAATAAGGTATGGAGACCGGGTAATACGCCGGAACAAAATGCAGGGGTTATATATCCCCGCCTGAGCTGGAGCGGATCATCGGGTTCGTCCAATAATGCACAGACTTCCGATTGGTGGATGCGGGATGGCAGTTTCCTGCGCCTGAAAAACTTTGAAGTTGGATATACGATGCCTAAAAGTTTGATGAGTAAGACTTTTATCAAGTCGTTACGTTTCTATTTATCCGGAAATAACTTGCTTACGTTTAGTAAGTTTAAGTTGTGGGACCCTGAAAAAGGAAATGGAGATGGCTCGGGATATCCTCCGAACCGAGTCGTAACAATTGGTTTCAATGCTAATTTTTAATCCTCTAAAAAATTATAAATATGAAAATATCGATAATACAATCTTTTCAAATTATTTGCCTTTTGATAGGGTCTTCCTTTTTTTCATCTTGTGATGATTTTCTGGATAGGCAGGAAGACGAAAAACTGACGTTTGATAAAATCTGGGAAACCCGTGGCAATACCCGGAGTTATTGGCTTAATTCAATGAGTTTTTTACCGAATGATGCTGAAGATTTTAATTATTCACCCTGGTTAGGCGCATCTGATGAAGCTTCGGTGACTTATGACCGCGATACACGTTGGATCAATTTCGGTTCCTGGAATGCCAGTAGCGTACCTTATTACAAAATGGATTTCTATTATAAGGGAATACGTGAATGTAACATTTTTATGCAAAATGTAGACCGATGTTCTGACCCGATCGTCACAAAAGAAGAACTGGCGCAATGGAAGGTGCAAAGCCGGTTTGCACGTGCCTATTATTATTTTATGATGATGCGCATTTATGGACCTGTCTTTTTACTGGGGGACGAACTACTGGATTTTACCGCATCGACGGAAGATCTTTATCGTCCGCGTAATACATGGGATGAGTGTGTGAACTATGTAGTAAGCGAAATGGAAGCATGTATCAACGATCCGGCAATGGCTGAAAATTATTCGGATGCGGAGAAAGGATTAGCTACTAAAGGAGCTTGTCAGGCTGTTATTGCCCGCTTGAAGCTTTATTCGGCCCGTGATCTGTTTAATGGAAATAAATTGTACGGTTCGGTTGTCAATCCGGTAACCGATAGATTCCCTGAATTATCGGGAGTCCATTTGTTCCCTCAGGAGTATGATGCAAATAAATGGCTGGAAGCAGCTAAGGCGGCTAAAGTTTTGATCGATGATCCGCTGTATAAATTATATCGTGCAGGTGACGGCTCTGACCCATATGCAAATTATTATGGGATAACTCAGGAACATTGGAATTCGGAATTGATTTGGTCAACCGGATATAAGGGCCGATATACAATGGGAGTACACACGGTTCCGACCGGAATTTCCGGAACGGCTTATGGTGGTGTAGGTCCGACACAGCAACAGGTGGATGCATATGCTATGAATAACGGGCGTTATCCGATTACCGGATATAACGGAACAAATCCTGTGATTGATAAGCGATCGGGATATAGTGAAAATGAACTGGATAAAACAACATGGGAATATCCTGCGTGGGGAGGTGCTGCTGCCTACGATTTAACAGCTCCGAATATGTATAAAGATCGTGAGCCTCGTTTTTATATTTCTGTATTTTTCGGAGGAAACAAATGGCATCACGGTAGTGGTATGACGTTGATCTCTTTTGCAAAAGGTGCTAACGGAAATAAGTCGCATGATTATCCTAAATCCGGTTATGTGATCAATCGTTTTTACGATCATACGCTCAACTCTGCCAGTGGTCAATGGGGGAATATTGTTTTTCCGACATTCAGGTTGGCTGAAATGTATCTTAATTTTATTGAATCCGTGCTTGAATGTAAGAAACGTAATGTGAACTTACCTGCCGGTTATGAAACACAGGCAATGGAACTTTGGGCCGATTTACGCGACCGCGCCGGTTTGGTTCCGGTTACGGAGGTCTATCCGAATGCTTCGACCGAAGAGTTGATAAAACTTTGCCGCAATGAACGCCGGGTTGAGCTTGCATTTGAAAATCATCGTTATTTCGATACGCGCACCTGGATGATCGCTAAAGAAGTGGACGGCGGTCCTATGTTCGGCATGAATACACAATATCCCGGAAGTGGAGATGATACTCCCGATGGTTTTTGGGAAAGAGTTACTTTTGAAACACGGGTATTTGAAGATAATCATTATCTCTATCCTTTCTCACAGCGTGAATTGGACAGAAATAAGTTATTGACTCAAAATTATGGTTGGTAATAGAAATATCTTACGAATCCAAAAAGAAATTACATATGAAAAATAGATTAATCATATCGCTTTTATTTGCTTTGGGACTTTCGTTCACGGCTTGTGAAGACAACAAAGGTGAATATTTAAGCGAATATAGTACAGTCCTTTATTTTAAGAATAGCGGCGAGGTGCCTCTGACGCTCTATAAGACAGGAGAAGATACCGAATATCAACAGGTGGTAAATAAAGCCGGTTCTGACCTGGGGAGCATCGCGGAGGTCGAAATAGAAGTTTGGAGTGACGAAGCATTAACCGCTTATAATACGCAATCTGGTACTCGGTATGTGAAGTTACCCGCTAACTGTTATCAGATCCTTGATGACCGGCTGAACTTTGATGCCAAAGATCAATATAAAATGGTAAATATCGTATTCCGGACAGATCTTATTTACGATTTGTCGGCTGATGTTGATTATGTATTGCCGATTTCTTTGGCCGACTCGAAAGATTCGATCAATGCAGAAAAGAATAGTATGCTGTTGATTCCTTCTGTTATGATCCCTTCAATCTATTTTGATCAGACAGGTTTTGTTTCCAATATTTTTACGGATGAGGGAGAAGAGCAGGCCAGGTTTACTTTGCCTGTCACTATGCCGATGGTAAATAAATGGACATTTGATTGTACGGTTGAAGTTGACCCTTCGCTGTTGGATGAATATAATACCGGAAATGAAACGGATCATGCCTTATTGCCGGAAAATGCATATACCTTGAGTGGGGATGGCATCGTTCCGTTTACCCCGGAATATAGCCTGAAAGATATGGAAATAAATGTAGACCGTACGAAATTGGTTTATGGTAATTATGTTTTACCCTTGCGTTTGACCGGTTGTACACAACAAGGCTTTGTTATCGATGCGGAGAAAAATACTTGTTTGTATGGCATTTCGTATGTTCCGGATAAAAGTAAACTTAAAGATGTGGCTTTGACGGTAAATATGCTTTCTTCCAATGCTGTTGAACCGTCGGAAGGTTCATTGGCAAATCTTTTGGACGGAGACGTGGAAACTTACTTCCATTCGGCGTGGAGTGTGGCTGTAGAAGGCTATCATTATGTTGAGGTTACATTGCCTGCCGAAAGTAGCGCTCTTAGCTTTACTTATACGACTCGTTCGGCTAATGGAAATGCAGCTCCTGCAGAAATCATAATAGAAGGAAGTATGGATGGTGTTTCTTTCAGTAAAATAGGAACATTGGAAAGTGGTTTGCCTACAGGCGGCAAAGAAACGTATGAATCACAGGTAATGGTTGGCAAACCCTTTAAAATCGTTCGCTTTACTGTCACTAAAAATGCTACTGGAGCTAACTATTTTGTATGGAGTGAATTTAGCATGAAAGTATTTTAACGAAGAAGACTAACTGGACAATTAACACATTTACTCAGAGGGAGCAGCATGTTTGTTGCTCCCTTTTTTGAGGGTGTACGGATGATTTTTTGTGTAATTATCCTTTCTTTTGCTTTTTGTAATCTCTCGGCGACATCCCCATTATCTTGCTGAACAGCCGGGAGAAATAATAGGTGTCTTCTATTCCTATCTTATAGCATATCTGATTGACCTTCATATCCGTAAAGTCCAGGAGCTGGCAGGCTTGCTGTATCTTTAGTTGGTTGAAGTAAGTCAACGGGGCATAACCGGTACGTTTACTGAACAGAACGGAGAAATGGGAGGGGGAGTAGCCGATATGGGTTGCCAGATCTGCTAATGTCAGTTTCTTTTCCAGATTCTCTTTCATATAATGGATAGCGGCTGTTACGATATCGTTTGTGTCGGATTCGGTACGGACGGCTTCGCGATATTGTTGCAGGTAACGTAAAGAACCCAGATAATAATGAAATGCGGAACAAGCATAAAGAAGGTTTTCATGGCTATATCCCATTTCCAGCGTGCGGAATATCTCCTCGAAAAGATCGTTCCGGTTACTGATACGCGACTGGACACTCGGTTTAATTTCTATCGGGCGGGCAGCCTGTCCGGCGAAGTAGGAGGCCAGTTTCCCTTTGAAATGTATCCAGTAAATTGTCCAGGGATTGTTTTCGTCCGAACCGTAAGCGTGCGGAGCTCCGGCAGGCAGTATGAAATATTGATTGGCTTTTACCGCATATTCCTGCTCCCCGACACGGAACCATCCTGCTCCCTCTATACAATAGATAAAGACAAACTGACTGATAGGCTCCGTACGTTCCCGGAAATGGTGCAGAGCTTTCGGATAATAACCGATATCCGTAATATGCAGGATCGAGGAAAGTGCATCCTTTTCCATCTCCTGTACGACTGACAAAGGGAGCACAAGTGCCCGTTCACCGCTAAAACCGTCTTTTCGTTTGATCATGGTATCAGATAGATTAATGTTGCAAAGTTACTACAAAAAAGTGAAATGCGGAAAGATATAGTGATAGAATTGAGTTACAAGGGTTTTGGTTGAAGTGGCGATAATCCGTGAAGCCATTACAATCCCTGCCGAAGCCAAATCCTGACGCCGCTACGTTACTTGTTCGTAACCATGCCCGAAAATGCGACAAACGGGTACGAATAGCGAAACAAGGCTCTAAGGAATAGTGAGTTATCCATAACTCATGCGAAAAATCAGGTTACGGAAAAAGATTGCGCCGTTCCTCCCCGTTTTGCGTACCAACACCGGACTCTTCACCAACTAATTTTGAAACCCAAAAATTAAGGACAATGAAGAGTACATTTTCAGTAATCTACTACCTCAAGCGTCAGGTAGTGAAAAAGGACGGGACAGTTCCCGTCATGGGACGCATCACGGTGGACGGCAGCCAGACACAGTTCAGCTGCAAACTGACTGTCGATCCGAAACTGTGGGACACCAAAGGTGGACGTGTCACGGGCAGAAGCACGGCGGCACTCGAAACGAACCGTATGCTTGACAAGATGCGGGTACGCATCAACAGGCATTATCAGGAAATCATGGAGCGTGACAACTTCGTCACGGCGGAGAAGGTGAAGAACGCCTTTCTCGGACTGGAACACCGCTACCACACGCTGATGCAGGTGTTCCGCCAGCACAACGAGGACTACGAGAAGCAGGTGGAGGCAGGCATGAAAGCCAAAGGCACGCTGCTGAAGTACCGCACCGTTTACAAGCACATGCAAGAGTTCCTCGACATCCGCTACCATGTGAAGGACATCGCCCTAAAAGAGCTTACCCCGGCTTTCATCTCCGACTTCGAGATGTTCCTGCGCACGGACAAGCACTGCTGCACCAATACCGTGTGGCTGTACGTCTGCCCGTTACGGACGATGGTATTCATCGCCATCAACAACGAGTGGCTGACGCGCGACCCGTTCCGCGAGTATGAAATCAAGAAGGAGGAAACAACACGCAGTTTCCTGACCAAAGATGAGATCCGCCTGCTGATGGAGGGGAAACTGAAAAACGCCAAACAGGAATTGTACCGCGACCTCTACCTGTTCTGCGCCTTCACGGGGCTGTCGTTCGCGGATATGCGCAACCTTACGGAAGAGAATATCCGCACCTACTTCGACGAACACGAGTGGATAAACATCAACCGCCAGAAAACGGGCGTGGTGTCCAACATCCGCCTGCTCGACATCGCCAACCGCATAATCGGCAAATACCGGGGACTGTGCGGGGACGGCAGGATATTTCCCGTTCCGCATTATAACACGTGCCTTGCCGGTATCCGTGCCGTCGCCAAGCGTTGCGGCATCACCAAGCATATCACGTGGCATCAGAGCCGCCACACGGCAGCCACGACGATATTCCTCTCCAACGGTGTTCCCATCGAAACGGTCAGCTCCATGCTCGGACACAAGAGCATAAAGACGACGCAGATTTACGCAAAGATAACCAAAGAGAAGCTCAATCAGGACATGGAGAACCTTGCCGCAAGATTGAACGGCGTCGAGGAATTTGCAGGTTGCACCATCTAAAAAGAAAAGCCATGAAACGTGACACAATCATCATCGAGGACAAGGCAGTCAGCGTAACCGGTAACGACGTGTGGATGACCGCCACCGAAATAGCCGGATTGTTCCATACGACCGTCCCGGCAGTGAACGCCGCCATCAGAGCCGTCCGCAAGTCGGACGTGCTGAACGACTACGAGGTGTGCCGCTACATGCAGCTTGAAAACGGGCTGCACGCGGACGTGTACGCCCTTGAAATCATCATCCCGGTCGCTTTCAGGGTGAATACCTACAACACCCACCTGTTCCGCACATGGCTGGTGGGAAAGGCACTCTCACAAGAGAAACGGCAGACATACGTGATGTTCATACAGAACGGAAAAGCCGGGTATTGCTGATTGCACATACCCCATAAGACAAGTAAACGGGTAGCACCACAAAAGGTGTCACCCGTTTACTTTTTCATGAAACCGCCTCACTCCAGCGGCTTGCGGTAGTTCGCTTCCAGTACCCCGCGCAGCCCCGTTTCCGGGTAAAGCACCTTCCCTCCCAAAAGTATGAAGGGCAACACGCGGTTGTTGCGGTATTCCTGCAAGGTGCGCCGGCTCACACGGAGCAGTTCCGACACCTCGCCGTCCGTCAGGTAACGTTCCCCGTCCAGCGGAGGACGGTAGCTTTCCAGAAATGCGGACAGCCATTTCGAGCCTTTGCGCATATCCTGCACCACAGAGGCTATCGGCTCGTCTTCCATCGTAAAAACATCGTTGTTCTCGTTCATCATAACTTCGGATTCAGTGGGTGAATAAATCAAATCATCTGCCGTGCGGATAGAGCGTGCCGACAAGCGGTATCAGCCGCTTCACCTCCTCTGGCTTGTAATAGAACCTGCGGTTTATCTGCGAGTAGCCGATAAGCCGCCTGTCACGCAGCGTCTGCAACGTGCGCGGGCTTATTCTCAACTGCCCGCAGACCTCCTCGCCCGTGAGCCATCTTTCCATGCGCCCCGTGTCGCTTTTGCGCCTCAGGGCGGCGACCTTCTCCGAGAGTGCGCCGAATGCCGCCACCATCATCTCGAAAGTCTTTTTCTCGATAGATACTATTTCCATATTCATGTCATTTAGAGTTTGCCGCAAAGGTAACGAAACGGCATACAAGACGTATCGTTTTCCGCTGAAAGGCTGCCTGTTGCGCCGTTTGACCGGGTTACGGAGCCATCTTCCGCAAAAATCTTACGTGAGTCACGTAGTGAGTTGTTAAAGCCCCTTTTGTTTATTGCCGAATTTTGTCGCAGAAACAAAAAGAAAGGACTGAACATGAAAGTGATAACAATGGAAAGTTCCGCCTACAAGGAGATGATGGCGCAGATTGCGAACATCGCAGGGTACATCCGCGAGGCAAGGGACGAGAAGAAACGGAAGCGGGAAACCGAAGACAAGCTGCTTGACACGGCACAGGCGGCGAAGATGCTCAACGTGAGCAAGCGCACCATGCAGCGTATGCGCACCGACCACCGTATCGAGTATGTGGTGGTACGCGGAAGCTGCCGCTACCGCCTTTCCGAGATACTGCGGCTATTGGAGGACAACACAGTAAGGAACGAGGAAGGGACAATAGACACCCTGTTCCACAACCACACGCTGCGCACGGGCGGCAAACCAAAAGGAAGGAGGACATAGGTCATGGAACTGCTCACACGAAACAACTTCGAGGGCTGGATGCAGAAGCTGATGGAACGGCTCGACCGTCAGGACGAACTGCTGCTGGCGATGAAGGCTGAGGGGAAACAGCCCACTATCACGGAAAGCATCCGCCTTTTCGACAATCAGGATTTGTGCATGTTGCTCCAGATAAGCAAACGCACCCTCCAACGCTACCGCAGCGTAGGCGCATTGCCCTACAAGACGCTGGGCAAGAAGACCTATTACAGCGAGGAGGACGTGCTGACATTCCTTTCCAACCATATCAAGGACTTCAAAAAGGAAGATATAGCCTTCTACAAGGCTCGTATCCATAATTTCTTTCATAAATAACCCATTAAAACATTTTTCAGATGGCAAAGAAAAAAGACGAAAAGGACGTGCTGGTAGTCCGTGACGAGAAGACAGGCGAGATCAGCGTGGTAGCCGGGCTGAACGCGGACGGCACACCCAAGCGCACCCCCGCAAAAGCGGAGAACGCGCAGAGTTTCCTGCAATTCGACCGACATGGCGACGTGCTGGACAACTTCTTCAAGAACTTCTTCCGGCAGTGCAAGGAACCCAGCCGCTTCGGTTTCTACCGCATTGCGGCAGACCAAGCTGAAAATCTCTTAGAGGTGATGAAGCAACTGCTGAAAGACCCCGAAGCGAACAAGGAGCTGCTCGCCCCTCACAAGGTGGACACCTCCGACTATGAGAAGAAGGTGCAGGAAGAGATGGCAGCACAACAGACAGAGAAACAAGAACCTCAAAAACAGGAGAACATGGAACAACGGAAAGAACAGCAACAGGACAAATCCGAACAGATGCAGGGCAAACGTGGCTACCAGCCCATCGACGAGAGTAAAATCAACTGGCAGGAGCTGGAGGACAGATGGGGCGTAAAGCGGGACAACCTTGAAAAGTCCGGCGACCTTACGAAGATGCTCAACTATGGCAAGTCCGACTTGGTAAAGGTCAAACCGACCTTCGGCGGCGAATCATTCGAGCTGGACGCCCGCCTCTCCTTCAAGAAGGACGGTGAGGGAAACATCAGCCTCGTGCCGCACTTCATCCGCAAGGAGCAGAAGCTGGATGAGTACAAGGAACACAAATTCTCCGACAATGACCGGAAGAACCTCCGCGAAACGGGCAATCTCGGTAGGGTCGTGGACATTGTGGACAGGGAAACGGGCGAGATCATCCCCTCCTACATCAGCATCGACCGCAAGACGAATGAAATCACGGACATTCCGGCAAGCAGGGTGCGCATCCCGGAGCGCATCGGCAAGACGGAAATCACCACGCAGGAGCGGGACATGCTCCGCGCCGGACTGCCCGTACGCGACAAGCTCATCGAGCGCAACGACGGCAGAAAGTTCGTCACCACCCTGCAAGTGAACGTGGAGCAGCGCGGCGTGGAGTTCGTGCCGGGAACCGGCAAGTCGCCCCGTACCGCACAGACACAGGAAACCAAAGGCGACACATCGAAAAGTCAGGCGCAGGGCGGGGAAAATGCCGCACAGACCAAGAAGGAGCAACGCCGCAACACGTGGACGAACGAGGACGGCAGCATCCGCCCCATCAGCAAATGGAGCGGCGTGAGCTTCACCGACCAGCAGAAAGCCGACTATGTGGCGGGTAAAGCCGTGAAGCTGGAGAACGTGACCGACAAGCAGGGCTTCCATGCCACGATGTATATCAAGTTCAACCCGGAGAAGGGACGCCCGTACCGCTACGACACGAACCCTGACAATGCACAGCAGGTTGCTCCGTCCAACGAGAGCCGCACGCAGGTGGCGGTGAACAACGATGGCAAGACCAACGAGGCTACAAAGAATCTGAGAGAGCCGTTGCAGAAAGGTCAGACCAACCCGAAGGACGCCCGCCAGCAACAGCAGCAGGAGAAGCCGCAGAAGAAAACGGGCAAGGGCATGAAAATGTAATCCCGTGTCCGCCACTGAATCCAAAATAAAATCCAAAGTATCAACAAAAAAGAAGAAGACATGAAGACAATCATTGCAGAAAAGCCCTCCGTGGCACGTGAAATCGCCCGCATCGTGGGCGCGACAAAGAGAGAGGAAGGATATTTCGAGGGAGGCGGTTATGCCGTGACATGGGCATTCGGACACCTCGTTCAGCTTGCCATGCCCGACGGCTACGGCGTGCGCGGATTTGTCCGTGACAACCTCCCGATTATTCCCGACACATTCACGCTCGTCCCCCGTCAGGTCAGGACGGAGAAAGGTTACAAGCCCGACAGCGGCGTGGTGTCGCAGATAAAAGTCATCAAAAGACTGTTCGACACAAGCGAACATATCATCGTGGCGACCGATGCCGGACGCGAGGGAGAGCTTATCTTCCGCTACCTCTACCACTATACGGGTTGCACCACTCCTTTCGTGCGCCTGTGGATCAGCTCTCTCACCGACAAAGCTATCCGCGAGGGACTGCGGAAACTCGAAGACGGCAGCAAATACGACAACCTCTACCTCGCCGCCAAAGCGCGGAGCGAATCCGACTGGCTCGTGGGCATCAACGGCACACAGGCGTTATCCATCGCCGCCGGACACGGCACGTATTCCGTGGGGCGGGTGCAGACACCAACGTTGGCTATGGTATGTGAACGCTACTGGGAGAACCGCCGCTTTACGTCCGAAGCATTCTGGCAGCTCCATATCGCAACGGACGGTTGCGACGGCGAAGTCGTGAAATTCTCATCCTCCGAGAAATGGAAAGAGAAAGAACCGGCGATGGAACTATATAATAAGGTAAAGGCGGCAGGTTGCGCCACTGTCACGAAAGCCGAGCGCAAGGAGAAGACGGAGGAAACTCCCTTGCTCTACGACCTGACCACGCTCCAGAAAGAAGCCAACGCCAAGCACGGCTTCACGGCGGAACAGACGCTTGAAATCGCGCAGAAACTCTACGAAAAGAAGTTGATAACCTATCCGAGAACGGGAAGCCGCTACATCCCCGAAGACGTGTTTGCCGAAATTCCCAAACTGCTCGCTTTCATCGGCACACAGCCCGAATGGAAAGACAAGGTGCGGGCAAAAGCCGCCCCGACACGCCGCAGCGTGGACGACGGCAAGGTGACAGACCACCATGCCCTGCTCGTCACGGGTGAGAAACCGCTCTTCCTCTCCAAAGAGGACAATACCATCTATCAGATGATTGCCGGGCGCATGGTCGAGGCATTCTCTGAGAAATGCGTCAAGGATGTGACCACTGTCACGGCGGAATGTGCCGGAGTGGAGTTTACCGTAAAAGGCAGCGTCGTGAAGCAAACCGGATGGCGTGCCGTCTATGGCGAGGAAAAAGAGGAAATTACCATCCCCGGCTGGCAGGAAGGCGACACGCTGACACCGAAAGGCTCGTCCATTACCGAAGGAAAGACCAAACCCAAGCCGCTGCATACCGAAGCCACCCTGCTCTCGGCAATGGAAACGGCGGGCAAGGAAATTGAGGACGACGCACTGCGGCAGGCGATGAAGGACTGTGGCATCGGTACTCCCGCCACACGCGCCTCCATCATCGAAACGCTTTTCAAGCGCGGTTACATGGAACGCTGCAAGAAGTCGCTTGTTCCCACCGAAAAAGGACTTGCCCTCAATTCCGTCGTCAAGACGATGCGCATCGCCGATGTTGCCATGACGGGCGAATGGGAAAAGGAGCTGGCGCGTATCGAGCGCGGGGAACTGTCCGACGACACCTTCCGCAAGGAGATAGAGGCGTACACACGTGAGATAACCTCCGAACTGATCTCGTGCGACAAGCTCTTCGGCAGCCGTGACTCCGGCTGCGCGTGTCCCAAGTGTGGCACGGGCAGGATGCGGTTCTACGGCAAGGTGGTACGCTGCGACAACACGGAGTGCGGACTGCCCGTGTTCCGGCTGAAAGCGGGACGCACCCTGTCCGACGATGAAATCAAAGACCTGCTCACCGAAGGGCATACCAAGCTGCTCAAAGGGTTCAAGAGCAAACAGGGCAAGAGTTTCGATGCTGTTGTCGCCTTTGACGGGGAATATAACACGACTTTTGTGTTCCCGGAGGCTAAAAAGGACAAGAAATTTTCAGGACGGAAGAAATAGTATTAACTTTGCCACTTGTTCAGAGTAATGAATTGTTCTTCGATACCGGATTACACTCATACTTTGGATTTAGTGGTGGCACTCGGAGGGATACCGAGTGCCTTTTTCTTCCTTTTTCCAACCGATTATCCCGTTAATTATCAATCCGCTAAATCCAAAGTAATGAACAACAAGAAGAAAAACGAGGGTCAGACCGACTTTTCCTATTACGGTCTGTACCTGCTGGACTATCTCCGCACGAACAAGTTTGAACAGGCTGACGACACCGCTTTCATACGGGAACGGGCCGACCGTGCCGCCGAAACGTATGAGAGGGCACGGCTTGAAGGCTATCCCGCCGATGGTGCGCAGGAACTGGCGATGGACACGCTGCTGCGCGGGCTGCATTATTCCCGTTACGCCATCCTCCGCGAAGTCGTGGAAAACGAGTTTGCCGATGAAGTGCCGGAAGAGAAGCGTGAAGCCTTTGTCCTGAAACTGCTGCCGCTTGTCGGCAACGTGTTCTCCGTCTATGACCTCTCGGATGACAATTTCGCCCTGTCTTCCGATTACGACCTGCTCTACACGGAGCTGACGGGAGCAACCGTCCTTTACTTAGACGAATATGGCGTTTAACCGCAAACAGAAACTGCGGGACAACATCGAGGCGATACGGACGGCATTCATCCTTGACAGGGAAAATAGGACAGCGACAACCGAAGAGCGTGCCATACTTCAAAGGTACTGCGGTTTCGGCGGTCTGAAATGTATCCTCAACCCTGCAAAGGAACTGACGGATGCCGTCCGGTGGGCGAAATCCGACCTCGAACTGTTCGCCCCGACGGTGGAGCTGCACAGGCTTATCCGTGAGAACAGCAAGGACGAAACAGAGTACAAGCGGTTTGTGGATTCGCTGAAAGCGTCCGTGCTGACCGCTTTCTACACCCCCAAAGAGATAACCGACACCATCGCGGACGTGCTGGCAGATTACAGCGTCCGCCCCGCCCGTATGCTCGAACCGTCGGCAGGTGTCGGCGTGTTCGTGGATTCCATGCTGCGGCACAGCCCCAATGCGGATGTGATGGCTTTCGAGAAGGATCTGCTCACGGGTACAATCTTGAGGCATCTCTATCCCGACCAGAAAATGCGCACCTGCGGTTTTGAGAAAATCGAAAGACCGTTCAACAATTATTTCGACTTGGCGGTGTCCAACATTCCGTTCGGTGACATTGCCGTGTTCGACGCGGAGTTTCAGCGGAGCGACTCTTTCGGCAGACGCTCCGCCCAGAAAACCATCCACAACTATTTCTTTCTCAAAGGACTGGATGCCGTGCGTGACGGCGGTATCGTGGCGTTCATCACCTCGCAAGGGGTATTGAATAGCACCAAGACCTCCGTGCGTAACGAGCTGTTCAGTCAGGCCAATCTGGTATCCGCGATACGCCTGCCCAACAACCTGTTCACGGACAACGCGGGCACGGAGGTGGGCAGTGACCTGATTGTCCTGCAAAAGAACCTCAGCAAGAAGGAAATGTCGCAGGACGAGCGGCTGATGACCGTGATACAGACGGACACGAAAACCGCCCTGACCGACAACGCCTATTTCATCCACCACCCGGAACGCATCGTGCATACGATGGCGAAACTTGACACAGACCCCTACGGGAAGCCCGCTATGGTTTATCTGCACGAGGGCAAGGCAGCAGGCATCGCCGGGGATTTGCGCCGTATGCTCGACGAGGATTTCCATTACAGGCTTGCCATGCGCTTGTATTCGGGTTCAATCCGGCAGGCAGGAACGGAAGAAAAAGTTGCCGTTCAAAATAAAGTAGAGCGTCCTGCCATAAAATTGGAAACAGTATCCTCGGCGCAGACGGTGGAAACTCCGACAGAAAAGCCGCAACCCGCAGATGAAAAGCCGGAGATAGAACCGCGCCCGCAATATTCCGCAGGCGTGCAGCTCACCCTGCTTGACCTCTGGGGGATGACGGAAGAGGTCAGCCAACCGAAAACCTCCAAAAAGAAAAAGACGGTGAAAAAGGCAGTTACGGCAAAGTCCACTCCGCCCAAACCGAAAGTCACGGTTACACCGACAGCTCCAACTGCAAAACCCGCAATGGAGAATAAGGAGGTGAAAGCGGAGAACACCGCCAAGCCTGCCGACCCGGACGACATCTATGCCACACTGGACTGGGATACCAATCCTCCCATCAACGGTTTCTATGAAATGATGATGGGTTTGACGCCGGAGCGTAGGAAAGAACTTCGGGAACTGGCAAGGCAGCATAACGAGAAACAAGTGGCGGAAAAGACGGAAGTGAAAGCCGTGCCGGAAACTTCCCGTGAGCAGCCACGACAGGAGGAAACACAGCCGGAGGCAGTCGCCGCACCTGCCGTTACAGATACCCCATCGGAAGCGGTGGGGACTTTCCTTTTCCCCGACATCGAAGCGGAAAAGCCGAAGGAGGAAGTCGTGGACCTTTCTCCGCGTGCCTACCACCGCACGCCGGAGATGCACCTGCGCGAAGGGTCGCTGGTGGCTGACCGGGGGCGTCATAACATCGGCTACCTGAAAGACATCACGCCATACGGGGCGACATTCCAGCCGCTCGACCTGAAAGGATACCAGAAGGAAAAGGCGTTGTTGTATGTGTCGCTGCGTGACGCCTACGAGCGTCTGTACCGTTATGAATCGCTCCGGCGCGAGGCAAATGTTCCGTGGCGAGAGCATCTGAATACCTGTTACGATGAGTTTGTCATGCGCTACGGCAACCTCAACGCCAAGCAGAACGTGAAGTTAGTGATGATGGATGCGGGCGGGCGCGACATCCTTTCGCTGGAACGGATGGAAAACGGAAAGTTCGTCAAGGCGGACATCTTCGAGCATCCTGTTTCCTTCGCGGTGGAGAGCCATGCCAACGTAGGCTCTCCCGAAGAAGCCCTGTCTGCGTCGCTCAACAAATATGGTACGGTCAATCTCGACTATATGCGGGAGATAACCGACAGCACGGCGGAGGATTTGCTCACTGCCCTGCAAGGGCGCATCTACTACAATCCGCTCGTGACCGGTTACGAAATCAAAGACCGTTTCATCGCCGGAAATGTCATAGAGAAAGCGGAACGCATAGAGGCATGGATGGGTGACAATCCCGAAAATGAGCGTATGCCGGAGGTGAAGCAGGCGTTGGAGGCTCTGAAAGATGCCGAGCCGCAGCGCATCGCCTTCGAGGATCTGGACTTCAATTTCGGGGAACGCTGGATTCCGACGGGTGTCTATGCCGCCTACATGAGCCGGCTGTTCGACACGGAGGTGAAAATCGCCTATTCCGCAAGCATGGACGAGTTTTCGGTGGTGTGCGGCTACCGCACCATGAAAATCACGGACGAGTTTCTGGTGAAGGGGTATTACCGGAACTATGACGGTATGCACCTCCTAAAACACGCCCTGCACAACACCTGCCCTGACATGATGAAGTCCATCGGCAAGGACGAGCATGGCAACGACATCAAGATGCGCGACAGCGAGGGAATACAACTCGCCAACGCCAAGATTGACGAGATACGAAACGGCTTCTCCGAATGGCTCGAAGAGCAGTCGCCGCAGTTCAAGGAGCGGCTTGTGACGATGTATAACCGCAAGTTCAACTGTTTCGTGCGCCCGCGCTACGACGGCTCCCATCAGACCTTTCCCGACCTCAACCTGAAAGGGCTGGCAAGCCGGGGTATCAAGAGCGTCTATCCCTCACAGATGGATTGCGTCTGGATGTTGAAACAGAACGGCGGCGGAATTTGCGACCACGAGGTGGGAACCGGTAAGACGCTGATAATGTGCATCGCCGCGCATGAGATGAAGCGTCTGAATTTGGCACACAAGCCGATGATTATCGGGCTGAAAGCCAACGTTGCGGAGATTGCAGCCACCTATCAGGCGGCATATCCCAACGCACGTATTCTGTACGCTTCGGAGAAGGACTTTTCGACCGCCAACCGTGTGCGCTTCTTCAATAATATAAAGAACAACGACTACGATTGCGTCATCATGTCGCACGACCAGTTCGGCAAGATACCGCAGTCGCCGGAATTGCAGCAGCGCATCCTGCAAGCAGAGCTTGACACGGTGGAGGAAAACCTCGAAGTGCTACGGCAGCAGGGAAAGAACGTGTCGCGGGCGATGCTGAAAGGATTGGAGAAGCGCAAGCACAACCTTGAAGCGAAGCTGGAGAAGGTGGAACACGCCATAAAGTCACGCACGGACGACGTGGTGGATTTCAAGCAGATGGGCATCGACCACATCTTCATAGATGAGAGCCACCAGTTCAAGAATCTGACTTTCAACACGCGCCACGACCGTGTGGCGGGATTGGGAAACAGCGAGGGAAGCCAGAAGGCACTTAACATGCTCTTTGCCATACGCACCATACAGGAGCGCACAGGAAAAGACTTGGGTGCGACCTTCCTCTCCGGCACGACTATCAGCAACTCACTGACTGAATTGTACCTGCTGTTCAAGTACCTGCGCCCGAAGGAGCTGGAACGGCAGGACATAAGGTGTTTCGACGCTTGGGCGGCGATATTTGCCAAGAAGACGACGGATTTTGAATTTAACGTGACGAACAATGTGGTCCAGAAGGAGCGTTTCCGCTACTTCATCAAAGTGCCGGAGCTTGCCGCCTTCTATAATGAAATCACGGACTACCGCACGGCGGAGGATGTGGGCGTTGACCGTCCTGCCAAGAACGAGATACTGCACCATATACCGCCCACGCCGGAACAGGAGGACTTCATACAGAAACTGATGCAGTTCGCCAAGACGGGCGATGCCACCTTGTTGGGCAGGCTGCCGCTTTCGGAAACGGAAGAAAAGGCGAAGATGCTCATCGCCACGGACTATGCCCGGAAAATGGCACTCGACATGCGCATGATAGACCCGAATTACGAAGATCATCCCGACAACAAAGCGAGTCACTGTGCCAAGATGATCGCGGAGTATTATCAAAAATACGACGCCCAGAAAGGCACGCAGTTCGTTTTCTCTGATTTGGGGACATACCAGCCGGGCGACGGGTGGAACGTCTATTCGGAAATCAAGCGCAAACTGACGGAGGACTACGGTATACCGCCAAGCGAGGTGCGCTTCATTCAGGAGTGCAAGACCGACAAGGCGCGGAAGGCGGTGATAGACGCCATGAACGCCGGGACGGTGCGTGTGCTGTTCGGCTCTACCTCTATGCTCGGAACGGGTGTGAACGCCCAGAAACGGTGTGTGGCTATCCATCATCTCGATACGCCGTGGCGACCGTCCGACTTGCAACAGCGTGACGGACGCGGAGTTAGGGCAGGTAATGAGATTGCCAAACATTTCGCCGGGAACAACGTGGATGTAATCATCTACGCGGTGGAGAAGTCACTGGACAGCTACAAGTTCAACCTCCTGCACTGCAAGCAGACTTTCATAAGCCAGCTCAAAAGCGGTGCGATGGGTGCGCGTACCATCGACGAGGGGGCAATGGACGAAAAATCGGGCATGAATTTCTCGGAATACATGGCGTTGCTCTCCGGCAATACCGACCTGTTGGACAAGGCGAAACTGGAAAAGCGGATCGCATCGCTCGAAGGGGAACGCAAGTCGTTCAACAAGGGCAAGCGTGATTCGGAGTTCAAGCTGGAGTCAAAGACCGGCGAGTTGCGCAACAACACGGCTTTCATAGATGCCATGACGGAGGACTGGAACCGCTTCCTGTCGGTGGTGCAGACCGACAAGGAGGGCAACCGCCTTAATATAATAAAGGTGGACGGAGTGGATTCCGCCGATGAGAAGGTCATCGGAAAGCGTTTGCAGGAGATAGCCAAGAATGCCACGACCGGAGGGTTGTACACGCAGGTCGGTGAACTTTACGGTTTTCCGATAAAGGTGGTGAGCGAAAGGATACTCAAAGAGGGATTGGAGTTCACCGACAACCGCTTCGTGGTCGAGGGGAACTACAAGTACACCTACAACAACGGGCATCTGGCGATGGCTGACCCGTTGGCCGCCGCCCGCAACTTCCTCAACGCGATGGAGAGGATACCCTCCATCATCGACCAGTACAAGGCGAAGAACGAGGTGCTGGAGATGGAGATACCGCAGTTACAGGAGATAGCGGGTAAGGTGTGGAAGAAGGAGGACGAGCTGAAGCAGTTGAAGTCCGAACTTGCCGCCCTTGACCGAAAAATTCAGCTGGAGCTTGCGCCACCCACGCCCGAAGTCGCAGAAAAGGAGAATGAAGGGCAACAGCTCAAGCCGGAAGCGGAAGATGTGAGGAACAGGCAGGCGCAATATCCCGAAAATGCACCGCCGCAGATACGCAGTCCGGCGGATAGTATCGTTGCCAACCATGTCATAATCGGGCGTCCGGGACTGTATGCCAAGGAGGAAACCCGGTCCAAAGGATTGAAAATATAACCTAAGGAATTTTATCTGAAGTATTAATAAGGGCTATCCCAAAAGGTCTAAAAGTAAATTTTATCCTTTCTGCAAGTATCTATAGGATGGCAACTGCATTTTTTTCTTTTTGGGCAGCCCTTATTAAAATTTATTCTTATTTTAGGTTATATACATTCATGTCCATTTATGTAAAAAATTCCTGCTGACCTTGTTTATGTCTTGTCAGTCACCATTTGCAAAACCATATTTGACCCTCAAAGAGGCTGAATTTGATAAGTAACTTGCTACATACTCATAATAAGGAGCTAAATAGAACACGAATGGGAAATACACAAATGCTAAACTAAAGAAGATATTGGCCAAAATAAACGCTATACCGAGAGAGAAACTTGATTTTTCAACTTCCTAAAACGGTGTTGTTCAAACATTTCTACTTATTTGTACTTGCCAGTTGAACCTACGCTTCCCTAATAAAATGTCTATGGTAAAAAGTTAAAAAATCCTCCCACTTTTGTTAGATATATTTTTTTGTGTAATTTTGTAATCGTTATGCGGCAGTAATAATATACATATTAATACGAGTTAGTAATCCTGTAGTTCTCATATGCTACGAGGAGGTATTAAAAGGTGCGTTTCGACAATGCATCTACTGTAGTATATTATTGCTTAATCCAAATGAATATTATAAATTTAGGAATTCTTGCTCACATTGATGCAGGAAAAACTTCCGTAACCGAGAATCTGCTGTTTGCCAGTGGAGCAACGGAAAAGTGCGGCCGTGTGGATAATGGTGACACCATAACGGACTCTATGGATATAGAGAAACGTAGAGGAATTACTGTCCGGGCTTCTACGACATCTATTATCTGGAATGGAGTGAAATGCAATATCATTGACACTCCGGGACACATGGATTTTATTGCGGAAGTGGAGCGGACATTCAAAATGCTTGATGGAGCAGTCCTCATCTTATCCGCAAAGGAAGGCATACAAGCGCAGACAAAGTTGCTGTTCAGTACTTTACAAAAGCTGCAAATCCCGACAATTATATTTATCAATAAGATTGACCGTGCCGGTGTGAATTTGGAGCGTTTGTATATGGATATAAAAACAAATCTGTCGCAAGATGTCCTGTTTATGCAAACTGTTGTCGATGGATCGGTTTATCCGGTTTGCTCCCAAACATATATAAAGGAAGAATACAAAGAATTTGTATGCAACCATGACGACGATATATTAGAACGATATTTGGCGGATAGCGAAATTTCACCGGCTGATTATTGGAATACGATAATCGCTCTTGTGGCAAAAGCCAAAGTCTATCCGGTGCTACATGGATCAGCAATGTTCAATATCGGTATCAATGAGTTGTTGGACGCCATTTCTTCTTTTATACTTCCTCCGGCATCAGTCTCAAACAGACTTTCAGCTTATCTCTATAAGATAGAGCATGACCCCAAAGGGCATAAAAGAAGTTTTCTTAAAATAATTGACGGAAGTCTGAGACTTCGAGACGTTGTAAGAATCAACGATTCGGAAAAATTCATCAAGATTAAAAATCTAAAGACTATTTATCAGGGCAGAGAGATAAATGTTGATGAAGTGGGTGCCAATGATATCGCGATTGTAGAAGATATAGAAGATTTTCGAATCGGAGATTATTTAGGTGCTAAACCTTGTTTGATTCAAGGATTATCTCATCAGCATCCCGCTCTCAAATCCTCCGTCCGGCCAAATAAGCCCGAAGAGAGAAGCAAGGTGATATCCGCTCTGAATACATTGTGGATTGAAGACCCGTCTTTGTCCTTTTCCATAAACTCATATAGTGATGAATTGGAAATCTCGTTATATGGTTTGACCCAAAAGGAAATCATACAGACATTGCTGGAAGAACGATTTTCCGTAAAGGTCCATTTTGATGAGATCAAGACTATCTACAAAGAACGACCTATAAAAAAGGTCAATAAGATTATTCAGATCGAAGTACCACCCAACCCTTACTGGGCCACAATAGGGCTGACTCTTGAACCCTTACCGTTAGGGGCAGGGTTGCAAATCGAAAGTGACATCTCCTATGGTTATCTGAACCATTCTTTTCAAAATGCCGTTTTTGAAGGGATTCGTATGTCTTGCCAATCTGGTTTACATGGATGGGAAGTGACAGATCTGAAAGTAACTTTTACTCAAGCCGAGTATTATAGCCCGGTAAGTACACCTGCTGATTTCAGACAGCTGACCCCTTATGTCTTCAGGCTGGCTTTGCAACAGTCAGGTGTGGACATTCTCGAACCGATGCTCTGTTTTGAGTTGCAGATACCCCAAGTAGCGAGTTCCAAAGCTATTACAGATTTGCAAAAACTGATGTCTGAGATTGAAGACATCAGTTGTAATAATGAGTGGTGTCATATTAAAGGGAAAGTTCCATTAAATACAAGTAAAGACTATGCCTCAGAAGTAAGTTCGTACACTAAGGGCTTAGGCATTTTTATGGTTAAGCCATGTGGGTATCAAATAACAAAAGACGGTTATTCTGATAATATCCGCATGAACGAAAAAGATAAACTTTTATTCATGTTCCAAAAATCAATGTCATTAAAATAATGGAGCGGTCAGGAAATTTCTATAAGGCAATACGGTTGGGATATATACTTATCTCCATTCTTATCGGATGTATGGCATATAATAGCCTCTATGAATGGCAGGAGATAGAAGCATTAGAACTTGGCAATAAAAAAATAGACGAGCTCCGAAAAGAAATAAACAATATCAATATTCAAATGATAAAATTTTCTCTATTGGGTGAAACAATACTGGAATGGAACGATAAAGATATCGAGCATTACCATGCACGGCGTATGGCAATGGACAGTATGCTCTGCCGTTTCAAGGCCACCTATCCAGCAGAGCGCATCGATAGTGTGCGCAGTCTTTTAGAGGATAAGGAACGACAGATGTTCCAGATAGTCCGGTTAATGGATGAACAACAATCTATTAACAAGAAGATAGCCAATCAAATTCCGGTTATTGTACAGAAAAGTGTGCAGGAACAGTCCAAAAAGCCAAAACGAAAAGGTTTCTTAGGCATATTCGGCAAAAAAAAGGAAGTAACTCCAGCAGTATCAACCACTATCCTTCATTCGGTCAATAGAAACGTAATCAGCGAACAGAAAGTGCAGGATCGCCAATTGTCGGAACAAGCCGACAGCCTTGCAGCTCGTAATGCAGAACTTAACAGACAACTGCAAGAATTGATTTGCCAAATAGAAGAAAAGGTACAAACCGAACTGCAAAGCCGGGAAAACGAAATAGTTGCCATGCGTGAAAAGTCATTTATGCAAGTAGGCGGTTTAATGGGATTCGTTCTTCTATTGTTGTTAATTTCCTACATCATCATACATCGTGATGCAAAAAGCATTAAACAATACAAGCACAAGACAACTGATTTGATAAGGCAACTGGAACAATCCGTACAACGGAACGAGGCACTGATAACGTCAAGGAAGAAGGCGGTACATACTATCACCCATGAACTGCGCACACCGCTGACAGCAATAACAGGCTATGCCGGACTGATACGGAAAGAACAGTGTGAGGATAAGTCCGGGCAGTATATCCAAAACATACTGCAATCCTCCGACCGTATGCGGGATATGCTTAACACTTTGCTTGACTTCTTCCGCCTGGACAACGGCAAGGAACAGCCCCGTCTGTCACCCTGCCGGATTTCAGCAATCACGCACACACTTGAAACGGAGTTCATGCCTGTTGCCGTGAACAAAGGGCTGTCCTTGTCCGTGAAGACTGGACACGATGCCATTGTATTGACCGACAAAGAGCGAATAATACAAATCGGGAATAACCTGCTGTCAAACGCTGTCAAGTTCACAGAAGAAGGCGGTGTTTCTTTGATTACTGAATATGATAATGGAGTTCTGACACTGGTCGTTGAAGATACAGGTACAGGCATGACAGAAGAGGAACAGAAACAAGCGTTCGGTGCGTTTGAACGTCTATCAAATGCCGCCGCAAAGGAGGGTTTCGGGCTTGGGCTTGCCATAATGCGTAATATTGTGTCGATGCTTGGCGGAACAATCCGTTTAGACAGCAAGAAAGGGAAAGGCAGTCGTTTCACAGTTGAAATTTCTATGCAGGAAGCTGAAGAACAGCTTGGATATACAAGCAATACACCTGTTTATCATAACAATAAATTCCATGATGTTGTCGCCATTGACAATGATGAGGTATTACTTCTGATGCTGAAAGAGATGTATTCCCAAGAAGGAATACACTGCGACACTTGCACCGATGCTGCGGCACTGATGGAAATGATACGCCAGAAAGAATACAGCCTGTTGCTGACAGACTTGAATATGCCCGATATAAACGGTTTCGAATTGCTGGAACTGTTGCGTTCGTCCAACGTGGGCAATTCACCAACAATCCCGGTGGTTGTGGCAACCGCTTCGGGCAGTTGTAACAAAGGGGAACTATTGGCAAAAGGCTTTGCCGGATGCCTGTTCAAACCGTTCTCCATATCGGAACTGATGGAGGTTTCCGACAGGTGTGCCATAAAAGCGACACCGGACGGGAAACCGGACTTTTCCGCCTTATTGTCCTATGGCAATGAAGCCGTCATGCTGGAAAAGTTGATAACTGAAACAGAAAAGGAAATGCAGGCGGTACGGGATGCAGCAAAAGAAAAAGACCTGCAAAAGCTGGATTCCCTGATCCACCACCTGCGCAGTTCGTGGGAGGTGCTCCGTGCCGACCAACCGCTGAATGTACTTTACGGATTGCTTCGTGGCGATGCTCTCCCGGATGGTGAAGCGTTAAGCCATGCCGTGACTGCCGTGCTGGATAAGGGAGTGGAAATAATACGGTTGGCAGAAGAGGAAAGGAGAAAATACGAAGATGAATAAGACAAAAATAATTGTGGTGGAAGACAACATCGTGTATTGCGAATATGTCTGCAATATGCTGTCACGGGAGGGCTACCGCAATATGAAGGCTTACCACCTCTCAACCGCGAAGAAACATCTGCAACAGGCAACAGATAATGATATCGTGGTTGCCGACCTGCGTCTGCCTGACGGCAGTGGCATAGACCTTTTGTGCTGGATGCGAAAGGAGGGAAAGATGCAGCCCTTCATCATTATGACCGACTACGCCGAAGTTAATACCGCCGTGGAAAGCATGAAACTCGGCTCGATAGACTATATTCCCAAACAGCTTGTGGAGGATAAACTTGTCCCCCTGATCCGTTCCATACTGAAAGAACGTCAGGCAGGACAACGCCGTATGCCTATATTCGCCCGTGAAGGTTCCGCCTTTCAGAAAATCATGCACCGCATAAGGCTGGTAGCCGCCACCGATATGAGCGTGATGATATTTGGTGAGAACGGCACGGGCAAGGAGCATATTGCCCACCTGTTGCATGACAAGAGCAAACGTGCAGGCAAGCCATTTGTGGCGGTGGACTGCGGTTCACTCTCCAAAGAGCTTGCACCGTCGGCTTTCTTCGGACACGTCAAAGGTGCATTTACAGGTGCGGACAATGCCAAGAAAGGATATTTCCATGAGGCGGAAGGCGGCACGTTGTTTCTGGACGAGGTAGGAAACCTCGCGTTGGAAACCCAACAGATGTTGCTCCGTGCCATACAGGAGAGGCGGTATCGCCCGGTCGGAGACAAGGCAGACCGGAATTTCAATGTCCGCATCATCGCTGCTACCAATGAAGATTTGGAGGTATCGGTGAATGAAAAGCGTTTTCGGCAGGATCTTCTGTACCGCCTGCACGACTTCGGGATAACCGTTCCTCCGTTGCGTGACTGTCAAGAAGACATTATGCCGCTGGCAGAGTTCTTCCGTGATATGGCAAACAGAGAGCTGGAGTGTAGCGTGAGCGGGTTCAGTTCCGAAGCACGTAAAGCGTTGCTGACACACGCATGGCCGGGCAACGTGCGGGAACTTCGGCAGAAAGTTATGGGTGCTGTATTGCAGGCGCAGGAAGGTGTTGTCATGAAAGAGCATCTGGAACTTGCCGTGACGAAACCGACCTCTACTGTCAGCTTCGCCTTGCGCAATGACGCGGAGGATAAGGAGCGGATATTGCGTGCGTTGAAACAGGCAAACGGCAACCGGAGTGTCGCCGCAGAACTGCTCGGCATAGGCAGGACAACACTATACAGCAAACTTGAAGAGTATGGACTTAAATATAAATTCAAGCAATCATAGCCCGTAATTCACTGAATTTGGCTATCTTTGCATAACATTTGAGAAAAACGGCGATTGGCAGGAGCTTTTCGCCGCCAACATATAGGATAAGACCGCAAGGCGTTTCAAGCGAAAATCTGGTAAATTGGAACTACGGAGACGATTGCGTGATGCTTATGCTATGCTTACGCATAGCGTGCATTCACGTACTCTCCGTAAAGGCTTTACCAGAGCCATCGCTTGAAGGTAGTGTGAATTGCACGCTACTTTTTTACCCTTGCCTAACGAAAGGAAACGATTATGGGTAAAGTTCAGATTCTCGCCGTACTGACGATGGACGGATGTCTTTCTTCAGAGTTATATGATAAAGCACATCAGGATTTGTGCCTTGACCGTTGCGGTCTTGATGAAATCAGGAAGAAAGCCTTTTACCGTGTGACACCGGACTATTCCATTTCAATGCTGCACGAATGGAGAAAAGACTGCACAAACATCCGTTACCTCGCGGAAGCCACACCGGACACGGCAGACTATATAAACGGACTGCTGCGGATGCACGCTGTGGATGAAATCATACTATACACCGTTCCTTTCATATCCGGAAGCGGACGACATTTTTTTAAGTCGGCTCTGCCAGAGCAACACTGGACGCTTTCCTCTTTGAAAAGCTATCCCAACGGTGTATGTCGCATTATCTATATCCTTGATAAAAAAGCAAGATAGCCAAAATGTGCGGCAAGCATACATTTCTATTTTCAGGAATAGAATAAATGTTCCGATTACAAACAATTTAAGTCGGAGATAATTTGTCCTTGTGAAAAAATACTGAATTTTATACCTCTGAAATCCAGCACTTTGTAAAATTGAGTGTTGGATTTTTTATTTTCTGCCGCGTTTTTTGCCAATTATATTCATGTGCGCACGCAGAAAACAAAGTGTAATTTTCAAAATTGACAGAACCATGAATTATTTCTTGCTGGCGGAAACCGACTTTTTCCGCCTGATAAACGAAGCCGGCGACTGCAATATGGAAACGGCATACACGGCTTTCGCCACCCAAGTGATCGAACTGTGCAACGGCGGCATGGACATGAACCTTACCGTCATCGCGCTTGCCTACATCGAAATCGAGTTGCAGCACCATCCCGTACGTAATCTGTCAGAAGAAAAAAGAGAGATTGCCGCCTACGTCAGCAAGGCTCTGTCTTTCGTAAGAAAGATGCAGAAATTCCTTGCCACGCCCCAAGTGCCACCACTAATATCCGCCAACAACGCAACAGAAACCACCGCCAGCCTTCTTCAATGGACGGGCAATGCCATCGACCTCGTGGAACTTATCTACGGCATAGACGTGATGGGCTGCATCAACAACGGCAATATGCCGCTCAAACAGCTCGCCCCACTTCTCTATAAGATATTCGGGGTTGATTCTAAAGACTGCTACCGCTTCTACACTGATATCAAACGCCGGAAGAACGAAAGCCGCACCTATTTCATTGACAGGATGCAGGAAAAACTGAACGAGAGAATGTTGCGTGATGAGGAGTTGGAGCGGATGAGAAAATAAAAAAATATCCATTACATATGAGAAGACAGGAATACTCGTATCCTGTCTTTTTATTTTCATTTAATTATATATTAATTAGCACAATATATGTGAGTTTTTCATTCCTATAAGGACAAATTTCAGAAACGTATGTCTGGTAAATTATTGAGTCATCATAGTATGAACATATATCATTACTAAAAACAATGAAACAACTTCCATAAGATTGTGGTTGTAAAAATCGCCATTTAATAGCCCGTTTTTTTTGTAAAATTCGCCAATTAAAAAAATATGATTATCTTTGCATTATATTTTATAAGGTATGGAAACAGTAAATAGAATACTTCAAGAGAAGATTACAGCACGAATCGCGCCCAATAAAGCAGTACTGATTTTTGGTGCTCGCCGTGTTGGTAAAACGGTAATGATGCGTAAAATTGTGGACAACTATTCAGGTAGGACGATGATGCTCAACGGCGAAGACTACGACACATTAGCACTATTGGAGAATCGCTCAATAGCCAATTATCGGCATTTATTGGATGGTATTGATTTGCTGGCTATTGATGAGGCACAGAACATACCACAAATCGGTAGTATTCTGAAGTTGATAGTTGATGAAATACCGGGAATAAGTGTCTTGGCAAGTGGTTCTTCGTCATTCGATTTGCTGAATAAGACTGGTGAACCGTTGGTCGGCCGCAGTACGCAATTTCTCCTTACACCATTCTCGCAACGGGAAATCGCACAGACGGAAACGGCACTTGAAACCCGCCAGAACCTCGAAGCGCGCTTGATTTACGGTTCCTATCCCGAAGTAGTAATGATGGAGAACTATGAACGTAAAACAGACTACCTACGTGATATTGTCGGTGCATACCTGCTTAAAGATATCTTAGCAATTGACGGCTTAAAAAATTCGAGCAAGATGCGCGATCTACTGCGATTGATAGCTTTTCAGTTGGGCAGCGAAGTTTCTTACGAAGAGTTAGGTAAACAACTCGGCATGAGCAAGACGACCGTTGAAAAATACCTCGACCTATTGGAAAAGGTCTTCGTTATCTATCGTCTGGGGGCTTATTCGCGTAACCTACGCAAGGAGGTTACAAAAGCTGGCAAGTGGTACTTCTACGACAACGGCATTCGCAATGCCATTATCGGGGCTTTCTCACCGCTGGCCATTCGGCAGGATGTCGGTGCGCTGTGGGAGAACTACATCATCGGAGAGCGGCGCAAAGCGAACTTCAATGAGGGACTGCACAGGGAGTTCTATTTCTGGCGCACCTACGACAAACAGGAAATCGACCTGATTGAGGAGAGTGCCGACAGTCTTACCGCCTTGGAGTTCAAGTGGGGAAATAAAATGCCGGCCGCACCGAAAGCCTTCCAAGAAGCCTATCCCTATGCCGAGTTTCATGTGGTAAATCGGGAGAATTATTTGGAGTTCGTATAATCAATAAATTACGTATATGGAAACAAAACTACAATCCAAACAGCAATATCCGCGGTTTATCCAAAATAAACCGTGTGGTATTGACAAATTCGATGGAGGTTCGCAAGAAAGGTTGGCAAAAACTATTGCTCGCCATTTTTGTCAGAATGATTCATTGGATGAGGAATGTACTTTACCTCGAATTATCGGCATCGAAGGTATTTGGGGATCTGGAAAATCCAACGTGGTTAAAATGTTGGAACGTGAATTATCAGACGACTATTACTTTTTTGAGTATGACGCATGGGGACATCAAGAGGACTTGCAACGCCGCTCTATATTGGAATTGCTTACAAGCAAACTTATTGATGATGGTATCCTATCTGGAAATGCAACAATAAAAGTCAAAGGTGGAGGTACGAAAACCGTATCATGGTCTGAAAAGCTGAAATATTTATTAGCCCGTAAAACGGAGACCGTAACCGAAAAATATCCCCTTATCAGTAATGGTATGGTTGCGGCATTTTTGGTTGCAGTTTTAACTCCGATATTTACATTTATTGCGTATGCAGTAAAACCTACACCCACAACATGGTGGTTTTCTTTATTGTCTATTATCATAGCTGCACTGCCAGTTCTTATTGCATTGTGCGTTTGGAAATGGGCATATAGCAAAGATCATAAATATGGATGGAGTTATATGTTAGCTATTTATCAAGATAAAGTCGAAAAGGACGTTTGCTATGAGACTTTGAGCGAAGACGAACCAACGGTTTACGAGTTCAAAACATGGATGCAAGACATTTCTGATTTTATCAAGGAAAAAGGACAACGTAAATTAGTCCTTGTTTTTGACAACATGGATCGTCTCCCCGCTGAAAAAGTAAAAGAATTATGGTCTTCTATCCATACGTTCTTCGCCGATAGCGGTTTTGAAAATGTTTGGGCTGTTATTCCTTTCGATGAAACACATTTAGCTTGTGCATTCGGAGATGAGACCGACGAACAAACGAAACAACTGACCAAGTATTTTATCAATAAAACTTTCCCTATTGTTTATCGTGTTGCTCCTCCTGTTATTACCGACTATCGAAGTATATTCAACAAACTGTTTGTTGAAGCATTTGGAGAAACAGAAAATGAAGCGAAAGAAACTATAAATCGGATATTCAGATTGGTAAATCCTAATGCCAATGTTAGGGAAATTATATCATATATCAATGAGATGGTCGCTCTTAAACAAGAGTGGTGTAACGAAATTTTGATGATAAACATAGCATTGTTCTGTTTGAAGAAGACGGATATTCTGGCAAATCCAGTAGAACAAATATTGTCCGGCGACTATCTGAATGGCATTCAAACAATAATTAACAATGATCTGCAAACACAACGCGAAATTGCAGCTTTGGTATATGGTGTCGATGTTGAAGATGCTCGACAAATTCCATTGAAAAAATATATTGAAGGCTGCATCAACGGAGAAGAAGACCACGACATAAATCAATATGCAGAGACTAATAAACAATTTGACACTGTATTAGAAGAAGTTATACAATGTATGGACAATGCGCTTATCGATAAGATTATACATTGTTTGCATAAATTAACTCGAAAGAGCGATGTTATTCTGCGTGTATGGCAAAGAATAGCACAATTGAAATTAAAAGAATCCATAGAGAAGCAGGTGTTCCCTGTCGAATACCAAGAACTGCTGTTGCATTTAGACACGGAAAGCCAAAACCATGTGATTGCTCAATTATATAAGAAGATAGTTCGGTTCAATGACTTCAATGGCGGCGACTATTTCAAAACGTTAGATGCAATAGACAGGTTTATTGCGCAAAATAAGTTGGCGTGCGATTTTACGTCATTGATTGAAGCAAAAACAGTCAAGCCAAATACATTTATCGATTATATTCAAGCTGCAAATGCAACAGATGCTGCCTATCGGGATAACGCGACAACTAAAGCATATAAATATTATCAAGTAGCAACAAATTCGGAGGCGCTCGATAATTATTTGGCAAACTTACTACCCGATAATTTCGACCATGCAGATATTGTAAAAACGTTAAAAGATAATTCTACCTATACGTTTCCAACGCTTTTGCAAGCGATCACGAATTGCATTGATGAACAGAATGTAAATAAAGATAATATAGGGGCTATATTTACAACCTATCGTTTATTGGCATCTGACGAAGAAAGACCTTTACCTGTAACGTTAGATTCAACCTACATAAATCAGTTGCATTCTGAATTAGAAACTGATGGCCGAAACATTAAAGAGTCTGGATATTACGATTTAGTCGCCATGCAATTGGCACATGGTCATTCCGTTTCCTTAATAGAGGGTGGAGATATAAAATATGTTGCAGAACTCATGGACTATTATGTGGATCATGGAGACTTATTAGTAAATAGTGTGGGATGGAATATACCGCTATTAAATGAAACACTACAATACATGGTAAATCATAAACTTGGCTATAAATTATTGCTCTCAGACATATTGCCCCAATTTGAAGATATTAAGAACAGAATAGGTGTAACGGATGAGGTATTTATCGAGCATTTAGCAGAGTGGAATACCGATTTGGATAAGTATATCACTAAGAACAATATTAAAGATGTAATTCCTGACGCATCTTTTTACGATTTGACCACTAAAATAAGCAATGTCCTGACCGATCATATCAATAAAATAGCGTTCGAAGCGTTGTCTGAAATAAGTGTTGATACATTATACGCCCAAAGAACAGCACATACATCATATTATTGGTTTGTCGCAATAAAACATTTACTGGCTAAAATCAAATCCTTGCCAGATAACTTGACTGAATTTGGCAAAAAGATTCTGATGGATATTGCTTCTGGAACTCAAAGTTTGAATCCTTTCCCTAATTGTTTCAAGAATATAGTTGAAAGATTGGATAAACGAAAAATTAAATCGACAGTTACCGATATAAGAAATGATTTCTGCATCGGTAAAAAGACTATCAATGCAATAAAGTTTCAATTTTTCGAAACATGGCTTAGATCGCATGGTAATTTGAAAAGTCAAGCTGGAGACGTTATTGATAAAATAGTGAAACCTGTAATTTCCGATGGGGCATGCCGTTCATTGATTCTGCAAAACAAAGATTTTTATATGGATTTAATAAATACAGCAGGGGATGATGCTTATGAATTGAAAAAGAGTCTCCGAAACCTCATACAAAAAGATTCAGATCCGCAATTGGTTAAATTTGTCAATTCGATAGATTCAGTACCTGAGGTTGAAACCGCGTAAGTATTTGTCTAACAAGTCCGAATTTTACGATTTTACCCGTCAGAACTGAAGTGCCCCCCAAAAAAATTGTATCCAACTTTTGGGGGTCACTTCAAACTTCGATAGGGATAATTTTCAATTTTGGGGACTTGTTAGACAGTCTCATTATCTGGTAGCAGTTTACACAGCACCGGATCGTTTTTGATACGCTCCAGTTCCTCCTGCACAATCTGCTTCACCTCTTCCTTGATGCGCCGGTAGTTCGCCTGCACCGTTTCCTTCATGCGGTCGTTGCCGTCCTCGTCCGTGAAGTTTGTAATGACGGGAATTTTCTTGTAGGCACTTTCTTCCCGTTTCACCTTTTCGGCATCCACCACAATCTCGCAATGAAAAATCTTCTGCTCGATACGCTCGTTGAAGTTGTCGGATACAGAACCGACAAACATTCCCTGCGTAAGCCCGGAAATCTTACTCGGTGGAATGAGCGCGTCCATCTGCGTGTTGATGGAGGTGGAAACATCCTGCCGGTTGATGGAGATGGACTGCCGTTTCTGCAACACCTTACCGAACCGCTCGGAGAGCGTCTTGGCTGTTTCCCCCACCACCTGACCGGAGAAAATATTGCCGACAGTGTTCATCACCACTTTCGCCTCTTTGTCCCCGTAGTCACGCACTAACTGGCTGAAATCCTGAAAGCCCAGACACACGGCAACCTTGTTGCTTCGGGCGGTAGCTATAAGATTGTCCAACCCTTTGAAGTATATTGTGGGCAACTCGTCGATGATGACCGATGACTTCAGCATCCCCTTCTTGTTGATGAGCTTCACGATACGGGAATTATACAGACCGAGTGCCGCACCGTAGATATTCTGACGGTCGGGATTGTTACCCACGCAGAGGATTTTCGGCTCTTCGGGATTGTTGATGTCCAGCGTAAACTCGCTGTCTGACATCACCCAGTAGAGCTGCGGTGAAATCATCCTCGAAAGCGGGATTTTTGCCGACGCTATCTGACCCATGAGCTGCTCCGCAGCCCCTCCAAGCCACGCATCCATGAACGGCGAAAGGTAGTTCTCCAGCTCCGGATAAGAGGTCAGTATCGGAAATATATCCTCGTAACGGCGGTTCAGAAACTCGATAGCATGGGGAAACGTGCAAAACTTCCCGTTCTGATAGATTTTGAGATACCAGATAATACTGGCAAACAGAATGATAGGTGACTCCACGAAGAAGTCGCCCTGCTTTTGCACCCACGTTTTATTGAGGTTGAGCATTATTGTGTAGGCACTCTCATAGGCATCCGTAATATCTTCCATAAAATCCGGGTGAATGGGATTGCACCGATGAGAGCGTCGCGGGTCGTCGAAGTTGATCACATAGAACTTCGGCTTTACCTTGTAGCCGTCCGGGTGGTTCAGCAAATGGTTGTAGGCAATAGTAGATAGGTCGGGATACTTGAAATCGTAGATGTATTGACTAAAGCCCTTTTCAATCTGTTGCTTGATAAAATTGTTTACCACGGCATAGGACTTGCCGCTGCCCGGCGTACCCAACACGATGGACGCACGGAAGGGATTAACTACATTGATCCAACCGTTGTTCCAGCGTTTCCTGTAATAGAAACGTGTCGGCAGATTGACCGAATACTCGCTTTCGATAAGCCTCGTTTCCTGCATGAAACTCTCGTTCTCGTTGTTGAAAACATCCTCCATCAAATTGTGTTTCAACAGGCGGCTCATCCACAGACCACCCATCAACAGGCAGACATAGCCCGTTCCAATGGTAAGGACATACAGTCCCGTCACCGCTTCAAGCGGCAGCGGCAGGGGCAGCAACCACCAGTTCAGGAAAAACAGCACGAACCCGACGGCAAATGCTGTCCAGATTCTCCCCCAAGTGATTTTCTCACCCTTGACACCCTTCGTACCCAGACAGGACAAGGCAAGCAAAAGGACGGAAAACAGCTTCGTGTAGAGAATGGAATGGAACAGCCCCGCCGTGCGGTCGAAGTTCAGAAGGATTTTGTCCACCACGCCGATGTTCACGCCCCACAGCCGGATGGCTTCGTAGCAGAACCAGTACACGTTCATGACCACTAAAATGATACTCACGGCACGCAGAAAATCCATGATTTTCGCCAATGCCCTCAAATCGTCTTCTTGTTGTGACATACATTGATTTTTTAATTGTTGATACTCTGATTACATACCCAAGCCCTTGCGTTTTTTCTTCTTTTTGCGCTTCATCGCCCGGATGAAAGCCTCTTCCTCGGCATCTACCGCCGGACCTTCGGGAGTGAGCAAGCCCATACCGCCCGATATATCTTCACTGTCGTAGGCGGTCTGCCCGTGTGCCTTGTCCGCAGCATCCACAGGGATGGATAGCGGTATCGGCGGTTGTCCGGCGTATGGCAGGGTGAAGTGTTCCTGCAAGGCATTCGCCGAAAGCTCCTTACCCATGCGCGAACCGTTCAGCACGCATCCCGTGCGGTGGTCGATGAAGGTAGCCCCATAGATGCGCCCTTCCTCTGTGTAGCGCAGTACGGTGTCGATGCCCTTCTCTTTGAGTTGGGATACAAATTTGTCCTTGTCATAAGTGCCTTGCAGCACGGAAAGGACGGTGCGTTTCGTCATGTCTGCCAGTTTCCTATCCTTGATTTCCGATTTGGAACGGACAAACTTCTTCTGTACGGCTTCATAGCCTGCGGACTTCCCGAAAAGCGAGGATTTGAACGGGTTGCCCACCTTGTTACCCTTGTCGTCCGTGACGGAATAGACCAGCCCGTGATACTCCCGTCCGCGCACGTTGCCCCTCGCTTCCTCCACCGTCATATTATATAAGGAAAGGAGCGCACGGTATTCGCCCATCGTCTGGAAACGGTACTGCCCATTCAGAGCCTTCACGGTGTTGCCTACCTGCTTCTTCACATCACCTGCCGATGCGGCCACCTTGCGCAACGGATTATCCAATCTCTGATTTTTACGTTCTGCCGGATGCAATCCGTACTTCTGTTCCAGTTCCCTGCGGATACGGTCGCTGCGGCGGTAGAGAAAATCCCGGTTGAGCCTTTTCCCGTTCTCGTCCACGTTGACCGTCACGATGTGCAGGTGGTGGCGGTCGATGTCCTCGTGCTTGAATACAAGATAAGGCTGGTTTCCGAAACCGAGTTTTTCCAGATACTCGCGGGCGATATTCTGCAACTCAATATCGGTCAGCACATCCTCCGGGTGCGGGTTGAGAGAGATATGCACCACCGGCTTCTCGATCTTCATCTGCGGTGGCAGGAAGGTGAGAAAACCCTCCATCGCCTTGCCTATGTCCACCGTTCCCGAACCGTCATTGTAGATGCGGTTGGTGGTGAGAAGCCGCCCCTGCGCCTCGTTAATCTTCTCCCCGTTGTAGGCAATCGCGCCGTACAACGAACTTCCTACACTGATTTTTGCGACCATTTTGCCTCCATTTCCCTTGAAAGTTCCACAATCCGGCGGCTCAGTTTCACGAGTTCGACGGTGTGTTGCTCTAATTTGTAGAGCAACGCCATCGCCTTTTTCTCTGAAAAATGCAGCCTCAGTTCCTTCACGACTTGGTTGTAATTCGTACCCACGGCACGGAATTGTGCATGAAAATCCGACAGTTTGGTGTAATAGTCCACCAACGTCTTGTCCACCTTCAGCACCTTGAACGGTTGCCCGAAGAAGTGCGCTTTGAGGAAAACAGACCGTGCATAGACACCCGATTTTCCGAACATGGCGAGGAAACGGTTGTGTTCCTCCTCGTTGAAACGGACGGTGTACCGGTACACCGCCGGATCAAGTTTGGGATTTCTCCCTGATTTGCTTTTCCTTTTCTCTTTCATATTACTTTGGATTTAGCGGATTGACGGCATAAGCCGCCGCTTCGGATTACAGCACCGCAGTTCTGAAAGGCTTCCCGACTTCGGAGGGAAAGCCCGCCCCCTGCAAGGGCAAGTGCTTTTCGTGGCTGCTCAAAATATTTTGAGCGGCTGAAAAGACATCTTGCTATGTTCAGGTGAACATAAAAATCCGTCAGGGGACGGATTGGGAAAATACCTTTCAGGACTCCGGGCCGCGCGTCATCGGCGAACCCTGCTGTCCGGGTGCAAAGTTACGCCCTTAAAGCGGTATCGGACAGATGCTTGACCCGGTCAATGACTGCCAACCGGCGCAACGTGCCGCCACTTGCCGGAGAAGTGATACAGGTTCCAAAATATACTTGTTTATTTGCAGCATGATTCAAGAAACGAACGATTTGAAGATATGATAAACGGAACATTCAAATACCCGGAAATCCGCTTCTTCGGATACTTGCCGAAACGGATACCCGAACCGTCGGAAACCCGGTTCTCCGACAATTCGGTGACGTATGGATTCAATGACTTCATGACGCAATGTCGTCAATCACCATTTGTCCGACGCACCGCTTCACCACAGAACCGGATACGCGACGACCCGCCTGCGTGTGTAGTCACGGAAGCGGATGGTGCGACAGCCAAATCCGTATGGAAACAGAAAAACAAATCATCAACAATTAAAATAAATGGAACTATGAGTAAGGAAATCTTCGTTGCATTCGCAACACAGAAAGGTGGCATCGGCAAATCCACTGTCACGGCACTTGCCGCCAGCTACCTGCACAACGTGAAAGGCTACAATGTCGCCGTCGTGGACTGCGACGACCCGCAGCACAGCATCCACGGGCTGCGCGAACACGAAATGGGGCTTATCGACAGCAGCACCTACTTCAAGGCTCTCGCTTGCGACCATTTCCGCCGGATCAAAAAGAACGCCTACACCATCGTCAAAAGCAATGCGGTGAACGCCCTCGACGATGCCGAGAGGATGATTGCCACTGAGGACGTGAAACCCGACGTGGTGTTCTTCGACATGCCCGGCACACTCCGAAGCAACGGCGTGATAAAGACGCTCTCGCAGATGGACTACATTTTCACTCCGCTGAGTGCCGACCGCTTTGTCGTGGAGAGTACCCTGAAATTCGTCACGATGTTCCGCGACAGGCTGATGACTACCGGACAGGCGAAAACAAAGGGGCTGCATCTGTTCTGGACGATGGTGGACGGCAGGGAGAGGAACGACTTGTACGGCATCTACGAGGAAGTGATAGCCGAAATGGGCTTTCCGGTACTTTCCACCCGCTTGCCCGACAGCAAGAAGTTCCGCCGTGACCTTTCGGAAGAGCGCAAGAGCGTTTTCCGCTCCACCATCTTCCCGATGGACACGGCACTGCTGAAAGGGAGTGGCATCCGGGAGTTTTCCGAAGAGATAAGCGACATCATCAGACCGCAGTGAGCATGGGCAGCAGGAAAGTGAACACGGAAGGCATCGACGAGGAACTGCTGTTAGCCTCCATCGGGCGGCGCACACAGGACGGGACACTGCGCCCCGCACAGGAAGTACCCGCAGCTGCACCGACCGAAGAGGACACCGCCGCACCGGAACCATCTCCTGTGCAACCCGTAACACGGGAAAAAGCGCAGAGGGAAAGTGGACGCCGGAAAAGGCAGGACGAGGACTACAACGAGCTATTCCTGCGCCGCAACGAGATAAAGACCCGCCAATGTGTCTATATCAGCCGTGACGTCCACGGCAAGATCCTCAGAATCGTGAACGACATCGCCGGAGGGGAAATCTCAGTAGGCGGATATGTGGATACCGTGCTGCGCCAGCATCTGGAACAGCACAAGGAGAGAATCAACGAACTGTACAAGAAACAACGTGAAGATCTGATTTGAAAATGGAAAAAGAAATGACACCGAATGAAAAAAGACCACAGCAAGACTGCGGAGGTATGTTTACCCAAGTGCAGGCGAGTGTGGAAATACTGTCGCCTGTCCCGGTAAGCGGCAAATGCAGTGAGAAGGACTATGAACGCCTGTTCATCCGCGACCCGGAAGTAAAGGCACGTGAGGGGAAGATGGCGTATGTGCGCCCGGAGTACCACGAGCGTATCATGCGTATCACCCGTGTAATCGGGCATGACCGGCTTACGCTGTCCGCTTACATCGACCATGTGCTGACGCACCACTTCAACCAGTGCGAAGATGCGATAAAGAGCCTTTATGCCCGAAATTACAATTCAGTATTCTAACCAAAAACGGAAGGATATGAATTACACAATCAGCATGACAGACATTCTGCTGGCGGTATCGGTCGGCTGCAACCTCTGGTTCCTGTTCCTGCTCCTTTACGAGCGCATCATGGACACGCGGATTGTCCGCTTCTTCAAGGGCATTGTCGGATTATGGCGGTCACTGGACGGGAATGAGGCTAAACGCATAGCGGCACACGAGGAAGTCCCTGCGGAAAAGGCGGACATCATCGGCAAGAGCCGTTTCAGGATGGCATCCACCCGGACAACCGCTGCCATACCGACGCAAGAAGCCGCCACTATTGAAAAAGGCATTGAGCTGTCGGAGGAAGAGGCTACTTTTGACGACGGAAAAACGGGAAACGCATCCCGCCCGGCACAAGTCCCGGAGGAAAAACTCGATGAGACCTTCACGAGCATACCGCCGGAGGAACTGGGATACGGGGACGACGAACCGGAAGAGGACGCCTCGGACACGCCACGGGCTTCGGGCAGCAGCTTTGACGAGATTGACGACGCCTGCAAGACCGCCAAAAACCCGGACGCGACACAGGCGGAACGTGAAAAGGCGGCTAAGGTGTTCACCGACATGGAGGGCACGGAGTTGTACGAGAAAATGATGGAAGGCTCTTCGGAGATAGGCATCCGCATCAAGGGGCTTATCGAGATTCGGCTGAAGAAATCTGAAAAGGAGTTCGTCGTGCCGGACAACATCGAGGAGTTCGACATTCGCAACTATGTATGACAACAATAAAAGAAATGAACATGAAAGAATGACATCAACCCACGCGGCGAGGAAACGCAAGGCGCATCCCCATCCGCAACGGACACGCCCACGTCCGTGGAAACAAACGGGCATCCACTAAAACCAAAGTAAAGAAACAAAGTATCAACCGCCCGACAAAGGACCATCCACCCTTTTGACGGCAAAAAACAAGAACAGTTTATGAACAAGAACATCTTGAAAAACAGAAAAGCAATCCTCTCCGCGGCACTTGTCATCGCCGCAACCGCCTCCGCTTTCGCGCAGGGAAACGGCATCGCGGGCATCAACGAAGCCACCTCTATGGTGAGTTCTTATTTCGACCCCGGAACTAAACTGATATACGCCATCGGTGCAGTCGTCGGGCTTATCGGGGGCGTAAAAGTGTACGGCAAGTTTTCATCGGGCGACCCCGACACCAGCAAGACAGCCGCCTCGTGGTTCGGCGCGTGCATCTTCCTGATTGTTGCCGCCACCATCCTGCGCTCATTCTTCCTTTAATAAATAATGTATGGCTGAATACCCAATCAACAAGGGTATCGGCCGTCCGGTAGAGTTCAAGGGCTTGAAGGCACAGTACCTCTTCATCTTCTGCGGAGGTCTGCTGGCTCTCTTCGTCCTGTTCGTCATCCTCTACATGGTCGGTATCGACCAGTGGATATGTATCGGCTTCGGCGCGGCATCGTCCTCCCTCCTTGTATGGCAGACCTTCGCGCTGAACGCCCGGTACGGTGAACACGGGCTGATGAAATTAGGAGCGGCACGGAGCCATCCCCGATACCTTATCAACCGGCGGCGGATAACCCGTCTGTTCAAACGACAACGAAAGGAAGAAAGACAATGAGGAATACATCGAAAATGACAACACTGGAAAACAGGTTCCCACTTTTAGCGGTGGAGCATGGCTGCATCATCTCAAAGGACGCCGACATCACGGTGGCTTTCGAGGTGGAACTACCGGAACTTTACACCGTGACGGGTGCGGAGTACGAGGCGATACACAGTTGCTGGTGCAAGGCTATCAAGGTGCTGCCGGACTACTCCGTCGTCCACAAACAGGACTGGTTCATCAAGGAACGCTACAAACCGGAGCTTCAGAAGGACGACATGAGCTTTTTAAGCCGCTCTTTCGAGCGTCACTTCAACGAGCGTCCGTACCTGAAACACACCTGCTACCTCTACCTGACCAAGACAACAAAGGAGCGTAACCGGATGCAGAGCAATTTCAGCACGCTGTGCCGGGGACATATCATCCCGAAGGAGCTGGACAGGGAAACCACGACCAAGTTCTTGGAAGCCTGCGAACAGTTCGAGCGCATCATGAACGACAGCGGGCTTGTCAGGCTGCGCCGCCTCTCCACCGATGAGATTGTGGGTACTGAGGGAAAGACGGGACTTATTGAACGCTACTTCTCGCTCATGCCGGAAGGTGACACCACCTTGCAGGACATCGAGCTTTCGGCAAGGGAGATGCGCATCGGCGACAACCGCCTGTGTCTGCACACCCTCTCCGACGCGGAAGACCTGCCGGGCAAGGTGGCTACCGACACCCGTTACGAGAAGCTCTCCACCGACCGGAGTGACTGCCGACTGTCATTCGCCTCCCCGGTGGGGCTTCTGCTCTCCTGCAACCATATCTACAACCAGTATGTGCTGATAGACAACAGTGAGGAAACCTTGCAGAAGTTCGAGAAGTCCGCCCGTAACATGCAGTCGCTATCTCGCTATTCAAGGAGCAACAGCATCAACCGCGAGTGGATAGACCAATACCTGAACGAAGCCCATTCCTACGGACTGACCTCGGTACGGGCACACTTCAACGTCATGGCGTGGAGCGACGATGCGGAGGAACTGAAGCATATCAAGAACGACGTGGGCAGCCAGTTGGCAAGCATGGAATGCGTGCCGCGCCACAACACCATCGACTGCCCGACACTCTACTGGGCGGCGATACCCGGCAATGCGGCGGACTTCCCGGCGGAAGAGAGTTTCCACACCTTCATCGAACAGGCGGTGTGCCTGTTCACAGAGGAAACCAACTACCGCAGCTCGCTCTCGCCCTTCGGCATCAAGATGGTGGACAGGCTCACGGGAAAACCGCTGCACCTTGACATCTCCGACCTGCCCATGAAGCGAGGTATCACGACCAACCGCAACAAGTTCGTGCTGGGTCCTTCGGGCAGCGGCAAGTCTTTCTTCATGAACCACCTCGTGCGCCAATATTATGAGCAAGGCGCACATGTGGTATTGGTGGACACGGGAAACTCCTATCAGGGCTTGTGCGGCATGATCCGACGCAAGACAGGCGGAGCGGACGGTGTGTATTTCACCTACACGGAAGATAAGCCCATCAGCTTCAACCCGTTCTACACCGACGATTACATCTTCGACGTGGAGAAGAAGGACAGCATCAAGACCCTGTTGCTGACGCTCTGGAAGTCGGAGGACGACAAGGTGACAAAGACGGAGAGCGGCGAGCTGGGCAGTGCCGTGAGTGCCTATATTGAGCGCATCCAATCCGACCGTAGCATCGTGCCGTCGTTCAACACCTTCTACGAGTATATGCGTGACGACTACCGCAAGGAACTGGCACAGCGTGACATCAAGGTGGAGAAGTCCGACTTCAACATCGACAACATGCTCACCACCATGCGGCAGTATTACCGGGGCGGGCGTTACGATTTCCTGCTCAACTCCACGGAGAACATCGACCTGCTCGGCAAGCGGTTCATCGTCTTCGAGATAGATTCGATTAAAGAAAACCGCGAACTGTTCCCCGTCGTGACCATCATCATCATGGAAGCCTTCATCAACAAGATGCGGCGGCTGAAAGGCGTGCGGAAACAGCTTATCGTGGAAGAGGCTTGGAAGGCCCTCTCATCGGCGAACATGGCTGAATATCTGCGCTATATGTATAAGACGGTCAGAAAATATTACGGCGAGGCAATCGTGGTGACGCAGGAGGTGGACGACATTATCAGTTCTCCGGTGGTCAAAGAGAGCATTATCAACAACTCGGATTGTAAAATCCTGCTTGACCAAAGGAAATATATGAACAAGTTCGACCAGATACAGGCGTTGCTCGGACTGACGGAAAAGGAGAAGTCGCAGATACTCTCCATCAACATGGCGAACAACCCTTCACGGCTCTACAAGGAGGTGTGGATAGGCTTGGGCGGCACGCAGTCGGCGGTCTATGCCACGGAGGTCAGCGCGGAAGAGTATCTGGCGTACACCACCGAGGAAACGGAAAAAGTGGAGGTTTACCGTCTGGCGGAGAAGCTGGGCGACGACATCGAAGCCGCCATCCGGCAGCTTGCCGAAAGGCGGAGAAACAAGGAATAACTAAAAAACAGAATGTATCAACCAAAAAAGAAAAACGCGTATGAATTTACCAAAAGTGAAAATGCTGCAAGTCAGCAAGTGCCTTATCGGATTGGCGGTCATGATGCTGCAATCCTGCGACGTGGCCGACAACCGCCGCGACATGCTGTGCGGGAACTGGGAGAGCGTGGAGGGAAAACCTGACGTGCTTATCTACAAGGAGGGCGAAGCCTACAAAGTGACGGTGTTCCGTCGTAGCGGTCTGCGCCGCAAGCTCAAGCCGGAAACCTATCTCTTGCAGGAGGAGAACGGCAACCTGTTCATGAACACCGGCTTCCGCATCGACGTGTCCTACAACGAGGCCACGGATGTGCTGACTTTCTCGCCAAACGGGGACTATGTGCGGGTGAAGCCGCAGCCGGGACATCCGACCGAAGAATAACAACCACTAAAATCCAAAGTAACATGAGAACAAGAATAACAATGATTATCTGCCTGTGCCTGCTTTTCGCGGGCAGGGCAAGCGCACAGTGGGTCGTAAGCGATCCGGGCAATCTAGCGCAGGGCATCATCAATGCCTCCAAAAACATCATCCATACCTCCAAGACCGCCACGAACATGGTGAGCAACTTTCAGGAGACGGTGAAAATCTATCAGCAGGGCAAGAAGTATTACGATGCCCTCAAATCGGTGAACAATCTGGTCAAGGACGCCCGCAAGGTGCAGCAGACCATCCTGATGGTGGGCGACATCACAGACATCTATGTGAACAGTTTCCAACGGATGCTCCGTGACGGGAATTTCAGACCCGAAGAGCTTTCCGCAATCGCTTTCGGCTACACGAAACTGCTGGAGGAAAGCAACGAAGTGTTGACGGAACTCAGGAACGTGGTGAACATCACCACGCTCTCCATGACCGACAAGGAGCGCATGGACGTGGTGGAACGCTGCCACTCGAAGATGAAGCGTTACCGCAACCTCGTGAGCTACTACACGAACAAGAACATCTCCGTGAGTTACCTGCGTGCGAAAAAGAAGAACGACCTCGACCGCATCATGGGGCTGTACGGGAACATGAACGAAAGATACTGGTAGCCTATGAAGTTCGACAACCTTCATCAGATTTTACGTTCACTTTATGAGCAGATGATGCCGCTGTGTGGGGACATGGCTGGTGTGGCGAAAGGCATCGCCGGGCTGGGTGCGCTGTTCTACGTCGCCTACCGGGTATGGCAGTCGCTGGCGAGAGCTGAACCGATAGACGTATTCCCGATGCTCCGTCCTTTTGCCATCGGTCTGTGCATCATGTTCTTCCCGACTGTGGTGCTGGGCACGATAAACAGCATCCTCTCACCCGTCGTACAGGGCACGGCAAAGATGCTGGAGGCGGAAACGCTGGACATGAACCGATACCGGGAGCAGAAGGACAAACTGGAATACGAGGCGATGGTACGCAACCCCGAAACCGCCTACCTCGTGTCCAACGAGGAATTTGACAAGCAACTGGAGGAACTCGGCTGGTCGCCCTCCGACATGGTGACGATGGCGGGAATGTATATCGACCGGGGAATGTACAACATGAAGAAGAGCATCCGCGACTTCTTCCGCGAGATACTCGAACTGCTGTTCCAAGCCGCCGCCCTCGTGATAGACACCGTCCGCACCTTCTTTCTCGTGGTGCTGGCGATTCTCGGTCCGATAGCCTTCGCCCTGTCGGTATGGGACGGTTTCCAAAACACGCTCACGCAGTGGATATGCCGCTATATACAGGTCTATCTGTGGCTACCGGTATCGGACATGTTCAGCACCATACTGGCGAAGATACAGGTTCTGATGCTGCAAAACGACATCGAGCGGATGCAGGCAGACCCGAACTTCTCGCTGGATTCGAGCGACGGGGTGTATATCGTATTCCTCTGCATCGGCATCATCGGCTACTTTACCATTCCCACCGTTGCGGGCTGGATTATCCAAGCCGGAGGCATGGGCGGTTACGGTCGCAACGTGAACCAGATGGCGGGACGAGCCGGAAGCATGGCGGGCAGCGTGGCGGGTGCAGCCGCAGGAAACGCAGTCGGACGTGTCGGCAAATTGCTGAAATAATCAATGTGCAATCATAAATTGGAAAATATAAATGGAATTCAAATCACTTAGAAACATCGAATCGTCGTTCAGGCAGATACGCCTGTTCGGTATCGTCTTCCTCTCGCTGTGCGCCGTGGTGACGGTGTGGAGCGTGTGGAACTCCTACCGTTTCGCAGAGAAGCAACGGGAGAAAATCTATGTGCTGGACAACGGCAAGAGCCTGATGCTCGCCTTGTCTCAGGATTTGTCGCAGAACCGCCCGGCGGAGGCACGGGAACATGTGCGCCGTTTCCACGAGATGTTCTTCACGCTATCACCTGAAAAAAGCGCGATTGAACACAACGTGAAACGTGCCTTGCTGCTGGCGGACAAGAGCGTGTACCACTATTATTCGGACTTCGCGGAGAAGGGGTACTACAACCGCATCATCGCCGGGAACATCAACCAAGTGCTGAAGGTGGACAGCGTGGTGTGCGACTTCAACGCCTATCCCTACCGTGCCGTGACCTACGCCACACAGAAAATCATCCGGCAGAGCAACGTCACCGAGCGCAGCCTCGTGACCACCTGCCGCCTGCTGAACGCATCGCGGTCGGATGACAACCCGAACGGTTTTACCATCGAGGGTTTCACCATCATTGAGAACAAGGATTTACAGACTATCAAACGGTAACAGGACATGAAAAGTATCAGAAAATCAATGTGGGGCATGTATTGGAAACTCCACGACAAACGGAAACGCTTGGCGGCAAGTCTCAAAGGGTATCTGGACGGCTTGCCGCCGGAAACACGCCGCCGCATCGTGCTGGGGATGTTCGCCGCCTTCGCGGTGCTTGCCCTTTACACCTTCGGCAGAGCCGTCTATGACATCGGCAGGAACGACGGCTCACATATGGAAACGGGACACGCCGGACGGGTGGAACTGCCGACCCCGGCGGAAACAGGCAATCACTTAACACCTTATTTATATGGAACAGACAAAGAATGAACCGACGAAAGAGAACAAAGCTGCTCCCGAAACGGGGAAACCGAAAAAGGAGCGCGAACCGCTGACAGAGGCGCAACGGCTGAAACGGCAGAAGATGATCGTGCTGCCCGCTATGGTGTTGGTGTTCATCGGGGCGATGTGGCTGATATTCGCCCCGTCCTCCGGCAAGGAGCAACCGCCGGGAACGGACGGATACAACACCGAGATGCCCGACGCTGACAAGGCGAACCGGCAGATTATCGGCGACAAGCTGAAAGCCTACGAGCATGGGGAGATGGAAGAGCGTCAGGAGAGCCGCAACCGTGCCATCGGGCAGCTGGGCGACATGTTCGACCGCGAGATAGCGGGAACGGAGAACGGAGTGGACTTCGACCTCGCCAATCCGGGCGGCAAGGAAGAAAGGGCAAAGCCAGCCACGCCGCAGACCATCCAGTCCTCCGCAGCCGCCTACCGTGACCTGAACGCCACGCTCGGAAACTTCTACGACCAGCCGAAAAACGACAATGCGGAGATGGACGAATTGTTGGAGCGCATCGCATCGCTGGAGTCGGAACTGGAAAGCGAGAGGGGCAAGGCTTCCTCTATGGACGAGCAGGTGGCTCTTATGGAGAAGTCCTACGAGCTGGCGGCAAAGTACATGGGCGGTCAGAACGGAGGACAGCCATCGGCGGAACAGAGGGCAGAGCCAACTACCGTGCAGAAAGGGAAGAAGAACAAGGCAATGCCTATCAGACAGGTGGAGCATCAAGTAGTTTCTTCACTCTCACAGCCTATGAGTAACGCGGAGTTTGTCGCCGCCTTATCGCAGGAACGCAACCGGGGTTTCAACACGGCTGTCGGCACGGCGGAGGTATTGGACAGGAACACCATACCGGCGTGCGTGCATGGGGCGCAGAGCGTGACGGACGGGCAGACGGTAAGGCTGCGCCTGCTGGAGCCTATGGCGGTGGCAGGCAGGACAATACCCCGGGGTGCGGTGGTGGTCGGCACGGGCAAGATACAGGGTGAGCGGCTCGACATCGAGATTACCTCGCTGGAATACGACGGCACGATTATCCCCGTGGAGCTTGCGGTCTATGACACGGACGGACAGCCCGGCATCTTCATCCCGAACTCGATGGAGATGAACGCCGTCCGGGAGGTCGCCGCCAACATGGGCGGCTCGCTGGGAAGCAGCATCAACATCTCCACCAATGCCGGGGCGCAGCTCGCCTCCGACTTGGGCAAGGGGCTGATACAAGGCACGAGCCAGTACATCGCCAAAAAGATGCGAACCGTCAAGGTGCATCTGAAAGCCGGGTACAGGGTCATGCTTTACCAAGAAAAATATTGAAAACAATAAAAATTACCACTAAAATCCAAAAGTAATGAGAAAAGTAATCATCATGTTTGCCCTCGCTATGGGCATCATAACTGCCAACGCGCAGGAGAATGTAACCGTTGAAACGACCAACGGAAGTGAACAACCGACCTTGACGAAGGAGGTCTATCCGCAGAAGGAGGCGGACGGCGACCTATATCACGGGCTGTCACGCAAGCTGACCTTCGACCGCATGATACCGCCGCACGGTCTGGAAGTGACCTACGACAAGACCGTCCACGTCATTTTTCCGGCGGAGGTGCGCTATGTCGATTTAGGCTCGCCCGACCTGATTGCCGGGAAAGCCGACGGAGCGGAGAACATCATCCGTGTGAAGGCTACCGTAAGGAATTTTCCCAACGAAACGAATATGTCCGTCATCACGGAGGACGGCAGTTTCTACACCTTCAGTGCGCACGTAATGTAGCATAGCAAATATCTCTTTGGCAAGAGATTAGGTCAGTGTTCT
>NZ_BMPB01000002.1 GCF_014647375.1 Parabacteroides faecis
GAGTAATATTTGTGCCGGGATCGGTAGAGGACAGATGTTCGTACTGGATGAACATATAGCACGGCGTAGGGCAATACATCAGTTGTATACGGATTTATTGAAAGATGTTCCGGGAATTACGGTTCAGCAAAATCTGTCGGAGGATTTCGATTCGAACTTCTGGCTGACCTGTATTCTGGTAGATTCGGAAAAGGCAGGCTTTAGCCGTGAAGATATCCGGTTACATCTGGCAGAAGAAAATATAGAAACACGCCCTTTGTGGAAACCGATGCATCTGCAACCGGTATTTAAGCAATCACCTTTTTATGGTGACGGGGCATCGGAGAGATTGTTTGATAAAGGACTTTGTCTGCCTTCCGGACCTACACTGACCGATGATGACATTTGCAGGGTGGTGGAAGCAATGTTAAGTCTGTCATCTCCACGATAGAGTAGAAATAACAGACTTTAGATGTTGCTTCATTAGGGAACATTAGAGATGAAAAAATGTCCGCGGAGTTGTTCGGTAGAGGTACTGTGATTTTGGATAAAGCAGAAGCAGCTTTCGAACGAGGAGAATTTGTGACGAATGAAGAAGCAGAGAAGATTATAATATCTTGGTTGCTTTGTTATGAGGGATTATGCGCTGTCATAACATGATTATTTTGAGGATAAAGATAGTCTATATTTGTTTTTTGTGTAAGTTTGTAAAAAAAGTATGCACAACATCTCAGCCATAGAAGATCAGAATACAGAATTTAAAGCCTCGTTCAATACAGGAGTCATTGAGTCTTTGGTTGCATTTGCAAATGCAGGTGGAGGGACTGTATACGTGGGCGTTGATGATAGTGGTAAACTCCTGGGGATACAACTTGCTAAAGAAAGTGTTCAAAATTTCGTAAATGAGATTAAGAGTAAGACTGCTCCGGTATTAATACCCGATGTCAATGTAATAGATGTTGAAGATAAACAAATTGTAGCTTTTCAGATTCAGGAATATCCGATTAAACCTGTGGCAGTTCAAGGCCGGTATTATAAACGGGTTAATAATTCCAATCATCAATTGACAGTCGGTGAAGTAGTAAATTTATATTTGCAAACAATCAATTCCAGCTGGGATACCTATGTCGATACGTTACATACAATTGATGATATATCGCTGGAGAAGGTTCAGAAAGCTATTAATTTTTTAGAAAACAAAGGTCGTAGTATTACTGAAGATCCTTTGTCCTTTTTGTTGAAATATAATATGCTAAGAGAGGATAAAATAACAAATGCAGCTTTTTTACTCTTTCATAAAGATGATAATATTATCTCAACAGTAGAGTTGGGGCGTTTTCAAACGGATATTATTATTAAAGATTCTGCCCGTTCGAAGTCGGATGTACTAACCCAAATCAATGAGGTTTTGGATTTTGTACGAAAGCATATTAACAAAGAAATAATTATTACCGGCAGTGCTTATAATACCGAACGTTGGCAATATCCCCTTGAAGCAATAAGAGAAATTGTTTTGAACATGATCATTCATCGTGATTATCGTTCAGCTTCGGATTCGATCGTGAAAGTGTACGATAATAAAATTGAATTTTTCAATCCAGGTATGCTTCCTGATGATATTACGGTCGATGATTTAATGAATAATCGTTATAAATCGACACCACGTAATAAAATGGTTGCTGATTTCTGTAAAGATTTGGGTTTGATAGAGAAATATGGTTCGGGAATTCGTAGGGTTATCACACTGTTTAAAGAAGCAGGATTGCCATTACCGGAATTCGAACAGATTTCAGGCGGATTGAATGTAACGGTATATTCAAAGACTTTTGAAAGGATAAGTGATAATAAGGTCATAGATAAGGTCATAGATAAGGTCATAGATAAGGTCATAGATGATTTAAGTGAAAATCAATCAAAAATCATCTTGTTAATGCGTCAAAAGCCTTCAATTTCAACAAGCGATATGGCTAGTGTAATTGGTATCTCTCAAAGAAAAGTTTTTGAAAATATCCGCATTTTGAAACAAAAAGGAAAAATTATACGAGAAGGAAGTGCAAAATCAGGTCATTGGACAGTTTTGGATTAACTCATACAGAAAAACCTGTCGCCCCTAAATCTAAGGAAGCAACAGGCTTTTCACAATCAAATTACTTTTTCCATCTCTTCCCATCCCGGCTCCGGAAAATACTCATCGAGGATGAGATAGAACAGATGATACTTGCGGATCACATGCCGGATCCAACGTTCGCTGACCAGGAGTATTTCACTGATAGCGGTAATATCACGGTCGGTGATGCCCGATAGAGCTGTTTCCCGGCAATGCCGGTCGTAGGCCAGCAACAGGCAATGATAGATAGCATATCCGGTTGCTTTGTTACAACAGATCATACGTTGATAATTTTCTTTGTAGCTCATGCAGTAAATAATTTGTACAGACCACCGATTAGTCCCGCAGCCATCAGACTGTAACCGGCGATGTCTATGGGTTCGACACGTTGTTTGGTTCCCCGGTCGCCCTGGTTGAGAGCGAGAGTATCGCTCCGATCGCTGTCAGCGTCACTTCCGTCTGCTCCATCAGAAGAGACAGCAGGGTGATCGCCATCAGGAAGAGGACGAGGGTAGGGATGGGGACAAGGACAGTCACCGGCTGTCGGCTTTTGCTTGCGGGGAAAGATGATCCGGGCAAGGCTGGTGAGGAAGTTGAGAATGGTTTCAAGGACATTCATGTGAATTTGAAATTAAAAGTTGAAAATTAATGATTATAGATCAATGGAATTATCGTATCTTTATCAGATAACCAAATAAAAAGTATTGTTTTATGAAAAAATTGAATGAATACCCAATTCAAGATGAAACATCTTCGGTTAAGGAGCCGGAGATAACATATCAACGGAGCAATTCTTCAGAAACATATCCTATTATGCCTTTGGAGGAAGCGTTGAAGACTGGAATGTATTTAGAAGAATCCAGACGATTGATCCTTGAACGAATTCATAAAGACTTTCATCGATAATTATAATTTGTCATGAAAGTCGTTGTTGACCAAACCGTTCTTTTCGATCGACCCGCAGATCGACACCAACAACCTCTGGTAAGCCGCGCGGTTGTCACCGTTCACTTCGCTGATGTATTTGCTGTAAGCGATCTCTTTGGCATAAGCTGAAGGACGGGTGCTTAGTGAGGCTGCTACCGGATAAGCGGTGTGGATCAGACGGGCGAAGTCCATGAAACTGTCTTCCCTCGATTCGTAGGTGCGGAACCATAAAGAAGTATGGCCGCTGTTTTCAGAAAGATCGGTCTTTGTGCCTTTCCAGAAAGCATTGGGACGTCCATAGGCGGTGATGCCGAAGAAATTGTTATGTTCCTTTGCCAGGGTACTTTCTCCCCAACCGGTTTCGATGGCCGACTGGGCAAGGATAACCACCGGATTGATTCCGAAACATTCCCCCGCCTTTCGGGCGGGGAAAAGGTACTGTTTGATGTATTCCTGTTTTATCATACTGAATAATTATTACTCGATTTCCGGACGGTCGCTACCGCCACCTTCTTCCGGTTTGTTTTCCGTGCCGGGGATGATGTATTTTTCGAAACTGGCATTGCGGATTGTGTCCGTCAGCATTGTACCCGGATAGAAAACGATATGTGCCCGGTGGAACAGAGAAGTATTGAAATCCTTTTCCGTAGAAGAACCTTTGCTGCCGGCAACCATACGGAAACTACCGAAATCGCCCAGGTGCACCGATTCACCGTCACCCAACGATTCATTCATGACGGACAAGAGGCCGTCGAGTACCAGCAGGATATCACCGCGGCTTGCCGTACTGTATTTGCTGATACGGCTGCAAATACGGTTCAGATCGACCTTTTTGGTGATGCTCGTTTGTGCATAGTAAAGTTCGGCTCCTTCGGCCGCACCCTTACTCATGTCCCTTCTTTTGACAAGTCTGAATTTTAATGGCATGGGAAATAATTATTTAATGTGGATAATATGCCAATGTGCCAATGAAAAAACTTTTCCGGCATTCTGGCGGTTAGTTGGTTATCGATAACATTACAAAGATAAATACAGCCGAAAAGTGCCTACTGGATAGGAGCAGATAGCGATGGTTAATGGCGGATAAAGACAGTTATTTTTGAAAGAAAAAGGAATGAAAAACACTGTTGAAACATAGGTGTTTTAACGGCAAAACATATATGGTTTGCGAACGAAACATATATGTTTTGAGGAATGAAGAATAGGGTATTTCACAAGAATAAAACCAAGATTACGATTTAAAATCAGAGAATTATGAATACAAATAAAATAAATCGTATAGTGAATAATTTAATGGACGTTTTAAAAAAACAATCAGGGCAATAACAGGAAATCATTTGTCCTTGGAATCCTTGTCAAATTGGCTTGAAAAGCTACCGGATAAAGGACGCTATGTGATGTTGTTGGCGTGGCTCCTGGGAGAACCGGCTATAAAGCAATATGCGACCTGGGAGGTGTTGAGGAAACGTTTTAATAAACACCATCGGGATGATATTCTGGAATATTGCGAAATCGATGCCTGCCGTTTGCTGATCGAACGTATTGTGGTGAATGAGCCGGATTTATTTATCGCTTATATATCGGCTATGCTTCGTTGCGGAATACTGGACGGGACGTATGAACATGTGGCCGATCATATCGATCTGGTTTTTCGTACCGGTAAGGAAATAAATACCATTTGCAACCATCTGAGCGATGCGGATGATGTGTATTTTGACATTTGTGAAGCGGTTAGAGAGACGAAAAGGAAACATAAGAAAAATTGAAGTGACAGATATATTATTTAAACAACTGTAATCGAAGGATTTATAATTGAGAGATACCCTCAAGATATATTTTTCAAGGCGAGTGGTAATGACTAAGTTTGTATCAGAGCGCAAGAGAACGGTTCTGATATCAAAAAATGTTGAGAAGTCGCTAATTATAAATTCTATATAAAAGATACTTCTATCTATATTTAAAGAGAGACCGGCCCATTCGTATAAAGTGTGTTTGAGGATTTATATCAGGCTTTTAAAATTCAACAGTTTCGGCGTATAAGATCCGTATAACTCAGCGTATAATTAGTAACCTAAATTGAATGGATTATGAATGAGATGAAGGAAAGGGTAGAACGCAAATTGGAAAGCCTGGGAAATTCTTTTGTGAAAATGCCTCGCAAAGTGCTTCTCATGTCTTTCAGCCTACAAAAGAAAGACCGCCTGTATGCAAGAATTTTCATGGCCTTGGTTTCTATGTGTTATTTCAAGGATGGTATGGTGAAGCTGGGTAAATATTTTTATACATGCCACCGTGGTGAGTATCTGGGTAACTATCGTGAACTGGCTGACCGTACCGATGTCAGTTTCGGATCGGTCGGGCATTATCTGAAAGCATTGTCGGATGACTGCCTGATCGAGTACGAAGCAATAGCCGGAGGCACCCGGATCAAGGTCTGCAATTATGATTTTTTCTCGGGGTATCTGACAGAAAATACGGTAGACAACGGAAATGATATTTCAGCGGCTCAGGCAATGGCTGCCGCTGAACAGACTATGGGAGGACGCAGCAAACAATTCACGCCGAAAGGAAAAGGAGGCGAAGCATGAAAGAGGCTGTCGATGAACAGAAAGATTTGACTTTGGCGGAGGTGGAGAACACATTGGTGTGCTGCCTGCTGACCAGTGTGGAGGCACCGGGTCTGGTATCATCCTTATTGCGTAGGGAAATGTTTTCGGATGCCGCGGCAGGTTTTGTTTTCCAGGCGATAATGAATTTGTACGAACAGGGTGTGCAACCGGATATGATATCGGTCGAAACGGAGATGCGGCGGATGGATGAGGCCCGTTGGAAGGAACTGGACGGGGTGTCGTTCCTGCTTACTACGATGCTGAATGTGCGCCACGGAGGTAATGTGTTGCATTATGCCGGAGAGATCAAGCGCCAATATACTTTGCGCTGCCTGGCACAGTTGTTTGCTATGCTGAATTTTAAGAGCAGTACTTTCGATGCCGATCCGGGAGCCATTATTTCGGAAGCGGAGGATTCGCTGCTGAAACTGCAGACGGAAGTGGCCGGAAGCGAACCGATACGTCCGGTGGGTGTGTTGGCTGCTGAAGCGGTGGCGTGGCACCGGGAGCGGCTGGACGGGGCGTACGACCGGAACCGTATACGGAGCGGGTTGGGTGAGTTCGATTACGTCACCGGTGGTTTTCATAAAGGCGAACTGTCGGTGTTGGCCGGTCATTCGAGCGATGGAAAGACGGCTGTAGCACTGCATATTGCCGTCCAGGCGGCACGTGCCGGAAAGTATGTCTGCCTTTTCAGTCTGGAGATGTCGAACCTGCAAATGCTGAACCGTATCCTGGCGGGTATGACGGATGTCGATCCGGATCATCTGCGTATCTCGGGACTGACGGCTCGCGATCTGGAAAAATTGAAAAAAGCGGGCAAAGACCTGGAGCATCTGCCTTTGTATATCGATTATAAGGCTTGTAATACCTTGGCGGATATCCGTTCGAAAGTAATATTGAAAAGCAAGAAGGGAGAGTGTGATTTCATGATCCTCGATTATTTGCATCTTCTGGGAAGTATCCGCCAGAAAAATGAAACGCAGGAGCAGGTGGTAGGACGCAACATCACGGCATTGAAGCAGCTGGCATTGGATGCCGATTGTCCGGTCCTTGTCGTTTCGCAGGTGAACCGTGCCAGCGATCAGCGTGCCGACAAGGCGCATATTCCGGTGATGAGCGACCTGCGTGATTCCGGCACTATCGAACAGGTGGCCGATTGTGTATTTTTTGTCTACCGCCCGGAACGTTACGGGATCGTCAAGGACGAACGTACAGGGGATGACCTCAAAGGAGTAGGCAAACTCTATATTGTGAAAAACAGGAACGGGGCAACCGGTATTGCCCGTTTCCGTTATAATGCTTCCTTTACGAAAATAACGGATTATTAATACCCGGAACGAAATGGCACAATATAATATCGATCAGATAAAACGGTCGGTTCGCCTGGAAGAGGTGGTCGGACGTTACGTCAAACTGTCACGCCGGGGGAAGTTGTTTATCGGACTTTGTCCGTTCCACGCTGACCATCATCCGTCGTTGACCGTCGATCCGCAGAAGCAGACTTTCACCTGTTATGCCTGTGGAGAACATGGGGATGTGATTGCTTTTGTACAGAAAGCGGAGAAATGCAGTTTTGCGGAAGCTGCGAGAAAGTTGACAATTGACAGTGGACAGATGACAGATACGGTTACAGGTGGAAGAAAGAAGAAAATAAATAGTGATGCGAAGCAACTGTCACCTGTCACTTGTCCACTGTCACCTGAAAAAAACGTGCAGTTTTTTTCCTCCCTTCTGCCTTACGCTTGTGGTAATTCGGAATTGACACCTGCTTATCTGGATTTTGAGGTGGGCATTTCGCCGGGGCTGGTTCCGAAAGAATGGTATAAGATGCGGAACCGCATCGTTTTTCCGATCCGTGATGAGATGGGACGGTTGATTGCTTTTGCAGCCCGGAAACAATCCGGAGGGAAGCCCGGCGATCCGAAATACATCAATACCTCAGTGGAGGAAGGTTACCGGAAAAGTGAGAACTTGTATGCCCTGAACCTGGCGAAAGAGGCGATCGGGCAGGAGGGGTTTGTTTTTGTGGTGGAAGGGTATAAAGATGCCATAGCCATGCATGCCGCAGGTTTCAGGAATACGGTTGCTTTGTGCGGGACGGCTGTGTGTGACGGGCATGTCGCATTGCTGAAGAAATATACTTCGCAGGTGACAGTCTTGCTGGACGGGGACGGACCGGGCGAGAAGGCTTCGGCTGAAGCCGTGGCAATTCTTCGCAGGGAAGGTCTTTGGGCTGTCAGAGGACATTTGCCTGACGGGGAAGATCCTGATTCGCTGTTCAGGAGTCGGGGCAAAGAGGCTTTCGTCTCTTTTATCCGCGGGGTACGGAGGCAATTGTTATCGTCGGAAGAGTTTGCTTTATTCAACCGGATAAGCGGGCAGGTCCAACGGTTGTTGCAGAAGCGTACTGCCGGAGAAAGGGAAGTGTTGCTCGATGGTTTGACAAAGATGCTTGCCTACCGGACAGGATTGTCGCTCAGGGATAATTGGCCTGCTACATCAGACTGGAGGTGGCTATGAAAGAGGATCGGGAAAAAAAGCATCCGTTACCGGAGGATGAAGAGGAGGAAAAATGGAAAAACCGTAGTTTCAGTTGGCTGGAACTGGGGATTCTGTACAGTCCGACGCTCACACCTGCCGCAGCATCCCGCCGATTGAAGGCATGGGTATTGGCAAACAAGGTACTGGTCTCTCTTCTGAATACCGCCGGATGGAACAGGCAGCAACGGATCATGACTCCGAAACAGGTAGAATGTATTGTCGAGATACTGGGGAGACCTTAACAGGTTCATTGGCCAATATGCTAATAGAGATAGCAATAGATTCAGTATTTATCAGAGTTGAGCTATCCCCTTATCAATGTGACTTTGCCATTACAGGTTCATTTGCCGTCTGCTTCAGCTGACGGATTAGTAAATGATCTATCTCTTTGGACTTTAGTCCCATTTTAAACACACTCTCTATATTAAAAGAAATGTGGCTAAAGCCAAAAAGAGAAACAACTTGTAAACCGTCAGCTGAAGCAGACGGCAAATGAACCTGTAACTAAGCATGTCTTATTTATGACTGATGGTTTATGCTCGAATAAGCTCAAATCTTTTTAAATCGAAAGGAAATGAAATTTATATCTAAACTAATTATTGGGGGAGGTATTTTACTGCTTCCCTGGAATACGTATGCTCAGTTTACCAAAGGGCTGAGTTACCGGGCAGAGACCGGGATCAGTTTTAGCGGAGGGAAACATACACCTTTCTGGCTGGCAGCTAATAAACAAGGACTTTCATCTATCGAAAAGAATAACGGTTATCTGCGTGCCGGGATTTTCCGGGAGATGGAAGAGGATAAACGCTTTTCGTATGCTTTCGGGGCAGACCTGGCTGTGGCTTATCATTTTACGTCGACATTCATTGTCCAGCAATTATATGCCGATTTGAAATATCGCTGTCTGGGACTGAGTATCGGCAGCAAAGAACGGTATAGTGAATTTAATAATCCGCTTTTAAGTAGCGGGGGATTGACGTTTTCGGGGAATGCCCGACCGATTCCGCAAGTGCGTATCGGTATTCCGGAATATACCGTTGTACCGGGGACAAAAGGGTGGCTGGCCTTCAAAGGGCATATTGCTTATGGCATGTTTACGGATGATGGTTGGCAGAAGAATTTTGTAGCTCCGGGAAATAAATATACGGAACATGTGCTCTATCATTCAAAAGATTTGTATGTGAAGGTAGGTAACCGGGAGAAGTTTCCGTTGATTTTTGAAGGAGGACTGGAGATGGCTGCACAGTTCGGAGGGAATGCGTTTATTGGGAATGAAAAGATAGATATGCCGAATGGGATAAAGGATTTCTTTAAAGTATTTATTCCGAGCGGAGGAAGTAGTGAAACTCCGATGGGAGAGCAAACCAACATTTACGGGAATCATTTGGGAAGCTGGAATTTTTCACTCACCTGGTACGCTCCGCAGGATTGGACGGTTCGTCCTTATTATGAGCATTATTTTGAAGACCACTCGCAGATGTTCGGTGAGTATGGCTGGAAGGACTGCCTGGCAGGGATAGAGATAACATTTCCCAAAAATCCCGTCATTAGTCGTTTTGTGTATGAATATCTGTCGACAAAAGATCAGACGGGGCCTGTTTATTGGGACCATACGCCGGAGATACCAGAGCAGGTAAGTGGGGCGGATAATTATTATAATCATGGTATTTATACCGGTTGGCAACATTGGGGAATGGGTATCGGAAATCCTTTGGTGATGTCTCCTGTCTATAATACTGACGGTGATATCAGTTTTAAAAGTTCACGTATGCAGGGACATCATTTCGGGGTGATGGGGAATCCGGTTAGCGACTTACAGTATCGTATTCTTCTGTCGGTTACTCGTAACTGGGGAACATATAGTATGCCTTTTTATGAGATCAAAAAGAACGGGAATGCGTTGATTGAATTACAATATACACCGCATCAACTGAAAGGCTGGAGCTTTACAGCGTCGTTGGGTATGGACCGGGGTGCGATGTTGGGGAAAAGTGCCGGAGGAATGCTAACAATCAGAAAAACAGGATGGATACGATGAAAAGATATATGATAGCAATATTGCTGATGTTGATAGTCGGAGCTTGTGGTAAAATGCCGGTCAATGGGGATCTGGATGGCCGTTGGCAGATCATGAAGATAGAATATGCTTCCGGAGAGGAAGAAACACCGGAACGGGCATATTATAGTGTGGCATTGCATACGATCAATCTGATGCAAGTCGGTGTGACAAGTCAGACAGGAAATATGGAATATACCGGGGATTCATTGTTCGTCGAAATGCCCATCAGTAAAATTGAAAATCTATTGCCTTTCGGCATGAACGGAACGGAACAACGTTTCGGAGTAAAAGAATTAACCTCTAAACAGTTGGTTTTGCAATCGGATTATGCCCGGTTGGAGTTCAGAAAGTTTTGAAAACAACAAAAACAAATAACAATATGAATACCGTAATCAGAAATGTATTATTAGGGGGATTGGTGTGGCTGGCTGTACCATTGGCGGCACAGGTACCCCAGGAGTTGATAGACAAGGCGAAAGCCTCGGGTATGACGGACGATCAGATCCGTCAGGAGATAAATAAACGGATGGGGCAGTCTGGTGCTGAACAGAGTAGCCGTACGGCATCGGATGCTGTGGTTACCGATCGTACGGTTATGGCTCCGGAAGGTAAGGAAATACCTCCTTTGGAGATCCAGCGGGAAGCCAATCGTCCGGCAGGAGATTTAAGCGGAACGGTGTTCGGGCGTGAAATATTTTCGAACAAGAACCTGTCTTTCGAACCGGATTTGAATGTACCGACTCCCAAAGGGTATATTCTGTCTGCCGGAGATGAGTTGCTGATCAATGTATGGGGCGATTCCGAGTTGAACCTGAAACTGAAGATTTCCCCCGAAGGGACGATCCTGATCCCTAACCTGGGACCTGTCTCTATCAGCGGATTGACGATCGGTGCAGCCGAGAACCGTATCCGCCAGGAGTTGGGACGGATTATGTCGACCTTGTCCGGAGATACAGACGGGGCCAATACGTTTGTATCGGTCAGTCTGGGCCAGATACGCAGCATCAAAGTGAACATAGTGGGAGAGGTGGTTGCTCCGGGAACCTATACGCTTCCATCTTTTGCGACCTTATTCAATGCGTTGTATGCTGCCGGAGGGGTGAATGAGATCGGTTCGCTTCGCGGAATCAAAGTATACCGGAATAGTAAGGAAGTTGCCTGTCTGGATGTGTATGATTATCTGCTTAATGGCAAATACGATACGAATATCCGCCTGGAAGAGAACGATATGGTGATCGTTTCCCCTTACGATCAGTTGGCGGTCGTGCGGGGGAAGGTGAAGCGTAACCGTATTTTTGAGTTGAAGAAGGGGGAAACGTTGTCCCGGCTATTGAATATGGCAGGCGGTTTCACAGGAGATGCCTATACGAAAGATGTCCGTGTAAAGCGTAAGGCGGGTAGCCGTTACCAGATCGCCACTGTTACAGCGGATAAATATCCCACTTTTACGATGATGGACGGCGATTCTTTGTTGGTGGATTCCGTGATTCCTTTCTATGAAAATCGCCTGATAGTGACAGGTGCAGTCTGGCGTCCGGGAGAATACGAATTAAATGCGAACGTGCATACAGTAAAAGAATTGATCGACCAGGCAGCCGGTCTGAAAGGAGATGAGTTTACCGGCCGTGCCCAGATTATCCGGTTGAATCCGGATTTCACAACGACTGTTATAGCCGTCGATATCCGCAGTATCCTCAATGAAACCTCTCCGGATATGGAACTCAAGCCCGAAGACCAACTGAATATCCCCTCTCTGTTTGACCTTCGCGAACCTTATACGATCAAAGTGAGCGGAGCTGTCAATTATACGGACACGGTTCTTCCTTACCGGAATAATCTGACGGTGGAAGATGCTATTATGATGGCAGGAGGGTTGAAGGAATCGGCTGCAACTGTTAATGTGGAAGTTGCCCGCCGGATAAAAGATGCGAAGACTCACGAGAATACGAACCGTACGGCCGAGGTCTTCAATTTTGAATTGAACGACAATCTGGGGTTGATATCTATAGATGGAAAGAAGAGTGATACAATTTTTACGTTGGAGCCGTTTGATGAAGTTTATGTGCGTTTCTCTCCGGGATATCAGGAACAACAGGTGGTAAAGGTCGATGGTGAAATCACTTTCTCCGGCGATTATGTGTTGGCGGAAAAGAACTCCCGTCTGAGTGATATCATTGCTAAAGCCGGAGGGATAACTCCGGATGCTTATGTAAAAGGAGCGAGCTTGAAACGGCGGTTGACAGAGGATGAAATGCGCCGCCTTGAAACCTTGCTACAATTGAGTTCCAATAAACAAAGCCGTGACTCGGTTGCCTTGTCTCTGGAAAATATTAAAGACTATTCAGTCGGTATCGATCTGGAAAAGGCCTTGGCTAGTCCGGGAAGTGCCCATGACGTTGTGCTTCGTGATGGGGATGCACTTTATATCCCGCAGTTACAAAGTACGGTTAAGATAAACGGTGCTGTCACTTACCCGAACAGTGTCACTTATACAAAGGGTATGTCAGTAGGGAAATGCCTGTCTCAGGCAGGAGGATATAATGATATTGCCCGTAAATATCCGATCGTGATCTATATGAACGGGAAGGTGGCGACAACCAAAAGGTGTTTTATCTTCTTCAAACGTTATCCGAAGGTAGAGCCGGGTTGTGAGATCGTTGTCCCGACCAAGACACAACGCGATCGGAAGACAAGCCTGGCGGAAGTATTGAGTATTGCCAGTTCAACGACTTCAATGGCTGCAATGGTAACATCCATTATAAATACTCTCAAGTAATTTTCAATTTTCAATTATCAATTAGAAAGATGTCTATGGTTCAAAATAATGTTCCTGATGTAGAAAACGATGCTCAGGAGATCGATTTGGTAGAGTTGGCAAAACGGTTATGGGGTGAACGCCGGTTTCTTTTGAAATGTGGCGGTATAGCAGTTGTTGTCGGTTTGGTGGTGGCTTTCAGTATTCCAAAAGAATATAGTACGACTGTAAAACTGGCCCCCGAAACTTCCGACCCATCCAAGAAGATGGGAAACCTGGGAGGATTGGCTGCGATGGCTGGGATCAATTTGAATACATCTTCCGGAGCGGATGCCATCTCTCCGGATTTGTATCCGGATGTGGTCGGCAGTGTTCCTTTTTTGCTGGAATTGTTTCCGGTACAGGTGACGGATGAGGATGCGACACTTTCTACTTCTTTTTACGAATATATGGATGAACATCAGAAAAGTGCATGGTGGAGTTCTGTTTTGCGGGCTCCGTTCAAACTGCTGGGTGTAGTGAAAGACATGTTCTCCAAAGAGAAAGAAAAAGATAGTAATGAGTTATCCTCTTTTCTGTTGACTCAAGAGCAATCGGATGTCATTGAGGATTTGCAGGAACGTATATCGGTGTCCGTTGATAAAAAAACGTTGGTTATAACCGTATCCGTTCAGATGCAGGATCCTTTGATATCTGCTAACGTTACGCAGGTCGTTTTGAATAACCTTCAGAACTATATCACCAGTTACCGTACGCAGAAAGCCAAACAGGATTTGGAGTTTACAGAGAAGGTATTCGGTGAGGCACGCGAATCTTACTATAAAGCACAACGTGCATATGCGGCTTTTGAAGATGCCAATAAAAATATCATTTCCGCCAGTTACCGGACAGAACAGGAACGACTGAAGAATGAAATGACACTGACCTTCAATGTTTACAACACATTAGCCCAGAAGCTGGAACAGGATAAACTCCGTGTCCAGGAGCAGACACCGGTTTATACCGTCATACAGCCTGCCACTGTCCCACTGAAAGCATCATCCCCAAAGAAACCGTTGATATTGATCGGCTTTGTATTCTTAGCCATATTCGGTGCAGTAGGATATTTATTCATCAAAGACCTCTTTAAAGTTGACAGTTGACAAGTGACAGTTGACAGTTCTTATCAGAATTGAATGTAGTGTCGTTGGTAGGGGCGGTTCGCGAACCGCCCTTACAGGTTCATTTGCCGTCAGTTTTAACTGACGGTTTACAAGTTGCTTCTCCTTATTGGCTTCAGCCACATTTTTCTGAAACTGTTTAAATGGGACTAAAGTCCAAATAGATAGAGCATTTACTAATCCGTCGGTTAAAACCGACGGCAAATGGACCTGTAACTATACCAGCCCTATTGATGACTGATGGTTTATAGCTGAATAACTCACTTCTTTCTAAATTGGCACATGGACATATTGCTACATTGGCTCAAATCTTTCTATGCTCGAGTGCGAAGCCTAACTGTCACTTGTCAACTGTCAACTAAAAAATGTTTCACATTTTTATGTCCCTTCGCGATCTTTACCATTCTTATAATTATTTTGTAACTGAAGAGTCCGGCTGTTTGCTGGTTGGGTTCAGGGAAGATTCCGTTACTTTCATTGTGAAAGAAATATGGAATAAGGAGCCTGTCGGTTTGACGGAAGTGGACCGGTTGTATACTGAAATGCAACAGGTAGGGGAAATGTGCGGCTGTAACCAGTTCCGTATCCTGGCTCATGGAGGGTATTTGCCGGAAGCTCTTTCTTTTGAGCTGCACGGACTGACAGTATCGGATGAAAGCTATTTGGAAAGCCTTGCCGGTGGAAAGCATGTCGAACTGTTTTCACATAATGAAGCTGCTTACCGGGCAATTGAAGAAGGATTTAAAACGAACCGTATCGGAGCTGTCGTACAGGCAACCGGAACGGGAAAATCTTACCTGATTGCCAGGTATATCGTGAATCACGCGGCAGACGATATATTGGTTGTAGCTCCCAACGTGACGATCATCGACGAGATCAAAAAAGCAATCGGCAGAACGATACCACAGGTTACCTACCGGACTTTTCAGGCACTGGTCCTGAATCGGGAGAATGCCGGAAAACTCAAGGCGGATCATATCATTATCGACGAGTTTCATCATTTCGGGGCGGAAGTATGGGGAAAAGCCGTACAGGAGGTGATCGATCTTAATCCCGATGCCCGTGTACTGGGAATGTCGGCTACTCCGATACGTCCCGAAGAGATGCTCGACACCGTGGAGGTCTATTTTAAAGGTAACCTGTTCCATGAGCTATCCCTCTCGATGGCCTGGTATTATAAGATACTTCCTGTCCCTGTCCTGGTACAGAGTGTGTTCGACCTGAACAACCAGCTGGATAAGGTGCAACGGATATTGAACGGGAGTGACTGTACTTCTGAAAGACGGAAACGTATTCAGGATAAGATAGATTTTGCCCGGTTGGATTTTCGCGGATCGTTGAGTGCATCGGAACTGATCCGGCGGTATCTGCCGAAAGAGGTAAAGAAGATGCTGGTCTTTTGTAAAGATAAGGAGGATCTTCGGAATATGATCCCGGAAGTATCCCGTTGGCTCGGACAGGCCGGATTTGAAACGGAGACCTTCGAGATCCATAACGGATTGAGTAGCCGGGAGAATGAAAAGACACTACGGGGTTTCCGCCGGGAAACAGGAAAACTACATGTCCTTTTTTCCATCAATATGCTGATCGAAGGACTGCATGTGGAAGGGGTGGATGCCGCCATGTTCCTGCGCCGGACAGAATCGTATGTGGTTGCCTTGCAGCAGCTGGGCCGTTGTCTGAAAGCCGGGTCGGACCGTCATCCGGTGGTACTCGATTTTGTGAATAACCTTTCCGGGCGTTCGGTTTATGAGGCCATGTCGAGGGAACTGGCCTATCATCCGGCCATCCGTGCCCCGAAGAGTTTTAAAGGCTTTGTGGAGTTTCAGGTGACCGGATTCCTTTCCGATATCCGTGCCCGGGTGGATGATATGCTGTCGGAGCTGGATGCCTGGCCGGTGATGTATGAACGGCTGGTCGAATATAAGGAGCAGGAAGGCCGTTGGCCGCTGGTAGCTGAAGGGAAGCTGGGTAACTGGTGCAACACACAACGGATTGCCCGGAAGAAAGGGACGCTGTCAGACAATTATATCTCACATCTGGACCGGATCGGTTTTGAGTGGGAAGTGCAGGACAGCCGTTGGATGAATTGCTTTGAAGAACTGAAAGCATTTATGGCATCGGAACACCGTTGTCCCAAACGTGGCGAACACAATCTGAATACCTGGTGCAACACGCAACGGCAGGCATGGAAAAAAGGACTTTTGTCGGACGAAAGAACCCAGTTGCTCGATTCGATCGGTTTCAGGTGGGAGCAGGATCTTGATTCACTCTGGACGGAGAACTGGCAGCAGGTGCTTGCTTACTACAAGAAATATGAACGCTGGCCCAAAAGCAGGGAAGGGCGTTTGGGGGCGTGGTGTAATACGCAACGCAAAGCCCGTAAACAGGGATTGCTGTCTGCGGTTCGTATCGCCCAAATGGATGCGGAAGGTTTTATCTGGACAGTAGATGAAAAATGGCAGGAGAATTATGAGATGCTTAAACGTTTTTATGCGGATAATAAACGTTGGCCAACTGCCCGTGAAAACAAACTGGGCAGTTGGTGTTTTGTACAACGAAGAAGCCGGAAGAAAGGCGAGCTTTCTCCCGAACGTAAGGAACAGCTTGAACGAATCGGCTTTCCCTGGAGCCTAAAGTGATCTGCTTAACCTGTTATGCGTTGATCCCTTTATAATGTAGAGGCAGTGTAAACCAGAAAGTAGAACCTTCACCTTTCACCGAATCCACCCCGATAGTACCTCCCAGATATTCGATGATCGTTTTGCTGATCGTCAATCCGAGGCCTGTGCCCTGATGGAAATCGTTGATCTTGATGAAACGTTCGAATACACGCGGCCTGTTCTCTTCCGAAATACCGATCCCGGTATCTTTGACACTGACTTTCAGTGTATCCTCTGCCGTCTCGTAATAAATAGTGATACTGCCTTCCTCAGTAAATTTGATTGCATTGTTGAGGAAGTTCGTAACTACCTGTGTAATTCGTTGCGGGTCTGTCCGGACAATAACCTGGGGTGAATTTCTGTCATAGAGAAGTTTTACCCCAGGTTTTACTTTCAATGTGCCTCCCATGTAGACCTCCGTACACAGATCCCTGATGCTGACATCTTCGATATTGTATTTCAGCATACCAGACTCTATTTTTGAAAAGTCCAGAATATCCCCGATCAGGTTCAGCAGCAGATCATTGTTTTTATGGATAATATCCAGGTAAGTAGCCTGTTCCTCCGGGTCGTCCGCCTCCGCTACCAGGTCGGAGAAGCCGACGATCGCATTCAACGGAGTGCGTATTTCATGGCTCATGTTTGCCAGGAAAGCCGACTTCAATTTGTCTGCTTCCTTCACTTTCAGCAGTTCCAGCTCTATCTCGCGTTGATCTGTAATATTGGATGTATAGCTGATTATCTTGCTGGGCTTCCCGTCTTCGGTATATCTGTAAGCACGGACATTTGAGTTAAGCCAGTACACTTTACCGTCGAATATCCTGCGGTATACCGACACATATTTATCGATCTCTCCGGTGAGGAGACGTTTAAACTGACGGTTGTAAACTTTGTACTGGTCATCCGGATGCAAAGTCTCTATAAAGTCAGCCATACAGCCGAATCTGTCCTGTTTCAGGTAAGTCAGAAAGAGGCTGTTTTCCACGTCGTCATTCAGGCTGAAATCCACCGACAGACTATCTGTTGCGATATCATATTCCCAGATAACCGATTCGCCGGTATCGACGGCCGCTTTCAGTTTGGTCAGGTTATATTGTATTTCTTCGGTCTTATGGTAACTTTCGGTATCGTCAAAAACGATATAGAAGAAACCGAGTTGTTGTCCCTGCGTATCTTTCAAAACGACACCTTTCACCCTTAAATGTTTGATCTGGTCGGTTACGGTGCTGGAATAATATCCTTTTTCCGCTACTTTTTTGAAGTTATATTTCAAAAGGAACTCAACGTCTTCCCCGTTTTTAAGCTTTACGTTGGCCCAATCCGGGATATTGGGATTTTCAAAGGCATTCAATCCGATCGCCTCTTCACGTGTAGTCCCGAATATTTCCAGGTCGGCATTATTGATATCCAGTAGAATACCTTTTTCATCATACAGTTCGACCCCCCATGGGAGTTTGTCGAAAATGATCTGGAACTTGGCTTCACTTCTCAACACTTGTTTCATGGAGTGTTCCATCATTCCTTGCGCCATCTCGCGCTCGATAGCGATAGATATGATATCGGTAAGCATCCGCAGGTTCTCTACATCCAACGCACTCCAGTTACGTCGTTTTTTTACTGAATCCAGTCCGATAAAACCATTGATGTCCCCTTCGAAGAAGATAGGGATCACAAGCAATGATTTCACTTCCTGGAGCATTAATATCTTCTGTTCGGCGATAGCCTCTTCCGGCATCCGGGTAACGTCGTCGATGACAATATCTTTCCTGTCGTTGATCGTTTTTATCCACCAGGGAAAATCTTTCTTGGGCATGCCTACCAACAGATCTTCACGCATGGAAATAACACCTTGTCCGGTTACTTCATGCGTGAAGTCGAAAGTTGGTTTATCATCTTCGTAATTTCCGATATATACTCTGTCTACATCAAAAAATTTCAAGACGATCAGGAGTGACTGGTCAATGACATCTTTTTGTCCGGACTTCATTAATAATGACAAAACATCCGAGAAGGTTTTCCTCAATGCTATTGCATTGTTCAGAATACGATTTCTATATGCTTTTTCATCAGTAACGGAGGAGCCTTTTGCTTCTAATCTCTCGATTTCGCGGATCAGGTCTTCTCTCGAATAATTAGCATATACGCTGCTCATTTAGGTATATCAAGTTTATATGTTCGTGTATAAGGAACAAATGTACATATAATAATTGATTTTCAAATGATGTTCAACGTTTTCATGCTAATTATATTTTGTTTCTTACAATTTCGGCAATTCCCAGGGTGCCCGGTAATAGGCCTTCGATAAGGCAGTCGCTTCATTATCACCGATAAACACGCTGTTGGTGTCATCCCATCGTACTTCGCGTTGCAGGCGGCAGGATATATTCGCCAGGTGCGACATCTTGGCTACCCGTGCGCCGATGGCAATGTCGGCATGAGGCAATTCCCGACTCTTGATGCAACTCAGGAAGTTCCCGACATGATTATACAATCCTTTCCCTTCCCCTTTTTTGAACGGTACAGCTTCCATACGCGCTTCTTTTCCGGCAATGACAGGAAGGACTTCCCAGCCGGCACGGGTAAGTACCAATGTACCGTTTTCGCCGAAGAATGCCAGTCCTTCTTTCTTATCGAACGGGCCGTGGTTGATTCCGCAGGCATGATCCCAGATGATATTGAAATCTTTGTAGGCATAAGTAGCCATCAATGTATCGGGTGTTTCCATTGCATCGTCGGGATAAGCGAACTTACCGCCTCCGGAGCAAACGCGGCTGGGCAGGTCGGCGTTCATGCCTTCCAAAGCATAATCCAACAGGTGAACACCCCAGTCGGACATCAGTCCTCCGGCATAGTCCCAGAAGAAACGGAAATTGTAATGGAAACGGTAGATGTTGAACGGACGTTTCGGGGCCGGACCCAGCCACATGTCGTAATCCACTCCGGCAGGAACGGGGCTGTCGGCAACAACCGGCAAGGTCGGTTTTCCATCCTGGTAAGCCCAGACTTTTACCGTGCGGATACGCCCTATATTTCCGGCTTTCAGGAAATTAGCTGCTTCGTCCCAGTGCGGGTCGCTGCGCTGCCATTGTCCTACCTGGACCACCCGGTTGTATTTGCGGGCCGCCTTTTCCATCAGGTTGCATTCTTCGATCGTGTTGGAAAGCGGTTTTTCCACATAAACGTCTTTCCCTGCCTGGCAGGCATAGATGGTCGGCAGGCAATGCCAATGGTCGGGAGTTCCGATAATGACTGCATCTATATCCTTATTGTCGATCACCTTACGCCAGTCCTTGTAGAGGTGGGGGACCTTCTTCCCGGTACTTTTTTCCACATCGGCAGCTCGTTTGTTCAGCCATTCGTCGTCGATATCGCAGAGAGCTACGCACTCCACTTCGGGATACTTCAGGAAATTACTCAGATTGGAGAATCCCATCGAACGGCATCCTATCAGGGCTACCTTCACTTTGTTGCTTGGAGCAGTTTGTCCGAAAATCGCTCCGTGTGCACTGCCGAATAACGGCGAAAGACCAAGTCCGGCAGCTGATAATGCGGACTTTTGCAAAAAATTTCTTCTATTCATGGTATTTAAATTATGTGTTCGCAAACAGTTTTGCAATTATACGAAAAATAGTCCTATATTTGTGCCCTTAATCAAAAAAAGATAATGACACCTCCTTTAAATACAACCAATTGGAATGTACTATACACTGCCCCCCGGGCAGAAAAACAGGTAAAAGAACGCATTGAAGCCCTTGGGGTTGAATGTTTTTTACCTTTGCATCGAACGCCACGTGTCTGGTCCGACCGCGTAAAAATCGTCGAAGTTCCTTTATTCACTTCCTATATTTTTGTCCGTTGTCCGGATGATGTATTGCGCGACCTGCTTCGTGTATACGGCGTTATCCGTATTGTTTTTTATAATAAGAAACCGGCTATAGTCCGTCAGAAAGAGATAGATGCCATTCAGGAGTTTCTAGACCAAGCTGCCGAACATGCTCTTTGTCCGGGAGAGGAAGTGGAAATATTGGCGGGAGCCATGAAACATGTTTCCGGCAAGGTCAAGAAGATAAAGAAGAATCATTTGCTGCTTTACCTCGAACAGCTGGGTGCAACTGTTTGTGTGAAGATGGATGATGTGGCACGGGTAAATCGTCTTAAATAAAATAGAAATTTATGTGTGCATTATTTTCCTCGTTTTTTTCTCAGAAAAAAGATATATGGCCCGGTATGACGGATGTTCATTCTCATTTGTTGCCGGGAGTGGATGATGGGTTTTCCTCTTTGGAAGATAGTAGGGAAATGCTTGCTTTTCTGCAGGAACTCGGTGTGAAACGTATGTTTCTGACTCCCCACATTATGGCTGATCTGGCGAAAAACAGGGCTGTAACTTTGAAAGAACATTTCGGGACTTTCAGAGAAAGTTGTGAAGGCATAAGTGTAGATATGCGTCTGGCGGCCGAGTATATGCTGGATGAATGTTTTTATGAGCGGATGGAGGAGGGGCTGTTGTCGTATGACGGAGAACATGTCCTTGTGGAAGTCTCTTGCCTGCAGGCTCCGGGTGATTTGTTTGAAAAGTTGTATGCTATTCAGTTGAATGGGTTTATCCCGGTGATGGCACATCCGGAACGGTATCCTTTCTGGGATATAAGCGGGCTGATGAAGCTGAAGGAACATGGCTGTAAATTCCAGTTGAACCTGTTTTCGTTAGCCGGATTTTATGGTACGTTACCTCATAAGACATCCCTGTCGTTACTGAAAAAAGGATATTATGATTTTGCCGGAACTGATATTCATTCGCTGAACTACCGTCGTGGTTATGACACTCTTTCACTGAAAAAAGACCAATACGAAGCGGTTGAAAAGTTGCTGCATGGGAATGAGACATTGTGGAAGCAATGACTGATGATTACATCAACGTGCTATAAATATACTCCATATCCACATGCTTCCTGACCAGTTCCGCTAATTTATCATATTGCTCTTCCTTGAATGCTGCATAATCGAACGGAGCCGAATTGGTTTCTTTGTTGAAACCTTCGGCTAGGTTGTCGAGCACCTCCGGGTTGTCGAGGATACCGTGCATGTAGCTTCCCCAACAACGGGCATTCAGGTAATAACCGTCTTTTCTTCCGTCTTCAAGCAACGCTACCGGACTTTCAGGGGCATTACCCAGGAGAGTTGTCTGTCCCATATGTATCTCATATCCTTTACAAGCCATCTGTGAACCGGAGCGGAACGTGAAACGGCTTTGCTTCGTTATCTTTTCCTGTTCGATAACAGTACATTGGGGGAGTAGTCCCAATCCCGGTACGGCAGGCAGGTTCCCTTCTATCCCTTCCGGATCTTCCAGACGGGCACCCATCATCTGATAACCACCACAGATACCGATCACTTTTTTCCCTTTCTTGGCTGCACGTACAACGGCATCGGCTATGCCGTTGGCACGGATGCTTTGCAGGTCAGCAAGTGTATTTTTAGAGCCTGGCAACAGGATGATGTCTGCTTTCTCTATTTCGTCTATATTGCTTGTGTAGTAAGGATTGAAACGTGGGTCCATGTCCAGTACGTCGAAATCTGTAAAGTTCGACATGCGTTTCAACAGGATAATGGCGACATTGATCTTTCCATCCTGCCAGGTATTCGTTTTCATATCCAGCGCGACCGAATCTTCTTCTTCTATCTTGATATCGCGGAACCAGGGGATAACACCTACGACAGGTATTCCTGTCAATTCTTTCAATATTGTCCTGCCTTCCTCGAACAGCGATGCGTCTCCACGGAATTTATTGATGATGACCCCTTTCATCTGTGCCCGTTCCTCGGGTTTGAGCAGGGCGATCGTGCCGTAAACGGAACCGAATACGCCACCCCGGTCGATGTCGGCAACCAGATAGGTGGAGGCATCTGCCTGTATCGCCATCCGCATGTTGGTGATATCACGGTCGCGGAGATTCAGTTCGGAGATGCTGCCTGCCCCTTCCAATACGATCGGGTTATAGCGTGTTTCCAGACGTCTGAATGCTTCGATAGCTTCTCTGAAAAGGGCTTCTTTCTGATTCTGGACACCAAAATAGTCTTTGGCGGACATGTTGCCGACCGGACGGCCGTTCAAGACCACCTGCGAACTTTTGTCGTTGGTCGGTTTCAGCAAAACCGGGTTCATATCCGTATGCGGGGCAATGCCGCATGCCTCCGCCTGTACCACCTGGGCACGACCCATTTCGCCCCCTTCTGGGGTGGAGAAAGAGTTCAAAGACATATTCTGCGCCTTGAATGGGGCAGGTTGATATCCGTCTTGCTTAAAGATACGGCAGAAGGCTGCGTTGATCACACTCTTTCCTGCATCGGAACAAGTGCCAACGAACATGATCGGTTTCAAGTGCTGTTTCATAATGGCTGCAAAACTAATGAAAAAGCAGGATAGTTCTTATATTATTTTCTATATTTGCGTTTACTTATTTCTAAATTATATACGATTTAAATTAAATACCATGGAAAAACAGAAACAGAGCCAGCGGCTTCAGTCGCTGGACGCTTTACGGGGATTTGATATGTTCTTTATTATGGGAGGTGGTGCGCTGTTCGTTGCGCTGGCAACATGGATACCTACTCCTTTCTTTCAATCGATAGCGGATCAGATGAGCCATGCCAAATGGGGGGCGGGGTTTACGTTCGAGGATATTATCTTTCCGTTGTTTTTGTTTATTGCCGGTATTTCTTTTCCTTTTTCGCTGGAGAAACAGCGGGAGCGGGGAATGTCCGAAGCGGCTATCTATAAGAAGATCATTCGGCGTGGTATTACACTTGTGGTACTCGGATTCGTATATAACGGATTGCTCAATCTGAATTTTGAAACGCAACGGTATGCCAGCGTACTGGCCCGTATCGGTCTGGGATGGATGTTCGGTGCATTGATCTTTGTCAATACACGGACAATCACACGGGTATGGATCGTGGCGGCCATCCTGATAGGGTACTGGTTGTTGCTGTTCATTCCGGCACCCGACGGGAATGGGGCGGAGTTGTTTACACGTGAAGGAAATCTGGCTTGTTATATCGACCGCCTGCTGTTGCCGGGGCGTTTGCATGGAGGAAATTATGACCCGGAAGGCCTTCTGTCTACCTTACCGGCTGTCGGTACTGCTTTGCTGGGCATGTTTACCGGCGAATTCGTCAAACTCAGGAAAGAAGGGTTGAGCGAAAAGAAAAAGGTGGTGTATATGTTGGTGGCAGGCTGCTGCCTGTTGATAGTCGGACTGTTGTGGGGATTATTCTTTCCGATCAATAAATATTTATGGACCAGTTCGTTCGTTTGTACGGTGGGCGGTATCTCTGCTTTGTTGTTCGCCACCTTCTATTATATTGTCGATGTGAAAGAGTGCCGGGGATGGACACTTTTCTTTACGGTGATCGGAACGAACTCGATCACAATTTATCTGGCACAGGTATTTATCAACTTCACCTTTACTGCGAATGCAATTTTCGGAGGCTTTATCGGTTTGTTTCCTGAAACAGTCCAGCCTTTGCTGGGGGCGATGGCTTATATCGCCGTCTGCTGGGGATTCTTGTATTTCCTTTACCGTCAACGTATCTTCTTAAAAGTCTAAAATAATTACAAATGGAAAAAACTACTTACAAGCGATTGGAGTCGCTTGATGCTTTACGCGGATTTGACCTTTTCTTTCTGGTCGCTTTGGGACCGCTTGCTCATTCGTTGGCGAGGGCCGCTGATGTGGGATGGTTGAACGATTGTATGTGGGCATTCGACCATGTACACTGGGAAGGTTTCTCTCCCTGGGATCTGATCATGCCGTTGTTCCTGTTTATGTCGGGGGCATCCATGCCTTTTGCCCTGTCACGTTTTAAAGGTGTTTCCGATAAAAAAGGACTTTTCCGGCGCCTGGGAAAACGTATCCTGTTGCTCTGGATATTCGGTATGATGTGCCAGGGGAATCTGCTGGGACTCGATCCGGATCGTATCTATCTATATTCAAATACATTGCAGTCGATCGCAGCCGGTTATCTGATCACGGCCGTGTTGTTCCTTTATACCAGCCGGCGGACCCAGATCGGGGTGGCGGTAGCTTTGCTGCTTGTCTATTGGGCGGCGATGCAGTTTATCACGGTCGGTAGTTATGGCGGAGGCAACTATACGCCCGAAGGGAACCTGGCGGAATGGATAGACCGTGCCGTGCTGGGGCGTTTCCGCGATGGGGCGAAAGTGGTGGACGGTGAAATCGTTTTTGCACCGTGGTATCATTATACATGGATTTTGAGTACCCTAAATTTTGGAGTGACGGTGCTGACAGGTCTGTTTGCCGGTTACATAGCCAAGGATAAAACGAGCGATATTTATAAACTGAAATGGTATTTTGGTGCAGGTGCCGTAATGGTTGCTGCCGGATGGTTATGGGGATTGCAGATGCCGGTGATCAAAACGATCTGGACCAGCTCGATGGTGTTGGTAAGTAGCGGCTATTGCTTCTTGCTGATGGGGTTGTTCTATTATCTGATAGACTATAAAGGATATAATAAGAATATCACCTGGCTGAAGGTGTACGGAATGAATTCGATCTTGGCTTATATGCTGGCAAATGTCATTAATTTCAGCTGTCTGGGACAGTCCTTATTTTATGGCTTCGAACAATATCTGGGCAATTATTATTCCTTTTTGATCAGCTTGTCAAACGTATCAGTTATTTATGTAATTTTGTGGCTGCTATATAAACGTAATATATTTCTTAAAGTATAGAAAACACAAAATTAGGGAAAAGAGAAATGGAATCAATCAGACAGATATACCGGATTGGACACGGTCCGTCGAGTAGTCATACGATGGGGCCGATGCGTGCTGCACAGATGTTTCTGGAACGTAACAGAGGAGCCGTACGTTTTAACGTAACATTGTATGGTAGCCTTGCTGCTACAGGAAAAGGTCACATGACCGATGCCGCCATTCTGGAAGTGTTGCAACCGGTTGCCAAAACGAATATTACCTGGGAACCAAAAATATTCCTGCCGTTCCATCCGAACGGTATGTTGTTCGAATCGTTCAACGAGAAAGACGAAGAACTGGAATCATGGACAGTCTACAGTATCGGTGGCGGAATACTGGCGAATGAAAGTTTTAACGAGCTGAAGACGGCTCAGGTCTACGAGATGAGTACCATCAAGGATATACAGGCCTGGTGTGAAAAGACCGGACATTCTTACTGGGAATATGTGGAACAATGTGAGGGTCCTGAAATATGGGATTACCTGGCAGAAGTATGGGATGTGATGCAAAAGGCTGTGCAGAATGGTCTGGAAGCGGAAGGTATCCTGCCGGGTGGCCTGGGAATACGCCGGAAAGCGTCTGATTATCTGATACGTGCCAAAGGATACGGCAGCAGTATTAAGAGTCGTGGCATGGTTTATGCTTTTGCTCTGGCTGTTTCCGAAGAAAACGCCTGTGGCGGTAAGATAGTGACGGCTCCGACCTGTGGTTCCTGCGGGGTGATGCCTGCTGTATTATATCATCTGAAAGATACCCGCGAGTTCCGTGACTCCCGTATCCTGCGTGCATTGGCGACAGCAGGGTTGTTCGGCAATGTAGTACGTACGAATGCCTCCGTATCCGGGGCGGAAGTAGGTTGCCAGGGTGAAGTCGGAGTCGCTTGTGCGATGGCTGCCGGAGCTGCCAGCCAGTTGTTCGGCGGAACGCCTGCCCAGATCGAGTATGCTGCCGAAATGGGGTTGGAACATCACCTGGGGTTGACCTGCGACCCGGTTTGCGGACTGGTGCAGATCCCGTGTATCGAGCGTAATGCTTTTGCTGCGGCGCGTGCATTGGATGCGAATACATTCTCAAACTTCTCGGATGGAAAGCACCGGGTAAGTTTCGACCAGGTGGTAGAGGTGATGCGTCAGACCGGTAACGACCTGCCCAGCTTGTATAAGGAGACTTCCGAAGGCGGCCTGGCTAAAAAGTATGGCGATTAAGTGTATTAATATTAATTGTATATGAATAAAAGTTGTGTTATTGCTGTTTGTGCCGCAGCCTTGATGGCGGCTTGCGGACAACCGAAACAGCAGTCTGAAGAGGTGGCTACGAGTGGCAACCCTGTATTTGAAGGATGGTATGCAGATCCGGAAGGTATTATTTATGATGATACATACTGGATCTATCCAACCTGGAGCGATCTGTATGAGAATCAGACATTCTTCGACTGTTTCTCTTCTAAAGACCTTGTAAACTGGACGAAGCATTCTTCTATCCTGGATACGACCGAGGTGAAGTGGGCGAAGCGGGCTATGTGGGCACCGTCGGTTATCCGCAAGGAGGGCAAGTATTATTTGTTCTTCGGTGCGAACGATGTGCATGAAGGGGAAATAGGTGGTATTGGTGTAGCTGTCAGCGACCGCCCTGAAGGTCCGTATAAGGATTTGCTGGGTAAGCCGTTGATCAACGAGATTGTGAACGGGGCGCAGCCTATCGATCAGTTTGTTTTCAAAGATGACGATAATCGTTATTATATGTATTACGGTGGTTGGGGACATTGTAATGTCGTACAACTGAACGACGACTTTACCGGATTGGTACCGTTTGAAGACGGGGAGGTCTATAAAGAAGTGACTCCGGCTAATTATACCGAAGGACCATTTATGTTCAGGAAGAACGGTAAATATTATTTCATGTGGAGCGAAGGTGGTTGGGGAAATCCCGACTATTCGGTTGCGTATGCCATTTCTGATTCGCCTTTCGGACCGTTTAACCGGATAGCCAAGATTCTCCAGCAGGATTCGACGGTAGCGACCAGTGCCGGCCACCATTCTATTATGCATGTACCGAATTCGGAGGATTATTATATCGTTTACCATCGCCGTCCGCTGAACGATACGGCACGCGACCACCGTGCGACTTGTATCGACCGGATGACTTTCGATAAAGACGGATATATCAATCCGGTCAAGATGACCTTCGATGGCGTAGCGGAAAGAAAGATAAAATAGCTTTCTTCAATTGTATAAAATATATTAAAGTAAGGGTGCAATAGTTGCATCCTTATTTTTTTATATTACTTTTGACACATCTGTCAAACAAAAGTGTCAAACATATTTGACAGACAGTGTAGACAAATGAAGTAAAACTAGATATACAATGGGTACAGAAGAAGTAATCACAATGGAGAACCGGATCCTGGAAGCGGCAAAGCAAGTCTTTGTAAGGAAAGGATACGAAGCGACAAAAATGGGCGACGTGGCGGCCGAGGCCGGAATAGGGCGTACGGCTTTACATTATTATTATCGCACAAAAGATATGCTGTTCGATGCGATCTTCGACCAGTTGATGGACAGCCTGCTGCCTGACCTGGGAATTATTATCGATGAGAAGCTTCCTTTCCTGGAGAAGCTGCCTAAGATTATCGAACGATACGTGAATACGCTGCAGAGAAATCCTTTATTTCCGATTTTTGTTTTAAATGAGTTGCAGCGGGATCCGGAGCATATCTATCGTTCAGTGTTGAAAGACCTGCCGCGGGTAGAGCCGATCATGCATCTGCATACCCAGTTGATGGATGAAATGGAGAGAGGGCTGATAAAGAAAATGCCATTGTATTATATGGCGACAACCCTGATCAGCCTGTTGGTTTTCCCGATGCTGATACGGAATCCGGTTACCGCCATATTTATGAATGGCGATCCCGGGGAATACGATAAATTCCTGCAGGAACGTATCCCTTTTGTTACCGATATAATGATCCGGTTGCTGACTCCGGACGATCATACACAAAATAAATAAATACCTCTATGAAACGGATTTGTGTAATTCTATTCTTATGTTTACCCCTGCTACCGGGAATTGCGAAGGGGCAGGAGAAGATAACACTGGCGCAATGCTACGAATGGGCACGGGCTAATTATCCCCAGATACGCCAGTATGGGCTGATAGGGCAGACCGAGCAGTATAATCTGTCGAATGCCGTAAAAGGCTGGTTGCCTCAGGTGACGGTGAATGCGAAAGCTACTTATCAGAGCGATGTGACCAAACTCCCTTTTGATGCGGACAAGCTGTCGGCTGTCATGCCGGGACTGGAAATCCCGGCCTTGAGTAAAGACCAGTATCAGGTAGTAGCCGAACTGAACCAGAATATATGGGATGGCGGCACGATCCATACTTCCCGCCAACTGACCAAAGCACAGGCTGCAGCAGACCGGGAACAATTGGAAAGCGATCTCTATACATTGAACGACCGGGTGAACCAGCTTTATTTCGGTTGTCTGCTCCAGGAGGAGTTGATCCGCCAGAATGTGTTGTTACAAAAAGAACTGCAGATCAATATCGATCGTATAACGGCGATGATGGCTAACGGGGTAGCCAACCAATCCGACCGTGAAAGTATGGAAGTGGAACTTCTGAATGCCCGCCAGAAAGAGATCGAGTTGAAAGCTTCCCGCGTCGCTTTCGGCAGGATGTTGAGTGCGATGATAGGAAAGCCTTATGATAAAGACAGGATTTTGGAGGTGCCGAACGTACCGGGTAATCCTTTGCCCGGAGAAATAAACCGTCCTGAACTGAAGGCGTTGGATGCTAAAAGCTATTTGCTGGAGCTACAGAATAAACAGATCACGAGCGGTTTAATGCCCCGTATAGGTGCGTTTGTTCAGGGCGGATACGGCAGACCGGGATTGAATATGCTGGAGGATAGCTTTGATCCGTTCTATATAGCGGGGGTACGCCTTTCCTGGAATATGGGTAAACTATATACATTGAAGAACGACCGCCGTAAAGTCGCTACGACATTGCAGCAGGTGGAAGTTCAACGTGAGACATTCCTCTTTAATACCTCGCTTGAGTTGATGCAGCAAAACACGGAGATACAGAAGATATCCGACCTGATGAAGGCAGACGATGAAATAATCCGCTTGCGCACCAGTATCAAGAATGCTGCGGAGGTGAAACTGGAGAATGGGGTCATCTCCGTTACCGACCTGATCCGTGAGATCAATGCGGAGGATATGGCGAAGCAGACGGCGGCAGCCCATCGTATCCAGCATCTGAATGCTGTCTATAATTATATGTACACGACGAATAATGAATAATCAAAAAGAATCATGAAAAGTAATATGAAACGATTGAGTTCTTATACCTTGATAGCAACCGCATTATTGGGCCTGGCTGCATGTAACCGGGGAGATGGCAACTTCGATGCGACCGGTACGTTTGAGGCGACGGAGATCCTGGTGTCTTCCGAGGCTAACGGGAAGATCATGGAACTGAATATAGAGGAAGGCGACCGGTTGGATGCCGGAGCAATGGTGGGATATATCGACAGTACCCAGTTATATTTGAAGAAGATGCAGCTTTCGGCGGGCTTACGCTCCGTTGATATCCGTAAACCGGATATCCGCAAACAGATCGCAGCTCTGGAACAGCAGATCGCTACGGCCCGTACGGAGCAGCAGCGAATGGAGAACCTGGTAAAGGCAAAAGCGGGTAACCAGAAGCAGGTGGATGACATTGTAAACAATATCAAATATCTGCAGAAACAACTCGATGCACAATATTCTACCCTGAACAAAACGACCGGGGGAGCTGATGCCGAAGCCGAAAGCATCCTTTATCAGATCATGCAACTGGACGACCAATTACAGAAAAGCCGTATCGTAACTCCCCAGGCGGGAACGGTTCTCGTCAAATATGCAGAGCCGGGTGAAGTGATGGCTGCGGGCAAACCGCTGTATAAAATAGCGGATACCGATCTGCTTTACCTTCGGGCTTATATTACGGCCGATCAGCTTTCGACATTGAAACAAGGCCAGACAGTACGTGTCTTCGCTGATTACGGAGTGGATGAACAGCGTGAATATCCGGGAACGATTACCTGGATATCCGACAAATCGGAGTTCACGCCTAAAGGTATCCAGACGAAAGACGAACGTGCCAACCTGGTTTATGCCATCAAGATCGCTGTCAAGAATGACGGCTATCTCAAGATCGGGCAGTATGGCGAAACGGTGTTTGAGTAATTGAAAATTAGAAATTGAGAATTGAAAACTAATGGGGATAAATGGGGTTAAGATAGAGGCGATTAGTAAGAATTATGGACTGATAGAGGCCTTGCAGGATATTTCCCTGGATATACATTCGGGCGAACTGTTCGGCCTGATCGGGCCGGATGGGGCGGGGAAGACGACTTTATTCCGTATCCTGACCACTTTATTACTGGCGGATAAGGGAAAAGCGACCGTCTGCGGATTGGATGTCGTTCGTGATTATAAGAAAATCCGTACAATGGTCGGTTATATGCCGGGACGTTTCTCTTTGTATCAGGACCTGACGGTGGAAGAGAACCTGAACTTCTTTGCAACGGTATTCAATACGACGATAGCCGAAAATTATGAACTGGTGCGCGACATCTATGTCCAGATAGAACCGTTCAAGAAACGGAAAGCCGGAAAACTCTCAGGAGGTATGAAGCAGAAACTGGCGTTAAGTTGTGCTTTGATCCATCGTCCGGAGGTGCTTTTCCTGGATGAGCCGACGACAGGTGTCGATCCGGTTTCCCGTGTGGAATTTTGGGATATGCTGGATCGTTTGAAGAAACAGGGTATTACCATCCTGGTCTCTACTCCTTATATGGATGAGGCTTCCCGTTGCGACCGCATTGCCTTGATGCGTTCCGGCCGATGCCTGTCCGTCGATACACCGGTAGGCATCCGCTCCTCTTTCGGTAGGCATCTGTGGACTGTACGGGCTTCGTCTATGTATAAACTGTTGGTAGACCTTCGGAGTTTTCCGGGCACTTATTCCTGCTATGCTTTTGGTGATGCGCATCATCTGACATTGAAGGAGGATGGACGTGAGATGGATGACTTGATGCAGTTCCTGAAAGGAAAAGGTTATACCGATGTGACCATAGAATCTGTAGAGCCGAGCGTGGAAGATTGCTTTATGGCATTGTGATTAGAAAGATTTGAATCAATGTTGCAATAATAGAAAAATATGAACTTTCATATAAATATATAATGAACGTAATAGAAACAAACAACCTGACTAAGAGTTTCGGAAGCTTTACGGCAGTCGACCATATTAGCTTTGAGGTGGGCGAAGGGGAGATATTCGGTTTCCTGGGTGCTAACGGCGCTGGGAAAACGACTGCTATGCGTATGCTTTGCGGACTGTCGACTCCTACTTCCGGTCAGGCTCGTGTCGCCGGTTTCGATGTCTATAAAGAGACGGAACAGATCAAACGCCATATCGGTTATATGAGCCAGAAGTTTTCTCTTTACGGTGATCTGAAAGTATGGGAGAATATCCGTTTGTATGGTGGCATTTACGGCCTGTCGGAGAAGAGGCTGGCGGAAAAGACGGATGAATTGCTTGCTGTGCTGGATCTGGAATCAGAACGGAATACGCTGGTCGATGCACTCCCTTTGGGATGGAAGCAGAAGCTGGCATTCTCCGTTGCTATCATCCATGAGCCTCGTGTCGTCTTTCTGGATGAACCGACCGGAGGTGTCGACCCGGTCACCCGCCGTCAGTTCTGGGAACTGATCTATCAGGCTGCCGAACGGAATATTACTGTTTTTGTCACGACCCATTATATGGACGAGGCCGAGTATTGTAACCGGGTTTCCATTATGGTGGACGGGAAGATCGAAGCGCTGGATAGTCCGGCTGCCCTGAAATCTTCTTTCCATGTCGATAATATGAATGACGTTTTCCATGCTCTGGCACGAAAAGCGAAAAGAGGAGAATAGTATGAAGCAATTTATATCTTTTATACAAAAGGAATTTTATCACATTTTCCGCGATAAACGGACGATGTTGATCATTTTGGTTATGCCTGTTGTCCAGATATTACTTTTCGGATATGCCATAACGACGGAAATCAAAAGCGTACCGATCGCCATATTCGACCAGAGCCGGGATGAGGTTACGACAAAGATCGGTGCCCATCTGGCGGCCAGCGAATATTTCGAGCTTTATAAGATGATAGATAATCTGTCCGAGGCCGAGTCCCTATTCAAGCAGGGTAAAGTGAAACTGGTCGTGGTCTTTCCTCCGCAGTATGCTTCTTCGCCTGATGCCGATGCCCAGCTTTTGGCGGATGCAACCGACCCGAATGAAGCAACCCAGTTGACTTCCTATGCAACGGCTGTTATTGCTTCTGCAAAGGCAGAGATACAAGGGCAACTATTGCAACCGGCTGAAAGGGCGGCGTTAATGCAAGCTGGTGTTACCCCCGTCACTCATCTGCTTTATAACCCGACGATGAAAGGGGCCTACAATTTTGTTCCCGGTGTGATGGGATTGATCCTGATATTGATCTGTGCCCTGATGACTTCGGTCGGTATCGTGAAGGAGAAAGAGATGGGGACGATGGAGATATTGCTGGTTTCTCCGATGAAGCCGGTTTATATTATCGTGGCAAAAGCGATACCTTATTTATTATTAAGTATAGTGAATGTGGCGACGATCCTCTTTTTGTCTTATTTTCTGCTCAAGGTGCCGATTGCCGGCAGTCTGGCTTTGCTGGTGGCTGTATCTATCCTGTATGCTTTGGTTTCTCTTTGCCTGGGGCTGCTGATCTCGACCATTGCCGATACGCAGCAGGCTGCTATGTTGATCAGTGCGATGGTACTGATGCTTCCGGTTATTCTGCTCAGTGGTATGGTTTTCCCGATAGAGAATATGCCCGATATATTACAATGGATCTCGAATATCGTACCGGCTAAATGGTATATCATCGCTGTGAAGGATATCATGATAAAAGGCCTGAGTGCCGGTGCTATCATGAAAGAGATGGGGATATTGTTGTTTATGGTAGTTTTTCTGGTGATACTGAGTGTGAAACGTTTTAAGATCCGTTTATAACAAGAAAGTTATGAGAACATTACGATATTTACTTGAGAAGGAGTTCAAACAGATCAAGCGCGACCGGTTCCTGCCGCGTATTATCTTTCTGGTTCCACTGATGCAGCTGATCATTCTGCCTTTTGCTGCGAATTTTGAAATGCGTAATATCAACCTGGGTGTGATAGACAACGATCATTCCGTCCTGTCTGCCCAGTTGGTCGAAAAGGTTGTGGCCTCAGGTTATTTCCGTCTGACCAATGTTTCAGACAGTTACGACCAGGGAATCACATCTATCGAAAGCAATGAATCGGATTTGCTGCTGGAAATACCGGTGAACTTCGAGCAACAACTGGGACGGGAAGGAGCGGTTGAAGTGCTGATCGCTGCCAATGCTGTGAACGGGACGAAAGGAGGGATGGGAAGCTCTTATCTCTCCCAGATCATTCAGGACTTTAATCAAGAGAAAGGTTTTACTTCCGGTTTACGATCTGGCGGAATACGTTCTACGAGTCTCTTTAACCCGCATCTGAATTATAAGAATTATATGGTTCCGGGTATCATGGTCTTTTTGCTGACGATCATCGGAGGATTCCTTTCCGCCCTGAATATTGTCAGTGAAAAGGAAAAGGGGACGATAGAACAGATCAATGTGACCCCGGTTCCCAAAACACTGTTCCTGCTCTCGAAACTGATCCCTTTCTGGATCATCGGTTTTATTCTCCTGACAATCGGGGTTATTGTGGCCTGGATCGTTTACGGTTTGTTGCCTGTTGGTAATATCGGCATCATCTATTTGTTTGCGGCGGTTTACCTCATTGCCTTTACTGGTTTGGGATTGGCCATTTCCTCCATTTCTTCCACCCAGCAGCAGGCCATGTTTACGGCTTTCTTTTTTTTAATTATCTTTGCATTGCTGAGCGGTCTTTTTACACCTATTAGCAGTATGCCCCACTGGGCGCAACAAATAACCCTGTTCAATCCAGTGCGTTATTTTGTGGAAGTGATGCGTATGGTTTACCTGAAAGGCAGCCAGTTTGCTGATTTAACAGGGCATTTTGTGGTCGTATGTTTATTTGCTCTCTTCTTTAATGTTCTGGCTGTGGCTAGCTATAGGAAGAAATAATATGCTTTACAGCAGACTTAACCAATTTTTACACCAAATATGCACTTTATTAACGCTACTCTTTTATATTTGATTCAAATCTGAAACAATATTTCAAATATGGAAAGCGTTATTCCAAATATGGAAAAAGGTGAAGAGAATTATAAAGTGCCGAATCTGGAGAAAGGAATTGCGGTGCTTGAATATCTTTCGCTCCGTCCACAGGGTGAGACGCTGCAGGATATTAAAAGTAAGCTGGATATTTCCCAGACTACTGCATACCGTATTTTGAATACATTGGTTCGTTTGGATTATCTTAACTATAATGAAGATACGAAGCGCTACAAGTTGTCGCGAAAATTGCTAACTTTGGGCTTCAGATCGTTGAATGAGCATAATTTGTTGGAGACAGTGCTGCCTTGTTTACGCGATTTACGCGATAAAGTAGGGGAGACTGCATGCTTTGGTGTACTAGGAGATCAAAAGGGTATTTTTATAGAACAGGCACAGGGACATCATACGTTCCGTTTTGTATTATCACCGGGAAAACCATTTGAGCTGCATTGTTCAGCACCCGGTAAAGCGATTATGGCTTATCTGCCAAACACGGTCCGCGACCGTTATCTGTCGTATATGACATTTGAGAAATATAACTCGCGGACAATTACTACCCGGGAAGCCTATCTGGAGGAATTGGAAAAGGTCCGTAAGTTAGGTTATGCTATGGATAATGAAGAAGAATTGAATGGAGTGATATGTGTTGGTGCTCCTATTTTTAATTACACAGGATATCCTTGTGGGGCGATTTGGATATCCGGACCGAAAGACAGGTTGACGAAGGAAATATTCCGTTCGACGGTTGCGAGTATTAAGGAGGTGGCACAGAACATCTCGGGAGAATTAGGATATAGTAAAACACAAAAAAATAACAACATACCATGAACACAAAGAAATACATATTAAAAACTTCATTGATGGCTTGTTTTGTCAGTTGTTGCGTCTCGTTTGCATCGGCTGACAATCCTCCGTTTTTTACAACCGATATTAAACTGAATGACAAAGGAGAGATGCTCTTGACGGAAAAAGGGTTGAAACGGGTGGATATTTTTTCTCCTGACGGTAAGTTGTTACGTTCTTTCCCGATGGATGAAACGCCGACCGGTATTCTGGTTGACGGTGATAAAGCCTATGTGACGACGTTTGAGAAGACTGGAAAACTACAGATCTTATTATTGGAATCAGGCCGGATAGAAGCTGCTATCCCAACAGGTTCCGGTGCTTGCCATCCGATGTTCGGACCGGACAAGAAGACTATTTATGTATGTAACCAGTTCGATGACAGTGTATCGGAGATCGATCCGGTAAATCATAAGATACTGCGTACCGTAAAGGTGCTGCGCGAACCGAAATCTGCCGTATTCAGCAAAGACGGAAAATATATGTATGTGACAAATTTCCTTCCTGCACAGCGTGCGGACCTGGATTATGTGGCTGCCTGCGTTTCCGTAATCGAAATGAATGGTTTTACCAAAATAAAGGATATTAAGCTGGCTAACGGTAGTAATGCTTTGCGTGGTATTTGTATTACACCGGACGGAAAATATATTTATGTTTCCCATAATCTGGGACGTTTCGCCGTGCCGACTTCACAGTTGCAGCAGGGGTGGATGAATACGAGTGCATTCAGTGTGATCGATACGGAAAAGCAGGAGTTTGTCGGTGCTGTTGTTGTCGACGAACCGGAAAGAGGTGCTGCCGGTATCTGGAGTATCGACTGCAATGACGATCATATCTTTATTTCTCATTCAGGAACTCACGAAGTCAGTGTGATCGACCATCCAGCTTTGCGGGAGAAGTTTGAATCGTATCCTAATAAAGCGATGTTGGACTATGACTTGAACTTCCTGTATGGTATCCGCGAACGTGTTCCTTTGCAGGGTAACGGTCCGCGTTCGATGGTGCTTACCAATGAGAAGCTGATAGTTCCGACTTATTTTGCAGATGTCCTGAACGTAATGGATATAAATACACGGGAAATAACATCTACGGAACTGAATCCGGGACGTACGGAATCTGACATCAATAAAGGAGAAAAATATTTCAATGATGCCTCTCACTGTTTCCAGAACTGGCAGAGTTGTAACGGTTGTCATCCGGGAGATGCCCGTACGGACGGTATGAACTGGGACCTGATGAATGACGGGGTTGGTAACTCCAAGAATTGCAAGAGTTTGTTATTTAGCCATGTGACACCGCCTAATATGATTTCCGGTATCCGTGCCCATGCAGAAATCGCTGTACGCGCAGGATATAATTTCATCCAGTTCTTCGATATTACGGAAGAGGATGCAGTCTGCGTGGACGAATATCTGAAATCGTTGCGTCCGGTGCCGAGCCCTCTTCTGGTAAATGGCGAGCTGTCGGATTTGGCAAAAGAAGGACGTAAAGTATTTGAGAAACTGAAATGCGGCGAATGTCATAGCGGACCTTATTATACAGATATGAAATATCATCGTATCGGTGAGGATATTGAATTTGAAAAGGGATGGGATACTCCGACTTTAAGAGAAGTTTGGCGTACGGCTCCTTATCTATTCGATGGTCGTGCGGCTACAATGGGAGAAGTATTTGAAGTGCACAAACATGGAATCGATAAGAAAGTGTCCAAGAAAGATATTGAGGCTTTGGTTGAATATGTAAACTCACTCTAAAAGGAGGGATCGATGAATTATTGCGATAAGATAAACTATAACATTTATTCTACAGAAAAAGCGGGTTTTGAGGAAATGGTGGATAAACTGCTTGCTCAGTTGCCCCGTGATAAACAAATATTCAGGTTGGCCTTTTTCGGCACACCGAGTGATAATGAACAGTATGTTTCCCGTCGTATATTATTACGCGAGAAGGTACGTAAATATTATGGGAACCATGAGCCGGTATTGACTTATGTCTCTCAGCCGCCGTTGAACGGAGGGCTGCTGTTGGAAGCTCATATGTATACGCCGGATGAAGGTGACCATATTACATATAAACATATCGGAACATTTCCGTATGTGTTGCTGGAAAATGGCAGTGGCCGTTTCCTGTTTGCCGGAGGTTTCCACGGTGATGTAATCAATTTTGGTATCGAACAACAGTCGAAGGAAGTGTTCAAGCTGGTATCCGACCTGTTGAGAAAGGAAGGATTCCCGATCAACAGTATTATCCGTCAGTGGAATTATATCGAGCAGATCACGAAGTTTGACGGTGAAGACCAGCATTACCAGATATTCAATAATGCCCGTAGCGACTATTACGCTATGACAACCTGGGAAAACGGATATCCGGCAGCAACGGGTATCGGTGCGAACCTGGGTGGTATATTGGTAGACCTGGATGCAGCTTTGTTCTCGAATCCGGATTGTTATACGACACCGATCGACAATAAGCTGCAGGTTGCTGCACATGCTTACTCCGACGGTGTACTGGAAGCTGCCCATTGTAAGAAAACAACTCCGAAGTTCGAGCGTGCCAAGAGCATGACGTTCGGAGATCGTGAGTTGGTTTATATATCAGGTACGGCAGCCATTCGCGGCGAAGAAAGCCTGATAGGAGTGGGGCTGGAGCGCCAGCTTCATATCACGATGGAGAATATCGCGGAACTGATCGGGGAAGCGAAACTTAAAATGCTCCGGGTTTATCTGAAAGATAAATCTTTCTATGAAGAGTCTGAAAGACTTTTAAATGCGTATGAGTTGAACATCCCCATATCTTATATGTGGGCTGATGTTTGCCGGGATGAATTATTAATTGAGATTGAGGGAATAGCAGTGTTGTAATCCTGCCGGATCATGTTGACCGTTTGGCGAAAAATAGCAAATATTACTAACATAAATTAAAACAAAAATGAAAAAAGGATTAAGTATTAAATCAATGGCAGTGGGGCTATTATTAAGTTCCATGGTGGCATGTACCGGTAACAAGACAACGAGTGATGCAACTTGCTGTAATGGGGAAAACGGATGCACTGAACAATGCAAATGCAGTAACGATTCTAATTGTAAAAATAAAAAAGAAATGACTTATTCTAAGAAGTACACAAACGCCGACTTCTACAAAGACGGCAAATTCGATCAGCAAGTGGCTATCGAAGCAATGAAAGACATGTTCAAGTTCTATGATGTTCCTTTCACAGAACTGATGGCTAAAGACATGTGGGTAACCGACTTCGGTCTGGGTGACTTTGAAAATGTTGGTATGGGCGGTATTTTCTGGATCAACGATGCAGAACACGGATACTTTGCTCACGCTATCTACCTGCTTCCGGGACAGATGATCCCTGAACACGCTCATGTAAAAACCAAATTCCCTGCAAAACACGAATCATGGATGGTTGAAAAGGGATGGGTTTATAACTTCTCTGTAATCGGTGATGAAACTCCGAATGCTCCGGCAATCCCGGCTAGTCATGGTCCTATCAAGAGCAAAAACTTTGCAGTTCAGAAAGTAGGCGATGTTTTGCGTTTGAAAGAACTGGAATCATTCCACTTCATGATGGCTGGTCCGGAAGGTGCTATTGTTGACGAATGGGCATGTTATCATGATAACGATGGTCTTCGTTTTACAAATCCTAAGGCTTCTCTTTAATGATATTCAATCTTAGTTGTTATTACCTTATTTAAAAAGATACATGAATAAATATTTTTTATTGGTATCACTCTTTTTATCTACTTCCTTCCTTGTTTCGGCAGGTCCGAAACAAAAGAAGGCAGATACTTGGATTGATGCATCAATTAAAGCAAAAACGGAACTGCAGACCCAGCTTCAGAAGGCTAATATGCCTGTTATTTCCACCTGGAAGAAGCATAAGGAAAAAGCAGAACCTTTTGCTGTGGATTTGAAAGGCGTGGATAAGCTGGTGCTTATCACTGCCGGAGGTCCGGATGGTTCGGATTACGACCAGGCTGTTTGGGGTAACGCTCGTTTGATTAAAGCGGACGGTACTGCTGTTTGGTTGGATGAAGTTCCTTACGAATATGGTGTTGCCGGTTGGGCAAAGCCTAAAATGAATATTAACGCTTATGACCATGAGATCTTTATTGGTGGCAAGGAATACAAACACGGTGTTTTCTGTCATGCAAACGGTACATTGGTTTATCCGATAAAAGGTGAATATGTTCGCTTTGAAGCAGAAGTAGGTATCGACGATACTTCTTCCGGCGGTAGCGTTTATTTCCAGGCTTTGAACGTTGTTCCGAAATTTGTCGGTGACGAACTGATCGCTAAATATCCGGGACAGATCGGTATGCTGGGCGCTATGATGGACGGCTTGGATACCTGGTTGATCACTCCGGATGCTTCTGTTGAAAAACAAGCTGTAGAAGCAATGGTGGATAAGTTGAAAGACGGTTCTTATTATAAGAATGTCGTTCAGCAGATCGCTAATGAAAAAGAAGTGAATACCCAGATCCGTAAATATCTGGAATTGTTTGAAAAACTTCAGGATGTTTATGCATTGCAGGGTGACCTGGAATGGTTGAATATCGATGCTATCAAACTGGCATTTGCCGATATGAGCAAGCAGAAAGGTTTTGATGCTGCTAAATATCAGCCGATGTTGGATGAGTTGGTAAAACTCCAGCAGAAAGGTTTCAGCGGTATTTACAAAGGTGATGAACAAGCGATAGCCGATGCCCGCAAAGCATTGGAAAACAAAAAGGCTATCCTGTTGGGTAACCCGTTGCTGGATGCCGACAAGATCGTTGCTGTACGTTATAAATTAGGTTCAAGAGCACGTCAGGCAATGGCTCCGGATCTGGGAACACAGGCTAATAACTGGAGTAATCAGGAATCTGCACGCCGTAGTGGTTTCGATGCTGAGATCATCGAATTGACAGACCTGCGTGGTGATATGCAGATGAAGAGCATCTTCAAACCGATCGTTGCCGACGCTTCTATCGCTGACCTGAGATTGCACTGGAATGCTGACCGTGTGATGTTCACAACTTTAATGGGTGACAACGACAAACGTTGGAACGTATATGAAGTAAAACTGGACGGAACAGGTTGCAAGAAACTGGTAGAGAACGAAGAACCGGATCTGGAATTTTACGACGGTACTTATCTGCCGGACGGACGTATTATCGCTAACTCTAACATCGGTTATCAGGGTGTTCCTTGTGTAAGCGGTGATGACCCGGTAGGTAATATGGTTCTTTACACACCGGAATCAAAGAACCTGCGTCGTCTGACTTTCGATCAGGATGCTAACTGGAACCCGGTTGTTATGAACAACGGACGTGTTATGTACACTCGTTGGGAATATACCGACCTGACTCACTATTACTCTCGTATCGTTATGCACATGAATCCGGACGGAACAGAAAACAAGGCACTCTATGGTAGCGGTTCCATGTTCCCGAACAGTACATTCGATATCCAGCCGTTGCCAGGTCATGGATCTGCTTTCGTAGGTATCATTTCCGGTCACCACGGTGTAGCTCGTTCTGGTCGTCTGATCATCTTCGATCCGACAAAGGGACGTAAGAATGTTCAAGGTATGGTGCAGGAAATCCCTCACCGCAATCGTCAGATTGTTGAGCTGATCAAAGACGAACTGGTTAATGGCGTATGGCCGCAGTTCGTAAAACCGACTCCGTTGAATGACAAATATTTCCTGGTTGCTGCCAAATTGAATCCTCAGTCATTGTGGGGACTTTATCTGGTTGACATCTATGATAACGTAACTTGCCTGCAACAGGCAGAAGGCGAAGGTTATATCAGCCCGATCCTGGTGAAAGAAACAAAAACACCTCCGGCAATTCCTGATCGTGTGAAGCTGAATGAAAAAGAAGCTACTATCTTTATTCAGGATATTTATGAAGGTGAAGGTTTGCGCGGTATTCCTCGCGGAACAGTAAAAGAACTTCGTCTGCATGCTTATGAATATGCTTATGTGAAGACTCGTTCCGACCATAACTGGCATGGTATTCAGAGTGGTTGGGATATCAAACGTTTGTTAGGTACTGTACCTGTTGAAGAAGACGGTTCGGCTATCTTCAAGGTACCGGCAAATACTCCGATCTCTATCCAGCCGATCGACAAGGATGGTGTTGCTATCCAGTGGATGCGTAGTTGGGTAACCGGTCAGCCGGGTGAAGTGGTTTCTTGTATCGGTTGTCACGAAGACCAGAACCAGATTCCTATTCCTAAACGTGTGATCGCTTCTCAGAAAGCTGCTGCTCCTTTGAAAGCGCCTGTAGGTGGTGTTCGTTCATTCACCTTCGACCTGGAAGTTCAGCCGATCCTGGATCGTGCTTGTATCGCTTGTCACAATGGCGAAGGCAAAGCATTCGACCTGCGTGGTGGTAAGAAAGACAGACTGGGTTATGGTACTTCTTATCTGAATATCCATCCGTACGTACACCGTCAGGGTGGTGAAGGTGATATGGTTGTTCTTCAGCCGTATGAATATCATCCGAACACCAGCGAATTGGTTCGTATCCTGAAGAAGGGTCACCATAACGTGAAACTGACAGACGAAGAATGGTTGAAACTGTATAACTGGATCGACTATAACGCTCCTGATAAAGGTTACTTCGATGCCAACGTTCTGGGTAAGGAAATCATTCCGTACCAGGGATTCGATCAGATCGAACGTCGTAAAGAACTGACAGACAAGTATGCTAACGGTATGGGTGTAGACTGGAAGAAGGAAATCGCTGACTATGCTTCTTATTTGAAAGCACAAGGTCCGATCACTCCGGTTATGCCTGAAAAAGCAGCTCCTGTAAAGGTGAAAGAAGTGAAAGCGAAAGGATGGCCATTCGACAAGGCAGCTATCAAAGACATGCTTGCTAAGGAAACCAGCAACCGTAAAGAGATCGAAATCGCTCCGGGTGTGAAGATCAACTTCGTTCGTATCCCTGCAGGTGAATTCGTAATGGGTAGCTATAACGGCGAATCGGATGCTTATCCTACAGCTAAGGTGAAGATCGACAAACCGTTCTGGATGGGTGAAATGGAAGTAACCAACCAGCAGTTTGGCGTTATTTATCCTGAACACGACAGCCGTTTCGTTGACCAGTTGTGGAAAGACCACGTACACCAGGGTTATCCGGCTAACGAGCCGAATCAACCGGTTATCCGTGTAAGCTACAACGACGCTATGGAATATTGCAAGCAACTGAGCGAAAAGACAGGCTTGAACATTACGCTTCCGACAGAAGCACAATGGGAATGGGCTTGCCGCGCAGGTAGCGATAGCGATTTCTGGTATGGCGATATGAATACTGACTTCGGTAAATATGAAAACCTGGCTGACAAGACAACGTTGTTGTTTGCTGTTAGCGGTATCGACCCGCAACCTATGTCTCCGAACTCTATGTGGTATAAGTACTATACTTATCTGCCGAAAGAAGAAGGTGTAGACGACGGACAGTTGATCCAGACAGGTGAAAAGGTTTACGAAGCCAATCCGTTCGGTTTGTATAACATGCACGGTAATGTTTCAGAATGGACCCGTTCAGATTATGTGCCTTATCCTTATAATCCGAAGACTAAACTTACTTCAGATCATAAAGTGGTTCGTGGTGGTTCATACATCGAACGTCCGAAATTCTCTACAGCTTATGCACGTAAAGCATACTATCCGTATCAGCGTGTATTTAACGTAGGTTTCCGTGTAATAATCGAAGACTAATCCCTGAGATATGTCCTAGATATAGATAAAATCTATTAGGTGGCCCCGGTGTGGCCGGGGTCACTTAATTGAAATTTCTTATCTTTGGCGGCATAACTTAATTAAAACAACAAATGAAAGCAACTCTTGAAAGAATACTCTCTTCCTTTGTAACAACAATCGTTTTGTTACTTCTTTATGGTTTTGGTCTGGCTGTCGCCACTTTTATTGAAAAGTATCATGGTACGGCTGCTGCCAAAGCGATGATCTATTATTCCCCTTTATTCTTTTTGTTGCAATTTCTTCTGGTGGTTAATTTTCTTGTCATAGCTATTAAGTACCAGTATCTAGAACTCCGCAGATGGGGGTTGATGCTCGTTCATACCTCCTTTATTATTATCCTTCTTGGAGCCCTTGCTTCTTTCCAGTTCGGCGAAGAGGGAATCCTTCATATCCGCGAAGGAGAATCGACTGATCAGATGGCGGTCCGCCAGGGCGATCTGACCACTTTCCATACCTTACCTTTCACTGTAGAACTGAAAAAATTTACTTTGACCCGTTATCCCGGTTCATCCAGCCCATCTTCTTATGAAAGCGAATTAGTGGTGCGTGTAGACGGTCAGACACGTCGCGAACGGGTATTTATGAATAATGTATTAGATATAAAAGGGTACCGTCTCTTCCAGGCTTCTTACGATCCGGATGAACAGGGAACCGTACTTTCCGTCAATCGCGATGTAGCCGGACGGAACATAACGTATACCGGTTACCTGTTGTTGGTGATCGGACTTATTATTTCATTGGTAGGGAAGAATTCCCGCTTTATGACGTTGAGCCGTCGCTTAAAAGAATTACGTTCTGTTGCACAATCGGCAACAATGATTCTTGCGTTACTGACCCTGTCGGTATCAGTGAATGCAAAAGAAGAAACTTCGCCCATGCTGGATGCCGTGCAGAAATATACGGTATCTCCTGAACATGCGGCAAAATTCGGGGCATTGCCCATTCAGTCCCATAGCGGACGTATGATGCCTATCAATACATTCTCTTCGGAGATCTTGCGTAAACTACATAAAGCAGATAAGATCGGTAAATTGGATTCCGATCAGTTCCTGTTGAGCCTGTTGGCTATGCCGGATATGTGGATGCGTGTACCTTTCATCGCTTTATCCAATCCGGAGCTGGCAAATTATTATGATCTGACAGACGGTGAATGTGCTTATCTGCAGGTGTTCGATAACAATGGCGATTATAAATTGCAGGAAAAGTTGGAAGAGGCATATAACAAGATGCCTGCCCAACGTACCCGTTTCGATAAAGACTTGCTTAAACTGGATGAGCAGATCAATATATTCCACCAGCTGATCAATTACCAGATGCTGAATCTTTTCCCGAAAGAGGATGATCCTAATCACAAATGGTATGCGGCCGGTGACGACCTCTCTGCATTTACAGGAAAAGATTCCATGTTCGTTTCCCGTATTATGGGATGGTATCTGGCGGAAGTGCAGGATGCTTTGCAGAAAGGCGACTGGTCGAAGGCCGACGAGGTGGTCGATATGATCGGTACGTATCAGCAGGCAAAAAATAAGACACTCGATATCTCGGCTAAAAGGATTGAAGCCGAGCTTAAATATAACAAGATGGATATATTCCGTCAGTGTAAGATCGGTTATCTGATTTTGGGTGGTTTGTTACTGGTCCTTTCGTTCGTTATGCTGTTCAAGCAGCAGAAGTGGATGAAATTCGGTATCTGGATATTGGGGGTAGGCGTGTTGCTCGTGTTCCTTTACCATATGTATGGAATGGGAATGCGCTGGTATATCGGCGGATATGCACCGTGGAGTAATTCATACGAAACAATGGTGTATGTGGCCTGGGCAACTGTCCTGGCTGGTTTGTTGTTCGTACGTCGTAGTACGGTGACCTTTGCATTGGCTACTTTGTTCGGTGGAATTATCCTGTTCGTTTCCGGACTGAACTGGATGGACCCGGAGATCAACCCGCTGGTTCCCGTATTGAAATCGCCGTGGCTGATGTTCCATGTGGCTGTTATTGTAGCTGCATACGGTTTCTTCGGTATCAGCTGCCTGATCGGACTGACCAATCTGGTGCTGACGAGTATTGCTGGAAAGAAAAATACAGCCTTGTTGAAAGCCCGTATCAAAGAGTTGACCATCGTAAACGAAATGGCACTTTGGGTCGGTCTGGCTTTGATGACGATCGGAACCTTCCTGGGAGCTGTCTGGGCGAATGAATCGTGGGGACGTTACTGGGGATGGGACCCGAAAGAAACCTGGGCGCTGATCACGATGGTAGTGTATGCAGTCGTTACTCACCTGCATCTGGTGAAACGCTGGTATAGTGACTGGCTGTTCAACCTTTGTTCGGTGGTGGCTTTCTCTTCTGTTCTGATGACATTCTTCGGAGTGAATTATTTCCTGAGCGGAATGCACTCATACGGACAGAACGATAATGTACACGGAATCTTTACATATCTCTATATAGCCGGGGTCGTAGTGGTGATCCTGGGGATCTTATCGAGGATCGGATATAATAAGATAAAGGGAAATGAATGAATTATTAATATACAAGTTAAACATTAAATTTTAGTGATCATGAGAACATTTAATCATGTAGGTATCCTTACCAACGAAAACCAAGAAGGTGCAATGTTCAACGAAGGTTTGAACGTGTGGCTAACCGATTACAGCAAGAGCCCTAACAAGATCGAATATCTGAAGTTTGACGATCCTGCTAAGAGCTGCCTGCCTGATCTGGTTAAAACGAATGGTCATATCGCTTATACGGTTCCTTCATTGGAGGAAGCGCTGAAAGATGCAAAAGTTATCTTTGGCCCGGCTGTATGCGACGAACATTTGACTATTGCTTTCATCGAAGAAGAAGGTATTGCTATCGAATTAATGGAAATTAAATAATTTATAAACCTAAACGAAACAAGGAGGAAAAACACCATGGCAGAAATTAAGACTAAATTTATAAATGATCCTGAACAAATAACTCCGGAATTACTGGAAGGTTATGTATTGGCTTATCCTGATCAGGTAAAACTGGCTGCAGAAAATATTGTTGTACGTGCAAATCCTAAAAGCGAAGACAAAGTAGCTATCGTTACATTAGGTGGTTCCGGTCACGAACCTGCATTGAGCGGTTTCGTTGGCGACGGTATGCTGGACTGTTCTGTAGTGGGTGACGTATTTGCTGCTCCGGGTGCACAGCGTCTGTTCCAGGCTTTGCAGCTGATGAAACGTGAAGCAGGTATCTTGTTGGTTGTATTGAACCATTCTGGTGACGTGATGAGTGCAAACATGGCTTGTCAGTTGGCTGAACGTGTTGGTATCAAAGTAAAACAGATCCTGACTCATGACGATATCAGTGCAGGTATCGGTGCTCCGACAGACGATCGTCGTGGTTTGGCCGGTTGCGTTCCTTTGTATAAAATCCTGGGCGCTGCTGCAGACGAAGGCAAATCTCTGGACGAACTGATCGAGATCGGTGAACGTTATAACGATAAGGTGGCAACCCTGGCTGTTGCTATGCGTTCTTGTACGCATCCGCAGAATAATGCTACAATCACTGACCTGCCTGCCGGTGTAATGGAAATCGGTATGGGACAGCATGGTGAAGGTGGTGGCGGTCAGAAACCGTTAGTGTCTGCCGACGCTACAGCTGCTGAAATGGTTGACCTGCTTTGCCAGCAACTGCAACCGAAAGCCGGTGACAAGATGATGCTTATCATCAACGGTGTTGGTGCAACTACCCACATGGAATTGAATATCATCTTCCGCAAAGCTTACAAAGAACTGGAAGCACGTGGCATGGAAGTCGTGTTCGGCCGTATCCAGGAAATCCTGACAGTTCAGGAACAAGCTGGTTTCCAGATGATCATGGGTATCTTGGATACAGACCACATCGATTATTTGAAGAACAAGAGTGCAAACGCACCGTATTGGACAACTATTGGTAAATAAACAAATAACATGAAACAACTGACTATTGAGGCTTTCAAAGGTATGCTGAATAACGCCTTAACGCATATCAAAGCCCGCGAAGACGAATTCTCTAAACTGGATGCGGTAATCGGTGACGGCGATCACGGACAGGCTATCGTAACGGCTTTTTCTGTTGTCGTTAAAGGCTCGGAAAAAGGAACGGAATTCAAATCTATGCTGAATGATATGGGATTTGGTGTGATGCTGGAAACAAGCGGATCGACAAGTACCCTGTTAGGTGCATTCTTCCTTGGAATGAGCGACAGTGCTTCCGGATCTGAACTGGATGCCGAAGGTGTGAAGAAAATGTTTGCCGGTGGCCTTGCCAACGTGCAGAAACAGACGAAGGCACAACCGGGCGACAAAACGATGATGGACGCTTTGGTTCCTGCCGTAGAAGCTATGCAAGCTTGTGCGTCGGACGATATCAAAGAGATCCTGACAGCCGGTGCTAATGCAGCTCTGGAAGGTGCGAAGAAAACAGTAGATATGAAAGCGAACTTCGGACGTGCCCGTAATTACGGCGAACGTTCTATCGGTTATGCCGATAGCGGTGCTACATCATGGAGCTGTATGTTGGCCTCTTTTGCAGAAGCATTATAATTGAATAATTCACTTTTTTAATATAGAAAATAGAAAAATGGCAGATTTAGATGATTTGAGAGAAGGCAGTAACTTCGGTTTAGGTGTTAGCTCTCAACAACAAAGTTTCCATGTGAAGGGTGCTGAAAACCTTCCCTGGGGTATGAAAGATCGTTTATCCCGTATCTTTAACCCGAAGACAGGCAAAGCTGTAATGCTGGCATTCGACCATGGTTTCATTATGGGACCGACTTCAGGTTTGGAACGTATCGACCTGAATATCGTACCGCTGATTGAGTATGCCGACTGTATCATGTGTACACGCGGTATCCTTCAGTCTGCAATCCCGACTACAACAAACAAACCTATCTGTTTGCGTTCGGATGCAGGTACTTCTATCCTGACAGACCTGAACGACAACGTTCTGATCGATATAGAAGATGCTATCCGTATGAACGTTTCAGCTATGGCTGTTATGTTGGCTATCGGCGATGAAGCTCACGAAGCTAAAACGATCGCTAACCTGTTCAAGGCTGTAGATAAAGGTACCCGCTATGGTATTCCTGTAATGGGTGTGACTGCTGTTGGAAAACAGATGGCTCGCGACGCCCGTTATTTCGGTCTGGCTTCTCGTATCTGTGCTGAAAACGGTGCAAATATCGTGAAGACTTACTATTGCGAAGGTTTCGAAAAGGTAGTTGCTGCTTGTCCGGTTCCTGTAGTGATCGCAGGTGGTAAGAAATTACCTGAACTGGAAGCATTGGAACTGTGTTACAACGCTATCAACGACGGTGCTGCCGGTGTCGATATGGGACGTAACGTATTCCAGTCAGAAAATCCGATCACTATGATCCAGGCTGTTCATGCAGTAGTGCATGAAGGATTGACTCCGCAGCAGGGATTTGAAATGTTCCAGGATTTGTCTAAATAATTAATAAGTATACTTCAAAGGGGCGGGGCGCTACTCTGCCCCTTGTTGTATCCAAACATAATTAATACATATATTGAATTGCCATGAAGAAAATATTCACATTATTATGCTCGGCTCTTTTCTTGTTTGCTGCCACTTCCTGCCAGCAAAAGGCCCAGAAATTATTGTTGGCAGGTTCCGGTTGGAATAAGATCGTTATCATCGACAAGAATACAAAACAAATAGAATGGGAACATCCTTTGCAAAAAGGTTGGGAATGTAACTCGGCTGTAGCTACTCCCGACGGTAACATCTTGTTTGCCTATGCAAAAGGAGCTAAACTGATCACTCGCGACCAGAAAGAAATATGGAACATCTCTGCTCCGGAAGGCTGCGAAATGCAGACGGCGCGGGTCCTGCCCGATGGCAACTACCTGTTGGCATGGTGCGGACACCCGGCAAAGGTTATGGAAGTAAGCCCGAAGGGTGATATACTTTCGGCAACAGAATACGAAACAGGTATCGATCATCCGCACGCCCAGTTCCGTCAGGTGAATAAGAACAAGGCTGGTAATTACCTGATGCCTCTGTTCGCCACTTCTGAAGTACGTGAGATATCTCCTGCCGGCGAACTGGTTAAAACGACTAAACTGGAAGGTACTCCGTATAGCACTGTATTGCTGAACAACGGCAACTACATGGTAGCCTGTGGTGACGGTCATTCTTTGATGGAAGTAAATCTGGACAAAGGCGAAGTGATCCGTAAAATAGGTGCTACCGATATCGACGGTGTTTCTCTGTTCTTTGTAGCCCAGTTGTTGCCGACATCTAACAACGGTCTGTATATCTGTAACTGGCAGGGACACGATCCGAGTGCAAAAGAATCGAACAATCCGCAGTTGATGGAGATCGACGGTAATAATAAAGTTATCTGGAGCCTGAATGATAATGAAACATTCGGCATGATCTCTTCTGTTTGTCCGATCGACTAACAAGTTGACAGTTGACGGTTGACAGTTGACAAGTATTGATAAGTAACAGTTTGTTTCATGAAAATGAACCTATTCGGCTGAAAGCCGGAATAACTGTCAACTGTCACTTGTCAACTGTCAACTATTTATATATCTTTGCCAAACGTTAAACCTAAAAACAAAATCAATATCATGAAATTGCAACCAATCGACATCTTTATCATCGGACTCTACCTGGTGGCGATGATAGTCATCGGACTGATCCTGAAGAAAAGAGCGTCGAAAAATATGGACTCCTATTTCTTAGGAGGCAAAACTCTACCTTTTTATATGTTAGGCTTGTCTAACGCATCCGGCCAGTTCGATATTTCCGGCACTATGTGGATGGTTACGCTAGCCTTTATTTATGGAATTAAAAGTGCCTGGGTACCCTGGTTGTGGCCGGTGTTCAACCAGATCTTCCTGATGGTTTATCTATCTGTCTGGCTGCGCCGTTCAAATGTGTTGACAGGGGCCGAATGGATCCAGACACGTTTCGGAAAGAACAAAGGTGCTAATTTGTCGCATACAATTGTCGTTATCTATGCCCTGATCGGTGTGCTGGGTTTCCTTAGCTACGGTTTTATCGGTGTAGGTAAGTTTATGGAAATATTCTTCCCCTGGGACTATGTTTCCCAGTTTGTCCCGTTCGATATCCCGGCTGAATACGTGCCGCATGCTTATGGTATCTTCTTTACTGCTATTGCCACTGTCTATGTGATGTTGGGCGGTATGTTGACGTATGGACCGACGTGGTGCAGTTCGCCATTATGACCGTTGCCGGTGTAACGATTGCCGTTATCGCTATGATGAAGGTAAGTCCGGAAATGCTTGCCTCTATCGTGCCTGCCGGATGGGATAGCCTGATGCCTGGATGGACGCTCGATTTGAAGTGGACCGATATCTTCAGCGATGTGAATGAAAAGATCATGAACGACCAGTACGGCCTGTTCGGTATCTTCATTATGATGATGCTCTTTAAGGGGGTATTCAACAGTATGGCTGGTCCTGCGCCTAACTACGATATGCAGAAGATCCTTTCCTGCCGTAGTGGTAAAGAGGCAGCTTTAATGAGTGGCTCGGTTCCCGTAATCTTGCTGATCCCGCGTTATCTGATGATCATGGGCTTCACGATCCTTGCCCTGGCCTTTTTCAAAGACCTCGATCTGACAACGAAGACAGGTGCGATCGACTTTGAGCTGATTCTTCCGAATGCGATCAATGAGTTCGTTCCCGTAGGTGTATGCGGTTTGTTGCTGGCGGGATTGCTTGCTGCGTTTATGTCTACTTTTGCATCTACAGCCAATGCGGCTCCTGCTTATATTGTGAATGATATTTACAAGAAATATATCAATCCGAATGCCAGCAACAAGACGATGATCCGTGCCAGCTACATTGTGACGGTCGGCGTGGTGGTCGTTAGTATTGTGATTGGATTCTTTGTTGAGAGTGTGAACTCTGTACTGCAATGGATCACTTCTGCATTGTATGGTGGATATATCGCTGCAAACTTATTGAAATGGCACTGGTGGCGTTTCAATGGCAACGGCTATTTCTGGGGAATGATCACGGGTATCCTGGCAGCTATGGTATGTCCGTTTATCTTTGACGGTTACACAATGGTGGACGGTCATTTTGTAGAAAGAGTGGGAGAATATGCCAATAATGCTCCGATGTTGCCGTTGTTCTATTTCCCTGTATTACTGGTCGTATCTTTGATCGGGTGTGTGGTCGGCACTTATTCCGCCCCTCCGGTAGAAGACGAAACGCTGGAACGTTTCTATATTACCATACGTCCGTGGGGATTTTGGAAACCGGTTCACGATAAGGTGGTTGCCAAATATCCGCAGGTGAAAGCTAACAAAAACTTCAAACGTGATATGTTCAATGTGGCTGTGGGGATTATCTGGCAGATGTGCCTGACCATTATTCCGATGTATATCGTGATCCGTGAAGGAATGCCGTTGTTGACCAGTGTTCTGATCCTTGCTATCACGACGCTTGTTCTGAAGAAGAACTGGTATGATAAGATGAGCAAAGATGAAGTGGAATATAATGAGCTGATGAAAGAATTAAAACTGGACGAAAAGAAGTAACTTTGTATTGTCAAATAAAACAAATCAAAAGAAATGGATAAACTGAAAATTATTGGCGAACCGTTGCCAGATATGCCTTGGGAAGACCGCCCGGCCGATTGTAAGGAAGTACTTTGGAGATATTCGAAGAATCCGGTGATACCGCGTGATATCATTCCGACATCTAACAGTGTATTCAACAGTGCGGTCGTTCCGTTCAAGGGAGGCTATGCCGGTGTATTCCGTTGTGACGACACAAACCGCCGTATGCGTTTGCATGTAGGTTTCAGTGCCGATGCTATCCATTGGAATATCTCCGAAACAAAGCTGGAGTTCGAATGTGAAGACGAAGAGATCGGAAAGTTCGTTTATGCCTACGATCCGCGTGTGTGTTTCATCGAAGACCGTTATTATATTACCTGGTGTAACGGCTATCATGGTCCGACGATCGGCGTAGCTTATACGTTCGACTTCGAAACATTCCACCAGTTGGAGAATGCGTATCTGCCTTTCAACCGTAACGGCGTGATGTTCCCGCGTAAGATCAACGGCAACTTTGCTATGCTGAGCCGTCCGAGTGATAACGGACATACTCCGTTCGGAGATATCTTCTATAGCGAATCTCCTGATATGTGTTTCTGGGGAAAGCATCGTCATGTGATGGCTCCGGCTCCGTTTGAAGTGAGTGCATGGCAGTGCCTGAAGGTTGGTGCAGGTCCTATTCCTATCGAAACATCGGAAGGTTGGTTGCTGATCTATCACGGCGTATTGCAGTCTTGTAACGGCTATGTATATAGCTTCGGTGCAGCTTTGCTGGATCTGGATCAGCCCTGGAAGATTAAATATCGTACAGGTCCTTATCTGCTTTCTCCGCAGAAGGATTATGAATGTGTTGGGGATGTGCCTAATGTTACTTTCCCATGTGCTGCGTTGCATGATCCTGAATCGGACCGTATTGCGATCTATTATGGTTGTGCCGATACGGTAACGGGGCTTGCTTTTGGTCATATCAGTGAGATCATTGAATTTACAAAGAAGAATTCTATTGTATAAAGAAATCCTTTCGGGGATATTGAAATAGAATTTGTCTTTATATGAAACTTCTAAAATCAAAGTATATCCACTTTGATCTTAGAAGTTTTTTATCGGAGAGTTTCAAAAGTCTCAAAAATCTCTACCCAGTTTTTAAAAATCGGTATTTTAGAGGGTAAGGTTTTTGTCATTTGTCTGAATATCATTTTTGTTGTATGTGTTTTTGCTGTATCTTTTCTCATGGTTTATAATCACAAAAAGCCTTCCCTGAGGGTGTAATGCCTACCGATTTATTCTAAAGTAAAAACACCCTATTCCTTGCCAATTTATGGTCTTATTTTACAAAAAAGATTTATTATGGAATAAATATCAGTATGTATAGTTCGTTATCCAAATAGTTTCCGTTACTTTGCATCAGAAACAATAAGAGATTTATTTCGATCTTACTCTAACATGTATCTTTCCGGTTTTCAAACACCGGGTATTTCCATCTCTGATAAAGACCTTCCTAAAGTTTTATTGTTAAATTATTAATTTTTTATTTTTATATTTATGAACATGTATATTGGTAACCTTAGCTACAATGTTAAGGAATCAGATTTGAGAGATGTAATGGAAGAGTACGGAACAGTTGATTCTGTAAAACTTATTGTAGATCGCGACACAAGAAGATCAAAAGGTTTTGCTTTTGTAGAAATGCCTGAAAGTTCAGAAGCTATCAAAGCTATCAACGAACTGAACGGAGCAGAATATGAAGGCCGTGCAATGGTAGTAAAAGAAGCACTTCCTAAGAATTAATGAACTGACACATTATAATTAATACATCAGTAGAAAAAGGATATCCGGTAATGGATATCCTTTTTTATTTTAGTGATGCATACTTTATTTTCCTTCTCTCATTCTGACTTCAGACTATCTGCCGGATTGGCATTGAATATCCTCTAACTCTGGGAAGTGGCAGTGTCGAAATAGGATTCCTGCTTTTGTCAATCCCGATTATCGGAACAGGATAGTATATAAAACAAAAAACCTCAGAAATAAATTCCTGAGGTTTCTGTGGGCAGTGATGGATTCGAACCACCGAAGTCGAAAGACAGCTGAGTTACAGTCAGCCCCATTTGGCCACTCTGGTAACTGCCCCGCTAAAGTTGACAGTTGATAACTGATAATTGACAGATTAAAATCGGAGAGTGACATTAACTGTCAATTGTCAACTTTCCACTGTTAATTTTTTGAGCCTCTTGTCGGATTCGAACCAACGACCCCGAGATTACAAATCACGTGCTCTGGCCAACTGAGCTAAAGAGGCATTCAGTATTTCTGTTTTGCGAGTGCAAAGGTAGTGATTATTTCTAATCTCGCAATAGGGAAGTGCATTTTTCTACGCACTTTTTTTCATCGCCTATGTAAGATCGAATCTATCTTCCTGATTAATAATAAGAAAAGAATCTATATTTTTTTTAGAAAAATAGCAGATGTGAAAATTAATTCTTATTTTGCCAACTCATATAATCTCACTTAATCTAAAATCTATTATCATGAGCATTAACAGAAGACAATTTCTAAGAAGATCATTGGCTGGAAGCGCGGCTATCGTTGTAGGTAAAGACATGAATGCTGCTTCGACACCGGCTGTTGCCCCTTCTTTTTCTCCCATGGAGGATTTATCTCCCCCTGCAAAAGGAAAATCCGTTTTAGGATTACGTTGCAAACCATTGAGCACCGTTCGTGTCGGTGTTGTTGGCCTGGGTAGGGGAGCCGGAGCCGTAAAGCGGTTGGCACAGATTGAAGGCGCGGAGATCGTTGCTATCTGTGATCTGGATCCGGAACGAGTTGCCAACAGCCAGAAAACCCTTAACAACAGCAAACGGAAAGAAGCCATTGCTTATACAGGCGAAGAAGACTGGAAGAAGATGTGCGAACGCGATGACATCGACCTGATCTATAATGCTACTCCCTGGGAATTACATGTACCGATTGCCCTTTACGCCATGGATCATGGAAAACATGTAGCTATCGAAGTCCCTGCCGCACTCACGGTAAAAGATTGCTGGGCATTGGTTGATAAGGCAGAAGAAACCCAGCTTCATTGCATGATGCTGGAAAATTGTTGTTATGATTTCTTTGAACTGGCAACACTGAATATGGCACGCCAGGGATTGCTGGGAGAGATTATCCACACCGAAGGCGCTTATATCCATGATCTGAGAAGTTCGAAATTTAAAGGTTATTATAAACACTGGCGCCTGGAATATAGCAAATACCATACAGGCAATCCGTATCCTACACATGGACTTGGCCCGGTAGCCCAGATACTGGGAATTAACCAGGGGGACCGTATGGATTATCTTTCGTCTGTTTCCACCAACCAGTTCGGCCTTGCACTTTGGGCAAAAGAAAACCTGACGGACGACGAACGTATCACCCTTTCAGAACGTTATGCAATGGGCGATATGAATACCACGATCATTCATACCGTGAATGGCAAATCCATTATGATCCAGCACGACACGACTTCTCCGCGCCCTTATTCCCGCATCCATCTGGTACAGGGTACCAAAGGTATGGCTGTCAAGTATCCTGAACAGAAGGTGGCTATCCAGCCTGATACACATTCATTCCTGAAAGAAGGTCCGCAAAAAGACGTGATGGCAGAATATGAACACCCGTTAAGCAAATATATCGGCGAACGGGCGAAGAAGGTAGGAGGACATGGTGGTATGGACTTTATCATGGACTGGCGCCTGATCTACTGTCTGCGTAACGGTTATCCGCTGGATCAGAGCGTATATGATGCGGCAGCCTGGTCGTGTATCGTCGAGTTGAGCGAGCGCTCCGTATTGAATAAGAGCTGTTCGGTCGCTGTTCCTGACTTTACACGTGGTGCTTGGCGCGATTATAAGCCATGGCCTGTTATTGACATGAAAGAGATATTACACGGATAAATTGTAAAAATAAAAAACTCCTGAAAGCCGGCGGTCATTTCTGTCTGCCTGCACTTTCAGGAGTTCCTTCAGTAAGATAATTGCGTTGCTTACTTTATTTCTTTAAAAGAACTTCGTCAATTGCTTTCTTGAAGTCGGCTTTACTCATCGCACCTCTTGCCATTTGCGGTTGCTCGCTCATCGGGCAGAACAGGAGGGAAGGAATGCTCCGGATACCGAAAGCGGCAGCCAGTTCTTCTTCTTTTTCAGTATCTACTTTATATATATCAATTTGTCCGGTATATTCGTCTGCCAATTCTTCCAGGATAGGAGCGATCATCTTGCAAGGACCACACCAGGTTGCGAAGAAATCTACGATACAAGGCTTATCACCTTCATACATCCATTTATCGGGACTTGCTTCGTAGTTAGCTACTTTACTTAAAAAATCCTGTTTTGTTAATTCGTTAATTTTCATAATTATAACTCCTTGTTATTTAGTTACTATTCATATCTCTATTTACATAACAAAGTTACTACCTGTTATTCTTGTAATTATTGGCTGTTTTTCCTTAATAATTGACATTTTGTCCTTCTGTAGCGATATAACGCAGAAGGAAGCTATATAGGATATGTTGCAGAGTCATGTTCTTTTTAAAAGGTGAAATTCCTGAACCCCATGTTTTACAATTTCTCTGTTAAATAATGAAAACTCGTATCAACCCATTGATAGATTTGCTAGCTTTACGTTCCACAGGAAAGCTACACATTGTTTTTGGTAATTATCTCAGATAATTTGTTTTGTAATAACTGATTGATACCTTTCCTGATTGACGTTGATACAAGCATTGATAGGACAAAATATAATACTTATGGAAAAAAATATGAAACAGGTATTTCTACTTGTTTGCTCTTGTGCCTTGCTGGGGTGTACATCTTCTGTAAAAAACAACACGGAAATCAATTCTGATGACTTTCTGCTTACCGGTCATATTGAGGGATATAAACCGGCGGCAGAACCTCTGATAGGAAAAATCTACTATGAAGAATTATTTACAGGTAAACCTCTGGTAAAAGTAACAGAAGTAGCTTCGGGAGGGTATTTCCAGGCCTCGATTCCGCTCGGTCACTCACAGGAAATGAATTTGAATGTCGGTTCACGCTATTATACCCTTTATGCATTGCCTAAGGGAAAGTTGCATCTCACCCTGAATCCGGACTACCCCGATAGTTGCGAATATAAAGGGGACGGTGCGGATATATCCAAAGAACTGAATTTTTATTATGGATTCAGGAGAACGCATTATTCCAATGACTTTTCAGGAATGCAATCCGATATGGAACGTCTTTCTCCCAACGATTTTAAAGTCAAGAGGGAAAAGGTCCTGGCGGAAAGGCTTCGCACGATCGACTCTTTGCAAACGGCCCGTAATCTTTCTCAGGATATAGCCGATTTGATTCGTTATCATGAACAGTTGTATAACGGACATATTCTATTATCCTTTGCTGATTTTCGCAGACACCTCGGTAGAGCAAAGCCGGATAATCAGATACTCCAACAGCCCACACCTCCGGATTATTATACGTTTTTACAGGATATGCCTTTTGAAAAGAAGGATGCTGTGTCGTTATCCCAATACAGGGACATGATAGGGAGTATCCGGTTGCACCACCGATCATGGACGCAGGAAACTCGGTTAAAGACACCATTATAACGGTTAAATACACTTTTCTCACTTACTTATTGGATAAAAATGTTCCTTTAACGGATGAAGAACGCAAGATAGCCGAAGGTCATCGTTACTTTATCGGAACACATAAGGCTAATCCGGCTTTCCTGAAAGCTTTCAACGAAAAACTGGACAGATCGGTTTATTCTCCTTTCGAAGAAAAATACAAAGCCTGGTGCGATTCCTTTAATGTAAAGTTACAGAAAGATGTGGACGCCGGTAATTCTGTATTGAGCGTTCATATAAGTTCTGTAGAAAACGATCTGGAATCACTGACAAAGCGCTGGGAGAAATGTAATGATACTTTTAAAAAGATGTATCCTCAAACTCCGTCGCTGGCATTCGATATATTTGTATTGCAATACTTTATCGGACAACTGAAAGGAATTGCTTCACCGGCCGATGCCGATACGCTGTATAATGAGCGTATTTCCTTTATTACCGATAATACGATAAAAGAGGTTATGAGAGAAAAGTACCAAAAACGGTTTTCTTCGTCAGACCCGCTTCAACAAACAAAAGGAGGCGAGATTGTCCGTCGTCTGATAGCTCCTCATAAAGGTAAATATGTATTACTTGATTTCTGGGGCACAACTTGCGGACCTTGCCGAGGGGATATCGATCAGTTTTCTGAATTAAGAAAGTCGTATACGGGTAGTCCGGACTTTGCATATCTCTTTATCACATCCTCTCAGAATTCTCCGGAGGAGGATTACAGGAAATATATCGCCGAGCATCTGAAAGGGGAAGAATCTCATTTCCTATCCGATTATGAATATGCTTATTTGCAGGAATTATTTGCTATATATGGAATTCCCCGTTATGTATTGATTAATCCGGAAGGGGAGATCTTGGACGATGGATATGATATTTATCAATTAGAAAAGTTCCTGAATGAAAAAGGAATAAGGAAAGGAGCCTCTGTGTTTAAGACGTTCTTTTAATCACTTAGGCACGAATTACACGGATTCTACGAACATTAAATCGTAGAATCCGGTAACCCGTGCCTAAATATAATTACATATTAATATTAATACCTTTCGCCAACGGTATCCCAATCAACGATTTGCCATAAAGCGTTCAGATGATCGGGACGACGATTCTGGTAATCCAGGTAATAAGCATGTTCCCATACGTCGAATCCCAAAATCGGAGTCAGACCCTTGGCAACAGGGTTGCTACCGTTAGCTTCTTTGGTAATTGAAAGTTTGCCGTCTTTATCTTTCGCCAGCCATACCCATCCTGAACCGAACAAACCGGCTCCTGCTGCGTTGAATTCTTTCTTGAAGTCTTCAAATGAACCCCAGGTTGCTTTGATAGCATCTGCTAACTTGCCTTTAGGTTCGCCGCCGCCTTTCGGGGAGAACTGGGTGAAATACAAATTATGATTGAGTATCTGTCCGGCATTATTAAAGATAGCACCGTCAGATTCTGCTACGATCTTTTCCAGAGGAGCGTTTTCATATTTGGTTCCCGGGATCAGGTTGTTCAGATTATTTACGTAAGCCTGTAAATGTTTTCCGTGATGGAATTCAATTGTTGCTTGACTGATAACTGGTTCTAATGCATCTGCTGCATAAGGCAATTTAATTAGTTCGAATTTCATAATTTCTTCTTTTTTATCTGTTATTTGACTACTACTATTACTATTATTAGTTACCAACAATAATAAACTAAGACATAATGTAAGCATAATTACTAAGTTTTATCTTGTTTCTACTATTCTAACATGGATGGTTTGGTATTTGTTCAAAGAAATCGGAGCAAAATCGATAACTTTTATTGATTAAACGATAAGTAAAATTTATGACCTTTAACCGAAGGTCCTCTAACGCTTGATTATTATACATCTTTAAAATGGGCTGGAAATAAAATGAATAATAATATGTAAAAAGCTGTTTTTTTATCGTTAGCAGAGAGCAAAATCCCAAAGAAGTTTCTATTTTTGTGCCCTCATATTATTAATTAAGTAACACATATTTGTAGATGGTAAAGAAAGTTGGGAATTTAATTCCAAACACCTTTTTTATTACAAAGGGTAGTGGTGATTCAGACCTGGAAAAACATGCAGGTTCTTATCACATGGCTCTTTATGATGCTGGTATTTCAGACTTTAACATTATGACTTATTCGTCTGTAATCCCTGCAACAGCGCATCTTGCAACCATGGATGAAATTGATCTTCCTCCATTTGGCACTGAATTGAAAACCATTATGGCGGTTTCGCATGGTTATCAGGATGAGTTTGTATCTGCCGGTGTGGTTTACGCCTGGATGTACAAGGACGAAAACTTCGATGAGAAGGTTGGAGCCCTGGTATGTGAGGTTAGCGGCCGTTATCGTATCGAGGAGTTGGAGTCACGTCTGATTCGTGTAATCAACGACCTGCACCAGAAAACTTACGGTAAGTATTATCTGGGTGAACTGAACTTTATTACCGAAGGTATTACCATCGAAAAGAGATACGGTACAGCTTTGGCTGCTCTGTGTTTCGTGGATTTCTTAATGCCTGAGATCGAGGACTAAAGAAAGATAATATACCCGATAATCAGTATGGAAAACAGAGGTAAGGCGCAGGTTCTTATCTCTGTTTTTTTGTCCCTACGGGAAAAAACGGCATAAGTTTGTTATATTTGTAAGCGACTTAGGTCATAAAATTCTTTTTATTTAAGAAACAATCCGTTTAAAGCTGTTGTTGTATGAAAAAGATTATTAATCCCTGGAAGGGGCTGGAGGGCTATATGTGTTTCGGGTGTGCACCCGGAAATCCGCAAGGACTGCACATGGAGTTTTACGAGGATGGCGATGACATCGTTGCTTTCTGGGAACCGGAAAGCCATTACCAGGGATGGTTGGAGACATTGCACGGGGGAATCCAGACGACAATGATGGATGAACTGGCCGGTTGGGTAGTATTGAGGAAATTACAGACGTCGGGCGTGACTTCACGGCTGGATGCCCGTTTCCTGAAAAGTATCTCGACACGCGAACCGCGCTTGATGATACGGGGACGTATCAAAGAGCAGAAACGGAATGCCATATTTATAGAGACAGAGATATACAATTCGCAGAACGAACTTTGTTCACGCGCGGACATCGTATATTTTGTTGTCACTAAAGAACAGGCAACGGAGAAGTTTCATTTTTGCGGTTGTAAAACCGAAGATGAAAAATAGAACACTGAACGAAAAGAATAAAGTAAACGATTAACAAATGAAGTACATTGGAGCTCATGTAAGTGCGTCGGGTGGGGTTGAGAATGCTCCGCTGAACGCCAATGCTATCGGGGCGAAAGCTTTTGCCCTCTTTACCCGAAACCAACGTCAATGGAAATCTTCTCCGTTGACGAAGAAAAGTATCTCCTTATTTAAAGAACGTTGTGAGGAATTCGGCTACGAAGCCAAACATATTTTACCTCACGACAGTTATCTGATCAATCTGGGACATCCGGACCCGGACGGTCTGCAAAAGTCACGCGATGCCTTTCTGGATGAAATGCAGCGTTGCGAACAACTGGGACTGGACCGGCTGAACTTTCACCCGGGAAGCCATCTGAATGAAATTTCGGTAGACGATTGCCTGGCACGTATTGCCGAATCGATCAATCGGACACTGGAGCAGACTGTGGGAGTATGTGCCGTTATAGAGAATACGGCCGGACAGGGTACGAACCTGGGATATACTTTCGAGCAAATCGCGGCTATCATCGACCGGGTGGACGACAAATCCCGTGTAGGTGTTTGTATCGATACCGCCCATACGCTGGCTGCCGGTTATGATATCAAAACGGAACAGGGCTTTACGGAGACATTCCGCCATTTTGATGAAGTGATCGGTTTTTCATACCTGCGTGGAATGCATATCAACGATTCCAAGAAAGACCTGGCAACCCGTGTAGACAGGCATGACAGTATTGGGAAAGGCGTGATGGGAATGACGACTTTTCAGATGTTGATGAAGGATACCCGTTTTGACGATATACCTCTGATATTGGAGACGCCGGACGAATCGATCTGGGCGGAGGAGATCAGCTATCTGTACACTTTATAAGTAGATAATGAACCGGGAGAAGGGGCACTTGAGCAAGTCTCCTCTTTTTCCATATATTAATAAGTCCCTTTGATGAAAGGGCAGACTAAATAAAATACACGTATGTTTATATTAATGCCAATTATTTTTGTTCTGGGCATCCTGGGCATTGCGCTTGAAGATAAGATTAAGATCAACAAAGCGGCAATAGCTCTTTTTATGGCCATTTCCTTATGGATGATATTGATGTTCGATGCTTACAACATTTTTGTCGAACGTTCTAACCCTTTGTTTGAAGAGTTTCTGGTACAGAACCCTGAAATGACTAACCTACCGGCTAAAGACCAGTTCATTAACTTTATAACCAACCGTTCCATCGTTTACCATCTGGGAAACGTAGCCGAGACATTATTCTTTGTAATGTGTTCCATGCTGATTGTCGATATTGTCGATAAACATGGTGGTTTCAGGGCCGTTACGGGATATATCCGGACTTCCAACAAGAGAAAATTATTATGGTACATCAGTTTTGCCGCTTTCTTTTTCTCAGCCTTACTGGATAACCTGGCGGCAGCGATCGTAATTATGGCGGTGCTTCGTAAATTGGTTCCCGACAGGACCGACCGCTTGAAGTATGCCTGTATGGTGATCATTGCGGCGAATGCCGGTGGTTCGTGGTCGCCGATCGGTGATGTGACGACGATCCTGCTTTGGGTGGGAAAGAATGTGACGGCTATGCATCAGATCTCCCATGTCTTTATTCCTGCACTGATCAATATGCTGGTTCCGCTGACGATAGCCCACTTCTGGCTGTTCAAGAAAGATGCCCGGTTGCGTGTCATGAGTGAGGAAGAGGCAGCCGACGAGTTTATACCGGAGATACCGAATCATTCCCGCCGGGTGATATTTGTGATCGGTGTCCTTTCGTTGGCATTGGTTCCCGTATTTCAGATGTTGACAAACCTGCCGCCGTTCCTGGGCGTATTGCTCGGATTGGTTGTTCTTTGGATATATACCGACATTATGTACAGCCGTTTGCATGTCCATGAATCGGAAAAGTTGCGTATCACACAGTTGTTGCCTAATATCGACCTGGCAACGATCTTTTTCTTCCTGGGTATCCTGATGGCTGTAGGTGCACTGGAAACATCGGGACAGTTGGGAATCATGTCTGCCTATCTCGACCAGCATGTGCATGAACCTTATCTGATCAGTTTCGTGATCGGAGTTTTATCTTCTTGTGTGGATAACGTGGCTTTGGTGGCTGCCACGATGGGAATGTACCCGGTCGTACAGCAGGCTCCCGATCTGGCTCCTTATGCCCAGTTCTTTGTTTCCGACGGCGGATTCTGGACTTTCCTTGCTTATTGTGCCGTAACAGGCGGTAGCATCCTGATTATCGGTTCGGCAACAGGTGTAACGGTGATGGGATTGGAGAAGATTGATTTCATGTACTATACAAAGCGATTTTCTATATTGGCATTGATTGGTTATATTTGCGGTGCGGCAGTATATATGCTATTATTCGCTTAAACTTATTTATATGAAAAGAAAATGGATTATCGCAGCAGCCTGTGCCGTTTTGCTTTCCGGGATGGAGGCAATGGCTTGTACGGGTTTGTTGGTTGGAAAGAAAGCATCGGTCGACGGATCGGTCATGATCAGTTATGCAGCAGACTCGCATACTTTGTATGGCGAGTTGTATCGTTGGCCGGCAGCGACCTGGCCGAAAGGGGCGATGCTGGAAGTCAGAGAATGGGATACGAATAAACCGCTGGGGCAGATCCCGCAGGTGGAACAGACTTATTCGGTAGTCGGCAATATGAACGAACATCAGGTGGCTATCACGGAAAGTACATTCGGTGGCCGTCCCGAGTTGGTGGATACGACAGGTATTATGGATTACGGAAGCCTGATCTATATCGCATTGCAACGTTCCAAATCGGCTCGCGAAGCGATCAAGGTTATGACCGACCTGGTGAAGGAACATGGCTATTACAGCAGCGGCGAGACATTCTCCATCGCTGACAAGAACGAAGCGTGGGTAATGGAACTGATCGGAAAAGGTCCGGGTAACAAAGGGGCAGTCTGGGTAGCGATCCGCATTCCGGATGATTGCATCTCTGCACATGCCAATCAGTCACGTATCCAGCAGATTCCTTTCGATGATAAAGAAAACTGTATATATTCGCACGATGTAGTCTCTTTCGCTCGTGAAAAAGGTTATTTCAGCGGAAAAGATAAGGATTTTAGTTTCCAGAAGGCATATTGTCCTTACGACTTCAGTGGTTTGAGAGGTTGTGAAGCTCGCGTATGGTCTTTCTTCCGTAAGTATGATACTACGATGGATAAATATGCGGATCTTATCAAAGGCGATCCTTCTAAAGAACCGATGCCATTGTATGTAAAACCGAATCGTCTGTTGTCCGTTCAGGATGTTCAGAACGGTATGCGCGATCATTTTGAAGGGACAGACCTGGATATGACGAAAGATGCCGGAGCAGGTTCTTATAAAGTGCCCTACCGCTGGCGTCCGATGACATTTAAAGTGGATGGTGAAGAATATACGAACGAACGTGCTATAGCTACGCAGCAGACCGGTTTTGTGATTGTTCCGCAGATGCGTAACTGGTTGCCGGATGCTATCGGTGGAATCCTTTGGTTTGGTGTGGATGATGCAGACATGGCTGTATTTACTCCGTTATATTGCTCCATCACCGAGTCTCCCGAATGTTACCGGGTGGGGAACGGCGATATCATGAATTTTTCTTGGACTTCCGCTTTCTGGATCCATAACTGGGTGGCTAACCAGGCATACGGTAAATACAGCTTTATGATCCGGGATATCCGTCCGGTTCAGCAGGAGTTGGAAAACAGCTATAAGGAAGCCATTCCGGCTATTGACAAGGCTGCATCCGAGTTGTATGCAAAGAATCCGGCAGAAGCTGTCAGGTTCCTGACCTGGTTCAGTACGACAACGGCCGATCAGGCAACTGCCCGCTGGAAGAAACTCGGTGAGTATCTTTTAGTAAAATATATGGACGGAAACGTTAAGAAAGAAGAAAACGGCCAGTTCAAACAAAATGGTTACGGATTGTCTGAATATCCGGACTTCCCAGGCTATGATGAAGATTATTATCGTAGTATTGTGAAGAGTGCAGGCGACAGACTTAAAGTAAAATGATTATATTTGTTGCAATGTTGAACTAAATTAATTGAGAGTATGAAAAAATTAATTGTTATGTGTATGCTGGCGATTATCAGCATGAGTGCATTTGCACAGACTCAGCAAGGACAATCGTCTTTTGGTTTTAATATTGGTTATGGGTTTAATGATAACGGTAATGCGCTGTTAGGGCTCGATTATCGTTATAATTTGACTGACGAAGTTCGTCTGGCTCCTTCATTGACTTATTTTGTGAAGGATAATGGTTTGAGTGCCTGGGCTATCGATATGAATGTCCATTATGTATTCAAACTGAGCGATATGTTCGGGTTCTATCCGTTGGCAGGTCTTGACCTTTCTTTCTGGAAGGCTAGTGTAAGTGGCGATTGGAATGGAAATCATGTGAAAGCAAGTGCAAATACTACCCGCTTCGGAGCTAATATCGGTTTAGGTGGTGAAGTTTATGCAACAGATCAGTTAACTGTCGGTTTGGAATTCAAATACAATATCATTAAAGATTTCGATCAGCCTATTTTAGGTGTTCGTGTCGGATATAATTTCTGATAAACAGATAACTTTATAAATAGAAAGGCCTCCCGGTGGAAGATTATTTCATCCGGGAGGCCTTTTTCGTTGCTGCTTCTTTGTTTTGCAAAACATAGGTCTTTTGAATTCAAAACTCCTATCTTTTGATTACAAAGCATATATGTTTTGAAGTCAAAAGACCTATGTTTCTTTTCTATGCATTATTTTGTTCGCTTCTTGTTTATTGTTATTTTTGCAGTCCTTTTGGGAATAGGGAATCAGGTGAAAGTCCTGAACAGACCCGCTGCTGTAAGCTTCAAGAACGGTTAAGCATACATGCCACTGACTTTGGTCGATAAAGTTGGGAAGGCGCTTAAAACCGGAAGCAAGTCAGAAAACCTACTCCAAAATGTAGTTTAAGGCTTTCGAGGATTAGAGCTGAAGAACAATAGAATAGGTAGGATTTTTCTGCTTATTTTTATTATTTCTTCCCTTCTTGTGTTTTTACCTTAAGCTACTTAATATGTTTATATAAATGATTCTAGTAATAACATTAAGTAAAACAATCATGAAGAAAAATTTGATTTATTTTTCCCTTTTTGTGTTTGCAGGCCTTGTTGCCTCATGTAGTGATGATGATGAAAAATATACTCCAATTCCTCCTGTTGTATCTATCGAGAATACAAGTGGAACGCTTTCTGTAGCCCAGGAAGATACACTTTATTTTAAAGCTAATATCGAAAGTCCGATTGAAAGTTCTTTCCAATGGTCAGTAAACGGCAAAGAAGCTTCTACTGATTCTATCTTGAAGTTTACTTCCGAAGAAATGGGTAAGTTTGAAATTGCCCTGACTGCTAAAAATGCGGATGGGGAACATTCGGCAACAACATCTGTAGAGGTGTATGGAAAGTATAAATATGGTACGTTTGTGTTGAATGAAGGAAGCGGTAGCAATGGTACATTAATATTTATCAGTCCGAAGGGGGGGATAACTGATAGTATTTATTATAAGGCAAATGGTTCTTTCTTGGGAGGAGTTTCACAGGATTTGTTTATCGCTAACAATAAGATGTATATTGTTTCTCAAAATGGGGGCGGTGATGGCTTTTTAGTTATCGCTAATGCTGAAACCTTGAAGAAAGAGGTTGGTTATCAAGATGAGTTAAAAACAACTCTATCATGGCCTACTCATATTGCAGTATTGGGAGAAAATGATATATACCTTCGTGATAATAATGGAGTTTCTTTGTTTAATCCGTCTAGTAAAACTGTAACATTTATAAAAGGAACTAAAAATGCTCAGAAAAATAGAATGGCCGTAGCTGATAATAAAGTTTTTGCTTCGACAAATTCGAAAACGATTGTAACAATAGAAACAGGAAAAGATACTATTTCTCATACGATAGAATTTGATGATGCTATTTCCGGACTGATCAAAGCATCTGATGGTAATTTGTGGGTATCAAGTGGAAAAAAGATCATGAAGATTAATACAAAAGATTATTCTGTTATGCAAGAAAATGAAGTAGAGCCTTTCTCTAGTAGCAGTAATATGGCTACTCCTGCTATTAGTGCTAAAGGTGATACCTTGTATTTTAGTGGAGGAACAACAAAAATCTATCGTCATGTTTTCAGTAAAAATCAAACAGATTTTATGGTGGATGCAAGGACAATGGTTGAAAATGCCGGAATAGTGTATAATTATTTAGGAGTAAATCCCATGACCGGAGAAGTTTTATTGAATACAATTAAAGGTTATGGAAAAGATTATCTGATTAATAACATCAGTGTATTTGATTTTAGTAGCAATGAACCTAAACTGGCTGCTAATTATGAGAATTACACCCGCTTCCCGGCCGGTATTTTCTTTACCTATAATTTTGAATAATACGATTATTTCTCTATATGTATAAACAGATGAAATATGCTGGGAATATACTCATGAATGCAATACTTGCTGTTGCATTCATGAGTATGCTTTTTGTTAGTTGTTCAGACAATGACGATATTCCCGATGGGCCTGATCCTGATTTAAAGGTGAGGGCTTATGTGGCTTGTGAGGGAAACTTTACGAAAGGAACGGCCTCTTTGAATGCTATCATGGAGGATGGTACTGTGCAGACTGATATTTTCAGAAATGCAAATAACCGTCCGCTGGGAGATGTCGCGCAATCGTTTTCTATCATCGATGGAAAGATATTTATTACACTGAACAACTCTGAAAAGATTGAAGTTGTAAATGAATCGGATTATAAATCTGTAGCAACCATCCTGTATCCTGAGCGAACGATAAGTCCGCAATACGTTATGCAGATCGACGATCACCGGGCTGTTGTTTCCGATCTGTGGAATGCCTTTTTGTGGATAATCGACACGAAAGAGTATAAGGTTTTACAGGAAATACCGGTATCGACCTATTCAACGAAGCAGATGGCTGTTGCCGATGGAAAACTGTTCGTTACGTTGGCAGCAAAGAAAATAGCGGTTATTTCATTATCTTCCCTGAAAGTGATCAAAGAACTGGATATACCTGTGGTGGGCGATTCCAAACTGTTGAAAGATAAGAATGGCCTGATCTGGGCACTTGCTTGCGGATTTGATGACGATCCCGAAAGTATCATTCCCCGGACGGTAACCTCTTTGAACGGCATCGATCCGACTACCCTGGAGACAGTGAAGACCGTAAAATTCCCATCGGATTATACGGTGAGTAAGTTCGGTGCCCGTTTGGACATTAATCAGGCAAAAGATAAGTTATATCTGAATGTGATCCATGATAATAAGGAAGGAATTTATTCTTTCCCTATCGATGGAGAACAATTACCGGCAGAGCCGCTTTTCGTTTATAGCGATAAAGTCGAACTGTTGTATAATATGGCAGTCTCGCCCGAAGAAACGATCTTTATCTGTGATGCCCTGGATTACCGCCAGCGTGGCTGGGTTTATGAATTCGATCTAAGCGGAAAACGTCTGAATGAATATCAGGTAGGTATTATTCCGCAATATATATTATTCAAATGAATATAAGAATTTCATCCTTTGTTTTCTGTCTTTTGCTCTTTTCCCTGGTTGAAGGAAAGGCACAAACATCTATTACCGATACTGTTATCCAGATACGAAATGTAACGGTTTCTGCCGAAAGGCGGCAACGGGATAACAATATAGGAAGCCGTCGTTCCGATATTCAATCTGTACTATTGGAAAGCAGCAAGACACAAACATTGGGTGAACTCCTTTCCGAAAACAGCCTTGTCTATATCAAAAGTCTGGGACAGGGCGGTTTATCGACCTCCTCTTTTCGTGGAACATCCTCCAGTCATACCCAGGTTAACTGGAACGGGATTACGATCAATCCGATTATGGGAGGGAGTTTTGACTTCTCCCAGTTCCCGAACTTTTTTACCGACGAGGTAACGTTATTTCATGGTAATACGTATCTGAAGAACGGGACAGGCGCATTCGGCGGCAGTATTAATATGAATACCCGGCCGGACTGGAATAAAGAAACAAACCGTTTTCGTGCTTTGCTGGAATACGGGGCAAATGATACCTATACCGGCGGATTGGCTTACAGGCATGTTACTTCCCGTCTGCTATCCAATACACGGCTTTATTACCAGCAATCGGATAACGACTTTAAATATCTGAATAAAGTGTTGCAAAAAGACCCGTTTTATGAACGCCGGAAAGAAGCCAAATATTGGCAGGGTGGCCTGATGCAAGAGTTATATTATAAACTGGGGGATTCACAGCAACTGTCATTGGCCGGATGGTATATGTATAATCGGAACCAATTACCTCAACCGATACTTGTGAATAAGAAACAACATGAACTACAGGTGACACAAAATGTGCGTCTGAATGCCGGTTATCAGTTGGTGGAAGGAAAACATAATTTTAAGGCCAACCTGGCTTATTTGCGTGATGATCTCCATTATACGCAGCGTTTTGACGGTGATTATCGTGGTACAGACAGTGATAATAAATCGAATAGCCTGATCGTTAAAACCGATTATACATATCATTTCAGGGAGAATCTCGAACTGGGCGGCAGCTTGAATTACCGCTATGACTGGGTACATACCAATAACTATGACGATCCGATCAAAAGGAATACGGTGACGTTGACTACTAATCTGGTTTGGAGGCCGAAAGAGCGTACTACTCTGAACCTGCAATTGATGGGTGAACAAAACGATCATCTTTTCATGCCGACTTTTTCTGCCGGTGCCAGTTATGCTTTGATCCGGGATTTGCTGGATGTGAAAGGGAGTGTTGCTTACAACTATCATTATCCGACATTGAATGATCTCTATTGGGTGCCCGGTGGTAATCCTGATTTGAATCCGGAAAAAGGATTTGCTTATGATGCCACTGTCAGTCTGAATAAGACGTTAGGTAATTTTTCTTTTAAATTGGATGCCAGTTATTATCTGATGACGGTGAAGGACTGGATTGTATGGCTTCCGACACAACAGACCTATCTGTGGAGCCCAAAGAATATACAAAAGGTTTTTTCTCATGGCGCGGAAATTATGGGAGAGGTAGGGTTGAAGACCGGAGTATTCTCTCACCGGGTGATTGCAAATTACGGATATAGTCCTGCTATCAATAAAACTCGTTCGTCGGATAAAGATGCAACGGTAGATAAACAATTGCCTTATATCCCTTTGCATAAATGGAACCTGCATTATTTATTGCAGGTAAAAGACTTTTCCTTTAAGTATGGAGTTGCTTTTACGGATAAGCGATATACATCGACCGATGAGGAATACAGTACGGTTGCTTTTACGATCCACGATGCGGAAGCCGGATATATGTTTCATTTCCCGAAGAGTCGTTATAAAGCGGAGTTTAAGTTGAGGGTAAACAATATTTTCAATGCTTATTATGAAAGTACTGAATTCTACCCTATGCCTCTCCGGCGCTTTTTCGGTTCGATGATGTTTTACTTCTAACAATAATATGAAAATATGAGAAGACTATTTTATCTGTTTATAGCTTTATTATTGGTTTCCGGAGGATTCGCACAACAAAATGTGTCTCCCTTCACGATGGATGATATTAAGAACTGGACTGGAACCGGACCGAATCGGGCAGCTTTAGCAGTTCAGTGGGTTACCGGTGAAGACCCGACTGAACTGGTCGCGGAAGATATTCATTTTCTTGTATGGGGCTATCGCTGGGAAGATGGGGAGAAACCTTCTGCCCTGGATATGATACGTGCCGTTGCCCAAAATGATTCACGTTTTTATGTAATGCTGGGAGATGCAGGAAAGGATCCTGTCATCTGGGGATTTGGATATGATGCCGATAACAGCGGTTCTTTTTCCCTCTTGAACAAAACTACTTCCGTAACCATTAAACAGGATCAGTTTGTTGATGGAGTAGTTTCTCTCAAAGCTGATCCGGATGGTTTCAGGCCGGTGGATGTTGCTGATTACTGGATGGGAGGATGGAAAGAATATTATTGTTCATATTATACTGGCCCTGTAGGAAACGAGGCTCCTTCTACAGCCGATTTCCAATACTCGCAGTTTGGGGCAAGCCAGCGTTATCTGACAAACGGTTCCTGGGATGCCTGGACCTTGTCGGCCATCGATTATGTCAGTGAACAGAATACTCCGCCGGTTTCTAAACTGATGCAGGCTGCCGAGGCTAATGATCCTACCGGCAATGAATCATTGTCGTTTTCAGATACGAAAGTATATTATTTTGCCCGGACATTATTTATGGAGAATATGAATGATTATACTTGCCGGATTGTATCGATGAATGGTAGTGTCGTAAAGTATTTCCTGGTCCGGGATGAAAAAGAAGTTCTTCCTGTAAATCTGCAAAAAGGTATTTATATATTATCTGCAGTCAAAGGAAATAAATCGGTATCCTATAAATTTGTAGTAAACGATTAACTGGCTGTTTGGAGATATTATTTTACTGAATAACAAAGAAAGTGGGACGAGTCTTATTTCAATAGATTCGTCCCACTTTCTTTTAGCGAAAAAGGTTGTTTACCATTTCATATAATCTTCTAAAGTGATCTTCTCGAAGTTCGGTATCACTTCATAAACTTTATCTTTTAGTGATTCTTCCGGATTGGTAGTGCTCAGTCCGACGACCCGCATACCTGCAGCTGTACCGGCTTGTATCCCGGCAAAGGAATCTTCAAAGACAAGACAGTCGGAAGGGGAGACACCCAGATCGTTTGCTGCCAGCAGGTAACACATCGGGTCCGGTTTGCCTTTGGTGATACGGTCGGCGGTAACGATTGTATCGAACATGCCTTCCAGGTGATGTAATTTGAATGCACGTTCCACTTTTGAGTTGTCGGAGCTGGTGACCAGGCCCATTTGTACACCCTGCTCTTTCAGCAAATGCAGAAATTCCAGAGAACCCGGCATGGCAGGCAGGGGCATTGTACTTTCATATTCGGTCGATTCCTTTATTACCATCTGACGGAATTCTTCCGGACGGTCGGAAAAATACTTTTCCATTATGTAAGGGAGTGTTGTGCCTTTGATAACAGCTGCGAAGTTGTCTATGCCGGTTCCATACCGTTCGCCTGCTTCATTCCAGAAAATATCATAAATTGGTTCAGTGTCGACTATCACACCGTCAAAGTCAAAGAGAGCCGTTTTTAATTTCATAAAAATACCTTTATTGATTACATTTTGGTGGCAAAGATAAGCCTATTTCTTTGAAAAAGATTCTTCTGCTGTAAAATAGCTACACTTTAGCAGTACATTTATGAATAATATTTTATCTTTGTGCCCGTACACATGTGTTGCTTGACAGACCAGTAGATACTATTTACTTATTTATAATACCTAAAAGAAAAACAGAATGAAAGCATCTTTGAAGTTTGCAGCCTTGTCTTTAGCGCTGCTTTGTTCTTGTCAGCCGAATGATGGTTGGCAAAAGTTATTCAATGGTAAAGACCTTACCGGTTTCAAACAATTGAATGGGGAAGCACCCTATCGGGTAGAAGACGGTTGCCTGGTGGGAACTTCCGTGACGGGTCAGCCGAACAGCTTTATGGCTACCGAGCAGGAATATGGAGATTTTATCCTGGAATTTGAAGCCTTGTGTGATCCTTCGCTGAACTCAGGTGTACAGTTTCGCAGCGAAAGCCGTCCGGATTATCAGAATGGGCGTGTGCATGGTTATCAGTGCGAGATGGACCCTTCCGACAGAGCCTGGAGCGGTGGCGTTTATGACGAAGCCCGTCGTGGTTGGCTGGTAACGCTTGTCGATAACAAACCCGGGCAAGCAGCTTATAAGAAGACAGATTGGAACAAATACCGCATCGAAGCTATCGGTAACAATATCCGCATTTGGCTGAATGGTGTAAATACTGCCAATCTGTATGACGATGAAACGGCAAAAGGTTTTATTGCATTCCAGGTACATGGTATCGGAAAGAATACCGATCTGGAAGGTAAGGAAATCAAATGGCGTAATATCCGTATAAAGACTGAAAACCTGGAAGCGGAACGTATGCAGGGCACATTAGCTCCGGAAGTGAACCGTGTACCCAATTATCTGACCGATGCAGAAAAAGCGGATGGCTGGAATCTGTTATTCGACGGTCAGACAACAACCGGTTGGCGTGGTGCCCATAAAGAAGCATTCCCTGACCACGGTTGGAAAGTAGAAGACGGACAGTTGATCGTATTGAAATCAGGTGGAGGTGAATCTACAAACGGCGGTGATATCGTAACCGATAAAGAATATGCAGCATTCGAACTGAGCCTGGAATTCAAAATTACTCCGGGAGCAAACAGCGGTATCAAATATTTTGTAACGGAAGCAGAGAAACCGAGCGGTTCCGCTTATGGCCTGGAATATCAGATATTGGACGACCAGCGTCATCCGGATGCTAAATTATACACTACCGTTCCCGGCAGCCGTACACTGGCCAGCCTTTACGATATGATGCCCGCAAAGAACAAACGTTTCAATGGTGTAGGAAACTGGAACCAGGCTGTCCTGAAAGTATTTCCTGACAATCGTGTGGAACATTGGCTGAATGGTTTCAAGACATTGGAATATGAACGCGGTTCGGATGCTTTCCGCGAAATGGTAAAAGGAAGTAAATATGCAGCCCCGTCTTATAACGAGAAAAGACGCTTCGGCGAAGCTCCCCAGGGACATCTCCTGTTACAGGATCATGGCGATGAGGTCGCTTTCCGCAGTATCAAGATCAAAGAACTGAAATAGTTCTGTTTTGAATTGAAATAAGTTTATTCTATACGAAGGAAGCTGCACAGGAGAACCGGTCGGCGTACTTCGTGAATGATACGTTCAGAGGAGGTCAGTATATTAAATGTATATTGGCCTCCATAATTTTTTTGTACGATTTCCAGATCGCTGGGAGTGGCAAAGAAGAATCCTTCCTTAGGCATCACCTCCTCAAAATTATGGAAACGGTTACCCAGATAGAAGTTAAGTCCGTACAGGTTCCTGTATACTTTGAGGTTGTTCATGACGAACATATTATCCTTAGTCAGCGGATATTCTTTCATCACCCTTTCTGCAAAAGGACGGGCCGAACCTTCCTGACGGATACCGCGCATAATAACTCCGTCGACCAGTAAATTGATCGCAAAGGTCAGTGCTATCGTAGCATAAAGAATCTTGATGTTTATCTTCTTGGACATTTGATAAAGCACAGTCAGTAGGGCTATCAATACGATGATAACGATACAGACAGTCAGTCCGCAACCGGAAGAGAACATGTTGGATACGGCTTCCACCTGTGTAAGGGTAGAAGGACGGCTGGTGTATTGGGATGCAATGGCAACCGGATCGATAATACCTGTCATTGTCAATCCGATAGCGATCAGTACGACCGTCGTGACGGAGACCAGGAAAGCAGCGAATATACGGGTTACCTTTGTCCTGTATTCAGTGATATAGATGGCATATTGAGCCAGGAATATAGCAATGAACGGATAGGCAGGCATCAGGTATACGCTTCTCTTACTCGATGGAAGACTATAGAAAAAGATAATGCAGACCAAAGCCACCAGGCTGAACAACTTCTCCTTTTCCATTGATAGAATGTTGTTCCAGCTATCTTTGGCGATCTGCTTGAAAGAGATATTCTTTAATTGCCATTTCAGTCCGAATATAGAAAAGAAGAAAAAGATTGTCCAGGGGATAAAACCACCCGCTAAAGTGACAAAGTTATACCATACTCCGTTCTCATGTCCTAAATCATAAGTGATATCAGGCGTATCGAGATGGAAGAAACGGCCGAAATTTTCTGCAAGTACGACATTCAGGAATTTGTCTCCTCCCTGCTTCCAGGCTGCAATATACCATAACAACGGCAGGAACGAGGACGCAACGCCGATATAAAGAAGTGCTTTGAAGATAGTCAGCAGGCTATATTTACGGAGCATCAGCAAATAGACTCCGAATACGAACAAAGGCAGGATAATGCCTACCGGCCCTTTGGTCAGTACTGCACACCCCAATAGGATCGGGATAATGATCGGCAGGCCCTTCAGTTCGAGCCTGTCTTCCCAGCGGAACAATTGGTAAAGCCCGATGACAATAAAAGTCGTCAGCAACATATCGACCCGGGTAGTCATGGCCGCCCGGTGCATCTCCACACAAGTAAGCAAGAGGAGGGTGGCGATAAATGCTTGTTGAAACTTTATCCTTCGCCCGAAAAAGACCAGCGTGCATCCCATCAGGCAGATAAAGGCAAGGGTAGACGGCAGGCGCGAAGTGAACTCCGATACATATCCCTGCGGATAAGAGAAAGCAGCCATCAGCCAATGTGCCATCGGAGGTTTGTAAGCAAACTCGTTGGCATAAACCTGCGGCAGAACCCAGTTGCCGGTTTCAAGCATGGATATGGCAACTGATGCTTCGCGTGGTTCCCCTTTCGTTGAGAAATCTCCCAACCCTATCCAGGGAAGGACGGAGATTATACAGATTATGATAACCATTGTTACCGGCTTTTGCAGGTAGAGATATTGTAATGTCGGTGTACGCATATTCTTTTTGTAAAGGACTAAACCAGTTAATGTCGTTATATCAATTTGCAAAAGAACAATTTTTTACGGACTTTTTCCGCATTTTAGATAACTTTTTATGTCCCTAAAGATTCTTTGATAGAGGAACGGATCACTTCTGCATCCTCTTTGTTTTCCTTTAATATGGAAAGGATGAGGTTCAGATAGCTCTCTTTGTTACTGATTCCGCAGATGTTACACAAGCGGCTTTGCGGGAGCATTCCTTTCTGATTGTACACACGGAGGATATTTTTGTAGTCTCCCGTTTCAGTATATTGAATGAATTTATCCTTGATGCCGCTGTATATTTCGTCGACATGCACGTTGAAGCGTATGCTTTCTACATGTTCGGTCAGTTGCTCGACAGTCGTTATCTTACGGTCGACGGTTGTCTCCAGTTTCTTACGGACACGATGTTTGGCATGCAGGATCACCTGGCTTTCCAGGTCTTTTTCAAACAGTTTGATCACATTATCCTTTACCTGCTCGAAGACTTGTTCGGGGTCTCTCATCAAGCGGCGGGCCACTGTTTTGATAACCGGTTCGAGCATCAGCAGGTTTTCTACTTCGGCTACGTCGGGGACAAAGATATGCTGGTCGCGCAGATAGTCTATCTCTCCCTGCGTACGGCGGTCACGGTCTACAATGCCCATCGATTCCAGCGTATGGAAATCCTGTAACTGGCGGAAAGCTTTCGTTGTTTCGATCACTTTCTGGCAGCCACCCATCGGTTTGACCATAAAGTCGGGGAAGATTAACGGGTAGAGTCGGTTGTCGATGCTGTTGGAGTCGGTTCCTTCGATAAACAGGATCGGCTTGCGGCTTCCTAGTATGTCGATATAGACCTCTTCGGGCAGGCTGTCGCTTCCTTCTATCAGTTGGTAATCCCACACATGGGCATCGGCATTATAATCCCTGATCCATATTCGTTTACCTTCCGGACGGGAGGTCGCAAAGTCGATGTCGTGTGTCAGATAGACATACGTGCAGTCCGGACGCAAAGCCTCTATTTCGTCCCATAACAGGTTCTTGATAGAGTTATGAAGCAGTATTTCCGGCTCTTCGATAATCAGCAATTCATTGGGGCGGGCACAGAGCACAGCACCGATCAGATAGAAGACAATCTTTTCTCCGTCGCTCATCCTTCCGGCTGTATAGGAGTTACCGTTGCGACTGGTCGAGGCGAGTTCGATAAAGCCCGACTTACGTACCAGCCGGTTGTGTGGGAACATCTTTTCCCAGATTGTCTGTATCCGGTCGATCTTGGTGACGGGTGGGGGAAGGTCGGGATGCAGTTTGCATGCTTCTTTATAGTTTACTGCCACTTCAAACTCTTCGCTTTGCAGGCGGAGAATCAGTTTTTCGTAGTCCGACAGCCGGGGCATGAAGATCCGTTCCGCTATCATCGACTGCATGCGGGCCAGTTCGTTGCCTTCCGACGAAACCGGCTCTTCGTTGCTGCATAAGAACAACGAATGCATTCCTGATATCTTTTTAGCATTCTCAGCATAGCGTTCCTGCAAATCTCTGCCGAACGAACTTTTACCGGCTCCGTTAGCTCCGATCACAACCAGTACTTTCGTTTCAAGCACAGTCGGTTCCAAAGCATTCAATCTGGTGGGGAGAATCAGTTCCATAGAAGTACAGCTTATTTTTCTTCCAAAGATAATGAATTTATTCGTATTCTGTCATTATTTTTTGTACTGCCGGAAAACAAAAGCAGGAAAGAATGTCCTTTTCGACCGGACTGTTCTTTCCTGCTTCAGGTTCTCTTATATGTTAGTTGATCACAGTGTGTACAAATGATATACGTTCTGTTCCTTTGAGAGAAACGAATTATTTGTTTGCGAAATGATAACTACCCGAACCGATTTCAAATTCTGTATAATCGGCTGTCTCGTTCGTCTGTCTGATGCCCGGCTGACCGGAAGCGGTCACACCGAACTCTTTCGGTATGCGTACCACAGCAGAAGTATTTCCAGGGATGGTAATATCCCATTTGAAAGCTCCGTCTTTCTTTGTCCAGGCACTTTTTATTTCTCCGTAGACTGATTCGTAGGATGCGGATACGCTATCCAATCCTTCCGGGAATACAGGAGCCATGATCAGTTTCTTGTAAGCGATTGACTCAGGGGCACATTTGATGCCTGCCAGGTCTTCGTAATACCAGATGATCAGGTCGCCCAGCAACATGACATGGTTGGCGGAGTTCATTGCAGGATCGGCAGTATCTCCGTTCCATAACTCCCAGATAGTGGTAGCGCCTTTTTTCGCCATATATCCCCAACTGGGATAAGTCTCGTTGGTGGCGATTTTCCAGGCGATATCTACACGACCGTATTCGCTAAGACCGCGCATCAGGTGTTGGATACCCAGGACACCTGTACTGACATGTCCGCCGAAGTCTTCCTCTGTTTTCTTTACGATATTGGCGAAGACTTTTGTTTCGTAGCCTTTCGGAACGAGTCCCAGGCGTAATGATAACAGGTTTGCCGTAACTGTGTTATTGCCATACTGGGCCGTTTCCGGATTGAAGAATTTGGCATTGTAGGCCTCTTTCATCTTTGCGGCAAGCTGCTGGTAAGTGGCAATATCTTTTTCCTGTCCGCTTAAACGAGCAAATTCGCTCATCATATTCAGCAGGCTGTAGTACATGGTAGTTGCCAGGATTGCACCGTCGGTTTTACGGGCAGGGTCCTGCGAGTGGATCAGTTCCTGCGATTCAGGGGGCATACACCAGTCGCCGTATGTATCTTTTATCATGATATTATCCTGCATTGCCGTCGCCTCCATGTGTTGCATCCAGCGTTTCATGGACGGATAGTGTTTGATGATGGCACTCTTATCCCCAAACTGGCGGTATAGGAGGTTGGCAACATAGAAATAAGCGGCAGGCCAGGTGACATCGTCGTTATAAATCGTCCAATAGCGGGGCGATACATCGGAGATGCTTCCTTCCGGACTTTGGGAATCTTCGATATCCTGCAGCCATTTATTATAAAGGAGGGCATTGTTGAAGATAAATGCTTCCCCGTAAGCACCGGTTACACGGTCTCCGAGCCAGCCATGGCGTTCGTCGCGCTGCGGACAGTCGGTCGGCATTCCACGGTAGTTTCCGCGAATACCCCAGTAAGCATTCTTGTAAATCTGGTTGACCAATGGATTGGAAGTTTCAAACTTACCGGTCGTATTCATCTGGTCGTAGATGACTTTTCCGGTGAAAGATGCTAACTCCGGTTTATAGTCGAGTCCAGAGATTTCCATAAAACGGAAGCCGTGGTAAACGAATGACGGTTCCCAACTGAACTTACCGTCCTGGGCGGGCGTGTAGATATCGGTAACGTTGGCACTACGCAGGTTATCCAGGTAGAGTGAGCCGTCTTCTTTCAGTATTTCTGCAAACTTCAGCGTGATAGGTTGGTCTTTTTTCCCTTTCAGGTCGATAGCCAGTCTGCCTACCATGTTCTGCCCCATATCGATGATGTATTTGCCGTCCGGTCTTTCGGTGATGCCGACAGGTTTGATTTGCTCCTGGATGCGGAGGTTCGGGTTGGCTTGTACGGTTAATTCGCCTGCAGGGGTATCCATCACATCTGCTGTGAGCCATTTACTGTCGTCGAAGCCGTTTTTGTTCCATCCGTTTAATTCCTGGCGGGCATCATATTCTTCTCCATCGAATTCGTTGTTGGCGATGATCGGACCTTTGGAGGTTACCTTCCAGGAAGTATCGCTAACGAGGATTGTCTGTGAACCGTCGGCATATTCGATCTCCAGCTGTGCCAGTAAGGAAGGTAAAGTTGCTTCCTGCAAGTCTCTCATACCGAAATAACGGCCGTTACCGAGGACGATGCCGATCGTGTTCTTGTCTTTTGATAATAACCCGGTCACGTCATATACATTATAATATACACGGGACGGACACCAGGATGGTCCGGGAGCGAAGATATCTTCGCTGATGCGTTTGCCGTTTATGTATGATTCGGAAGAACCGAGCCCAGATATATAAAGGACAGCTCTGTGGACAGGTTTGTCTGCCGTGAACTCTTTACGAAGGTAACGGGCGGCAAGGCGTGTCTTACCTTTATATGTTTCTCCGGGGTTGGAAAGGTTCTTTTCTCCGATCCATGTCGCTTTCCAGTCAGACGGGTTGAGAAGGGTCATCGACCAGGTATTTGTTTTGCTCCACTCGGTCGGTCCCTGGTTTGTATTGGCTTTAACGCGCCAGTAATACTGTTTGCGGGATTGCAGTGGGGTTCCGCCGTAAGGGATCAATACGGATTCATCGCTTTTTACTTCGCCGCTGTCCCATAACAGGTCCTTGCCGCTTTTCAATTGATCGGGTGATTCGGCGACCTGTATCTGATACGAGGTCTGCATAAGATCGGGTGATCCGGAAGAAAGTTTCCACATGAAGCGTGGGTGTGCTACACCAATACCTACCGGGTTTTCTTTCATCTCAACCCGGAGATCATTCAGATTGACCGTTTGGCCGGAAGTACATCCAGCCAGAATGATAACCAGAGAGGTTAATAAAGAGGATAAGGTTATTTTCATCTGCATTTGAATTATGTTAGGTCTATTATTCAGAGATAGGGATAATTCATGTCCCTTGTTGCACAAAATTAGAACTTTGAGTATTGAGGAAGGTTCTATTTTTGACCTTTTTTCTATGTAAAATGATACTTTATATTGGGGAGTATGGTTAGGTATTGTAACAAAAAGAGGATATACTTCTGGAAGCATATCCTCTCTATAGTTATATGTATTTCGCTTAGTAAGCCCGTGCAAACAATACGCGTTGTGCAGAAGGTTTGCCGGTAACCATGCATTTACCCGGTGTCTTGTCGCCTGCCAGAGGTATACAACGGATAGTTGCTTTGGTTTCGTTCTTGATCTGCTCTTCTGTTTCGGGAGTACCGTCCCAGTGAGCCATGATGAAGAGGCCCTCTTCGATCTTTTCTTTGAACTCTTCATAGGTATCGACTGTAATCGTGCTGGCTGTACGATGATCGAGTGCTTTCCGGAAGATGTTCTGCTGGATTTCTTCCAACAGGTTCTGTACGTATTCTTCGATACCGTCGCAAGTGATGGTTTCTTTTTCCAACGTATCGCGACGCATTACTTCAATCGTATTGTTTTCCAGATCGCGTCCACCCATGGCCAGACGTACGGGAACACCTTTCAGTTCGTATTCGGCGAACTTCCATCCCGGTTTCTTATTGTCTGCATCGTCGAACTTAACAGAGATGCCCATCTTCTTCAGGTTGGCAACGATACCGTTCACCTTTTCGCTGATCTGTGCCAGTTGCTCTTCACTGCGGTAGATCGGAACGATCACTACCTGGATAGGAGCGAGATGAGGAGGCAATACCAAACCGTTATCGTCTGAGTGAGACATGATCAGGGCACCGATCAGACGGGTGGAAACCCCCCACGAAGTAGCCCATGCATAGTCGCTTTTTCCTTCTTTGTCGATGAAAGTAACATCGAATGCCTTACCGAAGTTCTGTCCCAGGAAATGGGAAGTACCTGCCTGCAATGCTTTTCCGTCCTGCATCATAGCCTCGATAGTATATGTATCCAAAGCACCGGCAAAACGTTCGCTGGCTGATTTTACACCTTTGATAACCGGCATTGCCATATAGTTTTCGGCAAAGTTTGCATATACTTCCTGCATCTTCTTTGCTTCGATCTCTGCTTCTTCGCGGGTTGCATGAGCAGTATGTCCTTCCTGCCACAGGAATTCGGCAGTACGAAGGAACAGACGGGTACGCATTTCCCAACGCATTACGTTAGCCCACTGGTTGCATAAGATAGGCAGGTCGCGGTAAGACTGGATCCAGTTACGGTATGTGTTCCAAATGATCGTTTCTGAAGTCGGGCGGATGATCAATTCTTCTTCCAGTTTAGCTGCCGGGTCGACAACTACACCTGTACCGTCATGATTTGTTTTCAGACGATAGTGTGTAACAACTGCACATTCTTTGGCGAAGCCTTCTACGTGTTCGGCTTCCTTGCTCAAGAATGATTTCGGGATCAATAGCGGGAAATAAGCGTTTACGTGTCCTGTTTCCTTGAACATATCGTCGAGGATACGTTGCATCTTTTCCCAAATAGCGTATCCGTAAGGTTTGATAACCATACAGCCACGTACAGCAGAGTTTTCTGCCAAATCCGCTTTAATTACCAGATCCTGGTACCACTGAGAGTAGTTTACACTTCTCTTGGTCAGTTCTTTCAGCTCTTTTGCCATCTTCTTTATTGTTATATATGTTACCTATTCTTTTTTATGAGGGGCAAAGGTACAAAAATATTTATATCTTTGTCACAAACAATTCTTATTATATAGGCCATGAATACTCACAAGATTATCAGGACATTCTTGTTACTGTCTGTTGTTTGTTTACCTTTTATATTGAATGCTCAGAATACGGCGCCGCTTCGTCTGGGAGTGGCAGGTGTGTCGCACGGACATCTCCATGAAGTAGTTATCCGCATGGATAGGGGAGATTTTGAAGTAGTAGGTGTTGCCGAACCGGATGAGCAGTTGAGGGCTAATAACCCGCTTCGGAAGAAACTGGATGCATCTCTTTTTTATGCCGATCTGGGAGAAATGCTGGATAAGACAAAGCCGGAAGTAGTGGTAGCTTATGGTTCTATTTATGATCATCTGGCCGTAGTAGAGGCTTGTGCACCGCGTGGTATTCATGTGATGGTGGAGAAGCCTTTGGCTGTCAATATGCAACATGCTAACCGGATGGCCGAGTTGGTACGCAAAAATAATACCTTGTTGCTTACCAATTATGAGACAACCTGGTATAATACGAACCATGAGGCTTACCGTTTAATAAAGAAAGGGGATGCGATAGGTAAAATAAATCGTATGGAGGTCTATGACGGGCATGAAGGTCCTATCGAGATCGGATGCGGTAAAGAGTTTACCGACTGGTTGACTGACCCGATACTGAATGGGGGCGGGGCTGTTGTCGATTTCGGTTGTTACGGGGCGAATCTGGTTACCTGGCTGATGGACGGAGAGAGGCCGGTAAGTGTATATGCAGTTCTGAAACAGCTTAAACCGGATAAATATCCGAACGTGGACGATGATGCGACGATTCTGGTTGAATATCCTTCCGCAACCGTACAGATTATGGGATCGTGGAACTGGCCGAAAGGACGGAAAGATATGCATATTTACGGAACTAAAGGATATATTTATCAGGACACGCCGACTTCCATGCGTATTTACACCGACCGGAAAGAAACTACAGTACAACCTTCAGCATTGGAAGCTCCCTATAATGATTCTTTCTATTATCTGAAAGCAGCCGTTCGTAAAGAAATCCAGGTTGCTCCCACCGATCTGTCTTCGCTGGAGAACAACCTGGTTGTTGTGGAGATTCTTGAATCTGCCATAAAGAGTGCTAAAAGCGGTAAACCGGTCCGGTTCTAGCTGTTTGTTATTTAGGTGTAGAAAAGAATCGGTAAGTGATATCTTTCATCACTCCGTTCTCGATACGGTAGAAACGTTGGTTTGTTGCGGGTGATTTCAGTCCTCCCTGGTGTTCTATATAGGGACCTAGTTTGATGTATTCAAAGAAATCCAGATCAATAGCCGGAGACAGTTCGGTTTTTCCCGAATACCATCCGACTTTTACCGGAGCGACAGTCTGACGATGCAGATATTCTGCTAATTGTTCTATATCTGCAGGTGAAGCATCTCCGCCCATGAAGCAGACACATGTAATAGCCTTACCGTACTTCCTGAGAAGTACGGTAAGGCTATCTTCTGTCAGTGGTTCGCCGATATCTTTCAGTAAATAGGGGCTATGACAACCTTTGCATCGGTTGGGACAGTTTGATATGTTGATCGCCAACGTTATCTCGTCCGGTACTTCCTGAAAGACAATATCGTAATCAGTGTAACGTAGCATAATGTCTGATATGAGCTTCCTTCTGCCGGGGTTGTGAGAAATTACTGATACGTTTCATATAACCGATAACGCGGGTCAGATAATCCACATTCTGGCTGTGGCATTTGGGACATTCTTTCAAATAGCGTTTGTCGATATGGTTGCAATCGTTACAAATGGTATTAGGAATGTTGAATGTAAAATAATTACAACCTTCTATAGCTGAGACACGTAGTAACTGGCGGTATTGTTCTTTGCTCAGATGTTCTTCCAGATTCATGTGTAGTGCCGAACCACCGGTCAGATGCTCGATATAACGTCGGCCATGGATACGGAACTTGTCGACAACGTTGAGTGTCGTGTCTTCCACGATATAGAAATAGCTGTTATAACAATCGCGGAATGTCTGATACCCTGCTTCTCTGTCCCATTTAGCATGTTTTACTCCTACATTTTCGGCAGGAATCATTTCGCAGTTGAACAAGACCTCTTTATTACGGTACTTTTTGTTGTATTTTTCTACCATGCCGAGTATTTCTTGTACAAAAGTTTCATATTTAGGGTTGTCGTTGATTTCGATACCCATAAACTGGGCGGCTTCTACCAATCCGTTTACCCCGATCGTAAGATACTGGCGGTTCATATTAATATAACCGGCATCGAACAGGGGGAGCATGCCTTTGGATTGTAGCTGTTTCAGATTCTCGTTGTAGGCCAACTGGACTTTATGTACGAGATCGATTACCTCTTCCAGAAAGAACGGATAAAGTATACCGGACTTCACAGCATGTTGTATACAACGGTTCAGATTGATTGTCAATACGCTTTTAGAACCGGTAGATACCCCTCCGGCTCCCAGCGTATAACTGAAACCGTTGTCCTGTATCTCGTTGCGCAAACGGCAACAACTGCTTAACGAATCGGCATTATCGCTCATGTAAGTGAAGAAGGAATGTCCTTCGGCATACATCTCGGCCGTAAAATCCCCGTATTCCTTATCGAGTACATCTCCATCTTTCGACAGGAGCGCCATAGTCTCGACCGGGAAGGTCAGAACGTTGCGGGTACGTTCTTTGTTGAACCATTTCATGAACCGCTTTTGCAACCAGTTTAACGAATCCCAGTCGGGCTTGTTGCCGTCAGGGAATACAAAATTCTCGAAAAGACTGTTGAAATAATATTTGTCATAATAGGCAATGTTCCAAAATACAGCCTGGAAGTTTCTGGCACCGGTCGGCTGGTTGATAGAATAGACTATTTGTTCGAAACAGTCTGTAATCATTTTGTCTATTGTACGTTGTTTACTGGACGAGTCTACCACATCATCAGCGTGCCGGTAATAATCTTTTCCATATTCCAATCCGACGAAATAATTCATATACATCAGAAACTCGGGAGTTGCACATGCACCGCTCAACATGCTTGAAACGATGAATACCATATTGATGAAACCACCACAGAAAGATTTCAGATTGGTTGGGGCCGTAGAGTTGCCTCCCACGGAAGCTGTACCGCTTATCAGCCAGGGATACATGGTTATACTGGCACAATAGTTGGCAAGGTTCGTTTCATCATTCTTATAAATGAAATGGTGATTCAGCAGTTTCAGGTAACGGTCCGATACTTCTTTTCCGTACATATCTTTCAACCGGTCTGTCAGCAGGCGGCGGTTCAGGCGGATAAAGTTCGATTTCGGTAACTCACCTATCAGTGTGGCGATATTTTTATTCTCTACATTGGCATTAGCGTCGTATTTACTTCCGGTAGCCGGATTGGATGCATCACAATAATCCAGTAGAAAGCGCAGTTTATCCCTAACTTCCCGGTCTTCCAGATGTTTCTGACGGTATAGCATATATGACTTTGCTACCGCATAATAATGTTCTGCCATCAAAGCAACTTCCACCTGGTTCTGAATATCTTCCACACTTGTCCCTTCGCTGACACTGATGCGGCTGAGGATATTGGTTATTACTTCCTGGGTAGCGAAACTACCTACTGATAAAAATGCTTTAGCTATTGCATTTTTGATTTTGTCAAGTGAGAATACTTCTTTTTTACCATCTCTCTTGACAATAAAAATCTCCGTGCTGATCATACTTTTTATTTAAGATTAAACAATACTTCTGTTCATGCAGTTCCGCAATTGATTCCCGGAGATAAAGTGATAAATGGATCTTATAAAGGATTCATACCACTGCTTTTCACCCGAAAGCGCTGGATTCTGTCTGATTGAAATGGCAGGTCTTCTGACTTGTTTCTGTTGTAACACCTTCCCGGTCTGAGACCAGTGGTATACAGAGGTTACAACATTTTTCCTTTGCAGGAATAAAACTTACAGCTACGGGGATAGTCCCTGATTTTCACAGGATTCCCTTTTAATCTTCCTCACTGAATTGTGATTCGGAAACCATTGTCGATAACAAAGATATGAATTAATTCAATATTGCAAGGAGACATATATGGCTATGTTATTCTTCCGTAATATATCCCGGATGGGATATTATGAGGTAATGATTATAAAACAAGAAACTCCGGTGAAATCACTTCACCGGAGTTTTATATTTAATTAGGATATTATAAACAATATCTGAAATTATTTGTACGATTCGCCTTTAACAGCAGCGATACCCGGCAGAACTTTGCCTTCGATAGCTTCCAGTAAAGCACCACCACCTGTAGATACGTAAGAAACTTCGCTTGCAATACCGAACTTGTTAACGCAAGCAACAGAGTCGCCACCACCAACAAGAGAGAATGCACCGTTCTTAGTAGCTTCAACGATAGCGTTACCTACTGCACGAGAACCGTCGGTGAAGTTTTCGAATTCGAATACGCCTGTCGGACCGTTCCAAAGGATAGTCTTAGACTTCTTGATAACGTCAGCATAGATTTCGATAGTCTTAGGACCGATGTCAAGACCTTCCCATCCGTCAGGAATTTCGTTGACATTAGCATATTTTGTATTTGCGTCGTTGCTGAAAGCGTCAGCAATCTTTGCGTCAACAGCCAATACAAGGTTTACACCTTTTTCTTTTGCTTTCTTCATCAGGTCAAGAGCTAGATCCAACTTATCGTCTTCAACGATAGAGTTACCGATCTTACCGCCCATAGCTTTAGTGAAAGTATAAGTCATACCACCTGTTACGATCAGATTGTCTACCTTGTTCAACAGGTTTTCGATGATTTCGATCTTAGAAGAAACTTTAGAACCACCCATGATAGCAGTAAACGGACGAACGATGTCGTTCATTACTTTTTCTACAGCTTTTACTTCTTTTTCCATCAGGTAACCGAACATCTTGTGGTCAGCATCGAAGTAATCAGCAATCAGAGCTGTAGAAGCATGAGCACGGTGAGCAGTACCGAATGCATCGTTTACATAGCAGTCTGCATAAGAAGCCAATCTCTTTGTAAATTCTTTCTGGCTTTCTTTTACTGCTTTTTTAGCAGCTTTCTTTTCGTCGTCTGTTGCATCTTCAGCCAAACCTCTTGGTTTGCCTTCTTCTTCTGCATAGAAACGAAGGTTTTCCAGCAATAAAGCTTCGCCCGGTTGCAGAGCAGCAGCCTTAGCGCCAGCTTCTTCACCAATACAGTCGTTAGCAAACTGAACTTCTACGCCCAGTAATTCAGATACACGACCCAAAATATGTTTCAGTGAAAATTTATCAGTAACGCCTTTCGGACGGCCCAAGTGAGAACCTATGATTACGCTGCCACCGTCTGCCAGGATCTTCTTAAGTGTAGGAAGAGCGGCACGAATACGAGTGTCGTCTGTGATGTTGAAGTTTTCGTCCAATGGAACGTTGAAGTCAACTCTAACAAATGCCTTTTTGCCGGCAAAATTGAAATTGTCAATTGATTGCATAACTCTTGTATTTAAATTTCTGTATAAAATGTCTTTCTTAGCGCTCGCAAACTTACACAAAAATATTTTATTTCAATGTTACATTTGCAGAATAATTCGGTCTGTTTAGCATACAAATGGCTTCTTTGGGGGGTGTCTATATATTTCTTTGGGGGGTGTCTATATATAATGTATAAGGAAAAGTTCGTTTGTTATCGCATTCATGACAGAGATTTACCGGATAGGAAAGGAAGGTACTTTTATGATAGCTTTTTTTTAATTCTTTTAAAAGTATCTAATACTCTCAGTATATATATTTGCCCCCGGCTAATAAGTAATCATTTTTGTATACTCTATAAAAATCATTATGAAAATGCAAATTAACTGTTTAAACCTATTATTTGTACTGTTATTGGGAATAATCCCTTGTAGTAAAGTCCACGCTGGTGATTCTGAAAAGAGCGTGATGTTGTACACTCCCTACACAAAAATAGCGGTTCCGCCGGGGGAGTCGATCGATTACAATATTGACGTCATTAACAAGAGTGACGAAGTGAAAAACGCGACTATCTCTGTTGAGGGAATGCCTCGGGGATGGAGTTATGAAGTAAAGTCCGGGGGATATTCGATCAGCCAGCTTTCGGTCCTTCCTGATGAGAAGAAGAATTTTTCCCTGAAAGTGGAAGTGCCGGTGAAAGTGAATAAGGGAACTTATAATTTTACGGTTTCGGCCGATGGTATGGCTAAGCTTCCGCTTACGATTACCGTTTCCAAGCAGGGAACTTATCAGACTGATTTTACAACAACTCAGCCGAATATGGAGGGTAACTCCAAATCTACTTTTACCTTTAACGCAACGATCAAGAACCGTACTGCGGAACAACAGCTTTATGCTCTGACGGCTGAAGTAGAAAGAGGTTGGAATGTGGTATTCAAACCAAATTATAAGCAGGCGACATCTGCGCAGGTTGAACCGAATGCTACTCAAAATATAACGATCGATATCAATCCTCCGGCTAATGTTGCTGCCGGTAGCTACAAAATTCCTGTTCATGCTTCTACTGGCTCCACTTCTGCCGATCTGGATCTGGAGGTTGTGATAACGGGTTCATATGAAATGGAGCTATCCACACCAAGAGGTTTGCTTAGTTCCGATATCACAGCGGGAGAAACAAAAAAGATCGATCTGGTTGTAAAAAATACAGGTTCGGCAGAGTTGAAGGATGTGCAGCTTTCTGCAAGTAAACCGGTCGACTGGGAGGTGACCTTCGATCCAGCCAAAGTGGTAAAGTTGGGAGCCGGACAGACAACCAGTGTGATTGCTACCGTAAAGGCTTCTAAAAAAGCGCTTCCCGGCGATTATGTGACGAAGATGGAGGCCAAAACTCCGGAGGTGAATGCTACAGCCGATTTCCGTATTTCAGTGAAGACTCCGATGATCTGGGGATGGGTCGGTGTCTTGATTATTGTTTTGGTATTGGGAGGTGTTTATTATCTGTTCCGCAAATATGGAAGGAGGTAAGCCATGTGTCAACCTGTTATTGAACTTACCGGACTGACAAAGAAGTATGGTGATTTTACTGCAGTGAACGATTTGAACCTCCGGATAAACAAGAAAGATATATTCGGATTGCTGGGGCCTAACGGGGCAGGGAAGTCGACTACGATCCTGATGATGTTGGGACTAACGGAGCCAACAGCCGGTTCTGTGAAAGTTTGTGGTATAAACTCTACAACACATCCGATCGATGTGAAACGGATAGTCGGTTACTTACCGGAAGATGTCGGCTTTTACGATGATATGACCGGTATTGAAAATCTCGTATATACCGCGCAGTTGAACGGTATCCGGAAGAATGAAGCCAAGGAAAAGGCAGGGCAATTATTGGAAAGGGTAGGGCTTGCCAATGAAGGAAAGAAGAAGGCCGGTAAATATTCAAGAGGTATGCGTCAGCGCCTAGGCTTGGCAGATGTTCTGATAAAAGAGCCTGAAGTGATTATTCTGGATGAACCGACTTCGGGAATTGACCCTTCCGGTGTGCGTGAGTTTATGGATCTGATCCATCAGCTCAGTAGCGAAGAGGGATTGACTGTTTTGTTTTCTTCCCATCATTTGGACCAGGTGCAGCAGGTTTGTAACCGGGTTGGCTTGTTCTGTAAGGGGAAACTGCTGGCAGATATTGAATTGACCGAACAGCAGAAGAGGGAGCATGGGCTTGATGATATTTATAATCGTTATTTCGAAGGAGGTAAAGATCATGAATAGAGTGTATCATCCATTTTGGGTTATTGTGAATAAAGAGGTGTCCGATCATGTAAGGAGCTGGCGGTTCATTATCCTGATCGTCATTATCGCTCTGACTTGTATGGGGTCACTGTATACGGCTTTGACGAATATTGGGGCTTCCATTAAACCGAATGATCCGGACAATGCGTTCCTTTTCCTGAAACTGTTTACCGTATCGGATGGAACTCTACCTTCTTTTGTCGTGTTTATCAGTTTCCTGGGACCACTGTTAGGGATTGCTTTGGGATTTGATGCGATAAACTCGGAACAGAACCGGGGTACATTGAGTCGTATCCTGTCTCAACCGATCCATCGGGATTTCCTGATCAATGCGAAATTCGTAGGTGCTTTGATCGTGATAGGTATCATGTTGTTTGCCCTCGGATTTCTGGTGATGGGTTTTGGCCTGATTGCGATCGGGATTCCTCCAACGGCGGAAGAGTTTTTGCGAATGGTGTTCTTTATTATCGTCAGTATCTTCTACGTAGCATTCTGGCTGAATCTGTCGATTTTCTTTTCCATACAATTTCGTCAAGCTGCGACTTCAGCGCTGGCCTGTGTGGCGATCTGGCTGTTTTTCAGTGTTTTCTATAATATGATCATTAATCTGATCGGGAAAGCACTTAGTCCTTCAGACTTTGCCAGTGATTATCAGATTGTACATTATCAGCGTTTTATGCTGAATCTGTTACGGTTTGCACCGAGTCAGTTGTTCAATGAGGCAACGACAACTCTGTTGATGCCTTCAGTCCGTAGCCTGGGACCGTTGACTATGGAGCAGGTACATGGGGCTATTCCTAGTCCGCTGCCGTTAGGGCAGAGCCTGCTGGTAGTCTGGCCACAGTTGACCGGATTGATTGCTGCGACAGTTATTTGTTTTGCTTTATCATATGTCTCTTTTATGAGACGAGAAGTGCGTTCCCGATAATTTGATAATAAATAGAGAAAAGGCTCTTGTCTGTTTTGTATCAGATAGGAGCCTTTCTTTTTTTATATCTCAAAACCATATCCTGGTTTACACAGCTTCCAGTTTGAAACGCAGACGTAACCGTCCGTCGGTATAATCGTAGTTCAGTAATTTAAACCGTCCGATTTCAGAGGTATTGCTGACATGGGTACCGATACAGGCACAAGCATCATAATCGCCTACCCGTACGATGCGCAATGTTTCGCTGGCTTCTTCCGGTAGTTTGCTCAAATCTACAATATCGGCTGCCGCTTCACGTGGCATAAAGTCAATAGTAACCGGCAGATGTTGTTCGATGACTTCGTTGACACGGCGTTCCACTTCAGCCATTGTTTCTGCAGAGGGAGCTTCCGATAGAATATAGTCACATTTACTCTTTTTTCTTTCTATATGAGCGTTCTTAGAACGGGGACAACCGAACATCCGGACCATTGTCTGATTAAGAATATGTTCGGCAGTGTGCATAGGTGGATATTCCTGTTTGTTGTGATCGTTTAATTGGATTTCCTGTTCCATATCAATTATTTTGATTTATTAAATTTACTACTACTTTTACCATAACGTCTTTTTCTTCCGTACGACTTTCTGCAATCATCAAAGTGAGGGCAACTAATGTATTATCAGCAATACGTTTTTCACCATTTGGGTGATAGAGGATACCGTTGTTTTCCATAAACCAGAGAAATAGCATAGCTGCAATTCGTTTATTCCCATCGCTGAAAGAATGGTTCTTAGTTACCAGGTAGAGTAACATGGCTGCTTTCTCTTCAATACTTGGATATAACTCAATACCATCGAATGTTTGATAAATAGTTGAAACCGAACTTTTGAATGACTGGTCTTTTTCATGTGCAAAGAGTTCGCTTTCTCCAAATTTACCTTTTAAGCTACGAATAGCTTCCATCGCATTTTCATATGTGGCATGAAATTTATCTCCTTGGGTCGTGTCCTCGATGAGGAGTTGCTGATAATCATATTTATCTAAAGTGTCAAGGGCATAGACATAATCAGTTACAACAGCCAATAGTCCTTTGGACTGGTCAGATGTTAACTGTTCTTGGTTTTTGAGCGTATTACCGAGAATGTGAACCATCTCTTTTAGCTCTTGATAATGTTCTAGTTTTATCTTTTGGTTGATGGCATATCCTTTAATAAGATAATCTTTCAATATCTTGTTTGCCCAAATACGAAATTGGGTACCGCGTAGACTTTTTACCCGATATCCTATGGATATGATAACATCAAGGTTATAATAAGCCACCTCTCGTGTTTGTGATTTGCCCTTAATCGCACCATGTGAAGTGGTATGTGCAAAATTTGCACATACCACTTCCTGTTTTAGTTCTTTTTCTTTAAAAATATTTTTGATGTGTTTGCCTATTACTGTTCTTTCTCTTCCAAATAACTCTGCCATTTGGGATTGCGTGAGCCATACGGTATCGCTATTCATCTTTACCTCTAATGATATTTGGCTATCTTTAGTTGTATAAATGATAATGGAGGAGGCGTCAACACCCTCCATATGCATAGACGGATACTCCTGTTTGTTGTATTCGTTTAATTGAATTTCTTGTTCCATAGTTATGTTCAATGTTTCCTTTGAGAATTACTTATTCTGCAATCTCTTTTTTCAAAATGCTATATACATTAATATCTGTATATTCTCCGGTTATTAAAAGTTCACCGTCGCGTTCCGTACCTTCTTGTGTGAATCCTAAGCGTTGAGGAATGGCATTGCTGGCTGCGTTGCCTACGGCGCATCTTATTTGGATGCGGTTGAAACCTTTCTCAAAGAAAGCCAACAGGCATAAATGATGTACGGCTCGTGTCACAATGCCTTTTCCTCTGTATTCGGGAAGCAGCCAATAACCTATTTCCGTACGATAATTGGCACGGTCTGAAAAATGGAAACCAATCAATCCACAGATGCTTTTGCCTTTCTCAATGATATAGACGATATCCCGTTCTTCATACGGGACCTTTAAGGATGATTCCAGGAACGATTGTTCGTCGGCAATACTTTTCAGGCTATCGACAAACGGTAACCAGGTTCGCAGATCGTCACGATTTTTATCTATTGCGTTATAAATAACTTCGGCATCCTCGTAAATAGCTTCACGGATAGTATAACCCGGAACACCGAAAGACGAGACATGAGGATAAATACATTTCTCGAATGCCTTTCTTGTATTGTTACCTCGGTAACAGACTTCTCCCGTATATTCGAACCCTAGCGAATCGATCAGGTGAAGCATATATTCATTGTCGTAATTGGTGTCGACACGGAAATTATAAATACCTTTCCGACGGCTGACCTTTTCTGCTTCCAGCATGAAGCGTTTGGCTATTCCCTGACGTTTCATTTCATCGGCAATAGCCAGACGGTGGACGATCATATAAGGAAGTTCATTCGTCCATTTACCATCTATATCTTTATAAACAGGTTCTCCGTCGAATGAGATGACACCATAGGCAACCACTTTATTCTCTTTACAAAAAACGTAGCCATTACCTGTTTTTATATCTTGATCGATCGTTTCGAGAGCCGGGTAATTTTCATCCCATTGGTGGCTGTTAAGTCGGCGCATCTGTTCTTTTGCCTGCCCGATAATGACCCAGATACGCTCGATATCCGTTTCTTCAGCTTTCCGGAATTGTAAGTCGGAGGTGATATTTCTATTGTCCATATTATATACTTATATTTCAGCAGATGCAAATATAATGATATATTTCGGGCAATCGGATATTTTAGAAGAGAAGTAGAAAGCGATCCCGGGCTTGACCCGGGATGAAAAGACTGTGTCAAAAACCACAGTCTTTTGTTTTCTTAATTAGAATTCGTAGTGGAAACCGAAACTCAGGTCTTCCGAACTCAAACTGATACCGGAAGTGCTGTTTGCATATTTGTAATCGTCACGATAACCGGCAAATCCGTATTTGGTAACGAATGTCAGATTTTTGCATATCTCCAGTGCAATACCCGGTTTGATACCGACTTCGAAGCCATTGACATTGTCATAACCTTCTTCTTTATAAGTAGAAATACCAACGCCACCATCCAGGAATAAACGAACAATACCTTTTTCAAAGAAAGAGAAACGGGCATAGGGAGCAAAACTGAATGCATTTGCTTTTGCTTCATCTTTTTTGACATGAGTATAGCCGATTTCTGCAGCAATAGCCCAATTCTTGTTCAGATTGTAACCGACTTCAGGGGCGATAGTAAAATTGGTGACATCAGTGTTCTTATCGTGAGTCAGATTGAAAGAACCACCTACATAAACCTGTGCATCAGCACTGATGATTGCCATAAAAGCAACCACCAAAGTAAAAACTAACTTTTTCATCTTTGCTTGTATTTTAAACTTTAAATGTAAACGGCTGCAAAGATATACAAAAATAAACATATGTTGTACGGCATAAATATTTTATTGTTTGTCTTGCTTATTACAGAATATCCTTAACTTTGTCGCCGTAACAATTAACAAAAAAGCATTATGTCAGTTGCAAAGAGGGATTTAGATGATACAAGAAAGGTGACAACACATCGCCTGATGGAAATGAAACAACGTGGAGAAAAAATATCCATGTTGACAGCTTACGACTATTCTATGGCTAAACTGATCGATCAGGCAGGTATGGACGTTATCCTGGTCGGCGATTCTGCATCGAATGTGATGGCCGGAAATGTAACAACGCTTCCTATAACACTGGATCAGATGATTTATCATGGTAAGTCTGTTATGAAAGCCGTTAATCGTGCATTGGTAGTAGTAGACCTGCCTTTCGGTACCTATCAGGGTAATTCGAAAGAGGCTTTGGCTTCCGCTATCCGTGTCATGAAAGAGACTCACGCTGATTGTATTAAATTGGAGGGAGGAAGTGAAATAAGAGAATCCATTGAGCGCATCCTTTGTGCAGGTATACCTATCATGGGACATTTGGGTTTGACTCCGCAGTCTATTAATAAATTCGGAACTTACACAGTTCGTGCCCGTGAAGAAGCTGAAGCACAGAAGTTGATTGACGATGCACATCTGTTGGAAGAGATCGGTTGTTTTGCCATCGTGTTGGAAAAGATTCCGGCAGACCTGGCTGCACGTGTCGCTTCCGAACTGACTATTCCTATTATCGGTATCGGTGCCGGTGGAGGTGTAGACGGTCAGGTTTTGGTGATGCATGATATGTTGGGCATCAATATGGGATTCTCTCCGCGTTTCCTTCGTAGATACGCCAATATCGGAGAAGAGATCACTCGTGCCGTACAAGCTTACATTGAAGATGTAAAGACACAGGATTTCCCGAATGAAAAAGAACAATATTAGAAAATATTGAACCCAAATGACAGGTTTTGTAGGGGCGGGGTTTACCCGCCCTTTGTGACAATAATATAACAACCGATGGAGAGGGGCGGGCAGACCCCGCCCCTACCAACGACACTACATTCAATTTTGATAAATACTGAATCTATTGCCATCCCCATTGGCATATTAGCACATTATTTATGAAAGCTCATCTTTTAATAGGTGCCGCTTCATCGGGAAGCGGAAAGACAACATTTACACTCGGATTGCTTCGGGCATTGAAGAACCGGGGTGGAAAAGTCAGACCGTTTAAATGCGGACCGGACTATATCGATACACGCCATCATAAGGAAGCGGCCGGTTTCCCTTCCGTAAATCTGGACAGTTTCATGATGTCGGAGCAACATATACGGGAACTGTATCAACGTTATACATCCGGTGCCGATTATGCCGTAACCGAGGGTGTCATGGGACTTTTCGACGGCTATGACGCTATGAAGGGCAGCAGTGCGGAAATTGCCCGGCTATTGAATATCCCTGTTATCCTGATCGTTAATGCGAAAAGTACAGCTTACTCCGTTGCCCCCTTATTATATGGGTTCAGGAACTTCTATAAAGAAATAAACATTGTCGGTGCAGTCTTTAATTTCGTTGCCTCTGAAAGCCATTATTCCTTTCTGAAACAAGCCTGTGAAGATGCCGGAGTGGAAGCTTTGGGATATCTACCCAAACAGGCAGATGTGGAAATACCGAGTCGTCACCTGGGTTTAACGCTGGATGAAGCATTTTGTTTAGATACTTTTGCCGACCGTGTAGCCGAATTAGTGGAGAAACACGTCGATATCGATCGTCTTTTAGCATTGACAGCTTGCCGGCCGGATACTGTTTCGCCCGTATCTTTCCAGGAGGAAAGACAATCTTCTCCTTTGAAAATATCCATAGCCCGTGATGCCGCCTTTAACTTTGCCTATGAGGAAAATATCCGTTTCCTACACCAGTTAGGAAGGGTTACTTTTTTTAGTCCGTTGAAAGATTCAACATTGCCGGAATCTGATTTTGTCTATTTGCCCGGTGGTTATCCTGAATTATTCCTTTCCGGATTATCAGCCAACCGATCCATGCTCCAATCCATTCGCAATTATGCCGAAGCAGGAGGGAAGTTACTTGCAGAATGCGGTGGAATGATGTATCTCTGTAATGATATAAAGTCGTCCGAAGGAACGAGTTATCCGGTAGTCGGCCTATTAAACCAATCGGCGACTATGGAACAGATGAAACTTCGTCTCGGATACCGTACGTTACGTTATCAGGATCATATCTTAACGGGCCACGAATTCCATTATTCGCGTATAGAATCTCAGGAAGAGAAACTCCTGTCTGTCGCAACGGCCTATACTGCTAAGGGCAGTCCCGTCGACACTCCTTTATACCGATATAAGAACGTGCTCGCCGGATATACCCATCTTTATTGGGGAGACCCGGCAAGGAACCAATGGTTCATCGACTATCTGAACGGACTTATTTAGCCATTGCCAATGCTTTCAACTCTTTGGGCATTTTCTCGATCGCATATCTCAGGGAAGTTCGTGGCATAGCCGCTTTTTTTGCCATCACATAATCGAAGACTTCTTTCTGATGGGCTTCACTGGCCGCTTTCAGCATCCAGCCATATCCTTTTTGTACCAGATCGTCCGGATCATTGAAGAGAATATCGGCTATTTCAAATATATCGTTCAGGAAAAGCCCTTTTCTGGCAGGGATGATCAATGTTACAGCGGCGGCACGTTTCGTCCAGCGGTTGTCGGAATGCGCCCACTCTTTTAACCGGGTAATATATTCCGGGTACATTTCCAGGAAAGTTCCAACGGTATGATTGCATAATGTGTCGCAGGATGCCCAGTTGGATACATATTCATTCACCCATCCCTCGAATACAGAAAAGTCTTCCGGCTCATATCGTTCGTGGATATAATAGGACCAGTTGCAGGCAATATAAGATTCTTCCGAATACCCGGACTTCCACAATTCTTCGCATAAAGCAAAGATGTCGTTCTTGGGAAGTTCCTTGATCGACTGATAAAACTCCTTACTGATCTTGTTGACCATAGGAATTTTCACTCCGTGATACAAGATCTTCTCTTTGAAGAAGCTCTGTGCATTCAGCCGGGTCTTTTCATCAATGTTTTCTTCCAGTGCCTGACATACTTGTTCTATAGTTGTTTTCATGAGGTATATATAATATATTTGATTACAAACATACATATTTTTCCTATATATGTCCGTTTTATCGAAATTATCCTTATTTTCGTGAAAACTAATAATTCATACCATGGTCAATACTATTTTTCTGGGGATCGCCATCGTTGCATCCGCAATATTTCTGATACAGTTCATCATGTCTGTTTTCTTTGGTGATCTGGATACGGACACCGATGTCGACGTCGATCTCGGCAGCGTGGTTTCCTTTAAAGGATTAACCCATTTTTGTATCGGCTTCGGATGGTATATGTATATTGCTAAGAGTACAGCCATATCCACTTTTCTGATCGGAATCCTGATCGGGTTGGCGTTTGTTTTCATCTTATGGTTTCTGTATAAGAAAGCTTACCAGCTTCAGAAGGAGAATAAGCCGGAGAAGACGGAAGCCCTGGTCGGACGGGAATGTACTATTTATGCCCACGACGGAATACGTTATATCGTACAGATGGCTTTGAACGGAGCTTTGCGTGAAGTGGAAGTGCGTTCCCTGGAAGGTAAAACCTACCAGACCGGAGACCGGACGTTGATCTGCAAAGTGGAATCGGGAACAATTTATATACAATAATAATAAATCAGCGAGTAAATTATGACACAGGAAATGTTAATCATGGTAGCCATCCTTGTAGGGGTTATCATCCTTTCTTTTATCGGGATCCTTTCCCGTTATCGCAAATGTAAGAGTGATGAAGTGTTGGTGGTGTATGGTAAGACCTCCGGTGAGAAGTCTGCTAAACTCTATCATGGTGGTGCTGCCTTCGTTTGGCCTATCATTCAGGGGTACGAATTCCTGTCGATGAAACCGCTTCAGATCGATTGTAAACTGACCGGAGCCTTGTCTGCCCAGAATATCCGTGTGGATGTCCCGACGACTATTACGGTCGCGATCAGTACCGACCCCGAGGTGATGCAGAATGCTGCCGAACGTCTGTTGGGGCTGCAACCGGAAGATAAGCAGAATCTTATTACCGATGTCGTGTACGGTCAGATGCGTCTGGTCATTGCCGATATGACGATCGAGGAACTGAACTCCGACCGTGATAAATTCCTTTCTAAAGTGCGCGACAATATCGATACGGAATTACGCAAGTTCGGTCTCTACCTGATGAACATCAACATCAGTGATATCCGCGACGCAGCCAACTATATCGTCAACCTGGGTAAAGAAGCGGAAAGTAAAGCTTTGAATGAAGCCCAGGCGAATATCGAAGAACAGGAAAAACTGGGTGCTATCAAGATTGCGAACCAGATTCGTGAACGTGAAACGACTGTAGCCGAAACACGTAAGGACCAGGATATCGCGATTGCCGAAACCAAGAAGCAGCAGGAAATCTCCGTAGCCAATGCCGACAAGGAACGTATCTCGCAGGTTGCCGTGGCTAATGCTTCGAAAGAATCGCAGGTAGCCAAAGCAGAAGCAGATAAGAATATCAATATCGAAAAAGCAAATACAGAAAAGGAAAGCCGTATCGCAGAATTGAATTCCGACATGGAAATCAAGAAAGCCGATGCCGGAAAGAAAGCAGCCGTAGGGCGAAATGAGGCAAACAAAGAGGTTGCCAAATCGGATGCCGAATTAGCAGTGACACAAGCAGAAGCAAATAAACAGGCCGGTGAAGCAGCAGCTAGATCAGAAGCCTCCGTACAAGCTGCCCGCGAAATAGCTCAGCGTGAAGTGGAAGAAGCAAAAGCGAAGAAGGTGGAATCTGCCCTGAAAGCACAAAAGATCGTCCCGGCAGAGATCGCCCGTCAGGAAGCGATCCTCCAGGCGGAAGCTGTTGCCGAAAAGATGATCCGTGAAGCCGAAGCAAAAGCAAAGGCAACATTGGCGCAGGCAGAGGCCGAAGCAAGAGCGATCCAGATGAAGCTGGAAGCCGAAGCTGAAGGTAAAAAGAAGTCATTGCTTGCTGAAGCCGACGGTTTCAAGGCGATGGTCGAGGCCGCCGAATCGAATCCGGCTATCGCTATCCAGTATAAGATGGTAGATCAGTGGAAAGAAATTGCCGGCGAACAGGTGAAGGCATTCGAACATATACAGCTGGGTGATATCACTGTCTTCGATGGAGGCCAGGGCACAACCGGTAACTTCCTGAATCAATTGGTTAAAACTGTAGCTCCGAGTCTCGGCGTATTGGATAAGCTGCCTATCGGTGATACGGTAAAAGGAATCATTCACCCGGAAGAAAAAGAAGATAAGAAAGATACAACAAAGAAGTAAAATGAGAATTTATACCAAAGGAGGGGATAAAGGCCGCACCGGTATCCACGGCGGCGAACGGGTTGAGAAAGACGATATCCGTATCGAAGCGAACGGTACATTGGATGAAGTGAATGCACAGATCGGTATCGTGCGGGCTTTATTGCCTCCGGAACATGAGTGGCAGGATGTCTTAGGTAAAATACAACGGGAGTTGATGGTGGTGATGTCGCACGTGGCAACTCCGTCCGCTATCCGTGATAAGAATCCGAACAGCCTTTCGGACGACCTGGTGTCTTTCTGCGAACAACAGATCGATGTCTTGACGGGACAGATGCAGGATAACGGCTTCTTTATCCTGCCCGGTGGTACATTGATTTCGGCTCACCTGCAACTGGCGCGTACCGTTGCCCGCCGTGCCGAACGCCGCCTTTGGACATTGTACCGGAAAGACCCGCTTCCGGAAGAGATCATGCAGTTTGTCAATCGCTTGTCAGACTTGTTTTTTACAATGGCTCGTTACGAGATGTTCAGGCAGGATCATGCCGAAGAGCGCTGGAACTCCTTCTTGTATAAGCGTAAAAGATAGGAACTTCAATATGCTAGGATAGCATATCTAATGTCTTTTGTCCGCAGTTTTGAATAAATAAAGCCAAAGTTACTAAATAGCAAGGCATGCCTTACGTATTTGTAGCTTTGGCTTTACCTTTTTGTTATGCCAACCTTACGTATTTTAATCTAGGGAGGAATGAGCTTAAAGTATGCCCCTTTTTACTTTACATATAAGGATGTAAAGGTTTACTCCCCGGTAGGGATATCCTGCCAGGTCCCTTTCACCAGTTCGCGGGTAGTCGTAAAACCGATCTCTTTCAGTAATTTAAAAGCTTCTTCCCGTCCGTCATTCACCAGGTCCGGATAGTGGCAGTCGGAGTTGACCATTACCGGTATATTCATCTCTTTCAGTAATCCGAGATATTCTTTCCGAGGGAATAGCTGCTGTTTTTTAACCAGATTTTTGGTGTTTACTTCTACCATCAACCCCTTTTCTGCGATCAGATCGAGGGTTGCCCTGAACGGTTCCTGATACCAGTCCGCATCAAATGAGAAACCTTCGCATTTGTGTCCGTTCATATAAATCTTGTCCATGTGCCCAACGATATCGATTCCTCCTGCCTGGATCATCTTCATGGTCGAATCGAAATAGCGGGCAACCAGTTTACGGATATCACCTTCGAAATAGTGATCGAGGGAAGCTTTGTAATCGGTAAAAGAACCGTCGATGCAGACCATGTTTTCTTCACACAAATGTTCTGATATAGGGAGGAAATGAATGGAGCCGATGCGGTAATCTAACGGTAATTTCCGGAAATAGGCGATAGAAGGATTATAGGTTTCATCCAGATAATCGATCTCCAGGGCTGTATATATTTCCAACCGGTTACTGTATTTCGTTTTCAGCCGGTTTATTTCAGCCAGGTATTCGGGCATATCGTCTTTCGACATATTCCAGAATGTTTCGAAGGGCAGGGGAGAATGCGATGAAAATCCATACGCCCGGAACCCATGGGATATAGCGAACTTTACAAAGTCTTCAGGCGTACTACGCCCGTCACAGAATGTACAATGACTGTGATAGTTACTAAGCTGCATAAATTATTGTCGATTATTTAGGGACACAAAGATAGGAAATCTTTCCGGGTTATCATAAACATATTGTTCCGTACTGTTGTTTAATAGTTGAGAGATTGTTAAACAGGTGATAAATATTAAGAGATATGAACAGGCGTGAAAGGCTGGAGTTGGAAGTTTCCAATATTCAGGAAAAGATAGATAAAGCTTCTAAGGATGTTCCTTCCCATATTTTGAATTCGTGGAAGAAGGATCTGGTGAGTCTGGAGTTTGAACTGAACAACCTCGTGGATGGCGAGGAAGATAATAATTATTGAAAGTGTATATTTATAGGTTAATAGATTGTTTTAGAAAGAAAAGAAGAAGATGCCTAAAAGCTATTACCGGATGCAGATAACGCAGAATACGCAGAGTTTCGCAGATTTTTTAATTAATAATACATATGGTCTGCGAGACTCTGCGCTCTGTCTGCGTATTCTGCGTTCCTTAATATAGACTTTTTAGACAACTCCTTCTTTTTGTCTTATTTGATAACGTTCAGCTCTTTACCCACCTTGATAAATGCAGCGATCGCTTTATCCAAATGTTCTTTTTCATGTCCGGCAGACAACTGGACGCGGATACGTGCCTGGTCTTTCGGAACTACCGGATAATAGAATCCTGTTACATAGATTCCTTCTTCCTGCATCTTGGCAGCGAAATCCTGAGATAATTTAGCATCATACAGCATAACGGCACAGATAGCGGACTGAGTCGGTTTGATATCGAAACCGGCAGCCAGCATCTTATCGCGGAAGTAAGATACGTTACCCATCAGTTTGGTATGCAGGGCATCGCTTTCTTTCAGCATCTTGAACATTTCCAGACTGGCTCCGACGATAGCAGGTGCTACTGAGTTAGAGAACAGATAAGGACGTGAACGCTGGCGAAGCATGTCGATAATTTCTTTTTTACCTGTAGTGAAACCACCCATTGCACCGCCGAATGCTTTACCTAATGTACCTGTGAAGATGTCTACTTTACCATATACATTATATTGTTCTGCCACACCGTGACCGGTCGGACCGACAACACCGGCAGAGTGAGATTCGTCTACCATGACCAGTGCATCGTATTTTTCAGCCAGTTCGCAGATCTTATCCATCGGAGCAACATTACCGTCCATCGAGAACACACCGTCTGTTGCTATGATGCGGTGACGCTGAGCCTGCGCTTCCTGCAGACAACGTTCCAGATCGGCCATATCGGCATTGGCATAACGATAACGTTTTGCTTTACACAAACGTACACCATCGATGATGGAAGCGTGGTTCAGTGAATCGGAGATGATAGCGTCTTCTTCGCCGAACAACGGTTCGAACAAACCTCCGTTTGCATCGAAACAAGCGGCATACAGAATAGTATCTTCCGTTTTGAAATAATCGGAAATGGCAGCTTCGAGTTGTTTGTGAAGATCCTGTGTTCCGCAGATAAAACGAACGGATGACATACCGTATCCGTGAGTATCCATGGCTTCTTTAGCTGCATTGATCAGACGTTGGTTGTCTGACAGACCAAGGTAATTGTTGGCACAGAAGTTTAAAACATCACTTCCGGCATTTACTTTAATGTCGGCTCTTTGAGGCGTAGTAATGATACGCTCGTTTTTGTACAATCCGGCTGCTTTAATGTTAGCCAGTTCCTGTGTAAGGAATTCTTTCAGTTTACCGTACATAACTTTGTTTTTTGTTAGTATTTTTAAATCGGGCAAAGTTCCTATTTTTTTTTGATAATGTGTAAAAAAAAACACAAGAAAATCGTGCAGGAACAATTTTATTCTCTATACCTTTGCCGCAGAAAAAACTTAAAAGAACAATAAAAACGCAATGAAGAATGTATTAATTATCGGTTCTACCGGTCAGATCGGCTCAGAGTTAACCATGGAGTTGAGAAAACGCTACAATGGCGACATCGTAGCAGGTTATATTTCCGGTGCAGAGCCTAAAGGTGAATTATTAGAATCAGGACCTTCTGCACTTGTTGATATAACAAATGAACAGCAGATCGCTGAAACAGTGTCTAAATATAAAATTGACACGATCTATAACCTGGCAGCGTTATTATCTGCTGTAGCTGAAGCAAAACCTCAGTTAGCATGGAAGATCGGTATGGGTGGTTTGTTCAACGTATTGGAAGTAGCTCGCGAAATGCATTGTGCCGTATTTACTCCGAGTTCTATCGGTGTATTTGGTAACAACACTCCGAAAGACAAGACTCCGCAGGATACAATCCGTAATCCACGTACAATGTATGGTGTTACTAAAGTTTCCGGCGAGTTGTTGAGCGATTATTACAACATCCGTTTTGGTGTCGATACCCGTTCGGTTCGCTTCCCGGGATTGATCTCTTACGTAACTCCTCCGGGTGGTGGTACGACCGACTATGCTGTGGATATTTACTATTCGGCTGTAAAAGGTGAAAAGTTTGAATGCCCGATCGCTGCTGGTACATTTATGGATATGATGTATATGCCGGACGCTTTGCATGCTGCTATCCAGATCATGGAAGCCGATCCGACTCGTCTGGTACACCGTAACTCATTCAACATTGCTTCTATGAGTTTCGATCCGGAAATCATTGCAAACAATATCAAGAAATACATTCCTGAATTACAGATGGAATATAAAGTCGATCCGTTACGCCAGGCAATTGCCGAATCATGGCCTAACTCGCTGGACGATACTTGTGCCCGTGAAGAGTGGGATTGGAAACCGACTTACGATCTGGATACAATGACCCGCGATATGATCGCTAAACTGAAAGAACGTTTCGGTAAATAATAATTATAAGAGGTTTGGTGAAGAGAGGGGATGTCCGGTTTCGGGTGTCCCCTTCGTTTTTATGTGTTGTAGAACATGTTTTGGCTAAATAATGTTAAGGTGATGCATTTTTCTCGCTAAAATTATGCTGAATAACATAAAACCTCTATATTTGCACTGTGTTTTTCATGGTATTAGATTTAAGGTTAACAATGAAGATTGGCTGTCCGTGATGGATAGCCTTTTTTTGTATATACAGGTCTCTGTAATGTTTATTTTTAATTATTTAGCCGGAACTGTTTTACTGAATTTTCGTGGATATCCGAAGAGAATAGCCAATAGTGCACCAAATCCTAATAAATAAGGATAATACAAGTATTGCATCACTTCAATAGGGGATACGTTCCCTAAGCCGGATGCCATCAGTAATTGTGCCCCGTAGGGAATGATTCCCTGTATGAAACAAGAAAAAATATCCAGGATACTTGCACTGCGACGTGGGTCGACTTTGAAACGGTCTGCTATGTCTTTAGCGATCGGACCTGCCATGATCAGGGCAATCGTATTGTTTGCCGTACAAAGATTGGCGAAACTTACCAATGCGGCAATGCTCAACTCTGCACCTTTCGAAGAACGGATATGAGAAGTCAGCTTGAGGATGATCCAGTCGATTCCGCCGTTGTAACGGATCATTTCCAGCATTCCGCCCGCCAATAGAGTCACAATGATCAGTTCTCCCATATTGGTGATACCGAGGCCCATTGAAGCTGTCCATCCCCAAATATCGAAACCTCCGGTCAGCAATCCAACGGTACCCGATAGCAGGATACCGATGAATAATACCAGCATTACATTTACACCGCAAATGGCCGCTACAAGAACGACCAGATAGGGAACCACTTTTACCCATTCAATAGCTCCTGCTGTATAACTGCTGTCTACGCCACTTCCTACTATGACATATATAATACCTGTTATGATCGCGATAGGAAGGGCGATACGTATATTTACTTTAAACTTATCGTTCATATTGCACCCTTGTGTACGGGTTGCAACAATTGTCGTATCGGATATGAAAGACAGGTTATCGCCGAACATGGCACCGCTCACGACAACTCCTAGCATCAAAGCATCGGGCATCCCAGTTTTGGCGGCAATCCCGACGGCTACCGGTGCCAGGGCAACGATGGTGCCTACAGAGGTTCCGACAGAGATCGAAATAAAACAAGCGGCAAGGAAAATACCGGCCGCCAGCAGGTTGCCGGGCAGGATCGACATCGCCAGGTTTACTGTCGCGTCTACAGCTCCCATTGCTTTGGCTGTCTGGGCAAAGGCTCCGGCCAATATAAAAATAAGGACCATTAGCATTATATTGCTGTTGGCCGCTCCGCGACAGAATTGTTCGATACGGTTGGATAGTTTTCCCCCTTTGGATATGGCTATGGCTACAACCGATGAGATAACGAAGGCTACTGTTATCGGCATCTTGTAGAAATCTCCAGCCAGTATGGAAACAACCAGATAGGTGAACAGGAATACCAGCAGGGGTATCAGTGCCCATGCATTCGGTGCGTGATTGAGGGGAGTATTTATATTCGTATCTTTCATAATTGTCAATTATCAATTGTCTTTGTCAATTGTTTTGAATCCATTTCCAACAGCCTAGAAGGAGAAGCGTAACGCGATACGTACCCCGCCTTTCTTAATATTGGGCTCGTCCAGGTAAGTCAACCGACGGTAATAGTCTATACGGAGGATCTTGAAAATATTTTCCAGACCGATACTAGCTTCCATATACGGTGTTTTGCCTAATGGACGTGTGCCGTCAGGCAGGACAAACAAGCCGGGAGTCATTGTCGGGTTGTTCTTATCTGTCAGTCCGCCGTAGATACCGTTGAAAGATATCACTTCACGCAGACGTAACCATTTGATACCCGGAATACGATTCAGTATCCATCCTTTCATATAATAGGTTGCGTTGAATGATACATACTGGTCGGTTACGAATTCCAGAGCGTTCATCATGTGGAATGCCTCCGGCTGGATCGTGATAGACTGGTTGGTATTCGGCAGGATCAGCAAAGGGAAAGGTACCTTGTTCCATACTTTACCAGCTTTCAACTGTGTATCGATATGGCCGAATGAGGATAACCAGATACGCTTTTCGGCACTGAGCTCCGTATGGTTATAATTGTATTCTCCACCTAAGACACCTTTAAATCCCAACTGATGCGACAGCTTAAAGATAGGAGCGTCTTTCGACAGGTTGAATACGGATTCTTTTCCCGAACGTCCGTCGTAGGAACGTTCTCCGGGGGCAAAACGAAGCTGTGTACCAATTTCTGATGTGGTAATGTCTTTTTTATGGATCAGTGTACCGTCTGCTTCTTTCTGGATATATTTAAGTGTACCGGCAGCCTGGTTATTCTGGTTGTACACCCATGATCTCCAGGTGAGACCGTTCAGCCATTCTTTTTCGTATTGAAACATGGATTTGCGGATGTACTGCATTTTTGTTACAGGTTCACCGACTTTCCAGGCGACAAAGATATTATCCTTGCTGGTGAATAGGAAATCCTGTCCGGGAGTATAAACGTCATATTCCTGGATAAAGGATAAATTATTGACCGGACTTTCCCCTTCGTGATAGAGCTTCTTATTAAAACTATGGGTCAGTTTTACATTGTATTTTAATTTTCGGTCGTTCGTTCCGTAGGCAAGATAACCACTGGCAAACCAGTAAGGATTCAAATTTGCTGTTGTCATACCGCCGACACGCAACCGGACACCTTCCAGGCGGTTACCGCTGATGGTGGTATTCATCGGACCGAAATCGAATTTGGTTGATTTCTTATCTCCGGCTGTCGGGATATAACCGGATATAAGGATCTCCGCCGTTTTAATAATCACATTGAATGCCGGGACTTTACGGAGTTGTGCCAGCAAATCGTCCAGGGCATTTTCTTTTTCTTTCAACGGAACATGACGATTGTTGATCCAGAAGGTATCCGTCTGTTCGATTGCTATAGGTAATGTATGAAGCGAACCTAATAAATTGAATACCGAATCGGCCTTTGCCTGTTCTATATTGAAATTATATTTATCGTAATTGCGGAGTTGGTGCGCATAGAGTTGTTGTGCTCCTTTTACCAGATAGAAGTTGACATAAGTGTTTTCATTCTTTACTACCCAGGTACTATCCGGCATCCGTTCAAATTCCTGTTCGATACGGAGCTTTTCGACCCAGTTTAGATTGATGTTGACCGGCGTGTTAAGCAGGAATTTCTTCAATGCGTAGTTACCGTCCAGTGTAATGTATAATCTACCGGTGAAACCATAACTTTGGCTGTTGACCGGGACGAAAGCCAGGTCGACACATTTATCGCCTCCGATATCCAGCGTATCCATGATGTAGTATTTGTAGTAGCTGGTAGCCAGGGTAGAGGACAGGGGGCTGACAAAACGGTTCAGCAGGATATTGATATTGTTATCGAAAATGTTGATGCCTTGAAATATCTCTTCCAGGTTAGAGGTGATGCCGCCACCGTCATCCAGAGTCTGGTCGACACCTTGCATGCGTTTACCTTTGACGATCGTCTTTTCGGTCTTCGGTTGTTTCCGGTAATACTTGTCCGCGATCGTTTCACGAACGGAGAGGGTCAGGATGGGTTTCCCGTTGAATTCGGATGTATCCAGATAGTTCTTGATGAATTTGAATTTCTTCATGAACTTGTTTTTCTCAAAGTCTGGGTTGAAATCGTCCAGGGAGAGGGAGAGCTTTTCGTAAACTTCCGTTTGGTATTCGTCTTTCGACTCGATACGGTTGTCGTTCTTATGTTCGATCACTTTTTTGATCAGTTCGACTGCCGGATTGTCTTTACGGGTATATTTTTCTTTCTTTGGTTTTACTACGACCTCGGATATTTCAAAAGCAGTAGGACGGAGCGCAATCATCAATCCATCGTTCTTTTGTCCCGTTTTGAGGTCTAATGTTTTTGTATCGTATCCTAATGATGCAATAGCTAACTTGTTGTATCCTTTATCGTTCTGTAAAGCAAAAGCTCCGTTGTCGTCGGTCATTGCCCCTATAGTGGAACCCTCGAAATAGACGGAAACAAATCCCAGAGGTTCTCCGGTGATTGAATCCTTTACAATACCGGAAGCAGAGGTTATGCTTTGTGCACATAAAATAGAAACACCGGTCACTGTTTGCAACAGTACCAACAGTAATATTAATCGAATTCTTTTTACCATGAAACTAACGTTATTCCTTCTCGGATAATGCAGTTGGCAAAGGTACTATTTTTCCCGGTTGAAGCCGTGTAAGCCTTATTAATAATATTTAATCAAGGTGGATGATAATGAAGGGTGAGGACCCTGATTATCCAATCAGGGTCCTTCCTTTAGTTATAAGCATCCACAATACTTTGGTATTTCAACTGTTTGTCGAATGAATCCTTATCTAGTTCGGTAGTGACATGGATTGTTACCGGTTCATTGGGTAATAAATCGAAATAGTTGTCGGAGAAGAAGTTGTCGATGCCGTCGATACTTAAGAATACGGCACGGGCAAAAACATCGCTTTGAACCGTTACATCGAAACCGTCACCAGCAGGAACGGAAGTCATCTGTATATCTGCTTTCGGGAAATCGATATCTTTATAACGGGTAAAGAAGTAGTTGTTGGAGATCACTTCGCTTTCTTTACCATTTTCGGTGAAACGGGCGTTTACTACGACTTCGTTCAGGTTCTTACCATCCACCAAGCTTTCTATCGGGGCGGAGAACTGAATCTTGCTCGTATTGGCAGGTAATGTGATATTGCTGTTCTTTGTAAATAACACAGAACCTTTCAGATCCATTACGCGAATATCCAGTTTCCCTTTAACTGCTTTCAAGCGGTCGGATATTACCCATACATTTAATATACCATCTTCTGCGATTGGAGATACCAAAATGTCGCGGAAAGCTTTTTTCGTGAAATAATGCTGCGCTTTCCAACGTCCGTAATAATCACGGCTGGACCAGGAAGCGACAGGCCAACAGTCATTATGCTGCCAGAACAGAGACCCCATATTATAAGGCATCATGCGTCGGTGAGCTTCCATAGCAGTCTTCATCGCATCTCCCTGGAGCAGGATACTCATATAAAGTGTACTGGGGAAATCTTTCGGTTTACGATATTCTTCCAAAGTGATGTTTTCGATACGTGAATTAGCAATCTGTCCGCCACGCTGGTGCGCCATCATCACATCCGAATAAATATCGTGGTCACGTTCTTCCGGTGCATATTTCAGTACAGATTGATATTCAGGGAAAGACTGGAAGCCGTACTCTGAGAAGAAACGAGCTTTCACTTTGTTGAAGTGCGCAACAGAATCGACACCTTGCCATACCCCCCAGTAATGGGCATCACCATTCGGGTTCCAGTTCGGTTTACCGCTTTCGCATTTGGCATCCGGATCACCACCGTAAGGCGAAGACGGCCAATAGAAAATAGTAGGGTCATATGCTTTTACCACATCAGCCAGAATACCATTGAACAACTTTTTGGTGTCGTTTCGTAGCTGTTCTGTTACACCGTATTGATCGAACTTTTTCATCCAACCCCAGTTGAACCAAGCTGTGTGGATTTCATTATTTCCGCACCAGATTGCCAGACTTGGATGGTTGCGCAGACGAATCACATTATCGATTGCTTCCTGGCGGATATTCTCCTCCAAATCCGGTGTCAGCGGATAAACGCTGCAAGCGAACATGAAATCTTGCCAAACCAGAATACCGTGTTTATCACAAAGATCGTAGAAGAGGTCTTCTTCATAGATACCGCCTCCCCATACACGAAGCATGTTCATGTTGGCATTGACCGCATCCATAACTGTCGTTTCATACTGTTCGGCGGTAACACGTGGCAGGAAGTTATCCTGGGGAATATAGTTGGCACCTTTCATGAATACCGGTACACCGTTCAGTTCGAAGTAGAACGTATGGCCGTCTTTGTCCGGCTTATTAATGACACGGATACTGCGGATACCGATATTTGTAGTATTGCTGTCGGCAACCTTATTATCCATGCTGATAGTTGCAGTGAACGGATACAAGTGAGCTTCACCCAAACCGTTCGACCACCAGAGTTTCGGGTTATTAACGGTCAGATCGGTTTCTATAACGTTGATACCTTTTTTCACCTGTGCCTTTTTCGTCCAGGTATTTTTGATACCGTCAGCTTTGATGTTCAGCGTAATTTCACCGTCTTTATCCGCTACGACCTGTACACGGGTTTTGATATCGGCACGTTTGGCGGTTACGTTTGTCTGGTCATAAAAGATATTGTCAATGCGTGCATTATTCCATCCGACCAGATAGACGGGGCGCCAGATACCGCTGGTGACGATGCGGGGTCCCCAGTCCCAACCATAATGATAACCGGCTTTACGGGCAAAGATGCTTACCTTTTTATCGAAGATGCCACCGTTTTCCGATTGGTCGTTGCCAGCCTCGACGGGGAACTTTAAGGCTTCGAACTTGGGTAGGTCTACTTTGATGGGTGAATGGAAATAGACACGAAGTTCGTTATCTTCCTTTTTCAACAGGTTCTTTACGTTTACCGTCCATTCACGGAACATATTGTCGGCTTTGAGGATACACGAGTCGTTCAGATAGACGTCCGCATACGTGTCCAGTCCTTTGAAATCCAGTTCAATGTTGTCTTTGTTGAAGATATCCGGGGATACATTCAATGTTGTTTTATATTCCCAGTCTTCTTTGTCTATCCATTGAATACTCCGCTCATTCAGACGAAAAAACGGGTCTTCGATGATCTTGTTATCCATCAGGTCGGTTTGAACGACACCTGGTACGGTTGCCGGATACCAGTTATTACCGCGGACCTGTTTAAAGGTCCAACCTTTATCGATGTTTTGTTTAGCGACGCCATCTGCCAGGGCCGGAGTGGTCGTAGCCAAAGCGGCAAGGGCGACAGCGGATAATACAGTTTTGTAACGCATAATTATTGTGTTTAGTGATTTATTTGGATTTAGCAATGTCGTTTATAATGACTTTAAGTTTTCGGTATTTACCGGATTCTTACCTTCCGGTGTGTACAGATGGTCGATTCGGGCAGTATATGCCTTTTCTACTTTGCCGCGTACGATTTTCATCGTACTGTTCACCATGCCGTTCTGTTCGGTGAACGGTTCGGGCAGGACGGCAAATGTCGTCGGCAACCACCGGTCGGGGAACATAGATGCCAGGTCACCACCTTTACGGAACCGGTCGATCTGTTTCTGTATGATACGGATTGCTTCTTCTTTTCCTTTTTCAGTACTCAGGTCGAGTTGCAGATGTGCCAGATGTCTTTTCAGATGCTCTTTATTCGGAACCAGGAGTGCCACCGTATAAGGATTCTGGTTGTTGTAAAGCAGGAGCTGGTCGATACAGGATGAGTGTTCGACCAAAGCCTCTTCGATGCCTTCCGGACTGTATTTCTCTCCGTCGCTACCGATCAGCAAACTTTTGAAACGGCCTAATACATATAATAAACCATCTTTTCCCATATAGCCCATATCCCCGGTATAGAGCCAACCATCCCTAATGGTCTCGGAGGTAGACACCGGATTCTTCCAATAACCTGCCATCACATTTTCACCCCGGATAACGATCTCCCCCTTTTCACCGGTAGGAAGTTCTTTTCCATCCTGGTCGCATATCTTCAAGTCTAGTGGCTGAACCAATATACCGCTACTACCGAACCGGTGATGACGCGGACCGTTAGTTGAAATAACAGGGGTCGCTTCACTTAATCCGTATCCCTGATACATCGGTAGTCCGATGGCATAATAAAATTTTTGCAGGTCCTTATCCAACAGGGCACCGCCGCCGATAAAGAATTTCAGTTCACCTCCGAAATTTTCGCGAACCTTGGAAAAGATGATGCTGTCGAACAGATTGACTAGCGGTTTTAGCAAGAACTTCCAGCCACGTCCTTTGTCATCGCCTCCGTCACCGTTATAGGTATAGGCAACGTCCAGTCCCATATGGAACAGGCGGTTGACCATATTACCCTGGGCACGGATACCCTGTTCGATATTTTTCTTGAAGTTCTTGGCAAGGGCCGGAACACTCAATATTAAGTATGGCTTGAACTCTTTGATATTTACAGGTATATTTTTCAATGTCTCCATACCTGTTTTTCCAACCTGTACGGTAGCAACCGAAGCCCCTTTATACATAAATATATAGAAGCCTACTACGTGGGCAAAACAATGATCGAGCGGAAGGATGACCAGCGTGCGCCAGGTATCGTCGATATCCACACAGGTAAGAGATTGCTCCACATTTGCCGTGTAATTGCGATGGGTGAGAATGACGCCCTTCGGGTCGGCAGTCGTTCCCGAAGTATAGGTGATTGTGGCGTAATCGTCATTGGTCAGCGATTGCCCGATAGCCAGGAACTCGTCTAACGGATGTGTACCGAGATATTTTTTTCCCATCTCTATTATTTTAGACAGGGATATTTCCTTTTCCTGATATTCTTGTTGTTCGTCGAAGATGATGATCTGTTGAAGTAACGGTAGTTTGTCGACGATGGAACGGATTTTTTTCAGTTGGTTGCCGGAAACCATGATATATTTCACATCGGCATGTGTCAGACGGAACAGCAGGTCGTTGGCCTCTTCCAGTTTGATGGAGAGGGGAACATTGGTAGCTCCGGCATAGAACATGGCTAACTCACCGATGATCCAGGCGTTGCGACCTTCACTGAGGAGGGCCATGTTATCGCCTTTTTTTACTCCAAGGGCAACCAGTCCGGCTCCCAGTGTGTAAACCTGTTCCTTAACCTGTATATAGGTGGTAGACTCGAATTTGTCTGTTGTCTTCTCCCATAAAAACGGGTTGTCGGGATATAATTTCACCGAGTTTTCAAAAAGGTCTACCAATGTTCTTCTCATGACATCTTCATTTTATGATTTTTCTATTTCTTCTACTAATGCGCAGGCGGTTTCTACTGTACGGACATTCTTTATCACGATACTGCGCTTACCATTCTGATCGCGGAGGTTACATTCACGTGGATGTTTCTGTATAAAGGCGAGCAACTTGTCGAAAGCCTCGCTCTGATAATACGGACTATCCGGATTATTGATCAGGAAGATGCTTATCTGCCCCTTCTTCAGAACCAGTTTTTCCATGCCCAGCCTCTTCGCCATCCGGCGAAGACGAACGATGCGGATCAACTCTTTACCTTCTTTCGGGATCTTTCCGAAACGGTCTTTCAGACGTTCCGTGAAAGCAAGTATCTCCCGTTCCTCTTCCATATTATCCAGTTCACGATACAAGGAAATACGTTCCGAGTCGTTTGGAATATAAGTAGGTGGGAACATTAGTTCCAGATCGCTTTCAATATAAGTTTCGCGGACATATTCACTACCCGAGTCACGTTTACCTTCATCCGAGTCAGCATACAGGTCGGCAAACTCTTCGCTTTTGAGTTCATCGACTGCTTCTTCCAGGATTTTCTGATAAGTTTCGTATCCGAGGTCGGCGATGAAACCGCTTTGTTCGGCCCCCAGCATATTACCCGCCCCACGAATGTCGAGGTCCTGCATGGCGATATGGATACCGCTTCCCAGTTCGGAAAAATTCTCGATTGCCTGCAAACGGCGGCGTGCTTCTTGTGTCAATGAGGACAAGGGGGGGGAGAGCAGGTAACAGAATGCCTTGCGGTTGCTTCGTCCTACACGTCCGCGCAATTGATGCAAGTCGGATAATCCGAACTGTTGTGCGTTGTTGATGATGATGGTGTTGGCATTCGGTACGTCGATACCGCTTTCCACGATGCTGGTAGCGATTAACACGTCATACTCGTAATTGACGAAGTCGAGAATGATCTTTTCCAGTTTCTCCGGTTCCATCTGTCCGTGTCCGACTGCCACGCGGGCGTCGGGTACTTCCCGGCGGACCAGCGTCTCTATTTCATAAATGTTCTGAATGCGGTTATTGATAAAGAATACCTGTCCGTTACGGCTCATCTCGAAATTGATGGCCTCGCGGATGATATCCGGGTTGAAACGTTCCACTTCTGTCTGCACCGGATAACGGTTAGGCGGGGGAGTAGTGATGCTGCTCAGGTCGCGGGCGCCCATCAATGAGAACTGTAATGTCCGCGGAATAGGTGTTGCCGTCATTGTCAGCGTATCTACATTCACCTTCATCTGACGGAGCTTCTCTTTAACGGATACACCGAATTTTTGCTCTTCATCGATAATAAGCAATCCCAGGTCCTTGAACTTGACATCTTTACTGACGATACGGTGCGTACCGATCAGAATGTTCACCTGTCCGTCGGCCACGTCTTTCAGAGTTGCCTTGATCTGTGCCGCAGTTCTTGCCCGGCTGATATAATCGATCCGGCAGGGAAAATCTTTCAAACGTTCAGAGAAAGTCTGGAAATGCTGGAAGGCAAGTACTGTCGTCGGAACCAATACTGCCACCTGCTTATTATCGGATACGGCTTTGAAAGCCGCGCGTATCGCTACCTCGGTCTTTCCGAAACCTACGTCACCGCAGATCAGACGGTCCATCGGGCGGGAACTTTCCATATCCTCTTTTACTTCGCCGGTCGCCTTCATCTGGTCGGGCGTATCTTCGTAGATGAAGCTCGCTTCCAGTTCATGTTGCATAAAACTGTCCGGAGAGTAGGAGAAACCTTTTTCCTGTTTGCGTTGGGAATAAAGGAGGATCAGGTCGCGGGCTATGTCCTTGACTTTCTTCTTGGTCTTTTCCTTCATCTTTTCCCAGGCACCGGTTCCCAGTTTGTTCAGCTTGGGCGGCTCGCCGCTATCTTTCCCTTTATATTTGGATAGTTTGTGCAGTGAGTGTATGCTGACGAAGATAATATCGTTGTTCTGATAGATCAACTTGATCACTTCCTGTATCTTGCCGTTCACTTCGGTACGTACCAGACCGCCGAACTGTCCGACACCGTGGTCAATATGCACGATATAATCGCCGGTAGTGAATTGGTTCAACTCTTTTAACGACAAAGTGATCTTTCCGCTCCGTGCCTTTTCACTTTTGAGATTGAACTTATGGAAGCGGTCGAACAGCTGGTGATCCGTAAAAAGACAGATGCGCAATGTATCGTCCGCAAACCCTTCGTGTACTGTCTTGTTGACCGAAGTGAAAGGGATGTTTTCCCCCCGGTCTTCAAAGATGGCACGGATACGTGTTGCCTGCTTTTCTACGTCGCTTAATATATATAATGTATAGCCGTTCTCCAGATAATTCCGGAAAGACTCGCTCACCATGTCGAAATTTTTATGGTAAATAGGCTGTGCCTGTGTACTGAACGTAAGCGTTGTATCTGCTACTCCGGTCGGACGCATTCCGAAATGCATTCGGCGGAAGTTCAGTGCTGCTCGCAGGAAATCATCTCCGGTAACCAGTTTTGCACGCATCTTACTGATATCGCTGAACGATTCTTCATCGCCGATAACCGGTTCTTCATTCCACAGGCTATCGATACGCTCTTTGGTCCATGCCAGGTCTTTCGTTGCGAGTATCGTTTTCGGAGGCAGGGAGTCCAGTAATAAGGTATTTGTCCGGTTACTCTTGTTCATTTCCGGTACGATATAGATACTCTCCAGTTTCTCTTTGGATAACTGCGTCTCTACATCGAACGTACGGATCGTTTCCACCTCGCTCCCGAAGAAGTCTATACGGTAAGGAAATTCGTAAGAAAAAGAGAACACGTCCAGGATACTACCGCGTATGGCATACTGTCCCGGCTCATAGACATAATCAACCTGCTCGAAACCATATTCGTCCAGTACATCGGAAACGAACATATTATCCAGTTTTTCCCTGACACTGATCTTCAGTGTATTCTGTTTCAGGTCTTCACGTGAAATCACTTTTTCAGCCAGTGCGTCGGGATAGGAGACAATCACGAACGGTGCTTCAGGGTCCTGAAGTACGCTGAGCACCTCCGTACGAAGTATTTCGTTTGCCGGGTCGATATGCCCGTATTTGATTGCACGCCGATAAGCGGATGGGAAAAAATAAATATCATTGCTTCCGGTCAGTTGCATCAGGTCATGATAGAAATAACCGGCTTCTTCCTGATCGTTAAGCACGCACACATAGCTCCCCCTTCTTTTTAAAAAAAGAGAAGCGATCATCATTGCAGCGCCCGAACCGTTCAACCCTTTGAGGAATATATTGTTTGACGTATTACCGTTCAAAAGGGTATCTAATGCGGTTATTTGTGGATGGGCGGCAAATATCTTAAGTAATTCTTGTACCTCCATTAAAATAGTTGACAGTTGACAAGTGACAGTTGACAGATACAAGTGTCACCGTAATGTTTCACAAAGGTAGACTTTTTGTTCAAAATAATATAGACTAATAAGTTTAAATCAACTAAAATATGTACCTTCGCGTTTAAGTTGATAATCGATTGATGATAGTCCGGCGGATCTTGCTGTCTAAAGACTGTCAACTGTCAGCTGTCAACTGTCAACTAATTATAAAGGAGATTATGTCAGACAGTATTGTTATTATTCCTACCTACAACGAAAAAGAGAATGTTGAGAATATTATCCGTGCGGTGTTTGGGTTGGAGAAAGAATTTCATATTTTGATTATAGATGACGGCTCACCTGACGGAACAGCAGATATTGTTAAACGTTTGCAAAAAGAGTTTCCCGAACGTCTTTTCATAGTGGAAAGACAGGGTAAGTTAGGATTGGGCACTGCTTACATTTGTGGTTTTAAGTGGGCTATCGAGCATAAATACGATTTTGTATTCGAGATGGATGCCGACTTTAGCCATAACCCGAACGATCTTCCGAAATTATATGCAGCCTGTACGGAACAGGGGGGAGATGTAGCTATCGGTTCACGTTACAGCAATGGAGTAAACGTGGTGAACTGGCCGTTAGGACGTGTGCTGATGTCTTATTATGCCTCCGTCTATGTCCGTTTTGTTACGGGGATGAAGATTCAGGATACGACTGCCGGTTTCAAATGTTATCGCCGGGAAGTGCTTGAAACGATCGATCTCGATCATATTCATTTCAAAGGATATGCTTTTCAGATAGAGATGAAGTTTACAGCTTATAAGTGCGGCTTTAAATTGGTGGAAGTACCTATCATCTTTATTAACCGTGTGTTGGGAACATCGAAGATGAATTCGTCTATTTTCGGAGAAGCTTTGTTCGGCGTGCTTAAACTGAAGTGGTGGAGCTTTTTCCGTACTTATCCGCAGAAGAAGTGAAATCATGAGACTCCTTACAAACACATTCTTGTTAGCCGCATTCTTGTTTTTGTCTGTGAAAGTGTTCTCGCAGACACCGCAGGATGAACTAGAGCAGATCCGACAGAATTATACGCGGTCGTTGATCGATTCCAATAATGACTCCGATTTGTTGAATCGCATACTGGCAGGTATTCCACCGGAGACAGAGATGTCCGATCAGGTAGTCGTGGAGTTACATCAACGTTATCCCTTTAATCTGGATAAGATCAAGGAGTATATGGATGACATCAATGAAGACGGTTCGTGGCCGGATATCGATTATAACGATACCAAGCGTTCGGGTTGGGATGCCAAAAAACATGCAGACCGTATATTGGAGCTGGCTAAACTATATCATGCCGAGGGGCCTTCCTGTACCTGGTCGCCCCGTTTCTCTACGGTGATCCATCAGGCGCTCGATTATTGGTTTCGCACGAAGCCTGTTTGTAAGAACTGGTGGTATAACGAGATAGGTATTCCTAAGACATTCGGGCCTGCTTTTCTTTTGCTTCGTACGCAGATGCGGCCTGATGAACTGAAAGAAGCGGTGAAAGTAATGGATAACGCCCGTTTCGGTATGACCGGACAGAATAAGGTTTGGTTAGCAGGGAATGTGTTGATGAAAGGGTTGCTGTTGGATGATTACGATCTGGTGAAAGCTGCCCGCGATACAATTATGTCCGAGATAACGACCGGACGTGAGGAAGGTATTAAAAGCGATTGGAGTTTTCATCAGCACGGACCGCAGCAGCAGTTCGGTAATTACGGACTGGCCTATCTGGGAGAAATGAGTTTTTACTCGGAACTGTTTGCCGGGACCTCATTTGCCTTGAATGCCGAACAACAAGCAATATTGAATAATCTATTGACGGAAGGTTACCGCTGGATCATCTGGCGGGGATATATGGATGTGAATGCACTCGACCGCCAGTTATTCCATAATGCGCCTATCCATAAAGCACTTGCGATCGGAAATGCGGCAAATTCGCTCAAGAAAGGAAGTGCGCCTGCTGATGTGGAAAAGCTGGATGCTTTCCTGAACGATAATTTTCCGCCTCAATCTTCGGATGGAGCGGTATTCACCGGACAAAAACATTTTTGGGATTCGGATCAGACGGTCCACCGTGCACCGGCATGGATGGCTTCAGTAAAGATGGCATCCCAACGGGTGATCGGAACCGAATTGGTGAATGAAGATAACCTGAAAGGTTTCTATATGGGTGACGGTGCTACTTATATTTACCGGCATGGAGACGAATATCTGAATGTATTTCCTTTTTGGGACTGGCGTAAGATACCCGGAATCACTTCTTACGAAAGCGATGCTCCGGTACCAAGTCCCCGTTCGTATGGTGCACATACCCGCAATGAAAGTTCTTTTGTCGGTGGCGTAACGGATGGACATACAGGCATGACCGCAATGGTTTTAAACCGTGATGGAGTTCATGCCCGCAAAGCCTGGATTATGACGGACGATTATGTTTTGTGTCTGGGTGCGGGAATAAAAACAGACAGTACATTGAGCTTAACGACTTCGATCGATCAACGGAAGAAAAGGGGAGAACTTTTCTATCTGGAAAATAACCGTTGGAACACGGTGAACGGTACCTTTACAGCAACCGGAAAAGCGTTACGTTTTTACCATGACAGTACAGGATATATCCTGATGCAACCGTCGAATAGCGTATCGATCTCTGAAAAACGTTCCGGAAGTTGGTCTGATTTTATGGGATCGTATACACCGCAAACAGTAGAAGGAGAGGTCGTTTCTCTATATATCTGTCATCCGAAGGAATCTCCGGCTTCTTATCAATATCTTATCTTGCCTGCAGTTTCGGCTGACCGGACAGCCTCTTTCTGTACGGATGATATCCGGGTGCTTTCTAACGATGAGAATATGCAGGCTGTCGGGATAGATAACTGTTTTTATATTACCGCTTATCAGGCAGGAAATATCCGTTTAGCGGATGATATGCTACTGGAAATACAAACTCTGGGTATCTATATGCTCTCTGTTGAGAACGGTGCGATCCGTGTTGAGGCAAGTGATCCGACACATATGCAATCCTCTTTATCTTTGAAGATCAATGACTATGCTTTGAAGATCATGCAACCGGCCGGTCAGGTGTCCGGTCAGAGCATATCTATTACTCCTGTCATCAGTGCTCCATTGGTAAAACATATTTCGGTGGACGGCAAGAAAGATGATTGGGCTCAGATCCCTGTTGCCGTATCCGGGTTGATCGCTCCGTGGGATGGAGCTGTGAAAGATCAGACGACATTCTCTGTCTGCCACGATCGGAAGAATTTATATTTCATCTATGAAGTATCCGACTCTACCATTATATATAATAATGAAAAGACCGAGGCTTCGGTCGGTAGCAGCGATCGTATCGAGTTCTTCTTCAGTAAGGATACTACTATGACTGATTACTATTGTGCAGAGATCGACCCGCATGGAAAGGTCATGGACTATCACGCCAAGTTCTACCGCAAATTTAATTTCGACTGGAATTTTAAAGGATTGAAACTCGGAACGTATGTCGGTAAAAATACCTATATCGTAGAAGGCTCCATCCCTTTGAAAACCCTGGAAGATATGGGAGTGATCTCACCGGAAGGAGAGATGTGTTTTGGTGTGTACCGTGCCGATTATTACGGACCGGAAGAAGAACAAGTCATCTGGTCATCCTGGATTATTCCGGATGCTGCTGATCCGGATTTCCATATCCCTTCTTCCCTGGGTGTATTGAAATTGAGATAGACAGTAACAGGTTCATGCTCGTCTTTATCATAATTGAAATATATATTGTCATTTTTGTAAGTTCCCGAGAGGTATAGATGGTGTATTTTTGCTCGCATAAACTTCATTGTAATAGCTAAATTTATGTATTATGGCGAAAATAACACACTTATTACCTGTATGTTTTCTTTCTTGTTTGAGTTTCCTGTCATGCGATGATAAGACGGAAGCGTCGGGCAGTTATAATTCTTTTGCGAGTATCGAACAAGGTTTCCGATCGATTCCTGATAGTGTACAGATCGGTGTTTACTGGTATTGGATCTCCGACAATATCTCTAAAGAAGGAGTAGAGCGGGATCTGGAGGCAATGAAAATTGCTGGTATCAATCGTGCATTTATCGGAAATATCGGTATCAATGAACTTGAGTATGGTAAAAATAAATTATTAAGTCCCGAATGGTGGGAGATCACGCATGCCGCATTGAAGAAAGCGACGGAGCTGAATATTGAAATAGGTATTTTCAATAGCCCGGGATGGAGCCAGTCCGGCGGTCCGTGGGTAAAAAGTAATCAGGCCATGCGTTATCTGACCTCTTCCGATACGATCGTTTCCGGACCGAAACGTATGCAACTGACTTTACCTTCCGTAGGAAAAGATGAAGAGGAGGTTTGTGTGATCGCTTATCCGGCATCCGAGAAACCGGCAATCGAGAAAAGCTGGACTATAACGAAGAAATCCGGACAAGCCTCTTCTTCCGAATTAAATCTGGGTAAGGATGAAACGGTCCGTACACTGGTTTATCAGGTGAACACTCCTTTCAAAACATCTGCTAAACTGTGGGTAAAGAAGGATGGTAAAGAAGAACTGGTAAGACAATTTACGATCGACCGTAGCAATCCGGCATTGAATGTCGGTTTTGATCCTTATGCTCCGGTCGTTATCTCTCTCCCTGAAATTACAGCTTCACAATTCCGTCTGGAAATGTCTGAGGAAGGTGGAGCCAGTGGCCAGGTAACGCTTTCTTCTGCTCCGATGGTAGAACGTTACCCTGAAAAGTCGTTGGCTAAGATGTTCCAGACCCCGCTGCCTATGTGGGATGATTATCTGTGGGAAAAACAACCGGCTGTTAGTAATGCCTCATTACTGGTATCGCCGGATGATATTAAAAATCTGACAGCCAACTCGAAGAATGGCGTATTGGATTGGGAAGTTCCGGAAGGCAACTGGGTAATCCGCCGAATGGTTATGTTACCGACAGGTGTGACGAACTCCCCGGCTGCTCCCGAAGCAACCGGTCCTGAGATCGACAAGATGAGTAAAAAACATGTCGCGTTCCATTTCGATGCCTTTATCGGTGAGATATTGAAACGTATCCCTGAAGCTGACCGTAAGACATTTAAAGTGGTTGTTCAGGATAGCTATGAAACCGGAGGACAAAACTGGACGGACGATATGATCGACGTTTTCAAAGAACGTTACGGATATGATCCCGTTCCGTATCTGCCTGTATTGAATGGAGTAGTGGTTGGAAATCCTGATATCTCTGACCGTTTCCTCTGGGATTTACGTCGTTTGGTATCCGACCGTGTTTCTTACGATTATGTAGGTGGCTTGCGTGATGTTTGCCATCAGCATGGATTGACTACCTGGCTGGAGAATTACGGTCATTGGGGTTATCCGGGCGAATTCCTGCAATATGGCGGCCAATCCGACGAGATTGCAGGTGAATTCTGGAGTGAAGGTTCTTTGGGTGATATCGAAAACAGAGCAGCTTCTTCTTGTGGACATATTTATGGCAAACGGCGTATTTGGGCTGAATCGTTCACCAGCGGAGGACCGGCATTCAGCCGTTATCCTTACCTGATGAAACAACGTGGAGACCGTTTCTTTACGGAAGGTATAAACAGTACGTTGTTACATGTGTTCATTCATCAGCCGTATGAAGACCGTGAGCCGGGAATGGCAGCTTGGTTCGGTAATGAATTTAACCGGAAGAATACCTGGTTCAGCCAGATCGATGTGTTCATCAACTATCTGAAGAGATGTAATTTCATGTTGCAAGAAGGCGATTATGTAGCCGATGTTGCTTATTTTATCGGAGAAGATGCTCCGAAGATGACAGGTGTCTGTACACCTGCACTTCCTGCTGGTTACTCATTCGATTATATCAATGGAGAAGTATTGTTAGAGCGGGCATCCGTGAAAGACGGTCGGATCGTTTTACCGAGCGGAATGAAATATAGTCTGCTGGTCTTACCGCAACTGGAAACAATGCGTCCTGAAGTATTGAGAAAGATAAAAGAATTATTGTTGGCTGGAGCTTCTATCATGGGGCCGGCACCGAAATATTCACCGAGTCTGAGTAACTACCCTGCAGCCGATCAGGAAATACAGGCATTAGCTGCAGAACTTTGGGGTGACCAGACCGAGTCTGTTCGTACAATAGGAAAAGGCCGTTTGTTTATGCCGGCCAACTCTTTGCAACCTGTACTGGATGCTTTGCAGGTAAAACCTGATATGCACGTGGATTCCGATAGTCCGATCCTGTTTATCCACCGAACGACGGATGAAGGCGATATTTATTTCATCTCGAATCAGAGTGAGAAGCCGGTTGATGTACGTCCGTCTTTCCGCGTAGCAGGAAAATTGCCGGAACTGTGGAATCCGCTGACTGCTGAGATACGCCGTTTACCAGAGTTCACATGTGCCGATGGAGTAACGACTGTTCCGATTCATCTGGAAGGAAACGAAAGTTCATTCATTATTTTCCGTAAGAAAGGAACTCCGCAGGAAACGACAGCCCGCAATTATCCGCGCAAAGAAATTGTAGCAACGGTTACTACTCCCTGGCAGGTAGATTTTGAAAAAGGGAAAAGAGGACCGGAAAAGACTGTTCTTTTCCCAGAGTTGCAAGACTGGATAACTAATACAGATCCTTCGATCCGTTACTTCTCCGGAACAGCAGTCTACACGAACCGTATCACGCTGGATGAGTTACCGCAAAAGGCTCTTTACCTGGATCTGGGAAAAGTCATGGTAATGGCAAAAGTAAAGATCAACGGGCAATATGTAGGTGGCGTATGGACGACTCCTTACCGCTTACCTGTAAGCGATTATTTACGCAAAGGAGAGAATGTGATAGAAGTGGAGGTTGTAAACAACTGGCGTAACCGTTTGATCGGTGACGATGCGTTGCCTGAAAAGGAACGCGCTACCTGGGCAAATCTGAATTTCTGGAAAGCCGATTCGCCTTTGCAATCGTCAGGTCTGATGGGACCGGTGGAGATTCAGGCTTATTCTTATGAATAACTGCTCCCGCTTGTCTTGTTTTTGAATAGAATCTTGTACATTTGTAACAAATAAACACAAAGTATATGAATAAGATTCTGATAAAAAACGCTCGTATAGTTAATGAAGGACGCATGTTTAAGGGTGCTGTCCTGATCGATCGAGATAAAATAGAAGAGGTGTATGAAGAGGCTGTCCCTGTGGCAGCCTCTGGTGTGCAGGTAATCGATGCCGAAGGAAAGCTCTTGTTACCGGGAGCGATCGACGACCAGGTGCATTTCCGTGAACCGGGTTTAACACACAAAGGAGATATAGCCAGTGAGAGCCGTGCTGCTGTAGCTGGTGGTATAACCAGTTTTATGGATATGCCAAACACCAAGCCGCAGACAACCTCGATTGCCGATCTGGAATGGAAACTCCAGCGTGGTGCGGAAACATCTCTGGCTAATTATTCTTTCTTTTTCGGAGGAACGAATGATAATATGGATGAGATCCGTAAACTGGATCGAAGCCGTGTACCGGGTTTGAAACTTTTCCTCGGTTCTTCTACGGGAAACATGCTCGTGGATAAGAAAGAAAGTCTCGAACGCATCTTCGGAGAAGCTGATATGCTGATCGCTATCCATGCGGAGAAAGAAGAAGTTATCAAACGTAATATAGCCTACTATACGGATATGTACGGGGAAGACCTCGATATCTCCTTCCATAGTAAGATCAGAAGTGAAGAGGCCTGCTATGCTTCTTCATCCGAAGCAGTGGAACTGGCTACTCGCCTGAATTCGCGTTTACATATTCTGCATTTGTCGACAGCAAAGGAACTGACTTTATTAAGTAATGAAATCCCTTTAAGTGAAAAGAAGATAACGGGTGAAGTGTGTGTGCATCACCTTTGGTTCCACGACGGTGATTATACCCAATATGGAAACCGGATCAAATGGAATCCGTCTATTAAAACGTTGGCAGACCGTACCGCTTTGCGTAATGCAGTCAATGATAATACGATCGATATTGTGGCGACCGACCATGCCCCGCATTTGTTGTCCGAAAAGGAAGGCAGTTGCCTGAAAGCGGCTTCGGGTGGTCCGTTAGTACAACATTCGCTGGTTGGTATGTTGGAAATGGTGGCAGAAGGCTGTTTTACTTATGAGAAAGTGGTGGAAAAGATGGCACATATGCCTGCCGATCTGTTCCATATCGACCGCCGTGGTTATATCCGCCCGGGATATTATGCCGACCTGGTTCTGGTGGATCCGGAAAAGTGCTGGACTGTGGCTCCTGAAAATATTTTGTATAAATGCGTATGGTCTCCGTTTGAGGGTACGACATTCCATCATAGCATCACCCAGACATTTGTAAATGGGCAGTTGGTGTATGACAATGGAATCGTCAATGACGATGTACGTGGGATGGAAGTAAGATATAACTAAAATACAAAGTTCCTTCCGACCTGACCGACGGACAGTACACCCTGCGTCGCCCCTTGACGCAACGTTACGTCTCACCGAGACGCAGTGTTGCATTGGGAGCGACGTTTTTATTTACTCCGTTTATTGTCGTTCACAAAGGATTTATGCTGTCTACGGGAATAATTTGGTTATTTATTTTCGAATATATAATATTATACCCGTATAAAAAATAGTCTAACTTAAAAACTAAAGTAGTATGTCAAAAGGATATGCAGTTGTATTGGGATTGAACCATGTAGATCCCGTTCATTACGATGGTTGGGACGGAGCGTTGGCTCAACCGGAAAATGATGCCAGGGCAATTTATGAGATTGCATCGAAACAAGGTTTTAAATCGAAAATCATTTTAGGAAATAAAGTTACTCGTCTCAATGTAATTTATTCGGTAAGGGAGGCCGCCCAGGAGTTGGAAAGCGGTGACATCTTTTTCTTCTATTATTCGGGACATGGGGGGCAGTTGCCGGATATGGATGGGGATGAAGAGGATGGTATGGACGAAACCTGGTGTTTGTATGACGGTGAACTTGTCGATGATGAATTGCGTTTGCTGTGGTCTGAATTTAAAGAAGGAGTTCGTATCCTGGTTTTATCGGATAGTTGCCATAGCGGAACAATAACAAAAGCATCTGTGGAAGAACCAGCTCTTGAAAATTGTGTAAAGAAGGCAATGCCGATGGAGTATGTGAGAAAGACTTATTTTAAGAATAAGAGTTTTTATGATAACCTGGCTCGCGAACTTATGGATAAAGGTGCAAATGAGAAAGAGGTGAAAGCCGGCGTGTTACTTATTTCCGGCTGTCAGGACGAACAATCGTCGTATGCTTTCACATTTGATGAAAACAGTGCGTTCACTACTGCTTTATTGCAGGTTCTGGAGGAAGATCCTACGATTCATTATTCGCTGCTTCACGAAAAACTTGTGGATAAATTGGATAAGCGGTTACACGGCAAACAAAAACCTAATTTATACCCGACAGAGCAATGTGATCTTGCTTTCCTGGAACAGAACTTTCTGGCAATATAATATAGATGGAAAAGCTGCAACAAACAAAAGATATTTTCCTTTCCCTGGATGGTAAACTGGATCAGCTTGCCGTTACAAGCAAATCTGATCCGGCCTATCGGACAGAACGGGAGGAAATACAAATGGAAATGAAAGCTCTCTACGAAACATTGTCGGAAGAGAAGCTGGATGTGGAAGTTGGGGCAGAGGATAACGGCATTGTACAGGATAAAGGCCTATTGGGCTTTTTGACGGGTACGGTCGACCTGATGAAGAACCTGCTCCTTGTTGTCAAGGTGTCGATGCACCGAGAATCGGATGCAGACCGGGTATTATTGGCTCTGGAAAAGAAAGGTCTGGAACTGTTGCCCGGATATGGCAGTTTGTATAAGAAAGCGTTGGAAATATTAAAGCAGTTTGTGCAATCAGATGTAGCTTCTATCGTAATGAACTTGCGTAAGGGGTCTTCCTACGTTAAGACGTTTGCTTCCTATATTCCTTCGCAACCGTTCTGTCCTCCGGAAGAGGCTCTTTTAATGGCTGAATGTTCGGAATATGCTTATACCGGATACACATTTAATAAGAAAGTTTCTCCATTGAAAAGGAGGGAGCTACCTGAATGTCTTAAAATGGGACACTATGATGAAGTGACCGGTCAGTTGTATGTGATGAACGGGTTTAAGGTTTGGTTGGGTAGATATGAAGACCGGATCGTTATTGCTTTTGCCGGAACGGAACTGTCGAAGATTGGAGCCGTACTAACAGATGTACATCAGTTGCTCGCTGCCGATACTATGTATTTGTATGCAGTCGGGTTGGTTCGTTTATTTCTGGAAACTTATCCGGAGCAATGTTTTTATGTAACGGGACATTCGTTAGGAGGAGGGCTGACGCAGTTTGCTGTAGCTACTAATATCGCGCTGGCTCATGAATGGATGAAAGGTATTGGTTTCAATGCTGCCGGCTTATCGGCTTCCACACTCTCACCGTTGGATGACAGAAACTTGCAATTGGCGATGGATAGTGTTGTCCATTATGCCACCATAAAAGATCCTGTCTCTGTTTTTGGTGCGGCTGTCGGTCTGCGGCAACTTTTGCCTAAAGGTAAAAGCAATGGTCATTCTTTGGATGATGTGAAGGATTGTCTGCAGCTTTTGGCTACTAAAAAATAATCTGTCCGATAATTGTGCAGGCAGATAATATAAACGGAGCGCAGGGAAATGCAGGGATTAAACTGTCTGCAAAATTCTGCCTCCGCCTATGTCTTTTATGCGATATCGATCAACTTGTGTGTTTGCAGACTAAGTTGCCACTCCGGGTGTTCCAGGATGTAATTGACAATTTCCATCGTATTCCGGCAGGAACAGGGTTGGAGGAAATGATGTTTGGCTGGCAACTGGATGTAAGAAGACAGATCCTGTCTCAGATAAACCACCTTGACTTCATCCATATGATCGATCTTGATGGGTGCTCCCTCTTTCGGAGAACAAGTCACCCAGTCGATACCTTTAGGTAACGGACGTGTGCCGTTTGTCTCTATACATATATATTTACCCGCTTTGTGAAGCATGTCGATAAATGCGTCGTCGATCCATAAAGCCGGTTCACCACCGGTCAGTATGATCATGTCTGAAGGGTAGGCGGAGATTGCCTCCAATATTTCTTCATCCGACATCAAAGTCCCTTCTTCATGTTCCGTATCGCAAAATGAACATTTCAGGTTGCACCCTGAAAAACGGATGAAAACAGCGGCTTTGCCGGTATGATAGCCTTCCCCTTGCAGGCTGTAAAAAATTTGATTAATCTTTCTCATAGATTACAGTGTTCGATTCTGACTCTTTAATTTCTACTTTATAACAATTGGGTAACTGGTCGCATATCCATCGGGCCATATTCTCGGCCGTCGGATTGAAAGGCAGGACTTCATTCAGATTCTGATGGTCCAGCCTGTTTTTTATCGATTCTTTGATATGGCTAAAGTCGATTACCATGCCATCGGCGTTCAATTCTTTCGAGCGACAGTAAACAGTGATGATCCAGTTGTGACCATGCAGGTTCTCACATTTACTGGAATAAGAGAGTTTCAGACTGTGTGCAGCCGATATCTCCATTCTTTTAATTACGGTATACATGCTAAATTGTGCAATTTAAGACGTTTATATATTGTATCTAAATGTCACCTCGATACGGCGACAAAAATACATAAAATCCCGGTGAGGTAAACTATACACTGTTATAGGATTTATTAAAAAAACATTTATATTTTTGCATGTGTTAGAAAGTTGAATTTTTTAGTTTAGGAATGCTAAAATGGGTATACGGCAATAATAGGCAAAATATGTGCCTGATTACTGCTTGTGAATCAATGGGGAACGGATTTATCCCCTGGATAAACCGATAATTGGAGGCTAAGATTCAATTGTTAAAAAATAGAAGAAGCTGCAAATAAGTTTCGATAATCTTAAAAATGTGTTTTATAATATCTTTTTTTATTTGTTCAGTAATATAAAATGCCACATCTTTGCATGCAGATAACCTAAACAATCTTTTTGCCTTAAAGACTAATACCTATTAAAAACCTATAAAGAGGGCCTTTGAGAAAAGGCCCTCTTTATGATTTTTAACCACTTAGTAGCCTGTTTCTTCTATTTTTGACGAAATTTTTCCTATTGCTTCATTTAGTTTTTCCTCCGGTGGAATCACATTGAAGTTACCCCAGAAGCTTTCATCATAATTAAATTTTGTTTCAGAGAACACTGTCCGGGTTGATAATGTTTCTTTCCTGCCGAAACGGCTGACATTGTCCGTGTCTGTTTTGCACACGACCATTTCGAACCATACATGAAGGGGAGAGCTACCGAACAGTTGTTTTTTCTTTTTAACCTTAAAATGAAGGTCTCCTCTGACATGACTGACATAATAGATGCCGTTCCAGGGTTTGTAAGAAACCGTATAGACCACCTTTTGAGGGATTATCTTCAGGTTACGGCTTTTCTTCTCCACCAGCATATTTGCCGCATCCTTTACATATTTGGGGTGTATTTCAAACTCGGCCCGCAGCAGTGCACTGTTTTCCGAATCGATGTACAAGTTGCCTTTTAAAAGCGGGCTTGTGATGAACTCGCGTTGTTCAAACGAGATCACATTTGCCATCCGGTTGTCTATTACCGTGATATCGGAATGGGCATATACATAAGGATAGTTCACCTCGCTTTCCGGAACCAGAAAATCCGGCACATCCTTGATGATATCCAGCTGCATGCTGGCATTGATACCGGATTTCATCTTGGCAATGATCGTATCCCGCTCCTGGTTATTACTGATCCGGCGCATCTTCAGCAGTTTTACCTGATCCGGAACAGTATGCCTGGTATAGGGGCTTTTATATATTTTAAAGATCGCCTCCGTCAGACTGACGAATTTGTTTTTCCGTTCAATCCCTTCCCGGTAGAAAGTGGTTTGATAGACAGGCTCCTGGGAATAATTGATACTTTTCTTTTCTTCCATCTCTCGTAGCAGGCGTAAGGGGTTCACGATACGGACAACCACTTCCTGTATGGGGATTACTTTCGGTTCCAGGGTTAGCATGCTGTAACGTTCCGCCAACAGAGAGCTCTCTATCTGATAGGGTTGGTAGCCGACATGTGAGAAGTTGATCTGCGATTGGCGCAGCGTATCCGGCAGACGCAACCTGAATTCGCCGCCCTGGTTTGTGACATTTCCTATGGAACCGTCGTCATTGACACTGACGGTGGCGAACGGGATAGGTTCATTCGTGTATTTATCTCGCAGGATACCTTCCAGGGTGAAATAGGTTACGGTATCCGGAAGAATCGGGAGTACCTCTTTGACCGGTGTTTCTTCAACCGGACGGGAGATCAGGATATGGTTACCGATCACGCGAAGAGCCAGGTTTCGGTCGCCGGTGATCCGATAGATCGCTTCCCGGACAGAGTATTTGCCACCCGATATTTTTACTACTTGTTCATTGTCGATGATCTTACTGTCGTAGATGAACAGATAGCCGGACTGTTCGGATACTTTTCCCAGTAAATCGTAAACGGTTTCCTTACTTTTAGATATATGGATAAGACGTTCGAGTACATTTTTATTGTCCTTATCGTCAGCCCGCAAAGGGATAGCCGTCATCAGCAGCAATCCGATGAGGCAAAAAAACAGACGATATGTAACGGTTCGTTTCACCTTGTACTCCTTTTATCCGATTAGTTTTCATGCAAAGTAATCACATTATTTTCGCGTGTGCATTTCAGGTCGAGCGCAAAACAGATCAGTTCAGCCATTGTTTCCGGCGAGTTGTCGGCAAAGGTAACGGTAAGTGTCCTGCTCTCCAGCTCCGGGGTGGTTTTCAGACTGATATCTTCCGCGTTGAGATTGATGACCCGGAGGATATCGGCCAGTCGTTCATCCTTAAAACGTATCTGCCGGACATATTCTTCGAACTGTCCGGTGTCTTTTGTTTGCCTCACTTGTAGTTTTCGTGAAGAGAGGGTGACGGTTTCACCCGCTTTTACATGCACATCCTGTCCGCTTTTTTTCAACGTCACTTTCACCAATCCTCTTTGTACGGACAATTCAAAAGGCTGGGAACCGTCGCTTTTTACATTAAAAGCGGTACCCAAAACTTCGATGCGTGCATCTTCTGTTTCAATAAGGAACGGACGCTTGCGGTTGCCGGCAATATCGAAAAGAGCATTTCCCTGTAAGGATATTTCCCTTTTGTCCGGTTGGAAATGTTCCGGATAATGGATAGCGGCATTGCCTGCCAGGTACACGATCGAACCATCTTCGAGCGTGGTGGCGAGTGTTGTCGTTTCCATATTCTGCCGGGTAAGCAGGTTACGGTCAGCATCTTTTTCTGTTCGATTAAAATGAATAATCAGGAAAAAGGATATGATTGCAGCTACCTGCAAACCTAATAATACAATTTTTCGGGTAGTTAGACGGGGGATGTCCCCATAAGGAATCACACCCTCTTTTTCTTTACAGGTGATCAGGTCCTCCTTTTCCAGGCGTTGGTACACCTTGTCCCATGCCTGATCCGTTCTTCTATTGTCCCTTTCTTTACGAGTCATACTGTTTGTGTATAATTCTCAATTTCTTTTCTGAGTGTTTGAAGTGCCTTGGTCATTTCAGCTTCCACTGTTTTGACGGACAGAGAGAGGGCGGAGGCTATCTCCGCGTATTTCTTTCCTTCGAAACGCTGCATCCGGAAGATGCGTAAGCGGCGTTCGGGTAGCTTTTTGAGAGTCTTGTTTATCAGATCCTCCAATTCTTTGTATTCCAGCTGGTCCTGCGGATCGGAAGGCTTGCTTTCCTGGTTACCCGATAAAACGTTTTCCCGGTAACGGTTGCGTACTTCCTGATGTTCGCAGTATTGAAGAGACTGGTTGCGTACCGCCCCGTACAGATAACTTTTCAGGGAGAGGAACACTTGCAGTTTTTCTTTTTCTTTCCAGAATACGTAGAATAGCTCTTGCACGATCTCTTCAGCTACGTCCCAGTTTCCGGTAATACCGGCGGCATAGAGGCAAAGGGGGGAGTAGTAGAGCCGGAAGATACCTTCGAAAGCTTTGACGTCCCCCTCTTTAATCTTAGTTAGTACGAATAAATCGTTCAGCATGCCGTGGATCTTAATGATTAGAGTCCTTCAAATGTACGAAAAGATATTGAAATTTATTTCTGTTGCTTTTTTAATTTGTTTACCGCACTTTCCAGTGATTCCGTCGGTTCGATGATATTGTAGGCTCCCCAGAAATCTTCGTCCATGAAGTTCTCTACTTTATCGGACAACGATTGTGATTCTTTGAATGCCATCTTATACGGAATAGTGGTCACGTTTTCTTCTCGTCCGTCCGTTACCACCGTTTCGGAGATAATGGTGTAATTGGTCGAGAACAGTTTGCGTTTCCAGTCACATTTAAAACGTACCCCGTTGCGGATATAGTTCAGATAAGTTACGCCGTCACGGTCTTTATAATTGACCAGATAAGCTACTTCGAGCGGACGGAAACGTAATCCGAACGGTTTCTTTTTGAGGATGGCCTGGGTCGCTTTGTTGCGGTCGTCCATACTCAGATTGAATTCGGCACGGGTGAATGAGAGGCGTTCCTTGTCTATGTACAGTTTTCCGTAATACAGGGCATAAGGCATGATGACCTGTGGCTTGAAACTGATTACATATTGAGGACGGTTGTCGATATTGGTCGATTCCTCCATTTTGAAGAGGTAATAGGGTAGGCATTCCTTGTCGAGCAATACATCCGGATTCTTCACTATATCACAGAAGATCGACATATTCGGACCGCCGAGCAGTTTGACGGCAAGCGTGTCGGTCCTTTTCTGGCTCAATAACTTACGGCCTTTGTAAACCTGTACGCGGTCGCGGTCGGATGCTTCGTTATAGGGTGTTTTATAGATGTCGATCACTGCTTCCGATATATTGATATACCGTTTGCCTTTTTGGGCTGTTTCCCGGTAGAAGCCGGTCAGCATATTTGTCTTCTTGCTGTAGTTGGCGGGAATTTTACTGACGGCTTGTTCTACCAGATAGCGTGGTTCCTGGGCATGGATGATGATCTCGTCGAGCATATTCTCGTAAGGTGTCATCCAGACAGTCAGGTCGGAGAGGTTAATCCCGCTCACTTCTACTTTATTATTGTAATATCCGATATGGGAGATCTCGACAGCCTTCACATGGGAAGCATCTTTGATCTTGAAAGAGAATTCCCCGTCTTCGTTGGTGATCGTACCCGAAGTACTGCCGGGGATGGAAATGTTTACATACTCCAGCCGTTTCTTATTATTTTTGTCCTTGACAACTCCGCTGATAGTGATGAAGTCCGGATTCTCGTCGTCACGCACCGGTTGATCCTGCGCCTGTAACGGACTAATACCTGCTACCAATAATAAGATCAGCAAAAATCCGATAGATTGTCTATACAGTGTTTTCATCTTTGTATTGTTTTAATGGTGAATATTCCTGTTTGTATATATAAGATCGGTCAGAGAACGAATACCCTACGGAAAAAGTGATTTATTTTGATAAATCTTTCTATATTTGTGAGGCACAGACGGATAGGGATAAACACTAATATATAATCTTATGAAAACCAATCATGTAAATCGAAGAGATTTTTTCCGGCTTTCAGCTACTGCAGGTGTGAGTGCCATGTTAATTCCGGGAGCTAAGGCTGCCCGTGCTTCTCTGGTGACTGCTAATAAAAATGAAATTCCTGTCCGCACGCTTGGCAGAACAGGGGTGAAACTGCCGATACTGAGTATGGGAGTGATGCGTGCCGACAATCCGAATGTGGTGAGGGCTGCCTATAATTCCGGCATATTCCATTTTGATACGGCTCATGGCTACCAGAACGGAAAGAACGAGGAGATGTTAGGAAAGTTCTTTACCGGAAAACCCCGTGACAGTTTCTTTATTGCGACAAAGGGAAAGTTTGATTATCCTTTGAAAGATGATTTTGAAGAAACGTACGAAAAGCTGGTGGATCAGAGCCTGAAACGCCTGAATATGGATCATGTGGACCTGTTTTATACGCATGCGCTGGATAAGGTGGAAGAGGTAAAAGACGAACGTGTCATTGCTGTTCTGAAGAAATTCAAAGAAGATGGTAAGACCCGTTTCATCGGTTTCTCCGCTCATGCCGGGAAACCGGAATTACTGGATGCCGCTATTGAAGCGGGTATCTATGATGTTGTCCTGTTGAGCTATAATTTCAAACTGTCGAATCTGAAAGAAACGGAAGAGGCTATTGCCCGTGCTGCAAAAGCAGGTATCGGATTGGTTGCCATGAAAACGATGACCGGAGGTACCGAAGATGCGGAAGGAAAAAAGAAGATCAATGCGCAGGCTTGTCTGAAATGGGCATGGAAGAATGAGCATATCACGACTGTCATCCCCGGATTTTCCAATTATGATGAACTGGACGAATGTCTGGCTGCCGCCCATTCTCCTGAACTGACTACTGCCGACACAGATTATCTGGCTTCCCTTTGCGGACAGGAAATGTTGTATTGCCAGCAGTGCGGAAAGTGCCGGACAGAATGCCCCGAACATCTTCCTATTCCTGATATTATGCGGGCTTATATGTATGCCTATGGTTATAAATATTCAAGAATGTCGAAAGAAACATTGGCAGGGCTGGAGCTTTCGCCGGATATCTGTTCCAACTGCGACACCTGTAAGGTGAAATGTCCTTCCGGCTTTGACATATCGGCTAAGATTGCCGCGATTACTCCGGTGATGCAGGTGCCCGATGAATTTCTGACTTAAAGAATCGAATGTATGAAGCAGATCAATTATTTGTTACTCTTTTTCCTGTTGCCTTTCTGCTCTTTAATAGCGCAGACACCGGATGAATTGAAATCATGGTTACCGTCTGTCGACGGCTGGACTGTCTCCGGTGAGGTGGAGGTTTTCAATCCCGATAATCTCTTTGACCGTATAAATGGGGCGGCTCCGCTTTTCCTGGAGGATAATTTCAGGGAGATGACTTCTATGGAATATAAGAAAGGGGCCGATTATATCACGATACAAGCCTATCGCCATGCTACACCGGAGGATGCTTTCGGTATGTATTCGTCCGAACGTTCTTCCGATCTCGAATTTCTGCCTGTAGGGGGAGAAGCGCAGGGAGATAAGACGAATTTGTATTTCTTTGCCGGGAATATGTATCTGAAGATGTGGAGCAATGCTTCCGGTGATGTGTCGAAAGAATTGCAGGCGATCGGTAAGGCGCTGGCCGAAAAGATCGATGCCGGTGCCGGTTATCCTCCCATTATCCGTTTATTCCCGGAACAGGGGAAAATACCTTATTCAGCTGCATATATTACCTCCAATTATATCGGTCACGAGTTTTTGCGGGCTGTATATACAATGAAGTATGAAAAGGACGGACAGTCTTTTCAGTTGTTTGTTCTGGATGGTGGTTCACCGGATGGGGTAAAAGACGTTTTGACCCAGTATATGGCTTTTACCAAGCAGTCGGACGAGTTGAAAGAAGGAGGATTATTGGTAAAAGACCGTTATAACGGGGATATACCTGTTCTTTGGAAAGGACGTTACCTGGTTGGTGTTTATAATGAGAACGGGGATATGATTGCCGGTGCAGATGTTTTACTGAAAGAGCTGGCGGAAAAACTATAATAGGATATGTCTGGTTTTGATAAAGAAGATTTTGTGGCTGCCGTCTATCAGATGGTAAAGACCGTTCCATACGGGCGTGCCACCAGCTATGGTGCGATAGCCCGTGCGATCGGCTATCCGAATATGTCGAGAATGGTTGGTAAGGTAATGGGGAATTGTTCGGAGGTAGGTGTTCCTGCTTACCGGGTAGTGAACAGTCAGGGTGTGTTATCCGGCAAAGATGCTTTCAGTACGCCGACCGAGATGCAGGAAAGGTTGGAAGAAGAAGGTATCCGGGTAGAAAACAACCGTATTAAAGACTGGAAGAAGGTTTTCTGGAATCCTCTGGATGAGATATCATTTGTGCCCTAAAGTATTCAACTAGCAATCAGCCTATGGGTTATTAACCCCGAAGTCCTTTCTTTTTAATCTGAAAGATATTACCTGATAGCTTTGCGATGACGCTCGTTAAGCTTGCTGACGTATATCGTTAAGCTTGTCGACCACTGTCGTTAACCTTAACGGCGGTGGTCGACAAGTGAAAGGATAGTCACTTTGACCTTAGTAGTCAAGTACTTTAATCTTTCTTCTTTACTGGAAAAGCCTTAGTTGAAAAGGAGGTGAAAGGTTGAATCAAACCTATCACCTCCTTTCACCAACTATTCACTCCGTGCATCGAACGTAACTATTCATATAACAATAGGATATGAATAGCAGATGAAAGGTGAATGGTTTATAGGATACATTTACATAGAATATGTTTTTACTTTACTGTTACCTGTAACGGCTGCTTAACTTTCTGAGCAAACTCTTTTACATAGTTGAACCATTCGGTAGAGTTTTGGAATCCCCATTTGCTCCATCCGGCTCCTGTATAGTATGTATATTCACTACCTGGTGCATAAGTTGTGTAAGCCAATACGTGACCGTCTGCTCCGCGTTGTTTCTTTTCTGCTTCAGAGAAGTTTACTGCTTTGGCATCGCTTAACTTTTCCGGGAATACGGCACCGACGAATATCTGTCCGTTTGTCGGATCTTCCGGGTCAGCGTAAGCTATATAACCGCTGGCTGCGTCTGCCTGGTAATCTGTACTCGGTTCGTGCAGAACGATACCGGTTACCAGTGGGGTCGGTTCATTCAGGTTGGCGAACGAAAGTGTTATTTTGTTCAACTGTGAACCGGCATCCAACGACAGCAGGCGGGTTTCAATAATATTCTCATTATCTTTAACTTTCAGCGGGTTGTAAACGAGCTTGACTGTGAAACGCAGCGGACCGTTATCCAGGATTTCATATTCTTTGTAGCAGTACGGATAAACGATGGAGTCGTTGGATAAAAGAGCGGAAGTACCAGCACCCAATGTCGGACCTACTTTGTAGTAATCCAGTCCGTTCCCATGGTCGATATGGTAGGAAATAGAGTTTGCCAGTTCCTGTGCCGCTTTCTTGTCGGTCTTTCTTAATTCTGCTATTTTAGCTCTCGATTCCGGATCGAGTTCTGTCTTGTAACGCATATCGACAACCGGTTGCGATACACATTTTACCCAGATATCATAACCGAAAGCCTGTTCGCCGGTAGCCTGCAAAGCCGGACCATAAGTACGGAAGGCAATGCGGTCGTTTTCCCAGGCGATATCGTCCACACGTTCCGGATAAAATTTACCGCAGGCAACAGTCGCAGGTGTTTCGGGAGTACCAGGTTTGATCTGATAAGTAACGCTGCTGTTTGCGTTCACATCGACAGGGAAAATAATTTTATTGTCGTAAGTGATCTGATAAGGGATTTGTGTCCCGTTGTTGTCGGAGATGATGAAAGACTCGCCATTCAGTTTTGCAACGGCATCCTTCGGGATTTCTGTGATCTCGTTTGAACGGTTAATGGCCGACGGGTTCGTTACCGTTACGTCTATGCTTTGTTCCTGCGTACAGGCAAAAGCTGTAGCCGCTAAAAATAAGCTGATAATCTTTTTCATAAATAATATATTGTTAGTTCATAAATATTCCGCCCTTGTTACTATTTGTTTTAAAACCGGCAGTAAAAGTATGAATATTCGCGAAGTTTACAAAGTTCATCGGTAGTAAACAACTGTTTTTTTACTGAAGAAAATAGTTTTTCCTATGCAGTATATCATTCATATCATCGTTTCTATAGTATGAAGTTGAAGCTGTGTTTACTTGTTCTGATGTTGACAGGATCACTGCCTGTGCATGTATACGGGCAGAATTGGAGTGAAAAAGATTCGGTGTGGTTATCCGGTATTTTATCCGGAACGGATACGGTACGTATTAACCCGGAGTTTCAAAAGGCGATCCGGGAAGGTACATTCATACACCTGGAAGACGAACCCGGGCAGCAGATACTGGAAGCACCTGCCGAACTGCCTGTCCTGAAAGACTTTTCCGAATATTTGCGGGCAGATACGGATAGCGTACATAAAGATCTGGATTATAAATCGATGCCCCCGAGTGTTTACCGTCTGTATACGATGGAACTGGATACTACTCCAAAGATAAACAAAGAAGCCTATACGCCGCCTCCTACGCGTCTTATCGACAAAAAGGAGATACAAGTAGGAAAGTTGCCGGTAACGGCTGCAGCAGGAGGGAGGAATCTGTACTCTTCGGATGTGGTGAAAGACGGACAGAAACGAGGAACTGTGGGCGGGTCTGTAAAACTTTATTTCTCGCTGAATGATATGCTGGAATGGGTCTTTTCAAAAAAAGAAAGGAATAAACGGAGAAACCGTAAACGGGATAATACCTGGCGTTATTATAATTCGATGCCTTGACAGGGATACATTTTCTCCCGTAATGATTTGTGTATCCAATTTAAAATGCTAATTTTGAGACTGATATTCTTCACTCCGGAATTTATCTCATGCAGACGCAGTAATTCGGGAGGTTTTGCATTTTTATATAAAGAACCTGTACTAAATGATTGTCTGATGAAAAAGTTATGTTGCTTCCTGTCGTTTTTATTTTTGCTGCTGACATTTGTCGGCTGTGAGAATGATGGTTCTCTGAACGGAGAATCCGAAATAATTGTTGTTGGTCTGGGGCATAAAGTATATAATCTTCCTCTGGGAAATGAGATACTTTTCACAGGCAACGATATCAAGTGGTTCGATAAAGATACCAGAGAGATTCGTTTTTATGATCATTCGGCATTTTCAGAAAAACTGGGGCAATATGAAAAGATCCTTGTCATTTTAGCCGGAACGGAGTTATTTACAGCCACTAATGTATCGAGTTTAATAAGTGCCGCTTATGATGATCTGGTTTTCTATTATGATATTGCAGAAGACAAGTACTATCTGAATGATAGTTATCCGGGACATCTCCATCCTGAACAGGTGCGCTTGAACAAAGAGATCCGTGAAGAAAACTGGGGATTGTTTCTTTATCAGTTGGGCATAGAAGGACGTCTCAAATAAAAAAACTTCCGCCGGTTTGTGAACGAACCTGACGGAAGCCTGTCATTAATTAAGTTATAGCCTGTTTAAATCTATTCTTTTTCATTCAATCTGTAGCTAAGTGCACCCGACGGACATTTATTGATCTGTGCGATCAGTTCTTCCGTAGTTGCATTTTCTATTTTAACCCAGGGTCTTTCCTTCGGGTTGTATACCTGCGGTAATGTTTTTACACAAATACCGGCATGTTTGCACAATTCGGGCTGCCAGATAATGGTCAGCTCACCGTTTGAATATTCAATTTTCTTTCCCATACTCTATAATCGCTTTATCCTACATTAATACCTTTCATTACTATACGTCGCCAGTCCGGATGTTTTTGGATGTATCCGGCAACGAAGGGACACAACGGAACCAAACGTAATCCCTGCTTTTCTATATCTTTCAGTACCTTTTCAGCCAGCTGGCTGCCTACACCTTTTCCTTCAAGAGCTACAGGCACTTCAGTATGCGTGAGATATATCTCGCCGTTCTTGGTTTTTATATACTCAATTCTCGGAATGTATTTACCAATATGAAATTCGTATTGGTGGTTCTCCTCGTTATCAATCAATTCATAATCGTCCATATCGCCTAATTGTTTTATTTGATTCTATACTATTCAAACATTTTAAAAGAAGGCTTTGTTTACGGTTTCTTTTAATTAATTTGGCAGAGACCCGGAAAGTAAAAGGATGATGGTTTCAGTCTCTTTCATAGACAAACATTATTGCTTGTAAATTAAAAGTATAAGTTGATGATCGTAAGTTAAAAAGCTATTTTTCTTTCAAATTATATGGAAGTTGTATGATTTTCGTGAAACATTATCGATGTAAGGATTGTTCTATTCATAAAGCAAAGTCATTTTGTTTTGTGCGAGAGTTGAAAAGTGGTATAAATAACTAATATAAGAGCCAAATGGGACAGTCTTATTTGACTTATTATGATTAGTTTTAAGTCAAATATCAAAAAATGGAGTGTTATGAATAAGAATGACGTTGGTTCAAATGCCGGCCAGATTTGGCGTTTGCTTGCAGAGAGAGGTAACATGTCTATCAGAAAGATCGGTGAGATGACTCATTGTAAAGAGTCTGTTATTTTTCTTGCATTGGGGTGGTTAGCCCGGGAAAATAAGGTACGTTTTTGTAGTGATGGTACTGGAATGCTATCCGTAGAAGTAAATATTCCACTGACAGAGACGTATTATTGAAAAGAAGAGGATATTTTTGAAGCGCAACGATAAAGGGATACAAAATAAATTGTAGCCCTTTTTGTTTGCGCTTCAGTGATCTATTGACGGTATTTGCAACAAGCCGGGAGCTTGTTGTAGATGCTGTCGTCTGCTTTGTATTTATCGTTGTCATGTCCGGCTTCGGCTATTGCTTTGGCAATGGCATCGACGGAAGTTTGTGCCGGATTGAACTGTAAATGGACCATTTGGTTTTCTTTCTCCCAAGAGGCGGAGGTGACTCCTTTGACACTTTTGGCTGCTTCTTCGATCCGTTGTTTACACATATCGCAGGCTCCTTTTACTCCAAACATAGCATGTTTGCTTGGGGTTGTGCTTTGAGCTGCTGTTTCTCCGTGCATATGATGTCCTGCATGTCCCGTCATCGGATGGGCTGCATTCCCGTCATTGTTCATCATCGAAGTTTTTCCTTCCAGCTGTGCACTGGCATCGATAGAGAAAACGCCGTTTGTCACGATCTCTTCTCCGTCCGCAAGTCCTTTCAGTATCACATAGGCATTGCCTAATGACGGGCCTAATTCTACTTCCCGCATCAGGAATGTCGGAGTAGTGGTGTCCGGTTGTTTCACATAAACGATAGATCGTTTGCCGGTCCAGAGAACGGCTGTCTGGGGAACGACGATCTGATCCTTATATCCTTTCAAAGGGGCATCTACAATAGCTGTCGCATACATTTCCGGCTTTAATTCCATACCAGGGTTTGCAACTTCGACACGTACACGGGAGGTACGGCTGGTCGGGTTGACGATCGGATCGATAAAAGCGATACGTCCTTTGAATGCTTTGCCGGGAAATGCCTGCATGGTGAATGTGACCGGATCGCCTTTGCTGAGGAACGGCAGGTCGGTTTCGTAAGCATCGAACATTGCCCATACTTTTGACAAGTTGGCTACATCGAATAAAACGGCTCCCTGCGATACGTAATCTCCCTGGCTGACACGTTTCGACATCACGATACCGCTTGTGTTCGATTTGATCTCTACGGTGGGAGAGATTGTTCCCGATTGTTCGATAGCAGTAATCTGCGCATCTGTCATTTTCCAGAGTCGTAGTTTCTCACGGGCTGCTTTGATCAGCGCAGGTTGCTGCATTTTCAGGGCTTCTATCAGTTCCTGCTGTGCCGTGAACAATTCCGGTGAGTATAAGGTTGCAAGAGTTTGTCCGGCGCGGACTGTTTCTCCGGTAAAGTCGACAGCAAGACTTTCAATACGGCCTCCTACGTGGGCAGTTTGTGATTGCAGGCTTCGCTCGTCCGGAGCGATTTTACCATATAAGCGGACTTCCTTCACCGGGTTTTCCTTACTGACGCGGGAGGTCTGTACATTCGCCAGAGCAATTGCTTCTTCCGACAATTGGATTGCTGAAGGATCTACGTTCTCGTGGTTATTGCCGCTTTTACGTAAGGGAATCAGGTCCATACCGCATATCGGGCATTTACCGGGTTTGTCCTGTTTGATCTGTGGGTGCATAGAGCAAGTCCAGACCCCGTTTTCATCCTGTTGCAGGTCATGGCTGTGTGTATGTCCTTCGATGCTGTCATGACTATGCTGTTCGTCGTTTGCCGGTGACGGGGTGGAAGACGGACTGAAGAACAACCAGCCGAGGAATAAACCTGCCAATGCAAATAATGTATATCGTATTTCTTTGGTCTTAAACCATTCTTTTATCTTTTTCATGTCTTTATTCGTTTATTGAAGTTGCTACTAATTTTTCCAATCCAGCTACCATCGTGTTGTATTCGGCAATGGCTTCACTTTTCTTGAGTCCGTAATCCAATAGCTGGCGCTCTACCTGTATCACGTCAGTCAGGCTTGTCGTGCCGGCAGAAAATTCCCGTACGATCAGTTGCCAGGTGGAGAGCGACAGTTCCTGTTGTTTCTTATAAAGGGCTATTTTACGTGCGGCATCGGCCAGTTGTTGCTTGACTGTCTGGTATTCGGATTGCAGTTCGTTCAACGTGTTTTCATATTTCAGTTCGCTTGCCCGGCGGTAATGCTGGCTCTCTTTCTGTTGTGCCTGATATTTTTTACGGAAAATAGGGATGCTGATCTTGAACATCGGCATAAACATATCCATCCCGTTCATATCGTCCATGACCATCTTATTGTTTGATTTCCCGACAAGCGAATATTGCAGGCCGATACCGAACATCGGATAACTCATCTTTTTATCCATAACGGCTTTGGCACGATAAGCATTCGCTTCCGCTTCAAGCATGGAAAGCATAGGATTGGCAGTAATGATACTGTCGGTCATTGCCTGGTCATCGATTAGGAAATGCAGTTGTTCCAGTGAATCGGGAACGGCTATCCGCATATCTTGTTTACGGTTCAACAAGGCATTGAAACGTGCTTCGGCTGCTATTCTGTTAGAAGCGAGGATTTCCAGATTATTCTGAAGTTCTGCTTTTTCTATCTGTATGCGCAATACATCCGACATGCTACCGGAGGAATTACTTGCTCCCATCGAACCGGCTCCCATACTTTGCATGGAAGAGTTTCCTGCCGGTATTCCCTGTGTTGCTGTTTGGGAAGAGTTACCCATTCCTCCCATATTGTCCATACTGTTTCCTGTAGCAACGGGAGGTGCTGCGACAACGGTGGCAACGGGTGCAGCTGTCGGGGTTGGAGCATTGGCGGAAGGAGCCGAGTAGCGGTTGAGTGCCAGCTTTTCCAGTTGTTCAAGTAACAGAAGATTTGCCTGTGTATTCTTGTATTGCTCGTTGAGGTTGCATAACTGATACCACTGGCTTTTCACTTCATAGAATAGATTGTTCTTGGCTTCGCGAAATTGTTCGTAAGCCATGCGCGACATCTCGGTTGCTTCGTTGCGGGCGGCTTTACGTGTTCCGAACCAGGGAAACATCTGCATAAGCGTAAAGTCGGCAATTTGCTTGCCACTCAAAGTCTCCATCGGTTTGACGAAAAGACCGATATCAAGTTCTGGATCGGCATATGCTCCGGCTTGCGGAATCTTTTCCAATGATGCTTTATATAAAGCAAAATTGGAGTTTATCAGCGGATTGTTGCGTGCTGCCGTTTCCAGATACCACGACAGACTGTCCGCCTGTTGTGGGAAAGCAGGAAAAAGGCCGAACAGCAAGGTTATTCCTGTTATATATATTTGTATTTTGATTTTATTTCTCATCGTTTCTATTGTTTTGAAGATTCTGTTTCTTTTGTTCTTTCTTTATAGCGCCTTCACGCCACCAACATTGCAGGACGGGGACGACGAACATGGTCATGGACTGGATCAGCATACCACCGAAAGTTGGTATTGCCATCGGAACCATGATATCTGCTCCTTTTCCTGTAGAAGTCAATACCGGTAACAAGGCGATCAGCGTTGTTGCGGTGGTCATAGCAGCGGGGCGTACGCGTTTGAGACCGGCTGTAACGACTGCTTCACGGATCGCTTCTTTTGTGGTGGGATTCTGTTGCAGGAATGTCTGATGGATATAAGTTCCCATCAACACTCCGTCATCTGTCGCCACTCCGAACAGGGCGATAAATCCTACCCAGACTGCCACACTCAGATTGATAGTATGCATCTGGAAAAGATCCCTCATATTTTCTCCTCCGACGGAAAAGTTCATGAACCAATCTTGTCCGTACAGCCAAAGTAGGATAAAACCACCCGCAAAGGCAACGAATACACCGGAGAAATGGATCAGGGAAGCCGTTACTGTCTTGAACTGGAAATACAGGACAAGCAGGACGATAAGCAGTGCCAGGGGAACAACGATTGCCAGCCGTTGAGTGGCGCGTTCCTGCTGTTCGTAGTTACCGGCAAACTTATAGGATACACCTTTCGCCAGGGTCAGTTCTCCGTCTTTTATCTTTTGATCCAGTATGCGTGTCGCTTCTTTTACAACATCCACTTCCGCCTTGCCGGATGGCTTATCGAATATCACATAACCGACCAGGAAGGTGTTTTCGCTTTGGATCATCTGTGCTCCCCGGGTGTAATCGATATCGGCCAGTTCCTTCAAGGGAATCTGTGCACCGGTTGCCGTAGGAACCAACAACATGGATAAAGCTTCCGGGTTATCCCGAAGTTCGCGTGCATAGCGGAGACGGACGGGGAAGCGTTCCCTGCCTTCTACTGTTGTCGTTAGAACCATACCGCCGACGGCTGCACCTAATATTTCCTGCAGGTCTTCTACATTCACTCCATAACGGGCCATATTATCTCTGTTCAGTTTGATCTCCAGATATGGAGCGCCGACCGCCCTGTCATAAAAGACGGAAGAAGGGATTACGGAAGGTACCTCTTTCAATGCCTGCTCGATGGCTTTTCCGCTTTGTTCGATCGTTTCCAGGTCCGGTCCGTATATCTTTAATCCCATAGGTGCACGCATTCCGGTCGAAAGCATCACGAGACGGGCTTCTATCGGCTGTAGTTTGGGAGCAGAGGTCAGGCCCGGCAAATGAGTGACATTCACGATCTGTTGCCAGATATCGTTTGTGTTTTTAATCTCCGGACGCCACTGGCGGAAGTAATCCCCTTTCCGGTCAGGAATCAGGCTATCTTTTGGAATCAGCCGGAAACCATCGGCCGGATTGTAGGTACTGCCGTCTTTTAAAAGATATTCTCCCTGTCTGTTCACCTTGAACCGTTCCCGTCCGCCGTCTTCATTCAATATATATTCCGGACGGTAATTGATCGTATTCTCAAACATCTGTGCCGGTGCCGGGTCGAGAGCCGAGTTCACACGTCCCCATTTCCCGATCGCGGTCTCTACTTCCGGAATGGCTGCTAGGCGTTTATCCAGTGCTTCAATATAATCCAGGTTTTGGGCAACTCCGGTATGAGGCATACTGGTAGGCATCAGCAGGAAAGATCCTTCATTCAGGCTGGGCATAAATTCTTCACCGATACCGGGAAATTCAGCCGAAGCCTTTTCCCAGAAAGCTGTTTGCCGGAAGTCTTTCCATCCCAGTGTCTCGAATCCGGAAGCGACCAGCCCGAATGTTCGGTTGAATCCCATCCAGATCATGAAGCCGAATACGATCGTTGCAGCCGGAACGATCATGAACTGCCAGCGATGGTTAAGGCACCATCTCAATATCCGTTCGTAATAGATAACCAGTATCCAGAGAAGGGACAGAATGATGATGATACACGCCGCAACAAATAAGATATTGGCGGATAGCCCGGCTTGCGGTCCCATCGGCAGCCATTCTTCCGACAAATAGTAAACGGCAACCAGTAATGTAATACCAATATTGATGTAAGTAGCCATCTTCGGATTTTTCCAGTAGGATGCAAACAGGTTGTTTAGTCCTACGGCCGTTAGTCCGAGTGCCGGAACACTTCCGTAAATGATCATCAGCACAGTGCCTGTTGCTACCAACAGATAATTGGTGATTTTGCGTATTATTTTCGAATTTATTCGGACAGAGAATAACAAATAAGAAAGAGTAGGCAATAAGATCAACCCCAGGATAAAGGAAGAAGCTAATGCATACGTCTTCGTGTAGGCGAGGGGAGAGAACATTTTCCCTTCCTGTGCCTCCATGGCAAAAACGGGCAGGAAGCTGACAATCGTTGTAATCATTGCCGTAGTGATGGCTCCCGATACTTCGCTTACCGCTTTGTAAATAAGGTTTACGAACGCTTTACCACTTCGAATGCCTTTGTTCTCGGGCATCTCCATATACCGTATAATACTCTCTACGAAAACGACACCGACATCCACCATAACACCGATCGCAATAGCGATGCCGGACAATGCGACAATATTCGCCTCTATCCCGGTATATTTCATAATAATGAATGTTGCCAGTACAGCTATCGGCAACATGCTTGCAATAATGACCGAAGCACGCAGATTCAGCACCAGTACGATAATCACGATGATACAGATCAGTATTTCATGGGAGAGTGAAGTTTCGAGTGTCCCGATTGTCTCTTTTATCAGTCCGGTGCGATCATAGAACGGCACGACACTGACCTTTGAGACTGTCCCGTCTTCCAATGTTTTCTGCGGAAGTCCGGCTTCTATTTCTTTGATTTTTGTTTTTACATTGTCGATCACTTCCAGCGGATTGGCTCCGTAACGGGCGATGACGACACCACCGACAGCTTCTATTCCTTCCTTGTCCAATCCTCCCCGCCGTGTCCCCGGGCCGATATTTACGAAAGCAACATCCGATATACGTACCGGGACACCGTCGCGAACAGTGATAACGGCTTTCTCCAGATCGGATACATCTTTAATATATCCTAATCCCCGGATCAGGTATTCTACTTTATTGATCTCCATTGTTTCCGCACCGATATCAAGATTGCTCTTTTTTACGGCATTCATAATATCCATGACCGATATATTGAATGCCCGCATGGCATCCGGATTGAGCTCGATCTGATATTCTTTTACGAAGCCTCCGGCAGAAGCAACTTCCGATACACCTTCGGCTGCCGAAAGACTATATTTAACATAGAAGTCCTGGATCGTACGCAGTTCTTCGGCATTCCATCCTCCGGTAGGTTTGCCTGTTTCCGGATTCCTGCCCTCCAGTGTGTACCAATATATTTGCCCTAAAGCCGTTGCATCAGGTCCCAGAGCTGGTTGTACGCCTTCCGGCAATGTTCCGGGTGGCAACGAATTTAATTTTTCCAGGATACGTGAACGGCTCCAGTAAAATTCGATATCATCATCGAAAATAATATAAATGAATGACATACCGAACATGGAGGAACTCCGGATACTTTTCACACCCGGAATGCCCAGTAACGAGGTTGTCAGCGGATAAGTGATCTGGTCCTGTATGTCTTTAGGTGACCGTCCCATCCATTCGGTAGCGACAATTTGTTGGTTGTCACCGATATCCGGGATCGCATCCACCGGGATGGGATTACGTGGGATAATGCCCCCGTGCCAGTTGAAAGGAGAGGTCGATATTCCCCACACAACAACCAGTATTAATAATAGCATGGTTACTACCCTGTTCTCAAGGAAATAACGGATTATTTTATTTAGCATAGAGTACTGTTTTTATTCTGATGGATTAATTGATGCATACAATCTGAGTCTACAGCAGACTTTGTTTTACAAAGAATGGCTGTACACCTTCTATTTTCTCTTGTGTTACACAAAAGGAACAGATTATAATAATTTTTTGTTTATGGATTCTAAACAAAAGATATGGTTGGCCCTAAAGCCAATATCAACTAAATCAGAAAAGAACAGTTAAGAATGCATCGTTCTGTACCGCTGCATTCGTCAGGTGGGGTATTATAATAAGGATTAGGTATGCCTGATTCACTTGCTTCGGAGAGAATCTGCAAAGCATTCATATTAAAAAGCAAGGACAGGGCGACCGGTGTATAGTCGATAGCCGGTACCTGATGGATATCCTGATCGACCGTCATTTTAACCAGTTGTGTCTCCGTAGAGCAGCAATGGCCTGCTTGTTTCTTTTCCTTGCATGAAGGACAGGTATCGTTTTGCCATAACTCAACTTCCACTATCTTACCCATGCAATGATGGATATTCAGGATAATTCCGCAGGAAACCCCGATATAGAGGATGGTTAATATGACTAGAAGATACTTTTTCATATTTGCAAAGATAGGTTTATTTCTCCGGATATAATTATAAAATGTATGGAGCGCTTATTAAAGAATGTTTCATCTTGTTTTCGATAACATTTTCTTTCAATAAAAGGGAAAGTTTAGCATAAAATGTAAGGGCTTGTTTTTTAACTTGCTACAGCTTGCTTTTTAGCGTTTTTTTATGCTATGAAAAGAAAAATAGTATATGAGCTGTCGTTACTTTATTGTATCTTCACCGCGTGAACTAAAAGTATATTTTGTACATTCAAAATAGTAAGTAGCAGAAGTTTTATGATAATAGCTTATTTGAGAGTAACTATTGACAAGCAACATCTTGAAACACAAAAAGATGAAATTACTCGTTATGCGTCAGCAAATGGTTTGGAAATCAGTAAATGGATAACTGATATAGTAGATGGAAAGAGGAAAGAAGGTGAACCTACCTTATCCCGGTTAATAGACAGAATGAAAAAGGGGGACAAGGTGATTATCACGGATATTGCCCGGTTTGGTCGTACCCTTTCAGAAGTGATGACACTTTTGGGGAAATGTATGGCCCGGGGTATTCATGTATATAGTATCAACGACCGGTATCTGCTGGACAACAGCCTGAATACAGAAGTTGTCTCGGATACCTGTAACCTGGTTTCGGATATCGAGCATCACCTGATGTCTGTCCGAACGAAAGAGGCTTTGAATCACAAGAAAGATAAGGAGGGACTGCAACTGGGACGGCCGAAAGGGACCGATGCGAAGCAGTCTTTGCTGGATGCCAACAAAGAAGAAGTGATGAATATGCTTGAGAGGGGAGATACTGTTGTCATGATCTGCAAGCATTTCAACGTATCCAGAAATACCTATTATCAGTTTAAAAGGAATTACGGACTCTAAAACCAATCTTTCTTTCTCATATATATCCAGGTCAGTATACCGGTAAGGAACATCACTCCCCAGGCAATACCATAGCCGTATTCCCAGTCCAGCTCGGGCATAAGTTTGAAGTTCATTCCCCATACGCCTACCAGGAATGTCAATGGAATGAACAGGGTAGATACGACTGTCAGCCGTTTCATGATCGCGTTCATGCGCAGATCATTGTTGGAGATATAAAGATCCACCAAAGAAGATATGATTTCCCGGCAACTTTCGGTTGTCTGTATAACGAATTGCAACTGGTCTGACAAATCTGTGTAGACCGGAAGCATGTCGGGACTGATTATCCCGTTTTCGGTACGCAGTAATTTGGGAAATTGTTCTTTCAGGGGTTGGCTGTTTTTACGGATAAGCATATATTCGTGACGGCGTTGCTGGATCATCGAACCCATATTCCCTTGGTCGCTTTTGATATCGAGCAATGTTTCCTCTATATCTTCCAACATTTCCTCCACCTTCGAAGCCGTCTCGACCAGGTTGGCGATGATCGTATTCAGCAGGAAAGCAAGTAAGAGTCCGCTACCTTTTTTCCGCAGGCTCAACATATCTGATTCCAGTGCTTTCATTGTGTTGGCGAAGACTGGGTTGTTGCTTTCCGTAAAAGTAATAACGACATTACCGGTGACCAGGATACTGATGTGTTCGGAGTGTATCTCCATATTGGCATCATAATAACTGGAATTCAGGATAATAAGCATGTGATTCGCATACTCTTCAATCTTTACCACATGTTGAGGTGTCAGGATATCTTTGGCATCCAGATTATGGAGTCCAAAATCGTTTACGATACGTGTGATCGTTTCCGAATCGGTAAGTCCGCTTACTTGAAACCAGTTTACTTTGTTTGGGTCGACCAGTTTATTAAACGAAGTAGTTCCTTTTTTTACTTCAGTCGTGTGGATTCCATCTGAATTGTATTGTGTGAGACGAATGTCGGTTACAGTTTCATGTTCACCGGCATAATAATATTTATCCGACAAATGCCGGTTTGAAATATGTCTGCGCCTATGCAAATGTGTTCCCTCTTTTCGTCTCATAGCTACAATTGTTTTAATCCAGTTCTACAACAGTGATACCTGCACCACCAAACTGGACATGCTCATCGTGGTAATGCTCGACACCCGGAACCGAATGCAGATAGTCGCGTATCAGTTGCCGTAGGATACCCGTACCTGTTCCATGCAGAATACGGACTCGCCCAGCTCCGACCTGGATGGCATCGTCAATGAAATAGGTGACAGCTTGCAGTGCTTCATCGCCCCTCATACCTCTAACATCTATCTCTTGCTTAAAGTTCAGTTTTTTCTCGTGCATATGATCGGTCGTACCCACACTGACAAAGGTGCTTTTCTGAATTTCTTTCTTGATCTGGCCTTTGCTTACTTTTTCCAGTTGTTCGAGTTTTACAGTACTTTTTATCATACCGAATGCTACAACGGCTTGTTTTCCTTGAAGTTCCATAACTGTCCCGGCAGAAACTTGTCCTTTTAAACGCACATTGTCGCCGACTTCGATCACGTCACGGTTGAACGCTTGTTTGGTGGGCGGGGCATTCTGCTTTTGCTTTTTACGCTCTTTCCGTTCCTGCAGTTTCGCCATTTTGCGAGCTATCTTGTCATCTTCCTCTCCGGTTGATTCGATAGACGTTTTGAACTCTTCCAAGGCTTTACGGGCAAGTTTGGTTTGTTCTTTTTCAGCCTGCGCCTCTTTGATCTCGCGAACTGTATTTTCGATCTTCGCATTTGCTTCGGCCAGTATTCGCTGTGCTTCAGCCTTTGCTTCGCGCATGATCTCTTTACGTTGCTTATTTACCTCCTCCAGATCCTTTTCGTAGCGGGATGTGATATCTTCCAGTTTCTTTTCCTGTTGGCGGATATTCTGGCGTTTGCTTTCCCAGTAACGCTTATCGCGGACAATATCCTGCAGGTATTTGTCCATATCGATATAATCGGAACCGACTTTCGCAGAAGCATCCGCGATCACATCTTCCGGTAACCCGATCTTCCGTGCGATTTCGACGGCAAACGAACTACCCGGGTTTCCGATCGACAGTTTGAACAGCGGTTGCATCAGGTGGCGGTCATATAACATGGCACCGTTTACAATGCCTTCCGTATCTTCTGCAAAATGCTTCAGGTTCTGATAGTGGGTCGTGATCACTCCGAAACTACGGTTCCGGTTGAACCGGTCGAGTAGCGCTTCGGCTATCGCACCGCCGATCTGGGGTTCCGTACCGCTACCGAACTCATCGATCAGGATGATTGTCTTTTCATCGCAGTTCCTGACGAAGTACTTCATATTAGTCAGGTGGGAACTATATGTACTAAGGTCATTCTCGATACTCTGTTCATCGCCGATATCGATAAAGATACGGGAGAATATCCCGGTACGCGAACTTTCGTGCAACGGGATCAGCAGACCGCATTGCATCATATATTGCAGCAAACCTACCGTCTTCAGACAAACGGATTTACCACCCGCATTCGGACCGGAAATGATCAGTATGCGCTTCTCCTCACTCAATGTGATATCGAGCGGGATAACCTGCTTGTCCTGTTTTTGCAAAGAGAGGTAAAGTAGCGGATGAACGGCACGTGCCCAGTCTACCTGTTGTATATTCTCGACAACCGGTTTGATCCCTTTCACCTGTTCTGCAAAAAGAGCCTTGGCACGGATAAAATCTATATCTGCCATAAACTCATACGACTGTAGGATATCCGGAACCATCGGGCGTACTATATTGGTAAACTCCGTCAGGATTTTCATGATCTCCCGACGTTCATCACCTTCCAGTTCCCGTACCCGGTTATTGGCTTCTACGACGACTTCCGGTTCGATGAAAACAGTTTTACCGCTTGCCGATTCGTCATGTACGATCCCTTTGATCTTCCTTTTGAAAGCCGGAGCGACAGGTATCATCAGACGTCCGTCACGCATGGTCGGAGTCACATCTTTATCGACCACACCTTCCGATTGGGCACTTCGCAGAATGGATTGCAGGCTGCGGGAAATACCGCTCATCGTTGCTGTAATCTCTTTTCTGATCTGTGCCAGGGTGGGCGAGGCATTGTCTTTTACTTTCCCGAACTTGTCGAGAATGGAGTCGATCTTTCCGATCAGTTGGGGAAATACAAGTATGTCACCTGCCAATGCAGTAAGAGCCGGATAAGCGATCTCTTCCTCTTCAGTCGGACGGAAGAAACGGACGATATCGTTGATTGTCTGTAGGGAACGTTTCAGGTCAAACAGTTCCTTTTCATCCAGCCAGGTTCCTTCCGGACGTATCCTTTTCAGTGAATAACGTACATCGAAAAAGAAACTGGCAGGAAATTCTACATCTCCATGCAGGATACGGACAAACTCATCTGTTTGTTCCAGACGTTCAATAACGGTTGTATAATCGGCAGAGAATTCCATCTCTGCTACCCGCTCTTGTCCCAGCGGGCTTAAACATTTATCGGAAATTAAACGGCGTGCTTTATCGAACCCCGTTTTTTGTTCAAAGTTTTGTGGGTATATCACGTTTATTTATATGCTTATTTTATCTCCACCGTAATCTCTCTGCGGATAGTAGGGCGGACGATGATTTCCATTTTGTTCTTGCCCCGTTTGATATCGAACGTACAGGCATTGTTACCTGCCGGATTGACATAAGGAGCATAATAATATAAGTAGGAGAAAGCTCCTACATTGCCGGAACTTTGTAAAGCATCGGCAACCTTAGGGTAGTTGAATGTATCCCAGTACATACAGCGTTTGAAACCATTGGCATCCGTAAACTGTGTTTTAGGATCGCGATATTTCATCGTTTTGGAAATGAAGTTCTTATAGCCTGCTGTAAATTCTTCTGCGGAATAATTCATCTTGTTATTATTGATCTTTTCGATCACATCGCGCGGACGAAGTCCGGATGCGTAAGCCGGCGAATTGCGGTCGACATCCGTAATCAGTTCCAGACGGTCGATGTCATAGCTGATACCCGTATAATTATAGGTTCTCTGATTTACCTTATATAATACATTCCGGCCATATTTTACGTACGGATATTGCATCAACATCAGCGGCACATGTATACGGGCATATTCTTCCAGTTTGTAGGAATCTTCCAGCAACTCGTTCGCTTCACATTCCCAGAGGATACGGCCCGGAACAAAAGCCTGGTCGATCATACGGAAACCGAACTGCAACAGGTATTCTGCTTCCGCCTCTGCCGCCGAATTACCCAGGAACGGGAAAGTGTCCATTTTGCTCACTGTAAAATTATAACGGTAAGTCGGCTCTTTATCTATCATTACTTTGTTCACTCCTTTAAAGTTCGGATTCTTATCGAAGAAGTAAAATGTCTGTATCAGGATGTCCGGCTGGACGATATCTACGGCCAAACCTTTTTTAGTCATTTCTTTTTCGATACATTCGTTGATGGCGGTTTCCAGTTTACGGTTGTTTTCATCGATTGTCGCGAATGCAAATGTCTTGAATTTGCCGAAGTTGACAGAATCCGGTGTTACCACGGTTTTGAAAGGACAGGTAAAGTTCCGTTCGCTGGTCGTTTCCAGGCTGTACATTGAAAAAGCCGATGCCAGTTGGTCTTCCGTGATCGAGTTGACCTTTTTGCAATCTTTTTTTACCATCACCTGCTTAGTCGGTACGGCAAGATTGGAGATAGTGAGTATCACTTCATTTTTACCGGCAGGGTTCAATAGCTCTGCAATCTCCTGTGGTGAAACTTCCGTCGATTGCACTCCGTCTATCGCTTCCAGGATATCGCCCTGTTTCACTCCTGCAAGTTCTGCCGAAGAATAAGGAATGACTCCTGTAACAACGGGTTTATATTTTCCCCAGTTATTACTTTGACTGATATCGTAAGTGAATCCTAATCTACAGATCGACGCGTTCCGGTTCTGTGCATAGCCGGTTAAGAATGCAAATAACAGTAATATGGATAAAACAACTCTTTTCATAATGCCAGTAATTCTATTATAGTATTAATAATACCTGTTTATACCTAAATATACAGGCAAAGGTAAAGATATTTTTGTTGAGTATGAATAGTTGGCAGCATATTTGATATTATTCCGGTGAATGATCGCAGGGATAACTTTTTCTACATGTGGAATGTTAGTAGAGGAAGGTTGTCGTATTATGCTGACAATTAGGTAATAATAAAAAAATTAAGATAGTTATGAGCAAGATGAATTTTAACGGAAAGAAAGAAACGGCTGGAAAGAATGAATGTCAGAACAACGAGGAAGCGACAAATTTGCAGCAGGAACAGGAAAATGCGGCAGAAGAATGTGCGCAGACTGACATTGTGACCGAAGAATTGGAAGAGTTGAAAAAGAAGTATGACGAATTGAACGACTCTCATCTTCGTTTGATGGCAGAATTCGATAATTACCGTAAACGTACTTTGCGTGAAAAGGCAGACCTTATCAAGAATGGTGGTGAAGCCGCCCTGAAAAACTTGCTTCCGGTTGTAGATGATTTTGAGCGTGCATTGCAGAACATCCGCAAATCGGACGACGTGGAAGCTGTGAAAGAAGGTGTAGAGCTTATCTATTCCAAATTTATGGCTTATCTGGCCCAGCAGGGAGTGAAAGTTATTGAAGCGGTAGGTCAACCATTCGACACCGAAATGTTTGAAGCTGTAGCTACGATTCCTGCTCCGGAACCTGGCATGAAGGGAAAAATCCTGGATTGCGTACAGACCGGTTATACTTTAAATGATAGAGTGCTTCGTCACGCTAAAGTAGTGGTAGGAGAATAAGCAATATGCTAGAGGGCAAATAACAACAATACAAAGATGGCTAAAAGAGATTATTACGAAGTGCTGGAGGTGGAAAGAACCGCCACAGTGGAAGAAATTAAGAAAGCATATCGGAAAAAAGCGATCCAGTTCCACCCGGACAAGAACCCTGGTGATGCGGAAGCAGAAGAGAAATTCAAAGAAGCTGCCGAAGCGTATGACATATTGAGTGATGCTCAGAAACGTCAGCGTTATGACCAGTTCGGACACGCCGGAGTAGGAGGCGCCTCTCAGGGAGGTGGCTTTGGTGGGGCTGGAATGTCAATGGAAGATATTTTCTCTCAGTTTGGAGACATCTTTGGCGGGCACTTTGGCGGATTTGGTGGTTTTGGTGGTTTTGGCGGAGGCTCACGTGGCGGCCGTCGTGTGAACCGTGGTTCGGATTTGCGTGTGAAGGTAAAGCTGAACCTGAAAGAGATCGCTAACGGAGTAGAAAAGAAGATAAAAGTCAAAAAGTACGTTCCCTGCAGCAAGTGTCACGGTAGTGGTGCGGAAGACGATCACAGCTCTAAAACTTGTGAAACCTGTCATGGAAGCGGTGTGGTGACCCGCATTGCCAATACGATCCTGGGGCAGATGCAGACACAGTCGACCTGTCCTACCTGCGGTGGTGAAGGCAAGATCATCACTAAAAAATGTACGCAGTGTACCGGTGAAGGTGTTATGCGTGACGAAGAAGTTATTACGATCAATATCCCGGCAGGTGTGGCAGAAGGCATGCAGTTGTCCATGAGCGGCAAGGGTAATGCTGCCCGTCATGGTGGTGTGAATGGTGACCTTCTGATCCTGATCGAAGAGGAACCGCATCCGGAACTGATCCGCGATGAGAATGACTTGTTATATAACTTGTTGTTAAGCGTTCCCCAGGCCGCTTTGGGAGGAACTGTCGAAGTACCGACCATCGACGGGAAAGCGAAGGTGAAGATCGAACCGGGTACACAGCCGGGTAAGGTATTACGTCTCAGAAACAAGGGACTTCCTTCCGTGAACAGTTACGGAACGGGTGACCTCCTTGTCAATGTAAGCGTATATATTCCTGAGACATTGTCTGCTTCAGAAAAAGAAACATTGACCGGCCTGGAAAACTCGCCGAATTTCCAGCCGAACCGTACGATGAAAGAAAAGATCTTCAGCAAATTCAGACATATGTTTGATTAAATATCTGTTTCTGTCATTCATTTGACAGGAGAGGGGTGCCATAGAAGTTTTATAATGAGACTTTTGCGGTACCCTTTTCTGTTTTTTGTCATAAATGAGAGGTGTTTTATTTTATGTAAGCCTTGTTTTTTCACTTGATGAAGAATATTTTCGTCAGTATAAAAATATTATATTAAAAAAGTAAATATATTTGCTACGCCTCGTTTTAATAACGAGGTAAGAAATTTATGTGTGCAGAAAAAAATGAGGGATTTGAAAAATGCATGCGCTTTCAATCTGAAACCGGTTTCAGATTGATCATCCTTGTCAAGGATGATCATATCGCTGCTAATAATATTGAGTTTTGTAATTTAGTGTTTGTGCTGGAGGGCGAAATCGAGTTTTCATCGAGCGATTTCTTGCGGCAGAGGTTCAAACAGGATGATTTTTTCTTCCTGCCTCATGCGACAGGTATATATGGAACTGCTGTGGTTGATTCGCGTGTCCTGTTACTTTCGTTTGGTAACAGGGTGGAGCTTCCGTGTGACAATTGTACCCTTTATAGTTATGTGAAGAGTTATAATTATGTAAAGGAGGAGAAAGATGTCTCCAATCTTTTTCGGCCATTACAGGTGACTCCCCAAGTGAAGCTTTTTGAAGATCAGATGGTGAGCTATTTGTTGGCAGCTAAGAAGATACCATGTGATTATCTGTACGATTTGAAGCAAAAGGAACTGTTCATCATTCTTACCTATAATTATACCCGAAAGGAACTGGCCGAGTTTTTCTATCCTGTATTAGGATATGGGACCAGCTTCAAACAACGTTTCCAGGCGATCTATAGAAATGGTCTCTCCATTAGTGAGATCGCTTCGAAGATGAATATGTCGCTTCGTACTTTTTCCCGCAAATTTTATGTTGAGTTCGGTGAACCGGCGCGTTACTGGCTACTTAAGCAGAAGGCAAAGAATATCAGGCTGAAATTATCCATACCGGGAATAACTATTTCCGATATTATTATGGAGTTTGATTTTACCGATATGTCTCATTTTACCAAGTTTTGTAAACATTTTTATGACTGTACGCCTGCAGAGCTGATGCGGCAGATAAAGTAGAAAACAGTTTACTTCCCACCTTTCATTTATGACATTGTATCCTGATATAAATAAACAACAGTCTAAGTTAATTTATGTCAGGATGCGATGTGTTTTACATATTTCAATATACTTTTCATTACTCTGTTTTATAAATTGATTATAAGGGAATGACGATTTTTTATTCGTGACGTTTGGATACAAAACAATGTCTTTTAAATACATATTCATTGGTTTTATTTTTGATAATTTCGCTATTAGAAAAGTTTGTAAAAAGCAAATGTTTGATCGTCTGAAATAAAAACGTCTAAAGTACAATCCCTTTGCTCGTTTTCCGTCTCGACAATCAGAATTTTACTATTCTGATCTATATAAATGAATATTTATAAGTACGGATTAATTAACCTATATAATATTGTATAATATGAAAAAAGTATTTATTATGGCGATAGCCGCCATATCCCTCATTGGGTGTAATAAAGATGAGGAGGGGATTAACAATGACGATGCAGTGGTAAATCTGAGGATACACGTCGATAAAACTGTAACGAAAGCGATTGAAACCGGTCATCCTTCTAAACAAACGTATGCTCCCAAAATTTATTCCGCTTTGGTTATTCCTTATAATAGTTATGGAGTATCATTGGGTGAAATAAAATTGACCGATGATCAGCTGGGTAAGGCATTGTATGGAAATTATATTTTAGCAGGAACTACTGTTGATTCAAATACTCAACCTGAAGGTGTTACAATAGGTATGCCTGCCGGAACGACTCATGTAGACGTATTATTGAATCGTCCTTCTACGGATGACGGTACTACAAATATTAATTATTTTAATTATAGAGATAATAAAGGGAAAGGAGATAATCCTTATAAAGAAGGTACTGATAATTTTGAACGGGTAACCCTTGTTACGAAAGATTATGGACGTGGTACAGCTTTGGAAGGCCACCTTGATAGTAATACGACCGGAAAGGATGGAAAGCCTGTCTATAAAATGACTTATGAGGTTTCACCCAGTTTGGCTCGTTTGGAAGTATATGGAGGTATTCAGGTCGCTGAAGAAGAAGAATGGAAAGATTATTTTGGTCGTAAATGGAAAACAATGCCTAAAACTGACATGGAAACTAAATTTGATGAAGCGGCCAGAACAAAATATGGTATTGTTGTAGGGACTGGTACAAGTGGTAATGGTTTTCCTGATGACAAAGCTTATATTCCGGATCATTATTGGCATGTCCAAGCAGGAAAAACGTTGTCTCAACCGGAAAAAAATACTGAATATATTATGGGGGGAAGTAAAGGAACTGTTGCTACAGAAGCGGAGATAGACGACGATACTAATAATATTGATTTCGGATGGGTCCTTGTGCCTGATTTTGGGACTTTACCCAATGCAGAGTCTGTTAAATGGTTTCCCAATTACTACTATGCAGTTGATGTAGAGGAAATTTATGTAAATAATATAAAGGTACGTGATGCTTCCCGTGATCCTTTTATGCTTCCGTGGCCCGGGAGTGAGGCTGCAGCCGGATGGCCGGATTGGTACAAAGCTTATCATGAAAAAGGATGGCATACAGCCGGTACTTCTGAAAATAATACTTTCTTATGCATGGGGAATATGTGGGATCGTATAGTGGGAAGTAATGCCAATGTTATAAAGGTACAATACCCGAGTGTTACTAGTTTAGGAACAAAAGATGAAATGGAGATCTATGTAGGTAAAACAACTCCAGTGACGGATAAAGGCCAGTATTGGAATACGACGATAGGTGGAGGTGCATCTGCTAATCGTAATATAGGCATAGTAAAAGATAAAACATCTGCTTTTCAGATTTATGCTCAGTCATCGAACCGTACAACGAAAGAGGCATTGGCAAATGAGTTACCTCATGTTATTTTGAAAGTGAAAGCTTATGAGAGCAAAACCGCTTATGAAAGCACTGAAAAAGAGAAGTATGCTTCAGGAAAAGAATTTATTACAATGAAAGTCTTTACAGTGAATGGTTCTGTCAACAATGATTTTCTTACCTCATTTCAGGCTGGATATATTTACAGGATCGATTTGAATAGCCTGATCTCTGCTTTTGTCGGTAAAATACCTGTTCCCGGAGGAGTTGCAACAGTAGATCCGAAAGATCCGATTGATCCGGATCCGGAGATGCCGGGTGTAAATGTGGTGGTTAGTGTGAAAGTTAATCCGTGGAAAGTGACGGATATCACTCCTTCTATTTAATAAACAGTCTGATTGAACAAAGGCTTTTATCAGAGAAGGCCTTGAAAAAGGAATTCTCTGATAAAGTTTTTTAATCTAAAGAAACAATGACGTTTGAAAAAGAAATAGCTCTGCTTTTTTCCGTAGTCTTGCTACCGCTATATGGTTGTATCTATGAGGATTTGCCGGAATGCCCTCCCCAGAATGGAGTGGTACTTAGTTATGACTTCTTATGTAATATGGAGTATAAAGATGAGTTAGGAGAAGCTGTGCAAGATCTGAAAACGTTTGTATTTGATAGTAATGGAATTTTATGTGATACTTTACGCCCTCCGGTAGGTTCAGGAGAATTATGTTTAGGATGGCAGCGTAAGATCGATCTGGCCCCTGGTGTGTATACGATCGTTACATGGGCCGGGAGTGAAGAGTTTGATCGGGATTTTCAGATATTACAGTCAACCTGCGCGACGGATGAAAGTGTTTGTAGCCCGGTTATAGGGAAAACAAATCTGAAAGATTTTCGTGTTTTTTTGAATTACAATATTAATCTGGCAGATAATGACAGGGCAATTCCTCAGACCCGGCAATTCAAGGATCTATTTCATGGACTGGTGGAAAATGTAGTAGTGGAGAAAGATAAGGAAACTCTTGTCCATACATCGTTGATAAAAAACACAAATGTAGTGCGTGTCGGCATTGGTGGGTGGCCGAAGACTGGAATAAACTCTGAAAATATTCAGGAAAACTGGGATATACATATTTCCGGAAGAAATGGCCATTATAAATATGATAATACGATTAAAGAATATGCGCCTTTATTGACATATACCACTTACGATATGAATCTTAGTTCCGACACAGTCTATGCCTATATAAAAGTCATGAGGTTGATGGGAGAGGAGGAGGAAGACCCTTTCTCCAATGCACCTCTTTATCTGGATGTAGTGTATAAACCGACCAATCTGGTTGTATGCCGGAATCTTGATATCATAAAGGTGATATTGGATAGTCGTATTCCTCTTCGTGATGAGAAGGGGAATATAGAAACCGACAGTAACGGTGATCCCATAATGGTCCTGCCTGGTGTAGAATATCTGGATAGACAGGATTTTTATACGATTGATTTTGAAGAAACGGAAAGTGAAGGTAATATTCGTTTCACTATTTATGTAAATGGATGGAAAGTCCAGGATATTTATCCTGTATTTCCCTAAAATGGACAAATGGAGATGAAAGGATTGTTTCAAAAATATAGGCTGAACCTCTTAACCGGTTGTTTGTTGCTGGTTTTCGGTATATGTGGTTGTGAACAGGAAGTTCTTATCGACCAGAAAACAGAGACAACCGATCATACAGATGCTATCTGTATTGTAACCCGTGTTTCGTCGGATATTGGAGCTGGTGAGGCAAAAGCTTCGGATAAAGAAAATGCGATTCGTTCTTTACGGTTGTTTGTTTTTTCATCCGATGGCAAAACGATGCTTCTCAACAAATATTTCCTGACATCGGATGCCGCAGGAGAAATCCCTTCTAATACATTTACTTATTTTGTCAAGACGGCTGATGATGAATTTAAAATTTCGGAACTTTTAAAGAAACAAAACATCATTATTTGTCTGGTAGCAAATGAATTGAAATCGATGGACGGTACGCTTACCTACGAACAGGTAAGAGATGCGCGTCTTGATTTCTCGTCCATTTATGATTCAAATGGAATGTTGGACATTTCTCTTGCTGGTCAGGGGAATGCTTCGAATAAAGGATATATTCCGATGTATGCTGAAACCAAATCGCTTAGTACTGATGAATGGAATGCCGGTCAGGGGAAAATAATCAATATGTCGCTGATCCGGTCGGTGGCTAAAGTTGTATTGCAAATAACGAAGGGGACTTTGTCGGGTAATGATTGGGATAATAATGTAGAAGTGACATTTAAGGAAGCCTCAGTGGTTCGTATACCGCAATATGGTTTTATGGGGTTGGGAGCACTCCCTTATGAGGGTTCACAAATATCGACGACGACAAGTCCATTCGATTCGTATGTGGTTAGTAAATCTTCATCATTACCTTCTTCCAAACAACTCGTTTTTTATGTGCCGGAGTTTATTATGAGCCAATCTAATAATCAGCAATATTCTTATCTGCAAATTACGGCAGATTATCATACGGATACAGAGGATCTGAAAACTACATACAAAATTCCATTGGGAAACGGAGTTCAGCAATTATATAATAATTCAGGGAAGCAGATTAATGATTTATCTCAGTCGGAATTAAGTCTTACCCGGAATACGCAGTATAATGTAAATGCAACGGTTTCTTCCATAGGCACATTGGCCATTTTCCAAATAGAACTAAATGTAACCGGTTGGACTAAAACAGAAGAAATTAGCGGATCGGTAAATACGCCTGTCTTAAATGTAACGAGTAAAGATATCCCGATGTCTGTAGAAACGGTACGGGTCTTTTTCTGGACAAATCAGGAGGAAGTATTTATAGAAGAGGAAGGTATTGCCTATGATGGCAGTAAATTCAACGTAAATAATCTCTTTGATAATCTGGCAGGCCAGGGAGTGTCTAATTTTCATCTTTTTAAAAGTCAGGAGAGTTCATATTATCCATATAACGGATATATGGATATTAAGTTTGTATCCTCTGATACATATAACAATAACAACAAATATACATTGATACTGAATGCCGGCGGATTGAAAAGAACTGTAGTGATCGAATCCAATCCGGTTGTTGCACAAATTATATTCAATGCTAATGGAGGAAGTGGCTCTACCAATCCTTGTGAGGTAAGATATAGTCAGCTGGAAGGGATGGCCATCCTTGGAAAAGAAATAACAGTTCATAGTGTAGATATCCCGGTTTTTATTTCTCCTTCCGGCATGGTATTTTCAGGTAAATGGACATATACATCATCCGGGGCGGAAGTTCCGGACGATGGAAATGGTAATCTCACGGTAACGTTACATGGGAGTACTACGTATTTGAGTGCTTTGTGGATCGATAAGTAATTTAGAGAATGAAAGGAAAGGATATGAAACATTTGTTTTTGGGGCTGGTGTGGTTTATCTATCTGTTTTTTCTCAGTTCATGTGTGGATGAGCAGTTGGTAAAACCAGGCGTAAAAGATGTGCAGTTACGTTTTACGATTGTTATGGCTGATGAAGAAGTAATGGATACACGTGCCGGAGAAAATAGATCCGGAGGGATAAATAGTGTCTATGTTGTGGTTGTTAAAGATGAAGCAGATCCTGGTGATGCAAGGATTCTGGCATCGTCAGAAGCTAACTCGGTAGGAGATAATACGTACAGAGCGGATTTAAAAGATGAAAATCTGAAAGGAAAGATGTATGTTTTTGCCAATATAGCTTCTTATCTGTCAGGGCAGCAACTGGGTGGAATTACAACATTAGGAGAGCTACAGGAGGCATTGAAGATAAAGTTATCGACGGCGAAAGTTGAAGGAAAGGATTACATAATAGCAGACCCTTCTTTTCCTCCAATGGTTTCAGAACCTGAGTCGTATGATAGTTCTGATCCAACAACCCTTTCTTTTGAATTAAGTCCTTCCACAGCAAAAGTTACAGTAATAAATAACTCTGGAAATGATCATTATACATTATTGGGAGCTAATATGGGAAATGCTCCACTTGAAGGATATGTCTTTCCCAATAACCAACAGATAGAAAACATAGGCCGAGCTTCGTACGCAGGTGTTGTTTCCGGTAATACATATTCTCCGGAATATATGATGCGCGGTGTGCCTAAAGACTCAAAAGAAACCGAACCGTTATATCTTTTCGAGGCACCGGTAAAAAAAGATGATGAAGGTGTATTTGTTATTATCAAAGGGGAATATGATGGTGTTCCCGGATATCATCGGTTAAATATATGGAAGAAAGAAGCAGGGAGTAGTAATCAACAATATTTGCCGATAGAACGCAATACCTACTATAAAATAAATATTCAAAAGATATCTTCAGCCGGTTATGCTACCGCTGCAGATGCAATGAAAAATCCGGCATCAAACCGGGATATTCAGTTTAATATTGATGTTACTGATTTGAATTCGCATGATATAGTTTCTAACGGGGAACAGTATCTGGGTGTTTCAAATAGTACTTTGATTTTATACGATAATATAAAAAGTGGAATACGTAGGGATGTGGAAGCAGTAAATGTTAGTTATACCGTTCCGACTGATGGGGTAACCGCCTGGGGGGAAGGCTCTGTGACAACTTCTGGTAATGGATTGACTTTTAGCGATGGCAAAACGACTCAATCATTGGCTCTTACGGAGACAAAAGATAAGCCGATAAAGATAAACTGTTCGCCGGACTTGACGGAAGGCTCCCTTATTTTCCGGATAGGCAATTTAAGTAAAGTGGTAAAAGTTATTCGTCGCAGCACTTTGCCTGCCGTACCGGAAGAAATGTCGTTTGAAAATGTAACGATTGGCAACAGGGCCATGGAAATGAAAGATAAGGTGCTTTTCGGAGATGATTCCGGAAAATATGGAACAGACAACGGAAATGAATCTTATGAGAGTCGTACAGGTAAGCTATATGCCCTTGTTTCAGCCAATGTAGGATATAATAATAGTGTATCTGAGCGTGACGGAGAGTTTTATGTCGCAAGTTCTAAGGATGATGGCCGGACTAAAGTGATGTTTCATCAGGAAAAACTGGATGTTTATACCGGATTAGCCCAAATACGGCCTTATACTTTTGTCGGAACTTTCCATCGTTGGAATCAAAAGGCTGAACGTATTATTCGTATCCGTTCTTTTGAAAAAGACCGGACAAAAAAATGGACTGCAGTTGTTATTGTAGGGCAGGATTTTATAGAGTTAGATACAGATAAGAGTAATGATAGCAAAATATCCCTAAACCCGTATGGTTGGGATGACCCGGATAATCCTACAAGCTATGATCCGGAAGAACCTCTGTATTCTACAGATGAAGCAATTGAGGCTAATTGTTGTTTCACAGAGAATCAGAAAGGTAAATCATTGGTCACAGGAACAGCTGACAATATCTATTTTCGTGTGGGTTTGAAAAGTACATTGAGTAGTCAGGAAACAGCTCCCCGTTATGGATTGATAGCTTTCATTCATTCGGGAGGAACTCACCTGATCTATGTACGGCAGGGGGAAGAACCTGATTATCTGATGCGTCCGTATGATCCTGTAACGGATGAAAATAGCGGAACTGTCGTGTTATCAAGACGTCCTAAAGCTGTAAAGATACAGCCTTATAATATTACAGTGAAGGGAGGTGCAAAAAAAGTAGAGGTTGTACAAAATGGAGGAATTTATACTTCATACCCTTCTATGGGTGGTTATTTTTTTCAAGGTAATTCGAATGTGGCATATTATCCTGTCGGTACTGCCAGTGAGGTCGGTTGGAGTAATAATTCTTCAACCGGAGATTATAGTGATGCAAGGAACGTTTGTCCATCCGGTTATCGCCGGCCGGCCGATGGAGTGAATGGTAATGCCGGTTATATAGAGGGATCGGAGATGCGTCAGTCTTTTTGGTTATATCCCCAAAATGGCGTAGCGACTTCTGATTATGGTAATATGCTTCGTGGATATATTGCAGATGGTTATTTTGACAGAAAACCTATACGTATCCCAAATACGCAAGGGAGATCCAACGAGGGTTTTAATATTTATATGTCGGAAACAGTAAATGGAACAACTTACCGTATTCCAACTATGGTGGGAGATGAAACAAATATTGGTTATGCGGGTATGCTTGTTTACAATCCTTATAACTATGCCTCTATTTTCATTCCTTCATCCGGATCTCGTAGTGGACAAACGCGGGGAGGGGAGCTTATCGGTACAGGCGGAGAATTTAATCTATGGTCAAGTACGATGAATAGCAATCAGATGTGGTATTTGGCAACTGGCTATTATTCTAGTAAGTTTGTTTTTGATACTTATTTGTCGATTGCTTCTATGGAAGGGTTTTCTGTTCGGTGTGTGAAAGAGTGATGTAGGTATGTAATTATCCAAAAAAGAAGAATGCCTCTTTACCTTCCGGTATTGTAGGCATTCTCTTTTTGAACAGAATTTATCAAGGGGGTACTTATACTATCTTGTTTCCTTCAAAGCATCTTCCAAGCTGATGCCCAGTGCATCGGCAACACCTTTGCCATAGGCAGGATCGGCTTTGTAACAGTTGCGTACGTGACGTTGCTGGATGAACAATTCGGCTCCACCGATCTGACGGGCAGTATTTTCGAACAGAACCTGTTGTTCGTCGGCTGGCATCAGGCGGAACAGAGCACCCGGCTGGCTGTAATAATCGTCATCGTATTCACGTTCGTTGTAATTGTAGATATCGCCGTTGGCTTTCAAAGGCGGTTCTTTCTTTTCGGGAGAATCCTGCCATTCGCCGTAGCTATTCGGTTCGTATCCTTTTGCTGCACCGTAGTTGCCGTCTACGCGCATGGCTCCGTCGCGATGGTAAGCATGGAAAGGACAACGAGGTTTGTTTACCGGTATTTGTTCAGAGTTCACGCCCAGGCGATAACGCTGTGCATCTCCGTAAGAAAACAGACGTCCCTGAAGCATTTTGTCCGGAGAGAAACCGATACCTTCTATCGTGTTGATCGGGTTGAAGGCTGCTTGTTCCACATCTGCGAAATAGTTTTCCGGGTTACGGTTCAGTTCGAGGATACCAACGTCGTGCAGCGGGAAATCGCCGTGCGGCCATACCTTTGTCAGGTCGAACGGATTGATACGGTAGTTTTCTGCCTGTTCTTCCGTCATTAGCTGGATCTGGAATTTCCATTTAGGGAAATCACCTTTTTCAATGCTTTCAAACAGGTCACGCTGATGCGATTCGCGATCTTTTGCGATGATCGCTTCTGCTTCCTGGTCAGTCAGGTTCTTGATCCCCTGTAATGTCCTCAGGTGGAACTTTACCCAGATACGTTCGTTCTTAGCATTGATAAAGCTATATGTATGGCTACCGAAACCGTGCATGTGGCGATAAGAATAGGGGATACCGCGGGAACTCATGGTAATGGTAACCTGATGTAATGCTTCCGGAAGCAATGTCCAGAAATCCCAGTTATTGTTTGCGCTGCGCAGGTTTGTTTTCGGATCTCTTTTGACGGCGTGGTTAAGGTCGGGGAATTTTAACGGATCGCGCAGGAAAAATACCGGTGTATTGTTTCCGACTAAATCCCAGTTGCCTTCTTCTGTATAAAACTTCATGGCAAAACCACGAATATCGCGTTCAGCATCTGCCGCTCCGCGTTCACCGGCAACGGTAGAGAAGCGAACGAAGCAGTCTGTCTTTTTACCGACTTCACTAAAGATCACAGCCTTTGTGTATTTAGTAATGTCGTGTGTCACAGTAAAAGTACCAAATGCTCCGGATCCTTTGGCATGCATACGTCTTTCGGGAATAACTTCGCGGTCGAAATGGGCCAGTTTCTCTAAAAACCAGGGGTCTTGTAATACCATTTGTCCACGCGGACCTACTGTCTGTGAATTCTGATTGTCTGCAACGGGGCGACCGTTGGCAGCTGTTAGCTTTTTGTTCTCCATAAATAAATTTTTTATTTGTATAAAGTCGACAACATCTTACCTTGAATATTAATGTAACCAACCTTATACGCGATTTGTTTTCGATTACTGAACAAAAGTAAAATGTTATTAAACAGAAATCAAATAGGTAATTTTGATAGGTATATAGGAGCTATTTATTAATAGTTTGTATTAGGGGACGCAGATGACGCAGAAAACGCAGAGTAAACGCAGATAAATTATTGTTTAAAAGAAAATAAAAAGTCTGCGAGCGTCTGCGCTTTCTGCGTCATCTGCATCCCCTAATACGATCTGAAAGGTTCACTTCTTTCCCCCGGAGCTGTCGGGTGACGATTTATCCAGCCACTTTTCCTGAATGGTTTGCATCCATTCGTAAAAGCTAGGGATGAAAGCGGTAGCGAAGATCGTATTGATCGCCATACCGAATACAACGGCTGCACCCAATGAGACACGGCTGGCGGCTCCGGCTCCGGTAGCGAACAGCAACGGCATAACGCCCAACACGAAAGCGAACGAAGTCATCAGGATCGGGCGCAGGCGGACGTGTCCGGCTTCAAGAGCCGATTCGCGGATGGAATTACCTGCGGCACGGTAGTCGCGGGCAAACTCGACGATCAGGATACCGTTCTTTGCGGAGAGGGCTATCAGCAGGATAATACCGATCTGAGTATAGACGCTGACAGGTACACCCATGATGAAGCAACCCAGAATAGCACCCAACAATGCGATAGGCAATCCCAGAATGGCTGCCAGCGGGCTTGTCCAGCTTTCGTATTGTGCCGAAAGTACGAGGAAGGCAACCAGTAATGCCATACCGAAGATTAGGATCGTAGTCGATCCGGCTTTTGTTTCCTGATAGGCGACGGAGGTCCATTCGTAACCGAAATTATCACCCAGTTGTTCCTGTATCAGTTCTTCCATGGCCTGTATGGCTTCTCCGGAACTGTATTTCGGATTAGCGATACAGGTGATGGAGGCGGAGGAATACATATTATACAGGTTGATCTGGTCCAGTCCCAATTGTTGTACGGCTTCTGTAAAGGCGGAGAAAGGAACCATTTTACCTGCGCTGTTCTCCAGGCTTAACCGCATAACGTCGTCGATCACTTTCTGAGCTTGTCCGCTGGCTTCGATCTTCACCTGGTAGATGCGTCCGAACTCGACAAAGTCATTTACATAGGCAGCTCCCATGTAATAACTTAATGTCGAGAAGACATCGCTCAATTGTAATCCCAGCAACTGTACTTTATCGCGGTCTATGTTCAGTCGGTATTGTGGCACATTGGCCTGATACATACTGGATAAACTCAGGAGCTGAGGCTTGGTATGATAGGTTTCCAGCAATGTTTCGATGGCATGCTGCATTTCGGTCGGTCCCAGGTTCTTGCGGTCTTCCAGTTGCAGTTGCAGGCCGCCGGAAGCACCCAGGCCAGGGATGGCAGGAGGGACCAGGGCAAATATCTGCGCTTCCTGGATACCGTAGGCTTCCCGGTTGAAGCGGGTGACGACATCTTGTGCCGTATGACCTTTCCCTTTCCGTTCATTCCAGTTTTTCAGTACGACAAAATAGGTTCCGGCATTTGATAATTCGCCGCCTCCCATCACGGAGAAACCGCTGATGCCCATATAGGTTTTGACTTCCGGATAACTGTCGAGTATCTTGTTGATCTTCCGGCTTACTTCCTGAGTACGGGGCAGACTGGCTGCCGGAGGCAACTGGGTTGAAACCAGGAAATAGCCGTCATCTTCTTCCGGAATGAAAGTCGATGGCCAGCGCATGAACAGAATGGCTGCTGCGGCTGAGACGATCAGGAAGATGACCAGTGTGACGATCTGATGTTTCAGCATGCGATCAACCACATCATCGTAAACCTTTTGTGTTTTGTCATATACTTTATTGAATGCTTTGAATACGAAAAAGGTCGGATCTTTGGTGACTTGCAGGAACAAGGCACAGAGAGCCGGCGTCAACGTCAGTGAGTTGATACCGCTCAATACGGTTGCGGCTGCGATGGTCAGGGCGAATTGTTTGTAAAGCTGCCCGGAGATACCGCCAATAAAGGTCGTCGGGATGAATACGGCCAATAAGACCAGCACGACGCCGACGATCGGTCCGACAATCTCGCCCATCGCTTTGGTCACCGCTTCGCGTGCCGTATATTTCCCCGTGTCCATATATCGCGACGAGTTCTCGACGACCACGATCGCATCATCCACCACAATGGCAATAGCCAGTATCAACCCGAACAATGTCAAGGTGTTTACCGAGAATCCCAGCGCTCCCATTACAGCCAGTGTTCCTATCAATGAAACAGGGATGGTGAGGCAAGGAATGATTACTGCCCGGAAGTTTTGGAGGAACAGGAAGATAACCAGGACGACCAATGCAGTTGTCTCCAGGAAGGTTACTAATACTTCGTCGATGGAGGCGTTTATGACTTCCGTCGTGTCGAGTGTTACATTATACTCAACACCTTGCGGCAGGGTAGCGGCTATTTCTTCCATTTTCGCCCGTACGGCTTTGGATACTTCCAGCGAGTTGGAACCCGGTAACTGGTAGATGGCAATCGCTGCCGCCTGTTGCCCTTTTAGCTGGGAGGTCACATTGTAAGAGGAACTGCCCAGCTCAGTACGGGCGATATCTTTCAGGCGGAGTATTTTGCCGCCTTGTTCAGTCCGTATGATGATATTTCCGAACTCTTCCGGAGTGGTCAGGCGACCTTTTACAGTAAGGGTATATTGGTAAGGATTGTTTGCCTGCGCGATCGGTTGCCCGACATAACCGGCGGATACCTGCCTGTTCTGCGTAGATATGGCCTGAAAGACCATATCGGGCGTCAGGTTACGGATACGCATGACTTCGGGATCGAGCCAGATACGCATACTGTAACTACCGGCTCCCATGACATTCACGGAACCGACTCCCGGCAGGCGGGCCAGCTGGTCGGTCAGATTCAGGCTGGCATAATTGCTCAGATAAAGCCCGTCATAGAGGGGATCTTTAGAGGTCAGTGAAAGCATCATCACAATGTTTGACGATTGTTTGCGAGTCGTGATACCCTGTACGATCACGGCTTCCGGAAGGCTGCTTTGCGCGATACTGACACGGTTCTGTACCATGACGGTCGCCATGTCGATATCCGTACCGACTGCGAATGTGATGGTCAGTGAATAGGCACCAGAGCTGGAGGAATTGGAACTCATATAGAGCATTCCGTCCACACCGTTCACCTGTTGTTCGATCGGTAATCCGACGGTCTGTGAGACCGTTTGTGCATCCGCCCCCGGATAAACGGCCGAGACCTGTACGGTAGGTGGCGTGATATCCGGATATTGGGCGATGGGTAATACGTTGAGTGTGACTAATCCCGCTACCACAATGATCAGGGCAAGAACGGTGGCAAAGATCGGTCTGTTTATAAAGAATTTTACCATGACGTTCTTATTTTATGGGGGTAATACTCATTCCGTCCCTTACTTTCAATAAAGCGGTGGTGACGTAACGTTCGTTCGGTTCGATCCCGCTGATGACCTGCCGAAGCGTGTCGTCTACCAGTTGTCCCGGCTCTATATGGCGGTATCGTACGATATTGGAATCATTGACGATATAAAGGTATTTTCCCAGCTGGTCGGTACCGATGGAGGCATCGCGCACCAGGACGGCGTCTTTCTTTTCGCTGTAAGGGAGGGTGATGGTGACGTATAATCCGCTTTTCAGTTCCCCGTCCTTGTTATCGAGATTGGCGCGGACATTCAGTGTCCCGGTCGAGAGGTCTACATTGGGAGAAAGGTAATCCAGTCGGCCTGTGTAGTTCTGACGTCCGTTTTCTCCCAGGTGTACGGAGATTGTTTCGGGCAATTTCACGGTGGAGTCGTTTTGGGCAGCCGTGATCATCATCTTCATAAACTGGTTGTCCTCGATGTTGAAGTTTACATACATCAGGTCGTCTTTATATAAAGTAGCCAGCGTGACGGGTTGAACCGAACCATTGATGTAGTTGCCTATATCGTAGTTAGCGCGTGTGATCCGTCCGTCGAACGGAGCGCGGATATAGCAATAGCTCAGATTGGTTCGGGCGGTGTTCAACCCGGCTTCCGCATTGCGTACGGAGGCTTCCATTTCGGCTACGGTCGATTGAGCCTGCAAGACCTGGATCTGGCTGACAGCTCCGCTTTTAGCCGCTTCTTTCATCCGCTCATAATTGCTTCGGGCATAATCGAGTTGCGCTTTGGAGGTTTTGAGTGCCGCTTCTGCCTGTACTACATTATCTTTATAGGTATCGGGTTCGATCACGAAGATCAGATCGCCTTTCCGGACTTTGCTGCCTGCTACCAGGTGCGAGGTCTGAAGATATCCGTTTACCCGGGCAACCAGGTTTACCATTAACTCGGAGCTCAGATAACCGGGATAATCTTTTGTCAGCGTAATATCCTTGACTTCCGGTGTTGTTACACTGATGGAAGGAGCCGGGGCCTCCGTCGGTTGCTTTTTCCCTTTGCACGATGCCATCAGGAGGGATGACAGGGCGATCAGGGTGATTTTAATTGTCGTATTCATATTTGCGTTTTTTAGTTTTATTGGTCGTCTCTTTCTCTCGACTTCGTGAGATAAAGAAGTTATTCCTGGTTCCAGCCGCCGCCCAGTGCCTGATAGAGCTGGATCAGATGAAGAAGTGAACTGCCTTTAGCCTGTGTCAGCTGATTTTCGTAGGTGAGTAACGAGCGTTGGGCATCCAGCACGTTCTGGAATGGGGTCAGTCCCTGTTTGTACAGGTCGAGCGACAGATCGAGTGTCTGCTTACCCTGATTGACCACCTCGCGGAGAGCGACGATCTGTTTGATCGAATTTTTATACGAACTCATCGCATTATCGACTTCCTGTACGGAAGAGAGGACGGTTTCATTGAACTGCTTGATCGTCTCGTCCAGTTGGGCTTTTGCCAGGCGCGTTGCCTGTGCCAATTTACCTCCCTGAAAGAAATTCCATGAGATAGCCGGTGCGATTTCATACGTCAGACTGTTATGATTGGCTATTTTATCGATGTCGTGCGAAGCGAATCCGATGGAACCTTTGACGAATACCTGTGGCCACCAATCGGATTTTGACGCTCCCAGTGTGGCAGCCTGCGCATTCACCTGGCGCTCGGCGGAGCGGATATCCGGACGGCGAAGCAGGAGATTTGCCGGAAAGCCTATTCCGACTGTTTCGATGTAGTTTGGCAGCGGACGCGGGGTGTCGATCAATCCTTTGACGTTCTGCGGATAAAGTCCCATCAATACCGCCAATGCGTTTGTATACTGGATGATACCTGCTTCCAGCATGGGCAGTGAGGCTTTGGTGCTGTAATAGACGGACTGGGCCTGTGCTACGTCTAGTTTTGAAACCAATCCTGTCTCATATCTTTTCTGTGTAATCTCGACGACCGCCTGTTGGGAGAGGCAGTTTTGTGTGACTACATCGACTTCCTGTTGCAGTTCACGCAAATTGATATAGGCAGATGCGACCTGGGCGCAAAGAGACACCATTACTGCATTATATTCCTCTTTGGAGGCTGCAAAGTTTTCTTTCTGGGCCTTTACACGATTGCGGATACTGCCGAATACGTCTATTTCCCAGCTCATCGAAAGCGAAGCATCGGCGTATTGGGTAATTGTCTGCGGCAGGCTACTGGTGTTGCCACTGCTCTGCTGCCTGGTCCATCCGGCCGAAAGTCCCAGTGTAGGTGAGTAACTGCCCTGCTGTATGCGTAGGTTGGCTTTTGCCATGGCAATACGGTCGGCGGCCATCTGCACAGAATAGTTCTGCTTCACGGCTACATCGATCAGGGAATCCAATACCGGATCATCAAAATTCTTCCACCAGTTGTCTTCTACGGGTAAGGTCTGTTGGAAACTACTGTCATTCTCCTGCCACGCCTCCGGTAATGCGTGATCGAGGTACTTATGCTTTGTCTGTGCCATTAGCGTTATCGGCAGAAAAAGACAAAGTACAGTATAACACCATGTACTTATGTGCATAACTTTTTTGTTTAGATTCTACACATAAACATAAAAAAGTCATGCTTGGTTTAATAAAGGACTAATTTTCACGAGATAATAAGGAGGGGTGGGGAGTACCTTGCTTTAAATAGAGCAATCGAACCAAAATAAATTATTTCGGTTCTTATCAGATAATCGATAACCTCACAAAAGTAAGTACAATTGAAAAGTGACTACCGGATAGGAGCAGATAGGGATGGTTAGTGCTGAATAAAGACAGTTATTCTTTATTGGAAAAAGCGCTGACAACCGCTGTCGAAACATAGGTGTTTTAACGACAAAACATATATGATTTGCAAACGAAACATATATGTTTTGGAAAATGATTTACTTTGTAATAGAGCGTTAGAGAACGGTTTGACTTCTACTGAAAAAAAATGAAAAAATACCCTATTATAAATTCTATATTAAAGATACTTCTATCTATATTTAAAGAGAGACCGGTCCATGTGTATAAGGTATGTTTTATAACTTGTTTCGGTCTATTGAAATTCAATAGATATGGCGTATAAGGTATGTATAACTCAGCGTATAACTTAATTTCTTTAATTGTACGATATAGAATTAGTATCAAAACTCTTGGTCCTACAATCTGATTATGCCTGGTTGGAGTTCTGAAAATTTTGATTCAGAAATTATCAAAATTGAATGTAGTGTCGTTGGTAGGGGCGGGGTCTGCCCGCCCTTCTCCATCGGTTGTTATATTATTGTCGCAAAGGGCGGGTAACCCCCGCCCCTACAAAACCTGTCATTTGGGTTCAATATTTTCTATTATTGCAACATTGGCTCAAATCTTTCTAATTTAGAGCGATTGCCTTGTTATGCAAAATGAAGTTTAGGCTCGTTTTAAAGAATGACTTATCTTTGTCGTTAAAAAGGAAAAAATGGCAAAGAACAGGAAAGAAGAATATAAAGAACAGAATCTGCTGTTTCTGGAAGAAATTGCTTTGCAGGAAGGTGTAAAGAAACTGGCAGGGGGGATATTATATAAAGTAACGGAGCCGGGCAGCGGGACTATTTCTCCCCGTCCGGATGACGTTGTTTCCGTGCATTACCGGGGAACTCTGATCGATGGGCGTGAATTTGATAATTCATACGAACGTAACTGTCCGGAGGCTTTCCGGCTGAATCAGGTAATAGAAGGATGGCAGATAGCACTTCAACAGATGCATGTAGGGGATAAATGGGTCGTTTATATACCATATACCTCCGGCTATGGAAACCGGGCTTCCGGTCCGATACCGGCATTTTCTACCTTGATCTTTGAAGTGGAGTTGCTGGGAATTGCTTAGTCTGCCTGAAAAACAACCTCGAGTCCATCGTAGGCGGCACGTAAAGGTGCAGGAAGGTGAGCATCCAATTCGGCTTGTGTTCCATGTAAGGTACGTGCAAGATGAGTGAGGTAGACAGGTTGTCCAATGGACGGTGTGTAACGTTTTGTGGCCGTTAAGACACGTACGATCTGTTCGATCTGTACCACACTGGTGTGCGTAAAAAGGCGGTAGTCACTGTCATGTCCCATTCCTATTGTCGCTTCCATGATCAAGGCGGTGATAGGAGTTCCCTTCTGATGTGCGTCGATCCCGATCAAACGGGTTGCCGTCGCTGTGAGCCCGGATGTGTCTGTAGCGTAAAGTATACGCGTTCTTTGTTTTTCAATCAGATAAATGAGAGCCTGTTCAAAGAGATGGTCCGTTGCGTGATTGCCCGGAAGCGGAGTAAAAGTCAAATCGCCTATCGTGATTTGCTGTCCGATGTAAATAGGAGTGATCACAGGAAGATCCAGATGCAACTCTTTAGCGGCTTTTTCAAATTCATCTTTTGCTATGTCGTACCAGGTCTGACTTAAGTAGACTTGTTTGATACCAAGTTTAAGAGCCGCAGAAGGGTTGTAGTGGTCGCCGTGCGAATGTGTGTAGAAGATGATTTCCGGATGGCAATCGGCAGGTAGCATATCTTTGTCGGTCGGCGTGAAATCAATGAGAATATGTCCGTCCACAAGGATACTCGTTAAGCGGCGTAGTTCCCCGCGTTCGTCCCGTCCGTCCCAGTCGGCAGCACCTGTCCCTAAAAAGCGGACAGTGATACGTTCGTCTGTTTTTCCCATAAAAAGGTTTGCTTTGATACTGTCGGGAGTTCCTGCCAGTAGAGTCGATGCTGTCAATCCTACAAATGTTCTTCTATCCATGGCTTTTTATGTATAGGAAGTGTATCTAAAGTTCTTTTACGGAACTTCGGATACACTCCTTTGTTTGAGGTTATTTTTCTGATATCGGATTTTATTCTCCCTTTTCGATCTGTTCCTGTACGATGGCGTCTACGACAGCAACTGTTGTCAGGTTGACGATGTCGCGGGTAGAGCTTTCTACGTCGGTGAAGTGGATCGGTTTGTTCAATCCCATCTGGATCGGGCCGATCGTTTCGGTGATACCCAGTGCATCCAGTAACTTATAGGCACTGTTGGCAGAACTTAAATTAGGAAATACTAAAACGTTGACATCTTTTCCTTTCAGCTTGTTGAACGGATACATCTCGTCGCGTAGTTTCTTGTCGAGAGCGAAGTTTACCTGCATTTCTCCGTCGATCATGATCTCCGGATGGTTCTTGTGCAGATAATCGATGGCATCATGTACTTTCTGCGGGCTGCCTTGCTTGTCGGAACCGAAGTTTGAATAAGACAACATAGCCATTACCGGATCGTGTGCAAAGAATTTCACGGCGTCGTGTGTAAGACGGGCGATGTCGATCAGCACTTCTGTGGACGGATGGCGGTTGATCAATGTATCGGAGATGAAGAAAGTACCTTTCTTGCAAGTCATAATGTTCATGGCTCCGAAATGTTTGTATGAAGGACGGATGCCGATAATTTCTTCAGCCAGTTTCGTTACTTCCGAATAGCGGCTGTAAACACCGGTAACGAATGCATCTGCGTCGCCTGTCGCTACCATCATCATACCGAATGCGTTACGGCCGACCATCTTTTCGCGTGCTTCAGAGAAAGTAACACCTTCGCGTGCTCTCTTTTCAGACAGGATACGGGCATAACGGTCGCGGCGTTCTTCTTCACGGTCGTGACGCAGGTTGACGATCTCGATACCTTCCAGGCTCAGGTTTTCTTCTTCTGCAATCTTAGCCAGACGTTCTTCGTTGCCCAGCAGGATCGGGTAACAGATTCCTTCTGCTTTTGCTTCTACAGCAGCTTTCAGCATGTTGACGTGGTTTGCTTCGGCAAATACCACTCGTTTCGGATTGGCTTTTGCCATGTCGGTGAAGGAACGAAGCATCTTGTTATCGTAGCCCATCATTTCACGCAGGTGGTTGGCATAACCTTCCCAATCGGTGATGGTCTTTCGTGAAACGCCCGATTCGATAGCCGCTTTGGCTACAGCAACGGATACACGTGTCAGCAGGCGGGGGTCGAGTGCTTTCGGCAGGATATAATCACGTCCGAAAGTCGTACGTTTTAGTTTGTAAGCTGCATTGACAACATCCGGAACCGGTTCTTTTGCCAGTTCGGCGATCGCATGAACGGCTGCCAGTTTCATCTCTTCGTTGATCGCTTTGGCGTGTGTATCCAGTGCACCGCGGAAGATATAGGGGAATCCCAGTACATTATTGATCTGGTTCGGATAGTCCGAACGTCCGGTTGCAAAGATGATGTCTTCACGTGAAGCCATTGCATCTGCATAAGAGATTTCCGGATTCGGGTTTGCCAGTGCAAATACGATCGGGTTCTCGTTCATGCTGCGAACCATGTCTTGTGTCAGAACATTGGCAACGGATAATCCCAGGAATACGTCTGTGCCGACAACGGCCTCTTCCAATGTTTTGATATCTCTTGTCGTAGCGAACTCTTTTTTCGATTCGTTCAGGTCTGTACGGTGAGTGGAGATAACTCCTTTACTATCGCACATGATGATGTTTTCCTTGCGGGCTCCCAGCATCACATATAGTTTTGTACAGGAGATAGAAGCTGCACCGGCGCCATTGACAACGATCTTTACGTCTTCGATTTTCTTGCCGGTTATTTCCAGTGCATTGATCAGGCCGGCACCGGAGATGATCGCCGTACCATGCTGGTCGTCGTGCATAACCGGAATATCCAGTTCCGCCTTCAGGCGTTGTTCGATCTTGAAGCATTCGGGAGCTTTGATATCTTCCAGGTTGATGCCACCGAAAGTAGGGGCGATCGCTTTTACGGTTTCGATGAATTTATCAGGGTCTTTTTCGTCCACTTCAATGTCGAACACATCGATACCGGCGAATATCTTGAACAGAAGCCCTTTTCCTTCCATGACCGGCTTACCGGCAAGTGCACCTATGTTACCCAATCCCAGAACGGCTGTTCCGTTGGAGATGACAGCTACCAGGTTTCCCTTAGATGTATATTTATAAGCATCGAGCGGATTTTTCTCTATTTCCAGGCATGGTTCTGCCACTCCGGGCGAATATGCCAGCGACAGATCGGTCTGTGTACTATAGGGTTTTGTTGGAATGACTTCGATCTTTCCGGGTTTGCCTTCGGAATGATACCGAAGTGCTTCCTCTTTTGTTACTTTTGCCATAGACTTATGATATTAGTAGATTCAGTACATGTTTTGAAATCGCCCACAAAAGTAACAAATTATTAGATATATAGTACTGAACGCTTACAATTAGTTGGGAATAATTTCATATTTGAAAGGATGGTTAGTTTGATGTATTTGATGAACAAGGATATAAAAAGAAAGGAACTCCGACGAAGCTCCTTTCTTTCCATATAATAATGATCTTTATATTAACTCAAACCTTCGACCAGTCCGTTGACGATATCGATCCGTTTTGCCTGCGGGTCTTTCGGAAGTCCCGGCATACGCATGATCTCACCCATAACGACCACGATCATTTCGGCACCATTGTTGATGATGATATCACGAACCTTCAGTTCGAAGTTTTTCGCAACGCCGTATGCTTTCGGGTCGGAAGAGAATGAATATTGCGTCTTGGCGATACAGATCGGATAATGAGAGATACCCAGGCTTTCGATCTGCTTGATCTTTTTATCAGCCAGTGTCGTATAGGTGACAGAAGCGGCTCCGTAAATATCTTCGGATACTTTTTTGATCTTATCGCGTACAGTGTCTGTATCTTCGTAGACGAGTTTCAGAGGACCCGACGGCTTGTTTTCAATTGTGTCTACTACCAGTTTAGCCAGTTCCACGCCACCGTCTCCACCTTCTGCGAATACGCTGTTCATAGCGAAACCGACACCCAGTTCTTTACAATGCTCGGCAACCAGAGCGATTTCTTCGTCCGTATCGGTTGCGTAACGATTGAAAGTAACGATCACTTCCTGGCCGAAACGTTTCATATTGGCTACGTGTTTGTCGAGGTTGGCAAAACCGTTGCGCAGACCTTCGATGTTTTGTTCCTTAATCTGTGCTTCAGGAACACCGCCGTGCAGTTTCAAACTCTGTGCGGTAGCCACGATAACGGTCAGTTTCGGTTTCAATCCGGCTTTGCGGCATTTGATATCGAAGAATTTTTCCGCTCCCAGGTCGGCGCCGAATCCGGCTTCTGTGATGACATAGTCGCCGTATGTAAGTGCCATTTTCGTGGCGATGATCGAGTTGCAACCGTGGGCGATGTTGGCGAATGGGCCGCCGTGTACGAATGCCGGTGTGTTTTCGGTTGTCTGTACCAGATTGGGTAGGAGAGCGTCTTTCAGCAATACAGTGATCGCTCCGGCAACACCCAGGTCGTTGACCGTGAATGGCTGGTCGTCGTTCGTATATCCCAGCAGGATATTGCCGATGCGGCGTTTCAGGTCTTCCAGGTCGGTTGCCAGGCAAAGGATAGCCATCATCTCGGAAGCCGGTGTGATGTCGAATCCGGTTTCGGTCGGGACACCGTTGGCCGAACCACCCAGGCCGGATACGATATTACGCAGGCTGCGGTCGTTCACGTCGAGTACACGTTTCCATTTGATTTCTTTCAAACCTTCGCAGGAATGGCGTGTCTGGTAGATATAATTGTCCAGCAGGGCTGTAATCATATTGTGAGCGGATGTAACGGCGTGGAAGTCGCCTGTGAAATGCAAGTTGATATTTTCCATCGGCAATACCTGCGCGTATCCGCCTCCGGCTGCTCCACCTTTCATACCGAAACATGGCCCCAGCGAGGGTTCACGTAAAGCGGCAACTGCTTTCTTACCGATCTTGTTCAGTCCCAGAGCCAGGCCGATAGATACGGTTGTTTTACCGATACCTGCTTTGGTTGGCGTAATAGCTGTTACCAGGATCAGGTTATGTTCTTTGATTTTCTCTTCATCGATCAGGTGAAGGGGCACTTTGGCGATATACCGACCATAGTTTTGTACTTCTTCGCGCGGAATACCCAAACCTGTGGCTACTTCCTTTATTTTACGAAGGGAGACTTCTCTTGCAATTTCTATATCCGATTTCATGTGCTTATGTAAGTTTAAGAGGCAACAAAAGTATATTATTTTTAATTAAATAACAAAATGATAGTATGAAAGGTTTTAAAGCCGGATAACTCCATGTTATTGGTGTTATATTGATAAAAGTTACTAAAAGAAGGGTGGCGATGACTGTTTGGTAAGTAAAGTGGGCGTTTTTCGATTTATTTGTAATCTTCAGTTGGCAATATCAATGCATTTGGATAGGTTTTGTCTTAAAGTATTTTAAAATATGGATAAAGGGTTGTGGTGTATGATAATTTGCCTAATTTTGCGCTGTCACAATATCAAAATGAAACTAACAGCAAGTTTATAGTGATAAAAAGAAAGTATATAACAGTTTTAAAAACTTCGGTTTATGTAATTAAGGAGATTTGATTATGGTAACAATGAGATTTAGTTTGGCGGGTGTAGCCTCAAGAGAAGCAGAAACAGGATCATGGATAAGAACAATTGTTGATTGTCTGGGAATCCGTATGTTTTCAAAGATTGATCCTTCGGTAAGTACGAGTAGTGTCGGTTGGGATACGACCAAGCAAAAGGAAATCCAGGATCTTCATCACTATGCCGTCCGCAACTTGATCCCCAAGGCCGGAGTCTATCAGATGGAATTACTGGAATCGCTGGCACAGTCTGCTTCTATTTATTCGCCGGAAGAGGTGGAATCTCTTTATAATGAGACGAGTAAGAAGATAGAAGAGATCAGCAGCCATATTTCAGGTGTATTGGTAAGTGCACGTGAGTTATGCAAGTCGGGTCATCAGAACTGGGAGTCTGTTCAGTCACTTCGTTATCATGTAAACCGCCTGCGTGGCATCGTAGAATCTGCATAGTTTTTGCAAAACAATAATCGGAGCAGATAGTATCCGTACATATCCCTTTCATTTCCGGAAGCGTTCAGTCTCCGGAATATGAAGGGGATTATTGTATAATCATCAGTGAGAAATAGGGGTATATCTTGTCTGTTATGATCTTTTTATCAGATGTATAATATTCTTTTTCTGTCCCCACGTTTTCAAAGTAATGGAATTGTGTTTGCGGATGCTTGCGGATACATTCGTGTACGGCTTCCACGCATTGTGAAAGTTTCATGATAACGATTACATATCCCGCGTTTATCTTTTCACTCAATTCGTCGGCAGAAGGCGTACCAGGGATGACGGCGATCTGTTCTTCCTGCTTAACGATATGTAAGCCTGCCAGCGCTCCGGCAGCAATGAAGGCCGGTATTCCGGCAATGCGCTGAACAGCGATTCCCGCAGCTGTAAATTTGTCGTATATATATTGTATGGAAGAATAAAAACCGGCATCGCCTTCGGCTACGATAACGATCTGTTTTCCTTCTGCATAATTACTTTCAGCTTCGTTGTACAGGGCATCGTAGGCTTTCCAGGCTTCCGTGCGGTCTTTACTCATCGGAAGCATGAAACACCGGATGGCTGTTTCGCTTATCTCCAGGGCGCGTACGATATCGGCGGCTCGCGAGATGCTTTCGCCTTGCCTGTTGCGGGTGGCGGGACAGTAGATGATATCTGCTTTCTGGAGTTGGCGGAGACCTTTCACCGTGATAAGTTCCGGTTCGCCGGGACCTAATGATACAAAACTGATCGGGTAAGTCATTTTATTCTTGTTCTTTTATTTGGGATGCAAATGTGCTGAAAATAGTGTAAAGTTGCAAACTTCTTATTACTTTTGCGCTCGAAGTCGGTTCTGTAAAACTCCTGTTCATGGAGACAGATTAAAAGGGAACCGGGTGAGAATCCCGGACAGTCCACGCTGCTGTGAAGCTTTATAAACATCCTGATAATACCTTTTGCCACTGGTCTTTGCGATCGGGAAGGCATTCGGGATGGAAGTAAGTCAGAAGACCTGCCATTTTTTGCATAACGATTGTCCTCGTGGGTTTGGACGGTTTGTGTCGGATAAAAACAAATAGAATATGAATAAGTATTTAGTCGGTGGCTGCCTGTTAGCGTTAATGGCTACATCATGCGCATCGAAAGGAAATCAGCAGGAAAAAGAGAATGCATCGTCGCAACAAACGATTACGACGGATAGGATGGTTCAGATCACACCTAAATATGCCGAAGGTTTTCAGTTGACCTATGCCGATGGTTATGTCCTGATGGATATACATGACCCTCAGAATGAAGAAAGCACGCATTTCCTGTATGCGTTGGTTCCCCGTGGGACAAAGCCGGAAGGTATTCCTGCCGATTATACGGTGATCGAAACACCTGTGCGTAGTGCCATTTGTATGACCTCCCTGCAACTCTCCAATTTCATTAAGTTGGGAGCGGAGGATAAGGTGGTAGGTATCACGAGTACGCGCCATCTGTTTAATAAGACTATCAATAATCAGCTGAAGGAAGGAAAGACGGCGAAGATCGGGATCGAAGGTAATTTCGATAATGAGGTGATTATGAGTATCAATCCCGACCTAATCCTGATCTCTCCCTTTAAGCGTGGCGGATACGAGACGATGAAAGATATCGGTATCCCTCTGATTCCTCATCTGGGGTATAAAGAAATGACGCCGCTGGGCCAGGCTGAATGGATTAAGTTTGTCGGCCTGTTACTCGGGATAGAGCAGGAAGCCAATGAGAAATTCTCTGCTATAGAGAACCGCTACAACGAACTGAAAGAACTGACTGCCGAAGGTAAAGTGCAGAAACGTCCTATCGTGTTCAGTGGCGAAATACATGGTGGCAACTGGTATGCGGTAGGAGGAAAGAGCTTCCTTGCACAACTTTTCAAAGATGCCGGTGCTGATTACTTTTTGAAAGACGACGATCGTTCCGGCGGTGTGACGCTCGACTTCGAGACGGTTTATAACCAGGCAGATGAAGCCGATTACTGGCGTATCGTAAACAGCTATCCGGGAACATATACTTATAAATCACTGAAAGATCAGGATCCCCGTTATGCAGACTTCCGTGCTTTCAAAGAAAAAGGAGTAATCTACTGTAATATGCGGGAGAAACCTTTTTACGAAAGCATGCCGACCGAGCCGGAAGTTGTATTGGGCGATTTATTGCATATCTTCCACCCGAATCTACTGCCGGACCATACGCCTGTCTATTATGATTTACTTAAATAAATAGGGACGATGAAGTATTCTAACACTATCCTGATGCTTTTGATCCTTGTCTCGATCGTCGTGTTGCTGTTTTTGAATTTGGTGTTGGGCTCTGTTTCGATTCCTTTCCATTCAGTTTGGAATATCATCTGCGGCAATGGAGATGAACCGGTCACCTGGCAGAATATTATCTGGAAATCACGCTTTCCGCAGGCCTTGACGGCATTAGTAGCCGGAGCCGGATTAGCGATCAGCGGACTTCAGATGCAAACCGTATTCCGTAACCCTTTAGCGGGACCTTCTGTGTTGGGTATCAGTTCCGGTGCAAGTATGGGAGTCGCCTTCGTTGTCTTGCTGAGCGGAAGCCTGGGAGGCGTGGCGTTGAGTAAGCTGGGTTTTATGGGAGAGATTGCCTTATCCATTGCAGCCATAGTCGGTTCCTTGTCTGTCATGGCACTGATTGTTTATGTCTCGCAGAAGGTAAAAGGGAATGTGACGCTATTGATTATCGGAGTGATGATCGGCTATGTGGCAAATGCCGTAATCGGTGTATTGAAATTCTTTAGTGTGGAAGAAGATATCCGTGCTTATGTAATCTGGGGGTTGGGAAGTTTCTCACGTGTCTCCGGTAATCAGATGATGCTTTTCGTGGCGATTATGGCTATCCTGATCCCTCTTTCGTTTCTATTGATAAAGACATTGAACCTGATGCTTCTCGGCGACGGGTATGCCCGTAACCTGGGACTGAATATCAAACGGGCACGCTTGCTCGTTATCACCTCTGCCGGTGTATTGACTGCTATCGTGACCGCTTATTGTGGTCCGATCGTCTTCCTGGGACTTGCTGTTCCTCATCTTTGCCGTGCCATTTTCCAGACATCCGATCATCGCATACTGATGCCCGGTGTCTTATTTGTGGGGGCATCCCTGGCATTGGCTTGTAACCTGATTGCACGTATGCCGGGATTCGAGGGAGCTTTGCCGGTCAACTCGGTAACCGCATTGGTCGGTGCCCCGGTCGTTGCTTCCGTATTATTCCGCAGACGTAAAAACGAACTGAACGAATGAGTATGAAAGAGGCAACTATTCAGATAAACGATCTCTCTATCGGCTATCATTCCAAGAATGATACAAAGCTGGTAGCTAGCCATATAACGACAACAATATATAGTGGTGAATTAACCTGCCTATTGGGTGCTAACGGCGTCGGGAAGTCTACTTTATTACGTACCTTGTCCGCTTTCCAGCCTCGTATATCCGGCGAAATAGCACTACTGTCCCGTGATATACAGGACTATAGTGACAAGGAGCTTAGCACAATAGTGGGAGTGGTGCTGACAGATAAGTGTGAGATACGTAACATGACTGTCCGGGAACTGATCGGGATGGGACGCAGTCCGTACACCGGTTTTTGGGGACGGCTGGGGAAAGAAGACAAGCAGATCGTAGAAGAATCTATCTCCTTGGTCCGTATCGAAAACCTTGCTTCACGCATGGTGCACACCCTTTCCGACGGCGAGCGGCAGAAGGTCATGATCGCCAAAGCGCTGGCGCAGGAAACACCTGTTATCTTTCTCGATGAACCGACGGCTTTTCTCGATTTTCCCAGCAAAGTTGAGATCATGCAACTATTACATAGTCTTACCCGTTCCACCAATAAAACGATTTTCCTTTCCACTCATGATCTCGAACTGGCCCTTCAGATAGCCGATAAAATTTGGCTGATGGATAGGGAGAAAGGGATCAGTACCGGTACGCCTGAAGACCTGGCATTGAGCGGTTATCTGAGCGGCTTTTTTGCCCGTAAAGGGATTATCTTCGATATGGAGACCGGACTGTTCCGCATCGACAATCAATATGATAAGAAGATCCGCCTTGTCGGTGGCGGCCAGAAATATGCGATGGTGCGTAAGGCTCTTTTACGGAACGGCATCTATGCCGACTCTGAAATAGAATCGGAAAATTGGATCGATGCCGGTGATACTGCGACATCTACCATCACTCTTTGTTTTTCAGGCAGGCAAAGGAAAGAGGTTGCTTCCATCGAGGAGTTATTGTTATCTCTGTAATCTGTCAACTGTCACTTGTCAACTGTCAACTGAAATATGTTAACAGGATAAACTTTTTTCATTTCGTTTGTTATATAGAGGTAATTTAAAACATTAAACGTCATGAAAAAGTATTTCTTGTTTGCCTTTCTGGCCTCTGCATGGGCATTTACTTCCTGCGATAACGATGACGCTCCCGATATCGATGCGGATGTTCCCTTCTATCAGAATCTGGGTGTCGCTTACGACGTCACTAATAATACGACGCGTGTCGGAGCCAATTTCAATAAGTTGGATAGTGCCGGGATCAATATCAGGCTGAATGGTCCGGCTTCCATTACAATCAATGGTGAGACACCTGACTTCGATAATGTGGGTACTTATTTTTATACTGATTCATTCTCAGGATTGGATGATATGACTTTTGTCTTTACGCGTGCGAAAGATAGTGTCTATACGAATGTGGCTTCCATAAACGACGTGAAACCGATCGCTATTCCCGAATCTTTTACTTCTGCCAAAGCAACAGGAACGACTGTGCTTACCTGGGAAGGAGATCCGGTAGGAGAGAATGAACTGGTAGAGGTGCATGTAACTTACAGTGGAGGATCATACAGTGTATTTAACCGTACCGAAGGCAGTAAATCCATCAATATCAGTTTCAGTAATTCTTCTTTGCCCGCTAAAGGAACCTTGTCGCTCAGCCGTGCAAAAACTCATCCTTTGCAAGAGAGTAACGGAAATGCCGGGGGGCAGCTGAATGTGTCCTATATTCAAAGTAAGGAGATCTCGTTGGAATAAGGAAATGTATCCTATTTCCAAATCTCTCCTTCTTCTGTGATCAGGAGTATCAGTAACTTCCCTTGAGGGAGAAGTGGGGTGCAATGATCGTAACATTTTTTTAATAAAAGAGAGAAGAAGCGTGTTTGTTCTTCCGGAGGGAATAACTGCCAGAGTTCACGTGCCAGCGTGATCGTTTCGATCTGTTGGATGGAGGTGTCCGGGCAACCGGCCTCGCTGGCAGTTTCTTTCAGGAAGGTTTTGTTCATAACAACCTTCTTGCTGTGCGTGTCGAGGAATCCTTCAGCAAGTTTGACAGCTTTTCCGATCATGATTCCCATGACTACCTGAGGAAAGTTTAGTGTGGAGGCGATCTTTAAGGTTTCACCGATGAAATTTCCGTAATGGACAAATGCCTGCGGGGGAAGTTCGGGATATCGCGTTTTCAGGTAGCGTTCGCTTTTGGCACCTGAGTTTATGACTAATGTGGTACAACCGATTGCTTTGGCGACCTCTGACTCTTTACGGATAGATGCGATAAAGGCATCGGTAGAGAACGGACGTACAATGCCGGATGTTCCGATAATGGAGATACCGCCGACAATTCCCAGCTTCGGGTTAAATGTCTTGGCTGCTAACTCTTCACCTCCGGGGACGGAGATAGTGACCGTCAGTGCGCATGTTCCTGTTTCTGCCGGATTGTTATGATTGGAAATGGATTCCTTGTGCTCTTTCAGGACAGCAGCCAACTCTTCCGTTATCATCTTCCGGGGTGTCGCGTTGATTGCCGGGCCACCGATTTCAAGGCCTAATCCGGGCAATGTAACTGTCCCGACTCCCGGACCCGCGATAAAACGGATAGGAACAACAGACGGTTCTTCCGAAAAAGCAACTCTTGCAACGATCTTAGAGCCATTCGTTACATCCGGATCGTCTCCTGCATCTTTAATGACCGAACAAGTGGCACTGTCACCGTCCCATACGGTATCTGCAACAGGTAAAGTAATCATCTCACCCGAAGGTAAAGTGATGGAGGATTCTGTCTGTATCTTTTTACTGAGTAATGCGATCAATGCTGCTTTGGCAGCAGCTGTGGCACAGGCGCCGGTCGTATAACCATGATGCAAAGGATAGAATTCCGGGAGCAACCGCTCTATTTGTTTGCGTAATCCGTTCTCTCCGTAGACGATATAAAATGTTTCGGGAAGTACCGGACGCTTAACGACAAATACAGGGATGGAACGTTTACGGGCGGCAGCTACTTTTTCTATGAAATAACCGGTTTGCCCGCTTTCTTTTGTAATGATAGCGTCCGGCTGCAACCGATCCATCATCTCGCCGGCATCGTCTTCATTCTGATAGAAAAGTAAATGGTCTATAGGAAATCCCTGTCCGGTGGCAATTGTGAGCGATTCTTCCCGTTTCAGGATACGGAACCAGGCAGGGTACTTTTCCCACCAAGGCCGGAGAGGAGCGATTGTGTTGACTCCGGTCAATGCCAGTAAGCGATGTATACCCTGTTCTTCCAATTTACGGATCGCATCAGTGTAATTGTCGCACCAGATCAGATCTGTGTCACGTGGCGGATAACGCCGTTCGTAGCGGATAACCGGTATTTGGAGGGAAGAAGATACCTTTGCCACAGTCTGGTGTAGTGCCGTGGCAAAAGGATGGGCGGCATCGATCAGCAACCGGATGCCGTTTTCGCGGCAGAATGTTTCCATACTTGCCGTATCCATGCCTCCGGTCAGTCGGATGCCGTGCGCACATTCTATTTCCTGAAGCGATCCTTTGGTGGAATAGTAATAAGGTCCGCTTCCTTCATCAGCTATGCGCACACTGGCACGGCCTTCTGTTGTTCCTCCTAATATCAGTATCATCGTTCTTGCTGAAATGAATTATTTGCGGAACAAATGTTTGAACTCATCGGCATACAGTCGTGATAAACCTTCCCGGTTGTCGATCGCATCACCGACAACTAATAACGTTGTTAATGTCAGATGATTATCTTTGACGATCTTAGCCAGGTCTTTCAATTCGCCCCGGTAGATACGCTCATCTTTCCAGGTCAGTTTGTAGCAGGCGGCAACCGGTGTGGTAGGAGCGTAGTGTTGGAGAAGTTCTTCCTGAACCTTGTCTGCAATCCCTGCGCTCAGGTAAATACACATCGTACTCTGGCTGGCAGCCAGTTTGTGTAACTGTTCTTTTTCGGGCATCGGCGTACGGCCTTCACCACGGGTAAGAATAATGGTCTGTACTTTTTCCGGAATGGTGAACTGCGACTGTAAAGCGGCAGCAGCTGCCTGGAAGGAAGATATTCCCGGGGTGATATGATAACTCATATTATATTGATCGAAGAAAGCCATCTGTTCCTGTATAGCTCCGTAGATACAAGGATCGCCGGTATGCAGGCGGACGATGAATTTGCCTTTGTCGTAGAACTCTTTCATCAGAAGGAATTGTTCTTCCAGATTCATATCTGCCGAACTGCGTACGGTAGCTCCCGGTTTGGCACAAAAAGTGAGTTCTTTCGGGACCAGACTGCCTGCATATAAGATCAGGTCCGCTTTCTCAAGCATCCGGCGGCCACGGATAGAGATCAGTTCCGGATCACCGGGACCGGCACCGACTATCTCGATATGGCCCTGCCGCTGAACGGATTTATCCATTGCCACGGCAAATGTATAATCGTTGTGTTCTCCCAGTCGTCCTTTCTGTTTTTCCAGCAACAAAAGGCCGCCTCCGGCACTTTGTATAGCGGCAGCTTCTGCAACACTCGACGATTGGGTCACCTCTTTCACTTTGGCAGATGGGTTGGGTACAGATAATTTATCCAATGTATCTGCCGGATATGTTTTGAAAGGACGATTCATAATGCCATATGACAATAGAGCAAGTATCACTTCGTCCTTTTTCAAGTCGATGGAAGAGATATCGGCAAGCGACTCAGGGCAGAGATTGTTATCGATCAGTGTCGAGATAATATGCTGGTGCATTTCCTTCGGATCGCCATTAAGCCCCTTCCGGCAACCGATACCTAGATGTAGCACTTTCGGGAAATAAGAGATCATCTTGATCTCGGCTTCATATATGAACGGCCCGACTGTGATCACCAACTCGAACTGGTCGAGCGGAATGTCGGAGAATTTATTGAATATTTGGACGTGTTCGGGACGGCTTTGTTCGAGATACTCTGTGCCTTTATCGCGGATGTTCAGTAAGAGGGCTGTCGGCCTTTTATTGACGAATGCGGCAATACATGCGTTCATCGCATTCTCATTGTCTGTCAGATCATCGGCCACAACCGACCAATCGAATTTCTCCGCCAGCGTATCGAGAGCCCATAGTCCGGTATTATCGCTTTGGGTGGTAACAATGGCATTTCCTCCCAGTATTTGTGCCAGTTCTATGCTCAGTTCGTTTGCTCCGCCGATATGGCCGGATAAAACCGGAATAATGTATTTACCGGTACTATCGATGCAAATCACAGCGGGATCGGTGTGTTTATCCATCACATAAGGTGCGATACAACGTACACAGATACCCATTGCCCCGATAAAGATAATAGCATCCGATTGGAGGAACAGATCTCCAACAATGGAATCGATGGATTTCATCACCACTGTCTCTTCCTGCGATTCTTTGCTATATATCACCGCATTAGGATATTGCTTTTTTATTTGTCGTGCCAAAGGCAGGCTACTGACCGATACTACGACAATTGCTATAGATTTCTTATTCATCGTTTTTTTATTTTGCTTCTTTGAATGCCTTTAATATGGTGATCGGATTATAATCGCTCACACGTATATCCAACGGATCGTCCAATTTCAGTCCGGTTTCGTGGACTGCCTCTATAAACATTTTTTCGCTATCTTCGGATACAGAGTTGAAGACCAGTAAGCCGTCGGGTGCCAGATAACGGGCTACTTTGTGCACGATCTCTTTCAGTTTGCCGCCATGTCCTCCGATAAATACTGCATCGGGTGCGGGCAGGTCGGAGACATCTTCTTCCATAAAGTCACAGATATGTACATCGATACCCGGGGCTCCCAGCTTGGAACTGTTTTCCTCGATCAGTCTCCAGCATTCTTTGCGTATTTCAAATGCGTGGATATGCAGATGAGGATACTGGCGTTTGGCTTCGATGGATACGGAACCCGTACAGAAGCCGATATCCCAGAAATGATTACACATGGGGAGCATCAACATACTCATATCCAGTATTCGGATAGGCGCTTTTGTAATCATCCGTTCCCTTCCGTCGAGCAATTCGAACATTTTGTCGGGAATGCCCAACGGGCGATAGGTGATATCGTTGTACATGCGCTGGAGGATCACGCAGTTCGGACTATCGAAAGGATGTTCCTCTGCTTCAGACAAGATAAGCGAACGTGAGATACGTTGCTTTTCCGGGTTACCCAAATGTTCGCCGATATACATTTTATATTGTGTGAAGCCGTATTTCAGTAAACGTTTGGCAATCGCAGCCGGGGTATGTACATGATCGGTCAGGATGCCTATCTTGGCTCTGTTTTCTATCAATGCACGGTCCAGTTCATGCCAGGGGCGTCCGGTGAGGGAAACCATGATCATGTCGTCGTAGGATATTTTTAGCTCGTGTGAAAGCATCTGCAGTGAATTGAACGAGGGCAGGAGTGTAATCTCTGCGTCCGGCATCCGTTTGAGGATCGTCGAAGCGAATCCATAGAATAAAGGATCGCCCGAAGCAAATACAACGATCTTCTGGTGATATTCGTATTCGTCGAAAACTTTGTCGAGCGGTACTTTTATATCGATCCATACAGCTCCCTCAGGCAGGAAAGGCATAAGGATTTCGTGATGCCGCTTACCTCCCGAAAAGTAGGTATTACCGTTGATGATATCTACTATCTTTTTGTTCTTGCTGATATAACTGGGGTCATCGGGGATGCCGATAACGATAAATTGAGTTCTCATACGTCTCTTCCTGGTTTTAAATTAATAGCATCATTGTAACAAAGTATAGAATTTACCAGTGTTGCGGCCAGGTTACTTCCGCCTTTCCGTCCTTCCACGATCAGTTTGGGAATAGAGGTAAACGGTTTTACCATATGTTTGGATTCCTGTACATGGACAAAGCCGACAGGTGCTGCGATAATTCCGGCAGGGGTTGCTTTTCCTTTGCGTATCAGATCGCATAGCTCCATCAAAGCAGTCGGTGCGTTACCGAAGACGAATAATGCATCCGGATGTTCGCCGACAGCTATCCTGATTCCGGCTTGTGTACGGGTAATTCCTTTCTCAGTAGCGAGAGCAACGGTCTTTTCGTCCTGCAGATAACATTTCACTTCGAGTCCCATGCGTTGCAAGGCTCCTTTGCGGATGCCGGATGCTGCCATTGTTACATCGGTTATAATGGTGCGGACTGCACCGCTGTTCAGCCTGTCGTATAGCGAAGCTACCGCATTATCGTCGATCCGCAATATGTTCTCCATATCGAAATCGGCTGTCGTATGGATGGCATGCAGTAACGCCCATTTCTTATCTAACGGAATATCTCTATTCTTCAGTTCTTTCTCGATGGTACGGAAGCTGCGGATCATGATATCCTGTCCGATCCCGGTTTCAGCTTTACCCATTTTGATTTCGCCGTAATAACCGCGCGGAGTGATCATCTTGTTGTCGAACCGGTAAGTTTGTGAATTACCGATAAGGATAACAGTGAACATATCCACCTGTTCAGGATCGAAATCAGCCAAAGTCGTGATCGTAACTTCCTGTTCTTCGCGTCCTGCCTGGCGAACGAAGCCGACGGGTGTCTGTGGGTCGCGTTCCTGCAGGAAAAGTTCGATCAGACGGTAAAGTTGCCAGTAGCGTCCTTCGCTTTTGGGATTGTAGATAGCTGTGATAAAGTCGGCCATTGCAGCCGCTTTGATCCGTTTCTCTATCAGTTCCCAGGGGGTCATCAGGTCGGAGAGAGAGAGCACACAGAAATCGTGTCCTACCGGAGCACCAAGCAGAGAGGCTGCTTTCTGGAATGCGCTGATACCAGGAAGAACCTCGATAGGGATGTTGCTCCCTTTTTCCCGTTGCATCTCGTAAATGAGCGGTGCCATTCCGTAAATACCGGCATCACCGGAACTGATAACCGTTACAACTTTGCCTTCGGCTGCATAATTATATGCTTCCTCAGCACGCGTTTTTTCCCGTTTCATCCCCGAGTCGATGCAGATTGCTCCGGGATGGATTATTTTCTCGATGAAGCGGAAATAATACTTATATCCTACGATTACATCTGATTGTCGGATAGCAGACAGTACTGCGGGTGTTATATCTGATTCACTGCCAGGGCCTATCCCGGCTACGATTATTTTACCTGTACCCATTTTAGCTTTGAGTTGTTGATTCTGATACTTTATATGATTAATCATACAGACACAAAGATAATCTATTTATTCTTATTTTCGGGCAGATTTGGTATTTCTATTATTACAACCGGAAGTTCAGCTCTCCATACTCTGTTCTTTTTGTGTTCAGAAAAGCGTTTTAAAGCCTTGCGTTTGAGGTGGAGATATTGTAGCCAGGAAATTACCCGTATCAATACAACAAGTAAAATCACCCCCGACAAAATATAACTGACTAAAGGAGTTGACATCTTCTCCTCAATAAGACAATTATCCCAACCCTTAATCTGGGATAATAACACATACATTTTGGTCATCATAATTTAAAGAATCTGTATTTAGATATACAAAGGTAAAGTGTGTAAAAGGAGAGAGGTGTATACAATGTCACATATAAAATATATAATCTGATATAAAAGTGGAGATACTGATCGAAAAGGAATAATAATCTCTTATCGATTTAATTTCTTTCTTAATTCTTCGGGAGTAACTCCGAATTGCGTCTTACAGAATTTGTAGAAATGTGAGTGCGAACTGAAGTCGAACTCATCTATTATGCTCTTGAAATCCTCCTCTTTTGTTGTCAGGCATTTTAAGATCCGTTTTGCCTTTTCATTCAGTAGCCATTGGTATGCGGGAATACCGAATGTCTCTTTGAATTTGATCCGGAAAGTATTCACTCCGTATCCCATCAAGTTGGCTAATTCTTTTACATTCTTTACTTTCATATAATTTGCTGCAACATGTCTCTCGAAGTCTGTGGTATGGTTGACCAGCAAATAGAAAAAATTACCTAGTTCTTCTTTTGTGTATATTCTTTTAAGAAGATAGAACATTTCATCTCTTTTGGATGCGTACAGTTTATAGTCCAGGTAATTATTCTCCTGATACTGAATGAGGAGTTTCAAGAAACTGTATAAAGGTTCGATTATCTTCAATTCGATCCATTCGAATGTCGATTCAGGCAGCAGGTCATATTTGGCCTGGAAACTCAAAAGCTCGTCGATAGTCAGGCTATCGAAGGTAAAAAGCAGGACTTTTGAGCATGGGGCAATCTCATAGGTACAATTATCGAACATTTTAATAAATAACATATAAGGTTCTTCAATAAACTTCATTTTGATATGTGGAGAGTTTATTTTCAGAGACCCGCCCAGAATGAAAATAATCATATTATTGTATATGCAAGATTTTGTTAGTTTTGTTCCTTCAGGTTTATTAAAGAGATCAAAACCGGCATGCAGTATTTGGTTATTTGATACTTCGGAAGAAGTATTGTTGATCGTACTTTTCATCTTTTGGCCTAGATTTAGTTATTATTTCTATCGCTTATGAATGTAGATGCAAAAAAAGTACAATGTTACAGTTCCGCATATATACAAAATGTCATTTTATGTGCATAAATTAATATAAATAAAAATACAAGTGAATGAGATAAATAATTAGTTGATAACAGATAAAATATCTATTGTTATTGCTCCATTAATATTATAGTATAAGGATATTAGTATTCTGAAATAGAAGCTTTGAGTTAATCACACTTGGACTTTGAACTGCAAAGATATATAAAGTATTGATTATTTGAATAAAAAACGGTCGTTTCCCTATATTAAGAGAAGCGACCGTTCTTATATAATACTGTGCTGTATGCAAGCACAGGGTAACGGGATCTTATCTGAAATTGTAAGAGATAGTAGCCATAAAATTGCAAGGTTTACCTAAAACGGTACTCTTTACAAAGTATTCTTTATTAAAGAGGTTGTTTACGTTTACAGCCAGGTTGATTGACTTTTTGATGGTATAGTAAATACCTGCATCAACGATGTAGCAGGATGGAATATATGAGTTATCGGCAATATTCTGGTAGATACGGTCTGTAAATGTTCCGCTCAGGTGGAATGACAGATCTTTCAACGCACCTTTAGGGATTGTGTAGTCTGCATAAGTATAGAAGGTAACGCGCGGAACTCCTGTGCTGCGTTGTCCGGTTGTTTCACTGAAATTAAACCAATCCGCATTCGTGTCTATATTTTTGAGAAAACTACTCATCAGACGATAGTCAGACCATCCGCATCCGCCTACGATTTGCAGGTTAGCGACAGGACGTAATGTAAGATCGATGTCAAAACCCTTGGTGTCTGCACGGCCGACTTGTGCCTGAACATTTTTATCTACAGCAGCTCCATTTTCTTCTGTAGACATTTTACCGATTGTCTTGACGACATTATGTTTACGAATGTAATAAATACTGGCATTCACTTCCAATAACTGGTTCAATTCATAACGGGCTCCCACTTCATACTGATTACCTCTTTCCGGTTTGAAGACTTCTCCTCCGGTTTCATCAGGATTGAAGAGTTTTCCATCGGCTCCCATATATAGTATATTTTTATCATAAAATGTTTTATTCGGTTTGAAATAGGAAGCTGCGGAAGCATAGATAGAAACTGCCGGAATCGGCAGATAGACGATGCCGCCACGATAGGTAAAAGCAGCAGTACTAACTTTATTCCAGTCTGTACGATTCTCTTTTTCGTAATGTTGACGTCCGTCATCGATCAATGCTGAGGCGCTCTTATATTTGTAAATGTCAAGACGTCCGCCCAACATCCCTTTCCAGTGATCGTTGATCTCGAAGACATCATGCAGATAGATACCATTGGTGATATATTTGGCAATACTAGCTTTAGAGACTTTACTATCCCACCAGTCACGTACAATATGAGGGTTATCAACCGGAAGTATCTGATTTTTGCCTGGTCCCCAAACATCATCGCTGTTATATCCTGTATAATTGGTATAATCGAAATAGGTATAGTTCCATCCCAATGTATAATTGTTGGTGATGAAGCCTGTTTCGATTTTTCCTGTTAGTTCGGTGGTATTTGTGATGGAATAATTATCCGGATTAAAACATAACGGGTCTCCTGATCGTAGCGAATCGAGATTTACATATGTTTTTTTCCCTTTTCTATCGAAATAATACAAATCATAAATAGGGTCTGAACTGCTGACATATGACATTCCTTCTACACAACAGTAATCCAAATTGCTGTGTCCGTAGGATAGAGTTTCACGGAATTTCATCCAGTCAGTTAACGGTTGGGTATATTGCATACGTACATCCATGTTACGGCGGTGCATCTTATTGTTTGCAAAGTCGTTGTACACGGTATGGGGATCGGCTGTGGGGTGCAGTGCTCCGCTAGGTAGATAAAGTTTGTCATCGGATGCATAAAATATATCTCCCGGCATTGTCGGCGCCGCACCTATCTCCGTGGTATAATGGTCGTCATTGAAACTGATATTTCCTTCGAAATAGCCTTTTCCTATTTCTGCTCCCAGGGCGAAGAGGCCGGAGAAACGATCAGCATTCACATCGCGGTAACCATCGCCTGTACCATAATGAATATTTGCACGGTAATTGACCGGACCGATCAGTTTGCCACCGAAACCGACTGTTGCTTCTTTCTGGTTCCAGCTACCGTAGCTGATACTGGCATTTGCCGAGAAATCGGCAGATGCCTTTTTCGTTATGATATTGATAACGCCACCCATGACCGAGTGTCCGCTCAGGATAGAAGCCGGACCTTTGATTACTTCTATCGATTCGACAAAAGAAAGATCGCCGAACGGCATTGTGTTTAACAGTGTACGCTCGTCACGGATTCCGTCGATAGCGAATACGGCGTCCGACGTACCACGAATGCTGTACCGCTGGAAAGCACCCAGCTGGTTGCTGCTCAATGTAACCCCCGGCAGGAAACGTACGGCATCTTCCATATTCAGGATATGCTTTCTTTCCAGCGTCTTGCTGTCCAGGCGGGTAACAGTGATAGGAAGGAACTTCAGTGGAACATCCATGTTCAGCAATTGGACCGGTTGTTCCCGTAATGGCGTTGCCTGTTTCTTTTTAGCTGTAATTTCAACATTGCCGACGGTAAAGATCGAGTCGGTAATACTTCTTTGTCCGAACATGAATGACGGACAAGCGATAACCATTGATAAGAGTAAAATTTGCTTTCTCATACTTTTTGTTTAAAAAATCTATTTGCCTTTCTGATAATCCATTTGATCGATAATACGACCCCGGTCAATGACAGGAATGTCCCGCCGAGTAGTAAAGTGTACATAACGATATTCCAGAGTACCGGACGGTCGGTAAGGAATTTGATGTTGAGACTGTGAAGACCGCTGTAAAGTAAACGGCGTAACCGGCCGTCATCGTCTACCCGTCGCTGCATCAGCGTTTCCGGCTGATAGTAATGGCGTGTATGCATTTCATCGTCGACGATGATACGGTAGACCGGCAACTGCGTACGATCTTTCTTGCGTCCGTAATAATCCTGGTCGTATTCCGTAAGTAAGTCTAATTTATAGGGGATGCTGTCTCCATACATTTTAACCGCCTCTTTCCGTACCATATCTTCGGTCAGGAGGAAAATCCGGATTGCTGTTGTATCGGTCGCATCGATGTTGATTGTTTGCGAATCGGTGGTAAGCCTGTAGTAAGGATACTTTTGCCAGGTTGCCCATTCGATGCTTTTTACACTGTCGACCGCCTCCAGTACTTTCCGGTAATCCAGGCGATAGGCAGAGGCGACAAAGCGTCCTTCCGATCCGCCCCACGGGATGCGGCGTGACATATCCTGCTTTTCTTTCGGAGCTTTTTTCATCCAGTCGGGAATATCCATTAACGACATCATTCCGCTGAAAGCGAATGTAATGGTGAAAATACCGAAGATCAATCCACTGACATAATGCCATTTGAACCATCTTTTCCTGTAAGGGGAAAATAACTTCTTATGGCGGTTGCGCCAGGCCAGTTGTATGGAAAGGATCAATCCTGCCAGGCACATGATACAACCGATGCCGGAACTCCATTTCACGAAGTTGATCCAGGCAACCTGATTCTGGCGGAGCGATGTGAAGTAAACCCAGTGGGGAATGGCTCCGAGCCACGCCCATAAGCGCTGGTCTTTGTCGGTGAATTGCAGGACGCGCCCTGTTTTTGAAGAAATATAGAGTTCATGGCGGCCATCATCCGCAAATGTATATTTATAGATGGGAAACTCTTCGCGCAACCGTCCGAAAGGAATCCATTGATCCAGCTTATACATCGAATCCACACGCAGTATCGGAGATGAGCACCATTGTGCTGCAGTCCGCTCGATAGTTTCGTCATTTATTGCTTCGACTGGTTGCAGAGAGTCTGCATAGAGTGTTTCGGGCGTATTCTTTCCCCGGAAATGAACCACAGGCCGGTCAAAATACATTTCCATGGAGAGTGAACGGACCTGTGCTGAATCGGGAAGAACGGACAGAAGAGTTTCCATATCCGGCAAATTTCCGTCGATAACCTGTTGCCTTTCTAATTTATCCTGTTGTGATGCTCTGGGAAATGAATGATAGATCATTACTATACCTGAAAGGAACCACATCAGAAATAAGATACTCAGAAGTAATCCGAGTATCTTATGTGTAAGTTTTAGTATTTTTCTGAACATTTAGTTTTGTGCTTGAACTTAGTCCTTTTCAGCAGCGTATTGTTTTTTCTTTTCAGTGATATTGACCATTTTATGTTTGGCCGCAAACCTGGCATGATCGATGAATAGTTTCTGGATATCCGGATTTTGTCCTAATCCCTGCATAAAGACAGACACCTGGTAACCTTTGCTTTCCAGTTCCTGCTTCATATCGCCTGCTATATCGTTGTTGGCATGGTCGCCTGCAACAAACATAAAAGGCATCAGCAGTACTTTCTTTACACCGCTGACATCCAGTTTGGCTACCATATCGTCGAAAGAAGGATAGCCTTCTACGGTGGTTACATGGTAATCGGTATATCCTTTGGATTGCAGCATATAATCCATCATGGCGTACTGTGCCGTGGCTGGTGTATATGTTCCGTGTCCGACAAGAACTGTCGCGCCTTCTTTGGCTCCGTTCTTTGCTACGGCTGCTATCACATCTTCAAAGTCATGCGGTGTATAAAGCAGCGGGTTGCCGATACGTACCTCTTTGAAATTCTTTTCCAGCGGTGCAATGTCTTTGCGAAGCGATTCCATTTCCACCCCTTCGATAATGTTTGTAGATTGGATGAGGATATGAGTATATCCGTCTGCTTTCAGTTTTTCCAGTGCTTCGACCGGATTCAGTTTTTCGATACCGCGGGCTTTCAGGCGGCGTGCCACGATGCGGGAAGTGTAGGCTTCGCGTACTTCCATGTCTTTGAAGGCTTCTTGCGCTTTCCGGTTGATCGCGTCGATGGTGAGAGCACGGGTGTCGTCATACGTGGTACCGAAATGTACCATTAATAAGGCGGCTTTGTCACCCGGTTGCATGGAGGCCAGCATGTCGGATGCCTTGAAGTTCTCGCCGTCATGTGCCCAGCACATAGGTGCGAGCATACAAGCAATAAGTAATAGTAAATGTTTCATATAATGTAAATTAAAAGGTAACGAACGAATACGACAAGCCACAATACCGGCTGTCGGTAAACATTTTCTTTTATCAAAAAGAGATTGTCCGTATGTTTTATCATTCTCCTGACCCCGGGGGAATACGATATAAATAAACCTTGGCAGGTTTCCTGACTTGCCCGGAAAGCGACCTTCCCATCCTTGTATCGGACAGTGGTGTAAGAATGCTTTCCTTATTATCGGGCTTCACAGTAGCGGGCACTGTTCCGGATTCAAACCGGATTCCCTTTTATACGATTAACGGAATGTTATCGTATCACCAAAGCGGGGACAAAGATAGAAAATTATTTAAAATAAGATGGATTTTATATTCTCTTAATTGAATCGGCCGGAACAACTTCCTTGTGGATACTGTTCCATTTACCACAATAAAACCGGACATATCGTATGTCTTAATATTAACGCCAAACAATTAATATATGGAGTGGTTTGCAGATTTACTCAAACATTATCCGGAACTGGCCATTTTTCTTACACTGGCATTGGGCTTCTGGATCGGTAAATTTAAAATAGGGAAGTTTTCTTTGGGGACAGTTACCAGTGTTCTACTGGTCGGAGTATTGATCGGACAATTGCATATAGAGATCGGTGCACCAATTAAATCGGTATTCTTTCTTTTGTTCCTGTTTGCTGTCGGCTACAGCGTAGGACCGCAGTTCTTTCGGGGACTGAAGAAGGAAGGGCTTCCGCAGATGCTTTTTGCAGCATTGATGTGCCTGTTCTGTTTGTTCATTCCTTTCCTTCTTGCCAAACTGATGGGATATAATGCGGGCGAAGCTGCCGGGTTACTGGCCGGTTCACAGACTATTTCGGCCGTATTGGGAGTAGCGGAAGATACGATCAATCAGGGAAGCCTGAGCGATGCCGATAAAACGGCTATGATCAACGTGATGCCGGTGGCTTATGCCGTGTCGTATATTTTCGGTACGGCGGGTTCTGCCTGGATCATGAGTGACGTGGCTCCCCGTCTGCTGGGTGGACTGGCATCCGTGAAAAAGGCTTGTAAAGAGCTGGAAGCCAGGATGGGGAATGATGATGAAAGTGAGCAGCCCGGATTTATGCCTGCAGCACGTCCTATCACTTTCCGGGCTTATAAGATAAGCAATGACTGGTTCGGTGCCGGAAAGACCGTACAGGAACTGGAGGATTATCTGGAAGGGCAGGGGCGCCGCTTGTTTGTGGAGCGTGTCCGTATCAATAATGTTATTTATGACGTAAAGCCGGACCTTATGCTCCAGAAAGGAAATGAAGTTGTCTTGAGCGGACGGCGTGAGTTTGTGATCGGTGAGGAAGACTGGATAGGGGATGAAGTGAATGATATCGATTTGCTGGATTTCCCTGCAGAAACATTACCTGTATTGATCTCCCGCAAAAAGTTTGCAGGCATGACGGTGGCACAACTCCGCAAGGAAAAGGTGATGCATGGTGTCAGTATCAAGAGTATCAAACGTGCCGGGATCAGTATTCCGGTATTGGCTGCGACCCGGATCGATCCGGGCGATATGCTCGAACTGGTCGGGACAAAGCTGGAAGTGAATGAGGCGGCTGCTACTTTGGGATATGCCGATCGACCTACGAACCAGACGGATATGATCTTTGTCGGGTTGGGTATCTTTATCGGTGGTATAATCGGTTCGCTGGCTATCCACTTCGGGGATATTCCTGTCAGCCTGAGTACGAGTGGCGGCGCGTTGATTGCCGGGTTGGTATTCGGATGGCTTCGCTCCAAACATCCGACATTCGGACGCATTCCGGAGCCTTCGCTTTGGGTGTTGAATAATGTCGGACTGAATATGTTCATTGCCGTGGTCGGGATTACGGCAGGTCCGAGTTTTGTGACCGGGTTTAAGGAAGTAGGGGTGAGCCTGTTTGTTATCGGCGCTTTGGCAACGACTATCCCGTTGATTGCCGGTGTCCTTATGGGACGTTATCTCTTTAAATTCCATCCGGCCATCACTCTTGGCTGTACTTCCGGTGCACGAACGACAACTGCTGCCCTCGGTGCCGTGGAGGATGCGGTGGAGAGCCAGACACCGGCATTAGGTTATACTGTTACCTATGCGGTAGGTAATACTCTTTTAATTATCTGGGGAGTAGTAATCGTGTTGTTGATGTAGGGATAACGGGCCAGTGCCATTACTGTGGCAAGACTCTGCCATGCCTTTGGCACAACTCTGCCATTACTATGGCATAACTCTGCCACTAGAGTGGCACTGGCTTCGGCTTAGGAGAGAACATACTCTTTTCATAAGAGTAAATCTGGTAAAAACAAGCATTAATTATACATTATATATAATATGGAAGATAAAAAGAAAATCGTAGTTACCCGTGAATACGAAAAGAAGATGTCGGAGATCAGTCCATTCGAATTAAAAGATATCCTGATCGACCTGGCCGATGAAAGTGCACGTAAGAGCACACACATCATGTTGAATGCCGGACGCGGCAACCCAAACTGGATCGCCACCACACCCCGCGAAGCCTTTTTCCTGCTTGGCCAGTTCGGTTTGGAAGAATGCCGCCGGGGGACTAAGCTGGAAGATGGAATGGTCGGCCTTGCCGGTGTTCCCCAGAAACCGAGTATTGCCTATCGTTTCCGGGAGTTCCTCGATAAGCACGAGGGAACGCCGGGTTCCAAGCTTTTACGCGATACTTATAATTATATGGTACGTGAAAAAGGTATCGATGAAAATGATCTCGTCCATGAATGGGCGGAAGGTGTAATAGGTGATCAGTATCCGATCCCCGACCGTATTTTGAAATATACGGAAGTCCTAGTCCGTGACTATCTGGATCAGGCCCTTTGCAACAACCTTCCCCCTGAAGGGAAATTCGACCTGTTTGCTACTGAAGGCGGAACGGCAGCCATGTGTTACATTTTTGATTCCCTGCAACAGAACTTCCTGTTGAATAAAGGAGATAAGATCGTCTTGTTCGCCCCGGTCTTTACACCGTATATCGAAATACCCGAACAGGCACGTTACCTGTTTGATGTAACAGAAATACATGCATTGAAAATGACGGGTGACGGCTATCATACCTGGCAGTATCAGGAAAAGGACTTGGATATATTGAAAGATAAATCGGTTAAGGCTGTCTTTATCGTCAATCCGAGTAACCCGCCTTCTTACGCACTGACACACGGACTGACGGAACGTCTGGTCGATATCGTAACCAATTATAATCCCGACCTGATGATCATTACCGATGATGTGTATGCCACTTATGTTCCCGGTTTCCGTTCCCTGATGGCGGAATTGCCGGACAACACCTTGTGTGTCTATTCTTTCTCCAAATACTTCGGAGCCACAGGCTGGCGTCTGGCTGTAGTCTCTTTACACGAAAAGAATATTTACGACCGGATGATCACTGAATTACCGGACGATAAGAAAGCAGCACTGACAAAACGTTACAGCAGCATCATGCTCGACCCGTCGAAGATGAAGTTCATCGACCGTATGGTTGCCGACAGCCGCCAGGTTGCACTTAATCATACAGCCGGTCTTTCCCTGCCGCAACAGACACAGATGGCTTTGTTTGCTTCCTTCTCTATCCTGGATACCGAGAATCTGTATCAGTCGCGAATGGTGGAAATTATCCATGAACGCCTGCATACGCTTTGGGAAAGTACAGGCTTTACTTTGCTGGATGATCCTCTTCGTGCCGGTTATTACAGTGAGATAGATATGGAGGTCTGGGCAAAGAAGTTCTACGGAGATGAATTTGTAGAATATCTGAAAGCCAATTACGAACCGGTCGATGTCGTATTCCGGCTGGCACAGGAAACTGCGCTCGTCCTCTTGAACGGAGGTGGCTTCGATGCTCCCGAATGGTCGATCCGCGCTTCGCTGGCAAACCTGAAACAGGGTGATTATGTACGGATCGGAGAAGGGATTGCTTCTATTTTGCACAGTTATGCCGACAGGTGGAAGGAATCTAAAAAACAATAAACATACATATTCGTTAATATCTATTGAACAAAATAAGTTCGCCGCGCGTTTTATAAATGAACGTAAGGCGAACTTTTTATTTGTATAGATATCCTCTATGGTCTCATAGACATTATTGAATAAAAGGTGTTTTATTTATATATACATTTGTTAATGAGAAAATAGAATTGCAAAACGATAGCTGTCATCTATATTACATTCTTTATGGCAATGAATCGTTTTATTTGCATACAAACAAGCATTCTGATAAACAAACAACTAATAGGATTATAATATGGTGTACGACATTGAAATGCTGAGAAGCTTTTATTCCAATTTCCCGAAACGGGTAGATGCGGCCCGCGAAAAGATCGGTCGTCCGATGACTTTGGCCGAGAAAATCTTATATGCTCATTTATATGATGAAGAAGCACTCCGCTTGTTCAGGCGCGGAGATGATTATGTGAACTTCCGTCCCGACCGTGTGGCGATGCAGGATGCGACAGCGCAGATGGCATTGTTGCAGTTTATGAATGCTGGAAAAGACAAATCGGCTGTTCCTGCTACCGTTCATTGCGACCATCTGATCCAGGCAAATATCGGGGCGAAAGCGGATATTGAAACAGCGACCAAGGGGAACAGCGAGGTATATGATTTCCTTAAATCCGTATCCGATAAGTTCGGGATCGGTTTCTGGAAGCCCGGAGCTGGCATTATTCACCAGGTTGTGCTGGAAAATTATGCATTCCCCGGCGGAATGATGGTGGGGACAGATTCCCATACGCCGAATGCCGGAGGTTTGGGAATGGTTGCCATTGGTGTCGGTGGCGCTGATGCGGTCGATGTAATGACCGGTATGGAATGGGAACTGAAGATGCCGAAACTGATCGGTGTTAAACTAACCGGACGTCTGAATGGCTGGGCTTCTCCCAAAGATGTCATCTTGAAATTGGCAGGAATTCTGACAGTGAAAGGTGGGACGAATGCCATTATCGAATATTTTGGTGAAGGTGCTTCCTCTATTTCCGCTACGGGAAAAGCGACGATCTGTAACATGGGGGCCGAAGTCGGAGCAACTACTTCATTATTCCCCTACGACCTGAATATGGCTACTTATCTGCGTGCCACCGGACGTGATACGGTTGCCGCCTGGGCCGACGCTATTCAGGATTATCTGGAAGCCGATATGGAAGTGAGGGCACAGCCGGATGAATATTACGACCGTGTAATCGTGATCGACCTATCGGAACTGGAACCGCATATCAACGGTCCGTTCACTCCGGATGCAGCGACACCTATCTCTGAATTTGCAGCTAAAGTGAAGGCTAACGGTTATCCGCGTAAGATGGAAGTCGGTCTGATCGGTTCGTGTACCAACTCTTCTTACCAGGACTTGAGCCGTGCTGTCTCCATTGCCCGTCAGGCTTTTGAAGATAAGATTCCTGTCGCTTCTCCGTTGATTATCAATCCGGGTTCGGAACAGATCCGTTACACAGCCGAACGTGACGGTATTATCGGTGACTTTGAAAAGATCGGTGCAACGATCATGGCAAATGCTTGTGGCCCGTGTATCGGACAGTGGAAACGTCATACCGACGATAACACCCGAAAGAATTCTATTGTAACTTCCTTTAACCGTAATTTCGCCAAACGTGCAGATGGAAATCCGAACACACATGCTTTTGTCGCTTCTCCGGAACTGACACTTGCCTTGACAATAGCAGGAGACCTTTGCTTCAATCCGCTGACAGATACATTGAAGACCGAAGACGGTCGTGAAGTTAAACTCCGTGAACCGCAGGGTACGGATTTTCCACCTGATGGTTTCGATGTCAAAGACAACGGTTATCTGGCTCCGACCGGAAAGAATGTGGTAGTAAATATCAATCCCGAATCAAATCGTTTGCAGGTCTTGCAGCCTTTTGCCCCGTGGGACGGAAATGACCTGTTGGAAATGCCGCTTTTGATAAAAGCGTCCGGCAAATGTACGACAGACCATATTTCGATGGCCGGTCCGTGGCTGCGTTTCCGTGGTCATCTGGAAAATATTTCCGATAATATGCTGATGGGTGCTGTGAATGCTTTCAACGGCCAGACGAATGCAGTGTTGAATCAGTTGAATAATGAATATGAGGCTGTTTCTGCTGTTGCCAAACAGTATAAGGCGAAAGGTATTTCGTCCATCGTGGTTGCTGAGGAAAACTATGGTGAAGGTTCGTCCCGCGAACATGCGGCAATGGAACCCCGCTTCCTGAATGTGAAGGTGATCCTTGCCAAGAGTTTTGCCCGTATCCATGAGACGAACCTGAAAAAACAGGGCATGCTGGCCCTGACCTTTGTAAATAAGGAAGACTATGACAAGATCCGCGAAAACGATCATATCTCTATCGTCGGTCTGAAAGACTTTGCGCCGGGTAAACCTTTGGCAGCTATCTTGTATCATGCGGACGGCACACAGGAATCATTCCCCGTAAATCATACGTACAATGATTTACAGATCAAATGGTTCAAAGCCGGGTCGGCATTGAATGTAGCACATTAATAAACTATCACAATGAGTAAAATAACAAAACAAAACGGCCGCCTGATTGTCCCGGACAAGGTGGTTATTCCTTATATAGAAGGTGACGGTGTGGGAGCAGAGATCACCCCGGTCAGCCAGAAGATTGTCAATGCCGCTATTGAAAAAGCATATGGTGGTAAACGCTCCATAGAATGGAAAGAAGTCCTGGCTGGTGAAAAAGCATTTAATAAAACAGGCAGCTGGTTACCAGAAGAAACAATGGATGCCTTCCGCGAATATATGGTCGGTATAAAAGGACCGCTGACTACTCCGATCGGTGGCGGTATCCGTTCCCTGAATGTCGCTTTGCGCCAGACACTCGACCTGTATGTCTGCCTGCGCCCTGTCCGTTGGTTCAAAGGAGTTGTTTCTCCGGTCAAAGAGCCGCAGAAAGTGGATATGTACATCTTCCGTGAAAATACGGAAGATATTTATGCCGGTATCGAATGGCAGCAGGGAACGCCGGAAGCTGCTAAATTCCTGAAGTTCCTGACGGAAGAAATGGGAGTGACGAAAGTCCGCTTCCCGGAAACGTCTTCGTTCGGTGTGAAGCCTGTCTCTGTAGAAGGAACCGAACGCTTGGTACGTGCCGCTATCGAATTTGCTCTGACGAATAAATTACCGAGCGTAACGCTGGTGCATAAAGGTAATATCATGAAATTTACCGAAGGTGGTTTCAAGCTCTGGGGATATGCTCTTGCAGAACGCGAGTTCGGAGATAAGACATTCACCTGGCCGCAATATGAAAAGATCAAAAAGGAAAAAGGCGAAGCTGAAGCCGTTAAAGCGATGTTTGAAGCGACTGCTGCCGGAAAAGTGATCATCAAGGATGTGATAGCAGATGCTTTCCTGCAAAACACCCTGTTGATTCCCGAAGAGTATTCGGTTATCGCAACTCTGAATCTGAATGGCGATTATATATCGGACCAGTTAGCAGCGATGGTTGGCGGCATAGGCATTGCACCGGGTGCCAATATTAACTACGACAGTGGTTATGCTATTTTTGAAGCAACCCACGGTACGGCTCCCAATATTGCCGGAAAGAATATCGTGAATCCGTCATCCCTCTTGCTCTCATCCGTGATGATGCTTGAATATATGGGCTGGGATAAAGCGGCCGGACTGATCACTGCTGCTATGGAAGAAGCATTCTCAAAAGGAGAAGCAACGAATGACCTGGCACGCTTTATGCCGGAAGGAAAAACTCTTGGCACCAAGGAATTTGGTGATTGTATCATATCTTTATTGTAACCTCGTAAAAATAATTCGTGATGAAAAAAGAATATCTTATTTATAAGCTGTCGGATGCGTCGAAGGATGCCTGCAAGATCGATAATGAACTGTTCCCGATGTATAACGTGAAACGCGGTCTGCGCAATGAAGACGGCAGCGGCGTATTGGTCGGATTGACCAAGATAGGTAATGTGGTCGGTTACGAACGTCTGCCGGATAACGGCGGTTTGAAAGCCATCCCCGGGAAATTGTTTTACAGAGGTTATGATGTCGAAGATCTGGCACATGCCCTGATCAAGGAAAAACGTTTCGGTTTTGAGGAGGTTGCTTATCTGCTTCTTTCCGGCAAATTACCCGATAAGGAGGAACTGGAATCTTTCAAAGGACTGATCTGCGACAACATGCCGCTGGAACAGAAAACAAAGATGAATATCCTCGATCTGGAAGGCCAGAATATTATGAATATATTGGCTCGTAGCGTACTGGAAATGTATACTTTCGACCCGAATCCGGACGATACCTCCCGTGACAACCTGATGCGTCAGTCTATTGAACTGATCTCCCGGTTCCCGACCATAATAGCTTATGCTTATAATATTTTCCGTCATAGTACACACGGCCGTTCGTTGCATATTCGCCACCCGCACGAAAATCTTTCGCTTGCAGAGAACTTCCTGCACATGCTGAAGAAAGACTTTACCGAACTGGATGCCCGTACATTGGATTTATTGCTTGTTTTACAGGCTGAACATGGCGGTGGTAACAACTCGACCTTTACGGTTCGCGTAACCAGTTCGACAGGAACTGATACTTATTCTTCCATTGCGGCTGGTATCGGTTCGCTGAAAGGCCCGTTGCATGGTGGAGCCAATATTCAGGTTGTCGATATGTTCCATCACCTGAAAGAGAACATCGGCGATTGGAAGAATGTAGATGAAATAGATACGTATTTTATGCGTATGCTGAATAAAGAAGCCTATAATAAGACCGGTTTGATTTATGGTATCGGTCATGCCGTCTATACCATTTCCGATCCGCGTGCCGTCGTACTTAAAGAACTGGCCCGCGATCTGGCAAAGGAAAAAGGACGCGAAGAAGAGTTCGCCTTCTTGGAGTTACTGGAAGAACGTGCTATCGAATGTTTTGCGAAGCATAAAGGAACGAAGAAACGTGTTTCTTCAAACGTAGACTTCTATTCCGGCTTTGTCTATGAAATGATCGGTCTGCCGCAGGAAATCTATACACCGCTATTCGCTATGGCACGTATTGTCGGTTGGACTGCCCACCGTATCGAAGAGCTGCACTTCGACGGTAAACGTATCATCCGTCCGGCTTATAAGAATGTTCTGGAAGAAGCGACTTATGTTCCGATATCCGAACGTTGATAGAAAATCAAAGGTATAATTAAAGGCTATATGAAAAGCATCGATGAGTTTTTCGTATAGCCTTTGTTTTGATATCTATTAGAGATTAGTAACTGAGCGATAACCCGTATGCCACACTATTAAAAGTATTCCCTGTGCGTATCTTATCCTCTCCGAAGATACGATAAAGAATTTCTCTTGCCGGAATAACAAGGCTACTGCCGCCTGTGATGAAAACCGAATCGATATCCTCGGCTTTGTATTTGGCTGTTTCGAGCATCTTGCGGAGGTATTGCTCGATCTCGTTCGTATGTCGTTCGATGATCGTGGCGAACTCGGATGGTGTGAAAGGTTCGTGTATGCTGATAGCATCCTTTTCAAAGTCTATCGTCGTTTCTTTTCCGTCCGAGAGGTTTATCTTGGATTGTTCGATTCTTTTGAATAGGGAGAATACATAGTTATTGTCTATTAAAACCCTGACATTGTTTATTCTGGGATTGTTACCTGAAAGATGATAGTAACTATCCATCGAGCGGCGCAGCTTACTTTCTTTCAGCATAAATGTCCTTTCCCAGTTTTTCAGTTCACGGTAAAGGATGGAGGGAACTTCTATCTCCTTATCGTAGGATTGATATTTGGCACCGCGGCCCAGGTGAGGAGTCACTTTGTACCACATGATTTCCGAATCAAACAGGTCACCGCCAATATAGACACCGCCATGAGCAATGATATCGTCTTTGCGGTCTTCTTTCCGGATTTTCCCTGGTGATAGGTTCATAATGGTAAAATCGGACGTACCGCCGCCGAGATCAGCTACCAGTACATTTTCACTATGGTCGAGTTGTTGTTCGTAGGAGAGGGCGGCAGCGATTGGTTCCAGTTGCAGCTTGATATTTTTGAAACCAGCATTGCGGGCGGCAAGCGTCAAGCGATTGACAGCGAGATTTTCCTGTTTTATGTCTTCAGAGAAAACAGCAGGTCTTCCGAGTATCACATCGGTTATTTCTGTGCCGGTAAAGGCTTCCGCTTTTTCTTTCAGATGGCGGATGATGCAGGTAACGAGCTGATCGGGCGTCATTCTTTTACCGGATATCCAGGTAGAAAGAAATTTGTCCTGACGGAGCAGCGTCTTGACGGATTTCAGCAGACGCCCGGTCATTTCTTCTTCTATGTATTTATTGTGGGCTTCTTTTCCCACATAGTATTTCATTTCATTTGTGTCCGGAAAGTACAGAATGGAACTGGTGCTGTATGAAAATACTTCTTTCCGTGTTGCTTTGTCTGTGAGTGATATAATGGAATTGGATGTTCCGAAATCCAGACCGCATGTCAAATCTTTTATATTCATCTTTGCCTTATCTTTTAAGAAAAATAGGGCGCGAAGATATAAAATACGACACATTTATATACTATATATACATGTAATTTATGTTTATAATTTTTTCTTAAGGGTAAAGAAGAAAGTGACTCCTTTCCCCGGGCTGCTTTTTGCAGAGATCTGTCCTTTATGGAAATTGACTCCGTTTTTAACGATAGACAATCCTAATCCGGTTCCTCCGACTTTCCGGCTGCGTCCTTTATCCACCCGGTAGAATCTTTCAAAGATCCGGTTGATATGTTCTTCTGAAATACCGACACCGTTATCTGCAAAGCTGAAATAATAGAATTTAGGATCTTCCTTATAACAGTTTACCGTAATCTGGCTTCCTTCTCCGGCATAGGCAATTGAATTGTCATATAGATTCCGGAAGATAGAATATAATAATGAATAATTACCGTGTATCGTAGGATCACCGGGCAAAATAATCTCGGAAGTAATCTGTTTTTCTTCCATCTCTTTTGAGCATTCCTTTTGGATCTCTGCAATCAGTTTCGGAATGTTTATATCAGACAGATCGAACATGTCGGAAGCTTCGTCCAGACGGTTCAGAACAGAAATATCCCGTAATAATCCTGTCAGGCGGGTACTTTGTGAGTAACAACGTTCCAGGAAAAACTGACGTTTGTCGGAAGTGAGTTCCGGATTGCTGATGATCGTTTCCAGATATCCCTGAATGCTGCTGACGGGTGTTTTCAACTCGTGTGCTACGTTCTGTGTAAGCTGACGTTTCATCCGGCTTTCCTCTTCCTGACGCGAAATGTCATTGATGGAGATCTCGTAGCTGTTATCCAGGAACAGGATACATTCGATCAGGAATATTTTTCCGTTCTTATCGATGGTGACAGATTCACGCAAAACCTTGCGTTTACGATTCGTATTAGGAATATTTTTATTCAGAAATGCCTTGATCGGTTCCAGCTCATGGATCTCTATCACTTCTTCGGCTTGCCGTATCTGACTGTCGGAGATAACGTTCGAGAACTGAATGAGAAGAATATTCGACAGAATCTCTTTCCCTTCGGGTGTAAACATGGCAAACCCTTCTTTGGCATATTGGAAATGTTTTATCAGCTTTTCACGCTCCATAGAGAGTTCGTCTTTTGCCTTTTGCTGTTGATGATATAAAGTGATGATGTTCTTTGAAATATCGCCTAGTTCATCATTGGGAAAGGTATAATCAGTCTCCGGTATCCGGTCTTTTTCAATATTCAGGGCAAAATCTCGTAATTTGGAGATGGTCCGGCCGATACTGAAAGTGAAACGGGAGAGGACAAAGAAAAAAATCAGGGTCATCAATATCATAAAATATATGAAGTCCTTGTCTGTCGATAAGGCACTTTGCACATACGGATCATAAGGGAGTGCCGAGCGGTAGATATAGCTGCCGATGTTGCTGGCCGAATAAAAATATCGTCTGCCTGTCGATCCGGAGGTTCGGATGGCAAAGCCTTCGTTATACAAACGGGCCTTACGTACTTCGCTGCGGTCGTTATGATTATTAAATTCTTCTGTTCCGCTATTATCGAATAGCACTTTACCGTTAGGATCGATAATTGTTACACGTAACTCTTTCTGTGGAATCTCCTCGATGAATTGCTGTACGACTTTGTTAATATCGGCATCTTGCTGGGTACGGCGAAATAATTGGTAATTATAGTTACTCAATACATTATTCAACTTTTCCTGCGAAAATTCCCGTTCCCGTTGATATTGAAACAACAGAAAACAAACAGTGAATCCAAGGAACATCACAAAAATGGACCAGAATAGCCGTTGACTGAACGGCATCCGGTTTCTCATCTTTTCTACTCTTACCATAATTCAAATAACAGGATTAGCATTCAAAACAATAACCGAAGCCGAGGCGGGTAACAATGTTTTTTCCGTAAGGGCCTATCTTTTTCCGTAACCGGGTAATATTTACGTCTATTGTACGGTCCAGCACATATACTTCGTCTTTCCAGATGCGTGACAGTATCTCTTCGCGTGAAAAAACATTCCCTTTATTCTCCAATAGTAATTTAAGTATTTCAAATTCTTTTTTGGTCAGGGGCACTTCTTTGCCGTCAACCGATGCTTTGATACGTTTTGTATCTAACACTAATGTATCATAGTTGAGACGCTCGTTTATATCGACTTTTTCCTTTTCAGCCGTTCTTCGTAACACGGCTTTAACACGTGCGACTACCTGACGGATCGAAAATGGTTTTGAAATATAATCGTCTGCTCCCAGGTTAAAGCCTGTCAACATATCGTTTTCAGTATCTTTCGCTGTCAGGAAGATAATCGGGATATTGGAAGTGTTTTCTTCTTTCCTTAAAATACTCGCCATCTTGAATCCGGAGATTTCTCCCATCATGACGTCCAGTAAAAGTAGTTGATAAACAGATAGATCCTTTTTTAAAGCATCTTCTGCACTGAAGGCGGTATCCACTTCGTAACCTTCTATTTCCAGATTGAATTTGAGGATTTCGCACAAGTCCTCTTCATCATCCACAACAAGAATTTGGGGCATATCCATAGTCTTTTTATTTTATTTGAAATGAACAATTCATTCCATCGTTTACAAAATTAATTATTTTCTGCAAAGGAAGGCATTCGGTATTTCGGCAGAGTGAAATAACTGTTACATTTCTGTTACAAAAGAGAGGTGTGTTCTGGATAAAATAAAAAAGTCTACTTTCACAAGTAGACTTTTTTAATACTTATAATGACCAATACCTTTACCTAAAAATGAGAGGCTTTAGCCTCAAATATTACTTGTCACAAAAATAAAAATAGTTTTTGATAAAAACAAATTATAACGCATATTTTTCAAGGTTTGTGTAAAAGTAAAAATACCCTCTTTCTCGTGTAATGCCCTAAATGAGATCAAAATGTAATTAAAAGCTCACAGAAATGTCATTTTGCTCTTTATTTTTTGTCGATTAGAATGTTTTAAAAGTGGATATTCATAGTTTTTCGATTAAAAATGTTATATTTGTGGACATGTGTAACAGTCTGGACTACTTCAACCATTTCTTATGATTTGATAACCCGTATCCCCGGATATAATCTCTCCAGGTGAGTGGCATGATTTATAATATTATTCTAATCTATCTAAAAAGCAGTGATGTTTATGATTAAAAGAAAAGAACTAACGTACGACAATTCTTATTTACTCAAAGTGTTTAACAGGGACTTTCCTCATTTGGTGACAATGGCGGAAGAGAGCCGGAACGTGAAATTGTTCAGGGAAGCTCTACGCTCATTCGTTTCTTCCCGGATTGAAATCAACGGAGGTGGCAGTAATATGGGGAATGCCGTGGCGAAGCGTATTTTACTTTTAATAGAATATGACGGATCTCCGATAGATGAGCTTTCGACCGGAGAGGAGATGTCTATACAGACTATCACTTATTTCTGGCAATTATTGGCAGGAAAGTTGACGGAAGAGGTTTCACCTGACCTGTTTATAGATCTTTATCATCAGTTCACGTTGTTGGAGCATCCGGAGACTGTTGAGCCGGACCGTGCTTTGGTGAAACGCCAGATGAATCGCTGGCCTACAGGATTGGATGAAGATGTTATTGCGATACGTGAAGCCAATAAAGACCGTATTATAAAGAGACTGATCCGTAAGATCGAACGTAGGAACGCTCCTTCCTCCCGTTTTCAGTTCTCACCGGAAATGACTTATGAAGAAAAGTATGACCAGGTGAAAGAATGGTGGAATACTGCACGTTTTCATCTGGCTTTGGCAATCAAAAGTCCGACAGAACTGAATTATTTCCTGGGAGAATCCCTTTCGGAAGAAATGATGCAGCTCCTTGCGCGGGCCAGGAAAAAAGGAATGCCGTTTTTCGTTACACCTTACTACTTGTCGTTATTGAATCCCGGAGAAGACGGATATGATGATAAAACGATCCGTTCATATATCCTTTATTCAAATGAACTGGTCGATACTTACGGTTGTATAAAAGCCTGGGAAAAAGAAGATATCGTGGAAGCCGGTAAGCCGAATGCAGCCGGATGGCTTTTGCCGGAAGGACATAATATTCACCGTCGTTATCCAGAGGTTGCTATTCTGATCCCTGATTCGATGGGAAGGGCCTGCGGAGGTTTATGCGCCTCTTGTCAACGTATGTATGACTTTCAGAGTGAACGTCTTAATTTCGATTTTGAAGCATTGAAACCGAAAGAGACCTGGGATAAGAAGTTGCGCCGTTTAATGCATTATTTTGAAGAAGACGCACAGTTGCGTGATATACTGATCACCGGTGGAGATGCCCTGATGAGCCAGAACGCCACATTGCGTAAAATATTGGAAGCCGTATATAAAATGGCGGTCCGCAAACGCAAGGCGAATGAACTGCGTCCGGAAGGTGAGAAGTTGGCCGAATTGCAACGAGTCCGTTTGGGGTCACGTTTGCTTGCTTATCTACCTTTGCGAATTACCGACGAACTGGTATCTATCCTTAAAGAGTTCAAGGAAAAAGCATCGACTGTCGGAGTTTCCCAGTTTATTGTTCAAACACATTTTCAATCCCCTTTGGAAGTGACTCCTGAAGCTAAACGTGCTATAAAGGCGATACTCGATGCCGGATGGGTGATCACGAACCAGTTGGTTTATACGGTTGCTGCTTCCCGCCGCGGACATACTGCCAAATTACGGCAGACGCTCAATTCTGCCGGTGTGATATGTTATTATACGTTCTCGGTGAAAGGCTTCCATGAAAATTATGCTGTTTTTACTCCAAACAGCCGTTCGCTCCAGGAACAACATGAAGAGAAGATTTTCGGTAGAGTACCCGATGATAAGCTGGCAGAACTGGACGATATAGTGACCAATAAACGTCCTTTAGGCAGGAAACTATATAATTTCCTGCGTGAGAATCATCTGTTGTTCGCAGCCACAGACCGTAATGTTCTGAATCTTCCTGCAATAGGTAAAAGTATGACATTTAAAACCGTAGGATTAACGGCCGAAGGGAAGCGCATCCTGAAGTTTGATCATGATACCGGCCGTCGCCATAGTCCGATCATCGATAAGCTGGGGCAAGTATATATTGTAGAGAATAAGTCGGTGGCTGCTTATTTGAGGCAATTGGAAGAGATGGGAGAGGACGTGAAAGAATATCGCAGCATCTGGAATTATTGCGAAGGAAAGACAGAACCGCGTTTCAGCTTGTACGAATATCCCGATTATCCGTTCATGATTACAGAAAAGATGACTAATCTTGAACTCGAAAGCGAGTAAAAGTGTATCTTTGTTCCTGCTAAACCAATAAAAAGATGATACAGAACGAAAGAGAAATACGGCACGAACATGTGTTAGAGGCTGTCCGTCAGATGATGACGGCTGCCCGTACGGCTCCCAAGGGGAAGGGGATCGATATTATAGAAATAGCAATGGTTACCGGCGAAGATATACAACGTTTGTCTGACGAGATGCTGAACCTGGCGGCAGAGACCGGATTTAAGTTCATTTTGCGTGATGCAGATAATATTTTAAGTGCGGAAGCAATCGTGATATTGGGTACACGGCAGCAGGTACAAGGACTCAACTGTGCTCATTGCGGTTTTGAAACCTGCGTAGAGAAGCCGGCAGAAGTACCGTGTGCTATCAACTCTGTCGATTTGGGTATTGCTATCGGTTCGGCTTGTGCAACCGCATCCGATTTGCGTCTGGATACCCGTGTTATGTTCAGTGCCGGTCTGGCAGCCCAACGTTTGGGATGGCTGGGAGAGAGCAGGAGTGTGATGGCCATTCCGGTCAGCGCCTCTTCTAAAAACCCGTTCTTCGACCGTAAACCGAAAGAACAACCCGTGAAATAATTAGCAGGAATTAGGACAAATAACACAATGACTTTATGATAAAGTTTGACAACAAACTTGAATTACGTTATTCATTTAACGATAAGTCCAGTTATATGGATGCCTGGGTCAAACATCGCTGTGAGAAAGAGATACTTTCCATGCTGCGTGTGTTGGCAGATGTACTGGACGTGAAGATGACAGCCCATTGTGAACCCTTTTCGCAGGAAGGCGGATACCGGGTCGTATGGCCGATAGCAGGTGAGAGTTCGCGCTCTATCTCAGTAGTATTGAATATTCTGATGCAGGTTTTAACCAGGCCGACATTGTCTGTCGGCGGTCAACCTTTAGTCGACAGGACGAATGCCGACGAAGAGGATATGCAGAAGGAAATCTCCTTATTGAAACGTTCGCTTAAATTGAAACAGGCGGGGGCTTTGATACCTCGCGAACTGGTGGAATTGTTGGCATCCTGGCCGAAGTTCTGTAAATATAAATCCAACTTTTACGAAGCGTTGCGTGGATATCCCAAAGTAACGAAGATCAATGTACGTGAATTAAATGATAAAAATCGTAGCCGTTCCGGCTCCTTGGAGGTGAAGCGCGAACAGTTTGATTACTTTATTCTTCGTTCGGATGACCTGCCGACTGTCAAAGATAATAAAGCTACCATTGAGATTATCTCGCCGGTATTGAAGGATAGTCGTTATCGTTGGAAAGGTATTTATAACAAAGGTGGCGAGACGATCGACTTCTACATGTGCGATGAAGATTTCAAAAAGCAGATGTTCGATGAAAAGATATCTTTTACAAGCGGTATGTGCATCGATTGTGTACTGGAGATTGCTCGTAAATTAAGTGAGATGGGCGAGACGATCAATATCAGCTATACCGTGACCACTGTGATTCGTACCCGTTTTGATAAAATGGAAATCGTTACTCCGCAAGGCAAGCGCCACCTGCGTAAGCTGGAGGCGGAGAAGAAACAACTTACACTCGACTTATTTGGCTAACTTTTCCTATCTTTACGCCAAATCTTAAAGATGTATGGCTAAGACAAAAACAGTATACGTCTGCTCCAATTGTGGAGCAGACTCTCCTAAGTGGATCGGTAAATGTCCGAATTGCGGCGAGTGGAATACCTATGTGGAAGAGATCGTAGCTACTAAAGAACCTGCGGCAAAACGTATTATTCCCGGTATTACGGAAACAGGAAAAATCCGTCCGGTCCTGTTGCGTGACATTACATCCGAAGAAGAAACCCGAATCGATTTGAAAGACGAAGAACTGAATCGTGTCCTGGGAGGCGGTTTGGTCAAAGGTTCGTTGGTACTGATTGGCGGTGAGCCGGGTATCGGTAAGTCTACCCTGGTTTTGCAGACTGTTTTGAGGCTGAATAATTTGAAAACATTATATGTATCCGGCGAGGAAAGTAGTCGGCAACTGAAACTTCGTGCTGATCGTATCGCTCACGAAAATCCGGAATGTTTTATCCTGAGTGAAACGAATCTGGAACAAATATTTATCCAGGCACGCAACGTACAACCTGATTTATTAATCATAGATTCTATCCAGACAATCTATACGGAGATCGTAGAATCTTCTCCCGGTAGCGTATCGCAGGTGCGTGAGTGTAGTGCTGCAATCCTGAAATATGCCAAAGAAAGTGGTGTGCCTGTTTTGTTGATAGGCCATATTAATAAAGAAGGAAGTATTGCCGGACCGAAAGTATTGGAACATATCGTCGATACGGTTCTTCAGTTCGAAGGCGATCAGCATTATATGTACCGCATCCTCAGGAGCATTAAAAACCGTTTCGGTAGCACGGCGGAACTGGGTATTTATGAAATGCGTCAGGATGGCTTGCGTGAAGTCAGCAATCCGTCAGAGTTATTGCTGACACAAAACCATGAAGGGTTGAGCGGTGTGGCGATTGCTGCAGCCATCGAAGGGATACGTCCTTTCCTGATTGAGACACAGGCATTGGTCAGTTCTGCTGTCTACGGGACTCCGCAACGTAGTGCGACCGGATTCGATCTTCGGAGAATGAATATGCTTCTGGCCGTCCTGGAGAAACGTGCCGGATTTAAGTTGATACAGAAAGACGTCTTTCTTAATATTGCCGGTGGTTTGAAGGTAAACGATCCTGCGATAGATTTAGCCGTTATCAGTGCAATCCTTTCATCGAGTCTGGATATCAGTATCGAACAAGGTGTCTGTATGTGCGGTGAAGTCGGTTTGTCGGGAGAGATCCGTCCTGTCAACCGTATCGAGCAACGTATTCTGGAAGCGGAGAAGTTAGGATTCTCACGTATTATCATTCCTCATAATAACCTGAAAGGGTTCGATACCAATAAATGTAAGATACAAATAGTACAGGTACGGAAAGTAGAAGAGGCTTTCCGGCAATTGTTTGGATAAATATTTCTTGTATGAAAAATCAGATATAACGAATGAATAAAAATGTATCATGTCTTTTGTATATTTTCATCCTTTTGTTTACAGGGTGTGAATATCAGGTAGGAGACAACTTCATTGATGTGGAAAAACCTGCAGGCGAGATTGAGATGAGTGTTGAACTGACTGCCGATAATGATGGTCAAAAGATTGTTATTTCCGAAGAAAGTACGACGATTAAGTATAATCTGAATACCTCAGGACATAAACTGGTTGTTTGTATCTTTAACATGGGAGAGAAGCAATGGATAGAGAAGGCCGCTTCCGGTGTATTTGTTATTAATAAAGGAGAAGTTCCGGTTGGTAATTATACATTAAAATGTGACATATACGTAAGCTCCGGCTCCGGAAGTATTGCCGATCAGACAGGAATGGAAAATTACCTGGGTACATATAGTTGGCCAGTCGAAGTCATAACCTATGAAGAACCTGCATACAGTCTGACTTACAAAACGAATGCCGATGGTTACCTGGAACTGTCATGGGAGAAACCGTTACTGAATGAATCGATATTCGATTATTACAGGGTGATCGGTTCTAGTCTGGATGTGAAGATAACCGATCGGGATCAGCTCTCCTATATTTGCAAATCTCACATCGGTCAATCTACAGATTATCAGGTTTCTGTTTATTTTAAGAATGGCAGAACCCCGTGGTTGTTAGGATATGCCAACCTACCGATGCAGTATCCGGAAATCACCTATGATTCCAGTGATCCGGACAGTTTGCAGATAAACATTATAAGACCTTATAAGTCGGTTATGAACATCGAGTATGACCGGAAACTGCTGGTCAGTGAGTATGCTGCTGATTTTATTCGTGTTCCATATGCTGCTTTTGGTGCATCGAATCCTGAGATGGTCGTTGAGGTCGTTCCGTGGGATAAAGCAGATCGTGTGTTCGGTGCCAATATACAAAAATATGAAAGTGTACAAGCAAGTTCAGGTATATTAATTGCCCCGGAACAGAACTGGGCGCGTTACGGCTATAATGTGCAGGAAGATATAATGTATGTCAGTTCATACGGTGAAATAACAAACTGGCTATGGCCGGACATCATTCGGTATAAAGAGTATAAAGGTCCGGACGGTAATAATGTGAATAATTATGCATTGTCTATGTACAATAGCCGGATGGCAGCAGCTCATAATCAGACGATAGATGTGTTGGAAAGCAAGGAAATGCAGCATGTACGAACGATCAAGCTTGGAAATCCCTATTCTTTTGTTGGAGCGATGACTTTTACGAAAGATGATAAATTGGTCTGCCTTGTTTCTTCTCTGAATCAGACTGTACTTGTTTACCGTATGTCCGACGGGGCATTGGAAAATTCTTTCGAGTTTTCGGAATATCTGAATGCGTATAACGCTTCTTTTTCGTCCGACGGACGTTATCTGTGTTGTGAGAATGGCGATAGAAGTGGATTTACGATGGTTATTCTGGAAAATAACCGGCCCGTATCGATGAAAAAGATGGATTTGTCTTATTCCGGTTTATGCATGAATCCTCTGAATCCTGAACAGCTGATTGTCTCGACAAATGGAAAGATACAGGTGTATAATTGTCGTGACCTATCTTTGGTACATTCGCTGGATTATCCGGGAATGTTAGTAAGCAACGTCGATCCCAAGACCGGCTTTTTGCTTTTACGTGGTTCGGGAAATGTAAAAGTTATAGATATGAAGACCAATACAGTCTTGTATACAAAGGAAGTCTCTTCTTTTTCCGAATGTAAATTGTATGGGAATGTCTTGTTGTCCAATACCGGATATGCTTTGCATATAGAAAAATATCTGAAGAAATGAAAAGGCTTATAATTGTATTTTTTTTATTAACCGGCTCATTTGCCGGAAATGCTCAAAAGATTACCGTAGAGTATAATGCGGGCTTTGGTTCGTATAATATGTCCGGAATGAAAGATCTGTTGAATACCATGTTGCCCGAATTGAATGGAGTGAAGACGACAGATAATTTTCCTGGTTATCTGATGCATGATATGCGGATTGGTTTTGAATGGAAAAGGCACCAATTGGGAGGTCTGTTTGACTATATGAATACCGCGGGAAAGAAAGGGGTTTCGGATTATTCGGGAGATTATAGTCTGGTGATACGAACCAAGGGATATAAAGCGGGTATCTTTTACCGTTACACGCTGACCGATGTTCTTTTAGGTGAATTACATTTGCAACCTTACCTGGAAATGTCTTCTGGGATGATATTTAATAATGTGAATCTGAAAGAATCATTACATTATAATATATCAGGTAATCCGGCACCGGAAAACGTTCCGGGAATGGAAGAGCAGTTAAAGTTTACCGGACCTAACTTTTTCCTGGCTCCTGCAATCGGTGCCCGTTTAAAGTTATGTAGTTTTGTTGCTGTAAACCTAAGTATAGGTTATGAATGGGATGCGGTAAAGAAGCTGTATATGGATGGAGATAAAAGCAAAAAATTAACAAAGAATGCTGACTGGAGTGGCTTTCGGGCACAGGGAGGTCTTATTTTTTATATACCCCTGTACTAAATAATTAAGCATAAAGGATTAAAATAATGATACAAGAATTACAACTCCGCATCTTGCCGGAAGAAGCAGTAAATGAGCAGTCATTAAAACAGGTGGTGGCCCGTGAGACCGGTGCTGCTCCGAAAGATATACAGGCTGTCCGGGTTTTAAAACGTTCTATCGATGCCCGCCAGCGTACGATCTATGTGAACGTTAAGCTACGTGCATTCATCGGTGAACAGCCGGAAGAACCGGAATTTCAGTCTGTGGAATATAAGGATGTGTCGGGTGGAAAACAGGTCGTTGTTGTCGGTGCCGGTCCGGGAGGATTGTTCGCAGCCCTTCGCCTGATCGAATTGGGTTTGCGTCCGGTCATCCTCGAAAGAGGAAAGAATGTGCGGGAACGTAAAAAGGATATAGCCCTGATCAGCCGTGAACATACTGTAAACGGTGAATCGAATTACAGTTTCGGTGAAGGTGGTGCCGGAGCTTATTCCGATGGTAAATTATATACCCGCAGCAAGAAACGCGGATCGGTAGATAAAATATTGAATGTCTTTTGCCAGCATGGAGCGAGCACATCTATTCTTGCTGATGCCCATCCTCATATAGGAACAGACAAACTGCCCCGCGTGATAGAAAATATCCGTGAACAGATCATCCGTTGTGGCGGAGAAGTCCATTTTGAAACCCGTATGGACAGACTGATCATCGAAAAAGATGAAGTGATCGGAGTGGAGACTAATACAGGCAGAAGCTTCTATGGTCCGGTAGTTCTGGCTACAGGCCATTCTGCTCGTGATGTCTACCGCTATCTTTATGAGAAACAGATTCCTATCGAAGCAAAAGGTATTGCCGTAGGTGTACGTCTGGAACATCCGCAAGAATTGATCGACCAGATTCAGTATCACCGGAAAGAAGGAAGAGGCAAGTATCTTCCGGCAGCTGAGTACAGTTTTGTAACTCAGGCAAGCGGTCGGGGAGTCTATTCTTTCTGTATGTGCCCGGGGGGATTCGTAGTGCCGGCAGCAAGTGGTCCCAGACAGGTCGTTGTCAATGGTATGTCTCCGTCCAATCGTGGTTCCCGCTGGTCCAATTCCGGCATGGTGGTCGAGATCCGTCCGGAAGACTATACAGAACTGATGAAACACGAAGAGATAACAGTTCCTGCCGATTCTCCATTGGCCCTGATGGCTTTTCAGGAACGTTTGGAGGAAGTCTGCTGGTTAAACGGGGGCATGAAACAGATAGCCCCTGCCCAGCGTATGAACGATTTCGTTAATAAGAAGAATTCATTTGACCTGCCTGTCTCTTCTTATACGCCTGGGTTGTTGGCTTCACCGCTTCATTTTTGGATGCCTGAATTTGTAACCAGTCGTTTGCGGGATGGTTTCCGTCATTTCGGCAAGACATCGAAAGGCTTTCTGACCAACGAAGCTCTGATGATAGGAGTGGAGACACGTACATCTTCTCCCGTTCGCATTCTTCGTGATCGGGACACTTATCAGCATATAACCATAAAAGGACTTTTCCCTTGCGGGGAAGGAGCTGGTTATGCAGGCGGCATTGTCTCTGCAGCGATCGATGGAGAACGTTGTGCGGAAGGAGTAGCCGAGTTATTGAACTCGGTTTCCTGAAATCAAGACTCAGCTATTTATCTGTTCTTCGATCTCATTCAGCAGATTAACCCTTTCCAGCGAGAATGTGGTATCATGTGTCTGTAGATATTCCAGCAATTCTTTTGCCCGGCGGAGTATATCCGGTTGGTTCTTCGGTTGCTGATAGCTGCTTTCGATCAAGGTTTTGATCGCTATTTCAAGACGTAGGATACCGCTCTTCTCTTCGTTGTCGAGGAAACGGAGGATATCGTCGGGAGCTGTTGTCATCAGGAAATCCTGATCCAGTTTCAGGTTCTCGAAAACAGTTTGTATCAGCTCCGGATTCTTCGCGGCAGCATTGTTATTACGATTGAAGATTACCTGGGCAACCATCTTGCCCAGTTCTTCTATCTGTACCATGATTAAATCTCTTTTCAGCATATTGGATGAATTTTATTCTATTGTAACACTAATAATCCGGATATCTTTTTGGGGACGGTCATATTGGTCTTTCGGCTGGTTGGCAATAACATCCAACACATCGAACCCTTCTGTCAGTTCACCGAAAATCGTATAAATACCATCCAGATGATGGCATCCGCCGACTGTTGTGTATGCCTTCCGCTCTTCTTCAGTAAAGATCAGGTGACCTGGCGTTGCCAGAATCATGGAATCTATTTGGGCATTCACAGCAGTTACTCGTTTGTTATATTCCCGTTTGTTGCTTTGTTTCAACATTTTCAGGTCTACGGCAATAGGACGGTAGTACTTATCCAGCGCCTTTTTCCGTATATCCTGGTTGGCGATCAGTTCCAGTGTATCCAGTTCCCCGTTGCGATATACTTTTCCCTGTACGATAAAGAATTGCGACATATCCGATTTCTTTTCCGGATTGACATCGTCATTCTGGCGCGGGGCAGCAAGGGCACCTCTCTTGTGGAAATATTTATCTTTCAGTTCCGGCATAATCTCTGCCGACGAATCACCGAAACCGCAACGTGCTCCGGCAGGTGCGTTCTTTGAATCGGGTGCTCCTCCCTGGATCATGAACTCTTTGATGACACGGGTAAAAAGTGTACCGTTGAACTCTCCCTGTTGGGCGCGGTTGATAAATGTACGTACATGATTCGGTACATCGTCGTATAGCCGGGCCTTCATGGTCCCGACGTTCGTTTTGATAGTCACTGCTTTTTCTGAGCTTTGAGCGTTAAGACTTGCAGCTGCCAGTAAGAAAGCCAGTGTCAAGCTGTATAATCTTTTCATGAACATTTATTTTTTTCTCGGGTAAAGATAGTGTTTATGTTGTTAAACACAAACTTAATGGCTACCTTTGCGAACTTTATTTAATGGCGAAAAGATTTTTTAATAGAATATTATGAATTGGATCAATGATTTGTTATGGGGAGAAGGCATTGGGCACTCCATCCTGCTGCTGTCGTTTGTTATTGCGGCGGGTATTCAGTTAGGAAAAATTAAAGTGTTTGGTGTATCGCTGGGGATTACACTGGTTCTGTTCGTGGGGATTGTATTGGGCCATTTTGGTTTTACGATCAATCATAATGTGATTCACTTTTTCAAAGAGTTCGGTTTGATCTTGTTTGTCTATTCCGTAGGTATGCAGGTTGGTCCGGGATTCTTTTCTTCGTTCAAGAAAGGTGGTATTACATTGAATATGTTGGCTTGTGGAATCGTCTTCCTGGGAGTACTGACAGCTATTATCCTGCATTATGTGACGGGTATTCCGATGCCGACTATGGTTGGTATTTTATCCGGAGCAGTAACGAATACACCTGGTCTGGGAGCTGCGCAGCAGGCCTTTTCCGATATGCACGGCTTTACAGATAATACAATTGCATTAGGATATGCGGTTGCTTATCCATTGGGTGTTATCGGGATTATCTTGTCTCTTATCTTTATCCGCTATGTATTCCGGGTTTCTTTCGATAAGGAAAATGAGGATCTGAACAAAACGGATGCTTCTCATACCAATGAAGCTAAACCTATTTCATTGATTGTAAAAAATCCGGCTGTTTTCAATAAGTCTGTCGGTGAGTTATCTGCTTTGCTGGAACACCGCGACTTCGTTATTTCCCGTATCTGGCATGATGACAATAAGCAGATCGAGATTGCTTCGGCAAATGTTTTGTTAAGAGAGAACGATAAGGTCTTTGTCATTACGACCGAACAGGATGCTCAGACCATCAAAACATTTATCGGTGAAGAGATCGATATGGAACGTAAACAGTGGATCCGCATGGAGAGCCAGTTTATTAACCGTCGTATTCTGGTTACAAAACCGGAACTAAATGGAAAACGTTTAGGCCAGTTAAAGTTGCGCCAGTTGTATGGTATCAATATAACGCGTATTAACCGTGCCGGTGTGGATCTGGTGGCAACTCCGGCTTTGACGCTTCAGGTAGGCGACCGTGTGAATGTTGTGGGTACTGAAACAGCTGTAACGAATGTAGAAAAGGTGTTGGGTAACTCTATGAAACGCCTGAACGAACCGAACCTGATCACTATCTTTGTCGGAATTGCTTTAGGTATTATCCTGGGAAGTATTCCTATCACTTTCCCTGGTATTCCCCAGCCGGTAAAACTTGGATTGGCAGGCGGTCCGCTGATCGTAGCTATCCTGATCAGCCGTTTCGGATATAAGTATAAGTTAATCACCTATACGACCCAAAGTGCCAACCTGATGTTGCGTGAGATCGGTATTACTTTATTCCTTGCCTGTGTCGGTATCAGTGCAGGAGATGGTTTTGTCGACACGATCGTAAATAATGGAGGTTTCGCCTGGATCGGTTATGGCTTTATTATTACTACTGTGCCTTTGCTTATCATCGGTTGTATCGGTCGTTATTTCTGCAAAGTGAATTACTTCACGTTAATGGGGCTGATTGCCGGTAGTACGACCGACCCCCCTGCATTGGCTTATTCTAATGCAACGGCCGGAAATGATGCTCCTTCTGTAGGCTATGCAACAGTCTATCCGCTGACAATGTTCCTGCGTGTATTGACAGCACAGTTACTGATATTGTTCTTTGCATAAACAAATAAATTCAATAAATATTTGCCATACTCACCAACGGTTCGTATAATTTTTCAATATCCTGCGCGTCGATCTCGAGCGTAAGCTGGTCGCCGGGCAGGATGGTTTGTCCGGCAGGAGGGAAGTCCTTGCGGTCACGGTGGATGTTGATGATGATACAGTTGTTTGGCAGGTGTAGTGTGTTTACTTGTTTCCCGTCGAAATAAGAACCTGCCATCACTTCAACGTCGAGCTTTAGCCGTTTTTCTTCCTGAAAGATCGGCTTTTTGATCATCTCTTCGTAAAACATGACGTTGAAAGGTTTTATCTCCAGAAGTTCCGTGAAATAATAAGTTAACCCTCCGACAACGATCGAAGGGTAGAATACCTCGAAATGTCCGGTAATCTCCGTGATCAGAATAATGGCAGTGATAGGGGTGCGCACGACGGCAACCAGAAAGGCTGCCATCCCGATCAGCATGACATAGCTGATATTTTCCGGCGCTATAACCCCCTGTTGTACCAGTAACAAAGCGCAGATTTTACCCAATAGTCCGCCGGTGACCAATGTCGGAATAAAACTTCCTCCCGGCAGTCCGGATGAAAACGAGTAGACTGTGAACACCATGTGCAGCAACATCATTCCGGTAATCCATAAGATGCTCTCTTTTCCGCCTAAAGCCTGTTGCATCAGGAACTGTTCGCCGCCGCCGGTCAGGTCTGTCAATGTCAGTGAGATGGTATAAGCCATGATCAGCAATCCCAGCAGCTTGATATATTCAGGCTGCTTTATGGCAGGATACAACCTTTTGACATAAAGCATTAGCAATGAGTAGAACTTACCGAAAACGGAAACGATAACGGCAAACAACAGAAATAGTTTGAGCTGTACTTCGAACGAAAGGTCCGGGGCGACCGCATTTATTTCGTGATAAGGGTTGATAGGGAATATCATATTGGCGATGCCTCCGGCAACGACCCCTGCCAGAATGGTTGTGATGGCTGTCTTGGGAGCATCGAAACGTTCGATCGATTCGATAACCAGGGTAGCCGCAGCTAATGGAGCGGCAAAAGCAGCCGCCAATCCCGCACCTGCGCCTGCTGCCAGCAATTGCTTCCGTTCGCCACTCAGGATATGTCCCCATTTACCGACCAGGTCCCCGATGTACGATCCCATCTGGACGGACGGCCCCTCACGTCCCATGGAAAGACCGCTGCTCAGCGTCAGTACTCCACCGGCAAACTTAGCCAGTAACTGCCGTAGGGAATGTTTGTAAACGATTCTGCCGTTGATCGCCCCTCGCGTCTGCGAAATACCTCCACCTGATATATAAGGCCAGCGTTTCACCAGCCAGGAGACGAAAATAAGTACACCCCAGAAAGCGAAAAATGCGATAACGTGAAGATACCAGGGAGGCGACGATTCAAAGAAATCTTTCCGGTAGTTGTAGAAAAGTTGTAATAAATAATGGTAAGGAACTGCTACCAACCCGGTTAGCAACCCTACAATAAGGCTCACGAAATAGAGCCTGGCATCCACCAGTTTCAGCTTTAATATCCTCCAGTTTACCTTCATAAGCTCGATAAAAACAAGACTGAATCGGCTTTGGTTTAGAGAAAATAGTATCTTTGTGTATTGTTGAATTAAAATAAATTAGATTATTATGGATACCCCGAGATACAAAACGATCATCAGCGTATTGAACTCATCCTGTGAAGGTTTCGATGAATATATAGAAATGAGTAAACGGATCAGCCTGTTTATTGAAACAAACGGAGCGAGCGAATCCGGCGGAATGATGGAAGAAAGTTATTTAGGGCAATATGTTGTTCTTCAGGATGAGCTTTATAAACTGGCATTGGAAAAGAAAAGGAACGAATCGTGTTAAGAGTATTATTATGAAAAAGAAATGGTTGTGTCTGGTTTTTAGTTTCGGACTACTGGTGCAAGGTCTGTCCGCACAGGAAAGCCCTGTGAAGATGTGGTATGACAAACCTTCGGACGACTGGATGAAGTCGTTGCCCATCGGTAACGGGCGGTTGAGTGGAATGGTATTCGGGGGCATAGAAAAAGACAATATAGCCTTCAATGAGATCACGCTCTGGTCCGGACAGCCCGACCCGGAACAGGAGAAGCCTTTCGGAAAAGAGGCATGGCGGGATATACAGCAGATGTTTCTGGATGGTAAACTGGAGGAAGGGAACGCCCTGGCTTCAGAAAAGCTGGTCGGCGTTCGCAATTCTTTCGGAACGCATGTCCCTTTCGGTGATATAGAACTGACTTTCAGGCAAAGTGGCGGAGCAACAGAAAGTTATATCCGTTCGCTTGATCTTGCCAGGGGTGTTGCATCCGTAACCTATCAGCAGGATGGCGTGACCTATGCTCGTGAATATTTTTGTTCTAATCCGGCTAATGTCCTGGTGGTACGTCTCAGTGCCTCGGAGAAAGGAAAACAGAATCTGGAAGTCGGTTTGAATCCATTAAGGAAATCCGTTGTAACGACGGAAGGAGATGCCATTTCTTTTTCCGGCCAGGTCGATTTTCCAACCTTTGGTCCCGGTGGTGTAAACTTCTACGGGAAAGTGAAAGTTCTGACGGAAGGAGGGATTATCAGACAGAATAAGGAAAGCCTGTCTGTGGAAAATGCCGATGAAGTAGTCCTTATAGCAGACCTTCGTACGGATTTTGTGCCGGGAGATATGAAGGAAGTGGTTTTATCTACAGTGGAAAATGCCGGAAAGAAAGGAGTTGAAACATTAATGCAAGAACATGAAGCGGATTTCGGCCGTCTATTCAACCGTGTCAGTCTTTCTTTGGGCACAGCGAAAAATGATATAGCTACGGATGAACGCCTGAAGTTACTGAAAGAAGGGAATAACGACCCGGACCTGATTGCCCTGTTTTGCCAGTACGGACGTTATCTGCTGATCTCCGCATCACGGGAAAATTCTCCGTTACCTGCCAATCTTCAGGGAATATGGAATGATAATCTGGCATGCAACATGGAATGGAGTTGCGACTACCATCTGGATATCAATACACAACAGAATTACTGGGCTGCCAATGTCGGTAACCTTGGTGAATGTAATGTTCCCCTGTTCAATTATATAGGAACCTTGGCCGAAGCCGGGGCAAAAACGGCTAAGACGGTTTATGGTTGTGAAGGCTGGGTCGCTCATACAATGGCGAATGTCTGGGGATTTACGGCTCCGGGCTGGGGAACAGGCTGGGGGCTTCATCCTACGGGCGGTGCATGGCTGGCAACTCACCTGTGGGATTATTACCGCTTTACAAACGATGAAGTGTTCCTGTTGAGAGCCTATCCGATTCTGAAACAATCGGCATTATTCTTCCTCGACTATATGATAGAAGATTCGAATAGCGGTTATCTGGTCACCGGTCCGTCTACTTCACCCGAAAATGCATTTCTTTGGAACGGCAAACAGTTGCCGCTTTCCATGATGCCGACTTGTGACAGGGTGATCGTTTATGAGATATTGAATGCCTGCCAGAGTGCAGCCGAGTTATTACAGGTAGATGAAGAATTAAGAGGACGTGTGATCGATGCAATCGACCGGTTGCCTCCTTTTAAAATAGGGAAATACGGTCAGCTTCAGGAGTGGCAGGAAGACTATGAGGAGGCCGTCCCTAATCACCGGCATACCAGCCATCTGCTTGCTTTGTATCCTTATGCACAGATAACGCCGGAAGAAACGCCCGAATGGACGAAAGCCGCTGCTGTGACTATCGACCGCCGTCTGAATGCAGCCGATTGGGAAGACGTGGAATGGAGCAGGGCCAATATGATCAATTTCTTTGCCCGCCTGAAGGATAGCAAAAAAGCCAGTGAAAGTGTGTTGGGATTAATAAACGACCTGAGTCGCGAGAACATGCTGACGATCTCTCCGAAAGGTATTGCCGGTGCTCCGACGGATATATTCGTTTTCGACGGTAACGAAGCCGGTGCAGCCGGTATTATGGAGATGTTGCTCCAGAGCCACGAAGAATATGTGGAACTCCTTCCATGCTTGCCGGAAGAATGGAATACGGGCAGTTATAAAGGTTTATGTGCCCGCGGTGGTTTTCAGGTTGATCTGTCCTGGAACGATGGGACTGTTAAGCATGCGCAGATTACTGCAACAACCGATAATACCTTGAAGTTGAAGTTACCCGACCGGACCGGACATGAGAAGTATTATAAGAATAAGAAGATATTCGATCCGATCACTCTCCCTTACGGTATCGTAAGAGTGGACATGCAAAAAGGTGATATTTTTGAAGTCGCTTATGATTGATTGAAGTCTGATGCCGGATTAATCCAGCATCAGACTCATATATGCTTCCCGGTTCGGGTATCCCATGACGATCCGGGTAAATGTTTGAATATCCATATCCTTCAGATTCTGCTCCGTTAAGGGACTATCCTTATGTGTAGACAGCCAGTGATGTCTTAACCTTTCGGTGTCGATAACTCGAGCCATCCCGAAAGGACGGGTTGCCGGTATGACCGGAGGGGTTTTGTAGGTTGCCCTATTTACATTGTTTTGTAGGGTCGCTTCCTGCAACAAAAGATTTGCCACCCGGTCGTCATCGTAGAAGAATTCTTTTACATACACCTGCTTTTTCTCTTCCGGAAGTGTGTTGTCCGGTGAAAGAACGAAAGCCATGCCGATCGGCTGGTCTTTTTCATTCAATGCGGTAAGCATTTGTCCTCCGTCCAGTTGCAAATCGCGCAGTATTGTTATAAAATCATCCTGGGTATGCAGTACACAACATTTTCTTTCACGGAGTTTCCGGTTGAAATACGCATATAATTTATCGATGGAAGGAACTTCCGGCGGAACGACCGTGATCTCGGGTGCATAAACGGGAGTTTCCGGGCGTGTGTAAACTTCTTCGGAATAATCGAACGCTTCCGTATATCCTTGTACACGGTAGTAGTCGAACAACCAGGGATCAGCAGGGATCAGAGCCGTTACGGCAACCGAACGGTATTTCATTTCCTCAAATGCATTCTGCAGGAGTTCCCGCATCAGTCCTTTACCCCGCATGGAGGGGAGGGTACAGGCGCCGGAGATATAAGCTACGGATATCTCTGTACCATAATAAGTCATTGTGTAAGGCAGCATCTGCAAGGCAGATACCACCTGTCCGTTCTTTTCGATGACCAGTGTATTCTCTTCTTTGTACACCCGGTCGAAATAAAGGCGAATGAACTCTTCTGAATCATTGAACGAGAGACGCCATAGATCGATTATTTGCTGCTTGTTCATCTTGTTTATTATTTTGCGTTTTCTTAATCGCGGCACTCTTTTCTAATAGTATGACCGGGTTATAAGAAAGTTTTGCTTTCCGCAATCCCGGGATACCGAGGTCCTCTTCGCGGTTAACGTAGATGAATTTTTCCGGCAGGCGCGATGCGAATTCCTGATTGATAACAGTGTAAGCACCCTCATAGTTCACATCCGCTTTTTCTACATGAACTCCGAACGTATCATGGTTGATCGGTGCTCCGAAGGTGAAGGCGATCACTTTTCCGTCTACCAGCAATGCGCCTCCGAGTAGTCCCAGTTCGTCGAAGTGATTAAGCGCATACGTCATGGAAATACGTTCGTAGTTCAGATCTTCGGCATCGTCTTCCGTCTTGTTGGCCTTATACCAGGTACATTCCAGTTTCAGGCATTGTTGGATCAGATCGGGAGTGATAGGCGCATATTCGTATTCATATCTTTTTTTGAAATTATTAATATGATTGCGCTTCGATTGATACTTTTTACCTTTCAGTAATGCCAGATCTTCACGCAGGTAGATATAATCGAAATAATCGCGTTCGGGAATATAGAAGAACCCGCCGGGCAATGCTTGCTCCAGTATATCTTTGGCATCCGGTGTGACTCCCAACATGCAAAGCGGGTGTCCATGTGCCAGGGAGTCTGCTTCGAGTAATTCCAGCGCGTGCTTCAGGTCTCCCTTTCCGGCAGGTGTCATGTAAACGAGACGGCTTTTATCTTCTATCCAAAAACGGATCAGCAGAAAACCATCGACAATGGCAAATTCGGTTTCATACAGAAAGCGCCAGCTGCAAATGTTGGCAAACGAATAATCGCAATTACGATAGTTATGAGGATAAATAAATGATGTTATAAGTTCTTTATCCTCTATTTTAATTGGTTTAAAAGGAATCTTCATACTTTTCTTTTTGTCGTACAAATATAAAACTAATAAGTGTCCGCTAATGTTTAAAACGGAAATATTAAAGGCAGCACAAAGATCATAATAATTCCCATAATAATCTGCAGAGGTAATCCGACTTTTACATAATCCATAAATGTATACTTACCTGCCGACATCACAAGCGCATTGGGCGGTGTAGAGAATGGGGAGGCAAAACACATACTGGCTCCGACCGTTACGGCAAGCAGGAACGGATAAGGACTTACGCCTATAGAAAGGGCTGACTGTAAAGCGATAGGTGCTACCAGTACGGCCGTTGCCGTATTACTGATAAACATCGTCAGTAGTGAAGTCGTGAAATAGATACCCGCCATCAGGACAAGCGGTCCGTAATTACCCAGGCCGCCAACCAGCTTTTCAGAGATCAGCGACGAAGCCCCTGTTTTTTCCAGTGCCAGCGACATCGGTAACATGGCGGCAATCAGGACAATGCTTTCCCAATTGATCGTTTTATATGCATCTTCTACGTTCCGAAAACAACCGGTCAGTACCATTAATATAGCAGCTATCAGTACGGCTGCGACTGGTGGAATAGGTATAAAATCGAAAACCATGGCAGCGATCATCAGGATCATGATACCGGCAGCGACGGGTGCTTTGTAGTCGAGTGTGACTTTGGATGCCTCTTCGACAGGTTGTCCCAATACTACCCATTGCGATTGTTTCTTGCTCATGCGGGCAATATCATCCCAGTTTCCTTGTATCAGCAGAAGATCTCCCGCGTGCATCTTTACGTCCTTTACATCGGATAGGATATATTCGTTACCCCGTTCTATTCCCAGGATATTGACGGAATATTTATCGCGGAAACCGGAATCTTTGACTGCCCTGTTGATCAGCTTGGAATCGGGCATCAATAAAACTTCTGCAATCCCGATTTCACGGACACTTAGTTTTTCATTGTCACCGGTGAATTCGGAGACCTTGGATTCGGTCAGGTCCAGATGGTTTTCTTCAACGAACTTATTAATATTATCGAAGCTGCCGAATACATATAATATATCTTCTTCCTGTATTTCTGTATCGGGACCGGCCAGTTTCTGGTCGACCGTTTTCATGAAACGGCTCTGTGAGGAGGATTTGCGCCTGATCTCCAGAATCGTCAGATTGTATAGGCTGGTGATATTCAATTCCTGTAGTTTCTTGTTCCGTATTCGTGAATCTTTATGGACACGTACACGGTACAGATTATCGGAAAGGCTATACTTGTTTGCCAGTTCCTGCGGTGAACGTCCGGTAGACGCATCGTTCTTTTTAGTATCTTCTTTTTTGGAGAGGAACCATTTGCTGAGCGGGATCAGAATAATGACACCGACAGTTATACAGACGATACCGATTGGAGTGAACGAAAAGAAGGACAGGTCTTTATAGCCTGCATTGGAAAGTGCTTCCTGTACAACGAGGTTGGGAGGGGTACCGATCAGAGTCGCCATACCTCCCATACTGCTTGCGAATGCCAAAGGCATCAGGAAACGGCTCGGGCTGATATTGGCATTTACAGCCATACTGACAACGATAGGTAGCATAAGGGCAACGGTTCCTGTGTTGCTGACGAACGCCCCGATAAAGGCTGTTACCAACATGATCAGAATGAAAAGTTTAATCTCGCTGGTACCTGCCAGCTGCAATATTTTACTGCCGATCATTTTGGCCAGGCCGGTCTTGAAGATCGCACCGCCTACCACAAACAGACCGACCATCATAATAACGACGGAGTTGGAAAAACCTGAAAGTGCCTCTTCGGGAGTCAGGATATTGAACACCATTAATAAGACCAGGGCACATAATGCAACAAGGTCTGAACGTATTTTCCCATTAACAAAAAAGACTGCCGACAAGGCTAGAATAATAAGAGTTGTTATCATAAAAAGTTATTAAGATGGTTTTTACTAAACACAAAATCCCACTGTAATATAAACCGGAAAGTTTGTTTATATGTTTACCTAATACCTGATTTTAGTACAAAAATAGTAGAAACATTGATACTATAATACATATCCGCCTGCCAAATTCAAGTTTGGTCATCAACCAAATACTGGTATGGATTGTTTTCTGTAAAATAAAGATATAGTGGATAGGGATATGAAGTATTTGATTATTATATGTATGTTTTTATATCAGTTGCCAGGTTTTTCACAAGACAGAAAAAATATGAATTCTAATAAAAAGGAGAAAGTGACAATGGAAAAGACAACTTATCAAAAGCCGGACGATGCAGCCTTACGGAATATATTGACCGATGAACAGTATGCAGTAACCCAGAAGAATGCAACTGAACATCCTTTCCATAACGAATATTGGAATGAATTTCGTGAAGGTATTTATGTCGATATTACGACAGGTGAACCTTTGTTCATCTCTACCGATAAATTCGACTCCGGATGCGGCTGGCCCAGTTTCTCGAAACCGATCGACAAAAAACTGGTAAAGGAAAAACTGGATACTTCGCATGGTATGACGCGTGTGGAAGTGCGTAGCCATACAGGTGACGCGCACCTGGGGCATGTTTTTACCGATGGTCCGGCAGAGTCAGGGGGCTTGCGTTATTGCATAAATAGTGCTTCGCTACGTTTCATCCCTAAAGGTAAGATGAAAGCGGAAGGATATGGTGAATATCTTTCTTTATTAGAGAAAACGCATAAATAATTGCATGGCTGCAATGAATATATTATCTTCGCGGGATTGTTAACAACGACTGATGTGAAGAGAATGAAGAAGTGTTTTTATCTCATTGTGGCCTTATTGTGTTTTAGTCTGTCTGTTTCCGCTGCTCCGATATCCCGTATCAAAGGGAAAATTGTGGATGCCGGAACAAATCAGCCATTAGATTTTGCGGATGTGCTCCTGTTTAAAAAGGGAGACAGTAATCCTGTGTTCCATGCTTTGCCTGACAGGGACGGAAGTTTTGGTATCGCAGATGTGAAGAACGGAGAATATAGCCTGATGATCCGGCTGGTAGGATATGATTTGTTTACCCGTCCGGATATTGTGCTGGCATCGTCGTCGGCTACTGTCGATCTGGGAACGATCGCTATGAAGCCGCTGGAAGTCGGCCTGGCAGAAGTAGAGGTCGTGGCACAGAAGAAGCAGGTGATATATAAACTCGACAAAAAAGTGATCGAAGCCTCTTCGAATATGCTGGCGAGCGGAGGGACGGCGGTCGATATCCTGGAAAATACACCTTCTATCCGTGTGGATGCAGAAGGGGAAGTCTCTTTCCGTGGAAGTACAGGCTTTACCGTTTATGTGGACGGTAAGCCGAGTGTTTTCAGCGGGACTCAGGCTTTGGAACAGATTCCTTCCGGACATATCGAAAATATAGAGATCATCACCACCCCGTCTGCCCGCCACGATACGGGAGGCGATGTCGGGATTATCAATATCATTACCAAGAAGCATGCGCAACACGGATTCAGCGGAATGGTGAACCTGACGGGAAGTACTTTCCTTTCAAGAGGAGTCGATTTCCTGCTTACCCAACAGAATAAATCTTCCCGATGGTATTTCGGCGGAGGCTGGACCGACCGTTTGCGAAAGAGTGATTTCGACCAGGAAAAGACGACGATCGTAGCCGATACGGCAACGACCTCCCATTCGAACGGACCGCGTGAGAGTAATAATTTCAATTACTCGTTGAAAGCCGGTTGGATGTATACTTTGCCTCATACAACATTCAATGCCGACCTGGAAGGTGGCTACGGGGGCCGTACCCGTAACGGTGACCTGGACTATACGGAAGAACGTGTTGTCGATAAGAAGCCTTTCGAGAACGGCGATTATTACAGCCGTGACGATTACGACCTGCATGAAACATATTTCCAGGGAAGTGTGGGTTTCGACCATAAATTCAATGATCAGGGACATCAACTTACAGGAAGTTTTTATCTGAAATACGGCGGCGATGCGATGGAATATTTCCAGAGCGACCTCTTCAATAAGAATAATGAGCGCGAACAGGGGCATCGTGCCTGGGAAGACGAACACCGCTGGACAGTACGTGGAAATCTCGATTACCTATATCCGTATAGTAAAACCGGACATATCGAGGCCGGTTATCAGTATTTTTCCTATCTGGAGGACGGCGATTACAGTATGCAGTTCTGGAGTCCTGAGAAGCAGGAGTTTTACTGGAGGGATGATATCTACAATACTTTTTATTTTCAGCACGGCATCAATTCGATCTATGCCATTGTCGGCGACAGTTATAAGTCGTTCGATTTCCAGGCTGGTGTAAGAGGGGAACATACACATCGTGTTCTCCGCAGTTCGATTCCCGGAAAGAACCGTGAATATAATAAATTCGAGTTTTTCCCTTCGGTTCACCTGGGATATACTTTCCCGAAAGATCACAAACTGATGGCATCCTATTCACGCCGTATCACGCGTCCGGAGCTTTTCTTTATGGAGCCTTATATTACGTATCGTGACTATTATTCGGCCGAGATCGGTAACCCGGATATCCGTTCGGAATATATCAACTCTTTTGAGCTTAACTATAAGAAGAATATCGGCGACCATACGGTTTCCGCCACTGTGTTTCACCGTAGCCGGAAAGATAAGATAGAACGGTTACGTGTTCCTTATCAGGCTGGCGTGACATTGGATTCTATGGCAAATGTGGGACATGATTATTCAACCGGACTGGAGTTGAGCGGTCAGGTTCAGCTGACCCGCTGGTGGAACATGAACCTGAATGGTAGTTTATATCATTATAAGGTAAAGAACCAATACAAACAGGATGGAACGAACGAGAAAAGTACTAATTACGATATTATCTGGAATAATGCTTTCGATCTGGGGAAATCGACCCGTATCCAGTTGGATGGAAATTTTGTTGGCCCGTCGGTTACCACACAGGGGCGAACGGATGCTTTCTGGTATGTGAATCTTGCTCTCCGCCAGCAATTGATGAATCGTAAACTGTCGGCTACACTTGCCTTCCGCGACGTATTCAATTCTGCCCGTTATGTAAGTAAGATAACTACTTCAGACTTACAGTCCATCACCCGTATCCGTCCGAATTATCCGCTTATCACCTTGACTTTGAGTTATACATTCAATAACTTCAAAGCCAAGACTACTCAGCGGAAAGAGGATCACGATCTGTTTGAAGGAACGAATCATTGATCAAAGCTTCTTTCATTTTGTTATATTGAACAACAAAATGAAAGAAGTCTATGTATACAGTCTCAGTAAAAATTAAAAGAGGTATATCCGTATCCGAAGAAAAGCGCATGCCGCTTTACGTGCAGCTGATTTACCGTCGTGAAACCCGGAAGATCCGGTTGCCCTACCGTGTCTCCGCTGGTGAATGGATAAGTGAAAGGGAAGAGGTGCATATTCCTTCCGGAAGTGAGGGGGAACGGAGTGAAGAGTTGCGCGGCATACGCGAACGTCTGGTCCGTGATTGCCGTACGGTCCGTCAGGTAGTTTGCTTGATGGAGAAGAAGAAAGTATTTACGCTGGACGAGATCGTGGCAGCGTGTAAGGAACGGTTCACGGTTTCCAACCTGACAAAATATGTGGAGAAACTAATTGGGGAACTGTTTGCCGGAGGTAAGGATCAGACGGCCCGTCATTACCGGAGCACACTGAATTCTTTTCTCCGTTTCCGTCAAGGCAGTGACTTGCGTCTGGATGAACTGGACCCTGTCCTCGTGAAAGAATATGAATCTTATTTGTTCGGTACGGGACTTTGTGCCAATACGGTCTCTTTTTATCTTCGTGTGCTGCGTTCCATCCTGAACCGTGCGGTCAGGGAAGGTCTGGTGGAAGCGGTTCCGATGCTTTTCAGCCATGTTCATACCCGTATTGAGAAAACGCGTAAACGTGCGGTGGAGGAAAAAGTGATTCTTGAACTTGCCACCCTGCAACTGTCGTCTCCGGGGCTGGCCCTTTCCCGCGACCTGTTCCTTTTCTCTTATTATGCCCGTGGAATGGCTTTTGTCGACCTGGCCCACTTAAGGCGTGAGAATATCCGTGGCGGCAAGATCGTTTATATCCGGCGTAAAACCGGTCAGGAACTACAAATACAATTGTTGCCTGTGATGAAACAGCTTCTGTCGCGTTACCGGGATGCTTCGAGCCCCTATCTGTTTCCGGTACTGAAAAGTGCCACTCCCTCCCGTAAGGAGTATGAAAGCGCCCTCCGTCTTCAGAATAAGCGTCTGAAAAGGCTGGGAAGTTTGGTCGGGTCGGACCTATCCACTTATACAGCGCGGCATAGTTGGGCAAGCGTGGCCCTGGAAAAAGGTATATCCGAAGAACTGATCTCGAAAGGCATGGGCCATGAGTCAGTTAAAACGACACGTATTTATATAGCCTACCGGAATACCTCGCAGATCGATCGTGCCAATGAGATAGTCATATTAGGAAGGAATTGTAAATCAAGGCTGCCCCGTGGAGTTGTCTTGTAAGGGGGATTCTGTCTCTTGGTAAGAGACGGAACGGTAAAGGCAGTTAGTGTTAAAACTTCGCAAATGTACTAACTCTTTTTTATATTTACGTTATGGTATCCATGTTTTTTCGCATAACCAGCCTTAATATTCATTGTGTTTATGAATATCATTACAAAAATTAAGAAAGAAGGCCGGTTGCTTTGGCTTCTCTCTCAGCTGGCTGTATTTATTCTTTTTTATTATTTCCTGTTCGTTTCTCTTTGATAATCTGTTGTTTATGAATTGTTTTCTTCTTTTTCTCCTGCATTGAATGTTGGATTATCTTTTCTTTCCCCTGAAAAACAATCACTTTTCAATAGTCTGTCCAATCCTTTTACCAATTTCTGTTTTTTGAATGTTGTCCGGGGATGCTTTTTATGTATGAAGATCCCGGTGGTAAATGACTAAAAGTGTTGTCGGTAGCTGGTTGTTGTTCCTACTGTTCCGTCTCTTACCAAGAGACGGCCCCGGTGCAGACGGTAACCTAATCTGGTATTAATATAATGTATAGGGCTCTTTATTTATCGCTATTATCTATCATATTTCTTCTCTCCTCTGTCCCGGGTCTGTGGGGACAGCAGAGCGCATTGAAAACGAATGTGCTGTATTGGGCAACGACTACGCCCAATGGGGGAGTGGAGCTGGGATTGGGGCGCCGTTTCTCTGTCGACTTGTGGGGCGCCTATAATGCGTGGAAGTTTTCCAATGAAATGAAATTGAATCTTTATCTGGTGCAACCAGAAATCCGTTTCTGGCCGTGCCGTAAGTTCGAGGGTCATTTTGTGGGTGTACATGGTCATTACGGTCATTTTAATATCGGACTGATCCCGTTCATCTCGGGCTTAAAGGATAATGTATTGAGGGGAGACCTGTATGGGGGAGGACTCACCTACGGCTACCATTGGGCGTTCGGTGACCGTTGGGGCGTGGAAACCCTTCTCGGTTGTGGTTATGTTTCGATGAAATACACCAAATATCGGTGCTCGGAATGTGCTGAACCTGTCGGAGCTTATACCCGTAGTTATTTCGGACCTACCCGTCTTGGTTTCTCCGTAATCTACATTTTACGTTAAATCGAATCGTCTCTTATGAAACAAATAATCTTACATTATATATTATGTATATCCGGTCTGCTTCTATTGCTGCCGCTGGATACTCTGGAGGCGCAGGGTATCCGTATCGTTCCGCAACGGATATCAGTGAAGAACGACAGCCTGCATGTACAACTCCGAATGGATTTGAACGAGGTGAGGGTAGGGCGTAACAGGGCCTTTATCTTTACGCCGCAATTGTTGGGAGCGGGGAAGCAACAGGTCTCTTTACCTGCTGTCGTAATCAGCGGCTCGATACGCGACCGTCAGGATCGTCGGGAGGCGGCGCTTTCTCTCTGTAAAGAATGTACTGTTCCTTATCTTCGTATCCGTGACAGCCGGAATGTTTCTAAAAATATCACTTACCATATTTCCATACCTTATGCCTCATGGATGCAGCATGCCATGTTGCTATTGAAACAGGAAAGTCGTGAATGTTGCGGCAATGAACTCTTGGCGGTAGATACGCTGCAATGCGATTTGGGTTTGGCTGCTGTGGCAGGTATTCCTCAATTGCCTGTTGTAAAGATGAAACTGCATCCGGAAGAAGCAGTGAAACCGAAAGTCGTAAAACCGGAACCGGCAGCTGTTACAAGACCAAAGTCAACAATGGTTTCAACGTCAAAAGTAGCATCTGCAACTACTGAGAGTGTGGTACTCTATTTTGATTACCCGATTGGAAAGGACGATATTCATCCCGACCTAAAAAACAACCGTTATGAGATCGACAAGATTGACCGGTTGATTGCCCCCCTACAGAGAACTCATTTTGCATCCGTCAAGTCCATCCGTATCTGCGGTTATTGCTCGCCTGATGGTAATTATGGTGATAACGAACGTCTTGCTGAAGCCCGTTCGCGTTTCTTCTCCATTTACCTGCGTAGTATGTACGGCGTTCCCCGCGGACTTGTCAAGGTCTCATCGGTGGCGGAAGACTGGGAGGGGTTGGTGGATCTTTTGATGCGTGATAATCCTCCTTACCGTGATGCCGCCTTGCGCGTAATATCCCGCTATGGTATTTTCAACGGACGGGAAAAGTATTTAATGGAATTGCAGGGAGGTTCTCCCTATAAAGATATGCTGAGACATTTTTTTCCGAAGCTGCGGCGCATCGAGGTGATCGTTCGTTATGAAGAGGATAAAACGGAGGTGGAATGAATAAGATGGTGGAGATAGCATACCTGTTGCTGGCGGTGGTCTTATGCGGTTGCACATTTGGCGATGAACCGGGTGTCTGTCCGTATACGACACGGCTTGATTACTGGTATGCAGGCAACAGCAGTGAAAATATGCTTCCGGTCTATGTAGACAATCTCCGCCAGTATCTTTTTGATGAAAGAGGTGATCTTCTCAGTGTGGTTGCTTTGCGGGGTGACACAATCCGCAGTTGGCAGGGAAATCTGGAAGAGGGTGACTATACCGTCGTTCTCTGGGGCAACCTGTCAGAAGACGGCAGTGATGACCTGGATGTACAGCCGCTGACCGATCGCCACCTTGCAGATATGACACTCAGCGCCGTTACAGCCGAGGCTCCACCGGCCTACCGCCGTAATACGGGTCGACTCTATTACGGCTATCTGTCTTTCCATGTAGAGGAAGGGAAGATGTTTCGCCGACGTGTCTATCTCTCACATGCGCATGCATCATTGCATGTGACGGTACAATGGATGGCGGATGCCCCGCCGGAGGGAGGCACTTACCGGATGCGTATGAAAGGGGTGGCATCGGAGTATGGTTTCATGAAGGGCTGGGAGAGTGAGCCGCTCACTTCGGGAGGTAGTTATACGGTGCCGTATATCGGAACTTCCGAGATCAGCCACGAGACACGTGCTGCAATGAATTACGATGGTGAAGTGATAGGCGATTTCGTCACTTTCCGGTACACTTCCGACACTCATCAGCTATGGAGCCTGTGGCGGAATGACGAGCGTATCGTCGGTGACCTCGATCTACATCGTTTCTTCTCGAAAAAACCGATGAACATGGATCGGAATGTGGAGCAGGAATTCGAAATCCTGGTAACGGTCTACGAAGATAAAATCATCGTCTCGGAAATAACCGATTCCGATTGGGACGAGGGTGGGGCGATAGGATAAAAGAGATTTATAAACATATAGTATTCACTTAAAAAAGTAGTTATGAAAAAGACGTATTTGATGTTGCTTTTGGCCCTGGCTGGGTTGGGAAGCAGTTGTACGAATGAAGACGGGACTGAGGGTGTAACCCCTTCGGGCGATCCCGGTGAAATTCAGTTGGTATTCAGCGGAAGCGGAGAAGAAGAGGAATATACGAAAGCGATAGCCTCTGACAGTGAGAACAAGATCAGCAAATTAGATGTGTACCTGTTTGGTGCCGCATCTGCATCTACCAATGATGCAGACTACCATTACATTGAAACCTGGAAAATGACGGAAGCAACACCGACTGGTAACCAGTTTATATTGCAGCCTTCCGGTTCGTCGTGGACAGCCTCTATCAAGCCGAACGAACTGAAAGGGCTTCCGTATCTGACATTGGTTTGTGTGGCTAACCAGGATAAACTGTTTGATGCGGATGGTAATGATTTTGCAGCTTTGGACGTGGTTACGACGGATGCTGGAACTGGTGATATCACTGCAGCCGGTACGACCTTGGATGCATTCAAAGCCGCTTATACGGCTAAGATGGCAGATCCTGCAACTGATTTTATCAAAACCCCGCTGGCAATGACCGGAACGGGAACGACAAAGATCAGCGGCAGTGTCTCGAAAGTCGCCATTACGTTGAAACGAATTGTTGCCCGTTTCGACATCGACAACACGACGGCAACTTCGCAGTTGACCATCGAGAAGGTGTCGATGGGGAAAGGCCGTTCGAACGGTTCACTTTTCGGAGCGACACTGACGGATGCAGCAGCCGGTGATCTGGTTACTTATAAGGATGTCGATTTCACAGGTGAGAACGCCAATCAGGGAACCCTTGAAAGTGCCATCTACGTATATCCGAATATTCCCGGCGATGAGAGTTTCCTGATCATCAAGGGTAAATACAAAAGTCCGTCTACCGGTGAACAGATAGCTGTCACTTACAATATCCCGGTTGTTAAAACACCCGCTGATGCCAAGCCGGATGATCCTGCTAACTATATCGCTATCAATGCCAACAGCCGTTACAAGCTCCGTATTACCGACGTAACCGAATCAAATATCTATTCCACTTTCGAGGTGGAAGACTGGACATCGGGCGGTGGTGTCATCATCAAACCGGATAATACGAAACCTGAATTTAACAAGTTTGCAGGAACTAACCCGCCGACAGATCTTACGGGAGGTTATTACCGCACCTTGGCTGACGGAACATTCGACATTGTGATGACCTCGACCGGAGAACTGGAATACAGCCGTTCACTGGTAACGAAAGCCGGTGATGAAATAGACTGGCTGACCGTCGGGACACCGACCACTGAACAGAAAGACGGACTGACGATAACGACCTTCCCGGTCACTATAGCCGATGCTACCGGCAAGCGTCCTGTCTCGCTTACCTTCATCAATCAGGCAGCCTCTTACGATCCCGACTTGCAGACAACGTTGACTTTCGTCGGTCCGGAAGCCGCTCCTGTAGTAAGCGAAGTTGTCGAAGGGCATAGTGAAGGCAATTCTGTGGATGTAACGTCGCCGGATGCTCCCGAAGCTACCATGGTCAAAGCGGTGGGCAGCTACGTCTCATTGAACGTCTTCTGTGTGGACGGCCTTGCCGACATTACCGTCCCCAATGGTTATTCGGTAACCCCGGTTGTAACCGAAGGCTTTACGACTACTTATCGTGTGGCTATAACAGATGCCGATCAAGCTGCCGACGATGCAACAGTCGTATTCAAGAACAAAGCTGCCGAAGCCAACTCAATTACATTGACCATCAAGCATAAAAAGGCTTCCCAACCTTCGATTGTAGCAAACAGTGACGGTTCTTACATTAACAGTACATATAATAGTGGCACGATGGGCGGAACAGCCACTGCGGCTACTGCCGATATGTATCTGATCGACGGAAGTACGATTTACGTCAAGGTAACTTGTACGGAAAGTACAACGGCCGGTGCGGTGACGGTAGCTGCCCCTGCAGGTGTTACGGTAACAGAAGAAACGGCTGCTCCCGGAATATTCAAGATCGAGATCCCGACAGCAACATCCCTGACAGCCGGAACGGCGGTAACAGTCACGTTCAAGAATGCAACGGACGAGATGGTCACCTCTACGCTGGAAATCACTCCTAAAAGCATGAAGCCGACAGTGGCGTTAGCCGATGATAATGGTGCCGTAACAGGATCTGATGGTACTTATACCGTTGATCTTTCCGCCTTATCCACCAACACATTTACATTAACCGTGACAGCTCCGACAGGTGCAACCATTGCTGACCTGTCAACTCCGTTTACCAGTGCCGGTTGGTTGAAACTGGATGATAGTAATGCAGGAGGTACGACGATTGCTGCCAATGGAAACCAGGTCTACACCTTTACCTCCGGAGATTCCTCGGGTGATACAGGCGATGTAACCCTGACTTTCACCAACACCGTTTCCGGCGGTGGAGACCTGACAGTAACCCTGAAGAAGAAAACTACTATCTGAAGGTAACCTTTCCCCTCTTGAGAGGGGGCAGGGGGTGTGTTAAAGCAAGTTCTTTTAACCGCCCTATAACACACCCCTTAATCCCCTCTCCAGAGGGGAAACAGTTACCATTAGTTGTTCAAACATAAATATTAAAACAAGTATATAATGAACCTATTCAAACATATCCCCTTGCTCGCCGCCATCCTTCTTTTGGCCGCCTGCACCAGCGAGAATACGCTGGAAACCACGACTCCCCCGGACGAGGGCGGAACGTCGGACGGTAACACCCGTGAAGTCCTGCTGTTACTTAAGAACAAGTTGCAAGTAACCCCGGTCGAAACCAAAGCAGCCGGTGATCCTATCGCCACGACAGCCGAGAACTATATCTATAGTCTCGACGTCTACGTCTTCGGCTCCAATACGGAAGACGGCGATTACACATTCCTGCAACAGTTCTATTACCGGGAAGATGCCCGCCAAACGGTTTCCGGCGATTATGCCACCAGCTTCACCCTGAATACGGGTGCCGATAACTCGACCGCCCTGCTTCGCATGAAGAAAGGTCTTTTTGTGAAGGTTTACTGCATCGCCAACAGTACGAAACTGATCCAGGCTGACGGAACCGAATTCGATGATTTCAAAGGATTGATACAGAGTAATCCGGGCCAGGCGGGCAACGCCATTACTGACGGTGTGCCTACTGAAAGTGATTTCAAAACCTTCCATACACCGGCCTTGCAGGCAGATGTCGCCGATGATGTGCTGCTCACGCCGCTGCCAATGACGGGAGCCTACACCACGCCTCTCGACCTGACTGACTTCTCTGTCTCTACCCGTAGGCAACTGGGTTTCAAACTCACTCGTATGGTCGCCCGCTTCGATGTGACGAATAACGCCGCAGATTCGAAATTCACTATCGAATCAGTGAGCATGGGTAACGGACGTACCGGAGCCGGTTATTTTCCGGTCAAGGTACTAGGCGCAACACCTGCTCAAGCTGGCGACCTGATCACTTACCCTGCCCGTGAATATACGGATACCCAGACAGGAGTCAATACGGAAGGAAAAGGCATCTTCTATTCTTATCCCAGTCCGGTGGATGATGGTGGTTACCTGATCCTGACAGGAACCTATGCCGCCAACAAGACGGAGGAAATACCTGTCACCTATAAAGTACCCTTTAAACCGGCTGGCGATGCTTCCGGTAACTATATCGAAGTGGCTTATAACCATCGTTATACTATCAATATCACAAAAGCCGACGAGTATCACCTCGACTTTACGATTGATGTAGCGGACTGGACAGACGAAGGTGATATAGACGATTACAAACCGGATAATGACTTCACCAAAGACGCATTAGCGTTAGCAGGTACAGGTAATTCAGCGGATGTCAAGTTACTGGCTGATGGCAATATCGTAATGGATGCCACTAGCAGTTCGACATCAGGAAAACTCGCCTTTACCATTGCCGGAAATAACAGCGAAGCTTCCGCTATCGTCGAAAAACTCGATTATGCTGGTGGCGATGAATGGCTGGTGGCAGACGGCGACAGAGAGACTACTCCTACAAAGGCTTCAACATCGACCCTGTTTAAATATAAGATGGCAGACGGCATTGGCTCCATGACCGATTTTCGTCCGGTAACGATCCGCCTGAGCAATAAAGCAAGCGGCAAGAACCTGGATATAAAGGTAACGCCTACCGCCTTGTCCGGCCCGGTGATCAGTCTGGTTCCGGTAGCAGGCAGCAGCTATGATGCGGCGACGAATACGGTTACTATCGATAATACCGATGGACAGACGTTCAAGCTGCATGCAATAGCTCCCGCCTTGTCCGGTGAAGCAGGTACGACAGGAAGCAGCGTATCCGTGGCTGGGGCATGGCTCACAGCCGATCCGTCAAGTGTAACGACCGCCGAAGATGACTACACATTCACAATGGCGACGGCACAGGCTAGTCCGGATGAAACGACCACGGTGACTTTAACCTCTGCTGCCACTTCGGCTACTACGGTTGTAAATGTTAAACTAAAAACCGTTATCCCCTGATGAACAAACACGATTTAGTGCTTGCCTTGTCCGAGCGCCTCTCCCTGACACAATCCCAGAGCCTTGAGATTGTGAACGTCTGGGAGGGCGTTCTGTCAGACGCTTTACTGTCTGACGAACGGATTGTGCTGCAAGGTTTCGGCACTTTTACTTCCTGGAAGCAGAGTGAGCGTTTGGGACGTAATCCACGTACAGGGAAAACCTGTACAATCGAAGCACGTACCAGCGTGAAGTTCAAACCCGGTAAATATTTGCTGGAGGTTCTGAACAAGAAATAGAATAATAGTAAATCCATAAGAAAGAAACAACGATGAAAATACGTAATAAATTATACGGAATCAGTTTGTTTTCCCTGCTTCTCTCTGTTGCTGCCTGCACCGGTGAGACAGAAGAAATGAAAACTCCCGATCCGATCTCCTCTGAAGATGTGGGTCGCCGGGATGTTTTGCTGACGCTGAAAAACCAATTGTCGATTGTACCGACCAAATCCGGTGAAGCATCTACCAAATCCGGTGAGATACAGGCCACCAAGGCTGGTGATGAAATAGCAACAGCCGCCGAGAATAAAATTTCGGCACTGGATATCTACGTCTTTGGCAGTAAAACCGAAGACGGCGTGTACACTTATCAGGAACGTTTCTGTTATCGTGAGAATAGTAGCGAGATGCCTTCCGGTAGTGATGTGACCGCTCTCGATCTGACAGCCAAAGGCAGTGAAGGAAAAGAGACGACCGCGCTATTGTCATTAAAGAAAGGTCTTTTTGTCAAACTCTATTGCATTGCCAACCAAGGTAAGCTGATCGATCCGGCAACGGGAGCTGTGTATACTGATTTTGCTCCTTTATATCAGTCCAATCCGGGGCAGGCCGGTAATACGGTGACGGAGGGTAAACCCAAGGAAGTCGATTTTAAACTTCTTCAAAGTACCCAGCTCGACCCTGCTTCAACAACCGACATACTACTGACGCCGTTACCAATGACCGGTGCTTATGCGACACCGCTCGACCTGACGGACTTTTCCGTTTCTGCCCGCCTGCAACTGGGATTTCGTCTGACCCGTGCCGTGGCTCGTTTCGATGTAGTGAATGATGCTACGCAATCGAAGTTTACGATTCAGTCGGTCAGTATGGCAAATGGCCGTAAAGGTGTCAGCTTTTTCCCATTGACAGTAACCGGTAAATTACCGGATGCCAACACTGGCGAGCTGATTACTTATCCTGCCCGTAAGTTCGACGGAGCGGATGCGAATACCGGAATTAGTACCGGCGCTTTCTACACCTGGCCCAGTCCCGTTCAAGATGGTGGTTACCTGATCCTGAGCGGAACGTATGCCGCTAATAAGACGGACAATGTCCCCGTCACTTATAAGATCCCTTTCAAACCGTCCGGCAGTGAAACCGGTAATTATATCGAAGTTTCCCAAAACCACCGTTACACAGTCGAAATCACAAAAGCAGACGAGTATCATCTAGACTTTACTCTTGATGTAGCCGATTGGACCGACGACGGCAGTATCGACGACTATGAACCGGGTGGAGATACGGATAAAGATGGTTTCACGATCACTCCGGTAACAGGTGATATGACTTATGATAAATCATCCCGTACTGTAACCATGTCTATTGTGGACGGAACGCAGTTTACTATAGATGGAAACTCACTGACCGGTTATTATACCACGATGTATTATGAAAATGGGGACTTGGCGCATCAATGGTTGGAAATGGACCCGAAAGCAGATAATATGACAAAAGCAGATGTTGTTCCATCTACATTCACTATAAAGAAAAATGCTGCATATAAAGGGACAAAATTCCCAATCGCAACAATTCGTTTTACCGACAAGATTACGGCGAAAGAAACGATTGTGATTGTTCAGCCGATAGCGAATCCCGTAGTCAAAGGTGTAACTCAAACCGAAGGTAGTAGTTTCAATGACAATGAAGTCTTACTAAATAAGACGAGTACAGTTACTGACCCCAGTGTAACAGTAAGTGTTTTTGCATCGGGCGGAAGTGAATTGGAAAATATACCTGATTGGTTGAAAGTCTCTCCGGCTAGTTCGCAAACTTTATCTAATGCTCCATATGTATTTACTGCAGATGTTTCGAATGCAAGTTTCCCCAACCCATTCCCGGCAGATGGCATTACGATTACTGTAAAGAATACAGGAGACAAAAGTAAAACTCAGGATATAACCATAAAAATGAAGTCGAATGTAACTGTTTCCTGTGCTGCTGCGGGGCAGGCGGAATACGACACAAATAGTAATGCTATTCGATTATATAATGATGAAAATGCCAAGGTGACCCTGACAGTCAATTCAATAGGGGGAACAGAGTTGGTTAATAAACCGGATTGGCTGACAGTCACTGACGACGGTAATAAAAATGATGGAAAATATACATTTTATGTTGCTAATAATGGAACGACAGGAGTGAATCAGAAAGTTACTTTTCGGAATAAAGTCGATAATACGATTGTGAGTAAAGAATTTACAGTATATTCAAATAGCAAGAGTGCAATAATATTTAGCAATTATGATGATAATTCCTCTTATTCTTCAATAGATAATATAAATAATTCAACACCTATAATTACATATTTTCCATGTGCTGATTCTTATTGTCAATTTACAGTCATTTCGCCGAAAGGAGTCACTGTGGGCACAAATCAATCGTGGGCTAATGCAACAATTACCTCTACTACAACTCTTTCATCGGGGAATAGGCAGAGTGTAGTAAAGATAACCAGAACAAACAATGATACTTATTATGATGATTTGAGACAGAGCAATATGACGGTTACATTTTCTAATATATATCCCGGACAAGCCGCTAAAACAATTATTGTTTCACAGAAATCAGTTGTATTTCCGGGAAGTAAAGTGCCAGCTAATAGAATAGATGGAAATGCAGTTTATTATGTGGCTCCTGTTGAGCAAGGTGGAGGTTATATGAATTATCAGGATATGCGTAATAAATATCCATGTCCTTCTCCTTGGAAAAAACCTTCTTCCACCGATTTTAAAAAGATGGTAAAGAGAGAAGATTTTAATATAACCAACACAGCTATGATACCCTGGTCTGGTACACTTGGTGCGCAAATTAAGGCAGCTTATCCTGGTGATAGAAATATATGGTGTTCAGACGATATTGTTTATGTTTTCCGGGTACGTACTAAAGATGGATGGGGATTCTATAGTTGGCAGGAAGGTGCTACTGCTGCAGTTCGTTGTGTAAAAGATGATCAATAAATATACCTAACCTACTCGAACGAGTATATTCATTAATTAAACAATTTTAAACATGGCAAATTACACCAAATTCTGGAAGGTCTGGCTTCGCCTGAACCTCCTAACCAAAGATGTGGATAACGACTATACAGCCGAAGTATCCACGATGAAGAACTCGTTGCGTAACGAAGACATTGCGCAGCGTATAGTCGATGAAGGTTCTGAAATCAAGTACGACACCTTATTGTCGATCATCAACCAGCACGACCGCATCATCCGTGAAGCGGTTGCAGACGGTTACAGTGTCTTAACGAAAACCTGCCAGTACACTCCGCGTGTGGCGGGAACCTGGATCGGTTCGAGTGCCAAATTCGACCCTGAGAAACATAAGGTGACGCTCGATATCACTCTTTCTTCCGAGATGCGTGAGTCATTGAGTCATGTCGGAGTAGAGGTGTTGGAGGTAAAAGACAGCGGTGCACGTATCGGTCTTGTTACGGATACGGTCACCGGCCTTCCTGACGGAACGATCACCCCGGGTGACGATATCCGTATTGACGGTGAGAAGATCCGTATAGCCGGTGACGGAGCCGGTATCGGTGTTTTCTTTATCGATGCCGACGGTAAGGAATATCCCGTTACCCGCCGTCTGACGACTAACGACCCTAAATGCCTGCTTGCCCGTGTCCCTTCCGACCTGACTGACGGACAGTACACCCTGCGTATCGTCACCCGTTTTTCAAACACGACCACTCTGTTGAAAGAGCCCCGTACTATCGAATACGAACGGCTCCTCACTGTCGGTAACGGCGGTGGTGGCAGCGACCGTCCCGAAATCGAGTAACTATTCTCCGTCGCGATGAGACGCCGCCTTACGTCTCATCGTGACGCAACCCTACGTCTAACCCCGACGCAACGTTACGTCTCACCGAGATGCAGCACGGTGTCGGGGTTAGATGCTAATTGTACATGGTTTAATAGACTATTAAGAAATATAGGAGAGTGACCCTATCAAAATTGTAACATATTATGTCATTTTTATAAGTCTGAATAATAGCTAGATACCTATTTTTGTTACCATCCATTCTTAGATCAATCATTATGAAAACAAAATTAGTTATCCCTTCTTTTTTGTTATGTCTGGCAACTATGCCTGTTTTGGCGCAGAATCCCGCCCAATCACCAGTAACACATATCAAGATTTCCGGTTATGTCGGAGAGCGTATCGACGATTGTATCAAACATCGTGTGAAAGCTCAGGATGTTGACCATCTGGTGGAACCGTTCCGGCATAGGGAAGAAAAAACACGCTGGCAATCGGAGTTCTGGGGAAAATGGATACAGGGGGCAATCGCTTCCTATCGTTATAATCAGGATCCGGAACTTTACCAGATCATAAAGAATGCGGCAGAATCGTTGATGAGTACCCAGACGGCTGACGGATATATCGGCAATTATGCGCCGGATGCACAGCTACAACAATGGGATATCTGGGGCAGGAAATACACTACATTGGGATTGATCGCCTGGTATGACCTTTCCGGCGATAAAAAGGCGTTGGATGCCGCCTGCCGCGTTGTGAACCATTTGATGACACAGGTGGGACCCGGTAAAGTAAATATAGTCTCGACCGGTAATTATATAGGTATGCCGAGTTCATCGATCCTGGAACCGGTCATGTATTTGTATAACCGGACAAAAGAAGCACGTTATCTGGATTACGCAAAATATATAGTGGAACAATGGGAGACACTGGATGGACCGCAACTTATCAGTAAGGCGATTGCCGGTATTCCTGTAGCGAACCGTTTCCCGCATCCTAAAATATGGTTTTCCCGAGAAAACGGACAGAAAGCCTATGAGATGATGTCGTGTTATGAAGGTTTGCTGGAATTATATAAAGTAACGGGCAATCCGCTCTATTTATCTGTTGTGGAAAAGACCGTAGAGCATATTGTACAGGAAGAAATTAACATAGCCGGGTCAGGAAGTGCGTTTGAATGCTGGTACAGCGGGAAAGCACGCCAGACAATCCCTACTTACCATACGATGGAAACCTGTGTGACCTTTACCTGGATGCAGCTATGTAACCGTTTATTGCAAATGACCGGCAATTCCTTATATGCCGATTATATGGAAAGCGCAATCTATAATGCTTTGATGGCTTCTTTGAAGGCGGATGCTTCACAAATAGCCAAGTACAGTCCGTTGGAAGGTTGCCGCCATGAAGGGGAGGAGCAGTGCGGTATGCATATCAATTGTTGCAATGCGAACGGTCCGCGGGCATTTGCCATGATACCCCAATTTGCCTACCAGGTGAAGGATGATTGTATCCGGGTGAATTTCTATGGAGAATCGGAAGCGGAGGTAACGTTGCCAGGTAAAAAGAATGTAAGGATAAGACAGATAACAGATTATCCGGTAACAGATGAAATAACACTTCAGGTAGATCCGGCAAAAGACAGTCCGTTTACGATTGCATTGCGCATCCCGGCATGGAGCCGCCAGACTATGGTACTAGTCAATGGAGAGCCGGAAGATGGTGTATTGCAAGGGGCTTATCTGCCTGTTACCCGGAAATGGAAAGCCGGAGATAAGATAACGGTCCGGTTAGACCTGCGTGCCCGTCTGGTCGAAATGAACCAGGCACAGGCGATTGTCAGGGGGCCATTGGTGTTGGCACGTGACAGTCGTTTTAATGACGGGTTTATAGACGAAACGACTGTTGTTGTAAATAAAGACGGTTATGTGGAACTTACTCCGGTCAAAGCTCCCGACTTTGCATGGATGGCATTTACGGCACCATTGATCTTAGGTACTGACCTGGAAGGCAATAGTGCCGCACGTCCCATTCATTTCTGTGACTTTGCATCGGCAGGCAATACCTGGGACAGGTCACAACGTTACCGTGTATGGCTGCCCAGGACATTGAATGTGATGCATGCTCCTTATAAACCGTATTAATGTGCTCTTTCCCTGAATTCGGAGGGCGTTACGCCCTCTTTCTTTTTAAAGAAGGTCGAGAACTGGCCTGCGTTCTCAAATTTCAGGCTGTAGGCGATCTCTGATATGTTCAGATTGCTTCCCGTAAGAAGTTCTTTGGCACGAAGGAGTTTCTGTTGTAGCTGGTATTGGGCTGGGGAGACTCCGGTATATTCTTTGAACATACGGCGGAACCAGGAATAGCCTAGGCCTAACTGGCTGGCTATTTCTTCCGGCGACAGAGGGTTTTCCACCTGTTCTTTCATCAGGATACGCGCCTCGTTGATCTTATCTACTACATATGTATTTGTAAAGGCACCGTTCTTTTTCTTGTAGTAAACGGTACCCAATATATGAAGTACGATGCTCGATATCATCTGCTGGTATCCGGATTTTTCCTGCAAAGCAAACTTCAGGATATCTTCATACAATCCTACTATAGTGGCACTTAAGCCAATTTTGTGAAGCGGCTCTTCTTTGATGAAGAAACGTTTTTCCACCCGTTTGTCGATATGTATCCCGCGAAATCCTACCCAGTATTCATCCCAGCCTGTCTCTTTATCCGGATAGTAACTGTGCCATTCACCCGGAAAGAGCAGGATCATGGTACCAGCCTCTATCTTTTGTTTTTTGCAGGATTGGGAAGAGAAGTAACCGCTTCCTTTCGTTATATAAACAAGTTGATATTCATTCAGGATACGTCCTGTCTGCGGCTTGAAGTTGTAACTATCCGGGTGACCGGATAGCGGATATTGACTCTGGGGAGGAATGAACTGGTTTCCGATAGTGGTAACCGTGATTCCCCACTCTTCATCTGAGGCTCCGATAGTCAGATAGCGAATCTGGTTGTTAGCGTGTTTATTCATGTCAGAATTGAAAGGTTTAAAATCATTTTCGTAAGCAAATGTAGTAATTTACCTGTTACTTTTGCCATTGTTAAACAAATAACTTTGTTGTTCCCATGAAGAAACATAACTTTTTAGCATTTGATATAGGTGCAACGAGCGGACGGGCTGTTTTGGCGACGCTTGTTAATGGCAAATTTGAAATGCAGGAATTGCATCGTTTCCCTAATAACCTGTTGGAGTTACACGGGAAATACTATTGGAATATATATAATCTGTATGAGGAGTTGAAAAAAGGTCTTTCGATTTGTGCGAAGGAAAATATCTCTCTCGATTCGATCGGTATCGATACCTGGGGAGTCGATTTCGGCTATATAGCACCGGACGGTTCTTTGCTGGGGTTACCGCGTGCTTATCGTGATCCGTATACAGAAGGAGCGTTGGAAGAATATTTCCAACTGGTGCCGCGTGAAGAAGTCTATCGGTTGACCGGTATCCAGTTTATGAACTTCAATAGTCTTTTTCAGTTGTTCCGTGCCCGGAAAGAGGAATTTGCCCCGTTGAAGAATGCGAAAGAGATACTTTTTATTCCGGATTTACTATCCTATTTATTAACAGGTAAGAAAGTCTGCGAATATACGGATGCTTCTACATCGCAGTTGCTGAATCCTGTAACAAAACAGTTTGAATCGTCACTTTTGGAGGCTGCCGGTGTACCTCCTTCTATCGTACGGCAGGTTGTGATGCCGGGGACGCTTGTCGGAGAACTGACAGATGCGTTGGCGGAAGAGACAGGTATAGGAAAAATTCCTGTTATTGCTGTTGCCGGACATGATACGGCTTCTGCCGTGGCTGCTGTTCCTGCACAGGATCAGAACTTTGCTTATCTGAGTAGCGGTACCTGGAGTTTGATGGGGATTGAAACGGAAGAACCTATCATAACGGAAGAATCTTATAAGAATAATTTTACGAACGAAGGCGGTATCGAAGGTACGACCCGCTTCCTGAAAAATATTACCGGTATGTGGCTGTTGGAGCAATGCCGGAAAGAGTGGGAGAAAGCAGGACGTAAGTATACGTATCCGGAGATCGTGGAAATGGCAGAGCAAGCTGTTCCTTTTGTCCGTTTCGTCGATCCGGACGATCCGCGTTTTGCCAATCCTTCTTGCATGACAAAAGCCATTGCCGGATATTGTGAAGAGACCGGACAACCTATGCCGGAGGCGGATGCCGATTTTGTCCGTTGTATCTTCGAAAGCCTGGCGCTCCGTTATAACGAAGTGATCCGGATGTTGGAAGGGATGGCTCCTTTCCCGATCGAGAGATTGCATGTGATCGGGGGTGGTTCTAAGAATAACTTGTTGAATCAGTTTACTGCGAATGCTATCGGTATGCCGGTTATAGCCGGACCGTCGGAAGCAACTGCGATCGGAAATGCAATGGTACAGGCCCGTTCTGCAGGTATCGTTTCTACCCGCTGGGAGATGCGTCGGTTGATCGCCGAATCGATCGGGACAGAAACGTTCCTTCCGCAGGATGAAAAGAACTGGAAAGAGGTTTACGGTCGCTATAAGAAGATCGTAAAACGCTGATAGGAAGAAGTTGATTTATTTATATAAATCAGAAAAGATATAAGACCAGTGTAAAAAGCAGGCATGTGGAGATGCATGTAATGGTTCAGTGGGTTAGGTCGGCCGGTACCTGGCCTATACCCGCGGCCTCCTGCATTTTGAATCAGATAAATAAACATTATTCAGTGAATTAGTAAAAAATAAATTATCAATATAAACAATTAAAGAATATACCATGAATACTGAAAAGAAAGTAAAAGAAGCATTTGATCTGGCAGCTGAACGTTTCGCTGCTTTAAACGTTGATGTAAATAGTGCACTGGAAAAGTTGCAGAAAGTAAGTCTTTCACTCCATTGCTGGCAGGCCGATGATGTAACGGGATTCGAGAATCCGGACGGCTCTCTCTCCGGTGGTATCCAGGTGACGGGTAATTATCCGGGTAAGGCACGTAATATCGATGAAGTACGGGCTGATATCCTGACAGCAAATTCCTTTATTCCGGGAACGCACCGCTTGAACCTGCATGAGATCTATGGCGATTTCGGTGGTAAGAAGGTTGATCGCGATGAAGTGGAACCTGCACATTTCCAGAGTTGGATGGAATGGGCGAAGGAGAACAATATGAAGCTGGACTTCAACTCGACCTCTTTCTCACATCCTAAAAGCGGAAACCTGACATTGGCAAATCCGGACGATTCGATCCGTAACTTCTGGATCGAACATACAAAACGTTGCCGTGCGATCAGTGAAGCGATGGGTGTTTACCAGAATGACCCGTGTATGATGAACCTTTGGATACATGACGGTTCTAAAGAGGTTCCTGCAAGCCGTATCAAATATCGTCAGTTGCTGAAGAATTCTCTGGATGAGATCTTTGCTACGGAATATAAGAATATGAAAGATTGTATCGAAGCTAAATTGTTCGGTATCGGACTGGAAAGCTATACAGTAGGTTCATATGACTTCTATCTGGGTTACGGCGCAAAGAATAACAAGATTGTGACGTTGGATACCGGACACTTCCATCTGACGGAAAGTATTGCCGATAAGATCTCCTCCATGCTGTTGTTTACTCCGGAGATCATGCTCCATGTAAGTCGCCCTATCCGTTGGGATAGTGACCATGTGGTGATCCTGAGCGACGACCTGCTGGATCTTTCCCGTGAGATCATCCGTTGCGATGCATTGGACCGCGTACATATCGGCCTGGATTATTTCGATGCTACGATCAATCGTATTGGTGCTTATGTGATCGGTTGCCGTGCTACATTAAAGGCATTCCTGCAAGCATTGTTGGAACCGTCCGCAACCTTGCAGCAGTATGAATCGGAAGATAAGTTGTTCCAGCGTCTGGCGTTACAGGAAGAACTGAAGAGCCTGCCGTGGACAGCTGTTTGGGATATGTTCTGCTTGAAGAATAATGTTCCTGTCGGGGAAGATTATATCGGTGAAATCGAAAAATACGAAGCTGCAGTAACAAGCAAACGAGTATGAATATACTAATAGGTTTATTAATCATCGCGATCGGTAGTTTTGGGCAAAGTAGCTCTTATGTGCCGATCAATAAGGTGAAAAGCTGGAGTTGGGAAAGCTTTTGGCTGATACAGGGCATTTTTGCCTGGCTTGTTTTTCCTTTTCTTGGTGCACAGTTGGCTATTCCCGATGGGAGTAGCCTGACTGAGCTTTGGAGTGCCGGAGGAAGTACCGGTGCTTTGATCTATGGAATGTTATGGGGTGTCGGAGGTCTGACTTTCGGACTGAGCATGCGTTATCTGGGAATTGCATTAGGACAGAGTATCGCACTGGGTACTTGTGCGGGATTCGGTACGCTTTTCCCGGCAGTATTTGGAGGTACGGATTTGTTTCATGGTGACGGATTGATCCTTCTTCTGGGCGTTTGCGTGACGTTGGCCGGTATCGCAGTGATCGGTTATGCCGGGAGCTTGCGTGCCCGCAATATGACGGAAGAGGAGAAGAAAGCTGCTGTGAAAGATTTTGCCCTGACAAAAGGTTTGCTGGTCGCGCTGTTGGCGGGTGTGATGAGTGCCTGCTTTAATCTGGGACTTGAATCCGGAACTCCGATACTGGAAAAAGCGAAAGCTTCCGGTGCCAGCGAATTGTTCGCCCTGAATCCGGTGATCCTGCTTGTTACAATGGGTGGATTCGTTACAAATGCAGTCTATTGTATCTTCCAGAATGTAAAAAATAAAACCGGGAAAGATTATTTTTCTGTTTCCGGTTCGGTTTTATTGAATAATGTCTTATTTTGTGCGCTGGCCGGCGTACTCTGGTATTCGCAGTTCTTCGGACTGGGGATGGGGAAAAGCTATTTTGCCGATTCTCCTGTGATGCTTGCCTTTTCCTGGAGTATCCTGATGTCACTGAATGTTATATTCAGTAATGTGTGGGGAATTGTGTTGAATGAGTGGAAAGGCGTTAGTCGGAAAACGATCATTGTTTTGATCTCCGGCATGTGTATACTGATATTCTCTTTATTACTGCCGAACTTGTTCGGGTAAAAGAGTACAAATAGTTGAATTACAATAAAAAGAAAATGACAACAGTTAGAAACAACAGCCGTTTGATGGCTGAAATCGGCCGTATCGCAGAGGTGGCAGGCTATCTCTGGACAAATGGATGGGCTGAACGGAATGGAGGAAATATATCAGTAAACCTGACCGGTTTACTGACACCGGAAGAAATGGCATTGCCTGCTCTTGCGCCTGCTACTCAGTTGCAGGAAGCGATGACAGCTCTGGGAGGACATGTTTTTTATGTGACCGGAACAGGAAAGCGCATGCGTTATGTAGCACAGGAACCGTTTGCAAATGGTTCGTTGATCCGGATCGCACCGGATGGGAAAAGTTATGAGATCATAGCCGAACAGCCGGTTGCCCCGACATCGGAACTGCCGTCTCATTTGCTGATGCATAACTATCTCCGCTCGTTAGGACGCGATAATAAAGTTGTTTTGCATACGCATCCGACCGAACTGATCGGTATGACGCATTGTAAACCTTTCCTCGATTCGGAAGTGATCACGCGGACTTTATGGGGGATGATTCCGGAATGCCGTATCATCGTTCCGAAAGGTGTAGGTATCGTTCCTTATGAAATACCCGGTACGATGGATCTGGCTCATGCTACGATCAAACAGCTTGAAAAGCATGATGTGGTGTTCTGGGAAAAACATGGAATACTGGCAGTAGGTGAGGACCTGATCGAATGTTTTGATGCGATCGATACATTGAGTAAATCATCGAAGATCTATCTGAGCGCCCGTATGGCGGGATTTGAACCGGCAGGTATGACCGATCAGCAACTGGATGATCTGGTTCCGGCATTTGGATTATAATAACAGGGTTGGTTTTTGATTAAGAAGATGTGCCAAAATGACTATTGTTTTTGACACATCTTCTGTTTTTAAGACCAACAGAATTACCATTGAAAACGACCATGAAAAAGATACTTATACTTCTTACTTTTCTTTGTTCCTTGTCGGCAACAGCCCAACAGAGGGACAGCCGGGTACGTGAATATCTTTCCCCTAAGCGTATCGTCTGGCAACAACATAGTGAACTGATAAAGGATGCGGACAGGCTGCTTTTGCCGGGTAACGGACAGGCGGAACTATCTGACCGTCCTCTTTGTAAACTGGCAAGTACGGCACAGGAACATCCGGCTCTTTTATTTGATTTCGGGAAAGAGCTACAGGGGGGTATCCAGTTTGTAACCGGGGCTTTTACAGCTAATAAGCCGATCACTCTGCGTGTACGTTTCGGTGAATCCGTAAGTGAGGCGATGTGTGATATCGACGGCAAGAACGGAGCCAGCAACGATCACGCGATGCGCGACTTTATCGTAACCTTACCTTGGCTGGGCGTATTGGAAGTGGGAAATTCCGGTTTCCGTTTTGCCCGTATCGACCTGATCAGTGATTCAACGGAGGTATCCTTGAAAGAGGTCCGTGCCGTTTCTGCTTTCCGTGATATCCCGTATAAAGGTTCTTTCCGGTGCAACGATGAACGGTTGAATAAAATCTGGCAGACCGGTGCTTATACCGTTCATTTGAATATGCAGGAATACCTGTGGGACGGCATCAAGCGTGACCGTTTGGTTTGGCTGGGAGATATGCACCCGGAGGTGATGACTGTCAATACTGTTTTCGGCTATAACGAGGTTGTTCCGAAAAGTCTCGACCTGGTTCGCGATGTGACGCCTCTTCCCGGTTGGATGAACGGTATCAGTGCCTATTCGATATGGTGGCTGCTGATCCAGCGTGACTGGTATTACTATCATGGAGATAAGGCGTATCTGAAAGAACAGCAAACTTATTTGAGTGATCTTCTGCGTGTGCTGATCTCAAAAGTGGATGCCGAAGGGCATGAGAAGCTGGATGGCTGGCGTTTCATGGATTGGCCGTCGAGCGAGAATTCCGTAGCTATTGATGCCGGTCTGCAATCTTTGGTCTTGATGGCAATGAGGGCAGGTGATGAACTATGTACTACGCTTGGTGATGACGTGCTGGCTGGCCAGTGTCGTGAAACGGCAAAGAAAATGGAGAAAACAGCTTCGAAAGTAACTAAAACATTGTTGAAGTCGAAGGTTGCACCGGATGCTCCGGGCTCAAAGCAAGGGGCTGCGTTACTAGCCCTGGCTGGTTTGATGAAGCCGGAAGATGCTAATAAGAAATATCTCTCGGTAGGCGGTGCACGCGGTTTTTCAACGTTCTATGGTTATTATATGTTACGTGCAATGGCAGCAGCCGGTAATTACCAGGGAGCGATCGATGTGATACGCCAGTATTGGGGAGCCATGATCGACTTGGGCGCTACTACGTTCTGGGAAGATTTCAATATGGATTGGTTGCCGAATGCCAGTCGTATCGACGAACTTGTTCCGGCAGGGAAAAAAGATATTCACGGCGATTATGGCGACTATTGCTATAAAGGTTTCCGCCATAGTTTGTGTCATGGCTGGGCTTCCGGTCCGACACCGTGGTTAAGTGAATATGTATTGGGTGTTCAGGTAGTGGAACCGGGATGCCGTGCCGTTCGTATTACTCCGCATCTGGGTGACCTGGAATGGGTGGAAGGAACGTTCCCGACCCCGCAGGGGATTCTGACGATCCGTCATGAGAAAGGCCCGGACGGTAAAGTGAAAACTGATGTAAAAGCTCCGGACGGAGTAAAAGTATATCTGGAAAATTGATAGCCGGATAGAGTTGTAACCTGTATAAAATGTCATATTATGAGAAAATATCTTTTACTGTGTGCGTGTGTCGGATTTTTGGTTTCCGCAGAAGCTAAAAATAAAACGGACTGGAAAGCGCACTGGATAAATACGGAACAATGCCAGAGTGCAAGCAATACCTGGCTGGCTTATCGTAAAACGGTTAGTCTGGCCGAAGTACCCCGGACACTGACGGCACATATTGCCGCCGACAGTAAATATTGGTTATGGATCAATGGACGGATGGTCGTATTTGAGGGTGGGCTGAAACGCGGGCCTTCTCCTTATGATACTTACTATGATTCGGTAGAGATCGCTCCTTATCTCACTTCCGGGGAGAATACGATCGCTGTCCTGGTATGGCATTTTGGAAAGAATGGGTTCAGCCATGTGAACAGTGGGTTGGCTGCCTTATTGTTTGAAGCGATAGCTCCTGGTATAGAGATTGTATCGGATAAAAGCTGGAACTGTAGGGTTTATGACGCGTATCAGGATACGGAGGCTCCGTATCCGAATTACCGGTTGTCGGAGAGTAATATCCGTTTCGATGCTCGCAGGGCGATGGAAGGGTGGAACCAACCCGGATATAAGAACTCGTTTCCCGGGGCAGAGATCGCTTCGATAGTTGGAAAGGCTCCTTTAGGGGAGTTGGTTGAACGCCCGATTCCGTTGTTCAAGGATTATGGGCTGAAGGACTATCCGGGTGTACGTCAGTCGGCAAACGGCGATACATTGTTCTGCCGTTTGCCTTACAACTGCCAGTTTACACCGTATCTGAAAGTCGAAGCGGCAGATGGTGCTACTATCCATATGCAGACGGATAATTACCGCGGTGGAGGTCCGGAGAATGTCCGTGCCGAATATATTACCCGGAACGGAATACAAGAATATGAAAGTTATGGTTGGATGAGTGGCCATGAGATGTGGTATATTCTTCCCGAAGGTGTGAAAGTTCTGGAGGTTAAATATCGTGAGACCGGTTATGATACCGAATTTGCCGGATCGTTCCAGTGTAACGATCCTTTCCTGAACGAACTCTGGAAACGCTCGGCAAGAACATTGTATATCACGATGCGTGATAACTATATGGACTGTCCAGAACGCGAACGTGCCCAGTGGTGGGGGGACGAAGTGAATGAATTGGGCGAAGCGTTTTATGCACTTTCTCCTTCTTCACATAAGTTAGCATTGAAAGGTATTTACGAGTTGATGAACTGGCAACGTCCCGACGGCTCTTTATTTGCCCCGGTACCTGCCGGTAACTGGTCGAAGGAGTTGCCTTTGCAGATGTTGGCATCGGTGGGATGGTATGGTTTTTATACTCAGTATTATTATAGCGGAGACAGTACGTTTGTCCCTGTCATTTATGATCGTCTGCATCGTTACCTGCATGAAACATGGAAGGTCGATAAGAGCGGTTTGCCTATCGAACGCAGTGGCGAATGGAGTTGGGGAGACTGGGGTGAACAGATCGATATGGGTGTCCTGACGAACTGCTGGTATTACCTGGCTCTGAAAGCAGAGAAAGAATTTGCTCTCCAATTGGGAAAGAAAGAAGACGCAGAAGATATATCCCGTATGATGTATAGTATCGAACAATGTTTTAATACGAAGTTCTGGACAGGAACGGCTTATCGTTCTCCGGGATATCGTGGCGAGGACGACGACCGTTCGCAGGCGATGGCCGTTTTATCCGGGCTGGCTCCGAAAGAGAAATATCCCGCCCTTTTGAAAGTGCTGAAAAAAGAATATCATGCGAGTCCTTACATGGAGAAGTATGTATTGGAAGCTCTTTTCCGTATGAATGCCCCGGATGTTGCCATGCAAAGGATGAGAGATCGATATGCCGGCATGTTGGGTTATAAGGAATATACGACTTTATTTGAAGGCTGGGGTGTCGGTGCCGAAGGTTTCGGAGGCGGAACGATCAACCATGCATGGAGTGGTGGTCCGTTAACATTGCTGAGTCAGAAGGTCTGTGGAATCGAACCGACATCCCCCGGTTTCCGTACATTCCGTGTGAAACCTCAGATGGGTTCCCTTACCGAAGCCTCGGCAACAGTTCCTACTCTTTACGGGGATATCAAAGTAAAATTACGTAAGTCAGGACGTAATATATTGATGGAAATAGAGGTTCCGGAACAGACGAATGCGGAAGTTGTTTCTCCTAAAGGGAAGATACAGCAAATAGGCTCCGGAACTTATAATTTAAAGTGCCCCTTTTAATCGGGGCACTTTTTGTATTAATTCTGACGAATAGATTTAAGGTTTATATATTGTTTCATAACATCACATTATCTACTTTTGCCCCGAGAATAAAACGATTATTAATCAATGGCAAAAAGGAGAAGTAAAGCAAAATCGCGGAAAAAGAAGAATCAAGGCTCATCTTTGATTTCTACGATCCGACGTATATTTGTTCTTGCAGCTCTGGTAGTGATCTGCTTTATTGGGGTTTTGTATGTATTCAATTATTTATATCCTGTATCCGAAACGAAAACCGTAGTCGTGGAGCAGAAGAAAACGACCACTCCTGTGAAGGAGGAACCGGCTGAAAAGAAATCCAAACCTATCATTCCTTCCGTTCTGAAGACAACAACATTTAAAATACCGGCGAATGCCGAGATACCTAAGTTACAGGCAAAGCGTTCCGAACAGGTGATCCGCCATGAAGGGTATACCGTTTCCTATAATTCCGATTACAAAATAGCTAATTGGGTTGCCTATGAATTGACAGCCAAAGAAGCTAAAAGCAAAAAGACGGAACGTTCGAATAAGTTCGTTCCTGATCCGGCAGTTAAAGGCGCAACAGCAACCAACGAAGATTATACACGTACGGGTTATGACCGGGGACATCTGGCTCCTGCCGGTGATATGAAATGGTCGGCAAAAGCAATGCGTGAATCTTTTTATTTTAGTAATATCTGTCCGCAAAAACCGGGGCTGAACCGAGGTATCTGGAAAGATCTGGAGGAACAGAGTCGTTTGTGGGCGAGAGATTACGGGGCTTTATTGATTGCAACAGGTCCTGTGATCACGGACAGTATGAAACAAATGGGAAAGAACAGAGTTGGGGTTCCCGGAGCATTTTACAAAGTGATTTGTTACGTTTCGGGAAATGAATATAAGGCAATTGCATTTATCCTGGAGAACCGTGATTACAAAAAGACATCTTTGAAATCGATGGCCATTCCGGTGGATAGCGTAGAAAAAGTAACAGGAATAGACTTTTTCCCTGCAATACCTGATGAACAGGAAAAAACAATGGAATCGAAAATAGATTGGGACAGTTGGTCCTTTTGATACAAGCAAATATTAGTGATATAAGCAAATGTAATGTGTTGCCGGTCGGTACTGAAGGATCGGCAGAATTAGAACAATTAGTAGAAAATGAATGTTGTATAGCTATGACTTAACGCGTAGTTTATATGGCTTTGTATGAGCATATAATTAACAAAAAATCAATAAGAAAATGCAAGTTATCATGAATGGTAAATTAATTCCCGTTTTTGTGTTGGCAGCATTGATGTCTTGTAGTCAACCACCGGTAAAAGAGCAGGGGCCTCGTCCGGTAAAGTTGGCGGAAGTAACATCTTTGAATGTAGTGGAAAAGTCGTTCAGCGGCGTTGTCTCTCCTGACCAGTTCAGCGACCTGGCATTTAAAATGTCCGGACCACTTATTTCTTTGAACGTGGAAGAAGGGCAGAAAGTTCGCACCGGACAAGTGGTGGCAGAAATAGATCCACAGGATTTTAAATGGGATTATGAAGCGAAGAAAGCTTCGTTCCAGACTGCACAGGCACAGCTACAGCGTGCTGAAAGACTATTGGCAAAACAAGCTATCTCCCAACAGGAATATGAATCGACAAAAGCTGCTTATTCCAATGCACAGGCAGCTTTCGAAAACTCCCAGAATACGTTGGAACAGACTAAGCTAAGAGCACCTTTCGACGGATTTATTCAGAAGAAATACGTAGAGAATTATCAGAAGGTTCAGATGGGACAGGGGATTGTTTGCCTGATCAATCCGAACAAGTTGCAGGTTCAGTTCACGATGCCTGAAACCAATATCACTTATTTTTCGACACCCTATACGATATATGTAGAGTTCGACAATTATAAAGGTGTCCGTTTCAAGGCAAAAGTAAAGGAGTATGTGGAAGCTTCTCCTGATGGCTCGGGGGTACCTGTCTTCCTGTATATCGATGATCCTGAATTTAACCTGGAGAAGTATAAGATTGCCGTCGGTTTCTCTTGTCGTGTGATCCTGAACATCGAGAGTCAGAGCTTCAATGAAGGAGCTGTCTTAATACCTCTGTCCGCTGTTGTAGCTGACGAAGTGAACAGCGACAATAAATTCGTATTTGTTTACAACCCTCAGACACAGAAAGTAGAACGCCGTAAGATTACGGAAAAAGAATTAGTCGGTAAAGACGGTGTTGTTGTTACGGAAGGCTTGAAGGCCGGCGAACAGATCGTTACTGCCGGAGTAACTCGCCTGGTAGAAGGACAACAAGTAAAAGTATTAACAGATTAAGAAGATAAGCAATGAATATTCCAAAATATTCTTTAGAGAATAGTAAGATCATATACTTCTTCTTGGCTGTCATGCTGATAGGAGGTATATACTCTTTCTTCAAATTGCCGAAAAAAGAAGATGCTCCTTTTGTGATCAAACAGGCTGTATTGGTTACGCAATATCCGGGAGCAACGCCTTTTGAAGTGGAAAAGCTGATTACAGAACCGATTGAAAGGGAGATCCAGTCTATGACTGATGTGTATCAGATCAAGTCGGAATCCTATTTTGGTATGTCAAAGATTTCTATTGAACTGCAACCTACCTTGGATCCGGACTATATGCCTGTCAAGTGGGATGAACTTCGTCGTAAAGTAAACAACATACAACCGCGCCTTCCGAGCGGAGCATCCTCTATTTCCGTGAGTGATGACTTCGGTGATGTATTCGGCATTTACTATGCCTTGACTGCCGATGACGGTTATACATATGATGAACTAAGGGACTGGGCACAGAAGATCAAAACAGAACTGTCTCCTGTGCCGGGTGTTCAGAAAGTCTATCTGTTCGGTGAACAGACACAAGTGATAAACGTAAAGATTTCCGTTCCCAAACTAGCGAACCTGGGGATCGATCCTAACTCGATCCAGCAAGTATTACAAACACAGAACCTGCTGGTCAATACGGGAGAGATCAATACCGGTGAATATGATCTGCGTGTCAGAGCCGAAGGAACCTATAAAGATATTCAGGATATCCGCGATCAGCTGATCGTCACAAAAAGCGGAGGCGAAGTTCGTCTGGGCGATATTGCCGTTGTGGAACGGGGATATATGGATCCTCCGTCTAATTTAATGCGTGTGGATGGTAAGCGTGCGATCGGCATCGGTGTGGCAACAGGAGCGAAAGACGATGTTGTGGCTGTCGGTAATGATGTTGCCAGCCACCTGGATGAAATGCAGGAACTCTTTCCTGTCGGGATGGACTTGAAAACGATCTATCCGGAGAACAAGATTGCAGATGAAGCCAATAACGGCTTTATCCTGAACCTGATCGAATCATTGCTGATCGTGATTGTGGTTATCTTCCTTGTTATGGGATCGCGTGCCGGTATGCTGGTGGGCAGTTCCTTGCTGTTCTCCGTCGGTGGTACATTATTATTAATGTTGATCTGGGGTGTCGGCCTGAACCGAACATCATTGGCGGCATTTATCATTGCTATGGGTATGTTGGTGGATAATGCGATCGTGGTGACGGATAATGCCCAGGTCGGTATCAAACGAGGATTGTCCCGTTATCAGGCATTGATCGAAGGGGCTACAAAACCGCAGTGGGCATTGTTGGGAGCGACCTTTATTGCAGTCTGCTCTTTCTTACCGATGTATCTGGCTCCGGCGTCAGTAGCCGAAATCGTTAAACCGCTGTTTATTGTATTAGCTGTATCGTTGGGATTGAGTTGGGTTCTGGCGTTGACACAGACTACTACGTTCGGTAGCTTTATTCTGAAAGAAGCCAAACCGGGTGAATCACAGGATCCCTACGATACAAAATTGTACCATAAGTTTGAAAACGTCCTCGGACGCCTGATCAAACGCAGATATATAACGATTACTTCTGTGGTTGCGATGCTGTTCTTGTCTTTGTTCATTATGGCGATTATGCCGCAGAGTTTCTTTCCGATCATGAACAAGCCCTATTTCCGTGCTGATCTTATCTTCCCGGAAGGCTATAGTATCCGTGATGTGGAACGGAATGTGAAATCGATAGAAGAATACCTGAGCAAGAATGAAAACATCAAATCATATTCGTTTACATTAGGAGGTTCTCCGGTTCGTTACTATCTGGCAAGTTCGTCGGTAGGACCGAAACCGAACTTTGCCAATGTGCTTATCGAAACGAAGAATGCAGAGGATGCACCTGTCGAAGAAGGTAAATTCTACGATTACATGGTTGCCAATTATCCGAGTATCCTGACTCGTTCTGCTCTGTTTGCGTTGTCTCCTGTACCAGATGCCGCCATTGAGATTGGCTTTATCGGGGATAATGTGGATACGCTGGCAGCATTGACGGAACAGGTGAAAGAAATTGCGAGAAAATATGATCAGGTCATGGAGGTACGTGACAGCTGGGGAAATAAGGTCCCGGTATGGAAACCTCTGTTCTCACAGGAAAAAGGATTGCGCTTGGGAATTACCCGGCAACAAGTCGCTTATTCATTACGTTCGGCAACGAATGGTGTACCTTTAGGTGAATATCGTGAAGGGGATGTTTTCATGCCTATCTTATTGAAAGATGCGGATAAAGATTCGATCAGTCTGAACGATTTGAAGAGTTTGCCTGTTTATAGTGCCAAAGGCCGTTCTGTGAAAGTGGAACAGGTAATCGATGATTTCTCATTGGATTATGATTATGCTGTGGTGAAGCGTTTTAATCGCCAGCCTTATATGATGATGCAATGTGAGCCGAAGCGTGGTGCCAATACGATGGCTGCTTTCAGTCATCTGTGGGAAGAGGTCCAGCAGCAGGTGAAGGTGCCGGAAGGTTATAAACTACAGTATTTCGGAGAACAGAATGAACAGGATAAAGGTAATAAGGCGATTGCTGCCAATATCCCTTTGATGTTCGGGCTGATTTATGTGACTTTATTATTCTTATTCCCGAAATATTACAGAAAACCGGTTTTGATCATGGCTATGCTGCCACTTATTTTTATAGGTGTTGTTTTGGGATTGCTTGTGTTCGGAAAATCGCTCGACTTCTTTGCAATGCTTGGCTTACTGGGGTTGATCGGTATGAATATCAAGAATGCAATTGTACTCGTTGACGAGATCGGATTGCAGATGGATAGCGGCCTGGAACCGGCTAAGGCTGTAATAGAAGCAACTAAAACACGTATTGTCCCCGTCACAATGGCATCGGGTACGACAATCCTGGGTATGCTCCCGTTGTTAGGGGATGCGATGTTTGCCGGTATGGCAGCGACGATCATGGGAGGTCTGTTCGTTTCAACGATCCTGACCATCTTCGTGCTTCCGGTTACCTATTGTATATTCTTTAAGATTAAATCTGAATAAGATATGAAAAGTAAACTGATAATAGGTTGTATGTTATTGGGTGCCCTGTCTGTGAAAGCACAGGTGCAGCCCATCTCAGCAGCCGAATATAAAGAGAAAGTATTGGAATATAGCCGTCAGATAAAGCAGAGTTCGGAAGAGAGGATCGCTATGCAACATGCTATAAAAGCGGCAAAGACGGCATTCTTTCCGGCTGTAGATTTCTCAGGTAGTTACCAATACCGTATCAACAAGTATGAATTGGGAATGGGTGAAGGTATCCCTGGTATCGAAATGGACCATAATACCTATAGCCTGGGTGCTACTGTAAGTCAGCCGATCTATGCCGGAGGACAGATCTATAACAATTATAAAGCTGCAGAGATACAGGGACAGATCGCTGACGAAGCAGAAGAACTGACGACGGATAATATCGTGTATGCAGCCGATATGAATTATTGGTCTGTGGCAGCCCGCAAAGGTATGTACGATGTTATGACTCAATATGTCGATATTGTACAGGAACTGGCGAATGTGCTGACTCTCCGTTTTCAGGATGGACAGATTAGTAAAACAGACTTGTTACAGGTCCAGGCACGTTTGAAAGAGGCTGAGCTGAACAAAAGTTCGGCTTATAAAGATTATCAGATTGCCTTACAGAACCTGAATGTGCTGATGGGTGTTCCTCCGATGGAGCCGATCACGATTGCCGATTCTATCACGATGGTTCTGCCGCTACCTATGCAGGTCGGTGAATCTGCAGCTCTGGAAAATCGTCCGGACTATCTGATTTCTAAATTGAATATCGAATATCAGAAAAGACAGATCAACCTGTCGAAGGCTAAATACAATCCGACTTTATCTGTCGGCTTTCAGGGATCATGGGGTACTTCTATGCTGAACGTAAAAGGCTCTGACAACTTATGGACTCCGGCTGTCTTTGCTTCTCTGAAAATTCCATTGTTCCGTTGGGGAGCACGCTTTAAGGAAGTCAATTCACAGAAAGCAATCCTCCGAAGCAAAGAGTATGCTATGGATAATACACGCGATCAAATCACACAGGAAGTGGCAAATACCTGGACTAGCCTGACTGAGAATACCAAACAGATCGATGTTGCCGAAGAAGCCTGTAAAATAGCTGAAGAAAATCTTGATTTGAATACTTTCAGCTATAACGAAGGTAAACTCCCGATTGTCGATGTGCTTTCAGCTCAGCTTTCATGGATACAATCTTATAGCAGCTTGATACAGACATGGTATCAGCAAAAAACATCTCTGGCACAATACAATAAAGCGATCGGTATCCGTCGCATGCAATAGAGTAGGTGTAGAACCACCGTACTGTTTTCTGTACGGAACATATAAAAATAATTTGACGCTTAAATGCTGTGTATATAGTATTTAAGCGTCTATCTTTATAAAGGTAACTGTGTCAGGTTCAAACCCGGCAAGCGTTTGTTGGATATTTTGAATAAAGAAAGAATCCCTGACATCAGAAAGATATAGGTCTGATGTCAGGGATATATAAAATCTTATATTTTCGTTTATTTTTTACTTAAATGCTTTCAATGAAATGAAGAATGTAGATCCTTTGCCTTCTTCCGATTCAAACCAAAGTTTTCCGTCATGTTGCTCGACAAAATCTTTACAAAGCATTAATCCTAAGCCGGAACCCTTTTCATTATTTGTTCCGTAAGAGGTAAAGTGAGTATTTTGCTTTAATAACTTTTCCTGGTCTTCTTTCTTGATTCCCTTGCCTGAATCTTTCACGCTGACAATAACAAAATCACCTTCAATCTTAGATGCGATCGAGATTGTACCTCCTTCAAAACTAAACTTGATAGCATTTGAAATGAGATTCCTGATGACTGTTTTAATCATATCTATGTCTACAAAACCAGATAGTTCTTTATCCATATCTTGTAACTGGATAGTCAATCCCTTCTGAGCGGCCATCGGAATATATATTTCGGCTGTGCTGGAAACCAGGCTATTGATATCGGTCTCCTGTTTGTATACATTTTGTTTCTTCAGGCGATTCTTAGCCCATTTAAGCAGATTATCCAGCAACAAGAAAATTTCTTCTGATGTTTTATTCATCATCTGAAGCATTTCAAATACTTCGGGGCTTACCTGATCTTTATCTACCATCATAAGGATGGCATTATTCATCATTTTTAAAGATCCGAGAGGTGAACGTAAGTCATGGGCGATAACTGAATACAAAGTATCCCTCGATTCGATCGTATTTTCCAGTTCCTGCTTGATCCGTTTTATACTGAATAACTCAAAACGGTGAGCTACTCGTTTTACCAGTTCTTCTCTTTGAAAAGGCTTGGTAACATATTCCGTTGCTCCCAATTGGTACCCCTTTACTATACTCTGCATATCGCTTAATGCAGACATAATAATAACAGGTATATCGTTGGTGTCCGGGTTACTTTTCAGATGCTGTAATACTTCGTATCCATCCATCTCCGGCATCATAATATCTAATAGAATGAGATTAGGGTGCTTGTCGTGTGCCAGACGGAGAGCCTTGGCGCCGCTGTCACAGGTGAGTAACCTGTAACCTTCTTTTTTTAATATAGCTTGTACTAACATGACGTTGGTGGGAACATCGTCAACGATCAATACTGTATATCCTGCTGCTAAATTATCCATATCAAATATAAACTTTTCTTGATATTCAATCACTATGCGTACGCAAAAATATTAATAAACTTTGAATTTACAGAGGTTTTCATTGTTTCATTTTGTAATTATTTTTGCTGTTGACTTCTTTTTGCTTTTTCCCAGGCTCCATTCCCTTTATTTCCAGCTAAATAGAAAAATCCTCTTATTACATTCAAATTCATAAAAGAAAAGTAGTAGGGTATAAAAAACAACTTGTTTCGTACATTTTTCTGCTCCATCATATAGCCGGCATAAGCCATCATATAAAAGGCGACTTGTAAAAGTAGTAAAAATATATACGTAAACCCTCCCTTACATGTTAATAATGTATTTAATGGTACTAATACGAATAACATGATAGGGGTAATGGTCCATCGTAAGACACGGTGGCTCACAAATTGAAAGCTAAGTGTGCCGTATCGGAAGATATTGAATAGGTTACGCAGGCGCCAGACCGATTGTAAGCCTCCGGCTGCTATACGTATTTTGCGTTTTTCTTCTTCTTTCATGTTAAGTGATGCTGTTTCAGTGGCATAAGCTTCTTTACAATAGGCTATCGTATATCCTTTCTGTGCGATACGGAGTGATAAGATAAAATCGTCGAGAAGCGTGTCGGACGGCATTTGTTCAAACAGCTCGGTCCGTACGGCAAATAACTCACCAGCTGCTCCGACTGCCGAATATAAACGAAAATCCAGCGCTTTTAAGGCTGATTCATATTTCCAGTAAATGCCTTCTCCTGCTGTCGCTCCCTGTGCGGTATTTGTTTCTACTCTTTTTTCACCTGCCACGCAGCCAACTTTCGGGTTCGAGAATTGGCGGACGATCTCATGTACGGCTTCTTTGTTGAGCATCGTGTTTGCATCTGTAAAAATGACATAGGGAGTTGTTATATATTGTATACCCCGGTTGAGGGCAGCCGTTTTACCTCTGCGCTCAGGATGGAAAAGCACGGTTACATCCGGATATTGCTTCAGGAGTTCATTCGTCCGGTCGTTAGAACCATCTGTTACCCAAACGATTTTTAGTTTGTCGGCAGGGTAGGCGAGAGTATAACAATTCTTCATTTTGTCAGCAACGATTTCCTCTTCGTTGTATGCTGCGATGAAGAGGGTGACTTCGGGGAGTGGTTCCGGCAATGCGATGGGCATAGGTTTCCGGAAAAGTTCTTTTATCCTGACCAATAGATATAATAAGATACCGTATCCCAGGTAGGTGTAGAATACTATAAAAATTCCGATCCAGAATAACCATTCGGCTACTGTATAAAGTCCTTCTTGCATGGTTTTTTATATTTATTTGTTCATAATAAAAGCTATTCCGTCTTTTCCTCCTTTAACCAAAGGAGCTATCAGGTTGAGTTTTCCTTTGCATAAATAAGTCAGAAAACGTTTAGGTAAGGCAACAAAAGTTTGATAGAGGTAAGAACATCTCCTTTCGAAAGGGTCGGATAAGGTTCTTTGAGCAAATATCAGACGGTTGCGCGTGTGATAATATACCTGTAACGGACTTTGTAATCCGACACTGGCACTTTCTTTATGTCCGACAACAGCTCCGGGTTCATACCAAATACAGAATCCGGCTTTCTGCATATAGGCACACCAATCCAGTTCTTCATAATACAGAAAATAGAATTCAGCCATAAGGCCGAACTTCTGAATGTCTGCGGTCCGTATCATCATGGCTGCTCCGTTGGCAAATGCCGTTTCCTGCGGGGTGTCGAATCTTCCGTCGTCTTCCTGCATATATCCTGTAAATTCGTTACGCAGAGTAATATAGCTCATGGGGGTGGCACCGGCATATTGTAATTTGCTTCTTTGTGGCCAAAAAGTCGTTTTAGGGGAAATACATCCGATTTTTCTGTCACTATCCAGCCGGTTTACAAGTATCTCCAGAATGGGGCAGGTAATAATTGTATCGTTATTCAGAAAAAATAAATAATCTCCCGTTGCATATTGGATCCCGATGTTGTTTCCACCTGCGAATCCGAGGTTCTGATCGCTTCTTATCACTATTACATCCGGATATTTATCTTTCAGCAGGGTATAACCCTCCAGGTTTGCAGAACCATTATCTACGACGATCAGTTCATAGGGATAGCTCTCGTGCCGCTTTAATGATTCAATCATTTCACATGTATCGGGAGCACCATTATAATTAACGGTGATGATGGAAACCTTCTTATCCATGATTATTCTCTTTGGTTATGTGATGGGGAGTATTGTTGAATCTCATATCTTTTTTCTTTACGCGGCAGATCGATTCGACATAACTACGTAACAAAGCAATCATCATGGATGGTAATTGGATGATACTGCTCCAAAAATCGCGTGTGTACATCTTTCGAGGTATTGCCAAAAAATAAGTTACTATCTTGACAAATAGCAGAATATACCATTTAATAGCAACGGGGAATGCCACTACAGACCAGAAAAGTATCATCAGGAATATCAATAAGAATCTGACAGTTCTGGGAAATGGGATCCATTGGATAATCTTATCGATGTATGAAGGATTTAGCTTTCGCGGATTAAAATCCTTGATTATTAAAGAAAAGGCAAGGATTTGGGCATGGAACCATCTCGATCTTTGCCTGATCAGGATATCTTGCCTGGCGGTTTTCTCATCATATACATATATATCATCACTATAATCTACAAATACATTGTCTCTTGCCAGAATAGCCTCCAGTTCTTTATCTTCTGCAAAAGTTTTACATTCGTGCATGTGTTTTTTCAACCATTCGAAATCGAAAACCATTCCGGAACCGATCAAAGCGGATGATAATCCTATATTAACGCGTCCTTTCCTGAATATAGTGTTATTTATTTCTTCAGAGATGCCATCCCAAATAGCGACAGAGGTATTTTTATTTTTCTGGGTCCTGTGTGCCTGGAGGACTTTTACAGTTTGTGTCGCTTCATTAATCCGGGTCAGAAAGTCTGTATCGGTAACATTATCGGCATCCATAATGATCGCCCGGTCAAAACCATCGAGGTGGTCCAGTGCATAAGAGATGGATTTATGCTTCATACTATCTTTGAAGTCGACCACGAAAAGTGTTATGGGCATCTGAGAGAGTGCCAGATTGGTAGCCTCTTCCATATGGTCGGAAACTACTACTATTGTATATTTATCTTGTGGATAGTTTTGCTTCAGAAAACTTTCAACAGATTCTTTTATCACCCTGTCCTCTTTATAAGCGGCAAAAATAACTGCAAAGTTTTGCGTATCAACATGATTGATCTCTTTTTTTCTCTGCCTGAACAAAGCGGCTAGGACAAAGAAAAGATTATACCCTGTAAATATTGCAGTGATGATAAACAGTAGTATATCTAGTTTAAAAATAAGGCTCATAGTCTTTTTGTGCAAAAATAGGTATAATTATTATATGTTTTGAAATTCAACAGGTTTTTATTATGTGGTGAATGAATAATATTAACGTGTTGTTTGTACTGTTGTAATAACTTTTTTCATTTGCTCTTCCCAGGAGAGAGACTGTATGGAATTTCGTATATCTATGGGAGAAATATTTAATTTTCTATGAAAATCAATAATTAAATTGATATCAATAGGACTTTCATCTGCCGGAACTTTTAAGATATAGGGTTTGTTTTCAAAATCACTATCTTGTTCCGAGTAGATAAAAGATAATCCACGAGCAGCATATTCCCGGTTTTTTAATGTTTTTATGTTCGTTATACCACTGCGATGACGGGCAAGGCTACCGATTGCCATGTCAGATTGTTCGAAAAGCAGATCTAACTCTTCACCATGTTTTGCCCCGTGAAGAATTATATATGACTCTAAATGGTGAGTGCTGATTAAGGGTAAAATATCATTACGCTCCCTTTCCCCAAAGAAATCGCCAACAATATGGAAAAATACTTTATAGTCTGGATTTCCCTTATAGTAATTAACGAGACCTTGTACGAGACGGTCGAATCCGTGCCAGTAATGTATTTCCGCTACTCCGATCAAATGAAGTTCATGGGATGTGCCGTTGATATTTTGCTTCAGTTTTATTTTATCGAAATCTATACCATTGGATATTTGAATTGTAGGGGTTCCAAAAATAGATTTATAATCAGAAAAAGTAATAATACGATATAAAGATTTAGCTAAGATTTTTCTAAAACATTTGTCTATAAACAATATTATCTTTCCGTAAATACTGGAATATTCATTATCGTATGGATAAGTAGGTATTTCCATTACAACACAAATATTGGCTTTACGCATCTTTTTTACCATGTTAATAGTAAAAGGGTTGGCATTATGATCTGAGCGGATATATACAAAATGAATTCCTTCTCGAATCGCATAATCTGCAATAGAATTGAATTCAATTCGTTTTAAAATTTTACTACTGAATCCATGTCCATAATCACTCAATATATTATTATCAATCATCCGGTATTTATTTCCATCAGATTCTGATAAGTAACAGGTACATACATCTAAATTACATTTTTTTAAAGCATCTACCTGATAACATATTTTTTTACTGATGCCATTTGTTTCACTGAAACCATGGTATATGAGGAATAATACTTTCATTTTTTTATTTTGGATTTGATGAAGTTAATAATATTATATTCTCCTCTTATTTGCACATATGCAACATAAATTATAATGAATACACCGCCTTTTAATAGCAGAGTGGCGTATATAGAGCTTTTATCTGATAGGTAATAGGTCGGTAGTAAGCAAACGATTAATATGCCTGTTAGTAGAATAGGAGATAAAAACTGTTTCCAGAATTTCCAGAGACTTTGCTTAAAAGTGATCTTATACATCCAGATATAGCATTGTATAAAATTGATTGTAAATGTGATACATATACACCATGCAACGGCCTCTAAAGTCTTGAAGAAAAATATACCGGTCAATATACCGATAACGTTGAGCAGGGTGGAGAATACACCACATATAAATAAACTTTTGGTATCATTTGCCGCTTGAAAAATAGACCCGGAGGTCGATAAAATGATCTGTATGCCGACTGATATGGATAGGATTTGAAATATAGGAACAGAAGGCATCCATTGTTCTCCAAAAATGATCAATATGATCTCTTTGGAACAAAACCATAATAATACCGATAAAGGTAATCCAATAAATGCGAGAAAACGAATTACTTTATTGTATGAATTTGATAGTTTTGTCAAATCATTCTGAAAGTCAGAAAATATAGGATGCATTACAGGTGAAATAACATGCGTAATGTTCTGAAGAGGTAACATCATCAGCCGATATGATTTTTCATAGTATCCTAATGCAACCATATCCATATATTTTCCGATCAATAGTTTATCCAGATTGCGACTGAAATAATTGATCACGTTAAACATGAATTGGTAGGCAGAGAAACTAAGAATCTTTTTCATGGATTGTATGCCCCATGTTTGAGCTAATTCTTGTGGTTTTTTCCGGAAAGAAATGATAAATAACAATATACTTGACAATATAGGGTTGATGATCAATGCATATAATCCGGCTCCCAAGATAGCTGCTGTAATGGCCATAACACCTCCGGATATTTGGATTGTTAAACTTCGGTATGCAATGAATTTAAACTCTTTTTCTTTAAACAATAGTGCATTGGGTACAATATTGGCTGATGCGAAGAATAGATTTAATGATAGTAGTTGGCATATCGTTAACAATGTACCGTTCTTGTAGAAATGAGAGATGGGCCATGAACATAAAAAAAACAGGATGGATATACTGATACCTAACCAGATTGTGAAAGTAAAGATATTACTGAGGTCCTTTTGGGATAATTCCTTATTCTGTATGATTGCCGGTGCTATTCCGAGATCGCTGAATATGCTGAAGAAAGAAATGATCACAGTTGCAATCGCTACTATCCCGAACTCCTCTGGCTCTATAAGACGAGCTAATATCCCTGCAACCACCAGGGATACTATTATTCCCGAATATTTGGCTATCGCGGTATAAAAAACACCGGATAAAAGTTCTTTTTTAGTAGAAGACATATGATTTATTTTTTGAAAAATGATTTAAACAATAAAATCACCAGATTTTTCCCAGAGACATACTTTGTGTAATCTTTAATACAACGTTTAGTTATATATAAACGATCCTTAAATGAGATTTTATAAGATAGCCATACTGCAGCATTGAGCATTTTAAACAGATGCTTATTGATTATCTCCTGCGCTTCTACATGATTGGATGTATAAAGTAATAACTTATCAGTAATGATGAAATAACTATCCATGTTTCTCAATGAGAATTTACTCGTCATAATTGAATCGTGGCGAAGTCTTCTCTTGAAAAAGTCCTCATGTATGCACATTACCCTTTCTGCCTGCAAATATAATAAGGTCGTAAATAACTGGTCTTCATGAATAATACCAGGTAGAAATCGAAGATTTATACTTTTTAGAAATTCTGTATTTATAATATTCAAACATGCAGACGGAGTATATGTTCCACTCTCTGTTAAAATACTGAATATTTGTATACCCTTGTATATTATATCCGAATTCGTACAACCTTTATGTTGATAATTGATGTTGAAGTCAAATTCTGTATCTTTATTTAAAATGTCTGCATCAAAAAAAATAAAATCTAATGAATTTTCTTCACATTTGAGTAAGCATGATTCTAATGTTTCCGGTTCGAGATAATCATCGCTGTCCATGAAATATAAGTACTTCCCATTTGCAAAGTCAATACCTACATTACGGCTGGCAGATAAACCTCGATTTTCTTGGTTATAAACTTGTATGCGATAATCTTCTTTAGATAAATCCTGGATTATAGACAGACTGTTATCTGTTGAACCATCATTAATAATAATAATTTCTATATTCTTTAATGTTTGGCTCATTATAGATCTCACAGCCTCTTCTACATATTTTTCTGTATTGTAGACAGGAATTATAACACTTACTTTGGGAGATTTCATGATCATATGTTTATCGTAGATTTTATAAATCTTTCAATCCATAACTTTTTGAGAACCAAAAATCATTAGGGTTATTGATATCGAATTCTTTTCTGACGCCTCCAAAATGATCTTGTATGATTTCTATCCCTGGTCCATTATTCCCCTCAATGAGAACCGGACCTGACTCAGAATATGCAATATCCCACCCAATGTATTTTATAGGAGAATATTTTAATGCAACATCTTTTGCAAATTTTATAATTTCATTCCAAAATGGGATTTTGTAGTTGCTAAATAAAAATAGGGTATCTGGATGTTTTATATATGTTTTTCGATCGTCGGCAATTGCTTCATCCCCTAATAATCCTGATTCTGAATTTATTTTAATGTAGATACCTCCTGAACTGGCATTATCAATCTGCATGCCTCCACAGCCCATACGTAAAAGAGAAAAAATAATTTTAGGCTCTTTGCCTTGATTATATTCTGTTATTATACGAAATGTATTTATAGCGTATGGATATATTTTGTTTATATCCATATGTTGATTTACCCCTTCTTGAACAATATAATTGTTTTTTGCTATTTCTGATATGTAATTTTCATCTAAAGGTGTATTGCTACTACTATCTAAAAAAATGTTGTTATTTTTGTTGAAAACTTTAATGCCTTTTCCCCCAACACCAAATGTAGGTTTTACAAATATTTTATTTGCATTTGATTTTTGGATTAGGTTATAGCATTTTGTTGTGTTTATGAAATCTAACGAACTGGATAATATTGTGTTGTTTTCAGTGAAAAATAATGTGTTGGGTTGTGATATTTTTAATCCTACATTTACAATATGCATAAGTTTTTTATCCTCACATAAAATATTTCTATCTTTAAATGATTTAGGAAATAGTAAATAATATGCAAAGAAATCAGGTATGTAGTCTTTCATTTCTTCGATACTTAAAGTACAATCTTTTTTGTATAAATTGTATCTGAAATATTGAAAAGGATAGACGTTCCAATATTTTTTTAGTATTCTCATTTCATTTTTAATGGTATTTGCACTTTTTTTTTCTTCGCATGACATATACATATCTAAATATTTCGTATAGTAGTTGCGATAATAATCTCGGTGCGATTTTTCTGAATTCACTTTTATAAAGTAATACAGATATTCTTTGATGCTTTTCATCACTTTTCAGTATTAATCCATTTATTTAATTGAGAATCAAAATGCTTTATAACTTTAGCCGGATTACCGACAGCAACCGAATAATCAGGAATATTTTTTGTTACAACACTACCTGCTCCTATTTGACATCTTTTTCCTATATGTACTCCTGCTACTATAACAGAGTTTGCTCCTATATGAGAATCATCTTCGATGATAACATCTTTTTTTACCAAAGGCTGCTCATTAGAATCATGATTGCCGTCTTCATATCCATGATTAAAACCGGAAATGAATACATGTTGTCCCAGACCTACCTTATTTCCTAACTTAACAGGACCAATTACAACTGATCCTATGCCTATTCTTGCATTATTACCAATGATGACATCGCCAGCACCATTGTTAATGGTGGTGAAATCTTCTATTAGTGTATTAGTTCCTACTGTGAACTGATTCCAGGGAAAGACATCGATCCTTGATTTGCTTTTCCGAATGGTTGCTCCTTTTCCTTTCTTATGAAAAAAGGGATTTACAAACCACTTTACCCAGAATCTGGGTTTAGGATTTTTGGGGGATGATATTAAAAATAAAACGAAATGCTTTAATGTCTCATTTTGTTTTATCTTTTGTTTAAGGCTATTATTCATGGTGTTATTTTAAAATATTCCGATAGATTTCCAATAATGACAAAGCCGTATTTTCCCAGGAAAATTTGTTTACTCGTTGTAATCCGTATTCGACCTGCCGGATGTAGTAGGAATGATCATTTTCCAGTTGAAGTAATTTAATAGTAATATCTTCTTCATTGAATGGATCAGCCTGTATGCCTTCTTCTCCCGCAATTTCCGGCATCGCGGATGTGTTTCCAGTAATCACGGGTGTTCCACACGCCATAGCTTCAAGCATGGGAATGCCGAAACTTTCTCTGAGTGAAGTATATAGAAATGCATATGCTCCGTTATATAGGTACGCCAGATCTTTATTGGGAATATATCCCGGATAGTATAGATAAGGTTTGATATCTTCTATCCCTTGTTCTTTCAATATAATATCCAATTTATCTTCTTTTAAATCAGCGATCAAGAGAGGACGTTTTTTTTCCGATCTCTTTAAATACAAGCTATAGGCTTTTAATGTGCGTGGAACATTCTTTTTAGGATCTGTATTTCCAAGAAAAAAGAGATATTCGTTCCCTTTTATATATTTTCCTGTAACGGACGACGCATCGGATATCGGGCGGAAGTGCCGGCTATATCCGTTATATATCGATGTTATTTGGCTATCGGGTAGAAGCAATGCGCTTTGAATACGGTTACGTTCAAAATTAGAAACTGTAATAATCTTCTTGCATTTAGGTAAAATGCGAGGAACGACTAACCGGCGGTAATACCACCCCATATTTTGATAGAATGATTTGTTGCCGCTTTGCCGTGGTTCCAGAAAGATGATATCGTGTAATGTGAGTATCAATGGAACCGGGCAATAGATAGGAGCTGTGTTACTTGTACAATGCAGTAAATCTACTTTTATTTTTGCTACGGCACGAGGTAAAGCCACCTGTTCCCAAAGAGGATATGTGGGGCAGTTTACCTCTATAATATGCATGTTGGGAGTTTCCTCCAGACAGCGGTCTTCTCCAGGACTTACAAAAATATAATACTCATTTTCTTTGTCTACTTTTTGTAATTCCCGTATGCTTTCTAAGGCAACAAAGTCCATCCCATGTTTGTTTGGACGAAATATGCGTTGTGCTTCAATGGCTATTTTCATATCTAACAGTGTGTTTTGTATGAATAAAATGTTTATTACCTCCCCTTAATCGAAAAAGATTGAGAAACATTAAAAAAAACAATACCGGCAAACTGATAATCGCCTTTTTGAATTGTTTGTCTACTAAATAATCAGGAACAGCCAAGCTGAAAGTTATACCAATAAAAAGTAATAACCCCCACCATTTAATTGATAGAAATATATTGATAACACTTAAGAAACAGGCGATAAGGATAACAAAACCTAATAGTAGGATGCGGGGAGGCATCATCCATTGGAATAATTTATCACAGTAATCCCATTTCCCTCTTAATATAGCCCCCGGTAATTGGGACATTCCTGAAAACAAATTATAAAATTGGGTAGCTAACCACCGACGCCGTTGATTATAGAATTCTTTTTTACCTCTTACTTTTTCATCAAAAGTATATACATCTTCCAGATACTCTATATATATATTTTGTAAGAGTAATTTACGCTCCATATGTTTATCTTCACCTACCTTATCAATCCCCTGGATTAGGTTTTTGAATAAGGTGTATTCGAAAGCCATACCGGATCCGCTTAATCCGGAAGAAAAACCGAGACGTGTATGTCCTTTTCTAAAGATAGAATTATTGATTTCTTCGCTGACAGCATCAAGGACTGCTGTATTTGTATCCCGGTTTTTGGCAACTCGGTGTGTCTGTATAGCTAAACATCCGGAATAAAAAGCATCATTGATTTTGTCTAAGAAGTCAGGTTTTACAATATTATCAGCATCAAGGACTACAACCATATCAAATGATAGTTTTTCTTGTTCAATATATTCAATGGCTTTTTCCAAAGCATAGATCTTGGTATTTATCGGATCCGATATTTGAGTGACTTTAGCAGTTATTTCTTTTAATTTAAGAATTGTTTTTTCCTGCATTTGATCTGAAACAACAATTACATCATATAATTCTCTAGGATAATCTTGTCTGAGAAATGATTGAACAGAATCAATGATTACTTCATCTTCCATATAAGCAGGAAACAATATAGCATATCGGCATTGTTTATTAGCTTTAGGGTAAGTATAAGGAGCTTTCTTTTTTGAATAAGCAGCAAATATGAATAGATATAAAACCGCTATCAGAAAAAGTAAAAAAAGGATGGCATCGATAAGCAGGAATATATATTCTTGTTTATCTATCCAATTGTTCTTTATATTAAATAATAATTCTATCATATTTCTATCAACTAAAGGTTTGTATAATTACTAAGTTCTTTGTCAAAATACTTTCCATTTAAAATAAAACTCATACCCATGAAAGCAATGACCATTGTTGGAAATTGTCCCCAAAATGAGTTTCCATATGCGCTCATAAACATACCAAATATGGCACATAGCCAGCCTGTTAATATCCCTTTAAGTTCCGGATCATGTATATTGAACATTAAAATCCATGATCCACGGCCTATAGTAATAAGAACCATTCCCATATATATGATCAAACCGATTATTCCTGTTTCAACCCATATCTTAACATACCAGGAGTCTGTAGGTATAGAAGTTGTAAAGCGTTTGGATAGTTTTACCCCCAAACCATCACCGGATAATCCCAGGCCCTCTCCAAATGGTTTATATTTTAGATATTCCTTTAATTTCCTTTGGTTTTCTTTACGGACGATGTATGAAGCATCTTCACTTGGTTTAAACGCTGTTCTCATTCTTCTGATCGATGAATTACTTTGTCCGATCATCGTAAAAGCGAAAAATACATAAACTAGGGCTAAAGAGATGCTTCCTAGTATTATTGATCGCGTTTGTTTGCTCACAACAGTATAGAGTGCTATTCCAGCCAAAGGGACAATTATGGCTCCCCGGGTGCCGGAAAGCATCATAGTATATAAAGAAACAATAGCAACAATTACATAGTAAATCTTGAGTGTTCTATTTCTTATATATAAAGATGCTATACCTAAAACAATACCTGCACCTCCCATATTTGATCCCATATTACTGGCATCCGTGAAAAATGAAAAATAGCGTATTCCGGAATGTATTAAATGAGTGGTTGCACCTCCGTTATTGAGCCATCGGGTTTCAAAAGTATCAAAGCCTACATATTTTTGCATAAAAGTTTTCAGTATCGCTAATACTGTGAAAAGTGAATAAGTGAATAAGATGGCTTTCAATATTTTGTATTTGGTGCATAATAAAGAAGTTATAACTGTGATGATTAATCCGTTAATAATTAATCCTCTGGATAAAATCCAACCATCCAATAGCGCACTTGGATTCATAATTTCCAAAATACAATAGGATGCCCATAGCAATGAAAATGCACTTAATAGGTGAAAACATCTTTTCCATTCGATATTGTGATAGAGTGCGCTTTGTATAATAATCAGTATGAGGGTCAAAACATATAATATATCCATAATTATACTTATTCCTTCTATCGGTATATAACGAGTGATCCCAAGTATGAAATAATTGATAGTAAAGATGATGAATAGCATTAATTGAGGATATCTCAAAATTAAAATTCCTCCGGTACATATAAAAGGAAATGTTATAATTACTGCAAACAGAGGTATGTTCATGGATAATAAGGCCATAAGAATACCAACTAACCCTACCAATATTAAAAGATAGAGAAGTTTAACGGAACGAGTTTCGCCAGGTATGTAATTACTGTTATCCATGTTATTCTCCAATTGCAGAGTTTTTTGCTGTTAATCCCATATAAATAATACGGTTTGAAAGTGAACGAATAGAGGTTTCCGGGGGTAATTGACCGGTAAAGTCTTCTACAGCTTCACGTGAAGCATTATTCAAATAGAGATATAATGGTTTGTCCTGAGCCATATCATGTAGATATTTCACAAACTCTTCATCACTGTTTTTCCATACTCTGCGAGCATTGGCAATTAAGAGATTAACATCTGCTTTGTTTAACAGATTAACCGGTAGGCTATTATCTTTAATTGCAGGGTATTCTAATAAGATTATGTCCGGATGGTCGTTATCTTTTATGTAAGAATCGATTTCTCCTGAAGATAAATATGTTGCGTCAATCGGAAAATCTATTCCTGCAACCAAGTGCTTGACATTGAATCCAATTTCCTTCCAATATTCTGTTATATACTGGCAGACGAAACTTTTACCTTCTTTTCTATCTATACTTAATATATTGATATGGAACGTATGACCTTTTTTCATATATTGCATCAGTCGGTTACAAGTATAGGCAGCTGAAATTCTGTTGCATGCTTTTATGAATCCTCTGTATTTTAATTGTTGATTGCCTGTAAATGCTCCTAAAACGATCATTTTGGTAAGTCTTCGGGCACGTTCTGCATCCCGTAAAGTTCTGTCTAATAATTCGACTATCAAATTAAGACCAATAATGAATATTATGCTTCCGGCAAATGCAGCAATGATCAGTAGCATTCGTTTGCTTTTATCACTAAACAAAGGGAATGCAGGCTCCGAGATGGTATTCAATGTTGCAGTGGTAAGCTGCAGGTTCTTTTGTTTCATCTTTGCCATATTCAGAGCATGTAACACTTGTAAATAAGATTCTTCGGTAACATGGATTTCACGTTCTTGCCTGTTGATTTGTGTTCCGACAGGAGAATATGTTTTATATTGTTCCGCAAATTCTTTTTTTCTTTGATCCAATATTTTTAATTCAGCTTTGGCTTTTATGTTGATGATCGTTTGTGAGAGCCATTCGTTGACTAAACCGTCAATTGAAAGACCTTCTTTACTTTCTTTGTAGTTATTTATTTGTTCTGTTAATGTTGCAACTTTTTTCTCGGCATTTTTTAATTCTTCTTTGTATTTCAATAGTTCCAGATCATCATTTTGGGCTTCTTCCGTAGTGAAAATTTCAATTTCGGTGATTTTACCGTTTATTTTTGAAATATCTTCTAATGCTTTGATAAATTCATCATTTGCTTTTACCAGTTTGATACGGATTTTCATATATTCTTCAAGACCTTCTATTAACTGTGAAGAACTATTTATCCTGCGGATAACTTCTTCGTGTCTATTTTCAAAATCAGCAAATGAACCGGCAATTGCTTTTGTTTGTTCCTGATAATTGATTACGCTATTTTGAATGTTATAATCTGTTAGTTCGTTTTCAAGTTTATTCAATTGCTCGCGCAGCCTTTTTTGCTCATTCTCATAGTATTTTACGATGTCATCAGCTGTTTTATATTTCAGTTGATTATATGAAATACGTAATTCCTCACTGATCAGTTTTACGGTTGTTAATGTGATTCCCGGGTCTGTAGAGGTATAAGCAATATCGATTAAGTCACTGTTACCTAAACGTTTTACAATGATTTGGGATAATGATCCGTAACTATAGTACGGGGCGAACCCATTAAATAATCTGTATAAAAAATTATGCGTATCGCCTTGTTTATATTTTTCAAGATTGTTTACTGTTTTCTCAAATGAATCTTTGTCGACCAGGTTCAGGACTTCCTTGGGCACAAGTGTAATCAAGTTTTGGTAGTTTTTAGCTGATATATATTTATTATCGATATTAGCATCCCCATTAATCAGGTTAGTAGCCAGTAATTTCATAGATACAGTTTCTAAAGTACCTTTTGATTTGGTTAGATTTACCAGATTATCGAACGTATTGTTCACACTCATCCAATCCGGTTTACTTTCGCTTTCTAATCCTGTATTTGATGTAATACCTGTATATATAGATGTATTTACAGTATATTTCTTTTGCATAAATTGCGTAAAGTAGGCAACTAATGCTGTCACGACAAGTGAACCCAGTATTAGTTGGTAACGGATACGATGTAGAAAACGGGATATATAGAGTGTGATATCCATAAGTTATCTATTTATGATCTTTACGTTTGTAAGCATTTCTAACAGAGTGACTGCATTATGCAAGGTAGTTCGTCCTTCCTGATAAAGAATAATAGCATTTGTTCGTCTTCCTTTTTCTATAGAAAGTTCGCCTATTCCAATTTTCCCATTGATGAAGTCTTGCTCGGATATTTTCATTTGAGCGCTATATAGTGCAGCTGCGTCAGACTTCGCTTTTAAAGTTGCTAAAGATTGTAGAACATCATTGTATGCTTCTAATATCTTCAACTTTCGTTCCTCGATCGACATTTCATATTCATAATCCAGTTGACGAAAATGTGCTTTTTTTGCTCTTATCTTTTGCTTACGACTAAATAGATCGCCAAAAGGAACTGAAATGGAGAAACCTGCGCTGTATGTACTTTGATTGCTGCCCAGACTGGTCGTGAACATAGGATCGTCCACTGTTTCTGTTGATGATAATTGGACAATTCTTCCATATTGGTATTGTCCATATATTCTGAAATAGTCCAGCCATTCCCTTCTTGATATTTTCATCTCAGCGTTGGCTTCTTCTCGTTTTGCTTCATAAATTTTAATAGAAGGATGATCGTAAACAGATTGTAAAAAGACAGAAAGAGGAGGTAACTGAATCCGTTCATAATCGTCCAGCATTGCTTGTATGGAGTCGTTGTTAACCATAGTAGTGACTTCTACCGTAGTTGCCTTATTAAAATAGTTGCTTTTATTTTTCTGGCAGAAACAGTAGGAAGTATTTATCAGTAATAATATAATGAAAATGTTTTTCATCAGCTTAGAGTCTCTATACATCTTCCTTTTGAATGAATGCCGTAAATGTTTTGATAATGATCATCATATCCATACGGAAAGAAAATTCTTTCGCATACTTGATATCCAGAAGCTTTCGTTCTTCAGCGGACATTTTTCCTGCACCTCCGCGTTTTTCTACCTGCCATAAGCCGGTTAGGCCGGCAGGAGCCATAAAGCGGTTTACATATTCGTCGCTTGTGAGTAATTCGGCTTCGTATAAAGGAAGCGGTCGGTTTCCTACAACTGACATGTCACCCTTTAAAATGTTGAATAGCTGCGGGAGTTCGTCTATGCTATATTTTCTGATGAAATGTCCCACACGAGTGATTCGCGGATCGTTTTCCAGTTTGAAGAAAGCATTCGAACGCTCTGTGCGTTTGGTTTTCAGATAATCGTTTTCGGATGTACTTAGATTATCTGAGAATAAAAGTATATCCTGTTCAATATTGCCGGAAGTGGCTTGCAGAGGATCCTCTGCAGCGGACGAAGAGTTGTTTGACTCTTCGTCCGCTATTTTTTTAGTGTATTGATTCAGTTTCTGATACTCTGCAAGTCTTTTGTCTGCGTCCGCATACATGGAGCGGAACTTATAAAAATCGAAAATTTTGTAATTACTGCCTACACGTTTCGACTTGTATACGACTTTTCCTCTACTTTCAAAAAGTATCGCTAATGCCGTTGTTATGAGTATGGGGGATAAACAAAGGATCGCTGATCCGGCAGCCAGAATATCGAATGAACGTTTCCATACCGGCAAATGAAATTCAGCCAGAGATGAAATTGGGTTATCTTTTCTGGATTTCTCTTTTTCTTTGAAATCGATGACGACGGACAATAACTTTTGCATGTCTTCTTTTGAGGTCTTTTTTGAGATCATGCAATCGATACCTGCTCTCAGATAAGGTATTTTCTCTTCTTTACGTAATGGCTCGCTTATTAAAATGATATAGAGAGCCGGATACATTTTATGAAGCTGGGTGATGGTCGGTATATCCGTTAATATATCCTGTCTTTCCACAAATACGCAAAAATCAACCTCATTGATAAGGGTGAGATTTGATTTTAACTGTTGGAAAGTGAGACATTCGGAAATCTTGCATTGCAGAGTTTCTCGTAGGTGAGTTGCTAAAGGAATATTATTCCCCCAAAAGATATATTCCATACTAATGTCGTTTTTACCCTGGTGTTTAAGTACTTATCTCAAGAGTCTCTTAACCCTGACTCTCAGTTCTTCAGGATTAAAAGGTTTCAGAATGAAATCTTCTGCTCCTTCTTCAAAAAGACGGATTCTGTTAGCGCTACTTTCAACGCTAGAGAGGATCAGTACCGGAATGTGATTGAAAAGTTCGTTTGCCTTTAAATAGCACAAAAATTCTTCTCCGCTCATCTCGGGCATATTCAAATCGGATATAACCCCGTCAGGAATATTACCTTCATTAAGCCATGCTATAGCTTTTATCGGATTTTCTTTATATGTGACTTCATACAATGAAGACAAATACAGCATTATAATCTTTGCTATTTCCGGCTTATCATCAACCAATAAAATTGACTGTTTCATGTTTTTTCTTATACTAGTGCTTTTTTTGTATGCTTCAATGCACAAAATTAAAATAATTATTTAATAAAGAGTATAAAAATCAAAGGTTTTTAATGTGGAATAGTCTTTTTCTCAAAGAATGATATATGTGGAAATTATTCTTTAAGTTTGCAAGGCGAAATGTAGTCATTATTTTGAATTGATAAACAAAGAAATGAATATACCTTTTAAAGTATTAAATATAAGCGCTATACTTGTTTTGTTGTTGTCCGGATGCCAGCCGGAAATGCCTGTTACATCATCGATAGTGATTGATATGGACGGTTTTTCTGTTCCTGTGAATAAAAAATTGTATGGAGTAACAATAGAAGAGATAAATCATGCTATCGACGGCGGATTGTATGCGGAGATGATACAAAATCGTAGCTTTGAAGAGGGAGTGCCTCCTTTGAACTGTCCGTATGATGCAAAACGAAATGTTTTAAGTACTCCGAACGGATGGACAATTCCTTTTATTCGTTCCGATTCATTGCCCGGATGGCGAAAAATCTCATCCAATACCAGTATGTGGCCTGATGGACAGGAATTGATTAATGATAAGAATAAGCGATCTTTGCTGGTCTCTGTTGCTACCTCCTCGGAGTCGGGACGAGGAGGAGTCGCTGCAACGGGTTATAATGGACTTTCCATACGTAAGGGAGAAAAATATGAGTTGTCTTTATTCCTGAAAGGCGGTTCGATGATTCCTAAAAAAGTAAGTATATTTATCGGAGATTCCGTGATAGGGGCACCGTTAAGTGATATTTTTAATGTGTCTCCGATATATGAATGGAGAAAATATAAACACACGTTCACGGCTTCAGAAAATACCGATAATGCCGTTTTAGCAATTACTGCCGATACTTCCATTGTATTCTGGATGGATATGGTTTCTTTATTTCCTCAAAAAACATGGAGAGACAGACCTAATGGTTTGCGTCCTGATCTGATGGAGATGATCTCTGCGCTCAATCCTCAGTTCATTCGTTTTCCGGGAGGTAGTTTTGTTGAAGGATATACAGCTGGGACATATCCGGTCTGGCATGAAACGATAGGTGATATCTCTACGCGTAGGAATTTCTGGAATATTTGGGCCTATGGTTCGACGAATGGGATGGGATATCATGAATATCTGCAGATGTGTGAAGATTTGAATGCAGAACCGCTCTATGTGATAAACAGTGGGGTTACCAGTCAGAGCAGACGTCCGCGTTATGAGGATATTACGGCAATGAATAAGTTAGTACAAGATGCATTGGATGCCATCGCTTATGCCAATCAACCGGCTGATTCGACATTTGGTGCTATGCGTGCAAAGAATGGGCATCCGGCACCTTTTGATCTGAAATACATAGAGGTCGGTAGTGAAAACTATGGACAGGAATATTCCAAGCGTTTTGATCTGTTTAAAAAAGCGATCAATGAAGCTTATCCGGAAATTACCGTGATCAAAAGTTCTTTTATTTCAGGGAAAAACAGAACAGAGTGGACGGATTACCATTTCTATTCCGGTGAGGACTTTCTGATCGCGAATCATAACAGGTATGAAACCGGACAATATCTGAGAAGATTCCCTGCTGTATTCATCGGAGAATTCAGTATGGGAGATGTTTCTTTGCAGGGAACGTTACGGGCTGCAATAGGAGAGGCTTGCTTTCTGCTGGGGGTAGAGAACAGTCCGGAAGTTGTAAAACATCTGGCTTATGCACCTGTATTGGGAAATGTGAATTATGACTTCCAGAGATATCCGGCTATTTCATTTAATAATAACAGTGCTATAGGGTCGCCTTCTTATTATATGCTGAAGATGTTTTCGGATAATCGGGGTGATGATCTGTTGAAAACGGAAATTAATACGTACAATAAGCCACAGGTGACGTTCGGATATACCGGAATCGATTTGTTTGATAATAGTTATGACTTTGATGATGTGAGGATCGATGGAAAACCGGTAACGGAAGCTATGGTCCGGACCGGTGGCTGGAAAGTGAATAACGGAACTTTAACACCTGATGCCAACCGTTGGAACTATGTTCTGATGGGGGATTCTACAGCCCATGATTATACTTTCTCTATGAAGCTAAGAAGGAATAAAGGGAGCGGACCGGTTCAGCTACGTGTGCGGGATAATGGAAAGAATGGAGAAGCGAATGACCATATTGCCGTTTCCATCACTCCGGGTTCCTGTGAGTTCTACCGCTCATCGGGTGCTGTGAAAGATACGTTGCGCTCTCCTAAAGCATATTCTTTTGAGAGTAATCGCTGGTATGATGTGAAAGTCGTTTGTAAAGATGAAACAGTTAGCTGTTATGTGGATGGTGTATTGTTGCATGAGGTTGTATTGCCTCCTCTGCCTTCACTTGTATCCGTAGCGACTTTGGATAAAGAGACTGATACGATCATACTGAAAGTGGTCAATACGACACAGCATGAAGAAAAAACAGAGTTGAATATAAAAGGTGCCGGTGTTAAGAATGATGCTGAGATCCTTCAGTTAGCGGGAGATCCTTCGGCTCGTAATACATTTAAAGATCCTACAAGGATTATTCCGGTATCGAAAAATGTATCTTTCTCATTAGGGGGACCGATGGTTTATTCCTTTCCGCCTAATTCAATCACGATAATGAAGCTGAAGATTGATTAAGAATAGGCCTCTCGAGTCCTCGGATGGTTGAAAAACGTTTAAAGTCGACTCCCGAGGCTTCGGAAACCGACTTTAAATGGTGAAAGTTCATTTCCGGGGTTTTCGAGACCCCGGAAGATATTTTCAATTAATGAACCAGCATTTCCGGAGTGATGCGAGTGAATTTCTCAGCATCGGCTTTACGTAATTTTACGCTACCGTCATTCCAGTTAGAAGGCCATCCGCCGATGATATGTCCAAGGAATACAACCTTGATCTCGTGTAAACCGGCTGCTAAAGCAACAGATGTGTCGTGACGAGAGAAGCGTTTTACTTCACCGCCGTTGTTGATAAGCAGTTTGCCGTCGATCCAGACTTCTTCATTGTCTGAAGAAATATAATAAACGCCATCTTCCGGAATATTTACATAACCGGTAGCAACAGCAGCATACTGTTTTACACCTCTCATCGACTCGCTACTCTTAACGACACTGGTAAGTTCACGAAGATCTTTCATTGTAGACTTCTTCCATTCCTTCACATCTGCCAGTTTCGATGATTCAAGGAACATGCCGTCAGTAACCTGCATTTCCAGTCCCGGAGTTGTTTTAGCAACTTCCTTAGCCGGAGCCAATGCCTGTTTTTCAACGGTGATCGTACGAGTCTTGCTCATTTTACCGGAAGGCAGAACAGAGCGGATCTTCAATATACCTGATTCGGTGAATTCGATAGGAGCTGAGTAGACCGTAGATTCTGCAGTCGGTTCTGTTCCGTCGATCGTATATACCACTTTGACAGGGCGTGTAGTCTTAAATTCAAGAGAAGCCTTATCTGTGAATGCAACAAAGTTAGAAGAACCGTTCGGTTGTTCCGGTTGCGGGATCTGGTAGTTGATGTTGTGTTCATCCAGACGAACCAGTGCATTGTCCAGTCTACGTTCAAAATCTTTGTAATCTTTGCGATTCAGCGGACTCCATCCGATTTCGGATAAAGCAAGCATACGAGGATACATACGGTATTCCATCAGATCTGTATTATACATGTATTCAGACCAGTTATTACACTGAACACCTTTGATATGTTGTGCTTTGCCTGTTGCGACCAGTGTATCGGGGACCGGATTGTAGTTATATACTTTCTCGATTGTGGCATATCCGCCGATAGTAACCGGCTCGATCTTGGAATCTCCCTGGTATTGGTCGAGATACATACCGGCACTTCCCGGAGTCATGATCACATCATGTCCCATGTTAGCTGCAGCGATACCTCCGGCTTCACCACGCCATGACATGACAGTTGCAGAAGGAGCGAGTCCACCTTCCAGGATCTCATCCCAGCCAATGATCTTTTTGCCATGTTTTTCGGCCAGATATTTTTCCATCCGTTGTACGAAATAGCTCTGCAGACGTTCTTCTGCGCTATGTTCTTTAGAACCTTTCAGACCTTCTTCCTGGATCCTTTTCTGACAAAGCGGACATTCTTTCCAGCTGATCTTCGGACATTCATCACCACCGATATGGAAGTATTCGCTGGGGAACATCGGAGCGATCTCATCGATCACATCTTCCAGGAACTTGAATGGTTCTTCTTTGCCTGCACACATAACGATGTCTTCAACGCCCCAGATGATACGGGGAGTACCTTGTTCGCCTTTGCAGGACAATTCGGGATAAGCAGCGATAGCGGCCATTTCGTGTCCCGGGAGTTCCAGTTCAGGAATAACGGTGATGAAGCGGTCTGCGGCATATTTTACAACATCCTTAATCTCTTCCTGTGTATAGAAACCACCGTATTCGGTTCCTTCACCTTCGATACGTTTTGCACCGATCTCTGTCAGCTTCGGATATTTCTTGATTTCGACACGCCAGCCCTGATCGTCGGTCAAATGCCAGTGCATTGTGTTTACTTTGAATAAAGACAAAACATCGATTTGTTTCTTTACGTTCTCGACAGGGATAAAATGACGGCAAGGATCCAGCATGAAACCACGATAAGCGAAGCGCGGTTCGTCTTTTACCGTTACGCATGGAGTTGTCCATGCGATACCGTTTACAACAGCCGGACTTTCGATCTCTGCAGGCAATAACTGCATGAAAGTCTGCATACCATAGAATAAACCTTGCGGAGTTTTGGCTTTTACGGTTACGCCGTTGGTGGTTACGTCCAGTGTGTAGCCTTCGTTATTTACATCTAACGCATCGTCGAGTACGAGCGAGATTCCGTTAGAAACAGCCTGGTCTCCGACAGTGGTCTTATAACCTGTTGCCTGGTTGATCTTTGAAGCAAAATACTCGGCAATGACTTTTGCCTCCGGGGTGGAAGCCTGGAAAGCCATATTCTTACCTACTTTAAAGACCCCTTCATTCTGGGTCAGACTTACAGGCGTCGGAATAACATTGATACCCTGATTGTAAGGCATCTGCTTAGTTGGCCCTTCACTGCATGACGCAAGTATACAAAGTGCTGCGCCGGCACACATTGAAATGAGCTTCTTCATGTTCAAGAATAAGTTTATTGATAATTGTGAATTTTGTTTTTCGTAGGGGGCGGCCCTAGCGGTCGTCCCGGTATTTATCCCGGTTAAACAGATATTTTTGCCGCTTATACGGTTTATATATAATATAATGTATAGGAGCGCGAGTGAACGCAACTCCTATACATTGTGTTTTACCATGCGAAGATTGGATATTCTTTCATGATGCTGTTTACTTTTTCGCGAACAGCAGTGATTGTTTTATCACATTCCGGTGCAGAAAGAACTGTATCGATCAATTCAACAATTTCAGCCATTAACGGCTCCTTCGCACCACGAGTCGTGATAGCCGGAGTACCTACGCGGATACCTGAAGTCTGGAAAGCAGAGCGGCTGTCGAACGGAACCATGTTCTTGTTTACAGTGATATCTGCAGCAACCAATGCTTTTTCGGCTACTTTACCAGTCAGTTCGGGGAACTTCTTGCGCAGGTCGATCAGCATGCTGTGGTTATCCGTACCATCAGAAATGATTTTATATCCTTTGTCGATAAAAGCCTTAGCCATAGCAGCAGCATTTGCTTTAACCTGAGCCTGATAAGTTTTGTATTCAGGTTCTAATGCTTCACCGAAAGAAACGGCTTTAGCTGCGATTACGTGTTCCAGAGGACCTCCCTGGATACCCGGGAATACCGCAGAATCCAATAGTTGAGACATTTTCTTGATCTCGCCTTTGGGAGTTTTCTTTCCCCATGGGTTTTCGAAATCTTTACCCAGAAGAATGATACCGCCACGCGGACCACGCAATGTCTTATGTGTTGTAGAAGTTACGATGTGAGCATATTCCAGCGGATTGTTCAGCAAACCTGCAGCAATCAGACCGGCCGGGTGGGCCATGTCGATCATCAATAATGCGCCTACTTTATCAGCGATTTCGCGCATACGTTTGTAATCCCATTCGCGTGAATAAGCAGAACCGCCACCGACGATCAGTTTCGGTTTTTCACGAAGTGCTACTTCTTCCATCTGGTCGTAATCGACACGACCGGTTTCTTCTTTTACATTATATTCTGTTGCTCTATATAAGATACCTGAACTATTTACTGGAGAACCATGTGAAAGGTGCCCGCCATGAGCCAGATTCAAACCGAGGAATGTGTCCCCGGGATTAAGAACTGCCAGGAATACAGCAGCATTAGCCTGTGCTCCTGAATGAGGTTGAACGTTTGCCCATTCAGCATTGAAGATTTGTTTCAACCGTTCGATAGCAATCGTCTCGCTTTGGTCTACTACCTCACAACCACCATAATAGCGCTTGCCGGGATAACCTTCGGCGTATTTGTTGGTCAGACAGCTACCCATGGCTTGCATCACCTGGTCGCTCACAAAGTTTTCAGAAGCAATCAGCTCGATTCCTTTTAACTGGCGCTGATGTTCTTTCTCAATGATGTCGAAAATGATCTTGTCTTGTTTCATTACATGTAAAATTGGTTATTGCAATGAGCTCTCTACTTGCTATTTTAGAGAGAATCGTCGCAAATTTACGATAAATATCTGTATATATAGCTAAATTGTTATCAAAATATAATTATAATCTGGAAATAATGAGCAAGTTATATTTATGGGATTGGGGATCGTATAAGAGTAAAGTGCGCTTTTGTTACGGGTTCAAATTTAAGACATTTCCTGATCGGCTGCTTTCCCAGGCAGCCTCGATCAGGCGTATTACATTTATCACTCCACGGGCATCACTTAGCAGTGTCTCTCCCTTACGGATATGCTGGTAAATGTTCTCGTAAAAGGCACCGTAATTACCCGGAATACTCGGATATCTCTCCTGCATATTCAGGCCGTTCTTTTCTGTATGCAACAATCCCCAGATTTCGGGATCTTCTTCTCCCCAATGCGGCGTATCAGGCATTAGACCGTTTGTCAGGTCGGCTTCCTGTCTGTCGAGGCCATATTTGACGAATGATCCGTCTGTCCCGTGCAGCGTGAACCGCGGCTCCCGTTCGCACATCAGGTAGCTGGCTTTTAAGGTAATTCTCACGTCCGGTGCTTTTGACGGCCTTAATAAATGAATAATGAAATAATCATCGACCAACCCGTTGTCACGTAAAACCGCAATATCGGCAAAGACGGCTTCCGGCATACCGAATAACTGTACCGCCTGATCTATCAGATGTGCTCCCAGATTATAAGTTATTCCGCCTCCGGCTTCGCCTGTTTCCTTCCAGGTCCCTTGTTTGATGAAATTACGGAAACGGGGAAAGGTTGATTCGAACTCAACCAATCTGCCCGTTAATTTTTTATCCAATATCTCCTTAACCGTTAGAAAATCGCTGTCCCAGCGTCTGTTTTGGTAGACGCTTAATGTCAGACCTTTTTCTGTAGCAAGGGTTACCAACTCGTTCGCCTCTTCTACAGTTTGTGTAAATGGCTTTTCAACGATCACATGCTTGCCGGCTTCGAGTGCGCGACGGGCATAGTCGTAATGGGAGCTGTCGGGAGTGTTGACAACGATCAGTTCCAGGTCGTTCATATCGAGCAACTCATCAAAACTGCGGGCAATATGTGTTTCGGGATAACGCTCTTTTGCCAGGTTTTTGCTGCGTTCTGTGATAGCCGTTAAATCAAAGTGGGGGTTCGTGCTGATAAACGGCGCATGAAAAACTTGTCCTGACATTCCGTAGGCCGCTAATCCGGTTTTTATCTTATCCATAGTTGTTTCTTTATGCATTGTTAGAATCTTGTTTCTTATGTATTCGGTTGAATATGATCCCAATCGGCTCCGTTATTAGCTCCGATGATCCAGTTGAAAGCATAATGACGTTCCATGACGACTCCTCCGTCGAGTGAGGCAGGCGCTTCTTTTCCATGAATACGTGCATCCACGCAAGCCCAGTCATAACGTAATGTCATATCGGCGGCATCCAGTATTTCAGTTTCGGGACGTGCAAATCCTTTGGAAAGTAGATCTTTGATACCTTTGTGTTGCCAGAAAATGGCAGCAAGGACGGGGACGTCGATGATAGTGGAAGGATAAGACAGATCGTCTACCACACCAGCCGCCCAAAGCAGTACGCCGCAACATTCATATCGCCATCCGAACTGTATACATTCTTGTTCTTCCGGTTCCGGGTTATTGATATATGCTGCTTCATGGGGTGTAATATATGATTTTACTCCGTATAATTCATCCATTTTATTAAAATAGGAGAGTGCTGCTTCCCGGTCGGAGTCTTCCGATAACATCACTTCCGAATAAACCGCAACGGCGAATAATGCCGCCGCCCGTTTCACCATTTCTTCGCGGTTTCTGAGTTTAACTTCGCTTTCCAGCGCCTCGCTGTGTAAATGTTCCATATAAGGAATATTTCTTGCTTCAAGGAGTGCTATAGAACGTAAACGTCTTTCCACATCAGCCGGAGCCTCTTCCGGGCGGTTCGCATCCAACAGGTCTGCGTTGCCGATCGGGATAAACTCCGTCAGTTGGCTTTCACCCTGGATAGAGAACAGTAGTTTCCCCTCTTTCGTATATATCTGCATACTAGGATAGAGCAGGAAGCCGTTCACATCGTTGGCGACGGCGAAAAGGCAATTGATGATATAGTTCGTCCGGTCTTCGTTATCATCGACATCGAATGTAATACCTGTTATACAGTTGAATACGCGGATTTGACGCAGTACATTTTCTTTCAGTTCGACCAATGGTGTTTGGACAGAAGCAAAATAGTTAGCCATACCGGCTGTATGCGATGCGATAAAGTCCGGTTTATCCTGTTGATGGCTGATGTTGAAAGTGATGTTAGAGTCATCTGCAAGTGTCAGGATGATAGCCCCGTTTTCTGATGTAAGCCCTTTTGTCATCTCTTTGAACCGATCACGGATAGAGGTTACGATACGGTCCGGATTGCCGATTACTGTGTATAACGTGATGTTCGCTTTTTCCATTATTTTGTTGTTTATATCCGTTTGATAGCCGGATGATGATTCTCTTGTACAAAAATAATAAAATAAAGGTATTTTGTAGTGTTGCTGTTGTGTCTTTATTTAAGTTTATCGGGTGGTAGAGATGGATTAACTGTATTGTGTATACCGGCCGCTGCTAACACTAATATTATGTTTTAGCTTTCGATCTGTGTGTATGCTTTGTATTTCAGATGAAGAAGACTGAAGGGAATTTGAATTCCTTATAAAGTTATACCGGTTATTTCATAGGGGTGAATTTATTGTTTCAATATAATGAAACAGTTGTTTCTCCTAAGTGAAACAGTTGTTTCTACCCAATGAAACACTTTCAAGGTGTAGTTTAACGATTTTAGTTGACTACTTTCTGCCTAATCAATAAAAAGGGTTGTCCCTTTTGTTGTTTATTTTTGAAAGAGGTTTACTCTCTAATTATTTGCCGGCAAAAATAATCAAGAGTATATCTATTATCTTGCGTTAGGATTCCATATGTACTTTATTAACATCATATTTAAAAGGCATTTTTAACGCCACTAGCACTAAGACTGTTCCGATGATAAGCATCGCAATACTTTCCGTTATGTAAGACGGACTATTGAATATACCATACAAAGCCATAAAAATAGTAATCACGGAACTTAATCCCAGAGGTACGGATAGGATGATAGCCAGGCTTTTCTTTTTCCAGAAAAATTGTCCGATAAGGCAAATAAATAAAGGAAGTACCCAGCATACGAGCAAAATATCCCATATATCCATTGATTGCGAATTGATGACGCCTCTTGTACTTCCAATAAGCAATGATCCGGTTGAAACTATAAAAATAATTTCTTGCCAAAACTTAAATACCGATTTTAATGATTTCATTTCTTATATGTTTAAAGTTAATAATTACTTTCTTGATGTATTAAACGTTGGTTTATAGATGTTTATTGTGTTATTCGAAGAATTAGAGTAAAACAGTGATTTGGGTAAAAATATATGTAATATAGGTACAAGTTAAAAGTAGGAATACAGATACATTTGCATTAAAATAAAATGTATTACTTATGAGTGGAAAAAGAAAGATGTCGTCATTTACGCGGCGTGGATTTATTAAGGCTTCGGTAGCAGCCGGAGGCGTTTTGTTAACATCGAATCTGGTCCCGTTATCAGCCTGTTCGGCAAATGGCAGGTCAGGTGAAGAGACGGGAGAAGAAGGACACACAAATAACCCGTCCGGAGAAGTAGCAACAGTTTATATGTTGCGTGAAATTTCTCCCAGGAGCCTGGTGCGTATTTATGAGGCTCTCGGACGTTCGGTTACAGGAAAAGTAGCGGTGAAACTAAGCACAGGAGAGCCTGGTGGAAATAATTACCTGAAACCGGAGCTTATTGGCGACCTGGTACGGAAAGTAAACGGTACCATTGTCGAATGTAATACCGCTTACGGCGGCGGACGATCTGATACGGAAAGTCATTTGAAAGCGGCTGCGGACCATGGGTTTACCTCTATCGCGAAAGTGGATATCATGGATGAGGAAGGAGAGATTAGTTTGCCGGTAAAAGGTGGGACGCATCTGAAAGAAGACTTTGTCGGTTCACATTATGCAAACTACGATTTCACGGTTGTTCTTTCTCATTTCAAAGGGCATGCGATGGGAGGTTTCGGTGGTGCTATAAAGAATATATCTATCGGTATTGCTTCTTCTTCCGGTAAAGCCTGGATACATTCTGCCGGTACGACCCGGAATGCCTCGGAGATGTGGGGAAATCTTCCCGAACAGGATTTCTTTCTGGAATCGATGGCTGAAGCTGCCAAAGCTGTTGTCGACCATTGCGGCGATAAAATACTTTATATCAGCGTGATGAATAAGTTGTCGGTAGATTGCGATTGTGATTCCCACCCGGCTGATCCGCAAATGGCAGATGTTGGCATTCTGGCTTCTCTTGACCCGGTCGCATTGGATAAAGCCTGTGTGGATATGGTATATAACTCGCCGGACGAAGGACGCAAGCACTTGATCGAACGGATGGAGTCGCGACACGGCATCCATACCCTTGAGCATGCAGAGGCAATAGGTGTCGGTAGCCAGAAATACAATTTGGTCCTACTGGATGCCTGAGAATACGTGAATAGTTTGTAGCGTTTGAAATAAAATAGCTTTCATAGATGGTTTTGTTCGGAAAAAACATTATATTTGTATTATTACAAACTTAATAGATATGAGTGATGATGAACTATTCGAACAATCTTTACATTGCTGTCCGGGCAGCGATAGACGCCGGGAAAGCTATCATGGATATTTATACAGATCCTGCATCTGATTTTGAAATTGAACGCAAAGCCGATAATTCTCCCTTGACGAAAGCCGACAAAGCTGCTCATAAACTGATCATGAACGTTCTTTCCGTAACTCCATATCCGATATTGAGTGAAGAAGGAAAGGATATTCCTTATGCCGAACGTTCTTCGTGGGAAACATTCTGGCTGGTGGATCCGCTGGACGGAACCAAGGAATTTATCAAAAAGAACGGTGAGTTTACTGTGAATATCGCTTTGATCCAAAAGGGTGTACCCGTTCTGGGGGTTATTTACGTTCCGGTACGGAAAGAGTTGTATTTCTCGGCGGATTCTTTGGGCGCATATAAGCTGGTGGCGGATTGCGATCATCAGCCTTCTATGGATGAGATCATGCAAAACGCAAACCGTCTACCCGTTTCTATGGCACATCAGGGAATTGTCGTTGTTGCCTCCCGTTCACACCAGAGTCCGGAGACAACGGATTTTATTGAGAACCTGCGGAAACAAGGCCAGCCTGTTACGCTTATCAGTAGTGGCAGTAGCTTGAAAATCTGCCTGGTAGCAGAAGGTAGTGCCGATATTTATCCACGTTTTGCGCCGACGATGGAGTGGGATACGGCTGCCGGTCACGCCATTGCAAGAGGAGCCGGATGCGATGTCTTTCATATTGATGGGCGAACTCCGTTGAAATACAACAAAGAGGATTTGCATAACCCCTGGTTCATTGTAAAACCCCTTTCTTCCATTTGCTGATTATTTTGGTCAATAAGTCTAAAATAGATCTTTTACGTACGAATAACGTTAATTTTCTTATTACATTTGCACCTTATCTGAGAAAATTAGACAGATTAGGTACATAATGAACTTCGAGATATTATTTGTATTGCTGGCCCTGGCCGGAATGGTTGCGGCATTAGTATGGGACAGGATGCGACCGGGAATGATACTACTTTCCGTTGTAGTATTATTTCTGGTTGCCGGTATATTAACCCCTAAAGAAATGCTGGAAGGGTTCAGTAATAAAGGGATGATAACTGTTGCCATGCTCTTTTTGGTGAGTGAAGGTGTCCGTCAGAGCGGTGCTTTAGGGCAATTGATCAAGAAACTCCTTCCGGAAGGTAAAACAACTGTTTTGAAAGCACAGGTTCGCATGTTACCTTCTATTGCATTTGTCTCCGCATTCCTTAATAATACTCCTGTAGTTGTGATTTTTGCCCCGATCATTAAACGTTGGGCTGAATCTGTAAAACTTCCTGCTACTAAGTTCCTTATTCCGTTATCTTATGTGACTATATTAGGCGGTATCTGTACATTGATCGGTACATCGACCAACCTGGTAGTACATGGTATGGTAATGGATGCTGGTTATGAGGGTTTTACAATGTTTGAACTCGGAAAGGTAGGCGTTTTTATTGCTATAGCCGGTATTTTATATCTCTTTGCTTTCTCTAACAAGTTATTGCCTGATTCCCGCCAGGACAACCATCTGGAAGAAGATGAAGAAGGTGGACCGGGAAATCTGCACCGCGTAGAAGCTGTGTTGGGAGCCCGTTTTCCCGGTATTAATAAAACATTGGGGGAGTTTAATTTCACCCGTCATTACGGTGCGATTGTGAAGGAGGTGAAAAGCGGGGGAGAACGTTTCACTCACGATCTCGATAAAGTTACTTTGCATGAGGGAGATACGTTGGTTCTCTGGGCTGACGATACGTTCATTCCGACCTGGGGAGAATCGAGTGTCTTCCTGATGTTGGCAAACGGTAGTGAGAATACGGAACCGGTGTCGAAAAAGAAGCGTTGGCTGGCTTTAGGTCTGCTGATCTTTATGATCGTCGGTGCAACGGTCGGTGAGTTACCGGCAGTGAAAGAGGCTATTCCGAATATGAGGCTGGATATGTTTTTCTTCGTTTGTATCACGACGATCATTATGGCCTGGACAAAGATATTTCCACCTAAAAAATATACGAAATATATTTCATGGGATATCCTGATTACGATCGCCTGTGCTTTTGCGATCAGTAAAGCGATGGAGAATTCCGGCTTTGCGTCGTTGGTTGCCAGCTATATTATCAGCATGGCGGATAACTTCGGACCGTATGCCTTACTTGCCATTATTTTTATTATTACGAATATATTCACGGAACTGATTACAAACAATGCGGCGGCGGCTTTGAGTTTTCCGATCGCGTTGTCTGTCGCTACCCAGTTGGGAGTCAATCCGACACCTTTCTTTGTAGTGATTTGTATGGCTGCATCCGCCAGCTTCAGTTCTCCGATCGGTTATCAGACCAATCTGATCGTGCAGGGTATCGGTAGTTATAAGTTCACCGACTTTGTCCGTATCGGATTGCCGTTGAACCTGATCACATTCCTGATCTCTGTGTTTGTGATACCAATGATCTGGAAATTCTAGTAAAAGGGGGAAATAAAAAACAAAATGAGTAATACACAATCAAATAACATTTATCCGATCTTCGACCGGATGATGGGGCGGGAGGATAAAGAATCTCTATTAAGACAACGTAGTGTGATGGTTTGGTTTACCGGGCTCAGCGGTTCGGGTAAAAGTACGATAGCCATTGCGTTGGAGCGTGAGTTGCATCAGCGTGGTTTGTTATGCCGTATCCTGGATGGCGATAATATCCGTAGCGGGATCAATAACAATTTAGGGTTCTCGCCGGAAGACCGTGTCGAGAATATCCGTCGTATAGCGGAGGTAAGTAAACTGTTTATCGATACCGGTGTTATAACCATAGCGGCTTTTATCAGTCCGAACAACGATTTGAGGGAGATGGCTTCGTCTATCATAGGAAAAGAAAATTTCCTGGAAATCTATGTGAACACACCGATCGAAGAATGTGAACGTCGCGATGTGAAAGGATTATATGCAAAAGCCCGTAGAGGGGAAATCAAAGATTTTACAGGTGTTTCGGCTCCGTTCGAAGCACCGGAACATCCGGCATTATCGTTGGACACATCTGTGTTGAGTCTGGAAGAGTCGGTAAATAAATTATTAGGGTTGATATTACCTAAAGTAAAAGTATAGAAATAATAATAATAACAAATATAACTATGTCAGATTACAAATTAAGCCATTTACAGGAGCTGGAAGCAGAATCCATCCATATCATACGGGAGGTTGCTGCTGAATTTGAGAATCCTGTGATGCTTTATTCTATCGGTAAAGATTCGTCTGTGATGGTCCGGTTGGCTGAGAAAGCCTTTGCTCCGGGGAAAGTGCCGTTTCCTTTGATGCATATCGACTCCAAATGGAAGTTCAAGGAGATGGTACAGTTTCGCGATGAGTATGCGAAAAAGTTCGGTTGGAACCTGATCGTCGAGTCGAATATGGAGGCCTTTCACGCTGGTGTCGGGCCTTTTACGCATGGTAGTAAAGTGCATACCGACCTGATGAAAACGCAGGCTTTACTGCATGCCCTCGATAAATATAAGTTTGATGCCGCTTTCGGTGGTGCCCGTCGTGACGAGGAAAAGAGCCGTGCGAAAGAGCGTATCTATTCCTTCCGTGACAAGTTTCATCAGTGGGACCCGAAGAATCAGCGTCCGGAATTATGGGATATTTATAACGCCCGTGTCCATAAAGGTGAAAGTATCCGCGTATTTCCGTTATCCAATTGGACGGAACTGGATATCTGGCAATATATCCGTCTGGAAAATATACCTATCGTTCCGTTGTATTATGCCAAAGAACGTCCTATCGTCGAGCTTGACGGCAACCTGATCATGGCTGATGACGACCGTCTGCCGGAACAGTATCGCGATCAGATTAAGATGCGTATGGTTCGTTTCCGTACACTTGGTTGCTGGCCGTTGACAGGGGCAGTGGAAAGTGAGGCCGATACGATTGAAAAGATCGTGGAAGAGATGATGACAACCACCAAGAGCGAACGTACGACCCGTGTGATCGACTTCGACCAGGATGCCAGCATGGAACAAAAGAAAAGAGAAGGATATTTTTAATTAGTTAACAGTTGACAATTGACAGATGACAGTTTTAAGAGCTGTTTTTATCTGTCAACTGTCAACTGTCAATTGTCAACTCATAAAACTATGGCAACATTAAATATAAAAGAATTCCTGGACAGGGACGAGCAGAAGGATTTGCTTCGTTTCCTTACAGCAGGTTCGGTGGACGACGGTAAATCGACTTTGATCGGACGTCTGTTGTTTGACAGTAAAAAAATATACGAGGATCAGTTGGATGCACTCGAACGCGACAGTAAGCGTATGGGAAATGCCGGCGATCATATTGACTATGCTCTATTGCTGGACGGCCTGAAAGCAGAGCGTGAGCAGGGGATTACGATCGATGTAGCTTACCGTTATTTCAGTACGAATAACCGTAAGTTCATCATTGCTGATACTCCGGGGCATGAACAATATACCCGCAACATGATAACCGGCGGTTCGACAGCCAACCTGGCTATTATTCTGGTCGATGCCCGTACCGGTGTGATCACACAGACACGTCGCCATACTTATCTGGTGTCTTTGCTGGGTATCAAGCATGTTGTATTGGCTGTGAATAAAATGGACCTGGTCGATTTTGACAAACAGATATTCGATCAGATCGTATCTGACTATAAAGAGTTCGTGGCTCCGCTGAATATCCCGGATATTACTTGTATTCCACTTTCTGCCCTGGACGGTGATAACGTAGTGGATAAGAGCGACCGTACTCCTTGGTATGACGGTCCTTCTTTACTGGATTTTCTGGAAACAGTGCCTATCGACCAGGATCGCAATTTCGAGGATTTCCGCTATCCGGTACAGTATGTATTGCGTCCGAACCTGGATTTCCGTGGGTTCTGCGGAAAAGTATCCAGCGGTATCATCCGTAAAGGAGATACGGTTATGGCTTTGCCTTCACGCAAAACATCGAAGGTAAAAAGTATCGTGACGTATGATGGCGAACTGGATTATGCTTTCCCGCCCCAATGCGTTACCATTACGTTGGAAGATGAAATAGACGTGTCGCGTGGCGAAATGCTGGTACATCCGGATAATTTGCCGATGGGAGACCGTAACTTCGAAGCCATGCTCGTATGGATGGATGAAGAAGCGATGGACATGTCCAAACAGTTCTATATCAAACACACGACGAATCTGACACGTGCTCGTGTAGATAGTATCCGTTATAAGGTGAATGTCAATACAATGGAACAGTTGTCCGTTGATAATGGACAGTTGACTATTGAGAGTTTGCCTATGAAACTGAACGAGATCGCCCGTGTCGTTTTCACTACCGGTAAAGAGTTGTTCTTCGATCCTTATCAGAAGAATAAGCAGACAGGAGCATTTATCCTGATCGATCCGATAACCAATAACACGTCGGCTGTCGGAATGATCATCGACCGGGTGGATGCCAAAGACATGGTTACGGAAGATGCTTTGGCTGTATTGAATCTGCCGGAATTGGGTATAGGTGAAGAGCATTACGATGCCATTCGTACGATATGTGAAGAATTAGGACGCCAGGGCGTTCCTGTTAAATGTATAACTGAAAAGAAATAACTTATGGGGTTGCTGGAATTTGATAAATTGCCAATCAATACGCTGGTTGGTGCGGACTGGAAGACATTCAAGGCTGTGACAGCCGATAAAACGATCGATAAAGGTTTTCGCAACAAGTATTATCTGACAAAATCGGTATGCCGTCTGCTTAGTTTACTGCAACCTTTCGAAGATGCCCGTTATCGCAAGATCGCGGACAAACCGCTGGAAATGGACCCGGTATTTATTCTGGGCCATTGGCGAAGTGGTACGACATTTGTACACAATGTGTTTTCGTGTGACAAGCATTTCGGCTACAATACGACTTATCAGACGGTATTTCCGAATCTGATGCTTTGGGGGCAGCCTTTCTTTAAGAAGAATATGTCATTCCTGATGCCCGACAAACGTCCTACCGACAATATGGAGTTGAAGGTCGACCTTCCGCAGGAAGAAGAGTTTGCACTGGCAAATATGATGCCGTACACTTATTATAATTTCTGGTTTTTCCCGAAGCATATGCTGGAGTATTGCGACCGGTATCTTTTGTTTGACAATGTTACAGCGCATGAACTGGAAATCTTTAAGGAAACATTCCTGAAGCTTGTCAAGATATCGCTCTGGAATACGCATGGTTCTCAGTTTCTGAGTAAGAACCCGCCACATACCGGACGCGTAAAGACATTGCTGGAGATGTTTCCAAATGCTAAATTTATTTATTTGAAGCGTAATCCTTATACCGTATTTGAAAGTACACGCAGTTTCTTTACAAATACAATACAGCCGCTTCGTTTGCAGGATATCACTAATGAACAGATTGAAAGCAATCTTATTGAAGTATACCGCCGCTTGTTTTACAAATTTGAAGAACAGAAAGGGCTGATCCCTGAAGGAAATCTGGTGGAAGTTAAGTTCGAGGATTTCGAACAGGATGCTTATGCCATGACCGAAGATATTTACCGTAAATTAAACCTGCCGGGTTTTGAAGCGTCAAAAGACGAGATCGGAAAATATCTGGGTAAGAAGAAGGGATATAAAAAGAACCAGTACAAATACGATGACCGTACGGTGAAGATCGTGGAAGAGAACTGGGGAATGGCTCTGAAAGAGTGGGGATATTCTTTATAATATTCTTTCAACTTTTAAGCAAAGCTTATGAATTCTATAAAGAATATATTATTATTTTTGTTTGCGGGCAGTCAGCTATCCACGATGACCGGACAGGAAAAGGTTGTTCCTTTTGCGTTTGGAGATATGGATCAATGGGTTGTCCGTGAGATTCAGGAATCGGGGATCATCGGTGGAAACAAAAAGTATCTTTATGAACTGGGACCGACCGATACGATTGTCGGTAATATCGCTTATCATAACCGGGGAGGTTCACCGTGGGCGAACTCCAATGTGATGGCGAAAGTGGCCGGGGTTGTAAAGACGAATACCTCTGTTTTCCCTGAAAGAAGAGATGATGGCTGGTGTGCCCGATTGGAAACCCGTATGGAAAGTGTGAAGGTGCTCGGTCTGGTCGATATCGAGGTGGTTGCAGCCGGTTCTGTTTTTCTGGGTGCAGTGCATGAACCGATCAAAGGAACGAAGAATCCGCAGAGTATGCTGGGAAGTGGCGTTCCTTTTACAAAAAAACCGAAAGCAATCCGTTTTGATTATAAGATCAAGGCGGCACCTGAAAAAGATCGTATCCGTAGTACGGGATTCAGCCGTAAGTCGAAAGTGGCGGGGCAGGATTCTATCGCTGCCATCTTGTTTTTGCAGAAACGTTGGGAGGATAAGGAAGGAAATGTATATGCCAAACGTGTCGGAACCATGGTGCAGCGTTATGTATCGTCGACAGACGGTTGGGTGAACGATGCTACTTATCCGATCATGTATGGAGATATTTCTTCCCATTCCGATTACAAACCGTACATGCGCATACAGGTTGAAGAACGTTATACGATGAACAGCCAGGGAAAGAGTGTCCCTATCCAGGAGATCGGCTGGGCGGAAGAAAATGAAGAACCGACGCATATGGTTCTGCAGTTCACTTCCAGTCATGGAGGGGCCTATATCGGTTCTCCCGGAAATACGTTCTGGATTGATAATGTAAAACTGGTATATTAAATATGGAAGTAGAGGCAAAGATTAAAGCACTTCGTGATGAGCTGGAGCAACATAATTACAATTATTATGTGCTTTCCGCACCGACTATATCAGACCGTGAGTTTGATGAGAAGATGAAAGAGTTACAGGCATTGGAGGAAGCTCATCCTGAATTTGCCGATCCGCATTCACCTACGCAACGGGTGGGAAGCGACCTGTCGCAGGAGTTTGAACAGGTTGTTCATCAGTATCCGATGCTTTCTTTAGGGAATACCTATTCCGAAGAAGAGATACGTGATTTCTATGAGCGGACGGAACGTGCTTTGAACGAGCCTTTTGAGATTGTTGCCGAACTGAAATATGACGGAACTTCCATCTCGTTGATCTATGAGAACGGACGTCTGGTGCGTGCCGTTACCCGTGGTGACGGAACCCGTGGAGATGATGTGACGGCGAACGTAAAGACAATCCGTTCTGTCCCTTTAAAATTGCGCGGAGAGAATTACCCTGCTAATTTTGAGATTCGTGGTGAGATATTACTTCCGTGGGCGGAATTCGACCGTCTGAACAAAGAACGCGAAGAACAGGAAGAACCGCTTTTTGCCAATCCCCGTAATGCCGCGTCAGGAACATTGAAACAGCAGAATCCGGCTATTGTGGCTTCACGTAAGCTGGATGCTTATTTCTATTATTTGCTGGGGGAAAACCTTCCCGCCGAAGGCCATTATGAAAACTTACAGATGGCCCGTACCTGGGGATTCAAAATACCTGATGTTATCCGTAAGTGCAATAGCTTGCAGGATATTTTCGACTACATTGCTTATTGGGATGTGGAACGGAAAAACCTGCCGGTAGCAACAGACGGTATCGTTCTGAAAGTAAATTCGCTTCGCCAGCAGAAGAATCTGGGATTCACAGCTAAAAGTCCTCGTTGGGCGATCGCTTATAAATTTCAGGCAGAACGGGCGGTAACCCGTCTGAACTCTGTATCTTTCCAGGTAGGACGAACGGGAGCGGTTACTCCGGTAGCCAACCTGGAGCCTGTATTGCTTGCCGGAACGACCGTGAAACGTGCCTCTTTGCATAATGCGGATATCATAGAAGGTCTGGATTTGCATCTGGGAGATAATGTATATGTAGAGAAGGGAGGAGAGATCATCCCCAAGATCGTGGGTGTCGATGTCGATTCCCGTTCGATGTTGTTGGGGGCGAAGGTCACTTTCATCAAGACTTGTCCGGAATGCGGTACACCTTTGTACCGTCCCGAAGGAGAGGTGGCTCACTACTGTCCGAATGAATCCGGTTGCCCTCCCCAGATAAAAGGTCGTATCGAACATTTCGTTACCCGACGGGCAATGAATATAAACATGGGACCCGAGACCGTGGAGGATCTGTATGATGCAGGCTTGGTCAAAAACGTGGCAGACTTGTATACATTGCAGATGACAGACTTGTTGCGTTTGGAACGTTGGGCGGAGAAAAGTGCCCGTAATCTGATGACCAGCCTGGAGGAATCCAAGCAGGTTCCGTTTGAACGGGTATTGTTCGGATTAGGTATCCGTTATGTAGGTGAGACGGTAGCGAAACGTTTGGCTTCTGCATTTCATTCGATGCAGCAATTACAGGAAGCATCGTTGGAGACATTGACGGAAGTGGATGAGATCGGCGAACGTATCGCACGCAGTGTAGTGGATTATTTTGCCGACGAGGATAATCGCATATTGGTTGCCCGTCTGCAGGTTTCCGGATTACAGATGGCGGTGGCGGAAGAAGTACTGGCAAATCGTTCTGACAAGTTGAAAGGTTTGACGATCGTGATCAGCGGAACTTTCTCACAACATTCGCGTGATGAATATAAAGCGATGATTGAACAGCATGGCGGCAAGAACAGCGGTTCTGTTTCCGGCAAAACGGATTATATCCTTGCCGGAGAAAATATGGGTCCGGCAAAACTGGAAAAAGCAGCCAAGCTGGGAGTAAAGATTATCAATGAGAATGAATTCTTAAATATGTTGGCAGAATGAGACTGACGAACCATTTCATCCGTAAAAAAGTAAAAGGACTGGCAGAGCAGGCCGGAAAGCGTCAGAGTCATTTCTGCACTTTGAAGGATGCAGGCCATATCCTGGTATTGTTCAATGTCGAGGATAAGGATATTGTCGAGCCTTGCCTGGAAACATTACGCTCGCAGCAGAAGAATACGAAAGCTTGTGTCTATGTTTCCGGCGATACGGTTCCTGAAATGGATCCGTCCTATATGGTCATCCATGCAAAAACAGATCTGGATATGTGGTATATGCCTGTGGATGAAATAGAGAAGAAGTTCTGTTCATGTGATGCGGATATACTTATCGACCTTACACGAGGGGATAATTATGCCATGCAGTATTTGTTGCTGAAGCATCCCGGGACTTTCAAAGTCGGGGCAAGGAGCAGTGAACTTGATTTATACGATCTTACTATTTCAGTGACAGAAAACGCTGATATAAAGCATATATTCGGACATATATTATTTTATTTGCAAACAATCCGCTCCAAATGATATAATTTCGTTATTTTTGCAGTGCTAAATAACAAAAAAGGAATATTTTCCCCATGGCAGACATAAATTTGAAAGGAATGGGTGTGGCTTTGATCACTCCCTTTAAAGAAGACGAAAGTGTGGATTATGATGCGTTAGGCAAACTGGTTGATTACCAGGTGCAGAACGGAACCGATTATCTGGTAGTGTTAGGAACTACAGCGGAAACTCCAACCCTCACTGAAGAAGAAAAAAAGAAAATTATCAGCCTTGTCGTAACGAAAGTGAATGGTCGTATACCTATTGTTTTAGGTCTCGGCGGTAACTGTACCCGTACGATTGTTGAGAAATTAAAGAATGATAACTTCGATGGTATCGACGCGATCCTGTCTGTCGTGCCTTATTATAATAAACCTTCACAGGAAGGGATTTATCAGCATTACAAAGCTATTGCCGAAGCAACAAAACTTCCGATCGTGTTATATAATGTACCGGGAAGAACAGGTGTGAATATGACTGCTGCCACGACGCTCCGCATTGCACGTGAGTTCAAGAATGTGATTGCTGTGAAAGAGGCTTCCGGAAATATCACACAGATGGATGATATTATCAAAAATAAACCAGCTAATTTCAATGTTATTTCGGGTGACGATGGTATCACATTCCCGTTGATCACGTTAGGTGCTATCGGTGTCATCTCTGTTATCGGTAATGCTTTCCCGCGTGAATTCAGCCGCATGGTGCGTTTGGCGTTGGCCGGAGATTATGATCATGCCCGGACTATACATCATCGCTTCACCGAGTTATTCGAACTGCTGTTTGTAGATGGTAATCCTGCCGGAGCTAAAAGTATGTTGAATGCAATGGGCTTTATTGAAAACAAATTGCGTTTGCCGCTGGTTCCGACACGTATTACGACCTTTGAAAAGATTCGGGACGTATTACGCGAATTAAGCATTAAATGCTGATAAGTCGAATTGCTGATTATTTTCAGAAAATAGTCTTAAGATTGAAAAAAGTAATCTGTTGATAAATAAAGGAAAAGCGGTGGCTCCGGTAAATAAATCCGGTGTCACCGCTTTTTCATTGATCACCTTTGGAATAATTAATTTTCTTCCGCTGGCTGATACAGATATCGTTTTATACTGCGTTTCGGTGTCTTTTCAAATTCTTCCTGATATAACTTGAAACAGGAGACTTTGCTGTACGAAGGCATTTCTGCATTCAGTTGGTCTACATTCTGCTGCATCAGTTTTTCTATTTCAGAATGCTGGATACCTGCCTTATCGACCTGTTCCCAGTCCGGATAGATCAAAGCAACCAGTTTACCCCCCTGAGAGATGATCAGTGATTCAGCTACATATAACATATTATTCAACCGGTCTTCAATCTCTTCCGGATAAATGTTCTGTCCGCTCGGACCCAGTATCATTGTTTTACTGCGTCCGCGAATGTACAGAAAGCCATCGGAGTCGATCGTTCCGAGGTCGCCGGTCCGCATCCATCCGTCGGGCATCATAACGGCTTTGGTTGCTTCCGGATTCTTATAATATCCCAACATCACATTCATGCCACGAACCAAGATTTCACCAACTTCATTAGTAGGATTGGCAGAGTCGATACGTGCTTCCATCCGGTCGACAATCCGGCCGACGGAGCCTTTCTTGAAAGTATCCCATTGCTCGTAAGCAACCAACGGACCGCATTCCGTCATACCATAACCTACCGTATATCGGAACTTGATCGAACGCAGGAACTCTTCCACCTCTTTATTCAAAGCTGCACCGCCAATAACCACTTCGCCGAATTTACCGCCGAACGAATCGTTCAGTTTCTTTGCAATCGTGTCGAGAACTTTCTGATCGAGATAAGGGACTTTAAGCAACAGCTTGATAAGAGGCTTTTCCAGTTCAGGGAATATCTTATTCTTAACGATTTTCTCAATAATAAGAGGTACGGCAAGTATCAATGCCGGCTTTACGCGGGCAAAAGCTTCGGCAATGATTTTCGGACTGGGCGTACGTGTCAGGAAATGTACATGACAACCTTTATTTACACAATTCAGTATCTCGAAAGCCAGTCCGTACATATGCGCCATTGGTAGCATGCAGACAACGCTATCTCCCGGATGAATGAACGGCAGGTTATCGTAAGCAAATTGTGTATTGCTCCATAAACTACGATAAGGGATCATAACACCTTTGGAGAAACTTGTTGTTCCCGATGTATAATTCAGAACAGCCAGTTCTTCCGGTTGTTCAGCATGATATTTTACATCTGAGGAGGTGAATGAGCGGGGATATTTCTTTCCGAAATATTCATTGATCCTGTCACGGACCATCCGTACATCCTTGTTCTTACTTTTGATGATGGAAAAATTATCCAGCATCATGAACAGTTTGACGTCGGGCATCATCTGTTCGTTCATGTTCTCCCAGTTGTTGGCACCGGCCAAAACAGCTTTGGCTCCCGAATGGTTGACGATATGATGGATGTTGTCCGGCTTGAACTCGTGCAGGATGGGAACGGCTACGGCTCCATACGCCAGGATTCCGAAAAAACAGATTGCCCAGTTGGACGAGTTACGCCCGACCAAAGCGACTTTGTCTCCTTTCTTGATCCCTGCATGTTCGAGTATTATATGAAATTTTTCTATACGACGGGCCACATCTTTATAATGGTATGTATGTCCATTATAATCAGAGAAAGCGGGGAGGTCCCAATGTTCCTTGATGCTGTTCTCGATAAGTCCTAAGAAACGATTTTCCATGAAGATATGTTTATTGAATAACCATGAAAACAAATTGATTGTTGCAAATATACTAAAAATACGGATGCAATAATTTTGTTTATTCCTTAAAAGTATTTATGTTTGCGATGTCAGTGTAACACTATGTAAATAATATGGTTATAAAAGGTTACAGAAAACTTTTCAATTGTTTGATGTTCTATCTTTAAACAATTTTCTCTCTCCCGGGTATTGCCGCCTGTGGTGCGGTAAATTCTTTTGTTATTCTTAATTATTTCTTTAAAAATACTGTGTGTCTCTGTGCGTAGTAGTGTATAGTGTATGCACGAATAAATAAACCATTCAAAATGAGTACGACAACAGCTCAGCGTGTACCTAAGAGTGCCTCTAATTTTGCTCCTGCAGTGGAAGCAAATGCTTATGGTATGAACGACCGTATCAAACGGTTACGCCGGCTTTCTTTCGAAGCCGAACCTTCTTTATCCATTGAACGGGCACTGATCGAGACCCGTTTCTATAAAGAAAACTATGGCAAATATCCTATCCCGATACTGCGGGCGTTGAACTTTCTGGAAATATGCAGGCATAAGACTATTTATATCGGTAAGGACGAACTGATCGTGGGTGAACGTGGTCCGGCACCGAAAGCTGTTCCTACTTTTCCGGAGCTGACCTGCCATAGCGTAGAGGATCTGCATGTGTTGAATACCCGTGATTTGCAACGTTATACGATCAGCCAGGAAGATATCGATACATATGAACGTGAAGTCATTCCCTATTGGAAAGGCCGTACACAACGGGAACGTATTTTCAGCCATGTTCCGAAAGAATGGAAAGAAGCCTATGAGGTCGGCATGTTCACTGAGTTTATGGAACAGCGTGCTCCGGGACATACGGCACTCGACGGTAAAGTATATCAATATGGTTTGCTTGACCTGAAGGAACGGATAGCCGGAGAATTGGCTGATCTGGATTTCATGAACGACCCGGAAGCGACAGATAAACAGGAAGAACTGACAGCGATGTCTATTTCCTGTGATGCCGCTATCTTATTTGCCGAACGTCATGCCGACCTGGCTGATGAGATGGCAATGACGGAGAAAGATCCGGTACGGGCAGCTGAATTGCGTAAGATTGCAGATGTCTGTCGTTGGGTTCCGGCACATGCTCCGCGTACTTATTGGGAAGCTATACAGATGTATTGGTTTGTCCATCTCGGAACCATAACCGAACTAAACGGGTGGGATGCCATGAATCCGGGGCATTTCGATCAGCATCTGACACCTTTCTATGAGAAGGAAATAACAGCCGGGACACTTACCCGTGCCGAAGCCAAAGAGTTGATGTCGTGTTTCTTTATCAAGGTAAACAACCATACGGCTCCCCCGAAAGTCGGTATAACTGCTAAGGAAAGCGGAACGTACAATGATTTCACCAACCTGAATATCGGAGGCGTGAAAGCCGATGGTAGCGACGGAGTAAGCGAAGTATCCTATATCATGCTGGAAACGATCGAAGAACTGCATATCCTGCAACCGGGTAGTGCTATTCATATCAGCTCCCGTACGCCGGAACGTTTTCTGCGTGCCGGATGTAAAGTGATCCGTCAGGGGCATGGTTATCCTTCCGTATTTAATCCGGATGTGTATATCCAGGAATTGATGCGGCAGGGAAAGTCGTTGCAGGATGCCCGGGAAGGAGGTTGCAGTGGTTGTATTGAAGTGGGTGCTTTCGGTAAAGAGGCCTATGTATTGACTGGATATCTGAATGTGCCGAAGATACTGGAAGTAACACTTCATAATGGCGTTGATCCGGTTTCGGGTCGTAAAGTAGGACTGGAAACCGGTGATCCGCGCAATTTCGCAGATTATGATGATCTGTATGCTGCCTTTATGAAACAGCTTCGGTACTTTGTGGATATGAAGATGCGTGTCAGTAATTATATCGACCGTATGTTTGCCAAATATGCTCCGGCAACCTTCCTCTCTCTGTTTATTGACGATTGCATTGCCAAGGGACGTGATTACTATAATTGTGGTCCGCGTTACAATACTACTTATATACAATGTACCGGTTTGGGAACGATTACCGACAGTCTTTCTTCTTTAAAGAAACATGTGTTCGAAGATAAGCGTTTCTCTATGGACGAGATGCTGAAAGCGATGGCTAACAATTTTGCCGGTGCGGAAGTGATGCGTCAAACGATTTTGAATCGTACGCCTTTCTTTGGTAACGATGATGATTATGCCGACTCTATTGCTATTAAAGTTTTTAATGACCTGTATGATACTATTGAAGGAAAACCGAATACGAAGGGGGAATGTTTCCATCTGAATATGCTGTCGACCACTTGTCATGTTTATTTCGGAAAAGTAATGGGAGCGACTCCTAACGGACGTTTGGCGGAGAAAGCGATCTCCGACGGGACATCTCCCTCTCATGGTGCCGATACGCACGGACCGTCTGCCGTTGTCAAATCATTAGGAAAACTGGACCAGGTAAAGAGTGGCGGAACTCTCCTGAATCAGCGTTTCCTCCCGAGCCTCTTGAAACGGGAGGAGGATATTTCCAAACTGGCATCCTTGATTCGCAGTTATTTTGCTTTGGGAGGACATCATATCCAGTTCAATATCGTGGATACGGAAACGTTATATGCTGCCCAGAAATGTCCGGAAGATTATCGAGACTTGTTGGTGCGTGTGGCCGGTTATAGCGATTATTTTAATGATATGAATGCAGACCTGCAGGCAGATGTGATTGCCCGTACGGAGCAGGATAACTTTTAATTAGTTGATAGTTGACAAGTGACAGTTGACAGGTAAAACACCTTAAAGCTGTCAATTGTCAACTGTCAATTGTCAACTGAAAAATGGGATTGATATTCGACATAAAGCGTTATGCAATAAATGACGGGCCGGGCATCCGAACAACTATTTTTATGAAAGGATGCCCGCTTTCCTGTGTGTGGTGCCATAACCCGGAGGGATTATCCTGCCGGAAACAGAAACTGTATACAAAGAAGAAATGTATAGGATGCAACACTTGCGTGAAAGCTTGTCCGCAAAAGGCATTGACATGGACTTCTGAAGGAATCGTGACCGATCGGTCTCTTTGTGACCTGTGCGGTACTTGTGCGGAAGTCTGTCCGGCGATGGCAATGGAGATATCCGGAACAGAATATTCCATCGATTACCTGATGAAAGAGATCGGGAAGGAAACGGTTTTCATGGATCGGTCGGAGGGAGGTGTTACTTTCTGTGGTGGGGAACCGTTATTACATCCGGAGATGCTGCTGGAATTGCTCAGGCGTTGCGGAGAGTTGGGTATTCACCGTGCCGTCGATACGACATTGTTTGCCCGACCGGAAATAGTCAGGGAGGTAATGGAGCATTCCGAACTATTTCTGGTAGATCTCAAACAAATGGATACGGTTAAACATAAGCTTTATTGTGGTGTCCCTAATGAATTGATTCTTTCTAACTTACGCCTGATAGCAGAAGCCGGTTATAAGTTCCATATCCGTATCCCACTGATCGAAGGTATCAATGCCGATGAAGAGAATATGGTACAAGCGGCCGCTTTTCTCTCTTCCTTACCCTGGGAACACCGTACAGTAAATTTATTGTTATACCATGATATCGGAAAAAATAAACATGATAAATTAGGTACGACATACAATCCGAACCGGTATCCGATGGCGACACCTTCAGAAGAAACTGTACAGCGATGTACAGATATATTTAATCGTTATGGAATAGATGTTATAGTAGGCGGATAGCCAGTAAACGTATTTATTTACTGGGATCTTTCTGATAATATGAATAAGTATATGTTTTTCCTCTGTATTCCTGAGGAGTCATTCCTACATGTTGCCGGAAGAATCGGTTAAAGAAAGACAGATTGTTGAAACCAAGTCCCATGGCTATTTTCTTGATTTCCAGGTTTGTCCCTTTCAGTTGGGCTTTGGCATCCATGATAATTATTTGAGTAATGACTTCAAGAGGTGTTTGTCCGATCGCCTTTTTGATCGATGTGGAGAAATAAGGAGGTGTCAGTCCAAGTTGGTCTGCATAGAATGTGACGTTATGCTCCGTCGTATAATGTTTTAGGACCAGATTCATGAAATCCTGGTATATTTCGGTGTACCGGGTCAATTCTCTTTTTTCCAGGAGTTGATTACTATTATATAATTCAACAATACCCTGGCTGCACATTGTAAAAATGGCTTTTATCATCTCTTTGTTGTTCAGAATATTGGGGTATATGGCGTACTGGAACAAGAGATCGTAGAAAGTAGCAAAAAGACAAGACATCTCCTGGGAAATGGGGATAACCGGATTCTTATAGATAACCGATAGGCAGTTCATCGTACTTCTCACAAAGTTAACGTATCCCATAAAATCAGAGGAAAAAGCCACAAAATAGATTAATATCTCTTCTGACATTTCGTGGATCTGTAAATAAGAATTGGGAATCAATGTCGTAACATGATGACGTGTCGATGTATATTCGGATTGGTTTATAGTAGTGCGTATATATCCTTCCATGCAGAGGATAAAGACCCCTGCTTTAATTTTGTAAGGCGCATTCATATATTGTTTGAGTTCATCGGAGGATACATATTTGCCGACAATGAAATCGGTTGGCGAATCGATGCTGATAATTTGTTTATCCATTTCTGTCGATTAGTTTTTGCATCAAATATAAATATTATTTGAAAAACAAATGTTATGAGAGAAAGAATAGAACATATAAAAGAAAAAATGGATTTGTTAGTTGCTACCAATAATTGTTACTTTGTAAAAAGTATCGATTCATCTTCACAAAACTTATATGACAGACGAATATAAGCGGCAACTACCGGACGCCAAAGTCAATTATTAAGGTTCCGGTATGAAAAGAGATGTAACGTAATAAAGAATAATCATTGAGAGATAGAAGTATCATGGAAGAACAGTTTTTGCAACCGGAGGTAGATGGAGATTATAATTTGTTGATGTGTACGATGGGAGTAAGTGTCAGCAAACATTTGGTGGATGAACATTTTACGGTCTTATGGGCCAATGACTTCTATTATGATTTGATTGGATATCCGAAAGAAGAATATGAAGCAACATTCCACAACCAATGCGATTTGTTTTTTGCAAGGAATAAAGCCGGATGGGATACCATTGTGGAGGCTGTGACAAATGCATTGGAAACCGGCAAGAGCAGATATGATGTATTTGTCCAGATGGAACGTAAAGATGGTTCCCTGATCTGGACGAAAATAACAGCCTCTTTTACGGAAGAGGTTTATAACGGCCACCCTATAGCATACACAGTTATCACAAATGTGGATGATATGATTCAGAAACGTATCGAACAAACGATTGCTTATGAGAATATCCCCGGATTTATCGCTAAATACAAAATACGGAAGGATGGAAGTCTGGGATTGTTGGATGCGAATGATAAGTTTTTGAGTTTCTTCGGTATCAAAAAAGAGAATATAAGCACTTTTCCTACTTTTTCTCATTTGACGGAAAAAAGCAGGATAGTTCTGGATGAGCATATTCCTTTGATGCAAAAAGGAGAGCCGGTTCATTTTGTTATCTGTTCGAGAAATAAGAACGGAAGCTATTCCTGGTTTCAGTTGAATGGCGAATGTATCGGCTGTGTGAACGGAGAATCCATCTATATTATCGTTTACATCGATATTACGGACATTACGGAACAACGCGAGTTACAAAAGAAGTTGGAGGAACAGTCTCAACTTCTGAAGGATGCACTCGATTTCGCAGAAAAGGCCAATCAGGCGAAATCTGATTTTCTTGCCCGGATGAGTCATGACATCCGTACGCCGATGAATGCGATCGTGGGTATGACGGCTATTGCAGGAGCACATGTAGATGACCACGAACGCGTACATGATTGCCTGAAAAAGATAACGAGCGCGTCAAACCTGTTGCTTAGCCTGATAAATGAAATTCTGGATATGTCGAAGATAGAGAGCGGACGTTTGAAACTATCGGAGGATGAGTTTAATATCGGTGAACTTCTGCAGGATCTGATCGTTATGATGCAATCGGAGATTAAGAACAAGCAGCACAAACTGGATATCCATGTCAGCGGATTACATCATGAAAACGTAGTAGGAGATATTCAAAGAATAAAACAGGTGTTGATGAACATTATATCCAATGCGATCAAATATACACCGGATAATGGGCAGATCCTGATTAGCATTGAAGAAAAGGCTCCCCATGATGGAATTGCCAACTATGAGTTCATCTTTGAAGACAATGGGAGAGGAATGAAACCTGATTTTCTGGATAAGATATTTCAGCCATTTGAACGAGCCGACGATCATGGTATCAGCAGTATTCAGGGAACAGGGCTTGGTATGGCTATCAGTCACAGTATTATTCGGATGATGGGAGGTGATATCCAGGTGGAGAGCGAATATGGAAAAGGCACCCGTTTTACTATCCACATGCCATTGAAATACCATGAGAAAGCCTTTGATGAGAAGATAGAACGACCGGAACTGTCTGTGCTTGTTGTCGACGATGATAAAACGGCTTGTCTGAGTACCTGTAATTGTCTGTCGGAAATCGGGCTGGAGAGCGATTGGGTTTGTTCCGGTAGTGAAGCGGTGGCTGCAACCAGGAAACGTCATAAAGAAAAGGAGGATTATTTTGCCGTTATCATGGATTTGAAAATGCCGGGAATGAGCGGTATCGAGACTACCCGGCAGATAAGATCGGCAGTCGGACCGGACGTCCCGATCATCATTCTGTCGGCCTATGATATAGATGAATATGAGACGGATGCCCGGAAGGCAGGTGCTAATGGATTTGTCGCTAAGCCTCTTTTCAAATCAAAATTACTTCAGATATTGAGGAGATTTCTTGAAAAGGGTGAAGTACGTCAGGTAATTGAACCTGTTAAGTTTTCAGAGGTCGATCATTCAGGGAAACATCTTTTGCTGGTGGAAGATAATGACCTGAACCGTGAGATAGCTGAGGAAATCATCGGCAGCACAGGTGTACTGGTTGAAACGGCGGTGAACGGACAGGATGCAGTCGATAAAGTGATGCAATCGGCTGAAGGTTATTATCAGATGATCCTGATGGATATCCAAATGCCCGTTATGGACGGTTATGAGGCGACCCGCCAAATACGACAACTTCCGCGTACGGATGTTGTAAATATACCGATCATTGCTATGACGGCCAACGCCTTTTCCGAAGATGTGGCGAACGCCCTCAATGCCGGCATGAACCATCATCTGGCGAAGCCGATCGATATTAAAGCGTTGATGGGTGTTTTATCCACGTATCTGTAAGAGATTATACTTTTCTATATTCTTTAGGGGAAATACCGGTGTGGTGTTTGAAATATTTGCCGAAGAAAGATTGATTGGCAAAGTTCAGCACATCGGCAATCTCCTGGATACTCATCCGGGTCGATTTCAGTAATGTCTTTGCTTCCAGTACCACATACTGGTCGATCCATTCTCCGGCTGATCTTCCGCTGACATCTTTGGATATCAGGGATAAGTATTTTGGTGTAATACAAAGTTTACCGGCGTAAAAACCAAGACTTCTTTCCTCCTTATAATACTCCATCACAGTTTGTATAAACTTCTCGAACAATTCTTCTTTTCTGGATACCTTATTAGTGTGTTGCGGTTCATGTTTACGGAATATATCACAAATATCGTAGAACAAAGCCAGCAGAAGATTTTGTATGACCTCCCGCTGATAAGCATGATCTTTATTTTTCACCCGTTTCCATAAGATTGCATGGTATTCCACCAGATCCTCCAACTCTTCATTCGTGAGTATGGTATAAGGATGCCGCTTGATGTAAAAGAAGGCTGAGAGCAAATTTTGTATGTTAGGAGTTATGTTGTTGACAAAATCTTCCGATACCCCCAGGTATACCCCTTTGAAATCGGCACTTTGTTCATAGTGTTGCACTATCTGCTCCGGTAAGATGACCACCAATGTGTTTTGGGTAATAATATATTCTTCCAGATTGATGCTGATACGGATAGAACCACTCAGGCAAACAGCAAAAGCAGCCGCTTTAATACGACTGGGATATTCGAATATTGGAAAATGATCCAGCGTATTGAATATGGCTAGGTCTTTATCCACATAATCTATTTCGGGCAGATTTTCTATAAAAGAGAAATCAATAACAGGTACGGTCGTATTATCCATCTTTTTACTATTTGACTGTAAACATACATAAAAGAATTGGAATATCAACCCGGAGTAAGCGACTTTTAGAACAATACGATTAGCAAATAGACCTTTTGTATTCTAAAGAATCTCTCGACTTTTGCACTGTTTATTTTGTAGTACAAATCAAAGAATAGAATAATATGAAGATTGTTAATTGCGTGGGAACCCTTTTGTTATTATCTCTGCTGCTGAGTTGCACCGGAAGCAAGGACAAAGGAACGGCAGAAAGGGAAATCCCGGTAAAGGTTATTAGGATTACAGATATGAGTTCCGTTAAAGAACAATATTATGTAGGAACAGTAGAAGATATGTCGGCCTCTTCCCTTAGTTTCCAGGTGATGGGGAATGTCGAGAGAATACTTGTCAGGGAAGGCCAGCGGGTGGATAAAGGGCAACTTCTTGCCTCGCTCGACCGGGCGACGCTTCAAAACTCTTATGAGGCGGCACATGCTTCCCTGGTTCAGGCACAGGATGCCTGCGATCGAATGAAGATACTTTATGACAGTAAAAGTCTTCCCGAGATCAAATGGGTGGAAGTACAGAGTAAATTACAGCAGGCACAATCCATGGAACGTATTGCACGGAAGAATCTGGAAGATGCTTCTTTGTATGCCCCATTCAGCGGTGTGATCGGAAAACGGACTGTCGAGCCGGGTGAGAATGTACAACCGGGAGTTCCTGTGCTTACTTTATTGGAGATCAACGAGGTGTATGTCCGCATCGCTATACCGGAAAAAGAAGTTGCCAGGTTGGATAAACAGAAAGCTCTGATCACTGTAGGCGCTCTTGGAGACCTGTCTTTTGAAGGACAGATAACGGAGAAAGGCGTAGTTGCCGACCCGCTTTCCCATACGTATGATGCAAGGATCAAGCTGAATAACGGCAAAGGATTGTTGATGCCGGGAATGGTTTGCCGTGTCAACGTGTTGGATGATGCTGCGTCTCCCGTCATTTCTATCCCGGTGAATGCCGTACAAATATCCCATACAGGAAACAACTTCGTCTGGTGTGTAAATAACGGAAGGGCAGAGGCAAGGCAGGTTGTAACCGGCCCGTTGACCACTGACGGTATAGAAATAACGAACGGATTGAAAGAAGGCGACCAGGTCGTTACCGAAGGTTACCAGAAAATCAGTGAGAACATGAAAGTGAAAGTACAATGAAAAAGAAACGCGGAATCATAGAGCTTGCCATGCGTTATAACCAGATCACGTTGCTATTGATCTTTCTGCTGGTATTGCTTGGCATATACGGATTGGTAAAGATGCCAAAACAGGAATTTCCTGAATTTATTATCCGTCAAGGTGTTGTAGTGGGCGTATATCCCGGTGCCACCTCTTCCGAAGTGGAAGAACAACTGGCAAAGCCGCTCGAACGCTATCTCTTCACCTTTAAGGAAGTAAAGAAGAAGAAAACCTATTCCATGTCGAGAGACGGCTTGGTATATGTGATGGTCGAGTTGAACGATGATGTGAACAATAAAGATGAAGTCTGGTCGAAGATCAAACTGGGATTGCAGAACTTCAAGTCGCAATTGCCGGCCGGTGTATTGGCACTTATTGCTAATGATGATTTTGGCGATACGTCTGCCTTGCTGATCACTTTGGAATCGGAAGACAAGACTTACCGTGAACTGGAAAAGTATCTGGAGACATTGGAAGACCGTCTCCGCCGTATCGAATCCGTATCCAATCTCCGTCGTTATGGAGTACAGAATGAACAGATCGGAGTCTATCTGGATAAAGATAGAATGACGGCTTACGGGTTGGATAGCAGGATGTTGCTTACGACTCTGTTTACACAGGGTTTCACAACCTCCGGCGGAACGGCGAAAGGCGAATCACTGGATATCCCTCTCCATTTCTCCGTCTCCTATCCTTCGGAAAAGGAGATCGGCGAACAGATCATTTACTCCGATAATAAAGGCAATATGATCCGCCTGAAGGATATCGCCAGGATTGTCCGTGAATATCCCGAACCGGATAGCTACATTAGCAATAACGGAAAGAAAGCGATCATTCTCTCCATGGAAATGAGGGAGGGGAATAATATTGTGGAATATGGCAGGCAGGTTGACGAAGTGCTGGCCTCTTTCCAGGAAGAGTTACCCGATAGTGTTTCTATCCGCCGGATTGCCGACCAGCCGAAGGTGGTGAACGAGTCGGTAACCTCTTTCATTCGAGACCTTTTCGTCTCTATCATCATCGTTATTCTGGTGATGATGATTCTGTTCCCTTTCCGTTCGGCAGTCGTAGCGGCAACATCCATTCCGATCAGTATTTTTATTTCGATAGGGGTGATGTATGTTACCGGCATTCCGCTGAATACGGTTACACTGGCTGCATTGATCGTCGTGTTAGGTATGATCGTGGATAACTCCATCATCGTGATCGACGCTTATCTCGAGAAGCTGGATCTGGGAATGTCCCGCTGGAATGCCGCCATCTCCAGTGCAAAAGATTATTTCGGGTCTATTTTCCTGGCGACACTTTGTATCTGTATCATCTTCTTCCCGCTATTGTTTACCATGACGGGACAGATGTATGATTTTGTCGAGTATTTCCCCTGGACGATCACGATCTCACTGATGATCTCACTGGTCATAGCCATGGTCTTTATCCCGCTGTTCGAATATGCCGTGATAAAGAAAGGTTTGCACAACCGGAAGGAAAAAGAAGCTAAACCGACCTTTAATTTATTGGATATAGTCCAGTCCGTTTACGAGAAAACATTGAAATGGACATTCCGCTTTCCGAAGACAACGATCGGGATAGGTGTGCTTTCCATTCTGCTTGCCTTATGGATGATGACTCGTCTGGATCAGCGCATGATGCCTGTTGCCGACCGTGACCAGTTCGCCGTGGAGATATATCTGCCGCAGGGAACGCCTTTACACCGCACGGCAGAGGTTTGCGACAGTCTCTATTCCATTATGAAGAAAGACGAACGTATCCTTTCCGTCACCTCTTTTGTCGGTATGGCTTCGCCCCGTTTCCAGACAACCTATGCCCCCAATCTGGCAGGAAAGAATTATGCACAGTTCATTGTCAATACCGCTTCCCCGGAAGCAACAGTGGAAATTCTCGACGATTATACCGATCGTTATGCCGATTATTTCCCGAACGCCTACGTTAAGTTCAAACAACTGGATTATCAGAATGTGTCTTCTCCATTGGAGATCCGTTTTTCCGGCGAAGATATCGCTTTGCTGAAGCAGGCGGCCGATTCGATGATGCTGGCTTTGCGCGGAATAGATGAACTGGAATGGATACACACCAACTATGAAGAGATGCAGCCCGAAATACGTGTGAAGCTCGATCCGATAGAAGCTTCCCGCCTAGGAATTACGAAAGCAATGGCCTCTGCCGATATGGCTATCCGTTACGACGGTTTGTCGGTCGGTTCCGTCTGGGAGGGCGATTATGCACTGCCAGTCCATTTGAAAGCGGATAAAAAGGAGGAGAAACAGCCTTTCAACCAGGTAGAAGACGAATATATCCCTACGGCTGTCCCGGGTGTAAGTGTCCCTCTGCGACAGGTCTCCACAGTAGAAGCCGGATGGAATGAAGGGCAGATCGTGAGACGTAACGGTGTCCGTACGATCAGTGTCATGGCACAGGTGAAGCGGGGATATACGGAAAACAGCATGCAGAAAAAGATCGAGAAAGTAGTAAAAGCCGAGATCGAACCCATACTTCCTGCGGGTGTCTCTATGGAATATGGCGGAGCGAAAGAAGCAGACCTGGAGATTATCGAACCCCTGTTGCGCGGTTTACTGATCGCGGTGGTGATCATCTTCTTTTTTCTTCTGTTCAACTTCAAGAAGATCGGCCTGGCACTGGCGGCTTTGTCCTCTCTGTTGCTTTGCCTGTTCGGTGCCTCTTTGGGATTATGGATGGCAGATACGGCTTTCAGTGTGACTTGTGTATTGGGAGTGATCAGCCTGATGGGGATTATCGTCCGCAATGCAATCATTATGTTCGAGCATGCCCAGGATCTGAGGATCAATCACCATTTCACTCCGAAGGATGCCGCTTTCGATGCCGGTAAACGCCGTATGCTCCCGATCTTCCTGACTTCGGCTACGACGGCAGTAGGAGTAGTTCCGATGATCATCAGCCAAAGTTCCCTCTGGATGCCGATGGGAATCGTGATCTGTGCCGGAACCGTCTTTGCTATGATACTGGCGGTAACCATCTTACCGGTATTCTACTGGAAGATATTCGGGAATAAGTAGCCGGAAATAGCAGAACCGATAACTGCAGAGTGCAGATATCCTGATAAAAACATCCTTATCTTCTATATTTTTGACCCAGGTGCTAAACGTTTACGACCTTGGTGAAAAACGTTTTTGACCTAGGTGCAAAACGTTTTCTACCTAGGTCAAAAATATAAAAGATCGGGAGGAAAAGATTAGAATCAAATAATAAAAAAAATAGAATATGCTGAGAAGAGAAATAAGATATAGAATACCTGGCTTGGTTTGTTTATTGTCCTTGTGTCTGGTTGTAGGGAATGCACAACAGCTTCTTACATTGGAAGAATGCAGCCGGTTGGCATTGGAGAATAATGCACGGATGAAGAATGCCCGTCTTGATCTGGAAGGGACGCAAGAGACCCGAAAGGAAGCATTTACCAAATACTTCCCTTCTGTCAGTGCAACAGGAGGCGCTTTTGCTTCCGACAACGGAATGGCGGAAATGATCTTGATGCCGGGACTGGAAATGACACTGGGGAAAAACGGAGTCATGGGAGGAGTTACTGCCGTCCAGCCTGTATTTGTCGGCGGACAAATATGGAACAGCAACAAGCTGGCTGCACTGGCTGTAGAGGTTAGCCGTTACCAGATGAAGCAATCGGAAGATGAGGTACTGTTGACGGTCGAGCAATATTACTGGCAGAACGTCTCTTTGCAGGAAAAGATGAAAACGATCGGGATCATTGAATCGCTGGTCGGTAATCTTTATAAAGATGTCGAAACCTCGGTAAAAGCCGGTGTTGCCAACCGGAATGAACTGTTGCAGGTACAACTGAAAAAGAACAGTGTTGCCAGCGATCGGCTGAAGGTAGAAAATAATCTGCGCTTGTCTAAAATGGTATTGGCACAGTATATCGGTGTGGCGGAAGATGATTTCCTTGTCCGTTCTTATTTGCAGGAGCCTTTGCCGTTACCGGAAACTTATCGGGTCGATCCGATAGCGGCTCTGCCTAATACTGTGGGTTATAAATTATTGGATAAACAGGTTGAGGCGAGCCGCCTGCAATATAAACTGAAAGTCGGCCAAAACCTGCCGTCGTTGGGTATAGGAGCCGGTTATATGTATCATAATATTCTGGATACCGATCATTCTTTCGGGATGATCTTTGCTACGGTCAGTATTCCGATCACGGACTGGTGGGGAGGGTCGCATGCTATCCGGAAACAGAAACTACAGTTGAAGGCTGCCGAATATACCCGCCAGGATTCGAATGAGAAACTTGTTTTGCAGATGCAGAAATTATGGAACGAGCTGGAAGAAGCTTATAAGCAGGTCAAACTCTCGGAAGAATCAATCGCGACGGCAGAGGAGAATGTCCGTCTCAGTACCGCCTATTACCAGGCTGGGACCGAAACATTGAGCGATTTGCTGGATGCCCAGTCGCTGTTGCAGCAGAGTCGTGATCAATACACAGACGATTATACGAGTTACCTGATCAAACGTACGCAGTATTTGCAGGCAACAGGGCAGTGACGAGATAAGAACTTTACAAAAGCAAGCCGGTATTTCCCTTAAAGATTGTCTCGATCTTTATTCGGAAAATACCGGCTTTGTCGTATCTGGCAATATTATTCTTCTACCTGTACTTTTACGATCACCTTACGGATATTCCCTTCGCCGATGCCGGGAGCGTGTCCGTCTTCCGGAAAATAAACAGCGAATTGTCCCGGATAGATTTTAGTATAAGCGGTAGGACGATCTACATAGAAGGCAATGTCTTTTGCTTCGTCGTAAGGAATAGATTCTTCCTGCAGTTCGCAACCGGGCTTCCATCCGATTTTTTCCACGCCTAACAAGGGGAGCTGGATATCGATATATTTTTTATGTGTTTCGATAGCGGCATCATTTTTGTCTTTACCGGTCAAACTGACCACACTGACGAACAGGCGGGAACCATCCAGTTCATATTTACCATCTTCCACTTTGGAAAAATCTGTTTCTTTGATGTAATCAAATGCTTTTTTGAAAAGAGGGTGTAAGCGCTCTACTTTTTCTGTGTTATTCAAGGAGTCAAGTATCATAACTGTATTTATTTATAAATTCATTCGTAAATTAGTCTGACAAAGATCGGGTATCCGATTGTTAAATAATAGGACAAAGATACCAAATAAAACTATTAAATTTATACATATCTTAATCAGGAGTAATGAAAATCCGCAACTTTGTTGCAACTGATTTATTTGTATCTTTGTTCTACAAATAGAATCGGTATAAATAGATACACAATAATGAAAGATATAGAAAGTAAGGTATTGCCCGTCCTGGAGATGAGTTGTGCGGTTTGTGCCAATAACGTGGAAAGCACTGTTAAGGGGCTTTCCGGGGTAGAAGAGGCATCTGTTAATTTTGCGGCTAACACTTTGTCCGTTAAGTTTCGTCCGTCTGTAATCAGCTTACAGAAAATACAAGAAGCTGTGCAGGGAGCGGGATACGATCTGATCATAGAATCGGAAGATCCGCTTGCCGAGCAGGAAGAGATGGCGCGTAAGCATTATAAGAAATTGAAGCGGAATACGATCGGGGCGTGGGTATTATCCGTGCCCTTGGCGTTGTTGGGAATGGTATTTATGCATATGCCCTATGCTAACTGGATTATGATGGTGCTGGCATTGGCAATTATGTTGCTGTTCGGCAGAACCTTTTATGTGAGTGGCGCACGCCATGCTGTTCAGGGGAAAGCCAATATGGATACGCTGGTGGCCCTCAGTACGTCTATAGCCTTTATTTTCAGCTTCTTTAATACTGTATATCCGCAGTTCTGGATTGAAAAAGGGTTGGAGCCACATGTATATTATGAAGCATCGGGTGTGATCATCGCTTTTGTCCTGCTGGGAAAACTGATGGAAGAACGGGCAAAGAACAGTACATCCTCTGCTATCAAGAGTCTGATGGGATTGCAGCCGAAGACTGCCCGCCTCGTAACGGAAGGTAAAGAGGAGGAAGTCCCTATTTCTTCCTTAAAGACCGGAAATGTGGTAAGCGTCCGTCCCGGTGAGAAAATTCCTGTGGATGGTGTTTTGCTGCAAGGCTCTTCTTCTGTGGATGAAAGCATGCTGAGCGGCGAACCGATCCCTGTTGAGAAAGCGGCCGGCGATCGGGTATTGGCTGGTACGATCAATCAGAAAGGTGCCTTTACGATGGAAGCAACGGGAGTCGGTAATGATACGATCCTGGCACAAATCGTTCAGATGGTACAGGCGGCCCAGGGAAGTAAAGCGCCTGTGCAGCGCATCGTTGATAAAATAAGTGGTATATTTGTTCCGGTGGTCGTGTTGCTTTCTGTTGTGACATTCATCTGTTGGATGACGATCGGCGGCAGCAGCTATTTCTCTTACGCACTTCTTTCGGCTGTATCGGTGTTGGTTATTGCCTGTCCGTGTGCTTTAGGTCTGGCAACTCCTACCGCCCTGATGGTCGGAATGGGGAAGGGGGCTGAAAGACATATACTGATAAAAGATGCTTATGCTTTGGAGACGCTGTGTAAGGTCGACACGATCGTGTTGGATAAGACAGGTACACTGACGGAAGGAGTTCCGGTAGTTGTCGATTCCTGTTGGTTGACCGAGTCGAATGTCTGCTATCTGGATATCCTTTATACGGCAGAGCTGAAATCGGAACATCCGCTGGCCTCTGCTATTATCCGTTGGCTGGAAGATTCGGGTGCTTCAACCACTGAAGCGGAAAACTTCGAAAGCCTTACTGGGCGGGGTATCCGTATGGAAGTGGGCGGTACTGTCTATTGGGTCGGAAGTCAGGGACTGCTTGAAAAGTTCGGAGCCCGGATTCCTGATGATACGATGAAACAGATCGGCAGATGGCAGGAGGAAGGCATTAGCGTCGTTTATTATGGCGAAGGCGATCGTCTGCTGGCTGTTTTAGCTATCTCGGACCGTATCAAACCCACATCGGCAGAAGCTGTCAGGAAGTTGACAGAGATGGGAATTGAAGTTCATTTGCTGACGGGCGACGGCGTAAAAACTGCTGAAAGGGTGGCAAATACATTAGGTATAGGGCATTTTAAAGCCGAGGTGATGCCGAACGATAAGGAGGAATATATCATCGCCCTTCAGAAGCTGGGGAAGAAAGTGGCTATGGTCGGCGACGGCATTAACGATTCACAGGCGCTGGCCCGTGCAGATGTCAGTATCGCGATGGGAAAAGGTACGGATATTGCGATGGACGTGGCGATGGTCACGCTAATAACTTCCGACCTGTTGTTATTGCCTGAAGCAATCAAATTGTCGAAACGGACTGTCCGGCTGATCCATCAGAACTTGTTCTGGGCATTTATCTATAACCTGATAGGCATACCTTTGGCAGCGGGGGTATTATTCCCGGTAAACGGATTGTTATTGAATCCGATGCTGGCAAGTGCGGCAATGGCGTTCAGCTCCGTATCTGTAGTGCTTAACAGTTTGAGATTGAAATTTATGAAGTAATAGTATAAATATAAAAAATTATGGCAACAATGAAATTTAAAACAAACGCAAAATGTGGCGGCTGTGTAGCAGCCATCGGTGCAAAACTGAATAACGTAGTGAAAGATAACGAATGGTCCATCGATCTGAAATCACCGGACAAGGTATTGGAAGTTACAGCCGATGTTCCGGCTGATGCAGTTGTTGCGGCAGTTACGGCAGCCGGTTTTAAAGCTGAACAACTGTAACCTCGAATGGTCAGGACCAAACAAAGACAAACTTATGGCGAAGAGGTTGCCAATGTGCTGACACATGGCGCAGGGATGATTTTCGGGGCGGTTGCTCTCATTCTGTTATTGATGGCTTCAATCCGGAGCGGAAATCCCTGGGCTGTCGGCAGTTCGGTGGTTTATGCCCTTAGTATGACATCTTCTTACGTCACTTCAACCTTTTACCATGCTTCGGCAAATGCCCGGCGTAAAAGATTACTTCGCCGTTTCGACCATAGTGCGATTTATTTGCATATTGCGGGAACATATACTCCTTTCACCTTAGTAGCCCTTCGTCAGGTTGGTTATTGGGGATGGTCGTTGTTTGCGATTGTCTGGGTTGCCGCTGTGATAGGGATTTTTCTGAGTTTCCGAAAGATGAAGAAAACGGATCATTTGAAAACGGTCTGTTACCTGGCGATGGGATGGGTGGTTATTATTGCTTTTAAGCCGTTACTGGATGTCTGTCGACAAACCGGCTCAATGGATGTACTGTACTGGCTGATTGGCGGTGGACTATTTTATACTGTAGGGTGCGTGTTTTATTTCTTCGATAAATATAAGTATATGCATCCGATGTGGCATTTCTTTGTATTGGGTGGCAGTGTCTGCCATTTTATTTCTGTCTATTTATTGGTAAGATAAGAAAAGGAGAAAGTCGACTGGCTTTCTCCTTTTCTGTAATGATTATTATTTTTCTTCCGGATGTTTCTTTTTGTACTGCCAGTCGTCATAGGTAAGGTAAGCAAGCAATACTAACCCAAAAATGCTTAGTCCTCCAAATAAATAAATAGCTTCCATTTTATTTCTTTTTTTTCATGTAAAACCTAAATCCTATCTTTACAAAAACAACAGTCGTAAATACTCCCAGTAATAATACCGATTGTTTATCTGCTTCCATATCCAATAAAGTGCTGAGTACAACTCCTGCAAATACCAATTTGGCGATATCGATAAAGAAATCACCAAGCTTTTCATTAATAACCACCTGTGGTGGAATGGTCTTTTGTTTCATAGTTACAAGTTTTAATTATAAAGTATTGGCAAATATAGAAAATCCTTTTTAAGAGAACAATTTTTTGTATATAAATAAAGGCCGGAAATAATCATCCGGCCTTTATTTATGGAATATAGGTGAAAATCTTATAATCCGCTGAAATCAACACCATCGAATAATAATGACGGAATACGCCAGCTGGAGAACAAACGCGGGTCATTTCCGGCTTCAGCCAGATTATTCCACAGCGAGATCATATTTCCGGTGGCATTCATTTCAGATATAGGCTGTGTCAGTTTACCTTTTTCGATGAGGAAGCCTTCCACGCCATAGGAGAAATCGCCGGTTGTACTGTTGCAGTTACCGCCATTGAAACCAGTGACAAGAATACCTTTATCCACGGATTCGATCAAACCGTTCGTATCCTTGTCGCCCATTTGCATTGTCAGGATGGAAGGAGAGGCGATAGTTGGCTTCACGTCCATTTTGTTGGCAGAATAGGTGTCGATATAGTATGTTTTCAATACTCCGTTTTCAAAGACAGGCATTCGTTTGGTCGCAACCCCTTCGCCGTCGAAGTAACGGGCACCGGAAGCTTTGAGCAGATGCGGTTCATCGATCAGAGTAAGTTTCTCTCCCAAAACCTTTTGGTCGAGCTTGTCAAGCAAGAAAGAGTTTTTCTGTTGAATAGACGAGCCATATAAAGCATCTATAACGGGAGATAACAAACGGCCTGAATTCATGTTATCAACGATCATGCGATATTTTCCGGAGGCTACTTTCTTTTGTCCCAGTTTGCGAAAAACACGTTCCAATGCTTTGGTTCCCAATCCTTCCTTGATCATTGTATCGTAGTATAGGGAAGAATCATACCAGTAAGATTCCGGACGGGCATCGCCTTCGCCACGAATACTGACACTGGCTACCAAGCTGAATGAAGAGCCGCAGGCTTCACCTTCGAAGCCGTTGCTGGCAACCATATATTTGAAGTCTTTCTCATCGCTATAAGAAGAATTGGCAGAAATGATGCGGTCGTCTTTTCCTATCATCTCTTCACAGGTCTTCATTGCCAGTGCAACCTTCTCATCCGGCTGTATGGAGTCGAATTTAGGATCGATCAGTTGCAGGTCTGCACCACCGCCTTTGTAATAAAGGGATGCGTCAGGAAGTGTACGGGCTTTGTCTTCTGCCAGATAACGGGTTGAGTCGATTCCATTGCGGATAAACTTTTCCAGTTCCTTCTTGTCCAGACGGTTGGTGGAAAAAGAACCATAACGTCCGTCTACGAATAATTGGATGACCAGACTGTTTTCCGATGCCTGTTGCAGGCGATCGATTTTCATATCACGGATTTCAAACGAACTGCTCGAACCATTGTACAGGCTGACACGTGAAGACTGGCAACCATTCTTCAAAGCGAACTCCATGGCCCATTGAGCCAGTTTTTTATTTTCGTTAGTTATCATATCAATTTTCTCCTCCTACAGTAAGTTTACTAACCAGGGCGGATGGCATACCGCAAGTTACCGGACATGACTGACCGTCTTTGCCACATGTCCATGTGCCGTTATCCATCTTATAGTTGTTGCCGACCATTGTAATATCGGCCAATGCTTTCGGTCCGTTACCAATGATGTTGATATCCTTGATCGGTTGTGTCAGTTTACCGTCTTCGATCAGATAACCGTCTTTTACGAAGAAAGTGAAATCTCCGGCACCGATCTGTACCTGTCCGTTGGTGAAGCTGGATGCATAAATACCTTTCTTAACGGTCGAGATCATCTCTTCTTCCGTCACATTGCCCGCTTCCATATAGGTTGCACGCATACGCGGGATAGGCATCTGGCGGAATGATTCGCGGCGTCCGTTACCTGTCGACGGGATGCCGTAATGCTTCGCACTGATACGGTCGTGCAGATAGCTGGTCAGGATACCTTCTTTTACGATATATGTCTTTTGCCCTTCTATACCTTCGTCGTCAATATTGACAGAACCACGATTGAACGGAATCGTACCGTCATCCACTACGTTGATATGTTCGTTGCAGACTTTCTTATTCAGCTGGTCTGAAAAGATGGAAGTGTTTTTACGGTTAAAATCAGCTTCAAATGCATGTCCGATTGCTTCATGTAACAGGATACCGGAGCCACCGGCACCCATTACGACCGGCATCTCACCGCCTTTAGGTTTTACCGCCTGGAAGAGGATAGAGGTTTTCTCTACAGCCTCTTTAGCCACTTCACTGATGATATCGTCGGTCAGGAACTCGGCCCCCATACGGAATGCACGGGAAGCGTAGGAGTTTTCGATCTTGCCGTTGTCTTCCATGATACAAACAGCTCCGAGTGTAACCATCGGACGGTAATCGTAATACATTTGTCCTTCCGAGTTACAGAAAAAGATATGCGATGTCGTATCGCCGAGAGATGCCATTACTTTATGTACACGTTTGTCGAGTGCAAAAATCTGGTCGTTCAGTTTTTGCAGGTAAGGTGTTTTTTCTTTGACGGCAATCTCATCCCAGGGCGTCTGTACGCCATAGAAGTTATTGACGATCGGTTCCTCGGTCAGTTTGGCCGGTCCTTTCCCTGCAGCGCCGTTTGCGATACGTGCGGCTGTGCGTGCAGCAGTCAGCATTTCGTCCAGCGAGATGTTTTCGACATAGGCATAACCTGTCTGGTCTCCGGAAAGGACGCGTACACCCATTCCAAAATCTATATTTGAAGAAGCGCGATTCACCGCTCCATCCTGTAAACCGATATTGTTACGATAAGAGTGTTCGAAGAAAAGATCAGCATAATCTCCTCCTTTTTCCAGTGCTGCGTTCAGCACTTTTTTCATATCACTTTCGCTTAACCCGAAATGGTTTAACGCAAATGAGATACCGGCAGCTTTATCAGCAGTACTACCGGCACAACCTTCTAAAAAAGAAGGAACTGCCAGTGAACCAAGCATAACCATACCTCCTGTTTTAATAAAATCACGTCTGTTGTATTTCATGTTTTTTATAGAGTATCCCTGTTCTCCTTAGCCCATTGCATCACGTTTGCGGGCGGACGCTGGGCTAATAATTCTTTTTTCATAAAATCCATATAGGGTGCTACATGTTTGAAAAACTTTTTGTAGCCCTTGCATAAGTAGTTTAATCCCGGTTCGCCACTGGCTGTATGCAGGAAGCGGTTTTTGGGACATTCCCCGTTGCAGGCAAAGAGAAATTCACACTCTTTGCATTGAGTGGGGAGTTTATCGTATTTGTCTGCACCAAACTTAAGTTGGTTTTGACTGTACATCATTTCAGTTAATGTCTGCGTATAGATATTTCCTAACTTGTATTCAGGGAACACAAAGTGGTCGCACGCATATAAATCGCCATTGAACTCCATCACTCCGGCATGTCCGCATGTCCGGGCCAGCGTACATACGCCCGGTTGCTCTCCGACCCAGTTTGCCAGTGTAGCGTCGAACAGCTGGATATAATAATTCCCGACATCTTCTTTCAGCCATTCATCGAAGATCGTACAAAGGAAATCCCCCCATTTTCCGGAATCGACAGAGAATGGTGCCAGTTTGATATTGGCATCCTGTTGTTCCGGCGAAGTTAACTTCGTCCCGTCCTGGTGAAATCCCAATCGTTCGACAATAGGGGCAAACTGAATGAAATGGCAGTCTATTTCTTTGAAAAAATGATAAAATTCCAGTGGAAAATCAACATTGTAGTCGTTTACCACAGCCATAGCATTATATTCTACCTGATGTTTTTTCAACAATTCGATCCCCTTCATCACTTTGTAGAAGGAGGGAAGCCCCTGGCGGTTCCGGCGGTATTCATCGTGGAATTCCTGCGGACCGTCGATCGAGATGCCGACCAGAAAATTATTTTCTTTGAAGAAGCGGCACCAGTCGTCTGTCAACAAGGTTCCGTTTGTCTGGATACAGTTGTCGATCTGCCGTCCACGTCCGTATTTCTGCTGAAGTTCGAGCGCTTTCTTATAAAAGCTGATCGGACGCATCAGTGTTTCGCCGCCATGCCAGGTAAAAAGCACCTGAGGCATTGTCTGGCATTCCAGATAGTCTTTGATGAATTTTTCCAGTAACTGATCACTCATGATATGATTCTTCACCTCCGGATATAGTTTTCCCTTTTCCAGGTAGTAGCAATAATCGCACGCCAGGTTACACACCGAGCCGACAGGTTTCAACATCACATAAACGGGCTTAGCAAATGGAGATATATAAGAATTATTCATGGTTATTTAAAACGATTCAACAATAAAATTACACAAAGGTACGATTAATCTGTGGATTAATCGGTATTTCAGAGGCTAATAATTCATTGTCAAAGCATTTATTTCAGCTTTTTCTTGTAGCGTTTGTAGTCAGTGACAAAACCTTCGCACAACCAGTTTGCCAAAGCCTGGCGGTTGTCACTGAGAATAAATCGCTTTTGGTCGAAACTGTTTTGTATGTTGCCTAATTCGACAAATACGGAAGGAGGTGTTGTTTTTCTTAAGACGAACAATCCTCTTTGACCGACAGTGCCTGTGAATCCGCGACCGGGCTGGTGCCGGTTGTATTTATGCTCGAAGGTGGATTTCATGGTCTTTGCCAAATGTTTGCTTTCAGAATTTTTATCCTGGTAATAGAAGAAAACATCAGTCTGATGACTTTTACTACGGCTGTCGATATGCATAAAGATAGCGCGTTTGTAAAGTTCTCTATCCTTTTTGAACAGTGAGTTGATCTTTTCGCTTCGTTGTTCGAGGCGGCGCACCTGGTTGAATGGGATCGGGGCACCCATGCATGTTTCACGCTTGGTGTTGTTTAGGAAGCGGTCATTGCGAATGCCATCTTTGGCATCCTGGATGATGATATGCACTTTGGCACCCCGCATAAGCAGATTACGTGCCAAGCGCAACATGACGTCGTAGGCATATTCGTCTTCGTGAAGTTCGACGTTCCCCATTTTTCCGATGGCTCCGGGGTCGGGGCCGCCATGTCCGCTGACCAGATAAAAACAACAGCCTTTCAATTCGGAAGAGGTGACTTGGTATTGGGCTAATTCCTTGCCGAATAAGGGCTCGTAATTAGGCTTCTTCGCAGTTGTAGCCGCCGCGCCCTTTAAAGGTGGCAAATGGTATTTAACGCCCATTTTCAGCGAATTACCACTGCCGAGCCTGGTCTTGTTTAATTTGATAAATTCATCGTGATACTCTTTCCCTACACGGTTATGACGTTTCAGGAAAAGGGTAATTCCTTCTCCACTTTTAGGAAAAGCTTTTTCTTGGGCAATGATAGGCTCATTGAATATAAAGAGCGCAACTAAGACTGATAGTATGAGCGTTATTTTTTTTGCAAACATGTTTTCCGGATATAATGCGGTAAAGATAAAAAAAGATGTTGAATAACAGAAATGTCGAAAAAGAAAATGGCAGGAAGTTTTTGCTCTCCGTGGCTCTCACGCACGCGTATGTACGCGTTGCTGTTGCTGTTTTTTATGGCTGATTTGCTAATATGCGCTTGTTTTTGGATAAATGCCTTAATAATCGTTTTTTCTTTGTGTATTTTCTCAAAAATAAAATTTTCATCTTTGTTTGTGCAGAAAAACATATATTCGGGAGAAACTAAATTTTCTTCCGAATGAAATTCAAATTCCTCTCGGAAGAAATTAAAAATGGATTCGAATGGGATTTTATCAGACTAAAAGCTTATTGTATTATTTAAACTTTACATACCCCAATTTCGTGTACCGTATATTTCGGGATGCATAATGTTTGATTACCTTGGCAGAGCGTATATATAGTTTTTCTCCGACCTGGTAGGCATGGTCGGAATTGCTTAATTTTCCGCTTTCCAGGCTGCGGTCGGTTGCACGGATAGTAAAGAAAAACAGATTTTCCGAATCATCGGCCGCAATGATCTTTTGATCGACATAAAAGTGAGTCGTTCCCCGGATCACACGGGTTTTATAAGGATTGTCTTCTATCTTGATCCGGCGGATAGTAAGATGCAAATCAGTCAGTTTCTCGTCTATCGTTCCGACAAAGCGGCTTACCGGCATTTTATGTATTCGGGAAGTATTGAGATCCTGATAAAACCATGAATAAGTGGCCGCAAGCTCCTTGAAGCGCCTTTCACTTTGAACGTGTGCCTCGTATTTGTTAGCTATCCAGGTGACATATTTAGGGTCGATCAGGGCTACTTCAAACAGATGATACCCCCGATATTTGCCGAAAGAGATCATGTCGTCGGCATTGTGTGAGATGGATTCGATGCGTATCTTGACCGTTAGTTTGACAAAAGAGTTTGCCACGGCTTTCATTGCTTTCCCGACCGAATTAATGGCATTGACGTCCAAGGTAGAAAGGAATATATTAGGATGATATTCCGCCGCCGGGTTATAGAACCAAAGCGTATAATAGGCTGTCTTTTCGTTAGGTAAAAGAATGTAATATACGCCTTTATCCTCATTTCTTCCTTCATTAAACATGTTCAGTTTATCAAGGACAAATTGTTCGATATAATCTGAAATGTTGCTCATAACTCATCCTCCTCATATTCTTCCCTAACAAACATAAGAAAAAAGAATGAATTATCCTAATAAATCTCGATTAATACAGGGCGATTTGTCCTTTGAAGGTCAGAGCAGATGGTTTTCTGCCACGTATTTCCAAAGCGGGGCAGCATGTATGGCCTGTTTGATCTGATCTGTTTTTAATAGTTCTAAAACATCTTCGAGTGTGAGGATATGGACTGCTAAGTCTTCTGTGTCTTCCAGATGTTGAGCAGTGACGGGTTCGACGTCGGTTGCCAGAAAGCAATGAGTCAGATTGGTATGTGTTCCCGGGTTGGCCGAGATCACCATATATTCGTTCCAGGAACCTTTGCCGAAGCCTGTTTCTTCCAGGAGCTCACGTTGAGCGGAAAAGAGGGGAGAGCCGTCTTCTTTTTCACATACGCCGGCACAAAGTTCATAGGACGTTTCTCCCAGTCCATGGCGGTATTGGCTGACAAAAACGAATTTTTTATCTTTCGTGATGGCAATCACATTGATCCATTCAGGATATTCAAATACGAAATATTCGGGAATCTGGTTGCCGTTGGGCAGTTCGACCCGTTCACTCCGTACTGTCAGCCACGGTTTGCGGTGAAGATAGGTACTTTCAAGCACTTTCCATTTTCTCTCTTTCAACTTTTCCATATCAGCTAATTCTTATTTTATTGATCGCGATGGGCTTTCTTTCGATAAAGCCTTGCAAAAGTAACGTATTTATAAATTGATTATTATAAAACAGGGGAAATAAAGAATGTGTTTGAATCCGGCGTCTACAGGGCTTTTATGCTGAAAAGCAGTCTGATATATCCTTTTACTTCAACAACTTCTTCGTTTATTTGAATGTTATTAGAGATGAGAGAATAAATTCCACTAAATTATTACCAGATGAAGATACACGAATATCAGGCAAAGAAATTCTTTTCAGATTATGGAATTCCGGTAGAACGACACATCCTGTGTAGTAAGCCGGAAGAAGTTACAGCTGCGTTCAGCCAGCTCGGAAATGAAAAAGTTGCGATCAAAGCGCAGGTTCTGACCGGAGGAAGAGGAAAAGCCGGAGGTGTTAAACTGGCTGGAAATGCTGGGGAAGCCTTACAACATGCTGAAAGTATTTTAGGTATGACGATCAAAGATTATCCGGTTACCCGCGTGATTGTCAGTGAAGCGGTAAATATTCATCTCGAATATTATGTCAGTTTTGTTATCGACCGTAATTCGCGTTCGGTTGTTTTGATGATGAGTGCGGAGGGAGGCATGGATATTGAAGAGGTGGCACGCAGAAGTCCGGAAAAAATATTTCATTTCAGGATCGATCCACTGATCGGAATCCCGGATTATCTGGCTCGCCGGTTTGCTTTTACTTTATTCGCTAGCAGTGCACAGGTAAACCAGATGGCGGCAATTATACAGAATATGTACAGGCTTTTTATTGAGAAAGATGCTTCGCTGGTTGAGATCAATCCGTTGGTAATGACCCGGGAAGGAGTTTTGATTGCTATCGATGCCAAGATGACTTTCGATGATAATGCATTGTATCGTCAGCCCGGTGTTTTATCTTTGTTCGAGCCAACCGAGGAAGAAAAGACAGAAACACTGGCAAAAGAAAAAGGATTTAGTTATGTACATATGGATGGCGAGATCGGCTGTATGGTGAATGGTGCCGGACTGGCTATGGCTACGATGGATTTGATCAAGTTGTATGGCGGAAATCCGGCCAATTTCCTGGATATCGGAGGTAGTTCCAATCCTGAAAAAGTGATCGAGGCAATGAAACTTCTTCTGAAGGATAAGCAGGTGAAAGTGGTGTTGATCAATATTTTCGGCGGAATTACCCGGTGCGATGATGTTGCCTACGGCTTGCTGAAAGCTTTTGAGCAGATCGATACAGATATTCCGGTGATTGTCCGATTAACCGGAACGAATGAGGCGGAAGGACGTGACTTGTTGCGCAATACACGTTTCAAAGTCGCTGAGACAATGGGAGAAGCCACCCTGATGGCTGTTGAAGCATCTAATAAACAGTAAATAAAGAAAAAATCATTATGAGCATATTAATAAATAAATCGACCCGAGTGATCGTACAAGGGATAACCGGGCGTGACGGACTTTTTCATGCATTGAAAATGAAAGAATATGGCACTGATGTTGTTGGCGGGACTTCGCCGGGCAAAGGTGGTACTCTTATCGAGCATATCCCGGTTTTTAATACAATGTATGATGCTGTGCAGCAGACACAGGCGAATACTTCCATTATATTTGTTCCGGCCCGTTTTGCAGCAGATGCCATTATGGAAGCGGCTGATGCAGGGATAGAACTGATCGTTTGTATAACGGAAGGAATCCCGACACTCGATGTTATAAAGGCTTATCGTTTCGTTCAGTTAAAAGGAGCGAAGTTGATCGGTCCGAACTGTCCCGGACTGATTTCTCCGGGTGAGAGTCTGGTAGGCATTTTGCCTGGAAAAGTTTTTACAAAAGGTCATACAGGGGTACTCAGCCGGAGCGGAACGCTTACTTATGAGGTGGTTTATCATTTGACCGCCAAAGGTATGGGCCAATCTACCGCGGTCGGAATGGGCGGCGATCCTGTGGTCGGACTTTATTTCCGGGATTTGTTGGAAATGTTTGAAAATGATCCGGAGACACATTCGATCGTGATGATCGGTGAGATCGGCGGCAATGCAGAAGAGTTGGCTGCCGAATATATTCGTGAGCATGTCACCAAACCGGTTGTCGGATTTATTGCCGGACAGTCCGCTCCGCCCGGGAAACAGATGGGGCATGCCGGAGCAATCATCTCCGGAGGTTCAGGCTCTGCCGTAGAGAAAATACGGGCTTTGGAAGAGGCCGGAATCAGGGTGGCCAGCGAGCCTTCTGAAATACCGGAACTTTTAAAAGTCTCTTTCTAATTCTGAAACAATACACGAACATACCAACTTTATCTTTATCTTTGCACCTTCGTAAGAATGAGTAAATGAATAAAGAAGATAATTTCGGCAGATTACTGGCTCTTTTGCTAATTACGCTTTGCATCTGCCTGGGACTATATTATCTGCCGGACAGAATGTTCGGTCAGAAGATAAAAAAGGTTGACTTACTTTCGGATTTACGGGTAAAAACGCAATCGCTGTCTATGGACTCGCTGCGTAAACAGCTCGAACAGCCGGATACACTGGAAATTGATTCGGTGGCTTTGCGCGATTCGATCATCCGTTCGACGGGGATTGACTCGGCGGCATTGGCTTTACGCGATTCCTTGTATAACGTGATGTATTCCGTTCAGGGAGCCGATTCGCTCGGTACGCATATCGAAGATTATTCGGTAGGGCATATCGGTTTGAAGCGTTTCTTTACGGCGTTGAAGAAACGGGATAAGTTGGGTCGGCCGGTACGTGTTGCCTTCCTGGGTGATTCGTTCATTGAAGGTGATATTGTCGTTGCCGATTTGCGTTCAGCCTTACAGAAAGAGTTTGGAGGACGCGGGGTTGGTTTTGTTCCTATTACTTCCGTTGCCGCTCAGTTCCGTCCGACGATCGAACAACGTTCGGAAGGTTGGCATACATGGTCGATGCTGACTGACCATGAACATGGTTATACACTTTCCGGTATGATGTTTGAACCTAAAAAAGAGGAAAAGGTCACCGTCTCTCTCAAAACAACTAACCGTTATCCTGAACTGGAAACAGCTTCATCGCTGAAATTCCTGTATGAACAGAATACGGGGACGCGGATGAAATTGCATTATAACGGGGAACCGGATACGATCAATGAAATATTACCGCCAACGACAACAATCACTCAATATGTGCGTAAAGGAAATTTCACCGAAGCAACTTTCTCTTTTACGGAGACGGAAGGTTTCCGGGCTTTAGGTGTTGCTTTGGAAGATAATTCAGGAGTCGTGGTAGATAATTATTCGTTACGGGGTAATTCCGGTATGATCCTGAACCGCCTGGACAGTTCGCGTTGCCAAAGCCTGAACGAGGTACGGCCATATGATCTGATTATCCTACAATATGGACTGAATGTGGTGAGCGATAGTGTACTGCATTATGGCTGGTACGATAAACGTATGGTGGAAGCAGTCCGTCACGTACAGGCTTGTTTCCCGGAATCGGATGTTTTGTTGCTGGGAGTTTCCGACCGTAGTCATCAGGAAGACGGGGAGTTTGAAACGATGCCTGCCGTATTGGCTATGCTTCATACCCAGCGGCAGATCGCCCGTAAAGTCGGTATCCCGTTCTGGAATACTTTCGGTGCCATGGGAGGCGAGAACAGTATGGTCCGTTTCGTAGAGAACAATTGGGCAAGCAAAGATTATACCCACCTGAGTTTCAGGGGAGGACGTGAGATAGCCACAGCATTATTCAATGCGTTATTGTTAGAAAAGGAGTTTTATGATGAAGCAGACAAAGTGGTTAATTAATTTGTCGGTTTTGTTGGCGCTGATTGCAATCACCGTCGGGGCGAAAAATCTTTCGCCTTCCCGTGTTGCGTTGCAGGATGATACTGTTTTGCCTGATACACTGGCTGTTTCGGATACGGTTGCTTTGCCTTTTGCCTCTTATAAAATGGGGGCGGCTATCGATTCTGTTCTGTTGTCGGAGGCTGACAGTTGTGTGAGTGACTACGCTCCTTTACATAATTTTTTTGCGGCACTCGATTCTCTGCGTGCAGGGAAAGATACAGTCGTCACGATTGTTCAGTTAGGCGATTCCCATATTCAGGCAGGTCATTACAGCGGGCGGACCATGCGTCTTTTGCAGCAGCAGTTCGGTAATGCCGGACGTGGCTGGATCGCTCCGTTCAAGTTAAGCAAGACGAATGAGCCGGATGATTATTTTATCTCCTCTGTTATCCGGGAATGGGTGGCCGGACGTTGTATCCAGCATAACAGGAAGTGTCCGATCGGACCGGGAGGAATTGGTATTCAATCCGTATCTCCGTCCATAAATTTGGATATAAGTATGGCGCCCAACAACGGAGCCGGTTATTCATTCAATCAGGCTGTCATCTATCGTGGTGAAAAGTCCATGCCGATGTTGCCTGCCGGAAAGATGAAGGATTCGATAGAAACGATTTTAAGCCAAACGGCTTGTGCTCCGGGTGTGATTACCGATACTTTCCGTATCTCCGGCCTGATCGATACGCTACAGTTACAAAGTACCCGTCGGAAACAAGGGACAGACAAACTGTTGCCTGCTTCTTCTTTCAAAAATCTTTATTATGGTTTCAATCTGACTAACGGCCAGCCAGGGATTCTTTATCATTCGGTAGGAGTAAACGGTGCTATGTACGTGAATTACACGGATGAAGATTATGTCCGCCAGCTAGCCTTGCTGAATCCGTCGTTGCTGATTATTTCTTTGGGAACGAATGAGACTTTCGGCAGACGTTTTAACCGGAGTGAGTTTGCCGGACAGATTGAAACTTTTATTTCTTTGGTAAAGAAACAGATGCCGCATACTGCGATCTTGCTTACTACGCCTCCGGAATGTTATAAACGGGTGTATGTGAATAAGAAACGTACGTATGTACGCAATGAAAATACAGAACGCGCCGCTAAGACTATTGTCGATGTGGCCCGTCGTGAAGGTGTGGCCTGCTGGGATTTATTTGCTGCAACAGGAGGTAAGAGCTCGAGTGCTAAATGGCATAAAGCCGGATTGATGGGGAGAGACCGCGTTCATTTTACTAAAGAAGGCTATCAGGAGCAGGGAACTTTATTGTATCGTGCACTGATGCAAACCTATAACCGATATATAGCAGATAACAATGTTCGATAATATTGATTTGTCCAAACTGGGAGATGTGCTTACCTACCAGCACAATGCACCGATACTTTTTAGTAGCGGACTGTTTTTCTTTCTTTTCATCGGATTCCTGATCATATATATGTCACTCAGGAAGCATTTGCTGGCCCGTATTATATATGTGACACTGTTCTCTCTTTATTTCTATTATAAGAGTAGCGGATTCTGGTTTTTCCTGTTGTTGTTTACGGCGACTTCCGACTTTTGTATTGCACAGGGAATATATCACACGGCGACCAAATGGAAACGTAAGCTGTTGGTCGTCCTTAGCTTATGTATAAATCTGGGATTGCTGGGTTATTTTAAATATTTTAATTTCCTGCTGGAGATCATCGCTTCTGTTACACGGGAGTTTGGTTATCAGTTTGGAAATACCTCCCTGCAAAGTGTGACTTATCAACCATTGGATATTTTCCTGCCTGTCGGTATTTCATTCTTTACATTCCAGACGATCAGTTATGTGATCGATGTGTACCGGGGAAAGATTACACCATTGACACGTTGGATCGATTATGTGTTTTATGTATCGTTTTTTCCTCAGCTGGTGGCAGGGCCGATTGTTCGTGCCCGCGATTTTATTCCTCAAATTTATAAGAATCCGACTGTTACCCGTTCTGAATTTGGGGAAGGTTTATTTCTGGTTCTGTGTGGTCTGTTTAAGAAAACGGTGATTTCCGATTATATCAGTTTGAACTTTGTAGATCGTGTTTTTGATGCGCCGTTACTTTATACCGGGGTGGAAAATCTACTAAGTGTTTACGGGTATGCTTTACAGATTTATTGTGACTTTTCCGGTTATTCGGATATGGCGATCGGTATCGCTTTATTATTGGGATTCCGTTTCAATATGAACTTCGACTCACCTTATCAATCGGCAACTATTACTGAATTCTGGCGTCGGTGGCATATTTCTCTTTCTTCCTGGTTGAAAGATTATTTGTATATTTCGTTGGGAGGGAACCGGAAAGGGAAAATCCGTACTTATATCAACCTGCTGATCACAATGCTACTAGGTGGCCTATGGCATGGTGCTTCCATGAGTTTTATCATCTGGGGAGCTATACATGGCGTGGCGTTGGCTATTCATAAGTTTATAATGGGGCGTTTCAGTAGTTTTAAACCGTTGGGATCGGAAATGAAACCCTGGCGCAGGGTGTTGGGGATTTTGATCACATTCCATTTGGTATGTTTTGGTTGGATATTTTTCCGTGCCGACTCGCTGCAAACAGTAAAAGAGATGCTTACGCAAATCTGTACAAATTTCCATCCGGAAGTATTTACACAGTTTGTTACTGGTTATAAAGGCGTTTTTATATTGATGATAATCGGTTATGTATTACATTTTATGCCAAAATCGGCCGAGAATGCTTTGCAGGGTGTCGTTACCCGTTCTCCGTTATTGGTGCAGGCAGTCATCCTGGCGATTATGGTTTTCGTTGTAGTACAGTTCAAGAGTGCAGGTGTACAACCATTTATCTATTTCCAGTTCTGATGTAAACTAAATATTTCTATAATCATGAAAGCCACCCCGATTCTATATCTACTCCTGACTGTTTTTATCAGCGGAATATCTGGAGTAAAGGCGCAACAAAACAATTTACCGGAAGAGCAACTTCGCTTACGGCAGGAAGTCAGACCTTATCTGGATAGTCTGATCATTGAGGAACCCAAACCAAATGATAAGGATATTTCTCTGTTCCGTCTGGAATCTGTTTTTCCGGTCAATAAACTGACTCGTTTTGGAACGGATAAAGGAAAGCTTACGGCTTTTACACCCGATAATCCCAAACTGAAAGGGCTTATAACCGAGCCTATTCCTTTGCTAGGCGGTGCCAGGATCAGTCTGATTTATTCTTTTGCTGATGATTATAAAAATACGGTCTCTATCGCCAGGGAGTATCGGTTTGAAAGTGTCCGGAAGACTGGTGAATCGGGAGAAGAAATGGCTTGCCAGTCTCTTTATCTGCATGTATTGAACGGTCTGCGTTTCTCCATAATAAAAGTGGGAATGATGGATGTCGTATTGTTGCCTCCGGATAATGACGGGAAGCAGATAAATAATGTACCTAAATTGGGTTACCGTTCCATGAGTTTCAGTCGTGCGGATGACGATCAATATATGCTTACTTATTTGTTAAAAACGAATGAAGGTGTCTATAGCCCGATCGACCGTTCCGAGGGTTCCGACCGCACTTTCCCTGAATATATCGGTGGATCGTCCGCACAATTCTGGTTTATCCGGCAGAACATGGAATATCCGGAAAAAGCCGTCAGGGAAGAGGTGAGTGGAACTGTCCTTATTGCTTGTACGGTAGAGCCTGACGGTTCAGTTACCGATCCGCATGTTTTTCTTGGTTCGGAGCCGTTGCTGAATGATGAAGCGATCCGTTTGGTAGGTTTGACAAGCGGAAAATGGATACCGGCTACACGTAACGGAGAGAATATTGCTGATGAAAAAGTTATTCCTGTTACTTTCAATCTGAATGACGACGGAATAAAAGTGGTGCAAAATACGAAAAAAAGCAGTAAGAAGCTGCCGCTCAAAACGTACCTGTTCTTTTTAGCTATAATTGTCGTACTGATTCTTTATTTGCGGAATAAGTTCCGGAAAAAAGATGCAAAGCCAGATCCGGCTTTACGTCCTAATATATCTGTCAGCAATGATAAAATAGTGATTGTTGCCGGACTGGAGGAAGCTGATGTGGAACAGCTGTTACGTGTATTTACCGACATATATAATAGCCGTCGATATGATGCGATCATTCGTATCCATCCGATGGGGAAACAAGTGTTTGCATTGACTTTCCCGTATGATATCAGCTGGGAGCTTTTTATTGAGTTGATGGATCATCTGGTTTATTTTGATGATAGTGAGCTTAAAGCGCAGATCAGAGCGTGGCTGACTTTACCGAAAGAATGCGAACCGGTTGCCGGTGAACATGCAATGTTATTCTTTAAAGAAGATGATAATGATTTTGAACCGATCTATGTCACAACCCAATATAATCGTTATTGGAAAATAGACTATGAAGCAGAAGCCTTGAAAGAGGCAGAAGGCGGTGAGGAATATGTTAAGCCTCCATTCGCTTACTACGAAATTGTACAAAAGAATTTTATAGAAATTGATTGATATAAAAAAGGGACTTACATAAAAGTCCCTTTTTGTTTATGCTTAGTTAGCAGTTTCAATCCTCAAATGACGCAGATCCGAACCTGACACTTCCTGGAAAACCTGTAAATCGAATTCCGGTAAAACAGCCAGAATATGATCGAATACATCAGACTGAATGCCTTCGTAAGGAATCCAGACAGTTGTTGCTGCAAAGAAATATAACTCCATCGGTATTCCCTTTTCTGTCGGTTGCAATTGGCGTACCATACACGTCAGATCCTTGTTCACATCAGGGTTGCTTTTCAGATAATTTACCAGATAAGCACGGAAAACACCGAGATTGGTTTGACGGCGCCCGTTCACTTTGATGGAGCCGTCTATATTATGTTCTTTGTTATATCTTTCCAGTTCTTGTTGCTTAGTATCGATATATTCGGTCAGTAAGGATATTTTACGGAATTTATCAAGCATTTCCGGTGTACAGAAACGTACGCTGTTCATATCGATATTGATCGAACGTTTGACACGTCGCCCGCCTGATTCCTGCATGCCCCGCCAGTTTTGGAAAGAGTCGCTGACGAGCGCATAGGGTGGTATCATAGTGATCGTATTATCGAAATTACGTACTTTGATCGAATTCAGCGTTACTTCTATTACGGTTCCGTCGGCCCCGTATTTAGTCATCGTGATCCAGTCACCCGGACGGAGCATGTCATTGGCAGATAACTGGATACCGGCAACAAAACCAAGTATCGTATCTTTAAAAACCAACATCAGGATAGCAGCCGAAGCTCCCAATCCGGCAAATAGTGTAGCTGGTGATTTTCCAATCAGGATACTGATGATAATGATGAACCCGACAAAGAACACAAGCACCTGAATGATTTGTACAAACCCTTTCAACGGCTTATTCTTGAAGGCTTCTTTCCGGTTGTATATTTCGAGGAGCAGATTTAATGCCGCATTGATAAAACGCAATATGACAGCTACGATATAGATACTGCAAATCATTTGAAGGATGCCGAGTAATGTTGGCATTTCAGCCCTTGGAAGTGCCAGCGGGAGCATGATATAAACCAGAATGGCCGGAATCAGGTGCATCAGCTTGTTGATGATCTTCCGTTCCACGATCAGATCGTCCCACTGGTTTTTGGTTCTTTTGGCGAAGCGTTTGAATAATCCCAGAAAAATATACCGGCAGGTATAATCGATACCGACAGTTACTGCTATAACGAGAAGTAATACGATCAGGTTATCCCAGATATTAGCCGAGTCGCGTACTAAACCCCATTTAATCAAGTAACTGTTAATCCATTGTTGTAATTCACTCATACATGTTTCGTTTAGATATTTCCTATAAATACAATACAAAACTAATGAATAAAAGTTCAATATGAAAATGGTAATGTTGTTTTACTCCCTGTTTTTGCGATAGTTTTGCGGCGACATCCCAATGATGGTGGTGAACTGCCTATGAAAATTACTGCGGTCTGAAAAGCCCACCATTTCAGCGATACCCGATACTGATTTATCCGGATAAATCAGAAGAAGCCGACTGGCTTCTTCTATCCTGAGTCTACTACGCCAGTTGCGGAAATCGCATTTCTCATGCGTATTCAGGTAACGGGAGAAATAACTGCGGTTGGTGCCCAGCTCTTCCGCCACATCACTCAGGTTCTTGCCCGTTTCGAGATATTTCTTGTCTTCGATCCATTGTTGAAGCCTTTCTGTAAACTGCTTATTATTGAACGCCGCCACCACATTCGAAGGATCTTTCTCTGCCGTATCCATAACCACTTCCGGCATGATGCCGATGTCTTCCGTATCACTCATCTCCACCGATAGAGCAGGAGAGGGCAACGCTATACCACGCAGCACATAATGGAAAACCGGCACGTAATTACAGTACTTCACTGCAAAGTAGACATAAAACACCGTATATAAAGGTATAAAGAAATGATAGTAGAACGAACGCATAAAAGCCCCGACAAGCGCCAGGATACCGATCGTCAGCGCCATGTAGAAACACAGGCTGATCCAGTGGAGCCGTCTGTCCTCGTCTTCGGCATAGAAGTCTGACAACCGGCGGATACCTTCCCCGTAAATCTGCCGGAATTTACGCACATACCAAACCAACTGCCCCACGTATCCCACCAGACACAGCCGGAATATCACGGTATGAACCATCTCCCCGAAACCGAACAAACTGATAAGCAATACGGCGGAAACCAACGTTATCACCCCGAAATGCACCCCCAGCAGGCGGCGGGTAATATAATCGGGACGTATCAGCGCAATCAGTGCAAAGGTGAAAAGAAACGCCTGAAAGCCAGCGATCACCAGCGTAAAGGAACTGACCACCGCCCCTTCGGACGTCTCGTTCTGAAGGAATATTTCGAGGATGCCCAGCGACGCCAGGCTCAGATAGGCAGCCGCCAGTACACGCCGTGAAAAGCGGTAGACCGTGAGGTCTTTTTCTCCCGGAACATTCAGCAACAGCTGAAAGCCGTAGGCCATGATTACAACCGACGAGAGAAGCGTTAACAACAAATAATGTGAAATCTGTAGAGGCATCTGTTTTATGTTTGCCGCAAAACTAATCAAAACCCATGGCATTCCTATCATTATTGTTGTCTAAACATCAAAATTCATGGTGTTTTACGTTTTGACAACTTGCCGTCGCGTCCGCTTCCCTATTTTTGATACGGTTATCACCCCAGCATTGAACGGTGGTACGTGAACAACGACAACAAGAACGATCATATGACAAACTTCATTCACTATTGGAAAATGCATTTTCGTCCCACCCCCTTCGGCAAAGAAGGCAAAACGGGTTACATTGCGCAAGTCCTGTCCGGCAAAAACACACTGCGCAACGACGACATCGTTCGCGGCATCCTTTCCGACGGATGTGAGATCAAAGCAGAAACCATCAGCGACATTATCGCACGCTACGAACAACGTATCCGCCACGAACTGACGCTCGGCAACCGCGTGCTGACCGAAAACTGCCAGTTCACCCCCAGCATACAAGGCCTCTGGGATACGACCACCGAGCCCTTCGACCCCCAGACGCACACCTGCTCCGTTGCCCTCCGCCTCACGCCCCTCATGCGCAGAATGCTCCGGCAGATAGGCGTCGAGATCGTCGACAACCGTTACCGGACAGACTCCCTCAGCATCACCCGCATCACCGATGCCGCCACCGGACGCACCGACGGCTTCATCACTCGCGGCGACGACGTGGTGTTGGAAGGCGAAAAACTGAAAGTGACCACCGACGATGCCGACGCAGGCGTTTTCTTCCGCAACACTTCCACGCAGGCCGAATACCGCGTCAGCCGCCGCCTGACCCGCAACATGCCCTCCGAGGTCGTTGCCCGCGTCCCTGCCGACCTGCCTCCGGGAAGCTACACGGCGATTATCCGCACACGCTACACCGGGTCGGGAGGTGTAACTCTCAACGAATGCCGCGAGATTTGCAGCCTTGGAAATCTGAGAGCAGAAGAATAGCAACATTGCATCACCCGTTGCGATACCCTCGCATCAGTTGATGCAAAGACGTCGCAACAACTGATGCAGATATCTCGCAGCAGCTGATGCAATACTTATAAAGAACATGAATCAAGAATAATAACAACCATATATAAAAGAATAATAACTAACATTTTAAAGCGTATGAAAGAAAAGACAACAACCCGCCTACACCGTTTACTTGGCGTAGGCCTCAGCATCCTGATGATGCTACTCATGCTCCTGCCCGCACGAACCGCGGCTCAGGCAACCAGCGGAACCGGATGGTCGCTGGAAGGTAAGATTCTACGCATTCTGGACAACGATGCGACCAGCCTGCAGGATAACCAGGCGATCCTGCCACAGGTGGAGACGGTATATATACAGGACAATGTAACCGTCATCGGAGCCAATACCTTCAAAGGTTGCGTCAACCTGACCGAGGTCCTATGGGACAAAATCGAAACCATCGGGGCGAATGCCTTCGAGGGTTGCATCAGCCTGGTAGAAGTGAGCCTTCCGGCCTCCTTGAAACAATTGGGCCAAAACGCGTTCATAGGCTGCAACAAACTTGAGAAAGTGGAGTTGTGGGAGGGGTTGGAAAGCATCGGGGCCGGTGCCTTCGACGGTTGCGTCGAGCTGAAAAGACTAGCGCTCCCGGCAAGCGTAAAGAGCCTCAAGAGCGATAACGTCACCTATATCGAGGCCTTCAGGGGTTCCTCTATCAAAAGCCTCTCGGTGGCGCTCGATAATCCCTACTTCGCCGAGTATCAGAACGTCCTCTTCAACAAAGACAAGACCACCTTGCTGTATTATCCGGAAAATGTGGTTATCTACGAAGGCCAGTATACCGTACCGGAAGGGGTGACGGAGATCCTGGACCAGGCCTTCTTCTCGAACCTCACTGTGGAGGAGGTGATCCTCCCGGCTCATGTCACCACGCTTGGCAGCAATATCTTCAGTTCTGCTCTGAAGTTGAAGAAGGCGACGATCCAGGGAGACGTATCCTCCGTGGCTGGGATGTTCAGCGACTGCCCCCTGCTGGAGACCGTCGCGATCGAGAGCAAGACCCCGCCTGACGACTTCGCTGACGGGACCTTCAGTAACTGTCCCAAGCTGACAAGTATCGTCGTGGACGGGAGGAGCGTGGAGGCCTACAAGAGCAAACTCACCGACTCTGCCTTGAAAGCCTTGGTGACGGGCAGTTACACCTATTCCGACCTCGACTTGTCCGCGTTCCAGCCCGGCAGCAACCTCTTCCTCTCTTACACCGAGGCCGATGGATGGGTGTACGCCACCTCGGACTATCCGGGAACCCCCACAATCCCTTTTACCGGAACCCTGACCGGCGTATTTAACGGGACAGGTATCCAGATTGACGAGACCCCGCAAGGTATCATCCCCCCGGTACTTACCTTGTGGGAGGCAACCGTTAACGCGATGTTTAGCACGGTCAGCAACGCGAGCTTTACCCTGCTGGTATCCGGGGCGGGCGGATCGCGGATCGTGACAGAGAATCCGGACGCGAGCGCCGCCTTCTCTAACAACGGCAGGCTAACCATCCGTGCCGAGCAACCCTTCACCATCGAAGGGTATAATTCGGTTCTGTTTAACAGCGGCGCTCTGACCCTCGACGGGGATATCACCGTCAAGGGTGGCTTCTGGAACATAACTCAGGGCACGATAACCCCGGGCCCGACGCCCAATGTCCGGTTCATGGCCGTCGGCACGGAGAAGTTCAACAACGAGGGAACGGCCCCCGAGCTGCTCACGCTGCTGTTTGATGTCGCCCCGGAGGCCGGTAAGACGGTGCGGGTCTACGAGGACGTAACGCCCGTCGTCTCCCTCGACTTCGCCGCCGACGGGACCAGCAAGGCGTATGCCCTCTTTGCCCCTCAGGGAAAGTTCTACCAGGCGTGGATGGATGAGACACGGCTACAGAACGCCGCGACCGACCTGTTTGAAGGCGGGAAGACGCACGACATCTACTCCATGTCCGACATCACCGTGACGATCACAACCCCGGACGAGGAGGTGACCATCTCCAGGCCCAATACCACGATCAAGGGGGATGGCCATACCGCCGCCGGTAACATCACTCTCGAAACCGCCGACGTATTCTTCGATAAAGTAGTGACCGATAAGCTCACCATCGGCAGTGGCATCGACTTTACCCTGACCGAAGAGATCGCCAAAGAACTGACCGTTACCGGCATCTACGTGAACAACAGCGGCACCTTCACTGACCAGACAGGTACTGTGACCAAGGTGGTAGATAACAGTGGTACACCGATCCTCAGTTATAACCCGCCCACGCCGACCGCCGAGATTCCGGCAAACGCTTCTGCGGTCAATATTCAGATCGTCATTCCGGAAGGAAACGCTCCCGTCCTGACCCTGCAAAAGAAGGATGCCGCCGGCGTTTGGCAGGACGTGCCGCAGTCGAAGGCCGCCACGCAGGGATTGCGCTCGACTACCTCCACCATCACCATTTCTGCCGCCGGTACTTACCGTGTAGGCATCACGGTGGGCACCACGACGCTTTTCACCAAGCCCATCACCGTCACTAAGGCCGCCGACCCGGAACCCGAGCCAGATCCTGTCTACTACAACGTCAGCCTGCCTGCCGTAGAAGGCGCTACCCTCGACCCCTCGGCCGGTGATCATGCCGTAGAGGAGTGGACCAGCTTCCGCTTCTACCTCACGCTCGATGCCGACTACAACCAGTCGCAACCCGTCGTCACCACCAGCCGGGGCGAGACCCTCGAACCGCGCAGCAGCGACGGAGCTTATATCGTGAAGTATGTTAGCACCGACCTCACGATCTTGATCAGTGGCATTGTGAAGAACGCTTCTCCTGTCGGCAACGAAGGGCTGCAGGCTGGTGTAACGGTCAGTGCCCGCGACGGCGTGATCCGGATCACTACCTCCGGCCCGGAAGACGTGCAGATCGTCCGCTTCAATGGCCGGCTGGTGAAAAGCCTCCGCGTTTCCTCCGGCAATGTTCAAATCCCTTTGTCTGAAGGAGCCTATATTGTAAAGGTAGGAGGGAAGACCTTTAAAGTGATCCTCTAAACAACCGAAATACAGTTAACCCGCCCTCCTGAGTGAGGGTGGCCACTGCAATTATTCATCTAAATAAACAGCAAACATTATGGCAGTTTATGAATTTTTCTGGAAGGTTTGGCTGCGGCTCAACCTCCTGACCAAAGACGTAGACAACGACTATACAGCCGAAGTGTCTACCATGAAAAACACCTTGCGCAACGAAGACATCGCCCGCCGTATCGTTGTGGAAGGCAGCGAAATCAAGTACGACACCATGCTGTCGATCATCAAGCAGCACGACCGCATCATCAGCGAAGCCGTGCAGCAGGGATACAGCGTACTGACGGACAACTGTCAGTTCACGCCCCGTGTCTCCGGTTCCTGGATCACTGCCAAAGACCAGTTCGACCCGGCCCGTCATAAAGTGACGCTCGACATCACCCTTTCGGCTAAAATGCGCGAAGCATTGGCGAAGGTAGGTCTCGAAATACTCGGCGTGAAAGACAGCGGTGCCTCTATCAACAAGGTGACCGACGGTGCAACAGGCTTTATCGACGGCACGATCACGGCAGGCGACGTGATCACCATCGAAGGCGACAAACTGCGTGTGGCAGGCGAAGGCGAAGCGATCGGCGTTTTCTTTGTCGACAGTACCGGGGCCAACCCGGTGAAGGTGGCTGACCGTATCCGTCGTAACGATCCGAAGTGTGTCGAAGTGAAAGTTCCCGATTCGTTGACGAAAGGGGCTCAGTACACTTTGCGCATCGTCACCTCCTTCTCCTCCGGCACAACCTTGCTGAAGGAACCCCGCACCATCGAGTATGAAAAGTTGCTCACAGTGGATGGTGGTGGTGGCGACCGTCCGGAAATAGAATGATCTCCGAAGATCAATAATCACGAACAAGAGGTTTTCGCCGGGCGAGCGGAAGCCTCTTGTTGCGTTTGGGAAGGGGGAGATTATTCCGAATACTGATAAACTTTCAGTTCGAACTGAGGAATCATGGCGAAGAAGTGGTCGAAAATATCCGACTGGATACGTTCGTACTCTTTCCATATTTTATTACGGGAGAAGAAGTAGATCTGAACCGGCACTCCGTATTCGGTTGCCTGCAGTTGGCTGATGATCAGGTCGAGGTCTGTGTTCACCACCGGCAAACTGGTCAGATAACGTTCCACATAGACACGAAATATTTGAGAATTGGTCGGTGTAACACCTTTGTCCGGCTGATAATCGGCAAGCAGGGGAATTTCTTTACGAAAAGTGTCCAGCATATCCGGTGTACAGAATTTGATCGTATTCAGATCGAGAAAGATAGACTTCATCACACGCCGCCCCCCGGATTCGACCATGCCCCGCCAGTTCTGGAAAGAGTTATTGACCAGCGTATAAGGGGGAATTGTGGAAATTGTGTTATCAAAGTTTTGTATCTTGACTGTATTTAGTGTAATTTCCTGTACAACACCGTTTGCATTCGAGCCCGGTACCGTTATCCAGTCGCCCGGCCGCAGCATATCGTTGGCTGAAAGCTGTATGCCTGCCACAAATCCTAATATCGTATCCTTAAATACCAACATCAGGATAGCAGCCGAAGCACCCAGTCCGGCAAACAAGGTTGCCGGTGATTTTCCGACCAGAATAGCAATAATAACAATCCCGCCTATAAAGAATGCCAACACCTGGAAGACCTGTATAAAACCTTTGATCGACCGGTTCTTATTTACTTCCTTGTGGTTGTATATATCCATTATCACAAGGATAAATCCGTTGATCGCCAATAGTAATACAAATACAATATAGACGGCACACACTTTTTGTGAAAGCAGCAATAGTTCTTTTCCCCGTATGAAAGCCATCGGAAGTAATGCATACACCAGAATGCCGGGAATGGCATGTACCAGATTATGTATTACTCTTCGCTTGATCAGTAATGTATCCCAGAAGTAATGGCTCTTCTCCGACAGCTTCCGTACACTACCCACAAAAATGAACTGACATAGATAATCGATACCGACTGCTAAAACAATCAGTAACACAGCAATAATGAATTCATCGAAAGTGTTTGCAATTTTTGGATCCACGCCCCAACCGACGAGGATTTTGTTCATCCAGCTACCTAAATTTATCATTTTGTTTATATCTGTTATTTCGTTATAAAGATAACATTTATCATTGCATTTGGTTTAAATAATAAAAATATCTAATCAAACTCCGATAACAAAAAGGAATCAGGTATCTTTGTCATCTATAATATAAATGTGTGGAAAAAATCCATGAAAGCATTCTTGACGATGATGTTATTTGCAACTGGTACAAATCTGTTAACCGCTCAGAATACAAAAGCGCTTGAAGTAAAAGAACATAAACTGGATAATGGATTAACCGTCTGGCTGAATGAAGACCATAGTCAGCCGAAAGTTTTCGGAGCCGTAGTTGTGAAGGCAGGATCGAAAGACTGTCCGGATACAGGGATCGCTCATTATTTTGAGCATATGATGTTCAAGGGAACCGATAAGATTGGTACGGTGGATTATGAAGCGGAGAGAGTCCTGCTGGATTCTATAGCTATGAAATATGACGAACTTGCTGCGACAGAAGATGAACTTGCCCGTGCAGAAATCCAGAAAGATATCAATGAGTTGAGCATCCGCTCTTCCGATTATGTTATTCCGAATGAGTTCAACCGCCTGATCTCCAAATATGGCGGTTCGGGATTGAACGCTGCGACATCTTATGATGTTACGTTCTATTTCAATACTTTTTCTCCGCAATACATGGAGCAATGGGCCGAAATAAACAGCGAACGCCTGTTGAATCCGGTTTTTCGTATGTTCCAAAGCGAATTGGAGACAGTGTATGAAGAAAAGAATATGTATGGTGATTTTATTGGCGGTCAGGTTATGGATCGTTTGCTTGAGCGCTATTTTGCACCGCATCCTTATGCCTATCCGATTATCGGGAGTACAAAGAACCTGAAGAATCCGCGCCTGACAGAGATGCGGAAGTTCTTTGAGGAATATTATGTAGCTTCCAATATGGCTTTGATGTTGAGCGGCGATTTTGATACGGAGACTGTATTACCCATCCTTGAAAGGACTTTCTCACGTATTCGTCCGGGAGAAGCACCTAAAAAAGAGACTGTCGCTTTGCCTCCTTTTAAAGGTAAAGAGAGAATGAAGGTAAAATTTCCTGTTCCTTTAGTAAAAGCGATGGGATTGGGATTCCGTGGACTTCCCGCCAACCATGAAGACCAGGTCGCACTTGCCGTTGCCGTTAATATGTTGAACAATGCCAATGGAACAGGTTTTCTGGATAAACTGATGGTCGACCGGAAAATAATGGCCTCGATGGCAATGAATGAGAATTTGAATGAATCCGGTATATTGGCAGTGGCTGTTATTCCGAAACTTATGTTCCAGACATACGGTGGGGCGGAAAAGTTGGTTTGGAAAGAAATAAACCGGATAAAAGAGGGAGATTTCAGTGATGAGATATTCAATAGCCTGAAAGAGGAACAACGTCGCCAGTATGCTACCGATCTGGAAAGTATCGATTCGCGTACCCGCATTATGATGACAATCTATTCGCAGGGTAAAAGCTGGGAGGATTATTTGCAGGATGTATCCAAGATCGAGGCATTAACGCGGGAGGATGTTATCCGCGTTGCCCGCAAGTATTTTAGTGAAAACTATCTGTGTGTCACTAAAACGACGGGGAAATACCCAAAGGACAATCTGCCAAAACCAGACTTCAATCCGGTCGTTCCTAAAAACTCGGAAGCATCATCCGAGTATGCCAAACAGCTGGAACGATTGCCTGTACAAACAGTATCACCTCGTTTTATCAATTTCAGTAAAGATGTTCAGATCACTCAACTAACGCCTTTGGCAACCTTATATACAACGATAAATCCGGTTACGGATGTGTTTACACTGAATATGGTGTATCAGATAGGTACGTTGGAGCAACCCAAATTGAAGTATCTGGCAAATTATCTCCAGTTCCTGGGCACAGATTCTTTATCGTTCCAGGAATTCCGGACACGGTTGCAGGTGTTGGGCAGCACGATGTCTTTCGATGCGAACGATAAGCAGTTCATTGTCCGTGTTACCGGTTTTGATAATCATTTAGAGGAGACCGTTCAGTTGGCCGGTGATTTTATCACGCATGTCAAAGCGGATGATAAACAAATACGGCAGGTTATAAATGATGCCAAAATAATGGAGAAAGCCTTCTTTGAATCGAGTGATAATATTGCGGGTGCCATGTTGGAGAAGGTGAAATATGGGGAACAATCGAGATTTCTGAATAAATTGTCGCTTTCAGAGGTCAAGAAGTTGAAAGGGAAGGATTTACTGGATGTCTTTGCCGATGTTCGCCGGATGGAATGTGATTTGCATTATTGCGGGACGTTGTCTGCCGATCAGGTTACGGGGCAAATAAAGGCGACACTTCCGTTGCAGGAAATGACTGTTGCTGTAAAAGAACCTTATTACCGGGATGCAAAATTATATGATAAACCGCTCGTTTACTTTATGGATATGCCAACGGCATCGCAAAGTATCATTTACGCTTATACAAAAGGAGAGGCTACCGATGATGCCTGGTCACGTCATGCTTCCCGGTTATTCTCGGTTTATTTCGGCGGAGATATGTCTTCTTTGATGTTTCAGGAGATCAGAGAGTTCCGTTCTTTGGCTTATCGGGTGAGCGGGCGTTATATATTGCCTCCCCACCAATTATCGGGGAAAGCCGGAGAGTTTGTTACAATGCTTTCTACACAGAGTGACAAGACGTTGGATGCGATGGAGGTTATGTGCTCGCTGATCCGCGAAATGCCGGAGAAGCCGGAGCGGGTTTCTACAGTCAAGCAATCTATCGTAAATCAGGTGAATAATGATTTTCCTCCTTTCAGGGACTTATCAGAGAAAGTGGCATCTTTCAGAAGGGCAGGTTTCGATAACGACCCGAATGAAGCATTGTTGTCAGGTATTTCAGAGATGGATATGAAAGATATTGTCCGTTTTTACCGGCATAATGTCCGTTTGAAACCGTTTGTTTATGTGGTAGTTGGTGATTCAAGACGTATCGACATGAAGGAACTGGCTGGGTATGGAGAAGTTATCAGATTAAGGAAGAAAGATATTTATAAATAATTGACAGTTGACAGATGACGGTTGACAGGTGGTTTTAGTCCCCTCTTTTTAACTGTCATCTGTTAACTGTCAATTGTCAACTAAAAAAGATGTATAGTAAAGACGAATTAAAGAACCTGAAACTGGAATTTTGGGAAAGTTTCGCCGCTTATTGTGAAGTACAGCCTTATCTGCGGGGCCGAAAGAAAATATGGACTTTATACGATACCAAAGTGAAAGGTGTCGAATTGAAATTTGACGTCAGCCGTAACGGAGCCTATGTGATCCTGGAAGTGAATCACCGGAGTGAAGAACTTCGTTTGGATATGTATGAACGTCTCACCTGGTATAAGGAAATGTTGGAAATGGATTTTCCCGAAGGGTTGATCTGGGATATTTGTTTTGTCCGGGAAACCGGAAAAGAAGTTGCACGTATTTACATTGCCAAAGAGGGAATAGATTTTCACCGCAAACAAGATTGGGGAGAATTTTTTACTTTTATGGCGTCGCAAATGTATTTACTGGAGCGTAACTTTATGTCGATCGCTGAATATTTGAGAGAGTAAAAAAGAATGACACATACAAATCATATTATTTTTCAGGTGGCAGGGGCAGTAACTGTAGGTCTGCTTTCTGCTTGTGCAACACAGCAGAAAGATATTGTTTTGCTGGAAGCGGGAGTCAGTCACGAACTGGCTCAGTTCAGAAAAGAACATTTCGGGCAGGTAAAATATTATCTGTTTTTCTCTATTCCGGAATCTAAACAGGAACCGGTAAAGGGCAGGGCGGCAATCCGGTTATCCCTGAAAGAGAAGCTTCCGGTCATTATTGACTTCAGGGGAGAAGCCTCGCAGATTGCCTCTGTTGTACTGAATGGGGAGCAAGTTCCTTATGAAGTCAGGAATGAACATATTATTATTCCGGCAGATCGGAGTAAAGTAGGAGAGAATGAAGTCAATATAGCTTTCACCCCGGCTGACCAGTCTCTGAACAGGCGGGATGAGTTTCTTTATACATTGTTGGTGCCTGACAGGGCGCGTACTGCATTCCCTTGTTTTGACCAACCGGATATGAAGTCACTGTTTACATTGGCGTTGGAAGTGCCGGTTGAATGGCAGGCAGTTACGAATGGTGCGATCGGAAAGACCGACACGATCTCTGTTCCCGGACGGAAAATCATATCTTTTAAGGAAACGGAGCCATTGAGTACTTATCTGTTTGCATTTACTGCCGGAAAGTTTATTCGTGAGACCTATACCCGGGATGGCAGAGAAATCTCTATATATCACCGGGAGACAGAGCCTAAGAAAATAGCCCAATGTCCGGATATCGCATCCGAAGTTTTTGACGCATTGGCCTGGTTGGAAGATTATACGGCTGTACCATATCCTTTTGCTAAATACGATCTGATCATCCTTCCCGGTTTTCAGTTTGGTGGAATGGAACATACCGGAGCCACATTCTATACAGACCGACGGATGTTCCTGAATGAAAATCCGACACTGAACGAACAGCTGAGTCGGAGTGCCCTGATTGCCCATGAAACGGCACATATGTGGTTTGGCGATTATGTGACGATGAAATGGTTTGACGATGTCTGGACAAAAGAAGTATTTGCCAACTATTTCGCTTCCCAGATTGTCGAGCCATTATACCCGAATATCAATCATGCCCTGAACTTTATGCAGGATTATATTCCGCCTGCTTATTCGGAAGATCGTACAGCCGGTGCCAATCCGATCAAACAGGATCTGGATAATTTGCGAAATGCCGGTTTGGTTTATGGTAATATTATCTATGATAAGTCTCCTGTCGTATTGGAAATGTTGATCAAGAAGATGGGAAAAGAGGCATTTAGAAAGGGGATACAGGAATATTTGAAAACATATGCTTACGGAAATGCAACCTGGGAAGGATTGATCACTATTTTGGATAAATATACGGATGATGATCTGGCAACCTGGAGCCATATCTGGGTGAATGAAAAAGGGATGCCGGAAATCACAGCCTCCGTTGTCGGAGATAGCTTGGTTGTCTCACAAAACGATCCTTTCGACCGGGGACTGAACTGGCCGCAGGATTTATCTTTTCTGATAGTTCCTAAAAACGGGGATCCGGAAGAAATTTCAGTTTCTCTCGGGAGAAATTCAAATTCCATCCGAAAGGAATTAAAAAAGCTTCCGAAAGAGGAGTGTTTCATTATTCCGAATACAGATGGAAAAGGATATGGCTTTTTCCGGTTGAATAAAGCGGATGCCGAGGCTTGTGCAGCATATCTTCCGGCCTGTAAAGATGAGTTGCTGAGAGGTTCTATACTGATTACTTTATATGAAAATCTGCTGAACGGAACTATTTCACCGACTTCTTATATGGAGGCTATGCTGGATTATTTGCCGAAGGAGAATAATTCATTGTTGTTCTCTGCCGCTTTGGGATATATAGGCAATTGTCAACGTCTCTATCCGGCAGATACTGCTTTATTGGAAAAAACGTTATGGCAGATCGTTACGGCTTCTTCTGTCCCACAACACCGTTTGCAGGCTTTCCGTTCGTATCGTTCAATCGTTCAGTCACCTGAAGCGGTCGCTTCATTATATGATTTGTGGAAGAAAGAGCAGGCTCCTGCCGGGTGTTCGTTAAGTGAGAATGATTATATCGGATTATCTTATATTTTGGCCCTTCATCTGCCGGAACAGGCAGACGAAATTATTAACACCCAACTTTCGCGTATAACAAATCCGGACCGAAAACGGGAATATCAGTTTATCTCGCCGTCTGTTTCTCCCCATAAAGAGGTGCGTGACAGTGTCTTCGCTTCTTTGCTGGTTGCAGAGAACCGTCGGATAGAACCCTGGGCGTCTGCCGCATTGGCAAATCTGAATCACCGGTTGAGACAGGAAGGGGCGATAAAATATATTCGTCCGGCTTTGGAGGCGATGCAGGAGGTGCAGCGGACCGGCGATATATTCTTCCCGACAGCCTGGGTACGAGCGTTGTTGTCCGGACATACATCTCCGGAGGCGAGGGCAGAGGTCGATGCTTTCTTTACCGATCATCCGGATTATCCGCCAATGCTGGCTAATAAAATACGGCAGCAAGCCGATCATTTATATAGATTAAAACACAGATGAAATTATGGGATGGATTTATTTATTGTTAGGCGGCCTGTTTGAGATAGGCTGGCCTGTCGGTATGAAACTGGCACAAACGACGGGATCACGTTTTCTTTATCTTTCGGTCGCTGTTATCTCAATGGCTTTGAGCGGATACTTTTTATATCTGGCACAACGGACAATCCCGATCGGAACGGCTTACGTGGTATGGACCGGCATAGGAGCTGTCGGAACTTTATTGATCGGCATCTTTATTTTCGGTGATTCGGCAGGCATATGGCGTATCCTTTCCGCTATGCTGGTCATATGCGGAATTATCGGCATAAAACTGGCATCCTAGAAAAAAAGTGAGCCTGATCGCTAATCTTTTGATAGTTTTATTTGCATTTTCAATTATTATTGTAACTTTGCGGCATCAATAAAATAACAAATGAGAAGAAAAGTATCACATCACCATCATCATCATTACAACGGGCAATAGTTCGGTGGGCTGTGAGGTGTGTAGATACGCATAATATAATTAAGTAAGGCTTGCCGTTATTCGGTAAGCCTTATTTTGTTTTTGGAAAGAATATAATTATTAAAATAAAAACAAACATGTTACGAATTGCAGTACAATCAAAAGGTCGTTTATACGATGAAACAATGCTATTATTGGAAGAAGCAGGTATCAAACTGAACAGGGGAAAGCGTATTTTGCTTTTATCGGCAAAAGGTTTTCCGGTGGAAGTGTTGTTCCTGCGTGATGATGATATACCTCAATCGGTAGCGAATGGAGTCTCTGATATAGGTATTGTTGGAGAGAACGAATATGTAGAAAAAGGAGGGGAAGCCCGCCTGGTTAAACGACTGGGATTTAGTAAATGCCGTGTGTCTTTGGCTATTCCTAAAGATGAAGATTATCAGGGAATAGAATGGTTTGAAGGAAAGACTATCGCTACTTCATATCCGGAGATCCTGAAGGCGTATCTGAAAGAAAAAGGCGTAAAGGCCGATTTGCATGTTATCAGCGGTTCAGTTGAGATTGCTCCGGGTATCGGTTTGGCTGATGCCATTTTTGATATTGTCAGCTCAGGCAGTACGTTGGTCAGCAACCAATTGAAGGAGGTTGAAGTGATCATGCAAAGCGAAGCGCTTTTGATCGCCAATAATAATCTGTCGGAAGAAAAGCTGGCGATCCTGGATGAACTGTTGTTCCGCTTTGAAGCAATCCAGGTAGCCGAAGGAAAGAAATATGTATTGCTGAATGCTCCGAAAGACAAATTGGATGAGATCATAGAAGTGTTGCCGGGTATGAAAAGCCCGACGGTGACGCCGTTGGCAAATGGCGACTGGGTTTCTGTACAGTCTGTTATTGCAGAGAAACATTTCTGGGAAATTATCGGAAAGCTTAAATCGTTGGGAGCAGAAGGTATTTTGGTTATTCCTATTGAGAAGATGATACTTTAATAAAATGTATAACAACTATCATACGTCCGGTGACACCCGGGTCTCAATGCCCTTTACACCCGGTGTCAGCATCGTTGAGATGGGGTGTAAATAGTGCGGGGAATTAAGTAATAGATATGATAGATTATGATAGGAGTTTTTAGAATATAGATATAGAGTGCAATTATGGAAATAATAAAATATCCATCAAAAGAAGAGTGGGTTTCGTTGGTCAAACGGCCTGCTTTGGATGTGACGACTTTGTTTGACACGGTCCGTACCGTATTGGATGAAGTGCGCCAGGAAGGTGATGTTGCCGTAAAGCGATATGAAGAAAAGTTCGACAAAGTAACATTAACGGATCTTCAGGTATCGGAAGCCGAGATAGAAGAAGCTTGTGAACTTGTCTCCGAAGAATTGAAGCAGGCTATTCGTACAGCTAAAGACAATATAGAGAAGTTTCATGCTTCCCAACGTTTCACCGGACATAAAATAGAAACGACTCCCGGTGTAACCTGCTGGCAAAAAGCAGTTGCAATAGAGAAAGTCGGCCTGTATATTCCGGGAGGAACGGCACCTCTGTTTTCTACAGTCTTAATGTTGGCTGTGCCGGCACATATTGCAGGTTGTAAAGAGATCGTTTTATGTACTCCTCCGAACCGGGAAGGCAAGGTGCATCCGGCTATTCTTTTCGCCGCCCGTACAGCTGGTGTCAGCAAAATATTTAAAGCCGGTGGAATACAGGCTATTGCTGCGATGGCTTACGGAACGGAGTCCGTACCTAAAGTATATAAGATCTTTGGCCCCGGCAACCAGTATGTAACGGCAGCCAAACAGCTTGTCAGCCTGAAAGATGTAGCTATCGATATGCCGGCCGGCCCTTCTGAAGTGGAAGTAATTGCAGATGAAACAGCTAATCCAGACTTTATTGCTGCTGATTTTCTCTCACAGGCTGAACATGGAGCGGATAGCCAGGCCATTCTGGTTACATCGGCCGAAAACATGGTTTCTCCTGTAGCTGAAGCCATCCGTCGTCAATTGTCTGCACTATCCCGTCAGGAAATTACGGAAAAGGCATTAGAACACAGCCGTATAATCGTATTGAAGGATGAACAGGAAGTGATCGATTTCACAAATATGTATGCTCCGGAACACCTGATCATACAGACCGGAAATTATGCCTATATTGCAGAACAGATTGAAAATGCAGGAAGTGTGTTTATGGGTCCTTATACACCCGAAAGTGCTGGTGATTATGCTTCTGGTACGAACCATACACTTCCTACCAATGGATATGCTAAAGCATACAGCGGTGTGAATCTGGATAGTTTTATCAAAAAAATAACCTTCCAGGAGATCACTGCCGAAGGTATTAAGAGTTTAGGTGGAACCATTCAGGTCATGGCCGGAAACGAACAGCTGGATGCTCACCGTAATGCAGTAACAATAAGATTAAAAACAATATGATGGATTTAAAAAAACTTGTAAGACCTAATATCTGGGACTTGAAGCCATATTCTTCTGCAAGGGACGAGTTCCACGGCAGTGCGTCTGTTTTTCTGGATGCGAATGAGAATCCTTATAACGAACCGTATAACCGTTATCCGGACCCGTTGCAGTGGGAGTTGAAAGACCGGATTGCCGAATTAAAAGATGTGGACCGTAATTCTATCTTCCTGGGAAATGGCAGTGATGAACCGATCGATCTCGTGATCCGTGCATTTTGTGATCCGGGAATCGATACCATCGTTAGCATAGCTCCTTCTTACGGTATGTATGAAGTGGCAGCAAATGTAAATAATGTGGAATTTAGAAAAGTCGAATTAACGGCTGACTTTGAACTGGATGCAGACAAGTTACTGGAAGAAGTGGACGAGTGGGTGAAAGTAATTTTCCTTTGTTCGCCGAACAATCCGACGGGAAATAGCTTGAACCGGGATGAAATTTATAAGATATTGACTGATTTTGAAGGAATCGTTGTACTGGATGAAGCTTACATTGATTTCTCGGCAGAGCCTTCTTTTCTCCCGGAATTAAAGAAATTCCCGAATCTGATCGTGCTACAGACACTTTCCAAAGCGTGGGGAGCGGCTGGTCTCCGTTTGGGAATGGCATTTGCCTCACCTGAAATTATAGCGATATTGAACAAAATCAAATATCCTTACAATGTCAATATGCTGACACAGAAGCAGGCTCTGGAATTATTGAACAATGAGGGACAGATGCTGGAGCAATTGCGCCGTATCATGTCTGAGCGTATCCGTTTGCAGGCTGCTTTGCCGGAGCTGCCGATTGTGCAGAAAATGTATCCGACCGATGCCAACTTTATCCTGGTAAATGTCGGTAAAGCTGATTCAGTATATAATAAATTGGTAAAGAAAGGCGTTATTGTACGTAACCGGAATAATGTAACTTTGTGTAACGGTTGTCTGCGTATCACTGTCGGTACACCGGAAGAAAACGATGCATTATTGAAGGCTTTAAAAAATATGTAAACATGAAAAGAGCGCTCTTTGTCGATAGAGACGGGACATTAGTGATAGAGCCTCCTGTTGATTACCAGCTGGATAGCCTGGAAAAACTGGAGTTCTACCCAAAAGTATTCCGTAACTTATATTTCATACGTAAACAATTGGACTTTGAATTGGTCATGGTGACCAACCAGGATGGATTGGGTACGTCCTCTTTTCCGGAAGACACTTTCTGGCCAGCTCATAACAAGATGTTGAAAGCCCTGGAAGGCGAGGGGATTGTCTTTGATGACATTTTGATCGATCGTTCTTTTCCGGAAGATAATTCTCCCAACCGCAAACCGCGGACCGGAATGCTGGGTAACTATCTCGGCGGTGAATACGATTTAGCAAACAGTTATGTGATCGGGGATCGTCTGACGGATATGCAACTGGCTGTAAATCTGGGAGCCAAAGGTATTTGGTTACGTCCTTCCGATGAAGAAGCTTCCCGGTTACTGGCAGAGAATCCTTCCATATCGCCGGTCCTGATAACGGAAGACTGGGACAAGGTGACTGAATATCTTTTTGCCGGTGAGCGTCGTGCCATTGTACAGCGCACTACTAAAGAGACGGATATTTATGTAGAAGTTAATCTTGACGGCACTGGCAAGACCGAAATTTCGACCGGATTAGGATTTTTTGACCACATGTTGGATCAGATAGGAAAACATTCCGGAATGGATTTGGTTATACGTGTAAAGGGTGATCTGAATGTTGATGAGCATCATACAATAGAAGATACAGCGATTGCCCTTGGTGAAGCCTTGCTTAAAGCCCTTGGTGACAAGCGTGGCATCGAACGTTACGGTTACTGCCTGCCTATGGATGATTGCTTATGCAGTGTGGCTCTTGATTTCGGAGGCCGTCCGTGGTTAGTCTGGGATGCTGAGTTTCATCGTGAAAAGGTGGGGGATATGCCTACGGAAATGTTCCTTCATTTCTTTAAGAGCTTGAGTGATGCGGCTCGCATGAATCTGAACATTAAAGCGGAAGGTGCGAATGAACATCATAAGATAGAAGGCATTTTCAAGGCTTTGGCGCGATCTGTAAAAATGGCGATACGCCGTGATATTTATAAATATGAGCTACCAAGCACAAAAGGATTGTTATAAAATGAAGGGAATGAAATACTGGATGATAGCCGCTGTCGTAATCATACTGGCAGCATGTAGTAATGATACGGAACATAAGCTGGAAGGCAAATGGCAATTACAGCAAGTGGAAGCGAATGGAGAGGTGATACAGGCTGATACGGTATTTTATAATTTTCAGAATATATTGTTTATGTATCAGGTATATCTTGCCGATGCTGATTCTTTTTCAAATCAGCATGGCTATAATACATTAAAAGATGAGACGTCGTTGACTTTAGAGTTAGATAATTATCCTCGTCCTGTAACAAGTTTTCTACCCCGTACTGATTGGAGTTCAAAAACGCGTGAATTTACTATTGAAAAGTTAAGTGGAAAGCAGTTGATTTTGAATAGTGAAGGTAAAAGATATATATTCAGGAAATTCTAATAATAGCATAAAAAAACAGGACTGTTTGTTATTCTATACACAATGTAGAAATAAACAGTCCTGTTTTTTTATGCTATTATTAGAATCTTATTTATCAATAATCAGATCGGATATTTCAGCTTTCACTTCGCGAATTAGATCTTTTGGTGCGATTTGAACCTGTAATCCCCGTTGTCCGGCACTAATATATATATTGTCATATTCTTCTGCCGTTTGATGAATATAAGTAGGAAAATGTTTCTTCATTCCGATAGGAGAGCATCCTCCCCGGATGTAACCTGTCAAAGGTAACAGTTCTTTTACCGGAATCATTTCGCATTTCTTATTTCCGGAGACTTTTGCCGCCTTTTTCAGATCTACTTCATCAGCCCCGGGAATTACACAGACAAAATATCCGCTTTTATCTCCATGAAGGATCAGAGTTTTGAATACCTGTTCAACATTCTCACCTAATTGCTCTGCCACATGGATAGCGCTCAAATCATTCTCATCCACTTCATAAGGAACCAACTGATAAGATATTTTGGCTTTATCCAACAGTCTGGCTACATTCGTTTTATTTACTTTCATATCATAATCCTTTCATAGATAACTGAACCCGTTTGCGAACTAAATCTACGCTCAGAACCTTTACCTTAACATGTTGGTGAATAGATACGACCTGTGTCGGATCACTGATAAACCGGTCTGCCAGTTCTGAGATATGAACTAATCCGTTTTCTTTTATACCGACATCGACAAAACATCCAAAGTTCGTAATGTTGGTTACGATTCCCGGTAAGACAAGTCCTTCTTTCAGGTCCTCTATTGTTTTCACTGTCGGATCGAAAGAAAATACCTGAATGGCCTGGCGCGGGTCACGGCCTGGCTTATCCAACTCCTCCATAATATCGAGCAGGGTTGGCATACCGACTTTATCCGTGATATACAGCTTCAGATCCAGTTTTTTCTTTAATTCTTTATTTGTGATCAGTTCCTCTACTGTACATTTCAAATCCTTAGCCATTTTTTCTACAATCGGATAGCTTTCCGGATGCACGGCCGAATTGTCGAGTGGAGTTTTTCCTCCCTGTATACGGAGAAATCCGGCACTTTGTTCGAATGCTTTTTCACCCATACGGGGAACTTTCAGTAATTCACGTCTGGATTGGAAAGGACCGTGTTCTGCCCGGTAATCGACAATGTTCTGTGCCAGTGTCGGACCCAGACCAGAAATATAGGTAAGCAAATGCTTACTGGCTGTATTTACATTGACACCAACCATATTTACGCAACTTTCTACCGTTTGATCCAGACTTTTCTTTAGAGCTGTCTGATCCACATCGTGTTGATACTGGCCGACACCGATACTCTTAGGATCGATCTTTACCAGTTCGGCCAACGGATCCATCAACCGGCGTCCGATGCTGACTGCTCCCCGGACCGTTACATCGTATTCAGGGAACTCGTCCCGGGCAACTTTCGATGCAGAATAGATGGATGCTCCGTTTTCGCTGACAACAAACACCTGTACTTTTCGCTCATAGCGAATATTTGTGATGAATTGTTCTGTTTCACGGCTGGCTGTCCCGTTACCGATAGCAATAGCATCGATTGCATAGGTTGATACCAATTGAGATACCTTGGCTGCAGCTTTGCTTTTTTCATTCTGTGGCGGGTGGGGGTAGATCGCTTCGTTATGTAATAAATTACCTTGCGCATCCAGGCATACTAACTTACATCCGGTGCGATATCCCGGATCGACTCCCAGTACTCGCTTTTGCCCCAATGGTGGAGCTAATAACAGTTGGCGTAGATTTTCTGCAAAAACACGGATAGCTTCTTCATCCGCTTTTGTTTTACTCAAATTAGCATATTCCGTTTCAATGGAAGGTTTCAAAAGACGTTTGAAAGAATCATCGACTGCATTGGCAACCTGGTCTGAGGCTTCGTTGTTTCCTTTTACGAACCGTCTTTTTAACCGGTCGAGAGTCGTATCGACGTCCGGAGAGATGCCGACTCTGAGAATACCTTCGGCTTCTCCGCGGCGGAGAGCTAGTAAGCGGTGGGAACTACATCGATTCAGCGGTTCGCTGAAATCGAAATAATCCCGGTATTTAGCTCCTTCTTCCTCTTTCCCTTTGATTACTTTGGAAGAAATGATCCCTGTATGGGCAAAAGAATTACGTACGGCATTACGTGCCCCTTCATTTTCATTCACCCATTCAGCAATAATATCACGTGCACCCTGTAAGGCTTCAGCCGCATTTTTAACTTCTCCCTTGATAAAGTTTTTAACCCGATCCAATAGGTTAGACTCATTTTGTATCATGATAATCTTGGCAAGAGGCTCTAAACCTTTCTTGCGTGCAATCTCTGCTTTAGTAACCCGCTTCGGTTTGTAAGGCAGGTAAAGATCTTCTATTTCTGTACTATCCCAGGATTCTTCAATACGTTTTTTGAGTTCGGGAGTTAACTTTCCCTGTTCTTCTATAGAGCTTAATATGGAATTTTTTCTCTTTTGGATCTCTGTTAATTTATCCAGTTGATCTTTGATGTTCCCGATCTGAACTTCGTCCAGCCCTCCGGTAACTTCCTTTCTGTAACGGCTGATAAATGGTATTGTAGCCCCTTCGTTAAGCAAACCTATCGTTCTTTCAACCTGCCCGGCCGAAATATTTAGGGAACGGGAGATAAGTGAATGGAATAATGTCATCATATTTCTTTCATTTCAATTTCTATTCTACAAAGATAATCTTTTGCTGTCTATTTTACTTTTTGCGGGAAGTTCTTTCTTTTATTATTTGTCACTCTCGTTTATTTTCAACACTTTTGTGGAATAATAAATTAGTGGCTATGGAACTTTCTTATTTGGATGAAAATGCATTGGAGCAGAAATATAAGGATTTATCCGGGTTATTATCGAATATAGTGAATTCAGTGCCAATGTATTTCTTTGTCAAGGATACTGGTGATGATTTCCGTTATGTTTATTCCAGCCCGATGATGAATCAGATATATGGCCGTTTTCACAATGATGTTGTTGGAAAAACGGACTTTGATCTGTTTATGGATCCTGTAGCTGCACAGTCTTTCAGGGATATGGACGAGAAAGTCCTTCAGACAGGTGAAATGCAACGTTTTGTAGAACAAATACTCGATCCGAGAGGTGTATTGCGGTCTTTGGATACGATGAAACTACTTGTTCCCCGCGAAGGCAAATCTCCTTATTTATTAGGTATGTCGTGGGATATCACCAAACAGCGGCAAATAGAAGAAGAATTACATGAAAATAATAAAAGACTGGCTTTGTCTTGCATGGCCGGTCGTATTTATCCCTGGATATGGGATGTGGTGAATGAAACAGCCGAGTTATCTCATGTGGAGAACGGAGAAATGATTCATGCCTATATATCCCATGAAAGTTTTACAGAAAAAATACATCCGGACGATCAACAAATGTACCGGGACGTTGTAAATGCATTTGCCCAGGGGAAAATAGAGTCTTTGCGCCTAAGCTTTCGTTGCCGGTATTTTTCCGAAGAATATATTTGGCTGGAAAAGATCGGAGAAGTTTACGAATATGGAAAAGACGGAAAACCATTGAAAGCGATCGGTATTTTGAGGGATATTACGATAGATAAACGTCATGAAGCAGATATACAGGCTAAACGATTGGCAGAAGAAAGCAACCGGATGAAATCAGCTTTCATAGCCAATATGAGCCATGAAATAAGGACACCATTAAATGCAATCGTAGGTTTTTCGACCTTGATGGCACAGGCGGAAACAGAGGAAGACAAACAGGAATACCTTAAGATCATCGAAACGAGTAATGAATTTCTGTTACAGTTGATCGATGATATTCTGGATATTTCCAAAATAGAATCGGGAAAACTGGAGTTCATTTATACAAGCTTTAGCCTGAACGAGATCTTTAAGCCACAGGAACAGGCTTTTTTGCGCCGGGTGAATCCCGGAGTAGAGGTTATTTTTGAAAATGATGGAACTAATTATAGTATTATTTCTGAAAAGACAAGATTGACACAAGTTCTGACGAATTTTTTGTCTAATGCCATAAAATTTACATCGACAGGTACTATCAGATTCGGTTATCGTCTGACGGATAATGGTATTTATGGTTATGTCAGTGATACGGGAACAGGAATAAAAAATGAAGACCAAGACACTATTTTCGATCGGTTTGTTAAACTGGATCGTTTTAAGCAAGGGACAGGTCTCGGTTTGTCTATCTGCAAAACTATTATAACGATGTTGAATGGTGAGATCGGAGTAGAATCGGAGGAAGGTGCCGGAGCTACATTCTGGTTTACAATACCCTGCGACCCTGTAAAAATCAATTGACAGTTTGTAACCGGATAATTACGGAAGCAAGGCGGTCTATTTCTTCCTGATCATGGGAGGTGAAAATAATGGTCTGCTTTTGATCTGTTTGTCGTGCGATCATCCGATCGATAATACGAATGGTTAGGGCTTTATCCAATCCTTTAAATGGCTCATCGAGAAGCATGATTGCAGAAGGATATGCCAGGGCGCGGGCAAGAGCGACACGTTGTTGCTGTCCGTAACTGAGTTCATTTGGATAACGGTCACGAAATGCTTCCATTTCAACGATTTCTAATGTTTTCCGGGCTTTCTCTTCTGAATAGGAATGGTTGTAGACAGAAGCTAACGGTAGACATATATTTTGCATCACTGTCAAATGGGGTAAAAGTTCAGGTTCCTGGAAAACAACGGAAAATATTTGCTCTTTATTGGATGATATTTCCCCCTTGTCCGGTTTCAATGAACCGTCCAGTAGATTCAGTAAAGTAGTCTTGCCACTGCCGGAAGGAGCTTTTATTCCATAAATGATACCGGGTTCAAAAGTATATGAGAAATGGGATAATACTTTTATATCGGTATATTGAAAAGTAACGTCTGTCATTTTTATCGGATAAATGACGGAGGTATAATTTTTCTCTGACGTTGTATTACTAAATCGTATATTCCATTTAATATGTGATAACCGGTTGATCCCCCTATCGAAAAGGAAGCTTATCAGAATGGCTATAATAGTCCAGGCAATCAATTCCGGAACCGATATAAATAGCTGGGCACGTTTCATTTCGCCGCCGATACCGAAAGCACATTGAGAAAGGACTTCCCCCATTATGATTGCACGCCAACCGAATCCGATAGCAGAGACAAGTCCGCTGAATAGGAATGGTTTGAGTTGGGGATAATAAATATGTATCAGTTTATTTTTGCGACTGATCCTGAATTGACTTGCCATTAAGGAAAGTCCGGGCTTCAGATTGATAATACCTTTTGTCAGGTTTTCCGCCAACAGAGGAAACATAGTCAAAAAAGCGATCATCAATGGGATTCCTTCCGGATCAAGAAAGATCAAAGCTAATAATATGAATGAAATAACAGGAACAGACCTCATGATCGTCAGTAGCGGCCGGAATAATTCATAAAGTAATTCGTAGCGGGCAAACAAAAATGCAGCTAGTATTGCAGCAGCTAACGACAGCAATATACCGGATATTCCACGTAAAACCGTCGCAAAGATACTTTTATAAAAAGTATCGGTGGGAAACAACTGAAATAAGGCTTTTATAAGATCAGGAACGGACGGTATCAATTCCGGCTGATTCATGTAGGAAGCAGTCAGTTGCCAGAATAGCAATAACAAACATATGGATATAAATGAGATAAGTCCTTTTTTCATTGTTTTTCAGGCATGAAACCATCATTCGGAACTTTTCCGCCTATGGCTTTCGGTTCATATTTTTCTATCAGACGAAGAAAATCGAGAATACTTCTTTTAGCTTCTTTTGTCGATAGATATTTAATCTGGCATCTCTCTATGCTTTCCGGGGTCAGTGATCCAGGCACAAATATATTCCGGTTTTCAAGAATCTTTATTGCCTGCTCCGGTTGGTTGACAGCAAACTGGCAGGATTCATCTAGTAAACTGTCAAGTATTGTACTTTTCCCTTGCAAAGAAGGAGCATATACAATGGCGGTTTGAGCGAATCCGGGCGAAGTACTGTCCGGATTGTTCAGGCTTGATTTTATATATAATGTACTGTCTTTACGGAGAATCAGGCTTAAAAATGGTTCGGCCATTACAGCTGTTCGGATTTGTCCGCTAAGTAATCCCTGGCTTATTTCCTGGGGAGTGGAAAAAGAATAATTCAAAGAATAAGTGAGTCCTTTTTGTTTGAGATAATAACGGGTTAATATATCAGGAGTAGTACCTGCGCCAAAAATATGCAAAGTGTTTGTTCCCTGGGATGGAGCATTATATTCTTTCTTTTCGACAATATACAAGTTTCCCCAAACCGGACATCCAAGCAGGGAATACTTCAAACCTTTATTATACAGGTTTGCTGCATTTATCATGGGAAGTGCAGCCAGATCCGCTTCACTCTTTATCAATAAAGCCTGCATTTGTTCCGGAGAATCCACTATATCGACTGATAACCGTTTACTATCTATCTCCGGAGAATCTTCAATCATCTTTGCAAATGCTATAACAGAGGGACCTCGAAGAACAGCTACATGGAATACATTATTCTCCTTTTTCCCTCTATTACAACTGCATAATATCAGCAGGAACAGACAAAAGTATTTGATCATCTTTTTCATTTGCCGCCTATCCATCTGCTGCGCTTCCATTTCATATCGACCGGCATTAAATGAGTTGTGCTTCTGATCTGTAGATCCTTTTCATATATGGTCTTTTCAACCACCATATTCCATCCTTTCTTTAGGTTAAGGTCATATGTCATGGCATGATCCCACCAGTCTTTGCCTGATCCTGTTATTGTTACTGCGCGGTCACAATATATATATTGCAGCTGGTACTCGATATTTGCTGCCTCATAACTCATATACAGGAATCCGAAAACACGCGTCGAATCGGGCATGTCAGTGGCGATCTCAACGAACGAAATAGTCTTCGCATTAGTGTCACTTATCACGAATCCTGACGGAATGTCGGATGCGATGTTGCTCATAAGTTCTTGGGGAGGATTTTCCGGCAGGATCAGTTTTGTTCCGTTTTCATCGAACGGTACTTTCAGCATGATACGCGTGTCATTACCCAGAGGATCGATAGGGGAACCGATTCCGCCGAAACCATGGAATCTCGCTACGAAAGCCACCTCCGAAATAGCCTCTTTATAAGGCGCGTTATCGACATCGGATATATTGATCTCTGTAGTCAATCCGACTGTTTCATATTCTTCTGTAATGGATTCTTCATTTTTGTCACATGCTTGAAATAACAATGCCAGCAGAAAGAAGCCGGTAATCAAATACTTTCTCATATAGTTTGTTTTAGAGAAACAAAGATATGAATAAACTTCTTTGGGTAGATAAATATCTGAACTATTCCATCCTGGCGGCCTATAAAAAATTAAAGCCTGTCTCACGACAAGCCCTAACCAACTTTGTTAACCTTAAATCTAATACTATTATGAAAAAACCACGGTACAAATGTACGGATCTTTCCATAAGTAGCAATAGTTAAAATGCTAATATGTGTTTTCTAACATGTAATAAATGCAAATCTATTCCATATTTATGTTATTAGTTTTCTCCTGTGTCATCAAACTGACTATAACAATAGCCATAACCGATAACGGAAGCGCAAACAGAATAGGGTCTATTGCAAACCAAGGGTACACATCGATCAGTACATCTTTTCCTGTCAATGTTTTGCACAAACCAACAGCACCTGCTTCAGCTTTATGGAGGAACAACATAGCAAACATACTTGCCAATGCTCCGGTCCATAGACTTGCTATAGCTCCTTGTTTAGTCGCTTTTTTCCAATATAAAGCACAGAAATAGGCAGGAAGGAATGTGACTGCACAAACTCCCATAAATAAGGCCGTGCCTCTGGCGATTATACCTGCACTCAATGTATAACAAATGATATAACTCAACAATATGGAACATAATACACCGATACGGACTCCTAATGTTGAATTTGTATTTTTACGACGTCCCAGGTTCGGAAAAGCATCTGCTCCGAACGCAGCTCCCATGGTATGGAATTGTGCACTTAATGTAGACATACTGGCTGACAAGATGCACAGCATGAAAACTGCCCCGAACCATTCCGGCATTGCACGGTCTATAAATAATGGAATAATTTTATCCATATCCTTTATAGCTTCGGAAGCAACGACGCCCTCAGTCTTCATAAAAAATAAATTGGATAATGCTCCGACATGGTAGATTGCTCCTACAGTCACGATCAAGAATACACAGCCGATAAGCACCCCGCGATTCAGTTGTTTGGTGCTTTCCACCATCATAAAACGTACAACCAATTGAGGCTGTGCCAAACAACCGATCCCAACCCCTAAAATAAGTGAAGTGACCAAGGTATACCATTGGGGAGAACCGGTAACGGGCATAGCCGTCCATCCCTGATGTCCCAGTTCCTTGAATCGGTCGGGAACGAGAGGTGCAATCTCTGTCAGTTTATGATTTGCTTCGATGAATCCAATATCCATTACATGGTAAAACCAGAATAAAAGGAATAACATGCAACCGAACATGATAACTGCTTGTAAAGCATCTGTATACAAAACACCTTTGATACCTCCGGTAATTACATAAGCCGCAACGATCAGTGTGAATATTAATAGTGCCAGATGCAGGTCGATATGAAACATCTGCTCAATAAAGACAGCTCCACCTTTCATTACGACAGCTGCATATAGTGGCATTCCAATAAATATGACCGTAGCAATAAATATCTGAATACTTCGTGAATTATAATGCATCCCTAATAATTGCGGAAATGTACGTGCATTATGTTCTTCTCCCAGCTTTCGTGTTTTTCTGCCAAAGAATATGAAGGCTACGACTACTCCCATAAACATATTCAACAGGCATAACCATTGAATACCCATACCGAAAGTAGCGGCAACACCGCCAAAACCAACAATGGCGGAAGCGGAGATAAATGTAGCCCCATAAGAGAGAGCCATGACGATGGGGTTGACTTTTCTTCCCCCTAATAAGTAATCACTGGCATTTTTTGTCTGTTTATATCCTATATAACCTAACCAGGCAATAACGAACATGTAAACGATAACAATAATTCCAAGGGTAAGGGTACTCATTTATCAGATTGTTTAGGGTTATCACTCTCTTTATCTCCTTTATTCCAATAGGCAATTCCGAACCATAAAGAAAAAATTAAACACACGAAGGCTAACAGGTAGGCTAACCAGATACCGGGGTCTTCTATTCCGAACATTTGTTATTTGTTTTAGGGTAGAGAGGCTGTATAGGCCTCTCCACGATAAATAATATTATAGTTTCATCAAATCACTTTCGCAAATATATTCCAGATTCTGACGGCGGATCACTTCACGGGCTGCTTCCCGGTTATTTGTTCGCAGAATCAGGATGGATTTGTCGTTTATAGAGAAGCAATACATATATTCGATACTTAAACCGGCTTTTGTAAAGTGTGTCAGTGTTTCAGCAAAACTTCCGGCACAGGAGTTTGTGACAATTGCCAGTACATCTGTAAGATTTGCACTTACATTATTATTTTTCAGTATCTTATATGCTTTTTGCGGATCGCTTACAATAATGCGCAGAATACCATATTCAGACGTATCCGCAACTGTAGCAGCAATGATCCGTATCTTTTCTTCAGCGAGCAGAGCCAGGATTTCACTAAGTTTTCCGTATTTATTCTCCAGGAAAATAGAAATTTGATTTACCGTCATAGCTGTATCTTTTTATTTGTTGAACAATCGTTTTAACAGAACTTACGTAAGTCTTTTACCCTTACGGCCTTACCTTCCTGTGTCGGTAATGAGCCCTTGGCAACCAGTTTCAGACGCGGGGTCAGTAGCAACTCATCTTTCAACTGTCTTGTGATATCTTTTGCAAGACGTTGAAGTACGCTGTAATCGTCTGTGAACAGGTCACTTAATTCCACTTCGATCAACATTTCGTCGCTATTATTCACGGTTTCAAGGGTGATCAGGTAATTACTACCTAATTCTTTGAACTGCATCAATATCTTTTCGATCTGGATCGGGAAGAGGTTAACACCTTTCAGGATGATCATATCGTCGCTACGTCCTTTGAAACGGGCCAGACGTTTATGAGTTCTTCCGCAGGCACATTCACCGGGAATAATGCAGGTCAGGTCACGGGTACGATAGCGCAGCAATGGCATGGCTTCACGATTGATCGTTGTCAATACCAGTTCGCCGACTTCTCCTTCGGGGACAGGTTGCAATGTCTGGGGATCGACTATTTCGACAATCGTATAATCTTCCCAAATGTGCAAACCGTTTTGTTCCGTACATTCAAATGCAACTCCGGGACCATTCATTTCTGACATACCAAAACAGTTATATGCCTTTACGCCTAACAATTGTTCGATGCGTTTGCGCTGTTCTTCCGAGTGAGGTTCGGCACCGATGCAAACGGTATGTAGTTTGGTGTCTTTTCGCGGATCAAGTCCGATCTCGTACATAACTTCAGCTAAACGGGTTGCATAGCTCGGTATAATATGCAGGCAGGTCGTTCCGAAGTCGGTAATGAATTTGATCTGTCGTTTCGAATTACCGGCAGCAGCGGGAACGGTCAATGCACCAAGCCTTTCAGCACCGTATTGAAATCCCAGACCACCGGTAAACATACCGTATCCGGAAGTGTTCTGAAAAACATCCGTATCGCGTAAACCGACCATGTACATGCTGCGTGCTACCTGATTGGCCCATTGGTCCAGGTCTTTTGCCGAATGTAAAACAACGGTAGGATTACCGGTTGTACCGCTCGAAGAATGTACTCTTACACAATCCTTGAGGGGAATGGCTGCCATTCCAAACGGGTAATTATTACGCAAGTCATCTTTCGTTGTGAAAGGGATTTTTTGCAGGTCATCCAATGACTGGATACTGTCTGCCGTTATACCGTTGTCTTTAAGTACTTTACTGTAGAAAGGGGAGTGTCCGGCTAATTCTATTGTTTGTTTCAGTCGCTCTAACTGTAGTTTATTCAGTTCGTCACGACTCATCGTCTCAATATCTTTCTGCCAATACATCATAGCTTTTTCGTATTATATTGTGTTTAATTCATGAAATTAGAATGCAAATGTATCTTTTATTTTGGATTAGAGCAGCATTTTATATTAAAATTATAAGGATAGAGTAATTAAATAGATGTTTTTCAAGGATCATTGAAAAATATATTTACATTTGCTACTCGATACAAGCAAATCAAATTTATGCACAAGCCTTAAAATCTAAGAAATGGATGTATATGAAAATTTTTCAAGGGAAGAATTGATTCAGCGAATAAAGGAACTCGAAACAAATCTATCTCAATCTGCAATGAATAATGCGGATATGGAAGAAATGAGTGAGAATCTTGCCAATCAGCGTAAGATTAATTTCCTGAATATATTAATGAATACAATTCTGTCGAATGTTTTTGTTGCGATTAGTGTAAAAGATATTTTCGATGGATTCAAATACATCTATTTTAACCAGGCGGCAGAGGATTTTACCGAGGTAAATGCTTCTGACGTGTTAGGCAAAACTGATTTTGAACTTTATCCGGACCCGCGGAGAGCCCATGAAATCAGGACGGAGGACTATTCCACAATAAAAAATGGAAGAACTCATAAGATAATGGTAGAATATGAGAAACCGAATGGCGACATCCGGATTGTAAATACAATTCGTCTGTTGATAACCAATCCGGACCCAGGGGCTTCCCCGTTGCTGTTAGTGATGTTATGGGACGTTACCGAACAACGCCAGAATGAACTCGACCTGATCAAAGCACGTGAAGCCGACAAAATGAAAAATGCTTTCATTGCTAATATGAGCCATGAGATACGTACCCCGTTGAATGCGATCGTAGGCTTCTCCAGATTGATCACAGAAACCGATAATGACAGTGAACAGCAGGAATATCTTACTATTATTGATAACAACAGCAGTCTGTTACTCCAGTTGATCAATGATATTCTGGATTTTGCGAAAATAGAATCTGGAACATTGAATTATAATATTTCGTATGTCGACCTGAAAGATATTTGCCATGAGGTATATGTATCTCAGTCGCTGAAGATGACTTCCGATGTTGCTCTGCTGTATAATGGAGATTTGTTACCTTCAGTTCGGTTGCAGACTGATGCACAGCGTGTCGAACAGGTGCTTCTGAATCTTCTGTCAAATGCGATAAAATGTACGAATCAGGGTTTTATCTCATTGTCTTATAAATTGGAAGACGGCTTTGTACGTGTTTCTGTGACAGATACCGGAATAGGTATCGCCAGAGAAAAGCAAAATGCTATTTTTGACCGTTTTGTGAAACTGGATGAATTCAGGCAAGGTACAGGCTTGGGATTATCTATTTGTAAAATGATCATAGAAAAGTTAGGAGGAGAAATAGGAGTGGAATCAGAACAAGGGAAAGGTTCTTGTTTTTGGTTTACTCTGCCGTTGAGTGTTCCGTTGGCATTTCCGGACGAAGAAGATGATAATATATCCGATAATATTCCGGAAGCATTACCCGGGCAATATACATTGTTGGTTGCAGAAGATGTATTGGAAAATTACCTTTTGTTACAAGCCGTTTTAAAGCAACAATATCGTTTGATCTATGCTACGAATGGACGACAAGCTGTACAAATGTTTAAAAAGTATGAACCGGATTTGATTTTAATGGATATAAAAATGCCTGTCATGGATGGGTTTGCAGCGACTCGTGAGATCAGGGAACTATCTTCGGATGTTCCCGTAATGGCTCTTTCTGCTTTTGCCTATGATAAGGAAAAAGAGAAAGCGAAAGAATGCCATTTCAATGACTATCTTGTAAAACCGGTCGATATTCCATTATTGAAGTATAAGATCAAATATTATCTGAATAAAAATAAAAAATAAGCGTTATGAAAGAAGCATTTATATTCCTGGCAACAGGATTTGAAGAAATTGAGGCATTAGGCACAGCCGATATATTACGCAGAGGCGGTGTCAGGACTACTACTGTCTCTATCGATGGAAATATGCGGGTTATGGGAGCACATAATATTCCGGTAATTGCCGATTATGTGTTTGAAGATGCCGATTACAGTACGGCGGATGCCTTGATCCTTCCGGGGGGAATACCGGGAAGTAACCATCTGAATACTTGCACCCGATTGAAAGAATTGGTAATGGAGAAGTATAAAGAGAATAAAATACTGGCAGCAATATGCGCCGGTCCTATGGTTCTTGGAGGACTTGGGTTATTGAAAGGACGCAAAGCAACTTGTTTCCCTTATTTTGAACCGACAATGATCGGAGCAACTCCTACAGATAATGGTGTGGAGCAGGATGGAAATATCATTACCTGTAAAGGGCCGGGATTTGTGTTTGATTTTGGTTTGACTATTCTTCGGGAACTTCGTGACGAAGAAATTGCCCAGGAGGTTGCTGCAGCACTGTTAGTCAATTATAGGTGAATTTTCTTACCTTTGGTCTGTTGAACCAATAAATAAGGAAAGAGAATGAACGATCCGGTATATTTATATAGGGGAGAAGTCTTTTATTTTAAGGCTTCTCCTTTGGATACAGATGATTTTTATTGTTATTTCCCCGATGGACTTCTGGTAGTTTCTCAGGGAAAGATCATAGAGACTGGTACATATCAAGATATAAAAGACCGTTATCCGGAAACCTCTATTACGGATTATTCCGGTAAACTATTGATGCCGGGGCTGATCGATTCGCATGTCCATTATCCGCAGTCGGAAATGATTGGCATGTATGGCAGGCAGTTGCTCGACTGGCTGAACGAATATACTTATCCTACGGAAGAGGCTTTCTGCAATCCTGAATATGCAGAACGAGTCGCTCGTTTTTTTGTAAATGAACTTTTCCGCAATGGTACGACTACTTGTATGGCCTATGCTACTGTCCATAAAGAGTCTGTCGATGCACTTTTTTCCGTGGCTTCCGGTTATAATATGCAAATGCTAACCGGTAAAGTACTGATGAACCGCAATGCTCCTCAGGTATTGATGGATACGGAAGAAAGCGGAGAATCGGATAGCCGGGAATTGATCGAGACCTGGCATAAGAAAGGACGTAATTTGTACGTGATTACTCCCCGTTTTTCTATTACTTCTACTCATGGTCAATTGATCAGTGCCGCCCGTTTACATGAAGAATATCCGGATACTTATGTCCAGACCCATCTTTCTGAAAATAAGAATGAGATAGATTCGACACTTTCTTTATCTCCGGAATGTACTGATTATTTAGAGGTGTATGAACGTGCCGGACTGGTAACCGAACGTGCTGTGTTCGGTCATTGCATCCATCTTTCCGATTCGGAATGCCGGCGGATGGCTGAAGCCGGAGCGATAATAGCTCATTGTCCGACCTCAAACCTGTTTCTGGGAAGCGGTTTGTTTGATATGCAACAGGCTAACCGGATCAATATCCGGACAACATTGGCTACAGATGTAGGTGGCGGTACTTCTTTCTCCCTATTCCGCACTATGGGGGAAGCCTATAAAGTACAACAATTGAATGGTTATTCCATGCCCGTTTTCGAATCATTATATAAATGTACGCGCGGTACGGCTAAAGCATTGAAACTGGATGATAAGATCGGTAGTTTTGAACAAGGAAGAGAGGCCGATTTTATTGTTGTAGACTATGCGGCAACACCTTCTCAGCAAATACGAAAAGAATATCTGGAACGTAATGGCAAGTGGGACCTGGAAAACAAACTGTTCGGTATCCAGACTTTGGGAGATGACCGTAATATCCGGGCCACTTATGTGGCGGGAAATAGGGTTTACCTGTCAGATTCGGGCAATCATCAGGAAACAGGTATGTAAAACAACTGTAATGACAATCCAGAGGCGTTCGGCTGTAGCTGGACGCAATCTTAAAAAACGATATTCCAACCCGCCGTGCTTACAGGCCGAAAGACAATCGCCGCAATAAGTACAGGTGTAGCCTATCTTTCCCTTTTCGATATTTTCTTTATGTAATGCATCATATTTACAGGCTTTCAGGCAAGCCATGCAATGTGTACAGTTCATGTTGAGCCTGACCCGGAAAGGAGAGAGCTTCTTCATAAAAGAAACCAATGTTCCTATCGGACAATAGCTGCTGCAATGGATCATTTTTTTCTTCTTCCGTGAAAGTGTCAGCATGATTCCCAATCCGATGATCCCGACAATCAGTCCGGCAATCGTAGCCAGCCATCCAGTTGCCCCGAATAACCGTAATGCAATAGCCCCTGCTATTACTATAAAAAATACACTGTAGCGCAATTGCTTATGATAATGGAAAACGTTCTTTTCTGTCTTCCCTTTTGCGTTCCACGCATCAAATGCCCCGAAATAACAAAGCTGGCTGCACCAGGCTGGTCCCGAAAGCAGCAATGTACTCAGAAAAAGTATAGGCATAAACAAACCTTCCAACCGGAAAAGCGGACCGGCCAGTATAATTGCCGGGACGGGTAAATGCAGCTTTCCGGTCATCAGGAAGACGGAATCGACAGTTATGCCTAAGAATAACTGACCGAAAAAAACAATGGAAAAAAGTAACCAGGCCCGGAGTCGCCATTTGGGTCGTTCTTTCCGATCCTGCATTTTATAACTGAGCAGTGCCCCGTAAATGACAGCAATGCCGACCTGTATCCATCCTGCGGATGGCACAAATCTATCCAATAGCAGTAATGGTTTGTTTGGAACGATCTGAACAATCGTCAATAGAATAGCAATTAGTATTGCCGTTATAGCTGAAATATAGAGAAACTGTTTATTCATCTCTTAACGTACTTTGTAGCAGTGCTGGTCTGAAAATTATTATCTGTCGTTGATCAAATAATCGTTTCCATGATATTGAGTTATGTATTACTATTTCCACAAAGATACTTTTTTATCCTCTAAATACATATTGTAAGAATGTAATAATAGATAAGTAGATTCCGAATTATGAATGACTGTATCAGAAAATCATCATTTATGTAACTTGTTCTATCCTAAATTATTGATTGTAAGAGTCTTTGAATATTAAGATGACTAAAATAAACGATCGTTTATTTTAGTCTACAAAACTAGACTATTTTTCTTATATAAACAAATTTTATGAATATTATTTAGGGCTTATATTTCATAGTTTAAGGTTGAATATATCTAAAAACATCTTATAAGGCCAGAATGACTAGAAAAAACGATCGTTTTTTCTAGTCATTCTGATTTTATACACAATGTTCAAAAAACATTGGTGAGAGTTTACAAAATATTATTAATCACGTTAATACGCAAGAAAAATCATGGAGAAAGAACAAAAAACAAAGAGTGAATGTAACCTTATTCTAAGTGAATAGAGATGAGTTTTACGGTGTTTAACAGAAAAATTAAAAGTATGACAAACAGTATTAACCTATTTCGGGGTCTGATAAAGCCTCATGAAATGAATTATCTGAAAGTAGGAGGAGTCAGTGCCCTGCTATTATGTATGTCGCCGCAATTCATCATGGCTGAAGCCAATGACAATGCAGCTGTAACTATCACCCAACAAAAAGAACATCTTGTAACAGGTACGATTACAGATGATGCGGGTGAACCTCTTATCGGAGTGAATGTGAAGATCAAAGATTCTACAGTTGGGACAATAACCGATGCCGATGGTAAATTTACTATTAATGCCCCTGTGGGCAGTCAATTGGAAATTTCCTACATAGGCTATAAAACCCAAATAGTCACTGTAGGAGAAGCACCGGTCAAACTGAAATTGAAAGAAGACTCACAGGCATTGGATGAAGTGATTGTCGTTGGTTATGGTACGACCTCTACCCGCAAAATGGTAGGAGCTGTTACAGCTATGAAGACAGATAAAATCGACCAGTTACCTTTCACTAATACAGCTTCAGCATTGCAGGGGCGTACGCCTGGTGTGATCGTTCAGCAGGGAGGAGCCGAACCCGGATCTACTCCGACTATTTCTATCCGTGGCGGTGGCACACCTCTCTATGTTATTGACGGTGTAATACGTGAAGCACAGGATTTTAACAGTTTAAACTCTTCTGATATTGAAAAGATCAGTATATTGAAAGATGCCAGTGCAACAGCTGTATATGGGGCCCGTGCCGGTAATGGTATCATCATGGTACAAACTAAAAGAGGTAAGGAAGGACAAACTAAGATCGAATATACGGGAGGTATAGACTTCAGTTCACCTACCGTTTTGCCATCGAGGGTAAATACAGCGGAATATACAGGGGCTACCAACCAGGCTGCGGCTTACGATGGCATTGATCCGGTATATCCGGCAGATGTTATTGCAACCCTACCGGATACCGATTGGCAAAAACTGGCTTTGAAAAACAATGCGATCCAGCAACGTCATACCTTATCCTTCTCTGGAGTGAAGAATGGCGTCAACTATTATACGGCTATGGGTATCCTGGATCAGGGTTCCTTGTTCAGAGAAAGTCATAATGATACTTATACCCGCTATAATCTGCGCAGTAACGTATCGACGACATTCGATCCGATCGGGTTGGAGGTTGGAGTGAATATCGATGGTGCCTGGGAAAGAAAGCATCCGACCATCAAAGGAAGTTATGCTGTATGGCGTGATATCAATGCGGCAAAACCGACTATTGAGGCTTACAATCCTGATGGTACTTTAAGTGCTTTGTCATTACATCCGCTGGCTTACCTCGATAAACGTTCGGGTTACAATAATAATGATGATAAATATGCAAACGTACAAGTTTATGCCAATTGGGCGGTTCCGTTCGTAAAAGGATTAAAGGCCGGATTCATTGGTAACTTCCGTATATCGGATTATAACTCGAAATCGTTCAATGCCAATGCACCCCAATATACCAGTGACGGAACGCTGGTCCCTAAAGATTTCCGCTCGCTTCAGATGTCTAATTCATGGGGATGGCGTAACTCGTTTGATGTGAATGTGCAATACGGTAAAACATTCGGTAAACATAACTTTGAGGTACAGGGTGTTTATTCTTTCCAGCAAACATTCGATGAGAACTTCTGGGGATACCGTGAAGGCTTTATTTCTTCTGACTTTGACCAGTTATTCGCCGGTGATGCCTCTACCCAGCAAAACTCAGGCTTTGCAGAAAAGAGTGCCCGTGTCGGTTATGTTGGCCGTGTGAAATATGATTATGCGGGTAAATACCTGTTTGAAGGTAATTTCCGTGTAGACGGTTCCGACAATTTCGCCAAAGGTTCCCGTTACGGATTTTTCCCGTCAGCCGCATTGGCCTGGGTTGTTTCAGAAGAAGGGTTTATGAAGGAACTGAATGAGAGGAATATACTTAATTTCTTTAAGATCAGGGCTTCTTTTGGTCAGGTAGGTTTGGAAGGACTGGAAGGATTGTCCGGTGACGATTACCGGAACATGCGTTTCAGGTATGTTCCTGCTTATAGTTTTAACTCAAAAGGATATGTTGTCGATGGTAAGTTTGTCTCCAGTTTCTCGGAAGGACCTTTGGTTTCAAACGATTTGAGTTGGTATACTAAAGATGTGTGGGATATTGGTGTCGACTTGTCTACCTTGCAGAATCGGCTGTCGGCTTCATTCGATTATTTTTACTATCGTACCAAGGGATATCTGATCTCTCCGCAGAACAGATATACAACACCTCTGGGTAAAGACCTGCCGCAGGTAAAATCGGAAAGCGTGCACCGCCGTGCCGGTTTTGAATTGAATTTGCGCTGGAAAGATTCCTATAATGATTTCCATTATGAAGTCGGCTTCAATGTCACCGGTTACAATGAGTTATGGGAAAAGAAAGAAGACGAGTCTTTATCCAGTCTGATGAACCCTAAAAAGCGTGTGACTCATATAAAGAACTTTTATGGTACGGCTTATCAGAGTAACGGATTGTATCAGAGCGGAGAACAAATCCTGAACAGTCCTCGTCGTGAAGCCTCCAACGAACTGAAACCTGGAGATATAGCTTATCAGGATATCAATGGTGACGGTAAAATAGATGGTGAAGATCAGGTACGTATCGGTAAGCCGACCTTCCCGGCAGTAAGCTACGGTATTGATTTTAGTCTGGATTATAAAGGTTTCTTTGTCAACGGTTTGTTCCAGGGAACAGGAGAACGTTACCGTGCCCTGGATGAATTTATGAGGGGAACCTATGCGGAGGCTTTAACGTATAAATTCCAGCTCGATTACTGGCGGCCCGATAATACAGATGCAATGTTTCCGCGTTTGTCAACTATGACAGGTCTGAACGGAAATAACAATTATGGAGTAAGTTCTGACTTCTGGTACCATAATGCGGCTTATTTCCGCCTGAAAAGCTTGCAGGTCGGATACGACTTCAAAAAGGTTATCTTGAAAGATTATAAGCTGATATCTTCTTTGCGGCTGTCTTTATTGGGAACGAATATATTCACCATCTCAGATGTGAAAGACTTCTATGACCCGGAACTGAATGCTAATAACGGGTATGCATACCCGACACAAAAGACTTATTCTATTGTATTAAATGTCGGATTCTAAAAAGTACAGAAATATGAAACGAGATAAAATTTATAAATTATTCATCTGCATTACGGCATTGACAGGAATGACTTCCTGTAATGACTATCTGGATAATCTCCCTTTGGATAAGTTCCCTGAAGAAACTGTTTGGAGCGAACCTGCGTCGGCACAACTATTTGTCAACGGAACTTATTACATTATCAATGATTTTCTGGTGGGGAACGATGACTGGAGCGATAACACGGTCATCAATGCAGAAAAAGCGGATGCCCTGATCAGGGAACAGATAACCGAAGACAATGATTACGGCTGGTATAAATATGGCGATATCCGCCGTTGTAACATTATCCTTGAAAAAGTGGCAGCCGCTACCAACTTCACACAGGCTGATCAGGACCTGTTGATGGGAGAAGGATATTTCCTCCGCGCCTCGGTTTATTTCAATATGGCCCGTAAATTTGGCCGGTTGATGATCGTGGATAAGGTGCTGACGCCCGATGATGATATGGAGTTATCGAGAACTAAAACTATCAAGGAAACCTACGATTTCATTCTCAAAGACCTGGATGAAGCTGCCAAACGCCTTCCTGTAGATGTGAAATCCGGACGTATCAGCCGTGGAGCGGCTTATGCGTTGAAAGCTGAAGTTTGTCTGCAAGGGGCTGCTTATATGGATAATGCCTCTGAAAAGAAAGATTACTATACACAAGCCAAACAGGCAAGCGAAGAATTGTTCAATTTAAATAAGTATTCGCTCGATTCTGACTTTAAGGGGTTGTTTAACGACTATTCGGTCGGAACAAATTCCAGCGAAATAATTCTCGGAGTATATAAGATTTCCGAGAATACAACATTTCAGGGTACCTGGATGCAGGAATTGGTTCCTAATATGAATATGGATAAGGCGATCGACGGTGTATGGGAAAAATGGCCGTTGGATGCCAATTTGGAAGGTTGGATGGAACGGACTCCTTCCCAGGAAGTGACCGATGCCTTCCTGGTGATCGACAAGGATGGAAAAGCCAAACGTTGGGATGAAGCATCTTATTATACGGAAGATTTCAAACAAGGAAAACTGTGGGTGCGTGATGCCCTTTACGGACATCGTGACAAACGTTTCGATGCGACTATCGTCTATGATTCCTGTCATTATTTCACTTCGATTGTTTCTACCCGCCTGAAAGGAAATATTCATTATCTGTCTAATAAAGAACAGACACGCCATGTATCGAAGAGTGGATATATCTATCGCAAAAACGTTTATGAAAGTAAATGGGTATGGTATTCCGACCCGACCGATTATCATTATGTAGTACTCCGCCTGGGGCGTTCTTACCTGAATTATGCAGAAGCTATGCTTCGTTTAGGTGACAAGAATACGGCGATCGAATATATAAACAAGACGAGAAGTGTTCACGGTGGCTTACCTGAATTACCGGCAGGCACCAGCCTGGAAGATACCTGGAAATATTACAAAATAGAACGCCGTGTCGAACTGGTACAGGAAAACGACCGTTACTGGTCTCTACTTCGCTGGGGAAAAGAAGAGGGACTCGATGTGATCCCCGAATTAAATTCAACTCCGACCGCTATTACGATTTCTGAGGACGGTAGGTCTTTCTCCATTGGAACTGTCCAGGCTGTTGAAGCTGCCAATGCGCGTGTCTTTACTAAGCGCCGATATCTGCTTCCTGTTCCGAGAAGTGAACGTAATGAGAATCCGAATCTGGCCAACGACCAGAATCCCGGGTGGTAACAACAAAATAGTATGAACAATAACTATAAATAGAATGAATATGAAATATTTGAAATATATATTGCTGTTCTTCGTTTGCTTGTCATTCTCTTCCTGCCTGACATCAGGTCTGGAAGATCTGCCCAGCTATGAAGATGCTGACGTTAAGGCGTTCACTTTTGAATATCGTTGGATGATCAAAGAGGGCGAAAGTGAGAAACTGAGAGTCCAGAAAATGGATACGGATGTAAAGATCGACGTAGACAATATGACTGTTACCTGTACTATTACGGTACCGGCTGTGAACGGAGCTTTTACTCAGGAAGTACGCAATAAAGTAGCATTGAGCAATCTGAATGCATATTGCACGATCTCTACTGCGGCTACAATTACACCTGTCGGCGATACTCCTGTATTAGGTAAAATAGGGGATTTCTCCAAAAGTGATATGCAATATGAAGTTGTTGCAGCTGATGGAAAGACGAAGAAGATTTGGAAACTTATTATTGGTGGTTTTAATAAGTAGGCGTTTGGTAAATAAAGAAAGTGGCCGTCCAAAAGTGATTTTGGCGGCCACTGTTGTTTTATATCCATCCGGGTGGCGGAGTCTTCCCCGGAAAATTAAACTTGTCCGGCTTTTGACAAAGTATAGACGACGACTTTCCGGTATCCCTGTTGGGTTATTTTCTTTTCTGCGAGAAGTTCCTTGATATCCTTCAATGCGAGATAACGCGTACACTCGTTTATCCCCATACAATCGGAGCTCATAATAGTTTCTTGTTTTTCAAGGTATTGCATGATCCTTGCCTTTCGTTCCTCACTGTTGTATTTTACAGGTTTCGATGATCCCGGCTTTCTTTCCACGTCCATACAGCGAAGGCGGTCTGTTATTTCTTTCGAACAGCGGAAGTTTACCGACTTGAAACTGATATCTTCGGCACGCACTTGCCGGGGATTTGTTATTTTAGGACATTTCAGTGAGATGGAAAAATGCCCGAGACCTTCCAGTTCGACTTCATCGCCGTCTTCCAAATATGATACGAGCACATCTGCAAAAGCTTGCAATAGTCCTTTCACATCTCCCGGGCTAAAAGATGTGCATTCGGATATCTCTCGTGTAATCCGGTCGATCCGTATCGTTCTTCCCGGAATGATGCGGGCATGAAGAATATCACTTTCTTTCTCTCCTTTATGCGGAGGATTTTTGAAAAGTCCGTACTGTGCAGTCATAATACCAGTGTTTTTTAATTATAAGGTTACTACTTTCAAATTCAAACGTCCGTATCTTCTATATTTTTGACCCAGGTCGCAAACGTTTACTACCTTGGTCAAAAACGTTTAGCACCTAGGTCGAAAACGTTTGTCACCCAGGTCGAAAATATAGGAGTAAAGGAACAAATATATTGAAAGATAGGAGGAAAAACAAGGAAAGAAGGGAGAGATATATCAGAAGTTCACCGGATTATTTCTTTCCTGCAGGTAAAAGGAATAAAATTATTGTACTTTCGTGCTGATTTTACTGAAGTTCTACCGCTATAAAAAGAATAGAATGGGGCAAAAAGCATCTATATGGAATCCCTGGCATGGCTGTCATAAGTTAAGTGAGGGATGCCGGCATTGCTATGTTTATCGTACGGACGGTAAATATGGCAAAGACAGTTCTGTTGTTGCAAAAACGGAAAAGTTTGATCTGCCTTTGCAGCTGAAAAAGAATAAGACTTATAAAATTCCTTCGGGAAACCTTGTTTATACCTGCTTTACTTCCGATTTCCTGGTTGAAGATGCGGATGAATGGCGTGCCGAAGCCTGGGAAATGATACGGACGCGGCAGGATCTTGATTTTCTGTTCATTACCAAACGGATCGACCGGTTGCATGAATGTCTTCCGGCTGACTGGGGAGATGGATATGATCATGTAACCATCTGTTGCACAATGGAAAATCAGGACCGGATAGATTATCGCCTGCCTATCTATAAAGCTGCTCCGATAAAGCATAAAATTATTATTTGCGAACCGCTTCTCGGACCGATAGACTTCAGAGGTGAACTGGGCGATTGGGTGGAACAGGTGGTAGCCGGAGGGGAATCCGGTAAGGAGGCCCGTAGATGCAATTATGACTGGGTGCTGGATATCCGTCGGCAATGCATGGAGGCGGATGTCGGTTTCTGGTTTAAGCAAACCGGTTCTTATCTGCTGAAAGAAGGTTGCGAATATAAAATTGCCCGTCAGTTTCAACACTCACAGGCAAGGAAAGCTGGGATAAATTATGAACGGAAGAAGAATCTATAAAACGCAATGCAGGTTAAAATACCTGCATTGCGTTCTTAACGCTTGTGACTCCGATTAATCGGTCGTATTGTATGCCCATCGGGCGGTAATAGACGTAAATGGTATATTCGTTTTCTGCCTGATAGTAATTGCCTTCTATCGGACCAGTTTCTCCGACCGTGTTACCGTTGGGTACAAACAGATATTGATAATTATAACTTCCTTGTTTTAAAAGCACTGCTTTTTCATACTGGTGAGTTTCAAAATTGTAACCCATCTTGCTCTTTTCATCGAGTACATTGTGGAAGAGTTCGCCGTTCAGATAAACATTGCCGTCAAGTAACGGGTCGCAGGCCAAAGCGAAATGAACAATGCAGTAATCCGCCTCCGTATCCGGATCGTTGCAACTGCTGCAACGAATAAAGAAACGGCCGTCCTGATCCTGATCGTACTGATAGGTCTGGTCGCTGCGTTTATGGTCGGTCATTAGTTCCACATTATAATAAGGATTGTGGTACGAAATATTTTCTATGTGCATTCCATTATATTTGGTACTCAGGAATTCCATACGGCGGTATTCATTTCCGGCCGAGAAGATCAGACTACGGTTGTTTGTGTAGCCGATCTGATTCTCAAGAATGGTTGTCGGTTGAAGTCCTGATACGGCATTATCGCGCCGGTTATCCTGATAGACATGTATTTTCAGATCTGTTTGCGGATAAGGTATCGGAAAGTTTTTATTATTGATCGTGAAACTAACCTGCTGGTGAGTCTGGTTTGTATCGATGTCCGTATTTCCGCTAACGGAAGCAGAAATGCCGACCATCGGCTCCACAACAGAGAAACAGGCGGTAAGAACTATCTGGTCAGGAATGTCTTCATTATAAATCTGTACGGCATAATTTCCCGAAACTTTGAATTGTATGTCTTCATTCGGCAACAGCAGATTGTAGTTTGTGTACTGTGTTGTGGTGTTAATGGAATTCGCGAAGTCATCTATCGTTAATCCTTGAAAACCACTCATATATTGAATGGGAGAGAGGATAGACTTCTGCCAGTTTGCATCACAATGGATGATGGAATAAGAATAGCGGACGCCGCCTTGTTCCAACGCATCGAAGTTGATCTGGATCTGTTGGTCGCCGTTCAACTCGATATAAGGCTCGGAAATAAACTCTCCGGCCACCTTCACCTGAAGGGTTTTTATCAGCTTGCTGTTAACGTCGGTAAAGTACGTTTGCTGAGCATTGGCCGGCATTATAGCGGCACAAAACAACAAAAATAGTAAACAATGTACTCTCATTTTCATGTATCTTTCTTTGACGGTACAAAATTATGGAATTATTTCTCTAATTATTTCTTTAATCCTGCTTTAAAGCATAAAAATTTATGTACTTTTGCGGGAAAATTACATATAAACAATTTTAGTTGTATCATGGCAAATGTGATTAAGATTAAAAAGGGTTTAGACATTAATCTGAAGGGTAAAGCTTCGGACGTACTGTTAAACACCGGGAAAAGCGACAGTTATGCTATCGTCCCCGATTATTATAACGGTATTACCCCCAAAGTTGTTGCCAAAGTAGGAGAAAAAGTCAAAGCCGGTTCTGTATTGATGATCGATAAGAACCGCCCGGAGATCAAGTTCGTTTCACCCGTTAGCGGTGAAGTAACTGCCGTAAACCGAGGAGAGAAGCGTAAAGTGCTTAGCATCGTTGTTAAGCCGGACACGCAGATCGAGTATGAGGATTTCGGTAAGAAAAATGTGTCTTCGCTGAAGAGTGAAGAGATAAAGGAAGCCCTGCTCAATGGTGGTATGTGGCCTTTTATCAAACAGCGTCCGTACGATATCGTAGCAACGCCGACAGATGAACCGCGTGACATTTTTGTGTCAGCATTCTATTCTGCACCGTTAGCTCCGAATTTCGATTTCATCCTGAAAGGACAGGAAGCTGATTTCCAGACCGGGTTGGATGCACTGGCAAAACTTACGAAAGGTAAAGTTTATGTCGGCGTCAGAAAAGGTTCTTCCGTGAATGTGAAGGGAGTTGAAACCGTTGAGTTTGAAGGACCGCATCCTGCAGGTAATGTGGGTGTGCAGATCAACCATATCAAACCGGTTAATAAACTGGAAGTTGTTTGGGTGGTAAATCCGGCAGACGTGATCGTTATCGGTCGTCTGTTCAATAAAGGAGTAGCTGATTTCAGTCGCTTGGTAGCTATCACTGGGTCAGAAACAACGGAAAGAGGATATATCAAAACAATTTCAGGTTGTACGATCAACAGTTTGGTTGCCGGAAAGATACTGGAAGGCAAGGAAGATCTTCGTATCATCAGCGGAAATGTGCTGACCGGAACGAAAGTTCGTAAAGATGATTATCTGGGTGCTTATGACAATCAGATCACTGTGATTCCGGAAGGAGACAAAACATATGATTTCTTCGGCTGGGCGACTCCCGGATTCGGAAAATATAGCGTAAGCCACTCTTTCTTTACCTGGTTGGCTCCGAAGAGCAAAGAATATGTAATCGATGCACGTATCAAAGGTGGTAAACGTGCCATGATCATGTCGAACGAATACGAAAAAGTATTCCCGATGAGCATCTATCCCGAATACCTGCTGAAAGCCATTATCGCTTTCGATATCGATAAAATGGAAAATCTGGGTATCTACGAAGTTGCTCCGGAAGATTTTGCACTTTGCGAATTTGTTGACACTTCCAAGATCGAGATCCAGAAGATCGTACGTCAGGGATTGGATCTGTTATACAAGGAAATGAATTAATAACATAAAAAATTAGAATACATTGAAAGCGTTAAGGAATTACCTCGACAAGATTAAGCCTACTTTTGAAGAAGGCGGAAAGCTGGCGATGTTCCGTTCTGTATTCGAAGGTGTTGAAACATTCTTATTTGTTCCGAGCACCACTTCGAAATCAGGCGTGCATATTCACGACTATATCGATTCTAAGCGTACTATGACTGTGGTTATTATCGCTTTGTTGCCTGCTTTGCTTTTTGGTATGTACAATGTCGGCTATCAACACAATCTGGCTGTTGGCGCTGATCCCGGATTTTTGATGACCTTCATCTTCGGTTTCCTGGCTGTACTGCCTAAAATTATTGTTTCGTATGTAGTAGGTCTGGGTATCGAGTTTGCTGTTGCCCAGGTGAAGAAAGAAGAAATTCAGGAAGGTTTCCTGGTTTCCGGTATATTGATCCCGATGATCGTTCCTATCGATACTCCGCTGTGGATGATCGCTGTAGCTACTGCTTTTGCAGTCGTTTTTGCTAAGGAAGTATTCGGTGGTACAGGTTATAACGTATTTAACGTAGCATTGGTAACACGTGCATTCCTGTTCTTTGCTTATCCGGCTGCCATGTCTGGCGACCAGGTATTCGTTCGCACAGCCGATACATTCGGACTGGGTGCAGGAACAGTAGTTGACGGTTTCTCCGGAGCTACTCCGCTGGGACAGGTTGCTATTGCAGGAAAGGATATGATCGGTTCATTCCAGACAGTCGACGTTCTGGGTAACCCGATGACTACCTGGGATATGTTCCTGGGACTGATTCCGGGTTCAATCGGTGAAACATCCGTATTGGCTATCCTGATCGGTGCTGTTATCCTTCTGTATACTCAGATCGCAAGCTGGAAGACCATGCTGTCTGTATTTGTAGGTGGTGCTTTAATGGCGGCTATCTTCAATATGATCGGCACAACGGTGGCTATGTGTGTATCTCCGATCGATCATTTGTTCCTGGGTGGTTTTGCTTTTGGTGCCGTATTTATGGCTACCGACCCTGTGACATCTGCACGTACTGAAACAGGTAAATATATCTATGGCTTCCTGGTAGGAGCAATGGCTATCATTATCCGTGCATTGAACCCGGGTTATCCTGAAGGTATGATGCTTGCTATCCTGTTAATGAATGTATTTGCTCCGCTGATCGACTACTATGTGGTAGAAAGCAACATCACACGTCGTTTGAAAAGAGCAGTGAAGTAACATTATAATAAGAAGTAGAATTATGAATAGAGATAGTAATGTATATACCGTAGTATACGCTTCTGTAATGGTTCTTCTGGTTGCTGTTGTGTTAGCTTTCACTTCGCAGTCGCTGAGAAGTTTCCAGAAAAAGAATGAAGATAACGACAAGAGACAACAGATCCTGCGTTCAATCAATGTATCTGCATCGGCTAATGACGCTGAAACAAAATACAATGAATTGATTAAAGAATCTTTCCTTGTGAATGAAAATGGAGAAAAGGTAGAAGGTGACGCATTTACTGCAACACCTGATCAACATCCGGTATTTGTAGCCAATGTAGATGGTAAAAACAAATATATCATGGCTTTGTCAGGTGCAGGTTTGTGGGGACCTCTGTGGGGGTATCTTTCCGTTGATGAAGACAAGAATACAATTTTTGGTGCAGACTTCAGCCACCAGGGAGAAACTCCGGGATTGGGTGCTGAGATCTCAAAGCCAGAATTCAGCAAAGAATTCAAAGGTAAAAAATTGTTCTTCAACGGTGAATTCAAATCCGTAGCTATTGTTAAGCCGGGTAAGAGCGTAGCCGGTCAGGACTATGTTGACGGTATTTCAGGTGGTACGATCACCAGTCAGGGGGTTGACCACATGTTGTTCAATAGCCTGAATGGTTATGTTAAGTTTTTAACCTCACAAAATCAGTAAGAAGATGGGATTATTATCAAGTAAGAATAAAGAAGTTCTGTTAGGCCCGTTGAGCACAAACAACCCTGTCATCGTACAGATGTTGGGTATTTGCTCTGCACTGGCTGTAACATCAAAACTTGAGCCGTCTATTGTAATGGGTATTTCCGTGACGGCTGTGGTGGCGTTTGCCAACGTGATTATTTCGTTACTGCGTAATACAATTCCTAACCGTATCCGTATTATCGTACAGTTGGTAGTTGTTGCCGCATTGGTAACTATTGTAAGTGAAGTATTGAAAGCATTTGCCTATGATGTAAATAAGCAGCTTTCGGTGTTCGTTGGTCTGATCATTACCAACTGTATCCTGATGGGACGTCTGGAGGCGTTTGCTTTGGGTAACGGTCCGTGGGAATCTTTCCTGGACGGTATCGGTAATGGTTTGGGATATGCTCTGATCCTTGTGATCGTAGGTTTCTTCCGTGAGTTATTAGGTTCTGGTACGTTACTTGGATTCCAGGTGATCCCGCAGGCATTCTACGACTTCGGCTATGTAAACAATGGTTTGATGATCCTGCCTCCGATGGCTTTGATCGTGATTGCCGTGATTATATGGGTTCACCGTTCTAAGAACAAAGAGCTTCAAGAAAATTAATACAAACTATTAAACGAATAATAGAATGGAAGAATATTTAAGCACGTTTGTCCGCTCGATCTTCGTAGACAACATGATTTTCGCATACTATCTGGGTATGTGTTCTTTCCTGGCTGTTTCCAAGAACGTAAAGACTGCTTTAGGATTGGGTATGGCTGTAACGTTCATCCTGGTATGTACGTTGCCGATCAACTATATGCTCGAAAATTATATATTGAAAGAAGGCGCCATGAGCTGGTTAGGCGCTGAATATGCAGGAGTGAATCTGAGTTTCCTTTCTCTGATCATCTTCATCGCCATCATTGCTTCATTTACGCAGTTGGTTGAAATGGTTGTTGAGAAATTTGCTCCGGCATTGTATGCATCTCTGGGTATCTTTTTGCCGCTTATCGCTGTGAACTGTGCTATCCTGGGTGGTTCTCTGTTTATGCAACAAAGAGCATTTCCTAATGTAGGAGTTGCTACTGTATACGGTTTAGGTTCTGGTATCGGTTGGATGCTGGCTATCGTTGGTATGGCTGCTATCCGTGAAAAACTGGCTTATTCGGATATACCGAAGCCTTTGAAAGGTCTGGGTATTACCTTTATCATTACCGGTCTGATGGGTATGGCATTTATGTGCTTCTCAGGACTTAAGATCTAAGTATTAACGCATTAAACAAGAATAAAGATGATTATATTAATGTCGGGCGGACTTACCATTGCAGTCGGAGCAGTCGTTTTCCTTGTGATTACACTGATCCTTGTTGGTTCGCTTTTATTTGCGAAAGCAAAATTAATACCATCGGGCAATGTGAGGATGGTTGTTAACGGAGAAAAGGAATACGATGTTCCCATTGGTGGAACAGTATTGAATACGCTTCAGAGTGAAGGTATTTTCCTGTCGTCTGCTTGTGGTGGTAGCGGTAGCTGTGGACAGTGCCGTTGTCAGGTGCCGGAAGGTGGCGGAAACATTCTTCCTACGGAAGTTGGTTTCTTCTCTCGTAAACAAATTAAAGATCATTGGAGACTGGGTTGCCAGACCAAGATAAAAGAAGATATCAAGATCAAAGTTCCTGATGAAGTATTCGGAGTTAAGGAATGGGAATGCGAAGTGATCAGCAACAAGAACGTGGCTACCTTTATTAAAGAGTTTATCGTTGCTCTGCCTAAGGGTGAACACATGGACTTCGTTCCGGGTTCTTATGCACAGATCAAGATCCCTGCATATACTATGGATTATGATAAGGATATCGATAAAGACCTGATCGGTGAAGGTTATCTGCCGGCATGGAAGAACTTCGGTTTGTTCAGTCTGAAATGTCAGAACTCGGAACCGACTATCCGTGCTTACTCAATGGCCAACTATCCTGCAGAAGGAGACCGTATCATGTTGACAGTACGTATCGCAACTCCTCCTTTCAAACCGAAAGAACAGGGTCCTGGATTCCAGGATGTAATGCCGGGTATCGCTTCTTCTTATATCTTTACCCTGAAACCGGGTGATAAGGTAATCATGAGCGGTCCTTACGGTGATTTCCATCCAATCTTCGACTCTAAGAGAGAAATGATGTGGGTCGGCGGTGGTGCCGGTATGGCTCCGTTGCGTGCTCAGATCATGCACATGACTAAGACATTGAAGACAACAGATCGTAAGATGACTTATTTCTATGGTGCTCGTGCATTGAATGAAGTATTCTATCTGGAAGACTTCCTGGCAATAGAAAAAGAATTCCCGAATTTCGAATTCCGTCTGGCACTTGACCGTCCGGATCCTGCAGCTGATGCAGCCGGCGTGAAGTATACCCCGGGTTTTGTACACCAGGTAATTTACGATACTTATCTGAAGGATCACGAAGCTCCGGAAGATATCGAATATTACATGTGTGGTCCGGGCCCGATGTCGAAAGCTGTAGAAAATATGCTTGACAATCTGGGTGTACCTCGTGAAATGTTACATTTCGATGACTTCGGTGCATAAAATGGAGTGATCCATATTCAGATCCAAATAATGAAAGGGAAGAAAAATTGAATTTTTCTTCCCTTTTTCTTTTCTGTTTTATTTATAAAAGCCATATAAGATATATAAGTATAATTTATTATATGCTCTTAAATCCTGAAATTCAAGTAAATTTCTAAAGAAAAATACATAAAATGTACTTTTCATGTAATATCATGCAGCATTTTTCGTTCTTATTACATCTTAGCTAATAGAGACATAAAAATTGAGCAAGATTATGAAGCCGTTGATTTTATCTTTTTTCGCAGTTATACTAGGTTATTCTCTTCTTTTTAATGAAAAAGAAGAAATCAGTCAGCCGATTCATGTGATTGATAATTCTGTGTATATCCATAAATCCGATACACCGAGGGTCGATTCTGTTGCCATTTATTATAACAGAACAGCATCTGTTTTATAAAAAATACTCCAAATAGCAATATTTATTCTGTAAATGTTTGTTTATTAAATAAATATTGCTATGTTTGTTCCGTATAATTATGAATATGCGGAAATGCTACACCAGTTTCTTACTATATATACTTCTGAATTTTTGATGACAATGCTCTTTGGAGTGTTGTTTTTTCTGTGTCTGCCTGTTTTTTTCATAGAAGTAAGCAAGTCTTTTATTATAAATAATGTAACCCGATTAATTCCGGTTATCTCTGATTCTGTTTTTGCGGGGGAACAGGATAGAATAACTGAATCCAAGAAGGGTTTCATGCATCATACGATCCCGGATAAATCACAGATAAGGAATAACCGTCACCGGTTGGGCTGACGAACCCTTATCCGGCAACTAAGCGTTGAAGGATAAGGGGAGAGGCTTTGTGTAAAAAATCTAATACTTATTATCTGTACTGTTTTCAGATAAATAAGAACGAAGTTGTTGTCTTTTCTTATCGGTTTTGTCTACTCCAGCACATTATATTCCGGGATTCCTTCCAAAAAAGAATAAGTCAGATTTTCATAGTCTATTTTGCAGCAGAAATGGCTGATGCCGTTGCTGACGGCGAGATAACGAACGTGTAATACCATGTTATAGCGTACTATCTGGTCAAATACCGAGCTTGTGATCTCGATGTGGGGAGCTTTATATTCTACGATCATTAAAGGGGTTAAAAAGCGGTTATACGCAACCGTGTCGCATCGTTTGGAGGTGCCGTTCAGTTTTAAAGGAACTTCATTTGCCAGAAGTTCTTTAGGGTATCCTTTATCCGTGATCAGATAATTCACAAAATGTTGGCGAACCCATTCTTCAGGAGTCAGGGCAACAAATTTGCGGCGTACCGGATCGAATATGATGTGCTTCCCATCTTTTTCCTTTACTTTCGCAGCGAATGTTGGTAAGTTTAATGACAGCATTTATTATATTTGTCGTTTATATTATACACTATAATTGTACCCTCAAAGGTAATGATTTATGAAAACAAAACAAGAAATCGTTGAAAATTGGCTGCCTCGTTATACCGATCGCAAGTTGGAAGATTTTGATAAGTATATATTACTCACGAACTTTACCAAATACGTCGAGCTGTTTGCTGAAAAATTTAATGTTCCGATACTCGGACTGAAAAGTTCCATGCCGAACGCTTCGGCAGAAGGCATCACCATCATCAACTTCGGTATGGGAAGTGCAAATGCTGCAACGATCATGGATTTGTTGTCGGCTGTCAGTCCGACCGCCGTCCTGTTTCTAGGTAAATGCGGCGGATTAAAGAAAGCCAATAATCTGGGCGATTATGTTTTGCCGATTGCTGCAATCCGTGGTGAAGGAACTTCTAACGAATACCTGCCCGCCGAAGTTCCGTCTCTCCCGGCATTTTCGATGTTGCGCGCTATTTCTTCTGCCGTTCGTGACCAGGGAAAAGATTATTGGACCGGAACGATTTATACTACGAACCGCCGTGTTTGGGAGTATGATACATCTTTCAAGGAGTATCTGAAACGCACTCATGCTACCGGTATCGATATGGAAACCGCGACGTTGCTTACTGCGGGCTTTGCCAATAAAATTCCAACAGGAGCCTTGCTGATGATCTCGGATAAGCCTTTGGAAGAAGATGGAGTTAAAACAGAAGCGAGTGATCGGGTAGTTACCCGTAACTTTGCTCCGGAGCATGTAAAACTGGGGATCGAAGCCCTTCGTCAAATTATAGACGATAAAAAAACAGTTCGCCATATCCGGTTCAGTTGGTAATAATTAAAGCTATATTATGGCAAAAAAAGAAAATACGTTTGAGGAAATATGCCGGGATATCGTAGCAAAGAAATTTCAACCCGTTTATATTTTAATGGGCGAAGAGCCCTTTTTCATGGACAAGATAACCGATCTGCTTATTGAGAACGTGCTGTCGGAATCCGAACGGGATTTTAACCAGATGATCATGTATGGTGCAGATACGGATGCAGCCATGATCATCAATGCAGCCCGGCGGTTCCCAATGATGTCTGAATATCAACTGGTCGTGGTACGTGAGGCCCAACTGGTCCGTGACATAGAATTGTTGACCAATTATGTCAAGAATCCGCTTAAATCGACGGTACTGGTCGTCAATTACAAGTATAAGAATCTGGATAGAAGGAAGTCTTTGGCTGCAGCTACTGAAAAAACAGGCGTTCTGTTCGAATCGAAAAAGATTCCGGATTATAAAATGCCGGGGTTTATCGTTTCGTTTATGCAACAGCGTTCTATCGGGATCGATCCAAAGGCCGCTCAGATGCTCTCAGACTTCCTGGGAAACGATTTAAGCCGTCTTAGTAAGGAATTGGACAAGTTGACATTGATCTTGCCTGAAAAAGCCCCAAAACGCGTCACACCGGAATTGATAGAACAGAATATCGGAATAAGTAAAGAATACAATAACTTCGAATTGATAAAAGCCATTGCGGTAAAGGATGTATTAAAAGCAAACCGGATCATTCAGTATTTTGAAAAGAATCCGAAAAGTAACCCGATACAGATGACCCTTCCTGTAATTTTTAATTATTTCTCAAACCTGCTGATCTGCTATTATACAAAGGACAGGTCGGAGACTGGATTAATGACGGCATTAGGTTTAAGAGGAACTTTTCAGGTAAAAGATTATATGACCGGACTAAGAAACTATCCGGCCATGAAAGTTTTTAATCTGATCAGTGATATCCGGACAACTGATGCGCGGTCAAAAGGAGTAGACAATTCTTCTGTGTCGGATGCAGATTTACTCAAAGAATTATTATATAAAATACTTCATTAAAAATAGGATCAATAGTGAAAACTGCATGTGTGATAAATCTAAATTATCGACATATGCAGTTTTTTTATGAAACTACCGGTTGGAGCTCTTTCAATCGTTTTTTTACTCTTCTTTTTCTAGAACAGTCTAAACGCAGAACGACAAAAAAGTAGGTGTTCGTTTTGTTTCTCAATGATTAAGACTATATTTTACCCCTCTGAGAATTCAATATTTATTTCCGTCCGTATAGTTGTTTACAAATATCACTGAAAAATCAGGTTTTAGAGTCTTGGATACAAAAGTATATCAGATAATAGAAGACCAGGAATACAAAATAGGACATATTGGCAGTAGCTCTTTTCAATTAAAGAAGGTGAGTTTACAAAAGTGTGGTTTAAAGTAAATGTTACTTTTGTAATCGGGTACACTTGTGTACTGAGGAATCGAAACAAATGTCACTTTTGTAAAGATGTTATCCGTGATACAAAAGTGACAATATACATTACTAATATAAATCAATAAAAATAGGTTTAAATACTGTTATTGTAAATGTATATGATAAAAGATCAAAAACCAGCACATTATCTAAATATATTAATTGTATACATTAATTTTCTCCTATTATTCCGTATATAAATGTGAAATATGCTTGAATCTATGCAAATAATAATAGCTTAATGTATTATGTAACAGATATTTATTATATAAAATCATTAACACTACTTTAAGCCTGTTTTATGGTCCTGGATATCGGTTTACAAAAGTGTTCTACACAAAAGTGTAACGATGGTTACAAATGTTTTGGTTTATTGTTATAACTATAAATTGCACAATTGGAAATAATGATTTATCTTTGTGTCTGTATTTATTTTTGTATCATATGCTTGTAAACAGTCATATTGGCAGTGATTTTTGATATATAAATCGTATTTTAGTATGAAAGATCGTATTTTAGCAGTAATGGAACATGAAGGGCTGACTCCTTCTAAATTTGCTGAAGCAATCGGTATCCAGCGTTCGGCTATGTCGCATATTATATCCGGCAGGAATAATCCCAGCCTGGATGTGCTGATAAAAATTCTGGAACGATTCACATATGTAGATTCCGACTGGCTTTTATTCGGTAAAGGCAATATGATGCGCGAACATGTGTTAACTGAACCCAATTTGTTTACAAATACGACGATAAATCCGCCCAACCTATCGGATTCTCCCGAATATCGCAAGGAAATTAGGGTTGAGACACCTGTAAACACACCTAAACAGCCTGTAATTGAACAAATTGTGCTTCCGGAACAACCTGTCAGAAATGTGAGCAAAATAATGATATTTTATTCTGATAATACATTTGAGACTTTTACGTCTGAAAAAAACAAGAAAGACTAGGCCAACATTGTTATATACATCTTATTCATGTATCTTTGTATAGAAATTGAGTAATCATATTATATGAAGAAGTACATGTTAGATATGAAGGTCACTGAAAACAACCGCCTTCATAAAAATTATTGCCTGCTGAAGTTAACCAGCGACGATACTTTACCGGAAATGCTTCCCGGACAGTTCGTTCAAGTGCTGGTGGATAACTCTCCTACAACATTTCTACGCCGACCTATTTCAATTAACTTTGTAGATAGAACAACCAATGAATTGTGGTTGCTTATCCAGTTGATTGGCGACGGAACACGTCGTATGGCAGAATACCGTCCCGGAGATATTGTAAATATTATGTTGCCGCTTGGGAACAGTTTCACAATTCCTGCTGTCGGAGATAAAAATCAGAAATTTCTGCTTATTGGCGGTGGTGTCGGTACGGCTCCGATGTTATGTTTGGGATCTGCCCTGAAGAATGCCGGTTTTGAACCTGTATTTCTGTTGGGAGCGCGTTCAAAGGATGATGTATTGCAACTGGATGAGTTTACGAAGATCGGAACTGTTCACATAACTACCGAAGATGGTTCTCTCGGAGAAAAAGGTTATGTAACAAACCATTCCGTATTGAAAAACGTTCATTTTGATAGAATTTACACATGTGGACCGAAGCCTATGATGGTAGCTGTTGCCAAATATGCAGCTGCTGAATCGATCACATGCGAAGTCTCGCTTGAAAATACAATGGCCTGTGGTATAGGTGCTTGCCTGTGCTGTGTGGAGAATACGAAAGAAGGTCATGTATGTGTTTGTACTGAAGGTCCCGTATTTAATATAGAAAAATTGACATGGCTGAGTTAAATGTAAACATAGGTAATTTGCCGTTAAAGAATCCGGTAATGACTGCATCGGGAACATTTGGATACGGAGTCGAATATTCAGACTTTATGGATATTTCGAGACTGGGCGGTATTTTTGTAAAAGGAACAACTATCCAGCCACGCGAAGGCAACCTGTATCCCCGTATGGCAGAAACTCCTTCCGGAATGTTGAATGCCGTCGGTCTGCAGAACAAAGGTGCCCAATATTTTGTCGATAATATCTATCCCGCTATTAAGGATATCGATACTAATATGATCGTAAATGTGAGCGGATCGTCTGTTGAAACATACGTGGAATGTGCAGAGAAAATAGCGGAATTGGATAAAATTCCTGCTATCGAACTGAATATTTCCTGCCCGAATGTGAAGCAAGGCGGTATGGCTTTTGGAGTGACAACCTGTGGTGCTGCCGAAGTCGTGAAGGCTGTCCGCAAGGTTTATCCTAAGACCCTTATTGTAAAACTTTCTCCTAATGTAACCGATATAACCGAGATAGCAAAAGCTGTCGAAGCTGAAGGTGCAGACTCTGTTTCGCTGATCAATACCATGCTTGGTATGGCTATCGATGCAGAGAAGCGTAAACCTATATTATCTACAATAACCGGTGGCCTTTCCGGTCCTTGTGTAAAGCCGGTTGCTCTCCGTATGGTATGGCAAACGTACAAGGCTGTGAAGATTCCTATCATCGGTTTAGGTGGTATTTCCAACTGGAAAGATGCCGTCGAGTTTATGCTGGCCGGGGCTACTGCCATACAGATCGGAACTTATAACTTTATTGATCCGACTGTATCGGTAAAAGTGATCGATGGTATGAACGATTACCTCGACAGGCATGGTTTTAAGTCTGTAAAAGAGCTTATTGGGGCTTTGGAAGTATAAGACTTACTATTAAACAGAAGAACTTTCTTGCTTTTTTTACGGAAGGAAGTTGTTTATTGCTTGTAACATCCGGATGCTACCGATCGGTAGACCCGGGTGTTATTAGGGTCAACACCCGGGTGTCAACCTCTTTGAGATCCGGGTGTCGATCAGTTTAACTACTGACCTTTGTAAAAAAAGACAATAGGGTTTATGGAAAGCACAAGTATCGTCGGAGAACTTGCCACACGAATGATTTCGTTGATTATATTCGGAAACTATGATAGTTGTATGATAGTTAAATGATAGTTGAAAATAAGAACTATCATTATGTAAAGCTTAGATTTATAGGTATTTATACTTGAAAATGATAGTATGATAGTTGTTTTTCGATTTCTAAGTATGTAATGTATTTATTGTAAACCAAGTAAAATAATAGTATGAGGAACAAATTATTTCTTTTAATCTTATTGACGATTTTATCTATATCGTTGAAAGCCAGTGACAAAACAGTTATTCCTATTACAACGGAAAATATTAGCCTGATCTATAAAGTCGGTGATAACGGTCGTTTATACCAATCATATTTAGGGCAAAAACTTCGTTTCAGCAGTGATATCGACCAATTGCCGATGGGTGATGAAGCTTATATTGCGCATGGCATGGAAGATTATTTCGAACCAGCTATCCGCGTATTGCATAATGACGGCAATCCTTCCCTGCTACTGAAATATATCTCTTCCGAAACCCGGGAGTTGCAGCCGGGAGCTACAGAAACTGTCATTAAGCTGCAAGATGAAGTTTATCCCGTAATGGTAGACCTCTATTTTATAGCTTATGCCAAAGAAAACATCATCAAGACATATACAGAAATATCCCATCAGGAAAAAAAGCCGGTTACGCTCTATAATTATGCTTCTTCTATGTTGCATCTGAACAGCGGCAAGTATTTTCTCACGGAATTTGCCGGTGACTGGGCACACGAAGTCAATATGACGGAACAACAGCTTTCATTCGGTAAAAAAGTTTTGGATACGAAGCTGGGAAGTCGTGCAAATATGTTCAACTCGCCTTTCTTTTTACTGGCTTTGGACGAACAGGCAAAAGAAAATGAGGGTGAAGTACTTTTCGGGACAATTGGTTGGACAGGGAATTTCCGGTTTACCTTTGAAGTCGATAACTTGAATAATTTACGTATTCTTTCAGGCATAAATAACTATGCATCAGAATATTCATTAAAACCGAAAGAAATATTCCGTACTCCTGAATTTATATTTACTTTCAGCGCGGAAGGAAAAGGGAAAGCAAGCCGCGATTTTCACAGATGGGCTCGTAAATACCAGGTGAAAGACGGTGAGAAATCACGTCTGACATTGTTGAACAACTGGGAGGCTACTTATTTTGATTTCAATGAAGACAAGTTGGTCGATATTATGGATGAAGCGAAATCGCTGGGAGTCGATATGTTCCTGTTGGACGATGGATGGTTTGCCAACAAATATCCGCGTAACAGCGACCGCCAGGGTTTGGGTGATTGGGATGAAACAGCAGAAAAACTGCCGAATGGCATTGGGAAATTGGTGAAAGAAGCAACCGGTAAAGGGATAAAATTCGGTCTGTGGATTGAACCGGAGATGGTAAATCCGAAGAGCGAACTGTATGAAAAGCATAAAGACTGGGTAATTCATTTGCCGAACAGAGAAGAATATTATTTCAGAAATCAATTGGTATTGGACCTCAGTAATCCGAAAGTTCAGGATTATGTATTTGGTATTGTGGATAATCTGATGACAAAATATCCGGGTATCGCTTATTTTAAATGGGATTGTAATAGTCCGATCACCAACATTTATTCCCCTTATTTAAAAGATCAACAATCTCATTTGTACATAGAACATGTGAGAGGTTTATATAATGTATTGGAACGTGTAAAAGCAAAATATCCGGATCTGCCGATGATGCTCTGCTCCGGAGGTGGCGGACGTACGGATTATGAAGGATTGAAATATTTTACCGAGTTCTGGCCGAGTGATAACACAGACCCTATCGAACGTATCTTTATCCAGTGGGGATATTCTCATTTCTTCCCGTCAAAGACAATGGCAGCGCATGTAACAAGCTGGAACAAAGGGGCTGGTGTGAAGTTTCGTACGGATGTTGCGATGATGGGTAAGTTGGGTTTCGATATCCGTATTCATGATATGACCCCGGCAGAACAGGAATATTGCAAAGGAGCTGTGAAAAACTTCAACCGTTTGAATAAGGAAATTATGGAAGGTGATCTGTACCGTCTCGTATCCCCTTATGATGGAAATCATTCGGCTGTAATGTATGTAAATGAGGCTGTAGATAAAGCTGTTCTTTTTGCTTTCGATATCCATCCGCGATATGCTGAAAATTTACAGTCAGTGCGTTTACAGGGGTTGAATCCGGACGCTCAGTACGAGATAAAGGAGATTAATTTACTACCGAACACTAAATCGGTGTTGAGATGTAATGGAAAGACTTATTCCGGTGAATACCTGATGAAAGTAGGTATACCGGTATTTTCCGGCAGACAATTGGCTAGCCGGGTTATTGAGATCTCAAAAATATAAGTGAAACATATTCATTCTTTAGCAAAAACGGAGAGGCTGATAAGTTAAGTCTCTCCGTTTTTTTGTTTTCACTATAAACTATATTATTTATATTTTCCTTTTTGATAGTAAAGTGACCGACAGGGAAGCACAGCAGAGTAAGACCCCAACACCGGCTGTCCCGGCCCAACCGAACAATTGCCAGGCTGTCCCGGAAAGAAAGGTTCCCAGTGAGCCGCCAACAAAATAAGTGGTCATGAATATGGTATTTACCCGGTTCGATGCAGCCGGACATAACTCGAAAATGCTCGATTGGTTACTGAGCTGGATGCATTGCATGCCGATATCGATAATAATTATACCCGCAATGATGGAAGTATAAAAACTACCTCCGAAATAAAGTAATAACCAGGATAACAATATCAATCCGCATCCCCAGAAATTAAAACATCTGACGCCTACTTTCTTTACATATTTCCCGACAAGTGATGCCGACATGGCTCCGGCAACCCCGCAAAGTCCTAACATACCGACGACATCGCTATTGGCAAAGAAAGGGGCTTGTCCCATCTTAAATGCCAGGCATGACCACATCGCCAGAAAAGATCCGAATGCCAGTCCGGACCGGACAGCATAAATACGCAACGCCGGAAATTCTTTTACGAGGGAAAGCAAGGATTTCATCAATTCAGCATATTTCCCTTTAAAAGTCGGACGTATATCCGGTAGTACGGTGATCACGACAATACAGCAGACGATCATCAATCCGGCTGCAATGTAATACATTTCACGCCATCCGAACAGTTCTCCGACTAATCCGCTGATCACCCGCGATACCAATATCCCGGATAACAATCCCGAAACGACCAGTCCGACATTACGTCCTTTATTTTCCGGTTTGGAATAGAGGGCGGCGATAGGAATGAATATCTGCGGAATTACCGAGCAAACACCTGTGACCAGTGAAGCGATCAGGATAATATGAATATTGGGGGCCATGGCAATGCTTAACAGCGATAGCACCAAAAGGGTAAAGTTGGTTATAATGATTTTTTTACGTTTGAACATGTCGGCTAGCGGTACCACAAACAACAGTCCCAACGCATAACCGATCTGGGTAACCATTGCGATCAGGTTGGTTGTAAATTCGGATACGTCGAGATCGCGCCGTATCATATTTAAAAGCGGTTGATTATAATAAAGATTGGCTACCGATATACCGGCTACGATAGATAATGTCCAGAGTATCGAAGCTGGCAGACCTCCGTTTTCTTTCAATGTCTGTTTCATATTTTGCGTTTGAACCGGCAAATTTACCTTAAAAAATTGAGATATAGAACCTTTTTTCTTTGTATGGAAGCTGCCTCCGGCATATAGAGATATTCAAATAATTGGTTATATTTGCCAATAACTAAAACAGGAGAATATATGTTTGAACATCTTAATGATATATTGGAAAATACAACTATAACACCCTCAACCGCAGCTGTCAAACTACTTGTCAGTTTCTTTCTGGGTGCTATTATCGGTATAGAACGTCAATTCCGCCGCCGTGAAGCCGGAATGCGTACATTTACACTGATCTGTATGGGATCGGCTGCCGCTATGCTCATTTCCATCTGGATACCGCAATGCTATCCTGACTTTCTGAATGGAGATCCGGGACGTATTGCTGCACAGGTACTTACCGGCATCGGCTTTCTTGGTGCCGGGGCGATCATGCAAAGTCACGGAAGCATTCACGGATTGACAACGGCTGCCTGTATCTGGGTAGTGGCCGTGATCGGTCTGGCCGTGGGAGCGGGGATGTATGTACCGGCATTGATAGGGACAGGCCTTACATTGGTTATCCTGGTCAGCCTTGAAAAGCTTGAAAAAAGAATGTTCCTGAACGGAGTGAATAAGATCCTGACAATTATTTGTACAACAGCAACACCTGACCTGAAAGCAGTTCGTAAGATATTGGAATCAAAGAATATTTATATTGTCAGTGTTTCGTTCGAATCGATCTATGAGCAGAATAAAGCGATTATCACTTATAAAGTGAATGTCAAGGCGCAGTCTTCTTATATGAATTTATTCAGCGAGATCAGGACGTTGGGGTATGTCTCTCAAATAAGATTGATGGCCTGAGCCATCAATCCAATTCGTTTTTCAGCATCCGGCCTGCTATCCGGGCAGCCGTTTCCACATATTTGCTGCAAGGGCGCTTGGCATAATATTCCGCTGTTCTAGCAGAAGGGGCAGGAGTTGTCTGGCTGGCTTCTGCGGCAGGCAAAAGACTCCGGCAGATAATCGTACCATGCTGTTCCTTAAACAATTCAGCCATTTTTTGCACCATTCCATAATTCTTTGTCCGGGCTTCCTGATCATTTTGATCCAGTACCGGATATTTGAATCCTGCAAGCATAGCCATAGCACTGACCGTCCCGCAGACTTCCCGCATCCGGCCTACGCCGCCACCGAAAGAGACAGACATTTTCTTCGCCATATCCAGATTCAGTTCTAAAACATCCGAATAGGCCAGGAATACGGATTGTGCACAGTTAAACCCCGATTCAAAATTTTGAACGGCGAGTTTTACACGTTCTTCAATATCAAATTCCTTCATAAAGGAAGTATTAAGTATTAGAATTCGTAGTCAACACATGCCCTGTCGGCTTTTACCGGGCCGATAATTCCTTTCGATACAGCTACATGTTCAGGATGATTGGCATATGTTTTTACATCTTCGAGCGAATCGAGCTCTGTTGTCAGGATAATATCCCATGTTTCTTCCGGGTTGATATTGAAATCGACACGGATCATACGCAATATATCGATCTTATCGATCAAAGCTTCCAGCCCCGTTTTGATTTCCTGCATTTTTGCCTGTTTATCGGCAGGAGTTGCAAACTCCGTCAGTTTAAACATTACAATGTGTCTTACCATAAACGCTTTTAATTAATTACATTTGTTCGTCCAAATAGGAATCTTTGTATCCCAGGAAATATAATATGCCATCCAGTCCGATCGTGGAGATTGACTGTTTGGCGGTTTCTTTTACTTTCGGTTTGGCATGGAAAGCAATTCCCAACCCGGCTATGCTGATCATAGGCAGGTCGTTCGCGCCGTCTCCGACAGCAACGGTCTGGCGTATATCTACGTTTTCCACCTGTGCGATCAACCGAAGTAATTCGGCTTTCCGTTTACCATCGACAATATCCCCGACGTATCGGCCTGTCAATTTGCCGTCCTCGACTTCAAGCTCGTTGGCATATACATAGTCTATGTTATATTTTTGTTTCAGGTAATTGCCGAAATAGGTGAATCCGCCCGAAAGGATAGCGATTTTGAATCCGACTTTTTTAAGGATACGCATCAGACGGTCGACCCCTTCCGTTATAGGAAGGTTTTCAGCGATCTCCTGCATGACAGAGACGTCCAGTCCTTTCAGTAATGCACAACGCTGGGCGAAGCTTTCGCTGAAATCGATTTCTCCGCGCATAGCCGATTCGGTAATCGCTTTTACCTGGTCGCCGACACCGGCACGAACGGCCAATTCGTCGATCACTTCCGTTTCGATAAGCGTCGAGTCCATATCGAAGCAGATAAGACGACGCATACGGCGATACATACTGTCCTCCTGAAAAGAAATATCCATTACCTGTTCGGAAGAAAGCTTCATAAATTCCGCTTTCATCAGTTCTTTGTCGCAAGGAGTACCACGCACAGAGAACTCGACACTGGCTTTCGGAGTACGGGCATCTTCATCCAGAGGGATACGTCCGGTCAGGCGCTTGATGTCGTCGATATTCATTCCCTGGTCAGCAACAATACGGGTCACTCCTGCAATTTGTCTGGCAGTCAGCTTTCGTCCCAGAATGGTGATGATATACCGGTTCTTTCCTTGCATATCGACCCACTTCCTGTATTCCTGTTCCGTGATCGGGTTGAAACGGATATTTACGTCCAGCTCATAGCTTTTGAAAAGTAGCTCTTTCAGGATATCTCCCGAATTACCTTCGCAACTCTGGAAAAGAATACCCAATGACAAGTTATTATGAATGTCAGCCTGACCGATATCGAGAATAGCCGCATTATTTTTAGCTAAGATCTCAGTAAGGGCGGCAGTGACACCCGGACGATCGGCTCCATTTATATTTAATAGTATAATTTCGTCTTTTTGTCCCATGTTTTTTGTTTTATAAGGCAAAGGTAAACAAGTTATATACAAATTCAGGCATCCGGATAAACAAAAATTCAAATGAAATTGTTATTTTTACAGAGACGTTATATTTAATTTAGAACCTGGCAACCTTAATAAGTCCTGACTGGCAGGCAAATGAGATGAAGATTCAGTTTGAAGTTAAGGAAAAGCTGCCTGAGATTATTGCCGAAGTACGGCATTCAGACAAATGGCAAACAAAAGTAGTGGAAAAAACGCACAGCCTTGAAAGAGTTACGATCAAAGATCCTAATTATGATTCGGAAGCCTGTGTAGAGATCTGGGAACATGAGATTCATATCCGTACGGCATGGTCTAATTATACCTACCGTATTTTCAAACGGGGTGATTCTTGTTGGTGTGAATATATCGGAGCTTATCGGGGATTACTGGAGCAGACACTGCTTCCTACGTTGACTCCCAAGTTGAACATATTGGATTCTGTCGTTATAGAGAGTTCATTGACCGGTAACAGAAAGGAAACGTTGCGGACTTATAGTTCTGAAAACCTCAAATTGAAAAATTTCCGTCGTGATAATTTCAAGGAAGAATATAACAGAACATCGTTGCAGGACCATCCGACGGTCGTTTATGATGAATATATCAAGGAAGGGATGCCGATGCCTTCCCCTTACGATAAAGAATAACAGGGAAAAGCCCGATGCACTCCGTATCGGGCTTTTTTTATCTCCATATCTATCTAATATACATGATTATTGAGTTTATTAACCTGATTTTAGTATATAGCGAAAACTAAATTTATGTTATAAAACAACCGTTTTAGTGGATTTTTATGCGATAAAACATATAAAAAATCTTGCATTTCAGTCGATTTATGTTATATCGTTTGGAAGGATAGGTAATTTGCCTGTATCTTTGCCAGCGTTAAAAACAAGAAAGTGGCTCCTTAGCGAAGGAAAAGCACTTGTTTATTTCCTGAAAATCAGGAGTCGGACATAAAGATATGCAGAGGAAAGCCGACCGCAGACCGGCGAGTAGAGTGTTGAAGGGTATGTTCCGATTAAGTTTAACGTAAATATTAAATTATGAAGGTAAGAGCTTATGTTCTCATTGTAGCGGTAGCATTTACAATAATGTCGTCCGGTACAAAAGAAGCAAGACCTACCGTGGGTACCAATCCCGGTGATCTGGCTCCGAGAATAGAGTCTTTGGGAAACGAAAGCAATTTCAGTTTCCAAAATCATTCAGGACGTTACACATTGCTGAATTTCTGGGCAGCTTACGATGCTGAATCGCGGGCCCGTAACGTTCAATTATGGAATGAGATTAACAAGTTAAGTTCGGACAGAGTTGCTATGTATTCTGTATCTTTCGATGAGAAAGAATCGATCTTTACCGAGACGGTAAAAGCGGACAGACTGAGCAATACAAAGCAATTTCATGAAGAACTTGGTAAAAAGTCAGAGTTGTATGGAAAGTTTAACCTGAAGAAAGGTTTGAAGAACTTTCTGATCGACGACAAAGGGGTTATCATAGCCGAAAATGTTACTCCGGACAAACTGACTGAAATTTTGAATAGAATTTAATCTGTCGATTATTTATTAAAAAAGAGCTGTTTCGCCCAACGAGGAACAGCTCTTTTTTGTTATTTCAGATGGGCGATCATAAAGATCGGGTTATCTTCGTCATCCACCTTTCCTGATAAATCGAGCAACGCTTGATCCACCTTATTGCCGGTGGCCTGCTTTTCATCTATATATTCATGTAGCTCGTAGGGCCAGAAATAAGCAAACAGTTTATTGTCGTAGATACCGAAACGGGGGAAGAAAGTCTCTTTGTGATGAATATCGTCGATAAACCCTTTTCCTTCTATGGCTATGGTTTCACCTGTCCGTTTATTATAATAGGCGATTTGTGGATAGACCTGATCTTCCAGTCCCCGTAAAGCCGGACTTACTACGAATTCATTCCAGATAATAAATATATAATTATCCGTATCGTAAACAGCATTGACCATTTTCTTCCCTTTTGTCAGACGCGTTAATTCGCAATTGTCAAGACAATTCTTGACGGCGGCACTCCTGTCTACGCTGTTCCTGGATTTATGGATACACATTAATGCATCGGTGAAAAGCTCGTTTTGCCGTATCAGTGATATTTCGTCGGGTATTTTATAGTCACCCAGGTCTATGATCCACCGGGAAGCCAGGCCGTTTTCCGTCACCCGGTATATCGTGTCGTTGTAGTAATTATAAAAAAGGGTACTGTCTGAGTTGCAGGTGTAAGCACGTTTTATACCTGTATAACCTACATTGTTCAGTTGTACTTTAGGAATGGAAGGAGAGATAGCCCGCTCGGCTTTCAATGTATTAAAGTCGCGGTCTATTGTATAGACTGTATCCGGTTGGTTAAATACCGAGATATTATTTCCGGCCGGTGCCCAATCATCAACCCATCCTATTCTGCCCAGCTGTTCAGGTATGTCAAACTCTGATTTGCCCTTTGACAACAGTTGTATTTCTTTCCCGGTAAATTTCCCATTTTCATCATATTCTATCAACTTGTGTCCATAGCTATAAAAATGTCCTTTTGTAAAGATAGAACCCATATATTGCGTAGGGTCTTCGCCCGGTCCTTGTCCGATCCGGCCGATGGTCCGGATAAACCGGCCGTTCAGGTCGAAAACTGTCCGGTTGCATATGATATAAGGAGGAGAGTAGTTAAACCAGCTGGTATTCCTGAGCAAACATTCTTTACGGGTTTCCAATGGGAGATAAGTAATGCTGTCTACCAGTTCCGACAGATTGACTTTCCGTATATGGTCGATTGCATCGGCCAGGCGGATGATGTTGTCGACAGGTTTCTCTTCTGCCTCTGATTGTTTGGGGGCGCCGGAACAGGAGAGCAGAAGACCGGCAAAAAAGAGATAGATTAACTTTTTCATGGCAACGAAATTTATAGGATAACATTAGAAGCTGTTATGAACAAAGATACGACATTATTACGAATTATTCGTAACATATCCGCGAAACAGTGTAAAATGTTATTCGAATCAAACATGTAATCTCCTTTCAAAATAAGGGCGAAACGGATTTTTATTGTATTTTTGCTTTCTAATTTATTACCAAACAAATAAACACATAAAAATGTACAAACAATTTCTTGCAGCTTGCTCCCTGACCGGAGCTTTAATGCTGAGTGCATGTTCGCCCACGACGCCTGCGGCACATGATGTTTCCCTGATCCCCGTTCCGAAAGAGATCAAGAATGTGAATGGACAGTTCATCCTGAAGAATGGTATGACGATCGGTGTTGCCGATAAGCAGTTATTACCGGCAGCAAATTATCTTTCCGGCCTTTTATCGCGTGCAACCGGCTATATATATAATGTACGTGAGGGAGACGGTGATATATCTTTGGCGGTAAGTGATATTGCCGGCCAGAATGAAGGAGCTTATACGCTGGATGTTTCTTCCGGAAAAGTACAGATTAAGGGAAATACTTATGGTGGAGTTATTTCCGGTATCGAATCGCTTCGCCAGCTTTTGCCGGCAGAGATCGAATCGCCGGAAGTGGTGAACGATATTACCTGGAGTGTTCCGGCTGTCCAGATCACGGATGCACCCCGTTTCGGATGGAGAGGGTTGATGCTGGATGTTTCTCGTCATTTCTCTACTAAAGAAGAAGTGAAAGAGCTGCTGGATATGATGGCTCTCTACAAATTGAATAAATTCCATTGGCATCTGACCGATGACCAGGGATGGCGTATTGAAATAAAGAAATATCCGCTGTTGACTGAAAAAGGAGCCTGGCGTACCTTCAACAATCATGACCGGGAATGTATGAGATTGGCAAAATCACAGGATAATCCGGATTATGAATTACCTGCTGAGAAATTGCAGATTGTACAAGGTGATACTCTGTACGGCGGTTTCTATACTCAGGAAGATATTAAGGAAATCGTAGAATATGCCGGTGTGAGAGGTATCGACGTAATCCCGGAAGTGGATATGCCGGGCCATATGCTGGCTGCCGTAAGCAATTATTCAGGCGTTTCCTGTTTCAACCAGACAGGATGGGGAACCATGTTTTCTTCGCCGGTATGTCCCGGAAAAGACTCTGCCCTTGAATTTTGTAAGAATGTGTATAGCGAAATAATCCCGCTTTTCCCTTATAAATATATTCATTTGGGAGCGGATGAAGTAGAGAAAGCCAACTGGAAGAAATGCCCGGATTGCCAGAAGCGGATGAAAGATAACGGACTGAAGACGGAAGAAGAATTGCAATCCTGGTTCGTTCATAATATGGAGAAATTCTTCAACGATAACGGAAAAGAAATGATCGGCTGGGATGAGATCCTGGAAGGCGGATTGTCTCCGACGGCGACGATCATGTGGTGGCGTACCTGGTCTCCGAACGCTGTTCCGGAAGCAACCGCACAGGGAAACCATGCTATTCTTTCCCCGAATGCAAACTTCTATTTCGATTATCAGCAGGATAAAAACTCTTTGCCGGGTGTTTACAACTACAATCCGATGCCCGAATCGTTGAGTGATGCGCAGAAGGCCTTGATCCTGGGTATTCAGGCAAATCTCTGGTGCGAATATATCCCTTCTTTCGAACGGGCACAGTATATGATCATGCCCCGTATGATGGCTATGGCGGAACTAGCCTGGAGCGATCCTTCCGTAAAAAGCTGGGATGGTTTTAAAGAACGGATGGTTAAGCAATTCCCGCGTCTGAACATTATGGATGTGAATTATCGTATTCCGGATCTGGAAGGATTCAATAATACCAATGCGTTTGTCGGTGAAGGCACATTGACGGTAACCTGTCTCGATCCGAGTGCGGAGATCCATTATACAACCGACGGAAGTACTCCGACTCTGGAATCTCCTCAATATAAAGAACCGGTCAAAGTAACGGAGACGACAGACTTTACTTTCCGTACATTCCGCCCGAACGGAAAGAAAGGCGACATCGTAAAGACACGGTTTATCAAGAGCGAATATGCACCGGCAGCAGAAGCAACTCCTTCAAAGAAAGGTTTGCAGGCTGTATGGCATGAGTTCAGAGGCAGTGCATGCGACGAGATAGAAAAGGCTCCGGTAAACGGTACTTATGAGATATCCGAAGTGACTATTCCGGCAGAAGTGAAAGGAAATATCGGCTTGGTCGTAACGGGGTATTTCAATGCTCCGGAAGATGGTATTTATACCTTCAACCTGTTGTCTGATGACGGCAGTACGCTGAAAGTCGATGGAGAGCTGGTTGTCGATAATGACGGTCCTCATTCACCTCGCGAAGTTGTCGGACAAAAGGCGTTGGCAAAAGGTCTTCATCCGATAGAAGTAAAATATTTCGATCATAACGGCGGAATGCTTCAGATGAAGGTGCTGACAGCCGACGGAAAAGAATTACCTAACGCAGATATGTTTGCTTATTAATCTGATAAGTATATAGATGCAAGAATCCCCGTAAAGAGTTTGATGACTGCTTTACGGGGATTTTATTTATCTTGTTATAGCCGTATAATTATCGCAGTGCTTCTACTTCTTCCGTATGCAAAGGAATCTTCTTTCCTAACAAACGTGCTCCGTCTTCCGTGATCAGATAATCCTCTTCGTTACGGATACCGCTGAAGTCTTTATAAGTTACCAGCTTTTCATAATTGATAAATTCAGTGAACTTATTCTGGCCTCTCCATAAATCCATCAGTTCAGGAATGAAGTAAATCCCCGGTTCGATCGTAAGAACAAATCCCGGTTCCAGTTTACGTCCCAGGCGGAGAGACTTACGGCCGAACTCAGTGCTCTTCGGCTGTCCGTCATAACCCACATATACCTCACCCAGGTTTTCCATATCATGTACATCCAGTCCCATCATATGTCCCAGGCCACAAGGCATGAACATGGCATGTGCACCAGCCTTTACAGCATCCATCGGATCGCCTTTTACGAAACCAAGATCTTTCAAACCTTCCATAATGACCTTACAAGACAGCTCATACACATCGACGAAAGGAATACCCGGACGAAGGGCGGCAACAGCAGCTTCATGGGCAGCTACCTGGATATCGTAAATATCTTTCTGGCGGGTGGTGAATTTGGAATCGGCCGGAATAGTAGACGACATATCGCCTGCATAGCCCATCTCCGTTTCGGCACCGGCATCGAGCAACAACATATCGCCGCTCTTGATCATATTGCTGTGATCATGATTATGCAATGTCTGTCCGTTGATTGTCGCGATAATAGGGAAGGAGAGCTGATAGTCGTTGGCATAAGCCACTTCTGCCACGGCAGCAGCCACTTCGCTTTCGCGGATTCCCGGACGGACCGTACGCATGGCAGTCAGGTGCATATCGGCAGTGACCACACAAGCCTTTTCGATCTCGACAATTTCTTCCGCCGTCTTATAGTTACGCTGGTTAACGACACCGAAGATGAAAGGAACGGAAGGTTGTTCGGTTCCCGGTACGATGCCTAACCACTGGAATAACTTGATCTGATGTTCTGCACGATATGTCGGCAGGTAATGGATACGCTGGCTTTTCTGCCCAGCCGCTTTCAGATAGGTTTCAATTTCCTTGAATGGGCGTACTTCCGTGATACCGGCAGCTTCGCTCTTTTCTTTCAAAGTCGGTTGCGTACCCATCCATACGATTGCGTCGATGGTCAGTTCGTCACCGAAGATGATCTCTTTGTCGTTGTCTATATCAATGATGGCGGACAGTCCGGCATACGGCAGTCCGAAGAAATACAAGAAAGTAGAATCCTGGCGGAAGTGATACGTGTTGTCTGCATAGTTCATTCCTGACTCATCATTTCCAAGGAAAAGTAACAGACCTGAGCCTATCGTCTGTTTTAGTTTAGCCCGGCGGGCGATATAGGTTTCTTTACTAAACATAAGATTAGAATTTTATTTATTGCTACCAAAGATAGTAATTAATATAGACTAACGGACATCTATTAAAAAATATTTCTTACATTGCCATCACGAATTAAACCTTGCATGCGATTATGAAGATTCAGCAAATACAAGAACTTACCGATGCGGTTGTGGCGTGCGGAAACGACAAGCTAGACCATGATGTACAATGTGCTTTTGCCAGCGACCTGATGAGCGACGTGCTGACACTGGACTGTAATGAAGTCATTCTTATCACCGGACTTTGTAACCTGCAAACAATCCGTACGGCGGAAATGGCAGATGTCGACTGTATCCTTTTCGTCCGTGGAAAAAGGATCACTCCGGAGATGCTGCAACTGGCATCCGAGAATAACATGATCTTACTCGAAACGGAACATTCCATGTATCATACGGTGGGCGAACTGTATTGCAGCGGCCTCGTACCGGTCTATTAAAGAAAGGAGAAAGTATGCAACTGAGGTTTGAATTAGAAGGAGGAAATTTCTCGAAAGCCGGATATGCGTCCAGCCAGGTCAAGAAGATACTGAAACAGCTGTCCATCGATCCCCGCATCATCAAGAGGGTGGTTGTCGCCCTGTATGAAGCCGAGGTAAATGTGGTTGCCCATGCCTGGCGGGGAAAAGTACTGGCGGAACTCGATGCCGATAAGATCTCTTTGTTGTTGAAGGATGAAGGTCCCGGCATCCCCGATATTCCGCAGGCCATGCAGGAAGGGTTCTCGACTGCTTCGCCTGCTGTGCGGGAAATGGGGTTCGGTGCGGGAATGGGATTGCCCAATATGAAAAAGAATGTAGACGAACTTAATATAGAGAGCGAGGTCGGCGTAGGCACAACCGTACGCATGGTCACCTGGTTCGGGAAGAAGGAGTAAAACACCATGGAAGAGACGAAGTTTTATCATGCACTTAAAATAAACCAGGAACGTTGCATCGGTTGCACGCATTGTATGACCAAATGCCCGACCCGTGCAGTCCGTATCCGTGACGGTAAAGCCGTGATACGCAAAGACTGGTGTGTCGATTGCGGGGAATGCCTGAAAGCCTGTCCGGCGGAAGCCATCTATGTGGAGCAGGATGACTTCCAGAAGATATTCGACTATGAATGCCGGGTGGCGCTTGTTCCGACCGTATTTATCGGCCAGTTTTCCAAATATACGACGGAAGAGGAGATATTCAGTGCCCTGTATGAGTTGGGATTCACCCATGTGTACCAGGTCGAATTCACTGCCGATATGATCCACCGGGAGATGCTCCGGCAGATGGAACAGGCAGAGGAGAAGCCGGTTATCAGCTCTTTCTGTCCGGCAATCGTGCGGTTGATACAGATTCGTTTCCCGGCGTTGGTCGATAATATTCTTTTGGTGAAAAGTCCGGTCAATGCGACTGCCACCTATTATCATCAAGTGTTGACGGAAGAAGGTTATCAGCCCGGACAGATCGGACTCTTTTACGTGACGCCTTGTGCTGCCAAGATTGCCGCATTGAAAAGTGCGGATGGCTATTCATCCACCATTAACGGTGTGATCAATATGGATACCCTATATAATAAGGTATATTATATCCTGCAAAACCGTCCGAAAGGCTACAAGCCCGAATGTGTCCTTCCGCCCGCCCTGACCAAGAAAGAAATGAGATGGAGCCAGACGGGAGGGGAGGCAAAGCATTTCTCCGGCCGTTGCCTGGCTATCGACGAAATACACAACGTGATCGACTTTCTGGAACGGATGGAGACGACAACGGAGGTCCGGAATGTGGATTTCCTCGAACTGCGTGCCTGTGACCGCAGTTGTGCCGGAGGTGTATTGGCTGTAGCCAACCGTTTCCTGACTGCCGAGCGGATCATGAAGCGTTCGATGAAACGTGATAAGGCCCCGCTTATTTATGCTTCTGAACGGCTGGGGGCATTAGCTTACCTGAAACAACATATCACGATCCGTCCGCTTCCGGCTAATCCGAAACTGCTTTACGACGGTAGCATTGAAGAAGTGCTGAAAAAGATGGAGCAGGTACGGAGATTGATGTGTTATCTTCCGGGAATCGATTGCGGTGCATGTGGAAATCCGAACTGTCAAAGCCTGGCGGAAGATATTGTCCGTCATGAAGCCCAGTTCAGTGACTGTATTTTTATGCAGCGTAATATGGAGAAACATGGCAAACTGGACCAGGAGCATGCTTTCCGCCTGGTAGAAAAAATATGGGGGAAGGATCGTTTAAATAAAGACTGTTATAAGAAAGGAGCCAAATATGAAGGTCAGTGATCTTGTAAAAGAATTGGAACTCACCGTTTTCTGCGGTGAAGAGAATCTGGATGCCGTCGTTAAAGGCGGTTATACCAGCGATCTGTTGAGTGATGTAATGGGGCATATGGAAGAAGGGATGCTATGGATCACCATGCAAACCCATCAGAATATCGTTGCCGTTTCAACCTTGAAAGATGCGGCGGCTGTTTTGATCGTGAACGGTGCTTCACCGGATGAAGAAACGTTGCAGAAAGGCATAGAAGAAGGGGTTCCTTTACTGGGGACGCCGCTTTCCGCTTTCGTCGTCAGTGGTAAAATATATCAACTCCTGCAGAACGGATGAATCTTTACCGGGCTGATCTGCATATTCATACTTGTCTTTCCCCTTGCGGAAGCCTGGAAATGAGCCCCACGGTCATTGTCGAAACAGCACTTGCCCGGGGACTGGATATTATTGCCGTAACGGATCATAACAGTACCCTGCAATGTCCTGAGATACAAAAGCTGGGGGCCGAAGCCGGATTGACGGTTTTTGCCGGGGCCGAGGTTTGTTCCCGTGAGGAGGCGCATTGCGTGGTTCTTTTGGGAACGGAAGAGGCGCGTGTTGCTTTTCAGCAATATCTGGAGATGTATTTGCCGCCTGTCCCGAACGATCCTGAACGGTTCGGTGACCAGGTGTGGGTGAACCGGCAGGACGAAATAATAGGGGAGGTCCCGTATTTGTTGCTCTCTGCGCTCGACCGCAATGTGAATCAGGTAGCGGCATTTGTAAAGGAACTGGGCGGTCTGTTTATTGCTGCTCATGTGGAACGCCCGTCTTTCAGCCTGATCAGCCAGCTTGGTTTCATTGACCCGGCATTGCCTTTGGATGCGATTGAATATACGGATGCGTCCCGGTTTGCAAGGCTTGTGGACAAACAAAAGTATTTGTCGAACTACACCTCTTATCCGGCTTCCGATGCCCATTACCCGTCACAGATCGGAAGTAATCCATGCCTGATACGGGCTTCTGCACCTTTATTCGAAAACATCAGGATGGCTTATGCTAAAACTCAGGAACATTTAGTTTTTTCCTCCGCATAATTAAAAGAATAAGATAAACTATACATAAATGTAAAGCATACTATACGTATAAGTAAGGTTATCTATACAAAAACGTAAGGCAAGCTTTCCTTTTATAAAATAGAGGAGAAAAAAGTTTAAAATTCACTATGTCAGGAAATAAATATCAGGATGAACACGCTTACATTCCATATCACCGATATTGCCTCGAACAGTGTTCGTGCAGGCGCCACCCGTATTTCGTTGGAAATAACGATTCATGAAGACCATACGACTATCCGTATTACGGATAACGGTTGTGGTATGGATGCAGAAACGGTCTCCCGGATAACCAATCCGTTCTATACGACCCGGACAACCCGGAAAGTAGGACTGGGAATCCCTTTCCTTATTCAGAATGCAGAACAAACCGGCGGTCATGTCAGCATCACATCGGAGCCGGGAAAAGGAACGGCGGTAACGGCTTGCTTCATTACTTCTAATATCGACTGTCCGCCTATGGGGGATCTGCCCGGAACGGTTGCTATGCTGATAAGCGGGAATCCGGGGATTAATGTCTGTTTTTCTTACAGGAAAGAGGAATTGTTCTTTGAAATAAGTTCGGAGGATTTGCATAGCATCTTTGAAGATATCCCGTTAAGCCATCCGAAAGTCATACTTGCCATCCGGGAGATGATCGCCGCCAATCTGTCCTGATCAACTACGTTTGGTCTTTGTCTTGTAGTATTCGAAACGTTGCATCACTTCACGCACATAATTATACGTTTCCGAACCACGCAAATATCCATGCTTGCAGACAGGGTCGTTGTAATATTCGGGATCGCTTTTCAGGCGAACATATTCGGCTACGTTGTTATCCCAGACTTTCGGGTCTTTCCCGTATTTCTCCGCCAGACGCTGGGCGTCGTAGATATGTCCGATACCGGCATTGTAAGAGGCTAGAGTAAACTTGATCTTCTCCTGCGGATCGGTTATTTCAGAAAAGCCCTGACGGAATTTGCGCAAGCAATCCACGCCGGTACGGATGCCGACATCCGGGTCTTTCAGTTCGTGCGGAGTGACGCCGAGTGCCTTGGCTGTATTAGGCATGATCCCCATCAATCCTTCCGCTCCAGCCCATGAAACGACCGATGGGTTGAAATGAGACTCCTGATAGGAGATAGATGCGATAAGCTGCCAATCCCAGCCGATGTTTTTGGAATGCTTTCTGAACAGCTCGTCGTAGGGAGAAATATGTCCGTTCTTTACCGGAGGCAGGTCGGCGGTAAGCGGTTGCTTGCCTAGCTCGAAATAACGTTTCACCAATGCCCGGTAGACATGGTTTCCCGATTTGTCGGATGCCCAGGCGTTGATCGCTTCTGCCAGTTTCGGACTTGTCTTACGAACCAGCCAGGAAGAACGCTGCATGAAGCTGACTTTCAGTGATACGTTGATGTTCCAGAAATAAGTCTTGTTCAGACGGGCGATATTATCGTCGCTGATGGTGTAGGGTATTTCGCCCTGCGAAACCATGGCGATCAGGTCTTCGGTTGTTACCGTATCTTTCTTGATGTCTTTTATATGGATACCGCCGCCCAGTTCTTTATCCAGGTTTTTAAGCCGTTCGTAATATTTGGTATCCGGCTTTACATACACTTCTTTCCCGATCAGTTGAGTCACATCTTTAAGGATCGTATCTCCTTTGTTGGCACGCTGAACCAACACCTGGCTGGTCAACTCTTCGCGCCCGCAGTAAAGATAGTTCTCTTTCAGGTTATTACTCATCTGGATAGGGTAGGCAACAACGTCTGCTTCACCGGCTTCCAGCATCTCGATCAAACGGGTTGCGTTTTCAGCGACTTTGATGTTCAGCTTCAACCCTTCGGAGCGGGCGAAGTCTTTGATCAGATCGTATTCATACCCCATCGGTTCCATTTTATACTGGAAGTAGGAAGTGGAGCTGTAAAGTGTCACGGCCGTGATCTCACCCTCCGCTTTCAGTTGGGGCAGGTCGGTATAGACAAAATCGTCTTCCTTTTGCTCTTGCTTATTGCCGGAACAGCTACTCAAAAGCAAAGTTAAGCACAAAAGGGAGACGATTTTCCTATACATTATTATATATGTTATTCTTTCTTTTCCAGTAAGACAACATTTTCCACGTGATGTGTATGTGGGAACATATCTACGGGGCGTACCTTCTTCACATTATACTTCACGCTAAGCAGGCTTAAATCGCGGGCCTGTGTTGCCGGGTTACAACTTACATATACGATACGCTTCGGTTCGGCAAAAAGGATGGTGTTGATTACATCATCATGCATTCCGGCACGAGGCGGATCGGTAATAATAACATCCGGACGGCCATGTTGGTTTATGAAATCTGCCGTAAGGATATCTTTCATGTCACCGGCATAGAATAATGTGTTGTCGATTTTGTTCAGGGCAGAATTGATTTTGGCATCTTCGATAGCTTCGGGCACGTATTCGATACCGATTACTTTCTTTGCCTGGCGTGAAACGAAGTTGGCGATCGTTCCGGTTCCCGTATAAAGGTCGTACACCATTTCATTGCCGGTCAGTCCGGCAAACTCGCGGGCTACCTTATATAAGTTGTAAGCCTGTTCACTGTTCGTCTGGTAGAAAGATTTGGGACCCACTTTGAATTGCAGCCCTTCCATCTCTTCAATGATATGGTCTTTGCCACGGAACACAAGAACATCCTGGTCGGTGATCGTATCGTTGCATTTCTCGTTTATTACATATAATAAAGAGGTGATCTCCGGAAATTGTTCTGCCACATGCGAGAGCAAGGCTTCGCGGCGTTCCTTATCTTCGTGGAAGAATACGACTACCACCATCAGGTCGCCCGTTGAAGCGGTACGGATCATCAATGTACGGATAAACCCTTCCTGGTTCCTTAGATCGAAGAAAGGATAGCCTTCGTGTGACAAGCAATACTCTTTGATACAAAGACGGATGCGGTTGGAAATATCATTCTGCAACCAGCATTTGTGTATATCCAATACCTTGTCGAACATTCCCGGGATATGGAAACCGACAGCGTTCATACAATCGAAAGTGGCTCCTGACTTCACTTCTTCTTCCGTCAGCCATTTCTTATTGGAGAAGGTGAATTCGAGTTTATTCCGGTAGAAGGTGGTACGTTCGGAACCTAATATAGGCAAAACCTCTTCCATCTCGATCTTTCCGATGCGGGTAAGGTTGTCTATAACCTGCTTATGTTTGTATCTTAACTGGGCTTCATAGGGGAGATGTTGCCATTTGCAACCACCGCATACGCCGAAATGTTCGCAAAACGGAGTGGCTCGTTCTGTAGAGTATTCGTGGAAGTGTACAGCCTTCCCTTCGGCATAACTATTCTTTTTACGGGTAAGTTGGATGTCTACTACATCGCCGGGAGCGACAAAAGGAACAAACACTACTTTCTCATTTACACGTGCAATCGCCTTACCTTCAGCGGCTACGTCTGTAATTGTTACCTTTTCAAGCAAGGGTAACTGCTTCTTATTTCTTGCCAATTTTATCTGTGTTTAAAATTTTCGCCACGCAAATGTACATATTTAGCTGATACGAATAGTAAAGAATAGTTCTAAAACATATAAAAATCTTTAACTTTCTGTATCCTGTGTACTTCTAAATAGCATATATTTGCAGCATTGCAATGTAGAGATAGCAAAACTGAAATCTAATAAACATATATTTACAGTCTGACATATGGAAAGAAAAAGAGTCTACACATTCGGAAATGGAAAAGCCGAAGGTAAAGCAGATATGAGAAATCTGCTGGGTGGTAAAGGTGCAAACCTTGCCGAAATGAATTTAATTGGTGTTCCGGTTCCTCCGGGATTTACAATTACAACAGAAGTTTGCTCGGAATATTATGAACTGGGCAAAGACAAAGTGGTAGAATTACTGAAGTCGGACGTTGAAAAAGCTATTGCTAACATAGAAACGTTAATGAACTCCAAGTTCGGAGATGTGGAAAACCCGCTGTTGGTTTCTGTCCGTTCCGGAGCACGTGCTTCTATGCCGGGTATGATGGATACCATCCTGAACCTGGGATTGAACGACGAGGTAGTAGAAGGGTTGACACGTAAAACAGGCAACGCTCGTTTTGCATGGGACTCTTATCGCCGTTTTGTACAAATGTATGGTGATGTGGTTCTGGGTATGAAACCGACCAGTAAGGAAGACATCGATCCGTTCGAAGCGATCATCGAAGAGGTGAAAGAAGCCAAAGGGGTGAAGCTGGACAACGAACTGACTGTCGACGACCTGAAAACATTGGTGACAAAGTTCAAAGCCGCTGTTAAGAAACAAACAGGAAGCGACTTCCCGACTTGTGCCTACGAACAATTGTGGGGTGCAGTCTGTGCCGTATTCAACTCCTGGATGAACGAACGTGCTATCCTGTACCGCCAGATGGAAGGTATTCCGGCAGAATGGGGAACAGCTGTTTCTGTTCAGGCGATGGTATTCGGTAACATGGGTGATACATCTGCTACAGGTGTATGTTTCTCTCGTGACGCCGGTAACGGTGAAGACTTATTCAACGGTGAATACCTGATCAATGCACAGGGTGAAGACGTTGTTGCCGGTATCCGTACTCCGCAGCAGATCACGAAGATCGGTTCACAGCGCTGGGCTGAACGTGCCGGTATTCCGGAAGAAGAAAGAGCTGCTAAATTCCCTTCAATGGAAGAAGCAATGCCGGAAATCTATAAGGAACTGGATGCACTGCAGACAAAACTGGAAAATCATTACCGCGACATGCAGGATATGGAATTTACCGTACAGGAAGGCAAACTTTGGTTCCTTCAGACACGTAACGGTAAACGTACCGGTTCTGCTATGGTGAAGATCGCTATCGATCTGTTGCATCAGGGAATGATCGATGAAAAGACAGCTTTGAAACGCATCGAACCGAATAAACTGGATGAATTGCTTCACCCGGTATTTAACAAATCAGCTTTGAAGAAAGCGAAAGTATTGGTAAAAGGTTTGCCTGCATCTCCGGGTGCTGCGACAGGCCAGATCGTATTCTTTGCGGATGACGCTGCCGAATGGCATGCTGCCGGAAAGAACGTGGTATTGGTTCGTATCGAAACTTCTCCTGAGGACCTGGCTGGTATGGCTGTGGCTGAAGGTATCCTGACAGCTCGTGGTGGTATGACCTCTCATGCTGCTGTAGTTGCCCGTGGTATGGGTAAATGCTGTGTGTCAGGTGCTGGCGGTTTGAATATCGATTATAAGAAGAAAACGATAGAGGTAGGAGGTATTACGCTGAAAGAAGGTGACTTCCTGTCTATCAACGGTTCTACCGGTGAAATATTCGAAGGCAAAATTGAAACAACTGCAGCTGAACTTTCTGACGATTTCGCAGAACTGATGAAGTTGGCCGACAAATACACCAAATTGCAGGTTCGTACCAATGCAGATACTCCGCATGATGCTGAAATTGCCCGTGCATTCGGTGCAAGTGGTATCGGATTATGCCGTACGGAACATATGTTCTTTGAAGGTGAAAAGATCAAAGCCATGCGTGAAATGATCCTGGCAGAAGATGCTGAAGGACGTAAGAATGCATTGAAGAAGATCCTGCCTTATCAGCAGGCTGACTTTAAGGGTATTTTCAAAGCTATGCATGATCTGCCTGTCACTGTTCGTTTGCTCGATCCTCCTTTGCACGAGTTCGTTCCTCACGATCTGAAAGGTCAGGAAGAAATGGCAGAAACAATGGGTATTTCTGTAAAGGAAATCCAGCAGCGTGTAGAATCGCTTTGCGAACATAACCCGATGTTGGGCCACCGTGGTTGCCGTCTGGGTAATACATATCCTGAAATTACAGAAATGCAGACACGCGCTATCTTAGGTGCTGCGCTGGAATTGAAGAAAGAAGGTATCGTAGCTAAACCGGAAATTATGGTTCCTCTGACAGGTATCTTATACGAATTCAAAGAACAGGAAAAAGTAATCCGTGATGCCGCAGAAAAGTTATTTGCCGAAGTAGGAGACCGTATCGACTTTAAGGTAGGTACAATGATCGAAATTCCTCGTGCTGCTTTGACTGCTGATCGTATCGCTTCTTCTGCTGAGTTCTTCTCATTCGGAACAAATGACCTTACTCAGATGACATTCGGCTATTCACGTGACGATATTGCCTCTTTCTTACCGATCTATCTGGAAAAGAAGATCCTGAAAGTAGACCCGTTCCAGGTATTAGACCAGAATGGAGTAGGCCAGCTGGTTCGGATGGCAACAGAAAAAGGACGTGCAATCCGCCCGGATCTGAAATGTGGTATTTGTGGTGAGCATGGCGGTGAACCTTCTTCAGTGAAGTTCTGTCATAAAGTAGGACTGAATTATGTATCTTGTTCTCCGTTCCGCGTGCCTATCGCTCGTATCGCTGCCGCACAAGCTGCGATCGAAGATTAACATAAAATGTAAATAAAGTAATTAAGAAGGGTATTCTTTTGGGATATCCTTCTTAATTCGTTTTAAAATAGTTCGTATTCTATATCATTTATTTCATTATTCTCAAAATATAATTACTTTTGTATTAATGATTTTTTATTATTCATAAATGTAGAAAAATTTATATGGCACGAAAAGTAAATTATTCAAAAAGGATCGGGAAAATTAAAGCTCAACTAGACGAGCTGGTTAATGACATTGAAAATGGTTCTAAAAAAGAAACAGAAGAAGTTGTAGAACAGAAAGTGAAAATTTCTGATATTGATTTCGAAAATGAAGATGTTGCTACGTTAATGAAAATTCAGACGCGTTTAGTTCGTGCAATTAATCAAAAAATGAAGAATTAATCGAATTGAGGTTTTATACCTTAAATGGAGAAGGGTGTTCTGTAATGGAATACCCTTTTTTTATATTAAACAGGTCATGTCTGGTGTCCGGTTGATGCCAAATATTCAATGAGAAGTTTCCAGCTTAGGCCAGGTATGGGGTGAGCTATTGAAATTTAATAGATAACTTATTTTTATCGAACTTCTTAATATTCAAGAATAAAAGAGGAATTTTATCAGCACGGCTTTCCCTTTACATTTATATTTCTTTGTAAAATATAGCCGGAATAAAGATAAAATACCGTATATTTGTTACTCGATGAAAATTAAAAAAACAATATCAACGTATGGAGCGGTATTTAATAATTAAGACGAGGGATGAGTTGTTACGAATAAAGATAGGGCAGATACTCTATTTTGAAGCTGATAGAAATTACACTAAATTACTATTATCCAATGGAATCCAGTTTACGTTTGCAATTAATATCGGTAAAATAGAAGAGATATTAGAAAAGCAGGTGGCAGGATGCAACAAGATATTAATGAGAGTTGGAAAAAGTCATATCATCAATAAAAATCATATTCTGCAGATCAATTTACCTAAGCAAAAACTATTATTGTTGACGGAAGAGGGCAAACCCAGAGAGCTTATAATATCTAAAGATCCTTTGAAAGTGCTAAAAGAATCGCTGGAAAAGGAGATGGGCAAACCGGAAGAACCAAAGGAATTAAAAGATGAAAATTAAAATCGGTAAAGCTGAAGATAATGATTTTATAGTGAATGATCCTCATGTTAGCAGACACCATGCTTGTCTGATGCGTGAGGATCATGGCTGTTGGTTGTTAGAAGATCTCGGCTCTACCAACGGAACTTTTGTTAATGGTTCACAGATCGTCAAAAAACGTGTTACACCGACAGATAAGATCATTTTGGGAACAGGCTATGTCCTGAATTTGTCTGAAGCGCTGAAGTATAATAATGACTATAGCGAAGAATTTGCCGCTTTAAAGAAAGTGTATGATGATTATGTTCAAGCAAAAGTGAAGATACAGTCGGCTAATCAGTTTAAAACCAGATTATTTCAATCCCTTCCTTTTGCTTTACCCGGTATAATAGGTGTTGTGATCGGTTTTTTAGGTAAAGGGAGTCCTGAGTTTTTAGGGATAAGTCTTTTCATTACAATTTGTGCTCCTACCGTCGGTATTTATATGGGAGCCAAACAGGCATCCAAGACACCTCAACAGTTGCAAGACATTGCAAATCAATTTAAAATAGACTATGTATGTCCCAAATGCGGTACTTTTTTGGGAGAAATACCTTGGGAATCCCTGAGGAACAGAAAGCAATGCCCGGTTTCTTCCTGTAAAGCAAAGTGGGTCAGCGAATAAGTTGTTTCGTATCTCAAAAGCGGACAGTTTGTACATAAAACCCAAACCTTTGATTATAAGAGGAAATTACATGTTAATTTAATCCGTTACTTTTTCTACTTTTGTTTCCAGAAAGAATAATTTTAATTCAAACCAGTATGCAAGAGGAGGAATACACATTCGTTACACTAGACAGTGACGACTCCGTATTTAGTGATGCGGTAGTAGTAGATGTGGATGGGGAAAACGATTTATCTGGTATCGTTATGATTGATGATGATAATATGGATGTTTCAGATTTTATTACATTATCTGATGACACTATAATATTGTCTGACACAGATGTACATGACGCTTTCTCTACTGATATTGACGGAGCTGATATATCGTTCATGTTATGATTTCAGTCAAGTGTCCACATTGTCACGTAGGATTAAAGGTAGACGAGGGGAAACTTCCCCTCGATCTCACTTCTTTTAAATGTCCGAAGTGTAAACAATCGATTCCTGTCTCTTTGCTTCAACTGGGAAAGCAAGGAGCAGATTGTGATCAGGATACAATCCTGGTCCATCCCGTTTCAAACAGTACAGGTCAGCTTTTGGTTGTTGGCGATGCCGTTACCCCCGAACAATCTTTTCCCCTCTATGAAGGTATTGCAGTCATCGGTCGAAAATCCAATGCATCGAATGCTACTATAGGGATTCTGACGGCCGATAAATCAATGAGCCGGGAACATATACGAATAGAAGTTAAAAAAGACCCAAAAGGAGGGTATAAACATTATCTTTCTGACAATAATAGTAAAAACCATACGTTATATAATAGCAATTACCTTGAAAATGGAGAAGTAGTGGTGCTGAAGAATAATGACGAGATCGTTATCGGGCATACTGTTCTTCGCTTTAATGAATAAAATCTGTTCGTGCTATGAATATAACGATTGGCAAGCCTTGGGCCGTTTGTGAAAAAGGCGGTAGACAAAACAACGAGGATTCAATCTATCCGTTACCGGAAATGGTTAATTCCAATCAGAAATTATTTCTGGTTTGCGATGGTGTCGGCGGATCAGAGAAAGGAGAGATTGCCAGTTCGCTGGCTTGTGAATCTTTCCAGACTTTCTTTTCTACATTCCTGGACGATGAACCATCAGAAGAATTTATAAATAAAGCTATCAGATATACAGAAGCTCGTTTCGACGATTACGTAAATACCCATCCGGAGGCCAAAGGTATGGCTACGACACTGACGATGGTTTCAGTTGGGACATCCGGTGTGACATTAGCGCATGTTGGGGACAGCCGGATTTATCAATTCCGCCAGGGAGAGATCCTTTATCAGACTGAAGACCACTCGTTAGTCAATTCACTTGTCAAATTGGGAAAGATAACTAAGGAAGAAGCATCGACCCATCCGCAAAAAAATGTTATTGTTCGTGCCATACAAAGTACGGAACATCCGACGGAAGCAGATGTGATCCTGTTAAAAGATATACAGGCTGGCGATTATTTTTTCATGTGTACGGATGGTGTATTGGAACGGTTGAAAAATGAGGACCTTTCTTATATTTTCTCAACCCATAATAACCCGGAAGATATAAAAGATGCCATTATGGCATCCTGTTGCGGGAAGACCAGGGATAACTTTTCTTTTTATATTTTACCGGTTCAAAACGTTGGTGAATCTATCGGAATAAAACAAAATATTCTCTCTTTCCTTTATTCTTTTATATAAATAACGTAATTTTGGCAGATTAAAAAGAGATACGCAATAAGTTATGAATTTGCCAAACGGACATCTTCTTCAAAATAGAAAATATCGGCTTACTCATGTAGTTGGTCAGGGCGGCTTTGGTATAACTTACAAAGGCGTCTGGTTTACTGAGGTTAAAGGACCATTGGGAACGATCAAAACAGAAGTTCCTATATGTGTAAAAGAATATTTTTTTAAAGATTACTGTTATAGAGATCCTGATTCTTTTGAAGTTAAAGTTCATTCAGAAACAGGAAGGGCGCTTTTTGAGAAGTTTAAAGAGAAACTGATTAAAGAGGCTAAGATATTATCGGATGTTCATCACCCTCATATTGTCAATGTATTGGAAGTGTTTGAAGAAAATAACACGGCCTATATTGCTATGGAGTATATTTCCGGTAATAGTTTGAAATATATGATGGACAAGGAAGGCGTCTTGCCGGAAGCGAGGGTGCTCAGATATGTGCATCAGATAGGAGAGGCTCTTCAGTTCGTTCACGAGAAAAATGTTCTCCATCTGGATATAAAACCGAGTAATATACTGATCGACCAAAGTGGGAAAGCACGCCTGATCGATTTTGGTGTGAGTAAACGATATGATATTGAACAGCAGGAGACAAGTACGACCATGCTGACTTTATCGAAAGGTTTTGCCTCTATAGAGCAGTATGATAATGAGGGTACACAAAATTTTTCGCCATGCCCGGATATTTATTCCCTGGGCGCAACTATGTATAACCTGTTGACCGGCAAGATACCGACAGAATCTATTCTCCGTGCAACCCGTCCGTTGCCAGTTCCTAGAGAATTAAATCCGGCTATTTCTTCCAAGACAGAAGCTGCAATAATCAAGGCAATGGAAATTGTTCCTGCTGACCGTTTTCAATCGGTGTCGGAGATGTTGGTAGCTTTGGACTTCCCAGAAGCGGAGGAAGAGGAAATAAAAAAAGATATATCTTCTCCGGAATATTTTGAGGAAGATGAAACGACGATTTTATTTACAACACGTTTACCCCAATCCAAGACGGATGAAGGAGATGAAACGGTATTGAATAATGTCGATCAGCCTTCAATACCTAAAAAGAAAAAAAGAAAAGTAACGTTAATATCTTTACTTATTATTATATTTGCAAGTATAGCTTCTGCATGGGTGCTGTTGGTACAACGAAATAAACCTGTACCTCCTGTTGTTGAAGTTCTGAATGCTGCTCCGAAAGGAAATAGCGATCCGGTCTCTGAAACGGTAGCTACTGATATTATTGAAAAGAACAATACGTCGGCAGTTGCTGAAGAAGAACCCAGAAATGGTTCTGATGAGAAAAATGTCGATAACCGGCAGACTTCGCAAGAGAAACCCGCTGTTAAGTCTGAAGTTACGACTTCACGAACAGATACGGCGAAACCTCCAAAGGAGCCAACGGTAAAAGATATTGAGAAAACAGTTGTTACACCATCAGTTCCTTCGGAAGAAGAGATCAATGCGGAGTTTGAAACATTGATTACTTCCGGTAAAAGTAAAATGGCGGACGCACAGGTTTCCAATGGTGCAGCCGATTTTGCAAAAGCTACGGAAGAAATTTCGGAAGCAGGTCTTGCTTTCAGTAAGGCTGCAAAGCTCAAAACGACGGATGAACTTATTGACCTTATAGGAAAATGTAAAGTCAAAGAGGAGGAAATACTCCTTGCCGGTAGAAAAGCACAATATGAAGAAATAAAACCATTTGGTGATCTTATGATCGTTCAGAAAAAGGATACGAAGAAGTACGGAGCCATTGATGCCAATGCAAGAGAACGGGTCAAATGCAAATATTTGGCGGCATACCGGACACAGCAAGGATATGGAGCGTTTGTCAGGGAAGATGAATTGTTCGATATTTATAATACCGAAGGTGTAATGATCAGTGAACGTTTACCAGATTATTATTAATGTTTTTATGAAGAGACTTTGGATACTTATCTTATTTGTTGTATTGCCGGGTTATATAATGGCACAACAATATACAGAATATAACAAGAAAGGCGATGAAGCAATGAAGCGCCAGGATTACAGGAATGCGACAATGTGGTATGAAGAAGGCGTTATGCAGTGTGATTCATACAGCATAGAGCAATTGACTACTATCTGGAAGCTCAATAAAAAGATGCGTCCGTCTATGCGTAGCCTGATGAGTAAGTGTTTCGACTGTCTGAGAGATAAAGCTACAATAGATAGCGATTCGACTGCCATATCGCAACTGATCCTTTATTATAAAGAAGGAATAGGTACTTTGGCAAATGAAGAACGTGCCAGAAGTTGGAGTAATCGCTTGGAAGAACTTCGCAGACCGGTGGAATCGATAACTTATATCCCCCACCAGGAGAAAAAGCCCAGAGAACCCATGAAATTTTTTGTTGGTTATGCATTCTCTATCGAGGCTCCTTACGGCTTAACTGTAGGTGGCGTAGGAGAAAGGTTCGGTTGGTATGCACGGTTCAGGACGAATATGTCATTTGATAATTATACGGATAAATGTAAAGGAACAGATGAGTTTATCAGTTATCCGGAAAATACAGCTTTAAAGTTTACCAATAAGAAAAAAGTAAACTGCTTAACAGCTTCTGCCGGTCTTGTTGTTAAATGTACGCCGTGGTTGTATACTTCTGTCGGTTTAGGATATGGGAAGCGGGAGTTGTTGTGTGAATATAATGCTACCAGTTGGGATGATATCAATATAAAAAATACGTATTGGGCAAAGAATATTGATCATTCGTATGAAGGTGTGATCGCTGATTTAGACTTTATGGTAAAGTTCGGTTCAATATTTGTTAGTGCCGGATGTAATACCTTGAATTTTAAATATGTGGATCTGAATGCAGGTTTAGGTTTATTCTTTTAACTGATAAGATTATGAAACAATTATACTTCTTATTAACTATATTTTCTTTACTATTATCAGGTTGTTTGGAAGATCCGGATATGAATACCGGATTACAGAATGCATTGAAACCGGAGTTTGAAAAATTTAGTGGAGATGATATTACAAAGACGGCAACAACGATTGTTGCTAAAGCTACTATAAAGAAAGAAAATGGGTCTCCGGTTACTGAACGTGGATTCCAATATTGGGAGGAGAACAGTACTAATATTCAAAAAGAAACTGATAAGGAAAAAGAAGGCAAAGGAACATATAGTTTAACTATGGACCAACTGATAGATGGTGCAACTTACATGATATGTCCTTATGCAATTAATGGTGTTGGTACCAGTTATGGAGATACAATTAAGGTTAATACAAATCGTGGAACTGGTCGAGTAAAGACAACGACAATAGAGGATGAAGCTATTAATGCCACTTCTGTGAATGTAAAAGGCATCATTGCTGAAAAAGGAGAGGGAGAATATGAAGATTATGGTTTCCGTTTATTTAATGCTGAAAAAGATACAACATTTAATAAGGAAAAGGGTGTAGAACTTCGGGATGATAGTGTTTTAGTATATACAATTGAAGGATTGGAGCCTAATACTGAATATTTCGTGGAAGCCTATGCAAAGAATAAATTCGGAACATTTAGTTCTGATGGCAAAGTGAAATTCACAACAAAAGATGGTCTTCCTCAATTAGGAAGTATCAGTCTTAAGGAAGATGCAGGATATGATTATGCAATTTTAAGAGCGGAACTGGTTTGTGAAGGAGATTCTGCAGTGAAAGAGTTCGGCTTTTGTTGGGGGACAGATAATAGAACTCCAGGAAGGCCCAATATTGAACAAGACGATACGGTCAGGGCCCTCTCATTGGATGCTGATAATTTCTTCGAAGCTACGATCAAAAATCTGAGTGCTGCAACAAACTACTATGTGATTGCTTATGCAACCAACGCTTTCGGAACACGGTATAGTAATGATACGATCAGAGTGGTGACAAAGAGAGACCTTCCGACCATATTTCTCAATGAATCTTCCACTTATGTCATAAGTGCCGGAGTTGTTACGATTGGTGGGGAACTGCAAAGTGAAGGAAAAACGCCTGTGAGTGAATTAGCTGTTTATTATTCTTCATCTACCAAAACTCCTGGTCCGGAAAACTATGAAGGGAAAAAGGAGTTTAAGACTACTGATCTGGATGAAAATAATAAGTTTACCGTTACTCTTGAGAATATAAAAGGAGGAAAGGAATATTATGTCAGAGCTTATGCGACCAATGAATCCGGTTCGGCTCCAAGTAATGAGATTCAAAAATTTACTACCCCTTCCATCTTTGGAGAAGATTTGGCTACTTTCCCCGGGTCAGGGCGTGTTGAATTTTCTACCTTCTGTGTAAACAGTCAGATATATATTCTGGGAGGATATTCTGGTACCGGATATATTAAAGAACTATACGGTTATAGTCCGAGTGTGAACAAATGGGCAGCATTGTCTTCTTACAATGAAAATGTGTATGGAGCTTCTGTCTGTACCCAGGATGATCATGTTTATTCTGTCGGGGGAAGGACAAATTCAAAATGGTTTACAGAATTATATACTTACGAGAATAATTCTTGGTCTTCATTTGCTTCAATGGATAGCAAAATGGAATGTATTTTCCCTACTAGCTTTGTTTATAAAGATTCAATCATTTTGATTGGAGGTGAAAGAGCTGTAACGGTTCCTGAAAGTAAAAGCAGTATGGAAGTGCAGGACACTATATATCGTTATGATATGGTCAATAAAGAATGGATTGGATGCGGTAATTTTCCAGTCCCTATAAAGTCTGGAGTTTCTATCACTTCCGGAGATAGTGTATTTGTTGGTTTGGGAAGTATCTCTAAAGATAATTCATATGAACGGGGATTGTGGCTTAATACCTCTGGTAACTGGGAGGATTGGGCTGAGCTGGCTGATGCACCGACCGGTATGGGAAATGTTAGTTCTGGTATTTTGTTCAAGGATTGTTTATACTATATAGATAATGCTGGCATTATCTGGCGTTTTAGTTTAGCAACGAAAGAGTGGTCAAAAATGTCCAGCTTCCCTAGAAAACTGGATAACCCACCTGTCGATTATAGGATATTCCTGTTGGATGATACTATATACATTTTCCTGATCAATTATTACTATTCTTATTTGAAGATTTATGATCCTTTGTGGGATGTACCACAAGAACAGAAATAAGATGAACAGAACTGATATTTTAAACCAGATACAAAAAAACGTTGAACGTTTATCGGCTTCCGATCTGCCGGAGTATAAATATATTCCGCTGCATCAGAAGCCATCACCTTCCGTGCATTCTCTTCGGGAGGTGATGTTATTGCTACGGAAAGTGATCTTTCCGGGATTCTTTGGATCGGAGCAAGAGGCACAGGTAGATTCAATCCAATATTATACAGGTGTATATCTGGAGAAAATATACGATCTGTTACAGGAACAGATATACAATGGACTGTGTTTTGAAGTGGATCGTTGTTGCGACTCGAAAGATCGCGCTTCCCGGATAGCGATTGATTTTATAAATAAAATTCCTCATATAAAGTATTTGCTTTCTACAGATGTAAAGGCTATACTGGATGGAGATCCGGCGGCGAAGAGCCTTAGTGAAATAATTTTCTGTTATCCCGCCGTACATGCAATCCTTCATCAACGGGTAGCTCATGAGTTATTAAAGCTGGGTGTACCTGTTCTGCCGCGTATTATAACTGAGATGGCCCATTCCGAGACTGGTATCGATATTCATCCGGGAGCACAGATAGGAGAATATTTCAGTATCGATCATGGTACGGGTATTGTTGTGGGACAAACTGCTATTATCGGTAACCACGTCCGTCTATATCAGGGAGTCACTTTAGGAGCCAAAAACTTTACGTTGGATGAAGAAGGACTACCTATCGATGTTCCCCGTCATCCGATCATTGAAGATTATGTTACTATCTACTCCAATGCATCTATTCTCGGTCGTATCACGATCGGAAAAGGTTCGGTGATAGGGGGTAATATTTGGTTAACTCATAGTGTCCCACCAAACTCCAAAGTTCTTCAAACGCGAGCTGTTGAAGACAAATAAATCTTTTGTTTTTTTAGAACAAAACACGCCCGTAAATCAAACAGAAATACGTATGTTTGTGTCATACCCATGTGGTAATAATGCCTTAAATGTGTACGATGATGAACAAAGTAAAAACGTTAGATGACCTGCGGAAGATGCGTGAATCCTTACGTACCTCTCTTGATTTACGCGAGAAAAGTAATAATCCCGAGCAAATGGTTCAGATTAAGGTCGCTATGGCAACCTGTGGTATTGCTGCCGGAGCCAAAGAAGTAATGAGCTATTTTATTGAAGCCCTCGATCGGGAACGTGTAGATGCCCTAGTGACTCAAACTGGTTGTATGGGATATTGCTACGCGGAGCCTACTGTCGAGATCACAGTCCCCGGCAAAGAACCGATCGTATTTGGTCGCGTCAATAAAACCAAAGTAGACGAGATCATAACCAGTTATATCAAACAGGGTATTCTGATAGACGACATTATACCTGTCAACTATAACTCGGTTGGCCCAGAATAAAAACCAATACAAATTCTTACATAATGGCACAATATAGCAACTATATCCTGGTGTGCGGCGGTACAGGCTGCCGTGCATCACAGAGCGAACTTATACTACAAAACCTGAAAGAGGCGGTCAGGCAAAACGGATTACAGGAAAGTGTACAGGTGATCCGGACAGGCTGTTTCGGCTTTTGTGAGAAAGGTCCGGTTGTAAAACTGATCCCGGATAATACTTTTTACGTGCAGGTTACTCCCGAAGATGCGGATGATATCGTCAATGAACATCTGATAAAAGGTCGTAAAGTAGAGCGTTTACTCTATGTAAACCCGGAAACGAACGAACTGATACTCGACTCCAAACATATCAATTTTTATAAAAAACAGTTACGTATAGCCTTACGTAACTGTGGTTTCATCAACCCTGAAAATATAGATGAATATATTGCTCGTGACGGTTACATCGCCCTGGGGAAAGCGCTGACCGAAATGACACCTGAAGAAGTGATCAAAGAGATTATGGATAGTGGTTTGCGAGGCAGAGGCGGTGGTGGTTTCCCTACCGGATTGAAATGGCAGATTACCCGTAAAGTACAGGCACCACAGAAATATGTAGTCTGTAATGCCGACGAAGGCGATCCGGGAGCGTTCATGGACCGCTCCATCCTGGAAGGCGATCCGCACTCTATTGTCGAAGCAATGGCAATCAACGGATATTGTACCGGTGCCAGCAAAGGACTTGTCTATATCCGTGCCGAATATCCATTGGCAGTAGAGCGTCTGAAGATTGCTATAGACCAGGCGAAGGATTACGGATTCTTGGGTGATAACATTTTCGGTACAGACTTTTCTTTTGATATTCAGATACGTTATGGTGCCGGTGCTTTCGTCTGCGGAGAAGAGACGGCACTGATCCATAGTATGGAAGGATTGCGTGGGGAAGCCACGGTCAAACCTCCTTTCCCCAGTGAAAGTGGTTATAAAGGTTGTCCGACGAACGTGAACAACGTAGAGACTTACGCCAATATTCCCGTTATCCTGCTGAAAGGAGCCAAATGGTTCAGCAGCATAGGTACGGAAAAGAGCAAAGGCACGAAAGTTTTTGCCCTGGCCGGCAAAGTGAACAACGTCGGACTGATTGAAGTTCCGATGGGAACGACACTGCGCGAAGTAATATTCGGTATCGGAGGAGGAATAAAAGACGGAAAGAAATTCAAAGCTGTACAAACCGGTGGCCCTTCCGGTGGCTGCCTGACAGAGAAGCATCTGGATCTACCGATCGACTATGACAATCTGATCGCAGCCGGTTCCATGATGGGATCGGGTGGAATGATCGTGATGGACGAAGACGATTGCATGGTAGCAATGGCCAAGTTCTATCTCGATTTCACGGTAGAAGAGTCGTGTGGCAAATGTGCCCCTTGCCGTATCGGAAATAAACGTTTGCATGAAATGCTGCAGAAGATAACTTCGGGTAGAGGGAACATCGAAGATCTGGATAAACTGCGTAACCTCGCTATGGTAATAAAAGATACTGCTTTATGCGGTTTGGGACAAACATCACCCAACCCTGTTCTTTCTACCATGGATAACTTTTACGATGAATATCTGGCACATGTCGACGAACAACGCTGTCCTTCTCACCAGTGCCGCGAACTGACCCAGTACTTTATCAATCCGGAGAAATGTAAAGGTTGTACCATGTGTGCCCGCATCTGTCCGGTACATGCTATCACTGGTAGCCGGAAAGTACCTCATACGATCGACTCGGAAATTTGTATCCGTTGCGGATCATGTATAGAGAAATGCAAGTTCGATGCTATTTATGTACACTAAATAAGTTGACAGTGGATAATTGACAGTTGACAGAGAAGAATATGGAAAAGATAAAACTAACAATAGATAACAGAGAAGTGGAAGTCCTCAAAGGGACAACCATTCTCGACGCAGCAAAGAGCATGGGAATCCGTATCCCGACACTTTGCCACATGAAACTCGAAGATTTGAATTACGAAAACAACCCCGGAGCTTGCCGTATCTGTGTGGTGGAGATCGAGGGACGCCGCAACCTGGCCCCGTCCTGTAAGATGGAATGTACGGAAGGAATGGTGGTCAGAACCCATACACCCCGCGTAATGAATGCACGGAAAACAGTGATGGAACTGATCCTGTCCAATCATCCGGCCGGTTGCCTTACCTGTAGCAGTAACGGATATTGCGAATTGCAGACCATCGCTCACGACCTCGGTATTCGTGAAATAAGATATCAGGGTGAACAGTCTACTTTTGAGATCGACCGTTCTCCTTCCATTGTGCGGAATATGAACAAATGTATCATGTGCCGTCGTTGCGAAACCATGTGTAACAGCATACAAACGGTAGGTGCTTTGACTGCTGTTCATCGTGGATTCAACGCTGCTGTTTCTACAGCCTTTGAACGGGACATAGCCGGTAGCACCTGTTCCTATTGCGGGCAGTGTGTTTCAGTCTGCCCGGTGAATGCACTTAGTGGCCGTAATACCCAGCAGCCGGTACTGGACGCATTGGCCGATCCGACCAAGATTGTGATCGCACAAACTGCTCCGGCAGTGCGTACGGCACTCGGACGTGATTTTGGCTGTGAACCGGGAACATTGGTTACAGGAAAGATGGTATCTGCCCTTCGTCAGTTAGGTTTTGATTATGTATTCGATACCGACTTTGCCGCCGATCTGACCATCATGGAAGAAGGTACGGAGCTTCTTCAAAGACTGGGCAAATACCTTTCGGGAGATCAGGAGGTGAAAATACCGATGATGACCAGTTGTTGTCCGGGGTGGGTGAGTTTTGTAGAACAACACTTTCCTGAATTACGCGACAACCTGTCGACAGCAAAAAGTCCGCAGCAGATGTTTGGAGCTATAGCTAAAAGCTATTTTGCAGAAAAACTAGGAGTGGATCGTAAAAATGTAGTTGTAGTATCCATTATGCCATGTTTGGCCAAGAAATATGAAGCCAGCCGTCCGGAGTTTGCCGTCGAAGGTAATCCGGATGTCGATATATCGATCTATACCCGCGAACTGGCTCGTTTGATCCGTTATGCCAATATCAACTTCAATGAACTTCCTGACAGTGATTTCGATCATCCTCTAGGTGAATCGACCGGTGCAGGCGTTATATTCGGAACGACTGGAGGTGTTATAGAAGCAGCCTGCCGTACGGCCTACGAGCTATATACCCGGAAGCCGTTGGAAAAAATTGAATTTAAGGAATTACGAGGACTGGAAGGTATCCGTAGCGGAACGATAAACTTCGACGGTGTCCCTGTCAAAATCGGTATCGCCCACGGTCTGGGGAATGCCCGTAAATTGGTAGAAGAAGTGAAAAGTGGGAAATCACCTTATCACGTTATCGAAGTTATGGCTTGTCCGGGTGGTTGTATCGGAGGTGGCGGTCAGCCGTTCCATCAAGGTAGAATGGATGTTCTGCGTAAACGTGCTGCCGCTCTTTACAATGAGGACGAAAACAAACCGATTCGCAAGAGTCATGAAAACCCATATATTCAGCAACTATATAAAGAATACCTGGGTGAACCTTGCGGACCGAAGGCGCATAAGTTATTGCATACTCATTACTTCGACCGTAAAGAAGTAGTCAATATGTTTTTGGAAACCGATAAAAACGAATAAGCATGGAAAAGATACATTTGCCCCAATCAAAGATAAAAGAGTTGCAGGCCGTATGTAAAGAGCATGATAATGACTCCGGTGAACTGATCAACATTTTACATGCAGCACAGGAAATATTCGGTTATCTTCCTCGAGAAGTACAGGAAATAGTAGCGTCCGAGTTGCATATCCCGGTATCCCGAGTATATGGTGTAGTTACTTTCTATTCTTTCTTTACCATGACGCCGAAAGGAAAATACCCGATCTCCGTTTGTTTGGGAACCGCCTGCTATGTGCGCGGAGCAGAAAAGGTGCTGGATGAATTCCAGCGTCAGCTTGAAATTAAAGTAGGAGAGACTACGTTAGACGGATTATTCTCTTTAGATTGCCTGCGTTGTGTGGGGGCCTGTGGACTGGCACCTGTAGTTACAATAGGAGGTAAGGTGTACGGTAGAATTACTCCGGAAAAAGTGCGGGATATTCTGTCTGAGTATTATATTCGCGAAGAGTAATACAATTCGAGATTATGAGCTATTCATATTAAATAACACAGTTTATTGTTACCTTTGTCGCCCGTAATATAAAAAGAGTAAAAAGGAGATGAATAAACAACGTGTCGCTTATACTCCGGTTGGGGGAGTATGTTCAAAAATGATGATTGTAGATGCTGAAGATAACATTATTACCGGGGTACAGATCGTGGGCGGTTGCCAGGGTAATACACAGGGACTGAGCAAATTATTGATCGGTATGGCAGTACCCGAAGCTATACAGCGCCTGGAAGGTATCGACTGCCACGAACGGGGAACGTCCTGCCCGGATCAGTTGGCACAGGCATTACGAAAACTTAGCTGATTGCCGACGTACATTCGACTGGTTTACGGATTTAGGGGGATATCTTTTACCAACCTGAATCCGTTGTTGAAGTGTTTACTTCCCGGGTAGATATAGTAATGACAGGTAGGCCGGCAGGTTGCCCGTTCGTTGAACCAGGTGCCGCCGCGTACGACTGCATATAGTTTGCCGTCTTTTTCAAATGTATCGGAACACCATTCCCATACATTCCCGCTCATATCATGGATTCCCAGTTCGTTCGGTTTCTTCATACCGACAGGGTGCGGTTTGCCTTCCGAGTTTCCGGCATACCATCCGAGGCTGTCGAGTTCCATACCGCCGCTATATAAATGGTCCCGTTTGCCATACATGCCGCCGCGAGCAGCATATTCCCATTCTTCCTCTGTGGGTAAACGTCCGCCTGCCCATTGGCAATAAGCATTAGCTCCATACCAAGTGATGTAAATGGCAGGGTTGGCTTCGTAGCCGGGGACCGGTTTTCCGTTTTGGATTCCCCAGTTACATTCAAAATATAAAGGTTGTCCGATGTCAGAACCTTCTTTGATTACATCGCTTTCGTATATTTTCAGAAACTGTGCAAACTGAAAATTGGTTATTTCATATTTGCTGATGGAGAAACTGTTTACTTTTACCTCATGAACCGGATTGTTATCTTCTTTATAGGTCGAGCCCATCTTAAAAGTACTTCCTTTCACTTCGATCATCTCCGGATTGATGTTGGTTGATAACCATTTTCGAAATTCAATCTCTTTCATCCGTTTCCGGGCTTCATTCCGGTCTTCTTCCCTGACATCGCTTTCAATGAATTTATTGAGGTAGGAGATAGAGATATCGTATGCCCCGTTCCCTTTCAAAGGAAGCAACCGTTCGTACATGGTTGCCAGTGCAATGTATCCGTCGGTACGTTCCGGGTCCAGCCGTACGCCCTGTTCATAGAGTCTGTAAGCCTCTTCGGTATATTTGTACATATTAATCGGGGTACCGCTAAGAGAGAGCAGGTTGTCTGCCTGCCGGATGCAATTATCGGCATAAGGGTTGATCTGGCTACTGATCAGGCGGGCAAATTTTGTTTTCTTCATTTCCACTGGGATCAGGCGATAGAACTGCCTGAGTGAATCGGGCGACAGCTTTTTCATGATGCGGGTCAGAAGGAACTGGCCTGCATATTTATCCATATTATCTCCGATGAAAGCAATTCGGATCGAATCTCTTTTCTGCTGGGCGGCATGCAGTTCGATATCTGCATCCAGTTCCTGGCTTCCCCGTACCGGTTGGGCATTCAGATTGCTCAGGGATTGGAGGAAGGCGGGCTTCTTTTTTTCTTTGCCGTCGGAACGTTTTTTACCGATAGCACCTAGTTCGTGTTGGGCCATCGAGACGGCATTCAGGCTGTCGATCCTTTGATTGAGGTCGTGCGTCTCTTCCAGGTAAACGGCATATCCCATGTGTGTGGCAGCTCCGTTGAAATGCAGTCCGTTAGGAAAGTCGGAGAGGTGGCCTTCCACGTATAATGTATCTTTGTCGATGAGTAGGTCGCAGTAATGGAACTCGTCGTCTATAGTTGTGCATAGCCATAAGTGTTGGGGTACGTCGGCCAGTGTCCCTTTCATCTGGAATTTTCCTTTTTCGATCCTCATGGAGTTGATGATGCGCTGGTTGTCGAACTGTTTGAGGAAGAATACCGTGCCATCTTTCACTCCGCCGATGTGTGCTTCTATGACATACCGGTCGTTATTAGCCGTCAGAAAAAGGCTGAAACAGGCAAATAGTATGGATAGAAATAGTTTAGTCTGCATACGGATCGTTTATAAGGTGATTCAATCAATGATCAGTTTATAGCCTATTCCACGGACATTCAGGATTTTTATCGAGTCGTCTTTCGATAGTTTATGTCGCAGTTTGGTAATGAAGACGTGCAGGCTGCGGGCATTGAAGAAAGAGTCGTCTCCCCACAGGTCGAGCAGTACGTCTTTCATCGGCAATACATGGTCTTTGTTTTCGCAAAGCCGTTTAAGTATTTCCGATTCGCGGTTGCTCAGGAGTTGTTTCTCGCCGCAATATAATAATGTTTGCGTAACTGCATCGAATGTATATTGACCGAGGTTGAAGGTTGTTTTTTCTTCCTTGCGCACTGTGATCTTATTCAGCAGGGCTTTGATACGGACGATCAGTTCTGCCATGCCGAAAGGCTTTTTCAGGTAGTCGTTGCCGCCCAGCTCGAAACCTTCGACAACATCGTTGGCGGCAGAACGGGCGGAGAGGAAGAGGACAGGTATCTGGCTGTCTGTTTTGCGGATATGCCGTATCAGGGTAAAGCCGTCTATTTTAGGCATCATGATGTCGGTCACGATAATATCCGGTTTGATTTCTTTGTAAAGCGCCAGCCCTTCTTCGCCGTCGGCAGCCAGTACAATATCGAACTCCTCACCATCCAGCGTATCCTTGATGATCATTGCCAGTGTCGGTTCGTCTTCTACTAATAATACTTTTATCTTTGCCATAGTTTTATCTTTTTTAGTTTTTGAAATGGAGGGTGAATGTCGTGCCTTTTCCCGGTTGACTCTTGACGGTCACTGATCCCCCATGTTTCGACATCATGTCTTTTACGTAATATAGCCCTAGTCCGAAACCTTTTACATTGTGCAGGTTGCCGCTGGGGACCCGGTAAAACTTATCGAATATGTGTTGCAGATTCGTATCGCTGATGCCGATACCGTTGTCCGTAACAGATACGCGGATCTCGTTCGGCAGCATCTCCGCACTGACAGATATTTCTGCAGGTTTATCGCCGGAATATTTTACCGCATTGTCGATCAGGTTACCCAATATATTATAGAAATGCGTACGGTCGGCAAATACTGCAATGTTCTCTGGTATATTTGTTGTGATATCGACCTGTTTTCCTGCTTTCAGCTTGTGTTGTTCAATGAGCGGGGCGATCATGTCAGCTACGCGGATCGATTCCTGTTTCAGCCGGAAGGTATTGCGGTTCTCCACAGAGAGGGTGAGTATCTGTTCGACCAGGCCGCTTAACTGCGTGAGTTGTTCCCGGACGATACCCAGGTATTTCTTCTGTTTCTCGCTGACATGGGTGTCGTAGTTGAGTAAAACATCGTTCGCAGCATAGGCGACGGATATCGGGGTTTTTAGTTCATGTGTCATATTGTTGGTAAAATCCGCTTTCAACTCTTCGATCGTCTTTTGTCTGAGGATCGTATAAAGTAGGTAGATGAAAGCGATCAGAATCAGGATGACCAGCAGAAGAGATGAAGTGAGGATGCCTGCCATTTGTTTGAAGACCAGTTGGGAGGGGGCTTTTAATGTTAGTTGGTAATATAGTTCCGGTTCTACGCTTTTGATCGGATAGCTAAATTGTAATCCTTTATTGTCGAATGTCTCGATAGACCGGAATGTCATAATAGTTTCGGGCAGGCTGTCCTTCATCTGAATTACTTCCAGTTTATAGGGGACAGAAATATCGTACTGTTTGAGTTCCATGACAAGTAGGCTATCATATAAGGCATAGTCGATAGGCATCAATGAATCGAGTTTTACGTGTAAGGCTTCTTGTATCTGGCCTTCCAGTGAGGTCAGCAAGTCTAGGTATTCGTTGAGCGATTCAGCCGCTTCGTTATATTTGAAGGGGTTCTTATCTGCTTTTACGGAAAATGTATCCATTAATCCGTTTCGGGAAATTTCATCAGTGCTGTCCTTCGAAAGTTTAATCTCGGAGGTGATTGTTCCGGATCCTTTATTCTCGCTCAGTGAATCCATACGGATGAATAGCTCCTTGTAGTCAGCCATACGCATGGCATCCTGTATATTTCCATTTACTTGTTCCCAGGTTGAATCGTAGAGTCCCTTCAACCAGTATCCCTGTGAAAACAATAATGCAGCCAGTGACAAACAGATCAGTGCAGCAATAATCTTAAAACGTAGTTTCGTTTTCATCTTTTATTTTCTTCTTTCCGACAAAAATAAAGGATAAGTTTCAGAATCTACGGGTTATGGTAAGACTAAATAACACTTCTTTAATAAGCCCCGAGTTGCCTATAGGCGGCAGAAATGATTGATTCAGCTTGCTTATAGATATCCTTTGTTTTCTCCGTATCCAGTGTGTCATGGCTGGATGAAGCTGTTTCGAATAACTTGAATATCTGTGTTTCCACCGGCTGTAGTTGCTGGATATAACCGGTCATTTCATTATTCCAGAGAAGTTGCCAGTGGAGATATTTTTGTCCGTTGCCACGATGGATCGCATAGACTTTGTCTTTCAGGCGGGAGGCATAATAACAGAGAGGAGCAATCTTTAAGGCTGCATCGTATTGTACCAGGGAGGGCTGGTCTTTTCCCATTTTTACCCACAGCGGCAGGGCTACCGAAACAGGAGGATATCCTAATGCGGTCCACATGATGGTGTGTTCTGCCGACATACCCGGTTTTACTCCTTGTATTACGATAGAAGCCGTACTTTCAGCTCGTGGAATGAAATCCTGTTCCACAAACCATCCGGAATGATTGTTCGGACTTTGCTCCGGATTTCTCAGGTCTATGTCAAGCAGGCTGTTGTAAAATGAACGGGAGGCTTCCCGGAAGATGCGTTCCGGGGTAAATCCTTCCTTTTCCATTTGTTTGAATATCTTTCGGGCGTTATCATAACGGATGTATACCAGTCCTTCATCAGTACGGCCTTCAAAAGAAAAGTTCGTATAGATCAAATATCCTTCCGGGGCCAGAGAGGTATCGTTGACATCTTTTTTATGGAAGTGTTTATTGTTTGTTTCATAATAGGCAGCGCCTCCATAAGCATCGATCACACCAAAGTTGGCTTCTACACGTAGAGGGCGGGGAAGGGTATCGAGCAGGTGCTCAAAGTCTTGTATGGTTTTGCATACTTTCAGTGCCTGGCGCATCAGTAGTCCTTCATGGTCCATTTCTTTTACGTCATCGTCTTTTAGATTGTAGGAAGCCGTATTCATAATGGAGAAACCTGTTTCGTTACTGCCGGTCCATACAGCCCCGTCCGGATCATCGCTGTTCACCAGTCCCAGGAAACGATAACCACCTTCGTCAATATAGGCAATATGATTGTAAGGGGCACCGGTATCACGATGTTTCCACATCAAAGGGTGCCCGTCGGGTGTCGCTTTCCCTGAGATAATGATAGAGGTACAAGCATGTTGTTGCTGGATAGAAAAGCAGAAACAGAGAATTGCCGCTAAGATGATCTTTTTCATGACGTATAAGTATTATGTATTTAGTGGCAAACATATACACAATAATCAATATAGACAAATAAACGACGAAATCAATCCAGTTTTTCTTTTATATCCTTTTTGGCTTTGTCGTAACCTTCCTTGATATTCTCTTTCGCTTCTTGGGCGTTTTCTTTGACATTCTTTTTGGTGTCCTTCCAGGCATCTTTCACTTTATCAGTCCCTTCGTTAATCTTGTCAGATGCCTTATCCATAGCATCATCGACTGATTCCTTGGCATTCTCTATTTGATAATTGACTTTATTCTCTGTCTTTTTATTACCACAGGAGGCAAATAAAAAAACGGATATTCCTGCTATTGTTGCTAAAACTAACTTTCTCATTTGTTTAATTGGTGTTTAAATCAATACTGGTTTTTATAAAACAGTATTGATAAAAGGAAAGTTCTAATAACAAAAGCACCACGCAGTCGGAGCCATAGATCATCCAATCTTCCTCCCGAATGGTGCCGGATATAACTGTTTGTAGGAGCACTGCCTACGATCGTTTTCACTCTATACTTCTCCCCATCTCATACGCCTCTTGCAGAGCAGGATTACCCTTAATCTCTCCGACATGCCATACACCTCCGCAGAAAACAGAACCTTTTATTGTCGGATTTTCCAGACAATCTAGGAAACCCTTGAAGTTAGTTACGATACGTTCCATTATTTCTGGATCATCCTCTGCTGCGGTAGCTATGAAATAAAACTCCTTGTTTCTCATTTCCGTATAAGGTCCGCAGCAACGGTCTATCAGCATTTTCATCTGTGCACTCATCGCATAGAAATAAACAGGAGTAGCCATAACAATAATATCTGCCCGTAGCATTTTGTCGATGATTTCGGCAGCATCGTCTTTTTGCGGACACGGTTTTTGGTATTGGCTGCATACACTACACCCCAAGCAAGGATGTATCGTCTTATCCCGGAGAAAAACTTTCTCCACCTCATTGTTACTATCCACTGCACCACGCATAAATTCATCACAAAGCATATCGGAGTTCCCTCCGCGACGCGGGCTGGATGATAAAATCAAAACTTTCCTTGCCATATTCTTATGTTATTTATAATTTCTAACCGTTATAAGCTTTCATGCAAGACAGAAAGAATATCCTCCCGCGTAAGCACCTTGAAACCGCCGCTCATAATGAATGTAGCATCGGCAATGCTTTCCAGCATTTCTTCGGTGACACCTAGCGATGTGATCTCCGTAGCCACACCGATTTCTTTCATCCAGTCCAGCAGGGCATTTACACCTTCCTGTGCAAGCTGTTCATCCGTTTTGCCAGCTGCCGGTATATCCCATACCGCCGTTGCAAAGCGAACGAATTTATTCAATCCGTATCGAAGGATATGGCGATAATAAGCTATGGAAACACCCGATAAAGTCATGCCGTGGGTGGCATCGGTATGTGCCCCGATAGCCTGACCTATCATATGCACCATCCAGTCCTGGCTCTTGCCTTTGCCGATAAGCGTGTTCAAAGCCCATGTGGAGGTCCACATAATGTTGGAACGTGCCTCATAGTCTTGCGGATTCTTCACCGCTATCCTGCTGCTGTGTATGAGCGAGCGCATCAGACCTTCCGCCAGATAGTCGGAAGTGTTATCGTCTTCACCGGAAAAATACTGCTCCATGATGTGGCTCATGATATCGAAGAATCCGGCCACCATTTGCCGTTGCGGTACGGAGAACGTATAGCGCGGATTGAGTATGGAGAATTTCGGTATGACGCTTTCCCCGAATACCTTGCCGATTTTGAGTTTCGTTTCATGGTTGGTGATGACCGAACCGCCGTTCATTTCCGAACCGGTACCTACCATCGTTAATACGGAACCCACTGGAATGATACGCTGACTACTGTCGGGATCTTCCTGTTTGAGATAGAATTTTTCCCACGGATCACCATCATACCATGCTGAAACACTTATTGCCTTGGCATAGTCGATCGTCGATCCGCCTCCGACGGCCAGGATCAAATCTACATCATTCTCCCATGCTATTTTCGCCCCCTTATACAGTTTTTCCGTCGTGGGATTCGGCATGACGCCGGACAATTCTATAACCTCTTTTCCTGCTGTACGTAATGCGGATATTACCTCGTCGTAAATGCCGTTTGTCTTGATGGAGCCGCTACCATACGTCAGAAGTACTTTTGTACCGTAATGCTTTAATTCCTCGCTCAGGTTTTTCTGAGCATCATCTCCGAAATACAGTTTCGTGGGATTGGAATAACTGAAATTTCCTAACATTGTTTTTTCAATTTTATTTATATACAAACATCTACTATTTCAAATTACCATTCAAGAATTGTTCTTTTATTCTCTTCTTTGGATGTTGCAAAGTTAGGTGGATTTATACCTGGCATTGGTAGATAAATTACAGATATTATAACCCCAATTACAGATTTATGATGCAGACGTAATATGTAAGTTTATGTAATCCGTAAACAAGGTTATACAATCCGTAATTTGGGTTGTAAAAGTGACGGAAGTATCCCGTATTTTTGTAACGAGATACGAATACTGTACACTGAATAATCTGTAAGTAGGATATGGAAAAGAAAAATACATTGGATTTTAAGACCGTATATGATTGTAACTGTTGCCTGGCCTGCAAGACGTTGCACCCACAGGTAAGTCTTATCAATCTGGAGAACCCGTCGTTGGAACAGGATACCGTCAAGTTTGAGTTTTATGCTATCTTGCTGATAGAGAATTGCCCTGACGAATGTTCATGTTGCGGGCGGAAATACTATGATTATTCCAATGCAACAATGGTATTTCTTACCCCCGGTGAAATTTTCCGTATGAGTGAGGAGAAAACCCTGCCCGGCAAAGGCTACCTGCTGGTGTTTCATCCGGACTTGCTGTTTCAGACCACACTGAAGAACCACATAGAGAATTACACATTCTTCCACTATCGCAAGGAAGAGGCATTGCACCTGTCACAGCGTGAAACGGAAAAAGTCACTTGCTGTCTCTGGAATATAGAAGAAGAACTGCATCATTCGATCGATATGCATAGCAGCACTATCCTTTCCCGGCACATCGAATTGTTGCTGGACTATTGTGCCCGTTATTACGAACGTCAGTTTATCACCCGTGAGAATAAGAATAAGACCATTCTGGAAAAAATGGAGCAGTTGCTCGATGACTATATAAGCTCCGGCAGATTGCAAAACGGTAAACTGCCTGCATCCGACTATCTTGCGAAGAGACTCAATCTTTCTGCATCCTATTTCAACGACCTGCTGAAATTTGAAACGGGCAAGACGCTGGAACAGTATTTCGAATTCAAACGGTTGGAGGTTGCTAAACGGATGTTACTGAAATCCGATGCCACACCTGCCATCATAGCTCGCCAACTGGGTTATCCGAATGTGCAGTATTTTAGTCTTATATTCAAGAAAATAACAGGTGTTGCACCCAGCGATTATCGTTATTCGCAAAATTGAAAATTGTCATTCTGATAATTATCTCCTTAATTCCCGGTTCTATTTGGATATAGAGGATGTAAGGAACTGTTTTTTGTGCTCCAGCGGAAGTTAAGGTCTGACGTAAGGATTCTAGTAAGAGATAAAATGTACATTTTAGTAGGGAATAATGTAATCATCATAATGATTTTAGAATAGATGATAGAGATAAGGTAAAAACTTCTACAATCTGTCAACCGAAAATGATCTGCCTCCAAAGAGCTTCCAGCCTTCTGAAAGGTATATCTAGCCAATTCTTCTGGAACATGTGTTTGAATGAAAACGGCTGTTAGCCTGATCGGTAGAAATCGAACATTTTGAAAGTTATGAATGTTTATCTTTATCTTTTTGATTAATCCGGATAAAATGGAGGAAGAGTAATGAAGAAAAGAGATTTTCGTGGACAGATATTGTTGCAGGCATTTCTGAAATCACCTAACTGAAATCTTCGAACATACCGCACAAACCTCCATAAATTACATCGCAATGTCCGTCCTGTCTGCTTCTGAAAAATAAATAATAATACAATCGTATAGTTTGTATGTTACCGTTCGGTAAGATATATTTGTCGCCAGACAATGATTGATAAAAATAAAATTGTGGAATTGAAAAGATTAATATTCATATTACTAGCCCTGTTATCTTATCAGGCTTATTCCCAAACGATAGAATATAACTATTCTTGTGGTGTCGAAAAATCGGTTATCAGGTGGACTGAAAGTAAAAAAGATAATCATATTTATCTGAAAACAGTTCAGGGAAATGAAATTCATAGTTATGTGATGACTCTAAATTATAAAACTCTTTCATGGGAATACTCGAATCCTGCTGAAAATACAGATATAAAAGTTGTCTTGGAAAATGGTGTTTACAAGATGACAGGAGCTTTCAAATCAAAAACATTTTCGAAAACATATACTTCAAAAGGCTATCCCTGGTATCAGAATATTGGTTTCAATCTAGGTTATTCCATGAAGGATAAATCAAATTTCAAATATGAGTGCATCCGTCCTGACAACCTAAAATTGTATGAAATGCAGGCAGATGCAAAAGAGATCATAAATAATAACGGAACGCAGGAGCAACGAATCAATATTCACCTGACAGGTATGCTGGCAAAATTCTTTGGAAGTGACTATTATATCGATTGTTCTACCAGACGATTTGTTAAATACAAGGGAGTACATGGTCCTCCCGGAACTCCGGAAACAATAATAACTATCAAATAATGAAAACACTTATCATAGTTTCATCGACTTATCTCGGTAATACGATGAAGGTTGCGAAAGCAATGGCTGAAGAGCTGAAAGCAACAGTATTAACCCCTATTGAGGTTGCACAGTTCGATATATCCGCATTTGATCTGATAGGCTTCGGATCGGGGATTAATTTTGCATCGCATAATAAAGAGATCATTTCGTTAATGAAAAATATCTCTATAAAAGGACAAAAGGTATTTATCTTTTCGACTAGGTGCAGGCCCATATTAGGAGGTTATCATAAAAAGCTGAAAACCTTGATTGAGGAAAAAGAGGGTGTTCTCTTAGGGGAATTTTCATGTGTCGGTTTTGATCGTACCGGTCCGTGGGTCGGCATGGATGGATATAATAAAAACAGACCGGATGATAAAGACTTATTCAAGGCTAAATTGTTTGCTGCGAGGATAAGAAAGAAAGCTCATCCGTTGACAAACTTTAGAAAGAAATATGCTGTTTCGTCAGATTTTGAGGGGTTGAATCTTCGTACGGATGGTCTAAATAAAGTGATTGGCAATATTGTCTTATTGAATATAACGAGTTGTATATCCTGTGGCAAATGTGTAAAGAATTGTCCGCTGAATGTTTTTTCGACAGACGAAAATAAGAAAGTTATACTTCCAACGGGTGAAATGGATTGTATCATGTGCGGTAAATGTGAAAAAGACTGTCCTTCGGATGCTATTTTCATTAACGAATCTTTCCGCAATGGACTAAGAATCTTGTTCCGTGAAGTGTCATGTGATAAACTTCAAACGGCTTATTGGTCAAAATAATCTCCTGCCTTCGCTGTTCGTTCCGTTTTCCCGTCTTGTTTATGATATTCATTTGAATTTTGTCTACTTTTGATGTGTCGGAATTAGTATTTAATTGAAACATATTTTTAGTTTGAAAAATTATGACAGATCAGCTTGACCTATTGACGAAAGAAGAATTGAAAGATTTGGTAAGAATATATGCCAGGAATATTTATGCTCTTGACGGAGTGTGGTTTCAGTCCGTGGAAGCGGAATGTGGAATGAATGACGCTATGTTGCATGATAAGCAAGCGTGGACGAGGTTTACCCGTACCGAGGCATTAAGAATTAAGAACTTTCTGAACCTTCCCGAAAAGCCGGGGCTCGACGGACTTGAGAAAGCGTTAGCTATTCGGTTTTCGGCTTTGGCTAATCCTTCTGTGGATCTTTTCAGGGAGGGCGAGTCCCTGATCTACCGGGTGAATGTTTGCAGGGTACAATCAGCCCGAAAAGATAAAGGAATGCCTTATCACCCTTGTGCACCGGTCGGTTTTATCGAACATGCCGGCTTTGCCAGCGCAATCGATGAAAGAATCGTTACAGAAATGGTTAGTTGTTTCCCGGATGTAACAGACCAGTCATGTGCTTGTTGCTGGCGGTTTACGATCAGTAATTTGGGTTAGATAATCAGTGATTTATATACTTTTATATTGGATACTATTCTGTAATTTTGTGTCATAACAATAAAATAAGAATGACATATGACAACAATGAAAGTTAAAGGTATGATTATGGTAGTGATCATGATGTTATGTATCCCCATAAATGCACAGACGCAGAGTGATAAGACATTGGTCGCTTATTTTTCGGCAACAGGAACAACGGAGAAAGCTGCTAAGTTGATTGTAGAAGTTACAGGTGGAACGCTCTATGAAATACAACCTGAAAAAGAATATGTCGCTGCTGACCTGGATTGGCATGACAAATCCTCGCGTAGCAGTGTAGAGATGTCAGATACCAAATCACGTCCTGCATTGAATAACAAATCAGAGAATTTTGCAGATTACGATACCATTTATATAGGTTTCCCTATTTGGTGGAATTCTGCTCCGAGAATCATCAATACTTTTATTGAGAGCAATGATTTTGCAGGCAAGACGATTATTCCGTTTGCAACATCGGGTAGCAGCAGTATTTCTAATGCAGAAAAAGAGCTGCAGGAAACCTATCCTGATCTGAAATGGCAGAAAGGCCGACTTTTGAATGGTGCGACAAAGGAAGATATTAAGAAATGGACTAAAAATAAATTATTATGAGAAAGAATTTTGGGGCAAAGCCCTTTACTTATCCGCAGCCGGTGTTTATTATCGCTGCTTATGATGAAGATGGTACTCCCAATGCTATGAATGCCGCCTGGGGTGGTATCAGCGAGATGCATGAAATTAGTATTTGTATCAGTGAGGGACATAAAACAACAGCAAATATCCTGAAGCGTAAAGCTTTTACCGTGAGTATGGCAGAAGTCGGGCAGGTGGTTGCCTGTGATTATGTAGGTATTGTTTCCGGTAATAGAGTTCCGGATAAATTTGCCCGTGCAGGTTTTCATGCTACCCGTTCGGAGTTTGTGGATGCACCGTTGATTGACGAATTGTCTGTAGTGCTGGAATGTAAATTGAAGGACTATAACCCAGAGACCTGTATTTTGCGAGGTGAAATAATAAACGTAAGCGTAGATGATCGCGTTCTTGACGAAAACGGTAAAGTGGATGTATCCAAAGTGTCTCCCATTATATTCGACCCATTCAATAACGATTACCTGGAAGTGGGTAAAAAGGTAGGTAGTGCTTTTTCGGATGGTAAGAAATTGAAATAGGAATTGAATTGTTGAACCGGTAAAAAAAAGTAAAGTGGTGATCATAACCGTTGATTTACACCGGGAACTAACTTTTTTAACAAAAAGCCCCGGATTTTTGTCCGGGGCTGAAAAATAAGGATTCTTATTAGATTTATCCTACAATATATTTAGCCTTTTTACCGGCTACTTTGTAGATAAGGTAAACAATTGCCCATGAAACACTGAATGCCAATACCGCAGCACACGGGATTTGCAGACACACCGGAATGCCGATCGTACGCATCACGATCACACTTGGGCCGGTGAAGAAAAAATGCACCATATAAACTCCGAAACCGCAAAGTGTCAGGTTTGCCAGTGCTTTCTGTATGGTCAGTGACTTTATATTCACTTTCTTGACCAGCATAAAGATTGGAGCTGTCATCATAACGACGTTCAACGAGTTATAAGTGAAGAACAATTCCAATAATTCGTCACTGAATTCCGGTAATGAGGTTACATGGCGGAATCCAAAGAATGTAACGGCATAACCGATAACGAACATAGGGATACCGATCGCCAGTATTTTGCCGATAGACCATTCTAGTTTACGCAGATAATGCCCTAGCATCAGATAACCGTTGAAACCGGCAAAATAATATAACATACCGTATGAGTTCCAGGAACAGGTCCCCCATAAGTACGGCGATACGTATTCATAATAATAAGGAAGAAGTGTCGTTATTCCCCAAGCTGCCAGGAACCAGAGCTTGGCCTTGTCGGAAGCTTTCTCAACCCAGGCGGAAAAGATAGGCAGATACAGATACAAACCGATCAACAGATAAATATACCACATATGCACATCCAGCAGGGAAAAATTGAGTGGTATTTCAGCGATGTTCTTCAACGATACACTCAAAGATTGCTGGGTCGCTTCTTCACCGGAGTAGGGAAAAAAGTCAAGTATCACTTCCGGGTTAAGTCCCAACACCCCAGTAAACCAAGGGAACAGATTATACAGAACCGACCAGATCAGAAACGGCCATAACACACGTGGAATACGTTTTTTATAGAAAACAGAGGCTTCTCCTTTTACCGGCAGAAGCAATGCTCCGGTGATCATTACGAATAAAGGCACACAGGGACGGAGAAATGCTCCGTAGGCAGCTCCCCAGAATTTTATCTCTCCGATATTATCGGGTATTTCTCCTGTGTAAAAATTAAAAGGATCGGCGCAGTGACAACATACGACAGTGAACATCGCGACGAATCGCATTACATCCAGCCAGACAATATGGTTGCCTGCATTAGGAAGAGTTTTGTTTTCCATAAGATTAAAATATAAGTTTCTAATTTATCTATCAACTTGTGAGTATCCGGCATAAAAAAGCCTTTTCAATTTTCTTATCCGTTTGAAAAGGCAAAAGTACGTTTCCTACTAAATTCAATTTTTGCTCTATGGCAAAAAATGCAGTTATATCTTTTGAGAACGTATCCGGCTTAACGTGTAAATGGATATTCCCAGAAAAGCCGCTACATATTTCAGTTTGACACGGTTGATCAGCCGGGGAAAATATTTCATAAAACGATCGTAGCGTTCTTTCGGGGATAGTTGTAACCGATCCACAAAGATATGGGTCAGATTGTTGTATCCATGCTGGTGTACGATACGCCCCCAGTTGGCGATATCGATGTAATTTTCATATAATTCGTTCAGACGGGAAATGGGGATGACATAGATTTTGCACCGTTCAAGTGTCTCCACACTTTCAGCCGAGGGTTGATTATAGTATAAAGACCCCATTCCAAAAGTTATATCGCCTTCCTCGCTGAACCAGGTGGTTGTTTCCGTTCCATCATGCAGGAAAAAGGAGCGGGTGATCCCTTCTTCAATAAAATAGACATTATGATCAACAGAGCCTGAACGCACAATGATTGTATGTTTAGGATAGATTTCTTCGCGCATACAGGATAGAAGAGCCTCCAATGCCTCGTCTGAAACCGGGTATATTTCTTTTATTCTTGTTGTTATATTTTTCACTGCTGGATAATCACTTAATTTATCATTACCGGATCAAAACTAACAAATTGTATTTACATTAAGTCATTAATTACCTGCTTTTATTTGTGAAACGGATAGATATTTACTTTTATTGATTGTGCAAAGCCTCGATAAGTAGAGTTATGTTAGCAGTGAACAACCTGACGGAGATAGCCAGCAGGATGATACCAAAGAATTTACGAATGATGTAGATGCCGCCTTTCCCTAGCAGATGTTCCACTTGTTTGGTCATACGGACAACGAAATATACCCACAACATATTCAGTATCAAAGCTACTACAATATTGATATTGGCATATTCGGCCCTTAAGGAAAGGAGTGTAGTGAATGATCCTGCCCCTGCCAGCAAAGGGAATACGAGGGGTACCAATGTGGCTTCTTTGATCGGTCCGTTGTTTTTAAATATCTCGATATCCAGTATCATTTCCAGCGACAACAGGAAGATGACAAAAGCACCAGCTACAGCAAATGACTCTATATCCACATGGAAAAGTTTCAGCAGAAAATCTCCGGCATAAAAGAAGCCGATCATCAGGACAAAAGAAATGATCGTAGCCTTTAAAGCATTTACATCTTTACCTTTTTCCTTCAGATTTATAATGATAGGAATGGAGCCAATTATATCGATTACTGCAAAAAGCACAATAAAAGCACTGATCATTTGTTGGAAATTAAATTCTGCAAACATATGTGGTCCTCCTTTTTTTAAGTTTCTCCCGTGAAGATACTAAATTTCAATGAGAAGACGTATCTTTGATCCCGATATTAACAAAAAAGTTATGGGTATAGTAATTGGTATAGACGTGGGAGGGAGCACAACCAAGATCGTTGGCATAGACGGTAAGGAGATCAGGAATCCGATGTTTGTCAGGGCAACCGACCCGGTAACATCCTTGTTCGGCGCTTTTGGAAAATATCTGTATGACAACGACATTCCACTTTCTGCCATTGAGAAAGTGATGCTTACCGGTGTGGGAAGTGCATCTATCAACCAACCTTTGTATGGCTTGCCGACAGCCAAAACGGATGAGTTTCTGGCAAATGGGTTGGGAGCACAGTATATGACACAACTGGATAAACTGATTGTTGTCAGCATGGGGACAGGTACTTCTTTCGTAAAAGTGGACGGAACGAAAATAGAGCATATCGGCGGAATCGGTATCGGAGGAGGAACAGTGCTGGGATTATCCCGGCTATTATTGAAAACGCAGGATTTCCATCAGGTGGTCACACTTGCTTTGAAAGGGAGTATCACGAATATAAACCTGCAGATTAAAGATATCTGTAATATACCTTTGCCTGGTTTACCGTTAGACGCAACAGCATCTACCTTTGGCAAAGCAGATGCAAATGCTTCGCAGGAAGATGTCGCGCTGGGTATTATTTATATGGTACTGCAATGTATCGGCCAGTCGGTGATCCTGGCTGCTTTAAATAGTGATATACACGATTTTGTTTTGATTGGGAATCTGACCAAACTACCTCAGTGCAAGGATATATTCCCCCGTCTTGAAGATATGTACGGAGGGCGTTTTCACATACCAGATTATGCAGAATACCGGACAGCGATCGGGGCGGCACTGACCTATATAAATAAAAGAAATTATTTCAACATCGGCTGAATAAAAAAACTCCGGAAAGTCGTATTTAACTTTCCGGAGTTCCTGTTTTATCCGAAGTAAAGACCTTGTAAAACGCCGTTACTTACATATATCTGCCCGTTTTTGCGCTGTATGTAGATTTTGTTTTCACGTGCTAGCCAGCCGATAGCTATTGTCGTATCTTCGTGGCTTTGGTCAATCCGTCTGCTAAGTTCTGGTATTGTCAGTTCTCTTCCTTCATTCAACACATGCCAGATTTTTCCGGCATTTTCTCCGATCTTCTCTAGTTCCATAATTATAATTTATTAGATGTGATACATGTCCTCTTTGTATTAAAACAAAAGAGAACTCTTTCGGTTCATTTTTTCTTTCTTTGTTTAATCGTTTACAAAGTACACGGATTTGGATAGAATGGTCAATTCCTATTATTGGGTTTCTATGTTCTGTTTTTGCGATTATTATTGTAGAAAAATCAAATATGCTATCTTTGAAAATCATAAATCGATGAAATATGGGGGCAAACATACAAATATTTGACATTCCTGCGGACTTTATTGCTGGTGACAATATATCCGGAGATATGCTGAATCGATACGTGCATTTTTCATGCAAAATGAAAGCTGCGCTTTTTGCTCTATGTGTTAAAGGTTCTGTTAAAGTCACCATCAATTTATCCGAACATAACATAAAAGAATATGATTTCGTCACCTTGACACCTGATTGTTTTGTGCAGATCAATGAGGTATCGGCGGATACCCATTTCTTTTATGCCTGCTTTTCACAGGAATTTATGGATAATAACAACCTGATCTTAACAACGATCCGGTTACTTCCCATGTTGGCGGAAGAACCTGTTATCAGTTTGTCGGCAGACATTACCCAACTGTATATGGATTTATTCAAGCCTTTGATCCATGCTTATTCTTTTCCCTGTACATTGGAGAATAAAGATATCATCAAATCCGTATTCACCATTTTCATACAAGGAACAGCAGAATTATACAAGAATCACGGGAAATGGAAAAACCAGTTACGAACACGCAGCAAGGAGATGTGCCGTGAGTTTATCAAATTAGTCATGTCGCATTATACGACACAACGCAATGTCGCCTTTTATGCGGAACAACTCGGTGTGACCGTCTCACATTTCTGTTCGACCATCAAGAAAGAAACGGGAAAAACAGCTTTGGAGATAATAACGGCGATCGTGCTGATGGATATCAAAGCGCAACTCAAATCGACGGAACTCCCTATCAAAGAGATTGCATTCTCGTTAGGATTCAATAATATGTCTTTCTTTAACCGGTATTTCAAACGGCATACGGGTATGACGCCTCAGGAGTATCGCAACAGCTAATTACTGAGATTTCAGCAAACGAAGGAAATCATCTTTATAACTGGTAGAGACTTCTATCTCTGTACCATCATCAAGTACAACATAGCCCCCGGAACTTTTATGATAAGATTTGACACAATGGAAATTGATGATATGTGATTTATGTACACGGACAAACGGGAACGGGAGTATTTCGCTGAAATGCTTCAGAAAGCGGCAAACCATCTTCTTGCTTTTGTCTTTTAAATAAATATCGGTAAAATTCCCGTTACCCTGTAACCGGATGATATCTTCCATCCTGATTACTTCAAATCCTTCAAGGGTGGGGAGGATGACCTGGTGTTTTTCTGGTTTGGGTTCCCGTAGGTTTTCGACCAGTATCTTGTTGCGGTTGAATATTTCTCTGTTTATGATATGTTGTTGTACCTTGTTTACGGCTAGTATCAGTTCTTCGATGCTGACAGGTTTCAGCAGATAATAGGCAGCACTCTGGTTGAGCGCACGAAGCGAATACTCCGAAAATGCGGTGACAAAGATGGTCTCAAAATAAAGATCCCTACAACCTTCCAGCACATCGAACGCATTACCGTAGGGCATTTCCACATCAAGGAATACTAATTGAGGTTCCAGTTCGTGCAATAGGGGAACGGCAGATTTACAGTCGTGAGCTTCCCCGATCACTTCGACTGCCGGACAATATTTCGCCAGATAATTTTTCAGCGCTTCACGGGCAGCCGATTCGTCTTCAACGATCACACTTCTTATTTTTTGCAGCATTTCCATATCAGCGTTCTCTTGGTCATTCAACAATTTAACTGATTTCACTCTGACAAAGATAATATAATCGGTCATAAAAAATCCCTTGCCCCGGCATAAATGTCCGGAACAAGGGATCGGGATGCTTTATCTAAGATTACTTAGAACTTACACATATTTAAGTCTTTATCTACCAGCATGCCGTCGATGGCTTTCAGGTTGAATTTGACTTTACGTTTTGCTTTCAACTTCAGGATGAATAAATCGGCTGTTCCTTCCAGTGTTTCCTTATCGCCGAGATTCACGAATGTTGGATACAAGGCTTTTTGGCCGCTTGTATGCAGACGGTCGTAAGTCAGGTTTTCCATGACCTTCAGGTTCAATGGCTCTATACCTGCAAATTCGTAATCTTGCTGGTCGTAAGGCAGAGCAAAGCTCAATCCATTGACTGCTTTCAAGTCTATACCCTTCACCTTTACTTCAACGATTTCGTCTTTGTTGTAACTCTGTTTAGGAGTGCTGATCTCGATCGTACCGGCTGCCTTTTCCGTGCCCTGTTCTTCGATGCCACCATCCAGTTGGGTAGCGACAACGGAAATATCATACGCGTCGATCAAACCGTTCTGGTTGATATCTCCGGCACTTACATAGTCGAAATCACTGTCACCTTTGCGTAAACCGGTATAATTCATATAAGAAGTAAGGTCATTGTTGTCGATCTTCTTATCATTGTTGATATCACCCGGCAGATAGCTTTCTGTTCCCGGAACTTTGAATACATATAATTCGCGCCCTGAACCGTAGTTACCGACACCTTCCGTTACATTCAGCTTGATGTAGCGCGCTTTCGGTTTTTCTTTGAATTCGAATACCTTTATATCGCCGTTACGTTCAAATTTGAAGGAATCGACCGGTGTCCAGTTTTCCTTGTCCATACTATAAGATACGAAGCCTCTCAGCATGGTACCGTTTCCACCGTCCTGACGGGACAGGTAATGGAATTTATCCAACTGGTTGACTGTACGCAGGTCAATGATTATATCGAACGGAATAGCGTTCTTGCGATATTTCGTATGGAACATGTCGCCAAGTTCTGCAAAGTCGAACAGGCGGAATATTTCAAAGCCTCCCTGTTCTTCCGCCGTCACTTCGCCACGGATGCCTTTAATGGCAAATTCAAGCGGATTGGATTTTGTTTTTACGCTGAAAGAAGCCCAATCGGAATAACCGTCTTTGTTAACCGAACGGATTTTGAATGTATAATCTGTTTCAGCATCTAGTCCATCAAACAACAATTCCGTATTCTTGATGGTCGTGTACAGCATATCATTGAATTCGATCTCATAGAAGTCGGCGCCAGCCACTTTGCTCCATGTCGGTTTCAACGTATAGGCTTCTGTATTCTCTTCTGTAACCTGTGCGGAAGGTGCTGTCAGCGTTCCGGTTGAAACACGATGGCTGTTGCCCATATCGAATTTGTAACCTTCGAAAGTAACTGTCGTCATATTTTCCGTAATATCCGTTGCTGCTAATTTTACCAGCAACTGTGGGTTCTTGATGATCGTTACCTTTTCAAAGTCGCTTCCTTTCGTCGCAAACTTATTCAGGTTAGGAGCCGCATCGTAAAAATAAACGTTTTCACCTTTCAGATATTCGTCCATTGAACGGGCTTCTGTCAGTTTAACTTTGTCTTTACCTATTTTAGCAGCGATCTTTTTCGGCATTTCGGAAACGTTGAAATGGAGTTCTGTCGCTTTTTCCTTCACGAAACCTTTAAAATCTCCGGTAGACGGCTGGATCGTGACAGTTACATTATTCTTATTGCCTACTTCTGCTTCGATCTGTGTCGTTACGCCTTCACCATTCAGATAAGCCTGTGTAATACCATCATCGTCATATTCCGTAAATGAGCTGTAACCGTCCGGATAGATTTCATAGATCCGCAGGTTCTTATTGATCTCAGCTACATTATTATTCGGATTTGTCATCGGAATGATAGCACCGCTTTTTACAAAGACCGGCAGTTTCCACAGTGGGGAAGCGAAGTTATTGACCACGCAATTACCGGCATATTTCTCTCCGGTGAAATAATCGACCCAAGCACCTTCCGGCAGGTAGATACCATCACGAATATCATTTCCTTTTTCGTCAGCCTGTGTTTCCTGATAGATAGGAGCGACCAGAAAGTAGGGGCCGTACATAAACTGGTATTCTGTCGCTTTACCATAGGTATAAGGATTCGGATATTCCAGAAACATCGCACGGATCATCGGCTTGCCATCCACCGCTTCTTTAGCGATGCTATAGGCATAAGGCATCAACTCCGATTTCATTTTCAGATACCAACGGTTAATAGAGGTCGCCGGTTCGCCAAGGGCGTGCGGATATTTCTCATTCGCACCCCAGCCGTCCATATTCAACTCCATCGGTGTCCATGTCTTCCATTGGAAATCACGGGTGTTCATCGCCAGGTTCTTTCCGCCGAAGATACCGTCCATATCAGAAGTGATATTCGGTTGTCCGGACAATCCGGAACCGATATATGTCGGGATATGAAAACGGATATATTCCCACTGGCCGCCTGTCTGGTCGCCTGACCAAATGCCGGCATACCGTTGCGTTCCGGCCCAACCATCCAAAGAGATGATAAAAGGACGGGCATCATTTCCATAATAAGGTATGATGTGGCCTACATCGGATACACCATTCAGGCCGAATGAATAACCGGCACCAACCCATGCCACGTCTGTTTTCAGGACACGAACCCCGGCATCACGCACTTCTTTTACGATATCACGTTGCAACAGGGCACTGACTTCTGGCTTCGGATGCAAGTCCGATTGTGTCCAGAGTCCGATCTCCACACCGTTCTTATGGGCATAATCAGCCAGGTTTTTCAGGTTCTGTATATTTCCGTCCAAAGTCTCCGTCTGTCCGTATCCGGCACCGTAACCGTCATTAGGCAACAACCATCCGAGCGGCATATCATGGTTTTTATAGCGGTCGATTACGGCACGGGCAGAGAACTGGTAATTGTTCTTTTCCCCGTTCAATGATTCTTTGATACCGCCATTGTCTTTCTGACTTTCTTTATAACGTTTACCGTCTTCAAAAAGGATTCCTTTTTCATCTTCTACCCAATAGTCGCGGTTATAGGCATTCAGATGTCCCTGGTAGAAACCGAACTTCGGCAATAAGACCGGGTTTCCCGTCAGTTGATAGAAATCGTTCAACAGAGATACTGCACCATCACTGACCATATAGAATGCATCCAGATAATCGGTATCATGGGACAGCATCACGGTTCCTTTTTCCGTTGCACCGAAATCATATTTACCAGGTTTGAATGTGTACCACATAAAACCATAGCCGTTGGTCGACCAGTAATAAGGGGCAGGAGAGGCAACACCTCCATCCGTCCAACTGTTCTGGTTTTCAATGGCAATCGCTTTCCCTTTATGAGAGAAGCGTCCGTTTTGCACACCGCCGCCATAGAAGTATTCACCCGGATTTTCTTTCAAAGTAAGGATTGTTTTCCCTTTGTCATAAAGAACCGGTTTTACTTCTTCGAATGCCACTTTATTTGTGACCAGATTGATCACTTTCAGCAGGGAAGTATTTTTATCCAGTTCCAGTCTCATTTTATTTGTGCTGATAGAAATAGTGTTATTATCTTCTTTCAGCGTCAGCGGAGAGATGTTCTTTCTGGGGTTATCAACCAGGATCTGTGCTTCCGGTTTGGCTTCCGGATTACGAAGGATTCCGCCATTGACATCCTGGAACATTCTGAAGATGTTTTCCCCGTAAAAATCATAGGTTATTCTCTGATTGTCGGAGAACAAGACTTCTACTGTTGTAGGATTGATTTGTTTCACACCGACAATTTTTTTATCCTGCTGTATTTCCATACATACATTGTCGGCTTTTTGTATGGCTAGCATGGATAATGGTGAAAACAAAGGAAAGGCAAGAGCGAGTATAAGCACTTTCTTTTGCTTCATTTTTCTAATAGTGTCATTCATGTTTATCTGTTTTAACGAATAAATGATTTAAGCAACAAACTTACTGGTTATTATTTTTATGAGCAAAAAATAATAAATATATCGAATAATAAAAATACGTTCTATAATCAGACAATAAGGGGGAAGCGTAGCAGGACAATCACACCGGTATCTTTCCCGTCGTCTTCTTTTTCAGTTATTTCGATCGTAATATGCATATTATACAAACTATTCAACAGTTTTATACGTTCACGGGTATTGGTAAGTCCCCGCGAATGATGCTCTTTCTGATGACGTGTTTTGAGTTCGTTACTTTTTTTCAGGCCGATACCATTATCTTCTATTTTGACACAAAGACTGCTGCCTTCTGCCTTGACGGACAGGTACAGTAACCCGCCGGACTCCTTGTAGCGCAGGCCGTGCCATATTGCATTTTCCAACTGGGGTTGTATCAGCATATTGGGAACAACAATATGATCGGAGTCGAGTGATTCGTCCACATCTATCTTATAGACAAACTTATCGCTGAAACGCATATGTTCCAGATCCAGATATTCCTTTAGTTGTTCCAACTCCGTCGAGAGGGGGGTAAAATCCTTATTGGAGTTTTCCAGTATATTTCGCATCAGACGCGAATAGGAGGAAAGATATTTGTTTGCCTCCAACTCATTGTTCTGGGCGATGAACTGGTTGACACTGTTCAGGCTGTTGAAGATGAAATGAGGGTTCATCTCACGACGCAACGACTGAAGAGCGATTCTCTTATTCTTTCGCCGGATAGAGTACCAGGCTTTTACGGTGAATACCAGAAAAATAAGGATCAAGACGATCGAACCTATCAATACATAATTGAATGTGTTTTTCTTTTTGATCAGTTCGTCTTTCAGAATACGTTCCTTTTCCAGTTGGGCGATCCGTGCTTCATGTGCCTGGAAGAATTTCTGATCGATCAACGTACTGTCCGATTTGACCAACGGCTCCAACTGTTCCATAAAGTTAGCATACAGATCCAATGCTTTCCGTGATTGGTTTTCTTTCCGGTACTGATCGACCAACTGCTCCAGACTTTTCTTCGCTTCCATAGTGTGGCCTTCCTTCAATGCCATATCATAAGATTGCTGGAGTGAGGCTATCGCCTTGACTTTTTGGCTGTCAGCAGCATATACTTTAGCGATTTCCCGTTGTACTTTAATCGTTTCCACCGGTTTATCCTTCACTTCATCCAATATACTGTTCAGGTTGCTGATAGCGGCTTCCTTATTATTCATTACCAGATTGACATTTGCCATCTGATGGAAAGCGGCAACGCGGTCTTCCTGCTGTTCCGGCCTGTTGGATGTGTTCAATAATTTTATATTGCTCTTGATATAGGGGGATTGCGCCATTGGATCAGAGAAATTCTTTAATCGGTTGACATCATTGTTATTCAACTCCCTGAACTCCTCATTCCGTGATAAGTGGGCAGCACTTGCATAACTGAGAATGGCAGCATCTATCTTTCCCAATGTTTCCTGGATACGACCAATCTCCCGGTCCACACGGGCTGTCTTTTCTTTGTCTTTCAGTTTGTCATACAGTTTCCTGGCATTGAGGAGGTAATTCTCGGCTTTTTCATATTCGCCCTGTTCGATCAGTGTCTTTGCCAATGCTTCATAATCGCTTGCCACCAAATCATCCGATTTACCGCTTTCCAGCGAAGTAGACAGTTTCATGACGGCACTTTTCGCACTTCTTTTCAGTACAGGAGGTATCGAATCCTGCGCCATCGTAGCCGTAGAAAAGTTGCCGAGTACCCATATTATCAGATATATGATCAGTCTGTTCATTGCATGTTTGATTGAGATTGTAAAGTAAGCATATGTAAAACATTTATATCCTATATTTCACCAACTCAAAACGCCGGTTCACCCATTCTTCCCGGAATCCTAAATTCTAACATCTTATTTTTGAGCCATAAACCTATTAAAAAATTTCCGAATATGAAAAGAATTGTTCTACTATGCATTTTATTTACAACATTAACAGCTGCTATAGGCTGTATGTTGGAGGCAAGAAACATGAAAACGTCGACAGAACCTGCCGGTGCTCCGGTCGTAAGTGCTGTCACTGCTAAAAAGACAAAAATACAAGTGGCCATCCTGTTAGATACTTCGGGCAGTATGCAGGGATTGATCGAACAGGCGAAGTCCCGCTTGTGGAATATTGTCAACACGCTCACCACGCTGAAATATAAAGGAGAAACACCGGATATTGAAATAGCGTTGTACGAATATGGCAATTATAAGCAATACGATGGTGATTATATCCGCCGGATTACTCCACTGACAGTCGATCTCGATCTGATCTCGAAAGAATTGTTTGCCCTGACAACCAGCGGAAGTGAGGAATATTGTGGTACGGTTATCCAACGTGCCGTGAAAGAACTGGAATGGGGGAATGACAAAGCGGACATGAAGTTGGTCTATATCGCCGGAAACGAAGAGTTTACCCAAGGTAGTATCTCCTATAAAACGGCAATAGCCAAGGCACTGGAAAAGGATATTTTTGTCAACACGATCCATTGTGGTAGTGAAGATATCGGAATACGTGACTTCTGGCAGGATGCAGCATTAAGAGGAAACGGAAAGTTCTTCAATATTGATGCCAATGCGACCGTCAGAGCCATCAAAACTCCTTTCGATCCGCAGATCATTTTATGTAATGACAAGTTGAACGATACGTATATCGGTTACGGTGCAGTCGGAAAAGAACGTAAAGTGAATCAGACTGTTCAGGATAGAAATGCGGGATCTATTTCATCGGCCAATTATACGGAACGGGCAGTCAGTAAATCCAAGGCTATCTATAAAAACACCTCCTGGGATCTGGTCGATAAGGTAAAAGAGGATAAAGATGCTTTGTCACGTATAAAAAAGGAAGAGTTACCGGAAGAACTACGAAGTAAATCTCCGGAAGAACTGAAAACTTTCATCACGCAGAAAGAGCAGGAGAGGTCCCTGATCCAGAAAGAAATCAGTGAATTGGCGATCAAACGTCAGATTTATATCGATGAACAACTGAAGAAGGAAGGAGAAAACAAAGGAGATGATCTGGGTAATGCGATTACAGAGTCCATTCTTGCGGTAGCAAAAGTGAAAGGATATACAGCAGAATAGGAGCAATCCTGTTATTTATGAGGGCGTCAAAAATTTATGGCGCCCTCGGAGGCTGTAATTTAAACTGTGTCAGCAAAGCAAACAAATAAAGTATTAACTTTGCTAACA
>NZ_BMPB01000003.1 GCF_014647375.1 Parabacteroides faecis
TCCGAAAGTACCACATTTCCGTCCTTTATATTCTGAACCCAAAGCTTCAGCGGCATCTTCCAAGACAGGTATTCCATAATGAGAAGCAATAGCCATAATTTCATCCATTTTTGCAGGCATGCCGTATAGATGGACCGGGATAATTGCTTTCGGAAGTTTTCCTGTTTTACGCAAACGATCTTTGATTGCTTCCTCCAGAAATAAGGGACTCATGTTCCAGGTATCCTGTTCGCTATCTACATAGACCGGAGTAGCTGACTGATACGCTATCGGATTAGCAGAAGCAGCAAAAGTAAAGGACTGGCAGATAACTTCATCACCAGCTTGCACTCCTAGTTCGATAAGACCCAGGTGAAGAGCGGCTGTGCCGGAAGATAATGCTACAATATGTCGGCCTTCTTTAAGATATTCCGCTAGTTCTTTTTCAAATGCATTTACGTTAGGACCTAGGGGAACTACCCAATTGGTGTCGAATGCTTCTTTTATGAAGTCCTGCTCATGGCCGGACATGTGAGCGAGAGAAAGGTAGATTCGCTTATTCATAATTATTTTTTGTGATTAAAATATCTTCATTTTTTCCAGGCAAAGACAATAAATCTTTCAAGGTATTTATTGCCAATTGAGGTAAATAAATTTCCGGACAAGAGAAATCCTGACTGTGGATATTCCGCCCATCATCTAATAAACAAATCGTTGTCCAACCTAAACGATTAGGAGTTATAAAATCCTTCCGAAGATTATCACCTATATAAAAAAAATCGGCATTAATATATTTATCTTGGAAAAATAGAAAATTCTTCTCCGAAAGTTTTTCAGAACCAAATTCTTCTGATATAATCAAATCATTATCATCTATAAACCGATCAAGTTCTAAGGCTCGATATTTATTTCGTTGTGTAATAGAACGCCCATCCGTTATCATACCTAACCTATAATTCAAACTCAAAACGTTCAATACACCTTCCGTATCACCATCCAAACAAATAACGGGAAAATGTAACCGATACATATCCAATAAATCATCCTTCGTCAGAGGCAAATCATAAGTTCTAATCAATAATGAAAAAACATCCGATTTATTTTCATAAGCCCTCAACATAAATGAATAGATATCCTTTAAAGAAAATTTCAACTCGACCCATCGAGCAATCTCCCGATAAGCCGAATACAAAAAGTCGATCTCTTTATATAATGTATCGTCCAGGTCAAACACGAATATTTTATTTTTCATAGACGATCACCTCGCTATCGTAGCGTAACATCAACGTATTGTCACGCCAAGTATCTATATATTCCAAACTCTCTCCTTGTATATATTCCCGAACAATATATTCCGGAAAGTTTGCCCCTGCATAATAAGAAAGCGGATATCCACCTCCAAAACGCGGGTTTATTTCGATACCCACCACATCGTGGTCTGATTCCCTGTAGAACAATTGGATACAAATACAACCTATTACTCCTGATAAATAATCCAACCGTTTTTTTAGGAACTGGACTAGAAAATTTTTTCTGGTAAAACCTTTGTTTATCTCACCGGCCCGAATCTCCACACGCTCACGAGGAATAATAGCTTTCACCCGATTATCTTTGCCATAATACATATCCACCGTAAACTCCTTATATTCACGCTTGTCTATGTATTCCATAAAGATCAATTTGGGATGATTCAAAATTTCCGGTGTTAATTCTTCCCTATTTCTTACTACATACAAATCCTTACTTAAAGAACCATCATAAGGCTTGGCAAAAAGAGGAAATGTAGGATGATTTTTATCAATCGGAGCTGGTACACGTATATCATGTTCACTCAAAAATATACTTGTATTCCGTTTATCACGGCACGCTTGTATAAAAGCTAAGTCCGAAACAATTGGCTCTATTCCGTTTTTCTGAAACAATTCCTTATTCTCTGCCAAGACCAAAAGTTCGGTATCAATTGTTGGTATGATTATGCCTACCTTTTGTCCTTTACATATTTGCAATAATTTATCTATATAATCCGTTGCCGTAACTCTTGGAACTACAAAACATCCATCCGAAATAATCCCTGCGGGAGCCATATCCGGATTCATATCTGTGGTGAAGACTTTCGAATCTGAATAAAACCGTTTCAATGTTTCTTGAAATTTTTTTGTAAGAACCACACGTTTTCCTGCGGAAGTAATAAGTATATTCATCTCCATAGCTTAGTTGTTACCTGTAAAATATTCCTTCGTTGCCTGCCCCTCTTGAGAAATTCCTTCACGAACAAAGACTTTCTTTATCGTTAAAAATATAATTTTCAAATCAAGTAAAAAAGAGCAATGATCCACATACCAAACATCCAGTTCAAACTTCTTTGTCCACGAAATTGCATTACGCCCATTAACTTGCGCCCAACCTGTAATCCCAGGACGAACTTCATGTCGACGTATCTGCTCTTTTGAATATAGAGGGAGATACTGCACCAACAATGGACGTGGACCAATTAATGCCATATCACCTTTAAGAACATTAATCAATTGCGGTAATTCGTCGATCGAAGTAGAACGGACAAACCTCCCGACTTTCGTCAAACGTTTCTCGTCTGGTAAAAGATTTCCATCTGTATCACGTTCGTCCGTCATGGTTTTGAATTTGATTACCTTGAATATTTTACCCTTTTTACCTGGACGGTCTTGTAAAAAGAAAGCACCAGCCCCCTTGTTTGCAAAATGTAGCCAAAAGGTAATCAGAAGCAATATCGGCCAAATAATAGTTAATACACAGAATACGAGGATGAAATCAATCACTCTCTTAAAAAAGTTTTTATACATGGTAAATGAATATTACATCAACCCACTAAGCTCATCACCTATTGAGTTACATATGAATCACTGGTAATTCATCCCAGTTAATTTTAGCATCAGCTTCTTTTACGCTACAAAAGTCAAAATCATAAATATATTTCGTAAACTTCTTAAAACAAGTATTTAGACCTACATAATTCTTAAAATACCGAGCAAGAGCAGACTCCCCATCTAAAGTCGTAAACAAACGTTTCTGCTCTTTATCAAAATCCTTGATATGAAAATAGCTCATAACATAATTCGAATCAACTGTCAAAGCCTTTATCTTAAAATACGGGAACAGACGAAAGTAACCTCCCCCTGAATATACGATTTCACGTCCCCATATTGTAGATGGAGCTATCGGAAACTCTTTGATAGATACTCCATCTATCTCTATTTTACCAGGGAACTTACTTTTATACTCCGGGAAACCACCAAAACTGCGACTGGTAGGAAAGATCGAACAATCATATAAAATACCAGCCTCTGCAAGAACAGACAAAATCCAACAATTCTCTCTCGTGATAGAAAACGCGGGCGCACGGTAAGCCGTCACTTTTTGACCGGTACAATCCTCTATCGTATTCAAAGCTTTATATGTATCTTCCCGAATCTCTTTTTCCGTAGGTTGTTTCCAAAAAGTATGGGAAAATGAATGACATCCTATATGATGTCCTCTATCCGCAATGCATCTAACGACACTTGGATTTGAGACTGCAACTTCTCCTAAAATAAAGAAAGTTGCTTCGATATTTCTTTCATCCAATAAATCCAAAATATCCTGAAGGTATTTATCCAATCGTGGTTTCCAGTCTTGCCTATTTCCCAGTTTATAATAATCGTACCCCCACCAATCCTCTATATCAAATGTCAAAATATTCATATTACAACTCCTTTTATATTAAAAACCTAATTTTGATTTTAAGAACGAAGGAGAACAGATCTTACAAAATCCAGATAACAAAGAAAACAACATCGCACCTTTTTCTTGATAATATAAATCCTCACCGAAAAATCTAAACCAAGATGGATTACACGAAAAACGTTTAGAAGAAGACAAAAACCATATAAAATCCAGTCCCAAATAACGGAGTTGTTTATTGGGAATATAAAGGTATTTGTCAGATACTTTATTTAAAATATCTTTCACGATTATATCAGGAAAATTTACACCCGATATTTCTGCGGCTCGAATAGAAGCTGGCACACGAGGATTTATCTCTATTATCTTATAGTCGCCATCAATCGTTTTCAATATATCAAAATCTGCGAATCCTATCCAATTCAATATAGACAGTGTTCTAGCACAAATATCTACTAACTTTTTTGATTCTATGGTCTTACAAAATGAACTACTTCCTCCTTTTACAGGAAAATATCGAATTATCTCAATAATTACAGAATTAATAATTTCGCCTTGTTTATTCCTATAAAGCATTACATTATAATATGGAGAACCATCATTTTGGATATATTCCTGCAATGTACATTCTCCGTATTGATTATATATTAAACCATATTTATTACACAAATCATTAAAATCATTAACCAATGTAATACCTCTAGCACCTACAGATAAATTAGGTTTAATTAAGGCCGGAAAACCAACAAAAGAAGCAGTTTCAAATAAAGTATCATAAGTCAATATTCTCGTTTTTGGATGTGGTATATTATTATTTTCACATAATTCCATAAGCAACCATTTATCATTTGCTTTTTGAAAAACACAATAATCTGGTATCGCGCACTTCAAATGATAAGTTTTTTCTATATACTTTTTATATAAGCTTAACCAATCGGATGTCCTATCACTTAAAGGAATAATAACAGCAAATTCCTTATTATCCAAAATCCTGTACAAAAAACGAATACAATCCTCTGCTTTATCTAAAGTTCCAAACGTTATATATATATCATCTATAAAATTTGATCTTACAGCCACATCATTCTTTTGTAACATGGCACAAACATAATATCCAGCCTTTTTCAAAGAACGAGCAACGGAAAGAGCTTGAAGCCCACCATCAATAATTAAAATATTCATAATTACAAAGAAATAAAATATCAATAAATTAATCTATAAAAACTATCACTCATTCATCTTTGCATTTTCTTTAATCCTTCTTGCTGAATTACCTGCAATAATACTATTTTCCGAAAAATCTTTCGTCACAACAGAACCCGCACTGACTATACAATTATCACCAATATGTACACCAGGTAAAATAATAGAAGCTACTCCTATAAAACAATTGGCACCTATAAAAACATCTTTTTTCATATTTCTTGCCACGTCATGAGAAAGAATACGTACACCACCTCAACGTATTATCACCTATATGAATTCCACTAGGATTTATTGAAAGATCTAATCTTGCCCGCCAAGAAATACGAACATTATATCCTATATCTACCTTATATATCTTACGAAGATACCAAGGATAGAAGCGAACAAATAATTCCCATAAGAGAACTCTTAGTCTATTCAGTTTCATTTTTACACATCCTTTCTCTCAATAAAAAATTCCGAACTCAAATCAATCCCTGTATAAAAATGTCGTTCCCGCCTCTCTACTGGTGGTATTTGCATATAATCACCATACAAATTTTTTAAGTAAACATCTGGATTGTGAGGTAGATTTACCTCCATCCCCTCAAAGGATCCTTTTGAAACAGGAAAAAAGACCTCACGCTTTAAACATTCTCCATAACTCATTCTCCTCCCTGTTGGAATCGTACAATAATCCATTCCTGTACTAGATGATGCTAATTTATCAAAAAAACCATACATTCTTTCTCGACCCAAAGCTGAAAAAATAAAACCTATTATACATCTTGTTTTATAGTAAATACTAGCAACTCTATCTTTTTTAAAATATTTACTACGTATCTTTCTATTTTTATACTCCGATATAGACAATGATATTATTCTTAATAGATCTAAAAAAAAACATTTCAGTTTTCTTAACAATAGAATATCAGGCATTTTTTCAATAGCATAAATATCGACTAAAACATTATCGTATCCAGTCTTATTAAAAGGGGTTTTCAATACAGTATTCGATTTCAATATTTGCATATAAAGAGAGGTACAAAGTCCTCTATATCTAGGAACCGATAATATATACTTATCAGATAATTCTTTTTCAAACACCTCCTTCAACTTATCAAAATCCTCCCTTGGCATCATCATATCAAAGTCATCGTCCCAAGGAATAAACCCCTTATGTCTAACGGCTCCCAATACAGATCCTCCACCTAACATCAATGTCAGACCATATTTATCACATACCGATTTAACATCGATATAAATGGATAATAGACACTTTTTCAAGGCATCTCTTTCTTCATCAGTCAACTCATAAAAAAGATCTGACTGCCTCGCTATTTCATTTAAATAATCAGAAGTTCTTTTCATTCCGGATCATTATTACAACATTTTACTACTCGTTCAATACCTATACATAAAGGAATAGAAGGCTTCCAACCTAACCTCTCCAATTTTGAAGTATCCAATCCAACTCTAACATAATCACAATAAACATTTGAATTATTTTCTGGGATATCATACTGTATCTGTAATCTCTTCCCAGGATTGAGATCAAGAAGCATTTCTGCTAATGAATAGATACTTACCTCTTCTGTCTCATTTGCCAGATTATATGCACTAGAGTTTTCCCCGTAAAAAAGAACATACATCAATCCTAATAAAGTATCCGTAATATAACAAAATGCTCTCAATGCTTTCCCTTTACTTTTCAATACGACATCATTACCTTTCACAACGAAACTTAATAAATCCGCCATCACACGACCATCATTATCCAGTCTCATACCCGGTCCGTACGTATGAGCTATACGTACAGAATTGAAACCTATTCCATATTGCAAGAAATAACTTTTACATAGAGTTTCTGCAGCTCGCTTACTTTCCGGGTAACATGAACGACTCTCCATACAATCTATATGTCCGAAAGAAGTTTCCGTCAAAGAAGTTTCACTTCTATTCTCACCATAGACTTCACGAGTGGAGGCAAATATTACTCTGTCCACCCCCTTTTCTCGCGCCAACTCCAATACATTTATAGTCCCCAATAGGTTACTTTTCATGATTCCTACAGGATCATTTTTTATATAAAAAGGACTGGCATTTCCTGCAAAATGAAAAATATAATCCAATCGGCTTATAATACGAATCGGCTCACATACATCTTGAATCAATAATTCAAAATGAGAATCATCAAGAAAATCAACAAATAGTTCCTCCGATTTCTTCCGATTTCGTGACAATGCTATAATATGAATATCCAAACCTTTCTCGCGGACAAGAGAAATTAATAGATAAATTAAATATGTAGCGATCATTCCATTCGCCCCAGTCACCAAACAATATTTTCCATCCAAACGATCCCAAGAGATAGGAATATTAATCATCTCCTTCATATCGTTTTGTATAATCGTATTCTTATAACTAAACATAATCTATCAAAAGCCAAAGATTTGTTGATTCTCATGTACATCCACCATCGCCTTGAAAATAAAATAATCTGTTGGTGTTGTGATTTTTATATTTTCCATCGGACCTATAATCGTATGTAGCCTGTATCCATAGGCGCTCATCATGGAACAGCTATCAACAAAATCATGTTTTTCCTCTTGCAATGCTCTACGATGAGCCAATAAAACATCAGACAATACAAAACTTTGAGGAGCACGCGCCACCAAAGAATCTTTTCTGGAGGGTATTTCTAGCTCTCCTTCGGACTTAGAAACCACAAATGTTTCGACCGCAGGAATACAAGTAATACACGATCCATATTGACGCACGGCTTTTATATTATCAGAAATAGTCTGCCCTGTAATCAACGGTCTAACCCCATCATGAATTAATACGCAACTATTTTCTGCAAATAGTTTTTCCGCAGCCATCAACCCTTTATAAATAGAATCCTGTCCAGTATCTCCTCCAGGAACGATAGAACAAACTTTAGTTATCTCGAATTTACGAATCAATTTCTCCAGATAAGGTATCCAATCTGTTATACACGATACTATAATACCATCAATAGCAGGATGATTGTCAAAAATTTCAAGAGTATAGATAATGATAGGTTTCCCTCTCAATTCCAAAAACTGCTTGGGCTTTGACACCGTATTCATTCGTTTACCAGAACCTCCAGCAAAAATAACAGCTATATTACCCCTTCTTTTTATATCCATAAGTTTGTGTTTTAGATTTATAAAATATTTATCCCATTCCAAATATAATTCTACCCCATTTGACTATTTTATATTTCATCAAAGTCCACATAGAAATAGGAAACGGTAAATCTTTGAAATGATTCATATAAAGATAAGACTCTTTAACATATCGAATAGGAGCAAATAATAAACATTTTAACATTTGTTTTACAGAATATCCAGAATCTTGAAATCCAGCAACATTCTCTCCATGTTGTCTATAATAAATAAGTGGTTCATCCACAAATCCTGCATAACCAAAATGAGATACTATCAATATTGTCCAATGATCATGAAACTTCCAATTTTTATATGGAAAAAGTAGTGACTTTGTAATCCTATTAAACATCATAGTACAACCATAAGAAGGAGATCCATAAACAATCAATTTATACAAATCAAATACATTTTCAGGGTTCCTATGACATCTTTTCCACAAAGAATCAGATATTATATTTAAAGACTTATCTACTATATACAAATTCGTGAATACTGCAATAGCATTATGAGCATGATTCATCTCTAATGATTTCATTTTCAAATAGGTCTTTTCTATCTTAGAAGGAAGCCATACATCATCTTGGTCACAAAACATATAATAATCAGAATCAATTGATGATAACAGTTTCATAAACGAACGTCCTGATCCTAAATTCCCTAATCTATCATATTCATAAATGATTTTATCAGGATAATTACCAACATAAGTTTTAATTATACGGATAGTCCTATCCGTTGAGCCATCATCTCGAATATATAATATCCAATCCTTATAAGTTTGGCTTAATATCGATTCTATTTGGTCCTTCAAATAGCACTCTCCATTATAGGTGGACATCAATATAGCTATCATTTCAACATATATTTATGAATTAACGATATAGTTATTTCTTATCTCTGTATCCTATCATATTTTTTGTCAATAGGAAACGGTCATACCAAATCTCAAACAACATTTTCCAATCATAGAAAAAATAAAATAAAACACCGCATTATTTTCATTATTCATCAATACTTTAACACTCATTTTTTAACACAAATAGATATCTTTATTTTTAGGAATAAATAAATAATAAAGCAAATAATATAATCAATCACATAATTATCTGCCCAAGAAAAAACCCCTATAAACAACTTAACATAAACATATGTAAAAAAACAGACATCCTCAATATTATAACGTTTAATATTCAATAAAATAAAAGAATAAACAAATACAATAAGAGCTATAAAAAAAGTTATATAAGGACCTACATCTACATAAATACTACCAACAAATGTATAAAATTTCGTAATCCATCTTGTACCTAATGTAAAGTTCATAAATGCATCATTTCCATATAAAAATTCACATCCATAAATTCCATATCCATATTCAGAAATAGGATATACACCTACATTCCAAAATAAAAAAGACTGTCCCATATAACTTAACAATGAAGTCAGTCCATTATATGTTTCATAAATATTATAAGAAGTATCAAAATCTCCAAATCTAGAAACAGTGACAGTAAAAAAATAAACAGTGGCAATAAAAATGGAAGAAAATAGAATTTTATTTATCAATTTAATAGTCTTATATGGTAAGTTTTTTTTAAACAATAAATAAGGAGTAATTATAGATATAAAAAAAATAACAAAAACCCCTCTACCTCCTCCTTTTAAAGATAATAATGATATCGAAAAAAACATACAAAATAACAATATGTACAATAGAGATTTACTTTTATTATTTGTCAACATGAAAAAACATATAACAGACATAAAAATAGTTGATTGAGAATTAAAAACAACAAGAATTTGTTCAAGAAAAAAATGATAATTAAAAGCTACATCTAATTCACTAGAAGCTTTTTTAATATCCCCCCATTCTCCAGAATAAATATTTGATATAACATCGTTTATAGACAAATAAAAAACAACAACAGTAGATAAGATATACACATATATTAAAAAATACATCTTTTTCCATCGTCCTTTCGCGTAAATATTTGTAAGATTTCGTATATCTACCTTTACAAAATATCTAACAAACATTATAAATACAATAAATAAATAGATAAAAGGTTCTAATGTTATATCATCTACATCATGTAACAATTCTATTGAAAGATAATATCTAGGTATCGCAAATATTGCAACAATAGTATATAACGCAATTAATATAACACCTAAAATATTTTTCTCACGACTAAACATATAGAATAATAGTAAGAATATATAAAGTAAAGCATTAACTATTACGTAGATCATAAAACCTATCTTATAGCTTTTTTTATGTAAACCATCATAACCAAAACAGTAAACAACAATACATCAGACAATCTATGTATAAAATATAAGCCTATGGAAATTTTTTCAATTCTATTATTAGTTGTATATTTATTGAATTTCATATCGCTATAAAACCCAACAATCCCCCTATACTTCTCATTCATATTCATTTTATCAGAAGATAAAATATATTCACCCCAAACTCGAACAGATCTGTAAATACTATGTAATAAAATATCCTGAAGAGTTATATCTTTAATCTCTCTTATATAAGATTTTTTATACAGAAGAAAATCCATCAACATACCAACCTCTCTTATTGATAAATGACTTTGTATCCTATCCATAAAAGAGTTAGATCTTATATAATATGAATATGTAATATTATTAATGTACGAAAAAGATTGAACACATCTTTCTACATTAAAAGAAAAATATAGATCTTCACAATTATGTCCAGCTATACAACGTATACAGTTCTCCTTTAAAAAAGATAGACTATACAACTTATTCCATGTATATACAGGAAATATATGATTTTCAACATAATGATAGTTTATTAATATCCCTACCCCTCTTCTATTTACATTATCCAACCGTAGTTGCTCAGACACCATTCCATTCATATTTATGGATTGGCTTGATCCTACCACCATATCGACCTTTTCTTCCATCATCTTATCATACAACACCTGTATGCAATCAGGAGTGATCTCATCATCGCTATCCATAAAAAACAAATATTCTCCTTGGGCATTATCTATAGCTGTATTTCTAGTAGCACCAAGTCCAACATTATATGGATGCTCTATAATACGGACATCTTTCCCTCTCGGATGGTCTTTGATGATCCGACGAACGATCTCCATACTATTATCTGTCCCTCGATCGTCCACTAACAAAAACTCGATACTTTCAAATGTTTGATTCAATGCAGATAGTAAAGCACGTTCCACATACGGAGCCACATTATATATCGGCATAGACAGGGTTACTTTGTACATTCTATATATATATTTTTTATTTTCAACACTATCTGATCTACTTCACTTATTCTAAAAATAAGACAAAATAATATGTAAACCAATAAACCTATAAGGCAGCCTATCGTCAATTGTTCTAATAAGTATCCTTTAAAAAATTGTATGCTTAAATAAACTACACCTCCTGTTAGCAATGAGATAAAAAAGAAAGGCATTATATTACGAATTTGTTCCAAATATTTTACAGATATTACTTTCTTTGAATAATAGAAAATAATTACCATATCAAAGAAATTATATACAACTATTCCCCAACATAGTGTCCAAACTCCAAAAGGTAAAGTAATAAACAGTATAGTAATAGCTATCACTTTCTTAAGAATCTCTGCATAAAGAAAATAATCAGAACGTCCTTTTACATTTAATATCTGATTATTGACAACCATCACCGGATACCACATATAAGCAAAACATAATATGGAAAGCAATTCAGCAACCGGAAGCCATTTCTCTGTCAGTAACAATAATATTAATGGTTTAGACAAAGTAGCCACAATAATCATCAACGGAAATACAATAAAACAAGACATTCTTAAGTACTTGATAAAAGATGTTTTAAGGCGTTTATCATCATCTTGCATTTCGCACTGTATTGGATAAATTACTCTATTAATAATCCCCACTATATTTATAGAAGGAAAACTGGCAAATTGGTACGCCCTATTATAAAAACCTACATCCATAGAAGAATATCGCTTTCCTATTACTAAGCTGTACAAATTTATATAAATTGTATGCAATAATCCTGACAACAATAATTTAGAACCAAAAGAGAATAATACGCTAAAAGATTCTCTTGAAAATGTCCATTTTGGAACCCACTTAGCAAATATCCATAATAATAATGTATTCAACAGACTATTTGATAAAGTCTGAAATACTAATGCCCACACACCCCAGCCCTTATATGCCAGCAAAATTCCTATTATCCCACTGATCAGTACAGCAGTCAAAGAAGCTTTAGCTTGTTTTTTAAAGTCTACATTGATTGTCAATTTAGCCCGTTGGACAATAGAAAAACCTGATATAATAATATTCAATCCTATCCAACGTGTTACAGGAGACAAATCAGGTTCCTTATAAAAGGATGCTATGTAAGGTGCGCTGATATACAGAAGTAAATAAAAGACTATCGAAATAAGACTATTAAAATAAAAAACTGTTGAAAAATCAGTTTCCGTACGATCCTTCTTCTGTATCAAAGCATTGGAGAAACCACTGTCCACAAAGACTTGTGCAATAGCCAAAAAGATATTCAGCATTGCTATCAATCCATAATCAGAAGGCAACACCAAACGGGCTATAATGATAGTCAGTACAAACTGTATCCCCTGTACGGAAAACCGTTCAACAGCACTCCACATCACGCCTTTTACAGCTTGATGTTCTAATGAATCACTCATATAGCTTAAATGGGAATAAATTTATTATTTCAAGTGGGACTCTTTTATTTTATTCTCGAAATATCTAATTGTCTTTATCAATCCTTCATCCAATGGGATAATAGGTTCCCAATCCAATTTATCTTTCGCCAATGTAATATCTGGCTTCCGTTGTTTCGGATCATCACCAGGTAACGGATAATACACAATCTTTGATTTCGAATTTGTCAACTCTATCACTTTCTCTACCAATTCCAACATCGTAAACTCTCCCGGGTTCCCTGTATTGATAGGGCCAATAAAGTCATCACCGGTAGCCATCATACGGATCATGGCTTCTATCAAATCGTCTATGTATTGGAAACTTCTAGTTTGAGTTCCATCTCCATAGATTGTGATATCTTCACCTTTTAACGCTTGTACGATGAAATTAGAAACGACACGTCCGTCATTCGGATTCATTCGTGGACCATACGTATTGAAGATGCGGATGATTTTAATTCGTACACCGTTCTGACGATGATAGTCCATAAACAAAGTTTCGGCTGCGCGTTTGCCTTCATCGTAACAACTACGAATTCCAATTGGGTTCACATTTCCCCAATAAGATTCTACCTGCGGATGAATAGCCGGATCTCCATACACTTCGCTGGTCGATGCCTGGAGAATCTTTGCTTTAGTTCGTTTAGCCAACCCCAACATATTCATTGCTCCATAAATGGAGGTTTTCATTGTCTTGATGGCATTATATTGATAATGAGGAGGCGATGCAGGACAAGCCAAATTATAAATCTCATCGACCTCAGCATAATAGGGAGAGGTTACATCGTGACGAACCAACTCAAAGTTGTCATACTGCAACAGGTGACGAATATTATCCTTACTTCCGGTAAAATAATTATCCAGGCAAATCACATCATTGCCTTCTTTCACCAAACGTTCACATAAATGGGAACCAAGAAAACCGGCTCCACCCGTTACTAATATACGTTTCATTTTTGTCCGATTCTCGAATAAATAAAACCTAACTCTTTCAATTCTTCACCATCATAGATATTCCGTCCATCCACAACCACGTAATTCTTCATGGCTTTACGGATGATAGCCCAACTAGGCATACGGAATTGTTTCCACTCCGTCATCAAAGCAATAGCATCTGCATCGATCACTGCTTCATACATATCCTTACAATAAGTGACTACATCCCCTATCCTACGCTTTGTTTCATCCATAGCTATAGGATCGAATACATTGACCACAGCACCTGCTTTCAGGAGTTTATCAATCACAACCAACGCAGGAGCTTCGCGCATATCGTCTGTTTCAGGTTTAAAAGACAATCCCCACATAGCAATAGTTTTACCTTTCAGATCTCCATTAAAAGCCTTACTCAATTTATCAAACACAATATTCTTTTGCTCTTCATTTACCGATTCTACAGCTTCTATAACACGCATGTGGTATCCGTTTTCTATTCCCGTATGCAATAGAGCTTTTACATCCTTTGGAAAGCAGGAACCTCCATACCCACAACCGGCATACAGGAAACGGCTACCGATACGGGAATCCGCCCCCATACCTTTACGCACATTGTCTACATTTGCTCCGATACGTTCACAGAGATTTGCTATATCGTTCATAAAGCTGATACGGGTTGCTAACATGGCATTTGCTGCATATTTCGTCATTTCAGCTGAAGGAACATCCATGATCAGGATGGGATAGCCATTCAATGTGAAAGGACGATATAATTTCTCCATCATTTTCTTTGCCTGTTCACTTTCAACTCCGACCACCACCCGGTCCGGAGCCATAAAGTCTTTAATGGCTGCTCCTTCTTTCAGAAATTCAGGATTAGATGCCACATCAAAAGGTATAGCAACTCCCCGTTTATTTAATTCTTCCTGAATAGCAGCCTTTACTTTCTGGGCAGTTCCAACCGGAACCGTACTTTTCGTTACAAGTAATGTATATTTATTGATGAAACGACCAACTGTATGTGCCACATCTAAAACATATCTCAAATCGGCACTTCCATCTTCTTCTGGGGGAGTTCCTACAGCACTGAAAACAACAGATACATTATCTAAACAAGTGGTGAAATCAGTTGTGAAATGTAACCTACCTGCTTCTACATTTTTTTTAACCAAGTCTTCTAAGCCTGGTTCATAGATTGGCATTACACCTGACTGCAAAGCTTTTATCTTCGCTTCATTGATATCCACACAGGTCACATCTACTCCCATTTCAGAGAAACAAGTACCTGTAACCAGGCCTACATAGCCTGTTCCTACAATTGCAATATTCATTATTAGAATTATTTATCCAGTTTTTCGTACTCCGAATTCTTACTCATGAACTCCGGCACAATCGATTTCATCACTTTCACTGTTTCCAACTTTTCTACTCGAATAGCCAAATTTACCAAATGCGAAACGATAGTTGATATATCAGTAAAATTATATTCCCTCACTTTCGCATGAAAGATTTTAGTATTGTTTGTAGGAAGAGTATTTTCTTTGGTTGCCAGCAACTCTTCATACAACTTCTCACCCGGGCGAAGGCCGGTATATTTTATTTCGATATCTTTTTCGGGAATAAGACCAGCCAATTCTATCATTCGACGTGCTAGGTCGGCAATCTTTACTGGAGTACCCATATCAAATACGAAAATCTCATTTCCTTTTCCCATAAAAGCTGCTTCCAAAACAAGACGACAGGCTTCAGGGATCGTCATGAAATAACGGATAATATCAGGATGGGTGACTGTTAAAGGGCCGCCTTTCGCCAGCTGTTCACGGAAACGAGGAATAACAGAACCGTTACTACCTAATACATTACCAAAGCGGGTAGTGATAAAACGGGTTTTTCCCGGGTGTAATCCTTTGCTTATCGCAATACTCAGGCTTTGCACATAGATCTCTGCCAGGCGTTTGGAAGCCCCCATCACATTGGTTGGATTGACTGCCTTATCGGTAGAGATCATAATAAATTTATCTGTTCCATATTTTACGGACATGTCAGCCATATTACGGGTTCCCTGGACATTGGTATGTACAGCTTCACAAGGATTTTCCTCCATCAGAGGGACATGTTTATAGGCTGCTGCATGAAAGACATATTGGGGATGGAAACTTTTAAAAACACTTTCTACACGGGCTAGCATCCGGACATCACCCATAATCGGAGTGAAAACAACATCCGGGAATCGGTCTTCCAACTCCAGACGGATGGTATGCATAGGTGTCTCGGCACTGTCAAACAAGATCAGTTGCTTCAAACCAAATGTACAAAGTTGTCGACAAAGCTCACTACCGATAGATCCGGCAGCACCTGTAACCATAACGACTTTACCCCCTAATTCATCTGCAATCTCTTTCAGATTAATATTAATTTCATCACGTCCTAACAGATCTTCGATACGGACCTCCGGTAGATTTCGTAAATTGACTGTCCCCCCTTTTAACTCATCCACGGTAGGAAGCATCAACATACGAACCTTTTTCCGCTCACAATAACGAACCAGGCGTTCACTTTCTGCTTTTACTGCATGATAGTCGGTAAACAAAATAGCCTTGATACCTTTTCGGTTTACCAAACCATTAAATTCCAACTGATCCTTTACCGAATAGACCGGACATCCTCCTATGCGGATCTTACTTCTTTTTCCTATTCGTATATATCCTTCGATCTGATAATTATCAGATTGTTTCCAAAGAGAAATCGCAGGCGAATTAGAGACAGCGTCTTCTTCCTTGTAAATTAACAGCTTTTCGTTATTGGAAGCCACACTTTTGACTATCATGCTATACATTATTATTAATAAAGCACGAAATATCGTCAAAACGAAGAAAGTCAGGAATAGGTCAAGCCCCCCCCCTAAAAAGATTTGTAGAAAAGATAACGAGTGGATAAAACAGGAAAGAGCAGAAGTCATCAAAGCAACTTTCACAAAAGAGGCAATAGCAATACGCCCCGTTTCTGTAAAAGTTGAATGACGAATAATACCTTTATAAGTCTGGCAGGAAAGAAAACTGATTGTACTGCAAACGATAGCAAAGAGGTTTATATAAATAAACTCATGTATCGGCAGATTTATTTTCAAAATATTGCCAAGGGTCGCAAAAACTAAAAAAGTAGATAAAACTGAGAAAAATAGGTCTATAAAAAAGATTATCCAGCGATTAAAGTATTTTTGCTTCGAGAACAGAATGATAAGATCGTTGATTTTCAACACATTAATACTAGCCATATTTCACAAAAATGTTCGTCAGTCCCAAAATGAGACTAACACTTAAAGCTTATTTTTCAAAGCATACATAAGAAAAAGAGTGACTAGAAAAAACGATCGTTTTTTCTAGTCACTCTTTTTCTGTTTAAAATCGTTAATTGCTGATTAACAGATATTTTGCTAAATTCAAAGACAGCATATTGATATTTAAGAGAATAATTATTCTGAAAACACTTTGATTATTGGATTATAAAGAATACTTTTGCACACAAATAAATGACTAGAAAAAACGATCGTTTTTCCTAGTCATTTCACTTCAATTCAATCAATTATTCAGTCTTATTTCTTAATTTATATATATAGATACAAAAACAATTCTATTTTTACACCGTGTATTAAAGAATAATTGCATACATTTGCTGAAACTCTATTTACAGAGGTAACTAAAACAATTGATTATGAACAAATTTGTTAATCCATTCTCAGACTACGGCTGGAAAAAGATTTTTGGCAGTGAAGTAAGTAAAGATCTTATCATCAGTTTCCTTAATGAAGTCATTCAACAAGAAGTAATCGTAGACATCACCTTTCGCAATGTAGAGATGCTTGGTCTGAAACAAGACCAACGGCGTGCCGTGTTCGATATTTTCTGCGAAAATGAAAAGGGAGAAGTTTTTATTGTTGAAATGCAAAAAAGCCGACAGAAATACTTCTCCGACAGAGTGCTGTATTATGCATCATTTGCTATCCAACAACAATCCATGATCGTAAAAGAGAAGTTGGAGAAGGAACCGGATGAAAGGATTCGCAAACGGTGGAACTATCACATAAGTAAAGTATATGTCATTTGCGTACTAAACTATATCATGGAACCATCACGTTCGGAGAAATACCGTTGGGATATTGTACGCATGGATCGGGAACTGAAGATTCCTTTCAGTGAAACGCTTAATGAAATCTATCTGGAAATGCCGAAATTTGTATTACCTTTGCATGAGTGTGATACGCTTTATAAGAAGTGGTTATATGTATTAAATAATATCGAGATCATGGAACGATTACCTGAAGAACTGAATAATCAGATATTCCGCAAACTGAAAAGTATTGTGGAAGTAGAAAGAATGACTCCTGATCAACGACTGGAATATGAACTGAGCCTCTCTGTAGAACGTGACCTTTCCGCTGCACTCGATACCAGTTTTGATGATGGCATGGAGAAAGGGGTAGAAAAAGGAAAAGTTGAAGGAAAAGCAGAAGAACAACGCCTTATTGCTGCTAATTTCAAAAAGAAGGGAATTAATATCGAAACAATTGCCCAATGTACAGGTCTGTCAGTCGAAGAAATTGATAAATTGTAACTTATCCATTATAAAAAATCAGCAAAGTAGCTACTATCTATACTACTTTGCTGATTTTGTTTTTAAGTATTTTCCGGATCAAACACGAAAAAAGAAGTCATTATTGAGGCATCGGAGCAGCTGAAGGCGGAGGAGTCTTTGTTCCCCATGTCTTATTGGCTTTCGGCCCCATCTCCAGTTCCAGCAGACCGCCCTGGGCGATGTCGCTGTGCTGGAACCACGGTTGGTTCAACACTTCACCGTTCAGGCGGGCAGACTGTACGTATTTGTTTTCAGGAGAAGCATTATTTGCTTTGACCTCGAATGTATTGCCATTACCCAGGTCGACCTTCACATCCGTAAATACCGGGCTACCTATATTATATGTAGGCGAACCGGGAGTAACCGGATAGAATCCCATCTGACTGAAGACAACGAAAGCAGACATACCACCACCGTCTTCATCACCAGGAACACCCATCACGTCGTTACGGAACCACTGGTTCAACAACGTACGGATACGTTTCTGTGTCTTCCAGGGCTGACCGGCGTAGTTGTACAGATACGGGATATGCAAACTCGGTTCGTTCGCCATCGAGAACATACCCACATTACCAGTATGGTCGGGAAGGAAGGAGTAAAAACTCCATTTAGACATACCCAGCGGTTCGTTGAACATAGAATCGAGAGCCGAAGTGAAGGCTTTGTCTCCACCGATCATAGAGATCAGGTCGCCGATATTATGCTGTACATCCCAACGGTATACATATCCGTTATTCTCGTCGTAGTAATCGCGTGCACCCAGGCCACCATCGTAACGGTAATCCATCGGCTCGATGAATTTGCCGTCCTTATCCTTCGGATGGAAGAAACGGGTATCGGGGTTGAACAGGTTACGATAGTTGTACGATTCGCGCAGGTAATGTTTAGCTTCGTCAGTCTTACCCAGTTCGGCTGCGATCTGTGAAAGACACCACTGGTCGTAAGCCGTACCTAAGGTAACAGCTACCGGCTGGCGTTTTTCCCAGGGAGAAACATTGGCTACAGTCTCTTTTTCGCCTGGTTTCAATGCCGGGATATAACCGTGTTCCTTATAGAAATCATCCAACCATCCGGCAGGTGCAGCCGACCAGGGGATCAGTGTTTTCTCTTCGATACCTTTCTTTGAGGCAATATAAGCCTTTTCCAGGTCGAAGCCGCGTAAACCTTTCTTCCAGGCATCGATCACGGTGGCTACGGCATGGTTGGAGTTCATACGACGCGAATCGCCGGTAACTTCCGGGAAGGTCGGCATCCAGTTCGTACCCATCTGTTCTGCCATCAGCAGGAAGGAGTTGATGATATCGCTTTCACGTTCGTTATCGATCAGGATACGCAATGGGTGGGTTGCACGGTATGTATCCCAAATCCAGTCGTCGGTATAGAAAGGACGACCTCCGTCTTCATGTACCTGGCCGTCGAAAGCACTGTAATAGCGTCCGTCTTCACTCAGGTTGACCGGACGTTCGTAGCAACGGTACAGGGAGGTGTAGAATACCACCTTGTCGTCTTCCGTTCCGCCTTGAGCCTGTATCTTGCCGAGGGCATCGTTCCAGTCGTTACGGGCGATCTTGGCAACCACATCGACATCATAGGCGGCAATCTCACGTTCCAGGTTCTTCTTAGCCTGTTCTTCGCTGATAAATGAGATACCGTAACGTACACCCAGCTTCTTTACATCATTTCCATAAGAGAGGACAAGAGCAGCGTCTTTTCCTTCTACTGATGTTTCGCCGTACTTCACAGTGTTGTCGCTCAATACGCCGGATTTCTGCGGTGTCTTGTCGGTTTCTGCATAAAGGTATACTTTTGTTTTCCGGTCGACGAACTGGTAACCGCTGATGTTCTTACCGTCGGTCTTCAACTGTCCGTTACGGCTGTTGAAGATCAGGTAGGCAGGACCTTCGCCTTCAAACGTAATACCATAAACGGCACTCTGGTGAGACGGGGCAAAATCTACGTCGATATTGTTGTCGTCCAGATATACCTGATAGCGATAAGGATAGATCTTTTCCTGATCGTAGCTGTAGTTGATAACCGGTTTCAGTCCGGATTCCTCTCCCTGGTACGGACTCAGGTTGAAAGCGGAACTACCGCGGTGGCTGGTCACGATAACAGGCAGTCCGCTCAACAGGTCGCCGGTAAAGTCGGCACGCTCCGGATATACGCGAAGCATACTGTTAGGCAGATGTACAGTCGGATAGGTCGGCACCAGCAGGTGACTGATATTTCCCATGTAAGGGTTCACATAGTCCACCGGGCTTTTTTGCGGGGAAGACATATCTCCCCCGGAGGCACAAGAGGCCAGTAAAAAGATGGAAGCCAAAAAGGCTACGGGTGTCTTGAATCTTTTAATCATTTTTCTGCTATAATTTATAATTGTTTATTCAGCTGACTTCGGACGGTTCTCAGGTGCTGCCCCGAACTGTTTGTTCGGAGTATTTCCCATGACAAACGTCAAATTACCGCCTTTCATAATATCGTCATACAAAATGTATGACTTATCATACGACTGGCCGTTCAGTGTAACAGACTGGATATAGATATTATCCTTGCTGTTGTTCTGTGCAACCACATCAAATGTCTTTCCGTCTTTTAAACGAACGGAGGCCTTACCGAACAACGGACTGCCGAAGACAAACACGCCGTTTGAAGGATTTACCTGATAGAATCCCAGAGCAGACATCACATGCCAGGCTGACATCTGTCCGCAGTCTTCGTTTCCGATGATCCCTTCCGGCTGATCCGTATAGAATTCATCCTGGATATAACGTACCTTCTCGGCTGTCTTCCACTGTTCGCCGGCATAAGGGTACAGGTAAGCAACATGATGACTCGGTTCGTTGCCATGTGCATACTGGCCGATCAGACCGCTGATATCGCTGGATGCGCCCTCTCCCATATCGCCTTCAACAACGAACAACGAATCGAGCTTGGTTATGAAAGCAGCATCGCCTCCCAGTATTTCGATCATACCTTCCGGATGCTGGGGTACGAAGAATGTATATTGCCATCCTGTACCTTCCGTAAAGTCTCCCACTCCATGAATAGAGCGGAACGGATCGTACGGTGTACGCCAACTGCCGTCATCCATCTTAGGACGGACAAAGTTAATGTCCCGGTCATAATACTGAGCATAATATTTACCACGTTTCAGGAAATTCTCATAATCCTCCTGCTTACCCATTTTCTTAGCCATCAGTGCTGTACCCCAGTCGTCTGCCGCATATTCCATAGCAATGGAAGTGGCTTCATGGACTTTATCACAAGGGATATATCCTTTTTCAAGCACGTAAGGGACACCGTTTTGTTTCTCGTAAGTCGCAGTACCTTTCATTGTCTGAAAAGCGCGTTCCGCATCGAAACCGTTAAAGCCTTTCAGATAAGCATCGGCAATAACAGGTACGGAGCTATATCCCGGCATACAGTTGGTTTCGCCTCCTACCAGATGCCAGATAGGAAGTTTGCCCTGCTGGTCGTAGATACTCAGGAAGGAATTGACGATATCGTCCACCTTCTCCGGTGCGATGATAGTATACAAGGGATTCAATGTACGGTAAGTATCCCACAAAGAGAAAGTGGAATAATTCGTCCAGTTTGTATCTGTATAGACTTTGTCGTCCTGTCCGCGAAACTCCCCGTTCACATCGCAATATAATGTCGGAGCAATGAATGTATGATAAACGGCTGTATAGAAAATCTTCTTAGCACGCTCGTCGGGGGTATCAACCACCACACAAGCCAGTTGGTCATTCCATTTGGAGACAGCTTCCTGGTGTACCTGGTCAAAATTCCAATGTGACAATTCCGCCTGCATATTCTTCAACGCATTCTCACAACTGACGGAAGAGATGGCTACTTTCGCCTGCACATCTTTGGTGCCTTCTTTGAAAGAAACGACACCTTTCACCTTTTCGCCGGTCAACTCGTCGGTACCTGCCGGTTCGTCGTCATTGAATACTTCGAGTGAAGCGACAGGCTGGTCGAATTTCATGGTAAAGAAGACTTTATGCTGCGGACTCCAGCCATGCGAGAAGCGATAGCCTTCTACCGTATAGTCATCGATCTTCTTCAGATATGTATCGTACGCACGGTCGCCGTTCCCTTCTTTCAGGTTGATCAGCAAATGAGCCGGTTCGTTCTGCGGGAAAGCATAGCGATGCATAGCGACACGTTCGGTAGCTGTCAGTTCGACATGAACGCCATTGTCTAAAAGTAAAGAGTAATAACCGGGACTTACCGATTCGTTTTCATGCCGGTAGTAAGAGGAACAAGCTCCTTCAATGTTATCCTGTTCACCACGTGCCGTACGGACCTTGCCGGTAAAAGGCATGACCAGGATATCCCCCAGGTCGGCACATCCGGTTCCGCTCAGATGGGTATGGCTAAAACCGATCAATACACTATCCGAATAATGATACCCCGAACACCAGTCCCATCCTTTATGGATGTTCTGCGGGCCGATCTGCACGGCTCCGAACGGGACGTTCGCCCCGACAAATACATGACCGTGTTCACCTGATCCGATATAAGGATCTACATAAGAAACGTAATCCGTCTCCGTTGCCGTCTTCTCTGTCGTCTGGCAAGAGAATACGAAAGATGTCAGGCACACAACCAGGCCTGACATCATCCATTGTTTTTTCACATTCATATTATAATTAATATATTGTTATTTCTTCTTTTTTTCATCTACAGAGAATGAATAAGGAAGATCTTCCGGGTTAACGCCCCGGTTCAGATTCGGCTTGTCGCCCATCTTGATATCGAGCACACCACCTTTCAGCAGTTCGTTATGATCGAGATAATTCTTTGTATAGTTCACGCCGTTGAACGACATCGATTCGATATAGATATTCTTGTCGCTGTTATCGGGAGCATTGATCACCAGGTTCTTGCCGTTCTCGAAATGTAAAGTGGCCTTCTTGAACAACGGAGCACCTAACACATATTGGGTCGTACCCGGAGCAACCGGATAGAAACCAAGAGCAGAGAATACATACCAGGCAGAAGTCTGGCCGTTATCTTCGTCACCACAATACCCGTCCGGTGTCGGGGTGTACATCTTGTTCATCACTTCACGCAGCCAGTACTGAGCTTTCCAGGGCTGTCCGGCATAGTTATACAGGTAGATCATATGCTGGATCGGCTGGTTTCCATGAGCATAGTTACCCATGTTCATGATCTGCATTTCACGGATCTCGTGGATCACCTGGCCATAATAGCTATCGTCGAACAATGGCGGAACGGCAAATACGGAATCGAGCATCATAACGAAAGAATCTTTTCCTCCCATCAAGTCGATCAGTCCCTGAGGATCATGGAAAACAGACCAGGTGTAATGCCAGCTGTTTCCTTCCGTAAAGGCATCACCCCATTTCAACGGAGAGAACGGTGACTGGAATTTACCGTCGGCGTTCTTACCACGCATCAGTTTGGTTTCCTTATCATACAGGTTCTTATAGTTCATAGCACGCTTTGCATACAGGTCGAGTTCCTTTTTCGGACGGCCCAGTTCTTTAGCGATCTGGTAGATACACCAGTCGTTATAAGCATATTCCAGCGTACGGGCTGCATTCTCATTGATCTTCACGTCGTAAGGAACATAACCCAGTTTGTTATAATATTCATGTCCCAGACGGCCGGTTGAAGAAACAGTCGGATGTACATTCTCCGTACCGTGGATCAAACCTTTGTACAGGGTTTCCAGATCATCCACTTTCACACCTTTCATATAAGCGTCGACCAGGATGGAAGCCGAGTTGTTACCTACCATGCAACCACGATGTCCCGGACTTGCCCATTCCGGGAAGAAGCCGCTTTCCTTATATGTATTGATCAAACCTTCCTGCATCTCCTTGTTCATTGACGGATACATCAGGTTCAGGAATGGGAACAGGGCACGGAAGGTATCCCAGAAACCGGTATCCGTAAACATATATCCCGGTAGTACTTCGCCGTTATACGGACTGTAGTGAACGACATTTCCGGCTGCATCGATTTCGTAGAACTTACGAGGGAACAGCAGGGAACGGTACATGCAGGAATAGAATGTACGATACTGGTCTAACGTACCGCCTTCCACTTCGATCTTACCCAGCACATCGTTCCAGGCTTGTTTGCCTTTGGAAACCAGGGTATCGAAATTATCGTTACCCAACTCTTTCATATTGATGGCAGCCTGGTCGAAGCTGATAAAAGAAGATGCGACTTTGGCATGAACGATTTCTCCCTTCTTTGTCTTGAAACCGATCACAGCTCCCACATGGCTCGAAGTCTGTTCTTTCGCGCCTTCTTTCAAAGAATTATCGGCGAAAGTGGCTTCGTAAGTGAAAGGTTTATCGAACTCGATAATGAAATAGTTCTTGAAGTTCTCGGGAACACCACCGCTATTCTTGGTCGAGTAGCCGATGATCTTGTTTTCTTCCGGGATGACTTTGATATAAGATCCATTATCCAGTGCATCGACAACAATGTAGGAATGGTCGTTTTCCGGGAAAGTGAAACGGAACAGTGCTGCACGGTCGGTCGGCGTCAGTTCGGTTATCACATCATGGTCAGCCAGATAGGCTTTATAATAATAAGGTTTAGCCACCTCGCTCTTATGAGAGAACCAGCTGGCACGTTTATCCTGATCGAACTCCGGAGTACCTACCACCGGCATAATTGCGAACTGTCCGTAATCGTTGATCCACGGGCTTGGCTGATGGGTTTGCTTGAAACCACGAATTTTATTTGCCGTATAGACATACTGCCATCCGTCTCCCATCTTTCCGGTCTGTGGCGTCCAGAAATTCATACCCCAGGGACGCGCAATAGCCGGATAGGTATTTCCTGTCGACAGCTCGAAACTCGATTGAGTTCCCATCAACGGCATTGCATACTCTACCGGATCGAAGGCACCCGTACCGGTAGCTGCCATAGCAGGCTTCCCTACCCAGGCCATCATCGTGACCAAAGCAAGAGCCAATACACTTTTCTTATTCATGTTTTACTTATTTTTAGTTGATATATCACAAGTTTAAATTTAGCCAAATCATCAAATTCATTATTCACACAAATATAAAGACAATCCGGTACAGAAAGAACACAAATATCTTTAATTCGCATACAAAATCACATAAAGGGGCTCTTTTTATGAAAAAAGGAGGAGTAATCCTACTCCTCCTCTCCCATTTCTGACCATTGACATGTAAAATGATCGACTAAATTAAAAACACTTTTTATCCATTGCTAGTATCTTTTACTGGGCAGAATAACCGGGGTTCTGGGTCAGACTCGGATTACGTTGCATCTCATTTACAGAGATCGGCCACAACAGGTCGGTTTCCTTAAATGTCGCACCGGAAGCATTCTGTGCCCCCACCAGGTTGACATAATCGATCCGGCCGGCCTCAGTTTTGGAGATCACAGGGAATTTACCTGTACGCACACAATCATCCCATATCTTATATTCCAGCGGGAACTCACGTAAACGCTCGGTCCAACAGGCTTCGATAAAGGCTTGTTTCGACAATTTCTGTAATTCGGAAGCGATCTGATCAGCCGTTTTACCTTCCATATCGGCACGTGCCTGCACTTGTGCCAGGTAACCGGCTGCTTCGGCCGTTACTCCCTGGCTTTGAGCGATAGCTTCGGCTCCGTCCAGCAATGCTTCGGCATACCGGTAGACATTCCAGTCTTTCGTTCCTTTACCGGTACTAAGCAAAGCGTCTTCGTCGTAATAATACCAGCAGCCCGCATTCTTGGAAGACCATGTCGCCCCTGTATTCGGATTGGTGTATTCCCAATGGAAGAACTGGTTCGGCTGGATACGCAAGTCGTTCTTTTCGTATACATTCAGGAATTCGTCTGTCGGACCATAGACACGTTCGAAGATCGAATAAGTTCCGAATACGGAAACGGCACTCGAATTAAAGGCATAAGTCGGGAACCAGTCACTGGTATTTACCGCATTATCATACTCCTGGGCATAGATCACTTCATCCAGATCGTCGGTCGAACGAAGTTTGTTGAAGGCACTGTTCATCTTCAGGTCGTCATTCGTAGCCAGGCTGTGCGGGGAATCGATTACGATCTTCGCATACGGGACTGCTTCTGCATACTTACCTTGCTGCATATACACAGAGGTCAACATCATAGCTGCCGCATATTTAGTGATCCTGTGGGAATTATCCGCAAACTTAGCCGCCGGCAGTGCATCGGCCGCCTCTTTCAGGTCGGTCTCGATCTGGGCATAAATAGTTTCCACACCCGTACGATCCAGTTCCATGTTTTCGGCAGTAACATACGGTTCCGTATAGAACGGTACGGCACCAAAGGTCTTTACCAGATAAAAATAATTGAAGGCACGGAAGAACTTCGCCTCTCCGATAAGTTTTTTGGACAGGGCTTCCTCCATCTTGATATCCGGAATACTTTTGATGGCGGCATTAGAGACATTGATGGCCTTATAACAGGCATCCCATATCCCGTCCATCGTACCGGATATTTGCATGGTATATTGCTGGCGGTTCAACTCACGGGAATATTTACACACGATCTCCTGTCCTTCGTAACTGTTCAGGAAATAGCCGGTCAGTAATCCGGTAATAGAGGCGAAACTTCCTACATACGCACTCGGAGCGGAGGCTATCTGACGAATGGCCCCTGTGCGGTACAGATAATTGACATTTGCCAGAGCCTGTGCTTCCGTTGTATAATACCCCACAGTAGTCAGCTGGCTTTTGGGGTTCTCATCCAAAAAATCACTGCATGCCGTAAAGCTGAACAGTCCGGCACATAAAATCGCGGTCGTTAGTATCTTTTTCATATTTTAATCGTCTTAATAAGTTAAATGAATCAGAAAGTCACATTAACACCAAAAGTGAATGTTCTTGCTCTCGGGTAAGAGAAAAACGTCATGTTCTGACCAAACTTACCGGCTCCTTTATCAGTCGAACTGGTTTCCGATGTCGATTCGGGATCGTAGCCCAGGAAATCTTTGGAAACGATCTGGAACAGGTTGTTACCGCTTGCATACAGACGTAAACCGGACAAACCGATCTTCTTAACGACATTGCTATCGAAAGTATATCCGATCTGCAACATATTACAACGCAGATAAGAACCGTTGGCAACCCATTGCGAATCGGTTGTAGTATCCTGACCGGCATGTTTTACACCGTTATGCTCGGCGCTCTGCAGATAGATCATCTGCTGCATGGTTCCCGGATTTGTTCCGTCGTAAGCATCATAAAGGATATTCTTCAGGCCATTGGTAATACCGAAACGGTCGTAAGTCGAGTGGAAGAAACGTTGCAGTGTCTCAACGCCCCAAACGAACTGCAGGTCGAGTGTAAGGTCGAAGTTCTTGTAAGAAAGATTATTGATCCAGCTACCGGTCCAATCAGGTAATCCTTTACCGATGATGGTCTTTTCGGAAGAACGTTTTGCACGGCCAACCTGGCTCTTTTCACAATTACCGGCTTCAAAATCTTCTATAGTATAAACGCCCTGACGTTCCAGGCCATAGAAGCTACCCATACTTTCGCCTACACGCAGGATACTTCCGCCACCTACCCAGTCATACAGGTACACATCGGCATCGGTATCACCCAAAGCGAGGATTTTATTTTTGTTATAGTTCAGGTTCACAACAGAGTTCCAGGTGAAATCTTTACTACGCACCGGAGTGGCATTCACCATCAGGTCCATACCCTGGTTCCTTACAGAACCGATATTCTTAAAGATAGTACTGAAACCGGTAGAGTGAGGAACCGGACAATCGAGCAACAGATCGGTCGTTTTCTTATTGTAGTAAGCAATATCGAGGTTCAGGCGATTCTGGAAGAAACCGATATCGAAACCGATATCAAACTGTCCTGTCTTTTCCCATTTCAAATCCGGGTTCGACATGGTTTTGATATAAGACCAGGGAGCACGTTTACCGTCGATCAGGTGCGTTCCGGCATCTGTCTTACCCAAAGAGTTGTACGGGCCGATTTCCGAGTTACCTGTCAGACCGTAGCTGGTATGCAGCTTCAGGTTGCTTATCACCTCGCTGTCCGCCAGGAAATCTTCCTGCGAAATATTCCATGCCAGACCTGCTGACGGGAAAAAGGCATACTTATTATTATCTCCGAACTTGGAAGAACCGTCGACACGTCCTGTTACCGTTGCCGAATAACGATCTTTATAAGTATAAGCCAAACGCAGGAAATAGGAGTTCATAGCCCAACGTTCCCAACTCGATTCCGGACTGCTCGGATTGGTTCCGACAGCCATGTTGTTGTCTTCATAAAAGTCGTCGGCAAACCCTTCCGTACGAGACTTGTTCCAACGTTGCGTACGTTCTTGCCAGGATAATCCCGCCATTGCATTTATGCGGTGCTGACCGAAAACTTTGCTATAAGTCAGATAAGTTTCTTCCTGCCAGTACAGAGAATTCCAGTTCTGGTATTCAGCCCAACCGTTAGGCATGGAGATGTTATTCAGGGAAATAGAAGAATAGCCTCTGTATGTCGCATTATGGCTGTCGATACCGAACTGGGTCTTCAGGTCCAGACCGTCCATCAAATGGAATGTCAGGGCGGCATTACCGAATATCTGCGTATTATAACGCATACGTTTTTGCAAGTCCAGGATCATTGCCGGATTGGACATACCCTCCAAACCGAAATAATTACTTTCCGTCAGAGAAGTGGTGCTGGTCGTATAATCGCCGTTGGCATCGTATACCGGCAACCAGGGAACCATCTCGATCATTGTACGCCGGGCATCCTGTCCGCCGCCATCTTCCGGAGTATAACGTCCCCAAGTATGATTAACCAACAGGTTCACGGCTGTAGAAAGCCACGGGGTCGGGTTGGCATCGTAGGCGATCTTAGCATTCAGACGTTTATTATACGTATTGTTTACAATACCTTGCTGGTCGGTATAATTCAGGAAAGCACCCATAGAAGAGTTCTTACCTGCCTGCTGGATATTTATCTGATGGTTGTGTGAAACGGCTGTACGGGTAGCTTCATCCTGCCAGTCCGTATCGTACAACGGGTTACCGTTCTCATCGAAGTAATTACGGTCGTGGAACCAGTAGGAACGATCCAGAGACCAGTTCTTTCCCATGTAAGTGTTTTCATTTTCCAATCCTTTCATAAAGGTATCACACCATTCCTGAGAATTCAACAGGTCCATTTTACGTGCAATATGGCTAACGCTGATCGATCCCTGATAGCTCACGGCTGTTCCTTCGCCATCCTTCTTTCCGCGCTTGGTTGTTACCATAATGACACCATTCGCACCACGGGCACCGTAGATCGCTGCGGCAGAAGCATCTTTCAGTACTTCCATCGATTCGATATCATTCGGATTAACCAATCCGAAATCCTCCATCACGACACCGTCCACTACATATAACGGTTCGGAAGATGAATTGATAGTCGCCATACCACGGATAATAACACGGTTGGAATAGGCTCCCGGCTGGCTGGAGTTTGAAAAGATATTGACACCGGATACTTTACCTCGCAGGTTATCCAACGCACTGAAGTTCTGATTCTTCGTCAGTTCTTCCCCCTTCGCAACTCCGATAGATCCTGTTACATCCGATTTACGCATCGTACCGTAACCTACAACGACCACTTCGTCCAGTGCCTGCGTGTCTTCCGCCAATACCGCACTAACTGTGGATTGGCCGTTCACCGGGACTTCACGGGTGAGGTAACCGATATAAGAAATTACCAATACTGCTTTATCCGGTATCTCCAGCGAGAACTTTCCGTCGACATCGGTAATCGTTCCATTGGTCGTTCCTTTTACTACCACATTGGCACCGATGATAGGCTCTCCTGACGAATCAGTCACCGAACCGGTTACTTTTTTACCATGCTGTTTGATGGAGGGCAGGCTGTTTTTCGTCAATACGATATAATCATTCTCAAAAGCGAACTTCACTTCCGAGCCTGCAAAAGCATCATTCAGGTATTGGGCGACAGTTCTGTTGCCGGCTTTTACAGGAATGGTTTTATTCACATCTACTTCATTCTTACTATAGACAAACAGATAGTCGGTTTGTTGTTCGACCTGGTCTATAAAATTCGCAATAGTCATAGTCTTTCCACTGATATTCACCTTCACGTTTTGCGAGCTTGTTTTCGATGCAAAGGAAGAGAATACACAAAGGGAAAGCAGAATGGCTGAAATTCTCATAACATTTAGAATTTTCGGTTCTTTTTTCATAACTTTGTATTGTTTACTTGTTAATACTTAATTATTTTTGATTACGTGTTAGCAGACGGCCGAATGGATGCGGGAACGTCTTTCGGCCGTTTTTTCTTCTTTATACTTCCATAGGCAATAAATAATTTAAAGGTTAAACATATTTGATGATCTCTCTATTTTATCTGATTATTATGCTATTATTTTCTTCGTCTTTCATATACGTAAAATAATAGACTTTCCGCAATGTACGGAGTGCACTTTCCACCCCGTCGCGCTGCCGGAATTTCCCACTGAATTTATATTTCATAAGCTTGCTGTTACTGACCGTTATCCCGATATCATAATACAGTTCGAGTTTCTTTATTATTTCTTCAAACGGGACGTCATCAAATGCATAAATTCCCTCTTTCCACAGCAGGAAATCGGTATTTCCCATAGGACGTTTTACTAATTTATTGTCTTTTAATTCGGCACATTCGTTAGGATTCATAAACAGAGCTTTAGCCTCGTCTTCCCGTTCATATATTTTGACCGAACCTTCCAGTAATGCCGTATTAAACTCATTCCTGCCTTTATAGGCAAATACATTGAATTTTGTACCCAACACTTTTATATCCAGCTTTTCAGTCGATACGACAAATGGCTTTTGTTCGTCATGTTCGACCTCGAAAAAGGCCTCACCGTCCAATTCCACTTTACGCTCTCCGCTGGTAAAACGATTCGGATACCGGAGCGTAGAACGGGCGTTCAACCAGACAGTCGTCCCGTCATGTAACTTTACCATCGCCCGCTGGCCGGAAGGTATGGAGAACTCTTCATAAGCAATATGCTCTTCCGGAGACTGTCGGTTGTCCAACACTATCCAGGTGGAAAGGATAGTCAGGCAGATGGCTGCGGCATAGCCTGCCACATGTCTCATAAAAGGTACCGGATTATGTTTCTTCCTGCAATGAGCCTGTTTGAAACCTGCCAGTTTATCGACGGCATCCAATTCATCATTTTCTTTCGGTAACCAAGAGGATAATGCATACAGATTCTGCACGGAAGAGAAGTCTTTTCTGACTTTCGCATCCGTCCGAATCATTGAGAATAACAGCTTTCTCTCTTCTGCGGTTATTTCTCCTTCAAAATATTTAGTTATTAAGTAGTGCATTTTCCAGCTTGTATACAGGGAGAGCGTTTCAAACTCCATTTACTCCCAAAGCCAGTATGCAAATAAATATTATTTAACATCCAATAGGAAGAGTAATAAAGGCAGGTAGTCCTTTAGTTCTATGCGTAGTTTCCGTAAGGCTATGGTCATCTGGTTCTCTACGGTACTCATCGATAAATCAAGTTCGTCGGCAATCTCACGGTTCTTTTTCCCTTCGATACGGCTTTTAAGAAAAACCTGGCGACAGCGTTCGGGAAGTTTATCGATAGCAGTCATCAGTATTTGTTCTATCTCTTCATCCGAAGTAAAAGAATAATTCAGTGATTCCAAAGATGCCAGTTTTGCACTAAGCTCCTCTTTATATTCGTCTGCTATGACTTTGCGCCTGAGATAATCGAGGGATTTATTTTTGACTAATGCGAAAAGATAAGAAACCAAACTTATCTGTATATCCAGCACCTCTCTCTTCTCCCATAACAGGAGGAAAACATCCTGTACTATATTCTCCGCATCTTCATCAAACAATACATATTCCTTTGCAAAACGAAACATACGGGAATAATACATCACATAGATTTTGTCAAAATTATTCCGTACATCTTTCAGCAAAATATCTGTATTTTCCACTTGCATTTTTATCTCAGGAATTACTTGTTTTTATAAAAACTCATAGACATGAATGTTATTGCCACGACAAAGATATAAAAGATACTTTCATCGCAATAAAGTTCAGGTAAGAAATATTTCCTTATCAAACGACAGAGAAGGAGAGGTAAAAAGAAATGCCGCTTATGAAAAGCCTTCCCTTCCGAAGAATCTTTCCATAAGCGGCATGCTCTATTTTTTTCATCCGAGACTACCAGGATAACTTTATAAACTTATTCTCCCACGGAGCAAAGTCTGTCGTTCCGTTTCCGGTTACAGGGTCTCCCACAACATCGCAAACCGTCACTTTCGTGAAGTTGACCTTATCGGAAGTAACGGCGAAGGTAGCCGGTTTCCCATCCACCTCGCGCAACTGGAGCATGACGGCCTTTTCTCCTTCAACAGGCTTCATGTTTACCAGCAACAGGTTGGCAGGGGTAATCGTAAAGACAGAGGCCGGCGAGATGACCTTGGAACCTTTGGCACCAGCCGGCAATACGCGGGTCAGGAACGGGATACGGTTCTCCCAGGCAAAACGGGTGGCATAGCCAAGAGAGTTGTCCTTATCGGAGTTGATGAAATAGCTCCATTGCAACTCGCCCATCTGGTCGGCATTGAAATTGGTTACCCAATAATTGTTCATCGGCCAGGAATACATATTGGTGGACTGCGGAACGGCGCCGGCTTTATAACGTCCTGTATTGATCGCACCGAACTGCATCAAAGGGATTTCCGGACTACCCATAACAACCTGCGACTCGCTGTTGCGTGCCGTGGCAAAGTTCTGGACCGTGTACCAGTCGTTCGATGATCCGGGTATCTGGTCTACACCAGCCTGAATATTTCCGCCGGGAACATCCAGGAAAATCTTACCCTGGTTGACTTCAAACGGGAAAGAGATGTAAACAGCCTCCGGATCGGTAACGGCTTTCTTACGCAGGCGGTAAACGATTTCTATCTTCTTGGTCACGTTGAAGACACGGAACTCCACCATCAGGTTGTTCGGCTCGCGGCCAGCAACCGTCTCGCCACGGAAACGGTAGGTATCCCAGATGTCACCCTTCTCGTAACGTTCGAAACGGATCCGTTCCGGACGGCGGCGAAGGAATTGCGGGGCACGGTATTGTTCCATCGGATGACGACTGTCGATGATCTCATAGATGAACTCTCCCATCTCCCACTCTGCATTCGGCGTCGTCAGTTCCTTGTTCAGTTCCTTGTCGAAGAGTTTGCTGATAGTGCCCTTACGCGGATTGAAGTCGATGGAATACCAGGAATTTTCCACATGCGCATTCTCCAGCTTCTCTGCTGATTGTATAGCTGCACGGGGAGCATCTTTTACCTTAATATAATATTGCGCATATCCCAGAGCCGGTACGTCTTTTACATAAAGAGACCAGTACGTTCCGTCCGAACGGCTTTCTGCCGGTTGGGCAGGAATGACATTGCCCGAAGCATCCACTATCTCGAATGCCTTTTCGCTCGGCAGGATCTGGTGGTCGATATAAACTTTGGCAATGCCGCTATACGTCCAGTTCAAGGTATTGAAGACGGCAACAGACGGATATTCAGCTTTTGGCACGAAAGACTGCAGCAATCCCATCGTCACCTCTCCCAGCAAGCCGGAATGGCGGTAAGCCTCCCAGGCATACGACTGTTTCAGGGAACGTTGTTCCCAGGTCTCCTTGCAATAGGCATCACGTACACTTTCACTGTAACCGAACGTATGTTCGTCATAAAACAACAACGCTTTGTTGATATCGTATATCTGGTCGTCTATCTGTGCGGGGAGTTTGGCTCCGAGCATACCGGCAAAAGATAATCCTGCCTGATTGGCGATAATATCCGAATGGGTGATACGAGATATGGCCGCTTCACGTGCTCCGGATCCAAAACCGTCGGTCCACCAGTCGGGCCATGCGCCACGGATGGTCTGTATCTTATCGGCATAGTTCGATTCCACCTCTTTGATAAACTCGCTGGCTACGGCCGTACGGAGTTTAGGCCATTCGTATTTCTCGTTCCATTTCATCAGCATCTCGCAACTCTTGGTCGAAGGAGGCGAATTATCCGTGAAATAACCGGAGTGCTGGGCGGCAACGATATCGTACGGATAGTTTTTCGCTTCCATCTCTCCCAGATAATTCAGAACGCGTTCCTCAAACTGTTCAAAGTTATCGGTATGGATACCGAAGAAGTTACCCTGGTTATAATGCTCGGCACGATAGGTCAGCACCTTCTTTCCCGAAGGAGACTGCCACCAGAAGACGGTCGGGATATCGAAACAGATCAGGGCACGGTGGCCGTGTGTTCCCATATTGACATACTTCACACCGGCGTCGGCAAAGAACTCGCTGAAGCACCAGCCGATACCGTTCACATCGTTCTGCATAGCGACTTCCGCCTTCAAACCGGCATCGCGGAATTGTTTCAGGGGATACAAAGAGGCAGCCAATGTCTGTTCGTCCGGCAGTTCGTCGAAGTTCAGATACATGGCGGCCAGCTCGATACGTCCTTCCGCTACCCGTTTCTTCAGCCGGGCGATCTGTTCGGCGGGACGGCATTTCAGGTATTCACTGACAGCCCAAGCGATCTCGCAAGTCCAGCGGAACTTGGCGAAGTCGGGGTAATTGTCGGTTGCATCGCAATAGTCGAGCGCATAGTCGATGTAACGGAGGTGTTCCGCCAGAATCTCGGTCTGCGAACGGGTATAACCGATATCCGTATGGGTATGCTGTACCATATTCATCTGCCAATGGCGGATAGGTTTCACTTCTACCTGAGCAGACTCTTTTTCTTTCCCAATCATTACCGTCAGAGGTAGTTGCACGACGGACTGTACAGCCGGTATCTCAAAAAAGAACTGGTTAGCGCCATCATTCAACTTCTCCTTTCGCGACTGGTCTCCCAACATAAGCGTAGCAGTAACAGGCGCACCGCTATGCTTCACGGTTACCCGTACTTTCTGCACCGGGCCTTTCGCTGTTTTATATAAGGCTGGGAACAGGTGGGTTTCGATCGCCGGAGGCGCTGTCGAAGCACTCCATACGGAGGACGACATAGCGAACAATGCCAATCCTGCCAGAAATAAGGTCTTTAGTGTTTTCATAAGCATCTATTTTTTATCGATTCCAAAAGATATAAGACAAATATAAAGGATACAGAGCAGGAGAATGGATAATCCGGCAACCTGCCCGAAACCGTCGGCAACAATCCCCATCAGCGGAGTGATCAGCGCACCGCCGGATACTCCCATGATCATCAGGGCCGATATTTCGTTCGCACGCTCCGGTTTATGCTGAAGGGCAAACGAGAAGATGATCGAGAAGACATTCGCACAAGCCAGTCCCACGATCACGATCATCACGAACATGCTCCATGTGTCGGGAACCGCCAACAGCAGGACAAACGCCACGATGGCGACAAACATGCTGTATTTCAGGAAACGGCTTGCCGAAAGTTTCGCCAACAGGAAAGCACCGGCAAACGAACCGATTGTACGGGCGGCAAAATACAAGCTGGTTCCTAATCCGGCTTCGGAAAGAGCCATGCCGGTACGCTCCATCAGGAGTTTGGGAATGGTCGTGTTCAAGCCGACATCTATGCCGACTATAAAGAGAATTCCCAGGAACAAGGAGGTTATATATTTATCGCTGAAAAGAGATAACGTCGTTCCAAAAGTAGCCTTCGCTTCTTCCAGTTTTTCCTTTCCCGGAATGGTCGAGATCAACCAGACGGTAGAGACAAGTGTCGTTGCTGCATAGACGGCGAAAATCAGTTTCCAGTCACCCCAGAAAGAGGCGGCGGCTCCCGCTATGATCGGTCCCAGAAAAGAAGAGATGGCCTTGATGAACTGCCCCAGAGTCAGGACGCTGGTGATGCGATCCGGGTTGACGACGTTGGCGACCATCGGGTTCAACGATACCTGAAGGATCGTATTACCGATACCCAGCAAAGCAAAAGCCAGCAGGACTGAAGCAAAATCGTAGAGGAACAAAGGCAGCAACATGGCCAGAGTGGTAACGGCCAACGCTATCACAACAGTATTGCGCCGCCCGGCTTTCCCCATCAGGATACCTGTCGGGATCGAGAACAGGGCAAACCACAGGAACACCATCATCGGTATCAGGTTGGCTAGCGTATCGGAGAGGGCAAAGTCTACCTTTACATAATTGGTAGCGATGCCTACTACATCGACAAAGCCCATCACAAAGAATCCGAAGAGGATGGGGTAAATAGCTTTTGAATTTTGTTTATTCATGGTATATATTCTTTATTTGTAATCATCCACAGCCTGATTGCCCATATCCATCTCCAGACGACCTCCGGCAGTGATTGTTTCAAAAGGAATACGGGTGGCAGGATATGCCTCGCCATTCAAGCGGTATTGCTGCACATAGACGTTTTCCTTACTGTTGTTCTTTGCTTCGATAACAAACTCTTTTCCTTTATAATATCGATTGTTGAGTCGGATGGTTATCTTGTCAAATACCGGACTGCCCAAAGCAAAAGACGGCGATGAATCCGTCAGGCCTTTCACATCGAACATTCCCAGTGAAGCGATCACATACCAGGCACCTAACTGGCCCTGATCTTCATCCTGTCCGTAACCGTAGCCATGAATTCCGTCCGTACCATAGAACTCATCGAGGATGGCACGTACCCATTTTTGGGTCAGCGAAGGACGTCCGGCTTCATTGAACAGCCAGGAGATATGCAAGCAAGGCTGGTTACCCTGGTTATACAGGGTTTGCAGACCGGCAAAAGCACCGACTTCCGTACCACCGCTGAAAATCAGCTTTTGGGAAACAGTGAAGATACTATCCAGGCGTTGATTGAAAACATCCGCACCGACCTTGCTGACCAGTCCTGCCGGATCCTGAGGCACATAGAACGTGTATTGCCAGGCGTTTCCTTCCTGAAAACCGCGCCAGACCTGCATCGGGTTGAAATCACCGATGAACTGTCCATCTGCCTTTTTCGGGCGTACGAAATTGGTCGAAGGGTCATAGATACGTTCCCAGCCTTTGGACAACCACATCAGTTTATCGTAATCTTCCGTCTTACCGAGCTTCTTTGCCCATTGGGCAACGGCCCAGGCACTATAAGAATATTCCAAAGTATGGGAAGCGGAGAACATAAACGCTTCGTCCGGTCCGTCGCCTTTATCCTGGTGGGGGACATAACCGTATTTGAGAAACATGTCCGTATCGACCTTACCGGCACCGAGCGGACGGTCCGTACCATCGAGTTCATTTTTGAGGGATGCTTCATAAGCCAGGTCTACATCAAAGTCACGGATGCCGCATTGATAAGCGCCTGCCAGAATCGTACTCAGCAGGTTCGTGCCGACACCCGATACGTAACGGCTGTTGGCAATACCGTCCGCCAGCCATCCGGCATCTTTATAAACCAGCAAATGACTGCTGATGTAATCGGAAGCATATTCCGGATAAGCCAATATCCATACCTGCGAAAGATTCCACTGGGCACCCCAGGCTGCATCGGTGTTATACAGATTATGTACCGGCTTGCCGTCTTTCACGGGAATTTGTCCGACACTGCCGTCGTTGCGGGGATAAGCTCCGTTCACATCGCTCGCCAACCCACGCCCTAACAGCGCATGATACAGGCCGGTGTAGAATTTCACCTTGTCTTCCTTCACCGGAGTTTCTACCCGGATGCGTCCGAGGTAGTTTTCCCATTGCTGATGGGCGGCTTCTTTCGCCTGGTCGAAGGTGAATGTACGTGCTTCTGCCTCCAGGTTCAGGCGGGCATTCGCTACGGATGTGTACGAGAGGCCAACCTTAGCCGTAATGCTTTCGCCTTCGTTCGTTTTATAAGTGAGGTACAAACCTGATCCGATACCTGAAATATGTCGGGTGTCCGGCTGTATCTTCTCTCCGGCAAATGTACCGTAACCTTCCGGCTGTTTATCCAGTTGGGCGAAGAAATAGAGAGGAACTTCTGCTCCGGGTTGATATTTCTTTACGTATTCCGGCATAGTGATTACCCAGCCTTCCACTGTACCATCTTCGTTCAGGGTGACGGAGGCATCTTTCACAGCACCGCTCTCTCCTTGCCTGTTACCGATATCGAACAGGATACGGCTCTCGTCGGATGCCGGGAAGGTGTAACGCTGGAAAGCCACGCGGGGCGTAGCGGTCAGTTCTGCACGGATATTGTAATCTTGCAGGTTAACGGAATAATAGCCGGCCGTTGCAATCTCTTCCGAATGATCGAAACGGGAACGATAGCCGGTTCCGGTAGAATCATCCACGGCACCGGGGACAGTCTTCAACTCGCCTACCGTAGGCATCAGGACGATGCCGCCCACCTGAAATTCATGCAAGCAGGGGAAACCTTCGATCGAAGTATCCCGGTAATCATAGCCGGTAGCTTCCCAACCGGAGTTATTCCCCAGATGCCCATTGGTCGACGGGGCAGGCTTTGCCATCCCGAAAGGATAAGCTCCCGGCGTGAAATGGAACCAACGGCAATGGGCTGTCCCGATACGTGGCTCCACATATTGGGATAGTTCTTCTGCAACCCTCTCCTCCTTCACCGGCGAACAGGCAATAGCCAATCCACCAGCCAAAAGACAGAGAGCCGCACTTAAGAAATTGTTTTTATTCATGGCGTAACTTGTTTATTATTTTAGTTGACAGTTGACAAGTGACAAGTGACAGCTATTTCGGCTTTCAGCCGATTTATTTATCGAGCGCGAAGCTAAACTGTCAATTGTCATCTGTCAACTGTCAACTAATTTGTCAATTGATTTAGTGCATAAACATAAGCTCCCAAAGCTACCGAACGACTGGCACCCTGCTTACTGATCATAACTCCGATACGTTTACAAGGGTCATAATCCACTTCACGACCTGAACCGGGAACATGTATCTTGACCGCTTCTCCTTTTGCAAACTGGCTGAATTGAGTCTCGTCATCCAGATTATAGGCTTTACTTTGCAAACGACTGAAACGACTGCCGTCCATCATGCCGGTCTGGCTGTTCATCTCCTGCAAAAGTGCGGGAAGGATATATTTAGCCGCACCCGTCAGACCACCGCCGATCACGATCAAGCCGTCGATCAACGTGATTGCCTGTGCAATGGCATCCCCCGCCATCTCTCCCAGTTCGGCAAAAGCACGAAGGGCTGCTTGCCGGTTACCCGGACGGGTGCCTTCTGCCATATCGAATATATCTTTCGGAGTATAAGTGGCTGTGTCTCCGGAAAGCTCCCGGTACACTCGTTGTACGGCACGGATGCTCACGCTTTCTTCTACAATATACTGCTGATATTTCTTATTGCGGAAACACCAGACGTCACCTCCGGCAGCATTATCGCCCATCAGCAGATTTCCATCGATAACGACTCCTGCACCGAAACCTGTACCCAATGTGACACCCAACAGGTTTTTATAACGTTTGATGCTGCCTGCCTTTTCCAAACGGTTATTTATCTCCGGCAAAGCACCGGTCAGTGCTTCCCCGTAAGCAAAAAGGTCACCGTCATTATTTATGAAGACAGGGATATTGAACTGGTCTTCCAGATACGGGCCTAATGCCACACCTCCCCGGAAAGAGGGAAAATTCGGCAGGTTACCGATGATACCTGCCGGATAGTCTGCCGGACCGGGAAAAGCGAAGCTGATAGCGACCGGCGACTCCGGCAGTTGCTCGCGGATACGGGTGAAACCCGTTGCCAGTTGTCCCAAACACTGATCCAGGTCGCAGGCACAGGAGGGTAAAGTGATCGGGATCACGATCTCATCGCCCCCGCGGATAGCCGAGAAGACCAGGTTGGTTCCTCCGGCGTCGAGAGTCATTACTATGCGGTTATCGTTACTATACATTATATATATGTGTTTTAATTGATATTCGATTTTATCCTTTCACCCGAACATATGCTTTTATCGTTCCGCAGGGTTTCCCTTCGGAAATACCATACGGACGAATCGTATAATCACCGACTATGGCAGGAACAATAAATGTTTCGGCATAATGGACAATGAATGGTTCGAACGCATTCGTCGGACTCTCCACGATCAGCTCATCACCTTCGATCACATTAAGAACGTTGACTCCCCCACCTGTATTGTGCGGCACCATTCCGGTAAACCAATGACGACGGGTTTCGATAAACTCATTTTCATGCAGACCGGTACGTTCTTCCACCCAACCTTCACCTTCGGCACGCGGTTCGAAATGATTGACCAACTGGTCGCGTACAAAATCAGTCTGCCGTTCCCACTGGATCACATGAGAGCCGTGTTTGATATTGATCGGGCGCGGCTTACCGTCCAGTCCCAGACGTCCCCAATCCCACAGTTTGAAGGTGAAAAGACTGGGTGTCGCACTGATCTCAAGCACCATCGCATTCGATCCCGAACAATGGATGGTCCCGTTCGGGATCAGGTAATGGTCATGTTTCTTTGCCGGCCATTTGTTCACATACTTCTCCGTGTTGAACGGTTCGCCCGAGACCTGCGCCTCATTCAAAGCGGCGATCATCTCTTCCGGATCGACACCGGTTTTCAGTCCGAGATAAACTGTTGCATCCTCACCGGCATCCAACAGATAGTAACTTTCGTCCTGCGTGTACCAGATACCGAACGTATCATGGATATATTGAGTTGTCGGATGAACCTGTAAACTCAGATTACCCCCTCCCATCGTATCGAGAAAGTCGAAACGTATCGGGAAGTCCTGTCCGAAACGCGATTCTACCGGACCACCCAACAGGTTACGTGTCTGATAGAACACCAGGTTATTGGAAGCCATCTCGAACAGTTCGCCTTCAACTTTCAGATACAAGCTATTCTCTTCCGGCACACAATCGAAACACCAGCCAAAATTCTCCTGCTCCTTATCCAGGTCGCATACTTCTTTCATCCACTGACCGCCCCAGGGTGCAGGGTCGAAGAAAGGAACCACGCGGAACGGTTTATGGGCAGTCTTTTCCAGACCGGCACGCATCGTCTCACCGGTAATCATCTTCGGCATACCGGCAATATGGGTATCCAGCCAGTAATCGACTTCAGGCAGTAATTCTTTCTTCAGGGCATCACAGACATTCCAGTCGATGAAATATCCCCGTTTATAATGGTAGGAAGGGGCTTCCTCACGGTTCTTCACACCTAACCCATCGATCTCACCCCGACGGAAACGCTGCTGTATCTCCCAACGTGCCATATCCACATAAACCAGCACATCGGCTTTGCGGACAATCTCTGCCGCGGCATGTCCGTAAATAAGAATCAACCCGGTAGACGCTGTTATCTTCTCCCGGCATTCTTTTACTTTGTCTGCATCCAGAAAGTCTGCATAATAAAAGGGTGCGCGACGTCCAAAAAGGCGATCGTCTGTCAGATAAGGATAAGTCATCTTCTCAATGTCTTTTACGCCTTTAAAACACTGATCCGAATGAATCATCAAAGAAGGTTGCAATGTTGCCAGATGTTCAGCCAGTTCTTCCGGATATACACCATGATAACACTCAATGACAACGACCTTTCGTGCCAACTTTTCCGGGACGTTGCATGCTTCCTTCAACTTATCCAGCACAGACTCCCAACCTTTCCAAAGAGCCCCGTCGACAGCTGTCGAGGGACTTTTATCATAATTACTCTTTCTCATTATTTATTTATTTTCTTCTGACCATTCATTAAACATCTCGATAGCTTTTGCCAGTACTCCTGCCGATCCTTTGAAATGACCGGAGCCACTGGGCACACCGCCCATACCGTACCATTCGTAGAAACCCTTGTTTTTGATTACCCGGTCGATCATCGGACGTACTTCTTCATAGGCTTCTTTTACCATCCCATTGGCAATAAGCTGCTGGATCATACGGCCTCCGAACCAGGTCCAGTCGCCGCCATTCTGATAGATATACGCTTTCGACATTCCTCCACGGAAAAAGTTTTCCGGATAAGTGGGATATAAGGTTAAACCGATACTCGGCATACCCGACAGACGGACATTTTCCAGCATCTGCGCATTGACCGTAGCGATCTCTTCCGGAGACAACAGGCCGGCTTCAATCGCAATGGCCGTTCCTCCGTGATAATGCACGTCCAGTTCATTAAAGCCTTCGGGTATCGGAGAATTTTCGGGATAGATATGCGGAATAAACTTCTGCCGCTGCGCATCCCACAGATGTTTACGGGTATTTGCAGCAATACGGGTGCGGAGTTCTTTCCAACGAGTCTGGTCTGCCTCGTCCGCAGTCATCTCCTGCATATAATCGAGGGCAATGATAAACATGGCGTTGTCATAGACATCGATAGCCGGGTCGGACAGTTCGTTCATATCGCAACCGAAGTCGTCGTTTGGCTGCACGTCTCCCCAGTCTGCCGTCATGGCACCGTAGAGAAGGCCATATTGCTCGTTATAACGTTCTTTCATCAGATAGTCGATCATTCCGACCATACGCTGGTAGACCGTGCGGCCTGCAACCGTTTCATTCAGGATAGAGGTGTCGCCGGTCTTACGGATATACTTTCCTACGATATGGATCAAAGAAGATTCCTGGTCGGTTTCGACCGTATTCTTAAAAGCGACATGGTCGGGAGCCGCATCCGAATAATACGGATGGTCATCGCCCCAGTTGAAATCTGTTTTCAGGACATAACCATCTATCATTTCGTCGTTCGGCTGTTGCAAAGCAAAGAACAGTAGGATTGCATTACGCAGGTCGGACGGGTTGCTCTCTTCACAGGCTACTTCGATAAAGGTATTCATATCGCGTGCCCATATCTGGGAATAACCGCTTCCCGCATTGAACCCGCTGCGGATCACAGAACGGGCCATACTGTCGACCACATGGAAACTCTGATCGGCAAGGATTTCTTTGGCTAACTGCTGTGTTGCCGTAGGGGCTGTACAAGATAAAAGTCCGCCACAAAGCAGGGCGAATAGTAAATGTCTTTTCTTCATTAATCTATTTGTATAAATATACTGCAAAGATAGAAAGCTTGCTTCTGAATAAAGCAAGCTTTTGTTTCGATATACTTATACTATCTTACGATCCAAGATCTCCTAAAAGCCGGTCGAACAGTGTAAGTAGAGATTTTAGGCCTAAAAGCCTGTTTATTCAACAACAACCTCTTTCCCTTCCGTATTCGCACGGATCAGATTATCGTACATCGCTTCGCAATAAACCGGAGGCAGATAGAAACGTCCCGGATAGACGGCACAAAGGTTGATCTTTACAGTCACCTGACGACCCGATGGCAGATAATCGATATAACTATACACCTTATCGTCGCGGATATCCTGATAGTTCACGCCTGTAGCCTGGTTATCCGTAGCTCCGTCATTCAGAAAGCGGGTATTGAGAATCTCCCAACCTGCCGGGAATATCTCCGTTAATACCAGATTGTTCATGCCCCGGGCAGATGGATTCTTAACCGTTACCACAGCCATAAAATTCGTTCCCTGTGGGAGTTTGGCTACATCTACGGCGCGGCCGTTCTGATCGGTATAGCTGACAGCCAACGATACACCGTTCGCATAGGCCTCTTCCTTGCCCTGCTCCGGAATACCTTCGGTCAGGATGCGGGCGAACAAGGTCGACTTACCTGTATTCTGCAGGTCAACCATTGCAGATGTTCCGGCTTTATCCAGTAATTTTTCCGTCCATACATTCTTCGTGGAACTTACGTTGCCCGTCTTTCCACTGCAGGAATAGGTAAAGTCCATCGAACCTCCGACCTTGTATTTCGCCATATAGTCAGACAGGGCTACCAAAGCAAATGCCGTGGACTGCGTACTCAGCCAGTCATCCGAAGAAAGAACCTTCGAGATATCGCGGGTTAGCAAAGCAGCCTCTTTACCGTCATTCAGCAAAGTCAGTGTCATCAGACGGATAGCCTCATCACGCAGGCTGCTGCCGAATGTCAGGTCGTAATCCGAATAGTCAGTCTTTACTTCCGTCGTCTTTTCGATCAGACCTTTCGCCACATCGGTACGTCCGACCAAAGCATAACCGGCAGCGAGCAGCCAACGGCTCATCGGTGTCAGCGATTTATTTTCTTTCAGGCGGTTCATGGCACCAACCTCAGGTACTTGTCCCAATGCCAGCACATACAAACGATATGCCTGCGTCATCTCTTCCGAACGAACATAGTAGGAACTTACCGGTTTCCAGTCGCGCGCTACACGCCGCAGGTTATTCAATACGTTACGCTTCATTCCGTCGGGAACCAGATAACCTTTAGCCTCGGCAGAAAGCAGGAAATGGGTAGCATACACCGTTCCCCAGGCGTTGCTGCTGGTACCGCCGGGCCAGTAAGAGAATGCTCCGTCCACCGTCTGGTAAGAACGCAGGCGGCGGATTACCTCCTTGACAGCGTTCTCGGTTGTCACCTGCTGCTCTTTCGACAAAGCGGCAAACTCACCTATATACAGTTGCGGGAAACCTTTGGAAGTGATCTGCTCCACACACCCGTGAGGATATCCGATCAAATAAGACAAACGGGAGGAGAGGTTCAACGGCGGTACGTCCGACATCTCCAGTGTCAGCGAATTAGTCCCCTTCATACCCGGCAAACGAACAGTTTGTGTCCATGACCTACCGGCCTCTAGGGTGACAGGCAGAACCTTCACTTGCGGACGGCTGACGGAACGGATCTCTATATCCGTTGCATAGACTGATTTATCGCCTTTTCCGGATGCTGTAATCGTTACCCGTCCGGCTCCCGGCATGTCTTTCACCTTGATACGGAACGAGGCTTGCTTATCACCTGTCTTAGTGAAGTTAAGCTGCTGGGTTGCCGAACCCATTATTTCCATATTATCGGAACAACTGATTGACACAGCAACATCACCCACCCCGTTTTCCGTCGCAAAGACAGTAGCCGGGACAACCATCTCCTCACCTACACCGATCACGCGCGGCAACGTACCGAGCAACATCACCGGCTTACGCACAAAGACGCTCTTGTCGGCGTGTCCGTAGGCTTCTCCGTTTCCGGCTACGACCATCACTTTCACCCGCCCGTTATAATTCGGCATGGTATAGATATGATGTTGTTTCTTTCCTTCCCTCAGCAGGAACGGACCTTCAAACTGTACGACAGGCTTAAAGCGGTTTACGATAGCTTTCGGACCTTTGTTCAGGGCATCGTCACCGCCGATGCTGAATAGTTGCTCGATGCGTCCTCCATAAGCTCCGACGACAAAGTTGTACATATCCCAGGTACTGACTCCCAGAGCTTCGCGGGCATTGAACGCCTTCCAGGGCTCGGGTGTACGGAAGCGGGTCAGGTCGAGCAGACCTTCATCCACGATAGCCAATGTATAGGCCATCTCCCGTCCGTTCTTCTCAGAGATAGTGATTTCGTATTTAGCTTCCGGTTTGATCTCATCCGGCACGCTGATCTGCGGATATAAATGGCTTTCGGGTGAAGTCACCGTAAACGGAACGACTCCGTACATACGGATCGGCAGGTCATTTTTAGTAATGCCATGAGGCTGGAGCAATGTGACGTAGACGTATGCATTCGGTTGCATTTCCCTAGTCACATCGAGTTTGATCACGGTCTGCTGATCGTCGCAGGTATGCTCGGTTACGGAAAGGACTTTCGTTCCATTTTCTATACTGACAACGGCACGGCTTCCTTTTACCGACGGGATCGTGATAATCAGTTTCTCGCCCGGCTGGTAATTGTCTTTATCTGTTTTGAATGTCAGCATGCTGGCCGATTCGCTGCCGTCGGCATTCCGGCGTCCTTCGTTGTAAGGCCAGTCGAAATAGCTCATGACTCCGGTAGAATGCTTGCTTTCCTTATCTTTTACAGAGATGAAATAAGTACCCCATTCTTCATTACTGAACGAGAGTTGGAAAGTACCCTTGCCGTTCTCCCCGGTACGGACAGTGAACTGTTTGACCGGTTTGTTGTACGAATCGGATACGTAATTAGCCAGGCTACTGTTGTCCGAACTCCACCACCAATACCAATAGACTTTATAGACCTGCACATCCAGTTCCGTGTTTGCCTGCGGATTACCCTGGTAGTCTGTGGAAGCTACTTCATAGGTATAGTTACTCCCCGTGTTGAGTTGATCACGTGTCTGCTGCGGCGATTTGATACCGGCATACCGTTTATAAGGAGAATAAAGCATCCGGTTCGCATCGATACTGAAATCGCCCGACTCTTCATAGACACGGGTCACAAAGTTCGCCATCAACATACCCGGAGCCGTCGAGCCGATCTCGAACTTTGCCTGTATGGTTGCATCCCCTTTCTCGTCCGTCGTACCGGATATCAGTTTACTTTCCTCACTGTTGAATGTCTTCGACGGATCATCGAAATAGAAATCCTTATAACCGGCAAACGTGGTCGGTGTCGAGATGAATGTACCCTGAATATCATATTTCAGGTTCCTGGCTGTTGCTCCCTGCAACCATTCCGTATGCAGACGGGCATTCAGCGGTTCGCCCCGCAGCAATGTCTTTTCCGGCATGGACAGGTCTATCTTCAAACGATTCGGTTTGATCGATTCCACACGCAGGCGTTTGGTGAAGCTGACGCCACCCACATTTACTTTTACGCTCCAGGCTCCTGTCGGTGCATCTGCCTCGGTCGGCATGGCAAACGAATATAAGCCCAGTTCACCTTTGGTTTGCGTCTTACGCAAATAGAGTTGTCCCAGCGGGTTGTACAATTCCATGACCACCGGATGATTAGCCGGGAGTTTCTTTGCCCGGTCATTCAGCATAAAGCTCAGGAACAGGGTATCACCCGGACGCCAGACACCCCGGTCGCCATAAATAAATCCTTTGATGCCTTTCTGCACAACTTCGCCGGAAACATCGAAAGAGCTTAGAGATAAAGCCGAACCACCATCCACACGCAGGTAGGAACGTTCCCTGCCCATTGAGGCTATCAGGTAAAAAGGTTTGCCGGAAGTAATCTTCAGGCGGGTTTGTCCCTGACTATCCGTGATGCCGGATGCTAGTTGCTGGTTCTGGTAATTATAGGCAGCCACATTGACCCCGTTCTCGGGGTTCGTGGTAATAAGGTTATGGACCAGGACAGTCATTTCGTTGTCCTCACCTGCCATAGCCATCAGGCCCAGGTTGGTTGCCAGGACATTCTTACCTTCTACCTTATTATAATAGTAACTGTTTGAACAAGGATTATTACGTTCGTTGTAGTTATAATCGTTCCAGTCGAAATCGCCGTTGTAATAATAATATCCGCCATTGTCGAAACGGGAACTTTCTTCTTTGAACTTGATCTCGTTATCAGCCAGCAGTTGTTCGCGGGATACCTTCACAGAGTCGTCACACGGATAAGCGGACAGGTCTTTATTAAAGGATAGCTCAACACGGTAGATAGCACCGGGTTCCGGGTCCATCAGTTGTTTCAGGTCGATGGCATAGGTATTCCACTTAGACAGATCACCGCCGTCTTCATCCAGAAAGATCGTCTTACGGGCAACCAGGCGGCCGACACGCATCAGGTCCGAAGTACCGTCCAGATTATTTACTTGCAGGAATTGTCCTATATTCTGTTCGAGTATCTTTATCACACGCACCACAACGCCCCGGAGGTAAACAGCCTGGAAAGGTACGAGCAACTGTGTAGACTGGGGAATAACAACGCCCTGCCCGATAAATTTGACATCCGGCAACAGACTGCTGATCTCCACCTGACGGGTCACATCATCCTTCAACGTCAGTCCGTTCTTGCTGCGGATCTGATTGTTCAGATGTACATTCATCACTCCTGTACGTTGCGCATCAGGATACAGACGTAACCTGTTTCCTTCCACATTCACCGTTTCAGAGGTATTACCGGCAATAAATGCCAACCCCTGCATATCCTGGGAAGAATCCAGTTCCTTAGAGAATGTCACTTCCACATAGCGTTCAGGTTCCGTTACATAGGTTACGTCATAAACTTCGAAATCATTCCGATCGGGGATACTCACGGAAAGTAATTTAGCCTCATCGACACCCAGTTTATTCGGTGCAACGGAAAGGATCAGTTCCCGGCTTCCTTCAGTTCCTGCTTCTACATTTTGCAAAGTGACCTGATGTTTTTTCCCGTCGGGACTGTGTTGCCATACGGCATCCGCCTTTTCGGAGAAACGTACCAAGGATTCTACTGTTTCGGGGGATTCCTTATCGGGTGTCAGCAAGGTACACAACACATCATAGCCAAGCTCATTCTTTTTGTTGATCTCCATCGATTCCAAATTCGCACGCAGAGCCATCGGGAAGGTAGAGAAACCAAAGGTAAATTCTTTGTCTTTACCTGTCACGTCAAACCATTCGGAAAGGTCCGCCGACAGTTTGTAGGAAGTATTCCGTTCAAAATCTTTTGCCGATTTGAAAACAATGGTCCGGTTATTCTCGAAAGAAAACTCTCCAGCAACATCCGGTTTGATACGGACCAGTTTAGACAGCCGGTCACTCTTCAGTTTATCCTGCGGTATATCCTGATTGAATATCAGATACACCGGCGTATACCGGGATATTTTCCCCGATGTAAAGGCTTCTACATTCGGATTAAAAGGCAACTCATCCGTCTCGCCTTCGCTACTCTTTGAAGTACAACTGCCCAACAGGCACAGTAAATAGCATAAACACATCCAATAAAGATACCTTGCCATATTTCTTCCAATTAACGGTTATTACTTATTCCAGATCAAACAGATAATTTACGAATATACACATTTATTTTTACCGGAAATGAATGTGTATTATAAAAAGGACTATCTTTGTAACAACTAAAACAAAATAATATGGATACTAGAGTATTACAAAGAGCGGAGATCATAATTCCTTCTGTAGATATTAGTCTTCTAAAGAAGCTCGCACAGAAGTTTGGCTGGTCAATCCAATTCAAAGAAGAAAAGAATAAAATTGATCAATCACTGGAAGATGCCGCCAAAGGAAGAGTCTACACATCAAAAGACATTGACGATTTAATGGATCACCTTTTAAAATAGAACAAGCTTTATGTATATAACCAAAACCACCAGACAGTTTGATAAGGATTTTAAATTGTGTATTAAACGCGGTTGTGACCCTACCTTATTTCAGGAGGTGATTACTGTTTTATCACAAACCGGGAAATTACCAATAAAGTATCGTCCGCATAAATTAAGCGGAAAATATGCTAATTTATGGGAATGTCATATAACTTCAGACTGGTTGTTACTATGGGAACAAAATGATATTGAATTAATTCTACTACTAACTAATACAGGTACACATTCTGATTTATTCAAATAAGATGAATCATACAAGACTAATTACCTCACTGAAAACAAACCGTAAAAGGGTACTTCTTTTCTTTTTGCTGTTTGTCATTCTTTTGTGGGGAGGAATGTTCCTATTGGTTCCCCGTGTTTTATTTCCGGTATCCTATTCTACTTTACTTTATTCTTCGGAAGGCAACTTGCTGGGAGCACGTATTGCGCCGGACGGGCAATGGCGGTTTCCGGCAACAGACTCGCTGCCGGATAAGTTTATCACCTGTCTGACAACCTATGAAGACCGGTATTTCTTTTATCACCCCGGGATCGATGTGACAGCTATCCTGCGTGCCGCCTACCTGAATGCCAGATACCGCCGTGTCGTCAGCGGAGGAAGTACACTGACCATGCAACTGGCACGTATCGCCAGAGGGAACAAAGATCGCACTCTTTACGAGAAAAGTATCGAAATGTGCTGGGCACTCTTCCTCGAAACGACCCACAGTAAAAAAGAAATACTCAACTTATACGCCTCCCATGCCCCCTTCGGCGGAAATGTAGTCGGCATAGAGACTGCTGCCTGGCGTTATTTCGGACGTAGTGCCTCCGACCTGTCCTGGGCGGAAAGCGCCACACTGGCCGTCCTGCCCAACTCTCCCGCTCTGATCCATCCGGGAAAAAACCGCAAACAACTAAAAACAAAACGCGATAACCTTCTGCTCACCCTGAAGGAAAGAGGTATCATCGACAACACCGAATATGAGCTATCCTGCATGGAACCCCTGCCGGAAGCTCCTGTCCCCCTGCCGGACGAAGCCCCTCATCTGTTGGAACGTCTGGCAGTCCTCACACCAGGAACACGTATCACGACTTCGGTATATTACTCCCTGCAAAAGCAGGCACAAGAGCTAGTCAACCGCTACGCGCTCGAATATAGCTCCAATCATATCCACAACCTCGCCGCCATCATTGCCGATGTCGAAACCGGAGAAGTGCTGGCCTATGCCGGCAACGCCAGTTTCAAGGCCAATGAGAAACGGGGAAACCAGGTAGACATCATCACCTCTCCCCGGAGCACAGGAAGTATATTAAAACCCTTCCTCTATGCCGGGATGCTCCACGACGGACAGATACTTCCTTCCACCCTCGTGTCTGATGTCCCACTGAATATAAACGGCTTCATGCCGCAAAACTACAACAAGACATTCAACGGAGCCGTCCCTGCCCACCGGGCTATCGAACGTTCCCTAAATGTTCCGCTCGTCCGCATGTTATCGCAATACAACACCGGACGTTTCATGACACTGCTGAAAGCATTGGGAATGACCACCCTCCGCTTTTCAGAAGAACACTACGGGGCCTCCCTGATCCTTGGAGGAGCCGAAGGAACCTTATGGGATCTCTCAGGAATGTATGCCTCCCTTTCACGGGTTCTCACACATTACCGTCCTTACAACGGCCGATACAACCCGAAAGATATCCACCCCCTAACCCCTTTTATAAATAAAGAAAAGGAACCGATCCGGTCGGTCGCAGACCGGCGTCTCACCGACAAGCCCCTTCTTTCAGCCGCTTCCATCTGGTTCACCTACGAAGCGATGTCCGCCCTCAACCGCCCGGAAGAGGAAGCCGACTGGCAACAATTCGAATCGATGAAACAGATTGCCTGGAAAACAGGGACCAGCTACGGAGGACGTGATGCCTGGGCCATCGGTACAACTCCCCGTTATGTGGTCGGTGTATGGGTAGGAAACGCATCGGGCGAAGGCCGCCCGGGACTGACCGGTGTAGGCAATGCAGCCCCGGTGTTGTTCGATCTGTTCTCCTTGCTTCCCGGTGGTGGTTGGTTCGATATGCCGTACGATGAACTGGAGGAGGTAGCCATCTGCCGTAACAGCGGTCATAAAGCATCGCAGATATGCGATCAGACAGACACATTGTATATTCCCCGTTCAGGTATCAATACTCCCGTCTGCCCTTACCATCAACTGTTGCATCTCTCTGCCGACGGACGTTTCCGCGTAAACAGCTCCTGCGAATCAGTCGACCGGATGATCACCCGTCCCTGGTTTGTTCTCCCACCTTCCCAGGAATATTATTACCGCAATTACCATATAGATTATATTTCCCTCCCGCCCATCAAGCCGGGATGCGAACAGACACAAAGCCAGCAGATCGAACTGATCTACCCGGAACACCATGCAGTCTTGTATCTGCCGAAAGGATTCTCCGGCAAACCCGAAAAGTTAGTCTTCAAAGCTGCACATGCCCGGGGTGACGCTACGATTTACTGGCATCTTGACGATACCTACCTGGGAGAAACCACCGACAACCACCAGATCGCCTGTTCCGTTCCGTCGGGCAAACACATGCTTACGCTGATCGATAATTGGGGCAATCAGCGCAAGATATTGTTTGAAGTAAAAAGTTACTCTTTCCCTGTGTCGAAAGGTTCAAAATAAATGATATAATAAACAAAATCCTTCACCCCATACTTTTCTGGCCATTTTTCAGGATTAATCTTCGCAAAACGTAACCCGCAATAATCAATACCGGTTACAGGTTTTCCTTCAAACATAAAACTCTGAACCAAACCTGTCGTATAAGCTATTACTGGTATAGTATCCGCCGTAGTCAGAGGAGTTTCCGTGTAAGTCTCCATTAATATATGACTCTTACAATTCTTCACATCATATTTACTGGTCGAATGTATAGCTTTACTTTTCAAAGATATTTTAGATGTATCGGCATCAACTGATTGCGCAAAATAGGTCAGTTGAATCACCGAATCTTTTTCCTGAAAACGTACCGGCTTGTCATAGGAGAACTTACCATCCCGGCAATGCACCATCACCAGATTACACATCTTACCGGAAAAGTCTCCTTTAACAAAAACTTTATAATAACGAATTTCCTGAAAATCCATTAACTCACGTATCATATCATCTTCACAAAGCTCATAAGAAACTTCCACCTTAGATGATTGAGCCGATGCCAACAACGAAGCCAGACAAAACACTAAAAAAATCCATATTCTACACATAATCATTCCGTATTAAATAAAAGAGAGAACAAGCCGAAGCAATAATAAGCATTATTACTCTTCACTGTTTAAAGTTCAAAGTGTTTGACAACACAAAAACCTTTATTTAACAGTCAGAAAGTTATTCTTTCGGGATTTTCGGTAAATACTTCTTCAGCAGTAAGTACCCGCAAAGACCGGAAACAAACGATCCGGTGAATACTCCGAGTTTGGCTTGATTCAATAAATCGGCTCCGAGCGCATCCATTCCGGTAAACGAAAGATTGGCAATAAATAATGCCACCGTGAAACCAATACCGCCCAACATGGAAACGCCAAACAGATTCATGCGGGTCATTCCTGTAGGCAAAGACCCCATTCTCGTACGGGCAAAGAGGTAGGTGAACGAGAAAATACCCAACGACTTTCCGACAAATAATCCCAGGAAGACAGCCAACGGCACATTCACCAGCGATGCCGGTTGGATATCGCCAAACGTAACCCCGGCATTCACGAAAGCAAACAGCGGAAGTATCAGGTAATTTACCAACGGATGCAATTTGTCGGCAATGCTCTGCAACGGACTGATCGTGTTATCAGCCAGCGAATGAATATTATTCAATACTTGTATCTGTGTTGGTGTCAATACCGATGCCGTTTTGGACTGACGTACCTCCGTATAATCGAGCATATTCAGATAGCCGGTCATATCGCAGGTAAAGTCATTCAGGTTAACCTTCGGACGGGCAGGGACGGTAAAAGCCACCAACACGCCCGCTATGGTCGGATGAATACCCGATTCAAGGAACAATACCCACACAAAGAAACCGACGACATAATAAAAAAGATTATTATTTACCCGCATTTTTCCCCCTACATATAATAAAGCCAGCAGAGCCAGAGAGATCAATAACGGTTGATAGGCGATATGTCCGCTATAGAATAAAGCTATAATTATAATACCACCGATATCATCCACCACGGCCAGTGCTGTCAGGAAGATCCGCATCCCCAAAGGAACCCGTTTCCCCAGCAATCCCAGGACAGCAAGAGCAAATGCAATATCGGTAGCCATTGGAATGGCAGCCCCACGTACTTCCGGAGCCGTATTGCAGACAAGCAAATAAAAAAGGACCGGTACGATCATACCACCACAAGCCGCAATAACCGGAAGGAGTGCTTTACGAACCGAACTCAATTCCCCGATCAATACCTCCTGCTTGATCTCCAGTCCGATTACAAAAAAGAATACCGCCATTAGAGCATCATTCACAAAGGCAAGCATCGGCATGGGTTCACCATGATGGGAGAACAAATTAAAACTGCCAATCTGAAGGTCAATAGGATAAGATAATATATGATGATAGGCGTGAGCCCAGGGGGAGTTTGCCAGTATCATAGCCAATACCGTGGCCATAAACAATAAAAAACTGGCACTCGACTTCTGTGTGGCGAATCGGCGCAACGGTTTAAGGATAACATTAATAGTACGATCCATTCTGTTTTAATATTTGCGGAGACAGCTTGCTGGTCTGTCTCCGTAATTCCTAACTGTGTTTATTGCCTTTGCTGCTCAGCCATCTCAAGCTGATAGGCGCTGCGGGTCAATTTCTCTACCCAGATTACAAATATACCAGTTAAAATTAAATTAAACACTATGGTCAGAACAGAAATCATCAGGGCCGGACCACCCAGATTATATCCCAGGGCAATAAAAATAATACCTGCCCCTACTTCACCCCGTGTAAACATACCGATCGACAAAGCCAGACGTTCGCGCTTACGTCTGTCGCGATAGAAGAACAGAGGGAAAAGCTTTCCTATATTGGATAAGAAAGAGACGATCACCACATGGAGAAGGATCATCGGCCATGACATCATCGGCTGTGCACCGGTAATGGTCGATGCTTCCGCCGATTGTTTGGCAAAATCGACCCCAAAGAACACGGGCATGCTCACTCCTACCAGGAACATGAACAGGAATGAAATCGCCGTCGCCACATTGTGCTCCGTCTTCGTATCGATATGCTTATGTTTCATAATCATACCCAGTACAAAGGCCGGTAACAGCACTTCTATATGGATACTCGCTTCCTCCCCGTAAAAATGTTTGGACACCAGATAGATTCCCTGGGTAAATGCCAACGTAACAATGGCATAAAGCAGAATGGCCTTCCAGTCTTGCCGCATATTGTAGGTTCCCATCTTCTTCCATCCGATCATAAGCAATACCATCACGATAAGAATGATCACTCCCAACTGCCAACGCAAGCCAACCATCATGATCTGAAGCGGGATCATCAACAGGATTGTATCGAGGTCGTCGAAAATGGCCAGCACCTGTACCTTTTTATATACCCAGGATGCTTTCAGTCCCGCAGCAGCCAGCATGGTAAACAAGATACCGGCAGACGTGGGAGCCGCAAAACGGCTTAACAACAAGTTCTCTTTCCAGGCTTCCCCACTCGACCAATAGATGTCGGGGAGCAGGACGAACATATAATACAATGCCACAAATATCCAGGGAAAAGCAGCGGTAGCCATCGCTATGAAATAATCCTCCGTATAAGACCTCCAACGAGTCTTATCCATTTCAAACTCCCGGCCTACGTTGATCATAATAAAGGCCAGACACACATACAACAGTGAATTGGATACTGTCTTCACCAACGAATAATTCGCTCCTACAAGAGAAGGAAGAAACTGCGAGACAACCAAACCAACCACTAAGAAAAAAGAAAATAACAGAATCTTCTTCATTATATTACCACTATTTGCTTGTTTAGATTTCAGAGTACAAAAATAAAGAAATCCTCTCAAATCGAAAATAGCAGGTAACTCATGTTTCAGATTATTAATAATTTACTTCAGATAGGCCGACTCGACTTTCAATAAGCGGTTCTTCAACTTTTCCGCCTCTCCTTTGCGTATACGCAAAGTCATTTCACAGTCCATTTCAAACTTTTGGGATACAATAAGGGGATTATCCTCTTTCACAATACGCATGATCCCGTTCAGGTAAGGATATTCGAAAGCGACCGTAATATCTTCGTCAACCGTACGTTCCTCTATCTCGGCTGCAGCAATCGCTTCGGCGGCAGCTGTACGGTACGCAACGATAAGGCCGCTGGTGCCCAGTTCGATGCCACCGAAATAGCGAACGACCAGGATCAGGATATCCGTTAACTCGTTGGAATTGATTTGTCCCAGAATTGGTTTACCGGCTGTGGATGATGGTTCGCCGTCATCGTTCGCACGGAAAGTCAGGCGATCGGCCCCCAGCATATAGGCCCAGCAGACATGGCGGGCGTCGTAATATTGTTTACGATATTTATCCAGTTGCTCCTTCACCTCTTCGACCGTACGCACCGGGATGGCATACGAGATAAAGCGGCTGCGCTTCTCCGTGTAATAGCCCTCTGCTACTTGTTTAATGGTTCTGTAACTGTCGTCCGCCATAAATTAATCCGGGATATGGGTTTCCTGTTCCTCCCGGAAGGCCCGGAAGTCTTTCATTATCTCTTCGATCTCTTCTATAAAGTAAGGATCTTTAACTTTTTTCTTCACCTCGGCGTAATAGGTCTCAATCGCCGCCAAAGCACATATATCTTGTCCGCGCAGCAGAAAGTAGGGTTCTTCCTTCTCTACGCATTGTTTGATCATTTGGATAGGATTCTTCATATCTATTTATTTTTTAATTCGTCTTTCAGGAACGGAGCCGTATAACTCTTGTTTTTCTTCTTGATCATTTCCTCGGGAGTGCCGGTGAATAAGACCTGGCCGCCTTTTCGGCCACCTTCGGGGCCCATGTCGATCAGGTAGTCGGCACATTTGATCACATCGAGGTTATGCTCGATCACGATGATGGTGTTGCCTTTTTCCACGAGCTTGTTCAAGACACCCAGCAGGACACGGATATCTTCAAAATGAAGACCGGTAGTCGGTTCGTCCAATACATATAAGGTATTGCCGGTATCCTTTTTGGCCAGCTCAGTAGCCAGTTTTACACGCTGACTTTCTCCTCCGGATAAGGTGGTGGAAGGCTGGCCCAGTTTGATATAACCCAATCCCACATCCTGCAGGACTTTGATCTTAGAAAGGATGGTCGGGATATTCTCAAAGAATTCCACAGCCATATTGATTGTCATATCCAACACATCAGCTATGGATTTACCGCGGAAACGGACTTCAAGCGTTTCACGGTTATATCGCTTGCCATGACAGTCTTCACAAGGCACCAATACATCCGGCAGGAAGTTCATTTCGATAGTCTTGTAGCCGTTACCCTTACAGGTTTCACAGCGTCCGCCGGATACATTGAACGAGAAACGTCCGGGTTTGTATCCCCTCACCTTCGATTCGGGAAGGTCGACAAACAGGTTGCGAATATCCGAAAAGACACCTGTATAAGTGGCCGGATTACTTCGCGGCGAACGGCCGATAGGCGACTGGTCTACATTGACGATCTTATCCACGTTGTCGATACCTTCGATGGATTTATAAGGCAACGGATCTTCCAGTGAACGATAGAAGTGCTGGCTCAGGATCGGTTGCAGGGTTCGGTTGATCAACGTCGATTTTCCGCTACCCGACACACCCGTGACACAGATCAGCGTTCCGAGCGGAAAGGTCACGTCAACATTCTTCAGGTTGTTACCGCCAGCTCCTTTTATGGTGATGAACTTGCCGTTTCCCGGACGACGTTCGGCAGGAACAGCAATCTCAGTCTCCCCGTTCAGGTATGCAGAGGTCAGTGTATTCACTTTCAACATATCCTGCGGCGTTCCTTCATAAACGACTTCACCCCCCAGACGCCCGGCTTTCGGTCCCATATCGATCACGTAATCGGCATTCAGCATCATATCCTTGTCGTGCTCGACAACCACTACCGAGTTACCGGTATCACGAAGCTCTTTCAAAGAGTTGATCAGACGGACATTATCGCGTTGATGCAATCCGATACTCGGCTCGTCGAGGATATAAAGTACGTTGACCAGCTGACTGCCGATCTGGGTTGCCAAACGGATACGCTGGCTTTCCCCACCGGAAAGGCTTGCCGAAGCACGGTTGAGAGACAGGTAATCCAGTCCCACATCCAGCAGGAACTTCAGGCGGGAACGTATCTCCTTCAATATTTCTATGGCAATCTGTTTTTGCTTCTGGTCCAGACGCTCCTCGATACCGTCCAGCCATTCGTAAAGTTCGGAAATATCATACGAAGAGACCTCTGCTATATTCTTTCCCGCAATGCGGTAGTGCAACGCCTCTTTGTTCAGACGCTGGCCGTTACATTCCGGGCATGTAGTCATTTTGATGAACTGTCCCGCCCATTTCTGTGCGGAAGCCGAAGCCTCGCTCTCCTGCTGCATCAGGATATATTTGGCAACACCTTCGTAAGACAGGAAATAATTGGAAGAACCCAGCGATTCGTTCTTGATCTGGAGACGTTCGTCCGTCCCGTTCATGATCTCATCGATCGCCTCTGCCGGGATATCTTTGATCGGCGTCTTGATCGTCACGCCGTGCTTTTCGCAAAGAGCCTCGATCTGCCAGAAGATAAGGGAGTTCTTGTATTTACCCAAAGCAACTATCCCACCGTTATAAATACTGAGGGAAGGGTCGGGTACGATTTTTTCCATATCCAACAGGTTCACCTGTCCCAATCCTTTACATTTCGGACACGCCCCCTGGGGCGAGTTGAAAGAGAAGTTGTGCGGAGCCGGTTCGCTATAAGAAAGTCCGGTTGCCGGGTCCATCAGGCGGCGACTGTAGTGACGCAACTCGTCGGTATCGGCATCCAACAGCATGACCAGCCCGTCGCCCTGCTTCATGGCTGTACGCAGACTTTCTTTCAGGCGGCGTTCGTCGGAAACCGACACGACCATCTTATCGATCACCACCTCGATGCTGTGCATCTTGTAGCGGTCGAGCTTCATGCCATGAAATATCTCTTTTATCTCACCATCGACACGGACTGTCAGGTAACCCTTCTTACGAACCTGTTCAAACAATTCCTTGTAGTGTCCTTTACGGTTACGGACAAGCGGAGCCAGCAGATAGGTTTTCTTCCCTTCGTAATGTTCCAGGATCAGGTCGAGCACCTGTTCTTCGGTGTACTTCACCATCTTTTCCCCGCTCAGGTACGAGTAAGCCTCACCCGCCCTTGCATAAAGCAGACGGAAAAAGTCGTATATCTCTGTCGTAGTACCTACGGTAGAACGGGGATTCTTATTGGTCGTTTTCTGTTCGATCGAGATGACCGGGCTTAATCCGGTAATCTTATCCACATCCGGACGTTCCATATTGCCGAGGAAATTACGGGCATAAGCGGAAAATGTCTCCACATAGCGGCGTTGTCCTTCAGCAAAGATCGTATCAAAAGCCAACGAAGATTTACCGCTACCGCTCATACCGGTTATCACGGTGAGTTTGTTTCGCGGTATCTCGACGTCTATATTTTTCAAATTGTGAACACGGGCGCCTAAAACGGAAATACGACCGCCTTCCAATGCATTTTTATCGTTCATACTTTTTATCAAGGGAATTTATCTTACCACCCAAGCCGAGTTATGCACGTAGGTGTTAGGTGTCTTGTAATACATTTCATTTTCTTTCGGGACCTGTAGCGTATAAGTCTTGCCCAGTGTCTGCAATTTCCGGTCGCGTAACCAGGGATTGAAGCGTTTCAGATCGGCATACATTATATTATACTTCTGCGCGAAAGCAGACAAATCGGGAATGTCCGACGATACAGCCACATCTTCGCAGGCAATCGGTTTATAAAGGTCTTCTGCGCGGAGCACGAAACCGTACTTATAAGGATTCTCAAAAATCTGCTTGATCGCCATGATACGGTATACATAACGGCTTGTCTCCTCTACCAGCCAGAGGTCGAAGGTGCTATCGGCTTCCTGTTTGGTCAGTTCGCCGGAGATACGCCCCATGCCCGCATTGTAAGAAGCGGCCACATTTGCCCAGTCACCGTATTTGTCGTAAGCAGCTTTCAAATACTTACATGCTGCTTCAGTTGCTTTAGCCACATGACAGCGTTCATCCACGGTCGGGGTGACAGTCAGCCCATATTGCTTGCCTGTCCCTTCGAGAAACTGCCACATTCCCACGGCACGTGCCGGAGACGACACACGCGGGTCGAGATGGCTCTCTATGACCGCCAGGTATTTGAAGTCGTCGGGAATGCCGTTGGCTTTCAATATCGGTTCGATAACCGGAAAATAACGGTTGGCGCGTTTGATCAGCAACATAGTGGTCGAATGGAAGTATGTGAAACTACTCATCTCCCGGTCGAATCCTTCACGCATATTATAGCGGGTTAAGTCGATCGGCGTTCCACAAAAAGTGACCGACGAGGGTATATCGGGCGACGAAGTCATCGACATCACCACCGGACGCCCGTCAAGCACCTTTTCCGAATCGCTCGATCCGATAGACAAACACGCAGTCAGGCAGATCAGACCGCCCGACAAAAAACTGAATATATTATTCTTCGATAATTTCATCATCTATACTCTTTGATCTAAAAATGTTAATTGAACCTTTTTTCTTTATTGGCTTACCGTCTGAGCCGGTAGCCTCTATCACATAAAAATAAACTCCGGGCGGGACGTATTTACCGCCTTTTTTACCATCCCAACCCTGCGACGGGTCTGTCCAGTAATACATCTGTACTCCCCAACGGTTGAATATCCAACATTTGAAACGGGTCAACGAGCGGTAGGCCACTTTGAACTCATCGTTTATGCCGGGTGACGTACCGGGTGAGAAAGCATTCGGAACATCGAGAAAAGAGTCCGAGATGTTGATCGTAACCGGATCTTCAGGCTCCCATGTACACTGGGCTGTACGATCTGATACTGATAAATAAACCGTATAAGTACCGTTTTGGTTGAATATATAGCTTACTTCTTCTCCTTTGTTAAAGTCGATCACTTTTGTCCCCTTTCCCTCGGTTCCATCTTTTTTATAGATCTCCCACTTGAAAATGGCAGCAACCGGCGTATTGCAAACAGCTTTAAAATTGAACTCGACCGGGGCGGAAAGGCTATCCCCTTTTGCAACCATATTGGTTGCGTTCGTATATGATAAAGTATCTATTTTCAAAACGACTTTCACTGCGATTGCCTGGTAGACACCTGTCGTCATTGTTTTCTCCACTCCGAAATGACGGGCAAACAAATCTCCTTTCAGAGTGACATCGGTGTCGCAAAGAGGGGCTTCGATACCGACTGTAAAAATATCTTCCACCGTATCAGTAACTGTTTTCGGCAGATATGCCGTTTGATCTTCCGATATATCCATCGTCTGGTAAGTAACATCAAATTCACGCTTCAATATTCCAGGTACTCCTGACGGATCATAATATCTCATCTCCTTCATATCAACATCTCCACCCAAATACATCTTGCCGCAATTGCTCTTTTGCACATCTATATAGAGGCTAGTCGCCTCAAAAACATATTTACTGTAGTCTATAATCCATACATACCCGCCAGCTTTCGAATAAGCATCGTCTTCCAATATATAATACCCATATCCTTCTTCCAGATTTCGAATGACTGTTTCACTACCCTCCTGAACAGATGATATTTTTTCGGCATCGCTACCAACCCCTGCTTTCGCTTTAGTCTTATAGCGATACCATTGATACGAACCAGATGTAGGAGTATATCGTATTTCTACATTATCCATGCCATATACAAGGTAAACCTGAAACTGGCTACTGGTGGGTTGTTTATTATCAAAAGCCAGCAAAGGAGTCCCTTTCCCCCCTGTCACCGTATATTTTTGAGCATGTGCTGCAAGTATCAATAATAAAAAACAGAGCGTCCCGACCACTCTTCTTATAAAATTCCTTTGCATATATATAACCTAATTAGCTTCCAAAATTAGTATTTTATACGGACATACACTATCTTTGCTGCAAATATTCGAATTAACAAATGAATAAGATCAGTATATACGTATTGACGTTGTGCCTGAGTTTCTGTAGTGTTTCATTGTATTCACAGAACAACAAAGCACGAATTATTACTACTAACGAATTAAATGATAATATATTTTATCATACGATTGAGCGGGGACAGACAGTATACTCAATCGCAACGATGTATGGAGTGACCGTCGATGACATTTACCGTTTGAATCCGGAAAGCCGCGAATCGATCAAAGCGGGTGCTACATTAAAGATTCCGCAACGGGATGCCGGTACGGCTCCGATGGGGAAAGCAGAGGATAATTTCCTGTATCACACCATACAACCGAAAGAAACGCTTTATTCGTTGTCTATCCGGTATGCCGTACCCGGAACCGATATCATCGAGGCAAACCCTGGACTGTCGACTTCCACCTTCACGATCGGCAAGACGATTCGTATCCCGGCAACACCTATCGAGACACTGCCCACCAAGGAAGTAAAGTCGGTAACCAAAGAAATCGAATACACGATCGCCAAGAAAGAAACGATGTACCGCATCTGCCGGAAATTCAACATATCGAGCACGGAACTGATCAAACGAAACCCCGAACTGAAGAACGGGGTAAAGGCCGGAATGGTCATCAAAATACCGGTGGAAACCAAAGAGACAGTTACGGAAACAGCTCCGGTCATGCATGAAAGAGACGTAAATGCGTTGCTATCGACCCCGAAAAAGATCGAACGGGTCAACATGATCAAAGTAGCTTTATTGTTGCCCTTCATGACAAATGAGGCAAAACCATCCTCCAACACGCAACGTTTCATCGAATATTATGAAGGTCTGTTACTGGCCGTCGACAGTCTGCGTAACAGCGGCTGTTCGATCGAACTCTCCGTATTCGATACAGGCAACGGCACCAAAAAGGTGAAAGAAATCCTGAAAGAAGATGTCTTGAAAGAAGCCAACCTGATCATCGGAGCCGTACAGAACGACCAGATCGCGCCGGTCGCCGAATTTGCCGAAAAGAATAATATCAAATATGTGATACCGTTCACCTCCAAAAACGATGATGTATTGTCCAATGCAAATATATTCCAGGTAAACACCCCTCACTCCTACTTGTATGCCAAAGCATCACAAGCTGGTTGCGACCTATTTGCCAACGACAACATCATCCTGTTGAAAGTGCCCGGTACCGAAGAAAAGACCGACTTCGTCAAAGCCCTGCAAGGAGAGATGAAGCAACGCAACATCTCCTGGCGCGAACTAACTTATTCGAGCGAGACATTCCCGGTCGAAATGGAAGCGATGCTCAGCACAGACAAACGCAGTGTCATTATCCCTACTTCAGGCAGCCTGGAAGCATTGAACAAGTTCAAAGCGCCTTTGCGTATGCTGGCAGAGACAAAACCGGAATACAACATCACGATGTTCGGTTATCCGGAATGGCAAACTTATACCAACGAATGCCTCGACGACTTCTTTGCATTGAATACCTATATATATAGTTTCTTCTATGCTGACAACCTCTCGCCGGAAGTCTCCGACTTTTATTCCAAATATAAGACATGGTATAGCAAGACCCTGATTAACATATTCCCTAAATATGGTATATTAGGTTTCGACACAGGTATGTTCTTTTTCGATGCCATCCGGAAATACGGTTCCAACTTCGAGAACAACCTGGGCAATATTCGTTACAAGGGCATACAGACCTGTTTCGATTTTGAACGGGTAAACAACTGGGGCGGATTCATCAATACCAGCACATTTATCGTTCATTACCAGAGTGACTATAACGTAACACGTAGCGAAGTAAGATGATCAGAAAGATAACAATCATATCCTTTTTATACCTGGCCGTCATAACCGGCGTTATGGCACAAAATAAATTTCCCCAGGAAGTATCCGTAGGTGCCTCTTTCGGCATGAACTTCTCATCTGTCAGCTTCAACCCGAAGGTCTACACCAAGATGAAACAGGGATACAACGGGGGCCTGGTACTGCGTTGGAACACGGAAAAGAATCTGGGGCTACAGACGGAACTGAATTTCAGCCAGCAGGGTTGGGACGAGCAATTCGACGAGAACCCGACTTACAAATATACACGTACGATCAATTACCTGGAGATACCGTTCTTCACCCATATTTATTTCGGTAGTAACAAGTTCAAGTTCTACGTAAACCTAGGGCCGAAGGTCGGCTTCGCTATCAGCGAAAAGACCGATCAGAACCCCAATGAGAAAAACCAGAATGCAGGAGCCAACAACCAGCACGACATGCCTATCGAACAAAAGTTCGACTGGGGATTATGTGGTGGTCCCGGTATCGAACTGCGTACCGGCATCGGTTATTTCCTGCTCGAAGGACGTTATTACTATGCGTTGGGAGACATCTTCCACAATCGTAAAACGGATTATTTCAACAAATCGGCCAGCCAGGTTTTCTCCGCACGTATCATTTATCTGCTACCTATCCGGAAAAAATAGGAATCGGACAAATATTGAACTTTTTTGTACAAAACCGGACATTCGACCACACACATACATATAAATTTGTCTTCCGGATAATCTAATTAACACGGATGAATATGTTAACACTAAAAGCAGGTCGAATGGCGAAAGACAAACTACTCCTTATAACCTTTCTTGTCTGGTTGGTTACAGGATGCACAAACTCAACTCCTTCCGGGATAAACATCATTCCCCGGCCGGAACAACAAACCACCGGTAAAGGGCATTTCACCTTTAACAAATCGACAACGATCCGGATCGAAAATCAGGAGCAGGAAGCTGTAGCCGGATTATTAGCCGACTTATTTACGACCTCCGCCGGATTCACTCCGACAATCGGAACCGGTTCGTCCTCCAAGACTACTTCCGTCGTTTTTTCTACCGACACAACACTCGCTAAAGAAAATTATGAACTGCAAATAACGCCTTCCCATATATCTGTAAAAGCAGCTGATAACTGCGGCTTCTTCTATGCCGTACAATCCATCCGTATGCTACTCCCGCCAGCCATAGAAAGCAGAGTACCGGCCGACGGAATCGAATGGAGCGTACCGGCACTGACTTTACAGGACAGTCCCCGCTTCCCTTACCGTGGTTTAATGCTCGATGTTTCCCGCTTTTTCATTCCTAAAGAAAACGTGATCCGGATAATCGACTATATGGCGATGCTGAAACTGAACAAACTCCACCTGCATCTGGTCGATGGTAACGGATGGCGTCTGGAAATAAAAAAATATCCCCGCCTGACGGAAGTCGGAGCCTGGAGAGTGGCCCGTGACACAGATTTCTCCCAACGTAAAAACGCCCAACCGGGAGAAGAGACACCTGTAGGCGGATTCTATACGCAGGAGGATATGAAAGAGATCATCACCTATGCCGCTACACGCCAGGTCGAAATCATCCCTGAGATAGAAATGCCTGCACACACCAACTCCTCGCTGGCTGCCTATCCGGAACTGGCCTGTCCCGTTGTGAAAGACTTTATCGGTGTCATTCCCGGTATGGGGGCACATGCGGCAGAGATCGTTTACTGCGCAGGGAACGAGAAAGTCTTTTCTTTCCTGGAAGATGTGATCGATGAAGTGGCCGACTTGTTCCCCTCTTCTTATATCCACCTGGGAGGTGACGAGGCATCGAAAGTGAACTGGAAGAAATGCCCGCTTTGCCAGGCACGGATGAAAAAAGAAGGTATTACAGACGCAGAAGACCTGCAAGGTTACTTTATGAACCGGATGGCAGACTATGTCAGAAGCAAAGGCAAGCAGGTAATGGGCTGGGACGAACTGACAAACAGCAAAATACCCGAAGATGCCGTTATCTATGGTTGGCAGGGATTAGGAACTGCCGGATACAAAGCGGGTAAAATGGGCCACAAATTCATTATGACCCCGGCGCGTGTATTATATCTGATCCGTTACCAGGGCCCGCAGTGGTTTGAGCCACGCACTTATTTCGGGAACAATACACTGAAAAACGTATATGATTATGAACCGATACAACCAGAATGGGAACCGGAAGCAGCCGCCAACCTGCTCGGAGTGCAAGGTTCGTTATGGACCGAATTTGTCAACTCGCCGAAAGATGTCGAATACCTGCTCTTCCCGCGTCTGGCAACCGTTGCCGAAATAGCCTGGTCGGGAAAAGATCAGAAAGACTGGCCCGGCTTCCTGAAACGCCTCGATGTATTGACCGGGCATTACGACTATCTGGAAGTAAACTATGCCCGTTCCATGTTCAACATCGATCATCTGGTAACAGGGGATAACAATACATTGAAAGTCGCCCTCACCTGTATCCGCCCGGATATGGAGATACGTTATACGGTGGATGGCAGCGAGCCACAGGCTTCTTCCCCGCTCTACACGGATTCATTAGCCTTCACCGACGATGTTACGATCAAAGCGGCGACCTTTGCGTCGGGAGAGCAAAAAGGGCAGACATTGACCTTGCCCCTTCACCGGAACAAGGCAACAGCCCGTCCGGTCATTGACGGTAACGAGCAGACTTACCGCCTGACCAACGGACTAAGGGGAAGTGACAAGCAATCCGATTTCGAATGGTGCGGATGGTATGACAAAGATGCCTCCTTCACGATCGACCTCGGAAAAGAAGAAAATATCGGACAGATAACGATCGGCTGCATCACCAATTACGGAATGGGGGCACATATCCCGGCAAAGATTACGTTATCCGTTTCAAACGATAACCGGACATATACACGTATTGCTGAACGTTCCTTCACGCCGGAAGAGATATTCCGTGAAGGTATCCGTATCGAAGACAAGACATTCGACAACCTGGCATCTACAGGCCGTTACCTGAAAGTCGAGCTGAAGAATCCCGGGAAATGCCCTGAAGATCATACACGGCCGGGACAAGGTACATGGATATATACAGATGAAATAATAATTCTATAAATACAATGAAAAAAACTCTGTTATCTATTTTCACTCTGTGCAGCCTGGGAATGTTCCAGGCTGCAGCAGAGCCTGCAGACAACACGCCCGAGTGGCAGAGCCAGTACGCAATCGGTCTGAACAAACTGGAACCGCACGCCTACGTCTGGCCTTTTGAAAACGAGAAAGCCGTATCGGCCCGCGACCACGAATCGTCGCCCTGGTATCAAAGCCTGAACGGCAAATGGAAATTCCACTGGACAAAAAACCCCGACAACCGTCCGAAGGATTTCTACAAACCTTCTTTTTATACCGGAGGATGGGCAGACATCAATGTCCCCGGCAACTGGGAACGCCAGGGATACGGCACGGCTATCTATGTAAATGAAACCTATGAGTTCGACGATCCGATATTCAACTTCAAGAAAAACCCGCCTTTGGTTCCCTACGCAGAAAATGAAGTAGGGTCCTACCGCCGTACTTTTACCATACCGGCATCATGGGACGGCCGCCGCGTGGTACTCTGTTGCGAAGGTGTCATCTCTTTCTATTATGTATGGGTGAACGGGGAAAAACTCGGTTACAACCAAGGTTCCAAAACGCCCGCAGAATGGGATATCACCGATAAACTGCAACCGGGTGAAAACACCGTCGCGCTGGAAGTGTACCGCTGGAGTTCCGGCTCCTACCTGGAATGTCAGGACATGTGGCGCCTGAGCGGTATCGAACGCAACGTCTACCTCTACAGTACTCCGCAGCAATACATTGCCGATTACAAAGTTGTCTCTACACTCGACAAGGACACCTATCGGGACGGTATCTTCAACCTGGATGTCCGGATCGCAGGCAAATCTGATCCCAACACACGCATCGCCTACCAACTGAAAGATGCCGATGGCAAAACCGTCCTGAAAGAGGAAATCAAAGTTCCCGCCGGAGACAATAACCGGATCACATTCAAAGGCGTAACTATCCCCGGTGTAAAAGTCTGGAGTGCAGAGCATCCGAACCTGTACACGCTTCTTCTCTCGCTGAAAGACAGTAACGGCAAAGAGACTGAACTGACGGGAAGCAGAGTCGGCTTCCGCACCTCCGAAATCAAAGACGGCCGCTTCTGCGTGAACGGTGTACCGACACTGGTCAAAGGAACGAACCGCCACGAACATTCGCAGCTGGGTCGTACCGTCAGCCGCGAACTGATGCTGAAAGATATCGAACTGATGAAACAGTATAACATCAACACCGTGCGCAACTCCCACTACCCGACCGATCCGTTGTGGTACGAACTCTGCGATGAATACGGTCTTTACATGATCGACGAAGCCAATATCGAATCACACGGCATGGGATACGGTCCCGAATCGCTGGCTAAAGACAGTACCTGGCTCCCTGCCCATATGGACCGCACCCGCCGGATGTACGAACGTTCCAAGAATCATCCCTGCATCGTGATCTGGTCGCTGGGTAACGAAGCCGGCAACGGCATTAATTTCGAACGTACTTACGACTGGCTCAAATCTGTCGAAAAGAACCGGCCAGTACAGTACGAACGTGCCGAGCAAAACTACAACACGGATATCTACTGCCGTATGTACCGCAGCGTAGACGTTATCAAAGAATACCTGAACCAGAAAGAGCCGAAAATCTACCGCCCTTTCATTCTTTGCGAATATGTGCATGCAATGGGAAACAGTGTCGGCGGCCTGAAAGAATACTGGGATGTATTCGAAAACGAACCGATGGCACAAGGCGGTTGTGTCTGGGATTGGGTAGACCAGTCGTTCCGCGAACTGGATGAGAACGGCAACTGGTATTGGTCGTACGGAGGCGATTATGGTCCTAAAGGCATCCCCAGCTTCGACAACTTCTGCTGTAACGGTCTGATCGGTGCCGACCGCGTACCGCATCCACATCTGAACGAAGTGAAAAAGGTCTACCAATATATCAAGGCCAGTCTGACTGACGAACGCAACCTGACACTCTCCGTCAAAAACTGGTATGATTTCAGCAATCTGAATGAATATACCCTGAACTGGCAACTGGTCACAGACAACGGAGAGGTTGTACGCCAGGGAACAGAAACCGTCGACTGCCTGCCACACGAAACCACCACACTGACACTCGGTAAAACCTCCTTACCGAAAAACTGTAAAGAGGTATTCCTGAATCTGAGCTGGACACCAAAGCAGGCACGTCCGTTCATCCCGGTCACCCATGAAGTGGCTTACGATCAGTTTGTATGGACCGCCAACAAGAACTATCGCCCGGAATATCCCACCCTGAAGGCTTCTGCCCTGAAACAGGACGACAACACATTCAGCAACGACCGCATCAGCATCTCCTTCTCTCCGGAGACAGGGGCCATGACCTCTTATAAGCTCGACGGAAAAGAAATGCTTTCCACACCGCTCATGATCAGCCTCTACCGCCCCATCACGGACAACGATAACCGCGACCGTAACGGTGCCCGCTTGTGGAAAACGGCAGGCCTTAACGCGCTCAGCCAACAGGCAAAAGCCTTCCGGGCAGGAAAGAACAGTGTCCAGACAACGCTGGCACTCCTGAACGGCAAAGGTGAGACAGTAGGGACAGCCACGCAGCACTATCAACTGACCCCTGACGGCACAGTAAAGATAGCAACCTCCTTCACTCCGGATACCGCTATCGTCAAATCGCTGGCACGTATCGGACTGACCTTCGAAATGCCATCCGAATATGCACAGGTCTCTTACCTGGGACGCACCGGAGAAACATACACCGACCGCATCCAAAGCGGGCGGATCGCCCTCGACAAGACGGACGCGGAACGAATGTTCCATTATTACGTCAAACCTCAGTCGACCGGAAACCGTACGGATATGCGTTGGGCAACGATCACGAACGACACAGGAAACGGCTTGCACGTAACAGCCACTACTCCCTGGCAGTTCAGCATCGTTCCTTTTACGGACAGCAATATCGATGCTTCCACCCATATCAATCAGTTGAAGAGAAGCGGTACAGTGACTGTCCATCTGGATGCCGAACAGGCGGGTGTCGGTACAGCTACTTGCGGACCGGGTGTATTACCACAGTATTTGGTACCGGTGGAAAAGACAACGTTCGAGTTTGTATTACGCCCTGTAGAATAGTCGTTACGACTTCCGTATCATAAAAAACGCAGCCATGTAATGATAACATGGCTGCGTTTTTTATGTTTTTCCGAGATTTGAATCTCCGGATACTTATCTCAAACGGTCGAGCGAACGAACCAGAGCCTCGTCGGCACCGATATTACGGATAGCCAGGTAATCCAGGATCAAGGCAATTACCGGGAAAGACAAGGCGATCTTTACACTCAGAGCGACACCTGCCAGTTCTTCTTTCAGTATCCATACAAAAAAAACGAACAAAGCATAGAAACCCAACATCAGGATGGCATTAAATACACACAGACGGATCTGCAGGATTCTTTTCTTGAATAAAAAGATGGTGAGCAACGCCAGGATAGAGATCACCGCCGTCAATGCAAAAAGTCCCCACGTCGGATAAACCAACTCCGCTTCAGCGGCGATCGTGCTGACACCCGTCGCATCGAAAGAGTAAAACTGATCTCCCGCCTGCAACAAGGCAAGAGGTAAAAACAGCGTGGCTACCATCAGGCCCACGATAATAAGTAAATAAACTGTTTGTATTCTTTGTAACATGGTTATTAGTTCATTTTAAATGGAAAGGCCGACTCTATCAGGGTCAGCCTTTTCATATCTTACACAATATTTCTTCTTAGAAGTTATTCTTTTCTTTAGCAGGGTTCTTATAATAAACCTTACCTTCTTCATATTCCTGTGCTGCGATCAGCGTCGACTTCGGAAGTTTTTCATAATAACGGGAGATCTCGATCTGCTCTCTGTTTTCGAAAACTTCTTCCAGGTTATCGTTGTATGATGCAAACTCCTGCAGTTTCTTTTCCAGGTCCTGCTTCATTTCAACACTAATCTGATTAGCTCGTTTACCGATGATCATTACTGTTTCATACACATTTCCCGTGTCGGCTGACAACTTCATCATGTCACGGGTAACCGTATTCGAAGGAGCGTTAGACTTTCTGTAATCCATTTTACTTTATTGTTAAATAATATCGTTAATACGTATCTGTTATTCTCTTGTTGGCGTAATCGTAGAACTTTTGTGCCTGTTTTACGTATTTGCCTTCCGGATATTCGTTCATGTAAGTGTAGTATTCATCCACAACCTCACGATAACGACCCTGTAACTTCTCTTCCACACTATTTATAGCCTGTTCATACTTCGAGCGTAATACGTAGAACATGAACTCTTCCCTATATTTGGAATAAGGATAGTTCTTCAACGCGTTCTCGGCAGTGATCACGGCAGACAAATAGTTATTGTCGCGCATGTAAGTACCCAGGTTATAATACAATCTTACAGCCAGCAGTTCCTTGTAAGCCAGTTTCTCCTGCAATTCGAACATGATCTTCTGGGCTTCGGCAGCACGTTCGCTCTGCGGATAATACTCCAGATAGAGCTGCAACTGGTTGATAGCTTCATACGTCTGTGTCTGGTCTAACCGCGGATCGGGCGAATCCAGATACAAGCCATATCCTGAATAATAACGGGCCAATTCAGTGTATTCGCCCTTCGGATAGGTGGTATAATACGTATTAAAGTATTGCGAAGCCGTCTGATAATCTTTCTGTCCGTAATAGCTCTGGGCCAGCAGGTACAAGGATTCTTCGGCATAAGCAGTTCCTTTAAAGATTGTAACCAGTTCATCCAGCAGGGTAGCGGACTTGTTATATTGCTTTGCATTGAAGTACTTCTTTGCATACGAATATTTCAGCTCATAGTCCGTACTTTTCAGTATCTTGTTGTACTCCCCGCAAGAGGATAACAAGACCGTAATCATCATCAATAAAAATACAACCTTTTTCATTCACATACTTTTAGCGCGCAAAGTTACATTATTTTCGGTAAAATAACGAAGCGCATAACGTTAATATTTACAACTTATATAAATCGCTGGCAGCAATCAGCTCCAGTTTATTGGCTTTCAGCACCTCTGCACACTTCTCCACATTGTCGGGACGGATGATCACATTCGCCGCCTCTCCCTGCGAGAAAGCATACATATATTCGACAAAAATACCTGCAGAAGTAATGATCTCCATCGCCTTAGCCAGCGCACCCGGCTGATTGGGACAATGAAGGCATACAACATCGGCCACACTCACCGCATATAGTTTTTCACGAAGAACCTGAATAGCTTTCTCCGTATCCGACACGATCAGACGCAGAATACCGAAATCCGAATTTTCTGCCACCGTAAAGGCCGACATATTCACTCCGGCTTCACCTAAAATCTTTGCTACTTCCGTAAAACGGCCTTTCTTATTTTCTAGAAAGATGGATAATTGTTTAATTAGCATAGCATTTTACTCTTTTAAGGGGTTAAACTAATTTACGATTGTCGATCACATGTTTAGCCTTGCCCTGACTGCGTTCAAGGCTACGCGGTTCGACGATCTTTATATCAGGCTGAATACCGATCACGCTCTGCATGCGGGCGGCGATCTTCTTCTTCAGCGCGATCATCTTGTTCATCTCGTCCGAATAATAGTCCGGACGTACTTCCACCTGGATCTGGAAAGTATCGGTGTTGTTCACACGATCTACCACAATCAGGTAATGCGGTTCAAATTCCGGCATTTCCAGCAATACGGACTCTACCTGCGACGGGAATACGTTCACACCGCGGATGATCATCATATCGTCGCTACGTCCGAGGATACGGCCCATGCGGACAGCCGTACGGCCGCATTCGCATTTTTCGTAGATCAGATGTGTCAGGTCACGTGTACGGTAACGGATCATCGGCATACCTTCCTTGGTCAATGTCGTGAACACCAGTTCGCCTTGTTCGCCCGGAGCAACCGGCTGCAGGGTTACCGGATCGACGATTTCCGGGAAGAAATGATCTTCCCACAGGTGTGTCCCGTTCTGGCATTCGCATTCGCCGCCGACACCGGGACCGCAGATCTCCGTCAGTCCGTAGATATCGTATGCCTTGATGTTCAGTTTATCTTCCAGTTCCTTACGCATGTTTTCCGTCCAGGGTTCGGCACCGAAGGCTCCTACTCTCAGCTGAAATTCTTCCAAAGGGATACCAGAACTGTGGATCGTCTCCGCCAGATACAAGGCATACGAAGGCGTACATGCCAGTCCTTTCGCACCGAAATCGTGCATCAGCTGGATTTGTTTCTGCGTATTACCGCTACTCATCGGGATCACTGTCCCGCCGATATTTTCCACGCCGCCATGAGCCCCCAGACCTCCGGTAAACAAACCGTAGCCATAGGAAACCTGCACGGAGTCATTCTTTGTAATACCATAAGCCGTCAGGCAGCGTGCCACCACTTCCGACCAGATGGACAAGTCCTTGCGGGTATATCCTACAACGATCGGTTTTCCGGTCGTACCCGAAGAGGCATGCAAACGAACAATCTCGGACATCGGTACAGCCATCAGTCCGAAGGGATAATTATCGCGTAAATCCTGCTTAACCGTGAACGGCAGCTTGGATATATCTTCAATAGATTGAATATCATCCGGAGTAATACCCATCTCCTGCATTTTCTTGCGGTAAAAGGGGGTATTATGATAAACGTGTTCGACAACCCGTTTCAACCGGATGCTCTGTAATTTCCGCATTTCTTCGCGGTCCATACATTCAATAGTTTCGTTCCAAATCATGGTATCAGTTTGTTATCATTTAATTGTTAGTAGTATAAAACTGTCGCAAAGTAATAACTTTTTTACTAACTAACAATAAATAATAACGTCAAATCAATCGAGATCGACTTCCATAAGGATCAGATTCTCGTCTTCGTCCAATGTTTTGGTTATCTCCGCCAGCTCTCCGGAGAGTTCTCCTTTTTCCATCGCTTCGAGTAACGTGAAAGGATATAAGATGTAATAAAGCTTGTTATTATTGAATACAAAATTCATCATGTCTCCGTTCTTCCAATCTTTATTCGCCAGTTTGACGTGAGAGAAGGTATTTTCTTTTACTGTATATAGATAAAGCTCGTTCCGTAATGTCATTTGGCCTTCGTCTTTCAAGAAAACAGCGTTGACAAGCATCTTATCCGGTGTCAAAGCCCTGATCTCGCAAGCGATCTTGCCGTCTTTCTCGGTCGATAGCGGGAGCTTGGCAAAGACCGGTTTCAGTTGGCGGTCGGGGGATAACAAATAAAGCGTATCGGCTGCCGGTTCACTGATCACACAACCTCCTCCGTCGCAGGCAAGCAGGTTTCTCATACGATTCAACAAGACAAAAGGACGTCCGTCACGCGTGGTCACGATCATACTGCGGTAACGCTCGTTCGAAACAAGAGGAAGACGTTCTATCTTTTCTCCGGTATCTTTATCCATTACGACAAAAGGCTGGTTGTTTGCTTCCGGATTATCATCTATCCGGGTTGTCTCCCCTTCTTTCACGAAGAGAGCGCCTTGCATATCCAGAAAAACCATCGTATTCTCGTCCACAGACTCCACGACATCCATCTGATAAGATTCCGGAATTTTTAATGTTCTTTTAAAGTTCCCCTCCGGATCATATACCTGCATTTGGGTGATTGCATCCAGAAAGATTTCCTGCCGTTTTGCATCATACAGGATATGGCGTATCCTGACATATTCTTCACCTCCCTGCCCTTTCCGGTTAAAACGGCAAATCATCTCCCCCTTCTTATCAAAGCCTATCACATCTCCGCTGGATGGCCCAAAGAAGAACAAACCGTGCTCACCCGGTGCCAACTTCATCTGATCGCCCAGCAACACATCCCCTGGTGTATGCAAACGAAAATAACGCACCTTGCCTAAATCCTGCAAGGCTACTTCCTGATCCGGTATATCTGCACGAAAGTCGAGCACCGGCAAAGGTCCTTCACTTCCCGCACGATCTTTACACCCATTCATCCCCGTCAACAACATCACAGTAGCCAAACATAGTCCTATCTTTTTCATAACCTTATTAATTTAATATAACACATCGCAAATAAAAGGATTATATTTCAAAGCGGCAAGACAAATACGATTATTTCGTAATATTTTAAATATATTCGTAAAAAGAAGATAGTTAAAGAGAAATCACTTAGAAAGATCTGAACTTATTGCTATCTCCATTGGCAGATTAGCTCTTTATTGAAAAAATATATACTTTTGTCAGGAGATCCCAGAGAAGAAACTCCCGAATGAAACGAAACATACTTGCACTATACATTATTAAATTATCCAAATGGTTCACCCTGGTCATGCCGATCATCGTGCTCTTCTATGAAGATCACGGACTGGGACTGCAGGACGTATTCATCCTGAAAAGCGTTTATTCGATTGCTGCCGTAGCGCTGGAGATACCGTCGGGATATCTTGCCGATGTGTGGGGACGGCGCAAATGCTTGATAGTCGGATGTATTCTTTTCTTCTTCGGATATCTTTGCTATTCTTTTACGTCCACGTTCGCTGCTTTCGTTATCGCCGAAATACTACTGGGTACAGGGCAAACGCTGGTCAACGGGGCAGACTCCGCCTTGCTGTACGATACGACCGTGCAATATAAAAAAGAGAATCTGTATCTGCGTTACGAGGGACGTATCACCATGATCGGAAACTTTGCGGAAGCCGTTGCCGGTATCTTCGGCGGATTGCTGGCCGCCTATTCCCTACGCTATCCTTTTTATGCCCAAGCGGTGATCGCCTTCAGCGGCATTCCTGCCGCTTTTGCACTGCGGGAGCTGAATATCAAGAGTAAGATACAAAGCCCGATACAGGAGATCATGCGGATCATCAAATACTCGCTGGTTACGAATAAGAGACTATGCTATAATATCATGTTTTCAGGTATCATCGGGGCTGCGACTCTGACGATGGCCTGGTTCGTGCAACCCTACCTGATGTATATGAATACGCCAACCTCCTGGTTCGGGGTGATCTGGACGGTACTGAACCTGACTGTCGGCATCGCCGCCCTTTATTCAGACCGTGTGGACCGCTATTTCGGACCTAAGAAGATGGGGATACTAATCCTGACATTCGTAGCAGGCGGTTACGTGGCACTGGCGTTCAACCTGACGTATGCCGGGTTGGCTATCCTGCTCGTCTTCTACGTGATCAGAGGGTTTGCTACGCCGATATTAAAAGGGTATATCAACCAGATGACATTCTCGGAGATGCGGGCGACGGTCCTGTCTATCCGTAACTTCATCATCCGGCTGATGTTTGCCGCCATTGCCCCGTTTATCGGCTGGTTGAACGACGTCTATTCACTGCGTACCGCGTTGCTGGTATCAGCCGCTATTATTCTGGTTCCGGGAGCATTGTTCCTTTGGTTACAATTGGCCTCAAAAGCGAAAGAAGAGAAATAAGCTTACCTAACTAACTGACAAGAGATTACAGTTTCCTCGTAATTCCCCGGTCTGGAAACTCCAGTTTCCTGCGGAGGGAACCGGAGTTTCCTAGGCAAGAAACGCGAGTTTCCCAGGCAGGGAACTGGAGTTTCCTACCGGGGAAATTATACGGACACACTCAGGTAAAGGGATTACTGTCCCCACCTTTTACAAAATCCGCCGGGTAGTGGATCGATGAAATCACTTGATTATTTTTCAGTCGTATCCAGGATTTGAAAGAACGCTCGCCTTCGGTTAATTCGAATACACGTGCTCCGTTTCCTCCGGGTACGTCATGGTAGACCGTCTTGCCTCCTGTGAAACGTCCGTACCCCAAGAGAAGTCCTTTCCAGCGGGCAACATAATCGTTCACATGGTCATGGCCGACAAACGTAGCCATCACATCCCCGGCTTCGAGCATAGCCGTGAATAACCCGGAATTGATTACCGGTGCACAAGCTTTCTCTTTACGGATACCGATTAGCAACGTATTCTCGTCGGAAGCCGCCTGGTTATATTCAGGCACAGGGATATGGAAAAAGGCGAGTGCCGGAAGCGGCTTACCCCCATTCTTCGCCGTCAGCGCAGTACTGCATTTCCTGTACCAGTCGATCTGATCCGGCTTGATCCAGTCGTAACCCTTGGTTTCCTCCTTCCGCGAATAAGCCAGGCTGTCGAAGCCGTACAGGATAAAAGCCTCTTTCGCATCTTTCGAGCTTCGTATCGGCAAGATGAAATTGGTAACACCGCTCAACCCTTCCACCGTGCCGGTCAGACTGCCCGGCATATCCTTGATGAACGTATAGATCTCCTGACGCGTCATGTCATGTTCGTCATCGTGATTACCCAAAGTTACGGCAAACGGGATATTGCGGGAGATAACAGGCTCGAACGCCTTCCGAAACCCTTCCGCTGCCGGCTTGGCAAACACGATATCACCCGTATAGATCACGAAATCAGGCTTTTCGGCATCCAGTACTTCATTCATGCGTTCGGCAGCCTCTTCCGAAGCCGGGTTGCCCGGAACCCAGTGCACGTCGGTAAACTGTACGATCTTGAATTTACCGTCCGCATTAAACTTCAACTTGTCCGCATGCGCTTTATAAGACGCACTATCCAGGTAAGACGCTCCGGTAGCCGTTTCTGCAACCTCTTTCATCGTACCCTTTCCGATTGCTTCTGCGCCGGAAACTCCTAAAAAAGACACCGGAAGCAAAAGCCCCGATGTCCGTAAAAACTCCTTTCTATTCATGCCATTTCTTTTTATTTAATCCACCAAAGAGGATCAGATGTCCTGTCGTTTCCTCCGAACTGCGACTGAAGGGCAGCCTGTACGCTGGCTGCATTATTATTATACTCGTCCTGCGGATACATCCAGCGGTATGGCAGACTCACTCCGGATGCCCGGCGAAATTCAGGATACCCCGTACGCAACTGGTCATAGTAAGGCATCCACATGCTGCCTTGCAGGAAAGTAGGGATATACTTTTGCAGGATGATACGCTCTATCTTCTGCTCTTTTGTCAGCGAAGAAGCATAAGCCACCTTGTCGCCCTGCAGATAGGTATCAGCAGCATCTTCCCCCAAATACTGGGCTACGGAAGAGGCATATTTCTCATAAAAGCGGAAAGAAGCCCTGACCGCCGATTCGTAAAACTCCTTGTCATCTCCGGAAATCCAGCCGCGAACCACCGCCTCCGCCAGAAGCAACTGCTGCTCGGTATATCCCAGCAGAATCATCGGCTCGTTAGTCGGATGCTGGTAATAACGGGTAGCCGGTTTGGAACAACCACCCAATGAGACTTTATCGTTCACTAGGCTGTAAGGGATTGCCGGATCGCCGCCATCATAGGAGGCGAAATCGTCCACGGCTAGTCCCGCCTTTTCCGCAGCAGGGGTCTGCGTACAGAAAGCAAACAAACGGGGATCTTTACGGGTAGCCAGGACAGCCACATAAGTAGAATCCATATAACGCCCCGAACCGAAGTCGCTGTCATTGAAATAAGGATAGCGGTCATCCTGCTGATCGAGGAATACCAGCTGGCCATTGTCGGCTTCGCCGGTCATCAGCGGTTCGTCCCGGAAGATACGGGCAAAGGTTGACTTCACATCTATCCCGCCTACGGTCTGTTTGTTCGACAAGGACATCAGGACCCGCAGCCGGTAGGCATTGATCAGGCGGCGCCATTTCAGCAGGTCGCCTCCATAGATAATATCGCCGCTGATAATGCTATTATTGTCGGTCAACAACGTATTTGCTTCATCCAGTTTGGCCAGCACGGTAGACAGTACCGTCTCCTGCGAGTCATATTTGGGTTGGTACAATTCGTTCGTTTCGCCCTGCAAGGCTTCGCTGCAAGGCACATCACCGAACATCATCGTCAACATATAATAATAATGTGCTTCAAAGAAAAGAGCCAAAGCCTCATAAGCCGTCTCGTTACTCTTCTCCGCTTCCTCTTTCATCTTCGTCACATCGCGCAGGCTACTGTAGTAACCGAAGCCGCCGCGTGTCCATTTATACACCTGGTAAGGACTTTCGCCGGAGGTCAGCACCAACTGTTTCGTAGCGTGGCAAACCTGTGCATCCGATTCTTCGAATGTTTTGAAAGACAATCCGGTAAGCAAGAGTGCCGGATCGGTGGTCGTCGGGTTGTTCGGATCGACATTCATCTCTTCCAGGTCGATACACGAGTTGCAGGTGAATGCCAGAGCGGCACCGGCTGCTATATATTTCAGATATTTCTTCATTGCTTTATCGTAGGATTATAATTTGATGGTTGCACTGATACCGATATAACGGGCGGAAGGGTCCTGCAGGTCCGAGTCGCTGGCACCGAAGTCGGGATCGAGGTAAGGCGTTTTCTTCCAGACAGCCAGGTTGTTGCCGAACAGGGTCAGATCCAGTCCCTTGATCACATTCGACTCGAAGAGGTTCTTCAGGTCGTAAGACACAGCCACACGGCGCAGCTTCAAGTAAGAGCGGTTGAAAGTGTTGGCGAACAACTCGTTCTCGCTGGTACGGACCACGGCACGATACGGATAGTTCTGTGCCCAGGTCTGGATATTGACAGCCGTTTCATTCTTCTTGTACACACGGGTATCTGTCAGGATATTCCCGTTCACATCATAGGTAACCTCACCGCTGACGATGTTTACGCCTTCCGGCACATAGATCGCCTTGCCACCGTTCTCATATTCTTCCTGACGGTACATGGTCGACTTCGGATGTTTTCCGCCCCACCACATCTTCTGGGTGGTAGTCGAGACCAATGTGCCGCCGATCGCTCCGTCCATATCGATATTGACGGTAAACTTTTTGATCTTAAACGTATTCTGAAGTCCGTAGCGAACATCGGGTGACTGGTTACCGATATGGGTGGTAAACGCGCTCTGGGTCGGCATGCCGTTAGCATCCAGTATCAGCTGGCCGTCCGGAGTCTTTTCCCATTCGGTAGCGTACATGGCATCCGCCCGGTCGCCCACCTTCAGGTCGCCGAATTTATCCTGACCGCCGTAAATCTTTGTCAGCTTGCGGATATTACTGCTCCAGTTGGTCGACACATTCCAGGTGAAGTTCTTATTCTGTACAGGTGTGGCGTTCACGATCAGTTCAAAACCGTTCGTCGTATATTCATTGCCGTTCACAAAGCGGTAAGGGAAACCGGAAGCCTCGGAGATAGGCAGCTTGATGATACTGTTCTGGTCGAGCATACGGTAGTAAGTCAGATCCAACCCCAGACGGTTATGCAGGAACGAAGTCGACATACCGACTTCAAAGGAAGAGGTCTTCTGAGGCAGGATATCCGGATTCACCAGGGCTGTCACCGTTCCGGAGCCGGAAGGATCGGTCACGTCATTCGGATACGTCACCGAAGGCGTACTGCCATAGAGGATACCTTTTGCATAGGTCGCCTGCAAGGCGTACGGATCGAGGTCGCTGGATACCTGTGCCCAGGCAGCATTGACCTTCAGATAATCCATCCACGAAGGCAGCTTCACATATTCGTTCACCAGTGTACTGGCAGAAACAGAGGGATAGAAATAAGAATTGTTGGCAGCCGAAAGCGTAGACGACCAGTCGTTACGTCCGGTGAAGGTCAGGAAAAGCGCTTCAAACAGGTCGATGTTCACAGAGCCATAGACACTCTCGATTGCCTTCTCGTTCATCAGGTTGGTTGCACTGACCGGGTTCAGGCTGTTTCCCATATTATATACTTTCGGAACGATCAGTCCGTCGGTAGCCTGTGTTTCCTTGCGTATCTGGCGGTAGTAGAGTGAAGTTCCGAGATTGGCCGTAAAGGCGAAATCCTTGCTGACTGCCTGTGTATAAGTAGCCAACGCATCCGCATTGATATCCAGCTGATCGCTGTTCCAGGTCTTATAATCACCGTTACGTGAATCGCCGTAGTTCATATACGACTTCGGGCTTTTCATATCTTCAAACGTACTTTCCAGACGACCGGCGGCACGTCCCTGCAGGGTCAGTCCGGGCAATACATCCCAGTTGAGTTTCACCTGCCCGTTCACTGTATTGCGGTCGTGTTTCTGTGTCAGCTCATTGGCTGCAAAATAAGGGTTGTTATACCAGGCATAGTTATAGTTTGCCTGCCGGGTTCCTTCCGAATCCGGACGATACAGATGTTGTGACAGTTCCTTCCCGTTCACATCGTTACCCATCCACAATAGGATCGTGTACATGTGATTCTTCGGTCCGTAGCCATAGCGGGGATAGTTTGGGGAATAAACCTTATTATATGACAGGTTGGAAGAAAGAGTCACCGTATTGCTCAGGTTGAACATACTGTTAAAGTTCAGGCCGCCCGTATAGATCGAGGTATTCGGAACCTGTCCGCGTTGTTTGGAGAAATCGCCGTTGAAGTTGTAATTGGCTTTCTTTGTCTTATTTGCCACGGAGAAAGTCGCTTTGGTGATCACACCCGTACGAAGGAAATCCTTCAGGTTGTCGTGTGCCTCCCAGGTGATCGGAACACGTTCGTAGCGTGTACGGTCGTCGTAGACAGAGCCGGAGACATCGCCCCACCAGGGGATCACTTCACCTGTTTGCTTGTCACGGATCGGGCTGTTCCACTGGGCTATCTTCTGCCCTTCAAAACGGGGCCCCCACGTCATATCCCCATCGGAGATACCGCCGTCGGCACCGTCCCAGAACTCATACTGTCCGTTTGAACCGGAACCGAACTCATTCTGTGTCTCGGGAAACACGGTGAAACCAGCCGTTACCATGCTGGATATGCCGGCTGTTACCACCAGACCCTCTTCTTTCGCCAGCCTGGTCGTGATCAGGATCGCACCGTCCTTTCCCCGCGAACCGTACAGAGCTGCGGCGGCCGTACCTTTCAGCACGTTGATACTTTCGATATTCTCCGGAGAGACATCGAACAGGTCTGACTCCACCGGAATACCGTCCACTACCATCAGCGGTGTTTTACCCCGCAGAGAAAAACTCGGTGCCTGGAAGATACCTGTCGGGTTATTAACGGTCAGACCGGCGACTTGACCGGAGAGGGCATTACCCACGTTCACCGTACCCGGTTGTTCAAGGGCTTCCGTGCTCACTTGCTGGGTGGTATAACCTAGTTTCTTTTTCTGTTGTTTGATACCGATGGCTGTTACCACCACCTCGTCGATTAGCTTGACGTCGTCGGACATCTCTACATTGATAACCTTCAGATCGCCTATCGGGCGTTCCACCGTTTCGTATCCGACAAAAGAGAATATCAGGGTAGCGTTCTTCGGCGCTTCAATCTCGTAGTTACCGTCTATATCGGTTACTGTACCGACCGTAGAGTTCTTCACGACTACTGCAGCTCCAATCACAGGACCCAGCTTGTCCGTTACCGTACCGGTCACTTTCACCGACTGGGCAAAAGCCAGGGAGGTGCAGATAAGGAGTCCGCAAATCATTAAGTAAAATTTGTTCTTCATATCTAAATTAATTGGTGTACATAGAAAGCCGGAGGCAGGAAACAGACCTGCCCTAAAACTTTATTTATCAACAAAACTTATCAGGGGAAAGAGGGGGGGGAAATTAATAGAGGTTCTTCAGTTTAACGTTGTCGAAGATAGCCAGTAGGCGGGATGAATCTTTTTTATTACCCTGGAGGGCTTCTTCAAAGGTGTTGGTATCGGAGTCGATAGCAGCCAGGGCGATCTTCAGGACATTCGCGAACTCGTCTGCTGCAGCTTCCTTCGTCATTTTATTGCTTTTCACATCCTTGTTCAACTGCTTTTCGATGGAACGGACCGCATTGTAGATACCCGGTTTGCGGATCACCGTGCGGCGGGCAGGATCACCCGGAACCACTTCCTCTTTCACCACATACATATCCATAAACGCATTATACAAGCATCCGACCTCCTTACCGAACTTATGATTGTTTGCGTTAGCCAGTTCTTCAGCAGTAGGTTCCTGTTGGGTGGAATAGAACTCCCATGTTTCGACAGGAGCAGCTTCCACACTTGTTTTGCCAGCCTTGTCATTATCTCCATCGGCAACTGTCACGGCATGCAACATGGAGAACGAAGTACCTAATAAAACAACTAATAACACTAAACTCTTTTTCATAACTGTTTTTCTTTTTCTATTAAATTACGCTGCAAATGTAGAGGAGGCATGTTACAAAACAGATACAAAGGAATTAAGTTATATTTACCTTTCTATTACAAAGCAGGAACCCTATTTAATGGGGAAACCCTGTCCTATAACCGGTTTGTAAAGAAATTATCCTATATTTGAAGAAAATTAATCTTTTATGCTTTTTATACTATGAATACAGAGAAAACTACTCCCGTCACCGCGATCGTACTGGGAGCCAGCGGACGAGGAAAATTGTACGGTGACTATTCACTGGAACATCCGGATGATCTACAAATAACAGGTATCGCCGAATTAGTCGAACTGCGGTGTAACATATACGGCGACAAATACCATGTCCCAAAGGAAAACCGTGTCGCCACCTGGGAAGAGCTGCTCAGCCGTCCCAAGTTTGCCGACGCCGTGATCATTGCTACCCCCGACCATCTGCACTATGCCCCCTGCATGAGAGCACTCGACCTGGGATACGATATCCTGCTCGAAAAACCGATTGCACAGACCGACGAAGAGTGTCGCCGTCTGGTGGCTTATGCCAGGGAGAAAGGTAAGATCGTAGGTCTTACCCATGTGCTCCGTTATTCGCCTTATTTCCTGATGCTGAAAGAGATGATCAGCAGCAAGGCGATCGGCGAGCTGGTCAGCATCCAGCATTTCGAGCCAGTAGAACATGTGCATATGTGCCATTCGTATGTACGCGGAAGCTGGCGCGATTCGGAAAAGAGCACGCCGCTGGTACTGGCGAAATCGAGCCACGACCTCGATATCCTGCACTGGATGATCGGCAAGCCCTGTAAGAAGGTAGTCGCCTTCGGTGAGCTGACGCACTTCAAAGCGGAGAATGCTCCGGAAGGTGCCCCGGCACGTTGTACCGACGGTTGTCCGGCAGAAGCGACCTGCCCCTACTCCGCCCTGAAGATTTATCACCGCGACCGTACCTGGCTCTATGTGTTCGACCTTCCGGAAGACCCGGACAAACAGGGTGACGTCATCCTGGAGAACCTGCAGACGGGCCCGTACGGCAAATGCGTTTACCACTGCCAAAACAACCAGCCGGATCATTATATGATGTTGATGGAGTTTGAAGGAGGCGTTACGGTCAACTTCTCGATCGAGGCTTTCACCTCCTATGGCGGACGCCGCACCCGTATCATGGGGACACGGGGCGATATCGTCGGCGATATGGAAGAGTTCACCCATACCGATTTCGCCACCGGCCTGTCCAAAACATACAACGCCAACGCTGAAGATGCCCTCAACTACGAAGGTGTCGGCCACGGAGGAGGCGATGCCGGCATGATCCGCGATTGGATAGAGGCCATCCGCCGCCAGGATGCCAGCCTGATGAGCACACCGCTCGACGAGTCGCTGGAAAGCCACCTGATAGCGTTTGCAGCCGAAAGAAGTAGGAAGGAGGGAAAAGTGGTAACTCTCCCAAACCCTTAGGCAAGAGTCTCTAGCAGATCAATTTATATCCGATCCCCCGTACATTCAATAGTTTGATACGGGGGTCTTTTTCCAGTTTATGCCGGAGTTTGGTGATGAAGACATGCAAGCTGCGGGTATTGTAAAAACTGTCATTTCCCCACAGTTCAAGTAGAATATCCTTGGTATTGACCGGAAAATTACCGCTCTCGCAAAGCAACCGGAGCAACTCCGACTCTTTGAAGGAAAGCTCGACTGATTCCCCCCCTGCCTCCAAGGTCTGTGTAGACGGATAAAACGTGTACAACCCGATTTCGTGATACGCAACGGCGATAGGCTCAGCCTTGCTTTTGACGATCAAGGCCTTCACACGGACAATCAGTTCGCGCAGGCTGAAAGGCTTCCGCAGGTAATCGTTCGCCCCCAGTTCGAACCCTTGCACGATATCGTCTACCGACGAGCGGGCACTGAGGAACAGGACGGGCACCTCCTTATCCATCCGACGGATGCGGCGCACCATCTCGAAACCATCCACCTCCGGCATCATCACATCGGCAATGATCAGTGCCGGATGCTCTTTAAAATAATGCTCTATCCCATCCAGTCCGTCACGTGCTACCGCCACTTCATAGCCTTCCTCCTCCAATGCGTCTTTGACGATCATGGCCAGGGAGATTTCGTCTTCTACTAATAAAATATCCATAAGCTTGGGGTTATTGCGGTAATGTAACTATAAAACAGGAACCCTGACCGGACACGCTCTCTACGGTGACCGTCCCGCCATGCTTCTCCACCATTGTCTTCACGTAAAAGAGTCCGATGCCGTAGCCCTTCACCTGCGAATGGCGGCTGGAAGGTAACCGGTAGAACTTATCGAAGAGATGCCGGCGGTACTCTTCGGGAATACCGGGGCCGTTGTCCTGCACACGCAGCTGCACCTTTCCTCCGGCAGCCTCCACCCGTATCGTTATCTCCGGTTCCTTGTCCGCATATTTGACGGCATTATCCACCAGATTGCTGATGATACTGTACAAATGTACACGGTCGGCTTTCAGAGTTATTTCCTCCGGGACAGACTCCACGCGGATACGGAAAGGGTGTGACGACTTGATCTTCTGCTGTTCCAGAATCTTGCCGATCAGGGCATTCAACGAGATATCCTCCATCACCAGACGGATCTCTTTCCGTTTTTCCAGGCTAAGGGTCAGGATCTGTTCGACCATTCCGCCCAGCCGCTCCAGTTCCTCATGGCAGAGGTGGAGGTATTTATCAGCCTTCTCCTTATTTCCCAGAAGATTATAATGGATGATCGACTCGATGGCGGCATAGGATATGGCGATGGGGGTCTTCAACTCATGCGTCACGTTATGGGTGAAATCGTCTTTCAGTTGCTCCACCGTCTTCTGGTGGAGCAGGAACCAGATCATGTAGGCGAACGACAATACCAGGATCAACAGGATCAGGAACGAAGAGACCAGGATACCCGTCATTCCCGCCAGCGAAGCCAGCCGGGTCGGTTCCACATAGACATAATAGGCTTTCGGATGATAGGTGGTATACTCCCAGGTATAACGGTCGTAATGCGCCGGGTCTTCCCCAGTGGGGACGGAAGAGGTGACCACCGTACTGTCGGTAAGCGACCGTATCTCCGTGAAATGGCGGAGGTGCAGGTTTTTCTCCCGGAGACCGGCCGTCAGCAGGCTGTCGAACTTCGCCAGGTCGACGGGAAAGATCGTATCGATCACCTCGTGGAGGCTGCGTTGCATCTGCAACCCCAGCTGACCCAGTGAACTAAAATCATCGCCTACCCTGACCTTGCCGCTTTCGAGAACTTTCTTCATCTCGGCATCCACCTCGGGCATAAGAGGGAGTCCGGCTTCTTTCTCAACGATCCGGACGGTCGCCGGCACCGAGTCCTTACTCCGGAAACGGGTGGTCAGGGCGATACCTCCCCGGTCGTCGGCCTGCGAGAAGGTCTCCCGCCGCTTGTTCGCCAACCGGCTGATGGTGTCGGCACGGCTGAACAGTTCGATATGGTCGGCATTGCGGATTGCTTCGATGATATATTCCCTGTTCTGCTGCTGGTGGGAATGATACAGCCGGTTGATCCAGAACAACTGGTAGGCGAATATCCCGGATAACGACACGATCACCAGTGCAATGATATATTTCATGGATGATTTCATGCAAACAAATATAGGGATTCTCCGGCTTGCCGCCTGCCGCTTTAAACCAAAATAACACAGTTTCGGACGAATGTTATTTAGTCTTACCAAATGCAGGCGTTTTTTGGAACTGTTCAGGGCCCTTTCTACCTTTCGTATAAAAATCACGAAAAGCACAAGAACATGAAAAGAATCTATTACCTGTTATTGATAGCCAGCCTGCTCCCACTACCCGCCCGGTTATCGGCACAAAAGCAGACTGACGGCAAAGGTACGATCCTGGTGAACGACAGCATCACACTGGAACTGCCGGAGATATTCGTCAAAGCCGAACGCCCGCTGGTGAAGATGATCGAAGGAAAACTCCAGTACGACATTCCCAACCTGATGAAAAGCAAACCGGTGGACAATGCGTTCGATGTCCTGGGCGAACTGCCGGGCGTAGAAAAGAAAGGCGACAATATCTCGCTGCTCGGCACATCGGGCACGACGATCATCATCAACGGCCGGAAAAGCAGCATGACACCGGAACAGCTGGCCGACATGCTGAAGTCGACCTCTTCCGATAAGGTGAAAAAAGTGGAAGTGATGTACAGTACGCCGCCGCAATACGGTGTACAGGGCGCCTCCATCAACCTGGTCACCGAGAACGACAAGAGCCTGAAAGATATCCTGAAAGGGGAAGTGTCGCTGACGGGGGAACAGGGGTATTATTTCTCTCCTTCGGGACGGATGAACCTGTCGTACACGGGAAAGAAATATACGACGGACTTCTCCTACTCGACGGGCTACCGACACAGCCGCTCGACGGAAGATATGCATGCGGAACCGACCGTCGGCGGACAGCGGTACGATATCCTGCAAAAGAACTGGTCGGAGAACAAAAGCATCGCCCACAACCTGCGGGGTGCTTTCGAATATGACTTCGACAACAAGGACAAGCTCTCGGCTTCCTACACGGGACGGTATGTACAGGACGGCCCCGCTTCCCACCGGGGAGGACGGACGGAGTTCACAGGCATCGAAACGGTAAACACCGCCAGCCGGACGACCGGACCGACCTCCCTGCACAGTGCACGCATCGATTACAACGGCCATAAGAACCTGAACGCGGGTATCGACTATACCTTCTACAAAGATAAATCGTTGCAGGAGCTGGTCAACAATTTTGAAGACGACACCGACCAGGACAGGCGCAACGAAAGCCGTCAGCAGACGCAACGGGCCAATATATACCTGAACCATTTCGTCGTTACCGCGAACAAATGGAAACTGTCCTACGGGCTGGAGGCTTCGTTGTCGGGGACGGACAACAAGGCGGAAGCGTTGCTCGACAATACGGAAGAACGCGAAGGGACATTCGACCTGACGCAGAGGGAACATTCGGTCGGCGCTTTCGGCGGTTTCTCGCGTTCGTTCGGGAAGAAGCTGACACTGGATGCTTCGCTGACCGTCCGGTATTACAAGGCTTCGATCGACTCAGCGGGAAAGAAAAGTACGTTATGGGACAAGGCGGACCTCTTCCCTGCCCTGTCGCTCGTTTACCGGATCGATCCTGCCAACATGTTGCAGTTCTCCTTATCGAGCAACCGGAAATATCCTTCTTATTGGGCGACTACGCCGAATACTTATTATATGAATGTTTACAGCGTAATCAAAGGCAATCCGGAACTGAAACCGGAGTTGAATTATTCGGTGCAACTGACCTATATCCTCAAAAACAAGTATGTGTTGGGAGCCTTCGCCAATTTCCAGCCGGATAAGATACAACAGATGTCGTACCAGTCGCCCGACCGCCTGCAATCGGTCTTCCATACGATCAACCTGGATACGCACAATATGTTCGGACTGATGGCGATCGTTCCTTTCCGTGCCGGCGAGGTGCTTAGTTCGCGGCTGACGCTGATGGGCTTCAGTATCCACGACAAAGGGACGCTGGTCGATGTCCGTTTCGACCGGAAGAAGCTCTTCGGGCGGGCCATGCTGACCAACACGATCTTCCTGACCCGCGACAAAAACCTCTCCCTCGACCTCACCGGCGATTACTGTACGAAGGTGATACAGGGCCTTTACGATATCGACCCGCTCTACAGCCTGGATGCCGCCCTGGTATGGACGCTTCCCAAACAGAAGCTCCGCCTGACTCTCAAAGGCAACGACCTGCTGAACAGTCAAAAGCCGCTCACCCATATCGACCAGCAGGGTCAGAAGAGCCGCATGGAACTGTTCCAGGACAACCGTTCGATCTTGCTGACAATCCGTTACAGCTTCGGCGGCTACAAGGAGAAGAAGGTAAAGGCGGTAGATACGTCACGGTTCGGAACGTAAAAACGCTTACTCCGGTATCACATAATAAGGTATCCCTTGAGCTATATCGATGACCATTTTTGCATTAGCTATATGGATCTTCCGGGGTTCCTGCAAACCTTCGGCCGTCACCTTATAGACGGTTGCCGATTTGGGGTTACCCCATAAATAAGGAATATCGAAAGAGGTCTTGCCATTCGTGTCCCGGCTGTAGACGATCACACCTTCATCGTCACGCCATACGGCCGGGATGCAGAGGGTGTTTTTATTACGCAGGAGACGGTCTTTTTGCCGGACTGTGCTGTCGGAAAGCGAAACGCTGACCTGGTCGCTGAACAGGGAGATACGGTTTTTCCCCTCTCCTTCCACAGAAAGGCGCTTCAGACTGTTCAGATAAAAATATTGCGGACATTTCAACATGAAGTCTTCGGAGAGAAGAGGTTGCCAGGAATAATTCTCTGCTATCTTCCAGATGGGCTCGCCATAACTGGAAGTGCCGAAAAGAAATCCCAGGTCATGGTCGTTGCTGCGGATATCCGGGTTAAGGCCCGTGCCGGTATAGACATTGGCGGGGATACGCAGGTAATCGTCCTGGGTAGCTGCATTAAAATGCCAGGCGTAAGGAACGCAGCCGACCATGTAATCCATCATCCATTCGCTGGTGATGTCCAGCCCCTTGGCCTGCCAGTATGCAGCGGCTTTCTTCTGATATTCAGCCTCTACGATGACCGTTTCGTTATGTCCTTCGCTCGGACGTGCAATCCAGGCATCGGCGTGGATCGTGCCACTATCCTCCAATTCGGGCAGCAAAGCCAGCAGGCGGTCGATACGCATCTGGGTATAGCCGGACTCCCACTCGTTGCGGTAGTTGATCTGGTAGGCATTGCGACCGTTATATACGCCGATCACTTTCAGGCTGCCGTCGGCATTCTTCGAGATCAGGTCGTTCGCTACGTATTCAGGCCATAAAGGGCTGTCGTCGTAGGCATCGGTCATATTGATATGCAAGCTTACGACCGTATTATATTTCCGTGCTTCACGCATCAGCCAGCGCAGGCTCTCACGGGCGGAGGTATCGGCTTCCCTTTTCAGATGCTCGTTCACTTCAAAGAAGGCAGGATATTTATCGTCATGCCCGTTATATTGCCAGCCAACCAGATAAACGATCTTCGGCACACCCAGCGAAAGGTTATCCGACTGGCGGATCATTTCCAGTGCTTGCTCAAAAGTGAGGCGCACTATACAATCGCCGCGCTCGTCGAGTGAAGCCAACGCCATTTTCGTCACCCATGTCTGCGAGTAATCATGGTTGAACTGTGCCCGTACCAAAGAGGTACAGGCATACAGACAAATAAAAAGTACTAACAATCTTTTCATGTTTATTTTCATATTATTTTAATCAGTTTATCTGGTAAGCGACTGTCCTGCCGGAACGATCGAAACAGCCTCTCCTTTCCCTAACGCCAGCTTGAGAAGTCCGTTGTCCACAGGTATTGCCGATAGTTTCCGTGCCGGTTCGTTCATGGAGATAGAATAAACATCTACGGCACCGACCTTCTCCCACCCTTCCGGCATCAGCCAGCTATGGCTTTCGTATCCGTCGCCGGAATAGGCGATGATCTCGTTGTCGTTCCAAAGTGCCGGAACGAACAGGTTGTCGTTCTCACGCAGGATGAAATCGCCTTTACGGATGATGTTCTTTCCGTCTTCCACACGGGCAATGACCCCCTCGCTGTAATACAGGGCCTCATCGACAAAGGCAACCCGCTCCAGGCGGCTCAGGTAATACCAGGGCAATGTCATGGTACAGAACTGGGACAGGAAGCCGGGTAGATTGGCCAGATCTTTCTGGAAAATCTCCTCTCCCTGCATGCTGGAACCGAAACGGAAATCGCCCTGCCCTTCCCGGTGGGTACGCCCCCTTGCCGACAGACGTTCGGGAATCTCCATCTGGAAGTTCTTATCGTCCGGGAACCACCACGACATCGGTTGAAGACCGACAAAGCCTTCGCCGGCAGGATGAGCCCAGAAAATGCCCTCGCCCGTCACGTCGAAGCCCTTTTCCCGCCAGTATTTGAATATCTTCCGTTGTGTTTCCACCTCTTTGTAGATGTCGATGCCTCCGTTTTCGGGCTTGGCATGCCAGGGGCTAAGCGGACGGTTCTCCGGTTGCCAGTACGCCATAAAAGCGTCGATATGGATGGTATGGCCGTCTTTCAGTTCGGGAATCATGTCGATCAGATGGTCGATACGGGGTTTGGCAAAGCCTTTCTCCCACTCTTTCGTATAGCTTAGATGATAAGCTTTATGGCCTTTGACGTATTCCCAGATAGATTTCAGGTTGCCGTTGGCATCGCGGGCGATAATATCGTTCTTGATGTAAGTATCCCACAGGGGGCTTTCCTCAAAAGCATCGACCATATTGATGTGCAGGCTGATCGTTGTGTTATAGGCACGCGCTTCACGGATCAGCCAGCGGAGGCTTTCAAGGGCGGTGGCATCTTCTTCCCGTTTCAGCTTGGGGTTGACGATACTCCAGTCAGGATAGAGATGGTCGTGACCACCCCGTTGCCAACCGACCAGGTAGATGATCTTGGGAATACCGCGTGTCAGATTATCCACTCGTTTCACGACATCGAGCGCGTGGCCGAATGTACAAAGGCGGGATGGGTCTTCATGCTGGAAAATCACGTTGTTCGGATCGGGTTCGTTCAGTTCGCCGTCGTACCCCATAAAGAGTTTCAATACCAGTGTCTGGTGATAGTCGCGGTAATACGGAGCGACAACGACTCTCTTCTTCGCCTGGTAAGTCGCGCCGTCTTTCTGGTAGACGGCAGTCACTTCTGCCAGTCCGCCGTCCTTCGGGATCAACTGATCGCCGGATAAAGCGATAACCTCGACATTTCCGCTGGCACTGACCGTACGTACGGACAAAGCAATATCGGACAAAGGAAGATCGGTGGTCTTTCCATTGGAATAACGACCGGTAACATGAAGAGTTCCCCGTTCACCCGGATTACGGACAGGGTTCAGGGTTTCCTTATCCAGCCGGATAGTGATCTCCTCCAGTTTGTTCTGCATACTACAGGACAGACAGAACAGGGTTATTAGAATATAGAAAAGTGTTTTCATAAAATAATTTGTTTACACAGAGTAATATGATAAAAGAGAAAAAGGTGAGTCTAAATTTCAGATACAATGATCAGCCATCCGTGTTTCGGATCGACCGGGATCAGATCGGCTGGCGTAAACTCCTGTGCTTCCTGAAAGTCGGTAACAGCCGGAGCCTGCATACGGACAGACGACGGATTCAGACCTAATTGCTTCCAGTCGATATTCAGTTTAACCTCTTTCTTTGCTCCGGAATAGTTACCGATCGAGAGAAGCGTTTTGCCTTTATTCACGTACGCCGTTACTTTCACCTCTTTATCCGAAGTGGTTACAGCTGGATTCTTTTCCCAAAAACCGATCATCTGTGCATCCATGATCCCGAAGTCATCCCATAACCTCCAGATATACCGAGGATCGCAGGATACCCCTTCCGTCAGCCAGGGTTGACGAACGGTCATGCCGTACTGCATGCCCAGCCATTTATTACCGCCGCCATGCAACATATCCCCCATCAGACCGAACGGGATACCGGAGACTTCCACCAGCCAGTTTGCCGGAGACATCTCGTCATACATAAAGCTTTCGCCGAACCAAACCTTATCCACATAAGGGAAATATTCCGCATACTGGGTAGCCGGTCCGCGTGAGAAACCAGTATTTGAATGCAGGTCGATGATACAACCCGGCTTCACTTCTTCCATCGCATGACGCATCCGTTTCAGCATATCGCGACCGAAAGCGACATCATCCAGGTACAGCCCGTCGATACCGGTATGCTCCACCAGCCAGGCTAGTCCTTCCACATAATAATTATACCAGCGGGAATCGCCCGTTGCTGTCAGGACGGAAGCATCGGCTGCCACGCCCAGCTGCTGGTCTTCCAGATGCTGATACCATTGAGGAGTATAATCGGTTACATAATGCTCCCGGCACCAGGGGAAACCGCCACCGTTACCACCTTGCAGTATCTCGTCTCCCAGACTGCGTAAGGCCCATATCTCAGGGACTACATTCGTCAGTTCACGGATCGTATAATAAAGTTTCACCTTACAACCTTTGCCGTGCCATTCATCCACAAAGTCTTTTATCTTGTCGGCCGTAATGAACGGATAGTTGATGAACGGGTTCAGCGCGTTGGCATGGTGTACGTTGATGATCTTAATACCGGCGTCGAGGTTCTCCTGTCCCGGGGTAGGTGCTCCGCCGTTATGGTAATAACGGTCGGTAAACTGGCTATGGCTATTCACTTTCTTTACCGGGGTGATCAATAAGGCAAAATCGAACGTCAGGTTCTCGCCGGCTTTGAGGGTACGCTCGCCGCTGTATGCAGTAGCCGTTGTCCGGTTTCCGCTACGGTTGATGCGGAAACCACCCTTGCCGTTGTTATACCAGCTTTCGGGATAAGCAGGACGATAGAGGTTCAGCAAAGGGCCGGTATAACTCGCTCCGCGTAATTCGCAATGAATACCGGCTTTTTCGGAACCACACCAGAAACTGTCGAAAGGCCATAACCAGGAAGTACTTTTGGAGGTAGGGATAGATACGGCGTAATCATGTACCGTCTTTCCCTGTGTCTCCCAGCCTCCGGAATAGTTGGCAGGGGTCTCCTGTCCGGGTAGGCCCAATCCCATAAAATAAGGGGCTGCTTCGCTTTTCATCGGTATCTCCAGCCGGATATCTTCGATCTGTAAATCCTTTTTGGGAGTGACGGAATAAACGTAGTTGATCCAGCCGTCAAACTCCATCGTACCGTTGCAGGTCAGTGTCAGATCATCGTCTTCAGCTTTCCAGCTACCCGACATTTTTCCTTCGGATTGCCCGGTCAGGTCGACGGTTCCGTTCAGTTTCTTTTCTCCCGAAGAAGTACGGATGATAAAGCGTACGGGAGAAGCCAGCAGTTCATGCCCCCAGGAGTCGACAGAGGTCGGCAGGGCGGTCTGCATATCGAGCGATACCGTACGCCCCAGACAGGAAATACGATTGTCGGACAGAGACATATCGGTATATCCCTCTGTCGGTTTGTCACTGATTCCTCGGGTAGAATTGAGCCAGCGCAGGCGGCTATGACGCCAGAGTTCGTTATCTCCGCGGTCTGCCAGCATTTTACCGGACACTTTCAATTCGATATCCACAGGGACAGCATATCCTGTTTCGTCTGAAACAACAATAACGCCTTTATAAGTGCCGCCGGGTTGGTCTGCTTTCAGATCCACCCCGAACCACAACGGCTGGACCGCATCGGGTGCTACGCTCACCTTTTTGGTAAAAGGTTTTCCCAACGGATTCACTCCGTTTATATTAAAACAGGTAATAGCTTCCGCCGGGATCACATTGTTTCCGCTTTTTAGGCCGGATGTTTCATAAGTAATGCTTTTCAGTTCCTGGTTTCCCGCCCATATACCCAACTGGAACGCATAATATTCGTTGGGCATGGCAGCTCCTTTAAACAAAGAACGGTCCTGACCTTGCAGCCATTTGTAAGGTACATTCGTTTTCATCCGCACAGGGAAAGAACGATCCTCCGGAAAGACCAGGAAACGGCCGGGATTGGCTTGCCTGTATTGCTCTTTCTCGCCTGCTGAGGCCGTTACTTCCATCGGGAAGAAGCTGTCGAACTGCGTACGCGATTCCACGCGGGCGATCGTAGCTTCCGGAAACTGTCCGGCAGAAGAGGCGGACGATGTAGCAGACAGCCATTGCCGGTCAGGTGCATCTTCCTTCGGATAGTATCCCCGGTGATAGTTCCCCCAGCCTTCCTGTACGCGGTAAGGCAGATAATAGAAGAAATAGGTTCCCTTCCTGCTGACGGGACCGAACAAGAGTTCACATTGTTCATTATCCACTCTCAGCCGTTGGATATTGGGGATCGTATCCCCTGTCTCCGCATCGATTATCAGAAAACAGCGATCCTCCACCTCTTTATCCGGACGCCGCCAGTCGAAAGAAAGTCTGACGGCATCGGCCGGGGCGGCAACGGTCAATACTGCACGGTGATTACCCAGAGCCTCGTTCCACGGAGTCTCCGCTACGGCATAAGAATATGGAGCCTGAACGGTATTCCCACCACAGGAAAATCCGAGACAGGCAAATAAGATAGACAGTAATATATGTTTCATGTTATTAGAATTTTAATAGGCTAAAAACCTGATTTATGACATCCGGTAGAAGGAAACACAGAGACAGCCTCATCCGGTTCGAGCGACAGGCGGACAGATCCGTCAGTGCAGACCTCGCTGGTTTTATAAAAGATACCGGAAGGCGTTATCTTATAAATATCCACGCTGTGTACGTCCGACCAGTCGGGTGGCAACTGCCAGGATTTACCGGAGTAGCCTTTTACGGAATAGGCCATATACTCACGACCGTCACGCCAGAGAACCGGTATAAAAAGATCGTCCTTATCCCTCAACAAACGTTTGTGATGAATGATAGTCGAATCCTTAAGCGAAGCGGTCAGGTCATCGTTATAATAAACGACACGATTCTCGCCTTTCCCTGTCAGTTTTTCCGGTTTGTAACGGTTCAGATAGACGTAAGGTAACGTTCCCGTATAAAACTGGTAACGGTATTTATCTATCCAGTTGACGTCAGGTAAAGAACCGTTTTCCAGATTACCGAAGCAATCTTCGCCACGTCCGCTCATACCGAAAAGGAAACCCAGCTGGAGCTGTTCTTTCGTCAGGTCCGGGAATTGTTTGGCAAAGAGATAAGATGCACCGCCGGTTGTCAGATAAGCGGGATATTTCATATAGTCTGCTTCGGTCGCTTCAAACCACAGATACCAGGGAGTCAGCCCGATGAACAGGTCTTTGCCTTCCCGCAAGCGGTTAAAACTTTCGTGAGTGACGTCGATACCTTTTCCCCTGAAATAACGGAATATTCTTCGCTGATAGCTCTCTTCCTCTTCCCACGAGATCTTTTTATACGGGTTGTCCCGCACGAAGAAAGCATCGATCATGATCGAACCGGCCTCCCCGATACAAGGCAGTAATTCCAGTAAGGCATCGATCCGCCTGACAGCATAGCCGCTCTCCCACTCGTTTTTATAACAGATCTGGTAGGCTTTACGGTTGTTCCATACGCCGATCTGCATCGGTGTCCCGTCGGTATTCCGGGAGATAAAACCCTTGGAGAGGTATTCATCCCAAAGCGGACTGTCATCATAAGCGTCCGTCATATTCACATGGACACTGATACAGGTACTATATTTCCTTGCCTCTTTAGCCAGCCAGAGCAAAGATTCCCGCCCGGTAGCATCGCATTCCCTTTTCAGTGCGTTATTCACTTCAAACCAGGCCGGATATTTATCGTCGTGCCCGTTATATTGCCATCCTACCAGGTAAAGCGTCTTCGGGAGTCCCCGTGTGACAGCATCCATCTGTTTTACCAGGGACAGGACCTGTTCAAAGGTATAACAAATAACCGGATTGCCTTTCTCATCCGGATAAGACAACATGATCTTCATCAGCTGCATCTGATGATAGGCATGCATATAAGGCTGTTCGGGACGCATCGTTTTCGTCCAGTCATATTTCTCTCCGGAGATATTCCGCCACGATTCCGGGGAAGTGCCCTGGGAGAATAAAGAATGCGTGGCCAACAAAAAGGCTAAACACAATAATCCGAAATGAGTTTTCTTCTTCATATTCATTCTACATTAGTTGATAGAGAAAAGGCTGTCCGTCCCCATACAGGTAGCGGACAGCCTCAGGATTTCAGATCTAAGGGTATAAATATAGTTACTTATTCAATGCAGTAACCTGGATTGTCCAATCTTTTTTCGTACCGTTGGCAGCTGTCACCAGATACCTGCGTGTGGCAGAAAAATCACCGGGTGTACCTAATGTCGGGGCACCGTCCTGCGGAGCAATAACTGCCGCAGTGGAAAGGTTGAACTTTCCGACCAGGTTAGTCAGGGTAACCGTATTACGGATCGCTTCCGTAAAAGGACCGTCGGCTGGAGGTACCGTGACCGTACAGGTGATCGTACCGGTTTCGGCGTTGATAACCTTATCGGATACAGTCAGAGTGACTACTTTCACGATCGGTTCTCCGTTGATCCATTCATCTGTCGTATCTTTATAACGAAAGTCGAACTTCACATCCGTGATATTGGCCTCTTCAAAAGCAGGCAGATCATCCAGGTTGCCTTTCAGACAGGAAGAACATACCAGGACAAACATTAACAACAGACTACTCTTCATCAGTTTTATCATATTCTTTTTCATACTTCATTTGTATTAATGATTAATCATCTATTACCAACCCGGATTCTGAGGACCTAAATTAGCGTTACGGTCGATCTGTCCCTGTGGGATAGGAAGGAGATAACGACGGTCTTCACGGAACTCGCGGATATCATTGTCACCATGAGTCACCTTACCAACATAGAATGATTTACGGTCATTCTTAATTTCAACATAAGTCGGTATTTCTGTAAATCCGGCAATCTTACCACCCGGTGCCACACCGTTATTGGCATATCCTCCGTGTTTACCCCAACGTAGCAGGGTCCAGTAATAATCGTTTTCCATCGTCAACTCACAACGGCGTTCCTGTTTGTAGAACTTCCAGGCCTCTTCCAGGCTATTCACCTGTTTAGCCGGTAATTTACCATGAACGGTACGGGTCTGGTTGCAGATAGCTACAGCATCGGCATAGTTGCCCTCTCCCATTCCTGCCAGCCACAAGATGGCCTCGGCTTTGTTCAGCAGGACGCGACCATAACGAGTTACCACATAATGGTAATTAGTCGGGGTTCCGGCCAGAACACGAGGTTCAACATTATACACGCCTTTACGCCAGTAATAATTGGTCAATCCCATATGAGGCCCTAAACCACCGTTCACCTTACGCCACAAGTTACCATTCACAGTCAAATGGATATCTTCATTCCACCAGGTCGTCCCATCGTACACGAAAGTATCATAGAAACGGGCATCACGGTTGCTATACATAAGCTCGTTGATAAGCTTATCACCTTTCGTATTTCCATAAAACAATACTTCTGCCTTTTCCTGATCGATCGCCCAATCAGGAGCTGAACCCTGAACAAGCGTCACATTATTTTTGAACTGGGTCGATTCGTTCCAAACCACCCCCTGTCCGGTCGCTTCATCGATAACATCATAGCCATCCACCAAATTTTGTGTAGGAGCCCACCATAACCAACCGATAAAGGGTTGTCCGCCATTTGTCTGGAACAACGGACCACAGCCATTCTTTACAAGGTTGTCATTATTGGTATTAGGCATCACATTCTGTAACGGTGCTATGGCATCCGTATTCGTATTAGCTTTATCCCGGTAGATAGCAAAAATAATCTCACTGGAATAAGGATCTTTTTCATTGAAGATATTTCCGTAACTGGTTCCTAAAGAAGCACCTTCCACAGCATCAGCTGCAGCAATGGAGGCTTTCAGCCATTCCTTCTTTTTTGCAGCGTCCGCTTCGTAAGCGGCAGCCTGCAACGCTATTTCCGACTTAAAGGCATAAGCCATATTACGAGACAATTCCCCTGCTTTTACAGAAGTAGGTAAATCAGGAATAGCAGCATCCAGATCGTTCAAGATATAAGTATAACTTTCCGTTGTTGTTTTTGTAGTAGGCATCATCATTCCATTACTAGCCGTATCAGCCGGAGCCAATACGCGATCGACCCATACAAAACGTCCCATCGTACGAGCCTGACGGTAATAGAGCAATGCACGTAATAACTTGCCTTTCGCTATCAGATCTTTAGAATCTGCATCCGAAAGACCTTGCCCTGTATATTCAGTCGCTTTCTCGATAATCAGATTGCAACGGCGAATATTCCCGAAGTCCCCTAATCCTCCATCACCACTGTACCGGTCCATCTGTTCACGAACGAAACCTATTCCTCCGTTGGAATGAACAGCATTACCTGTACGTTCTTCCCAAGTTGTCTGGTTTCCGTTCACATAACCATACATCACATTACTTATCGTTCCCGTAACAAAAGCATCGGCTGTCGATTTAGATCCCCATACGGTTGCTTCATCATACGTTTCAAAGGGTTGAGTATCCAACACATTACAAGAAGCAACTCCCAGTAAAAGCGATAAGGATACCAATGATACTATATTCTTTAGTTTCATAAGTCTATTCTTTATTTAATGATTAAAATCCAAGGTTCAAACTAATGGCATATACACGTTGCATCGGATAATCATAGTTGTTTGTACTACCATTTTCCGGGTCAAAGCCATATTTCGTAGCAGGTGAAATCGTAAATAAATTCTGACCACTCAACACTACCTGACATTTATAAAGCCATTTGATGTTCTTCAACAATACTGAACGAAAATCATAACCCAACTGAAGCGATTTCAAACGGATATAACGTCCGTTGACCAACCAGAAGTCGGAGGTAACATAGTTATTATTTCCATTCACACTCGAGTTCATCGCTATTCTCGGAAATTTAGCATTCGTATTATCCGGCATCCAATAATCCAGCTGATAAGGATACACCATAGTATAACCACCGGTTGATTGTCCGCGTACCACATCTTCAATATACATGTCACGTGAAGTTGCTCCCTGGAATAAGATATTGGCAGAAAATCCCTTCCAGGAAAGATTGGCATATATACCATAGTTGCCGCGCGGAAAACTGTTTTTCCCGATACGCCACTGGTCGGCACCGTCAATGAATCCGTCACCATTCATATCTTTATAAATGATATCACCGGCAACCAGATTGGAAGAACCGTCGCGACGGGGTAAATTCAATGTCTGATCAGAGTTCTGGTAATATCCCTGGTTCGTATAACCCGTACCATAATATCCGGTCTGCTGAACAGCTCTCAGATAGGGATTCTTCTGATTTGCCAGGTCTTCGTCCCAGGCAACGGCTACCAACTGATCGAAATAAGTAAAGTTAGCACCTACCTCATAATTGAAATCACCCGCATGGTCTTTCCAGGAAAGATTAAATTCATAACCGGCACGGCGGTGTTCGCCATTAGACTTCACTTTCGGAAGAGATAATCCCAACGGATCTGCATAGCCGACATTAGAAGGTGATGTTAGAAAACCTGTCGTTTTCATATAAAAATAGTCAAAGCTACCAGACAGACGTTCTCCCAATGTATTAAAGTCGAAACCAATATCAGTAGAGTTAATCGTATACCAGGTTATATCGTCACTGATCAAATCTCCCTCACTGAAAGTCGGAACAATTTTACCATCCAATACATAACCGCGTTCTGTCAAACCATAAGATGTCAAATAGCTAAACCGGCTTACATCTGCCATCCCGACCTGGCCATAACTGGCACGAAGTTTCAGGAAATTCAATATATTACGTTCTTTCAACGGCCTGAAAAAACTCTCTTCCGATACAGCCCAGGCTGCAGATCCGGAAAAGAAATTACCCCAGCGGCGATCTTTCGGAAACAAGTCACTGCCATCATGGCGTAAAGAACCTTCTATATAATATTTTTTCTTATAATTATAAGAAGCCCTGGCCACCAAGCCGGCACTTCCTCTTTCCCATTCATTACCACCGTTTTCCATTGTATCAGAAGGTCCGGCCCCCATCTGGTCGATCATAAAAACATAATTTTTACGTTTGGCATCGAAACCTCGTCCAAAAGCGTAACTTTGCTCATATCCCAATGTGGCTGACACGTTATGCGTTTCGTCCAAAAAGGAACGATTGTAATCTACAAAGTACTGCATTGTCCACATACGATTGTTGGAAGTTGTATATTGCAAGCTAACAGGAAAATCCGGCCCTTTATTTCCCTCTAAATCATATTGGGGAGCAGTCTTGTTCCATTCTTTGGTATCATACATTCCAAAACGGTAATTACCTCCCACTTTTACCTTCAATCCTTCCACACCGTATACATTCCATTCGGCATTAAAAAGACCGGTAATCATCTTGTTATCAAACTTAAAATAACCGGATTCAGAAGAGACTTCAGCAACGGGATTGTCGTACCCTACATAGATCTGTCCGTCTTTATTATATGCTAATCCCATAGGTCCCTGATTCTGGATGTGTCCCCAGGTTTGCCAGTAGCCGGTTGAATATTGGGAACGTGGAGTTTGCATAGTCGAAATATAACCATCCAAACCAAACGTCAGTTTCAATCCCAGATCCTTAAACTCCGATACTTCATTCATTCTGACATTGTATCTTTTAAACCATTCCGTATCGGCTTTGTACATCGACTTCTGGTCGTATGCCTGAAAAGAAACATAATACTTATTAAATTCCGAACCACCACGTACTGCCAGCGAATGCTTAGTTTCCGGAGTTAAATTACGCAGCATGATCTTTTGCCAGTCCGTATTCGGATAATTATACGGATCAGATCCCGTACGGTATTTTTCGATTTCCTCATCTGTCCAGCGAGGTTCCAAACCATACAGATTACGTACAGTATTATCGAATGATGCCCGTTCGTATGAATCCAGTTTCTTTTCCAAATAAGTCGGTTCACTCCAACTCTGGTTAAAACTATAATCTACACGAAGACCTTTCAAACCATTCTTCGTCTTCACCACCAATACGCCATTTCCGGCACGTTGTCCGTATACGGCAGCAGCAGCGGCATCTTTCAAAATAGACATTGATTCGATATCGTCTGAGTTTAAATTAACAAAGTCATTATACTCTGAAACAAATCCATCGATAACAACAATAGGCGTTCCGCCACCACGAATAGAAACCGTGGATTGTTTATTCAAACCACCACCGGCTGAAGTAACGATCAAACCTGTAGCACGCCCCGCCAACGCATCTGTTACGTTAGCTACCGGTACGTTTTTCATTTTCTCAGCATTCACAGTCGAAACCGCTGAAGTAAGATTACGTTTTGAGTTGGTACCGTAACCGATCACAACGACTTCTTCCAGTGCTTTCGAGTCTTCCTTTAGTGTGATATTCAATGTTGTTTTATTACCTACAACCACTTCCTGTGTTGTGTAACCGATAAAAGAGACGACTAAAACCGGAGACTTTAGATCTCTCAGATCCAGGGAGAATTTTCCGTTCATATCGGTCGTTGTACCTATACCTGCCTGATCTTTTACCAGGACATTGGCACCGATAACTGGCTCGCCGAAGTCGTCGAGAATCGTTCCGGTAACAATCGTATTAGGTTGTGACTGTTGCTTTACTTCTTCTTTCTTAAATAAAACGATATGTCTGTCCGTTATTTTGTATCCCAACGATTTGTTACGGAGCAATACTTCCAATACTTCATCTATGGATTTGTTCTTCAGATCGACGGAGACTTTCTCATCCAGGTTCACCTCATTCAGTTTATACACGAAGGTAAACTCTGACTGGCTCTCTATGGAATTTAACACCTGAAGGATCGTTCCATTCATTTCAAGGTTCAATTTTGTTACCTGGGAATAGGATAATGCGGCTGTGGCTTCCCATAAACAAACAAAGAGGAACAATAAGGCTAATTTCGTTACTTTTAAAACTTGATTGCGTGTCTTATGAGAAATATTTCCCTCATTCATAGAGCTTTTTGCCCCATGAAACACTCTAATTAAATGTTTATTCATACATTTGCAAAATCTAGTTGATTATTTATGGCAATTGGTAGTTGCCTTTTACTTAAATGATCTGCGCTTAGAGCATAAATTGGGGATGTTGGTAGCATTCCCAATTTTTTTAACTGTTTTACGTACTGTTCATGGTCTTCAATTAATTTTTAAGGTTCAACAATCGTTTATCTGATATACACATCCCTATCCTTTATCTCAAATTTATATCTCATCGAGATTTGAAGGATAGACAATATTTCCTCCAGCGACTCCTTATGCGTAAATTGTGCCGTCAGGAATACATCTTTCATTGATTCGTTTTTCAAATGAAACTTCACACTAAAAGAACGTTCCAGTACACTGAGGATTTCTCCGAATGTGATTTTTTCGAAAAAGAAGTCACCTGTCATCCACGAAGTATAGGAAGAGGTCCTTACCGGACGTACTTCGATACTTCCACTCTGCTTATCGAACAGGGCCTGTTCACCCGGAATCAAAATCTCATCGGGTGTCGGGGTACTGTTTGTATCAGTATATAATGCAACCGAGCCTTTAACCAGCGTCGTTTCGATCAAATCCGAATCCGGATCTGCCCAGATATTGAATTCTGTTCCCAGAACTCTCACATGCATGCCCTCCAGGTTTACAATAAAAGGTTTCTCTTTATTCTCGGTTACATCAAAGAACGCTTCACCCGTCAACTCAATCTGCCTTGTTTTACTATCAAACACTTCAGGATACCGGATATGTGAATTTCCATTCAGCCAGACAACGGTACTATCCGGCAACAAAACCTGTGTCTTTGAACCTATCATGGAAGTAACCTCCAGATAAGCCAACGGCCTCGGTTCCGTATACATCTTATATAAGAAAGAAGAAACGACCAGCAAGGCAACCGAAGCAGCGATCGATGCATATTTCCAGACGGAAGAAACACCCATTATGATCGTATCCGAATTCATTACCCGCTGCCATAGTCTATCGTAGACAACATCCGGTTCTGTTTTAACCGGTTTAAACCGAATGCGTCCTATAATCTCTTCGTCTCTTCTATTTTTTATATCCGACATCTTTTTTTATTATGATAATTATCCTGTTCACTTATATAGATGACAGCTTCCGGAAAAAACCCTAATAAAGAATTTCATTTTTAACATTTTAATGAAAGGGGCAGAAAATTATATATACGGATATACACCTTTCGGCTTTTTTATATATATTTGTTTCGTGCTTAAAAAGCAAAGCGTTGCGGCACATTCACATGTTAAAAACATAAGCGTTAATGATATTATCCTAAATACGAAATCTAGACAATTTCATAGTAACCGGGTAGTAGACAACAAACGCTCATGTTCTTTATCTTGTTATATACGTACGTATACCCATGGGTGTACCTATATATCAAATAAAGAGCGTGGGTATGTTGTTTGTATCGGTTACTAAGGTAGTCTAGAACCTCGTATTTAGGTACATTCAGCAGTTCCCACGCTTTCTTTATGTTCAATCCGGACAGGGAATTTTCGGATAAGCAAATAGGTCTACCTTATGAAAAGCAAACGTCCATCATTGATTCATCCTATATATCCATTTGATTTACAGGAACATTACTCTGCCATTTATTTTATTAAAAACACAGAGAACAAACTGCACGTAAAAGAAAAGCCGTATATTTACTCCTGTAAAAACTGCTTTTTCCTTAGTATCGAGATAAACCACTGAACGCAGTACGTATGAAATTCAAAATGAGCGGATACACGAAATCATCCTTGATTGATAAAATCACCAAGGGAGACGAAAAAGCCTTTCGTCTGCTTTTTGACATGTACTATCAGCAGTTGTTCCATCAAGCTTTTTATTACCTGTCATCCAAGGAACAAGCTGAAGAAGCGGTATCCGACGTATTCTTTATTATATGGAAGAAAAGAGAGACGCTGGATAAAATAGAAAATATTGAAAGCTACCTGTATACCTCCGTAAAACATCAGGCATTACATTATATCCGCCGGACGAACGAGCCGGAAAAAGCTCCGTTGGATCTGTACCATATCGAAGTGATACCGGACAACAATAATCCTGAATCCAAACTACTGGATGAGGAACAACGGGAACTGATACAAAAAGCGATCAACTCTTTACCGGAAAAGTGCAGGGAAGTATTCAGATTGTTTCTTTCCGATAAACTTAAACAGAAAGAAATCGCCACTTTGCTGGAAATATCACAAAAAACAGTGGAAGCCCATATTGCTACCGGCTATAAGAAAATACATGCTTATCTGAAGAAAAGGTATTGACTCATGAAATATAATATACATACAACTCTCATTCATTCCGACAGGCAAAATGTCAAATGTGTCAAAATGCTATTTCAACCTATGTCTGGAGCGATTATACCAGCAAGGGATGGAACTGATGAATTTTACTGTATTCTCCGAGGGTTTAGGTTTATCAAACAGGATGCTTTATGACAAAATAACAGAACAGATAGATAACATTTACCCCTATATTATATCCATTTATTTTACAAATCAGATATTTCCATTACTTATAACGCTCTATTTTCTAACTTTTTCACAGACACTCCAGAGATAAATACTGCTAGAAAACATACTATTCAAGCTAAAAAAAGCATCAGTCTATCCTTCGCGCAACCACTTTTAACACTTTTTTCGTCTTAAACGAATCACCTACTCATTTAAAATGAAAAAAAATTCGTTTTAAACGAACTGACTATTTTTCCAAAATTTGTTTTAGAAAACGATTCCGGGGTATATTTGTTAATTATTGTAACAAAAAAAATGTCTAAAAGCACTCTTCCGGAAGATCACCCGTTACCCATTCAGCAATATATCAGACATATTAATACAGAAATAGGAAATACGAAATCATTTTGCCAAGATCAATTTTCAGTAAACAGAATAACCTATGGCTATATTCAAAATAAACTCATTCAACCGGGGTAGTCTGAAAAGTGAAAGTGGATACGACATCGTCCGACGTACGGATAGTCAGGACAAAATCGTATGCTTTTCCTTTCTCAAACTTTATTTTAGGGGTTAGTGTCACATTTGTTTTGCCATAAGGGGACAGAGAGGTCAGTTTTGTTTGCCCGATCTCCTTCCTGTTTCCATCCTGAAGCTGTTCCAGTTTCAGAACGGCAGGTCCGGAAGCTACCTGACCAAAATTCTCCACCACTACATGTATATCCTGACTGTCAGAAGCAAATACCGGCAGACGGGCAGAAAGGATCGGGTCGTTATAGCTGATCCAGGGCAAACGGGCATATCCGTAAAGTAATTTACCGGAAGTCGTTTTTCCCAATAATTTTGGGGCGAACTCTTCGGCCGTTATGCCGTTACCCTTTGCATCGAAAGTGACGATCAGGTCTTTCCCGTCATTCTTCGTGCTCTGCACCCGGCAACCTCTGCCATGATTGACCTCGGTAGATGCGCCGAAACGCAAAGAAGCCAAGTCGATATCCGTCTGTGGGTTAAAACCTTCCTCGGCAGTGATCTTTACACGGATCGTTTTTGTTTTATCCGTAACGGGAGCAGCATCGAGAACGGTCAGCAACAGACCCGGATTCAACGGGATGCTTATATTCTTGGAACTATGATTGTCATTTGGCAAGTCTTCATTTTTCAAGGTATCGATCACAGCGAAATTAGCCTGAATGGCACGGCCGTATTTATCCTGCAATATCTTGATACGCTCGTACTTGAACCAATTTTCCACCTTACCGTCCTCATGTACGGATATGCCCGGTAGATAAGCTTCCCCCGGATCGGTTACCCAGTTCACACCGTCTTTTGAACGAAGATAAAAGGCGATACGGCCCAGCCAGTCGTTTACGATCAAGTGATACTGGATATGGTCGCGCCACACGACAGGATCTTCAAACTCACCCTTTACCGGAGGATATACCCGTTTATCCGTAATCTGGTTGTAAGGGGAAAGTCCGGTTTGGCTGATCCATACGCCCCCTCCCCGGCAGACCATCAGGTAAGAGCCGTCCTCACGCCGGGCGAATGTCAGGTTTGAAAGGCCCTCTATGATCCGGCGGTCGCGGTTGTCGAAATCAAACTTCTTACGGGTCCACGGACCGTTCAGGTCATCCGCCAGATAATAACCGTCGATGACATAGACGACCACACGCCCGTCTTTCAGGCGGAAGGCTTCCGGATTATGTCCCGGTCCGATCGTATCTTTGATGATGAAAGGGCCTGTCGAATTGTCGCATACAGCATGATAGACTGTCGAGTTAGGCCAGAACATATGCCCTTTCGGCGAGTTCTCCGGCCATCCGCAGACATACAGATGGTATTTGTTATCCTTCTCTTTCAGGATATTACCACCCCAATAGGAACGAACATTGTCTTCAATCCCGTTATCCACATAACGCGGAACCACTTCTTTGGCTCCCCAGACATCGGCACTCAGTTTTCCGGCAGGCATGGGAAGAAAGCGGTCTATGAACCGGGCACCTTCCACCAGGTTATCCCATTCGGCAGGACGCGGCCTTTCGGTTATCTGCGCAGTCAGACTTTGCGTTCCGATACAGAGAGCGGCAGATGTACACAATAATAAAGAATAGAGTTTCATAGTATTAATTATTAAGCTTTTAATACCTCAAATGTATAACTTTTATATATTGTATACAGCCGGTTATATGAAAAAAAACTACGCAAAGGTTTGCGTAGTTCCTTCTCCCGGTACACCTGAGACAGGTGAGCAGCATAACTAAGCCAGCCACCTGACAGAACTATATCAGGTGGCTGGGAATATATAGCTAAGAAATACTATTTGACAACCGGTTTCTCCTTCAATGTTCCTCCTTCATTATACGTTTGGTTATTAGGCAAACCTTTCTTTCCGGTACCGTCTTCCATCAGTTTCTTCAACTCATCCAAATGGGATTGATAGACGTTTCTGGGCTTGACACCATATTTCTTGCAGATAGAGGTAGCCATTCCGACCACTTCCCCCATCATTCCCGTTGTACGCATAACACGGACAGTTCCCAAAGCAACATGAGTCACGCTTATATTACGGCCTGCCATAAACAGATTGTCGATATTCCGGGAATACAGGCAGCGGTAAGGAATCGGATACGGATAAATATTGATGTGTTTGGCAATCGATTTGAATTCCTGCCCCGGGAAGTTCTTCGTGTTAGCGGGATCGGGATAGTGTAAATCGATACTCCAGGTCGTAGCGGCTGTCCCGTCTTCATGCATCACGTATTTACGGAGGTCGTCTTCCTTCAATATATAATCTCCCATCAGACGGCGGGACTCACGTTTGCCGGACACATAGGCGACCCAACCCAACTTACGGTTACGGTATTGGGAGTTATCCTTCATACGGTTCTTCAGGTAGTTCCAGTTGGAATATACGACCAATAATCCGTAATCACGTATGCGTTCGAAATCTTTTATCTGGTCATAATTCATTCCTGTCTCCCAGGTCCATTCTCCCATCATCACCTTTTCGCAATTCTCTTCGTTAAATTCCACACCGTAGTTGAAGTGAGAAAATGCAGAAGGCTTTTTATTATCGACCGAATACCATTGGACCGATGCACCCATTGTCATTTTATCCGGCTTCTCCGGTGCGGTATTTTCACCGAATTCTTCCCGGCTCTCACGACCCATACGATAATCGGCACCTGCCAGGTAACCGATCGTTCCGTCACCTGTACAATCCGAGAATAAAGGAGCCTTAAATTCGAGTTCTTTGCCGCTTTCAATATGTTTGGCCACGACCGAAGTAATATTATTGCCATCCTTCGCGACACCGATAGCACGATAATTGAGGAAAAGAGTTATATTCTTTTCGTTTGCCAGCCAGTCCAGCTTCTTCCGGTCTTCATAATAATCCGCCGGTTGTGCATTTCCTCCGCGGGTCGGTCCAAATTCTTTCTGCAGGTTTCCCAGTTCTTTGTAAGGACCTGCCTCGATACGGCCACCCAGATGTACACGTATCTCCGAACTGTTGTTACCTCCGACAACGGGACGGTCGTTGATCAACGCGACCTTGCATCCGAGCCGGGCAGCGGATACCGCCGCACTCATCCCTGCAATCCCGGCCCCTATGACAACCAGGTCATACTGTCCTGCGAGGGCAGGCGTATCAGGCAAACCCAATGCCTCGCGCCGGAAAGCTTCCAGCTCTTTTACATCTGAAGGCGGCACTTTCCCCTCTTCCGTCGTAAAATAGATTGCATCGCAACGGCCGTCGAAACCGGTCAGGTCCTGCAGCTTCAGGACAGTCTTCCGATCCTTGACGGATATTTTCCCGGCAACCTGCCACATCCAGGCTGAACCTTCGGCTCCCAGGGGAGAAATCAACTTTTTGTTTCCGACAGACAGACTGAACTTGCCGGGGCCTTCCCCGTCTTTCCAGGGAGAAGTCCAGTTATACGTCCGGACATAAGCATAATAGGTTCCTGTTTCAGGGAAAGTAACTTCCGTATAAGCATCCTCCACCGGTTCACCCATGCCATGTGCCAGCAGGTAAGGCGACCCCATCAGGTCCATGAACTGCTGGTCGACAACCCAACCGCCTTTATGGGTGAAGCTCTCGGCTTCGACGAACAGATCGGCGGCACGTATCGTTCCAAAACTCAATAATAAAAAGAATGTCAGTACTGTTTTCATGATACATATATTTACATTAGTCTAATTTATCAGCATCGGGAAAGCCGGGTTTACCCACACCCTGCCGCATCAACGTCTGCAAAGCCGGCAAATACATTTCATATATCCCTCTGGGATACGTGTCGAACTTTTTACACAACGAAGCCGCCATGCCAACCACTTCTCCCATCATTCCCCCGGTACGCATCACCCGTACCGTTCCGAGTGCGACATGAGTCACGCTTATATTCCGGCCTGCCATGAACAAATTTCCGACATTTCTCGAATACAGGCAACGGTACGGAACTGCATAGGGTTTTATCTCCTGCACATCACAATAGGACAGGAACGGTTCTTCGTCCATTCCCGCTATCGGTTTAGGATAATGCAGGTCTACTCCCCAGGTCGTCGTAAAGGTAGCATCTTCATAAGAAATATTCTCCAGCAAATCCTGTTCACGCAAAACGATATCTCCCAGCAAACGACGGGACTCACGTTTTCCGCCGATATAAGCGACCCATGCCAATTTCTTTCCGGCAAACTGTTCTTTCTTACTGCTTTGATTTTTCAGAAAGGCCCAATTACCATAAACGGCACGAAGGGCATGGTCCCTGATATATTCAATCTCCGTGATCTGATCTCTGTCGAGACCAGCTTCCCAATCCCAGTCGCCCCGCGTGGCGGGAACACAGGTTTCCTCTGTGAAGCGGATAGCCCACGGGCAATCAGGGAACCCGGAACGGTCAGGCGCATCCTCCGCATACCATTGCACAGACGTTCCCATGACCAACCGGTCGGCTTTTAAGGGAGCTCTGGGTTCACCCGTTTCATCCTTGCTTTCCCTGCCTACCCGATAATCGGCTCCGGCAAGGAATCCTACTTCACCATCCCCCGTACAATCAGCAAATAATCGTCCTCTAAAGATATATTCTTTTCCGGAAATAATGCTTTTCCCGATCACAAAAGTAATCCTATCCCCTTCTTTTCTAAGATCATACACCTGCATATTCAGGAATAAGCTGAGGTTTTCCTGCCCCTGCAACAAAGATTGCTTTTTCTCATCCTCATAATTTGTCGCCGGACCTGCATTATGGATTTTCTTTTCCGGGTGACGCTGTAAAATCTCCCGGATCTGTTTACTTCTTGCCGACGATGGGTCTTGTTTCGCTTCCCAGTCGTTCCAATGCCCCACAACGCCGAACTCATCAAGCAAATTGCCCAGGTTAGGGTACGGCTGGCTGGCAATCAGGCCGGAAAGACCGACACGGACTTCCGAGCTATTGTTCCCGCCCAACACCGGACGATTCTGTATCAATGCGACCTTACAACCCAGACGGGCAGCACTGAGAGCTGCACAGCATCCGGCCATACCGCCGCCAACGACAACCAGATCATATTCACCGGCCTCTTCCGGTTCAGCAGGCAACCCCGACATCTTCCGGCGAAAATCAGCCAATTCATTTCCTCCGTCCGGGGGTAGTAAATCCAGCGAAGATGTCAGAAAAACAGCGTCGCACCGGCCTTCAAAACCTGTCAGGTCATGAAGTTCCAGACTGTTTTCACCGACCTTCAGCAGAACTGTTCCTCCATCCTGCCAATGCCAGACCGCCTTTTCCGTCCCGAAGGTCGTACGCAAAGCTTTTCCATTCAACAGCACTTCAAAACGTCCCGGAGAACCGGGCTTATCCCATTGCTTCACCCAATCCCTGGTTCGTACCCAGACACGATACTCACCAGCCTCCCGGACCTGCAGGAGAGTCGAGGCATTTTCCACCGGGACTCCCATCCCGTGTGCCAGCAGATAGGGAGACCCCATTTGCCCCATAGACTGGTTATCCAGAACCCATCCGCCTTTTTTGTCAAAGCTTTCCGCTTCTATGAAAAGGTTATCCGCTTTTAAACAAGGAGAGAGTATCATGCATATTATAATCCACCATTGTTTCATAAAAATCGACATTTATTATTACTAAATAGCATAAGAAGACTATAAGATCAACTGTCCTTCTTCTTTCAATCTTTTCCTCAGATACGAAGTATCTATCAGGAAAGAAAAGGTATTTTATCTTCCTTTTACGAAAAATAAAATACCTTTTACCTTTCTGATCAATAATCCGGATTTTGTTTCATATTCGGATTGATCAGAATCTCAGTCGTAGGTATCGGCCACAAATACTGGCGATTGTCCCACTTCTTCTGTGCCACAACAGCAATCTTACCCGCTGCCTCTATTTTGGAAAAATCGGCCAGGCCATTCTCGTCGATCTCCGGAGCAAAAGGCCAGAACCAGTCACCCTGGCTGACTACTTTCTCTATCAGCAGTGAAGCCGGATAAAGCATCATATAGACCTTCTTGCTCATTACTTTATCCATCAGCTTCCAACGCATCAGGTCCATGTAACGAAGTCCTTCCTTGGCAAACTCCACCCGTCTTTCCATACGCAACTGAGACCTCAACGTATTCCGGTCGGTAGAAGTAAACGCCGGATATTGACCTACGGCAGATTTATCGACACCGTAGGCTCTTGCCCGAACTTCATTCATGGCATCCAGTACAGACTGATCGATCTGATTCAATTCGATCTTTGCTTCCGCATACATCAACAAGACATCCGCATAGCGAACGATTATCTTATCAGGATCAATATTATAAGCATTTTCCAGGCAACTTTCATCCATTCCCTTTTTCCATACCAGGCCATTGTAGGAAGCATACTGAGCGACTGCACGGCTATCGTTGTTCTTGATCATCGTACCTGTGTTATAATTCATTACTTCCAACGCTTCCGGATGGGGGTTGAACTCTATCCCCAGAAAAGTCTCACCAAACGGAACGATCGTCATGGACAAGCGGGGATCACGGTTCTTAAACGGGTCATGGGGATCGAACAACGGAGATTCATCAATCGGCAATCCGTCCGTACAGGTATACGAAGCGAACAATTCCCAGGTCGGATTCGGGACCGCATATCCGCCGGAATTCCGGGGCAACCAGCCTCTCACATTCATTACGACATTATATTCAACGGAACGGGGAATCAGGAAAACAGACTCTTCCGCATTTTTAGTACTTGTCAGGAATAAGTTCCTGTAATCTTTATGCAAAGAATACACTCCTAAATCCATAACAGCCTTCGTTGCAGCAACGACCACCTCGTAATCACCCATATAAAGTGCATACCTGGCCTTCATTGCCAGAGCCGCGCCTTTCGTGGCCCGCTGGACTCCGGAATAGGAAACGGGCAAGGTTTCCGCAGCGGTATCGAACTCGTCATACACAAATTGTTTTACAAGGGCAATATCCGTGCGTCCCATCGCCATCCCTTCCTCTATGTCGATATCGGTCTCTACCAGAGGGATATCTCCGAACTTCGAGGACAATTTCGCATAGGCACATGCCCTGTGAAAATGGGCTTCAGCAACAAAACCATTGATCTTCGATTCAGAAGCTCCGGCCTCGACGGCACGGTGTGCTTTCAGAATAACCCCGTTGGCACGGGAAACGACTTTATATTGTTTGGACCACAAGTCCGTCACCTTATCCGTCTGCCCGTTCAAGGTCGCATTCTGAAAAGGAGTCAGGGACTCGCGATAGATATTATCGTCAGACCAATCGGTATTACCCTCTTCATCCAACGGCCAGAATGCATCTCTATACAATTCGTTGACAGCCATTTCTATCTCTATCTCATTGGAATACCAGGTTTCTGTCGAACCATAAGACAACGGGTTCAAATCCAAATCATGGCAGGCAGTAAGCAGCGTGATACCGCTGAATAAGCAAACTATTATATTATTTCGTTTCATGGTCTTTTTCATTTAAAAATTAACAGATACACCTAACAGCACCGACATCGTAATAGGATAGCCCGTCGTACTTACTTCAGGGTCCCAGCCGCGAGGGTATTTACTCAGGCAGAACAGATCATTGCCGGAGAGATAGAACCGGACAGACTCCATGCTTATCTTCTTCGTCCATACGCCAGGAAGCGTATAACCTACCGTCAGGTTCTTCATTCTCAAATAACGTCCGTTGAACATCCAATAATCTGACATGCTCATATTGGCATCCACGCTATTACGTGTCAGGCGGGGATACTTCACCCCTGCATTTTCCGCAGCCGTATTGTTCGTACTCCAATAATCGCCTTCCAGGATGGAGGGGAATCCGCCCCAGTTCGTATTCAATCCTTCGATCATATTTCTGCTGATACGGGAATTCTGACTGCCTACTCCCTGGAACATCATTGAAAAATCAAAGCCTTTATAGGAAGCCGAGAAATTCACGCCGAACATGTAGCGGGGAAGAGAACCTCCCAACAATACGCGGTCGTATTCAGAAGATATTTTACCATCGGGCACGCCGTCCGGACCGGAAATATCTTTATATTTGATATCGCCAACCGTCACGTTATTATTCAGTTTCGGTGAATTATCCACCTCTTCCTGTGTCTGGAACAATCCGTCGCTGATATAACCATACCATTCGTCGAACTGGCTGCCTTCCATCTTCACCTTCTCTCCCAGAAATTCAGTACCTCCCAGATTACCCATCTTCGAGATGAAATCAGATAAATTGGCCGAAACGGAATATCTGAAATCGCCCACCTGGTCACGCCATCCTATTTCCAGATCATAACCGGTCGTATGCATATTGCCCGTATTCACACTCGGGTTGTCGTATCCGATGAACTTGGGTATTTCGAGGGCCAGCAGCATGTCTTTGGTCTTTTTCTTATAGAAGTCTCCGGAAAAATGTAAACGTCCATCCAGGAAATTAGCGTCCAGACCGATGTCCCATGTCTCTGTCGTTTCCCAGGAGATATTGCGGACAGCATAATATTGCTGGGCGGCACTCAACAGGGAGTTCAGGGAATTTCCGCTATAGAACAAGGCTGAACCAAAATTCAGAGCAGACTGATACGGATAATAATTCTGTACGGTGCTGCTGTTTTTAGTCATCGTGATACGTTCGTTGCCCAACGTACCCCACGAACCTCTTAACTTCAGGAACGAGAGCCAGTTCCAGTTCAGGTTCTTCATAAACTGTTCTTCGCTGACAACCCATCCTGCCGAAAGCGAAGGGAAGTTAGCCCACCGGCTGTCAGGGGCAAAGCGGGACGAACCGTCACGACGGAAATTCACCTGCAACAGATAACGGCTCGCATAACTATATGCTATACGGCCAAAGAAAGAACGATAGGCATATTCTTCGGCGTTGCCTCCATTGTCTCTCAAATTCTCCGGACCAATATCCAGATAAGGGAAATTCATCAGTTCATACTGGTCGCGGGATGCGCTCAGGTTTTCCCAGAATGCGTAATAATCTTCATAACCAATCATGGCGGAAAGATCATGTTGTCCGAATGATTTATTATAATTAGCGAAAAACTGGGTGGTTACATCGTAACTGTCATTCCTGTTCTCGGTCAACTTGGTCGTCGTAAAACCATTCATATATCCCTTTACTGTATTAGGATCGTTGGCATAAGTAAAAGGAACCTGTTTACGGAAACTTTTTACTTTATCGAAGTTATAGGTCGGGGCGATCACGCCAGATATCTTCAGTCCTTCGATCGGAGAGATATCGATAGCCGCCTTACCGCCCAAACGGTTATACCAGGAAGTCTTCAGACCTCCGTCGGTGATCATAGCCAATGTGTTCTCGCCGTCTTTCACATCTCCCCACATCCCGTTGCTCCACCGGGCCGCATAAATAGGCGGAGTAGCACGATATTGCAGGTCCATCGGGTTTCTATGCGGTTCCTCTGACTTGGAGCGTTTGAAATTCACATCTAAATGAGCTTCTATATATTTGTTGATCTTAAAGTCGTTATTGACCCGGATCATGTAACGCTCATAGTTCCGGTTCACATAGATACCGTCTGTTTTATCATACCGGAAAGAGGCTTTTGTCTGGACGACTTTACTACCGCCGGCGATATTGATCGAATGCGTCTGGCGGGGTGCTGAGTTCTTCAGGATCTCATCCTGCCAGTCGGTGATTGGATAGGCATCCGGATCGGTCGCATTGTTTTTTATCCAGTTGTTGACCTGGTCTTCCGAATAGGTCTGATACCAACCTCCTGCATTATTATCGTTATAACGCAGTTCATTGACCATTTCCATAAACCTTTGGGCACCTACATATTCAGGTAGCCGCGTAGGCATCTCCCAGCCATATTCAAAATTATAATTGAGTGACAGATCGTTTTCTTTTGCCCGTTTCGTCGTGATCACAATCACACCTGCCGCAGCCCGCGAACCGTAAATAGAAGCGGAAGCCGCATCCTTCAATACGGACATGCTTTCCACGTCATCCGGATTTACCTGGTTGATATCGCCGGGAACCCCGTCGACAATGACCAACGGACTCGATTCGCCGATAGTTGTCACACCACGTATCTTGATAGATGCCGTAGCTCCCGGAGCACTGTTGTCACGCGTAACCAGAACGCCAGAGGTCGCCCCTTGCAAAGCGGTGGACAACTGCGTTGTCTTCCGTGCAGACAAGGACTCTCCCTTCAGGGTTCCGACAGCTCCCGTCAGGTCTTTCTTTTTCATGGTTCCATATCCGACAACGACTACCTCATCCAATAATTCGGAGTCTTCCTCCAGAGAGATGGTAAAGCTGGATCTGTCTTTCACCTGAATATCTTTTGAGACATACCCTATATAGGAAACGCTCAACACGGCATTCGGGTTAACGGACAAAACAAAATTACCGCTCATATCGGTAATCGTACCGTTCGTTGTTTCCTTTTCTACGACGTTCGCCCCAATGACCGGGTCGCCGTTTGCATCGATCACTTTTCCGCTGATCTTCTTTTGCTGGTTCACATTTTCCGCCAATAACGGCCTATTGGATAACACGATCTGTTTATCGACAATACGGTATTGCACGTTGGTCCCTCCAAACAAGATATCTAATAGTTCATTTATATTCTTATCGTGCACATCTACATTCACTTTCCAGTCAATATCCACAGACTTATCCGTGAACAGGAACGAGAAATCCGTTTCTTTTTCTATCTTGTCCAACACTTGCTCTACAGTAGCATTCTCCAGCTTCAGATTGATAACCGTATTCTGTGAATACAAATTTTCTGCATGTAGCTGGGCGATCATGACAAATAACAAGAACAGACCGATTCTCATAACACGCATTGATTTAGGTATACATCGGGGGATATCCCCATTGGATTGTTTTAGAATTTTCATAACTTTGTACTTGGATTTTTAATTAAACTAATTAGGCCCGATTGGTCTCGGACTTAATTTTTTGATTTGGGGACAGGTATAAGTTGGCGCTTATGCTTGTCCTTTTTTTTACATGGATCTTTTTCTTATATAACCTCCTTTCTTTAATCGGTTTATAGCTTCATTTTAACCAAATATCTATACGCTGACGCGGATAGGTTGAGTCCAGCAACTGTTTTGTTTCCGCTATTTTCCATTTCATCGGAGCAACCAGTTTCAGGTAATCGAGTATCTGGGTTATACTTTCCGTAGAGAACGATGCCCGGCATTTATAATCGATATTCGTTCTCTTATGCATAACTATATCTACATTATAACGGCGTGAGAGCTGTTTCACCACCTCATCCAGCGAAGTGTTCCGGAATATCAGACGTCCGTCTTTCCAGGCCGTCTTTTCATCCACATTGACCGGGCGGATCGATAACTTCTGGTTCGATCTGTCATAATAGGCCAACTCACTCGGTTCCAGCAATACGGATTGCTTATTCATAATGACATCGACCAATCCCGTCTCGAGCGTCGTTTCAATCCACTGTTCATCGCCATAGGCATTTACATTGAACTTCGTCCCGTGTGCCATTATTTTCATATTGTCATTTACAGATACATAAAAAGGGTTCTGTTTATCCGACTGTACTTCAAAATATCCTTCTCCCGACAAATAAACATTTCGCTCATTTCCCGTGAAACGGGACGGATAACGGAGTGAACTACCGGCATTGAGCCATACCTTCGATTTATCCGGCAATTCCATTTTCGTTATAACTCCCGGAGCAGAAACGACCTCCAGGTAAGATACCTCTTTATCATTTTGCATCTGGCCGATATACAAATAAGATAATATCCCCGTCGACAAAATAAAGGGTAATAACAAGACTGCCGCAATCCGTAAGGCACTCCTGACAAGTCTTTGTTTTCGGGAACCGGAGGCTATTCTCCGCTGATTCCTCAGAAAGGCCCTTCCTATATTATAATTCTCATAATCAACAATATCGTCATTGATCGCTTTTGCGAGAAGGAGGTATTCTTTTATATCTTTGTTATCTGGTTCCATTTTATTTCTGTTTATTACTAGACACACCAAAAGGGAAAAGAGGACACCCGAATTCTATTTTTCTTTCAAAAAAGTAAGGTTTATATTTTCTCATTGCTATCTTTGTTTGACAAAAGAAAGAGATTCAACGCATATTTATCCGTGGAAAAAGCTGTAACTGAAAACATAGACTATCTCTTATGGAGTATCTCCAATAACGATGACCAGGTCGCATACCGTTCATTATTCGAACAGTATTACGTTTCGTTATGCCAATTCGCCAGACGATATATCGACGATCAGGAAACGCGGGAGGATATTGTACAGGATGTGTTTTTCACCATCTGGGATAAAAGAAAAACGATCACCCCTTCCGTCTCCGCCAAGAACTTTCTGATAACATGTGTCAAGAACCACAGCCTGAACTACCTGCGTAACCAGGGATACAAACGGGAATATGAAACAGTTATCCAAAAGAACATCCCTATATATTTCGAGAATCAGGATGATCTTTATACATTGCAGGAACTGCAGCACCTGCTGAACAAAACGCTCGAAAAACTTCCTCCCGAATACAGACTGGCTTTCGAGCTGAATCGTTTCGAGAATAAAAACATTGAAGAAATAGCAGAAATAATGGGCGTCTCCACCCGGACTGTAAAAAGATATAAGAGCAAGGCGATAGAAATACTGAAGGAAGAGTTAAAAGATTATTTGCCTTTGTTCATGTTGTTCACTTCTATTTTCGACAAATAGCCGGGAACCGGACTCAATAATTTACTGAGACTGTACTCATGCATTCACTGGCACTGACTCCATACATTCCCTACCGGTAACTCCATACCGGAGTTAACAGCAGGGAATATAAAAGAACAAACTGATTTTTAAATTATACGTTTATTTATACTCCAGCCAGGCCGTAGCTTTCGTATCCGCATCCGTGGAGAAGCGAATCCAACGCCCCTGGAACTCTTCCGGAAATTCATACGCCCATTTTTCTCCAGCCTTCACCTGCTGTAATTTATATTCCATCCAGTCTCCATTTCCTGTCGGGTCTACCTCGATAGAAAACGTCACATCCTTATCAGATTGATGGGATAAAACTAACTGCTTCCTGTCATAGAGGCCGATCAGATAAGGATCGGACGGGATACCGGCCTTTACATCCGTATCTTTCCACGGGCCACCTTTACCTACCGGTTTACCCAGCTGCCACAGATCGTCGATAACTCCGACCCATACGGCAGCCTTACCGTCATCGGAAACGAGAATGTGTTCATTATCTTTTCCTTCTTCCGGCTTTACTCCTGTAAGAATAAGCATTCCGCGATAAGAGGCGTAGTCGTTGATGCGATAGTTATGAGTCGATACCGGGCGTATTTTGGCATAGCCATCCGCATTCTCGGCCGGAAGTTCATAGAACGTTCCCATACAAGAGAACAGGTCACGCTCAGTAGCCACTTCCCGGCAAACACGGAGTTCTCCCCGATTAGTCAACGATGCATAGGCCTCATCACCCAAAGGCAAACGCCATCTGCGTCCTAAATCGTCGACAATTAAAACGGAACTGTTCTCTATTGAAACGACCTGTTGCGGAATGGCAAATTTAGTTCGGATGAAATCAGCAACAACAGGATCGTCCTTACGGACCAGTTCGAGCTTCTCTCCCATTTCATAATAACCGGTTTCCGCAACCCGGCCATTCGTAACGGTATTTGCCAATACTCCCAGGGCACGACGGTTATCTCCCAGACCGTACAATAATCCGCCCGTCAGGTTTGTTTCCGCAGCAGAAGCCAGGCCCTTATACATAGCAGCAGGTTGCGAAGAACGGGTATCGGGTGTGGTATATGAGAAACTTACCGTCGCCAACGTATTCTTATCCGTTTTTACACGGATCCATTCTCCTTTATCTGTAGCGGTAAATAGTACACAGGCCGCTTTACCCGGCTTCACGGTTACAGCCCTTAACCTTTTCCATTCGTTCGTACCTGTTGCATCGACTTCATAGGTAAAGGTCACCGGTTCTTTTCCTTCATTTTTGATCCAACCGGTACGATTCGCCCAACCGGCAAACAGGAAGGGTTCGGAAGCCTCATTCGCTTTGATACTTTCTTTGGCCCAGACAGCCCCTTCAGCCGTAGCCGGACCCAGTTCATCCGGTTTTGTGAAAGAGGTAAACCATAAATTGGAGTTGGATTGTCCCGGTCCTTCTATATTTCCTTTTGCTTTTCGTTTATTCAGAAATTCCTTTTGAGCGGAGTCGTCACAACCAAATACCAACCGGTCATTCCATCGGGTAAAATCACCGATTACTTTGAGATAGGCTGACCGCGGACGGATACCGACACTGTTTTCCGCAGTAAACTGTCCGGGAAAACGCCAGAACAGACCATGCATCGTCATCAGGTAATCCGGATTGGTTTCCGTCCCGACATTGCGGATTCGCGGCCATTCTGTATTCCATCCGTGAGCCCCGTCATAACTATGGCTTGCTTTCGGAAGACGGTAGAACGACCAGCCTTTCTTCGCATCGCGTACTCCCAGTATAACTGATTTATGATCCCAGCCGGTCGCCCATAACGGATCGGTCTCTGGATTCGTATTTCCGTAAATGCCGCCCGGCCCCGTCACTTCCACGAACTGATTCCGGCGAACTGTTTTCCAGTCTTTGCCATCCCATTCCGCCAGGACACCGGCTTCCACGTCAAACTTTTTCAACGCTTCCTGGGTGCCTTCCCCGTTATTGGTAAAGAGCATGACACCCTGGCCGGAATAGAGCCCTTTCCCATGTACTCCGGGTAATAAGGCGTTGATCGGACCGGCATCCGTATCATTCTTTTTCTGTTTCTTGTTATTTCCATCCTGATACAGTTCTTTTACCTCCAGCGTATTGACATCTACTTCATAAAAGCCTTCTTCCATCGTCCCGTAATAGATTTTACCTGCCGGGTCCGTCAGATGACGAGCATTTCCGGTATGGCGTCCCGGCATCGTCTGGTAAGGTATCACACGAACTTTTCCGGTTTTATCAATGGCATACGGACCTATGAATAACTGATCGCTTTCTTTATGTATCATACGGTTCGCCGGGGTTCCCCCTATGCTCTCGTCACGTACGATCTGCCGGAAATCCGGTGTCACTTCATACAATTTGTCGGATGATCCGTTCGGCAAATGAGGTCCATAGGTTATGACCCACAAGCGGTCTGCCCAGGGAACAACTGCCCCGGTTCCACACTCTCCCTCATTGTTATAATATGCCAGACGCGGATAAATGCCGGAAACGGAATCCGGGATTCTTTTGGTTTCTTTCTGCGCTGAACAACTCATCACCGATAGTACAGCCATCAGACCTATCGTACTGTTTAATTTCATCTTCATCTTCTTTTAATTATTTCTGAAAATAATGTTTATACAGAGGCTCTCCGGCCAGGTTTTCATTTGAAAAGCAGAGAAGAGCCTCTGGTATTTAATAGTGCTAACCTATTCTTATCAATATCCCGGATTCTGTTTCAGGTTTTCATTGATCAGAACCTCTTTCGTCGGGATCGGCCAGAGATACTGGCGGTCGTTCCACATACGCTGAGACATCGGGGCTATCAATCCGGCTTTCTCCATAGCGGAAAAGTCAGGGATTCCATCTTCGTCTACCTGTGGAATGCCGGGCCAGAACCACAAACCTTTATTCACCACTTTCTCCTGTAACAGATTAACAGGATACAACATGCCATAATTCGGTCGTGTCAAAGCCTTGCCTGCAATCTTCCATCTGACCAGGTCCATATAACGCAATCCTTCTTTTGCAAACTCCACACGCCGTTCCGTGCGCAGGATCGTCCGTAGTTTCTGCTGGCTGGTCGTAGTTACTGCCGGGTAGGCACTTATATTGGTATAGTCGACACCATACGCTCTTGCACGTACCCGGTTGATCGCATCCAGAACCGATTGATCGATCTGATTCAATTCGATCTTTGCCTCCGCATACATTAACAGAACGTCCGCATAACGGATAATAATCTTATCCGGGGCCACATCCTTCCCGTTTTCCAGCCATGTTTCATCAATTCCTTTTTTCCATAATAATCCGTTGAAAGAAGCGAACTGGGCATTCACACGGGCATCATTGTTCTTTTGCATTTTGCCGGTATTATAGTTCATTACTTCCACGGCATCCGGATGAGGGTTATATTCAAATCCCAGATGCGGAGTTCCAAATTCGACAATAGTAGCCGTACAACGGGGATCACGATTCTTGAACGGATCATGCGGATCGAATAAAGGAGATTCATCGACAGGCAATCCATCCGTACAATCATACGCTGCAAGCAAATCCCATGAAGGGGCGAAAGCTCCCCAGCCTCCGGTATTTCTCGATACCTCATTCATCACCGTCCAGTTACCCAATGTTACTTTATATTCGATAGAACGGGGAAGTAAGAATATGGATTCCTCCGCATTTTTTGTCGAGGTCAGGAAAAGGCCGGCATAATCCGGATACAACTTGTAAATATTCAAATCCATACATTTCTTTGTAGCGTCTGCTACAATATCCCAGTCTCCCATATACAAGGCAAAGCGGGCTTTCAATGCCAATGCAGCCCCTTTTGTGGCACGTTGGGAAGAGACACCTGTATATTTTTCAGGTAATCCCTCGATCGCCTTATCATAATCGGCATAAATCTTCGGTATAATTTCTGATTTCGGAGTACGTCCGAGCTTGAATGCCTCCTCTATATCGACCACTTCCGTCACATAAACGACATCTCCGAAATAAGTGACCAGCCTCGCATAACAGGAAGCCCGCTGGAATAAGGCTTCGGCTTCGTATTGTTTCAGCTTTACCTCCGATATTCCCATACTTGCCGCCTTATCCATATTTGCCAGGATCGTATTTGCCCGGGCAATCGATTTATACTGGTTGGCCCATAAGGTCGTTACGTCGCCACTCTGCCCATTAAAAGTACCTTTTATGATCTCCGAAGGAGTCTCCCGATAAATGAAATTGTCCGTTTTATCTTCATTGTCCAACGGCCAGAAGTCATCGCGGTAGAACCCCTTGACAGACATTTCTATTTCCGTTTCATTGGAATACCAATTTTCACTGGAAGCCTGTGAAAGAGGATTCAGATCCAGGTCATTGCAAGAGTTTAATCCCAAACAACATCCTAATAATATAATCAATGTATGTTTCATCTTTTTATTCTTTTAAAATTTAACGGATAATCCAAACAACACAGATGTAGTGATCGGATAGGAAGAACTGCCCATTTCAGGATCCCATCCTTTCGGATACTTACTTATACAGAACAGGTCGTTCGCTGCAACATAAACACGGGCCCGTTTAATCATCACCTTTTCTGTCCAGGCAGCAGGCAACGTGTATCCCAAAGTCAGATTCTTCAGACGGAAATAACGCCCATTGAACATCCAAAAGTCTGACATGGCATAATTAATAGCGTTATTGGCATACGATAAACGAGGATAAAGAGCCTGTGCATTCTGAGCTTCCGTATTTTTCTCCGACCAATAATAACCATCGATAATAGCCGGAGTATTTCCCCAATTGGACTGAAGAGGTTGTACCATAGCCGGAGACAAACGTGTATTTCTCCGACCGATTCCCTGGAAAGCTACAGAAAAATCAATTCCTTTATACCCCAGGTTCAATGTCCCGCCATACTGGAAACGGGGTAAAGAGCCACCCAACAGAACACGGTCATACTCCGGTGAAATCTTTCCGTCGGGAACACCGTCCGGTCCGGATATGTCTTTATATTTAATGTCTCCCAACTGAACATTATCGTTTAGCTTCGGGCCTTTCAAATCCTCATCCGTCAACATCAGGCCGTCACTCAGGTAACCATACCATTCGTTGAACTCACTGCCTTTGATCTTCACTTGATCACCCAGGAATTCGGTACCGCCCAGATCTCCCATTTTAGAAACAAAGTCTGAGAAGTTAGCCGATATACCATAGGTCAGATCACCGATCCGGTCATTCCATGCCAACTCGAGATCGTAGCCGTTGGTATACATCTTTCCTGTATTTCTCTGAGGGTTATCGAATCCTACATAATCAGGAATTTCCAACGCCAGTAACATATCTTTGGTTTGCTTGTTGTAATAATCGCCGCTAAAGCGCAGACGGTTATTAAAGAAAGTAGCATCCAGACCGACATCGACAGAACGGGTAGTCTCCCAGGAAATATTCTCGACGGCATAAGCCCATTGTGCTGCCGATAACTCCGGCACAACATTTCCATTCTGATAAAACAGCACGTCACTAAAGTTAATAAATGCCTGATACGGATAATAAAGGGCATTTCCGTCCTTATCGGTAATCCGCTCATTTCCCAGAGTACCGTAAGAAGCTCTCAACTTGAGGAAAGATAACCAATCGATGTCCGCATTTTTCATAAAAGCCTCTTCACTCATCACCCAACCGGCGGAGAAAGAAGGAAAAAATCCCCAGCGATAATCGGAATGGAACCGTGAAGATCCGTCGTAGCGGACATTCGCCTGCAACAAATACCTGTTATCAAAATTATAGGCAACCCGTCCGAACCACGAACGATAAGATAATTCCGTAGCACTACCGCTGTTATCACGGAGGTCTAACGGACCGACATTCAGATAAGGGAAGTTTATCAACTCATACTGATCACGGGAAGCTCCCAGGTTTTCCGCAAAAGAGTTATACATTTCATAACCTGCCATCAGGTTCAGATCGTGCTTGCCGAAGGTTTTCATATAATTCGCTATGCCCTGGATGGTCACATTGTAACTGTCATTTCTATCTTCAGACAATTTTGTCGTATTATAACCTTCCATATAACCGCCAACCGTATTCGGGTCGTCAGCCAAAGAATAAGAGACTGCCTTACGGAAATGTTTCTTTTTCTCAAACGTATAATTCGGAGCAATTACACCCGAGATCTTTAAACCGTCGAGCGGAGTAATATTGATTGCAGCACGTCCTCCAAGCTGGTTATACCACTCATCCTTAAAACCTCCCGAATTTACATTTGCGTAAGGGTTGTTGCCATTCTTTCCGTCTGCATATTCCCCATTGGCCCATACAGCCGGATAGATCATAGGAGCCAGACGCATGTTAGCGAAAGGAGAGTAATGGGGCTGGTGATTCTTGGTCCGTTTAAAATTAAAGTCCAACGTTGCCCCCAGATATTTATTTACCGTAAAGTCATTATTGGAACGAATCATAAAGCGTTCGTAATAACGATCGGCATACAGGCCATCCACTTTGTCATAAACGAACGAAGCATTCGATTTTACAGCTTTGGAACCTCCCGCCACGCTGATCGTATGGGTCTGGCGCGGAGCCGATCCTTTCAGGATCATCCCTACCCAATCCGTCATCGGATATTTATCAGGGTTCGTCAGATAATTTTTCTCCCAGTTGTTTATGTCTTCTTCCGAATAGGCCTGGTTCCAACCTCCGGATTTGTTGTCGTTATAACGCAGTTCATTGGTTGTTTCCAGAAAACGTTTGACACCGACATATTCAGGTTGTTTTGTCGGGATCTCCAACCCGTATTCAAAATTGTAATCAATCGACAGGCTCTTTTCCTGGGCACGTTTGGTTGTGATCAAAATAACACCGGCAGCGGCACGTGAACCGTAAATAGAAGCGGATGCAGCATCTTTCAATACCGACATACTTTCTACATCATTCGGGTTCACGTCATTAATACCCCCCGGAACACCATCTATTATCACCAGCGGACTGGTATCACCGATAGTCGTAATACCACGGACCCTGATACTACCGGCAGCAGCTCCCGGTGCACTATTATCGCGGGTCACCATCACTCCGGCAACAGAACCTTGCAAAGCCGTCGATAACTGTGTGGTTTTACGAGATGCCAGGTCATCACCTTTCACGGCAGCAACCGCTCCCGTCAAATCCCTCTTTTTCATTGTACCATACCCAACGACAACAACCTCATCCAACATTTCCGAATCTTCTTTCAAAGTAACGGTTACCGTATTTTTACCGGCTACGGATATTTCATTTGTCACATATCCTATATAAGTAATCACTAATGTTGCGTCAGACGCAACATGAAGGGAGAAGCTCCCTTCGGCATTGGTAATGGTACCATTGGTCGTTCCTTTCTCCACGACATTCGCACCGATAACCGGCAGTCCTTCTTCGTCGTAAATGACACCGGAAACCGACTTTGTATTTTGCTGGTCCACAAGAGCATTCAAACGCCCCCCGGCAGCCACTTTGATCAGCACCTGGCGATCTATGATCTGATACTCATATCCGGTATTCCTGAAAACTTGTGCAAGCACCTCTTCCAAAGAAACATCTTTCGCTTTTACGCTCACTTTCCTGTTTACATTTACATGGTTATCATTGAAAAAGAATGTAAACTCACTGTTTTTTTCAATCTCTTTCAGAATCTCAATTATACTACTGTTCTGTTTGTTTATTGAGACTTTGTAATCCTGCGCGTAGGTAGAAGCAGAAATACAACAGGCTACAGCCAGTGAAAATAAAACTGTGATCCTCATAATACGAATTGTTTTTCTGAATAACGGGACACAACAATCCCTGTCATTGTTTTTTTTCATAACTTTGTATTGTTTTTGATAAATAATGAATGCAAGTCATCGGCTTGGACTCCTTAAGACATGCATTTGGTCTAAAACATTCTGATTGGAAGGTACTTGCAGGTATCTTCCAATTTTTTAGGTTAACTGTTTATCCATCCATACGTATTTGTTTTAAGTTATTAATTATTTACTTGAGAATCAATTGATAATTCCCGTTACTTGTTTCCTTGTACTTTAACGGGGATGAGGCTCCCATCATAAAAAGAATTCTTTCAAGAGATTCATCCCTGATCTTAAATGTAAACCGGTATTTATCAGCCAGATCCTGCTGGCACATGATCTTACGCCCATACCATTGTTCCAGACGGGGAATGATCATCGATAACTTTTCATTCTCGAAACTCAGTATCCGTTGCTTTCGCCAGGCTGTATATTTATCCGCATCGACATCCTGCACGGAGGCTGAATTATCTCGTTTGTCAAATACTATTTTCTCATCCGGCGACAGAAGGTATCCGCCATTCTTATTATTCAGAGAGCCGTTGCAATTCACCCTTATCTTTCCATTCAACAGAATGGCCTCCGACTTATTCTCTATACCATAACTAAAAACCTCAAATGCAGTGCCCAGAGCTTCTATATCCATATCAGCAGTATGAACAACAAACGGCTTATGAGGATTCTTATAAACATCGAAGAATGCCTGTCCATCCAGGCTGACTTCCCGCTTTCCGGAAGAAAACTCCGACGGGTAGGTCAATTTACTGCCCGGACCCAACTGGACCTCCGTTCCATCCGGCAATGACACCGATTGCATATTCTGAATACCCGAACTGACAATATACATCGGAGGATCATTCCTCTTTTCCAGGAAAAGGTAAGTCATTCCCCCCAACGCCAGTAACAGCAGTATGGAGGCGACGGCACTATAGATTTTATAGAACTGCGTTTTCCCCGGTCTGTTACCCTCTATCCGCCTGCGTATGTACTGCCATATATGCACCCCGTCCGTCCGGTCGAAGGCTGCCGCATCCGGGGCATTTTCCCATTGATCGCCCATCCGTTCCTTTATAGCCACCCGATCGTTCAGGGCAGCTACTTCTTCCTCTGCCAATGCATCCTGCATCAGTTTCTTCAGTATATATTTCTTATCATTCTGATTCATTTCTTCTATGTGCTTTATAATAAATACACCTAACCCGAGCGTGTCCCCCTATCCGGCCATAGATTTTTTTCGATTTTCTGAAATAAAAGAGAAGAGATAACCTATTTACAGGAAAAGAGCAAGCATCGATATATTCTTTCTCAAATACTTTAAAGCTTCACTGATCTGATTTTCTACAGTTTTTTCTGAAATATGCAATAGTTCGGCTATTTCCTTATAACTCTTATTTTCTTTCCGGCTCAGGTTAAATATTTCGCGACGACGCGGAGGGAGTTCATTGATCAGCAGATCGATATAGTCACTCAGGTTCTTAGCCTCTATCTCTTCTTCTATATCATACGAACTTTCCATAGCCGAGATAACGGTCATTTTATAGAAGTCTTCGTTCAGGCTCTTACGGTGTTGGTTAAAGATCAGGTTACGGGTTATAATAAATAATAGTCCTTTGAAATTATCTTCCTGGCGCATAAAGTCACGCGATTCCCAGATTTTGATAAAAACTTCCTGTACGACCTCCTCTGCCGCATCCTTACCGGTCAGATAAAGCCGACTGAAGTTGTATACTTGCCTCCAGTACTTTTTATACAAAGCAGTAAAAGCATCTTTATCACTTTGTTTTAACAATAATATGAGTTCATTATCCTCCATCTCGTTCGTCCAGAATACTGCAAATATAAGAGAATTATTTTATTGTTAATAAATAAAAACAAAATATACCCTGTTTATGGTATATATCATAATCAATCCGATACCTATCTTTGTTGCATAGATAAGAAACAATTTAAAAACATAAAAGAATATGGGAAAAGTAGCAAAATCATTGACAGACCTGGTCGGTAACACACCGTTACTGGAGTTCTCGAATTTCAATGCAAGCAAGGGAGTAAAAGCGAAACTGATCGGCAAACTGGAGTATTTCAATCCGGCAGGAAGTGTGAAAGACCGCATTGCTCTGGCAATGATCGAAGACGCAGAAAAGAAAGGACTGCTGAAACCGGGAGCGACCATCATCGAACCGACAAGCGGAAATACCGGAGTCGGACTGGCTTTCGTTTCGGCTGCCAAAGGATATAAATTAGTCCTGACGATGCCTGAAACGATGAGTATAGAACGTCGTAACCTGTTAAAAGCACTTGGAGCCCACCTAGTATTAACTCCCGGAGCCGACGGCATGAAGGGAGCCATCGCCAAAGCCGAATCATTACGTGACGAAACACCCGGTTCCATCATCCTGCAACAATTCGAAAATCCGGCTAATCCGGCCAAACATGTGGAAACGACTGCCCAGGAGATCTGGCGTGATACGGACGGCAAAGTCGATATTTTCGTGGCAGGTGTCGGCACAGGTGGAACAGTCAGCGGTGTCGGAGAAGGTTTGAAAGCACATAATCCGGATATAAAGATCGTAGCGGTAGAGCCGAGCGACTCCCCCGTCCTCTCGGGAGGAAAACCGGGACCGCATAAGATACAAGGTATCGGAGCCGGCTTCATCCCTAAAACATATAACGGCAAGTTTGTCGATGAGATCATTCAGGTTGAAAACGACGATGCTATCCGGACCAGCCGTGAACTGGCACAGACAGAAGGTTTGCTTGTCGGCATCTCTTCTGGTGCAGCAGTGTATGCGGCATTGAAACTGGCAGAACTGCCTGAGAATGCCGGAAAGACAATCGTCGCCTTACTGCCGGATACAGGGGAACGGTATCTTTCTACGGTACTGTACGCGTTTGAAGAGTATCCGTTGTAAGTGAAGAGTATTCATTGTAAGTGAATATCAGAAATGAACTGTACCATTATAAAAGAGGCTTAGCTGTTACAGGTTCATTTGCCGTCAGTTTTAACTGACGGTTTGCAGATAGTTTATCTCTTTTGGCTTTAGCCACATTTCTCTTTAATGGGGATATATTTTAAAATGGGACTAAAGTCCAAAGAAATAGCCATTTACAAATCCGTCAGTTAAAACTGACGGCAAATGAACCTGTAACAAGCAAGCCTTGCTTGTTATCTCTTCCCCAACAAATAATAGTCAAATATTAAACTAATATCAAAGAAATTCCTATCTTTGCATCCCAAAAACAGCAAGTATGACGGATAGTGAATTAGCGCACGAACTTAATTTATTGATATTAAAGACCCGGATGACATTCCGGCAAACGATTCAACGATTACTTAAAAAAAACAATGTCGATATGACCTTCGAGATGCTTCAGGTCATGCATTGCCTATGGAAAGAACAGGGTGTCAGCCAACAAACGCTGGCGGAAAAAACGGCGAAGGACAAGGCATGCCTCACCAACCTGATCAACAACCTGGAGAAAAAAGAATGGGTCGTACGCCGGGAAGACACCAACGACCGGCGTAACAAACTCATATTTCTTACACCGGAAGGAGAAAAAGTGGCTGAAAAGATAAAGTCACTCCTGAAAGATATGTACACACAGATAGGCAACCAAATGAATACCCGCCACATGGAAGCCTGCATGAAGCATCTGAATAAATTGAATGAGATATTTGATCAGATATAGTTTATTAATGTTACTGTTTATTTGTAAGCCTGTTGCGACTTATTCCCAACAGGCTTACTCGCTTTCTCTCGACGAGTTATTCCGTCTGGGGACAGAGAACAGTTTGCGCCTGCAAGCCTCCCGCATGGAGGAAGTCATCGCGGACGACAAGGAAAAGACGGCAAAGACCTCACGCCTACCCGGTATCAGTATCGGTGCGACGACCGGATATATCGGACAGTCTACCGTCTTCCGCAAAGGATTGGCGCAGCCCGTGCATCCCGACCTGCCCGACTGGTCGCACAATTATAATGTAGAGGTGACCCAACCCGTCTACCACGGAGGGAAAATCCATTATAACATCAAGCGGGCTTCCCTGGAAAAAGAGATTGCCACACTGAACTCGACCAACAGCGAGGCAGAGATCAAACTCCTTTTGTTGCGCCGGTATATGGACCTTTTCAGCCTTTATAAACAAAGAGACGTATTCGCCCGCAACGTGGAAGAATCCACACGCCGGCTGGACGATATCCGCAGGTTGAAGAAGGAAGGCGTCGTCACCCGTAACGATGAGTTGCGCAGCGAACTGCAACTGACCAACGACCAGCTAGCCTGCCGTGAAGCTGACGACGATATTTCCATTGTTTCGCAACAGCTCGACGTCCTGCTCGGACTGGACGAGTCGTTACTTCTGCAACCCGATACGACACTGCTTTATACAGCTGTTTCGCTGGAAGACTACGAGATATACGTCCTGCAGGCTTACAGCAACTATCCGGAGTTGCAAATCGCCCGCTATAACACGAAACTGGCGGAAAACGACATTCGCCTGTCGCAAGCAGATTATCTGCCTTCCCTTTCCATCCGGGCCGCCAATACACTGTCACGCCCGTTGAGCACTACGATGGAAGATATGTTTTCCAATAACTGGAATATAGCGTTAAGCCTGTCTTACAACCTGTCTTCCCTCTATCAGAACAAGCATAAAATGCACGAGGCCAAACAATACGTCCACCTCCGGAAAAACAGGGAAGACCAGATACGGCAGGATATCCGTATCAATGTCAGAAGTGCCTGGATCAGGCATCACGAAGCACTCGACCGTGTACAGGCACTCCTGTTATCGGTCAGGCAGGCCGAAGAGAACTATCGCATCGTGCGGAACCGTTATCTGAACCAGTTATCCATCCTGACCGATCTGCTCGATGCCAGCAGTGTCAGGCTCGAAGCCGAACTGCAACTGACGAATGCCCGTACCGAGGCCGTTTACAGCTACTACGAACTGATGCGTTCGTGCGGCAATTTATAACCGATAAAACAATTCTGTATGTCAGCATTACATAAGAAAAGAAAACAATTACTACGGTTGAAGATCAGGAACATCACGCTCAACACGATCTGTATCCTGCTTGCCTTCGGCGGAATATCGTGGACTGTGAACTATTTCTGGAAATACGTAAACTACGAGATCACCAACGATGCCGTAGTCGACCAGTATATCATCCCCGTCAATATCCGTGTACCGGGATACATCAGAGAAGTCCGTTTCACCGAACATCAGCAAGTCAAGGCAGGCGACACGCTTCTTATCCTCGACGACCGTGAATACCGCATCAAACTAAAAGATGCTGCGGCGGCCCTTCTGGATGCACATGCGTCTAAAGACATCTTAAGCTCCGGCATCGAAACCTCTCAGGTGAATATCGGTATCCAGGAAGCGAATATCGCGGAGACGAAAGCCCGTTTGTGGCAACTCGAACAGGATTATCAACGGTATGCCAACCTACTGGCGGAAGAATCCGTCTCACAACAGCAATATGAACAGGTCAAAGCAAACTACGAAGCTATGAAAGCCCGTTACGATGCTTTGTTGCGCCAAAAGAATGCCGCCCAGTCCCAATACACGGAAACGAGCAAAAAGAGCGGCAGTGTCGAAGCCACGATCCTTCGCAAGGAGGCTGACCTGGAGATGGCGCAACTGAACCTCTCCTATACAGTTGTCACCGCCCCTTTCGACGGATACATGGGACGGCGTACACTGGAAACCGGGCAACTGGTGCAGGCAGGGCAAACCCTCAGCTATCTCGTCCGCGGCAACGACAAATGGATCACCGCCAATTACAAAGAGACACAAATCAGCCACATCTACATCGGGCAGCAGGTCCGTATCAAGGTGGATGCCATCGACAACCGTATCTTCCACGGCACGGTAACGGCTATCTCCGAGGCGACAGGATCGAAATATTCGCTGGTCCCGACCGATAATTCGGCCGGTAATTTTGTCAAGATACAGCAACGTATCCCCGTGCGGATCGACCTCACAGATGTTTCGCCCGAAGATATGAATCTGCTCCGTGCCGGAATGATGGTGGAGACGGAAGCATTGAAGAAAGAGTGAAAGATACGTATTACACGGATTTTCTTATTTAAAGCAAATAGAAGCATATGGCTCAACAGGTTTTACTGAATGTCCCGATACGCCCCTGGGTTCCCCGGTGGCTGGGGATCGTCACGGCCTTCGTCGTCATGCTGCCGATCATCCTCATCAACGGAGCTTATACGGGGAATATCACCGAAGTTTCGGGAACGCTCGGCGTATTGAGCGAGGATATCAGTATGGCCTACTATGCGACATCGGCAGGCATGGCGGTCTCCTACCCGCTTATCCCCAAGGTCCGCCCGGTGGTAACGACCAAGACGATCCTGTTGATCGACCTGCTTTTGCAGGTTATATTAAGCTTTATTTGTGCGCAGGTGAACCAGATGGATATCATCATTGTCTGTAGTTTCTTTATCGGTTTCCTGAAAGGGTTTGCCATGCTGGAAATCATCCTGATGATCCGCCCGCTTTTCAGTCCGCAGAATGTCCGCAGCGAGTTTTATGCCTATTTCTACCCTATCGTCTTTTCGGCGGGGCAGATATCGATGGCAATCACGGCACAGCTCGCCTACTACTATCAATGGCAGTATATGTATTATTTCGTTATCCTGCTGTTGCTGGTCGCCATCTCTTTTATCCTGATGTTTTTCCGGTATGCGAAGCGCCCCGTTCATTTTCCTTTTAAGGAGATAGACTGGAAAAGCATCCTGATCATAGCCTCTATCCTGCTCTTCACGATCTGGTCGGCCACATACGGCAAAACGCTCGACTGGTTCTCGTCCGCCAAGATCACCCTGTACGTATTGTCATTGCCGGTATTGGTCTGGTTGTTCGTTTCACGGCAAAAGACACAAAAGAATCCTTATATCCGGCTGGAAATACTGAATAGCAGCAAAGCACTGATCGGTTATTTCTTTATGATGCTGGTCATGTTCTTTTCGGCTACGAGTTCGCTGGTCACAAGCTATATGAATAACATCATACGGGTCGACAGCGTGCATGCCAACTTTCTGAACCTCTGGATGCTACCGGGCTTTATCGGCGGGGCGGTAGTTTGCTTCTGGTGGTTCCGCTGGCAGCGGTGGCGTTTCCGTATACTGATAGCCTCGGGAATGGCGTGTTATGTGGTTTATCTTGCTATCCTTTATTTCGGAATCACGCCGGACGGGACGTATGAAATGTTGTATCTTCCGATGTTCCTCCGGGGTATGGGGATGATGATCCTGTTTATCGCTTTTGGGGTGTATGCGGTGGAGGATATGAATCCGAAGTTGATGATATATAATGCTTTCTTCCTGATCAGTTGCCGTTCGGTGATAGCTCCTGCCCTGTCGTCGGCATTCTTTAACAATATACTTTACCGCCTGCAATTACGGGGTATGACAACCCTTTCGGAAAATATGGACCTGCAAAACCCACTGGCGGCACAGCAATATAATCAGTCTCTCAACAATGCGCTGGCACAGGGGCATAATATGACCGATGCCACCCTGCTTGCAACAAATAGCTTGTATGCGACGCTGCAATCGCAAAGTTTACTGCTTGCGCTGAAAACGATTATCGGTTATGTGTTGATATTCGCCATCGTAATAATGGTTATTTCTCGCTTTACTCCTTTCCATAAGACACTAAAAGTGGAGATTGTGAAGACGGGAGATGATATGGTGTAATGTGTTACTTTTCTCTGGATGGAAAAGTAGATTCAAATATAATATTCCGTCGTATCGACAATTCCGGCACGCAACGCATACTTGGTTGCTTCATGCACATTGTTGACTTCCAGTTTTCGGAAGATATTCTTTCGGTGGGTGGTGATGGTATGGATGCTGGAGAAACGTTCGGAAGCTATCTCTTTGGTCGTTTTTCCCAAAGCGATGGACTTTAATATCTCTTTTTCCGTGGAGGTCAGTACCGGGTGCTCTTTCGGTTCACGAACAGAGTTCTTATTCGAAAGCAGGTGATGGATTCGCTGGCAGATAAAACGCCGGGAATGCAAAGCCGATCGTAAGGCTTCCTGTATCTCATCCGATGAAGCATCTTTCAGGACAATACCGAATGCCTCGCTGCTGAAAAGGATGCGGCGGATAAAATCTTCACTCAGCTCGTCACTGAAAAGTATCCAGGATACCTGCTTGAAACGTTCCTGCACGATCAGTAGTTCGTCGGCACTCGCCAAATCGAAAAGCGTATAATCGAGCAGGACTACAGCCTGCGGATATTGTTGCAGAAGTTGGAGTAGTTCACGTTTACCGGCAACCTCGGTTACAAGCGAGAAGTCCGGCATCTTATCAGTCAGATATAAGATGCCGGCTTTCGTGATATCCTGATTATCGGCTATGATCAATGTTCGCATCAGCTGGTTACGGATAAGGCTTGTTCAATATCATTGTACAGATCATCGACCGGTTCAAGGCCGACCGACAGGCGGACCGTCTGCTGACTGATATCCATATCCCGACGCTGCTCCTCCGTGAAACTGCCGTAGATGGTACTGGCAGGATGGATAGCCAATGTCTTGTTATCAAACAGATTCGTAGCCCTGCGAATCAACTTCAGGCGATTCATAAAGGCAAAACAGGCTTCGCGGGCAGGCAGGTCGAACGTCAGCATCGCTCCGGGATAACGACCGAACTGGGAAGTGCTCAGTTGGTAATACGGATTATCTTCCAGCCCGGTATAATTGACGGACACGATGCCATGCAGGCTTTGCAAACGTTTTGCCAACTCCAGGCAGGTGAAAGCCTGCCGTTCAAAACGGAGCTGCATAGTTTCCAGGCCCAATGTCTGCATATAAGCGACCTGCGGCGTCATATAGGCTCCCAGATTCCGGTGGATCTCTTTACGCAGGCGGGCTGTGAATGCACGTTCGCCATATTGTTCATACCAATGTTTCAGGATGAATGAACGGCTCCAGTCGAACGTTCCGTTGTCGAGGATCAGCCCTCCTACACTCGTTGCACCTCCGGAAATATATTTGGTACTGGATACGATCTCGATGTCTATCCCGAAATCCTTTCCGTGGAAAACCGTGAAAGGGACGATCGTCGTATCTGCGATCAAGGGAACTTTGGCCTCTCTGGCGATAGACGACAATAGCTTTAAATCGACCACTTCCAATTGAGGATTGGTGATCACTTCCACAAATACAGCGCAGGTATTGTAATCGACATTTGCACGAACCTCATCCGGATTTGTCAGGTCACAGAAACGTGCTTCGACTCCGAATGCGGCCAATGTCGTTTTCATCAGCGAATAGGTATTACCGAAGAGATGGGGAGAAGTCACGATATTCGCCCCGGAGAAGCCGATCGCCATCAAGGTATTGCAGATGGCAGCCATTCCGGAGTTGAGCGCAGTCACACTCATCGCTCCGGTGATAGCCTGTATGCGATCTTCAAAATATTGCACGGTCGGATTCGTTATCCGCGAATAAGCATGGTCGGTCGTGCGGCCGCAGAAAGCGGCTTCCATGGCTTCGGCGGAATCAAATTCGTAGGCCGCTGTGTGATAGACCGGCATAGACAACGCGTTGTAGGCATCCGGCCTTTCGTAAGGAGTATGAAGCAAACGGGCTTCAATGCTATTTTCTTTCATTTTGTACTATCCTTGAGTAATTTTCTTTTTGCCGGTACAAATGTATGATTCATTTACATTCGGAGTATACAAAATGAGATTTTTTTACCATCCTCCCGGTCTTCCGCCACCGCCGATATTCCCTCCGCCGCCCGGTCCGCCGGAGTAAGAACCGACAGTCGTGACTATCGAACTAACGGTAAAGGTGGCGGCCTGTGTACCGCCGGAATAGGTCGATCCGGTATATAAGCCGTAAAAATCAGAGCCACCCGTAGCCGTTCCTCCGGTATAGATGGTATAGCCCGAACCGGATGTAAGGGCAGGACTACTGAATAATAATGTCATTTGCTGGAGCGTACGCGGTATCTTGAAAGTCAGGATATCGGCACCATCATCCGAGCTTATATGGAATAATGTATTTTGAGTACCGCTTCCACCGTAGATCAGGGAAGATTGAGTGCATGCGTTAGTGGTCGGTGTACTGGTGCCTCCTCCTACTCCGATGATTGTTCCGCCGGTGATCTTAAATGTATTCTGGTCACAGTCAAAGCCATCTTCCGGCGAAGAAGTACCGATGGAGACGACAGTGCCTCCGGTAATCGTCAGCGTACCGTTAGAATCGATGCCATCGTTTGCGGTACTGTAACAATAAATCTCTCCGCCGTTAATGACAATGGAAGTGGCCGCATTGATACAGTCATCGTAAGCCTCGACGATGATATAGCCGTCGTTAATGACCAGTTCGCGCTTGCTCTCGATACCTTCCGCTTCCGAACGGGAGGTTTTTACCGTTATATTTCCTCCGTTGATAGTCAGGTTGCCCAGGCTTTTTATTCCTTTGGCGGAAGTGCCCGTTGTCGTTATACGGATCGTTCCTCCGTTGATATCCATGTAGGGATTAATAGATGAATCGGAGCCTTCGTAGGAGGTGGTGATTCCTTCATCACCGCTGACGATCGTAATATCGCCGTCCTGGATAAGGATATAGCCTTCTTCACATTCTATGGCGTCGGTTGCCGCATGGATCGTCAGGGTTCCTCCGTCTATTATGACGGCATCGTTCGTGTGGATACCGTCGGAGACTTTACTGGTAAGCATGAAATTTCCTTCATAAATACGAACATAGTCGTCACTGCAAATGGCATGCTTGTTATTACCGTTGACCGTCAGCGAGCCGTTACCGTTGAAAATCAGCTGGCCTTCACTGAAAAAGGCTGCTTTCTGGTCTTCGCTGCCATTTGTTGCATAGGAGGAACCATCCGTCAATATATTCTGCGTGTTATCATTCAGCTGGACAAATACCCGTTTATGTGATTGGATATTAACAGCCGGACCGGAAGGGTTGGTGATGGATACACCATCCAGTGTCAGCTTGAATTTATAGTCGCTGTAAATCTTTACCATTCCGTTGGTCGTCGAACCGGAGAGAACATATTCCATTTCTTCGGCTGTCGAAACGATCGTCACTTGTCCGTCACTAATCTGAACAGATACGCCGTTGTCCGACATCGGGTTGGAGACTGTGACCGTGTTATCAAAAGAAACCGTGACCGTACTGGAAAAAGAAGAGTTATCTACCTGATCATTCTCATCGTCCGGGACAGCCTTTGTTTCCTCACCGGAAGAAATGTCGTCTGCACTGCATGCCGGTAAAGACGGTACCAGTATGAACAGGGAAACAGCAAACAGATAGCTCTTTACAATGGTATATTTTATCATATCCTTTTGTTTTTTGATCTCCAAAAATAGCGTTCCCTCCTATCTTCTAAAAAAAGAATCTGTAAACGGGATGTTTTTATCAATGAAATAAATCTTATACCGCATTATTTCATTTAGTATCAGATTATCGATAACCTCACAAAAGTAAGTACAACTGAAAAGTGACTACCGGATAGGAGCAGATAGGGATGGTTAGTGCTGGATAAAGACAGTTAGTCTTTATTGGAAAAAGAGCTGACAACTGCTGTCGAAACATAGGTGTTTTAACGACAAAACATATATGATTTGCAAACGAAACATATATGTTTTGGAAAACGATTTACTTTGTAATAGAGCGTTAGAGAACGGTTTGACCTCTACTGAAAAAAATTGAAAAAATACCCTATTATAAATTCTATATTAAAGATACTTCTATCTATATTTAAAGAGAGACCGGTCCGTGTGTATAAGGTGTGTTTTATAACTTATTTTAGCCGATTGAAATTCAATAGATGCGGCGTATAGGAAACGTATAACTCAGCGTATAACTTAATTTCTTTAATTGTACGATATAGAACTAGCATCAAAATACTCGGTCCTACAATCTGATTATGCCTGGTCGGAGTTCCGAAAATTTTGATTCAGAAATTATTGAATCTTTCTCTCCTACTTATATCTCAAAAAATATTTTCATTGAATAAAACCGCCACTTCACTGATTATTTTTTCCCATCAATAAAAGCATCTCTATTTTTGAAACCAAAATGTAGAGGTTTAGTAAAAGGTTTAGTTATTAGTCTGAAAAGTAATATGGAAGAAAAGGTTATCGACACTATTCTAAAAAGCTTCCCCTCCATCTCCCTGAGTGAGATGGAGGGTGTCCGGCTGATGAACCGGATAGATACCAAGTACACGACAACGTCGGAGCAATTGGTCTGTTTCCTTCGCCTGTTGCAAAAGGACTATTATATACAGGAAATAAACGGTAAACGTGTCAGCCCCTATCGCACCGTCTATCTGGATACACCGGGACTATCCATGTATCTGGCACACCAGAACGGACGCAAAACCCGCGAAAAAATACGCATGCGTTCCTATTTAGATTCCTGCCGGACTTTCCTTGAGATAAAAGATAAAAACAATAAAGGAAGAACACGAAAAGTACGAATGCCCCTCTCCTCTATGAACTCATACCTGGTCACGGAAGCAGAAGTGTTTCTTTATGAACATGCTTCCTTTCAGTTGCAGGACTTAACGTTACAGGTTGAAAACCAGTTTAACCGTATCACCCTGGTCAACCGGGAGAAAACAGAACGGCTTACCATCGATACGGATCTCTGCTTCCGCCATCTCTCTTCCAGAAAAGAACAATCGTTACCCGGACTGGTCATTATCGAGTTGAAGCAGGACGGAAATATCCCCTCCCGCGCCAAAGTAAACCTTTCGCAATTACATATCCACCCGGTAAGTATCAGCAAATATTGCCTGGGTATGCTCCTGACGAACCCGGAAGCCAAACGCAACCGCTTTAAAAAGAAACTCACTCAAATAAATAAACTAGCAAACTATTCTTATGGATACATTATTTGATATCGTAGAGGAAACGCAGTTGATGGGCACTCCCGTAATGGATACGGAAGCGATTACCCAGCTGCTTATCCGGTTCTTTTTCAACTTCGTGATTGTCGGGATCATCATCCATTTCTTTTATTACCCGAAGAGCCGGCGGAGGGATTACTATTTCACATTCTCCCTGATCAATGTCAGTGTCTTTTTCCTGATCATCCTGATGGGAAGCGTGAAGCTGAAGATCGGTTTTGCCCTGGGTATATTTGCCATCTTCGGGATCATCCGCTACCGGACAGAATCGGTCCCTATCCGCGAAATGACGTATCTCTTCATCATTATCGCCCTATCCGTTATCAATGCCTTGTCTGTACAGATCAGTTATGCCGAACTGATTGCGACAAACTGTATCTTTATCCTTGTCACCTGGCTGCTGGAAAGCGAACGCTGGCTGAAACATGTATCCTGCAAACTGATCCTGTATGATAAAATCCAGCTGATCGTTCCGGAAAAACGCAAAGAGCTGATAGCAGACCTCCGCCTCCGTACCGGACTGAATATACAAAAGATTGAGATCGGACATATCGATTTCCTGCGCGATGCGGCATTCATCAAGGTATATTATGAATCCGAAGTGAGGGAGATCAATTCGGTCGATACAGTAACCCGTTTCCCTCGGGAAGGAGAATAAAAACAATTAAATACATCGATCATGAAACAGCTAAAGATACTATTTTTTACCGCTTCCCTGCTGACTATCCATACTCTTTCAGCACAGGACGACCTGGGCTCCTCCCTTAGCGCCGACATTACTAAAAGGATCATCCCCGGGTTGAACCTGTCGCTGGAAGAAGACTTCCGGCTGCGTGATAACCTGAGTGAGGTCGACCGTTTTTCGACTACACTCGAACTAAGCTATAAGCCCTGGAAGTTCCTGAAATTAGGCGGTGCCTACAACCTGATCAACTATAACCATGAGACGAAAGGTTGGGAAGTGCGCCACCGGTATTATTTTTTTGCCACCGGTTCTTACCGTATTAACCGCTTTACCGTATCTTTACGGGAGCGTTTTCAGAGTACCTACCGTGTCGGAGTGAAGGAAACAAGCAAACGGGCAAACCCGAAACTGTATCTTCGCAGCCGCCTGGAGGTGGAATACGATATAAGGAATTGCAAATTCGAGCCTTTTGCCTCTGTCGAGCTATACAATACACTGAACGATCCGCAGGGAAATAAGATGAACAAGTTGAAATACACGGCAGGAAGCAAATATAGGCTGAACAAGCGTAATTCGTTACAACTCTATTATCGTTACGTCAACTTTAAAGACGATGACGAAGGAAACGGTAAACATATGATAGGATTGGGATATTCATATAAATTCTGACAGCAATGGAGAAACAGGAACGACGACAGAAGCTACTGGAAAACCTGATCTACCTGATTATCTGGGTAGTCATTCTGGTGTCCCCGCTTCTGGAACATAAATATAACGGAGAGACGATCAACTGGAACGATATTTTCCGCGCCTGGAAAATGATCGCACCTTTCTTTATCCTTTTCCTCATCAATAATTATGTGCTTATTCCTTTTTTACTGATAAGGAAAAAGTCATGGCTTTACCTGCTATTCTCCTTGCTGACTGTCTGCCTGATATTTGCCTTGAATCCTTTCGTCAAACTCAAACGGCCCGGAGGAATGGAGAAACATCCGCCACGCGAATTTATGATGAACCGGCCGCCGAAAGAGGAAATGCCGGGACCTAAATTCCCGATGGAGAAAGAACCGCCCAGGCAAGCTATGCGCCCACCGATGTGGCAGATGCCGGGGATGATCTCTCCTATGGTAAACTTCATCCTGACAGCTATCCTGGTACTCGGTCTGAATGTTGCCATTAAGCTCCTGTTCAAATCGATCCGTGACGAGCACCGGATGAAGGAACTGGAGAAACATACCTTACAAACAGAACTGGAATACCTGAAACATCAGATCAATCCGCATTTCTTTATGAATACGCTCAACAATATCCATGCGCTTATCGACCTGGATACGGAAAAAGCGAAAGAGACCGTTCTTGAGTTATCCAAGATGATGCGTTATGTTTTATATGATGCCACCCAGCCCACCTTGCCACTGGCTAAAGAGATCGCTTTTCTGGATAATTATATCGGATTGATGAAACTCCGCTATACGGACCAGGTTGAAATAGGGGTATCTCTCCCGGAAGAGATACCGAACGTACAGATTCCGCCCCTGCTCTTCATTTCTTTTCTTGAAAATGCGTTCAAGCATGGGATCAGTTACCGCCGGAAGTCATTCATCCACTTGTCGATGAAGGTTAAAGAGAACGAAATAGAATGCCTCGTGATCAACAGCAGTTTCAACAATGCGACCGAACAACACAAAGGGATAGGACTTGAAAATGTGAAGAAGCGGCTCCGTTTGTTATACGACAATGATTATACGCTGGATATCCAAAGTGAGAATAATGAATATCGTGTTTTACTGATAATACCCATACAATCATGATCAGATGTATTGCCATTGATGATGAGCCGCTGGCGCTCACACAAATAACCGGTTATATAGAAAAAGTTCCTTTTCTTCAACTGGTCAAAAGTTGTTCGAGTGCACTCGAAGCACTCGACGTGATTGCTTCGCAACCCGTCGACCTTATTTTTGCCGACATCAATATGCCGGATCTGAATGGGATGGATTTCGTTAAGTCACTGGTAAAGAAACCGCTTGTTATCTTTACAACCGCTTATTCGGAATATGCCGTAGAAGGTTTCCGCGTGGATGCGCTCGATTATCTGCTAAAGCCATTCGGATACGGCGATTTCCTGAAAGCGGCAAACAAAGCATTGCGACAGATGGAATTACTAAAACCATCCGCCATAGTCCCTGAAGTAAAAGATGAAAACAGCCCGTCGGAAAGTAAAGACCTTTACATCAAAGCGGATTACAAAATGATCCGGATAGATATGAGCAAGATCCTGTATATCGAAAGCCAGAATGAATATGTCCGCATCTTTACCGAAGACCAGAAGCCGGTCATGTCTCTTATCAGCATGAAATTACTGGAAGAGAAATTACCTTCGGGCAAATTCATGCGTGTGCATCGTTCGTATATGGTAAACCTCTCAAAGATAACGGCAGTAGCCAATAACCGTATCATTTTCGGAAAGGACACTTATATCCCTATCGGCAACCAGTATAAAGATAAATTCACTCAATATCTGGATACCCGCTTCCTCGGGAAATAGATATTATTTATCTGTGGATATAAGGCATCTTACAGAATTATCAAACAAATATTAGCAGATCCAAACGTTAAATCGTATCTTTGAATTCATATAAAAACGGACAAACAAACAGTTCATATGAAGATCATCACATACAATGTAAACGGTCTGCGTGCAGCCGTTGGAAAGGGATTGCCCGAATGGCTCGGTGAGCAGCAACCGGATGTACTTTGCCTGCAGGAAACCAAACTGCAACCGGACCAGTTTCCGGCAGAAGCATTCGAGGCTCTGGGCTATAAAGCCTATTTATTCAGTGCACAAAAGAAGGGATACAGCGGCGTCGCCATCCTGACCAAGCAGGAACCCGATCATGTGGAAACCGGCATGGGAATAGAGAAATACGATAATGAAGGACGCTTTATCCGTGCAGATTACGGCGATATCTCCATCGTAAGCGTCTACCACCCTTCAGGAACCAGCGGCGATGAACGTCAGGCGTTTAAGATGGAATGGCTGGAAGACTTCCGGAACTATGTAGTGGAATTACAGAAAACACGCAAGCAACTGATCCTTTGCGGCGACTATAATATCTGCCATGAACCGATAGATATCCATGATCCTGTACGGAATGCGACCAATAGTGGTTTCCTTCCTGAAGAACGCGAATGGATGACGCGGTTCCTCGATTCCGGATTTATCGACACGTTCCGTTTCCTGAATCCCGACAAGCAGCAATATACCTGGTGGAGCTACCGCTTCAATGCGCGCAAAAACAATAAAGGCTGGCGTATCGACTACTGCATGGTGAGCGAACCGGTAAAGCCGTTACTGAAAGAAGCCTACATATTGAACGATGCCATACACTCGGATCATTGCCCGGCGGTATTGGAAATCAAATAAAAGACAAGAAGAAATTGTATCAAAAGACGATATTTACCGGACGCAGAATTCTAAGACATCTGCGTCCGGTTTATTTGTTTTGATATATCTACTTAAACCTACTCCCGCCAATACTCCGGCTTATCCAACGCTTCAGCACATTTAACTTTCCCTTTGGGGAAATCTTTCGTTTTCGGGATGAGGAACTGATACATCCAACAATCTGCATAGATGCTTTCGATCGGATAAGGAGGCGGATAACCGGCCTCTTCTGCCTTTCCTTTAAATCCGTGGCGGGGATAATATTCTTTATGCCCCAGAACAAATACCAACTCCACACCCATCTCCTTCAATATCCGATGCCCTTCGCGGATCAATAAACCGCCAATTCCTTGCTTCTGATATGCTGGTTTTATAGCCAATGGAGCCAGGATATACACAGAAGGAGAAGGATTGGATCCCTCCAGTAAGGCCTTGGTGAAAAGAATATGCCCTATGGCTTCCCCCTGGTAACAGGCAAGTAGCGAAACAAATGGTTCGGCACTCGCATCTGCAAGCAGATCCTTCACCAGTCGAGCTTCGTCTTCCTCGCCGAAAGCAAGCCGTTCGACGTTCATTACGTCACTGAAATCGTCGGAAGTAGCCTTCCTGACATGTACGTCATTCAAATTCATGATTATTTATATTAATGGTTATTATGCTCCCTTATGGGAACACTTTATTCGTACAAAAAAGAAAATAAAAAGAAGGTTCGGATAAAGATATATATCCGAAAAAGAAAAGTGGCCAGCCTATAAAGAGTTATAGGCTGTTATTACGCACTTATAGATGTAGAATGTAGTGTTTTCAAAAAACTGTTTTTATAATTCGGGAGCAAATATAATAAAATAATCCGGTCAATAACGTTTCAGTGCCGGAAGAAGTATTTCTTCCATTATTTTATATCCATCCAAAGTGGGATGTACACCGTCCTTTGAATATTTCTCGGGTAATCCTCCCCTTTCATCAGCCAGTCGGGAATGATAATCGATATAAGTCAGCTTGTTACGATCGGCATAAGCCTTGATCATTTTATTCAGTTCGATAATTTTACCGGCAGGCTCCAAGCCTTTACGCCATCCGAATTCGTATGCGGGTAATACGGAACAAAGGATCGCATCTATATTATTAGCCTTTGCCAACTCAACCATAGAGATTATATTTCCGAGGATATTCTCCATTGCTATATATCCGTTATTCTGCGCGATGTCATTCGTACCGGCCAGGATCACGACAGCCTTAGGTTTCAGGTTAATTACATCTGCACGGAATCTGACTAGCATTTCTGCCGTTGTCTGTCCGCTGATGCCTCTGCCTATAAATCCATTTGTCTTAAAGAATAACGAATCGGTCGACCACCACCCATCTGTAATCGAGTTTCCCATGAAAACTACTTTGGAGGGAGTTTTCACTGTCTTGTTAGCCTCTGCGTAACGGCCAAACTGTGCCCAATCTTTCTGCTGGCCGAAAAGAGACGATGCAGTGAATATACATACTGCCAGCATAAAACATTTCTTAATGTTCTTCATAATATGATTTTATTAAGTTCCAGAAGAAACAAAAGTAACGCTTTTATCTTTATCTTTGCAAAGAATCTAAATCAAAAACACGTCATATTCTCATGAAAAACTATTTCAGAAGAAATCGTTTCTTTATTCTGTCTGCTTTTTGGATACTTCTGTTTCATTCTTCCTTATATGCAATAGACGGAGCCGGTATGGCATTTAAGGTCAGTTTGTCGGGAAAGATTTATCATAAGTTTTCCTTTTTATTTGAAGAAGACATCCGCCCTAAATCCAATTTCAAGCAAGCAGAATGGTTTCTGACTACAGGGGAAGTCAACTATACATTCAATCCGTATGTAAAAGCCGGAGTGGCCTATATGCTGCTTTGCCAGTATAAAGCTTCGGAAGAATTACGCAATCGTTATTATGTGTATGCTTCGGCATCTTATCCGATCGGCAACCTTTCTTTCTCTTTACGGGAAAGATTTCAAAGTACTTTTAAGACGGGCGGCCAACATCCTAAAAATTATCTCAGGACTATGTTGACCGTTTCATACAAAATCGGTAAAACAGGCTTCTCCCCTTTCGTTTACGGAGAATTGTTCAATAACACCGGCCACCAAGGGAATATGTACACAGAGCGTATCCGCCTCTCTACCGGAAGCGATTATAAGATCAATAAGCAAAATACGTTACAGCTATATTATCGTTACCATATATTTAATGTATATGATCCTGTCAACTACAAACATGCAATAGGGCTGACCTATTCGCACAGATTCTAAAAAAATAACTATCTTTGCAACCTGAATAAATAAAAAGACATAATACGGAAAGCCCGTGCTTTCCCGAGTGCTTGATAAACCTCGTAAAAAACAAGAATTATGCAGAGAACAACTGTCACAATCCCGTTCATGCTTCTGGGTATTCTCTTTAATATATGCCTGGTAGCTTCCAATCTTTTAGAGACAAAAGTCGTACAGGTATTCGGCATCACCGCCACTGCCGGACTGATTGTATTCCCTATTTCCTATATTATCAACGACTGTATAGCCGAAGTATGGGGATTCAAGAAAGCACGTTTGATCATCTGGAGCGGGTTCGCATCCAATTTCCTGGTTATCGGATTTGCCCAACTGGCTGTTATGTTGCCTGCCGCCCCTTTCTGGGAAGGCGAAGAAGGATTTAATTTCGTCTTCGGGATGGCGCCGCGCATAGCCATTGCCAGCCTGATCGCTTTCCTGGTCGGTTCTTTCCTGAATGCATACGTTATGAGTAAAATGAAAATTGCGTCGAACGGGAAACACTTTTCCGTACGGGCAATCGTCTCGACCTTAGTCGGCGAAAGTGCTGATTCGATGATCTTTTTTCCGATAGCTTTCGCCGGACTGATACCGACTAAGGAACTACTGATCATGATCGGAACGCAGGCAGTCCTGAAGTCTTTGTACGAAGTGATAATCCTCCCGGTAACCGTCCGCGTTGTGAAATACATAAAGAAAGTAGACGGCAATGATGTGTATGATATAGGAACGTCCTATAATATATTAAAAGTGAAGGATATATAAATCACTACAAAGCCACGCAAACCCATTATATCAAGATGCCGCAGAGGTAGAGAAGTCTATATTCTCCGTCGTTTCCGTCCAGTTCTCCACTTTAAAACCATCGGAAGACGTTTCTTCGGAATATAACTCACCTAAGGTAACATTAAGTGTCAAACGGTTTCCGGCAACCAGTGCATTAGCTAATGGTTTTTGGAAACGCTTTACCTGTCCATTTTTTAATATCAATAAAATAGTCAACGGTGGATTATCCGCAGAAGGGAACACCATCACTGTCGAGTTAGCGGACATGGACATACTATCAGCAGCCATATCTAAAGGAAATGCTACAGTTTTAGTAAAATCGCTAGGTTCAGCTGTGTAATAATTCAAACGGGAAGCAATATCACCTATCAGGATACGGGCAGATACAATACTTTCATCCATCTTATCTCCATCTTTATTGACTAACGTTATTTTCAAACCAGTGACAGCACGTTTTAACGTAGCCTGCATCTTCTCGCTTCCTATATCGATCGGATCTATCGCATGCAAATAATCATACACAGGCGTATAGGTTGTATCAGAATAACTTTCTTTTCGCAAAGATAAATACAACTCAGCTAGATTTACCCCTATCCGTAACCCTGGTTCATTAATAGATGTCGCATCATAAGTTGAATCGACCTGACTATTTTTTGGGATAGCCCAATACAGAAGACTATATTCTCCAAGAGGAAGCTTAACAGGTAGCGCAGCATTATATACACTACCGCCATTCACTGTGTACATTGCATTAATAGGAGAAAGCGTTCCACTCCTACTGTAGTTACCATAATATAAGGTAGTATCATCCAGACATGGATATACCATTAATGCACCGGTAAACGGAGTTGTGGAAGTTGTGGTCGAAACCATCATTTGGGCAAGTTCGGGAGTTATCAAATCCGAACTATTCCCATCCTTACAGGAACAATCATCATCTTTTGAACAACTGCCAAGAAATGTTACTATCAGCAGCACTGAAAAAACTAACTTATTCATAATCACCAAATGTTTGTTTAGATTTATGCTTATAGAAACAGCATACAAACAGATTGGTTCTCTGAATCGGTCTTATTAACTTTTCGGTAGCGGCTAAGATTTATTTAAACAGATGCGACCAGTCTTCTCTGGCCTGGGGTGTATACGTACGGATACCCAGAGATTCTGCAGTACGGCAGTTAGGGACAGAATCGTCCAGGAACAGGGTCTCTTCGGGTTTTATCACAGCATCTTTCAATACATATTCAAAGATATCAGCATTGGGTTTCAGCATATTCAGCTCGTAAGAAAGGTAGATCTTATTGAAAAAATCCCCGGCATGATGACCCTGATAAGCAAAGCTGTTCTTTTCCGCCCATTGCCAATGGATCTCGTTCGTATTGCTGAGCAGCATCGTGTTGTATTTCTTACGAAGTTCCATCAGCAGTTCCAGCTTATAAGCGGGAATATCGTCGAGCATGGCGATCCAGGCGGCATCGATCTGTTCATCGGTCAGATGCTGACGGGTCAGGTGGCGGATCCCATCCCTGAACTCCGTCGATGTGATAGTGCCTATTTCTATCTGCATGAACAAGTCCTTGCTGTTCAAAATACAATCGCGGACATTGGGTACACCGAAACTTTCAAAGGCCTCCACGCAACGGTTACGGGTCAGATTGATAATCACCCCACCAAAGTCTATAATCAAGTTTTTAATTCCATCCATACTTCATAATAATCTATTCACCAGCGTCTGCGACGTCTGTGATAACGCTTTTTCTGTTTATATTCACGTATTCTGCGGTAAAGTACCCAGACCAATAACAGGCCGAAGACGGCAAAGATCAACAAAACGATCCCCGTATTCAGGTTATCCCCTTTTACGCGGCTCCACATTTCCAGTACCAGTTCGGTCTCGTCGCCGAAATCACGGATCATAGCACACCGCTCCACCACCTTGTGGTCGGGATATTGCACCGGATTGATTTGGATACTATCGTTTCCGGGACCAAAGAAATAGCTGAGGTTCGAGAACTCTTCAACCGTCGTGTCTATCTTTGCTTCCAGTATTTCGGGAGTAGCCACGGCACTCACATACCCATTGGCATCCATATTACGCAAAGCAATATCCGCACGACAAAGATAATCAAGAAAATAACTGGCAGCTTTTACATTACGGGCATATTTAGGGATCGCCCAGCCGTCATACCAGATATTACTGCCTTCCAGAGGGACTTCGTACCCCAGCTCGACACCGACAGCATCCGCCTCTTCCATAGCCCAAACGGCATCACCGCTCCAGGTCAGGTTCAGCCATGCTTTGTTCTTGGTCATCATCTCCTTACCGAAGTCGGCTTCCCATCCGGCGATATTGGGTTTCATCCGTTTCAGATAATCTTCTGCGATGGCGATGGCTTCCGGCGAGTTGTCGTTCATCAGCTGTTCTACCGTAACGGTTCCGTCGGCCAACTCTTTGGCATGGGCGTAGATAATAGCCGTACCATAGGCATCGCGATAGCTGTCTTTCATCAGGATTTTGTTCTTATACCTAGGATTCCACAAACAATCCCAGGTCATTACTTCATCCTTCGATACAAACTTTTTATTATATAACAAACCGGCCGTTCCCCACATATAAGGAACCACATAGTCGGTCGTTTTCATACCCGGCTGGCTCAGTTTATTCAATTGTTCCTGAATATAGGGAGATATGTTATCCAGATAATCGGGAGTCTTACCGAAATTGCGGTCGATAGGAAGCAACAAGCCCTTTTTCAGCATTCGCTCGATAATATATTCGGAAGGACAAATCAGATCGAAATCTTCATGACCCCGTTCGATCTTGGTCAACATGATCTCGTTGATATCGAAAACCTGGTAAATGATGCGGATGTCTTCGCCTGTCTGTTCTTTATACCAGACCGGGAACTCATCCAGGATATCTTCATCGATATAATCTGCCCAGTTGTATATCTTCAATATTTTGCTGCGTTCCTTCTCCGTGCGTGCACAGGAAGACAAAACACCCAGACAAGCAACCAGCACACATATTATTTTAATCAGTCTATTCATTCTTCTATTCCTGTTTTTGACGCTACTTAGCGGATGATTTATCGGCTCTCTTATTGATCACGATCAGCAATACCAATACGGTGACAAAGATGATCGTCGACAACGGACGCAGTTCAGGGGTAAGCCCTCCCTTCCGGGCATCCGCATAGATAAAGGTGGAAAGTGTCTCCAACCCTTCGTTACCAATCGTAAAGATCGTAACGGCAAAATCATCGATCGAAAGAGTAAAAGCCAGGATAAAGCCACTGATCATTCCCGGACGAATCTCCGGCAGAATCACTTTACGGAGTGCCTGGAACGGGGTTGCTCCCAGATCGAGTGCCGCTTCATACACATTCTGGTTCATCTTTTTCAGACGCGGCATCACGCTCAATACCACATAAGGCGTACAAAAGGTGATATGCGCCAGCACGACAGTCGTGAATCCTTGGGAAACTCCCAGGCTGACAAACAGCAAAAACAGGGAAACACCGGTGATGATATCGGCATTCATCATCGGTATGGCATTCGTAAAATTCATTACCTGGCGCGGACGGGACCTCAGGTTAAAGATACCTACAGCCGCAATACTTCCCAGAATTGTCGAGATCGATGCTGCCAGCATAGCGATCGCAAATGTATTCCACAAAGCCCCTACCAGCGAGCGTTGCACACCTCCGGTAAACAGCGAACTATACAGTTTTGTTGAGAAACCAGTCCAGTTACCGAGCACCTTCGCCTCGGTAAAAGAGAAGATCATGATGATCAGGATCGGTGAATAGAGCAGGACAAGAAGCAGCCACAGGTAAGCTTTCGCCATTATTTTCGTCATCATATCACACCTCCTCCTTCATTTGAAGCATTATCTTCCTCATTGGTGAACAAGATCGTAATGCCGATCAGCAGCAACATGATCAGAGAAAGGGCGGCTCCATAGTTCCACATTCCGTTATTGATATTTTCCTGAACGGTCGTACCGAACAGCTTGATATTGTTCATTGTCAACAGCTCGGCAATGGCGAATGTCGATACGGTCGGCATAAAGACCATCACGATACCGCTCATCACGCCAGGCATCGACAAAGGAAAGATTGTCTTCATAAACACCTGAAAGGGATTAGCCCCCAGGTCCTGTGCCGCCTCGATCAGGTTACGGTCCATCTTCTGTAACGTATTGTAGATCGGATAGATCATAAACGGCAGGAAGTTATACACCATACCGAAGATCAAGGCTCCCTCGCCCAACGGCAAGTTCAGAAAGTCGAACAGGGCGACCGTTGCCAGCGTACGGATCAGGATGTTCACCCACATCGGCAAGATAAACAGTACGACCATTGTACGGGAAGTATTGAACCGGGCCTGGCTCAATATATAAGCAGCGGGATATCCCAGTATCAGGCATACTAACGTGGTTATAATAGCAATCCCGATCGAATAGACGAAGGTATTCAACGCCTCGGGATGCATCATAAACTTACGGAAATTGGCAAAGGTAAAGGCTCCTTCCGTATCTGTAAACGCATACAGGACGATCAAGAGCAACGGCATGACTACGAATACTGCCAGAAATAGTGCGTAAGGAATTGTCCAGTTCCTGCGACGCATGAAAAAAGCTGCAACTTTATTTATCACTTCCTTCCCTTTTAGTTATGAATAATACGTATATTTTCAGGGGTAATCCGGATACCGACACGGTCACCGTCATCCCAGACATCTGTCGTATCGACGAAAATATCTTCGTCCCAGTCTGTAAACACGGTCAGATGATAATGGTTTCCTTTATAAAGGATAAACTTCACTTCACCCGTCAGTGTACCGTCTTCCTCATTGTCTTCCAGAATGACATGGCGGAAATCGACCTCGACTTTTACCGGAGTATCGCCTTCCACATCCGTCACTTCCTTACATTCAAAGGTTGTTCCCAGGAACTCGACATGCGTCGGATCGATCATTTTGCCTTCAAACGTATTGCAGACGCGCTCTTTCTTCATGACATGGATATCGAAAGGTTTCACCAGTAATCCGACCTCCTGTCCCGCATCGAAACAATGATAGTCCTGTACCATGAATTCATAACCTTCGGGAGTTTGCACCATCATTTCATAATGGACTCCTTTAAAGATAGAAGATGTCACCGTACCGGTCAGCATCGCCGCTTCCGACGGATCGAAAATATAGATATCTTCCGGACGGATCACGACATCTACCGGTGTCTGCTCTCCAAAGCCTTCATCGACACACTCAAAGTCATGTCCGGCAAAAGAGACTTGTTTATCTTTGATCATCAATCCGTTCAAGATGTTACTTTCACCGATGAAGTCGGCAACGAACGAATTGATCGGTTCGTTATAAATATCGATGGGAGTTCCGATCTGCTGAATACGGCCTTCACTCATAACGACGATCGTATCGCTCAGAGTCAATGCCTCCTCCTGGTCGTGAGTTACGTAAACAAAAGTGATACCGAGCGATTTATGCATTTCCTTCAACTCCATCTGCATATCCTTGCGCATCTTCAGGTCGAGGGCAGCCAGCGGTTCGTCGAGCAGCAACACTTCCGGTTCGTTCACGATGGCACGGGCAATCGCCACACGCTGTTGCTGTCCGCCCGAAAGGGAATCCACATCGCGGTATTCGTAGTCGGTCATACCTACCATCTTCAACGCCTGTTTGACCTTTTTCTCGATCACGGCAGACGGTAGCTTCTTCAGTTTCAGACCGAAAGCAATATTATTAAAAACGTTCAGGTGAGGGAATAATGCATATTTCTGGAACACCGTGTTGACCGGACGTTTATGCGGCGGCGTTTGCGTTATTTCTTTTCCTGCAATAGAGATCTCCCCTTCCGAAGCTGTCTGAAATCCGGCTATCAGACGTAACAAGGTTGTTTTTCCACAACCGGAAGGTCCTAAAATAGTAACAAACTCGCCCTTGCGGACAAACAAATTTACATCATTCAGCACGGCCTTGTCGCCAAAGAACTTGGAGACATGTTCCACACCAATAATGCAGTCGGACTTTTGCATAGATTTATCCCTTTTCCTTACAAGTTAAACATATAATCGCTTGCTTTCTTAAAAAGCGGCACAAAGGTATACAATTTAGGGGACATACAAAGGGTTTGGACCGTTAAGAGATGGATATATATAAAGAACAATATCCAACTTTATTGGCTTCCCTTGGGCAAGACCAGATTCAGGATTACTCCCAGCAGAGCCGCCAGGCCGATTCCCGCCATCGTAAATTCACCAAACTCCAGGGAGGCTCCGCCAATACCAAAGGTGAGAATCAACGAGACTATGATCAGATTACGGGTATCTCCCAGATTTGTCCTGTTCTGTATCAGACTATTTATACCGACAGCAGCGATCGTTCCGAACAACAACAGCATAATTCCGCCCAGTACGGCAGGCGGGATCGATTTAAGGAAAGCACTGACCTTGCCGAAAACGGAAAAGACAATCCCTGCCACCGCTGCAATACGGATAACGGCCGGATCCGTGATCTTCGTCAGCGATATAGCTCCGGTCACCTCTGAATAAGTGGTTACAGGAGGTCCGCCGATCAGCCCGGCAGCCACACAAGCTAAACCGTCGCCCAGCATAGTCCGGTGCAATCCCGGATCTTTCACAAAATCTTTGCCCGTCACTTCGTTAATGGCATATACATCTCCGATATGTTCTATGATCGGGGCGATCGTCACCGGGATCATAAAGATCACAGCTTCCCACGACAACTCCGGCTTGACGAACTGAGGCAACGCAAACCAGGGGGCCGCAATGATCGGCTCGAAGTCGATCACCTTAAAAAAGCATGCAGCAATATATCCGACGATAATCCCGCAGAAGATAGGAATCAGCTTGATCATCCCCCGTCCCAACAACGATGCCAGAACAGCAGTAAACAGAGCGATCAGTGCCAGCGGCCAGTTTTCTTTCGCCATATTCACACCCGAACCCGCCAACGACAGACCGATCAATATGATGACCGGCCCGATCACAACCGGTGGAAATAACCGCTTGATGAACCCGATGCCACGCCACTTCACCAACATGCTCATCAGTCCGTAGACAGCACCGACAGCCACCAGTCCCGACATTGTCCCCGGTAAACCATATAATTCAGTCGCTTTAATGATGGGTGCCACGAAAGCGAAGCTACTTCCCAGAAAAATCGGCACTTTCCCCTTTGTTACCAAATGAAAGATCAATGTTCCTAATCCGGCAGTGAAAAGGGCTGTCGAAGGATCTAAACCCACCAGTAGAGGGACTAAGACGGTGGCACCAAAGGCTACAAAGAGAAATTGAACGCCTACTACCGTCTTTTGAGCAGGGCCCAGTGATTTTTTGCTGTCCATTGCGAAATAAAAGATTATATTTGCACAAATATAATCAGAATAATCCAAACGCTAAGAAAGAATATGACACAGAATAATTTTCATAAGGAAACAGCTTATTTCGCTTCCGGCTGTTTTTGGGGAACACAATACCATCTCGAAAAAGTAAAAGGTGTAGACAGTACGCATGTCGGCTATATGGGTGGAACTATTGATAATCCGTCCTATCCCGAAGTGAAGACCGGTACTACCGGCCATGTGGAAACAGTGGAAGTGATCTTTGATCCGTCTCAAACCAGTTTCGAACAATTAGTACGTCTTTACTTCGAAACACATGATTTTACACAGGTTGGCGGACAAGGACCGGATATCGGCAGTCAATACCGTTCGGTTATCTTCTATTGCAGCGAAGAACAGAAAGCGATCGCAGAAGAATATATCAGCAAATTATTCGGAATGGGATTTAAAGTGGCTACAGCATTAGAACCTGCCGGAAAGTTCTGGATCGGGGAAGATTATCACCAGCATTATTACGACAAAAAAGGAGAAACTCCTTACTGTCATATTTATCGAAAGATATTCCATGACTGATTCCATTCCCTTCGGAAGAAAATAAAATTCCTCTCGGATGAAATTGAATTTTCATCCGAGAGGAACTATAAAAATGTATTTATCAGAAATTCTTCTTTTCGTCGATAATATATTCGGGACGCGCCTTGATCTCATCAAAGAGAATCCCGACATACTGCCCCAGGACACCCACCGTCAGCAACTGAACGCCGCCAAAGAAAATAACCGATGTCATAATGGAAGTCCAGCCGCTTTCCGCATTACTGAAACCGTATATCTTCCCGAGCGTAAACCAGGCAGCCAGAACGATACCGACCACGACGGCTATAAAACCTAAACTGGTGGCCAGACGAAGCGGTTTCTTGGAAAAATACAACATGGCTGTCGAAGCGAACTTCCACATCTTGCTGAAAGGATATTTTGTCTCGCCGGCAATACGTGCTTCCCGTTCATAGTAAAACGGCACTTGCTTATAGCCGAGCCAACTTATCAGCCCTCTGATGTATTTACCCCGTTCCTGGAAACGATCGAACTGATCCATGATCTTCCGGTCGACCATACGGAAATCACCCGTATCCAACGGGAAACTGACATCACTCATATAATTGAGCAAACGGTAAAAGGCTTTTGCCGTAAACTTCTTGAAAAGACTCTCGCCTTCTCTCGACCTACGCACACAATACACGACATTGGCATTTTCCTTCTCCTGCAGTTCCAGTATGCCGGGGATCAACTCCGGAGGATCCTGCATATCGGCATCGAGTATAACGGCCAAATCCGCATCACAATTATTGATACCGGCAGTAACCGCTGGCTGATGTCCGAAATTCCTGGAAAAATGGATTACCTTCACATGCGGGTCGGAGGCGGCAATGCCATCCAGCAACTCCCGGGTTTTATCCCGGCTTCCGTCATTTATATAAATGATCTCGGTATCGATGGACATGGACTGCAAAGCAGCTTTCGTACGGCGATAGGATTCACCGATGACTAACTCTTCGTTGTAACAGGGAACTATGACTGCGAGCTTCTTCATTTCCGTTAAGCCTTAAAGGTATAAAACTTGTTTATTAAAAAATTGATCGCTGTATAGAAAACCATTCCTATTAAATGGTTGTAGTAATGATCGATCGTTAACTGGGAATTTAATAGAAGTACCAGTCCGTATTGCAGGACATAACATACCGCAAACGCAATACCGAAGCGGATTGCACCTTTCGTCCACCCGGTAGAACTTCCCTTGAAAGTCCATTGCTTGTTCCAGATGAAACTATTCAGCAATCCTGCTACATATCCCGTTAAATTAGATAAACCTTCCCGACATCCGAAGAGTTTCATCATCACCCAGATAACAGCCATTGTTATCAAGGTGTTACTCACCCCTACCACGCCATACTTAATGGCTTGTTTTACTGTTTCCATTCTTATTTATAATATCAGTAATCTCCTGCTGCGTAAGTTCTTTTACGTTCGTTATCGTAAAGATATCCGAAAGGAAATCACCGTACTGATTACATTCATTGATAACCCTGTCGAGAGTTAACTTGATGTCTGCACGCACCGGTATCAAAAATACCAGTTCCACATATTGTTCACCGATCGTCAACCGTTCTATCTCACAGTCTGCCTGCGGCAAAAAGTAAGCGAATTCACGTTCGATCACTTTACGCTGATAGTCCAGAAAAGGGTTCCTGTCCTTGGACAACATCAATACGTAAAAGCGCAATTTTTCACCTTTGCCTCCCAGCCCTGTAGAAATATATATTTGTTTCTCATCCGACAATTCCGACTCCAACGAGATACGGCTTTCCATCAAAGCCATATATGCCCAATTGCTGACATCTTCATCGGGATGCTGCACATAATCTTCCAGCATCCGATAGGCTTTCACTTCCTTTGAAGTGGCCAACATGGATAAAATATATTTCTTATAATCGGTTGTCGCCTCCGGATTAGACAGACTTTCGCGGAAGGCTGTATAATCCATATCATCCAAATCTTGCTTCACTTTGCCTTTACGAACCTGTTCGGAATATTTAAAATATTCCATCTGAAGTTCTACCGGAACACGCTGTTCTAAAATATGGAAATGTCCGTCCATCTTACTAAAAGAGTCACGGAACCTCTTGAATACATCGCCTTCTTCTTTCATAGACCTGTTTTTTTAGTTATATACTATACCCAATAAACAAGAAACTAAGACAAAAGTAAGGCTTTTTCCCGATATTTTTGGTATTATCGTACAAAAACGGGGATAAAGGCCCATAAAAAGCACTCTATCCCCGGATTTCTTTCAATTACAAAGTATCAGGCACCCGCGTAGATGAGGAAACCCAATCCTATGACGAAAAAGATAAACATACCCAGATTCAAATAATCGGAAGATTTAGGTGCTCCCCGGAACTCATGCCAAACCAGGATCCCCCATAAGGCGGAGACTAACGTCGCTCCCTGCCCTAAACCATAGGATATTGCCGCTCCTGCCTTTTCGGATGCGATCATACTGAATGATTGCCCGACACACCAGATCACGCCTCCCAATACTCCGACAAGATGAGTTCGGATATTGCCTTTGAAATAACCGCTTATGGAGACAGGCGCACCTTCCACCGGCTTCTTCATCGCGATCGTATTGAACAGGAAATTACTGGCAAAAACACCCAAAGCAAAAATGAATACAGCCGTATAAGGTGTCAGTTTTCCGGCTGCCGGAGAGGCAAAATTATCCAGGTCCATCGAAGCAGCTACAAAACGGTAGAAGAAAGCCATAATCACACCGGCGGCAACAGAAATAAAGATGCCTTTACCGGATACTTTCTTCGATCCGACCAGGGCTTTTTTATAGGCCAGGCCGTTCAATATAATGGCAACCGTGATCAAAGCTACACCTGCAAAGATATAGGACGGTTCTCCTTTTGCCGCACCGAAATAATTGATCAGCACGCCCAACACCAGGGCTAACCCAACTCCCACTGGAAAAGCGACGGACATTCCGCATATAGCGATTGCCGCCGAAAGCAGAATATTGGAAGCATTGAAAATAACACCTCCCAGGAAAGCACTGCCTATATTGTTCCAGTCCGCCTGTATCAGGTCGGGCAGAAAACTGCGCCCTTCCGAACCAAAACTACCCAGGGTAAAAGCGGAAAGGATGGAGAATAAAAGTACTCCGATCACATAATCCCAATAAAAGAACTCGTACCTCCATGTTCTGGAAGCCAACTTCTGTGTGTTTCCCCAGGAGCCCCAGCATAGCATGGTAACGACACAGAAAACGATTGCTAAAGTATAACTTTGTACGATAAACATAACTTTTCTATTTTAATACAGGTTGATGCATCATATAATTATCCAGCAAAGCTGCCATCTGGCTGGCCGGAACTTTTTCGATCAGCCGAAGGTCCCGACCGTTCTCATCCGGGATCCAGGTGTTGCTGCCTTCTTCATCGATTACCTTAAAGATTCCCCGTTCTACGTTATAGTACGGTTCATAACCTTTGATCGCAACCAGAACCGCCGTCAGGTCCCAGCTCATCCGACCGTCCGGATCGCCTTCTGCAAAACACTGTGCATAGGTGTCTTTGACAGGACTATTATCTATATCGGATGCCACCAGTTTCTTCCCGGTAAAAATGACATTACCGATCTCAAAGCCACTGAAAACGATCTCTGTAGGCCATTGTTCGGCAACTACTTTCGATGCCGGTGTATCACAAAGCACATTAAACTCACGTCCCTGCGGGAACAAGCCTGCCATCGCCACGACTCTTTTTACCTTTTTAGCAACCAGTTCCTTTCCTGATAACGGGCTGTATTCATCGCCGGCAGAAAGCAGCAGGTCCTTCAGATTCGTGAAAAAGCCGACAGTACAAATGACAACGCTGCCATCCGGTTGAGAACTTAATATTTTACGATATACCTGGACTGCATCCGGAGCGTCCGATGTCTTTTTGGTCTTATGCGGATATTTAGCCGGTAATATCTCCGTCCATTTTATTTTATGACCGGAAGTCATTGTTACACCACCTTCGCTTTTAGGTGCTCCCAACGGAATATCAGGGCGGTTGAAATATATATTCAACACCTCTATACAAGGAATAACCAATTCATCGTGGTTAGAAGACAAGGTTGCGAGTATATTCACATAACCGCTGTCGGCTAGTGCATGCATAACAGCCATCGCCCCTACGTCGTCGTAATCAGGGCCCAAATCGGTATCCAGAATCAGATTCACTGGTTGTACGGCAGCTTCCTGCGTTGCTTTCTTCTCTGTTCCGTTACAGGCGACCAGCAGGGATAATACACAGATTAACAAAAAGGATTGTTTCATGATAAGACATTATTGATGGTTTATTTTCAACGGGGTATCGGAATAAACGATAGCTTCTCCGAAATTAACGGATGCATCCGGTTGCGGATTCAGCCACTTGAAAGAGACTGTATGCGGTTTCTTCGGCAACTGATATTTCCAGAACAATTCATGGCGGCGCGTAATATACGAAGCAGGCAGGTTGGCTGTTTCGACCAACTCCCCGTCTATATACATTTCCACACGGGCCACATATTCATTATTATTCGACTGCACATGTCCTTTAAAGACAATACCGGTTCCTTCAAATCCGACATTTCCCACATCGGCAACACGCTTATTGACACCGATACGGTCTACAGGATACAAGCCGTCGAATGCTTTCTCTAATTTCACAGGGACAGGCTGCTGGCAGGAAATAAGTACCTGGTCTCCTTCTATCTTTCCTCCATTCCGTTCAACAACCTGCAAAGCCTGATCGAAACTCATCCGATAGGCCTTATTAAGCGAAATCGTTGTATAGGCAAAATCCATATCCTCCACTTCTTTCAGGTTCTTCAGCCAATAGTCAGGGATTTTACTGTATCCCAGCACTGTACCTAAAATACCTGCAGCAGAAGCCGGGTTACAATCGGAATCCTGACCGCAACGGGTAGCAATATCCATTGTTTTATAGAAGTCACCTTCGCCATACAACAGGCCGATCACAATATAGGCACTATTAATCACCGCATCAATATTGAACGGGACAAAAACACCGTCCGGACAACCAACATCTTCACTCCATTTCTTTTCGCATTCAAACCAAGTCCGTTTCCAATCATCCGGAAATTCGTTATGCCAACGGATCACATCGTTCATACATTGATAGTAACGGCTCTCCTTTGGTATAGTTTTGAGGGCTTCGGTAACGATAAACCCGATATCATCCGAAACAAATGCCAGCGAATACATGGCTCCTACATAAACACCTCCATACCAACCGTCACCATAATTCATGATATGACCGATCTTATCCGAAATTTCAGAAGCGGTATTCGGCATTCCAGGAGACATCAGACCGGCATAATCGGCCTCGATCTGGTAATCCAGGTCATCCGCATGCGGGTTATTCAGCCAATGACCGGAAGCCGGAGGCATGATACCCTGCAAAATATTATACCGTGCAGCCTGGTTGGCATGCCACAGCATATATCCGGCTTTTGCAAATGCCATCGCAAACGAATCGACCGGTGCATCCAATCCCAAACGGTCGAAGACATCCACAAAGGTCAGGTCCATATAGACATCATCATACAGACCGGGATTGTTCTCATACCACCATTTGATATAGCCGTCCGGCCAGGAAATAGGGACATAATCCTGTATCATCGTCCCGTTATAACGAAACTCCGTCGGTCCTCCGTACGTACAACCGATCGTTTGTCCGGCCCATCCTCCTTTGATTTTATCCATCAGCTTCTCCTTACTGATGGCTATTTCCGACGGTAAGACGATTTGCTTTCCGGCAGACGGTTGTTCCGAACAGGCTACAGTTCCCAACAGGAATAAACAGCCGGATAAAATAGGTACAATCAGATTTTTCATAATTAGCAGATTATAATGTTTACTCAAATATATCGACTTCACTCCGGTAAGGGACAGAAGATTGTGCCCCGACCCGGGTTACCGAGATTGCCGAAGCCTTACAAGCGAAACGGACTGCCTCCAATTGACTCCGTCCTTCCGATAAAGCAACAATCAGTGCACCGTTAAAGACATCACCGGCAGCGGTTGTATCCACGGCTTCCACTTTCAGAGCCGGTACAAAATCCGCTTCCTCAGCACCATACACCAATGCTCCTTTCGAACCCAGCGTAATGATAACATTCTCCACTCCCATTTCAGAAAGTATACGGGCTGCCTTAACCGCCGATTCCCGATCGGTTATCTTCACACCGGAAATCATTTCAGCTTCCGTCTCATTTGGGGTGATCATGTAGAGATGTTTCAGTAATGACGGAGACAATGGATGCGCCGGAGCAGGATTCAGTATCACTTTTTTATGCTTGCGATAAGCCATTTCCGCAACATACTCGACTGTTTCCATCGGAATCTCCAACTGCATCAGGACAATATCCGCCTGGTCGATCGCCTCTTCCGCTTTTACCAGGTCGGCCGGTAATAAATTGGCATTTGCCCCTGAAGCAACAACAATGCAGTTTTCGGCATGATCGTCCACGGTAATCAAAGCGACCCCGGAAGGATGCTCCGAATCAGAAAAGATATACGAGGTATTGATGCCTTCTTCCTCAAAAAGTTGTTGCGACTGATGACCGAAAATATCACTGCCCGTTTTACATATAAAAGTGACGGAAGCTCCCAAACGGGCAATAGTGACTGCCTGGTTGGCCCCTTTACCACCGGGGTTCATAAAGAATGTCCCTCCCACAATGGTTTCCCCCGGACGGGGAAGATGTCCGGCTTTAATAACCATATCCGTATTGCTGCTACCAACCACCAGGATATTATGCCGGTCTAATTGTTCAGTGTCCATATCTATAAAATTTAAAGTCTGCAATGAAGCGATACAAATATAACTTTATATTCTCTACTATTCTATGAATAATTCGAGTATACAGATAAACCCAAATCTAAGATTTATTTCTACCATAGAACAATAAATCACTAATAAACAAATGAATATAATTCACAAAACAAGTTATAAATATCCATCTTACCGAGAGTAAAACAACAATAGAAAAAACATTTTTACAGTCCTCATATGAAAAAGTTTATTTAATTTCGTCGTGCAACAGGAACTAATATCCTGAAAGAACAATCCGATACAGATATGAAATACACAAATCCGGATCATCTGATCCTGCTTATTCAATCACTTACCAAAGCGGAAAAAAGATATTTCCGCCTGTACGCGAATTTGCAAAGCGGTGAAAAGAACTATCTCCTTCTGTTCGACCTGATCAATAAAGGGACTCCCTCCGAGGATATCTGTAAACTTTACTGTCAGGAACAGAGCAAAGGCAACTTTGAGATGGCGGCGAAACATCTTTACCGGGTGATCATGGACTGCCTGACCCATCTACGAAAGAAAGAAGATGTACAGACAGCGATCTTCGACCATATCACCAAAGCCGAGATACTTTTTGAAAGGGAACTCTTCGATGCCGCTTTCAGCCAGTTGGATAAAGCCAAAAGCCTGGCAGTGACTTATGAGAACGACCCTCTTCTCCTTCTCATCCGGAGGACAGAACTGAAATATCTCAGTTCGCTTGGCTTTAAGGAGATTTCCGAAAGGGAGTTAGTCAGTAAGCAGATGAAAATAAACGACGTTATGAAGTATTCAAGAAATACGAACCTTCATCTGCAACTATATGATATTCTAAAGCACCGCATCACCTATAAAGGATATGTCCGGTCGGACAAACAGAAAGATAACCTGAACGATCTGGTATTGAGCGAACTCAATCTGATAGCCAATAGTTCATATAAAGGTTTTGAGGCAAAAAAACTACACCTGCTGTTCCAGGCAGCCTACTATCTGAATACAGGTAATTATAAATCAGCGATCCGCTTTTATCAGGAACTTATCGCTCTTTTTGAATCGAACCAGCATCTAATTCTGAATCCTCCGATCTATTATCTGAGCGCAATAAAGGGTGTACTGGACAGCCTCCATACAGCAGGTTTATATAAAGAAATGCCCTTCTTTATCGAACGGTTGAAAAAGATACAACAAGGCAACTACGCTACCGAATTTCTTCTGGAAATAAGTGCTTGCATCTATCAATACGAACAGACTGCTCTGATAAATACGGGAAAATTGGAAGAGGCACTCCACCTATCGGAAGAAAACGAAGACAGCTTATTCAAAAAGGCCGGTTTACTCAGACCGGAGACACAACTTAAATTGTATCTGAATACTGCGATCCTTCATCTATGTCTGGGAAATCCCGGTAAAGCACGTAAAAGCATGAAGAAGATATTCAGTGCTGGCAAACAATTCTATGCGTTACCATCCTATAAAACAGCACGTTTGATCAACCTCCTTATACAGGCGGAACTCGGGGATTACAGTTTCTTTGAGAATGAGATCAACTCCATCAAACGGAATATGCGTTATGAAAAGCAGACGTACCAAACAGAGAAACTTTTGTTCCGCTTTGTCATGGGGTATCCGTTGCCATCTTATGAGAAAGCCCAAAATAAATTGTGGATGCAATTCCAAAAAGAAATAACGAAGATCAGGCAGGATAAATACGAAAAACAGTTACTTAAAACATTCGATATCCTTTCCTGGATAGAAAGCAAACTGACCGACAGAGCGTTTGCAGAGATACTGGTGGAAAGGAATACGGAGTTACAATAGCCTGTAACTCCATTTTTCAGAAACCCGAAAACATATCATTTCCCAATTATGTTCTATCTTTGTAACAACGATATGGGAAAATACTGGCAAATTCTTAAACGATATAAAGTGGGATTGTTGATCAGCCCGCTTCTTGTACTGATCACTGTGCTGTGCGAAACGGTTCAGCCGATGTTCATGGCTGAAATCATTGACAACGGGGTCATGCCACGTGACCTGTCCGTTATTACCCGGATCGGGACCTATATGGTGTTAGTATCCGTCGGGGGATTATTAGTCAGTATTGTGAATACTTACATTTCTTCCCGCATCGGAATCGGCTTCGGTACAGATCTACGGGGAACACTCTTCAATAAAATACAACAACTATCCTTTTTCGATATCGACAAATTCAGTTCAGCTTCGCTTGTCACAAGGCTTACTAGCGATATATCCCGCATACAACAGATCGTTCTGATGTCGATGAGACTTTTATTACGCTCTCCACTGATGCTCGTCATGGCCGTTTTCTTTGTCGTCAGCATCAATAAACAACTGGCGTTGGTCCTGATAGCCGCTATCCCGATCCTCGGAGGAAGTGTCTACCTGATCCTGAGTAAAGGATTTCCTTATTTCCTGAAAGTACAACAGAAAGTAGACCAACTGAATGGTGTGGTCAGGGAAAACCTCATCAATATCCGTGTCGTCAAATCTTTTGTCAGGGAAGATTTTGAGACGGATAAATTCGTCAAAAGCAGTGAAGAACTGCGCGATATGGTGATCCGTGCGTCCAACATCGTCGTTTCCATCTTTCCGGTCATGCAGTTAGTCATGAATTTATCCATACTATCCATCCTTTGGCTGGGTGGGCAAAAGGTGATGGACGGCGAACTGAAGGTGGGCGAACTGATCTCATTCGTGAATTACGTTTTCCAGGTACTGATGTCATTGATGATGCTCTCAATGGTCATTATGTCGTACTCCCGCGCTTCCGCTTCCTCTAAACGGATCATGGAAGTGCTCAATACGGAACCCTCCCTGACAAACACCCGGGAAGGGCTTCAAAACAAACACCGGGTAGAGAAAGGAGAAGTGACATTTAATGATGTCAGTTTCCGTTATATCGGTGGAGAAAATGACATTCTACAGCATATCAGCTTCCGGGCCGAACCCGGCGAAACGATTGCGCTGGTCGGTGCTACCGGCTCTGCCAAAAGCTCCCTGGTACAACTGATACCACGGTTATACGATGTTACTGCCGGAGAAATCCGGATCGACAACATCCCGATAAAAGACTATAACCTGGATGAACTTCACCAGGGGATCGGCATGGTCCTCCAAAAAAACGAGCTATTCACCGGAACGATCGTCGAGAACCTCAGATGGGGAAAACCCGACGCATCGATGGAAGAGATAGAAGAAGCCACCCGTGCCGCCGAAGCACACGATTTTATCCAGTCCTTCACGGACGGTTACAATACGTTGCTGGGACGCGGAGGCATCAATCTTTCCGGCGGACAGAAACAGCGTATCTGCATCGCCCGTGCGTTGCTCCGTAAACCTAAGATACTGATCCTGGATGACAGTACGAGTGCTGTCGATACGGAAACAGAACTGAAAATACGGAACAACCTGAATGCGTTGTTACACGACACGACTGTATTTATCATCACCCAGCGGATCAATACGATGCAATCGGCCGACCGGGTGATCGTACTCGAAGAGGGCGAGATCAACGCCATAGGAACTCCGGATGAATTGATCGAAACATCTACCGTTTATCAGGAAATCTATCATTCACAACAAGTATTATTATAGGATATGGCACACGGAGATCATTTAAAAGAGAATGCAAAGCCCCGGGAAGGAAAGAAAACTTTCTTCCGGCTGATTTCGTACCTGTCCTGCGACAAGCAGCTGTTGTTCGTGATCGGCTTCCTGATCATTGTCAGTATCGTGGCTAATCTATTGGGGTCATACATGTTGCGCCCGATTATCAATGATTATATCCTTCCCGGAGACTTTCACGGACTGATCAGGGTCTTGGCTATCCTTGCCGCCATTTACCTGACAGGAGTTGCCGCCGTCTATATCCAATATATCCTACTGAATAAAATAGGCCAGCGTACCGTTACCCGTATGCGTGCCGACCTTTTCCAGAAAATGGAACATCTGCCTGTCAAATATTTCGACACTCACCAGCACGGCGACCTGATGAGTCGTTACACGAATGACATAGACAAGATCAGCGATGCACTGACCGACAGTCTGTCGGATATGTTGTCGAGCGCTCTTACCCTGATCGGTATCTTCTGCCTGATGTTATATATCAGTCCGATACTTACTCTGGTAACTCTGATCACCGTTCCACTAATGTTCCTCTTTGCCAAAGGGATCGTTCAGCGAAGCCGCAAATACTTCAAAGCCCAGCAGGAGTCTATCGGTACCCTGAACGGTTATATAGAAGAAATGATAAGCGGCCAGAAGGTGATCAAAGTGTTCGGACACGAAAAGAAAGTACAGTCCGACTTCGATACGCTCAACGACGACTTGAAAGGTAAATCGGAGAAAGCTCAGTTCTACTCCGGTATGATGATGCCCGTCATGCAGAACCTGAACACATTGAATTACGTCTTTATCACGATTGTAGGTGCCCTACTCGCCATCTTTCGTGGTTTCGATGTCGGCGGTCTTGCAGCCTTCCTGCAATATTCCCGCCAGTTCGGACGTCCGATCAATGAATTGGCCAGCCTTTACAACAGTATCCAGGCAGCCATCGCCGGAGCCGAACGTATCTTCGAAGTGATCGACGAAGCACCGGAAACACCGGACTCCCCCGAAGCCATCGCTTTACAACAGGTACAGGGAGATGTTTCCATGAAAGACGTTTATTTCGGATACAAACCGGAGAAAACGATCCTGAAAGGTATCTCGCTCCATGCTTCTGCCGGTTGTAAAATAGCATTGGTCGGTGCCACCGGAGCCGGGAAAACAACCATCCTGAACATGTTCCCCCGTTTCTTCGATATCCAGTCGGGCGAAATTGCCATAGACGGTCACCCGATACAACTGATCAAACGAAACAGCCTGCGCCAATCCATGGCGATCGTCTTGCAGGACACTCACTTGTTCACAGGAACTGTCCGCGAAAATATCCGCTTCGGACGTCTGGACGCGACCGATGAAGAAGTTGTACAAGCAGCCAAACTGACTGCCGCCCATTCTTTCATCAAACGTCTGCCCCAGGGATACGATACCTTGCTGGAAAACGACGGTGCCAACCTCAGCCAGGGACAACGTCAGTTGCTCAATATCGCCCGTGCCGCTATTGCCGACCCTCCTATCCTATTATTGGACGAAGCAACCAGCAATATCGACACCCGTAGCGAGATACTCATCCAGAAAGGTCTCGACCAACTGATGCAGGGACGCACCAGCCTGATTATCGCCCACCGCCTCTCTACCATCAGAAACGCAGACGTGATCCTGGTACTCGAACACGGACAGATCGTAGAACGAGGAAATCATGAAGAACTTCTCCGCTTAAAAGGGATATATTACTCGCTAAATCAGGAGCAGTTCAAGTAATTTAATTGTATTTACTGGCATACCATCTCTTAAAAAGTAATCTTTAGAAAGCTTTTAGGGTTAAAAGCTGTGTCAGAAAATAAAGGGAAAACGACCTGCTTATACAAACAGGTCGTCATAAAGTCCTGACTCCAAATCTGAAATGATCTTTTTTAAAGTTATAAGTAAAGGTTGAAGCTCATTCTTTACAATATCAAATATAATCTCCGGGTTAACTGATAGATAATCGTGAGAAATTATATTTCTTAATCCAAAAATATCCCGCCATGAAACGTCTGTATAACATTCCAATAACCGTCCTTCTGTAGGAAGGTCAATCTTTTTCATCGTCTCACCAATAGTTTGAAGCCGCATACATGTAGCATCAAACAAATTCATACCTTCATTCGATAACAAGAAATCATGATGACGCACCACTCCTTGTGTACAATTTATGGCCAATTCCGTGCGCATCACAACGAAATCCAACATATCGAGTATTGTTTCCTTAGATATAGATTGCATCTTTCTCAATATTGCGCCGAAACAATGCTCTCATTGTATCATGCAGGGTTATAACATCCACTCTTGTTCGAAAGAGTTTTTCTAAATCTTCCTGAATATCCATCAAGGTATGATAGCTGGTTTCCCGAAGTTTCACACAAACATCAATATCACTCCCCTCTCGTTGTTCTCCACGGGCAACGGAGCCGAAAAGGCCAAGAGTCATAATGCCGTACTTCTCCGCCGAATGAGCTTTGAAATCGCGCAACATTTCTACAATTTCAGCAGTTGTTTTCATTTTGTTACTCTCTTTCTTTGTTTATGTGCATTACAAAGATACAATATAAAAATAATATAAAATGTAAATGCAGCAAGAAAGTAATGTATGAGCGGTTTAGCTTAAAGAGCTACCTCAAACCCTCCGATAAACATCCTCAAACGGCAGCCTGCACCGTTCTCCCCAGATTCCCTTATTTCCGTCTCGTATTCCACAGGGAATAGCCATATTTATTTCAGCCCCGTGAGGTAACTTCAGTGCCTTTTTCAGCCGTCGGCTGTCCAGCCCTTCTAAAGGACAAGTATCATACCCTTCGTTTGCCATCGCAATCATAAACGTCTGAGCTGCAAGTGCACACGATTTATGGGCAACCACACGCACATCATTCTCAGATACTTCGAGCATCATCGGACGAAAGATACTGATGGTATTAGCCAGCAGCTTCCTGAACAACCCCAAAACCCCGAAGAACCGGGCATAAACAAACGGCATCAATTTCCCGTAGTATAATTCCCGGTCTTTGATACGTTTATCCTGACGTTCTTTCGGACTGTTCCGACGAATATTCTCCCGTTCGAAATCGAGAACGAACCGAGCATGTTTCTTGTACAAGTCCCGCCGTACAACGAAAACAACGATTTGCGAAGCAGTCGAAGCCGCTTTCTGGTCGAGACAAGCTCTTGAAACTTCCGCCAACAATTTGGGCTCCGTAATATGGTAAAACTCCCACAACTGCATATTCGAACTGTTGGGAGCCAATGTCGCCAGTTCCAGACAATGCTTCACCCTTTCCGGATCCATCGGTTTTTCTTTATCATATGCCCGTACCGAACGGCGGTAATTGAGGACTTCTTCTAAATTCATAATGCTGACTTATTTGATTAAAATACTTTTCTATATCACTACAAAATTAAAACATTCCCACAATATGTTTGTTTACCAGCACAACATCTCCATCCTTTACTTTATGTTTCTTTAGCGGATAACCCTCAGGACTGAATATCGCTTTTGCCTCTATCAGCCGATTTAACTGATTTGCAGACAATCCTAAACAAATTCGAATGACAGAAGATAACTTTAACCCGAACTCAAAACGGGTTTGAATCTTGAATGTTACAAACTCATCATCCGCATTCAAGATATCATTTATCGAAATATCGTCATGCAATATCTCATATTCGACACTGCTATAATCCAACTCGACACTATTTTTTCGCCCTGTTTCGGAAGAAAAAGCATACTCCCATGCAAGTTCTTCATCGTTTTCCGAAAACTTACGAAATAACTCTTTCTTTATCTGTTCAGGTTTTGTGCGTGACAAAATCGTTAGGTTATATGTACTATCACATTCTACGCATCTATAAATCAACCAGACATCTATATTCCTTTTTTGCGCATTCATTCTGAATTTGTTACTACAATAAAACCGGTCGCAATTACAATGATTACATTTTCTTTTTAAGGCAGGAGTATTTTTAGGCTTTATCTCCCATATATATTCAGTTTCCATTCTTTATACTGTGCTTGATATTCTTTGAAATATTTGATTATGATCCACAGCATTACAGTTATAGCAAACTCAGAAGTCGCCATAAACAACCACATCAAAGGCCTATGCCCTTAAAGTTCAATGCTGTAAATGAAAAAATTAAATAAGAAACCTGTTCGAGTAGGACTACTCAAACGAAAGAATTATCAGCCTGCGGTTTATGAGGCTAATATTAAGCCAGTATAAATTTAAGAATTGCTCCCAAAACGTGAATATTTATAATTTCGGGGCAAAGATAATGATTTATTGCTCATTTTAGTCAATTACAAGGAGTATCTAACGAATGTCATCAAACAAAACCAGTTTTTGCTATCCCCCACTACCGTTTATTTAGCATTTCCGGAGAATGTAAGAGCCATATTCAGTTAGTTTTCTCTATGTCGAATGTATATCATGACTTTTCGGTTACTTTTTAGTTGAAAGATGATGAATTATACTACCTTTGCCATGTACAATACACATAAGCCATGAAATTCATTCAGGATTACACCCAAGAAGAAGAGTTGAAATTCTACAAAACCATAGTAAAGGCTTTGCCACAATCGATGATACTTCTGGATAAGGACAAAAATATAATCGGTATCTTCAACCTCTCACTAAAAATACTGGCAGGCAAATCGGTTGACGATATCCTCGGTACAAATATTCTCATGTATGCCAGCGATCCTACTTCACCATTCCATCAGGCTTGTTCAATGCTGAACAACGCATTCGAATCCGTTTCCATGACAGGAGTTCCGGTAAAATACCATTTCAAAATCCTCGACAACTACCTAGAATCGACGATCAGCAAATTATCCGACGGGCAGATACTCAACGAAATCCGCGACATCACTGATATCGTAATCAAACGAAACCAGATAGAGACAAAGGAATACGGAAAACTCGAAAATACAGCCGAAAGCTGGTTGCTCCAGCAAAAATACGAATCCTTATACAATCAGATGACCACCATCGTGAATACGTTGCCAGTAGGCGTTGAGATATATTCACCGGACGGTAAGATGCAATTCCTTAACGACACAGATTTCAAAATATTCGGTATCCCCAAAGAGACTTTTGACATCAGCGGCGTAAATATTAATGGCAATCCAAACCTCCCCGACAAAGTAAAAAAAGTAGTGATGGAAGGTGGTGATATCCGCTGTTCCTTTCCATATAGTTTCAATACAGTAAAAGATTCCAGTTATTATTCGACCTCTCAAGATGGTGACATCCATATTGAATGTATCGGCCGACCTATTACAGATGCCCGTGGACAACTCGAAAATTATCTGTTTATCGTACAGAACGTAACCGAGACAGTACGTGCCACCAAGCAACTCGAAGAGAAAAAACAATTACAGGACAACATCCTCAACAGTATTCCGGCTTGCATACAAATCAAAGATATAGAAGATAATTCGCGTTATGTATTCTGTAATGATGAGAGTCAGCGGTTGTTCGGAATCAGTGTCGATAAAACGATTCACGATGTGATGGAGGCTAAACGTGTCAGCCGCATCGAAAAGACCGACAAGGAAGTATTCGCCACCGGCAACCCCTACAACGGATTGGAGCATATCGAATTGAAGGACGGCCGGAGTTACGACGCACTCGTTCGTAAAAGTGTTATATTCGACAGTGGCAAGCGTATGTTGCTTACTGTCCGTTGGGACCAGAGTCTGCAAAACGACCTTAAGCGACGGACTAAGATGCTCGACCTGTCCATGGAAATTATGAACGCCCATACCTGGTTCTACGAGCCGGATAAGGATAAGTTCAGTTTTGGCGAAGGCTCCGATAATCTCATAATTAACCCCGTATTGCACGATTCTCTAAAAAAATTCATCAGCTTCGTCCATCCCGACGACCGGAAACTTTTCCTGGACTCTTTCCGACATGCAATAACCCATGAAAACGAAAAGTGGAACGTAGAGTACCGTGCCGACCTGAATAATAACGGCACCTATAACTGGTGGCAGACACAAGGATTAGTCGAAACAACCCAACGCGACGAAGGTCCTTATACATTTATGTTCGGTATGACCATCAGCATCGACAAGCACAAGCAGAATGAATTGACGATGATGCGGGAAAACGAAAAGAAACTGAACGGCCTCATCCAACAAAACGAGCTTATACTCAACAATACCTACTCCGGCCTGGTCTATATCACCACGGACTATATCGTGCAATGGGAAAACGTCGCCAACTGTTCAGCCAGCCTCACCTACGAAGCTTACAAAAAAGGAAGCCACTGTTATGAGTCTTACGGGCTTACTTCCCCTTGCGAGGATTGCGTTATGCAACAAGCAATCCTTTCCCGACAAACGGAACAGATGCAGAACACGTTTGAAAACGGACATACCCTTGAAATTTTCTGTACCCCCGTTTTCAAAGAAGACGGGACAGCAGATGGTATTGTCATCCGCATGGACGATGTAACCGAACGGGAAAATATGATACAGGAACTGAAACATGCCAAAACCCTTGCAGAACAGTCGGACAAACTCAAGTCTGCATTCCTTGCCAATATGAGCCACGAAATACGGACTCCATTGAACGCTATCGTCGGATTTTCCGATCTGTTGATGGAGACAACCGAGCCGGAAGAGAAAGCCGAATACATCAAAATCATCAATATCAACAACGAACTGTTGCTGAAACTAATCAGCGACATCCTGGACTTATCGAAAATCGAATCCGGAACTGTTGAATTGAAGTATGACAAATTCGATATCTCAACCTACTTCGAGGACCTGGTCATCTCGATGAAGCAGCGGATAACAAATTCATATGTACGATTGCTTTCTCATAATCCCTATCCGGATTGCAAAGTTAATCTGGACCGGAACCGTGTCACCCAAATCATAACCAACTACGTCACCAATGCGATCAAATATACCCCAAAAGGATTTATCGAAATGGGATACGAGGTGGTAGAGAATGGTATTCGCCTCTATGTGAGAGACAGTGGCATCGGTATTCCCGATGAAAAGAAGAATAAACTGTTCCAGCGTTTCGAAAAGTTGGACGAATTTGCTCAAGGCACAGGATTAGGACTATCCATCTGCAAAGCCATTGCCGAAGCGATGGGTGGTAACGTCGGCTTTGAATCAACGTTTGGTCAGGGTTCTTTGTTTTGGGCCTTTCTGCCTTGCGAAACGGAGATACACCAGGAAAAACAGCTCCAAACGGAGAAAAAAGCCGTCCCGGTTTCAAACAAATCATCTATTTCAAACGAACGGAAAACGATTCTGATAGCAGAGGATATCGAAAGCAATTATTTATTGGTTTCGACTATCTTAAAGAAAGATTATGACCTGATCCGGGCTAAAAACGGGCAGGAAGCTATGGATATTATCAAAAGTCAGCCTGTCGATTTACTGCTGATAGACATGAAAATGCCTATTATGAATGGATTGATAGCAACAGAGAAGATCCGGCAGTTCAACACCAAACTACCGATTATAGCCCTCACAGCTCACGCATTCGATGCAGACCGCCAAGCAGCTTTGACCGCCGGTTGCAATGAATATCTGATGAAGCCTATCGATAAAACAAAACTCTTCGATATATTGCAAGAGTTTTTATAAAACAACCTGATGATACCCCATTGATTCCAGTTTTGCGACTTTCAAAAGGCCACCTTCATGGGCAATGGCTATCTGGGGAAGTAACATGTCTTCCTTGATGCCATAACGAGACATCGTATTTATACATAAATAAAATTGTGTACCCTCATCCGACAGGCGTGATATAGTTTCTTTGATAGTTTCCAAATTCGTGAATCGTAAACAAGAAAGCAAAGCGGTTCCTACAGCAACAACAGCGATGTTTCCAACTTCGTCAGATGACTTCTTCAAATTATCCACATGTGAAAACAACTGATTCCAGCAAGTGTCTTCACGAATCAAAAATACAAAACTGAACTTTTCCATGATAAACATTTTTCTTAAAAACAGGCTAGACATGGAATAGGTTTTACTAATGTAATTTTGGCAATCATAGTTTATTTACGGAGATTAGCCTCTATATTCTCCGCACATTATGCGGCAAATACAGGTATTAATACCCGCAAAACTCCACAATCGTCATCTTACCTACCAACACTAACGCTTCTTCATAGGCAATCTCATCTTTGCCAAGATGTCCGGCAAGCGTACCAACCTTGCCACAAATCTGGAAGCAGATCAGGACGGACATTGCAATATGATTTACAGAGGTTTGCGCTGTGCGTTCGACGATTTCGGTTAGGTGGAGCATTCGGATAAACAAAATAGGATAACGGAGAGGACAACGGAGGCAGGACATGACAGTTCTTTGCTGGATGAAGTCGACGTATGACTGGCGGTCGTGGATGATTACTTCCCGGATGAATTTCTGGTGCTTTTTGGGTAAGGCAGACCAGACGGTGAAAGCTATTTTGTAGATTTTTTCAAGTAGACGGTTACGGCCTTCTTTCGACATTTTGTCGAGGCTTCGGTTAAAGACTTTTACATCCGGTACTTTTCCATTGGGGAATAATGCTTCTAATTTATTTTGTTTCTTCATGATATTATGATAGGCGTTGAATAATTAATTGAGGGAAAATCAAAAACAGACGTTTAGGGACACAGATTAAAATCCATTATATGAAGATATCTATGCCCCTGTATTATCTATTTGCCGGGGTTCAACTCTTCGAGTAAAAACTTTCCGGGTTTGAACTTGACACTCGTACGTGCCGGTATCATACAATTTTTACCTGTTCGAGGATTTCGTCCTTCCCGTTCCTTTTGTTTCCAGGGAGTAAAAGTGCCAAATCCTTGTAACATCACGGAAGCATCCTGTTTTATTACCTCTGTCAACACCTCCTGAAAGATATTGAGAAATTGTCGTGACTGGCATTGCGTAATTTGCATTTTCTCGGCCAGTTCATTTACTAAATCTGCTTTGTTCATAATTTGTTTTATTTGAATGTTATAGCTATTTATCAATGGACTGCTTCTGTTTTCTCTGTCATAAGGGTATTCTCTATTGCCCTCCAGACCTCGGATCACAGACCATCATCATTCATTGAGTTAGCTGGGCACAACTATCTTTCACGGACACAACGGAATGACATGACGGCGTCGGCACCGTAGGCGTTGGTACTGCCGTTGTAAAAGCTCACGACTTGGTAGCTGCTCGCAATCTGGAGCGTGCTACTCCAGGTCCAACTGCTCTCGAACTTTTGAAAGCCTGCGGTTGCCTGTAACGACTGCTTGCTTCTATACATAGTTAACAACTGATCTTGCGATGGCAAATACCAATCAGAATGGCCTTCTGCTGTTAAACCGTTACAATATGAGTTTGCGTTACTCCAATTTTTTGAACCTCCGTCCGTTTTACATACCTGTAAGTTTCCGACATAAGCACCAATTTCCCCTGATGCCTGTTTAACCGTTACCTGTGCTCTTCGTGCTGGATTGGCTCCTGTTACCGATACAGTAAAAGTTCCCTTACGATCAGCACCCGTATTGGCAGATCCCGTAAAGGTTAGCGCGGTATTACCTGTTCCTTTGGTAGGACTCACAGTTATGCCATTATTAGTTAACGGAGATATAGTCCATGGTAAACCTGTAGTAGCCTTAACAGAACCTGTTGTACTTCCTCCAACCGCCGCTATTTCGGCAACCGGACTGGTAACGCTAAACAAAGAAGCAGCCTGATTCACCGGTACACTCTGGTTCATTGTTCCGGCTGTCACTGATATATTTCCTGCATTAACTGTACTGTTTAAATTTAAACTACTTGTTTTATATCCCAAAGTCTGTTCTTCACCGGTTGCGTTTTCCGGAGGTGTTGCCGTTAGGGTTAACCATTCAGGCTTGGTTATGGATAAAGGAAGTCCCTTAGTTGCCTGAAACGTGAGTGTACCCTTGTCGTCAGCTGTTGCCGCCAATGTGGTTTTATCACCGGAAGCTGTTAGCGATGAAGCCTTTTGGTTTATCACTATCACACCTGTCGGACCACCCGTTTCGTTACCAGCCCGGACTGTGATCTCACCGCTTCGCAAGGAGGCTGTCGGATTTACTGTTGCGTCAAAGGTGATATCCTGCACACTTCCGGTCGTTGTGCTACCCGAAGTCGAACCTGTCAGGGTGAGCCAATCCCCTTGCGTTACTTTCGCTGCCCATGCCAAACCGAGCGTTGCGGTAAAGGAAGATGACTGATTACTGGCTGCTACCGGTTCAAGCTTTACTGTCGAGCCTTCAACCGTTGAACCAGCCTGTTTGACTATTATTTCTCCTTTCAGGCCCGGATAAGTCGGATCACTAAACGATGCACCTGCCGCAACTGTAATCTTTCCCGTACGTTCCTGTGCTAGTGGATTGGATGACAATGATTTTACTTTCAACGGAAACTCACTACCGTCGGATTCATTTCCCGAGATAGCCGGATTACTATCCGCCCAGCTCCACCAGTCCTCATCGCTCACTGCCGCCTGCCACTGCAAACCTTTGGTCACTTTACAAGTGGAACTACCCTCCGAACCGGATGCCGCGCCCAAAGAGATATCATCCCCTTTGGTTAGGGTCGAACCCTCCTGCGTAATGGTTATTGTCCAGGGATTGTCGTTTACATTCACAGAAAAGGACACACTTCTCTCTTCCGCTTTCGGATTGCTCGATACAGCCTGGAAAGTGACCTTCGCCGGACCCTGGTGAGAAACCGTAACACCCGTACCGGCTTCCTTACCCTCTATCACAGCCGACAGCCAATCCTCCAGGTCGAACGACCATGCCTGACCCGGACGGGCGGTGATCTGTACCTCCTTCGTTCCTCCTTTTTCAGCAGGCATATTTCCTTCCGTCACTTCGATAGGCGGTATCCTGCCTACCGTGATACGTTCGTCGGATACATCTATGCCTACCAACGTCACATTCATCGTATAATGCGAGTTACGCACAATATCATAGTTGTTTTTATCGCTGCCCGGATAAAAACAGAAAGTGACATTCTCGTAAGTCACCCCACTCTGCACGGCAATTCCGGTCAATTCAATAAAAGTAGCATGGATTACCCCCTTGCCTGTTTTCTTCTTTTCCGAATCGACCGCATCTCCATTTTTTACCGTACCCGCCATATTCTCCGGCAAATACCAGCACATCGTGGCTCCGTTCTTATCGGCAGTACCGGCATAACCCGTATACGTCATATTAGCCAACCGGCTTTCCGGGACATCGACCTGCGATTTCTGAGGGACGGATTTCAATTCGACAGAAGAAGGAGTAAAAGAAAAATTATTTCCACCTATCGAATAGGTAAACGAGATCTTTGCCAGGAGGCGTGTCAATTCGACCGTGATGTTTTTGTCACCCTTTTCCTGTACTACTCCTTCCCACATACCTGTCATTCCGCACAGGTTACTTTCCGGCAAACCACTTTCCGTCGAAGCATACGACAGGACATGTCCCTTCAATTTCGTTTCATCCCCGATCTCTCCCAGGTCACCGGCATTCGCGATGAACCAGACATGGCTTTGTGCTCCATCCTGACTTTGTTTCAACTTTATATTCACCGTATTGTCTGTCAAGGAAGCAAAGTATTTATTAAATAGAAGCGTCCCGGTCGAAGCATCATACTGTCCCACCCAAAGCCCGGCAATCTTACTTTCCTGCTCTTCATCCAGCGATTGGGTGGCGCGGGTGCCGATACGTTCCCTCTCACCGACGGCCAGTGAATCGGCATCTACCGTCCCTTCGGGAGTAAACGTTATACTTCGTGTTGTCGGCGCACGGCTCGCCAGGACATTCAAATGAAAACCGGCATCCACATCCTTTAACATATGCGGCGATATATCGCCATTTTCCACATCTGCCTGTGTACAGCTACCGACAAAAAGCAAAAATAACCAGGCAGACATACAAATCCAACGTTTATATCTTATTCCACTCATTTGTTTCATTCTCTCTCTTTTTTATTCCATATCTCATTCTTCTTATTGGCACACCGGCACATTTTCCCATCGGCATATTATGCACCTCTTCCGGCTTCCCCGTTCCCACTCCACGTGATCTCTTTCCACCGGGCAACCGTAAATTCCGTTCCAACCCCTTGGTTGATATCCGGATCGGGACAAGGCAGGTCGGGAGCTCCGACATATGCATCGGTAAAGGGAACCGCATTCCATGCCAGTACACGTACCTGCAAACGGCTTTCATTATTCTTTACCTCCAACGTAAAAACATACCTTTGGCCTTCGTCGAAAGATATACTTTTATCGACAGTCGCTTTCAGGGTTGCCGTTTTCTCATCCCGCTGCACATCGATCTCCACATCGAAAGGCTTCGCCGTTTTGGGTAGAAGCACTCCTTTTGTCTTGTTCAGTCCGCTATTGTCCGGATCGGCACCCGCTTCTACCAGTTCAAACTCACCCGTTTCAAATACGACCTCCCCTGTTTCACCGTCAACGCCGTCCGTAGCCGGAATGCCCGTATCCTCTCCGGCTATAAGAACGGCACCGGATGAGGATATTTTACTTAGTTTCAAACGGGTGGCATATAGCCGGTTAAACGGAAGCATGTTTTCTTTCGACGGAGCGACATTGAACACCACCAGAGCACATTTACGACGGAAAGTTCCCAACTTTACCTGCCGGGAACTTTCAGAAACCGTTACGCCGCGCACAAACGAGGTCATCATGTCTTCTTTGTGGGGAATATCCGTTATCTGATAAGAATCACCACTCCCTTTCTGCAACGGCCGTGCCGGAGAAACGGCATAAAAGTCATATATGCCGCTACGGACAACCGTCTTTTCCGCTTCTCCGGCAACCTTTTTCCCCACATCATCCACCCGACAAGGCGACAGGCTGCCATCGGCCAGCACTTCATAAGTGAATTCAAAGGTGGAAGCCGCCGCAGAAAAAGCTGCCGGCGTGGTCTGTTCTCCCACATTTCCCAGCAAATAGCCACGGATGCGTATGGTAGCTCCTTCCGGCAATGGCGTAGGCTCCGGCGTAACAGCTTCATCCGACCGTGTCAGGACCACTGGGATACCCAAGTCGGGCTTCCCGAAACTGACTGCCACCAGCTGCGCCGTTTCCGGCATCTCTTCCACAGGACCGGAGGTACAACCAGTGAGCATTCCCCCCAACAGACATATCAAATATCGTTTCATATCATACAGTTTTTATTCTACCGGAATATCATGCGCCCCGCCATCATTCCAACCGGCAACCCGGATATCCGCCAGTTCGATTCCCTGCGGCTGCAGGCGGATATTGTAGATATAATTGTATCCCTTTTTCCAGTCCGCTGTAAACGTTCCGGGAGCTTTCCCGTTTCCTTCTGCCGGTTTCATATTGAACGTACGCCCGTCTTCGAGCGTAAGCACCAGCGTGACACCCACATCCGTCACCGGAATGACCAGGCCGAATGCCTGTATCGCGACTTTGGAGGCATCGGCTTCACCGGAACCCACTCCGCGCAGATCGCCGTCCGCTGTAAACACCAGTTCACCGGCATCTGTCATGGTTCCCTCCAGAACACCTGTCGAAAGGTTCAGTCTGGCGGAAGTGGATTTTTTCAGGCCCACATCACTTTTCAACGTCACCCGGGCTACCCGGCAGCCAGAAAAGGCCGTTCCTCCCTCTGCTTCCAATACACGGAAACTCACCTTTGCCAGTGCATGCTGCATCAAAAGCGATACCTCCGGATGCCAGCGGTCTACCTGGTCCGCCGCCATACAGTAGAGGTAATCGTCCTGGTCAGTTTCCCACTGTACATCGGTCGCGGCATCCACCTGCTTGCCGCCGTCGTTGAAAGAAAACTTCTGCTTATCCAGCACCCTGACACCGCTCATCGACGGTACTTTAGGGGTTCCCGAAAGCGACACGCTTTTCCCGGACGGCGCATAGGCATAAACAGTCCCTTTTTCCGTATACAGGCAAAGCGGTTCTTCTCCTTCCGCCAACTCCCAGGCAGGCAGTGGTATTGCCTCGTTATAGGTGAACAGCTGACTTTTGACACTGCTCACGTAGAAACTGACTGCACCGCTACCGTTCTGTTTGGTGACGCATATACCGACAGAAGCAAGCGGGTTCGGATTCTTTTCCTCCTCCCCCGGACCACCCGTAACGACGCTTCGTGATTCCACTTCCAATGACAAGCCCAGGTTCCTGATGCTCAAAGGAACACCCTTTTCTGTATCTTCGCCACCGGGTACAGGCAAAGCGATCTCCGCTTCCGTGCACGCCATGCACAGCGACAGGAGCACTGCCGGTAATAGGTATAAGAACTTTTTCATGGGCTTTATTTTTAGTCGTTGTTTAATTACAACGGGATTTCCACCTGATCGACATCATTCCATTTTTCTACCGTTACGTCCATTATCGTCAACTTGTTACGACCTGCCGAGAATGTGTAGATGTAATTGTCGCCAGCCGACCAATTGTTTGCAGGAAGAGTGACCTGATAGACAACTACCGGATTTTCTCCCTCCTGCAACGTGATTTCCACATCTATTTCGTTGTCATCGAAACTTTCTATCGGGTATACCAGGGCGCTGACCGTTTTAGACACGGTCTGGCCATTCACTGAGGAAGAAGTCTTGCCGTTTTGGACAAAAGCATGTTCACCTTCTTTTCCTCCTTCCTCTACCTGTCTCATCAATATATAACCAGTAATCGTACGAGTCATACCGGTCGTGGTTGAAGGTCCGGTTATTGCCCCGTCCGTCAACGACATATATCCTTCTCCTGTCTTAAACAGACTTGAACCGTCGGTATGGTTCTTTATTTTGAACGTCGTAAACTTCACGTCTTTATCACTCAGATGCCCACCGTCATACACACGGAAAGAGACCATCGCCATAGCATGCTTCATATTCAGGTTGATCTTATAACCGGGATTCTTGTCATTTGTATTATCAGGATCGGCTTCCGGAGTAACAGGTGTTTGTCCTTCGGCACGTCCGTTATTGACATAACGGCCGCTCTCCGTTGCGTCAAAATAGAGGTAATCATTCTCAGTCGACAAAGACAGATTTACTGGAGTGCCTTTACTCGATGGTTGTGACCATTTATTCACATCCCAATATTTCCTTGCATTGTTAGTAGAAGCATCTATCTCACCGGTAGTGAGGACCTTTACCTGGATTTTCAGGTTGGATTCGCTACTGATGGAAGAAATCCCAAGATCTTCATTATAAGGATAATAAGCATACACCTTTCCTACCGTTTTAGTCAGATAATAAGGGACTTCGTTTTTCTGGTCATAAGAACTTTTTTTGTCTGTGATTGAAATCCAGTTGGCTCCATTTCCATCCCCTATATACCTCACATGATGTCCGGTATAGCCGGAACCTGTCTCATCGGGTTTATACCAACCTGTCGAGGTACTATTCGTGACCAATACACCCAAACCAGGGGCAGAGTTGTAATCGGTATAGGTAATCTTTTCACCACTTACTACCGATTTAGTAGCCGCTTTGGTTCCAGCATCCACTTTCAGATTGGGAGTGATACCCAAAGCTACCTGACCGCCACTTCCCGGTTCAGGGTCGATTTCGGTTTCTGTTTCCGAACAGCTTGTCGCTGTCAGAAGGGCTATCAACATAACCCACATTGTCTTAGTTGTTTTCATTTCCGTTCGTTTTAAAGTGTTTCTATGTAATATTTTATATCGGCATATCATCCTGTTCATGATCCGTCCAGGCTTCCACACCGACAGATATAGTCTGTATCTGGCTTTTATCTGTAAAGAAGAGGGTTACAACATGGCTTTTTCCTATCTGAAAACCACCTTCTATATAGAAAGAAACTTCCGAGACTGTTTCATGTTCGGTTCCCCTACCATCTTTCGTCGTTGTTATCCAAAGATGCAACGGGTGTTTTGCTGTTCCGTCCACTGGGGAAACCGGGAGCAAGAGATATCCTTGCGATTCGGGAAGATCTTCGCTGGCTGTTACCTCCGGGACCGGCAAGTTTGTTATATCCTGTACCGGGATATTTTTTATTCCATCATCTGACGATATATCATCCAAATAGGGAGTCTCCTGTTCCAGATCCAGTTCCTGACGTGTATGTACGTCCACTGCATCGATCGTTTTTATCGTTCCCCATCCATCGGATCGGTCACTGTAACAAACCAAACGAACCTGTGTCAGTAAATGATGGAACGTACAGGTTTGTATCGGGGCATACTCGCTGCCCGTTAGGATTCCTGTTGACATAATATCAGTTGTACCATCTACTATAAAGGTTACTTTGCCCGTTCCTGCAACGGCTTCCGACTCACCCTTTGCCGGATAATAGCCGTGTAGGCGGATATGACGAGCATCCTCCGGGTATGACTGGGACTGGGCAAACACGATCGGACGGTTCCCCTTCCCGCCTGTTCGCACCGCCTCATATCTGTTCCACATGCCATAACTTTCTGTCGAAACGGCCGTTTCATCCTGACGGGCAAAGTAAACCTCTAAATCCTTTTCATAGCCGGAACCGATTGCTCCACGCGTTGATTGTCCGATCGCCCCTTCCAGGCAGACCGCTGTTTCCGGAACCGGCTCCGGAGTAGGATTGCTGTCTGAACAGGCGGCGAGGCCCGGAAGGATGACGATGGATATTGATATTATTGCTATGAAGTTGTTCATGATTTTGATAGTTGTCTTGTTTTTTTAATTTACACCCTCCTGCCCCCTCTCGAAGAGGGGAAAGGTTACTCGCCGGGGATAATGATAGTACTACCGTTATTACCCGGTTGCCACTCGGTGATACCGGTTTCCACTGCTATTTTGCCGTCCTCCGTAAAGGTGAGCGTGATAAGGTGGGAATAGCCCGCTTTCACGCCTTCACTGATATTGGAGACGGTTACGTTCAATGTTTTGGGATTTCCGTCATAAGTTCCTTTCACTTCTAAACTGACAGGCAAATCTTCTGTTCCCATATTCGCTGTCGGGTAAAGCAACAGATAGCCGGTCGATGTTTTTTCGGCATCCAAAGCCGCAACTGTAGAAGGGCAGTTTTTAACCGTTAGCGTTTGGTCGGCTGTTCCTGGTGCTGTCAGTTTTGCCCCAGTTGTTTTATCAAGCGATAGTTTCAATCCCGTTGTTACATTCTTTACTTTAATGGAAGTTATAGCCGTCCATTTTGTGATCGCTCCGGCAGAACCCGTACATTTGAACTGCAATTGGGTCAATAGATGATTGAAGGTAAAAGTCTCGAACTTATCCACCAGCGAACCGATCTGGACTCCTGTTGCCATTATATCCTCCTCTCCGGTAATGGTGTATGCGACACTGACCGGGTTGGCGGTTCCACTATTCAACGCCTTGCGGGGATAGTAACCGATCAGAATCGATTCGCCATCTTCCGTCAGATAGGTTTGTTCAGGTTCAAACGTTAGAACCGTGTTGCCTGTACCACCTGTGCGAACCGCATCGATAGACGGGGTATTCCATTGAACACCCGTTGTTCCGGGATTATCCAGACGGGCGAACGAGACTTCCAGGTCATTCGCATAACCGCTGCCAATCACAGCACGGGTAGACTCCGCGATCCCGGCACTCACTTCTACTGTTCCATCCGTCACCGGTTCTTCCATATTCGTGCAACTGCCTAAGAAAGCAACCACTAACAGACTCATGATCAATAATTTTCCTATTTTCATATTATACCAGTGTTTTTATTGTTACTATTGTTCTCATTTTCATTCCGTTTCAGGGAGTTACCACACCCGAACCGCCACTGCCCGGTTTCCAGTCCGTCAGCGTGATCGTCAAACCGCTTATTTCATCATAGCGGACAACCAGATCCAGTATCACATGTGTTGTGACAGTTGCGGTGAACGCATCTTTCACATCTTTCGTTATATCCGTCAATGAAGTGATTTCCTTTCCATCCGCCAATGTCATCGTAAGGGAAAGGTCGACGGGTTCGTCACTTCCCTCCTCCTCCTCACCCGGGGATAAACCGAACAGGCTCAGTGAAGAAGCATACACGTCCGGACTGACCTCTTCCGGCTCGAACGTCATAAAAACAGGCGTATCGAACAGCGGCTTGCCGGAAGGGATATGAACCCGTGACGATACACCGGTCAACCTTCCCGACAAGACCGCAGGAACGATATCATCCTTATCCCCTCCTGTGACCTTTATATTCATTTCCAATGTACGAACAAGGTTTGCCGGAGTTAATTCCTTTGCTACCGTTTCACCTCCGACTACCTCGATCTGCTCCAGACCTGTACCGTACAAGCTCCCCGGGCAGGCTATCTGCACGGAGCTTGATTTTAACGAAGAGAGTTGTTGTGCCCTGCCGCAGGCTTCCTCATACCCCTTCTCCATTTCAAGCGTGACACCCGTACAACTGGTATTACAGACTGCTACCCGGTAACGTCCCAAAGGCAACGTGCCCTCATATCCTGAAACGTCACCCGTACGCATGAACGGACTTTCCGAATCTTCCGGGTAGAAATACCAAATCATATTATCCGGGCAACCACTGTTTGACCTTCGAAGCAGCAAACGTACCTTTCCGTTCTTCTCCCAATCCTCATCAGGACTGTGATAGGCGCAAGATGAAATCGCCATAATCCATACGGTACTGATCGCCCAAACGACAACCTGCATCATCCTATATCCCTTATATCTTATCTCTCTCTTATTTTTATATCTTTCCATATCCTCACCTCCCTTCACCTGATTTGAAAACGATAGGATAAACTGACCTTTAAACCAACCATAAAACCCGTAGAAGCAAAACTCGTTTCCAGATAATTACGGTTATCCAGCGAATCATACCGATATTTCTTCCCACTGAAAACACTTCGATAACCGGCACGGACACGCATATCTACTCCCAAACCACCGACCAGAGAAAAGCGATAACCCATCGACAGACCTGCCGACCAAAAACAACCTGTCCGTCCGTAAAGCATATCTTCCGACAGGTCGATCGCGCTTCCACGTATATCGAAATCACCGTATTCGGTAAACAAGCCGGTATTCAATCCGGTAAACTTCCCCGAAGAGGATAGCCAGATAGTAGGTTCGAGGGAGATTTCGGACACAGCCCAACAGTCGCGCGTCTTGTCTTTATAGGCAAAGTCGGAATACATGCCCAACAAGGCTACCGACCAACGACCGGCGAAACTACACTCCACTTCCAGGTTCGGCATGAATGCCCCCGTTTCTATCTTCGTTTCACCGGTTCCTAAACGAATCGACGGGGCTACGCCACACCAGGGAAGAAGGTTCGTTTTCACCCCCAGATATACTGAGCTTTGCTGCACCGGAGCTTCTTCCATCCTCACTGGTTTGGTTGACTGTTTTTGTTCCTCGGGAACAACTTCTTTTCCGACTGTTTTTCTCTGTTTTGTCACCACCCGCACTGTTTCCCTGGTTGTTACGGTGGTGGCTAAAGCGATGTCCGGCTCTTCTATCCGTTTACTATGGCGTACCGTATCCGTTACGGAAGCCAGACGGTAATCTTCCAGTTCCGTTCGGTCGAAAAGAGGATCGTCAATACGGTACACTTCACGGTCGTAACCTCCTGTCTCACCACGACGGTACAGGTCTACATAAGGGACTGCCCCATATTCACCCATGGCAGCCTCTACCGCTACCGGATAACGGCTTTCACTGTAATGAATCGAAATGTTCGCAAACCACGGAAGTGGTTTATAAACCTTATAGACATGTACCTGGTCGCGATAGTTTCCGCTACGGTCGATATAAAAAGCTACACAATCATGGGGAATATCGAAACGGGTTTTCAGGTAGGCGTGGATACGACCCGCACGCAATGAGGCTTCGTTCACCACCTCTGTATCTTCGTATTCATATGCACTCACATGCGATACGATCAACAAATGGCAATCACCTTTCAGGATTTGGTCACGGGACACGTCGAGTAAATCGCCCATCCGTTCCAATTGATAAGCGTTGTCTCCGTAGTCGGCAAGGAACAGGTCGTTATCCCGGCGGAAAGAGAATAGGAACGATTCAGCCTTGTAATAGGTCGTAGTCTGGGCATCCGTTTCCATCCTCAAAAGGAAGCAAAGCAGCAACAGGAAGATTGTTCTTACCTGTATTTTCCGGTGTGGACCTTTTATCCTATACATATTAATATATAATACCAGTTTGTTCAATATTGAACAGTGACTATGATTATCACTAACTCTCTGTAAATGTTCACCTTATTTATATAATAAGGGTAGAGGGTGAAAAAAGCCCTTTCCCGAAGAACCTCCTTTGGGAGTTTTTAGGGTAAAAAATGAAGGATTGATGTCTTTTTGAGTCTTTTTGGAGGAAGAAACGGTACTGCGGAAATAACAGTTTTCTCTTAACAGATTAAAAAACGATGGCAGTCCGGGCCTGTTTTATACCATCTTGTAATGAAATTCATATTATATGGCTAAAAAATAGGTTAACTTGTGAAATTTAGTAAAATTGATATGCCTTTTTTAAGAAAACACCCTACACTCCTTGTTTTTTCATTTTTTTATTCTTACGTTTGCCACGTACTTCATTACAATTCAGTTTTTTTCTTATTTATAAGACACTGATTGTAAGACAGAAAGAGGATGTTTCCCCTTATTATATAAATAAGGTTTATCCCACCCGCAAACAGCTGCCGATCGCTTCGGAAACCTGCCGGTTTGCTTTGGCTATTTCCGATACGTCAAACTTCTGTAAATAGAGACGGGTCGTTTTTTCCGATGTATGCCCCAGTGCCTGGCTGATCACGCCGATAGCGACATGCAGGCGGTACGCCTCCGAAGCCCAGGCATGACGGAACGAATAGGTCGTCAATGTTTCCGGCAAATCCAGCATCACACTGATCTCTTTCAAGTAACGGTTTTCTGTTGCCAGACAGGCTTTATACTGTTCGTGGGTCATATCTTCCGACAGCACCGGGAAAAGGTAACGCCTCTCTTCATTTTTATACCGGTCGATCAGCATCTGTATTCCCGAAGTCACTTCCATCTGGATAAATGCCCCGGTCTTCTGCCGGTGGTATTGCAATACCGTACCGTTCTCCACCAAATTCTCACCTGTCAGATGCACGATATCCACAAAAGGAATACCGCAAGCCATAAACGAAAACAATGCCAAATCAATAGCAAGCTGCTTCTCCGGTTCACTCTTCAAATCCAGAGCGGCTATTTCCTTTATCACTTCCACCGGCACAGCACGTTTACGCGTCTCCTCCCTCTTCAAGTGAATCCCCGCAAAAGGTGACTCTCCCATTTTCTCCCTACACACCCGACGGGCTCGGTTATACATCGCACGCAAATTGCTCATGTAACTGTTCACCGTATTCACACGCAGTCCTTTTTCACGCAACCATTTCAAAAACGCCTCAACCAAAGCCGGTGTCACATCTTTCAGGCACAAGTCCTTACCACCCGAGAAACATATAAAATGATTACGCACCGCCCGATACAGGTCAGCCGTACTTTCATCGCCGCAGGAACGTTTATCCTCTTCCTGCAACAACATCTGTCCATAAAAATCTCTTTTCTTCATAACTTTTCCTCCATTTTATTCGGATTAATCAAAAAGATAAAGATAAACATTCATAGCTTTCAGAATGTTCGATTTTTACCGATCAGGCTAACAGTCGTTTTCACTCAAACAGCTGTTCCGGAAGAAAAACCCGCCTTATCACTCTGTTTTCCTCCCTTCATCACCCCTCCTTTCGGAAATCATTGCAATGAATCTTCCCTATCATCACAATGTCCCGACAGAGTCATCACAATGACTTCACGTACTTATCACAATGAAGTGGGACAATCATTGTGATGAAAATTTTAACACTACAAAATATGGGGAGATTTGCTTCGGGATTATGCTCTTAAACAGGGCTGATACGGCTTTCTGATAGCTGGAAGCTCTTTCTGAACGATTCATTTTCATTTGACAAATAATAGTAGGTTCCGCCTTTTCCCTGTCACTAACTCCGAAATCATTATGATGATTACATTTTCCCCTCTTAAATGTTTCCGCTAAAAAGAAAATCCCCTCAATCCGTCATTGCTGAACTCCGGATCAAGGGGATATATGTTTTTAAACTCTCCTTTACCTCTATACACGACAAAGAAAGAGTACATGAATTAACTGATTGTCAAAATGATAATTACTTATCCAATATTTCTTGAATCTGCTTTTTTAAAGGTAAAAGTTCTTGCAATGAGAATCACGAAATTCTTTCGTTAATAAATATGCTGCTTCACCAATTATTTCAAGATTCTTAATTACAGCAAAGCGAAGGATTTTATTTTGCTTATAAGATTCAAAATCTACGCCTTGTGTAAACTCTACTATATTATCGATAGCCTCAATTATATGAAGTAACCGACTTTCATCTTTAGGCTTTTCTCTCATAGATCAACAGTTTATCTAGGTTAGCACTCTCTTTAGCAAAATCTTTTAGTTGCCCTTCTTCCACAAGGTCTACTTTCTTTTTCAGTAGTTTTTGAAGTGCATCGACCATTCCTGCATATTTAAAAAGAGTAATATTAGCATCCGGTAAAAATTGAACCAAAATATCAATATCACTCTTCTTCGATTCCTCCCCTCTGGAATAAGAACCGAACACCCATGCCCTTTGAACAGGTTGCATAGAGAAAAATGAGGACAGTTTATTTAAAATTGAAACCTTCATATATAACTACTTCATATCACAAAGATAGCTAAATATGTGAAAAATATCAACATGAGTTCTTTTTTAACAACTATCTGATAATTCTAACTTTCATAAGTCATCATTCATGATTCTATTTTCCACTCTTCTATATTGCACGTCTTTGCGCTAAAATTCACTCCTATCTTAAATATTTCTTGAGAAGCTCATGTTTATCTGTTTAAGATTTTTGCCCCAAACGGCAAATTTCTAAAGCCTAACAAACTCCGGATTGAGGGAAAACTTATATCAAAATGCAACGCGATAAACAGAGAAACTTAATGGGCGAAGTACTACTTCTGCAGCCGGAGCTTCCAGTTCAATTTCTGAAACAACAGGCACTACCTGGTCCGGTTTGCAGATCGTATTTTTAGCTTCCAGGTCAGAGGCGTGAAGTACGGTTACTGTACCTTTATGTTTTCCACCGGAAAGGCCGTTTAAATCCAGTTTCACTTTTCTATTTTGAATGCCGGTATTGGCGATCTTAATGATCAACTCATTTGTATTCTTATCGACTGCTGCCGTTGCATACAGATCATTTTGTCCGGTAACCGGTTCGTTCTGCATGGTCAAAGGCACGACATTCGTACCGGCATTATGACCGTAAAGTTGCTGTACATAATAATTCGGTGTCTTCACCAAAGAAAGATTATCGAACCAGATCAAATCCGGACGCCACTGCCAGGCATCCACATGGGCAAACAGAGGTGCATAGGTACAGATATGTACTACATCCGCATTACGCTCAAAACCAGTCATAAAAGCCGCCTCAGCCAATGCTGTCAGGAAACTATTCTCGCGATTGTTCGGATGACAGGCATATTCACCAGCAAAAACCTTAGGACCATTACGATCGTATGAATCATAGCGTTTGGCACCATTCAGAAACCATTCGGGAGAACGGTAAAAATGTTCATCTACCAAATCGACTTTCATCCGCTTCATTTCAGGCCACAAGAAGTCGAAATCTTCCCCTTCCGCTTGTGGACCAGAACTACCAATAACTTTGATATCCGGATATTTGGCACGAATAGCCTTTACGAAAGGTTCCAGGCGTTCGGTAAACAAAGTACCCCACTGCTCATTACCAATAGCTATAAACTTCAGGTTGAAAGGAGCCGGATGTCCCATATCGGCACGCAGTTTTCCCCATTTAGAAGTCACAGGACCGTTGGCAAACTCGATCAGGTCAAGGGCATCGTCAATATAAGGTTGCAATTTATCGACCGGACAGTTTTCTTTCGGATCATCATTTTCATACTGACAAGAAAGACCACAGTTCAACACAGGAAGCGGCTCGGCACCGATATCCTCACTCAACTGGAAATATTCAAAGAAACCTAAACCATAAGACTGATAATAATCGGAGAACTTCTTATGAGGAAATGTATAATTCCAACGATTGATATTGATCGGTCGGTTTTCAACCGGACCAACCGTATTTTTCCACTGATAACGAGTGGCCAGGTTCGTTCCTTCCACGATACAACCTCCGGGAAAGCGGAATACACCCGGTTTAAGATCTTTCAATGCCTGTGCAAGATCGGCACGCATACCGTTCGGACGGTTATTGAATGTTTTCTGAGGGAATAAAGATATATGTTCCAGATCCGCCGTTCCCTGTGTAAGCATCGTGATACGTAAACGGGAATGGGCTTCTGTTGCCTCAGGAGTCAGGACAACGGAATACTTTTTCCAATCTTTACCGTTTATCTCAACTTCCTTTGTTTCATAAATGTCATGCCCACTATTTACCAGATTTATACGAAACTTGATCGGACCGTTAGTTACCGTACGGGCATAGAAAGAAAAGTCATACTTCTCCTCTGCCTTAATACCAATACCTTTAAAACCTTCGTTATCCAGCCCTGTACCGGTCAATTCTTTATTACAAGAAAGACGTACATAATGCGGATTCTTGTCAAAACAGGGGGATTTGGTCTGTACCGTTACATTTCCAAAAGGAACCCAGCCCCCGAAAGGATTTTCAAACTCAAAAGAACGGTTCTTAATCAACTCTGCATACAATCCTCCGTCTGCTCCGAAGTTGATATCTTCAAAAAAGATACCGTACATGGTGGATTGGATAGGCGCACCCGTTTGCTGCACGTCTATTTTGAACTCACTAGTCTGTGCCATCAGACTGCTTACCCCCATGCTTAAGAGGAACAGGGAGATAGCGTTTTTCATGCTTCTTCTCATATCAAGTGTTTTTCCGTAAATAAAAGATTTATTTAGTTGCAAATGTACACTAAATACATATTTAAAAGGTGGACTAATACACTAAATTGGTAGACAAAAAGCGGCTTTATGCTCTATAACATCTTTTCGTGCATCCTATTTACGAAGAAGTAGGCTAATTTTACACGCAATTTTGATAACATTACATACATGAAGAACAAGAATACACTGTCTGGCTTGACTGTGGCTAATTTCAGCAAGCAAATAGACGGGAAGGAGACGATGCTATGTATCCTGACCAATAAGAAAGGAGCAGAACTTACCATTACCAACTACGGTGCAAAAATTGTATCGCTTATGGTACCGGATCGGTCCGGCAAGTTAACCGATGTTGTTACCGGACATAATTCAATCGATGATTATCTGGTTTCTGAAGAGCCTTACTTCGGAGCTATCTGCGGTCGCTACGGGAACCGTATCGCCAAGGGTTCATTTACACTCGACGACGTTGTGTACGATAAGTTGGCCATCAACAATGGTCCCAACAGTCTCCACGGAGGACTCAAAGGTTTTAATTCTGTTGTATGGGATGCCAATCAGACCGATGACCAGACCGTAGAACTGAAATATACGTCAGCAGACGGTGAAGAAGGTTTCCCCGGAACATTAAAAGTAACTGTTACATACCATCTGACAGACGACAATGAAGTCGTAATCATGTATCATGCCGTAACAGACAAACCGACCGTATTGAACCTGACCAACCACTCCTACTTCAACTTATCAGGAGCAGGCGATCCGTCAGTAGCAGATCATACACTGACAATCAATGCCGATCAATATCTTCCTACGGATGAAACAGCCATACCTTACGGAGCACCGGAAAAGGTGGAAGGTACCCCGATGGATTTCCGTACCCCTTATCTGGTAGGTGCACGCATAGACGAACCGACCGACCAGTTGACCTGGGCAAGAGGCTACGACCATACCTATATATTAAATAAGGAAGAAGGCGAACTGGGTTTCTGTGCCCGTTGTCAATCGCCGAAGACCGGTATTATCATGGAAGCATATACAACCGAACCGGGTGTACAATTATATACAGGTAACTGGATGACCGGTAATTTCGAAGGAAAGAACGGACAGCGTTACCCGGCAAGAGCTGCTTTATGCCTGGAAACACAACATTTCCCCGACAGCCCGAACAAACCGGAATACCCCTCTACCGTACTCCGTCCGGGAGAAGTTTTTGAAAGCAAGACCATTTATAAATTCTCTGCTGAATAACAAATAACAAAATTAATATATCAATAATAATAAAAATATCAATCAATGACTCAAGAAAAAAAACAATGGGGTGCCATCATCATTATGATTGCACTGTTTGCAATGATCGCATTCGTGACTAACCTTTGTTCACCAATGGCTATTATCGTAAAGAACGACTTCGGGGCTAGCAATGTTCTTGCCCAAATTGGAAACTATGGTAACTTCATTGCCTATCTGGTAATGGGTATTCCTGCCGGTATGCTTATCGCCAAATATGGCTATAAGAAAACAGCTCTTATCGGTCTTGTTGTAGGTATCGTAGGTATTTTAGTTCAATGGCTGAGTGGTCATGTGGGCAAAGAGAGCGCTTTCCTGGTTTACCTAGTCGGAGCATTTATCAGCGGTTTCACTATGTGTATTCTTAACTGCGTGGTTAACCCAATGCTTAACCTGCTCGGTGGCGGTGGTAACAAGGGTAACCAGCTTATCCAGCTCGGCGGTGTATTCAACAGTACTGCAGCCGTTGCCTGCTACATCCTGATGGGAGCTCTTATCGGTGACGCAGCCAAAGCACATATTGCCGACGCAACACCGGCATTGATGATCGCTCTTGCTATCTTCGTTATCGCATTTGTAGTTATCATATTTACAAAAATTGAAGAACCCGAACAGGCACCTGTTGACACAAGCTTGATCAAGGGCGCTTTGAGCCATCGCCATTTTGCACTGGGAGCACTCGCAATCTTCCTTTACATGAGCGTTGAAGTAGGTACTCCTACTTATATTCTTCAATACCTTACAGCAAAAGGTATCCCGGCCAGCACCGTGGGTCTTATCGTAGCTGTTTACTGGCTTATGATGCTTATCGGACGTTTCGTAGGAGCTAGTATCGGAGGTAAGGTTTCCAGCCGCACAATGATCACTATCGTATCGGTTGCCACTCTTCTGTTGGTTAGCTTCGGTATGTTCTCACCTGAAACAAATACAGTTGAAGTTCCTGGTGTAGACTGGGCTTCATTAAGTGTGATCTGGCAGGAAGTTCCCGTTGGTATTCTGGCATTCCTTCTCGTAGGTCTTTGTACCAGCGTAATGTGGGGTGGTATATTCAACATGGCTGTAGAAGGATTAGGAAAATATACAGCTATTGCCAGCGGTATCTTTATGACAATGGTATTCGGTTGCGCTGTAATGGTTGCTGTTCAGGGTTGGGTTGCCGATATGACTGATTATATGACCAGCTACTGGGTTGTACTCTTCAGTGCTGCTTACATTTTATTCTATGCGGCTATCGGTTCTAAACCATCGAAAAAATCAGAATAAATAAACAATATGCCAATTTATGAAATTATCCGGTTTTACCTTATAACCGGATAATTTCTTTATTTATAACCTTTAAAAGAAATAATATCATGCAGAAAAAAATTAGAAATAAATTTCAGGAGTTATTTAATACAGAAGGTAGTGTATATGCTTCTCCGGGCCGTATCAACCTGATCGGTGAACACACAGACTATAATGGTGGTTTCGTATTTCCGGGTGCTATCGATAAAGGCATGATCGCTGAGATCAAACCGAACGGCACAGGTAAAGTTCGCGCATTCTCTATCGACCTGAACGATTATGCAGAATTCGGACTGAACGAAGAAGATGCACCAAAAGCAAGCTGGGCAAGATATATCTTCGGTGTATGCCGCGAGATCATCAAACGTGGCGGTCAGATCCAGGGATTCGATACCGTATTTGCAGGCGATGTTCCTCTGGGTGCCGGTATGTCTTCATCAGCCGCTTTGGAAAGTACCTATGCTTTTGCTTTGAATGATCTTTTCTCTCTAGGTATCGACAAATTCGAATTAGCTAAGATCGGTCAGTCTACAGAACACAACTATTGTGGTGTTAACTGTGGTATCATGGACCAGTTCGCTTCTGTATTCGGTAAAGAAGGAAGCCTGATCCGTCTGGATTGCCGTTCTTTGGAATATAAATATTTCCCGTTCAATCCGGTTGGCTATAAGTTGGTATTGCTGGATTCCGTAGTTAAACACGAACTGGCTTCTTCTGCATACAACAAACGTCGCCAGTCTTGCGAAAATGCAGCAGCTGCTATCCGTCGTAATCACCCGGAAGTAGAATTCCTGCGTGACGCTACAATGGACATGCTGAACGAAGTGAAAGGCGATATCAGCGCAGAAGATTATATGCGTGCCGAATACGTAATCGAAGAAGTACAGCGCGTACTCGACGTTTGCGAAGCTCTGGAAAAAGGCGACTACGAAACTGTAGGTCAGAAAATGTACGAAACTCATCACGGTATGAGCAAATTGTACGAAGTGAGCTGCGAAGAACTGGACTTCCTGAACGATGTAGCCAAGAAATGTGGCGTAACAGGTTCACGTGTGATGGGCGGTGGTTTCGGCGGCTGTACGATCAACCTTGTAAAAGACGAGTTGCATGATGATTTCATCAAAGAAGCATTCGAGTCTTATACAAAGAAATTCGGTCACGAACCTAAAGTTTACGAAGTAGTAATCAGCGACGGCGCACGCAAACTCGCATAATAAATTAATTCAATATCCATAAAATATCATGACAGCCGCATTTTATCAGAACGAAGTCAAATTTTTTGTTGCAGTAGATTGTATTATTCTGGGATTCAACAGTGGTGAACTCAACGTATTACTTTACAAACGGAATTTTGAACCACTAAAAGGACAGTGGTCTCTGATGGGCGGCTTTATCAAATCGGGCGAAAGTGTAAACGAAGCGGCTTCCCGAGTTCTTACCGAATGTTCCGGTATCGATCGTCTTTTTATGGAGCAGGTAGGTGCTTACGGAGATGTTACCCGCGATCTTGGAGAACGGGTTATCTCCGTAGCATACTATTCATTAGTCAATATGAACGATTTCAATCCGGAGTTGCTGAAAGAACATAATGCCGAATGGGTTAAAATCAGCGATATTCCCGAACTGATCTTCGACCACAACCAAATGATCGACGACACCCTGTCGCTCCTGAAGAAAAAAGCAGCGACACGCCCTGTCGGATTCAACCTTCTTCCGGAAAAATTTACCCTACCCCAGCTTCAAAGCCTATATGAAGCGATCTATCAGACCCCGTTAGACAAACGTAATTTCCGTAAGAAGTTAAACTCGATGGACATTCTCGAAAAACTGGACGAGAAGGATAAAAAGAGTTCTAAAAGAGGCGCTTTCTATTATATGTTCAATAAAGAGAAATACGACCGTTTACTGGATCAAGGATTCTATTTCTCCTTGTAACAAACCATCCGAATCGCGAAAATCGCCTTGCATATCCGGCTCTCTATGAGAAATATCGCTAATTAGGAAACTTTACAGAAAATGAATTGTTTGTATGATATAGCGGTCTATAAGAAGAGATTCCCTATCTTTGTGCAAAAATTAAAATAATTCATCAAAATGAACGATATCAAAGTAATGAACAGAGCAGCGGATAATATCCGCGTCCTGGCAGCGTCAATGGTAGAAAAGGCTAAATCCGGTCATCCGGGCGGTGCAATGGGTGGTGCTGATTTTATCAATGTACTATTTTCAGAGTATTTAGTCTATGATCCCAAGAACCCGGAATGGGAAGGCAGGGACCGCTACTTCCAGGACCCGGGACACATGTCTCCGATGCTTTATTCAGCCCTCGCCCTTACCGGCAAATTCACGATGGAAGAACTGTCGCAGTTCCGCCAGTGGGGAAGTCCTACTCCGGGCCATCCTGAAGTAAACGTCAAGCAAGGAATCGAAAATACCTCAGGTCCGCTGGGACAAGGCCATACTTACGCAGTAGGTGCTGCGATCGCTGCCAAGTTCCTGAAAGCCCGCCTGGGAGATGTAATGAACCAGACTATTTACGCATATATATCCGATGGTGGTATCCAGGAAGAAATCTCACAAGGTGCCGGACGTGTTGCCGGAACACTGGGGCTGGACAACCTGATCATGTTCTACGACTCCAACAACATCCAGCTTTCTACAACCGTAGAAGAAGTAACGACTGAAAATGTTGCTATGAAATACGAGGCATGGGGCTGGAAAGTGATCAGCATCAACGGAAACGATGTAAATGAAATACGTAAGGCTTTGGATGAAGCGAAGGCAGAAACCCAACGTCCTACCCTGATCATCGGTGATACCATTATGGGTAAAGGTGCCCGCGGAGCCGACGACAGCAGCTACGAAAACAAAGTCTCCACACACGGTCAACCTCTGTCTGCTGCAGGTGCATCGATCGAAGAGACAATCAAGAACCTGGGAGGCGATCCTAAGAATCCGTTTACTGTATTCACAGACGTTGCCGAACTGTATGCAAAACGTGCAAAAGAACTGGAAGCTATCGTAGCCGAACGTTATGCTGCTAAAGAAGCATGGGCGAAAGCCAATCCGGAACTGGCAGAGAAAATGCAATTCTGGTTCTCCGGCAAAGCTCCTAAACTGGACTGGGAAGCTATCGAACAGAAAGCAAACCAGGCAACACGTGCCGCATCCGCTACCGTATTAGGCGTATTGGCAACCCAGGTTGAAAATATGGTTGTTTCATCTGCCGACCTTTCCAATTCGGACAAGACAGACGGTTTCCTGAAGAAAACACATTCATTTATAAAAGGAGATTTCAGCGGAGCTTTCTTCCAGGCTGGCGTTTCCGAATTGACCATGGCATGTGTATGTATCGGTATGTCACTGCACGGTGGTGTGATCGTGGCTTGCGGTACCTTCTTCGTATTCTCCGATTATATGAAACCAGCCATCCGTATGGCAGCATTGATGGAGCAGCCGGTTAAGTTCATCTGGTCGCACGACGCTTTCCGTGTCGGTGAAGACGGGCCTACTCACGAACCGGTTGAACAGGAAGCACAGATCCGCCTGATGGAAAAACTGAAGAATCACAAGGGACACAACTCTATGCTGGTTCTCCGTCCGGCCGATGTTATTGAAACGACAATTGCATGGAAGATGGCAATGGAAAATACCGCCACTCCTACCGCTTTGATCCTTTCCCGTCAGAACATTAATGACCTGCCCGCAAAAGGAAGCCGTTACGACGAAGCTCTGCAGGCAGAAAAGGGTGCTTATATTGTAGAAAGCGATGAAAACCCGGACGTTATCATGGTCGCTTCCGGCTCGGAAGTAGCCACATTGGTTGAAGGAGCTGCACTGCTTCGCGCCGATGGCGTAAAGGTTCGTATCGTATCCGTTCCGTCTGAAGGACTGTTCCGCAGCCAGAGCAAGGAGTATCAGGAATCTGTTATTCCGACAGGAAGCAAGATTTTCGGTCTGACAGCCGGTCTGCCGGTCAACCTGGAAGGATTGGTCGGAGCCAACGGTAAGGTATGGGGACTCGAATCATTCGGATTCTCCGCTCCTTACAAGGTTCTGGACGAAAAACTGGGCTTCACCGGACAGAATGTATACAATCAGGTAAAAGAATTATTAGCATAAGAAACATAAGATAAAGCATCCCTATGGTTGCACCGGCAGGAACGCCTCGGTTCCCGTAAGCGGAACCCCGGCGTTTCCTTCATCGCGAAGCCACGGTTGCACGAACAGGAACCAGCACGGTTACTGCATCGGGAACCAACACGGTTGCATCAGACGGAACCATAGGGCCATTTGTCTACCTCTAACAGATAAAGATGAAAACACTAGGTTTATGTTGTGACCACGCAGGTTACGAACTAAAAGAGTATGTGAAACAAATACTGGACTCCAAAGGATTATCCTATAAGGATTTCGGAACCTGTTCAACAGAAAGTTGCGATTATCCCGATTTCGCCCATCCGTTGGCTTACGCTGTAGAAGCCGGGGAAGTATATCCCGGAATAGCGATCTGCGGATCAGGAAACGGTATTGCGATGACTTTAAACAAACACCAGGGAATACGGGCCGCTTTATGTTGGCAGGAAGAGATTGCACGATTGGCTCGTGAGCACAATGATGCCAATATACTTGTCATGCCCGGTCGGTTTATCAGTCAGGAGGAAGCTACCCGCGCTGTCGAAGCCTTTCTGAACACTCCTTTCGAAGGCGGTCGGCATATACGAAGAATAAACAAAATCCCGTTGTAAAAACAACGGGATTATTATATTAGTGTCACCCCCTGTGACACTATAGAGTTAACAGTTGTAGGATTATAGGGCTGATACCTATAGGTATATAATGCCAACAGCTCCATAGACCTTTGTGCCTAGGAAAACATATTATCCTTGAACTTTTCCTTTTTACGTTTCGTCAGGAAATTACGGGCCGACATCGGAAAGAGTTCCAGCAACAAGACTTCTTTCTCATTTTCGGCAACCAGGATACCGACTTCATCTATCATCGGGTTTTCCTGCATCTCATAATCCGAAGCATCATAACATTGTTCTTCCCGTTTACCGGTTATTTTCAAACGAAATTCCGGATCTATCGGTAAAGGTGTTTTTCCAAACTCTCCCCGGATCAGGGAGATAAAAGGATATACAGGTTTACTGTAGAGAGGGCAACCATTCAACTCATCCAATGCACAGGCTACAGCCTGTGAAGCGATCACCTGACTTACCGGGGTAACCAAAGGAGGTAAACCGGCATCCATACGTACCTGGGGAATCAATGACATCGCTTTCTCCAACAATTCGGGATGTCCCTGTTGCTTCAACAAAGCTACAATCTGATTATACATATTTACCGGGATCTGAGACTTCTGAACCAATTCATTCGGTTCGGGGAAGTTGAAATATTCCTCTATAGCGCGACAGAAAATGATCAGGTCGTCTTCCTTGTCATGGCGGGCAGCTTCGATAGCGTCATTGAAGAAACGGTCTATTTCGGTAGGTAATTTATCGGTCAGAGGGTTAAAGGGATTAGGAAGTTCTTTGGCGGAATCGTAAGCCCGCAGCTCCTTGCGTATCTTGAAAAGTTCGGCATTGATACGGGCGACGGCTTCCATATCGATCTCCAACTCTATTCCCATCTTCTTGCAGAAGACATAGATCAATTCGATAGCGGGTGCAGAGCAACCTCCGGCAAAATACCATATATTCGTATCGACGATATCCACACCGTTGACAATAGCAGCCAGCATAGAAGGTAGGCCGTATCCGGCAATACAACGGGTATGGAAGTCAACGGGAGCCTTCAGATTCTTCTTGAAAAGACGTATCAGCTCGGCTGTCTTTCCCGGAGTGATCAGGCCGTTGGCATCTTCCAGAGTAATAATGTCGGCACTATAATTTTCCATTTGCCGGGCTTTTTCCAGGAAATAGTCATTCTTAAAGATCGGCTTATGCAACGGGCGGCCATGCAGGGCGGCTTCTATCCGTTCCAAAGCGGAATGGTGTGGATCGATGGCATAGCAGACGGCACAATCGGCCATTCCTCCATAACGATCGGTATATTTGATAGCCGGCTTCATATTGTCGACATCGTTCATAGCATCGAAGATACGCATAATATTAATGCCCGACTCGACAGCGTTACGGCAAAGACCTTTGACGACATTGTCCGGATAAGGATTGTAGCCGAACAGGTCGCGCCCACGGCATAAGGCGGCGAGCTTGGTTGTCGTACCTACGGCTGCTTTTATCTTTTCCAGTCTCTCCCAGGGATCTTCATTCAGATATCGCATGGCAGCATCGGGAACTGCCCCACCCCACACTTCCATTGCGTAGAAACCAACCTCTTTATAGAAAGATAATACACGATCGATTTGTTGTTGTGACATGCGTGTTGCAAATGCTGACTGCTGCCCGTCACGGAGGGTGAGGTCGCGGATTAATAATTTATGTACCATATTTGTGTTTGTTTAATTTTACTTTTCTCTTGATAGAAAAGTAAACAAAAGATCAAGGCCTCAGCGGGTGAGCGTCCGTGGAGGGAGAAGACGGAGCAGCGAAGCCGGTGCAGCCTTGATCTTTTGTCTACTTTTGGATCAAGCCAAAAGTAGTTAATGTTGATTCCACCAAAGCGGGGTTGTCGTCAGATCCGGTCCCCCCAGCAATTCCAGTGCCTTCTGATACCCTTCCAGGTTATTTGTCTGGATATTGGCAGGATAACGGTAGCGTTTAGGGTAGAAATCCCAGCGGCATTCTTTGGCTGTTGCCATAGTCAAAGGAACCTGGTTCAATGGGTTGTAGTCTTTTTCTACAGCCTGATTCTCAAAGAACGGCAGACCGAGACGGCGATGATCGCTCCAGGCTTCTTCCGGTAACCAGGGTACCTGTGCAATGTATTTCTGAGTGATAATCTTCGTCAGTGCATCGTTATTGTAAGAGCCACCGCGATAGATGGAATTCTTCGGATAATTATATGTCATTGTCTTGTTTTCCTTTGTATAAGGATCGACATAATTGACTGTGTACGGTTGCGCTTCTGTCGTATGGTCAAAGCTGACAGAGGTACCTACACGATTATAATCCGTCGATGTCAGATATTGTGCAACCTGGTTTTGCAAGCCATGATATTCGAAACTGGCAGTGATGCCACTCTCATAATTCGACTTGGCGGTACCCGGAACCGTCCAACCTTTCAGGGCTGCTTCCGCCAACAGGAAATAACTTTCCCACGGACCGAAGAAGACACGTTTCTGAGTATTCATACGATACTGTTTCGACATGGAAGGATAGTTATAATTCTTTCCTGTCAGTGCACTGACCAGACCGGACAGATTATTCCATTCTCCGGCTACCCAGGTACCCCAGGTATAACGAGGATCGACCGTCAGCATCGGTTTAGTATTATCGTTCGGGTCCATCAATTCGACCGGCTGTACTTCGCTGGCCGCACCGATATAATCGGAATAAACCACCCCGTCATTCCAGCCTACCACGCTGAACAGTTTAGGTCCACGCGGATCGACATACTGAGGGATCGCATCAAAATAGAATCCGGCACACGGATCATTCGTCTTCAGCGGGAAATGTTTGTCCAGATATAACCCCATATAGGTATGAGGATCTTTCAGATGACTCTTCAGTGAGTCGGGAACAGGAAATTCGATACCGCCTAATCCTTCTGCCAGATTCTTGAAAGTGACAGACATCGCCTGTGCATTCCAGGTACGCGACATTACACTTGTCAAATCGTTCCAACCATCTTTTTCCTGTACGCCAGCCAGGTCATTCAGGGAAGAGATAAAAGTCTTGCCCGCTGCATCTTCGAACTCAGTCTTTGCCAGTTCCGGAGAGACAGCCGAAATACGCATGGCGTAACGCATACGCAAAGAGTTTGCATATTTCTTCCATTCATTGATATTTCCGGCATAGAAAGCATCTTCACCAGCCATCGGTTCCATATTAATGGAAGGATCGAGGGCAGCCTCCGCTTCTTTCAGCTCTTTCAGGATAAAGCCGTAAATAGTTTCCACACTATCATATTCGGCAGGCACACCCGTGAAAGCCGACAAAGCCGGGATCGGTCCGAAACCATCCGATACTTCCGCATTCAGGTAAGCACGCCAGATACGTGCCATCTGTATCACATTCTTATAATAAGGATATTGTTCGGCTTCGCCTTCGGCAACCTTCTTTTCACCCAGTTCGATCGCCTTGGTGGCTTTGTTCAACCAACCTACAGCGTATGAGTTACTCAGATATAGGGTAATATAGTCGTTATTGTCCGTTCCGATCGTAAAACCGCTACCCCGGTTGAAGCGGGAAGCACGGTTCCACTCGGCAATGAAGATACGTTCGGCAATCTCCGGGTTCATCTGTGCTCCGACAATAGAGCCGTTCAGGAACCATTCAGGCTTCACTTTGTCCTCACCTACCTGGTTAGGGTCTTCGTTTATTTCCTGAAAATCATTACAGGATGTAAACAAAGCGGCTATCGAGAACATGCCTGCCAGTAATATATTCTTGGTGTTCATCTTGTTTTATTTCTTTATTGTTCTTATTAAACCATCTTTAAAATCCTACCGTAACGTTGAACGTAAATGAGCGGCTGGTCGGTGCAGCCCCGTTTTCAAATCCGGTGGCATTCGTATTGGTTGCCGATACGGATTCGGGGTCGATACCCGGCAGGTTATAATGGATCATCCATACATTGTTACAAGTGGCCGACAGACGCAGGCGCTGGAACGGTGTCTTTTGTAACATGGCCCGGTTAAAGTCATAGCCAAGCGTGATGTTACGCAGACGGATATTGGTAGCATCATACGTAAACATTTCAGGCAAACCGTAGTTTCCGGTCGAACCGATACGTTCCCAATAGTTCTGATGAGTTACAGGGACTTTATTTTCCGCATAACCGTTAGAGGTCTGTACCACAGAATTAGGGACCACGAAGTCCTGACGATTGCCGTTGACTACTGTTCCGGCGGCATTACCACGGACATACAGGTTGGAAGCCGTAGCCGAATACAAGTCACCACCGATACGGAAGTCTACCAGGAAGCTAAGATTGAAACCTTTATACGCAAAGCTGTTTGTCCATCCCAGCATCCAGTCGGGACTTTGATTACCGACCTTCGATTTGCCGGTCGTGATCAGCGGCAGACCGTCTTCACCTACAATGATCTTGCCATAGTTAGGATCGTTCTTATCTTCTACACGCTGGAATGTTTGTCCGTAGATATCACCGTAATAACTACCTTGTACGGCTACGATCTGGATAGCATCCAATGTTTTTATATCATAGAGAGTAACACCCGGATACAGGTCGATGATCTTGTTCCGGTTCAGAGAGAATTGTGCCGTCGAATTCCAGCTCAATCCTTTCGGGTTATCGAGGATCGCACCGTTCAATGAGATTTCGATACCTTCGTTCTGGATATTACCGGCATTTACTTTCCGTGAACTATAACCGGAGAACGGGTCCATCGGGAGGTTCAGCAACTGACGGGTGGCGTTTGTCTTATACCAGGCAGCATCCAATCCCAAACGGTTATTGAAGAAGCGGACATCGAAACCGGCTTCCCACGATTTTATCAACTCACTGCGTACCGTAGAATCAAAAAGCACATTGCCCGGAGCAGACGTCGTATTCCCATTCTCATCCTTTCCTACCGTAAAGTTATTGTATAACTGATACGGATCGAGGTCGTTACCTACTTCTGCATAAGAAGCTCTCACCTTGGCAAAGGTAAACCATTCAGGCATCTGCCCACCCAACTTCGGAACCATATCGGAGATAACGCCCGACAAGCTGACTGACGGATAGAAATAAGAACGATTGGCTTTCGACATAGTAGACGACCAGTCGTTACGTGCCGTCACATCCAGGAACAGATAACCGTCCCAGTTCAACTGCAACGATCCATACAGCGAATTCATCTTGCGGCGGATCAGTTCGGAGGTGACTGTCGGTTTATTGATACCATTGTTCAGGGAGAAGAGGTTCGGGACAAGCAGTTCGCCTGCCGAAGCATTCATCTTCGTTCGTTTCTGCATCATCAGGTTACCACCAAAAGAAACAAATCCACCCAGACGGTCGATCAGGTTATCCTTACGGGCTGTAGCCAGGAAACTATAGTTATTTTCGTAGAATGTTTCAGAACCTTCGTTGTACAGACCACTTGGCGTTGTATTTCCACCGGCATATACTTTTTCATTTTTAGTAGTCGTATAATAGTCGGTACCACCCCGGAGTTCAATATCGAACCAATTCGTTGGAGCGTATTTCAATGCGATATTACCCAGCAAACGGTTACGGGTATCGTTGTTTTGCCGGTATTTGGTTACCCAGTACGGGTTTTCCTGCGGATTCTTCGAGGCATCCCACCAGATCATGTTTCCCTGTTCATCCACATCCTGTTTAAACTCAGCGACATTCAGTGAACGGGGCAAATTATAGATCGTGTTGAATGCATTGGAAGGATTGACACCCTGGATCGGGCGGTTGTGGGCATTCATATTGATGTAGTTCACTTTGGCATCGATCTTCCACTTTTCGGCTTCATCGAGGAAAGTGGTTGCACGCAAAGTAATATTCGTCTTGTTCAGTTTTGATTCGGGAGTGATACCGGCATCATCCGAACGGTTGATAGAAGAGAATACCGATGTCCCTTTTATATTCTGCTGGAAACTGACACCTTCATTGAAGGAAGTCCCGGTATTGAAAAAGGCATCTATATTATCATAAGTCTTTAAAGGTACCTGACGTCCGAGCCAGTCGGAGACCATCTGTCCTTCCGCTTTCGGTCCCCAGCTCAAACGCGACTGGTTATCGTAAGCACCGACCGAACCTTGTCCGAAGCTGTTCTGCAGATCCGGTTTAAGGAAAATCGATTCAGTCGTGATACCGGCATTGACCGTGATACCCAGACCTTCGTTTTTCTTTCCCGACTTAGTGGTGATCAGGATCACACCGTTACCGGCACGCGACCCGTACAAAGCGGCAGCAGAAGCACCTTTCAGCACCGTCATCGATTCGATATCTTCGGGGTTGATATCGGAAAGACCGTTACCCATATCGGCACCGGAGTTACCCCATACATCATCGACACCGCCTGTGAAGTTATCCATCGGCGTACCGTCGACTACGATCAGCGGCTGGTTGCTACCGGTCAGGGAGTTGTTACCACGCAGAACGATTTTAGAAGAACCTCCTACCCCATTACTGGAGCGCACGATCTGCAGACCGGAGACTTTTCCTGATAAGGAATTGGCAAGATTCGGTTCGCGTGACGACAGCAATTCGTCACCTTTCAGTTCCTGCATCGCGTAACCCAGTGCTTTCTTGTCACGTTTCATACCTAAAGCGGTCACAACGACTTCATCCAGCTTCTGGGCATCTTCTGCCAGTTTAACATTCAATGTAGCTTGTCCGGTGTAAGGAATATCTTGTGTGGCAAAACCAATAAAAGAGATTTGGATAATGTCTCCCTTCTTTACGCCTTCCAGAGTGAAATGACCATCCATATCGGTCATAGTACCTGTGGTAGTACCTTTTATTACAACAGAAGCCCCTGCGACGGGTCCGAACTCATCTTCTACTGTTCCCGTTACTTTCGTATCCTGTTGGGAAATGTCAATAGCAGGATTCCCGGTATTCGGATTGGCAAAGGCGTTTCCGTTGAAACCCAACGCGCCCGCCAGGAGAATCATGCTGACAGATTTGAATCTTTTCAACATACTGATGTTTTTTGTTTAATTTATTAGATTAAATGTGTTTGGCGTCAACCAACGTCATTTGGTAATATAAACAGAAAGAAACAAGCGTTGTTGCAAGATTAACATTGGGGAACAACGGGATTTGTTCCCCCTAAAAGCCTTCCCGGCGAAAGGCACAAGCTATAAATCAAAAGGAGGATGAAAACTCTTTTTTATTGGTTATTCAATCAGAGCATAACTTTTTTTTATTTTTAATCACAAATACTTGTAACGGATTTGTGAAAATAAAGAAGAAAGAACCTTCTTCCTACATAGTCTGGCAAAGAACTATCAATTTAGCTACTTGCCATGGATCATCAAAATGAATGGATTGCTCTTTTACCAGCTGACGGATGGCTGTCCGATGAGTATCGGGATAGAGTTTTAAGAATGATTTGAGGTTACTGAAAGATACTTGCTGTCCATCCAGATAAATTCGATAGGTATTTTGGTAATCCTTTTTATATACACTGTTATCCGGATTACTAAGTCCTTTGTTTTGCATCAAAGACATATCAAAAGATGCTTGTCCTCCGGCTTGAGAGACTACTCCCATAGCACCACGTTTACCTTTATAATATAACTTTATTTTCCAATCGACCAGCAATATTCGGTCTCCAGCGGGAATACATTCAAAGAAACGGACACCTTCATGAGCCGGGACGAACTTCCGGTTCCCGATCCAGAGAGTATCTATATTCGAAGTGTTATACATCATTTGGTATTCATTACCGTCTTTGTAGTATAATTCCTGTTTTTCACAATCATAATTGAACTGAGTTTCTATATAGCTCTTATCGGTCAACAAGATCTTTCCATTGATAAACCGATCGAACAGGAAAACATCCGAAGACATTTCTACTGTTTCTTGCGCACTTAAAATGAAAGGGAATGTAAACAAAATAAGGAGCGTTTTGAAAAGAAAATATATTGTTTTCATTGTATATTATAGATTGAAATCACATTTATATAATGAAATAAAGGCTGCCGAAAATTTCTCGACAGCCTTTGTTATTATATAGCATTATGCTAATGTTTATTACAATGCATTACCATTATGATTCTCAGCAGCAGTTGTACGCCCTGTCCACCACACCGGTGTGTCATACGTATTTTTATAAGCAACCTTTGCAAAATTTTCTGCATTATTAGTCAACTCACTGGATGGGTAGAACATACGTTCCTGGAATACAACGTTAGGAGTAGCAACAAATGGCAGTTCTCCGTCAAAGTCTTTCACCAAACGACGTGCTTCATTATAAATTTCATATGGATTCATGATATTCATATGGCAGAACTTCTGGTCGAAAATAAATTTTAGTTTATCCTTTGTTGATGCCAAAGCAACAAATTTATTAGCTGCGAATTCTTCATAATCAGCCAAATGTTCTTCATCCAACTCCGGAGCCTTAGCCTTTGCTTGAACGTACAAAATACTTGGCAGAGAAGATTCATTATAACTCATTGTTTTATTCACATTGTAATAGAAGCGAGTAGAAGCATCAATAGCTTTCTTAATACATCCTTTAACATCAATACTACCAAACTCACCCGGCCAACGCACTGCGGCTTCAGCTAATAGCAAGTTTGTTTCCGTTGAACCCATCACTGGAAATTTCATATCAAAATTGAAATAAGTACGACGATTATACATCGTAGGAATACGTTCCGGATTCCACGGATTTGTAACCACATCGTTAAAATTATACATATCAGTCAATTCCTGTTCTGTATAATATTTAGGAAGCTCTGCTTCTGCTTCTTCCATTGTTAATGGCAAACCTATATAACGTCCATGAATATCAGTTTGGAACATGGCATACAGACGTGGGTCAAAATCGTGACGAGTGATACCATTTTCATCGCCCGGTTGATATTCATAATTCATGATATCTTTAATAATTGTTGCCGGTGCCCCTGATTCATATCCACGTTCATCCAACCCACGGAAGAATGTCACCTCGAAAGCATGTGTCTTATCTTGTTCTTCAAAACCAAGATCATGTGAATATTCTGTCAACATACGATTTTCGGCAACCAACTCTTTAATAGTCGAAAGAGCTACATCCGATTTCACATGACAGAGACGCATTGCCATACGCAAACGCAAAGAATTAGCCATACGAATCCATTTGTCCAAATCACCATTACACAAAATATCTACGGATGAGAACTTCGACTTTTGTGCATCAGTCTGAAACTGGAAAGCTGTTAAGTCGGCAGCTGCACTTTTTAGAGTTTCCATGATATTCATGTAAATCTCTTCCTGCGTATCGTATTTAGGATAAAACAGTTCTTGAAAAGCACCACCGGCTTCCGAATAAGGCATATCGTCGTACAAGTCTGTTGCACGCTGGAATGCATAAGAACGGATGATATCACTACAAAGCATATACACTTTGTTTTGTTCCTGTTCCTCCTCCGTCATGTCTGCATATAATAATTTCATGCCACTGAGTTCTTTGCTATAATTGGTACAAGTCTGCGTAAAAATAAACTCATTAAATGGAGTACCTGACCAACCATCCCAAGGACGAACAATCGTATTATTTTGGGTCTTATCCAAATATAATGGGCTGACACCTAATCCCAACATCTTACCAAAGCCTCTCATATAATGGTAAGTCGCACCATAGTCATAACGGAACAAATGCCCTTTTGTTTGAGCAGATGCAAACAACAAACTGAAGTCAGCTTCTGTCAATTTATCCGGATTATAAAATTTTTCATCCAGCGTGTCACATGACACCATTGCTCCAGTTACGGCAACGCCCAAAGCTAAACTGGTTATATATTTTCTGATTGTATTCATACTTTGTTATACTGATTTAGAATGAAACATTAAGACCCAAACCAAAACTACGGACACCAGGGATACTACTAACCTCTGTAAACGAGTTAGTACCTTGTGTAGATTCCGGTGTTACATTCGGAATTGCCTTATAAATATAGCACAAGTTGTTTGCAAAAGCATTGATACGTGCACTTTGAATCTTGAATTTTGACAAGAAGCTTTTCGGTAAATTGTAATTAAACGACAAAGAACGCAAAGCTATATAATCACTTTTATAAATCTGATCTTCTGACAAATCCATACCTCCTTGCCAGTATAACTGGCTATAATATTGTTCAGCAGTAATCAGTTTTTCATTCTGTTTTCCATCACTCGTTACACCCGGTGTGATTACACCATCATGCAGGATGAATGGATAAAATGAATCAGCAGGAACAGCTGCAGAGTGGCTATCTAACAGGATACGCTCTCCAGCAGTATTCACATAATAAGGCAGACCGCCACGTGCTTCATCACGATACTTTAATGATTCAACACCGGAACCATTACCCAACAAAAACATGTTTGTCTGAGAAATCATAGTTGCCCCGAATTGGAAGTCAAATACAGCACTCAAAGAAAAATCTTTATATGAAAGACTAGTTGTAAGACCACCAACAACATCCGGAGTAATTTTTCCAACTTTGATCATCTGTGTTTTATCAAAGTCCCAAACACCGGTTCCCTGATTAACGATACGGTTGCCATTTTCGTCACGCTGATATGGATAAATATAGATTTCACCATATTCACCATTAGGAATACTCCGAACAGAAGCACCCGTTGCACCCCACATATCCAACTGATTGATACCTTTACCTAACTTCTTTACTTTTGTTGAATAATTTGCCAAATTAAATCCGACTTCCCATGTCCAGTCTTTAGTCATGATCGGCTTTGTATTTACAGAAAATTCAATACCACTCTGAGCGATATCACCAGCATTCATACGAACCTCTGTCAAACCAGAAGAAGAAGGTACTGTTAACTTTGTGATCTGGTCATAGGTATTATTATGGAAGAAAGAGAAATCTACGCCGATACGGTTACCTGGTAAAAATGCACCTTCCAAACCAATTTCATATTCACGCTTACGTTCAGGTTTCAAATTGGGAACCGGGAATCCGCCATTGGCAGAGGCGAAGTCTGCAGGTGGCAAATAATCCGGTAAAGACATGGTAGGCTGTCCACCATACGCACCTAACGAGAAGTCTACGTTTCCATAATAACGAGGTCCAGGGCGACCTACATCGGCCCAAGAAGCACGTACCTTACCAAAGTTCAAGCTTGGAATATCGAATGCTTCCGTGAAGATCCATGATAAACTGGCTCCTGGATAAAAATAATGATTATTTTCAGGAGGAAGAATAGAAGACCAGTCATTACGAGCCTGAATTTCCAAGTAAACCTGGTTGGCATAAGCTAATTGAGCAGAAGCGAACACACTTAACAACAAATCATTTCCACGGGTACGACTTGAACGAGGACCAAAATCCTCACGAGTATTACTCAAAGAAAACCAGTTTTCAATAGCGAAAGTTTCCTGCACAGATTGTTCCTGATATTCTTCTTTATTATACTTAACAGCACCACCGACCATAGCTGACAAATCCCAAACATCATTAAATGTCTGATTGTAATTAAAAGAAGACTGGCCATACATAATCATATTACGTTTACTTGCAATCTGATACCAACCTTGCTTATTTTCATAAGACAACGGTTTGCTGACATGTTGCTTAATTTCCTGATCAGAAACTGTCCAGTCAATACCTCCCAACGTAGTCCAGGAGAACTTATCATTGAATGTAACATCAACGTTCAATGACTGAATCAAGTGATTACGGTCATAGTCATTTGAATTACGTAATTGTGCCCAATAATAATCAGAGAAATAACTGGTATAAGGAGCCATCTGCGTAACTGAATTATTCATGCTGAAATAATTGTAACCTTCATCTGTCAAATACATATCTTTGATCAGGTTGACATCCTGTTCACGCGGGAAACCATAGGTTGCAAAACTTTGCATGGCGTACGGAGCATTATGATCCTTCGTATTCGAAAAGTTGGTGTTCATTTTCACCTTAATCCAATCGTTTGCTTTCAGGTCTGCAGCAAAACTAAATGAGTGAGCTTTGTTATCTGCACCATAAGAGATAGCATTGTAATCACGATAGTTGTATGACAAACGGAAAGATCCCAAATCACCTCCATTGCTCAATGCAAAATTCACATTAGTCTGACCACCTGTACGGTACAAATCCCTTTGATTATTTCTCTGAGCAGAATAAGAATGATACTGTCCATCCCACCATAATAACTGACGGCCATCCAAACGCGGACCAAAATTATAACTGGAACCTCTCCACAATGACTCAACTGTTTGTCCGGTATTTGGATCGGTCATTGTATAGAAACCATCTTTGGAGATTTCTTTTAAAGCAGCAGTACCTGCACTCGAACCTGTACCGAATTCATTCTGTAATTCAGGCAGATAAGCAGCAATATTCCAAGAATGATTGATACCAAAATCAATACCTAATCCTTTTTTACCGCCGGTTTTAGTAGTAATCAACATAACACCATTAGCACCTTCCGATCCATACAAAACGGCCGCTTTTGCACCTTTCAGGATTTCAATAGAAGCGATGTCTTCCGGATTGATGTCATTCAAACCTGTACCATGGTCACCACCGGTACGGCTATTAGTAGACTGTCCTGTATTTTCATCATGAATAGGAATACCATCCACTACAATCAATGGACGAGTAGAAGAATCTTCTGTCAAAGAAATAGCATTACGAACTTTAATGTTCATACCACCAGAAGGACCGGAAGCAGTAGATTGTAACTGCAAACCAGAAGTTTTACCATACAAAGCTTGCATAGCATTCATCGGCGTACCTGCTTCAGTCAGTTCCTCACCTTTTACACTACTTACTGAATAACCCAGTGCTTTCTTTTCGCGTTTGATACCCAAAGCTGTTACAACAACTTCGTCCAGTTTCTGAGCATCTTCAGCCATTTTCACTTGTAAAGCAGGTTGACCAGTATACTTGATTTCCTGGGTAGCATACCCGATAAAAGAAATCTGAATAATGTCACCGCTCTTCACACCTTCCAATGTAAAGTTACCGTCCATATCGGTAATCGATCCATTAGTTGTACCTTTCACTACGACAGATGCTCCGGCAACAGGACCGAATTCATCTTCAACTACTCCCGTCACTTTCCCATTCTGTTGGGAAATACTGGTTTTTGGCATTGCTGCAACCGTATCCGCAGACACATATCCGGGGATACCTAGTGTTCCGGCTAACAGCAATAAGCCCACAGGCTTAAAGTTTTTCAACATAATTGATGGTTTTATTTGAACATAAAATAGACACTGCTTTGGCGAAACAATGGTCTGTTCTAAATCTCTTTGGATATAATTCGCAGTAATATTTTAGAAACTAGTGTGTATTTTAGTTGGCGTTACCTCAGTTCTAAAAGGACTATAGTTATTTCGGTTAAAAATAAAAAGATGGATATAAGTACTAAAAGAACTTAAGTAATTATAGCTAATTATTTAGAAATCTGCCTATTGCATAATATGTTGTTTTGTAGTATGATATGAATTTTATGTATATATCTCACTTTGCAAATAGAATTATCTTTTCCTGATTTTTGAGTAAAATATAGACACCTTATAAATGTTAACAGGAAAATGTAATCATATTTCTTCAGAGAAGTTTTGTAAATCTATATTAACATATGAACCGTAAATCAAGTGTCCTGTTAACTTAATTACGATGGATTATTGTTAGCCAATGTGTTAAAAACAAAATCTTGTGATAATTTTTTGACGAAAAATAACACTGGGTAATAATTATTTCATATATTTGTCGCGGATATAAAATGTACAGAGTTCTTTTAGAACTATGATGATCGCTAAACACAATTTTAGACAGATATTAAATTACAAGAGATATACAATAATACATCAAATTAAACATAGAAGTGCTTATTCGCCAAAATAACACTTCAGTAATCTAAAAACTATCAATTATGTTGAAAAACTTAAAGCCTGTCAGCTTAATTCTGATCGCTGGCGCACTCGGTTTCTCAGGGAGCGCATATGCAGATCTGATGCCAAGTAAGCAAAGTACCGGGATTACCCAACAGAATGGGAGAGTCACCGGAGTAGTAGAGGACAACTTCGGACCCGTTGCCGGAGCCTCTATAGTTGTGAAGGGAACCACAAATGGTACCATTACCGACGTGAACGGTAATTTTACACTGGAAAACGTGCAAAACGGAGCCACCATCCAGGTCTCGTTTATCGGCTACGCCACACAGGAAATCCGGTATACCGGACAGCCCTCTCTTCGTGTGTCGTTAAAGGAAGATTCACAAGCTCTGGATGAAGTGGTTGTTACCGCTTTGGGTATGAAACGCGAAACGAAAGCATTGGGATATGCCGTTACCGAATTAAAAGGTGAAGAATTGCTGAACAACGCAATCAATCCGGTTTCAGCTTTACAGGGTAAAGTGGCAGGGGTTGAAATTGCCGGTTCCGACGGTGGTATGTTCGGTGCGACCAAGATCCAGATCCGTGGTGCATCTACACTGGGTAAAAACAACCAGCCTATTTATGTAGTAGACGGCGTTATCCTGGATAACGCGATCCGCGACGGGGATGCAGACTGGACAGCTCATAACTACGACTACGGTAATGAGTTGAAGAACCTGAACCCGGACGACTTCGAAACAGTGTCTGTTCTGAAAGGTGCAGCCGCTACCGCCCTTTACGGTTCACGCGGTTTGAACGGTGCAGTCGTTATCACGACGAAATCGGGTAAAGGCAAACAGGGTATCGGGGTGAATGTTTCGCAGACGTTCGGTATCGACCATATGTTCAAACAACCGAAGTTGCAGAATAAATACGGACGCGGAAACTATACCGGTAATGTCGGCTATGGTGAAACCGATGCCAGTGGAAACTATTATCTGTATGACAATATCGGCCAGTTCCATCTGAATTCAGCCGGCAATCCGACTCTTACAGGCGGAACAGGTCGCCATTGGGGACCTGCATTCGACGGACGCGACATTGAAAACTATGACTATTCGACAATTGCCTACAGTCCGGTTGAGAATAACTTTAAGGATGCGTATAATTTAGGATTCAACAGCAATACGAACGTATCCGTCAGCGGTAGCAGCGAAAAGACCTCTTTCTATACTTCTCTGTCTTATAAGTATGCAAGCGGTACATTACCGAACAACAGCTTCGATCGTACATCGTTCCTGGCTAAGGCATCCCATAAGATTACCGACAAGATCGAAGTGGAAGCATCTATTGCTTTCGCCAATTCAAATCCGAAGAATGCGCAGCCGAATATCGGTGAGTTGTTCGTAGACGGTACCTGGGGACGTACATACGATACACAGTATTTCCGTAAACGTTATAAAGGAACTCACGGCGGTCTGGCAAGTGCCAGCTATGGCGACGAATACGGTAACAACCCGGGAAGAAGTACCTGGTGGGCGATTTATGAAAATGACTATTCGCAGAAAGAAACTTCTGTACGTCCGACATTGGTATTGAATATGGAACTGACCGACTGGATGAAATTCCGTGCGGAAGGTAACTACAACTATTATTACAGACGTTACGAGGAGAAACAGCCCGGTTCCGACTATGCAAACAAGAAGAGCGGTTATTATGGAATGGGACTGTATACAAAGGAACAGACCAACCTGAATGCCGCGTTTACGTTCAACAAGAGTGTGGGCGATTTCACATTCGGCGGGTTCATCCGTGGTGAATATTTCAACAATATGCAACAGACCATGGCTGAAAATACAAACGGCGGTCTGGTTGTTCCTAACCAGTATTTTATTGCCAACTCTATCAATACACCGTCTTACAGCGGTAAGATAGAAGGGGAAAAACGTATGCTGTCTTTATCCTTCCAGGCAAGTGCCAGCTGGAAAGATCAGCTCTTCCTGGATGTGACCGGACGTAATGACTGGTCGTCTGCCCTGGTTTATTCGGATACACATGGTAACTACTCCTATTTCTATCCGTCTATTTCCGCATCCTGGCTGGCTCACGAAACGTTCCGCGAACAGCTTCCGGAATGGATCTCTTTTGCCAAACTGCGCGGATCATGGGCACAGGTTGGTAATGACACGGATGCTTATACGATCAACTCGGCTTATTCATTGCTGACTGCCCAGTTACAAGGCGGCGGTAACGTATATGCTCTGAGCATCCCGTCGACAGCTTATTCTACGAACCTGAAACCGGAACGTAAAAATGCCTGGGAAATTGGTCTGGACTGGCGCTTCCTGTCTAACCGTATCGGTATCGACATGACTTATTATAAGGAAAATACAAAGGACCAGATCATGTCGATCAGCGTTCCGGGTATCTCCGGTATCAGCAACCAGCATATCAATGCCGGTAATATCGAAAACAAGGGGCTGGAAATAGCCTTGAATACAACACCGTTCAAAAACAAAGACTGGCAGTGGGATTTGAACTTTACGTACACCAAGAACAACAATAAAATCGTTGAACTGCACCCGAATGTAGCCGATTATATAGAGTTGTCCGGTAGTGTCGCATATGGAAACTATCGCATTGGCTCGGTGGCAAAAGTAGGTGAATCTTACGGGGTATTGATGAGTGACTCGAAAGCAAAGATCGACGAAAAGACCGGCTTGCCTATATTGAACGCTACTTCTTATTATGGTGGCGACAGAGGTATGCATGCCATGTATTACCAGCGTAGCGGTGAAGCGGAAGTGGTTGGTTCGATGGTTCCTGACTTCCTGGGTTCTGTAAGTACTTCGCTTACGTATAAAAATTGGAGCCTGCGTGCTTTGTTCGATATGCGTTTCGGTGGTTATGTAGCGTCTTATGCAAACCGTTACGGTCTGGCATACGGTTTTACGGAAAGCTCCCTGAAATGGCGTGACGCAGAAAACGGCGGTATGAGCTATACTTCCATCTGGGACGGTCAGCAGTATAACGACGGTTTGATTCCGGTAGGTCTGATCGAAGGCGGAACATCTATTCCTCTTCCTGACGGAAGCGCTTATACGGTAGCTGCCGGTGGCGAAACATACCAGGCTTTGTATGACAAGGGTCTTGTAGACCCGCAGCATGCTTCGGCATGGCATTACTGGAACAATGCATGGGGGACAGGTGTCGTGAACGACGATTGGGTGAAGAAACTGAATTACATCGCAGTACGTGAAATCACCGTATCTTACAGAATGCCTAACAAGATTGCACACAAACTGGGGGCACAACATCTGAACCTGTCGGTATCCGGACGTAACCTGGGTTATCTGCTAAACACGATGCCGAATAAGATCAACCCGGAATCTGTCCGCGGTACATCTGCTTCCGAGTTCCGTATCCGTTCTTTCAACGGCTTGACTGCTAACTACACATTTACTATTAATGTTGGATTCTAAACAAAACAAGAAACTTTAAATTAATTGAGACATGAACAAATATAGTAATATATTAATGGGATTCGGCCTGAGTGCAGCCTTGGTATGCACCACCGGATGCCGTGATGATTTCGCAGATATCAACTCCAGCCCTTCGCAGGTGACTGTGGGTGACCCGTCTTATCTGTTCGCAATGGCCGCTATGGACTTTGAACCTTTTGGGTATACATTCTGGTTTTATGACGCACCGATGTTGACATCATGGAGTCAGATGGCGGTACCGACCGGCAGCTTTACCGAAAGCTCCGCATTGACGACTGTTACTGGTGGCGTAAGCTATGTGAACACTTTGAAACTGGCACACGAAATCACTTATTTACGTTCGAACATGAGCGAGGAAGATGCAGCCAAACATGCCGTAACAGCCGCATGCGTAGATGTTCTTACTACTTATCTGGCACTTTCTAGCAGCGATATCAATGGAGATATCCAGTTTACGGAAGCCGGCAACGCCTTACATGGCGGTACTCTGACCCCGGCTTACGACAGAATTGCCGATCTGTACACGCTGTGGTTGGATCAATTAAATTCAGCTATCACAACATTCACGACTGCCACCGACCAGATTTTTACAAACGAGCAGGATATCGTTTATAAAGGCGACCGTGCCAAGTGGGCCAAAATGGCTAATTCGCTGAAACTAAGAATTGCTGCCCGTTTGATATCTCAAGATAAAGCAAGAGCTCTGGCTATTGCTTCGGAAGTCGCAAATGCTTCCTGCGGCTATATCGATTCTTTGGATGATGCCATGTTGTTCAACAAAAGTGTCGTAAACTCAAGCAGTGACGATTACATTTACCACTGGAGTAACGGATTTATGGACGGAATGGCTTCCAACCAGCGTATAGTAGATTTCATGCTTGAAAACAAAGACCCTCGCGTTCGTTTCCTTTATCGTAAAAACGACTGGAACTCTAAAATCATTCAGGAATTCTACGATCAGGGCAAGGCGATTCCTTCCTATATCGAAGAAAACGTTGAATATACCACGTCCGGCGGAAAGAAAACATTCGTGAAATGGAAAGGAATGGGTGAACCTTGGGTTCGTTATTACGGCCTTCCGGTTGAATATAATGCCAAGAACAATTCGGCTGTTTACGGTGAATGGTTTGACTATGAAAACCGTTACAAGATTACCGACGAAAACGGCCAGAGTGCAAAAAGCTATCGCCCCTACTCTATGTACCAGCATCAGATGGTTATCGGACGTTACTATAATTTCACCCTGCCTACAGTTCCCGGCGGTCCTGTAATCACTAGAAACGACAGCCGTCCCTGGTACGGTTTGTATCTGGGTGGAAGTGAGGTAAACCTGTATCTGGCTGAGTTCAAACTATTAGGAGCAAACTTGCCCGGTACGGCTGAAAGCTATTTCACACAAGGTGTTAAACTGTCTGTTCAGGAATATGATAAGGTAGCCGGATTAAACCAGATCGCTTATTACGGCACTACTTATGATTATGATCCGAATGAAGTTTCCATCGAACTGAAAAGCGGAGAGATCGAAGCGATGCTGGCATCAGACGATTACCAGCTGACCGGTTCAGCCAGCGAACAACTGGAAAAAGTATACTTGCAGCAGTTGATCAACTTTACCATGTATCCTTACGATCAGTTTGTTACCGCCCGTCGTTCAGGCTTGCCTAAATTCAATTCACAGTTTATCAGTCGTGAGAATTATGCTTCTATTCCTGTGACCAACTTCCCGCGTCGTTTCCAGACTGGTGTTCCTAACGAGATGAGCCAGTTGTACCAGATCCAGAGAGATGCGTATGCAGCACAGGGTTACACCATCACAGGTGCCGGTGATGCGAATACATCTATTCTGAATTCAGAACGTACATGGCAGGATCAGGGTGCTCCGCAATGGGGTGAAGGACCAAAGAATTAATTCCTATTAATAACCTCGAAAGAGTAGTTACAGATTCTGTAACTGCTCTTTCACATATTCTACAACAATGAGAACATACCTGTTAATCACCATCCTGTGCTGTATAGCAACCGTAGGTAGTGTTAATGCACAGAAGAAACGTCAGATGCTTTTCGAAGATTACTCGAAGGGTGTCGTGTTAATGAAGAACAACTCCAAGACAATGGCAGAACTCAATTACGATGCCGGCAATCAGAAGATGATGTTCAAAAACGGTTCGGAAGAAATGCTCCTTACCAACGTTGCCCAGATCGATACGGTCTATATTGGAAATGCCAAATTCATTCCGACCGGATCCAGTTTCTATGAGATACTACAGATACCGAATGGTCTTATCGGTATAAACTGGTTGTTGAAGAATACTTCCCAGGGATATAAAAATGCTTTCGGCGTAACGCAACAGGCTAAAGTGGAAACTTTAAATACGAACCAGTTAAACTATAGCACTTACGAAAATCAATACACGGAAGTGTATAAGCTCGCCAATCAGAATGAATATTGCATATTCCGTGATGGTACTCCGCTGAAATTCAAAAATAAGAAATCGCTATTAAAACTCTTTCCCGGCAAAGAGAACCTCATCGAAACTTATATAAAAGAAACGAAAACAGACATGAAGAATGCGAAAGATGTCATCACACTTGTCAATTATTGCCTGGGATTATAATCAGGTTAAATAAAAAACGGGTGATCCTGCTTTTTATGACAGCGTCACCCGTTTTACATTATATATCAGAACTTGTAAAGCGTCTCTATAAAAGTGACGCCGGATTACGAAATTCTTTTTAGGATTACTCAAAACTTTTTACGGTCAAAGTAAACTGAAGCGTTGAGCACAACGGAATATACGGATAAGGATAATCCTTTTCTCCATAGCCTAACTGATAAGGAATAATAGTTTCCACTCTTTCTCCTTTATGGGTTTGCAACAAAAGAGCAGCCAATCCCTTGATCAAATCCGGACTATCCAGATCGAATGTCATTTCTACGGGATTTCCCTTGCTATCTCCGACAATCTGATCCTTAGAGACAGGTAATATCCCCAACATCGAAACTTTCGCATCCGAGTCTATCGTCGGAACAGAATCGACCTGGCCAACTTCCAATACACGGTATAACAAGGTATCATCCTCCACAACCAACTGTTGATATAATAATTGTCCATCCTCTTCCACAATCGCCTTCCTTTCCTGGAAATATGCCTGATTCTGAGCAATCCAAAGTTTCTCTGCTTCCGTATGAGCAGGTATCGTCTTTCCCTCATCATCACTGCAAGCTACCAAACCGGTAACCATCACCACCACCCAACATAGGGCTACATAAATTGATTTCATTCTTTACTCACATGATTAAATTCAACATTAATACTTCTTTTCATTCGCCAGATTCCACATATTCAGGAAAGAGGCTTTCGTTATATCAACTATTTTATTCCAATTGATCTTTTCTACATGGTCACTCGGCATATGATAGTCCGGATGACCGTTGGTATGATACCAGATAATAGGGATCTCACGTTTGGCAAAAGAACCATTGTCACTCCCTCCTACCGGTTTGTCCCAGGCATGATAAATTGGCTTCAGGTTCAGGTTGTATTTCTTGATGTCATTCTTCAGCCAATCCCCGAAAGCCTTGTTTGCTTCTGTATAGAAATAATCGACCTGCTCAGGAACCGCCTCATTCGAGTTACGACCGATCATATCATAATTCAAATATCCTTTAATATCTTTCAGGAAAGAACAGTTCTGCACAAAATACTCTGAGCCCAGCAATCCTTTCTCTTCCCCGTCCCAGAAAGCAAAGATCACGGTACGTTCCGGTTGTTGGCCCGATGCCAGGAAAGCCTTCGCTACCTGCAGAACAGCCGATACCCCGGAAGCATTATCATCGGCACCATTATAGATCTGGTCGCCGTCCAGCATCGGATCAAATCCCAGGTGATCGTAATGGGCACCGATAATAACATATTCATTCGGATTCTTTCCTTCTATCTTTCCCAGGATATTGCGCATGGATAATTTCTGATGTACTCCTTGTTTCAACTGAGCGATCGAATCCGGATGTACCTGGAAACGTCCTCGCTTCTGGCGTTCTTTATTATAAGCTTCAAAAGGTTGATAATAAGATTCATTCAAAGGTGCAATCCCCATTGTCTTCAGATTGGATACGATATACTCTCCGGCAATACGTCCTCCCTGGAAACCGGCTTCACGCCCTTCCAGTTCGTCACTGGCCAGAAAACCGATATATGCCTCCGCATTCTCTTTATTGATTACATTCAGTCCTTTTTCAATAGGCGACTGTGCCCAAAGGGTTGTAGATAGCATAACGGATGCTACAAATAAACCTACTCTTTTCATCGTATGATTGTGTTTTACAAATTATTGGAAATAATATAGTTTCAGCTTTCGCGTACAAAGATAGTGCAAATAAGAGCAGAAGCAAAACTTGTTTTGATTATGCCAAATACAGCCTATCTTCGTTTACCAAGGCAAAGATAGAAGATAAATTGAAGAATTGTAAGGGCTATAAAATAAAAAAAGGCTAATCTTCACTGATCTGCCAGTGTCGAATGCCCATCTTTTGTCTCTCACCAGTCTTTAAAAGACTTTGGTGAAGAGAAAACATCTAATAATATACTAATCTTTTTGTTTAATTTTTTGCGTTAGCGCCCATTTCTTCTAATAGGCGGCGGATTTCAGCATTTACTCGCTGACTCATTGTACCATTTCTCATTGACTGATAACGATCAGCCTGATAACGCAACATCGCTAAAGCACGAAGATTTTCTTCATTTCTACTTGTCATCATAATCTTTACATTTTTATGTCTTCCACGCTTGGAAGACTCATTAATAATTAACCTAAACTCTAATCTTTTCTTTTTGTTTACAATGCAAAGATAGACATTATATTCAAAACTATGCTATAAAACATATAAATAATTTCTATCTTTACATTTATTTAATTTATAGTCATATCTTTTTAGAAGCTAAACTTCCTGTTTCACCTCTGTCAATTCGCCTGTAACTGAATTAATTACAAAGCCTCTAACCGTTATATCGGAAGGGATCAACGGATGATGAAGAACCTGGTTCACTGTATTCCTAACAGAACCTTCTGACGAGTCGAAACCATGTAGCCAGTCTTTAAAGTCGACCCCGCAATAACGTATCATATCGATACGATCGGCAGGAATGCCCCGTTTCTTCATGGCTTCTATCATCGTATCGCTGTCCATATGTTGTGCGCCACAATCCGAATGTCCGATGATCATGATCTCAGTTACCCCCAAATCATAGATGGCAACCAACAAACTGCGTATCACACTACCAAACGGATGCGAAATGACTGCTCCGGCATTCTTTATGACTTTCACATCACCGTTCTTGATACCCAATGAGGCAGGAAGAAGTTCTGTCAGGCGAGTATCCATACAAGATACAATCGCAATTTTCTTATCCGGATACTTATTCGTGATAAACTTTTCGTATCCTTTGTTCTTTACGAACTCTTTATTAAATACTAGTAATTCGTCAATCATATGTTTACTTCTTAGTATAGAAACAACTTACGATCAGATAATGTTCAAATGTTTCAACGCTTTGAATATTCCGTCCTCATCGACAGAATCGGTTACATAATCGGCATATCGTTTCACATCGTCTTCCGCATTTCCCATAGCCACGCCAATTCCGGCATGTTCAAGCATGGCAACATCATTGCCGCCATCACCGAATGCTACACATTCATTCAACGGTATCCTGAAATATTCCAGCATCTTATCGATCCCGATTCGCTTGCTGCTCCCGGCAGGAACAACATCTGTAAATAAAGGATTCCAACGGGTCGATTCACAATGAGACAAAATCTGCATGATCTTTTTCTCCTGATCGGCAGTAAAGAAAGAAACAAGCTGGTAAACGGTCTCACCCCGTATTTCATTCATCGGACGGATAGGCGGCTCCGGAAAATTCAACATATTGAATATCTCTTCCACCGTTTCATCCTTATAATTCATATAGATATCTTTCTCCCGGACAAATGCACATGGAAAAGATTCTTCTGTTTCCATATAACGGATCAGGGCTTCGACATCCCTGTCAGGAATACTGTGTTTATAAATGACTTTATCGCCGGCAAAGCAATATCCCCCGTTCAATGTAACGTATCCGTCAAACTGTAAATCTCCCAGATTGTTGATGGAACTGAAGTGCCGCCCTGTAGCTATAAAAACTTTAATACCTTTCTTTCTTAACATATCCAATGCTTCGATAGTTGACTGCGGAACTTCGTGGGTCTTAAAACTAACCAATGTCCCGTCTATATCGAAAAAAACTGCCTTAACCATACTTTTTAATAACCTAAATTTGATACAAAGATAAGAATAAATAAACACATGCATATTTTATATACCTTTGTAAGTAAGATCTTAATAACAATTTAATAGGTAAACTATGGAATACAGACAATTAGGAGGATCAGGACTATACGTGCCGGTTCTCTGTTTAGGAACTGCTACTTTCGGAGGTACAAATGGTTTCGAAGGTTGGGGACATACCCAGGTAGAAGAAGCCAGACGCATGATAAACCGTTGCCTCGACGCAGGCGTGAATCTGTTTGATACGGCAGATGCATACTCAGACGGATTATCTGAAAAGATATTGGGTAAAGCGATGGAGGGACTGAGAAATAAGTTACTGATCTCAACTAAAGCGACATTCAACCTGAATCCGGAAAGCCGTAATGCAATGGGGTCTTCCCGTTTTCATCTGATCGAAGCTTGCGAAGCCAGCCTGAAGCGGCTGAATACCGATCACATAGATATTTATCACATGCACGGGTTCGATGCCAATACTCCGGTAGAGGAAACGCTTCGCGCATTGGACGATCTGATCACAGCCGGTAAAATACGGTATATTGCCTGTTCGAATTTCTCCGGATGGCATCTGATGAAAGCATTATCAGTCTCCGAACGATACGGCTGGAGCCGTTATGTGGCACAGCAGGTGCATTATTCATTGCTTAACAGGGAGTTTGAATGGGAGTTAATGCCACTGGGTATCGATCAGAAAGTCGGCTCTATTATCTGGAGTCCTCTTTCTGCCGGCCGCTTAGGTGGGAGATACAGAAGAAATAATCCGATACCGGCTGACGGACGTGTAGCTCGCGGCGGCAGCCCTATTCCAGACGAAGCGACATCTTACGAACGGTTGTACAATATTATGGATGTATTGGATGAAATAGCCGAAGAGACGGGACATACTGTTGCACAATGTGCGTTGAACTGGTTATTGCAACGTCCTACTGTTTCCAGCCTGATCATTGGAGCCAGCACAGAGGAACAATTAAAACAAAACCTGGAAGCTGTCGGGTGGAATCTGACACCGGAACAGGTAAAACGTTTAGATGATGCCAGCCAGGTCACTCCCGTTTATCCTTATTGGCATCAGGCACAGTTCCCATTCCTGAATGCACAGATTCAGTTTTAGAACCTCATTTAACTTCATAAAAAAACGGAACCTTCTTTCGAAGATTCCGTTTTTACTATTTAGATGATCAAATAATCAATTATTCTTCAACACCCCATTGCTGTTTAGCCAGACGCTTGTAGTTATTCAGTCTCCACTTAGCGTTGTCTTCAGCAGCCTGGAACAATTCGCCTGCTTCAGCCGGGAACTGTTTTGTCAGAGACGCGAAACGTACTTCACCCTTCAGGAAGTCCTGGAATTTGCTCCAATCCGGTTCTTTGCTGTCCAAAGAGAACGGATTCTTGCCTTCTTCTTCCAATGCCGGGTTATAACGCCACAAGTGCCAGTAACCACATGCTACTGCATCTGCTTCTTCCTGCTGGCTCTTACCCATACCCTTCTTCAAACCGTGGTTGATACAAGGAGAGTAAGCGATGATCAATGAAGGACCGTCATAAGCTTCAGCTTCGCGGATCGCTTTCAATGTCTGTGCCTGGTCAGCACCCATTGCGATCTGGGCAACATATACGTAACCGTAAGTTGTAGCCATCAGACCCAGGTCTTTCTTACGTACTCTCTTACCAGCAGCTGCAAACTTAGCGATTGCACCGACCGGAGTAGCTTTAGAAGACTGACCACCAGTGTTAGAATAAACTTCGGTATCCAGAACCAGAATATTGACGTTCTTACCTGAAGCAATTACATGGTCGAGACCACCGTAACCGATATCATAAGAAGCACCGTCACCACCGATGATCCACTGTGAACGTTTTACCAGGAAGTGAGAAAGTTCCTTGATCTGTGCGCTAAGCGGACAGCCGTGAGTGATACCTTCTTCAGCAATAGCTATTATCTGAGGAGCCAGTTCTTTTGTCTTATCAGCATCGTTCTGGTTTTCAACCCATGCTTTCAACACTTCTTTCACTTCGGCAGGAGCATTTTCACCAGCGATAATTGCGTTCATTGCATTCGTCAGACGAGCACGCATCTTTTCGTTAGCCAGTTCCATACCCAGACCGAATTCACAGAAGTCTTCGAACAATGAGTTAGCCCAAGCCGGACCCTGTCCTTTTTCGTTTGTTGTATACGGAGTTGAAGGAACAGAACCTGAATAGATAGATGAACAACCTGTTGCGTTAGCTACCATTTCACGGTCACCGAACAACTGAGTTATCAATTTCACATACGGAGTTTCACCACAACCGGAGCAAGCACCTGAGAACTCAAACAACGGAGTTGCAAACTGAGAGTTCTTCACGTTAGCTTTGATGTCAACCAGATGTTGTTTGCTTGTAACCTTTTCTGCACAGAAATCCCAGTTCGGAGCTTCGGCCAACTGAGTTTCCAGAGCAGCCATCTTAAGCGCTTTACCACCCTTCTTCGGATTACCCGGACAAACATCGGCACAGTTACCACAACCCAGACAGTCAAGAACGTCAACCTGGATACGGAACTGCATTCCTTCAAATTGTTTACCTGTAGCTTTCAAAGAGTTATTGAACGGAGCAGCAGCCTGTTCAGCAGCATCCAACACAAACGGACGGATAGAAGCGTGAGGACAAACATACGCACACTTGTTACACTGGATACAGTTATCCGGTTCCCAAACAGGAACAAAAGCAGCTACACCGCGTTTTTCGTATTTGGAAGTTCCCTGATGCCAAGTACCGTCTTCGATACCTTCGAATGCAGAAACCTTCAGCAGGTCACCATCCTGAGCATTGATAGGACGAACTACTTCGTTGATGAAAGCAGGATCGTTGTTTGCTACAACTTCATCATCCGGCAGGTTAGCCCATGACGGATCGACAGCAAGCTGAGTATATTCGCCACCACGATCGACAGCAGCATAGTTCTTATTAACTACATCTTCACCTTTCTTACCATAAGACTTCACAATGAATTTCTTCATCTGTTCGATAGCCAGGTCAACAGGAATTACACCTGTGATACGGAAGAATGCAGACTGAAGGATTGTATTGGTACGGTTACCCAAACCGATTTCCAATGCAATCTGAGTTGCATTGATATAGTAAACAGTAATATTTTTCTGAGCGAAATAACGTTTTACCTTATTCGGCAGGTGTTTAGCCAACTCTTCGCCATTCCATACAGTGTTCAGCAGGAATGTACCGTTTTCACGCAAACCACGAGTTACATCGTACATACGCAGGTAAGCCTGAACGTGGCAAGCAACGAAGTTAGGCGTATTTACCAAATAAGTGGAACGGATCGGATGGTCACCGAAACGCAGGTGAGAACAAGTGAAACCACCAGACTTCTTAGAGTCATAAGAGAAATATGCCTGGCAATATTTATTTGTATTGTCACCGATGATCTTTACAGAGTTCTTGTTAGCACCGACAGTACCGTCAGCACCCAAACCGTAGAACTTAGCTTCGAACATGCCTTCGCCACCCAAAGCAATTTCTTCTTTCTGAGGAAGAGAAGTGAATGTAACGTCGTCTACGATACCCAGTGTGAACTGGTTCTTCGGCATCGGTAATGCCAGGTTTTCATAAACGGCAAGGATCTGAGCAGGAGTAGTATCCTTAGAACCCAAACCATAACGGCCACCAACGATAACAGGAGCATTTTCTGTTCCGTAGTAGCAGTCTTTTACATCCAGATACAAAGGTTCGCCGGTAGCACCCGGTTCTTTTGTTCTGTCAAGAACAGCAATACGTTTCGCAGTCTTAGGAACAGCAGCCAGGAAGTGCTTAGCAGAGAACGGACGATACAAGTGAACAGAAACCAAACCAACTTTTTCACCCTGAGCCGTCAGGTGGTCGATAGCTTCACGGGCAGCTTCTGTTACAGAACCCATAGCAATAATTACGCGTTCTGCATCTTCTGCTCCGTAATAATCGAACAAACCATATTTGCGGCCTGTAAGTTTGGAGATTTCGTTCATATATTCTTCTACGATAGCAGGAACTGCTTCATAGTATTTGTTCGATGATTCTCTGTGCTGGAAGAAATGATCCGGGTTTTCAGCCATACCACGAGCTTCCGGTTTTTCCGGATTCAATGCACGTGCACGGAATTCAGCCAACGCCTTCTGGTCGATCAGCGGAGCCAGGTCATCATTTTCCAACGCTTCGATCTTCTGGATTTCGTGTGATGTACGGAAACCGTCGAAGAAGTTCACGAAAGGTACGCGAGACTTGATAGTAGCCAGATGAGCAACACCGGACAGGTCCATAACTTCCTGTACAGAACCTTCTGCCAACATTGCGAAACCTGTCTGACGGGCAGACATTACATCCTGATGGTCACCGAAGATACACAAAGCATGAGATGCCAATGTACGGGCAGACACATGGAATACGCAAGGAAGCAACTCACCAGCGATCTTATACATGTTCGGGATCATCAGCAACAATCCCTGAGAAGCTGTGTAAGTTGAAGTCAGGGCACCGGCTTGCAAAGAACCGTGAACTGCACCTGCAGCACCACCTTCCGATTGCATTTCCTGTACCAAAACCGTTTCGCCGAAGATGTTCTTACGTCCGGCGGCAGCCCATTCGTCTACATATTCTGCCATTGTAGACGACGGAGTGATGGGGTAGATAGCGGCTACCTCGCTGAACATATAGGAAATATGTGCAGCAGCCTGGTTACCATCACAGGTCAAAAATTTCTTCTGTTTTGTCATAGACTTTTACTATTAGTATTTAAAAGAATTTTATTAGTATAAAAAGCCAAAAAGCCAAAGCGGGATCATGTTGCCATCTCCTACTTCAACCTTATCAATAGCATAGTATAAATCGGGATTGTTTTTCACCTTCATACTTTCCTCTATCCTGAAATTATACTTTTCATTTACCAGAAAGTGAGCATTCTTTATTCCTTCATTCAGTCTATTGTCTTTCAAAAGCTGGTTATAGAAAAAAGATTCGCGCACTGCCTGTAGGTTAACCTCCATCGGACGGATGGGGTACATCAGATTCGAATTATACATATATACGGTAGAGGGCTTTTTCGGGAACGATTCGCCTACCGGATATAACATATTCATCAAACGGGCATCGGTCAGATACTTAATATAATTCATCACTGTCGCCCGAGATGTTTCTATATCTTTACTTAACTGACTTACATTCGGCGTACACGGCGCACTGATAGCCAGCAAATATAATAATTTTCGGAGCTTAGGCAAATAACTTTGCTCGATTTGTTTTATATATAAGACATCTACCTCCAACATCATATTCATTGTTTTCAGCAGATTCTCGGAGAAATTGCGTTTCTCCAGGAAAAAAGGATAAAAACCATGATGCAGGTAATCCTGAAAATAAGCCATCGGTTTGGCTACCGAACAGATATTACGGGCAATCTCCTGGTGGTTTGCGAGCACTTCCTCGAATGTGTAAGCCGGAAAATTGTTTCCCGACATCAGATTCAGAAACTCACGGAAAGAAAAACCACGCAAATTATATGAAACGACTTTACCCGAGAGATCCGGATTCTCTTCCTTCAACCGCATAACCGATGAACCGGAAAAGATAATCTTCAGATCTTCAAAATTATCATAACAGTAACGTAACTCTTTCGACCATCCTGAATATTTGAAAACCTGGTCAATCAACAGCACCTTCCCTCCTTTCGCTCTGAATTCAGAAGCGAAATCGACTAAAGTACGTTCTGTAAAATAAAAATGATTCAGATTAATATATAGGCACTCTTTATTATCAGCACCAAAATGTTCGCGGGCATAATCCAGTAAAAACGTAGTCTTACCTACTCCACGAGAGCCTTTGATACCGATCAACCGGTCATTCCAGTTAATCTCATCCATCAGCCCCCGGCGTACCGGTGCATGCAAATGTTCTACAAGGTATTTATGTGTTTTAAAGAATGCTTCCACCTTACTGTCTTACTATATAGGCCACAAAGATAGAAATTATCCTCTACTTTGCAATACCGAGATAGCAATTTTATTTTCAGTTGGCAATCCAAAGTTAACAATGCGTATTGACGTTTGAGAATTCAGAGTTGGCAGTTAATGGTCTTTTTAGAAATAAACCACTAACTGTCAATACTCTTATCTTATTCATTCAATTATCGTTACCCATCCGTAAGTATCAGGCTCGTCGCCATACTGAATACCACGTAGTTTATTATATAACTTTTCACAAACAGGACCCGGTTTGCCATCTTTGGCAATTACATAAGACTTATCGATATCCAAATCGTCGATTTGTGAGATCGGAGCGATAACGGCCGCTGTTCCGCATTCTGCCGCTTCATCGAATGTAGCGAGTTCTTCCACCGGAACCGGACGACGTTCAACGGTCAGGCCCATATCGGCTGCCAATTGTTGCAAACTCTTATTGGTGATAGAAGGCAGGATGGAATGAGACTGCGGAGTGATGTAGCTATTGCCACGGATACCGAAAAAGTTTGCCGGACCGCATTCATCCAGATATTTCTTTTCTTTCGGATCCAGATAAAGAACGGCTGCATAACCTTTTTCTTTCGCTTTCTCTCCGGCAACGAGACTGGCTGCATAGTTACCACCGACTTTGATAGTACCTGTACCCTGAGGCGCAGCACGGTCGTATTCACGCATGATACAAACCTTCGAAGGTTTGAAACCACCCTTGAAATAAGGGCCTACCGGCGTTACGAATATCATGAACATATACTCGGGAGCCGGCTTCACACCAACCTGTGCACCCAAACCGATCATCAGCGGGCGGATATATAATGCTGCTCCACTCTCGTAAGGAGGAACAAAACGTTCGTTCAATTTCACTACCTTGCGAACTGCTTCTTCAAACATTTCCACAGGAAGTTCAGCCATCTTGATACCACGGCTGGAAGCTTGCATACGTTTGCCGTTTTCATCCATACGGAATACACGGATCTTCCCGTCTTTTCCCTTGAATGCTTTTAACCCTTCAAACGACTCCTGTCCGTAATGGAGGCAAGTAGCTGCCATGTGAATATTGATAATTTCAGAAGAACTAACTTCCAATTCACCCCACTTACCATCGCGATAGTAACACCGTACATTGTAGTCTGTCTTCATATAACCGAATGCAAGATCAGACCAATTCATATTTTCCATATAATGTCGTAATTAGATTATGAACGCAAAAGTAAGCTATTTCAGATGATAATTGTTACTTTTGCAGCAAAAATAATTAAAATATGAAAGTTATTGATCTGATCAACGGCAGTAAAAGCACTGCTTTCTCATTCGAAATACTTCCACCCTTGAAAGGGAACAGCATACAGAAAGTGTATAATGTGATTGATAAACTAAAAGAATTCAATCCTAAATACATTAACATCACCTCACATCATAGCGAATATATATATAAGACGCTCCCTGACGGAAGTTTCCAGAAAGTGAACATCCGCAAACGTCCGGGTTCTGTAGCCATTGCTTCCGCTATTCAAAATAAATATGGTATTCCGGCTGTTCCGCATATCATCTGTAAAGGGTTTACAAAAGATGAGACAGAATATGCCTTGATCGACCTCAACTTCCTGGGTGTTTACGATCTGCTACTGCTCCGCGGAGATGTGAAAACGCTGGAAGCCGGACAAAACACCGACCTGTACCACGAGCATGCAACCGGTCTGCAACAACAGGTGAATAATTTCAACAAAGGAATTGCTATAGACGGTTCAACCTTTGAGGCTAACGAAACTCCGTTCTCATACGGTATGGCTTGCTACCCGGAAAAACATGAGGAAGCCCCGAATATGGAATCGGATATCTTTTACCTGAAAGAAAAAGTGAAGAACGGAGCCGACTACCTGGTTACACAGATGTTCTTCGACAATGAAAAATATTATTCTTTTGTAGACCGTTGCCGTGCAGAAGGTATCACGGTTCCGATCATTCCGGGAATCAAGCCGGTCGTCTTTAAAACTCAGCTGACTGTATTACCAAAGATCTTCCGTTCTGATATTCCGGAACCTTTTGCTGCCGAACTGCGCAAATGCAAGAATGACGATGAAGTCAAAGCAGTAGGCGTAGAATGGTGTATCCAACAATGTAAAGACCTGATCGCTCACGGAGTACCAAGCCTGCATTTTTATACAATGATGGCAACAGACAGCGTTTATAAAGTAGCGAAAGAAGTATATTAAATCCTTTGGTGGAATCGTTGACCGCCAGGACACATTATCATGTCTTATAAATTAGAGGTAGATGTAATTCGAATTACACCTACCTCTAATTTTATTTAGCCCTGCCTGTATTTGAAAAACATTAGACCGCTTTATGCAGATCGACCGAAGGCTTTACACCGTGATGCGGTTTAAATCCTTATCTTCACAATTATAGAAACCATCGATATGAATATTGTTTTGCGGATCAATTTCTACAACAGCAAAACTATTATTATCGGGCAACTTTCCTTCTATCATCCCTTTCATTGTCCAATAGTGGATATTATTACGGAAACTGTAATGTCCGGCATGATGATGTCCCTGAAATACTGCAAGTATATTTCCATTTGCCTCCAACAGAGGAACAATTTCGTCCGCATTACTAACACAAAGCGCCTTGCCAATATCAGAAAAACGATCCAGTAACTGATGTATAAAGATGACGACAGGTTTGTCTTTCTCTTTTAATTCTTCCTGCAACCACAACACCTGATCTTTAGGAATAAAAGCCTTTGTCCAATCAAAATTCCCTCTATCATAAGGTGTTCCGTCCAGATTATGATTTGCATCCAGTACTATGAATTTTATATCATTACAGATAAATGAGTAATATGTTTTCTTATCGGCATCACCATGATTGGAGGTATGTTGTAAAAAATCCTCTTTTGAGATACTGTCCATATCATGATTTCCTAAAACATGATAAACAGGTCCCTGAAAAGTCTGAAACTCCTTTTCTATTTCATCCAGATAGGTAAGGGTTCGCTCTCTCTGAGGTACATTGTCCTGATCTTTAAGATCACCCAACTCGATCACGAAATCCAGATTTGACTCATTGAAAACACCGATGGCCTCTTTCAACTTTTCCATCGTCTGAGGAAAATAACGTGTTCCGTAAGGTTCACGTCGTGAATAGTGCAGATCTGTCACAATCCCAAAGCGAACGGGACGTTGCTGACGGTTACAGGATATAAAAGAAGGAGAGGCAGCCAAAAGCAATGCTCCCCCACATGTTTTTTTCAAAAATAAGCGTCTGTTCATATTATAAGTTTCATAGATTTAAAAGTCAATCAGCACGCTGTCAGACACAACATACCCCTGATATTGACTTACAAAGTTAATAAAAAGTCAATACCTTTGACTATAAGCACCTATCTACCGCTTATATCACATGTTCCAAATATTCTTTTAATATCAAAGCATGATTATGATCCGGACTTTTTGCGGCGTAAAGCAATGTCACTACCGGATACTTTTTTATCTCTTCAACAAACTGCTTTACTGCATCCGAACCACTCAGTTCCTTTTGGTATAATGCAGTAAACTCATTCCATCTTTCAGCGGGTGCCTGATGAAACCATTCACGTATTTCAGGAGAAGGCGTTACGTCTTTTGCCCATAAATCATAATGGACAGCCTCTTTTTTCATACCTCTCGGCCATAAACGATCGACAAAAACCCTATAGCCGTCCGAACTTTCCGGATCTTCATATATCCGTTTTAACTTTATTTGTGTCATAACCATTTATGTATTACATTTTCTATATAAACAAGGTTTATGGCCATATTGTTAGCATTCATTTCTTTCCCATATTTTCTACATTTTCTCAGAACTTTCCAGCAGTCCATGATGTTTATTAAGTACAAAACATAAAACTAAAAGTATTATGAGTACAACAGTAAAATCGGAACAAAAAGAAAAAGCAGCCCATACATCAAACAAAGAGCTAGCAGCATTTATCGGAGAACTTTTCTCATTCAACAGCAGTCTTAAACTTTTTCATTGGAGCGTAACCGGAGCAGGTAGTTATGCTAAACACATGGCATTGGATGAAGCCGTTGCTTCAGTACTCGATGTGATCGACAGAATTACGGAAACAACTTACGCGATGGTGGGCGACCTGCAAATAACTATTCCTGAAACAAAAACGCCGAAGGATATTGTAAAACATGCATCAGATTTCTACAACTACGTAGAAAAACACAGAGATCTATTCCCTGAAGCATTCTCACAATCCATTATCGACGACTATCAGGAAGCGATCCAGCAGTTGCTTTACAGATTGGTCAGATTACAATAAACGACCGAACGGTCAGCAAGTTATTTTTTAGAGTTTATATATTTATAAAAAAAAGGAGCTGTCTTTATTGACAACTCCTTTTTATATTTTTCAGACTTCTGAGTATTCATATCTCACAAACAAACCTATCTTTGTTAAATGGGACAGATAGGAATAAAAAAATTAGAGACAGATATACAAACTCGTAATGATCTATGTGTTACACAAAATCCTTACGGAGAATTTGAGTTGACAAGCATCTATAATGAAACCCAATCAATCGGTGGACACAGGCTACTAAAAAATTGGGTAACCTATCCCATCAGCGACATGAGGGTACTTCACAATCGTATCGAATCCATCCGGGTCGGAGGAATCGCAGATCTGAAAATAGATGGTGATTCTTTGGATTTTATCGAATATTATTTGAATTACGACGAGCCGCCTCCTATAACAACACTGGAAGTTATCTCTTACTATCAATGGCTAAAAAACAAATTCCAGAATAATCCATGGAATTATATAAAAAAACGGGGATGTTTGTACTTATGCGAACTGATCAGGGAATTGCGAAAAATATCATCTGCTGAATATGAAGCAGGTCAACCGAATGCAGTCAGACGAACCATACGAATGATCCGTTCTTATATGGAAAGTAGTACATTCGTTTCTATTCCTGACAAAGAGACTGCATGTAGTTGCTACGAAACAGACCAACTCGATTATATTTTCCGTAATAAAGGTAAAGTGGCAGTTCAGGGAATACTCGATATAGTATATGAACAGGATGCATTCCAATCAGCACATAAAATAGCCTGCGAAAAAGGCTACTGTTATCCGGAACTGTATTCCGACAGTTCCAGGTTAGTCATACACGACTTCTTTCACCCCGCATTGCCGAAGGCTGTACCTAACAGTTGGAATCTGGAAGAAAAACACATAAATATTTTCACTGGATCCAATATGGCGGGTAAATCGACTACACTAAAAGCATTATCATCGGCCATCTGGCTAGCGCATGCGGGGGTACCGGTACCGGCAAGCCGAATGCTTTGCCCGGTATATAATGGCCTTTTCACTTCCATAAATTTACCGGACTCTTTAAAAAAGAGAGAAAGTCATTTTTATGCAGAAGTTCTGCGGATCAAGAGTATATTGGAAAAGGTAAGGGATGGAAACGGATACTTCATCGTATTCGACGAACTTTTCCGGGGAACAAACGCCCGGGATGCCTACGAAGCATCGGAAATAGTACTTGGCCTATTGAATAAACATACCAAGAGCAAATTCCTCCTTTCCACTCATATCATAGAACTTGCAGAGACTTTTTATAATGAAAAGACATGTCAGTTCAACTATATGGAATCTGAAATAAAAGATGATCGTTTCATCTGTAGCTACAAGTTGAAAGAAGGAATCTCCGAATCCCGCATCGGCAGCTGGCTTGTTAAAAAAGAACTAACCATAGATTAATCCACCGCCCACTGCTTCATCTCGTACATATCCAGATACTCTTCCCATTCCGGATCGACTTCTGTATAGATAGATATCGGAAGCAATTCGAACGGTGCCAGCGCTTCATTCAACCGTTCGCCAAAGACACGGACCGTACGGGTATAATAAACCCACACCTTCTCTCCTGCCCCGGTATAAACACCTGTCAGAATAGATAATTTATCTTTCTCCATCGCCTTCCGCAAAGTTTCCTGAACGGTTTCCATTTTCTCAGCGAGTTCATCCTCCGGCATACCTTTATCATCTCCTTCATACTTCCAGGTGATCTCAGCACGTTCCTTGAATTTTCCCGACTGGATAAACTCCGTCAACTCATCACGCCCGCTAACCGTAACCAAATGCCCCACCTCATCTTCCGAAAGCGCAGTAAACCACTCATTGCTTAATTTCATATGTATTTATTTTATTTCCTGTTTGTATTAGATGACAAAGATACTGGTTTATAAAACTCCTTCAGTAAAAAACTTACTGAAAGTCGTATTTTACCGACCCATGCCAACATTAAATTCTACAGTCGTAAATACTGATCCTAAACGAAGATACATTCCATAGGTTCCATACGGACCATAGTTCTTATCAACCGGTTTCAATAATGTAATAGTTAATTTTCGATCATTAATCTGTATATCGAAAGCATCCTTCTCGCTGTCCAAATGAGCATTGAAAACACATTCCACATCTTTAGGCAACGTATATTCAAGACTTTCTCCCACATAATCTATATAACCGATGAGCTTTTCATACTCAGGAAGTTCCGGAGCTTCGGGATAGGTCAATGCATATTTAACAGTAGCACCTGTCATCACATTTTCATTAACTATCGGAGAAACCACATAAGCCTTATAATAACCTGATCCTACCAAAACGGCACACTTTCCCGAAGGAAATTCACGCAAAACATCCCGGTCATATATCTGATATAAATGCCCCGGAACAACAGCTACCTCCCGAGCAAGATTATTCAATTGCAACTGGACATCCACCCCGAGTCCGGAAGTTTCTCCTGCATCGGCAATGTAACACAAATAAGTTTTAAAGTTGTTGGATTTGTTGATATAAACATCAGAATTACCTAACATCGTCTTATCCCCTTCCTCGTTCAACATATTCAGCGTAACGGCATCATCCGGGTCTTTGATTTCATCATCACCACAACTCACCAAATTAAATACACAAAGGAACAACGATAGCATTCCGAATAAATGTTTAACTTTCATACTCTCTTTTATTTAATTAATTCAAACTTAAAACTCACCCGATTTAATCTCATTTTTCCGCTTCTTCCACAACTGCCAGCTATTAAAAATATTCTGCCAGAGTACGTAAGAACCCGGGCCCACCGATGAAACAGGGTCCAGATAGGTATAAGCCATCCAGATAGCCAACACAGTATTTTTCTGTCCTAAAGCCTGACCGGCACTGATACGGTCTTTATAGATCGTACCGATCCGTTTACCCAGGTAGAATTGAAGGGCACAAGTGATAAAACCGGCCAAAGCAATCAGTATTTGTACGCTCCCCGGCACCTCACTGGTCATCAAAGACTTCACCGTCTGCCCTGTTACAATAGCCAACGCTGCTCCCCACAAATAAAAAGCCAGGTCATGAAAGCCCAACAGGAAATGATGAACTTTCGGAAGGACATACCGGAAAAACAAAGCCAGGAAAAACGGGAACAGTAATAAAGGAAATACTTTACCCAATATCTTCAGGAATGCAGTAAAAAAAGTAATATCCGCATGCGGCTCTACCAATGGAAAGATCAAGGGGACAGCTACTGCCGCCAATATATTAGATAATAATGTATATGTAGTCAGGCTGGAAGCACTTCCGCCCAGTTTCCCCGTAATGACCGCTGCTGCTGTTGCCGTCGGACAGATAAGGCATACCATAGCAGCCTCAAACACCTCCCGGTAAGAACCGTCCATCGGGATGAATATCAATAAAGCAGCCAAAACCGAAGCCGAAACAATCTGAAAAAGCAACAACCATCCATGCCAGGGTGAAGGCATCAATTCCCGCCAGTCTACCTTACAAAAGGTTAACAGTAACTGTGCAAAGATCAGGAAAGGGGTAATATAAGCAACGAAAGTATTGACAAACGGTTTTGTCGGCTCCAGAAATGTGAAGTTGGCAAACACAAAATAACCTAACACACCGGCCAACATTGCAATAGGCAATGTCCAGTTTTTCAGAAATTTCAACATGAGACCTATTCTATTTTATTCCGCTGCAAACTTACAAAACATCTGTTACTTTCTGACTATAATGTCACCGAAATCCGACAAATGCTCTCCGGAGCAAACTAAAAACACATCACAATCTCTTTCAAATCCCTGGCAAATTGCATATATTCATCCTGGGTTATTTTCCCTTTCGTTGTCAGGACAACCAGATCATGACCGTGAAATCCTTCGCGATACGGCGGATGGATATGCGGATACGGATTTGCAGAAAAACCGTTCAATTCATAAAAATGAAGCCGTTTGGCCGAAACATCATCCGTTACCGGATCAATTTCCAGCAAAAGCCTTTTATCACAACTATCCTGCAAGGCCTTCAGCACAACACTTCCATATCCTTTTCCTCTCAGATCCGTATGAATAGCGAAATGTTCGATATATAAATAATGAGTAAATTCCCAATAAGCAATAAAACCGACAAACGTCCCGTCCTCCACATAAGCAACTAAATGATAAAAAGGAGAAGAGAAAGCCAACAACTGCTGTTCCTCCGTCCGTTGCTCGAAGATTGGAAAACTAATCCGATATAACTGTTCAAAATCTGCATATAAAGGAGATTGCTTATCTGCCACTCTTATCTGTTTCATCCCTGCACGTTTTTGCTTTACAAAAAATTAGCCGAATAGTTCTATCCGGCTAACTTCTTCTTATCTATGATATTATTTTATTTACGGAAAGGAGCTTTCACAACCTGTGCTTTCAGGTTACGGTTACGAACCTTTACAAAAAATTCAGAACCGACTTTCGCATATTCGGGTTTCACATAGCCCATACCGACACCCTTCTTCAATACAGGAGACATAGTTCCGGATGTAACCACACCGATCACGTTATCTTCCGCATCAACGATCTCATAACCGTGACGGGGAATACCTTTATCTACTAATTCGAATGCACACAATTTACGTGTCACACCTTCTTTCTTCTGACGTTCCAGTTCCGCACGGTTAGTAAAGTCCTTGCCGTCTACAAATTTAGTGATCCAACCCAATCCGGCTTCGATCGGAGATGTCGTATCATCCAGGTCGTTACCATACAGGCAGAAGCCCATTTCCAGACGAAGCGTATCTCGTGCTCCCAGACCGATCGGCTTGATGCCTTCCGGCTTACCGGCTTCGAAGATAGCATTCCAGATAGTCATGGCATCATCCAGGTAGAAATACAATTCAAAACCACCGGCACCGGTATAACCCGTATTGGAAATGATCACGTTCTTGCAACCAGCAAATTCACCTGTTACAAAAGAATAATAAGGTATGGAAGAAAGATCGACCGGAGTCAGGCGCTGAAGCACTTCCACAGCTTTCGGTCCCTGGATGGCCAGCTGACCGGTACGGTCGGAAGAATTTTCCAGTTCTGCACCGACAGTGTTATGGCTTACACACCAATCCCAGTCTTTTGCGATATTACCGGCATTGACAACCAACAGATATTTTTCCGGTTCGAAATGGTAAACCAATAGGTCGTCCACAATACCACCTTTATCGTTCGGGAAGCAAGTATACTGTGCTTTGCCTAAAGGCAGAACAGACGCGTCGTTGGAAGTAATACTCTGGATAAAAGCCAGTGCGTTCGGACCTTTCACCCAAAATTCACCCATGTGAGATACGTCGAATACACCTACGCCATTCACAACGGTCATGTGTTCATCAATAATGCCGGTATACTCGATTGGCATGTTATAGCCGGCAAATTCGTGCATTTTTGCTCCCAATGCGATATGCACATCGGTAAACGGAGTCGTCTTCATGTTATTAATTTCGTTTAAGATTTTTGAGCTAACAGCTCGGTTATTTTTATGATTGTTTGCATACTTTTTTCCAGCGAGTTAACCGGAAGGAACTCATAACGTCCGTGGAAGTTCAGGCCGCCCGCAAAAATATTCGGACAAGGCAATCCCATAAACGACAGACGTGCCCCGTCCGTACCGCCACGAATCGGTTTAACCAACGGTTTGACACCGGCTGCTTCCATCGCTTCGAATGCCAGGTCTACAATATGTTTCTTCGGTTCAACCACCTCACGCATATTATAATACTGGTCACGCAGCTCCAATGTCGTGCTGCCCGGGTGAATCTCGTTCATACGTTTCACCCACATGTCCAGTTGTTTCTTCTTTTCTTCAAACAAAGTGCGTACATGGTCACGAATGATATAAGATAAAGAAGCCTCCTCTACCGTACCCGACATATTGGTCAGATGATAGAACCCTTCATATCCTTGTGTATGTTCGGGACGTTGCGATGCAGGCAACCAGGAAGCGAACTCGATAGCCAGCAATGAAGCATTCAGCATCTTGTTTTTCGCATAACCCGGATGGACATTCAGACCTTTGAATGTTATTTTGGCAACGGCGGCATTGAAGTTTTCGTATTCCAGTTCACCGATCTGTCCGCCGTCAATGGTATAGGCCCATTCACAACCGAACTTCTCTACATCAAAATGATTGGCCCCCTCTCCTATCTCCTCGTCGGGAGTGAAGCCGATGCGAATCTTTCCATGTTCGATTTCCGGATGCTCTTTCAGATACTGGATCGCTCCGATAATAGCCGCTACGCCTCCTTTGTCATCGGCACCCAGCAAAGTTTTACCGTTAGTCACGATAATATCCTGATCCTTATAATCGTTCAGTTCGGGGAACATCAGCGGAGAAAGAACCACATTCTCTTCAGCGCACAATACGATATCGCCGCCTTTATAATTTACGATGCGTGGGGTCACATCTTTACCTGACATATCAGGGCTGGTATCCAAATGGGCAATAAAACCGATAGTCGGTATTTTTTTATCTGTATTGGCAGGAAGGGTGGCCATCAGGTAACTGTTGTCATCCAAAGAAATATCATCCAGACCTAACTCTTCCAGTTCTTTTACCAATGCTTCTGCAAATACTCGCTGTCCCGGAGTACTCGGCGTTGTACGTGTCTCTTCGTTCGACTGGGTATCGAACGTGACATACTTCAGAAATCTATCTAATACGGTCATAAGTTATACTTTTATATTTAAACCATAAAAGTATATAAAGAGCAACGAATAACAAAATAAATTGAACGTTACTTTTGGCTTGATCCAAAAGTAACCAAAAGATCAAGGCTGCACCTGTTATAATATATAAGTGCAGCCTTGATCTTTTGCCTACTTTTCCATCAGGGAAAGTAGTTAAAAACAACCATTGCCGTTATAGCAATGCGTACAAACACATTCCCTCGGCAAGCCGATCGATGCGATCAAATCTTCAACCGTATTGAATTTCAATGTAGTAATATTCAGTTTTTCACGGATACGTTCTACCAGTTGATTATACTGCTCGGTTCCGGTCGTTGCATATTTATCCAGATCCTTTGCATCGTCGCCTTCCAGCTCTTTAACGATCCGGCGGGCAATCAATTCCAGATGTGATTTAGAAGCGGAGAAACCGACAAACGGACAAGCATGCAGGATCGGAGGACATCCGATTCTCATATGCACCTCTTTCGCACCATATCCGTACAATATATTGACATTGTCGCGAAGCTGTGTACCGCGTACAATAGAGTCGTCACAGAAAATAACCCGTTTACCTTTCAGCAGCTCCCGGTTAGGGATCAACTTCATCTTGGCTACCAGATCACGGACGGCCTGGTTGGCCGGAGTAAAACTACGAGGCCATGTCGGCGTATACTTTACGATAGCACGACGGTAAGGAATACCTTTTCCTTCGGCATACCCCAGAGCCATACCGATACCGGAATCAGGAATACCCGAAACGAAATCAGCATCCACCTCATCCTTCTTCGCCATCGCCATACCGCTCGCATAACGGGAAGCATCTACATTCACCCCTTCATATTCAGACACCGGATAACCGTAATAAACCCACAGGAATGAACAAACCTGCATTTTCTTATTCGGCTTACGCAACTGCGTCATCTTGTCTGCAGTAAGCATAACGATCTCGCCCGGCCCTACATTATATTCAATCTCATAACCCAGATTCGGGAAACTACAAGGTTCGCTCGAAGCGGCATAGGCCCCCTCCTTCTTTCCGATCAACACCGGAGTACGTCCCCACTTATCACGGGCGGCAAGAATACCCTCCTCCGTCAGGACAAGCATCGAACAAGACCCCTTTATTTTTTCGAATACAATTTCTATACCTTCAACAAAAGTTTTACCCTGGGAAATCAGCAACGAGATCAATTCGGTCTGATTGATCTGTCCTGAACTCATTTCCGAGAAGTGACAACCTTTATCCAACAACTCATTCTGCAGCTCCTCCAGGTTATTCACCTTGGCAACCGTTACTACTGCATATTTGCCTAAATGAGAATTAATGAAAATTGGTTGAGGATCTGTATCACTAATGATACCTATACCGGAATTTCCCTGGAACTTCTCCAGTTCACTTTCAAAACGAGTACGGAAATAAGAATTTTCGAGGTTATGGATCGAGCGTTTGAAGACGCCATTGTAAAGAGTTGCCATACCGCCTCGACGGGTTCCCAGATGGGAATTATAATCTGTGCCGTAAAATAAGTCGGTGGCACAGGATGAATTAGAAATAGTTCCGAAAAAACCACCCATTGTCCTTAGTGTTTTTGATTTTTGAATTAGGGCACAAAGTTACAAGAATATTTAGAATATACTAAAAGAGATCGCATACAATCAGAACCACCCTATAAATAATATTCTCCGCATAGATGTCAACCACATTTTCATTTTGACGCAGAAATTCTCCTAATCGGTCCTTTTTGATACGTTAAAATATATTACCCGCGGGAGTATTTTTATTTATCCGGTATAGTAATCCTATTTTCCCGCTATAGAAATATCATTTTGTCAATCGAAAAAAGAAGGTCATTACTACCCCGTCTTTCCGCCCTTTAGTTTAATTACATTTTTTAACTATGATAAAACATTAAGGAATACAGCCATTTATAAATAAAAATATGCTCCGGAGCATAAAAACACTTGCATTGTAAAAAATAATATCTACTTTTGCACCCGGGTAAGTCCTACACGGCATGCTCCCTCGGAATCCCCCAGGGCTTGACCGCAGCAAGGGTACTTGGTTGTAGCGGCGCGATGTAGTAAGCTTACCCACCTGCCTCTTTAGCTCAGTTGGCCAGAGCACGTGATTTGTAATCTCGGGGTCGTTGGTTCGAATCCGACAAGAGGCTCAGAAATGAGGAAGTTTATTTAAATAAGCTTCCTCTTTTTTATTATTATATACCTTGTATATTATAACAAAAGGATTAATTTTGCTGATAGAAACTTTAAAACAGCAATATAATGGAAGAAAATAAAGGTCTATTATTAAAAAGCGCGATGACTTATGGATTAGCCATGGGAATCTTTTGGGTGATAAAATATCTGTTCTTTATTTTCAGCAACACGGTTCCTGCGCTTAACATTATATATATAGTACTCACTCTGACAGTACCGTTCATCGCTTATTATCTGACGAAACGTTACAAGCAGGATATCGGTGGTAAGATCAGTTTCTTTCATGCCTGGCGTTTCGGTACGATGTTGTACTTTTTTGCCGCACTGATCGTCGCTTTGGAACATTTCGTATTCTTCCAGTTCATCGCTCCGGCTGATTTCCTGAGTAATTCGGTCAACCAGATGATAGATGTTCTGAAAGATTCACAGGTAAGCACCGAAGTAATGGAAGCAATAGGAAAAACCAATTTCACTCCTATCCATATGGCTATTCAAGGTATTTTCAATAATATATTCTACGGAATCATACTATCGATACCGGTAGCAGCCATCTTGTGCAGGAACAATGAAACCGGTGCAATCAGACAAGAACAATAAGGAGAAACAATACAAATAATGGACATATCAGTAGTTATTCCGTTGTACAACGAAGCCGAGTCTCTACCCGAATTGGAAGCATGGATAGAGCGGGTGATGAAAGAACATAACTTTACTTACGAAATAATATTTGTAAACGACGGCAGCACGGACAATTCATGGGAAGTGATCCAGGAGTTACAACAAAAGAACTCATGCATCAAAGCCATCAAGTTCCGCCGGAATTACGGTAAATCCCCCGGATTGCATTGCGGTTTCCAACGGGCAAAAGGCGATGTCGTCATCACAATGGATGCCGATCTGCAGGACAGCCCGGATGAAATACCTGAACTGTACCGTATGATTAAGGAAGACGGATACGATCTTGTCTCCGGATGGAAAAAGAAACGGTATGACCCGCTGTCGAAGACACTCCCGACCAAACTGTTCAATGCTACAGCCCGCAAATTTTCCGGGATCGACAACCTGCACGACTTCAACTGCGGACTGAAAGCCTACAAAAGTGTCGTGATTAAAAATATCGAAGTGTATAACGATATGCACCGTTATATCCCCTATCTGGCTAAGATAGCCGGATTCCACAAGATCGGTGAAAAAGTCGTACAACACCAGGCACGCAAATACGGGACCACCAAATTCGGGCTGAACCGCTTCGTGAATGGCTATCTCGACCTGATCACACTATGGTTCACTTCCAAATTCGGAAAGAAGCCGATGCACTTCTTCGGACTATGGGGTAGCGTGATGTTCTTCATCGGCTTTATCGCCCTGGTCTTCGTGTTAACCATGAAGCTGATCTCTATGTTCTCCGGCGACCTGCGTCCTTTGGTGACCAATTCCCCGTATTTCTATATCTCGCTTACCGCGATGATCCTCGGAACACAAATGTTCCTGGCTGGATTTATCGGTGAACTGATCTCGAGGAACTCGCCCAACAGAAACAACTATAAGATAGAATCAGAAATATGAATACACTTGAGCTGATACAGAAACGCTGTTCGATCCGCCAATATGCACCCACTGCGGTGGAAGAGGAAAAAATAGACTACCTTCTGGAAGCAGCACGCCTGGCCCCTTCGGCTGTTAATTTCCAACCCTGGTATTTTCTGGTGGTAAAGGAAGACGAGGGACGCCGCAAACTCCAGGAATGCTATCCGCGGGAATGGTTCAAACAGGCCCCGTTGCTGATACTGGTTTGCGGAGACCACAGCCAGTCGTGGAAACGGCAATCCGACGGTAAAGATCACATGGACATCGACGTAGCTATTGCTACGGAACATATCTGCCTGGCAGCTGCCGAACAAGGTTTGGGAAGTTGCTGGGTTTGTAATTTCGATACGGCCCTGTGCCGGAAACATTTCAATCTGCCGGAAACGGTAGAACCGGTGGTAATCCTGGCGATAGGTTACCCCGAAAACCCGGATCTGTTCGCTAAGACTCCGAAGAAAAGGAAAGCGACGGACGAGGTTAGCAAAAGGGAAACATTTTAATTTATGTCAATTATAGAAATAGTGTTACTAGCCATCGGATTATCGATGGACAGTTTAGCCGTGTCTGTAACCGGCGGTGCCGTCATCCGGAACTGCACCGTTTGTAATATGGTTAAGATCGGCTCTTTTATGGGTATCACACAAGCCACAATGACGGTTTTAGGCTATTTGGCTGGCGTCGGATTCCAGAAATACATTACAGCCTTCGACCACTGGATCGCATTTGTCCTGTTGCTTTACCTGGGCGGCAAGATGATTTACGACAGCACCCAGGAGGAAGATGAGGATTGCAAAACGAATCCGCTCTGCAACAAAACATTGTTCGGACTATCCATAGCCACCAGTATCGATGCGCTGGCTATCGGTATCTCGTTGGCAATCCTGAAATCGGATATCGTTATCCAGGCATCCCTGATCGGTATCGTCACTTTCCTGATGTCGGCCTTCGGCGTTTATTTCGGAAGCCGCTTCGGACGGAAAGTAGACCTGAAACTCGATCTGCTCGGCGGACTGATCCTGATAGGTATCGGAGCAAAAATACTAATAGAACACTTGTTCTTAAGCTAATAAAGGAAATATATGAAAAGTCAGGAATTACGTAAGCTGGCACCGGAACTCGACTCGCTTCGCCTCGGCAGTGGCTGGAGCATCGAAGACCTGAGCAAACCACAGATCATCGTTGAAAGCAGCTACGGGCACAGCCATCCCGGAAGCGCCCATCTGAACAAACTGGTGGAAGAAGCCGGAAAAGGAATCAACGACGCCGGAGGACGGGCTGCCAATTACTATGTTACTGACATTTGTGACGGTGAAGCACAAGGCCATGACGGAATGAACTACTCACTCGTATCGCGCGACCTGATGGCAGCCATGATGGAGATACACGTCAAAGCAACTCCTTTCGATGCAGGCGTTTTCATCACCAGTTGCGATAAATCGGTCCCGGCTCACCTGATGGCAATCGCCCGCCTGAATATGCCGGCCCTTCTCATACCGGGAGGCATTATGAAAGCCGGTCCCAATCTGCTGACATTGGAACAGATCGGAACGTACAGTGCCCAATATGAACGGAAAGAGATTACCGAAGAACAATTCTTCACCTACAAAAAAGAGGCTTGCCCTACTTGCGGGGCCTGCTCATTCATGGGAACGGCTTCCACCATGCAGGTCATGGCTGAAGCACTAGGCATCGCGCTCCCCGGTTCAGCTTTGATCCCGACTCATATACATTATTTAAAAGAGATATCCCGCTATGCCGGCCAACGTTCCGTCGAATTGGCTAAAGAAGAATTAGCGCCATCCGACATCCTGACGATCGATGCTTTCAGGAATGCGATCATGGTACATGCCGCCATCGCCGGTTCCAGCAATAGCCTGCTGCATCTGCCTGCCATCGCTCACGAACTAGGCATCGAACTTCCGGCAGAACTGTTCGATGAAATACACCGGCAGATCCCATTCCTGCTGAATATCCGTCCGAGCGGATTCTGGCCGGGCGAATACTTCTGGTATGCCGGCGGCGTTCCTGCCATTATGGAACAACTAAAAGGCGTACTAAACCTGGATGTCCGGACAGTCACCGGCAAATGCCTCGGAGAAAACCTCGAAACCCTGCAAAGAAACGGCTTCTACGAAGGATGCAACAAATACCTATCCCCGCTTGGAGTAAAATCCGGAGATATTATCAAATCTTTTGAAACCCCGATCCGGAAACAAGGAGCCATTGCCATATTAAAAGGCAATCTCGCCCCGGAAGGAGCCGTTGTCAAACACGCCGCCATCTCTCCCAACCTGATGCAGGCAACATTGACAGCCCGTGTATTCAACAGCGAAGAGGAAGCATTGCAAGCCGTATTACAAAAAGATATCCACCCGGGAGATGCCGTATTTATCCGCTACGAGGGTCCGAAAGGCAGCGGTATGCCTGAAATGTTCTACACGACGGAAGCAATCGCCTCCGATCCCGAACTCGCGGAAAGCATCGCCCTCATTACCGACGGACGTTTTTCCGGAGCCACCCGTGGTCCCGCCATCGGCCACGTCTCACCGGAAGCCTACGAGGGTGGCCCTATCGCCCTGGTGGAAGACAACGACCTGATCCGTATCGACATCCCGGCCCGCAAGCTCGACATCATCGGAACAAACGGACAGCAACTGCTCCCGGAAGAAACAGAACGCATCTTGTCAGAACGCCGGAAGCGATGGATACAACCCGCATCCCGCCATACGAACGGCATCCTGGACATTTTCACACACAATTGTGCGTCTCCCATGAAAGGGGCCTATATGGAAAACAGAAAGGCTTAACCATTGACCTTGGTTGAATTACAATAAATTTTAGTATCTTTGCAGCGCTAAAATTTAAAGAGATGTACAAGAAGATTTACCTGGTGCTCAGCTTATGGATACTCATTTTCACAGCCTGTACAAAACAGAAACAATATTTTGAAGAAAGTGGTTCCGTTTTCCATACAATCTATCATATCAAATATGAAGGTTCTGAATTATTGACTGAAAAGATCGATGCCGAACTTCAGAAATTCAATCTTTCTCTGAACCCGTTCAATCCGAACTCAATCATATCGAAAGTGAACCAGAACGAACCTGTCGAAGCAGACGACTGGTTCATCGAGGTATTCAACAAAGCCAAGGAAGTATCCGATCATTCGGAAGGAGTCTTCGACATAACCTGCGCCCCGCTCGTCAACCTGTGGGGATTCGGTTTCAGCAAAATGGACAGCGTAACCCCTCAGATGATCGACAGCATCAAACAATTTGTCGGTTATCAGAAAGTCAGGCTCGACGGACGGAAAGTAATAAAAGACGATCCCCGTATCCTGCTGAACTGCTCCGCCATTGCCAAGGGATATGCCAGCGACGTGATAGCACGCCTACTCGAACGGGAAGGAGTCGAAAATTACATGGTCGAAATCGGAGGCGAAGTCACGATGAAAGGTGTCAACCAGAACGGAAAATGCTGGCGTATAGGCATAAACAAACCTGAAGACGATTCGACAGGAATAAAGAACGATGTCGGCGAAGTGGTCGAATTATGCAAAAAAGGAGGCGTAGCTACCTCCGGCAACTATCGTAACTATTATATCAAAGACGGTAAGAAATATGCCCATACCATCGATCCGCGTACGGGCTATCCATCCGAACAAAGCATATTAAGTGCGACGATTGTTGCAGACGACTGTATCACCGCAGACGCTTATGCCACAGCATTCATGGCTATGGGCCTCGAAAAAGCCCGCGAAGCCGCAAAGAATATCCCCGGAATCGAATACTATGTTATCTACACCGACGAAAACGGTAAACATCAGATAGAATACTCTACCGGTATGCTCCAATTCCTTCCGAACAGGAAGATCGAAGCACTACTGAGCGAGTAGCAATTTTTTATGAAGAATTTTATTAATCAATTTGAGTGTAAAGAAGTAAAAGCCGGTGAAGTAGTATATGACACAGAACAAATGGGAAACATATTACTTTTTGTCACAGCAGGAAAACTTCTTATTTGTTCGATAGCAACGCCGGTAGTAGAAGTCAATGAAGGTTATTTCGTCCTGTTACCGGCAGAAAAACGTCATATCGTAACGGCTATCACAGATGTACAAACGGTACTTATGCATGCAGGAACATTATCGACAATGATCACGGAAGACCCGGAATGGAACCCGGAACGTCCGGTGGTTCTACCCACTTTTCCATCATTAGCAAAAACGATTTTCCTGCTTGAATCCTATCAGAAAGAAAAAAGGTCTAATTTAAATTAGACCTTTATTTACTTTCTATGTTTCCGATCAGAAACGCTTAATGAGGAACGACGGATTGATCCGGAGGTAAACACCGGCAGAGAAGCTGGTCGCACTACCGGATTTCCCGACCTCACCGGCAGCCGGACCGAACTTATTCACCGACAAATGCTGATACACATCCACATCTACTCCCAAAGAAAATCCCTTTCCGAAACTCCTGGAATATTCCAGTCCTAAATAAACCATATTCTGTCCGTCAAAAGAAACCCCTTCTTTCGAAGTCGACACCGCCCCGTAAAACGGACTTCCAAACATCGATATGAACTTATTACTGTTCCAGTAAGATGCTTTCACCCGGAAATCATAAATATCCGCGGAAGCCCGGGCATAAAAACCGGAACCACTACCATAAGGCCATAACTTTCCGGCCTGCTGATAATAGCCCGTCACGTCAAACTCCAGGTTCACGCTCCGGAAAACCCGATTTCCCGTATTCCAGACTGTCCCTACACCCACCGAACCATTCATCAGCGTCTGTACCGAATTGGTAAAGATCGTATCGATCTCCCCTCCCCGATGCTGGGCCAACCCTTGCACCGGCGCATAAAAATGAAAGTGGGCATCCGGATCATTCAGCTTATAACGTCCCGACAACCCCACGGTAAATGCCTCCTGATGCGTATCGTCACGGAAAATAAAACTCTCCCAATTCACCCACACATCCAGATCGAACCGGCGTGAATCATATAATAACTGCAACCCCGCTTCCGGATCAGCCGTCAGGTTCAGCTCCGGATTATACAAGGGTTCAATCAAATTATGATTAGCCCCGCCATAAATATCTCCGAGAACGATATTCACATGATCAGACAAAGCTATCTGCGCACGAAAAAAAGGAAGCACATGAAAACCATGCTGAAACTGGTCGCCTTTCCATCTGGCAATATCCTGATATGCCAAAGCCGGATATTTTTTGGCACCCCAATAACGTAACATATGTACGCCCAACTCCAGTTTAATATTACTCAAAGGATAAAAGACAGCTTTCGGCTGTAACCAGAAGCCCGGCAACGAATATCCCTTCATAATAGAACCAGAATATTCATTATCTTTAAAAAAACTAATATTGTCCACCTCGACAAGCAACTGTCCTTTCTTTTCCGGATCGATACGATGGTCCGACTTAAAGACCAGGTCGGGTATCTGTGCACGGACCGGAGATATGATAAACAGATTTATAATCAAGAGACATACGCCCGATAAAAGAAGGCGGGCAGGTTTCATAAGAAGAGTTTTCATCTATTTTAAAATTTGCAGCAAACGTAAGAAATAATCGTCAATAAAAAAAGGGACATGGAGTTTAACTTCCATATCCCTTCCTATGCTATTTGTCAAAACTATCTCAACGTCTCGGAGTAGCTTCTTTAACAACCATCTGACGACCTTCGTATTCTGCGCCGTTCAGTTCGTTGATTGCATTTCTGCCTTCATTTTCGTTTGTGAATTCAGCGAATGCAAAACCTTTAGATCTGTTTGTGTCGCGATCGATGATCAACTTAACTGATTCTACAACGCCATACTCTTCCAAAACCTGCTGTAAGTCAGATTCTCTAACCCGATAGTTCAGGTTACCAATGTAAATATTCATACAAAAAATAATATAAAATAATTAATAAAAAAAACTTGTAACAAATAATCTTGGAAAGGTCGATTACTACAAAATAAATTCATTGTTGAATATTACATCTGAGATAAAAGAACTATTTCTGAAAACTATGTTGTTTACACGTCGCAAAGGAAAGTATTTTTATTCGATAACCAACTATATTCACCTAAATTATTTGTCAATCGAATCTCTTTTTATATTTTTGTAACAAATAACCAAGGGAGGAAATATTTTTTCATCGTGCAGAAGGCTCAAAAAACAAGCCTTTAGAACTAAAAACGGTAACCATTTGCCTTCAACATTGGCGAGTTATTGAAAATTATAGTATTTTTGACCAATTATATCGCATATTTTTCCTTTTTAATCCGATTAAGAAGGGCTAAATTTGCACAATTATTTTTTGAACTTAAATTGACATGGAAAAAATCGAAGTAAAAGAAGCTAAAGGTAAACTTGGCATTCTCGTTGTGGGTGTAGGTGGAGCAGTATCAACCACCATGATTACAGGTACTCTGGCTGCTCGTAAGGGGGTAGCAAAACCAATCGGCTCGATCGCGCAGATGGCGACTATGCGTTTGGAGAACGGAGAAGAGAAAGCAATCAAAGACATCGTGCCTTTGGCTGATCTGAACGATATTGTATTCGGCGGTTGGGATATATTCCCCGATAATGCATACGAGGCTGCCATGTATGCAGAAGTATTGAAAGAAAAAGACCTGAACAACGTGAAAGAAGAATTGCAGGCTATCAAACCGATGCCGGCTGCATTCGATCACAATTGGGCAAAACGCTTAAACGGAACGCACATTAAAAAAGCGGCGACCCGTTGGGAAATGGTAGAACAACTGCGCCAGGATATCCGCGACTTCAAAGCCGCAAATAACTGCGAACGTATGGCAGTTCTGTGGGCAGCAAGTACGGAAATCTACATTCCGCTGTCAGAAGAACACATGTCGCTTGCCGCATTGGAGAAAGCCATGAAGGAAAACAACACCGAGGCTGTTTCTCCGAGTATGTGTTATGCTTACGCAGCCATTGCAGAAGGTGCTCCGTTTATCATGGGTGCTCCTAACCTGTGCGTAGATACACCTGCTATGTGGGAATTCTCCAAACAGATGAATGTCCCTATCTCCGGTAAGGACTTCAAGAGCGGACAGACACTGATGAAGACCGTACTGGCTCCGATGTTCAAAACACGTATGCTGGGTGTAAGCGGCTGGTTCTCTACCAACATCTTAGGAAACCGCGACGGTGAAGTATTGGATGATCCTGCAAACTTCAAGACAAAAGAAGTAAGTAAACTGTCAGTGATCGACAACATCTTCGAACCTGAAAAATATCCGGATCTGTACGGTGACGTATATCATAAGGTACGTATCAACTACTACCCGCCCCGTAAAGACAACAAAGAAGCATGGGATAACATCGATATTTTCGGATGGATGGGTTACCCGATGGAAATCAAGGTAAACTTCCTTTGCCGCGACTCCATCCTCGCTGCTCCTATCGCCCTCGACCTGGTATTGTTCAGCGATCTTGCCATGCGTGCCGGCATGTCTGGTATCCAGACCTGGCTGTCATTCTTCTGCAAGAGCCCGATGCACGACTTCGAACACCAGCCTGTTCACGACCTGTTCCAGCAGTGGAGAATGGTTAAACAGACCTTGCGTGATATGATCGGAGAAAAAGCACCTAGCTATCTGGATTGATACACACATATAAGAAAGATTTCTTCTATCCGTTCAAAAAGTTTTTCCACGGATAGAAGAAATTCTTTTTCATATATCAATCATCTTTATTCAAATAGTTTCTGATAAAATATGGATTATGCAATCATTGCGGCAGGCGAGGGTTCCCGGCTGGTGCAAGAAGGAGTAAAATGCCCCAAACCACTGGTACAACTGAACGGTACGACATTAATAGACCGGTTGATCGATGTTTTTCTGAAAAACGACGCATCGTCTATCAGTATTATCGTCAATGAAGAAATGACGGAAGTACAGGAACACCTGCGTAAGATGGAACTACCCGTTCCCTTTTACCTGCTGGTAAAGTCCACGCCCAGTTCCATGCACAGCTTTTACGAGCTAAGTCACTATCTGGACAGCGATAGCGTCTGCCTGACTACCGTCGATACCATTTTCAGGGAAGAAGAATTCGGCGGATATATCCGTGAATTCCTGAAAGACAACCAACTGGACGGTTTGATGGCTGTAACGGATTTCATCGACGACGAAAAGCCGTTATACGTAGATACCGATGAAGATCTAACGATCCGCGGCTTTCTGGACAAACAGGGAGAACCGGCATGCACCTACATATCCGGCGGCATCTATTGCCTGCGGCGTTCCGGATTGAAAGTGCTGAACAATGCCATTGAACAAGGCATGTCGCGCATGCGCAATTACCAGCGCCAACTGATAGCCGAAGGATTAAAGCTAAAGGCATATCCTTTCAGCAAGATCGTAGACGTAGACCATGCAGAAGATATCCAAAAAGCCGAAGAGTTTTTAAACAGTTAACAGTTGACAAGTGACAATTGACAGTTCGTTCGGTAACTCTCACTTGTCATCTGTCATCTGTCAACTATCAACTGTCAACTAAAAAAGTAATGAGCAAACTAACTATAGCAGGTATTCGTCGGGAAAATCAGTTTTCCCCCAATCATATCGGGAACGATGCCGCCATCTTTGCCCTGACCGTTCAGCACCTGCGCGATCTGGGATGTGAAGTAAACGAATACATAGAATCAGACCTGATAGTCCGTCATTTCCAGGAATCAGCCATTTTCAATATGGTAAGGAACTGGACCTCTATCCATAAACTCCAGCAAATGGAAGACCGGGGCTATACGGTTATCAACTCCGGTTATGGAATTGAGAACTGTACACGTGAGAAAATGACCCGCCTGTTAATGTCGAACAACATCTCACATCCTGCCAGCCTGATCCTTCCGACCGACGAAGATCCGACTGCCGCCATTGAAGAAGCGGGATTTTTCAACAGCTGGATCAAACGGGGTGACTTTCATGCCATCCACCGGGAAGACGTCACTTACGTCAGAAATCCGGAAGAAGCCAAAACGATCCTGAAAGAATACGCGATCCGCGGAATCAAAACAGCCGTGATCAACGAACACCTGGTCGGCGACCTGGTCAAATTTTACGGCGTGACGGGAACAGATTTCTTTTATTGGTTCTATCCGTCTAACCAGCATCACAGCAAGTTCGGTTTAGAACAAATAAACGGAACAGCCAAAGGCATTCCGTTTGACAAGCCAAAGCTGCAGCAGCTTTGTAGCCAGGCTGCGGAAGTACTGAATATACATATTTACGGAGGCGACTGCATTATATCCGAAGACGGTTCGATCCGTCTGATCGATTTTAACGACTGGCCCAGCTTTGCCCCTTGCCGTGACGAGGCTGCCCCCCACATTGCCCGCCGTATCTATAATTTAATCAGCAAATAATGGAAGAGACAACAAAGAAACCTGATATAGAGTCCACACTCAAATCCCTGGATACCGAAGAGTTCATCGATATCCATTTCTATCGCCCGATCGGTTACCGTTGGGCGTTATTCTTCAATAAACTGGGAGTATCTCCCAATGCGATCACGGTCGCCAGCATATTCATCGGCATCGCCGCCGGTATCTGCTTCTATTACCAGAGCCTGACTATTAATATAATAGGTATGCTGCTGCTGATCTGGGCAAACTCATACGACAGTGCCGACGGTCAGCTGGCACGTATGACCGGTAAAAAAACACCTCTTGGACGTATCCTGGACGGGACAGCCGGAGACTGTTGGTTTATAGCCATCTACGCAGCTATCTGCCTTCGCCTGACACCGGAATGGGGCATCTGGATCTGGATATTTGCAGCCATCACCGGATTTTTCCACAGTAAACAGGCTGCTATGGCAGATTATTACCGGAACATCCACCTGCTCTTCCTGAAAGGAAAGGCAGGCAGCGAACTCTCCCACTCTCCTGCCCTGAAAGAGAAATACAAGACCATGAGCTGGAAAAAGGATTTCATCTACAAACTTTTTGAAACATTTTATATCAACTATACGGTCGGACAGGAATCGCTGTCGCCCAGGTTTCAGAAAATGATGCACATAATCCGCACCAAATATCACGACGAAGCGCCGGAATGGTTCCGTAAAGCCTTCCGTGAAAAAAGTCTGCCGTTGATGAAATACACCAATATGCTATCTTTCAACACGCGTGTCATTGCCCTATTTGTCAGTCTGTTCATCGACATGCCGTGGTTGTATTTCGTATTTGAAATGACAGTATTGAATATTATGCTGGCATATATGATCGTCAAACACGAACATATATGTACCGCATTCACCAAAGAGCTTGAATCAAAATCATAAATATATGTTCGAACCAGACAAGATAAAAGGAATCATATTCGATTACGGCGGCACCATCGACAGCAATGGCATGCACTGGGCCGAAGTGATCTGGATGGCTTACCAGGCAGAGGAAGTTCCGGTCAGTAAAGAAACTTTCCGGAATGCTTATGTGCACGGCGAACGGACGTTAGGTAAAAATCCGATCGTAAAACCCCATCATACTTTCCTCGACATGCTGCGCCTGAAAACAGACATACAGATCGAATGGCTCAAAGCAGGTGATTTTATCCCGGAAGCATACGCAACATCCGGATTAAAACAACGGCTTGCCGACTGGTGTTACGCGTATGCACGTAAATCCATCGACACAGCCCGTCCCATACTCGAGGCTTTATCGCAGAAATACCCGCTGGTACTGGTATCCAATTTCTACGGAAACATCGAATCGGTCCTGAAGGACTTCCATCTGGACAGCTATTTCCAGTCGATTGTCGAATCGGCCGTAGTCGGTATCCGCAAACCCGATCCTGCCATATTCGGATTAGGAGTAAAAGAGTTATCGCTTCCTGCTGAAGAGATCGTCGTTATCGGCGATTCCTACGACAAAGATATTGTCCCGGCCACTACTATCGGATGCCAAACAATCTGGTTGAAAAGCATCGGCTGGAGCGATTACGAAGGAAATGAAACTGCTGATCTCGTTATTACGGATTTCCCTGAGCTGGAAAAGGCTTTCGCCCTGTAGACATTTTGACCATCAATGGTTCAATAAGAACCTTTCAGAAAATAAAAGCCGCCCTATCTTTGCATATAAAAAAGATAGGGCTTTATTATGTTGAAAAGATGTGTTTTTTTACTATTCGTTCTACTCACCTCATGCGATCTGATAGACTACCATCCGTACGACGGAAGAATATCGTACAAAGAAGATAAAGATATTAATGAAACGAATATCTTTAAGATACAGAATACCTGCCAAAATAAAGACACCATTCGTTTTGCCTTTACAGGCGACACACAACGCTGGTTGGACGAAACAAACGATTTCGTGAAGCATATCAATCAACAAGATTCCATCGATTTTGTCATTCATGGAGGAGACCTGACCGATTTCGGTATTAAGAAAGAATATATCTGGCAACATTCGATCCTGTCCAAACTGAAAATGCCTTATGTCGCCCTGATCGGTAATCATGATATTATTGGTAACGGGGAACTGGTATACGAAGACATGTACGGTCCCAAAAACTTTTCGTTCCGGGTCGGACCTTCACATAGTTATGGCGGAGGAGCCGCATTTCGTTTCATCTGCCTGAATACGAATGCCCTCGAATACGATTACTCTATCCCCGTACCTGATTTTTCCTTTATAAAGAGCGAACTGAACAGTACAACGGAAGATGATAAATGTACGATCTTTGTCATGCATGTCCCACCCGGAAGCGAGCAATTCAATAATAATGTGGCAGATATCTTCCAGGAAAAGATTCGGGAATTCCCCAACCCTCTTTTTTGCCTGCATGCCCATGATCATAACTTTGCCGCCCGCGAGTTATTCAACGACGGGATTATTTATTATTGCTGCGACAATATCGGCAAACGTACCTATTTACTCTTTACCGTAACACCAGATAGCTACTCCTATGAAATCATTAAATTTTAAAACATCCTTACTACTCATATTCATACTTTTATCATTTTACACAACAGCTCAGGACAGTATTCCGGCAATAACAGGGTATGAAAAACGCATAGAAAGATACACGTCATTATGGGATCATCTGATTCCCCGATACAGCAAAATACAATTTGCCGGATCGATGGGAATGTTTTCCTTCGGAGTCGGCTGGAACTATTACCGCCATCATTGGGAAACAGACCTTTTATTCGGCTTTGTCCCCAAAACCACCCGTAACCTGAAAGCAGAAAGTGCCAAAAAGCGTCATGCCATGGCTACATTTACATTAAAGCAAAATTATATCCCCTGGAGAGTCCCATTGCACAAAAACATCGATTTCGAACCGTTAACAACAGGACTATACATAAACACTCTGCTCAACAGGCAGTTTTGGGTCCATAGCCCGGACAAATATCCCGAAGGATATTATTTTTTTTCAACCCGGATACGAACCCATATCTTTTTGGGCGAACGTGTCACTTTCAAGTTCAATAATCCGGGACGCTGGCATAAATCTGTCACGTTATTTTATGAACTCAGCTCATGCGACCTATACATATTGAACAAAATCGGGAACAAATATCTAAAGCCGAAAGATTTTTTAAGTTTATCGTTTGGGTTAAAATTTCAGATACTGTAAAAAGAAGTTTTTAATATATATAAAAAAGCGGCTCCTTATTGTAATATTTAACACATAATCACACTCTCCGAAAAACCGCAAAACTGTAACGACACTCAGTATTCATTTTAATAGATAAACAGCTATATCACATAGATATAAGATACAAAGTAGTGACTAAAAAAAACGATCGTTTTTTTTAGTCACAGCAAAGGTATACATTTTATTTATATCTGCAACAAAGAAAAAGTAGTAAGATTCTAATAATCAAAAGATCCATAAAAATAATCCTAATTGTTAAAGCGAACAAAATAGTGACTAGAAAAAACGATCATTTTGGCTAGTCACTATTTCGTCACCCTACCTCTGGGACTGACGAACTTTGTCGTATAAAAACAACTAGTATTAAATAATGGCTTACCTACTTATAGCTATATCCTTACTTATATCAATATTCCTATCAGCACTGATAATTCCGCGTGTTCTGGTAGTAGCATTCCGAAAAAAGTTATTTGACATACCTGATGAACGGAAAGTCCATAGTGGCATAATTCCCCGTTTAGGCGGTATCACTTTTGTCCCCACTATCCTCTTTGCCCTCTGTTTCACGACCGGTCTTCGTTATTTAATCGGTTATGAAATCCCTTCAGAGAGTCTACATTTCATAATTCCCGAATTTTATTTCATGGCCTGTGGCCTGACGTTATTGTATTTATCAGGTATAAAAGACGACCTAGTAGGACTACGCTATAGAAGTAAATTCGTCATACAGATCATAGCCGCCAGCCTCATTCCCCTATCCGGCTTATGGATCAACAACTTATACGGTATCTTCGGCATTAACGAACTTACCCCCTGGCTGGGAATCCCTTTTACAATCCTATTAACTGTATTTATCGTCAATGCAATCAACCTGATCGATGGCATCGACGGATTAGCCTCAGGACTCAGCAGTATATCGCTGTTAACTCTGGGTAGCATATACGTTTATTATAGTCAATGGATATACGCTACACTTGCGTTCTCCACTCTTGGAGTATTGCTTCCTTTCTTTTATTATAATGTATTTGGAAAAGTAGATCGCTGTAAAAAGATATTTATGGGTGATACCGGGAGCCTGACACTTGGTTATATTCTTGCATTCCTTGCCATACGATATGCTTCATATAATCCTCAAGTCGCACCTTATTCAGAAGGAGCAATTATTGTAGCTTTTTCTACTTTAATTATTCCGATGTTTGACGTAATTCGTGTAGTGTTACTCCGTGCACGAACTCAGAAAAATCTATTTCAGCCAGATAAAAACCACATTCATCACAAATTCTTAGCCATGGGATTGAGCCCACGCAAAAGTATGATTTTAATATTAGTAATGGCTGCAGGATTCAGTATTACAAATATTTTATTAATGCCATATGTAAACAATAACATATTATTTTTCACGGATATTTCAATTTGGACCGGATTAAATATGTGGTTTGACAAAATTCGAAATATAAAAAATACAAATAATTAATTTTTAAGATTCAAAAAAATAAATTCAAAATGATAAAATTACTCGATTGTACGCTAAGAGATGGTGGTTATTATACCAATTGGGATTTTGATAAGGATCTTGTTAATACATATATAGAAGCTACAAATATTTTACCTATAGAATACCTAGAAATAGGATATCGAAATAATCCTTCTAAAGAATATTTAGGTAAATATGGCTATTGTCCTATCTTTGAATTAGAGGATTTACGAAAAAAATCAAAAAAAAAATTAGCAATTATGCTAAATGAGAAAAATGTAAATCAAATAGATTTAAAGAAGCTTCTAAGTCCAATAAAAGAATTCATTAATATGATTAGACTGGCTGTTGACCCAGAAAATTTTGATCGCGCAGTACAACTGGCTGAATCAATAAAAAAAATGGGATTTGAAGTCGGGTTTAATACTATGTACATGTCAAGATGGAAAGAATATGATGATTTTATTCCAAAATTAAGAAATATAAATGGCATAGCAGATTTATTTTGCATGGTAGATTCTTATGGAGGAATAACCCCCTATGAAGTTCGTGAGACTATATCCATAATTAAAAATGAAATAAATTGTTCCATAGGTTTTCATGGACACAACAATTTAGAATTGGGATTAATAAATTCATTGACCGCAATAGATTGTGATATTGATTATATTGATGCTACAATTTTAGGAATGGGAAGAGGGGCTGGAAATTTAAAAATGGAACTTATCCTTACTTATTTAAATAAAAGCAAAGGAATAGAAGTTGACTTTAATGTACTAGGAGAAGTTATATCAAATTTCAAAGAATTACATAAAAAATATGAATGGGGCACAAATTTACCCTATATGCTTTCTGGCATTAATTCACTTCCTCAAAAAAATATCATGGATTGGGTTAATAATAGGGTATATTCTTTCAATAGTATTGTTCGTGCTTTAGATAATAAAAGAGAAAAAAAATTAGACAATGCAAAATACCCATTACTAAAAACTAATATTTTCAAAAAAGTTTTAATTATTGGTGGTGGTAAAAATAGCCTAGCACACTTAGCAGGCATAAATGCCTTTATAGAAAAAAATCATTCAATAGCTATCATTCATGCAACATCAAGATATGCATTCCATTATAAAAATATCAATGTTCCACAATTTTATTGTTTAGTAGGAACAGAAGGTAAACGTTTATCAAAAAATTTAAGTGCCTATCCTTTTAATGGAACATGTATTCTTCCACCTTATCCAAGAATAATGGGGACTGATGTTCCTGAGTTTGTTCAGAGTAATACTTTTGAATTAAAAAAAATCTGTTTCACGGACAACTATTTAGATTCATGTACTGCAATAGCCCTACAAACAGCTCTCGAATTAAAAGCAGAAGAAGTGTACATGATAGGATATGATGGATATCCAGATAATGTCTTATCAGAAAAAGAAATGGCTTTAACTAATGAAAATAGAAATTTATTTACAGATTTTTATCAAACTACAGGAAAAAAAATAATGTCATTAACTCCTTCATTATATAAAGAAATAGAAGTCAGATCCGTATATCAATATATTTAATCATGGATAAAGTTGCATTTTTCCTACCTACACGAAAAGGTAGTCAACGCGTAAAAAATAAAAATACTCGTCCTTTTGCTCAAATAAAAGGAGGACTATTTGAAAATAAAATATCACAACTTATACAAACCAAAAACATTGATGAAATAATATTATCAACTAATGATGAAGACTGTATTTTAATTGCACAAAAATTTCTATCACAATCAGAAAAAATCAAAATAGATATTCGCCCAACAAAGCTTTGTTTAGATTCAACTAATCTACAAGATTTAATAGCCTATGTGCCAACACTTACAAATGCAGAGCACATTCTTTGGGGACATGTAACAACTCCAATGGTAGATGCACATATATATGACCAGGCTGTCAAATTATATCTATCGAATCTAGAATTAGGATATGACTCACTAGTTGGAGTTGTTGGATTTAGGAACTTTCTATTAAATAATAAAGGAGAGATTATCAACAATACAACCTCACTACCTTGGCCACGAACTCAAGATCTAGAAAAATTATATGAAATCAATCACTCTATTTTTTTAGCCAAACGACATATATATGAAGAACAATTAAATCGTATTGGAAAAAAACCTTATCTATTTGAAATGAACAAAATAAGTTCATTTGATATTGATTGGGAAGAAGATTTTAAAATAGCAGAAATAATCTATAATATCTTTAAATAAGGATATCACATAGTTGGTAATATATTATATGAATAAATATAGTAGATTAGGAAAAAATACAGGTCTAATAATAGTAGGGAATATAGGAAGTAGATTCATTTCATTCTTCATGTTACCCTTTTATACAACATGGCTATCAGTAAAAGATTATGGAATTATTGATTTAATTCAAGTTTATACATCTTTTATATTAAGTATTATTTCATGCTGCATTTATGAATCTATTTTTGTATTTCCAAAGGGACAAAAAAAGGAAAAACAAACAACTTATTTTTCTTCAGGAATATATTATACTATCCTTTTATTTGCAATAACAGGAATATTATCTTTCATATTTCATTTCATATTAGTTAATAACCATGTTAAGAATTTTTACACTACATATTCCTTGTATTTATATATCATTATATTTTTATCTTTTACCCAAACTTACACACAACAGTTCTCTAGAAGTCTTAATCAAATGAATATATATGCATTATGCGGTATCATTTATACAGCATCAATGGCTATTTCTTCTATTATCTTGTTACCAATATATGGAGTATATGGATTTTTAATTGCCCAAATAGTATCTTTAGCAATATCTACTATATATACCTTTCTATTTGGAAAAATGTATAAGTTTATCAATTGGAGTTACATACAAAAAAGGGAATACATAGAAATGCTAAAATATGCACTACCTCTAATTCCTAATGCATTAATTTGGTGGCTTATATTAAGTTTTAATCGTCCTGTTATAGAAAGCTATATTGGACTAAAAGCTGTAGGGCTATTTGCTGTTGCATGTAAACTACCTAATATGATAGGAGCTTTCTATAACATGTTTGGTACATCTTGGCAAATTTCAGTTCTTGAAGAATTCAACAACTCGGATTATACATATTTCTTTAATAGAGTGTGTCGATTTATTGTTCTTGGATTAGTTTTTATTTCATCTTTAATGTGTATAACAAGTAAATGGATAATTTCTCTATTGACAAGTGTTGAATTTATTGATGCCTGGATCTACATACCGATTTTATCATTAGCTATACTTTTCTCAAATATATCAAATTTTATTGGCGCTACATTTTCAGCAGTAAAACAGAGTAAGTATTATTTCTATTCAGGTATATGGGGAGCCATATCTAGTATAGTTTTCAATTTCACTTTAATACCTACTTATGGATTATATGGTGCTGCAATATCAATGGTATTAGCAAATTTTATAATTCTCATTTCAAGAACGATATATTCATGGAAATATGTCAAAATACAAAATTTATTTTCATATGTGATAATGATTGGTATCAATATTATAATTGCGATATCTGTTTGTATAATTGACAACTTATTAATAAAATCAATTTCAATAGTCATTTTTTTATCAATATTAATACTAGCAAACAAATCTGTTATTAGAGATCTATACAATAATCTAATATTACATTTTAATCAAAATAAAAAACAAATCCAAAATGAATCTATTCAAAAAAACTTCAAAGAATAAATTTAATATAAAAAATGTATGTATAGTAGATACTGTATATGCTTTATTAATTTATTTATTAAAATCAGATATAAATGATATTCATGATACTTATTTCTTTGTATCAGAAGGTATACATCCATCTATTCAAAACAATTTAACACATAAATATATCTATAAAAAAAAGCATTTACCGAATTTAATATCAGAAATATATGACTTAATTAGATTAAGAATATTCAAATACATTCGTTGGCCATTTATAAAAGATTCTTTAATATATTCGCAAGATCATTTACCCTATTCCATTCCATTAGTTGGAAATAAATCTTATTCATATATTGAAGATGCTCCATATATTTATTCTATCATAAAAGCTAATAATTGGCTCGATAATAAAATCAAGTACTGGAATGATCGATATTATATAAAAAAAATAAATCTTTATATATTTGGCAAAACATATAAAAAGCCAGTTGGACTCAGTAATTCTTGCAAAGAAATAATACTTTCAGTTAAAGATATAGCACCATTTTGGACAAATAAAAAAATAACGATTATTGATATTTTTAAAATTTGGAGTAATAGCCCAGAAGAAAAAAAAAAGTTAATATATAAGATATATAATATTACAAATGAAGATATAGAAGAGCTAAAAAGTAAATCAATAATAATACTTACACAAAGATTTGTTACAGATGGAATATTAACAGAAGAAGAACAAATAAGAATCTATAAAAAAATAATTTCATATTATGATTCAAACAAAATCTTAATTAAACCACACCCTAGAGATAAGATAGATTACAAAAAATATTTTAACAATATTTCATGTTTCAACAAAATTATTCCATCACAATTATTCGATCTATTAGGTATTAGATTTGATAAGGCTGTTACAATTTGTACTTCTGCTGTATTTGATTTTTCATATAAAATAGAAATAGATTGGTTTGGTTCAAAAATTCATCCAAAAATTTTTGATCAAGAAGGAGAAATAGACATCTCACAAATCAACACATCAGGCAATAAAATAAATTTCATAAATATCAATTAATACAACAATAAAAAGATAATTTAACATATTAAAAGTATTATACAATTATATTATCACAAATAGTATTATATGAATAAAATAGCAATAATCAGCCCCTGTTTTTTACCTATACCGGCATTAAAAGGAGGAGCTGTAGAAACTCTCATAGAAATTTATTTAAACAAAAATGAAGTGAATCCTTGCGCAGAATATGTTGTTTTCACTATCTATGATAGAAATGCAATAATTGAAAGTCGTAAATATAAATATAGCAAATTTGAATATATCCACAGAAACACAATTAGGCACAAATTTTTAACAACATATAATAGGATATTAGACCTACTCTGGAATAGATATAAATTCAACATTCCATATATTGGAGATGATTTTATTATTTCATGCATCAAAATAATGAAATACAAATACAAATTTGATACAATAATCATTGAAAATACACCTTTATATGCATTACTATTAAAAAAACAATACAATATACCAATTAATCTACATTTACATAATGATATTTTATATGCCAATACATATCAGGCTAAAAACATCATAAAAAGTTTATCGCATATTTGGAGTACAAGTAATTATATAAAAAAACGTGTTTGTTCAATTCCAGTTAATTCAAAATATAACTGTAAAATATCTGTCCTATACAATGGTATTGATATCAATCGATTTAAATCACAAATAAGTATAAATGAAAAAAATGAATTAAAAAACAAATTATCTATAAGCGAAAAAGATAAAATCTTATTATTTGTAGGTCGAATAGATCGAACAAAAGGTGTAAAAGAATTAATAGAAGCATTTGTAAGATTACCTAAAAGCAATCTAAAACTATTAATATTAGGAGCATCTTTTTTTTCGAGCAAAGAAAAAACATTATATATCAAAGAGCTTGAAAAAATGATATATCCAATAAAAAATAATATTTGTTTCACAGGATATATATCCAATGAATATATACACAAATATTATCAAATTGCAGATATAGTTATAGTTCCATCAATCTGTGAAGAAGCTTTTTCATTAACTTGCTTAGAAGCATTAGCATCTGGATGTCCACTTATAATATCAGATTCGGGAGGAATGATTGAAGTTGTAGACGAAGAATCTGCCATTATAGTTGATAGAAAAAAGGAATTCAGCAAAACGTTAGCTAAACAGATATATGTTTTAATCAATGATAAGGAGAAAAGAGAAAAAATGAAAAAAGCAGCTCTATCGAGAGCTCAAATGTTCACAGATACAAATTATTATAGAAATTTTCTTGAATTACTTTCAGACATTGTTTATTTTAAATAATTAATATAATGATTATTGCATGTGCAACAGACGATAATTTTATACAACATTGCAGTGTAATGTTGACATCTTTATTCGAAAATAATAAGAAAGAAGATATCGTAGTCTACTTACTAACAGAAGGACTGAAAGAAATTAGCCAAAGATATATTAAGAATATTGAACTAATTTATAAATGCAAAATACAAATTTGTAATATTAATATAGCACTTTTAAATGATTTTCCATTATTTCCTGGTGATCATGTGTCTATTGTTACATATTTTCGATTATTATTACCAGATATCATAGATAACAAAATATCAAAAATATTATATTTAGATTCTGATATAATAATAACAGGCTCTTTAAAACCCTTATGGGATATAAAGTTAACAGCTCCAATTGCTGCTGTTCCTGAGTCTACAAGTTATCAACCTGAAAACTATAAACGGTTACAGTATGATAGTAAATACTCATATTTTAATGCAGGAGTCATACTCATCAATTTAGAATACTGGAGATCACATCAATTGATTGATCGCTTTCGCGATTATTTAATAAAATATCCTGAGAGAGTTCGCTGGCATGATCAAGATATCCTTAATGCTGTATTACACAACAATTGGCTTAGACTTCCTATTAGGTGGAATGCTCTAGAAGGTTATTTTCATACATCTTTTTACAGAAATACTAAGTTAAATAAAAAGAATAAAATAGAAATAATAAATGAAATAACTAATCCAATAATTGTGCATTATTGCGCAAAAAACAAACCTTGGTGCTGGGGAAATAATCACCCACTAAAAAATTTATATTTCACATATTTAGAAAAAACTGAATGGAAGTATTATAATCCTAAACTAACAATATCAAAGGATAACATTAAAATAATCATTAGAAACATATTAGTTTTATTAAGAATTAAAAAGACATTATTTATAAACATCCAACAAAAGGATAATAATCAGATATGATAATATGTACAATAACCATTATGTAATAATCAAATGATAAAAAAAATATTATTTTTAGCCCCATACAGTGTTCCAGTAAATAATCCTGAAGCAATATGTAACGCTAAATTATTAAAAATATTAAGCGAAGCAGGATATGAGATTGATGTTATAAGTAAAAATAATAATCATGTTTATATACCTAATACCAATGACAATATTTTTATTGAAAATGTTTTTTATATAAAACAGTTCATTTTAAAAAACAAAATAAATATCAAAACAATTATTGATCATATCAAAGTATTTATAAAAACTGGATATGTATACAAGGGAGCACATTGGGCTTTATATGCTATAAATCATTCTGAAACACTAATAAAAGATAAAAAATATGATTTAATAATGTCTCGAAGTCCCTCTGCTGAATTAGCAGCTTTATATCTTTCTAAAAAATACAAAATTAAATGGATCGCCAATTGGAACGATCCTTATCCTGATATTTGTTATCCTCCTCCCTATGGACATGGTCCTAAGGCAAAACTAGGAGGTTTACAAAAAAAATTATTACAAAAGGTTTCACAGCAAGCTAATATTCATACTTTTCCATCCAAGAGGCTAAGAGACTATATGTTTCAATACATGAGTATAAAAGATATAAATAGTACTTTTATAATACCACACGCATGCATAGATAACCTATTTAATTATAAAGAAAAGGAAAAATCATCCATATTACGTATAATTCATTCTGGAAATATAACATACCCTCGTTCTCCAATATCGCTATTTAAAGGCCTTAATTTATTTAAAGAACAAGCTCCCAACGCCAATATAGAGATAACCTTTATTGGAAAACAAGATGAGAATTTTACAAATCTAATAAAAAATTACAATCTTGATGACAATATAAATATCATTACTCCTAAAGATTATATTACAAACCTAGAAATAATGTCCAAATTTGATTTAGCTCTATTAATTGAAGCAAATATGGAAGAAGGCATATTTTTACCGACCAAATTAGGCGACTACATGCAATGCAGATTACCAATATGGACAATTAGTCCAAAAACAGGTGAAGCAAATGATTTATACAAAGACAGAAGTATATTATACTTTTCAGATGTTTCATCACATGAAAGTATTGCAGACTCTTTAAAAATAATTTATTCTGATTATCTTACTAAGAAAAGTCATTTTCAAAGAAGAAATATAATAGAAGAATATCAGCAAGATTACATTTTAAATTTATACAAAAAAATATTTAATATAATTGAAAATAATCAATAATTAATGGAATACTATTTATTGATAACAATCTGTTTCTTGGCACATTATATACAAAATAGTATAAGAGAAAATTTAAGAAACACATTCAAAAGTACAATAACATTACTTATTGCTATTTTTTTATGTTTTGGTTATATGACAGGAACAGACTGGAGGACTTATGAAAATAGTTATCAATGGATTACATTTGATAAATTTCTTTCAATTATACTATTTTGGGAACCTGGATTCATAATTTACACTGCTATATTTCACTTATTAGAAATTGATTTTTGGATATATTTAATATTTACAAAATTACTAACATTCAGCATATTTTACTGGTTTTTAAATAAATATAGTGAAAAACGTTATTATTTTCTTATAATGACATTCTTTGTAACTTTATATGGATTATATTTTTGGATTGACAACCCATTAAGGAATTTGATAGCATTTTCCATTTTTTTGCTAAGTATACCAGCCATATTAGAAAAGAATAAATGGAAATATTTTTCTATTATATTTATAGCTATAACATTCCATTATTCGTCAATATTATTAATTCCACTATATTGGATTTTATCATCAAGAATAAAATCAAAAACAATAATTATATTTTACATAATATTCAGTTTAATCTTTTTAGATATAAAAATATTATTTTCAATAATTAACACTGCATTCAGTTGGTTTCCAATAATAACAAACAAAATTGTATTTTATTCCCAAAATATAAATGAAGAAAGTGGTAAAATTATTTCATTTGGATATTTAATACATAATATATTCTTTATAATATTATTACTTAGCAGAAAAAAAATTGAAACAATTAAATACGGACATCTCATATTTAATTCATCGATTTTATACATTTTTTTATTTAGACTTGGACTTAGTTTTAATGTATTCATGAGAATTGCAATGTATTTTGCTTTAATATATAGCATTTCTGTTATATATATTCTTTATAACTTAGAGAATAAATCAAAAATAATTTACCAATTATATCTATTACTAATTATAACAATGATCACATGGTCTTCTATAACTAAAGATAGTAGATATATACCATACTCTAGTTATCTAAGTTACATTTTTAGAGAGAAACCTAGTTATTATTATCGTTATTACTATAATGACAACAATAGTTCTTATCCACGAATTTACCAATAATGAAATTAGCAATTGTAATTAATGATATAACTCCTGCTGCAGGAACAGAAAGAATTACGATTATGTTATGTAACACTTTTATAAAAAAAGGGCATGACGTAGTTATTATATCTTGTTATAAAGAATTTGAAAAAATATCCTATGAAGTATCAAGTAAGGCAAAAATAATTTATATAAACAAAAATAAACCAAAGAATAAAATAATTTATTGGACATTAGATCGAATAAAAATAATAAATAGATTAAATAAGATATTAAAAAATAATAACCTTGATATTATTATAGGACAAAGTTTTCCGATAAATTTTCTTCTGTATTTTTGTAATATTTCTCACAAAATAATCGCATGTGAACATATATTTTATAATTATTATCCAAAAGCAATAAGAATACTAAGAAAATATATATACAAATCATTTTACAAAGTAGTTGTTTTAACAGATAAAGATAAATTAAAATTTAGCGAACATATAAATAATGTATATGCAATTCCAAACATCAATTTATTCAAAAGTGATAAAAAATCAGATTTAAAAAATAAAAAAATAATATCAGTAGGAAGACTAGTTAAACAAAAAGGATATGATATACTAATCAATGCAACTAAAGATATTTTCATAGAACATCCTGATTGGGAACTAAACATTTATGGAACAGGTAAATGTTTTAATGAATTAAAATCTCAAATTGAAGATTTATCATTACAAAATAATATATTCTTGAGAGGAAAATCAATAAATATAAAAAATGAATACTTAAAGTCATCCATATATGTTATGTCATCTCGTTTTGAAGGTTTTGGATTAGTTCTTGTAGAAGCTGCAGTGTGTGGATTACCTATTATTTCATTTGATTGTCCTAATGGACCTAGTGATGTTTTATCTCCAGATTTGGGAATATTAGTCAAAAACGGAGATATTGATGGATTAAAGAATGCAATTTCTGAATTAATAAACAATGAAGATTTGAGAATTAAATATGCAAAAAAGAGTAAAATAATTGAACAAAAATATTCCGAGGAAATCATATATAAGAAATGGGATATTTTATTCAGCTCTTCAGAGCAACAACAAGACTTTTAAGCACCAGTGTTGATGTTTTCAAAGTTTATTCAAAACACATTTTTCTCTCAATATATATTTACAAACAACATAATACGATAATTTCATGAAGAAAATAATGTTTATTTTCGGTACTCGCCCTGAAGCAATAAAGATGGCACCTCTAATAAAGAAATTACAGAAGTGTCCAGATCAGTTTCAAACTATCGTCTGTGTAACAGGCCAACATCGTAAATTGTTAGATCAAGTTCTTAATATATTTGACATACATCCTGATTATGATCTAAATATCATGAAACAAGGACAGGATTTATATGATATTACAGCTAAAGTGTTAACAGGTATGCGCGATATTTTGAAAAAAGCACAACCAGATGCAGTTATTGTACATGGTGATACAACAACTTCGATGGCATCATCACTTGCAGCTTTTTACCTGCAAATACCTGTTGGGCATGTTGAAGCTGGACTTAGAACGCATAATATCTACAGTCCTTGGCCTGAGGAAATGAATCGTTTAATAACAGGAAGAATAGCTACATTGCATTTTGCACCAACAACATTAAGCCATCAAAATCTTCTTAATGAAGGAATAAATAAAGATTCCATTTTTATAACAGGAAATACAGTAATTGATGCGTTGTATATGGCTATTGATAAAATAAAAAAGAGCGAAGAATTAAAAAATAAATTAATAATAGAATTAAAAAATGCAGGATATGAAATAAAAGATCGTCCTCTAGTTCTTATTACAGGTCATCGCCGCGAAAACTTTGGAGAAAATTTTATTCAAATATGCAAAGCAATAAAAACTCTTGTTGAAAAATATCCATGTGTAGATTTTGTATATCCTATGCATTTAAATCCCAATGTACGTAAACCTATTTATGAAATTTTCGGAAACTCCAATCTACCCAATATATTCTTTATAGAACCTTTAGAATATTTACCCTTTATATATTTAATGAAAAGTTCTACAATAGTACTAACTGACAGTGGTGGCATTCAAGAAGAAGCACCAGGGCTAGGTAAACCAGTATTGGTAATGCGTGATACAACAGAACGTCCAGAAGCAGTGGAAGCTGGGACAGTAAAATTAGTAGGAACAGATTACGAAAAGATAGTGAAAGAAACATCTCGTTTACTAGATGATCCAATTTATTATAATCATATGAGTAAAGCAATCAATCCCTATGGAGATGGATTTGCTTGTGATAGAATTATAAATATATTCATAAAAGAAATAGTAAATAATTAAACTATAGCCAACTTTTATTACAAAATGATATAATTATTTTGAAAATTTCTCAGATAAATAATATCTAATACATTAATTAACAACATAAACTGTCTTTAATTATTGATGAATATTTAATCATATGATAAAAGTAAAAATATTACATATCTCAAAATACTATCCGCCATATCGTGGTGGCATTGAAGATGTTTGTTATAATATTGTAAATAATACATCTAACCATTTTGAACAAAATGTTATTTGTTTCAATAACAATAATCATAATGAGGTAACTAAAATAAATGGAATAGAAATCGTTCGAGTCGGAATTTTAAAAAAAATAGCAAATCAACCCATATCTATTTCCTTTTATAGAATATTAAAAGAATATATCAAAACATACAATCCTGATATAATTCATCTACATCTTCCTAATCCATTAATTAGTTTATTTGTTCTCATATTAATACCTAAATCTGTAAAATTACTACTTCATTGGCATTCTGATATTGTTGCACAAAAGAATATATACAGATTATTCTCACCAATTGAACAATATTTATTAAGAAGAGCAAATAAGATTTTAGTTACAAGTCCACTGTATCTGGAAGATTCAAAACCATTATCCAAATTTCATAAGAAAACAGTCATTATACCGAATATGATTTCATTGGAAAAAATGAGATTAGATAAAGAATCTGAAGAGAAAATCAACAAACTGATTTCTTCATATGATAGAAAAAAAATAGTATTCTTTTTAGGACGACATGTAGCTTATAAAGGAATTGAATATCTTATAAAATCAGAAAAATATATAAAATCAGATTGTATAATTCTAATAGCAGGTGAAGGACCTATAACTCCTCAATTAAAAAAAATAACAAATTCTAACAGAATAAAATTCATTGGTCGCATTACAGATGAAGATATAAAAATATACATGAATGCAGCATCTGTATTTGCATTTCCTTCAATAACAAAGAATGAAGCTTTCGGTGTTGTTTTAGCTGAAGCGATGTATTCAAAAGCTGTACCTGTAACCTTTACTATAAAAGGTTCTGGAGTAAATTGGGTTAATATAAATAATATAACAGGAATTGAAGTCGAAAACAGAAATGAAAAAGAATTTGGTAAAGCTATTGATCTATTATTGAAGAATGACAAATTGAGATCAAAATTAGCCAACAATGCATATAAACGAGTACAAGATAATTTCACTATGGAAACTATTAAGAATAAAATAGAATTCATCTACTCTACTTTACTAAAAGAAATATAAAATTCTCAAAATCATCTATATCCATATATTCTTTACATTTGGCTTTAATTATAAATAGAAATATTTACTTTACCTATAAGATTACAGAAAAATTAGTCGTATAAGTGAGTTAATAAGAAGATTCTCTATATTTATATAAAAATACCTATCGTCATACAATACGATAATAGGTATTTATTTTCAAATATCTTTCTGTTCTTTCTCCTCTTCTTTTGGATAATATCCTTCAATCATAACATAGAACAGATGGTATTTACAAAGAATATGAAGAACCCAGTCTTCACTAACTAATATTTTTGCTGCTCCAAGAAATATCATGGGCAGAACTTATGGTAACAATACTTTTGATAAGCCTGCAACAAACAATGATAGATAGCAAACCCTGTTGCCTTGTTCCGCCGTATCATCTGGTAATAATTATCATGCCAGCTCATACAGCGAACAGTTTATACAGGCAACCGATACCTCCGACCGCCATCAGGCAATAACCGGCAATATCTATGGGCTCGATATCTGATTTTATTCCCCGGTCGCTCTGGTGCAAAGCGAGAGTATCGCTCCGATCGCAGTCAGGGTTACCTCCGTTTCCTTCAGGAGAAGCGAGAGGACGATGATCGCCATCAGGAAGAGGACCAGGAAAGGGATCAGGACAGGGACAGTCACCGGCTGCCGGCTTTTGCTTGCGGGGAAAGATGATCCGGGCAAGGGTGGTGAGAAAATTGAGTATGGTTTCAAGAATATTCATGATAACTGATTATTAATACTTTTGCAAATTGACACTAACATCCGCTGGTAAGCCGCACGATTATCGCCGTTTACTTCACTGATGTACTTACTGTAAGCGATCTCTTTAGCATAAGCGGCAGGATGATCACTGAGCGAAGCTGCTACCGGATAAGCGGTATGGATCAAACGGGCAAAGTCCATGAAACTATCTGCAGGTGAATCGTAAGAACGATACCAGAGGGAGACTTTGGAGGAATCATCTCCGGACAAATTCGTTTTTACTCCCTTCCAGAAAGCATTGGAACGGCCATAAGCTGTGATACCGAAGAAATTATTATACTCCTTTGCCAAGGTGCTTTCCCCCCACCCTGTTTCGATGGCGGATTGGGCAAGGATAACGACCGGATTGATTCCGAAACATCCCCCCGCCTTTTGGGCGGGAGAGTGATATAGTTTGATAAATTCCTGTTTTAACATGACGGATGATTGATACGTTACTATTCGATTTCCGGACGGTCCGAACCACCTCCTGTAGGCGGAGTGACGGTTTCGGTATCCATCTTTTCGTATTTGGCATTTTTGCGGATCTCGTTGAGCATGGTACCCGGTGAGAAGACGATACGAGCCTTATTGAAGAGAGAGACATTGAAGTCCTTTTCGTTTTCAGTTCCTTTGCTGCCTGCAACCATACGGAAGTTACCCAGGCGGCCCATCTGGATTACATCGCCTTCTTCCAGGCGTTCTTCCATGACGGAAAGAAGACCTTCGATGACGAGCATCACATCACCGATAAAAGCGGTGCTTCGAACGGCAATCAGATCACAGAGCTTGTTGAAATCGAGTTTCTTCAATGAACGGACCTGTGCATAAAATAATTTAGAACCGGCGGCAGCGTCTTTGCGCATGTCGGGGCGTTTTACTAAGTGGAAACTTAAAGCCATAATTTATTAATTGAAAGTTGATAATTGAAAATTACTGATTGGTTATCGATAACATGACAAAGATATGAACCCAGAAAAGCGGCTGTGACATGAAATGATGTTAGCGGTTATAAAAAGTTTAATAAGGGAGAATAAATATACAAATAACACACATAAACCTTGATTTTCATTTCTTTATATAAGATTTATTCCTTATCTTAGAGGTAATTAATACATATGGAAATGGAAGAAGAAAAATTTAAAATCCGCAGTTACGGATGGACGGAACTGGCACTTTGTTATAATCCGAATCTGCATCCAAACTCGGCATCACGCTTGTTACATCGTTGGGTAGTAAGAAACGAAAAACTGGTTATAACATTAAGAGCAGTCGGGTTCTGCGAACGACAACGGAAACTGACACCGAAACAGGTTGGGGTGATTGTCGATTTTTTAGGGGAACCGTGATTAAATTGAGAATTGAAGATTAAAAATTTGAAAGTCCCTTATTTTGGATGCGAAAGATATATGTTTTGAAGATGAAATAAGGGACTTTTAAAGGTGAAAGATATATGCTTCAAGGAAAAGGAGGTCGGTTTAGCTAACATAGAATGTTGTTTTGCAGCATAATACTCAATAATTATGCGTAAACCGATTAATAAGAATAAAAAAAAAGGATGATAAACATGTTCCTGAAGAGTATGTGACTTTTATGACCGCACTCTTTGCCGGGCTGAAGCAGAACGGTCTGTTCGGTGGTTATTCATACAAGAAAATTACCGAATTCATAAATCCGTTTTTCAAATTTAAGTATGCAGCGAGTACCGTTTGCAAAAACATGAAACTATTCGACAAATATTCAGACTATTATACTGAAATACAAGAATTTATAACAATTATAAAAAACAAAGCCAAACCAACCGGGAAGAAATAACAATTTATTAACCAGCTGTAAAACAACATTTTAAGAAATACAAAACGGGTTAAATTGGTACTACAATCCGGGGATGTTCATATTTACCTTTGTATCAGCAAAATGAAATACGCTCTTTGATTCCTTTTAAAAGCTGAAAAAATGCCGGAGGCCTTATAGTTCTTTATAAAGAATATTCTTTCTATATTTAAAGAGAAAAATAAAGCCGTCATCGAAGTCAAATATGGACACCTATTAAACCATTTGTAATCAACCAATTAAAGGAAGTAATCCGTAATCATGCGCTAATAAGAATATTAACTAAAAAATTAGTATCATGAAAGGTATTAAAATCATTGAAAATGAAAGTGTTGCATTAGACTACATGGGAAAGGCCTTTATAAAGATTCCCAGAAGTATAATGGACCGGTTAGACAGTACCCGGTTGGTTGAACGCCAGATGGCCCGTCTGCATTTATGTCTGTTCGGGTTGTGTTATCACACTGACGGTTATGTGATGCTGGACAATCGCAAAGTCAGTTGCCGACGGGGGAATATGTCGGTACACAACGCCAGTTGGCCGAAGCCGCAGGGATCAGCCTCGGGTCACTGAGCCGGTTGATCGACAAAATGGTGAAATTACAACTGATCTCCGTCACCCATATACCGGGAGGAAGCCGTATATTAGTGAAGGGGTATACTGTTTTTACCTGGATACAGGAAAGCAAAGAGACTCAAAAGAATACACCGTCCACAGATGCAGCCGTCCAAATGGCGGAAGCTGAAAGAAACATGGGAGGACGAAGCATGCAGGATTCTACAAACTTACCTAACTAATGACGATTATGGAAGCAATAGAATCTGTACACCAGGTGGAAGAAGCGGTGATTTGTACACTCCTATCTTCCGAATCTGCCATATGGCAGGTGGCTCCGATACTCCTTTGTTTACTCCGCAATCTGTTCGCTGAACAGCCGGGGTGAAAAAGCGGATCTGGTGACTACCGACATCGAGATGCGGTGCCTGAATGAAAAACGCTGGAAGGAGATGAACGGGATCACGGTGATCAATGCGGCCATGACGCAGATACGGCATACCGGAAATCTGAAACAATATGTCGAAGAAGTGAAACGCCAGTATATGCTTCGTTTGCTCGCCACGCTATTCTCTACGTTGCAAGCAAAAGCCAACTGTTTCGATTCTTCTTATATGGCTCTTGTTGAAGAAGCTGAATCGTCTTTAATGGCACTGCGGGAAACCGGTATTGCAGGCAAACAGATCTGCCGGATCGGTAAAACGGCCAATGAAGTCTTGAAGATGCACCGCGACAGGTTGGAAAGCGGTATCAATAATATGTGTGTCCGGACAGGCATCGAGGAATTCGATTACGTGACCGGAGGCCTTTACAAAGGGGAGCTTACTGTTGGGGCGGGACGTCCCGGTGACGGTAAAACGGCTGTCGCCATGCAGATTGCCATGAATGCGGCCCTGGCAGGGAAGCATGTTTGTTTCTTCAGCCTGGAGATGACGGCTTTGCAGACGATGAACCGCTTGTTTGCCGGTTACGGGGGTGTGGATGCCAATCATTTGCGTATTGACGGCGCTAATCCGGCGGATTTGACGAAGATGGAGAAAATGGCGGATGAGTTCCAGAACCTGCCGTTATATTTTGACCATACCTCGGCGAACAGCGTGGAAAATATCCGTGCCCAGGTGATGCTTCAGAAACGTAAAAATCAATGTGACCTGGCAGTGGTCGATTACCTACACATGATGAAAATAGAGAATCATGGAAAGGAGACGATGGATCAGATGATAGGGCGCAATATACAGGGACTGAAACAACTGGCGTTGGATGCCGATATTCCGATACTCGTTCTTTCGCAGATGAACCGTAACAGTGTGAACCGGACGGATAAAGCTCATATCCCAGACCTGCATGACTTGCGCGACTCAGGCGTGATCGAACAGGTGGCGGATTGTGTGTACTTCGTTTATATACCGGAACGGAATGGAATCGAGAAGGATGAAATCACCGGAGAAAGCCTGCATCTGGTAGGGAAATTATATATCAGGAAAACACGTAACGGGTCAACCGGGATTGCCCGTTATCGCTATAATGAGAGTTACACCCGCATCACTAACTATAATACCGGCAGACGATCATGACAAAGTTGGAAATAGAACAATTGAAATCGTCTGTCTGTATCAAAGAGGTAGTCGAGGGGTATGTGACGCTGGAACGGAAGGGGAATAACTATATGGGACTTTGTCCGTTTCACGAAGATCATCATCCGTCGCTCATGGTGAATCCTGAAAAACAAACTTTTCATTGCTTTGCCTGTGGAGAGCATGGGGATGCGATCGGGTTTATACAGAAGATGGAACATTGCACTTTTATGAGTGCAGTGGGGAAATTGAAAATTGAAAATGGAGAATTGAAAATAAATGAGAGAAAGATAAAGCCTGTCGACAAGAATAGCGATGCGAAGCAACTGTCCACTGTCACTTGTCAACTTTCAACTGAAAAAAACTTGCAGTTTTTTTCCTCCCTTCTGCCTTATGCTTGCGGTAACTCAGAATTAACACCTGCGTATCTGGATTTTGAAGTAGGACAATCTCCTGTAAACGTTCCGAAGGAATGGTATGCCATGCGTAACCGTGTCATTTTCCCGATCCGTAACGAAGCCGGACAGCTGATTGCTTTTGCTGCCCGTAAATTAACGGATGACAATCCGGATGAACCGAAATATATCAATACTTCGACAGCCAATGGATATAAAAAGAGTGAAAACCTGTATGCCCTTTACCAGGCAAAAGAGGCTATTACCAGACAGGGTTTCGTTTTTGTGGTGGAAGGTTACAAGGATGCGATCGCCATGCATGCAGCAGGTTTCACCAATACGGTTGCCTTATGCGGTACGGCACTGACCACCGGACAGATCGCTTTGCTGCAAAAATATACAAACCGGATTTGTCTGTTACTGGACGGGGATAAGCCGGGACGGGAGGCGGCACGTAAAATATCCTTGTCGCTCGATCCGGTTTCGATGGAGGTACAGACGATTTTTCTGCCGGAAGGGGAAGATCCTGATTCTCTCTTTCGCAGATGTGGCAAAGAGGCATTTGTTTCCCTGATCGGCAGGTATCAGTCGAAGCCTCATTTATCGGAAGAATTGTTGTTGACGGCTTGCCTGTTGTTTCAGGAAACTTATTATATGTTCAAAGGTTCGCTTTGTCTTTTTACCGAATTATTGAACAGCATTCTCCGAACGGACGACCTGCTTTTGGAGAATAAAGAGAACCGGGCGATATTGGCTCATTTGGCGGAAGGCCATCCGGAGTCAGGTTTGTCACCGGTATTGAAAAGGGTTGCGGATGAGTTGCATGCAGAATACGATCAGGCGATCTATCAGGAAAAGGAGCAGTTCGGTTCACTTTATCCCGAAGCTGCCAATGTGATGGAGATGTTTCTGATCCGGTTATTCTTTTTGTATGCGGAAAACCGTATCCTCCGGGATATACAAAAACAGGTTCGCTTGTTATTGGAAACTGTTCCCGAAAATAAAGAGAAACGCCTCGCCATCCTTATCCATATTGCCAAACGCCGTGAACAGTTACGGCATGTCTCGGAGAATCTGGATAGGCCCGGGGCGGTAATTGTGCCAATATGCCAATGGGGATGGCAATAGATTCAGTATTTATCAAAATTGAATGTTACTTTTCTCTTGAAAGAAAAGTAACCAAAAGTTCAAGGCTGCACCTGCCTCGCTACTTCGCATCCTACGTTCGCTGTCGCCTCCGAAACTCGCTGCGCTCAAACAGCGGATGCTCCGGACGCTCTCTACGGCTGCTGCGTTTAACGCTCACCAGCTGATGCCTTTCAGAGAACGCAAAGCGTTCTTTTGTGATTGCCGACACTGCCTGTTAAAACAGAAAGTACTGTTATATTATTATATAGGTGTCGGTATCGGCAATCTTTAAAGGAAGCGGAGCTTCCTATGAAAGGCCTAAGCGGGTGAACGTCCGCGAAGGGGGAAGACGAAGCGGTTAAAAAAATCCGTTGTCTGAGCGTAGCGAGTTTCGGATTTTTCAGCGGAGTCTTTCGCCGAAGCAGTGAAGCCGGTTAAGCCTTGATCTTTTGGCTACTTTTCCATCAAGGGAAAAGTAGTTCAATTATTTCTAATCAAATAATAAATGAAATTTATATCTAAACTAATTATTGGGGGAGGTATTTTACTGCTTCCCTGGAATACGTATGCTCAGTTTACCAAAGGGCTGAGTTATCAGGCAGAAACTGGGATTAGCTTTAGCGGAGGGGAACATACACCTTTCTGGCTGACTGCGAACAAACAAGGGCTTTCCTCTATCGAAAAGAATAACGGTTATCTGCGTGCCGGGATTTTTCGGGAGATGGAAGAGGATAAACGCTTTTCGTATGCTTTCGGAGCAGATCTGGCTGTAGCCTATAATTTTACGTCGACATTCATTGTTCAGCAATTATATGCCGATTTGAAATATCGTTGCCTGGGACTGAGTATCGGCAGCAAGGAACGGTATAGTGAATTTAATAATCCGCTTTTAAGTAGCGGAGGATTGACGTTTTCAGGGAATGCCCGACCGATTCCACAAGTGCGTATCGGTATTCCGGAATATACTGTTGTGCCGGGGACAAAAGGGTGGCTGGCCTTCAAAGGACATATTGCTTATGGCATGTTTACGGATGATGGTTGGCAGAAGAATTTTGTAGCTCCGGGAAATAAATATACGGAACATGTGCTTTATCATTCCAAAGATCTGTATGTGAAGGTTGGCAATCGGGAGAAATTCCCACTGATCTTTGAAGGAGGACTGGAAATGGCTGCTCAGTTCGGAGGAAATGCATTTATTGGGAATGAAAAGATAGATATGCCGAATGGGATAAAGGATTTCTTTAAAGTGTTTATTCCGAGCGGAGGTGGTAGTGAGACTCCAACGGGGGAACAAACAAATGTTTACGGGAACCATTTAGGTAGTTGGAATTTTTCACTCACCTGGTATGCTCAGCAGGACTGGACGGTTCGCCCTTATTATGAACATTATTTTGAAGATCATTCACAAATGTTTGGGGAATATGGCTGGAAGGACTGCCTGGCAGGAATAGAAATAACGTTCCCTAAAAATCCAATTATTAGCAGTTTCGTTTACGAATATATTTCAACAAAGGATCAGACAAGTCCTGTCTATTGGGATCATACTCCGGAGATACCTGAACAGGTAAGCGGTAAAGATAATTATTACAACCACTATATCTATACCGGTTGGCAACATTGGGGAATGGGTATCGGAAATCCTTTAGTGATGTCTCCTGTTTATAATGACAATGGAGAAATTATTTTTAAAAGTAATCGTATACAGGGACATCATTTTGGAATAATGGGAAATCCTTGTGCCGATCTGCAATATCGTATTCTCTTATCAGTTACTCGCAACTGGGGTACTTATGATTTACCATTTTATGAGATCAAAAAGAATGGAAATGCGTTGGTCGAATTAAAATATACTCCCCATAGATTGAAAGGCTGGGATTTTACCGCATCATTGGGTATAGACCGGGGTGCTATGTTGGGTAAAAGTGTTGGTGGTATGTTAACAATCAGAAAAACAGGATGGATACGATGAAAAGATATATAATAGCCGTGCTGCTAATATTGATAGTTAGCGCTTGCGGGAAAACACCGATTAATGGAGATTTGGACGGTCGTTGGCAGATCATGAAAATAGAATATGCTTCCGGAGAAGAAGAAACACCGGAGCGGGCTTATTATAGTGTGGCTTTGCATACGATCAACCTGATGCAAGTAGGTGTAACGAGCCAGACAGGAAATATGGAATATACCGGAGATTCGTTATTTGTCGAAATGCCGGTCAGTAAAATTGAAGATTTATTGCCTTTCGGCATGAACGGGACGGAGCAACGTTTCAGAGTAAAAGAATTAACATCAAAACATCTGGTATTACAATCAGATTATGCCCGGCTAGAGTTTCGGAAATTTTGAGAATAACAAAAAACAAATAACAATATGAATACCGTAATCAGAAATGTTTTATTAGGGGGATTGCTGTGGCTGGCTGTACCATTGTCGGCACAGGTATCCCAGGACGTGATTGACAAAGCGAAAGCTGCTGGTATGACAGAAGATCAGATCCGGCAGGAGATAAATAAACGAATGGGACAATCAGGGGCAGAACAGGCAAGCCAAAAGGCTTCAGATGCAGTAGTTTCTGACCGTGTCGTCACAACAAAACCGGGTAAAGACAGCATCTCGCCAGAAGAACAACGCCAAATGAATCTCCCGGAAAACGATTTGAAACAAACTGTTTTCGGACGGGAAATCTTTTCAAATAAAAACCTGTCTTTTGAACCTGATTTGAATATACCGACTCCAAAAAACTATGTTTTATCAGCAGGAGATGAATTACTGATCAATGTCTGGGGCGATTCCGAACTGAATCTGAAACTGAAAGTTTCTCCGGAAGGGACAATCCTGATCCCTAACCTGGGACCGGTATCCGTTAGCGGGCTAACCATTGAAGCTGCGGAAAGCCGTATCCGTCAGGAACTGGGACGTATCATGGCTACTTTATCCGGTAATACGGATGGCGGTAATACGTTCGTATCCGTCAGCCTGAGTCAAATACGTAGTATCAAAGTAAATATTGTCGGAGAAGTCGTTGCGCCGGGGACATATACATTGCCTTCCTTTGCTACTCTCTTCAATGCTTTGTATGCAGCAGGTGGAGTAAATGAGATCGGTTCTCTTCGTAATATTAAAGTATATCGTAACAGTAAAGAAGTAGCACAACTCGATGTGTACGATTACTTATTAAACGGAAAATATAAAACTAATATCCGCTTGGAAGAAAATGATATGATTATTATCCCTCCATACGATCAACTGGCGGTAGTACAAGGTAAAGTAAAACGTAACCGCATTTTTGAAACAAAAAAGGGGGAAACTTTACAGCAAGTGTTGAACATGGCAGGAGGCTTTACCGGGGATGCTTATACGAAAGATGTCCGTGTAAAACGTAAAGCAGGCAGCCGGTATCAGATCGCCACTGTTACGGAAGATAAATATCCAACCTTTACCATGATGGATGCGGACTCTCTGATGGTCGACTCTGTTATTCCTTTCTATGAGAATCGTCTGACTATCACAGGAGCAGTCTGGCGTCCGGGTGAATACGAGCTAAGTTCAACAGTACACACCGTAAAAGAACTGATCAAACAAGCTGCCGGACTGAAGGGAGACGAATTTGCAGGTCGTGCCCAGATCACCCGTCTGAATCCGGATTTTACGACAACAGTTATTGCTGTGGATATCCGCGGGATACTCAACGGTACATCTCCGGACATAGAACTCAAACCGGAAGACCAACTCAACATACCGTCTTTGTTCGATCTTCGTGAACCTTATACGATCAAAATAAGCGGAGCGGTCAATTCTACAGACACGGTACTCCCCTATCGCAACAGTCTGACGATAGAAGATGCTATCATCATGGCTGGCGGTTTGAAAGAATCGGCTGCTACAGTCAATGTAGAAGTAGCTCGACGGATCAAAGACCCGAAAGCAGAACAGAATAGTAATATCACTGCTAAAGTATTCAATTTTACACTGAATGATGATCTGGGATTAATTTCAGCAGACGGAACAACTTCTGAAAACGTTTTTACTCTCGAACCGTTTGATGAAGTATATGTTCGTTTCTCTCCGGGTTATCAGGAACAACAGGTAGTAAAGGTGGATGGAGAAATCACTTTTGCCGGTGATTATGTATTGGCCGAAAAGAATTCCCGTCTGAGTGATATCATTGCTAAAGCCGGAGGAATAACCCCGGATGCTTATGTAAAGGGAGCCAGTTTGAAACGTAAACTAACAGATGATGAAATGCGCCGTCTTGAAACTTTGATGGAATTGAGTTCTAATAAACAAAGCCGCGACTCGGTTGGATTATCGCTAGCAAATATCAAAGATTATTCAGTCGGTATCGATCTGGAAAAGGCATTGGCTCATCCGGGAAGTGCACATGATGTAGTACTTCGTGATGGAGATAAACTTTATATTCCACAATTGCAAAGTACTGTGAAGATCAATGGGGCAGTTACTTACCCGAACAGTGTCACTTATACTAATGGTATGTCAGTGGGTAAATGCCTATCTCAGGCAGGAGGTTATAATGATATCGCCCGTAAATATCCGATCGTGATCTATATGAACGGAAAGGTAGCAACCACGAAAAAGACTTTTATCTTCTTCAAACGTTATCCGAAGGTAGAACCCGGTTGTGAAATTGTAGTTCCAACCAAGACACAGCGCGATCGGAAGACCAGTCTGGCGGAAGTCTTGAGTATTGCCAGTTCAACGACTTCGATGGCTGCTATGGTAACTTCTATTATTAATTCAATGAAATAATATAGCAACATGGATATGATTCAAATGAATACTCCTGATGCGGATAATACTCAGGAGATAGACTTGATTGAACTTGCCAAACGGCTGTGGGGGGAACGCAAATTCATTTTTAAATGCTGCGGAGTAGCAATTGTTGTTGGTTTGGTGATAGCTTTCAGTATTCCGAAAGAATATAGTACAACTGTAAAACTAGCACCCGAGACTTCTGACCCATCCAAGAAGATGGGAAATTTGGGAGGTTTGGCAGCGATGGCTGGTATTAATCTGAATACTTCATCCGGAACAGATGCTATTTCTCCGGATCTGTACCCGGATGTGGTACAGAGTATTCCTTTTTTGTTGGAGTTATTTCCGGTAGAGGTGATAGATGAAAACGGGACACTTTCTACTTCTTTATATGAATATATGGATGAGCATCAAAGAAGTGCGTGGTGGAGTTATATTTTACAGGCTCCATTCAAATTAGTGGGTGTACTGAAAGATATATTCTCTAAAGAAGATGAAAAAAGCAACAATAAAGCTTCTTATTTCCGCCTAACTCCCAGACAATTAAATGTCATTAATGGTTTGCAAGAACGTATATCAATATCTATTGATAAAAACACATCGATCATTACCGTATCCGTTCAGATGCAGGACCCATTGATATCAGCTAACATCACCCAGGTAGTTTTGAATAACCTTCAGAGTTATATCACCAGTTACCGTACCCAGAAAGCCAAACAGGACCTGGAGTTTACTGAAAAAGTATTCAGTGAAGCACGCGAATCTTATTACAAAGCACAACGTGCGTATGCAGCCTTTGAAGATGCCAATAAGAACATCATCTCCGCCAGCTACCGGACAGAACAGGAACGGCTAAAGAATGAGATGACACTGACCTTCAATGTCTACAACACATTAGCCCAGAAGCTGGAACAGGACAAACTTCGGGTACAGGAGCAAACACCGGTTTATACCGTCATACAGCCTGCCACTGTCCCATTGAAAGCGGCATCTCCAAACAAACCGCTGATATTGATCGGCTTTGTATTCTTAGCCATCTTCGGTGCTATAGGATATTTATTCATCAAAGACCTCTTCAAACCTAAAGAAGAAAATGAGGTTTTCGATATTGAATGATTTCAATGTCCCTTCGCGATCTTTACCATTCTTATAATTACTTTGTAACTGAAGAATCCGGCTGTCTGCTGGTTGGCTTCAGGGAAGATTCTGTAACTTTCATTGTGAAAGAGATATGGAATAAAGAACCTCTTTGCCTGGCGGATGTGGACGGTCTGTACGCTGAAATGCAACAGGTCGGAGAAATGTGCAGCTGCAACCAATTCCGCATCCTGGCACATGGCGGATACTTGCCGGAGGCTCTTTCTTTTGAACTGCATGGTTTGACAGTATCCGACGAAAGCTATCTGAAAAGCCTGGAAAGCGGAAAACACATCGAACTCTTCTCCCATAATGAAGCCGCTTACCGAGCTATTGAAGAAGGCTTTCAAAAGAACCGTATCGGAGCTGTCGTGCAGGCTACCGGGACAGGTAAATCCTACCTGATCGCACGTTATATCATCAATCATCTGGAAGATACGATCCTCGTCATTGCCCCTAACGTGACGATCATTGCCGAGATCGAAAAAGCGGTCGGAGGAACCATGCAGCATGTGACCTACCGCACTTTCCAGGCACTGGTCCTGAACAAGGCCGACAGCGAACAACTCAGAGCGGACCATATCATTATCGACGAGTTCCATCATTTCGGTGCGGAGGTATGGGGAAAAGCCGTACAGGATGTGATCGATGCCAATCCGGAAGCCCGCGTATTGGGAATGTCGGCCACCCCGATACGGCCTGAAGAGATGCTCGACACCGTAGAGGTCTATTTTAAAGGCAACCTGTTCCATGAGTTATCCCTCTCGATGGCCTGGTATTACAAAATCCTGCCTGTCCCTGTTCTCGTACAAAGTGTGTTCGACCTGAACAATCAGTTGGATAAGGTGCAGCAACTACTGAACCGGAGCGACTGCACCTCCGAAAGAAGGCAACATATCCAGGAAAAGATAGACTTCGCCCGCCTGGACTTCCGCGGTTCATGGAGTGCTTCGGAACTGATCAGGCGGTATCTGCCGAAAGAGGTCAAAAAGATGCTTGTCTTCTGCAAGGATAAAGAGGATTTGAAGAATATGATCCCCGAAGTATCCCGCTGGCTAAACCAGGCAGGACTCGAAACGGAAACATTCGAGATCCACAACGGACAGAGCAACCGGGCCAACGAAAAAATACTCCGGAATTTCCGGCAGGACACAGGTAAACTGCATGTTCTTTTCTCTATCAATATGCTGATCGAAGGACTGCATGTGGAAGGGGTGGATGCCGCCATGTTCCTGCGCCGTACCGAATCGTACGTAGTTGCCCTGCAACAGTTGGGACGCTGCCTGAAAGCCGGTTCCAACCATCACCCGGTCGTGCTCGACTTTGTCAACAACCTTTCCGGACGTTCCGTGTATGAAGTGATGACGAGAGACCTGGCTTACCGGCCGGCTATCCGAGCGCCGAAGACATTCAAAGGATATACCGAGTTTCAGGTGACCGGATTCCTGTCGGATATCCGCGCCCAGGTGGATGATATGCTGGCCGAACTGGATGCCTGGCCCGTCATGTACGAACGGTTGGTCGAATTCAAAGAACGGGAAGGCCGGTGGCCGCAGGCTGCCGAAGGGAAACTGGGCAATTGGTGTAACACGCAACGGATCGCGTATAAGAAAGGGACGTTATCGAAAGATTATATTTCGCACCTGGAACAGATCGGTTTTGAATGGGAGGTACAGGACAGCCGGTGGATGAGTTGTTTCGAGGAGCTGAAAGTCTTTATGGCAAAAGAGCACCGTTGTCCCAAGCGGGGTGAACACAAACTGAATACCTGGTGCAACACCCAACGACAGGCACGTAAAAAAGGTCTGTTGCCGAATGAAAGGATCCGCTTGCTCGATTCGATAGGCTTCTGGTGGGAACAGGACCTGGATTCGTTATGGATGGAGAACTGGCAGCAGGTACTTACCTATTATAAAAAGCATAAACGCTGGCCGAAAAGCAACGAAGGGAAAGCCGGTGCCTGGTGTAACACACAACGAAAAAACCGGAAGCAAGGTCTGCTTTCGGCTGAACGTATCGCCCTGATGGATGCCGAAGGTTTCATCTGGACCATCGACGACGTCTGGATGGAGAACTATGGAAAACTACAACAATTCTTCCTTGAAAACAACCGTTGGCCGACCGCCCGTGAAAACAAATTGGGCAGCTGGTGCTTCGTACAACGGAGAGCCTTGAAAAAAGGCGAGTTATCCCCTACCCGCAAAGATCTCCTGGACAAGATCGCATTCCCCTGGACACTGAAATAAAAAACGGGAAGCCGCCGCTGCAGCTCCCCGCTTTCTAATAAACTACATAAAACACTTAAAAGAACAAACTTCTATTTTAGAATGCAACACCGAAGCGTACGCCCCAGTTATTTATACCGTCCATGGTATAAGTCAGGACTTTGCTTTTGTTTGTTGCATAGTTGTAATAAGCGGCTACATGTAAACCGAATTTCTTTTCCGGAGTAAAGAAGATATTCATACCGACTTCAGGAGCTACATAGAATCCCCACTGGCGGTCGTATACTTTCAATACATTCATATAAGTCGACATTTCGCTGTACTCGGCACCTAACTTAGCTGATACATAAGGTTCGAACTGACCTTCGCGGGTAAAGCTGTAACGGAATGCCGCACCGAAAGGCAACTGGAACAAAGAATGCTGCTGGTCGGAAGTGATTGCAGATGTTCCGCTGATATCAAGTGTCTGACGATCAATATATTTATTGTTCGTATGATAAGAAATGAACGCACCTACTGCGAAATTAGGAACTACATAATAACCGGCTTCACCATGAGCACCCCAACCGCTTGTCTTATCGGCAAAGTTGTTTCCGAACGGAGTGTTAAGATCCCAGTCAATATTAAAATACATGTTGTTTACAACCTGGGCGCCAGCCAGTGAAGGAATCGCTAAACAGGCGATAAGTAAAGCGACTAATTTTATTGATTTATTTATCTTTTTCATAAGACTCAAATTTTACTGATTCGCGTTTAATTATTTCCTGATATATGGTGATTGAACAAATGCCTGATCAATCGCACGGATTGATAACTGAGTATCGATCTTATCCGAACCGGACAATAAACCTGCCATATAAGCAGTCCAGACAACCGGTAATTTAGTATCTGCTGTTTTAGGAGTCGGAGATTTCAAATCTACCATTTCAGCAAGCAGTGAACCTACGCTATAGCTGTAAACAACAGGGTACGGATAATACCAATCGTGCCAGTCGTAACCCCATGTCGGTCCCCATCCCGGTCTCCAGTAATTAGGTGCCCAATATCCTGGGTAACCCCACCACCAGTAGTTGTTGTTATAATCATTATACCAATTTGTAAAATAATTTACATTTTCTACAAAAGAAACCTGCAAACCGAGATCTGCATCTTCTTTATCCATTGTGCGTGTATAACCACGACTTTCCATATTGCCGATCACTGTAGAAATAATATTATCAGCTTCTGTTGCTGTCCAGTACTGAGGTTTTTCACTACTACCGATTACCAACACGCTATCAGGTACATAGAATGTGGTGAACGATTTGAAATCCGTTTTGCTATCATGGTTTGTGTACACCACGAAATCATTATCCAGCTTTGACATATCCGGATCTTTCTGACAAGACGCCAGTAAAAGGATCAACAAGAAAAAAGGAATAATCTTTTTCATCTCATTTTAACGTTTAAAACAGTTTATACTATTATTTGTGCTTATATATAAGTTACACATGAAACAGCAAATAATAAAAAAAGGTTCTCTTTGATGTTATTTTGGCCGTGTTAATTAACTTGTTGTAAGACTTATGAACGCTCGTAAACGATAGTTAACTACGAATGAAAATATTGAATAATAAAGGTCTGGAAAGATAAATGGATGACCCACACGGTGTTTTCCGTCTGCGTCATCCACTTTTTTCAATACGGACTTTTTTAGTCGTAAACCTTAAGACTTTGCTCTACCACCCGTACGGGACCGACCAGTCCGGCAGGCTGAAGGGGAGAATTTTTCCGATGGTAACACCATATATAAAAGGCTTTCCGTTCTTTGGAAGGGCGAGGTTGTTTCCGGATGAACCAGTCCGGGAATGCTTTCATTGCCCTCCCCTTTTCTACGCCACGATCTTGCCCCCATTCAAAATCGGCCGGATACTGTTCGTCTCCGATCAGACGGTTTGCCCAATTGTTGGTTACCGCTATCTCCAACCGGTTACTTCCGGGTTTCAGCCATGAGGTAATATCTGTCTGATAAGGAGGATACCACAGGACACCGGCATTTTCTCCGTTGACCTTTACTTCCGCGATATCGTTCAATTCACCTAAATCGAGGATGATCCGTTTATTCCCGCCTATCGAGGAAGCGTCGACTTCGATCTCTTTTGTATAGGTCGCCGTACCGGAGAAATATTTTATCGAAGGATCCGGATGACGGCTAAAATCGGATAACACTGAAAAATCCTGCTCGAAAGCGGCATCCAGCTTAGGCTCGAACCGGACTTTCCAATTCCCTTCCAGCACACGGCCGGACTCCTGTATTACATCGACAGCCGGTAAAACCAAATCCGGATAACCGCCATGCTTATTTTTCGGGAAAACAACGAAGACGGATTCATCCGGGTGAAGGGTCAGATCGACATAAGTGGAATCGCCCGACTCTTTCCAGTCATGTACCCGCCGGATAATCCCCCGGTCGGCATACCATAATTCGGGAACCCTGTTTTTCACCCCAAAGGCAAAACGACCATTCAAATCCGTGTCTGCCGGATTGATCACAAAATAGATCTCTGCGTCCGGCATGCTCCGGTGCAGCACATTCTCCTTCGTAGAGACAAAGGCACTCTCTTGCAACAACATCTGGCAACGGGCGAGATAAGTAAAATAGGCTTTTCCCGGTTTGATCCAGGTTTGGTTCCTCCCAAAATGAGTACCCCACCAGCCCATGCCCATACCCGGCTGATACTGGTCGTCAAAAGGCTGATGAACCCAATGATGCAAGAATAACAGGTTCACGCCGGAAAGGAAACTGCCGTCCGTCGAATGTTTCAGGAAAGCCGGATCTTCCGTATACTGACTGATCTCCGGACGTCCGGTAAATGCCTCGGCGCCAACCAATCTTTTTCCGGCCTCCTTTGCGCCATTTGTTATTTCCGGAGAAATAGCCCCATCCCCACCGGTCCAGAATTCTCCCATAGGCAAATCCGGGATCGAGACACATTCCGCCGTATTAAAAGGCCCGTAGTAAGGCTCCCAATAAAACTGCAAACCGGCTTTATTTATCATTTCTTTGGCTACCTTCCAGCCATTGTCGACATACAAACGGTTGACGACCTCTTTAAAATCTTCGTCAAACTTCCCGATCTGCTCATTTTCTTCAGAGGATTGTTTCAAGGCGATCCACGGAAGCGGGTCGTATCCTTTCTGCCGGATAAAGTCATCCCTGAATCCGGGTGTCCAGTTCTGGTCGCCCGCTTCATAACTGTCGATCAGGATATGGGTGAAAGTCGTACCTATATAATCGTGCAGATGTTCGACCAGAGGGTCCAGGATATTTTGCCAGTGATACAGGCTTTGTTCTTTGCTCATCTTGTCCGCTTCAAGAACTTTTCCGATCAGGTCGTCCGGCAGCGGGTGCGGGTTCGCCATCGTCGGGGCATGCCCGATACGATAAACGGTCCATGTTCCCGCCGGAGCATTCCATTTCAGTAAACCATTTGCATCCATGGAACCGGATATGTCTATCACTTCACCGACCGCCGCATTCTTTTTATCCGGAACAGCCATGACGGCGATATCCCGGTAATAGGTGGCCTGTTTGTTACTGGCCCCCCACCCTTTATACACCGGTAATTCAGGTTTCTCCAAAGAGAGCTCGACCAGCCGGTCACCTGTTATCTTTGTCTGGCTGGAGACTAATGTCTGCATGCCTCTTTCCTCGGTGATCCAGGGACCTCCGGTCGTCGAATATCCCGGGGTATTCTGCATACCCAGCTTCAAGCCCAGACGTTTTGCTTCTGAAGCGGCATGTTCCAAGGCTTCCCAGTAGGCTTCACTACGGTATGTCTGTTCAGGCCAGGGATTATTCTCTATCGGGGCCTGCGATTCCTGGACGGCAGAAGTCAGGTTGAAGATAGTCGCGCCTCCGATACCTGCCTCCTTCATGGCTTCCAGGTCTTTGGTTATTCCTTCCTTCGAGAAATTACTGCCCATCCAGTGCCACCAGACATAAGGGCGATAATCCACAGGCGGCTGCCGGAACATACCGGCAAGTTCTTTGATCGTTAAGTCCTTTTCCTGCTGCCGGTTGCCGGAAGCGGAACAGGAAGATAATAAGAACGATACTGATAGTATATATATAAGTTTATTCATAAGTGCTTCTTTCTGTTGATTATGAAAAAGGGTAATCCGTTATGACTACCCTTTATACGATTATTTACCAACCTTGATTTTGTTCCAGGTCTACATCTTTATTCGTATCGATTACGGATTGCGGAATAGGCCATACGCTAAACGCCTTGTTCAATGTCGTACGCGGATAATCCCAATAAGAATATTTCTTGATACGGTCGATGGCAACCGTTCCGCCCATACGTAATAAAGTATTCCAACGGCTTTCTTCGTAGATCAGTTCACGGGCACGTTCGTCCAATATAAGGTCGATGCTCACATCTGAAGCCGTTACCAGATAGCTACATTTTGCCCGCGAGCGCAACATGTTTATATCAGACGCCGCACCGGCATTGTTGCCGACACGCATCTTGGCTTCCGCCCGTAAAAGAATTGTTTCGGGCAGACGGATCAGGTAATCGTCGCGGAAGATACTGCGTAACGTCCTTCCGTCTGCAGCAAGTGTATAAAAGTCAGGGCCGATCTTACAAGACAAAGGGTACAACATCGTATAGGCTGCATCGGCGGGTTTGCCGCTTCCGTCCATTCGGTACAGGACATCCCAGGGGATTTTTTTTCCGTAATATTCCGAGGTCTTTACATTTCCCAGGAACGTACGGTGCAAAACCGCTTCCGAGTTGCGCAAGTCATCCCCCCATTTGTCGGCATAGATCTGGTCGCGTGCATAGGGTGTCGGGGTGATCTGGCACATACCGAAACCTCCTACATCTTCACGGTCGCCTGTAATGTGGGCAGCGCCCTGGTCCCTGAATACCGGTCCGTAAATACCCGGATAATCCAGACAGGCTTTATTTCCGTCCGATTTATAGACTTCATAGTCAGACTGGGCACACCAGATGGCCTCCTTGTTTCCATCCTGATAATCCTGATTACCGATCTGGAACAAATCCCAATACAGGTTTCCTTCGATCGGATAGCCTGCAGAGGTATAGGTATGGTCAGGTGTCTGGTCGGCTACGGAAGAAGCATAATAAAATTCAGGATTTTCATCCTTACGCGATCCGAACCGTTCGGTCATAAGGCTATAAGTGCCTGAATCGATCACATCATTGGCATACGAGATCGCTTTATTATAGGCAGTCGCGGCATCTCCTCCTTCGGCTTCCAGCAAGACTCCTTTATCCATATATAACTGGCAAAGGTTATGCTGTGCCGCCGCTTTCACCAGACGTCCGGCATCGGCAGTCGTCACAGGCAGGTCATTCAATATGGCTTCCATCTCATCGATAGCGTACTGGTATGTTTCCATCCGGGTAGAACGGGCATAATCGTATCGCGGAGTGGTCGTCCTTTCGGTAACCAGCGGGACACCTCCGAATAATTCGCCTAAATTACGGTATGCAAAAGCCCTGAAGAAACGGGCCTGTGCGATGATATACACTCTTTCCGCCTCCGAATTCCACACGATGTCTTCCCGGTCTGCAGCATACAATGCCGTATTGGCAGAATTGATCAGGTAATAGAAAGCGGCATACGTATCCTTGAAGACGGCATTCTCCGAATTGATGATACTGTAATCATTGAAACGGTAGCTGAAACGGATCGTCGGAACATCGAAGATATCGGTGCCGTTCCCCATACTATACGACCACACATTTAACTCGGAAGAATTATCATAAGGACAGTAGATATTACTTACCCGGTGATAGCAGGTCGTTATAACCTGGGCAACCTGTTCAGAGGTAGAAAATACATTGTCGATTGTATAAAACGTCTCCGGATCTTCTTTCAGAAAACCTGCATCATCGCAACCTACGAAAAGAAACATTGCCAACAGTGACGACGCGATATGTTTACTATATATTTTTTTCATTGCCTTACAATTTAATTATTAGAAACTAAGATTTAATCCTAAAGATACACTGGTCATGATCGGATAGGTTCCGCTCAGAGCCGTACTACCTGATTCAGGATCTCCCCCTTTCCAGCCGGTGATAGTTGCCAGGTTTTTCCCCGTAAGGAATAATTTGAAATTATTTATTCCGGCATTTTTCACCCAAGGCTGATCAAATGTGTAGGACAGCGTCACATCCTGCAAGCGTACATAAGCACGGCTCTGCAGCCCCAGGAAATAACCGTCGCCGGTAAAGGAGGCCGACGGATATTCATTGCTGGGATTCGCTTCGCTCCAGTAAGGGACGTATAGGCCATTCGAAGCAAACTGGCTTCTGTCGCCGGAAGTGATATAGGCATTCGTATTTCCTTTCCGGAAATATCCGTTACCACCAAAGACTCCGGCAATCATCACATACAATTCCCAATTTTTATATTGTACGGTATTACTCAGGTTGAGCTTGAAATTAGGATCTGTATTTCCTAAAATGGTACGGTCCTTGGCATTGATCTCTCCGTCACCGTTCCTGTCGACATATTTAGGGGTACCGGCAGAAACGCCGTTCGCTTCCATGTATTCCGTATCACCGGTCTGAACGATGCCATTCTGTTCATAGCCGAAGATAGAATGGATGGACTCACCGATAAACAAGCCATTTCCGATATCGTCATCTTCCTTTCCGTCGCCATCCAGATCTTCACCATAGAGGTGGATCAATTTGTTACGGTTCAGCCAGAAGGTCAGGGAGGAACTCCAGGTCCACTCTTTATTCTGAATATTAATGCTGCGGATAGTCGCCTCAACGCCCCTGTTCTTCACTTCGCCCATAGAGGAATACATACTGCTGAAACCTGTCATAACAGGGATCGTACGGGAAAAGATCTGGTCGTATGTTTTGGAGAAATAGACATCGAGGTCTACAAACAGACGGCTGTCGAGCCATGCCGATTCGAAACCGACATTCCATGCTTCCGTTGTCTCCCAACCCAGGTCTGCATTACCGATCGAACTCTGGTTGATCCCGTAGGAAGGTTTTCCGGAGTTATCGAAAGGATAATATATGCCTCCCGACTGGCCGTTACTTACTTTTGAAAGCGTGGAGTACTGACTCAGCCCCTGGTTACCGTTTTTACCCCAGGAAAGTTTGAGTTTAATATCATTCAGAAAATCGGCTTTCTTCATGAACGTTTCATTGGTGATACGCCATGCAGCTCCTACAGCCCCGAAGTTACCCCATTTGTTATTGACACCGAAAACGGAAGAACCGTCACGACGGTAAGAGGCTGTAAGATAGTAGGTATCACTGAACGAATAGGATGCACGTCCGAAATAGCCGATGTTGGTCTGCTTCCAGTTATTCAGCGATATCTTTTGGGTGGTAGCGTAATGAATGCCGTTCAATCCCAGTACTGTATTTCCGTTTGCTGCGAAATCGGAACCGGATAAATTCTGGTATTCATATTTCTTATAGTCACGAGTGGCTACGGCAGTCAAATCGATGTTATGTTTTCCGAATGTCTGATTATAATTCAGAATATTATCGATCACGTGGCTGGTTGTCCTTTCATTCGTGATGTTACCACCCGCACTGCTTAAATAACTGTTCTGGGTGGCGACCGAATAACGGTTGTCGTCATCATATGTACCGTTCGGGACAAAGGCCGATTCATGGGTAAAGTCTCCGGCTTTCCTGTAGTTCAGGTTGCCTGCGAAATTGAAACGGTAGCTCAACCCGGAAATCCAGGGACATTTTACTACGGCGTACGCATTGGCACGAAGGTTATCGCGGTAATCGACATTTTCTTTCTTGGCTTCGTCATAGATACCCCATAACGGGTTTCCATGCCCGCGAGTACCGTCAGGAGTTGCTTCCAGCAGACCGTTGGGCCTGTACATCATGCCGTAGGGAGACAATATCGTCGCACTTCCCACACTTGCCGCCAGACCGGAATAATCGGATCTCGTATAGGCGGCATCCAGACCGATCTGCAACCAGCTCGTGATATCCGTATTCACCTTTGCCAATACAGAGACACGGTTGAAATCATCGCCTTTGATAACTCCTTCGTTCTTTGTGTAAGCGGCAGACAGATAATAATTCATTTTCTCGCCGGCTCCGGAGATAGCGGCCTGGTAATCCTGTATCCATCCGGTACGTGAGATTTCGTCCAGCCAGTTTATCTCATTGCCTGACTTCATATTCAGTTCTTCCTGGGGAGTCAGGAAACTGTAATCCGAATATCCATTGGCAGCAGCCACGGCGTTCAGCCATTGCTCTCCATTCATCAGGCTCGGTTTAAGATGCCATGTCTGCATGCTGCCACTCGCATTAAAATGAATGACCGGTTTGCCTGTTTTCCCTTTCTTGGTCGTGATGATGATCACACCATTAGCAGAGCGGGAACCGTAGGCTGCTGCCGATGTCGCATCTTTCAATACATCATAAGAAGCAATGTCGTTGGGATTAATATCGTTGATATTTCCCATAAAAATAACTCCGTCCACTACGATCAGCGGATCGTTCGATCCTGAAATAGAGTTCTGACCGCGCACCTGCATGGAAGGTGTTCCTCCGGCAGAATTGGTAAAACCGATATCCAGGCCGGATACATTTCCTTTCAGCGATTCGAGAGCATTCAGGTTGGTTGCCAGCGCTATCGGAGAGTTTTCCAGTTTGACCGAGGCTACAGAGCCTGTAAAATCTTTCCTTTTTGCCGTACCGTAACCGATAACGATCACTTCATCCAAAGCCTGGGTATCTTCTTTCAACCGGATAAACAACTGGCTTTGAGAACCGACCTTTACTTCTTCGGGCAGATAACCGATATAAGAGATATTCAGCGTACTGTTTTCCGGTACGGACAGAGAGAAGGTACCGTCGATACCTGTTATTGTCCCGTTCGTTGTTCCTTTTTCTACGACGTTGGCTCCAATGACCGGCTCCCCGTCTTTGTCGAGAACTGTTCCTGTGATCTTTTTCTTTACTTCTGCAGAAATATCCCCTATGTCAGTGGTGGTATGAGCTTCTGCACGGACGTCGGATATAGCATATCCCGAACTTAAAAATACAGATAACAATACAGTTTTAATACATAGATTACTGTATCCAGATTTGTTCATAATATTAAAATTTAGTTTAACAATTCAGAATGGATTAACTCTTTCTACTTACATTTTGAGATTAAATCATTTTTTAAACCATAGGCCATCTTTTTTAAGGTTAATAACTTCGTTCTGGTAGGACTCAGGTTATCCCAATCATTAATCCATTCATCCGTAAAAGGCTTTTATTCTGGTTATTATGGTTTATTCACCGATTAATTATATTTAGATAAAAAAGGTATACGGAACTATTTGGCCAAAGTGTCATTTTTATCAGAATAAATATCATTTTTATAACTATCGATCAAATTTATATTCCGATTTTTGCCCCGGAGGGTCAGATAAGGCATAATTTACCTGAGTCCTACCAGAACTCTGATATGCCGGAAGGAAGTTCTTTTATTCGCTAAAGAGAAGGGAGACAGCCAGTTTCAGTCTTTACACAATACCAGATATAAAAAAAGCCCCAGGTAAAAAACCTGAGGCTATCGATTGCACCCTTACCGGGTTTATCTGCATGATCTTTTTCTAATTTATCACAGAATACGTATACATTATTTTAATGTTCCCTGCTGTGCATCCTGTATCATCTTTTCGTTGGCAAGGATCAGAATCTCTACACGGCGGTTCAATGCACGTCCTTCCGGCGTGTCGTTGCTGGCAACAGGGTCATGAACGCCTTTGCCTTCGTATTCCATACGACGTCCGCTTACGCCCTGGTCGACCATCATATAGTCGTAAACGCTTTTGGCACGTTTTTCAGACAATGTCTGGTTGTAATCGACCTTACCGGTATTGTCGGTATAACCAACGATCTTGATATCGGTATCCGGGTTTTCATTCAGGCTGACAGCCAGTTTACGCAATGCACTGCGTGAAGCGTCGCTCAACGTACTGGAGTTGGTAGCAAACAAAATACCTGAATCGAAAGTGACTTTCAGAGCCTCACCATTATTGATCGTTTCAACAGTGGTTTCGGGCGGTAAAGTAGCTTCCAGCTCTTTTTTCTGTTTGTCCATCTTCTTTCCGATCAATGCACCGGCAGTTCCTCCTACAGCAGCACCGATAACAGCACCTAAAGCCGTATTACCTGCCAAAGCACCGATACCGGCACCTGCAGCGGCACCACCACCTACACCGATTGCAGTTCCTTTTGCTGTGTTATTCCATGTTCCACAACTCGTAAATACCACCGCCATACATAACAGTATGGATAATAACTTAAAATGTTTCATCTTTTTGCTCTTTTATAAACTTTATATGAATATAACAGTTTATCAATCGAACATGTTGATAGAATCGCAATATTCAAGTTCTCCCTGCACAATAAAACCGATTGCTTCGGGATCGAATTTACCGACACCATCCTTCTGCGCATTCTTCACTACATATTCAATCAATTCATCTTCATCTATTTCGACATCGGCATCATCGTCTGCATCGTCGTTCAGATAGCCGCGTGATTCATAGAAATCGTAGATCAGGTCTACAATGTAGTTAATATCGTCATTACTGAATTTGCCTTTCAATTCCTGGGGAAGATAGTTCTGAATAAATTTTACAGATTCGTCTTCGTCGTAAATTAAATCGTCTTTGTCGCTCATAACTTTTTCAGTTTAATTGGTTACATACTCATGCAAAGATATTGCTTTAATTGATATTTTAAAATAATTGCAGGCTATTTGATCAATAAGTCCAAAGCATTATTTCCATCTTTCAGTATGTTGTCGATGATGCCGTGCTTGGTCTGGATCGTCAGATAAGTGGCTTTCAATTTGGTAAGACCGATCATCTCGTCTGTAGAAAGTTCGGAACTATACTTGTCATATTTCGTTTCGGCAAATTCGATGTATTTCTTTTCCACCTCTTTCCAGTCTTCTTTCGAATACTTATCGGCACCAGCCTGTACTTTTTCTACAAACTTTGTGAAGTCTTTTATATACGAATCTTTCGATTCTCCACAACTACTCATGACAAAAAGAGCCATCACTGCAAACATCATCATTAAAAACCTTTTCATATCTTTTCCTTTTTAGATTAATTGCAACAAAAGTAAACAAAAAAAGAGGATCTGCACTGTCCGGCAGAATGAAACTGCCGGACAGGTATTAATCGGCTGTAGCTACGATCCGGTCTGCCGTCCAACTATCAGCTACTATCTGTATCCGGTCTGCGGGTAAAGAAGAGGTAAAACTGATCGTCAAAGTACAGTAGTCACCCGGCATAAGCGTGATATAATTATCCGAATAATGTACGGGGAGGATACGCTTGCCGGTTTCCTTATCCAATACCTTGATGCGATTGAAAAAAGAAATATTCGTTTTCGAATGGAGCGATACCATACCGGAATAGGTTGTTCCTTCCCGTTGAAGAGATACTTTCACCTCCGGCTTTGCTTCAGGCAAACGGGATAAGCCGGAATAATCTTTCGGAAGCGTGGTCAGCCAATAGATATTCGGGGCATCCGGTAATGCGACAGCTACGTTGAAAGGCCGGGCAGGATCAGCCGGTTGCACAGACAGGCGGAGGAAGTAGACTCCTTGTATTTCTTCCGGGACGGGAACATCAAACAAGGGTGCTACGGTATTGGCTTTGGCATCCGACTTTATTTCTTTTTCCCAACGGATCTTACCGCTGGTGTCGTAGATACGTGCATTTACGATCAGATCCGGGTAATCGGACAAGGATGTATTCAACAGTTCTACCTGCCGGGTGACGGGGTTGTAAAACGGATGCAGGGGTTCGCATCCTTTACGTGTACCGTACAGGGAAGCATTTACATCGAGGAACCAATCGTACATCTGTCCGCGCAGGGAAGTCCACGGGTTCTGTGTTTTCCAGATCAGTATGCCTGTGTACCAGTCCCAAAGGTGGGAACCCCAGCCTTCCATAAAGCTACGGTATTGATCGTAATTCACAACCTGAGCATATTTACAATAGGTTTCGATATCCTTTACCTCGCCGTAACGTTCCAAATGATCCTGATATCCCAGATCCCGATGATATCGCCAGGTCGCATTACGGGTAAAACCTTTTCTCGGGAATCCATTCAGATCTTTCTCCGTCATCATTTCCCGCATACTTTCCACCTCCGGCGAACCGACGGAGCCTGCCTCCGGATTAAACGGATGTGAACGGAAAGTAAAGAACCATTCCGGCTCCTGAATACCGTAAGGACCGTCGCCGTTATCGCCCAGCAGGTTGCGGGTAAAAAGGGAGTCGGTAGAATAACTGACGAACAGGCGTTCGGGATCAAGCTCCGGGAAGACTTTTTCTTTCAGTTGCTTGTCGATGTTTTTTGCCAACGGCCATTCGTTGGCCCCGCACCAAAGACACAGGCTCGGGTGGTTACGTATCATCTTTACCTGGTCTTTTACCGAAGCGATAAAAAGATCGTGGTTGTCGGGGTATTCCCATCGCCGTTCACGAGAGTCCATCTTCATCGGGTCTTCCCAGGCGCCGTTACAATCGCCGCTGCCCCATAAATCCTGGAAAACGAGTATTCCGTATTCATCACAGGCATTATAAAACTCCGGACGTTCGAGCAAAGCGCCTCCCCATACGCGGATCATACGCAAATTCATTTCGGCATGGAAACGGACTTCATCGCGGTAACGTTCAGGGGAAAGACGCAGTAACCAGTCGGAAGAGATATAGTTACCACCAGTCATATAGATCTTCTGCCCGTTCACAAAGAAACGGCGTCCCCCGTTGTCGGGACATTTATCTGTCGTGATCTCACGGATACCGTATTTGAATTGCTTGCTATCGCTGATCCGGTTATCTGCCTCAAAATAGATATGCATATCGTATAAAGGTTGCTCCCCTACTCCGTTGGGCCACCACAGACGCGGATTTTTTATTTTCAAAGGATCGAAACGGACTTCCCTCTTTTCGTTCGGAGATAAGGTAAGTGGTTGCGTTAAACGGATTCCGTTTGTCTCACAGACCAATACGCCTTTACGCGGAGTATCGGTTATATTCTCCACCTCAACCGAAGTCTTTACAAAAGCATCCTCCTGCATTTTCTTTTCCGGAGAACGGACACCCGGTACTTTCGTCACAACATAAGGCGACCGGACAGTCACTGCACCGGAGGTAGTTACGGATACCTCATCCCAGATACCGGTATTACGATCCCTGATCGGCTGAACCCAGTCCCATCCGGGCGTATATTGCATGGTATTATTACGGGCGATCTGTCCGTCACCGCCTTGTCCGCCGTTCGGATTTCCCGGATAGTCAGGAGGATACACCAGGACAGCCAGCACATTTGCATCTTCTTTCCGAAGAAGTTCCGTTATATTAAAAGATTTCCGCAGGAACATTCCTTCATGGGTGGTATTATTAAGCCGTTTGCCGTTCATGAACAGTTCGGCTTTATAGTTTATTCCCCGGAAGTTCAGCCAGACAATCCGGTCATCCGGTACCTCCGGCGTTTCAAACCGGCAAACAAACCAATAGGTGTAAAAGTCATTGCCGACTTCATAAATATCGGGGATCAGGTTATTGTTCATTCCAAACTCCGGTGCAGGATACAGGCCGTTTCCCAATAAAGTGGTCAGCACTGTCCCGGGCACACGGGCAGGCATCCAGCCCGTTGTTTCCAGAGGTGTGGAGCTTAACAGGTTTCCGTCTGTCTTTATCTCACTGGCTCTCCGTGCCATCCAGCCGGAAGTAAGCAAAGTCTTTTCCCCGGGTTCAGGGATCGTCAGTGTATTTTCCTGTGCAAAGAGGGATAACATGTTGTTAACCAAAAACAACAAGAATATGAAAGATAGAGATTTATGATTCATAATGTATTCTATTTAATAGCCGTAATATACAATAAAAAAACAAAAGGCTTCCTCCGGAAGCGGAAGAAGCCTTTCTCTTTATACATTATTAATATAGTCCGTTACTATCCGGTTAGAAGTTTCTTCCGGTATCCCACCATATACGTGTTGCCGGGCTATCCGGGCCATTCAGCAAACTGACTGCTTTTTCCACCTCTTCCGCATTCGAATCTTTATCGTTCTTCGGATATGGTAAACGTTTGATAAATTCACCATCAGGAATTTTCCATGTATCGGCACTCAGGTTATTAGCCACAGGGAAGATATTCGGATAACCTGTACGGCGGAATTCCGACCAGGCTTCCTGTCCTTCCGGATACATCGCGATCCATTTCTGGTTAATGATCTTATGAAGTTTTTCTTCATTCGTTGCACCGTCATTCCATTTAACCGTACATTTATCAATACCTTTTATGCTATTGGCTGCATTATGAGGATCTTCGAAATCTGCACAGACACCGGTTTCGTTTGCAATATATTTTTCATATTCAGATGCCGGGATAGCATATTCGTCGAAAGAGACTTTGATACCTTGCTCGTACAGGTCTTTGGCAGAACCACCCATATTCCAACCGCGGAGTGCACCTTCTGCACGCAGGAAGTAAGCCTCGGCAACTTTCATCCAGGGTAAATGGTTCGATATCTGAGTTTTGTTTCCTGTATAATCTGCCATCTTGGTTTCTGTTGAAAGATTGACAGAAGAATATACCTGATACACATTCTTATCGACAATAGTTCCCTGGCGGATACCTATATATTGACCGATCTTATTCAATGCATTACCATTCTTATCGACAATATCCTGTTGTTTACCGTCGATTTTAAACCAACCGACCGGAGTTACATAAACCGGCAAGCGGGGATCGTCGTACCCTTTCAACATACAGACCATAGAAGCGCTGGCACGCATATCATTGTAGTTGACTACAATTTCATTCAACGGATTCTGTAAAGAAGCATCGATGACCTGTACATTCGGGTTACCGGCAACCAGGACACCATATTTATGGTTCACGGCAGCTTCAGCAGTAGACTTGGCCAATTCCGGTTTTACAACAGACAGACGCACGGCTAAACGCAAACGCAATGTATTGGCAAAACGGATCCATTGTTTAAAGTCCGAACCGCAGACAATATCGAAACTATTCAAACGGTTTGCTTCTGCTTCACCTGCATCCACCAAAGAGGTCAGGTCGTTCACAGCTTCTTCCAGCTCGGAAAGGAAAGTGGTATATAGAGTTTCCAAATCATCGTAAGGAACGGACGAACCTCCCTGCATAGCTTTTGAATAAGGAATAGCCCCGTAAATATCAGCTACACGATGCATACCCTGTACACGGATGATCTTGGCAATCGCTGTATAGTCTTTCGCATCCGTCGATTTCAGGATTTCACTGATCGGTTTCATTACATATAACATACCGTCACGGAATGCCTCGCCATTCCAGCCGTCCATCATTGCATACATCGCATTGTTAGAGTTACCGTTGAATGCCGTACCGGTCGCCATATAACCGGAAAACATATCCGCATTCAGATTCTGTTGCAACTGGAACTCGTAATTCTTGTTCTGATAGTTATTATAGACACCTACTATCGGCTGGTTGAAACGGGAAGTTACTTTCACCTGAGAAACATCCATCCCGTTCGGATTGGTATTGATATTTTCAAAATTATCCGTACAAGCCGTCACTCCTACCATGAAAGCTACAGCCCACAATGGTAATGTATTTTTTACTTGTTTAATTATATTCTTTTTCATGATTGATCGCGTTATTAGAATGTTACTTTCAAGTTGATACCATAGCTGCGTGTTGCAGGCAAACCAAACGAATCGAAGCCTTTCCAACCGTTATTCGTTGAAACAGACATATCCGGATCGGTCGGAGCATCTTTATAAATGAAGAACAGGTTACGAGCAACGAAAGACAGATTCAGGTTCTTGGAAGCTCCTAACAGGTTGCGGAATGTATATCCTAAAGAAAGTTCACGTAAACGGAAGTTCGTTGCAGAATATACATAGAGGTCTTTTGCACCTTCCTTACCGGCTGTTGAAGTATAGAATGTCTGTGCATCCATTTTCTGTCCGTTACCAAGGTCTACACCACCGTTATCGCGTGCATCGGCTGTTGCTTCCGTTACACCGTAAGCATCCAGATAACTTTGTGTCTGGCTGGCTACATTGCCACCGATCTTTCCGTCGATCAGGAAGTATAAGCTGAAATCTTTATAGGTAAAAGTATTACCCCATCCCAACTGCCAGTTCGGGTTTACATTCCCTAAATGACGTTCGTCTGTAGAGATGACCAGTTTACCGTCTTTATCCAACATGAAAGCTCCGTTCTCATCGCGTTCTGCCACTTTACCGTAAATATCGCCGTATGAACCACCTTCAACCAGCTTGAAGTTAAGACCTGCACCCGAACCTAAAGATACACCGTTCTTCAATTGATCGGTAAGTTCCTTGATCTTATTCTGGTTGTAGGAAATGTTGAATTCGGGTTTCCAGCTCCAGTCTTCTGCAAAATCCCAACGATAATTGATGGAAGCCTCAAAGCCCTGATTCTGGATATTACCGGCATTGATATAATAGCTATCGTAACCGGAAGCCAGCGGAGATGAAATAGAGAAATACTGGTTCTTGTTGTTTGTCTTATAATAAGTGATATCAAAATTCAAACGGTTATCCAGCATAGTCAGATCCAGACCAAATTCCATTGAATGCATCTTTTCTGGTTTCATTTCGGTAAACGGTTCCTTGGTATTCGGTTCCAGGCCTCCCAGGTTGATACCATCCATCGGATGAGTGATATAAGCAGGAACGTCGTTACCCACGATTGAGTAAGAACCTCTGATCTTCAATAAATTGATCTTATCTGTCATCGGGATCATCTCATTCAACAGAGCTGTCAGACCGAAGGAAGGATAGAAATAGGAGAAGTTGTCGGTGAAAGCCAAAGCAGACGACCAGTCGTTACGTCCCGTCACATCCAGATAGATCATCCCGTTATAACCGAACTGAACTGTTCCGAATACGGAATTCAAACGTTTACGAGGGTTGGAAGTACGTTGGTTTCCATTGCCGTTGATATTTTCAGGAACGAAGAAGTTTGCTTCCATCAATCCCAGCTTGTCGCTATCCAGAATGACATTTTGTACCTTATTGTCCTGGAAGCTGGTACCTAAAGAGGCATTCAATTCCCATTTTTCATTCCAGGTCTTGTTAAAATTCAACATCAAGTCACCATAGAACTGCTTTGCATCGAAACGTTCCTGACGATAACGTCCGTTCCCGCCGGGAGCCCATGTAGCAGTTGTTGTTGCATGCCATTTACGTTCAAAACGGTCGAAAGTATTATCCACGCTTAAACGTCCCTGCACATTCAACCAGTCGGTGATCTTAAATTTTGCACTGGCGGAAGCCATTACACGGTCACGTCTCTCAGTCGATTTAATCCGGTTTAATATCCAATAAGGATTGGCTGAAAAATCGTCATCCGGAAGATACCAGTTGTGAGCCATCAGGTTACGATCTTCATTGAATTTTTCGAAGTTATCCTTATAATAACCGAAATCACCGTTTACCGGGAATGTATACAGACCTGTCAACGGGTTGATATAAGTACCTCCGTGAGGACGATTGGTTCCTTTCTGGCTGATATACGACAAAGAAGCATCGATGGTCAGTCGGTTGCCAAACAAGTTGAAAGTTTCGCGGGTCGACATGTTATGACGCTGAAAGTCATTTGTCGGCATAATACCAAAAGCCGTCGTATTAGCGTACGACATAAAGCTTTGTACTTTTTCAGTACCGCCATTGATCGTTACGGAATTAATAAAAGTAGAACCTGTACGGTAAAAATCGTTCACATTATCCATCGCATGGTTATCGTTGTCGGCCACCTTGTCACCCCAACTCATGTTATTTAACTGATCACCTACTTTGACAGCCCCATAACGTCCTTGTAATTTAGGAAGAGACATAGGACTTTCAAGTGTTATATTGGAAGAGAAATCTACTCTTGCGGCACCCTCACGGCCCTTTTTTGTAGTGATCATGATCACACCATTCGCAGCCATACTACCATATAAAGCCGCTGCTGATGCACCTTTCAGGACATTCATGCTGGCAATGTCATCCGGGTTCAGGTTACCCAATGCGTCACCACCGTCGCGTCCCTCATATTCACCCGCCAACTGAGTTGTTTCCGGACTATTCATCGGAACACCATCGATAACAATAAGCGGCTGGTTATTCCCATAAGCGGATTTATTACCACGCAAAATAATCTTGGACGAGCCTCCTGCACCGGTTGCATTCGGAGAAATAAGCATACCGGCTGCTTTACCTTGCAAAGCATTGATCAGGTTGGCATCTTTTGCACGGGTCAATTCCTGTCCTGCAACCTGTTGAGTAGCATAGGTCAATGACTTTGCCTTACGTTGGATACCCATGGCTGTGACAACGACTTCTTCAATCTTCTGGGTATCTGAAAACATATCTACATTAATTACGGTACGATCGTTAACCGGTTCTTCGACCGTTGTCATACCTAAAAAAGAGAATTGTAAGATTGCATTCTCCGGAACTTCCAATGTATAGTTACCATCCAAATCGGTAACGGTTCCATTTGTGGTTCCTTTTTCTACGACATTACACCCTATAAGCGGCAGATTGGCACTTTGGTCCATCACAACACCACTTACTTTCTTCTGTGCCCATAGCACATTTGTACATGTCCCTATACAAAACAGTACAAATAATAATAAGCCCTTCTTCATAAAGCCAGATTGTTTAGGAAAGTTAATAAATTCGACATTTCTCATACTCATTTTGCGTTAAGTATTGTGTTTTTGCATAAAGGAAACGACTTAGTCTTCTTAGAACTATGCTGTTTTTTACACTTGTTAAATGCAAATATAGAGATTATAACATTAATACCAAACAAATTTCCAACAAAATATACTCCATGCATTCGTTTTAACACATAAGTGCTGACATATTGTCAAAAGCATACCCTTGCTATATATATAACAAGTATTAACTCACCATAGTTCTAAGAAGACTAAAGAAAATTAGATTTAAAATAATTTTTATCTCTAAAACTAAAAATCCACATTGTCAGATTTTATCGGCTACCAGTCATATAACCTCGTGGCTAAACAAAAAAAGGGGCTGTCCAAAGTCGGATAGCCCCTGCCAAATGTATTATTTTTGTCCAATAACTGTAACGGTTATTTAGGACTAGACAATTTATAGAAGATAGACGTTTTGACACATCAATCCATACCCTGTATTCCGTTAGGTTCTATTTATAGATATTAGCATCAATAGTGGCAGAGGCACCGGTAATAGTGTTTCAATTCCGTTAGGTTCTATTTATAGATTATGATGAAGTAACCCACAATGGCTCATCCTGGTTAGTTTCAATTCCGTCAGGTTCTATTTATAGTTGTGTAAAGGCTGATAAGGTTAAGCGAACAATGTTGTTTCAATTCCGTCAGGTTCTATTTATAGCGCCGAGAAAATTTCGGATATAAAGCAGATTACGTCGTTTCAATTCCGTCAGGTTCTATTTATAGCATTATATCCGACCGTAGATGGAACTCCAGGAATAGGTTTCAATTCCGTCAGGTTCTATTTATAGTCATGATGTTTTCGTGTAATAAAGAAAAGTTTGTTGAGTTTCAATTCCGTCAGGTTCTATTTATAGCTTCGAATGCGAATGTCTCGGCTCCCCTATACTTGTTTCAATTCCGTCAGGTTCTATTTATAGTATTTCACTCTTTGAATGTCTGTGGCCGGTCTTGGAATTTCAATTCCGTCAGGTTCTATTTATAGTAAGGTAGCCTCGTGCATTTCGCATATTTTTACAACAATTTCAATTCCGTCAGGTTCTATTTATAGACTTGTCAGAAAAGGAAGTTGCGCGTATTTATTAATTTCAATTCCGTCAGGTTCTATTTATAGGGTGTCCCCATCGGGAACTATCTTTCCCAATTTTTATTTCAATTCCGTCAGGTTCTATTTATAGATGCGACGCAACGCACAGCCGGGGGCAAAGACCCTCATTTCAATTCCGTCAGGTTCTATTTATAGAGTCCCTCCAAACATGCGGCGCGTGTGTACTCCCCTATTTCAATTCCGTCAGGTTCTATTTATAGACCAGCAATACTCCCATTTTATTGAAAGCATCCAAATTTCAATTCCGTCAGGTTCTATTTATAGTTGCACCATATTGGCGCTTGTTACCGGATAAACTGATTTCAATTCCGTCAGGTTCTATTTATAGAAGATGCCCGCGCAGACATAGAAGAGTTCAAGGCTTATTTCAATTCCGTCAGGTTCTATTTATAGCTCTACCATTTTCAACTCGACTCATGCCGGCAACAAATTTCAATTCCGTCAGGTTCTATTTATAGCGTCGAGGAAATGATGGGCTTCCCTTTGATGTGGATTTCAATTCCGTCAGGTTCTATTTATAGAAGAAGCAGCCATAAAGGGACATTTTGCTGCAATTATTTCAATTCCGTCAGGTTCTATTTATAGATATTAGTAGACTTGCCAGCGGACTTATTTCCGGCATTTCAATTCCGTCAGGTTCTATTTATAGATACATGTTAAACATATCAGGCAACATCATCCATAATTTCAATTCCGTCAGGTTCTATTTATAGAAAAATAGCGAAGCACCCGAAATTCACATTCCAGAATTTCAATTCCGTCAGGTTCTATTTATAGCCGGACCCGGTCGGCAGAAAGTATGCTTTGAATTTATTTCAATTCCGTCAGGTTCTATTTATAGCGACACCGGGATAGCGGATATCATCAGCGTGGGAAATTTCAATTCCGTCAGGTTCTATTTATAGCCTTGTACAGTTTCAGATCGACGAAGGGGAACTGGATTTCAATTCCGTCAGGTTCTATTTATAGTCGTTACAAAAATAGCTATTATCAACGAAAATACAAGGCTTTTCACGATACTCACCTGGCATTTTTTTGTAAATAAAGTTGTCGACCCCCAATTATATAAAAATAACAGGGAATCGACAACTTATATTATTGATCTGATTTTCAGCATGTCAAAGAACGTCTTGAAACACAGAGAAGTTTTATATACTCACTTTTTACTCATAAAAACTGACATCGACAACTTTCATAAAAACTGATCAATACTAGATCGCTCTTTTCCAATCACTTCCCGATCCATCCACTTATCCCAGCGATTTGAAAAAATAATTAAGCTATCCTCATTCTTATCCATTATTTCTCCAGCCTGAATCTTCAGTTCTTTCAATTTAACATCGCTCAATTCTCCTTCAAATACAGAATTCTGAATCCAATTTAAATATTTTCGACAAAGACGAAGCATTTTTGCAACTCTTTTCTCTCCCATATCATATACAAGAATAATATACATCTACCACCACATTTTAAAAGGTTTATATTCTTCCATTCCCAATAAATGCTTACTAAGCTTATAACATTCCAATTTTACAAAATGCCTATAGCTGACATTACGTTTAAGACTACGATGCTGAATTGTTTCAGACATACGATCTTCAATCGCTTTAACAAAAACTTTTTTTCCTGCCTCATTTAAAATACATTTATTTAATGAGGTATTAAAATGTTTGCTTTGAAGTTCCTTTCTATTTAAAACTTTAAAAATTGTACGATCTACAATAATCGGTTTAAATATCTCTGCTAAATCTAAGGCAAGTGAATAACGACGCTCTCCCGGAGTATGCAAATAACTAATCGTAGGATTCAGTTGCGTCTGATGAATAGCTCGCAGACAAAAACTATAACACATCATATTCCCAAATGAAATCAAAGCATTAACCTCATTCTGAGGTGGCTGTTTGCTTCTCCCGTTCATTTGAAAATCATTCAATATCAAATTAAACGACTCATAATAAACCTGACGGATATTACCCTCTAATCCCATCACCTCCTGCACACTCTGAGCTTGGTCCAATTTAGAAGCATAACTTTTCATTTGTTCAATCATGGGCTCCATATCCTTCCCCCTACGATTATAATATTGAAGATTCTTTATCATATTATATGATGCTCCCTCAATGAATTTTTGTGCCACAACCAAACGTTTAGGACAATTTTCATAATTAGACGTTTGAGCTAATAACATTTTACCGGACAGCATATAATCTTTAGGCATAAAAGATCCGGTATAATTTTCATAATAATCAAAAAAGTGTACAGCGATATCATTTTGTCCTAAAAAATTAAACAAAGCACTATTTGCGACCAATGATCCGAAAACAAAAAATTCACTGACACCTTCTATAGGTATAAATCTAGGTTGCCCATCGTGTTCAAGACCATTTTCATCTTCTGTTACAGGAACAAACTTCAAAGTATTATCTTTTCTACTGAGTTTACCAGGATTAAATAAATAATAAGTTTTCTTCATATTTCATCCTCCTCCGTAATATAACAAAATTCATAATAACTACAATTTTTACATCGAACACTTTTTATAAGTGACGGACAATCCTCAGACTGAATAATTCTCTTGATTTCTGATACCATCCGATCTATTTCAACCACATCATCTGAACTAAGTTCTATTTTATGTGTCTTACGCTCTGTCGGATATTCCAAAATACCTGTCACACCCTCCATTCCATTTTTCAGTAAAACATACATATAGTATTTCAACTGCCAAATATGTGTTTGCTCAAATTTAGGAGATTTTTTAGTTTCATGTATAACCCGATTCTTATGATCATAAAAATCAATCTTAATGCCATCCAATTCTACTTGTTCATAGTTACTGTCACGTTGTAAATAAGTAGAATCTTCAATAAGACGCCCCATAGCCACATCATCCGAAGTATCTTCAAAACGAATATCATTGGCATGAAGCCACATTCTACGTTTACAATAGAAATAATAAGAAATCAATGTACCTGTTACATGCCGCATTATAGTAATAAGTTATTTGTTCCTAACTCTAAACCTTTTTCAAATGAATAATTATTCAAATCAGATAAGACGCGTATATCAAAATAAGTTTTTTCATTTCGATAAGCAGGAGCCACTTGATCTTTCTTCAAATTCAAACGCACATTTATTATCCTATCACTTAACTCCTTAAGTCTATTATTAATTTCTATCCGAACTTTTCTACTCTCTTCAAATCCTGTTGTACTTAAAGACTGTATCACTAAGTCGGCCAACTCTTCACAACTAAAATCATTTTCATCTTTTGGAATATAATATTTATACTGTTCACCAAACAGATCATTATCTATTAATTGAAACTCTCCCAAACGTTCAAACTCAGCATTATTGACACATTCAATCATATTTATTGATTTGTTTCCCTTCTTAAAATCACCTATAGAAAGAGAATCCCGAATAGAAGAAAAGAAATCAGACTGGACAGCATATAATTTATTTTCTTCTATCCCATCAGTAATATATTCCTTACAAAAACGAAGAAACTCTGCAGCCTCTCCTTTGTAGATTACTTCTGAACTAGCTTTTCCTTGTTCCTTTTTTAATTGGAAGAAATAAACATCTCCCATTTCCGGAAAAGTATTATTCCTATTACATCTTCCGGCACTTTGAATAAGACTTGGCAACGGACATAAATCCCGATATACTACAGGAAAATCAATATCAACACCAGCCTCGATCAATTGAGTAGATATCAAAATAACCTTTTCATTCGCATTCAAAAAGGCTTTTGCCATTTTTATTTTTTCACTCCGATCAGAAGGGGTAAAGTGAGTATTTAGTAGGATGACATGAGATAATTCTTCCAGTTTCTCATATAGCTCCTTTGTATCACCGATAGTATTCAAAATCACCAGACAAGATTTAGTCTGACTCAAAACATGGTCAACCAAATCCTGTAGCATAAATTTGTCATTATCTACCAAATGTATTTTATACCGATTAAACGTTTTATCCGAGAAATATCTTTCAGGAGTTATCAATTCTATTGGCTGATTATCAGAATATTCTTTAAACAACAGATATGGGTCAACCGATTCATCGGTATAATCCTTTACCGGAAAATCTAATTTGGGCATAGTCGCGGTAGACAATATAACATACGAATTATTTTTACGGCAAAAAGCTTCCAGCCATGCAGAAAAAAAGATATATAGACGTGGAGGCAATGCTTGCAACTCATCTATGAGGAATATTCGATTTGAGAAATTAGGTAATTTCAATAGCGTTGCATTCTTATTACTTACCAGGGTTTCAAAAAATTGAACAAAGGTTGTTATAATAAAAGGATGGTCAAATGAATGTTCAGCAAAATCTTGTTGAAGTATCTTTTGCAAATTTTCTAAAGTCGGATTTACCTCATACAGCTCCAAGGCTGTAACCAATTCTTGATTATTTACTTTCGAATTCACTGGCAAATAATCAATACCATCTTCATCCAATATCCGTTGAACTTGTTCGGTGATAGAGAGGAAAGGTAAAGCATATATGATACCCAACGGTCCTTTTTGACGTTGTATTTCTTTAGCAACAGATAATAACGTATAAGTTTTTCCCGCACCAGTTGGAGCTGTTATAGTGAATACTCTCCCGGATGATAATAAATGGCGAGAAATATTCTTTGTAGCCTCTACCCGAATGGCCGTTCTCAAACGATTTAAATCAGATGAAACTGGCCCTTGATCAAACAGTTGAAATTTCCGAGCTAACGCCAAATCCATATCTTCGATAGCCTGTGGAATCCGATCCTCAAATTGATACCAAACATTATTTCCGGCATCTCTTTTATCTGCATGTATTAACGATGCAAATCCGAATTGGGTATCCATAAAATACTGCAAAGCATTTACACGCCAAAATTTCAAGTGTAGATGTTTTACAAACCTACTAGAATTTTGAAAGTCAAATTCATCATAATTTATTGAAAACAGGTTATGTTTGATTGACAATTGCTTGGACAGAAAGGAAGAAAACGGCAACTCATTCTTTTCGACAAACATAGCCGCATTAGTTATTTCTTCCCAATTCAATAAATCTACAAAATTAGGTAAATCTCCATGATGATGGGCTATCAATGCGATTACCTGCCGAAACTTAATCTTATAGTCAGAAGTATTTTCAGCCTTAAGCAACTGTCGGCAGGCTTCCCCATTTGTCTTCGCAAAATAAACAAATGCAAATACAGATAAATAAGAATGATTTGAATATCTCCCGCCATTAACACCTGCTAGTTTTTTCTGAAAATTAGGATTTATCTTTCCAAAATCATGAAAAAGAGCAGCCGCTTCAGTGATCGATAAAGAAGTATATTTGCGGGATTTTTCAATAACTCCGCAAATATGAACTTCTAATAGCTTGTCTATATGCGACCAATAATTCATATCAGACACCACTGTGTTTCTCCATTAAACAAATAATGTTCACCTCGAACCTTAATCGAATGACCGGCAGATGGATAAACGATTGAGACATAACCTTCAGGTAAGTTCCAGAAATCATTATTCTGAAAACAGGGTATCCGGTCAAAACCTATACGTAACGTATTCGTTTCCAATCCCTCCGGAATATGTTTGCTTGTAACAAACCCTTTTGTAGAAAACACACCATCGGCCACACATTCAATTTCACCGTCTTCCTCCCATCGGATTTCTGCAGGACAATTGTGTAATCCTAACACAGGATTATAACAAGCTTTTCCCTCCTTGCAATAATCGACAAATGATGTAAATAAAGCTTCCGAACGCTGATTAACAAGGCAAAGTATAACTTCATACTCAGGATTACGAAGAAACTCCATCTGCTTCGGTACTTTATCCCAATCATTTGTTGCACTTCGAAAAGTAAACCCCCATGATTGCTTCTTTACCTCATTCTTTACCTGTACCCCATATTTCAAGTCATCACACAAAATAGGGAACAGGCATCTCATTTCCTCCCGATTCTTACCAAGCACAGCTCCGATCATACCAACGAGTGCCGTCTTTGTTATCAAATCATGAGAGAGCGGATTATTATTGGTCTCAGATCGTCGAAACTGTGCCCAATTTCCTTTTATATTTAATCGAACACCTTTCATACCCCAGATTATTTTGTAAATATATCGATTGACTTGATTTTCTCATTTCCCAAAGCAAGAAGTGCATTTTTTATAGACTCTATTTCCGTATAGAAGCGTACTTCTTTCACTTTTGGGGAATCTACCACGGCTTTTAACCCATTAAAATCAAACTGAAAATCAGCCATTCCACGTATTTGCTCTTCTTCTTTCTCGGATGTTATCGTTACTAATTTATCGACACCATACAATTTATCATTCGGAGTATGATAAACAATCTGAAGCAACAGCACTGAATTCTGATTGGATTTACTTCGGGTATTTGCATTATTTATACTGTTCCAAAGTGCTTTAAACATTTCCTGCACATCTTCAGTAGTCAGTCCACTATTCTTTGCCGAATAAGGATTAATCCAACCGTGAATCTGATTAAGAGCATAAGGCACTACTGTTGTCGTACCAATTGCTCCCCCCGATTTATCTGCACTGGATGAAAAAACTGACGTATTTTGATGAATACGCAAATCGATCTTATTCATAGATGGATTAAGAAGAGCAAATTGTACCGGGCCTGTAATATTTACAGCTGCATCTTTTTCAGTGGAGATCCCACCGAATAAACGAACATCGATACAATGTTTTATTAAATTCAGTGCTTCCTCTTCCGGTTTCTTCTTATCTAATTTTTCACATTTATATTTTACTCTCAGAGATTTCATCCTGGCAGAAGAACCTGATTCTTTACTACCTTCTGCAATCTGTGACTTATCATTGAAAACATATATATCATATTTATCTTTCTCTATTTCATTCTGTTGAATAAAATAATCCCGGATAAAACGCTTAATACGAACGTCACTTACTAAAATACGTTTTGTTTCATCATCATAACGTTGTTCCCCTGTAAAAGGGTCACCATTAGGTATTGAATAAGTACTATCGTACCAAAAAAGAATTTCTGATTTTTCCTGTTGATTTTCCATTTATATTCATAATTTAATTAGCATCCGTTATTTCTTCTTTTTCCTCAATAGGTTTTCTCGAATCGTAATAACTTTCAAAAAAACCAAGTGAGCAATTATATTTGCTATACTTCTCTCCGCCAAAATCTTTAACGATATCAGCAAACTCCATATAGGCTTCTTTTACCCACTTTTTAGTCAAACCATGCATAACCAACTTTTCATTAAGAAAAGCAGCAAACTTTACCAACTCGTCCAACGAAGCTGTTCTCCGGGAAAGATTCCCTACATAAGATTTCTCAAATGATTTAATCGGACAATCTTTCTTCCATGACGCAAACTGTTGAGCCATTATACCTAGTTGTTTACCTAAAGCATAACTTTTTGAATCTTTAATCGTCATAAGCGTATTCTTTTTTTGTATTTTCATTAGAAAATAAAAATCATATTTCAGTAGATTAAAATTTGTATTATCGTTTCGGATATTATATTCTACCTTTTCCAAAAATGCAGGTAGCAAAATAGGATCTTCATAATAAGTATCCGTATAAATTTGAGGCAAAGCTTTCAAGATATGGGACTGGAACTTTTTCTTATCTTTCGTCACATCACCCAATAAATTCTGAAAAGAGTTACGGATATGATATTTAAAACCCTTAGCATTAGGAAATTCAGCATAAGCCATTTCCTCAACTTCCAGTCTACATTCAACAATCCGTTTATGAACCCTTCTTAATAGAGATTTCTGTACATCTGAAAATTCTATCAAGTCTGAAAAAACACCAGCCGGAGAAGCCGGAACATTTGTAAAAATGATATCAAATTTAACAGAGTCATCAAAATCGTTTCTCAATAAACCTCCAAAGGATGAATCACATGAATCTTCCTCATCCACAAATGTCATATCGGCTTCTTGCTTATCTTCCTGCTCCAATGTGTTTTTATCCCGTTCAAAAAAACAAACAACCATATCTGATGTCAGCTGCTCTGAATGAGGCAAAGCTATTATACCTATTCCTCCTATACGCATCAGTGGCTTCTCTGCTGCATTTCCCGCATACATTAAACTGATGATATCATCACGCGTAAACAAACGATTCTTATATCCTGTTTCTCCAAATCCGGGAGTAACACCACCCAATGTTTTATATAGATACTTATCCAACATAACCTTATCAGTATCCGGAAGGCGTTTTACAAGACTTTCCGTCAGAATAACATCTATATTATCAACTATACCATCCATATCTTGCCAGCTTTTCCCTTCGAAGTTAAAGTGTAGCACAACAGAGGTCTGATTTTTAAGAAATTGCTCAATATATTCAGCCTTTCTCCTGAATTCGGAACGAAACTTTTGAATAAATGGATTATCCATACGGCTTGCAGCATCTTCGCTCAACCAAAAAGAAGATTTCTTTTCTACAATTCCATTTTTTTCTTTATCAGCCCATGTTCCATACATCCTATAATTTCCGCCTTCTACCAGCATCCCCTTTTTATCTTCATAACAAGAATATACCAAATCTCCTAACAAGTAACGCTTGGAAGAATCTTTTTTCGATGTCTTGAAATTTAGATAATAAATAGACTTGATCTTATCTTCGTCTATAATACGTGACATAGAATCGAAGTCAAAAGAAAAACGATCCCCATCATCAACAACATTCACTTCATAGAATGTGGTAGTAATGGTATTTCCTTCTTTATCTTTCTTCTTTTCTAACGCTTTTACGTCATTTATCGCCCAATTTATCTGATCATGGTATTTCCACGCTTTTTTGGTTTTACGATAGAATTGACCTATTTTTATTACTGTATCTAAGCTCATAATATATCATTTTAAGGATGATTTATTTTCTCTACCATTCCAAAGCCACTACTACCTTTTTCTGCAATTCCTGATTCATACATTATATTCATTAATTCTTTTGGTCCCTTCATTCTGAATTTACAAAGAAAACCTTTGACCCTTGTTTGTTGAGAAGTATCCGCTTTAATTGTTATTAATTTAGGTTTAGGCTCATTTGTTACAATAAAATCATAATTCAGTACACCTTGATAAGGTTTTCCATAATAAGCCACATACCGATTAAGCAAACTCACTAGAATAGCACCTTTCGCATAAGGATCTGCAGGAGAAAGATATACCGTTTTACCATTTTCCTCTCGACGGGAAATGCACATGGGTGATAATGTCTTAAACTCAGCTTCCTCTTCGCAGTTCAAAGCAGGTAACATCTCTACACTCTGTACCTTGAATTGAACAACGTTCTGCCTATTACCCAATTGAAATGTTTGTTCCATAAAAATACCTTGAATAAATTGCCGTGTTGATTTTTCGGGAAGGAAAGATATATACCATTCTACTGTATCGCTGTTTATATACAGACACCCATGCTCCTTATCCAACCCTAGAGACGGTATAATCAAAGATGAATATGTGAATAGCTTGAATTGTTTTCCCTCCAGTTCAAACCCATTATCATGTAACCAGTTTGCATAAGATTCATTCGACAACGAAAGAATTTTGTAGATAACCGCCATCTGCTCATACTGATAATTAAAAGGCAAACGATTCCCGTATTTCTTGTCAACTTGTAATACTATTTTAAATCTCATTGCGTTTTCTTTTGACTGTAAAGCTAAGTAATTAACATACCCGATATCCTAAATCGTATATGTTAATAAACACAAAGGCTCCAGTTCTATAAAGAACCAGAGCCTTTTCATATTCAAATAGAATTATATTTAATTCTTAAATACCAGTCCATCCCCTTCCCGATCGATAATGATCGGACGGTTCTTATCGATCTTCATACCCAGTATCTCCTTCGACAGTTCGTTAAGGACATATTTTTGGATAGCACGTTTCACCGGACGGGCACCGAACTGGGAATCGTAACCTGCATCCGAGATAAAATCGACGGCAGCATCCGTAAAATTCAAGGCAACACCATTGTTAGCCAGCATCTTCTTCACGCTGTTCAACTGCAAGGTAACGATCTTACGGATCTCTTCCTCATTCAGCGGAGTGAACATGATGATCTCGTCAATACGGTTCAGAAATTCCGGACGAATGGATTTCTTCAGTAATTCCAGTACCTGGATACGGGTTTCATCGATCACTTTTTCGCGGTTGTCGGGCGTGATCTTCTCGAAGCTTTCACGAATCAGGGATGAACCCATATTGCTGGTCATGATGATGATCGAGTTCTTGAAGTTCACGACGCGTCCCTTGTTATCCGTCAAACGACCGTCGTCCAATACCTGCAACAGGATATTGAATACGTCCGGATGCGCCTTTTCGATCTCGTCGAACAGGACGACAGAATAAGGTTTACGGCGAATTGCTTCCGTCAACTGGCCACCTTCATCGTAACCGACATATCCCGGAGGTGCACCGATCAGACGGGTCGCACTGAATTTCTCCTGATACTCGCTCATATCGATACGGGTCATGCTGTTCTCATCGTCAAACAGGTATTCAGCCAACGCTTTGGCAAGTTCTGTCTTACCCACACCGGTCGTACCGAGGAAGATGAACGAACCGATCGGACGTTTCGGATCCTGCAATCCGGCACGGCTACGACGCACCGCATCCGCAATGGCTGTAATAGCCTCTTCCTGACCGATCACACGGGTATGCAATTCGTCTTCCAGGCGGAGTAGTTTGTCGCGTTCGCTCTGCATCATCTTGTTGACGGGAATACCGGTCCAACGGGATACCACATCGGCAATGTCTTCGCTGTCGACTTCCTCTTTGATCATGGCGGCAGCCCCCTGCATGGTGTGCAGCTTGGCCTGTATTTCCTTGATCTCTTCTTCTTTCGCCTGCAGTTTACCGTAACGGATCTCAGCTACTTTGCCGTAATCGCCTTCACGTTCTGCCTTATCAGCTTCAAACTTCAGGTTCTCGATGTCGATCTTATTTTGCTGGATCTTGTTGATCTGTTCCTTTTCGCTTTCCCACTGGGCTTTCTGTTTCTTTTCTTCTTCTTTGAGGTTGGCGATTTCCTTGTTCAACTGTTCCAGTTTCGTCTTATCGTTTTCACGTTTGATGGCTTCGCGTTCGATCTCCAACTGTTTAATACGGCGGGAAACTTCGTCCAATGATTCGGGTACCGAATCCACCTGCAAACGCAGACGGGCAGCAGCCTCATCCATCAGGTCGATCGCCTTATCCGGCAGAAAACGGTCGGTAATATACCGTGTCGAAAGCTGGACGGCAGCGATAATGGCATCGTCTTTAATACGTACCTTATGATGGTTTTCGTACTTCTCTTTCAGACCACGCAGGATAGAAATAGTATCCAGTTCATCCGGTTCTTCGACCATCACAACCTGGAAACGACGTTCCAACGCTTTATCTTTTTCAAAATATTTCTGATATTCATCCAGTGTCGTTGCACCGATAGAACGTAATTCACCACGTGCCAACGCAGGTTTCAGGATATTGGCGGCATCCATAGCCCCATCACTCTTACCGGCTCCTACCAATGTATGGATCTCATCGATGAAAAGGATGATCTCGCCTTCCGACTTGGTCACCTCGTTGACTACGGATTTCAACCGTTCCTCAAATTCTCCTTTATATTTGGCACCGGCAATCAATGCACCCATATCCAGGGAGAAGATCTGTTTTGATTTCAGATTCTCCGGAACATCGCCACGAACGATACGGTGTGCTAAGCCTTCAGCGATAGCTGTTTTACCGACACCCGGTTCACCGATCAGGATCGGGTTGTTCTTTGTACGACGGCTCAGGATCTGAAGTACACGACGGATCTCGTCATCACGGCCGATCACCGGGTCGAGCTTGCCGCTACGGGCACGTTCGTTCAGGTTGATGGCGTATTTATTCAGAGAGTCGTACGTGTCTTCTGCCGACTGGCTCGTTACTTTATTTCCCTTACGCAATTCCTCGATCGCTTTCTCCAGTTCTTTTTCCGTAACACCGGCATCTTTCAATATCTGCGAAGCCGTACTTTTTACGGTGAACAAAGCGAGAATGATATGTTCCAGAGAAACATACTGGTCACCCATCTTACCGGAATAATCGATTGCTTTCTGCAAAACGGCATTCGATTCGCTCGACAGATAAGGTTCGCCACCGGATACTTTCGGATAGGATTCTATCTGACGATCCAGCACCATGTTCAGATTCTGGATATTCACACCCAGTTTCTGGAAGAGGAAGTTCGTGATACTTTCACCCGTCATAATGACAGCCTTCAGCAAATGAACAGGTTCGATCACCTGTTGGTTATTCTTCTGAACCAACTGCACCGCCTGCTGAACAGCCTCTTGTGATTTAATTGTAAAATTGTTTAAATTCATACCTTATATTACTTTCTTGTTATCTTCTTTATTTTTAACTTTCACTGATAACTCTACAAAATAAATACCATAACAAAAATAAGTCATTTTGTCAGTATTATTACTACACATTTTGCACTTTCGGTAAGAAAACAACAAGAAAGCAAAAAAGGTTTGCGCAAAAGCAGGATTACTCCGGATTAGCCCATTCAGAATTCCATCTTATAACTGATAAAAGGAATCATACTGTTGAAATAAAAATCCTCTATCTGCTGTGTTGCCTGGTTGTATGACTGCCCCATATATTGTTTTCCTATCAGGTTTTTCACCTGGATAGCAACGGTTCCGGAACATCTTCGATAATTCACCCGGTAAGTCAGGGAGATATCCGATACGGGGCTGATACCTTTGCGACGATGGATAAACGGCGTAGACTCGTCATACACAATATCTTGCTGCTCCAATGTCGCTTTCAGATCGACCGGAGAAGTCGGACGGTGACCCGAAAGGGCGATACGGGCATTCAGTCCCAAGACTCTATTTAAGCCATTCTTCCGGCGGAAAGTAAATTCTTTTCCTCCCAGGATATTTGCTACATACCGCGTATTGAACAGCGTATTATGCCAGTCGCCCTTATCATCTTTATAACGGGAGTCGAAAAGCGAGAAGGTCACCATGTAATAGTATCCCGATTGCAGGAAGCGCTCCAGGGTAAAATCGATACCGACATTCATGCCTTTACCCGTGTTCACGAAAGGTTGGTAGAACAAAGGAGGCTGCACGGTGAGGTTAATGGTAGAAAATGTTCCGCCCTGCAATACCGGAACATTATACAAATATTGAAAATAAGGTTCGACTTTGAGCCTTAGAAGCGGAGAGATAGCCCAGTTATAACTCAATACATTATGTAAGGAACGTGTCATCTTCAGGTCTGTATTGGGCGTAGTAATACCTCCGTTTGCCGCAGGGACTTCCATAAAATAGAAATAGAGAGGTGCTATCTGCGAATGAAGTCCCGTACCCAGCATAAGAGAATGATGGCTGTTGAGAGTCCATTCAACGGAAAGACGCGGTTCAATAGCAAAATCTCCGTTCAGTGCAAATAAGGTTGTATTGAGACCGCCGGTCAGCGAGAAAGAGCGGTTGAAAGCATATTTGGTCTGTGCATAGGCTTGCAACAACTGGGTATTACTGTGTTTATTTGCAACAGTTTGCATACTCCTTTCATCATCCGATTTCCGGTAATCGATCTTATCGAATAATTGATCCCAACGGATGCCGTAACGACTGTGCCAACGGGAGGAATGACGATGATTGAGCCGGGAGGACAACGATAGTTTATAACTCCGGTTCAAATTATCGATATCGGGAATGGAAGTAGTCGGTTGCTCTACCCTGCGCCTACCGAATTCGAAATCCGCATCCGACAAAGTAGCCGCAAGCGTGGTGGACAGATACAGGGAAGAGTTGAACGACTGCTTATGGGAAATACCGGCTGCACCGGCCCGGTAGGCTATCTTCATATCCGAACTTAGGGAGACGTCCGTCCATTCAGCCGGATCGTCCTCCGCTTCTCTTTCCGACTGCGAGTTTCCTCCGATGCCCCATAGGGAAAATGTCCCCATGCGTCGTGTGGGCAAGATGATCTTGAAAGCTACATCTTCATAATGGATCGATTGCTTGCTGGACATTTCCGAGATGAAAGACTTGATAATACCCAACGTGGATACACGTACATTAAATAGATAAGACCCGTCATAGTCTTTCTTGAAAGGACCTTCGGCCGCAAACTCCGCACCTTGTATCCCCAACTGTGCCGTAAATTCGTGCTTCCTGTCATTCCCATTGCGGAACTTCATATCGAACACACCAGCAACGGCATTCCCATATTCTGCAGGAAATGCTCCGGTATAGAAATCCGAATTAGCAAGCATGGAACTACTGAACATCGTAAACAGACCTCCGCCCGGCACGTCATCACCACCATTGAAATGACTCGGGACAGGAATATCCACCCCTTCCATCCTCCACAAAACCCCGGAAGGAGCGTTTCCACGGATAATAATAACATTTGTTTCCGCCGACCCGGTCGTGACTCCGGCAAAATTAGCTGCCATACGCGCCGGATCATCCACTGCTCCGGCATAACGCCTTGCCTCTTCAACCGAGAAGGTACGTGCACTGACAGAAGCCATATCGTTCTGGGGAAGGTCTTTACGCCGGTGGGCAATGACTACCACTTCGTTCAGTGCCTGCCGGCTTTCTTTCATTTCGATAGCAAGGACCAGTTCTTTTCCGCTGGTCAGTTGCAGTTCGGTAAGTTGTAATGGTTCATATCCCAGATAAGAGAGTTGAAGATTGATTCGACCGACAGGTACACTGCCGAGAGAGAAATTACCTGCTGCATCGGTTGTAACGCCTGTACTGCTACCTGCTAACATAACGGTAGCCCCGATCAACGGTACTTTGGTTTCCATATCTACGATTTGTCCACGGACGGTTTGAGTAAGTTGTGCCTGAATGCCAAGGGGTAAAAGCAGGAGTAAAACTCCTGCAAATAGAAGGTGTCTTAAATAGTTCATCTTTGTTTATCGCGTTAATTAATCCGCGACAAAGGTAGATGGTCTCCGTTTGAAAGTTCTTGACAATTGTCAAGACTCATCCTCATCCGATAGTTTTCTTCGGATACGGCTCACAGTTTCGGGAGTTACACCGATCAATGAAGCTACATCTTTCAGGGTTAATTTATTCATGGAATGATCCGCAACTTTCAGTAATTTCTTGTAACGTTCTTCCGGCGTGTCACAACGAAAGGAAAAGATCAGTTCGTCACGACGAAAGAATAGTTGCTCGGCTATATGCCGTCCGAAACGCTGACCTTCCATACTATATTCGTAAAAGTCGATAACCTGCTGATAAGTCAACCTGTAAACGACAGCTTCAGAAATCGTCTGTATGGAATATCTGGCCGGAACATGGTTCAGCAAGGCATAATATTCCGTTACAAAGCCGTTAGTATTGAAGCCGATCGTCCGTTCCTCACCCTCTGCATCACAATGACTGAAACGAAATTGCCCATCCAATACGGCACCCAGGTAACGGCATGGTTCTCCCTGACGGACAAAGTACTCCTTGCGTTTAAGGTTCACGATCTCCCCCATTTCCATAAATACACCGGATAGCTCTTCAGAAATATTCAGGCGGGACACAAACTCTTTCAAATCAATCATACATACAAAGATATAGTATTATATTCGCCATACAATAAAAAAGATCGTGCACTGTGACTTTTTCACGCGCCGGGGTACTAATCCAATACAAACTAAAAGAGAAATGAATATGATAAAAGGTGAAGCAGACTTTCTTTCTGCGCTGGAATCGAACATAAGCATACTGATCAAGATCGCCCGGGTGTATGCTTATACCACGCACGACAGGAAAGACCTGATCAATGACATCATCCTCGAATTGTGGAAGTCGTACCCGAAGTTTAAAGGCGACTCCAAAATATCGACCTGGATCTATCGCGTCTCGCTCAACGTGGCGTTGAATGTCAAACGAAAGCGGGACAATAACAAAGTATTGTTTTTCGATGAGTTGAAGGTAGCGGACGGCAGTGATATCCTCGAAGTCCCGACCGACAACTCCTCTGAAATCGGCCAACTCTATCAGTGCATCGAAAGTTTATCGGAACAGAACAAGGCTATTATCCTATTGTATCTGGATGATAAATCATACGAAGAGATCTCTCAAATCCTCGGTCTGTCCAGGACGAACGTCAGTACACGTTTGAACCGGATAAAAGAGCAATTAAGAAAACAAATGAACCCCTATAAATGAATCGTTATGGAACTCGATAATATAAAAAACAGCTGGAAACAGGAAAACCAGCAAATTGCAGCGAATGTACATCTGAATAGAACAGCCCTGATGAAAAAGATCTCGGCAGAAACAAACCGGATGAAAAGAAAGAATCTGTTACTCTTATTGTTCAGAATCCCTTTCCCGGTAGTTATCCTTGTCATATTATTTTCACACATTCATATCCATAACATGGTTAATTTCTATATTGGAATAGTGTTGTTTCTGGCTTTTTCCTGCTTTGCTTCATGGGGACTGATAAAATATTATCTGAATCTGAGAAAGCTGGATATAACAGATTCATATCTTGAAAATAAAAAGACTATACGGGAACTGGAGTTATATAAACTGAATGTGACGAAAAGGAATTACTATTGCAGCCCGGTGGGAATAGCCGGTATTTTCCTGATGATCAATGCGCCTCTGTTTACTACTACCGAAGGGGCTATCATGTTACTACTTATCATGGCTATCATGGCTGCCTCCATATTCATAAATCTGAAATATGTCTTACCGGCACAGTTCAAACGGTTGAATAAGGAGATGGAAGAGATTCGGAAGATGGAAGAGGAATAGGCAAACTCAAATCCATTTGTGTGTTCGAATTAGCGATGTATAATCCTGTTCGTTTCTGAAATAAAAGAATATCTTTGTGCATCAAGGTTTTCACTTTGTAAAATCGGGTCTAATATACCATATTAACAGCATGACAAGAAACAACATATTCGGCTTATTATTTACTATTCTTTGTATATCAGGATGTATCTCGTGCAATAAATATCTATTGAGCGAAAAAGATAAGGAGATAGAAAAGGAAGATATTCCCATTGAAGTATTCGAAGCTATTTCAAATATCGACCTGTCTGCCCGAAAGAATTGGGTACTGATAGTAAATTATGAGTCGATATATGATTATGCGATAGACAAAAATACGCTCAAAGCCATTCCTAAAGATACTCCCTGCTATATTTGGGGTCCCAACATAATCGAAAATGAGGATGGCATAGATTGGATCAGTCCGGGGTTAGGCCCGATTATTCTCTTTGCTTCTCAAAACTATTATGCTAATTTTATATCTTACACAGATACTACATCTACAAAGATTTTTGACCAAACAACCGAAGATAAATTATTAGCTGCCGATTGTTTGTCTTGCCTATATTCAGGAAAAGTATCAACACATCTTTCTGATATTTTGGTACATAACAATTGTTTACTGGATTTTGAATTGAAGAATGTTCCCGAGTCTACAACTGTTATGGTGAAAAGCCGGGTACCTATCCAACCATTCAGATATAAAACGAATCCACAACATTATAAAGCGATCGTATTTTCATATTGTGGAGAAAGAGATGCCGAGCTTTACATTACCATGGATGATAAGATCCATATTGTTAAATTACTTCCAAAAATAAACCGCTCCAATCTGAGTAATGATCTGTTCCCAGATACATACCGTTATACAACCCCCGATACATATTATAAATTCACTTTATCTTACGACGAAGAAAAAGATGTATTTTCAATTGAAGATGCAGAGAATAGTGTGTGGAGCCAATGGTTTCATTCTCAATAAGTCAGGAGAAACAATAGCCTATTGCTCTAATGGTTACATTTTAGACAAAAACAAAAAGACACTAGGCTATTATTCTAATGGTTATATACTCGACAGCAATTATAAAACCATCGGAAATTATGCTAATGGATATATAACTTTAAAGAAAAATTCTTCAACTGTTCCGACAACTTAATGATCTAGCATTTAATCGTTTCACTATTTCCTGAAACTCTGGTGGTATTCGTTTCATGACTTCCTGCTGAATATCATCCGGTACACCATAATAAGCCCCGGCAATTCCTCCGGTAATGCAAGCCAGCGTATCGCTGTCGCCACCTAATGAGACGGCCAGGCGGATGGCGTTCTCAAAGTCCGTACTTTCCAGAAAGGCAATAATTGCTTCGGGAACCGTTCCCTGGCAACTGACATCAAAACGATAGTCCGGACGTATCTCGTCACAAGTACGGTCCAGATTATAAGAAAAAAGAGATTCAATAGATCGCTTGATCTCCTGCTTACTATTCCCATCCCGTGCCATATAAACAGCAGTAGCAGTGGCCTGCGCTCCTTTAATCCCTTCGGGATGGTCATGAGAGACCATAGCAGTTCCTTTAGCAACGACCAACGCCTCTACCAACGAAATGCATCCCCATCCGACAGCACTCACCCGCATCGCCGAACCATTCCCCCAACTGTCATAAGGTTGCGGTTTTTCCTCCTGTAGCCAATGGCTGAAACGAGCACCATAACCACCCATCGGACACGGATATTTACGTCCGTACTCCTGCATGATTCCAACAAGGTTTCCCCTATTCAGTAACCAATCAGCTATAGCGACCGTCATGATCGTATCGTCCGTATAATTACTTTCATCTGTAAACAACGGAAAATCCATTGTCTTTATATTATCGAATTCATAAACGGAGCCGATAATGTCTCCTGCTATTGCACCTATCATCGTATGTTAATTAATATTCTTCTGTTGCATAAAAATAATAAATATATTCAAACATGACTCGCTTATACTAAAAAAACTATACAAATCATCGAAATTTTAAAGCCTTCGGATATATTTGTGCACTTATTCAAATTCAAAACAGCATTTAATATGAAAAAGACTATTTTATGTGGTCTCTTATTGCCTATTACCACACTGGTATTTATTGCTTGCAGCGGAAACAGTAATCTTACAAACCAATTAAAAGGTTCCTGGGTAGCCCCGATCAACGGAATGCCCGAACAGATGGAAGGTTTCGAACTGAAAGACGACGGACTTGCTTCTTCCATCAATATGGCGACACTGGTTTATGAGAAGTGGGAAACCATTAAAGTGGATAACGCAGATGCCCTGGTCCTTCAGGGGAAAAGTATCGGTAACGGACAAACGCTCTCATTCGCCGACACATTAAAGATCGACAAGATAACCGAAAACTCACTGATTCTCACCAGAGACAGTTATACCAGAACATATTCAAAAAAATAAAGAAAAGCCATTGCCTACAGACTGAATAGGTTTATAGGCAATGGGTATCTTCAATCATGTCATAATCCTGTCCGAACAATATTTCTTCCGTTTACAGGTCTTACAGGGAATCCCCATCCAAAGCTCATCGAACTGTTCGACGGCTTCCGTCACCAGCTCTTCCACCGAGGTAAAAACTCCTGCCTCGAAGTTACGGTTATCTTTTCCTTTCATTCCTAAGGCGGCTCCCGTTAAGTTTGCCGATCCGATATAGACCTGCTTCAAATCGAATATCAATAGCTTAAAATGAACACGAGGACAAAGTACGCGTTCCATACGGCTCCAAAGCAAAGGATATTTATCGAAGTCATCACGGAAGTTCTGTCCCGGTTCCTTTGCATGGATCAAACGTACTTCAACACCTTCCCTGACCTTTTGCTCCAACAGTTTCAGTAAAGGGACAGCATCTTTTCCTTCTTTGATGTAAAGATCTTTTATATCAGCCGTCCCGATCCAAACCGTCCGCTTCGCCTGCCGGATAGCTTCAATCAGGAAAGAGTAATGTTGTTCGTTTTTGATGTATTGGAGCATAGAATATATCTTTATTATTTATCTTTTCTGTCAAGTTCTCTTTCGGTATAATGTGCTTTAGCTATAGCAATAGCACGTTGCAATTTTTCAGACAACAAATTCTTATCGGGCAGTTGAGTATAATATTGTGCAACTTTAATTGGACTTTCTTCATCTAGCATCAAATACTCAATATGCTCTGTATTTCCTTCAGAACATAGAATAAGACCTATAGGAGATTCTTCATATTCTTTTCGTTCATTTTTGTTTAGATAACGAAGATAGAGCAGCATTTGTCCTTCATACTCTGGTTTAAATTTTCCAAGTTTCAAGTCAATGGCTACTAATCTACGAAGCCCACGATGAAAAAAAAGTAGATCGATATAATAATCTACAGCATCCACTGTGATACGTTTTTGACGACTTAAAAAAGCGAAATCAGAACCTAACTCATTAATAAACTGCTGCATTTGTGTAATAATAGCCGATTCCAAATCTTTCTCAGAAAAGCAATCAGACAAACCGAGCATATCAAGAAAATAACTACTACGAAACACCAAATCTGGAAGAAGTTGGTTTGTATCTTTTACATATGCTAATTCTTTCTTTATCACATTTTCAGGTTTTCTGCTGATGGCAGTTCGCTCATACAACTGTCCATCTATCTTTTGATCCAATGTTCGAGTATCCCAATGTTCAATATGACACATTTCCATATAAAAAGATCGGGCAAGTTTATCTTCAATAAACATTAATGAACGCAAATGAGTCCATGTCAATTGTATACGCGTTGCGTATACAATCTCTTCTTCTGAAAAAATATACGCAGCGCGTATACAATGTAAAAGTTTACGATCCCCCCAACCGTTACCATATTTTTCTGTCAGACGTTTAGCTAATTGCTTCACAATTTGTTTTCCATAATCTGCACGTTGATTATAAAGCACATCCTCTTTAATCCGTTTACCAACATGCCAGTTTATCAAACATATTTCCGTATTCAGATAAGTCGCCACCCGGATACGCCTGTTGTCAATTATCTTACAAACATCCGTATACAAACTATTTTCTTCGGGTAAAATCATTTCTATATTTTTCATTTTACATCAAATTAGAAGGGGTTACACAAAGGTAATAAAGTTTGCTACTTGATTTACAGTTGGGAAGAGAGTTTATCTGTTTTCAACATAGATTTAAGAAAAAACTTGTTGTGTACTTGCCTACTGTTTGAGGCAAGTACACAACAAGTTTACAATTTATTATCAATATTCCCTAAAGATGATCTACTTAACAAGAAACTTTCTTTTCTGATCTTTACAGGTCAGCAGATAAATTCCATTCTCCAGCAAGAAGCAATACCGACCATTTCCATCAGTAATATGTGAAATGACTACTCTTCCTCCAATTTCATAGATCATAAAACGGGTATAAACAGGAAGCCCTTCCACTTTCACTTGATTACCAGAAACTGAGAGACGGAATTTATCGGTATTTATTCCCTCCACACCTGTTTCTGTTTGATAAGTAACTATACTATTACCGGCAAGTTTTAACTGAGACACATTATTATAATATATCACTTTTTGTAAATCACTATCAGCCAACTGATAGCCATTATAACCGACAGCAACAATTGTTCCGACAGGAGGTGTTTCCACATAACTAATCTGCCAGTTGTTTCGTAAAGAAGGATTGACCAACAGACGATTTCCGTCATTCATTAAAGCCAATCCATCCACTTTTGCCTGTCCTCCGATTTGTAAATTCGCCCAGGTGTAAAGGGCACAATCTTCATTTCCAGAAATCTCACCACCAGTCATACGGAAAAAGCAATGCTCACTGACAAAGACTCCCCCACAGCCATCCGTCACTTTGTTTGAAGATATTTTGCCGCCAGTCATAATGAACTGACCACCGCCATTATTCGCCACAGCTCCAATCTGACCGGTATTGGATGAAATTTCACCATCGGTCATGGTAAATATACCTTCATTATAAACAGCACTTCCATAAGCACCGATATTACCGGTAATTGTTCCTCCATCCATTGTCAGTTCACCACCTTTAGCAATACAAACAGCACCGGAAGGGGTATCGGCTTCAATTCTTTTACAATTCTTTATTGTAACACCGTCTTTTAGTTTCAGTTTACCATACACAATCAGCGAACCATCTTTTAAGGAAACTCCGTTACCATCGATCGTTATATCATCCAATTCCAAAGAATAGCCGGAATGGATACGGAGCATGGCATACGGGTTATCGTTCCCTCTTATTAATGAGCCACCTTTCAAACGGATATGTTTATAAACGTTCAAAGGTTTATGTAAAGTTATACCGCCGCTGGGGATAAATATTTCAGTAGGACTATCTTCGGTACCTTCCGGAGCGTTATCAATAGCACCTCCAAGTTCGTCCTCGGTGGTTGGGTTGTTGTCTGGGGTTGGATCGGGAGAGGGATCAATTATTCCATCATAAGAAACAACCACTGTTGCTAATTCTTTCCCTTTATAACATTCAGTCATTACAGAAACATAACCATCACTATCAAATGTATACTCATAAGCATAGTCCCCCATCTCTTCTATCAAATTGCTATTCTTTTTACCTATATACCCTAAGACAGCAAATTGAAAAATATCCTCATTATAGACTTGAGCAAATAAATGAACTAGCTCAATATTCATTTTATTTTCTATGTCTGTATATATATAATGTTCTTGATTACTATTTGGACCATTTGGATAACCATTCATTACATTCCCATTTTCCCAATCATAGGTTTGGACAAATTCATAATTACCTAGTATGCCCTTTAATGAAAGCGTTTGATTATTTCCATCATATTCATAATAGGTCAGATCCACCTCATCATATGCATCGCCATCCTCTAATAACACTTCTTCCTTTACAATATACCCTTGGTCATTCAATTCACAAATAACTTCATCCATTAACTCTCCAGTATTTATATCTTTGGAGGTCATCGTTAATGTTTGATCATTTAAATTATAATAGGAGACTCTATTTTCCTGTAACATCCTAAAATCTCCTTGATTTTGTGTTTTTATAATTCTTCCTTTTTCATCATACTCTAAATTCATCGTCATCTTTTTAACTCCTTCTGAATTATAACATTCAATAGTTCTCACTAGTTTTCCTCCAGCCCTAGTAACTAATGCATTCAACGGAATATCTTCTATCCCCTTTTTCAAATCCAGCCTCAACGTCTTCTGAGATAACGCCGTCAAAGGAAATGCCACAATAAACCCGATAAACAAAACGATAGGAATAATCCACTTGTGTAACATGTGTTTCATAATACTAGTATTCGTAACACCGAGGCTCGGAGTGTCAGTATAGAAAAGAAGTGTGAGCCTGTTAGTTTATCCCGTAAAGAGGCTCTGGACTGCCCGCCAAGTAGATAAAAAAACAGCTCACACCTTTATCATATATGAAATACATATACAACAAGGATGAACGTTTCAATCTATTCCTACTTGATTAGAAATTGTCCAGATTTCTTTACGTCGGAATAAGCTAAACGCTTCTATAAAATTTATGTCAGCCCAGGAAATAAATCCTTTGCCGGAACAAATATATAAAATGTTTAACACAGAAACGCCCTGTGAGCTGTTTATTTTTCTTCTGAGTTGTAATGCGACTTTAACAAAAACGGTACGCAGAAACTCTATTCTTTTATCTTTTCTTCATTCCTTATTCCCGTCAACCAATTATCCCTTAGCATATAACACTTCTTTTTTCTCCTCCTCAGCCAGATTATTTTCCCCTGCTCGTTCAGCTTTTCAAATCCTTCAATACCTGGTAATAGCTGCAATGGTTAAAACAACATACAATAGATGGAAGAAACCAAGCGTTCTTCTTTCAATTTGGAAAAGATATTTTCCAACGGTTCCTTCTCCGTCATCTCTTTTCGCTTGGGAAGTACGGCGCGAACAAGCAGTATAACCTTCAGCTTATGTTTCAACTCGGGTGAAGCACAATAGACAACATTATTGAAACGGATCGATTCGGCACGGATTTGTTTAGAGTTGGTGATGTCTTTCGGAGTCTTTACATGCAGTGAACCTGTTTCCCCTATCTCACGGTTCAGAGGGTTCTTATTGAATGCATATTTAACACACATAAGCAATAGATTTAAGTTTTAAGCCCTTGTTATTTAATGCGAAATATAGTGATAAGTTTTCTTTTTCGCAAGCATAAAATTAATTTCGTGTATGCTAAAAGACAAAAAACATCAGAGATCAATAGTCGTTTATCAAATATCTAAAACTAAATATTCAAGTCTAAGGAGTTTGTGCTTCCTGTAAAACCATTATCTTTGTTAAAGCTATAATAAAATACGAGATGAAGAATATTCATAAGATGAAACTAGAGGGCTTCATTATGCTAAGCCTCACATTGTTATTTTCATGCTCACCAAAGGCATCCCCTCGCCTGCTGGAACTATATAAGGAATATCACGATAAAGGTTTTGAGATCTACCAGCCCCTAAGTGACCTATTAAATGAGAAACTAAGTAAAAAATAAATTCAGATAAAGAAATATGCTAATCATCCTCACGTCGGCAAAAACAATGACCGGCACCTCTAAAATAAAGGCCCCCGCAGGGACAATGCCCCGTTTTGCACAGGAAGCAAAAGAAATAGCCTTGAATATGGCACAGTTCTCGTCGGATGAGCTGAAAAAGATATTGAAATTAAATCCTAAGCTGGCACTGGAAAATTACAACCGGTTTCAGGAGTTCCATACGGAAGAAGTACATCCCCTGCAAGCATTGCTGGCATATACCGGAGTTGTCTTCAAAAATATCAACCCGAAGGACTTTTCGGAAGATGATTTCCTGTATGCCAACGAGCATCTGCGGATCGCATCTATCTGCTACGGACTGCTGCGCCCGCTCGACCTGATCAAACCTTACCGGATGGAATATGAAGTGAAACTACCGGAACTGGGTGAAGGGAATATGTATAATTACTGGCGTCCACGTCAGACCGAGTTACTAATCGATGAAGTGAAAAAGAACGGCAATATCCTGATGAACCTTGCCAGCCAGGAAATCCAGGGAGCATACAACTGGAAAGAGGTGGAGAAAGCCGTCCGCATCATCACGCCGGAGTTCAAGGTATGGAAAAACGGAAAAATACAGACCATCGTGATCTATACGAAAATGGCACGCGGACAAATGACCCGGTACATTCTGAAAAACCGGATCACCGACCCCGAAGCTCTCAAAGATTTCTCCTGGGAAGGTTTTACCTACAATGAAAGTTTGTCAGATGGAGACAACTGGGTTTTCCTGCAAAGCTAAAGGGGATTATATATTATTATCTTCAGTACAAAAGAAATCGACCTTCCACTCAATAATCGAAAGATAAAAACGTTATATTTACGTTCCTCTTTTAAATGAATTATGAAATGAAAAAGACCTGTTTACTGTTGCTTTTGCTCGTTAGTATAATCTATATAAATGAAGGTTACCGGATTATTAGCGAAGGTATGTTGGTGAAGAGTACCGACAAAGGTTCCCTGTCGGATATTGCCGAGGAGGTGATAGCTGTTCCCCTAGAAACGAAATCGGACTGCCGGTTGAAATATGCCACACAGATCAAACGCGACAGGAATGAACTGTTCCTGGTAAGCGACGGCCAGCTTTACCATTTCGACTGCTCCGGCAAATTCATCAACCGCATCACCAGCAACCAGCATTTTCCTGTTGCCGACTATGTCATCGACCCGCTCGAAAAACAACTGATTGTTATGGATAACAAGGAAAACGTCTATTATTATGATTACGACGGGGCGTTACTGGAAAGGAAAAGCCTTGCCGGTATCAACCCGCTGAAAGCCCCTACCCGCCTGATGTATTACGACCGCCATATCTGGATAACAGCACAGGCATTGTCGCCTTCCAAAGAAGATGCCAATAAACAGTGCATGGACCAATGGCTCTATAAATTCGACACGACACTCAACCTGCAGGATGCCCGTAAACTGACGGCTGCCGACCTGGGACGTTTCTATCTCGGTGCCTGTTTCTCCACGGAGTTGTCCGTTGCCGACGGAAATGTGTATGCCTATTCGCCCTCCACGCAGCCGGACGAACTACTCGCCGACACGCTTTACCTGATCAGCCGGAACCAACTGAATATCCATGACGAATATTCCTCGATCCTGCCTCTGTGTATAGCCGGACGTTACCTGGTTTCCACCTATTCGAATGCTGCCGACGAGGAACAGAATTACACGTTCTGTTATGACCGCCGCGAAGAATATGCTTATAATGTAACAGGAGGTTTTGAAGATAATTTCTATCATACGGGAAGAGTTCCCGACTTGCAGGCATTGGATGTTTACAACAGTTCTTTCTGTTACTGCCGTTCGGGGGAGGAAGTGAAAAATGCTTTTCCGGACCGTACAGAAGAGGATAACCCCGTTCTGTTCATTGTCCGGATGAAAGCATAAAAGAATAACAACTTTTTAATTAGAACAATCTGCCGCAGAAGCGAACTTTCATGACCGGATAAACAGTCAGCTTATCCATGATCTTCGAGAAGCTGTCGTCGCTATCGGTCAATGCGCTGCCCAGATCACCGGAACTTGTGTAAAGTTTAGGTGAGCCATGGAACTGTACACCCAATTCAAACTGCACGCCGATACGTTTCTTAGGCACTGCACGTCCGAATCCCAGACCGATATAAGGACGGAATCCCGATACTTTAAGGCCGCCTGACACATTACCGTTCTTATCGACTGCGATCGTCTGGTCGCCGATAACGATATTTGCATCACCGCCATTCTGTATGTATTCAGCCAGTTCATCACTGTGCCCGTCGATTTTTATCATCTCCTTACCACCGAAATAAGCACCGGCAGTCACAAAGAAAGAAGAGCTCAGGAACGGATAATAATTGACCAGCAATTCGCCGGAAGCACGTTTCGTAGTACCTCTCAGGTCAAGGGTAGATGTTTTTTCACCCAGTTCCGGATCCGACAGGTTCACATCCGCATCTGTATTAATATGAATACCCGGCATGAAAGAAACACCACCGCGAATAGCAAAATGAGGTGTAACAGGAGTTGCCACATCAACACCGATACCTGTCGTACCAGCACTTACACCTACTGAAAGAGAGTTGAAAATTCCCAGTTCCTTCTGAGCGGAAACCTGGTTACACAATACGCTCAGGCATACGAATGCCCAAAGAAAAATTACCTTTTTCATACTGATAGAGTTTAATAAAAATACTAGTTCAGAGTCTAATGAAAAAATATATATAAGTTCGGCGCGAAAGTACAAAAAAAGTAAATGATATGAAAAAAAGTATGTGTAAAAACGATCCGGGGAGGTATAATACATAAAAAAAGCAGAGTTTCGCAGACTATTCAATTAATAATTAAATAATACTGCGAAACTCTGCATATGTTATGCGCCCTCTGCATCTCCGGATACAGACGATGGCGACTCACCTTTCGGGGGTAGAATTATTCTTCGTCTTCGCTATCGTCTTCCTTGATATTGTGGAAAACGTTCTGTACGTCGTCGTCTTCTTCCAGCTTCTCGATCAGCTTGTCCAAAGCTTCACGCTGCTCAGGCGTTACTTCTTTCAAGTCGTTCGGGATACGGACAAACTCGCTGCTTGTGATCTCAAAACCGTTCTCTTCCAGATATTTCTGGATAGCCGAGTTCTGTGCAAATTCACCGTAGATAATTACTTCTTCTTCGTCCTCATCCACTTCATCCACACCATAGTCGATCAGTTCGAGTTCCAGGTCTTCCAGCGAAATACCTTCCTTCTTGGCAATATGGAATACACACTTATGGTCGAACAGGAATTCAAGGCTACCGCTTGTACCCAGCGAACCACCGTGTTTGTTGAAGTAGCTGCGCACATTAGCAACCGTACGGGTTGTATTGTCTGTCGCTGTTTCCACAAAGATAGCGATACCATACGGGCCGTATCCTTCATAGTTCATTTCCTTATAACCAGTGAAGTCTTTTTCTACAGCACGCTTAATGGCACGTTCTACATTGTCCTTCGGCATGTTCTCCTTCTTGGCGTTTTGCATCAAAGCGCGCAAGTGGGGATTGTTTTCCGGATCAGGACCGCCCGCTTTCGCCGCAATAGTGATTTCCTTACCCAGTTTCGTGAATACGCGGGCCATATTACCCCAACGTTTAAATTTTCTTGCTTTACGGAACTCAAACGCTCTTCCCATATTATATGAATGTTTTTATTGTTATAAATGAATCATTATCTCAATGATGCGCCCAGTTTGTCTTCCAGATTCTTCCGGATCTTCTGCATGATCGCATCGATTTGTTTGTCGTTCAATGTCTTTGTCTCATCCTGCAAGTAGAAACTTACGGCATACGATTTCTTTCCTGCCGGCAGGTTCTTGCCTTCGTAAACGTCGAACAGGGAGATATCCTTCAGAAGCTTGCGTTCGCTGTCGCGGGCAATCTTCTCGATTTCGGCAAATTGTACCGATTTGTCAAGCAACAACGCCAGGTCACGTTTTACTGCCGGGAACTTAGATATCTCAGAGAAAGTAACCTTGCTCTTCTTCGTTTCTTTCATCAGCAGTGTCCAGGATAATTCGGCAAAATATACGTCAAAGTCGATATCCATAGACTTGCATATCTTACGGCTGACGATACCGAAAGTACCCAACTCACGTCCTGAACCGGTCGTGATGCTGATACCTGACGAATAGATATCGTTGCTCAGGTTTCCGAAGATCACTTTCTTTCTGTCGACACCCAGGCGTGCCAGGATATTTTCAACGTAAGCCTTCAGTTCGTATACGCTGGATTTCTCGTCGGCATGTGCCCAACTGTTCTCTACACGGTTACCGCAAACCCATAATCCCAGGCGATAGTCTTCCGAGAATTCAGCTAAAGTTGCGTCTTCGCGTTTCTTTTCAACATTATAATCGTAGCAGTTTCCGAATTCGAAGAAACGGATATTGCCGTTCTTACGTTTCGCATTGTGCTCGATGCTTTCCAGACCACCGAACAACAACGTCTGACGCATACCGTTCAGGTCTGCACTTAACGGGTTCATCAGCATGACGCAATGAGAAACCGGATAAGTAGTCAGTTCATCGTAATAAGCGGAACGAGTCAGCGAATTATTCATGATTTCATTGAAACCCGAACCGCAGAGCTGTTCTGATATCAGGTTCTGCAACTGGTAACCACGGTCAGTAGCAGTCTTGTAGCTCAAGTTCGATTTTACATTCTCACTGAACTCTATATTATTATATCCGTAGATACGAAGGATATCTTCTATCACATCGACATCACGCTGTACGTCGATACGGTAAACCGGAACATGGATAGTCAGACCTTCTTCAGTCTCTGAAACGATTTCCATTTCCAGGCTTTCCAGAATACTTTTAACCGTTTCCACCGGAATATCCTTACCGATCAGGGCATTGATCTTGTTATAAGTCAGTTCTACCGTATAAGGCAGCATCGGACTCGGATAAACATCCTGGATAGCACCGGTAATCTTACCGCCGGCTACTTCCTGGATCAACAGAGCGGCACGCTTCAATACATAAATGGTATTGTTTGCATCCAGACCACGTTCGAAACGGAAAGAAGCATCGGTATTCAAACCGAAACGACGAGCCGTCTTACGGATCCATGTCGGATGGAAACAAGCCGATTCCAGGAACACATCCGTAGTCTGTTCCGTCACACCTGAATCCAGGCCACCGAACACACCACCGATACACATCGCGTCTTCCGTGTTACAGATCATCAGATCATGATCGGTCAACGTACGTTCAACACCGTCCAGGGTAACGAACTTCGTTCCTTCCGGCTGTGTTTTCACGATTACTTTGTTTCCTTTTACTTTACCAGCATCGAACGAGTGCAGAGGCTGCCCCATTTCATGCAATACAAAGTTAGTCACGTCCACTACATTATTAATAGGACGCAGACCGATTATAGTCAAACGGTTTTTCAACCATTCCGGACTTTCTTTTACCGTTACGCCTTTGATCGTCACACCGGAGTAACGCGGACAGGCTTCCGTATTTTCAACGATCACTTCGATAGCCGGAGTTTCATCGTCGATCTTGAAAGCGTCTACCGACGGGCGTTTCAGTTCTGTCGGCTTACCGTTCTGTTTCAGGTAAGCGGCCAAGTCGCGGGCTACACCGAAATGAGAAGTTCCGTCCACACGGTTCGGAGTGATATCCACTTCCAGCACGTAGTCGCTCTTTACATTATAATACTCCTTGGCCGGAGTTCCTACAACTGCATCAGCTGGCAATACGATAATACCGGCATGGTCTGTCCCGATACCGATCTCGTCTTCCGCACAGATCATTCCGTTAGACTCGACGCCGCGGATCTTCGACCGTTTGATCGTAAAGACTTCGTCACCGTCATAGAGTTTCGTACCGTTCACAGCGACAACCACTTTCTGGCCTGCTGCGACATTAGGTGCGCCACAAACGATCTGCAAAGGTTCTTCACCGCCTACATTTACTGTAGTAATATGCAGGTGATCTGAATTCGGGTGTTCCACACAGGTCAGGACTTCACCGATAACCAGTCCTTCCAGGCCACCTTTGATAGTTTGAACTTCTTCTACTCCCCCGGTTTCCAAACCGATAGAGGTTAGTGCTGCTGATACTTCTTCGGGCTGCAAGTCGAAATCAAGATACTCTTTCAGCCAGTTGTAAGATATATTCATTGTTCTAAAATTTATTCAATCACGCTACTTTGCATCTGCGGTTTTTCCGCTAACGCCAATTTGACTGGCAAAAGTACAAATAATAGAACTATTATTCAAAACGTGCACAGACTTTATTCTTGCATTGTTTTAAAAAACTTATAAATCAACGGTTATTCCTGACAATTCATTCCAAATTTCTTTGCCTAATAAAAAAATCAATCTAACTTAGATGCGTATTTTCAACCGATGAGATTAGCGAGGGTACTAACAAGACGATTGGAAAACCTAAGTAAATGATTTAAAACACTAGCATTCATCATAATAACTATATGTCTGGCAAATCTTCATTGGTACAATCGATCTTCCTTCCGCTGTTATATCTCCTGCTTTTCAGCTCCTGTTCTCATGCTGCAAAGAAAAAACATATATTGATCATTCAATCTTACGAATCCAATTTCCCCGCTTATAAGGAAATGAAAAAAATTCTGGCAAAGCAGTTACAAGAAAAAGATATTCAGGCAGAAATTTATTCCTATTACCTGGACTGTGAACAGAACCTGGAGAAAAAGCAAAAAATAAATCTTTTCGAGAAACTGAACGAACTGTGTTCCTGGGAACCGGATATTATCCTGACGTTCGACGATCAGGCATTGAACATTCTACTGACCTGCGATCATCCGTGTATTACAACAATCCCGGTCGTTTTCACCGGAGTCAATTATCCCAATACATCCTTTCTTCAGAAATACCCTAATATCACCGGATTCCACGATAAGCCGGATTATAAAACGAATATAAAACTGATCGAACAGCTGATCGGAAAATGTATCGTAGTCAGGGTTACCGATGGGGAGTACATCGACCAAATGATCCTGGAAGATATGAACGAGCAGATCAAAGATATCTGTAAGATGAATGACCTTTACTCGCCCGACAGGATACGCATCTCCGGAAAGAACGGTATTTCCCTGAACGGGGAAAAGAAAATAGAGCCGGATATTATGTATGTAAGTACAATCAACGGTAAATCGACCCGATCATTGATAAAAGGGCTGGGCGAAAACTACTACAATAAAGCCTATCTCGCCACCAAAAGAGATTATCTGACTCTTTCCCTGGGCCGTTTCAGTTCATTTCCCGGCTTTTCCGTTATTTATGAAATGATCGGAAGTAACAACGGAGTGGCCGGCGGCTTCGTCACCCCTCTCGAGGGATTAACGATCCTGGCTGCCAACCGTATTGCGGATATACTGAAAGGCGTCCCGACAAGTAATTTCTCACAAATTACAGAAACGAGTAAAGCGTACGTATTCGATTACAAGGTATTGGAACAATGGGGCATCAGCAGAAGCAAATTACCTGCAGGTTCTTTGTTCGTGAACATGCCTTTTTATATACAGTATAAGATATATTTCATATTCTTGCTTATTCTGGTCGGGATCTCCCTCATCATTATTATCACTTATCAGCGTATACTTTACAAAAGAGAGAACATCCGGAAAAAAGAGATACAGGAAAACCTGAGACAGGAAAAAGAGTTCCTATCATTTGCCCTGGAAAGCGGTAACATTTTTACTTTCCGTTACAAGAACGGTACCTTCCTGTTCGACAAGGAATTCTACCATTATCTGAATATACCGGAAGAGCCGATCAGTGCAGACCGTTTCCAGAAAGCGATCCATCCCAGCGAACAAGCGGACTTTCTGCTAAACCGTTACAAACTGGATCATGGCTTCGCCTCCCGGCAAATCACTAAAAGACGCTACAACTTTAACCAAAAGGGATATCTTTGGTGGGAGTTCCGTTATGCACAAAACATAAATATCTCGAACGGAGAAACCGAGATCGAAGTAAACGGGCTTTGCCTGAATATACAACATACAAAAGACACGGAGGATGAGCTGATCAATGCCCGCAGGAAAGCGGAAGAGTCGGATCAAATGAAGTCTGTTTTTTTGGCAAACATGAGCCATGAGATACGTACGCCGTTAAATGCGATCGTCGGCTTCTCCCAGTTGATAGCTTCCGAAGACATGGAACTGGAGGAAGAGGAGAGATTGGAATTTATAGGTCTGATCAATAAAAACAGCGATCAGCTACTAAAACTTATCAATGATATTCTGGATCTGTCCCGCATAGAATCCGGGCATATTTCATTCGCTTACGAAATGTGCAATATGAATGAATTGATGGATGATGTATACAATACGCACCGATTACTGATGCCTCAAGGGGTAGAGTTGCGGAAAAAAGTACCGGAAACACCCGCTATCATCAACACCGACCGCATCCGCTTAACACAGGTTCTTACGAACTTCATCAACAATGCGACTAAATTCACGACGCAGGGATATATCGAGATCAAGTATGAATACAGTTCCGACAACCGGTTTATCCTGCTGTCTGTCAGGGATACGGGAAAAGGAATCCCTACGGATAAGATACAACAGGTATTCGAACGTTTCCAGAAACTGGATGAGTTTGCCAAAGGCACCGGTCTGGGACTGGCTATCAGTCAAAGTATTATCAAGACATTCAAAGGAACGATACAGCTGGAGTCAGAAGAAGGAAAAGGCAGCAAGTTCACTGTATCGCTACCTTATGAACCCGCATCACTCAGTTAACAGTTTATTGGCTTTAGCCTCTTCGCGCCATTGAGGTATCACTGTCTTCAGAAAAGCTTCTTTGGCTTCATTTTCGGTTTGTATATCGAGACCGATATACTTCTGTGCTTTTTCTTTCGTAGAAATATCCGGCATGGGAACATCACCTGAATATCCGAGCTTAAAAAGAATCTTCATTATATCCATCTGTGCCTGCATGACCTTATCGATCCCGGTTCCTAAGACGCGCAACACCTCCTGCGGAGCATGAAAAGAAGCTCCGTGCGATGCGACACAAAAATCCCAGCGCCATTGTGCCTGCCTGATCAGTTTCAGTACCTGTTCCATTTGTTTCTCCGTAGCTCCCCGGTCCCAGGCAAATTTTGCTTCGATATGCGCTTTCGCTAATTCCGTTTCCAATTGCTCACGTATTTCCGCCACTTTGGTCTGACGGTCATAGACATCCTGACGCAAGGTTTCTTCAGTCTCACGATGGCAAGTCTGGCAGGTCCGGTCGATCATAGCCAGAGGGCTTTGTACATGGTGGTCGTTATAACCTTCCTGGTTTTCACCCACATAAGGCATGTGGCATTCTCCGCAGGAAACACCCCGGCGGGCATGAATCCCCATCTGTGCCATTTCATAATCGGGATGCTGGGCTTTCAGCAAAGGTGTCCTGCTCAGTTTATGGACATAGTCGGAAAAACCGATCCGGTCATAATACGCCTCGATATCTTCCACCGAATATCCATTGTCCCAGGGAAGGACCACCCGTTTATCTTCTTTTGAAAAATAATATTCACTATGACACTGCGCACAAACCAACGAACGCATCTCCTGCTCCGACACATTATCTATGCTCATGCCTTTCCGCGTGTAAGCTTCGGTCAGAAACAAACGGGGGATATGCAACTCCATACTCTCCGGATCATGGCAATCCGCACAAGCTACCGGATTAATGATCTCACTTCCCCAGGCAGCCCATTTCCTTTTATAAAAAGCTTCCCGCCCGATCTTATCTATCAAACGCGACGCATCCGAACTTTTGCAGGCCCAGCAGGCAGCCGGTTGGGGACCGTCATTTTCTCCTTCGGGTGCTCCCGTCCTCAAACTGGTGTACATATCATCGATCGCGTACATATGTCCTCTCGGTGTACAGTAACTTTTAGAGAAAGCATACCCGGCCCATAGAATAACGAGGTTCGGACGTTCCGCCAAGAGGTCTACGGCCTGGTTCCCGTTGAAGAGACTGGCAAAACTGGTATCCGCAGTGTTTTTCCAGCTTCGGTATTCTTTGGAATAACGTAATTCGAGTTTGTTCGCAGATGAATTTTCATTTATTTCCTGATTCCCGGTATTTACATCATCGATAAAAGTAATATTATCCTCCCTGACAAGCCCATATCCTACAGACACAGCCAATATTCCCAATATGACTACCCCCAACAAGACCAGATACAGATATCTTATATTCAGCTTATTATTCATTTGAATCAATTTGTTCGTATTATCTCACCCACACTCTTCAAAAACCTTTGATTTTCCAAAGTTTCGGACCGTGACGCAAATTTAGTAAAAAGAAACAACGAGCCAAGCTATATCTGTCATTTATAACAGGAAAAGATTCGTCCTCATTCCGCATATCCTCTGTCCTCCCGGCGAATCTTATATGCATTTGCATCCTCATCCCAAAATAATGTCGTATTTTTGCATCGTTTTATCAGATAAAAATATCCAACGAGAGATTCTTATTATGCGCATCGACATACTTACTGTACTTCCTGAAATGATCGATGGAATGATCAATTGTTCCATTGTAAAACGGGCACAGGACAAGGGCCTGGCTGAAATTCATTTACATAACCTGCGTGACTACACGACCAATAAGTGGCGGCGTGTAGACGATTATCCTTTCGGGGGTGAGGCCGGTATGGTGATGCAGATCGAACCGATCGACCGGGCTATAACTGCACTGAAAAGCGAACGGGAATATGACGAGGTGATCTATACGTCGCCGGACGGGGAAACATTCAACCAGCCGATGGCGAACAGCATGTCGTTGCTGGATAATATGATTATTTTGTGCGGTCATTATAAAGGTATAGACTACCGCATCCGGGAGCATCTGATCACCAAAGAGATATCTGTAGGCGATTATGTGTTGACGGGTGGCGAACTGGCTGCCGCCATTATCACCGATGCGGTCGTACGATTGATCCCCGGAGCCATCGGTGACGAACAAAGCGCCCTCTCCGACTCTTTCCAGGATAACCTGCTCGCCCCGCCCGTTTATTCACGTCCTGCCGAATACAAAGGTTGGAAAGTACCCGATGTCCTTCTCTCCGGCCACCAACGGAAGATAGACGAATGGCGTTTGCAACAAGCACAGGAACGGACAGCCCGGTTGCGTCCGGATTTGCTGAAAGACAAATGACAAAATGACTCCCTACCAAGTGCTTTTACGAACACATAGATATGTTAAAAAATATTAGTCGCCAGGGTATTTTCATTTACCTGGTATATTAATCCGATTTACCCGGTAGGGTAGTGTCATTTTGATAGTTGTCATTTATTCTGCCGGGCCATCAATTGGGCCATATACAAGGAACGGGGGAAGATATTGATTTCATTCCGTCCTTCCCAGATGCCATCCGGACGATCTGTAAAATGACCGGGATACTTCTCCCCTTTCAAGCCGATACAATAATTCTTTCCGGAAGTCCACGGACTCTGTACCGCTGCGCGTTTTACCCGGCAGTTCCATACGACCTGCGTCACACCTGCCCAGCCATGACCGCTTCCCATCTGTCCGCGATCCTGTACATTTATTTCTCCATCGGTTACGATATTATCATATAAGGTACCGATCGCCCAACGATGATGCGGACCTATATCCGCAAATGTCTGGGAAGCCGTGCAGTTATAGAATACGTTCGGTCCGCAAACCTGGGCACCGGTCACATAATCATGACGGCCTTCCGTAGCCTGGCAGTTCATAAAGAGGTTTTGTTGTCCCCAGTTGTTGAAAGAGTAACGATATCCCCCTGTTATCAAAGATTTCGATTCCAGGCAACGGCAATCTATTACAGAAACATTTTTGGCAGAACGTTCACAACTGACAGCCGAGTAAGCGAAATAACGGGCGGTAATATTTTTCACCCAACAATTCTCCGCTTTATCCAGTTTGACGGCGATCCAAGCATGTTCCAGATCCTCGTAATCTTCGAATTCAGACTCAAAGCAGATATCAGATACACCGACTTCGCTGATACGTCCGTCAAAACGATATGTATAGACCTCTCCACCACCGAATCTTTTATCCATTTGCATAACGACGGGATTGTCGATAAAAATACGGTTTCCTTTTACTTTGACGATCTCCCGTTCAAACGCCAGGTTATATTCCTGCGGTGTCCATTGGCGCGTACCTTTCCGTTCCACGATCTGGTCCATCTTAATGGCATGTATCCACTCCTGTGTGCCGGGACGGTAAACGATCACACGGTCGCCCGCTTTGAATCCTCCGGTTGAAGATACGCAGAAGGAATGACTGCCGACCGGTACAAAATCATCTGTGATCTTCACTCTTGTACCCAGTACTTCCTGCATATCCCCACGACCTTTCACCTGTATCAACGAACGTCTTTCTTTTCCGGTAGCAATCAAACGGGTTTCATTGATATTGTCTCCTTCTCCTTTCAGGACAATGCCGCTCGTATGGATGACAATCGTACCGGCTATCTTATACACACCCCGTTTCAGCAATATAGTCCCGCGATGCCCGTTCTCATCCGGACTTCTGCGTGCAACTTCATCGATAGCCTGCTGGATCAATGCACCGCTATCTCCCTCCTCAGCAGGAAAGACCTCTTTTACGGCCGGATATACAGGAATACTTTTATCCCCGTGATGATAACCTACCCGGCTGAAATCCGGGATCGTATTTCCGTCTTCGTCCGGAACATACATCAAAGTGCCTTCATCACTGATTCTGACGAGGGAAGATTGCCATGCCGGAGGTAACTTCGTTTGCGCATTACAAACGAATGTTACCCCGACTGCCAATCCAATTATTACATATTTAAATGCGCTCACTTTATACTTAATCTTCTATAATCACACGGAAACCTACATTATGAACTTTCTGCCAGGGCAGGTAAGATTTGCGATAGTACGCTGTTGCCGTTTTCGGATGGTCGGTCCATGAACCGCCGCGAACAACTTTTTCCGATCCGCTACCCTGCATTTTCTCGCTGTACGGATAAGGCAGATAATCGGAACGTGTCCATTCGGCTATATTGCCCTGCATGTCATACAATCCCCACGGGTTTGCCTGATAACCTCCACCTTTCACCATCAGCATGTTACCATCGTCTACATTATTATCTTTCGGTTGGAAAGTATAATATTTATACCAGGGATCAGAAGGACTCATCGGCTGGGGATTCACACCTCTTACCGCCAGTTTGTTCAACTGCTTATCACCCATATTTTCATATTGCGAGAAGTCCGTATTCAACGCTCCGTACCAGAAATCGTCTCCACTACCCGCACGACAAGCCCATTCCCATTGCACCTCTGTCGGCAATGTCACTTTCAAGCCTGTTTTCTCACTTAACTTCTTGCAGAAAGCCATTGCTTCTTCCCAACTGACACGGATAGCAGGTTGCTCCGGATTGTTAGCCGGATATCCCTCGTGTACATGGTCTTTCCAAAGTTGGTTGACGAAACGGCTGTTATGATCCGGGAAGATCGTACGGAATTGTTCGTTACTTACTTCGATCTCCGCCATCCAGAAGGCTTTTTTCACTTCCTGCTTGTTTGCCGGCGAATAATCGGAATGTTTCCGGTTTGTACCCATGACAAACTGACCGGCAGGGATACGGACAAAATTCATGACAATGCCCGGAGCCAGTTCGATACTTTTCTTTGTCTCCTGTTCTTTTGCCAACATATCTTTGGCTGCATCCGCATCAAAAGGCCAGCCTTTCACCTTCACCTCTTTATCTTTATATTCCTGACGTTCAGGTTTTACAGGAGACGGTTTCGGCTGTTTAGCCAGATAGTCGGCATAGTTGCGGATTTCTGTCTGCCAGTCCACACCCGAGCCGGCATATTTTTCGGTCAGTTCCGTACGACGGCTGATCTGTTCTATGCCTTTAAATATATTTGCCTTAAACTTACTATGATAAGGAGCATTAAAGTCAATCCAGTTATATAGCGTACCCCATTCCTTATCTGTTAATTCCACACCATGATGTCCCGTTCTCAGCATCTTGATCAACTGGCTGGTGGAGGCATGATATTCATAAGGGTTCAACACTTCGATTTCCGCTTCCGGCCCTTGGCGATGTACGTATGGATGCAGGTTCAGGTAACTTTCACCAAATCCGGAGAATTTGTCGATACGTCCACCGGTAAAGTCAGCTAATTTATTGGAACCGTCATGACAAGCAATACAAGCCCGGTCGAGGATCGGCTGAACTTCCAGTTCAAAGGTGAACGGACGCTGGCCTCCTTCCGGGAGGGTGATGGCATGCGGTTTGATTGTCGAAGCTACCACCCGTTTCGGGATAGGTATCTGATTCTGATCCTCATGGCAACCGATACAGGAAACGGTTTCACCCGGCATACCGGTCAGCCAGCTCCTCATCCATTGTACCGCACGTCCGCACGAATCGAGCGGCTGAAGCGAGATAGGCGTATTCGCCGGTATGGTGAACAAGGCTGAACCATCTTCTTCTACCGGAACAGTTCCGAGCAAACGTTTAATATCCCATCCGCTCTGAACACCCTGCGCCCAATGATCGGACGGTGTTCTGTTATAAGCATATTCATAAGAAAGCACACGGAAGGCTTTCACCGTACCGCGTGGTACGCCTTTCAATCCTTCTCCTTCGTAAATATCCTGAATGAAGACTGTCGCCTCTTTCGTTCCGGGTTTCGTACGATCAGGGATAACCGGAGGAACCGGTGTCTTTCTGACCGGTATCGGATGGATCAATCCTTCGCCTTCAAATTCTGCAATCAATGTTAAATTGTCGAATACATCCACCAGATAAATACCCCACAGAGCATTCGGATTCAATTTGGCAGCTACCAGGAAATATTTATCATTCAATGGATAAGGTTTAATGAACTGAGGCCAGACGTCATCCACCAAACGGTCTTTAACGATCGGTTCTATCTTTCGGTCACGGAAAGGCAACTCCTGCACCATTCCCAGTTCAGCCTTACGTCCTTTGGACGGATCGAACAGGATCAGGCGGCCGGAACGGGCAACGCCATGATGACCGGAAATAATTCCGATAAAACCGGATGCCTGTCCGGGGATCGGCTTGGCATCGAACGTACTGTTCGGGAAATAAGAACCGCTACCGTAAAGTGCTTTCTGTTCCGTTCCGTCCGGATTCATGTGCATGACAAAGCGGGAGAAATAATGCGTCAGGTCGGTATATTCCCAACGGGTGTACATCACCTTGCCGTTATTCATCAACACCGGCGACCAGTTAGCATCCTGGTCGAATGTCAGACGGCGCAACGAACCGTCCTTCGGATCGTACAGGCACATATTACCTACTTCGTCGTTACCGTTGACACAAGGCACGCCGTTATAACCGATATTAGATATGGCCATGATCTTACCGGAAGGCAGCCAGGTGGCATCAAAAAACTCCAGATCTTTTTCCGGCGATTCAACCAGTTTCTTCAATCCTTTTCCATCGACACCGACTTCAAAGACCTGCCAGCGTTTGTCGGTATCGACCATAGAGAACATGATACGGTCGGCATCCCAATGCAGTTTCAGATCGGGAACGGACGAGCCGTTATCCGGTTTAAAGATAGTACGCGACTGAATATCGCCCCGCAGGTTTGACAATTCGACGATTTCCGCATCGAATCCGCCACGGGCAGCAGAAGTCTGGTTCGACCAGTTATTATTTTGCGTACCCAGTGAACGGGGGTTGATCTGCCGGGCATTCGTCCCTATATGATAACGGCCGACAATCAGTTTATCCATATCCAGTTCCGGATTAGCCAGCAGGATATCATGTTTCAACAGCAAAGCATCCTTTGCCTCTTTTATAGAAGTTGCATCGTTCGAATAGATACCGGAGAAACCTTTACTTACCAATGCTTTCAGTATGGAAAGCCTGGATTGATTGGTATCCTGGTCAAACGATTTGTTACGTTTCATATCATTAAAAGCCTCTTCGACGGCCCGTACATTCAACCAACTCAAAGATTCCTGCAATTCGTATACCTGCATAGCATCCTGTGCTATATTCAGATAAGCGATCACCTGTTTATCCAACTCTTTTTCCTGACCGACAGTAGCGATCCGGGTTGTAAAATACGCCTTATCCGTCAACAGGTCGACAACGGACTGAGCGATATGTTTTTCTATATCGGCATTATAGGTCGTAACCAATGCTTTCATATCACTTCCGGCAAACGGAAGGAATTGTGCCGATTCAGCCGGGAAACCGGCAATAATATCTTCGGATAACTCTTTTCCGGTTATTCCTTGCAAGCGGAAAATAACTGTTCCCGCAGAGGAACGGTTTTCCAGTCCGATCTCAGCTTCAAAGCGGACATATTTCTTATCCAAAGGTACGACGATCTGTGTATTGGCATTCGCCATGATCGTCCGTTCATAGGTTTTTCCAGCCATAACGACCGGAACATTTTTGGCGTTGGCATTAAAGACCAGGCGCCCTGTTCCTGTATCTTTGAAGGTATCCTTCAGGTCATTCAGCCAGACAGACGAGCCGTCGGCTGCGATCAGCCGGGCATTGGCCCATACAGCCTGGTCGTCGGCAGTACCGTCGACAGTACCCCAGGTATAAAGCACGATTTCATCCAGTCCTGTTACATCGGCGGTAAACTTTTCAGCTGCTTTCTTTGCTTTTATTACTTTGGATGCGACCGGAAGAGAGCTCTTTTTCATTTGCTCATAGGCATTCTGTTTGGCAACAGCAATTCTTTCCGACCAGGAAGCGGGCGCATTCCCTTGCTTTTTCTGCTTTTGGGAAAAGGCAGAAAGTGAAAAAGCCAGGCAGGCTGATAAAATAATTAATCTCTTTTCCATGATATCTATCTCCTATATTCAGAGAAGGAAGCCCCGCCAATAACAGCGAGGCTCCTCACCCATACTTAAATTATTAGCGAACGATTAATAGTTCGGATTCTGGATCAACACTCCGTTGGAGAAGTCGATCTGATCTTGTGGTAACGGAAAATATTCGTGTGCCTTCGACCAAGCTGTTACATGTCCTGTCAATGCCGGGTCAAGTTCCAGTCCATTCAATTTATCCATGATTTTCCAACGTTTCATATCATAATAGCGAATTACCTCAAACGGAGTTTCCACGCGACGTTCATGACGTATTTTCTCACGTAGCTGATCTTGGGTAAGATTTGTCGGCAAATCGGCCAAACCGGCACGTGTGCGTACTTGATTGACCATTTCGGCTACACCACCGAGACCTAATTCATTAGCAGCTTCAGCTTTCAATAGCAGAAGTTCACCCCAACGCAGATAGACGAAATCCGTTTCACTACGGAAACTTGCCCCCCACGAATCACCTTCTTTCATTAACGGTGTCAAATATTTTACCATCGCTTTCTTCAGATCACTCTTGGGCAATGACAGTAATTCGCCTCCAGGCCATTGATATTTATCATCAAAAGCAACAATCTGTCCTAAACGATTATCACCTTCCTCATAATCATTTGTTAGATTAGCCACCGGGCGAACTGCTGCATAATCGCCATATATACGGTCAAAATCCGTATAATTATTGGGAGCCAGATATTTGATAGAGAAAACAATTTCAGTACTGGCTTCCTGAGTATCATAAGTAAAATTATCGGCATAACGTTCTGTCAATGAATATCCTTTGATTTCATTCAACAAATTATATGCTTCCTGTACCTCGTCACGGTTAGCTATTTTACCGTCTTCACCATACGCATGAAACATCAGCAAACGTGCCTTTAACCCCTGGGCAGCACCTTTGGTTGCATGTCCTCCGGCTCCCTTAAATGTTTTATCGTCCATTTTGTCAATAGCAGCCTGCAAATCAGTGATCAGGTTTTTATAAACTGTATCCAATGATTCTTTCGGCATGTTTTGAGTCGTAAGATTTAACGGTTCAGTTGGATAAGGAACTTCCCCATAACACAAATAAAGCAGATAATAACAGTAAGAACGAAGAAATAGAACTTCACCTTCATACTGATTACGTATACTACTCATATCTGCTCCTTCGTAATTTTTCAACTGATAAAGAAAAATATTCATACGGGCAATTGCAGAATAAGCTTCTTTGTAAAGGTCAGGTATAAAACCGGTCATCGACGGATCGATGTTGTCTGCCTGAATCATATAAGATAAATATACATAAGAAGAACCGGAACTCCCGTAAGCATTATCTGTCAGACAGTCAAAAACGATCGATCGATGTGACAATGTATTTTCCTGCATGGCCTGATAACAACCAGTCAAAGCAGAATCAAAATCAGACTTGGATTGCCAGAAGATAGTTTCTGACGGAGTGGTTGTCGGAGGTGTATCCAGAATATCAGAACAGGAAGATATTGTCATCATACCGGCAGCCAATAGTGATATATATGATAGTTTATTCATTTTCATAACTATTTTACGATTAAATTAAAATTCAAGATTTACACCAAATGAAATGATACGGTTTTGCGGATAATATACCAAACGTGTACCTTTTGTGGAATTATAGTTACGTTCGGGGTCGCCTCCCTGCGGGAATTTAGTGATTGTCAGCAAGTTATCACCGGAGAAATAGAAACGCAGACGTTCGATCTTCGCTTTACTCGTCAATGCTTTCGGCAATGTGTAGCCAAATGTCAAATTCTTCAAACGGAAATAAGAAGCATTATACAACCAATAAGTACTTTCACGCTGGTTCTTGGCACCTCCTAAATCTGCAAAATACAGGCGAGGATATTTGGCATCTCTATGATCTTCCGTCCACATATTGTCTATATAATCCTGAGAGATAGGAGAACCCTGGTAGAAAGGACGTAATCCCCAACCACTGGCATAGTGCTTGGCACCCTGTACACCCTGTCCCATCAAAGAAAGGTCGAATCCTTTCCAGCTGGCACCCAGATTAACAGAATATTCAAAATCCGGTAAACGGCCACCTAATACTTTACGGTCATTTTCATCAACGACACCATCCGGTACTCCATTCGGGCCACTGATATCCGCATATTTGATATCACCCGGCAATGTTTTGTCATTAAACTGTTTAGGTGAATTTGCTACATCTGCTTCATCTCTGAAAATACCAATTGCTTCATAGCCATAATATGACTCATAAGGCAGACCTTCCTTATAGATCAGACCTTTAGAAGAATCTATATAATCAGCACCGTATTTCGTCAGTTCGTTTCTCGTACGATCGAAGAATACTCCGGCGTTGTAACTCATACCTTTAAATATACCATTCTGAATATATCCGTTATAAGCCAAGGATACTTCGATACCTTTATTTATCATTTCACCGGCATTCACATACGGAGCCTTCAAACCTAACAGTGAATTACTCTGTGCCTGACGAAGAATATCGTATGTTCTTTTCTTATACCAGTCGAAAGTTACATTAAAACCATTGAAAGCAGTAATATCAACACCAAAGTCGCCGATAGAAGTAGATTCCCATTTCAGGTTACGATTAGTAAGCGCAGTCTGAGCTACACCGGCATCCAGATTCGAATTATCAAAACTATAATCCTTACCGGTCGTAACCGATGCATAATAAGAATAGAGATCGATGTTCTGGTTACCCAAGATACCCCATGAACCACGCAGTTTCAGACTGTTCAACCATTCCCAGTTCAGATCCTTCATCCATTCTTCTTCAGTCACACGCCATCCCAGAGAGAATGAAGGGAATATACCCCAGCGAGATTCGGAAGAGATACGTGAAGAACCATCATAGCGGGCATTTACTTCCAACAGATAACGTTGTTTGAATGCATAGTTGGCACGGAAAAAAGCAGACATAATTCCCCATTCTTCAGATTTACCGGTATTCGTCTGTACAGAAGAAATACCTGTCTCCAGTTCATGCAACGGGAAGTCATAATTCTGACGATAGCCTTCCAGTTTATCCAGTTTATAATATTCCAGGTTGTAACCAGCCATTACAGAGAAATCATGTTCCTTATTCGGAGTCGCCCAGTCATATTTCAAATAAGTATACAAGTTATAATAAGAACTATTATTCATCGTACTTGTCAAACCGGTACCTCCCGTATTCAAGGTTCCGTTCTGCTTTCCATCGTGATAATAATAGATAGGTGTCGGCAGAGCTCCCCAAACTTTATCATGTTGCTGTTTGTAACGCATAGCACCTTTAGTATACCAAGTCACCCCCTTGATCGGATTTACTTCTAACCAGGCCTGTGCATTGACATCCGTATTGACAGTTGTTTTGAAATTTTCCGTTTCTACAATTGCAACCATATTCTTATTGTTAGATTCAAACGAAAAAGCTTTAGAAGCATAGCGTCTGATACCTGTTCCGTCATCCGGCAACCAGGGCATATAGGTCGGAGCCTGTGAGATTGTCGACAGATAAGCATCCGTATCTCCCTGGCGAGTTTCCTGGCGATTGCTACGGCTACCGGTAAAGTACATTCCGAATTTAACCCAGTTATTCACTTGCGAAGTGAGATCGAGCGTTGCATTGTAACGCTTAAATTCCGAGCCCTTCAATGTTCCCGGCTGATTGACCATACTTAAAGAAGCATTATAAGAAGTTTTACCGGTCGTACCTGCAATACTCAGGTTATGCTGTTGTACAAAGGCAGGATTAAACATATAATCCAACCAGTTAAAACTCGGATACTTAGTCGGGTCGGATGGATTCGTGTAATTCGCAATCATTTCATCCGAGTAACGGTCGGTAGCCGGGGCACCTGAATTGTCTTTCGCCATATTGAAGTACTTCATATACGTCGGAGAATCCCATACCAGATCCAACAGAGTTGTCGGATTGTAAACGGCGAAGTTACCGTTATAACGGATTGAAACACGCTCTTTCACATCTGTACCATTCTTGGTCGTGATCAAAATTACACCGTTTGCAGCACGCGAACCATAGATAGAAGCCGAAGCGGCATCTTTCAACACCGAAACACTTTCAATAATGTTCGGGTCGAGGGAGGCCAGGTCTCCCTCGACTCCGTTAATCAGGATTAACGGGTCAGAACCGGTACCGGAATAAGTACCCTGTCCACGTACACGTATCTGAACAGACTCGCTACCCGGCTGACCTTTGTCGGAAGTGATACGCAAACCCGGCATCTGCCCCTGTAACATTGTTGAGGTGTTAGCTACCGGACGTTTTGCAATTTCTTCGCCGGTTACAGCAGATACGGCACCGGTCAGATTCACTTTTTTCTGTGTACCGTAACCAACAACAACAACTTCATCCAAACTTTGAGAATCTTCCTGAAGAGTAATTTTCAGACGGGTATTACCTGTCACTTTTATTTCCTGATCCTTATAACCAAGATATTTGATCAATAATACATCCCCGTTGTTAGCCGGAACGGTAAAGTTTCCGTCTACATCTGTAATAATCCCTGTGGTTGTTCCTTTCACTAGTACAGATACTCCGATCATCGGATCTCCGAACTCATCCAAAACAATTCCGGAGACAGTTTGTGTTTGCGCAAACAAACTCAAACCCGAGTTAAACGCCACCATTAATAATAATAATCGCCAAAACGATAAAGTGGCCTTCTTAATTTCCTTTTTCATTTAATCATGGATTTAATTAGACTTAAAATTTCAACAAATTCAATAACACAAAGAAACATATTCTCTTTTTCACAAAAGAAAAATATACTTCCAATTTAGTATTAAATTATTCTATATGAATAGTTTGAGACAAAAGTAACAGGAATGTGATACAAATTTATCAGCTCTCCTGTCCCGGCCTGTCTTTCGATTGTACAAACTCTGTCGGAGTACAACCGTAAAAAGCCTTAAAAGAATTTGAAAAATAAGAGTGGCTATTAAATCCAAGATGTAAGGCTATTTCGGAAACGTTCATTTCCGATTCTTTTAATAGTTTCGCAGCCATCTCCAACCGTTTATTACGGATCAGTTCCATGGGAGAAAGCTCGGTAATGGATTTTAGTTTGCGGTACAGGTTCGCGCGACTGATACCGATCTCCGTGCATAACAGTTCCACATCCAGTTTATCATTGGAGATATTCTGCTCGATCACATCAAATAATTTCTGAGAGAAACGTTCGTCCGCCGATTTAACCTCTATTCCCATCACTTCCGGAGAGAAACGCTTTCCATACAGCTTTTTCAACTGTTCCCGCGAAGCCAGTAAACTACGGATACGCGTTTGCAGCACATCCATATTGAACGGCTTTACAATATAATCGTCCGCACCAGCCTGGAATCCTTCCTTGATATGGACAACCATGGAACGCGCCGTCATCAGGATCACAGGGATATGCCCTACCCTTATATCGTTTTTGATCAGCGTGCAAAGTTCCAGTCCGTCCCGTTTCGGCATCATAATATCACTAAGGACCAGATCGGGAAAGTCCTGAACTACTTTTTCATATGCTCTTACACCGTCAGCCGCTTCTATAACGGTATACTCAGCTTCCAGACTCTTTTTCAGATAACTTCGTACATCTTTATCGTCTTCGACCAGCAAGATTTTATATTTCGGTCCTTCCACTTTTTCCGGAGCAGGAAGAGATGCGGAAATATCATCCGTATTCGTCACTTCCGAAATCTTATCAAACTCTATATTTTCAATCTGGTCTTCGGAAAAAGCGGAACGGGAGATCGGGAGAATCACAACAAAGCAGGCTCCTGACCGTTCCGTATTATCTACATAGATAACCCCACGATGAAGCTGTACGATCGTATATACAAGGCTCAGGCCAATACCTGTCCCGGACAGATTGATTCCCGACGTTTCCGGAATCTGATAGAAAGGAGTAAATATCTTGTCGACTTCCCCTTCTTCTATCCCCTTACCGGAATCTTTCACCCGCAATACCAGATAGTTCGCATTTTCATCCTTATACAACCCATCTGTTTGCTTTGTACCCAGTCCGTTCCATGATTTTTCCGATACTTCCATCGTAACGGATTCACCGGACGGCGTGTATTTGAATGCATTCGATAAAAGATTGAAAACAACCTTTTCCAATAAAGACTTATCGAACCAGGCATTGATCGTCTTAGGCGTACAATTCAACGAAAACTTCACTTCGTTCGTAAGAGCGATCTGGTTAAAGGCATAATATATTTCCTTTATATATTCGCAGACATCTCCTTCACTGACCTTCAGGTCCAGACTACCAGCCTGATTTTTATGCAGATCCATCAACTGGTTCACCAGAAGCAGAAGTTTCTGGGCATTCTTATATATAATGGAAAGTTTGTCATGCAATTCTGCCGGAATATCCACCCGTTTGACCAATTCCTCAAACGGGGTAATGATCAGCATCAAAGGGGTACGCAATTCGTGGGAGAAATTCGTAAACAGGCGGATCTTTGCTTCATGGAACTCCTCCTGCTTCTGTTTTTCCAACTGTTTCAGTTTTAAACCGGCTTCCAGGTTCCGCTTAATATTTACATAATGAAGAATCGCATAACTGATAACAGCCAATGCAATAACATAAAACAAATAAGCATACCAGGTCCTCCATAAAGGGGGTTGCACGATAATGGTCAGCGAACGCCCCTGCTCATTCCAGACACCGTCGTTATTAGATCCTTTTACATGGAAAACATATTTTCCCGGACTTAGATTTGTATAGAAAGCGGAGTTACGTCCTCCCACATAATTCCAGTCGGTATCATATCCTTCCAATTTATAGGCATATTGATTTTGTGTAGAATAGATATAATTCAATGCCTGGTAGGTTATTGAGAAATTATTTTCATTATAGAGTAAGCGGATCGTATCCATACTATCCAGCACTTTATCCAGTACCCCCGATTCATCCCCCACTTCGATCGGTTGATTATTGACAGACAGTTGTTCCAGTACCACCGACGGAATATTCTCATTCTTATCCATCGCAGCCACCTGGAAAGTGACAAAACCATTGCTCCCGGCAAAACAAAGATTCCCATCCGGCAAAGCAATCCCGCTATGCAAAGTAAACTCCCGGATATCTATCCCGTTATGACGGTGGTAATTCCTGACCTCACCTCCTACGGGATCAAACATGATCAATCCGTTCACGGTACTCATCCACAACTTCCGGTCGCTACTCTCTACCAACGAGCAGATATTATTATCCAACAATCCGTCTCTGGCCGTCATAACCCGTTTAACATGTTCTGTTTTATCAAACTGGAAGATACCGCCCCCATACGTCGATACCCATATTTCGCCTGACTTTGTACGGACAATGGCAGAAATATAATTATTAGGAATACGATAGCTTTCCACTGTCGCTTCATTCGAATATTTCGTCAACTGTTTCTTATTGGTATCGAAACGAAGTAATCCGTCAGCCGTACTGCCTAACAGCAACACACCGTCTTCTTCTTCCAGGATACAACGGACATTCGATAGATAAAAAGGTTCATCTACATTATTGGTAAAAGTCGTGACCAATCGATCGTTTACAAAACAGGTCAGGCCAAATTCCGTAGACGCACCTCCCACCCATAAATTTCCTTTACGGTCACGTATAATGGAATAGATAGAATATTCAACCGGATATTTATGATAAAGAGAAAACGTCTTGGTCCTGATATTAAATTTATAGATTTCCCCTTTCGTCGTCCCGCACCACACATATCCGTCCTCATAAAAGACAGACTTGATAATATTCGTATTAAAGGCAAAATGGGCAGACGGGTCGATCAGATAATAATGTGACGTATTCGTCTGATAATTATAGTTCAACAATCCGTATCCCTCGGTGGCTATCCACAAATTGGAGGGAGATTCATATGTTATCGCTCCATAAATCCCCGTCCTGATATTCAGTTCATCTTCCGGCCGGTGAAGTACAAAACGATTGGTGAACTTATTCAGGTAATTGATCCCCCCGGCAAATGTCCCGACCCACAACGTATGATCATGGTCCACACAAAAAGCATAGATAGAATAATGACTTAAAGAATGGTTTATATCATCATATCCCGCCACTTTTACTATCTGCCCGGATTCAGGATCCAAAGCGAATATACCGTCAAAAGTCCCGACCAGCAGTTTCCCCTGCCATTCGACCAGGCAACGGACAGTATTATTGCTCAGTTTGCTGTTCTCACTCGTAAAAGACAGAACCTCATTTTCACGTAAATTGATCTTGTTCACCCCATACTTGCTACCGATCCATATCTGTTTCTGCGTATCCTCATATATGGAGGTTATATTATTGTTATTCAACGGCATATTTTTAGATTCGCGGGTAAAATGACTGATTATGTTCATTTGATTGTCACACAAATAAACTCCTTTGTCCCTTGTTCCGATCCAATATCGTCCTGCACTGTCTTCAAATAAAGCCGAAACAGAGATATCTTCGAGGCCATTATCCAAAAGAATCCGTTCGAAACGATCTTCCTCCCTGTTAAAACGGTATAATCCGCCCCATGTACCCACCCACAGGTAACCTGCAGCATCGGAATATACTTTGGTAATACTACTCTGGGTTAAGCCATCTACTCCCGAATTATATCTTTTAATCCGGTCGGTATTCAAATCTATCCGGTTCAGCCCGTTGTTCGTTCCCACCCAAAGATACCCCTCCTGATCTTCTGTGACCGAAGCGATCGAGTTACCGGACAAACTATGTTCATTCCCGTCTTCCCGGCGATAAATCACATACTCCTTTCCGTTAAACCTGTTCAGGCCGTTCTTCGTGGCAAACCATAAATATCCTTTTGAATCCTGATAGATATCCATGACGGATAGCTGGGAGATACCTTCATTCAAATCCGAATTAAAGGAATACAAATAATTAGTCCTTTCTGCATGTAATATCGATGCAAAAAGGACCAGAAATAATATGAAAGACAATCTCCTTATCATGGTAGTTGAATCTGATTAGATAAAACAAAAATAGTAAAAGTTTTGGTTAATGGGAACAGGTCTTTACATCAATTCCATAAAAGCGGTCGGTATGCCTTCCGCTTTAACTGCAACCATGCTCTTCCCTTTATTCAGATTGACTTTGATACATGCCCGACCATTGTAAGCCTGTACCTTCCGGCTACCGGTAGATGTCCCCTGATTCTGTATCAACAAGCCATCGCCTGCGATTTCAAATTCAATGTATTTCTTTGAATCGAGGCAACGGACGCCCTCTTTATCCAGAAGCTGTACTTCCAGTAAAACGGTATCGCCTTCACGGGAAACGACAGATAAGGTCGCCACAGCTTCTTTACCCCATTTTGCCGTCTGGTACTCCTGGACGATCTCATCCGTGACCTTTGTTTTTCCTTTTACGGCAACTGCACGTATCTCGTTCTTACCTTCCTCATATACACAATTCCAACGCAAGCCGGCAGCCGGATAATCCTGGCTATCACGTTTCTTTATTCCCTGGCTGACACCGTTGACGAACAATTCCACCGCTTCACAGTTAGAATAAACCAGAATTTCCTTACGATCCCCTTTGTTACCCCAACGTACAGGCCAGCTATGACCGTAAATATGTACCATCGGCTCGGTAGTCCAATACGACTGGAAAACATAATAACTCTCTTTCGGAGTAAAATCACGCTCGACAACACCTTTCTGGTTCACATACGGAACTGGATTTTCAGGACGTACAGGCGTAGAGAAATCCTTGAACGGCCAATAGGCAGCACCGGTCAGCCACGGCATTGTCTCCTGTTCCTTCAAATGCCAGTCGATCAGGCGGACGATATAGCTTTCAGACCAGTCTCCGTCTTTGGATGCACGGGCGGCACCTCCATACAGGGAAGCATCCCCGTCACGTTCATCCGCGCCTTTCCCCGACTCGATACCTTTCAGGTTGGCAAACACATTTTCCGAATGGCGGCGGGCATGGCTGTCACCTCCCCACTCGACATGCAGGAAATGTTTCACTTTCTTCATTTCTTCCTCAGAGACCGATTTATAATCAGTGAACACACCACGATACCAACCGGCCCAGATAGAAGGCGAATAAACATCGACAATATCACTACAGAACTCGCAACGGCGGATAGCCGTCATACGGGTATCGTCCAGACGATGTGCCAGATCGTGCTGTTCCTTCATAAAGGCACGGATAGCACCTTTATCGAATGTACTGAAATCATTCGGCCAGTCGTTTTCATTTCCCAATCCCCAGATAATGACAGAAGGGTGATTATGATGCTGGTCGATCATATTCGTCAACATGCGGCGTGCCTGTTCTTTATAGGTTTCTCCGCCAAGCCCTCCGCGACACCAGGGCTCTTCTTCCCAAACAAGAATACCCAGCTCATCGCAAAGCCGGAGGATAATATCCGACTGCTGATAATGTCCGAGGCGGATGAAGTTGACACCCATGTCTTTCATCATCTGCATTTCCGTACGCATCATTTCTTCGGTCATAGCCTGTGCTACTCCGGCATGATCTTCATGGCGATGTGTTCCGCGAAGCAAAAGACGCCGGCCGTTCAGAAAGAACGGACCTTTCTCCTTAAATTCGAACTGGCGGAAGCCGAAACGCTCTTCAGTTGCCAGGGTTTGTCCACCGGCATCGATCGTCAGTTCGCAGGTGTAAAGAACCGGTGAATCGACATCCCATAAAGCCGGGTTCTTGATCCTGGCTTCCGCAAGGAGCTGATTACCGAGGGGTAGGATGTTCTGTACCGTCTGAGAATATATTTGTTTATGCTCTGCATCATAGATAGCAACGGTGACATTCGCTTTACGGATATCTTCCGGGTTATAGAAAGAGGCCTTTACTTTGACGGTTCCCTCCTTCCTGTCGGCTGAAAGTACCGGTTCGAGACGGATCAGTTCAAAAGAGGCTTTCGGCAGATAAACCAGGTTCAGGTAACGGTAAAGACCGCCGTATAAGTTGAAGTCCGACAAATCGGACGGAATCATTTCCAGATCGCGTGAATTGTCACAACGGACTGATAAGGGAATTTTTCCTTTGAAACGTTTCATTAACTGACCGTCTGCCATAAAGGAATTCACAGCTTCGGTAATGTCGACACTCCATTCGTCGTAACCGCCTACATGTTCACCGACCAACGTCGTGTAGATATACACTTTCGTTTTCTGCCCGGCACCTTCAAAATCGAGTACGATACGACCGTCGGCATACGGATTATCAATAGTCAGTAATGTTTTGTACCAGCCTGGTCCCTGATAATAATTGACATCGGGATCTACGGCATCCTCCGCATTGAAACAATGGGGTAAAGTGACTTTCTGCCAGACAGGGACAGTTTCAGGATTACCGGGAGAAGCAGGGCGTACTGCTTCCCAGATCCCTCCCAGGTCGCCTTTCAGGTATTCCCAGTTTTCCGTTAATCGTATTTTCTGTTTAGAGGGTACTTTTCCTGTCATCGAAAAACAGCAAAACAGGAAAAGACAAGTGTAAAGAATGTTTCTCATTATGTTTATTTGTTTTTATAGTTTTATAATATCGCAGTTCCTTCTTTTTCTAATTTCTGTTTCCTGAGAAGTGCTTCCAGGTAATAGTAATCGGCATATACGATCGGGACATCGACCTCTACGTTATGCATCTTAGAACCTGTACTATGTAATAACAGAAAACCTCTGTCCTTGCCGGGAGCAGTACGGTACCCTTTGGAAAGATTTTCCAGGATTGTATTTGCCTTCATTACATAATCCTTTCCATTTGCAGGATCATACATACTCAATTCATATAAAGCAGAAGCCGTTACCGTTGCTGCAGAAGCATCCCGGGGTTCGGCGGGGATACCCGGAGCATTGAAATCCCAGTAAGGAATCAGGTCTTTCGGTAGGTTCGGATGGGAAAAGATAAAATTTTCTATCTGTTTTGCCTGCTCCAGAAACTCGGGCAAACCTGTTTCACGGTAACACAGCGTATATCCGTAAAGTCCCCATGCCTGCCCACGCGACCAGGCCGATTCATGTGCATATCCCTGATGCGTATGTTTGTGCAGCACAGCTCCGGTGATCGTATCATAATCAACCACATGATAAGAGCTATAATCTTTACGGTAATGGTTCTTCATCGTAGTACGGGCATGGTTCACAGCCACATTATAGAATAAAGAATCGCCACTCGTCTTAAACGCCCAGAAAAGAAGTTCCAGATTCATCATATTGTCGATGATAACCGGGCAATCCCATTTATCACGGCTATGATCCCAGGAGCGGATCGCCCCCACATTCTCTTTATAACGGGTAGTCAACGTATAGGCAGCCTGCAACAAAACATCTTTATAAGCAGCATCTCCGGTCAACCGGTAACCGTTCCCGAAACTGCAATACACCTTAAAGCCCATATCATGTGTCCCTCCGTTCATCTTTTCACGCTCTATCAAAGCCGTTTGCTCCCGGGCCTTTTGTTTCCAGAAGTCATCTTTTGTATATTCATACATGTACCAGAGTTCGCCGGGGAAAAAACCGCTGGTCCAGTCACGGGAAATGACCATATGCAATGTACCGTCTGCCTCCACATTACGCGGACTGGCTAACGGCCCCAGGTTCTGTTTATCACGTAAGGCTTGCTTTTCGCGGGGTTCAGCGGACCGGACAGCATCCATTTCAACAAAAGCCTGCTTCAATTGTGTCGAAGCAAAAGAGAAATTATCCTGAACAAGATCAGGCTTATTTCCGCAAGAGGTCAAAGCAACCAATAACAGTAAAAGAGGAGTTTTGAGCTTCATATTTTTTCAACAAATAAAGTAAATCGATTATATAGTAAAACATTATTTTCACAACCATAACAACGGATGGCGAACAGGTAAATTCCTTATGACCTCGTCATTAACGGGAAAATGTTCCAATGCCGACCAAAGAGACACATAGGCGTCGTCTGGTGTATCGTAAGCACTGAACAGCAAAGCCGGATGAGCGACAGGCCATTCATCCCAGTACATCACATCTCTATCGAACGGCCATGCGGATTTATCCTTTATGTAAGGAAACATCCACGCTACCCCTTTCTGCATATTCCGTCCGTCTTCCGTCGTATATTGCCATAAATTATGATTTTCATCCGAAAGGATATGGCAGACCGTCGCCATCGCATCCAGGTTAAAAAGAGAATAGCCGTATGGTTTTGTCCGCTTCAGTTCCAAAGGAAAACTACCGTCCGTATCCATCTGGTTAGGTAACAAAACATTCCGGAAACGTTCCCTGCAAAAATCCGACACGTCCGTATTTCCCGTGTATTGGGCAAACAAGGCAGCCTGCATCACCCAGCAGGTTCCATGATTATTCTTTGCCTCCATCTCCTCTTTTCCGTACGGATGATCGGTCAGCCAGAACAGATATTTCGAAAACCAGTCTTTTGTCGCAACCGCCTCATCTACGGACAGTAAATCATTCTGTTCCATGATGATCAGGGAACGCACAACTTCCAGCAGGTGGATCGTGTCGATAATACCGATGCCCCGGCCTGTCACGATCCCTTTGATAGCCTGGGCATACTGAAGGTCAGGATTCATGCATGTTTCAGGATCGATAAACCAGGCATGGATATGCTTCAAGGCTTGTTCGATATATTTTTTATCCTGCGTAACGATCCACGCAGACGTCAGGTCGCCTACGACAGTACTAAAACGGATCATAGCATGGCGGTGAGCTACAAAATTATCGGGATTTGTTTCGCCGTCACGACGAATATAGGCGCTATCGGGGTTGACCGGATCCGGCCACCAGTAATCGCCTTCGGAATAAAAATCGTGAATTCCTCCGGCACTCCGTTCTGCCACAAATGAAGTTATTGTGACAGGCTCCTCCCCCAATGCTTCATTTCCCCGGAGGATAATTTCGGAGTGTAACAGGTCGGTCACTTGTTTTTTCAATCGTGTTTTATGAGAACAGGAACAAAAAACAAATGCAATTATTGGAACCAGCAATAATAACTTTGTATTCATGGCATAGACGTACTTATATTCTAGCCCAAAAATACAGTTTGTTCCCCTTTTTCGTTTTTAATATTATCGCAAAAGCTTGTAGATTTATTGCAAAAGGGGTATTTGTGAGATATTTATACAATACCGACAGATAAAACTATGCGGGTATCAGTTTGTCTCGTAATTATAAGTAAAAGAATATTCGTAGGTATTTTGCCCGGCTTCCGAACCATCTACCGATTTTATATCTTCAGTAATGATCATAGAAGTAATATAATCGCCTACAGTCTGGTAACGGAAAGTATATTCCGCATTATTTTTGCTTTCACCTAACTGATAACGGCTGGCCGATTCAGGCAAATTACGGTTAAGTGCCCCGTATAACGAATTCAAAGGATTTACTAAATCCGGTGTAACCGGTCTTAATGTACTAAGTGCACGGAACGGGAAATTAGCAGGACAAAGCTGGCTGCCGTAAGTATAATTCACCTCATCGCGGGGCAGATATTGGTAAACCGTAACATTTCCGCCCGACCAGGTATACTTATCCAGAGCTACAGGATCATTTTTCTTGTATCCTCCCTCTTCCAACGGACGTTGAAAAACCCAATCGGTTTCTGTCAGATTACTCCGGTTATATTTATAACGATATTCATTTTTTACATAGACCTCGCTCGGAGTATATTCGTTGACAGCCCATTCCTGTCTGTTCACTATCACATTCCCGTTTATCTGGTAATCCTCCGTATGCACATTCGAAGCATTGATCATCGAGATCTTATTGTCCGTATAAATCAGGTTAAAAGTTCCTTTGGATGTCGTCATTTTACTCACATTTCCATCTTGATTATAAGTGATATCCAAAGAATATTCAGGAAAGTCGACTCCATTCTTTTTACATGTTATCTTTGTCAGCTTATTCAGCTTGGGAATAGACGGTTTATCATCATCTCCGCAGGAAACTAAACCGATCAGCAACATCAACATCAGGCATACACTCTTTTTCATACTTTCTATATGTTTTACAGTTCAACAGCACAAAATTAGAATTTTTGGTAGAACAAAGTCAGAAGTAACCATTTTTAAGTAATAACTAATTTTTTATAACATGCCTTCTACTCCCCTTTTACCAACTGTTGTATCCTGCTCTTATCTCCTACTACCCACACCAGGTCATCCATTTCAAAGACCGTCTCGTTATCCGGAGTCGTCAGTGAACCGCCATTTCGTTCGATGCCGACGATCAGGCAATTATATCGGCGTCCGACATTGGACTGTATGATACTTTGTCCCAGGAACGGGAAGTTTTCATCCACGATAAACGAATTGACTGTAATTTCTTTTGGCTGGTCGGCGAAGCAATCCGCCCCGTTTTGCTGGTCTTCGAGCTTTGCCTGGAAAGCTTTCAACTGCTCATCGGTACCTACCACTACCACCTTGTCCTGCGGATAAATATGTTCGGAACCTCCGGGTATATAAATCTTATGATCACCGCGAATGATCTCTACGACACTCACCCCGTAATCTTTCCTGAAAGACAGCTCCGCCAGTGATTTTCCGACACTGGGCGAACAAGGCGATACAGGAACCACAGCCAGATGGATATCCTTATCGCTCAACTGATTATTAAAACTGACTTTTAACGGATTCCGTTTTCTGTCGACTTCTTCCCGACGATTCAGATTGGTCAGGAAATGGGCTTCCAGCTTGGAGTACTGGTTCAGATCCCGACGGAAAAGGATGATCAGGATCAGAAATCCTACGGCAATGATCGCTCCGATACCATACTGCACATGATAATATTTGATCAACACAATGGAAACGAACAAGATAGCGACAAACACCCTGAACAAGACAAGAGCCACCAGTTTCCCGTGATTATACTTATTATCATTCCACAGGCTCATAAATAACTCAGGCGAGTTATTCTTATTTGCCACCAGTCCGACCAAGAAAGGAATCATCAGGACAAGCGTTACCACGCTCATAATAATATTCCCCCACATCTCCATAGCCGGAAATTTCTCCACAAGCAACGGATAAATGACCTGGGTAGACAACAACAGGATAGCAGTCAGCAGCACCGAATGGATCAGTATCTTCCCCACATAGATCTTCAACAGCTTCCGCCAATGACTTTCATGGTTAATCGTTTTTGTTCCCGACGAATAATAGTCCATAAAGTTACGCGCTTTATCCGGCAATATCCGGTATAACCACTCTGCAAACGGTCCGGACAAACGAATAAAATAAGGAGTCGTAAACGTCGTGATCACCGACACGGCAACAATGATCGGATAGACAAAATCATCCAGCACCTTCAACGATACACCCAGCGCCGCAATAATAAAAGCAAACTCACCTATCTGCGCCAAACTAAAACCGGATTGTATGGATGTTTTCAGCGGCTGGCCGGACAGCAACACGCCAAAGGAAGAAAAGAAAGCCTTCCCGACAATCGTAACCAATGTGATAATTATCACAGGCCATGCGTATTCAACCAGGATAGCCGGGTCCACCAGCATCCCCACCGATACGAAAAAGATAGCCCCGAACAAGTCTTTAACAGGCTTGATAATATGCTCGATACGCTCCGCCTCCACCGTCTCGGCCAGGATCGATCCCATAATGAACGCCCCCAATGCAGCGGAGAAACCGGTTTTCGTCGCTACCACAACCATTCCCAGACATAATCCCAACGCGATCACCAGCAAAGTCTCGTCATTCATCAATTTCCTGACCTTTTTCAATAAAGCCGGAATAATGAAAATACCTACCAGGAACCAAAGGATCAGGAAAAAGATAACTTTCAGGATACTCCCTATCATCTCTTCTCCGGCAAACTCCTGGCTTACAGCCATAGTCGAAAGCAGTACCATCATAATGATGGCAACCAGATCCTCCACCACCAAAGTACCGAACACGATGCCGGTAAAACGTTGGTTACGCAACCCCAGGTCATCGAAAGCCTTTATTATTATGGTAGTGGACGACATCGACAACATACCTCCGAGGAAAATGGAGTTCATCGTCGACCATCCCAATAAATGCCCGACCAGATAGCCCACGATCAGCATCGTTATCACCTCCGTCATCGCAGTGATAAAAGCGGTGGAACCGACATTCATCAACTTTTTAAAACTGAACTCAAGCCCCAGGGCAAACAACAAAAAAACGACTCCCATCTCTGCCCAGAGATTGATATTTTCCACATCGACAACAGTAGGGAATATATGAACATAAGGTCCGGCCAGCAATCCGGCAACAATATACCCCAACACGAGCGGTTGTTTCAGCCATTTGAACAATAAAGTGATTACACCTGCGGATATGAGAATTAAAGCGAGATCTGAAATTAAATCGGGTAAATGCGACATATATACAATTTGGATTAATCAGTTAGCTAACAAAAATAATATTTTTCCAGATTTTATCAAGTATAGCCAATGCTTTTTTATAACTTTGCTAGAAATAAACAAAAACATCTATCTATTTACTTAAATCTGTTAGTATATGAAAAACAAGATTATCCTCTTCCTTGTTTTGTGTTTCTGCATTAATTTTGCAGGAATAGCTCAAAGTACGGTTCATGAATCGGTGAAGTTTCAGAGTAAAAAGTTAGGAAAAGAAGTATCCTACTCTATTTACCTGCCCGACGGCTATGCCACTTCAAACCGTTATTATCCGGTACTCTACCTGTTACACGGTTATACCGACAATGAAACGATGTGGATTCAAACCGGCCAGATGCAGGAAATTACCGATCGCGCCATCAACAGCGACCAGGCTGTTCCCATGATCGTCGTCATGCCGGATGCCTGGGATACCTGGTATATCAATCAATATGACGGAAAGGCCCCTTACGAAGATATGTTTTTCGAAGAATTGATCCCCTATATCGAAAAGACCTACCGTGCCCGGAGCAACAAAGAGTTCCGCGCCATCGCCGGCCTTTCCATGGGTGGATACGGCTCATTCCTCTATTCTTTGCATCATCCGGATATGTTCAGTGCCTGCGCACCGCTTAGTGCAGCTATTTTCGATGACAGTGTGATGGAACAACGCCAGGCAAAGTCGCACAAGGACTTGTTTAACCGCCTGTTTGGTCCGGGACTCGACTACTGGCATAAGAACAGCGTACTGAAAATGCTTTCCGAACTGGATAAAGAGAATCTCCCGCGTATCCGGTATTATATCGACTGTGGCGACCAGGACGGTTTGCTGGATGGTAATTTCCAGGCTCACCAAATCATGCGTGAGAAAGGTATGAAACATGAATTCCGTGTACGGGGAGGCGGCCATACCTGGCTATACTGGCGTACGGCGTTACCGAATATACTGGAATTCGTCAGCGGCGCATTCCGCAGAAATAATTAACAGAATATCCGTTGGCTGAATTCATATTGGCTCACATTTTGACAGAATTGAATGTTTCAATGATTGTCAGTTTGAGCTATCCCCTTATCAAAGAGACTTCGCCATTATAGGTTTATTTGCCGTCAGTTTTAACTGACGGATTAGTAAAGAATCTATTTCTTTGGACTTTAGTCCCATTTTAAACACACTCTCTATGCTTAGAGAAATGTGGCTAAAGCCAAAAAGAAAAACAATTTGTAGACCGTCAGTTAAAACTGACGGCAAATGAACCTGTAACTAAGCATGTCATATTGATAACAGATAACCGATAGACGGATAGACTCCCGTTTTATATATTCGACTACGAAGCCTAACTGTCAATTTTCAATTGAAAAAGAGCGGTTCGGAATGACCATATTCTTTCCGATACCGACCTTTTTCTCTACCGCCGTTTTCCCTTTTTCCTTATACAGATAGCCGCGGAACATTCCGGTCGTATTGAACGGCATAGCGATATTCCCGTTTTTATCGACAGCAATAAGGCCACCTTCTCCCGCATTCGCATTCAGTTCCGTATGGATAATATAATCTGCCGCCTGTCCGACAGGTTCCTTCAAATATTTATAGCGTGCACAAAGATTAAAAGCGACCGCATGACGGATAAAATACTCTCCGTGTCCGGTACAGGATACAGCACAACTGTTATTATCGGCATACGTACCTGCCCCGATAACAGGCGAATCACCGATACGTCCCCATTGCTTTTTGAACATTCCTCCTGTACTGGTCCCTGCTGTCAGATTTCCTTGTTTATCCAAAACGACACAACCGACAGTACCGTTCTTCCGGCTTTCCTCTTTCAACTTCTCGATCCATTCCATTGTCTTCGGAGTAGCAAAATACATATTATCCACCTGCTCCAGCCCCCGGCTGGCAGCAAAAGCATCTGCCCCGGCTCCCGACAGCATAACATGCGGCGTCTGCGTTTTAACGGCATAAGCGGCATCGATCGGATTTTTAACTGTCTTTACACCGGCTACGGCTCCGGCAGAGAGATCCTTCCCTTCCATGATGGCAGCATCGAGCTCAAATGTGCCTTCAGCAGTACATGTAGCACCTTTACCGGCATTGAATAAGGGATTGTTTTCAAAATAATTGATTACCGCCATAACAGCCTGCGGACCTTCCCCACCGGCAGAAAGGATACGGTCGCCAATGGTCAGGGCCGAATCGAGAGCCGCATAATATTGGGCGGAACGTTCCGGATCTTTTTCCAGCTTATCGATAACTCCTGCGCCACCATGCACTACAATCACATATTCACGTTCCTGCGCCTGCAAACTAATGGCTCCACAGAATAACAAAATAATCAGGTAAGATAAATTTCTAAACATCTCGTACAATAGATTAAATGATAGTGACGGCAAAAATACAAAATACCTATCTTTACATCCATAAAACAGTACAATATAATAATGAAAAGAACAAACCCGTCAGGATCACGGCAAGTAATCCTGATCACCGGAGCATCTTCCGGTATTGGAAAAGCCACAGCCAACTTACTCGTACAACAAGGTTACACCGTCTACGGGACCAGCAGGAAAGCATCTGAAAGTACCAACGGCGTCCGGATGTTAACGATGGACGTAACCCAACCCGCTTCCATCCAACAGGCGGTGGAGCAAATACTTTCCGAACAGGGACGGATCGACATTCTGATCAATAATGCCGGACTCGGTATCAGTGGGGCTCTCGAACTGGAAACAGACGAAGAAATCGGCAAACAGATGGATACAAACTTCATGGGAGTGGTGCGTATGTGCAAGGCTGTCATCCCGATCATGCGTAAAGAGCGGAAAGGTTTTATCATTAATATCAGTTCAATCGGAGGACTCATTGCCGTCCCTTTCCAGGGTTTCTATTCCGCATCCAAATTTGCTGTTGAAGGATATAGCGAAGCGCTGCAACATGAAGTCCGTCCGTTCGGGATACGGGTATGCCTGGTCGAACCCGGAGACTTCTACACCAATTTCACGGCAAACCGCGGCATATCATCCGCAACGCTCGACAATCCGGATTACCGGGAAGTTTTCGGCCGCGTCATAAATGCCTTTGAAAAGATGGAGAAGAACGGAGCGCATCCCGACAAACTGGCGCATGCCATTCTCCGTCTGATCCGAAGTTCGCGTCCACCCTTCCGTTGTAAAACAGGTCCTATCGAACAGGTTCTCTTTGCCTGTTGTAAAAGCTGGTTACCTGAAAAATTCGTTCATTGGGTGGTAAGAACCGGCTACCGGCTGTAATCTGCACACCCGGATCATCACCCCATAAAACAACAGTCCCCGGATCATATGGTCCGGGGACTGTGTTCTTTATATAAAAGACATTTATTTCTTATACCAAACAGGTCCGGGTTGGTTACCCATTTCAAACTCAAGTGTCGCTCCACTCATGATCTGTTCGTGGGTGATGTAACTCTTATCATAGGGCTGTCCATTCAGTTTAACCGATTGGATATAAATATTCTCAGCACTGACGCCCGGAGCCAGGATTGTAAACACCTTCCCATCCGACAGATTCATCTTCACTTCCGGGAATAAAGGTGTTCCGATCTCATACTGGCCGCTCACCGGGTCTACCGGATAGAAGCCCATCGCACTGAATACAAACCAGGCAGACATCTGTCCGCAATCTTCATTTCCACAGATACCGTCCGGCGCATTCAGATACAGGTCGTGTAATACCTGAGCTACATATTTCTGCGTCTTCCAGGGCTGGTCTACCTTGTTATAGAGATAGATCACATGGTGGCTCGGCTCGTTGCCATGCGCATACTGTCCGATCATTCCGGTACTGAAAATAGGCAGATCCTCTTTTGCATCCGGTGCATAAGTGAACATGCTGTCGAGCTTTTCCGTGAAACGCTCCTTGCTTCCCAGCAGGCCGATCAGTCCGTCCAGATCCTGCGGCACATACCAGAAATACTGCCAGGCGTTGCTTTCACAAATATCTTCCGTATAATCCTTGGCATCGAACGGAGTGACAAAGCTGCCTTTTTCATCCCTCGGCTGCATAAAAGTAGTTTCCTTATTATAGACATTCCGGTAGTTTTGCGAACGTTTGTAAAACTCATCGGCAATTTCCTTCTTTCCCATTTTTTCAGCCATACGGGCGATGCAATAGTCGTCATAAGCATATTCGAGCGTCTTTGACAACGACCAGTTTTCCCATTTCTCCGGATCACTGAATGCCGGTACATAGCCTAATTTCTTATATAATCCGATACCACGGTAATCGTCCCGGTTCGCCGTCGCTATACAAGCCTGCAACGCCTTTTCCGCATTAAAATTACCGATTCCTTTCAGATAAGCATCCACGATAACAGGTACCGCATGGTAACCGATCATCATATTTGTTTCATGTCCGTACAGATTCCACAAAGGAAGTGCACCGTTCTGGTCAAAGAAATTCAGGAAGCCCTGAACCATATCGTTTACCCGTTTCGGGTCTGTATATGTATAAAGAGGATGGGCAGCGCGGAAAGTATCCCACAAAGAGAAAGTGGAGTAATTGTCACCGCCATTTGTCTTATGTATCTGGTTATCCGGTCCGTAATAAGAACCATCCACATCACTGAAAATCGTCGGAGCGATCATGGTATGGTACATAGCCGTATAAAACTTAACCAGGTCGTCCGTATTGTTCCCGTTCACCTCGATCTTCGACAGTTCCTTATTCCAACGGGCAACAGCCTCCTGATGATACCGGTCGAAATCATTGAGAGGAACTTCTGCCTGCAAATTCCTGGCAGCTCCCTCCATACTGACACCGGAGATAGCCGTATTCACCAAAATCTCTTCATCTTTTTCCGTATTAAAATCAAAACGGGCGACATAAGCCGTGCCGATACGTCCTTTATCTTTGGTTACGATAGCGGTCGTATCCATATGATACCCAGCGAAAGGTTTAGAGAAACGGGTCTGAAAATAGACATGCTGGTCGGGCGACCATCCCTGTGAGAAACGATATCCGCGGATCGTCACCGAGTCTACTACCTCTATATAAGAATCGAGTGTAAAGTCCCAGTTCATCGCTTTTTTCAGATTCAGGAAGACAGAGGCTTCCGCCTTCGGGAAAATGTAGCGCTGGATACCGCATCGTTCGGTTGCCGTCAGTTCCACATTGATATTATAGTCTTTCAGCAATACCCGGTAGTAACCGGCAGAGGCAGCCTCGTCATTATGAGAGAAGGTAGAGTAAATACCCAACGGTGCTTCTGCTTCTTTATACGGACGGGTCACCGGCATAAAAGAGATATCGTACAGATCACCGGCTCCTGTACCGGAAAGATGTGTATGGCTGAAACCGGCAATTGTCGTGTCGGGATAAAAATAACCGGAGATACGGTCCCATCCCGGTAATCCGTTGTCAGGACTTAACTGCACCATCCCGAAAGGAGCCTGTGCTCCCGGATAAGTATTTCCGGTAAAATCCGTACCGATCATCGGATTTACATACTGCGCATAATCAACCTCCTGTTGTTTCTCAGGCGTGCAGGCCACCAAAGCCAGCAAGGAGACCGCCAATAAAGAGAAGTGCCTCATTGTTTATAAATTGTTTAAGTCTTGACAAATATACAAAAAGAGACGTAACATTTAAATATGTACGTCTCTTTCTATAACTAATTTCCAATGTCTATGGTTTATTAACCTTCATTTTCCTTTTCGTTATCCTCTTCGTCTTCTTCATCCGGTTCCTCTACCGGGGGCTTCCTTACGAAGAATGCACTTAATTCGTACAATCCGTATAACGGGAAGAATACGACACTCAATGTAAACGGATCGCTACTCGGCGTAATGAATGCTGCTGCAACAAGCAATCCGACAATAGCATGCCGTCTGTACTTATGGAAAAATCCTCTGTGCAACAGTCCCAGCTTCGACAGCAACCACGATACCAACGGCATTTCAAAAACAATTCCCATTACAAAGATCAGCATAAGGAAGTTATCCATATACGAATCCAGAGAGACTTGTTCTGTAATATTAGCGCTCAATTGATACGTTGCCAGGAAACGGAGTGTCATCGGGAATACCATAAAATAACCTACGGCACATCCCATGAAAAACATAATCGTTCCGAAAAAGAATACCCACCTGATATTTTTCTTTTCGTTGTCATACAGAGCCGGACTGATGAATCTCCATACCTCATACATCAGATAAGGGAAAGTCAATACAAGGGCCAGCCAGAATGAGGTGGTCATGTGGGTGAAGAACTGGGAAGCCAGCTTGATATTTACGATATCTACATGAAAAGTATCATTACAGAAATCCGGTAAAACATCAAACCAAGGACTTATATCGATAAGCCACTTGTTCAATTCACATAACCAACGGTAAAGAATAAAATCAGCATAGCAGGGAGCCATAATGACGTGATCGAAAAGGTCACGCATAAAGGCAAAACTACCGATAGCAAAAACAAAGAGCGCTAGAATAGAACGGAATAAAGTCCAACGAAGTTCTTCCAGGTGGTCCCAGAATGACATTTCATTTTGTTCCAACTCTTCTTCCATTTCCTACTTCTTATCGTTGTCGTCCAGCTTAATGTCGTCTTCTAAACCTTTTACACCGTCTTTAAAGTTTTTCACTCCTTTACCGATACCTTTCATCAGTTCCGGAATTTTTTTACCACCGAAAAGTAACAACACAACAATGGCGATAATCACAATTTCGCCTGTACCTAAATTTCCTAAAAATAGTAATTCGTTCATGATATTATAATAATTAGTCGTTAATATTCGCCTTTTATATGGGGCAAAGATACTATTTGTAACGAATAGTCACTCCATTATTCTAAATTTATTACCTTTGCACCGTCTTAAAAAACTGAAATTAGAAAAAGATTAGAAAGATGAAAGCTTATGTATTTCCCGGTCAGGGTGCACAGTTTGTCGGAATGGGAAAAGACCTTTACGATAACAATCCCCTTGCAAAAGAGATGTTTGAGAAAGCAAACGAAATTCTCGGTTTCCGCATCACAGACCTTATGTTCGCAGGAACAGACGAAGATCTGAGACAAACAAAGGTTACGCAACCTGCCATATTCTTACACTCGGTTATTCTCGCCAAAACACTAGGCGACCAGTTTAAACCGGATATGACAGCCGGTCACTCCCTGGGTGAGTTTTCTGCCCTCGTTGCAGCCGGAGCCTTGTCATTTGAAGATGGTCTGGTATTGGTATCCAAACGTGCCATGGCTATGCAGAAAGCTTGCGAAGCCACTCCTTCCACCATGGCAGCCGTTCTGGCTTTGCCGGATGCAACAGTTGAAGAAATCTGTGCAAGTATAAAAGATGAAGTAGTTGTTTGTGCAAACTACAACTGCCCGGGCCAGCTGGTTATCTCCGGTTCAATTCCCGGAATCGATGCTGCCTGCGAAAAGATGCTGGCTGCCGGAGCTAAACGTGCGTTGAAACTGAAAGTAGGCGGCGCATTCCATTCTCCGCTGATGGAACCGGCACGTACCGAACTGGCTGCTGCCATCGAAGCTACTCCGATCCATACACCGGCTTGCCCTGTTTATCAGAATGTAAGTACGAAAGGTGAAACTGATCCGGAAACGATCAAGGCTAACCTGATCGCTCAGCTGACAGCTCCTGTTCGCTGGACTCAGAGTGTTCAGAACATGATCGCTGACGGTGCCGACCATTTCATCGAATTAGGGCCAGGTGCTGTTCTTCAGGGATTGGTTAAGAAAATCAATAAAGAAATGACAACAGAAGGCATGCAATAAGCAGCAAATCCATACATGTAAAAAGGTTGGCAAGAAATTCTTGCCAACCTTTTTTATATAGCATTAAACTTTCAGGTATTACAAATAAGGATGCGGGCAAAGATAATATTTATTTCACAATGTGCTAGACGTACTCGCACAAGACAACCCTTCTCCCAGGCCCATCCAGATTCAAAAAGACATCTTCTATCGAATATTACACCCAATCATAAATATATCATATATGATTATTTATAAATATATTTTGCTATTAATCATCATTTATATATATTTGTAGCATGATTAATGAATTAAACAGACTGGATCTTTACGAAAAGTCCAATAATGACATTGTGATAGATCTTGGAAAACGATTCCGGGACTATAGAATTGCACTGCGCATGACCCAAAAGGAAATAGCTTATCAGAGTGGCGTTTCCGTCATGACAATCGTAAGATTTGAAAGAGGAGAAGGAGCTACCATTAGGCTTGACAATTTTATCTCGCTCATGCGTGCAATCCAAAAATTAGAAGGTATCTCCGAATGTATTCCGGATATGCCGATAAGTCTTTATGACACATCAATCAAAAAGGAAAAACAAAGAGTAAAAAAGCGTAGTAATGAAAAATAATATAGTCAGTGTTCTCTTATGGGGGAAAGAAATCTGTAAACTGAAATGGGAAGGTGGCTACCGACAAAAGTTCGGGAAAGTCGGTTCGTTGATTTCATTTAATCCTGAATATCATTCATTTGGTTTTGATGTAGACCCTGTAGGTTTTTATAACCATTCTACTTATCTAGTACAAAAAGGCATGTCAGATATTTGCCATGCCAATGAGTACAATGGCATCCCCCGCTTCTTAAGTAGTTCTTTACCGGATGATTGGGGGAATGAAGTGTTTTCTTTATGGATTGAAAAAAATGGCCTCCGTAGCCATGATCTAACTCCCGTCGATAAGTTAGCCTTCATAGGACGGCGAGGTATGGGAGCCTTTGAGTTTGTTCCACAGCTATATGACCCGCGCTCTGACGAAGCCATAGCGTTGGAAGACCTTTACGGGTTGGCAAAAGAAATAGAGTCTATGCGTGAAGGCGTTTCGATCAACATACAAGACAGACCGGAAATCAATGATCTTATGGCTGTAGGCATGAGTGCAGGTGGAAAGCATCCCAAGGCGATTGTAGCCATCAATTGGTCGACAGGAGAAGTCAGATCAGGACAATTTATCTTACCAAATGACTTCACACAGTATATATTAAAATTTAAGGATTCAGACAAATGGCCTACTGCCGAGATTGAATACGCTTACTATTTAATGGCTAAAGACGCATCAATAGATATGGAAAAATGTTCATTACTTGAAATCGACGGTGAGAACCATTTTTTAACAGAGCGATTTGACCGTAAAGAGGGGCGAAAGTTACATTCGGTCACCCTACAGTCCTTATGCGGAACAGTGACTTCATACGAAGAAATATTCAAAGTATGCAGAAAGCTTCAGTTGCCCTATCACGATATTGAACAAATTTTCAGAAGAGCAGTATTCAATTACCTTTCGGGAGTTTGTGATGATCATGATAAAAATTTCTCATTTGTAATGGATGAAGATGGTAGATGGCGCCTTTCTCCAGCCTACGATGAAACTTTCACTGTAAATTTCAAGAATAGATTCATAGGTGACAAACATATCATGACCATTGAAGAATGTAATCGGGATATTTCAATGAATCAATTCGTTAGGTTGGCCGATGAAAATGATGTGAGAAATGCCGAACATATTGTCAAAGAAATTTCAGAAGTGGTACAGTCTTTCACAGACAAAGCAATCGATGTAAAAATCAATACAATTTATACAGAGCTAATTTCGCAATTTATCAAGAGTAAAACAGATTTACTCCATTAAAGGAGCCAAAAAAACTTTTTTCATCGATATTTTTCCTCCAAATATTTATGAATACAATATCAGGTATAGGTTCTATTACACCACCAAACTCCTAATAACAATATACCTCCCACACCCAGTACCCACCAAATCGGTAAGTGCCCCATCAACCAGCCGCTTTCTTTCTGTTCCGTAACCACTGTTTCCCGCAACCGACGATCTTCCTGCCGTGAAAGCAAGAGCAATGTATCCCGGTTAACAGAAACCTCCCGACTGTCCGCCACTGCCTGTCTGACCCGCTCCACATACTGGTGCCCACTACTATCCGGTGCGGAAAATTCCACCTCCTCCCATCGGACCGCCACAGCCGCAGAAGATTTCCACATATGTTCCATCCGTAGGCTATCGAAGCGCTCAACCATCAACGAATCCCTTTCCCTGAATTCCCGCCCCGTAACCACACCCCTCTTCCCCACACAACCGGCATCCGTCAACAAAACCCACAAACACACACCGAAACACACCCCGACCAACTCCTTATTCCTCTTTCTCATCCCTTCTGATCTTATATTTATAACTATAATCCACCCCGAACAACGCCCCTGAAAACGTCGACACCTCGCCGAATCCTACCAACACCGAACTATCTATCTTCCCCGTCGGGCTGCACCAGAACCCCATAAACAACAATACAACACCTGCCAGCGACAGGAAAACCGCCACCCATAACTGGCAACCAAGCAGCCAGCACCTTCTTTTACAATATCCCATACTCCTCCTCCGCATCAAAACAAGGACACTCCTTCAACCATTCATCCCGCGTGATCTTCCCGTCGCCATTCCGGTCGGGCGACAAATCACGGTGTCCGCAGATCCGACATCCCGGATACCGCACCAGCAGCAGCAACAGCAATCCCCTGATAGACAATTTTTGCCTCTCCGTACGCGTATCTTTCGGATGCCCACCGGCATCCAGCCCACCTTCGTAACAAATCCCCAAACTGAACGCATTATACCCTTTCACATGTGCCGGAATCTGCTCCGGCGGACGCATCGGTACGACCTCACCCGAACGGCGGATATAATAGTTATAACCGGCCGAAAAGAAACCACGCGCCTTATGGTCACGTTCCAGCTGTTCCGGCGTATACTCCATCGTCTCACGGGTAGCCGAACAATGCAAAACAATCAGATTAATTTTTCTCATGATTCAATTCTGTTTATCGTTAATATGAAAGCAAATGTACGTGAAGGAAAAAGGACGGAATCGGTTTAAATGGGAATAGCAGGGAATAAGAGGGAATAAGAAAGATTTTACCGGGAACCGGAGTATTCAGGTAAAGAGACAAGGATTGAACCCGAACACGTTCACCGTCCCGCTTCTATTTATTATCGAATATTCCAGGTCTCAGGATCGCCGAGATGATCCACCAGGATCTCCACCTGGCGCGGCGTAAACATACGCTGCCCCTTGCGGTAACCCGCTTTCGTCAGATCGTCCAGCAGCTCTTCATCCCGTTTGATCCACAACGACAACTGTGCAGAAGCCGATTTCGGTAAAATACCCGGGAAATACAACATAGCCAGCTGCGTATGTCCCCAAACCTTGCTCTTATCCATGATTGTTTTGTTTTTGTTGTTTCTCTTTCAATTGCAAATATTCCTCGTAAGTGATACCGCCGGACGCCACTTTCTCCGGTTTCTCCTCCTTCTTTCGTGCCGCCTTAAAACGGTTTGTCTCCGTCAGGCGTTCACCCATAAACTGCATCAGCGCACTGGTGACAGTCAGCGCATCCACCATCCCGTAAAAACGGCCGTAACGCCCGCATTTCAGCCGATGAAAAAACAACAGCAATTCCGTCACCTTCAGATAAGGATATTCTGCCAGCACCAGACGCGACAACTCGCGCTGGCGGTTGACCGGCATTTTCTCTTTCACCCCGACAAACAGGTTGATATCTTCCAGCAGAGCGCATATGAACACCATTGCCGCCAGCTCGCCATACCCCAGGCAAACCGTTTCCAGCATGGGAGCCGTACCAAAGTAAGCACGCTCGGCATAACGGGCAGCCATTACCTGCATATCCGGTTTAAACGTATTCAGGAATTTCTCCGCATTCCCGTAACGAGCCGTCATATCAGCAACTTCTTGTTGCTTCTTCAGCCATGCGGAGGAGTTCTTCCCGTCGGGCTGCTTCTCCGTTATCGCCTGAAAATCGAGTTTCATTTGATTTTCCATATTGTGTAGATTGATTTACATTTTGATTTCCATTTCCATTTTCCGGGGTTTTCGTTACAGAATCCGGAGTTTCCGTTGCAATAACCGGGGTTTCTGCAACAATAACCCCTTCATTCGCCCAACTATCCGGTATTTCGAGATCCGGGTCGATCTTTACGCCGAGTCTTTTACTGATCTCCCTGAAGCGTCTCTGTATCGCCAGCGAAGAAAGTACCTGCCGGTATTCCAGCAGTTCCCTGTCGAACAACTGAAGATCTATACAATAAAGGACCGCCTCACTAACCGTGGCCTCATCCAACCCCAGGATAACAGAGATATCGAAACAGAAATCACTGTCATAAGGAATATAATACCCCTTCTCCCGGTAAATTTCACAAAGGATCGCTAAATAAATACAGATGCCCTTACACCCGTACCTTCGGAGCAGGCGTTGTATTTTCCTGTCCGAATACAGGTCCGTATCCAGCGGAAAATAGCCCAGTCCTTTTTTTAATGGTCTAGCCATAATTCTAATTTTTTAAATGTTGATTACCTGAAGCACCAACGGTTAACACAATCCGGTGCGAAAGAAAGGAAGTGATTTACAGGAAAAGTCTTTGGCGTGTACAAAAACAGTAAAAGTTGAACTCCAAACTCCCGTTTAAAATTCAACCCTTAGACTCTTTATACGGTAAACATAGACAAATATATTTTTATATCCTATTTATCCGGTAAAAATCAGGATAATATGCTTTTAGATTTAAAAAAAATCTATCTTTGCTACCGTAACAAATTAAATAATAAATAACTATGAAAAATGATCCTGCATTGGTCCGTTTTGACTGGGCCGTAAAGCGCCTTTTGCGTAATAAATCCAACTTTGTTGTGCTGGAAGGTTTTTTGTCTACATTACTTGGGCAAGAGATTCGTATTGTCAAGATGCTGGAAAGCGAAAGTAATAAGGAAAGTGTCGATAATAAGTTCAACCCGGTAGAGATGTTGGCAGAAGACAGTAAAGGTGAACTTATCATCATTGAATTACACAATAATCGTGAGCTCTATTATTATCATCGTATGTTGTACGGAGCACCCAAAACGACCACCGATTATATCAACGAAGGCCAGGAATATGGTGTTATTCGTAAAGTATATTCAATCAACATTGTTTATTTTGAATTAGGACAAGGCAAAGACTATGTTTATCATGGACGTACCAGTTTTAAAGGAATTCATTATAATGATATACTCCAGTTATCCGTACGCCAACGCGAACAATTCGTACGTCATGAAGTCGGAGATATTTTTCCCGAATATTACGTATTACGGGTAGACGGCTTTAACCAACAAGCGAAAACGCCTCTGGACGAATGGATCGCTTTCCTGAAAACCGGCGAGATCGATAAAAACAGTACGGTTCATAGCTTACAGGAAGCACGCGAACGTTTGCGTATCGACCAGTTAGATGAAAAAGACAGACGACAATATTATGCAGACATGGAGGCTTTGCGTTATCAACGCAGTGTAATTAAAACTGGTTGGATTGAAGGAAAAGCTGAGGGGAAAGCGGAAGAACAACGGCTTATAGCAACAAACCTGAAACAAAACGGTATCGATCCTCTAATAATCTCCCGGTCTACGGGCTTGTCGATAGAAGAAATCGAAAAACTTTAAAAACCTGACAGTATAAAAAAACAAAATCCCGGAGAGTCTCTTTCCCCGGGATTTTGTTTTTAAGACAATATATTCAAAATTCAGATTATCATTTCGATAGGTAATATTGCTTGTTTGATAACGGAATGATATGTTAAAAAATATTAGTCGCAGGGGTATTTTCAAATACCCGGTATATTAGTCCGATTTACCCGCTAGGGTAGTGTCATTTTGATAGTTGGAAAAAACCATCTGATAACCGACTTTTCTGTGTGACTTAATTTCAATACAGGGGAATGGCTTCAAAGACTTCCTTAAACGACCTACAGTAGTCGAAATAATTTCCCGGTCCGAGTCACTTAATCCATTTTTAATTGGGCGCTCCAAAACATCGGTACAAATATCCTCAAACATTAATTTATAATCCTCAGCCTTAATAAAATAACCAAACAACTTTAGCGGATTGTTCTTCAAACGAATCGTTTTTCCATTCTCAATACGTACAACTCCATGTTTTTCATCAAATAATACACCGCATGGCAAAATGATCCAGTCTATTTTTTGTTTCGGAAATAAAGATTTTATTTTATTTTGCGAGACTAATAACTCAGCTTCTTTTTTCTCGATCATCTCGAGTTGTTGTTTATTAATCCGCTCTATATCTTGCAACTTGGCTTGAAGTTCAATTAGTTCTGCTTGTTTTTTGTCAATCACTCCGGCTTGTTGTTTACTAACCTGTTCCATTTCCTGCTTGCTAGCTCGTAACTGAGTTAGTTCACACTGTTTCCGTTCAATCGATTCAGATTGTTGTTTACTAATCTGCTCAACATTTTGCAACTTGGTTTGAAGTTCAGTTAATTCTGCTTGTTTTTCGTCAATCACTCCGGCTTGTTGTTGGCTAACCTGTTCCATTTCCTGCTTGCTAGCTTGTAACTGAGTTAGTTCACACTGTTTCCGTTCAATCAATTCAGATTGTTGTTTGCTAATCCGCTCTGTCTCCAGTTTTTTAGCTTGCAATTCATTCAGTTCAGTTTTCAGTTGTACGACCAAGGCCTCACTTTCATTCAATGACTTGATGATCTTTTCTATATACCCTTTTAATTTATTAAAATAAATTCCATAACCACCGGCCAATAGAATCAAAATAACAAAAGAAATTACCCAAAACCATCCAATTCGTTCCAACACAATCCGAATCGGAACATCGACATAAGCCTGGAGCGTTATATTCTTTTCTTCATTTTCATCTATCCTGTAAACAACAGGATTTAAAAGGGTCGCATTTTTATAAAACAGGCTGTCGGTCGAAGAATTAATCACTTTTCCACTACCTATGTAGCGTATGGCTGTTTTTACTTCTATATTCTTTTTTTGTAATATAGCTTGAAAAAGACTATCCAATAGATGCCGGTTAGGATCATGCATGGTAAGATAAATTTGATCGCACCAAGCATGTTTCTCTTCTCCTGAAATATCATTGGGAGATCTTTGAGGATCATAGCTACCTTTTTGAATTTGGATATCTTTTTGTTGTTTTTTTTCATCTAGCATCGCCTCTATAAACAAATCCCTAAGTTCGGCATGCAGTTTTCTTTTCTGATTCAGGTAAACATTTCCAAACCATAACATCAGTAAAATAATAACCCCAATAGAGGCAATTCCACCTATTCCTATTTTACTAATTTGTCTTTTCATTTCCATTTTTTACCCGCTTTTTTATAATAATCGTAACAGAAGTCTCACAAATATTGACAATATTTCCCTCTTACACATTATATATCAGCACCTTAAATCAAACGATCAGAACACATTCCAGATAAACTATTTGTTTTTCAAACGTGATACACTACTTTTACACTGTAAGTCATAAAAACCAACAGGAGTCTTGCTTGTAGACAAAAGTAATATAAACAGAATAAAATAATATCAATATGGAAAAAATTATTAAAACAGGGTTTGTCTTTCTATTATTATTCGGTGCATGGTATTTCGGTCACACTACTTCGGATAAAAATCCAATGAATGAGTTGATGCTTGAAAACATCGAAGCATTAGCTAATAATGAAAATGGTCAACATGGCGAAAACTATCGATGTTACGGTAGAGGTGAAGTAGATTGTGACGGCGAGAAATTTGAAATTAGATTCAGTGGTTTCAGTTTAGACTAACGTATGAAATCTCTCCCTTACATATTATTAATAGGTATTAGTACCCTTGTCGCCTGTTCAGGAAACCAGCAAACCACTTTCCCCCGGTACGCTGACTTTCCCGAAACGAAGGTGCTCAAGGCCCAGGTAGCAGACCTGGATACTATCCTGCTCCGTTACCCATTCCGGGTAGCGGTCAGGGATGGTATTGCCGTGGTGATGGACCTGCATAATATGGATCATTTCCTACATGCTTTTACCTATCCCGGATGGAAACACCTAGCCTCTTTCGGAAAGCGCGGGGAAGGACCTATGGAGATGCTTTCCGCCGACAACATTCAATTCAACTCCTTAGACTCTTTATGGGCGATCGACGCCAATAAAATGGAGATTACACGTTGGAAAATATCTCCGGCTACCGGTTCTGCGGAACGGGTCGAAGAGATCAAACTGGATAAGAAACTGGTCCGTTCACTCGACTTTCATACGATGGAATCGGGGTTTTTCATTCCCGACTACATGGGAGAGTTCCGTTATTGGCAAGTGGACGACAACGGAAAGCCGGTCAAAAGTATCGGGGAAATACCATCCGAAACGATCGACGAAAACACCGTCCGTCCGGCACTTGCACAGGCATGGCGAAGTTTCATGGACTACAATCCCGACAACGGAATCTTGGCAATGGCAACCCAATTGGGAGAAGTTTTCGAAATTTTCAACCTGAAAGAGAATACTCATAAGGTGCTTTACGGACCCGAAGGCGAGCCGCAATACAAAGCAGCCCAAGACGGTTCGGGTATCCCCACCGGGATCATGGGCTTTAGCGACATCAAAGTGACAAGTAAATATATCTATGCTGTTTTTCAAGGCATCCGGTTTGAAGACAAAATAGCCGCCATCAAACAGGGAAAAGAGCCTGAAAACGGGGCAAAATACATCTATGTGTTCGACCTGGAAGGAAATCCGGTGCGCCGGTACGAACTCGACCAACGGATTAACAGTATCGATATTAACGAAGACACCAATACGATTGTCGCCACCGAGGCGAAAAGCGACGATCCGATTTTAGAATTTAAGATATAACGAACGCCATGAAAAACCTGAATCTATACATATTATTAGTATTAACGATCTTCTTCTCCTGTCAAGACAAACAGAAAGAAGAGAAAAAACAGATTGCGCAATTGGTGAACGAATGGCAGGGTAAACAAATTGTATTCCCTGAAAACCTGATCTTCACCCGTTATCTGACAGATACTACGGATTTCCAAATTCCGCAATCCGATTATAAGGTATTAATATATGTAGATTCCATTGGTTGTACCAGCTGCAAATTACAACTGCATAAATGGAAGGAACTGATCGAGTATACCGATTCGGCCACACAGGGAAAAGTGCCTTTCCTTTTCTTCTTCCATCCCAAAGATGCGAAAGAAATACGCTATCTGTTGAAACGGGATGCTTTCGATCGTCCGGTCTGTATTGACATAGAGGATCAACTGAACAAATTGAACAAGTTCCCGTCAAATATAACTTTCCAGACATTCCTGCTGGACAAGAACAATAAAGTGGTTGTATTAGGAAATCCGGTACACAACACGGCGGTGAAAGACCTATATCTGAAACAGATCACCGGCAAAGACAATCCGAACAAAAATATCCCAAAAACAACAGCCGAAGCAACACAGATAGAAATCGACTTCGGTACTTTTGGTAAATCGGAAGTAAAGGAAACAACCATAGAAGTAAGAAACATTGGGGACAATCCCCTTGTGATAGTGGACGTAGGTACCACTTGCGGCTGCACGGCTGCCACTTATGACAAACGCCCCGCAAACCCCGGAGAATCTCTTCGGGTAGGAATTAAGATGACACCGAAAGATACAGGATTCTTCGATGAAGTCGTTACGATCAAGTACAATAGTATTAACAACCAACCTGTCAAAGCAAAGATAAAGGGGAATGTTCGATGATCGAACAAATGGGAGTTTGCTGCATCCCGACAAGAATGTACAAGCAAACTCCCGGAGACCCCGAAAAGGAGGTGTATGATGGTAATATAACCGACAAAACAGAATGCTACAGGTAACATTCGACTATCTAATCCAAATAGAGTAGGCAAAGATAGAAAATAGCCTGATTAAATAATGATTTAAACAAACAATTAAACAGATACGAATATGAAAAAGTTATTGGGTATCATTGCTATCGCAGCTATAGCTGCTGCAGGCTGGAATTTCAGCCAAAGTCAGAACGAAGTGGAACTGTCAGACTTGGCACTGGCTAATGTAGAAGCATTGGCTGACAATGAAAGTGACAGTAAAGGAACATTATATAGTACAGAGCCAGACAAAAACGGCCATACCACGAATTGTTGTTGTCCTGGAGATAAAACTTGTGGAGCATCCGCTTGCGCTAAATGTTAACAACATAATAAATATAGGGCGACAGATAGATTTTATCAAATATTGTATTCCAATAAATCCTATCTGTCCCCTTTTGAATCAAGATTAGATATCCATGAAATAAATTTTATTTAAACAAATAAAAAGTAGGTGGTGAATATGGATAGTTTTAATAAAGAATATGCCAACATTACAGCAATCTTCTTACAAGTTATTCACAGTGGTTATGAATAGATACCCACAATAATATAAAATAAGCAAGAAGTGGTAAAGATCTTTAAGTAAAAAGTTATAGACATAACACCTTGAATTATTCTTTAACAAAATCAAAAACAGCTACTATCCAGCGAAATCATGAACGCATTAAATTTATAATTCATGAAAAGTTTAACAAGCTCTTTTTAGAGAAGAGCATAATTATTTATTTACGTATGAAAATAACTTACATATTATTTTTTTGTCTATTACTATTTAGTTGTACAACTAAACAAGATAGGAATATAGAGAATCTAAATATTACAACTATCTTTGTAGAAAATTCTAAGAATACACCGTTAGATTTATCTGAATTATCCCTAAATACTCATTTTGTAAAACTTGAAACAAATGATTCTTGCCTTATAAAGAAAATACAAAAAATATATTACATTAATAACCAAATAATAATAGGAGATGATTATTCAATTTATTTTTTTGGAGAAGACGGGAGATTTAAATACAAAGTAGAACGTCAAGGTGATGGTCCTGAAGAATACGCTCGTTTATCAGATTTTGACATCAGTCAAGATGGAGAAATCATTAATGTGTTAGACACTCGAAAGAAACAAATAATAACATACGACTATAATGGAAACTTTATTGATAAATCTAAAATAGACAGTTGGGCAATAGGAATGCAGCAATTGAACGATTCTTTATTGATATTATACTGTGGTAATCAAGTGTCATCAAATAACAATAACAAACTCATATGTTTCAACATATTTAAGCAAAAAATCACTGATAGTTTCTTTAATATCTCCAATAATAAATCAAACTATTTACATGTTCATAGTAGTTCTAATTTTACTATAAGTAATAATGATTTGCTATTTTATGAGCTATATAATGATACTATATATAAAATTTCCCCCACAAGTTGTAAACCTCTATACTATATTGATTTTGGCAAATATAAAATACCCCAATCTTTATTTGAGGATAAACACAACAACATCGTTGAATTTCAAAACAAATTATCTAAAAGAACAGCTGCATACGGAATAACATCTTTGATAAGTACATCAAAAAAATTATTATTTAAATACTATCATGATAAGAGATATTTTTTTTGTTATGATAGTATAAATAAATCTAGCATTTATTCATACTTACTTCTTGATCCTAGCTTTATGGGGGAATATATAATAGACGGAAATAAATATGATGCTAATTTTTTTCCTGGACACAATTACTTTTTCACAACTTATGATAATGAATTATTTATCGACAATTTATCACAAATAAAAGACAATAATCTCAGAGAACTAGCATCAAACTTACATATTGATGATAATCCGATAATAAGAATCAGCAAGTTAGATTCCGCATTAAGTGATAAATAAAACAATCAATTTTATCTTTTGACTGTGTATGACAATTGTTTTGTAGTTTGTTAGTGTTTGCTTCATTCAAAATTTCCATGGTTTAATGGAAGTGGAATTAATGACCGAAGATGATATACTATACAGTAAATCGGTTCTGTATACGGAGAAGTCTAGCTAGATCAGAAAATTCCTTCCCCCGTATGCAGCGAACAGTATTAACATTAACGAAAAAACAAGCACCATCGTCGGCACAGCGGCGAAAAGAGATAATCCGATCATAGAATTTATGATATAATAAACGGTATGAAAACCTTTTATCTTTACATATTATTAATAGCAACCACCTTCTTCTCCTGTCACTACGAACAGAAAGAGAAGGAAAATAAGATTGCACATCTGGTCAGCGAATGGCAAGGGAAGCAAATACTGTTCCCTGAAAACCTGATCTTCATCCGTTATCTGACAGATACTACGGATTTCCAAATTCCGGAATCAGATTATAAGGTATTAATATATGTAGATTCCATTGGTTGTACCAGCTGCAAATTACAACTGCATAAATGGAAGGAACTGATCGAGTATACCGATTCGGCCACACAGGGAAAAGTGCCTTTCCTTTTCTTCTTCCATCCCAAAGATACGAAAGAAATACGCTATCTGTTGAAACGAGACGGCTTCGACCGTCCGATCTACATCGACTTAGAGGATCAACTGAATAAATTGAACAAGTTCCCGGCAAATATGACCTTCCAGACATTTCTGTTGGATAAAGACAATAAAGTGGCTGTATTAGGAAATCCGGTACACAACACGGCGGTGAAAGACCTATATCTGAAACAGATCACCGGCAAAGACAATCCGAACAAAAATATCCCAAAAATAACAGCCGAAGCAACACAGACAGAAATCGACTTCGGTACTTTTGGAAAATCGGAAGTAAAGGAAACAACCATAGAAGTAAGAAACATTGGGGACAATCCCCTTGTGATAGTGGACGTAAGTACCACTTGCGGCTGCACGGCAGCCACTTATGACAAACGCCCCACAAACCCCGGAGAATCTCTTCGGGTAGGAATTAAGATGACACCGAAAGATACAGGATTCTTCGATGAAGTCGTTACGATCAAGTACAATAGTATTAACAACCAACCTGTCAAAGCAAAGATAAAGGGGAATGTTCGGTGATCGAACAAATGGGAGTTTGCTGCATCCCGACAAGAATGTACAAGCAAACTCCCGGAGACCCCGAAAAGGAGGTGTATGATGGTAATATAACCGACAAAACAGAATGCTACAGGTAACATTCGGCTATCTAATCCGAATAGAGTAAGCAAAGATAGAAAATAGCCTGATTAAATAATGATTTAAATAAACAATTAAACAGATACGAATATGAAAAAGTTATTTGGTGTCATTGCTATAGCAGCGATAGCAGCAGCAGGCTGGAACTTCAGCCAAAGTCAGAACGAAGTGGAACTGTCAGACTTGGCACTGGCTAATACGGAAGCATTAGCTCAAGGTGAATTATTACCAGGCGGTAATCGATACATAGTCCGTGTACACCCTGGCGGATCAATATCTGGCGGTGATGTACATGTTGAAATAGATTGCGATCCAGGTGGCAGCAGTATTTGTACTAAATAAGACCAATTCCATAAGGGTGTGTCAGGCTTTTTGACACACTCTTATTATATTACATTTTCATTTTATAAACTCAAATTCATTCTTATGACAATGAAATATATTGTGCTCTCATTATCAATAATATTATTATACTCATGTTCTAAACAAGAACCAATAAATGATATTAAAAAACTTGTATTTAATGAAGATGTTAATCCAAATATATTCAACACTCTTACATACAAGTTCATTCCATTGGAAACAAATGATAGTTGCTTATTCAGTGAAATCAGAGAAATAAAAATTGTTGATAACAAAATATATATTATTGATGACAAAAGAAGTAAATTATTAGTATTTGATATATCCGGTAAATTCATCACCCAAATTGGCAATTTAGGAAATGGACCTGGAGAATATGTAGCACCTTCAAACTTCAATATTGACAAAGAAAAACAAATTATCACTATTGCAGATGTAGGTCTAAGCAAACTTTTATATTACGACTTGAATAATTATCAATACATAAATAGTCTAAAAGCATTCTATTTTTCTAATTGTAGCTGGTTGTCAGATGGAAATATAGCTTGGGCAAAAGAAAATTGTTATGATTCAGGTAAAAGGGATCCACATTATGTAAAAATAACAGATTCTAATTTAAACACTATCAATTTATTATATCCTACGGATTTTAAACCTGAGTACTTAATGGTTGCCGGATCTTTTTTTTACACATTCAACCAAAATAGTTTTCTAAATTTACCTTTCATTCCAACAATCTATAAAATAACTCCTCAAAAAATAACCCCAGTTTATGAATTAGATTTTGGCAAACAAAAATTCGCATCAATGGAATGGTTAAAAAGAGAGGCTGAAAAAAATTATTATGGAACAATATCCAAAACAGAATATATATCTGCACAAACAATAAAAGAAACAGATGACTATATTTGTGTTGTATATTATGCACAAGGTCTAAATGCATATATCGGTTTTTATAATAAAAAAAATGGAGAATCTTTTAAACTAAAAGGTTCTGATTTCGCAAGATACACTAATTTACACGGACTAAGCCAAGTCAAAGGCACATATGACAACTATTTTGTATTCATGATACAATCCAGCATATTAACAACATACAACAGTTATCCATCAGAATTAAAGCCTGTCGTTGAAAAAATAAAAGAAGATGACAATCCAATAATTTGCCTATTAAAGTTCAAATAAAAATTACATACTTAAATAAACACTATTCATATGAAATATATATTACTATTTTACTCATTTTTATTTATGACATTTTCATGTCAAGATAAAATGAACATCAAAGATTATAGCATACCTATAAAAACAGATAAACAACTAAACGGTAAAATTCAATTTTCAAAAGATGAGTCTTGTTATTTTTATGATTTAAAAATAATGAATAATTTTTACTTATTTCTTGACGAAAGATCAGATACCGTACTTAGGGTATACAAACAAGGTAACATATCTTATCCTTATGGAAGTTTGTGTAGAAGTTCTGAAAAAGATAAGTTATGGATGCCTTTATTCACAAAAGAAACACATAACTATTTAAATAATACAGAGATCACATTTTTGGTCGACAACAATCAATATTATAAAAGCATAACCCTAAACAACAAAAACAGCAATATAAAAATAAACATATCTAAACTATTTGACCTAAAAAACATGTTTTGTCGTGATTTTAATATCACCTCTAAAGATATTTATGCCATCCCTGTAAGTCGATATAATAAAAATTCTTATTTTTTTTTCAATCCAGATTCCGGCTACTACTGGGTAGATCCATCACCTTCAATCGAAGAGATAATGCCAAAAGACAATCTGTCATACACAAATACTATTTGTCTAAACGAAAGTCAAAACACAATTGTTTCTGCTTATCGCTTTACCAATTATGTATCTTTTTACGAATTAGACGGAACATTAAAGACGACTATTAAATTTGGAGAAACACCTGTCATCCCTATAGTAAATCCTGACCGGGATGAAATAGATGTCAGAAATACTCCTAAATGCTTTACCTATATTTGCGGATCCTCCCAATACGTTTACTGCTTATATGATGGTTCTTCTGATTTCACAGCTCCCTCAAAAATAGCAGTTTTCCAATGGAATGGAAAACATATAGCCACTTGGCAGGCAAACCGTAATCTACGGGCAATAGCTGTAGATAAAAATGATAAGTATATTCTAGCCATAGCATCCAACAAAGATGGACAAGATATTATTAAATATGACTTAGAATAATAAACCATGAAAAATCTTTTTACAAAAAGTATAAACATCTTATTAGCAGCTTTTCTAATAGCTTGTAATACACAGAATGATAAAAAACTGGAACAAGCTCTTGATAATGCTAAAGAAAACCGGCAAGAACTTGAAAAAGTACTTAGCCATTATGAAAAGGATTCGGCAAAACTCGCCGCTGCTCGTTTCCTGATTGAGAATATGCCCTATCATTTCACACAGGAACAATATTATACTTCTTCCGGGAAAGAACAATATCGACCGGAGATTATAAATTTCGACGGATTTCAATCCATAAAAAGTCACTGTGACTCATTAACAAGAAGAGGATACAAAATCAAAACGCATAACAAATACGATATATCGACACTTGACAGCCGCTTTCTTATTGACAATATAGAACTAGCTTTTACTGTCAGGCAAAAACCATGGGCAAAAAATGTTTCATTCAATGATTTCTGTAAATATATCCTCCCCTACCGCGCACAATGTGAAGAGGTTTCTCATTTGAGAAAAGAAATTATGGAGCGTTTCGTTCCCATACTTGATTCAGCTAAAGTAAAAACCCCTCTTGAGGCATGCATCGTACTTAATGAGCATCTGAAAGGCATTATGAAATATGGACATACCGGTCTTCCCTTTTATCCGACCATTGACGAAACCTACCATTCCGGAATCAGCCAATGCGAGGGATTATGCAATCTGGGTACTTTTATAATGCGGGCTTGCGGCATTCCGGTCACAGTAGAACAGACAACCTGGACTAAAATGGACTTGGGGCATAGCTGGTGTGTAGTTTTAGACAATGGAAAATTTTATAGCTTCGGACCGGGAGAAGATCAGCCCGATACACATGCCCGCTCTTTTTCAGAAGTCAGACATCGACGACCTGCTAAAGTATATCGTTCACGTTTTGATCCGGACTTTTCTATTATGGACAGAAAAGACGACGGATATGTTACAACTCTAAAAAGTCCTCTAATTTATGATGTAACCAATGAATATCTGGATAAAACGACATCGATAAAAGTTTCCGTCGACAAAAACAACAGAAAAAAAGGAAAATCAAATCAAGTCTATTTATGTACTTACAATCACTATGAATGGTGCCCGATAGCGATCGGACATAGAAAAGATACCGTTTGTTATTTCGAAAACGTTGTTGGAGATAACATCTTCATAGTTGCCGATTCACCGGATGGGAGCAAATTGAGAAATATTACTACTCCCTTTTATACGGATAAAGACGGAAATATTCGTAAATTTATCCCTCTAAAAGAACATAAACAAACATTCACATTGAATAAACGTAAGAAAAAACCGGATCAAGTACATACGCTATACTTCTGGGATACAGAGAAAGACAGGTTTACCCCATTAGAATATGTCAGTTCAACTGATACTACACAAACATACGATCAAATACCAGCAAATGCATTACTATGGTTCACTATACCGGAAAGGATCGTTAACCAACGGATATTTTTTATTGAAAACGACAGTATAAAAAACTATTAATTCAATGAAGGAGATTACAGCACTATGAGATCCTATCTATCTACAACTATTATACTATATCTGTTCCTTTTGTTGGGATGCGACAACACGAACAAGAGACAATTGGAATTAGCCTTACAAACAGCAGGTAATAACCGCCAGCAACTTGAAAAAGTGATACAACATTATAAAGGGGATAAACAGAAAGAAGAAGCTGCCAGGTTTCTGATACAGAATATGTTGGGAAAATACTATCTGGAGGGGGATAAAATTGACAAATTCCACCAGTTTATCGATTCTGCATACCAGATAGAACAAGAAGAATACGACCAACAGACTATAAATAACACTTATAGAGCTAATAACAAATACCAACACAACTACGCAAAACAACAAGCTGACTTACAACGAATAAATGCAAATTTCCTGATTACACAGATAGATGCTGCTTTTCAAGTATGGCAAAAACCCTGGAATAAACATCTTTCTTTTGATGAGTTTTGCGAATGGATACTCCCCTACCGGGTTGGAAACGAATTACCGGAGATATGGAGGGAAGAATACTATAATGCCTTTTCCGGATTATTAACGGATAGTATATTGACCGCCCGCAATGCCTGTATTTCCATCAACAATGAACTGATTAAATTACCGATCCATGTCTTTACCGATTTCCCTAAACCTGCAGACATAAAACCCAGTAGCCTTATTCATATAAAATTTGGTTTATGCGGCGACTATACCAACCTGGCAATATATGCCATGCGATCTGTGGGGATACCTGTTACAACAGGAAGTATTCCGCATTGGGGACATAGCAATAATAGCCACGCATTCAACCTTCTATATGGCGAAGATGGAAACTATTATGATTTTGCCGGAGGTGAACACCATCCGGGAGATCATCTCAAACGTTTTGATGGCATACCGAAAGTCTATCAAAAGACATTTTCCGTACAACAAAACTCTTTAGTGATGACAAATACCTCTAAAGAAGAACTTCCGGCATTTTTCAAAAATCCTTTCATGAAAGATATTACGGAACATTTTCCTGCTATTCATCCGCAGACCGTATCCGTTCCATTGACCATAAAAAATACCCACAATAAATATGCCTATCTATGCGTATTCGATCCGCAGGGGTGGTTTCCGGTAGACTGGGGAAAGATATCCGATAAAAAAGTGACATTTAACCATATCGGTTCGGATATTATTTATCAGGTCAACAGTTATAAGGATAACTCCATGCAACCGTTAAGTTCTCCCTTTATCGTCGATTCCACCGGAAAGGTTACCCTTTTCGAATGCCGGAGAGAAAAAGAAGACCTGTACCTTGAACGTAAGTACCGTGAACCCAAACATCTTGAAGCCATACCTCCGGCATTTGTCGGTGGCAAATTCCAGGGATCGGATTATGCGGATTTCCGGATAGCGGAAGATTTATATACGTTCACAGAGGCTCCAAGCTTCAAGTACACCGCTATCGATGTGAATCCTAAAAAGAGTTACAAATATTACAGATACCAGTCTTCTCCCAATCTACGAGGAAATATGGCTGAACTGGAATTTTATGATACAAACAGTCAGGAAATACTTAAAGGGGAAATTATCGGAACAGACAACACCAGCATCTACAACCCGCATGCGACCAAATATAATGTATTCGACGGAGACCCTCTCACCTTCTTCCACACACGCGACAGCATGAGTTGGGCTGGTCTGGCGTTATCAAAGCCGGCACATATCAACAAAATACGTTATATCATCCGGAATGATGATAACGGAATACGAAAAAACAATACCTATGAACTTTTCTATATAGATGAATCGGGAGCATGGGCCTCTGCCGGAAAACAAACGGCAGAGCAGGATGAATTATTAATATATAAACAGATCCCTCAAGGTACTTTATACTGGCTACGCAATTATACCAGAGGAAAAGAGGAACGGATATTTACGTATGAGAATGGAAAACAAGTTTGGTGGTAAAAATTAGTCATAATTTATTCAAACGAATATGAAAAAGCAAACACATAAACTGATCAATAAAATCATTGACATTGTCTTTTGGCTATGTATGACAGTTGCCTTGTGGTTTATTGTACAGGTATTCATATTAGCCTCTTTCAAAATCCCCAGCGATTCGATGGAACCTGGATTAATCACAGGAGACAATATACTTGTTTGGAAACCAACTGTTGGACCTCGCATATTCAATCTGTTCGCCTCCATGAGAAATGAACAAACAGAAATTTATCGCATTCCCGGTTTAAAAAAGATAAAACGCAATGATATTCTGGTTTTCAATTTTCCGCATCCCAACAGTTGGGATAAAATTGAAATGCATATACTCAAATATTACATCAAACGGTGTGTCGGAATACCGGGAGATACCTTATCCATCCGAAACGGATTCTTTCATGTGGAAGGCGTACAAATGCCTCTCGGCAACATGGATTCACAAAAAAGAATAGCAGCGACTGAAAAATTTCAAGACGGCATATTCCGGAGTTTCCCATTCGACAGTATCATAGGCTGGAACATCAAGGATTTCGGACCGCTCTATATACCAGCAAAAGATGATTCCGTTACTTTAGATCATACAAACTTCCGGTTATATAAAAAACTGATCGAATGGGAACAACAGGGTAGTCTTCAATACAAAAATTCTACGGTTCTTCTTAACGGGACTCCGATTAATGGTTACCGTTTCCGGAAAAACTACTATTTTATGGCAGGCGACAAAGGCATGAACTCACAGGATTCACGTTATTGGGGATTACTGCCCGAAGAATATATTGTTGGAAAAGCCTGGATCATCTGGAAATCGGTCGATCCATATACTGATAAATTTCGATGGAATCGTTTTTTTAAAGTCATTCATTAAATCTAAAACAATGAAAAAAGCATTTATAACAGGAATAAACATACTATTAGCAGTTTGTCTTATGGCATGCAGTTCGCCGGAAGAAAAACGCCTGGAACAAGCACTTGCCTTTGCCGGAGACAACCGGGGAGAATTGGAGACAGTTTTGAACCATTATAAAGATAACACGGAGAAACTGGAAGCTGCCCGTTTCCTGATTCGCAATATGCCTAGATGGTATGGATATGAAGGTTGGCAGCTGGATTCCATCAAGCCGGTGTTGATACAAAAAGAAAAAGGAGAAACCGTTCCTAAAGAGGTAATAGCAAAATGGCAACGGGTTTCTTTCTATTCACTGCCGAAAGTATATGACGCCAAAGTGATCACAGCCGATTACCTGATCGAAAATATCGACCTGGCCTTCGATGTGTGGAAAAGGTATCCGTGGAACCGGGACCTGGGCTTCGATGATTTCTGCGAACTGATCCTCCCCTACCGTATCGGGGATGAGCCGTTGTCATCGTGGCGGAAATTGTATCATGACTATTATACAGCTATACTCGATTCATCCTATCAGGGCGACGATGTGATAGAAGCCTGCAAAGCCGTAGATAAAGATTTGAAAAGGGTCTATTATCGGTGGAATACGGATTTTAGTATCCCCCATCAGAGTGCAGACTTTTTATTCTATCACCGTGTCGGTTTCTGCCGGGAGGCTTGTGATGTTACGCTTTATGCCATGCGAGCCTGCGGCATTCCGGTTGCAAGTGAATATTTCGTTTATTCACCCGAATATCAGCACCCCCATTTCTGGACTACCTTACGCGATACGACCGGAAAGTTTATACAGTTCGGTTTCAATGAGTTCGAAGCTTCCCGAACGAATCCGGGGACAGACGGCAGAAAGAAAGGGAAAGTCTATCGTTACTGTTTCGGTATGCAGGAAGAACCTTTCACCGGAATCACAAGAGATGAAAAAGTCCCTGCTCTGTTCAGAAACCGCTATATCAAGGATGTGACAGCTAATTATTTCGGGGAGAATGAAGTAAACCTTTCCGTACAGGCAGGTTATGATGAATTTATTTACCTGGGAGTTTTCAGTCCGGGCGGCTGGATTCCGGTCGATATGGCACTCAATCACAAAGGAAGCGTGACTTTCCACAACCTGGAACCGGATGTTATTTACCAGCCTTTGATCTCGGACGGGCAAAACCACCGGGCGGCTGGTTATCCGTTTATTTATAAGAATGAAACAGCTTATTTGCTAAAACCGGATACGATTTCCATGAAAAAAGTTATACTGAAAAGAAAAATGTCGCTTATGCCAACTATTGCCGAATTTCTTTATCGGGCCATTATCGGGTCGAAAATAGAAGTGAGTACAGATCTTTCTTTTACCCAACCGGATCTGGTATATCAGTTCAATGATACACTGGATTACAATTATTACAAACTGACACCTCCGGATATTAACAAGAAATACAGATACATAAAATATATTGCTCCATCGGGAAAACGAATGGAACTCAGTGAACTTTCTGTTTTCAAGGATTCCTTATGCAAAGAACAGATTCCATTAAAACGAATGAACGACATAGAACCTGTACAGGCATTGGATCACATAACAGACGGAGATATACTCAGCTATTTTCAGGCAAGAGATACTTCTTGTTTTATCACATATGATCTGGGAAAAACGACAACGATTGGAAAAGTCGTTTTCTCACCACGCAACGATGACAATTATGTCTGGCCGGGAGATGAATACGAGCTCTTCTATCAGGACGGAGTAAACGGGTGGAAATCGCTCGGGATTCAAACCGCTACCGGCTGGGAACTGGAATACCGTGTTCCGGACAATGCGTTGTTATGGCTGCGCGACCGGACCAAAGGACGGGAAGAACAGGTTTTTATTTATAAAGAGGGGAAACTGTATTTTACGGTTGATTTATGAAATACAGACAATATATAAGTTACTCATTACTTGTTATCAGCGGAATTTTTCTGCTGTGCACCGTTTTTGCCACAGACACAGGACTGGCTAACGGGGTGGTCACAGGGAAAATTCTTTGGTTTCATCTGTCGATGTTATTTCTGGCGACATGCAGCCTGCTGGCTGCCGTGCTGACAAGACCGGGGAAACTGTTTGCTTTTTCAAAGGCAGACGGATTAGTGCTTGTTTTGGCAACTATCGTTGCGCTCACTTATAACTGGCAACTGAATCCGGAACCGGAGAAAATGTTGTTCGGAGGACAACTGGTCGTACTGTGGTTTCTGTTGCGATTTATATTTACCGGATGGCCTCAACTACGATTGTTTTTTCTGACAACGATCGTTGTAACCGGATTGGTCGAAGCTGTTTTGGGGATGCGGCAGTTGCATGGCTTTGAAGGCTCTAACCATTCCCTGTTCAGGCTGACCGGGGATTTCTATAATCCGGGACCCTATTCAGGATATCTCGCAATCGTATTGCCGGTTTGCCTGTGGATGATCTTACGGCAAACAAAAATGTATCTGTATTATCTGGCATGGATTACCTTGCTGGCAATCATCGTAGTATTGCCTGCCGGAATGAGCCGGACAGCCTGGATCGCTGCCGCCATGTCATGTGCATGGGTGTACTGGGTACAACAGATCGGATGGAAAAAAACAAAAACATACATTTATGAATTCCAAACCTTAACTATAATATCATCTGTTTTGGTACTAATTTCTGTAGCCGGTGCATTGACGGGTATTTTTCTTCTAAAGAAAGATTCAGCCAATGGCCGGCTACTTTTATGGAAAATAACTGGACAAGCTATAATGGAACAACCCTGGACCGGAACCGGACTGGGAGGTTTTCCAGCTGCTTATGCAGAAACACAGGCGCAGTATTTTGCCTCCGGGAAAGCCTCGGAAACTGAGATGATGGTCGCAGGCTGTCCGGAATATGGATTTAATGAATTCTTACAAATTGGTTTGGAACAAGGGTTGGTGGGTTTAATGGTTTTTGTATTGTTGTTAGGCTATTCCTTGTTCCAGGGGGTGAAAAACAGGCAGGCAGGAGCGGCAGGAGGGATATTGGCGTTGATGGTATTCAGCCTGGCGTCTTATCCGTTGCAGCTACCGGAGTTCTGGGTGGTGTTGGTGGTGTTGATGGGGATTATCGATAGCTCCGTTGTTGTCACTGACACACCCCCTACCCCCTCTCGAGAGGGGAGAAAGATACTTTCAGTCGCCGTAATCGGGGGGATGGCGGTATGTTGCGGATGGATTTTCTGGCAGCAGAAAGGCTATTACCAGGGATATAAGAAATGGAATACATTGAAGATGTTATATAATAGCAAAGCTTATGAAGCGGCGGCGGACGGGTATGAAGAATTGGTACCGCTGATGGGACATAAGCCGGAACTACTGTTTGAAGCAGCGCAATGCTTGAGTAAGACGGAGCGGTTTGCTGAGGCGAACCGTTTGTTGGAACGGGCGATGAAACTGAGTGGTGATCCAATGATACATTATATGGCGGCAAAAAATGAACAGGACCTGGGAAATTATCAGAAAGCAGAAAATTTATTGCTACATGCAATAGAAATACTGCCGGAACGGATCTATCCCTATTATCTGTTGACTAAACTATACTCGGAAACGACTTTTTTTCAGGAAGATAAGTTTATCAAAGCGGCTGATGCCGTACTGACAAAAGAGCCGAAAGTGGAGAGCACAGCAATCCGCGAAATGAGAACGGAAGTAACTAAGTTAATAGATGAATATAATAACCATATTATCTCAGATCATAATAACTCCTTATAAATTTAAAAATTTAGGATAATCATTTGATATCCTAAACCTCTAAGTGGTTCTATTTCAATGACAGGTATTTATTTCAAAAGAATACACGTTATTGCTATCTATACGTTTTCAGTGCAAAAGAATGGTAACCCATACAATGGAAAAACGCTAGTCGGAGCTTATCTGATTGAATGTAATGACTTAAAGCCCCCCGTTGCCGATAGTTTATTATTAAGAAATAAAAACAGATCAATTAAAATATTACAAAAAAATACTCTTTTCTAAATATTTTGCACGTGAGAAGTGTATTTCTATAAAAGAAAGGAGGTATATCAAAATCACTTAAAATCAACAATCAGAATGATGGTGGTATCCAATGGATACTAATATTATTCAAACATCTGAGCTGAATAAAAGTAGGCAAATAATGCTTCATAAATTATGATATTAACATGAGAACAATTAACATTATCATTTCGGTTGTATTTCTTAGTCTATTTATTTGTTGTAATTCCAATAATTGTGACAAGAAATATTTTAATGGAGATATTCAATATTTTGAAGAAAACAGTACAACAACAAAAGTAGTCAAGAGTAAAATTCTCACATTGAATGGGAATAATACCGGCATGATAGCTGTATATGATTCACTATTGATTTGTTGGAGTCCTAGTTATCAAAATCATTTCTTTAAGATTTTCAATGTGGATACAGGGGAAGAAATTGGAACCTTCTGTAACAAAGGGCGGGGCGACAATGAGGTAATATCCGTCGGTTGTATAATGCAATTATTTAAAAAAGGAAATGATATAATGACTTTACTTTATGCCTCTAATGAAGGTAAATTATTTTTATGGAATATCAGCCAATCTATAGAAAAAGGCACGACAGTATATGATGCAATTGTCCCATATAACAATGATCGCATATTCTTCGAATTTTATCAATCAGATGATATACTTTTTGCCTATAAACCTGCTGAATATTTGAACGCGAACGAAGCTGCTACTCCATATTATGAAAAACGTACGATTTCCACGAACAAGTTAATACAGGATTATCCCATTTACAAAACAAAGTCTGTACAAAACAATAATGTAAACGAGAGAAATTCTGTAAACTTCTTTTTTTATACATGGGATGCAGTGAAACCTGATGGCTCTAAGATTGTCCAGGTTATGAAACACCTTCCGCAAATAAATATCTTAGACATTCCTACAGGAAACCTTACAGGATACAGAATGAAAAACAGTCCTGATTTTTCTCTTTTGGAAACGAATATGGAGTCCATGGATGTGTTTTATAATTGTGTACATGCAGATGACAACTATATTTATGCAACTTATTGGGGGAGAAAACCATGGAATGACCATCTTGGCGTTGAACTTCCGAAGTTTAATATGATACATGTATTTGACTGGAACGGTAAACTCCTTTATAAACTTACAACTGATCGCTCTTTCTATCGTGTATGGCTAGATCCAGTAAGAAAACGATTATATACAATAAATCTGAATAATGACGAAGTGTATTATTTAGACTCAGAAGATATTATCTTTCATTAGAGAAAATCCTACTTTTTCAAGTAACATAGACAGTAACGAAGAGACAACTACATTCTCGCTACCGAAGGGAAAAGCGAGAATCCGATCATATAATTAAAAATATGGTATCTGAAACAGCAATCCCCTCGTAATCGTGGACGTAAGTACCATCTGCGGATGCACGGCAGCCACTTATGAGAAACGGCCTGCAAAATCCGGAGAAACTCTCCGCGTGAGAATCAAGATGACACCGAAGGATATAGGTTTCTTCGATGAAGTCGTGACAGTCAGGTACAACAGCATGAACAATCAAACTGTCAAAGTAAAAATTAAGGGGAATGTTCGGTGATCGAGCAAGTGGGAGTTTGCTGCACGACGGCAAAATTGTACAAGCAAACTCCCGGAGACCCCGAAAAGGAGGTGTATGATGGTAATATAACCGGCAAAACAGAATGATACAGATATCATTCGACTATCTAAATCCGAATAAGGTTGACAAAGATAGAGAATTACCTGCAATGAAAAATAACGAAATAAATTTATAAATAAGATGAACAAGAAATTTTTTGGCGCAACACTCATAGCTGCACTCGCAATTACAGCAAGCTGGAACTACCAGCAGAATGAAAATAAAATTGAAATGTCAAATTTAGCACTAGCCAATGTGGAAGCACTGGCTAACGAAGAAGGATGGGGACCTATAGTAGAAAAAACTTGTTATACTGCTTTTAGTGGATATGATAGTAATATCTATTTAACATGTAGTCAATATTCAACTGACGAATCCGTAAAATATCCCTGTGGTGCAGCTACTTCACAAAAACCAGCTTGGGGTATAACACTGGTTGGTAAATGTTACCAATACATTTAATACTGGTAACATTTGTGCCAATAATGGTATTTGTGATTAATAACACCACATATTAACCTTTATCATCTAAGAAGTTATGGTATAATAACTTTTTAGATGATATTGAAACAATAGAGAAAATTAACGATTATGAAATATGCATTTTGTTTGTTATTCTGCTTTGCATTGATGGGATGTAAAAAGCAACAAAGTAATTCTTTCGATATAAAATACGTAAAAGAAGAGATGACGGAATATGAGGTATCGCCCCAAATATTACCGATTGATCTGTTAAATCCAACCGGCATCGTTTCACTGGATAGCTTTTTAGTTTTTGTCCAACGACATGAAAGTAAAATCTTAAGGATTTTCGATTTGGAAGGACGCAAGTTGTCCGATAATATTTTAAGCAAAGGAAATGGACCGGACGAAATCGTCTTATTCACACGTTTCAACCAGTATTATCAACAAAATAACCACTCTTTTATTTGGATACAATCTTTTCCTAATTTTATGGGTTTACTGGATATTAATAAGTCCGTACAAAACAATAGGGTAGTATTTGAGCGAAAAGTCAATTTTGTTTCCGGCAAATCAAAAGCCCTATTTGAAGAATCCAATGCCGTATTCGAATTAAGCGATTCTGTTTTTCTACTGACCAAAGACCCGATTCGGTCTCAAACCATAAAAGAGAATCCCAACCCTTTCTATGTAAAATGGAATTACCATTCCAACGAAGTATATGACACAATTTACATCAACGATTTGAAAGATATATCTTTAGAGAATCGTTTAATTTACAGTGCCTATCCGGCCATTCGCCCCTGTCACAAAGATAAAATAGCTTTGTTTTATACCTATATGGATGCCATTGTTATTATCGATCTAAACACGAAGAAGAAAACAAAATTAGGTTTATCGGACAATGGGTTAAATTCTCTTTTAGCAATAGAACAAAAAAATCAAATACATTACGAGGCTTTTGCCACAGACTCTTTGATTTGGGGATTAAGAAAAGACGAAGCTGCAAAAACCATACTGAATGTGTATGATTGGGATGGAAATTTTAAATATAAAGTTCGTTTAAATGCCAATGTATCCTACTGCTGTATCAATGAAAAAAATAAGACCCTGTATGGTATAGACGAAAACGATCAAATATTGGCATACAAGTTAGATTTCTTATAACAAAAATTTGCTTCAATATAGAATAGACTTTACACACAAAATCATGATACGGATGAAGTGTACTATATTGATTTAAATGAATTAAATTTATAATAATCAAATGAAATACTCACTATTTCTACAAACAATCCTCATCCTGTCTTTTTTCCTGACAGCCTGTACCTCTCCAGATGACCTACGCCTGGAACAAGCCTTGGCGTTTGCTGGGAACAACCGAGGAGAGTTGGAGAAAGTACTCTCATATTATGCCGGTGATTCTTTGAAACAGGCTGCCGCCCGCTTCCTGATTATGAATATGACCGGACACACGGGATATGATCCTTCCATTATCCCTCTCTTACAACCGGTTTACCAAAAGCATGTGGCCATTTCCCAAAAATACGATTGGAAACGACCGAATGACTGGAGGAAAGAGATCAATGAATTGTGGAATGAAGAAAGAGTGAAAATCAATTTATATAAGTATCCCAACATACAAGATGCCCAAACGGTTAAAGCGGATTGGTTGATCAAAGAAATAAATTTGGCATTCAAGGCTTGGAAAGAAAATGTTTATACAAAAAACGCCCCTTTTGAGGAGTTTTGCAAATATATCCTACCCTACCGATTCAGTGACAAATTCTGTCTCGATAATAACCGAAAGACTTTTTATGACCGCCATCATGGGATATTCGACGATGTGTCAAAAGATTTCAGGGAGGTAACCGATTCGTTGCACTTTTTGTATAGCGATATAATGAATAGTGCCGGTTATGCGGCTTCCATGCCGATATGCAATATCGCGGGATATGAACAGATCAAAAGAGGAATATGCGATATGCAAACCCAATTCAACGCGCACCTCATGTCTGCTTTGGGAATGGCTGTCGCCATTGACTTTGTACCAATGTGGGGAAACCGCTCGGAAGGACATAGCTGGAACGCATTAATTGTTGATGGAAAAACTCATCCCTTCGAACCGTTCTGGGATGAAGACAGATGGAAGTACAACAAACTGTACGGCAACAGTGATTTTATCGATCTGAAAGCATCGAAGTTCAGGCTGCCGAAAGTGTTCCGAAAATCATACGAATACTATCTGACCGGACCGATGGCAGACAAGAACGAAAAGCCGAACAACATTCCTAATTTATTCAAAAACCCTTGGATACGAGATGTCTCTACCGAATACTTCCAAACGTCTGACGTAACGATAGACTTGTCGGAAAACATTCCCGAGAATACCTGTTATTGTTATTTATGTGTCTACAACGCCCTGAAAATGACCTGGCATCCTGTTCAATGGGGGAAAATAAACAAGAAAAAAGTCATTTTCAAAAATATGGGACGTGGCATCGTGTATTTACCGGCTTTCTACCAAAACGGAGAAGTCATACCTGCCGCTCCACCTTTTATTCTTGATAAAAACGATAAATGCAAACAGGTTACTCCCAACCGACATAAAAAAGAAGAGATCACGGTCAACACGATAACTCCTTTAAGTACCGGTCTCACCCACACACTTGCCGGTGCCCATTGGATCGGATGCTATATATCCGGTAGTGAAGAACGGAAGGATACTTTATGTACATTGACAGATTCGATAGATAGCTACTGCAATTATATCACATTTGATACCTCAAGAAAGTACCAGAAGATTTGTTTGGCTTTGCCGCAAAAGACCATTGCCCTCAGTGAAATTACGTTTTATGAAAAAAACGAGAACCGACCAGAAGAAATACCGGATATCCGCGTAACCGCAAATGTTTCGAAGGATTCAGTAAAAGAACTTTATAAAATCGTAGATGGTTTATCCGGAACCGGCTTTCTGGGTTCTTTCGATAAAGATACCCCTAAAGAGAAGATACTTACATTCGATTTGGGCAAAGAAACGGAAATAACTGCCATATCAATTATTCCCAAGTCGGGAATACAGGTGGATAACCGGACAAACTACACTTTGTATTATTGGGACAACAAGTGGATAGAGGAAAAAACAGTCAAAGGCAATGGGGAAAGCATCACTTTCAAGAACATTCCATCCGAGGCATTGTATCTCATAAAATCCGACAAACCGGCAGATCCGTATTTTACAGAAAGAATTTTCACCTATAAAAACGGGAGGATATATTGGTGGTAATCAGAAATTTATCGCATTCCCGGTTTTAAAAGGATAAAACGCAATGATATTCTGGTTTTCAATTTTCCACATCCAAACAGTTGGGATAAAATTGAAATGCATATACTCAAATATTACATCAAACGGTGTGTCGGAATACCGGGAGATACCTTATCCATCCGAAACGGATTCTTTCATGTGGAAGGCGTACAAATGCCTCTCGGCAACATGGATTCACGTTACTGGGGATTACTGCCCGAAGAATATATTGTAGGGAAAGCCTGGATTATTTGGAAATCGGTCGATCCATATACTGATAAATTTCGGTGGAATCGTTTTTTAAAAGTCATTCATTAAATCTAAAACAATGAAAAAAGCAATCCTGAAAAGAAAAATATCATTATGCGGCGGTTACAAAGATTTTCCGCACCGGGGATTCATTGGTTCCCAGATGGAAAACAGCACTTTACGGTTGATTTATGAACTAGAATAAGTCAGATTTATTTCAAAGAAATATTTTCAAAACGTATAAATAATGAATACATTTACACCGATGATCTGATTTTAATATAGCAAACAGTTAGATTTAGATGAAAAGAGTTGACGTAATTTTAGCTATATTCCTGATAATAGCAACAGGGTGCGGAGGTAATAAAAAATCGAACAGCTCCAATAATAACACCAGCACAGTTGCTACACAGGACACTTTCATCACGGTTGATGTCAGTAAGAAATACCCCCTGAAGGAGTTAATTCTTCAGGATATTATGGATGTAGAATATATTCCGTTAGAGTCTACAGACGAATTTCTTTGCCAAGGCGTTGTACAAGCTATAGGCAAAGAAATTATATTAGTGAAGAACGTCATCAACGATGGTGACATTTTTATCTTTGACAGAAACGGCAAAGGTTTGAGAAAGTTCAACCGTAAGGGCCAAGGCTCTGAAGAATACATATTTAACCTAAGTGTTTTCTTGGATGAGGATAAAGGTGAAATATATGTTGACGAAGTAATCAGAAACGTATTAGTATATGATTTATATGGAAATTTTTTAAGAAACATCCATAGAGACAAAGTTAAATGGATCAATGCAAGTAATTATAACTCAGATTTTTTGATCGCCAGAGAATCGCCATCTGCCCAGAAAGGTAAAGACACAGATAATCAACTATTTGTGCTTATATCCAAACAAAATGGAAATGTTGTCAAAGATTTTCGAATCTATTTTGAAAAGAAAATAGAATGGGGAATAACCAACCATGCAGGAAATACAGGAGCTGCACCTCGCCCTTATCCTATCATCCCTTATCACGATGGTTGGCTTCTTATGGAACCTTCTTCCGATACGATATTCAGAATCTCACAAGATTATAGTTTATCCCCTTTTATGGCAAGGACACCGTCCATACAATCCATGAAACCTGCCGTATTCCTCTTACCCTGCATTTTTACCGATCGCTACCATTTCATGGAAACAATAACAATGGAAGCTAATTTTTTAAGAAATGAAGGATTCCCGAAAACGCAGTTGGTATATGACAAAAAAGAAAATACATTATTTGAATATATTATGCTCAATAAAGATTTTCCTGAAAAAGGCCTTGTGAATTTTACAATGCAGGAAACCACTAACAGTGAAATCGCATTTTGGCAAAAAATGGAACCCCATGAACTTATTGAGGCTTATGCAAAAGGACAATTGAAAGGGAAATTGAAAGACATTGCAGCGGAACTGCAAGAGGATTCAAATCCTGTAATAATGTTAGTAAAATACAGAAAAGTTACCTTATGATACCCCAAAAAAGAAGAACTGATCTTTATTTGTTTAATTGGACTATAGTATTGATAGCAATCATTTCTTTCAATTCATGTAAAGATCACAAGACAATTTCCTTCAATCAAGATTATTCGATCGATACAGTAAAGATGTCGATCGGAGACAGTTGTCTTCAAACATATACTACACTAAGAAACAGAGTTTATGGAAATAACTTCTATTGTTTCAATAAATTACAACATTGCATCGATATATTCGATCTATCGGCGAAACAACTCATTAACCAATTAAAGATAGACCGTGAAGGGGCAAATGGAATAACAAACATAGAGGCCTTTTGTGTTTGCGGTGATTCCATTTTCATTCAAAATGAAACGAACTATATACTAATGAATCATCGGGGAGAAATCATCAGGAAAATATCCAAAGACAAATTAAACAACCTCATCGATCAAAACATATATTCTTTTTTCCCTACAAGTATTACATTATCCAATTTTGAAAATCTCATATTCGATAAAAAATACAATGAATTAATAATACCCATCAATATAACAGATCCGTTGGCACTAAAGGATAAATCCTGTATTGCGACAATAGATATAGAAAAAGAGACTGTGAATTTACTTCCTGCGTATTTTCCTTCTACCGTAACAAATAAGTATTATGGGAAATTAGCGACTGCCCAGATACTAAGCAAAGGGGATAGTATAATATACAATTTTGCAAACTCATCATATGTATATATATACGATCGTATAAATAAACAGACCTATGAATATAATATAAAAAGTGATTATACCCCCAATTTATCTGAAAGCTTAGACAAAAACGCCAATATGGAAAGGGTATTTGACCACTATTTACATTCGCTGTTTTTTCATAATATGCAATACGACGAGTATAGAAATCTTTATTACCGCATACATACAGATAAAAGTAACGACAAATCGGCATTTAATAACAAAGAGACATTTCTTGCTATCATAAATTCGCAGTTTGAGAAAATCAATGAAATAAAATTACCGTCCAATACTTATCCCGTATTCAATATAGCACCTAACGGGCTAATATTCGTTTTCATGAAAGGTCTGGATGAAGACTATTTCAGTTATGCAGAACTAACAAACTCCAACATTTACAAAGTGCCCAGTCCATCGCAAGCGAATATTCTCCCCCAGGAAACTGCTGTTAAAAACAAAAACAGCCAAACCCCCAAAAAGGTATCAACTAAACCGGGAAAGGCTCCTGTAATGACTTCTGAGAAAATCGGTAACTTTATAAAAGAGAATATGATATATCCTGAATATGAATTAGAAAACAAGATTGAAGGATATGTATATGTTGTTTTAGAAAGTGATAGTACAGGAAATGTTATAAGTTACAATATATCTGAGATAGCAACAACTACCGATAATGAGAATTTTCGTAAAGAAGCGCTCAGGATAGGCCACTTAATCAAACAGATTTATCCCAATATCACTTTTGCTTTCCATGTACCTTTTCTTATTGACAACTACCTGGAGAATCATAAAAATAAAGTCAACTCATGTGAGAATAACGAATAAATCATGTTATTGAGGTGTTACCGATAGATGCTATTCCTCTTTAATCCTTCTTATTCCTATCTATTCCCTGATAAACCGTTTTAGCGTTTTGGAGAGGGGTTACATTTGTAATGTTTTCGAAAACAAGCAAAGTAATTCTATTAACACTAAAAAATGTAAGATTATGTCAGTAAAGTATCGTTTAGTTGAGCGCAAAAATTTAGGGAATGATAAAAATCAAACTCCGGTAAAGCTATATGCACAACCTGTTTATTCCGATCTGGTCGGGTTTGAAGAGTTATTGGGTGAGATTAGTGAAGCCGGTATCCCCTCCAACCAAGTGAAAGGAGTCATCGACCGTATGAACTACCTGATAAGAAAACACCTGGCTGCCGGAAGACGGGTACAGTTCGGCGAATTTGGAAATTTCCGCTATGGGGTAGGTTCGACAGGTTCTGCCACGGAAGATGAATTTCAAACCAATATGATCAAAATTCCGAGAATCGTTTTCAGCCCGGGTACTACCCTGCGTAAAGCCCGCAAAGACGCTGGCTTTGAGAAAAAAGGAGAAACGGTTGTAAAAAACAACGGAGGTAACAGCGACAGACCGGAAATTGAATAAAGCAGTCGACACGGTAAATTAAACAATCTAAAAGAGAGTATGCCAAAAAATCCCGGCATACTCTCTTTTTATGTTCATTTTGAGCACTTTATCCGGATATTTTATTTACATTTGTATACACTTATTCATCAGTTATTTGGTTATGAAAACATTAAGGGAGTTACACGCATTCTATTTCATTTTATGCTTTGTCCTTTGCTCCTGTCATACCCAGGATACATATCGCTGGAAGAATCAGGATAACAGAATGGTTCTCATGTCCGGAAAGACCATTGTAGGAGAACTGAATCCATCTGTAACCAAAGGAATGAACCGTACGGATCAGATTGAAAAACTCGATTCTTGTACCTTTAAGATCACCAGCCGGTATATTGCGCTGGAAAATATCGAACGAGCCAGAATCTGTCTGGATTTCGTGCACAGATCTGCTTCAGATTATTGGATGATCCCTTCCGTCTCCTACAACGGGAACAACTGGGGACGTGGAAAAGAACCCAAAGGCGCACAACAGAACGGAGAATGGAGAACGTATTCTTACCGCAGCACACCCATACCCGGGGCAACCTACTCGGAAGGAGCCCGATTTGCCGTTGCCATGTGGAGCGATGTTCCTCAAAATGAAAAAGAAAGTTTCTCTTGTTCGCTGATGCCGGACAAACAAACCACTACACACCGGCTGGTATGGCCGGAAGAGGAAAAACCTGTTATGTATGCAGCCAGAGACCGGTACAAACCCGGATATCAAAAACAGGAAAAACTATCTGCAGGAGATACGATCACATTGACTGCCTATCTTACTGTCAGCGACCTCCAGCCGCACCATTACGCTATACGCCACTTTTTACGCGAAGCCTGGGACCGGGCAGACAAGCAGGGAACAGATATTTATCCTCCTGAAAAAATCTGGAACTTAGGTCTTCGGTATGCCAAAGAGTATCTATGGGTGGAAGACGGAGCTTTCAGAGGCTTTACGATCGGTTTCTCGCCGGACAAAAGCGGGGGATGGAGCAAGCGGAAAGGTTATGAGATCGGCTGGTGCGGACAAAATGCTTCTTTTGCCAATTCCCTTCTTTTCGATTACATTAAATATAAGAATAAGGAATCCCTGGAAAAAGGATTGGCAACCCTCGACGCATGGGCCAAACTCTGCCAGCTACCCAACGGGCTTTTTATCACGAATTACGACCGCGTCTCCAATCAGAAAAATCTGAATGACAACATCGTTTTAGATGCCTGCAACCTGGGAACGGCAGCCCTTAATTATTTTGAAGCTGCCGACCTCGTGAAAGCATGCGGATTATACAGGCCGGAATACGAACGCCTGGCTTTCGGTATCTGCGACTTCGCCAAAAACGACCAGCAGACCAATGGCGTATATGCCCGGGGCTGGTACTCGAACGGAGAATGTTTCTACCGGGAAGGTACGATCGGCTGTTTCCTGGTCCCTCCGATGCTGGAGGCTTTCACAAGATCTAAAGACAGCACTTATTTTGTTTCGGGTACGAGGGCATACGATCATTATGTCAGTGAACTGAAAACGAAAGGATATTCTACCGCCGGTGCTCTGGATACCTGGTGTATCGACAAGGAATCGTCCATCTCCCTTCTGCGTTCGGCCCTGAAATTATACAAGCTGACAAATAACAAAGAATACCTGGACGATGCCGTTGCTATCTCCTACTATTTATCGACCTGGCTATGGCATTACAACGGTGTTTACCCGGAAGACGATAATTTCACCCAATACAATTATAAGACATTCGGTGGTACTTCGGTTTCCGTACAGCATCACCACCTGGATCCATACGCCCTGTTCTGGGTGCCGGAATGGTTGGAACTGGCTAAACTGACCGGTGACGGCCAATGGAAAGAAAAAGCAATCGCCATCTGGAATAACGGTTGCCAATTGATCTCCGACGGAACATTAGTGATCAACGGACGTGTCCGCCCCGTCGGTTCCCAGAATGAAGCCTATCTGCAAAGTCACTGGAACTGGGATGCAGCTCCCCGTTTTGACAGGATCAATTCATGGCTGGTCGCCTGGCCCGGAGCTTTCAGATTGGAAACATTAAGAAAGTTGGACGCTATCGATCTGCCACAAATAGAGTAGAATATTTGTAGAAAAAACAATTATTACCCTATTTTGATCGATAAATCCCCTATTTTGACCGAATAATGATACTGTGGTTTGGAAAATATAACGTAATTTTGACACGTAATAAAAAAAATCACAGTATCATATCATGAAAAAATTATTCATCAGTGCCCTCGCTTTTCTGGCATTACCCTTATTTGCCCAAAAAGAGGCAAGTATCCGTGTGTATCCCCAACAGGGAACACAACAGATCAGTAAACATATTTACGGACAGTTTGCCGAACATCTGGGAACCTGTATATACGGCGGACTTTGGGTCGGTCCCGATTCCGATATCCCCAACACACAGGGATACCGTAACGATGTTCTCAATGCGTTGAAAAACTTACAAATCCCTAATCTTCGCTGGCCCGGAGGCTGTTTTGCAGATGAATATCACTGGATGGACGGTATCGGTCCGAAAGAGAACCGTCCGAAAATGGTAAACAACAACTGGGGCGGAACGATTGAAGACAACAGTTTCGGGACTCACGAGTTCCTCAACCTCTGCGAACTGCTCGGATGCGAACCTTATATCAGTGCCAATGTCGGTAGCGGAACCGTGGAAGAAATGGCGAAATGGATTGAATATATGACTTCGGAAGGCGACAGCCCGATGGCACGCCTGCGCCGCCAGAACGGTCGCGACAAAGCATGGAAGGTCAAATTCATCGGGGTAGGAAATGAAAGCTGGGGTTGCGGCGGCAGCATGCGTCCGGAGTACTATTCCGATCTGTACCGGCGTTACTCTACTTATTGCCGCAATTACGACGGAAACCGCCTGTTCAAGATTGCCAGCGGTGCCAGCGACTATGATTACAACTGGACGGAAGTGCTGATGCAAAACGTAGGCGGCCGTATGGACGGGCTTTCCCTGCATTACTACACCGTCGCAGGTTGGAACGGAAGCAAAGGATCGGCAACGGATTTCAATAAAGACGATTTCTACTGGACGATGGGCAAGTGCCTGGAAATAGAGGATGTGATCAGAAAGCACATTACCATCATGGATAAATACGATCCGAAAAAGAACGTCGCCCTGATGCTCGATGAATGGGGAACCTGGTGGGATGAAGAACCGGGAACGATCAACGGACACCTGTATCAGCAAAATACGATGCGCGATGCCTTCGTCGCCGCTCTTTCACTGAATGTATTCCACAAATACACCGATCGCCTGAAAATGACCAATATCGCCCAGATCGTCAACGTGCTTCAATCCATGATCCTCACGAACGGCCCGAAGATGTTGCTCACTCCGACTTACTATGTTTTTGAAATGTATAAAGTACATCAGGATGCCATATATCTTCCGATGGATCTGATCTGCGATAAAACGAAAGTACGTGACAACCGGGAAGTTCCTATGTTGAGCGCATCTGCTTCGAAAGATAAGAACGGCTCGATCCATATCACACTCGCCAATGTGGATACCGACAATGCACAAAATATATCCCTCGACCTGCAAGGCGAGAAGATATCCGGGGTAAGTGGCCGGATACTGACATCCGGTTCCATCAACGACCATAACACTTTCGAGCAACCGGACGTGGTTAAACCGACAGTATTCAACGGTGCCAAAGTGGAAAAAGGCCGGCTGAATATCAATCTTCCTGCCAAATCGATCGTCGTACTGGAAGTGAAGTAACTTTTTCATCGTATTTTACCATCCTGCCGGTAAATTCGTGCCGGTAGGATGGTTTGCGCCTCCTTTAAATTGTATACATTTGCGGGATAATAATCTCACTCGAATGAAACTCTTACCAAAAATACTACTGGCATGTTTATTAACGGGGCAGACCGTTCATGCTCAAACAGAATTCCGGATTTACGATACTATACAAGTCACCCACCACAATCTGCACTTCGATATCCGTAATTTCAAAGACCAGACATTATACGGCAAAGCAGATATATCCATCCGGAGTAAGATGGATGACCTGAAATATGTTCCTTTGCTTTTGCGACAAATGGAAATAGACAGTATTTGGGTGAATGGTTCGCTCCTTTCCGGTTATCAATACAATGATACTTTGCTGCGGATACCATTGGTTTCCCCTCTGAATGAAGGTGACAAATCGGTGGTTTCCATCGCATACCACGGTACCCCGGCTGCTGCCGAATTTGGAGGATTCTTATTTAACGACAGTCTGCGAATGGCATATAATATGGGAGCATCGATCAATGATATCCCCCATAGCTACGGACGGGGTTGGTTTCCCGCCGTCGATGATTTCCGGTCGAGAAGTACTTTCGACCTTCATTTCAGAGTTGAAAGCGGCCTGAAAGCGATCGGGAACGGATTGCTGAAAGATACGGTCTCCAACGGGGACGGAACGACCACATGGCATTGGACTGTCAACCAGCCAATCCCGGAATATCTGGTCAATGTGGCGGTCGGTGATTACCGGAAGATCGAAATGAGCCACCGACAAGCCGACAGAACACTGCCTATCGATATATACGTATTACCCCAGGAGGTCGAAAATGCCAGGGAAGCCTATGCGATCGTCCCCGGAATACTGGAGAGCATGGAAAAACGATTCGGCGAATATGCGTTCGACCGGGTAGGATACGTATCCGTCAACAGTCCCGGAGGTGCTATGGAGCATGTGGGGAATATATCCATGCCGATGAATCCACAGCCTACCCTCGATTATCAGTTATATATCATTCACGAATTGATACACGGATGGTTCGGGAATAAAGTGACCTGTGCCACAGCCGGAGACATGTGGTTAAACGAAGGGATCACGACCTTCTGCCAGGAACTGGTATTTCAGGACCTGTTCTCACAACAGGAGGCAAAAAACGATTCTGAGGGTAATCTTTTGTTCGTTCTTTCCAGTTCCTTAAACTACGACGGAGGTTATTATCCTTTACAGGGAATGCCGCAGGAACACACCTACGGCATAGCGACGTACTACAAAGGAGCAGCCGTGATGCATACGTTACGTTATTACCTCGGTGACGACCTGCTGATACCTGCCCTGAAAGACTATATAGATACTTTTGCCTTCCGGCATGTCACAACCGACGAATTCAAAGACTTCCTGTCGGTCCATACCGGGAAAAACCTGGATGATTTTTTCAACCTGTGGATAAAACAACCCGGATTTCCGGCGTTCGAGATCGATTCGATCGTTTCCACGCAGGTGAACGACGGATATAAGGAAACAATCTTTCTGGAACAGAAATTATGCCATGCCAACGAATACGGGCATAATGTACGTGTCCCGATCACTCTGTTCGACGAAACAGGGAAAGAAAGCACGGAGATAGAAGTGACGGCGACCGGAGAAAAACCTTCGTTCATGACGCAAACTTCGTTCAAACCGGCCTATTGGGTCGTCAACAGAAACAACGATGTAGCATTAGCTTCTTTTACCCGGCAGTTATCAATCAATAATCCCGGCCAATATTCTCTGCCCGGGTATAACCTTGAACTGGAGTGTAAGCAGGTAAAGGACCCGGTAAATGTCTATTTACAACATTATTGGGTGGCACCGGACGCCATGCAGACAAAGTCGGATATTCTTTTATCGGATACTCATTATTGGCGCATAGCCGGTCATATCCCTGCTTCCTGTTCGTTAAGCGGAACGTTTACGATCGATAAAAAGTATCTGGACAGCGAGCTGTTGAAAGACGGTCCGGAAGAAGTGCTCGTCATGTACCGCCCTACCCCTTCCGATAACTGGCAGGAGCTTTCTGCTGGTTCGTTGGAACAGGGATATTTTATCGTTGCCGACAATCTCAAACCTGGGGAATATTGCCTGGCTGTTCGAGTTTTAAACAGAAATTAATCACAAATCACAATTGTGTATTATCAATTGTTTTCTACCTTTGTCGGCAGAATGAAAAATACACTATCTAATTAAAATAAAAGAATTATGAAACCTACATTATTTCTACTGGCTGCCGGTATGGGTAGCCGCTACGGAGGTTTGAAACAGTTGGACGGACTAGGTCCTAACGGGGAAACAATCATGGATTATTCAATCTACGATGCTATTCAAGCCGGTTTCGGAAAGCTCGTCTTTGTTATCCGCAAAGATTTTGAACAAGATTTTCGTGATAAGATCATTTCTAAATATGAAGGTCATATTCCTTGCGAATTAGTATTCCAGGCTATCGATAATCTTCCCGAAGGATTTACCTGCCCGGCAGAACGCACAAAACCATGGGGTACGAACCATGCCGTTATGATGGGTGCCGACGTGATCAAGGAACCGTTCGCTGTAATCAACTGTGACGACTTCTATGGCCGCGATTCTTTCCAGGTAATGGGCAAATTCCTTTCAGCACTGCCTGACGGTTCTGAAAACACGTATGCAATGGTCGGTTTCCGCGTAGGAAATACGTTGAGCGAAAGCGGTACCGTTTCCCGTGGTATTTGCAGCACAGACGAAAACGAGTTGTTGACTTCTGTTGTTGAACGTACCAAGATCCAGCGTCTGGACGGTGAAGTTAAATACATCGGCGACGACGGCGAATGGGTGGCTACTCCCGACACTACTCCGGTAAGTATGAACTTCTGGGGCTTCACACCCGACTATTTCGCTTACAGCAAAGATTTCTTCAAAGTGTTCCTGAGCGATCCGAAGAATATGGAAAATCTGAAAAGCGAATTTTTCATTCCTTTGATGGTCGATAAGCTGATCAGCACCAGTACGGCTACTGTAAAAGTATTGGATACGAACAGCAAATGGTTCGGAGTAACTTATCCGGAAGACCGTCAGGAAGTTGTCGATAAGATCCAGGCATTGGTCGATGCTGGTGAATATCCAGAAAAGCTGTTTTAACAACTGAACAATCATACAAAATTCCCGGTAGAGCTGTTATTTTTCAGTTATTCTACCGGGAATTTCTTTTTCTCACCAAAAATCTGTAATATTGTTCCAAATTATGTAATCGCACACATGGGGATCAAAGAAAAAACAGACACGGAATTAGCCATCTTACTCACTCTTAATGATGAAGCGGCTTTCAGTGAACTATATGTGCGCTATAAAGACAAATTGTATTACTTCTGCCTCCATTTACTCAAATCAAAAGAAGAAGCCAACGATATCGTTCAGGAAATATTTATCCGTATCTGGGAATCACGTAACTTCATCAACCCGGACCTCTCTTTTTCATCTTTTCTCTATACAATGGCACGCAACAGGATTCTTAATTATTTCCGGGATATCGATATCGATGAAAAGGTAAAAGAAATACTTGCCACACAAAAAGTTACGGAGGAAGAAGCGATCGACTCCAAAATAATCTACACTGAATATCAGGTGATCCTTCAGAATGCAATCAGCCAGCTTCCCCCGCAACGCCGGAAGATATTCAATATGAGCCGCATCGAAAGTATGTCTCATAAGGAAATTGCAGCCGAATTAGGTATTTCGGTCAATACCGTGCAGGAGCATATTTCAGAGGCACTCAAATTTATAAAAGCCTATTTCAGCAAACATGCGGATATGTCCATAAGCCTGTTGCTGGCAGCTTTTATCCTGTATAAATAATACTTAGTTATTACTGAAAAAGTCGCCGGTTGTTTTAACTTCTTCCAGCTTTTCTTCTATCAGGGCCGTCAATTCCTTTACTATATCCGGATATTTGGTAGCCAGATTATATTTCTCCGAAGGATCGGCATTTATGTTAAACAGTAAAGGCAATTCACCTTTAAAATAATCCAGTCCCAACTGGCTGTATGTTTTCACATGCAACTTCCATTTGCCTTTCCGTACCGCCATCAGCTGATGGTCGATACCAAAATAGAAGAATGGCGTTTCCGGTTTCGGAGCCACACCTTCGTATCCCAGGTAAGAGGCTATATTCTTTCCGTCGATGACCCGGTCTGTCGGAATAGCTGCACCGCCCATCCATACGGAAGTGGCAAAAACATCCATGGAAGTTATAACCTCTTCATTGACCTGACCGTTCAGATGGCCCGCCCAGCTAACGAAACAAGGTACACGGACACCCCCTTCCCAGGTACTGCCTTTACCGTCGCGGAAGATACCGGCCGATCCGCCTTCCTCGTTCCGGGGCAGCCAGGGCCCGTTATCGCTCATAAACCAAACGATCGTATTCTTATCAAGACCTTCTTTCCTTAGAGCAGACAAAATCTCCCCTACTCCCCAGTCGATCTCTTCCACCGCATCGCCGTAAGTACCCCTCTTGGATTTGCCGATAAAGGCTTTTCCGGGATATAACGGAACATGAGGCATTGCATAAGGGACATAGACAAAGAAGTTTTCTTCCTTATGCTTTTTAATGAATGATATCGCTTTTTCCGTGTAAAGCGCTGTCAGTTCCGACTGGTCGGGATTCATTTTGAGCGTATCATTTCCACACATCAAAGCTATATCCGGATATTTCGGGGGGATCATATCATTGCTGTACGGAAGACCTACATATTCATCGAAGCCGTTCTGCAAAGGCAAATATTCCTTCTTCGTACTTCCCAGATGCCACTTGCCATAGATAGCCGTAGCATATCCCTGCTCTTTCAGCAATTCGGCCATCGTCAGTTCGCGGGGATGAATACCTCTTTCTGCATCCGGGCTCAGTACCCAGCGGAAGCCGGCACGCACCGGATAACGTCCTGTCAATAAGGAATAACGGCTTGCTGTTGAAGCCGGGGATGCACTGTAATAATTCGTAAAGCGCATACCGTCCAGAGCCATCCGGTCCAGATTAGGAGTCTTTATATCCGGATGTCCCGTCACACCTATATCTCCATACCCCATATCGTCACAGTAAATAATAACGATATTCGGGCGGGTGGTCTTGTTTTCTTTAGCGGCTGCCTGGCACAAAGGTACCGGCAGCAATGCTAAAGCTATTTTTATATGATTATTCATTTTTGTTTTCTTTCCTGTCACTTTTCCTTATTACTTAAATACCTGTAACATCGGACGGCCGATCCATACCTGCGGCTGTTTCAGATTGAAGATATGAGCGATAGTGGCTGCCGTGTCAAACTGCATCATGCTTTCAGAAAATTCATAACCTTTCTTGATTCCTTTTCCGGAAATAATGAAAGCTGTTTCCATTTCCTGCATCGTCTTACCACCATGTCCTTTATTGATCCCCCCGTGGTCGGAAGTAACAATAAAGATCGTATCATCCAACATACCGGCATTTTTTACAGCTTCTACGATCTGAGCGATATAACCATCCAATACTTTCAGCATATTATAATACTCCGGGGTGTCATGGCCATCCGCATGGCCGATATGATCCGGGTTATCAAAAATGACCGCACACAGGTTCGGTTTGGCCGATTGGATATAGTCGACAGCATAACGAGCCGTAGCATCGGGTTCTTTTGAAGCCTCGGCCACATGCTTGTCGTAATTCAGCGCCAGGGTGTCCACAACATAACGGATCCCTTTCCATTCGCAGACACAACCTATCTCAGCCTTCGGTTCCGATTCACGCAACAGGCCAAATACAGTCGGGAAAATGCCGTCTTTACTCAATACCCGCGAAGGAAGTTCCGGTGTTCTCGATCCCCATTCCGTATATCCGTGTAATTCAGGACCTGCCCCCATAAACATGGATGCCCAGTTCACAGCACTGGAAGATGGCAGTACACTTCTTTTTTTCAACGTATAGGAACCATCCGCCATCAATTTCTTAACCGTGGGCATTTCCGCTTTCTCCACGCTATAGGCTCCCCAGCCGTCGAGACCGATCAATATGACATGTTTAGCCTTCCATTTGGCTGCAAACGAAACATTGGCAAATAAAAAAATAAAAGCAACGATATATAAATATTTTCTAGTATCCATATTTTATGTATTAAATAATAAAGGTTGTTTCTACGACAACACAGTCCGGAAACAACCTTTAAGAGAGTATTGATATTAATTATTCGGCAGTTTCCCAACCCGGGTTTTGTTTTAACTTAGGATTCAACGCTATTTCCTGAGTAGGGATAGGTTCCAGATAATATTTTTCCAGCCATCCCGACGGTTTTGCGAACAGGATAGAATATCCCTCATCAGCCCCATTGAGAATATTGAGCTTACCACCATAGTTACTGCTCTTCACCCATGCGCCTAATGGTTGTTTATTCACATATTCCCCTTTCTTCCAACGTTTCAGGTCACGGAAACGGAAACCGTCACCCATCAGTTCGATACGACGCTCACGACGGATTTCCCACAACACGGGATCTACGCTCTGGTCTCTGTTCAAATCGAAGGAAGCATCTATTTCCGATACATTCATAGATGGAATAACCGCACGAACACGAAGTTTATTGATAGTGGCATCAGCTACGGACTGAGAAAATTCACCTAATTCAAATTTAGCTTCAGCATAGTTCAGCATCACTTCTTCTATACCAAATAGCAGATAATCGACAGTAGAAGAACGCAACGCCATATTATCGACGTGACGGTTATAATATTTCCAGAAATAGAACCCTAAATGGCTAACAAGGAATCCCTGTCCGTTCGGGTAGTTACGGAAATGAGGGAAACCGGAAACCTGATACCCGACGAAGTTAGATACCGGTAAACTCTTGCCTGTCGCCGAGCCACCTATTTCTTCCATATAGTCAATATATTCACGATCACTGGCAACTCCGGTATGCTCCCAACCGAATGATGTACCGGCGGCACCTGTCAGGTTCACTTTATATGGAGGAACTACCGTCCAATATAAACGGCGGTCACGGTGACGGAACTGGGCATTCAGATCCTTATCGCCTTCATACACCTTACTGGTAGAAACCGGACGTCCGTCTGAACATAGATAACTGTCAACAGCATCTTTTGTCAGGTCGACGTACCATGCCGAAGAGCGGATCACGCGTGTAATACTATGGGTTACCATATCCGTTTCATATTGTTTAGCCAGGATCACCCCTGTTTTTCCAACCAATTCTTCCGAATTATAAAGATCATCATAATTAGACATGATAGCAGGATAAGTATTCATCAACTTTTCTGAAGCATCTGCACAAGCCCGCAGGTAAGTTTCGCTATCATTCAATCCGTGATATTTACGCCATGTACCTTCAAACAATCCGAAACGGGAAATCAGGGCTCTGACAACATGAACATTGATCGTATTTGTCCCTGTACCATCCTCTTTGATATGTTCTTCTGCCCATTGCAGCTCTTCCAGAATATGTTTGGCGACTTCGTCTCTCGGAGTCCGCTCACAATAAAGTTCTTCCGTATCCGTATCATCCAGCACTCTGTCGATCCAGGGCACATCGCCATAAGCCGCCATCATATCGAAATAACGTAAAGCTCTGAAAAAGTAACCGACACTTCTCCAGTGGTCTTTATCGACATCACTCATGGAAGAACCATCGATATTCTGCAACATTATATTTACACGACGGATAAACGTAAAGCTCCAGGAATCGCTGGTCGCCGGTAATTTCTTTAACTGATATGCATAATCGGACTCTCCTCCGGAATTGGCATAAATTATATTATCCGTATCATACTCACTCGATATATTGGCCGGTGTATAACCACCATCCGTTGGAAATCCGTCGAAATATTCATACAATCCCCAGGCATACGTTTTGAAGTTATCATTCGTTTCAAATGCAGTCGCTTCAGTCTGCTGGTCCAAGGGGATTTTATCCAAAAAATCACTTGAACAGCCCGTCAATCCCAAACCGGTTAAAGCGATGACCGGTAATACGATATATTTTTTCAAATTCATATTCTTTCTTTTTAATAGTTTCATAATAATACAGAATTACAAGCTTACGCTGAAGCCAAAGGCATACGAACTCATGAAGGGATAACCCAGTCCGTTCGCTTTACTTTCGACCGCCGGGTCGAGACCTTTAGGCATATGATCGAACGTAAACGGATTTTCTGCTGAAACATACACTCTCAGGTTACTGATACCAATTTTAGAAATTACACTCTGAGGGATTGTATATCCCAGTGTCAGATTCTTCACCCGCAGATAAGCTCCGTTAGTCAGATACTTTGTCTGGGCACGAACATTCGCTGCATAGTTCGTATTTCTCATACCTGTTTCATACAAACGAGGGAAGAAAGCTCCGGTATTTTCAGGAGTCCAGTAATCCAATTGATGTTCATAGATCGTACCGAATTCATAATAATACGGGAAGATCAAATCGTTTGTCAACCATTTGTCACATTTTCCAACTCCCTGTAAAAGGAAAGAGAAGCTGAAGTTATTCCATGACAAGCCACCGTTTATACCATATTGGAAACGTAATGAGTTATTCCCGATAATCTTACGGTCGCCCGGATCATAAATCGTTTCATTTCCTGAATTGATGATACCGTTGCCATCCAAATCCTTGAACATCATATCACCCGGATTCGGTTTCACACCTTCCACATGAGGAATACCGTCTTTCAGGGTACCATTTTTCAGATTCGCATCCAAAGTTCCCTCTACAAAGTCATCGACCGTGTACAACCGATCAGTTACATATCCCCATATTTCACCTAACTGTTGTCCTTCCACATAGGTTTTATTATCAGAAGTACGAATCACACCGGCTACATTATTTTTAAACTTTGTGATATAAGCTTTGTAATCATACAGGTTGAAACCGATATTATAATGTACTTTACCGATCTGGTCACGCCATGCCAACTCCAGTTCGAAACCGGTAGATTTCAAATCGGCTACGTTCTGTAAAGGAGCTGTTGCACCCAAAGTAGCAGGCAATTGCGATCCGCTGGTCAACATATCCTTCGTATCGCGGCGGAAAAGGTCGAAGTTGGCGGAAAGACGGTTCTTCAAGGCACTGATATCGAAACCGAGGTTTAAGGTACGAACCGTTTCCCAGGTGAAATTTCCACTTACCAGACCCGGCTGCTTCAGAGTAATAGGCTGTGTATTATTATCCAACCATTTCGACTTTTCAGATTCCATACTTGGTACAAACTGGTAGGGATCGATATTCTGATTACCAACCGTACCGATTGATCCTCTGATCTTAAATTCAGGAATATAATCGCGCAACGGTTCCATGAAACTTTCTTCCATCACTCTCCATCCCACAGACAGAGACGGGAAGAATCCCCAGCGGCTACCCGACGGGAATTTGGAAGAAGCATCATAACGTCCGTTCAGCTCAAGCAGGTAACGGTTTGCATAGTCATAATTCAAACGTCCGAAAAATCCCATCACCGTATATTCGGTAAACTTATCATACGCTTTCTGTACACCCACAGACTGGGAAATCGAAGGCATATCGTCATTGATCATATTTGAAGTTTCAGCTTTCAGATAATCATAATGATTGGATTCCTGGTTGTAGCCTAATAATAAAGAGAAATTATTATCGGCGAAGCTTTTAGCGTATGAACCGTAAATGTTCAAAGCCGTATAATTTGTAACAGCACGTTGGCGGCTATACGTTGAATAATCAGAAGTGTATTCTTCCGAGAATTTATCAGCATTGGCAAAACGGATACGTTTTGAATACTTTGTCTCAGTTTCATTCAGGTTATCATATGTAAACTCTGCATTCAAAACCATGTCTTTGATCGGCGTTGCTATCAATTTGGCGAAGACACGCGTATCAGAGATCGCATTCGTGTTCTGACCGCCCAGACGAGTCAGGTTACCTGCTGTACCGGAATATAGATCTTCGTCATTGATCGTGATCATCCCTGTCGGGTTGTAAGACGGAGCCCACACCGCTTTGGAATAGTTGGCACCGCTGGGCATGCCTTTATCCGATTTATAGAAACTAAGATCCAACTGTCCTGTCAGCCAGTTCGTTATTTTCGAACTGATAAAACCTTTCGCATTATAACGTTTATAGCTATCCATATCGGTTGTCATGATACCATCGGAACCCGTATATCCCAAAGAAATACGGTATGAAGAACGTTCGGTACCCCCGCTCACAGAAAAATCATGTTTCTGCTGGAAACCTGTTTCCGACAAGAAATCCTTCATTATATCCGTTTGTGCCAACTGATAACGCATGCCACCTATATCTGCATATCCATCCGGATAAGCAGACGGATTAGAACCGTATTCATGAAGCAGATCCAGCCATGTATCCACAGTCTGACCGGAATAATATGTTATATAACCCATATCCGAATATGCCTGAACGGTCTGGAGCGGATTCGCTTTTACCGGCAAATTCGTCGGCTTTGAAAAAGAAAAATTATTACTGTATGTCAGCTGTACTTTCTGTTCTTTCTGGACCCCTTTGGTTGTAATCAGGATAACACCAAAAGCAGAACGAGCTCCGTAGATAGAGGCAGATGCCGCATCTTTCAGGACCGTAACCGACTCGATATCATTCGGATTGAGTAAGTTCAACGAACCGGAGAACGGCACATTATCGACAAGAATAAGGGGGTCGCCGTCATTGATACTCGTTGTACCGCGAATATTAAAATCCAAACCGCCACCAGGCTCACCGCTACCGGAAGTAACCTGTAATCCCGGAACTGCTCCCTGCAACAAAGCACCTGTAGTCGGAACCGGGCGGTCTCCCATCACCTCATCCATTTTAACGCTACTTACGGAACCGGTCAGGTTGGCTTTTTTCTGTTTCGCAAAACCGACTACTACGACTTCATCCAGAGCCTGTGTATCCTCAATCAATGCAACTTCCACGCTCTGTTGGCCTTTTCCTATCGGCATTTCTTTTGTCAGATAACCAATGTATGAAACAACCAAAGTTCCTTTCTCCGGTACTTCCAGAGAAAAATTACCATCCATATCGGTCACAGTACCACTGGTAGTACCTTTTACAAACACGTTAGCACCAATAATAGGCTCGCCATGATTATCACGGATAGTACCGGTTACTTTTTTGGCATTTTGTTCAACAGCCGGAAAAGACGCTTTGGCTTGTCCCCGACTGACCGATATCGTATTATTGATCTTTTTAAAAGACAATCCCGTCTGGCGGGATAATTCATTCAGAATAGCATCTATCGAACCTTCTTTAATTTGTACACTTACATTTTTCAAGCCTTTTAAAACGGATTCGTCATAAAAGAAATTAAAGCCGGTGATTTTACTCAATTGTTCAAAAGCGTCGCTGACTGACGTCTGTTTCACCACATACGTGATGTCGCTTTCTTTAAGACTTTGCCCTAAAGCTCCTTCCGCGCAAAGTAACTGCGACGACAGAGCGATAGCACAAACGGTTAACGAAGTTCGCATAAGAGTCTTGTTATAGATTAGATTATAATTCATACATTTGTAATGTTTTAATAAATGATGTTTGTTAAGACAGGCAGAGATACTTTACAACCCAGTGGCTCAATACTGTTCTGAAGGTCCCTGCTGAAAATCAGTGAAGGCAGTAGTGTAGCAGCACTACTGCTTTTTTCATATATTTTATCATCTAGTGTTTATCATAGGCATTCCGTTTTTTTAATGGTTAGACTTAATGTTTATCATATAATATAATATTATCTCCTTCGAGTCGGCTTCGAAGTCCTGTCGTAAAGCAGATGGCTTCAATTACAGCCTCGATACTTTTGTTATCATGAGTACCCGTGATGCGGTAATCACAATCTTTACATTGTAGAATCACTTTTCGATTATAAGTACGGTTGATTGTTTTAATTACTTCACGGATCGGTTCTTTGTTAAAATACAGGGAACCATGTATCCACTTTATATAGTTGTTTTCCTCAATGGTTTCCTTACGGACGTTCCCGTCTATTTTATTGATCGAAAGATGTTCATTCGGTGAAACAGCCAGCTGAAGGTCCTGGTCGGCAACATTTACCCTGACTTTTCCTGTCGATACGGTTAGTTTGATAAATTCATCTTCTTTGTAAGATTTGAAATCGAATGAAGTACCCAATACCTTTACCTGGGCCTCTCCGCTTTTTATAACAAAAGGTTTATCCGGATCGGGAGTCACATCGAAGAATCCCTCTCCTTCTATCTCTATGGTACGTTCTTCTTTATTAAAATTATTGGGGATGCGAACCTTTGTATCAGAATTAAGAATGATCTTCGTGCCATCTGCCAACCGTATACTTTTCTTTTCGCCTTTTGCTGATATTTTTTCCGTATAAGTAATCATCTGTTGCGGACGGTCATAGATTTTTAATAAACCGAACGTCACACTGAAAGCAAGAATTAAAATAGCAGCAATCCGATAAAAACCGTTCAAACGGTTTTTATTCCTAACACTGGTGTTAGCGGATTTATTTTTATGTTCGATCTTTGATAATAAGGAAGAAACTTCTTTGCGTAATTCTGTTTCCCTTTCTGAAGTCGGTTGGACCATATCCCTATCGATAGCATCCCAAAGCGGCTGGATAACAGAATCCAGCCCGGCATGGCTGTCCGGAGATTTCAGCCATTGAAGCAATGTCCGCAACTCCTGTTCCGAACATTGATCTTTTATATATTTTTGAAGAAGCGATATGATGATCGTGTCTCTCATAAGTATCTTTATAAAATGACTGTTTTTAAGTCTGTTTATAAAGGATACACACAACCTCTTTTTATCTAGGGGTCAAAGCTGTTTGTTTTAACACGTATTAACATTAGACTATATAACCATACCAATACTTTCTTTTGGGTAAGATGACAAAAAGAAATCTCCTGAGATAGTAGCAAAAAGGTATTGTTGATTAAGAACTATCTGAAATCATCAATTTTTTCTTATATCATAAATTCCAATCAAGAAAAAACACAAATAAGTCATTATTTATAAAGAAGATAACATATTTTTTTAATTAAAAATCTTCTGGAATGATTCTATATTCCTTCTACTTACTTTTGCTAATGACATTTGAAGAATCACCCACTTTCATTGGATGCATATTTTAAAACACATATTTATACACACTCAAAATTGAATGATTATGGAACAAAAAAATCAAAAGAAAAAATCTTGTCTGATAGAGCATCAAGAACTCTATAAGCTTTATGGAACAGAAGAAGAGTTCCCTTTGATTCATGCTTTAATAAAAAATACTCCAGATGGTATCTTAAAAAAAGCGGCAAAAAAGAAGATGCTGGAAGATGATCCTTATATCGCATGGGCAGTTTATAAACCCGCATCAAAAGTCATTAAAGGGAAAGTTATTATTTCACTAACCCAAATAGCACAATGGATCGACACACGCTGGAGAATTATCAGCACTTCCGGAGAATTTATTGGAAGTGGGTATCAAACTCTCTATGAAAAGCAATATGCCACCTATGATATTTTAATAGAAAATGTAGATTTAAGCCACTTTGCATCAAAAGAATTGATAGTGACATTGACAACTATCTGGCAAGGCAATAAAGAACAATTTCTTAAATCCGGGAAAACAGAGGATATAATATATCTGGAAGCAGACACTGTTGTTTCGGACATTACAGTGAATGATCCAGCAAAACAACCACTAGGACCCAATATTCCTGAAATATTGGTTTATTATGGAAGGTCTCCTGGTAGCAGAGAATATGTAGATTATGACTATTCCGCTGAATATAACGGACAGGAAGTATTTCTTAAAATGGCTACAAGCGGTTCTGCCAAAGTAAGTAAAACCGTAGAAAATGTAGATAAAAGTAAAACCGTTCTTAAAATTGATTGGGGTATCGGTAGCAGAAAATATAGTAATACTAAAATAGCTTACTCATGGAATAAAAATTCTTTTGAGTGGCATTTTGACCCTGATTGGCTTGTGACACTTAGCAAAGAGTTCTTTTATGCCATCAACAAGTGTGATTACGATTTATACATAGAATTTTCTTGCCAAGGACTTAGTGAGCCACAACATATTCATGTATCCAGTACATTCGATGAAGAAAAGTTAGAACCTAATTGTAAAAAGATTCCAAAGCTCGATTTACGCTTAGGTTGTATAGCCAAAGGTTGTCGGGTTTTAATGGCCGACGGAAGTAAAAAACCTGTTGAACTTATACGAATCGGAGATCAGGTTATGAGTCCACATGGTGTCACTTGTGTTATAAATACTTTTCAGGGACCGGAAAATACGCTGGTCTGTATTCGTACTATACACGGCAAAGAAATCCACTTAACAGAAAGTCATGCCGTCTTCACCGATCAAGGCTTATTCATGGCAAAAGATATCAATGCCGGAATGAGAGTGCTCACCAGTGACAACGTTTACGAAGAAATATATTTTCTTTATAACATACCTAACGATGATATGGTCTATAATCTGGAAATTACAAAAACAGAGAATCAGCCTTGCATCATTTGCGAAGATATCGTAATCGGAGACGTAAATACTGTTACCCAGAAAATGAATCCGGTTATAGACAAAATAGCCCCAGCCTTAAAAGCTGAACTTGACAAATTACATAACTATCTAAAGGAGAATAAATAATGGCAAATAGTCCTTATAGTTTCAGAGGGATAAAGACATATAACAATAATTATGTCTGGATAGAACAAATACCCGGTTTTACAGAAGAAAAGGCGTTCTCTGTAGAATGCCAGTTATATCCCATGAATACCAACGATGGAATTATTGTTTCCCATGCAGACAGTCTGTGTCTGTACATGGAGGAAGAGTTTATCTGGTATCGTCAGGATTCCAAATGTCCTCCGGTAAAAATCATGCCTGTTGTCACTGGCACTTTCATGAATCTTACCGTAACATACGATTTACAGATATGGACTTTTTATCTAAATGGTTATAAAATCCTGCAACATTCCATTAAGAGCATAGATAATACCGAAAAGTCACAGGTCATAAAAAAAAGTGGGTCACAATCGGAAAATACCACAGGTTTTACTATAGGAGAAAAAATCAAGGGATACTTTTCCTTTGTCCGATTCTATAAAGAATGTCTGACTGAACAAAAAGTCCTATCCTATGCAGTTGGGACACCTCCGGTAACTTCTCTATATGCCTGGATTGATTTCACAGAAGCTCAGATCATAGATAAAGGACCTGCTAAAATAGAAGTCTGTGCAAAAGGATTGAGTTGTCTCTATACGCTTACTCCTGCATTATTCTTAAATGGAAAGAACTATGCTTATATTGATGAAAAACAACCTGAAAAGAATACGAATACTCCTGTATATTCCTATACTTGCATGGGTAAAATCAATCCGGCATATTGCGCTAATGAAACCATGACCATTTTTGCAAATAATTCCTTAGGCAGTGACAAGGGAATCAAAATCGATCTTGTTCATGATAAAGACCAAACAAATGTTTATCATATAATTGTCACCGCAGGCAGAACCGAGTTTAAAGGGGAAGGTGAAATGATGTTGAATGAATGGTCGGATTTTGCAATCACTGTGACAAATAATCAACTGAAAATTTATACCAACGACAAAGAAAAAGCATTTTCCCTCGCTACCCCAATAGATGTCGGAATGGAGGAAGGAAAAGTCTTTGGTGTTTCAATCGATCAAGAATTAGTTGCAGATTACGAAACTGCAATGGAAGGATATATTTCTTATATTGCCGAATTCGATATTGCATTATCCGCTGAAGAGGTTATGAAATACAAGATAAATCTTCCTTATTTCTTCGATAAACACCTAACGTCAAATTACATTTTTTATGAAGAAGATGCTATTAACCTATTAAATTGCCAATCGATCGGTTTTCATGGAAAGGGAGGAGGACTGGCACTGGCAGAAGATGCCAGAGCTGGAATTATGCCTACAACTCTTTCAATTTACATTCCTGACTCTGATCCTAAATGGGATACTTATACAAAGGATGAAAAATGGCAGATCGAATTTATGGCACGATTGCTGGAAGAGAGTTATTCAACTCTTTTTGTAGGAAGTCTCAATAGCTACAATACAAACGTCGCCTGGTATCTCCGGATAGCTTCTTTTTTAAATCAACTCCGTCGGCGGGCAGGCTATACCAGAATGATGGATACAACACCTCATATTACAACTCAATCATTTATGCAATGGCTTCGAGGACTTACACAAGGCTGGTATAGGACACTTATAGCTACTATGACCAGGGCAGCCACGATGGACACACAGACAAAGGTAATTACAGGACTTGCCGTTACCACTGTAACACTTGCCACATTTACACAGATATGTCGTTCCATTGGTTCCAAAGCAGACCAGGATATCGATAAGAATTCAGATGACCGTCCTGATCCTCCACCTACTCCCACTCCTACCCCGACACCTACTGAGAAAGATGTCCAACTACGACTTGTATCCGTTCAGTATGATCTAAACTCAGATGGAGAAACAGGTGCTATCCATATAAAAAAGGATATCAATACACCAATGGAATTTCCTGAATGGCAATCTTCCAAGAACTCGGAACAAGTTCCTGCATTGGCTGCCATTGTAAGAAATGACATCAAAAAAATGATCATGAGCGTTACTGTTAAAGCCTATCTGTCGAATGTGACTTCGGCTTCCACACTTATTTACGTAAGCCTCACACATCCTGCGACAGGAAAACAGATATCTCTTCAATCATCGGCTTTTTCAATCAAGAATAATGAAACAAAAACAATAAATTTCGAATTACCATTCTCAAAAGAAGATTTTAATACATCCCCAGCCAAGTACAATATTTGTATGTACTGGAAATATTATCAAGAAATTAAGAAGTGCCGAGAAAATATGGGGAGAACATTTACCTCCCTTTATGTACTCAATAATAAGCCGACACGTCCTCTTGTCTGTGAATATAAGACTGCATATGACGCTACCAAAGAATATCCCTCTATCAGAGGAATGGATCTCTGTCAGAAAATCTATGAACATGGAGAAAAAATCAAGGACACGAATTATCTCCCCCCAATAGCTATGGGAATTGCAGCGGCTATAACAATAGGTTTTAATGACTCCATACATAACAATACGATTCCTGATTATGTCTATGATGTTGTGAATGGAGCATCTCTCTACATTATTCCAAATCCATTATTGGCTCTGCATATGATGTTAGACATTCCTACATTATTAACAGACTCTACTGTGTTAGGTCAACAATACACGATCAACTGTATGGACTGCGCGTTTATCATTCAATACTTATGTGGACTTCAAGGAGTTCCGTTAACGGTTACAAAAATGACCTCTTCTTTCAATTTTATCGAAACAAATCCGATCATCCCAATAGGATTTGCAGGATGGGGAGTTCCATTTAATGGCGGATTCAGTTTCCATGCTGTTGCTGTAGATTATGATCCAACAGTGGCGACTTTCTATTCAATGCGATTATATGATGCGTGCTTGAGCCTCGACTTTGGTCCAACCCCATCCACTAACGTTGGAGCCATTCCACAGGTACCGATAGATATTGCTTTTTCATATACCTATGATCCATTTATCAATATTACTGAGCCTTATGCCGGAATTTTTTACAGAGAAAGGTTAGTCGTGAACCAAACTCCATGTGAGTTATTTTTTGGAGCACTCAACGCTGTACAGGAAGAAGAGAGATTCCACAAGATAACAGATGAACGCCTCGGGGTTTCAAAAGCTCTGCAAGAAATCAATTATAAAGAAGTAAGCACTGCAAATCAGATCGAAATAACATTCCCCAAAGAAGTGAATGGAAGATATTATATATGCAAAAATACAAATGCCCTTAGGATGGTACTGACGCAGTTACTCTCTCTAATCTCTTCCCCGGAACTTTCCAGAAATAAAGAAGTCGGGATCGGAGACATATGTTATACCAATAAAGAAAAAAAAGGACTGATTATATTTACAAAAAATAATTATGTCATTTCTATGAGGAGGATCTCTGAAAAATTCGATTTATTTAGATATGCGAAACAACTTGAAGAAACGTTGAATGTTTAATCACAGACAAATTTGTTTCTGGTACAGTATATTTGATATTGTATAAATAAAATACGACAGAATTCGAATATCAAATTATAATATTCAAATTCTGTCGTTTCCTATTTACAATAATTATACAGATAATCCCAAATACCTCATAGAGGATACTATGCATTTAGAAACTATACTGTACTGCCAGATTCATCCGGTTGGCATGGCGTGTCTGATCGTTGAAATCCGTACGCCATCCTCTCAGGTATTCGGCACCCACCTGCAGGTCGGGCGTTATATTCCAGAACAGGTTTGCCACCAGATACTGGCCGTAACGATATTGTTCGGAAGGAGTGACAGGGTAATCGTTGTCACTGTACAGGCGGGACTGGCTGTAAGTACTTGAAACAAATACTTTCGGAGTGATATTGTACTGCAAACCGGCATACCAGCCCATCATCGGAAGCACCTGCATGTGGCCGGATTTGGCCGGATCGGGAACAATATCCACATTGAGGTTACTCAGGTCGTTCATGTACTGGCTGATACCTTTTCCGTAAACACCTTGTCCGTACACCTGCACTTTGCTGCAGACATTGAAAGTCGTGGAGAGTAAAACACCCCAACCGGTTTCCGATTCGGCTTTATTGGCTACCAGGTTATCATAGGTCATACTTCTGACGATAGCGGCCGCACGCAGGTGACTTTTTGAGTTCCATCCGTATTGCAGATAAGCCGGGAAATTCGGCATACGTTGTGAACCGATACTCAGCTTGTCATTGGTGATCCCGTCCACAACCGGCATTTCCACACCGATACCGGCTTTCCATCCTTTTCCGAAGGCACGTTCATAACGGAACTGCGTTGCATGATAGATAGCCATCCCGTTCGGTCCGGCAAAGTCGATCGTCGGAGGAATAGCCGACAGGTCCATAAACGAACCGTAGTCGTATCCGAGTGTGAAACCCAGTAAAGATGCATAAGCATTTCTCAACTCAAACCCTTTACCGTCACCGCGGAAATTACCGGCGGTATAGACAACGAAGTCACCTAAATGCTTGGTATGTCCTACCAACTTCAGGAAGACCGTACTGGTCGTTGCATCCATCTGGAACTGGTTTCTTACGTGTGACGCACCTTTGTTGGGGATCAGTGCAGGGTAGAAATCAATATCCTTGGAAATACCGCCGAAGTCGTATTCGGCTGTTGCCTTTACATATCCGCCGATACCCAGGGCGAAACGGCCTTTGCGGTCGGTCAGCAGGAAACGGGGAATACCCGGTTCGTGGAAACGCTGATTCTGGGTTTCGTTCAGTATCCGGATAATCTCATCGCCCGCCTTGTCACGGGATATGAACAGGATTGAATTCGGCTCCTCATCCTTGATGATCACTTTCTGAGCCTGGGCATGGGTAGACAGTAGACCTAACCCGAGCAGTAAGGCTGCTCCTTTAACAAATGCTTTCATAAATGTGTTTTGTTTAGACGTTTTACCAGTAAGGAACAAGCATTGCATGAAAAGGTTGTGTTAAAAGGTTGCGTTAACGACTAAAAGTAACTATTTTTGTTGCCTTAATAACAAAATAAAACGAAGATGAAAAAGCTGTTTGCTATAGGTTTACTCCTTATTGGAATATTGTCATCCTTTCATTTGCAAGCGCAGGAAGTTGAGACACTTGTCCTGATCGATACCGATATGGGAAAGATCAAAGTGAAGTTATTTAACGATACTCCACAACACAGGGATAATTTTATCAAAAATGTGAAAGAACACCGTTACGACGGATTACTTTTCCATCGTGTGATCAAACAATTCATGGTACAAGGAGGTGACATCAACTCGAAAGATGCTCCTATCGAACAGCATCTCGGCGACGGAGATCCGGGTTATACCATCCCTGCAGAGATCGTCTATCCGAAATATTTCCATAAACGCGGCATGTTATGCGCTGCCCGTACCAGCGACGATGAAAATCCGGAACGTGCCTCATCCGGAACGCAGTTCTATATCGTCACCGGAAAGTTCTATACGGAAATGGAACTGGATAAGATGGAAAAGGCCGAAAACAGGACATTCACTCCGGAAGAGCGTCAGGCTTACATGCTGGAAGGTGGTGCTCCGCACCTGGATAACAAGTACACAGTCTTCGGTGAAGTCATAAAAGGTATGAAAGTTGTCGATAAAATCCAATTTGTCGAAACAAATGAAGACAACAGGCCGTTAAAGAATATAAAGATCAAGACAATGAAAGTTGTCGATAAATAATCATTAAACGAAATTAAGAATGGAAACGCAAACAAACGAGACACAGGTGTTGATGAAAACCAGCCTGGGTAACATCAAACTGAAACTATACAACGAAACACCGAAACATCGCGATAACTTTATCAAGCTGGTAGAGGACGGAACTTACAACGGCCTGCTTTTCCACCGTGTGATCAAGGATTTCATGATCCAGGGAGGTGACGTCACATCCAAAGATGCTCCGATGAGCAAACAGCTTGGTGCCGGCGACCTGGGCTATACGGTTCCTGCCGAGTTCGTTTATCCGAAATATTTCCATAAAAAAGGTGCACTCTCTGCTGCCCGTACCGGCGATGAGGTGAATCCCGAAAGAGAATCTTCTGCATCCCAGTTCTATATCGTAACCGGTAAAGTCTACAAAGATGCCGAACTGGATCAGATGGAGAAACAAAAAGAAGGCCGTCTGAAACAATCTATTTTCGCCCGCCTGCAAAAAGAAAATGCGGCAAAGATCAAGGCGGCTTACCAGAGCGGAGACAAAGCGGAACTGGCTATCATCCGCGATACCCTGGTAGGTAAAACCGAACTGGAAGCGGAAAAACGTAAAGAGGAAGCCAAGCTGACTCCGGAACAACGCGAAGCTTACAAAACAATCGGCGGTGTTCCTTTCCTGGATAATGAATATACGGTTTATGGCGAAGTGGTAGAAGGACTGGACGTAGTGGATGCCATCCAAAATGTCAAGACCAACCGACAGGACCGTCCGCTGGAAAATGTGGTTATCGAATCAGTAGAAATCATTGAATGATACAATTCTCTGCTTATAAAGAACATTATAAAGAAACAATACGCCTGGGTGTCCCGATCATGTTGGGACAGCTGGGCATTATTATTGTCGGGTTTGCCGATAACATTATGGTGGGGCATCACAGTACAGCCGAACTCGCCGCCGCCTCGTTCGTCAATAACTTCTTCAACCTGGCTTTTATTTTCGGAATGGGTTTTTCATACGGCCTCACTCCTATTATCGGCGGGCTGCATGCCAACAAAGAATATCGCCAGGCCGGTGAGACACTGAAGAACAGTCTTTTTATCAATTTCATCGTCGGGGTCCTGTTGAGTTGCCTGATGCTTCTGCTTTTACTGAATATCGATATATTAAAGCAGCCGGAAGAGTTGATGCCGTATATCGTTCCTTATTATATCCTGCAACTATTCTCGGTAATATTTGCCATGCTGTTCAATTCGTTCAAACAGTTCAGCGATGGTACGACCGATACGGTCACGCCGATGTGGATCATGCTGGGGGCGAATGTGCTGAATATTATAGGTAATTATTTCCTTATCTATGGTAAATGCGGCGTTCCCGAACTGGGACTGACAGGGGCCGGTATTTCTACGCTCGTCAGCCGTATCCTGACTTTTATCGTTTTCTATATTTTATTTACCCGAAGGGAAAAGTATAAGGAGTTTTTAGTGGGGTTCAAAAATGGGGTTGTCAACCGGCTGAATCTCTCTAAACTGATACGTTTAGGTTTTCCGGTAGGACTGTTGATGGGAGTTGAAACAGGGTCGTTCAGCCTGAGTGTTATTATGATGGGATGGTTAGGAAGTACGGCATTAGCTGCTCATCAGGTATTGGGTGTTATTACTACGCTTGGGTTTATGGTTTACTACGGGATAGCTGCGGCAGTTACGATACGGGTCAGTGTTTTTAAAGGGTATAGCGACTGGCTGAATATTCGTCAGGCTTCCTTTGCCGGACTGCATCTGATCATGGGGGTTGCTGTCCTGTTCGTTTCATTTATTATGTTATTCCATAAGAATATGGGATATTTGTTTACACCGGAACATGAAGTGGTGGCAATGGTGGCTTTGTTGTCCTGGTCGGTTGTTCTGTACCAGTTCGGCGACGGATTACAGATATTGTTCGCCAATGCTTTGCGTGGTATTTCGGATGTGAAATATATGGCTTACTGCGCTTTTATCTGCCACTTCGGGCTGGCGTTGCCGATCGGGTATATTTGCGGATTTATCTTTGACTGGGGAGCGATCGGTATCTGGTGCGGGTTTCCGATAAGTCTGACGACGTTGGGGGTATTGCTTTGGAGACGGTTTAATAAACTCACTCTGAAACCTATAAAACAACAATAATAAAAATCCCTTTTGCAATCGATTATACACTACAAAATCGATTACAAAAGGGATTTTTTATCTCTATTTACTTTACTATTTCACGATCACTTTGCTACTTTTCACATCTCCCTTTTCGGTTGAGACCTTTACGACATAGACGCCTCCTGCCAGATAGAGGCGTTTGACCGGTTCGTTTATTGACTGGAGACTGAGTAGTAATCTGCCGGAAAGATCATATACCCGTACCGTCTTCAGTCTGTCAGAGGAAGAGGTGGCAACTACAATTTCACCGGCTACCGGAGAATAGATGGCAATATCGCTTTCTGCCTGTAGCCCCTCTTTTCCACTGTTCAGGAAATAGCGGCCATGCGTAGAACCGGGAACAGTTACCTGTGTGTTCAGGGCATCCAGCCGGATACTTTGATCCAGCAGGGCATCATAAAGGTAAAGCGGACTGTCGAACTGTTCGATGCCCTCGAAAGTGAGGGTTACATCTTCTGCGTTATCGCTGTAAATGCCCAGCGGGATGTTGGTAATAACCGACGTTTGATTGATAGCCACCGCCTGATTTCCGGCTACGCTGTACAGAGCAGGATGCTGTTTTTCGTCCGTATCCAATAATACGGCTGCATCCTCGCCGATGCGGTAGTCGGTATCAGCCTGTTCCCGTTTGACAATGGAAATAGAACTACATTCGTCATTCCGTTTGGCTGAGATGTAAAGAGTCGGGAAAGTTTCTCCTTCTGATGAACGGGTTGAAAGCGAGGTATTATTATCCGCCGACATCATTTTCGGAGTAAAAGTGACAGTAAGGGATTTCGCCTCAACTGCATCCTGTTTCTGAACAAAGAAGCCTTGCATGGGTTTCAGAAAACCGCCAGTACTACCGCTTGTACTTACCGTTTCGTTATTTTTGTTTAATACAAATGCGTCATATTCCGTCCAGTAAGTTCTAATCAACTCTCGATTTCCATCAAAAAACTTTTCCATATTCAAATAGGTCATAAACGGATTGCCTACAAAGAAGAAGTAGCCGTTGGTAGCATTTATGACTTCAGCTTCTAACTCCGTTACTCCCATATCGAAACCTAATCTACCACGTAAACTTTGTTCTGACGGAATCTTATGCTGATCGTTTGTATCCGTTTGACCTCCTGTATCATAATAATCATAAAATGTATCAGCTTTAGGCAAACGCACCAAAGCCGTTCCATTTTTAAGATTCTCCACACTTCCATAAAACCCAATACCCGGTTCATAAGGAACCGATACATCATTATACTCGATACTCCAGTTGGAAGCAACAGCTTCATACACCTTATCATTTTCATTTTTCAAATACATCTTAGCACTATTATCCCATGTTTTCTGGTAGAAAGCCGGATTAAAACGATTGTTTTGATTCTTCACAAAAGTTATATCCTTAAAAGCTTCTGTTTCCTGTCGTCCAGTCTCTTTCGGTGCATACATATCACCTGCTATCACACCCTGCAAAGGAGATGACAAGAAATATTTCTGGTTCTTCACCATCTCAAACTCAACTCTTGCCTTCTTGTAAGTCAAGTAATCCTGCCCCATCAATGTTGCTCCAGGCTTAAAGTAAATTTCATTACAACGGTTTCCATTAAAAGCTACTGCTGCATACACACCATCATCAACCTCTTCCGGTGTCATCATATCATATTCTATGCGATCAGTCGCATCTCCAATTCTGTCAGAATTATCCTCCGGTATCATATTCAATGACTGATCACTACTTCCCTTTGCCGTCAATTTATACAACCATGAACTGTTTTCAGGCTTAAGTATTGTCACGTATGAAAAGTTCATCGGAGCAAAAGCATACTCCAAATCATTCCGGTTCAGGCCATCCGGGTTTGCATCAGCGTCTTCTTCGCTACCCATATAAAGTTCTTTTTTGTTCGAACGCCTCCACAAAGCATCGTTATTCCAGTTACGGGAAGTTCCGTCACTGATCCATGTCAAATATTGAGGAACTATTTTAAGCGGAAGATACACGATACCGTCACAAGTCTCTATACGCTTATTGTCTATCGTCCTCTCTTCGAAATGAATCATCAAAGTATAGATATACCCCTCGAGCGGCTCAAAATCCGGCAAGAAATTTAAACGAATATAATTATCGCTTCCATTCTCTTCTGCTTTCATATCTGTAAGCACCGCGACAATCGGAAGTTCCTCAACGACATCACCATTTATTTTGTATAGCAAAACGGAATCTTTCAAATCTACCGACGAAATACCCAAGTGATCTGCGTTTGAATTATCTGTCAATTCAATATGGCGCACCGGTATTTGCAGAGAAGCCTTTGAGAAAGATGATTCATCCCGTCTACACTCTTTAATCTGTTCCAGACCAATACGTAAAGGTACTTCCGACATATCCTCCGGATACTGTATGTCGGTAAGCCCAAGTTTCATCACAGGAGCCTTCGTCGTTGCTTCAAGCTCTACTTTTTGAGGCTCCAAACAGAGTAACGCATTCGAGCTACCTGTCACAGATTCTATTTCTTCCTTTAATTCCTGTTCGTCTACCGTAAAAGGCAAAACATAAAATATTCGATTCTCTTCAGTCAACGTAAATTCCGGACTATGGACAGATAATAGCAAAGATCCTTCCTCCACTAAACTTATCAACTTTTCCTTTATAGACTTCAAGCTATCTGCCCCCGGATTCCATGCTTTCAAATCTTCAACATTCCCTTTCTTGGGTTCACCACTTACATCTTTGTTCAAATCTTCCCTGAATAGTTTTAAGTCAGCAAACAAAAGTACTACTTCATCCGGCCAAAGATTTCCATTTCCAGTCTCTGCATCCCCTTTGTCATTCCCCTCACCATCGGTATCATTATCACCAGAAGCTTCATCTTCATGGAAAAAATACCAATCAAAACAATAATTCTCCGGTTCAAAATGAATAACTCCACCATCCGGCTTAGATGCCTGCAAAGTAGCATCGATATGCACTGGATTGTTAAAACAATATCCACTTTGGATATAATCCGACTCTCCATTGATAACAAGACGAAGCGGAGGCAGCACTGAAAACGGAGCAATCAATGCACAAGGAGAATGCGGATCGGCATTACTCCCGTCGGAAACATCTTGTTGAGAGCCATTAATCAACATCGCATAGTATTCTGTTCCCGGAACTAACTTATCACCACCATCCGTATCTTGCCCTTCACGGGCTGTCTTGATATCAGCCAGAAAAATATACCCGGTATCGGCGTCATTGCCTTCTGTGGAAACTTTCCAGGCACAACTGATAGGAGCCAGTCCCAAATCAGCAAATAGTTGATAAGCTGTTTCTAAGTCGTTTGCTGTATATGAACCAGGCCCTTTTGCTTCATGTAAGTCTATAATATTTTGCTCTGCTAATTGTTTTAATGCTGAATAATTTTCCCTGTACTCTTTCAATGCTTCCAGATTCAATTTTGCAGCCATTTCTTTCGCATCTTCTTGACTTGCCGGAATATACTCTTCTTTTGTCGACACAATAACACGTCCGAAACGCTCTAAATGACCATTTCCATTATAATCCAATTCCAACCATTTATGCGTACCATCATCCACACTTCTTGTAACCGGGGTTACATGAAAATCTTCCAGGAAAGAGAAATACAGATTTTTAAAATAGTCACTTTTCTTCAGACCATCAGTATCATCATCTAAACCACTAAGCCCCAGACGAAGCAATATATATTGCTTTTTGTATTCATCATCTAAATCCGCATCATCCCCCCAAACCGGTTCATCTTTTGTTACACCCAGATTATACAACAGCATTTCATAATCAGATCTCAGCAGGACTGAGCTTGCATCGCAGGCAGCTTTTCGGCGTACATTGATATTAGGAGTCGAGCGATAGACCCTGATTTCGTCAACAGCATAATCGGCACCATCGGAGTGCTGACAGTTATTAGCCAGCTCCAACCGATAAGATTCATAATCAATATTATCAGGAATGGTAAATTCGAAACAAACCTGCTGCCACTCCAGACGCAGAGGCAATTCACGATCAGTCGCCTTTGCCGGAGTATGCCTCATCGAACCGGTATAAAACTTATATAAGTCCTTGACTTCTCCGTCGCTTGTAAATCCCTTGAAGGTAAAGCCGATATCCCCTGCAATACTGCTAGATGTCTTCGCTTCCATATTGCAAACCCACGCCGTCACCAGAAGTCTGGTTCCTTTACAAAGCTGATTTTCCACGGGTAAAGAGACAATTCTTCCAGGCTCATCAATAGCATCCAAATATAAAAAATACCCCATTTTACCAGGGGTCGATTCCCCCTTCAGTACCAAACGCTCATATAACCGATCATACGCCTTTACATAATATGATCCATCTTTACAAAAATAGTCATTGTACCCTTCCTTTCCTACACGACTGATACCAGCGACATTCAATGTTTTATACAACACATATTCAGAACGGGAGAGAGTACGTGACTTGGGAGTCCTCAGATTTTGATCATAAGCACTCAAATCGGCAAATGCATATTCGGACGATTCTTTGTTCAAACGGGTCGGTCTGTAATTTTCTTTCGGATCCTTAACAACCTTATTTCCATCCACCTCAGGATCATCGAAATTGATTTCGGCAATCAAATCATAGCTCACATCCTCATCCAATAAGTCCTGGCTCCGTTTACGATAATTATAATCCTTTGCTTGTTCCAATTCCCCTGCAGTTCTGGGATCCGAATAAGGCTCCAGCTTAACAGTGATCAGGGCCACAGGAAACCAGTTCTCTTTATCGGCAGAGACATCGGCTGTAATGTATCTGGTTAAAGATTCTCCTGCTGTTTGTTTAGTGATAGGGCCTTGCAAATTCATACAATAGAAAACAGCTGCATTGGTAATAATACTTGTATTTTTTCCAGGTTCATCAGTGCCTTTCCCTGTATACTCAGAATATTTACAGCCCAAAGTCGGAAATTCATGCTCGACAACATATCCGCCTGTAGGAACATCTTTGTTTGTACTACCGTCTCTTATATCACAATAAGCTACAGCCTTTTTATTTTCATCAAACACTCTCCACCGAACATATTTTGCACAATGATAATGAATGCTATCCTGAGAATCACCACTATAGTCTTTGACATAATAATTTGCCAGACTCTCCTTCAAACGGAAGTTAACACCGGTTTCCCAGTCTTTCGAACCATGATTCTTTTCAGTACGAAGAGGTGTATGTACTTCATATTTTTCAAAGTAACCGTCTTCAACAAGCGCATCATTATCCCCCTTTGTCTCAGCCGACTTTTGATATGCTTCCTGTGCCGCTTTCAATTGCGCATATCTTGCCTTTGCATCTTTGATAATAAACTTTCGACGAATATTAATTGCTGTCGGCAATTGGTTGATATAATTCTGACCATTCTCCCATTGCCAATCATTCCACGCACTTCCGTCCCAGGCTAAAGAGTCGATAATACCGGAATTATCTGTTGTCTGCCCGTCATCCGCAATATATTCTACATAACGATAATGAGGCTGACTTGCCGGTGTCGACTTATCATTTGCAATATAACAGTTTAGCTTCTCGTCATATTTAAAACCACCTGGATTTCGGGGCAACCATGTAAAATGCGTCTTATACCAGCTCTCATCCTTTGCCTCATCTCCCAATCCTATCCAACGTGAAAAGCCATAAATACCTCCGTTAGCCTTGGTTTGTATAAACATACGAGTATGCTCTCCAGGATACACATATACCGTATCCACCTTTTCATGCCAGATATGTCCACGCTCATACTCCCCTTCCTTTGTCTGAGCATAAGCGATACAACTTATTGCCAACAACAAATGTAAGAGATAAGCCGGTCGTACTATTTTATTGTATCGAGACCTTTTCATATTTACTTTTTGTTTATTTATAAATAAGTTCTATTGTATATGAGATTTCCTTATTGTTTTCTGTCACTGCTGTAAATGACAACTGGGCACTACCTTGCTTATGAACCATTAGTGTCACTTGAGTGACCTCATTCCCCTCATTCGGCTGACTATCTTTCCAGGTAATAGCATCATTTCCATCCGATGTCAACTGCCAATCCTTTGTTGTGAACTGAACGCCACTACCTCCGGTTCCATCAAGGTTCTGTTGTATCAAAGCCAGTTTGATTGTCAGCTCACCCGAATTCTTGATCGAATAGGCCAGGCTAGGTACAAGAGACATTTCGTATGTAAAAGGATACCCTCCTATCGGAGCGCGCTGCTCGCTGACTGTCACTTCCAAAGAGTAATCACTAATTACCAAGGGAATGATCAACAAGTCGTTACGACGTACATAAGTAAAATGGGTTACACCGGTCAGATTCTGTTCTTTTTCTTCCTGTCGTTGAATAGTAGTCTGCACTTTGATATTATCTTGTCCATCCAACATAGACTCATGCACATAAAATATAGCCTCTCTTTTATCAGCCGTAGCTAATTCAAAACTACTTTCCTCATCTTGCTCGAAAAATATCTTATCTACATCACTAAATTCAGTAGCATCGTTATCTGGAAATAAAGGGATATCCTCTTCTTTTATATTTTCCAAAGACTTATAAGGAAGCATATAAATCTTTCTATCATTCTGGAACTTTTCCAAGGTCATCTTCGACACAGCAACCTCTCCGGCTGTCTTATTCTCGATACTCATTTTCACTTTTGCTATCATACGATACAAAGGTATTTCCACCATTTCGGACTCCAATTTGTGGGGATGACTGGACATAGGGATAGAGTTCCGCTCATCCACTACTATTTTAACATCATTCTTTATTTTTGCATCAGGAATACTACCATTTAAAACACCTTGCTCATCAAATGAGACAGGCAGCGTCTTCCCCACCTCCAACGCCTCCAGAATATTTTCATTGTTCTCCAACAACGGACTATTCAAATTAGAAAAAGCATACACATAAGCTGCTTCTTTCGGGACTTCCATTGAAAAACCTTCCTCTAATATAGCCTCCTTCCCCTCTTCCCATTGTAAATCTTCCTCTTCTCTCTGCAATATTTTGCCATCGTTATCTGTAATAACTACAAGGATATTACGCATACCTTCATATTGCGTTGTATTTTGGGAGTTTTCCTCCTGACTGGCAGAGAGCATGAGCCGGAAGTCGACTGTCTTAGTGTCTCCCGGCAGGAGACCGTCCGGTTCTTCGTTTGAACAGGCAAATAAGAAAACCAATAAAAGCGAGAAAAAGAACGTATTTCTTAATCGGTACTTCATATGCACTTTCTTTATAGGTTATAACTCCGTTTCATTCAAACGTATCACCCAGTCTTTTACCTGGATGGTGTAGCACGCATAACCGATGACCGGATCAGGATCAGGTGTCGGGTCGGGATCTGGGTCGGGGGTTGGCTCAGGATCGGGGTCAGGATCAGGCGTTGGGTCAGGCGTTGGGTCAGGGTCAGGGCAATCCGGACAGGTAATCGGGGTCAGGAAGAAGATGATAGAATATTCATCCTGACGATCCAGATATTCCTGGGCACTGATGTCATGGCCTTCCATTTTGGTGAGCAAAAGGTAATTGTTGAGGTTGATATTCAGCACATCTTTTTCCCAGCCCTTATGCTGTACGATCAGGCGATAGTTTTCGCCCGCCATCAGACGCATGGTGTTCATTTCGGCTACGGCAACCAGCTGGTCAGAGACCGTAGACTCAGGATCGGGATCGGCAGCTATCTCTACGTTTTCAGTATAGTAAGGGAGATAGCTGATTTTCGGGTCGGACAGCAAGGAGTTGTCGTAGTCCATGTAACCGTTGTCGGCAATGATGCGGAAGGTGAAGTCGTTCACGTCCATATTGTCGCCTTTTACGTTTTGGAGAACAAAGCGCAGTTTGTTGGTGTCCTTGGCCAGTCCTATTGTCTGCTCCTCATGGGCAAGGCCGGTCACGACGATGGTGTCGAGGCTATGCCAGAGAGGATGAAGTTCGAGGGGTTGCGTACCGTCCGGCTGACGAAGGGTACGAACGCGTATATCTTCGACCGAAGAGGTGCCGGGTGTCAGCTGAGGCAGGCGGTAAGTACCGTCGTCGAGTCCCGCCCACGAAACAAGATGGTAGGTACCGGGGGACAGGTCTAGACGGATATCATTGGTTTTCAATTCGTCGCCTTCTATCTGTCGCTGCTGAAGAAAAACACCTTGGTCGTCGCAGATAAAGAGGGTGACCTGATCGACTTCATGCTGGAATGCGTCGGCGAATTTCATATTATAATCGTACACGTAATGCAGGCGAAATTCACACGGCGGCAATGAGTCGTCGTGAATATAATCGCAGGCAGACGCTCCCAGCAGCAGGAGTGAAGAGATTAGTCGGGTATAAGTTTTGATAAATCGTTTCATGTTCGATCTGTTTTAATTGCTTGTTTATATGTTGTCAGTCAGCAGACTTGATTTATTTTCTTTTTCATCAGAATTGGAATCACCATCCATCTTTTGTCTTTTACCTGTTGATATATAATATATACACAGGTGAAGGGTTGTCTTTTTTCGGCGTCACCGGGTTTGAAGCTATTCATTCATCGAGGTGACGCCGGAAAGACAGGGTCATTCACCCTTATATTGTTTGATTATCAAGAAACAGTGCACAAGGGTGAATGAAGTGACGCTGTTTTTGTAAAAACTTTATTCTGAGCAGGTATCAGGCGGATATTCCGCCGGTAAAATCCGCTCCGGCTATGGTTTCAAATGGGTCGGCAACTATTTTGAATGGGTGCCGACTCATTTGAGGACAGGTGCCTACTCATTCAGGAAAAGCTGCCGATCCGTTATTGGAAATACGTACGGCTTTTTATCCAAAAGCGTACGTATTTTTTCATGCCTGCCAGACTAAGATTGTAGCACGATAGTGTTGGACAGGCGGTGACTATAGTACTATAAAGGTCAGCCTTATAGTGCCGGGGAAGTCAGTATGGTAGTGCTGATTCACCCAGGACAGACAGGTTAGAGTTCGATGTCACCGTTCTCACGGACTACCCAGTCTTTGACGTAGATTTCGACGCTGATGTAATGATCTTGTCCTTCATCGGGATTTTCCGGATCAGTAGGTTTGAATGGAGATTCACCCATACCTGAAACTTTCGTAACTGTCAGGTTGTATATGTTATTACGAACGATAGCGAATTCCATAACACCCATTACATCAGGGTCATTATTATTTGAGTGCCTGATCCAATATTTATAATAGTTCTTACCGTCAGGGTATGCAGAGATACCGTTTTCATAGAGATCTGCCCCAATTTCACTAAGATTTTCCTCATATTCACTGAATTTTAAATTTTTATCTAATGTTGCTTTTAAATAGCCTGTTGGGTCGCTCTCTTCTATACCTTTTAGTTTTTGATCTGTAGCAGCATCAAAAGTCCCATTATCAAAAAGTCCCATATACTTCTTATACACTTCTCCCTCTGTTTCACCATCACCTAAGATTTCCCTTACACTATCTTCAAACCAATCAGCAAACACAGCCCAAAGACTATTGTAGATATTCGTATTGTAGACGTAAAAAGTTGCAGTAGCGGTACCATCATCATATCCATCATTAGGAATTGGTTTATCACTAAGCTTGTAATTACCGTCTGATTCCACTACATACCATTCTTTCGGAACATACACCCCTTCAAAGATAGCACCTGTTGAATATCCGTTCCATTGCATTGCTTTAGAGGTCGTATTTTCCATGGTGTAGACAGGTTTAGCATCACCAATAGATTGACAATTGTCTTTATTTTCATCCTTAAATAAATCACTATATAGTTTATCTGATATTCCCTGATCTGTTTGTTGGTTAGTAAAACTGTTCTTATATAAGTCATTGTAGTTTGTACTTCCGCCTTCTGCGGCATATTTATCCGTTGCCCTTGTTATCATATTAAAAGAGCCATCTTTTCCGCGTGTCCATGGATCTATGACAAAATTTGTAGCCAAGCCACTTGGTGTAGGCGTAGATGTTTCATCTCCAATATAAGTATCGTTATCATTTGAAGTGTTAAGTTCATCCATTATTCCCGTCACACGTTTCAACAGATAAGTACCAGCCTGTAACTGGTTGACGATAGTGAAGTTCTTAAGGAAAACTTTCCCTATTTCGTTTCCATCTTCCTTTCCTGTATCAGTTATTGTATAACCGTCATCTCCACCTGTTTTTTTTACCTCTATCTTCGCAGCCAGACGTTCAATAAAAGCAGTAGTCACAGCCGGATTCGTTTCATTATTTCCTGTACTGATACTTACCTTGGAAGTACCCAGGCCATCAATACTCATCGTATGGGTAGACATGACAAAACGATCTTTAGCATCTCCTGTTATGTCTTCGATCTTGCTTCCAACAAGATAATCTCCTAACTGCCCAACTGTTTCAATCTTTTTACCTGATTCTCCAGAAATTGCCTTCTGTAACTGTTCCCCAATGTTAGCCACACAAATCAAACCAAACTCCTTATCAATAAGTGAATTCGGAATTAAAGACTTTATTTTAACTGTCACACTTGAATGATTATTACCTCCGGGATGAGCGATCTCAGGATTATCCAATTTATGATATCCTACTGCGACAATTTTTTTTTCAGCAGTCACTGTTTGGTTCCAATCTGTTACACTATTTAAACTCCCACCGTCATTATCTCCATACAGAATCACTGTCACATCATGGATCTTTCTTTCATCCTGTGTTCCATCATTAAAACCATCCCCATTTTCACCACCATTAGGATTCGCTTTCGTTAAAGCTTTTGTCGTAGGTGAAGAGATAGTGACAGCCACATAAGCCTCTTCGCCTTTGCCATCACCCCTATCATTAATGTCATCTCCTCCATCCAATTCTTCAGAGCAACCTCCTGCCATCATTAACAGCGCGGCCACCCATAAGCCATAAAAGTTTTTCTTTTTCATTGTGTTATAGAATTACGTTATTAATTTTAATTATTCTTCGCGTTTCAACTTGATCTGCTTCAGGTTGCCACGGGCAGCCTCGGCCACCGGTGAATCTTCGTGTGCGGCAAGCGGGGTGAGCAACTTCTCTGCCCGATCCAGATCGTTCTCAAGCATACAGATAGCCGCTTCCGCCAATTGCCGCTGGGGCGTATCGGTTGTCTTTGCCAGATAACGCTTTGCCTGCCCTAGTTTACCCTCACTGATAGCGATATTGGCAGCATTCAGGTTAGATATCGGATCGTCCGGATACATACGGACCGCTATTTCGAACACTTCCTTGAAACGGTCGCTGCCCGGCTCGTAGGTCTGTGCCACCCGAAACATCTCCTCCAGACTCAACTGCCGGGGATCAGTGTAAAGCAACTCCTTCGCCTCTTCTACCGTAAAGTTGCGTATCGTGTACTTCACTACGTAGTCCGAATGGCGCAAGGCCGGATATATATCGCGTAGCAATATCTTATAAGGCATTCCGCCCGCAAGCATCTTCAATCGCCACTCACGTTTATCCCAATCGGCCGGTTCATCGGCTCGGATGATCGCTAATATTTCTTCCTTTTCCGGAAGATTGGAAGCTTCGACACGCAGTTCGAATCCCTCCCAATCTTCCGGTTCGAAATTAACCTGCATACGGGCATTCCCGAAGTCATACATATTACGTACATAATCCAATAAAGCCTTAGCACGGTACTCTGCCAGATAAGCATTATTGGCATATCCGCCTTCAGGTGAAGCATATCCTTTGATATCCACTTCAGTGATCGTTGCGTATTTATCATTGCGCACCGATTCGATAGTCTCTCGTATCTTACTCAGTTCCTGTGGATTCTTACGATAGTCCGGATAGATTTCCGTTTTGTTGACAGGGAAATCAAGAAAGGCACTGCCCTCCAGTGAACGACTTTTTACGGCTTCGGCCTGCGGAGCCACATAAACCAGTTGTGGAGCCAATACGACCGGTTCGGCCAAATTGACCGGGAATAAGACAGTACGATCGTTCTGCAAGGCTTCCCAACCACAACCGCAAAGGTCAGTTAGTAAAGCAAATTCGGACTTTTCCATCCATTTACAGAACGGAAGACGAACATGATAATCTAGCCGCTGTTCCTGCTTATTATAACGGCGTACTACAAAACGGGATTCCGGCTGTATATCGTGTTCTTGCCGTTCATACAGGATATGACGGTCGCGCCCATTGATAACGATCGGGGGCAGCAAACGTAGGCTGTCTCCCCGCTGAAGCACCGGAGTACATACGACTGAACGGTTGCGATCAACCTCTATACTACTGATATTGACAGTCATATCCACAATCAGAAAAGAATCGGCCTTTTCCACCAGTTTCCGTTCTACTAAAATTGTGCCTTCCTGCACGGCTCCAGAGACAGTCTCCTGAGCCGACAGGATCGTTGCGGCACCGAATAGCATGGTTGTTATAGTTAGTAAGCGTTTCATAAGGGAGTTCTTTTAGAATAAATAGATAAAACTTACCGCAGCCTGTGTCGGACCGAAATAATGTTTCTTTACTTTCTCAATCTTGCTGCCACAATTGGTACAGGGATATTTATCCGATTCAAGGTATAAATAACCTACGCCTACCGTAGCTTCCAGGTTCCAATGTTTCGACAGTAGCCATTGGTATCCGTAACTGATACCGACACCGGTACCCCACCCCTGATGACGCTCGCCTTCGGTACCCAACAATTTAATGTCGGATACATTATATAATATATAAGGTACGTGAATACCGATAAAGCTCTTGTAAAAGCTTTCGCAAAACCAATAGCGAAGTTCCGGATGCAGACGCAAATGTTTCAACGACTTGCCGTAGCTACCATCATCATTCTTGCCGGAAAAAGGATTCAGGCCGGCCTCGAGCTCCAATGTCCATTTTCGGGCTAAACGAAATTCGACACCGGCATTGAAAGTAGCTGTAGCCCAATAAGGGATATTGGTCTTTATTGCAACCACTGGTCCTCTGTCCGTTTGTATGCCTTCTTTAGCGGAAACGAAGCTGGTATAACAGATTAGAATTAGTAATAAAACGTTTCTCATAGATACTGTACTTTTAGTTCTCTTTATATTTACCTGTGTTTCAGTACAGATAAACCATCAATAAATGCTTTTTTCGAAATATCATGTAAATCATGACATTTCGCGTTTTACAAAAATAAATATTCGAACAATAGGCAGTCACTCACATCTGACATATGGTATCAGATTGGAGAAGTTTAGTACAAATTCAGGGGAGTTTTAACATAGTTGTTCGAAATAACATGTATTTCATGACATTTCAAAGAAAACAAATAAAAAAAAGGATTGCTTCGGTCATCTGCAATTTCTTACAGATGACCGAAGCAATCCTTATATTGAAAACGTAGAAGTACTAAATACCCTTCTACCTTTATTTTACTTCTTCACCCACTTATCCAGCCATTCGAAGAATGTGCGCTGCCACAATACACCGTTCTGCGGTTTCAACACCCAGTGGTTTTCATCCGGGTAGATCAACAGTTCGGCAGGAACGCCACGAAGTACGGCAGCATTGAAAGCAGCCATCCCCTGACCGGCAAGGATGCGGTAATCTTTTTCACCGTGGATACACAAAATAGGCGTATCCCACTTATCGACAAAGCGATGCGGAGAGTTGGCAAATGTACGTTGAGCCACCGGATTATTCTTTTCCCAGTAAGCGCCCCCCATATCCCAGTTGGCAAACCACATTTCTTCTGTTTCCAGATATTGCATTTCCATATTGAAGATACCGTCATGAGCAATGAATGCTTTGAAACGTTTATCGTGATGACCGGCTAACCAGTAAACAGAGAAGCCTCCGAAGCTGGCACCGACACAACCCAGGCGGTCGTTATCGACATACGGTTCTTTCGCCATTTCATCGATAGCCGTGAAATAGTCTTTCATGCACTGGCCGCCGTAATCGCCGCTGATCTGTTCGTTCCATTCCATACCGAAGCCCGGAAGACCGCGACGGTTCGGGGCCACGATAATATAATCGTTGGCTGCCATGATCTGGAAATTCCAACGGTAAGACCAAAACTGGCTGACCGGACTCTGGGGACCACCTTCACAGAACAGCAAAGTCGGGTATTTCTTGTTCGGATCGAAATGAGGCGGATAAATCACCCAGGTAAGCATCTGCTTGCCGTCGGTTGTCTTCATCCAGCGTCCTTCCACCTTACCCATCTCCAGCTGATCGTAAATCTGCTTGTTTTCAGTCGTCAGTTGAGTCACCTTATTATTATCTGCCAGGTCGATCGTATAGATCTCATCTCCCATGCTCATGGAATGGCGTTTAGCGATCAACTTATTTTCCCCCAGCAGGTTGACAGAGTCATAGTCATACATACCGGAAGTCAGTGCTGTCAATTTATTACCGTCATTCAGATCGATCTTATATACCTGCGATTCACCATGCCATACACCGGTAAAATAGATTGAACGCGCATCGGCACTCCAGCAGAAACCGTCCACATTGGAGTCGAAGTCCTTGCTGGCAAATGTCTTTTCACCAGTTTCCAGGTTCATCACCATCAGGCGGTTCTGATCGGCTTCGTAGCCGTCACGCTCCATACTCTGCCAGGCAATATATTTACCATCAGGCGAATACTGCGGATTCGTATCATATCCCATGATTCCCTCACTGATATTGACCGTCTGCTTTGTATTCAGGTCATACACATAAATATCCGAGTTGGTAGAAATAGCATATTCCTTACCCGTTTTCTTACGACAGGTATAGGCTACTTTATCGGAAGTGGTGTTCCATGCCAACTGTTCGATACCACCGAAAGGTTTCATCGGCGATTCAAACGGTTCGCCCTCCAGCACATCGATCGGGCTACCCACTTTATTTCCGTCGAAGTCGGCAATAAACGGATGCGGAGCCGTTGTCACCCATTCATCCCAATGCTTGTACATCAGGTCGGTCACGATAATACCGGTCGCTTTGTCCAGATCCGGATATTTATCTTTTGTACTCGGTACGGTCTTCACCTGAGAGATAAACAAAACCTTCTTCTCATCCGGTGAGAAAGCGAAACCTTCGATATCGCCGTCGTAGTTCGACAACTGACGGCGTTCGGTCCCGTCCGGATTCATTTCCCAAAGCTGGCTGCTGCCACTTTCACCGGAAAGGAAAGCGATCTTCTTGCCTCCTTTGATCCAGGTCGCTTCGTTCTCCGAAAAAGGAGTGTGCGTAATCTGTTTGTTATCAGATCCGTCGGCATTCATAACGAATACTTCACGGTTGCTGGTGTTGAGAGGTACACTGTAATAAGCTACGGTGTAAACTACTTTTTGTCCGTCGGGCGAAACATTCATTCCGCCGATACGTCCCATGGCCCAAAGAGCTTCGGGCGTCATCCGGCCGTCGGCAATTTTGATTTCCGAACGTCCGATAACCGGTTTTGTGTCTTCTGCTTTCTTAGCTTCCTGATTACAAGCACCTAGTAATACGGATGTTGCCATAACCATTGTTGCAATAGATTTATTCATGTACATTATAATATATTATATTCTGTGTGCGAAATTAGTAAATATAATTTATATCTTTGCACAAGTAATTTAAGAACTGAACAGTATGAATAAGATTTGGTTATTTGGAGCCGCTATAAGTATGGTATTAGCATTCGGCTCATGTAAACCTAAACAGAGTGCTTATAAGGCTGCTTACGAACAAGCCAAAGAAAAAGAATCTACAGCTCCTGTTGAGGTAGTAGAACAAGAAGAAGAGATTGTTGAAGAAGTTGCACCGGTTTCTAAACCCAGAACTTCTACGGCAACGACTCGCTCGGAAAGAATCAGCGCTGCACAGGGTGAAGACGCCAGCCGTCTGAAACGCTACAGTGTTGTTATCGGTAGCTTCAAAAACAAGACAAACGCTTACTCTTTGAAAGAGCGTATGCAGAATGCAGGCTACAATGCGGTATTAGGTGAAAACGAACAAGGTATGTTGCGTGTAATCGTTGCCAGCTTCGATGATAAAGCTGATGCAGCCGACAGCCGCGATGCTATCAAAGCAAAGTATGCTCCTGACTTCCAGGATGCATGGTTACTGGAAAGACAATATTAATAAGCTATTCGGCTAAATACAAAAGGGATATCCATCACGGATGTCCCTTTTCTTTTGTTACCTGTAAATATAAAAAGCCCGGATATTCCGGGCTTTCACCAACCTAAACTAAAAACCTAAAAACTAACCATCTTTTTGCCTTAAACTATAAAAACCTATACATACATGAATTATCTTTCTTATTCGTAAGCTGGCCATGCTCCTTTGCTGGAACATACGAAGGCCGCAATCTTCACAGCATATCTGTGGGCGTCTTTCAATGTACCGCCATTGAGCAACGACATGATCAAAGCGGCTGAAAATGCATCTCCTGCACCTACCGTATCGACTACCTCTACTTCCGGTATAGGTAATGTTGAAACTTCATCCGGAGTATAAACCGTACTGTAAGAAGCTCCTGCGGTAAGGACAACCATTTTCAGGTTATATTTCTCCATAAACCAGGCTGCTATTTCATCTTCCGTCCCGTTCAGTCCGAATAGTTCTTTCAACTGATTCATCTCATCGCTATTCATCTTCAGGACATTGGAAAGATATAACGATTCTTCTATCAATCCTTTATTATAATAATGCTGACGCAGATTTATATCGAACAAACGATAGGCTGTATCCGGAGCAAATGACAGGATGGCCTGAATAGTTTCACGCGACTGTGTCGAACGTTGTGCCAATGCTCCGAAACAAATGGCATCCGCCCGCTCTGCCAGATCGACTGCATCCGATGTGGGCGACATATGATCCCAGGCAACACGTTCTGTAATCGTATATTCCGGTATCCCGTCTTCCTTCAGTTCGACTTTGACTGTTCCTGTAGGATAAGGGACTTTTTCGATCAGGTATTGAATAGAGTTTTTATCCAGTTCTTTCAAGATATCTACTCCATCCTCATCATCACCAATGGCACTGACAGCATATCCCTCTGCTCCCAGACGGGATGCATGGTAAACAAAATTAATAGGTGCACCACCTGCTGTTTTACCGGTGGGAAGTAAATCCCATAAAAGTTCACCTATACCGACTACTACCGGTCTTTTGTTTTGTTGCTTCATTCGTTCCATGGTCTACTAATTCTTTATAATATAAGATTTTCTTTTCCCTTAGTTTTCGATGATGCAAAACTAGGGGATACAATGGAGACAAACGATAACACATGCTACAAAAAGAATAATCCTCGTTACATAAAAGAGTTATCTACAGAGAGATTATACTCACGTTACACGTATGTAACAATTGTTATTCCTTTTCCTGGTATTCGGTAGGTGTAATGTTATAGGCCGCTTTAAAACATTTGGAAAAATAAGGTGGAGAACTAAAACCGGTAGCATAAGCTACTTCATTCACATTGCGACCTTTTTCCCTCAATAAGGCTGCTGCACGTTTCAAACGATAGTTACGGAGAAAGTCGGTTGGCGTGACACCGGTCAGTTCCTTTACTTTCCGGTAAAGGTGCACACGCGACAACCCCAGCATATCACTCGCTTTCTCTATACTGAAATCAGAATCAGGATAAGACTCTTCGATCAAAGCTATAAACTTACGCATAAATAAATCATCCATACTTTCCGTTTTGCCTATTTTCAGGTTGGAAATGGCAGGCGACTGAAGTTCCTGCGTAAAGGCATTCCTCAACCGGGCACGCTCTTCCAACAGGCGAACGATACGAAGTTTCAGTTCTTCGATATTGAAAGGTTTCTGGATAAATTCGTCGGCACCGCTGGCAATACCGTACATCCGCTGCTTATCATCAGACAAGGCAGTCAGCAATATAACCGGGATATGACTGAATGCGATATTCGATTTAACCTGTTTACACAGTTCGTAACCATTCATTTCGGGCATCATCACATCACTTATGACCAGAGATATATTTTCTTTTGCCAGAATATCGATAGCTACGACTCCATTTACAGCCGTCAGAATACGGAAATTCGATTTCAGTTCTTTCTGTAGGTAAGCATTGATATCCGGATCGTCTTCAACGACCAGGATCGTATAATCATATGTCCGGTTCACGATCTCGTCCATCTCGCGGGTGTCCAGATTAGCTACCCCGCTCGACAGCTCGGTGACGGAAGGGGCAAACGTGCAGGTTTCATCAAAATGAGATTTTCCTTTGGGTAACTCGACAAAAAAGACAGTGCGTTTTCCCGGTTCGCTTTCCACATGAATACTGCCTTTGTGCATACTCACAAACTCATGGGTCAGATGCAGTCCGATACCCGTTCCGGTAAGGTTATCGCCGGTAAAGAACTGATCGAAAACAGCAGAGAGATTCTGAGGCTGGATCCCTTTCCCGTTATCTTCTACCGAAAGTGTCACATACCCGGCATGATCCTGTAAACGGATCGTAATAGTTCCGCCATCAGGCGTAAACTTAAAGGCATTCGACAGCAGGTTGGCCAGAATCTTTTCCATTTTATCCGTATCTACCCAAAGGTGTACAGACGATACATCGTGCTGAAAAGTATATTGTATCTGCTTACTTTGCGCCATCGTCTCAAAATAAGACTTGACATCCTCTATAAAAACAACCAGGTCTATTTCCGTTACCCGCATATTCATTTTATTACTCTCGACCTTACGGAAATCGAGCAACTGGCTGACAACCCGTTTCAGGCGGTCGGCATTCTTTTTTATCAGATGTATGTCATCTGCGATCGGCGAATCGGGAGGCAGTTCTTTAGATAGCTTATTCAGCGGACCGAGTATCAGCGTCAGCGGTGTTTTGATCTCATGGGAGACATTGGTAAAAAACTGTAACTTTCGTGTTGTTGCTTGTTCGATCTTGCGGTTTGCTACAGCCAGTTCTTCCCGTTGCTGTTCAACCTGTATGTTCGTTCGTTTCAGCTCATGGTTCTTTCGTTGTACTTTACGAAAGATATGTATCACATAGAGAGCCAGCAAGATCACTATTCCCAGCAACAACAAGATCAGACCGACCGAATTTTGAAGGAAACGATATTCCGAAAACATCTTATCCAGATTATTGCGCTGTTTCTCGATCTGATCCTGATAATCAGCCAATTGTTCGGTCTGCAGATAGATGGTTCCGGCATTATCCTTATCGATCAGGGCCGATGTCAATGCATAATGTTTGGAGACAGGCATTCCGTTCAGGATCTGCCAGGCTACTTTTATAGCGGTACTCCCCCCTGTAGGATAAACAAATGAAGCGGTCAGATAACCGTCGCGAACCGCTTCAATCCCTTTCCCCTTACCGGGTAAAGCATCTATACCGATAAACTTGATCCTTTCCGCAGCTTGCGGATCGACTTCCATAATCGCCTCCCGGGCAGCCAGTGCCATCGGATCATTATGCGCATACACAATATCTATATTCTCAAAAGATCCCAATGCTGCAATATTAACTTTTGCTTCATCCCTATGCCAGCGACCATATACGGTTTTCACAGTTACATTGTTATTATGAATAAGAGCATCGCTAAATCCATTATGGCGGTCAAGGGCAGAAGAGGAACCTTCACGCCCCCATACTTCGACGATTGTCGTCTTCTCTTTTTTCAGCAAGGAATTGACAAACAACCCGGCAGCACGACCGATTTCGTAATTATCCGCCCCGATGAACGTGGTATATTCCTCCGAATAGATTTTCCGGTCTATTATAATGGTCGGAATTCCAGCCCGGTAGGCTTCGACAGCAGCCGTTGTTATAGGTTCCGATTCATTGGCGGAAATAATAATAAGATCGACCCGCTTTTTTATCAACTCACGAATTTGTTTGATCTGAGTATCATTATCTTCATCAGCGTCCTTCACATCAAGAGTCATCCCCGGATAGTCTGAAGCCTTCACCTGCATATCCAGCATCATCGCTTTCCGCCAGCTATCGTTAATAGAGCTATGGGAAACACCCACAACAAACTCCTTTTCCTCCCCTCCCCGCCTACAGGAAATTGTTAGGGACAGAATAAATATCAACAGACAAAGACGGTATATAACGGGTTTCATGAAGCAGCCGATTTTCAGGGTTTCGTACAAAAGTACGGATTATCGGCATAACAGACAAAATTTATTTTGTACATTCGTCCCACAAACAATTGTTGCATAACATGAAAATAATCGATAAACAACTACTTGACAAGACTTCTGAACAGGCAAAGCAATCGCCTCGTCTCCGTATGAATTACAACTTCCACGAACGGTTGGACGATCCGGTCAATCGTTTGTTGAATGCAATGGAACCAGACACTTATATCCGTCCGCACCGTCACCTGAATCCCGACAAAGACGAGATATTCCTGCTACTTCGCGGAAAAGCAGTCGTATTCATTTTCGACGACCAAGGGAATATCACGGAAAAAGTTTTACTTGATCCGTTGGCCGGTTCGTATGGTGCGGAAATCAAACCCGGTATCTGGCATTGCCTGCTGGTCCTGGAACCGGATACTGTTGTCTACGAGGTGAAACCGGGACCTTTTGCCCCTCTACATCCTGAAAACATGGCATCATGGAGTCCTGAACCGGACGATAAGAAAGGTGTCAAAGAATATATGACTTATCTGGCCACTCAAATATAAAAGATGAAAAATAGCAATAGAATCAGTCATACAGGAAAAAGGGTAATATCAATCGTAACGATTCTGTTTTTTACCCTTATTGCGACCTCATATGCAGGTAACCCGGAAGAGAACACCTATCCGACAAGCGAAAGACTTTTCCATATAGCCCGGAGTACCAACAAAAACCTGGTCTGCTACGATGTGAATCTGGAAAACGGCAAGCTGAACACTAAAACTCCCCTCAACGTCTACTGGGTCAACCGGGAAGAACGGCCGGGAGAAACCAACGGTTTAAGTTATTTCCAGCGAAAGATGGCATACGGATACAAACTGGTTTCGGAAGGAGACGATTTCAGTGAAGTGACCCTGACAGCCTATTCTGGTAAAAAACTAAAGATCTGCAAGCAGGATTCAAAATATGTCTGTATGACAACGATCGACAATCAACCGGCCATACTGGAATCTCTCTATGTACAAACCAAATCCGGTAGTCCTTTAAGTGTCGAATATGTAGAGCTACAGGGAATTTCCACCAGTACGGGAGCCAAAGTTTCTGAAAGAGTCAAGAAATAATAAAAGCGAGTGTGTTTATAATAAACACACTCGCTTTCTTATTTATCTTACAGACAAACCACTTTTACACCAATTTATGAATAACCAGCCCCGAACGTAATTTCGGTTCGAACCAGGTTGTCTTAGGAGGCATGATATTTCCGGTATCGGCTATATCCATCAACTGTTTCATAGTTACAGGATATAGGGCCAATGCCACTTTCATTTCACCACTGTCTACACGGCGTTTCAATTCTCCCAATCCACGGATACCTCCAACAAAGTCTATACGTTTGTCTGAGCGCAGGTCTTTAATACCTAAAACTTCGTCCAGGATCAGATTTGAAGAAATAGTAACATCCAATACGCCGATCGGATCGTTATCATCGTAAGTGCCGGGTTTAGCAGTCAACGAATACCATTTACCACCCAGATAAAGCGAAAAATTATGCAAAGCCGTCGGTTTATATATTTCCGTACCTTTCTCTTCTACAATAAAATTAGCTTTTAGTTTATTCAGGAACTCTTCTTCCGTCAATCCATTCAAATCTTTGACCACACGGTTGTAATCGATAATAGTCAACTGATTTGCCGGGAAACAGACAGCCATAAAATAGTTATATTCCTCATCTCCACGGTGATTCGGATTTTGCTTAGCCTTTTCCGCACCCACCAAAGCAGCAGCTGCCGAACGGTGATGTCCGTCTGCAATATACAAGGAAGGCATTGCTTCGAAAAGTTCCGTGATACGGGCAATATCATTCTTATCATCAATAATCCAGAATGTATGTCCGAAACCATCCAACTCTGCAACGAAATCATATTCCGGAGTTTTTGCCGTATATTTCTTAACAATAACATCCAGTTCCGCATTATCAGGGTAGGCAAAGAATACCGGCTCAATATTGGCATTATTGACACGTACATGTTTCATACGGTCTTCTTCCTTATCACGACGGGTCAACTCATGTTTTTTGATATTACCTTTCAGATAATCATCGACATACGCGCAGACAACCAATCCGTACTGCGTACGTCCGTTCATCGTCTGGGCATAAACATAATATTGTTCCTGCTGATCCTGGACTAACCAACCTTTATCCTGGAATTTCTGAAAATTCTCTGCCGCCTTTTCATAAACAGCCGGATCATGTTCATCTGTTCCCCGCGGAAAATCAATCTCCGGTTTGATTATATGATATAATGATTTTTCGTTACCTTTTGCTTCTTCACGCGCTTCTTCAGAGTTAAGCACATCATAAGGACGTGAAGCTACATCTTTTATTAAATCCTTCGGTGGACGGATACCTTTAAAAGGTTTGATCTTTGCCATGGTAGTAAATCTATTTGGTTACTAAATAATTGAAAATTGAGAATTGAAAATTATTACGGCGAATGATTCACCGGGAGTGTAACCGATCCGCCTATTTTCAATTCTCAATTCTCAATTCTCAATTTTATCTGTTGACTCTGAATTTCTCGTTACCGTTCTGCAGGAAATCAACGATCTGTTTTGCAGCAGCAATACCGGCATTGATATTAGCCTCAGCAGTCTGGGCCCCCATCTTCTTTGGTGTTCCGAAATAACGGTCCGGATATTTGGCAGCCAGATCGGTATCGATAGCCGGCTTGATATCCGTGATATATTTAAAATCAGGACGTTCTTCCATCATCTTTGCCAAACCGGCCTCGTCTATCACTTCCTTACGGGCTGTATTCACAACGATAGCACCTTTAGGCATCGAATTCATCAATTCAAAATTGATAGAACCTTTTGTTTCGGCTGTTGCCGGAATATGAAGAGATACAATCTGGCAAGTCTTGAACAGATCGGCTGTAGAAGCAACTGCTTTTACACCGTCTTTTTCAATCACTTCAGCCGGACAGAATGCGTCGTAAGCATATACATCCATACCGAAGCCTTTAGCGATACGTGCCACATTACGGCCGACATTACCATAAGCCAGAATACCTAGTTTCTTTCCCATCAGCTCTGTTCCGGATGTCCCGTTATAGAAGTTCCGGACAGCATATACAAGCATACCGAAAACCAATTCAGCCACAGCGTTGGAGTTCTGCCCCGGCGTATTCATCACGCATACATTATGAGCTGTCGCAGCAGCCAGATCCACATTGTCGTAACCGGCACCGGCACGAACTACGATCTTTAAATCTTTGGCAGCATCCAATACCGGAGCATCGATGATATCACTACGGATGATCACCGCATTTGCATCTTTAACAGCATCCAGCAATTGACTTTTATCCGTGTATTTTTCCAGAAGAGCCAATTCATAACCTGCACCTTCAACCACTTCACGAATACCTTTCACTGCTATCGCAGCGAAAGGTTTATCTGTAGCAACTAATACTTTTGTCATAGGATCAATGTAGTTTTTCAAATTCTTTCATTGTTGCAACCAAAGCTTCTACACTGCTCTTCGGCATAGCGTTATAAAGAGAAGCACGGAAACCACCGACAGAACGGTGTCCCTTGATGCCCACCATACCGGCAGCAGATGCGAACTTATTGAATTCATCTTCCAGCTCTTTGTATTCGTCATTCATAACGAAACAAACGTTCATAATAGAACGGTCTTCTACAGCAGCTGTACCTTTGAACAATCTATTACGGTCGATCTCATCATACAAGATAGCCGCTTTTTCAAGATTCATCTTTTCAATAACAGCAACACCACCCAACTCTTTATACCATTTCAATGTTTGCAATGCTGCAAAGATCGGAAATACAGGAGGAGTGTTGAACATTGAATCTTTTTTGATGTGCGTATTGTAATTCAGCATTGTAGGAATAGCACGATCTACATGACCTAAAGCTTCTGTACGCACAATAGCCAGAGTTACACCTGCAGGCGCCAGATTTTTCTGTGCACCGGCATAAATCACATCATATTTAGAGATATCGATCGGACGAGAGAAAATATCAGAAGACATGTCGGAAACCAGACGTACATTCAAATCGGGATCATAACGCATTTCCGTACCATAGATCGTATTATTAGATGTAAAGTGGAAATAGTCCGAATCTTCTGCAACCGTATAACCTTTAGGAATATAGGTGTAGTTAGCTTCCTTTGAAGAAGCGACAACGTCAACTTCTCCGAATAACTTAGCTTCCTTGATCGCATTAGAGGCCCATGTCCCCGTATCCAGATAAGAAGCTTTTTTGTTCAACAAGTTAAAAGGAACCATACAAAACTGCATGCTGGCACCACCACCCAGAAATACAACTTCGTAACCAGCCGGCACATCCAGTAACTCTTTGATCAAAGCTCTGGCCTCGTCGTTTACTGCAACAAATTCTTTACTTCTATGAGATACTTCAAGAATTGATAACCCTGTACCTGCGAAATTCTCAACAGCTGCTGCTGCATTCTTAATCGTGTATTCGCTCAGAATAGAAGGTCCTGCAGAAAAATTGTGCTTCTTCATATCAATTTCTTTTTAATGTTATATATTATTTAAGTAACGTGTTTTTCGAAAACAGGCGGCTAATGTACGAATTAAATTGAAATTTGAAAATCAAAACCCGAAAATTATTAGCAAAAAGGTACATATTTATCATTCTCACCGTCTTTTATACCGTTAATTTTCTAGTTTCAATTATGAATTGTCAATTACTGAAACCGATCTCCCCACAATTTCTTCATTTGTTCGATCAGTTTCTGTTCAGCCGGGTTACTCTGTCCTTTCCAAAAGCGCTGGTTCAGCACTTCTTTAGGCAAATATTCCTGTTCTACAAAGTTGTTCTTATAATCATGTGCATATTTATACTCTTTACCATAATCCAACTCCTTCATCAAAGCTGTCGGAGCGTTCCGCAGATGAAGCGGAACAGGAAGATTCCCGGTGCGTTCAACCAATGCCAATGCATCATTTATCGCCATATAGGCTGAATTACTCTTAGGACTACTGGCCAGATAAATGGTCGTTTCAGCCAGGATGATCCGTCCTTCTGGCCAACCGATCTTCTTCAAGGCATCGAAACAGGCATTTGCCAGTAATAATGCATTCGGATTAGCCAACCCTATATCTTCCGATGCCGAGATCACCAACCGCCGGGCTATAAACTCAGGGTCCTCCCCTCCTGCCACCATACGTGCCAACCAATAAATAGCCCCATCGGGGTCGCTTCCCCTGATCGATTTGATAAAAGCAGAAATAATATCATAATGCATCTCTCCACCTTTATCGTATGCCGCCGGATTCTCCTGTAAACGGTCTACCACTTTCTGATCCGTTATCTCGATCTTATCCGTTTCTTCTGCAGATATGACCAGTTCCAGTATATTCAGTAATTTCCGGGCATCCCCACCTGAATAACGAAGCATGGCGTCCGTCTCTGTCAGGACAATATCCTTCTCCTTTAATACGATATCTTCTTTGATCGCATGATTTAACAATGTAAGCAAATCACTTTTATCCAACGATTTGAGCACATAGACCTGACACCTCGATAATAACGGACGGATCACTTCAAAAGATGGATTTTCCGTTGTCGCTCCGATCAATGTAACTACCCCCGTTTCAACAGCATTCAGCAAAGAATCCTGCTGGGATTTACTAAAACGATGTATTTCATCAATAAACAAAATAGGAGATACCGTATTGAAAAAGCGATTACTTTTTGCCTTTTCAATCACATCACGCACATCCTTCACTCCCGAACTGATAGCACTCAATGTATAAAAAGGTGCCTCCAGTTTATTGGAAATGATCTGTGCCAGTGTAGTCTTACCCACACCCGGTGGTCCCCACAGAATAAAAGAAGGGACACGGCCTGCATCTATCATTTTCCTTAACACGGCTCCTTGCCCTACAAGGTGCTTCTGTCCGATATAATCATCCAGTGTTTTCGGACGTAATCTTTCTGCTAAAGGTTGATTCATCATGCAGACAAAAGTCGTATATTTTATTTACTTTTCAAAGTATAACCCGCGTAAAAATTTTCATTCAAGCGAATGTTTGAGAACAGATTTTTATAACAAAAAGACAACAATACAGCCTCAATACCGAAGCAACACCATTGTAAGTATAACATTTTGTCAAACAAACATTAGAGAACACAGGAAATTCTTCTGATTTCCTCTACGTTCCCTAATGCCGTTACCCAATATCATTTAATACTTGACAAACTCGAAAGATCACGAACGACAGTCATGTCCATAATATTACTGTATATCTCCGTCGTACGCACACTTTTGTGCCCCAAAAGTTTCTGCACAGTCGTAATATTTGCACCATTATATAATAATAATGTAGCATTCGTATGTCGTGCTGTGTGAAATGAAACTTTCTTATCTATATCCGCCATCTTACAAATTCGGCGTAATTGCTTGTTCACGTTTGAATTGGAGGAAGCCGGCATATCAAACAAAGTCCACGGATTATTTTTATAGCGCTCATAAATAGGAAGAGATTTCCCGTCAAACAGCAAAAACAGAGGCAAGCGAACATTGACATCTGTTTTGACTGATGAATAGATCAACCAAACTTTATCATCGATAATAAGAAAATTCTCCCTCGTAATACTGACAATATCCGAAAAACGAAGTCCGGTATAACAGCTGAACAGGAACATATCCAACGTCCGTTGCAACGTCCGGCGACCTTTCAGGTTTAAACTTTCCAATTGTCCCAGTTCTTCCGGAGTCAGATGAGTTCTTTTGCTTTCCATATACTTTATCTTGTATTTACGGAAAGGATAACGGTGCAAATCGAACAGATCCTTGTTGATAGCCAGGTTTATATAACGTTTTAAATGCTTCATATGTTTGGCTATCGTATTCCGGTGATATTTATTCACCAACATATAATGCTCAAAATCACAAAGGAAATTAAAACTCAAATCATTAAAACTCACATCTGTTTTAAAAGAAGACAGAACCTGCAATGTCGAAAAATGATTCTTCAATGTTGACAATTTCAGATTACTCTGAGTTATCTCATTTTTCATAAACAGAGAAAAAGAAGTCTGACCTGCCTCAGGTTTCTCTTTCAGATCATTCAACGAAAACTCCTTGCCACTATGCACAATTTCAAGCTCCAGCTGTTCTAATTCTGCAATAAAATTAGTCAGATACTGGTTTAAAGACTCCATATTAGGATGATTCTTTACTGCTTTTCTCTTTGCATCCCACTGAAAAGGCTTCACATAAACCTTTGTCGAAAAATACTTCTTCTGCTTGTTCAAGTAGGCCTCCACCTGAACCAAAGCTTTACCCTCTGAGTTTAACTGCTTCTTACGGTTAAACACTAAGTTATAAATTACTTTTTCCATGATATATAATTTATTTTCTGAATGAAACACGAAGGAACAATAATTAGTTCTTTCTTATGTCTAAGACAAATTAAAAATTTGTTATTACTTATTTACCTAAGTCCCGAAAAGACGAAATCCTACCCCGATCCAGCCTTAAAAAACAATCGATTCGGAAAACTCATTTCTACTATGAGCCTACAAAGATAAAAGAGACTTACTAATCATAAAAAACAAAAAACAAGAAGTAGCTTTCCAAAATGGATACAAAATCACCGTTAAAAAGCAATTGGTTCTAAAAGTGAAACTTAAAGCTTCATTTTTTTTATTCTCCGGAAAAATAAAAATGAGAATGTATCGGTTACTATATATACGTATTCAAGTAACTACAAAAAAAAAAGCCTGAGCATAAACCCAGGCCTTTCTTTCATTTACAATTATTTATTGAGGTAATCCATCAGACCAACCTTCATTTTGTTGATCACAATAGCCAGCATTAATTTCGTCTGCAGGGATCGGATACACAAATGCAGAAACATCAAAGCCAGTTACACCTGTAACATTCGGAGTAATTTTCTCTCCTGTTCTACGGACATCATACCAACGATGCCCTTCTTCAAAGAATTCGCGTATATTCTCTTCGGAAATAAATTTGATCAAAGCGTCTTTAGCAGAAGGCAATTCTGATGCACTCTTTATAGCCGGATTTCTTTTAGCTGTATAGAATAAAGCTTCCTGTGATGCAGCAATATTTCCAGCTAAAGCCTCTATTTCAGCAATCATCAGATACATTTCAGATTTTCTGAACACCGGAATATTACTTACCGCCTGTGCTGCCGGTATACCATCAAACTTTAACGGGCGATTATTCTTATCAATTAATTTCAGGCGAATATCTTCCGGACCGAATAACGTCTTAATACCTGAAGACAGAACAGCTCCATATGAACCATACAATGTATTCAATGCGTTAGCAGAAAGATTGTCGTCATTCGTTTTTGCAACCGTAAAAATATCTTCAGCGGTAATTGCAATATCAGACCACATCGTTTGATAAACCAGATCCGATACTTCTCCGGAAGCTCTCAGTTCTATCGCTTTCTTTGCTGAAGCTTTTGCAACATCATTATTACCCATAAAGAAATTAACACGTGCCTCTAATGCATAGATAGCCGCTTCATTCAGATAAAACTGATTTACAGAACTGCTGGCATCTGTTCCGGCATTTTCCATATAAGTTTTTGCAGATGCTATATCATCAAGAATAAGCTCATAAGTTTGTGCGACTGTCGCTCTTTCAATATTTACAAAAGGTTCCAACGGCTCTTTATCCAATAAAGGTAATCCTAATTGCGCATTAGCTTGACCTGGTTGATAAGGTAAGCCAAAGAGATTAACCAGATAAAAGTTTGTCAGAGCTTTTAGTGCATATCCCTGAGCCATATACAAATCAAGATTTGATTTATCTTCATCGGATAACTTGGCATTCGTTGCCAACAAATTATTTGCACCTTCAATCATACGGACACAACGGTCCAATACTCTAAATCCATACTCCCATGCTTCTTTAAGGATTGACTCCGTATCAGTAATTTGATATCTGTTTATAGTAACGCCATGTCCCGATTTAGGATCGGCTACTGCTACATCGGAAGCTAAGTCACCAATAGCAACTACGTTGTTTCCATAAAACCGATAAGTACCAAAAGACTGATAAGCTCCATTTAAACCATTCTGTACGTCTGCGACCGTCGAAAATGCATTTTCCGTAGGAATAGCCTGATAAGTTTCCAGATCGAAGTCACAGGAAGCTAATCCTACAGAACAAGCAACGACCAAAATACATTTAAATATATTTTTCATACTCTATTTCCTCTTTATTATTAATTAAAATCCAACAGTTAAACCTACTACAAAATTTCTCGGTATCGGGAAGTTCCACCATTGTACTCCATCTGCACCAATACCGGAAGGATCAAAACCTCTATAATCTTTAGCCGTTACAGTGAAGAGATTATCCGCATTCACAAATACTCTAAGATTATTCATACTCAGCTTTTGAATCATAGATTTCGGCAATGTATATCCTAATGTTATTGAGCGCAGTTTTAAATAACTACCATTCATTAGGAATCTGGTTGAATGCTGATTAACAGCTCTGCCGTCATTATACATTAATTTAGGGACCTCAGCTATATCTCCCGGCTGTCTCCAACGGTTTTCATAAACATATTCAGTAAAGTTCTGTCCCAAACTACCACCAACCTGTTCATCATAACGCAAGTTATTTCCATAAATCTTAGCACCAACCGAATAATTCAACTGGAATGAGAAATCTAGACCTTTCCATTTCATATTGTTTGTAAAAGAGCCCTGGAACTTTGGATTGGCTGTACCGACATATCTCTTTGCGGCCTTATTATAATTATCTGTTGTTTCAGTTCCTGTTTCATTCAAATACCATGTTCCATTACCCGTTTCCGGATCTACACCTGCCCATTCCTTCATCTTAAACTGATACAAAGGCTTGCCAGGTTCAGTAATTGACGTAGAAGTTTCAATCGGATTATTGTTACTCAATTTTTTAACTTCATTGATATTCTTTGAACCAGTCACTGTAATATTCCAGTTAAAATCTTTTACATTCATCAAAAGAGCGTTCACCGAAAATTCAAATCCCTGATTTAATAACTTTCCTACGTTCATATAATTCTCAGCCAAACCAGTAACCATCGATACAGGTACAGCAAATACCATATCTTTCGTCATGTGATGATAATAGTCTGCTTCGACAGAAAAACGATCCAAAAACGAGAAATCAACTCCGACATTGAACTTTCCAGTCTGTTCCCATTTCAGATTAGGATTACCGGACTGCATACGGCCACTTCCCGGAAGACCGTTATAATTATATCCAAAATCATACAAGTCACGAGAAGTATACCATGATGAAGCAGAATAATATCTCACATCTCCTACTTCCTGATTACCAGAAGTACCATAGCTGGCACGAATTGTCAAGTTATTCAGCCAATCGCTGGCAGGCTCCATAAAACTCTCATTAGAGATTCTGTATTTTGCGCCTAGTGACCAAAATGGAGCCCATCTATTATTACTACCAAAACGAGACGAAGCATCATAACGTAAACTTCCGGATAAATAATATTTGCTATCATAATCATATTGTGCATTTACAAAGAAAGATGCTAACAATAAATTATATTTATAAGTTGCTGCACTTCCAGGAACAGCCGCATTGGCTACCTGATTCAAATAGTCCACCGGATAGTTTGAACCTGCCAGATAGGCTTCCTTCAGATTAGTACGCTGACCTTCCTGCCCAATCAGAAAGTTTACATTATGCTTTTCATTAAATGTGTTGATATAATTCAATGTATTAGTAATACTCAAAAGCATGCGGGTAGAATAATTATTTTCACCCATACCTCTCATATCAGCTCCTTGTGGTTGTAGGAATGACCAATAACCAAATTCATCTACAAAATATAAATCGACTCCACCACGGGAAAGGAAAAATAAATTCTTATTAAAATTGATCTGTAAATAAGGAGAGATAATTGCACGATACTGTTTTGCTGTACTCTTATCTCCCAGATCGCTTCTTTGGGCAACTGGGTTATAACCATTAACAGTATCAAAATTCCAATTACCATTTTCATCTCTTACCGGAGTAAGTGGTGATTGCATATAAGCTTGGGTAACAGGATCACTGAAATATCCTCCACCTGACCCCATATTACTTTCAGTATAGGATAAATTTGTATTAAGCCCATACTTAACAACTTTGGACGGGGCTTGTTCAAAATTAAAACGTACCGAGTAACGTGTTAAGTCTTTCCCTTTAACGATGGATTTATTATCCATATAATTAAATGAAGCAAAAAACTTTGGAGCAGATTCTGTTGCCCCACCGTTTTGAACATCAACTCCATATTCCTGAATCAATCCATTGCGGGTCACTTCTTTCAACCAATCTACATCAGCCGGTTTTTCAACTCCCATATATAAATCAAATAAATCAGACATTCCCTGATTCGTATATGGGTAATTCAAACCATTTTCACTCTGAAGAGCTGCAGTAGCACCATCTTCTCCATAAGTATTCCAGTCATTCAGAAATGCTTCTGCAGATAACTCACGGTATTTTGCTGCATTTAAAGGCTTATAACTCGATGGCATACCAGGCATCATCTCCATACCTACTTTTGCAGTAAAGTTTACAGTAGTCTTTCCCCCTTTACCTTTTTTGGTATTAATAACAATTACCCCATTTGCGGCACGTGCTCCGTAGATTGATGTAGCTGTTGCATCTTTTAAAACAGTCATACTCTCAATATCAGCAGCATTTAAAGTTGAAAGAGGGCTGACCGTTTGTTCTTCTGAGGCTCTTACACCCACAGGGTCTGCATTAAAAGGAACTCCGTCGATAATATACAAAGGCTGAGTCCCCGAATTAAATGAATTCTTACCACGAATGAAGATATTAGCCGGGGCCCCAGGTTGTCCCGATCCTATATTCATTTGTAAGCCCGGTACGGAACCTTCTAACGCCTTAATCGGATTAGAGTCATTTTGCTTCGTGATAGCAGTAGCAGCGACAGTCGTTGCTGCTCCTGTAAACGCAGCCTTTTTTGTTACTCCATAACCAGTAACTACTACTTCATCCAAAGCCAGATTTGAAGACTTTAAAACGATCTTCATCAGAGA
>NZ_BMPB01000004.1 GCF_014647375.1 Parabacteroides faecis
CTGACGGCAAATAAACCTGTAATGGCTAAGTCACTTTGATAAAGGGATAGCTCATTATTGATAGTATCTGAAACAATTGCATCTGAAACAACAGAATAAAGTATATGCAAAAACGAATAACCTGGCCCCCCATACTATTGACCATCCTGATAGTCTTGCTATTCCTGGGTGGCTTGGTATACGGTGCCGTATCCATCCCTTTGGAAAGCGTAATAGATATCCTTCTGGGAAAAGACATCGGCCGTCCGGCCTGGCAAAGCATCATCCTGCAATCCCGTTTCCCGCAGGTGGTGACGGCCTTGCTTGCCGGTGCTTCGCTCGCTACCAGCGGTTTGTTGTTGCAGACCTTGTTCCGAAATCCGTTGGCAGGTCCTTCTATCCTGGGTATCAGCGACGGGGCAAACCTGGGAGTAGCTGCCATCATGCTTTACTTCGGCGGTACCCTCGGTATGGTGACCGAACTGCCGATCAGCGGTTATCTGGCAGTCATCATTGCCGCTTTTGCCGGTGCTGCCTGTATCCTGGGACTGATCATCTGGTTCTCAGCCAAAGTGAAGAATAATGTCATGCTGCTAATCATCGGAATCATGATCGGCTATCTGGCATCCTCCCTGATATCCGTACTGAATTATTACGCATCGACCGATAAAGTACATGCCTTCGTCATGTGGGGCCTGGGTAATTTCTCCGGAGTCTCCCTCATGCAATTGCCTTACTTTCTATTTTTCACCATTACCGGCCTGCTCCTGGCTGTTCTGCTGATCAAGCCGCTGAATGCCTTGCTTCTGGGAGAGATGTACGCCGCCAACCTGGGGATAAAGATTAAACGGACCCGTATCGGAATTCTGTTCTGTACCGGTCTGCTGACGGCTACGACCACCGCTTTCTGCGGTCCTATCTCTTTTATCGGTCTTGCCGTCCCGCATATTGCCCGCCTGATGCTAGGCTCGTCCAATCATAAGATGCTGGTGCCGGTTACGATGCTGGCAGGCTCCTGTATCGCCTTACTCTGTAATATACTGATGGTCATGCCCGGAACTAATAATATCCTGCCTCTGAATGCGGTGACCCCCATGTTGGGTGCTCCGGTCATTATCTATGTGATCGTAAATCGTAAAAACATCCAATACTTTGACTGATGAGGACACAGGAACCAGTAATAGAAACAAATCATCTCAGCATAGGCTACCTGCTGAAAGGCGGCAGGCGCAAGATCATCCACGAGGACCTGAACCTGCGTCTCCAACCCGGTGAAGTCACCTGCCTGTTAGGGCTGAACGGAGCCGGTAAATCGACCCTGTTGCGTACCCTATGCGGTTTCCAGCCCCCGTTGTCGGGTGAGATCCGCCTGATGGGAAAACCGTTGGCATCCTATTCACAAAGCAACTTTTCGCTGACTGTAGGTGTTGTACTGACGGAGAAGACAAACGCGGGCGGAATCACTGTTTACGAACTCGTTTCATTAGGACGCCACCCGTACACAGGTTTCTTCGGCCAACTGAAGAAGCACGACAGGGAGATCATCGAACAATCGCTGGAGGCAGCCGGTATTGCCCACAAAGCACAAAATTACGTATCCGAACTGAGCGACGGCGAACGGCAGAAAGCTATGATCGCGAAAGCCCTTGCGCAGCAATGCCCGATCATCCTGCTGGATGAGCCGACCGCTTTCCTGGATGTCACCAGCCGCATAGAGACTATGGTGCTGCTGCACCGCCTGGCAACGGAACAACATAAAGCCATCCTTCTCTCCACCCACGACCTCGATCTGGCTATCCAGATGGGCGACTGTCTTTGGCTGCAGGAGAAAGGCCGCCCGATGGCCTGCGGTACACCCGAAGACCTGATATTGAGCGGTGCCTTCGAATCCTTTTTCGGTAAGGAGGGCATCGTGTTCGATCCCTCTACAGGGAAACTGAATACCAAAGCTCCTGTCGATCCGATAGGGGTCGAGGGCGACTTCCTTGTCTCTTATTGGGTGGGGAATGCCCTTATCCGGAACGGTTTCCGTCCTGCCCCGGCGAAAGAGGGACAGGTAAATGTAAATTGTCTGTCTCCCAGTGATCTCCTGCTGACTTTGCCTGATGGGAAAGTGAGAAAACTGGACGGAGTGGCTGCTTTGATTGAAGCGGTAAGGGAAGAGGAATTTAGCACTAAAGTGTCGCCCCTATCAGCACAATAGTGTCATTGGCATCAGCACGGTAGTGCTACGGGTACTGACATAATAGTGTTGACAAAAGTATCTTAGTGTCGTTATTGTCAGTAACTTGGCAGTGTTACTAAGAATGAAAGAATAATAAAAGATATAATAAGATAAGTACAGATGAATTATGGCAAATGAAATAACCTGGCGGTTAGAGAATGAGAAAGTAAGCCGTCTGCTGTTACAGTATGCTATCCCGGCGGTGATCGGGACGATGGTGAACTCTTTATACAATATCGTAGACCGGGTTTTTATCGGTCAGGGTGTCGGTGCGCTGGCGATTGCTGGGCTTACATTGACTTTCCCTATCCTGCTTTTCCTGCAGGCATTCGGTATGTTGGTGGGGGCCGGTGCCGCGACGCGTGTCTCTATCCATCTGGGGAGGAAGGCGAATGATATGGCGGAGAAGGTATTGGGAAATGCCTTTACACTGACTTTCATCATAACGATCCTTACGGTAGTCCCCTGTATGATCTGGATGGACGACCTGCTGCTTGCCTTTGGCGGTAGCGAACAGACCATCCCTTATGCAAAGGACTATCTGAATATTGTCATCCCCGGAACGATCCTTACTTCGTTGAGCTTCGGCTTTAATGCCGTCATGCGAGCTTCCGGTTACCCGAAAAAGGCCATGTTCACCATGCTGATCGGAGCCATAGCTAATGTAATCCTCGACCCGATCTTTATTTTCTGGCTGGATATGGGTATACAGGGGGCGGCAATCGCTACGATTATCTCCATGCTCTTGAGTACCGCTTTCGTGATGAACCACTTTATTCAGAAAGACAGTATCGTCCGCTTCCACAAGGGAACGTTCAAGCTGGAAGGACATGTCGTGTGGAATATCCTGACGATCGGTGTTTCACCGTTCGCCATGCAGCTGGCAGGTAGCCTGGTAGTCGTTATCCAGAACTATGCGCTTAAAGTACATGGCGGCGACCTGGCGCTCGGTGCGAACGGGATCATTACCAGCGTCGGCATGCTACTCGTCATGCTTATCATCGGTATCGCCCAGGGGATGCAACCTATTGTCGGTTTCAACTACGGGGCGGGGCATCATAAGCGTGTGCAGGATACCCTTTGGCTCGTTATCATCACTTCGACCGTCATAATGGGGATCGGGTGTATATGCAGCATCCTTTTCCCGGAAACGATCTCCCGTGCTTTCACAAACGATCCGGCACTGATAGAGGTGACGGCAAACGGTTTACGGATCAGTTTGCTGGTCTTCGTGGTGGTCGGTTCGCAGATCTCCATCAGCCAGTTTTTCCAGAGTATCGGTATTGCCTGGAAAGCGATGTTCCTTAGTCTGAGCCGCCAGTGCCTTTTCCTGATACCGGCCCTGCTGGTTTTCCCGAACATCTGGGGGCTCGACGGCGTGTGGTATGCCTCGCCGTTTTCAGACTTCATTGCGGCCGTAACTGCCTGGGGGTTCTTATGGTATCATGTTAAAAACATAAAAAGTACAGGAGTAAATTGAACTTCCTGGCATGTTATTTGTCTATATAATGAAAAGTGATTCACAACGTATTAATTATAAAGAATAGAAGTATGAAAAGAGTATTATTATTGCTAGCTGTCCTACTGTTTAGTGCCGGTTCAGGGACAATGATGGCACAACAGGATAAAGCAGCACAGAAGGCTGCCAAGAAAGCAGAGAAAGAAGCCAAGAAAGCAGCAGAGGAAGCTGAAAATATGGCCTTGTTCGAACAGGCTGTCCAGGCTCTTAACGCTAAAGATTTCGTGCTCGAAGCAGATCGTGTGGAATTTAAACGCGGACGCTTTGTTTATGTCACTCCTAGCACCAACTTCGTATCGATGGATGGCAACCGTGCAACGATCCAGTTGGCTTTCAACGGAGCATATGCCGGACCTAACGGCATCGGGGGGATCACTGTAGAAGGTAACGCTTCGAATGTCGAAATGAAGACCGACAAGAAAGGAAATGTCACTTTCAGTATGATGGTACAAGGTGTAGCTGTTTCAGCAAATGTCACTTTCCGTATGGTTAAAGGCTCCAATAAATGTACGGCTACTGTGAGCCCGAACTTCAACAGCAACCGTGTTTCATTCACCGGTTCACTGTATCCGACAGAACAATCCAATGTGTTTAAGGGACGTTCCATTTAAACCGGTTGAATGACTGTCGCAGGAGCGAAGTCGGATATAAAATAGCATGTGTCAGAAACGGATGAGTTGTCCGGTTTTCTGACACATGTTGTTTTATGCGAGGTTTATTTCTTCACTTGATCGACATCGTGGAATATCATTATCTGCAGTACCGGATTCGCGTCGTCGTCGAGTGTTTTGATAAGCTTTTTCAGTTCCTCGTCCCCATGTTGGCCTTCGGCTTCCTGTAAAGCATATACCTGGCGAGTGCGAACCGCAATATGGCTGTTCTGCGTCGTATTCCAGTTGGTGATGTGCGGATAGTCGTCCATCAGTGTCCAGTAGGAATTGCCCGTATAGTCTGTCATTTTGTAGATCTGGTTCTCTTTCTTGTCGTAGATGTAGAAATGCTCGTCGACATACGGCTTGTACGAATGGCTGCGGAGGATATAAAACATCAGGTAACGCCCGGTTTCGATCGTCGGATGTATTTGTGCGAAGGTGGTGGGGTATTGGCTTTGGTCGATGATACGCGGAACGACCTGCAGGTCTTGCTGCCGGATTTCAAAGATCGTGTCGTTGCCCAGGTTAGCCATAAATGCTCCCTTGGGACTCTTTATCAGGCTTCCGTAGGCCAGGCGTCCGTGGCTGTCGTGAGGCAATTGGGTAGGGAAACGGATCGGTAGTTTTTTTACCGTGCTTCCATCTTCTTTGCGGATGACCGAATAGCGGGGGCCTCCGGGGTTGTATCTGAAATAATTGAGCAGGAGCGAGTCATTGAGTATTACGATCTCTTTTGCTTTGTTGGGGAAGGTCCGTTTGAAGTTCCCTTCCAGGTCGTAGACGTATGTGCAGCCTTTCTTTAAGTTGGCATCTTGAACGAATATCTCTTTCCGGAGGGTATCGACGGCATAGCTGCTAATGTAACTATATTCGCCCGGTCCTCCGCCTCGGTGGTCGATTTTACGGACCAGGCTGCCGTCTTTCTTGAATATATAGATGGCGGTTTGCTCTTCCTGGGCGTAGATAAAGTCGTTGGTCAGCAGATATTCGTTGCCCTCGCAGGTGCCGCGTTGCCTCAGGAGGGTCGTATCGTTGGTCTCCAATGGAATATACAAAGCGTCGGAGAGGTCGCTCAAGCGGATATTCGTTTCCGGATAGTTCTCTTCTACATTGAAGTAGATAGGTTTTTCTCCCTCATACCAGACGGGGGCAGCCGGCAGAGTCACTCTTTCAGATACCTCTTTTCCGGTATCTTCCGTCCGGGATTCTTTTTTTGTGCCGGAACAACAGATTGTCAGGGAGAAAGTGAAAAATAGAAGAGGGAATGTTTTCATGGTATAGTATATCTGATTGTTAAACGCAAACAATATAGATATAAAGGAGGATACAGCAAAGTGGTGGGGCTGTTTTTTAACTTTGTTTGTTCCGCATATAAAGATATTTTGTAGATTTGTTCTCATTAATCCTATAGTTAAAGTTAAGTTATTATGCAATTATCAATCGACCAAAAAGACATCGATAAATTCATCATGATAGGCGATAAAGTGCTTATCAAACCGAAGAATCCGCAGAGCCAGACTAAATCAGGTCTTTACCTGCCGCCTACGGTGCAGCAGGATAAGATACAGAGCGGTTATATCATCAAGGTAGGTCCCGGTTTTCCTCTGCCTTCGCAAAAGGAAGAGCATGAAGTATGGGAAAAGAAGGAAGATGAAGCTGTCCATTACCTGCCTTTGCAGGCGCGTGAAGGCGATCTGGCTGTCTATTTGCAGAATGCAGCCTATGAGATCAACTTTAATGAAGAAAAGTTTCTGATCGTGCCTCATTCTGCTATTTTGATGCTGCTCCGCGACGAAGGATTGTTCGAATAAAGCCTTTTTCTTTGGCAAAATACTAATAGATATACTTTTTTGATGTATTTTTGCAAGCAAATCAACAAAATAAACTATCAACAGTAGCGATTAGAATGAATAAAATTGTAAGTAAAGAACATTTCTCTGCCAACGTCGTGAAGCTGGAAGTGGAAGCTCCGCTGATTGCCCGCTCACGCAAAGCCGGTCACTTTGTGATCGTAAAGGTGGGAGAGAAAGGTGAACGTATCCCTTTAACCATTGCAGGAGCAGATACTCAGAAAGGAACCATCACCCTGGTTATCCAGGCCGTAGGCGGTTCATCCAAAAAGATCTGCGATTTGAACGTAGGCGACTATATTACCGATCTGGTAGGTCCGCTGGGACAAGCCACCCATATCGAAAAGGTAGGGACGGTAGTTTGTGCCGGAGGTGGTGTAGGTGTAGCCCCGCTGCTGCCTATCGTTGAGGCTTTCCATAAGGCCGGCAACCGCGTGATCGTCGTGCTGGCTGCCCGTACGAAAGACCTGGTGATCCTCGAGGAACAGATGAAAGCCAATTCCGATGAAGTGATCGTGATGACCGACGATGGCTCATACGGCACGAAGGGACTGGTGACGAACGGTGTGGAAAGTGTGATCAATCGTGAGAAGGTAGACCTGTGTGTAACCATCGGTCCGGCCATCATGATGAAATTCGTTTCGGCTCTTACAAAGAAATACGAGATACCTACCGTCGCTTCCCTGAATACAATCATGGTAGACGGTACGGGCATGTGCGGCGCTTGCCGTATCACGGTGGGCGGAAAGACCAAGTTCGTCTGTGTGGACGGACCTGAATTCGATGCTCATCAGGTTGATTTCGACGAGATGCTTATGCGTCTGGGTGCTTATAAAGATATTGAAAAGAAATAACCACTTAAACAAATGACAACAGCAGAACTAATTGCAGCCCGCCGTTCCGAACCCTGGAGGGAAGAACTGCGCAAGAGCAAAAAAAATAAAGAACGCACGGATATTCCCCGTGTGGAAATGAACGAACTCGATCCGGAATACCGCAGTCATACCCGCCTGGAAGAGGTGAACCTGGGTTTGACAAAAGAGCAGGCTATGCAGGAGGCACAACGTTGCCTGGACTGTCCGAATCCAACCTGTATGGAAGGTTGTCCGGTAAGTATCAATATCCCGACATTCATCAAGAATATCGAACGGGGTGAATTTCTCGAAGCAGCGAAGGTATTGAAAGAAACCAGTGCCTTGCCTGCCGTTTGTGGCCGCGTATGTCCGCAGGAGAAACAGTGCGAAAGCAAATGTATCCACCTGAAGATGAAGAAGGCCCCGGTAGCCATCGGTTACCTGGAACGTTTCGCTGCCGACTATGAACGTGAGAGCGGTCAGATTTCTGTGCCTGAGATTGCTGAAAAGAACGGTATCAAGGTTGCCGTGATCGGTTCCGGTCCTGCCGGTCTGTCTTTTGCTGGTGATATGGCGAAACGCGGTTACGATGTGACGGTGTTCGAAGCGTTGCATGAGATTGGCGGCGTACTGAAATACGGTATTCCTGAATTCCGTCTGCCGAACAAGATTGTGGACGTAGAGATCGAAGGACTTCGTAAGATGGGCGTGAAGTTCATCACGAACTGTATCGTTGGTAAGACGATCAGTTATGAAGATTTGCACGAAGAAGGCTTCAAAGGCTTCTTTGCTGCCAGCGGTGCCGGTCTGCCTAATTTCATGAACATACCGGGCGAAAACCTGATTGGCGTCATGTCGTCCAACGAATACCTGACACGTGTTAATCTGATGGATGCTGCCAATCCCGAAAGCGATACGCCTGTGTTGCAGGGTAAGAAGGTGGCAGTGATCGGCGGAGGTAACACGGCGATGGACTCTGTACGTACGGCCCGTCGTCTGGGAGCTGAACGTGCTATGATCGTTTACCGTCGTAGCGAAGAAGAAATGCCTGCCCGTGTGGAAGAGGTGAAACATGCGAAGGAAGAGGGTGTGGAATTTATGACTCTCCATAACCCGGTCGAATATATCGGTGACGATCGTGGCCGTGTAAAACAGATGCGTCTGCAGAAGATGGAACTGGGTGAACCGGATGCTTCCGGACGTCGCCGTCCTGTTGCTATCGAAGGAGCTATCGATACGATCGATGTGGACGAAGTAATCGTCAGCGTCGGTGTTTCTCCTAACCCGCTTATCCCGCGTGCCTTCAGTGGTCTGGAAGTAAGCAAATGGGGCACGATCGTGGTCGATCAGGATACTATGCGTTCAGCATTGCCTGATGTGTATGCCGGAGGTGACATCGTTCGCGGTGGTGCGACAGTGATCCTGGCTATGGGCGACGGACGTAAAGCTGCTGCCGCCATGGATGCCAGCCTGCAGGGAAAATGATCCATATAACAGTATAAACAGAAGCCCGGCCCTGACAGGTCGGGCTTTTTCTTTGCCAAAACGTCAGTAAATCTCTATATCTTCTAATTTTTAAGAGCTTCCTCCTAAAAGGTATTGCAAATGAGAAATTTATTTTTAAATTTGCGTTTAACTGATTATCCAGGAAAAGACATATATGAGGTAAAGAAAATATTTATACAATAGTTGTAAATATTGGTGTGTCTATGAAGGGGGGACTATGGCAGAAATGCTATGGTCCTTTTTTATTTAGTTATTCTGATTTTAGTAATGCTATTGCTTCTTGTTTTAATTTAGGCAAATGGTTTACAACGATACTCCACAATATATCGATAGACAGACTGTCGTATCCATGTATGATGTAATTACGAGCATCGACGATCTTACGTGAGTTAGTGATTGTAATGTCGGAATTTACTTTTAGGATCCGGTTCATGGCTTCTCCGATAATTTCAACATTTCTTTCCACTGCGCGTCTAAGGCGTAGATCTCTGTTAAATTCTTCAAATAACTTCGGTTGGTTTTCAAAGAAACTTTCTATTTCTTCGATGGCCGTTATGATGTCCTGTAAATGTTTTTTTATATAGTTATCCATATAATTGTACTTTAGTTGTGTCAATACTTTCTTTCAAATATGGGTTTCGTACAGCTTTGCCTTCCAATAGATCAACATCTCGTCCTAAAAGGCTTTCCAGTGCGTATTTTAAATCAAAGTAATTATCTGCATAATCTTCTAAATTGACACCTTCGAAGTCTACTAACAGATCGATATCACTCTTGTCTGTAAATCGATTAGTAAGTACAGAACCGAAAGCAAACAAATTCTTTACCTTATGCTTTTTGCATAAAGCTATAATCTTTGGTAGATAATTGCTGAAGAAGTTCATATGCCTTGTATTTAGTTGTAACAAAAGTAGATATTATTCTTTAAAAGAGCAATAGGAGGGATAGACTATCAATAAAAAGCCCCGATATTGCAAGCAATACCGAGGCCTTTTGGAAGCGAGCGAAAGACGGGACTCGAACCCGCGACCCTAACCTTGGCAAGGTTATGCTCTACCAACTGAGCTACTTTCGCAATTAAATCAAACTGTACTCGAAGCGGGACTTGAACCCGCACAGCCGCAATGGCCAAAGGATTTTAAGTCCTTCGTGTCTACCGATTCCACCATTCGAGCATCCCTTCTCTTAGAGATGAGCGAAAGACGGGACTCGAACCCGCGACCCTAACCTTGGCAAGGTTATGCTCTACCAACTGAGCTACTTTCGCATTGTTTCCGTTTGCGTGTGCAAAGGTAGATAACTTTTTTGTATTTGCAAATATTTGATTAAAAAAATCTCTTTAGCTGCTGATTTTTTTAATACCGGATCATTAATTTGTTTCCCTGCTGAGTCACGTCAAATCTTGTCAGGGCAAATTCTGATGGGCCATCTGACGGTGTACCAGAACCATACGCTATTTCGTACTTGGTTCCGCACTTAGGACATTGTGCCCACCCGGTGTTATCTGCTTCTACGGTTACATTTTTGTTTGCTTCATAAGGACAGCAAAGATCATAAGCGTAATATTTGGTATTACCGGAAGAGTCGAACCCGCTAACCACCAATACACCGGAAAATCCGAGCTGTGTGCCGTAATTTTGACCGTTGGTGGAAGTTATCTCCTTGTGGTTAAGTGCACCGACCAGATCCTTATCTTTGAAAGCCAGATCCAGTTCAAGATATACCCGTGCATAAGGTATATTCGATACATTAACCTTGTTGCATGACATTACCAACAGCACTACCAAACAAAAAAATATCCTTTTCATATTATTATGCTAACAGTTCCTTTTCAGCTTCGTTTACTTTACTAAACGAGAAACCGTCAATAATATTTTGCATCAGAGCAGAAATACTGTCATTGCATAAATTGCCGATACTACCTTCGTGTGTATGGCTAACCTCCTTATTCGGAGTGAATTTACCTGCTTCGATGTTCAAACCCACCTGTTTGTAAGCGTCGCGGAAAGGAACACCCTCCAGCACGAGGCGGTTTACTTCCTCTACGCTGAACAACAGAGCATATTTGTCATCTTCCAGGATATGTTTGTTCACCTTCACTTCGCGCATCATATGCGTTACCATGCGAATGCAATCCTTCAGTTCGTCGAAAGCAGGCAGGAACACCTCTTTGATGATCTGCAGGTCGCGGAAATAGCCCGACGGCAGGTTGTTGCATATTAAAGTGATCTGTTGAGGCAATCCCTGTATCTTGTTACATTTTGCCCGTGTCAGCTCGAATACGTCCGGATTCTTCTTATGCGGCATAATACTCGAACCTGTCGTGAACTGGTCGGGCAGCTTGATGAACCCGAAGTTCTGGCTGTTGAACATACAAGCATCGAACGCCAGTTTTGAAAGCGTTGCGGCGATACCCGCCATTGCGAAAGCCACCGTACGCTCCATCTTGCCACGCCCCATCTGCGCATAGACCACATTGTAATCCAGCGAATCGAAACCCAGCAGATTGGTTGTCATCTGGCGGTTCAGCGGGAACGAAGAACCATATCCGGCAGCCGAACCCAACGGGTTACGGTTGCAAACCTTATAAGCCGCCTGCATCATCTGCAAATCATCCGCCAGGCTCTCGGCATACGCCCCGAACCACAGGCCGAATGAAGAAGGCATCGCTATCTGTAGATGCGTATACCCCGGCATCAGTATATCCTTGTAACGGTTGCTTTGGCTGATCAAGACCTCGAACAGGCCGTTAGTCAGCTCTACCAGCTCCTGTATCTGCGCACGTGTGAACAGTTTCAGATCCAGTAACACCTGGTCGTTGCGCGAACGTCCGCTATGTATCTTCTTGCCGATATCACCCAAACGGCGCGTCAGCATCAGTTCCACCTGCGAATGGACATCTTCCACGCCCTCTTCGATCACGAACTCGCCGCGGTCGGCCACGGCATAGATGTTTTTCAGCTCGGCAAGTAGAACCGTCAGTTCGTCTTTTGCGAGCAACCCGATACTTTCCAGCATCGTTATATGAGCCATCGAGCCAAGAACGTCGTATTTAGCGAGGTAAAGATCCATTTCACGATCCTTACCTACGGTAAATGTTTCGACTTCCTTGTCTACCTGTACATTTTTTTCCCAAAGTTTCTGAGCCATAATGCGGAGAATTAATAGGGCAGGGAGGCAATCACAGTTGAAATCTTGTCGAGAGCGTCCTGCAACGGTTTTGATACCATCGGTTTGATAAACGGATTCAGATCGGCGCGGATCGTCATTTTCAATCGCGTGTCGGCTTCTTCCACCTGTTTCAGTTGAATCCACAGGAAGAGAGGGACGGGCGAGTTGGTTGTAGTAAATTTGATTGTTTTGTTCGGTTCGCGTTCTACGATCTCGAAGCGTATTTTACCTACGGGATCGACAGCGAAGCTACAAGAGTCGCTGTCGAACTCGAAGTCTTTGATCTTATCTTGTGGAATGCGGTCCTTAACCCGTTCCAGATTGGAAAGGTCGGACAGCATTGCATAGACACGATCCTCGTTATAGGGGATCGTTTTGATTTCACTTACAAATTCTGTCATCCTGTGTCGTTAAAAATTAAGCTTCAGGATTCCAGTTAGCAGGATCTTTGCGCCATTCCTGCAAAGTGGCGATTTCCGATTCGTCGATATAGTCTGTGCGTACAGCTTCTTCGATAACGGCGTCGTAGTTGCTCAGTGTAGTCAGCGTAACTTTTGCATCCTTGAATTGCTGTGTAGCAACAGGGAAACCGTGAGTAAAGATGGCAACCATACCAACAACATCGCAACCGAAGTTACGTACAGCCTGTACAGCTTTTAAGCTACTACCGCCTGTTGATACCAGGTCTTCGATAATTACTACTTTTGAACCCGGTTTCAGTTCACCTTCAATAAGGTTTTCCAATCCATGATCTTTCGGCGTTGCGCGGATATAAACAAAAGGCAGTCCAAGCAGATCGGCAACCAATGCACCCTGTGCGATGGCGCCTGTGGCAACTCCTGCGATAGCATCTGCGTTCTCGTATTTTTCGCTAATCACACGTGCCAGTTCCAATTTGATGAAACTACGAACAGCCGGATAAGAAAGCGTTTTTCTATTATCACAGTAGATCGGTGACTTCCAGCCCGAAGCCCATGTAAACGGATTTGCCGGTTGTAATTTAACGGCTTTAATCTTTAATAATTTCTCTGCAACTAATCTTTCCAGTGTTTTCATACAATCCTACATATATATTTATATCAGTTTGCAAAAGTAGGCAAACTGAATGAGATAACCTTATAGAACCCGAAAAAAATGAAGGTTTAAAAAGATATTTTTGAAAATAAAAGGCTACCGGTCAGCTTCTAGAAGAAGTTCGACCGGTAGCCTGTCGGGGATGGCGGTTAATAGAAGCAATCTTCTTAATATTTTATCAATTTTGAATCATCAGGCATGTATTTTACCTGCTACATACGAGAACTTATCATGCACGTTTCAGCCTTCAGGGTTCTCCTGTCTTTGATAATCATAGTTTAATCCTGAAGGATGAAAATGTAATGACATGTTTTATTCTCCTTTCAGGGTAATGCATTATAAATCAATATTGTAAAGTAGCTGAAGGCTGAAAGGTAACTCTATGGAGCTCGCTTGTAGAAGCTATTTTGGGTAGCTGCTACAGTCATTTCCAGTAGTTGCCGCAGTCCTGAAAAGTCGTTGCAGCACTCATTTCAAATGGCTGCCTACCCGTTCTGAAAAAGACGTAAGCTTTTCGACAAAAAGACGTAAGCTTTTTCTCTGGGGGGCGCCGACGTTTGTGAGCTTTCAATGCCCAGCGTAAAAAGCTGGATCGTTATCTTTGAACGTGAATATTATAATGTACGTGTGTTCGGTAATGATCCTGCAGGAGACCTGCGTCCGCGGTATCAGATGTGCGAGTGTATTCCGGATGTTGAAAAAGATGTAGGAGTATGGCTTACTGATCTTATTAGGAGCTGGTTGCTGCCAGAAAACGGATGCTGGCAAAAATATCGTATTTTCAGAAATAGGATAGAGATTTTTGAGACTTTTGAGACTCCACACTATTTTTGTTCCGAAAACAGCTTTTTCTCCGATGGGTTACTATCGGCTCCAAAACCACTAGGCATCGGGGTTCTGACGCATAAGCACCGATTTGAAGGGTATAGGTGAAAAATGCTTGATTTTACTTTGTCGAAAAAGTGCTTGTAGAGTATGATTATTATTGATTGAGTGAACAGAAAGTAGTGACTAAAAAAATCGTTCCTTTTTTCTCGCCAGCAAAATTACGACATTCTTTTAAACCACCAATGTTTTTACAAATATTTTTTCTTCTCTTATATTCTTTCTTATCAACACAATAGCAAAGTTAGTACAAAATTCCTCTTTTTTTCCACGAAGTGAAAAGAGACATCAAATAATGGCGAGAAAAAAGGAACGTTTAATCTAGTCATTTAACAATTGATGACATTTAAACGGGGTTATAGATAGGACTTTTATAACACTATTATTAATATTAAATTTATTGATTATGAACAAAAAGTTTTTTACTTTGATGGCTGCCGCCCTGGTAACCGGATCAGTAGCTGCGCAGAATTATGATGCAGGTACTGATTTTGTATATCGTCTGGGTACTACCGGCTATACAAACATCGTTGGGTCTGGAGCTAATAATCCGACGCTCGATCCGTCCAGCTCTCCTCTTGCAACAGTTACAGGTGCTGAATGGAACAAAAATGTGATGAAAATCAATTCTGATTACTGGTATCAGTTGGAAGTAAATGATCCTTCTACTCCTGCTGCAGATGTCTTGATTCAGGAACGCGACGAAGAAACAGGTAAAATCTATTTACGTGTTGTTGAAAAAGACGGAACTGCAACAGCTCCTCTGACTGCTTCTCTGTGGAAGATTGAATACAGTAAAGAAGATGGTGTAAGTGGTGGCTATTTTTCTTTTGTAAATAAAGAAACTGGCTATAAATTGTCTTTCGACCAGCTTTTGGCAACCAGTGGTAATGTAGAAGCTCTGAGCAAAGGTGTTTCTGATTGGAGCTGGTATATCAATAATGATAACGGTGCAACAGCACTGGGTTGGACTCCTCTTTACTCTGTTTATACAGATGCTAATAACAAAAAGCAGGTAATGTATTTGGATAAAGCTACAGCTACAGCAGAAAGCAATGCAATCAATACGGCATTAGCAACTAACGGTTATAACTGTCAGACTTCTGCTAGTGCTCCTGTTGCTGCTACATCATTGGTTGCTGTTAAGATTAGTGATGTTCCGGCTAACATTTCTTCCTTGAATGCTTTGGAGATCAAACCGGTTATGGCTGCTCCTTTCTTTATGACTGTAGATGATTTCAACAATCGTTTGGATTCAGACGGTGACGGAAGTTTCAAATTCACAGTTGAAGAAACAAATGTAATTGGTGAAGGTGTTTTGGAACAGGAGTTTGTTGCAGAAGAAGGTTTAGTAGCTAATCCTGAAACAGCTTTTGGAAACGCTGATTATGAAAACTTCAATTTGTCATTCAAGGCTGGCGCTAATTATTTGCAGATCAGCACTGAACGCTATGAAGAAAATAAGCTTCCGAGCGTATCTCCTAGCGTGAAAGTAATTGCTGCAGCTGCTCCGACAGGTAGTGATTATTTGAAAGCGCGTGCAATGTTCCGTGCAACTTACTTCCCGTCAGAAGACCGCGTATTCATCGAACCGTTGAATGCTGGTATTATGACAGATAAAGAATATAACGATGGAACATTGTTTGCTTCATGTGCTGCTGCAACTTCCTTTACAGTAAAAGGTACTAACGGTCAGCTTACATCTGCCAACTCTGTAGTTAATGAAGCAGTAGCTGATTATGCTGAAAAATCTGTATCTTTTACAACTGTAAAATTGTCAGATGGTAGCAAGGTTATTACTGTAGCACCGGCTTCTAAAGATGGTTTTGCTATTACAACTTCTATCGAACAGGCATTCTCTTATCTGCAGCGTGCAGAATTTGCTTCTAACCTTTATACTATCAAAGATGGTAGCGAATATATCGTATGCAATTTCGCCGGTGACATGCAACTGGATGTTCCGACAGAAAATCAGAACTACGACAATATGCCTGCAACAATGTGGACTATTGAGAAAAAAGGTAACGAACAAGTAATCGTTAAGAACCGCGAATTCGGTGTTCCGACAGTATTCGAAGGTCAGCTTTATGTAAAAGATGGCAAATACTTTGCTATTGATAAAACTTATGCAGGTTTGGCTGCTAAGCAATTGAACGATCGTGAAGCTTATGATATTGCAGCTGTTACAGCTAATAATGCATTGACAAGTGCAGATCATGGTTACTATAACGCAGGTGACAAATTGTTGGTTAACAAATTCACTTTCGAATTCAACGATAATCTGGTTGATGATCACTTCCTGAACTTGACTGATGGTAACTTCTTCGTTCCTACTAAGGGTGTGAATAGCTATTACGAATTCTATGAAGCAGGTACTGTTGCATTTGGAAGTCAAGTTGCTTCTCTTCCTGCTTTGTCAAGAAAAGCATATACTGTAAAGGTATTGGATGAAACATTGATCGACAACGACAAAACTTGGATTTATCAGGTTGAAGAAAACGGTAAGCCGACTTATTACAAGGCTATGACTGAAGCTGAAGGTACTGCTGCAAACTTGAAAAAAGCTGTATTCTTCTTCAAATCAGACGAAGTAATGGGTGAAACTGAAACGTATGTATTGATCAAAACAGACGGTACTACTGCTAACACTGCTATCAGTCAGGCTTCTTTGGAATCTACATCTAAATTGGCTTACGATGACTTGAATAATATTCCTAGCGAACCGAGCTCAACATTTGCTATTGCATTGGCTGATGTACAGTTGTATCGTGATTTGACAGCTGAGAAAACTGTTAAGTTCTTCCTGAAGAGAGGTGCAGCTAATGAATATCTGTATGAAGGAAATGGTTCTGAAACATTCGGATTCCTTGGTTTGACTTCTGAAGGTGTTCACCAGGCTGAAGGTTACAATCCTTCAATGGCTTCATTTAAGGTTAGCGATAATGCAGGTATCATGCCTGAATTCTTGTTCGCTGTTGATACAGCAACTGTAGCTGATGGTTACTGGTGTGATATTCATGGTTACGAAGTAACTGATCCTTGCGGACATGCTGATCCTTATAAAGGTTATATGACAGGTCGCTTCCTGATCAACATGAAAGATTACGGTAAAGATTACAAGTTTGAAAGCTATGACCGTCTGGGCTTCGTAGAAGGTATTTATCAGAATGGTAAACTTTATATTCTGTCAAATGATCCTTTAAATGAAGACGCTGTAACTCTTGCAAGCCTTAAGGTTAGCGAAGAAAAAGGTGGTGTTATCGATCCTGCTAAATTGGCCGCATTGACTCCGGTAACTATGGGATCTCCTTATACATTCTCACTGCGTCTGATCAACAGAGGTGACGAAGAAAACTTCTTCATCGAATCAGAACGTGTAGCTGCTGGTTCATTCACTGGTGGATGGATTAAAGTACAGAACGGTTGTCCGGTGATTGCACGTCATACAGCAACAACTGGTTCATCTGAAGATCATGAAGGTGCTAATGGCTCTATCGACGAAATCATGCGTGATGCTCAGATCTTCTCACTGTCTGAAGGTGACGACGTTCCTACTTCAAACGAAGCTATCGATGCTGAAAGCACTGTTAAGGTGGTAACAGTAAACGGTGGTATCCAGGTATTGAACGCAGCTGGTAAGACTGTAACAGTTACTAATGTATTAGGCCAGACTGTAGCTAGCACAGTAGTTTCTTCTGATAACGCAACAATCGCAACTCCTGCTGGTGTAGTAGTTGTAGCCGTTGAAGGTGAAGCAGCTGTAAAAGCTATCGTAAAATAAGAAATATTTATAATCAAAATAATTTTAAATTGTTTACCGCGAGGTGTCATCAGACTCCAACTACCCTGTGAAGGCGAACAAGCGGTAAATATTAATACTAAAGTAATGAAATAAAGTTCTTCTGTTCCACCTCTGTGAAGAGTGAAAACAGACAAAACAAAGCCCGGTAGGATTAACCTGCCGGGCTTTCGTTGTTTATTCGCGGTGTGAAGTATTGTTGGCTTAATTTATGTAAAAACTTTTTGGGGTGTTTTATTTATCGGGTGGAGTATTCGGCTTGTTTTCTTATGATGAAAAAGTAAAGGATTCTGATCTTTTTTTACTTTTTGCCTGTATTGATAGGAAAAATGTCATATTACTACGTACGTGTGCGTACACTAACGTAATTATATCAATAATTCGAATAAAGTGATATTTGTGATTTATGCTTTGATTTACAAAATCTAGGGAGTATATATCTTGTGACTAAAGAAAACGGTCCTTTTTTCTCGTCACAAAAATACAACAATCTTTTTAACCGACAATCTTTTATCCAATCTTTTTTACCGTTTATATCACCTTTCTTATCAGGATGATAGAAAAATAAGGACGAAGTTATCCCTTTTTGACATGAAATAAAAACCGGGCTCAAAAAATGACTAGAAAAAACGACCGTTTAAACTCGTCATTTAACGAATATCAACGGTTGAGAGGATTTTATACATTAACTTTTAGTATAGTAATATTATTAATTAAATTTATTGATTATGAACAAAAAGTTTTCTACTTTGGTAGCCGGTGCTTTGCTGCTTGGTTCCGTTTCCGCCTATGCACAGGTGAAAGCGGATAAGGTGACAGAGATTGAAAAGGGCTATTATGTGCTTTCAGGTGAACAGATTAGTGCAGACGATGGTACTGCTGCTGTGGCTGAATTTTTCAAACTGGATGATGGTAAACTCGTTAAAGTGACAGGTGATTTAGATGCTGATTACAATCAGTCACTATGGACTATTGCCGCAAGTGCCTCCAATTCAAACCACTTTACATTTGTAAATAAAGCTACTGGTTTGACTATCTCTTTTGATCCGAAGAACGCTGTAGCTGCAGATGACGGAGGTGTAGTAACCGCTCCGACAGGTGTTACAGATCCTAGCTTGGTTGTTACCGGTGTTAATATGGCATGGGCATGGGTTGCGAACTCGGCAGATGCAACAGGTTTAGCCGATGTGAAAGGTTTAACTTATGCAATCGACACCGACTCGACCATGGCGTTAGGCGTAACGAATATTAGCGGAACAGATTATGTGTATGCTTATAAATACGCTAATAAAAACATGGGTAGCTTGGGTACGACCAATGCTGATATTCAGGCTGTAAAACCGACTTCAGTTGTTATGAAAGCTGACGATCTGAATGTTTTGACAGATGCGACGAACGGTGATTACTTCACAATGACCCCGAACAAAACACCATTGTTCGTTGATGCGATCAGCAATGTGAAATTTCATGCAGAAAATGGTATTCCCGGTTTTGTTACATTAAAAGAACTCGGTACACAAAAGTACTTACGTGTGGACACGGCTGTTCATGCTGCAACAGGTCTGAATGAAAATAATTTATACCAGTTGGCTCGTAAAGCATTGAAGACCGGTGAAGATGCATCAGCTCTGGTTCCGAATAATTTCAAGATCGAAAAAGATCTGTTTAGAGACAGTGTTTTCGTTTCTATAGCGAAAGTAAATTCAAGATTCACTTATGATGAGACTCCTGATGTTGATGGTTCACATTGGTATACAGCTTTGGCTAGCGGTACTCCTTATGAGTATTGCACATTGTCGAGTATTCTATTGACACCTACGACAGAGGTGATGACATTTTATTCTCCTGAAACTCCGACGTATGCTACATTAGAAAAAGAAAACCTCCTTTTCTCTGTGTCTGATGCTGCAACGGCAGTAGATAGCAGAACTTCAATCGCAGATGGTTTGTATTATATCAGAAATGCAAAAGGTCAGTACCTGGCATCTCCGATCTACGATAATGGTGAATTGGCTGAATGGGTTACTGTAAATGCTGACGAACAGAATGTGGCTCATATGCCGGCATACCAGTGGGTTGTTTTGAAAGACAATATTACTGAATATGCGAAAGACAAGTCTACTGTGACATTGACAAACCGTGAGTTTGCTAACTATGCTAAAGCTCCAGCTATACAGTTGTATAAGAACAGTGGTGCTACTTATTATTCTGTGGCAAGTAATATCTCAATGAATAGCGTTAAGGCTATCGACTCAAAAGACTCTTTGAACTTCATTCAGATCACTGACCTGACTGTTTTAGGTGATAGTTTGCTTGGTTACAAGAACTTTGACAGCAACGATTTGAAAGTAAATCGTTATACATTCAACTACTTTAACCCGTATGTAAGCGATAAGTATATTGGCAAGTCTACGGATTCGCTGTTGGTTGTTAAAGACAATATCCAGCCGTTTGTAGTGAACGCTGTAGGTACTATTGCTGATTATGGTTATACGGTAGCAAATGCTAACGGTCGTATCAGTGGTTTGAAGCAATTACGGCGTCAGGCTTATCAGATGACTGTTCCTGCTGCTGATGGTAATTTGAAATTCGGTGTAGATGCAGAAAACCAATACGCTATTTCTGCGGATCCTGACTTTGATCTTGTAACATTCTTCTTCAAAGAAAATAATGATGTACAGAGAACCAGCGACGAACAGAAAAATGATTTCTATACATTGGTAGTTCGTGATAATCCTTTAAAGATTAAAGCCGGTGTTTCTGACGAAACTCAGGATGCTACTTTGAAAGCACAGTTGATCGCAGAAGCCAGAACTTCTTCTTTCCTGATCTCTCCTTATGATGCTCCTCTCTATCGTCGTTTCAACACGACTCTGGAAGGTGCGGTAGCCGGTGACGGTCCTGATACTGTAAGATTCGTTGAACAATATCGTAAAGAATACCTGCAGATCGAAGGTAACGAGAACTTTACTCACAAAGGTATCGACTTCCTGGGTATCTACACAGACGCGAAAGCTCCTTCCGGATTGGCGTTTATCGTTGATACGGCTTGGGTGAATCGTGGTGCCGGTTATATCAAACCGCAGTATCTGATCTCTATTGAACGTACTGATAAAGCGGCAACTCCGGGTGTGCCTTGTACTGAAACAGGTAAGCATTATGATAAAAATGGAAAGGAAACCGATGCAGAACATTGTGGTCATGCTACACCTGCTGTTCCGGGCTTCGAATTCGGAAAATATCTGGTGAATTTCAAAGACTCTGCTGCTGTAGCCGGTAATGAAGAAGTTTACGCATGGAAGAAATATATTCGCGCTGGTTTCGTGAAAGCGGCTCATGTAGGTGACAGTCTGTATATCCTGAACGGTATGTTTGCTGACGTTACTGCCAAAGATTTTGATCCTGCGGCTGTTCGTGAAGCAGTTAAAGCCGGTAAATATTCAGCCGACTATATCGTTAACCTGAGAGGTGACCGCCATAAAACGGTGACCTGGTCTTTCCGTTATCTGAATCCGGCTAAGGCTGCAACTGACGATAAGAGATTCCTGATCGAATCGATCGCTGTGAATCCTGCAGACGAAATCGCTCCGGTGAATGCGAACTGGTTGAAGATGCAGAACGGTTGTCTGGTTCTTTCTGACGACGATTCTAAGTTCGATCTCTTTACCCGTGATGACGATGCTTTGATCTTCGATGTAGAATATAAGGCAGATGACGAAGTGGCAACAGATGCTGTTACTCCTTCCGTATCTACGATCAGTGTAACTGCAACAGAAGGTGCTGTTGTCGTTAAGGGTGCACAAGGCAAGAAGGTGGCTGTCAGCAATGTTCTCGGCCAGACTGTAGCCAGCACGCTGATTACTTCCGACGAAGCTACTATCGCTGCTCCTGCTGGTGTTGTGGTTGTTGCTGTCGAAGGCGAAGCTGCTGTGAAAGCGATTGTAAAATAAACAGACAATTATTTAATCAAATAATTTTTCAATACTGCGCAGCTTTTTATATGAGCTAAATACCCTGCGACAGGAGAACAAGCAGTATTAGTAATACTAAAGTAATAAAAATAAAGTAACTCTGTTTTATCTCTGTGAAGAGAGAGTGCAGGAGGAAGCCCGGTCAGTAACTCTGTCGGGCTTTCTGTATTTATAGTTGTTTGCTGTTTTTCAGGCGATCGCTACAGCCAGTATGCTTACCCGTACTCCGGGCACGGTCAGTAAGGCTTCGGCACATGCTCCGATGGTCGAACCGGTGGTGATGACGTCGTCTATCAGGAGGATATGTTTGCCTTCCAGTTCTTTCGGGGCGACCACCGAGAAGATATCCTGTACGTTCTGCCAGCGCTCGTAGGTCGGTTTGTTTGTCTGTGTGTCTGTCTCTTTGATGCGGCGGAGGCTGGTGGTATCTATGGGGAGTTGTAACAGGCTGTTCAGTCCCCGGGCTATCCATTCGGATTGGTTGTAACCGCGCTTTTTCTTTTTTCCGGGATGAAGTGGGACGGGAAGGAGCAGGTCGGGACAGTCTGACTGGATGGCTTGCCGGTAATGCAGACCTGCCATGCGTCCCAGCCGGAAGCCGATCTCACGGTTGTCGTGGTATTTCAGGGAATGGATGAGTTGTTGTACGTGGCCGCCTTTCTCATAACGAAGGAAAGCGGTAGCCCGGTAAACGGGAACTTTTCCTGCGAACAGGAATGTGGCAGGATTCTCTTTCAGGAAATCATAACCTGTACGGGGAAGATCGCAAAGACATTTCAGGCAGATATGTTCTTCCCCTCCGACAAGAGGAGTCTGGCATATCATGCAAAGTTTAGGAAAGAAGAGATTCAGCAGGTCGTTAAAAATCTTCCTCATAATCGTTACCGTTGAATAATTGTTTCAGGCAACGGGATACTTCGCGGTTCTCAAAACCACGGCCAGCGGCAAAACGGAGAAGTTTGATGTAAATATCCCGGTCGTCTTTTCCTTTGGTCGACTTCTTTTTCGCCTTTAGCAACGATTGGAGGATATGGGCATATTCTGTTTCATCTATCCCTTCCAACGCATCTGTACGTATGGCGGCGGGGATATTTCTTTTTTGAAGTTCGTAGGCGATTTTGATGCGTCCCCATTTGTTGAAACGGAACTTATCATTCACAAAGTAGCGGGCGAACCGGTGTTCGTCGATGAACTTTTCCTGAAGCAGGCGTGCGATGATGCGTTCGCCTTCCTCCTGAGTGAGTCCGGCAGCCTTGATCTTTTTTTGTACGTCCTGGATGCAACGTTCGGCTGTCGAACAATAGGCGGCAGCACGGCGTAACATTTCTGCTTCGGTTATCTGTTCCATGTCTGTGCTTTTACGAAGCGGTCTTTGCCGGACAGGTCCTGTATCAGTTCTACATTTTTGAATTCCATCATGCGCAGCATGTTCACGACGGCTTCACCCATCTGTGCGTTTATTTCGAAATAGAGATACCCTTTTTTCTTCAGTTTCTGTTCGGCAAAACGCGTAATGTTGTTATAATACAACAGAGGATTGTCGTCGGGGACGAACAGGGCGAGCGACGGTTCGTAGTCGAGCACGTTTTTCTCCATTTCCGATTTTTCCTTTTCCATGACATAAGGAGGATTGCTGACAATGACATCAAACTCCTCTTCTATGGAATCGGCTGTTTTGGAGGGCTGAAGAATATCTCTTTCATAAAACGTGAGCTGCACACGGTTGAGCCCGGCATTCTTTCGGGCGATTTTCAGGGCCTCGGGTGAGATGTCGAGTGCAGAAACCTGCGCTTTGCTCAATAATTTTCTTAACGTGATAGCGATGCAACCACTTCCTGTGCCTACATCCAATATGTCGATGCTTTTTTTCGCATAATCATGTACGATCAGCTCGACCAGCTCTTCCGTTTCCGGACGCGGGATCAGGACAGACGGGTCTACCAGAAACTCGAATCCGTAAAAGTCGGTTTTACCGAAAATATACTGGATCGGTTCATATTTTGTCAATCGTTCTACGATATTATAAATTTGTGTCTTTTCCTTATCGGATAATTCTTTATCTTTGCAGAGTAAGAATTGATGCGGCTGGATATCGCACACGCGCTCCATTATCAAGCGAATGAAAGCTTTAATTTCACTAAGCGGATAATAGTCTTTAAGCGTATCTTGTATGTAGGCGACAGTCTCGGTCATAAAATTGTAATTTTAATGCAAAAGTAATGCAAAAACCATTTATAAGCAAAGAAAATGGTCGAGGTTGAAAATAAATATATGGCTCGCTGTATTTCACTAGCTCGCGGTGGAGCGGGTTGTGTGGCACCGAATCCGATGGTAGGAGCCGTGGTTGTACACCAAGGTAAAATTATCGGAGAAGGTTATCATCGGAAGTATGGCGAAGCGCATGCCGAAGTGAATGCAATCGCTTCGGTCCGTGATGAGTCTTTGTTGAAAGAGGCTACCATGTATGTTAGCCTGGAACCCTGTTCGCATTATGGGAAAACTCCTCCCTGTGCCGAACTGATCATAAAGAAACAGATTCCGCGTGTGGTGATCGGGTGTCTGGACCCTTTTCCGGAAGTGTCGGGAAGAGGGGTGAGGATGCTCCGGGAGGCAGGCGTGGAAGTGGTGACCGGCGTAATGGAGAAGGAAGCTTGGGAGTTGAACCGGGTGTTTATGACTTTCCAGGAAAAACGGCGCCCTTATATTTATTTGAAATGGGCGCAGAGTGCGGATGGCTTTATGGACCGCCTACGGACGGATAATTCGTCGCCGGCTGTCGTGTTGTCCTCTCCGGAGACTATGCGCAGGGTACATTGTTTGCGGGCGGATGTGGCGGCTATCATGGTCGGGACACAGACGGCTTTGCTGGATAATCCTTCGTTGACGGTACGTCATTGGGCGGGAAAGTCGCCTGTCAGGGTGGTACTCGACCGAACTTTACGTATTCCGTCTCATTATCATTTGTTAGACGGAACGGTAAAAACGTTGGTTTTTACGGCAGCAGATGCGATAAGCCGGGAGAATGTGGAATATGTCACCATTGATTTTTCACAACCGGTTTTGCCGCAGGTGATGCATGAGTTGTATATCCGTAAATTAAATTCCCTGATGGTGGAGGGGGGAGCTACGCTTCTCGGCCATTTTCTAAAGGAAGGTTTATGGGATCAAATGTTGGTTGAAACAGCCCCTGTCAGTCTGGAATCGGGTGTGAAAGCTCCGGATCTGGGTAGGGTGGCCTCTCTGGTACTGACGGACGTGAAAAAAGTGCAGGATCATGTAATCTCTATTTTTTCAAGGAAGAATCAGTGAGCGAAGTAGTTTAATGGAACTAAAATATTATAAATATTAGCCGATATTGGGAATAAAGCAAAAAATGTTTCTACTTTTGTGGCTTTATATGCAACAAACTTATTTTTGGATGAAAAATAGAATAGTACTATTTGTAGCGGGATGTATTGCATTGTTTCTGTCTTCTTGTCTGAATTCAGACGATCAGGAGTATGATGTACCTAAGGATTGTCAGTTGACATCTTTTTATATAAGTCATGACTCCATACTGGGAGGAAAGTTGGATACAGTGAAGTTTGTGATCGATCAGGTAAACGGAAAGATTTTTAATCCGGACTCTCTGCCTTTCGGTACGGAAGTAGGGAAAGTCGTTTGTAAGGTAACGAATGGCTTAGGGTTGGTTTCTATCGAGGTGACACAGGAAGCGTTGCCGGATTCTACCTTTTATTGGAATAAAGAAGATTCGTTGGACTTCTCCAAACCTGTTCAATTTGTGACAAAGGCTTATGATGGTCTTTCATCAAAGGTTTATAAAGCTTGGGTTAATATTCATCAGGTGGTACCTGATTCTATGACCTGGGAGCTATATGCAAGTAATGTACTTGGCTTCCCCGTAAAAGAGCAGAAAGTCATAACGTGGGGTGAGGAAGGTAATGAGTACTATTATATGTACGCACAAGCAACTGATGCAAGTAAAGGATATTCATTGCATAGCTCTTCAGTTTCGAATGCCAGAAGCTGGACGGATATGACTTTGAATGGTCTGCCAGCCGGTGAAGTTCGTCTTTCACAGATGACTGAATACGGGGATGCATTGTATGTGCCGACAACAAAAGGTGCGCTTTATCGCTCTGTCAACGGACAAGACTGGACGATTGTAGAGCAGACTTATTCAATAAAGGCTTTATTGGGAGCGGTCAATAACGAAAAAGGCTTGGGACAGTCTTCTTTCCTGTCTGCCATTGCTGATAATAACGGTACATTGGACTTTATTTATATGAATAAAGACCTGGAATGGAAAGCGGGTGAAGCTGTACACGACGGATTCCCGGTTAGTGGCTTTGGTTCTTTGGCTTCTTATTCTTCGGGTAGCAAACAAAACAGTCTGACTGTTGTTGCCGGAAAAGATAGAAACGGTAAGTTGCTCAATTCTGCCTGGGGTACCATGAACGGTGGACAGTGGGTATTGCTGACTGATCAGGAATCGGATTATTTTGATAAGAGAGAGGGTGTTCTGCTTTCTGCTTATGATGATAAATTCTGCCTGGTAGGCGGTATCGACGAGGCTAATAAAGCACAGAAAGATATGTATTTCTCCAGAGACGGTGGTGTGACATGGATTTTATCGGACACATTGGCTGTAATGCCGGAAGATTATAAAGCACGGGGTTTTGCATCCGTTTTAGTGGATAAAGATAATTTCATGCTGATTTTCGGAGGAAAAGAGAATAATAATGCGAATGATCTGGATCAGATCTGGAAGGGTCGTATAAACCGTTTAGGTTTTAAGGATTAATCAAAGTTCGTGGATGGTTGTATAATTTTAAGAAGGTTTTACCGTTAGAAAAAGAAGTGTAGTAACATAACAGCATTGCAATATGACTTCAACTTTTTTTCAACGGGTTCTTATACTGATACTGCTGGTCGGTTCATTTTCCGGTCTCCACGCACAGGAATATAAATATGAAATAGGCGGAATGGCCGGGGGGGCCTTCTATATGGGAGATGCCAACAAGAATGCTTTCTTTAAAGGAATGAATCCGGCAGTGGGAGCAGTATTCCGCTATAATGCCAACTTCAGATGGGCTTTTAAGGCAAATCTGATGTGGGGACAGGTTTCGGGCAGCACGGAAGGACTGGAAAATGTTTTTCCGGACAATGCGCAGGCATCGTTCAGCCGTAGCCTGGTGGAACTGGGCGGACAGATGGAATTTAACTTCTTTCCGTACAGTGATAAATTTGATTATGCAGGAGCGAAGCGCTTTACTCCGTATGTATTCCTGGGATTGGGAGTTACATACGGCACAGGAAATGAAGCGTTTTTCGGACCGAATATCCCGTTAGGGGTAGGCGTAAAATATAAGATCAAGAACAGGATTAACCTGGGTTGCGAGTTCTCTTTCCGTAAATTGTTCGGAGATAAATTCGATGTTACGAACGGAGATAATGCAATGTTGGATAATCCTTATCAGATAAGCGGCAGTTTTTTGAAGAACAAGGATTGGTATTCATTTTTACTGCTATCTGTTACCTGGGACTTCGGTCCGCGTAACAGGCCATGTAATAGTATAAACAGTAACAGTACGTTTAGATACTGAGAAACACTATGTCATTGATAGAGGAAATAGACAAAAATCGCTTGCCGCAACATGTGGCGATTATTATGGATGGAAACGGACGTTGGGCCAAAGCGCAAGGGAAAGACCGGAGCTATGGACATCAGGAAGGTGTTGTTTCTGTTCGTAAAGTGGTAGAGGCGGCAACGGCTATTGGGCTGAAATACCTGACAGTGTATACGTTTTCTACAGAAAATTGGAACCGGCCGGAAGAAGAAGTGAAGGCATTGATGAGTTTGCTTGTCTCTGCTATTCATCGGGAGACCCCGGATTTGATGAAAAATAATGTACGTCTGATGGCGATCGGTAATCTGGACCGTCTGCCGGAAGATGCACACGCTACGTTGCTGGATTGCATCGAACAAACTTCTGCCAATACGGGGACTACTCTGGTATTGGCTCTTAGTTATTCATCCCGCTGGGAAATAACAGAAGCTGTCAAACAGCTCGCTATTCTTGTAGAGGAAAAGAAAATAACCCCCAACGATATAACCGAGGCAGTTGTCTCGGACCACCTGACGACTAAAGGCATTCCCGATCCGGATCTGTTGATCAGGACCGGAGGAGAAAAACGCATCAGTAACTTTTTGCTGTGGCAATGTTCGTATGCGGAGTTCTACTTTACCGATGTCTTTTGGCCGGCATTCAGAGAAGAAGAGTTGTATGAAGCTATATTGTATTACCAGCAACGTGAACGCCGTTTCGGTAAGACAAGTGAGCAATTAATCTTATAAACAATAGCTGTTATATGTACAAAAGAATAGTGCTGTTTTTTATTTTCCTAGGTTTTGCCTGCGGAGCATTTGCCCAGGAAAGTGACACTACCCAGGTTGAAGCACCGGCAGAAGTGCCGGTCATTGATTATTCGTTAGCGCCGAAACGGTATAAAATTGCCGATATCAAGGTAACGGGTATTAAAAATTATGATGATTTCGTGTTAATCGGTTTCTCCGGACTATCGGTCGGTGACATGGTCACTATCCCCGGTGATGAGATTACAACAGCGGTAAAGCGTTTTTGGAAACACGGATTGTTCTCGGATGTAAAAATCCTGGCAACCAAGATTGAAGGTGACGAGATCTGGCTGGAGATCCAGTTGAAGCAACGTCCCCGTATATCAGAAGTAAATTATCATGGTATAAAGAAAGGGGAACGGGAAGACCTTGAAGCCAAGTTGGGCTTGAAGAAGGGTTTCCAGGTAACTCCCAACCTGATGGACCGTGCAAAGATCGTTATTCAGAAGTTCTTTGACGGCAAAGGTTTTAAGAATGTAGACGTCGATATTGTACAACGTGATGATTTGTCCAAAGAGGGCGAAGTGATCGTCGATATCAATATCGATAAGAATGAAAAGACGAAGATTCATCGTATTTATTTTGAAGGAAACAAGGCTTTGTCTAACAGGGACCTGAAGAAGGCGATGAAGAAGACGAATGAAAAATTCAGTATTCCGAACGACTGGAAGACCAGTATCCTGGAAGCATTCAGCACGAAGAAGTTCACTACGGAAGAATACGAAAAAGATAAGCAGAACATTATCTCCAAATATAACGAACATGGTTATCGTGACGCTGTATTGCTGGCTGATAGTGTTGTGAATTTTAATGAGAAGAAGGTCGATATCTTCCTGAAACTGGAAGAAGGAGACAAGTATTATCTGAAAGACATTCGTTTTGTGGGTAATACGCAGTACGCATCTGATTATCTGGAAGCGATCCTCGGAATGAAGCCGGGTGAGGTGTATAACCAGAAAAAGCTGACGGAACGTTTGTCGACAGATGAAGATGCCGTATCCAATGTCTATTATAATAATGGTTACATCTTCTTTAGTGCCGACCCGGTAGAAGTAGATGTGGATAACGACTCTATCTCTTTGGAAGTGCGTATTCAGGAAGGTCCGCAGGCTACCATCAACCGTGTGATCATTAACGGTAACGACCGTCTGTATGAAGATATCGTGCGTCGTGAGCTTCGTACCAAACCAGGTATGTTGTTCAGCCGTGAAGATTTGATGCGTTCCGTTCGTGAAATTGCCCAGATGGGACACTTCGACCCTGAAAATATGGAACCGAAGCCATTACCTGATCCTGAAAACGGAACAGTGGATATCCAGTATAACCTGACATCAAAGGCTAATGACCAGATCGAATTCTCGGCCGGTTGGGGACAGACAGGTGTGATCGGTAAGTTGAGTCTGAAGTTTACGAACTTCTCTATGAAGAACTTCCTGAATCCGAAGACCTATAAAGGTATCATTCCGCAAGGTGAAGGCCAGACTTTGACATTAAGCGGTCAGACCAACGGACGCTACTACCAGGCATACAGTATTTCATTTATGGACCCATGGTTCGGAGGTAGACGCCCGAATACGCTTTCCGTAAGTGCTTACTTCTCTAAACAGACTGATATCAGTAGTAACTACTATAATAATAGTATGTCTAATTATTATGGTAGTGGTTATGGTTATCCTTATTATGGCGGCTATGGTGGTATGTATGGCGGTTATGGCGGCAGTTATGGTTATGGCGGGTATAACAACTACGAATTGGCATACGACCCGGATAAGTCAATCATGATGTTCGGACTTTCTGCCGGTTACGGTAAACGTTTGAACTGGCCGGATGACTACTTCCAGTTCATGGCTACATTGAATTATCAGTTGTATATGATGCACGACTGGGCATACTTCCTGGTACAGAATGGCAATTGCCATAATATAAACCTGGAATTGATGTTGCAGCGTAACTCTATCGACAACCCGCTGTATACTCGTCGTGGTTCACAGTTCTCTTTGTCTGTCAGTGCAACTCCTCCTTACTCTTTATGGGATGGAAAGGATTATGCAAACATGAGCGATAATGACGAAAGTAAGTTTAAGCTTATCGAATACCATAAGTGGAAGTTCAAAGCAAAGATCTTCTCTCCGTTGGCTCCTTCGGCAGTTAAGCGTACACCGGTATTGATGACCCGTGTGGAATACGGCTTCCTGGGATCTTACAACAAACATAAACGTTCTCCGTTCGAAACCTTCTATATGGGTGGTGACGGTATGAGTGGATACTCCAGTACATACGCAACGGAAACGATTGGTTTGAGAGGTTACGAAAATGGTAGTATCGCCGGTAACGGTGGATATAGTTCTTACGGTTATGCTTACTCCCGCTTGGCAATGGAGTTACGTTATCCGTTCTTGTTGGAACCGTCTTCTACGATTTACGGTCTTGTATTTGCTGAAGCCGGTAATGCTTGGAGAGATTTGAAGAGCTTTAATCCGTTTGACTTGAAGCGTTCCGCCGGTGTCGGTGTTCGTATCTTCCTTCCGATGATCGGTTTGATGGGTATCGACTGGGCATACGGTTTCGACAAGGTCGATGGTTCACGTAGTGCTGGTGGTAGTAACTTCCACTTCATTATTGGACAGGAGTTCTAATAAAAAACAATGGATTAATCTAAATTTAACAATTCATCGTCAAGCGTTAACCATAATTCGTTGGAACAAAGTAAACCCTCCGCTATATTTGTAGTCAGAGAGTGAAACTATAAAAAGAAAGCGTATGAAGAAGATTATTGTTTTGAGTTGTATGATGCTCCTCTGCTCTTTTGCCGGTATGGCGCAAAAGTTTGCTTTGATAGATATGGAATATATTCTTAAAAATATTCCGGCTTATGAAATGACAAACGAACAGTTGAGCCAGGTGTCAAAGAAATGGCAGAACGAGGTGGAAGCTATTCAGCAGGAAGCGCAAAATATGTATAAGACCTATCAGAGTGACTTGGTGTTTCTTTCTGCCGAGATGAAAACGAAGCGTGAAGAGGAAATTGTGAAGAAGGAACAGGAAGCACAAGACTTGAAACGTCAGTATTTCGGGCCGGAAGGTGAGTTGTATAAGAAGCGTGAAAGTCTGATGAAGCCTATTCAGGATGAGATATACAACGCAGTGAAAGAAATTTCGGATGACAAAGGATATCAAATGGTTGTTGACCGTGCTGCTGCTATGAATATTATTTATGCTTCTCCGAAGATAGATATTAGCAATGAAGTGCTGTTAAAGTTAGGATATTCAAAATAAATGCTTACATTTGTGCGCTTTATGCACAAAAAAAATGATTGATTAATAACAAGTAATATTTTATAGAAAATGAAGAAACTGATTATTTTTTTGTTGATGATCCTCCCGTTAGGAGTTTTTGCTCAGGAAATGAAAGTAGCGATCGTAAATTCTCAGGAAATTATGTCTGTAATGCCGGAAATAACGGCTATGCAGGAAACGTTAAAGCAAATGAATGACAAATATGCCGGCGAGATGAAAACGATGGAAGATGAATGGCAGAAAAAATATGCTGATTATATCGCCCAACAGGACTCAATGACTGAAAATATCAAAGTAAGAAGAATGCAGGAATTGCAGGATATTCAGCAGAGAGTGGATAACTTTACTCAGGTTGCACAACAGGATATGAGTAAAAAACAGCAGGAATTGCTGGCTCCGATCCAGGAAAAGCTCAGAGCTGCTATCAAAGCTGTAGGAGATGAAAAAGGCTATACATATATGCTTGATAACAATCCTGGCATCGTTCTTTATACTGGTAATTCTGCAATCGATGCAACTCCGCTGGTAAAAGCTAAATTAGGTTTGAAATAATAATTCTAATTAGAGATATAATAAAGGATGCCTTTCTATGGAGGGCATCCTTTGTTGTATTATAAAAGAAGGAAGAAATATGTTTTCACAACAAACAGGACCGATAGGGATTTTTGATTCCGGTTATGGCGGGTTGACTGTCTTTGATAAAATCCGCCAGGCAATGCCTGAATATGACTATATTTATTTGGGTGATAATGCACGTGCCCCGTATGGGCAACGTTCGTTTGAGGTCGTTTACCGGTTTACCCGTCAGGCTGTATTGAAGTTGTTTGAAGAAGGATGCCAATTAGTTATTTTGGCTTGTAACACAGCTTCGGCAAAAGCGTTGCGTTCCATTCAGCAGCTAGATCTTCCTGAATGGGATGCAGAACGCCGTGTGCTAGGCGTCATTCGTCCGACAGTGGAGATAATGGACCGGATCAGTACAACAAAGCATATCGGTATTTTAGGCACTTCCGGTACGATCTCTTCTCAATCTTATTCGCTTGAGATTGGTAAAATGTTTCCACATATTAAGGTGACGGGGGAAGCTTGTCCGATGTGGGCTCCTTTGGTTGAGAATAATGAGTTCGATTCTCCGGGGGCAGACTATTTTGTAAAAAAGCATTTGGATCATATTTTATCTGTGGATCCCAGGATAGACACTCTGGTATTGGGATGCACGCATTATCCTCTTTTAATTGGCAAAATCAAGCAATATTTACCAGCCGGTATAACAGTGCTCCCTCAGGGCGAATACGTGGCGGAGAGCCTGATAGATTACTTAAACAGACATCCGGAAATGAACCGGCGGCTTACCCATGGTGGAGAATGCCGGTTTCTGACAACGGAATCGGCTGCAAAGTTTTCAGATGCCGCCTCTGTCTTCCTGAATGACCCTATAGAGGTAGAGCAGATTTCTATAGATTAAAATGATTTCCAATGAGTTGGCAAAAACATATTTTCCTGTTGGTAGTATTCCTTTTTTGTGCTCGCGGTAGTGCAGAGGAATTGGATACTTATTTACATAATAAGGGATTGGTGGATATTGCTACATTGGACTCAACAATACGTGTACAGCTGGTTTATGCAACAACCGATAATTTTATGAAAGAAGCCGTTTATACCGGAATAACACGTGCCTGGCTTCATCCGGATGCAGCAAAAAAGCTTATAGCTGCGCAACGATTATTGAAAAAAGAACAGCCAGGCTTCACTTTGGTCGTCTACGATGCCGCCCGTCCGATGTCGGTGCAACGTAAAATGTGGGCACTTGTCCGCGGAACGGATAAAGTGAATTATGTGAGTAATCCGGCAAATGGAGGAGGACTGCATAATTATGGAATGGCTGTAGATGTGACTATTCTGGACGAGACAGGCGAACCTCTTCCTATGGGAACACCTTTCGATTTCTTTGGGGAAGAAGCTCATACGAATAATGAGGATACCTTATTGAATGCCGGTAAAATAGACCGTGCAGCATATAATAACCGTCGGCTGTTGCGCCGGGTCATGAAACAAGCCGGATTCCGTATCATTCCATACGAATGGTGGCATTTTAATGCTTGTAGCCGGGCAGAAGCCCGGCAAAGTTATCCGGTACTGGATTAATTGATATTCTTTCCGAAAGGAGTCAGCGCAAGGGCAGCCATTTTGAAATGTTGCCTACCCCAGGGAATACCGATGATTGTAATACATAGCAACAGGCCGAACCCCAGGTGAGTCAAACAAATCCAGAATCCCCCCAGTATGATCCAGAGTATATTCATAATGATACAAAGACAACCGCCGGAATTCCCATTATCCGTAACCGTACTACCGAAAGGCCACAAGGCCAGTAAAGCCAGTTTCAGTGTCTGTAATCCGAAAGGAATGCCAATGATCGTGATCATCAGTAGCAGACTTGAGACCAGATATTCGATACTGGTGATCAGTCCACCGAATATTAACCAGATGATATTGCCTAAAAATTTCATATATCAATACATTTATCGTGTTTACAAATGTACCATAAATCTCATTAAAAGCAATAGTTATCGGTTCTGAAATCGATAGTCACCCGTCAGTTAGCGGGTAGGCACTCATTGGATAGCTTCTGCATGCTATCCAGTTCGGCAAAAAATTGTTGTTTAGCCAACTGAAAACTGTCACGTAATTCAGGCTTGACAGGAAGAGAGGGCGGTGCTTCCATATTTAAAGGATTTATCGGTTGCCCGTTCTTATGTACCCGGAAATCCAGGTGTGGACCGGTTGAAAGGCCGGTTGAACCGACATAGGCAATGACTTCGCCTTGCTGAACATGGCTACCTACTTGTATGCCTTTGGCAAACCTACTGAGGTGCATATAGGTGGTGGTATATACGGAGTTATGCTGTACTTTCAGGAAGTTCCCTCCGCCATTCTGATATCCTTTGGCTATGACAGTCCCGGCCCCGATACTCTTGACGGGAGTCCCGACCGGTGCCGCGTAATCGACACCGTGGTGTGCACGATAGCGTTTCAGGATCGGATGAAAACGGGCATTCGTAAAACGTGAGGTGATACGGAAGATATCCAGAGGAGCTTTCAGGAAAGCCTTTCTCAAACTGTTCCCATCCTGATCGAAGTATTCGAAGACACTGTCCTGGGTAAAGGGAATGGCCACAAAATCTTTTCCCTGATGGGTAAATATAGCTCCCTGAATGCTACTTATATTTAAAGCGGTTGTATCGTCTATATAAGCAATATCGTATAGTACGCGGAAAGAATCCCCCTCTTTGACATCATAAAAGTCGATCTGCCAGGCAAAAACATCGGCTATATTAATTGCCAGTAACGGGTTTACACCATTCGATTGCAGTACGTTCCATAGCGAAGAGTTTATAGTACCTTCCACATATTGGCGTTTTAAAGTGATCGGCTTATTAAATTCATAGGCGCTGATAGTATCACCGGTAAAATCGATCACGGCATAGTCTGTCTTTGTTTTGGCAAAAGCGATGTAGCGGATTTGGGCGGTACTATCTTGCATGCTGAATGTATAATAGTGCATGCCTGCTTGTAATTTGGTAGGATCCAGCACCTCGAGAGACGATCTGCTGATACTGTCGGCCATAAGAGCGGAAAAACCGAGGCTTGAGAATATAGCGGCAGGGTTATCGCCGTTTTTCATCTTATATTCTTTTATATCCAGTGTATCGATGCAGATGCCGTATTGGTATACACGTTGCAGACTGTCGATCCATTCGCTGTCTACTTCTTCTTCGCATTGTTTAGGTGTGTTTTTACAGGAGATACCTAATATAAATAGTAAAATCAAAATAGGTGCAATGCCCGATCCCTTCATTATATCCTCATTTATAGTTTGTTCGTCGGGTGCAAACTTACAGAAAATAATGTAAAACCTCAGAAGGATGAGAGAGGCTATGCAGGAATGGATTGTTAATGTTAACTAAATACAGTACCTTTGGGGAACAATTTAGATGGATTTGGCGTCTTATCTTTGTAAGTGATATAACAAATAGTATAGATTATGAAAAGAGTGATTTTTTATGTATTGATGCTCCCGATGGTACTTGGGATGATGATTTCTTGTTCTGAAGCCAAAACAGATGCCAAGAAACTGGAAGGTAAATGGAATGTAATAGAGGTGAAAGGTGAAAAGATTCTGAAGGAAGGATTACCCTATATGGAGTTTGATATGGCGCAGAATAAATTGCATGGCAATGCAGGCTGTAATATGTTCAATTCTTCTTTTACATTGGATGATAAAGACATTTCTGCAATAACCATTGCACCGGGTGCTGCAACGATGATGGCTTGTCCGGATATGGCTACAGAAGATGCCATTATGCAGGCTATGGGCAATGTGAAAGCGGTAAAAGCCGGTAGTTCCGAGAGTGAAATGACATTGATCGATCAGGACGGTAATGTTCTGCTTGTTTTATCTAAAAACTAACAGAAATGAAGAAGTATTTATATCTATGCCTGGCAGTTGTGGGAATAGCCGTATTTGCTTCCTGTAAATCACAAAAAGCAGTGGTCGCATCTTATTCCGATTTGAATGGAGAATGGAGTGTGGTAGAACTGAACGGTAAAAAGTTAGACCCGTCAGAAAGTAACCAGCTCATAGTCATTGACGTTGCACGCAACCATTTGTCAGGAAATGCAGGTTGTAACCGTATGAATGGGAATATTGAATATTCGGAAGCCAGAAAAAACATCATTAAGTTTCCTCAAGTGGCAACAACACGTATGGCGTGTCCTAATTTGAAGGGAGAACAGGAGTTTCTGGAAGCTCTGAACAAAGTAGTCCGTTTTGAGGCAGAAGGAAATGTGAAACCTGTGAATACGATTGCTTTTTACGGGACCGATAACGGGAAACTGATGGTTATCGAAAAGAAATGATAATACAAACATTATAAATTAGAAGAGGTGGCCCTGTTGAAGGAGGCCACCTCTTTTCAGTTCAAAGATAGAGCATAGTTGCATAATTTTTTAACTTCGCCAATAGTCTCAAAATCTATCTTATTACCATCAATGTATTGTTTAAGCTGCTCTTTGTGTTTAGAGAATATTTTTAAGAATTGTTTTTCTGTAGAGAAACTCTTAAACCCTTTACCTTTTTCAATATAGAATTTATACTTTATCTTGTCTAAAAAAGTATTTGCTTGGTAATCTCCTGAACCATATATGAGATTGCTATAGCCTTCGACAGAAGCTGTTTCTGTTTTACCACCATATGTCAAATCTTTTTTGATTTTCCTTGTTCCATTGTATTGGACAAGGATTTTAGGTTCAGATTGGATTAATTCAGCTGTTTCTTTGCTTGAAACCGGTAGAAAAGTTCTTTCTCCTATTTTGAGAGAAGTAACCATATTCGGATCGGAAAACTCTTTCTTTATATTATCATTGTCAATGAAGAAAAACTTTCCATTGAATAAATTATAGTTGAGCGGTACATGGAATATTCTTCCGTCTTTGTAATAAACATATCCTTTCGTAAATTCAGGAAAAAGATAAGGTGTATTATCTTCTTGGGAATAAACGTTGAACAATTCGAAACAAGAAATTAAAAGAATTAGAATGTATTTCATTTTGACTTATTTATGGGGTAAATGAATATAGTCGTATAAAATTCCCGTAAATAGTAATTGAGTTAGTAGAGCTGTGAAGCTCTACTAACATAAAAAGTTATCGTTTTATTTTAATAGCTGCACCTGAATTTCATACAACCGTCTTGTTTCAGGAACACCTTCCGGTCTGAAAGTTGTATTAATAACCATATATTGATGTGGTTTGGTGAAATCTCCAGGGGCACCTAAAGTCGGTGCTCCGTTAACCGGTTCCACCCGGCATGCATACATATCTTCCAGGATAAGTTCTATGACTAATGCGTCTTGCCTTACCGGTACGATTGCGGAACGATATTTACCTGTTTCAACTTCTTCAACGAATACGGGGTGTAGATTGTCACCATCAAAAGCAGATGCTACAAACAGATGTCCTTTGTTGGGTGTTGTGTACATCACGTTTGCCGGAGAAAAGACATGGATTATATATTTCTTCCCGTCGGGGGCAGAACTGTCGTCCACAACTTCCAATGTATTTTGTACGAACATCGTTTCTCCCGTTTTTAGCACTTTACCCATGATAGTAACATCTGAACCGGTGTTATTGGTATAATCTATTCCGTTTTGGAAACTTTCACTGATAAGCGTTTGAGCAAGCCAGTTTTCTAACCACTGACCTTTTCCATCGTTATGGTTTACTTGCCAGATCTTGTTTGTAAACAGTTCACGGACACGGACTTTAGCCAGGCCGGATCCCAAATTTACGTTTGTATAAATGGATTCGGGTACTTCATCGTAGACTAATCCGCTTTGACAACCTGATAGAGCTGTCAGGCAACATACTGCTGCGATTAATATATTTTTAAGTTTCATACTTATTTCTGTTTAAATGTTATTGATAGCTTCTGTTTTCCCAACCCGGATTCTGAACCAGATTCTTGTCACTTTCCAAAGTTGTTTTTGCAAAAGGAAGTTTATAAAACACTGCGTTGTTGAATTTGCGTTCGTAATATGAGTTATCTATCGGACGCACTTCGAAGTACGGAGTGAAATATTTAGGATCTGTTTCCGGTGCCGGATAGCCGTTATCTTCCACTTTTTCGCTTTCGACACCCTTGCGGAAAATAAACATACCGGAAGAAGGCTTGTTTAATTCTTCGATTACAGTTTTACCTTCTGATTCACCCCATCTGAGCAAATCGAAATAGCGGTGAGACGGTACTTCGAATGCAAATTCAATACGGCGTTGCAATTGGTATTCTTCCCATAAATTATGTCCGACAACAGATGCATCGAAGTTGTCCAAGCCGGCACGATTACGGATCTGGTTGATGGCATCTACAACCTCACTTTCTTTTCCTCCCAGCTTGTATGCAGCTTCGGCCATATTTAGCAGTGCTTCGGCGTAACGTACCATGAAGAATGAAATAGATGTTTGTTTTGTCTCCAGGGTTCCATCTTCCTTAAATTTTCCGGGAACATATTTAGCAGTATAATATCCGGTCATCGAAGACTGGCCGCGGCCTGCTATTTCCAGTTTTTCCGAAGATTTGTAAGTGGTATGCAATGCGCTGTATTTTTCAGTTTTTGTTGGTACCGAATAATCGATCCATACACCAACCAGACATTTTTCAACTCCTTCTTTATCTGCATAATAAGAACCGTCATAAAGTACAGTCGTATAGAAACGTTTGTCTCTGTCGGTATACATCAACTGATAATCTTTTGTTGTTGCTTTTAAAGCTCCGTTTGCTCCGGCTTCAACCCCCATCTCTTTAGCTTGCTGTGTTTTCCACCATTGCATCCATTTGCCTGTTGCTTTGTCTTTCTGGTAATAACAGTCGACTAACTCCTGGGTAGGATAAGCACCTCCATGATCTCCGCCCCAGTCAGGACTATGATCGGTCGTTGCCCCGTACATTCTTCCTCCGGGATGTGCATAATTAGCCGGGTTAAATCCGCTTCTGTTGGATTCATTGAACATCATCGGCCAAATAGACTCAACAGAGGTATGACCTGTTGCTCCGTTGAACAGATTCCGGTAATCCGGATCTAACGAATACTTGCCGATAACAGATTTGGCTGCATTATAAGCAATCTGATAATAATGATTCGCATCTTTGGTGAACCTGTAAAGAGCTTTGCTTTTGTCTGAACCGGCCAACTTATCATACAGACCTTTAGATGATGCTGCCGCAGCACAGGCAGCAGTCAGGGCAGCACGTGATTTCAACACCTGAACAGCATCTGCATTAATCAGACCTAATGTCGGTTTGCTGGTCATTTTGCCAAAGTATTCCAATGATTTGTCATAATCGGCCAGAATCTGGTCGAAGACTTCTTCACGGGTATTTTGTGCGAGCATTGTCTCATCAAATATGGTCATAGAGTTTGTAACGATAGGTAATCCTCCCCAGTACCTTTCCATATCGAAATAAAACTGAGCTCTGAAAGCATAGCTTTCTGCCATTAGTTGATCTCTTACTTCTTCCGTCATATTCGGAACACTGGGAATTCGCTCGATGGCAAGGTTGACCTGACGAATATTTTTGTAGCCGTCTCCCCATGGAGCTCCTGTCAGGCTGGTAATGCCGGTTAATTCATCATACCGCCTATTGTTAAAGTCATATTGGCGGAAGGTAGTCTGGTCACGGTCAACATTACCGACTGCGTTGTCAGACCATTGTTCTGATCTGAAAGCATGATTGGCACCGGCAGGAGCCCACAGGTAAAATTGATTGACAAAGGAACGGGACAACTGCGGGTTTTCCCAGAACTGGTCTTCGAAAACGCTGGTAGTCGGTTCGATTCCTAATGGATCGCAACTCGAGAAACATACGGCTGCGAGTAACGCGAATATATTTATTTTCTTCATATTTCTTAATTTGTCTGTTGTGATTACAATGTTAATGTAGCACTGAGTGTGAAAGAGCGTTGGGTAGGATAGCTACCGAATTTATTTCCGCCCCAGATCGAGTTGGCCGGCAGATATTCCGGGTCCGTTAAATTTTTGAACGGATTACTTTTCTTAACCCAGGTATGTACATTGTTGGCAATGAAGTTCAGCTGTAAACCTTTGATGTAGCTTACGTTTTTAAGTACTCTTCGTTTTAAATCGTAACTTACGCTGATATTCTTGAGCTTCAGGTAAGATGCGTCATATACCCAAGAATCGACAAAGCTGTATCCCCAGCCATAAGTGGAGTTAGTAGGCAACGGCAGCTTGTTTGTGATCGGGTTGCTTGGTGTGTAAGATTCCTGCCACAGGTATTTAGCGTATTTCCAATAGTAATCCTGTTGTGAACGGGCAGGAGAGACTACATCTCCGGTAACGTTGGCGGCTCCCTGCAGGAAGATTTCAAAGCTGAAATCTTTCCAGCCCAGGCCAAGTGTGATACCGTACAGCGTTTGTGGAACTTCGCCGCCTCTTTCATCCCAAACCTGGTCGCCGCCGTTCAATACACCGTCACCATTGATATCTTGCATCCTGAATGTACCGAGAGTGTGGTTACGGGTGAAATGCAGGTAGGAATTGTACATATCTTCATAAGATGTGAACAGGCCGTTTGTTTGCCATGCTACTGTATAAGTTTTCACTTGGTTTCTTTTACCCAGATTCGTTAAGTTCGGATAGTAATAGTCAGTATCTTCTTTGGTGTGTCTTACCGTTATTTTATCCCAATAGGTGTAGTTAGCTCCGATTTTATAAGTGAAATCACCGATCTGGTCATTCCAGTTTAAATTGAATTCAACACCACCTTGATGCGTGGTCACGTAAGGAGCATTCATTTTCGGGGTATTGGGCAAACCCAGGACAGGCGTGTAAGTCAGTTTAGGATTCATATCCATTTCGTCACCTTTGTTCAGATATAAATAAGTATCGAATGAACCGCTTAACCGATCCTTGAAAAATCCGAAGTCAACTCCACCACTGATCTGTTGCGATTCACCCCAGGTCAGATTGCTGGATACGTTACTTTCTTTCCAGGCGGAGCTTGAACTCATGTTTTCACCTGTCAAGATAGTTTTTGACAACTCATACTGGTTCATATAACTGAACGGTTCTGAAAGTTCTTTACCAACCACACCATATCCGGCGCGGATCTTGAACATATTGATATAATCCGTGTTGATGATATCCTTGATAAAGCTTTCTTCTGTCAGAACCCAACCGCCTGATATTGCATAGAAAAATCCCCAACGCTTGTCCGGGTGGTAGCATAGAGAACCGTTATAGTTTGCGCTAAATTGCAACAAATATTTGCTGTCGTAATCATATGAAACACGTCCGACCCAGCTTGCCGAACCCCATTGTCCTTCTGTACCACTCATACTTTCCATGGTTGATCCGCCGTCTATTTGCGGATAGAAAGTGGTCGGATAACCATATTTTTTAGCCATGGTTTTGTTGGTATTTCTTACCTGGCTTTGGTAGTTGGCCATGGCCGACAGATTATGCTTACCAAAAGAACGGTTATAATCCACCTGGAAGATACCGGTTGTCAAAGAATAGTTATTCCATGTCTGTGTCAGATGGGCATCATTCGGGTTGAAGTTATTTTCCTGTGTTGCATACGGATTTGCATATACTCCTTCTTCCGGATGTTTGAAGACTTTGTTCATAGAATAACTGTGGTTGAAGTTGAGGCTTGCGCTGGCTGCCAGACCTTCTACCCAGGGTATATTCCATTTTAATCCCATACTGGCCTGTAAACGGTAGTCGTCTGTATTATTAAAACCATTGCGCAGTCTGGAGTCCAAACCTCCGGCTCTGTCCAAACCGGTTGTCCAGTTACGTGGTATTGAATGGATTTCATCACCTTCAATCAAAACCGAGTTGAAGATACCGTCGCCGCCTTCCGGTTGTTTCTTTTTAGCCATGATCCCATTCAGGTTCATGGTGAACCGCAGGCTTTTGTCTTTAAGCAAAAAGGCTTCCGTATTGACGATGGCATTGTACTGTTCGTAGTTATACGTATCGCTGATACCTGACTGGTTTAAATATCCTAAACTGGAATAGTATCTGACGCGTTCGCCACCACCACGTACACTTATGTTCGTTTGTGTCATCGGCTGTGTGTTGTTGAACCAGTCCCAGGGATCTTCATATGTATAGTAGTTGTTAATGTCACCGCCCTGGGTTACAAACGGATTGAACAGATCGTTTACATCTTGTAATGAATATCCCATATTATATTTCTGGTTGACCATATCGGTGATTTCCTGGCGGCCATATCCTTGCTGGCTCAGATGCCCCATATAATATTTGGACAATTGTGTCGTATTGTATGCCGGATTTTCTTCCATATTGGCTGCATACAATTCATTTTTCATATTCACATAGTCCCATGAGCTCATAGATTTAGGTCTGTAAGAGGGAGTCATAAGTGTGAACTTTTGGTTTACCGTGATATCCAGGGAGCCTTCCTGGCCTCTTTTCGTCGTTACCACTACTACACCGTCGCTGGCACGCGGACCATATACGGCTGTAGCCGATGCATCTTTCAGAATAGTCATGGAAGCGATATCTTCCGGACGCAGACGGTTAAAGAATACTTCACCCTGTTCTGTTTCCATTACTACATCGTCGACTACATACAAAATATCGCTACCACCACGGATCCAAATCTTAGAAGTTTCACCCGGAGCACCGGAACGTGCCTGTGAGATGATACCGGCTACGCGGCCTCCCAAACCGTCGCTGACGGAAGTCACCGGCAATTTGGCAATCGATTCCATCTTTACGGTAACGGCAGAAGCGGTCAATGTCTTGGCTTTCTGTACGCCGCTGAAACCGGTTACGACTACTTCGTCCAGGGTCTGTGAGTCCTCCATTAACTTTACATTAATAGATGCCTGACCTGTGTACTTGATTTCCTGCGTAGTGTAACCGATGAAAGAGATTTGGATGATGTTTCCTTGTTTTACACCCTCTAATGTGAAATTACCGTCCATGTCGGTAATAATACCGTTTGTGGTTCCTTTCACAATGACTGAGGCTCCGGCTACGGGACCGAATTCATCTTCTACTGTTCCTGTCACTTTCCCGTTTTGTTGGGAAATGCTCACACTCGGTCTAATGGGTGTTGTGTCGGCTTTTATGCTCTCGGGAGAACATAATATGCCTGCAAACAGCATTAAACCAATCGGTTTGAAGTTTTTTAGCATAATGTGCGTTTTTAGTTTAATATTAATATGTATAGGTAAAAAAACTCTCTGATTTTGTTTTGGTATTTTTCTGATGGTTGGAAGAGTACGCTTCCACTCATCGGAAGAGCACGCTTCCAGCTATCGGAAGAGCACACTTCCAGTCATCGGAAGAACACTCTTCCGGTCACCGGAAATGATTTATTCTATTTCCGGCCTGTCGCTTCCTCCAACTGTCAGCACGTAGGGGAAACGGTTGCGGCGGGGTTCGCTTACTAAAAATTTTGTATTACCGCTTGACTGGGTTGCAATTTCCAGATAGTAAGTACCGGCTGCCAAAGGCGGAATGATGAAAGAGAAATAGGATGGATCGTTGCGTAACAACGAGGCTACCGGAACCTTTGTCTCTGTTTTGTCTGCTATGGAAACAAAATAGAAACCGACTTCTTTCCCTTCTTCGCCGATAATTCTTACGCGGTTTCCTTCTCCGTTCAGGCCGCCTCCCGGTGTGATCTGATTGTTTACGCTTCCTGTCGTTACATCTGTCACTACTGTTATGACCGGTAGACCCTCAGATGTTCCGGAGATGATGACAGTTATATTGTCGAGATCTTTTTTTAGTTCGGCGAGGGGAACACTTCGTAGAACGACCTTGTTTTTCGTTTGATTGAATTTCGCATCCGGACCGATGAACGGGCCGTCAGCTCCTAATGAGTTAGTCGTAAAACCAAATTCTACGGTAGAAGCATTGTATAATTCGATTTTTGCCTGTTCTTTCAGGGCGTTGTAAGCACTTTCCAGTTCTGAGGCAGAGAATTTACTGTTTGCTGCGGCTAACTGGCAAAGAGCTTTTATGTCTCGGTTTGCCTGATAAACAATATTACAAGTGAAGTCGTCTTCGCGTTCAGTCAATTTGTTCGGTGTTAATTTTCCTGTAATGCTGCGCATTTTAGGTTCTGTTGCTGCCATATTAATATTAGTTTATTTAGTCCTTGGAGAACTAAGTACTTTAACGAGGTTTTATTTACTTTTGAAGTAGATTGAACACTTAAAATGGAGTTTGACATGAATTTGCATGCACTTATAGAGATGAAATGTTAATTGATTTAGTTAAAAAAACAATATTTCAAATAAATATTATTGTTATTTAAAATTAATCTATATTTTTGCGGGGTAAAACAACCTTAGTTCTCCAAGGACTAGGGTTGTTTTGTTTTGTAATGTAAATGATTCAAAGTGTCTGGTTGCCTTGTTTATTCTAGGGGTAAATATTGTGTTGATTTTATTTTTATAAATAATGTTGTGTGTATTGTGATTTTTTTTATATGTTTGCGAGATTCTTGATTGGAGTTTTGGAATATATATTATGAATTCATTTAGTTACAATAGAAAATTTCTTACCATAGGCTGCATCTAAGAGAATAGGTGGGAAGATGTAGCTGTGTTTTTTAACCACGCATTATATTCAGTTGTTTTAATCTTCTAATACATTTATACTATGAAATCAAGTGTCTTATATTTTATATTGATTATGGCTGTTTTAGTTGGCTGTACAAATGATAATGAACCAGTATTGGATCAGGTTATTAATCAAAATGAAGTAAATATCAATCAATTAAAGCAGATAGCAGCAAGTTCCGGCTGGCGTGTTTCTCCGAAAGTGGAGATGGGGGATAGGATAACTCCGTTGACGGAAGGGGAGATAAAGAATTTCCAGGAAGATTTGCAAGAGTATTCTGTTTATCCCAAGATGCAGGAGGAACGAGAGGTCGAAGTGATACCTATTGGGGATCAGTATATATTCATGTTACCATTTACTCCGAAGCTTTTAACAAAGTCTTATTCCGGTGGGTCTGTAATTGTGTATGCGACTTATGGTGAGTGTTTTCTAAATGTTTGTAATCAGGTTGAAATAAAAGTGTGTTATGACTTAGATGAGTATGGCAATATTGTGTATGCTTTCGCTGGTTCAGAATCGTTAATATCTGCAGGTTCTACCTTTTGCCCTTATGGTACTATTCGTTATACAACGGCGTATTATGAGTGCAGTTGGGGAAGTGATACTGTTTCTCTTAAATTATGGCTTAATCGTACAAGGTATGACAACTCTTTTAGTGATAAAGAGCATTTTATGGTAACAGGTTCTGTTAATATTAAAACAGGAACTGCTAATCTAGAGTCTAAGTATGTAGGAAAAGGACTTTGGTCTCCTATTATTACAACACAAAAGTAGTTGATCAAATTGAAGAATTTTTCGACTACTTTTGTTACTACAATAATAAATCTATTCTTTGACTATCATCTCTTTCTCGAAGCGTATAAGTTTGCCATTTTGAGTACCTCCTTCTATAACTACTGAATAAGGACTATCTCCATCTGCCGTGTAAAATTCGACAAATGCTTTCCCTCGTCTATTGGTTTGGATATTAGGATTCCAGTAGATTGTAGTACGTAAATCGTGACTCTCGCTGTTTTTCAGTTGTGGAGTCTCATACTTGGGAGAATAGAAAGCCACCGGTTTCTGATGGCCCAGTAACTGTACTTGTTGTATGTTTTTGGGCATGTAATCGTATGGTTCTGCTTCTTTTTTTAATGTAATGGCGATAAAAGCTGATCCGGTCATAGGGAACCATGCTAATCCTTCTGCGGCTTCTTTGTTGTAGTCGATTTGTTCAATATCTCGTAATTGTAATGTCTCTAATATCATTTTAGCAGTTTGTGTATCATAAATTGGAAATCCATTTAAAATGATCTGAATAGGCTTTGGAATAGGACCTCCTAGTTCCTTTATTTGGAATAAACCTTGTGGTAGAGCTATTAGTCCAGGTAGTCTGGATGCTAAAAATGTGGGAAGCTCTATCATCGAAGACTGTTTAATATCTTCCTCTTTGATGGTTATAGCACTAGGGATACTTTCATAAGGTGTCTTATATACTTTTTTTCTGGCTGTTACCATAACATCTTCCAAGAATATATTACGTATGCCGTTTTCGTATGTCATTCTTCTGTTTGTCTTGTCCAAAAATTCAACTGATGCCGGAAGATCGGAATAGATGTAGTTTGCTGTACATTGGGCGCTATGAGAACGGACAGGCCATATTTGATCGGCTTCCGGAAAGGTTTCCGGGTCGAGTGACAGCAGAACATTCCTGCCATTCTTTTTCGTTGTAGCCTGTATGTTGTAGATGGTACTGTCCGGGAACTCGAAAAAATCGAACTCGAACTTACCGTCTTCTCCGGCATGAATCTCTTCCAAAACCCTTTCTTTTGGGATATGGATTTGTATTTTGGCATTGGCAATCGCTTTGTTGCCGACCAGCCGTTTAACGGAGCCGGTAATTCGTTGGCTGGTTTCGGGGAGGATAGCCGGTTGTTTGTAGTTGGCTGTCAATGCGTTTTCTACATTATATTTTCGCCATCCTTGTGTCAGCATCAACAGGTCCAGTCCCTCTTTGCGTGCGTTATTATCTCCTCGGAAGTACCATCCCGGATCTTCGATATACCCTTTCAAATCGGAAGAAAGCAGGAGAGAGGTGTATATGGTATAGGAGGAATCAGGCAGGATATCGGCATTGTCGGTGACGGCGAGAGAGAAGTTCCCTTGAACAGGTTTACCTTCTACATCTTGTAATGTGATATCCAGACGTACTTTTTCCCTTTGGGTATATGTTTCCTTATCAGTCTGTATATGGGCTGTAACTTGTTTTTCAGATTGAACGAATACCTGGCGTTCGCTGATTATTTGACCTTGTGAAGAAAGTAATAACAGATGTATGATGCCAGGCGAGAATGCCTTCTTGTCGATACTGATCCGATGGGTTTGGCGGAAAGGTTGTACAAACAGCGGGAAACCTCGTTGGTGAATTAGCAAAGTCTGTGTTTCGTCGGTTGCGATTCCGTTGGAGTAAAGGATATTTATATGATAGTCAGAGTAGCTTTCTTCTATATTCAGTGTACTTATGTTCATTTCGGGGGCAGGCAGTTCAAAGCGTTTTTCAACACCGGTTTTAGAGATACACTCTGCATAATACTTTTTACCTGTTTCCGGAATCCAACTGAAGCGTCCCATACCGGCATGTAGCGTTTGGAAAGAGCAGATTTCTTTTCCGGCTTCGTCTTTAACGGTTCCGGTTATGTCTTCAGATAGCCCGTAAGTATTTAGAGCTTTGAAAGCCATTGTCGATGAAACTCCGGCAGGCAGGTTTCCTCCTTCAGGCAGGAAATCGACGTGGTAGTCGTTGGCCGGAAGCGAAACGGGCAGGAACTGCTGGAAGTTTGCTGCTTCCAGTTTGATGACTTTATGTTTATATTTGTCCGGAGATATTTTGAACCGGGATTGTTTTCCCTCTGTCCAGTATTCAATTTTGCCGTTTTCGTCGTAAATGGATACGTTTTCCATTGAAATTTCTTCTTTTGTGAGGGTATTGGTCAGTCCGATCAATCCTTTAATTTGGTTTTGTTGTGGCTTCCCTTCAAAAGTGACGGTTGTTGTCAGAGAGTGGCTGAAAGGGGAAACGATATGTATCGGTTTGCGGAAAAAGTATTCCTCTCCGCTGTTCGTCATGTAACGGGTATAAGCCCTTATGATATATTCTCCGGCAGGGATATCTTCCTCCAATGGCAGATAACCATAAAACAAGCTGTCTTTATCCTCTCTTATTTTGACTCTTGAGACTACGTTCCCAAAAGGATTGATAAGTTCGGAATAGATATAGCGGCTGGTGGTTTCCGGTTGGTTGTTAACAGCATTCACCAGGTATGCCCTAAACCAAATCGTATCACTGCCGGCATATACCGATCTGTCGGTATGTACATGAATTTTTTCGTTAGGGAACAGGCTGCTTTGCTGCCAAAGTCTATTCCTGATAGTATCTGGTGATAAATTGTTCTGGGCAACGGAGGTGAAGGTTGTCAGAGTATATAATATAAGGTATACGGCTTTTTTCATAACATTCTTTATTTGCTGTAAATATGCAAATAAATATTTTATTTGTCACCAATTTACTTATGACATTATAATTTAACCGGAATCTTTAAAGTAAACCGGCTCCCTTTCCCTTCTTCTGACGAGATCAGGATATCGCCTTCCAAACGTTCGGCAATCGTTTTACAGATGGAAAGACCTAAGCCTGTTCCCTGGGCGAATTCGTCTTGTTTATAGAAACGTTCGAATACTTTTTCGATGGCTTCCCGGGAAATGCCGATACCGGAGTCTTCTACATAGATATAGACATTGTTTTCTTCTTTTTTGAATTCATATCCCAGTTTGATATATCCTTGTTTGGTGAATTTTACTGCATTATTGATGAAGTTCGTGATCACTTGGGTAAACCTGAAACGGTCGACATAGACATTGATCTCTGCGGAAGGTGCATCTTTAATAAACTGAATATGCGGGGGAATAAGCAACAGGTGCGTCTGGTAGATTTCGTCGATCAGATCATTTAACCTGAATGTTTCGAAGTCAAATGTCATGCGGCCCGATTCGATACGGGATAGTTCCAGGATATCATTGATCAGTTTTAAAAGCAGATCGCTGTTTTTATTGATCGTGTCTTTGAATGTCTCTTTCTCCTCTGGTGTAAGATCGCTTTCCTCCTGCAGCAGATTGGAAAAGCCGACGATCGCATTTAAAGGAGTCCGTATTTCATGACTCATATTTGCCAGGAAGGCAGATTTCATTTTATTGGCTTCCTCCGCCTTTTCCTGTAAGACCTTCAACCTGTCTTCTTTATCCTTGAACGATTGTATGTTCAGGCACAAACCTATGACAGTCTGTTCAGCGTCAGCCTTATCTTCTCCATGATTATAGCGTAATTCCCACCAGCAATACTCTTTACTATTAAAATTGAACCGACATTGGATGGTCGTTTCTTCCCATATCCCGGCATAAATATCCCGGATGTGGCTACGTAAATGTTCCCGGTCGTCCGGATGTGTTATAGCTAATAAATCCGTAAGAGACATTTCCCTGGGATCGATCTTATTGTCTATAAAGAAATCATCTTCAAAGATAAAACGTCCTTTTTCCAGTTTCCAGGCGTATGTATTACCTCCTTCCAAAGCCAATCGGAGGAAACGCCTTTCCTTGAACAGGTTTGTTTGTATTTGCTTTTTGCGGTTGAACTCCCGTTTATACATGAGAATTAATTGGGCGATAATATATATGATCAGTAGTATGAATAAACTACCCCCGATGATCATCGCTTTATGATAACGTTCATAGAACGGAAGATTATAGATGACGCTGCCTTCCGGTAAATCTCTTTTTTTTATATTGAAACGTCCCATTTCGTTCCAGTCGAAAGCATAGGTTTTGGGACTTTCAATAATGGAATAGTTGGTAGGTGACGCGCCTTGTAAAATATCGGCGGCTCTTTCCGAAACGATATCTGTTTGTATATCCAACGTTGTAAAATATCCTCCGGTAATACCTCTGTCATCATTAAATCCATTATTGATGACAGTGAAATTGGGAACATTCGCCAGGCGGCCTATAGTCAGGACATCAAAGTCGAGGATGATCTGCAGGCATGCCGTATAAGGCTTATTCTGAAAAATGGATAACAAACTCTGGGCCGAAAGATAGGCTGTTTCAGTAGTATATAGAACAGATTTGCCAGGTTCACCAGGGCAAATATCGTCGGGATATTCATTTCTCTTTTGATGAAATAAGCCTATTCGCAAGGTTCTGCCGGTATCTTTGATCTCTTCCTGGATAGCTCTGAACGACTCTCTGCTCATAAAGCGGGCATTCTTGAAAAACAGAATATTGGAAGGACCGTATAATTTCTCTATCAGTTCAATGGTCTTCATGTAGTTGGGTTTATCCCAGAAGCCGGTGAAGTTAGGATGTTGTTTCAGCAAGGACCAGTTAGGAAAGTTTACTCCCGAAAAGACAACGGGCGTAGTCTTTCCCAGCGGGTGGTTGCAAGCCATTAATGTATAGGTAGCCTGGTCGTCGTTGACCAGAATGATATCGGGATTCCAGCTTTTGATAGAATCTAAATAATGATACATACGATCATTTTCTTCTTCCTCATTGTAACGCTCGCAGTCCAGATAAAAAGTCTGTGTGTTTGTCGGGATATTCTTTTTCTCCAGTTTTTCGGCAATCAGGTCGCTAAAACTGGAATATGTAATGAGATCCTCCGTATAAGAATGGAGGATGAGTACTTTATAGGGGGAGTTGCTACCGGCAGCCTCTATATAATCCTTTATTCCAACGGAGAATAAAAGAAAGAACAGCAATATGTGCCAAAAACGTTTCAAGAAATCTTCTATTATTAGCCCTGATAACTGATTAATATGATAACATTACAACAAACAGTGCTATGCCTGCAATAATATAGGACATAACACTGCTGTTCTATTTCTTGTTATGAGTTGGCAAAGATAATTAAAAACCTAATAGAATCAACGCTTATCGGTTCTTTGTTGCTTTTTGTGGGTAATCCGGATACAACAAGTACTTTTTTCGCATTTCTTTATACTTATCCAATTCCGGTTGCCAGCTGTCCCGGATCTCTTGTTCTGATAATCCCCTGACAATCTGATAGCGGAGTTCCTTGGTTCCGGCGAGCAGGTCGAACCATTGCGGGCGGGAGAAAAAGAAAGCCTGTTCATTCCCTGCCTTATTATAGAAATCGAGGAAGAAATGGAGTGTCAACCCTCCTTCAAAAGGGTATTCCCGGAGATCGACGCCATAACATTCTTTGTCCTTCTGTAATGGATTGGTATCAAAGCCGGGTAATGAAACAGGGGTGAATGCAAAATCACCATATTTTCTGTCCGGAAATCCGATAACCTGGAACGGATAATAAGTTCCGCGTCCGATACTGATATTGGTCGCTTCGAAGAAACATAACGACGGGTACAGTCGGATTGACTGGTCGTTCGGCAGGTTGGGAGAAGGCTTGACAGGAAGCCAGTAAGGATCGCCATGCTGCCAGTTTTCCATTTTAACGATATGGAGCTTGCAGCTGTCCGGCGAACTTTTCAACCAACCTTCGCTGTTTATCATCCAGGCCAGTTCTCCGACTGTTAAGCCGTGTAATAATGGAATAGGATCGACACCTACAAACGACTCAAAACCTTTCTGACGGACCGGCCCGTCTACAAAATCATTCGGGTTCGGACGGTCGAGCACGATAAACTCGACGCCATTTTCAGCACAAGCCTCCATGACATAATGCATCGTACTTATATAAGTATAAAAACGGGCACCTACATCCTGGATGTCGAAGACGATAACGTCCAGTCCGCTTAATTGCTCGGCTGTCGGCTTTTTATTTTTTCCATAGATAGAGACGATTGGGACACCCGTTTTCAGGTCGCGGCTGTCTTTTACCTCTTCTCCGGCATCGGCAGTGCCACGGAAACCATGTTCGGGGGCAAATACTTTTTTTACATGGATACCCCGTTCCATCAAAGCATCCAGTAAGTGTTTTTGCTGTTTTTCCAGGATAGATGTCTGGTTCACAACCAATCCGACTTGTTTATCTTTCAATAAGCGGGTGACCACATCCATACGCTCGGCACCCAGAACCAAAGCCCCCTGGGTGGTTGTAGCCTGTAGTTGTGGCATGAGCAGTATGCCGATAAACCAAAGTGTAAGCCTGAAAACTGTTTTCATAATCCGTATCCTACTGTTTTATTGCATGCAAAAGTAGCAAATGTTCGCCTTATTAAAGCTATGAAACGATTAAATGTGTTTATATTTAACATGTTTGCCTTGAACTATCACGCTTCTTTTTATGTTGGATAATTACAAACAAAAAGAATAATCATATGGCAACAAGACTTCCAAAAATCAAAGAAAAAGCGAAAACCGAAGCTTTAGTGTTAGATCATAAAGATGAACGGTATCCTGTGCAACAGGTGGCAACGGATGGTAAAGTGACAAAAAAAGAGGTGAAAGAGGCGGTGAAGGAGATCAATCCCGATTTGAATAGCCTGGGCAGCAGAGGATAGTTTTTATTCGCCGGATAATGATAGTCAATATAAAATATCTGTATCTTCGCAGTCGGATTAAGAATAAAGCGTAGATAAAATGAATCCTATTGATATTATCTCAAAATATTATCCGGTCGGATCGGATGCTTATCATATATTGGTTACCCATAGCCGGAGTGTGACGGATAAAGCATTGTGCCTGGCACACATGCATCCGGAAATGAACCTGGATATCCCTTTTATAGAAGAAGCTGCTATGCTTCATGATATAGGTATCTTTTTGTGTAATGCACCGGAAATAGGTTGCTTTGGCGAGGCCGAATATATCTGTCATGGCTATCTGGGCGCCGATCTGATGCGTAAGGAAGGTTTTCCGCGGCATGCCCTGGTTTGTGAACGGCATACCGGGACCGGTATTACCGCTGCAATGATAGAAGAGAGGCATCTTCCGCTTCCTTCACGTGTAATGGTTCCGGTATCGTTGGAAGAACAACTCATCTGTTTTGCCGATAAGTTTTACAGTAAGACAAAACTGGATAAAGAAAAGCCGGTTGAAAAAGTAAAACAGAGCCTTTCGAAGTATGGAGAGGAGACCGTTATACGTTTTGATAACTGGTGTAAACTCTTTTTAGGGGAATAAAAGCTAAAGGGCTCATTAATTTATTATACATTTGCACGCTGTAACGATTCAGTTGACAGTTGACAGATGACTTCGTTTTCACCTGTCAACTGTCATCTGTCAACTGTCAACTTAATTAATGAGACACAGAGGGCTATTTATCCTATTATATTTCCTCGCCGGGGCTTTGATGATGTATTCGCAGGAGCTGGTTGCCCCGCGGGATACCGTATTGCCTTTAAATGGGGATACGATAGTTCCAGCCGTCACGGACAGTACGGTCCTTGCCGCCGATTCTACCCAGTCCAAAAAGGTCGGGCTCGATGCTCCGGTAGTTTATCAGGCAAAAGACTCTATGGTCATGACTGCCGGAAACTGGGCATATCTGTACGGCGAAGGAGATGTCAAATATCAACAGATCGGGTTGCAGGCTGAGAATATCGAAATGAGCCTGGACAGCAGTCTGGTATTTGCCAAGTTCGGTCTCGACTCCATTGGCGATGAGTTCGGTTATCCCTTGTTTAAAGACGGCGATCAGGAGTACGAATCCAAAACGATGCGTTATAACTTCAATACCAAGAAGGGATATATTACCGATGTGATTACCCAGCAGGGAGAAGGCTTTGTTACTGCCGGACGCACCAAGAAGATGGATGACGATGTACTGAATATGGTGGGGGGTAAATATACCACTTGCGACGAACACGATCATCCTCACTTTTATATCCAGATGACCAAGGCAAAGGTCCGCCCCAAAAAGAATATCGTGACCGGGCCTGTTTATATGGTGATCGAAGATGTTCCGTTGTATCCTATCGGCTTGCCGTTCTGTTTCTTCCCTTTCTCCAGTACCTATTCCTCAGGTGTGATCATGCCGACCTATCAGGACGATTCCCAGCGTGGTTTCGGTTTAAGGGACGGTGGATATTATTTTGCATTGAGCGACTATATCGATCTGGCGGTAACCGGAGAAATCTATACGAAAGGTTCCTGGGGGCTTCAGGCGCAGTCTTCCTATAAAAAGAGATATCTTTTCTCCGGTAATTTCAATGCCGCTTACCAGGTTAGTAAGTTCGGAGATAAAGGGCTGGCCGACTATAGTTTGACGAAGGACTTCCGGATAAACTGGACGCACAGCCAGGACCCTAAGGCGAATCCGTACCGGACATTCTCCGCAAGTGTCAATTTTGCGACTTCCAGCTTCGACCGTAACAGTGCAATGGGTATCTATAACCCGAACACGACGAACAATACAAAAGGTTCCAGTATCAATATCACGCAACGTTTCCCGAACAATCCGCTGACTCTTTCGGCAACCATGAACGTGAACCAGAATTCCAAAGACTCGATGATCTCTGTGACCTTGCCTGACCTGACCATTACTTTGAGCCGTATATTCCCGTTTAAGCGGAAGAATCCGGTAGGTAGAGAACGTTGGTATGAAAAGATATCCATGAGTTATTCCGGATATTTCAGGAATAGTATTACGACAAAAGAAAACCTGTTGTTCAAATCGAATATAATAAAGGATTGGAAGAACTCGATGGAGCATAGCATTCCGGTCAGTGCGACATTTACAGCATTCAAGTATATCAATATCTCTCCTTCGTTCAATTATAAGGAAAGTTGGTATACCAGCAAGATCACAAAGCAATTCGATCCGCAGTTGAATACATTGGTAAACCGCGATACGACTTACGGATTCTATCGTATTTACAATTATAATGCCTCTTTATCTGCCTCTACGACTTTGTATGGTTTTTATAAACCGCTTCCTTTCCTGGGCGATAAAGTACAGATGATCCGTCATCGTTTCGAGCCTTCCGTCAGTATCAGTGCGGCACCCGACTTCGGTGGCAGTATCTTCGGCTTCTATGATCATTATCAGTATATCGATTCCAATGGCGATCCGATCGATTATGTTTATTCACCTTTTGCGCATAATGGTTCTATCCCGAGCGGAAAGCAGGGAAGTTTGAACTTCTCGCTGGATAATAACGTCGAAATGAAGGTCAAGTCGGATGCGGACAGTACCGGTTTTAAAAAGATCAGCCTGATCGATAAATTGTCATTAGGCATGAGCTATAATATGGCGGCGGACTCTTTCAAATGGAGCGACTTATCTGTCGGATTACGTTTGAAGTTCTCAAAAAGTTATACATTGAATCTGAACGGAACATTTGATACCTATACCTATGGTGCGGATAAAAACGGTAAGCCGGTCAGATTGGATATCCCCCGTTGGAAAGCAGGTAAAGGGATCGGCCGTTTGCGTTCGACAGGAACCAGCTTTTCCTATACATTTAATAACGATACGTTCAAGAAGTGGTTCGGTGGAAAGACGGACAGTAATATTCCCGAGGAAAATGCGGGTGACGGCGAACTGGAGAACCTGACAGCAGAAAATCAGGATGGAGAGAATGCCGATGCTGAGGGAACACAGGAAGGCGGACGTTTACGCGGAAAGAAAAAAGATACCGGCGAGTACGATGCCGATGGTTATCTGATCTCTAAGATACCCTGGAGCCTTTCCTTTAATTACAGTATGCAGCTGCGTTATGGCGATTTCGATCCGAACCGGTTGGAGTATAAGTATAAGCTGACCCATGCGTTGAGCTTTAACGGAAATATTCAGCCGACGAAGAACTGGAGTTTTAACTTCAATGCGACATACGATTTCGATAATAAGAAGATTTCGTTCATGACCTGTAACGTGACACGTAACCTGCACTGTTTCCAGATGTCTGCAAGTTTTGTGCCGGTAGGCCCCTACAAATCATATACATTCTCTGTTGCGGTAAGCTCTTCACTGCTGAAAGACTTGAAGTACAACCAGAGCAGCAGCGCCCGTGAAGGACAGGATTGGTATTGATCGGTAGTGCAAAAAGAAATAAAAAAGGCAAGTTCTTCAACCTGCCTTTTTTTGTTATTTTATTACCATTCTATCGGACCTTGTCCTGTGGCTATCAGATAATCATTCGCTTTGCTGAAATGTTTGTTTCCGAAGAATCCCCGGTAAGCGGAGAGGGGAGAAGGATGTGCCGATTTCAGGATCAGATTGCGTGAAGCATCGATCACGGCCCCTTTGCGTTGAGCATATGATCCCCAGAGAATATAAACGATATGGCTGCGTTCTTCCGCCAGGTTTCGGATCACGGCATCAGTGAATGTTTCCCATCCCCGGTTTTGATGTGAGCCTGCCTGATGTGCACGGACCGTCAGGGTGGCGTTCAATAACAGGACACCCTGATCTGCCCAGCGTAAAAGGTTACCGCTTGGGGGCATCGGTTTGCCCAGGTCGCTTTCTATCTCTTTGAAAATATTGATCAGGGAAGGCGGATAAGGTGTTCCGTCCTGCACGGAAAAGCAAAGCCCGTGTGCCTGTCCCGGCTCGTGATAAGGGTCTTGTCCCAGTATGACAACTTTTACTTTATCGAAAGGACAATGCTCGAAAGCATTAAAGATGTAGGGTCCCGGGGGATATACAGTTCCGTGACTGTATTCCTGTTTTACAAAGTTGATCAACTCTTTGAAATAATCTTTTTCAAATTCGGGGGCTAACCGTTCTTTCCAGCTTTGTTCGATCTTTACGTCCATAACTTTAAATTAAATACATTCCTGCAGCACGGGCTTCCTGACGCATTTCTTCCGGCCAGATACTTGCCTGGATTTCGCCGATATGGGCTTTACGCAGATAAAACATACACAACCGACTTTGGCCGATACCGCCTCCGATACTTTGAGGCAGTTCGCCGTTTAAGAGGCGTTTGTGGAAATAGAGTTCTTTTTTCTCTTCTGCATTACATGTCTTCAATTGGCGTAGCAACGCTTCTTTATCTACGCGGATACCCATTGAAGATAGTTCCATCGAGCGGTTCAGGACATCGTCCCAGACAAGCAAGTCACCGTTCAATCCGGTCTGTCCGTTTTCAGCAACAGTCGACCAGTCGTCGTAGTCCGGAGCACGTCCGTCATGTTTCTCCCCGTTGCTTAACTGACATCCGATGCCGATGATGAATACTGCTCCGTATTCTTTGGCAATAGCGTCTTCCCGTTCTTTCGGTGTAAAGGTAGGATATTTTTGCAACAAATCCTCGGAATGTATGAAATGAATCTGCTGTGGAAGTGTCGGTCTTATCTGTGGGAACATTTCGTATACGAGATATTCAGTGCGCACCATGGCGGCATAAATGCGGCGTACCGTCTCTTTCAGAAATTCGATATTGCGTTCTTTAGGACTCATTACCCGTTCCCAGTCCCACTGGTCAACATATAATGAATGCAGGTTCCCCAGTTCTTCATCGGAACGGATAGCATTCATATCTGTATAAATACCGTATCCTTCTTCTATATTATAATCGGCTAAAGTGAGTCGTTTCCATTTAGCCAGTGAATGTACGATCTCGGCTTTAGAATCATTCAGATCTTTGATGGGAAATGTAACAGCTCGCTCCGTTCCGTTCAGGTCATCATTGATACCCATCCCTTTAAGAACGAACAAAGGTGCCGTGACACGACGCAGGCGTAACTCCGAAGACAGGTTTTGCTGGAAAAAGTCTTTGATCTTCTTGATTCCCATTTCTGTTTGAGACAGGTTTAGCAAAGCCTTATATCCCGCAGGTTTAATTAAATAGCTCATATACTTGTTGTGCTTTGTGTTTGTTAAATATGAGTCGCAAAGATAATGATTAATGGCAAAATAGCAATGTTTATGCCTTTTTTATTTGCAAAATGGCAGTATATATGCTGAAGTGTGTTGCAAAATATCAAAACTTATGTTGTAGGGCAGAAAAAAGAAAGATAGATAAAACTCTTCGGCCGTTCGTTTGGTTTCTTCCGATATTATATTTACTTTTGCCCCGTCTTTGGCCTGGTAGCTTAGTGAATAGAGCGTCAGATTCCGGTTCTGAAGGTCGAGGGTTTGAATCCCTCCCGGGTCACGATTAAAGTATTTTTGTAAAAGTCGATACCTCGCAAAGGGATATCGGCTTTTATTTTTTATATGTGTATCAAGATGTTATATACCTCAAAGTTTAATTGAGCGACTGAACATCTTTTGTTCAGCTAAAGTAATATAGGGTTAATTCCCATCCTTCCCACCTAACCTCTGAAATGTTTTTTGAAGTAGCAAAGATCATATATAATCTTTATGATACTGGCAGCATCGTTAACTTCTGCATTTTCTTAGTTATAAACTCCTTTATTTGTAATCGTAAAATACCTGTTTACTAATACAAAGCTACCTATCTTTTAATTTTTTGACCTAGGTAGTAAAGCTTTTTGACCTAGGTGGTAAACGTTTTCTACCTGGGTGATAAACGTTTTTGACCTAGGTCAAAAATATGAAATAAAGGCATCTTTGAATTAGGAACCAGTTGTTTTGTAGTTAGAAGGCTATTGGGTTACAAGGAGTGGAAGCAATGAACATTTCTTAATTCCTTTTGTTTTATATATAGTTATTAATCTATGTAAAAACAAAATAATATGTTGGCGATATACAGATTTTTATTCCCGTCTAAACCGGACGGCACAGCTATTTCACTGTTGTTATTAGCATTACGTATCCTTTTCGGAGGGTTATTGTTGTCTCATGGTATCCAGAAATGGACTAACTTTACAGAGATGTCTGCTGTTTTTCCCGATCCGCTGGGGGTTGGTAGTCAGGTGTCGTTAGGACTGGCTATTTTTGGAGAGTTGGCTTGTTCGATTGGTTTCATCTTCGGTGCGCTGTATCGTTTGGCGATGATCCCGATGATTTTTACCATGTGTATGGCCTTCTTCGTTATTCATGGCAATGATGCGTTTGCTGTAAAAGAGTTGGCATTCATTTATCTGGTTGTCTTTATATTGATGTATATTACCGGTCCGGGTAAATTTTCGATAGACCGGATGATATCGATACCGCTATCGAAGAAGAGAAGGTAAAAATCAGACGATGCAGATTAGGGTTACGATCCCTTGTTTTGCCGGATAGGTAATATTAGTAGACTACATTCTTTTGCGTTTGTATGTATCTGGATTATGGTATTCTGTGTGATCCATCCTTCAAGGAGCCGATCACACGGATAAGTTTTACTGCAATAATCGATATAATGAATAAGTTCCGTTGTATCGTCGAGAAAAAGAAATGCTCCTTTGCATATCTTGTTGCGATCAAATAAACAAGTCAGTGTGGAAGACTCAAACCGGACTTCCAGGCTGGTTTCTTTTTGGGCTTTAAATATATAATGTTTTTCATTCTGCTCTCTGTCAACAAAAACCGTTTTTACAAAACTAAGGGGTTTATTGATTGCGAGGCATCCCAGGGTTATTTGCTCTGCATAATTCCTATTGTTCTTTTGAGTCATATTATTGTCTGTTTAAAAATGATAGGCAAAGGAATAAAATACAAGTCCAATGGTCTATTAAGTAATCCTATCTTTTATCAAATATTGGATTGATATTATTTCGAGGTTTTGTCTGATGATATTATTTCATTAAATAAAATATTATCCAGATTAATACTTACTTTTGCAATAGGTAAATCATATACAATTAATTAAATTATGGAGGCAACAGCAAAAAGGAGCAATCATGGAGCGAATACACGTCGTTGGAGAGAATGGCGCAATATCAATCAAGATGTATTGGCTGAGCAGATTGGTGTATCACAGGCTACATTATCCGGTTATGAGAAAAGGGATAAATTGGAGCCTGATATTTTAGCAAAGATAGCTGAGGCTTTAAACATTCCAGTTGAAGCAATTACAGAGATGGAAGAAGGTGCATCTATTAATATTGTTGCAAATACATTTGATAATCAATCCTCTGCTGTTAATTGGTGTCCGACTTTCAACCCTATCGATAAAATAGTCGAACTTTATGATAAACTTCTGGAAGCAGAAAAGGAAAAGGTTGCGATGTTGCAAGAAGTTTTAAGGGATAAAAGATAGGCTTTATGTTGGGATGATGAAAGATGCTGATAATGAGCCTGTATAGATCGTGTTTTGGTAAACCTGCTGAACGTCCAGGTCATCACTACAAGCGACAAGGCAAAAAAGGAGGCAAGTATGCAGCTGCATACAAACTGCCGAATTCATGAAATTGACCGCATCGTTACTAACTCCGACTGACAGGTCGAACACTGCCGGCACAAAGAGAAAAATGATCAGAAAGAGATAGAATGTCTCCATAATTGCTTGTTATGTATTTGGTTGCAAAGGTCTGAAACAAATATTGCGCAATAAGGACATAGATGTTACAAGTCGAACTATACCCACACAGAAACAGTTGAATAAAAAAATAATGTTATCGAACTAAGGGATTTTCTTTATATTCGCGACTCTTATTATAAGAACATTGTTAATCTTGCTCACACTTGGGAGAGAATCGGGACGATATCATACAGTGGGTTTGTGAAATGGCCTTATCGAATTCGCAGACCGCTCTAAAATCGCTTTACATGGCCTATTTCGGTCCGCTAATGCGATTTACGGGCATGTATGTCTCATCGCCGGCAGAAGCCGAAGAGATTGTTTCCGATACCTTCTTAGCTATCTGGGACAACCGCAAGCAACTTCCCGGTATCTCCAATTTCGATTCTTACATTTATACGGTAGCCCGCCACAAAGCGATCAGCTATTATCGTAAACAGCACATGGAGCAGGTATCGCTGGACGAAATCTCCATCGACCTTTTCACCTCGACCGAAACGACTCCCGAAGAGGAGCTTATCAGCCAGGAAGGGATCCGCCGCCTGAACCTGGCGATCGACTCGCTGCCCGCTAAATGCAAGATGGCTTTCAAACTCGTCCGCGAAGACAAGCTCAAATATAAAGAAGTGGCTGCCATCCTCGACATCTCCGTCAAAACACTGGAAGCACACTTGGCGAATGCCGTCCGCAAACTGCGGGAAACACTTGCCGACGATTGCATCTGAAAAGCAACACTCCGGCAGGAAACAAAAGTTCCATTAAGTGAAATTTTTTATCTTTTTCTCATTTCGACTAAGGGGATTCTCATTTCCCTGCGACTATACATATAGAAACACACAGAATGGAAAACAGAATAAACCATATAATCGCACGTGTCCTGAGTGGAGAAAGTTCTTCGGATGACATCCTTTCGCTAAGCGAATGGCTGAACGAAAACGAAAAGAACCGGGACGAATTCCGACGGCTCAAGAATTATTGGGATGCGGATGTCGCTTTCAAACATTCCGTCGCCCCTGCTTTCTCGGCCGACAAACTGCAACAAAAGATCAATGTACAAAAGAGGCAGACTTTCCGGCGGCAATTATGGAGAAACGCCATTCCACTAATTGCCGCTGCCTGTTTGCTTTTCATTTTCTCAACAGGCTTTTTCCTTTATAATACAAATGACCGTACATCCGAATACTACACCTTGCTGACGGACGAACATAAGTCTAACTTCACGATGGAAGACGGAACCGTCATCACATTGAACAAGAACAGCCGCCTAAGCTATTCCGACAAATACGGAAAAGACAGCCGCAGCGTCAAATTGGAAGGTGAAGCCTATTTCGAAGTGGCAAAAGATTCAGGCAAGCCCTTCCAAATAGAGATGAACGGTGCCTCTATCACCGTATTGGGCACGCACTTCAACGTGAAAGCAGATGCAGAATCCGACGATATCACAGCAACCCTAGTGGAAGGTTCCATCCGTTTCGAAGGTGCAAAACAAAATATCGTGATGACTCCGAACCAGCAACTAACTTTTAGCCGGTCGACAAACAAGGTTGATGTCAAACATGTTGATACAGATTCTTTTACTTCTTGGAAAGACGGTCTGTTGAAATATAAATCGATTCCGTTCATCGAACTTATCAAAGAGCTGCAGAGTACTTATAAAGTAGAAATCCAGATCGACAGTCAGGAACTGAAAAAAACAGCCGTGACCGTCTCCGGGACTTTCAGTCAAGAACAAAGCATCGAGCAGATCCTAAAAGTCATTTCCCGTAGCCTACCTATCCGGTGGCACAATAGCGACGGAGTTTATTACATACAATATGCAACACTTAAAAGATAATGCCTATGAAGTAGCACCAGTGTTAACCTTAATAAACCGGTCATACCTAAGAATACAACCGGTTTAAAATCATTAAATTTAATTTTCCGCTTCGTCCGCTCCGCGACCAAACATTGTGGATGAAGCGAATTATCAATCTTTAAATCAGTACAAAAATATGGAAAATGTTTCGTATTACAAGTCTTTCTTACCCAAAGGTTTAAAAAAACTTTTTATAATTATGAGAATCACGATCATCTTACTATTCGTGGCTCTGTTTCAAACCGTAGCTGTGGAATCGTCTTATTCCCAGTCTGCAACTATATCACTCAAAGCAGAGCAAATATCCCTTACGGATCTATTCACCCAAATAGAAAAGCAAAGCGAATTTCTTTTCTTTTATGTGGATGAAGAAGTTAAAAACGTACAGGTTAGCGTCCAAGTAAAAAGTCGTTCAATCGACGATGTTTTAACACTGGCTTTGGCCAAAACAGATTTGACTTATAAGATCAATGATCGTAACATCAACATTATCCGCAAAAACTATGCTATCCAACAACAAACCAAACGCATTACAGGTAAAGTTATTGACAGTAATGGCGAACCAATTATCGGAGCTAATGTGGTGGAGAAAGGTACTACTAATGGATCTATCACTGATCTTGAAGGTACCTTCAAGATCAGTGTGGCATCAAATGCCACACTATCTATATCGTATATTGGATATAAATCAACAGATATAAAAATAGACACACGCAGTTCATATGAGATCATACTTAACGAAGACTCTGAAGCATTGGACGAAATTGTTGTAATTGGCTACGGTACAGCGCGCAAGATTGACTTGACCGGTTCAACATCTTCTTTAGGTGGTGATAAACTTAGAATGAAAAGTACACCCCAACTTTCCAGCCAGCTACAAGGACAAATGGCCGGTGTACAGATCACACGTTCCAGCGGTGACCCATCAGCCGGAGCAACCATCCGTGTGCGCGGTATTACGACCATGTCAACTAATGATCCATTGGTAATCGTGGACGGTGTACCAGGAACTCTTACAGATATCGCTCCTGAAGATGTAAAAGACATCCAAGTATTGAAAGACGCTGCTTCAGCAGCTATTTATGGTTCACGTGCAGCTGCCGGTGTTATTTTGGTTACAACCAAACGTGCCAAAAATAAGGAATTCCATCTTTCATATAATGGAGAATATGGCATCAATACACCAACAACCAAACCTAAATTTGCCAATGCAGTACAATGGATGAAAGGACTTAACGAATTAGCATTCAATGATGGAGCTTCTTCTCCTCATTCATTGTATTCGGAAGATGTAATCAACAACTATGCACAACTGCGCGCCGAGGATCCTGATCGCTATGCAGACACAGATTTTATGGATTTAGGTCTAAAAAGTAGCACACATCACCAACGTCATTCTCTCTCACTTAGTGGTGGTACCGATAAGTTGAAAACGAACTTCAGCTTTAACTATTATGATTCAGAAGCTCTTATTAATACAAAAAACTATGAACGTTTTAACATCCGAACTAATAATGACTATACAATCAATAGCTGGATCCATGCAAATGTAGACTTGAACCTGCTTTATTCTAATGCAACTGAACCACATGCTAGTATCGGTGAACTGATGGAGCGTGCACCAATCTATAATGCTTACTGGTCAGACGGACGCTTTGCCGATGGTAAAGATGGTGATAACCCTATTGCTCAGCGTGAATTAAGTGGATCAATGAAAAAGCAAAACTATCGGGTTGGTGGAAAATTGCAATTAGATCTTACTCCTATAGAAGGACTGACTCTAACAGCAATCGTTGCCCCTCAATACTCTTTCTATAAGGGAAAAGATCATAAAAAAAGGTATGAGGTCTACCGGATTACTGGTGATCCGATTCCCGGAACCTTTTATTCTTCAACCAGTCTTAGCGAAAGTCGTAACGATAATCATAGTTTAACAAAGCAGTTTTACGCAAACTATAAACTACAATTAAAACGCCATTCTATCGGACTAATGGCCGGTTACGAAGATTATTCTTACAAATGGGAAGAAGAAGGTGCTTCACGTACTAACTATAGTTTGGTAAATTTCCCTTATTTGAATTTAGGTCCTGAAGATTATCAATTTAATAGTGGAAAAGCTGGACATAATGCCTATCGTTCGTTCTTCGGTCGTATCATGTACTCATGGGCGGATCGCTATATACTACAAGCTAATATCCGTTCCGATGGCTCCTCCCGTTTTGCTGATGGTCATCGTTGGGGTACGTTCCCATCTGTCAGCGCTGGATGGGTCATCTCTGAAGAGCCCTGGTTTAATAAGAGTGTTATCGATTTACTAAAACTACGTGGTTCTATCGGACAATTAGGAAATGAACGTATTGGTTCAGAATTCCCATATCAAGCCAAATTGACATTCGGTACAGGTTTTATACCTAATGCTTCTACTGGAGTTTCCGATGTTGTACAGACAGCGTACCAGACAGATTACGCATTCAAAAACCTGACATGGGAAACTACTACTACTTATGGTATTGGTGCAGATATAACTTTGTTGAACAACAGACTACGTGGTTCAATTGATTACTATTACAAAAAGACAACAGATATGTTAATGGAAGTAGGATTTCCTTCCTATTTCGGTTATAATGCACCACAAAACAATGCAGCCGACATGAACACACGAGGTTGGGATCTTGAACTATCATGGAGTGACCAAATTAACGACTTCCGTTACGGCGTAAGTTTCAACCTATCCGATTATCGTTCAAAAATGGGATACATGGCAGATAGACAGAAAATCGACGATAACAAGATTATTGAAGAAGGTTCCTACTATAATGAATGGTATGGTTACAAAAGTATGGGAATTATCTTAAACGAAGCAGCCATGTTAGACGAAAATGGTAATAAGATTCCCGTTCTGACCAACAATGATAAAGCCGGTAATATTCGTTACCAAGACATTGATGGTGATGGTAAAATTACTGCATCTAACGACCGTGTACGTTTAGGTAACTCTCTGCCAGAAATGCAATACGGCGGCTCTCTTTGGGCTGAATGGAAAGGAATTGATTTCAATTTATCATTCCAAGGTATCGGGCATCAATTATCTTATTGGTCATGGCCTGGTACACCATTCAATTACCAAGCATACGCCTGCCCGCTGAATCTAATCGAAAGCCATTGGAACCCAACAGCTACAGACGCAGAAAACGCTAATGCGAAATATCCAAAGTTAACAACCAATAGTGCTAATATTTATGCCAAAAGCGACTTTTATCTTTTCAACGGAGCTTATATGCGTATCAAAAACATTACATTAGGGTACACACTTCCGTCTGAAATCACAAAGAAGTTCTTTGTCAATAAATTGCGAGTCTATTTCAGCGCAAACGATTTACCTGCTTTCTCTAAATATCCCGAAGGATATGATCCAGAATGGAATCGTAGCGGTGATTTGCTCTTATCTTCTTATATTTTTGGTTTGAATGTCTCATTTTAAATAAAGAATCTTATTATGAATAGAATAAGTAAATATATATTTACCGGAATAATAGCACTAAATATGGCCTCTTGTGCCGACCTCGATCTAAATCCATTATCAGAGGGAGCTAGTGAAAATTGGTATCACGATGAAACCGAAATAGAAATGGCACTCAATGACTTATGGCGACCTGATTTCTTTCCTATCGATGGAATGGAATGGGACGATGACATTCTAAATCGTGATGGCTCTAACGAAATCACATTAGGAACAGTAACATCCCAATGGGGAACATCCTCTACTCGTTGGACATCTCATTACAAATCGATTGTACGTGCTTTAAAAATAATCCAAGCATTAGATGATGGAACTGCAAACGGATTGACGGAAGAGAAAATCAATCAATACAAAGGAGAAGCATACTTCATGACTGGATTTGCTTATTGTGCATTAGCTACTTATTATGGAGATTGCGTTTTAAATAAAGGCATGACATTAGAAGAAGCATATAAAGCTGTTCGCTCACCTAAAAGTGAAGTGTTAGCCTATGCTTTTGAATGTTTAGATAAAGCCGTTGAATATTTGCCAACATCTTATACGGGGCAACAAAGGCCAACCAAAGGAGCTGCCCTCGGTTTTAAAGCTCGCTTTGCACTTTTTCATGAAGATTGGAAAACAGCTATTCAGGCAGCTGAAGAATGTATGAATTTAGAAGTTTATCAACTACATGACAATTACAGTGAACTTTTTAAAGCAAACAGTTCCCCTGAACTTATGTTCTATTTTAAAGGAGATTTAACTTTAAAAAAAGGATATGGCTTTTTTGGTGATGTTGGTAGCTATGTTATCCGTAAAATAGGTGGCACTACAAGCAGAAGTCCGTCTCTGGAACTATTCTGTTCCTATACATGCATAGATGGTCTACCTATAGATAAATCCCCACTCTATAATTCAAAAGATCCTTTTGCAAATCGTGACCCACGTCTAGCGATGACTATTCAACCATTTAAAACTAAATATTCTGCTGATTATGTTGAATATGAGCAATCAAAAGTAGACGGAACATTTAAAGAAAAATATCCAGACTACATTACGTTAGGTTATGAATACAACCCTAATCCTTATGCAAATAAAGTATACGAAGTCTCATCTGGACAGATGGTAATCAGCACAGATTCGAAGGCATCCAACCAACATTCAGCATACAATGGATTACTCCTGCGTAAATTTGTAAAAGACAATTGGAAAGATTTTAAAAATTACGGTAGAGTCTCGGATAACTGTTATCCTTACTTACGCTATGCAGAAGTATTAATGACCTATATCGAAGCTAAAAATGAATTAGGTGAATGTACACAAGAAGATTTGGATAAGACTATCAATTTAATACGTGAACGTGCCTATCGGGGTAGTGGAATTACTTATCCCCGTGTTAAAGTTGCATCACAAGAAGCCTTACGAAAAATCATTTGTATGGAACGTCGTTCAGAATTTGCATTCGAAGGAATTCGTTATCGTGATTTGCTCCGTTGGCGTATCGCCGAAAAATCACATAACAAACCAATGTACTATCTTTCACGTGCTTGGTCCAACTCTGCCAATTGGAATGGTTTGACTGGCAGCGAGTCGAATATTGAGTTGTCTGCTGATTTCATGGTTTTACTAAAAAATTGGGATAAAGGTAATTATCCAATCGGCGGTATACCTGTAATTGACAAAGACGGTCTACCCGACCTCTCTCCTATGGAAACAGCTGGATATATCACTACATTCTATAAAATGTCATTTGATCCGAAAAAAAATTATCTATGGCCTATCCCTGCCAACGATATTTTAGTTAATGACAAATTAACACAGAACGAGGGTTATTAATCAATACATTCGAACTATTTTTATACCTTGGCTATAATAGCAATCTTTACAAAAGATATTGTTCAGATTATAGCCGAGGTATTTAATTTTTAATTTTATTCTGCACACAGTAAAACACTATCATATATTCATCACTCATGAAAAGAAGAAATTTTATCCATAATCTAAGCTCTTTAGGATTAGCCTCTGTTACTTTTGGAGCTTCCGTCACTGCAAAAGCAATGGAAACACCGAAAGAACATTATTCATTCGGTAAACTTAAAATTCCCTGTTCCAATGAATATGAGGTCATTGTTGTCGGAGGTGGTCCTTCTGGATGTGCTGCTGCCACAGCTGCTGCACGCGAAGGTGCTAAAACGTTATTGATAGAGGGAACTGGAGCCCTCGGCGGTATGGGAACTTCTGGATTGTTAAATGCTTGGTGTCCCTTTACTGATGGCAAACAAATAATCTATAAAGGTATCGCAGAAAAAGTTTTTACCGAATCAAAAAAAGGGGTACCTCATATCCGTTACAACGATTGGGTTCCCATCAACGGAGAATATCTGAAAATAGTGTATGATGATTTAGTAACTTCTGCTGGTGTTACAGTTCTGTTCTTCTCCAGTATGGCCGCCGTTGAAATGAAACGAAAAGGAGTCGTCGATGCGATCTTTGTGGCTAATAAATCCGGTTTATCAGCGTATAAAGCAAACGTTTTTATCGATTGTACAGGAGATGGAGATCTGGCAGCACGAGCTGGTGCTGATTTTGTAATGGGAGATAAAGCTGGTGCTGTACAAGAAGGAACGCTATGTTTTACAGTCGGGAATATTGACCCATATGAATTTTCTTTGATCGGTAACAATGTCCTCAGCACAAACAAGAAAAGTCCGATCCATTCAATTTTTGGGAATCCGAAATATCCATTGGTAAAGGATAAACACATGAACGACAAGATCATTGGACCGGGATTTTTAGGATTCAATGCCGGTCACGTAACAGTCGACAGTACTGATCCACGCTCTCTGAGTGATGCTATGATAAAAGGACGAAAATTAGTCCGTCAACTGCATGAAGGATTAGTAGAGTTTGCTCCTAAACCTTTCGCTGCTTCATTTTTAGCAAGTACAGCCAACTTAATGGGAATCAGAGAAAGTCGCCGAATCAAATGCGATTATACATTCACCGTAGATGATTGGCTGGCTCGTCGTGAATTTGAAGATGGAATCGGTAGGAATTGTTACTATATCGATGTACATAAAGAAAATGCGAATCACTACCCTCGTTACAAAAAAGGTGAATCACATGGAATTCCATTCCGCTGCTTGACTCCGATCGGTCTTAAAAACGTTATGGTAGCAGGTCGATGCATTTCAACAGATTCATACGCACACGGCAGCCTGCGTGTGATGCCGCCTTCATTAGTAACAGGTGAAGCCGCCGGAATTGCAGCAGGACAAATTTGCAAGTCGCAATCACCAGATGTTCATAATGTAGATATTCAGCGATTAAGAAAACGTTTACAAGAAGTAGGGCAATTAATTTAAGAAACGATTCATTCGTCTTCATCTCTTTTATGCAATTCTTCCATTTTAATTCTTAAATAATAAAACCATGATTACACGTAGAGATTTTTTTAAAATAGCAGCAGCAAGTGGAGCTTTAGCTTCTGTCGGACAAATTGTAGAAGCAAAGTCAACAATACAATCAGCCGTTCCCGACGAAGGATTCTGCCATGAAGGGGCGCGTAAGATTCCGGTGATTGCAGAGGTAGACCTTGTGGTCGCGGGCGGAAGTTCGCGGGCAATTGCCGCGGCTGCTGCCGCAGCGAAAACGGGTAGCCGGGTTTATTTAGTTGGTTACATGCCTTATTTGGGTGAAGACATATGCGGCTCACATCTCTACGAACGGGAAGCAGAAGAAAAATTGCAGACGGCACTTGCACGCAAGCTCTTTCCGGGGAAAAATTTCCCGACCCCGCTGCATATAAAGAAAACATTGGAAGACGAATTGATCGACAACAATGTCCAGTTCCTTTACAGCAGTTATGTAACGAATGTACTGACGGACCCGTCCGGAAAACCTGCGGGAGTCGTGATCGCGAACCGTTCGGGCAGACAGGCCATCCGTTGTAAAGCGATTATCGATGCGACACACAATGCTTCCGTTGCAGGACTATTAGGAGCGGAACGTAAACCTTTTACCGCAGGTACGCAGGAATTCTGCTATACCGTAGTAGGAAATACCAAAAAAGAAGCACCGGAAATTATCCTGGCCGAAGGATTATCCCAGCCCATTAAGGTTGGCGAGAAAAGCTATCCGGTCACCCGCTATACATTCCGTTTACCGCTCAAAGACGACTCGTATGCATCACTGGCCGAGGTCGAACAGATCATCCGCAGCCGGACATGGGATATCGAGCAGGTCGATAGCTCGGATCTGCTCTGGTATATTCCGAAACAAACGATTGACAGCGAGAAAGCATATAACGGGAATCCGGTTTCCTTGCGCAAGTTACCAATGCAAGCGTTTAAATCAAAAAATATAGCAAACCTGTGGGTACTCGGTCCCTGTGCCGAAATACCAAGAGAACTGGCAACCCAAGTGATGCGTCCCGTTCCAGCTTTATTCATAGGAGAGATGATGGGAGAAATGGTTGCCGGACAGATAAAGGATATACCCGTACCGGCTCAGGTCACTGTCCGTCAACTCAAAGTAAATGCTTCGAACTACGGACAAACGGGCGAACTGCTTTCCCCGCTCCGTCCGTCTCTGCAAAAGGGATTCGTCGACTCTCCGTCAGGCGCACTCCCGATTTTAGGCAGCTACGACGTTATTGTGATGGGAGGTGGCACAGCAGGTGCTTCCGCAGGAATATCCGCAGCCAAACAGGGAGCCAATACATTGGTATTGGAATACTTGCACGGGCTTGGAGGATTAAGCACACTGGGTATGATCGGAGTCTATTGGGACGGGTTCCGGGGCGGATATACCGCTCATATAGACAAGAGTGTCCTGGCAATGGCACCCAAAGACCACCCAAGACAACCCAAAGGGGAAGGCCGCTTCCCCGCCGACTGGAAGATGGAATGGCATCGTAAAGAACTGCTACAGGCAGGAGGCAAACTCTGGTTCGGTGTGATGGGATGCGGGGCTTTGACAGAAGGAAACCAGGTAAAAGGAGTCGTAGTCGCCACCCCCTTCGGGCGAGGTGTCATCCTATCCAAAATATTGATAGACAGCACAGGAAGTGCAGACATAGCTATTGCCGCCGGTGCATCATTCGATTATACAGGTAAAAAAACAATCGCCGTACAAGGTGCGGGAACCGGCAAATGGGCACCGGGTGACTATTACAACAATAACGATTGGTTATTCGTTGACGACACAGATATCCTGGATGTCTCACGCGCTTTCGTCCAAGCCAAGACAAAACTGCAAGGACAATACGATCTGGTCAAAATCCCTCAAACACGCGAACGTCGGCGGGTGATCGGAGACTACATCATATCGGTATACGACGTGATAAACCATCGCCGCTATCCCGACACGATTTCTTATCACAAAAGCTCGTTCGATACACATGGCATGATCATAGACCCGCTCTTCATCCTGAACCCACCGGAAAAACGGCATATGATCTACGACGCAGATGTTCCGCTGCGCAGTCTTCTGCCTAAGGGATTGGAAGGGATTCTGACAACCGGCCTGGGAGCAAGTGCGCACCGGGATGCCATGCCGGTGATCCGTATGCAGCCCTGCCTGCAAAACCAGGGATATGCAGTCGGCTACCTTTCCGCCCTATGTGTCAAAGAAAATAAATCTCCGCGCAAGATAGATATCAAAAAGGTGCAGCGTCACCTGGTCGAGATCGGGAATTTGCCGCAACGGGTGCTGACGGATAAGGAGTTTAAAGGGTTCAGTAATTCCGAGATGAAGAAGGCTATCGCCAGTGTGACGGATAATTATAAAGGGCTCGAAATATTGTTGACCGATCCCGAACGTTGCATACAGCTCGCCGGCAAACAAATCGCCGGAGCCACTATGCCGGAAGAGAGAGTGATCCTTGCCAGCATCCTCTGTATCTTAGGACAAGGGAAACACGCTTCGGTACTGGCTGAAGCTATCCGCCAATATAAAGACTGGGACGAGGGCTGGCACTACACCGGGATGGGACAATTCGGGATGTGTCTCAGCCGCTTGGACGCCCTTATCACCGCGTTGGGATACTCTCGCGAAACATCCGTCCTTCCCACCGTACTGGAAAAGGCAAAGAAGTTGGAACCGGAAGACTATCTTTCTCATTTCCGTGCCATCGCTATGGCCACGGAAGCAATAGGCAGCCGAGAAGCGGTTCCCCAACTGGCAACCATGCTGACGACACCGGGTGTACGGGGGCATTCGATCCTTTCCTACACCGAAGCGCGCAGCAAAGCCGTTCCCGATCTCAACGACACATCTACCCGTAACCTCGCGTTGAAGGAATTGCATTTGGCAAGAGCCCTTTACCTATGCGGCGACCAGGACGGTATCGGGGAAGAAGTACTCCGCCGGTATGCCAACGGCCTGCAAGGCCACTATGCACGTTACGCACAAGAAATATTAAACAGTAAATAGCAATTTATGAGAAAGAAAACACTTGTATTCTCCCTCCTTTTAGCCTGTGCGACCGCTTTTGGCCAGTCGTCCTACGACCTGGTGATCGTCGGGGGTAATCCCGGAGGGATCATGGCAGCTATCTCTGCCGCCCGGATGGGGAAAAAATCAGTGATACTCGAACGTACCCGCTATGTCGGCGGACTTCCCGCCAACGGACTCGGAGCAACCGACATCGCTACCCGTGCCGCAACGACCGGCCTGTTCCGTGAGTTTGTGGACGCAGTGAAGCAACACTATATCGACACCTACGGTCCTGCTTCCGAGCAGGTGAAAGTATGCAGCGACGGTTATCATTTCGAACCCTACGTCGGAGCACGCATCTTCCAGAAGATGCTCGACGGACAGAAGGACAAGATCACGGTCCTGATCATGCGTCAGTTCGATGCCGAAGATGAAAACATAGTCATGCGCAATAACCGCATCGAAAAGATCCGCATCCTGAACCGGGAAACCGGAGAGATGGAGGAATATACCGGTTCGGTATTCCTGGATGCCACCTACGAAGGTGACCTCGGAGCCGCTGCCAGCGTTCCTTTCCGCGTAGGGCGCGAAGGGAAAGACGAGTTCGGCGAACCTGGAGCCGGACGCGTCTACAAATATTGGGGCGGTCCGGAAGGGGATGGCAGCACGTTCAAGAAAGACAATGCCGTGCAGTCCTACAATTACCGCCTCTGTCTGACCAACAATCCGGAGAATCGCGTGCCCTTCACCAAGCCGGCCCGTTACAATCGCGAAGATTATGCCTCCATCGTGGAAGATGTCTGGACCGGACGCAACACGGATGTCGCCATGCAACGCGTGACATCCGAAATGATGGAAGAGAACCGGAAGCATATCAAGGCCGGCAACCCCTCCAAACTTCCGGGTGACAAATGGGGGATCGCCAAGATTACCAATATCGTCCATGTCCCGAATATGAAGACGGACGCCAATAACCAGCACGGCGTGTTCGTTTCCACCGACCTGCCTGAGGAGAACTGGCCCTGGCCCACTTCTTCGTGGGAATGGCGCGACAAGTTCGCCCAACGTCTGCGTGAATATACCGAAGGTCTTTTCTGGTTCGTCCAAAACGATCCCGAACTGCCCACCCACTTCCGCAAAGCGGCAAAAGAATGGGGCCTTTCGAAAGACGAATATGTGGACAACGGGCATTTCCCACGCCAGGTCTACGTTCGTGAGGGCCGTCGTTTTGAAGGCGCATATTTCTTTACCGCCAACGATGCCATTCCGGTAACGATCGGTAGCCGCCCACCCATCCACGAAAGCAGCATAACGGCCAGCCATTATGCGCTGGATTCGCATGCGGTGCGGAAAAGAGAAAAAGGAAGGGCGCATCTGGACGGCTTCTTGAGCTATCCGTCGGCAGTATATACAGTCCCCTATGGCGTGATGGTCCCGAAAGAGGTGGACAACCTTCTGTTGCCCGTCCCGGTTTTGGGTTCGCATATCGGATTTTCCACCCTGCGCATGGAGCCCTGCTGGATGGCGATGGGACAGGCCGCCGGTATCGCTTCAGCCCTTTCGATCGACGGAAAGGTAAAGGTGCAGAACATCGACCTCTCCCGCCTGCAGGACAAGCTAATCGACCAGAAAGTGACGCTTATGTATTTCAAGGATGTGGATTACACGAGTCCTCACTTTCGCATGGTGCAGTATTTGGGACTGCGAGGTTACCTCCCCGAATGGACTGCACGTTTGCAGGAGCCGGTGGATGCAGCGACTCTGGCCGCCTGGAAAAAACTGAGCGGAACGGACCTGCCGGGCATAGAAGCCGGGAAGACGACAAGATTAGCGGCTTTGGATATGATTTATCGGAAAATAAAATAATCTAAAAGGAAGTGTGTCAAAACCATCTATGGATATAAAAAAAGTCCGTTAATCATTCGACTAACGGACTTCTCTTTTAGTGGGCGTTGACGGATTCGAACCGCCGACCCTCTGCTTGTAAGGCAGATGCTCTGAACCAGCTGAGCTAAACGCCCGAATTGAAATCAAATTGGTATAAAAGAGTGGGCGTTGACGGATTCGAACCGCCGACCCTCTGCTTGTAAGGCAGATGCTCTGAACCAGCTGAGCTAAACGCCCAAGTTGAAATCAATTGGATATGAAAGGTGGGCGTTGACGGATTCGAACCGCCGACCCTCTGCTTGTAAGGCAGATGCTCTGAACCAGCTGAGCTAAACGCCCTTTCATTACTTCAGTAAGTTTTGTACGCCTTATCTCTCTAAAGCGCTGCAAAGATACGGCTTTTTTTATTACCTCCAAATGTTTCTATGAAAAAGTTGAAAAAAAATTCATTACTACCATTTAATCTGAAGAAATGTAGTAACTTTGCATCTCTATATTATTAATGTATATAAGTATTCGATATCGTAGGTATATCGCCCGGACACTAAGGGATATAGGTGTATAAACTAAATGAGTATGGTATTTTCAACACTAACTGCCATATCGCCCGTAGATGGGCGGTATAGAAATAAAGCCGAGAACCTGGCGGCTTACTTCTCAGAATATGCACTTATCAAATATAGAGTGCGAGTAGAAATAGAGTATTTTATTACTCTGGCTGAGTATCTTCCACAGCTGAATAGCCTGGCTACAGTGGAGAATAAAGAAGCGTTGCGTAAAATTTATCAGGAGTTCAGTCTGGAGGACGCAACCCGTATTAAGGAGATCGAGAGCGTAACTAACCATGATGTAAAAGCTGTTGAATATTTTATCAAAGAAAAATTTGATCTGCTGGCTTTACAGGATTATAAAGAGTTTATTCATTTCGGGTTGACTTCGCAGGATATTAATAATACTTCCGTTCCATTGTCTATCAAAGATGCTTTGGATGAAGTTTATTATCCGGGGATTCAAGAAGTGATCGACATGTTGAAAAAGTATGCTGAGGACTGGAGCGATGTTTCTATGCTGGCAAAGACGCACGGACAACCGGCTTCTCCTACCCGTTTGGGAAAAGAGATTATGGTATTTGTATATCGTCTGGAACAGCAGGTGGCTTTATTGAAGGCAATTCCTGTTTCTGCCAAGTTTGGCGGTGCGACAGGTAACTTTAATGCACACCATGTTGCTTATCCGCAGTACGACTGGAAAGCATTCGGAAATAAGTTCGTGAATGAAGTTCTGGGGTTGAGCCGTGAGGAATGGACTACACAGATTTCCAATTATGATAATCTGGCAGCTATTTTTGATGGTTTGAAACGGGTTAATACTATTTTGATCGACCTGAACCGTGACTTTTGGCAGTATATCTCTATGGAATACTTCAAGCAAAAGATCAAAGCGGGTGAAGTCGGTTCATCGGCAATGCCTCACAAGGTGAATCCGATCGATTTTGAAAATGCAGAAGGTAACCTGGGAATGGCGAATGCAATCCTGGCACACCTGGCTACGAAGTTGCCGATCTCCCGTTTGCAGAGGGATTTGACAGATTCTACCGTATTGCGTAACGTCGGTGTGCCTTTGGCCCATATCGAAATCGCATTCAAAAGCTTAACAAAAGGGTTGGGTAAGTTGTTATTGAATGAGAACGCCTTGTACCGGGATCTGGATAATTGCTGGGCTGTCGTTGCTGAAGGTATTCAGACGATTTTGCGTCGCGAAGGATATCCGAAGCCGTATGAAGCCTTGAAAGCCTTAACCCGGACAAATGAAGGAATCACTGAAAAATCAATCAGTGACTTTATTGAAACGCTGCAGGTTAGTGATGTAGTGAAAGCTGAATTAAAGGCGATTACGCCGCATAATTATACAGGTATTTAGTGTGAAGAAAATAGTGTAGCCGTGAGGTTACCAATTAGTTAATTATTTATTAATTTACAACAATGAGCACAGAAGAAAGAGAAGAATCTCAACCGCGTCCTAGAAAGGTGATACCAAGTATCAGACGGGAAAACACAGATCAGGAAGGTGAAAGAAGACCTTACAATCAAGGTTACAGCAGACCTGAGGGAAACAACTATGAACGGAGACCATATAACCAATCAAGCCGGGATGACCGCGGTGGTTATAATTCTTATGGTGATAACCGCTCTTCTTACGGAGACCGTCCGAGTCGTCCTCGGACGTATGACAACCGTGAAGGGGGTTATAATAGCAGACCTTCTTATAACAACCGTGACAACAATCGTGGTGGTTATGGTAATTCAAATCGTGAAGGAGGTTACAATTCAAATCGCGAAGGGGGTTATAACAGCCGTCCTTCTTATGGTAACAATCGCCCTTCTTACGGTAATGACCGTTCGTATGGTGGTGGCGATCGTCCTTTTAACCGTCCTTCTCGTCCTAACTATGACGAAAGACCGGGCAGAGCCTATTCTGCTTCTCCGGAAGGTGAAGCTGGAGGCGACGGCATGAAGAAAAGAAGACCGAGAGTAGGAGACACACGTGTCAATTCTTACGACTCTCGTGATAATCGTGGCGGTGGCCGTCCTTCATACGGTAATAATAACCGTGGAGGTGGTTACGGAAACAACGGAGGATATGGAAACAGACGTCCGGGTGGCCCGCAACGCCGTACGAACGATTACAACCCGAATGCCAAATACAACTTCCAGAAACAGTTGAAGTATAAGGAAGTATTGGCTGACCCTAACGAACCGATCCGTCTGAACAAATTCTTGTCTAATGCAGGTGTTTGCTCACGTCGTGAAGCTGACGAATTTATTACAGCTGGTGCTGTAAAAGTAAATGATGTAGCGGTTACTGAATTGGGTACGAAAATTACCCGTCAGGATAAGGTTGAATTCAACGGTAAACCTGTGCAGATCGAAAGCAAGGTATATATCGTACTGAATAAACCGAAAAACTGTGTGACTACATCTGATGATCCTCAGGAACGTCTTACCGTTATGGATCTGGTGAAAAATGCTTGCCAGGAACGTATTTACCCGGTAGGCCGCCTGGACCGTAACACAACCGGTGTATTGCTTCTTACTAATGATGGTGACCTGGCTTCGAAGCTGACTCACCCGTCATTCAAGAAAAAGAAGATCTATCACGTTTGGTTGGATAAGAACGTTTCTATCGAAGACATGGAAAAGATTGCTAACGGACTGGAACTGGAAGACGGTGAAATCCATGCAGATGCAATCAGCTATGCCAGTGAAGACGATAAGAGCCAGGTGGGTATTGAAATCCACTCGGGACGTAACCGTATCGTACGTCGTATCTTCGAATCGCTGGGATATCATGTAACGAAACTGGATCGTGTATACTTTGCCGGACTGACTAAAAAGATGCTCGGACGTGGAAAATGGCGTTATCTGAACGAACGTGAAGTTAACGCACTCCGGATGGGTGCTTTTGAATAATATTAAGATTAGCCGGTAGTCAATACCGGCTATCTTGTTTTGATTATCTAAGAATAAACATATAAACATGGAAACAATTACTAGAACAAAAATTGTAGATGTACTGAAAAGCGAAGCTTACGGTACGACCGTTAATGTGAAGGGGTGGGTTCGTACCCGCCGTGGTAGTAAACAGGTTAGCTTTATCGCGCTGAATGACGGTTCTACAATAAATAATGTTCAGATCGTTGTGGATGTGGAAAAATTGGGTGAAGAGTTCCTTAAACCGATTACTACCGGTGCTTGTATCAGTGTGAACGGTGAATTGGTAAAGTCACAGGGACAGGGCCAGAATGTGGAGATCCAGGCAACTGAAATTCAGATTTACGGTACTGCCGATCCTGCTACTTATCCGTTGCAGAAGAAAGGCCATTCACTGGAATTTCTTCGTGAGATAGCTCATTTGCGTCCGCGTACCAATACCTTTGGTGCTGTGTTCCGTATTCGCCATAATATGGCGATTGCTATTCACAAGTTCTTTCATGAAAGAGGTTTCTTCTATTTCCATACGCCGATCATTACAGCTTCCGATTGCGAAGGTGCCGGACAGATGTTTCAGGTAACGACAATGAATCTGTATGATTTGAAGAAGGACGAGAACGGTTCGATCATTTATGAGGATGATTTCTTTGGCAAACAGGCGAGCCTGACGGTTTCAGGTCAGCTGGAGGGTGAATTGGCTGCCATGTCTTTAGGTTCGATTTATACTTTCGGACCGACATTCCGTGCCGAAAACTCCAATACTCCGCGTCATTTGGCTGAGTTCTGGATGATTGAGCCGGAGGTTGCTTTCAATGAAATCGCAGAGAATATGCAACTGGCTGAAGATTTTATCAAGTATTGCGTGCAGTGGGCTTTGGATAACTGTATGGAAGATATCCAGTTCCTGAACAATATGTTTGATAAGGAATTGATCGAACGTTTGCAGTTTATCCTGAAACATGACTTTATCCGCCTGCCTTATACGGAAGGTGTTAAGATTCTGGAAGAGGCTGTTGCAAAAGGACATAAGTTCGAATTCCCTATTTTCTGGGGTGCAGACCTGGCTTCAGAGCATGAACGTTATCTGGTGGAAGAGCATTTCAAATGTCCGGTTATCCTGACTGATTATCCGAAAGAAATCAAATCTTTCTATATGAAGCAGAATGATGACGGAAAGACTGTTCGTGCTATGGACGTTTTGTTCCCGAAGATCGGTGAGATTATCGGTGGTTCACAGCGTGAAGAGGATTATGAGAAACTGACACGTCGTGCAAAAGAAATGGGTGTGCCTGAGAAAGATATCTGGTGGTATCTGGATACCCGCCGTTTCGGTACAGCGCCTCATTCTGGTTTCGGCTTAGGGTTTGAACGTCTGCTATTGTTTGTAACAGGTATGACAAACATTCGTGACGTGATTCCTTTCCCGAGAACTCCGAAGAATGCAGAGTTCTAATAAAGTATTCCGGCAGTAGCCGGAAGCTTTCATAAATAGAAAAAGGCTTTTGAATCAGATTCAAAAGCCTTTTTCTATTTATTCGTCATCCAGATCGATCGGTATCTGTCTCTTAAATGCTTCTTTAAAGGAGATCAGAGATTCTGTCCGTGCCAAGCCCAACGGCTGTAGTTTGTTGTGGATAATGCTTAGCAGATGCTGGTTGTTCTTTGCATATATTTTGATGAACAGATCATATTGTCCGGTTGTATAGTGGCATTCCACTACTTCCGGTATTTTCTTCAATGCTTCTGTTACAGTAGGAAATTGTCCCGGTGATTTTAGGAATAGCCCCATATAAGCACAGGTTTCGTAACCAACTTTTGTATTATCTACGATGAATTCCGACCCTTTGATAACACCGAGATTGGTGAGTTTTTGTATTCTCTGGTGTATAGCGGCTCCTGAAACATTGCACTCTCTGGCAACTTCAAGGAAAGGCATGCGAGCATTCCCTATGATTAGCTTCAATATTTTTTCGTCCAATTCATCCAGTTGATGGTGTGCCATAATTTCTGTATATTTGTATTTCTGTTATTCTATATAATTACAATTACATACAAATATAATCAAACTATAATAATTAGACGATATAATTCGTTCAATTATTTTATTTCGTAAGTTTTCTTTTATTAATCTATCAATTTATAAGAGTATGAGTTCAAGTGCAGTAATCGAATGCAGGATGGTGAAAGATTTTTCCGATCCTTTATTGGATAAAGTAGAAAAAACATATAATGATTCCTTTCCGGAAGCCGAGCGACGGGCGTTTTCCCTGGTGAGAGAATTGGTAAAGGAGGAACCCCGCTTCACCGTTTACACATTATTTAAAGATGGGGTATATGCCGGTTTTATTACAGCCTGGCGTTTTGCGGCATTTATATATGTGGAACATTTTGCTATCGATGCTTCCGCCCGTAACGGTGGAATAGGTGGGGAGTCTATGAAGCAGTTTATGGCGCTTTGCGGCGCTCCTGTTGTTTTGGAGGTGGAAATACCTGCCGACGAGATGAGTAAGCGCAGAATCGGCTTTTATGAGCGTCTGGGGTATGTGTTGGATAACCATGTTTATTTCCAACCTCCGTATCGCCCGGGAGAATCCTTGTTGGAAATGCGGTTAATGACTCACGGGCAGATCGACTTGAGCAAGTCGTTTGAGGAGGTGAAAGATAATCTTTACCGGTATGTGTATGGTGTTCAGGAATAGAAGGTGAATTTAATCCAATAAAAAAGGCAGAACGTTTAGTCCTGCCTTTTTTGTTTATTATTGAATTAATTAGTCAACACTTTGTCTTGCTGAATAACTAATCTTCAATGCGTATGCTTCACGAAGCGCCTGTTTTACGTCTGTGATAACACCCATCTTCGTCTCTTTGTCGGCTTTGATGGATACAGTCATAAATGGCTGATCTTCCTCTTTCATACTTGACTTTTCCTGTGCGATGTAATCTTGAATCTCGTCAATGTCCGCGATTTGATCGTTTAACTGTACACGAGTTTCAGAACCCATCTTTGCTCTTAATTCCTGTGTTGGTTTACCTACATAAATGAATGTTACCAAAGATTTCTTTTCCAGTTTCTGAAGCTCAGTAGCCTGAGGTGCCTGGAAAACTACTTTTAGAGTAACTTCACGCATAGATGTTACCATCATGATAAAGAACAAGAAGGCAAATACCAAGTCAGGTAATGATGAGGTATTTAATTCGGGCATTTCTCTTCCGCCCGCTTTACTAAATTTTCCCATTATTTTTTGCCTCCATAATTTTTAGGTTCTGCTTCTGATATCTTTTGAGGATAAATCATCTGCACAGCCTTTTGTTGGTCTTCATCCAAATCAGCGAAAGCTTTGCCAAATTTCTTTTTAGAAACCTCGTCTCTCAGTTCGTTATAGGCTCCAGCCAATTCGTTCTGAACGTCGATGTAAGCCTGATATTCGGTACCACGGTCGTTCTGCAAAGAGATAACATGATTTTTTGTTACCATCTGCTTTCCGAAGTAAGGTACGTCCACTTCAGTCTTTTCGGGCATATGCTCGTCGTTATAAGGATTTTCAATGAAAGTTCTAACCTTTTCTCTCAGTTGCTTAATATCAATGAATTCATTATTACAGAGAATCTGGTTGTTACTGTTGATCAGTACGACCAGGATATTTCTCTTTTTGATATCCATCTCTTCATTTTTTTTCTGATCTTTGGGTACAGGAGGCGGCAAACGTCTTGCCAAACCTTTATCTGTGTCCATTGAAGTAGTAATAAGGAAGAAGATAAGCAACATGAAAGCAATATCGGCTGAAGAAGTCGCATTCATTGCGGGCACTTTTCTTTTCTTTTTTGCCATATCACTTTTTTTGTTTTATCGGATTCGTTATTACTATTATCTATTAAGCATTCTTTTTACAGAACCGGCAGCAACAGCAATGATGATTAAAATCATCAAAATAGCTGAAGAATAAATCCACATGTCTGTAACTTTCAACCAGAAAGGAATATTGTATTCCTGTGAGTCAGCATTCAAACCTTTCAAAGGTGTTGCGTCACCCATAGAATAAGTAATGAACATCATTGCAGCGAAGAAAATGATAACAATGAATGATGCCAATGCTGATTTCGGACTGGTTTTCAATAATGACGTAAATTGCCAAAGAGCAAATATAACTGTACTAACAATTGTAATGAAAAACAATACAGTTGTCCAGTTAAGCAATAAGCCTGTATAGATAGGCTCTTTCATTTCAACAGAAGGGTCAACGACGCCTCCTGCGTAGAACATACCCAATACAACAAGACTGATAATAGAGGTAATCAGTAATGTCCAGCTGGATACTTTTCTTATTTTAGTAACTGCCATAAGTCTGAATTATTTTTTGAATTTAAGGTTGTATTTGATAACCATGTCGATCAAAGAAATAGAAGCATCTTCCATCTGGTTCAGGATAGCTTCCAGTTTGCTCAACAAATAGTTATAGAATACCTGAAGGATCAAAGCTACAACAAGACCACCTACAGTTGTGATCAAAGCCACTTTCATACCACCGGCAACAACCGTCGGGCTGATATCACCAACCTGTTCGATTTTGTCGAACGCCATAACCATACCTACTACAGTACCCAAGAATCCTAATGACGGAGCCATAGCGATAAACAATGTGATCCATGACATGTTCTTTTCCAAAAGACCACCCTGTACACCACCGTAAGAAACGATAGATTTTTCAACAACATCAATACCCTGATCGATTCTCATCAAACCCTGGTAAGCGATAGATGCGATAGGACCTCTAGTATCACGAGCGATAGCTTTTGCGCCTTCTACATCACCTTTATCAAGGGCATCTTCAATACCTTTTAATAATTTGCTTGCATTAGTTTCAGCTAAGTTCAGATAAATAATTCTTTCAAGGCAGAAAGCCAAACCGAAAATCAAAGCGATAGCAACCAAACTCATGAAGTCGGCACCACCTTCAATAAACTTAACTTTTAAAGCCTGATACATGCCACCTTCAACAACTTGTTCAGTAGCGTCCTGAGCGAATGCCACAGTAGAAGTTCCAAGGGCGCAAATACCCAAGAATGTTTTTGCAAAATACTTTTTCATTGTGTGTTTAATTTTTAAGATTAATAATTCTCTTATTTGTTTTTATTTTTGTTGTTAATAAATTCCCCATGGTACTTATGCGGAGAGAGCGGGATTCGAACCCGCGATACACTTTAGGCGTATACACGCTTTCCAGGCGTGCCTCTTCAACCACTCGAGCATCTCTCCAATTTTCAGCCTTTGTCTCCTCTAAAACGAGCGCAAAATACGAAAAAAATCCCATATGCAAACGTTTCAGTGCACAAATCTAAAGTTTTTGCTTGACATATACACAATATCTGACGTAATAAATTTTGCTTCCGACCTGAAATTTTGAAACTAAGCCTTTTTATTTGGAATTTTGAATAAATCCAATGCATTTTTTCTTGTAATTTCTACGGTTTCATCAAGCGGAAGGCCGAATGTGTCCGCTACCTTCTCAGCCGTTTTCCATATGTATACAGGCTCGTTTCGTCTACCTCTGTAAGGTACCGGAGCCAGGTATGGAGCGTCGGTTTCCAGTACGATGTGATTGATGTCACTGCATTTGATCGTATCTGAAAGTTTGGAGTTTTTGAATGTAATGACTCCGTTAATTCCCAGTTTGAATTGTTCTAATTTTTTTATTTCTTCCAGATCATCTATGGTACCGGTGAAACTGTGGAAAACGCCTTTTAATTTGTCTGCACCGACTTTATGGATGCTATCCAATACCTCCGGATAAGCTTCACGGGTATGGATCGCTACCGGCAGATCCAGGTCGATGCTCCATTTTAGCTGCTCCTCAAAGACTATTTTTTGTTCTTTCAGGTAGGTTTTATCCCAGTATAGGTCGATCCCGATCTCTCCGATACCACAATAAGGTCGTTTTCCCAGATAAGATTCTGTTATTTTTAGATTCTCTGTGTAATGTTCGTCCACGCTGGTCGGATGCAAGCCCATCATCGGATAGGCAAAATCCGGAAAACGGTCGCACAAATCGTGCATCCGTTCAATGGTGGCGACATCTACGTTGGGGAGCAGGATGGTGTCGATGCCTGATTCCCGGGCAATATGAACCAACTCCTCCTGTTCCGGGTCGAACTCTTCCAGGTACAGATGGTTATGCGTATCTATGAGTTTCATTTTTAAGACTGGCGGTACATTAAACGGTTACTTACATCTTTCAAAATGGTCAACTTCTCTGGGGTTACGTTGAGTCTCGATAAATGATCCATTGCCTTGTCGTAATATCCCTGCATTTTAACAGTGGTGATATCTTTCAGATGTAATTCATTATATATGGCTGTGACTGCTTCGATTTTCTCTGCAGGAATGAATTGTGTTTTGCCGATCCAGTTGTTGAGGGTCGCTTTTTGTTCAGGTGAAGCCAATTCAAACGCATGTATCAATAAAAAAGTCTTTTTGTTGCAAGTGATATCACCGCCGATATTTTTACCGAATGTGGCAGTATCTCCGTACACATCCAATAAATCGTCCTGCAGTTGGAATGCGAGTCCGATGTTTATACCGAAATCATACAGATTGTCGGCATCTTCTTTGGATGCACCACCTATGATAGCTCCGATTTTCAGGCTGCAGGCAAGTAAAACGGCTGTTTTTAACCGGATCATTTCAATGTATTCCGGTTCGGTTACGTCTGTCCGTGATTCAAATTCCATGTCATATTGTTGTCCTCCGCATATTTCAAGGGCAGTCTCGGTGAACAGGTCGAATACTTCTTTTAAGCAGGAGGGTTCTGTTTTTCCTATCAACTGATAAGCCGCGATCAGCATGGCATCTCCGGAAAGGATGGCCGTATTGTCATTCCATACTTTGTGGACGGTAGGCTTGTTTCTTCTTTTGTCAGCTCTATCCATCAGGTCGTCATGAAGCAGTGTGAAATTATGGAACACTTCAATACCCAATGCAGGATAGATGACATTGTCAATATTTTCCTGATACAGATTACAGGCCATTAAAGCGAGTGCCGGACGGATCCTTTTTCCTCCCAACGATAGGATATATTCAATCGGGTCATATAAACTTTTAGGAGGATATTCAAAACTCAGTTGTGAAATCTCATGTTCTACTTTTTGTAGGATCTCGTTGAAGGATAACATATAAATATTGAATTAGGAATGAGACGAAATAAAAAAGGCTGCAAATCTACAGCAGCCTTTTTTAGTATGTTTAAAAATAATTATTGCAATCTGAAAGTAACGGGTACGGTATATTTAACACGTACAGGTTTACCTCTCTGCTTACCAGGAGACCATTTCGGCATGGTGTTGATCACACGGAGAGCTTCTTTATCCAAAGAAGGGTCTACACCACGGATTACTTCTGCGTCAACGATTGAACCGTCTTTGTTAACAACGAATGAACAAGTAACACGACCTTGGATACCGTTTTCCTGTGCAATAACCGGATATTTGATGGATTTAGCAAGGAACTGCAATAAAGCACCCTGTCCACCCGGGAATTCCGGCATTGTTTCTACAACGGTAAAGATCTGTTGAGCAGATTCTTCTTCTTCTTCAACGACTGCAGGAGCTACATAGGCTTCTACCTGTGCAGAACTCTGGTCGTCCTCAGATGAGATGATATCCACTTGGTCCAATTCCACGTCATCGTCCACAATGTTCAGCTGTTCTACGGTAGCCGGTGCTGGTGGAGGAGGTGGAGGAGGAGGCGTGTCCTCCGGTCTTGTAATTTCAATTTCTTCTTCAGCGATGATATCAGCTACGCCTTCATTTTTGACTACCTGAATATCACGGGTTCCCCATTCAAACCCAACGAACAAAACGGCCAAACCAACAACCATACCCATCAGGATACCGAGTGTTTTGCCACCTTCTAAGTCCGCTTTCGGTGATTTCTTAACTTCCATACTTCTATAATGTTTAAAGATGTGTTTTCCTATGCTGCAAAAATACAAATTATTTTATATCCTGGTTGAAAAAGGGAAAAATACTTCTATATTTTCACTTTTTTTTGAACCAAAATAAAAATAACTGTGTTTATATACCTTTTTTCGGTTTTTTCCGTTTCTCTTTATGGAATATATTATAACTGCATTTTATCTTTGTACGCATTTTGTTAAGAAAATATGAGACATACATTAATTATATTGTTCTTTTCTTTCGTTTTACAATCGGTCGCGGCTCAATCCGGAGATCAGGTATTTGAATTTTTAACTTTACCTTCTTCTGCCCGGGCTAATGCTTTGGGAGGGCATACCGTGTCGCTGGTAGAGCGGGATCCGTCCCTTATCTTTCATAACCCGGCTCTGCTCGGCGGTGAAATGGACGGAATGATCAATCTGGACTATATGAACTATATCGCAGATATCAATGTGGGAAGCGCTTTGTTCACCAAAGCATTCCGCGAACGTGGTGCATGGGGGGCCGGAGTCCATTATTTCCATAACGGGAAATTTAAAGGGATGGATGAAAACAATCAGTCGACAGGCGATTTTACTGCGAACGATATCGCATTGAACGGTTTCTTTTCCTATGATCTGTCCGAACGCTGGCGGGGGGGAATTTCCATGAAGTTCCTTTATTCCAATTATGATACCTATACGTCATTGGGATTATGCTTCGATGCCGGATTAAGTTACTATAATTCGGAAAAAGAATTTTCATTCGGTGTCGTATTGAAAAATATCGGAGCCCAGTTGAAGCCCTATTATGAGGACCGGCAAAAAATGCCGTGGGATATCCAGATGGGTATTTCCAAAAAGATGAATCACGCCCCTTTGCGTTTGTCGCTGACAGCCATGTATCTGAATCGTTGGAAATTCGATTATATAGATAATGCCGATAAAGATTACGAAGGTGATAATTTTGCCAAAGCATTATTCAAGCATCTGGTGATCGGTATCGATTATATACCTAGCGAAAATTTCTGGATTGGCGTCGGTTTCAATCCGAAGACAAAGATGGATATGAAATTGCAGGGAGGCGGAAGCGGTCTGGCCGGTTTTTCCGCCGGTGCCGGAGTCAAAATAAAAATGTTTGATGTCGGTGTCTCTTTCGCAAAATACCATCCGTCGGCTATGTCGATGATGGTGAGTGTTTCGACGACATTGGCCGATTTTAAACCTTAGGAAATATAAATAACGATAAGCATGAAAAAGATAGTAATTGCAATAGATGGTGTTTCTTCCACGGGAAAAAGCACTATGGCAAAAGATTTGGCAAAAGAAATAGGTTATACATATATCGATACGGGTGCCATGTATCGCGCCGTTACACTATATTGTATCCAGCATAATTTGTTTAAAGACGGTCGGATAGATGAAGAGAAACTTCAGGCATCGATGGGGGATATCCATATATCACTCCGTTTTAATCCGGAAACCGGCCGTCCGGACACTTACCTGAATGGGGTAAAGGTTGAAAAGGAGATCCGGGGGATGGAAGTTGCCAAATGGGTCAGTCCGGTGGCTACTTTAGGATTTGTCCGCCGTGCACTGGTTGCCATGCAGCAGGAAATGGGGAAAGAAAAAGGGATTATCATGGATGGCCGGGATATCGGTACGGTAGTATTCCCTGATGCCGAATTGAAGATTTACGTAACGGCCAGTCCGGAAGTTCGTGCACAACGTCGTCTGGATGAATTGAAAGCCAAAGGCGAAGCGGCTTCTTTTGAAGAAGTACTGGATAATGTGAAAACACGTGACCATATAGATTCCACCCGTAAAGAGAGTCCGTTGCGTCAGGCGGATGATGCTGTCGTACTGGATAACTCGGACATGACTATCGCTGAACAAAAGGCATGGCTTCTTGTTCAATATAATAAAGCTGCTGCCGAATAAGATGGTAGAAACAATAGGTTATTTTTAAGAATGATTGAAGTCGAAATAGATAAAGGTTCAGGGTTTTGTTTTGGAGTGGTTACAGCTATCGAAAGTGCTGAACGTGAATTGGACAATACCGATATATTGTATTGTCTGGGAGATATCGTGCATAACAGCCTGGAGGTGGAACGGCTTCGGGAACAAGGATTGCGGACTATCGGGCATGATGAATTTTCTACACTGAAAGGAAAGAAAGTCTTGCTTCGTGCACATGGCGAACCTCCCTCCACTTATGAGATTGCAAAGCAGAATAATATAACGATTGTAGATGCTACCTGTCCGGTGGTGCTTCAGTTGCAGAAAAAGATACATAAATGTTACCAGGCAACCCGTGAAAATAATACCCAGCTGGTGATATATGGTAAAAAAGGTCATGCAGAGGTGAATGGGTTGGTCGGACAGACGGAGGGTACAGCCATCGTGATCGAAAAGATTGAAGATCTGGACCGCCTGGATTTCAGCCGTGATATCTGTCTCTTTTCCCAGACAACGAAGTCGTTGGACGGATTCCGTAAGATCGTGGAAGAGATATATCAGCGAAAGGCGGAAGGTACCCGTTTTGAATATTACGATACGATTTGTCGCCAGGTGGCAAACCGTTTACCGAATATAAAAGCATTTGCATCCAGCCATGACTGGGTCTATTTTGTAGCAGGCAAAAAGAGTTCAAACGGTAAGATGCTGTTAGAAGAATGCCGGAAAGCGAATCCAAATACCATTTTCATTTCGGAGGTGAAAGAGATCACTGAGCCGCTCCCTGCCGGTGTCCGCCGTGTAGGGGTTTGCGGAGCTACATCGACCCCGAAATGGTTGATGGAAGAGGTGGCAATCCGTATCCGGGAACTGAATGCAGACCGCTGATCAGACGGTTAAGATTTCATGAAGTTTAAGGAAAAATGAAAGATTGTTGGCAAATAATTATTATTTTTGCCGCGAATAATTTAAAATAAAGACGATATGTCTACTATTAAATGTATTGGCATTTTAACGTCCGGAGGTGATGCTCCCGGAATGAACGCTGCCATCCGTGCAGTGACGCGTTCCGCTATCTATAACGGGATGAGAGTTAAAGGTATTTTCCGAGGATACAGAGGGTTGATTACAGGTGAGATTGAAGAATTCAAAACACAGAATGTAAGTAACATCATCCAGCGTGGTGGAACAATATTGAAAACCGCTCGTTGTATGGAGTTCAAAACTCCCGAAGGCCGTAAGCAGGCATACGACAAGTTGGTGGAAGAGGGGATCGACGCCCTGATCGCTATCGGTGGTGACGGAACATTGACCGGTGCACGTATTTTTGCACAGGAATTCAATTACCCGATCGTCGGAGTTCCGGGTACGATCGATAATGACCTGTATGGTACGGATGTAACGATCGGTTATGACACGGCCCTGAACACAATTATGGAATGTGTGGATAAGATCCGCGATACGGCCACTTCCCACGATCGCCTTTTCTTTATCGAAGTGATGGGACGTGATGCCGGTTTCCTTGCACTGAACGGTGCTATAGCCTCCGGCGCAGAAGCGGCTATCATTCCGGAGATTTCTATGGAAAAAGACCAGTTGGCGGAAATGATCGAAAACGGATTCCGCAAATCAAAGAACAGTAGTATCGTATTGGTGGCAGAAAGTGAAGTGACCGGCGGAGCTATGGGGGTTGCCGAACGTGTGAAAACAGAATATCCGCAATTCGATGTACGTGTATCTATCTTGGGGCACTTGCAGCGTGGTGGTTCTCCTACGGCTCAGGATCGTATCCTGGCAACCCGTATGGGAGTCGGTGCGGTCGATGCTTTGCTGGATGACCAGCGTAATGTCATGATGGGTATCCAGAATGACCAGATCGTATATGTCCCATTCTCGAAAGCCATCAAGAATGACAAACCGATCAACCGTGATTTGCTGAATACACTGCGTGTGTCTTCTATTTGATCCGGACTGACGAAAGAATATGAAAAAGCCCGTCGAATCGTTTGATTTGACGGGCTTTCTTTTTTATTATTCGGTAGATCTTATTTCTTCGATAAGTTTTCGAGGAACAGATCCATCATCCTTTTGGCTGCAACGAACGAGCTGATCTCGTTATTCAGCACCTGCTGTTCCGTCTGTATCAGCATACCTTCTACAGCCGGATTATGATAGAATGTTTCCCGTAATGTATCGTTGATACTTTCGTACATCCAATACTTGGCCTGTTCATTTCGTTTGAAGTTGAAATAACCGTTCTTTTTGGTGAACTCCATGTACTCGCCGACCATATCCCAGATTTCTTTGATGCCTAAGTTGTAGTAACCCGAATAAGTCAATACTTTGGGGAACCATCCTGAATCGGCAGGTGGAAAAAGATGTAGCGCATTCCTGAACTGGGCAGCGGCCAGTTTGGCTTTTTCGATATTATCGCCGTCAGCCTTATTGATAATAATGCCGTCAGCCATTTCCATGATACCGCGTTTAATCCCTTGTAACTCGTCTCCTGTTCCTGCCAGCTGAATAAGAAGGAAGAAATCGACCATCGAATGAACGGCCGTTTCGCTTTGTCCGACACCGACTGTTTCCACAAATACAGTGTCGAAACCGGCAGCTTCACACAACACGATCGTTTCACGTGTTTTACGTGCCACACCACCCAAGGATCCTGCGGATGGGGAAGGACGGATAAAAGCATTCTTTTCGCGTGATAAAGCCTCCATGCGGGTCTTGTCCCCCAGGATACTGCCTTTGGAACGTTCGCTGCTCGGATCGATAGCCAGTACGGCGAGTTTGCGCCCTTCCTTGATAAGGTGCATACCAAAAACATCGATAGAGGTACTTTTTCCGGCACCAGGAACACCGGTAATACCGATACGGACCGATTTGCCTGCAAACGGAAGACATTTTTCAATAATCTCCTGTGCCAGTTGCTGGTGTTCATATTTAGCACTCTCGACCAGCGTAACCGCCTGGCTGAGGATTGTTATATTTCCTTTCAGTATCCCTTCGACAAACTCGGAAGGGGTATATTCTTTACGTTGAAGTCTTTTTTTGAGGTAGGGGTTTACAGTCGGTACATCGGCTACTCCCTTGTTTACCTTTAATCCTCTGTAAAGATCGTCGTTTTCGGGATGTTCCATATCTTTTTATTTTTCTGCTGTTACCTTTACGAGGCGAACAGGACCGTTCGGGTCATTACATACTATATTTACCAGTGCTTCCAGTTTCGTCTTTATTTCTTTCGGACGAACTGATATCTTGAATGTAGCCGTTGTTCCCGGTTTTAATTCTTTCTTTCCTCCTGAAATATCGATCCGTTCATCATCGCAAGTGAAACTATGTATGATAAGCGGGGATTTTCCGGTATTCGTTACTTCTACAGTGCCGGTCACTTTGCCTCCGATCAGCGGAATGAACCCGCCTTTTTCCGGTAGCTTACCGAAATCGAGCAATGTTCCTGACAATTGGGCAACCGGAGCCTGTGCCTTTTCTGCAGCAGTCAGTTTACCGAAGTTGTCGATAATATTGGCCGCTACATGTATCTTTCCGTCGACTTCGTTTTTCTGTCCGATACTTTCGATTGTCAAAGGTATTTCTGTCGTAACCCTACCTTTTCTTTTTACTGCTTTGGCATCGAATAACAGAGTAATTTCCCCCACTTCGTCCGGAGCCAGTTGGGTCGGGCGAATCTCGACGGTCAGGTAATGAGGCACTTTGCCCTGACGGATCGTCAGAGTAGTCTTTCCTTCATTCTTGACATTGATCTTTTCTCCCAGTGTTTCGTCGGGACGAACGCTGCTGTACAGTATTGTTTTAGTCTGCATCTTCAGGTCGCCTATCGAATAAGGGAAGATCATAAGCGGTATAAGCGGTTTCGGTGTCACGTTTCCTTTGATTGCCAGCGTGTAGCTGCCTTTCTTTCCATTGCTGAATATGGATACCGTCTTGTAGAACGGACCGGGGCGGCCTTTGGGATTGTAGGTAACCTTGACATTTCCGGTTTTTCCCGGAGCGATCGGCTCTTTTGTCCATTCAGGCTGTGTACAACCGCAAGAAGCAGTAACACGGGTGATGACGAGCGGGCCATCTCCCGTGTTCTTTATTTCAAAAGTATGACTTGCCGGTCCGTCAGCTTCGGCAATTGTTCCGAAGTTGTACGTCAGTTCGTCTGCACTTATCTGGGCTCCATTCTGTGCAGCTATATGCGCCGTGAACAGGAATATGCTGCAAAGAATAAAGCTCAGTCTTTTCATATTCAGCATTCTTTGTTTTTAGTTTAGCTTGTTGAAAATCAAATAACCTCTCCTCTGATCGTCAGGATAAAACTTCCGGTCTTTCCGTTGCTGTAAACAGAAATCGTTTTAGAAAACGGTCCCGGACGTCCTTTCGGATCGTATGTTATCTTGATATCTCCGCTCTGTCCCGGAGCGATCGGTTCTTTTGTCCATTCCGGAGTCGTACATCCGCAGGAAGCGATAACGCGGGTAATAACCAACGGAGCATCTCCCGTGTTTTTAACGGCAAATGTCGCAGTGACTTTTCCGTCTGCTTCTTTTATCTGTCCAAAGTCATGAGAGGTTTCTTCAGCTGTAATAACAGCTTTTTTCTGAGCTGAAGCCATTCCTGTTGCAAGCAGGATCGCCATAAAAATAAAAATAATCTGTTTCATTTTACATCTTATTTAGCTATTGTTTATGTCACAAAGATAGGGATTTAGAATTGAAAATGGAGAATTGAAAATTGAAAATTGTTAACGGGCGAAATCTAAACTACTTTTCCCCTTGATATTCTTCCTCTGATTTTCAATTCTCCATTTTCTATTTTCAATTAACCGTCAGTGTTTCCCCTTCCGTATGAGATATGAATTCGGGTGCGTACAGACATTGGATTGTACTGATTCCTCCGGCATATTCACCTGTACGGGAAACGTAAACCGGATATTCGATCACGAAGGTTCCGGCCGGTAAGCGGTTGAAAAAGAAATTTTCGGAAACATCTGTCGGTGACTGGTAATAAGCCACTCCGTCTCTGAACTTTGTACCGGAAACCTGGCTGGCAGGTTCGAAACAACCGGCTCGCAGGTCTTTCAGGAAGACATAATCCATTTCACGGTCGGTACGAATGGTCAGGCGTACGACCACCTTGTCACCCGGCTGGAGTTTTCCGTTCTCCACCGGAGTGATCTGCAGACCGCTACCGCTGTTGCTTTCAATGAATAATTTCTTTTCAACGTTGAGTACACCTGTCTGTTTTTCTACTTTGTCGATGTTTTCAAAGTATTGTTCATAGACAGCTCCCCAGGCAGGTGCATTTCCTTCCTTCCGAATGGAAATGGAATTTCTTTCGGATGAAATTTCTTTTTCATCCAGTACAACCTTCAGATAACCTGTTGCTGTTTCTCCTTCGGCAGTACTGTATGTTTTATCGCCCCAGGTAACGGTGCAGGTATTGTTATCGTTCAGCCAGTCACTTCCGGTCAGTACCAATGCGTAGATGGCATTCAGCGTAGCAGGAACAGATTCCCAGTTTTGGGTACGTTTCTGGTTCAGCAACCATTGTTTCATACGGTCGGTGTCTTTGGAATCGGGTGATAATGTATTGAATACCTTCATCAGTAAACAATGTGTTTCGATCGGAGAGATGAAATAGTTGTTTCCTCTCCGGTTGTTAGCCCAATACATACCCTGTTCGGTTGTAGTGGTTGCTGTTTTACGCAACCAGGCCAGGATGGTATTTGTGACCTCTTTTTTACCGTTGCGGTACATTAGCAGAGCTATTTCTCCCTTTCCGTAGAGTGATTGTTCGTTCCAGGTCTTTTCAGCCTGTGTCGTGTAGAAACGGATCGCTTCACGGGCATCTCCCAATTCAGGAATATCGCGGTAAGAACTACGGACGTACAGGAATTCCAGTTGTAAAGCGTTCGGCACGCTGCTCTGCCATTTCTTGTTGTTCTTTTGCAAGGACTCATAGTCGGACTGCATCTGTTTGTCCAGATATTTAAGAGCCTTCATCTGCATTTCTTTCTCCTGTTGTCCATATTGTACGGCACTCATCTCGACCAGTTGAGACATTCCTTTCAGGATAGAAAGCGTGATCTCCCGGCTTGCCGGGAAACCTTTGAACCAACTCCATCCGCCGTCTTCGTTCTGTAGTTTCAACAGTTGTTGCAATGCTACTTCACGTTGCTGGGCGGCACGGTTCATGTCGAACAGGAGTGACAGACGTTGTTTTTGTTCCGTTTCATTTTCTGCAGCCAATACCCATGGTGTTTCTTCCAATAGGATATTCTTCAGTTCCTGGTTTTTCTGCAGGTTTGAATAAAGCGTGGAGGCTGTTCCGCCTTGTGCTTTCCATTGGCTGATCACTTTTTGAATGCGCGGATTGGCTGTGGCAATATAATTAGCCAGCGTATTGCTGTAATAGGAGGCAAACCAGGAAATAATGTTATCGTTTGCCGGTTGTGTAAGCGTTGGTAATGCCTGTACGGCGTACCATATCGGATTACCGGTCAACTCCAGTGTCATTCTGAACGGGTTACGGCTGCCTGCTGCTTTTGATCCGGACAGGCGGATTTGTTTTTCCCCGTTTTCCATCAGATAGAACGGAGTACTTTCCGTTACCAGTATCTGGTTGGACAGAACCGGGATCAGATGTTGTTCCCCGTCACTTCCTGATTCGGAATCAGCTACGATACGGCAACCGATCAGATTGGTAGTCTCCGGTACGCGGAAGGTCCATGAGGCGGTCGTAATACTGTCGGCAGACAATGTGAACGGCCTCTGCGATTTGGTCAGGCAGATAACCGGCTGGTCTGTGGCAGGATCGAACAGCTCGAGGCTGACACGTCCGGAGATGGATGCCTTGGAATTGTTGATCACCTGCGTGCTGACAGATACTTCATCTCCCTGTCGCATGAAACGGGGTAGGTTCGGAACGACCATCAACGGTTTACTACTGATTACTTCTTTTGTCAGCAGGCCGTATTTCATATCTACCGTATTGGCCAATGCCTGGAATTTCCAGGTCGTATTGCTTTCCGGCAATGTGAACTGTACCATGACGTCTCCTTCTTCATTGGTCAGTAATGACGGATAGAAGAAGGCTGTTTCGTTGAAGTTTTCACGTACCGGGAGTTGAGGCTGTGCTTGTACGGGTTTCGCTTCCGCTTTGTCCCATGCAGCGTCAGATAAACTGAATAACATTTCGCCGGATTCTTCAACTTCATCGTCTACGATGTTTGCATTTCCGGTAATGGACGCTGCATCATTGCTTCTGTAGCCGACAACTTGTGCCTCGGCGGCCATTGGGGCGGCTGCCGACTTCATCATTATACCTGATCCGTAAGCTCTCTGCTGTCTGTAACTCAATACACCCTGCCAGTCCAGGCGGTCATACTGATAGTCCGGAACTGAAATGAAGTCAGGTTCTCCTGATTTGTACGACGATTTATCGTCCAGGCTGATACCATTGTTGAATGCCGGGGCATTCAGATAAACGGACCTTTGCGGGTCGAAGTTCCATTTGAATGTGCCGTACGGCAATATCTTATCCAGGGAAGCATCATACATGCTGGCAAGCATTTCTGCCATAGCAGGTACGGAGTCGGTATCCAGTATTCTGAATTTCCATGTTTCCCGGTTGCCGGGCAGCAGGCGGTCACGGAAAGTGATCGGTTTGATCGTTAACCGGAGATCAGGTTGCTGACGCTTTATCTCTGACTGGGTTCTGTATAACTTACCTTTTTTGATAAAGGTAAAAGTTGCCACGATACCATCTCCGTAACTTTCATTGAATGGGATACGGAAGAGGTGGTTCTCGTTACTCAATACCACATACTTACGTGAGAGACATTGACCGTTCCGGAATAATTCGTATAGTACATGCGCATCCTTATCGGAAGTGCCGAACAGTATCTTTGCCTCTTCACCCGGCAGACAACTGGTCTTCTCGTTCAGCAACCAGACATGCTTGAATACCGGCGGCTTTTTGTCGCGCAAACTATACAGGATGAAATCCTGTTCTGTTGTAGCCGGACGTCCTTTCGAATCTTTTGCTTCTATCTTGATGCGGTAACGTCCGGATTCCAGTTTCCGGAATACATCTCTATCTATCTGCTTGCCGGAGGTGAAATTTCCGCTGGCAACCTGTTTCCCGACTTTGTAATCTATGAATTCATAATCGGAATATGTTTCCTTGTTCTCATCTTGCAGTTTGTTTATTGTGTAAGTACCATCTAGCGTAACCTGTTCTCTGTTCAGGGTTTGGGCAGAGATGACAACATCTGCCGAATCTTTATCGAACTCTCCTTGAATATTGGTTGTCAGGATGATACTTGTTTTTCCGACTGTTATTGTCGAACTTGCTTCTTGAGTTTCTCCATTGCTGTCGGTCAATGTAACCGAGATCAGGTAGGGTTGGTAGTTACCGGATTCTTCCGGTCGGAAGTCGAATGAGAATGTGCCGTCACTGTTCACTGTTGTTCGGCCTTCCGCCACCTGTTCGTATGAATTATTGATGGGGAAGTAACCGCGCAATAACAGAGGCTGCTTGGTGATTCGATAGGTCACTTCACCGCTTTGCAGCGAAACGCCCGAGAATGTTTCAGCTTTTCCCCGGATGGTTACCAGGTCGCCGAAAGATATTTCATCTTTGACGGGAAGTATATTCACCTGGAATGTCGGACGTTTATATTCTTCGACACGGATATTCGTACTGGCATAATCGGTAGATAGCGTGAATGTGCCGTTCAGTGTTTGCTGCGGTAAGGTAAATTCACCGTTGAAAGAGCCGAACTTATTTGTCTTGAATTCTTTGGTCGCCACTTCTTTCCAGTTGGCATCCCGAAGGATTACTTTGAACGTCTCGCCTTCAAGAGCGTGAGGTTTGCTTGTTTCGTTTGTGTATGCAATACCTTTGAAATAAAGGGTTTGTCCCGGACGGTAAAGTCCGCGGTCTGTGAATAAAGCCAGTTGCGGGCGGGTGGTCCGGTTGACTTGCCGTTCCCCGTTCGGATAAACCATTGTCAACATTGTCTGGGCATCTCCCTGGCGGCTCACCCGGTAAGCCATCAGGTCACCTTTGCGTGAGAATATGGCGATACCGTCTTTATCCGTTTTTACGGTTCCTTGCTGTTGCATTTCACGGCGTTTGCCTGAATAATAAGTAACGGTAGCGTCAGTTATCGGTTTTCCGCTTAAAAAGTCGGTAACCAATACTTCCGTATTCCCATTTTGCATGTTGCGTGAGATGGATGCCAGGCGGCTGACTTCAAACAGATTGTTCGTTTTTATATTGCTTTCCGGTACGGTAATGATGCATTCATATAATCCTATTTGATCCATCGGGATCACAAGACTGGTATCCAGCTGCGTATACGTATTGGGAGCTGTTAAGGAGAATGTCACTTCTTTAACCAGTGCACCGGGCTTGGTGGCGGTATCTCTGTCGTCATAAAAAAGGGTCTGTTGCGGAGTTTTCAGACTTTTGTATATACGGGCGGTGATCTGCGGGATATTCCGGAAATTCAATTTGAGTGTCAGGTCTTTTCCCGGATATACGGTATTGGCCGTATTCACCTGTAAGATCGGATTTTGCATATCTGCCAGCCTGTTTTTGATCAGGCCTATCCGTTCGTAATTGGGAAAACGGGCGATTGTCTCTTTACAAAGTTTATATTCGATAGTTCTCACGGAATCCATATTAATACCGGCTGTGAACCCGAACAATCCGCTGTTCAGCTTGGCTTCGACAATTTCTACGGAATAGTCTTTGTTTCCGTAAATAGCCAGCAGGCTATCCAGCGAAGCGCTATATTCTTCTCTTGCTTTTTCCGAATAGCGGGAAGTGTATTGAAAGCGAAGATAATCCAGATTGGCGAGCATAGCTGCTTTTCTGTCCGGCTGTGTATTCAGATACGTGATAAGTTCTTTATATATATCGGCGGAAGGAGCAATGTCCAGTGCCCGGAATGCGAGAAAATCATATAATGTAGGGCGTAGGACAGGCGTGTCCTTTCCGGTTTCCAGAATAGCATCGAATGCCGAGACCGGTGTATCCTGTAATAGCTTGGCTGGTTCGAGTGAAGCAGTCAGTTCTTCTTTTATCTTTTGGGTGAAAAGATTGGAAGTCCATTCGCGGATATCTTCCGGGGCATAACCTGCCAGGTCGGTACGTTGGCTGATCTTCCAGCGGTTCATGGTATAATAATGATTATACATTTCGGCAATCATCGAATGGAGTACGGCTGTCGAGGCGGGATCTTTGCATTCGGCCGCATAGTTTTCTACTTCCTTGATCAGTTCCGGGAAATCATCTTCATTCACGTCCAGCTGTTCTTTCATCCGGCTGATCAATGCTTTGATCAGTTGCGGTGTATTCTTACCTTGAATGGCTTCGGTAATCATTTTGCTTTCATTTTTCGATTGTGCCGCTGTTGTATACATGATAGCTGCTGACAAACAGCAGAGTATCAATGCGGAAACAATAATAGCTTTTATCTTCATATCTGTAATGGGTTTACATGTTAAACAACGTTCTTTGCTATATAGATACAAAGAAAGGGTAAAAAGATGTAAACCTATTGTTAATAAGGTGTAATAATGGAGGCTGTCAGGTGGAGGTTAAAAAAGAACATGGATTCATATAGTACAATGCATATTATCAAAGATTATGCTACTATATGAATCCATGAACCCGAAATACGGGATAAAATTATTTTTTACGGACGTAAGTCAGGAAGGTATATGGATAAGCATGTTTAGCGTCGGCAGGAAATTCCTGGCGTTCCACTTCTTCCCACATATCCCAGTTTACGACAGGGAAAAATGTGTCGGCATCCTTAAACTCTCCATGTACGCGTGTGATGTACATCCTGTCTGCGATGCGTAATGCCTGGCGGTAAACCAAAGCGCCGCCGAGGATGAATATTTCATCTTCTTTTTCGCAGATATCCAATGCAGCGCCCATTGATTCGCAGGCAAAGCAGTTTACAAAACCTGCTTCCGGCAAGGTTGTCAGGACTACATTCTTCCGGTTGGGAAGCGGTCCTTTGGGCAGAGATTCGAATGTTTTACGTCCCATGATCACGGCATGGCCGGTGGTCAAATCTTTGAAACGTCTCATATCGGCAGGCAGACGCCATAACAACTTGTTGTTTTTACCAATCGCGTTGTTCTCTGCAATTGCGGCAATGATTGAAATTGTACTCATAAACTTATCGATTTATTAGTCATGTTTATATTCCGAATTAAATAAGTATCACCGTTTATACGGCCACTTCTCCTTTTATATGGGGATGCGGGTCATAACCGGTCAGGTTGAAATCTTCGTATTTGAAATCGAAGATGCTTTTTACATCCGGATTAATCTCCATCCGGGGGAGAGGACGCGGTTCGCGGGTAAGCTGTAGTTTTACCTGTTCAATATGATTGCTGTAAATATGGGCATCGCCCAGCGTATGAACGAAATCTCCGGCTTTCAGTCCTGTAACCTGTGCCATCATCTGCAATAGCAGTGCGTAAGAAGCTATATTGAAAGGTACACCCAGGAATATGTCGGCACTGCGCTGATACAATTGTAGGCTCAGGCGTCCGTTCGCCACATAAAACTGAAAAAATGCATGACACGGAGGAAGGTTCATGTTTTCAAGGTCACCCACATTCCAGGCACTGACAATGATCCGTCGGGAATCCGGATTATGTTTGATCGTTTCGACTGCTTCACTGATCTGATCGATGGAACCTCCTTTGTAATCCGGCCACGAGCGCCATTGGAATCCATAGATATGTCCCAGGTTTCCGTCAGGGTCCGCCCATTCGTTCCAGATACGCACGCCATGTTCCTGTAAATACTTCGCATTGGTATCTCCCTGCAGGAACCAGAGCAGTTCGTATATGATCGACTTCAGATGCAGCTTCTTCGTTGTAAGCAGAGGAAATCCCTCTTCCATATTGAATCGCATTTGATGGCCGAAAACACTTTGTGTACCGGTCCCGGTACGGTCTTCCTTCCTGACACCTTCGGCTAATACGCGATCCAGCAATTCTAAGTATTGTTTCATTTTTATCTCTCTAGTAGCTTACAAAAATACGAAAGGGATTTGTATTAAACAACAGGTAAGTTTTAAAATGGAGTTTTCCCTGTTTACAAATTGTAAAAAGATATGCGTCTTTGATTAGCTAAATGATACGTTAAAAAATATTAGTCGCCAGGGTAATTCAATTTATACGGCATACTAATCTGATTTACCCGGTATAGTAGTGACAAAATGATAATCGGGGAGTGGAGGACACGTGTGAGTACTACATTTATATAAAAGCTGAAAATTTTTAATTATGCAGTTTGGAAGTATGGATAATTTTGGATATATATTTATTAATATTAAAGTACACGTACGTTAGTTTTATGGTCTTCCAACCCTTGGGAGTTTAATGCAAAATACTTATTTAATAAATGATCTGAATTCTTTGTATGTAATGAATTGCAGGGCGTGAGGTCTGATTTTCAATGACTAAAAAAAACGTTCCTTTTTTTCTTGCAGCAAAAATACGCATTCCTTTTGAACCTGCAATTCTTTTCAGAACTTTTTTCACTTTTCTATCTGCTTTCTTATCAGTACAATACGAAAACAGGGACAAAATACCCGCTTCCTGTTACAAAAGTAAAAGAATCCTAAACGCATGACTAGAAAAAAGGAACGTTTAAACTCGTCAAATCGGTAATCGACGGGTAAAAAAGATGCCCTGATACAGGCATTTAGCAGTTCCCCTAAAATGCTTTTTCTTGTGTCCTACGGGGTTAGGTAGCTGAAATGAGCTAAATGAGAGAGATTTTATCGAAATGATTATAGATTATAATTTTATTAATTAAATGTTTTACGTATGAGAAAAAGTACTTTGGTAAAAGGCGGGTCGGCCGCTCTTTTATGTGCTATGGCTTTTTATGGCTTGTCTCCGATGCTGAATGCAGCAGACCCGGACTATGCCAATATTAAGGCTAAGTGGTATGAAACAGTGGACTCTGAAAGTGCGTGGGAAAATGAGGCTGGTCTGGTAAGTGGCCCGACTCATTTGAAACCGATCGACAAGGTGAACGTTCACGATCATTGGGAAGCAAATTCGACTTCTTATGGCAACTATGAGTCGTTGATCGACTTCACAAAGATGAATGCAGGTTTGATGAACGGTGTTTTTGTAACCTTCTTCAATCTGGATGCAAGTGATGCTCCTAACTATCTGAAGCCTTTCACCGGAAAGTATCTGGAGATGGCTTATTCGGATATTAAGAATCACGAAGAAATGAATACGGCCGAATATCTGAAATTTACAGATGACAAAGGCAATACCGGATTAGGTATTTATCAGAACCAGACTGCCAGTTCACGTGTAGACTTCCTGTATAGCACAAAAGGCTTGACAGGTGTTGAAAGCGTTGAAATGGATATTCGTGCTTTTGGTAATACGGACCTGGTAAACCGTAAGATCGACTGGACATATGATGTATATGTTTATGATCTGTCAGGAGAATTTGTAGGTCAGATGGTTAGCGACCGTGCAGTTTTCACAGCTAATAACCATGAAATAGCAACAGCCCATACGCATCATATTAAAGCGCATGTTTCTGATGCCGATAATACGAATCCTAATTCATGGCAGCAGGGATCTTTGGACAACAAGATGATTATTGTTATGTTCAGAGGTGCTAAATCACTTGCTGATGATGCAGTTGAATCTACAGGTTCAAAGAACACAGAACCGTTGACAGTATTCACAAATGCAAGATTGGCGTTCAATCGTCCGGATGTTGCTTTCGGTGCTGCAAATACAAAGATATTTGAAGCTGGTGCCGGACGTAATACTTCTTGCGCTACCGATACATTGACAACAACAGTAGATCTGTGGAATACATTGTATGAGAACAGCAAGTCAAATAATGAGTATACTGCAACTTTCGGTGGTGCAGATCGTGATGTTCTGGCTCTTATTGATCAAACTCAGGCTCAGAACTCAAAAGAAGAATTGGCATATTACGAATTGAACGTGGAGTATCCGTTTATCGTTGATAAGATGGAAATCTCCCAGAAAGACGATATGTCGAAAGTTCAGGGTTGGGTATCTATGGATGAACTGACAGCTGGTCCAGCTTACAAAGTTGTTATAAAAGGTACACCGGGCAAAGATAAGAAAGTTACTTATCTGATCCCTCGTGAATTCTTCGTTCAGACAGATGCTACCGATGATCGCGATTGCAAATCAAGCGCTCGTTTCACTTATTACTTTGCTCCGCAGGAAGTAAAAGCATTCGAAAAATCTAACTATATCTGGTCTACTATCACAGCTGAAGCTTCTGATACAGCTCGTTATGCACTTCAGGCTACTTCTGTTCCTGAATATAACGAATTGAACGATCTGTTCTTCGACGAATATCTGGATTTCAAGACTGCAAAAGTTAGCTTCAAGAATCTGCCTTATTTCAACTCATTCGACAATGGTCGTACAATGGATGAAATGCATTATGGTGAATTGCTGCTGGTTAACCGCACAAAAGCGCCGAAGCATTCAACCGATCGTTATGATGACGATGTAAATATCAAGGGTTGGAAGATCGTCTTCATTAATGATCAGAATAAGAAAGACTCTACTTATGTGCCGGGTCGTTACTTGCCGATGTCTGTTTACGGACATAGCTATACTGACTATGCTGCATGGTTGGAAGAACATGGTTGTCCGGAATGCTGTATCGAAGATGAACCGGAAGAAATCGGTTCTTATGTTGAAAATCTTCCTGTAATCGACTGTTCAGGTAATATCTATCCGAACATCGTTAGCGTAAATGCTATCTTTAAATATCATCGTGGTGATGTGAATATTGGTGACGACGAGTCTAAGTATGTAAATGAAACATATACTATTAATCCGGCTCTGACTTACGATGCTTCTATCGCAAGATATTTTGAAAATGAAGATGTATTGAAAGGTACAACTTATACTTACACTGGACAGGATCTGATGGATAAGGTTGGTGGTGCAGTTTATTCAGGCCCGATCAAGATCTTCGGTAACAATACATTCGTATGGTTCCAGGATACTGACCAGTCTCTGTTAAGCCACGCTATGGGCGTTCTTAGCTCTGAATTCCTGAAATATTTCGAACGTATCGACCGTAAAGACTTCTTCTTCGCTCCTTACGACGAATGGGATAACTACAAATATGAGTCAAGACCTCACACTGTTAAGATCTTCGCAACAGGTTTGAAACCTGATGTTGCTGGTGGTACAGTTGCTTCTATCAAGGTCTTCAAAGAAAAGTTCTCTAAAACTGAAAGCTTTGACGATGCAGTTTATCATACAAATGCGTTCATGTTCACTGGTGAAAGCCTTGATTTCGCAAAAGTATATGTGAAGAAAGGTAATCAGGAAAAACCGATCGAAGAATACGACGGATACCAGTGGGGTAAATTTATCGGTATGAGCACAGGTGATACTTTGATTTACAAAGTTGACCTGGATAACGACTACGCTGTACAGTACTTGGAAGAAAACGGTCTTGATATGACTGTTAAATATGTACCTTACAACGACGTGAACCTGCTTCCGATCGCTAAAGAATATTGGGATTATTGCTGCTTCGAAGGTACGCCTAACGTATTCAACCACGTAGCTCAGTTCGGTGTAACTACATCCAACAAGAAGGGTTGGAACGAGTTCTATACATTCGGTACTACTGACAGAGGTTTGACTACTACAATGAACGCTGATAAGATCATCGGTTCATATACAAGCTTCTATTCATTCCTGACTCAGCAGTTCGGTTCTTGCAACGACTGCGGTGGCGGTAACATTCCTAACTATAGTGGTTACGGTGGATATGTATCAGAATCCGGAACTAACTGGGTTCCTGCTCCTAACTTGATCTATAACGAAATGTTCCGTAAGGATTACAAAACTCGTTATGTAAATACTTGCTATCCGGTGCGCGACGGTCAGTTCATTATCTCTGGTTTGAACATTGTTGAACCGGTTGATATGGATGTATTCTCTAACAAGAAAGGTGCTTTCGATTATGAAGTAACAGTTCTTGCCGACCTGAATGGTATACCTTATGGTAAAGTTGATACAGTTGGTACTACAGTTCAGATCTCTCCGAACAAATACGGTGAAGTATTGGCTCTTGTTTCTGCTAAGTTCGATCCGAAAGATCGCGATGGTATTGCAATGACTATCGATACAATCACAAGTGGTTCAGAAAAGGGTATGTGGGCTCGCTACTATGCGAAAGACTCTATCCGTCTGGCTCCGCAACAGCATGGTGCTGATGTTGAAAGATGGAACCGTGTATACTTCTTCGACTTGGATGATTACAAACATAATCTGTCATTTGAAGATGAAAAGTGGAAACACTTCGGTATTTGGGCTCCTTACGGAATCAATATCAACGATACATTGACTGCAACTATCAAGGGTGACGTGAAAGTTCCTGAAGTATGGTTCAGCTCGGATGCTGCAGGTAAGAACAAGATCAATGCATTCCAGTTCGGTGTTGTCAATGGTGGCGCATCTAAAGATTCTGTATTCTATATCCAGGGTCGTGACCTGCCTCATTACGGTACTACTGTAAAAGATACAGATCCTAAGGTAGAACAGGAAATCAACTTGTTGAGCGCTTCTGACTTGTTCACATTCGGAACAAACAAAGCTAAAGAAGTGAAACTGTTCATCCGTGAGAAATCCATGGAACTGGCTGGTACGGTAGAAGATGCTCCTTATATCTATAAGGGTGCTGCAGGCGAACTGGTTAAGAATGTTCTTCGTGGTGACGTAGCTGCTCAGATCGCTGTTCGTGCTACTCCGAATGTAGAAGATCTGTGTGACGTAGAAAATGCACTGTCTCTGGCAGCTGTATGTGACGTTCAGCAGAATCTGCCGCTGGCATTCACTGCCGGTCTTGAAATGCCGTATATCAAAGATATGGAACCGGGTGATGTTGGTGGTAGCGATGCTCGCATCAAATGGACAGCAACTCCGGGTGCTCAGTACTATCAGGTAGCTGTAGGTCGCTTCACTCCGAAGTTCACTTCAGAAGATGTATTCATGTCTGAAGTACGTGCTGACGATGCAAGCAAGACTATCTGGGTTGAATTGTTCAACGCAACAGGCGATGTTATCCACCGTGATAATAAAGTTAACTACTGGTTGGAAGTAACTAAAGAATATACTGATGCTGCAGGTAAACCTCAGAAAGAGATAACTAAGGTAAGTGTAGACAACTTCGAACTGCAAGGTAATACGCAACCGATCGACAGAAACTGGGGTTATGCTCCGATTGCCCACCAGATGGACAACATGGAACTGACTACAGACATCACGAAGCCGGTTAAATATACTATCCGTTTGATGGAAGGATTCCAGACTGACGAACACCAGATCGACATTTATCTGTTCGATACTCCTGCAACATGGATGGTAAGAAAGCCGGTTCAGGGTATGCCTATCAACGGTGGTGAGTTCAACACTGGTGACTGGAGAACTGAAGTAGGTTCATTGCCTACAGCTTATTACGAATGGCAGGATGATGTCAACTTCGACGGTGAAGAATCGTTCAAGGTTACTGCAACATCCACGTCGATAGCTGTTCATAACCTGATCCCGCAGACAGCTTACACTGCACGTGTACGTGCATTCAATGAGTGTGTAGGTGGTGAGGAAATGATTCCGTCGGAAGACTTCTATGACTTCGCTACATCTAAGACTGCTACCTCTACTGGTGACATCTACTTCGATGAAGCAGAAGAACATAATCCGGTTTCTAACGAATCTATCAATACAACTGACGTAACAGTTCTGGGTGGCCAGGGTAAGGTTACGATCCTGAATGCTACTAACAAGAAAGTTGTTATCAGCAATGTATTGGGTCAGACTATTGCTAACACGACCATTACTTCTGACAATGTTACATTCAACGCTCCTTCCGGAATCGTGGTTGTAGCTCTTGAAGACGGAACAATTGTGAAAGCAGTCGTTAAGTAAAAGAATGAATAACTATTGATATAAAGAAGTTTATAATCAATAATTTAATTTCTAATAGCCGCGTGGCGGATGTAGAGGCGTTGCTTGCAACGTCTCTACCTGACACCAACTAACCTGCGAAGGCGAAAATGCGGGTATTAATACTAAAGTAATGAAATATAAATTCTTCCGCCTTAGCTCTGTGAAGAATGAAAGCGGATACAAACCCTGGCGGAGTTTATTTGTCAGGGTTTGTATTATTTTAATTAACTTGATTATAAGCACTTACTATCTATTGATTGAAGTATAAACAAAATAAAATAATGGCGTATGAAAAAAGTATACTTGATCGATGTGAGTAGGCGACTACTTATATTCGTGCTTCTGTTGGGAGGGTATATTACACAGGCGATTGCAGCAGACATTTATGTCCCCGTGAAAGATGTCTTGTCTTATTATGAAGGAACCAGTGAGGCAAATGCAGAACAGCTAAAATCCCATATCCAAAGTTTAATACAGGATGTCGTAGACCAGAGTGGCGAATCGGCAACTGTTTCAGATGTCACCGTCAGAGGTGGCGGAAGTGCACATACCGGCGATCTGGTTGCCGGCAGTTATAATTATACCTTTAATATAACCGCATCTTCCGGAACATTTAACTTTTTCCGGGCGATCGACCAGAATCCTATAACTCCCAATCGGGTCGATGGACCTACAGGAGGGGCTGTGACTGTTACCGTGCCCTTGGCGATCGAGATCAAAGCTCGTCAGGCTGTCGGTAATTTGAAGTTCCCGGCTAACTGGGGAAATTATGTGTATGGTACATCTGTCAGCAACCTGTATACCAAAATACAGGTGCTCGATATGCCCGGAGTTTCATTTAATGATGCTTCGGTTTTTCTGGTTAAAGACGGTGCTTCTGTCCAATATACCGGAAGTAACCTGTTGGAGGCCGGAAAGTATGACGTGGTCGTGACATTTCCACCGACCGGTCAGTTCGCTTATGAACCGACTTTGGCCAATTGTACAAAGCAAGAGACCGGTTCTTATATTTCTACAAAACAATTGGTTGTAAAAGAGAAACCTATCGATAATACGGTATTCCCCGTATTTGCCGAAAAGGTGGGAGGACTGGGAGAACTGGATCCGGCTTCCAATATCAATCTGAACCGGATCAAAAGACTGATCACAAACAATATCAGTTCTTCGGATGATTTTATTTCCGAAATAAAAGTGTATTCAAACAGTAATTTCACCAATGAAGTGACCTCTGGTCCGTTATCCCCCGGTGCTGTATATAGTTACCGTGTGGTGTTGTTGCCTAATTATGGTGAAGGAAGTAATGTTTCTGCCGGTGTAGGCGGAGCCAGTATTTCTTTGAACACTGCACAGTGGAGTTACGATATTGCCAATGCAATAGCCATAGGAAAGAATACGCTGCCGGTTAAATTACCAGATTTTCTATCGAGTCCGATCCGCATCGGTGATTATAACGACAACACAGCAGTGGCTACAATGCTGAAAAGACTGATCCAGGATATTAATCCGGATATGGTAGACCAGGGGCTTGTTCCTCAGATAGAAGTAACCGGAGGTACAGTTTCATCCGGCATGGCCGATAATACCCAACTCGGATATAAAGTAACGGTTCAAGGTGATTTGTCCCAGACTAATCTGAATTTTGTTACGGATGGAAATGTGTCGAGTGCCAATCTGGTGGTGAATGGAAATGTTTGTACATTTAACAATTCTCTGTTGTTTGTAACGACATTGCCTACTACTCACTCTTTGGCTTATCCGGGCAACTATCAGATCAATTACGAAAAAGAGATGCTTCCGAAAGCGGTCATCCGTCGTATCAAGAGCGACTTGCTGGTACGCAATGCAGGTGTCCTGGGGAACGAAACATTCAGTGTGCGTCTGATCAATAATGATCTGAGCAATAAGAATGCGATCGCAGAAACAGACGATTCGTTCGGTTATAAGATTATTATCAATAAGAGTGCGACGCTGCAGGAAATTGAAACTCCTGCAAATCCACGTATCAATGTAGTGAATAAAGAAACGACTATTGAAATAACTTATTCGAGAAGCATCGCTATCGTTCCTCGTCCGACTATCGATTTCACATTCGGTGAATATACCGTTCAATATGTGAAGGATATGACTCGTGATCAGCTTGCAGAAAAGGTACGCGAATATATCTATCTGGCTAATCCGTTTGTGGCCGAGTATATAGCGAATGTACAGATCACTAATACCCGTATCAGGGAAAATATGGGAACAGCAACATATCGCGTGACGTTAAGCTCCGATCTGGATGTTCTCTTCTCAGAGGTATTTGTGAACGGACAGCAGTATAATTCAACGACATTCGAAGGTATTGTAAATATTACTCCGCGTCCGATCGCAAAAGTGAAACTTTACAAGTATGAGTTCAAGAAAGAAGGTGCTTCCAATGATATGATCGAGAAAGCGATCCTGGCTGACCTGCTTTTGAAGAATCCGGATATGAAGGGAGCTTATATCTCCAGTCTGACGTTAGTTCCGACAATGAGTAGAGACGTTTATTCTTATACGGTTGTATTCAGTCCGAATGATAATATACAGAAGATAGAGTTTACGAATGAAGATGGCGGTATTGTTATCCCGATAGAACTCTTTGGTTATACAACAGCTACTTATGCCCGTTCGGTACGGTTAACGGACAACGGTCAGTCGCTGGCGGAATATCCGTTGCCGGTCAATGTGCAACTGCCATTGTGGGAACGTCCGTTCGGAGAGACTGCCGATGAATATGCGGAGGCTTTATTGAATGATTTCAGACTGACTCCGGGTGCGGAACGTGTTACTGTTCCTAACCTGAATAACTGGGGTGTGAAGGCTTACCTGATCAACAACGAAACTTCTACAGGAAATCTTCCGGTACGCATTGCCGGTGAAAGCTATCCGCAGGTATCCGACCTGTATGGATATGAAGTGGTTGCTGGTGCCAATACGCAATTCTCAGAGTATTATACATTAAATTATACGGCTCCGTCCAGTATCCATCTGACAGTGAACGGTAATGACGCGATCGCGAAACTGGCTCTCCGTATCATGAAGGCCAAATGTACACTCACTTTACCGCAGGTCGACGTGACTTACAAGGATATCAACACAAAAGTCGCTCTGCTGGATTCTGTGAAGAAAGCAGTTCTGGAAGATCCTACCAATCAGAAATTCTTCGAGCTGGTGGCTAAGACCGGTGTTAAACCGTTGAAAAGCTTCACTGTAGCAATCAATAATGTGGTAGAAGAAGGTACGGTTCCGGTCAATACATATACTTATTCGGTTATATTCGTTCAGAAAGTGACGGATAATATTGAAATAAGTGAAACAGGAGCTAAGACTCTGGTCGTGAACAAAGCTCCGGTAGAGTTCGTATTCCCGACCGATATTTTCTACCGTTACGGAAAGCGTAAGGTGGCCATCGAAGCCGATATCCTTAGTCAGTTCCTGGCTGCAAACGAAGGCTTGTTGAGCAGCTATGGTTGTTTCGAAAATCCGGCAGATTTGTTCCAGGTTATGCTGACTACCGCTGATTGTACGGCTGAAGCAACCGAAACAATGCCTAAGAATGGTGACTACGGCTATATGGTGAAGGTTCTTGATCCGGCCTTGTTGCCGAACTTCCTGCTTGTCGATCAGTTTGGTAGTGATTTCCACAATGTACAGAACTCTGTACAGATCGGCCAGCGTAAACTGACGATCACTTTGCCTACTTATCTGGCTGCAACAGCCGAAGAAGGAAGTGCTGCGAAAGCTGCATTTATTTTCGGTAAAGCGACAAAAGCACAGATTGTTCAGCAGATTTACGATGATATCGTTGCTTTAAACGGTAGCAAGATTAAGAGCGATTATACATTGGTTGTTGATTTGATTACAACAAAGGCACAGCTGGATAAACAGAATCCTGTGATCGGTGATTATAGTTATACGATTGACCTTACATCCGCAGATTATACATTCGTTTATGAAATAGAAGGTGCAGAAGTGGATGAAACGGATGAGGTAACTGCAGTTAACGCTGTGAAGGTGATTGCTCCGGGTATTGTAATAACATTCAACGAAGAACAATTGAAAGGTGTTTGGAGTATTGTCAATGCGGCTCCTGTATATGAGCTGGCAGATTTGGCATTGGTGGCTGATGATTATGGATTCGGCTTTGTCTCTTTGAAAGAAGATCCGGAAAATCCGACGGCTGCGATGACTAAAGATCGCTGGAATGCTTTGTTCAAAAACAACAAACTGCATTGGGCGTTGTATCGTAACAATAAACTTCAGTTCCATGGTAATACCTTAAACAGTGTATTGGTCGATTCTATCAGGAATAATGTTACACAGGGTACTTACAAGCTTCGTATCATAGATGCTTCTACCTTGAAGGCGGCTATCGGAAACTTCGAGATCCAGTTGGATACAGATCTGGCGACTTTGAAAGTGACTCCGGCTACCGTAGAGATAAAAGCTGGTAAAGAGGTTTATACGAAAGTATATGGTACGGAAGTAACAAAAGATACCGACCTGAGTACTAAGTTAACATTCGTGGCAGAACCGAAGTTGAATAAAGCGAAATTGTTAGCCGAAAAGAATGTGATCGATTTGTTCGAAACAATCCTGCCGGTTGACGAAAATGTCTATAAAGCAGATGCACCGGTAGGTGATTATCAGATCCGTGCAGTAGATGCGATGGTGAAAGATATGTTGACTCCGGTTATCGGTGTTAAGTTCGCAGCAAGCGAAACAGAAGCCAAAGTAACGGTGACTCCGGCTCCGTTGGCAGCTGAAGATTTGATCTTAACCATCTCGGTAACCCGTGAATATGGTGAAGATGCAACCGATGCAGACGTATATGCTGATGTGGCAGGCGACCTGTCCGATACATTCCGTACTGAGATACTTGAGTTGTTGAACGGTGAAAAGGTAAACCGTACGAGCTGGCTGGATTTGTCCGGTGTTAATAAGAAGACAGACGTAGGTACATACGAACTGCGCTTTACTTCTTCGGCTGTTGCTCAGATCGCAGCGTTGCTTCCGAACTTCAATATATCGGGTGCTACTCTTGTGAATGCCGGACTGACAGTGACGAAAGCACCGTTGATCGTTCGCGCATGCAGTTACAACCGTGCATACGGTGCAGGTAATCCTGAACTTGAAATCGAATATATCGGTTTGAAGAATAACGAATATGAAAACCTGGCTGATGTATTCTCGGTAATGCCGAAAGTGGCAACAGATGCTAAATCTGATTCACGTGGTTCTTATGATATCTACTTCACGGTAGAAGGAGAAGCCCGTAACTATGCAGTGACTCACGAAAACGGTGTCTTGTCGATCGATAAGATCCGTCGTACGATCATCTGGCCGGAAGATCAGCGCAATCTGGTGATCCCGGTAGGTGAAACAGTAGAGTTGTCTGCTTATCTGAAATCGGAAGCTGACGGTAAACCGTCTATCTACGATATCCGTTATGAGTTGTCAGGCAACGATCGCGAACGCGTGATCCTGTCTGAAGTATCGAGAGGTGTTTATGCCGTAACCGGAAATGTACGCACGGAAGGTGACAACTTTGTAACCATTACCGTATTTGCCGACGGCGACGATACATATGAAGAGTCGATCCCTGTAACGGGTACTATCAAAGTGGTTGCTCCGGAAGGAGATGCCGCGAAGGTGAATGTGATCGTTTCCAACGTAACCAGCATTTACGACGGTTCTCCGAGAGCTGTAAGCGTGAAGGTGACAGATGTGGAAACCGGCGAAGCTGTGAAAGATTTCAGTATCTATTACGAAGGTGACCAGTTGGGATCGGTTCCGACCTATTATCCTTCTACACAGGATGCTCCGGTGGATGCAGGTGTATATACCGTAACGGTAAAAGCTACGCTTGGTTCGGTTACTTATTCTTACACAGCTAAGAACAAGATGGTGATCGCTCCGAAGCCGGTTGTTGTAACAGCCCGTAACTTCGATATAAAGTATGGTGATGCAATGCCTGCTTATGCAAATGCTTACGATTATAACAAGAATGACTTCCTGAATGGTGAAGACTTCAAGGTCGGCCAGGCTCCGGTGGTTCGCCTCGTAGCATACAGCGGCAAGGCAGGTTCGTATAAGCTGACTCCGTATTCTGCACAGGACTTCGGTGGCAACTATGTGATCACGTATGTATCCGGTCTGTTGAATGTAAGCAAAGCTGCCGTGACTATCCAGGCCGATAATAAAGAGTCTGTTTACGGTAAAGAACAGGAAGAACTGACTTATACTGCTACAGGTTTCGTGAATGGTGAAACGTTGAAAGACCTCGGTTTTGCTCCGCGTATCAGTTCTACTATAACAAGAACATCTGATGCGGGAACTTATCCGATCACATTCTCTGATAATTATACATCCGATAACTACGAAGTTTCTTATATAGACGGCAAGTACAATCTGCTGGCTGCTTCGCAGAAAATCAGTTGGAACCCTGAAAGCGTAATAGACGTAGAAGGTGGCGACGTGATCCTTACAGCGACTGCTTCAAGTAAACTTCCGGTTACATTCAATTCGTCTAACGACGTTGTTGCTTATGTGAACCAGATTGGAGACGCATGGATCCTGACTCCGGTTACTTCCGGTACGGTAACGGTTACAGCTATGCAGCATGGTAACAAGAACTATAATGCTGCTGAACCTGTGGTAGTAACCTTCCTGGTAGACGATGAATATCTGTCTGTCGATAATGAAAAGATCACAGTAACTGATCATATCGAAGTTTATCCGAGACTGTTTACTCACTCTGTGACAGTTGCTGCTCCGTCTGAGATCAAACAAGTAGAATTACTATTGATGAACGGAACGGTGCAGAAAGTTATTCGCAAACCGGGATCTGTTATTGATCTGTCATCATTTGGATCAGGTATTTATCTGCTCAATGTGACATTGGAAGACGGAACATTCAAATCTGTGAAGATCATTAAGAAGTAACCTGTAAAACTAATTTAGTATGAAGAAATATATTAAATCAATATTAACATCGAGGAAGCAGCTTATGCTGCTTCCCCTGATGCTCGTTTCAGGCGGTATCATGCAGGCACAGACAGCTGTTCCTGATACTATATATGTGAGTTTCAATGCCAATACACCGTTAGCGATGACCTATGGTCAGGAACTGGGAACGGTGGCAGGAGGTATTAGCGGGGCCAGTTTCAACTACTTCTATGTGAATGGAGATGGAAGTGTACATGGTAATATCGGAGAAGGAGTAACATTTAAAGCTCCGACGCAGGCTCTTGATGTCCTGAAGTTTTCAGCAACGCCAACAGTTAGCGGAGGGGAAACGCTGGGTTTTGTTGCGAATAATCTGACTGGTTATTTTCAATATGCAAATTCAAGCAATGTCGTGTTCTTCGTCAGTAACCGGGAAGGTACATTTACAAGTATGCCTCTTACGGTGAATCCCGCTGAGTTAAATATTGCGGCTAAGGATACCAGCCGTTTCTATGGAGATGAGAATCCGGTAACGCCCTGGTCTACCAAAGACTTTGTGTTCGACGGATTTGTAAATGGAGATACGGAAGCCATTTTCACCAATTCACAGGTGAATATGTTGCCGACTGTCTCTTATTCTGCTGCCGATAAAAGTTCGGCTCCCGGAACTTATGTGATCGAACTGACCGGTGGTCAGGCGGCCAACTATTCACTGAATTTGCTGGTTTGGTCTGATACCTGGCAGGAAGGCAGAGGTTTGCTGACTGTTAACAAAGCTCCTCTTACACTGGCTGTACCCGACAGTGTCCGTTTATACGATGACGCTAATATCGGAACTATTCCGGCTGGCGAACTTGTTATAACGGCTGGCGAGTTGAAGAATGAGCAGACTCTGGAAGGCTTGTTTGAAGGGGATAATCTGGCTGTCGTTCATACGGCTGTTTCAGCTGCGGTAAATAAACCTAAAAGCGATGTTGGTACATACAGCTATGAGCTGACGGAAGCTGCGACCACTCAGGTTACATGGAGATTGTCTAATTATGATATCCAGGCAATTGCTGCCGGAAAGTATGAAGTGAAGAAAGATACGATCACCATTACGGTCTTTGATGCGTATCAGGCAGTAACTATAGAGGCTAAATCTGTCAATGTCATGCAGAAAATCTATGGTGAAGCGAATCCGGACGGATACTTCTGGCTGAAAAAGAGAGCGGAGAAACCTGCTGCGACAGCTCCTTCCTATGCTTTCTCTAAAGTAGCTGAGGCGGTGAATTATATTTCTGCAACGGCTGAAGGCGATAAAGGTTTCAAGGTTGCTCCACTTGCCGGATATTATGATTACGAAGGTAAGAAAGCAACTGAAAAGACAGAGGTGAATCTGAAACGTGAAAAGCCGAATCAGAAAGAGGACAGCCTGTATGTTGCCAAAGTGGATAATATCGACAAGGTTTCTTCTCTGAACTATGCGTTCAAGACTGTCGACGGTTCATTCCTGATCAACCAGCGTCAACTGGCTATCTGGAAAGTGATTGTAGACCGCGTATACGGTGAAGCCGATAAGGACACGACCTGGACATTCGAACCGAACGATGCCGACAAGAAACGTGGTCTGGCTATCTTTGATGCCAAATATCAGACAACAAGTACTCCTGACGATATTATCGACTTTATGCCGAAAGTAGTCGTTAAGCCAGTTGCTGCCGATAACACCCTGCATGCAGGATCTTATAACGATACTTTGCAGATTAAGGTAGTTACGGAAGACAAGTCTGTTCAACCTCCGTTCGTGGCGAAAGATCGTAATTATAAGTTGCTTATGAATACATTGGTTCCGGGTACTAAAACGAACGACAGCGTTCGTCTGGAAGTGGCGAAAGCACCGCTGATCATCCGTCTGGATACGATCAAGAGAGCTTATGCTTCGGCCGATCCTGAATTTAACAAAGCAGAGGTTCAGAAAGAATTCATTTCTTATGAAGGTTTCAAACTGGACGAATCGGCGAACAATCTGGATTCAACGGCGACGGTAACTGTCGGTAACCGTATCAAGAACCTGGTTATCAATAACCGTCCGGAAGGTATCCTGCCGGTAGGCACATACGAACTGACGGGTATTACCGCTATTAATGAGGAAAATCCGAATTATGAAATTACAATTGTAGGAAAAGCCCGTTATCAGATTTATCCGGATAACAGCTATGTCATGGTTTGGACTCCGATACAGAACGAATTGATCGTAGGCGACCTTGTACGGTTGAATGCTGTAGTAAAACAGGGGACGACTGTAATTGCCGAAGGTTCTCAGATCACTTACGAATCTTCCAATCCGGCTCTGATCCAGGTTGAAAAGGTAGAAAGTATCTGGTATCTGCGTGCAAAAGACCTGACCGGTGACGAAGGTGTTACAATCACTGCCCGTTACAATGCAGAATCCGGACAGGAGGAAGCTCTGAAATCGGAAGTATTTAAAGTAGTACGTCTGAAGAACGAAGCTGATTACAATGTCGTTCTGGGCAATATGGTATTCGATTACGACGGTACGCCGAAAGCAGCCGATGTACAATTGACAGACCTGAAAGGTATCACGACATATAATCCGATCATTACTTACGACGGCGATCCTGATCTGCCGGTTGAAGCGGGTATCTATAACATCTCTATCTTTGTGAAACATAATGGTTCCGACCTGCTTGTCCGCAAGGAAAAGATGCAGATCAAACCGCGCGAAGTATATGTGAAGCCGAAAGATGCGTTGATCTCTTATGGTGAAGAGTTACCGGCAACATTCGAATATACTTATTCCGGATTTATCGGCAGCGACGATTTCAGGGCAGCAACTGCTCCTGTTGTAAAAGTCGCCGGTACGATTACCGGAGCCGGTAACTATACATTATATGTAGAAGGCGGTGATCCGGGTACAAACTATACAGTAGTAGGAGGTACGGGAACACTTACCGTTTCGAAAGCCATTCTGACAATCAAGGCGGGCACGGTCAATATCGTTTACGGTGATGAAATTCCTGAACTGACACCTGCATACGAAGGTTTTGTCGGTAGTGATAATCCGGATGTATTGAACTTCCTGTATACTGTGAAGACGAATGTGAAACCTGTCAATGCCGGTACTTACGACCTGATTATCGACTGTCTGAGTTCAGATGAAGATAATTATGCCGTTACTTTGGTGCCTGGAAAACTGACAATAGCCAAAGCGGCTGCCGGTCTTCAGTATTCTGTAGAATCGACAACTGTCATGGTAGGTGATTCTGTTCTGTTGTATGCAAGCTGCGAATCTCCGGCTAAGATTTCTTATGCTGCCGAATCGATCCAGATTGCAGGTTTGCGTGAACATGCGGAAGGTGTACATGTGATCGGTAAGAGTGAAGGCATAAGTAAGGTTTACATCACTATACCGGAGTCGACCAACCATTTGGCACATCGCGATTCTGTAATCTTCAATGTGAAACTAGGTTCAGTAGGTAATGAATCTATCACTTTGCAGGGTGTCGGCCTGTATCCTACGATCGTAGAGTATAATGCGACAGTTGTATCTGAAACTCCGGTGGAAGCGATCTATGTAGTCGATGCAGCCGGTAAGCTCCGGAAACTTATTAAGAATCCGGAACAGGTGATCGACCTGAGCCAGTTGCGTAGCGGTTATTATCTGGTACGTATCGTTTTGACAAATGGCGAAGCGAAGACGGTTCGGATCATAAAGAAGTAGTTTTGTATTGATGACATATGTCTTTTCACTGGCGAATGCAGATTCACCGGTAAAGAGATAATATAGATAAAAAGAGAAGCCTTCCGGATGAATATTCGGAGGGCTTTTATATATTTGTAGTATAAATCACTATAAAACAAAGTATTATGAGGAAAAATCTACTAAGGCTTTTATGTTGTATTTTGATTATTAACAGCTCTGCGTTTTGTTGCTATCTCAGTGCCCAATCCATTCCGAATGGTGATTTCTCTGCAGAGTGGGAGACTGGTTATAATGGAGTCGGTAAGCAGCCGGCCGGATGGAAAGCTTCGAATGTCAGTCAGATGGGGGTAAAGAAAGAATTGGTAACCCGTAGTTCTGATGGTTCTGTTCTGTTAACCAATCAGTTTGTCGGTTTGTTCGGGATGGGCTCGAATGCGCCGGCTTATATCTCTTTAGGTACTCCGTGGGTATATGCCAATATCTCGGATATCTCCAAAAGTGACGGAGGTACGACGGGAGGAATAGAATTTACCCATCGTCCGGATTCGATAGTCGGCGTGTTCAAACGTAAAGCAGTGTCGGAAGAGACTGCCTGGATTGTTCTTTATCTGTGGAAAGGAACAGTCGTATCTTCCAGTCCTGATGATAAAGAATTGATCGACAACGAGAAAGATGTGCTGGCGGAGAACGGTTCCGTTACCCTGATCGGTAAAGCCGAATATGAAATAAAAGGCGAACTGTCCGACTGGACACGTATTTCTGTGCCGATCGATTATTATTCTGATGAGATACCCGAAAAGATGAATATAACACTTTCGGGAGCAGATTACCGTAACCGTAGTAAGATAAAAGAGAATAACACCCTGTCGGTACAGCGTGTTGATCTGGTATATAAAGATCCGGTATCGACGGAAAAAATTAGTTTGCCTGCCGGTAGTCTGTCTATTGTGGATAATATCTTGTATTTGGACGGCAATTACAATAACCTGGCAGTCTACGCAATGGATGGAAAACTGGTCTTTCACTCTCGTTATCCGGGAGAAACAGTCTCCTTGTCATCTCTTTCTATGGGTGTCTATACCTTGAGAATCGAAGGAAGAGAGGGAGTGCAAACGATGAAGTTCCGGATTCGTTAAAAGATATTATTATTCGGTGTAGGGAGGATATTCTGGTCAGAATGGTGTATATTTGCCCCATATCCAACAAACACTTTAATTTATCAATTTGAAATGAAAAGACTGTGTATGGCTGTTATGGCAATGTGTTTATTGTTGTCATGCGGCGAAAAAAAAGAAGAGGCTACAATTTCCGGTTTAATGAAGTCTGATTTCGTATCGGAAGTGGAGGGAAAGCCTACCGCCTTGTATGTGTTGAAGAATAAAAATGGGGCAGAAGCTTGCGTTACTAACTACGGTGGACGACTGGTATCCGTAATGGTCCCTGATAAGAATGGCAAAATGACGGATGTCGTGCTGGGATATGACAATATCAACCAGTATGTGCAGTCGGACGGTAATTACGGAGCTTTGATCGGACGTTATGGAAACCGTATCAACCAGGCTAAATTCACGTTGGACGACACGGAATATACGTTGCCAAAGAATGACGGCATGCATTGCCTGCATGGTGGTCCTCAGGGATATCATGCCCGTATGTGGGATGCTAAACAGCTGAACGACCAGTCTTTGGAGCTGACTTATCTTTCGAAAGACGGCGAAGCCGGTTTCCCGGGAAATCTGAATATCAAAGTAACTTATACATTGACGGATGATAATGCTGTCGATATCAAATATGAAGCAACGACGGACAAGAAAACGGTTGTGAACCTGACAAACCATAGTTATTTCAATCTTTCCGGCGTTCCCGGTTCCAATGTGTTGGATCAGTTGGTTATGATCAATGCGGATAACTATACGCCGGTTGACAGCACCCTGATCCCTGTAGGTATCAGCCCTGTTGCTGAAACTCCGCTGGATCTGCGTACTCCGGTCGCTATCGGCAAGCAGATCAACGACCCGTTCCAGCAGCTACAGTTCGGTCATGGTTATGACCTGAACTGGGTACTGAATACAAACGGTGACAAGAATGTACTGGCAGCTAAGGCTTACTCTCCGACTAGCGGTATCGCTCTGGAAGTATATACCAACGAACCGGGTATCCAGTTTTATACCGGAAACTTTATGGATGGAAAAGATACCGGCAAGCACGGCGTGACTTATCCGCATCGCGGGGCTTTCTGTCTGGAGACACAGCATTACCCGGATACGCCTAATCATCCGGACTTCCCGAGTGTCGTTCTTAACCCGGGAGAAAAGTATACCAGCGAATGTATTTATAAATTTACTGTAGAATGATTCCGGTTGATTAACAACCGAGATCGCTATTTTGCTATAAAAGGAAGGCTACCTATTACAGGTGGCCTTTTTTTCTTGTTAATAATTCTTTGCAAAGAATATATATTATTGCTTTTAGCTATCTTTGTCCCGTTCAACAGATGAATGGCCCTTTGAGTTTCGGCTACTCATTTGCTGAGTGACATATAAGCGTTTAAGATATTATCTTTGGAACTGAAAATCGCCAAGTTTCTAGTCGAACGAAGATGATAGACAACTGAACGCTCACGCTTGTTATATATACTCCTGTATATACAATAGGGCGTGGGCTGTTGTCTTATTATTTGTTCGATGGGTGTTTGGCGATACCTCAGTTCCGAATAATGGATTAACAGTTCCCACGCTTCTTTATTATATAAAATGCCAAACAAGGGAAACAGGGCGGCTTGATCTACTATATGAATCCTAAAGAAAGAGAACGGATTGCTGTTTGCCGGGTTTTACTGGATATTGCAGAGGGAATGGATGGCTACACACCCGTATCTGATTGTCCGCATTTTCAACAGTTACAGAATAAGATCCTTTTGACGGAGCAGGATTTTGAGAAGGCACGGGAAACAGCTGTCCTGGAAAGCCTGGTTATTCTGAAAGGGGCACATTACAACGTCAAGATGATGCTGGCATTGACCGTGTGCGATCTGTATTCCGAATATATGGTTACTCCGCTTAACTGTCGTCTGGCTTTCGAAACATTGATGAGTGCTATAGACTGGCCCATCTCCTTTTCCGAAGTGTTGGCGAAAAGCAAAACGGAATAACGATACCTTTAGAACAGGTTATAGTTTGTTCTGAGTACTTTAAATTCTGTACGGCGGTTTATCTGGTCAGCCATTTCCTGTTGTTCGGGAGTCAGCGTCAGGATAAACTCTTCCGTCAGTATATCCCCCTCCTTCAGGAAGTCGAAGCTTTTAGCCATTTTCTTATTGATCACCTTCGGTACGCTTTCACCGTATCCTTTGGCTTCCAGACGTTCTTTGTCGATGCCTCCGGCAATCAGATAATCCACTACCGACTGGGCACGGCGTTGTGCCAGGCGTTCGTTATACTGGTCGCTGCCTTTGCGGTCGGTATGTGCTCCCAGCTCGATTGTCACGTTCGGGTTATCGTTCAACATCTTGATCATTTCATCCAGTGCCTTTTGCGATTCGGGGCGCAGGGTTGCCTTATCGAAATCGTAGAAGATATTTTCGATAACGACCGGTTTGCTGATCGGGGAGAGATAGAAGTCTACGATATAAGTCTCGTTCTTCTCTTCCGGTCCGGTTCTCAGTTCGAAATTCTGGTTGAGGTAACCGCGGGCACTAGCCATCATGACGTAACGGATATCGCGTTCCAGTTCCACCCGGTAAGTACCGTCTTTCTTCGCCAGAACCTTTTCGTTCAGACCGTCTTTACCGACAATACGGACCGTTGCATCCTCGATCGGATTTTCATCCACGTCGAAGACAATACCTTCGATAAATATAGTTATAATAGGAAGTTCGAACGAGTATAGGTGATCATAACCGCGTGCATCGTTACGGTTAGAACTGAAAAATCCTTTTTCCTTGTTCCCCTCGAAGGTAATACCAAAATCGTCTCCCATCGAGTTGATCGGTGCTTTCAGGTTCTCGACATGCCATTTGCCGGTGCTGTCCTGGGTCGCTTTGAAAAGGTCAAGGCCGCCCATCCCCGGATGTCCGTTAGAAGCAAAGTAGAGCGTGACGGAGTCGCGTACGTATGGGAACATCTCGTCGCCGGGAGTATTGATCTCCGGTCCCAGGTTTTCCATCGGACCGAAGTCATTGCCTACAAGACGGGAACGGAAAATATCTTTTCCTCCGAAACCTCCCACAGCATCGGATACATAATAAAGGTATTTCCCGTCAGGAGAAATGGCCGGATGACCTAAAGCTGTCACTGAGTCTTTCACAATACTGGCACGTGTCCCTTTACCCCATTTGGCGCTGCTGCGGGTAGATACGTAAATTTCAGAAGTACGCGGTCCCTCCGGGTCTTGTGCGCAATAGGTGTAATACATCGTGTTTCCGTCTTTTGAGAAAGAAGGAGTTCCTTCGTCAAATTCGGTATTCACTTCATCTTCCAGTTCGACAGGAGCAAGCCAGTTGCCTTGTTCATCTTGCTTGACCAGGAAAAAGTCGTTGTTCCTGATGCCGGTGATAGCACTGACCGTCTCATCCTTGTCTTTGTTTGCCCCTTTAGGTGTACGGGAAGAGGTGAAATAAAGCTGGTCGTATTTGTCGCCGTATAACATCGGGCTGAAGTCACCGCGGCGGGAATTGAATTTTTCCATCCGCTTAACGATGTAACGGCTCGGATTCTGTTTCCATTGCGGAGCCAGTTCGCTCCCTTTGATACCATTGAGGGCCAGTTTGCTTTCCGGGTTTCGTTGCAGGAAATCATTGTAGTAACGTATAGCTTCTGTATATCTGCCGGTTTTCTGGTACATCTGTCCCAGGCGCAGGCTTACGATGCTGTCGGGATATTCGTAACGCAATGCGTTCATATAAGCGCTGGTCGCTCTCGGTGTATTATTAATGAGACGGTTACATTCTGCCATCCGGTAAGCGATATACCCGCGTAAGTCTCTTTTCTGAGGAGATGTTTTCGTATAAACCTTCCGATAGATAGCTGCTGCCTCAAAGTATTCGCCGATCCGCTGCTTCTCTTCCGCATCGCTCAGCTTGGCTGATTTGCAGGAAAACAACAGTAAAGCGGTTAAAAACAGTAATATATAGGGAGTAATCTTCTTATTCATCACCGGATAATCTTTATACTATGTAATAACGAATGGATTGAAAGGATATTGCCTGAACCGTATATTCATTATTATAATAATAGCGAGCTATCCCCGTAACTCAAGAATCGGAAATCATGTCCCAACGCATAGTTATATATATTCATCCAATCCCCTTTCACGAAAGCTGAGATAAGTAGGAGCAAGGTGCTTTTGGGTTGGTGGAAGTTGGTCACGATGCCTTTTACAATCTTGAACTCATAGCCGGGGGCAATGATGATCTGGGTAGCCGTAATCAGGGTGTTCAATTGATGTTTATCCAGATAGTCGAGTATGTTCTGCAGGGCTTCTGCGGTTGTCAACCGGTTGTTGCTTTCCTCGTACGGCATCCATTGTTTGACGACCAACTCTTCGGAAGTCGCTTCCGGATTGGTGGCAAGTGTCGTACCGATATAATAAAGGCTTTCGAGCGTGCGGACGGAAGTTGTCCCTACGGCGATAATATGTCCTAGGTTCTGCATGACCCGTTCGATCGTGCTGCGGCGTACGGATATATATTCGGTATGCATTTCGTGCCCTTCGATCGTTTCGCTTTTGACCGGTTTGAATGTTCCGGCTCCGACATGCAGTGTCAACTCTTCACGGCCGAAACCTTTGGCATCCAGATCTGCCAGCACTTCCGGGGTAAAATGAAGCCCTGCCGTCGGTGCGGCAACCGAACCCTTGATTTTTGAATAAACAGTCTGATACGTCTTCAGGTCGCTCTCTTCTGTTTTCCGGTGCAGATAAGGAGGTATGGGAAGCTCGCCCGCAGCATCCAGTACTTCAGCAAAGCTGAAACCTCCGCTCCAGCTGAACCTGATCTGGTGTGTCTCTCCGTAGCTTTGTACTTTCTCGGCAGACAGTCTGACAGTCTGACCTGCAACGGTTATCTCGCGTGAAAGAACAGGCTCTTTCCATTTCTTCGCATTCCCGATCAGGCAAATCCAGTTACATGCTTCTGTTTCCTGAAAGATAAGTTCATAATCATGTGGCACAGCAGGATCAAGACAGAATACTTCGATCTGTGCTCCTGTCGCACGCTGAAATAATAACCGTGCCTGGATGACGCGGGTATTGTTGAATACCATCAGTGAACCTTCCGGCAGATAATCGGTAATATGCTTGAAAACGCTTTCGCCTACTTTTCCGTCCCGGTAAAGTAATAATTTGGATTCATCCCGTTTGGGCAGGGGAAACTTTGCTATTCGTTCATCAGGTAACGAATAGTTATAATCTTCGATACTTATCTGTTGAGTTTTTGTAACCATTGCTATCTCTGTTTTCGGATACGTTCTTATCGAACCGGCTGCAAAAGTACTACAAATGTGTGGGAAATGTATTACTTTTGTGTTCATAACACTAATAATAAAACGATGAATACTGTAAAAGTCGGAGATAAAGTCCGTTTCCTGAATACCACAGGAGGCGGAATCGTACGTAGTTTTAAAGGGAAGGATCAGGTACTGGTAGAGGATGAAGACGGTTTTGAAGTCCCCGCACTGATCCGCGAATGCGTAGTGGTAGGTGGAGAAAATGAAATGCAGGTACATAGCTCGAACCGTCCGAAATCACAACCGCAGGTCCAGGTTCAACAATCTGCCCCCAAACCACAGCCGAAGCCTGAAGAAGTGAAGATCGAGGAAACTGCCGAAGGAGAACGGATGAATATCTATCTGGCTTATCTTCCCCTCGAACCGACCAAGGTGATGCAGCAGAGCGGTTATGAAACTTACTTCATCAATGACAGTAACTACTATCTGCTCTTTAATTATATGAACCGCCATAACAATAGCTGGATCAGCCGCTATAATGGCCTGATAGAACCGAATACGAAAATCTTCCTGGAAGAGTTTGGCAAAGAAGATCTGAATGACCTTGAACGTATCTGCGTGCAGTTGATCGCTTTCAAGAAAGATAAGCCTTATTCCCTGAAGAATTCCATCTCTGTAGAGCTGCATCTTGATACGGTGAAGTTCTACAAGCAGCATTGTTTTATGGAAAATGACTTCTTCGAAGAAGATGCAATGGTTTATCCAATTGTCCGTAACGATGTTCCGGAGAGGGAACTGCTTGTTTCCGCTGCAGATTTAAAGGAAGCAATGTATCAGAAAGTCCAGGAAGAACGTCATGCGCCGCAGCCTATCGTAAAGAAGAAGTCTGACACTGCTGTGCTGGAAGTCGATCTGCATATAACTGAACTGCTGGATAATACAAATGGCCTGAGCAATGCGGATATGCTGACTTATCAGTTGGATAAGTTCCACGAAGTATTGGGTAAGTATGCCAATCATAAAGGACAGAAGATTGTCTTCATCCACGGAAAAGGTGACGGCGTGCTTCGTAAGGCGATAGAAAAAGAACTGAAAACAAGATACAAACAGTATTATTATCAGGATGCTTCTTTCCGTGAGTATGGCTTTGGTGCTACTATGGTTACTATCAAGTAAGATCAGCTCCTGATATATAACGGATAAGTGCCGGATAAGTTATGTTACCCTTGCAGGAAAGTTGTTGCCGACGCCCTCGACAGCTTTGCCGACGTCGTCGACAATTTTGCTGACGCTGTCGACAATATTGCCGACAGTGTCGGCAACAGTTTCCCTGCTGAAGAAAAACTGTTTTAAAAGGAGAGAGTCAAGAGAAAGTACGGAGTATTTTTAAGGAGGCTCCTTCTTCCGAAGCAATCAGGAAAGGGAGATATGGTAAATATTCGGATTTAGAAAGATTTGAGCCAATGTTGCAATAATAGAAAATATTGAACCCAAATGACAGGTTTTGTAGGGGCGGGGTTTACCCGCCCTATGCGACAATAATATAACAACCGATGGAGAAGGGCGGGCAGACCCCGCCCCTACCAACGACACTACATTCAATTCTGATAATAAATAAACTATGGCAACCGAAATAGAAAGAAAATTTATTGTTAAAGGGGACTTCTCTAAAGATGTCTATAGCTCTCAGCGGATTGTGCAGGGATATATCTGTTCCCAACCCGGTCGTACGGTACGTGTTCGTATCCGTGGCGATAAAGGGTATCTGACTATTAAAGGTCCGTCGGACGATAAAGGGTTGAGCCGTTATGAGTTCGAACAGGAAATACCATTGACGGATGCAGAGCAATTGTTGAAACTCTGTGAGCCGGGTGCCATAGATAAAGTACGTCATCTGATCCGTGCCGGACAACATACCTGGGAGGTCGATGTTTTTCACGGAGCCAACGAAGGACTGATCATGGCTGAAATAGAACTGGCCTCCGAAGACGAACCTTTCGAAAAACCGGAATGGATAGGAGAGGAAGTTAGTGGCGACCGCAGGTATTACAATTCGATGTTGACTAAAGAACCCTATACCGGGTGGGCGAAGAAACAATATTAATTTAAACAATAAAACACCATGAAGAAAATCTTATTATCTGTCCTGGCTGCCGCCTTATCGTTGCCTGCAATAGCGGACGAGGGTATGTGGTTGCTTCCGTTGCTCAAGCAACAGAAGTTTCCCGAAATGCAGGCACTGGGACTTAAATTGCAGGACTATGATATATATAGTCCTGATTCTGCATCCCTGAAAGATGCTGTCGTCATTTTTGGCGGAGGCTGTACGGGTGAAATCGTCTCGCCGGACGGTCTGCTGCTGACTAACCACCATTGCGGATATGGTCAGATCCAGCAGCACAGTACGCTGGAACATGATTACCTGACGGACGGTTTCTGGGCAGCTTCCCGCGACCAGGAATTACCGAATCCGGGCTTGACAGTCACGTTCATTGATAAAATAGAGGATGTCACCGATTATGTAAAGGCGGAACTGGCAAAAGATACCGATCCGAACAGCATGAATTTTCTCTCCCCAAAATACCTGAACGGACTGGCAAAAACCAGGGTCGGCGAGAAGTTCCTGCAGGATAACCCCGGGACGGATGTCGAGATCAAAGCATTCTACGGAGGTAACGTATATTATATGTTCACGAAGAAAATCTATTCGGATATCCGATTGGTAGGTGCTCCTCCTTCATCTGTAGGTAAGTTCGGTGCCGATACCGACAACTGGATGTGGCCGCGTCATACCGGAGACTTCTCTGTATTCCGTGTATATGCCGATGTTAACGGTAATCCGGCAGAGTATTCTGAGTCGAACGTCCCGTTGCGTCCGAAGCGCTGGTTTAAAATCTCTATCAAGGGCGTTGAGGAAGACGATTATGCGATGATGATGGGTTTCCCCGGCCGTACCAATAAATATTATACCTCCTGGGAAGTCGCAGAACGCCGTGATATCGACAATACGGTCCGTATCAATATCCGTAATCTCCGCCAGGAAGTCATGTTGGATGAAATGTTGAAAGACCCTTCTGTCCGTATTCAGTATGCTAGTAAATATGCCGGATCGACTAATGCCTATAAAAATGCGATCGGCAGTAACTGGGCGATTAAAAAGCGTAATTTCGAGCAGGTAAAGAAAGAGGAGCAAGACCTTTTGATTGCCTGGGCACAGAAGAATAACGAAGCAACCTATCCCGAAGCTTTGTCCACGTTGGAACAGATCGTTTCCGACCGTAAAGACCTGCGTTTTCGTAGCTGGATGTTGGATGAAGCGATCCTCCGCGGTATCGAGTTTACAAAGGTACCGGCGGAAGTACAATCCGTATGTAATGTCCTGAAAGGGAAAGACCGTAACGAACAGCAGAAGCAGATACGTTTGCTGGATATGTCTTATCACCGCTTTGCCGATAAAGACTATTCGCCGGAAGTAGACCGGAAGATAGCTAAGGTGATGTTGAAAGAATATCGCCGCCTGATACCAGCCAAGTCGCAACCAGCTTACTTTGCTTTGATCGATAAAAAATTCAAAGGTGATGTCGACCGCTTTGTCGATTATCTCTTCGAAAAGTCTATCTACGGAAGTGAAGAGAACTTTGAAAAGTTCAAAATACGTCCGTCTGTTAAGGTACTCGAGGAAGATCCCATGATTCTCTTTGCCAAATCGGTACAGGAAGAAAAGGCGAACCTGAATGCAGCATTGGCAGACTTTGACACCGGCTATGCCCTGGCACACCGGGAATATGTGAAAGGCCTGTTAGCCATGTATCAGGATAAAGCGAACTTTCCCGATGCCAATTTCTCCTTACGTCTGACTTACGGGCAAGTAAAAGGCTATCGTCCGAAGGATGCAGTCTATTATAACTGCCAGACCACTCTTGACGGTGTCATGGAAAAAGAGGATTCGACAAATTGGGAATTTGTTGTTCCGGGCCGTTTGAAGGCTTTGTATGAAGCTAAAGATTTCGGTCGTTATCAACTGGCTGACGGAAGAATGCCGGTAGCCTTCAGTGCGACGACACATACGACCGGAGGTAATTCGGGAAGCCCGGTATTGAATGCGAACGGAGAACTGATCGGTATTAATTTCGACCGTAACTGGGAAGGTGTAGGAGGCGATATCCAATATTTGCCCGATTATCAGCGCAGTATCATTGTGGATATCCGTTATGTCTTGTTCCTGATAGACAAATATGCCGGAGCAAGTTACCTGTTGGAGGAAATGGAACTGGTTGAATAGAAGGAAAGTAAACCTTTCTGGGTATAATAAAAAAAGCGAATGATCGATGATCACTCGCTTTTTTTATATTCTGAAATAATTAAAATATGCCTTTTTCCAGATCAGCCGCTTTAACGCGGAAAATATATCCGTTACGTGAGAATACTAATTCTCCGTCTTCTTTCTTTTTCTGGTTAACTAAGCGTTGAAAAGCTATATTGGCACCTTTTACTATATTCTCTTCAAATTCTCTTACTTCTTGTTCACTCATGATGTTCAAGTTTAGTGTAAATATCCGAATTATATATCTCTTTTTTATCCTTCCTGAATCCTTTGGCTATTACTTCCATCGGAGACATAGAATTGTCTGTTATCATCCAATAATCACTAATAGGGAGATATAGTTCAAACAAGTTGTGGATACCCGCCTCATATCTGCGACGGATTGTACTCTCCGGTATGTTATGACCACCGGCGGCCACTCTCATTTTTACCCGTTCCACTGCTAAATCCGGCGTATTCAACCAGAAATACAACAATGTAACATAATAACCTTCCCTTTGTGCTTCCCTGATCAGGTTTGCGACTGACCGGGTGGCGAGCGTAGTTTCCATTGCAAAAGTCTCACCGGCTGCGATGAGTTCCTTAATGCGTTTATACATAATACGGCTTGCTTCTACAGCTACGGCGATGCTATCTGCGTTAAAAGGGGAAAGCCCCTTGGCTATCTCGTCGGAGTTCACAAACTCTTTACACTTCAACATTTCCGGAAGAATTGTAAATGAAGCTGTGGTCTTCCCTGCTCCGTTGCAACCTGATATTATATATAAATATGGCACTATTTGCTGCTTTTTGACAGGGCAAATATAGATAATAGTTTTATATGTTGTACAATTTATTTCTCAAAAATAGTAAAAATGTGCAGAATTTGTACGAATAACCCGCCATTTCGTTGTTTCGGAGGCCTGTTTTGTTAATTTTAGACCCATAAAAGATCACTCATTATACTATCGGATATGAAAATTCCGTTGCGGGAAAGCGTGAGAATATCCTCTTTTTGGACGAGTAATCCCTGTTTGAGATAAGGGGAGGCCTGCTTCTTACAATAGATTAATTTGTCATTTCCGTATTGTCTTTGAATTTCGGTTAAACTGACTCCCCACATGGTGCGAAGTCCGGTAATAATGAGATCATTGTAACGGGTGTTTATATCCAGTTCTTCCACTTCTATGTTCGGCAATCCCTTCTCAATCCCCCGGATGTAGGCCGGAAGGGAGGATATATTCCATTGGCGGCTTTTTCCGTTGTAGGAATGGGCAGACGGTCCTATACCCAGATATTTCTTGCCGGTCCAGTAAGAACTGTTATGGCGGGAGATCATCCCGGGACGTGCAAAGTTGGATATTTCATAGTGAAGATAGCCGTTTGCCGTCAGCCGGTCGATCAGGGAGGTGAAAAGAGTTACGCTGACCTCTTCTTCAACAGGAGATATCTTTCCCGCTTCCTTTAATTTATATAAGGCGGTCCCTTCTTCATATATTAAATGGTAAGCGGAAATATGGGGAATATCCAGGCGGATAGTCCTATCGAGGTTAGACTCCCATTCTTCCAATGTTTGTCCGGGTAAACCGTAGATCAGGTCGATACTTATATTCGACAGGCCGTTTTCCTTACATAACTCTACAGCCCGTAAAGCTTGTTCCCGGTTATGGCGGCGATTCAGGAAACGGAGGTCCTCTTCTTTGAAACTCTGTACCCCCATACTGATGCGGTTAAAAGGAAATGAACATAGAGAAGTCACATATTCAGGTGTCATATCATCCGGATTGGCTTCCAGCGTGATCTCAGAACAATGGCTTACATCGAACAAGCGATGAATGGCATTGAATATGCGTTCGAAGTCTTTCGACTGTAGTTGCGAAGGTGTTCCTCCTCCGAAATAGATCGTTTCAAGCGGCTCGCCATCTATATAATCCTTCCGCATTTCCAACTCACGGATCAATGCGTCGACATACGGTTCTTTATATTTCATCTCCGTATTGGAGAAAAAATCACAGTACAAACAACGTTTTGCACAAAAGGGAATATGGATGTAAAGGCCTGCCATACTTTCTGTTTATTTCATGACAAAAGTAATGATTCTATTGTTTAAATCATAGGCCTGTTACATAACATAGTTCTCAAACAGGAGGCAGATAATTGCTTTTTTCCTGTACATTCTCTAATTTGCGGCCTCGTGAGTATTTCACGTAATGATATTTATTGTTAAACTCAAATTACCTGATATCATGAAAGTATACCAAACAAACGAAATTAAGAACATCTCTATCTTGGGAAGTTCGGGCTCTGGGAAAACCACTCTCGCTGAAGCAATGCTTTACGAGGGTGGAGTTATAAAACGTCGCGGCTCTGTAGACGCAGGAAATACGGTGAGCGACTATTTCCCGGTTGAGAAAGAGTATGGCTACTCAGTGTTCTCAACCGTTTTCAGTGTTGAATGGCAGGACAGGAAGCTGAATTTCATCGATTGCCCGGGTTCGGACGACTTTATCGGTGGAGCTGTTTCCGCTCTGAACGTGACTGATACAGCACTGATGGTGTTGAATGCCCAGTATGGAGTGGAAGTAGGAACATTGAACCAGTTCCGGTATACAGAACAATTTCATAAACCCGTTATTTTCGTTGTCAACCAGTTGGATAACGATAAAGCGGACTACGATGGAACTATAGCCCAGCTGAGAGATCAGTTCGGCAGCAAAATCGTTCCTATCCAGTATCCGGTGAATACAGGAACAGCTTTCAATGCCGTTGTCGATGTGTTGAAGATGAAGATGTATCGCTGGAAACCAGAAGGCGGTGTGCCTGAAGTATTGGAAGTTCCCGCAGAAGAAATGGATAAAGCAATGGAGCTTCATAAAGCACTCGTTGAGGCTGCTGCCGAGAATGACGATATGCTGATGGAAAAATTCTTTGAAGAAGGCACTTTAAGTGAAGACGATATGCGTGCAGGAATCCGTGCAGGTCTGGTGACCCGCAGTATGTTCCCTGTATTCTGTGTTTGCGCAGGACGTGATATGTGCGTTCGCCGTACTCTGGAATTCCTGGGTAATGTGGTGCCTTGTACCGATAAGATGCCTCGTCCGGTAACTACCGAAGGAGTGGAGGTTACTCCGGTGTCAGACGGTCCGACCAGCCTGTTCTTCTTCAAGACTACGGTAGAACCGCATATCGGCCAGGTTTCCTATTTTAAAGTGATATCAGGAAAGATAAAAGAAGGAGACGATTTGCTGAATGCCGACCGTGGCTCAAAAGAACGTATCGCACAGCTATTTTCTGTTGCCGGCCAGACCCGTAACGAGGTGACTGAAATGGTAGCAGGTGATATCGGTGCAACCGTAAAACTGAAAGATGTACGTCGTGGTAATACCCTGAATGGTAAGGGATGCGATTACAAATTCGACTTTATCAAATATCCGGATCCGAAATACCGCCGAGCCGTTAAGCCGGTCAATGAAGCAGATTCGGAAAAAATGATGGAAATATTGAACCGTATGCGTGAGGAAGATCCGACATGGGTGATCGAGCAGTCTAAGGAACTGAAACAAACGATTATTTCCGGACAAGGAGAATTCCATTTGCGTACGTTGAAATGGAGAATTGAAAATAATGATAAGCTGCCGATCGAATATATCGAACCGAAGATTCCGTATCGTGAGACGATTACTAAAGCTGCCCGTGCAGACTATCGTCATAAAAAACAATCCGGTGGTGCTGGTCAGTTCGGTGAAGTTCACCTGATCGTGGAACCTTATTACGAAGGTATGCCGGCTCCGGATATGTATCGTTTTGGCGGACAAGAATTTAAAATTAGCGTACGTGATACGCAAACTATTGATTTGGACTGGGGTGGTAAGCTGGTATTTATTAACAGTATCGTTGGTGGAGCCATCGATGCACGTTTCTTACCGGCTATTCTGAAAGGTATTATGGCACGTATGGAACAGGGACCGTTGACCGGTTCGTATGCCCGTGACGTGCGCATCATTGTTTATGATGGCAAGATGCACCCGGTTGACAGTAATGAAATTTCTTTCATGCTGGCCGGTCGTAATGCCTTCAGTACTGCCTTTAAAGAAGCGGGTCCGAAGATCCTTGAACCTGTTTATGATGTAGAAGTTTCCGTTCCCGGCGATTACCTGGGTGATGTAATGAGTGACCTGCAAGGTCGTCGTGCCATCATTATGGGTATGAACAGTGAAAAGGGATTTGAAAAGTTGCTGGCAAAAGTTCCTCTGAAAGAAATGTCAAGCTATTCAACCTCCTTGAGTTCAATTACCGGTGGCCGTGCTTCGTTCACCATGAAGTTTGCTGCTTACGAACTTGTTCCGACCGATGTTCAGGACAAATTGCTGAAAGCATACGCTGCTACGCAAACAGACGAATAATTAATAGATTATTATTGAATATGAAAGCACTCTCTGTATCAGGGGGTGCTTTTTTTGTAGTTGTCTGGCGTATGATATAATGGTAAATATCCAAATAGAGGAAACTTTTCCTAAAAAAGAATCGTATCGTATAAGTAAATGATGGAGGTAAGTCGTTTATACTTGTAAAGAGGATTCTTTGTTGACTACGAATATGAAGAAAATCGAAGAGGAAGATCGGGAATTAAATCAATTCAGGATGTTGTACAAAACAAATGTCCCGATGTTGATCTTTTATGCCCGTAAGTTTGTGGATCCCGCAACTGCGGAAGATTTAGTGCAAGATATTTTTTTAAGAGTATGGCAAAAGAGATTATTCCAATTTTTACAGGAGGGAATAAAAACGTATTTATATCGTTCGGTCAGACACGCTTGTTTGGATTACCTGAAGCATCAAGATGTAAGAGGTGACTATGTAAAATCAATGGTTACTCGTCTGAAAATCGAAGAAATCTACTATAATGATGATCCCCGGTTCCTTTTCCCCGAAGATGAACGTATAGCATTTATTTATAAAGAAATGGAAAAACTTCCTGACAAATGTCGGGAAATATTCTCTATGTCTTATTTGGAAGAAAGAAAGACGGTGGAAATAGCTGATTTACTGAATATTTCACCTCGAACGGTAGAGGCGCAATTATATAAAGCTTTAAAATTGCTTAGAGCTGTGTTGATGGCAGTTTTCTTTTTTCTGATAAAATATTACTGAATGAGTAAGTAAAAAAGTAAAGTAAGTCGTGTATAATATAAATACAAGTAAATTATGTCGGAAAAAAATAGTATAGAAACTTTGATTGTCCGTTATCTAAAGCAGGAAATTGACGAGCATGAACTTCGGATTTTGGATGCTTGGCTGGAAGAATCTCCGGAGAATAAATCTTATTTTTTTCAACTAAAAAATGTTTCTGACGAAGCTATATATTTGTCTTTTACTCCTGAAAGTGTGGGTGAGGAGAGTTGGCAGAAAATGAAAAAACGAATGTTTCCAGAAAAAACAGAAATTATTTTATCAAAGAAACAGTTTTTTAAGAATAATCTGTTTTTTTCTTATTTTAAATATTCAGCAATTATTCTGTTGACTTTGAGTATAGGTTGGGGGATTAGTGAGTTTAGGTATCACAGTCAAAATTTATCTTCAAATACAGAAGAGGTTGTATATAATGAAATCTCAGTTCAAAAAGGTGGGAGAGCAAATACATTGATGCTTTCGGATGGTAGTAAGGTTATTTTGAATGCTGCCACAAAATTTCGGTATCCTGCCAATTTTGCAACTGATACACGTACTGTTTATTTGGAGGGTGAAGCATATTTTGAAGTTACTAAAGATGTAAAAAGGCCCTTTATAGTAAAAGTAAAAAGGCAGGATATTACGGTTCTGGGTACCACCTTTAATGTGGAAGCATATGAAGATTTTCCTTTCAGTGTGGTGACTTTATTGAGTGGAAGTGTAGCACTTAAAGCTTTTGATGATAAAGGAAAAGTTATAAGTCATATGCTCTTAAGACCCAACCAGAAAGCTTTTTTTGATAACTATAGTGGTTCTTTGTCCGTCGAGAATGTAAATGCGGCGTTAGTTACTTCCTGGGTGAGAGGTGAGTTTAAATTTAAAGATGCCCCGTTAATTGCAATAATTACGCATCTGGAACATTATTACAATGTGCGTATACATTTGGATGATCAACGATTAGGTTGTATTAAATATACGGGGACATTCTCTTTGGATCAGAATATTGAAGAAGTATTGAAAATTATTGATTATGAAAAAGCTTTTATTTTCAAAAAGATAGGAAAGGACATTTATATTTCAAGAAACTGATTGTTTAACTTTTAAATACTGTTAGCCTATGTAATATGAATTTGAATACAACAAAAAGAGGTCAGAAAATGATTGAGACATCTTCTGACCCGGATTTAATTTTTAATTAGTTAACCATTCTCAATCGCCTGTGTCTGGAAAATACTGCGAATGAGATAATTTAATAATAAAAACATTCAAATATATGGAAAAAGAGCGAGATAAGTATGTCTTATTGTATCAAAAAATTAGACGTGTTATGAAAATCACAACAATATTCCTTTTAGTAGGAATTCTGCAATTGTCTGCAACTACTTATGCACAGGAACAGCGTATCTCTGTAACTTTAAATAATGGGACATTTTATGATTTGGTTTCTCAGATAGAAAAACAATCAGAATTCATGTTTTTTTATAAGAGTGAAGAGATTGATAGTAATCAACGATTTAACTTGAAAGCGAATAATAAGGAGATTTCAGAAATTCTTAATGAGGTAACGAAAAAAAATAATTTGTCATATGCAATAACCGGAAAGCATATTATTATCACAAAGATAACGGGAGTGAGTCAGCAATCAAGGAAGATAACAGGTGTCGTTTTGGATGAGGCTGGTGAACCGATTATCGGAGCTAATGTGATTGAAAAAGGTACAACAAACGGAGTGATGACAGATATAAACGGGACTTTTAGTTTGGAAGTGAAAAGAGGTTCGATTCTTCAGGTATCTTATATCGGTTATAAACCTATTGAGGTATCATCAGGATTAACTCCGTTTAAAGTTATTTTAGAGGAAGATAACCAACAGATAGAGGAAGTTGTTGTAGTAGGTTACGGAACGCAGAAAAAAATAAATCTGACAGGTGCAGTGAGTAATGTAAAAGCGGATATGCTTGAAAATAGAACAAGTTCGAGCCCGATCAATTTACTGACAGGTCAGGTTCCGGGTATGACAATTATTCAACGTTCTGGTCAACCGGGGGCTGACATGGGAACCCTTCGCGTGAGAGGTATCGGTACTTTGGGGAATGCTGAAGCAATGGTTGTTATTGACGGAGTAGAATCTTCTTTCAATAATGTCAGTCCCGATGATATTGAAAGTATATCTGTCCTGAAAGATGCTGCAGCATCATCTATTTATGGGGTCCGTGCAGCAAATGGAGTGATACTTATAACAACGAAGAAAGGCGTGGTAGGAAAACCTGTCGTTTCATATAATGGCTATGTGGGTTGGCAATCGGCTTGTCGTATGCCGGATTATTTGGACTCTTATCATTATGCTCAGTTGTTTAATGAGGCTTATGCCAACGATGGTTTACCTGCCCCTTATTCGGAACAAGACCTTCAAAAATTTAAAGATGGCAGCGATCCTGATCATTATCCGAACAGTAACTGGTTAAATACATTATTAAGTGAAAACGGTCTTTTTCATAATCACCATTTAAGTGTTGTCGGAGGAAATGATAATCTGAGATATTCTTTAGCACTTGGTTATCATGAGAAGAATGGTCTGATTCCTAACTCCGATTACAATAAGTTTACCGTGCGTTCTAATATTGATGCAAAAATAAACAGTCGTTTGAATATCGGCATGTATTTGAGTGCTTACCGGGATCGTTCTACATCTCCTGCAGGAGCAAGTATTGATGATATTTTTTATCATGCTTTGCGTGAAACACCTGTATCTCCGATTCAGTTCCGGAATGGTAATTATGGTTTGTATCTGAATGAACATAGTTCAGTTGCGGAAGCTCGTTTGGGAGGTAAAGACCAATTATATAATAATAATTTTCAGGGGAGTGCATTTTTTGAATATAAAATTATTGAAGGATTGACTTTAAAGGGCAATGCATCAGCAACTTTTAACTCGAACAATCAACATAAATTTCAGAAGAGCATCAAGTTCTATAATGCAGATTCGGATGATCCGATTAAAACAACCCGTAGTATGGCTGTCGATTTTGAAAAGAAAAGTTGGGAAGTTAATTTACAGGCTTATCTCAATTATAATAAATCTTTCGGTAAAAATAATATTGCAGCTTTGCTTGGATATTCACAATTGTATAACCAATACAGGGAATTTGGAGCATCTCGTAAAGATTTACCGAGTAACAATAATCTGGGAGAAGTAAATGCAGGAGATGTGACCACACAGTCCAATCAAGGAAATATGGTGGAATATGCCTTGCGATCGGTGTTTGGTCGTGTAAACTATACTTTTGCCGATAAATATCTGTTTGAAGCAAATCTGCGTTATGACGGGACATCCCGTTTCCCTAAAAACAATCGTTTTGGTGCTTTTCCTTCATTCTCGGCAGGTTGGCGAATTTCGGAGGAAAGTTTTTATCATGCAGACTGGATGGATAATCTGAAGCTTAGAGCTTCCTGGGGACAATTGGGTAATCAGGAGATTGGAAATTATGCTTTTTATAATACCTATGTTTTCGGGCAGAATTACAGTTTTGGTAATATGTTGACCCCGGGTGTTTCTATTAATAGTAAGATGGGGAACTCTATTATTACTTGGGAAAAAACGGATCAGATAGATGCTGGTATTGATGCCTCTTTTCTGGCTGGGAAATTAAGTTTTTCTGGCGATTTCTTTATAAAGAATACAAGAGATATTTTGTTGGATTTGCCAATACCAGATGTCGTAGGGGTTGGTGCTCCGACTCAAAATGCCGGAAAGGTACGTAATACCGGTGTTGAATTGCTATTGACACATAATAATCAGGTGCGTGATTTTAACTATTTTGCAACTATTAATTTCAGTTATGTACATAATGAAATTACAGACCTGAAAGGTGGAGATACTCCTGGTCGTTCGGTAGGTGATCCGATTAATAATATTTATGGATATGTATGCGAAGGAATTTTTAAGGACCAGGCAGAAATAGATGCACACCCGAAACAGGTGACAGGTGATGTCGTTCCTGGTGATTTAAAATATAAAGACTTGAATGGAGATAATATAGTAAATGAAAAAGACCGTAAATCGTTAGGAACCTATTTCCCTAAAATAAACTTTGGTATTCGTCTTGGATTTGAATATCACAACTTCGATTTTTCTGCATTATTACAAGGTGCAGGGATGGTAGATGCGATTGTTCGTGAACAGGTAGGCAAAGCTTTCTACAATGGAGGTGGAGTTATAGTAGGTTATCTGGATAGGTGGACGCCTGATAATCCAAATGCAAAATATCCTCGTTTGTCAATGAAAGACACGCAGAAGAACTGGGAAACTTCAACTTTCTGGATGCAAAATGCCTCCTATCTGAAGATGCGTAATGTACAGTTGGGATATACAATTCCCAAAATGATCTTAAGCAAAAGTGGAATTTCCAATCTACGTATTTATTGCAGTATAGATAATCTGTTTACGATAACAGGCTTTGACAATGTAGATCCTGAAGTCCCTTATGGATCTTATTATCCTTTGACTAAGAATTATTCATTCGGTATCAATTTATCTTTTTAAAATCTAATCGATATGAAAAATACATATATAATAGTAACATTACTCTTTTGGGGATTAGTTAGTTGCAATGATTCTTTTTTGGACAGAGGTCCTAAAGATCAGTTGACGGACGAATCTTATTGGTCGACTGTCGAAGATGTGGAAATGTATACAACATCGGTTTATACTTACTTACTTGACCCTGTTAATTATATATTGATGACAGATGGTTATACAGATAATGCTGTTCCTGTTCATATCTATGATGCACAAGGAGCAATCTCTTCGGGTACTGCCACCTCTACGACACGTTATTTTGGGGAAACATGGAAAAATCAGTTTCAAGGTATACGCCGTTGTAATGTCTTTCTGGAAAATATAGAGCGGGTAGATATGAATGAAAACAGGAAACAAATCTTTATCGGTGAAGTGAAGTTCTTACGTGCATTCTTTTACACAACTTTGGTACGTTTGTTTGGAGGAGTGCCCATTTTGACAAAGCCTTTAGAGTTGAATGAGGCTATTCCTGCCAGAGATTCAGAACAAGATGTATACAACTTTATTGTGAAAGATTTGGATGAGGCTGCTCAATTATTGCCTTTAAAACGAACTGAACAAACGGAAATAGGACGAGCAACTAAAGGTGCTGCATTATCATTGAAAACCTGTATCAGCACATATTTTAATAAATATGATGTAGCAGCCAGAACTGCTAAAGAAGTGATGGATTTAGGTGTATATGGCTTGTTTGATAATTATGAAAAACTATTTTTGCCGGAAGATGAAAACAATCAAGAGGTGATTTTTGACCATCAATATCTGGAAAATGCAAAAGATTTTACAGAAGGGAGCCTCATTGATCAGGCTTTTGGGCCACAAACTTCAAGTGGATGGGAAGCTTTGTCTCCTACACAAGATTTAGTTGACGATTATTTATGCACGGATGGAAAACCCATTGGTGAATCACCTCTTTATAATCCAATGAAACCTTATGAGAATAGGGATCCCCGTCTCGCTTATACGGTTTTATGGGAAGATGCTATTTTTGTAGGAAAGCCTTATAAACCGATGACTGGTTCTGCAAATGCTACCCGCACAGGTTATAATTTCCGTAAATATATTAACCCTAAAAATGATGGTTGTACAAAACCTGGTTGGACTAATTTTATCTATATGCGCTATGCTGAAATATTATTGTCATATGCAGAGGCTCAAAATGAAATTAGTGGTCCCGATCAATCTGTTTATGATGCAGTGAATCAGATTCGTCAGCGTCCTAGTGTTGATATGCCTCCTTTAACAAGAGGATTGACAAAAGAGCAGATGCGTGAAGTAATCCGTCATGAAAAAAGAATAGAATTTGCCTTTGAAGGTATTCGTTTATTGGATACCCGTCATTGGCGAATAACAGAAGATGTTGTGAAAAAGCCTGTTTATGGTGCAATGAAAGATGGAAAACATATCTTTGTAGAACAGCGTAATTTTAATCCGGAAAAAGACTATCTTTGGGCTATACCATTGACTGAGATAAATTTATCGAAAGGTGCTTTGGTGCAAAATCCCGGATATTAATAAATAGAATTAATATGAAAATACCAGTATCAAAAAAGGTTCAGATATGGATAACCGGACTGTTGCTGCTTGTGGGGTGTAACTTGCAGGCACAAGGCCAGGCTTTCGACCCGATGTCTGATCCTCAGTGTAAAATTCAGCCTTTTCCACAAAAGGAAGTGTGGAAAAGTTCTTATATGTGGTATCCGGGGCAATTAGCGGCACATATGCAAAAACTGCATAAAGAAAAATCAAAGGAACGATGTTCCTATGTCGGTTATCCTGGGAAATTCAATGAACCAATCGGACATGCTTATTTCAAAAAGACGATGAAGTTAGGAAAAGAGACGCTGGTGAAATGGAATGGGGCAGAAACTATTAGCTGTACTGTGAACGGTCGGAAAATGGAGAACTCTCATCGTTCTTGTACACTTCCCAAAGGTACAAATACATTGTTTTTTGAAGTACGATCCGAGAATAATCTGCCTTGTCTGATTATAGACGGAGAACAGGTTTCTGACTTGGTTGGTTGGCAGGTCAGTTTAGATAATAGTGAATGGAATAGTGCCGAAACGTATTCCATGTATGATCAACCAGATAAGCGACCGGATACAGAATGGGAAGAGACGGTCCGGATATTGCCTGATCAATATCTTTTTTTACGAAATACCGTTAGGGAGGGGAATAACCTGAAGTTGGGAAAACATGGTCGCCTGATTATTGATTTCCGCCATCTCGAAGTTGGTAATGTGTCTTTTACAGCAACAGGAAAAAGTAATTTGTCTTATAGGGTTGGGGAAAGTCCGGAAGAGGTATTGAATGAGGATGAGAAAGCCTTTGAACAAAAGGCTATTCCGTCCTGTGTTCTTTCCGGCATAAAAGAGAAGATACGTTTGCCGGAACTGGCTTTGCGTTATTTGATAATTGAATGTGATGAACCTTGTACGCTTTCGGATATTTATTTTGACGCGAAAATTTGGCCGGTGGATTTTCTGATGACATTTGAGTGCAACGATCCGAAGATGAATAATCTCTGGAATGCAGGTGTTGCAACGCTTCATACCTCCATGCATAATTTCTATTTGGACGGGGTAAAGCGAGACTATCTACCCTGGTCGATGGATGCAATTGTGAGTGCTTTTGCCGGAGACTATCTGTTTGGTGACGAACAGGTTTCCCGCAATGGTCTGTCAATAGCGTTGATGCCCCCTAATCCGAAAGTCTCAGATTTGGGAATTGTCGATTATCCGCTTCATGCCTTGATCGGTTTCAAACAGAACTATCTGCGTTATGGGAATTTAAGAACCTCTTTGCTTTATAAGAAGCGTATTATCCAAATGCTGGATTTTTATACTTCCATCCAGGATGAAAATGGTTTTATCTCAGCCAAGCACTCTACTTCCGGCTTTATCCCCGGGTGGTCTACTAAAATGGGACCGGATGGACAAGGGACGGCTGCTTACGGACAGATTATGCTATACTTGAATTTTAAGTATGGAGCTTATTTTGCTCGTCTATGGAAAGAGAAAACCCTTGCACACAAATATGAGCAGCGGGCTGAAGCGCTTCGCAAAAGTATATTGACACATTTCTGGGATGAAGGACAAAAGGCTTTTATTAACGGATATACGAAAGCGGGAGATAAGGATATGCGTATTTCCCATCATGCACAATATTGGGCTATTTTGGCAGATCTTTTCCCTTCTCAATATTTTGATAATCTATTTGATAAGGTATTACCTTCTATTAAATATTATAAGGAGAATATTAGTTATGAGAAAGGATATGAGTTTTTGGCCTATGTAAAAGCCGGACGGACCCGGGATATTTTTCCCTTCCTGAATGCTGTTTGGGGAGAATGGCTGGATCAAGGTTATACCCGCTTCCCTGAGAACTTTTCACCATACGCTTCGGTAAAGGAACAGCTTGTGTTTTACAATCGTCCTTTTGGGTTAAGTTTGTGTCATGGAGGAAATGGTGTTCCTCCGGTGATAGCGGTATTGAACGGCTTGTTGGGGTTCTCGCAATCTGACCGGGATATTTCAGAATACAGTCTGGCTCCGCAGTTGATGGATCTGGATTGGGTAAAAGCCCGGATACCGGTTAAAGAAGGTTTTATTAAGCTGAATATCCAACGAACGGGTACAAGTACGATTGATATTCCGGCTGGTTGCGTTGTTCATTTGTATAATAAAGGTACGGCTTCACAAAAGAAAGTATTAAGAAAAGCCGGGCATTACGAATTTATTTATCAATAAGAATAATGGGAGGAGAATGAAATAGTTTTCCTCCTGTTTTATTCTACTCTTATCAAAACTCCCTCTTTAACTGTTCCAGTGCATGAAACACCGCCGGACAAGTCTCCGCATTCTTCACCGTCAGTGCATGTATCTGATAAAACTTCTTCCTGTCTGTATGTGGATATTCCCGGCAGGCTTTCGGTCTGTCCTCGTAAATACTGCAATAATTGTCATCTCCCAGGAAGGGGCAAGGCATCGACCGGAATACGTAATCCTTATCTTCATCGATATGCAAATGCCGTTGTACAACTTCATGTGGTTTAATGCGTAATGCCTGTGCGATCCGTTCGATATCACGGTCTGTGATACGTGGTCCCAATGTGCGGCAGCAATTCCCGCAATCCAGGCAATCGATCGAATCGAATACCTCTTCATGGATGGCGTGTATCGTATCGTCCAGTTCCCGCATGCGGTTTTTCTTGATCGATTTGAAAAAAGCTTTTGTTTCCTTCTCAACTTTTTTAGCTCTCTCAGGGAGGGAGTTAATATCCATAAAATGATCCTGTTTTAATTTGAAGGGGCAAATGTAATCATTTACAGCGGAAAACGAAAAAGCATCTTCATACAGTTGTTGCAACACTGTAACAGCGACTATGTTTCTTTGTGTAGTGTAAATATCTTACGTATGAAACTAAGAAAATATTATCCGACCGTTGTGCTTTCCGACATTCACCTGGGTTCTGAACACTCCAGGACGAAAGAAGTAACCAATTTCCTGAAACATATCGACTGCGACCGCCTGATCCTGAACGGCGACATTATCGATGGCTGGCAACTACAAAAGTCCGGCAAGCGATGGAAGCAGGCACAGACCGATTTCTTCAAAGTCCTGATGAAGATGATGGAGAAGAAAGGGACACAGATCGTTTATGTACGTGGCAACCACGATGACTTCCTGGACAACCTGGTTCCTTTCCGCTTCTCTAACATCTCTATTGTGAAAGACTATTTGCTGAATAGCCACGGGAAGCGTTACCTGGTGACTCATGGCGACATTTTTGACACGATAACCACGAATATGCGCTGGCTGGCCATGCTGGGCGATATCGGCTACACTTTCCTGCTGTGGCTGAACAAAATTTATAACAAGAACCGTGAGAAGCACGGAAAACCTTACTTCTCCCTTTCGCAACATGTGAAGCACCGGGTGAAGAGTGCCGTTTCCTATATCTCAGATTTTGAGAAAGAACTGGTCAAACTTGCTCAGATCAAGCATTTGGACGGGATTATCTGCGGTCATATCCATCAGGCTGCTAATGTCTGGTACGATAATGTCCATTACCTGAACTCCGGCGATTGGGTGGAAAGTATGACCGCCCTGGTAGAGAATGAACAAGGCGAGTGGAATATTGTTACTTACAATAAGGCAGAGTATGGTACGGACGAAGAGGCTGCCGGGAAACCTTTATTATATGCTGAAGTAATATGAAAATGCTGTTTATTATACAGGGAGAAGGCAGAGGGCATCTAACACAGGCTTTGTCTCTCCGTCAGAAGCTGGCTGATGAAGGCCATCAGGTAGTCGGTGTGCTTGTTGGGAAGAGTCCTGCCCGCCGTATTCCTGACTTCTTTACAGAGAAAATTGATGCACCGGTTTACCCTTTCGAAAGTCCGAATTTCCTCCCTACGGCAAAGAATAAACAGGTTAATTTGCTGAAAAGTGTGGGATATAATGTATTGCGTCTCCATACTTATGTGGCTAGCATACATTATATTAATCGGATGGTGAAGGAGACAGATGCAGACGTGGTTGTTAACTTTTACGAGTTACTGACAGGACTGACTTATCTGTTCTGCCGTCCAAAGGCGATGATGGTTTGTATTGCCCATCAATATCTGTTCCTGCATCCGGATTTCTCTTTCCCGAAGCTGAATGTTGTTTCTTTGTCCTTATTGAAGTTCTTTACCCGTATGACGGCTATCGGTGCGACGAAGAAGCTGGCTTTGTCTTTTCGGAAGATGCGCGAAGTGCCTGCCGATAAGATGGTTGTAGTTCCTCCTTTGTTACGTAAGGAAGTGATAAATAAGACTCCCCGCAAAGGACGCTATCTGCATGGCTATTTATTGAATAGCGGATTCAGTGAGGAAGTAAAGGAGTGGCATGCTGCTCATCCGGAAGTTTCGATGCACTTTTTCTGGGATAAGAAAGGGGCAGGGGAGGTTACCCGGATAGACAATACGCTTTCTTTTCATCAGTTGAACGATATTCGTTTTGTTAAATATATGGCAAATGCCAAAGCGTACGCAACGACTGCCGGCTTTGAATCTGTTTGCGAAGCGATGTACCTGGATAAGCCTGTATTGATGGTTCCTACTCATATTGAACAGGCTTGTAATGCCTATGATGCATCCTTATCAGGAGCTGGTGCGGTAGCTGATCGTTTTGACCTGGATGCTTTACTACATTTGTCAGAAAACCATCAATCGAATCCTGTGTTCCGTCATTGGGTACAACAGGCGGATTGGTTGATCTTGCGTGAGTTCCGCGAAGATTTGTTGATGGAGGAGATGCCGTCGTCAGTCTGGCATCGTTTGTCTATGCATTGGGTGTACCGGGTGGCAAAGACGTTCTCGATTTAATGTATGAAGCTCTTATTTGAACCAATAGATGAGGGCTATGAATCGAGATTGAGTAAAAGGTTTAATTATTAATGTACGTGTACATTAATGTAATATTTACTTATGGTAGATAACCCATCTCTCTTTCTTTCTTGTTTTCCTGATTATAGTCAGTAATATAACCAAAAGCAAGGTTTGTCATTTTTATCGCCGATTTTGTACAGACTATCGTATTCAACTGATAAGAAAGGAGATGCCTACGTAAAAAAATCAATGAAAATAATTGCGGATAAAAAACTATTGTTTACTTTTGCTGAAGTATTTGACGATCGTATGAAAAGGCCGATAGAATAAGATTTCGGCATATTATATTTAGATAGAACTTTAAAATTACTTAGTATTAATATTAAATTTTTGATTATGAACAAAAAGTTTTCTACTTTTTTGGCAGGTGCTGCGCTTTTGAGTGCAATGTCTGTTTCTGCTGCTCCTGGTGATGCAGTTCAGTCATTGAAGCTAGGCAAGAATGCTGGCCTATATCAACTGACTACAGGAGATAAAGTACTTTCTATGGATGCAGATGGTAAGTTAACAGTTGTTGCTGCTCCTACTACTTCTACAGGTTTGGCTAATACTCTTTGGTGTGTTGAAGTTGCAACACAGGTTCAGGGTCAGGCTCCTAAATTCGATTTCGTAAATAAAGGAACAGAACGTCGTTTGGATATAACGATGGCTGGTTTGGAAGGTCTGGCAAATCACGAAGCTTTTGCTGGTGCTCCTATTGAAGTCGGTGGAGAAATCTCCGGTTGGGCTTTTTCTAAGACTTATGCTAAGGATTTAGAAGGAGAAAAACCTCTTTACTCTTATTTTAAAACTGACTCTGTAATTGGATTGGTTTTGGATGGAGATGATGTTACTGTAGCTAAATGTGGAGCTAACGAAGATGGTGTAACTACTGCTAACTTTGAAAAATTCACTCTGAAGAGTTCTAATGTTGTTACTCTTAATGCAGAAGAATTGAATACTATCTTAGGCCTTCAAGCAGCTGACAAGGGTGTTAAGTTGACTTTCAAGCCGGATACATTGGGTACTACTTTGGAAAATCCTTTCAGCTCACAGAAATTTATTGCTAAAGAATCTGGTGAAGATACTTATTTGAATGTTATGAGAGGTGATAACTATTTGAGAGTTGATACCACTTTCACAAATGAAAAGGGTGCTCGCTTCCTTGCTTATAAATGGACTACTGCTGCTGTAAAGGATGCTTCTACTATTGGAGAACAGTATAAATTTAAATTTACTTACAGTCCTTCAAACGACAGTCTGACAATTCAGGTTAAAAAAGCTACATTTGATAACGGTCGTGTTCTTGAAGCTTTTGTTTCATTGCAAGATTTGATCAAAGACGAGGCTCGTATCTTAACTGTTGATACACTGGCTCAGAATACAATGATTTCTTTAGGCTTTAAAGGTTGTAATGAAGTATCAAACAGAACTTCTATTGCTTCTGACCTGTATGTTATCAAAAATGCTGCAAATAAATATTTAGCAGTTCCTTTGTATGGTGATAGCACTGCTCAATGGGTTACTCTTGACAAGAACATGGATCCTTGGCATATGCCTGCATTCCAGTGGGTTGTAGAGAAAAACCGTACGACATCTGAAATGGCTCCTACTTCTCCTATCAAGATCACTAACCGTGAATTTGAAAATGTTGTAGTTGATGCTTCACTGCAATTGTATACTGATGGTCCTTCTAAACTTGCTGGTGTAGAAATTACATCTGCAAACTTTACTGCTGACCCTGCTAATGTTAAAGCTAATCCGTACGTAGGTTACAGATTCTTAAATGCAGATTCTTTGACTGTTACAACTTATAAATTGAGATATCTGCATGAATTTGCTGATGACAAATATATGGGTACTTCAAGCGATGCTGCTGACTCAGTTTTATATGTAGGTGCTAAATCTTCTTTCGTACTGACTGGTATGGATACTGATGGCGTAGAATATGGTTATTCTACAAAAGCTATCGCTTCAATGAAACGTCTTGTAAGAAAGGCTTATACATTGAATTTGAAATCTAATGGTAAATATATCATGGCTGATGCAGAAAAGAGATATGCTGTATCTGCAACAGGTAAACCTGCTGTATTCTATCTGAAAGAAAACAATGACAAAGCAACTCATTACTATGCTTTGATCGATACTGCTTCTTACGCTGATGTTCGTAAAGTAGGTGTTGATGATAACAATGTTTATCTGAAAGTTCAGAATTTGAAAGAAACTCGTACTTCTGCATTCTCTGTAGAAATCGATGACGCTCCTCTGTACCGTCGTTTCAACAACGCTGCATTAGGCGAAAATGATGTTGTTGACAGCTTGAGATTCTACGAAAATATTCGTCACGAATATTTGATGGATGAAACTAACAAAGAATTACAGAATGAAGGTGTTAACTACTTAGGTATCTGGACAGCAGACAAAGCTAAAGCAGGTTTGTCATTCCGTATCGATACTGCTTGGGTAAGTCGTGGTCTTGGTTTCATTAAACCTCAGTATTTGATTTCTGTTTCTCGTAATGATCAGGTTGCTACTCCGGGTCAAGATTGTACAGAAGCAACAGGACATCACGTAGATGCTAACGGTAAACCGACAGATGCTGCACATTGTGTTCATGCTATTCCTGGAAAAGCTGGCTTCAATTATGGTAAATATTTAGTAAGCTTTGCTGACTCTGTTACTTATGTAGGTAAAGACAAACCTTATACAGATGTTAAGGGTGGTTATACTCGTGTTGGTTTTGTAAAAGCAATCCAGACTGGTGACAGCTTGATTATTTTGGTTAATGGTTTTGAAAACATGGATCCGAAAGATCTGAATGTAGAAGAAATTGTTAAAGCATACGAAAAAGCAGGTATTAATAAGAAATACATCAATGACTTGAAGGGTGATAACCATAAGAGCTATACTTGGTCATTCCGTTATACAAACCCGGATGTTGCAGTTGGTGTAACTGAAGAAGGTGCTGAAAACGCATTCTTGATTGAATCTGCAGCTTATGAAAAGAAAGATGGTAAATTAGTTGCTATCGCTCCTGAAAAAGCAGCATGGATCAAAATGCAGAATGGTTGCATCGTATTGACAGATGAAAAATCTGAATTCAATAATGCTAAGACTGGTGGTGACGGTGCTCTGATTTTCAATGTTGAAAACATCGAAAACGACGAAATGGCTACAGATACTAAAGATATTACAACTAGCGACGTAACTGTTATCGCAGGTAAGGGTGACATCACTATCAAGGGTGCTGCAGGTAAGACTGTTACTATCAGCAACGTTCTTGGTCAGACAGTTGCTAACGCAGTTCTTTCTTCTAACGAAGCAACAATCTCTGCTCCTGCAGGTATCGTAGTTGTAGCTGTTGAAGGTGAAGCAGCTGTTAAAGCAATCGTAAAATAAGAATAAAGAATAATTAAATAGAAAAAGCTTCTCTGCTCTTCCCCTTTTGGGGAAGGGTGAGTAGCCTGTGAAGGTGAACAGATTGGAAGCGTAATTTTAGTAATAAAAATAAAATAAAGTTCATCCGTGAATATCCCTGCGAAGAGAGAAAATGGATAAAAAACAACCCCGGCGGTATTTGTTACCATCGGGGTTTTGTTTTTGAATAGCTCCCGGAAACGGAGTTCATTATGTTTAATAGGATTTCGACCTGAACCAAGTCTGTTTATGGCAGCAATAGCCATTTCCAGATAGGAATCACATGTATGGTAGTGCCATTTTCATGTGTAATAGTTCTCTCTTCGTCTTTGGTTATAATATACATCCTCTTTAAAGGATAAACATTGTTTAATTTGATCAGACCTTCTACTTCCTGTTGATAAGTGGCTTCATCTTGCAGGGAGTAACTTACCTGATAGGCTGTCTCTATTTCCGGAATAATGAAATCAACCTCTATATTCTGGTTGTAGAAATAAACTTTGTCGCCATATTGTTTATATAGATGTATAGCGACCATAATAGGGGTGAGATGTTACAAAGATAAGAAATCGTTTTGTATAGAAGACGATTTTAACAAAGAATCGTCTTCTATACAAAACGATTCTTTGTTTTACTTGGGCGCTTTTACTGATTCAATGCCTGCTCGATATCTGCAATGATATCGTCTGCACTTTCGATGCCGACAGAGAAACGGATCAGGTCAGGAGCAATACCAGCTTCCTTCAACTGTTCATCTGTCAACTGACGGTGCGTATGGCTTGCCGGGTGAAGCACACAAGTACGGGCATCTGCTACGTGGGTAACGATAGCAGCCAGTTTCAGGCTATCCATAAACTTAATGGAAACATCGCGTCCGCCTTTCAATCCGAATGACAACACACCGCATGAGCCGTTCGGCAGATATTTCTTTGTCAACTCATAATACTTATTACCTTCCAGATCCGGATAGTTCACCCAGGCTACTTTGTCGCAATTCTGAAGCCATTTAGCAACGGCCAACGCATTTTTACAATGCTGTGGCATGCGCAGATGTAAAGTCTCCAAACCTAAGTTCAGTAAGAATGCATTCTGTGGAGACTGGATAGATCCCAGGTCACGCATCAACTGGCTGGTCGCTTTGGTGATATACGCCATCTTGCCGAATGTCTTTGTATAAGTCAATCCGTGATAAGACTCGTCCGGCTGGCAAAGGCCCGGATATTTGTCGGCATGTGCTTCCCAATCGAAGTTACCGCTATCGACGATACAGCCTCCAACAGCAGTTGCATGTCCATCCATATATTTAGTTGTAGAATGGGTTACGATATCTGCTCCCCATTCGAACGGACGGCAGTTGATCGGTGTGGCAAACGTATTATCGACGATCAATGGTACCCCATGTTTATGGGCGATATGAGCGAACTTTTCGATATCCAGTACCATTACTCCCGGATTGGAGATCATTTCGCCGAACAATAACTTTGTATTCGGACGGAATGCCTTACTGATCTCTTCTTCACTGGCATCCTGATCGATGAAAGTACATTCGATACCCAGTTTCTTTAACGTGACGGACAATAAATTGTATGTACCTCCATAAATACCGGTAGCACTTACGATATGATCGCCGGCTTCGCAGATATTGAAACAGGCGAAGAAGTTAGCTGCCTGTCCGGATGAAGTCAACATGGCTGCAACACCACCTTCCAAAGCTGCTATCTTACTGGCAACAGCATCGTTGGTCGGGTTTTGTAGGCGGGTATAGAAATAGCCGCTCTCTTCCAGGTCGAATAATTTCGCCATCTGTTCGCTGGTTTCATACTTGAAGGTAGTACTTTGATAGATTGGAAGTACGCGCGGTTCTCCCTTTTTCGGTTGCCAACCACCTTGTACACACAAAGTTGCCGGCTTAAATGAATTGCTCATATTATTAAATGTTTGCTATGTAATTGTTTCTGCAGACAAAAGTAAAGAATAGTTTGTTCCATTCGTACAAATCAGCGATCATTTATAAAAAATAGCTTTCCGTTTAAAAATAATCTTTACCTTTGTACCCGAATTTTGGTGTCACGATTCCATTTCTACGGAAGAGTGATGAAAAGGGAATCAGGTGAAAATCCTGAACAGACCCGCTGCTGTAAGCTCCGCCAAAGTCTTTGAACACGACTCAATCCACTGTTCGCAATGAATGGGAAGGACGTTCAAAGATGGAGTAAGTCAGAAGACCTGCCAGAATAATAGTTGAAGGCTTTCGGGAAATAGGGCTGAAAACATATGAGTTAGAGCTTTTCACTATATTATTGGGGCTTTGTCTGTTCATGTGTTCTATTTTATTTCATCGGGAGCATACAGTATAATAACGGTTAACAAACTTGATGAAATGAGAGGTTTCATACATGTCCTTTTTCTATTTATTTACTTGTTTTCTGCCAATCTGTCGGCGCAGAATAAAGTGACTCTTTCCGGTGAAGTCAAAGACCAGGAGGGTATTCCGCTTTCTTCGGTGACAGTTGCCCTGGAGAATACGACGGTCGGTACTTATACAAACGATCGGGGATATTATTCCTTGACTGTAACTCCGGGAAGACATACTGTTATTGTCACTTCATTAGGGTATAATACGATAAAGACCCAGATCGATCTCCGTAAAAGTAAAACAGTGGATTTTACAATGGAGGAAAACTCCGTTACTCTGAATTCGGTGGAGGTATATGGCAAATCGAAAACCCAGAAGATCAAAGAAAGTGCTTTTTCAGTAAATGCCCTCGATATAAAGCCGCAGATCAACTCATTGAAGAACCTCAATGAGATCGTGAACCGGACAACCGGTATAAAGATCAGGGAGGAAGGTGGAGTCGGTTCCGACTTCGATCTTTCTATTAATGGGTTATCAGGCAATTCCGTCCGTTACTTTATCGATGGGATGCCTCTGGATACAAAAGGAAGCGGTGTCTCGCTGGCAAATCTTCCTGTCAATATCATTGACAGGGTGGAAATATATAAAGGGGTAGTTCCTGCCAGCCTGGGTTCGGATGCTCTGGGGGGCGCCATTAATATTATTACCAGTCAGGAAAAAAAGAATTATCTGGATGCTTCTTATGGTATAGGTTCTTTCCATACTCATAGAGCTGACCTGAATGCCCAATTCGTAGAACCGAAGACCGGATTGATCATCAAGCCGACCGTCGGTGTCAATTATTCCAAGAATGATTATAAGATGAAAGGTGTCGAGGTATGGGATGAAGATAGCCGTAAATATATTGAAGTCAACCGTAAACGGTTTCATGATGATTATTTTTCCTTGTTAGGACAATTGGAAGCAGGCTTTGTCGATAAAGCGTGGGCAGATGCTTTCTTTGTTTCCGGATCTTATTCCAAAATAGATAAAGAAATACAGACAGGGTCTATCCAGACAAAGGTGATCGGTAATGCAGAGCGTCATTCCGATGCCTGGAATGTATCAGCCCGTTATCAAAAGCGGTTTGAGAAAATCAATACGAGCGCATCGTTTTCCCATACCTGGGACGCGTCGCTTACCGTCGATACTGCTTATCGTATCTATGACTGGAACGGTGATTTTACTCCCTCATCCCGAAACGAGCTTAATGGCCGCGGACGTTCTATGCGTCATTACAACCGTCCAATGACTATTTTCCGCGGAGGTGTCGATTATGCGATCAACCGGCATCATTCAGTCAGTCTGAACTATCTGCTTAACCGTACCGGAAATAAACGCCGTGATGATGTCGACGAAACTTTTGAACCGACCAACGATGTACTGACCAAGCATATTCTCGGATTGACTTACAATCAGTCTTTTTTCGACGGAAGATGGGAGAGTACTGTTTTTATTAAAGACTATATCAATGCTACCTCTATCGAACAAAACGATCTTGCCTGGATAACCGGTTCGGAGGATGCCAAAGGACATTCTTCCAACAGTTATTGGGGAGGCGGTTTGGGGCTGCGTTATACATTTTGGGATGCACTGGCAGGAAAGGTTTCTTATGAACATAGTGTGCGTCTTCCTTTGTCGCGTGAGCTGCTCGGAAACGGAACGACCATCTATCCCAATCTCGCCCTTCATCCCGAAAGCAGCGATAATATAAACCTGGGCCTTTTTGGTAACTGGTATCCTGCTTACGGTCATTCTTTCTATTATGAGGTCAACGGATTTCTCCGCTTTGTCGACGATTATATTCAGGCAACCGTATCGGAAAAAGAAGGTATGATGCAATACGAGAATATTCCGGCTGTACATGTGAAAGGTATTGAAGGGGAAATGCGTTACAACTGGAAAAACAGCTTTCAGATAATGGTCAACTGTAGTTATAACGAAGCACGCGACCAGAAGAAATATAAAACCGACGGTAAGCCTTCGGCTACTTATAATAACCGTGTGCCTAATCGTCCCTGGGTGTATAGTAATGCTGATGTGAGCTATACATTTCACAATCTGGCGCAGAAGGAAGATAACCTTCGCATCGGATATTCCTGGCAATGGATACATTGGTTTTACTTATCATGGGAAGCATACGGAGCTCTTGAAAGCAAGTCGCGTATCCCGACTCAGAATGTATCGAATCTTAATGTGACCTATTCATGGATGAAAAGACGCTATAATGTGTCATTGGAATGTAGTAATCTGTTTGATGCTACGGTCTATGACAATTACAAACTCCAGAAACCCGGTCGTGCATTCTTCGCTAAATTCAGATTATTCATTAATTAATAATTTAAAAATTATCAAATGAAAAAGTTTCAATTACTATTTTGGGCATTATTAACGACATTGTTTACCTTGTCTTTTAGTGCTTGTTCTGACGATGATGATCCAACTCCGGAACCGGAGCCTACTCCTGAAGCGCAAACCTATCACTTCGACATCTGGATTGCTCTGGATAAACACGGTGGTATGGGACGTGACGTACAGACTCTTGTCAAGAGCATCGATTCTTTGAAGGCTGGCTCTCAGATGATCAGCTTTGAAGGAGATGGAACGGAAGTTCATAGTGTTATGTCTTTGGAAACTATTGTCAAAGGGAAATACTATTATCAGGTTCCTGTATCGGGTGATCGTTTTTCCAAATATACACTGTCGAATAATAAGATCAATGTTATCCAGGAGCAGAAATTCGGTACAAATACGTACGATACCCGTAAATATACACATGCCTGGATCGATGATAATACGCTTGTGATCATGGCTTCTAACGGAGATGGAGATAAAATCATCTGGACGAAGCTGAATACGACCGATATGACTATTATCAAGGAAGGTGTTCTTGATATCCCTCTTCCTGAAGGAGATAAATTATTCTCAACTTCAGGTATTCTGAACTATCGTAAAAGCGATAATAAACTTATTTATTTCTATTTGGGTAAGAAAAGTAAACGTGGAGATACAACACCTTTCTTCTTTACAACTGTGATCAATGCTGAAACAATGGCCGTTGAAAGTAATATACGTAATACAATGGCTCATCAGATGGTTGGTAGTGCTTATGGCGAATTGTTGCAGAAATGTACGCTGGTTGACGAGAGTGGAAATCTTTATCTTGCAGGTTTCTCTGAAAATGAAGATGGAACGGAGAAGAGCCATTTGATTCGTATCAAAGCCGGTGAGAAAGATTTTGATCCTAGTTACGATGCTTTCACCAATGCCGGAAAGCTTGTTTCTCTCGAATATCTGGGTGATGGTAAAGTGCTTGCTTATGCACGTCAGGATGAACTTGGAATGGAAATTGATAGTTACAGCCATTATTATACGATCATCGATCTCAATAGTAAAACCAGCAGCCGTGTAAAATACAACGGACAGGATCTTCCGTATAGCGGTGGCCGCTTCTCTCAGCGTACTGCTGTGGTTGATGGTAAGGCTTATATCGGTGTTAATCCGGAAAGTTCAAATCCTTGTGTCTACATTTATGATATAAAGACAGGTAATGTAGAGAAGGGTGCTGATATTAAAGAAGGCTACTACTTCGAGCAGATCCGCGTACTTGATAATGAAGATGCTGAATAAGAACCTTGCATTTGGTTGAACGGTGTATTGTCGGTTGATTTCTGACCGACAAGCAGCCGTGCTCCGGCCGATAGTTATCCGTTGAGGAACGGATAGTTGTCCGTTTTTTAAGTATAGGTGTTTTGAAATGTAAATAAGGGACTTTTGACTGCAAAACATATATGTTTCGCAGTCAAAAGTCCCTTATTTTTTCGGAGGATGTGCTAACCCCGATTTTTGTATATATTTTTTATGATTCCATCCTTTCAGGGCGATGACTTTTGGGGCAGGCATATTGCAGAGAAACTATATTCAGTTTATAACCGAGCCTGTTATTTTTATATGGTTAACAAATAAGTCCTATCTTTGCAGAATCAAGTTGTCAGGAGGATAAATCCTTCGATTAATAATGATAAACAAAATAACAGATGGATTATCATAGGTTAAAATATTATTAATACGTATATTTGCAACTGAAAGGCTTTTGAATAGAAAGCCTTGTGTTGCGTGTGATATTTGTGCGTCTAAATGAAAATCGGCTAAATTTTCTCAAGAACGAATGCACAAAGAAAGCCCTCGCAACCCTTTACCGGATATACGTGTTATCTATGCTGCGATGCAGTGTGGATATATTATTGTATACAGATAAAGGGGGCGTGCGGCTGACTTTTATTCGTTGTTGGGTCTTAGCCGAACCTTCATTTAGATAAAAGTTCAGTCCGCCGCCCTTTCTTTTTTATGAAAGGACTACTCTACTATTATAACGCCATTTAACACCCGCATATTTTAAGGAAAAATCGTTTAAAGTTTATTCCATACCCTTGCTGCTGTATTGCAGGGAGGTATTATGTTTTACTTATAACCTTATTAATATGTCTGAACGTATTACCATTGAAAAAGCTGTCCAGATGACTGGTTTCCCGGCTGAAGATATTCGGGATTGGGCGAAATCCAAAAAGATAAAGTCTTATTCGTATAGAGACGGTGAACCATTGATAGATGCCGCAAGTTTGCAGAATTTTATATCCGGCGTCAAACGCCAGGGAATGCAAAAGTTATATCTCCAAGAGATCATTGAGGATAAAGAGGAAGAGATTAACGAAATCATTGCCTGGTATGACGATTATATTTTCTGCTTGCGTTCTCTCACAACTGTCTCTCCCTTGCTTAAAATAATAATTGCCGAACTGGCCTCTTTCATAGAGGATAAGAAAGCACGATATATATTCACTGAAATAACGGGGGGAGCAAGAATATTGGATGTTGCCAAACATTGTGGTATGTCGTACGATGGTATGTGCAAACGGTATAACACCATTTTGTCTCACCTGAAGTCGGATACTTGTTTTATGCTTGAATATCATAAGACAATAACGAATCAGGAACTGGAGATAGAACGCCTGGAACTTGAAAACAGGAATTTGGAGTATGAGTTAAACCGGTTGTATGAAAAAGGACTTAAAGCAGGTCTACAATTTAATATCTCCCAATCATTAATCCATGTACCTTTGGAGGCAGCCCAGCGGCTTTGCAGGCCGCTTACTGACCTGACACTGTCTCCCTATATCCGTAAAATACTTGAGAATCTCCATATAGAAACAATGGAGGATATGTTGCGTTATATAGAAACCAAAGGGCTTGACTCTTTGCTGGAGATTCCCGGATTTGGTAAACTCGGACTGGAACAACTTAGGTTCCAGTTAGAGAAACATAGGGTACTCGATAAGAATGGCTATTCAGACCTCTATCAATATCTTGTTCGGTAAATATCTCATTTCAATATTTTCTTCTGCAATGTCCGGAACCAGATAAACGCAACAATCCCTTTCAGCATGCTCGATATACTGATCGCCCACCAAACACCGATAATCCCTAATCCCATTGCAGATAAAACGATCGCCATCGGAATACGTAGCGAGTTGAAAGTAATGCTGATGATCGCAGGCGGAACCGTACGTCCTGTTCCGTAGAACAGTCCTTGCATCGTAATCTCAAGCATCATGAACAGCATCGAATACCCGTCTATCCGCAGGAAAATACCTCCGGCTTCAAATGCTTCCTTTTGGGGTACGATCAGTGAGAATACTTCGCTACCATAAAAGACGAACAATAAAGTACACAGGATTCCGAATATGGCCGTCATTTTCAATGTCGTGTGATAGGCCTCCAATACCCTGTTCTTTTCGGAGGCTGCATAGTTCTGGGCAACGAAGGCACTCAATGCCGTACTGAATCCCTGGGAGGTATTCCAGGCAATCGCTTCAATCTGCCCTCCGGCGGTAAGTGTCATCAGGCCGATATGACCTCCGTAAGTGGAGGCTGTCCGTGCCATGAAAATGTTGATAATGGCAAACAGCGTATTCAGCATGGCAACCGGTAATCCCAGTTGCAGGATTCTTTGTGAATAGTTTTTCTTTAGTTTGACGAAGAAAGAGAATCCTCCCAATAATTTGCTTCTCCATTTTAGTTGATATACGAAAATAGCGCATACCGTTGCTTGCGATAGCCACGTCGCCCAGGCTGCTCCGGCTGTACCCATGTCGAATACAAAAATAAATACCGGGTCGAGTATCATATTAATGATAAGTCCCGTTCCGCTGATATAAAACGGTATTTTACTTAGCCCTGCTGCATTGTGGATGCCGGTGAAGGCAGCCGAGAGGAATATAAAGGGGAAGGCTGTCGATACGATCCGTAAATATTCTACGGCATTATCCGCAATAGGGGCTTCCAGTTTATAAATGCCGATGATCGGGTGGGCAAAGACAAAAAGAAGCAATCCCCAGCATACAGAGATAATCAGGGCAATGGTAAGGTTATGTGAAGAATAGTTCCTGGCGTCCTCTTCATTCCGTGCTCCGATGCTTTGTCCGACACTCACTTCCGAGCCTACTTTATTCAACAGCGATATCGAGTTGGTCATCCAGGTAAGGATACCCACGGCACCGATAGCGGCAACAGCCTCGCTACCCAAACGTCCCACCCAGGCCATATCGGTAATGCTGTAAGCCATCTGAATGAAAGAAGTACCCATAATCGGCAAAGCCAGATTGAATAGCTGCCGTTTGATCGGGCCTTGTGTCAGGTTTTTTGTTCCTTGCATGTTCGTCTTATTTGGGTGCAAAAGTAGAAATAAAAAAGGAGAACCCATTACTGGATTCTCCTTCTCTTGTATATCTTATATCAATTTAGAAGTTGATATTCACTCCGATCATTGCACTGAACTTCTGCAACGGATATCCGTAGTAAAGTTCATATTTCTGGAATAATACATTATTCAGTTTCAGATACATCCCGAAAGTATCGTTGAAGTTGTATGCTCCGGTCAAATTCAGTTCGTTGATATTTTTCATATTTTTCTCCCCGTCTGTAATCAGGAAACTTTTGCGGCCTGTTGCCAGATAATAATCCAGCGATGCTGATAAGTTTTTGATAGGACGAACTGTTACGCCGGCTGTGATTTCCATTTCTGGCATACCGTAAGCTTCCGGTTCGTTTTTAGTAAAACCAATAGACTTAAATTCGTCAGTTTCTTCGACCTTCCAATTGTTGTAGACCCCTTTTAAGGATACTTCAAATAATTGTTGGTAACTATACTTCAGATTGGCTCCGATAAACAATTGTTTGGAGTCCAGCATGTTTAGCGGTGTGCTAAAGTTTCCGAAATTATCTTTTACATTATTGAGTAACGGTGCAAAGAAGTAATTATCATTTGTAATCTTGTATCCTCCGAAAATATCAAACCAAAAGCCTGGTGCTACTCCGCTTTTAATTCCTACTATCCCATCTAACCAGTTGCGTGAAGGCATTATTCTGGAGAATGGAGCTGTGTAACGATTTTCCTGAAACATGTCATACTGGCTGTTCGCTTTTAATTCTCCATTGGCTTTCAGGTATAATACTGTCTTGTCTGCCACTTCTACATCTGCAGAAATATTAGGAGATGCCATAAACTTTTTATGCTCTCCACTGAAGAACATCGCGTTTATTCCCAGTTTGATATGCCAGTTGTCACCCTCGACTTTATAATAAGGACTTAATGTGGCTGCGGCAAAATTGTCGAAATAATATGTGTATCCGGCTTTCTCTCCTTCCGGTATCTCTATTTCCTTAGGTAAACTATAGTTGAAGTACTGGAAGTTACCATCTAATCCAATTCTTTGATTACCGCCAAAACCTGCATTTAGTCCAAAATTAAGATTGAATGTTCCTTCTGTCGGTCCGTCGAATGGTTTGCCCGCTCCGTATTTATAAGAGAAATTGGTATAACCTAAATCCAACAGATATCCTACAGGCGCATCTTCTTTTGACTCAACGCCAACATTCGCTTTGATTGTTTGGGCGACCTGGTTGGTTTCAACATCGCTGACAAAATCCGGTACCACACTGGAAGCCGGATCTAAATACACCGGTAAGCCGTAGTAATTGAATCCTGAATAACCATACTTAACGCCCATCTTCAATGCCAACTTATCGAAGTTATGCTTGAAGTTAAGGCCGCCCATATTATCGTTCAGCTTCGCCTTTACCTTTTCGTCTATCTGGAGATATTTCACCTTGCCGTTGGTAGAACGGTGTGAGAACCAGATATTCAGTTGATCCTTGTCTGTGCTGAGGATATGGTAGCCCAGGTCTCCGTTCAGGTTCAGATAGGTGCCGCCTCCGAAGTTGAAATAACCGCGGCGTTTGTTGTATTGGATATCCGTCATGATATTACCGGAAGGGAGCAGGCTGATCTCTTTCTGAGGATCGGCTGCAATTGTAAAACCGGCATAGTCGATCGGCATCTTCTTTACTTCCGGTTCTTTGATGACCGGAAGGGTGTTCACTTTGCTTGCATCCTGTACCGTCGGATCATATTCACGTTCGAGCGTCATCTCCCGGTCCAGATTCTGTTTCTTCGAAGTATCTTCCTGTGCACTCATTGTGGCTGTAGTCCCAAGCAAGGCTACAACACACAGCGCTTTTACATTATATATAGTCTTCATTGTATTCAATTATTGCTTTAGTTTACCTAATCTGTCCTCTATCATACCGGCAATCTCATCGTCACCCTTGTAGTTGTTTTGCAGGTTGTTCAGATAAGCGCGTGCCTGAACGTCGTCTCCCTGGCGGATATAAATATCTGCCCACAGGATGAATCCGCGTGCCAGCCAGTACTGGTGAGGTGTTCCGTTCTTAGCGAAATCTTCCAGTATCTTTTCAGCATTCTTATCGTCTTTGGTGTCATAGAAGTATTGAGCTAACAGATATTTGGCTTCTGCTCCGTGAGCCGTACGGGTATCCTTGCTGAGAACCTTTAGGTCTTCGAGTGCTTTCGCCGGTTGCTTGTGGTCGATATAAGCTTTGGCACGTATATAGCGGGCTTCGGCTTCTACTTCAGGAGACAGCTTCGGGTCTTTCAGTAATTCGTTGGCTGCGAGCTGTGCTTCTTCCTGTTGTCCGGTCTGCAGGGTACAACGCATGATACCCAGGCGGGCTGCCTGTTTGTTTTCCGGATTCTCAGCGATAACCTGTAAACGTTTGAAAGTTTCCAGTGCTGCAGGGAAGTCCTGAGTGAGATATTGCATTTCTGCCGTACGTGCCACCGATTCTTCCAGGAATTTAGTGTCGCCGCTATCGATAACCGATTTGAAACGCTGCAGGGCTTCGTCATATTCCTTCTTGGCAAAGGCGATGCTTCCCAGGTAATAGTTCGCATTCGAACTGAAAGCTCCTTCCGGGAATGTCTGCAGATAGTTGACCAGGCTGCGGCGGGCTTCATCGTTATTACCGCGCAGGAAGAGTTTTTCTGCTGCAATGTATGTCAGTGAATCCTGTTCGCTGACTTCCAGGCGGACATTGCCTCCGAGTGAGTTGACATAGTTGGCATACGCATTGATATCGTTCAGGTCGATATAAACAGACTTCAGGTCCTGAAGAGCTACTCTGGCTTCTTCGCTGCCCGGATAGTTGCTGATAACCTTCTTATAGGCATCGGCAGCTTTCTGCGGTTGGTTGTCATTGAAATACAACAGACCTAACTGGATGCCGGCTTTACGGGCGAGACTGCTTTGCGGGAAACGCTGGATCAGTGTTTCGAAAGCCTGTGCTGCCTGTGAACTGTTTTCAAGCAATACATAAGAACGTCCTTTTTCGAAAAGAGCGTCGTCTACATATTGTGATTCCGGATAATCGCGGATCAGGCGGTCCATTGCACTGATCTTACCCCGATAGTCTTTCTGCAAACCGAGCAGGAAGCCTTTCTGGTAAACCGAATAATCTCCGGCAGAAGGTTGTAGTTGAGCGGCACGGCTATAGTTTTCTTCTGCCTGTGCGAACTGACGTTTCTGATACAGACAGTCACCGACACGGTTATAAGCATCAGCCAAAGCCGGAGCCTGCTGGTTGCTTTCCAGATTGATATACTGGCGGAAACGGTTTTCTGCTTCCCCGTATTCTTTCAGTTTGAAGTAGCAATATCCCAGATTGTAATGAGCCAGCGCGTACATGTCGGTATTTCGCTGGCGGGTATTGTTCAGATAGGTACGGTAATCGGAGATCGCCTGCTGATATTCTCCTTTGCGGTAGTATGATTCTCCACGCCAGAAATAAGCATCGTTGCGCGATTCCATATTATAGGAACCCAGATTGATCGCTTGTGTGAACAGATTAACCGCTTCATCCAGTTTCATATTGGTGAACGCCTGCGTTCCCAACTGGAACAAGATGTCTTGTTTGGCTTCCAGTATCTTTGTACTCGGATGGTTGATCTTATTGATGGAGTTGAGGGCTGCCTGATAGTTTTTAGTAGTCAGATAGACTTCCACCAGGTAGTCGTTTACTTTATCGGCATATTGTGAATTCGGGAAATCGTTGAGGAAGTCTTCGAAGATGGTCACCGACTCGCCGAATCCTGTAAAGGCAGTTTCATGGATCAGCAACGCATAATTGAACATCGCTACTTCCTGGATCTGTTTGTCGAAAGAAGAGGTTGCCGCAGCTTCGAAAGCCATGCGGGCATTGTTCTTGTCTTTCAGTTTCAGGTAAGACTGTCCCAGATACAGATAAGCATTCTGTGTCAGTGCATCGTTTTCGCGTACGGTCTGTGACAAAGCGCTGACTGCACTGCTGTAATTCCCTTTATTATAATAGCAGACGCCGAGAATATACAGATCGCCTCTTAACGGACTGTCGGTAGACGATACATATTTGCTTAACATGCTGATCGCCTTATCCTGATTTCCCTGGTGGTAATACGAATTACCCAGGATACGATAGACTTCGCTGTTATTCTTGCTGTTCGGATAAGAGGAGAGAAGTTCTTCCCCTTCGCTTATCACCTTTTCATACTTGTTCTGTATAAAATAGATCTGTGTAATATAGTACAATGATTGTTCGCGGTAATCCGGCATGTCTTTCAGGCGGGTGAACTCGACCAGTGCATTGTTGTATTTGCCGGTTGCGTAATCTATATAAGCCACATAGTAGGTAGCGGCTTCCCGGTACTGGGTCCCTATTTGTTGTATCCGGGCAAAATAGTTCCGCGCCTTATCCATCTCACCCGTTTGCAGAAGTGAATAAGCCAGCCGGAAGCTATAGACTTCCTGTTGCTCCGGACTGAGCACATCTATATTCGATTCGTTGAACCAGAAAATAGCTTTCTGGTATTCTCCGCGTCCGAAATGAACGGAACCGATCAGGAAGTTCACTTCATCGCTATGGCGTGAAGCCGGATAATCTTCCAGATAATCTTTCAATAGTTCGTCGGCATTGGGACGTCCTTGTTCATAAGCTGCATATACGATCATATAGTCAGCTTCCTGGACCAGGTCTGCATCTTTAGCATGCTGTTTATAAGCTTCCAGCTTATCGATACAACCCGGATAGTTCTTTAAACTAAACAATTCTTTACCTTCTACGAACAAACGGTCCGGTGCCTCAAACTGGTACGACCGTTGCCCGCTAGCCACATGACTTCCTACCACCAGGCACAGTGGAATAAGTATTCTTTTCATCACTCCTTCGCTTTTATGTACAGATATTAAACAGTCTCTGTTAATTCTAAGTTGCAAATATAAAGAATAACATACAAAAGCTAAGTAAGTTATTAACAAAAAGAATTAATATTTGGAATCATAAACAAACGTGTTAAGGTAAAAAGTAATGACACCGGTCATGGTTTCGTGTAAAAATGTCTTATATTTACGCTCTCTTCATACAGCAAAAGATGAGTGGATCAGAAGACATAAAAGAATTGAGCCGGTTGTTGGAAAGTTATAAAAGCCGTTTTATTAGCTTTGCAAATTCCTATGTGCAGGAGTTTTCCGTGGCGGAAGATTTCACGATGGAGGCTTTTATGGACTATTGGGAAATGCGGGAAATGCTGTTGCCTGATTCCAATGTTCCTGCCTATATACTGACTTTGATCAAGCATAAATGTCTGAATCACCTGAAACGAAAACAACTGCATGAAGATATATCTCAAAGACTCCGTGCGGTTGCCGAATGGGAATTGAACCTGCAAATCTCGTCTTTGGAAGTCTGCGAACCAACAGAACTTTTCACAGCGGAAATAAAAGCAATAGTGAATCGTACTTTACAACAATTACCAGAGCAGACGCGGCGCGTTTTCCTGATGAGCCGCTTCGAGAATAAAACCCGTAAAGAGATAGCCGACGAATTGGATATGACTCCGAAAGGAGTAGAGTACCACATTGCTAAAGCCTTGTCTGTCCTTCGTGTTAATTTGAAAGACTATTATACGATCCTTCCTTTTTTATTTTATAATCTGAAATTTTTAACTTTTTTAAACTAGGCACTTGCTTCTTCCGATTTCTATATATACAGAAGATAGAAATATGGAGAAAGAATTGTTATATAAGTTTTTTGCAGGAACTGCTACGCTGGAAGAAAAAGAATGTATTATGAGGTGGATGGAAGTCTCTCCGAATAATAAAGCTGTTTTTCTGAAAGAAAGGAAGTGGTATAATGCGGTGCTGTTGAACAGTGAACCGGGTAATGTTTTGGCTGCAGCAAATAAAAAACAACATTGGATGCGTTCCGGGGTCATGAAGTTTCTGCGGATAGCGGCAATGATCGCCATCGCTTTCGGATTGGGGTATTTTGCGCAGGATAGAGACGATGATGGACCGGTTCCTATGCAGACCATCGCTGTTCCTGCCGGTCAATGTGTCAATCTCACTTTACCTGATGGCAGTAGTATCTGGCTGAATGCACAGACAACTATACAATATCCGGTCTCCTTCAACAAGCATGAACGTAAGATCAAACTGGATGGAGAAGCTTATTTTGAAGTGGCGAAAGATAAGAAACGGCCTTTTATCGTCAACACAAAAGATTGCAGTGTGGAAGTATTAGGCACGAAATTCAATGTGGATGCCTATTCCAGCCGGGATAAATTTGAAACGGTACTGATGGAAGGAAGCGTCAAGGTTTCCATGCATACTGATCCTTCGGAAACAGTTTCGCTAAAACCCAATAATAAAGTGTATCGTTCGAATGGGAAATTGTTGACACAGAAAATAGATAATTACGAAAGATACCGCTGGAAAGAAGGATTGATCTGTTTCCAGGATGAACCGTTTAGACTGGTTATGGAAGACTTTGAAAAATTCTATGGATTGAAGATCGTTGTGAATAACCAGAAGGTTACAAAATATTTGTACACAGGAAAATTTAAGCAAACAGATGGTATTGATTATGCGCTCAGTCTGCTGCAGAAAAATATCCACTTTACCTATCAACGCGACCGCGAAAATCATGTGGTGTATATTAATTGAATGAAATAATAACCTTTTAAATCTGATAGCCTATGGTATAGTAAGAAATATTTTTGTTAACGAAAATGCCGGTTGATGGTGACGCATCAACCGGCAGGAATCTCAATCACAATTAATTAAATTGTATTATTTTGAAACACACAAATGTATGAAAAAAAATACTTTACAGGGACATTATTGCCTAAAAAGTCCCGACCTTAAACAACTCTTTAGAATTATGCGAATAACTACATTCTTGTTATTGGTCTGTATCTTTTGTTCGTTTGCCTCTACTTCCCATTCACAAAATATGCGGGTAAGCATAAGTAAATCAAGCACGCAGTTAAACAAAATTTTCTCTGAAATAGAGAAACAGACAGAGTATCTGTTTGTGTATAACAATCAGATAGATGTGAATCGAAAAGTTTCTGTTAATGTAAAGGAGAAACAAGTTGCCCAGGTATTAGATGAACTGTTCCGTGATACGAATATTGAGTATATGATCCAGGGGAATCATATTGTTTTGTCCTCCAAAGAAAATAAACAGGAAATATTGCAGCAGTTGAGGCGCCAGATTTCCGGGGTTGTCGTAGATGATAATGGCGAGCCGGTTATTGGTGCCAATGTGCTGGTGAAAGGAACGACGACCGGAAATATAACAGATGTAGATGGAAAATTCTCTTTTGAAGTGCCGGATAATGCTGTACTGGAGGTTTCTTATATCGGCTATTTATCGCAGGAAGTCAGCACAAAGAATAAATCGATCCTGAAGATTATTTTACATGAAGATACTCAGAATCTGGATGAAGTCGTGATTGTGGGTTACGGTACAATGAAGAAAAGTGACTTGACCGGTGCTTCCGGTTCTGTGAAGGAAGAAGCATTGGCACAGCGGACAGTGACTTCTTTCGGACAAGCTTTGTCGGGACGTGTTTCCGGTGTGAATATCTCCACAAACTCTGGACGTCCGGGCGGACGTGCTTCCATCCGTATTCGTGGTAACTCTTCTATCAGTGTAACGAACGACCCTCTTTATGTGGTGGATGGTGTGATCCTGAATGTAAGTACATTGACCAACGGGACATCTCCGATCGACTATCTGAACCCGAACGATATCAAGTCGGTGGAAGTCCTGAAAGACGCGTCGGCAACAGCTATCTACGGTGCCCGTGGTGCGAATGGCGTTATCCTGGTCACTACGAAAAAAGGTGAAGGGATGGGAACGACCATTCGTTATGATACCGACTTCGGTATAGGTGTTCTTCCGAAGAAACTGGATGTACTGAATGCTGCCGAGTTTCTGCAACTGGAAGATCTGGCCTATGCGAATGCCCAAAAGTTCGATCCTGAAGGATGGCAGAACGGAAACTATAAAGATCCGAAACTGAAAAGAACAGACTCACGGTTGTTCGATTCTAATGGCCAACCATTGTATGATACAGACTGGCAGGATGAAACTATCCGTAATGCTTTCTCTCAGACACACCAGATATCAGTCTCCAATACGAAAGGCGGCGATAGCTATGGCTTGTCTGTCGGATTCAGAGGCGAGGATGGTTTGATCATCGAATCTTACCTGAAACGTTATTCCGCACGTTTCTTTATGGATAGCGAACTGACTAAATGGTTGAAAGTGGGAGGTAGCCTGAGTTATGCTTACCAGAAAGAACGCCAGACCGATTCAGTGGGCGACGGTGGTATCACTGTTGGTCGTCAGATCGTGGAGGCATTACCTTTTCTGCCTGTCCGTTACGAGGATGGAACTTTTGCCGGAAACAACGATTATCCGGGAATGGAAGGCGGTAACAGTCCTGTTCAGGTTGCTAAAGACCGTAACTATACATTGGAAACACAGACTATGTTAGGAAACGTATATGCAAATATCACTATACTTCCGGGTCTGGAATTCCGTTCCGTATTAGGTGCCAATATCATCAATCAGAAATCGAATTATTATGGAGGCCGTCAGCTGATCTGGATCTCTTCACCGAACGGTAGTGCATCCATCGATAATAACCGAAATAACTCCTGGCAGTTTGAAAATTATGTGACTTATCATAAAGATTTTGCCCGGGCACATTCGTTTACCGGTATGGTTGGTTTATCTTGGCAGCATGTGGATAACTCTTCGTCCACAGCATCGGCTACAGGTTTCGAAGATGATTTCTTCCAGTATAACAACCTGGGGATCGGAACTTCTCCTACAGCAGCATCGAGTGCCAATGCGTATGGTCTGAATTCTTATTTTGCCCGTGTCAATTATGGTTATAAAAGCAAATATTTATTGACGGCAACAGCGCGTTTGGACGGATCGTCTAAATTCGGACAGTCAAACAGATATGCATTCTTCCCGTCTGTTGGTGCTGCATGGCGTATCTCGGAAGAGAACTTTATGAAACCGGCTACTGCCATCTCCAACCTGAAGCTGAGAGCCAGCTACGGCTTGACAGGTAACTCGGAAACCGGTGCTTATGCTTCGCAGGGCAGTTTGGGTAATTATACAACTGTTTTCGGCAGTTCGAAAGCATCCGGTATCGGTGTTTCTTCTTTAGCAAATCCCGATCTGAAATGGGAAAAGACTTCCCAGATAAATGCAGGATTGGATATCGGTCTGTTCAACAATCGCGTAAACCTGGAAATGGATGTATATTATAAGAAAACGACAGACATGTTGCTGAGTGCTCCGGTACCTGCTTCCAGCGGTTTCACTTCAATTACGAAGAATGTCGGAAGTATGAGCAATAAAGGTTTTGAGTTTTCTATCAATACGGTAAATATTACCAATGAGAATTTTTCATGGGAAACGACATTCAATATCTCGTTCAATAAGAACAAGGTGCTGGCATTGAGCGAAGGGGATGATGATATTTATCCGGGACCGGATATTTTGTCTTCAAGCAATAACATCATCCGTGTAGGTGAACCTGTCGGCTCTTTCTACGGCTACAAACGTTTGGGAACCTGGGGTACAGACGAAGCGGAGGAAGCTGCCAAATATAACCTGCGTCCGGGTGACCTGAAACTTTGGGACCGTAACAACGACGGACAGATCAATGATATGGACCGTCTGATTATCGGTAAAGGTATTCCTGACGGTTACGGAACATTTTCCAACTCATTCCGTTATAAAAACTTCGACCTGGTTGTCGACCTACAGTATATGTTCGGTAATGATGTACTGGATATTTCCAAACACTCGGCAGAAGACCGTACCGGTATAGCAAATAGTTATAAGACCGTTCTGGATGCATGGACTCCTGAAAACCAGAATACAATGATCGCACAGATCAGACCGACCGGAGCGGGATATACGACGAACATCGATTCTCATTTCGTGGAAGACGGCTCCTTCCTGCGTGGTAAGAACCTGGTGTTGGGATATACTTTTCCGTCTGAATTGACAAAGAAGATCTCGATCAAGTATCTGAGAGTATACGGTAGTGTTCAGAACTTCTTCCTGATCACCAAATATAATGGTTATGACCCGGAAGTGTCGGATGCGACACAGACGTTTGCTCAAGGTATCACCGTATTCGGTTATCCGAAACCGCGTACGTTCACAATTGGTCTGAATGTTAGTTTTTAACTTTTAATACGATTATTAAATATGAAGACAAAATATGCTTTATTGATATTATCACTGGTGCTCGGTTGTAGTTGTACTGACTTTCTGGACGAATCGAATCCGTCTAACTTTACTCAGCAAAACTATTTTAAGACGGCGGAGCATGCGCGCAGTGTGGTTAATTCTATCTATGCAGATCTGCGGTATTCGGCAAACGGTGACTATGGTGGAAACCCCTATTTTATGACCGATTTCCTGACAGGACTGGCTGGAACGAAAGTAAGCCAGAATGTCAACATCAATAATATCCGTCTGGTAGTGAATAACTCGGACAACGAGTACAGTAAGAGTTGGTGGAACTATGCATACCGTGCCATTGCTAACGCCAACCTGGCAATCACTTATATACCGGGAATCGAGATGGATAAATCGACCAAAAGTAAATGTTTGGGCGAAGCCTATTTCCTTCGTGCCTATAATTATTTCAACCTGGTACGCTTGTTCGGATCTATTCCGTTGGTATTGGTGCCCGTGGATGCTTCCTCTCCCGAACTGTATCCGCAACAGGCTTCTACGGAAGAAGTGTATAACTCGATTCTTTCGGACCTGAAACAGGCGGAAGAATCTGATCTGGGCTGGACGGATGAAACCGGACGTGTGACGAAGGCTACAGTGAAATCTTTGCTGGCGAGTGTTTATCTGACAATGGCGGGATATCCGATGGAAAAAGGGAGGGAATATTATGCGCTGGCTGCGTCAAAAGCAAAGGAGGTGATCGACAATGGCAGTTATAAACTCTTTTCTTCTTACAGCGACCTGCATAATATTGAAATGGAAAATAAAGGGGAACATCTGTTCATGATACAATATCAGTCCGGTATTGTAGAGAATCCGTTCCAAAGCTTACTTTTACCTTACAATATGGACGTTTCTTATTATTCGACGGAAACAGGCTCTGTATATGCACTGGATGAATTTATCAGTACTTATGAAGAGGGAGATAAGCGTACCGAAGAAGGCGAGTTTTATTATACTCAGTTCACATCGAATGCCAACCGTGAAGAAATGGTGAAATTCGGCGGCTATTATATTTATAAGTTCTTCGATATGGATGCCCATTTGAATACGGCTAAGAGTAGTCTCAATTATCCGTTGCTTCGTTATGCCGATGTACTGTTGATGTATGCGGAAGCCCAGAATGAAGCTGAAGGTGGGCCTTCGGCTACTGCTTATGCTTGTGTCAACCAGATCAGACAACGTGCGAACCTGAAAGGTCTGAGCGGATTGTCGCAGGAAGATTTCCGTTATGCGGTTTGGAAAGAACGTTACCATGAACTGGCTTTCGAGAATAAGATCTGGTTCGATATGGCACGTACCCGTAAGGCTTTGAACCTGACAACCAGTAAATTCGATAATTATGTTGGTCATAAGTTCACGTATGGCCCGACATTGAGTGAACGGGAATTACTGTTCCCGATTCCGACGAACGAGATCAAGAACAATAAGAACCTGAAACAGAATGACGGTTATTAAAAGAACGGTTATTTAAGTAGAAAAAAAGGTATATTTGCCGGTTGACTTTTCGGAGGAACCGGCAAATATTTTAATAAGGAACAGTTATGAGAAAAAATGTATCTATTCTTTTATGTCTCGCCTTTTTATGTAGCCTGGCAATACAGGGATTGAAGGCACAACCAGCAGAAGGAACCCCGGATCTGAGGACTTTGCAACAGCAATTTGTCGATCTGAAATTCGGGATGTTCATTCATTTCAATATTCCGACTTTTATGAGTGACGATTGGGCTGATCCCGATGCCAGTCCGGCTATCTTTAATCCGGTGAAGCTGGATTGTAATCAGTGGGCTGAAGCAGCTAAAGCGGCCAGGATGCGCTATGGCTGTCTGACAACCAAGCATCATAGTGGTTTTTGTATATGGGATACGAAAACAACCGGTTATAACGTCATGAACGGTCCGCTCAAACGGGATGTGGTAAAAGAATATGTGGAGGCCTTCCGGAAGCGGGGACTTAAAACCATGCTTTATTATTCTATCCTGGACACGCATCATAAATTACGTCCCGGTTTTATCACGAAAGCACATATCAACATGGTGAAAGCACAGTTGACGGAACTTCTAACCAACTATGGTGAAATAACCGCAATCATTATAGACGGTTGGGATGCTCCCTGGTCAAGGATATCCTATGAAGATGTTCCTTTTCAGGAAATTTACCGGCTGATCAAACGGCTTCAGCCTGATTGTCTGGTCATGGATTTGAATGCGGCCAAATATCCGAAAGAAGCTTTGTTCTATACCGATATTAAATCGTACGAACAGAATGCCGGGCAGCATATTTCAAAAGAATCCAATCAGTTGCCGGCTCTCTCCTGTCTGCCTATCAATAAAAACTGGTTTTGGAAAGAAGAGTTTCCAACCTCGCCGGTGAAAGATCCGACAGTGATCGTAAAAGAGAATCTGGAACCGTTCAACCAGGCTTATTGTAATTTCATACTGAATGTGGCTCCTAACCGGGATGGGTTGATTGATCCGAATGCTGTAGAAGGATTGAAGAAGATTGGGGCTATCTGGAAAGACAATACTGCGGTTCCGGAATTACCGGCGTATGATGCCCCGATAACTGCAACAAATATAGCAAAGCATAAACCTGCCAATTCCAGTTGGAGTGATGATATGTGGATTATGGATTTTGCCAATGACAATGATTTTACAACAAGTTGGAGATCCAATAAACAGGTGGCAAAACCCTGGTTGGAAATCGATCTGGACAAATGTCATTCATTCAATATGATAACGATAACCGACCTGCAGGAAAGTATAAAGAGTTATCGTTTATTATATGAAACGGATGGTGTCTGGAAAGAAATTTGTTCAGGCGATAAGTCTGACAAAGTGAAAGTACATCGTTTCGACCGTCTCTGGGGAAACAAAATAAAAATAGAGATCGACAGCACCGACGGACAGGCTTCAATTGCGGAGTTCGGGGTGTATGATGAACAACGTTAAGAATAAATAAAACCGCCGCGAATCACTTCGGGGCGGTTTCAGGTTCCACATTTACCATCAATTATGTTTATAATTTATGTGGAGATATTTTTGTTTGTCAAAATTATTCAATGACTTTATACCAATCACTCTTCATCCAGAATAGCGTTGTGTACCAGGAGTCTTCTTTACCATTCAGGAATGCATTCAAACTTTCCTGATTGTAATCTTTTTCGTCAGAAGTATATTCCAGGCGGTTCAGAGGAAGTGGGGTATCTGCAGTCTGAGGATCTCTCTTGAAATAGAGTTCCGGATATCCTGTACGGCGTACAACATTCCAGGCTTCCAGTTCCTGAATAGCTCCGTGATGAATCCATCGTTGTGTCAGGATTGATTTTAACGGATTACTAGCATCCCACTGTGATTCAGCATAGGCTTCGACTGTAGCGTCATCTGGTGCCGGCAGTGCTGTACGGTATGTACCGGTTGAATTCAGGTTGAAATAAAACTCAGTAGATAATTTAACACCGTCTATATAAGCCGCTTTGGCATCACCGCTGGCCCAGTTGTTGGCATAGGCTTCCGCTTTCATAAAGGCTACTTCGGCAGCTGTCATCCAGATACCTGGGAAACCCGGGTTACGTGTGAAAGTTGAGGTATCCAACGCAGCATAATATTTAGCTGTACCATGTGTACTGATAGCCATATTTGCTTCCTGATCTGCTGCGCTTTCCGTAGGGTCCAGACCGATATACTGGTTATCCCAGTTTGCGTCATATAATACTTCCAGACGTGGATCCGGATTATCGGTATTTGCATTTAATGCCCGTTGCATGAAACCGGACATACGGTTATATGTCGAGTTTTCAATAGCGTCTTGCAGATCTTTATCGAAATTGAAAGCATCATCGCTTTGTGCTACCGTTGTGTTTTCTGCATTCGTGTCTACCATCGGGTAAGTGGAAGGATTACTAAGCATGGTTTGGATAGCACTGCGTGCTTCTGATGTCAGGTCACCGTTTGAAGCCAAATGAGTGGCGACGCGAAGACGCAGAGAATTGACATATCTCTGCCACATGGATACATCTCCTTTGTTTACATAGTCTTCTGCTGTCATGTAGGTGGCTGCAGAAGAGCTTAATGACGGATGATTGTTCAGGTATGTATTTGTTTCATCCAGATCTTTTAAGATCATGCTATACAGTTCCGTTTCAGAATCGTATTTAGGTTTGGACGAAACAATATCCCCGGTACTCCATAGGTATCCGGCTTCCGAGAAAGGCAGGCTTCCCCATAAAGACAATACTTCATATAGTTGTTCTTCCAGAACAGTGCGTCCCAAATGAAGGAAAATTTCGTTATCTTCTTTTTCTTTATCTGTCAGATTATTGTAAGTCTGTTCCAGTAACCTGTATTGGGCAAGTGTTGTATAGAAATTTTTCCATCTTTCGTTGAAATAAGTTGTTCCCGCACCGGTGAAACGACCTTTGTCGTTGGTGTGTCCGATTACCCCGGAAAAGCGGCCGGAAGTAGTCGAAGATACATAATATCTGTAATATACTGGATTCATCCAGGTATTACAAGCCTGCCAAAGTCCTACCATTACCCCAGGACATGTCACAGACTGTGCCTGTTCCGGATTTTGATATTGATCCGAAAATTTATCGTCGCTGCATGAGAAGGTGGATAATAGTGCCGCACATCCCAATACAAGTGAATATATTTGTTTCATTTTCTGCATTCTTTATATATTTCTTTACAATCAATTAAAAACTAGCACGTAGTGAGAAACCAAAGGAGCGGGTTGTTGCTGTAGATCCGCTGATATAAGATTGGTTCACCCAGTTTGTACCATCCGTTGATTCCGGATCCATTTCTTTCAAACTCTTGTAGAAGTAGAATAAGTTACGTCCGTAAACAGAAACCATTAGATTTTTACAACCAAATTTGGCAACCAGTTCTTTCGGCAGGCTGTAACCTATGCTTAATTCGCGCAGTTTGAAATAGGTGTTTTCCTGGATAGCGTTTTCGTAGGTGACATTACCTGAGTATCCCCAGCCGTATTGGTTGTAAAATGTTTCACCTGCTGTCGCGATGATATCGTTCGGAGTTCCGTCCTCTTTTACACCGGGTAGGATTACACCATTGTCATATACTGTACAGCCGTTTACGGTAGAACCGGCTGCCTGGTCTGTCAGGTGGCGTATGGAAGGATCGGATAATACGTTGCCATCGGCATACCAGCTCAAACCGCCATGAGAGGCGTCACGACCTTGCAGTGTATGTTCCAATGTTCCGATTTCAGACATGTATTGATAGGGCTTGTTCATTACGTCACCACCAATACGGAAGTCGATAGAAGCATCCAGATACCAGTTCTTGTAGCTGACAGATGTACTCAGACCGCCGACCAGTTTCGGCATGGCATTGCCTGCTTTTACGCGTTGTGTGTAATCAACTTTGTATAAACCGTTTTCATCAACAATTTTATTGCCGTTTTCATCTGTTACAGTTTTATATACATACCAGTCGCCCATTGCTTCTCCGACATGTGATTCCAGTACAGCTGCTCCGTTGTCGATGGTTGTATGTTCAAGTCTGTCAACGCCATCTGTTAACTTCACGACCTTATTACGGTTCCAGGCCCAGTTGGCGCGGATATCCCAGGTCCAGTCTTTAGTCTGGATCGGCGTACCGTAAATAGACATTTCCAAACCTTGGTTCTTCAACTCACCCACGTTCATCCAGATGGAAGTACCTCCCGAAGAAGCAGCTGTTGAGGTATTCAGAATTTGGTCTTTTATTTTGTTATGATAGAAAGACAATTCAAATCCTAAGCGGTTTTGTAGAAACTTGTTTTCCCATCCCAGTTCGAATTCGTATTTCTTTTCCGGCTGTAACTCGTTGTTTCCCAGTTCGCTTAATGAAATCTGATTATAAATATAGCTGTCTGCAGCATCTTGTTTATATCCGGTTGTTGCTTTATAGACAATTGGAGCATTACCTACGATACCGTAGCTTACACGAATTTTACCATAGTCATACCAACTTGGGTTCTTATCTTTCAATAATGAAGTATAGATTACACTACCATTGACAGAAGGATAGAAGAAAGAGTTGTTGCCTGGAGCCAAGGTGGATGTTTTTTCCTGACGTATAGTTCCTTCCAGATAAGCCCAACTATCGTAACCAAACGAAGCGGTAGCGAAATATGCTGTTTTCAGCAATGACATTTTTGTCATACTGGGGGTAGCGGGAGATAAAGCGGAAGCATTCAAATGGAACCAGTTTTCCACGCTTAATCCACCACGGGTAGTGACAGAGGTCATCATCTGACGTTCCTGGCGGCCTGACCAGCCGACGTTGGCTGTAATATTGTACTTCTCTGCGAATGTACGGTCAAACATCAACATGATATCACCGTAGTAAATTTCATACTTGTCGTTTTTCAGAGAATAACTACCTGTATAGTTACCTGCCGTTGCCAATGCATTCGGATATTCTGTGTGGTTCTTATTCTCTTCTTCGTCAAATGTTAAGTCGGTAGACAAACGTCCCCGGGCGGTCAATCCAGGTATGATTTCCCAACTGGGAGAAACACTGGCAATAAAACGATTGTTGTTTTCGTATTGTTCCTTGCCGTAGATGTTCCATAAATAACGGTCGCCTATGTAACTGAAAGATGGGTCATATTCCCATGCTTCATCCAGGAATGTAGCAGCATATTCAGAGGTGTATGCTCTGTTCATGTAGCCCTGGCTGGTTACGATCCTGTTTTTCAAAGATGCGATATCGTCATAGCCGGTAAACATACCGTTATAACTACTCATCAACTGGTCGATACGATAGGTACGGTTCTTTACGTATTGACGCATATAATTAGCAGAATAATCAAGTTTTATTCCTTTCAGGATATTCTGAGAACCTGTTAATGAGAAATTGTGTTTGTTGTTATGAGAGTTTAACTGAGTCGGTGTAACATCTGTATAGGTATAAGAAAAACGCATATTGCCTTTTTCCGTACCGTTTGTAACAGCGAGGTTATATGTTTGATTGATACCTGTCTGGAAAAGATCGTTCCATTGGTTATGATCGATGGGGGAATAAGTTCGTATTGTTCCATCCCAGTTATATAATTGGGAGGTATTGTCGTACTTGGGTCCCCATGAATAATATGTATTACGTAAGCTGGTAACCGGGTTGCCGTTTCTGTCAGTACGCGTGTTTTGGAAACCGGTAGCCTTTTCAAAATCATTACCTCTTGTGTCAAGCAGAGAGTTGTCATAACCCGGTCCGAATTCTTTCTGAATATTGGGCATATAGGCTACTTTGTCAAAACTAACGTTTGCACTGAAATCTACTCCTAAGCCGGAAGCTCCTTTACCGCTTTTAGTTGTAATCATAACAACTCCATTAGCGGCCTCAGAACCATACAAAGCAGAAGCTGCTGCACCTTTCAGGATAGAGATATTTTCAATATCGGCAGGGTTGATGTCTACTAAACCATTTGATTCGACACGCTGTTGGCTCCAGTAGTCTTTATTGTTGGCATCCCCGTTGTGAATGGGAACACCATCCATTACGATTAACGGCTGTGTAGAACCGGAAATAGATGATAAGCCGCGGACAGAGATAGATACAGACGATGTACCTCCACCGGGAGCTGCATTGATACGTACACCGGACGCTTTACCATACAATGAAGTGGCGAAATCAGGAGTACCGGTTTTTACGAGTTCTCCTGCCTCAATTGTACTTACAGCGTAACCCAGTTTTTTTGCATCTTTCTTGATACCCATAGCTGTTACAACTACTTCGTCCAGTTTTTGGGTGTCTTCAACTAATTTAATATTCAAAGAGGCTTGACCTGTGTAAGCGATTTCCTGGGTCGCATATCCGATAAAGGAAATCTGGATAACGTCTCCGTTTTTGACTCCTTCCAAGATGAAGTTACCATCCATGTCGGTAATATTACCATTGGTGGTTCCTTTAATAACAACTGATGCTCCGGCAACAGGGCCGAAATCATCTTCTACAACACCCGTCACTTTTCCGTTTTGTTGGGAAATGGCGGTTTCTAGCTTCTCTGGCGCTAAATCAGCGTATACGCTGGCTGGTAGTGCCATAGCTCCTGCGGCAAGGAGTAAGCTGACTTGTTTGAAGTGTTTCAACATAATAAATGATGTTATTGATGATAATACTAGTGTTAGTAAAGGTTCTTTAGATTTTGACGTTTATCGATCTTTGATCTTAGTTCTGAAAGAACTTTGTCTATTGTAATGTTTGTGGGCTTTGATAAATATGGTTTTTGCTTCTTTTTAAAAAAGATAAGAAACTATAAATCAGATAAGAGTCATGGTTTATGGCTCGGAATAGCTTAAAGTGTCTGGTTAATAAATATTGTGTAAAATAGTATTGAGGAAATTTCTTTGAATCGGCTATGTCATATTATGCTTGAAATATACAATATGAATAAATTCATAAGATGTAATTTGCTACTGGATTGACTTGAATTAATTTTCTTATTTTTATCGACAATGTTAAAAACGATGTATTATATGATTAAAATTGACGTAAAATAACAATATGAAATAAAAAAGCTATACATTTGTAGCGAGTATTAAGTATTGAGTTCTTTCAGAACTAAGTTGACATTTCTACCGTATATCCTTATTTTTATTTATTTTTTACTATATATTAATCTATTTTGTCGGGTGCGAGTCGTAATTGTATTAAAAACAAAAGAGCGGACTTTTATCCCGCTCCTAATTGTAATAAACTCATGTTTACCGGCTAGCGATAGTTTTTTCTATAGATTTCGATCCCTTTCTTTATCGACATGAGGCCGAAATCATCTGCATTTAACTCTTCCTTTTTCAGGATAACGGCTTCGCCTGCATCATCTTCTGCATGGACGCCATCGAAGTTTTCCACATAACATTCAAAAAACATATCCACTGTGTGTACCTCAAAGCCGCTATACATATATAGATTAGGAATAGAAAACAGATAACGACATTCGGTAATATCCAATCCTGTCTCTTCCTTCACTTCACGATGTGCCGCTTCTTCAGCCGATTCATGCATATCGACAAAACCTCCCGGTAAATCGAGTGTTCCTTTGGCCGGATCTTTGGCACGACGCACCAATAAGATTTCTCCTGCCGCGTTGCGGATAAAACAGGCAACGGCCGATGAAGGATTGAAATAATAAACGAAGCCGCATGTCGTGCATTGTTTAGCTTTCTCATTACGTTCGACGAAAGTTTTAGCACCACACTGGGGGCAATAAACGAACTGATGTAAAGGATGACTCATAGAATAAACTGATATATAATGTATATAAATGAATAAGGGCGGCTTTAGGCCGCCCTCGATCCGGGGAAAATCCCCAGTGAAATACGATTATTCTTTCACTTCCCAACCCAAAGCACTTGCACCTAATACAGCTGCATCGCTTTCTTTCAATTGAGAGAAAAGAAGTTTTGTTTTACCTTCGTACACTTTCAGCATGTTCTTTTCCATAGAACGTTTGATCGGATTCATGATCAGATCGCCTGCCTTGGTCAGACCGCCGAACAGAATGATAGCTTCCGGACTGGAGAACGCAACAGCATCAGCAAAAGCTTCACCCAGGATATTACCTGTAAATTCAAAGATTTCCTGAGCCAGTTTATCATTCTTCATCGCTGCATCATATACATCTTTTGAAGTGATTTCATCCGGATCCAGTTCACGCAGCAAGCTGTCGTCTTTACGGATTTCCAGATATTCACGTGCTGTACGGGCTACACCTGTTGCAGATGCATACGTTTCCAGACATCCCTGGCGACCGCAACCGCAAGGACGACCGTTGTTACGACGCATAATAACGTGTCCCAACTCACCGGCAAATCCGTCATGTCCGTAAACCAGGTTACCGCCGATAACGATACCGCTACCAACACCTGTTCCCAGTGTGATCACGATAAAGTCTTTCAGGCCGCGTGCTGCGCCATAAGTCATTTCTCCGATCGCTGCAGCATTCGCATCGTTAGTCAGTGCTACGGGAATACCTCCGATCTGTTCGCTGATCAACTGAGCTAAAGGAATTTTACCTTTCCACGGAAGGTTAGGTGCAAATTCGATACAGCCGTTGAAGAAGTTACCATTGGGAGCTCCTACGCCTACACCTTTGATTTTGTCGGGACCACCAGCTTGTTCGATCACTAATGATAAACCTTGACCGAGTTCGGTCACATAATCATTAATGTCATTATATTTACCTGTTTTGATCGATCCACTGTACAAGATTGTTCCTCTTGCGTCTACTACTCCAAAAACAGTATTGGTACCGCCTATATCAATACCTACTACATAAGGCTTCTCCATGATTTTATATTTATGATTAATAATGAGATTTTCTGGAAAGCAAATATAAGAGGAATCTGATTAGCTGCAATGATTTTCTTCAAAAAAATGATGAATTGTTTCAGTTTTCAGTTGTGACAATAAATGTAACTTCAATTTGTTATTCGATCAAAATGTGTCATTTTCAGCTTTTTTCCTGCTTTGGATAGTGGATTTATCGGGATTTGTTTTATATTTGGTAGATTCTTAACTCATTAATGAATAACACTATGCCACAGGTTTCAGACATACGGCTTATGGTCCGGGCGGAACAACCTGTTTTATCGGCCCGCATAAAAGTCAGTTACAACAATTTGGAAGGAATGTTCGCCAGGAAGCGCGAAGAAGCATTGAGCCTTTTACGGAAAACAGGGGTCTATATGACCGATGTACCGTTTATTATTTACTACGATTTTATGAATTTGGATATGTACGACCTGGATGTGGAGTTCTGCTTTCCGGTTTCTTGCCTGATGGAAGGGAATGAAGGTGTGCAACCCCGCGTCATTCCACAATCGAAGGTGGTCCACTGCCTGTTCAAGGGCGATTACGACGAAATGGATTATTTGTATGGTGAAATGACTTCCTGGATGATGCAGAAAGGCTATGAGCCGGAAGGCACTGCTTATGAATATTATTACCGCCGGAAAGAAGAACCTTATGACGACCGTTTAACCAAAATTGTATTGCCGGTAAAAAGCTGATACAATTTTGGCCGTTGGTGTTTTTTTCTTTATTTAGCGGGTAATATTTCGATCCAGTAATCATCCGGGTCATTGATGAAATATAATCCCATATCAGTATTCTCGTAGCATACGCAGTCCATTTCCTTATGGAATTTGCGGACTTCATCGTAATCGCCGGCTACACGGAAACAGAGATGGCTTTCGTTATCTCCCAGTTCGTATGGTTCGTTACGGTCTTTCAGCCAGGTCAGTTCCAGCAGGAAGCCGGTCTGATCGTCTGTCAGGTAAACTAAAATGAATGAACCGTCTTTCGCTTCTTTTCGATGGTGTTCTTTCAGCCCCAGCGCTTTGTTGTAGAAAGCGATACTTCTTTCAAGGTCGAGAACATTAATGTTGAAATGATCAAATCTACTTTTAATTTCCATAATTGATATCTTTATAAATTAAAAATCAGTGCCTTCACCCGGTACGGACAACAAAATATAGCGGCATCCCTTCGATTCGGCATAAGGGCCGAAAGCTACTACTTCGGCGGGACGTTCCCAGAAGTGCATGGGGACTAATACGTCTGTCTTTATCCGGTCGACAAACTGCTCGGCTCCCCGCATGAAGTCCGTACCGATACGTGGGTCGACGGGGAACATGGCGAGGTGTAAATGTTGTGTCGTTTGAGTCAATGTTGTCAGTTCGTGCAGGTAATCACCTTCCGCCTTAGCCACTTCCTGCGGTGTCGATTCGTCTTTCCAGTGCCAGTTGTTGAGGTCGCCGGCGTGGAACAGTTGTTTCCCTTCCGCTTCTATCAGGAAAGAGATACCGACATCGGTCGAACCAAAAGCCTGGATGCGGATATGCTCGTCTTCAAATACATTCCCTTTTTTCAGAAAAGTGGCATCTTCGGCTTTCGCACGCCGACGTTTCAGGATGTCTTTGGAGAAAATATATTTGATATCCGGCTTGATCTCTTTCCATTTTAAAATGTCCGGGTTGAAATGGTCCGGATGAAAATGGGAAGATAATATATATAATGTCCCTGCGCGATGGAGTAATTCATCATGAACGAATCCAGTATCCGGCGTCTTCCCCGTGTCTTTAAAATAATCGATCAGGATAGCATATCCGTCTGCTTCAATGGCAAAGCCGCTATGATAAATATAAGTAAGTCTCATACTGTTTTCTTTTGTTTTCATGTAAATAAAACACGATACGATGTGATTAAGTTGCTTCCTGCGGTACAAATATACAAAAGGATGAACTGAATTTAGAAATAGTCCGGAGATAATCCGAAAAGTATACGAAGAAAGTATATTTACTATCCTATGTAAACTGATTTACTATGGCGGGAAATCAGTGGTTGATAATTGTCGGCCGATTGGTTCACGGTTATCAACCGTATGGCCGATAAATATCAACCGAACGGCCGACAATTATCAGCCACAAAACAGATGTTGAATAGGGGTCTTTAAAGCATTGATTAACAGGATGTATGCTAAATGCTTACTTGAAAACAAATATAGTATAGCTTTTAGTAAGTTCAACTGTTTTTTATCAATTTATAAGAAAAAAAATTAATGGATGCAGTAAATCCGTTTGTAATCAGTTTATTTGTTAAGTAGTTTACCGCAATTCTTCAGGATTAGTAAAAATTACAAAGTTAATATAGATTAAAAATCAGTACCTTGCGATACAAGGTATTTTATATAAATATACATTTGTTCCGTCAGAGAATAAAAAAGTTCCTTAAATGTGTAACATTTTTAGCAATGTGTACGTCTAATAATGAAAAGAAATGACAAATATGATGATTCAGCTGAAAGGAATTAACAAAACGTATTTCAACGGTGCTCCGCTGCACGTCTTGAAAGGTATAGACCTGGAGATAGAAAAAGGAGAGATGGTTTCGATCATGGGAGCTTCCGGATCGGGAAAATCGACACTGTTGAATATACTGGGTATATTGGATACGTATGATACGGGTACCTATCACTTAAACGGACAATTGATTCAGAATCTGAGCGAAACACGTGCAGCTGAATTTCGTAACCAGATGATCGGCTTCATTTTCCAGTCGTTTAACCTAATCTCTTTTAAAAATGCGATGGAGAATGTGGCGCTCCCTCTCTATTATCAGGGAATGAACCGTAAGAAAAGAAATGCCATGGCGATGGAGTATCTGGATATGGTCGGCTTAAGAGATTGGGCGGAGCATATGCCGAACGAAATGTCCGGCGGACAGAAACAGCGTGTCGCTATTGCCCGTGCCCTCATTGCCAAACCACAAGTGATTCTGGCAGACGAACCAACCGGTGCACTCGATAGTGTGACAACGGTTGAGGTAATGGAACTTCTTCGCAACGTGAATAAAGAAGGTATGACTATGGTGATCGTCACCCATGAACAATCCGTAGCTGACGCTACAGAAAAGATCATCCGTGTAAAGGATGGTCTGATAGAAAACATAGAAAGAGGAAAAGGGTATGTTCGACTTTGATAATTTCCGGGAGATATGGAGTACGATCAAAAAGAACAAACTCCGTACGTTCCTCACCGGTTTTTCCGTGGCGTGGGGGATCTTTATGCTGATCGTCCTGCTGGGAGCGGGCAACGGGCTGAAGAACGGTATCATGCACAACTTCGACCGTTGGGCGGGCAACCGTGTGGAGACATGGCCACGTTATGCCAGCAAGCCGTATAAGGGCATGCAGACGAACCGGCGTATTCAATATAAGGATGATGACCTGATCGGTCTGAAACAACAGAATCCGGAAGTGAACCTGATATCGGGTGTTCTTTACCAGAGTGATACGCTTTCATACAAAGAAGAGTATAATTCTTATTCTTTGCAGGGAGTACATCCCGATAAGGCGATAATCGACAAGATCAAGATGACAGTCGGCAACGGGCGTTTTATCAATGAAGTGGATATACTTCAGAAAAGAAAGGTGATCGTTATAAGTCCCCGTATAAAAGAAGTGCTTTTCCGCTCGGAGGATCCGTTAGGAAAATATGTGAATGCCGGTGATGTACCTTATCAGGTGATCGGTGTTTATACGGATGAGGACAATAATAATAATGCTCCGGCTTATATCCCTTTCTCTACGGCACAACAATTGTACCGTTCTGGTTACGGGTTGGATAATATTATCTTCTCCCTGGATGGTATCAATACGAAAGAGGAATACGAGGCTTTCGAGAAACGTTTCCGCCAGCAAATGGGAAGACGGCACATGTTTGATCCGGAAGACTTGCGGGCGATCGGTATGTGGAGCACGATTGAAGATTTTGCCATGTTTAACGGGATGCTGAATGGTATCGCCCTGTTTATCTGGATAATCGGTATCGGAACACTGGCTGCCGGTATTGTGGGTGTTAGTAATATTATGCTGATCACAGTCCGTGAACGAACCCGCGAGTTCGGTATTCGTAAAGCGATTGGAGCCACCCCTTTTTCTATCCTGAAACTGATCATCGTAGAATCTATCCTGATAACGGCCGTGTTCGGCTATCTCGGTATGATTGCCGGGGTGGGGCTGACAGAAGGTATTAATGCTATTATGGAAAGTGCAAAGATGGGACAAGCTTCTTCCGACGATGATATGAGTACTTTCCTGAATCCTACGGTCGACTTGACCGTAGCCTTGATGTCGACGTTGCTTATTGTCGGTGCAGGCGTGTTGGCGGGTTATTTCCCCGCCCGGAAAGCAGTGAAAATTACGGCTATCGAAGCCATGAGAAACGAATAAAAACAGATAGATATGTTCGATATAGACCGTTGGGTAGAGATATGGGTGACTATCACCCGCAACAAGACCAGAAGCCTGCTGACCGGATTTGGGGTGTTTTGGGGAATCCTGATGCTTGTTATCCTGTTGGGATCGGGTACCGGTTTCAAGAACGGAGTATGGAAGAATGTGAATGGTTTTGCCACCAATTCAGCCTTTTTCTTTTCCGAACGTACGGGCGAGCCTTACAAAGGCTACAAGAAAGGACGTTACTGGCAGATGCGTAACCGTGATCTGGAAACGATCCGTAATCGGGTGAAAGGTGTTCGTTATTTGTCGCCGATGGCGATGTCGTGGGGTGGACAAAATAATGTGGTGAGAGGACAGAAAGCCGGTACTTATAATGTACGCGGTGTACATTCCGAATATTTCAATATAGAAACACAGCACGTATTGGAAGGACGTTTACTGAATGAGGTAGACGTAAAGGACAAACGCAAGGTCTGTCTGATCGGTAGTATCGTGCGTGAAGTATTGTTCACCCCTGGTGAAGATCCGATTGGAGAGTATATCCGGGTAAACGGTATTTACTATCAGGTGGTGGGAGTTGTTAAACCTAAACCACGTGTGCAGATCGGAGGACGTACGGAGGAAAGTATCATGTTACCGTTCACAACCTTACAGCAGGTTGCAAACCAGGGGGATAAATTCTGGTTCCTTTGTGCAACGGCCGACGATGGTTATCCTTGCGATAAGATGGTGGAAGATATAACAGCCGTACTGAAATCGCAAAATGAAATATCGCCTACCGACCCGCAGGCTGTCAGCAGTTTTACGATTGCTAAGCAGTTTGACAGTTTTGAAACGCTTTTTACCGGAATTAATATTCTGGTATGGCTGGTGGGAATGGGTACTTTGCTGGCGGGGATTATCGGCGTTAGTAATATTATGATGGTGACGGTCAAGGAGCGTACCCGTGAGATTGGGGTACGCCGTGCTATCGGGGCAAAGCCGTTCGATATCATTTCCCAGATCATGAGCGAGAGTTTGCTGCTTACGGCTCTGGCTGGCTTGATAGGGTTGAGTTGCGGGGTTTTCCTGTTGGATATAGCCAATAATTTGCTGGAAAGCAGTGGCAGTGCTTCTGATAACGGCACCTTCTTCAGTAATCCGGAAATACATATCGGAGCTGCAGCTTCAGCAACCGTCGTTTTACTTATCAGTGGATTGATGGCGGGATTGATTCCGGCTTGGCGTGCCATGCAGATCAAGGCTATTGATGCAATCAGAGAAGAATAACAGTATATCATTTGTCAATTAAATAAACTATATAATCATGAAGAATCGTATCGTAAAGAAAGTCCTGCGAATCATCTTTTTAGTATTGGTGGGAGCCGCGGTGGTCGGCACTTTCTACTTTTTGTGGAAAAAGGCACAGCCAGTCATCACTATGTATGAAGTGGTAACCCCAAAACGTGACTCGGTGGAAACAAAGACTGTGGCGACCGGAAAGGTGGAACCCCGCGATGAAGTACTCATCAAGCCCCAGATGTCGGGTATCATTTCCGAAGTACTGAAGGAAGCCGGACAGATGGTAAAGGAGGGTGAGATCATAGCAAAGATCAAGGTGATTCCGGAAATGGTCCAGTTGAACAGTGCCGAATCGCGTGTCCGTGTAGCAAAGATCAGTCTGGAACAGATAGAAGCGACTTATAAACGTGATAAGGAATTGCATGACCAGGGTGTGATCTCCAAAGAAGATTATGAAACATCTTTGGCTAATTACAAGAAAGCACAGGAAGAAGCAGAGAATGCACAGGATGCATTGGAAATCATTCGTGAAGGAATTTCCCGAAAGTCAGCTTCCTCCAGTACGACACAGGTTCGCTCAACGATTACCGGTATGATTCTGGACGTTCCTATCAAAGTCGGCAACTCTGTGATCCAGTCGAACACATTCAACGACGGTACGACGATTGCTTCCGTAGCCGATATGAACAATATGATCTTCCGGGGAAAAGTGGATGAAACCGAAGTGGGGCGTATCCATGAAGGGATGCCGATCAAATTGACGGTCGGTGCGTTGGATAGCCGTACGTTCGATGCCATGCTGGAATATGTGGCTCCGAAAGGAGTGGAAGAAAATGGTGCCGTCCTGTTCGAGATCAAAGCGGCTGTGCAGATGCCGGAAGATGCCTTTATCCGTGCCGGTTACAGTGCGAATGCCGAGATCGTTCTGAAACGTGCGTCTGATGTCCTGACAATTCCTGAAAGCTGTGTCGAGTTCAGCGGCGATTCTACTTTCGTGCAGATCGTAAAACAGGAAAAGCCGGAACAGTTGTTTGAGAAACGTCCTGTCACTGTCGGTTTATCTGATGGTATCAAGATTGAGGTGAAAGAAGGTTTGACGGAAAATGACAAGATCCGCGGAGGAATTGTCGATGCAAATAAGAAATAGAAATAAAACGAGTAAACTATGAAGCAAATAATACTATCCGTAGTATGGGCATCATCTCTTCTCTGTGCTTCGGCAGGAGCACAGGAAGCACCCAGACAATGGTCGCTGGAGGAATGTATCCGTTACGCTATTGAAAATAATATCGACCTGAAGCAGAAAGAACTGGAGCGGCAGAATCAGGAAGTAACGCTGCACACCAGCAAGTATAGCTGGTTACCCAATCTGAATGCCAGTATCAATGAGAATTTCGGTTTTGGCCGTTCGGAATCGAAAGATGGTCTGATCGTCGATCGTAACTCGGCAAATACTTCTGCTTCTATCCAGTTGAGTATGCCAGTGTTCGACGGTTTCAAAATACCCAATGATATTGCAGCCCGCAAGCTGGATCTGAAAGCGTCTGTCGAAACGTTGAATAAGGCAAAGGAAGATCTTTCCATAAATGTGGCTTCTTATTTTCTGCAGGTACTTTATAATAAGGAAATGCTGAAGATCGCTGAATTGCAGGTGGCACTCAGTTCGGAGCAGGTAACGAAGACCGAGGCTCTTTATAATGCCGGAAAAGTGCCTGTATCCCAATTGTATGATATGAAAGCACAATTGGCTAAAGACGAAGTGACATTGACCGAATCGAAAAATAACGTGAAACTCGCATTGCTTGACCTGACGCAAAGTCTGGAACTGGAACGTGATGGTGAAAATTTCGACGTACAGGAGCCGGAAACCGGTGATGCGGTGGCTCAATATATGAGTAGTATCATTCCTCCTGATCAGGTGTACGACTATGCTGTAGGTGTCAAACCGCAGGTCAAGGAACAGGAATACCTGCTCGAAAGTCAGAAGAAAATGTTGAAGGTGGCTCAGGCCGGTTATTATCCCAAACTGAATTTCAGTGCCGGTTACAGCAACGGTTATTATCATAACTTCGGTGACGGGGAGTACAATAACGCTCCGTTCAGCGATCAGTTGAAGAATAACGGACAGAAATCGATCGGTTTCAGTTTGAGTATTCCGATCTTTAACCGTTTTCAGGTTCGTAACAGTGTCCGTTCTGCCCGCCTCGCTATCCATAATCGTGAGTTGCTGATGGAGAATTCCAAAAAGATACTTTACAAAGAGATCCAGCAGGCTTATTACAATGCCACGGCTGCCCAGGAAAAGTATGTGTCGTCTGACAAGTCGGTCGATGCCAGTAAAATAGCATTCTCTTATGCGGAAGAACGTTATGGTGCAGGAAAAAGTACTGTTTTTGAATACGGCGAAGCAAAAACCAAGTATGCACAGAGTTTGGCCGAACAGACACAGGCGAAATACAACTTTATATTCCGTGCCAAGATTCTGGATTTCTATCACGGAATACCGATTACTTTATAATATTCTTTACACAAGAATATAGATCCTTTTTACAACATAATTGATAGACACACCAAGAGGAAGGGAGGTTTTCGTGAGAAAGCTTCCCTTTGTTATTAATTTAGTAAATTCAGTTCAAAATGAGTGAATAAATATTATATTTGCTGCGTAAGAAAGTGATCGAAATACTTGGAAGGACTTAGTTCTAGAAGAACTAAGTCCTTTTCCATTCTCTTATCTTATATAAATCAATATCCCTCTATTTTTTATACAAAAAGTAACAGAAGTATTCCTGCTTGGAACTTCCTGATATTTATGTGAATAATACAATAACTATTCCTCAGTTCTTCTAGAACTAATATCGTTAATATAATTACTGGATGAATAGTCATGAATACAAACCATATAAATGAAGAGATCATAAAACAGATCAGAAATGGTTCTGAAAAGGCTTTTTCTGAGTTATATTGCTACTATTATAGTTACCTGAATGCAATTGCCCTATATTACTTACTGGACAAAGATCTTTGTTCTGAAATTGTAGATGATGTATTTATAAATGTCTGGTTTAAAAGGGATACCTTAGCGTATCCAATTCATTATTATTTAGTTCGTTCCGTACAGAATGGATGTCTTAATCACATTCGTTCACAGAGAAGCCAGCAGAATATGCTGGATATTCACAAAGATCAGTTACTGGCTCATCAGGAATCTTATATTCAATCGACTCCCGCCCCTTTACAGTACGTGGAAATGCGACAGACCGAAGAGGAGATCCGTTTGGCTGTGAATCAATTACCTCTAAAATGTCGGAAAGTTTTTGAAGAATATTTTTATGCCGGAAAGGCTGCTGATGTAATTGCAGAGGATATGGGACTGACTGTTAGTACAGTACGTGTTCAGCTCAAAAATGCGACCGACCGTTTGAAGCAAGCCCTTAAACATCTTCTTCTCTTTTTTATTTACTAAATATTTATTACACCAATCTTGAAAAAAAGATGATTTCATCTAAATGTTTTTCGATTGGGATGTGTATTAATTATAAACAGACAGAAAATATAGCAGTATGCAAGATAAAAATATACTATTTGAGGAATTAATGGATAAATATATTTCGGGCTCGATAACAGACGGAGAAAAGATCTCTTTGTTTGCTTTAATAGAAGAGTCGGATTTATATCGGAAACAATACCATGAGATGGTCAAGCTGTATGCTTTGCTCCATATTCCTGCTTTTGAATCCCGGAAAGAGACCGGATATGTCCATCTGAAAGAAAGATTGCATTTGACAACCTTGGGAATATCCCGGCGTAGGTGGTTCGTTTATGCCCGGAATATTGCTGCTGTCCTTTTATTAATGGTAACTGTATCTGTCGGTTCGATTTTTACATATAATGAGTTGGATAAATCGGGTGACCAGTTATATAATGAGACAACGGTCCCTTTGGGTTCACAAACAAAAGTTCTTTTACCGGATGGTTCCACAGTAGTCCTAAACTCCGGTTCCGTGTTAAAGTATCCGTTATCTTATGGAAAAAAAGAACGAAATGTATATCTGGTGGGAGAAGGATATTTTGAGGTGGCAAAAGATAAAGAAAAAGCATTTCAGGTATATGCCGGGGATATGACGGTGAAAGTTACAGGTACGGAATTTAATCTCCGTTACTATCTGGAAGACCAATCGACAGAAGTATCTCTGATCGATGGAGGAGTCGATGTCTTTGCCAATAATAAGTATGTTCGTTTGAAACCGGATGAGAAAGCTATTTACAACCGCAATACCGGAGACTTGTACAGCGAGACCGCCGATTCCTATAAATCAGCATTGTGGACGACGGGCAGATTGAGTTTTGTGAATGCATCTTTCCTGGATATATTGAAGGATATAGAACGGAAATACAATATAAAGATCCATGTGGATAGCCAAAAAGTGACGAATGAATATTTTTCAGGAAGTATCGATCTGAATATGTCGCTTCAGGAGGTGTTTAATTTTATAGATGTGGACAAGAAGTATCGTTTTGAACAGAGTGGAGGTGTCATCACATTAAGAGATAAATAAAACTGCGAGTGAAATAGAATGTTTAACTTAAAAAAGAGAACTTATGGAAAGAACCGGATAAAAAAAGAATCGGAGATGGTTGGCACTTCTCTCCGATTCATTAGATGATTTTTTGAATTAATTAGTTGTTAACTAACAAAATCGTTACAAAAGTATGAAAATAAAGTATTTTTCAATCAAACAATTGGGCTTATTTTTGGCGATGAGTGTAATCTCTGCTTCTGTGTATGCTAATGCGGCAATGCAAAGTATAAAAATTACAGTACATCATCAAAATGTACCTATCAGTAAAGTTCTTGATGATATAGAACGACAAACGGGATATTCTATCCTGGTCCGTAACAATGATATAAATATTAAACAAAAAGTTACGGTCAATGCAACGGACAAAACCTTAAATCAAGTGCTAGCCTCCGTTTTTGAAGGCATGGAGGTGAAATATGATATTGAAAATAAAACAATATCTATTTATAAACCGAAAGAAACCACTTTTATTACAACGGCGGTCGATCAGGATAAAAAGATCGTTACCGGTACTATTTATGATCCGAATGGCGAACCGGTGATCGGCGCTAATATTTTAGAGAAAGGTACCAGGGATAATGGTACGATTTCGGATATCTACGGTAAATTTTCTTTAAATGTGGATGATAATGCGACATTATTGATATCGTATGTAGGTTTTAAGAATCTGGAAGTACCGGTAAAAGGGAAAAAAGCATTCAATATTACGTTAGCTAGTGATACGGAGTTGTTGGATGAAGTGATAGTTGTCGGTTACATGACGCAGAAAAAAGGACTGGTGACAGGTGCGGTATCTTCCATGAAGGTGGATGAGAATGTGAAAGCGCTTCCTACTACTTCTGCCGGAAATATTTTGGTCGGTAAATTAGCAGGTGTGAATGTGAGTACGCCGAGTGCTCTTCCTGGTGCTGCACCTAGTATCTCCATTCGTACAGGTGCTTCCTGGAACGCAGAGAATGTTACTTATGTGATCGATGGTGTTGTTCGTGGTGGTGGTGATTTTAATAATTTGAGCCCGAATGAAATCGAGGATGTCTCTGTATTAAAGGATGCTGCCTCTGCTGCTATTTATGGTTCCCGTTCTGCCGGTGGTGTAATAATTGTTACGACTAAAAAAGGTAATCGGGGAAAACCGACGTTTAATTATTCGTATGGATTTAGTACGGATTCCCGTACAAAGAACTCAGAGTTGACAAGTGCTGTTCAGGCCGGTGAAATGTACACCCGCATCAATGGTTCTGCTGATCCTGCAGGCTGGGCCTGGTCGCAGGATGAAATTGATCATTTTAAAACGATAAATGGTGGTTGGGGGTATGACCAGTTGGAAACAGTATGGAGGAATCCGACAACTCAAACACATAACCTGAGTGTAAATGGCGGTAGTGATCGGGTTCGTTATTTTGGGGCTGCTTCTTATGTGAAACAAGAGGGCTTTTTAAAGCCGTTGACGTATGATAAATATAACATTCGTATGAATGTAACAGCTGATATTACAAAAGACTTAGAGGTTTTTGCCGGTTTGGCTATTTACAATAACTTCACAGGAAACGCTGTTTTCGAAGATGCTGGTTCCAATTACAGTAAACTGAGAGTCTGGCAACCGGACCAACCTGTTTATACGGATAACGGACAATATATCGATTATGGCTGGATTGCCAATATGGGAGCTGCTGTCGATGGTAGGGGTGGTTATAACAAATCGCAGATGTTGAAACCTCAAGCTGTTATCAGTGCAACTTATAAGATGCCATTCTTGAAAGGTTTAAGCGCAAAAGTTTCTTATAGCAGAAGTTGGACGAACGATGTCAACAAGAAATTTTATATCAACTATGATTTGGTGACCATGAAAAAAAGTGGTACGAATAATCGCATTATGTCGACAAATGATAATGATATCATAAGTACAAGAAAGTCGACATGGGTCGGTAAGGATTATATTGAGCGTAAATCCAGTTGGAGTGATGACAAACAGTTTAACTTCCAGTTGAATTATGAAAATGTATTTAAAGGCGTACATCGTGTATCGGCAGCATTCGTAACGGAATGGTACGAAGGTGGTGGTGCTGGTGTTACAGGTGGACGTGAAACTTTTCCGGTATATACAACCGACCAGTTCTGGGCAGCAAGTAGTGCCCGTGCGGATACTTGGGGAAATGGTGATACCGACTGGATCAGTGGTCGTATGTCTTATATCGGCCAGTTCAGTTATTCGTATGCCGATAAGTATTTGGCAACTTTCTCTTTCCGTGAAGACGGTTCTATGAATTTTGCTCCGGAGCAGCGTTGGGGATTCTTCCCGGCAGGGTCTCTCGGTTGGGTTATTTCAGAAGAAGGCTTCTTTAATAGAAGTGCCATTCAGTTCTTGAAATTACGTGGTTCTGTCGGTTTGACTGGTAACGATTCCGTTGGTGGATGGCAGTGGCAAGAGTCTTATAGCTCAGGTAATTCTGCTTATTTTGGTAAAAGCCCTGTGAAATCGGTTGGTATAACTTATGGTAGTGTGGTCAACCCGAATCTGACTTGGGAAAAATCATTGAGTTATAATGTCGGAGTGGATATGAACTTCCTGAACCATTGGAATATGTCTGCTGATTACTGGTACCGTAATTCTTATGATATTTTGGGTAGCCGTACTAATACATTGCCGTCGACATTTAGTTTGTCCATGCCGGCAGAAAATTATGGAGAGGTTCATGCACAAGGTATCGATTTCCAATTGGGTTATCGCGGACAAAGTAGAGATTTCTCTTATTTCGCAAACTTGACGATGTCGTATGGTTGGAACAAAGTAATTAAAAAAGACCATGCGGAAAATGCGCAATGGATCGATATCGCAGAAGGTAAATCAACTTCTTATATAACAGGTTGGGAATTTGATAAGATCATCCGTACTCAGGAAGAACTGGATGCGTTTAAGGCAGCTAATCCGAATTACAAACATAACGGTTTATCTCCGGAATTGGGTATGATGGTATTTAAGGATTTCAGTGGGCCTGACGGAACTCCCGACGGTGTAATAAACGATTGGGACCGGGTAATATTAAAAGACAGTAACTTCCCTGTTATTTATGGTTTGAATCTGGGTGGCGGCTGGAAAGGTTTAAATATCGATATGATGTTCTCCGGAAGATTGGGCGAAAAGAAATGGATGTCTGATTTGGCTGGTGGCGTAGAATGGAACCGTATGTGGAACCAATGGTATTATGATAGCTGGACACCGGAAACTCCAAATGCTACATTGCCGAAACGTATCGGTAACAACAACTCGAAAACATATCAGACAAATTCCAGCTACTGGTTGAAAGATGCTAGTTTTATGCGTCTGAAATATCTGACGGTAAGCTATGATTTGCCTAAGGGACAATTTTATAATAAGATCTTTGATAATGTCCGTTTGTTTGTTACCGGAACAAATTTATTCGTATTAAGTAGCTTTAATAAGAATTATTATGATCCGGAAATTGGAAATGGAAATGCTTTCCCGATTTTACGGTCATGGAACTTTGGTGTCGATGTGAAATTCTAACTAAAAAGCTTTGTTAAGTATGAAACGAAAAAATATTATATGCAGTTTAGCCCTTGCTATCCTATGCGGTTGTAGTTTGGACTATGAAAATTCCGGAACGATCACTCCGGATAATGTCTGGAAAGATAAAACAATGATCAGTTCATTCCTGACCGATATTTACGGCAGAATGTTGCCGGGATGGCCTGTTAGTGCCAACAATACGGATGAGGGGATGAATGGTCCTACTAGCATGAGTGAATATGTCAGAGGACAGATCACGATTGATAATTGCGGACAAAAGTTGGATTATGGAAATATAGATCGTATTAACTTCTTCTTGGATCAGTTGGAAACAGTGACTGTTTTAACAGACGAAGAAAAGAAACCGTTAAGAGGTCAGGCTCTTTTCTGGAGGGCATGGGATTATTGGGGAAAAATATTTTCAGTAGGTGGTGTTCCATTGATTCTTCATTTTCAAGATGTGACAGATGTTCCCTCTTTGTTTGTCACCCGAAACAGTACCTCCGAATGCGTGGAACAGATCGTGAAAGATTTGGATGAAGCAATCGCCTCTCTCCCTGATACGTGGGAAGGAAAAGATTATGGACGTATCGACAAAGGCTGCGCCATGGCTTTTAAAGGTCGTATGTTGTTACAATATGCCAGTCCGTTGTTTAATCCGAACAGCGATCAGTCCCGTTGGGAGACAGCCTATAGTGCAAATAAAGCGGCTGTAGACTTTTTACAAAGTGTAGGTAAAGGTTTATATGAAGGCGATTTTGCAGATATTTGGTATGATGAACAGAATCGTGAGGTAGTTATGGTGAACCAGTACATTTATCCGGATCATAAGCTGGATCAAAAAAGTATTCGTCCTGAACCATTGACAAAAGACGGTGCAAATAATAACCAGGCTATATTTCCGCTTCTAATGGCATTTCCGAAAGGGGATGGTTCCAAATTGGAATTGGATGTGAATCGTTTGGCTAATGATCCAACTTACAATGAGCAGTTTATGACCGACTTCTATATGAATCGTGATCCTCGTTTTTATGCGACAATATTCTGTCCGGGAACGGAATATCCATGTAGTGATGTATTGACTGACGATATGAAGTATTGGAATGCATGGAAACTAATGGCAGATGAAGGATCGTCGACGGGTTATAAATATGTGACTTTGATACAAGATCAGTTGAATAAAGGTATTGGTGGTAATTCTTCCGGTTACTATCAGAAAAAAGGTTTGGACCCTGATTTGACGCAAGCTACCGTATATGATGCAGATATCGACTGGATCGAAATTCGTTTTGCAGAGGTTTTGATGAACTATGGTGAGTGTGCGAACGAATTGGGCAAGAGTGGTGAAGCATTGCAGGTATTGTATGATATTCGTAAACGTGCAGGTATTGAATCGGGTACGGGTAACTACGGAATTACTGCAACATCTCAAAGCGACATTCGTGAAGCCTACATTAATGAACGTTTTATAGAATTTGCCTATGAAGGTAAACGTTGGGCTGATTTGCGCCGTTGGAAACGATATGATATTCTGAACAACCTTAAATATCGCGCCAGCTTATATCCGGTGATAAAAGATCAGAGTAATATAGCCGGTTTCGACTGGACGAAGGAAATGTATGATCCGGAAGTCCGTAAATTGTTCCGTTTCGAATATGTAGAATGTGTTGATATGGATAAACAATACATGTTCAACCTGGATTTGAATCATTGGTTCTATTCTATTCATAAGGAAGTTATCGACCGTAACTCCAAGATTGAGCAAAATGCAGAATGGGGCGGTACTTTTGATCCGTTGAAATAATAAACATAATTGATTGATTAAATCTTTGTAGGATTAAGGGAGTGTCGGAAGACACTCCTTTTTTTATGTATCGATGAAAGCTTACAAACAATAATAATCCACAGAATAGGCAATTTTTTGCTATTTAGGATGGGGATGATTGCTTGTATATTTGCACTATTTTACCTGTTTTTTGTTTTTTAACTCTATTTGACTAAATGTTTTAGGTACAAGAAGTGTATTTTATATAAATGAACAGTGAAAGTTAATTTAATTCTAATCGGAAAAATATAAATGTCTATGAATTTGAAAAGGATGGCAATGGGGGCTGCGTTGATAACTCTATGTCTGTTTGCAGAGGCTAAAGTAAAACCAGTTGTACATTATAATTTCGGAAAGTCCGGCAATGTCACGTATGCTGTGGCACCGGAGAAATTGACACCGGTAACCGGAAAAGGAGAATTGTTTGCGATAGGGCGGCCTGTTTTCTATGCCGATGCTCCCGGTGACAAGAAGATGAAGGGTGAAGGGGGAATTTTATTTAATGGAAACGGCGATGGATATAAACTGGAAGGGGCGTTCGGTTCTCCGGCAGAAAATCAGGTATTGGAAATATGGGTAAAACCCCGGTTGGATACTCAACAGGGCGAGAAGGAAAAAGAGCAGGCACAGGTATTGCTTTCCAATGGAACTGCCAAGGAAGGATATGTATTTGTTCATAGGAGAGGACACTGGTATTTGATTTCCGGTGGTTCGGGACGTGTTGAAATCGGAGAGGTTTTACCTAACGCCTGGACACATCTGGCGATGGTGATGGAAGAGGGGAAAGGAACCGTTTGGATGAACGGGAAAAAGACCGGAACATTCAAACCTACAAAGGCAATAGCACCTCATTTTTCTATTGCTGTTTCGGAAGAGGGAAAAGAGGCTTTTTACGGTGAAATATATGAAGTAAGATACAGCACTTTTGCCACCGGGAAGTTCAATCCGGAATCCGATTTCCTATTGGATTATAAAAAGATAAAAGAGATAAGCAAGCAACGCCTGGCCGAACGCCGTGTCTTGGTGCAACAACTGGAACAGGCGAGTGCGGGCAAGAAGATTGTTACGGAACTACCCGATGTTCGTCAGGAAAAGGATTGGTTGATCAGTCAGGTAGAAGAGCCGGCCTGTTTGTTCGTGCAGAAATCGGAAGATGGATTGACATCCAAATTTCAGTTGAATAACGGTTTAGTCTCCCGTACTTTTTATGTCGGTGAAAATATAGCCTGCGTCGAGTATAAAAATCATTCGAATGAGGCAGAGTTTTTACGGGCGGTAAAACCGGAAGCACGTGTTTGCATTGATAGTGTATGGTATGAGGTCGGCGGATTGAAAGGACAGCCGGAATTATCTTATTTATTGGATAGCTGGTATGCGGAAATGGAAGCTTCCGATCTGGCATTTACGCTTGAGAAGGTGGAAACCGGTCTTCCGCTGAAACGTTATCCGTGGACTCCGAAATATAATGCCGTTCCCACAGATTGGCCGGCTAAGGGGTTACGTATGGAAATGACTTTCATCCCGACCGAAAGTATGGTGAATGTAAAAGACGTGAAGGTGAAAGTCAACTATGAAATTTACCAGGGACTACCTTTGATTGCCAAATGGATCGAGGTTGTCAATGAGGGGAAAGAGACTGTTTTGTTGAATGACATGGAATGTGAAGTCTTGGCTGTCAATCAGGATCAGGTGAAACGTATTCATGTGGAAAGTGATTTCTCTTTTGCATTGGTCAATGCGGATATAGAAGGAAGTGCCCTGATGCACTATGCCGGTACTCCCAAGGCATATCATGTGGGAAGTTCTACTACAAAATGGACAGTCGATAAAGACTATAACACCTGGGCCAGTCATAATCAGGCAGAGGATAAGTTCCTGGGATTCCCACATCATAATTTATTACTGAGCAAACTTCCTATGGGGCCTTGTACGAAAGTAAGTAAAGAGGTTCCGTTCAAATCGTATATCACTTTCGAATTGTTGCAGGATAGTGATGATCGTGAGCGGCAATCGCTCGGGCATCGGCGGATGTATAAAAAGCTGGCTCCTCAGACAACCGAGTCTTTGATCTCCGGAGGTATTACTTCACATGATGAAACGAAATTGAAAGGATTTATCGACCAGATGGCCGAATTGGGACTCGAACAGTTGGACATTATGGCTTGGCCTGGCATCAGTCATGATAATCTGGATTCTGCTTATGTGCAATTATGGCGCAGGGTTGCTTCCTATGCAAAAGAACGTGGTATTGTAATGGGAGGATATGAATTACAGGTGGCGTCTCGCGGACGGGGAGCAGAGGTGGATTGTATTCATCCGGAAACAGGAAAACCGGGTAGCCTTTTCGGCCAGAGTGTTTGTATTGCCAGCAAATGGAAAGATACATATTATTCTAAAATGTGGGAGTTCTTTGATAAGACGGGGTTGATGACTTATAATATGGATGGTCCGTATCACGGAGATCCTTGTGCTTCTACTGTACATCCTTACCATGCCTGTTTGGAAGATTCTCAGTGGCAACAATGGAAAACGCAAGTAGAGGTTATCCATGAACTGCAGCGCAGGGGAATGTATATTCCTATTCCGGATTGGTATTTCCTGAACGGACAATGTTCTACAGGAATGGGATATCGGGAAGCAAGTGCAAACCTGACCCCGCAACAGCAATTGTTATTAGGCCGTCAGTATATTTATGACGGAACCTGGCATAAGATCCCGACAATGGGATGGATGACTTTGCAGTTGGTTGGTTTTTATACGAATGACCCAAGGGTTGGGTTGGAGCCTCTTTGTGATAATCTGGATCGGTATGAAGCGCAATTAATGCAGTTTCTGGGAAGCGGTTGCCATCTGACTATTCGTGGAAATCGTTTATATGATACGCCGGAAACCAAACAGATGGTATCCCGTTGTATCGACTGGTTTAAGGAATACCGGGATATATTGACTTCCGATATTATCCACGTCAGCCGTCCGACTGGTCGCGATCTGGATTGCATGATGCACGTAAATCCTTTCATTAAGCATAAAGGTATGGTGGTCGTATTTAATCCGACAGACCGGGATATAACGAAGGAGATGCGTTTACCTCTTTATTACACCGGTTTGAAGGGTAAAGCAACAGTCACAGCTTCGGATAGAAACAAACAGAGTTTCTCGTTGAACCAACAAAGTGAATTACTATTGCCTGTTTCTATAAAGGCGCAGGGTGTATCCTGGTTCCTGATAGAAGAATAAAGGTAGAGGTTCGTTGAATAAATTAAGTAGATAAACGTGAAAAAGTTTATATTATTACTGATTAGTGGAAGCGTTTACGCTCTGTTGGCAACAGGATGCAAGGAGGTTGGAGAATCGAATAACCGCTATGTCAATAAATGGATTGGTACAGCTTCAGAGGGCAGGGTTGCTCCTGTTGCCTCTGTGCCATTCGGAATGATGCAGATAGGTGCGGATACTCGCCCGTATGGAGCCGGATACCATTATCAGGACCCGACAGTTTTAGGATTCAGCCATCTGCATAAAAGTGGAGGTGGATGTGCTGACTTTTTGGATATACTTTTTATGCCGTTACCCTTGAATCACCCGAAAGGAGAGAATGAGTTGTATTCCAAGCAATATCAGGCGGCTTTATCCCATCAAGAGGAAAAAGCGGAGCCGGGGTATTATTCGGTCAATTTGTATGCCGGACAACTGATGGTGGAATTGACAGCTTCCCGTCGATGCGGACTGCAACGATATCGGTATGATACCGGTGGTGAAATACCGGTCGTTGTCGATTTGAAGTATGGTTCGGAAAGTGCTTGTACCATACAGACCGAGCATGATGTGGATACGGTGTATGCCTCTGCGTTCGAGTGGGTCGACTCATGTACGATTTGCGGCTACCGTTTTTCGAACGGTTGGACACCCAGACAGCAAGTCTATTTCTATTCAAAGTTTTCATCCCCTATCAAAGCTTGTGTTCTGTATGTCGATGATCAACGCATAAAGGAGGTTTCTTCTGCTGAAGGACGGAATGTAAAGGCGTTACTTACTTTTGAGAACGAGCGTAGCGAGTTGGAAGTCCGGACAGCACTTTCTTCGGTGAGTATGGAGGGGGCTGCTGCCAATCTGCAGTCGGAAATCGAAGGCAAGACATTTGAAGAGGTGAGGTTGTCGGCATCTGAATCCTGGAGCCGTACGTTGGGGCAGATAGAAATAGAAACCGATGATCCGAAAAAGAAGGAACTCTTTTATACTTCTTTGCACAATGTCATGTTATACCCATTCTTATTATCGGATGTAGATAATCGTTTTAGGGGACCGGATTGGCAGGTACATCAAACCGATGGATTCGATTATTATGGTGGTGTGATCGGCTTTTGGGATACGTTTCGGGCGGCTTGCCCTTTGTTGGCTATGCTTAACCCGGATGTGGCGAAAGATTATGTAAAGACGTTGCTGGAGCATTACAAATATGCCGGTCAATTACCGATATGGACGTTGTGGGGTATTGAGAATTATCAAATGACAGGGATTCATTCGTTGCCGGTGATAGCTAACGCTTATCTGAATGGTATTCGTGGTTTCGATACCCGGTTGGCGCTGGAGGCAATGGTCGCATCGGCTATGAAAGATACGTGCGGCTATTCCATGGGGTATTTTGTCGGCTTGGAAAATTATAAAAAATATGGTTATGTCCCCTGTGATATGGAGATGGAGTCGGTGGCACGTACTTTGGAGTATGCGTTCGATGATTATGCTTTGGCTCGTTTTGCCGAAGCGATCGGTGCACATAAAGAGGCCGGTTACTTTGCAAATCGCTCGCTTAACTATCGGAATGTAATTGATTCCGGAACATTACTGGCCCGGGGACGGCTGGCGGATGGTGGTTGGCGTACGCCTTTCGATCCGTTGGCTTCTTCTCATCGTAGGGATGATTATTGTGAGGGCAATGGCTGGCAGTGGACTTTTTTTGTGCCTCATGATGTGGAGGGTTTAGCTACTTTGCTAGGAGGTAAAAAGGCATTGGAGGCCCGGCTGGATTCTCTTTTCACCATGTCTTCCGAATTGCGCGGGGAAAATATCTCCGGAGATATTTCCGGATTGATTGGACAATATGCACATGGCAATGAACCGGGACACCATACCATTTATATGTATAACCGGGTGGGACGTCCCGATAAAACGCAGAAGTATGTCAACCGGGTGTTGACTACCCTGTATGATAATACTCCGGAAGGTATTTGCGGAAATGAAGATACCGGACAAATGAGTGCTTGGTATGTCTTTAGTTCGTTAGGTTTCTATCCGATGGATCCGGCTTCCGGACAGTATGAATTGGGAGCTCCTTTATTTGAAAAGGCGACAATCAAGCTGTCTTCGGGAAAAGAGTTCGTTATCAAAGCAACTCGTTTGTCGGAAAAGAATATGTATGTGGACAAGGTCTTTCTGAATGGACAGCGTTTGAACCGAACGTATATCACCTTTGAAGAGGTGTTGAAAGGCGGCGAGCTCCTCTTTGAAATGAAGGAAGAGGGAGAAAAGGTCTGATGAAGTATGTGAATAAACACAATAGAAGTATGTATATGAGATTATGTAAATTACCGATGGCACTTCTTTGCCTGTTTTCTTTATCTGTCGGTCAGCTTTGTGCACAAGCAGATAATTATAAGAAACATAAGAATGATGAGGTGGAACAAACCTCGAATCAGGAAATGACCTTTTATCTGGTATTCAAAAGCCATTTCGATATAGGCTATTCTGCCTTGGCACGCGATGTTGTGCATGAATACCGTACTTCCATGATCGATAAAGCAATGGATGTAATGGATAAGAATGCAGATAAGTTGAAAGATACTCAGTTTGCCTGGACCGTTCCCGGTTGGCCTTTGGAACAAATGTTGTGGGACAGACAGTCGCCCGAACGCCGGTTGCGCATTGAACGGGCGTTGAAAAATGGTAACCTGGTGACGCATGCTCTCCCTTTCACTACACATACGGGAACACTTGAAGTGGAAGACCTGGTACGTGGACTGGGATATTCTTCCTCTTTGGCACGCCGATATAACCTGCCGCTTCCTACCGATGGGAAGATGACGGATGTACCCGGACATACCTGGGTACTGCCGACGATCCTGTATCATGCCGGGATTAAGTTCTTCCATTTCGGCTCAAACCCGACTAATCGGGTGGTACAGGTGCCCGAGCTGTTCTGGTGGGAAGGACCGGACGGTTCAAGAGTGTTGACGATGTTTTCAGAAGGATACGGCGGCGGTGTATTCCCGCCTGATGGATGGAAGCACAAGGCGTGGCTGACATTCGTACATGCAGGCGACAATGCCGGACCTCCTGCAGCTGAAGAGGTGGAGAAAGTGATTGCGCATATCAGGGAAAAGTATCCGAAGGCTAAAATACATATCGGTAAGATGTCTGATTTCGCGGATGCTATTTGGGCAGAGAATCCGGAACTACCGGTGGTACGCGGAGACATGTCCGATAGTTGGGTACATGGTGTGATGTCAAACCCGCAGGCCACGCAAAAGGCTCGCCGGATACGCCCGTTGATACCGGCTTTGGAAACCTTGCATACACAAGGAAAGGAGTGGGGCATTATTCCGTATGAGATCGATGAGGATCTGGCATTTGTTTACGAGAAGAGTTTGATGTACGGTGAACATACCTGGGGATTGGCGGATCAACATTTCATCCCCGGATTGGTGGGCAAGGAATGGCATAAGAACTATGTTTCAGGGTTGACTCCCAATTATGCCCGCATGGTAGAGTCGTGGGAAGAGCATATCGGTTATATCGAGGATGCGGAAAAGGTGTTGCGTCCGGAACTGGAAAACGAGCTTTATACCCTGGCAGAGAACGTGGCGCAGAATGGCTTTCGTTTCGTGGTATACAATCCGCTGCCTTGGATGCGTGGCGGTATAGTGAATTTTGCTTTGCCGACGCAAGGATCTATCCAGGACGCGTATGTGAAAGAAGTGGATTCCGACCGCATTCATAAGTTGAAAGTATACGGTGCTGATTCGAAACGGTTGGGTACATTCTATGTAGAGGATATTCCGGCCAACGGATATAAAACATTTATTTTGACTAAAGAAGGACCGGCTGAGGAGAAAACAACATTGAAGGGAAATGAACGTGAGGGTTTTATCGAAAACCGGTGGTATAAAGTAGCATTCGACAAGTCGCGCGGTTGTATAAAGAGTATCTGGGATAAGGTGAATAACCGTGAACTGGTCGATTCGCGTGCCAAAGACGGCTTCGGTTCATACGTTTACGAACGCTATGACAAGAAACAATCGCTGCAATATCTGAAAGAGTATATTTACGACGGTTATAAGAATTCACATTACCGGATCACCGGTAAGAGCTCTTATCTCGACGATCGGACAAAAGGAGTACATGAATCAGCGCGTCGGATGGAGTTGTATGTGGAAGATCATAAATCATCTATTCAGGCGATTCTTGTTCCACCGGCTTCGGTAGGGGAGGAAAAGCATACGGCTGGTCTGAAGGTGACACTTTACGAAGATATGCCTTATATCGATATCAAACTGTCGGTTGTCAACAAACCGGCCACCGAAGAGCCGGAAGCCGGATGGATTGCATTGCCTTTCCGGACAGTGGAACCGGAATACCGTATCGGTCGCCTGGGTTCGGTGATAGATCCGGCCAAAGATCTGATAGAAGGTAGCCAATTCAATTACATTTGGTCGAACTCGGGATTGATGATAAAGGATAAGGAGTATTCGATCGGCATTTGTGCACTGGATGCTCCGGCTTTTCAATTGGGTGATTTAAATTTTATGCACTTCGCGGATAAATATGAAAACCCTCGGTCACATGTCTATTTCAACCTGTTTAACAATCGCTGGAACACCAACTTTACCTCTTTCTGGCATGGCAACCTGACTACGGAAGTTCGTTTATGGGTGAACCAGGCAAGTGCAGACGATGCATCCGGTCTGGTTATTCCGGCTTGGGAAACTCGGCTACCCTTACAAGTAGGTATTGCTACCTGTCCCGGCGGTAAATTACCTGTGGTGAACGAAGGGGTGAAAGTCTCACGCAAAGGGGTACTTGTCACTGCTTACGGTAACAATCCGGATGGCGAAGGCAAACTGTTACGTCTTTGGGAAGAAACCGGAGAAAGTGGTTTCTGTGAAGTCTCTTTGCCAATCCGGAAAGACGGAGTGGCACAACCTGTGAATTTGAGAGGTGTTCCCTGCGGGCAGCCTGTTAAGATACAGGACGGTACGTTTAATATTCAGTTAGATGGATTTACCCCCGCTAGTTATTTAATATATTAATTAAAATAATAATGAAGAAGAATTTTATCTCACTGGCTGCAATAGTCTTGTTGCTGTCAGCTTGCGGAATGGAAGGATCTCGTTCGTTCAAAACAGATCGTTTCGGTATCGATGTAGATAACCGGGGGTATATTACCGGAATGTGGAACTTGACGCGCGAAAGCCGTAATTTCAGTCCGGCAGACCAACCGTCGCCCCTGTTGTCTCTTTATGATGAAGACTTGAAGCGTTATTATTATCCGCAAAAGGCCGTTTATAGGGATGGTAAATATAGGTTAGAGTATGAAAATGGATCGGTAGCTACGGTTTGTTTAGACGAGAAGGACCGGTATTTCAAACTTAAATTAGAGAGCCTGGAGCCTCGTAATGGCATTGACGATGTGCAGTGGGGAAGCTATTACACCAATATCGATAATCTGTTGGGTGAAATCATAGGTGTGGCCCGCGATACTTCGGCGGCTGTAGGGTATGCTATTGGTGCATTGGCCTTGGATGATAATACGATCGGTGGAGAAGCACGTTATACATCCGAGACGGGACCGTCGGGATATATCGCTCATTCTCCCGACCATGCGAACCATCCGTTGCCATTGACCTTGGTTGAGGGACAGCAGTTCACTATGGGCGGCGATGGTATCAATGATGTGGCATTTTACAACCGTAAGGAGTCATATTATCGGATCCTTTATGGAAATACGGCTTATGTGGATTGTAATGGTCGAATTCATATTCGTTACCATTCCCGTGACCGTCGTAAGGGAAAGATGATTTATTCGCCGGAAGGTAATCCTGTTTTCCAAAATAATGAACCGAACCACATGATGCGTCAGGATGTTCCTGGAGTAGATTTCATCGGTTCATCCATTGCTTTGTGGGGTAGTCCGGACAGTACGGCTTTAATGGAAGTTATAGAGAACATTGTTTTGAATGAAGGGCTGCCTCATCCTATGTTTAATGGCAAGTGGGTAAAGGATCCTAGCAATTTCATGCCGGATGTGCGTACCTATGGTGGTTTACAAGATAGTTTTCCTTCTTATGTGAAGCAGATGGGGCTCAAAGTGATCCATACCTATGATCAGCCTTTCTTGCATGCAGATCGGGGGAATGGAGGATATATAGATGGTCCTAATCATGAGAAGAAACGCTATCATTTTACATCAGGTGATTTGTCAACTCGCGAGTATGCCGACCTCTTGGCGAAGGATGGATTGATTTTAGGGAGAACATCTATCTCCAATTCGATGGCACCAGGGACAAAGGATTGCAGCCCGGTTCCTTCAGATAGTATCTGTATCCTACACCGTCGTTATTTGACGGAAAATTTAAATGAAAAGGATACCTTGATCTATATTGACGATCCTACGCATTTAGAGGAGATTGCTTGTTGGGAAGGGCATAGCAAGGAGTTGAATATGGTGAAGATTGGTAAAGAATTGATCCATTATTTGGGGGTAACTAAAGAAAAACCATACCGTTTGATGAATGTTACACGTGGTTATTGGGATACTGAGGCCGTGACACATGCGAAGGGGGATGCTGTAGATAAACTTCAACCTGCTGTGGGAGGTGGATATACCGGTTTGATTCCCAATTTGGAACTTCAGGACGAGATTGCTCACCATTATGCCGATATTTGCAAAAACTCAGGCTTGGGTATGTTCGACTATGATGGACAAGAATTTTTCTTCCATACCGGTTTCGGTGGATATGGAGTGAAACGTTTCTTTCGGGAAATGTTTGCACAAGCCAAAGCGTATGGCTTACCGGATATTCGTTTTACAGGGGCTACTTTGTCTGAAGGGGCTTGGCATTACCAGAGTATTTGGAATGTGGGAGGCGGATTGAATATCTATGATGTGAAGAAGCGGGTTTGGGGATCAACCACAAGCCAGGGAAAGGACCTTCGGGATGTTACGTATGCCAATTTCTTCCCATCTTCCTTCGGAGCTAATTTCCCGATAACGAAGAACACCACTGTGGAAGATTTTGAGCATATTGAAGCCACAGCTATAGGGTATGGGGTTACTTACAACATGACTTTAGGTCAGAAAGATGTCGAAAGTTGTCCGCAGAAATACGCTATCTTTCATGTGATCCGTATCTGGGAGGAAGCTCGCCGGGCAAATGCTTTCCCAACATATATCCGAAAGATGTTACAGAATCCGGCATTAAGCTGGCGTCTGGAGACAAAGGCTGACAATAGCGGTTGGACTCTCTACCAAATGGATAATGGTAAGAAAGTTCGTTCTTTTGATTTATGTACCGATAATAAGCAATAATAATCCACAGAATAGGCAGCTATTTGCTATTTTATATGGGAATAGCTGCCTTTATATTTGCGTCATCAAATAGATGTGATACTTATTAATATTTAAACCATGAAAAAGATACTATGCTTCATCTCGATGTTCTGTCTGTGCGGTAATATGTTATCAGCCAAAGAATATCATGTGTCGGTAAAAGGAAGTGATGCCAATAACGGTGATGTTTCATCCCCTTTCAAAACAATTAACTGGGCAGCCCAAAAGGCTTTGCCGGGAGATACGGTTACGGTACATAACGGAACTTATCGTGAATGGGTGAATCCGCTGAGTGGCGGGGAACGAGAGGGAAAACGTATCCTATATCGGGTGGCTGATGGTGAAAAAGCAGAAATCAAAGGTTCGGAATTGGTAACGGGCTGGAAAAAAGAGAAGAAAGGTAAAGGGGTATGGAAGGTCGTATTACCGAATACATTCTTTGGAAATTATAATCCGTTCAACGACCGTTTGTTCGGTGACTGGCTCTGGTCTGAACGGGTTCATCATATGGGAGATGTTTATCTGAACGATGTTTCGCTGTATGAAGAATTCAGCCTGGAGAAGGTGTTTACGCCGGATACACTTCGTACGATCCGTGATCCACAGGGTTCTACGAATGTATGGTTTGCTGAAGTTGATGCTGACAATACAACTATTTACGCAAACTTTGGCAATGTCGATCCGAATAAGGAAACAGTAGAGGTTTCGGTTCGCCCTACCTGCTTTTATCCGACTCGTGAGGGGTTGGACTACATCACGATTCGTGGTTTCCATGTGAGCCAGGCTGCTACTCAGTGGGCTGCTCCGACAGCAGAACAGGTCGGTATGATCGCTACACATTGGTGTAAAGGCTGGATTATAGAAAATAATGTCATTAAGAATTCCCGTGCCAACGGTATTACTCTGGGTAAGGAACGTGCCAGCGGACATAATCTGGAATGTAACGACAAGCGTTTGGACGGTACGTTACATTATGTGGAAGTTATATTCAACACGTTGCGCCGCGGATGGAGCAAGGAGAATGTCGGTTCCCACATCGTTCGGAATAACGTCATTTCCGATTGCGAACAGACCGGTATTTGTGGTAGTATGGGGGCTGCGTTCAGTGAGATTTATGGAAATCATATTTATAACATCTTAGTGAAGCAGCAATTTGGTGGTGCAGAAATGGCCGGTATCAAATTGCATGGTGCGATAGATACTTATATTCATCACAATCGGATCCATAAAACAGGACATTATGGTATCTGGCTGGATTGGATGGCACAGGGTGCGCGTGTCTCATCTAATTTATTATATAATAATCTGACACAGGATTTATTCTTTGAAGTTTCTCATGGTCCTTACATAGTAGACAATAACATCTCTTTATCGCCCCGCACAATGCAGGAAAATACCGATGGAGGCGCATACCTGCATAATATCTTTTCAGGAGATATCAACCGCCTGGACGATCAACGCTACACTCCGTATCACTTGAACCATTCAACAGAAGTGAAAGGTATCCGGACTATTACTGAAGGTGACCATCGTTTCTATAATAATATTTTTATCGGAGGTGATAACAGTAAGTTGAAATATGGAATGGTGGTGTTCGATGTTTCTCAACGGCCGATCTATGCAGAGAACAACTTGTTCCTCAACGGATCCCTGCCTATGACAAACAAAACGCAGGATTGGGTAGAAAAGACAGTCGATCCGAAACTTAAAGTGGAAGAAACGGCAGATGGTGAAGTATATCTTGTAAGTGACATTAACCTGCAGGAACTATCCTCTTTCAAAGGAAAAAGTATTGATGCCGACCGTCTGGGTATTACCCAACTGACGGGATTTCCGTTCGAGAACTTTGACGGTACTCCTTTTAAACTGGAGAAAGACTTTTTCGGTAAAGAACGTTCTGCGTCCCCGGTTGTGGGACCGGTAGAAAGTTTACCTTCTTCCAAACGTATAAAAGTGTGGCCTAACTTAAAATAACAGTCAATGTCATATAAAAATCATTTATCTCTGGCGGGCAGCCTGTTTATGACAGGACTGCTTACCAGTTGTCGATAATTAGATCAGGGCGTTTTTAATTTATAGATAAAAGACAAAGAAGATGAAAGGGAAATCTGTTAGCATATTACTGTTGATATTTTCGTTTTGCATGGCACCATGGGTCGATGCCCAGGATAACAGAAAGGGATCCTGGTTACCGGAAGACGGAAAGATGTCTGTTCCGGATAGAAAATCTACAGAGGTGTCCGACTTCTTAAAGTCTTTGCATGGTTATCTGCGTCCGATTGTTTGTGAATATGAGGATGTGGTCTTAAAATCGGCAAAGGGTTTTAAAAAAGGAAAAGCGCAAGTGCAAACTTCCTCATGGAGTTGTAATATTAACGAAACGACAGTAGCCGATTGTCCCGATGCCTTAGATTTAGATATTACCTTTATGATAACAGAAGGAGAGCTGAAATCGGGTGGTGTGGCGTTGGCTTTTGATTTTACCGGTTGGAGCCGCGAGAACTATGTCTTAATGCCCGCCTATGTATATAATGGAAACAGGTTTCATGTAGAGACCAATGGATATATGGCTCCTTATCCCTCATATTACTATTATAATAAGAACGTTCCGCTATTGTTTTCCAATAGCCCGCGTTTGTCAGAGGAAAGAAGTGCTTCTAAAATAGAGGCGCTTACAGGTAATCTGGCAACACCTGCATTTTGTTTTTTCTCTCCGAAGGAACAAAGAGGATGCATCATATTGACAGAGCAGAAAAGTCATTTAGGCAATTATGGAATGTTTATTGAAGAAAATGCATCACAGGATAGGGCTACTTTTGTCGTTAGTGCTCCCGGTGTTCGTGAGTTGACTGCAGGGTTTGGAGATTTTGGGTATAGTGGGGATCAGGCATGCAAGTGGACTTCCGGTGATCGGTTACGGATGAGGTTTCGTATCTATAACTTTGAAGCAAGCGGTATTCCGGATCTTTTAGATAAATTCATGAACGTACGCAAAGAAGTTACAGGGAAAAATAATCCGAGGAATTTGTGCCCGTTTAGTACGGTTACCTCTTTCACGGCTGATTATAAGAATCAGGTTCGTTGGTTGGAAAAAGGAACGGGTAAAAGTTTTTACCGTATGGAGAATTCAGATGGCTATCAGCTCGGCTGGGTTGGTGGCTTGATGGGTACTTTTGCTATGTTGGCATTAGACGATTCATTATCGCGTGAACGGGTTATTCAAACGTATGATTATGTCGTTTCGAATATGCGTGGTAAGAGCGGATATTTTTATGGTAGTTTTCGGGATGGAAAGGTAGGGAGTGACAGGGATAATATTCCTGACGCAGCTTTGGTGAGAAAAAATTCGGATGCCTTGTTCTTCATGATGAAACACCTCCTGTTATTCGAACAGCAAGGATATGGTGATTTAGTGAAACAGGAATGGAAGGATGCCGCAAGAGCTCTTGCACAGGCTTTTGTGAATACCTGGGTTAAAAATAAAGATTTAGGAAACTATGTGAATGCGGCTACGGGCGAAATAATCATTTATCATTCGACCTCCGGTGCTATTGCACCGGCCGGATTGGTACTGGCTGCTCGATATTTCAAAGAGAATTCTTTTTTGAAAACAGCCATGGAAATAGCCGGTTACTTTTATGATGATTATGTGGCCGGGTTGGGACTCACCTGTGCGCATTCCGGGGATATAATGCAGGATGCAGATGCCGATTCCGCCTATGGATTTATGGAATCTTTAATGGCTTTGTATTATGCGACAATGGATAAAAAATGGTTGTCTATGGCTCAGACGACAGCTCATTTGGCGGCTACCTGGACCTTATCCTATGACTATGAATATCCACCCGGTTCTACATTGTATGACTTAAAAGCGAATACGGCTGGCGCCATATGGGCTAGTGTACAAAATAAACATGCAGCACCTGGGATATGCACCAGCTCGGGAGATTATTTATTTAAACTGTTCAGGGCTACCGGCCAGGTGCGGTATGCCGATCTGTTGAGAGATATCATCCATGCGCATGCCGAGGTAATGGAAACGCCGGGAAGATCTACAACCGGTATGGGACCGGGGACATCGATGGAGCGTATCCAAACCACGGATGCAGATGGAAAAGGTGCCGTCGGAGTGATTCTTAAAACATCCAATGGCTGGACGGAAGATTGCGGTTTGCTGATGTCGCTTGAAGTTCCGGGTATATATGTACAAACCGATCAGGATGTATTATATGTCTTTGATCATTTAAAGGTTGAGGTTGTATGTCGTAATGGTGACGAGGTGACATTGAGGATAGCTAATCCTACGCGTTTCGATGCTGCGACGGCTGTTTTCGCAGAACGGTCTTCTTCTGCCGGCAAGCCTTTAGGGTATTGTAATTTTACACAGTGGAAAAAAGTATTGGTGAAGGCCGGAAATATCGTGGAGGTTGTAATAAAGGCAACAGACGATATAAAAATAGCCTCGAAAGCCAAGTGCTAATTGTATTTGGTACAATACGTAAGATTGTATAACTTAATAAAAGGAAAGTATAAATTGATTAGATGCTATTCCTCTTATTTTTGTCTCATATTATACGTACACTTATATGAAACGGATTTTACTTTTTATCGTACTGGCATTATTTATATCCCGGTCGAATGCGCAGATAGCTGCGATAGATGTCGATAATGGTTCTGAAAAGACATCGGTCGAAGATATCATTATTGTATTTAAAATGCATTTTGATATCGGATATACAGACTGGTCGGAATCTATATTGCAGAAATATGCAAATTCCATGATGGATGAAACCTTACATTCGGTGGATGTAACGAGTAAGTTGCCACAGGAGAAACAGTTTGTGTGGACGCTCCCCGGGTGGCCTATGAAATATATATTGGATAATATATCGGCAGACCGGAAGCCGGATATTGAGGCAGCCTTGAAAGATGGACGTTTCAGGGTACACGCTCTTCCTTTTACTTATGAGACGGAGTCGAGTGATCTGGAAACGTTGGTTCGCGGAATGTCCTATTCTTCTCAAATCAACCGGACGTATGGGCATCCGTTGACAAGAGGCGCAAAACTGACTGACGTTCCTTGTCATTCCTGGATTTTACCGACACTACTGACACAGGCGGGAGTAAAGATTTTACATATCGGATGTAATCCGGGTTCAGTTTCTCCGGAACTTCCGACATTATTCTGGTGGGAAGGTCCTGACGGCTCCCGGCTACTGACGTTTAACTGGGCTGAATATTATGGATCAGGTGTTTTACCGCCTGAAGGATGGAAGTATAAAACATGGTTAGCCATGATCCATACACATGAAAATACCGGAGCACCGAAACCGGAAGAGGTTGCGGCTGTATTGGAAGAAGCCCGTAAGAAAGTGCCGGGAGCCAGGGTCAGGATAGGACAACTGGAAGATTTTTACGATACGTTGATGAAAGAGAATCCTTCTATTCCTGTGGTACGGGGAGATATGCCCGACACCTGGATCCATGGTTATATGTCGATGCCCAAAGAGGTGAAGATCAATAAATCGATGCAACGTCTGATCTATAATGAAGAGACCTTGAATACGTTGCTAAAAGGTTGGAACGCCAAGGCTGAACCTGTGAAACCGTATGTCGATAAGGCTATCGAACAGTCGGTATTGTTTGACGAACATACTTTCGGACTGGCAATCAGCCACGGCCACCAGGCTTCCTGGAAATATGGCGATCCGTTTGTGATAGATCGTGCGAAAGGTGCTTATGATTTTATTGAAGAATCATGGAACGAAAAGGCTAGCCGTGTACATCGATCGAAACAATATCTTATCCCCTCTTTGCGTAAAGACATGCGTAATCTGGCCAATGCCGTAGAGGGGGATGGGCAGAAGGTTGTGGTATATAACCCGTTACCCTGGAAGCGCTCGGGTGTTGTTTCGTTGTATATGAGTGTCTATCAGAAGAAATTTACTGTTTATGGATTGAAAGACGAACAGACTGGCGAGATCATTCCCGCTTATAATGAGGGTAACTATCTCTCATTTACCGCTCATGATGTACCTACTTTGGGATATAAAACTTATTCGGTGATAACCGAACCTGTTTCGGAAAAGGCTCACTCCATTCGTGTCGTTCAGGCAGAGAATGTTATTGAAAACCAGTATTTCAAAGTAGTTATTTCACCGGATAACGGTGCTCTGTTGTCTGTCTGGGATAAGAAACGGCAGCAGGAGATGGTCGATACCGGCAGTGAATACGGCTTTGGCGAGTTTATTCATGAGAAGTTTGGTAATGAAGAGATCGAACGATATAACAAAGCATACGTAAAACCGGGACATCATGGTTGGGCGGATCCGGAGATGGGACGTCCGGTAGATTCGGCTTTAAAGTATGAAATGGTAAAAGGTAAAGCTTTAAGAATTGCTTATAATCAGACAGTACACTCGGTGGAAGCCACAGCCTTCTGCCGTTCCGGTCGTGGTGAAGACTATACCTTGACTTATACGCTTTATGAAGATTCTCCTTATATGGAAATTTGTTGGGGGATGCAGAATAAGCGGGCCGATATGCAGCCGGAAGGCGGATGGTTGGCATTCCCTTTTAATGTCTCTCAGCCGGTCTTCCATTTAGGACGTACAGGGGCTGTTGTTAATCCGGCTACGGATTTTATAAAACGGTCTAATCATGATTATTATTTTCTGAATACAGGTATGGCTGTTGTCGACCCGAAAGGTAGGGGATTCGGATTGAATACACCGAATGCTCCGGCAGTCAGCCTGGATCGCCCGGGATTATATCGTTTTACCGGTGACTTTATTCCTCAAAGACCGAATGTGTTTGTCAATCTATTCAATACTCAGTGGGGAACAAACTTTACAGAGTGGGTGGAAGGTGCTCTGTCGGCCAGGATTTATCTATGGTCGGTCGATGAATATAAGAATGAGCCTTCGCTGATCACTCCGACAGAAGAAACACGTGTACCTCTTATGGCTGTTTACAGAGAAGGAAAAGGTGGAGAACTGCCTTTGTCGGCAGAAGGAATACAGTTGTCGAAAAAAGGAGTTCTGGTAACAGCCTTCGGAGCTAACACGGACGGAGACGGAGAAGTCCTGCGGGTCTGGGAACAGGCAGGGGATGCGGGTGAATGTGTAATCACATTGCCTGACAGCGGTTATCGTACGGCCCAGTATTGTAATCTGCGTGGGGAACGTCTGGGAAAAGCCTTTCCTGTGAAACAAAATAAAATAACTGTTAACTTGAAGGCTTACCAGCCGTTATCATTAATTCTGGAGAAATAAACAAATGAAATTCAATAAGTGTGTTTTTGTATGTATTAGTTTTTTTGTATGCTCTGCTTTGTCCTTATGGTATACGAAGCCTGCAGGAATCAAACAAGATAGCATACAATTTAACGATGTATCAGGTTGTAAGTTCTCGTCTGAAAAAGATAAAGGCGGTTACTTTCTGACGACGTTTCAGGTAAGGAAAAACAAAATATATAAAATAATAGCTGATATATGAAAAAAACAATTATTCTATGTGTTCTCTGTCTTTTGTCGAGTATGTATGCAAAGGTAACTGCACAGGCTTCCTGGTTACCGGCTGTGAAAGACGTGAATAAAAATATCCGTTTGTTGGAGTGTTCTTACAACGAAGCCGAGTTGAAGCATTGTGAAGAAATAAATTCGTCTTCCAACTGGGAAGTACGGACCGAGCAGGCGATGGCAAATGGTGGTAAACTGTATATTTTTTCTTTTACAGCCAGACGGGATATGAAGGATGCCGGTGTGGCAGTGGCATTCGACCGGTATGGCTGGACAAGCGATAACTATGTGATGATCCCTTCTTCTGTCTACAATGGCAACAGGCAACGTATTGTAAACCGTTCGTACGCTACCGGCCTCGATAAAACGGATTATAACCGGAAAGATCTGGCGCTAACTTCTAATCCGATTCCCCAGCTTTCTCCTGAGTTCGGAGCTCCATCCCGTTTGGAGATCAATGTCAGTAATGCGGCAACTCCGGCTATGACTATGCTGGAACGGGGAAAGAAGTCCGGAACGATTTTATTAACCGACCAGGGCATCGAATGGGATAAGCAACTGTTGGACCATGCTTTGATCGTAGAAGAAACTCCGGATCGCAGTATCGCTTCTTTTGTCGTCAGTGCTCCGGGCGTACGGGAACGTAAACCGGAATTTATCGGTTTCAGCAAAAGTCCCGACCGGGGAATACAGGTGAAGAAAGGAGACCGGATCGTTATTCGGGTTACCGAGATCACTTTTCCCTGCGAAGATGTACCGGTATTACTGGCCCGCTTTATGAAGGATCGTAAACTGCATACAGCCGGGGAAGCCCCCCGTAATTTGATGCCGATGAGCGAGGTACTGACACGAATGGTACGGAATATCGACGACCGTTATTATGTGGGTGACCAGTGGGAATACTACTGCCCGGAGAATGCCGACTGGATTTCCTACGGCTGGATTGGCGGTCTGATGAATACCTATCCGATGCTGGCTTTAGGCGATGAGGATCATTTACGAAAAGTGAAGAATACGTTCGACTTCGGACTGCCGCGTGCTAAAGGAAAAAGCGGTTATTATTATGATGTTCTCGGATCGGACGGAAAAGTCTTATACCGTGATGCGGCCGTCAACAATCCGGGAATCGGCCTGACACGTAAAAACGGGGATGTGCTTTATTGGATGGTCAAGCAATTTATGCTGTTGAAGGAACAGGGAAAAGCCAATGTTATCGACGCCGGATGGGAAACGAATGTGCGTCTGCTGGCGGATGCTTTTGTCAATACCTGGAAAAAACAGGGTACATGGGGTAATTATCTGGATGTGGAAACCGGTAATGTGGCTGTCTATAATACGACGAGCGGCGCTATGGCTGTTGCCGGATTGGCTTTGGCTTCCGGGTATTATAATAATCCGGCTTATCTGGAAGTGGCTTGCGAGGCAGCGGCAGACTATTACGATAATTTTGCTTTAGTCGGCTTTACTTCCGGTGGCTGTGGGGATATCCTGCAAAATGCAGATTCGGAAACGGCAGTTGCTCTCCTCACTTCTTTAATGACTCTTTATGAAATAACCGGAAAAGAACAATATCTGAAACAAGCCGGGGATCTGGCAAACCTGTGCGCCACCTGGACCGTTTCTTTCCCTTATCGTCTGCCGGAAGATACTCCATTGGCGAAACTCGGTGCGAATCTGACCGGTGCCGTTTGGGCAAGCACGCAGAATAAACACGGGGCCCCGGGTTTTTGTACACAGTCAGGAGACGCCTTGTTCAAGTTATACCGTTCTACCGGAGATATGTCTTATGCCGAGTTACTTCGGGACGTGATTCATGCTCATGCGGAAGGCGTACAACCGAATGGTAAGATCACGGAGCGTCTGACTTATTGTGATGCCGACAGCCGTGGTTCGCGCGGAGATGGCGGCAAGACCGGATGGAATGAGACAAACGGAGCAATGATGGCGTTGGAAATCCCCGGTATCTACGTGCGGACGGATATCGGTTCACTCTACGTCTTTGATCATGTGGAAGCTAAAATTGTAAAGCAGAGCAATAAGCAATTGGTTCTGCAAATCACGAATCCGACCGCTTATGATGCTACCGTAACGATCTTTGCTGAGAATGCAGAGGAGTCTGCCCGTCCGTTGGGTGATAACGCTTTCCTGCAATGGAAAGATAAAGTGACGGTAAAGGCGGGTAAGTCCGTAAACTATAAACTAAAAACAAATTAATAATAAACTCTTATGACAGAATATAAGAAGATCCTTTCATTGTGTGCCGCCTCTCTGCTTCTTTTCAGTTGTACGACCGGAAAGACCTGGGATTTCAATACCGACTATTTTAGTATCGGTGTGAATGATAAAGGGTATATAACGAGTATGAAGAATACGACCGTATCTCCTAACCGCGAGTTCAGTCCAGCCGATAAACCTTCTCCCTTGATGTCATTGTACGACAGTGAGAAGAAAGTATATTACACGCCCCGGAGTGCTTTTTTCAATGAAACGACCAATTGTTTCACGTTGGAATACCCGAATGGCTCTGTTGCGGAAGTGGCTTTACAACCCTGCGGTAAATATTTCAAACTGACATTGAATAGCCTGGAGCCGAGAAATGGTATCGATGCGATCCAGTGGGGAACTTACTATACGAATATAACCAATCTGTTAGGTGAAATTATCGGTGTGGCCCGCGATACCAGCGATGTAGTGAATTACAGTATCGGTGTGCTGGCACTCGACGACAATACATTAGGCGGTACACCTGATATCGAAGGTGATGCCGCCCCTTTCCAGTATATCATTCATACGCCCGATAAAGAACGCTACCCATTACCGGACAGCCTGCATGAAGGGCAGGTGTTTACCCTGGGAGGGAATGGTATCAGCGATGTCGCTTTCTATGCCAATAAGGAACCTTATTACCGGATCATGTACGGAAATGCGGCTTTGGTGGATAGCCTCGGACGCATTTATCTCAATTATCAGTCGCGTGACCGGTCGAAACCGCGCCAGGTCTTTTATTCCCTGATCCCGAACATGCCGGCAAACATTCCGAATCATATCGATGTGGAGCCTATACCGGGTGTCGATTTTATCGGCTCTTCCGTAGCTTTGTGGGGGAGTCCGGACAGTACGGCGCTGTTGGATGTGATTCAAAATATTGTCCTCTCGGAGGGATTACCTTATCCGACCGTAAAAGGCAAATGGGTCAAGGATCCGGCAGCCTTTAGTCCGGATGTAATGACCAGCGGTAACCGCTATGATAGCATTATTTCGTATACCGCCCGGTTAGGTTTCCCTGCCATCCATGCCTACGACCAGGGATTTTTACGTCCCGACCGTGCGAACGCGGGATATCTGGACGGAAAGGACCAGGCAAAGAAACCTTTCCGTTTTAGTTCCGGTAATAAATCACATCGTGAATTTGCCGATCTGGCAGCGGAACAAGGGCTGATGTTGGGACGGGTTTGTATAACCAACTCGCTGGCACCCGGCACAATGGATGCCAGTCCTGTACCGAGCGACAGTTTATGTTACCAGCAGAAACGTACCCTGATGAAGAGTATCACGGCGAAAGATACCGTGATAGTAGTGGACGATCCGAAATTCCTGGAAGAGATCGCCAGTTGGGAAGGCCATTGCAAGGATTTGAATATAATAAAAATAGGAAAGGAGCTGATCCATTATCTGGGGGTATCCGAAACGGCCCCTTATACTTTGCAGAATGTAACCCGGGGATATTGGGGCACGAAGCCTGCTTCCCATGAGGCAAATGAAACGGTTTATAAGTTGCAGGTAACTATCAACTACGGTTATGACGGTTTGATCCCGGACCTGGCCCTTCAGGATAAGATCGCCGAGTATTATGCAGAGGTGGCAGCCTATAGCGGCCTGACACTTTATGACTTCGACGGACAGGAATTTCTTTTCAACAATGGACACGGTTATTATTCTGCCAAACGCTTCTTCCGTAAAATGTTTGAAAGGGCGAAAGAACTGGATGTACCTTATATCCGTTTCTCCGGCGCCACATTGTCGGAAGGCTCCTGGCATTACCAGAGCGTCTGGAATGTGGGTGGCGGACGTAACCTGTATGATATCGATACCCGCGAATGGGGAAGTGCGACCAGTCAGGGAAAAGACTTGCGTGACGTGACCTATTCGAATTATTATCCGGTTTCGTTCGGAGGTAATTTTGCTATAAAAGATACTTCTACTGTGGAGCAATATGAACATGTGCAGGCCATCTCAGTCGGATACGGTGCAACCTATTTCCTGGCGATCAACCAGGAAGATGTGGAAAGCTGTCCGCAGAAGGAGGAGATATTCAAAGCCATCCGAATTTGGGAAGATGCTCGTAGGGCGAATGCTTTCCCCCGGCAGATAAAGAAACTTCTCAGGGATCCGTCCTACGACTGGAGACTGGAGGCCGGTGAAGACGGAAATAGTTGGACGTTGTACCGTCTTGCCAATGGCGATAAGGTAGAATCGTTTGTTTTACGAAGAGCGGAAGGGTATTGAAAATAACACAATAGTATTGAGTGGTATAGCACTATAGTGTGAAGGACGTTGGCATAGTAGTGCTATATACCTTGGCACTATAGTGCTACTTTTAATGATATAGGCATCCTGATGTCTTAAGGATATCTGTCTATCAGGTGTTTTCCGAGATACAGAAAGTGTATAGGCTTATTGTATGAAGGATGATTATGTATAGATATTGTTTGTTAGACAATAAATGTCGTCGTTTTTGTTGCATATCTACTTGTTAATCTGTATATTTGTCTCCGTAAATACCTGAAAAACTCAATCTTTATATGTGATAAATACAAGAAGTATGAAAAAGTTATTGCTAACCTTACTGGCTGTACCCTTTTTGGTAAGTTGCCAGGATTCCCATCAGATCGAAGCAAAGATAGCCCAGTCTCCGAAAACGTTTTGTAATCCGGTCAATCTGAATTACCGGTTTATGAAAATAGATGGAGGTCAGGGGATTCGGGAAGCTGCCGATCCGGTCGTAGTCTCTTTCAAAGACAACTATTATTTATTTGCTTCCAAGTCGTCAGGCTACTGGTATTCCAATGACTTTACCGATTGGAAGCATGTTTTTATAACCGATTCAGTGCTGCCGATCGAGGACTATGCACCGGGACTTTTTATACATAATGACTACCTGTATTATGTCGGTTCCACTCACGGGAAAGGCATGTTGTACCGTTCATCCGCTCCGGAAAAAGGGGAATGGGAACCGGTGAAAGAGATCTGGTCTTTCTGGGATCCTGCTTTCTATGTGGAAGGGGATAATTTGTATATGTATTATGGCTGCTCACCTGTCGATCCGATTTATATGCAGGTGTTGGATCTGAATACCTTGGAAGCAAAGACAGAAGTAGTCGCTTGCTTTAACAGCAATAAAGAAAATTACGGCTGGGAACGGACGGGCGAACTGAACGAACTTCCCCGTCGTCCTTATATCGAAGGTGCCTGGATGACGGCTCATCAGGGAAAGTATTATTTACAATATGCCGGCCCCGGAACCGAGTGGAAATCGTATGCGGATGGTGTGTATGTCAGTACATCGCCTACCGGTCCGTTTACTTATATGGAAAACAGCCCGGTCTCTTATAAACCGACTGGGTTTATCGGTGGTGCCGGACATGGCTGTATGTTTACGGCTGGTAACGAAAACTATTGGAAGGCTGCGACCAATTCGATCTCTGTCCGCCATATGTTTGAGCGGAGAGTCTCTTTTTATCCTGCCGGATTCGATAAAGACGGCTATCTGCATACAAATACTTATTTGGGCGATTATCCGATGTATCTGCCCGGAGGGAAAGAACAAACAGCCGGAAACTATCAACCCGGTTGGATGCTGCTGTCTTATAAGAAGCCGGTGACTGTTTCTTCTTCGCTGGATGGGTATCCGGCAGGAAACACAGTCGATGAGGATGCCCGTACGGCTTGGGTTGCCGCCTCGAATAAAGAGAACGAATGGCTACAGGTCGACTTGCAGCAGCTGGCATCTATCCAGGCGATCCAGGTGAATTTCGACGAATACGGAGCCAGCCAGCGGGGCTTTGTCCCCGGCGTTTACCAGAGTTATCTGATCTATGCTTCGGCGAATGGCGAGGATTGGTATCCGGTAGTGGATTACAGTACTAAAAAAACAGATACGCCTCACGACTATATCGAATTTGAGGCTCCGTTCAAAGCCCGGTATATCAAATTGCAAAATAAAGAATATACAGTATCCCAGAACCTGTCCGTCCGCGATTTGAGGATATTCGGTAACGGTCTGGGCAGTAAGCCGCGTGCAATCAATAATTTTACGGTGCAACGCGATCTTACCGATTCGTGTAAAGTTCGTTTAAGTTGGAATGAAGTGCCGCATACCCAGGGATATATTGTCCGTTATGGTGTGGCGGAAGACAAACTTTATAACAATTTCCAGGTAATGGGAGAGACAACCCTGGAGATCGGAAGTCTTAATAAAGGTGTTACTTATTATTTTACCATAGATACTTATAATGAGAATGGCGTTACTCAAACGTCGCAGATAGAAGTTTGCCAATAATATATAGAATAGAAAACAAAAGATCGAAGAATGAAAAGATTGATTTTTACGGTGATGTTATTGCTCCCTGCCCTTTGGATGGGAGCTCAGTCACAACGGGAGAAAGTGTTGTTGAATCAGGATTGGCTCTTCGCCAAAGGGCATGCGGCTAATCCGGAAAAGGATTTTAATTATGGACAGGCACTGTCGTTTTCAAAGGTGGCATTTTTACAGGAGTCGACCTTATTGAATGCGGACCAGGAGTCGCGTTTGTCTATTCCTCATACGCAGAAGTTCGATGACAGTAAATGGGAGAAGATATCTCTGCCGCATGATTGGGGAATGGCTTTGGATTACAGCAAAGAACAGTTCAAGGTAAAAGGATACCGTAAACTGGGCGGGCGTTCACCTGAAAATAGTGTGGGCTGGTACCGGAAACGGTTCACTCCCGAATTGGTAAAGGGAGACCGTTATACATTGGAGTTCGAAGGTATATTTCGTGATGCCCAGGTGTGGATGAACGGTATTTATCTGGGACGTGGCGAAAGCGGTTATGTTCCTTTGGTATTCGATGTGACTGAATGTCTGAATTATGAACCGGATGCAGAAAATGTGATATCCGTACGTGTAGATGCTACTCATTCTGAATTATGGTCGTACGAAGGTGCCGGTATTTACCGGAATGTATGGCTCCATCGCACCGCTCCGATCCATATCCCCCAGTGGGGAACTTTTGTGTCGAGCGATGTCAATCTCCAGACGAAGGAGGCACGCGTAAAGGCGCAGGTAGAAGTTTCCAATCAGAGTAGCAATGTGGCCAATGTAATTGTGCAAAACTCCATAATCGACCATCAAGGTCGGGAAATAAACAAGTCGGGCGGCACACTCTCTATCAAACCATTGGAAACCGAACTGTTTGAGATAGAGATGAACGTATCGGAGGCCAGTCTTTGGTCGCTGAAGACGCCGACTCTTTATACGATGCATACGGATATCCTGGTGGATGGAGCAGTCGTAGATAGTTATGATACTTCTTTCGGAATCCGTGATATCCGTTTTGATGCCAACGAAGGTTTCTTCCTCAATGGCGAACGTGTTCAGATCCAGGGCGTATGTTGCCATCAGGACCATGCCGGCGTAGGTATTGCTGTTCCGGACCAGCTGAATGCGTGGCGAATCGCCCGTCTGAAAGAATATGGAGTGAATGCATATCGTGCATCCCATAATCCTCCGACAACGGCTGTATTGAATGCCTGTGATACACTGGGTATGCTGGTTATGGATGAAATGCGTGTATTGAGTTCCAGCGATGAGGGATTGAATCAGATGAAGACCGTGATCCGTCGCGATCGTAACCATCCGTCCGTCATCATTTGGTGTTTGGGAAATGAAGAACCGGCGATACAAGGCTCGGAAAAAGGTCGTATGATCGTTGAGCGCATGAAAGCCGTTCAGCGCAAACTGGACCCTTCCCGTCCGTGCACGGCGGCGATGAACGGTAGTTGGGGTGAAGGCTTCACTTATGCTGTCGACGTACAGGGCTCGAACTATTATAAGATAGGTAATATCGACGCTGTACACAAGAAATTCCCGAACCTGCCTTGCATTTTTACCGAAGAGGCAAGTACGGTTATGACACGTGGCATCTATGAAACGAATGCAGCTAAAGGTTTCCATCAGGCTTACGACCGCGACCATCCGGGATGGGGTGCACGTGCGCAGGAGTGGATGCGCTATGTGGATGCACGTAAATTTGTTGCCGGAGCCTTCGTCTGGACCGGTTTCGATTATGGTGGCGAGTCGGTAGAACATTACTGGCCGGGCGTAGTGTCTCATTTCGGTATCTTAGACTATTGTGGCTTCCCGAAAGATGCTTTCTGGTATTATAAGGCTTGGTGGACGGAAGAACCGGTGTTGCATATTCTTCCTCATTGGAATGGAATCGGTACCGATTCGGTAAACGTACACCTGTATACCAATATGGATGAAGTCGAACTCTTCATGAATGGTAAGAGTTTGGGTAAAAAACAGGTTGGTAAATTTGATGTTCCCGAATGGCGTGTTAAATATGCTCCGGGTAAGTTGTTGGCAAAAGGAAAGAAGAACGGAAAGAAATATATAGAGTTGGTAGAAACTACCGGAAAGCCGGCTTCCTTGCAACTGGTCAGTGAAAATGGCTCTGCTATCCAGGGTGACGGCAATGACGTTGCTATCATCACCGTAAAAGTCTTGGATGCCAAAGGGCGTGTGGTACCGACTGCCGAAAACGGAATTCATTTCGATGTCCGTAACGGTAAGATCCTGGGAGTGGGGAACGGTCATCCTTCCAGTCACGAACCGGATGTCTTCCCCTCAGGCAGCGATGTACACAGGAATGCTTTCGGTGGTTATGCCCAGGTGCTTGTTACCAGCGATCGTTCAGGACAACCTATTGAACTGACAGCCGTATCGGAAGGACTGAAAGAGAGTAAAATCATTGTCGAAGTAACAAAATAAAATAGATAATCTCATGAAAAACAAACTAAAAAGTATCGTTTTACTGGCTGTTCTCTCTCTGAACGGCCTGGTTGCACAAACGTATGATTATCCGTTCCGGAATCCTGACCTTCCGTTGGACGTACGTGTACAGGATATTATTTCCCGCCTTACGCTGGAAGAAAAAGTCCAGTTGATGAAACATGCCGCCCCGGCGGTTCCCCGTTTAGGTATACCTGCTTACAACTGGTGGAACGAAGCGCTGCACGGTGTGGCACGTACGAAGGAAAAGGTGACTGTTTTTCCGCAGGCGATCGGTATGGCTGCTACCTTTGACACGGAGGCTTTGCAACTTATGGGCGATATGACCTCTTCGGAAGGCCGTGCCCTCTTTAACGAAGATTTACGGGAAGGAAAGACCGGTAGTATTTACCGTGGGCTGACCTATTGGACTCCGAATATCAATATCTTCCGTGATCCCCGCTGGGGACGTGGACAGGAGTGTTATGGCGAAGACCCTTATCTGACAGGTAAGATGGGAACGGCCATTGTCCGTGGCTTGGAAGGTAGTGATTCTCATTATCTGAAAGCGGTAGCTTGTGCCAAGCACTATGCCGTACATAGCGGACCGGAAGGTAATCGGCACTATTTTGATGCACGTACCTCTTTGTATGATTTGTGGGATACGTATCTGCCGGCTTTCCGCGAGCTGGTGACGAAAGCGAAAGTACATGGTGTGATGTGCGCTTACAATCGGCTGGAAGGACAACCTTGCTGTGGTCACAATGAATTGTTACAGGATATTCTTCGTAACCAGTGGAAATTTGATGGCTATGTGACCTCCGACTGTTGGGCTGTAAAGGACTTTGCTCATCATCACAAAACGCATAGCAATGATGTAGATGCTGTAGCAGATGCAGTACTGAAAGGTACCGACCTGGAATGTGGTGATTTGTATCAGAAACTTCAGCAAGGCGTCCAGCAGGGTATTATTTCGGAAAAAGATATAAATGTATCTTTGGCTCGTCTCTTCAAAATACAGTTCAAATTAGGTATGTATGACCCGGCTGACCGTGTTCCGTATGCTACGATCGGGCGTGAAGTGATCGAGTGCGATGCGCATAAGGCACATGCTTATAAGATGGCGCAGGAGTCGATGGTCTTATTGAAGAATAATAAGAATATACTTCCCCTGAATGCTTCTAAGATTAAAAGGATTGCTTTAATCGGTCCGAATATGGATAACGGTAGTACATTGTTGGCTAATTATTTTGGTGTGCCCAGCGAAATCATGACCCCGTACAAGAGTTTGAAGAAACGTTTTGGCAATACGATTCAGATCGATACGCTGACAGGTGTCGGTATTGTTCAGAAACTGGAAGGTGCCCCTTCTTTTGCCCAGGTAGCCGCACAGGCTAAGAAAGCAGACATCATTATCTTTGTCGGTGGTATCAGTGCCGATTATGAAGGCGAGGCCGGTGATGCCGGAGCCGCAGGTTACGGCGGTTTTGCCAGCGGTGACCGTACAACGATGAAATTACCTCCTGTGCAGACAGAGTTGATGAAAGAACTGAAAAAGACAGGCCGCCCGTTGATTCTGGTCAATATGTCCGGTTCTGTTATGAGCTTCGACTGGGAAAGCCGTAATGCCGACGCTATCCTGCAAGCCTGGTATGGCGGGCAAGCTGCGGGCGATGCCATTACCGATGTCCTTTTCGGTGATTATAACCCGGCAGGCCGTATGCCGCTGACTACTTATATGAATGACGAAGATCTTCCTGATTTCGAAGATTATTCGATGGCGAACCGAACTTATCGTTATTTCAAAGGCGATGTCCGTTATCCGTTCGGTTACGGTTTGAGTTATACGACATTTGCTTATCAACCGTTGTCGAATGCTTCTGTTGTGAAGACCGGTGAAAGTATCCAGGTAACAACGACAGTCACAAATACCGGTAAACGGGATGGCGATGAGGTTGTTCAGTTGTATGTCTCTCATCCTCAAAACGGAAATACCCGTGTCCCGTTGCGTGCCTTGAAAGGTTTCAAACGTATTCATCTGAATAAGGGCGAAAGCCAGACTGTCACTTTCACCCTTTCTCCGGAAGAGTTGGCTCTGGTCGACGATAAAGGAAATTTGGTTCAGAAAGAAGGTCCTGTGGAATTATATATCGGCGGAGGTCAACCTTATAAATCGGAAGGAAGTTTCGGCGAGTTGAAGATTGAAGGAGAACCTTATGTCGTATACTAAATATTTTTTATTATTGTGTTTTATTCTATTTGCCTGTTATGTAAAGGCAAATAGAATAGACACCGTTTATGTTTCGGATTTTGGTGTATTACCTAATACTTATGAGAATGTTGTAACGGGTTTACAGGAAGCGATAAGAGCTTGTAAACAGACAGGTGCAAAAGTCTTGTGTTTTCCGAAAGGGCGCTATGATATCTGGCCGGAGGGTGCTGTTCGTGCTGAATATTTTATATCTAATACATCCACAGAAGAAGAGTGTCCTTCGAAAATAAAGACAGTAGGATTATTGTTTAAAGAGATGGAGGATCTTATTGTCGAAGGGAATGGCTCTTTGTTAATGTATCACGGGAAAATGATCACAATGGTACTGGACCATTGTAAAAATATACAGATCCGGAATATAAGTACAAACTTCCAGCGTCCGACAGCATCAGAGATTCGATATACCCGGGTTGCGACCGGAGAAACTGTCGTTACTTTACATCCGGATTCGTGGTATGAAATAGTGGACGGATATATAAATCTGTTTGGTGAAGGATGGAAGTCGAATCGTATTCATTGCAATGAATATGATGCGGAAAAGAAAACTTCCGTTTATACGAATGGTTGGAATGTCTTATCCAAATCAAAAGCAAAAGAACTGTCTCATGGGGTTGTAAGTTTTTCGACTCCTTCTGATTTTCATCCCAAAGAAGGGAATATATTAACTGCCCGCGATGTTATTCGTGACCAGGTCGGAATGTTTATACTGGAGAGTCGCGATATTGTTTTGCAGCATGTGAATATGCATTATATGCATGGTTTAGGTATTGTCAGTCAGTTTGTGAATAATATCACTATGGACCATGTCAATTGTGTTCCGCCGGAAGGTAGTGGCAGGATACTTGCGGCATCTGCCGATATGATGCATTTTTCCGGGTGTAGTGGAATGATAAACATTTCGGATTGCCGTTATGAAGGTGCTCATGATGATCCGATAAATATACATGGTACCAATCTGAGGATCATGGAAAAAATGGATGCTAATACGTTAAGACTTCGTTTTATGCATGGACAGAGTTATGGTTTCGTTGCTTTTCATGAAGGAGATGAAGTCGCTTTTATCAGAGCCAAACGTATGGAACGTTATCAGAGGGCGAAGGTGCAGGAGGTTCGACGGGTATCAGACAGAGAGGTTATAGTGCGTCTGGATAATCCTGTTCCGGCAGATATAGAGTTTGGATTGGATTGTGTTGAGAATATGACTTGTACGCCGGAGGTTGAGATCCGTAACAGTTACTTTACCCGTACTTGTACGCGTGGGCTGTTAATTACAACCCCTCGTAAAGCCATTATTGAAAATAACACTTTCGAGAAAACAGGTATGAGTGCGATCCTGATAGAGGGAGATGCTGAAGGCTGGTTCGAATCGGGGCCGGTCTGTGATATTTTGATTCGGAATAATACTTTTATAGATTGTGCTTATCAGGGTGGTCCGGGTAATGCTGTTATTGCATTGAATCCTTCGAATACACAAATAGATCCTGATCGGCCCGTTCATAAAAACGTACGTATAGAAGATAATGAATTTCAGGTGTTTGATTATCCGATTCTTTATGCCAAAAGTACGAAGGGACTGGCGTTTAAGAATAATACGGTTATCCGGACTAAAGATTTGCAACCGCGATCTTCTAATAAACAGGCCTTCTTCCTGAACGGTTGCAGTCAGGTCGTTATCGAAGGAACGAACTGGGAGGGAGATATTCTGTCTTCGGGGTTACATCTGGAAAATATGAAAAAGAAACATGTGAGGTTTTCTAAAGATATAACACTGGACAAATGAGAAAAAATAGTAATTTGTTGATGGCATTAGGCTTGTCTGCATTGAGTGTTTTCTTATTCTCATGCAATGATCTTAGTGATAGTGAACAACAATCGGAGGCAATCATACGGAAACATACCATACGTTTTACCGAGCCTCCGAAACGGATCCCCAACCGTAATTCGGTAGATGCTCCTTTATTGGGGAATGGTTTTACCGGTGTTGCTTTAGCCGGTCCGCCCGAAGCACAAACCTTTTATGTGGCAAGAAATGATTTCTGGCGGTTGAAGTCGGCGTTAGATGAATCATATCCGTTGGTGTTAGGCAAAATTGAGTTGTCGATGCCGGCATTGAAAGGCGCCTCTTATCTGGTGGAGCAACAGTTGTACGATGCTACTACAACTGCCCGGTTTACAAAAGGCAATTTGTCTGTATCTTATAAAACTTATATTTCAGCAGAAGAGGACTTATTGGTTCTTGAACTGGAAATGAATGGTGAAGACAGCGTGGAAGGGTACGTGAATCTATCCTTACCGGGCGAGAAAGAAACAATAAATAATCCACCGTTAGAACGTGTTTTTCCTGATGAACGGGAGGTCGGCGTTACAAAGGAAGGAGTCTTTTATTTGTGGAGAGCTTTCGAAGATTCTGTTGACATTCCGACGAAAGCGGCTATGGCTTTACGTATGGGGCAGTCTTCCGATGGTAGTTTTGTGTTGAAGCCAGGTAAACCGGTTCGTCTGGTCTGTGCTTTCTCTAGTAACTTTAAAAGTAATGACTGTGTTGCTGATGTCATTAAACGAGTTGAAGATTGTTCTTTTACCCATTTAAATGAGATTGAAAAGCATCATCAGGAATGGTGGAAAGATTATTGGCAGAAATCCTTTGTCAGTATACCGGATTCGGTAATAGAAAAGCAGTACTATCTGTCTCTCTATGGAATGGCCTCTTGTAGCCGTGATAAGGATTTTCCCCCTTCTATCTTCGGCACCTGGATTACCCGGGAACGTCCTAACTGGAACGGTGACTACCATTTGAATTATAATCATATGGCTCCCTATTACGGTTTGTATTCATCCAACCGTATCGAACAGGCCGATCCGTATTATATGCCAATGCTTGCCCAGATAGCCCGTGGTAATTATTATTCAGAAGAAGTAACAGGTATTTCCGATGGCATCTTATTACCGGTAGGAGCAGGGCCGTTAGGTATCGAAACGACCCGTCGTTCTCCCTTTATGGATACTTATTTTAAAGGTTGGATCGATGGAAAGCTGGTGGAGGATGAAGGTTTCTTCATGGGACAGAAGAGCAACTCTTCTTATGCGGTTGTCAATATGTCGATGCAGTTTTACCGGACCTGGGATAAAGAATATACCCGGAAAGTATATCCGTTCGTGAAGGGTGTTGCTGCTTTCTGGGAAAAATATCTGACTCTTGAAGGAGATCGCTATGTCATCTATAATGATGCCATCCACGAAGGCACGGTAGGAACAATGAACCCGATCCTGTCTTTGGGATTGGTTCGGATGGTCATGCAGACAGTATCGGATATGAGTTCTTTTTTAGGTGTCGATGAAGATAAAAGAGAGCAATGGGCATTTATTAAAGATCATATGTCCGATTATCCGCTACAGGAGCGGAACGGAAAAACAGTCTTTCGCTATACGGAGAAAGGTACGGATTGGTGGGGCGATAATACCTTGGGGATACAGCATATTTATCCGGCAGGGCAGATCGGCTTGAATTCAGATCCGCAACTGTTGCAGATTGCACATAATACAGTCGATGAAATGCGACGTTGGTCCGATTTCAACGGAACGAACAGCTTTTTCCCGGCGGCCGTACGGATAGGATATGATCCGGACAGCATCCTGGTTCATCTGAATGCTTATTCCCGCCATACGTATCCGAACGGATTCCAGCTGGATAATCCGCACGGTATCGAAAATTGGAGCACTGTCCCCAATACGATCAATGAGATGCTTTGTATGGGACATCAGGATATTGTCCGTGTTTTTCCGGTCTGGCCGCGTGAGAAAGATGCTTCTTTCCATCAGATACGGGTAGAGGGTGCTTTTCTGGTATCCGCAGAATTGAAAAATAAAGAGGTTACTTCCCTTACCATAGTGAGTGAACAAGGACGACCGTTGACTTTATTGAATCCCTGGAAACAAAAGAAAGTCCGGATGGAAGTCCGGAAGTCCGGCCAGCTGCTGGATGAAAAAGAACTGGAAGACGATGTTTTTCATTTGGAAACTTTACCGGGTACAAGTTATTTATTTGTAGTAAGTGATTGATTAATATACTTTTCATGCTTGCAGGTGTACTGATTTGTTTTAATATCTGTTTTTAGCCAGTCCCTGCAAGCTTTATCTTTTTCGTTATTTCTTATTTATATGTTATTTATTTGCCTATTTTTGCGCGAAAAGGGATACGAGATGATTTAATGAAAAAGCTATACCACCATGATCATCAATGAAAGAACATTCAAAGATGTATATAATGACTATTTTGAAACTATATGCCGCTTCCTGAATTACTATACCCGTGATTATCAGGTGATAGAGGAAGTGGTGCAGGATGTTTTTGTCTGTTTGTGGGAGGACTATGAAGGACAAGAAATACAATATATCAAGACTTTTTTATATAACAGTGCCCGTAACCGGATGCTGAATTATTTACGTGATGAAGATAATCATACTGTTTTATTAGAGAAGTGGGCCCGTATTGAATTAGAGAAAAACGAATCGGTCGATTGTGTGGACCGTGAGTTATTTTATCAACTATTACAAGCTGCTGTCGGATCTTTACCTGAAAAGTGCCGGGAGATATTTATCCTGAGCCGTGAAGAACAATTAAGCTATAAAGAAATAGCTGATGTAAAGGAAATCTCCGTAAAGACTGTCGAGAATCAGATGGGTATTGCATTAAAAAAGATCCGTGAATACATAGCAGCTCATTCTGATGAATCGGTGATGATCATTTTACTTTCCCTTTTATCAAAGAATTACTGACATAAGTTTACTTGGTTTTTTGTGAAGTAACACTTCTTTTGGGTGGTTGGATGGCATATATTTCAATTTATTTATAAAATAATTTATAGGGCTTTGGGGGTTTTAGGGGGATTTATGTGTCAACTAACAAAGAACAAGAAAATGAACGAGCAACAAATACCATATGAACTACTGGCTAAATACTTATCCCGACAGTGTACATTGTCTGAGAGGGAGAAAGTAAATCATTGGCTGAATGAAGATTCCGAACATCGTCTTCTACTGAATAAATTGCAGCAGCAATGGGAAGGTGTACGGGTGAATGCCTCTTCGTATGTGATACCCGACAAAGTCGAAGTTTGGGGGAAGATACAGGATCGTATCCGTCATAAAGTAAAACAGGTCCCGTTGTATTCCCGCTCACTATTGATCCGCATCTCCGGTATTGCAGCTGCTATAGCTTTGATTCTTGGATTTTCTTTGTCTTTTTTATTTAATAGTCAAAAAGATTCCTGGCAGGCATCTCAGTTTGAAAATGTAATTATGGCTCCTTCTGGGCAGAAAACCCAACTTGTTCTTCCTGATGGTACACTTGTCTGGTTAAATTCCGGGTCGCGTTTGTCCTATAATTATCAATATAGTACGCATGACCGTATTGTCAATCTGGAAGGAGAAGCCTTCTTTGACGTTAAAAAAGATACTCAATATCCTTTTATAGTCAAGACGGGTACTGTGGATGTAAAAGTGCATGGTACGGCATTCAACGTCAGTGCTTATACAGATGAAGAGGCCATAAAGGTCGCTTTGCTTCGAGGGAAGGTTAGCTTGCTGTCGGCCGAAAATCAAAATTTGCTGACCTATTTGTCTCCTGATCAGGAAGCTATAGTTTCTAAAAAGAGTTTGTCCTGCCGGGTTGAATCTTGTGATGCGGAGATCGAAGCGAGCTGGCATCACAATCTTTTAAAGTTTGATGGTGATCCTGTAGAAGAAGTTTGGAAGAAACTGGGACGTTGGTATGGAGTAGATATTACGTTATCGAATGTAGACGTCTCAAAATCTTATTGGTTTACAATTAAGACGGAATCATTAACAGAATTATTAGAGATGATCAATAAAATTTCTCCAATAGAGTATAAACTAGACGGAAAGGAGGTGACGATCAGATATAAATAGGAAAGTCTTTTTAGACGTATTCTGCCTTATGCGTAAAAGGCACAGAGACCCCTAATCTCCATGCCTTTTGAAATATATATGCTTGTGCTTTTATTCTGCCTAAAATTAGACAGAATAACTAATTGATATATAAAGGCAAAGATATAATATATTTTATAATCTTAAAGCTATTACATAATGTTTAAATTAAGAAGGAAGTTAATTCCGCTTTTACTTACGTTATTTATATTTAATTCTACTTATGCCCAAAGTGAAAAAATTGATTTATCAGTAAAAAATGAATCGCTTCGGCAGTTAATTAAACAAATAGAAACAAAAACAGATTACACCTTTATGCTGGACCAGACAGTAGATCAGTCACAAAAGGTTTCTGTGGATGCTCGTCAGGAAAGTCTGGATGCTATTTTGAAAAAAGCTTTTGCGGGAAAACAAATCAGTTATGAAGTGGTTGGAAAACAGATTATTCTGAAAATATCACGTAACAGTCAAAGTAATCAATCGCGAAAAATTAGTGGAACAGTTAAAGATCAGAATGGAGAACCTGTCATCGGAGCGAATGTCTCTGTAAAAGGGACAACCGTTGGAACTATCACTGATATCGATGGTAATTTTATGTTAGAGGCTCCTACTGATGTTGTGATCCAGATTTCTTATATAGGATATGTTACTCAGGAAATTAGTTTAGGAAATAAAGATCGTTTGAATGTTCTGTTGAAAGAGGATTTACAAGCATTGGATGAAATCGTTATTATCGGTTACGGAACTGCTAAAAGAAAAGATTTTACAGGTTCTGTATCTTCTGTCAAGTTGGAAAATTCACCGATATCATTGGCGACAAATACAAATGCTTTGGAGTCTTTGAAAGGAAATGTGACCGGACTTGATATTGGTGCGACAAATTCAGCAGGAGGAACTCCTACTATGCAGATTCGCGGACAAAATTCCATATCCGGCTCAAACGATCCGCTGGTGGTAGTGGATGGTGTTATATTTATGGGAAGTATTAATGATATTAACCCCAATGATATAGCATCTTATGACGTATTGAAAGATGCTACTTCCGCTGCTGCATACGGTTCTCGTTCTGCTAATGGAGTAATTATTATTACAACTAAAAAAGGTAAGCAAGGTAAGCCGGTCATCCATTTTAATGCAAGAGGAAGCATGCAGTCATGGCATCTTAAACCAGAATTGATGAATGGTGAACAATGGCTTGATGCTACGGCCGCTGCGAACGGATATTCTGATTATAGTTTTTTGGTACCTCAGGAAGAAATAAACATGAATTCCGGAAAAGAAATAGATTGGTTGGATGAAATTTCACGAACTGGATGGACCCAGGATTATCAGGCGGCAGTATCCGGAGCCGGTGATAGGATGAACTACTATTTATCAGCTTCCTATACAGAGAGTGGAGGCGTAATAAAAGGTGATGATTATGAACGTGTCTCAATATTGGGAAAAATAGATACTGATATTACAAGTTGGTTGCAGATAGGTCTTGATGCAGCATATACCAGAACTGATTATTCCGGTATTGGAGCTAATATTTGGTCAGCTACGATCTTATCTCCGTATGCTATGATGTACAGGCCGAATGGTATGCTTGAGGCTATTCCTGACGGTACGCGCGGTAGAGGCAATCCTTTGTGGGGGATCGATGACGAATCAAAGAAAGAAAATGTGGATCTTCGTGATAATCTTCGTGCGAATGCGTATGCAGTGGTCAAATGTCCGTGGATTTCCGGTTTAAGCTACCGTTTCAATTATGCAGGAAATCTTAATTACAGAAAGAACGGTGATTTTACTCATGAGTCATACAATGTTCCGGCCGGGTCGTATGATGATGACTCCCGCTATTCTGTTGCTACTCAAAATAGTTATTTAAGTAGTGCCGGAGGTAGCATTGCAAATGAAAGAACAACCAGTTATGTGATTGACAATATTTTAAATTATAACCAGACATTTGGAAAACATAATATTGATCTGACCGCAGTTGCAACTCGTGACTACCAGAAGTTTGAATCCCAGACTTTATCAGGTAGTGATTTTGCAGCGAACGGGAATACAGCTTTAGGTTTAAATGGTCTCCATTATGCGTCTACTCAAAAAATATCATTAAATAACTGGAAAAGAACGAATATAGGGTATTTTGGACGAGCTTCTTATTCGTTTGGTGACACTTACTACATGACAGCTTCTTATAGAAGAGACGGTTCGTCTGTTTTTGGTGCAAATAATAAATGGGGTAATTTCTGGGCCATAGGTACAGCCTGGCGTATGACCAATGAACCATTTGTAAAAAGTGTAGAATTTCTTGATGACATGAAGCTAAAACTGTCGTGGGGAAAAAACGGGAACCAGGGATTGACACAATATTCAACATTGTCGCAGGTAGTAACAGGTCATTCCGGAGGTATATATTATCCATTTGGTAATTCGGGAAAACCTTCATACGGTATTAACCAGAATACTATAGGTAATTCAAACTTAGGATGGGAAACGACTGAGGCATGGAATATGGGATTTGAATCAACCTGGCTGAATAGTCGTTTATTCGTCGATGTAGATGTGTATTTATCTAAAACATATGATCAGATTTTTTCTCGCTCGATTCCAGTAATGACTGGATTTGGTAGTATGTACTCTTCCATGGGTGAAGTAAAAAACAGGGGAGTAGAAGCTACTGTACGGACTGTCAATATTCAGAATAAGGAATTTAACTGGACTACAGGATTGACATTTTGGCTGAATCGTAATAAGCTGGTTCACTTGTATGGAGAAGACCTTGATGGCGACGGAAAGGAAGATGATGATATCGGAAATAGTCTGTTTATAGGTGAATCGATACATTCTATTTTTGGATATGAACAGGATGGAATTGTCCAGACAAATGATACTGAATATATGGAAGCCAATGGTGTTTCTGCAGGAACTCCTAAGTATGTGGATAAAAATAATGATGGTGTGATCAATGAAAAAGACCGTTCTGTAATAGGAAATAAGGCACCGAATTTCAAACTGAATTTAAGTAATACGTTACAGTATAAAAACTGGGAGTTGTATGTGATGATTGCCGGAGTGTTCGGAGGTAACGGTTATTATCAGGCAGGAAATACAAATGCTTATATAACCGGAGGTGATAGGCAGTGGTTTGCTTCGAATGGTTTGTATATACCTTATTGGACAGAGGCAAATCCGAGTAATAAATATCCGGCTGCAACTTTTACAGGAGATAGTTATTTTCTTGGTTTGCAAAACCGGGCTTATGTACGTTTACAGGATGTAACGCTTTCGTATACATTCAACCAGCCATGGGTGAAGAATATGGGTATTAATAATTTTAAGTTGTTTATTACAGGGAAAAACCTGGCTACAATTACCGGCTGGGATGGCGGTGATCCGGAAACCGGTAGTACAGCATTAAGTCAGACATATCCGATAATGACGAACGTTTCTTTTGGTTTGAATTTGAGTTTCTAAATTTTACTTTATAAAACAATGGAAAGAACATATATATATAAAACATTATTGTTGTTGATGACGATATTTGCAGTCGTTGGTTGTGATGATAGTAAATTTTTGGAAGAAGATCCCGAAACATTTTACACAATTGACAATGTATTTACTACTTCTGAGCAGGTAGATCAAGTGCTTGCCACTTGTTATATCAAAGTTCACAATATCTATTGTCCTTACAATAACTACGGAGAATTGAATTTGTGGTCATATGGAATGGGAAACGGTACTGATGTTCTTGATGTACCGACTATACGTTATTCTTATCGGTTTAACGATTACAGCATGATTAATTCGGAATATGGAGTATTTAAGGATACATATGCCGCGTTTTATTATCTGATTAATACGGCAAATACAGCCATTTATGCCGCAGGTTTAGAGCATATAATGTGGAATTCGGAATCCGACAAAGCTTATATAATTGCTCAGGCCCGATTCTTCCGGGCTTTTGCTTACAGAAATTTGGGAGAACTATTTGGAGGAGTTCCGTTGGTTACAGAAATAACTTCTACTCCTAAATATGATTATAAACGTTCGACACGTATGGAGACCTATCAATATGCTATCGATGAAATGGAAGATATCATAAACGATTTGCCTGTTACAACAGCAGAGGCCGGACGTTTGGTAAGGGCGGCTGTTCAGCATAATCTTTGTCAGTTGTACATTGATAAGGGAGTTTTGCTGGAAGAGGAAGGTGGTGACGCTGCCAGTGCATATAATAAGGCTATTTCGTATGCCAATGATGTTATAGATTCAGGAACCTATAGTCTTATGACGGAACGTTTCGGTGCACGTAAGAACGAAGGACCGGAGTTTTATTATGCCACTTCAGTTACAGAACAAACAGCAGATCGGACTTATTCTTCAGCAGGCTATCCTATAGAAGGAAATGTGTATTGGGACCTTTTCCAGATTGGAAATCAAGATTATCAAAATGGAAATACGGAAGCTATCTGGTGTGCTCAATCTGACTATGAAGTATATAAATCGGACGGTAATCTGGCTTGTTTAGATTACCCGGCTATTTATGGACCGGTTTTCAGAGATCAGGGGGGAGCTCACATTGGTGGTCAGATGGAAGATGTCGGAGGTTTTGGTTGTAGCCAGGTTACTCCAACTCCTTATTCGCGTGATGGAGTTTATGAAGATAAATGGGCTGAAGATATGCGTAATTCAGAGGCTGTTTTACGTCGTGTTTTTTTAGGAAATATAAAAACATCTGAATATTATGGAAAGCAAATACCTTGGGATGTTCTTTACAAAAAAGATGCGAACGGTAAATATGACGATGGCGCTTATACCTTGATATATCCGATATCATGCAAAATAGGCCCTGACTTTTATACATTAGCAGCTGACGGTAGAGTATTGCGTAGTATTTTCCGCGATGATTATTTGATACGTTTACCTGAAACAATATTGTTACGTGCCGAGGCAAAATTGAGAGTAGGAGATAATTCGGGTGCAGCGTCTGATATAAATATGTTGCGTTCGCGGGCAAAATGCAGTTACCTGGTGACAGCCAGTGATGTCAGCATTGATTTAATTCTTGACGAAAGAACCCGCGAATTGATGTATGAAGAGAGTCGTTGGAATACCCTTCTTCGTATGGGAGGGACAGTCGCTGTCGATCGTATAAAAAAATATTCATATTGGAATTATCCCAGATTAACATTGACAAAATCATTTAATCTTTGGCCTATTCCTCAAACTGTTATTGATACGAATAAAGATGTGGTACTGGAACAAAATCCCGGTTGGTAATGATCTTGTCATAAATTAATGATAAAAATAAATTTATTGAGAGGCTTCCTGTGCAAAGACAGGGAAGCCTCTTTATATGATAATGTGTTTATGATTTTAAATAAAATACAATATAATAATTTGTTTATGAGGAAGATAATCGTTCTTCAAGTAATTGTTCTTTATTCTCTTTCCGGTCTGGTTACTTTTGCTCAGTCACAAAAATATAAAGGATATCCGAAAAAAGATGCAGATGTTTTTTCAGAATTTGCTACTCCTCCGAAAGGATATGGTAATGTGCCTTTCTATTGGTGGAACGGTGACAGTTTAAACCGGGAACGAATGAAAGAACAGCTTGACATTTTATCGGCATCTGCAACAGACGGTTTCGCTGTGAGTTACATACATATGGATCCGGAAGTGGATGTAGAGGAGATGAAAAACGGATATGGACTTTCCGGAAAAACAGAAGCGGGAAGACCGAATGTTTTCTCCGGAGATTGGTGGAATTTTTGGAGTTGGTTTGCTAAAGAGTGCACATTAAGAAATGTCGGATTAGGTATGGATGACTATACTATCGGATGGATTGGTAATGGGTATTATACGGATGAGTTGTTGAAAGAGGAGAAATTTCAGAATTATCAGGGAGAATTGGATATTGTGTCTGATACTGTTTTGGGGGGAACAACTTTTATTTATGATATCCCGGAACAGTTTGTAGGTGCTGTTGCCTGGCCGGAGAAAATAGATTTGGCTAAACATATATCTGATGGAAAACTTTTGTGGAAAGTTCCGGAAGGGAAAAATTATAAAGTATATATTCTTTCAACTAAAAAAAGCCATTTATTGCATCCGGACATCGGGAAAGAATATATAAATGTATATTTTGATCGTTTTGAAAAAAATATGGGAGATGCAGCATCAGGCAGCATGAATTATTTTTTTCAGGACGAGTTATCTTATCCTATTAAAATGGGTTCCTGGTCAGAGGACTTTAAAGAAGAATTTGAAAAGAGAAAAGGATATGATATTACACTTTATCTTCCGGCCTTAAAAGAAGATATCGGGGATATAACTCCTAAAATACGTCTGGATTATTGCGATGTATTAATGGATTTGGCGGAAGAACGTTATTTTCAACCCATTTATAATTGGCATGCTTCACGTGGTTTAATTTATGGAAGCGATAATTTTGGACGTGGAACGGAACCATTGGCATACATCGATTATTTCAGAGCCAATTCCTGGTATACTGCACCGGGAAATGATGCACCGTCGACCGGCTCCAGTTTTTTACAAACGAAAGTATCCAGTTCGATAGCTCATTTATATGAACGTCCGAGGACGTGGCTTGAAGCTTTTCATAGTATGGGATGGGGGAGTACAGGCTCGTGGCTGACAAAACAAATGGATCATCATTTTATGGCAGGCGGAAATTTAGTCTGTATGCATGGACTATATTATTCTACGCATGGTGGTTGGTGGGAATGGGCTCCGCCTTGTTTTCATTTTAGAATGCCTTATTGGCCGCATATGAAACAATGGCTTCAGTATACGGAAAGATTGAGCTATTTGATGAGCCAGGGCACTCATGTTTGTGATATCGCGTTAATGTATCCGACAGAATCGATGCAGGCTTATCCGGAGGCTAATACAAAGATAGCTTTTGAACAAGCCATGAAACTTAGTAATTCCGGTTTGGATTATGACTTTATGGATTACAGATCATTGCAAAAATCAAAAGTTGAAAACGCTTGTTTGAACATCTCTGGAGAAAAATACCGTATATTGATTTTGGCAGATATGAAAGCGATGCATTATTCTTCTTTACTAAAAGTATTGGACTTTTATCGTTCGGGAGGGATAATAATTGCAACTGGCGAATTACCGAAAGCCAGTACCTGTCTTGGAGAAAATGATCCCAAGGTGGATGCGATTATCCGGGAAATATTTGGTGCGACTTCCCAGGAAATATCTCAGGGAAAGAAAGTAAAGAAACAGGTTAATAATTCGAATGGTGTAGGGTTATATCTTTCGGAAGATGAGGTTGTGAAACAAATAAAGGCCCTGATTATTCCCGATTTCATATCGGGAACCGGAGAAGGTAAAGTTTTGCATAGGTGTGTGGGAGAACGTGATGTCTATATGATTATGGACGTGCCTAAAGATACGGAGTGTTTTTTCAGAGCTACGGGTAAAGTTGAACTTTGGAATGCTTCTGACGGGACAATATCCGATTATCCTGTCATCCGTCAAACAAAAGAAGGAACATGGCTCAAATTGGAAAAGGAACCTGATAATTCGTATTTGTTTGTTTTTTCAAAGGGAAAACCTACTATGGCACCGGAGTTCACAAAAGAACCGAAGGTAATATACGAATCATTGATTACTGGTTCGTGGGAGACTGAGTTGTTGCCGACTTTAGACAATAAATGGGGTGATTTTCGTTTCCCTGCTTCGGAAGTTATTGGGGCTGAAGCCCGTTCTTTTAAGCATCAACCGGCAGTTTCTTCTCCTGAAAACTGGATATTACCTGATTTTGATGATTCGGAATGGCCTGAAAGCGTGTATGGTTTTGGTCCTCAGTTTGTAAGTGAGTTTAAGTCTGCGGATATTCCATTAAAAAATGTTTCACAGGAGAATGGTTCATCGCAGGAAATATTGGAATTTTCGTGGCAATATGGTGTTTTTGATAATCCGGGATCACAAGGCTGGCATGGTTTGAAAGGTAAAGTCAGCAATGGTTTCTTCATATTGGATCAGGGAGGACATCAGATATACAGAAGTCAGGTGTATGTCCCGGTTACTGGTTATTATAGAATTGAAATAGAGGGTGTTGATCCCGATTATCTTTTAGTCGATCAGAAACCAGCAGATCGGAATATTTTGCTGGAAGAAGGATGGCATCAATGCACTGTTGCGTATGCTAATACGGAGAAAGGGAAATTCAGATTTCAAAAAGGAACATATAGGGATTTTAGAAAGAGAAGTTCTGTGGTATTTTTCCCGGCATCATCTGTTACCCTGGAAAAACCATCTTCATATGATAAAATAATTTCGACACGATGGGCTTTGGGGGATCATTTGTTATATGATCCTTATGGCGGCAACAATCTTGTTTGGAATTATCGTTTCAAGTCTGTTCCCGGAATGGAGGAAATGGATATGACGATAGCCGGAAGTGATTTGAAAGTATGGTTCAATGGAAAGGCTATAGAGGAAAGGAATATTCAGCTTTTGTCCGAGGATTCTTCGGGAGTAAGTAAATATCGGGTTATTTTTCCGGATACTCGGAAAAAGGTTGGCTTGGTTGCTTTCTCTGTCAAAAGAAAACCTGGTTATCAAGGAGCTGGTGTGATTTGTGAACCTGTTAAAATAAAGACAGGAAAGGGACTTTTAGAAACCGGTAATTGGTCAGAAACCGGAGCTTTGAAATATTATTCAGGTGGAATGTATTACAGAAAGCAGATAACTATACCAAAAATCGGGGCACGGAGTAAAGTCGTTTTAGATCTGGGAGATGTAAATGCTTCCTGTGAGATAAAAGTTAATGGAAAAGAGGTCGGTATAATGATGAGGCCACCATATAAAATGGATATTGGCAAGTATGTTAAACAGGGCGACAATCAACTGGAAGTGTTGGTTTATAGTACATTGTCAAATCATTATCAGACGATTCCGACTCCATATAGAGGAGATGGTGTTGCCGGACTTTTAGGGCCTGTGTCGTTGAGTATATGTGAATAATCAGGGTACTTATTGCTTTAAAAGCAATAATAATCCACTTAATAAGCAGCTATTTGCTATTTTATATAGCGATAGCTGCTTTTATATTTGTATTCGATAAATAGTGACGTAGCAAATATAGTGTTATAGTGTGTCACCTTCTTTTATTTTGTATTTTGTGTGCAAAATAATGTTAAAGAATCACTTTTGAATCACGGAAACCTCCCCCCTGTTATCTCCTTAATATAGGATTCGGTAATAATGCAATGTATCATTTATAGAAAAAACACCACGAATGCACAAAATAGAGCAGTTATCAGATCAACAGTTAATGAAGGAGATTATGTCTGATAACTTTAAAGCTTTCACAGAGCTTTACAATCGGTATAAACACGTTCTCTTTCAGTTTGTCATCCGACTTTCACACGGCGATTATTCGATGGCGGAGGAAGTTGTGCAGGAGACATTTATCATTATCTGGGAGAATCGGAAGAAGATTGTGGTTGAATTTTCATTCCAGGGTTATCTGAAAAAGATATCTCGTAACCTGTTTCTGAAGGAAACGGCAAAACGCATTCAGGAACAATTGATGATTTCACAGATAGAGAACGTTAGGGAAGCCGAGAATTGTGTAGAGAATGAAGTTGAATTGAATCTGTTGTTGGAGGAAGTAGAACGTATTATTTCTATGCTGCCGCCAGCCAGACAAAGAGTCTATCGTTTGAAACATATTGAACACCTTTCCCAAAAAGAGATAGCCAGCCAGCTGGGTATTTCTGAAAATACGGTGGAAAGTCATCTGAGGCAGTCAACAAAGTTCCTTTCCCAAATGCTGAGGGCTAACAGGGGAGACTTGCTGAATGGTATCATATTATTGCTTTATCCGGTTTTATCATTTTTATTTTAAAGGAGATTATGAGCAAACATTTGGAATTACTAGACAAATTCTATGATAATAGGGCTACTGAGCATGAAAAACGTCAGTTAGCCGCAATGTTGAACGACTCAGACAGATGGGTGGAGGACTTTGATGGAATCTGGGAACATTCTTTCGGTCATATGCCGGAGTCGGTAGATGAACGTATTTTTAAGGTTATCAGTAAGACTGTTAACCCCAAAAAGATAAATATCAGGAGGAGCTTTATGCGGATTGCAGCCTATGCAGCCGTAGTCGGTGCCATTGCTGTATCATTATTCTATTGGAACGAAAACAGGTTGTTAACCAAATATAATGATATGACTGTAGAAGTAGGCCAGGGACAGAAATCGGATATTTCTCTGCCGGACGGCACAATAGTCCATCTGAATGCTGACTCGAAACTACGTTATGGTAGTAATTTCAACGGGAAACAACGTCAGGTCGAACTGGTTGGAGAAGCTTATTTTGATGTTGCAAAAGATGCTCGATCTCCTTTTATCGTAAAAGCTGGAGATATTCAGATACGTGCTTTGGGTACTTCATTTAATGTCCATGCCTACCCCGATGATGAGAATATCATGACTTATCTGGCAGAAGGTTCGGTCATTATTTCGTCTTCTACCCAATCTATCAACCTAAGCCCAGGAGAAGTAGCCGTTTATTCGTTGAAGAAAAACCGGATGATAAAGAAAAAGGAAGACGACCGGTTATTTATCGCCTGGATGAATAATGAAATGGTATTCAACGATGAGCCGATCCTGAATATTATCAAACTACTGGAGCGCAATTATAATGTGAAGTTTGAGATTAAAAGCGATAGGCTGAATTGCATCACTTTCACCGGAACCCTGAAAAATGCCAGCTTACAGTCTACTCTTTATGCCTTACAATTTACATCTTCCATCTCTTATAAGAAAAAAGATGACGTGATAGAACTCTATAGTGATTAACCCTTTAAATAGTATGGATATGACGTAGAAAAAACACATACACAAAAAAGGGAAAGTGCTTGCAACACCTTCCCCTATTATCAGTCAATTAAGAGAGTTGAATATTCGTAAGTAGTCACTCTCTGGTAATTAACCATTTAATACTACACAAAAGTATGAATAAAAAATCAGAAATTATTTTTTCCTTTCTGAAAAAAGGAAATATTATGAAAAAGATAGGGGCTATATGTATAGTAGCCTTTCTATCCACTTCCGTTTTTGCACAGGTGACTGTCAATGTAAAGCGACAAACCATCAGGCAGGCCTTACGTACCATTGAAAAAGCTACAGATTATCGTTTCTTTTACAGTAATCAACTCCCGGATTTGGAAAAAACGGTATCTTTTGAAGTCAATAATCAGTCGATAGATGCGGCCATGAGCCGATTGTTGAATGGAACGGTGTTGATCTATGAGAAGAAAGAAGATAATCAGATTTATCTTGCCGTAAAAAAAGCGGGTACCAATCCCATGAAAATATCCGGAACAATAGTAGATGACAATAACGAACCGATCATCGGAGCCAATGTTTCCATGAAGGGAACTACTATAGGAACAATAACGGATGTGGACGGAAAATTCAATATCGAAGCCTCTCCGGGCATGACTTTGCTGATTTCGTATATCGGATACGCAACCAAGGAAGTTACTGTAAGTAATCAAACTGTCTATAAGATAAAAATGCAGGAAGATACTCAGGCTTTGGATGAAGTGGTCGTAATTGGATACGGTACGCTGAACAGACAGGCTATAACCGGCTCTGTGACTAAAGCGGATATCAATACCTACCGGGATGTACCGACAAATAATATTATGGAAACAATCAAGGGATCGGTTCCCGGTCTGAATGTCGGTGGCGTAAATAAAGCAGGTAGTGTGGCAGGATTCAGCATCCGTGGTCAGAACTCAACCCGGGATGGAGGTAATAATCCTTTGATCGTATTGGATGGAGCTATCTATGATGGTTCATTAGCAGATATCCCTTCTGATGATATCGATTCTTTCACTGTGCTGAAGGATGCCAGTGCGGCGGCTGTGTATGGTAGCCGTTCTTCCAATGGTGTCATCCTGATTCAGACGAAACGAGGTAGAAGTAAAACGTCCAAGCCAGAGTTTTCCGTGAATTTGTCGTATGGTATAAGTAATGAGTTGAAACGTTTGAAAGTCTATGATGCAGCAGGGTATTTAAGAAAACTGTTGGATGTACGCGAAGCAAACGGATTGGATGCCGATCCGGAGAAGTTAAATATATATCTTCAGCCGGAAGAAGCTAAAAATTATAATGCAACTCAGGATCATCGTCCGACCTTTACCGATCCTTATGAATTGTTCCGACAGAATGCATATAATTTGAAGGCGAATGTCAGCATATCCAACAGTTCAGATTTTGCTAATTATTATATTTCTGCGGCATTGACCGACCAGAAAGGTGTTGTCATGAATGATCGTTATAAAAACTTTTCAGGGCGTGTCAATATCGACAGCAATTTGACAAGCTGGCTGAAAGTAGGAGTAAAAACCAATTATAGTATTCGTGATTACTCCGGCGATTCTCCCGCAATGAATAAGGCAGCACAGTTCAGTCCTTATGCTTCTTTGTATGATGATGAAGGCCGTTATTTGCAATATCCGCAAACAACGACCTCTTTTGAAAGTCCTTTCTGGAGCATGAAAACCGATGATACTGAAAAGTACAATATTCTGGGGGCTATATTGAATGCTAAAATAACTATTCCCTGGGTAAAAGGATTATCTTATGAGATGGTTTACTCGAATACGTTACGCTGGTCGCAGAAATATTATTTTTATGATGAATATACGACGACCGGCCAGGGGAAAAACGGTAAAGGTGAACGGAAGCATGAGAACAACTATAATATGTTGCTGGATAACATGATAAAGTATAATAATACCTTTAATCAAAAGCATAATATCGATGCAACTTTCTTGTATTCGCGTGAACGTCGTACATGGGAAAATGCAACTGCTTATGCAGAGAATTTTGACAATACGATTTTAGGAGATAACAAACTGGAAGACGGAAAGAAACAAACAGTAGACACAGGTGCCGGCGAAAGTGGCGCAATTGCCTGGATGGCGCGTGGAACTTACACTTTTGACAGTCGCTATTCTATTACGGGAACAGTTCGCCGTGACGGCTGTTCTGCTTTCAGTGTCAACCGGAAATGGGCGACATTCGCCTCGGGCGGTTTGAACTGGAACATCTCTAATGAGTCTTTTATGAAAGATATTGAACCGATCAATAATCTGGCTTTACGTGTTTCATATGGTTCTAACGGAAATCAGTCGATCGACTCTTATAGTACCTTGGCTAAGGTTGGTACTAATAAGTATATTTTTGCAGGTGATCCTTCCTATTCCATTACACAGGGCATCAGTTCGTTTGCTCTGAATGATCTGGGATGGGAAAAAACAACCGGTTTTAATACAGGAATTGATTTCTCTCTTTTGAATAACCGCCTTTCCGGTAATATTGATGCCTATTTCACTAATACGACGGATTTGTTGTTTAGTTTGTCGTTGCCTTCTGTTTCCGGAAAAACATCTATGCTCTCTAATTTAGGAAAGATCAGAAACAAAGGTGTTGAAATCGGATTACATTCTGTTAATATAGAATCTAAAGATTTCAAATGGACTTCCGATTTTGCCTTCTCTCTGAACCGTAATAAAGTGGTTACTATTTATGGAGAAGATAATGATGGTGACGGGAAAGAGGATGATTTGATTAGTTCGGGCTATTTTATCGGAAAGACTTTGGGAACCATTTATGGCTATAAGGTAATCGGTATGTGGCAGCAGGAGGATGTGGATAATGGTACGATCATGGACGGTATGCGTCCGGGGGATTATAAGCTTGAAGATGTTGACGGCGATGGCAAGATCACTTCCGATAAAGACCGTCAGTTCCTGGGTACTTCCAAGGAAAATTTCCGTTGGAGTTTAACAAATACACTGGAGTATAAGGATTTCTCTTTGATGATATATATCAATTCAATCTGGGGAGGAAACGGTTATTTCCAGTCGGGTAGCAATACTCCTTATTATGACGAATATATAAATAGTGCGGCCCATAACAGGACTGTTTTTGACTATTGGACACCTCGGAATACAGATGCAAAGTATCCGCGTCTAGATTATAATTCAAATGCAAGATATAAAGGAACAAAGTATATGGATCGTAGTTTCATTAAATTGCAAAAAGTCGCTTTAAGTTATGATCTCTCTCGTTTTGTTAAACGGTTCGGATTTAATAATATGCGTTTGTCTTTGAGTGCTGATAACCTATTGACGTTTGCTCCTCATTGGGATGGTCTGGATCCGGAAACAGGTTCCGGTTTGACTATTTCGTCTTCTCCTTCTATCCGTACATATCAAATGACTTTATTGTTTAACTTCTAATCTGATTAAAAATGAAATTAATAAAACAACTATTTATAGGATTGGTACTTGCCGGCTCTATGACCTCCTGTTATGATTTACTGACAGAGGTACCTAAAGATTTTTTGACTCCGGAAAATTCATATACAGATAGAAAAGGTTTCGAGGCTGCTTTAGCAAATATTTATCTGAGCATAAGAAATGATTTTTATGCCAATACGGATAGCTGGCAGAATTATGACCTGATGGGAGTGGATGTGGATTTGAACAGTCCTCGTTCCGGTACAGATACATATCCGGAGTATTTTTACTGGAATACGTTGAATGCCGATAATGGATTTGCCAAAAAATGGTGGCAACGGTTGTATGGATATATTTACAGTTGTAATGTCATTATCAATCGGGCAGAGAGTTCACTTGTAAAATGGAATTCTGAAGAAGAAAAGAATGCGATTGTAGGAGAGGCGAAATTCTTACGCGCGTTTGCTTATCGCTTTTTAGCTAATATGTGGGGAAATGCACCTGTCGTTTTAGAAGAAACCACTTCTCCTCAGTTTAATTATCAGAGTGTGTCCCAAGAGGAAATTTATAGGCAATGTAAAGAAGATTTACTGTTTGCAATCCAGTGGATGCCGGAAATAGATAGTCAAAAAGGGGGAAGAGCTTCTAATGTGGCAGCCCGGCATTTGTTATCGGAGATTTTGATTTGTATGAAAGATTATAACGGTGCAGTGGAACAGGCTACTGCTGTTATTAATAATCCGTCGATGTCTTTGATGACGGAAAGATTCGGTAAATTGAAAGATTTTACTTTCGAAGGTTATGATTACCAGGGAGAGAAAGAACGATGGGGGGATGTATACTGGGATCTTTTCAGAGAAAATAATTTCAATAGAATTGACGGAAATAAGGAATGTATCTGGAATGTGCAGTTTGATGTTGAATTGGAAGGAGGTGGAAATGTAGGTGTTTCCGGCGGTAATTTCACTATGGAACGTTGGATAGGTACGAACTGGTGGAACCTGAAAGATACTGATGGCAATCCGAACTGGCTGAAAGATATCTTAAGCGGACGTCCTGTGGATCAGATTTCTATAACTAATTATGCTGCAAATCAAATATGGCAGTACAAGGGAGACTGGGATCGTGATATGCGTAATTCCAAATATAATATGCGGCGCGAATATTACTGGACAAATCCTAATAGCCGTTTTTACGGTCAGTTAATGACAGAAGAGACATTAGGTAATAAAGAGGATTTATTCCGGGTTACTCAACCTATTTTTATTAAAGTCGTTACTGCCCGGCATCACGGACAATTCAAAGATGCAACGAGTGGCGAAACTCATGATAATGGCCGTATTTATAAAGATTGGTATATTATGCGTCTGGCAGAAACCTATTTATTGCGTGCCGAAGCAAATATGTTGGCAGGTAAGCTTGATGCAGCTGCAGCCGATATAAATGTCGTACGTAACAGGGCCAATGCAACTCCTGTTGCAGCTTCCGATGTTAACCAGGATTTGATTCTGGATGAGCGGGCTCGTGAACTCTATATGGAAGATTTTCGTCTGAATACCTTGATGCGAATGAATAAACTGACTGAATATCTGATGAAGTATAATCCGAAAGTTGTTCAGGGAGGATATCAGTTAGGAAATCATTTGAATAAATTGCCTGTTCCTAATTCGGAAATAGAAGCAAACAAGGAAGGTGGCTTGATCCAGAATGAGGGTTATTAATTCATAGTATATTAGAAAAAGAGGAGGATTAAGTGTTGGAAAGCTTATGAATCCTCTTTTTTGAATTATTTTTGTTCGCAGAAATAGTAAGATGATGGCTATGGCCGGGAGGGAGAAATAGATAAAAGTAATTATATCATGAAAAAAACAATTATTTTATTAACTGCGTTATTGCAGTCTGTTTTCGTTAGTGCACAAACGACTGGTTCGTTGAAAAGTCCTTCGGAGTTATTGAATGCAGAAATTGATGTGAAGGATCAATCTGTACAGATTAGTTTGTATGAAAAAGGAAGTAAGGTAGTAGATGTGAAAACCCTTCAATTGGAGTTGGCAGAAAATATTTTGCAGGGTAATTGGTCTGTTATTAATCAAACAAAAAAATCAGTTGATCAAACCTGGCAACCTATCTATGGAGAACGTTCTCTTGTGACAGACCGGTATAATGAGTTAAAATTATCATTTCGTTTGGATGAAAACCTGAAAGAAATGACCTTGTTTGTCCGCTTGTATGATGAAGGTTTGGCTTTTCGCTATGCTTTCGATAATTTGGACTTTTGGAACTGTACGCTGACTGAAGAAAATACGCAATTCCTGTTCAAAGAGGACTGCAAGACCTGGGTAACCGGTATGGCGCAAGGAGCTTATTCGGAAAAGAGATTGAGTTCATTGACTGGGGTGGCCGATCGTCCGCAGGTTATTCAGGTAAATGATCATCGTTTTGTGGCAATCGGTGAAGCGGCCTTGGTCGATTATTCCCGAATGAAGCTTGAAAAGAGCGAAACCGGTTTGGGGGTACAATCCGTACTATCGGGAAAGGTAAACCTGGATTTGGCTAAATATCAATCCCCCTGGCGCTATGTGATGGTTGCCGAGCATCCGGGAAAGCTGGTAGAACATAATTATTTCGTACTCAATCTGAATGAACCTAATCAAATAGCCAATACGAGTTGGATCAAACCCGGGCAAGTGCTTCGTGAGGTTACGTTGACTACGGCAGGAAGTTTGGCGTGTATCGATTTTGCTGCGGAAAACAATATTGCTTATGTGCTGTTTGATGCCGGTTGGTATGGTGCGGAAGAAGATATGAAATCGGATGCAACAACGGTAACGATCGATCCTGCCCGTTCCAAAGGACCGCTCGATTTGCCTGAAGTGATAAAATATGCAGAATCCAAAGGGGTAGGAATACTTGTGTACGTGAATAAAAAAGCCTTGCATCAACAATTGGATGAAATACTTCCTTTATATAAAAAGTGGGGTATCAAAGGTGTAAAATACGGTTTTGTGAATGTGGGTGACCAGTATGCAACGGCTTGGTTGCATCAGGCTGTACGAAAGGCGGCAAAGTATGAATTGATGGTCGATATCCATGATGAATATCGACCGACAGGTTATTCACGAACTTATCCGAACTTGCTGACTCAGGAAGGTATCCGTGGTGATGAAGAAAGCCCGTCATTAGATCAGGCTATCTATACTTTATATAATCGTATGATTTGCGGGGCAGGTGATTATACCAACTGTTATTTTGCAGAAAGGGTGACGGAAAAGATGGGAGGCCGTGCAGCTCAGCTAGCTAAGCTGGTTGCTATTTATAGTCCGTGGCAGTTTGTTTACTGGTATGACCGTCCCGAGAAGTCTCCGTCCCGTGCAGGTGGAGCAGGTTCTGCCGAATCTGTGATAAAAACAGATGGCGCCACTAAATTTTATAATTCAATTCCGACTGTGTGGGATGATACACGATTCATGGAAGGAAAGATGGGGGAATATGCTGTAGTAGCTCGTCGTTCTGGCTCCGATTGGTATATTAGTATCCTGAATGCAGGAGACAAAAGGCAGGTGACATTGCCGCTGGATTTCCTGAAAGATACGTCTGCCTGTGAAGCGACTCTTTATTATCAGGCACCTGGAAAGAAAAAAGATGTGGTAAGTATAAAAACGATAAAACTACAGTCCTCGTTGGTTCTTGATGTAGAGGCGAATAGCGGATGTGTGTTGCATCTTACCCGTTGATAAAGGAATCGTTTAGAAAATAGGTAAGCAATAATAATCCACCAAATAGGCAGCTATTTGCTATTTTATATAGCGATAGCTGCTTTTATATTTGTATTCCATAAATTAGAGGTTGTTTGTATAGAAGCAATAGGAGGGAGTTAATGATGAAAATGAAGTTCATTTTATTAGTCTTTTTTGTTTTACACGGGAGTATTATCCATGGAAAAGATGAAAACAAATCAGATATAAGTCAAACGAAGATAACGGTAAAACCCGGTTCGGGAACTTTGCAACAAGCTATTCGTAAAGCTGCATCGATAGAGGGAGATGTCATTATAGAAATGGCAGGTGGTGAGTATCGTACCGATAAAACGATTGAAATCTTGCCGGGAAACTGGCATTCTTTACGAATAAAAAGTAAAAAAGGGGAGAAAGTCTCTGTTTCCGGCGATAAGGTCATTTCTTTGAGTAAAATAAGACCGGTTAAAGATCCGGTTGTTTTGTCCCGTCTACAGGAAAGTGTACGTGGAAAAGTTGTTGAGGTGGATTGTAAAAGTGTTGTAGAAACATTGGCGAATATTCGCCCTTCCGGATTTGGACGTAAATCATTACCGGCCTGGTCTGAGTTGATTGTAGATACTGAGCCGTTACATTTATCCCGTTGGCCGAACGATTCGATGGTGTTGATCGGGCGTGTCGATATTTCCGGAGGTCCGGAAGATAAGCAGCAAGGTCGGTTGCCTGTTTTCCATTTTCAGGAAGAACGGCCGGGGCATTGGGCACATACGGATAATATGTGGATAGGCGGTTATTTTGGTCATGGTTATGCGGATGATATGATACCGGTAAAATCGATTAACATGCAAGATTCCACAGTACATGCAGGAATGTTTACAACCTATCAGTTTTTTACCGGTGCAGATTTTCGTCGGTGGTTCGCCTTAAATTTATTGGAAGAAATAGATCGGGCGGGAGAATATGTGATCGATCCGGATACACGGAAGTTTTACTTTCTTCCGGGAGATAAAAAAATATCGAAAGTCCGTTTGACTGTTTTAGAGAGTCCTGTTATTGCTGTGGAAAATTGCAGGAACGTGACAATAGAAAGTATTACGATTGAAAATAGCCGGGGAATAGGTGTTTATATGGATAATACGGAAAACATATTGTTACAGGGATGTATAATTCGTAATGTCGGCAATGTTGGAGTTTGCATAGGAAAAGGAACTGATTCTCCTGAGAGATCTGTCGGTGACCAGACACATGCGATGGAAGCTGGTGGGGAACTCTGCAGTAGAAAGGTAGGCGATATGATGGGAAAAATATATGAGAATACAATACTGGATCGGCAAGCCGGTAAAAATAACGGGGTAAAAGATTGTTATATTTACAATACAGGTGCTGGCGGTGTCAGTTTAGGAGGAGGTAACCGTGTTACTTTGACCCGTTCGGATAATTATGTGGAGAATTGTAAAATATCCCGTTATAACCGTATCGAAAAATCATACCGGCCCGGCGTTTGGATCGATGGTGTAGGAAACCGGGTTACGAAATGCGATATATCAGATGCACCGAGTATGGCTATTCTGTTTCATGGGAACGATCATACAATAGAGTACTGTAATATCACGCAGGTTTGTCAGGAGGTAGACGACCAGGGGGCTATCTATTACGGACGTGATCCGTCGGAGCGAGGTAATGTTATTCGCTACAATTATTTTCATGAATTGAGTCCCCGTCACCGTGTAACAGCTACTTATCATGACGATGGGGCTTGTGGAAGCGAGGTTTACGGGAATATTTATTTTAAGGCCGGTTCATTACCTGTTCTGATAGGAGGTGGAATGGATCATAAATATTATAATAATATCTTTATTAATTCTCCTACGGCTATCCATCTGGATAATCGTTTACAAAACTGGGCGAAAAATATGTTGGACAAAGGAGGTATTTATGATAAAAGATTACAAGCTGTCAATTATACGCAGCCTCCTTATAGTATAAAATATCCCGAATTGGTCAACTACTGGCAGGAAGATCCGGCTTTTCCGAAAAGAAACCAGATACATGGAAACTTGTTTTACAAGATAACGGACTTACTGCATGGAAATAGTTTGTGGGGAGAGTTCTGGAATAACTGGGTGACGGATGAAGATCCGGGGTTTGTCGATCCGTCCGATCCTTTGAAAGGATTCAGGAAAGATGCCGGTATTTTTAACCGGATAGCCGGTTTTAAAGAAATTCCTTATTCTGAGATTGGTTCGACATTGGAGTAAGCAATAATAATACACGGAATAAGCAGCTATTTGCTATTTTATATAGCGATAGCTGCTTTTATATTTGTATTCTGAATATATTCATACCATGAAAAAATAAAAATATGTATATGAAACGAATTCTACTATTTCTCCTGGTAATGTTTGGAGGAATTTTTCAACTTAGAGGGCAGGAAATAAATACCTCTGTCGATAAAGTGTATGTTGTTTTTAAAACACATCTGGACGTTGGTTTTACCGATTTGAGTTCTGTAGTAACTCAGCGTTATATAACAGAATTTATACCGAAAGCATTGGATGTCTCGGAAAAGTTGCGTGCTGAGAATACAGATGAACAATATGTCTGGACAACGGGGGCATGGTTGATCTGGAAATATCTCCATACAGCATCCCCAAAAGAAGTAGAGCGTCTGGAGGCCGCTATCCGGCGCGGAGATATAGTTTGGAATTCGGTTCCTTATACCGTTGAGTCTGAGTCGATGAATCTGGACTTGTTCGAAACCTGCCTGCTTTTGTCGCATAAGTTGGATGAGAAATATGGAAAGAAAACAATTGCCGCTAAAATGACTGATGTACCGGGACATACACGTAGTATTGTTGCTCCGATGAGTCGTGCGGGGATTCGTTTCCTGCATATAGGTGTGAATCCGGCTTGTCCTATTCCTGCTGTTCCTGAATTCTGCCGTTGGAGAGATACGGATGGTAGTGAGTTGATTCTGGTCTATCAGCAGGATTACGGATCGGAGAACATACTTCCGGGAGGCAAAGCGGTTATATCCATTAATTTTACCGGAGATAATCATGGTCCTCATTCTTATGAAAAGGTGAAGGAAATTTATGCCGGTTTGCATAAACGTTACCCGAATGCTCGTCTGATAGCCTCTTCTTTCAATGAAATCGCCGAAGAATTGGTTGCGATACAGGATAAGCTGCCGGTAGTGACTTCGGAAATCGGCGATACCTGGATTTATGGTTATGGAAGTGCACCTGTACGAATGGCTAAATTCAGGGCCTTGTCCGAACTTTACTCGAAGTGGTTGCGTGAAAAGAAAATAGATAAAAACAGTGATGCCGCACTCGATTTTGCTCTGGAGTTAGGATTAATAGCTGAACATACACAGGGTGTTGATGTGAAAACACATCTCCATAATTGGGATAAATATGATATGGATCTTTTCCTTCCGGCTCGTTCTACTCCTCCTTTCCAAAAGGCAGAAGCGTCATGGAAAGAGTTGGACGAGTATATTTATAGTGCCATCCAATACCTGCCGCACGATTTGCAAGCAGAGGCGTTGGCTAAAATGAAAGAGATCGATCATCCGGTTGTGCCTTCATTTACGGAAAAAGCCCAATCTATATCTTCTGCTCCTTGGCAGGCCGCAGTATTGAAAAATGGCGTATTGAAGATCGAGGGGCTGTCGTATCAAATGTATGATGCAGCCGACTATGATCATTATCTGGATAATTATCTGCGTGCCCGTTATGGATGGGCTTTGGCCGACATAGGTAAGCCTGAATTGGATAAATCGAAAGCCGTAAGTGTTTCTCTTCCGGTACAGGTCGTCAAGCAGGAAGTTTGTAAAGATAAAAAAGGAATACGAACGGTGAGTGAACTTGCTTTTCCCGAGCGTCCGGAAGTCGACCGGCGGGTATATCCTGAAAAGATGTATGTGGATGTATTGGAATATAAGAATGGCAAGAAAGCAGAAGTTGCGTTGACAATAAAGGGGAAACCTGCGGTTCGCTTGCCGGAAGCCTATTGGTTATCTTTTAATACAGATGATATTCTTTCGATCGTTGCAGAAAAGGTCGGCGAGCGTGTCGATCTGTTCGATGTGGTGGAAAAGGGAAATCGCCAGCAGCATGGCATCGACCGTTATGTGGATTTGGTTACCTCATCCGGAACTATCCGTATCTGGAGCGAAGCTGCTTTTCTTGTCAATGTAGGAGAGGCGAAAGGTATAAACTATTCATTGGAATATCCTGACAAAAAAGGAGGTATTCATTTTAATCTGAGCAATAATCTTTGGAATACAAACTTTAGCATGTGGAACGAGGGGTCGTTAACCTATCGCTTTACGATTGAACGTATAAAGTGAATGATTCCCTGTTATACTCCTGAGTTGAAAAATGCATTAACTTAATGTTTTTTATACACAAAGGATATAACAGGGAATTTTTTGTATATCTTTATCCCCTGTTAGCTATATTATTATGAAGGAGAATACCGAGATACAAACGTTTAATCATCTGTTTACGAATTACAAAGGACGTTTCGTTCACTTTGCCAGGACATATGTGGATGATGAGATGATGGCTGAAGATATAGCGATCGAGAGCTTGATGTATTATTGGGAAAACCGTCAAAAGCTCGATTCTCATTCAAATGTGCTTGCTTATATATTGACCGTTATCAAGCATAAATGTCTGGACCATTTACGGCAGTTGCGTATTCAGGAAGATTTTGTCGAGTATGTAAAAACGAACGAGACCCGAAAGTTGAATTTACGCATTGCCACGTTGGAAGCCTGTAATCCGGAACGGATCTTTTCTGAAGAACTTCAGGAACTGGTTGATAAGGCTTTACTTACCCTTCCGGCACAGACCCGTGATATTTTTACAAGAAGTCGTTATCATAACCAGAGCCATAAAGAAATAGCTGATGCGCTGGGACTTTCGACCAAAGCTGTAGAATTTCATATAACCAAAGCATTGAGAGTACTTCGTGTTGCCTTGAAAGATTATTTACCTGCATTGTTTTTCTTTGGTATTTGTTAGTAGACCGGTCTTTTCTTCCTTTTGAATGAATATTCATTTTTGACAAAATGCTTCTTTTAAAACTCTTTGATGATCATATTGATGTGTTAAAAAATATTAGTCGCAGGGGTATTTTCATTTACCTGGTATAGTAATCCTATTTTCATGGTATGGTAGTTACATTTTGATAATCTGAAAAAGGATAAAATAGCAATGTTAAGATATTTATTTCAAAAAAGATCACTTTTTCGTTAGGGATGTTCCATCGTTAATCGCTTTATAGGCAGAAACACGAAAAGATGGAGAAAGAAATACTATATAAATATTTTGAAGGTATAGCCTCCCCGGAGGAAGAAGATGCTGTGTATCGTTGGTTGGATGCCTCTTCCGAAAACGAAGGGGAACTGTTGAAGGAACGTGAATTTTTCGATGCGATGATCCTTGCCGGAAGTATGGAAGAAGATATCGCAGGAAAGAGCGTGATATCAGGGGTAATCCAAGTTCCTTTGATCCGTCCCTGGATGCGTGATGTACTGAAGATTGCAGTAGCCGTTGCGATAACAGTTGCCTGTGGTTTATATTTCTATGTTTCCGAAAAGAAGGAGATGCTGGCTGCCATGAATACAGTAACTGTTCCGGCCGGACAGCGGGTGAATCTTAAATTATCGGACGGAACTACTGTCTGGTTGAATGCCCGTTCTGAAATGGTTTATCCAGCAGTATTTTCCGGAACAAAGAGGGAAGTCAAGTTAGATGGTGAAGGGTATTTCGAAGTGGAACATGATAAGGAGTGTCCTTTTGTGGTTCATACGCAGAAATGTGATATTGAGGTCTTGGGTACGAAGTTTAATGTAGAAGCCTATTCGGATTCGGAAGAGTTTTCCACTTCATTAATGGAAGGTTCCGTGAAGGTGACAGATAATGCCGCTCTTTCTGCATCTGTACTTCTGAGGCCGGATCAGGAAGTTCATTTTAAGGATGGCAGGTTATTGGTATCATCTATTGGAGATTATGATCATTTCCGTTGGCGGGATGGATTGGTTTGTTTTAATGACGTCGCTTTTAATGAATTGATGAAACGTTTCGAGAAATGTTACGGAATATCCATTGTTATAGAGAATAAAAACCTGGAAGAGTATTCGTGTAGCGGAAAGTTCCGTATCTCCGACGGTCTGGATAATGCGTTACGTATTTTGCAGCGGAATGCTAAATATACCTTTGAAAGGAATGAAGACAACTCGATTGTCTATATAAAATAAGTCTAATTAAAAATGAAAAGCCTATGAAACATGGATCGTAAAGTTAATCTTAAATGAAATGCCGACAAGTGCCCCACACTTATCGGCATCCAATTAACACAATTAAAAACAACTGTATTAATCTATTACAATTACAAAGATATGAATAAAAAATTCTTATCGTGGGTTTTCTATGACAAAACCCAACGGTGTAAACACTTTTTTAGAATCATGAAGATAACCACTTTATTCCTGTTCGTGTTAATCTTCTGTCTGCATGCAGAAAACACAAATTCGCAGAATGTCAGGGTTACTGTAAAACAAAACAATGTAAAATTGGGGAATGTCCTTAGTCTTATAGAAAATCAGACGGATTATCTGTTTATATATGATAAGTATGTAAATGTGAACCGTAAAGTATCGGTAAATCTGAATAAGAAACCTCTTGAGGAAGTATTGGGACATTTATTTGAAGGAACCGATGTAAAATATACGGTAGATGGATCCTATATAATTTTGTCACTCAAAGGTGAAAGTAAAGATTTTTCTGAATTAATTCAGCAGGAACGAAAGATTGGCGGTGTTGTTACAGATGGGGCGGGAGAACCGGTAATTGGTGCAAATGTATCAGTAAAAGGATTGAGTATAGGAACAATTACTGATATAGACGGTAATTTTACACTGGAAATTCCTGACAATGCCGTTATTCTTGTTTCTTATATCGGTTATGTATCCCAGGAGATTCGGCCAGGAAGTGGCAATCAGTTAAAAATTATATTGAGAGAAGATACACAGGCATTGGAAGAAGTTGTTGTGGTAGGTTATACCTCTCAGAAAAAGGAACTTTTAACAGGGTCTGTTGCAACGATGAAGATGAACAAAGAATTGGCAAATACCCCAACAACTGGCTTTGGTAATATTTTGGCGGGTAAATTATCAGGTGTCAGTGTCGGAACTCCCGATGGACTTCCGGGTCAGCAACCGTCTATTTCTGTAAGAAGTAAGTCTTCCTGGAATGATCAACCGGTTCTTTATGTTATTGATGGAAAGATTAGTACTCAAAGTGATTTTAATGGACTAAGTGCTAATGAAATAGAGAATGTCACTGTGTTAAAAGATGCTGCTTCCACAGCTGTTTACGGATCAAGAGCGGCTGGTGGTGTAATTTTGGTCACAACCAAACGGGGAGGCTACGGACAGAAGGTACAAATCAATTACTCATTTAGTACAGGCTTTGATAAAAGAGGTAAAAATGTTGAATTGACAGACGGTCCGCAAACGGCCAGACTTTATCAGAGAATTAATCCGACATCCGATCCGGCTGGTTGGGCTTGGACGGATGAGGATATCGAGTTTATTAAAACGATCAATGGTGGATGGGGCTATGATTTATTGAAATCAGTCTGGAGAGACCCCAATACCACATCGCATAATATTGATGTGACAGGTGGTACGGATAAAGTTAAATTTTTTGTCGGAGGATCTTTTACCAAACAAAAAGGATTCTTGCCGAACCTGGATTATAAGAAATATAATATGCGTATGAATATTTCAGCAAAATTATCAGAGAACCTGGATATATTCGCAGCACTATATTTGAATGATAATAATTCGTCTTCAACAACCGGTGCTAGTGTTGGTGACATCTATGGTTTGTACAAATGGTTATTGAACTGGCAACCGGATTATCCCGTATGGACGAAAGGAGGATTGCCTATCGATATTGGTTGGACTGCTAATATTGCTGCTCAGGTTCGTGGGGATGGAGGCTATGTTAAAACCAACTATCTAAAACCGGTCATTAATGCAAATATGACTTACAAAGTACCATTTATCAAAGGGTTGAGTGCGACTGCTGCTTTTAGTAAATCGTATACACAAGAACGAAGTAAAACGTTTTTGACGCGGTATAAAATGTATGTAACGAAAAAAACGGGAAAACATAACTTTAGTATAGATGATGCGGATATTGTAGGGACGACTATGTCTTCCCAAATATCAAAAGATTATATGCAGCAGGATGTAAAATGGAGCGGTGATTGGCAGTTGAATTTGCAGTTGAATTATAACCGTACATTTAAAGAAGATCATAATGTGAGAGCTGCATTGGTTTTTGAGAAATATGAGACTGATGGTGCGGGTGTTTCTGCAGGTATTGAAAGTTTCCCGAATTATCTGACGGACCAATGGTGGGCTGCCAGCGATGACAGATCGAATTCTTATGTCAACAGAAGTACTGATTTTTCAGATTATATGTCAGGCAGGCAGTCGTGGGTAGGACAGTTGTTCTATGATTATCAGGGAAGATATCTGGCTAGCTTTAGTTATCGTTATGATGGTTCAATGAACTTTTCTCCAGATAACAGGTGGGGATTTTTCCCTTCCGGATCTTTGGGTTGGATTATCTCGAAAGAACCTTTTTTTAAAGTGAAAGGTATCGATATGTTGAAATTGAGAGGATCTGTCGGCTTGACCGGTAATGATGCTGTTGGAGGCTGGCAATGGTTGCAATCATATGTAAGTGGTAATTCTGCTTATTTTGGAACAAGTTCGTCGGTTAATCAGGGGATTACATATGGTGTATTGCCAAATGAAAGTTTAACATGGGAAAAATCACTGAATTATAATGTTGGAGTGGATGTGAACTTTTTAAAAAACTTCAATTTTTCAGCTGAATATTACTACGTGAATACATATGATATTTTAGGAGCCAGATCATTGGCTGTTCCTCCGACTTTCAGTATGGAACTGCCTTCAGAAAATTATGGAGAAGTCCATTCCAAAGGTGTTGAACTAACATTAGGGTATGAAAATACTTTTGGCGATTTCAATGTGTTCGGTTCTTTGGTTGCTTCTTATGGTAATTCAAACTATGTGAAATATGATGATGACAAAGTAACTTACAATTCGGAAAAAAGAGTAGGACGTTCAATGACTGCTGTGTATGGTTATGTGGCTGATAGAGTGATCAGAACTGAAACAGAACTGAAACAGTTCAAAGAGGAACATCCTGATTATCGCTTTAATGGCATCGAACCACAGCTGGGACAAATTGTCTATAAAGATATGGATGGACCTGGTGGAACACCGGATGGAATAGTGGATAAATACGATATCTCTATCTTGAAAAAAAGTAATAATCCGGTTGTTTTAGGGTTGACATTAGGTGCTGAATGGAAAGGCTTGGCAGTAGCTGCAACCTTTAATGGGAATCTGAAATATTACAGATGGATGAAAGACCTGGCGGGTGGTACGGAATGGAACAGAATGTGGGTTAATTGGTATGGAGATTCCTGGACTCCGGATAATACGAATGCCAGTTTGCCCAAGAGATTACATGCTTATGATGGATCTGCTACTTATCATGACGATTCATCGTTCTGGCTAAAGAGAGGCGATTTTTTACGGTTGAAGAATTTGAATTTGTCTTATACTATTCCACAAAAAATCTATCGGAGTATAGGGTTGGATAAAGTGTCGGTTTATTTTGTAGGAACGAATTTGTTTGTTCTAAGTGGTTTCAATAAAAACTATTATGATCCGGAAATGAAAGAAGGATTTACTTTCCCGATAATGAAGTCTTATAATTTCGGAGTTAATGTATCATTCTAAACTGTGTAATAAAAGAATTAATATGAAAAACTATATGAATAAAACGATAAAGGCGTTGGCCCTATTTGCAGTTTCGTTTTTTGCATTCTCATCATGTGAATCAGGATTAGATTACGAAAATACCAATGCAATTGTTCCGGATGCAGTATGGAAAGACTCGAAGATGATCGATGGCTTTTTGAATGATATTTATGGAGGGCTTAATCCTCAATGGGTATTTAATGCCTCGGAATCAGACGAAGGACTCAATGGTGCTAAAGACATGAATAATTATTTGCGGGGAATTCTGACTGTCGATAATACCTGCGACTCTCTTAGATATAAGTATGTAGATAAGATCAACTTTTTCCTGCATAATCTGAAAGATGTGACAACCGATGTTTTATCGAACGAAGAAAATCAGATACTGGCAGCTCAGGCTAAGTTCTGGAGAGCCTGGACTTATTGGGCTATGGTAAAGAATTTGGGAGGTGTGCCGCTGATACTTGAGCCACAGGATATGTCTGATAAGGAAAGTTTGTATAAATCCCGTAACAAGACATCTGAATGTGTTGCTCAGATCATACAGGATCTGGATGACGCAATAGCTGTTTTGCCTGGCAAATATTCCGATGCCAGCGATTATGGCCGCATAACAAAAGCGGCTGCTATGGCCTTTAAAGGAAGAATTTTGTTGTGGTATGCCAGTCCATTGTTCAATCCGGATAATAACAAAGAGAGATGGCTGGCTGCTTATGAAGCAAACCATGCTGCTGTCCGGCTGTTGGATCAGGAAGGATATGGATTATATCCGGATTTTAAGCAATTATGGTATGATGAAAGAAATGAAGAAGTCATAATGGTCAACCAGTATTTTTATCCGGGACATCCTATAAATTTCAATGCTATAAGACCTGAGCCTTTTACAAAAGATGCATCTAATCAGAATCAACCGTTGATGTCTTTGCTTCTTGCTTTCCCTAAAAGAGACGGAAGTCCGATGAATCTGGATGTGAACAGGCTGAAGAATGATCCGCAATACAATGTTGATTTTATGACTGATTTTTATATGAATAGGGATGACCGTTTCTATACTTCGATTTATTGTGGGGGAACACCCTACCCTACACCGGATATCCTGAGTGGACAAAATTCAAAAGTCACATTTTGGAACGCATGGAAATGGAGTGAGCAAGACAATAAATACAATACTTTGTACCTGGATTATAATATTGCCGGTAATCCTGGTGTATCCGGTTTTTTTGACAGAAAAGGTTTGGATACGACATTGATTAATGCGGAAGTTGGCAACGGACAAACAGACTGGATTGAAATCAGGTATGCCGAGGTTTTGATGAATATGGGTGAATGTGCCAACGAAATAGGTAAAACCTCGGAGGCCCTGCAGGTTTTATATGATATTCGGAAGCGTGCTGGTATCGAAGAAGGTAAAGGAAATTATGGTGTAATGGCTTCAAGTCAGGAAGATATCCGCATGGCTTATATTAATGAACGTCAGGTCGAATTTGCTTTTGAAGGCAAGCGATTGGGAGATTTAAGACGACTGAAGCGATATGATTTGCTAAATAATCAGGAAAGGCGTCATGTTTTGTATCTGGTTCTTAAACCAGGAGAAGCTGTTCCGGCTTTAACAGAGACAATAATGGATTCTGTGGTAAGAAAGAAATTCAGGTTTGATTATATCGATAATGTGGATGGTGATGACAGTTATAAATTTAATTTAAGTATGAATCATTGGTTCTATGCATTGAATCCTAATCAAATATCTCAATCCATGAATAAACTGGAGCAGAATAAGGAATGGGGTGGTACTTTCGACCCGTTACAGTGATCGATAGTTTTTTCTTTAAAGGAATCCCTTTGCTGAAAAAACAATAATCTTCCACTAAAGAAGCAACTATTTGCTATTTTTTATAGCAATAGTTGCTTCTATATTTGTACCTGCTATAACAGGAGATGTTCCGAATATGCAGGAGGCATTCCCGGAACATCTGATAGTGAATAGTGATCTACTAAAAAAATAAATACGCATGAATAAACGATTTTTGGTCTTCACATTGCTATTAGCCGTTGGATTAGGAATGTGTATCTCTTGTACAACAGGGGAGTATGAATTAACCTCACCCGATAAAAAACTGGTGATGCAGATACAGCAAGAGGATAACGGTGAACTGACCTATGCTTTCACTGCTAACCGAACTCCGTTAATAAATAAATCCTCTTTGGGCTTCAAATTAGAATCTGAAGAGGTTATTCCTTCCTCCGGTTGGAAGATAGAAGATGTTTCCGGCAGGCAGGTTCGGGGAGAATGGAAACCGTTGTGGGGTAAACGTGCGGTAGTCCCGGATCATTTTAATGAACTGACAATAACATTGACCCGTCCGTCAGGTATCCCCGATCGCATGGAACTGGTTGCCCGGGCATATAATGACGGTATCGCTTTTCAATATCGCATACCATCGGGGAATGCGGGAGAAGCAAAGGTCTTGTCTGAGCAGACAGCCTATAATTTTGCGGATGATTATACAGCCTGGTTCTACAACGGAGAGAATTATAATATCGGACCGGAAAAACTGACAGAGACAGACGGAACCCGTTTCCCTGTAATGACGGTTAAGGCCGTGGATAACCATTATCTGGCTATCCATGAAGCCAATCTGGAGACTGGCGCTCCTTTGGTCTTACAATCGAAAGGCGGGGAACGTTTGTTTTCCGTAGCTTCTAAACCCGCGACTCTCTTATCCGGTTATACGTCAGCTTGGCGGGTGATCCTTTACGGAACGACACCGGGAGTATTGACCGACTCTCATCTGATTGAACTGCTAAATCCTGATCCGGATCCAGCCTACGACTTCTCATGGGTAAAACCCGGTATGGCTGTCTGGGATTGGAGAATCAACGGAGCCGAATGGGAGGGATTCAAATATACGATGTCCTATCCTTCCTGGATACGGATGGTAGACTTTGCCGCAGCACAAGGCTTCAAATATCTGGTGTTGGACGCTAACTGGTACGGTCCCGAATTTGCGTCGGATTCTCATCCGGTGGAAGGTGATAAAGCCAAAGATGTACAGAACCTGATCGCTTACGGGAAAGAGAAAGGAGTGGGTATCTGGTTATACCTGAATGATGTTGGTGGCCGGAAGTTCCCGATAGAGGAGACATTGAAACAATATGGCGATTGGGGAGCAGCCGGAGTGAAGTACGGTTTTATGAGTGGAAGTCAGGAAGAAAAAAATCCCTGGACAAGAAAGATCACCGAGCTGTGCGCAAAGAACCATCTGTTGGTCGATTACCACGACGGTCCGGTTCATCCTTACGGACAGATGCGTACCTGGCCGAATGCTGTCACACGTGAATATTGCCATGCTCAGTTGGATGCTCATCGTGTGTTTGAACCGAAGACGTTTGTTACAACGGTTTTTGTAAACATGGTTGCCGGTCCGGTGGATATGAATAACGGAATGTTCGATCTTCGCCAGGGGCATACGACCCGTGTAGACGAAAGTCAGCCGGTTCCTTCGACACTGGTTTCGGAAGCTGCACGTACCTTGATCGTATTTTCCGGTGTAACGATCCTACCTGATATTCCTGAGTTTTATGAGAAATATCCGGCTTTACTCGACTACCTCTCTTCTCAGAAGATGCCTTGGAAAGAGAGCCGTACGTTGGCCGGTGAGATCGGGGAATATATTGTCATGATGCGTCAGACGGAGGATGCTTACCTGGTCGGTGCCGCAACAAATGAATCCGGTCGTACAATCGATCTGCCTCTTACATTCCTGGAAGAAGGCATTTTTGATGCAGAGATAGTGGAAGACAGCGATGACGCTCATTACCTGACAAACCGGGAGACATTGAAAGTATCAAAGAAACAAGTAACAAATAAAGATATTTTGAAATTGAAGCTGGCTCCCGGTGGTGGTGCTTGTCTGAAATTCATCAAACAGTAATTTATCATGAAAAACAAACTATTAGTAACTGTTTTATTCGCATCTGTCATTTTCTTACAGGCAGGTGCAACAGATCGGATTAAGCCGTCTGTCAGATATCATGAAGGGGGAAATGTTGTTTCCTGTACTCATTTTGAATCGGATAAGCAGACAACAGCAACCGATGCGAACGGATGTAAATGGCTGCTGACCGTAGATAAACGAAATGTGGAGAATGATAAGACGGCTCTGGATTATACATTTACCTGGGAGTTGAAGCAGGGGGTTGCTAAAGATGTGTCTTTCTCGGTCGATTTCCAGTTCGATCAGTGGACACCGGATAATTATGTCTTTGTACCCGCTATAGTCTATGACGGAAACAGGTTTGCTACCAAAAATATCGGCTATCCTCCTTTTTGGTATGATAAGGCGGAATGGCGTGTGGACATGCCTACGACCGTCACCTCTTCTCAGCCTACATTGGGAAAGAAGGGGGAACAGTCTAAACCAATCGAGTTGACTTCGGGAAATGCATCTACTCCATTGATGGCCTATTTCTCGGAAAATGACCGGAAGGCTTGGATGGTACAGACCAACCAAGGTAATGATCTGGGAGATTATGGTTTGACCATAAAAGAGAACGAAGATCGTTCCGAAGCTACTTTTTCTATCATAGCTCCTGTAACACGTACCGGTAATAGTGCAGATATTCCGGCAATTGTAAAAGAGGGGGGAAAGGTTTGTATCTCCTGCCGTGTATATAACTTTAAGGCGAAGCGGTTGAATGACATGATGAGCCGTTTCATGGATGTTCGTAAGACATTTAACAACAGTTCTCCCAGAGAGGTTGTACCTTATAGTGAGGTATGGAAGTTGATGAATAATCTGTACCAGACCCGGCGCTGGGACGATCGTATCGATATGTATTGGTTGAGTGATGTGAAGGATAAGGCTTCCTGGAATTTCATTTGGCAACTAGGTTGGTGCGGAGGAGGACAAGCGACATATCCGATTCTGGTGAATGGCTCTGAACAGGATAAAGCCCGTGCCATGAATAATTTGGAGGCTATTTATAATCGGACACAAGCAAAGTCGGGCTTCTTTTATGCCTATGGCGATGGAAAAGAGTTTTATGGTTTTGGGTATGGGGAGCCGTTGGAAAATAATGTGACATTTGTACGTTCACAGGGTGACTGGTTGTATCTCTCGCAGTTGCAGATGAATTTGTTGAAGTCGAGAGGCGAACAGGTGAAATCCCATTGGTCGGAAGGGACCCGGAAGCAGGCTGATGCCTTTGTCCGTCTGTGGGATAAATACGGCCAGTTCGGTCAGTTCGTGAATGTTGAAACAGGGGATCTCTGTATCGGTAATTCGACGGCGGGAGCTATTGTTCCTGCCGGTTTGGCGCTGGCTTCCGAGACCTATAATGAGCCGCGTTATCTGGAAGTAGCCTGCCTGGCCGCCCGTAATTTTTATACTGATTATGTAGTAAAAGGATATACAACCGGCGGTCCCGGCGAAATCCTGTCAACACCGGATAGTGAGTCGGCTTTTGCCTTATTTGAATCATACATGGTGCTCCATGAGGTGACGGGCGGTAAAGAGTGGTTGAAATATGCTTCTGAATTATTGCCAATCTGTGCTAGTTGGACAGTCTCCTATGATTTTAATTTCCCGAAAGAGTCGGAGATGGGAAAGATCGGGGCACATTCCTGTGGATCTGTCTGGGCCAGTGTCGCCAATAAACATTCAGCACCGGGTATCTGTACCTGGTCCGGTCATAGCCTGCTGAAGTATTACCGTGCAACCGGTGATGAACAAGCTTTGGCTTTGCTGGCCGATATCGCCCACGGTCTTCCGCAATACATTAGTCGTGAAGAGTGTCCGATCGGGAATATGCCTCCAGGTGGTGTCTGTGAACGGGTAAACCTGAGCGACTGGGAAGGTAAAAACCAGGTGGGTGGAAGTATCTTCGGCTCTTGCTCGTGGTGTGAGGTGGCAACTTTATTGACGGTTACTCAACTACCCGGTATTTATGTGCAGACAGACCGGCAGTTGGTCACAGTCTTTGATCATCTGAAAGTGGAAAAGAAACAAGGCAAGCAGGGACGTATGATCTTGAAAGTAACTAATCCTACTTCTTATCCGGCTGATGTGAGGATCTATTCGGAAACATCGAAAGAGGCTCGTAAAGTTGCAATGCCAGCTTTCATTAGCAAGATGAAATCAGTCTCTCTGAATCCGGGTGAATCAAAAGAAGTTCATATCGAATGAAATAGTTGCCGCACCTGTACCAACTGGCTGCGGCAGTTATTTTAGATAGCTGCGGCAATGTTTTTTAATGACTGCCGCAGTCCTGGAAAACACTAGCTGCAGCCATCCTCGTTATAGTTTGAAATTCTGCTTCCTGAACTCCAGCGGGGAAAATCCCATCACATTGGAGAACGTCCGGGAAAAATATTGAGACTCTTTAAAGCCCAGCTTGTGAGCGATCTGATTCACTTTCATATCTGTCTGGATCAGTAGCTTGCAGGCTTTGTCTATTTTCAGGCGGATAAAATAGTCCATAGGGGGATGCCCGATCTCTTTGACGAACTTACGGTAGAAATAAGACTCCGAATAACCGCAAAACTTTGCGAAATCTGCCAGTTTCAGGTTGGATTCGATATTGTCGTTCATGAAATGTACTACCCGGTTGATAATGTTTTCCGAATATTCCTTTGGGCGGAACTGCCTGCGGTAAATATGGATAAAAAGAAATGATCCCAGGAAATGAGCAAAACACAGGTTCGCATAATGCATGTGATCCATATCCGTACTCTCGTTCAGGGTATTGAACATCTCTTCGAACAAGTCGATCCGTTCCTCTATCCGTGATTGTGCAGAGGGGGGAACCGATGTCGGTTTATCGAAACGGGAAGAGAAAAGCGGAGCTTTATCCCCTCTGAAATGTAACCAGTAAATAGTCCAGGGATCCTCGTCATCCGCCCCGTAAGCATGCGGAATGTTACGGGGTAATATGATGAATTGGTTTGCTTCCAGCATTTTCCGTTTCCCATACAGCTCGATCCATCCCCGCCCGTCTTTGCAATAGATGAACAGATATTCATCGCATCCTTCCGGACGATTTATATAATGGTGGGAGGCACGCGCAAAAAATCCCATCGAATAGAGATACAGGTCGCCTGTGAGTGGACTGTCTTCCATCAGATTGATCATAGGAATCGGCAGATAAATGAAACGTTCGCCGGAAAAACCAAGTTCTACTTTTGCCATAATACGTATAATCGGGTTGATACTGTAAAGTAAACAATAATAATCCACGAAATAAGCAATTATTTGCTATTTATTATTGGGATAGTTCTTTCTATTTTTGTTTTAACTTACACTTTCTGTTTGCTGTATGAAAAAAACAATGATATCATGAAAAGAAAAACAATGCTATTCTGCCTATATCTGAGTTGTAGTTTAGGCATTCATTCTTTGGCGGCTACGTCAGATCTCCCTTACAAAGATCCGAAATTATCCGTAGAACAACGCGTCACAGATTTACTGGGACGTATGACGTTGGAAGAAAAAGTGGCCCAGTTGAATATGAAAAGTCTTAGCGGACTGAAAACCAACGAAAAAGGGAAGGTGACGGAGAGTTCATTGGAAGCCCTTTTTGGGGGAGAGAGCATCGGTTGCCTGGAAAGTCCCTTTATCGAACACGGAAAGATTGCTGCTTATTCGGAAGCGGCCGATCAGTATCTGCGGACAAAGACCCGGTTGGGCATCCCTGCTATTCAGATTGCCGAGTGCCTGCACGGACACATGGCGCTAGGGGCCACAATTTTCCCTCAATCGATCGGTTTAGGGGCGACCTGGAATCCGGAGCTGATCAGGGAGATGGCAGGCGTGATAGCCCAGGAAGCTTTACTTGCCGGTGTGGACCAGGCTCTTTCTCCTTTGTTCGACATAGCTAGGGATCCGCGGTACGGACGTGTCGAAGAATGCTATGGAGAGGACCCTTATCTGGTAAAGGAGATGGGTGTGGCTTTCGTGAAAGGGTTACAAGGCGAGCCGGAACAATCTTCCAAAGGAATAGCTCCCGGAAAGCTGGCGGCCATGGGAAAGCATTTTGTCGCCTATTCCAAGCCCGAAGCCGGAATTAACATTGCTCCGGCATTGGTAGGAGAAAGAGAATTGAGGGAAGATCATCTTTATCCTTTTGAGGCGGCGGTTAAGGAGGCCAATATCTATAGTATTATGCCCGGTTACCATGAGATAGACGGTGTGCCTATCCATGCCAGTAAATGGTTGTTGAAGGATATACTCCGCGACGAATGGGGGTTCGACGGATATATATTCTCCGACTATGGGGCGATAGGCATGATGAACTATCTTCACCATACGGCCGACGGACCAAAAGAAACGGGCTTTCAGGCTATAACAGCCGGAGTGGATGTGGAAGCCCCCGGTGCCTATGGATATAAACATCTGGTAGAATTGGTAAAGGAGGGCAGGTTGCCTGAATCGGTTGTCGACGAGCGTGTAAGGTGTGTTCTTACGATAAAGTTTAAGATGGGGCTGTTCGATCGTCCCTTTAAAGTGCATAAAGGCGACCAACAGAAAGTCCATACGAAGGAAAATGTGGATTTGGCAAGGCGTATAGCCGAGGAGTCTATTGTTTTGTTGCAAAACAATGACAATGTTCTGCCATTGGATAAAAACAAACTGAAATCATTGGCAGTGATCGGTCCGAATGCTGATAAAGTTCAGTTTGGCGATTACAGTCCCACGAAAAATAACGACTATGGCGTTACCGTCCTCCAGGGTTTAAGGGCATATCTGGGAGATGAGGTAAAGGTCAATTACGCTCTCGGCTGTGGCATCACTTCGTTGTTTACCGACAGTATCGCTTCGGCGGTGGAAGCTGCAAAGAATAGTGACGCGGTTATATTGGTATTGGGTGGTACAAGCCAGACACTTTCAGGTATTGGCTGGGGTGATGAAAACTCCAAAGAACTGGCTACGTGTGGTGAAGGTTATGATCGTAATGAACTGGATTTTCCCGGTGTTCAGCCACAATTGCTCGAAGCTGTGGCCGCTACCGGTAAACCGATAGTGCTTGTGATGATAAACGGCCGTCCGCTGACGATTGGCGAAGAAGCGAAAAAAGTGAATGCGGTTGTCGAGGCATGGTATCCGGGAGAGAAAGGCGGGGAGGCTGTGGCACGTGTGTTGTTTGGAGAGGTCAATCCATCCGGCCGACTTAGCATGACTTTTCCTCCAACGACAGGGCATATACCGTTATATGCTGCCCAGAAACCGTCTGCCAGAGGTTTTTACAAGAGTCCGGGTACGCCTGAAAACCCTGGCCGTGATTATGTTTTCGCCCATCCGAAACCCTTGTTCTGCTTTGGGCATGGTTTGAGCTATACCACATTCGAATATAAAAATATGCATATAAAAGAAGCGGGTGATGTAGTGAGGGTTTCCTGTGAACTGGCCAATACGGGTAAGCGTGACGGGGCAGAAGTCGCACAATTGTATGTCCGTGACGTAGTGAGCAGCACCAGTACGCCACTGAAGGCTCTTAAAGCTTTTCAAAAAGTATATCTTAAGGCAGGCGAGTCAAAGACAATCGAGCTTGTCGTAAAAAAGGAAGACCTGAAGGTATGGAATCCGGAGATGAAGAAAGTACTGGAGCCGGGTGAGTTTAAGGTGATGGTCGGTTCTTCGGTTGAGGATATCAGGCTGGATGGCAGCTTCGACGTGAGGTAACATCGAAAGATAGTATAAGTAAACAAGGAGAATGTCTATTGTACAGGAAGTAAAAGGTCTTTTATTTTGTACAATAAAATTGCTAATCTAATAAGTAGTCGAATGAAAAAGCGAATAGGATTCTGTTTATTGATATCCGCGTTGTCTGCCACCGTTCAGGCCGACATAAAACCAGGTGCGATCGATTATATCGTGCGTCCGTTATACGGTTACAGGACTGACGGAACGCCCGGGCGTATCGTGACGGTCCGGTTAAAAGGGGAAGAACTGAAAGGCGATCTTTCGGTCGAGGTGATAGCCAAAGGGAAAACGGAAAAGAGCCATTTTGCATTGAATGCGAGAGACTCGGCAGAGGTGGAAGTCCTGTTGCCTTCTACGGTTCCTACCGGAAAGAAGTCGGAAGTTACATTTGTCCTCCACGGGGCGGATAAGACGTATAAACAGAAGGTAAGCGTTACGCCTATGCGCCATTGGAACGTTTACCTGTACAACCATGCTCATGTAGATATCGGTTATACCAATACGCATAAAAATGTCGAACAGCTTCATAAGAACAATATCATTGAAGGAATAAAACTGGCGGAAGAGACGAAAGACCATCCCGACGGTGCCCGTTTTGTCTGGAATCCGGAAGTAGGCTGGCCTATGGAACGGTTGTGGCAATCCAATCCGGAGATGCGGGGTGAACTGGTCGAAGCCATGAAGAAAGGACAGATTTGCCTGGATGCCAGCTATCTGAACCTGAATACCAGCACCTGTGCCGATGAGGAGTTGTTCCATGTCTTCAAATTTACCCGCGAGATGCAACGGCTGAGCGGGCAACCTTCGGATGTTTTCCAGCAATTCGATATACCGGGCATGTCCTGGGGATTGATCCCTGTCATGGCACAGGAGGGTGTCAAGTATATTATCTCATGGCCCAATACCGACCGGGCGGGGAATGCTCATAAGAATATGGACGGGAAACCGTTCTGGTGGGTAGGTCCCGACGGCAAATCGAAGGTGCTGTTCCTGCAGCCGGGCGGCTATGCAAATAGCGGCAGTATGGGAAAAGGGGGAGAGACCGGGCGTCCCTGGTTCGGACAACGTGACCCGGCAAAAGTGCCGAAGGTTATTCGTATGGGATATGCCAATGTCGATTTTACCGAGAAACTGACGGCATTGGAAAAGGAGAATTATCCGTATGACTACACCGTTCTTTCCTGGTCTTTGTGGGATAACAACCCGTTGGATGCCGATGTCCCTTTTGCCGTGAAAGAGTGGAATGAAAAATATGCTTATCCGAAAATCATTATCAGCGGCGGTCATGAGATCATGTCGATGATAGAAGAGAAATACGGTGACCAGTTGCCGGTCGTTTCCGGCGACTATACCGAATACTGGACGGACGGCCTGGGTACGGCTGCCGGTCTGACCGCCAGGAACCGGAATGCCAAGGAGAAACTGGTACAGGCGGAAACGATCTGGTCCATGCTGGCGGACGGTGGTAAAGCTCCGCGTGAAGATTTCGACGAAGCCTGGCGTTATATCCTTTTAGGCTCGGAACATACCTGGTGCTTTGAGAACCCTACCGAACCCTATTTCCAGGATGCCATTTGGAAAGTGAAACAGTCTTACTTCCATGAAGCCGAAGACCGTTCGATCGATATGCTGGATGAATCGCTGGCCCCCGCTACGGACAAGTCGAATGGGGCGCTGGGACCTAAGGAAGGCCCGGCAAACGGAGGTATTGCCGTCTTCAATACGCATTCCTGGCCGCAGAGCGGTGTGATCCGGCTGACGGCAAAGGAAAGCCTGAAAGGTGATAAAGTGGTCGACCAGAATGGTAAGGAGGTGCTTTCCCAACGTCTTTCTTCCGGTGAGTTGTTGTTCTATGTCCCGGAAGTACCGGCACTGGGTTCCCGTCATTTCCGGGTAGTGGAAGGCAAATGTTCTTTGCCGGGTCACTGTAAAATAGAAGGAACGACATTGGAGAACGATTGTCTGACCGTTCATCTGGATAAGGCGACAGGTAATATCACATCTTTATTGAAGAAAGGTTCTGTATATAACTATATCGGTGAGGGTGCCAATACCTTCTCCTGGTTGCCGGCGAACGTGGATGCTCCGCAGGCAGATACCGTATTGTCTGTTTCCGTGGTCGAAGAAGGTCCGCTGGCTGTAGAACTGTGTGTGACTTCAAAAGCGGCCGGTTGCCGGAGCGTCTCCCGTTCCGTTCGTTTGCAGGCAGGTCAGCCGTGGGTGGAAATATCCAACGTCGTAGATAAACTGCCTTTGGTGGAGAAAGACGGCATTCATTTCGGCTTTGCTTTCAATCTGCCGGACTCAAAGACCCGCGTAGATATCCCCTGGGGAGTGATGGAGGTGGAGAAAGACCAATGGCCGCAGGGGAACCGAAACTGGCTGGCGATGCAGCGGTGGCTGGACGTTTCGAATGCGACGCATGGCGTTACCTGGTGTTCGCTGGATGCTCCTCTGTTTGAGTACGGCGATCGGCATGCCAATATCGCAATGGGCTGGGGAGGCCAGGGTAACTGGATCACCAAACTCGAACCCAGTTCTACGGTCTATTCATGGGCAATGAATAATCACTGGCATACCAACTTCCCGTTGACACAGGACGGTCCTGTCCGGTTCCGTTACCGTTTGTATCCGCATGAAGCATATGATGTGGTGGAAACCAACCGTTTCGGTATGGAACAGTCGCAACCTCTGGTATATGTAACGGCGGATAAGGACCCGCAGGCACAGCCTCTGATCGCTATCGACAACCGGAAGGTCTACTCGACGATCATCAAATCCCTGGAAACCGATCATACACTGATCGTCCGTCTCCGTTCCCTATCCGATAAAGAGGAAAGCGTCCGGTTATCTTTCCCTAAAAAGACCCCGGCCCGTATCTCTGTCTGCGATCGCGAAGAGATTGCCGGAGAAAGAACCGACGGTAATCTGGTGATGGCTCCGTACGGACAAATCACATTGAAATTGGAATACTAAGATGCGTTTTTTTGAGATAGTAGTGCTAGCAGGGGTAACATAGTAGTGTTACCCCATTTAGGACAGTAGTGTGAGGAGTTCCCACACTACTGTCTTGTTTGGTAAGTAAGGTATGGTTTACATGTTAAACAATTTATGAGTAATGAAAAAGATTTTATTAATTGCCATCTGTAGTCTCTTGTTTCCCGGAAGTCAACATCTGTGTGCTCAGAAGCAAAGGGCCGAAGCTGCTTATAAAGTAATTGAACGGGTTTCCGGTCAATCCGGCTTACCGGTAAAGTTCTCTTTGAAGCCGAATAAAGAAAAGGGGGAAGGTAGTACTTATTTTCAATATAAGGCGGCTGAAGGCCGGTTGATGATTGAAGGGAATAGTCCGGTCGCATTATGCCGGGGCTTCTATGATTTTATCAAAAGTAATCGTTCAGGTATATATAGTTGGTCAGGAAGTAATGTTCGATTCCCGGAAAAACTGGAAGATATTCCTTTGAAACGGGTTGTCTCTCCTTTTGAGAACCATTTTATGTGTAATGTAGTGGTTTATGGATATTCCATGCCTTATTGGGATTGGGACCGTTGGGAGAAAGAGATAGATTGGATGGCATTACATGGCATCAATATGCCATTGGCATTGGTGGGATATGAGGCGATCTTAGCCCGCGTCTGGAAAAAGATGGGGCTGACGGATGATGAGATAAATCATTATTTCGTCGGTCCGGCTCATTTACCCTGGATGCGGATGGGGAATATCAGTGGCATTGACGGTCCGTTGAATGAGGATTGGCATCGTCGGCAAATCGATTTGCAACATAAGATATTGAAGCGGATGAAAGAGCTGGGGATGAAACCCATCTGTCCCGGTTTCCCCGGCTTTATACCGGAGGTTTTTAAACGCATTTACCCTGATCTGGAAGTTATCCAGACACATTGGGGAGGTGCTTTCTGTAACTGGATGATCTCTCCGCAGGAAGAACTGTTTACCAGAATAGGAACAGAATTTATCCATGAATGGGAAAAAGAGTTTGGAGAGAACGAGCATTATCTGGTAGATAGTTTTAACGAGATGGATATTCCTTTTCCTGCAAAAGGTTCTAAAGAACGTTATGACCTGCTGGCTTCTTATGGCGATAAGGTTTATCAATCTATTCGGAAAGGAAATCCGAAGGCTACATGGGTAATGCAAGGTTGGATGTTTGGTTATCAGAGAGACATCTGGGATTATGAGACGCTGGGAGCTTTGCTCTCTGAAGTACCCGATGATAAAATGCTTTTATTGGATTTAGCGGTAGATTATAATAAGCATTTCTGGAAATCGGAAGTGAACTGGGAGTTTTATAAAGGTTTCTACAATAAGCCCTGGGTATATAGTGTCATTCCGAATATGGGAGGTAAAACCGGTATGACCGGTGTTTTGGATTTCTATGCGAACGGTCATTTGGAGGCGTTGTCTTCTCCTGATAAAGGACGTTTGATCGCTCATGGAATGGCTCCTGAAGGAATAGAAAATAATGAAGTCATCTATGAGTTATTGTCTGATGCAGGTTGGTCGGATAAAAAGATAGATATTCACGAATGGCTGAAGGAGTATTCTTATAATCGTTATGGAAGCTATCCGACAGCAGTTCGTAAATGTTGGGATTTACTGTTGGAATCGGTATATGGGACATTTACCGATCATCCTCGTTATAACTGGCAGTTTCGTCCGGGAACAGTCCGGAACGGTTCGATCTGTTTGAACGAATCTTTTTTCAAAGCGATAGAATCATTTGTTGACGTAAGTGGTCAGTTGAAAGATAATCCTCTTTATTTGGCAGACCTGTCGGAGTTCACAGCCCTTTATCTGGGAGGAAAAGCCGAGTTGCTGGTGAAAGCAATAGACTGGCAGTATGAGATAGGAGATACGGTACGTGCAGTAAAGTTTGAAAAGGATTTTGAATATTTACTGACCGGAATAGATGCTCTGTTATCTGTTCATCCGACATTACGTTTGGAACGTTGGATCGATTTTGCTCATAAGCAGGCTGTAACTCCTGAACAGCATAAGCAATATGAAAGAAATGCGAAGCGTATCGTCACGATCTGGGGACCTCCTGTGGATGATTATTCAGCCCGCGTCTGGTCCGGTTTGATACGTGACTATTATTTGCCGCGTTGGAAGCATTATTTTGAAAGCAGAAAAACAGGAGTTCGTTTTAACTTTGCCGAATGGGAAAAGAACTGGGTTGAATCGGAGGGTTGTTCTCCGCTGGCTCTTCCTGCAGATATAGTAAATACAGCTCGTTCGCTGGTTGATTATGCGGCTTTTATAACTCCGGATTTAATACCGGACGGGAAAAAAGGTCAGTTAGGATCGTGGACGGTCGGTTCTGAAAAGACAGAAGTCTTGTCTTTTCAATTGCCTGCAGATAAGTTGGAGAAATTATCTTCCGTCCAAATAGAAAGAAAGAGAGGGGGAAGTCCGGTCGTTTGTTCCCGTTTCAAATTGGTGGCGGATGGAAAGGTCCTGATAGAAGGTGCTTCAGCTGAAATCTTACAAGGGGATAAATTGAGGATCGTTTATCCGGTGACTTTATCCGATGATATTCGTGGAAATAACGGAGTAGAACTACAGGTGCAGATAGAAAATACCGGATCGGAAACTGCTTCCGGACAAGTCTCTGTTATTGCAGAATAAGGATATTCCGAATAAGCAATAATAATCCACAAAATAGGCAGTTTTTTGCTATTTTATATCGGATAAGGACCCTCTATATTTGCATTGTTCTTCTAGTCGAAGTTACACTAACAATCGAAATACCATGAAGAGAAAGCAGTTATTTTTTATACTATTCCTGATATGCTGCGCAGTAGTGCAGGCGAAAGAATATCATGTATCCGTAAAAGGGAACGATGCGAATGAGGGAACCGAAAAAGCACCTTTCCGGACTATTGGGAAAGCGGCGGAATATGCTTTCCCCGGTGATGTGATCACTGTGCATGCCGGAACGTACCGTGAGTGGATAAACCCTCCGAGAGGCGGTGAAAGCGACGGGAAGCGGATTGTCTATCGTGCGGCTCCGGGAGAAAAGGTAGAGATAAAAGGCTCGGAAAGGATCACCGGCTGGACGAAGGAGAAAGACGGAGTCTGGAAGGTCACGATCCCGAATACATTCTTCGGTGATTATAATCCGTATACCGACCTGATCTATGGCGATTGGTTTGACGGCATGGGACGCGAACATCATACCGGCGAAGTGTTCCTGAATAACAAATCCCTCTATGAGAAGGAGTCGCTGGACAAAGTGCTTCGCCCGGTCCCGCATGAAAACGGCAAAGATAAGGAAGGGGCTGCCTACACCTGGTATTGTGAGAATGACGGCGTGAATACGATCATCTGGGCAAATTTCCATAAATATGACCCGAATAAGGAACTGGTGGAAATAAGTACCCGCAACACCTGCTTTTATCCGTCGAAACCGGGTATCGACTACCTGACTATCCAGGGCTTTTATATCAGTCAGGCTGCTACCCAATGGGGAGCTCCGACGGCAGAGCAGATCGGTATGATAGCTACCCATTGGAACAAAGGGTGGATCATCGAGAACAATGTAATCAGTAACTCCAAATGTTCAGGCATAACGTTGGGAAAAGAACGTCAGACCGGTCATAATGTCTGGCTGAACGATACGAGCATCGACGGTTCCCTGCATTATATCGAAGTGACTTTCAATACGATCCGGAATGGCTGGAATAAGGAGAATATCGGTTCGCATATTGTTCGTAACAATGAGATATCCCATTGCGAACAGACCGGTATCTGTGGAAGTATGGGGGCCGCTTTCAGCCTGATCGAAAACAATCATATCCACGATATCTGGGTGAAGCGTCAGTTTACCGGTGCAGAGATCGGAGGTATTAAATTTCATGCTGCGGTAGACACCCGTATTGTCCATAATCGTATTCATAATGCAGGCCGTGCCCTCTGGCTGGATTGGATGACGCAGGGTACCCGGGTTTCGGGAAACTTATTCTACGATAATGATATGGAAGATCTTTTCCTGGAAGTAAACCACGGCCCGTTCCTGGTTGACAATAACATTTTCGCCTCACGCCGGAGTATCCTGGAACAATCCCAGGGAGGTGCTTATGTGCATAACCTGATCGCCGGAGATATCTACCGGTATGTAGAACACGGACGGTACACTCCTTATTTCCTGCCTCATTCGACAGAAGTCGCGGGCCTGTCTATTATTCCCGGTGGAGACGACCGCTATATCAACAACCTTTTTGCTACCGTTCTTCCGGTGACGGAAGGAGAGAATAAGCGGAAATACGGTTTGGCGGACTATAATAAAACGGTTTATCCGATGATGGTGGACGGGAATGTCTATTACAACGGAGCCTTGCCGTTTGAAGGTGAAAAGAACAAAGTAGTCCTCCCTGACTTCAATCCGAATGTGAAGATCGAAGAAACGGCTGACGGCGTTTATCTGTCTTTATCCGTAAAAGGTTTGAGTGATTTGCAGACCAGCCGTGTCAATACGGAGAGACTGGGAAAAGCCAAACTCCCCGGACAAGTCTACGAGCAACCCGACGGCAGCCCGATTGAAATTGCTGCCGACTATCTGGGGAATGCACGTGGAGACCAGCCCAAGCCGGGACCTTTGGAATCCGTCAAAGACGGCGAGATCAGAATAAAAGTATGGTAATCTAAAATTAGTATTGAACATGACATCCAAACAGCGTGTGCAAAGCGCACTAGCCCATCGTATGCCTGATTGCGTACCGGTCGACTTCGGAGCAACTTCGGTTACAGGCATCCATTGTAAGGTCGTAGAGGCCTTGAGACAACATTATGGATTGGACCCGCATCCTGTCCGTGTCATCGAACCTTTCCAGATGTTGGGAGAGATCGAAAGCGACTTGCAGGAGATTATCGGCATAGACTGTGTCCCTGTTTTCGGACGCAAGGATATGTTCGACATCGATGAAACCCAACTCCACGAGCAAATCACCCCCTGGGGGCAGAAAGTGATGATCGCCTCCGGTATCGACCTGACGACCGACGGCCAGGGAGATGTTCACATCTATGCGGGAGGAGACCGTTCCTATCCGCCCAGTGCCGTGATGCCTTCCGGCTGCTATTTTATCAATGCAACGGAAAGACAGGAATATGTGAATGACGAAGAGATCGATCCGGCAGATAATCTGGAAGAGTTCGGCCCTCTTTCTGACGAAGATCTTCAATACTATAAAAAGACGGTCGAACAGGCTGCCGTAACCGGAAAAGCGGTTGTCGCCAGCTTCGGCGGTACGGCACTGGGGGATATCGCTTTCGTTCCGGGCATGGGGCTGAAAGACCCGAAAGGTATCCGCAATGTCGCTGAATGGTATATGTCTACCGCCATGCGCCGTGACTATGTACAAACGGTCTTTGAAAAACAGACCGATATTGCACTGGCTAACTATCAACGTCTTTGGGATGCGGTAGGTGAGAAGGTCGATGTCGTCTTTACCTGCGGAACCGATTTCGGAACCCAGGACTCGCAATTCTGTTCGCTCGATACATTCAGGGAGTTATGGCTTCCCCACTACAAACGGATGAACGACTGGATTCATCAGCATACCACCTGGAAAGTATTCAAACATACCTGTGGGGCTATCCTCCCGATTCTTCCCGGTTTGGTGGATGCCGGTTTCGATATAATCAACCCTGTCCAGATCAATGCCAAAGATATGGACCCGAGGGTATTGAAAAAAGAGTTCGGCAGCCAGGTGACGTTCTGGGGCGGCGGTATCGACACGCAACGTATCCTGCCGAATGCGACACCCGAAGAGGTGCGGAGCCATGTATTGCAGGAATGTGAGATATTGGGAGCTGACGGCGGTTTCGTTTTCAACGCCGTTCACAACATACAGGCTAATGCGCCGGTTCGGAATGTCGTGGCGATGATAGAGACATTGCGTGAGTTACGAGGTTAATAATTAAAACAGATAAAGTTATGGCAGATTTGGAGAAATTGTATGAGGCTATTTTGACAGGAAAACTGGAGATAGCCAGGGCGGTAACCAACGAAGCGATCGCAGAGAATGTCGATCCGCATTTGATCATTAATAACTATATGTCGCGAGCCATGGAAGATATAGGCAAACGTTTCGAGGAAGGAAAAGCCTTTGTCCCTGAACTATTAATGGCAGCCCGTGCTATGAAAGGTGCGCTCGACCTGCTGAAACCGCAAATGAAAGGTGCAGCCTCCCACAGTCTGGGAAAGGTGGTGATCGGAACGGTAAAAGGAGATTTGCATGATATCGGAAAGAACCTGGTAGCCTCCATGCTGGAAGGCTGCGGCTTCGAAGTGATCAACCTCGGAACCGATATCTCTTCGGAAAGGTTTATAAACGCCCTGAAAGAAAACCGGGCTCAGATCCTGTGCCTGTCTGCCCTGCTGACAACGACGATGAATTATATGCAGGAGGTGATCGATGCTTTGGAGCAGAATGGAATCCGCAGCCAGGTTAAAGTGATGATCGGCGGTGCGCCGGTTTCCGAATCGTTTGCCCGCCAGATCGGTGCAGACGGTTATAGCGACAATGCCAATGCCGCGGTATCGCTTGCCAAATCCTTATTATCCGCCTGATCGTATGCAGGAATACGAGTTAGACTTTAGCCGGTTATCCCTGACGGTAAATGATTTATTTACCGAGATGGGCTACGGCAGTACGGAACCGGAAGAGCCGGTGGAGGCATTGACCGTCTCCATGCTGGAAGAGGTTTCGTCTTGGATCGTTCCGCGTTGTGCGTTCGGTCTGTTTGACGGGCGGATGGAGGAAGACGCTGTATCTCTGGATGGCGGCGAACGTATTCATGTCGGAGCGACGATCTCTTCCCTTCTGAAAGGCTCCGGCCGCTTCGCCCTCTTTGCGGCGACTGCGGGGACTGCTTTTCAGGAGTATCAGAATCGTTTGAAAGCGGAAGAGGACATCCTGAAAAGTTTTATTGCAGATATTATCGGTACTTGTATCGCAGAAAAAGCCGGTGACTGCATGGAACGGTTACTCGAAAAAGAGCTGGTGGGAGAACGGCACACGAACCGCCTGAGTCCCGGATATTGCGGCTGGCATTTATCCGGCCAGCAGACACTGTTCCGCTTGATGGGCGGGAATCCTTGCGGTATCGGTTTGTCGGAGGTATGCCTGATGACACCGATCAAGTCGATCAGCGGTATTATCGGTATCGGGCCTGATGTGGATGAGAAAAAGTACGGTTGCCAGTATTGTGAACTGGAGACTTGTTATAAACGAAAAAGAAAGAAGAAATAATGGAAATACAAAAGTGGCTACACGAAACAAGGAACCGGCAGGAACGTAGGGCTATTCCTATCATGACGCATCCGGGTATCGAGTTATGCGGTAAAACGGTGAGAGATGCGGTTACCGATGGCGAAGTGCATGCGGAGGCGATCTGCCGGTTGAACGAACAATATCCGTCGGCAGCACCGACAGTTATCATGGATTTAACGGTGGAAGCAGAGGCTTTCGGTGCGAAGGTGGTCTTTCCGGAAGATGAGGTCCCCAGTGTAACGGAACCGCTCGTATCGGATAGGGAGTCTATAGATCGTCTTCCAATCCCGTCTCTTGAGGCCGGACGTGTACCCGAATACCTGAAAGCGAACCGGCTGACGGCAGAACGGGTAAAGGATAAGCCGGTCTTTGCCGGTTGTATCGGTCCGTTTTCGCTGGCAGGGCGTTTGTTCGGGTTGTCGGAATTAATGATCGCCCTGTATGTGGAGCCGGAGAATATGACCGTCTTATTGGAGAAATGTACCCGTTTCCTGATCGACTATACCCGTGCAATCAGGCAGACAGGTGTTCATGGCGTGATCATGGCGGAACCGGCGGCGGGTTTGATCTCAAACGAAGATTGTCTGTTATATTCGACGGATTATGTTCGTCAGATCGTGGATGCGGTGCAGGATGAGAACTTTATGGTGATCCTGCATAACTGCGGAAACTTCGGACATTGTACGGAGGCGATGATTCAGTCTGGAGCGGCCGGACTGCATTTCGGTAATAAGATAGATATGGCGGAGGCGTTGGAGAGCTGTCCGGAAGACCGGTTGGTCATGGGGAACCTCGATCCGGTCGGACTTTTCAAACAGTCATCGCCGGAAAAAGTATATGCAGAGACAATGAATCTGCTAAAGAAAACCAGCCAATGGAAGAATTTCGTTTTATCGACAGGTTGTGATGTGCCTCCGCATGTTCCGTCAGAGAATATCGAGGCATTTTATCAGGCACTTAATAGTTTTAACAATCGATCAGTGTAAAAAAGAGAATGTCCTGTGTAAGTTCTTTGCACAGGACATTTTATGTAGGATGCTGTTTTATCGGTTTCTTACCGGATAAACAACAGTTCCCGATATTTCGGCAACGGCCACATCTGGTTATCCACCATCAGCTCCAGTTCGTCGATATGCTCGCGGATATCATCCAGGAACGGAACCACCGTATCATGATAAGCGATCGCCTTGCTGCGGAGGTCGGTGATGACATTCGCCTTCTTACGGGCTTCGATCATTTCGTCCGTCATGCGTGTTACGGCATTTACGTGTTTGGAAATCTTGCGTACCAGGCGGCGCGGTTCGGCGGACAGGTCTTCGTATTCTTCCGGGCTGAATGTTTCTTTCAGCTTGGTGATATTGCTGAGCAGCAAAGACTGGTAGTGCAATACGACCGGAATAATATGGTTCATCGATAGGTCACCCAATACGCGGGCTTCGATCTGTACTTTCTTGATATAGATTTCCCATTTCACCTCATTGCGGGCTTCCAGTTCCTTTTCATTCAATACGCCCGTTTCCTTGAACATGCGGATCACTTCCGGTTTCAGGTAAGCATCGTATTGCAGCGGAACGCTGTTTTCGCAATCCAGTCCGCGGCGGGCAGCTTCTTCCTTCCATTCGTCGCAGTAACCGTTACCGTCGAAGCGGATCGGTTTGGATTCTTTGATATAAGCCTTCAGTGTCTCGAAGATAGCCACTTCCTTGCTCTTTCCAGCAGCCTGAAGTGTTTCTACATCTTTCTTGAACTGTTGAAGCTGGTGAGCGACAGCCGAGTTGACAGCCAGCATAGCCGAGCCGCAGTTCACGGAAGAACCGGGAGCACGAAACTCGAAACGGTTTCCGGTGAAAGCGAACGGAGAGGTACGGTTACGATCCGTATTATCCAGCAGCAATTCCGGTATTTGTCCGAAGCCCAGGCTCAGACGTTTCTTGTCGTCTACCTCGATCGCATCTTCGATCGAACTGTTCTCGAATTTATCCAGCACTTCGCTGATCTGCGTTCCGAGGAAAGAGGAGATAATGGCAGGAGGTGCTTCGTTGGCTCCCAGACGGTGTGCGTTGGTAGCAGAAGCGATACTTGCTTTCAGTAAGGCATTATATTTATAAACAGCCATCAGCGTATTGACCACGAACGTGATAAAACGCAGGTTGTCTTCGCGGTCTTTACCCGGCGAGAACAGGTTGATACCCGTATCGGTCCCCATCGACCAGTTACAATGCTTACCCGAGCCGTTCACACCCATAAAAGGTTTTTCGTGAAGCAGGACGCGGAAATTATGACGGCGTGAAACACGTTTCATCACCGACATCAGCAACTGATTATGGTCGTTGGCCAGGTTACATTCTTCATAGATCGGAGCCAGCTCGAACTGGTTCGGGGCAACCTCGTTGTGACGGGTCTTTACCGGGATACCCAGCTTATAACATTCCACTTCCAGGTCTTTCATAAATTCCTGTACGCGTGAAGGAATAGCACCGAAATAATGGTCGTCCAACTGCTGGTTCTTGGCACTTTCGTGTCCGAGCAGCGTACGTTCGGTCAGCGACAGGTCGGGACGGGCCGAATACAATTCTTCGTCTACCAGGAAATATTCCTGTTCCCAGCCCAGATAGGTGATCACCTTATGAACATCTTCGTTGAAGTAGTTGCAGACCTCTTTGGCAGCTTTGTTCAATGCTTCTACTGAACGGATAAGCGGTGTTTTGTAGTCGAGTGCTTCACCGGTATAAGCGATAAAGACTGTCGGGATACATAAAGTGTCGTCTACAATAAATGCGGGAGAGGAGGGGTCCCAGGCTGAATATCCGCGGGCTTCGAACGTGTTACGCAGTCCGCCGTTAGGGAAGCTGGATGCGTCGGGTTCCTGCTGGGCGAGCAGTTTGCCGCTGAATTCTTCGATCATACCGCCGTTGCCGTCATGTTCTACAAAAGCATCGTGCTTTTCGGCTGTTCCGTCGGTAAGAGGTTGGAACCAGTGGGTGTAATGGGTAACTCCTTTTTCCAGTGCCCACATACGCATACCGGCAGCTACATGGTTGGCTATTTCCCGGTCGATGGGTGTTCCATTATCAATGGCGTGGGTTAGGGCTTTGTACGTTTCCTTGGAGAGATACTTCTGCATTGCCTTGCGGTTAAATACGTTCTCGCCATAGTACTCGGATACTTTCTGTTTGGGAGTGATGGCTTCCACGGCCTTCCGGTTGGAAGCTTTCTCCACTGCATTAAAGCGTGAGATTGACATACGGATTATTTTTTTGTTTTACCGGCTGCAAAGATACAAGCAAATCTTTATTTATACTTTCACTCGGTAGTTAAAAACAATTTCATATATCATTTTGCCAGAAGTAAGGATATAGATAAGTTGGGGGATGAGCTTTGGCTTGATTTACATTTAGCTACATGGTCAGAACCTTTACATTTCCACAATCAATCTTGCTGAAATCTTTGTCATCCGATACAAATAACATATTTTTACCACAGGATCTGCAGTATTCAATGAAGTAACTGTCATTGAAATCTATTATTTTAAAATGGTCGAAAAGTAAATCAAGATTAACCGAGTTAAAGTTATCGGGCATGCGTTCACTTACTTTTAGTATATTTCTCATCACTGCCAGTATCAATGATGCAGTAGCGGCATATTGTTCTGATTGCAGGTAATCACGTTTATAATCGGCCCGGCAATTTTCAGGCATTCTCTTCCAAAGCTGGAAATCCAACCGAAGATAAGTATTTGCAAATTCAGATAATACCAAGCTATTGATATAAATAGTGGCCCGATGGCTAAGAATGTCTGCGAAAAAATTGGAATAAACTGATTGCTTTTTTTTCTGATAATTACCCAGTGGGCAAAAAAGAAACATCCACACGTTATTGTCCAAAAAGAAACAGTCTGTGGAAGAAATAGTATATTCTTTTATTTTTAATATTTTATTATTCTCCACTGATTACTCTTTGTACTGTTTGACCAAAAGAATCTTCATTGTTATAAAATTCTTTAGCCCGGTTGGTTACTTTTTTTAAAAGGATCAAGTCATCCTGACTTACATTTTTAAGTTTGAGACGTTCTCCTAATTCCCGGCTTGAATAATCTTTGTATAACTGTCCTATAGCCCCATTCAAATAAGCTGTAGTTAGTAATGCTATACCAGAAAAATCCAGCACAATAGTTTGATAATCGGAGAATAGTTTAACTATCGTTTGATAGACTTTTTCCCCTTCATCAGTAGCTACTGCAAGGTTTGTGGCTGTGTAATCTGATATTTTAATTACTATAGGATTTGTTTTCATGACGCAAATATATTAAAAGATATTATCAGGAGATACATCAAGTTCTTCTTTTAACATATAAAATGATGTATCATCGAAATTGAACTCGATGGTTACTATAGTCCCCGGAAAATAGTAATCCATTTCAGAGGTACTTGTTTGTCCTTCTGTAAATTCCCAGTATCCTGTAGCTGAAACAATTTGAATCTTGCCTTTGTTTAGTTTTACAAATTCTTTTAACAAGTCTAATCCCAGTCCTCCGGTTTGTTCTTTTTTAGTTGTATGACCGTACTGTATCGCCCAGTCTATTGCGTCTGAGGCTGAAAAAACGGCTTTCCCCTGAAAGTAATCATTTACATTTTTATGAATTGTTTTGCCGGCATCGACTACCGTTATATCGAAACGGGAAGGATGTTTCTGTGGATAATATTGCCCGCAAGTGTGTATCCATTGGCATTTGCCATGTGTTCTGGCATTTTCAAATACTTCAAAGATACTGGTACATATTCTTTTTCCTAATAAGCTGGTATGTTTTGGAAAGTCTTTTTTTACTAACAACTCTCTTTTTAAATAACTGTCAAATGCTGTATCGTGATTAGGAGCAAACTGTTGGAATGTGACAACGGTTTCTTTGCTGAAATCGATCGATGAATAATCGATGTTTCCGATAAAGCCGTTGCGTGTAAGGATACCATATATGGCAGTTGGTATATCGATTAATTTTATAGAAAGGAGATAATCATCCTCCAGTATTCTGATTATGGCTCCCAAAACAGCGCTTAAATTGGCCTCAAACCAAGTCGTTTTAGAGAAACTGATAGAAAAATCCACATCATCTGATTGAATAATCTGGTTGAACAGTAGGGCTAGGCTATTGTAGCCTTCCTTGTTTGTATATAGAACTTTATTGAGATAGAAGATGGTCATACTAGCTAATATTATTTTGCAAAGGAAATGATTTTATAAGAATTAATAGTTACTCCATAGCTATTAATTAGCTTGTTTTTCATATTTAAAAAGGATGATCCCTTACTTTTCCCGATTTTATTCTTTCAGGTAATAATAGAATAGATGTACGCACATGTACATTAATATGTGTATATCCTTTTTATGAGGAATGAATATCTACTATTGAAAGTTAATGTAGATATTGAATATTATATGATTAGTAGTCGAAAATGTGTGACTAGAAAAAACGTTCCTTTTTTCTCGCCAACAAAATTAATAATTCCTTTTTAACCGACAATCATTTTCCAAATTTTTTTCTCTTTTCTATGTTCTTTCTTATCAACGTAATAACAAAGTATGTACGAAATATTGATTTTCACTTATGAAGTCAAAATGAGTAAAAAATAATGGCGAGAAAAAAGGAACGTTTTTTCTAGTCATTCAAGTTTTTCAGACTAGAAAAATGGATATAAATAGGATTTTAGTAACACTATTATTAATATTAAATTTATTGATTATGAACAAAAGGTTTTCTACTATTTTGACAATGGTCCTGTTGCTGATGGGAGCGTTGTTTAGTAACGCGAATGCTGCTTTGACGTATAAATACACGGCTGGAGCTAGTACGCAAACTTTGAAAAACGGCTTAAAAGTTTACCTGAGTGATGCTGGTTCAAACTTTTTAAGCTCTACAGGAGTTTCCGGGAAGAGCGGTTCTTTCACATTTAAAACGGGAACTGATGCTGAATGGTTTGAAATTGCTGATTTCGGACAGGTAAATAACGAATATCAGTTCAAACTGAAAAATCAAAACGGCAAACTTATTTATGCAAAAGCAGGAGTTTCTAATGTAGAAGCTGCAGATGCTACTGCCGTAGATGCTAATACTTGTGTATTTGTAGCAAGTAAAAACACTGCTGATGCTACAATTTCTTTGGGAGGACAGAAATTAACTGTTGATCTAAGTACAGGTAGTGATGTTAAATTCTACTTTGCTTCTGCCACATACACAGCCGAAGAACTGAACAAGAACCTTTCAAATAACGGTTTTTCTTTTGTTTTCCCGGAAGCTGACCCACAGCCGGAAACGAACGTGTTCAACCAGACTGTTTATGCGGTTAGTAAGACATCTACACAAACTAACGTAACGGATCTTCCTGACGGACTATATTTTGTAACTAAAGGTGGTAAAGCCTTGCAGGAAAAGATTACGGCTAATACCGGTGCTGTTATGGGAATGGACGAATTCAAAAACGCAGAATTCATTATCCTCGATCCGTCTGCTCCTGTAGTAAACTTGATCAAGGCTAACGGTGAAGGTTATGGCTTCAAAGTGGTGAAAGGTTCTGACTTGAAGGCTACGGGTGATTTGGCTAAGGATAAAATCAACTGTGTGAACAATGCAGTATTCACAGTATCTGAAGACGATTATGCCAACGAACCGGGTAAATACACAATGGTAGTAGGTACAACCTCTGCTAAACCTTATGTCGTTGTTGAAAGTGGCAAAGCTCCTGTAGAGGTAGCTTCAGCTGTAGATTATAGCACATCTTTTGTTAAAGTATATGCCTATAAACCGGCATCCGGCGTTGCTAAGACTTATATCACAACGATCTCTACAACAACCGGTGTGAATATCTCTAAGGCACAGATCACAGGTACAACCTGGGCTCCTGCTTCTGCTTTGTTAAAAGAAGATGCTGCTAAGATCGTTAACATCAAGTTTGTAGGTGAAAAACCGGATGCAGCCAGTGCTGCTGCTTCTCCTTACGGAAAATATCTGGTGTCTCAGGATGCTGCTACTTTTGCATATAATGCAGTAGCTCCTAAAGATGTGAGACTGACTTCAGCTAAGGCACAGTGGATTGTTACAGGATTCTCTAATTCAACATTTACTTTCAAGAATAGAGAGACTAATCAAACAATCGCTTTGGCTTTGTATTCAATCGAAGGTAAAACAAATGAATTTACGGTGGCTTCTTCTGATAAAAGCTTAACAACTCCTTCTGTTACTAGTCTGGCAGGTCAAACTATCCAGATAACAGACGCACCGGCTTTAGATGACTTCCTGACACTGACTGCTGAACAGTTGGCACAAAAGGCTGAATTGGTATTTAATGGTTCTGATATGGTTGCTGTTCCGCAGTTGTACATGACAGAGAATAAAACTAATGTTTTTGTTCCTACCAAAGAAAGTGATGATAGCCAGTTATGGACTGTTGTAAAAGGGAGAACTTTGAAGAACGAAATAAATTATGCTTACTTGAGCAACGGTTCTGTAAAAACTGACAAGAAAAATGCGGTAGAAGTTGTTACTTATAAATTCCAATCTGTGAAAGGTGCTGATGAATTCCTGCAGACTTCTGACTTTAAGGAAGGTGCTAGTGCTGCAGAGTTTATTTTCCAGAAAGATCTGGAAGGCAATTACACTATGATTGTTTATGCAACAAGTTATGCGCATATATTTGCAACACAAAGTTCTGCAACGAAAGTAGTTGCATCCATCTCTGCAAGTTCTGCATTTGATGTGTCAAAGAAAAAGTATGAAGATGCAGAATATAGCAGTGTAAATGTAGTCTTCAACCGTCTGACAGAAAGTCTGGACGCTTCCACTCCGAGAAAAGCTACATTAGACAGTTATCAGGGTGCAGTAGCCATGAACCTGAATGCAAACGGCATCATGGAAGGTGTTATTGCTGACAAGGGGCTGACTTTCCGCTTGGATACAGCCGATATCAATAAAGACATTCCTTCTTTCTATATTTCAAAAGCTATTGAAGGCGATGAAGATGGTTACAGCAACTTCCTGTTCTATCCGACAGACTCTATCCAGCAATGGGTTGATGATAAAGCTGATTATGAAATCTATCTGAACTATGCTTTGGAAGGTTCTTACACCGGGGAAGCTACAGCTGATGAAGATTTGAAAGCTATCTTCCGTCCGGCAATAAAAACAGGCGTTGATACTGTTGCCACTTACGTGAATGGAGATGTTGTGACAGTTGCAAAAGAAGCTAACGAAGAAAAAGGCATCGCTGCAGGTGTTGAAAACTTTAAGTTCAGAGTAATGGTCGTAGATGGTGGTTATGTCATCCAGCCATTAGGTGCTACTGACAAATATCTGTATAATTTGAATGGACGCTTAGGCTTCACTGAAGATCAGGAAAAAGCATTGGTTATCACGTTGGGTGATGAACAGACTGTTGACAACAGTACTATTGATGCTTCTTCTGTATCAGTAATAGCCATCGACGGTGCTATTATCGTCAAAGGTGCACAGGGCAAAAAAGTTACTGTTAGCAACGTACTTGGCCAGACAATTGCCAACACAGTGATTTCTTCCGATGAAGCTACAATTGCTGCTCCTAAGGGGTATGTAACTGTTGCCGTAGAAGGCGAAGCTGCAGTAAAGGCAATCGTGAAATAAGTAACTATTTATAATCAAAATAATTCTAAATTTTACCGCGCGGCGTTATCGGACTCCAATTACCCTGCGACAGGTGAACAGGCGGTAAATATTAATACTAAAGTAATAAAATAAAGTTCTTCTGTTCTATCTTTGTGAAAAGAGAAAACAGACCAAAACAAAGCCCGGCAGGTTAATCTTGCCGGGCTTTCGGTTTTAGAAAAAGGAGAAACTTTTTCAGAAGACAGTTGACAGTTAGGATTCGCTGTCGAACTATAAAAAATTGGGGCCTATCGCCCATAGGATCAGTCATAAATAAGACATGCTTAGTTACAAGTTCATTTGCCGTCAGTTTTAATCCAATGTCAAATGAACCTGTAAAGGCGAAGTAGCAAAAGAATTATCTTTAATATAAATCAGATGAAAAAAAACTAGACGCCGCCCAGCTTAGTAAGGTGGCACAAGACTTGAAGAATGAATGTGTGCAACTGGAAAAAGGGTTGCACGGAGTGGTGAAACAATGTAACAACCTGAACCGATTGCTCGAACATGCCGTTTGGGAGGAAGATATGGTAGTGGAAGAAACCATTCTTTTCAACGGAAACCTCGATGAGTTTCTTGAACTGATAGCTCCCCTGATCAGAAGCCGCAAATGGACAGTGAACGACCGGCACGAGGTGAAGCCCTTTCTCCGTTCACTCGACTCGATCTTCCATATACGCAACGGCAAATAAACCTGTAACTAAGTATGCCTTATTGATAACAGATAGCCGATAGACAGATAGACTCCCGTTTTATATATTTGATTGTGAAGCCTAACTGTCACTTGTCAACTGTCAACTGAAAAAGGTTTCACCTTTTTCTATTGCCTGACCTTTCCGATAAACAGCACATTATTATCATTCTCATTCAGCGATGCTGCCAGCTCCTGAAGTTTCTTTTTATCCTGGCTGGGGCATTTGCCGGAGGCGAGATGCTTTTCTATTTGTTCGGCCAGTTGTCCCGGTTCCAGGTTCTGGATGAAATAGCCACGGTAAAAACAGTGTCCCGGCGATGAGACAGGAAGATTACCGTAGAAATCGTTTACGAGATTGAAATAAGAAGAGGCATTTTTTTGTTTGTCTATCAGAATGTTTCCACCTCTCTCCGGACCATTGTTCCCCCAATAGTAATAGCTGACCATAAAATGATGGGGCAATCTGTAATACAGATGGATCGGTTTCTCTTTCGGGTTCGGGAATGTCATGGTGAATTCGGGTAACAACCGGTTGCCCGCTACGTCGTAAACGAAAAGAGTATCTATACCGGTGTGGAAGAAATCGAAATCGTTGCAATTCCTGTAAGAAAAGACCTCGCCGTCAAAATTTTCAGCTTTCATCGCTGCGGTGGTCGGTATTTTTTTCAGTATATTTCCTTCTGTGTCCATCTGGAAAGCAAATGGCTCATCTTCGCTGAAAGGCATGTGAACAACCGCTAATGTTCCGTCCGGATTGAGCGACAATTTGGGTTTCTGGAGTCGTCCGGGCAGTTTGATGTCTTTGATCCATCTGCCGTCTGTTCCGTACATCATAATTTTGTCACCGACAAAAGGAGTGAAAAAGATATGCCCGTTCTTTTCGTCAATGACTTCATCATAAATGGAAATGGCATATTCTCCGGCACCGTTGCCCACTGCGCCGATGTCATGCAGGAATTTACCTTCCTTGTCAAACAGCTTGAATGCAGCACCGCTTTGGCGAACACCGATATATTGGTCGGTGGCAAGAATGAACCAGGCTTTGAATAAAGCCTCGTCAGAATTGTCGAACCGGATAATGCGACAGTCTTCGACGAACTCACTGAGAGGTACTTCGATCGTATCTTTTACGGCAGCAAAATCACATACTGTCAGTTTGTTTCCCGAAGTTTCAACAGTACTGAGACTTCCGTCGTTGGTCTTCATCGCCTTTTGTTTCTGTGTAGAAGGGGTGCAACCTGAAAAACAGGCCAGTAACAAGGCAGCGGATAGGAGTAAAGGAGTTGTTTTCATGTCTGATAGTATTTAAACGGTTGATAATAAACAAAATACGAATAGCTCGGAATTACGAACTATTCGTATTTGAATATCTCTTTTCGATTATGTTATATTAACTATTTCAGAACAAACTCCATGCTACCGTCAATCCGGCCATTACGATAGCCACCATGCTCATCAATTTGATCAGGATATTGAGGCTCGGTCCGGAAGTATCTTTGAACGGGTCGCCGACAGTATCGCCAACGACAGTCGCTTTGTGAGCTTCACTGCCTTTGCCGCCATGGTTGCCTTCTTCGATATGTTTCTTGGCATTGTCCCAGGCACCGCCGGCATTTGCCATGAAGATGGCCAGGACAAACCCCGTGCTCAACCCGCCGATCAACAACCCGATCACTCCGGTTACCCCGAAGATCAGCCCGGTGACGATCGGAGCGATGATAGCCAGCAACGAAGGTACGATCATTTCATGTTGTGCCCCTTTGGTCGAGATCTCCACGCAACGCGCATAATCGGGTTCCGCTTTCCCTGTCAGGATACCCGGAATTTCGCGGAACTGACGGCGTACTTCTTCCACCATGTGACCCGCGGCACGTCCTACGGCATTCATAGTCAATCCGCAGAACATAAAAGCCATCATCGAACCCAAGAACATGCCCGACAGCACTTTCGGGTTCATCAGCGTCACGTCATAATAGACCATGAAATCGGAGAAAGAAGCCTTCGATATCTCCATTGTCCGTCCGTCGGCGAATGAAAGGACGGTTTCTCCCAAACGGATCAGACCTATTTTGATCTCTTCTATATAAGAAGCCAGCAACGCCAGTCCTGTCAGCGCAGCCGAGCCGATGGCAAAGCCTTTACCTGTAGCGGCCGTGGTATTTCCAAGTGAGTCGAGGGCATCGGTACGTTTGCGCACTTCTTTTCCCAAACCTGACATTTCGGCATTTCCCCCGGCATTGTCGGCGATCGGTCCGTACGCATCGGTTGCCAGCGTGATACCCAATGTCGAAAGCATGCCGACAGCGGCAATACCGATTCCGTAAAGTCCCATGCCGGTATTATTGAAATCGAATCCGGAAGCAAAGAGGAATGAACAAATGATGCCGACAACAACTGCCAGTACGGGGATGGCGGTAGACATCATCCCCAGCCCCAGTCCCGAGATGATAACGGTTGCCGGTCCGGTCAGACCCGATTCGGATACCCGTTGTGTCGGTTTATACGATTGCGAGGTATAATATTCCGTAGCCTGTCCGATCACGATACCGACCAGCAAGCCGATCACTACCGAACAACTGATCCAGAACCAGTTGTCTAGTCCCAGTGTATATAGTATACCGAATGTAGAGAGGGCGATCAGTACGGAGCTGAGGTTCGTTCCTGTTGCCAGCGCTTTCAGCAGTTGACGGATAGAAGCATCTTCCTTCGTCCTGACGGCAAAAATACCGAGGATCGAAAGAACGATCCCGACAGCAGCGATCAGCATCGGTGCGATAACAGCCTTGTATTGCATTTCTATATCTCCGGAAGAGACAAAGGCGGCTGCACCCAGGGCGGCGGTCGCCAGTATCGATCCGCAATAAGATTCATACAGGTCGGCTCCCATACCGGCAACGTCACCTACGTTGTCGCCTACGTTATCGGCGATGGTGGCAGGGTTACGCGGGTCGTCTTCCGGGATGCCGGCTTCCACTTTTCCGACGAGGTCGGCACCAACGTCGGCCGCTTTGGTATAGATTCCGCCACCTACACGGGCAAAGAGCGCTTGTGTGGAAGCCCCCATTCCGAAGGTAAGCATGGTGGTGGTGATAATGGTCAGTCTATGAGTCGGGTTCAGTGCTTCATCCGGGATAAAAGCATTCAACAGGATATACCAAAAAGAAATGTCGAGCAGTCCGAGCCCCACAACCACCAGCCCCATGACGGCACCGCTGCGGAAGGCTACCTGCAATCCTTTGTTTAACGACGAACGGGCTGCATTGGCGGTACGGGCGGAGGCATAAGTGGCAGTCTTCATCCCCAGGAATCCCGCCAGTCCTGAGAAGAAACCGCCGGTCAGGAAGGCGATGGGAACCCATTCGTTCTGCACACCGAAACCATAAGCCATAATGGAAAACAGGATAACCAATACAAGAAAGACCGAAGCCACGACTTTGTACTGTTGCTTCAGGTACGACATCGCACCTTCACGCACATAAGAAGCGATTTTTGCCATCGTTTCCGTTCCTTCACTCTCTTTCATCATTTGCCGGAAGAAGAACCAGGCAAATACCAGCGCCAGAACTGACGCCACGGGCACAATCCAGAAAATACTTGTTATCATAGTCGTTCGATTTAAAGTGATTCAAGACCTTATTTTGTCTCCCGTAAATGTAACGAAAATAAAGAAGTGGAGAAACTTTTTCGTAAATAATAATGTTTCATTCTAAAAAAAACAGCATATTTGTCACGTTAAAGAGAGAAAACATACAATGACGCAAGAATCGAACCATAAGACCTATAAACTGGGATTGGCCTTAAGCGGAGGAGGCGCGAAAGGTTTTGCACACCTGGGAGTATTCAAATTACTGGAGGAGTGCGGACTGATGCCGGATGTCATCGTCGGGACGAGTGTCGGGTCGTTGATGGGGACTTTGTTTGCCGACGGTTATTCGGCGGATGAGTTGAAAGAACTCTTTACCGGCCGTGAATTCTCCGAATTCGCACAGCTTCAGCTTCCCAAATCCGGATTGTTTGACAGTAAACGTTTCCGGTATTTTTTGAAACGCCATTTGAGAGCCAAGACATTTGAGGAGCTGAAGATCCCTATGATAGTGGTTGCGACCGATCTCGATAACGGCGAAAGCCATGAGTTTAAGAGCGGGCCTATCGTGGAGGCAGTGACTGCTTCGTGCAGTATCCCGATCATTTTCAGCCCGGTGGTCATCAACGGAGTGCATTATGTGGATGGCGGGTTGTTCCATAATTTCCCGGTATCTATTATCCGCGATATGTGCGAGAGGGTGATCGGGGTGAACGTCAGCCCGCTTGTTCCCCAAAAATACAAGCAAACGATCTTTCATATTGCAGAGCGTTCCTACCATTATATGTTCCGGGCGAATACGCTGGAAGACCGGGAGATGTGCGACGTGCTGATCGAGGCGGAAGAATTCGGCATGTATAAGACCTTTGATCTGGAGAATGTGGAACAGATTGCGCGTATCGGTTACGATGCGGCGATCCGGGCATTCGAACTGGTGATACAAGAGAATAAATATGAAACCCTGGTGAAAGCGATTATGGCACGAAAGAACAATATACTCATGCCATAGCTTTGTCCGGCACTGGTCCGGGCAACTTTTACCGATAATTTTTAAAGTGGATAAAGCGATGAAACAAATGGATAAGATGGTCATTTATCAGGTATTTCCCCGTTGGTTCGGAAATTTGAGATCTTCGTTGGTAAAGAACGGCAGTAAGGAAGAAAACGGAGTAGGTAAGTTCTCCGCCTTTTCGTCGACGGCACTGGCTAAGATCAAGGAGTTGGGTACTACGCATATCTGGTATACCGGAGTGATAGAACATGCCACCCAGACTGATTATACCGCTTATCAGATACGTAAGGATCATGCGGACGTGGTGAAGGGTAAAGCCGGTTCGCCTTATGCTATAAAAGATTATTATGATATAGATCCCGACCTGGCTGAAAAGGTGCCGAACCGGATGAAAGAGTTTGAAGCGCTGGTGAAACGTACACACGAGGCCGGATTGAAGGTGATCATTGATTTTGTGCCTAACCACGTGGCACGCGAGTATCATTCGGATGCGCGTATGTCGTATGTGGAAGACCTGGGCCAGCATGATAATACGACGAAAGGATTCGACCGCAATAATAATTTCTATTATATCCCCGGATGTCCGTTACACCTCTCGTTTGCCGATTCGCATGGTGATTATGACTATAGCGAGTTCCCGGCAAAAGTAACCGGAAATGACTGTTTCAGTCCTTCCCCCGGAAAGAACGACTGGTATGAGACAGTCAAACTCAACTATGGTGTGGATTATGTGAACGGGCGGATCGGTCATTTCGACCCGATTCCGAATACCTGGACGAAGATGCTGGATATCCTGCTGTACTGGGCGGATAAAGGTGTGGACGGTTTCCGTTGTGATATGGCGGAAATGGTGCCTGTGGAATTTTGGAACTGGGTGATTCCGAAGGTGAAAGAAAAACATAATGTGTGCTTTATAGCCGAGGTTTATAACCCGGCGGAGTACCGTAACTATATTTTTAACGGTCATTTTGATTATCTCTATGACAAAGTAGGTTTGTACGATACGGTGCGCGCAGTTATGTGTAACCAATCTCCGGCAAGTAATATCTCTTACACCTGGCAAGGATTGGAAGGTATCCAGTCGCATATGCTGAATTTCCTGGAAAACCATGACGAGCAGCGTGTTGCTTCTTATTTCTTTGCAGGCGATGCCCGTCCGGGTATTCCCGGTATGATCGTATCGGCGATGATGAATACGAATCCGGTCATGATCTACAGCGGTCAGGAACTGGGCGAACCGGGCATGGACGAGGAAGGGTTCAGCGGCCGCGACGGTCGTACGACGATATTCGATTACTGGAGCGTCGATAGCTTGCGTAAATGGATCAACGACTGGAAGTTCGACGGCGCCGGGTTAACGGCCGAACAGCGTGCCCTGCGCGAAAAGTATGCTAAGATACTGAATGTGGCAAAGACGGAACAGGCGATTACACAGGGGGCTTTTTTCGACCTGATGTATGCCAATTCGCGGAATCCGTATTTCAATACGCACCGGCAGTATGCCTTTATGCGTAAATTCCGTAATGAAGTCGTACTGATTGTCGTTAATTTCGACAAGAACGAACAGACTGTACGGGTGAAGATCCCTACGGAAGCTTTTCAAACATTGGGATTTGACGATAACAAAGCGGCTGTACAGACCGATTTGCTGACGGGAGAGACTTGTGTCAGTACGTTGACGACGGCTTGTCCGTACCAGCTGGTTCTGCCGGCCTATTCCGGTAGAATACTGCGTTTTACGTATAAATGATAAACATGATATCGAGAGATAAAAAGTAATAGGGGCAGGCACAACTTGCCCTTATTGTTGAAAGTTTTCCGAAGATAAAGGGATTATTGCAAATAAGTTTTGTACTTTTGCACCACAATTCAAATCTATTTACTTAAGATAAATATTCGGAATAATGAGTGCACAAACTCCTTTCTTGGTGTTTTCGGGAACCAACTCCCGGTATCTTGCAGAGAAAATTTGCAATAGTCTTGGTTGTCCTCTGGGACAGATGAACATTCAACATTTTGCTGACGGAGAATTTTCAGTTTCTTATGAAGAATCTATCCGTGGCCGCGATGTGTTCCTGGTTCAATCGACATTTCCTAATTCGGATAATCTGATGGAATTGCTCCTGATGATTGACGCTGCTAAACGTGCTTCCGCACACTCTGTAATTGCTGTAGTTCCTTATTTTGGTTGGGCCCGTCAGGACAGAAAGGATAAACCCCGTGTATCTATCGGTGCGAAACTGATCGCCGATATGTTGAGCACTGCCGGTATTGACCGTCTGATCACGATGGATTTGCATGCAGACCAGATCCAGGGATTCTTCAATGTTCCTGTCGATCACTTATATGCTTCTTCTATCTTCCTGGATTATATCAAGGGCGAACTGCCTTTGGATAACTTGTGTATCGCTACTCCTGACGTAGGTGGTACGAAACGCGCCAGCAGCTATTCCAAATATCTGGGATTGCCGATGGTTATCTGTCATAAGTCACGTCTGCGTGCCAATGAAGTTGCAGAAATGCGTATCATCGGTGATGTGGAAGGTCTGGATGTCCTGTTGGTAGACGACATGGTCGATACAGCCGGTACGATCACGAAAGCTGCTAACCTGATGATAGAAAATGGTGCTAAGTCGGTACGTGCGATTGCCAGTCATGCTGTCATGTCTGACCCGGCTTCTACCCGTGTAGACCAGTCTGCATTGACGGAAATGATTTTTACGGATTCTATTCCTTACGCAAAGAAATGCGAGAAGGTGAAAGTTTTGTCTGTTGCCGATATGTTTGCCGAAGCGATCCGTCGTGTTTGCAGTGGCGAATCTATCAGTTCTTTATATGCTATTTAATTAGCAGGATTAATGATATAAAAAGGCTGCCGTCTGTTGATGGCAGCCTTTTTTATGTTTGATCCTTGGGGTTATCCGATATAACCTTTCAGGGCGTTTACGTAATTCTCGAAAGCTTGCCGTCCTGTAGGTGTTATCCGGCAGGTCGTACGGGGTTTCTTTCCGACAAAGCTCTTTTCTACTTCTATATAACCGGCTTCGCTCAGTTTATCTATCTGCACACTCAGGTTGCCGGCCGTTGCCTGTGTCTTTTCTTTCAGGTAGACAAAATCCGCCTCCTCGACCGAAAGAAGTATAGACATCACGGCGAGCCGTAATTGGGAGTGGAGTAGCGGATCTAGTTCTTTAAACATTGTTTCTTGGCTTTATGATTGACGATATGTCCGGGTATGATCATCATAAACACGAACGATAAACCGAAGTAAAGATACCATAAAGTGGTCGCTTTTTCACCAATCATCAGCATGGTAAGCATATAGATTGCGATAATAAAAGCGATCAGAGGTGTATAAGTCATCCAGCGCTCCTGTATGATAATTCCGGTAATGGAAACGCCGATTCCGCAATAAATCAAAGAGAGCGGCAGCATCAGGATAAAGTCGATATACCGGGCGAAACTAAATTCGATGATACCGATCGTCAGAAAAGTAACGATGAACATCCAGCCCATTACCTGCCATACCTGAGAAATGACTTTGTCGGTATAAGTCACGACTCTGGGCGGTTTCTGTCTTTGTCTGTAAGACATTATCGGCCACATGACGAACATCAGCATCCATCCCCAACTCCATATAAAGTTGTGTGTGAGGTTGACTAAAGCAAATAAGATGATTGAGAGGGTAGTTGTGAAATACCCCCAGATCAGCATGTAATTCCCTTGTCCGATCTCCATGTTTTTCTTACTGGAACTTATCATTTGTGTGATGAGTGCCAGGCTTTCTTTTTCGTTTAATGTTCTTTCTTCCATGATTTTATTTATTTTTTATTTCGTTCTTAATATGTTTGTTCAAAGATAATGGCATTGTTTTTAACAGTCAATCATTCCGGTTTATTTTTCGTTTAACCGGTTTCTTTCCGAGTCGGAACTTCGTTCCACCGTTTTCTTTTTGATCTTCTTGCCGCTGTTGAAGTTCCAGGTCAGGGAGACTTTGAATGTACGTCCCAGGCTGCCGCTTTCGTAATGGCTTCGTGTCGTATATGCATCGATATGACTCACGAAATTATTGTAGCGGTTGAAGATGTTGTTGACCGATGCCGTTAACAGGAAACGGTTGCCGGCGAATTTTTTTCGCGCGGACAGGCTGAATATATGGCGGGAGGCGATTTCACTGTTCCCGGAATATAGGCGGCTTGTTCCGTTGTACTGAACTTCCAGCGTGATATCTTCCGGTAATCGGAAAGACGTGTTCACGTTGGCAAAGGCTAGATAATGATGTGCGAAAGCGGCTTCTTCCGTCATGCGGATATCTTGCTTTACGCCTACGAAATTAGCCGTCAGATCGAGCCACGGGGTCGGTTGCAGCGGTATGTTGGCTGCGACGAACCAATGGTTTTCGATGTTATGGTTCTCATAGGTGATGTAGGATATGTCCGGATCGGTTGCATCTTGTTTACAGAATTCGCGGATCAAGTCGTGGTGCAGGCTACCGCCGATAGTCAGTGTATAACGGTAATTGTAGACTATGGTGGCGCTGAAACGGTTGATATACGTTGGTTTCAGATACGGATTGCCGATGTTATAGCTGTAATCGGAAGTCTGAAGGCGGTTCGGATTGAGCGTATAGAACGCCGGACGTTCGATATTGCGGGCATATTGTCCGACAAGCATCCATGTTTTCAGGTTGTTGAAAGCGTATGTGATATTCAGATTCGGGAAAAGATCGAAATAATCCCGGTCGATGTGGTCGCTTTTATTGGAAGTACGGGTATATTCTCCCCTTACTCCTGCGATGAACGACCAGCGGTTGACATCGGCAGAAAAGGATGCGTATGCCCCGAAGATGTTCTCTTTATATTCGAGCGCATATCCGTATCCCGGGTTTACGTTCCATTGTTGGTTTTCCGACAAACCTTCGTAGCATGCGTTATCGTCCATGAATGTATAGGTGTACTTCAGGCCGGTGTTCAGCGACATCCCCTTTTTGAGATACTTTTTGAGCGAGATGTCCGAAGTGACGATCTGGTAGGTTGCATCCGAATTGCTCCTGTATGTACTGTCTTTATTCCATTCTTTCTGCATGGTGTAGTAGTTGTTCTTTCCGGTTGACTTTTTATTGGCGTAATCCGTGATCAGTTTAAGGACGGAACCTTTATTGTCGAGCTTATGCAGGTAGTTTGCCGTGGCGGATAATGTATTATAGTCGTCTTTCTGATAATAATCTCCTGTACTGTTCAATAGAAAACCTTGTTTCGTTAATTCCGTTTCGCTGTAAGAACTACTTTTGGAAACTTGTCCGATATATTCTATTTCTGCACCTATACTGTTAAGTGTGTCGATTTCAAAAATGGAGCTGATACGTCCGGTTCCGTAGTTCGAACGGGTATCGAATTCGGAAAGACTCGAAAAACGGTCGCTGTCGTTCGTGTATTCTCTGGAGGAAGTCATTTCGCTATTGTTCTTAGGTGTGAAAGAACCTGATGCTGCTGCATTTACCGTCCATTTCCCCATACGGGCGTTTAATGTCGCGGAAGGCAGATAACGGTTCAGGGAAGATGATAAAGCCGTCCCCATCATTATATTTCCCTGCACGCCGTTGTACTGTCGTTGCCGGAGTGTGATCGAAATGATCCCGCCACGGGAACTGGCTTCATATTCTGCCCCGGCAATGGGAATGACTTCTATCCGTTTGATCTCTTCTGATTTCATGGAACGTAAGTAGGAGAGAAGTTCTTCGCCGGTGAGTTTAATCTCTCGGTTGTCGACAAATACTTTTGTACCCTGCGCACCATTTATGGATATGTTTTCGTCCGTCAGCCATACGCCGGGAGCCTGTGAGAGTAACTCGGTTCCGTCTTTGCCACTGGAAGGGGAAACGGATAATATGAAGCGATCGGCTTTTCGTTCAATGTTTTTAGCTTGTACCACGACCTCTTTCAATGCATAGGAGGATTGTTTCAGTGAAATTGTATCGGGGTGGGAGAGCGGTAACCGAATGGTTTTCCGCACCGGATCGTATCCGAGACATTGGGTGACGACGGTATAAGTTCCGTTTTCTACTTCCAGTTTGAAGTCACCTTCATCATTGGTCGTAACTCCGGCTTTCTGTATATCATCTTTCAGCAGAACAATGGTGGCATATTCAATCCTTTTTCCCGGTTCATCCGTTATATGTCCGGAGTAAACCGTCATTCCTGCCGGCTTTTGGGCTATGCCCGAAAAGCTGGCAGCGAAAAAGAACAGGAGAAACGAGGTACTTTTCATGGTATTATTCGCTTGAAGGATAATATAATTTAAGCTTGACTGTCTCTTCTTCTTTTTGAGTTTTGCAATTTTTCATGACATATCCTTCGGCCGGTTTATGGTCGTCTGTGAAATCCATTTTATGATTGCCGTTCTCATCGTGGAAGACTGAGAGGTCGAACTGTTCCCATTCTACGTTTTCGAGCGTGACGGTGGCTTCTCCTTTTTCAGGTTTAGCCATACCGTATACAGGTTTGCTTTCTTTTCCTGACTGGGCCATGACGAGGATCATGCCGTTATCTCCCCGGATATTACTGATTTTTACTGTAATGGTCCGCGACCAGGCCATGCTGCCGGTAAAAAACATTGTCATGATAATTAGTAATATTGTCTGTTTCATTTTTCTTCCTCCTCTTCTTTAATCATATAATGACTAGCGATCTCTAATCCCAGATTGATGCCCCAACCGGCTATTACCCACAAAACCCACCAGTAATATGGACTTGTGACATAATTAACTACTGCCAAAAAGCTGCATATAACGATATAGCGGAGGATATTCATTTTCAGCTGTGCTGGAAATGAATTGTTTTTCTTGTTTGAGTTTACTGTTGCTTCCATTGTTGTTCTCTCTTTAATTGTTGTTTGTAAATAAGTTTATATTATAAACCATAGATGGATTAAAAAAGTGCAAGGAGCTACGCGTTTCTCACTTACACATCGCAAATATAAAATGGTTTATAATATAAACCAAATAAAACAGAAAAAAAATAGACTGATCTGGTATAAATTTATTTTTCTATCCTATCTGATGTAGATTACATGGCGTACTAAATGAAATTACTATGGCGGGAAATCAGTGGTTGATAACCATCAACCGAACGGCTGATAATTATCAACCATGCGGTTGACGGTTATCGGCCGTATGGCTGACAATTATCGGCCATTAAAAACTACTTGGGAAAAATGAGGATAGTTAAGGTGGAATTGGTTGTTAGTTAGTGTTTTAGATGAAAAAAGAGTACGTTCTCAAACAACGTGCTCTTTTTTATATTAAAATAGATCGGCATGAGAACCGGTATCTGTGAATAGAAGTATTAATTCCGTATCATTTTGGTCCCATACCATCAACCAGTCCGATTGTATATGGCATTCTGTTTTTAAAGTTGTTGTTTCCATAGTTGTTTATATTATAGTCTGATACAAAGATGAGTATAATTATTGACAAAGGTTTATTTTTCTTCGTCGATTATCATACCGCTACCCAGGCAGAGATGATGGTCTTTGTCGTAGACAACACCGTACTGGCCGGGGGCAATTCCCTGTATTTTGTTCTCGGACTCGATGCGATATAAATCTCCGATACGGCGGATACGTCCCGGGGTAAAGTCCGGTGTATGGCGGATTTTGAAGGTGATCTCCTTCTCGTCGGTGAATTCTCCCCACGGGTCTTCGGTGATGAAGTCGAAACCGTGCAGGTTGATCGTTTTGCCGTATTGTGTTTCCGGGTCGTAGCCGTTGGAGACGTAGATGATATTGCGTTTGATATCTTTCTTGATAACGAACCAGGGGCCGCCGCTCAATCCAAGACCTTTGCGCTGTCCGATCGTGTGAAACCAGTAACCGTTGTGTTTACCTAAGACTTTACCTGTTTCCAGTTCGACGATCTTGCCGACACGTTTTCCCAGGTAACGTTCGATAAAGTCGTTGTAGTTGATCTTGCCGAGGAAACAGATGCCCTGGCTGTCCTTACGCATGGCACTGGGTAGCTTCTGTTCGGCGGCGATGGCGCGTACTTCGGCTTTCATCAGGTGCCCGATCGGGAACATCAGCTTCTGGATTTGCAGACGGGTAATCTGTCCGAGGAAGTCGGTCTGGTCCTTTACCGGGTCTTTAGCGGTAGAAAGCCATACTTTGCCGTCTATCTCGGTCGTTGTGGCGTAATGGCCGGTTGCGATCTTGTCGAAGTCTTTTCCCCATTTCTCTTCGAAGCAGCCGAACTTGATGAATTTGTTGCACATCATGTCCGGGTTGGGAGTGAGGCCGCGCTTCACCGAGTCGATCGTGTAGCTGACAACCTTGTCCCAATATTCGTCATGCAGGGATACCACTTCGAAGCGGCAACCGTATTTACGTGCTATATAAGATGTTATTTCTATGTCTTCTTCGGCAGGACAGTCGATATATCCGTCTTTATCTTCCATACCGATACGGATATAGAAGATGGTAGGATCGTATCCTGCCTCCTTCAACTGATGGACAACTACAGAGCTGTCCACACCTCCTGATACTAATGCTGCTATTTCCATTCTTTCTAAATATATCGGCTACAAAGGTACAAAATATTAGGGTGATATTCCTATGGCTTCGATTTATTCGTTACCTTTGCAGGAGAGCCTTTCGTTGTAATACTTCAGAAAAAACAAAAGAGTTATTATAAATAATATGAGAAATACAATAGTATCGCTTATGACAGCAATGGCATTGACTGCTTGTGCTGGTCCGAAAGAAAATAAAGGACAGGCACCGCAGGGGGATTTTAATTATGTGGTAGACCAGTTCGCCGACCTGCAGATTCTTCGTTATCAGGTTCCCGGATTCGAGTCTCTTTCATTGAAACAAAAACAGTTATTATATCATTTGTCGCAGGCTGCGCTGATGGGCCGCGATATATTCTTTGATCAGAATTGTCGCTATAACCTGCCGATCCGTCGCACACTGGAGACGATTTATACAACGTATAAAGGAAACCGGGAAGATGCGCAGTTCAAGGCGCTGGAGACTTACCTGAAACGGGTGTGGTTTTCAAGCGGCATCCATCATCATTATGCAGAGGATAAGTTTGTTCCCGGATTTACACCTGAGTTTTTTAAGAGTTGTCTGGAACAGGTAGACGTGACCAACCTCCCTTTACGTGAAGGGCAGACACTGGAGCAGTTTGTCGCTGAGATATTTCCGGTGATCTTTGATCCGTCCGTATTGGCGAAACGTACCGTGCAGAGCGGTGATCAGGATCTGATTCTGGCATCCGCCAATAATTACTATGGCGGAGGTGTTACCGAGAAAGAGGTGGAAGGCTTTTATACAGCCATGAAAGCGGGAAAAGATACTATCACCCCGATTTCTTACGGTCTGAACAGCCGTTTGGTAAAAGAGAACGGAAAGATCGTTGAGAAGGTATGGAAAGTCGGCGGCCTTTATTCGGCAGCCATCGAACAGATAGTCGGCGAGTTGCAGAAAGCCGTGGTTTTTGCCGAGAACGATACACAGAAAGCGATCATTGAAAAACTGATCGAATACTATCAGACGGGCGATCTGAAAACGTTCGATGCTTATTCCATCCTTTGGGTAGAAGATACGACATCCGATGTGGACTTTGTAAACGGTTTTATCGAAACCTACGGCGATCCGCTGGGAATGAAGGCTAGTTGGGAATCTACCGTGAACTTTATCAACAAGGAAGCGACAAAGCGTACAAAGATTATCAGCGATAACGCACAATGGTTTGAAGACCATTCCCCGGTAGACAAACGTTTCAAAAAAGAAAAGGTGAAAGGGGTAAGTGCCAAGGTGATTACCATCGCTATGCTGGGAGGCGATTGTTATCCGGCAACTCCGATCGGCATCAATCTGCCGAATGCAGACTGGATACGCCGCGACCACGGTTCGAAATCAGTTACTATCGAGAATATAACGGAAGCCTACGATAAGGCTTCGCAAGGCAATGGTTTTAGCGAAGAGTTCGTTTGGAGTGACGTTGAACGTGAGGCGTTGAAGAAATACGGATTTATCACGGATAATTTACATACGGATTTACACGAATGTCTGGGACATGGTTCCGGTAAACTGTTGCCGGATACGGAATCCGGAGCCTTGAAAGCGTACGATTCTACACTCGAAGAAGCTCGTGCCGACCTGTTCGGACTGTATTATCTGGGTGATCCGAAATTAGTGGAATTAGGTTTGGTGCCGGATGCAGAAGCATATAAGGCAGAGTATTATAAGTATATTATGAATGGCCTGATGACACAACTTGTCCGTATCGAAGCCGGTAAGAATGTGGAAGAAGCCCACATGCGTAACCGTCAGTTGATTGCCCAATGGGCCTACGAGAACGGTAAAGCCGATAATGTGATCGAATATAAGAAACGTGACGGTAAAACATACGTAGTTGTAAACGATTACGAAAAACTCCGTAATCTCTTCGGTACGTTACTGGCTGAAGTACAGCGAATCAAGAGCGAAGGCGATTTTGCAGCCGGAAAGAAACTGGTGGAAGATTATGGCGTAAAAGTAGACCAGATATTACACGACGAGGTGCTTGCCCGTTATGCCAAACTGAACCTGGCTCCTTACAAAGGTTTTGTGAACCCGGTTATGAAAGAGGTGAAGAACGATAACGGAGAAGTGACCGATATCGTCCTCGATTATACCGAAGGCTACACGGACCAGATGCTCCGTTACAGTAACGATTATTCATTCCTCCCATCTTACAACGACTAAGCTATGTTGCAGGACCAATTAAAAGAAATAAGAACCCAGCTCCGCATGGCGATGAATGGCGTAACATCCACCAGCATGCGCGAGAAGGGGATAATTTATAAACTGAACTTCGGCGTACCTCTGCCCGAAATAAAGCAGATTGCCGCTACGCACGAACCCGGTTCGGAGCTGGCAGCTGCTCTGTGGAAAGAAGACATCCGTGAGTTCAAGATACTGGCATCCATGTTGCAGCCTGCGGATGATTTTCCTTTCGATCAGGCAAAGCAATGGGTGAAAGAAATACCCTATCTGGAAATCGCGGAACAATGCAGCCGTAATCTGTTTTGCAAGTTGCCTTATGTCGATAACCTTCTTCTGGGATTAATCTTCAATGTGGAAGACGAGTATGCCCGTACGGTGGCCTACCTGATTTGGGCGGAACTGTTCAAGGAGGGGAAAACTGTGGTTGCGCCGGTAAGAGCTGCATTCATTGTGGAATGTATGCGTTCGATTGCCTGGCCCGACTTCGGCGCTACCTGGAAAGAGAAGCAGGCAGCTGTAAAAGCAATGAAATTTTACGGTCGCCAGTCTGCCGATCATGCCCGGCAAATGTTAAGTGGTTTCGATGAGTTTCCGGAGTTCATGGAGACGCCGGAAGGACAGGAAATATATAATGATTTAAAATTTGAATTTGAATATTATAGCTAAGGCTTTGCGTTTAAAATAAATGCGCTAACTTTGTCGGTCGCGTAGAGTCGCAACGAAATGGATGAAAAGAAGTACATAGAGATGAAGCAGTCGTTTACGGAGTATCTGACTGAGAAAAAACTACGAAAGACGGAGGAAAGATATGCTATATTTGAATGCATATGTCGTTTCTCGGGTCATTTCGACATGTACTCACTCCAGGAAAAACTGGAAGAGACGAACTTCCATGTGAGCAAGGCAACGCTTTACAATACGCTGGACGTGCTGGAAGACGGTGGCCTGATCGTGCGGCATCAACTCAACGCCCAATCGGTTCAATACGAACTCCGGGCTTTGGCGGAAACGCATCTTCATCTGATCTGTATGAAGTGCGGGGCGATCCGGGAAATGAAAGACAGTATGCTGAAAAAGGATGTCAACAATCTGAAGATATCCCGTTTCACACCTGAGTTTCATGCGTTGTATATTTATGGGATATGCAGTAAATGCAAGTTCAAACTTCAGCAGAAGAATGGTAAATAAGAATATTAATAGTCTATTATAAAGATAACATGAAAGTAGATGTTTTATTAGGATTGCAATGGGGTGACGAGGGCAAAGGTAAAGTTGTCGACGTGCTGACTCCGAATTACGATGTAATCACTCGTTTTCAGGGAGGTCCCAATGCAGGACACACATTGGAGTTTAACGGAGAAAAGTATATCCTTCGTTCTATTCCGTCAGGTATTTTCCAGGGTGGAAAAGTGAATGTAATCGGTAATGGCGTCGTTCTCGACCCGTTATTGTTTAAGCAGGAAGCCGAAGCGCTTGCTGCCAGTGGTCACGACCTGACCAAACAACTTTGTATTTCCAAGAAGGCACACCTGATCCTGCCTACCCACCGTATGCTGGATGCTGCTTACGAAGCGGCTAAAGGTTCCGGTAAGATCGGTACGACCGGTAAAGGTATCGGCCCGACATATACAGACAAGATCAGCCGTAACGGTCTCCGCGTAGGTGACTTGTTGCATAACTTCGATGAAAAATATGCTGCTGCCAAGGCACGTCACGAAGCAATCCTGAAATCACTGAACTATTCTTATGATATCAAGGAACTGGAAGCTCAATGGTTTGAAGCATTGGAATATCTGAAACAATTCAACCTGATCGACAGCGAGCATGTGGTAAACAACTACCTGAAAGACGGTAAGTCTGTTTTGGCAGAAGGTGCACAGGGAACTATGCTGGATATCGACTTCGGTTCTTATCCGTTCGTGACTTCTTCGAATACGATCTGTGCCGGTTGTTGTACAGGTCTGGGCGTATCTCCGCGCAATATCGGTGAAGTATACGGTATCTTCAAGGCGTATTGTACACGTGTCGGCAGCGGTCCGTTCCCGACAGAGTTGTTCGATGAAACAGGCGATCAGCTTTGTACGTTAGGACATGAGTTCGGTTCTGTAACAGGACGTAAACGTCGTTGCGGCTGGATCGACCTGGTAGCTTTGAAATATGCCGTTATGATTAACGGCGTAAGCCAGCTTATCATGATGAAGAGCGACGTACTCGATAGCTTCGAAACGATCAAGGCTTGTGTGGCTTACAAGATCAATGGCGAAGAAGTAACGGAATTTCCGTTCGAGATCGACGATACGATCGAACCGGTATACGTTGAACTGCCGGGTTGGAAGACTGACATGACAAAGATGCAGAGCGAAGACGAATTCCCTGAAGAATTCAACGCTTACCTTTCCTTCCTGGAAGAAGAGCTGGGTGTTCCCGTTAAAATCGTGTCAGTAGGACCTGACCGTGAACAGACAATTATCCGGTATACGGAAGAATAAACCTCATATACTATTACAAAATGGCAGAAGACCACCTCTCAGCAGGCCCATCTTCTGCCATTTTTGTTTTTGGCAGACTTTTTGTAAGACATTTCTTGTATAACACTTAATTAATTAGAGCATTATGAGCATGTATTGGATTATATTTATTGGTTTTGCCTTGTTAAGCTGGCTGGTATCTTCCCGACTGAAAAACAAGTTTGAGAAGTATTCTAAGATCCCTATGCCTAACGGTATGACCGGAAAGGATGTGGCTGAGAAGATGTTGCATGATAACGGCATCTACGACGTGAAGGTGATTTCTACTCCCGGACATTTGACAGACCATTACAATCCTGCAAATCAAACGGTGAATCTTAGTGAATCGGTATATTACAGTAATAGTATTGCTGCGGCAGCCGTTGCAGCCCATGAATGCGGTCATGCGGTACAGCATGCCACTTCGTATGCTCCGCTGAAGATGCGGTCGGCATTGGTACCGGTGGTCAGCTTCGCTTCGAATATTATGACGTGGGTGTTGCTGGGCGGTATGTTGCTGATCCATCAGTTCCCGCAGTTGCTGCTGTTCGGTATCATTCTGTTCGCATCGACGACATTGTTCAGCTTTATCACGTTGCCGGTCGAGATCAATGCCAGCCAGCGTGCGTTGGTATGGTTGAGCAGGGCCGGTATAACGAATGTCAGTACGCATGGTATGGCTGAAGATGCGCTGCGTTCTGCTGCTTATACCTATGTGGTGGCTGCTTTAGGGTCGTTGGCTACATTATTATATTATATAATGATTTTCCTGGGCGGAAGAAGCCGTGACTAAACGGAACTGATTGCGGCAGCGGATAAAACTGTCTGGTGCAGTGAATATAGCTGACTGCCGCACTTGATAAAAATAGCAGCCGCACTCAATTCAATTGGGTGCGGCTGCTATTTTTATTTCCTTTTCTTCTTTGTTCTGCTGAACTTACCTTCCATATAAAGTGCCCAGATTAGAAATCCGAGTGCCATTCCCATAAAGAGTAAACCTACAAATATAAAATCGGGCATGACTAATCCTCCTTTAGTTTAATGAATAATAAACCAATTCTTTTTCATAGTCTCGTTATCTTTTGATTATGATGCAAACATAATAAAAAGAAACCGGTAAAACAATCAACTTAACCGGAAAACTACGAAATTGAAACAAAATACCTACCTTTGCATTCCGAATAATAATTTAATAGCTAAAAGTCGGTTAGCTCCGACGATAAACAAGAGCAAACGATATATGCAGAAGCCGTCTATACCAAAAGGTACCAGAGATTTTTCGCCTGAAGAAATGGCGAAACGTAATTATATATTCAATACGATTCGTGAAGTATATCATCTGTACGGATTTCAGCAAATAGAAACCCCAGCCATGGAAAACCTGTCGACCCTGATGGGCAAGTATGGTGAGGAAGGTGATAAACTGCTTTTCAAGATATTAAACTCAGGAGATTGCTTTTCGGGCATCACCGATGAGGAGTTGCTGGAACGTAATGCCGTACGGTTCGGGGTGAAAGCCTGCGAGAAAGGTCTGCGTTACGACCTGACCGTTCCTTTCGCCCGTTACGTGGTGCAGCATCGCAATGATATAACATTCCCCTTCAAACGTTATCAGATACAACCCGTATGGCGTGCCGACCGTCCGCAGAAAGGCCGTTACCGCGAGTTTTACCAGTGCGACGGCGATGTGGTAGGTTCCGATTCGCTGATCAATGAAGTGGAACTGATCCAGATCATGGATGAGGTATTCTACCGTTTCGGCATCCGTGTCTGCATCAAGATGAACAACCGTAAGATCTTATCTGGTATTGCAGAGATCATCGGCGAAGCGGACAAGATCGTAGATATTACCGTGGCTATCGATAAGCTGGATAAGATCGGACTGGACAATGTGAATGAAGAACTTCGCTCGAAAGGGCTTTCCGAAGAAGCCATTGCCCGCCTGCAACCGATCATCATGCTGTCGGGAACCAACCGTGAGAAACTGGCTGTCCTGAAAGAACAGCTGGCTACCTCCGAGATCGCCATGAAGGGTATTGAAGAAATGACCTTCATCCTCGACCGTATCGACCAGTTGCCTATGCGTGCCGAACTGGAACTCGACTTGACCTTGGCCCGCGGATTGAACTATTATACAGGAGCTATCTTTGAAGTAAAAGCCCTGGATGTACAGATCGGAAGTATCACCGGTGGCGGACGATATGACAACTTGACCGGTGTATTTGGCATGGACGGTGTGTCAGGTGTCGGTATCTCTTTCGGTGCAGACCGTATCTTCGACGTATTGAACCAGCTGGATCTCTATCCTGCTGATTCGTTAATGACAACACAGCTGTTGTTTGTCAACTTCGGAGCGACGGAAGAAAGTTATCTGTTGCCCATTATCTCTCAGGTGCGTGCTGCCGGAATTCGTACCGAACTATTCCCGGAAGCAGCCAAGATGAAGAAGCAGATGGGATATGCCGATACAAAGAAAATCCCGTTTGTCGCTATCGTCGGCGAAACGGAAATGAACGAAGGAAAGATCAACCTGAAGAATATGATCACAGGCGAGCAAAAGCCTGTTACTGTGGAAGAGCTGATTGCACAGTTCTGATCAGATCAGAGATATTTTAATATGCAACGACTTCTCTTTTTACAGGAGAAGTCGTTGTTCCTTATACCTACCGTGAAATGAAAGCATATCAATTAATTCTCACTTTCGCATTATGCCTTTCGGCCTGCTCTTTCCAACCGCGTGCATCGTGGGTGACGACGACCGAAGGTGAACAATGGGTTGAACAAGACGATCTCGTCTCTGCATCTTCTGATACCATTCCTGATATCGATGCGGTTGTTCACACCGGTAAGAAACTCCAGAAGATAGACGGTTTCGGTGCCTGTTTCAACGAACTGGGCTGGATATCCCTGAGCAAACTCGACCCGACAGTCCGCGAAGAGATCCTCGAAGAGCTTTTCTTCCCGGAGATAGGAGCGAACTTTACCATCTGCCGTATGCCGGTAGGAGCCAACGACTTCTCCCGTGACTGGTACTCATATAACGAAACCGACGGGGATTTCGATATGCAATACTTCACTATCGCCAACGATCAACAGACATTGATCCCTTTCATCAAAGGTGCACAGAAATACAATCCTGACCTGAGTATCTGGGCTTCCCCCTGGTGTCCCCCTTCCTGGATGAAATACAATAAGCACTACGCCTCTGCTTATACCGGCGAAACCTATAGCGAGAAATACCGCAACGGTCTGCCCGCCGATAAAGTCGGCTACGAAGGCACAGACATGTTTATCCAGGATTCGCTTTATCTCCGGGCGTATGCCCTTTACTTTTCCAAATTCATCGAAGCCTACCGCGGACAAGGCATCGACATTTTTGCCGTCATGCCTCAGAACGAATTTAATTCGGCACAGATATTCCCCAGTTGTTGCTGGACTGCCGCCTCTTTGGCCGACTTTATCGGTAACTACCTCGGCCCGGCTATGAAGGAACTGGATGTCAAAGTTATGTTCGGAACGATGGAACGTGCCAACGAAACCCTTGTCGATACCATTCTGACCGATCCGGCAAGTGGAAAGTATATCAGCGGTGTCGGTTTCCAATGGGCGGGAAAAGGAGCGATCAAAGGAATCCACGAGCGTTATCCGGCTATGAAGCTCTATCAGACAGAGCAGGAATGCGGCGACGGCAGGAACGACTGGAGGGGTGCCGTTTATTCCTGGAACCTGATGCGTCATTACCTGGAGAACGGTGCATCCGCCTATATGTACTGGAATATCTCGCTCGACAAAGGTGGCATCAGCCGATGGGGATGGGCGCAAAATTCCTTAGTCGTAGTTGATCCCGATGCGAAAACTTTCCGTTATACACCTGAATATTACGTAATGAAGCATCTGAGCCATTATGTCCAGCCCGGTGCCCGCAAGCTCGAAACCTCCGGGCAGTACAGCAACCTGATGGCTTTCGTCAATCCTGACAAAAGTATTGTTGTCGCTTTGGCAAACGAAGGCAATGAAGAACGTCAGGTCTCTGTTGAAATCGACGGTAGTGTCTACCAGCCTGTACTGCCGGCTCATTCCATCGCTACGCTACTGATAGACTAATCTGGAATATATTATATATTAATGTAAGGGACGTAAGGTTTTAATCTTTTCGTCCCTTATTCTTTTTTCTTTTGGCAAGCCTGAAAATCAAATTTTAGCTAGCTCGAAATTAAATTTAAGTATACTCAAAAGAAAAGAATATTACTGGTTTTAGGTTAAAAGACAGCAACCTATGAACTACTTTCCTGCAACTTTTGTTCTAGTCGGGAAGCATGAGAGGCGGAATGTATAGTCATCCTGTCAGTCATGTCGGCGTATCTACCGGTTCGTTTATGCAAAATTGTCAGTCTTTTCCCTGTCAATTAATTTGGCACAGATTTCGCATAGGAGTTAACGTGAATTAGAAAATCACGTATAAACATAATATTATTAACATTAAAAATATATCAAAAGATGAACATTAGACCATTAGCAGACAGAGTGCTTATCAAGCCCGCTGCAGCAGAAGAAAAGACACTTGGCGGAATCATTATCCCGGATTCAGCAAAAGAAAAACCTTTAAAAGGTGAAGTTGTTGCCGTAGGTAACGGAACAAAGGATGAAGAAATGGTTGTAAAAGCTGGTGATACTGTATTGTACGGAAAGTATGCAGGAACAGAGATCGAACTGGAAGGTGAAAAGTTTCTGATCATGCGTCAGTCTGATATCCTGGCTATTATCTAATTCATTAACGGACAATAAAAAAATAATATAATCATGGCAAAAGAAATTAAGTACGATATGGATGCCCGCGACCTTTTGAAGAAAGGTGTGGACGAATTGGCAAATGCAGTAAAAGTAACATTAGGCCCGAAAGGCCGTAACGTGATCATCGAAAAGAAATTCGGTGCTCCTCACATTACAAAAGACGGTGTAACGGTTGCAAAAGAAGTTGAATTGGCTTGCCCGTTCGAAAACATGGGTGCACAGTTGGTAAAAGAAGTTGCTTCGAAGACTAACGACAATGCAGGTGACGGTACGACTACTGCTACTGTATTGGCACAATCTATCATCGGTGTCGGTTTGAAGAACGTTACAGCAGGTGCTAACCCAATGGACCTGAAACGCGGTATCGACAAAGCCGTTGCCAAAGTGGTTGAAAAGATCGCTGACCAGGCTGAAGAAGTAGGTGACCAGTTCGAAAAGATCGAACACGTAGCTAAAATCTCTGCCAACGGTGACGAAACGATCGGTAAACTGATTGCTGAAGCTATGCAGAAAGTGAAGAAAGAAGGCGTTATCACAGTAGAAGAAGCGAAAGGTACTGAAACTACAGTAGACGTAGTGGAAGGTATGCAGTTCGACCGTGGTTACATCTCTCCGTACTTCGTAACAAATACAGAAAAGATGGAATGCGAGATGGAAAATCCGTATATCCTGATCTACGACAAGAAGATCTCTGTATTGAAAGACCTGCTTCCTATCCTTGAACCGGCTGTTCAGAGCGGACGTCCTCTGTTGATCATCGCTGAAGATATCGACAGTGAAGCATTGGCTACATTGGTAGTGAACCGTCTGCGTGGTTCTCTGAAGATCTGTGCAGTGAAGGCTCCGGGCTTCGGCGATCGTCGTAAAGCGATGTTGGAAGATATCGCAGTGCTGACTGGTGGTGTTGTTATCTCTGAAGAAAAAGGTTTGAAACTGGAAGGTGCTACAATGGATATGTTGGGTACTGCCGAAAAGATCACTGTAGACAAAGATACTACGATCATTGTGAACGGTGCAGGCGACAAAGCAGCTATCCAGGCTCGTATCGGTCAGATCAAGACTCAGATCGAAAACACTACTTCCGATTACGATAAAGAAAAACTGCAGGAACGTCTGGCTAAGATGGCAGGTGGTGTAGCTGTTCTTTACGTAGGTGCTCCTTCTGAAGTGGAAATGAAAGAAAAGAAAGACCGTGTTGACGATGCTTTGCATGCAACCCGCGCTGCTATCGAAGAAGGTACAGTTCCTGGTGGTGGTGTAGCTTATATCCGTGCTATTGAAGCATTGGAAGGAATGAAGGGCGAAAACGAAGACGAAACAACAGGTATCGAAATCGTTAAACGTGCGATCGAAGAACCGTTGCGTCAGATCGTTGAAAACGCAGGTAAAGAAGGTGCCGTTATCGTTCAGAAAGTAAAAGAAGGTAAGGGTGACTTCGGTTACAATGCTCGTACAGACAAATACGAAAACCTGTGTGCAGCAGGTGTGATCGACCCGGCTAAGGTAACTCGTGTTGCTTTGGAAAATGCAGCTTCTATCGCTGGTATGTTCCTGACAACAGAGTGTGTGATCGCTGAAAAGAAAGAAGAAGGTCCTGCTATGCCTCCGATGAACCCGGGTATGGGTGGCGGTATGGGTGGTATGATGTAATTCTTCCCATCAAGATAAAACCGGAAACGGCTGCTTCCCGAAAAGGAAGTGGCCGTTTTTTTATTATATTTGTCGTGGTTTACATATATAATAATGTATAGTGATAAAGATTAAAGAAGGATTCAAAGGAGAACGATTCGTTTTCTTGCCGGACGAGTTGCTTGAAACGTATAGCCATGAGCCGCTTGTCGGCAATCTGTACGTTCGTAAGATCGGCTTCTTCCCGAAAGTCAAGTACCATTACGTACAAAAAGACCAGGGTTGCAGCTATGCTATGCTTATCTACTGTACGGAAGGAGAGGGGTGGTACACCATTCACGGCAAGACGTATCCGGTGAAACAGAATCAATACATTATTATACCTCCGAACGTTCCCTATTCGTTCGGAGCCTCCGAGGACGATCCCTGGACTATCTACTGGGTACATTTTATGGGGAAGCTGAGTGGCGAGTTCCTTCCGCCGACGCCCATACCCGGAACGATCCTTCCCGGCGAATATTCACGTCTGCAGGACAGAATACAATTATTCGAGGAAATCTACAGTTGTTTTTCGATGGGGTATATAAAGGAATATATGGTTTATTCCTCCATGTGCCTTTACATGTTTCTTACCTCTTTTTTATATCTGGAGCAGTACCGTTATATTAATTTACCTAACCATAAAGAGTATTCGTTCTCTTCGAGGGTGATCCATTATATGAATGAAAACCTGGAGCGGAATCTTACTTTAGACCAGTTGGCAGCCTACTTCAAATATTCCCCGTCGCACTTCTCCATGCTTTTCCAGCGGGAGACAGGCGTTTCGCCGATCAGTTATTTTATCCGGCTGAAGATACAGAAGGCATGCCAGTATATAGAGCTGACTGCGCTGAAACTGAATGAGATATCTACAAAGCTTGGTTTTGAAGAACCGGCATACTTTTCGCGTACTTTTACGAAGATAATGGGTATATCTCCCTCCGAATATCGCCGTCGGGAGTCCGAACATGGGATGGTCTGACAGGAATAACGTAGGTTGTACGTGAAAACGTGTAATTTGTCCTTTTTAAACTTGGAATAGGATAAGAAAGCATGGTTAAAGGGAAAAAAATATATCAAAAAAATAGTCTAACTAAAAAAGATATGTATCTTTGCGTTATGTTTTTGGTGCGAGGTATGCACTGTTAGGATTGAAAGAGATCCGTTGTTGAGCTTTATTTTTTATTACAAGATAGATTTATTAGAACTTTATATTTTATTACTAATTAAATTATTTGATTATGAACAAAAAGTTTTCTACTTTGTTCGCCGCGTTCCTTGTGGCAAGCAGTAGTTTTTCAATTTTTGCTCAAAATGCGGTACCAGCCTGGTATAAGACAGGTGATACTTACAAGGCTGCATTTGAAGATCCTACTGAAGCACAATTGAAAGCCGCTGCGAAATTTAACCTTCTCGATGGAGATGCGTTAGTAAATAAAACTCATCCGGTTAATATTTGGAAGTATACTTTACCTTTGAATAAGGTGGCTGATGCTACTCTTCTTCCTGGTATGTTTGTTTCTTTCGATTCTGAGGCCAGCCCTGTTGCAGGAGGTGACTATCTGTCAACTGGCGAGTTTTATGACAATGTTAATAAACCTCATTACGGTATTACAACAGTAAAGGATTTTAATTATCTGGGTGTTAGACCAACCAGAGAAGTTAAGAGCCGTGTTGAATTCGTATTTGATACAAGAGGTTTGACAGATGCAACAAGTTTCCATTTCTGGATTAGCCGTTTAGAAAACGTTAATGTAAACCGTAATCTGTTATGGAAGATTGAAAAAGCTGAAGTTTTAGAGCTGGATGGAACTACTCGTGGTGATCTTCCTTATGACGAAGTTTATGACGATGGTTTTAAAATTGACAAGAATGGTGTAACTGTAGGTGATAATACAACACCGGAGGCTTACCAGGTTATGTTCAATGCAACTGGCGCAGGTAAAATTAACATAGATAATGCTATTATCCGTGTTGTTCTTGAATCAGAATATTCTGTAGCTGATGAAAGTGAAACTTCTGATACTTTGGAACCTGTAACATTGTTCGGTGACATTAATCTTGATTTCATTCGTCCTCACGTAGAAATAGATTATGAAACAGAAAAAGAATTCCGTGTAGGTGTTAACCGTTCTACTGAATGCGATGCTTCTGAAATGGATGTTAAGATCTGGAAGTTCAATGATAAGATGGCTGGTGCTGAAACTCCTCACCATGTTCAGGCTACTTATTTGAAACTGAATGTGAAAGCTCCTATCGTTCTTGAAAAGATTGGTAATGTTGCTATTACTGAAGGTAACTTCTCTCAGGCAACAGAAGCTGACGGAAGTAGAAGTTTCTATGTACGTGCAGGTTTGTTCAATGAATATAATCCGGTTGACTGGTCAAACGTAAAGGTTGTTTATCATGTTGAACCAGGAACAAAGGTTGATCAATGGAAATTGGCTGACTATGTATTTGCAACAACAACTGCATCCAGTACAGATACAGCGTTTGTAAGACATAGCGTAGATGCTCGCGGTACTTTCAAATTCGGTGACGACCTGGTATTTACAAAATACGAAGAAGTGCTCGAAACAACTATCGACTTTACTTATCTGCCTATGTTTGTCAGTGACTGCGCGGCAGGTGGACCAGTTGCTAATATGTTGGTTGCTGAGTCAGGTAATTGCGATGGTGGTGTATTGGATCTTGAATTGTTGACTCCTGCTGATCCGGGTTCTACCGACAGATGGGAAGATAAGATTGAATTCTTAGGATTCAACTGGTACTTCGAAGGTAACTTGGTAGAAGCACATAAGCATACAAAATGTATTCCTGGAGAAGCTATTACTTGCCAGGGTAATCTGGCTGAAGGTTGGACAGTGAAAGCTGCTTTCCACTTTGCTTCAGAAAACATGAACATCGATCAGGATGAAGCTTATAATATAGAAGAAAAATGGGGCTTATTGGCAACATTGAATGCTCAGAATGATTGCGAAGGTTATTCAGGACAGGATTTGATCAATCTGGGTGAAGTTTATTATCCGGGTGTTCTGACTACATCTGCTCGTACTCAGCACGTATGGACTAACTGGAAAGGTGTTGAAACAGAAGATGGTACTGTTGCTACTGTATCAAGTACATTAGCTAATGTAATGAACATTACAGACGGTTTGCTTGCTGCTGCTGACAGAAATTCAGGAGGAGAAGGTCTTATCGGTTCTATAAGTGAAGCTGTTAAGGGTGGTGCTGAAGTATTTGCTGCTCCTTACTTTACTAATAAAGATTCTTATGTATGGGGTATCGGTGGTTCTTCTCGTAACCATGTCGTTCATGTATATGCTACAGGTTTGAAACCGGATGCTGACGATCCTAACTTTACAACTATCCGTCTGTACAAACAGGCTATGGAAATTGGTGAAAGAGAAGTATTACAGGATAGGAACTTCTATTTCTCAACAGAATATGCGAATGCTGTTTGGAATCGTGGTGATGTTGGTGGTCTTGAACCGCAACCAGGATCTGTTTGGCGTGGTGAAAGTGCTGGTGACACATTGTATATCCGTGTTCCGTACAAACAAGCAAATCTGGATGCCCTGAAAAATAACGGTATTGCTGTTAAGGTTAGATATACTCCTCAGTCTAGAACTGATTGGGTTCCGACAGAAGAAATCCTGACAGATATGGCTCAGTTCGGTCTGTTGACGAATGATGCAGGCGACGGTAAAGCTAATCATCCGGGATGGGAAAAAGAATTGACAGGTTTCAATCAGTTCAATGTAGTTGGTTCTGTATTTAAAGGTCTTGTTTCTACTATGACAGGTGACAAACCGGTAGGTGCTTATACTAGCTTGTTAGGAAATATCCAGGATCTTGATGAGTTTGAACATGGTGAATATGATTCTAATGTATTCCGTGATCTTTATACTAAGAACTATGCTACTTATTACCTGGGTCAGGAACAGTGCTACGAAGTGAAAGACGGTACTTTCGTTATCGCAGGTTTGAACCTTGTTGCTCCGGTAACAGTGGAAACAAGCATGTCTAATAAGATTGGTGCATTCGATCACGATACAACTGTTATCATTGGTACTTTGGATGCTGGCAAATTGATTCCTAACAAATATGGTGAATTACTTGCTTACGTTAAGTCTACATTCAAACCGTCTGACAAGGCTGGTATCGTTCCTGATACAATCCATTCAGCAATTGATAACAAAGACTTCATCTATAATTATGTAAATGACACAGTTCGTCTGTATCCGATGCAGATCAAAGACCAGATCAGCTGGACTTATGTATATGGTTTGGATGAAAAGTATGCTGATAAAAATGTAGAAAACAATAAGGGACAAACTAACAGTTATACTAACTTGTTCTATATCTACGGAGCTTATCGTAACGATACTGTAGCTACTCGTATCTATGGTGATGTTAAACAACCTGAACTGTATTTCGCTGCTACAGCTGATACAAAGGCTGCTAAGTTGGCTAAGTTAGACTTCGGTGCTGTTACATTTATTGATGATGACATTGCTGCAACTAAACAAATCTATCTGATTGGTAAAGACCTGCCGGCAATCGATCCTACTGAAGAAGTATCTAAAGTAATCGCTATCTCTCCTGCTGGTGCATTGATCGCTTCTACAGAAGGTAAGAACCAGGCTGAATATGTAAGCGAAGCTATTATTCCGGTTTCTATCGACCTGTTGGCTGATAAGAACGACCATGACTTGGTTGCAGACGTATTAGCAGCAAGCACATTGTGCAACTGTACAGTAGATCTTCCGGTTAATTATTCTCCGGTTCTGAGTGCTCCTGTAGTTGATACTAAATATTTGTCTGACAACATTAACGGTAGCAAGGCTGAATTCAGATGGTCTGCAGTTCCGGGTGTTCATTACTACAAAGTAGAACTTGGTCAGTACGAAAAACAGAACACTTCTAAGAATATCTTTATCTCTGAAGTGAAAGCTGAAGAAGGTACAATCATGGTTGAATTGTTCAACGGAACAGGTGAAGTAATCAATCCGTTGTTGCACCACAACTATAAGCTGACTATCATGAAGAATGGCGCTGAATATAAGACAATGGATGTTATTTCAACAAATACTCATTTGAATGAAGCTTATAAGGCTGAAGCATTTGGCGTTGACGCTGATTTGAGCCCGGCTAACACTTATACAGTTCTGTTGAAAGAAGGTGGCAAGCAGATCGATATCTTCGAATTCACTAACACAACTCGTTTGTCTCGTGACGAAAAAGATGGTCTTGAAGAAAACACTGGCGCATTCAATAAGAATGACTGGAATCCTGACTTCGGTTCTCTGCCGGTAGCTAGTTATATGGAAGAATCACCTAAGTGGGATTTCATCTTTGTACAAGGTATTGAATCTGAAGAAGTAGGTCCTACGTCAACTTCAATCAGAGCAATCAACTTGAAACCGCAGACTGAATATGCAGTACGCGTAACAGCTTACAGCTATTCTCCTTCAGTAGTGAAAGCTGCAGCTTCTGAAATCGCTAAGTTTGGTACTTCAATCTTCACAGAAGGTTCTGGTGATATGAAGTTCGACGAAGATTCTTACAACCCGCCGACAGATAACGAAAATATCTCGACAGATGCAGTTAAGGTAATCGGTGGAGTAGGTGCTGTAACGATCCAGGGTGCTGCTAACAAGACTGTAGTTGTTACAAATGTATTAGGACAGACAGTTGCAAGAACAGTTGTTTCTTCTGATAACGTTAAGATTTCTGCTCCTGCAGGTATCGTAGTTGTAGCTGTAGAAGGCGAAAGCGCAGTGAAAGCTGTTGTTAAGTAAATAATATACCGGAAAGACTGAACAGTCTGAAAGTATTCCAACATAGAAACTCCGTCGGGAAACCGGCGGAGTTTTTTTATGATGGAATGTTGTTACGGCAAATTGTATGCTTCTTTTCTTGAAAATTCAGATGAAATAATATAAAAAGAACGTCTGAATATTTTGCAGTATGAAAAAAAACACTACCTTTGCACCGCAATCACGAGAGATTGCTTACCTGAAAGTAATGAAATGCCCAGGTGGCGGAATTGGTAGACGCGCACGTTTCAGGTGCGTGTGTCGCGAGGCGTGCAGGTTCGAGTCCTGTTCTGGGCACTTCCGAAAGCGGACAACTTATAAAGTTGCCCGCTTTTTTTATGTCCGTATTTTTTTATATATTTGAGCCAAAATGGAGAGGATGCAGCAATATACGGAAGATGAAATAGTAGAACAACTGCGGGATCCGGCCCGGCAAAGGGATGCTTTTGCCAGAGTCGTGAGCCTTTACGGGGAAAAGTTATACTGGCAGATACGAAAGATGGTATTGAGCCATGACGATGCAAATGACCTTTTGCAGAATACTTTTCTGAAAGCCTGGACAAATATCGATTATTTCCGGGGCGAGGCGAAGTTGTCTACCTGGCTGTATAAAATTGCCATCAACGAATGTATTACCTTCCTGAACCGTCAGCGGAATATGAACAATGTATCGATCGACGATACCGACATCTTTTTGCTGGAACGTCTGAAAGGAGACGAATACTTTGACGGTGACGAAGCTCAGATGAAGTTGCAGAAAGCGATTCTCACCTTACCGGAGAAACAACGTTTAGTGTTTACCATGAAATACTTTGACGAGATGAAATATGAAGATATGTCAGAGGTTCTCGGAACTTCTGTCGGTGCCTTGAAGGCCTCTTATCATCATGCAGTCAAAAAAGTCGAGGAGTTTTTAACAAAAGACATTTAAACCTTTTGGGCAGAAGCTCGTCAAAGGTGTATTAAAACGGAAGTGTATGGAAAAAGAACAAAACAATCTGGATCGTTTTAAAGGAAAGAATCCTTTTACTGTGCCCGATGGGTACATGAAGGATCTCACGGCTAATATAATGAGCCAGTTGCCGGAGAAGCCGCGCGTAGAGGCAAAGAAAGTCTCTATGATAGACCGTGTGCGTCCCTGGTTGTATATGGCGGCGGTATTTGCCGGGCTGGGATTGTTCTTTAAAGCAATAGTCGGTTTCGACGGTGAAAAGAGCCAGTCTGATACACTGTTGGTGCAGTCGACAGATGCATCGGAAACAAAAGCTGCGATACTCGAAGCGGAAAATGAAGAATATCTGGAATATCTGGAAGCCCAGTATACAGATTATCTTTTAGCAGAAGAATTGGGCAATTATGAATAAATTGACGAAAAAAAGAAGTTATTAGCATATTTTTGTAATAATAATTGTATGAGCAAAATATTTTTTATTACATTTGTGGCGATTTCAGTTTTATTCTCTTCGAAAGTGTTGGCGCAGGGAGATAAACAACATCGACATTTTGACAAGGAGGCCTTTCAGGCAAAAAGAAATGCCTTTATTACAGCTGAAGTAGGGTTGACACCGGAAGAAGCTGCAGCTTTCATTCCTTTGTGTAATGAATTGCAGGAGAAGATGTTTGAAGTTGGCCGTGAATGCCGTAGACTGTCAAAGGATCTGAAGCATATGAAATCTCCGACGGAAAGCGATTATTCAAAAGTAAATGATGAATGTATCGGAGTCAAGATGAAGGAGGCAGCTTTAGAGAAAGAATATTACGAAAAATTTAAAAAGATATTATCGCCAGAGAAACTTTATAAATATAGGCGTGCCGAATATAAGTTTGCACGAAGTTTTATGAAGGGACCGGATGATAAGAAAGAAGAAAACAAGAAAAAATAAAATATTATCATTATTTGTGTTTTTTGTTTAGATTTAGTTTTGGCGTTTAAGTTAAGGGAGGGGTGGCGACGTGATGTCGGTTCCCCTTTTGTTTTTTATAAACCTTTCGATTTAGCTTCATCCCATATCTTATCCATCTCTTCCAAAGACATTTCTTTTAGTGAGCGTCCTTCTTTAATGGTATGATCTTCCAGATAGTTGAAACGGCGGATAAACTTCTGGTTCGTGCGTTCCAGTGCGTTGTCAGGATTGATCTTATACAAGCGGGCGGCATTGATCAGGCTGAAGAACAGGTCGCCGAATTCAGCTTCCATCTTATCCGCATCCATTTTGTCGATCTCTTCTTTCAGCTCTGTGAATTCCTCGTGCACTTTATCCCATACCTGGTCGCGTTGTTCCCAATCGAAACCGACGTTGCGGGCTTTATCCTGGATACGGTGGGCTTTAACGACAGAGGGAAGGGAAGAAGGGACACCTTCCAGTACAGTTTTGTTTCCGCCTTTTTCTTTTAGTTTTATCTGTTCCCAGCTTTGTTCTACCTTCTGGGCAGTATCTGCAGATGCATCGCCGAATACGTGCGGATGACGGAAGATCAGTTTCTGGCAGAGGCTGTCGCATACATCTTTGATATCGAAAGCTTCTTTCTCTTCACCGATCTTTGCATAGAAAACGATATGCAGGAGCAGGTCACCCAGTTCTTTCTTGATGTTGTAGTTATCATTCTTCATGATTGCATCGCACAATTCGTAGGTTTCCTCGATTGTGTTGGTGCGCAGACTCTCGTTTGTCTGTTTTCTGTCCCAGGGACATTTCACCCGGAGTTCATCCAGGATGTCGAGTAGTTGCCCGAAGGCTTCCATTTTTTCTTCTCTTGTTGCCATTGAATAAGATGCCAATTTGATAATGTGCCAAATATGCCAATTGAAATACTCTTTTCGCTTGAGAGTATCCAATTGGCATATTCGCACATTGATTTATTTATTACTTTTTATTTTGCTCTTTGAAAGCTTTCAATCCGTTTTCAAGGAATTGTATATATTTCGATACATCTTCGTTGAAGGCGTAAGACGGGCCGAGCGGTTTGCCTTCGTCATTCAACAGAATGTAGAAAGGTTGCGCATTGGCTCCGAACTTGCTTCTTTGGAGATAACTCCATTTGTCACCGATCGTTTTCAGTTTACGGACTTTACCGTGTTCTTCTATTTCTATCGGTTTGGGCAGTTTGGTTTTGTCGTCTACCATCAGGGTGATCAGTACGTAATCCTTCTCTAGTAATTGTTTTACTTTCGGATCTGTCCATACGGATGCTTCCATCTTACGGCAGTTTACACAACCGAAACCGGAGAAGTCGATCATAACCGGCTTGTTTACCCGTTTGGCATAAGCCATACCACTTTCGTAATCATCGAAGGGGGCATGTACTTCATCGTTGTACAGACTGAAATCCTGTGTGTACAAAGGAGGAGCAAAGGCACTGATCGATTTCAGCGGTGCACCCCAAAGTCCAGGTATCATATAAACGGCGAAACCAAAGGAGATGATTGCCATGAAAAGACGTGGTACGGATACATATTTTACATCGCTGTCATGGCTGAATTTGATCTTGCCCAGCAGGTAGAGTCCTAACAGGAAGAATATTACGATCCATAAAACGATAAATACTTCGCGGTCAAGCAGACGCCAGCCGTAAGCCAGGTCGGCAACAGAAAGGAATTTTAATGCCAATGCCAGTTCCAGGAAGCCTAATACCACTTTGACAGAGTTAAGCCATCCACCGGATTTAGGCATACTTTGCAGCATATTCGGGAAGATAGCGAATAAACTGAACGGAATGGAAAGTGCCAACGCAAATCCGAACATTCCGATAGCCGGACCCACAGCCGTACCCATAGATGCCGCTTGTACCAGCAGTGTACCGATGATCGGACCCGTGCAGGAGAAAGATACCAGTACCAGTGTAAACGACATGAAGAAGATACTTAATATACCGGTCGTAGAATCCGCTTTACTATCCAGTTTTGTAGTCCATGATGCAGGTAATACCATTTCAAATGCCCCGAAGAACGAGATAGCAAATACAACCAGCAACAGGAAGAATATGATATTGAAAATAGCGTTTGTCGATAGGTCGTTCAAGGCGCTTGCCCCGAAAATACCTGTGATGAGTAATCCCATCACCAAATAAATCACGATGATAGACAGGCCATAAGTGACGGCATCGCGGATCGCTTTCTTCCGGTCTTTGGTACGTTTCAGGAAGAAACTGACCGTCATCGGGATCATTGGCCATACACATGGAGTCAGCAAGGCGATCAGTCCCCCCAGGAATCCGGCGAAGAAGATGAATAACCAGGAAGTATCTGTTGCTGTAACGGTTGTGTCGCCATACGCTTTCAGGTCATCGATAACAGGTGTCCATAAAGCTGCGTCGTCTGTCAGTGCGTTGGCAATCTTTTCCGGATTAGCGATGACTACCTCTTCTTTGGCTACCGGATCAGGTGTAGTAAGGGTTTTCCCTTCTTCTATGACCAGGTTTGTGTCCGGTAGTTCTTTTGTCACATCGTCTTTTTCCACGACAGGGGCATCGGCAGGCAATGTCAGTTTTGTATTTTTGCTGTCGAAAGCAAAGCTCACACGGTCAGGCGGCAGACAGGTTTCGTCGTTGCAGACCATAAATTCTACTTCACCTTCAATCTTGAACTTTTTAGGATCGAGGATTTTTACCTTTTGGGTAAAAGTAACGGCACCGGGGAACCAGCGGAGGTCCATTGCAAACTGCTCGTCGTAAACGACAGTCGGTTTGATGTTGGACACCGGTTGTCCGATCAGTTCTGCCCCCTGAAGCGTTTCAAAGGTGAACGAGGTCGATACAGGTCCTCCTTCCGGCAGATTCATATCGTATAAATGCCAGCCCTTTTCGATCGTGGCGGCGAATACGATTTCTTTTTCGGCAGATTTGGAGTCCTCCAGTTTTATTTTCCACTTGACAGGCTGATGGATTTGAGCCTGTACGGCCAGTGTTACGAACACCAGCAATAAGATGCTAAAGAGTTTCTTCATTACTATGTATATATTTCTGTCTGTGTTTATTTAGCTAATGACACGAAAGCATCCGGGATACGTGTTTCGAAGCGCATTTCTTCTCCTGTCTCCGGATGAATAAAGTAGAGCCGTCGGGCATGAAGCATCAGCCGTCCGGCGGGATCGGTCTCTGCGCCGTACTTATAATCGCCGGCGATCGGGTGTCCGATGGATTCCATTTGGACACGTATCTGGTTTTTGCGGCCTGTTTCCAGGTCGAGCTCCAGCAAAGAATAATGGCCGTTGCTATGCAACACGCGATAACGGGTGATCGCTTCTTTTCCTTCGCCTTCGGCTGTTACATAAACCTGCATTTTCGTATTTTCAATCAGGTTGGAGACGATCAGGTCGGAGTCTTTTTCCGGGCGACCTTCCACAACGGCAACGTACGTGCGTTCGGTGATTGCCGAGTTCCAGTTCGATTGCAGAGCTTTTTGCACGCGCTGGTTCTTGGCGAACATCATCAGTCCGGACGTATCACGGTCGAGACGGTGCAGGACAAAGATCTTGCTTCGCGGATCATTTTTCTTGACATAATCGCTAAGCAGATGGTAGGCAGTACGTTCTTTTACACGATCGCTGGAAACAGACAGGAGTCCGTTTTTCTTGTTGACAACGATCAGGTTGTCATCTTCCCAGACAATATGCAGCAAGGGGTTACTGAACTCCACCTTCCCTCGTTCGTAACTGATCTCGACTTCGTCTCCCGGCACTAAAGGAGCGTTGAACAGGGAAGTAACTTTCCCGTTTATCAAGATTTGTCCGTGGGCAAGTAATGCCTTAACGGAACTTTTGCTCTGTTCGCTCAACAATTGAAACAGAAAAGCAAGCAATGTATTCTCTTCCTTAACCGAAACTTTGCGTCCGCGAGGGGCTTTTTTTAGATTTGTGTCTTTGTAACCTGAGCGTCTTCTCATTTTATTTCATAAATAATTTACAAAGATACTGGCAATTGCGGAATGTTGCAAGCTGTGTTTCATAATCTTGGGGTCTGTTTAAATTTTATTCAATAAATATTGTATTGACTTTTTCTCGTTTGTGCAAACATTCATCTTTTCAAACATAGGTGTTTTGTCGTTAAATCATATATGTTTTGATGACAAAACACCTATGTTTGGCTTATTAAATACGTAAGTATTTCCTGTAACCGCTCGGCGGCTTTTTTCAAATGGGTAGGCATCGCTTTGTGAATGGATAGGCACTCGTTTTCAGGCTCTGTTGTTTGTTGATATTTTGTCTTTAATCGGAGTCACTATATGTATACATGGAGCTTAGATGATGATATTCAACAATTAACCAGTGACGCCGGAGGCTATTCCCGGCGTCACTGGTTAATTGTTGAATATCAATCTGTATACTCTGCGTTTTAAATAGTGACGCCAAAAATCGATCGGAATGCATGAAGCTGGCAGGCTTCTTAATCGTTGGCGATGCTCTTGTTGCTCGGTTAGTGAGTTGCTGCAGTCAGTCCGTTTATTGTTTCAACCAGGCGGATAAATTCCCGTTTGTAACCTTGGCGATCGTTTACCAGTCCGCTTTGTGCCAGAGAGATCACCTGATTATATGACCCTGTTCCTTTGTATTCGGAGTTGCGCAGTAGCTGACCGAACATGGCGACAGCCGATGCAAAATAGAAATCAGGGGAAAGCTTGTTGCTGTTGTTTGCTTTCAATTTAGTCTCTATCAGTTGGCTGACGTCGCTGTTGGGAGCTTTGTAACGCAAGCGTATAGTCAGTAACTCCGGTTCTGCAAACTGCATGGTGCGGGGAGCATTGTTCGGTTTTATTTCGTAAAAAGCCGTAACCGTATGTCCGGCCCCCATTTCACCGGCATCTTTAGTGTCGTCGTTGAAGTCCTTGTTATTCAATAAGCGGCTTTCGTAGCCGACCAGACGATATTCCTGTACCTGTTTAGGATTGAAAACAATCTGTAACTTCACGTCTTTGGCTACGGCATACATCGTACCTCCAAACTCATGGACGAGCGTTTTGTTTGCTTCCTGAATATTATCGATATAGGCATGATTGCCGTTTCCTTTTTCGGCGAGCACCTGTATCTTGTTATCCTTGTAATTTCCCATTCCATAACCCAGAACAGTCAGGAATACACCGCTTTTACGTTCTTTTTCGACTAATCGTTCCAATCCTTCGGAAGATGATACTCCCACATTGAAATCACCATCGGTACAGAGTATCACGCGGTTGTTTCCTTCCCGGATATAATTCTTCCGTGCAATATCATAAGCGAGTTGAATACCGGCACCACCGGCAGTTGAACCTCCAGCTGTCAGTTCATCGAGTGCTTCGCGGATCTTTTGCTTATTACTTCCGGAGGTAGATGGAAGTACCACACCTGCTTCTCCGGCATACACCACGATGGCTACGCGATCTTCTTCCCGCAGATTATTGATCAGGAGCTTCAGGGATGACTTAACCAATCCCAGGCGGTCCGGCCCATACATGGAACCTGATACATCAACGAGGAAAACCAGATTGGAAGCCGGTAGATTTTCAGAAGGAATCTCTTTCGCTTTTAGTCCGATACGGACCAGTTGGTTTTCCTTGTTCCAGGGACATGGTCCTATTTCGGTAGTGATTTTTACCGGATCTTTCCCTACTGGCTGTTCATAGCTGTAGGAGAAATAGTTGATCAATTCTTCTACGCGGACCGCATCGGCCGGAGGGTTTTGCCCTTCATTGATATAGCGCCGGATCGTCCCATAAGAAGCGGCATCGACATCGATCGAAAAAGTGGAAAGCGGTTCGTTCTTGACTTTCCTGAATTTGTTTTCTGCCAGTTGGTTATATTCGTTTCTGTTTATTTCCTGATCGTAATAATCGGATGAGGATGTGGTCACCAAAGCTTCGCAACAAACGATTTCTTCTTCTGCAATGATGGGAGCAGCGTCTTCAACGATAGAGAGAACCTCTACCTGTGCCTTCGTCTTTTTCTGTGTTTGTGCCTCAGCCTGCGCCGGATGCGGAACCGGAGGGGGTGTGCAGATTAACGGTTTTTCCTCGACAGGTACTTTAGCCGGACAGATCGCGATAACTGTACTGTCTGTGTTTATTACTTCTTTTGTTTCCGGTATCTGCTTTATTACCAGGAGAAACAGACCGGCAGCCAGGATAGATGCCGTGAGTAAGCTGATGATTGTTGTTTTCGTTTTCATGACTGATCCTGTTTAATGATTAATGAATTGCTTTTACCTGATAGATGCCGCGATAAAGGCGGATTCCATAAATGTTTCGAACTTTTTTGAGAAAGATTTTAATTTAAAGTTTACATTTGTAGAAAAAACGAGAACAACTTGCTGTTTTTCAGACGTAACATATCGACCTATTCAGATAGCGAACTGCTGCAATTATATAAGGAAACCGGGAAAAGCGATTATTTCGGTGAACTGTATAATCGCTATATTCCATTGCTATACGGGTTGTGCCTGAAATATTTGCAGGAAGAAGAGAAAGCACAGGATGCTGTCATGCAATTGTTCGAAGACCTGCTGCCGAAACTTTCGCGTTACGAGATACGGGAGTTCAGAACCTGGATTTACAGTGTGGCAAAGAACCATTGTTTCCAGCTTTTGCGGAAAGAAAATCCCGAAATAGCAACTGATTTTGACCGGCAATTTGTGGAATCGTACGATTTATTGCATCTATTAGATAAAGAAGAGACTAGCGACGATGCTCGTACGGCAGCCCTCAAGCACTGTCTGGAGAAGCTGCCCGAACCGCAGCAACGTTGTATCCTGTCTTTTTTTATGGAAGAAATGTCGTACGTCGATATCGTAGAGCAGACCGGATATCAGCTCAAAAGCGTAAAAAGTTATATTCAGAATGGCAAGCGCAATCTGAAAAGTTGTATTGAAAAGAGAATGGCGCAATGAAAAATCTGTTGCAATACATACAAGGTTCACGAAAAGGCAAGGAAGCCCATCGTCTGGAAAAAGAGGCGATGAGAGATCCTTTCTTGTCCGATGCACTGGATGGTTATCAGACAGTGGAAGGCAACCATGTGGAAAGTATTGAAGCAATGCGCCGCCGTATTTCCCGCCGTACCCGTTCCCAAAGAGATCTGATTGCAAAATGGAGTATTGCAGCCAGCTTGTTGATCTGCCTGGGATTTGGCAGTTACTTCTGGTTCAACAGGGAAGTTGGCCTGCCGAAAGAGTTGCAGTCGATGGTTATACAGGAAGAAGCCGTTACACCGCCACTTCCTCCTGAACCGGTGATAGCCCGGGCTGCTGCTACCGGCGAATTACAGGAAGAAACGGAAGCGATGCAAAAGAAAGCTCTGGCAGCAGCGAAAAAGCCTGAAGCCAAGATGCGGCAGGCAGCACCTCCGCCGGCACCTTTGGCCGCTGCTCCTGCGACAGCCGAAGTCTTGTCTATTGTTGAAGATGACGCCGATGTGGCAGAAATGATCGTGGCAGAAGAAGAAGTAGCGATGGATGTAACTATGGCCCGTGCCCCGATACACCGGCCGGAACCCGTTATCGGTTATAAAGCCTATGAGGAATATTTGCGTAAGGAACTGATTCGTCCGCAAGACTCGATTTGTAAAGGAATAACCGGAATAGTCGTTGTTGAATTTCATATCGATGACAAAGGCCGCCCTGTCAATCTGGAAGTCAAACGAAGCCTGTGTGCATCGGCGGATAAGGAGGCACTTCGTCTGATCGAAAAAGGCCCGGATTGGAAAGTGGATACGGCTCGGGTTATTGCTCCTGTCCTTTTCGCTCCGTAAACAATCTTCGAATATCTTTAATTAGTCCATTTTATTCCATTATTAAAATGTAACTATCCTTATTTAAAAGCTGTACGGAAGTACTCTAATTCCATCTTATTTTGTAATTTTGCACCTTCGTACATAATATATATGTATGGAGAGAGAAATAAGATAACAGATTAATATAAACAATATGGAAATTGCAAGTAAGTACAATCCCGCAGAAGTAGAGGGAAAGTGGTATCAGTATTGGTTGGATAACGGCTTTTTCAAGTCGAAACCGGACGGTCGCGAACCGTACACAATCGTCATTCCGCCCCCTAACGTCACCGGCGTACTTCATATGGGACACATGCTTAACAATACCATTCAGGATATTCTGATCCGCCGTGCCCGTATGTTGGGAAAGAATGCTTGCTGGGTACCGGGTACCGACCATGCTTCTATCGCTACCGAGGCAAAGGTGGTGAACAGACTGGCACAGCAGGGAATCAAGAAAACTGACCTGACCCGTGATGAGTTCCTGAAACATGCCTGGGAATGGAAAGAAGAACACGGAGGTATCATCCTAAAACAGTTACGCAAATTGGGTGCATCCTGCGATTGGGACCGTACTGCTTTTACGATGGACGAAAAACGTTCGGAAAGCGTATTGAAAGTTTTTGTCGACCTGTTTGATAAGGGCTTGATCTATCGCGGTGTACGTATGGTGAACTGGGACCCGCAGGCCTTGACCGCTCTTTCCGATGAAGAAGTAATCTACAAGGAAGAACATAGCAAACTGTTTTACCTCCGTTATAAAATCGAAGGAGAAGACGGTTACGCCGTTGTCGCAACTACCCGTCCGGAAACGATCATGGGCGATACCGCTATGTGTATCAATCCGAACGACCCGAAAAATCAGCACCTGAAAGGTAAGAAGGTAATCGTTCCGCTGGTAAACCGTGTGATCCCGGTTATTGAGGACGATTATGTAGATATCGAATTCGGTACAGGTTGCCTGAAAGTAACTCCGGCGCATGATGTAAATGACTATATGCTGGGCGAGAAATATAACTTGCCTTCCATCGATATCTTCAACGATAACGGAACACTGAGCGAAGCTGCCGGTCTGTATATCGGTATGGATCGCTTCGACGTTCGTACACAGATCGAAAAAGACCTGGAAGCGGCCGGACTGTTGGAAAAGGTGGAAGCATACGAAAATAAGGTAGGTTATTCGGAACGTACCAATGTGCCTATCGAACCGAAGCTGTCTATGCAGTGGTTCTTGAAAATGGAACATTTGGCACAGATCGCTTTGACACCGGTTATGAATGACGACCTGAAATTCTATCCGCCTAAGTTCAAGAATACATACCGCCACTGGATGGAGAACATCAAGGACTGGTGTATCAGCCGTCAGTTGTGGTGGGGACATCGTATCCCGGCTTATTATCTGCCGGAAGGTGGTTATGTGGTAGCCGAAACACCTGAAAAGGCATTGGAACTGGCGAAACAAAAGAATCCGGCACTGACAATGGACGATCTTCGTCAGGACGACGACTGTCTGGATACCTGGTTCTCTTCCTGGTTGTGGCCGATCTCTCTGTTCGACGGTATCAATAACCCGGACAATGAAGAGATCAACTATTACTATCCGACCAGCGACCTGGTAACGGGACCGGATATCATCTTCTTCTGGGTGGCCCGCATGATTATGGCAGGTTACGAATACAGAGGCGACATGCCGTTCAAGAATGTTTACTTTACCGGTATCGTTCGTGATAAACTGGGACGTAAGATGTCGAAATCATTAGGAAACTCTCCCGACCCGTTATTGCTGATCGAACAGTATGGTGCCGATGGTGTCCGTATGGGATTGATGATGGCTGCACCTGCCGGAAATGATATTCCTTTCGATGAGGCATTATGCGAACAGGGACGTAACTTCAACAATAAAATATGGAATGCGTTCCGTCTGATCAAAGGTTGGACGGTCGATGATACGATTGCCCAACCTGAAGCATCGGCAACTGCCGTTAAATGGTTTAAGATGCAGTTGGATAAAACAATTGCCGAGGTAGACGATTTGTTTAGCAAGTACCGTCTGAGCGAAGCGATGATGGTTATCTATAAATTGTTCTGGGATGAATTTTCTTCCTGGTATCTGGAAATGATCAAGCCTGGTTATCAGCTGCCGATCGATAAGGAAACTTATCAGGCAACACTCGGTTTCTTCGACGCTTTGCTTCGTTTGCTTCACCCGTTCATGCCGTTTATCACAGAAGAATTATGGCAGGCTCTTGAACCACGTAAGGAAGGTGAAAGTCTGATGGTAGCATTAATGCCTGAAGTTGCACCGGTAGATGAAGCCTATCTGGAATCATTCGAGATCGTGAAAGAGATCGTCAGTGGTGTCCGTACGATCCGTTTGCAGAAGAATATTCCGAATAAGGAAGAGTTGGCTTTACAGGTGTTGGGCGGTCACAACGACGCTTTTAACCCGGTGATTGCCAAGATGTGTAACTTGTCTGAAATTACTAAGACAGACGATAAAGCAGCCGGAGCCGTTTCCTTCCTGGTTCGCACCACGGAATATGCTGTTCCTCTGGGCAACATGATCAATGTAGAAGAAGAACTGGCTAAGCTGGAAGAAGAACTGAAGTATCAGCAAGGCTTCCTTAATTCCGTATTAAAGAAACTGAGCAATGAAAGTTTTGTAAGCAAAGCTCCGGCGAAAGTGATCGATATGGAACGTAAGAAACAGGCAGATGCCGAAAGTAAAATCAAGTCGATCGAAGAGAGTATTGCAGCATTGAAAAAATAAGGGATTTCTCTTTATTTTATATACAGGATGCACCCGTATTTGTCAGATAAACGGCAAATATGGGTGTTTTTCTTTTAATTATTGGAGCATAAGATATTATTTGTCTAATTTTTACTAACTTTCGACCCTTGATATATGGAGGATATGCAGAAATGAGGGTTTTGAAAGGAAAGTTGTTAATCATCTTTTGCCTTTTGTGGGGTTATTGTATCCCACAAGCAATATACGGTGCTGAAAGTATCGAAAAAACGTTGTCTCTGGATTCGCTGTTTTTAATTGTGCAGGCGAATAATGGGAAACCTCAGGTGTATCAATATACTACTCAACTATTAGAAGAAGCCCGGCATCAGAAAAATCAAACCCAGATAGCAAATGCCTATTTTAGTTATGTGAGGTATTATTATGCAAAGAATCCTGACAGCATGTATTATTGGATGCAGCAGGCATTACCTTTATTTCTGGATCAAAAGCGCTATGAGGAATATTTCCGGATGAAAGCCTGGTATGTGTATGTTTTAACCCGTGCCAAAAAGAATGATGAAGTTTTGCAAAGTATCAATCAGATAAAAGAACAAGCTGAAGAATTGGGATATCTGGATGGTATCGATATGGCTAACCAGGCTTTGGCAGATTTTTATTTATCAAATAATTTGTGTGATGAAGGTGTTGCTCTGTATGAGGAGATATTACGGAGTATGGAAATGCGTAATGCCCCTTTGATCAAGCGTATCAATATTATCCGTCAGTTAATGAATAAACCCAGGGACCTGAATGTGAAAATGAAATATATTCATCGTTTGGAGGAATATGTAAAGATTTGTCATACCCGTAAAATAGAGAAAATAGATGAGGAAAATCCTGTCTACTTTTTGGAATATGTTGTTCACAGACATTATGCGGTAGAATATATATTGATGGGTAAATTGAAAGAAGCGATGCAGCATATTCAGCAGGCGCAGAAACTGTTGAATAAATATGAAATGTTTAATTATCAATCAGAGTTGCAAACAATTTTTGCTTCTTATTATCATCAGAGTAAACAATACGATAAGGCAATCGCTTTGTATGATTCCCTGTTGTCTTTATGGAAAACGCGGAATTCCATGTCTGCCTATCTGGAGGTAATGAAGAACAAAGCGGAAATTTTGGATGAAAGTGGGCAGTACAAGCAGGCCGTCCAGGTTTATCAGGAATATGCTGTTTTGAATGATTCTCTGTCCAAAGTACGTTATTATAAGGAATTGGCAGAGATGAAAACGCAACATGAAGTGGATAAACTGGAGCTTCAGAATAAGCAAATGGACCTGGAGGTAACAGAAGCTCATTCCCAGATGTTGAAAATGGGGGGCGGACTTGGTTTTCTGTTTCTTTTATGTTGTTTGTTGGGGTATATTTCTTATAGCCGCCATCGCTATGGGTTGCAACTGAAGCTGGCCAAGGAAAAGGCTGAAGAAGCCGATCATCTGAAATCAGCTTTCCTGGCTAATATGAACCATGAGATACGGACACCGCTGAATGCTATCGTCGGTTTTTCCCAGATTCTGATCGATGAGGAAGATGTCGAGACCCGGCAGGAATATGCTAATATTATTCAAAATAACAATGAGCTGCTTCAGCGTCTGATCACTGACGTACTGGATCTTTCAAAGATCGAATCGAATACTATGACGCTTCATTATGCAGAATATGAGCTTTCTGTCCTGATGAAAGAGATTTATAATGTCATTCTTATGCGCATGCCGGAAGGAGTGGAGTTGCAACTAAATAACTGTCCCCAGCAACTTTTTTATACCGATCGTAACCGTCTTACGCAAATTCTTACTAACTTGCTGACCAATGCAATAAAGCATACGGAAAAAGGTTTTATCCGGCTTGGTTATGAAGTGACGGCAACGGATGTGGTCTTTTCTGTGGAAGATTCGGGTGAAGGTATTCCTGAAGACAAACTGGAGAAGATATTCAGCCGCTTCGTTCAATTGAATGACTGGAGCAAAGGGGTAGGACTGGGGTTAGCAATTTGTAAAGGACTTATTTCTCAGATGGGAGGAACGATCAGTGTTTCTTCGCAGTTTGGCATAGGATCAACCTTTATTGTGACGTTACCCCTGAAAAAACCGTAACATATTTTATATACATTATTATACCATGGAGAATTCTAGAAGAAAATTTTTTAGACAAGGGCTTGCCGGTGCCTTATTGTTAGGATCGGCAGGAGTAGTAAAAGCAGGTTTGCCGGACCGGATCATTCCTAAAGCGGCGAAGTCGATCAATCCCTGGCATCTGGGGATGGCTGGTTATACATTTGTTAATTTTGATTTGGATACTACTCTGAAAACATTGCAGAGACTCGATATTCATTATCTTTGTATCAAGGATTTCCACTTGCCGCTGGATAGTACCGATGAACAGATCAAGGCATTTCATGATAAATGTGCTGCTCATAAAGTAACCGGCTATGCTGTTGGACCTATATATATGAAGAGCGAAGCGGAGATCGATCGTGGTTTCGAGTATGCGAAACGCGTAGGTGTAAAGCTTATTGTGGGCGTTCCCAATTATGAATTGCTCCCTTATGTGGACAAGAAAGTAAAGGAATACGACTTCAATTATGCGATCCATCTGCATGGACCCGATATTAAAACTTATCCGGATGCGACAGATGTTTGGGAGCATACGAAAGATCTGGATCCGCGTATCGGAATGTGTCTGGATATTGGCCACGATCTGCGTAATGGTTGCAATCCGGTGACAGACTTGAAAAAATATCATACCCGTGTGTTTGATATGCATATTAAAGATGTGACGGATTCTTCGAAAGCAGGTGTCGGCATAGAGATCGGACGTGGAAAAATAGACTTCCCGGCATTAATGAAAATGATGCGTGAAGTCAACTATACCGGAATGTGTAGTCTTGAATATGAAAAGGATATGAAAGATCCTTTCCTGGGTATAGCTGAATCGATCGGCTATTTCAAGGCGGTGAGTGATATTGTATAATTAGGGGCGCAAGTCATTGCGCCTCCTCTAATAGTAAAAAGTGATGAGAGTTGCATATTGTTTATTGAGCGTTTGCTTATTAGCCTCCTGTAGTTCTGTGAACTATGTGGGGATCGAGACTTACAACCCGGCCGAGATAACATTTCCCGGTAATGTCGGTAAGATCCTGGTAGTGAACAATGCTATCCCTCAACCGGACGATGTCGGGTGCGAGTTCATGTTGTTTGGCGAAAAGGTGGATACTTGCAGGGTAAAAGCCGATAGTGCCTTGTTTTATGCCTGTAATGGGTTAGGAAAAGCAATGGCTGATATCTCCTTTTTTAAGGATGTGCTTCTCTATCATGATGCTGTCCGTACGGATGATGTCTATTATGAAGACAAGAAACTGACGCCGGATCAGGTAAAGGCGTTGTGTGAGGAAACCGGAACGGATGCGGTGGTTTCCGTCGATCGTATGTTGTTCGAATCAAAGAAAAATATTGTAGCTTATCCGGAAGGTTATGTCGGAGGAGAAATTCAGGTGAAAATCTCCGGGGTTGTGCGTGGCTATCTTCCCGGCAGGCCGAATCCGCTGGCTACGGTTTATGTTGCCGATAGTGTCTTTTTTAATGAGGAGGCTCCCAACCAGATTATTCTTGACAGGTTCCTGCCTTCATCGGAAAACGCGTTGCGTGCTTCCGCGGAATATATAGGAATGAAAACCAGCCCGAACTTTGTTCCTCACTGGAATAGCGAGACACGTTGGTTCTATACCGGTATGGGGTCACGATGGAAGGAAGCTTCGGCTTATGCACAGTCCGAGAAGTGGGATAAGGCCGTTGAGCACTGGAAACATTTATATGAGAATTCAGGTAGTTGGAAGTCGAAAGCGAAAGCTGCATCCAATATAGCTCTGGGGTGTGAGATGAAGACCGAATTAGAGGAAGCCTATGAATGGGCGAATAAATCAGGCGAGTTATTTAAAAAAGGAGAAGGTGAAGACGGTAAGAATGCGAAACTTTTGCAGCTTTATATAGAGGTGTTACGTAACCGGGTCCGTTCAGATAAAAAACTTAACATGCAATTTGGAGAATAATATCATATATTCTCCGAATTATTATTACTTTTGACAGACGATTCGAAAAAAGAATAAAAAAAGAGTTATGAGTGCAAATAATGCAAAGATTCAGTCTGTCCTGGAGACAACATTTACTTCTGCCATCAACAAATTGACTGCTGAAGATTCTACCGGCTATTACAGCGATTTATATGTCCAGGCTGATCCTGAAAGCGGGGAATTGCAAATCTATGACGAAGAAGAACGATTATTGGATAAAGTAATTGTTTTCGATTGGGTAGGTTGTCCCTGTGAAGAAGAACAGTTCAATAAGCAGGTAGCCAACACTGTAAAATCTGTGCTGACTCTTTTAGTTGCGAAAAAAGTTTTTGATAGCCCTCATATAATGAAACCTTTCTCTGTCAGCCTGACGGATGAGGATTTCGTTGTAATAGAGGAACTTCTATTCATTGACGACGAGCTTTTACGGGCAGACGATCCGCTGTTGAAAGATTTAGATGCAGATTTAGATGATTTTTTAGCCAAACTTCTTTCAGATGTCGAATAGACTTTTTACCTTTGTGCCCGGATTGAAAAACAAGTAACAATAACAATATAGTTTGTTGCCGAAATAGCTCAGTTGGTAGAGCAATTCATTCGTAATGAATAGGTCGCCGGTTCGAGTCCGGCTTTCGGCTCTCTTTTCAAGTAAAATAAAAACAGCGGCTCTAAAGTCGCTGTTTTTTTTATCAGGTTTCTCCTGAAAAATAACAATAGCTTGTATAGAAGCAATATGTTTATAGCTTGAATTTGATGATCCTGACTACCGGATTGTCGTCTTCGACAAGTTTTTTCGCAATCTTATCTCCATTCCCAGCCAATCTTTTTCCATGATAAGCATCTATTACAGCTGATGCCTGAATCAGTTCGGCTACCATATTCCTGGCAATGGCGGGTGACCCTTCCGGCGACCATCTTCCCTGACTCCACGCTCTTGTGTCATATTCTGCATCCAAAATTGGAACTTTCTTTATTTCACCGGTTTTTAATTCATACATGAACGTGGGGATCGGTCCGCCTTTCAAATTATTAAAATCTAAAAGAAGTGTACCGATCAACATGTATTTATCAGTTGTAACAAGAGGAATCCATATATTCCGGGGCTCGGCAGCATGAGTCGATGGAGTGCGGGTTAATAAAGGTATTAGTCCTTTGCTTGGTGATAATTGGTAGAGTGTGTCGGACGATATATCTGCAATCATCAGATCCGGGCCATAATGTATGTTTTGAGGATAATAAATACCAAAAGCTCTCCACATATTGTTCTCTAATTTTTGAGGAATCTTGTTTGAATATCTTTCTGTAAAATGAATATCCAATACGGAAATCAGGCTGCCGTCTTTCTTGGATACCAGGCGGTAAGGTGATGTTTTTGTCTTTTTCTCACGACCAGGTTCAATGATTACACCTTCATAAATGAGCAGCGATTCATCATCAAAATCAAATATGCTCATCTCATTATCGAATGTGTTTATTTTTAATGTTCGTTTGTAGTCACCCTTCAGGGAATAAACCTGAATGTACTGGGAACACACATAGATTTCCTCTTTCTTTTCATCAAAGATTGTTCCTACATTGATCCATGTGTATTCCTGGCCACTCTGCCCTTTATGGTTAAAGTGAGAATAAAGTTTTCCCGTATTACGATCGAAAACAAAGATGTCACCATGCCGGGTTTCATGTACAAGGATATATTTGTCGGTGACAGCGGAGAGTACAGCCCCATCACTCAATAAAATATCATCAGTCGTCTCGAGCGGCACATATTCAATATCAGCCATCTCTTGAAGACGCATCTTTTTTTGAGGATAGTTCTTTGAAAAATCAAATACCGGTAAGTTACTAGCTTTTGATTGGGCATTGATTATCTGACATCCCATTAAAATGAATGGAATTACTAAGAGGAGCTTTGTTGTTTTCATAGTATTTCTTTTTTATTGATGAATTGAACTTTATTACCTGACACTTTGTAAAGTTGCAAAAAATTATTCTCAATGAGCCGTATTCCTTTATTTTTATTATTTAATCGGAATGTTTTGTTTGGATATTTCGCCAAACCTGTCGATTCTTGTTATATTTGTAATCTGATTGATTATTATACAGATAAATAACAGACAAGCAATGAATGAGACCATACTGAACGGGCTACTGAATCTATTTGCCATTTTTGCCTCTTCCGTACGCATTGAAAGGGAACAGGCCAGCCGCGCTGTTCATTCTTATTTGTCAAGCCATTTCGGAGTACGGTCCCATAAAGAATATATCGAACTGTATAATGCTTTACGCGATATGTATGACGATTCGCTCTTTGCACTGGACAAGGAGCAGATCGTACGTAATATCTGTGAGCAAATGAAAGTAAAGTTACGGGCTGAGGAACAATTGCTTTTGCTGATCCGTTTTGTAGAATTTGCTTATACGAACAGTAAAGAAGCGGATGAGCATATGGCTCTTTTCCGTTTGGTAGCAGATATATTTGCTATTCCCCAGGATGAATTTGATGATGCGCTGGCTTTTATCACAGGCAGACCTTCCGCCTCTTTATTGACGATCAGTGGTGAAGACGAGACCGACGGCAACCACATCTGGCGGAAAGGTATGGAGGGGATTATCCGTGTATTCTTTATACGCCGTTTTGATAAGCAGATATTTACTTATCATGGGTGCGGGCAGGTCTTTATGAACGATATTCCTCTTTCGCCGGATATGTTTTATGCCTGGCAGCATAGCAGCGTGTTGAAGGGGCCGTTGTTCCTTCCTGTTTATTATAGCGATTTACTTACCGTTTTCAATAAGAATGAAAAAAAGGAGATCGTTCGTTTGGCTGGGCGGGATATTGATTTTACGTTTAAGAACAGTCGTAACGGACTGCATAATTTTTCTTTCAATCTGGAATCCGGACAGTTGGTTGCCATTATGGGGGGAAGCGGGGTAGGTAAGTCTACCTTGCTGGGTATTATGAATGGAAATATTCGTCCTGATCAGGGTACTATTACCGTGAACGGGCATCCGCTCGAATCACCCGAGGCACGCCGGCTGATCGGTTTTGTTCCTCAGGATGATTTACTGATCGAGGAACTGACGGTCTATCAGAATCTTTTATATACTGCCCGACTTTGCTTCGCCTGCCTTTCCGACCAGGAAATAGGGGAACGGGTAGATACCGTATTGAAAGAATTAGGTCTGGAAGAAATAAAAGACCTGGAAGTCGGATCCCCTATCCGTAAAACGATCAGTGGGGGACAACGGAAACGTCTTAATATCGCGCTCGAATTGATCCGCGAACCGGCTATCCTTTATCTGGATGAGCCAACTTCCGGACTTTCATCATCGGATTCGGAGAAAGTAATCATACTTCTGAAGGAACAGACGCATCGGGGTAAGCTCGTGGTGGTGAATATCCATCAGCCTTCATCTGAAATATATAAACTGTTCGATCGTTTATGGCTGTTGGATAAAGGCGGTTATCCTATTTATGACGGGAATCCGATAGAGGCTATTACCTATTTTAAACAGGCGGCAAAATATACCGATCCGGATATCAGCGTATGTAGTGCCTGCGGAAATGTGAACCCTGAGTTGATCCTGAATATCATCGATTCCAAGAAGATCGACGATTCGGGTAATCAAACTGATATCCGTAAGTTCACACCTGAGGAATGGCATGAAGAATATCTACGTTCACGTCCGTCTTTTTCGCTGGTGAGTGAGGAAGAGCTGCCGGAAAATCTGCAGAAGAAGCCTTCCTGGTTCAAACAATTCATGATTTTCCTGGAAAGAAATGTCCGGACGAAGTTGGCGAATAAGCAATATCTGGCCATTACCTTGCTGGAGGCTCCTTTGCTGGCATTGATCGTGGCACTTCTGACACGTTATGTGGACGGGGGCGAATATGCATTGCTAACGAATAAGAATTTTGTTTCCTATATCTTTATGGCTGTGATCGTGGTGACCTTCATGGGGCTAAGTATCAGTGCCGAAGAGATTATAAAGGACCGGACGATCCTGAAACGGGAACATTTTCTCCGGTTGAGTCGCAGCAGCTATCTGACTTCCAAGATGATTTATCTGTTGTTTATTTCCGGTCTTCAATCCTTCTTGTTCATAGCTGTGGGAAATGCCATCATTGGAGTAGGCGGGGAGATGTTCTTTATTTGGTGGAGTGTCCTGTGGGCTACTTCTTTCCTGGCGAACCTTACTGGTCTCATCTTGTCTCAAACGATGAGTTCGGTGGTTGCCATCTATATTACGATTCCGCTTTTGCTGATTCCTCAGATATTACTTTGCGGGCTGGTAATCAAGTTCGACGATCTGAATACCCGTGCTTCCGATGAGAACATTGTCCCGCTGATCGGTGAGATAATCCCTTCGCGCTGGGCTTTCGAGGCGCTGATGGTCGAGCAGTTTTGTGATAATGCCTACAACCGGACCTATTTCCCGATCGAAAAAGAAAAGTATCTGGCGCAATATTATGAGAATGTGCATTTGCCGGAAGTCCGGACATTGGCAGAACAGATCGCAACCGCTGACGATCCGGGAAAACGGAAAACGGTTGAAAATGAACTGGCCGTACTTGCCCGTGCAGCCCGCATCGAACCGCGTACAGAAGGGGAGAACTATCTCTCTTATCTGGATAAGGTTGCAGCCGCATTACATCAACGTGCCCATAATTTTACGGCTTATCTGGATCAGGTACAACGTGAACAGAGTAATGAAAAAGGTGCGGAATGGTTGACCGAACAGAAAAAAGCCCATCATAATATGGCTATAGAGGATCTGGTGATGGGAACCGGCAGCCGTCATTTATATAAAGAAACGAACAATCGTATTTACCCGCTTGTCGGTACTGTTTATGTGGAACCGGATAACCGTTGGGGGCGTGCGGCCTTCTATAGTCATGAGAAAAACTGGGGCGGATTTTATTTTTCTACCTATAAATTTAATTTATTGGTTATAGGTTTCTTTGCATTATTAGCGATTATCGCTATATTCGCAGAGTTTCCCGGGCGTTTCTTTAAACAGGACGAAGGATGAAGTTTGAAATATAAATTATTAAATTATACAATATGAAAAAGAGTGTATTAAGCATGCTCGCCGTAGCAGCATTAGTGTTTGGAATGACTTCCTGCAACGGAGCCAAAAAATCAAACGAACAAGCCAAAGAAACTGAGGAAGCTGCCGTTATAGCAGGTCAGGCACCTAAAGACCTGTTAACCGAGGAGTTGAAACAAGAAACGATCAAATTACTGAAAGACATGCCGGATTCTGAAATCCCTTATCGTCTGACAAGTGGTGAAGTAAAAGTAAATGTAGGTGATGTAAAATATATGTTGCCGACAGCTAAAGCTGCCGAATTGAGCACACCGGCACAGAAAGCCCGTGCATTGGGAATGTATATGGCTGACTATAACGTGCTGAAAGCAATGGGACAGCCTGCCGCTGAAGTAGAAGCTGTAATTGCTAAACTGGCTACCGACCTGAATATCTCTTTCGTTCTGGATATCCTGAAAGAACAGGCTCCGAAAGATGCAACAAAAGAACAGGTACAGGCATTCCTTCAATCTCAGGAAGATAAAATCATCGAAAAGATGGCTGCAGAAAACAAAATCGACGTTGAAGTTGAAATGTTAGGTGCTGCTTCTGCCGAATATGCTTGTCTGATCGCTAATCCTACATTGGTAGTAAAAGGCGATGCTACATCTGCCGGTCTTTCTGCTAATATGGAAAAACGTGTTAGCATGTTGGAAGAAGTGGTTGCCGACCTGGCTAATTATTATCCCGACCTGAAACAACTGGGTGCAGCTATTTCACCGTTGAAAGAAAAGGTTGCAACTATTCAGGATGCAAGAGCTGCTAATGCAGAGATCACAGGTATCCGCGATTCATTGCTGAAATAAGTTATATATAATATAATGTATAGAAAAAGGCTGTCTTCCGACAGCCTTTTTTGTTTTTATCCTTTGTAAGCGATCGATAGTAATGTTATATCATCCGATTGTACGGCATCTACGACAAAATCGCCAACTGTTTCAGTAATTTTATCTACTACCTCTTTCGGTTTCTTTCCTGCCAGTTCCCGGCAATTATCGAGTAACCGGCGTTCGCTGTATAGTTCGTGTTTCTTGTTCATCGCTTCCGTTACTCCGTCGGTGTAAAGGAACAGGTTATCGCCGGGAGCGAGTTTCAACTCTTTCTCGTGATAAGTGGTATCGCTCATGGCTCCCAGTATCATGTCATTGGTTGTCGGGACTTTTGAAACGGAACCATCCTTTTTCATCAGAATCGGTGGATTATGTCCGGCGTTGCAATAAGTAACGATGCCCGTTCGGATATTCAGAATACCGTAGAATACGGTGACGAACATGTCGTTCACACTTTCCTGGCAGAGAATACTATTGGAGCGTTGCATACACAAAGCAGCGGAGTTTTCGGTAAGTGCAATGGCACGTATCACCGTGCGGCTGATTGCCATAAAGATGGCAGCCGGTACCCCTTTGCCCGATACGTCGGCTATGACAAATCCCAGCCGGTCTTCTCCGATACGGAAAAAATCATAGAAGTCGCCTCCCACATATTTAGCGGCACTCATGTAAGCATACAAGTCGAACGATTTCAAATCCGGGAACGGAGGAAACGTCTTCGGCAGGATCGTTTGTTGTATTTCCTGAGCCACATGCAGATCATTCTGAATGGATTCCAGTTGCGTATGTTCTTGCTGGGCCTGTTTAATAAAGGCGATCTGTTCGGCAGCCTTTTCGATGGTCCGTTCCAGATCTTCCAGGTTGATCGGCTTCGTTGTGAAGTCGAATGCTCCCTGGTTCATGGCGCTTCGGATATTTTCCATATCGCCGTAGGCCGATACCATAATACATTTGAGTGCCGGGTTGCGCATCTCGTTGATTTTGGTGAGCAAGGTCAGACCGTCCATTTCAGGCATATTGATATCGCTCAGGATCACATCGAAGTCTGGTTTGGCAAGCAACATCTGGAGTGCTTCCAGTCCGTTGTGGGCAAATGAAAATTCATATTCGCCTTTCTTTATCTTGCGACGAAAATATTGGGTTAACAATATTTCCAGGTCCAGTTCATCGTCTACACTTAATATTTTTATAGCCATAGTAGCGTTGTTTCTGTAATTATTGAATCGGAATGGTGATAGTAAAACGAGTAAACTCGTTGGGGTGGGATTCCAGTTCTATCGTTCCGTTATGTTTTTGTTCGATGATCGATTTAGTGATGGAGAGACCTAAGCCTGTCCCTTCTCCCAGCGGTTTGGTCGTGAAGAACGGGGTATAGAGTTTCTCTTTAACTTCGTCTGTGATACCAGAACCGTTATCTTCGATCGTGAGGCGCACTTTATCACCGTCTTTCTTCAGGCTCACTTTTATGGTCGGTTTGTAAGGTGTTTCAGTCGCACCTTTCGACTTGTTGAATACAGCATAACACGCATTATTCATCAGATTGAGTACTGCGCGGCTGAAATCTTGCGGGATCACCTTGACCAATTGAAGCGTATCGTCGTATTCTTCTTCGATAGCAACGTTGAAGCTCTTATTGTTAGCCCGTACCGCATGGTAGGAAAGCCATACGTATTCTTTGGTCAGTTGACACAGATTGGTAGGAATATATTCATCGTCCTTTCCGCGTGAATAGAGCAGGATGCCCCGGATAACGCTGGATGCCCGGTTGCCGTTCTCTTCAATCTTGTTCATGTTACCTTTCAGATCCTCCATGATTTCCCGGAGTTCTTCGTCAGCATCTGCCGGCAGTTTGTCTTTCAGTTCGTCCAGTACTTCTTCCATATCCTGCAACAACTTGCACGATAGTTTGCTGAAGTTGATCACAAAGTTGAGCGGGTTCTGTATCTCGTGTGCAATACCTGCGCTCAACAGTCCGAGTGAAGCCATCTTTTCCTGTTGACTGACTTGTTTTTTCAGACGTTCAATTTCTTGTTTGCTGTTATCACTCATTGTTGCTCTTTTGATAAATAGGAATAGAAATCATGAACTCAGTGAAGTTGTCCTTCTCACTCTTAACGATGATGGAACCATGATGGTTCAGGATAACTTCCCGGCAGAGGTACAAACCGACACCTGCCGCTTCGGCAGTAGGTTTAGTTGTAAAGAACGGTTCGAATATCTTATTCTTGATATTATCTTCGATACCGATACCGTTGTCACGGATGCTGATATAAATCGTTCCGTTCAGTCTCTTCTCCACCTGGATCGTGATGACCGGGGAGAACTCTTCTTTCTGTAACTTTTTCAGCAATGCATAGATACTGTTTTTCAACAAGCTGAGCATTACTTTGTTCATTTGTTCGATATCTATCTCTGCCATGGCAGGTTCTGCCGGGCATAGGATATCGATCTGTATCTGTTTACTTTCGATCTCTTCTTTGAACGCTTTGCGGATCACGTCTACATTCACTTTACAGAGTTCGCAGATGTCGGTAGAAGTGGCATTGCCGTTCCTGTCTTTCAACAGTTCCTCCATCGCTTTTACGATCCGCACGGTGTTGCAGCCATGCTCATTGATTTTTTGCAGGTTGCTGTTGATCATATCGAGTATTTCGATGCTGTCGGCATAGTTCTCTTTCGACATGACCGCCTGTTCTTCCGTGATGTTAGCCTTCAGGTCTTTGATCAGGTTGGCGGAAAGTCCGGCAAAGTTATTGATGTAGTTGATCGGGTTCAGGATACGGTCGACCAGTCCTTGTGTCAATTGGCCGACGGTTGCCAGTTTTTCTTTGCGGACAAGTTCGTCCTGTGCTTTAGCCAGAGCATCCAGGGCATCAGAGAGTTTTTTGGACTCATTCAATACTTGGTCACGTTGGATACGGAGTTCGATGGTCCGCTCTTCCACAATCTTTGCCAGGTATTCTTTTTGCTTCAATTGTTTGCGAAACCGTCCTTTAATGATATAGAGGATGATAATTGTTACAATCGTGAGACCGGGAATCGTATCCCAGTCATAATAAAGACCGAGGATGACTACTATCCATCCCGCCAGTGTCGCTTTCTCAATGATCCGTAATTTCAGCTTGAGTGCGCTTATCTCTTTGATGTCGAAGTCTGCCATATCAATGAATATCTTTTGTCATTGTGAGTATATTTTTTCCTGATGAACGGGAATAGGTGACTTCTGTCATCAGTTGTTTGACCAGATAGATCCCGAGACCTCCGATAGGCCGCTCTTCCGGTGGGAGGGTAATGTCGGGTTCTTTCATTTCCAGCGGATTAAAAGGCGTGCCTTTATCGGTGATGACGATCGCCAGCTGTTTGTTCCCATAGTTCATATCGATGCGTATATCCTGATCTTTTTTATTCGGGTAGGCATATAATATGACATTGGTCACCACCTCCTCGAGAGCCAGTTTGATTTGCATCGTCAACTGCTCTTCCAATCCGTAAGCGGAGGTGTGCAGGTCCAGAAACTCATACAAACGGGTGAGCTGCTCCAGTTCGTTCTTTATGTGTAACGTATTTATCATCTGCCGGTACGGGGCGCTTAGGATTCGATGGTAAGGAAAGAAGAGAAACCGGTGATATTCAGAATATCTATGATGTCCTGTTGCAGGTTTCTCAGACGGAAAGTCCCGTTTTTTGCTTTCATACCTTTCTGCAGGGTCAACAGTAAACGAAGTCCGGCGCTACTGATATAAGTGAGCTCCGTTCCATCGAGTACTACAGTATGTACATCTTCTGCAAGTATTTTAGTGATCTCTTTTTCAAAATCAGCAGAAGTAAGCGTGTCTAACTGACCGGAAAGGTTGATGATTGTTTCGTTTCCGTTTTTTACTGTGATCTTCATATATTGTTTTTGTTCTGATTTCTATTACAACAAAAGTATAGATAATCATTTAGTTGGACAAGTTATTTAGGGCTTTTGTACGGATCATAACGGAAATAGGCGGAAGGTATATAGGTTGGTCGTATCGGTATGCCGATATGTTTCGCTTTTCGTTGTGATAACAGTGTTTTGCCACGATGATGTCATAGCAGTGCCAATACTATGGCACAACACTGCCACAGTAATGGCAGAGTCTTGCCACAGCATTGGCAGAGTCTTGCCACAGCATTGGCAGAGTCTTGCCACAGCATTGGCAGAGTCTTGCCACAGCATTGGCAGAGTCCTTTCTTCAGGCCGAAAATCCTTATAGGTAAGGAGTCCGGCCTGACAACACTATGTCCTATTTCCTGATCAACCGGCTGATACCTCTCGCTATCTCTCCGATCCAGAGAACCAGGGAGCTTAAACCGATAATGACACCCCAGTCTTTCAGGGATAAAGGCACTACGCTGAACATCTCTCCGCCGAACGTAACGATCAGATACTGGCCGATGATGATCAACAGGGCGACGAACAGGAAGCTCTTGCTTTCTTTCAGGTTTGCAAAAGCGGAACGGCCTTCCATGAATGCTTTCGCATTGAACATATTCCAGAACTGAAGCATCACGAAGAAACTGAAGAACCAGGATAAATCGTGCGGTGTTAATCCGGTCTGGGCATGGAAGTAATACAATACGCCCATCAGGATCACAACAAAAGCGATACCTACTCCGAAGATGTTGTAAGCCATCGGGCGGGTAATGATAAAGTCGCCGTTTTTACCACTGCGGCGGGGTTTATCTTTCATTACCCGCTCGTTGGGAGGTAATGATGCCAATGCTCCGGCGGCAAATGTATCCATGATCAGGTTTACCCACAACATCTGTGTGATGGTAAGCGGCGATTCGGTTCCGAACAGGGAACCTAGTAATACGATCAGACAAGCGGCCACATTGATGGTAAGCTGGAATAAAAGGAACTTCTGTATGTTACGATATAAAGAGCGTCCCCACATGACTGCACGGGTAATGCTGCCGAATGAATTGTCCAGGATGGTAATGTCGCTGGCTTCTTTGGCTACAGAGGTCCCGTCACCCATAGACAAACCTACCTGGGCGGCTTTCAAAGCCGGGGCATCGTTTGTACCGTCGCCGGTTACGGCAACGACAGCACCTTTTTTCTGTAATAATTGTACCAGGCGTTGTTTGTCGGTCGGACGGGCACGACACATGATCTTCAGGTCGAGCACACGGTCGAGTGCTTCTTCGTCCGTCAGTGCTTCGAATCCAGGGCCGGTAATAATATTGCGGTCGGTGTCTTCCGGTTTCCATGTACCGATCTGACGACCGATCTCACGGGCAGTACCCGGTGTATCGCCTGTGACGATCTTGACGTCGATACCGGCATTCAGACAGCTTTGTACGGCTGCCGGAACATCTGCACGGACAGGGTCGGAGATGGCTACGATACCTAGATAGGTCAGGTCGGTACCATGCAAACGTCCGTTGACGAAATAAGCATCATCCTTCCCGTCTTCAATGATCTGGTAAGCAAAGCCTAATGTACGCATCGCCTGGTTCTGATAGTCCAGTAATTGTTTTTCGATGTCTGCCTTGCAGGCTTCAACCGTTTTGTAAGTACCGTCGGCTGCCACCCGCTGGCAGTTGGCTAGAACAATTTCGGGGGCACCTTTCACATATAATACTTTTTTACCTGACAGAGGCGACTGTACCACTGTGGCCATATACTTCCGTTCGGTAGAAAACGTAAGCTGTGCTAAAACCGGGGCTTCTTCCCGTAATGTCAGATAGTTTTGATTCTGACTGTTCAGCCAAAGCAGTAAAGCAGCCTCGGTTGGATTACCTAGTGTTTTCACCTTATCTTCCGAGAAGTCGAGATAAGCGGTCGAGTTAACGGAAATGCCTTCTTTGATGAGGTTGCTCAACTCGTCATCTCCCAATTTCTGATCTTTGAGATTGTAGAAGTTCGTTTGGTAAACCTGCATCTGGTTTTGTGTCAACGTACCCGTTTTATCCGTACAGATCACCGTTGTCGCTCCCATGGTCTCACAGGCATGCATCTTGCGGACCAGGTTGTTCGTCTTAAGCATGCGGTTCATGCTCAGGGCAAGACTCAGGGTTACACTCATCGGCAGACCTTCCGGAACGGATACAACGATCAGCGTTACTGCCACCATAAAGATGTTCAGAATATGCGAGATCAAGTCCATCACCGGCATACCGGAGGACGTCATCAATAATTTTGCGAGTAAGGCAATGAAGGTAAGTCCGGCAACCGTGTAGCCACCTTTGCTGATGACACCGGCAAGCCCTTTGAGCTGTATCTGTAGCGGTGTTTCCACGTCGCTTTCTATCTGCGAGCCTTCATATACTTTTCCGTAGCCGGTGGCATCGCCTACCAGCTCGACTTTCATCACTCCATGTCCGTCGACAACCGTTGTGCCGCGCATCACCATATTGGATGGATAGGTCGCTTCGTGATCGAACTCGGCTTCGTTGGTGGTCTTGCTGATGATCGGTTCGCCTGTTAATGTCGATTCATTGATCTGCAGAGAGATAGCTTCCAACAGATGACCGTCGGCAGGAACTTCCTCTCCGGTTTCCAGTACGACGATGTCGCCGACAACGACTTCTTTTTTAGTTACCTGGCAAATATTCCCTTCACGGATCACTTTGACGAACGTATCGTCGTTTACGGTATTCAATACATCGAACGCTTTGTTCGCTTTCATTTCGAAGAAGAACCCGACACACGATGCCAGCATGATAGCAAAGAAGATACCGATCGGTTCGAGGAAGGCTGTAAAACCTTTCGCTTCCGGTCCCCAGCAATGTACGCCGGCAATGATCATGGATAGCAGCCAGGCTACCAGCAGGATCTTAATGATCGGGTCATTAAACTTTTCAAGGAACTGGCTCCAGAGAGAGGCTTTCTCCGGAGGTGTGAGGATATTTTCGCCGTGGAGGCGCCTGCTTTCTTCAACTTCTTGTTTGGTTAATCCCTGATACTGATGTTTTTTCTCCATAAATTTGTTTAATCTGATTCAGAAAATGAGTCAGCAAATTACGTAAAGTTGGCGGACATACGCAAGTGCTTTGGTTTTTAATTGATGATGTAATTTATTATTTTATGTGCTAGTATTTTAGGAAAATGGCAGAGTAATGGTTTGTTAACCTCTTGTTGTGTTAAATTAACGGGTTGGATATAAACTTTTGGCTTCTCTAATTGTCTTATATATAAAAGGAGAATTGTGTGTTAGTATTTAAGGTTATGAAGAATGTTAGGTTATTTTGGTTAATAGGGATTGTCCTTCTATTTGCAGGGCAATCCCTTTATGCTCAAAGTAAAAAAGAAAAGAAAGAGCAGAAAGCCAATGAAGTGAAAGAATTAATAGATAGTAAACGGTTTACAGTGAATGTAAATCGTGCGATACCCATGGGAGGACGTTCGGTTAATCTGACTTCTCCCTACTCTTTGGAAATGCGCGGTGACTCGGTTATTTCCTATCTTCCTTATTTCGGAAGGGCATATTCGGCTCCTTATGGTGGCGGTGACGGGTTACGTTTCGAAAAATCAATTACCGATTATCAATGTTCTTTTAATAAGAAAGGAACCGCTCAAATACAGTTTCGTACCCGAAGCGATGACGATACGTTTGCATTTAATGTGCAGGTGTTTTCAAATGGCTCCGCGACAATCAATGTGACGCCTGTCAATAAACAGAACATCACATTCTATGGGGAACTGGCTCCTGAGAAAAAGGAATAAATAATCGTCCTTGCCGTGCATTTCTTTCGGCAATACGCTTATTGACCTTCGCTGTAAATTCGAAGTTCTTAAGTCCCCAGTCGGGAGCGATCAGCAGTTCTTTGGGGGATTGCGATACAAACCTCTCTACTACAATAGAGGGGTTTAATTTTTCTATGAAGTCGATCACCAGGTCGATGTATTCGTCGGCCGTGTACAGATGGAACTCTTCCGGGTGTTCGGCATATTCTTTCGCCATGCGGGTGTTGCGTATCAGTTGCAGTTGATGTAGTTTCAGCGTCGTGACCGGTAAAGCAGATAACCGGTCGGCATGGTGCATTATTTCTTCCCGGCTTTCTCCCGGCAAACCCAGGATCAGGTGGGCCCCCGTATAAATACCTCTTTCCGCTGTCCGCCGGATGGCTGTTTCCGATTCTCCGTAGGTATGTCCGCGGTTGATGCGAAGCAATGTTTTGTCCAGCGTGCTTTCCAGTCCGTATTCTATCATCACGAACTTTTCTTTGGAAAGATCTGTGAAATAATCCAGTAGGTCATCCGGCATACAGTCCGGACGTGTCCCGACGATCAATCCGACCACACCGGGGTAGGATAACGCTTCTTCATACTTCGCTTTCAGCGAGCTCAGTTCATCATATGTATTGGTATAAGCCTGGAAATAGGCGAGATACTTCATTTCTGGATATTTACGGGAAAAGAAACGGATACCTTCCTCTAATTGTTCGGTCACACTCTTTTCCGTATGACAATATTCCGGGCTGAACGTTTGGTTATTACAATAAGTACAACCTCCCCATCCCTTCGAACCGTCGCGGTTCGGACAGGTAAAGCCTGCGTTTATAGAGATTTTCTGTACTTTATAAGGGAATACTTTCCGTAGGAAATCTCCGAAATCGTTATAAGGTTTTACGTTTTCCATGCGGCAAAGGTAATTTATAATGGTTAATGACCAATGTCCGGTGGTTAATTTAACGATAAAATATCCCGGAAACGCTATCCGGGTACATAATTTACCTTTAACGGCTAAGGGTTTACCATGAGAAAATACTACCTTTGCAGCCTATTCAAAATAAAAAATAGTATTCATGAAACGATTGGGTGTTGGTTTCTTGCTTTCATTGGCGATAATTGGAAGCGTATCTGCTCAGAATGGGAGCAAGCGTGTAGATTTAAAAGAAATTACAGATGGAAAGTTCCGTCAGGTAACCGCTATTGGTGAAATGCGGTCTTTACCGGATGGCGAGCATTATACGGCAATGAATAAAGACCGTAGTATGATCATTAAATACTCTTATCGTACAGGTAATCCGGTAGACACTTTGTTCAATGCCCGGACGGCCCGTGAATGTACGTTTGATGATTTTGACGGCTATGATATCAGTAGTACAGGCCATCATATACTGGTTTGGCGGGACACAGAGCCGATTTACCGCCGTTCTTTCAAAGCGATGGTTTACGATTATGACGTACGGCGTAACTATGTGAAACCGTTGTCCGATTCGAAAAATAAACAGATGATTCCGACTTACTCGCCGGACGGACGTATGTGTGCTTATGTGGTGGATAACAATATATGGGTTCGTAAGTTTGATTTCGATACCGAAGTACAGGTAACTAAAGACGGTGAACTGAATAAGGTGCTGAACGGTATTACCGATTGGGTATATGAAGAAGAATTTGCCGTTACGAACCTGATGGCCTGGTCTCCGGACAGCGAATATCTGACTTATGTCCGTTTCGATGAAAGTGAAGTGCCCGAATATTCCATGCAGATGTACGGCAATGGCCTGTATCCCGGATATTACAATTTCAAATATCCGAAAGCTGGAGAGAGCAACTCGAAAGTAACGGTTCATTCTTACAGCGTAGCAACGAAAGATATCAAAGAACTGAAAATACCGGTGGAAGCGGATAGCTATATTCCCCGGATCACGTTCACAACTAATTCGGATCAGTTGGCTGTCATGACTTTGAACCGCCAGCAGAATCTTTTCAATATGTATTATGTAAATCCGAAGAGCGGCGTATCCCGCCTGATCCTTCGTGATGAAAATAAATGTTATGTCGATTCCGAATGGCTGACTTCTATCCATTTCAACCCGAATGGATTTACGTATGTGAGCGAACAGGATGGTTATTCCCATATCTACTTGTATTCGCCGACGGGAGTTATGCAGCGGCAGGTGACGAAAGGCAATTGGGATGTGACCCGTTTGATCGGATATGACGATGTTGCCAAGGTAGTATATTACGAGTCGGCAGAAGAAAGCCCGTTGCGCCGTTCTGTCTATAAAATAGACCAGAAAGGTGTCAAGACGAAGCTGTCGGAAAGCGAAGGTACGAACAGTGCCGACTTCAGTGCTAACTATGCCTATTTCGTAAATAACTATTCGAATGCCAACACGCCTGCCGTGATCACCGTAAATGAAACGAAGTCGAAGAAAGTGTTGCGCGTGTTGCAGGACAATGCTGCCTTACGCGAAAAACTGGCAAGTACATCATTCTCCAAAAAAGAATTTTTCAAGGTGCATACTGCTTCTGATATAGAGCTGAATGCCTGGATTGTAAAACCGGTGAATTTCGATGAATCGAAGAAATATCCGGTACTGATGGTGCAATATAGCGGACCTAATTCGCAACAAGTACTGGATAAATATGGTTTTGACTGGGAACATTACCTGGCTGCGAACGGAATTATCGTAGTCAGCGTGGATGGCCGGGGAACCGGTGCACGTGGTGAAGCCTTCCGTAAATGTACATACCTGCGGATGGGCGAATTGGAATCCAGAGACCAGGTGGAAGCCGCACAGGCTTTGGGCAAACTGCCGTACGTCGATGCAAAACGCATTGCCATCTGGGGCTGGAGCTTTGGCGGATATAATACATTGATGTCGATGAGCGTGGGTAACGGTACATTCAAGGCCGGTATCGCTGTCGCTCCTCCGACAGACTGGAAATATTATGACTCGGTATATACCGAACGTTTTATGCGTACGCCTAAAGAAAACTTCTCGGGCTATGCTGCAACTTCACCGATCCGGCTGGCAAAAGACTTACAAGGTAAGCTGTTGCTGGTACACGGAACTGCTGATGATAATGTACACTTCCAGCAGACGATGGATTATGCAGAAGCATTGGTACAAGCCGGTAAACAGTTCGATATGCAGGTTTACAAAGACCGTAATCACAGTATTTACGGAGGAAATACCCGATATCATCTGTATACCAGGATGTCTAACTTCTTATTTGATAACTTATAATGTCAGAACATGTGAGAAAGCCGGATTGGTTAAAGATCCGGCTTGGTGGGAACGAGCAGTTTACAAAGACGAAAAGTATTGTTGAGTCGCATTGTCTGCATACCATTTGTACGAGCGGCAAATGCCCGAATATGGGAGAATGCTGGAGCCGGGGAACGGCCACGTTCATGATAGCGGGTGAGATATGTACCCGTTCCTGCCGCTTTTGTAATACGCTAACAGGCAAGCCGTTGCCGCTGGATCCGAAAGAACCGGCCAATGTAGCGGAAAGTATTCGCCTGATGAACTTAAAACACGCAGTGATAACGTCGGTCGATCGTGACGATCTGCCCGACCTGGGAGCCCGGCATTGGGTTGATACGATCCGGACAATCAAAGAAGTAAACCCGGATACGACGGTAGAAGTCCTGATACCTGACTTTCAGGGACGCCTTGATCTGGTCGATCAGGTAGTGGCAGCCGCTCCCGAAATCATATCGCATAATATGGAAACAGTGCGGCGTATCAGTCCGCAGGTTCGTAGTGCCGCCAAATACGATGTCAGCCTGGCTGTCCTGTCACGCATTGCAAAACAGGGTGCTACGGCAAAAACCGGTATCATGGTCGGCCTGGGAGAAACCCCCGGAGAGGTATACGAACTGATGGACGATGTGCTGGCAGCAGGTGTTTCCGTATTAACAATTGGTCAATATTTACAACCATCCAGAAAAAATATTCAAGTAACTGAGTATGTGACCCCCGAACAGTTTAATGTCTATAAATCAATCGCTTTGGATAAAGGATTTCGTATGGTAGAGAGCGCTCCGCTGGTTCGTTCCTCTTATCACGCTGAAAAGCATGTTTAATAGCGAAAACTTTTAACACATTGGGTTGTTATATATTTAAAGTGCGAAGAAAGGGGGAAAGGGTATGAACAAAGTTAAGAAAGGTTTAGACAATCAAGCCATTGGTCTGTTGCCATTGTTGCTTTTTATGTTCTTGGATAATTATTTTTCTTATCTGTTGTCTTTCATTATCGGCGTTACCTTTTGTTTTGTATGTATTTTTCTTTATCAGGTATTGAGTAAGGATAAAGTGTATCAATTTTTATTGTTACCTTCAGCTATTACGCTGGTGTTGTATTCTGTCTTTCTCTGCCTGAAACTGGAACCCGTACTATTCATTTATTCTCCGTTGATTACGGAGGTGTTGTTGGTGGTGGTACTTGCGTTTATCGGTTTTAGCCGGCGCTCTGTACTGAAAAAGATAAGAACATCGACACACCCGACTTACAAACGGACTTTGATGCGTACTACGTTAAATGAGTTTTATTTCATTGCCCAGTTGGTTCAGAATTTGTATACATTACATCTATTTGCCATTTTGGTATACAGTATCCTGCCGGATACGATGCAAAGTGTGCGCGTGGAACGTTTCCTTTACAGGGAACTGGGGGTATTGATCGGAGTACTGGTCATTCTTTATGAACAGATACGCTTATCGTTGATGCAAGGTAGTTTACAGAAAGAAATGTGGTTACCGGTGTTGAATGACGGAGGAAAAGTCATCGGTTGTATTGCGCGTTCGGTCAGCCGTTCGTTACCGAAGAAATACTATCATCCGATCGTCCGCGTAGCAGTTATCCATAATGGAATGCTTTATTTGATGAAAAGGAGTAAAGATGCATTCGTATCGCCGGATACGATCGATTATCCTTTCCATAGTTATGTACTATTCAGGCACAGTATCGAAAGTACGGTGCGTGAATCGGTAGGTGAACTTGCTGGACAGCAGGATGTGAATCCTCGTTTTCTCATTCGTTATACGTTTGAGAACGAGAAGGTGAAACATCTGGTATCGCTTTACGTGATCTGTCTTCGTACGGAAGATCAGCTGAGTCAATGCAAGCGGGCAGGTGGAAAACTCTGGACTGCCAAGCAAATAGAAGAGAATCTGCATACCGGCGTATTCAGCGAATATTTCGAGCAGGAGTTCTCTTATCTTCAGAATACGATCTTGTTGGCAGAAAACTTCTGCTGTGGTAAATAACCGGGTATCCTTTAACGGATACCCAGTTCGATCACTTCGAGGTCTTTCATATTTTTGCCGTCGATGACGAAGCGGACCAGGGTACGAACCTGATGGAAACCGCTTTTACCGGCGGCGCCTGGATTGATATACAGACAATTCAGGTACTTGTCAAATGCAACTTTAAGAATGTGCGAGTGACCCGCTATGAACAAGTTCGGGCGGGTATCGTACAATTCTTTGCGGATAGCCGGGTTGTAACGGCCCGGATAACCGCCTATATGCGTCATCATCACATTTACGTCTTCTACTTTGAAATGAGCTACTTCGGGATATTCCAGCCGGAGTGATTGCCCGTCTATATTTCCATATACTGCCCGGAAAGGTTTCAAAGCAGCCAACCGTGCCGCCAGTCCATCCGAGCCTATATCACCAGCATGCCATATTTCATCGCATTCCGAGAAATATTCTGCATATTTATCATCCCACCAGGCATGAGTATCTGAGAGAAGTCCTATTTTAATCATATTTGTGTTATTACGTTAATGCTGTTATCTAAGGTTCTCTATCTGTCCGACCGGCAATCCTGTGCATCTTGCAATGTCGGCAGCCGCTATGCCCATACGTTTCATATTGGAAGCCGTCTGGAACAGAGCTTCAGCTTTGCCTTTGGCTTCGCCCTCGGCAAGCCCCTCTGCTTTTCCCTCTGCCAGTCCTTCGATGCGACCTTCCCATTTGGCGGTGTCGAGAACATCGTTCTGGATCATAATCACGTTCAGATGCTCGTCATACGCATGTCGCTCGCTTGAAGACATCGAGTAGTACTTCAGTTTCTCACGGGCTTCACGAAGGCCCGGTGTTGTCGTGTCCGGGCGGATCGTTCCGTCTTTCAGATACTTGATCCATTCATCCAAAGGCGTCGAGGCGACCTTGTCGAACTCGTTTACGCGGATCAAAATGTACTCAGGGAAGATTGAAGACGGGAGACGGGTGACGACTGCATCACGGTCGCGGGTGTTGATACGCAGCCGGTCGCCGGTATGCACACCGGTGAAATGGTTCTGACCGTGGTAGATATAGTCTGTCCCCACACCAAGGTCGAAATACAGGATACTGATGGAGTAGACCTTTTTTACTTTCTGATAGCCTTCACCCAGCGAGATATGCTCAGTGATGGCTTTGGCCACGCCGTAGAGAATACGTTCGAGATAATGAACTTCACGGGTGTTCTGGATTTCGACGATGATGATTTCGTCTTTGCTGTTCAGCGCCTTTATATCGACGCGGTTAAACTTGTCGTCGGCACTTTCCTGATTGCCTTCGCTTTCGAGGATCTCAAGTATCCTGACCTCTTCACGCAGCATAACGGTAAGGAAACCGTTAAGCACATCGAAGTTGGCCTTCTGGCGTAACAAACGCTTGATTGCCCAATCAAAACGGATATACCGGTCCTGTAACTCTTTTCTTTCCTCTTCTGCCATGATTTTCAGATCTGACTTTTTCATAGTAAGGTGTTTTATATGTTATGTAATACGCAAATATATGCATAATTATTAATGAACAGGTTATTAAAATGGAAGAAATATATTTTACCGGACACAGATTTCGGGACTGTCGATCTTTTATTCGTTTGTGTCTTTTTTCAAGGGATATAGCGAATATGTGAATTATTGTTCTTATATTTGGGTGTTTGCAAAGAAGTATTCATATAATTTTAAAACAATGCCTATGGTATAAAACTGTCTAAAAGACATATTAAGATATAAAAAACGTAAAGTTTATTTAGAAGGTGCTGAAAAACTACCACTTTTAGATGCCCCCTTCAAAGTACACTGGACGTTCACGTTTAGGCGTGGACTTCATTGTTGTATTATAAGGGGAGCGGGTTGTGGTAGACCTTTCAGGACCGTAATACAAAAAAACAATGAGTCCACGTTTTTTTATTGGTCTTCCCTTCTCTCTACTTTGGACTCCCGGCGGGTAGCCGGATATCAAACCTTGTTTAGTACTATTCCTTTCCTATAGGATTCTGATGTAGCAACGTGAATGTTGCCGAATGAATTATTATGAAAAGCGGACACCGATTTGTAGCAAGAATGTGTGATGAATGTCATTAACCTGTCTCCGGATTGAAATGTTGTCTTGCTTATTTTGTTCCGCAAATAAATCAAATTTATTATTATTTTAAACAAAATGGATCGAGAGAAGAATGTGTCCCATTTACTGGGAATTTTATGCCTTGCCGTAGCGTTGCAGTTTTTTCCTGCACAAGTATGGGCGGAGACCAATGTACTTCCTGTTGTTAGCCAGCAAAAATCGTATGCTCTAACGGGGAATATTGTGGATGGAAAAGGGGAGCCGATAATCGGAGCCAATGTTGTGTTAAAAGGTTCTGCGACTGGTGTCGTGACCGATGTGGATGGGAATTTTTCAATGAATGTATCGGAGAAAGATGTCCTGATGATTTCTTATATAGGATACAATTCACTGGAAATTCCGGTAAAAGGGCAAAAAAGCTTGAATATCGTAATGAAGGAGAATGTAGAATCATTGGATGAAATCGTGGTTATCGGTTATGGTACAATGAAGAAAAAAGATTTGACAGGTTCCGTATCTGCCATAAAAGCCGATGAAATTACGGCCTTTACCGTATCCAATCCTATTCAGGCTTTGCAGGGGAGAGTTCCGGGAGTTGTCCTTTCACAGAATACCGGAGATCCGTCGGGAGATTACTCGATCCGTATTCGAGGGGTTAATTCGATCAAAGGGGATAATTCTCCGCTTTATATCATTGACGGAATACCTGCGAGCACGTCTTCTATCAATACATATGATATCGAATCCATGGAAATCCTGAAAGATGCGTCGGCTACGGCTATTTACGGTTCCCGTGGAGCGAATGGTGTAGTTTTGATAACGACCAAGAAGGGGAAAACCGGGAAAACGACAGTTTCTTACGACTTTGAATATGGCTTCCAGAAGCAGATAAAAAGTTGGATTTAATGAATGCTCAGGAGTGGGCGCGGTTTTATAATGAATATCTGGTCAATGCAGATATTTTGAGTGAAGCTCCTTTTTCCGAAACGGATATTGCAGCAATGGGGAAAGGGGTAGACTGGCAGAATGAAGTATTTCAGAATGCTCCTATCTCGAATCATAATATTAATGTATCGGGGGGAACGGATAATTTGCGTTATTTCATAAGCGGTTCAGCGATGATGAAAGACGGCTTGATCCATAACAGTTCGTATGATAAATACAATTTACGTTCGAGCCTGGATTTGAAAATGAGCAAGATGGTCAGTGCTTCGTTGAACATGGGATATTCGCTGATAAACCAGATGAACCAGTCTGACGGAGGAGGTAACGGAGGTTCTTCTATGATCGGTGCCACTTATTCTGCCGCACCGGTATTTTATCCGTACGATGAAAGTGGTAATTATAAGGATTTGCGTTCCTGGTATTCCTGGTCGTCGCATGAAATCAAGAACCCCATTTGCATGGCTTATGAGGCAACTTACAAGACTGTTACGAACCTGACGAATATCAATGCCGCTATCAACTTCCAGCCGATCAAAGGCCTTTCTGTGAAAGCGACTTTCGGTCTGGAAGGTTTGGATTCACGGTATGACGCTTATACGACTAAAAAGTATATTTACCAGAATAATTCCGCATCCGTGAACCATAAACGGTCTACTAATGTGATAAATGAGGATATTGTGAATTATGACTTTACCGTGAATAAAATTCACTCATTCAATCTGATGGGTGGTTTTACTTATCAGCAGAATGTTTATAAATCGATAGCCGCATCCGGTAATACATTCCTGAGCGATGTCCAGCAAACAAATAATCTGTCTTCGGCAGGAACGGTCAACACTCCTTCTACCTCTTATTCCAAATGGGCGTTGATGTCTTATCTCGGACGTATCAACTATTCTTTTAATGGTAAATATCTGGTGACTGCCAGTTTCCGCGCGGACGGATCGAGCCGTTATTCGGCAGGTTCGCGTTGGGGATATTTCCCTTCGGGAGCTGTGGCATGGAGAATATCCGAAGAACCTTTTATGAAACAGTTTGAAAAAGTGACCAATCTGAAACTTCGCCTGGGATATGGCCGTACAGGTTCGAGTGCCATCGATCCGTATATGACACAGAATTTATTGAATACAGGAAAGACGGCGACAGGAACTGAGAATGTACCCTACTATGCGCCAAGCAGCACTTTCCCGGAAGATCTGAAATGGGAGACAACGTCTCAATGGGATGTCGGTGCCGATCTGGGCTTGTTCAACCAACGGTTACGTTTTACAGCCGATTATTATTATAAAAAGACGACTGACCTGTTGAATACGGTATCGTTGCCGTCTTCATCCGGATATTCATCGACAGTCCGGAATATCGGAAGTATGAGTAACCGGGGAGTCGAACTTTTGGTGGAAGCGGATGTCGTACAAAAGAAGGATTTTGGTTTTACAGTCCAGTTTAATATTGCACATAATAAAAATAGAGTTGAAGAATTGGCTGGCGGAGATGATATTTTAGGTACGACTTACAGTAACTATGGTTCTGGTTCTATAACCATTATTCGCGAAGGAGAACCTTTAGGGGCGTTTTATGTATATAAAGATGCCGGATTAGATGAAAAAGGCTCTCTTTCTTATGTCGATATGAATGGTGACGGTCAATATACAGATACGGAAGACCGATATATCGCGGGATCGCCTTTTCCGGATTTTACGTATGGTTTGAATTGCGGCTTTCGCTATAAAAACTGGGATTTCAATTTCTTTCTGCAGGGAAGCCAGGGAAATGATGTCTTTAACTTGAGCGAGATGAGGAATTATTCTTATGGCCAGGGTATGAATATCGAGCGTAAGGTGTATTATGAAAGTTGGAGGGAAGGACAGGATAATTCTCATGTCGCCTATCCGAAGATTGAGGCGGTCGGCTCTTTGAAGTACTCAGACCGTTTCATCGAGAATGGTTCTTATCTGCGTTTGAAAAATGTCAGTCTGGCCTACAATTTCCCTTGTGAAAAATGGAGTACCCGGAATTGGCTTAGCGGTATCCGGGTGTTTGTAAGTGCCCAGAACTGGTTGACCTTTACCAAGTATAACGGGGTGGACCCGGAGGTGAGTTCAAAAGCGAGTGATGTCAATGCCGGTATCGACCATTTGACTTATCCGAACAGTAAAACGTTTTCAATGGGTTTAAGTGTCAAATTTTAAAAATCAGAAACAATGAAAAGTAAGTTGTTATTATCAATAGTGGCCTGTCTCTTTGTTTTTCAGGCGTGCGACAATTGCCTGAATGAGACGAAATATACATATTCGATTTCGAGCGAAACATTTTATAATACACAGGAAGAAGCGAATGCTGCGGTATTGGCTCCCCTGGATGTGATGCGGTCGGCTTATAATTCTAATTTTTTCGCTACGCTGGAAATCAATACGGAGTACTGTTATCCGAAAGGAGTTTACCAGACTTACAAAGCATACAACGGTTTTGTAAATTCTACTCATATCACGCGGAGTGAATCTAACTGGACGAATTTATATAAAGCGATCATGTATTGTAATACCGCGATAGAGAAACTTCCGTCGGCAACGGAGATGACCGAGACGGAAATTACAGCCTATTTAGGGGAACTGAGATTCCTGAGAGGATTCAATTATTTTAATTTAGTCAAATATTGGGGTGGAGTCCCTCTGAAAACCGAGGATAACATTACGATATGGGATGTGCCCAAAAGCTCGAAGGAAGATGTTTATGCTTTTATTATCGAAGACCTGAAATATGCGTTGGCTAATTGTCCGGATAAATCCAGATATCTGGCGACGCCGAATAAAAATGTGGTGAGAACATGTCTGGCTGATGTGTATATGCATACGGGAAACTATGAAGAAGCCAAAACTCTGGCTGGGGAAGTGGTCAATAGCGGAGTTTACTCATTGGTACAGGTCGGTGCTTCAAGGGATTTTGACAAAGTATTCGGGTATGACCTGACAACTTCGACGGAAGAGGTGTTTTATATCAAGACATCGCGGACAGACGGTAAAACCTGGGATTATCTGTCTTATACATCGCATCCGAAATATGAGATAGAACCGGGCAAGTTGATGTTGAATGGGAATGGTTATTTTACGCATTATACGGATTTGAGAAATCATGTGATATCTACCTGGGATAAGAATGATCTCCGTTATGCGCTGAATGTCGGCTTTTATATTTTTGGAGCCGATGCTTACGGAGAGTACACCTGCCTTTTGACAAAGTATTGGGATCCGAATTCACAAGGGGGAGGAGCGAATGTTTCTATTCCGTTGATCCGTTATCCGGATGCAATGCTTATTTTTGCTGAGGCAACGGCACGTGTTGCTGGAGGGCCTACAGAAGAGTCAATCGAAATGCTGAACCAGCTTCGTCGTCGTGCTTATGGGTACGATCCTAAAGTCCCGGATATGGAATTGGATTATAAATTATCGGATTATAAAACGATGGATGACTTTATCGATTTGTTGATCAGGGAAGAAACCTATGAGCACTTCAACGAGGGGAAACACTGGGATTTTATCGTCCGTTTGGGGAAAGCACAGGAACTGGTAGGAAAATATTATAATGTGGAAGACGGTTCATGGACGGAAATTAAGGAAAGACATTTTTTGTGGAAGATTCCGGATTCCGAATTCAATTATAATAAGGCGATGAATCAGTCTACCGACCAGAATCCGGGTTATACTTCTGCCGAATGAGTAAAATGTTAAACTTAAAATAGAGAATAGGAATGAAAAAACAGATTATTAACGGAGGGCGTATATTTTTTATGCTCGCGTTTATGTGGATAGCAGCCTGTCTTGTGACATCATGTGGCAACCGTTCGGATAAGGAACATGTACGTCTTCTCTACTGGAACATCCAAAACGGGATGTGGTCCGGACAGGGAGATAATTATGACGGTTTTGTCGAATGGGTTAAAAAGCAAAATCCGGATATCTGTGTCTGGTGTGAAGCTCAGACTATTTATAAGACGGGGACAGCTGACCCTATGGAGGCAGCAGATCGTTACCTGACAGATAATTGGGAGAAACTAGCCATGCGATATGGACATGCATATTGGTATGTAGGTGGTCACCGTGACAACTATCCCCAGGTGATAACATCTAAATATCCGATTAAAAATGTCTCGCGTATTACGGGGGCGGAGCCGGACAGTGTCGTTACGCATGGCGCTGGCTGGGCGCAGATCGAAATAGGCGGACAAACGGTCAATGTGGTAACGCTCCATACCTGGCCGCAAGCCTTTGCTTTTCGTGCCGAAGACCAGGATGCCAGCAGAGCGGAACACGGAGGAGACAAATACCGGCGTATGGAAATGGAATATATCTGTAAACAAACGATCGGATCAGTTCCCGGGGCAGCTGGCCAATACTGGATGATGATGGGAGATTTTAATTCGCGGTCACGAGTTGATAATACGGTTTACAAATATCCGGAGGTAGATACTCGCTTTTTAGTGCATGATTATATCCGTGAGAATACCCCTTATGTAGATGTGATCGCTAAAAAGCATCCCGGCGAGTTTAAGACCACGACGGGGGGAGAGGCGCGTATAGATTTCGTATATTGTACTTCTCCGCTATATGAACGTATTGTTGCTGCCGATGTCGTGACCGATACTTACACAAAACCGGTGCGCGATCCGGCAAATCTTTCAAACTTTTGGCATCCTTCCGATCATCGTCCCATTTTGGTGGATTTTGAATTGGAAAAAGGTAAATAAAAAGTGATAAGAGCTCATATTCGTTGGATTTTATAGAATTATGAGTTAAAAAAGAGGATCGGACAGCTCTTAACAGGGGTTGTCCGATTTTTGTATAAGTATCTATTTCTTTTATTCTGCAAAAGTCTCTATATTTACGCAGCTAAGAATAGAATACGATGGAGAATTCATATAAATACTTTAAGCGCGACATTAGTTGGCTCTCTTTCAACTACCGGGTTTTACTGGAAGCGGAAGACGATGCGCTGCCTATCTATGAGCGGATTAAATTCTTGTCTATCTATTCTTCCAATCTGGAAGAATTTTACGAAATACGTGTGGCGGAGCATCGTGGGGTGATCATGAAAAAGAATTTCACCGAAGAAAGCGGTGCCGAGGCCGAAGAAGTGTTGACCGAGATAACAGATGAAGTGAACCGCCAGCAACGGGAGTATTACCGTATCTTTTCGGAAAAGATACTGCCGGAGCTTAATCGTCAGAATATTTATCTTTATCAGGGAAGCGAACCCGAACCTTTCCATGAAGAGTTCGTGCATAACTTCTTTAATGAAGAGGTCTTTCCGTTCCTGTCGCCCGTCATGATACAGGCAGGGGATATCCGTACGTTTATCCGCGACCGCCGTTTATACCTGGTGATCCGTATGATAAAGAAGAGCAAGCGGAAGTCGGAAGGCGACCAGGCGCCTGAGTTCCATTATGCCCTGATGAAGATCCCTTATGCCAAAGTACCCCGTTTCATCGAGTTGCCCCAGCATGAAGGGAAGTTTTACATCATGTTCATCGACGATATTATCCGGACGAATCTGGCGAATGTATTTCCGGGTTATGAGATAGACAGTTGTTATAGTATCAAGATATCCCGCGATGCCGATATTTATCTGGAGGATGAGAAAGGGAATATCGTGGAAAGCATCCGTAAGAAGGTAAAGAAACGGAAGATCGGGGCGCTGAGTCGTTTTATGTACGATCGGGCGATGCCGGAAGATTTCCTTTCTTTTATATGCGATGCTTTCGGTATTACACGCGACGACCTGGTGGTTGGCGGGCGTTACCTGAATTTGCAGGACCTTGCCAAATTGCCCAATCCGAAAGGGAAAGAGTTGGAACAGAAGGTCCCGGCACCTATGCGTGTGCCTTATCTGGATGAGAAAGGTTCTGTATTCCGGGCGGTGAAGAAAAAAGATATTTTGTTGCATTTCCCTTACCAGTCGTTCGATTACCTGATCCGCTTTCTGATGGAGGCGGCTTTCGATCCGAAAGTGGATGAAATAAAAATCACCCAATACCGGGTGGCGGAAAATTCGGCGGTCATCAATACGTTGGTAAGTGCTGCACAGAATGGGAAAAAAGTGACGGTCTTTGTAGAACTGAAAGCCCGTTTTGACGAAGAAAATAATATGAGTACGGCCGAGCGGATGGAGAAGGCGGGGATACGTATTATATATAGTATTCCCGGATTGAAGGTGCATGCAAAAGTAGCTGTTATCGTCCGGAAAGATTCGGAGGATGGGAACAAACGGCGTGACTTTGCTTACCTCAGTACCGGAAACTTCAATGAGAAAACGGCACGTGTCTATTCCGATATGGCTTTACTCACCTGCAATGACGAGATCATTACGGATATAAACAAGGTGTTTGCTGTGTTGGAAGGTAAAATGTCGGAGCCTACTTTCCGCCATTTGCTGGTGGCGCGTTTCAATATGGTTCCTGAACTGATCCGTATGATCCACCGGGAGATTGAACATGTGAAACAGGGACGTAAAGGACGGATCGTCTTGAAGATGAACGGTCTGCACGACCAGAATATGATCAATGAGTTGTATCGTGCCAGCGAGAATGGGGTGGAGATCGATCTGATCGTGAGAGGTATCTGTTGCCTGGTTCCCGGCCAGCCTTATAGTGCAAATATCCGGGTAACACGCATTGTCGATATGTTCCTGGAGCATTCCCGTATCTGGTATTTCTATAATGACGGCAAGGAAGATGTCTATCTGACATCGGCAGACTGGATGCGTCGTAATCTGAACCGGCGTATAGAAACGGCTTTCCCGATACTGGTCCCGGAGATCAAACAGGAAGTAGTCGATATACTGAAGATACAGATGCGCGATAATGTAAAGGCTTGTCTGATCGACGAACAGTTGCATAATAACTTCAAACATAACGATGAGCCGGTGAAAGTCCGTTCGCAGTTGGCTATCTATGAATATCTGAAAAATAAATCGTGAATGAATTGATATGGATAATCCTTCTTCCCTGACCTTTTTCTTGTTTTGTTTCTGCTGGGTGGCGCTGATAGCTGGTGCCGTATTGGGCTATATTATCGGTGTCCGTATGGCACGCAGCAAAGAACGTCACCGGCTTGTCAAGGAAAAGATCAGGAAGAATAAGGTGGCTATTTATCATTATCAGAAAGAAAAATACGATTATATCGGGCAGATAAACCGCCTGGAAGAAGATCTGCGTAATCTGGCGGAAGAATCGGAGCTTTATAAAGAACGCATCGCCGATCTGGATTATTACCAGCGGAAAGTTCGGGAAAGCGAACAGATCATCAAACGTCTTTCGGCCGCATCGGAAGAGACGATCGAGTTGCCGACAGATGCTTTTTCTTTATTGATCCAGCTCAAACAAGATCCTGTCCGTACCAATCTGACCAAGCCGGAGTGGAGCGAATTGCTTTATACCACCGATCTTCTTTTCAATAATTTCCTGACGGAACTGAAACAGAAATCGGGTATAACCCGCCATGAAGAAGAAATTTGCTGCCTAATCAAATGGAACTTTCCCCGTAAAGATCAAATGGCTGTTTTTAATAATACCACCGATGCCCTGACCAAGTCGAAGAGCCGTCTGAAGAAACGGTTACAGCTGGACGATAAGACGGATTTGGACCAGTTTATCCGACTGTATCGATAAATTTTGATCCGTAATCTATTCTAATTGTCCTGCAAAGTGTATCTCCTATAGAATATATTGGTTTGTATTTTGTTGATATATAGTATTTTGTCGTTTTTCTTATTTGTCCGGTACTCTTTCTTCCTCTCTTTCTTTTTCCCTCTTACCTTTGCTGCCATAAACAATTAACTCTGAAATGGAATAAAGAATAATGCTTATGAGAACACAATGTCTATTTACCGTTTACCTGTTGGGATTACTGACTTTAATGAGTTGTAATAGCTCCATCGTAGAGAAACGCGCAACCGGTCTGCCTTATGAAATTCTGGTCGTTATGACCAGGGAGGTGGGAGAAAGTGAAGTTGGCGAGTTGATAAAAGAGCAGTTAAATGCTTCGGTAGCAGGACTTCCTCAACCGGAACCCTCCATGCGGGTTACTTTTGTTCCCAAGGAAACATTCAATGGTCTGTTGAGATATGTCCGTAATATTCTTATTATCGATATTGATCCGGCTAAATATACGATGGTGGCGTTGAACGGTTATAAGGATGAGTGGGCAAAGAACCAGGAAGTGATAAAACTCAATGCTCCGTCCGTCCATGAACTGGTGACTTATCTGACATTGCATGATTCTGATATAGTCAATCATTTTTGCAGTATAGAAAAGGGACGTCGTATCGCTATTTTAAAGGAGCATTACAGTAAACTAGCTATGGATAAAGCGCAGGAAAAATTCAATATCCATATCAATGCTCCGGAAGATATGACTTATTATAAAGATACCACCGATTTCCTATGGGTATCGAATAATGCTAATACCGGGCGTGTTGATTTGCTGGTGTATTCTTTTCCGTATACAGATGAAAATACGTTTACGGAGGATTACCTGGTAGCTAAGCGCGATTCTGTTTTGAAGCGAAATCTACCCGGTGCTTTCCCCGATTCATATATGGCAACCGAAACACGTGCCGGTCTGACTTATGAACCTATCATGCTGCATGAAAAATATTGCGGTGTGTTACGTGGCCTGTGGAAGATGGTAGGCGATAAGATGGGTGGTCCGTTTGTCAGCCATGCCTTTCTGGATACGAATAAACAACGTGTGATTGTTACCGAAGGACTTGTCTATGCTCCGGAAACAACCAAACGGAATTATATACGCAAGATAGAGGCGGCACTTCATACGGCGCGTCTGCAATAATCGTGTTTTCTCCTGTACCCGCCTATTCTCCGGGAAAGAGAATAACTTTATCCGGCAGATATCCGCTACGGATACGCCATTCCTGCGGGTACAGGTTGTTGGCACGGTTTCCTAAATGTTTGACAAAACCAAGTGGGAAATCGTTATAACAGACTAATACATATCCTTTTTCTATATCCGAAGGGAGGAGTAAGGCTTCTTTTTTCAGGTATTTGACAGCATCTGCCCAACTGACTTCGACGCGGGTAAAAGCCGTTTTGTTCAATGCGGTGCTTACTGCCAGGGAATGAGCCGGTAAGATGTCTTTCCCTTTTATTTCACCTATGCGTATTCCGGCTGATACTATTCGTAGCTGATTGGATATTAGTTGCCAGGTGTCGTAGTGAACGGTGGGGATGGCCTGTATGGTGTCGTTGAAAACTTCCATCCGGAAGCTGTCAGGCTCCTGCAACCAATTGTTTATAAGGGAAGGAATAGCTGGTGTTGCTTTTCCTTTATCTTTCTTACCTTTCCCTTTAGGACGAATTTCTTCTATTTCACCGGTTGCTTTACGCAGGGCGGCAAGGAAGAAACCTTCTCCTTTTGTTTTATGAGGGAAGAAACGGTAGACCGGGTGTGCATGGCGTAACGGTCCGGTGATCTGCCATTCTTCTTTAACAGGGATGGACAGGGCTTCGGCTCCCAGTTCTTCCAGTATGTAATGTATATTATCCTCGTTTTCTTCCGTGTTATAGGTGCAGGTACTGTAAATAAGTAGTCCGCCGGGTTTGAGTGCATTCCATATATCGTGGATGATACGGCGCTGGCGGGCGGCACAAAGGTTTACGTTTGCCACACTCCATTCGCCCGTGCTGTCGGTGTCTTTGCGGAACATTCCTTCGCCGGAACAGGGAACGTCGGTAACGATCACATCGAATAAATGTGTCAGGCGGCCGATCTCTTCCGGGTCGTTGTTGGTGACGATGCTGTTCGGATTACCCCATTTGGTCATATTTTCAGCCAGGATATTGCTACGTGTACGGATTACCTCGTTGCTGACCAACAGGCTTCCTTCGGGTAAAAGGCTTATCAGGTGAGTGGACTTCCCTCCCGGGGCGGCACAAAGATCCAGGCACTTGACCGGTCCGTCCACAAAGGTGCGAATGGCTTGTTCCAAAAACATCGACGAAGCTTCCTGTACATAATAAGCTCCTGCATGAAACTGTGGATCGAAGGTGAACGAAAGCCGTTCAGGCAGGTAATAGCCGGTTTCGCTCCAGGCGACCGGCGATGTTTCGGGCGCCTTTGTCCCTTTACGCTGATTTATACGGATACTAACGGGTACGTCCGCTTGTAATGCGGCTTCCAGTTTATCATATTCTTCACCTAATAAAGCACGGGTACGTGCGATAAATTCGATAGGAAGTGCCATCTTATTCTGTTTGTTTGGTGCAAAAATACTAACTTTGCAGAAAACTAACAGTATGCAAGCATCGCTTTTCCTTATACCGGTTACATTGGGAGATACCGAGCATCGGCGTGTTCTCCCGGAATATAATCGTGAAATCATTCTACAGATCAAACATTTCATCGTAGAAAATATACGTACCGCACGTCGTTTTCTGAAAAAGACGGAACCTTCTATCGTAATAGACGATCTGACTTTTTATGAATTGAATAAGCATACTTCTCCGGAAGATGTTACCGGTTATCTGGCTCCGTTGGCAAAAGGCGAGCATGTCGGTGTGATATCTGAGGCTGGTTGTCCGGCTGTTGCCGATCCGGGAGCGGATGTAGTGGCGATTGCACAACGGAAGAATTACCCGGTTGTTCCATTGGTAGGACCGTCTTCTATCCTGATGTCTGTAATGGCTTCCGGTTTCAACGGACAGAGTTTTGCCTTTCATGGTTATCTGCCCATCGATGCTTCAGAACGGACAAATACAATTAAAAAGCTGGAAGGGCGTATTTATTCGGAAAACCAGACACAGCTTTTTATCGAGACGCCTTATCGTAATAATAAGCTGGCGGAGGAACTGATCCGTACCTGTCGTCCGTCTACTAAGTTATGCATAGCTTCGGATATTACGTGTGAAGATGAATATATCCATACTCGTCCGGTGAAAGATTGGGCAGGGAAAGTTCCTGATCTGAGTAAGAAACCAACCATCTTTTTAATTTATAAATAATCAGTTATGGCAACTTTTCAGGCACATGAAACAGCAGTGATCGATCCCGGCTGTACGATCGGGGATGATACCCGTATCTGGCATTTCTCTCACATAATGTCGGGTTGTACGATCGGTGAACGGTGTAATATCGGGCAGAATGTTGTTATTTCGCCGGAAGTCGTCCTGGGTAATAACGTAAAGGTGCAGAACAATGTATCTGTTTATACGGGGGTGACTTGTGAGGATGATGTATTTTTGGGACCTAGCTGCGTCTTTACGAATGTTATCAATCCGCGAAGTGCCGTTAACCGGAAAGATCAATATATGAAAACGCATGTAGGTAAAGGAGCTACTATCGGAGCGAATGCAACGATTGTTTGCGGATATACTATCGGAGCGTACGCATTGATTGGTGCCGGAGCGGTAGTTACTAAAGAAATTCCGCCTTATGCCTTAGTCGTAGGTAATCCTTCCAAACAAATAGGTTGGGTGAGTGAATATGGGCATCGGCTCTATTTTGATGGGGATGGATTGGCTGTCTGTCCGGAAAGCGGGGAAAAGTATTTACTGAAGGATGGCGAAGTTGTTCGTATCGGATAAAAATAGAAAAGGCGGATAATTCCGCCTTTTAATATATCTTACTTTGTTATGTAAGTTGTTATTTTTCATGCCACCATCTTTGACCACTTGGAGTCATAAGCCAAATAAAAAAAGCTATACCTATGGCACTCATTGTAATACATAAATAGACAAATCCCATAATTTACTCCTTTCCTTTTAAAAATAAAGCAAAACTAAAAGCAGTCAAAATAATAACAGCTATAAATCCTGATACAAAAATAATCATTTTATCAATATTAAAATTTAATATGTTCGTTAAAATGATACCGCCGAATATCAACTTGGTGAGATCGTTGATGTATTTGCTGGCTTCCAGATAGATGGCCTTCCGTGTTTTTCTACTTACTTTCGGAAGTAACTTAAATGAATCAGGCGTTTTACGCCGATGAATCGTAGTAATATTTTTCATAGCTTATTCGTTTTGTTAATGATGTTGGCAAATGTATAAAAAGAAAGGCGGATAATCAACTATCCGCCTTATAAATATCTCTTAGCAAGCCTTCAAACTCATATCGAGACTCTTGACCGAATGGGTCAGTGCCCCGACTGAAATAAAGTCTACACCACATTCTGCATAGTCGCGCAGTGTATCGAATGTGATACCGCCTGATGATTCGGTTTCGAAGCGTCCGCCGATCATTTCGACAGCTTTCTTTGTATCTTCGATATTGAAGTTATCCAGCATGATGCGGTCGATACCTCCCACGTTCATGGCTTGTTGCAACTCGTCGAAGTTACGTACTTCAATTTCAATTTTCAGGTTCTTGCCTTTTTCTTTCAGGTAGTTCTGTGCACGGGTAATGGCCTGTTCGATGCCACCGGCAAAGTCCACATGATTGTCTTTCAGCAGGATCATATCGAATAGTCCGATACGGTGATTTATACCGCCGCCGATCTTAACGGCATCTTTCTCCATCATACGCATACCTGGAGTCGTCTTACGGGTATCCAATACGCGGGTTTTAGTGCCTTCCAGCGCTTTTACATATTTGCGGGTAGTCGTTGCGATACCGCTCATGCGCTGCATAACGTTCAGCATCAGGCGTTCTGTTTGCAACAGAGACTGTACTTTTCCTTCTACAGTAAAGGCGATGTCACCTTTTTTTACTTCGGCACCATCATTGATAAAGATTGTCATTTTCAGTTCCGGGTCGAAGTCGTGGAAGATACGCTTAGCCATTTCTACGCCGGCCAGTACACCATCTTCTTTAATGATAAGCTGGCTTTTTCCCATAGCAGTATCGGGAATGCAGCATAAAGTCGTATGATCACCGTCGCCTATATCTTCGGCAAACGCTAATTTAATTAAGTCATCAATTAATTGATCCATTTGTTATTCTATTCTGATTGATTGTATAATCGCTTTGTCGCCGTCGGCACGGTAAGTAATGTTTACACGATATTCACCCGAAGCGGTCGGAAGTTTGCCGACAAAGAATCCGGCATCTTTTTTATCTGCATGGTGTACCACCGAGAATCCGGTCGGTTTGTTGTTCCCGAAGAAAGTAGACAGCATTTTGACGGCTTCGCTTCCGCTGCACTTTTTAGATGAACCGGGGAGAGCCATATCTACTTCCTGATCCATAGCTCCGGTCAGTGTAGTGGCATTTCCACTTTTGAAGGCGTTCGATATAGGGTTAATATCGGTTGCCATGACGCTCAAAAATGAGAATACCAATGCCAATGTAAGTAATAATCGTTTCATAAGCTATCTCCTCTTTTTGTGAGTATTATCGCACAAAGGTATGTATTTTTCCTGTAAATTAGCGCCTTCAACACTTAAAATGTAAATAAATGAAAATTGCGCTGGTCGTAATAGGTAAGACCGATGCCGGTTATTTTGTAGAGGCAATCAATGAGTATAAGAATCGTTTGGTTCATTATATCCCTTTTGAACTGGAAGTTATTCCTGATATAAAGAACGTAAAAAATATGTCTGAGACCCAACAGAAGGAGAAAGAGGGAGAGTTGATATTGAAAACATTACAATCCGGGGATTATCTGGTTCTGCTGGATGAGAAAGGGAAGGAGTTTACTTCCATGCAATTTTCTACTTATATAGAAAAGAAAATGCATACGGTGCCGAAGCGGTTGGTGTTCGTTGTGGGAGGGCCTTATGGCTTTAGTGAGGCTGTTTATAAGGCCGCTTCGGAAAAGATTTCATTGAGTAAGATGACTTTCTCGCATCAAATGATCCGCCTGATCTTTATCGAACAGATTTATCGGGCGATGACTATTCTGAATAATGAACCCTATCATCATGAATAGTTGACAGTTGACAAGTGACAGTTGACAGTTTGGGGTTCGATTGCGAAGCTTATCTGTCAACTGTCACTTGTCAACTGTCAACTGTTTTACTCTCTGGTTTTTTGGAGCAGCAAATAATCCAGTATGGTCATCGCTGCCATCGATTCGACAATCGGTACGGCACGCGGAAGAACGCATGGGTCATGGCGTCCGCGGGCTTTCAGGACGGTTTCTTCTCCATCCATATTGACAGTTTCCTGTTCCATCAGTATCGTTGCAACCGATTTGAAGGCAACACGGAAATAAATATCCTGTCCGTTGGAGATTCCTCCCTGGATACCTCCCGAATGATTGGTGTGGGTATTGATATGGCCGTTATCATTGAAGAAACGGTCATTACGTTCGGAACCGCGATATAATGCGGCTTCGAAGCCGTCGCCATACTCAAAACCTTTGACGGCGTTGATCGTCAGCATCGCATGTCCGAGTGCCGCATGTAACTTATGGAAGACCGGTTCTCCGAGTCCGACAGGCGTCCCTTTTATTACACAGGTGATCACTCCGCCGATCGTGTCCCCTTTTGATTTGACTTCTGCGATAAGCTTTTCCATTTCGGCCGCTTTATCCGGGTCCGGACATCTTACATCACTTTCTTCTGTCAGGTTCAGATCGTAATTTTTATATGATCCTTCCAGTTTGATAGGACCGACCTGCGAAGTATAAGCCTGAATATGAATTCCTTTTTGACGTAAAGCCAGTTTGGCAATAGCTCCGGCAACACACCGGGCGATAGTTTCACGAGCAGATGAACGGCCGCCGCCACGAGGATCACGAATGCCATATTTTGTCTGATAAGTATAATCGGCATGCGAAGGACGGTAGACCGTCTTCATATTATCATAATCGGATGAATGCTGGTTTTTGTTCCAAATGATAAAACCGATCGGTGTACCGGTTGTTTTTCCTTCATAGATCCCTGAAAGAAATTGAACTTCGTCATCCTCTTTACGTGGCGTCGTAATCCTTGACTGACCCGGTTTACGACGATTTAATTCTTGCTGTATGAAAGCTGTGTCCAATTCGATACCAGCCGGGCATCCGTCTATAACACCTCCGATTCCCGGGCCATGTGATTCTCCGAAGGAAGTTAGCCTATATATGTTTCCGAATGTATTCATATCTTATAAATGAAATAGGGGATTAAGAATAATATGGCTTAAAAACAGAATGAGGAATGCAGAATCTCTTTCATTCTTCATTCCTCATTCTGCTTTTTTATTTTATAATTAGTGGCAGCTGCCGCATCCGCAACCACCTTCGTGATCGTGATCTCCGCAATCGCTTCCGCAGTCGTCGCATCCGCAACCACATCCACCGGCGGGAGCTGATAATGCTGCGATTTCTTCAGCTGTCGGTTCGTGAACATCGATCACTTCACCGCTGAAGTGCAGAGTTTCGCCAGCCAACGGATGGTTGAAGTCCATCACAACAACATCGTCTTTCACTTCCAGAACAGAACCGTTCAGACGGTTACCGTTTGAATCCATCATAGGAACGGTGTTACCTTCTTTGATAACCTCTGAGTCGAATTTTCCTTCTACTTCAAAGATGTTTTTCGGCAGATCTAATACATGATCTTCCACATATTCTCCGTATGCGTCAGCCGGAGCGATAGAGAAGTCGAACTTGTTGCCTACTTCCAGGCCTTTCAAAGCATCTTCGAAAGCCGGGAGCATAGCACCTGTTCCGAAAATGAATTTCAAAGGAGTTTCAGGCACTGCTCTTTCCATCAACTCACGCTCTTCACCTTCTCCTACGTTCAGGTCGTATGTAACCGCAACGAACTTATTTGCTGTAATTTTCATTTTTAAATGTATTTGTAATAAATAAAACGAGGACAAATTTACGTATAATTTCCGACTTATCAGGTTATTCTTTTAAAAATAAAGATATGTAATGTTTTCAGGCAGAATATAGTTATCTTTGTCGGCTGAATAAATAAAAGATTTTGTACTTATTCTATTGTTACAGTATTTGTCGATAGGTTAATAAAGTCGTGTTTGCTAATGTGGTTTTCTAAAGGGATAAATTTTTTCTTTCCGAACGGAACGGAGAGCAGAAAATTGATAGGTCTGTTTTTTGTTTTTTTGTTTTTGAAATTTATGTGGTTTAATTTGCTTTGGTGCATGTTATCCACATTTACGCCATTCTCAAAGGTTGAAACTTATCTGGATACTATTCTGGTTTCCTTGTTCTTATTATTGCCTCTGGTTTGTTTTCGTGCCGTAAAGACAACATGGGTTATATTTTTCATACTCGATGGTTTGTTTATTTCAAACCTGATGTATTTTCGTACCTATTTTACAGCAATACCATTGGATAGCTATCTTTTGGTCGGTAATTTATCTGATTTTGCCAGTAGTGTATTGGATTCCTGGAGAATGGTGGATTTGTTTTTCCCTTTATCTACAGTTGCAGCAGGAGTTTTGTGGTGGCGTAATTTCTATCGGAAGCCGGAGAATAAAACGGTTGAACAACCTAAGAGAGGGCGGACCTTTGTTCGTTATATTGCTTTGGTCTGTTTGATCGCTTTGGTTCCTGCCATTCGTCTCTGGAGTCAGAACGGGTTCAAGGTTGCCTATGAAAGATTGCAGGATGCATATTTGCACACCTGTAATATACCGATGTACACGATATTCGGTTCTCTTTATTATGATTATACCTGCGACCATATAGTCTATACGGAGGAGATAAAAGACCGCATCGATTCCTGGCTAGCCAGGAAAACGGATTTACAATCCGTTTTCCCTCAAGTATATAGTAAAGATAACTGTATTATTATCCTGGCCGAATCGTTGGAAAGTTGGGTCTTGGAGAAAACGGTCGAAGGGCAGGAGATCACTCCGAATCTGAATAAAATACTAAGGGATTCCTCGGTTATTTATGCACCTCATGTTTTATCGCAGGTAAAGGGAGGGCGTTCTATCGATGCCCAGTTGTTAATGGGCACAGGGCTTTTGCCTATTCAATCAGGCCCTTACAGTATTAAATTTCCGGAGTCATATTATCCTTCTGTCGTTAAGGCATTTAAAGGGAAACATAAGAATGCCAAAGCATACAGCCTGACTATCGATAAACCGATGGTGTGGAATCAATGTATAATAGCTCCGGTTTTAGGTTTTGACAGTCTGGTTTCGAAAACCTGTTTTATACAAGAAGAACCGGTCGGTTCACGTAAGCAGGTTGGCGACCGTGCTTTTCTGCGCCAGTGCCTGGAAAAAATGAAGAATAATGAAGTTTGGGATGATTCCGGAAATACATTTTTACAATGCATTACTTATTCCGGGCACAATCCTTTTATTTTACCGGATTCTTTGAAGAGAGTTTCTTTTTCGCCGGACATTCCCGAGGTTCTGAATAATTATATGACCATGGCCAATTATACGGACCGGGCAATCGGGGAATTTATATCCAGGATTAAAGCGGATAAGCGTTTTGATAATACATTGGTCATGATCATGGGTGACCATGAGGCTTTGGGTACTGTGAGAAAAGAATTATGCAATGATCCGGTGGGAAAGAATATCGTATCGGATAAAGCATTTGTTCCGCTTATAATTTTGAATGCACCCTTTAATATGTATTATGGCAAAGTAATGGGACAGGTGGATGTGTATCCGACATTGCTTGATCTATTGGGGCTGAATGATTATTGGTGGAAAGGATTGGGAGAAAGTATCTTTAATCCGCAGAAGCCTGATTTTGACGTGGATCCTCAGTTGAATATCGTGGGAGATACTGCCGGTGTTCCGGAAGAGACGATCCGTATGCTTAAAAAATCCTGGGAGATTTCAGACTTGATCATCCGCTATGATTATCTGGGGCATAAGCTGAATGTAAAAGAAGAACCGGCAAAAGTAGTAGGCATGAAATAATAAAAATGAGACTGTCAAAAACACTATTACCGAACGCAGAATACGCAGAATACGCAGACGCTCGCAGACTTTTTATTTTCTTTAAAACAATATATTATCAGCGCTCTGTCTGCGTCATCTGCGTTCTTTAATATTGAGTTTTGACACATTCTCAATAGTTACTTTATTTCTTGTCGATCGCTTTCTTAAGAGCATTCAGCGCTTTGTCCAGCACGGAACGCGGACAACCCACATTCAGACGCATATAACCTTCACCGCCCGGGCCGAACATACTTCCGTCGTTTAACAGAATACCCGCTTTATCCAGGAATAGATGGACAAGGTCTTCCTGGCTCAGTTTCAGGTCGCGGCAATCCAGCCAGACAAGAAATGAAGCTTGCGGAGGATATACTTTTATCTTCGGTAGTTTGGTTTTGAAGAATTCATCCACGAAACGGACGTTCTCCATCACATACATGCGCATTTGCTGTAGCCACTCGGCACCATAAGTATAAGCCGCTTCGGTTGCCGTATAAGCAAAGATCGTTCCGTCACCTAATTCTCCGGCTTCCAGAAACTCATAAAATTCCTTCCTGATCTTTTCATTGGGAACAATAGAGTAAGACGTTACGATTCCTGCGATATTGAAAGTCTTGCTTGGAGCCATAAAGGTAATACTGCAATTAGCTGCAGTATCCGAAACAGTGGCAAAAGGATGATGTGTGAATTGCGGATAAGCCATTTCTGCATGTATCTCGTCCGAAATGACCAATATGTTATGTTTGGCACAAATATCCGCCAGTTTAACCAATGTGTCTTTTTTCCAAACGATACCGCCCGGATTGTGAGGGTTGCAGAGGATCAGAATTTTACATTGTTCATCGATCACTGATTCCAGTTGTTCGAAATCCATTTCATAAACGCCGTTCACCAGTTTGAGCGGATTATTGACCACCTCGCGTTTCATACTTTCCGGTACGATGCGGAAAGGGTGATATACAGGAGGTTGAATAATCACTTTATCGCCGGGTTTGGTAAAGCATTGGATAACAAAACCGATCCCTTTAACGATCCCCGGAATATAGCTAAGCCATTCCCGTTTGATCTTCCATTTTTGTTTATAGTCTACCCATTCGATAATACTGTTATAGTAAGAATCTGAGCCGAAGGTGTAACCGAATATCTCATGTTCGCAACGTTTCCTGATTGCGTTGACAATGAAGTCCGGGGTACGAAAATCCATATCGGCAACCCAGAGAGGAGTAAGATCCCCGTTGCCGTACCGCTCTTTTAGCGCATCGTATTTGACGCAATTGGTGCCGCGGCGTTCAATTACTTCATCAAAGTTGTATTGCTTCATTTTTATATTAGTTCAGTCAGTTTTTAGTTTTCAGGTCGATTGATCGGGTCAAAGATACAAATTATTTTATCTGATTCTTTTTATTTTGATTTTTCTGATATTTTTCGCTACTTCGCATTAGTTATGGAATTACCCGAGGAGAGACATATTTTAGAGGAGATCGCTGCAGGAGACGTAAAAGCTTTCGAACGGCTTTTTATTTGTCACCAACCTCGGTTGGTGAACTTCCTTGTCGGCTTGACGCACGACAAGGAAATCAGTCGTGACATCGCTCAGGATTTGTTTCTTTCGTTATGGAAAGACCGTGAAAAATTGAAGGAAGTACATTCCTTTTCCTCTTATCTTTTCCAGATGGCTCGTTTTACTGTGTACGATTATTTCGACCGTCTTGCCGTTTCAGAGAAGTATACGAATGAATTTTTGTTGGAAGCTTCCATCTCGCAATCGGATGAGGAAGCCATATTTGCACGCGAACTGCAAAACCTTATCAACCGGACTGTCGAACAAATGTCTCCGCAACGAAAGCTGATTTATAAGATGAGCCGTGAGCAGGGTCTGTCAAATGATGAGATCGCCACCCGTTTGGGTATTAGTAAACGTACAGTCGAAAACCATTTGACTGCCGCCCTGTCCATTCTTCGTAAGGTTCTTTATCTTTTTTTGTTTACTTGTTTGGGCTGAACACTGTCGTTTTCCAAAAGTGTTTCATTATAATGAAACAAGTGTTCCACCCTGTAGAAACAACTGTTTCATTACTATGAAACACATTCAACGATAGCACCCGTTCGTTCCGGAATCAAAATATTTTCAAAAAAAGTCGATTATTGATTGTGTGTGTCGTTGCTGTTAACCTACACCAATATAAAGACGGATATTTTATGGAAGAAAACAACAAGACAAAACAAGTCATGCGGCTGTACTTTGGGAAACACTTTTCACGGTATGGGCATATTTTGTTTGGGCGTTGGTTGAAGGCTGAAGATGAGGGGGTGGAAAAGCTGGAAGCTTTACAGGATTTGTGGGAAGAGTCTGAAACTGAAGTGACCGCATCTACATATAATGACTGGAATGCTCTGCAGAAACATTTGATAACAGAACCGTTCCGCAAGCGTATGATCCCATTGTACCGCCAGGTATTTAAATATGCAGCTATCATTGCCCTGGTGTTGATGACTGCCGGTACGACTTATTGGGCGACCGATCGTTTTAAGCCTGTCCGTCATGTAGAAATGGCTCAGATATTTGTTCCTTATGGAGAAAGTAAAGAGGTGCTGCTGCCTGATGGTTCGAAAGTATGGGTCGATGCCGGATCTTTGCTGGTTTATCCGAAAGATTTTACCGATACCGAGACACGTACGGTATATCTTACCGGGGAAGCGGCATTCTCTGTCCGGAAAAATCCGGAGCAACCTTTTATTGTAAAAACGACTTATCTGGATGTGCAGGCGCTGGGTACTGTCTTTTCTGTTGAAGCCTATCCTAGTGATTCTTGTTCGATGGCTACGTTGGAAGAAGGGAGCATACTCGTTTCAGTAAACGATGAAGGTATCGAACCTACTATATTAAAGCCGGACCAACAGTTAATCTATTCCCACACAACCCATACAGTGACAGTTCATGCTGTCGATGCATCCATATATAATATGGAAAGGAACGGTTACCTGATATTTGAGAATATTCAGTTCAACCGCCTGATGGCTTCTTTGGAACGTAAGTTTAACGTGACGATCCATTATAATTCACAAAAATATGCGGGTGAATATTACAATGTTAAGTTCTCTCCGGATGAGACTTTAGAAGATGTGCTGAATGTGCTACGGCAATTGGTTGGCATACGTTATACCGTGAAAGGAAGAGTAGTATTCATAAATTAAAAATAAAGGAGGATACAGATATGAGCAAAAGAAAACCGGAAAGACAGAAAGTGCGAAAATCCCTCTTTCCGGAATTCGAAATCGAATCTTGAACATCATTGGATTGACGAGTAAATCGTCAGGTTTTATTAATATTCAATTTTCAAATGTACAAATATATGAAATTAACTAATCTAATACCTATAAATAGCGGAAAAAGTATATCCAAGCTGCTATTTATAACCGCTTTGTTTTCTAACAGCTTGTTTAGCTATGCGCAACAACAACAAGTGCGCCTGACCGGGAATAATGTAACATTGAAGACGGCCTTCAAACAGATAGAACAACAGACAAAATTGTTTGTGGATTATAATACTCAGGAAGTAAATGATTCCCGTCCCATTTCAAAATTACCTAAAAACAGTAACGTGAAAGAGGTAATGGAGCAATTGTTGGAAGGAACCGGTTGTTCGATTGCCTTTAGTAACGGGCATATCATTATAACAAAACAAGCGCAAACTGCATCTGACACTAAAAAGATCTCAGGTATCGTAAAGGATGAACGCGGAGAGCCTGTTATCGGAGCGAATGTCGTGGTAAAAGGAACGACGAACGGGACCGTTACGGATATGGACGGAAAATATACTCTGGAAGTTTCCCCTGGTGCCGTGTTACAGATATCTTATATAGGCTACAACACTCAAGAGGTAAAAGTTGGTAGCGTAAATGTCGTAAATGTATCTCTCAGAGAAGATTCCGAAGCACTGGATGAGGTCGTGGTTATCGGTTACGGTACGGTAAAGAAAAGCGATTTGACAGGAGCGGTCGGTTCCGTACAGATGAAAGATGTGAGTCAAGTCGGTATTACCAGTGCAGACCGTGCTTTGCAGGGACAGATTGCCGGTGTACAGGTTAATGCCAGGACAGGCCAGCCAGGCGAAGCGATGATGATTCGTGTTCGTGGTAGCAACTCTTTGGCAGGTGGCAATGAACCGCTTTATGTCATTGACGGCATGCCGGTAGAGAGCATGAACTCCGATATCAATCCGGAAGATATTTTGTCGATGGAGGTTCTGAAAGACGCTTCTTCTACTGCAATTTATGGTTCACGAGGTGCCAACGGGGTTGTTATGATCACGACAAAAAGAGGTAGTACAGGAGAGACTGTGCTCGATTATAACGGTTATGTGGGTATTTCTATGTTAAGAAAAAAACTGAATTTACTGGGAAAAGATGATTATATATCCATGGTGAACGAGGTTTCGCAGAATGACGGAAAAGGTATAGCCATTATGCCGGAAGAGGCAGCTTCGTTACCTGATAGCGACTGGCAGGATCTGGCTTATCAGACGGCATTAACGCATAGCCATCAGGTATCTGTTTCAGGCGGTACGGATAAAACAAAGTTGTACTCCTCTCTGAACTATATGAACCAGGAAGGTATTATCAAAGGTTCCGATTATAACCGTTTTGCCTTGCGTATCAATGGTGACCAGAAACTGGCGAAAAATCTGGCATTAAACGCAAGTATTGCTTATTCATACGGAACTCAAAACACCGCGAACAGTAGTGCTGATGGTTGGGGGGCGATTGCTTATACGGCAATGGTAATGGCTCCTATACAATCGATCAGAGATGCAGACGGGAAATATACGACTTTCTCCGGTACTCCGTGGGGAGGAACTAATCCGGTAGGGATGGCGGATTTATATAAAAATAAAACTGTAAATTCTCGTTTGCTGGCAAATATGTCACTAATCTATGATATCATTGACGGGCTGACTTTCCGGGTAAATGCCGGTGCTGAGGTAAATGCCGGAAGTACGGACCGATATATTCCGATAGGTTTGTCTGCCGGTGGAAAACTGGATGGAGATGCCTCTAAATCGAAGTCAAATTATTATACGATAATTAATGAGAATATTTTGACTTATGATAAGAAGTTCAACAAGAACCATGCTCTGAACCTGATGGGCGGTATTACTTTCCAGACTTATCAATATAATAGTCTGAGTGGTTCAGGTACAGGCTTTTTACGTGATGTGTATGAAACCAATAATTTAGGAGTAGCTTCAACCCCGGGAACTCCATCCTCGGGCTTTAGTGATTACCGGATGGTCTCTTTCCTGGGACGTGCCAATTATAATCTGATGGAAAGATACTTGTTGACGGTAACGGCACGTTATGACGGATCGTCTAAATTCAGTAAGAATCATAAGTTCGCCTTTTTCCCCTCTGCTGCTTTAGCCTGGCGTGTTTCAGAAGAAGATTTTATGAAAGATATCGACTGGCTGAGCAATCTGAAGTTGCGTGGAAGCATCGGACAGACCGGTAATCAGTCTATTAGCCCTTATCAGACTTTTGCTCGTTTGGGAACATCGGGACCCATCTTTGGCAATGGTAAAGATATCGGTTTCAATTTGTCTTCTATGGCTAATGATGATTTGAAATGGGAAACAACTACACAAACAGACATTGGTGTCGATTTCGGATTCTTCTCCAACCGTTTGAATATTGGTTTTGACTATTATTGGAAACAAACGCGTGATTTGTTATATAACGCTACATTGCCTCCTTCTTCCGGTTATTCTTCTATGTTGAGAAACCTGGGACGTATCGATAATAAAGGTTTTGAAATCTCTATCAACACGATCAACATGAGAGGGAAAGTTAACTGGACGACTAATTTGAACATAACATCAAACAAATCAGTAGTGAAAGATTTAGGTACGGATGTGTATGGAAATAAAATTATGCGAATCGATGCTCCTATCGGAGGAGGAAACTGGTTCCCCTTGTTCGTTGGAAAAGCACCGTTCCAGTTATATGGATATGAGATTGAAGGTATTTATCAAACAGATGAAGAAGCCCGCTCGAATGGCGAAGCGACCAAGAAAGCTGGTGATTACCGCTATAAAGATACTGATGGAAAAGCAGGTATTACAACAGGTGATAAGACTATTATCGCTAATACGCAACCTAAATTTACCTTTGGTTTGACGAATACGATCAATTGGAATAATTTTGAATTTTCTTTCCTGGTGATCGGTAGTGTCGGCGGAGATATAGTAAATGAATTTAATAAGAGCATTACCAATATCGGTGGAACATGGAATATCCGTAAAGATGTATGGCAAAATCATTGGACACCGGAGAATCCGAATGCCAAGTATGCACGAGCTTCTGCTTCAACGAAAGATTATCTGGCATTTGGCGATCCTAGTTCTATTTGGGTGGAGAATGGCTCATATCTTCGTTTTAAAGATATAAAACTGGCTTATACACTACCTACTCAATGGTTTGCTGGTTCACGTAAACCGAATATATCGGTTTATCTGAGCGGACAAAACCTGATCACGATCACAAGTTACTCGCATTATGATCCGGAAGCATCCTGGACCTCTTCAGCCGTGAACGGGTGGGATAGAGGTGTTTATCCGTCTGCAAAATCATTTACTTTGGGTTTACAGGTTAAATTTTAATACGTATTATAAGAATGAAAACACTGATTAAAAATATATTACTGGCTGTACCGGTTATTTTATCTGCTTCCTGTTCGAGTTGGCTGGAAGAAGAACCGAAGACATTTATTTCTCCTTCTGCCTTTTATCAGACAGTGGAAGATTTTGATGGGGCACTGAAAGGGTTATATCCTCAGGATCAGAACCTGAATCTGACAGAAGTTTTTGCCGATTATAATGACAAGCCTGAGTCGGCAGAACAGGTTGGCGATATTTGGGCAAACAATCCGGGATATGGTTTTTATGCATTCAGAGGTGCTTGGGCCGGACCTTACAGTACGATTAAAAATACCAATATGATATTGGAAGAGATAGAAAGTAAGGACTTTTCGGCTGAAACAAAAAATCGTATTATCGGTGAAGCAAGATGCTTGCGTGCCTGGTCTTATTTTACACTGGTCCAGTTTTTTGGAGATGTTCCTCTGCGGGATAAAGTCGTGTCCAGTGATGCGGATGTTGCGATAGATCGTACATCACAGGCAGATATTTATAAATTTATCTTTGATGATATTCTGGATGCGGAACAGAAGTTACCGGAGGATGCTCCGGAAATGGGACGTGTGGATAAATATGTCGCGAAAGCAATCATGGCACGTATTTATTTAACTTCAGCCGGTTATCCGATGAACCAGAAAGAAAATTTTGCAAAGGCAAAGGAAAAAGCATTGGAGGTAATTAATAGTGGTAAGTATTCTTTAATGCCTACTTTCGATAAGGTTTTCAAGACAGAACGTTATACGGCGGAGACTATTTGGGCACAGTTGTTTTCTGCGCCTGACAGTTATAGCGGCATGCATAATAATTCTTCGCCCATCGGTAGCCAGACTGCCTTGTATTTGCCGACGGATGCATTTATTGCCGGTTTTGACAAAGGGGATATGCGTAAAGAGTGGGGAATTAAATCGGAATATATAAATGCCAAAGGAACCAAAGTGATCAGTCGTACATATTATAATAAGTATATTAATGAAGAATATTTGGAACAAGAACTTCCGGCTTCAAATACAAATATTCTAACCTGGCAAACGCAATTGATCCGTTTGGCAGAAATGTACCTGATAGCTGCTGAAGCTGAAAATGAAGTGAACGGACCGGCTGGAGCTTATCAATATATCAATGCTATTCGTAAACGTGCCCGTGTAGATCAGGGTGATCCTACGAATGTCCCGGATCTGAACGGACTTACGCAAGATCAGTTCCGGGAGGCTGTTTTACTGGAACGTAAGCACGAATTGTTTGAAGAGGGTTTTGCCTGGTATGATCTGAAACGTACACAGACATTTGACAAGGTACAGAAGGCGCGTGGTGACAGATTGAATGTGCCTATCGGTACTTACAACAACACCTGGCTAATACCTGATACGGAAATCCTGAATAATAATATTCCTCAGAATCCGGATTATAGATAATCATTGTAGAACACATGAAGGGCCGGTCTGATATATCTTATGGATTGGCCCTTCTTATATCCATCTGTCAAAAATGAAAAAGCAGTTTGTTTATTTATTGTTTTTATGTGCCGTTTGTTTACAGGCTTGCGGTAATCCGGTCGATCCGGTAGCTTTAGATCTGAACCCCACGGATATCAATCGGTTGATACCTTTTCGGGGGGAATTGAATAATGGCGTACGGCAACTTTACCCGGAGGAACCCTATAAAACTTTTTGGGTAGAAAATTGGACTGCACCTGAACAGTCGATTGTGTGGAAAGTGAATACCGGTAGTGAAGATTATCTGGCAGCAATGTTGGTTTCTGTCAATAATCTTGAAGATGGAGAAGACGTAGCAGTAACGCTCTCTAATGGAACGGATAGTGTCATTTGTCGGATAGGGACCACCGGATGGCAACGTTGTCGTTTTCCACGACCTTTGCATTTTACTAAAGGCACCTCGGAATTGTCTTTAAAGATAAGTGAGCCGGGGAAAAAGGCTGATTTTAATATTTATCTCTATTCACTGGAAGTAGTCAAACCTGAAACCTGTAAAAAGTTACAGGCAGAGGCGGCCTCATTACGCAGTAATACATCGTGGATGGCTGATCTGCCGTATGGTTTTTTCTTTCATTGGAATTCGAAGAGTATGCCGAAGGCGGGTGAACCGCTGGCTTATGAGGATGCTGTAAATAGATTCGATGCGGAACGTTTTGCCCGGACTGTTAATGAGTGTGGTGGAAAGCTGGTCTTCTTTACGACTTCGTGGGCCGAATATTATTTCCCGGCTCCGATACAAACTATTGATTCGATATTGCCGGGGCGGACTACAAAAAGAGATCTTGTAGCTGACTTGTCGGATGCTTTAGGAAAGTATGGCATTCGTTTGATCTTGTATTATCATGTGGGACATGGCGATAAAGAATGGTGGGGCAAACAGCATTATACGCGTAATGATGCCGGTGATCTGTTCGCAAATGTGGAAAAGATAGTGGGTGAGGTCAGCCAGCGCTATGGAAGTCGTCTGGCAGGTTTGTGGATGGATGACGGTATCGGTTATTATCCGAACGGTGCCTCTTTCGAACGGATAGCTAAAGCTGCCAAAAGCGGAAATAAGGATTTGGCTATTTGTTTTAATTCCTGGATATTGCCGAAACTGACGGATTTTCAGGATTATTATGCCGGTGAGTTGGGGTTGTCGCCGGAGAGTGCCGGTATAGACGACCCTTATCTACCGTTAGATGGAGACGGCCTGTTTCATGGAGGTCCCCAGGATGGTTTGCAGGCTACTTTCTCCGGTACATTGGAGCCGGGTGACTGGACACATATATATAAGGATTCCATCATTGGAGATCCGGTACTTTTGATAGATGAATTGACACAGGTAGTCAGAGAATCCAATAGGCGAAAAAATCTTCCGATGATCAATGTCCGGATCTATCAGGATGGAACAATTTCTCCTAAATCGGAGGCTTTACTCAAAGAATTGAAGCGGAGAGCCTTTCAAAAGTAAGAATTCAACCGATTCAGGGATGGTTCTCTGTTAAAATGCAAGATGAATCATTCCTTTTATTGAAAAATGAAAGAAAAAGTAAGATTTTTCTTTTAAATCCTTTGTGTATATGAATTATTGTTCTACATTTGCAGCGTCAAACAAAAATAAAGACAATTGAAAAGATGATGAACAATGTATTACATATTATTCTCGTGGTGGTCCTTCTAGTCATTAGTAGGTAAGGAGAAAGGTGTGTAAGAAGTTGTGAAGTCGTAAAAGATATTTCTTAAGCCTTTCTCCATATAGAGAAGGGCTTTTTTTATGGTACGGGAGGTTCGTGAACCGCCCTTTAAAAATAAAAACAAATATGATGAAGAATCCGTTAAGAAGTTCATATAGCACAGAGGGGAGACGTATGGCGGGAGCCCGTGCTTTATGGCGTGCCAACGGCATGAAAGAAGAACAGTTCGGTAAACCGATTATAGCCATTGTGAATTCATTTACTCAGTTTGTTCCGGGGCATGTGCATTTGCATGAGATCGGACAGCAGGTAAAGGCGGAGATTGAAAAGCTCGGTTGTTTTGCTGCAGAATTCAATACCATCGCAATAGACGACGGTATCGCCATGGGGCATGACGGAATGCTTTATTCTCTTCCTTCACGTGATATCATTGCAGATAGTGTTGAATATATGGTGAATGCGCATAAGGCGGACGCAATGGTTTGTATCAGTAACTGCGACAAGATCACTCCGGGTATGCTGATGGCTGCAATGCGTTTGAATATCCCGACCATCTTTGTCTCCGGAGGACCGATGGAAGCCGGTAACCTGGATGGACGTGCACTTGACCTGATCGATGCGATGATCGAAGCTGCCGACGATTCAGTGAGCGATGAGCAGGTCGAAAAGGTAGAACGCTCGGCTTGTCCGACTTGCGGATGTTGTTCCGGTATGTTCACCGCCAATTCGATGAACTGTCTGAATGAAGCGATCGGCCTGGCTCTTCCCGGTAACGGAACAGTTGTGGCAACGCATGCCAACCGTACGCGTCTGTTTAAGAAGGCAGCCCAAATGATTGTGGATAATGCGTTCAAATATTATCGTGATGGGGATGATTCGGTTCTACCTCGTAATATTGCAACCCGTCAGGCATTCCTGAACGCGATGTCGCTCGACATTGCAATGGGAGGATCTACCAATACGGTTCTTCACTTATTGGCTATAGCTCATGAGGCGGAAGCCGACTTCACCATGAAAGATATAGATATGCTGTCCCGCAAAACTCCGGTTATCTGTAAAGTAGCTCCGAGTTGTTCTTATCACGTGGAAGATGTGAACCGGGCAGGTGGTATTATCGGCATTATGAATGAGCTGGTAAAAGCTGGCTTGGTGGACGATTCGGTGAAACGTGTGGATGGCCTGACTTTGGGACAGGCGATCGACCGGTATTGCATCACTTCCGTGAATGTAACCGACGAAGCGATCAATATCTATAAGAGTGCTCCGGCACATCGTTTCAATCTGGTACTCGGATCACAGGAAAGTTATTATAAAGAACTGGATACAGACCGCACTTCCGGTTGTATCCGTGACGTGGAACATGCCTATGTCAAAGATGGCGGTCTGGCTGTTCTCTACGGAAATATTGCACAGGATGGCTGTGTGGTTAAAACGGCAGGTGTAGATGAAAGTATCTTCCGTTTTGCAGGTCCGGCAAAAGTGTTTGATTCGCAGGATGCTGCTTGCGAAGGTATCCTGAAAGATAAAGTCGTCTCCGGCGATGTCGTCGTTATCACCTATGAAGGTCCGAAGGGTGGGCCGGGTATGCAGGAAATGTTGTATCCGACTTCTTATATAAAAAGCAAGCACCTGGGTAAAGAATGTGCATTGATCACAGACGGACGCTTCAGCGGTGGAACATCAGGATTGTCTATAGGACATATCTCTCCCGAAGCGGCTGCAGGCGGAGCGATAGGGTTAGTGAAAGACGGCGATATGATCGAAATAAATATTCCCGAAAGAACCATCCATGTAAAGGTAAGTGATGCAGAACTGGCAGAACGTCGCAAGGCGGAAGAAGCACGCGGAACCAAAGCCTTTACACCTCCTTTCCGCCAGCGTACGGTATCGAAAGCCCTGAAAGCATATGCAAAGATGGTTGCTTCGGCCGACAAGGGCGGTGTACGAATAGTAGAAGATTAAAAAAGATTACATCAGACAATAAAACAACAAATATGGAACAAAAGATAACCGGTTCGGAAGCTTTGCTGAAAGCGCTGATCGCTGAAGGAGTAGATACTATCTTCGGTTATCCGGGTGGGCAAGCGATCCCTATTTACGATAGCTTATACGATTACAGGGATAAATTGAAACATATATTAGTTCGTCATGAACAAGGTGCTACACATGCTGCTCAGGGATATGCGCGTGTCTCCGGTAAAGTAGGCGTCACACTGGTTACCTCGGGACCGGGTGCAACCAATACAATCACCGGTATAGCCGATGCTTTGATGGATAGTACGCCTATGGTGGTAATAGCCGGACAGGTTCCGTCTCCGTTGCTGGGAACGGATGCGTTCCAGGAAGTAGATGTGATCGGTATTACACAGCCTATCACAAAATGGGCTTATCAGATCCGTAAACCGGAAGAGATAGCCTGGGCCGTATCGCGCGCTTTCTATATCGCATCGACCGGCCGTCCGGGACCAGTCGTTCTGGATCTGGCTAAAGATGCACAGGTTGGACTTGTGGATTATCACTATGAGAAAGTCGACTACGTTCGTAGTTACCAACCGGAACCGGATATTAAGCAGGAACGCATTGAAGCTGCAGCAGCCTTGATCAATCAGGCTAAGAAGCCTTTCTGTCTGGTAGGCCAGGGGGTTATTCTGGGAGGTGCGGAAGATGAATTGAAAGAGTTTCTGGTGAAAAATGATATTCCCGCCGGTTCTACGGTTTTAGGTTTGTCTGCGTTACCTTCTGATTTTCCTTTGCATAAAGGTATGCTGGGAATGCATGGAAATGTAGGTCCTAACCGAAAAACAAATGAATGTGATGTATTGATCGCTATCGGCATGCGTTTCGACGACCGTGTGACCGGTGATTTGAAAACATATGCTAAACAAGCAAAAATAATACATCTCGATATAGATAATTCGGAAATCGGAAAGAATGTTCCGGTAGATGTAAAGGTATTAGGGAATGCCAAACATACGATTCCGATGATCACCGCTTTGCTCGAAGAACGGAAGCGTCCGGAATGGAATGCCGAGTTTGAACCTGATGCAAAGGAAGAACAGGAGAAAGTGATTGAAAAAGAGCTTTATCCCGCCAGTGGACAACTGAAGATGGGAGAAGTGGTTCGTAAAGTGTCGGAAGCGACCAATGACGATGCTGTTCTGGTGACCGATGTCGGTCAGAACCAGATGATGGGCGTTCGCTATTTCAAATATAAACGTACCCGTAGTGTGGTTACTTCCGGTGGTTTGGGTACAATGGGTTTCGGTCTTCCGGCTGCTATCGGCGCCAAGCTGGGTGCACCTGACCGTACGGTTTGTTTCTTTACCGGTGACGGTGGTATCCAGATGACTATTCAGGAACTGGGGACGATCATGCAGGAAAATCTGAATGTAAAGATCATCGTTCTTAATAACAACTTCCTGGGGATGGTGCGCCAGTGGCAGGAATTGTTCTTCAACGAACGTTATTCCAATACGATCATGAAGAATCCTGACTTTGTCGCTATAGCCAAAGCATTTGGCATTGCTTCTCGTGCCGTAGATAAACGGGAGGAACTGGATGATGCGATTGCAGAAATGCTCGATCACGACGGGGCTTATCTATTAGTCGCCAATGTGGAAACTTGCGGTATGGTATATCCGATGGTTCCGGCCGGAGGAAGCGTGACGAACATGATTTTAGGAGCTAAGTAAGGAGGAACAATTATGAATACGAAAAAATTATATACCGTTATTATCTTTTCAGAAAACACTGTAGGACTTCTGAACCAGATAACCGTTATCTTTACGCGTCGGCAACTGAATATTGAGACGCTTTCTGTTTCTCCTTCGGCTATAAAGGGAATACATAAGTTTACAATTACTACCTTTGCCGACGAGGATACGATCGATAAGGTCGTTAAGCAGATCGATAAGCGTGTAGATATTCTGAAAGCTTATTATAATACGGACGAAGACCTGGTTTATCAGGAGATAGCTCTTTACAAGCTGAGTACCGAACTCTTTATCAAGATGGGAACGGTAGAGGATCTGATCCGTAAATATAATGCCCGTATCCTCGAGATGAACGAAGATTGTGTGGTGTTGGAAAAGAGTGGTCATTATGATGAAACTCAGGCTTTATTCAAAGAACTGAGCGAAACGATCGGTGTCCTTCAGTTTATCCGCTCCGGTCGCGTTGCAATAACAAAGAGTAAAGTGGAACGTCTGAGCGACATGTTATCTTCGATGGAGAAAAAATTGCAGGAGAAACATGCCTGAGAGCAGATAGTATCATTTATAAACAGTATAAATTATGGAGAAGAACAAAGTAGGAGAATTTCATTTCGTAACAGAGTCCTATCTGATGGACTTCCGGGGACGCATCACGATCCCTATGATCGGTAATTATTTATTGCATGCAGCTTCCTGTCATGCCGCCGACCGTGGATTCGGATATAGCGATATGACCGAAAGGCATACAGCATGGGTGCTTTCACGTTTGGCTATCGAGATGACTTCGTATCCTGCTATGTCCGAATCCGTTACTTTATATACCTGGGTGGATGAAGTAGGAAAGTTATTCACCAGCCGTTGCTTTGAGTTGGTAAACGGCGAAGGTAAGACTTTTGGCTTTGCCCGCTCTATCTGGGCTGCGATCGATGTGGAAACGCGTCGTCCGACCTTACTCGATGTGGAGGGACTGAGTGCGTATGTGACCGACCGTCCTTGTCCGATCGAGAAACCCGGAAAGATCGCTCCGGTGGAAAACAATGCATCCGGAGAGTTTTACCGTGTGAAATACAGCGACCTGGATGTAAACGGCCACCTGAACAGTATCAAATATATGGAACATCTGCTCGATTTATTCGACATCGGTATGTTTCGTGAAAAAGAGATTGGCCGTTTTGAGATCGCTTATCAGTCTGAAGGTAAATACGGCATGGAGTTGACGCTCCATAACCAGGAAGTATCCGAAGGCAAATATAATATGGCAATATGTAACGATGGCAAAGCAATATCTCGTGCCGCCGTTACATGGACATAACCCGGTTCATTTGCCGTCAGTTTTAACTGACGGATAGGTAATGGATATATAATCGTTGGACTTTAGTCCCATTTCTTACTGATACAGTCGTTGAATTTGAAGAAATGTGGCTGAAGCCAAAACAAGAGCTTAACATCTAAACCGTCGGTTAAAACCGACGGCAAAGGAACCCGGAGAGGATTTATCCTCTCGTTATACAGAGACAAATTATTTTTATATACATTTTAATAGTAAAAAGAAAATGGCAGTAATGAATTTTGGCGGCGTTGACGAAAACGTAGTAACCCGCGAAGAATTTCCGTTGGAAAAGGCAAGAGAAGTATTGAAAGACGAAACAATCGCTGTGATAGGTTACGGCGTACAAGGTCCTGGCCAGAGCCTGAACCTGCGCGACAACGGTTTTAACGTAATTGTAGGACAACGTAAAGGTGGTAAGACTTGGGAAAAAGCCGTTGCTGACGGTTGGGTGCCCGGTGAAACACTGTTCGATATTGAAGAAGCATGCGAAAAAGCAACTATCATCCAGTATCTGCTTTCAGACGCTGCCCAGATTGAAGTTTGGCCACGTATCAAAAAGTATCTGACTCCGGGAAAGGCTTTGTATTTCTCTCATGGATTCGGTATTACTTACAAAGAACGTACAAACATCATTCCTCCTGCTGATGTAGACGTAATCCTGGTGGCTCCTAAAGGATCGGGTACTTCATTGCGTCGTATGTTCCTGCAAGGCCGTGGCTTGAACTCCAGCTATGCTATCTTCCAGGATGCAACAGGTAAAGCATGGGATCGTGTGATCGCATTGGGTATCGGTGTTGGTTCAGGTTATCTGTTTGAAACGACTTTCAAGAAAGAAGTATATTCCGACCTGACTGGCGAACGTGGTACTTTGATGGGTGCAATCCAGGGATTGTTGCTGGCTCAGTATGAAACATTACGTGAAAATGGTCACGAACCTTCTGAAGCATTCAACGAAACAGTAGAAGAACTGACTCAGTCATTGATGCCGTTGTTCGCTGAAAACGGTATGGACTGGATGTATGCAAACTGTTCGACTACAGCACAGCGTGGTGCTTTGGACTGGATGGGCCCGTTCCACGATGCAACAAAACCGGTATTCCAGAAACTGTATAGCGAAGTAGCTTGCGGTAACGAAGCTCAACGTTCTATCGATACAAACAGTAAACCTGACTATCGTGAAGGTTTAGAAAAAGAACTGAAAGCTCTTCGTGAAAGCGAAATGTGGCGTGCAGGTGCTGTTGTTCGTAAACTTCGTCCTGAAAACAACTAATAGTTGGTGCGATAAATAAGCAGTAAATATCTTGCGATATAAAGCGGTAATCCGGTCTGTTCCGGGTTGCCGCTTTTTCTTTCCCGTTCCCGGCTAAACATGAACCTATGACTAACTAAGTCTTTCCTTATGACTTGTTAATACGGAAGTCCTTACTTATTAAATTTACCCTGTACATCTTGCGTTATTACCCTGTACACCCTGACTGAATCATCCTGTATATCCTGGCTGGCTACCCTGTACAGTGTAATAATAAATAGTAGGGACTTTTGACTTAGAAGCTCCCTGACTATGCGATAAAAGGTGACGGGAAGAGATATAGTGGTTACCTGTGTGACATATTTTAGTTAAGTAAGTTCTACTATCATAAAGTTTATCGAATTTATCTGCCATCTGCAACCATTGTTCGTAATTATATGGTTATTAGACTGTAAATGGTTGCAGATAGCCGTTTTTTATCTGCTACTTTATCTGTCATCTGTCACCGGTATGGAATATCACCGTGTTATATGTTAAAACCCATTATCGGTGGAGCAGGTTTGTCGATCTCATATGCTTATTGTATTTGATCGGTTAGGTGTTTTTATGTAGTCGCTTTTCTTAATAGATGAGTGTTAAATAGTAAGTAATAAAGTATTAAATATATATTTTTATGCTTGTAGTTATTAATGATAGATTATATTTGTTGAAGAAAGTATGGTGTGTTTAATCAAGATGAATAGATTGATGTTTATGAGTAAAAAGTTGTGTATCTTGATTTTATGAACTTTATTTTATGTATGTGAACCTGGGCGCTTTTTAAGGAGAGAAGCGTGGCCTCTAATGAAATGAATGCTATTATGATTAAATTTATTTAATTAAAGTCTTGAATTTAACTATGTGGACAGACTCAAAACTAATTAAATCACTAATGTTTTCTGTATTGTTTGGAGCTGCGGGAACTGTAGTTGCAGCTATTCCAACAAGTCCCGAAACGATGGTAGTGCAACAGGGAAATAAGGTCTCAGGCCTTGTCTCTGACGATATGGGGCCCGTAGCCGGTGCTTCTGTCGTAGTAAAAGGAACTTCTGTCGGTACGATTACCGATACCGACGGCCGATTTAGCCTGGATAATGTCCGGCGGGGATCGGTTATTGTAATATCTTTTGTCGGCCTGGCTACGCAGGAGATTACGTGGAACGGGCAAGCTTCCTTACATGTTAAGCTGAGCGATGCGACACAGGATTTGGATGAAGTGGTAGTGGTGGCCTATGGTACGGCTAAGAAATCGACCTTTACCGGATCGGCCTCTGTTGTGAAAGCAGAGAAACTGGAAAAGGTGATGGGTACCGGTTTTACGGAAGCATTGCAAGGGATGTCGGCCGGTGTAAATGTAGTGAATACCCAGGGTAATCCCGGAGCAGAAGCCCGTGTTGAAATTCGTGGTATTTCTTCCATGTCCGGAAAAGCCAATCCTTTGTATATTGTTGACGGTATGCCTTATGATGGCGGTCTGAACCAGATCAATCCTACGGATATCGAATCGATGACGGTATTGAAGGATGCTGCGGCTACCTCTTTGTATGGTTCGCGTGCGGCGAATGGTGTTGTGATGATCACTACCAAGAGGGGAAAATCGGCGAAGCCCCAGATTAATTTCCGCGGAGCATGGGGTACTTCGGATAATGCTGTAAAGAACCCAAAGAAAGCGGATCCGTATCAGCAGTTGGAAAATACCTGGTATGCCCTGTATTACGATGCTTTACTTTATGACGGTCTGGATGCCAAGGCTGCCGGCGATTATGCATCTTCCCAGGCATTGACCAAGCAGGTAAAAGCAACAACGAATTCAAAAGGGGAAGCTATTTATGTGACTCCTTTCAGACATATCAATGAAAACTATGTATTACACGACGGCAATGGTAATCCTTACATGAATCCGAATCTGGAATATGTATGGGATGAAGATGACTGGGATGTTTATAAGGCTATCTTCTCCCGAAAACTGCGCCAGGATTATAGTGTGGATATCAGCGGACAGACAGGAAACGGGAAGACTGCTTATTTCTTCTCCGGTGGGTATCTGGATGATCAGGGATATGGAAACCGCCAGTATTACAAACGTTATTCTTTCCGTACGAACTTGAGTACCGAACTGTTCGACTGGTGGAAAGTGGCAGGTAGTCTGTCTTATTCCCGGCATCGTCAGAATGTGTCGGGAGGTGCCAGTCGTGCTGCAAACTTTACCACATCGCTTTCGTCCCCATGGTTGCGTAATGAAGATAATACAGGATGGGTTGTTTCGGAAAAGACGGGAAAGAGAATGTATAATTATGGTAAATATACCAATAACTTCTTTGGGGCGCATATCCTGAACAATTCGGGTGATTATTGGGACAATGAGAATGACGATAGTTTCGATAATAATATGGGACACATTCTCTCGGCTCAGTTTAATACGGAGTTTAAGCTGCCCTTGGGTTTGAAGTTTCGTTCAGCCCTGAATATCGATGATTACTGGTATCGTACGATGAATTATTCTTCTGCTGTGCATGGTAGCGGTCAGACTGCTCCATACGGTATTTCCATCCTGGCGGATGGAGGTTATGCCAGCCGTTATGATTATAATAAGCGCTCTACTACCTGGAATAATGTATTGTCGGGCGACTGGTCGATCGGCGATCACAATATTTCCGGTATGGTGGGGCATGAGTGGTATACCTGGGACTCTCATTATGAACAAGGCTGGGGCTACGGCATTATGGAGCTGGGTAAATACGAATTATCGAATACGACAAAGAATTTTGGCGTATCCGGCGGTCGTGATAAATACTCATTGCTATCTTTCTTTGGGAAACTGGATTATAATTTCCTGAATAAATACTATGTGTCTGCCTCTGTTCGTGAGGATGGTTCTTCCCGTTTCAGCTCCGACAATCGTTGGGGTACGTTCTGGTCGACCGGTGCCTCCTGGAGAGCTTCGAAAGAAGGTTTTCTGGAAGATGTAAAATGGATTGACAATCTGATACTTCGCGCCAGTTACGGTACGACGGGTAATGATAAGCTGATCGTGCGTAATGCAAGCAATGGTAAAGCGGGTGACGAAGTTTTATATGGTTATCAGGGCACTTATGAAAGTGACGACTTGTATCTGAAGTCCGGTTTGAAGCCATCGACAACTCCCACGCCGGATCTGAAATGGGAGAGCAATAAACAATGGAATATCGGTGTGGATTTTTCTTTCTTCAGTCGTCTGAGCGGTACGGTGGAATATTATTCCCGTACATCTCATGACCTGTTGTATTATAAAGAATTGCCTTTATCGGCACAGGTTGGCTCGGCTTCCGGATATAATATGAATATCGGTGACCTGCGTAATAGCGGTGTTGAAATAACGATCAATGCCAATATCTTTACTTCAAAAGATTTCAGATGGGATATCGATGCCAATATGAGTACCTTGAAGAATGAGGTTACTTATCTGCCGACAGGTGCATATACGTATGCTGGTACGGCTTGTACCTATAAAATGGAGGAAGGTAAGTCTATCTATGAATTTATCGCCCCGCAATATGACGGCGTAAATCCGGAAACAGGTTTGCCGGGTTGGTTGATCCGTGACGGTAACGGTGGTTGGGTGCGTACGGAAGATCAGGCGAAAGTAACTACCGATGATTTCGTATACTGCGGTTCTGCCATTCCTAAAGTATTCGGTTCTATCACCAATAATTTCCAGTTTAAAGGGATCGACCTGTCGTTTATGTTCTATTATTCTTATGGATCGAAGATTTCCGACTATACCTATAAAGAACGTATCATGAACCGTCCGGGTGTGGGTGTCGTACAAGAATTGGTGGAAGACCGCTGGAGACAGCCGGGTGACGCGGGAACGCTTATTCCCCGCTGGTCGTATAACCAATATGGTGCAACGGTAAAATATGCCGATAACTTTGTGTTTGACAACCATTACTGGCGCCTGAGAAACCTGACTTTAGGCTATACTTTACCAAAGAATATCAGCCGTAAGGCATTGGTAGAAAACCTGCGTGTGTATGTGACAGGTAATAACCTGTTGACTTTCGGGCCGGCAAAGAAACGCTTTACAGATCCCGAAACAGGTGTAATGGGTAACAGTTATAATGGTAACGCTGAAACGGATAACGGTATTCAGGGTTCCAGAAGACTGTATATGGTCGGTATTCAAATCACATTATAAATGTAAAAAAGATATTTATGAAAAGATTATTTATAAACATATCCTTCCTGTCCCTCGCTCTTGTAGGTTTTACTCTAACAGGATGTGATGACGATCTGACAACCAGTTCGTATGTGAAAGTGAATGATACGGATGTGCTCGAAAATATATCCCAGCTGGAAAAAGTCTTGACCTCGACTTATAAACAGTTGTATTTTAATACGGATAAAGGCGATCGTGTATTTGCCGGACTTCCGGGCTTCCAGATGTATGTCGATGCAGGAGGTGCGGATATTGTGAGTCATACCAATATGGGAGGCGATCAGGTCACGTCTTATCAATATTCGAATGCAAAGACTCAGGCGGATGGAAATGCATCCAAGATATGGTCGATGTGCTATAACGTGATCAACCGTGCTAACATTATCCTGACCAATGTGGATAATGCCAGCGGTGATGAAACGCAAAAGAAGCATATCAAGGGGCAGGCACTGGCTATGCGTGGAATCCAATATTTCCATTTGATCCAGAATTACCAGCAGACGTATGTTATTGCCAAAAACAAACGGGGGGTAATCTTGCGTACGTCTTCCACTGATGAGTCTCATAAAGGTTTTTCAACCGTGGAAGAGATATATACCCAGATCGTATCCGATCTGACTACTGCCAAGTCGTTGCTTACTGATTATCGTCCGGAAGACCTGTGGTTTATAAACTCTGAGATTTGCTCCGGTATCCTGGCCCGTGTATATCTGGTGATGCAAAACTGGGAAGGTGCTTACAGTGAAGCTAAGATTGTTTATGACAATCATAGTCAGTTGATGACGCGCGAACAGTATCGTTCAGGTTTCGATGACATGATTTCCGGTAATTATGCAGAGGTTGTATGGGCGATGAAGTATACTGCCGACAATAACCTGGGAGGTAGTACGCAGTTTAACTTCTGGTACAACCAGGATGAAAGTTATGGCGAAGGATATGCGGATGGTCCGATCTATTCTTTCCTGGATTACTTTGTAGATGAGCAGTTTGTGAAATTGTTTGAAGAAAAGGAAGACCGTTATCAATTCTGGAAACGTACAAAGAACGCAAACAAAGAGATCAATACTAAATGGGCGTTCGATAAGTATAAACATTACGGAGAAGATGGTGGAAGTGTGATCCAAAGTGCTACCCGTCCTGAAGTATGCCTGATGCGTGGTGCTGAAATGCTGTTGATCATGGCGGAGGCTGCTGCTCAGAAAGGAAGTACAGGAGAGGCTCTGACTTTATTGAATCGTTTGCAGGTAGCACGTAATGCAACTCCGACAACCAACGGAGGTGGGGATGCATTATTGGAAGATATCTACAAAGAACGGCGTAAAGAGCTGATCTGTGAAGGACAGGCTGGTTTTTATGATCTGGTTCGTTTGCAGAAGCGATTGATTCGTTATGGCGAAACGGCTGCAAATCCTGCCGGACATTATGTGTGGGGTATGCAATATCTGAATGGTTATAATGTCAGCGATCCCCAACCTGTGGGAATTCTGGAATCGAATGATTATCGTTTCTTCTGCCAGATCCCTCAAATGGAGATCCTTAATAACGATGCAATCTCAGAAGCTGACCAGAATCCCTGGAGCGGTCAATGATACGTGATCTCATACTAGAGGAAATTAACTTGTAGACAATATAAACAAAGAAGTGAGGCATGTCTTTAAAGGCATGCCTTTTTTTGTATCTTTGTATAATTCAAATCATTAATAACTTAAAATAATACCATGAAGAAGATCAGTCTTTTCTTTCTCTTTTTTCTATTGACTGCTCTCCCTGTTTTTGCTCAGGAAGATATTAAAATTACCCATGCCCCCTATCTGCAGAATCTGGGTGAGAATGAAGTAACAATTGTATGGACAGTCAACAAGCCTTCGATCGGATGGGTGGAACTGGCGCCTGACGACGGAACACACTATTATCAGACGGAACGCCCGAAATTCTTTAATGCGAAAAACGGTATCAAGCTGACATCTACCGTTCATGCTGTCCATCTGAAGGGATTGAAACCTGGGACGCGTTATCGTTATCGGGTCTATTCACAGGAAGTTCTGAGCCATGTGGGCTGGCGGGTTATATATGGAAATGTAGCCGCCACCTCTGTTTACGGAAAAGAACCATTGGCGTTTCAGACCAGTGACCACGGCAGGCAAACGGTAAATTTTGCGATGGTGAACGATATTCATGGAAAAAGCGACGTATTGGAAAAGCTTATATCTCATTGCGATTTAAAGTCGACCGATATGTTCCTGTTCAATGGGGATATGGTTTCTATTTTCAATAGTGAAAAGGAAATATTCGAAGGTTTTATGGATAAGGCGACAGCACTTTTTGCTTCTGAAATACCGATGTACTATACCCGGGGAAATCATGAAACGCGCGGCTCGTTTGCCACGGCTTTCCAGGATTATTTCTCTCCTAAGCAAGAGCATATCTATTATACGTTTCGCCAGGGACCTGTCTGTTTTGTGATCCTGGACAGCGGAGAAGATAAGCCGGATTCGGATCTGGAATATGCCGGTATAAACGTGTATGACCAGTACCGTACGGAACAGGCTGAATGGTTGAAAGGCGTACTTGAAAGCAAGGAATATAAAGAAGCACCTTTCAAAGTCGTCGTTTGCCATATTCCTCCTTTTGGTGGTTGGCATGGCGATCAGGAAGTGCTTGACAAGTTTATACCGTTACTCAATAATGCCGGTGTCGATATCATGCTTTGTGGTCATCTTCACCGTTATATACGGAATGAAGCGAAGGACGGTGTGAAATTTCCGGTTATTGTAAACTCTAATAATACGGTGTTGAAAGCTGAGGCTCAAAATAATAAACTAAGCATAAAGGTTCTTGATCAGGATGGAAAAGAGGTCGATAAACTGATTGTAAATAAGTAAAGACTGAGCCGGATATAAATGATTCCCGACAGGTAGTGTTGTTGCTGCCCGTCGGGAATTTTTGTTGTTCGATTGGTTAGAGAGTTCTTTTCATAGTATAAAATGATATTAGTCTTTACCTACATATCCTTGATTTTGCCTTAAATTCGGGTTAGCCAGAATTTCACTTTCCGGTATTGGCCAGACTTCATTCTTGTTTTTCCGGAACTGTCTTATTTCTATCTGTACCTTTTTTCCGGTAACCGGATTTACTGCTCCATATATAGGACCATTCATTGTTGCTTCACCGATATCCCATCTACGGATGTCCATATAACGGGTTCCTTCGAAAGCGAGTTCGATGCGGCGTTCCCGGCGATACAGTTTGCGTACTTTTTCTTCACTATTGTATTCGGCTGCAGTAACAGGTAGCTGACCGGCACGTTTCCGTATATCATTTATATAGTTTAATACGTCCGCATGATTGTATTGACCGGTCTCGATCAGGCATTCTACATAATTAAGTAGGATCTCGGCATACCGGATGATCATATAATCGTTTCTTTGACTGGTCCGGTCCTGTGGATCATAAAACTTCTTTAGCATGAAACCGCTTCGGGAAGCGTTGGGCCTGCCGACTGCTTCCGGTCCTTCACCCCACGGGTCGTAAGTATATTGCTCGAAAGTTGTATTGTCGTAAGGCATCACGATGGTTGCATACAGGCGTGGGTCACGATTGTCATTATATAAAGGATCTTTCATATAGATGTCCAACGAGTCAGCACCTAATTCTTCCAAGGTTTTACCCTGTTTGGTTTCAAAAGCGTTCACGAAGTCGAGCGTGGGCCATGAGGTACATTGTTGCCCCAATCCCGGACCGGAAAAACGAAAATAAGCTTCTTTGCATCCTGCCGGTTTGATAAGGATTCGTTCCTTATTTGCTCCGTCCATACTGACTGTCCGGAATAAATCCCTGAAATTTCGAGCCGGATCGTCATCTTCCGCATGGGTGTAGAATAATTCGTACCGGCCACTGTTTATAATCTCCGTGGCAGCTTGTCTGGAAACATCGTAACGTTTGGTGTTCAGGGCTATGATCGATTTAAGGGACAGGGCTACGGCTTTATCCATTCTGTCTTTTTTAGCATCTTCATATTTGAAAGGTAGTGCTTCGATAGCCAGTGCCCGGTCCAGTTCCGCCAGCATGAAATCGGTAACAGCTTCGGGGGTAGAACGTTCCATAAAATTCTCGTTCGGCGATAAAGCATGATCAACAACAGGGATACCTTCTTTATATCCGAAGTATTTAAACAATTCCCAATGATAGTATGCACGTAAAATAATGCATTCCCCACGCATTCGTTCTTTTTCATTCGGGTCGATAAAGTAAGCCTTGTCCATATTCTCAAGCATACGGCAACAGTTCCGGATATTCTTGTAATAAGCGTTCCATACCTCGGTGATACCTCCAAAGGAATTGGGACTATCCGAAGTGATGGTACTGTTACCGATGGTCGTAATAAAACCTCCGAAATCGGCTCCGTGATACGTATTGTCGGTAAATCCTTCATAATGAATGATCGATGCATAAGGGGATGTATAATGTAGTGAGCCGGAAGGTAACGAATAGCAGAGATTTAAGGCTGATTCTACTTCACCGCTGGTTTTCCAGAACGTATCGTCGGTTGCTCCGAATGGATTATCCCGTGTTAGAAAATCGCTGCAACCGGATAGTAAAACGATAAGAGTCGATAATAATAATGTATTTTTCATATCTGTATTTCTTTTAAAATGAAATATTTATACCTGCAGAATAGGTCTTTGACAGAGGATATGTACTTTCTCCTCCTCTTGATTCCGGATCGATCTTGTTCTCCTTGGCTATCGTGAACGGATTCTGTAAGTTTACAAAAAAACGCAGATTAGATACCCAGTATCTATTGGTAAAGGAAGAGGGGAGCGTATAACCAAGCTGAATATACTTCACCCGGCAGTAACTGGCATCGAAAAACCAATAGTCGGATGATTTACCATTATCTCCGGAAGTCGGTGTCAGGCGGGGAAAGCGGGCATTCGGATTTTCTTTTGTCCAATAATCCAGATGGAAATTCTGTGGACTGGCTGCATTACCGATAGGATCGGAATAGACTCCTCCATAATAAGCATCGACTCCCGATACACCTTGCAACATGATTTCAAAATCGATATTTTTCCAGTTCAGGCTCAGATTGGCAAAGTAGTTGAAATCAGGTTCTCCGTTTCCCATTACTTTACGGTCGTTTGCCGTGATCATTTTATCCCCGTCGAGATCCATATAACGAATGTCTCCGGGTTGTTGTCCGTCTATGATGACAATACCCTCTTTGGGTGTATAACTACCGTCGCTTTGCAGGATAAAATCACTTTCCTGCAATAATCCGTTTGAGACATATCGGTAGTGGCTGCTCAGCGCATGCCCTTCTTTGTCGATATGGCTACCTCCGTCGTAAGGGCCTCCCGGTAATTTCTCGATTTTGTTCTTGTTGCGCGATATTCCCCCGAAAGCAGAAACACTCCAGTCTCCGAATGTTTGCATATAATTCATGCTGAATTCCCAACCTTTATTTCTGATTTCCCCGGCATTGATATCCGATTGGCCGATTCCGCCGACAGCAGACAAGGGCGGTCGTAAGATGATGTCGGAAGTGAGTTTGTCGTAATAATCGAAGGTTATGTCTATCATATTATTGAAAATGCTGAAGTCGACTCCCGTGTTGAACATGGCTACTTTTTCCCAGGAGATATCCGGATTCCCGAAAACAATCTCGGAACCATTTCCCGGATCGATGGTGCTTTGGTATTTATAGGCTCCGATATTTTCGTTTCCTAATAACCCGTAAGAACCCCTTAACTTCAGGTTGTTTATCCATTTAACCTCTTTCAGGAAAGACTCTTTGTTTACATTCCAGCCGATGGCTCCGGATGGAAACCAACCGAATTTGTTTCCGGGGCCGAAGCGGGATGATCCGTCACGGCGAATAGTCGCTTCGAACAAATAGCGGTCATCATAGGTATAGTTTGCTTTTGCTAACAAGGATTGCATGGCATATTCATCCCATACACCACTGTTGTTCAGTTCGGCATTTACTCCGGCAATGGCAAACAGACGATGCTTTTCATGAAATGTCTTGGTATAGTCGACAGTTCCTCCAATATAATAATAACTGGAGCGCCAGGTTGACGATGGCTGAAAGTTTGCCCATGTAGCGATGAGCTGTCCGTTATCGTAATCGAAGAAGTTGACAGCACGCCGGTCTCCTTTGGTTGCTCCGCTATTCACCTGGTAACTGAATTGTCCGGCCAGGTTTAAACCGGGAATTATTCCCCATTTGGGTTGTAAGTTTACACTTATGTTATCTGTCAGGTTCTCTGTGAATCCCCCTTTTTCGATTTGTGCCAGGGGATTTCTCATACTCGATCCGTAGTTCCCGTAATACTCATTGGGGTCTCCTTCCCTTTGCGGATATTTGCCAACGATAGTCGGAGGTGTCCAGTATAATAACCAGATAGGATTGAAAGCCCCGGTCGCACCGTCTACACTGGCCTTATGCTGTGTGCCACGAATTACGTTCAGGTCGACACCTACTGTGATATTCTCCCGTAAACTGACAGTGGTGTTTGCCCGCAGGTTCAGACGGTCGTATGTGAAATCCTTTACATAACCGGTTTGTGCCATATAATTACCTGTAATGGCAAAACGGGCGATGCTACTACCTCCGTAGACCGATATCGAGTGACTTTGTATCGTCGCATTTTTCCATAATAAATCTGTCCAGTTGGTGTCCGGATATTTGTAGGGGTCACTTTGGTTGATTGTTTTTTGTATCGCATCCTCTGTGTAGACCGGATCACCCCCATTGTTTTTGTAAGCTTCGTTCATCATTCTCATGTAAGTGGGAGCATTCACAAAATCCGGCATATAGGTAGCTTTTTGTACACCGCCATATCCATTGTAACTGACCTTTATTTTGCCGGGTTGTCCTCTTTTGGTTTTTACAACGATAACTCCGTTAGCCGCACGAGCCCCGTAAATGGCTGCCGCTGCCGCATCTTTTAATACGGTAACACTTTCAATGGTGGTCGGATCGAGATTATCCATATCCATTGGAATGCCATCCACTAAAACCAAGGGTGACAGATTCCCCATCGTAACACCACGGATCTTGATTATTGCCGCATCTCCTCCCGGCAAACCACTCGATTGTGTTACCGTGATACCTGTAACACCTCCTTGCAGGGCTTGCGATAAAGAGGTGATCGGTTTGTTATTCAGTGTCGCATCCAGCTTTACCTGCGAGATGGAAGAGATACTGTTCAGTTTTCGTTCTTCCGTAAAACCGGTTACGATAACTTCTTCCAGCGCACTGATATTTTCTTCCAGCGAAATGATCAGGTTCGACTGATGGCGTTTAACCAGATATTCGACCGGCTTATAGCCAATATAGGAAAAAACCAGTATATCATCGCGTTGGGCTTCGATATGAAAGAGTCCGTCCAGATCGGTGGCCACACCTTGGTTGCTGCCTTTTATCTGGATGGTAACGCCCGGCAGGGGAGAAGGGGGTTCCTGTTTGTCGAAAACCTGTCCTTTTATCGAAATCTTATTATTCGCCTGCTGGCTTTTCTGTTCTGCTTTATAGAGAATGATATGTTTGTTCTCTATCTTGTAACTGATGTTTTTGTCTGTTAATACTTTATCTAAAATACTTGAAACAGTTTCCTTTTTAGCGGAAACTGATACTTTGGGGCTGAGGTCGATTTGGGAATCCTCATAGAAGAAGGAGTATTCGCTATTCTTTTTTATAACAGATAGAACTTCTTCTATGCTTGCATTTTTCATGATAAATGAAAAAACTTTAGTTTGCGAGTATGTCTCTGCTGAAACATATAAAGCGCAACAAATTAGAAAAAAGGCTGTAATTCTCATAATTCGCTTCAATTTAGGACAATAAATGCCTGAAACGAGATGCTTGTCTTGTTTTTTTTTCATACTTTTGTGAAGAAATTTAATTGCTAATTAAGTTTACGTGTTTGCTTCTGCAAACGCAGAGGATAGGAAATACGCCAATATTTCCTATTCTTTTTTTGAGATGTTATACCATAGGCGATATTAGATTAGGTTTATATTCTGATTGTTTTAGTAATTCCTTATTTAATCGTGATAATATTGTTTTCCTTTCGATAGTTTAGTCCACTACTTATTTTCAGGATATTCAATATCTCATCAATAGTTTCTCCCCGGATAAAATCGCCGGTGAAGTGGCGGTTGGCAACTTCCGGATTTTCAATGATAAATGTTATACCAAACCCTCTTTCCAATGTCTGGGCGAACTCCGGAAACGGGGTGGAGTAAAAAGAATATTTACCGGTTCTCCACATGGATGCAGTTAACGGGTCCACCTGCTTTTTTGAAAACGTATTCATCTGTTTGTCGAAGGTAACACAGTCGTTCGGTTTCATCTCCAGCATCTGATTGGAGGCCGGATGGCTGATCTGGACACGACCTTCTTCCAGTATCGTTTCGACGGACATATCGTTCGCATAAGTTTTCAGGTTGAATTTGGTCCCTAAAACTTTCACATCGATAAGCCCGGTGTTAACCAGGAAAGGTTTTTCCGCATTTTTTGCAATCTCGAAATAGCCTTCCCCTACAAAAGACACTTCGCGTGTTTTTCCTGTAAATTGTTTCGGATATTTCAGGTTAGAACCTCCATTTAAAAATATTTTGCTGCCATCGGCTAGCAATACCGAATCGCGTACCCCTTTTGGGGTAGATATTTCAAGCCAGGCCATATGCTCGTTTTCCGGACTATCTGTAAAGAAGTTATATCCGATAGTGAATAGTACGAGTAGGGAAGCTGCAATTGAAACAAAAAGAATCCTCCGTTCCTTTTGTCTTTTTCGTAGCTGTATCCGGGTAAGGATTTTATCCTGGACACTTCCTTTGCGCTTCCGGATGGCTTCCGGATCAACCTGGCTCCGGATTTGCTCAGCCAGCTTATCTGCTAATTCTACGTCAGATAAAACTTCCCATGGATGATTTGACTGTTTTTGACTACTCATATCTTCTCTTTTATAAATAAAATCCTCGGGGGATTATTTATGCCTAAAAGAAAATTGATATTTAGTGTTTGTTAACGATTAGTTGCTTCTGCGTGGTTTACAGTTAAGGGATTTGTCTTGTTATCTATCTTTTATATAATGTCCCACAATCTCTGTCAGCTTTTTCTTTGCAATGATCTGTTGTGCCTGCACCGTTTTTTCGGAGATACCCAGGATATCGGCTACTTCTTTATATTTCAGGTTATCCTCTTTTAACATAAGGAAGATCAGTTTGCACCGTTGGGGGAGTTGGTTCAGCGCATCTTCTATTATTCCGGTTATTTCGTTTGAGTCCAGCAGGGCTTCCGGTGTTGTATGGTCGATACTCAAATGGATATGCAGGTCTTCGATATATTCTTCGAAATAATTACGTTTATTCAGAAATTTCAGACATCTGTTCTTTATGGCGGTGAAAAGATAAGAGTTGAGGTTATCTATCTTTTTTAAGGAATCCCAGTTTTCCCAGATACTGACAAATACATCCGCCAATATATCTTCACAATCTTCATGGTCGGGAACGAAGTGCAGGGCAAAACGAAACAGACGTTCATACTGCTGCTCATAGAGAATTGTGAAGGAATTATATTTTTCGGTCATAATCGTATTAGAAGCAAATCGAGTATATTATAATTATTAGTGTGCGACTCCTTTGGCGACAAATTTAAACAATAATCTTATATAAAATAGTTTGCTCCTGCTATTTACATTCATTTCAATAATATTCTACATTTCTGCATTAGGGTGTTCCGGCTGAACTATCAAAAATAGAAAGAATTGAATCAGTTTTAGAAAGAAACTGTTAATGAGAGATTCTATATTTGTGCAATCATAGAACTTTAATAATTGTACAAATTAATAGAATCTTTCATGAAAACCTCTTTTTTAACAATATGTATATCGTTTCTATCTTTAGGTGCATCGGCTCAGATCAGCCAGGCGGACTTTGCGAACCCGGAGAATAAATATAAGCCTATCCCTTTATGGTTCTGGAATAACACGACGGTAAAAGAAACGGAGTTACTGGATCAGTTTCACCAGATGGTCGGAAAAGACGGCTATGGTGGTTGTGCCATCCTTCCTTTCGGCCAGGATTTTAAACCGGAATATTTGTCGGACGATTATTTCAACCTGTATGGTAAGATCATAAAAGAGGCTAAGAAATTAGATGTGCATTTATCCCTGTACGATGAGTACGGATTTCCCAGCGGAAGCATGGGGGCTATCAATGCCGATGGAGTTCCCCGTTTTATGAATAAATATCCGGACGCAACTATCAAACGCTTGGATAAGGTCGAATATAAGGTACTTCCCGGAGATGTGTTTGAGCAGGCAGTTCCTGCCGGGAAGCTGATGTCGGTTGTCGCAATGGATACGCTGACAAAATCCCGTATCTCATTGAAACAGCATATCCGTTCCGGAAAACTAGAGTGGAAAGTGCCGGAGGGTGCCTGGAAAATCATGTTTTTCGTCTGTGTGAAAGACGGTGACCCGAATGTCGATTATCTGAATCCGGAAGCTGTTAAATTGTTTGTAAAAGAAACACATCTGGCTTATTATGACCGTTTTCCGTCTTATTTCGGAAATACGATCATAGAGACTTTTTTTGACGAACCGACCATGTACCGGGCAAAAGGACGTATGTGGACAGAAAAGTTTAATGAGCAGTTCATCTCTCGTTATGGAGAATCTCCCGAACTGTTGTATCCGGCATTATGGTATGATATAGGTGAAGAAACCCAATCCGCACGAAACCGTTTGTTCGGATTGCGGGCACATCTGTATGCTGAAGGTTTTATGAAAACGATCGCAGAATGGGCATCGGCTCATGGTATTTCTTCTACCGGTCATCAGGACCAGGAAGAGATCGCGAATCCGGTCAGTGTTTCCGGCGACCTGATGCTATGTGGAAAATATATGGATATTCCGGGTATCGACAAGATTGGCGGAGGGCGTCCGACAGAACTGTTCTATAAAGTGGTATCCTCTTCTGCGAACAACTGGGATAAACGCCAGGTGATGTCCGAAACCTATGGTGCCATGGGGAATATAAGTGTAAAGACGCTTTACCATATCGCCATGGAACAATATACGAAAGGGATCAACACACTTATCCCTCACGCTGTCTGGTATAACGATCAGAATGTCACTTTCCTGCCCGAACTTTCCTGGCGGAACGAATTGTACCGGGACTCTCTTCCGGCATTCAATAAATTTCTTTCCCGTCTCAACTATATCCTGCAGCAGGAAGGAAGACATGTGGCGGATATCGCTGTGCTCTATCCGATCGAGTCCCTGCAGGGAGAACATGTGCTGGACGGCGAACTGGGATTTTATGAGGGGGGAGTAATCATTCCAAATACGGATTATACGCATATCTCCGCCTTATTGACGGATACGTTAGGACGTGATTTTACGTACCTGCATCCGGAAGTTCTGTCTGAAAAATGCCGGGTAGAGAAGGGACTGTTGCATTTGGATAATCAGGTGAACAAAGAAACTTTCCGGTTGCTGATCGTTCCGGGAGTAAAAACAATCTCCTTGTCAACCTTGCGGCAGATAGAATCATTCTTCCAATCCGGAGGAAATGTGATCTTTACAACTCAATTGCCGGAAAAATCTGTGGAACCGGGACGGGATCAGGAAGTGAAAGATAAGATTGCCCGGATATTGGCTGCCGGCTCCTCAGCTTCCGGTAAAGCTTTTTTCATCGGTAAACCCGCGCCCGATGCTTTGCGGGCTGCCATAACAGAGTCCTGCCGTGTTCCTGATGTGGCTTTTGAAGAAGGGGCCGAATTGAATTATATACATAAGGAGTTGAAAGATCAGTCAGTCTATTATTTTGCTAATTTAAAAGAGAAGCCATACCGTGCAAATGTCGTGTTACGTGGCAAACTGAAACCGGTGTTGCTGGATCCTCATACAGGGCAGCAGGCCAAAGTGGCATATAAGCATAAGAATGTTCACGGTATGGAAACGACGACAGTTGTGTTACCGATAGAAAAGAATTCATCAGTATTCCTGATCGATAATATTCATTAGAAAAGATATATACCATGGAAAAAAGAAAAACAAAAGTCGGCCTTGTCGGGCTGGGCCTGGATACGTATTGGCCACAATTTGAGGGGTTGTATGCGCGCCTTTGCGGGTACCAGGATTGGATTGCATCGAAAATGTCCCGTCCGGATACGGAAGTCATTAATGCCGGGATTGCCGATAATCCGGTTAAAGCGGTGGATGTGGCAGAAGATTTAAAGAAAGAAGATATTAGTATTTTGTTTGTGTTTATCTCCACTTATGCGTTGTCATCGACTGTCTTACCGCTTGCCCAACGCGTAAAAGTACCTGTTATCCTGTTGAATATTCAGCCGGCCGCAGCCATCGACTATGACTATATAAATAATCTGGGTGACAGAGGAAAAATGACAGGGGAGTGGCTGGCACATTGCCAGGCTTGTTCCGTGCCCGAGTTTGCCAGCGTATTCAACCGTTCCGGCATCCCGTATGAAATTGTGAGCGGCTATCTGCAGGAAGAGTATGTGTGGAAACAGATTAATAACTGGATCGATGCTGTCCGTGTGGTGAATGGCATGAAGAATAACCGTATGGGAATTCTGGGCCATTATTACTGTGGCATGTTGGACGTATATACCGATTTGACACAGCAGTCGTCTGTTTTCGGGACGCATGTGGAAATCGTGGAAATGTGTGAACTGAAGGCTTATCGCGACAATGTCACGGAGGAAGATGTAAAGGATAAACTGGATGAATTCAATGCCTGTTTTGATATCGACGGCCAGTGTGAACCTTATGAACTGGATCGGGCAGCCCGTACTTCGATCGCGCTGGACCGTTTGATCGATGCTCATGACCTGGGATCGATGGCTTATTATTATGAAGGGTATGCAGGCAATGAATACGAAAATATAGTAACATCCGTTATCGCCGGTAATACCCTGCTGACAGGACGGAATATACCGATTGCCGGCGAATGTGAAGTGAAGAATGTCCAGGCAATGAAGATCATGTCTTTGCTGGGAGTAGGCGGCTCTTTTTCTGAATTTTATGCACTTGATTTTAACGATGATATCGTTATGCTGGGACATGATGGCCCCGCCCATTTCGCGATATCCGAAGGAAAAGTCCGTTTGGTTCCGCTGCCGGTCTATCATGGCAAACCGGGTAAAGGACTTTCTATTCAGATGACGGTAAAACATGGTCCGGTAACCCTGTTGTCGGTCTGCGAAGGGAAAGACGGTATCTTCCTGCTGGCGGCAGAAGGAGAATCAGTAGAAGGCCCGACGCTGAAGATCGGTAATACGAACAGCCGTTACCGTTTTACCTGCGGCGCCCGCGCATTTATCGATAACTGGAGCAAAGCAGGACCTTCCCATCACTGTGCGATAGGTATTGGCCATCAGATAGATAAACTGGAAAAAATTGCATTCCTGCTGGGAATACCGATTGTTAAGGTTTGACAGCAATTTATAAGTGAAAAAGGAAACATAAACTAATGAATTGTAGATTCAATTGTGTTTCCTCTTTCAGTTTATAAGAAAAAACACATAAAAAATATCGTTTTATATTTGGTGGTTTGGAAAAAGGCTGTATCTTTGCAGCGTTAAATAAAAAAAGACAATGAAACAGAACATAGCAAATAGTCTCATTATTTCTCTAAACATTATTCTACTCTGGGAACGGGATAGGAAGTGAGACTGTACGTGCTTTTCTGATGCATGAAGATATTAAAGAGCCTTTCTCACTTCCTGGTGAGAGAGGCTTTTTTTATGGATACAAACAAGAATATAAACAAATTTAAGAGTATAAGATTATGTCAGACAGATTATTTATTTTCGACACCACGTTACGTGACGGTGAGCAAGTGCCGGGTTGCCAGTTAAACAGTATTGAAAAGATTCAGGTTGCCAGAGCACTCGAGGAGCTGGGTGTGGATGTGATTGAAGCAGGATTCCCTGTGTCGAGTCCGGGCGATTTCAATAGTGTGGTTGAGATATCCAAAGCCGTTACATGGCCTACTATCTGTGCGTTGACCCGTGCTGTCGAGAAAGATATCGATGTTGCCGCCGAAGCATTGAAGTTCGCTAAACGCGGACGTATCCATACCGGTATCGGTACTTCGGATTATCATATCCGTTATAAATTCAATTCCAATCAGGAGGAGATTCTGGAACGTGCCATCGCTGCTACGAAATATGCGAAGAGATATGTTGAAGATATTGAATTTTACTGTGAAGATGCCGGGCGTACGGACAATGCTTATCTGGCACGTGTCGTCGAGGCGGTGATCAAAGCGGGTGCTACCGTTGTGAATATCCCTGATACGACCGGTTATTGCCTGCCGGACGAATATGGAGCAAAGATCAAATATCTGATGGAACACGTAGACGGCATACAGAATGCAATTATCTCTACACACTGCCATAACGACCTGGGTATGGCGACTGCCAATACCGTACAGGGTGTCCTGAACGGGGCACGCCAGGTGGAAGTAACTATCAACGGTATCGGCGAACGTGCCGGTAACACTTCACTGGAAGAAGTCGCCATGATCTTCCGCAGCCATAAAGAGCGCGGCATTGAAACCAATATCAATACTACGAAGATCTACGGTATCAGCCGTATGGTTTCCAGCCTGATGAATATGCCGATCCAGCCCAACAAGGCGATCGTCGGACGTAATGCCTTCGCTCACTCTTCCGGTATCCACCAGGACGGCGTTTTGAAGAACCGTGAAAGCTATGAGATCATCGACCCGAAAGATGTGGGTATCGACGATAATGCCATCGTGTTGACTGCCCGTAGCGGACGTGCAGCCCTGAAACATCGTCTGAGTGTGTTAGGGGTGGAACTGAGCCAGGAAAAACTGGATAAGGTATATGAAGAATTCCTGAAACTGGCTGACCGCAAGAAAGATATCAACGATGACGATGTGTTGATGCTGGCAGGAAAAGACCGCACAGCCATGCACCGTATCAAGTTGGATTATCTGCAGGTGACATCGGGTGTCGGTTTACAGTCTGTAGCCAGTGTATGTCTGGATATCGCAGGCGAAAAATTTGAAGCTGCTGCTTCCGGTAACGGTCCGGTAGACGCTGCCATCAAAGCGGTTAAATCGATCATCCATCGTACGATGACTATCCAGGAATTTCTCATTCAGGCGATTAATAAGGGTAGCGACGATATGGGTAAGGTACATATGCAGGTGGAATACGATGGAAACAACTACTACGGCTTTGCCGCCAATACCGATATTATTGCCGCTTCTGTAGAAGCCTTTATCGACGCAATCAATAAGTTCGTAAAATAACATAATACATAATTAGCAATGAGCAAGACATTATTTGAGAAGATTTGGGAAAAACATGTGGTAGACACACTGCCCGACGGAACGATCCAGTTTTACATCGACCGTCTGTTCTGCCATGAAGTAACCAGTCCGCAGGCATTTGCGGGGTTACGTGCCCGTGGCCTGAAGCCGTTCCGTCCGGAACAGATCACTTGTATGCCGGACCATAATATTCCGACATTGCATCAGGAAAAACCCATCGAAGACCCGGTTTCCAAGAACCAGGTGGACACGTTGGAAAAGAATGCGAAAGATTTCAGCCTGACTTATTACGGTTTGCAGCACCCGAAAAACGGGATTATCCATGTGGTAGGACCGGAAACGGGCTTGACCCAACCGGGCATGACGATCGTTTGCGGCGACTCCCATACTTCTACCCACGGCGCTATGGGCGCTATCGCTTTCGGTATCGGTACCAGCGAGGTGGAAATGACATTAGCTACCCAATGTATTATGCAGCGTAAGCCGAAGACGATGCGTATTACTATCGACGGTAAGCGTAAGCCGGGTGTGACGGCAAAGGACTTTGCTCTCTATATTATCAGTAAAATGACTACCGGAGGTGCTACCGGTTATTTCGTAGAGTATGCCGGCGAAGCGATCCGTAATACGACGATGGAAGAACGCCTTACCATCTGTAACCTGTCCATCGAAATGGGTGCCCGCGGTGGTATGATCGCTCCGGACCAGGTCACTTTCGATTATCTGAAAGACCGTGAATTTGCTCCCCGTGGCGAGGCTTGGGAAAAGAAACTGGCTGAATGGCGTGAGTTATACAGCGATCCGGATGCATCTTTCGATAAGGAGATCGTATTCCATGCGGAAGATATCGACCCGATGGTGACTTACGGAACCAACCCTGGTATGGGCATGGGCATCCGCGAAAGCATTCCGGCTATGGAAAGCGTAGATGAAGCCGGTCGTATCTCTTATAAAAAATCGCTCGACTATATGGGGTTCACTGCCGGTGAACCGATCATGGGCAAGAAAATCGATTACGTCTTCCTGGGAAGTTGTACGAATGGCCGTATCGAGGATTTCCGCGCTTTCGCCTCTTTGGTGAAAGGAAAGAAGAAAGCCGACGATGTGATCGTATGGCTGGTGCCGGGAAGTTGGCAGGTAGAACGCCAGATCCGTGCGGAAGGTATCGATAAAGTCCTGACGGAAGCCGGTTTTGAATTGCGTCAGCCGGGTTGTTCGGCTTGTCTGGCAATGAATGAAGACAAGGTCCCGGCAGGTAAATATGCCGTATCTACTTCCAACCGTAACTTCGAAGGACGTCAGGGGCCCGGTGCACGTACGATCCTGGCCGGTCCGTTGGTGGCTGCGGCTGCAGCGGTAACGGGAAAGATTACCGATCCGAGAGATTTAATGTAATAAGATTACGAACTGAAAAATCAAAAGAACGAAATGAAAGAAAAATTCACGATAGTAACATCCACCTGTGTACCTCTTCCTCTGGAAAATGTAGACACAGACCAGATCATCCCGGCCCGCTTTCTGAAAGCGACCACACGCGAGGGCTTCGGCGATAATCTTTTCCGCGATTGGCGTTATGACAAGGCGGGCAACCCTAATCCGGACTTTGTGCTGAATCAGAATACATATAAAGGCGAGATCCTGGTAGCCGGAAAGAACTTCGGTAGCGGTTCGAGCCGTGAACATGCGGCCTGGGCGATTGCCGGATACGGATTCCGTGTCGTTGTCAGCAGTTTCTTCGCTGACATCTTCAAGAACAACTCCATGAACAACGGTCTTGTTCCGGTTGTTGTTTCTCCGGAGTTCCTGGCTGAGATATTCGCATCCGTAGAAGCTGATCCGAAAGCGACATTGACGGTCGATCTGCCTGCCCAGACAATCACCAACAACGCAACCGGAAAAACTGAACCTTTCGATATCAATGCCTATAAGAAAGATTGCCTGGTAAACGGTCTGGACGATATCGACTATCTACTGGCGAATAAGTCTAAAATAGAAGCGTACGAAGCAAACAGAAAGTAAGATGGTAGAAATAATGGATACAACCCTTCGGGACGGGGAACAAACATCGGGTGTCTCTTTTGCGGCTCACGAAAAGCTCAATATAGCGCAAGTGCTGTTGAGCGATCTGGGAGTAAACCGCGTAGAGATCGCCTCTGCTCGCGTATCGGACGGAGAGTTCGAAGCCGTGAAGCGTGTGGCTGCCTGGGCCGAACGTACCGGTAATCTGCATAAGCTCGAAGTGCTCGGCTTTGTAGATGGCGACGCCTCGCTCAACTGGATCGAATCGGCCGGTTGCCGCGTGGTAAACCTTCTCTGTAAAGGTTCGTATAAACACGTGACCGAACAACTCCGCAAATTGCCTGAACAGCATATTGCAGATATCTGTTCTGTTGTATCGCTGGCTACCGAAAAAGGTATTGAAGTAAATATTTATCTGGAAGACTGGTCGAACGGGATCAAGAACTCCCCCGACTATGTTTTCCAGCTGGTCGATGCGTTGAAAGATCTTCCGATCCGCCGTTTCATGCTTCCCGATACGCTGGGAATACTGAATCCGGGCAACACATACGAATTTTGCAAGAAGATGATCGAACGTTATCCCGACCTGCATTTCGATTTCCATGCCCATAACGATTACGACCTGGCGGTAGCCAACGTCTATTCGGCCGTGCGGGCAGGCGTACACGGTGTCCATACTACGATAAACGGTCTGGGCGAACGTGCCGGAAATGCACCGCTCAGCAGTGTGATTGCGGTGATCAAAGACCATCTGGGTGAAGAGACCTCTGTCCGCGAAGAAAAGATCAATGCGGCAAGTCGCCTGGTCGAAACCTACTCGGGTATTCATATCGCGCCGAACCGCCCCATCATCGGTGAGCATGTCTTTACGCAATGTGCCGGTGTGCATGCCGACGGCGACAGCAAAAATAATCTGTATTGCAACGACCTGATCCCCGAACGTTTCGGCCGTGTCCGTGAATATGCCCTGGGCAAAACGTCCGGTAAGGCAAATATCCGCATGAACCTCGAATCGCTGGGTATCGATGTGGATGACGAATCCATGCGTAAGATCACCGAGCGCATCATCGAACTGGGAGACAAAAAAGAAATGGTAACGACCGAGGACCTGCCCTATATCATCAGTGATGTCCTTCACCATGATACAATGGCAGATCAACGTATCCGTATATTAAATTATTCCTTATCTTTGGCACAGGGACTGAGGCCCGTAGCTACGCTGAAAATAGAGATCGACGGAGAAGCTTACGAAGAATCGGCTTCCGGTGACGGTCAGTACGACGCTTTTGTGCGTGCCCTCCGCAGGATCTATTCAGACCTCGGCCGTCCGTTCCCGATGTTGACGAACTATTCCGTATCCATTCCCCCCGGAGGTCGTACCGACGCTTTCGTTCAGACGATCATCAGCTGGAATTATGCCGGAGTAGATTTCAAGACCCGTGGCCTCGATGCCGACCAGACAGAAGCCGCTATCAAGGCAACGCTGAAGATGCTGAATAAGATCGAACAATAAACTAGTTGACAAATGACAGTTGACAGATGAGCTTCGCGCTCGGTAAAACAAATTGTCTGAAAGCCGAGATAACTGTCCACTGTCACTTGTCAACTGTCAACTTAAAAAGTATAGTTATGAACAAAAGATTGACCATTGCGCTGGTAGCGCACGATAACCGTAAAGCAGACATGGTAGAATGGGCCGTGCACAATGCAGAATTCCTTTCCCATCACCATTTGGTATGTACCGGAACCACCGGAGGGCTTATACGCAGTGCCTTCGACGAGAAGGGAGTAGGTGCGGAAATTACTTGTATGCATTCCGGCCCGTTAGGCGGAGATGCCGAGATTGCAGCCATGGTAGTACGTAAAGAGGTGGATCTGGCGATCTTTTTGATCGACGACCTGAATCCGCAACCTCATGAAGCCGACATTCAGATGTTGCTTCGCCAGTGTCGTGTTCATAACGTGCCTATCGCTTGTAACCGTTACAGTGCCGACCTGATGATTACGAGCACCCTGTGGGATGATGACAGTTATGTTCCTACAGAACCCAAATATGTGCTATTTAAAAGAGACTAAAATAACAAACTGAAATGAAATTGAATATTGCAGTCCTTCCCGGTGACGGTATCGGTCCCGAGATTGTAGAACAAGGCATGAAAGCCGTAAAAGCTATATGTGAGAAATACGGCCATGAACTAAGTTACAAACACGCTTTGGTGGGAGCCGTTGCCATCGACGAGACAGGTAATCCGTATCCGGACGAAACGCACGAACTGTGTATGCAGAGCGATGCCGTTTATTTTGGTGCGATCGGTTCTCCGAAATACGATAATAATCCGTCAGCGAAAGTCCGTCCCGAACAGGGGTTGCTGGGTATGCGCAAGAAGCTGGGGCTTTTTGCCAATATCCGTCCGGTAACTACTTTCCCGTCGTTGCTGCATAAGTCTCCGCTTCGTGCCGAACTGATCGAAGGGGCTGATTTCATGTGTATCCGCGAATTGACCGGAGGTATGTATTTCGGTCGTCCGCAGGGAAGAAGCGAAGACGGAAATACCGCTTACGATACGTGTGTTTATACCCGCGAAGAGATCGAACGTATTGTCCGCCTGGCTTATCAGTACGCACAGAAACGTCGTAAGAAAGTAACGGTTGTCGATAAGGCGAACGTGCTGGCAACTTCCCGTCTGTGGCGTCAGGTAGCACAGGAGATAGAAAAGGAATATCCGGATGTGGAAACTGAATACATGTTTGTCGACAACGCTGCTATGCGTCTGGTTCAGTGGCCGAAGAGTTTCGATGTGATGGTTACTGAAAACATGTTCGGTGATATTCTGACCGATGAGGCGTCTGTGATCACTGGTTCACTGGGGATGCTTCCTTCTGCTTCCATTGGCGTACATACTTCCGTATTCGAACCGATCCACGGTTCTTATCCGCAGGCAGCCGGAAAGAATATTGCCAATCCGCTGGCTACTATCCTGAGTGCCGCCCTGATGTTTGAATATGCTTTCAACCTGATGGAAGAAGGTGCCCTGATCCGTGAAGCTGTTACTGCCTCGATGGATGCCAATGTCGTAACAGAGGATATTGCTGAAAACGGCAAGGCTTACAAGACCAGCGAGGTAGGGGATTGGATTGCTGATTATATTGCAAAGAAGTAAAAGTCGGGATGTTATCAATAATGGGCCAATTGACTAATGTGCCAATATCTCAATGAAGATAGCAGTAAGCTCATTATTTCTTTTAGCTATCCCGTAGTCAAAGTGACTTAGTCATCACAGGTTTATTTGCCGTCGATTTTAACCGACAGCAAATGAACCTGTAACTAATATCCCTTATTTATAACAGATGATTTGTGATTGTGACAAAATGTTTGTTTATCTTTTGTTTTAGTATTAATATGTCAGATATATTAATGGGTGTGTAACTGCATAATCTACCGGAATAACCCTTTTGAAAAATGTATTGTTACAATAATTAACAAATCTCTCCGTAAATCATTTCTTGAAACTCATTTTAAAGAAATTGCCACTTCGTTTAAAACGAATTTTTTTTTGTTTTAAAGGAATAGGTGCTTTGTTTAAGACGGGAAAAGTGTTAAAAGAAGTTGCGTACGAGATAGTCCGACGCTTTTTAAAGCCTGAATTATATGCTTTTTAGCAGTTTCTTACCTCTAGAGCACTATCAAAACAGGTCGAAAATGAACTGATATAAATGGTATGAATATCGGTTTTGTGAAATAAACGGATGCAATAAGTAAAAGAATATTGTCTATCTGCTCATTATTTCGCTATAAAGCGTCCTGTTTGATAAGTCTAAACTCTCGGAGAATCCTATAAAATCTATCTCTTCCATCCCTTGCCGGTATACCTGTTTCCTGTACCGGTTAAAATAGCATTTTGACACATTACAGGTTGTAATCAATACTGATTATAACAGATGCAGAAATGAAGAATTTATCTTGAGAAAAATTATTTTGTCATTTTCATCAGTTCATCTATCACTGTCTGGTCATATCCCATCTCCTGCGCTTTCAGGAAATCCTTTGCAGCGGATTCCTTTTCGTATTGAGCGAGTTTTACTTTCCCACGCAACACATATAAAGATGCGCTGGGCGTACTTTCTGTAAATACCTTATTAATATCGGCCATAGCACGGGCATTCTTACCCATCATGAAATAAACATCGGCACGGCCTTCATACAAAAGCCAGTCACGGGGCATCTGGCTGATCAGGTAATTGAATATCTTTTCACTTTCATCGTAATTACCGCGCATCTTCTCCAGAATGGCATGTCCCAGGCGGGCACGCACAGACTTCTCGTTCATCTCGAGTATCTTATCGAAATCCTGTTCCGCCCAGATATAGTTCTTTTTCTGGATATAGATCAGGCCGCGGCAGTAAAGAGCTTCTTCGTTTGTCGGTTCGACGATCAGTAACGCGTTGTAATCGTTCAATGCTTTTTCTGTTTCACCCATTTCAGAATAGAGGGAGGCACGGTTCTCCAGGATAGTCGGATTATTGGGCCGTCCGCTAAGTGCGGCAGTATAGGATAGCAAAGCATCTTCCAGTTTTCCCTGGCGGCGTTGTATGCTTCCCAGATTGGTCAGCAAGGCATAGTTCATCGGGTTGCCCGGTTCTTTACGCATGGCCGACCGCAAACTTTCCTCGGCAGACACCAGGTCTTTTTTATCCAGAAAGTCATAACTTTTTTCGATCAGTTCTTCGTATGACTGGGCAAAACTATTGGCTGTTGCCAGTATAAAAGTGATGAATATCAGCAGTAATCTCATTCTGTCGTTTTTATCTGTTATTTGATCGCCGCAAAGCTACGCAAATATATTCTTCCGTAGACAGATTAAAAAAACTTTATACCTTTGCCACATTTTATAAGACTTTTCGAGACTTTGATTGTTATAAGATAAAAGTGTTTAATTAAAAATGATAGATTTATGATATTATTAGATGTGTTGGCTTCCAGTCCGAGGCTGGAAAAAATTGTCAATTCCCTGGTCGAGCAGGGGAGTCTTTTAGGCTGGACGATCATCAAGGCAATCCTTGTTTTTGTAATAGGGCGCTTTATTATCCGGATGATAAACAAACTTGTCCACCGTATTTTGACTAAACGTGATTTCGACCCCTCTGTTAAAACATTTGTAGGCAGTCTGGTGAATGTCACTTTGATGGTCTTGTTGATCATCTCCGTGGTGGGTGCGTTGGGCGTACAGACTACTACGTTCGCAGCTCTGCTTGCCTCTGCCGGTGTCGCTATCGGTATGGCTTTGAGCGGAAACCTGTCTAACTTTGCCGGTGGGCTGATCATCCTGCTGTTCAAACCTTATAAGGTGGGCGATTATATCGAGTCGCAGGGTGTTGGTGGTACGGTAAAGGAGATACAGATATTCCATACGATCCTGCTTACTTCCGACAATAAAAACATTTATATCCCGAACGGTTCCCTGAGCAGCGGTGTGGTAACGAATATCGGGAGAGAACCGACACGCCGTGTGGAATGGACTTTCGGTGTGGATTACGGTAGCGATTACGAACAGGTGAAAAGAGTTATCGAATCCGTCCTGGCACAGGATGCCCGTATATTGAATGATCCGGCTCCTTTCATTGCCCTGAGTGCCCTGGCCGACAGCAGTGTCAATGTAGTGGTCCGTGCATGGGTGAAAAGTCCGGATTACTGGGGTGTTTTCTTCGACACGAATAAGGCGATCTATGCGACCTTCAATGCCGAAGGTATCGGTTTCCCTTTCCCACAACTGACGGTGCATCAGGCAAAAAACTGATTTTGTCCTTAAAATAAATCTTTTTGTTCAATAACCGACAGGGTTTGTTTGCCCGGTAATAATCGGTTAAAAAGTTGGGCAAAAAGATTTATCTTTGTCTATCAATTTGAAAAGATAAGTTACAGAGAACGTTTTTAAGGTAAAAATATTAAGGACTTTATTTTATTACTTTAGTATTAATTATTTGATTATAAAAGAAGAAAAAGGCTCGACCGTTAGCGGCGAGCCTTTTTTCTATGAATTCAGGCGGTCTACGGTTTTAACCCCTTTGACCGCTTTGATCTTTTTGACCAGCATGTTCAGGGAATTGGTGTCCCTGACGAGTACGGCGAAGTTCCCCTGGAAGATGCCGTCTACCGAATCTATATTCAATGAGCGGAGCGTCACATTGCTCTCTTTCCCGATAACGGAGGTGATATTGGTCACGATCGTTATATCGTCGCGTCCGATCACCCGCAGGGTAACGACGTAGCCGTTGTCGCCTTTCCCGCTCCACTTGGCACGGATGATACGGTAGCCGAAACGGCTGAACATCTCCTGCGCATTCGGGCAGTCCAGGCGGTGGATCTTGATACCTTGTGTGGATACAAAACCGAAGACTTCGTCCCCGTAGATCGGGTTACAGCATTTGGCCAGTTTATATTCTATGCCGGTCAGGTTCTTATCGATGACAAGGACATCCTTGTTCGTGGATATTTCTTCTACCTCGGTCGTCGTGCTATATTCCCCGGCACTGCGTACTTCCGAACGTTCGTTGGCTTCCGTCTCTTTCCGCACATATTCCTGGTATTCGTCGATCACATTGTTCGGGTCGAGACGTTCTTCCGCCAGTTCTACATAAAAGTCGGTGACGGTTTTGAACCCTTTCTTTTTGATGTAGCGCATCAGGTGCGGTTCCTCCATCTCGATCTTCCGGTTCTTGAAACGGCGCTGGAGCATCTCCTTCGCAAAGTCGACGGCCTTGGCTGTCTCTTCGCGTAAAGCCTGCTTGATCTTTACACGTGCCTTGGAGGTCACGACGATATTCAGCCAGTCGCGCTTCGGGCTTTGTGAGGGAGCGGTCACGATCGAAACCGTGTCCCCGTTATGGAGTACATATTTAATAGGTACATTCTTCTCATTCACTTTTGCCGATACACATTTACATCCCAGCTTCGAATGGATGGCGAAAGCGAAGTCGAGCACAGTTGCCCCTTTAGCCAGCTTGATCAACTCGCCTGTCGGGGTGAAGACATATATCTCGTCCTTATACAGGTCCATTTTGAAATCCTGCATCAGGTCGAGCGGGTTGTTCTCTTTCTCCTCGAGGGCGGCACGTACGGTATTCAGAAATTCATCCAGTCCGCTTTCCGCCTTTACTCCTTTGTATTTCCAGTGGGCGGCAAGGCCTCGCTCGGCGATCTCGTCCATTCGCCGGGTACGGATCTGTACTTCCACCCATTTATTCTGCGGCCCCATGACCGTGATATGCAAGCTCTCGTATCCGTTCGTTTTCGGAATGGATATCCAGTCTTTCATACGGTTCGGGTTCGGTTGGTACATGTCGGTGATGATCGAATAGACCTGCCAGCATTCCGAACGCTCCTTTTCCAGCGGCGTATCCAGTACGACACGGATGGCGAACAGATCGTATATGCCTTCAAACTCGATCTTCTGCTTTTTCAGCTTATTATTAATGGAATGGATCGACTTGGTACGTCCTTTAATATCGAAATGCAATCCGGCTTCTTTCAGTTTCTTCTCGATAGGTGCGATGAATCCGGCAATATAAAGGTCGCGCGAACGTTTAGTCTCGTTCAGCTTCCGTTTGATGAAATCGTATTGTTTGCTGTCGGTATATTTCAGCGACAGATCTTCCAGTTCGCTTTTGATCTTATACAATCCGAGCCGGTGTGCGAGCGGTGCATACAGATAAGAGGCTTCCGTTGCCAGCCGCAGCCGGTCGTCTTCCTTCAGTTGTTTACCGAGGCGCATCAGGCAGAGGCGGTCGGCGATCATGATGAGGATAACCCTCACATCTTCCGCAAATGAGAAGAGCAGGTGATGGAAGTTCTCGGAGTTGACTGCCGTATTGCGTGCATACAGGTCGGACGTTTTCAACAGGCGCTGAATGATCAGTGTCACATCTGCATCGAACGTTTTTTCTACCTCTTCCAACGTAACGGCCTTTTTCAGGACCGGGCGATAGAGCAGGAGGGCGATGACGGAAGTCCGTTTCAAGCCGATCTCTGTCGTTGCTATCAGGGCGGTATTTATATTGCGGATCAAGCCGTTGATGCCATTCTTGTCTCTCCCGTAACAGTCGAGTGCGACAACCCGTTGCATCAACTCTCTCATTTTCCGTATATCCTCTTTTTGCAAAAAGGAGTAGAGGCTACGTACCAATTGTCTGTATTTCGAGAAGAAGTCTTTTCTTTCTTCCTCTGTAAAGAACGGTTGTATATCCATAGTTGCGTCAGCTTTTTTACTGCCCATTTTAGGACAGGCCGTAAAACATACTGTAAAAGTATCTTTTTTCTTGGAATATCAATGCGATTCTAATGGTATTTTTATACATTTGCGAGAAGCATACGCAGAAAATGTTATGTTACAATGCAAAAAATACTAATTTTAAAAGATATACTATGTTAAACGCAAACGATTTAGAGCAACTGGCTGATAAAGGGATCAGCGAACAGCAGATCGAAGAACAACTGGCTTGTTTTGCCAAAGGTTTCCCCTATCTGGAGATAGCCGCATCAGCATCAGTAGAAAAAGGAATCAGGGTCGTGTCGCAGGAAGACCAGGCAACCTATATGGAGGCATGGGATGCTTATCTTGCTAAAAATAAGAGAATCCTGAAGTTCGTTCCGGCATCCGGCGCCGCCAGCCGTATGTTCAAGAACCTGTATGAGTTTTTATCGGCTTCCTACGATGTGCCGACGAACGATTTTGAAAAGAAGTTTTTCAATGAGATCACTCATTTTGCTTTTTATGACGCGTTGAATGCCGTTTGCCTGGCGAATGAAGATAAAGATATTCCGGCGCTGGTTGCAGCCGGTAATTATAAGGCTGTCGTATCCAATTTGTTGGATGAGAAAGGATTGAATTACGGGCAGTTGCCTAAAGGTTTGTTGTTGTTCCACCGGTCAGGCGAGACGATACGTACGGCTATGGAGGAACATCTGGCGGAAGGGGCTATGTATGCCAAGAACAATGCGGGTGAAGTGAACATCCATTTTACTGTCTCTCCGGAGCATAAAGCGTTGTTTGAAAAACTCGTATCAGAAAAGAAACAGGCTTACGAAGAAAAATTCTCGGTTGGTTACGATATCTCTTTCAGTGTACAGAAACCGAGTACGGATACGGTGGCAGCCGACATGGATAATAATCCTTTCCGCGATAAGAACGATAAGCTGTTGTTCCGTCCCGGCGGTCACGGCGCTTTGATCGAGAATCTGAACGATATAGATGCCGATGTGGTATTTGTGAAGAATATCGATAATGTCGTTCCCGACAGCTTCAAATGTTCGACCGTTATCTTTAAAAAGGTGATAGCCGGTGTGCTGGTCACTTTGCAGGAACGTATATTTAACTATCTGGATCTGATCGAGACTGGTAAATATTCCCATGACCAGGTTGAAGAAATGATTCATTTCCTTCAGGATGACCTTTGCATAAAGAATCCGGATACCAAACTGCTTGAAGATGCGGAACTGATCCTTTATATCAAGAATAAATTGCTTCGTCCGTTGCGTGTTTGCGGTATGGTGAAGAATGTAGGAGAACCGGGTGGCGGTCCGTTCCTGGCTCAGAATCCGGATGGTACTATCTCTTTGCAGATACTGGAAAGCTCGCAGATCGATTTGAAAGATCCGGAAAAGAAAGCGATGTTTGAACAAGGTACGCATTTCAATCCGGTCGATCTGGTTTGTGCATTGAAGAATCATAAAGGCGAGAAATATAATCTGCCTGATTATGTAGATAAAAATACAGGGTTTATCTCTTATAAGAGTAAGGATGGCCGTGAACTGAAGGCGCTGGAATTACCCGGTTTGTGGAATGGAGCGATGAGCGACTGGAACACGGTGTTCGTGGAAGTTCCTATCGAAACATTCAATCCTGTGAAGACGGTCAACGACTTGTTGCGTCCTGAACACCAGTAATGTCGGCATAATGTGTAGATAAATAAGGTTTATAGAAAAGGCAGGTTCTTTCGAGCCTGCCTTTTCTATTTTTAGGTTCATATTTTCGGTAATTCCCACGGTGCGCGGTATTCCTTGCAAAGATATTTGTCCGCTTCCGTATCATGGAAACTCTTGCCGTCCCATGTTAATTTCTTCCCGGTACGGTAGGCGATATTTCCCAACTGTGAAAATTTAGCGATATGTGCACCGATTTCGATGCTCGCATTACAGTTGCGGTTACGTGATTTGATGCATTCCAAATGGTTTTTGACATGCAGGTTCAAGCCGCCTTCGCCGTATGCTTTTTTCAGGGCGACAGCTTCCATGCGTGCTTTGCCGTTTACCTTTTCAGGGATAACCTCCCAGCCTCCGCGGTCGATGACCAATGTCCCGTTCTCACCCACAAAGCCTAGGCCGTGATTGCGTCCGTAAGCTCCGTCATCGATACCGATGGCATGATCCCACATTACCGTAAAGTCATCAAAAGTATAAATTGTCTGGAGCAGGTCGGGTGTTTCGCAGGCATCATCCGGATAACCGAACTTGCCTCCCGAAGCCATGATCGAGTTCGGTGCCGTTACGTTCATGCCATACAAGGCATAATCGAGCAAGTGCACGCCCCAGTCTGTCATCAATCCTCCCGCGTAATCCCAGAACCAACGGAAGGTAAAATGGAAGCGGTTACGGTTGAACGGACGTTTCGGTGCCGGACCGAGCCACATGTCGTAGTCGACGCCAGCCGGAACCGGTTCGTCGGCTACCACCGGGATAGAAGGACACCATCCCTGATAGGAGAACACACGGACGGTACGTATCTTCCCTAACTGGCCGCTATGTACGAATGCCATGGCATCCTGCCAGTGAGGATCGCTGCGCTGCCATTGTCCGACCTGTACGACACGGTTATATTTTTCGGCGGCACGTACCATGATGTTGCATTCTTCGATACTGTTACCCAATGGTTTCTCGCAATAAACATCTTTTCCAGCTTCGCAGGCGGCAACCATTTGAAGGCAATGCCAATGGTCGGGAGTTCCGACAATAACGACGTCCACATCTTTGTTATCGATCAACTTCCGCCAATCTTTATAAAGATACTTTACCTTCTTTCCTGTCTGTTTCAGGGTCTCTGCTGCACGGTCGTTTAACACATTTTCATCAATATCCGCTAAAGCGATACATTCGACTTCCGGATTGCGGAGAAAAGCCTGCAAGTCGGCAAATCCCATTCCTTTGCAACCGATCAAACCGACCCTGATTTTGTCGTTTGCTCCGATAGATTCGCCACTAGCTTTAATAAAGAACGGGTTCATAGAAAGACCGGCTCCCAGGATAGCTGCTTGCCGGATAAAATCTCTGCGTGTTGTCATGGTCTGAATGAATTAATGGTGATGATACACAATAGTTTGTAAAGTGCCAAAAATAGGAAGAAAGGACGGCTTTTCCCAATAAAATATGTAATAAAAATATAATATTGAGGCGTATTCCAAAAAAGGAGAGTAAATTTGCATCTGTTTTTGAGTAAAAAAGAAGTTTAGATTATTCACACAAAAAGGAACAAAATGAAACTGACACGTTTATTAAGCTGTCTTTTTTTATGTATTACAGGAATCTCCTGTATTCAGGAGGAGGCGCCGAATGCGGAGGCCGATATTCTGACTTGTACAGTACCTGCCGACATATTGCGTCGAGATCCTATTATTGAAAATGACAAGGTGACATTGATGGTAAAGTCAGATACCGATCTGTCGAAACAATCACCGGAGTTTACCCTGACACCGGGGGCCACGATCTCACCGGCCAGTGGAACCACACAGAATTTTAGCGAATCGCAATATTATACGGTTACTTCAGAAGATGGGAAATGGAAAAAACGTTATGAAGTAAGTTATATTGTGACCGGTATCGGTACGGAATATGACTTTGAAAAGGTGAAACATGCCGGTTCTGCTGGTTATGACATCTTTTATGAAACAGATCATAATGGTAACAATATTATGGATTGGGCAAGTGGTAATCCTGGTTTTGCCCTGACGGATATGAATGCTAAGCGCGAATCGTTTCCGACACTTTCATCCGCTGATGGATATAAAGGAAATTGTGCGATGTTAATAACCCGTTCGACAGGTGACTTTGGATCGCGGTTAGGGATGCCGATCGCTGCCGGTAATTTATTTATGGGTACATTCGATATTCTTAGTGCTGTTACGAATGCATTGAAGGCTACCAAATTCGGTATGCCGTTTGAACATGTACCGACTTACCTGACCGGATATTATAAGTATAAAGCAGGTCCCGAGTTCTCCGAGTCTGGAAAAGTTGTTTCAGGCAAGAAAGATATGTTCGATATTTATGCCATCTTCTACGAAACGACTGAGGACGTGAAGATGTTGGATGGAACCAATAAATTCAGTCATCCGAACCTGATCTCTATCGCGCGTATCGATAATCCGAAAGAAACGGACGAATGGACACAGTTCTATCTGCCGTTCAAGATGCAGCCGGGTAAAACTATCGACCGGGATAAACTGAAAGCAGGAAAGTATAATGTAGCTATTGTCTTTTCTTCCAGTGTGGAGGGCGACTTGTTCAACGGAGCAATCGGTAGTACATTATATATAGATGAAGTCGAACTGATCCATTCCGTAGAAGAATAAAATAAAGTAGTATGAAAAAACAATTAATCATAAGCGTCCTGGGTTTGTTATTCCTGACTACCAACAGTCTGCTAGCCCAGAAGGACCAGAATGCCGGAATCATCAATTCGTATCTGGTCGGGTTGGAGTATGAAGTAAAGGCCGGATTGAGTATCGGTGGAACTTCTCCGCTGCCATTGCCGAAGGAGATACGTTCTATCGACAGTTATAATCCGGGATTGCAGATTGCTATCGAAGGAAATGTAACGAAATGGCTTAACCCGGCGCGTACCTGGGGACTTATGCTCGCTTTGCGTCTGGAAACCAAAGGTATGAAAACCGATGCCCGCGTGAAGAATTACAGTATGGAGATCATCGGAGATGCCGGTGAACGAATGAAAGGGTTTTGGACAGGACAGGTAAAGACGAAAGTCAGTAACTCTTATCTGACGGTTCCAGTATTGGCTGCCTGGCGGGTTTCTCCACGTTGGAAATTAAATCTCGGACCGTATGTTTCTTATCGTATGGAAGGTGATTTTACAGGTGACGTGTATGACGGTTATCTGCGTGAACTCGATCCGACCGGTAACAAGGTCATATTCGAAGATGGTAAAAGTGCTCCTTATGATTTCTCTAAAGACCTGCGCCGCTTTCAGTGGGGATTGCAGTTGGGAGGGGAGTGGAAAGCTTTCAAACATCTGAATGTATATGCCGATCTTACCTGGGGTATTAATGATATTTTCAAGAAGAATTTCGATACGATTACTTTCGCCATGTATCCCATCTATTTGAATATGGGTTTCGGTTATGCGTTTTAAATTGTAATACAATATCATGCGAGCGGGAATATTTCATCAAATGTTCCCGCTTTTTTTTGTAATTGTAATAATTTCTATACATTTGCGGTAATGATTTTTTAAGACCAATTTAATTTAGTACCATGAAAGAGAACGAGAAGAAAGGGATCTCCCGCAGGGAGTTCTTAGGTTTGTCCGCACTGGGACTTGCCAGTTTTACAATCCTTCCCAGCTGGTCGATCAATGGCATACGCATCGCGCCGAGCGACCGTGTTGTGCTGGGGTTCATCGGGTTGGGGCAGCAGGGTTTGTCCGATTTTACCAGTTTTTCCAATTGTCCGGGCGTGCAGGTCGCTGCCGGCTGTGACGTCGATTCCATGAAACGTGAGCGTTTTGCCCGCAGGATAATGGCATGGCAGAAGAAACAAGGCGTAGCGCCTCGTTGCGACAGCTATGAGTTTTATGAAGATATGCTGGAACGCAAGGATATCGATGCGATCGAAGTGGCAACACCTGACCATTGGCATGCTTTGGCCACGATCCATGCCTGCCAAGCGGGAAAAGATGTGTATTGCCAGAAACCGTTAGCCTATACGATAGCAGAAGGTTTGGCGATGGTAAAAGCGGTGCGTGACAACAAACGGGTATTGCAGGTGGGTAGCCAGCAACGCTCGAGTGCAGAATTTCAGAAAGCGATCGAACTGGTTCGTAACGGTGCGATCGGTCATATCGAAAAGATATACGCCCGTGTCGGTGCGCCTCCCAAACCGCTGGATTTACCGGAAATGCCTGTTCCCGGCAATCTGAATTTCAATCAGTGGATGGGACCGTTGAATGATCCGAAAGTGCATTATCATCCCGATCTTTGTCCTCCTATCTCGCTTGACCCGGAACAGAACGAACAGTTGTGGGGTGCATGGCGTTGGTATCAGGAAACAGGTAACGGATTTACGGCAGACTGGGGTGCTCATATGTTCGATATTGCTCAGGCGGCTATCGGTATGGATGGTTCCGGTCCGGTAGAATTTGCTCCGGCCGGTTATAACGGACAGAAATATGCTTCCATGAAATATGCGAACGGTATTGTCATGACCGAACAGCCTTATCGTGAAGATAACGAGAATGCGCAGGGACTGCAATTTATCGGTGATAAAGGATGGTTGAAAGTGGCACGCGGCTATATCGAATGCTCTGACCCGTCGTTGCTGAAAGCAGAAAAGAAAGAAGTTGGCAAGGGTGAATATGAAGTAAGCTCACCTCATATGCAGAACTTTATCGATTGCGTCCGTTCACGTGAAAATCCGATTGCTCCGGTGGAAGTGGGTTGTAGTACCAATACGCTTTGCTGTCTGGCAAATATTTCCCGCGAACTGAATCGCCCGGTAAAATGGAATCCTGCCACGTTAAGCTTCGTCGACGATAAAGAAGCTGCAGCACACCGTTTATACTGGTATCAGTATCGCAATCCTTATACGTTGCCGTATTGGAAATGAATTTAGAAATAATAGAACTACTTTTCCCTTGATGGAAAAGTAGTCAAAAGATCAAGGCTTAACCGGCTTCACTGCTTCGGCGAAAGACTGCGCTGAAAAATCCGAAACTCGCTGCGCTCAGACAACGGATTTTTTTAACCGCTTCGTCTTCCTCCTTCGCGGACGTTCACCCGCTTAGGCCTTTCCTAGGAAGCTCGGCTTCCTTTTATGATTGCCGATACCGACACCTATATAATATAACAGGTGCTTTTGGTTTTAACTGACAGTATCGGCCATCATAAAAGAACGCTTTGCGTTCTCTGAAAGGCATCAGCTGGTGAGCGTTAAACGCAGCAGCCGTAGAGAGCGTCCGGAGCATCCGCTGTTTGAGCGAAGCGAGTTTCGGAGGCGACAGCGAACGCAGGATGCGGAGTAGCGAGGTAGGTGCAGCCTTGAACTTTTGGTTACTTTTCTTTCAAGAGAAAAGTAACATTCAATTCTGATAAATATTGAATCTACCCTTTTCCTGCCTCTGCATTATTTCTGTATTGCGATGGGGGCATTCCTTTGATCTGTTTGAACATCGTGCTGAAATGACGGGGGTATTCAAACCCTACGGCTTCGGATATTTCTGTGATATTCATCCTCGAATGGAGCAGTAACAGCGAAGCCTTTTCAATACGGATCATATTGATATAGTCATTGACCCCCATATTGGTCAGTGCCTTTAGTTTGGCATAGAGCGGCGTACGGCTCATGCCCATTTGAGTGGTCAGGAACTTGACATCGAGTTCACGGGAAGAGATATTGTCATGGATCAGCTTATTCAGTTTCAACATGAATTCTTCATCCAGATTGTTTGTTTGTGCCGGGATTGCTTCGGCCAGATGCAAATGGCTTTCTTTATATTTCTGTTTGATCGCCTCCCTGTTCTTTAATTGGTTGACAATGACGGCTAGCAACAGTTCCATATCGAACGGTTTTGCCAGATAAGCATCTGCTCCGAGTTTATATCCCATTGTCGTGCTATCCAGGTCGCCCCTGGCGGTGAGCAGTATCACCGGAATATGGCTGGTTGCCATATCTTCCTTGATCTTTTTACATAATTCATATCCGTTCATCTTCGGCATCATAATGTCGCTGACGATAATGTCCGGATGCTTCTGGTTGATTATTTCAAGCGCTTCCTCTCCGTCACCTGCCACATAAATGTTTTTGAAAGAATCGAGCAGGGCTTCTTTCAGGAAAGAACTTAATTCCTTTTTATCTTCCACTATAATAATGGAATAGTTATTTGTAGAGAACACGTCGGGTTCGGATGGCGTGTCGACTGCAAACCATGTATCCTGTCGGTTCTCTTCGTCCAACTGTTCTCCACGATCGTCTCCGAGCGGAAGTTCGAAGAAGAAAGTAGCTCCTCCGTCGTCATTGTTCATGGCTCCAATGGTGCCGTTATGCTTCTCTATCAGTATTTTGGCAAAAGAAAGGCCGATGCCGCTTCCGGATTGTTCGTGATTTCCCTGATAATAACGTGTGAACAGTTTGTTCGCATCCAGATTACCCAGACCGATACCCTGGTCCGCTACACTGACACGTACTTTTCCATCTTCCAACTGACTGGAAACAGTGATCGTCGTATCTGTAGGACTGAATTTAAGGGCATTCATCAGCAGATTCGATAAGACGGTCGTACATTTCGCCCCGTCGAATGTAACCTGACGGATGTTTTCATCCAATTGGTATTTTATCCTGATATTCCGGGCTTCCAGTTCGCTTTCAAAATCTTTGGCAACTGATACGATCCACTCGTTCAGTTGGTAAGGCGTCTTGTGTAAAGCGGTCTTTGTTTCTTTCAGACTGTTCATGTCCAGTACCATATTGATCGTGTTCCGCATGTCCAGCACTTGTTTGTATATGCCTGCCAATTGCCCTTTCATCATTTCCGGATCGTTCCATCCTTTTTTGTCGAGTATCCTTTTCAGCGGGGCATAGATCAGGGTCAGGGGCGTACGCAGTTCGTGACTGATATTGATGAGGAAATGTACCTTTTCTTCATTCATCCTGTTGGTATGCTCCTTCATTTGCCATTGCATCTTTCTGTTCCTGCGTCGGCGCGATACACGGTCGGTCCAGAAGAGCATCAGGGTCAGCAGAATAATAAAAATAGCAAAAACGTAAGGACGTTGATACCAGGGAGGAGTTACCGTGATATGAAGCACTTCGGCCGGTTCGCTCCATTCTCCGCTTTTCGAATTACAGGAGACCAGGATAGAGTAATCGCCCGGAGCCAGCATGCGTAAAGAGAGGATATGGTTGTATGTTTCAGTATATTGCTTGTCTGTCCCATTGATCATGTAACGGTACAGTTTGTTTCTGAACACGTCCTTTTCCATAGAGATTACTTTTATTTCTATCGAGCTGTGCGTATGAGGAATGGTTATCCGGTTCTTACCGCTGGCTTCGAGTTGGTCGATACATGAATTTCCGTTCAGTAAGACGTCCATAAGCCTTACCTCCGGCAGGGGAGCTTCCTTAGTGGATATATTTTTGTTGATGCGGAGCAGTCCGGAGGCTCCTCCCAGATAGATATAATCCGAAATAGAAGAAACCTGATATTTATAAATAAACTCATTCGTGGTATAACCGTCCGATTCTCCCCATGAGGCAAACCGTTTCTTTTTCAGGTCATACGAGAATAACATATTACGTGCTCCGATCCACAGTCTGTCCTGGTCGTCCAGCAGCAAAGTCGAGACACTGTTGAAGAGTTTGGTTTCGATCTTGGTGAACACTTTGGTCTTTGAATCGAAATAGCCGAAACCATATTCTGTCCCGATCCAGAATATACCGTTTTTATCGCGGGCAACGGCTTTAATGGCTTCGTGTGTTCCTATGCTGAGAAGTGTATATAATGTATCGTTGCCATGATGGGCTTCATAGAGTTTATTACTTTGGATGATGTATGCGGATCTGTCATCGGTACAAACCATTTTCATCGGTCCGACGGCCAACTTATTCCCGTCGATTTTCAGGAATGAATATTTACCGGTCCGGAGATTGTGGCTGATAGCATTTTTGCCGAGAAAATAGGACCATTCATCTGTTATACGGTAAGCCATAGAGGCATTACCGCCATGAAACTGGTCGATCGTGGTCGCTTCGTCGATCACATAAAAAGGACGGCTGTAACGCCCTGTCTCTTTATTGAACAGGTAGAGACCTTTCGTGTATAGGGAAACAAGCAGTTCTGAATCGGAATAATCCGTTATGGAAACGACTTTATCTCCGTAGGTGGCCGGATAATGTTTGAATGTATCGGTATAGGGGTTATACTGATTGATGCCGCCTCCGTCTGTCCCCAACCATAAACGCCCTTTTTTATCTTCGTGGATACTGCTGACCGATATGTCGCTCAATCCGTTGGTATTATTGAGAGGCACGTCTTTATATGTTTTCATGAAAACTTCTTTAATGCCTATCATACCGCCACGTACTGTCCCCACCCAGATATTCTCCTGTTTGTCTTTATAAATGCATTTGATGGAGTTTACCGGGATCGTACTCATATCCCCGGGAGTGTGCATGATAGCGGTCATATCGGAAGGATCATCCATATCCATGATATTGATGCCTCCGCCATCGGTGGTGACCCAGAGTTTATTGTTTATCTCCATGAAGTCGAGGACCAGGTTCGAGGTCAGTCTGGAATTTCCGGCGTGGATAGTATACAGTTTTTTGCCGTCCGGAGCATAACAGACGAAACCTTTATTATAAGAGGAGAGATAAAGTCTTTTCTTGCTGTCCAGGTATATGGCATTCAAACCGGTCTGAACCGGATAGTCGGTAGGGGAGAGCTGGTCGGTGATCGGATTGTATCTGAGAACGCCTTTGTATTGGGAAACCAGTAATAGTTCGTCCTTATCCCAGGTTTTTATGTAGTAAGGACTGAAATTGGAAGAATCCTCCAGCAGGACCGGCCTTTTGCGGAATGTCTGCTTTTTATAGTCGTAAATATATATCCCTTCGTTGGCTGTGAACAGGATCGAACCGGAAAGTGAGCAGAATGAATAGGAGATGATCGCTTTATCTTCAAATTTAGCGGGACGGAATGAGTCGCTGCTTTTATCATACAGGGTTAATCCGTTGTTGGTCGATATCCAGATGTTGTTTTCGGCATCTTCGGCTATAAAATAGATTGTGTTGCCGGGTAAAGAATGTGGATTATCTTTTTCATGATAATAACTTTTCATGTCGTAACGGTCGAAACAGTTCAGACCGGAAGCTGTGCCGATCCATATCAGTCCTTTGTTGTCTGCCAGGATACAATGGACGGTCGTCTGCGATAATCCTTTGTCGAGCCCCAACTGCTGGAAATAGTAGCTGGGATTAGCTCCCCTTCCATATCCGGTGCAGGTGAAAAACAAGAACAAAATGTATAATATCCTAAAAATATAGCTGTTCCCCATAGTCTCCTATTCTAATCCGCAAATGTACTAAAACATGTCCAAAGATGAAAGTATTCGGCATAATCAGAACATTAGGATGGTTTTTGACATGAAAAGTACGTTTGTTGACGTCGGGATATGACGGAAAATGCAACTTTGCCTTTGCAATTATTAACTAATCGAGAGTGCTTATGAAATAGGACTGATTTGATGTTATTAGATGTAAGTTTGAAGAAACTTGTCTGTCTTGAGAAATTAAGTATGTTATTATTAAATTTAGTGTTTTATGAAAAAAACTTTTCTAACATTTTTCTTGATGTTATTTTGCCTGGTAAGCTTTGCTCAGCAAAATGTGACCGGGATTATTCTTGAAGAAGCTACGTCAGAACCCCTGGCTGGAGCAGCTGTCCAGGTGAAGGATTCACAAAGTGGCACGATAGCCGATGCGGATGGCCGTTTTTCCATTTCGGTATCGCCCGGACAAACATTGTTAGTCTCTTATATCGGTATGATCTCACAGGAAATTCTGATAAAGAGCGGTATGAATGATATAACCGTAAAGATGCTCAGTGATGCGGTTGATATTAATGAAGTAGTAGTTGTAGGTTATGGTGTACAGAAAAAAGTGAATCTGACTGGTTCCGTATCAGCCGTTAAAGGAGAGGCTTTGGAACGTCGTCCGGTTGCTGATGCTGTACAAAGTTTGCAAGGTATGGTACCGGGTTTGCTGGTAAGCAATTCGGATGGTGGCCGTCCCGGAGGTGCAGGTACTTTGACATTGCGCGGGCAGGGAAACCTGGATAATAATGCTAATCCTTACGTATTGGTTGATGGCGTGGAAATGAGCCTTTCGGATGTAAATCCCAGTGATATTGAAAACATATCCGTTTTGAAAGATGCGGCGGCTTGTGCCATCTATGGTGCACGTGCTGCTTATGGTGTAATCCTGGTGACGACAAAGAAAGGAGAAGAAGGTAAAATGCGTGTGAACTATCAGGGTACGGTAGGTTGGAGTGCTCCGACAGTTTTACCCGATATGGTCGATTCGTACTCTTTTGCACAATATTGGAATGCAGGTTGTGTCAATGCCGGTTCACCTCGTTTGTATAGTGATGAGAAAATGGCTTTGTTACAGCAATATATCAAAGATCCGAGCAGTGTCGATCCCTGGTTTGAGTTACCGGCTAACTCAAATATGAACCCGGCTTTTGAAAACTCGGAGTCTGGTGTCGGCAATGTGGACTATTTCGATTTACATTATAAGAACTGGGCTTTCAAACAGAATCATAATGTCAGCCTGAGCGGTGGCGGTAAAGCGGCACAATATTATATTTCCGGCGGATATTATTCAGAAGACGGTATCCTTCGTTATGCCGACATGGATTATAAACGTTATAACTTTGCAGCCAATATCACTTCACAGCTGACGAGCTGGATGAAACTGAAAGTAAATACGAAATTCATGCATTCTGACCAGAATACGCCGTTTGGTGACGGTGGTATCAGTGAAGGTTTCTACCATTCACTGGCTCGTTTCCGCCCGACAGTTTCTCCTGTCGACCCGAACGGACATTTTACGGAACTGACAATGATTCCTTATCTGCAGAGTGGAACTTATACGAATACGCAGCGTGATAATATGAATATTACAGCCGGTTTGGATATCCAGCCGCTGAAGAACTGGTTTATATTCTTCGATTATACTTATAAATTAGGTAATAAGGAATATGAAGCACTGAATGTCAGTCCGCTTATTTATGGAGCTGACGGCGTAAGTACTTCCAAAGGGGTACGTTCTGAGCTAGGTATGTCTCCTGACGGTAAATTTACCCGTAGTTATGACCGTTCACGTTATCAGTCGATCAATTTGTATACAAATTACCTTTTCAGCATCGCTGAAAAGCACAACTTTACTGTAATGGCTGGTTTCCAAGAAGAAGATTATGATTACAGCCTGATGAAAAATTCGATCACAGGACTTTATTCGACCAGCAATCCGAACGTAGGTATGGGGACCGGTGACAAAACCGTTGCCGATACTCGTAACGGCTGGGCTACCCGCGGTTTCTTCGGACGTATCAATTATGATTACGACGGACGTTATCTGTTGGAAGTGAACGGACGGTATGACGGTTCTTCCCGTTTTGCATCCGGACATCGCTGGGGATTCTTTCCTTCTGTTTCATTGGGATGGAACATCACCCGTGAACAATTCATGAGTTCTGTAACAGATGTACTGTCTAACCTGAAACTTCGTGCTTCTTATGGTTTACTCGGCAACCAGGCCGGTGCAGCATTATATACTTTCGCTTCGACAATGGAACTCAACAATGTCCTGGGTAACTATATTTTCTCTGACGGACGCCATATTTTTACAAGAGCGCCGGGTGTGGTAAATCCGACAACTACCTGGGAAAAGGTGGAAAGCAAGAATATTGGTCTTGACTTTGGTTTCTTAGGAAACTCGTTGACAGGTACGCTCGATATCTTCCAGCGTGATACGAAAGATATGTTAGGTCCCGGTGTCGATTTCCCTGATTTCTTCGGAGCAGATGCACCTAAGACAAATAATGCCCGTATGCGTAACCGGGGTTGGGAGTTGGCTTTGAATTATCGCGGACAGATCGGTAATGACATCCAGTATACAGTCGGAGGTTCTATCTCTGATGCGATATCTGAAGTAACAGAATATGCGAACCCGACAGGAACCAATCCGAAAGAGAACTGGTATACCGGTAAAAAGGTCGGTGAAATCTGGGGTTACCGTGCCGATGGCTTGATCCAGACACAGGAAGAAGCGGATGCTTACAACGAAAAATACGACCTGTCATTTATCAGTGGTAAACCTTGGACGCCAGGGGATGTGAAGTATCGTGACCTGAACAATGACAATAAGATCAATAACGGAACCAATACTTTGGACGATATGGGTGATATGACGGTTATCGGTAATACGACCCCGCGTTATCAGTATACTGTGAACGGTTCTATCAGTTGGAAAGGTATTAGTCTGAGCATGATGTTCCAGGGGGTCGGCAAGCGTGACTGGAATCCGGGAACTGGTGCTTATTTCTGGGGAAGCGGTCCATATGCACAGGTGACCGTATTTAAGGAACATATGGATTACTGGAGCGAATCGAATCCAGGTGCCTATTATCCGAAACCCTATATCCATACTGCAGGTGGTGTGGTTCCTTTCAGTAACAAGACAATGACTACCAGTGACCGTTATATTCAGAGCGGTGCCTATTGTCGCCTGAAGAACCTGACGATCAGTTATGATCTTCCGACTATATGGACAAATAAAGTGGGATTACAGAAAGCCCAGGTCTTCTTCTCGGGTGAAAACTTACTGACTTTTACAAAGTTGAAAGGTATGTTTGATCCGGAAGCGATCTACACAAAGAATGATTACACCAGTGAGGGTGGAAAGAATTATCCGATGAATCGTGTACTATCTGTCGGTTTGGTTATTAACTTATAATTTAGAGCTTTTATGAAGAAAAGAAATATATTTTTAGGTTTGGCATTGGCGTTCAGCCTTTCCGGGTGTTTCGATCTGGATAAAATGCCGGAAGGAGTACTTTCTACTGCACAGCCTTTCAGTAGTACAGGTGAAATGAGAAACTATTTGGACCAGTTTTATCAGACTGGTAATCCGAAATATCAAGATGATAAAATAAAAGTGAATTTTGGTGACGGCTTGCGTACACAAGACTTTGGTGCCGGTGGAGGAAGTGGTATTGCCGGTTATGATACACATAGCGATAATATGTCGGCAAGTTCCGTAAGTGCACGCCTGGCAGGAGAAACAACGTTGAGCGGGGCTTCCAAGCTGACGAATTATACGGCTATCCGTAATCTGAACTTTTTGTTGACTAATTTGGAGAACTGTGCAGAGCAAGGAAGTGCCGATTATAACCAGTATGTGGGTGAAGCCTATTATTTCCGTGCCTGGTATTATTATAAGATGTTTATCGATTACGGGCCGCTGACCTGGATCAGTACTCCGCTTGATCCGAATGCGGAGGAAATGCTTTTGCCGCGTGACAGCCGTACTACTATTGCTGATAATATTCTGGCGGATCTGGATAATGCTATCTCTCATTTAGGTGAACAAAATAGCAGCGGTTCCATGCGTGTCCATAAAGATGTGGCACGTGCTTTGAAGAGTGAAGTTGCTCTTTTTGAAGGAACCTGGGAAAAGTATCACAAAGCGAAGGGAGATAAGTTCTTCGATCCTTCAGTAACTGATGAAAAAATTCGTGACTATCTCACACAAGCTGTTAATGCAGCGCAAGCTGTGATGGACCGTGGTGTATGGAAAATTTATTCCACAGGTAATGAGCTGAATGACTATCGTCAGATGTTCCAGACGACTGATTTATCGGCTAACCCAGAAGTACTTTGGTTCAAAATGTATGATGGCGACCAGGTGGGAAATAATGTGAATCGTTATTTGAATCAGGGGGGTGGTAGTGTCGGAGTGACGGCATCGTTGATCGACGATTATCTGACGAAAGACGGCAAACCGTTTGTCGGTGCCGCTCTTATAAATGCAAAGAAGGTATTTGGTAATGAGTTATTACCTACCGTACGTGACCCGCGTTTGTCACAAACGATCTGTATGCCGGGACAACAGCTGCGTCCGGATGATACGCCTCCTTATTATGTTGTTCCGCCGCTGATCGGTTCTTCTTCTTATAACCAGAATATGACAGGTTATTCTTTGCTGAAATATGTGCAGATCGATTATACCGGTAGTTTGGATGCCGAATTCAAGGGAGCTACTCCGGCAATTCAGTTCCGCTATGCCGATATCCTGTTAAATTATGCAGAAGCGTTAGCAGAGTTGGATGGAGCCGCAAATGCTCAGAAAATTATTGTAGCTTTGCAACCGTTACGTGACCGTGTCGGCATGCCTGCCGTTGATTTTGACAGAGAATATAATCAGGAATCCGATTATCCGTTCCGTCATTTAGATAAATATATTCAGGTTGTTCGTCGCGAACGCCGCATTGAAAAGGCTTGCGAAGGTCGCCGCTTGGAAGATATCCTGCGTTGGGCTGCTGCCGAAGAACTGATCGTTGGTAAATGGCCGAAAGGAGCGTTGTATACCGGAAGTGATCTGGAAAACCATCCGAAATATGAAGGAAAGTTGATTTATGACCAGGCTTCCGGAAACAATCTTTTCCTCACAGGAAAACCGGGTGATGCCTTACGGTACGTAGTACCGACGAATCCGGCCGGTTACGGACAAGGATGGAAGTTTAATGTCGGTCGCGACTATCTGTTGCCTATCCAGCCTCGTATGCTGTCGTTGACAGGAGGTAAATGGGAGCAGAATCCGGGTTGGTAAACTCATTTATATAAGCAAAATATATGAAAAACGTTAGATCTACAGTATTATTTTCTTTGACAGGAGCAGCGGTGTTGGCATCGTTGCCCTCCTGCAAGGAGAAAAAAGTGGCAGAGGAGGCTAAGAAGCCGATGAATATCCTCTACATTATGTGTGATGACCATTCGTACCAGACTATCAGTGCGTACGATAACCGGTTCATCGAGACTCCGAATATTGACCGGATCGCCAAGGAAGGAGTTCGTTTTACCAACAGTTTTGTTGCCAACTCGCTGAGCGGTCCCAGTCGTGCCTGTCTGTTGACGGGTAAGCATAGTCACAAGAATGGCTTTACCGACAATACGAAAACGTTTGACGGTGGCCAGCAGACTTTTCCTAAATTGCTGAAACAAGCCGGTTACCAGACTGCTATCGTCGGTAAATGGCATTTGACTTCCGAACCGACCGGATTCGATTACTGGAATATCCTGATCGGACAGGGAGATTATTACAACCCGCATTTCATCGATAACGGTGAGAAGAAACAAATAGAAGGATACGCCACCAATATAACGACCGATCTGGCAATCGACTGGCTGGATCAGAAAAGGGATAAGGATAAACCGTTCTGCCTGCTTCTGCATCATAAGGCTCCGCATCGTACATGGATGCCCGATACCTGCGACCTGGAGTTGTATAAGGACGTTGTTTTCCCTATTCCGGAAACATTCTATGACAAGTATGAAGGCCGTGTTGCCGCCTCTCAGCAGGAAATGAGTATCATCAAGGATATGGACCTTGTCTATGACCTGAAACTGGCTGACAAAGAGAATGAAATACATTCCAATCCGGGACTGGAAAAAGCCGGTCGTGCAATGTATAATAAACTCAATGCGGAACAGAAAGCTGCCTGGGACAAACATTACGAACCGATCATCAAGGAGTTCAAAGAAAAGAAACTGTCCGGTAAAGCATTGGCAGAATGGAAATACCAGCAGTATATGCATGATTATATCCGTGTAATCCATTCGGTTGACCGCAATGTGGGCCGTGTCCTGGATTATCTGGAAAAAAATAACATGCTGGACAATACGATCATTGTCTATACATCAGACCAGGGATTCTATATGGGTGAACATGGCTGGTTCGACAAACGTTTCATGTATGAAGAATCTTTCCGTACACCGATGTTGGTTCGTTATCCGGGTGGTATAAAAGGCGATATTCCTGAAATGGTTCAGAACATCGACCATGCTGCTACCTTCCTGGAACTGGCGGGTGCTCCGGTTCCTGAAGATATCCAGGGCGATTCTTATCTGCCGTTGCTGAAAGGCGAACATCCGAAAGACTGGCGTACTTCCTTGTATTACCATTATTATGAATTCCCGGCGGAACATATGGTAAAACGTCATTACGGAGTACGTACCGACCGTTATAAACTGATGCATTTCTATAGTGACATCGATATGTGGGAACTTTACGACCTGCAAAACGACCCGATGGAAATGAATAATATTTATAACAAACCCGGAACGGAAGAGATCACGAAACAATTAATGGACGAACTCCATAAATTACAAAAACAATACGACGATCCGATCGAATCGGAACTGGCAAAGAAAAGCTGATTGAATAAGTGAAATAGGTAAAGGAGATGTGGAGAGTTGTACCCCTGAAGTTGAACAAAAAGGCTTCAGGGGCTCTTTTATATATGAATAGATTAGACTTGCTTAATCTGAAATGTTTATTTTTGCACAAACAATAAATCAATATACAGTATGAAATTAGTCTTCTGCCTGATTCTGCTTTTCTTTATTTCTACATTGAGTGTATTCGCTCAATGGGAGAATGAAAAGGATGCCCGTTATACGATCTGTTTTTATCGGGAAAACAGAAAAGAGGGTAAGTGGGTGAAACAAACTATTTTAATAGATTCGGTATCTTATTTGAAAATAGGTAATAGGGGCAGGGCCATATTCGATATAACAACGAATGTAGGAGATACATTGGATTTAAAGATTTATTATAGCTCGTTAGGCCAGAAAAGGGATCAGGATATTTTGTTGCCTGTTAAGCATACTAATGATACTGTCTATATAAAATCTTGTTTCTATGTGGAGAACTATAATCCGTTGACCAGTAGAAAACCTGATTTCTGGGTGGATGGAATAATAATGGATAAAGAGTTAGGAAGAAAAGAATTTACCGATAACGAATATTTTAAAGATAAAGACGGTAAAAAGATAACAAAGATAGAAATAAAGATCGATCGATAGATGTCAGGTTCTATCTCAATAAAAGTTCTTTAATAAGAATCCTTCATTCCTTCATCTCTGTGATATCTTATTAATAATCTTTGTTTTACATCTGAAGGATAATGATCGGGATGAAGGAATTTGCTTTGTTAACAGGTAGAAAAGAAGTAGGAGTCGGCTAATTGATAATTAGGGGCGGCCTAATAGTCTTCTATTCTGAAGGTTATATATATATGATCGTTTGTCATCTGTCGAATGCTTGTTTGACAAATGTGCTACAAGCGTTTTTCAATTGTCAAATAAGCGTTCGATAGCTGTCAAACAAAAGAAAAGACAGAACAATTGAATTAAATAGTCATAGGCCGCATGTTAGACTAAGGTTAACTAACAGATAACTTTTCAATAGATACTTCCTCTTTTTATAGTATCGGATATCATTACAGATGAATAAAAAAGAACTTTCTTTTATGTCAATTGTTTTCATTCATGTATAAACGATAGATAATCAGTCCTATAACGCATTAGATGAATAAATGAAGGAATTATTAAAAAAAACTTTTATTGTATCAGTATATCTTATATCTATAAACAAAATAAAGCATTATATTGTAAGCTTTGCTTTATAAAAGATTCAATTATTATCATGTTTGAAACAAATAGTCTCCTTTCTTTTTTACCCGAAGGAAATATTCTATATCTTTGTCACACCGCTTGTTATTGAGCGGCAACCAAAATACTTTAGTTATGGGAAAGTTTATCAATCCCTTCACCGACTTCGGTTTTCACCGGATTTTCGGTCAGGAGGTACACAAAGAGTTATTAATTGATTTCTTAAATCAGCTGCTGGAAGGCGAACGCCATATCAGCGATATCACCTTTCAAAATCCGATCCTCCAACCGGAAACGATTGAAGACCGGGGAGTGATATTCGATATTCACTGCAAGGATGACAATGGCGGTTGGTTTGTGGTGGAAATGCAGAACGGAGCCCAACCCTACTTTTACGACCGGGGTATTTATTACTTATCGCGGGCTATCAGTAACCAGGGGGAGAAGGGTAAAGACTGGAAGTTTAACCTGTGCCCGGTATACGGTATCTTCCTGTTAAACTATAAGATGGGAATGAACTCCAAATTCCGGACAGATGTTATATTGGCAGACCGTGATACCGGACGGATGTTTAGCGACAAGATCCGGCAGGTATATCTGGAGTTGCCTTGGTTTACGAAAGAAGCTGATGATTGTGAAACAGATTTTGAACGTTGGTTATATTTATTGAAACATATG
>NZ_BMPB01000005.1 GCF_014647375.1 Parabacteroides faecis
CATATGTTTCAATAAATATAACCAACGTTCAAAATCTGTTTCACAATCATCAGCTTCTTTCGTGAACCAAGGCAACTCCAGATATACCTGCCGAATCTTGTCGCTAAACATCCGTCCGGTATCACGGTCTGCCAATATAACATCTGTCCGGAATTTGGAGTTCATTCCCATCTTATAGTTTAACAGGAAGATACCGTATACCGGGCACAGGTTAAACTTCCAGTCTTTACCCTTCTCCCCTTGATTACTGATAGCCCGCGATAAGTAATAAATACCCCGGTCGTAAAAGTAGGGTTGGGCTCCGTTCTGCATTTCCACCACAAACCAACCGCCATTGTCATCCTTACAGTGAATATCGAATATCACTCCCCGATCTTCAATCGTTTCCGGTTGGAGTATCGGATTTTGAAAGGTGATATCGCTGATATGGCGTTCGCCTTCCAGCAGCTGATTTAAGAAATCAATTAATAACTCTTTGTGTACCTCCTGACCGAAAATCCGGTGAAAACCGAAATCGGTGAAGGGATTGATAAACTTTCCCATAACTAAAGTATTTTGGTTGCCGCTCAATAACAAGCGGTGTGACAAAGATATAGAATATTTCCTTCGGGTAAAAAAGAAAGAAGACTATTTGTTTCAAACATGATAATAATTGAATCTTTTATAAAGCAAAGCTTACAATACAATACAATGCTTTGTTTTGTTTATAGATATAGGATATACTGATACAATAAAAGTTTTCATAAATAATTCCTTCATTTATTCATTCACTGCATTATATAACTGATTCTCTCGTGTTTATATATGAATGAAAGTAATTGACATGAAGGAAAGTTCTTTGTTTTTTATTCATCTGTATGATCCTATACTATAAAAAGAGGAAATATCCATTGAGAAATTATCTGTTAGTTAATCTTGTTCTAACATGCGACCTATGACTATTTAATTCAGTAGTCCTGTCTTCTTTTCTGTTTTCCAGTTGTCGCACGCTTATTTGACAACTGGAAAACGCTTGTAGCACATCTGTCGAACAAGCATTCGACAGATGACAAACAATAATAATGTTATAACTTTCGGGATTATAGATAATTAGTTCATCTCTTACAGGCTTACTATTTGAGCTTTCCTTTGTTCTGGAAAGAGTAAGTCTGAACTCCTGTCTGTTTTAAAAAAGAAGATGAAGGAATTTTTCGAGAATAAGACTGTTTTCTTCATCCTATAAATAACCTTCATCTATATATTGCATTTAATCAGAGAATTATATTGAATATGAAGGAATGAATGAATTATTTATGAAAACTTTTGTGAGAAGAATACAATGTCCAATAGGTAATAATCTGCCAATGTACCTATTAAGAAAGATTTGAGCTTATTCGAGCATAAGCCATTAGTCATAAACAAGGTATGCTTAGTCACAGGTTTATTTGCCGTCTGCTTCAGCTGACGGATTAGTAATAGTTTATTTATTAGAACTTTAGTTTCCATTTTAACAGTCTCTATCTGTTAAGAGAAATGTGGCTAAAGCCAAAAAAGAGAAACTACTTTTAATCCGTCAGCTGAAGCAGACGGCAAATGAACCTGCAATGGCTAAGTCACCTTGAAGCCTTGATGAATATAGGCTTTGGATAACTTTTTCTTTAGCAAATTTCTTCATGGATAAGAATAATTAGTTAGAAATAAACCGTTTCGTTGCTTGTGCCGCCATCCTGCCAGGGGTTGATACTGCCTGATATCGTGATATCCTGAGCTTGTATAGTGAATGAGTAGGTTTGTTTTTTCCCTCCTTCAAATGCCTTGGTCGATTCGATACGATAATTCTTACCACTCATTTGAACAATGAAAACAGGCTTCTCTATTGGGTAAAGAAGATAGTTTGTCACGATTGTTTCTTCGTTCTGTGTTATTTCTTTACTGATGTTGTCGATCAGTGTATAAGGCGTTGCTGAAGCGGTAGCGTTTAACTTGCCGGTTTGCACATTTAATTGTATGGTTGATGGGTAGTTCTCCATCGAAATACTCTGTATGATCATATCTTCTTTGATATCATCCGCTTTCTTGAATTTGAGCGTGATGGCGGAAAGAATATGGTTGAAAGATAGATTGACGGGGTTGTTTCCTGTTGTTTTGTCTTTGTTTAGTGCGGGGGTCGCCCACATGATGTCATTTTGCTTCGTTAGGTCAAAGGGTATACTTAACGGGGTGGCAGTAGCTGCTTCGGTGTAAGGGTAGTAAGCGTAAAAGTTTAGTAAAGTGTCAGGGTTGATGGGATAGTGGGCATGGGCATCGCAGGTAAATTCATTACTACCAGCAACTTTCGTGTAAAGGGAGTTGTTGAGGTCCTTGCGGAGAGTCATATTTCCTTCCGAATTGTTTTTATTATGTCCCCAACCCCATATACCGACCTGGGCATTATCGGGAAAAGCTGTATTGTCGATGATTGCTTTCGTTATAATGATATTACCTCCAAAGCGTATGATACTCCCTTCGTCATTGGTGGATTTTATAACATCGCCATCATTGTTACAACTGAAAGTCGCTATGAAAAGAGCAGAGAGTAATAGCTTTATATTCTTCATATTGTTATTTTTTTGTTTGTGTGAAATTACCTTGAATAAAAGAACCGGATAACGATTCGGCTTTGTCGTCGGATTTAGTGAATGATTTTAAAGTGTTTAATTTCTTGATCGTGATTGTCAACAAATAGGAAATACCTTCTTTCCATGCAGGTTGGTTAGTTGTATCTATTTGTATGTTGTAAGATTGATCACCGATCCTTAGTTTGAAAGTATAAGCTAGTTCGGGGAATAGAAGTAAATTCTCATTTACGGATATTGTATCCTTGCTAGCCAGTGTGTTTGCATTGATATTAGTTGATAATGCGAATGTTGTTATGGAAGTTTTATCGATTGTTATTGTACCATTAGACAAGTCCAGACTTCCGCTATTGGGTGTATCGGTTGTAATGGATATATATCCGTCAGGCAGAATATTATCTGTCCCGTTTACCAGATTGAATTTTACATTGGTTAGTTTATGCGTAAAATTCAGATTGACAGCTTCCGGTGCTTTTTTATTTCCGGCATTGATTGAAGCTGCGTACATCAAATCTTCTTCGCCGGTCAGTGTGAATTGTAATGAGTTATTATTGATTGTATAGGCTGTACCTTTTGACTGGCGGGGGTAATATCCTGCTAATGTAATTGAATTTCCATCTGCCGGATAAACTAATGATGTATTTGTAAAGATTAGTTCCTGATTGTTTCCTATTTGGCTGGGAGAAATCCCGTTGTAGATAACCTTTGTATTACTTGTTCCGTAAATACCTATTTCATTGATATTCTCCTTTGTAAACTCATCTACTAATGCCTTAGTTGTAGCATCAATCCCTTTTGGCATAATCAGAATAGGAACAGGAACTTCGTTTATTGGATGAGGTTCCTCTTCTATCCCGATTTCATTGCTGCATCCGGTGAGGATGAGAATGAAAGCCAAAAGGTATGAAGTATTAATATTCATATATTTATTTGTAGAATATGATCACCTATCTTTAGTTGGTGATAGGTGATCTTAAACTGTTTTATAAATACGGATTATTGAACGTCGCCAGATCCAGTTCCTGTTAGCCATTCACCGATCGTAGCAGTTGCACCAATTTCGGTTGCTTTAAAAGTTAATGTAACAATATATGATGTACTTACTACAGAAGCAACTGTTAGTGGCACTTCAATGCCTTCTGGGTTCTTTTCTGTAGTAACCTTTACTTTCATATCTGTTTGATTGGGTTGTACCATAATTGGTGAACCGAATGCGATGGGATTATTTACAGGATCTGTAGTATCAAAACCCGTTTTATCTGTTCCTACGGTTATTTCTCCATTACTATCTCCGGTAAATGCTAATGCTTTTGTATTTAAAGTGAGTGTTGCTGCTGTTTGTTGTCCGATGAGTTTAATGCTTGTAATTTTACCCCATGTTGTTACGGCTTGTTGATCTGCAGCCTGAATCTTAAAAGTGTATTGTGCCAGTTGGTGATCAAAAGTGAAATCTAGTTTTTTGGTTATGTTATCCTTCTTATTTCCACTTTTTATATCTGTACACATTATATCTTCTTGTCCTGTAATAGTGTAAGTTACAACATTATTGTTTCTTGTTCCACCACCTTCTGTTTTAGGGTGATATCCAATCAAATGACTTTGTATAGTGGCAATTGGATTATAGTATTGAGGGGCTGAGAATTTAAGACCATCTGCACTAGTTATAGTTGCATCTATTGGTGTTAATGTCTCTGTGCTCCAATCAGTAGGGAGAGTTTCCTTTTCTGTTTTTATGAACTCAATGTTCTCGATATTTGTACCCTCGGTGATTACTCCTGCTGTTTTCGTAATAATTTCTCCAATACCTGCCGATGCTTTTATCTCCACCGGTTGTCCATTATCAATATTATCTATTGGGTCACCTTCGCTTGTACAAGCGGTCATTGCTGCAACTGTTGCAGCAATTGAAATCATACTTAATACTAATGTTTTCATAATTATAAAATTAAATTGTTTGAACTCTTTTGATTGTTTATTATTTGGATTATTCAATGACCATGTCGTCACCGGCAGAAACTTCCCAGTTGTTGATCTTTACAGTGAAGGAAGCATCTTTTTCTACCGTTACGGATACATTTACATTGATATTATTTCCTTCCGTATTGCCTATCGATTCTCCTAAATCGAGCGTTGCGGAAGAGGTACTGCCGTCATTGAGGGTGAAATCCAGCTTTACCTCGTTTGTGGGGGTAGGGGGAGGGGTTTCTCCATGTTTGGGGGCGGTTCCTAATATCATAATGTTTGCTTTAACTCCTTCCTTTGAAGGAGCGGTTTCAAAGTTTACTTTTGTTGTTTTTTCCGGTACGATCTCTTGTTTACTCAGGTTGAAAGCGGCAGGTACTCCTGCTAATTCACCCTTACATTCTTTTATGTACTCCATACCGTCGACTTTTATGTCGATCGTTACTTCGCGGATCAATGAAGCCATGCTGAACTCACGTGTGTTGCTGATCCCTTCGTTAGCTTCCACCTCCAATTCGTCAATAGCTATTCCATATAAAGGAATACGTCCTGATGTCGTATATCCGGTTGCTTTCGTTGCCGGAATGTATGCTTCTGCCGTTTCGAATGTATTCATATTGCGGAATGCGATATTGTCGGCATCACAATTGAAAACCAGTAAGCGGTATTTATCCGGTGGTAAGGTGAATTTCAGTCCGTCGGCATCGCCTTCGATCTGTGTCATCGCACCCTGTTCCAGGGGATAGAAGCAATAACGTACTTTCTTTGGACTCTCGTGGCCGCTCAAGGCCTGTTCCCATTTCAGCGAATATGAGATAAAACCGTAGGAGGACTGTTCCGGCTCTTCCTTTGTACTGCATTTAATGAAACATGTAATGATCATTAATATGCAAGCGGCAATTCCGCATGAGCAACCTATCTCTCCTTTTATCATCACCGAATATTCTTTGAAATTCAATTCCTTTTGTTTCTGTCGCAAATATATCGGGAAAAAACATGCAGAAAATTGCTTTTTCTATCCAATAAGTTGTAAAAAGTGCGAAAGCTGTTGATTTTTGCTGCTTATTCTTCTTTATTCGTCCGTAAGGCACGGGGAGACATGCCGAAATTGGCACGGCAGAAATGGGAAAAGTTGGAAAGTGATTCGAAACCATACTTATAGCTGATTTCGGAGATCGACATATCGGTAGTGGTAAGATCGTTCTGGATATCTTCACATTTCTTTTTCAGCATCCATTGGTAAGCGGGTTCGCCGAATGTCTCTTTGAATAGACGGCGGAAAGTCGGCGTGCTGTAGCCACCCATCTGTGCGAAGGTTTCCACATCTTTTGCCTTCATATAATTCTGCATAATGAAATAACGGAAGCTCTTGCTGTACCGGTAAATCGGAGAGTAGAAAGCAGAGAGTTCTTTTAATGTATAGTAGCAGTTGAGCAGGTACACCAGTTCTGTCCGTTTGGCATTCAGGAAACCGGAGCACAGCAGGTCGTCGTTCAGATACATTCTGATCCCTTCCACGAAATATTGCAAAGGCGGACACATATTCATCACGACCGGTTCGATGCGTGAAGTCTCTGCGATGCTTGCTCCTTTATTAAAACGTTCGTTGCAGACATTCATCGGTCGCTCGAACAGATACAAGATACATTCGGCGGCTTCAAGTATTTTAAATTCGACCTTTGAACCGATCGGTTGCAGGATAAACTGTCCTTCATGGAAGACTGTGTCGGGATGTTCTTCACTGTTGACCTGTACACTCCCTTTCAGCAGAAAATAGAGTGTATTCTGCAGGCAACGTTCCCGGGGAATGATGATTCCCTTGGGATAAGAACGATATTTAAAGATGTGTTTCCTGTATTCAGGACAGGAGCCACAATCCGTGAACTTGCTATATCTCAGGTCGGAAGAGAACATAGACAATCATTATAATTTTACCTTGATACTTTTACCTTCGCTTTCGTTATGGAAACGATCGACAGCGGTCACAATATAGCGATATTTTTTCTTTCCGTTATTATAAGGCATTAAAAATCTTGTGTCTCGGGTGATTTTTGCTATTTTGGCCGGGTTGCTGAGATCGACCGGTTCTTTATCTTCGAAACAGTAAACGACAAAGTAGGAGGCAAGCTCCGGATTTGTAGGACTTTGCTCTGCCTGCCAGTGCAGCATGTAGCCATCCTGGGTCCATTCTTTTTTCAATTTCTTCACCTCCTGCGGAGCCCGGTTGTGCATGTGGGTATAGGCCGGGATCAATGCCGGATAGCGGTGGTAGTTCCTTTTCAGGCTGTCCGCCACGCCTTTGTTATTCCATAACAGTTCATTGGCCGGCCAGAAGCAGTTACCTTTTACTTTCGACAGCGAACGTTCGTAGAGCATTTTACGTGTCAGCTGGTCGGCTTTCATCGTGCGTGCCACGTCCTGACCGATATAAAGGTGAGGACCTGCCGGGGTTGCGTTCTTGTTCCACCATTGGATCAGGGTGATATAGTCGGCTGCCGAATGGCCTATCTCCCAGTATATCTGTGGCATGTTATAGTCGATCCAGCCTTCTTTTACCCAATGCAGGATATCTGCATAAAGGTCGTCGTAGTTCTGCAAGCCGTTGGTGTTGCTGCCGGAATTGTCGGGTGTGCTTTTCTTGTTCCGGTAGATGCCGAACGGGCTGATGCCGAAACGTACCCAGGGTTTGGTCAGGAGTATCGTCCGTTTCAGTTCGCTGATCAGGGTGTTCACGTTCTCCCGGCGCCAGTCGCCGCGCTGTGCTTCCGTATATCCTTTATTCAGACCGTATTTGCGGAAACTGTTATCATCGGGGAAAGGCATTCCGGGGGCGGGATAGGGATAGAAATAGTCGTCCATGTGGATGGCATCCACGTCGTAACGGCTGACGATATCGCGTACCACCTTGCAGATGAACTCACGGTTCTGGGGGAGTCCCGGGTCGAACAGGATCTGTTTATTATAGGTAACGAACCATTCCGGATGCTGATTGTAAATATGAGAGTCGGCAAACCGGGTGTTACCTGCCGTGCTGGCACGGTAAGGGTTCAGCCAGGCATGGAACTCCATGTTCCGTTTGTGGCATTCTTTGATCAGGAATTCCATTACGTCGAAATCACCTGCCGGGGCGACGCCTTGCTGGCCGGTATAAAAGCGGCTCCAGGGTTCGATGTCCGATTTATAGAAAGCATCCGCTTCGGGACGGACCTGGAAGATGATGGCATTGATACCGCAGGATTGCAGGTAATTCAACTTGCGCACAAAATCTTTCCGCATCTGCGCCGGGGTCATGTCTTTATATTCTCCCTGAAAGGCTGTCTGTATCCAGGCTCCCCTGAATTCCCGTTTGTCTTTTCCTTCTGTTTGACGAACAGGCAATTGGCGTGTAGTCGAACAGGAGGTAACTACACAAAGGAACACTGCCAGAAGCAGGCGGATATACTGATTGTTCATGAATCTTGTCTGGTTTGAGATTATTGTAACACTTTCTTCATTTTGGGGCAAAGATAATAAATAATAACAAACCCGAATACCTTGATACTAAGAATCGGGTTCTCGTTTCTTTTTGCTATTTTTGTATCCTTATTAGGAAAAGATTTATGTCTGAAAATAATTCTATATTTATCAAAGGGGCTCGTGTCAATAATCTGAAGGACATTGATGTAGAGATCCCACGCGACAAGCTGGTCGTCATAACCGGATTATCCGGCAGCGGGAAATCATCACTTGCTTTCGATACGTTATATGCCGAGGGGCAACGCCGCTATGTGGAAAGCCTTTCTTCTTATGCCCGCCAGTTCCTGGGGCGTATGAGCAAGCCGGAGTGTGATTATATCAAAGGCATTCCGCCGGCCATCGCTATCGAACAGAAAGTGAATACCCGTAACCCGCGTTCAACAGTGGGGACATCTACGGAAATTTATGAATACCTGCGGTTGCTTTATGCCCGGATCGGCAAGACGATCTCGCCCGTGTCGGGTATGGAGGTGAAGAAGCACCAGGTGAAAGATATCATTACCGAGGTCCTGTCGTATCCGGCGGGAACCCGTTTTGCCGTGTTCGCCCCGGTTGTTTTGCCGGAAGGCCGGAGTATGAAGGAACAGTTGGAGATCCTGCAGAAAGAGGGATATACCCGTTTGTCGATCGACGATACGGCTTACCGTATTCAGGAAGTAATGGCAGACGAGGCCTTACTCGCTTCCCAAAATATCGAACTGCTGATCGACCGTCTGGCTGTTTCGGACGACAAGACCTTGAAGAGCCGCCTTGCCGACTCGGCGGAAACGGCATTCTTCGAAGGGCATGATACCTGCATTATCCGTATTTATGCTACCGAGGGAACGGTGGTGAAAGAATATTCAAAGAAGTTCGAGGCGGATGGTATTACGTTCATCGAACCGACCGATATGATGTTCAGCTTCAACAACCCGTTGGGTGCCTGTCCGGTATGCGAAGGATTCGGTAAGGTGCTGGGTATCGACGAGAATCTGGTTGTGCCGGATAAGAGCTTGTCGGTTTTCCAGGGGGCGGTAGTCTGCTGGAAAGGCGAAGTGATGGGAGAGTGGCTGAAAGAGTTCATTGCCAAGAGTGAGAAATACAACTTCCCGATTCATCGCCCTTATTACGACCTGACGCAGAAGGAAAAAGATCTGCTGTGGCATGGGGCCCGGGGACTGCATGGGATCGATGACTTCTTCAAATTCGTGGAAGAGAATCTGTATAAAATACAATACCGTGTGATGCAGGCACGTTACCGTGGAAAGACGACCTGTCCTTCCTGTAAAGGTGCACGTCTGAAGCCGGAAGCGCTTTACGTGAAAGTCGGGGGAAAGAATATCTCCGAACTGGTATCGCTGCCTATCACGGAAGCAAAAGCCTTTTTCGATAATCTGGTACTGGACGAAACGGATGCGGCTGTGGCCAAACGTCTGTTGACGGAGATCATGAACCGCCTGCAGTTCCTGCTGGATGTAGGATTGGGATATCTGACGCTCGACCGCCTTTCGGCCTCTTTGTCGGGTGGTGAGAGCCAGCGTATCAACCTGGCAACCTCGTTGGGAAGTAGTCTGGTCGGTTCCTTATATATATTGGATGAGCCGAGTATCGGACTGCATTCGAGGGATACTGATTTGCTTATAAAAGTGTTGCGTCAGTTGCAGGCGCTGGGTAATACCGTTGTCGTGGTGGAACATGACGAAGATATCATCCGTTCTGCCGATTATATTATCGATATAGGTCCGAAGGCGGGACGTCTGGGTGGCGAAGTGGTTTATCAGGGGGATGTCAACAACCTGCAGACCAGTAGTAACAGCCATACGGTACGTTATCTGACGGGTGAAGATAAGATAGAAGTTCCTACTTTCCGTCGTTTGTGGAATAATTATATAGAAGTAAAAGGGGCACGCAAAAATAACCTGAAAGGGATCGATGTGAAGTTTCCGCTGAATGTGATGACGGTGGTTACCGGTGTCAGCGGTTCGGGAAAGAGTTCATTGGTACGTGACATCTTCTATGAAGGAGTAAAGCATTATCTGGATGAGGCCGCCCGTCTGATGGTGGACTGTTCGGGTCTGGAAGGTGATATGAAGATGATCGAGGGAATCGAGTTTGTCGATCAGAACTCGATCGGTAAGAGTTCGCGTTCCAATCCGGTGACTTATATCGGTGCTTACGACGAGATCCGTAAGTTATTCGGCGAACAACCGTTGGCGAAACAATTAGGATATACGGCAGCCTATTTCTCTTTTAATAAGGAAGGCGGCCGTTGCGAAGAGTGTAAAGGCGACGGGCGTATTACGGTAGAGATGCAGTTTATGGCAGATATTACATTGGTTTGTGAAAGTTGTCATGGAAAGCGTTTTAAACAGGATGTGCTGGATGTGGAATATTTCGGTGTGAATATTTATGACATGCTGGAAATGACAGTCAATCAGGCTATTGAATTTTTTGAACAACATACCGGGTCGCAGGAAAAGAAGATCATCAAGAAGCTGAAGCCGTTGCAGGATGTCGGTTTGGGTTATATCAAGCTGGGACAGACTTCTTCAACCTTGTCCGGTGGTGAGAACCAGCGTGTGAAGCTGGCCTATTATCTGGGACAGGAAAAGCAGCAGCCGACCTTGTTCGTGTTTGACGAACCGACTACCGGTCTGCATTTTCATGATATAAAGACCTTGTTAAAGGCATTTAACGCGCTGATCGACAAAGGTCATACGGTCGTGATCATCGAACATAATATGGATGTGATCAAATGTGCCGATTATCTGGTCGATCTGGGTCCGGAAGGCGGTAACGCAGGTGGTTATCTGGTTTGTGCCGGAACACCGGAAGAGGTGGCTATGTGTCCGGAATCGTATACAGGTAAATATTTAAAAGAAAAATTATAGAGAAGCAATCCGACAGAGATTATTCCATATAAGAATCCCTTTCCGGTTTAATGTTAATTTACATTACGGGAAGGGCTTTTTTATGTTTGCATATCTGAGATATTTTAAAGAGCTATCAACCGCTACAGCCAGCCGCGATTTAAAAGAGGCGGTTGAAAGTAATCTGTTGCGGAAGGAAGGTGAGAAAAGTTTAACGCGCTATAAATATATAATGTAGAATCTGTCGTCATACTATAAAAAAACGGAGAATGCTTTCAATGAAACATTCTCCGTTTATATTGGATAGAGTTAGTCTTATTTTTTCTTCATATCAAATGATAAGTCCATCGGAGTGAAAGGGAAATCGGCTCCGCCGACTTTTACGCTGGCTGCTTTCAAAGCGAACTTCAAGTTCTTGTCGCTTACTGCATAGGAAGCTGTCTTTTCTGTTTTGATAGTAACTTCAACACCAGCCACATCGATTTTTAATGGTTCCGGTTTTAAAGTCATTACAACTGAATCTTTTGCAGCATTCATTGTTGCTGTATAGTTTATTTTGTAATTCAGTGAATCGCCAATCGCTTCGATGATGGGCTTTGATGCTTCTTCACCCAGAAGTTCTACTACTAATGCTTGATAAGGGAATTTTTCAAACTGAATTGAGTCATTTGCAACTTTAAGTTCCAATTCTGTTGCTGTAGGATCTGCTTCTGTTGCTTTAGCTTCTTTTGTATAAGTCATCTTTCCTGTAAATTCGCCATTAACATCTTCTACAGTTCCTACTGTCGGAGTGTTATCGTCATCATCACTACAAGAAGCAAAAGTTAAACCAACTACTGCTAACATCATCACAAGCGACCATTTCAACGTCTTTTTCATTTTTCTTTTATTTTAGTGTTAATAAATTATGTACGACTAATAAGATGATAGAAGTTGCAAAAAGGCTGCATCTCTATTGAATAATAAATGAGAAAAATAATATATTTAAATGTAAGACATTGATATGTAGCTGCTTTTAAAATGTTTTTATTTGAATTGTTTCAGAACTTTTAGGTTGAAGACCCATTCCGGGGTATAGACTTTTCCATCATTTAGTTTTAATCGCTTTTTACAACATCTGCCGGATTTCCATTTGCGGCCCGAACCACTTGTCCTAAAACTGTCAGTATGACTAACAGGATAGTAACCAGCAGGATACTTATAAACATCCAGAGTTGGATATGAACGCTCTGCGGATATTGATCCAGCCATTTTTTGGCGAACAGATAGCCGACAGGTAAGGCGATGGCATTGGCTGTCAAAGTGATGATTGTGTATTCTTTCAAGAACATATCAATGATCTCACGAGACGTGGCTCCCATCACTTTGCGGATGGCTATTTCCTTCTTTCGCTGCTGCATATTGGACGAAGAAATAGAATAAATACCAAAGATGGAAATTAATGCGCATAAAACGGCCAGTAAGGTGAATAACCGGAGACTGGCGTTTTCGGTGCGGGTCAGTATTTCCAACTGATCGTTGACTGTCATTGTCTCGCTCAACGGAAATCCTTCAGGGGTTATACGACTGATCAATTCCTTTACGGCTTTTAAAGCATCTTTTTCCTTTCCGGGTAAAGTCCGTAAATATAAATAGTAATCATAGAAATTATAATATTCAATGATTGTGGGAGGTATTGGATTTCGAAGGCTTAGGCCGTGGAAATCTTTTACGACTCCTACTATCTCAAAATAAAGCGGAGGTGTATCGTCCGTCCCTCTTAGGATATAGTCTTTTCTGCTAATCATTTTTCCGATCGGATCGGTGGTGCCAAGCAGATGGGCCATTTGTTCGTTGATAAGTATTTTATGGCATCCGATACCGGACGGATCATCCGATTGCATGTCTGTATCTTCCAGATAACGTCCTTTCTGTAATGTTATTTTCATCTTTTGTGCGAAGTCTATGCCTGCCTGGATCATCTGGATCTCATAAGAAGTATTGGCCGGTTTGTTTTCCCATCCTATTTCTTTTTCGGTGTGCCAGTTATCATGACTTAGCCGGAAATTTCCTCCGCGTATGCAATCGGTAATACTTGGTATTTGTTTTATCTCATCAATGAATTGTGAGTAGATTTGTGAGGATATATTAACCTGTATAAGGTTGTCGGTATCAAATCCCATCGCTGTATTTTTCATCCGGTTGATTTGCAGGAATAATATTTGTGCGGTAAACATGAAGCCGACACAAATACCTAACTGTAGTCCGATACTGGTTTTACGGATCCATTCATTGTTGGCCGTATGGAATAATTGGGGACCTGCTTTGAAATCGTTTGATTGCTTATGGATAAAGCGACTGATGATAAGCAGGACGATTGATGACAGAAGAGTCCAGCCGAATATTCCCGTTTGTAATAAGTCTATGAATAATTCCTGTTTTTGAATAGACGTATCCAATAGTTGTTCGATATAAGGAGTTGTCAGCTCTATCAGGGAGACCCCGACTAACAAGGCTAACAGCACCTGGATAGAAATTTCAATGATGATCTGGCAGAACAAATTCTTTTTTACTGCTCCCAGAGAGGTTCGTAGCTTAAATTCGCGGGAACGTTCAAAGATGCGGTTGACCTGTAAGTTGATAAAATTGAACAGGGAACAGAATAGCAATAATAATCCGGAAATAACAAAGGTCCGGATATAGTTTAGATTGAAGGACATCTCCGCCCCCAATTGGTATCTTGTTTTTGTGATAGGGGTTATTTCGATATATAAATTGGGGTTTAACTGATTTTTTATCGAATAGGTGCGTAGCTTCCGACTGAATGCTTTTACATCTGTATTTTCATGGAGGCATACATACATTTCATTAGGTGGATAATTCCAGTAATATTCCGGCGAACGGCTGGTATAATGGCTTTTATCGACTTGGATACTATAGTATCCATCTGCCTGAAAGATGCTGTTTGAGGGAGGATTTTCAATAACGGCTGTTATTGTCTGTGTAAATTTATTCTGGTCGGTGAGTGTTTTACCAATTGCCTCTTCCGGGGTTTTCCAGTATTTCAAGGCAAATCTGCGGGTTACCATCAGATTCGTTTTTGTTCCATCTTCGGTTGTCGGGATGGGATCTGTTATGTTTCCGGCTATAACTTTGGGAGGAAAAAGCCGGGTATAGCTCTGATTCACCCATTTAAATAAGGGAGTACCGATTGTTTTATTATCGGAAGTGTATATGCCCCCGGCATTAGATAAAGTAGCGGCATATTTGACTTCGGGGAAGTTTTCATTTAATTCAGCGCATAAAATGACTGGGGCACCCGGCAGCATTTTTCCTGTTTGTTTGTCGATCGTATATATATTATAGATATGTTCCGATTCCGGGTAAAAGCTGTCGTAAGATGTTTCATATCTATACCAATAGTATCCAACGGTGAAAAAGGTCAATCCGATTGCTAATCCTAATATGCTGATGCAGGATTGCGTTTTGTATTTTAGTAGGTTTCTGAAACCTATTTTGAAGTAGTGTTTGATCATGATGATAATATATTAAATGATAATAACCAAAAAGTGTGCCATGTGTTAATTGTGTGTAGTATAGTGGTTTATCTTAGATGCGTATCTCTCTTGTAAGTGCTTTATCGCACGTTTTACGTTCAAAAACGCACGATTCTGTCTTTTTGTTTTACAGATTGCTACCCGACATAACGAAAATATGCCTACTTTTATCTGTTCAAAAAAATCTGACGAAATGAATTCTACCAACCATGCTGTTTATCCGAAAGAGCGCATACGTTTCGCCGTTCTTTCTTTTTTTCTGGCCCAGGGACTTTGTTTTTCGAGCTGGGCGAGTCGTATTCCTGATATCAAGGAGATCTTTACTGTAAATGATGCCTTATACTGGGGGATTGTATTATTTATGATCCCGGTAGGGAAATTTGTTGCGATTCCGCTGGCGGGTTATCTGGTGTCGAAACTGGGGAGCCGAATCATGGTGCAGATCAGTATTATGGGGTACGCTTTGTCATTGTTTGCGATAGGGACGGCTTTGAATATTTATATGCTTGGTGTGTTCCTGTTCTGTTTCGGGGTGTTCTGGAACTTATGCGATATATCATTGAATACGCAGGGAATAGGTATCGAGCGGCTTTACGGGCGGACAATCATGGCTTCTTTTCACGGAGGATGGAGTCTGGCTGCCTGTATGGGGGCTTTGATCGGTTTTATTATGATCGTTTCAGATGTCACTCCGTTCTGGCATTTTACGTTGATTGCTGTATTGATCCTGTTGCTGACCATGGTAAGCCGTAAATATTTGCAGGAAGATGTTGCCTCTGCGGAGGTGCAGGAAGAGCCGGTTGCCGACAAGTCGGAGAAATGGCAATATATCAGGAAGCCGGAGATGCTGCTGATCAAATTAGGACTCGTCGGCTTGTTTGCATTGGTGGTGGAGAGTGCGATGTTCGACTGGAGCGGCGTTTATTTTGAATCGGTATTGCAGGTACCTAAGTCTTTACAGATCGGGTTCCTGGTGTTTATGGTGATGATGACTGTAGGGCGTTTTCTGGCTAATTATGCATACCGGATATACGGAAAGCAACGGGTGTTGCAATTGTCGGGAGCTTTTATTTTTATAGGTTTCTTTATTTCGGCATTATTGGGTAGTACGTTTGATTCTATGGCAATGAAAGTAATCGTGAACTCTTTCGGATTTATGTTGGTCGGACTGGGAATATCCAGCATGGTTCCTACTATTTATAGTTTGGTCGGTGCCAAGTCGAAAACACCTGTGGGAATAGCTCTTACTATTCTTTCCAGTATCAGTTTTATCGGTTCGCTCATTGCGCCGTTGCTGATCGGAGCTATTTCACAGGCATTCAATATGGAATATGCTTATATGGTTGTCGGCCTGCTGGGGCTTTGCATTCTGTTGATGACGACATTCAGCAAGGCGTTTAAATGATCCGGAGATTTAAATCTCCGGAAATCGTTGTTCTGCCGTTTCCATACAATGGATTACTGCCTCTTTTGTGCCACTGAAAGGGCCGGAAGCCTCTATCTTGAGGGTCGACATTGCAGCAGCAAAACGACCGGCCTCTTCTATGGATGCTCCTTTGGCGCGCTGATACAGGTAACCGGTCATATAGGTATCGCCGCAGCCGGTAGCATCTACTACTTCCCTGGGTTTGTAAGCCGGTATCTTATGGAACGTTTTCCCGTCATATATAACGGAGCCGAGACTCCCCAATGTGATCAATACCTCTTTCACTCCCCAGTCGTACATTATCCGGGCGGCACCTGCCACATCATCATGCCCTGTCAGAACCTCCATCTCATGCTCGTTCGCTTTCAGGAAATGGATATATTTTAAAGCCTCTTCTTTTTCAGTCCAGTCGACGGCATATACTTTCTTATCACGGACTTCGCGCAGATATCCTTGTGAGTCGGCGGACACAAGTCCTTTTTCAGCCATGAATCTTACAACATCTAAAGAGAAGTCGTCAGCCAGCAGACTCCCCAGGTGAATGATCCGTGCCTGTATATCTTTCAGATAATCGACCGTGAACGGATCCGCTTTTGCCAGAACCCGTTGCGTACGGTTATCCTGATTCTCGCCGTAGATATTTTCGAAATAGACAGAATGCTTACTGGGCATAACAGAAACGTCGATCCCCTCGGACCTTAATCTGTCTACTTCTTTCATTTCTGTTTCAGCCAAAGCTGTGACCAACGAATAATCGATATCGTTGAAATGTTTGATTGCATGCGAGAAGTAAAATGCGGTTCCTCCCGCCATGTGTACTGTGTTTTTAGGGGTCACTATTTTATCTAGTGTGATGTGACCTATACAACAAAGATCGTGCATATTATAATATTGTTGATAACTGTACAAAAGTAGTCAAAAATGAGCATAGGTAGGAAAGCTTCTTTATTTTTATTATTTTTGTCTACTGCAATTCTTAAAATTGATGTTATGAGTAAAGACCTGATTTACGAAACGTTAATCAGCGCGATCAGAGAGAAGATACCCCACAAAGCGACCTTAACCAATGCACTTGTTGAATTACTGTGCATAGAACGAGAAGCCGTATATCGCCGTATGAGGGGCGATGTCGCTTTTTCTTTTACGGAGATAGCAGCCATCTCCAATAAGTTCGGGATCTCGTTGGATAGTCTGGTCGGAGGATGGGCGACAAAGAGCCGTCCTTATCAGCTGAGCCTGGTGGAGTACGTAGATCCTATAGAGGATGATTTTAAAATGTGGGGAATGTATAATGAACGTTTGTGGGGTGCACGCAACGATCCATCTTCAAACAGTGTGGAGTGTATGAATGTACTTCCTGCTACCTTTTTGTTGGATTATGAATATATAATCCGTTTCTATTTGTGTAAATGGTATAATCAATATGGACATTCGGATAAGGCAGTTCATTTCAGAGAGATAGAACCTTCGGAGAAATTATTGAAAGTGCAGCGGGAGACTGCCACTGCAGCGAAATATCTCAGGAAAACATCTTACGTAATGGATCCTTTAATTTTCCAGTATATTGTGAATGATATTCTTTATTGCCGCAGCATCCATCTGATAGATGAAGAAAGTGTCCGTCTTTTAAAGCAGGATTTGCTTTGTTTTCTGGATAATATGGAAGTTCTGGCTGCCCGTGGCATGTATCGTGAAACGGGTAATCCGGTACTGTTTTATATTTCAAATATCAATTTTGATGCCAGTTACAGTTATCTGGAGGCGCAAAACTACCGGCTCAGTATTATTCGTGCGTTTATATTGAATACGGTTGTATCATTGGATCTGAAAGCCTACGAAATTGTCCGTCATTGGTTGCAATCTTTGCTGAAATCATCTACTATGATATCTGTCAGCGGAGAGCAACAGCGTATTTTGTTCTTTGAGAAGCAAAGGAAGATCATAGATAGCCTGTAATCATAAATAAATCTGTATATTAGTAGCGTCCTTTAAATGTAAGCCCATGGAAATTCTACTCATTATACTGATCGTGGTTGTGTGGATCAGCCTCTATTCTCATATAAGTAAGATGAATACTCATACGGATTCCTTACGGAAAGATCTGTATAGTTTGCGGAAGCATATCGAAGCTCAGTTGGATGAACTCCGGAAGCAGCAGGCGGTGTCTCTGGCCGGAGAAAGGTCTGTAGAGGATATTCCTAAAGAAAAAATTCAAGAAACTATTGAAAAAACGGTAGAGATATCTGTCGGAAAAGCAAAGGAAGTGATCGTTCAGGAACCTTTGGTCGAAAAGATCATTCCTCCTGTTATGCAGAAGGTAGAGAAGCCTGTTGAAAGTCGGCCGGAAGAACCGGGTTCTTCTGTGAATGTTAAAGAGAAAAAGGTAGTACCTGAGCCTGTTATCAAGCCTTTTGGAATTGTCAAAGAGAAGAAGAAGGTCGATTATGAAAAGTATATCGGAGAGAATCTGTTCGGAAAGATCGGCATTCTGGTGCTGGTTGTCGGCATGGGATTGTTTGTCAAATATGCGATCGACAAGAACTGGATCAACGAGGTGTTCCGTACGGTACTCGGATTTGCAGTCGGCGGTGGATTACTGCTTTTATCCCAGAAGCTTAAAAAGACGTATCGAACGTTCAGTTCCCTCCTGGCAGGAGGTGCCTTTGCGATTTTCTATGTGACGGTAGGAATGGCTTATCATTATTATGGCTTGTTCAGTCAGACGGCAGCTTTTATCATACTGGTGGCATTGACGGCTTTCATGTCGCTTCTCTCTGTTTTGTACGACCGGCGTGAGTTGGCAGTTATTGCATTGGCAGGAGGTTTTATAGCTCCATTCCTGGTCAGTAACGGGATGGGTAATTATCTGGTGCTGTTCACTTATATGACGATATTGAATATGGGGATGTTCGGCTTGGCATTGTATAAGAAATGGGGAGAATTGCCACTTATCTGTTTTGTCGCTACCTATGTGATCATGCTCGGATATTCGCTGGTGGCGGATCTGGATATTGCCCGGAGCGCACAACTGTTTCACCTGTTGCTTTTCTCAACGTTGTACTACCTGATATTCCTGTTGCCTGTCGTATCGGTGCTGCGTACGGATAATAAGAAGGTAAATCAATTACTGGTAATGACGGTCGTGTTGAATAACTTCCTGTATCTCTTTTTTACTCTATGGTTTTTGCATGAATTGCAGTTACCTTATAATATCAAAGGAGCGTTCACTATATTTATAGCGTTTGTCAATGGCGGTATCGCTTTTGCCGTGCGTAAACGGGCGGCAGACAAAGGATTGTTACTTGCTCTTCTGACCGGAATGTTTTTTACTTTTATCTCGATCAGCATTCCGATTCAGCTGGAAGGTACTTTTATAACCTTGCTGTGGGCAACGGAAATGGTGGTGATCCTTTGGCTTTTCAGTCGGTTCCGGCAACCGGTATATGCTTGTTTTACATATATATTGTTCTGTCTGACAATCATCTCGTATCTGATGGATCTGGAGAATGCGTTATCTGATGGTCTCGTTTCTTCGTTGTTCCTGAATGGAACGTTTGCTACCGGGATTTTTACCGGTCTGGCGTTCGGTGTTTTTGCCTGGTTAATGGAACGGAAGAAAGCCTTATTCACGGACTTATCGAAGATACCATATACTCCGTTTAGTGCGATTGCCTGGTTGGTAGGATGCGGTATTATCTATCTTTCGTTTATTGTAGACTTTTATTTGCATATTACATATGCACCTTTAGCCGAGTGTGCTTGCCTGGCATTTACTTGTCTGGCATTGTTGTTGCTGCTGGCTGGATTGAGATTGCGTTTTGCGATCGGTTATTATACGATTGTTTATGCGATAGCAGCCGGACTTTCCGTCTGTTTATTCGTGCTATTGTCGTCGATTGTCAATGAGTATAGCAATACTTTGTTGTTTATATTGCAGTGGGGGGCATTGGTGGTTGTGATTGTACATCTGTTTTTGCTGGCCGGGTATTATTATCGTTTATATAATTTCCGGCAAAAAAGTGCGGATTGGATGACCTCGTTCATTGCGATCGCTTCTACTGTCCTGTTTACTGTTGCCGTTAATAATATGTTGCGTCTGACCGGTTGGGAGGAAGAAGCGAGTGCGGCTTTATCCATTTCCCTGAGTATTGCCGGATTTATCCAGATGTCATTAGGCATGCGTTTGCATCTGCGGATACTGCGTATGATAAGCCTGGCTGTTTTCGGAATAGTTCTGTTGAAGCTGGTCATTGTCGACCTTTGGCTGTTGCCGACGGTAGGGAAGATTATTGTCTTTATTATGTTAGGAGTTATCTTGCTTGTCTTGTCTTTCCTCTATCAGAAGCTAAAGAAGGCATTGTTTATTGATAACGAATAGGAACTGTTTGCTTGCCGATAATTATGGTAAGACCTGGCGATAATTGTCGACAAGTTTACTCACAATTATCGACAAGCTTGTTGACAATTGTCGGCAAGCAGATAGAATGGTTACGATCAAGTTGAAAAAACTGGTTTATAAAAATTCAATAGTTTTTTCCAGTGCCATTCCATGAGAACCTTTGATCAGGATATGATATCCTTTCAACGGGCCTGCTTTTAATGCTTCGATTAATTCTTCTGTTGTCGAGTAAGTGGCAAATTCTTTTCCGGCTTTTACGAAATGTTCTCCGCAGAGAAAAACTTTGTCGAATTTACCGGCTTTGATCTCTGCTACAGCTTCGGCATGCAGTTCGTCACTGGAAGGGCCCAGTTCACGCATATCTCCCAGGATCACGGCTTTGGGTGATACCGGCATGGCGGCGAAGTTCTCCAGTGCAACTTTCATGCTGCTGGGGTTTGCATTGTAAGCATCGATAAGTAACGTGTTATTAGCCGTCTCTTTTAGTTGTGAGCGGTTGTTTGTCGGTTCGTATGCGGCAATGGCGCGACTGATTCGTTCTGCCGGGATCTTAAAATAGCGGCCTACGGCAACAGTTACCAGCACATTGTCCAAATTATATGCACCTATCAGGTGCGTATCTACTGTATGGATTTTGCCTTGTTGTTTCCAGTCGAAAGTAAGGTACGGGTTACAACTGATCACGTGACCCGAAGCAAATGAAGTATCGTCAGCCCCGTAGGTGATCTGTTCGATCCCTTTGGCTATTCCCTGCAGATCTTTATTCTCTTTTTTGATGAATATCTTCCCTTTTGTACGGCGGATATAATCATAAAGCTCTCCTTTTGTTTTTACCACTCCTTCAAAAGATCCGAAACCTTCCAGGTGTGCACGGCCGACATTTGTGATGATACCGTAGTTGGGGAGGGCTATTTCTACCAGTTCCTTGATATCTCCCGGATGGCTTGCACCCATTTCGATGACGGCCATTTCATGATCGTGCGTTAACCGGAGCAAAGTAAGAGGAACTCCGATATGATTGTTCAGGTTCCCTTCCGTATAGAGTAGGTTGAATTTGGTGGACAGGACGGCTGCCAGCAATTCTTTGGTAGTAGTTTTTCCGTTGGTTCCGGTAATCCCGATAATGGGAATGCCCAATATCTTACGATGGCGGTGAGCTAATTGCTGTAAGGCCTTTAATACATCGTCTACCAGGATGGTGCGTTCTCCTGTGACATAATCCGGATTATCGATGACAGCATAAGCGCAACCCGTATCGAGTGCTTTTGCTGCATATTGGTTGCCGTCGAATCTTTCTCCTTTCAAGGCAAAGAAGATCGAACCACGCGGACAATTACGGCTGTCTGTCGTTATTTGCGGATGGTGTATAAATAATTCGTACAGTTCTGAAATACCCATAGCTTTTTTTCGTTTGGTGATTATTTGGTGAGCAAAAGTAGTAATTAAATGAAGAATGAGGAATGAAGAATGAAGATTTAAGTGATAATCGTGTATCTTTGCTGGAAATATAAGTTGGAATGTTAGATAAAACGCTCAATATGAAGGGAACACTGGTGTCTCTGTCCACACCGGTGGTGATGGGAATTTTAAATGTTACCCCAGATTCTTTTTATGCCGATAGCCGGAAACAGACGGAGGCTGCTATTGAAGAACGGATACGGACCATTTTATCGGAAGGGGCACAGATCATCGATATAGGCGGCTATTCATCTCGCCCGGATGCGGCTGAAGTCTCACTGGAAGAGGAGATGGAGCGACTGGCTTTCGCATTGGATATATTGAATGCACATTATCCGGAAGCAATCGTTTCCGTAGATACTTTCCGTGCCGGTGTTGCCCGGGAATGCGTGGAGGAGTACGGGGTGGCTATGATCAACGATATATCCGGCGGTGAATTGGATGCCGGAATGTTTGCTACGGTAGCAAATCTGAAAGTTCCTTATATTATGATGCATATGCGTGGAACTCCCCAAACGATGCAGCAGTATACCGGTTATACGGATATGATGGAAGAGATCATGCTCTATTTTGCCTCGAAAGTCCGTGAACTTCGTTTGTTGGGAGTCAATGATATTATTCTTGATCCCGGTTTCGGATTTAGTAAAAACGTCGATCAGAATTATCAGCTGATGAATCATCTGCAGGAATTCGGTGTATTCGGTCTGCCATTGCTCGTCGGTATATCCCGTAAAAGCATGATATATAAATATCTGGGAGGTTCTCCGGCAGAAAGTCTGAATGGTACGACGGTCCTGAATACGATCGCTTTGATGAACGGGGCGGATATCCTCCGTGTTCATGATGTAAAAGCGGCTGTCGAGGCTGTAAAGCTGGTTACTAAAACTGTCAATTGTCAATTGTCAACTATCAACTCATAATATTATGTGGATGCATTTCGGAGTAAAAGACCTGATCGATGTATTGCTGGTAGCCTTTTTCCTGTATCAGACTTACAAACTGATGAAGAGTTCGGGTACATTGGCTATCTTTAGCGGGGTCGTTTCATTTATTATTGTGTGGATCCTGGTTTCCCAGGTATTGGAAATGCGTTTGATGGGCGCCATACTGGATAAGTTTATCAGTGTCGGTTTTGTCGTGCTGGTGATCCTGTTTCAGGATGAGATCCGGCGTTTCCTGATGGCGTTGGGGTCTCATCGGGGATGGAAATTTCTGGGGAAACTTTTCTCCAAACGTAATGTGAATAACGAGCAGGAAGGAAAATATGTCGCTCCGGTAGTTTTGGCTTGTATGAATATGGCCCGTAAAAAAACCGGTGCCCTGATCGTGATCCAGCAGGAAGTCAACCTGTCGGTGTATGAACATACCGGTGAGATGTTCAATGCAGATGTGAATGCCCGTCTGATAGAAAATATCTTCTTTAAAAATAGTCCTTTGCATGATGGTGCCATGATCATTGCCGACGGACGTATCAAGGCTGCCGGTTGTATTTTACCGGTTGCACAGAATGCCAGTTTGCCGAAAGACCTGGGATTACGTCACCGTTCCGCATTGGGGATGTCTCTTGAGACCGATGCGTTGATTATTATAGTTTCGGAAGAGCGGGGTAAAATATCTGTGGCCCACAATGGCAAACTGGAGATTAATATTTCAGCCGAAGACCTGCAACAAATCTTGTCCGGTGAGCGTGAAGTCGTGAATTACTGTTAAATCTTCTGAAAGTGGCAGCTCCGGTTGCAAATCTTTTGTGCTTTTTGCAAACTCTATGTTGCATTTTGCCTACTTTTGTACCCGCAAACAGTAGCAATTACTAAATTCTATAAAAAATATCTTCCGCTATGGACTTAATGCAAGAGATTATTGCACGCGCTAAAGCTGACAAGCAGCGCATCGTTCTTCCTGAAGGAACAGAAGAAAGAACACTGAAAGCCGCCGACCGTTTATTGGCCGATGGAGTTGCTGACATTATTCTGATCGGAAATCCGGCTGAGATTTCTTCCCTGGCAGCAAACTACGGTCTGAACCACATCGGACAGGCTACTATTGTTGACCCTAAAAATCATGAAAAGAAAGTTGCTTATGCTGACCTGCTTTTCCAGCTGCGTCAGAAAAAAGGTATGACTCCTGAAAAGGCTGCCGTTCTGGTAGAAGATCCTTTATTCCTTGCTTGCCTGATGATCAAGGCAGGTGATGCTGACGGTGAAATTGCCGGAGCCCAGAATACAACAGGTAATGTGCTTCGTCCTGCCTTGCAGATCGTTAAGACTGCTCCGGGCATGAGTTGCGTATCCGGTGCTTTCCTTATGTTCACAAAGAAACCGGAATATGGCAAAGAGGGTTTGCTCGTATTTGCCGACTGCGCTGTGATGCCGAATCCTACAGCTTCGGAATTGGCTAGCATTGCTATTGCTACAGCCGCTACGGCTCGTGATATCGTTGGTGTGGAACCACGTGTTGCTATGTTGAGCTTTTCAACAAAAGGGAGTGCATCTCATGAAATGGTAGACAAAGTCGTTGAGGCTACACGTCTGGCAAAAGAAATGGCACCTGAACTGAAGATCGACGGCGAATTGCAGTCTGATGCCGCTTTGGTAGAATCGGTTGCTTCATTGAAAGCTCCGGGTAGCGAAGTGGCCGGTAAGGCTAACGTATTGGTATTCCCGACACTGGAAGTTGGTAATATCGCTTATAAACTGGTTCAACGTCTGGGTGACGCAGAAGCAGTAGGTCCGATCCTTCAGGGTATGGCTGCTCCTGTCAACGACCTGTCACGCGGTTGTTCAGTAGATGATATCTATAAGATGGTTGCTATCGCCAGCAATCAGTCTATCGGCTTAAAGGCTGCTAAAAAGTAAAAAAAGACACAACAAGAAAGATATGAAGATATTAGTATTAAATTGCGGAAGTTCGTCTGTTAAGTACAAGTTGTTCAATATGGACACACATGAGGTACTGGCACAGGGCGGCGTAGAGAAACTGGGTTTGCCGGGTTCTTTCCTGAAATTCACTCAGCCGGATGGCACAAAAGTGATTCTGGAGAAAGAATTGCCTGAGCATAATGCAGCTATCGAGTTTATCCTGAGCGTACTGACTGACGATCAATACGGCTGTATCAAGTCGTTTAACGAAATTGATGCTGTAGGTCATCGTGTGGTACACGGTGGTGAAGCATTCAGCAGTAGTGTGGAGATTACTTCGGAAGTGATCGGTAAAATGGTTGAGTGTATCGACCTGGCACCGCTTCACAACCCACCAAACCTGAAAGGTATCCGTGCCATGAGCGCATTGATCCCGGGAATCCGCCAGGTGGGTGTATTCGATACTGCTTTCCACCAGACAATGCCTGATTATGCTTATATGTACGGTCTGCCTTATTCTCTGTATAAGAAATACGGTATCCGTCGTTATGGCTTCCACGGAACCAGTCACCGTTACGTTTCAAAACGTGCTTGTGAAATCCTGGGTGTTCCTTATGAAGAACAGAAGATCATCACGGCTCACGTTGGCAACGGCGGTTCAATCGCTGCTGTAAAGAACGGTAAGAGTGTCGATACTTCTATGGGGCTGACTCCGGTAGAAGGTCTGTTGATGGGAACACGTTGCGGTGATGTGGATGCGGGTGCACTTACATTCATCATGGACAAGGAAAAGCTGGATGCTAAAGGTTTGTCTGACCTGATCAACAAACAGAGTGGTGTGCAGGGACTTTCCGGCATTTCTTCCGATATGCGTGAGATCGAAGCTGCTGTTGCCGAAGGCGACAAACGGGCTATCATGGCATTGAACATTTACAACTATCGCATCAAGAAATATATCGGTGCTTATGCTGCTGCTATGGGTGGTTGCGATATCCTGGTATGGACTGGCGGCGTAGGTGAAAACCAATGGGCTACCCGTCGTGTTGTATGCGAAAATATGGAATTCATGGGCATGAAGATCGATGTTCAGAAGAACGACGGTATGCGTGGTGAAGAAATGGTGATCAGTACTCCGGACAGTAAGGTAACAATTATCGTTGTACCGACTGACGAAGAATATATGATCGCTTCCGATACAATGGATATATTAGGTAAATAAATAGATACCGGATATGAATCAGGAGACCGAAGGAATGGTGTATAACTATCCTCCGGTCTTTTTATACCATAAATACTATGTTGAAGATCCTCCCTGTTTTACAATCTCTATTCAGGAATAAAAAGTTCCTGGCCTTGTTGATCCTGGCAGGCTTGCTGATCAAATTATTGATGCTACCCTTTTTTCCTGAGCCGGGTGATTATACATTCTTTTTGAAACCGTGGGTCGAATTTATCCGGTCGCATGGTTATTGGCAGGCATTTCGTTTTGAATTTGCTAATTATTCACCGGCTTATTTATATTTTTTGTTGGGAATAGCCAAACTGGGAGGAGAACCGCTTATTCCGATCAAGCTGGTATCGATTTGTTTTGAATATGTTGCAGCTTGGTTTATAGGGGGAATTGCCTATCAGAAGTATAAGGAAGATTGGGTGAGATGGTGTGCTTTAGCAGTAGTTCCGCTGTTGCCGACGGTTCTGATCAATAGCTCTTACTGGGGGCAATGCGATTCGGTGTATGCCTCATTTCTGGTGGGGAGTATTTATTTTGTATTAAGAAAGCGGTCATTCCTTTCCATTCTGTTTTTGGGAATTTCGTTCTCTTTTAAGCTTCAGGCTATCCTTCTTTTCCCGTTTTATTTTGTATTGTTGTTGAGAAACAGGGTCAAATGGTATTATTTTCTGTTGGTACCGGCTGTTTATTTGATTTCATTGTTACCGGCATACTGTGCAGGGCGACCGCTGACGGAGCTATTGTCTGTTTTCATCTCCCAGTCCGAATATTATGATTCACTTTCGTTACAGTTCCCGAATCTGTATATGTGGATCAGTGACAATCATTATGAGACGGTTAAATGGATCGGCATTCTCCTTACATGCCTGTTTGCTCTCCTGACAGGGGGATTGCTGGCTAAAAAGTACAGGGCGCAGTTAACGAATGATTATCTGGTTCGTCTGGCTCTTCTTTCTGCAGTGATTTTTCCTTTTTTGTTGCCGGGTATGCACGAACGGTATATGTATGTGGGTGATCTGTTGGCAGTTGCTTATATTATGTATTTCCCCCGTAAGTTCTACAATGCTTTAGGAATTCCCCTTATCTCTTTATTTTCATATGCTCTTTGTACTTCATTGAATGAGTCTTTGATCCGTTATTTGGGTGTTCCCGTAACTATCTTTTATATATGCGTTATAGGCCTGCTGATACGGGACTTTTATTTGTCTTCCCTGAAAGAAGGTAAATAAATTACTTCCTTTTTTAGGTAAATCCCGAGAAAACTATGTAAATTGCAGGCGAAAAAATAATTACTAATCCTCACAGCTTACAAAACACAGGATTAGTGTTTAGACTGCTCCGACACCGGTTGGAGCAGTTTTTTTATGGTCTCATGTGAGGATTATTCTGTTTCGAACTGTTCCAGGAAGAGATTTTCCCCGTCCCAAACGATATAGGAGAAAAGAGTCATCCAGTCGCCGGCTATCAGCAGGCGGGAAGTGCGGGAGAGCATCAGGTCGAGCATGATATGGCGATGCCCGAAAATGAAGAAGTTGATATCCGGATGCGTTTTCAGGTAGTCTTTAGCGAATAGAACCAGATATTCAGCTGACTCACCTTTATATTCGAGTGCATTTTCTTTTTCCAGTCCGCTTTTACGGCTGCTCAATGACCAACCGAGGGCAAAGCCGAAGGTCCAGCGGGGATGAATGCCTCCGTAAAGCCACTGGCAGAATTTATTACGGAAAAGGGCACGGATAAAACGGAAGGCTTTGCTGCGATAGTCTACTTCGTCGCCGTGACCCAGAAAGAAACGTTTGCCTAGCAGGTCGGTGGTCAGTACGTCGCGGTGGATAATTGCACCGATCTCATTCGGCAGGTAGTCGAACATCCAGATATCGTGATTACCGATGAATATATGGATTTCTATCCCGCTGTCCGAAAGTTCGGCCAGTTTACCGAGGAAGCGGGTGAATCCTTTGGGTACGACATATTTATATTCGTACCAATAGTCGAACATATCCCCCAGAAAATAGATGGCCATAGCCTCGTCTTTGATGCTGTCGAGCCAACGTACCAGCTTTTTCTCGACTGCCAGCGGGTCTTTATGAAACCGAGCGCCCAGATGGGCGTCCGATGCAAAAAATATTTTCTTTCGGGATGAATTCATAAGAAGCCGAGTTCCAGTTTTGCCTCTTCCGACATCATATCCTTATCCCATTCCGGTTCGAAAACGAGATTGACTTCCACATTATTTACACCGTCTACCGATTCTACTTTCATGCGGACATCTTCCAGGATAAAATCGGCTGCCGGACAATTCGGGGCAGTCAGGGTCATATCTATACGGACGTTTTTTTCGTCGTCTATGTCTACTTTATATATCAGGCCGAGATCGAATACGTTGACCGGAATTTCCGGGTCGTACACTGTTTTCAGCATGGCGACAATTGCTTCTTCTGTTTGGAGGAATTCGTTGTTCATCTTCTTTTAATTTGAATGCAAATATACATTAATATCTTCTATATACTAAACCATAGAAAAGAGAAAATGTTCTACAGGGCCAGTCGACCCTCGTCTGCATAGCTGAAGTAACTTTCCTCGCAGAGGATTATGTGATCCAGTAAATTAATTTCTAACAGTTCGGCTGCTTTATGCAGGCGTTTGGTCAGGGAGTCATCCTGTGAACTTGGACGGGTGTTACCGGACGGGTGGTTATGGCATAGGATAATGCCTGTTGCCAGTGCGGTGATAGCCATTTTCAGAATGATGCGCAGGTCGGCGGAAGTTTCTCCGATGCCACCCTGGCTGATCCTGTTTTTTCCGATTACTTTTCCGGCACGATTGGTCAGTGCGATCCATAACTCTTCGTATGGCAGATCGCAGAGTAACGGATGGAATAAGGCATAGGCATCATGGCTGCTCCGGATCGATTGGCGGAAGATAGGATCTGCAAGATTACGCCGTTTGCCTAATTCGAGAGCTGCACAGATCGTGATAGCTTTAGCTTCGCCGATACCTTTGAAACCTGATATAAGTTCCTGTATGGTCAGTTTTGCCAACGCGTTCAGATTGTTGTCTACTGTGTTGAGGATACGTTGTGAAAGTTGTACGGCTGTTTCGTTACTGTTGCCCGAGCTGATCAGGATGGCTAAAAGCTCTGCTTCACTAAGGGAGGAAACGCCTTTGAGTAACATTTTTTCGCGTGGGCGGTCTTCTTCTGCCCATTCTTTTATTTTCATAGTTATACATTGTTTTGGTGAAGAAAAACAGAGGGACGGCTTTTTGACCGTCCCTGCATTATATCATATTATTCACGGATACGTCCTACGTAAGAACCGTCTGTCGTGTTGATTTCGATAATTTCGCCTTCGTTGATGAACAGCGGAACACGAACTTCAGCACCGGATTCAACTGTAGCCGGTTTTAATGTGTTAGTTGCAGTATCGCCTTTTACACCCGGTTCGGTATAAGTGATCTTCAACTGAACTTTTGTAGGCATATCTGCGAAAAGAACAGTTTCTGTCGATGCATCGGAAACAACTTCAACGATCTGGCCTTCTATCATATAGTCAACGCCATTGATCAGTTCCTTGTCGATGATTACATCTTCGTAAGTTTCCTGGTTCATGAAGTGGAAATGATCGCCTTCGCGATATGTATATTGATAAGGACGACGTTCTACACGTACGTCTTCCAGTTTTTCACCAATATTGAAACGGCGTTCGATCTGGCCTCCTTTTACTACATCTTTTAATGTAGTACGCATAATTGTGTTTCCTTTTCCCGGTTTTACGTGAAGGAAGTCAACACAGAAATACAGTTTGCCATCCAAACGAATACAAGTTCCTTTTTTAATGTCTTGTGAATTAATCATACGAAATATTTTTATTTATAATGTTTTTTTGAATTGTCTTCGGTCATTTTCGGGTACAAAAGTAGTGTTTTCCTCTTAAAGTACCAATAAGCGGCAATCTTTTTCTTTAGAAATGAGTTGCAAATCAGTCTGATATGATTTGCAGGGGGATAAAAGGAGGATTTATTCTAAAACAAGGAAATGATAAAACTGATAACAGGGACCAGAATCGCAGTCATGATTCCCATCAGCCCGATCGCTAATCCGCTCAAAGCGCCTTCAATGGCACCGATCTGAATGGCTACTGAAGTACCCAGTCCGTGTGAAGAGGCTCCGAGGGCCAATCCCTTGGCAATCCGGCTTTCTATTCCGAGTACTTTCATGACAAACGGACCGACAATACTGCCGAATATACCTACTGCTACAACGATCACTGCTGTCAGTGAAGGGATTCCTCCAGCCTTTTCTGCGATCCCCATGGCGATAGGAGTTGTGACCGACTTCGGTTGGAGCGAGGCGATCAATGCCTGGTCGGCCCCCATCAGATCGCCGATTACGATGACACTGACGATACCTACGATTGCTCCGACGAATACGGAAGTGAGAATGGAAATTACATTCCCTTTCAAGTACCGTACCTGGTCATAGAGGACGAAACCCAATGCTACGACCGAAGGCCCCAGCATGAAATGGATCAGATGGCTCCCTTTCTGAAAAGATTCGTATTCTATGCCCATTGTTTTCAGAACAAGTATGATTACGAATATGGAAGTCAACAACGGATTCAGCAGGCTGATACGTGTCTTTTTGTATAAAGCGAGTGCTGCCAGGTAAGTACCGATCACTAAAGTGAGTGCAAATACTTCGGAATGTACCAGATTATTCATTGCTTTCACCCTCCTTTCCGAGTTTTTGCTGAATAAGGGCAACACTGGCAATCACCAGAATGGTGCTGACAACGGAAGCAGTCAAGATTACTGCCCAATATTGTGAGATAATGCCGAGAGAACTCATCAGTCCGACACCGGCAGGCAGGAAGAACAACCCCATATTCTCAGTCAGGATCGTCGATAACTTCTTTACATTTGCCGGCTTTACCAATTTGAATGCCAGTGCCAGGAATAACAATACCATACCGATGACACTTCCCGGGATAAAGCCATCGATGAAAGAACTGATAAATTCTCCGGTAAAATAGAAGAACAGAATGTAAAATGCCTGTTTTAGCATATTTCTTTGCTGTTTTATTAGTCACTGCAAAGATAACAGCTTTACAGGAAATATGTTCTATAACATATTAATTTAACATATCCAATCCTCTACAAGGCTGCTGTAATCTTCCTCATGTTTATAGTTCAATTATTTCTAAATATGAGCGTTAACTCTGTCCTCCCGGGCTTGACCCGGGATCGCATCCTATACTGATAATCAACACTCAGTATGAGATGGCGGGTCAAGGCCGCCAGGACAGAAAGAGAGCCGCCATGATAGGATAAAGGTTCACCTTTTCCTAATTTTGTAGCAGATTAATTCCGCCAACGGGTTCTTATCATTCTTTCTTTATTTCCCCCGAAAAACAGGCTAAATTCCATCTTTTAACAATCCCTTGCGGAAAGTTGAAAAAACAGGTATTGAAACACAGCGTATTATGAAATGCGTACGGGTATATATCTATATATGTAATAATAGTTGAAAATACAGTATGAAAGGTTGAATATTATAGGATAGAATATAAAAATCAAATGACGAAATTAAACGTTCCTTTTTTCTCGCCAGCAAAGTTAGACATAAGTTTTAAACCTACAATTCTTTCCCATAATTTTTTTTCAATTCTATCCTCTTTCTTATCAATTGAATAGCAATTAGAGTACAAAAATCGTACTTCTTATTACCAAGGCAAGATACTACCTAAAAAATGGCGAGAAAAAAGGAACGTTTAATCTAGTCATTTACTCTCAGAGACGTTCCAAATCCAAGGTTAAAAGGCTTTTTAAGTAACACTATTATTAATATTAAATTAAACGATTATGAACAAAAAGTTTTCTACGCTTTTGATGGCGGGTATGCTGGTCGCAGGCTCGTCATTTAATGTTAATGCGGCAGACGTTAAAGTGAATGGGGCACCGCTGAAGGTAGAACCTTTCGGAGGCACCAAAAGCGGTGTCTTTATTGTCAAAGATGCTGACAACGACGGTAAGATTAGTGCTGCGGACTACCTTCTTAAAGCAACTAAGACTAAGGCCGGACAGTTGACTTACTCTGTGGTTGATTTAGGTACGGAAGATCTCAGCACTCTGACAGATAAAGAACTGGATGCACTTCTTTGGAATTTTAAAGAAGATATCATTACTGAAGGTGGTAGTGGTACACCGGGTGCTGCTGCAGGAACTAAACACTACTACTATTCTTTGGAAAGCAAAGCAACCGCAGTTCCTTTGGCTTTTAAAGTTAATGTTAATCCTTTTGTTTGTGTAGATAAGGCAGAGGAGTCAAAATTTGACAATGGCAAGACCCAGATTTGGTTCATGTCAAAAGTTGGTGATGGCAAGACTCAGATTAAAGCAGCTGATAAAAACGCTCAGTTGTTTTTGTATTATACCGGTGCCGCTACTTCCGGTGGCAACCAATTATTGACAGGTAGTTCAACGGCTGGTGCAGATGGGTTCACATTGGGTGGTCCGAGTTCTTCAGATAACTTCCTTCTTGCAACCTTAGGTGAAAGGGAGATTCTAGGAGAGAATGTCGCTGAAGAACTGAATGATATGAAGGGTGGTAGAGGTTTCATGTTCTCGTTTGCTAATAGCACATATAATAGCAAAGAAGTCTATGACAATATCTTCAAGGATCTGGATTTGAGAGCGTTCTATGTGGATGAGGATCTGGATCCGAATGGCGCTGCTGATGAAACTGAAGATTTCATGCCGACGGATTCTCTCGCTTGGCAAGCCAATGGTGCACATTATGCTATCCCTGCCGGTATCTATTTGGCTTCAGACTGGAGCGCATTGGATAGAAAAGATGCCGAAGATAAAGAAACGTTGAACACTTTCCGTATCACAAGTAAAGAACAGTTCAGCAAGATGACTTTCGTGGCTATTCATCCGCAAAGCTATACCAAGCTGACAGACGCTGGCCGCACTAATGGTGGCGGTTTCTTGCTGAAAACCGTAAAAGGTAGCGACATGAACTTCTATGATAAGAAGGGTGTGGATAAACTGGAAGTAACAAACAATACAGACATCCATAATGCAGCTTTGATGTCTAAAAAAGATGAAGTGTTCGTAGGTAACGCTTGTTTCACTGCCACGGTGAAGAATCCGCTGACAGAAAATGAACAATATGAGTTGACTGTCGCTGACGCTCGTTTGGATGTTGCTAAAAACGGTACTCATGCTAATAAATCTGTAACTGTTACAGTACGTACCAGCACTAACAATGTGAATGATCCTGCCGGAGATCCTTATCTGATGTCTGGTGTGGGAACTGATGTCGTAGCATTGAAAGCCGTTCCTTCAACAACATTGGCCGACGCTACAAGCCTGTTACACAACGATGCTACTCCGGCTATCTATGCAATCAAATTTGTCAGCGGTGCAGAAGAAGCCGCCAATGAAGAGGTTTCTGAATATGGACAGTATTTGACATTGGAGTCAGATAATACAAATCCTAGTTCGCCGAACGACTTTACATTTGCTGCTATGCCGAGTGTAAATGACGGAGCTAATGAAAACGACCCATTGTATCAGTTCGTAATCACAGGTGTTAAAGACAATGATAACGATCCGGATCACAAAAGAGAAACTGTCCGGATTACAAACCGTCTGACCGGTGCATCAGTTTGGGCAGTATTGTATGCCGAAAAGAAATTGGGTGACGATATCTATACGGTATATCCGTCTGTTAAAGATGGTATGCCACGTGACCAAAAGTTAAGAATTGCTCATACTGCTGTTAACGGAGATTTTGTTTGGAATAATTCTTTGGAATTCAGAGGTATGCAAGTTCAGCTGATTGAAAAGAAAGATGTAAAGAAATTTGATACTTTCGAAACAGTTGAAAGCGAAGAAGGTTTGTTTACTTTCGAATTTGCCAAGACTGCTGAAGCAAACGACAGATTGTATGCAGCAGCAGCAAGGGATAAGAAGACCGGTAAGATTGAAATCTTTAATAATGGAAGCAGAGATGAGGTTGTAACATCTAAGACTGCTGACCAGTTCGAACTGATCCGTGTAAAAGAAGCTGGTAATGATAAGAAAGATAAAGTTTCTTACATCCTGAACGATTTCGTTTATATCCAGAATAATAACGTTGTTACTTCTCCGATTGAAAAGGATACGGTTGCTTTCTATACTTATAATGTAAGATTCTTTGCTCCGGATGAAGATGATGTATATTACCTGAATGGAGGAAATTTATCACTGACCGAGAAAGAGTACATTATCAAATACAATCTGGATGGTTCTGTATCTCTGGTAGAAAAAAAGACTGGAACTACTTCAAATGTTGACTTCAGAAGCGCTATAAACTATTTGGCAGTAGCTGATGCTGTACAGGATGAAGAGACAGAAGAAACAGAAAGAGTTGATGTAGCAGCATGGGAAAATGCTCTGTATTATGATTATAAGAACGATTACAACGAACTACCGGTTAAGACCTTCTTGGTACCTGAAAAGGTATATGGTTCATTAGAAGCTCTTCCGCAGACAACAGAATTCAAGAATACAGACAACTATGGTGGTTACCTGTTCATGAAGGATGAATTTGCAGCTGTGGTCAATCCGTTTGAAACTATGATATTCTGTTTGGATACAGTAGATACAGACAAGAATATACCTTCATTCTACATTCGCACGGAAGATAAGGCGAAGTTCTTGTATTTCGCTACAGACTCAGCTGACAGTAAACGAGTAGCTGACTGGAGAAAATATACATTTGCAAAAGATAATGAAGACTATGCTACACGCTTAATCTTTAAAGATGCAAGCATCGTCAGCCTGCAGGATGCTGATACATTGCAGACAATGGTTGACGGCAAGCTGACTAAGGTAGCTGTAAAAGAAAACAAAGTGACAGGTGTTAAGGGTGGCTTGAATAACTTCAAGTTCCAGGTAATCGAATCCGGTGACGGAGACGGTACTTATGTAATCCGTAACGCAGCAGAAAGAGCTTATGTAATTTCCGTCAACGGTAATCTGACATTAGGTGCTGAAATAAAAGCCGCTGCTCGTTTCGAAGTAGATCCTACCATAACAGTAGCTAACGAAAGCATCGATGCTTCCAGTATCCAGGTTATTGCCGCTAACGGTGCCGTAATCGTTAAGGGTGCTGCCGGTAAGACTGTTACAATCAGCAACGTATTGGGTCAGAAAGTTGCTAGCACAGTTGTTACTTCAGATGAAGCTACCATCGCTGCTCCTGCCGGTGTAGTTGTAGTAGCAGTAGAAGGCGAAGCTGCTATAAAAGCAATCGTAAAATAAGAAATTATTTATAATCAATAAATTTAAATTGACTGCGTGTCGTAGGGGTGGGTTCACCCACCTCCATGGCAAGTATCCTGCGACAGGCGAACAAGCGGTCAGCATTAATACTAAAGTAATGAAATAAAGTTCTTCTGTTCTAACTCTGTGAAGAGCGAAAAACAGACAAAAAAAGCCCCGGGGGATTTCCTCCGGGGCTTTATTGGTTAGAAAAAGGTGAAATATTTTTTAGATGACAGTTGACAAGTGACAGTTGATAGTAAGGCTTCGCGATCGAATGTAGAAAGATATGAGTCAACGTTAATAGAAAATATTGAACCCAAATGACAGGTATTGTAGGGGGGCGCCCTTATGTCAATGCCGAAGAAATGAACATATAAATCATCATTCCTATAATGTCGTTGGTGATTGTGATAAATGGTCCTGTAGCCAGAGCCGGATCGATTTTCAACCGGTCGAGCGTCATCGGCACAAGCGTCCCGAAGATACTGGCAAACATAACGACAGAAAACAAGCTTAATGAAACCGAGGCCGTGATCCCTTTATCCCCCAGCATAAAGAAATTGTAAATGAATACGACCAGACTGATAATACTGGCATTGATGAGCGCAACGATGCCTTCTTTCAGTATCTGCGGAAGAATATTGTCCTGTTTCAACGAATTATTAGCCAAACCCTGTACCACGATGGCAGAAGACTGTATCCCGACATTACCCCCCGTACCACCGATCAGCGGGATGAACAACGCCATCTTTGGGTTACTTGCCAGGTTCCCTTCGAAACCGCCGAGAATGACCGAATTCGCCAGTCCGCCAATCATGCCGATCAACAACCAGGGGAGACGTGCCGCTGTTTGAGTAAATACGTTGTCCGAAGTTTCCACGTCTTGCGAGATACCGGAAGCCAACTGGTAGTCACGTTCATGTTGTTCACGTACTTCATCCATTACGTCATCGATCGTGATTCGTCCGACCAGGCGTCCGATGCTATCGACAACCGGAAGTGCTACAAGGTCGTACTTCTCAATCGTTTCGGCAACCTCCTCGATGCTGTCGCTGTCGCGGACAGAGATCGGCTCCTTTTTCATCACATGTTTGATCTTTGAAACGGAAGGGTTAGTGATCAGCCGTTGCAGGGGGAGGACGCCTTTCAGACGTTCATCGTCGTCTATTACATATACATAATAGATTTCGTCCATATCTTCCGCCTGCTTACGCATTTCGTCGATACATTGCGGCATGCTCCAGTTCTCGTTGACCACGATCATTTCCGTACCCATCAAACCACCGGCGGTGTCTTCATCATATTTCAACAGGTCGACAATATCGCCCGCTTGTTCGACGTCTTCGATGTGCGAGAGGATCTCTTCCTGTGTATCTTCGTCCAACTCACGCATCAGGTCTACCGCATCGTCGGTCTCCATGTTGTCGACGAAGCGTTTGGCGATCAGTTCGTTGGGTAGCTCTTTCAGTAATTTATGGCGGTCTTCTTCGTCCAGTTCCATCAAGACGTCGGCGGCCTTGTCGCCATCCATCAGCAGATACAGATAGATCGCTTCCTGAAGGTTCAGCTCCTGGTATAACTCGGCGATATCCGCCGGATATAAATCGTGGAGCAACGCTTGTGCTTTAGCATCGTTTTTTTCAGTAATGATGCTTTTCAGGTTGTCGATATAGTCTCTCGTCAGTTCGATCATGCCTGTTTTCTTTTAGATGTTTTTCAGATGGCGGTCTGCAATCAATGTCAGTTCGACAAATTGTTCCACCGAAAGCTGTTCGGGGCGTTTGTCGAAAATCGGGAGCGCATAGTCCGGACAGTCTTTCCCTAATAGCGGCTTCATTGAATTCCGGAGTGTCTTACGGCGCTGATTGAAAGATGTCTTGACCACCGTCTTGAATAATTTCTCGTCACATCCCAGTTCTTTCCGGTCGTTCCGTACCATCCGGATAACCGCACTTTTTACTTTTGGGGGTGGGTCGAAGACAAATTCACTGACCGTAAATAGATATTCCACTGTGTACCAGGCTTGCAGAAGAACACTGAGAATACCGTAGGTCTTACTGCCCGGTCCGGCGGCCAGGCGTTCGGCTACCTCTTTCTGGATCATACCCGAACAACAGGGAACGTGATCCTTATAATCGAGCACTTTGAAAAATATCTGACTGGATATATTATAAGGATAATTTCCGATCACACAGAACTGGCCGGGGAAAAGTTTCGACAGGTCCAACCGGAGGAAATCTTCTGCCAGGATACGCCCTTCGAGTGCCGGAAAGTTCTGCTCCAGATAATCGACCGACTCCATATCCAGTTCTACCACTGTCAGGTCGTGACCCGCTTCCAGCAGATATTGGGTAAGCACACCCATGCCGGGACCGATCTCCAGAACCGGTAAATCTTTGTAGTCCGACAACGTATCGGCAATACGCTGTGCGATCTGTAAATCCTTCAGGAAGTGCTGTCCTAATGCTTTCTTTGGCTTAACTAATCTCATCCGGTTATTTGATGTAAAATGTTTGTATTAAAATATAATGCTTATCTTTGCGGGTGCACAAAAATACAACAAATAATTTAAAGTATCCTACGTAGAATGAATTTTAAGAGTATCCTACAAACGTTTGTCAAGATATTTTTACCCTTAGCTTTTGGCTGTTTGCTGCTTTGGTTTTTGTATAGCAACATGGATGTTACCGAGATATGGCGCGTCATCCGTGAAGGGGTAAGATATGATATCATCCTGGTTTCTTTACTGTTCGGTTTGTTTGCCAATGTGGTTCGCGGATTGCGTTGGGGACTGTTGATCTCATCGCTGGGTGATCGTTTCAAGATGAGCAATATCATTTATGCCGTATTGGGAAACTATGCCGTAAATATGGTGTTGCCGCGTGTCGGGGAAGTCTGGCGCTGCGGAATTATCACTAAATATGACAAGATACCTTTTACCAAGCTGTTCGGAACCTTGCTGATCGACCGTGTGAGTGATACGATCGTTGTCGGATCGATCACTTTGCTGATCTTTATTTTCAATTTCGACTTCTTTATCAGCTTCTTTGCCAGGAACCCGGCCTTGCTGGAAGGCTTTCAGAAAATGTTCGATTCGATATGGATTTACGTGGGTGCAGTAATTTTAGTCGCCGGAATTTGGTTTGTTTTCAAATATATGAGTAACTTTACGCTGGTACAAAAAGCAAAAGCGTTGTTACTGAATGTATGGGACGGAATGAAGAGTATCTGGCTGTTGAAGCAGAAAGGTCGTTTCCTGATTCAGACATTGATGATCTGGGGAGGTTATTTCTGTTATTTCTATATCACTTTCTACGCTTTTGACTTTACCCGTGATCTGGGGATAACGGTCGGGCTGATCGCTTTTACGATGAGTAGTATCGGTGTTGCAGTCCCGGTACAGGCCGGTATCGGAGCCTGGCATTTTATGGTGATCGCTACCTTGGTCTGTTTTGGTGTCAATGAAAATGATGCTGCAGCTTTTGCCCTGGTGGTACATACGGTGCAGACTGCCTGGACGGTGATATGCGGTCTGTTCGGTATCGTGGCTTTGCCGCTCACCAACAGAGATAACAGCAAAGAAGAGCTGGCAGTCGAAAAGCAATAGTAGGCTGTTAACTGTTAAAATTTTCCGTTTGTTATCCTTTTGTAGAATAAGTTTGTTACTAATATATTATTAATCATGTTGACAACAGGCAGTTGCAGTTTTATCTGTCAGCAGTCATTGCCAACTTTCAACTTAGAAATTATGTCAGCAGAAATCAAGAATCTTTCCCCACAGCATGTATGGGGTTATTTCTATGACCTTACACAGATCCCACGTCCTACCGGACACATGGAAGCAGTAACCCGTTTTGTGGAAGCTTTCGGAAAAGGATTGGGATTGGAAACCCTACGGGATGGAGTTGGAAACGTTTTGATCCGTAAACCGGCTACTCCCGGAATGGAAGGCCGCAAAACAGTTATCCTACAGTCCCATCTGGATATGGTACCCCAAAAAAACGCCTCTGTAAAACACGATTTTCTGACTGATCCTATTGATGCTTATATAGACGGTGATTGGGTAACTGCCCGTGAAACGACATTGGGAGCCGATAATGGTATCGGTGCGTCACTGGCAATGGCGGTGCTTTCCGATACGACTATCAAGCACGGACCGATAGAAGCCCTTTTCACTATCGATGAAGAAGAAGGGATGGATGGCGCTTTCGGTTTGAAACCCGGTTTCCTGAAAGGTGAAACATTGATCAACTGTGACTCGGAAGAGGAAGGTGAGCTGTTTGTCGGTTGTGCCGGCGGTGCGGACCTGAATATTTCGATCCAGTTTAAAGAAGATACTTATATTCCGGAAGGCGATGTGGCTGTAAAGTTGAGCTTGACGGGGTTGAAAGGCGGCCATTCCGGTGTGGATATTCATTTGGGACGCGCCAATGCGAATAAACTGATCTTCCGTTTTCTGAAAGAAGCTGTTTGTGATTATGGTGCCCGGCTGTCGTCTATTGAAGGCGGTTCGTTGCGTAACGCGATTCCGCGGGAGGCTTTTGCCGTGATCACGATTCCGGGGGATAATGTGGAAGCTTTGTGGGAACTGGTAGCTGACTACCGGGATATGTTCCGTGAAGAATATGCCGGTATCGAAAATAATATCGACTTTGTTGCTGATATGACCGACCTGCCTGCTACATTGATTCCGGAAGAAATTCAGGATGATATTATCAATGCGATCGAAGGTTGCCAGAATGGTGTGATCAGTATGTTGAGAGATTTCCCCGGAACGGTGGAATCTTCTTCCAACCTGGCAATTGTCAAATCGTCGAATGAGTTGATTGAAATAAAGATATTGGTGCGTAGTTCTTCCGAAAGTCGTAAGGCTTCCGTATGTTCCAGTCTTGAAAGTGTTTTCTCTTTGGCTGGCGCTAAGGTGGAATATGGTGGTGCTTATGGCGGATGGCAACCGAATATCAATTCTCCGATTCTGAATGTGATGCAGAAAATATATGAAGAGATGTTCGGTAAGAAGCCGTCGGTAAAGGTAATGCATGCCGGTTTGGAATGTGGTATCATTCAGGAATCTTATCCTGCGATGGATATGATCTCTATCGGACCGGATCTGGAACATCCGCATTCGCCGGATGAAAGGGTGAGTATCCCGTCTGTGCAGAAGGTGTGGGATTTCATTGTTGCTACGCTGGAAAGGATTTAAAGATAGTTTATATATCTTCTCTGGAAAATAAGAGGAGAGATGTCAAGACAGGACTTCCGGATAGGAAAGGTAGAACTTTCATATTTGGGAGTCCTGTCTTTTTTATAGGAAAGAACTTCTCCTTGTTTGCCTATGTTTTGGTGCAAAATACGTTTTGTTTTGCCTATATTTTAGAACAAAAACGGGTGTGTTTTGCCTATGTTTTAAAACAAATAGCCTTGTTTAATATTTATACATTGATAGGAGGGATGCCGGAAGTTGTAAGTAATTATGCCTTTGATGGTGATATTGTTTCTTTAAATAGAGTTTATGAAACCATGTTGGAAGGATACCGTGATGATGTGGAGAAATATGCAAAAGGAGGAGTGCTGTCTGACGTGATTCGTTATATATTGACAGAAGGATGGGCTTTTGCCGGACAAAGTATCACGTTAGGAAGTTTTGCCGGATCTCCTTATAAAGCGCGTGAGGTAGGGGAGGCTTTTCGGACATTGGCAAAAACGCTTTTGTTAGAGTTGGTTTATCCTACTACTTCAGCCTCGGTCCCGCTTGTCTCCGATTTGAAACGGTCGCCGAAGCTGCTCTGGCTGGATACGGGACTGGTGAATTATGCAGCAGGTTTGCAGAAAGAGATTTTTGGGGCCTCTGATATTACGGATGCGTGGAGAGGGATGATTGCCGAGCAGGTGGTAGGGCAGGAATTGCTGGCCCTGTCGAACAAGGTTTCCCAACGGCGGCATTTTTGGATGAGAGGGAAAGTCGGTTCTTCTGCCGAAGTTGACTTTGTTTATTTGTATGATTCGAAAATTATTCCTGTGGAAGTAAAATCCGGTCATAATGCGAAATTAAGATCTATCCATTCTTTTATGGATGAAGCACCGCATGAGTGGGCGGTTCGCGTTTGGAGTGGTAATTATTCTGTAGATGAAGTAAAGACATCGAAAGGAAAGTCTTTTCATTTAATTAATATTCCTTTTTATTATGTGGGTTCACTGGAGATCATATTATCTAAACATATAAAATCTTCAGCAAACTAGTATACAAAGAAAAAAGTTGTACTTTTGTGTGCTACATTAATTATGAATAAGAATAATGGCTAATGATGAATTGAAACAAGCCTGGAAAATACCTGAGCCAACGCTTCGGAGACTACCTTGGTATCTTGCTTTTCTGAAACTGATGAAAGGCAAGGGAGAGACGTTTGTATCATCTACCCAGATTGCTAAAGAAATTAATGTAGATCCCAGCCAGGTGGCGAAGGATCTTTCGTTTGTCAATATTTCGGGAAAAACCAGGGTCGGCTATGATATCTGCGCCCTTGTAGATGTGTTGGAAGATTTTTTGGGTTTTACTGCGCAGCATAAAGCTTTTTTATTCGGTGTCGGTAGCCTGGGCGCTGCCTTGTTGCAGGATACCGGGTTAAATCAGTATGGACTGGAGATTGTTGCCGGGTTTGATGTCCGCAAAGAACTGGCCGGGACGGTCGTGAATGGTATACCTGTTTTTCATCTGGATGATTTTCCTGCCAAGCAGAAAGAGTTCGGAGCAACGATCGGTGTTATCACGGTACCCGTAGATAAGGCACAGGAGGTAACCGAGCAGATCATTGCCGGAGGTATCAAGGCTTTGTGGAACTTTACCCCGTTCCGTATCCGTGTTCCTGAACATATTGTGGTACAGAACACTTCCATGTATGCCCATCTGGCTGTCATGTTTAATCGTTTGAACTCAATTAATCACTGAAATGAAGATTATAGCAGTAGGAATGAATTATGCAGAACACAATAAAGAGCTGCATCATTCGTTAGAGTTATCGGAGCCTACTATCTTTATGAAATCCGATTCCTCCCTGTTGAAAGATGGGAAACCGTTTTTTATTCCCGATTTTTCTTCGGAGATACATTACGAAACGGAGATCGTTGTAAAGATAGATCGGCTGGGTAAGAACATCGCCGAACGTTTTGCACATCGTTACTATAATGAAGTAACTGTCGGTATTGATTTTACGGCCCGTGATCTGCAAAGAGAACTGCGTGCGAAAGGATTACCCTGGGAGATCAGTAAAGCTTTTGATAATTCGGCTGTTATCGGGACGTTTGTGTCTTTGGACAGAGTAGGGGATATCAACCGTATTCCGTTCTATCTGGATATAAACGGTCGGAAGGTGCAGGAGGGAAATACCTCGGATATGCTTTTCCCGGTTGACAAGATTATCGCTTATGTGAGCCGTTTTTTTACTCTGAAGATAGGAGATTTGATTTTTACAGGAACACCGGTCGGTGTAGGGCCTGTTAAGATCGATGATCATCTGCAGGGATATATCGGTGAGCAGAAGTTACTTGATTTCCACGTTAAATAGTTGACAGTTGACAAGTGACAGTTGATAGTTATTTGTCCTTGATTTTATCTGTCAACTGTCACTTATCAACTATCAACTGAAAAAAGATATGTTACGATTATTATATACATTCATAATAAGTATCTCCTTTTTCTCTTTCGCCTGGGCGGATGGTAGTAAGTATGCAACCAGCTCTGCATTGGCATCCGGGAAATGGGTAAAGATACAGATTGAAGACAGAGGAATTTATAAACTGACATATGCCGACCTGCGGGGGATGGGATTTTCTGACCCGGCGAAGGTTTCCGTACATGGTTACGGTGGTTGTATGCTGGATGAAGATTTCTCAAATCCTTATATAGACGATATACCTGCCGTTCCGGTCTGGCGCGGTGACGATTACCTTTTATTTTATGGCTGCGGAGTTATCAACTGGACGTATGACAAGAGTACGGAAAGTTTTGTCCATACCAATAATCCTTACTCCAATTACGGTTATTATTTCCTGACGGATGCTACTGGTACGAAAGAGATGGAATCGGTGGCTTCTGCTGCCGGTGCTTCTTTGAAAGTGACGACCTTTGATGATTATCGTTTGCATGAGAAGGATCTTGTATCCGTGAATAATTCGGGACGGGAGCTTTTTGGCGAAGCGATGGATATGACCCTTTCAAGAGATTTCTCATTTACCGGAATAACCGGCATTACCAATGATGACGGTAAAATAGCGTTACGCTTTATCGCCAAACCGACTACCGGTAACGGAAGCGTGAGTATGAGTGTGGATGGCGAGAAGTTATTGGAAAAAACGATTGCTCAAAGTGGTTCGAGTGGTAGTGAAACGTATACTATGGCGCGTTTGGTTTATGAGGTTGTGGACTGGAAAGGGGATAAAGGTACGAATGTAAAAGTAAATGTAAGATACGGACAGCTGGGACATAAGAATGTCCATTTGGATTATATCCGTTTGCAGATGAAGCGGGAGCTACAACCGTATGGCGTCTGTACGTTTTTCCGTAGTCTGGCCTCTGTTGGAAATGCTTCCCGGTTTGTCATCCAGAATGCCAATACAAACACAATGGTTTTTGATGTAACGGATAAGTTAAATCCGAAACAGATGGAAACGGAATTGAGTGGAGATGAATTGTCTTTCTCTATCCCGGCAGGGACGTTGAGAGAGTTTGCATTGGTGCAAAGAAATCAGGCGTTCCCTACTCCGGAAGTCGTAGGTGATGTAACGAACCAGGATTTACATGCTTTGCCGCAGACCGATATGATCATTATAGCCCAACCCGGGCTGACTGCACAGGCAGAACGACTGGCCGAGGCGCATCGTACCCGTGACGGCCTGACGGTTCAGGTGGTCACTCCGGATGCTATTTATAACGAGTTTTCGAGCGGTACTCCGGATGCTACGGCTTACCGTCGTTTTATGAAGATGTTTTACGATCGTCAGACTTCGGAAGAGGATGCTCCCAAGTATCTGCTTCTTTTCGGTGACGGGGCGTTTGATAACCGTTTCATCACGTCCGGCTGGCAGAATGTGACGACAAGTAATATGCTGTTGACCTACCAGACGGAAGAATCGTTGAATGAACGATCGTTTGTTATAGACGATTATTTCGGTTTTCTGGATGATAGCAATAATGGAAAAGAACTGATGTCTGCCAGAGTCGATATCGGGATAGGCCGTTTCCCGGTCAGAACACTGGCTGAGGCAACCAATATGGTGAATAAGGTCATCGGTTATATGGATAATAAAGATACCGGATCGTGGAAAAACAATGTCTGTTTTGTGGCGGATGACGGGAGCAGTGCGGACGGCTATATGATAAATCATGCAGACCAGGCTGACCGGTTGGGTGAATATATCAATACAAGCCATCCCGAATTTCTGGTGAATAAGATTTATTTTGATGCTTATAAGAAAGATGTTTCAGGAGGTCTGGCTACTTATCCTGATGTAAAAACGAATATTCAGAAGCAACTCAAAAACGGATTGTTACTGATAAATTATACCGGACATGGGAGCACTACAGCCTGGAGTGATGAAAGGGTGTTGACTGAAAGTGATATAACTCAATCGACTTATACACGTTTGCCTATCTGGATTACGGCAACTTGTGATTTTTGCCGTTTTGATGCTTCGGTCACTTCCGCCGGCGAGCAGGTTTTCCTTAATAAGGTGAGTGGCGGTATCGGTTTGTTCACGACGACCCGCGTGGCCTATTCCACTCCGAACTTCGAAATCAATGACAATCTGATCCGTAATCTGTTCGAGAAAAAGAACGGACGTCGTCTGACATTGGGGGAAGTTATGAAAGCAACGAAGAGGGCATTAGGTTCGAGCCGGTATAAACTGGGATTTGCTCTGATCGGTGACCCGGCATTGAAGTTGGCTTATCCGGAATATCGTATGCAGGTAACGGCCGTAAACGGGAACCCGGTGACGGATGATCCGGTAGATTTCAAAGCGTTGCAAAAAATAACAGTAGAAGGGGAAGTGTTGAATGCAGATGGGAATGTAGCAACGGACTTTTCCGGTTTGTTGAACCCGACTGTCTTGGATAGCCGTGTCTCTTATGAAACGCTGGATAATAACAAGACCGGCAATACATTTAAGTATACTGATTATTCGAATATACTTTTTATTGGTAACGATTCGGTCCGTGCCGGAAAATTTAGTTTTACCTTTACCGTACCGAAGGATATATCCTATTCAAACGAATTCGGAAAGATGAATCTATACGCTTCGGATGAAACGAATAATCTGGAAGCACAGGGTGCTTACCTGAATTATCGTGTCGGAGGAACGGATGATAATGCGGAAGACGATCATGACGGTCCGGAGATTCGTGTCCTGTATATGAACGATTCTACATTTGTCAATGGTGGTCAGGTCAATACGACGCCGTTCTTTGTGGCACGTCTTTGGGATAAAAGTGGTGTGAATATCACCGGTAGCAGTATCGGGCATGATATGATGCTGATCATTGATGGCGATCCGTCACTCAGTTTCAACCTGAACAGTTATTATGAATTGATCCCGGGAAAAGATGGGGAAGGTATTGTGAAGTATTTACTTCCGGCGTTGACTCCGGGAATCCATACCGCTGAGTTTAAAGTTTGGGATATACAGAATAATTCGACTACGTATGAATTTGAGTTTGAAGTGGTGGAAGGGTTGAAGCCTTATCTGCTGGAACTGACCGCAACACCTAGTCCGGCACGCGAGCAGGTAGAATTCCACTTGTTCCACAACCGTCCGGAAAGCCAGTTGACGGTTGGTATTATGGTATATGATATGATGGGGCGCCTGCAATGGAAACATCAGGAAACCGGAGCATCCGAGCTATTCAAATCGTATACGGTAACCTGGGATCTGACGAATAACAGAGGCGGACGTCTCCGTCCCGGCATATATATATATCGTGCGGCAATCAGTTCCGGAGGCTCTAAGGAGGCTACGGATGCAAAGAAATTAATAATCCTCGCACAATAAAGTAAAGTAAAATCAGTTTATATGTTCGTAAGGTAAATTTTTATTTACCACGTTTTTAACAGATATAGTATGATAAAAGAATTAAGAATCAGTACACTTATAGTTGCAATCAGCCTTTTGGCTACTTTCACGGTGTTGCACGCCGAGGGTGATAAGGCTAAATTTGCTCCGGTTAATACGGCGGTACCTTCACTGTCTATTGCTCCTGATGCCCGTGGCGGTGCAATGGGTGACAACGGAGCTTCAACTACTCCCGATATAAACTCTCAATATTGGAATCCGGCAAAGTATGCGTTTATGTATAGTAAAGCGGGTGTTTCTTTGTCATATACTCCCTGGTTGCGTAAATTGGTAAATGATGTGGCTTTGGCGAATTTGGCTGGTTATTACAAGATCGGCGATAGTGATTTACAGGCGGTCGGTGCTTCTTTACGTTATTTTTCGTTAGGAGATGTGCCTTATAATCCTATTAACGGGGAATCGACCGGTGGTTACTCGGTGAGCCCCTATGAAATGGCTTTCGATGTAAGTTACAGCCGTAAATTGTCTGAGTCTTATTCGATGGCTGTTGCTATGCGTTATATCCGTTCGGATATGGGAACGGATCCTTCCGATGAAAGCCGTGTACCCGGTAATGCATTTGCTGCGGATATTGCGGGTTATCTGGAAAAATATGTGATCCTGGGTAACAGTGAATGTTTGTGGAGTTTTGGTTTCAATGTATCCAATATCGGTACGAAGATTTCTTATGACGGCGGGGAACATAATGAGTTCATTCCGACGACTCTTCGTCTGGGAACCGGTTTGCTTTATCCGATCGACGACTATAACCGGATCGGTCTGTATCTTGACTTGAGTAAATATCTGGTGCCGAGTTTGCCTTATCTGCGTGAAGGTTATACTCAAGAAGAGAAAGATGAATACGATAAGAAAAAAGAAGAATATAATGATGTATCTGGTATTTCCGGTATTTTCAAGTCTTTTGGCGATTCACCCGACGGTTTCAAAGGCGAATTGCAGGAAGTGATGGTTTCTATTGGTGCAGAATATAGTTATAACGACCAGTTTTTCCTTCGCGGAGGTTATTTCTATGAAAATGCAAATAAAGGTAACCGTCAGTATTTCTCTGTCGGAGCAGGTTTCCGTATGAGTGTATTCCAGTTGGATGCAGCTTATCTGGTAAGTACGGTTCAGAGTAACCCGTTGGACCAGACGCTTCGTTTTTCTCTGTCGTTCGATATGGACGGTATCAAGAACCTGTTCAGATAATCAGTTGAAGGTATGAAGATACGTGTAGGTTTTGGTTATGATGTGCATGCCCTGGTCCCTGACCGGGAGTTATGGATGGGCGGTATCCGGATAGAGCATACATTAGGACTGCTGGGACACAGTGATGCCGATGTGTTGATCCATGCCATTTGCGATGCTTTGCTCGGAGCGGCGAATATGCGCGATATCGGCTATCATTTTCCCGATACGGCAGGTGAATACAAGAATATAGACAGCAAGATATTATTACGCGACACAATGAAATTGCTGCGTGAGGCCGGTTATGAGTTGGGCAATATCGATGCAACCGTTGCTGCTGAACGTCCGAAGCTGAATCCGCATATTCCTGCGATGAAGCAGACTCTGGCAGAAGTGATGCAGGTAGACGAAGATGATATTTCCATCAAGGCGACAACAACTGAAAAGCTGGGTTTTACCGGACGCCAGGAAGGTATTGCAGCTTATGCTACTGTGCTGATCCAGAAATAACTATATTTTCGTGATGAACTTCGCAGGGGATTGTGAACCAGAATGTACTTCCTTTCCCCTCTTTTGATTCTACGCCGATCTCTCCGTTCAGACGCTTTACGATGGTCTGGCAAATAGATAATCCCAATCCTGTTCCCTGTATAAAGTTGTCGAATTTGGCAAACCGTTCGAAAACATGCGGTACGTTTTCTCTGGTAATGCCTTTGCCGGTATCGGAAACATAGAAGCGCAATCCGTTCCCTGTTTCTTCATATCCCATTTTTATACAGCCTTCGAAAGTGAACTTGCAGGCATTTGTCAGGAAGTTGGTTATGACTTGTGTCAGGCGCGTCTTCTCCGAATAGATATAACAAGGTCGTTCCGGAATTGAATATTCCAGTGTCACTCCCTCTTTGGGCCGGCTTTTGAAAGTTTGTGCTAATGTGATGAACAAAGTGGACACATCGATATTGGAGAACGTGAATTCCAGTTGATCGGCTTCTATCTTTGACAGGTCCAGGATATCGTTGACCAATTGTAACAAGAGTTCATTATTGGTTTCTATGATATTGCAGAATTCGATCGTGTCTTCCGGGCTTTCCGAATGGGCTATCAGGTTGGAAAAGCCTACGATTGCGTTTAATGGTGTCCGTATTTCGTGGCTCATATTTGCCAGGAAGGCACTTTTTAAGCGGTTAGCTTCTTCTGCTTTTTCTTTTTCACGCCGTTCTTCCTCTTGTTTGAGCTTTTGGAAATAAAGACGGAAACGTAGCACTGCTATTGTTGCCAGCAGGCAGATGATCGCAAATGCACTAAATATGTGTATCTTATATTTCTGGAAAAAGGTTGGAGGCTGCTGATAATAAATGGCATTCAACGGAAAACGGGATGGTTCGATGCCGTGGTTGAAAAGATGTTGGTAGTTAAGGTGCGTATGTGGTTCTCCTCCGATATGAGTTGAGATATCCCGTGCCTCTGTTCCTCCCAGTATCAATCGGATAGTGGAGATTACGGATTTGCTGAAATCGTTTTCTGAGATGTAATGTCCTCCTGCAAAGTTGCCGGTTTCGATGTTCAGGTCTGCCAAAAGATATACCGGGGGTTGCGAAAAGCTGTTGGTCATTTTTTGCACATTATCTATCAGATAATGATTTTCTTGAGTTTGTTTGAATACAAACCAGGAATAATAGATAATTCCGGTTTCTTTGCCGTAAAGGCTTAAACTATCCAGCAGATTTTCGGTAGAAAGGTCCGGAGTCGACAAGACCTTCAGTTTTAATTCGGGAAAGTCTGCCTGCATTGTTTTCGACAGTTCTTGCTCGGTATATAAGCTGATATACCGGTTATCGCGGATAAAGACTATCTTATTCAGTTCGGGTTGTAATTTCTTTATTGTTTCGATGGTTTCTTTTACAAAAAGAGGCTGGATTAATCTGGTTACATTGTATCCTTTTACCTGATCTTCTGTGAGAGCCATGTGTTGAATGGTTTGCAAGTCCCTGCCCAGCAGATACTCTATTTTGGTAGGGATCAACTCCTGGGAATGGCAGATGATAGTAGGAACACCTTTCCATTCCTTTTCGAAAAGAGATCGGCAGACCAGCCAGGAGGGGTCTCCTATACAAACAATCACTTTTGGAGGAACTGTATATTTTTTTCGTAATATCCCGACTTTCTCATTTACGTCTGTCGTATCTTTCATGGCAGGTATTGAGAGTTCTTCTCCGACTACAGACATATTTTCTTTGGCGAAAGTGTTGTTGATCGCTTCGTAAATACCTTGTGTCCATACTTCGCTGAAGTTTATGGAATGCACAACTAATATGTAATCGTCTTTATCGTGTGGGAGGGCTAAAGAACGACAGGTTAGTAGTATAAAGGATAATATGAAAAAAAGTCTTTTCATACGCACAATTATGAATTTTACGACGCTATGAAATTCAGTCTATTTCGAGCAAAGATATGTATTATTCTTTGTAATTTTGCTTATCCCGTCGTTAATTTGTAGTTTTGAACCGAATAAAATTGAATGAGTTATGAAGAGTAATGACTGGAAAGACCGTTTGGGAGTAATGTACTCCACTAATCCGGATTTTCAATATAATACAGGGGGAGAGGAAGAAGAGGATACACTTCCTAAAGAAAAGCAGCTATTGCGTATTTCACTGGACAAACGTAACCGGGGAGGTAAAGCCGTTACATTGATTACCGGATTCCGTGGAACGACGGACGATCTGGAGGCATTAGGCAAGTTCCTGAAGGTAAAATGCGGTGTGGGTGGTTCTGCCAAAGACGGCGAGATCATCGTGCAGGGAGATTTGCGCCAGAAGGTGCTCGAGATATTGCAAAAGGAAGGCTATACAAAAAGTCGGGTCATATAAGGTCTAATTAATTGAGATAATATGCTAACTGTTTACAGAGCTTCGGCCGGAGCGGGTAAGACTCATAAGCTGACCGGTGAATACCTGACCTTATTGTTTGCCGGGTCGGGGGCTTATCGCCGTATCCTGGCGGTAACGTTTACCAACAAGGCTACCGATGAGATGAAAGGTCGTATTGTAGAGGAACTTTACAATCTCTCATCCGGTCGTAAATCCGATTATGTGGAGTCGTTGTGCTCGACTTACTCTCTGACTGAAGAACAAGTCCGTAAACAGGCTACTAAGATATTGATCGATATCCTTCACGATTATTCGGCATTCAATATAAGCACAATCGACCGCTTTTTCCAGCAAACCATGAGGGCCTTTACCCGTGAGATCGGTTTACAGGGTGGTTATGGCATTGAAATGGATCAGGAACTGGTGCTGACTACAGCTGTCGATAATCTATTGGCTGATCTGGAAAAACCGGAAAGTAAGGAATTATTAGGCTGGTTGCTCCGTTTTGCAGAAGATAAAATCGAGAATGGAGGAGAATGGAATCTCCGTAAAGATATCATGTCCCTGAGCCGTGAAGTTTTTAAGGAAAGCTATAAGGCTTCCAGTGAAGAAGTCGCTAAGGATATCCGGAACAAGGAAGCACTTGAAAACTATAAGAATGAATTATTCGGCATTATCCGTTCGGTAGAGGCGGAAGCGAAACGGTTAGGAGAGAGTGGACTGGCATTGCTTAATAAATATGCTATCCGTACGACTGATTTTAAAGGAGGAAGCCGTTCGCCGCTCACTTTGCTGGATCGTCTGGCTAAAGGCGAAATGAAAGAGCCGACCGCTACTTTTATCGGTTTGGCTGATAACCTGGAGGGTTGCTTTACGAAAACAACTTCTCTCGGGACGCGTCAGATTATCGGTTGCATATTTGAGGAAGGACTGAATGACTGCATCAAGAAGATCATAGCCCTGTTCTCAAATCTGACTGCTTATAATACGGCCCGTGAGATTGTCCGTTATTACTATACTTTGGGGATTCTGACAGATGTTTCCCGGCAGATTGCTTCTTACCGCGAAGATAAGAATGTCATGCTGATCGCCGATACAACGGAGCTGCTGAATAAGGTGATCGGCGGAAGCGATGCTCCGTTCATCTACGAGAAAACAGGAACGCATGTGGATCATTATATGATCGACGAGTTTCAGGATACCAGTGGTATGCAATGGAATAATTTCCGTCCGCTGATAGAAGAAAGCCTGGCTCACGATCGTGCCAACCTGATCGTAGGAGATGTGAAACAAAGTATCTATCGTTTCCGCAACTCCGACTGGAAATTACTGGACGAACAGGTACAGGCTGATTTTTCGTCCGGGGAGGTAAAAGAAGAAACATTAAAAGAGAATTGGCGTAGTTGCCGGAATATCGTAGAATTCAATAACACCTTTTTTACTGCTCTTCCGGGTGTTTTGCAAACCGTCTATAACGAAACTTTGCTGACTTCTTCGTTAAGTGAAGAGCAGCGTGCTGCTTATCTGACAAAGATCATGTCGGCTTATACTAAAAGTTATCAGCTGGTACCTCCGCCTTTTCAACAGAAAGACGGTCATGTGAAGATCGAATTCCTGACCGGTGATGAAGAGAAAGACTGGAAAGAGGAGGCGCTGGATCGTTTGCCCGGTGTGGTCGAACAGTTACAGGATAACGGTTATGACTTGAAAGATATTGCTGTTCTGGTCCGGACCAATATGGAAGGGGCGATGGTGGCAGATAAGTTGCTTTCCTATAAAGAATCAAACCCGTCCGATCGTTATCATTACGATATAATCTCTGATGATGCTCTGTTCGTTAGCGGGTCGCCGGCAGTCCGTTTTATGATCGCCCTGTTGCGTTATCTGAGAAATCCGGAAGATAAGATCAACGAACAGACCGCATTGTATTCCTACCGGATCCTGCAGGGAGCGATAGAAGATGAAGAACATTCGAATCTCTATTCAGTGGTTACTTCCGCTAATGTCTTTCCGCCGGAGATAGCCGCAGAGTTACAAGCCCTCTCCCGTCAGTCGTTGTATGAAATATCGGAAGGGATCTTCCGTCTCTTCTCCGGAGATTTTCAGGAGAATGAACAAGTCTTTGTCCAGGCATTCCTGGATATGGTATCGGAATATACTCAGAAAGAAAGTGCTGACCTGAGTCGTTTCCTTAAATGGTGGGATGAAACGGGATATCGTAAAACGATCGCAACTCCGGATGCACAGAATGCGATCCGTATCCTGACCGTTCATAAGTCAAAGGGGTTAGGTTTCAAAGTTGTTGTTATTCCTTTTGGAGACTGGGAAATAGATCATAAACCCAGTAAGCCGGTTATCCTGTGGTGTAAGCCTGAAACGAAGCCTTTCAACCGGTTGCATCTGGTGCCTGTGCGTTACAGCCAGTCCTTGGGCAATACCATTTTTGCGGAAGATTATTTCCGTGAACGGCTACATGCCTTTATCGATAACCTGAATACGCTGTATGTCGCTTTCACCCGTTCCAAAGACGAATTGATCGTGTTTGCTCCTCGTCCGAAGAAGATTAAGGAGGAAACGGGAGAAGTTGAAAAAATATCTTCCATAGCCGATGCTTTGTGGGCAGCCTTATATGTGGAGGTACACGATACCCGTGAAGGAGATACGCTGGTCTCTTTGCCATCTTCTTTTGATACGAAAGCCGGTATTTTTGAGTTGGGCAATTGGTGGTATCCTTCGGCTGCAAAGTCGGATGAACACAGTCCGGAGGAGATAACGATGGCCCGTATCAGTTCGATCTCTCCCGACGATCGTTTGCAACTACGTTTGCATGGAAAAGGCTTTTTCTTTGATAATGCCCGCCGTAAGCACGGAGCTTTGATGCATGAGGTACTGAGCCAGGTACGGACCCGCAAAGATATTCCTTCTGCTGTTGAAAGCTATCGTCTGTCGGGTGTCATAAACAAGGAAGAAGCAGAGTTGCTGATCGTTCGTTTGGAAGAGTTGTTGGATACACCGGAGGTTCTTCCCTGGTACGACGGTACGGCACGTGTGCTGAATGAGGTCGATATCCTTTTTGGAAAAGGATTATCCAAACGTCCTGACCGGGTAATGATTTCGGATGAAAAAGTGACCGTGATAGACTATAAATTCGGTGAAATACAGGACAAACGGCATCATAACCAGGTAAAGAATTATATGAAACTGATCAACCAGATGGGATACGAGAGGGTAGAAGGTTATCTCTGGTACGTGGAGTTGGGGAATATAGTATCAGTTGATAGTTGACAGTTAAGTACTCAAACAAACAACTGTCATCTGTCAATTGTCAACTGAATTGTTTTGTTATTCCGTAAAAATGAATACTTTTGCAAATTGAAATAAAAACGCAGCTTTAAAGGAAGAATGAAAGTACATAAAGAAGGGACTGGCCTGTTACTTACGTTATTTACGGTTTTATTTGTCGTAAATGTCGCATTATACCATACCGTGGGTAAGGGGATACTGTTCTATACCGTTGCTACTATTTCAACGATTCTTTTTTTGCTGATACTGAATTTCTTTCGTAGTCCGTTCCGCCGTTTCCCCTACGATTCGGAAGGATTGGTGATCGCACCTGCCGACGGTACGATTGTGGCGATCGAAGAAGTGATGGAGAACGAGATCCTTCATAGGCAATGTTTGCAGATATCTATCTTTATGTCCGTATTCAATGTGCATGCCAACTGGTTCCCGGTAAACGGAACAGTGAAACATGTTTCCCATAATAACGGACGATTCATGGCGGCATATTTACCGAAAAGCAGCACCGAAAACGAACGTTCGGCTGTTGTCATTACTACCAAGAACGGAGTGGATGTGCTGGCACGTCAGATAGCCGGCGCACTTGCCCGGCGTATTGTCACCTATGCCAAGGTTGGAGAAAAATGTCATGTTGACGAACAGATGGGTTTTATCAAGTTCGGGTCGCGTGTAGATGTTTATTTGCCGGTAGGGACAGAAGTGCTGATCGAAATGGATCAGAAGGTAACCGGTAACCAGACGCCGATCGCGCGGTTAAGTAAATGCCCGTGTGAATAGAATCCGGAAAATATACAAAAGATGAATATTAGAAAGCATATACCCAATACAATCACTTGCATGAGTCTTGTATCAGGTTGCATCGCTACTGTAGTCGCTTTGCAGGGTAATTTGTTGTGGGCAGCCATATGGATCATTATTGCTGCTGTTTTTGATTTCATGGATGGGTTTGCTGCCCGTTTGCTGAAAGCCTATTCCCCGATGGGGAAGGAATTGGATTCATTGTCGGATATGGTTAGTTTCGGAGTAGCACCCGGTATGATTGTATTCTGGATGCTCAGCCAGGCAAGTCTTTCGTTGGGAGAGATCGGCCGTTATATTCCTTATCTGGCTTTCGTGATCCCAGCTTTTTCCGGTTTGCGTCTTGCCAAGTTCAATATCGATGAACGGCAGACAACATCGTTTATCGGTATGCCGGTTCCGGCAAATGCCCTGTTCTGGGCTTCTGCCGGATACTCTCTGGCTCCGTTGGCACAGGCAAATCCTGTGTTGTTCATTGTGGTTACGCTGGCGGTGGCCTTGGCTACCTCTTTATTACTTGTATCAGAAATTCCGATGTTCTCGTTGAAGATCAAATCGGTTGCATGGAAAGGTAATGAAAGACGCTATATATTAGTAGGTTGTGCAGTCTTGTTCGTTGCCCTGTTCGGTATGCTGGGTATAGCCGGGACCATTCTTCTCTATCTCCTCTTGTCTATTTTTAACAAAAGACAATAAACAAGAGGTCTGTTCTATATGTTTCTCTTATAAACCAACTAAGTAACGAAGTATTATGTTTAAGTTTTTGTTTGTAATGTTTTTCTTCTTCATCCTGTTAGTGTTCCTGATGGGATTCTCTATCCTGCGTACATTTAAGAATATGTTATTCGGTAGTGGAAGCAGCAATACAAAGAAGGGAGAACAGCGTCGTCAGACAAGCAGTTACTCTAGCGGGCAACATCAGTCGCATACTACCGAGGACGATTATGCCTCGGCTAACCGTAAGAAGATCTTTGCTAAAGATGAAGGCGAATATGTTGACTTCGAGGAAGTGAAGTAATTACAGTAACGATCATCCCGTGCTTGACGCGGGATTTCTCATTCTCTTATCTTCTCTGCCGGAAGAATTTCTGCATCTCTTCCGCGCATTCTTTCTCCATCACACCTTTTTTTACGATAGCTTTCGGATGAAATGCTTTCGGCGCATATTCCTGATACCCTCTTTTCTCATCGCTCGCACCGTACACGATCGTACTTAATTGTGCCCAGCCGATGGCACCTGCACACATAATGCAGGGTTCTACCGTTACATAAAGGCTGCATCCGGTTAGATATTTAGCCCCTAATACGCTGACAGCTGCCGTAATTGCCAGCATTTCCGCATGGGCGGTCGGATCGTTCAGGCGTTCTGTCTGATTGTGGGCACGGGCAATGATCTGGTTATTACATACAACCACGGCACCTACGGGTACTTCTCCCTCGGCAGCAGCAGCACGCGCTTCCACCAGTGCCTGTTTCATAAAATATTCGTCGTTAAATGGATTCATCGTCTCATTTCCGTTTCTTTGAAGAGGGTAGGATAATCCTCTTCCAGCGTTTTGAGTATATGTGAAAGGATTGTTTCCCGATACCAACGGGATTTATTTTCGATATTATATCTGGCAAGATAGCGGTCGACGGCCTTTTGCTCTTCTTCGTTGAGCATAAAAGTAACCTTATGCACCCTCGGGCGATTCGGCTGTGCTTGCGAGTATTTCCGATTTGTTGCCATATTGTGCAAATGTACAAGTGAAAGGCCAAATAAAAAAGAAAAACAGTATATTTGTGCAAATTAATGAGATGGCTGAACAAAACGATTTAGGCAGGGATGGTGAAGCGAAAGCACGTGACTATTTGATCCGGCAGGGCTACACGATTTTGCATACCAACTGGAGGTGGCATCATTATGAACTGGATATTGTTGCGACGAAAGATGAGGAACTGATTGTCGTTGAGGTGAAAACCCGTTCGGAAGATTATCTCTTGTCGCCGGAGGAAGCTGTCGATAATAAAAAGATCAGGCGTATCGTGGCTGCGGCGGATGCCTATGTCCGTTATTTCAATCTGGAACTGCCGGTCCGTTTCGATATCATCACCCTGATTAAAGGAAAAGAAGGATTTCAGATCGAACATATCGATGATGCTTTTTACGCCCCTTGCCGATAAATAAAAACAAAGAAAACGTATGAATATAGAAGAAGCCCGTGAATATTGTCTGTCGTTGAAGAATGTAACAGAATGCTTTCCGTTCGACGATGTCTCCCTGGTCTTTAAGGTGGAAAATAAGATGTTTGCCCTTTTACCGCTGGATGTTGAAGAACCTACGATCTCGGTGAAATGTAATCCGGATTATACGGAAGAATTGCGCGACCGTTATAAGGCTGTCGAGCCGGCTTACCATTTCAATAAAAAATACTGGAACGGTATTTTTCTGGAACGTGATATGCCTGATGATGAGATCCGTTATTGGATTCAGCATTCTTACCGTGAAGTGATAGCCAAGCTACCGAAAAAAATAAGGGAGATATACAATGAGTGACGGAAATGAAATACCACGGATCATCCGTTTAGAGGAGACGACCTCCACCAATAGTTATCTACGGGGATTGGTCGGGAAAGAGCCGTTGCCGGAGGGTAGTGTCGTCGTTACCGAATACCAGACGGCAGGGCGTGGACAGGTTGGTAATACCTGGGAATCGGAAATAGGGAAGAATCTGATGTTTAGTGTGATCCTTTATCCCGACTTTCTTCCTGCCAATCGTCAGTTCCTGATTTCCCAGATAGCTGCATTGAGCGTAAAAGAAACGCTCGACGAATATGTAGACGATGTAAAGGTGAAATGGCCGAACGATATCTACTGGCGTGACCGGAAGATATGCGGCATGTTGATCGAGAATGACCTGTCGGGGCGTGAACTGTATTGTTCCGTACTTGGTATCGGTATCAATATAAACCAACAGGAATTCCTGAGTGATGCACCGAATCCGGTTTCACTGGCTCAGATAACGGGACAGGAATACGACCGGGCAGAAGTTTTGAATAAATTCCAGAAACATCTTTACGAACGTTACATCGACCTGATCAGAGAGAAGGAGGACGATATCCGGAATGATTATATGGCAGCATTGTACCGGGGGAATGGCTTTTATCCGTACCGGGATGAAAAAGGACTGTTTGAGGCCTGTATTAAAGGGATAGAGCTGACGGGACATCTTATCCTCGAATTGCCTGACGGGGAGTTGAGACGTTATGCATTCAAGGAAGTATCTATGGTACAGAGCGGAATGCATTGAACCATTTTGAATAATTATACTATTGAACCTAATAAAAGAACACCATGAAACTAGTATCAATCGGCAAAGTAATTCTATTTTTATTTATTTTATTTGTTTGTTCCGGTATAACGGCACAGTCTTATGAACGTGACTGGCGTACGGATCGTCAGAAGATCAAGATCATCTCTTATAACATCATGGATGGTTTCAGTAATGGTGCGGACAAAGACCGTATCGCACGCTTTACCGCCTGGGTTAAAGAGCAGTCGCCCGATGTCCTGGCTTTGAACGAACTTTGTGGTTTCACCGAGGCGAAACTGAAAGAATTGGCTGCCGGTTACGGCCATCCTTATGTCGCTATTGTAAAGGAGAACGGTTATCCGGTTGGTCTCACTTCCAGAACTCCGCTCAAAGTGATCGATAGAAAGATAGATGGCTACGGTCACGGGCTGTTACACTGTAAAGTGTTGGATATGGATTTCCTGGTGACACATCTGAATCCTTCCGACCGTCTGAAACGTAAGAAAGAAGCCGATAATATCGTCGACTATATAAACAGTAACCAATTAACCAACTGTCTGTTGATGGGAGATATGAATGCCCATTCTCCTTTTGATGCCTCCTGGACAGACGAACATCTGGAAGATTATGCTGTTATCTCCACATTTATGGCTGCATCTTTACATGATATCTGTTATATGTTCACCCCTGACAGCCAGCGTTATTCTTTTCCTTCCCGGATATTGGCAGGTTCACCGAAGGGGGATGCTTTACGCCGTCAGCAAGAACGGATCGATTTTATCTTTGTAACCGACAGTCTGCGTCCGGATTGTGTAGATGCACAAATTTATAATGGTCCGGAAAATGATTATCTGTCTGACCATTATCCGGTCGGGATCAGTATGTTCATACCTAAAAAGTAACAAGATAAAAATACCCCCGGCGGAAATTCCGTCGGGGGTTATTCATCTGTTGGCTCCGAGATTATTTAATCTCAATGTTTCTATGCAATTTAGCTGCTTCTACAGGTGCTTTTTTAGGAACATCTACTGTTAATACACCATGTTCCACTTTTGCACTGACCTGATCTTTATCAACATTATCCGGCAATATCATTGTCTGCTGGAATCTTGAATATGAGAATTCGCGGCGCAGATAACGTCCGTTGTGCTTTTCGTCTTTATTCTCACTTTTCTTTTCCATCGAAATAACCAGGCAATTGTCGTCGTCGATACGAACGTTGAAATCGTCCTTTGTCATTCCGGGAGCAGCCAATTCTATTCTATAATCTTTTTCGCTTTCAATCACATTGATGGCAGGGGCTGTAGAATTAGCTTTTTCCATCCAGTCGTTATCGAAGAAATCATTGAAGATACTCGGTAACCAATTTTGATTTTTTCTGATCGGCATCATAATTAAATCTCCTATATTTAAGTTACACATTCAATAATTTATTGAACTCCGGGCTTTTTCCGAACCCTTCGTTCATCTATCAATATACAAACTGTGTGCCAGAGTGCATAGAAGAAGTACAGTGTCTTTTTGTCATGTATTTAAGTCTATATTACTTATTTCTGTGACAAAATGCTTCTATACTCTTCTATTTACTTCTAATATGATTAATTCTTTTTGGCCTTTTCCGTAACATGCTCTACACGGTCGGCGATGTATTCAGCCTGATTGACACCTTTGTCGACAACATCTTTGAATTTCTTTTTTGTTCTGTCTGCCAACTCACTCATGTCGTCGTGGATACATTTGAATTTACCATCGTCTTCCATTTTACGGAGTACATAACCAATTGCGATACCGGCTGCAATGCCAATTAATACATTTTTCATAACTATTTTATTTTAAATGATTCTGTCTGGTTTATTTATATATGAAACAGAACCCCGGGTCATATTGTTCCCGGCTTAAAGAGAAAAAATATGAAATATAAAAACAACGTTTCCCCATCTCTTTCCGCTGAAAGTAGTGGGGAAACATAAAGTTAGGAAGAAGGTTTGGTTGTTTTCTTAGTGTCTTCAAAATAAGGAATAAAGTGTGTTTCATTTCGATAACAAAAGTAGAGTGGCGGTATTACAAACCTGTTACATGCACTATACAGTTTTATTAAATAATACCGGAATAATTACCTTCTGATATTGTTTGCTGATTGAAATACTGTATTTTTGCCTTAAAGCAGAGATAAGCTGCGCCTCAGTATAAAAAATGAACGAGTTCATTTTATTCTGCTCCCGACTTGCATTATCTTTGCAGAAGAACATTTAGAAATTAAAATAGATAGAGATGGCACAGTACAAACGAATTCTCCTGAAACTCAGTGGTGAATCGCTGATGGGAGGAAAACAATATGGTATCGACGAAGTTCGTCTGAACGAATACGCAGCACAGATCAAAGAAATTGCCGAAATGGGCGTACAGATCGGGATCGTGATCGGCGGAGGAAATATTTTCCGTGGCCTGAGCGGGGCTTCCAAAGGTTTCGACCGGGTGAAAGGCGATCAGATGGGGATGCTGGCAACGGTGATCAATAGTCTGGCATTAAGTTCTGCCCTTGTCGCACAAGGTGTAAAGGCAAAGGTTCTGACAGCTATCCGCATGGAGCCGATCGGTGAATTTTATAATAAATGGCGTGCCATCGAATTGTTGGAACAGGGGAATGTCGTGATCATGTCAGGCGGTACGGGTAACCCGTTCTTCACAACCGACACCGGTTCATCCTTGAGAGGTATCGAGATCGAAGCTGATGTGATGCTGAAAGGAACTCGTGTGGATGGTATCTATACGGCTGATCCTGAAAAAGATCCGACGGCAACCAAATTCTCGGATATCACTTATGACGAAATCTATACACGTGGCTTGAAAGTAATGGACCTGACGGCAACCACGATGTGTAAGGAGAATAACTTGCCTATCATTGTCTTCGATATGGATACGAACGGTAATCTGAAGAAGGTAATGAGCGGAGAGAATATCGGGACATTGGTACACAACTAGACAGAAGACCCTGTCTCTTCTATTTTTCATAGTAGTGACAGGGTAGTGCCACAGTTATGGCACAAGACTGCCACAGTTATGGCACAAGACTGCCACAGTTATGGCACAAGACTGCCACAGTTATGGCACAGCATTCAGGTAAGGATAAAACAGATCCCGTTATAGGGTCAAAATATGATAAAAACCATAATTGTAAGCCATGAGGCATATCTTATCCATACTACTTCTTTTAAGTCTTCTTGTCGGTTGCAACCATACCGATAAGGAGAAGAAGTATGTGATAGGAATTTCCCAATGTATGTTGGATGATGCCTGGCGGCAGGAGATGATCCGGGAAGTGGAGATCGAAGCATCCAATTATGATAATATCCAATTGGTGATAAAAGACGCCGACAGCAACAACGATCGTCAGATTAAACAGATTCGTGAGCTGATCGCTCAAAAAGTGGATATACTGATCATCTCTCCTTTCCAGTCCGACCCGATTACGGGAGTGGCGGAAGAGGCCTACCGGGCAGGTATTCCGACTATTATTACCGACCGGAAAGTCAATACGGACCAATATACCACTTTTGTCGGTGCCGATAATTATGAACTTGGTTTTACTGCGGGCAGGTATGCTGCCAGATATTTGCCGCCACATGCTACTATACTTGAAATATGGGGTATGATGGCTTCTTCTCCGGCTCAGGAACGTCATAAAGGTTTTCAGGCTGCATTGAAAGACCGGACAGACCTGGCTTTTCGTCCGATAGAAGGAGACTGGCGGTATGATGTGGCGGTAAAATGTCTGAAAGATATCGATTTTTCCCAGCCGGTAGATTTTGTGTATTCCCATAACGACATGATGGCGATTGCCGCACGTGAACGTTTCCTGGCTTTGGACTCCGTTCGCGGCCGGGAGTTGCATATCATCGGGATGGATGCCGTTGCACATGCCGGGCTGGAGGCTGTGGCAGACGGGCGGATCAATGCTTCTTTCCTTTACCCGACCGGAGGGGAACAGGTTATACGGACCGCCATGCAGTTGATAAGAGGGGAACAGGTGGATAAATATATCCCTTTGCTTAGCGGCCAGGTAGATCAGGCGGCTGCTCAAACCCTTCTGCTCCAATCCGAGCGGCTGAGCAATTATCAGCAGCGCATAGAGACGCAAAGGAATCGTATGCTCGAACTCCTGAACCGCTTTTATTTTTTGCAGGATTCGCTGGGGATTATCATGCTTTTGATGATCGGGCTTATTTCTTTATCTGTCTATGTCTTCTTTATCAACCGGAAGGTGCGTATTAAGAACCATGAATTGCATGAGATCAATAAAAAAGAAGAGGAGCAACGGCGTAAACTGATTTCGCTGAATGCAGAGATAGAACAGGTGACAGCCTCTAAATTGCAGTTCTTTACGAATATCTCCCATGAAGTACGTACTCCGTTGACTCTGATACTCGGCCCGCTGGACAAGCTGCTTAATTTGTTGCATGATTCGCCCTATATATCCGATCTGGAACTGATCCATAAGAATGCAGGCCGTTTGCTCAGGGTGATCAATCAGATCCTGGATTTCCGGAAAGTGGAGAATAAACAGGAGACACTAAAAATCCGCGAAGTCGAGATCGTCTCTTTTGTCAGCGAGCTGAAGTCTTATTTCAACAGTATGGCGAAGGTACGTTCCATCGATTATACATTTTTCCCGGAGATGAAAGAGTGTACTGTCTGGATGGATGCCGACCTGATGGAGAAAGTTCTGGTTAATCTGCTGTCCAATGCCTTCAAATTCACTCCCGAAGGAGGAAAGATTCGTGTGTCCCTTTACGATAAAGGAGAATGGGTAGAGATTGGTGTCGAAGATAGCGGCTGTGGTATAAAAGAGGAAAATATACCTTATTTATTCAACCGCTTTTATTCGGAGAATGGCCGGGTTGGTACCGGTATCGGCCTTCATTTGGTGGATGAATATGTCCGGATGCACAATGGTAAGGTGTCTGTCGATAGTACATTGGGTAAAGGGTCCTTATTTACCGTCAGTCTCAGAAAAGATAAAAAAGAACTGAAAGGGGATTACATAACGGAAACGCCTGTCTCGCTGCTGGCTTATGATGCCTCCCAGTTGGATGATTCGGAAGAAAGAGCGTTGGTAAGCAAGGAGTATCCTTATACGGTTCTTATTGTGGAGGACGACGATGAGGTGCGGAGTTTCCTGGAAAAAGAGCTGTCCGCTAACTTCCGTGTTCTGACAGTTACCAATGGAAAAGTCGCTTTGGCAATTTTGCAGGATGAGGAAGTCTCGTTGGTGTTAAGCGATGTAATGATGCCGGAGATGAATGGTTTTGAGTTATGCCGGTCGATAAAGACGGATTTGCTGACAAGCCATATACCGGTGATTCTCCTGACGGCTTTGTCTGACGAACGTCAGCGGATGTACGGTATCTCAGGCGGTGCGGACGGTTATATCCAGAAACCGTTCCGGATCAACTATGTGAAGATCCGCATTGTCCGTATCCTGGAGGAACGCAGACGCTTGCGGGAACAACTGTTGCATAAATTGCAGGATAGCAACCTACTGATGTCAGAGCCGGAGAAAGTGGAAAATATGGATGACCTTTTCCTTCGTAAATTTGTGACACGTATAGAAGAAATTTATACGGACCCGGAATTTAACGTCGAAAAACTAAGTGACACCCTGGGCCTGTCACGCGGGCATTTACACCGTAAGATAAAAGAACTGACCGGAACGACTCCTGTCGACTTTCTTCGTAATTACCGCCTGGGAAAAGCGGCACAGTTACTTAAACAAAAACAATATTCAGTCAGCGAGATAGCCTATCAGACAGGTTTCTCTTCTCCCGCTTATTTCTCGAAATGTTTTAAAGCGGTGTATAATATGACTCCTTCCGAATTCCAGTAAGATTGAAAATATAACAAATGTCATCTGATTATGACAAATGTCGCATGCTGTAGGCTTTTTCTTACAGATGTTACATTTATTATCGACTTGAGCAGGATTGTGATCGTCGGCTATTCAGGCGGGTGGTATTTTTGTCGAAAATAATTGTTCAACAAATAAATTTAAACACATGAAAACATCACTCACTAAATGGTGCCTCTGTGTCTGCCTGTTATTCTTTATACAGACAGTTTGCGCACAACAAGTGTCTGTAAAAGGTGTTATCACAGCCAAATCAGACGGATATCCTGTTATCGGTGCCTCTATTGTGCAGACAGGAACCACAAATGGGATCGTATCCGACCTGGATGGTAAATTTACACTGGATGTGCCGGCCGGCTCATCATTGACCATATCTTATATAGGTTATAAGACAATCACGTTGAAGGCTGCTCCGGAGATGGAGATCGTTATGGAAGACGATTCGCAGGCATTGGAAGAAGTGGTCGTAACAGGTTATACCACCCAGCGGAAAGCTGATCTGACCGGTGCCATATCGGTGGTCAGCATGGACGATATTGCAAAGCAAAATGAAAATAACCCTATGAAAGCATTGCAAGGACGTGTCCCGGGTATGAATATTACAGCCGACGGTAATCCGAGCGGAAACACCACGATCCGTATTCGTGGTATCGGGACGTTAAATAACAACGATCCTCTTTATATTATCGACGGAGTACCGACGAAAGCCGGCATGCATGAACTGAATGGGAATGATATCGAATCCATTCAGGTTCTGAAAGATGCCGCTTCCGCTTCCATCTACGGTTCGAGAGCCGCAAACGGGGTAATCATCATTACGACTAAAAAGGGGAAGGAAGGACAGTTGAAGATCAACTTCGACACATCTGTTGCTGCTTCTATGTACACGAATAAAATGGAGGTGCTGAATACCGAACAGTATGGCCGTGCCATGTGGCAGGCTTATGTCAATGAAGGACAGGATCCCAATACCAATGCCTTGGGTTACAAATATAATTGGGGATATGATCCGAACGGTTACCCATTGCTGAACAGTATCAGCATGTCTAAATATCTGGATGCGGCCAATACGGTGCCGGCAGCGGATACCGACTGGTTTGACGAAACGACCCGTACCGGTATTATACAACAATATAATGTATCGGTAAGCAACGGCTCTGAAAAAGGAAGTTCTTTCTTCTCTTTGGGTTACTATAAAAACCTGGGTATTATTAAAGAGTCTGATTTCGAGCGTATCTCAGCCCGTATGAACTCTGATTATAATCTGATTGGGAAAGTCCTGACGATCGGTGAACATTTTACCTTGAATCGTACTTCTGAAGTACAGGCTCCGGGTGGCTTCCTGCAGAATGTATTGCAATTCAATCCCTCTTTGCCTGTATATACTATTAACGGAGAATATGCCGGCCCGGTAGGAGGATATCCCGATCGTGAAAATCCGGTAGCAAGACTCGAACGTAATTCGGATAACCGTTATACCTACTGGCGTATGTTCGGTGATGCTTATATAAACCTGAATCCGTTCAAAGGCTTTAATCTCCGCTCCACTTTCGGATTGGATTATGCCCAGAAAGCACAGCGTATTTTTACTTATCCGATTACCGAAGGAAATGTAGCAAACGATAAAAATGCTGTCGAGGCAAAACAGGAACACTGGACGAAATGGATGTGGAATGCGATCGCAACCTATAATCTGGAAGTGGGTAAACATCGTGGCGACGCTATGGTCGGTATGGAGCTTAACCGGGAAGATGATATGAGTTTCTCAGGTTATAAAGAAGATTTCTCTATTCTTACCCCTGATTATATGTGGCCGAATGCCGGTTCGGGAACGGCTCAGGCTTACGGTATAGCCGAAGGATATTCGTTGGTTTCCTATTTCGGGAAATTCAATTATGCTTATGACGATAAATATTTGGTCTCTTTAACCGTACGTCATGACGGTTCTTCCCGCTTCGGAAAGAACAACCGGTACGCCACTTTTCCTTCTTTCTCTGTGGGATGGCGTTTGAAACGTGAAAAGTTTATGGAAAGCATTACCTGGCTCGACGATCTGAAAGTTCGTGCTTCATGGGGGCAGACCGGTAATCAGGAAATCTCCAATATAGCCCGGCATACGATCTATGTTCCTAATTACGGCGTTACGGAGTCGGGAGGTCAAAGCTACGGGACTTCTTATGATATTGCCGGAACCAATGGCGGAAGTATCCTTCAGTCCGGATTTAAACGGAATCAGATCGGTAATGATGATATCAAATGGGAAACGACTGCACAGACTAATCTGGGGGTTGACTTTTCTCTTCTCGATCAGACATTGTACGGTTCGCTCGACTGGTTCCATAAAAAGACAACAGATATTCTGGTTGAAATGGCCGGTATTGCCGCTATGGGTGAAGGCAGTACTCAGTGGATCAATGCCGGAGAAATGAAAAACGTCGGTTTTGAATTTAATCTGGGTTACCGTAATACGACCTCTTTCGGTTTGAAATATGATCTGAGTGCGAATATCTCTACTTACAGGAATGAAGTTACCGCATTACCGGCCACGGTTGCGGCAAACGGTACTTTTGGAGGTAACGGTGTGCAGAGCGTGATAGGACATGCCAACGGTTCGCAGGTGGGTTATGTCGCTGACGGCATTTTCAGATCGCAGGAAGAAATTGATAACCACGCAACGCAGGAGGGGGCCGGTCTGGGACGTATCCGCTGGCGTGACCTGGATAATAACGGTGTGATCAATGAAAAAGATCAGCAATGGATTTACGACCCTACTCCCGCATTCAGCTATGGCTTGAATATCTATCTGGAGTATAAGAATTTCGATCTTACCATGTTCTGGCAAGGCGTTCAGGGAGTAGATGTCATCAGCGACCTGAAAAAAGAAACGGATTTGTGGAGTGGGTTGAATATCGGTTTCCTGAATAAAGGCAGGCGGGTACTGGATGCCTGGACGCCAACTAATTCCGGTTCGGATATTCCAGCATTATCACGCAGCGATTTGAATAATGAAAAGCGGGTTTCCACCTATTTCGTGGAAAACGGTTCTTTCCTGAAACTGCGTAATATCCAGTTAGGCTATAATCTGCCGCAGTCTTTAACCAGAAAAATAAAGATGGAACGATTACGCTTTTATTTAAGTGCTCAGAATGCACTGACGATCAAGAGTAAGAGTTTTACGGGAGTGGATCCGGAAAATGCAAACTATGGTTATCCTATTCCGATGAATTTGACATTTGGCATTAACGTAGGTTTTTAATACAATAAATCGGTTTATCATGAAAAGAATAATATATACAACAATTTTAGGGCTAACCTTGATGTGCAGTAGTTGCTCCGACTTTCTGGAAGATCAGGTGCCTCAGGGAACGATCAGTGACGAACAGCTGAAAGATCCTGCTTATGTAGACAATCTGGTTATATCGGCTTATGCGGTATGGATCACGGCCGAAGATATCAATTCCTCTTTCTCTATGTGGAACTACGACGTACGTTCGGATGACGCTTATAAAGGAGGAAACGGTACGGAAGACGGAGATGTGTTTCATGCTTTGGACGTTTCACAGGGCATCATGACCACTGCCTGGAATATCAGCGACATGTGGCAACGTCTGTATAACTGTATTTCGCGTGTCAACACTGCATTGCAGTTGCTCGAACAGGTAGATGGAACCAATTATTCGTTGAAGCAGGAGCGTATTGCAGAAATGCGCTTTCTGCGCGGACATGGTCATTTCTTACTGAAACGCCTGTACAAACAGATTGTATTTGCCAACGATGCAAACTTATCGCCCGAAGAATACAATTATTTGTCGAATACAACCTATACAAACGATGAAGGCTGGCAACAAATCGCCGATGATTTTCTGTTTGCTTATGAGAATCTGCCTGTAAAACAAGCGGAAAAAGGACGTCCGGCAAAAGCAGCAGCGGCAGCATACCTGGCAAAGACTTATCTCTACAAGGCGTATCATCAGGATAACGCAGGATCTCATGAAGTTACGGGGATCAGTTCTGAAGATTTGCTTCAGGTGGTGAAATATACGGAGAATGCGATTATGTCGGCTGGAGGTTGTGCGCTGGAGCCGGATTTCCATTCAAACTTCCGTCCGGAACCTCAGTATGAGAATGGGCCGGAATCTTTATGGGCAATGCAGTATTCCATGAATGACGGGACAAATAACGGTAACTGTAACTGGTCTTACGGGTTGATCGTGCCGAATATACCTGGAGTGACTGACGGAGGTTGCGATTTCTATAAACCGAGCCAGAACCTGGTGAACGCATTCAGGACAGATGCGGCCGGACATCCGGTATTCGATTCTTTTAACAGCAAAGATTATGACTCGCAGTCGGATTATGCAGACCCTCGTTTGTTCCTGACTGTCGGAATGCCCGGATTCCCTTATGCTTTCAATAAGAAATACATGATGGACGAATCTACAACCTGGAGCCGTAGTAACGGACTTTATGGTTATTACGTGACTTTGAAACAGAATGTAGATCCTGATGGAGGTTATCTGATAAAAGGATCCTGGTGGGGATCTCCGATGAACCGGATCGTATTGCGTTATGCGGATGTATTGTTGATGCGCGCCGAAGCATTGATCCAGTTGAACGACGGCCGTATCAATGAGGCTATAGGCCTGATCAACCAGGTACGTAACCGCGCCAGGCAGAGCACGTCTTCGATCTCGGATTATGAACTGGAATATGGCGTACGTTTTAATGTGCAACCTTACGCCGGAACTTACCCGCAGCAGGATGCCCTCAAATTATTGAAGTTCGAACGTCGTGTAGAGATGGCGATGGAATCGGAGCGTTTCTTCGACCTGGTCAGATGGGGAGAGGCTGCTGAGGTATTGAATAAGTTCTATGCAGAGGAAGCCAATGATTGTACAATCTATTCGAACGCTTTATTCACAAAGAATAAGAATGAGTATTTACCGATTCCGTTTGCCCAGATGAGTGCCAGCAATGGCAACTATACACAGAACTGTGGAGGCTGGTAATAATAATCTTTTTAAAGCATAAACATATGAAATCAATGATAAATAAAATCAGTTTGCTTCTTCTGGGATTTACGATACTGTTTGTTCTTCCGGGATGTAGCGATGACAATAAATCCGATCTTCAGTTGGATGGGGATACCTGGCTGACGGTTCTTGAACTGGATGATAATTACCAGGGAATCATAGACCGGACGACAAAAACGGTAACAGTGGCGGTTCCCGAAATATATCAAACGGACGCCATGAAGGTTACGGCTATTGAGGCTTCTGAGGGTGCTGTCACTTCCATACAGCCGGGCGATATGGTAAATTTCTCTTTCCCTCAGGTAATTAAGGTTTCAAATGGAGATGTTTTTCTGGATTTTACAGTTCAGATAAAACATGATGAGGCTAAGATAATCTCTTTCAAGTTGAATGATACGTATGCCGGGGTAATCGACCAGACTAACCATACTATTACCGTGCGTGTTCCGGGAACTGTGGATGTGAGGAATCTGGTGCCGGTGATAACGACGTCGGAAGATGCCCTTGTAACTCCGGCTTCCGGTCAGGCTGTCGATTTTACCGATCCTGTCGATTTCAAAGTAACATATAACACGGCTTCGGCGGTTTATAAAGTAACGGTTATTCCTACGGATGCCCCAAGTGCCGTATATGTCGGTTTGGCTGTATCCATGGACCAATTGAATGCAGAAGAGAAAGAAGCGGCAATCTGGATGCTGAATAATATTGCAAATTCACAATACATCTCTTTTGAAGATGTTCAGGCAGGAAGAATCGATTTAAGTGAATGTAAACTGATGTGGTGGCATCTGCATATCGACGGAGGCATCGATACGATGGACAAATTCGATAAAGCGGCTCCGCAGGCTGTTAATGCTTTAGTCAGGATGAAAGAGTTGTACAATGACGGTATGAATTTGTTGTTGACCCGTTATGCGACCTATTATGCGGCTAAACTGGGAGCGACTAAAGACGGGAACAATCCGAATAACTGTTGGGGACAGTCGGAAGAATCGGGTGAAATAGCCGGAGGTCCGTGGAACTTCTTTATCGCAGGACACGAATCTCATCCTATCTATCAGAACCTGATCATGAATAGCGGTGAAAATGATAAGGTTTACACCTGTGATGCCGGATACAGGATAACCAACAGTACGGCACAATGGCATATCGGCTCTGACTGGGGCGGCTATGATAATAATGATGTATGGAGAGAAAAGACCGGCGGAGTCGATCTGGGTTATGGCGGTGACGGTGCTATTGTGGTTTGGGAATACCTGCCGGAAGAAACCAAAGGCGGAATTGTCTGTATCGGTTCCGGTTGCTACGATTGGTATGCCTTCGGGGTAGATGCTTCGGGTGACAAATATCACGGGAATGTTGGCCGGATGACAGAGAATGCAATCAACTATTTAATGAGTAAATAAAAAATTAAATTATGAGAACAATGATATATTCATTTGCCCTGACTGCCTTACTGACATCATTTGTCGGTTGCAGTGACGACAACGATCCGGTCCTGACACAGAAAGACTGGGATGGAACCACGACTTATTTCGCTCCGACCGATGCTATGAGTTTTGATACTTATTATAAACCTTATGCCGGTTATGTAGGCGACCCGATGCCTTTTTACGACCCGGTTGCAGGAGACTTTAAAATAATGTACTTACAGGAATTCCGGCCGAACCAGGCCGGAACTTACCATCCTGTCTGGGCGTTAAGCACTGAAGATGCGGCTTCATATACGGCGTTGGGAGAACTGATCTCTTGCGGAGGTTTGGCGGAGCAGGATGCTGCTATCGGTACGGGCAGTACGATTTATAATCCGGCCGATAAATTGTATTACACATTCTATACAGGCAATAAATATCGTCCTACGTCTGCCGATAACGGCCAGGTTGTGATGGTGGCGACTTCTCCTGACTTTAAAACCTGGACAAAGAACCGTTCTTTTTATCTGAAGGGAGATATCAACGGTTATAGCAAAAATGATTTTCGTGACCCGTATGTTTTTGAAGGAGAAGACGGAAAATATCATATGCTTGTTTCTACGACCAAAGATGGGAAAGGAGTATTGGCTGAATATACGTCTGCCGATATGAATAACTGGGAACATGCAGGTATATTTATGTCAATGCACTGGGATCGCTTCTATGAATGTCCCGACGTTTTCAAGATGGGAGACTGGTGGTATCTGGTTTATTCGGATATGTCGAAATACTCCCGCAAGGTGCAGTATTTTAAAGGCCGTACGTTGGATGGGTTGAAAAATACAACCGATCCTCTTGCCTTTCCGGATAATAAAGAAGGTGTTCTGGATTCACGTGCTTTTTATGCCGGAAAAACGGCTTCGGATGGAACAAATCGTTATATTTGGGGATGGTGTCCGACACGTCCGGGCAATGATAATACGGATGTCGGTGCGGATAATGAACCGGAGTGGGCAGGAAACCTTGTCGCCCATAAAATTGTTCAGCATGCAGACGGTACATTATCTTTTGGGTTAATAGACGGCATTGGTAATAAGTATACAACGGAATCGACCGTAAAGGTGATGGAGAAAAGCAACAGTGTATCTGAAAATGGTGGTAGTTACACGTTGACAGGTAGTTCGTATGTTCTTTTCAATCGTTTGAATGTACATAACAAGATATCGTTTACGGTGAAAACTGCCGGTAATGCGGATAAATTCGGTTTCTCCTTTGCCCGTGGCACCGATTCAGAAAAGTATTATTCGGTAGTTCTGAATCCGGAAGACAACGGTAATAAACGGAAAATAAATTTTGAAGAGGAAGGTGAGAGCGGTAAAGGTTTTATCGCCGGAATAGATGGTTATCTGTTCGATACTCCTACGGATCATGTATATAACGTGACCGTTTGTACGGATAATTCGGTTTGTGTGATTTATATAAATGATAACGTGGCTTATACAAACCGTATTTATGGTGTACAGCAAAATACATGGTCTGTCAATTGTTATTCGGGAACTGTGGAAGTGAGTAATCTGAAGATTAGCTATTATTAAGTAAGTAGAACATCAAAAGAATAAACGTACCATGAAAACACACGATCAGTATATCTATAAACTAAAAACGGCATGTATGGGATTCTTATTGGGAATAGCATCCATAGTCAATGCGGCAGATACTTCACTGACCATCCGGCATCTTGCCAATGAGCAGAATATCCTGTCGGTTAAGTCGGCGACAAGGTTTGTACTGCTTCCTGTTCAGGATAGTGCTCCGGAAGGAAAAGTGTATGTCGTAGTCGATAATCAGGCTGTGAAAGGAATGAATGTTCGTATGGCGAGAGAAAAGGTCGATTATTATGTGCCGCTGGACCTGACCGGGTTTGAAGGAAAGGACCTTGCGATCGACGTGCAGAATGTTCCCCAATCCTCTCTTTGTTGGAAAGAAATTAAATTATCCGATACGTTCGATCTGACAAATCGTGAGTCTTATCGTCCTGTCTATCACCATACACCGCCTTACGGGTGGATGAACGATCCGAACGGAATGTTTTATAAGGATGGCGTGTATCATTTGTATTATCAGTTCAATCCTTATGGTTCGACCTGGGGAAACATGCACTGGGGGCATTCCACCAGCACAGACCTGGTAAGCTGGAAACATGAAGATATAGCGCTGTCTCCTGACGCCTGGGGTTCTATATTCAGTGGTTCTTGCGTGGTAGACCATGATAATACGGCGGGTTTCGGAGCCGGGGCTGTTATTGCCATTTATACTTCCGCAAAGCCGACTCCCTGGGGAGATTGCCAGACACAGAGTCTTGCATACAGTCTGGATAACGGATATACATTTACCAAATATGCACATAATCCGGTATTGACATCCACGGAACGCGATTTTCGCGACCCGAAAGTGTTCTGGTATGCACCGGATAAACATTGGGTGATGTTGTTGGCTGTAGGTCAGGAGATGGAAATTCATACCTCTGCCGATTTGAAAGAATGGAAGAAAGAAAGTACTTTCGGTGCAAAACAGGGGGCACATGGCGGAGTCTGGGAATGTCCGGATCTGGTGGAGCTTCCCGTTGAGGGGACCGGTCGGAAGAGATGGGTATTGATCTGCAACCTGAATCCTGGCGGACCTTTCGGGGGAAGTGCCGCCCAATATTTTGTCGGTTCTTTCGATGGTAAAACATTTGTAAACGAATCGCCGGCAGTGACGAAATGGCTGGACTGGGGAAAAGATAATTACGCGACTGTAACATGGAGCAATGCTCCCCAGGAACGTTGCATAGCATTGGGGTGGATGAGTAACTGGCAGTATCAGGCTATACTTCCAACCAAACAGTATCGGGGAGAGAATACGATAGCACGTGATCTGACTTTGTACGATCAGGGAGGAGAGCTTTATTTGAAGTCGTCTCCGTCTCCTGAAATAAAGATGATCCGTAAGGAAAAAGTATCGATGCCTTCTTTTAACGTAAGCGACACTTATGAGATCGCGGAATTGCTTAAGGATAATTCCGGTACGTACGAACTGGAAATGACAATAAAGAATATAAGTGCCGGGAAAGTTAAATTCTGCCTCTCAAATGAAAAAGGGAACAAGGTGGACATGTATTACGATATGAAACGTAAACTGTTTGTGATGGACCGTAGTCTGAGTGGCAAAGTCGATTTCAGTAAAGAATTCCCGGCTGTAACTGTTGTACCGATTGCTGAAACGAAGGAGATGCAGATACGTTTGTTTGTAGATAAGTCCAGTATAGAGGCCTTCGGTGAAGAGGGTAAGTTCGTTATGACTAATCTGGTATTTCCGGATGCTCCTTACAATCGTATCAGTTTCCAGTCTGAAGACGGTTCTTATAAAGTTTCCTCATTGAAGCTATATAAATTAACCCTTTAGAAGAAATAGTGCCTTGTTTTCAGTGTAAAGCGACGTTTGTAATAGTTTATGTGTGATTTGTTATCGTCTATTTTATAAGTATATCATACTTTTGCCATACACTTTGAGTATAATTTAATAACATGAAAACAGTATGAATTACGGTAAATTGTTAACTTTATTAGTTATGGCGTTTACTCTTTCGGGAAGTATGAACGCAGAAGATCTTACACTGAAAATTACGAAGAAATATCTGAATCTTCCGGTTTCTCATCAGAAAGAACGGGCTGTGATGACTTTGGCTGTAGATGGAAAGCCTGTCCATTCTTTTGATATCCGACTGGCATCGGCAGAGCCGGATTACTGGGTGTTTTGTGATGTATCTTCTTTCAAGGGGAAGCAGATAAAAATATCTTACCGCGGAGATGCCGCCGGTATGGATAAGATCTATCAGGCAGATGAAATAGCCGGGCAGGATAGTCTTTATAAAGAGACGAATCGTCCGCAAATACATTATACTCAACGCCGGGGATGGAATAACGACCCGAACGGATTGATTTATTATGAAGGCGAGTATCATCTGTTTTATCAACATAATCCTTATGAGCGCGACTGGGGAAATATGCATTGGGGGCATGCTGTAAGCAAAGACCTGATCCATTGGGAAGAGTTACCCATCGCTTTATTCCCGGACGAACATGGAACCATGTTTTCAGGATCGGCTGTGATCGATTATAAGAATACGGCTGGTTTCAATAAAGGCAATATTCCGGCGATGGTTGCTGTTTATACTGCCGATAGTCCGGAAAAACAGGTGCAATGTATTGCATATAGCCTGGATAAAGGGAGGACCTGGACGAAATATGACGGAAATCCGGTTGTCGACTCCAAAGCAAAGTGGAATAGTCATGATACCCGGGATCCGAAAGTCTTTTGGTATGAACCGACCGGTAAATGGGTGATGGTACTGAATGAACGGGACGGACATTCCATTTATAATTCGGATGATCTGAAGCATTGGACTTTTGAGAGCCATATAACCGGTTTTTGGGAATGTCCCGAATTATTCGAGTTACCGGTCGATGGAGTTACCGGTAATAAGAAATGGGTGATGTACGGAGCTTCCGGTACTTATATGATCGGTTCATTTGATGGCAGGACTTTCGTGCCGGAATCGGGTAAACATTATTATTCAACCGGAACGATTTATGCTGCCCAGACGTTTACTAATATTCCTTCCGGCGACGGACGCAGGATACAGATTGGCTGGGGACGGATTTCTCATCCGGGAATGCCGTTTAACGGAACCATGTTGTTGCCTACGGTTTTATCTCTGCGGACGACAAAGGATGGCATTCGTTTATTCAGTGAGCCGATAAAGGAATTGGAGGCCCTTCAAATTGCGAAAGGACAGTGGAAAGATCTGTCGGCAGAAAAAGCCGGAGAGTTATTGCAGCCTTACAATCATACCGGCAGTCTTCGTATTCGTACGACTTTGTCTTTGTCACATGCCACCAATGCCGGATTGAGCTTGTATGGACAGAATCTGTTGGATTATGATATGAATTTTAATAAAGTGAACGGAGTCTTTTATTCTCCGGAAGATATGACCAGCATGGAGATTTCCGTTGATATTATTCTGGACAGGACTTCCGTAGAGGTGTTTGTGGATGGAGGTGCCTATTCCTATTCGATGGAAAGAAGGGCTGATTCGAATAATAAAGACGGTTTCCGTTTCTGGGGGAATAATATACAGGTGAAGAACCTGGAAGTTTATGAACTTCAGTCTATTTGGAATAAATAAAATATAAAATCATGGAAAAGAATAAACCAGTAGTAGTCGGTATCGGTGAATTGCTTTGGGATGTTTTGCCCACCGGAAAAAGAGCCGGAGGAGCCCCGATCAACTTTGTTTATCATGCCACGCAGATGGGAGCGGAGGGATATGCGATCAGTGCTGTCGGGAATGATCTGTCCGGTACGGAAATTGTTCAGGAGTTGGAAAAGAACCATATCTCCAACAGCCTGGGAATCGTGGAATATCCGACCGGAAGTGTGATGGTCGAATTGAAAGAAGGTATTCCGACCTATACGATCATTGAAGGTGTAGCCTGGGATCATATTCCTCTGACTCAGGAATCGATCGATCTGGTAAAGAAAGCAGATGCCATTTGTTTCGGTACATTGGCTTTGCGTTCACAGGCATCCAAAGACACTATTTTATCTTTGTTGACGTATGCCCGTGAAGAAGCTCTGCGCTTTTTCGATATCAATATCCGTCAGTCGTACTATTCGAAAGAACTGATAGAAACATTGCTCCACAAAGCGAATGTATTTAAAGTAAATGATGAAGAACTGGTTTTACTTCGTGGCATGTGTGATTTGGAGGGCTCGGATGAAGAGGTCTGCCGCAAGATGCTGCGGAAATATAATCTGAAATATGTCATTCTGACGGCAGGCAGTGCATTCAGTTCTATCTATTCGCCGGATGAGCAGTCTACTATCCCGACACCTAAAGTTGAAGTGGTCGATACGGTCGGTGCCGGTGACTCCTTCTCCGGTGCGTTTGTTTACTCCCTGTTAACCGGGAAATCCTTGCGTGAAGCTCATCAGATCGCTGTAGAAACGGCCGCATTTGTTTGTACCCGGGAAGGCGCATGGCCTCCTTATCCTAATAAAGATTGATCATGAAAGAAAAAGGACTCTATATAAAGTTGATCCCGATCATGCTGGCGTTCTTCGCTATGGGATTTGTGGATTTGGTGGGTATTGCCTCTAATTATGTAAAGGCAGACCTTGGGTTGACCGATTCGGAAGCTAATATCTTCCCCTCTCTGGTTTTCTTCTGGTTTCTTATTTTCTCCGTTCCGACAGGAATGCTGATGAACCGTATCGGGCGGAAAAAGACTGTATTATTAAGCCTGGTTGTCACTTTCTTTTCTTTACTTCTGCCCATTTTTGGCGATGGTTATACGCTGATGCTTATTTCCTTTTCGCTGCTGGGTATCGGTAATGCATTGATGCAGACTTCACTTAACCCATTGCTGTCAAATGTGATACGAGGAGATAAATTGGCCAGTAGCCTTACTTTCGGTCAGTTTGTAAAGGCAATCGCCTCTTTCCTTGCACCGTATATCGCTATGTGGGGGGCAACGGCAGCAATTCCTTCGTTCGGTCTGGGATGGCGTGTGTTATTCCCGGTCTATATGGTCATTGCGGTCATCGCTATCCTGTTGTTGGGAGCAACGCAGATAGAAGAAGAGAAACCGGAAGGGAAACCTTCTACATTCAGCGAATGTTTTGCCTTGTTGGGTAAGCCCTTCATCTTATTATGCTTTATCGGGATCATGTGTCATGTCGGTATCGATGTCGGTACGAACACGACAGCACCGAAGATATTGATGGAACGTCTCGGAATGGGACTTCATGATGCTTCGTTCGCAACCAGTCTTTATTTTATCTTCCGTACGGCAGGTTGTTTCCTCGGAGCAATTATCCTGAGTCGTATGTCGGCAAAGCTGTTTTTCGGGATCAGTGTGATGATGATGGCTGCGGCTATGGTCGGGCTATCCATTTTCCAGAGTAAAGATATCATATATATATGTATTGGATTGATCGGATTAGGGAACTCCAATGTATTTTCGATCATCTTCTCTCAGGCTATCCAATCGATGCCGCAACGGAAGAATGAAATATCCGGCCTGATGATTATGGGATTGTTCGGAGGAACAATTTTCCCTCTGTTTATGGGGCTCCTTTCGGATGCGATGGCTTCCCAACTAGGTGCTGTGATCGTGTTGAGTATAGGCGTATTGTATTTGATATTCCTTTACCCGAAATTGAAATCGGCCTGATGGACCTGTAAGATTCATACAAATAGAATCAGTGCCGGATCATACGACTGCATGGTCCGGCACTGAACTCAAAACTACTTCGCTATATTATTCCCAGCTAATATCCAGGGCATTATATCCTTTGGTCTCATCACTGTTAAAGTTGTAATGATACAAGCGTCCTTTCTTTGTCTTTAGATTCAGGTAAGTATAACTTGCTCCTAAATACAGGTAGAACGAGTTGATGGAAATCTCAGATCCGGTAGGGTAACATGGGATAGGGATTTTTTCCGTATCATTATTATAGAAATACCAGGCTGTTGCACTCGATTGATAGCCACCTGCCGGTGTGATAACATTCGTGGTGGCATCTAATGTAAATATAAAATCAGTACCGGAATTCAGATAGTTGGTGATCTTATATTTGTTCGTACCTTCCATTTGCAGGATATCTTGTTTGAATGCCGGGAAGATGGAACCGAATTTGAACGTTGCCTCTTTGATGGCAACTTCCCAACTGGCAACTAATACCGAACCTGTGAATTTACTGGCTCCGTCGAGTATTGAATAGGGATCTGCATATTCGCTGCCGTCTATCTCGAGACGGTAAGAATAGGGAGTTGCCGTTGCAGCATTCGGAAAACTGATCTTGATAGTTGAAATGCTTTGACCGGCAGTAAATTCTACTTTTGTCGGAATGGAGAGCACTTCGTCCTGGCTAAGTATTTTAATGGGTACGGATGCGGCAGATGCGGTTTGTTCGCGCCCTATTTTCAACGTGATGGCATATTCTTCCGAGGCATCGATTACTTTAGATGCTTCGTTCGTACTCAGGAAATAAACCTGCATGCAGTTCGGAGATGTTTGCGGACCGGGTTCGTAAGAATCATCGTCGTTGCATCCTGTGAAACCGAATCCAATCAGACCGGTCAACAGATATATAATGTTTTTAATTGTTTTCATAAGATTATTCATTTACTGATTTGAGAATAGACGGATTATTCAGACCAGAGTTTGATCGCCATGGTTGGATCCGGATTATTGATGACACTATCGTTGATCCTGTTTTCCGTTTCTGTGATATAGATATTAAGCCATGGGGCAACATATCCCAGAATGGAATTGAAACGTTGTGAAGCGACATGATTAGTTCCTTTGTATCCGCGGACTATTTGCATTTCCAGGCGTTTGTAATCAAAATAGATAATACCTTCTCCCCAGAATTCGATGCGTTTCTGTACTATTAACTTATCCATAAACTCTTCTATTCCGGCTAATTGCCCGCATTCATACGAACCGTCTGTGTAGCGATATTGGTTCATAAAACTTTCCAGTGCGGATACCCCGGCTTCCATTCCTTGCGTAAAAGCCAGTGCTTCAGCTTCGATGAAATACATTTCTTCGATTCGCATGACCGGAATGTCTGTTGCTGCCCCGATTTTGTAGGTATCCATTTCGCCTGAACCCGGACGGAATTTGAAACCTGTGTATGCCGGTGTTTTTGCCCAGTTCTCATCGCTTAATAATGTGTGATATTTGGCCGAAGGAGCTTTTCCGGCATCTTCAGGGGCAATCCAGGTTACTTTTCGCCAGTCACCGTCGGGAATCTGGTCGAAAAGGCTTTTACTGATCATCCTGTATGTGTTGTACTTATAGTTAGCCACACCGAATGTTGTTTCCGGCGATATGTTACCGATAAAGTTCTTGTAATTTGAGTTTATGGAGTTGGTACCGATAATGATGCCCAACATCCACGACATTTGCGAATCACTTTTATTAAAACCTGAAGTCGTGTTATGCCATTGATCTTCCGTCAATGGCGAATAGGCTCCGGAGTTGATCGCTTTTCGTGCGTATTCCAGTGCTTTGGCATAGCATCCTTCAGCAGATGTTACTCCCAGAGGGACCAGATCCTGGAGCTCGGCATCGCTTTCATGAGACATTTGCGTCGATAGGTCATCCGGATAAAGCCGGAAACGTGTTGCAATCTCCAGCCAGGTACGTGCTTTCAATCCGTAGACAACTGTCAGGTCCGGAGTGTTCCTGGCTTTGCGTGTAAAACCGGCCAGATATTCTTCAGCTTTGTCGAGGTCATTCAGGATGAAACGGTACATCTTGTAGAAAGGAGCACGCGGGTTGTTTTTGGCTTCTTCTTCAGATATATTTTCCGTTATGATAGGAACTGTAAGGCCGTAAATCTTATCGGCTGCGGCTTTACTGTCCAGGCTTGATACTCCTGTGTGCTTATATTCAAACATACAGGATAACTCCAGATATGCCAGTGCCCGGTAAGCCAGAGAGCTGCCCAGATATTGTTTGGCTGCTTCAGTCGCTTCTTCCGGGTCGACTGTACGGATGGTACTGTGGGCATTGTTGATCAATCGGTAATAAAAATACCAGATAATCTGTTGATATGTATAATTTCCCAGGTAATTCGTACTGCCCCACGGGTTATTAAAATAATCGTATCCTGTTTTGCTGACCGGGAAATCGTTACACATAACATCCCGCGAGGTCATAATGGCTGGATAGCCGTAATCTGTAGCTCCGGCACTGGTACTGTTCAGAATATTATATGCATTCATATGGGCTGCTGTCGCGTTAGCCAGGGCTTCCAGTGCCGTGGTCGACTTTGCTACTTGTTCCGTTGAAGCGACATCTGTTGGGAATGTCTCTTCAATACAGCTGCTTAATAAAGTGACTGCTGTACAAAAAGCGATTGTTTTTATAGATATTTTTTTCATCTTTACTTCGTTTTCAAATTAGAACTGGACATTTATGCCTCCTGAAATACTCCGGACAGGCGAGTAGGATAATCCGGACGGGTTACCATCGAAATTGCTACGCGGGTCGAAACCTTTTCGTTTTGACCAGTAGAAGAGGTTGTCGCCGGCTACATAGACACGTACCTTGTTAAGGTATAAAGTTTTAACCAGTTTAGTGGGGAACGTATATCCCAGATTGACATTTTGTAAAGTTAGCCAACTGGCATCTGTTAACCAACGGTCGGAGGAACTCGTCGTATTGGTGTCTGCATATTGCCAACGTGGTATATTGGATGTCTGGTTGTCTTCCGACCAGGCGTTCAGGATATCTTTGTGGATATTTGATCCTGTTGAACCGGCAATAGGCGAACCCATCAGGGATGCATAGTCCTTGTCATAGAATTTCCCTCCGATAGAGTAAGAGAAGGATACGCCCAGGTCGATTCCTTTAAATGACAGATTGGTCCCGAAACCTCCGTACAGGTCGGGGAGGGCCGTTCCGCATAAATGGTAGTCAGCATCACTGTACACCGTTGTTTTTTGCTCGTTTCCCTCTTTGTCGGTATAATACCACATCTGTTGCCCTTCTTCGGATACTCCGGCATATCTTTTTAGACGCCAGCTATACATAGGAAGGCCTTCTCCATAAAATTGGTTACTGCTGGGATAACCTTTATATCCGTCTAATTCGGTCCCTTTTCTGTCTTCAGCCAGATAGGTGATCTTGTTTTTATAATGGGTCAGGTTCAGATTGACCGACCAATTCAGATCTTTCGTCCGTATGGGTGTGACAGTCAGGTCCAGTTCGAGTCCTTTATTGGTCATATCGCCGATATTGTCGTAATATCCGCTGTATCCCATCGAGAGGGGAGTGCCTAGCCAGCATAACATATCAGTCGTTTTGCGGTAAAAATAATCGATACTTCCGTTCAGTCGTCCCTGGAATAATTCGAATTCGAGGCCTGTATTGAAGTTCCCGTTTGTTTCCCAGGTTATCTCTTTATTCCCTTTTGTTTTGAATACGAGTGAGATCGATCCGTCTGAGTCCTGGATATCATAGGTATCCGTATATCTGTTATAACCTATGTCGTCATTTCCTTGTGAGCCGTATGATACTTTATATTTCAGCATGTCGATCCAGTTTTGTTTGAACCAGTCTTCTTTGCTGATAATCCATGCACCGCCGACCGACCAGAAGTTTCCCCAGCGGTGATCCGGATGGAAACGTGAGGAAGCATCCCGGCGATAAGAGCCGGAGATAAAATATTTTTCCTTGAAGTCGTATTGTCCGCGTAAGAAATAACCTTCTGTATTGTAATCTTCCGATTTAGAATTGGTATCGTTCAGAGTAATTGCTCCGGCCAGTTCCTGGTTGTCAAAATAAGAATACATATTTGTTTTACTTCCCCACACATATGCATAATTGTATTTGAAATTTTCATGTCCGATCAAAGCGGAGATGCTATGATCGCCAATTTTCTTATTATAATTTAATAATTGCTGGAAGTTGACTGTCGTAGTGCGATAATGGTACGTATAGACATATCCGCCCTGTCCGGCATAATAGCCATAGAAGGGTTGTGTAGTCGATGTTTTTCGTCGTTCATAATCAGAAACACCCAGATTAAGTGTGAATTTGAAATCGTTCAGGAATGAGATATCCATGAAACCGCTTGCATTAATGGAATTCCCGTTTGTTTTATTTGTGTTTAACCGATCTGTCTGTAACGGGTTGGTGTTGGGGAGCACGGAACGTTCCAAACCTGCATTATTGCCTTTTCCGTAATCATATACATTGCCGTTTTCATCCTGCAGGATATTCCCCTGACCATCACGGACGTAGAGAGGATAGATCGGAGCGATTGTAGTGACGTGCCCGAATAAATTTGTAGAACTCAAGTCGCTGGGGTCTACACCGGAAATTCCGTTTGTTATACTGTGTGTGTAACTGATATTTCCACCGGCTTTTAACCATTTCTTTGCCTGGTAGGCAGCTTTTAAACGGCCGGAATAACGTTCGTAGTCGGCGTTGTAGACAACGCCTTCATTCTTAAGATAACCTAACGACAGGTAGAACTGGAGTTTCTCCGTGCCTCCGTTTATGTTTAGATTATATTCCTGGCGCAGGGAGGAGCGGTAGGCTTCTTTCTGCCAGTCGTCGGGCGTTAATAAGTAATCTTGTCCGTTATAGTTAACGATGTTGCCTAAAGTTGCGTTAGGGTTCAGACGTCCGTTTTCTCCGATCAGGTATTGTCCGTCCGGTACATTATATATCATATATCCCAATCCGCCGTTGGCAGAAGATTGCGGAATCATTTCGTTTGCGTGTTTATGCGCATCATAAACGCTTTGGCCTTGTCCACGTTGATAATAATTGTAAAGGGCCAGATAATGTTGTTCGTAATATTGTCCGGGATCAGTAATATAATCATACAGTTTGGCGGCATGTGTATTAACCCCCCATTTGGCATCCAATGTGACAACTGCGTCACCGGCTTTTGCTTTTTTTGTCGTGATCATGATCACACCATTAGCTCCACGGGCACCGTATAGGGCATTCGATGCGGCATCTTTCAGGACGGTCAGTGATTCTACATCCGACGGGTTGATATTGTTCCAACCGCCATCATAGGGTATTCCGTCCAGGATAATTAGCGGGTCTTTGCCTGCGTTGATCGAGCTAAGACCACGAATACGGATTTCGGGAGTTGCATCAGGGGCTCCTGAAGCATTTATCATTTGTACGCCAGCAACTTTGCCGTTCAATGCGTCTACAACGTTCGTCACCTGCCGGGTACTTATGTTTTCTGCTTTTACAACACCGGCAGAACCGGTAAAAGCAGCTTTCTTTTGTTCTCCGAAGGCAACGACAAGCACTTCACCCATTTGTTGGACATCTGTCTTTAATACTATTTTTAAATTCGGTTTAATCGCTGTCTCTTCGGGTTGCATACCTAAAAATGAGACGACCAGAGTCTGTGCAGAACTTGGTACATTTAAATTCAATACCCTGATTATATCTCATATATAACTTGTTTTTATAGCATCAAAAAATAGAGCTATACCAACAGGGTAGAAAATAAGAGATGGTAAGTAAAACACACCATAAAACATCATTTTGTAAATTTAAATTTGTTTTTTTTGATAAAATTTATTATATTTGCATATATAAAGAGGTCACACTAGTAATTCCTTGAAAAACAAATCAGGAAACAGTATATTAAACTATAATTATCCATTATGAAAAAGAAGCTTATATTATTGTTAGGAAGCCTTTTAGCTAGTATCACTCTGGCTCTTGCGCAAAAAATCACAGTAAACGGTACTGTATTCTCGGAAGAAGACAGCGAGCCCATCCAGGGAGCAACCGTATTGATAAAAGGAACGAATATAGGAACAATCACCGATGCAGACGGAAAATTCATTTTATCAAATGTACCAAGTTCTGCACAGACTAATTCAAATAGTTTTTAAATAAAAACTCTATATTTTAATGTTGTTTTTCTCAAATATATATGCTTCCTTTGGGATAACTTACCATCTGTATCCTATTCTGACATAAGTTTACTGTGGTGTTTTGTCAACTTATTTCAGGACAGGACATCCTTTACTTTTTAGCGGCTGATAATTGTGAGCCATACGGTTGATGATTGTCAGCCAAGCGGTCGATAATTATCAGCCAAGCGGCTGACGGTTATCAACCGCTGATTAGTCGCCGTAGTAATTGGAATTAGTATGCATAGTAATTCAAAAAAACATGGTAGGAAACCTGAAAAGATACCGAATCATTTTGTTCTTGTTTGTCAGGTTCAAAAACTTTACTACTTTTGTTTATCGAAAAAACAGAAAACAAAATATCAATCAGTTATGGCAGATATCAAGCAGTATGTAAAGTCAGCAGAAGAGAAAATGTCGTTCGCAATCGATTATCTTGACGAACAGTTAGCTCATATCCGTGCCGGAAAGGCTAATCCGAAGATTCTTGACGGAGTGAAGGTCCCTTATTATGGAGGTCTTGTTCCTCTGACAAATGTGGCTTCGGTTACTACTCCGGATGCAAAAACGATTATTATCACTCCCTGGGAAAAGCCGCTTATCAAAGAGATTGAGAAAGCGATCATGAATTCTGAAATAGGTATCACTCCAGAAAATAACGGTGAAGTGATCCGTTTGGGTATTCCTCCGTTGACGGAAGAACGTCGTCGTAATTTGGCAAAACAATCCAAACAGGAAGCTGAAACGGCAAAGATCAGTATCCGTAATGCACGTCGCGATGCTATCGAATCGATAAAGAAAAGTGTGAAAGCCGACGGAACTCCTGAAGACGTGGCAAAAGATACAGAAGCGGAAGTTCAGAAGATACATGATAAGTTTATCAAAAAGGTAGATGACCTCTACGCTGCTAAAGAAAAAGAAATAATGACAGTTTAACTTGTAGGGGCGAAACATTTTTCGCCCTTCTTTTTTTATAAGATAATAAATAGAAAATGAAAGGACTGGTAATAAAGAATACAGGTAGCTGGTATACCGTACGTACCGATGACGGACGTGATGTGGAAAGTAAAGTAAAAGGAAATTTCCGTTTGAAAGAGATCCGCAGCACGAATCCCGTCTCTGTCGGTGACCGGGTTGATATCAATATCAATAATGAAGGAACTGCCTTTATTACCGAGATCGAAGACCGGAAGAATTATATTATCCGCCGGGCCTCCAATCTATCCAAACAGTCGCATATTATTGCTGTCAACCTGGATCAGGCTATGCTGATCGTGACTGTTAATTATCCTGTCACTACCACGGTTTTTATCGACCGTTTTCTGGCTACGGCAGAGGCTTACCGTGTGCCGGTCAAATTGGTTTTCAATAAGATCGATCGTTACAAAGGCGAGGATAAAGAATATCTGGATGCTTTGATCAATTTATATACGACGATCGGTTATCCTTGTTCCACTCTTTGTGCCAAGACGGAAGAAGGACTCGATGCACTCAGAGATGATTTGAGAGATAAGATAACGCTTTTATCAGGACATTCGGGAGTCGGAAAATCGACTATAATCAATAAACTGGTTCCGGGTGTGAATCTTCGGACTGGTGATATTTCCGAATATCATAATAAAGGAATGCATACCACCACCTTTTCTGAAATGATCCCGTTGCCGGAAGGCGGCTACCTGATCGACACTCCGGGGATCAAAGGATTTGGAACGATCGAAATGGAAACGGCAGAGATTTCCCACTATTTCCCCGAAATATTTAAGTTTTCCGAAGATTGCAGATTCAGTAATTGCTCCCATCGGCACGAACCGGGTTGTGCAGTGTTGCAGGCACTTGAAGAACATTATATCAGCGAATCCCGTTATAAGAGTTACCTCAGTATCCTGGAGGATAAAGAGGAAAGTAAATATCGGGAAGACTATTAAACAGCCGGCAGGCTCATGCCTGTGATCTTACGGTAAAGGTCGAGTGCATATACATCGGTCATACCTGAAATATAATCGAGTACACATTGTATTTTCCCATAAGTTGTTGGTGCGTTTGTGTCGTATTGCTCCGGAATACGTTGCAGTAATAGCTTACTGTATGCATGACTTTGGTTCATCACCGCTTCTGTCAGGCTGTCGATCAGATGACTGAAAATATGGTACCCCGCCAGTTCTATGTCCAGAACTTCTTTTGCACGGTAAATCTTTTTGTAAGCCGTTTTAGAACAAGCCGCATACGCTTCTTTAGCCTGCTCGCCGATCTGCTCTATTAGCGGGGCGTTATAAGTTCCGTCAAGTATACCTTGTTCATTTTCCAAGAAAACGCGTGAACATTCATCTACCAGAAGTCCGATAATGCAAGAGCGGAGATAAGCGATCTGTTCGTTTGTATCGTCCACCATTTTCATGACACGGGTGATATGATCCAACCGTTCTCCTTCAAAGAAGTTTAGTAGCAGTTGGATAGCCTCTTCGGTTGTCAGGATATGAAGCTTGCATGCATCTTCTATATCCATGATCTGGTAACAGATATCGTCGGCGGCTTCAACCAGATAAACCAATGGGTAACGGACGAATTTGTTATCATCTTCCGGATTGCGGTTTATGCCGAGTTCTGTGGCGATACGCATATAGGTCTCTTCTTCAGACTGGAAAAAGCCGAATTTTCCTTTTTTGCCTGAATAAACTGATGCATAAGGATATTTGACGATAGAAGCTAATGTGCTGTATGTTAAAGCAAATCCACCTTTTCGTCTTCCGATGAACTGATGGGTAAGTAAGCGTATCGCATTGGCGTTTCCTTCAAAATGAAGAAAATCTTCCCAGCGTCCTCCGGCTGAGCGGATCTCGCTTTCCAGATAACTGCCGTTCCCTTCCAGGAAATAAGCGGAGATAGCCCTTTCTCCGGAATGCCCGAAGGGGGGATTTCCCATATCGTGTGCCAGGCAGGCGGCAGAAACAATAGAACCTATTTCCGGGAAATTGATACTTCCGTCGGGATACTTCTGCATCAATCCTTTGGATACATTATTACCTAATGAACGGCCTACACAGGATACTTCAAGACTGTGTGTCAAACGGTTGTGTACAAAAATGCTTCCCGGTAAGGGGAACACCTGCGTTTTGTTCTGTAATCTGCGGAAAGGGGAGGAGAAAATTAAACGGTCATAATCCCGCTGGAAGTCGGTACGTTCGTGTTTACGTTCGTGATACTCTTCCATTCCAAAGCGTTTACCTGATAATAATTGGGTCCAGTCCATAGTTCAAATTAATAATGTAGTTCTACAAAGGTAACTAAAATGTGGATACGGTTTTAGTATTTAGCGGAGACTTTGTTTTAAAAAGGATAAGTCCTACAAGAACTATGTTAAATAGAAGGTAAATAGTAGGGTTTCTGATGTTGCAAATGTGAATATTAATGTTTGAAAGGTTAAATATGACTAATATTTGCTTTTTAAGATAAAGCTTCCATCCTTTATATAGTGTATTAATAAAATAATTAAATTACATTTGTAATCTATGTACATGAGTTCTTGTAGAACTATGTATGAATCTAAAGTTAATTGGATACGACTATTAACAATTTAACTCGTTTTAAAAAGTGCATTATGAAAAATTATTTATTGTCAAACCTAAACAATCTGTCTGTATGAGAAAGAGCTTTGTTATGTTGGTACTATTCTGCATCGGGATATGTACGAATGTGCTTTGGGCACAAGGAAAAGTAAGCGGTGTTGTAATGGACAAAGAACTGAATGAGCCTCTCGCTGGTGTTAATGTTCTACAAAAGGGTACGACTATCGGTACTGTAACTGATTTGGATGGTAAGTATTCACTGGAAGTTGATGGTAACGCAATTTTAGTCTTTTCTTATTTAAGTATGAAAACAATAGAGGAGCCGGTTAACGGACGTTCCGTTATCAATGTCTCTATGGTTTCAGATTCGGAGCAATTGGGTGAAGTTGTCGTAACAGCCATGGGTATCAAGCGTGAGTCGAAGACACTCTCGTATGCTGCCCAGACAGTTGGGGGCAAAGACCTGAACGAAATCAAGAATGTAAACATGATCAACTCTTTGCAGGGAAAGAGTGCCGGTCTGCAGATCACTCCGAACTCAACTGGTGCCGGTGGTGCATCTAAGATCCTGTTTCGTGGTAACAAATCTATTAATGGTAGCAACCAGCCGCTGATCGTTGTGGATGGTGTTCCTTTGATGATGAATGTGTCAGACTCTCAGGTGAACAGTAACTATGGTGGAGGTCGTGACGGTGGTGATGCCATGTCTACGATCAACCCGGATGATATTGCTCAGATAACATTGTTGAAAGGTGCATCTGCTGCCGCTTTGTATGGTGCTGTTGCTGCCAATGGTGCGATCATGATCACAACAAAGTCGGCTTCGTCCGGAAAAGTTTCGATCGATGTATCCAGTAATACGACAGTAGAAACTGTTTCTTCGTTGCCAAAGTTCCAGAATACTTATGGAATGAGTGATGAAGGTACATTCAGTTGGGGCAGTAAATTAGCTAGTGCAGCTCCTAACTATGCAAAAGAATTCTATCAGACAGGTTTCACTACCAACAACTCTATTTCTTTGAGTGGTGGTAATGAACATATCTCTTCTTATTTTTCTTATGCAAATGTCGCTTCTAACGGTGTTACACCGAAGAATACTTATATGAGTCATAACTTATTGGCTAAAGTAGGTTTCAATTTGTGGAAGAAAGTTCATATCGACGTAAGTGCACGTTACAATAATCAGGATATAGAGAACCAGGCTGCTGCCGGTTTCCTTAATAATCCGGTCACAGGTGCTTATCTGTTCCCGAGAGGAGAAGACTGGGATAACTATAAAAACAATTACGAAGTTTATAAACCCTCTTTGAACGCAAGTGTTCAGAACTGGACAAATACAGCTCAGGAACAATTCTCCAATCCTTACTGGATGGTGAATCGTCAGAAACCGACATCAAACCGTAACCGTTATGAATTTGGTGGTAGCGTGAAGTATGATATTATGGAAGGTCTTTCTGTTACCGGTCGTTTACGTTATGAACGAGGTGATGAAAAATGGATCTATAATGAATATGCATCCAGTACTGGTGGTCGTAACCAGATGGGGACAATGAAAGATTCCCGTATCTTCAGTGAACAGATGTATGGAGATTTCCTGGCTAGTTATAATAAGACCTGGGAAGAAACTTATACTTTGTCGGTAACTGCAGGTAGCAGTTTCACGAAAACGACCGGTTCGAGTGTGGATCTGATCGGATGGGGTGATTCTAAGTTCGCAGTAGTCGACGGAAAGCCGACAGGTAGCGCTTATTATCCGAATATCTTCTCACCGGCAAACTATTACCGGATGAGCACAACGGAATCATTGAAAGAAAAACGTTTGAATTCAGTATTTGCAACTGCTCAGTTTGGTTATAAGGAAGGTCTGTTCCTGGATGTAACTGCCCGTAACGACTGGTCTTCTGCTTTGGCATATACAGATGGCGTTTCATTCTTCTATCCGTCGGTAGGTGCCAGTGCATTGCTGGATAAGTTTATCGACTTCGGTAAGAATGTGAATATGTTCAAATTTCGTGCTTCTTACTCTATGGTAGGTAACGACGTTCCTGTCTTTATGACCAATCTGCGTTATGAATTGGCTGATCAGGGTTCTCTTACTCCTCCTGAAAATGCTCCGTTCAAGACATTGAAACCGGAAAAGACCAATTCTTTGGAAGTCGGTTTCGACGGTACATTCTTCCAAAACCGTCTGGATGTAAACCTGACTTACTATAAGACCAATACAAAGAACCAGTTCTTCTCAATCTCTGCTCCTTGGGAAACAGGTCTGAGAAACCGTTATGTAAATGCCGGTAACGTAGAGAACCAGGGTTTTGAAATCGGTTTAGGATGGCACAATCAGTTTACCGATCATTTCAGCTGGAGCACAAACTTCAACTTCGCTTATAACCAGAATAAGATCAAAGAATTGGTGGATGAACTGCCTGACGGTCTGACATTGGCCGATTATGGTGGCGCAAAAGTGATCCTGAAAGAAGGCGGTCATTATGGTGACTTGTTCGTACGCCAGATTAAAAGAGATGAAAACGGTAAACCTCTTGTTTCTGAAAGCGGTGCACCTCAGTTGGGTGGTGATGGTATCGAAGACCTGAAATATGTCGGCGATATGAATGCGAAGGTAAATATGGGTTGGACCAATACATTCCATTATAAAGACTTTACTTTATCATTCCTGATCGATGCAAAGGTCGGTGGTAAAGTGATGTCGACCACAGAAGCCACTTTAGACGGTTGGGGCGTTTCAGAACGTTCCGGTGCTGCCCGCGATGCTGGTAGGGTTGTATTTGAAGGCGTTTCATTCGATCCTCAGCAGTTCTATTCTGTAGTAGGTGCAACGAACTTCAACTCACAATATGCAAATGAACTGTATGTTTATGACGCAACAAATGTCCGTTTGCGTGAATTGTCTATCGGATATACATTCCGTAATCTCTTTGGTATCGGCAAGAATCTGAATGCTTCGATCATTGGCCGTAACCTCTTCTTCTTCTACAAAGACGCTCCGATGGATCCGGATGTATCAGCCGGTACAGGAAACGGCTGGCAGGGAATCGATATGTTCGCTTTGCCGTCTTCACGTAGCGTTGGTCTTAACTTGAAATTAAACTTTTAATCTTGATTATCTATGAAATTAAATATATTATTCAAATATGCAGCCGCATTGGGCTTGACTATTGCCTGCGGTACGATGGTTGTAGGCTGTACTGATAATTTTGAAGAACTGAATACGAATAAGTATGAAGTGGATCCGGATAACATGCCGTTTGAAGCTCAGTTTATAGAACCGATCACTTATGTGTATGCTCCGCAGCAGAATATGTTCCAGTTCTGGACAAATCTGAGTGTGGACTTGTTTGGCGGTTATTTTATGACTCCTCACAACTTTGGTGGTAATGGTAATGTCGATTATAATCTGAACCGTGGTTTTTGTGGTGGTATGTATGAAAACTTTTATCTGCATATCTTCAACAATACCCGTCGTTTGATCAATGCCTGTGAAGAAAAGGGCATTAAGGATTATGCTGCCGTAATGCGTGTCGTTCAGGTTTACGGCATGCTGATGATGACCGATGCTTATGGTCCTATCGCTTACCAGTCTGTTCTGGATGGGAATGATGTAGCCTTTGCTTATGACACTCAGGAAAGTGTTTACAACAGTATGTTTACTCTGTTGGATGAAGCTATTGAAGGATTTAAGAACGGCAATTCTGCAGTATCGGATATGCAACAGTTTGATTACTGGTGTAAAGGTGACCGCAGCTTGTGGGTAAAGGTTGCCAATCAGTTCAAATTGCGTATTGCTATGCGTATTGTCAAAGCCAATCCGACTTTGGCAAAACAGAAGGCGGAAGAAGCTGTAGCAGGGGGGGTATTGACCTCTGCCGATAAAGATATCCTGATCGACCAGGGTTTGAGTAACGAGTTGACCCGTATGTTCGAATGGGGGGACTGCGGTATTAATGCAAACCTGGTAACTATTATGGAAGGTTATAAAGATCCGCGTATTGCCCTGTATATCACGAAGAATACCAATGATATCAAAGACGGAGAAAAAGTGATTGTTGCTAAAGGAACCCAATATTTGGGCATCCGTGGTGGTTGTAATCTGCCGAATAAGCCTAACCAGTGGGGCAACTTCTCCAGTGTAGTATGTTCTTATTCAACTCCGTTCCCGGTAATGAAAGTAGCCGAATCATATTTCCTGCGTGCAGAAGGTGCTTTGCGTGGCTGGAGTATGGGCGGCAATGCAAAAGATTTGTATGAAGAAGGTATCCGTCTCTCTATCAAGAATGAATTGAAGTATAAAGGTGTTTATGCCGGTGTCACTTCCATTACTGACGAAGAAATCGATGCATACATTAATGGAACGTCTATTCAGGCCGACTTTGTCGATCCGGTTGACGCTAAGAATAGCATTAAGGCTATGAATACTATTCCGGTGAAATGGAATGACGGAGCAAGCAATGAAGAAAAGCTGCAACGTATCATTACGCAGAAGTGGATTGCTAACTTCCCGTTGTCAACAGAAGCCTGGGCTGAATATCGTCGTACGGGTTATCCTAAACTGTTCCCTAACCGTGTGAACAGCAGTAACGGAACAATCGATACGGATGAACAGATCCGCCGTTTGATCTATTCGAATATTGAGATCAATACCAATAATATCGAATTACAGAAAGGTATCGAACTGCTCAACCAGGAAGCAAGTTCAAGCTTCAAGGGGGATATCGGTGGTACTCGTGTTTGGTGGGATAAAGCGAACGTAGGAAACTTCTAGTTCACGGATATTCATTGAATAAAATAAGAAAGGCTTCCGGCTCTGTCAGAGTGGGGAGCTTTTCTATTTTTATATAGGTCTTGTTTTATCGGGGAGAGTCCGGTGTATCGGAGGCCCAGATGGCTTTGATCGTTTCCTCCTGATTGTAACCTGCTGGGCAAGCCTTGCTACGTGTATTGGCCCTGTAGGTGTTTTGCGTTTCATTCGGACAACAGATGCCTCTTAGGCCAGGCATTTCGATATGTCCGTTCGGATCGGTCTGTTTGATCCACTGCCAGGCATATCTGAGCCAGTCATTCCGATAGGATTCCGGTTGTTTGGCATACCAGGATATCTCATCCCAACCCCATGGGAAATAAGAAGTCGTATCGGCAGTATTGACCGGTTCTTCATGGCCGTAGTTGTCTATCTCCACCAGATACGGGAGCGATTCGCATTCCCAACCGCTGGGTGTTTTGCATCCCTGGCTTTTCCCGTAAATACCGTCCAGGTGGTTGACGCGTAATTCCGCTCGTTGTGCTTCACCTTCTTTTATATTTTCAGGAATGGCACAGATGCGCATGGGAAATGAATTGAAGTCGATCAGGCTTTTACCGTCTTTCAACTTGCCTCCTTTAGGTGTGTGGGCATCGAGAAGAACCCAATGGCGGCGGGCGTGGCTGGCGGCATAATCGCGGATATGGCTGATTACGTCTGCCCAGTGTTTCCGTTGAGGATCATGCATACCTATCAGTTCGATCTGTCCCAGGTGGAAGGCTTCACAACCGATATTGATAAATGAACAGGCCAGGTACTGAAACCATAACTGTGTTTCGGTACGGCTGATATCCGGTACGCTTCCTCCTTTGTGCCAGTGATCTACATATTTACCTTCCTGGCTCAACATGTCTTTATAAGAGAAGTTGCGCTTTTCCGGTTGTAGGCCGTATGATTGGAATACCCAGTCGGGAATAGGTATTGTGTTGACATCTTCGGAAATGGCTTCGAACAGGCAAGCCTGAAAGATGATATCCGGGTCGTAAGCATGTAATTCCTGTATGATCGATTGGGCTTTCGTCCAAAAGCCCGGATCGTTGAGAATATGTTCGTTTTCCCAACGGAAGATGGCACGGCCGATGAACTTGGCTCCGGTGTTTTTGATCATGCGGATATCATCCGTATAAAGATCCGGATTGTTTTTACCCGGTACCAATACACAGGAGAGCGTGATGGAACGGTCCAGATAGTTTTCCAGTACTTCCCGGTCTATCCCGTTCCGGTCAAAATGATAAGCCTTATGCTGGGCATTTATGCAAAGAGGGAATAAGGCTAACAAAAAGAAAAGTTTACAGATCTGTTTCATATGTTTCCTGATTATTTTCAAATATAAAGAATAATCAGGAAATGCAGAAAACTATTCTAATATTCCTTTACCCTGACGTATAATTTCGAAATCGTCTGTCGTGCAGTCTACTACCGTCGAGGCTTCAAAACCACCGTAACCCCCGTCGATCACGATATCTACCGTATTCTCATACTTTTCGTAGATCAGTTCGGGATCGGTGGAATACTCGATCATATCGTCGTCGTCATGTACGGACATGGTCAGTATCGGGTTTCCCAACTCTTTGACCAACGTACGGATGATATTATTGTCCGGTACACGGATACCGACTTCTTTCCTGTTCTTATATATTTTCGGTAACTCGCTGCTTGTCGGAAGAATAAAAGTGAAAGGACCGGGCAAGTGTTTTTTCATCAGCTTGAAAGCTGAATTGCTTACTTTGGCATATTCACTCAGATTGGAAAGATCATAACAGATGATGGAAAGGTTACTCTTTTGCGGGTTGATCCCTTTCATTTGGCATATCTTTTCAACGGCACGGACATTCAGTGCGTCACAGCCGATCGCATATACCGTATCGGTCGGATAAATGACCAGACCTCCGTCACGGAGAACACCGATCACTTTGTCTATTTCCCTGGGATTGGGGTTTTCAGGGTAAATCTTTATTAGCATAGTTTTTTCAGTTGATAGTTGACAAGTGACAGTTGACAGTTAAAACAAGAAAATTAATCGGCTGAAAGCCACATATCTGTCAACTGTCAACTGTCAACTTTTACGGCTTAGCCGTAAATTATGTTGCCGTTCTCGTCGGTAAATTCTTCTAATCCTTTGCTATACTGGTTCATGGCTCGAAGGCTCATGCCCATGCTTGAGAAGCCACCGTCGTGGTATAGGTTCTGCATCGTTACCTTACGGGTAAGGTCGGAGAACATCATTACGCAATAATCTGCGCATTCTTCTGCCGTTGCATTTCCCAGCGGACTCATCTTGTCGGAGAAGTCCAACAGGTGTTCCATGCCTTTTACTCCGCTACCGGCGGTTGTCATGGTCGGTGACTGGGAGATGGTGTTGATACGCACTCCCTTTTCGCGTCCATAAATATAGCCGAAGCTGCGTGCAATCGATTCCAGCAAGCTCTTGGCATCCGCCATGTCGTTATAACCGAAGAAAGTACGCTGTGCTGCCACATACGATAAAGCAAGTACGGAACCGCCCTGGGCGATAGCATCCTGCTTTTTAGCTACCTGAAGCATCTTATGGAAAGAGACAGCGGAGATATCCAGTGTCTTATCCAACATATCATAATCCAGGTCATCATATGTACGTTTCTTGCGCACGTTCGGGCTCATGCCGATTGAGTGCAATACGAAATCTATTTTTCCTCCCAGTATTTCTACTGATCTGGAGAATACCGTTTCCAAATCTTTTACGTTTGTAGCGTCTGCCGGCAGAACTTCAGCATTCAGCTTCTTAGCCAGGGCATCGACTTCGCCCATACGTACTGCAACCGGTGTATTACTCAATGTAATGGTTGCACCTTCTTCTACAGCCTTTTCTGCCACTTTCCAGGCAATAGACATTTCATTCAGCGCGCCGAAGATAATGCCTCTTTTACCTTTCAATAAATTATGACTCATACCTTTATTTAATTTATTTACGGCACAAAAGTACACAATTTGTGCAAGATAAACAATTTATGTCCGGCTTTGCTGTATAACTAATGCGTGAAATGGTTATAAAACGATAAACCCGGATACAAAATCTGTATCCGGGTTTATCGTTTATGTTCAGAACGTTATTCTCTGTAATATACCCTTTTTACCCGTGGAGACACTGACGTCAGAATCTCGTAAGGTATTGTTTTTAACTTGTCGGAAAGTTCACTGACCGGTAACTCTTCTCCGAAGACAATCACCGGATCGCCTTCCTGGGCATTTGTATCGGTGACGTCGATCATGCAGGCATCCATACAGATGTTTCCGACGATCGGGCAACGTTTCCCATTGATGAACACCTCGCCTCCCCGGTTACTGAAATGGCGGTCCAGCCCATCGGCATAACCGATCGGGATGATGGCAATGCGCGAATCGCGATCAACGTAGGTCCGGCGACTGTAACCGATAGAATCGCCTGCCGGTACTTGTTGTATCTGAAGGATAGTGGTGCGCAGGGTACTGACGTTGCGTAACCCTTTCATGCCTGAAGCACTGACTCCGTATAAGCCGATTCCCAGGCGGACCATATCCATCTGATAGTCCGTAAAACGTTCGATCCCGGCCGAGTTCAGGATATGTTTGATAACCTTATATTCCAAGCCGTTCTCCAGTTCAGCGGCAGCCAGGGTAAATGTATCCAGTTGTTTCTTTGTGAAGTCATCGAAGACAGACGAATCGCTGCCCACCAGATGGGAGAAGACAGAACGTGCCGTAACGCCGCTTTGTTCTTTCAACCGTTCGCAGATGGCAGGGACGTCGCCCGGCTGGAATCCCAAACGGTGCATTCCCGTATCTATCTTGATGTGGATCGGGTAGGAGGTAATCCCCCGGCGTTCCGTTTCCTTGATCATGGCATCCAACAGGCGGAAACTGTATATCTCCGGCTCCAGATTGTTTTCAAATAATACATTGAAACTGCTGAACTCCGGATTCATAACGATGATGGGGATCGAAATACCTTCTTTCCGAAGTTCCGCCCCTTCATCGGCTACCGCAACGGCAAGGTAATCGCAACGATGCTCCTGTAATGTCTTGGCCAATTCGTATGAACCGGCACCGTATCCGAATGCTTTTACCATGCAGACCATCTTGGTTTCCGGTCTCAGCTTCGAACGGTAATAGTTGAAATTGTGTACAACGGCATCCAGATTTACCTCGAGTATCGTTTCGTGTACTTTCTTTTCCAATAATTCGGAGATACGTTCGAAATGGAAATGGCGCGAACCTTTTATCAGTATCAGTTCGTCCCTGAAATTCTTGAAGGTCGGCGATTTAAGGAAATCATCCGTACTCAGGTAGAATTCCTTTTCTATATCGAATGCATTGCCATATTCTTTCAGATCCCGTCCGATGCCGATAATACGGTCTATGTTTTTACGCCGTACCAGGTCGGCCACCTTTTTATAAAGCGATTTAGGCAGAGTGCCCGATTGCAGGATATCGGAAAGGATCAGCGTACACTTGAGGCTCTTATCCACATGACGGCTCTGCTGGAAGTCGAGGGCGATGTCCAGCGAGTTGATATCCGAATTATATGTATCATTGATCAGTATGCAGTTGTTGATACCCTGCTTAACGTCCAGGCGCATGGCGACAGGTTCCAACTGTGTAAATTTATGAGCGTCATTTACACTGGTAGGCTTTAAGTAAAGCATTACCGCCAGGCAGTGGATGACATTCTCGATGGAAGCGTCGTCGATGAAAGGAATGACATATTTCTGAGTCAGTCCGAGCAGCGTGCAACGGATGATCGTTTCCGATTCTTTTTTCTCGATCGTTTCGATATAAAGCGGTGCTTCCGAATCCGTTCGGCTCCAGGCTATTGCCTTGTGCGAAAGGCAGGCCGATTCGATGCAGTTGGAGATGAAAGCATCGTCACCGTCATATATGATTGCTTCGCAGTCGTTGAACAGCGTCAGCTTTTCCAGGCATTTCTGGGTAGTAGAAATGAAATTTTCCTGATGCGCCTCTCCTATATTAGTAATAACACCGATGGTTGGGGCAATGATCGGGCGAAGGTTTTCCATCTCGTCCGGCTGTGAAATACCCGCTTCAAAGATACCCAGCGTATTCTTGTCGCTCATCTGCCAGACAGACAGCGGCACACCCAGTTGCGAGTTGTAGCTGCGTGGCGAACGGACAATATTGAATTCCTTATGCAACAGCTGATAAAGAAACTCCTTTACGATCGTCTTTCCGTTACTTCCTGTAATACCTATTACGGGGATATTAAACCGCTTCCGGTGATAGATCGCCAGCTTTTGAAGTGCTTTCAACGTGTCTTTGACCACCAGGAAGTTCGCTTCCTGAAGAGATTCGAACTCCGGAAGCATTTCGCTCACTACAAAATTGCGGACGCGCAGTTTATAGAGCTCTTTTATATATCTGTGTCCGTCGTTGGTCTTTGTCTTTAGGGCAAAGAAGAGACTTTGTTCCGGAAAAGAAAGCCGGCGACTGTCAGTCAGCAAGATACTAATGGTACTATCTTGTAGGTTTCTTGCTTTGGCACCAATAACTCCTACTATTTCTTTTATCGAGTATTCCATTTTTTACATTAGTTTAGACTTTATTATTTCCATCTCTTTTGTACTATCAAAGGAAGGAAATTTCTCGTTAATTCGTTCCATCTTTAACAAAGTTTGCGAGATGAAACGTTTATAGGCTTCACTTTCGGGTTGAAACGGGCGGTGATTAATAGCCTTTTGTATCTCTGCCCATTCTTTAAGAAAACCTTTCGTTTCATCGGATAAGAAATTTTCTGTAAAACGTTGCCAAATATAATCAACAGCCAGCTCTGAAGGGTGTAGCATGTCGTTGGCATAGAAGCGGTAATCGCGCAGTTCGTCCATCATGATCTCGTAGGCAGGGAAGTAAGCGATACGTTCAGGATAGGTCGTTTGAAGCGTATCGATAGCCAGCAGTAGAGTCGCTTTACTGAGCTGGTTCCCATGTGCCCCGTCTTTCCAGTGACGGATAGGGCTGACGGTGAAAAGAATCTTTAGTTCCGGGCATTGCTCCCAAAGGGAAAGCAGCAGCTCTTTCCATTCCGACACGATTTCTGCTACGGATAACATCGAGCGGTCGAATATCTTTTCGGGTAGTTTATGGCAGTTTGCCACCACTTCGCCCGTACTTTTCAACCGGTAGACATAAGCTGTCCCCAAGGTAACCACGATGTATTTCGTCTCCCGGAGTTCTCCCGCCGAAGCAAACAGCCTGTCGTTTATATTCTCCAGGCATTCCGTTTCCGAAGTGGAAGAAAAGCGGCTGTGGTGCGTAAAGCTGTGAAATACGCCTTCGTGGCGGAACAGATCGTCGGAAGTGAACCGCTCCGGATGCAGCAACCTGCGTAACGCCGCTGCGATGGATGCCGGATTATACAGTGTCCCGAACGGGTTAATGTCGACATTGAACCGGTTCTCTGCCAGCTTCGTCCCGATATTTTCCGCAAAGCAGGAGCCGAGCAACAGCGTATGTTCCTGCCACGAAAAGCGGAAAGGCGGCTTGGGTAGTTGGATTGCAGTGTATAGCTCCATATTATTCTGTTGGATCGTTTGGTAACAGATCTGTCGGTGGTTGTTGTGTCGAACGTCTGATATAGAACGCCCGTTTCCCGCACCAGTTCTTTTGTATCTGGTTGTCTTCCAGTAGCTGTTCCAGGTCTTTTTTAGTCTTTTGACGTGTACACTGGTTCAGGCTGGCTGCTACTGTCAGGTTGATCGTTCCGTAGTTCTTTATATACCACAGGATACGTTTCTGCCGGATATCCGAATTGTAGTTTTTTTTCTCGCTGGTCCCTTGCCGCCGTTCGATGCGTACGCCCCGGAAACGTTTCTTCATCTCCGGATCAGCGCGGAACTCTATGTTCTTGAACTCGATGGATGCCGACCGGATATCTTTTTTATTTTCCACCTGTTGCTTGCATCTCAGTGTTACGGAAAACGTTCCGATCCCTTCCAGATGTACGCTCTGACTGTTGCTTAGGCAGAAGAACAATTGTTCGCAGATCGCTTTGATGGCTCCCTTGATATCGGCAGACGTAAAGGTACTCATGCTTTCGATCATCCGTGCCAGCTCGTTGGTGTTGACGGTCTGGATATTGATAGCTCTGGCATGTAACGTCGGCTTCTCTTCCCCGTTTTTGGGAGGATTGGCAAATAAGTCGTATTCAATACTCATACACTTCCTTCTGTTTAAGGTTTAACGTCGTAACTATTAAGGATTTTCCTCCCTAATCTTATTTATGAAATAAATTCTCTTCATAAAAGTAAGGTTAAGGATACAAATAGGTAAGGTATGCTTTTCATTTTCGCAATGTATTCCTTACTTATTTAAAAGTCCGTACCAAAGGTAATAAATCTCCTGATATAAAGAATTAATTGTCCGGTGGTTTTTTCTTGCTTCTGCCGGGTTATTTGTGAAGTGTTGTAAGGTGCTGAAAGAAAAGGAGTATAGTTATATATATAGATGTACGGGCGTACATTATATTAATTGCTATACAATAGAATAAAATATGTGCGTAATTAGCTGAAAAATAGAAATATGAGTGGAATAACGGAGTGACGAATTTAATCGTTCCTTTTTTCTCGTCAACAAAAGTAAGAATTAGTTTCGTATCAACCATTCTTTTTAAGATATTTTTTATTCGTCTATATGCTTTCTTATCAATTGAATAGCAAACAATGTACAAAACGGGGGCTTTCACAAACGAAAGGAAATGCCCTCTAAAAAAATGGCGAGATTAAAGGAACGTTTAAACTCGCCATTTTTAAGGGGAGTGAGGCGTTTCAATTGTGAATTGAACTTATTACACTTTAGTATTAATATTAAATTATTTATTATGAACAAAAAGTTTTCTACTCTTTTTGCAGGTGTAGCATTGTTAGGTGCAACATCTGTTTTTGCAGCAGATAACGTTACTTCTTTAGTTGAAGGAACCAATAGTGGTTTGTATCAATTGGTTGTAGGTGATGGTACTGCTCGTGATCAGTTTTTGTCGGTTAATGCTGACGGAAAGTTGGTCGCTGTTCCTTCTATTGAAGCAGACAATGTAGCGAGTACTTTGTGGTGTGTTACTGTTACAGAAGAAAATAAGGGAAAAGCACCTTATTTTGACTTTGTAAACAAAGGTGCTGAAGCGTTGCTGGCCATTACAATGGAAGAATTTGCAGCTGGTGCCACAGTAACAACTGCTGCTCCTGAAGTTGGTGGTGAAATCAGTGGTTGGGCATTTTCTTCTACTTATGAAACATTGCAATCTAACAAGTCTTTGTATTCTTATTTTACAACAGACTCTGTTGTTGGTTTTGTTGTTGGTGCTGATAATACAGTAACTTTAAAGAAAGAGTTAGCAAGTAAAGTCGTTGATGGAACTTTCGCTTCTTTCTCTTTGGTTGAAGCTGATTCTGTAACTTTGAATGCAACTCAGATCAATACTAAGCTGGGTATCCAGAAGGCAGATGCTGGCGTTACGCTGAAATTTACTCCGGATGCAAACAAAACAAGTTTGAAAAATCCGTTTAGCCAGGAATCTTTCTTAGCTGCTGATGCAGAAGACGGTTTTGTTTATATTACAAGAAAAGCTGATGATAAAGCTTTATTCGTAGATACAGCTTTCATCAACACAACAGGTTCTATGTTCCTTGCATTTAATTATATGGAGGATCTGGATGAGTTGAAAGATAGCGATTTGGAAGGACATGGTCAGTTCTTGTTCACTTATTTCCCGACAAATGACTCTTTGGTTATTCAGGTAAAGAGTATCATTAAAGAACCGACTGCTGGTAGCTGGGCTGCTACGGCTGCTACATCTATCACTGATAATGATGATGATTTTAACTATGTAACAGTTCAGGATTTGGTAAAAGCAGATCAAATTCGTGTCGTAACAATTGGTGAAAAGAAAGAAACTGATATCGTATTAGGTTTCACTTCTTGTAAAGAAAGCGATACAGACAGAGTATCTTTAGAAGATGGTGTATATTTCATCCAGAGTGCTACAAACAATAAGTATTATGCATCTCCGATACATATCGACGGTGAAACAGAAGAATGGGTAAGCGTTGACGCTAACGAACAGAATGTTAACCACATGCCTGCTTATCAGTGGGTTGTTCTGAAAACTAAAACATCTGAATACTTCTCTGCTACTTCTCCGGTAGATGTTACAAATCGTGAATATGCAAGCTTGAATGGAACTTATCAGTTTACTCAGGCTGCCGGTTCTTCTAAATATTTCTGTGAAGCTATCTCTACTACTGACTCTTTGGTTATTACTAAGATTACAGATACAAAAATCTTAGGAGATGAACATCTGGGTTACAAATATCTGACTGACGATGAATTGATGATCACTAACTATGCATTCAACTACTTCAACCCCTACACAATGAAGAAATACATTGCTCAGGTGGCTGGTAGCAACACATTGAATGTATTGCAGGAAACTCCTACTTATTTTGAAATCAAGCCGGTTGGTAATAATGTTGCTGCTAATTATGGTTATACAGTAACAGCAGACGTTCAAAAAAGAATCAAAGGATTGGCTCAGTTGAAGAGAGTAGCTTATACAATCAACACTAAAAATGCATCTATCGTATTAGGTGATGAAAATAACTTCGTGATCACAGATAAAGGTACTGCAAGTCAATTCTTCTTCAAAGAGAATAACCAATTGGATGAAACTTGCTATTATGCATTTGTAGATGCTGCAAATGTGAATGCTGATAAGTCATTCGAGTTTAAAGCCGGTGTTGCTGACCAGAGCTTGACTGCATTGTTGCAGCAACAGGTTATCAATGAAGTAAGAACATCTGCATTCTCTATCGGTTTAACCGACCAACCTCTGTATCGTCGTTTCAACCATGTAGAATTGGATGGTGCCGTAACAGGTAATGAAGATGCAACTAAGCTCTTGAAGTTCAAAGAAGCATACGTAAGCGACTACTTAATGGACGAAACTAACATATACTTCAAGCGTGAAGGTATGAACTACTTAGGTATCGGCGCTGCTAATATTGCTGCAGCTGGTCTGTCATTCAATGTACGTCCGTTCAACATTGGTAAATCTGCACAGTATCAGATCAAACCGCAATACCTGATCTATGTAGGCGAAACTGTAAATGAAGGTTCTGAAAATATTCCTTGTGATGCAACTAATCACAAGCACATGAATGCTGCTGGTGAAGAATGCGGACCGGAAGATTGTATCCACGCAACTCCGGCTGTAGAAGGATTCAACCGTTACAAACTGTTGGTTAGCTTCGCTGACTCTACAGATGCAGAAGTTGTTACAGAAAAACAACTTTACAAATTCGGTAAATATGTTCGCGTAGGCTTCGTAGATGCAGTAGAACAGGATAGTGTAATCTATGTTTTGGGTAACGAATTTGCAGATGTTGCAACTAAAGACTTGAAGATGGATGATGTTAAGGCTGCTTTGAAAGCTGAACAAATCTCTTCTATAAACATGAAAACAACTGTTAAGGAAGACAAACATCACAACTACACTTGGTCATTCCGTTATATCGACCCGACTAAGGCTGCTAACGAAGTAGAAGAAGATCGCGCATTCTTGATCGAATCAAATGCTGAAGCTCCTATAGCTCCAAAGAATGCAGCATGGATCAAGAACCAGAATAACTGCTTGGTATTGTCTGCTATGGATGCTTCTTTCGATGATGCTAAGACTGGTGGTGATGCTGCTTTGATCTTCAACATCGAAAAGGGTGCTGCTGACGATATGGCAACAGATAATGAAAACATCAGCGCTTCTGAAGTATCAGTAGTTGCAACTAACGGTGCCGTTATCATTAAGGGTGCTGAAGGTAAGACTGTTGCTATCAGCAACGTTCTTGGTCAGACAATTGCTAATACTGTAATCTCTTCTAGCGAAGCTACAATCTCTGTTCCTGCAGGTGTAGTTGTAGTAGCTGTTGAAGGCGAAGCTGCTGTTAAGGCAATCGTAAAATAAGATAATTTATAATCAAAAATAAATTCTAAAATTTCCACGAGTTGGAGTCGAGACGTTAAATGTAACGTCTCGACTATCCCATCAATTACCCTGTGACAGGCGAACAAGTGGTTATTAATATTAAGTAATAAAATAAAGTTCTTACTGTAATTTCTCCCGTGAGGAAGGAATACAGAAAAAAACAGCCTCTGCGATCATGTATCGTGGAGGCTTTGTTGTTTGTCGTTATTTTACATGACGAAATAGGTTGAAAATAAAAAAATGTAATTAATTTAGCTGCCCTAGAGAAGGTGTTAATTCTTAAAATCGATATGGGAAAACTGGATAAACAACAAGAATACTTTGTTATGTCTGCCTTGAGGCAAGACAGTAAAGAAGCTTTCTCATTACTATTTCAGACGTATTATACAGACCTTGTATTGTTTTGTGGAAACTTTGTGAAAGACAAGGACTCTTGTGAAGATATTGTTCAGTCTATTTTCCTGAAACTTTGGAATGACAGGAAGAATATACAGATAGAAATATCACTAAAATCTTATTTGCTGAAGGCTGTTCGTAACAGTTGCCTGGATGAATTTCGCCATATAGAGATTGTTCGTCAATATGAAACAGAGTATGGGAGTTCTGTCTTGGATAACTATGATACGGAAAATTATATATTGTATTCGGATTTGTATGCCCATTTATCTCGTGCATTAGAAAAAATTCCGGATTTATACAAGGAAGCTTTCGTATTGAATCGCTTTGAAGGCTTGAAGTATAGGGAAATAGCGGAGAAGTTAAATGTGTCGGAACGAACAGTCGAGGTACGTGTAAGCAAAACTCTCGATTTATTGAGAAAACAGTTGAAAGATTTCTTTGTATTTTTAATTTCAATTGGTATTCCCTAAAAAAAGTTATAAGCGATGTGGTAAAGAGATATTAAGGCGTCTTAGTACTATAAAATAGAAAAAATGATAGAAAAAGATCACATACAACCTATTATAGCAGCTTATCTCTCAGGAAAAGCGACGGATAAAGAACGTTGTGAACTGGAAGAATGGGTGAAGCAATCGCCTGATAATAACCACTATTTCCAGGAAATGCGTAATGTGTGGCAGGTAATGAATCCCGCCTTTAATCCTTCTGAGATTGACGTATTTGCTGCCGAAAAAAATATTTTTGTAAATATTGCAGCCACGAAAAGGAATATAACCCGTACTATACTACTTTATTGGCAACGTGCGGCTGCTATTCTCGTTATTCCTCTATTGATACTTTGTGCTTTTCTATATCTAGATAAAGACAGTAGTCGTGATACAATAGAGTATCAGGAGGTAAAATCTCCTCACGGAACGTTTTCCGAAGTCCGTCTGCCTGATGGAACAAATGTCTGGTTGAATGGCGGAAGTTCTCTTAGATACCCTCTGGCTTTTCGTAAAGGGGAACGGAATGTTTTCTTAAATGGCGAAGGTTATTTTGAAGTACATTCCGATAAAGAAAATCCTTTTATTGTAAAAACAGACCAAATGACTTTGCGAGCTACTGGTACGGCTTTTAATATAGAGGCATATAACATTGATTCGATCACGGCCGTTACAATGGTAAGTGGCAAGATAGATGTTGCTTTTGGAAATTCTTCGCCTGTTACTATGGTTCCGGGGGAACGTGTCTCCTTTAATAACCAGTCAAGAGAGTGCCTTATTGCAAAGACAGACCCTTATAAGTGGTATGCCTGGAAAGATGGTTTAATGATATTCCGGGATGATCCATTATCTTATGTGTTCAAACGTTTGGGCTTGACTTTCAATGTTAATATAGAACTAAAAGACTCCGCATTAGCCAATTCCCCTTATCGTGCTACTTTTGAGTATGAATCATTGGATGAAATATTGCGGTTACTGAAGATGAGTGCTCCTTTGTCTTTCAAACAAAATAAAAGGGTAAAGGATAAAGATAATATTTATGAGAAGCAAACTATAGAGGTTTATAAAGCAAAATAATTCATTTTAGATTGTAATACTTTACTTGATAAAAAGCCCCCGGGAAGTGATAGCCTCCCGGGGGTATTTTGTTAGTTACTACCGGATAATATTTCAAAAGCTCAATTCTATTGCTACAAAACAATTCACATGTTACAGTATACTCTAAGTCTGAAATTGATGATTTGCGTTCTTGTTTTTAATATACTCTAGATAAAAATATCAAAAAAAGTATTTTTTGATATGTGGAAAAAATGAGGAGAAACGTCTTAATAATGTATAAAGAGATAAAAGTCGTTTGTGTTCACCATTAAAATCTGATGCCTATGATGTAAAGTTGTGTTATTGTATTAAATAAATGTATTGAACAAAAAAGGAAAGGTCTAGCACACCTTCCCTTTTAAAAGTTCAGTCATTAAAAAAGTTTTTAGTCAACCTTATTTTTCTAACTAAACAAACAAATGTATGAATTCCATTTCGAATAATAAAATCGAAGGGCTAAATTTTGCCATTAAAATTTTTCGAGTTATGAGATTATGCTTGTTATTTGTAGCTTTAAGTCTATCACAAATTCTTGCCTCAGTATCTTATTCACAGTCAATCTCTGTGAGTCTTCAAATGAGTAATGTTTCAATAGAAGATGTACTGAATCGGATAGAAGAAGAAACTGAATTCCGTTTTCTTTATAACAAGAAAATGGTTGATGTGGAGCGCGAAGTCAATGTCTCGGTTTATAACAAGAATATTGTAGAGGTATTGAATAATTTATTTAAAAATGCTGGTATTTCTTATTCGATAAATGGCCGGCAAATAGTTTTAAATAAAAGAGATACGGATTCGTTTGCACAACAAACGAACAAGGTGACTGGGATTGTCTTAGATTCACAAGGAGAACCGGTTATTGGGGCCAATATTGTGGAAAAGGGGACAACGAACGGTACGATTACTGATGTTAACGGAACATTCATATTATATGTATCGACAAATGCTATTTTAAAAATTTCTTATATTGGCTATGAAGATCAGGAAGTGGCAGTTGGTAATAAAACGAATCTGGAAATCCGATTAGCTGAAAATATAGAACTGATCGATGAAGTTGTAGTAATCGGTTATGGTACAACAACTAAAAAAGATTTTACAGGTTCTGTAAGTTCCTTAAAGCTGGAAAATTCTCCTATAGCTCTCTCTCCTAATATGAATGCTTTGGAGTCTTTGAAAGGTAGTGTATCCGGTTTGGATATTGGTGCGACAAATTCGGCGGGAGGACAACCTTCTATGCAAGTTCGTGGCCAGAACTCTATTTCAGGTTCAAATGATCCTTTGATCGTTGTTGACGGTGTGATTTTTATGGGAAGTATCAATGATATTAATCCTAATGATATTGCATCTTTTGATATATTGAAAGATGCTACATCTGCTGCTGCTTATGGTTCACGTTCTGCGAATGGCGTTATCATTATTTCTACTAAAAAGGGAAAAACAGGTAAACCTATCATAAATATGAACGTGACAGGAAGTATGCAAAACTGGCATCTTCGTCCGGAATTGCTGCATGGTGAACAGTGGCTGAACATGGTTCGTGATAAGAACAGATACGATGATTATAGCTTTTTATTTGCCCAACAGAAAATAAATTATGAAGCAGGTCGTGAAATAGATTGGCTGGACGAGTCTACTCGGACAGGTTGGATGCAGGATTATCAGGTATCGGTGTCTGGTGCAGGAGAAAAAATGAATTATTACTTATCGACTTCTTATACAGATAATCAGGGAATTGTAAAAGGAGATGATTTCTCCCGAATGACAGTTTTAGGTAAGATGAATACAGATATAACGAGTTGGTTACAGATAGGAGTGGATGCTGCATATACACATTCTGATTATTCCGGAGTTGGAGCCAATTTAACGAATGCACAAATTCTTACCCCTTATGATATGATGTATCGTGGAGGCTCTACATCTCTATTGGAAAAATATCCGAATGGACAGAGCGAAGCGATGAATCCATTATGGAATGTAGACTCAGGAAGTTTGGATGACATAGATTTACGAAACAATTTCCGAATGAATGCTTTTATGGTAGTGAAGTTACCTTGGGTTAAGGGATTAAGCTACCGTTTGAATTATGCAGGAAATTTAGACTACAGAAGGGTAGGACAATTTTATCATGAATCCAATTATGCCCCTATCGGGCCTTATGATGATGAGTCTCGCTATTCTATTACCACTCAACAAAATTATTTGGCTAGTGCAAATGGTTTTTCTCAAAATATAAAAACAACAAGCTGGGTTTTGGATAATATTTTGAATTATAAAAATACATTTGGTAAACATACGATCGATTTGACAGCGGTGGCTACCCGGGATAGCCGTTTGAGTAAGGATGAAAAAATGACCGGTTCTGATTTTGCGGCAAACGGGAATACTATTTTAGGTGTGAATGGATTGCATTATGCTACTATACAGAAGTTATATAATAATAATGTGAAAAAAAGAAATGTAGGTTATTTTGCCCGAGCCTCTTATTCGTTTAATGATATTTATTATTTAACAGCTTCTTATAGAAGGGATGGGGCTTCTGTATTTGGAGCACAGAATAAATGGGGTAATTTTGGTGCAGTAGGTGCAGCCTGGCGTATTTCAAATGAATCATTTATGGATAGTGCAGATTTTCTTGATGATTTGAAACTTAAATTATCCTGGGGTAAGAATGGTAATCAGGGAATAGATCCGTATGGAACGTTATCGACTGTAAGCGCAGGATCTTCCGGTGGTGTTTTTTATCCTTTCGGGAATATGGGATCACCATCTTATGGAATTAAACAACAGATGATCGGAAATGCGTTGTTGGGTTGGGAAACAACTGAAGCATGGAATGTAGGTTTTGAATCTTCATGGTTAAATAATAGGCTGTTTGCCGATTTGGATGTGTATTTCTCTAAAACTTATGATCAGATATTTAATCGGGCCATTCCTTCTATGACAGGCTTTAATGAAATGAAATCATCGATGGGGGAAGTGAAGAACCGGGGCGTAGAAATGACACTTCGTTCTGTTAATATTCAAACTCCGGATTGGAATTGGAGTACAAGTTTGACCTTCTGGCTGAATCGTAATCATTTGAGTCGTCTGTATGGAGAAGATTTGGATGGAGATGGAAAAGAAGATGACGACATTGGTAATAACTTGTTTATAGGACAGTCTATTCATTCCATTTATGGATATAAACAAGATGGCATTGTACAGCAAAATGATGTCGATTACATAAAAGCCAATGGTGTAGAAGCTGGAACTCCTAAATATGTCGATATGGATGGTGATGGAGTAATAACTGTCGATGATCGTATTATTGTAGGAAATAAGGATCCACGCTTTAAGTTGAGCCTGGGCAATACGATCTCCTGGAAAAATCTGGAATTGTATTTCTTATTTACCGGAACTTTTGGTGGTAATGGTTATTTTCAGGAAAGCAATACGCCTGCTTATATGGCTGGTAGAGCAGACTTCTTCAGTGCAAATAATATTTACGTGCCTTACTGGACAGAAGAAAACCCGAGTGATAAGTATCCGGCTGCATGGTTTACGGGAGATAGTAAATTTATCGGATTGCAGAGTCGCTCTTATGTCAGATTACAGGATTTGACGATATCTTATACTTTTAATCAACCTTGTATAAAAAATATAGGTATCAATAACCTGAAGGTCTTTTTCACTGGTCGGAATCTGGCGACGATCACAGGTTGGAAAGGAGGAGATCCGGAATTAGGGAATATTCTGACTTCGGGAACTTATCCTGTAGCAACAACTTTGTCACTAGGTGCAAATATTAGTTTTTAATCTTAATACGATATAATTATGAAAATAAGTATCAGAGTAGGAGTGTTGGCGTTGTCTTCTATGTTGTTCAGCTGTAATGATAATGCTTTTTTAGGAGAAAATCCGGAAACATTTTATACGATAGAAAATATATTTACAACATCAAGTCAGGTAGAACAGGTTGTAACGAGTTGCTATGCTCATGTTCGTTTGATATATTGCCCTCATGAAAACTGGGATTTGGATTGGTATGCTTACCGGTTGGGAAATGGCACTGATATGTATGATGTAGCTACAATCCGGTTGGGAAATCGTTTTAATGATTATAGTATTTTAAATTCGCAAACAAAGGGTTTCTTTTGTACGTATTCGGCTTTTTATCAATTGATAAATATAGCCAATACAGCAATCGCTGCTGCTGATTTGGAGAATATAGTATGGGCTTCGGAATCTGAAAAGGCGAGAATCGTGGCAGAGGCACGTTTCTTCAGAGCATTCGCATATCGAAATTTGGGTGAGCTATTTGGGGGCGTTCCGATCGTAACGGATTTGACTACTGAACCTCGTTATGATTATACCCGTTCTACGCGTTTGGAGACATATCAGTTTGCAATCGATGAATTGGAAGCGTGTTTGAATGATTTACCTGAAACGACAGCTGAAGCAGGGAAATTAGTACGTGCTGCAGCCCTGCATAATTTGTGTCAATTATATATCGACAAAGGTGTTGTTCTATCGGAAGACGGAGGTGATGTAACATCTGCTTATAATAAAGCCGTGGAATATGCTGATGCTGTTATTAATAGCGGATTATATAGTTTAATGACGGAACGTTTTGGAACACGTTCAACAGAAGATCCTCAGTTCTATTATGCCAGTTCGGATGCCGAACAGACAGAGGCACATCTTTATGAGAGAGCAGGATATAAAATTGAAGGAAATGTATTTTGGGATTTGTTTCAGGTTGGGAACCAAGATTATCAGTTAGGGAATAAAGAGGCTATCTGGGTTGCTCAAATTGATTATGAAGTGTATAAAAAAGAAGGTGCACAGGGTACGATATATTCTGGATATTATTGTCCTGTATTTAGAGATCAGGGAGGTGAGTATGCAACCGGCTCAATGGAAGATGTCGGTGGATTGGGTACTTGTGCTGTTCAACCGACATTCTATACCCGTGATTTAATTTATGAAGATAAATGGAATACGGATTTAAGGAATTCAGATGCTGTTTTTCGTCGTACGATATTAGGAAATGTTCCCGGTACGGACTATTATGGAAAGCGTTTACCTTGGTCGTTACTTTATCGTGAAGATGCCTCCGGGAAAAAGAATGATGTGGCAACTACCCAGTTATATCCTGTTTCTTGTAAGGTTGGACCGGATAAATATGTAGGAATTGAGGATGGCGAAAACAGGTCTCATCTTTTTAGAGATGATTATCTGATCCGTCTGCCGGAAACGATTTTATTGAGAGCAGAAGCAAAGTTTAGATTGGGGAACAAACAATCTGCTGCAGACGATATAAATCTGTTACGAGATCGTGCTAAATGCGAATATAGAGTGACGGCTGCGGATATAGATTTGGATTTGATCCTGGATGAACGGGCCAGGGAGTTAGTCTACGAAGAATCTCGTTGGAATACTTTGTTGCGAATGGGAGGTACTGTTGCTATCGATCGTATAAAGAAGTATTCTTATTGGGACTATCCTCGTACTACCTTAAATAAGACCTTCAATCTATGGCCTATCCCTCAAACTGTCATTGATACCAATAAAGACGTGAAACTGGAACAGAATCCGGGTTGGTAAGAATCTTAGGCTGTACTGAAACTTTTTCAACTAAAGTAGAAGTACAGCCTTTATCTTTAAAAAATGTTTTATCTTTGAGATTATAGATTATGGATATGAAAAATATTTTGATCAGAAATTTGTGTTTAGGGATTCTCTCTTTTTTGCTAATGTCTTGTAACTCTTATTCTTCTTTGAAAATAAATATGTTACAATGCGAAGAGTTGGATAATCCGTTGGGGATTGATAATACGTCTCCTCATTTTAGTTGGTTACTTCAATCCGAAGAACAGGAATGTAAGCAAACTGCTTATCAGATACTCGTAGCTTCTTCAGAGAAGCTTTTGTCTGAAGGAAAGGCGGATTTGTGGAATTCCGGAAAAACAGAGTCCGATGAATCTGTTTGGGTGTTATATCAGGGAACACCTTTAGTATCTAAAAGTTTGGCTTATTGGAAGGTTCGTGTTTGGGATGAAAAGGGAAATGTAAGCCAATGGAGTGAACCGGCATTTTTTGCGGTTGGATTACTTCATACGGATGATTGGAAAGCCAAATATATAGGAATAAATTATGGACAAGAACCTCCTCATTCTCCTCAGTTTCATAAAACCTTCCTATGGGATAATAAAGGGCAGAAAGCTTTCTTGCATGTAAATTCTTTGGGTTATCATGAAGTTTATATAAATGGCCAGCCTGTTTCTGATGTGGTGTTGACACCTGCTGTATCTCAATTTGATAAACGCTCATTAGTGGTCACTTATGATGTGACTGAATTTTTACAAAAAGGAGAGAATGATTTGGTGATTTGGTTAGGGCAAGGTTGGTATCATAACGGACTGCCGGGCGTAATAGAGGGAGGACCATTTGTTCGTGCTCAGTTAGAAGAGCTGAAAGATGGTTTATGGGATACTTTTTTGATAACGAATGCTTCCTGGGAAGCTCGGGAAAGTGGTTATGAGTCAACCTGGAGGAAATATAGATTGGGCGGAGAAATAGTTGATGCATCTAGGCTTTTACCGGATCTGACTACTGCATCTTTGAGTAAAGTAGAGTGGGATACAGTGAAAGAAGTAATAATTCCGTCTCATCAAACAACCCCTCAGATGGTTGAGGCAAACCGGATACAAAAAGAATTTCATCCAAAATCCTTCCAGTCGGTAGGAGACACGGCCTGGATATTTGATTTGGGAACTAATTTCACTGGTTGGACAAAGATTAAATTCCCAAAATTAGAAAAACAGCAAAGGATACAAATAAACTATTGTGATTTCCTGGATGAAAAAGGAGAGTTTATAAATAATTCAAATTATGATGTTTACATTGCCTCCGGACAAGGAAACGAATCTTTTGTAAACAAGTTTAATTATCATGCTTATCGGTATTTGAAATTATCCAATTTGAAAAAGGCCCCGGCTTTATCTGATATAACCGCATGTCTCATTCATACGGATTATGGAGGAACTTCTTCTTTTTCCTGTTCGGATGGTGATTTGAACGCAATTCACCAAATGATACAATATACATTAAACTGTTTGACTTTAGGTGGTGATCTGGTTGATTGTCCGCATGTTGAAAGATTGGGCTATGGAGGAGACGGAAACGCTTCAACTCTGACGATGCAAACTATGTATAATATGGCTCCGCTTTATATGAATTGGATGCAGGCCTGGCGCGATTGTATCCGGGAAGACGGAAGTATGCCTCATACAGCACCTAATCCTTTTTCTGCAGGAGGTGGTCCTTATTGGTGCGGATTTATAATTACAGCATCATGGCAAACTTATGTGAATTATGGAGATCGTCGTTTGTTGGAACGTTATTATCCATATATGCAACAATGGTTAGGATATGCCCAAAAGTATTCGAAAGATGGATTACTAAGACAATGGCCCAGTACGGAATATCGTAATTGGTACTTGGGAGACTGGGCAACACCGGTCGGGATAGATCAGACGAATCCGGCTTCGATTGATGTAGTGAATAATAGTTTTATGGTTACTTGTTATCAGACGATGGCTAAAATTGCTAAAGTGTTGGGAAAAGATCAGGATATACAACCCTTTGTTGAAAAAGCGGAAGAACTGGAGCAATTAATCCATAAAACATTCTATGATCCGAAGCAGAAAAGTTATTCGACGGGAACACAGATTGATTTAATTTATCCGATGTTAGTTGGCGCTACACCTAAAGAAGAATTACCGGATGTACAGAATACGTTGTTTGCAGTGACTGCCGATCGCTTTAAAGGGCATCTATCTGCGGGTTTAGTCGGGGTTCCTGTGATTACTGAGTGGGCTGTGAAAAATCGGCAGGCAGATTTCATGTATTCTATGTTGAAAAAAAGAGAGTACCCAGGTTATTTATATATGTTGGACAATGGGGCGACAACTACGTGGGAACATTGGAATGGTGAACGTAGCCATATTCATAACTGCTATAACGGTATCGGTTCATGGTTTTATCAAGCCTTAGGGGGGATTTTACCCGATGAAAATGAACCGGGATACAAACATGTATTCATTCAACCTCAATTAGTGGAAAGTCTTACCTGGGTAGAGGTTTCTAAAGATACGCCTTATGGACTTTTAAACGTGAAATGGGAAAAGACAAATACAACTTTTGCTATGACTATTCATGTCCCTATAGGTTGTGAAGCGACGTTGACTATACCTGTTGATGCGAAATCTGTATTTATTAATGATTTGAAATCAGACAAATTGAATGATTTTAAAATACGATCAGGAAATTATCGGATTATGTGTAATTTATGAGAATGAATCGAATTAATTTAATCTTGTTATTCTGTTTGAGTTGGTTGGCCAGTACTTCGACTGTATTGGCAGGTGACTCTTTACAATCAGGCTTTATGAATCCTCCGGAATCGGCCAAGGCACGAACTTGGTGGCATTGGATTGATGGAAATGTGACAAAGGAGGGGATAACTGCAGATTTGGAGGCGATGAAGCGGGTAGGAATTCAGGAAGTTCAATTATTCAATGCAGGAATGGGCTATCCTGAGGGTGACGCCATCTATTTAGGTGATAAATGGCTGGAGCTTTTTGAGTTTGCTGTCTCGGAAGTAAAGCGCTTGGGTATGGAGATAGGCTTTAATAATGGAGCTGGTTGGTCCTCTAGTGGGGGACCTTGGATAACTCCGGAATATGCAATGCAAACTATTGTTTATAGCGAGGTTCAGTATAAAGGGGGAAAATTATTAAAGGAGAAATTGCCACAGCCGGCAATGAAGCTAGATTATTATAAGGATATTGCAGTCTTGGCATTTCCGAAACCTCGACAAGATATAAAAATTGATGATCTTGCTTTGAAGAGTCTTTCGGGACATTCTTTCCGGAATCATTTGGAACCGGAGATGAAAGTAATTTCTGAATCTGCCGTAGTAGATAAAAAGCAGATAATAAATTTGACATCTAAACTGACTGCTGACGGCACATTGGAGTGGAATGTTCCTGAAGGAGATTGGGTTATATTGCGATTGGGGCATACCCCGACCGGAAAAGAAAATAGCCCGGCTGTTACTGGTGGTCGAGGTTTGGAATGTGATAAAATGAACCGTACGGCGGTTGATATGTACTGGAAAGGAGGTATCAAACCTATTTTAGATAAACTAGGTCCTTTGGTGGGAACTTCTCTTGTCAATTGTATTATTGATAGTTATGAAGTAGGATGTAATAATTGGACTATCGGTTTTCGTGAAGAGTTTAAACGGCTTCGAAGATATGACTGTCTGCCATATCTGTTGACTGTAGCTGGATATTATGTCGATAGTGGTGAAGTGACGGAACGTTTTCTGTGGGATTTTCGGCGAACAATCGGTGATTTGATGGCCGAGAATTATTACGGATATTTTAGGGAGCTTTGTCATCGGGAAGGGCTAAAACTTTCTATAGAACCTTATGGGGGACCTTTTGAATGTTTACAGGTCGGTGCGATGGGTGATATTGTTATGAGTGAGTTTTGGTCTGGTGAAAATATCTTTTTTGATTCTCCTAAATTTGTTGCTTCGGCTGCACATGTGAATGGAAAAACATTTGTAGGAGCTGAATCTTTTACTAATCTGGGAGGTTGGTCGGATCATCCGGCGACATTAAAACCTATTGGAGACAGAGCTTGGGTGGAAGGTATTAACCGTTTGATATTTCATACCTACGTACATCAACCCTGGAACGTTGCTCCGGGAATGACTTTGGGTACATATGGCTGTGACTTCAACCGATTAAATACTTGGTGGGAGCAAAGTACGGATTATTTGAAATATTTGGCACGTGCTCAGTATTTACTTCAACAAGGGCGATATGTTGCTGATATTTTAGTCTTCGCTGGAGAGTCGTCTCCCAATGATGCGATATTGAAACCCGATATCAGAGCTTTGGGATATGATTATGATTTGATAGGAACTTCAAACATGGCATCTTTGACTGTAAAGGATGGTTGGATTTATACGCCCGCAGGTGGAAAATATAGAATTCTAATATTGCCGGATAGCAGGTGGATGACTCCGGACTTGTTAGGGAAAATAGAAGAATTGGCTAAAGCTGGTGCTGTAATTATTGGTCCTCAACCTCAACGATCACCGAGTTTGTCCGGATATCCGAAATGCGATGATCAAGTAGTCCGTCTAAGTGAAGAACTATGGGGAAACCATTGGGTTAAGGATTGTTCTATGGAGGAGATTCTGGATGAGAAAGGGGTGTTGCCTGACTGTGCGACTGAAGTGGGTGATGAGAATTTTGGTTTCGTTCATCGTATTACTGGTGACACAGATATTTATTTTGTAATCAATTCGCAAAAAGTCGGATATTTAGACACTTGTCGTTTTCGTATTTCCGGAAAGAAACCGGAATTTTGGAATCCGGAAACCGGAGAGATCCGAGATGTTCCTGTTTGGCAAAGTAATGCAGATGGAACGACTAGTATCCCTATTTCTTTTGAGCCGGAAGGTTCACTTTTTGTTATTTTCCGGCAACCGGTCGCAGAACATATTGTTCAAATGAAAACAGAGTTGTTTCCACAGGACGGAACTCCATTACCGGACCTGAAAATTATCAGTGCAGAATATGGTACATTCTTTCCGAATGGACTGGCTGACGTTACTTCTGCATTGAATGAATCTATTAAACAAGGAGGAATAGATATTTCTGTTGGTAATCATCTGGCCTCAGGAGATCCAGCTCCTGGTTCTATCAAAGAATTGCGTGTAGAATATAAAATAGGAAATCAATATAAACAGGCTAGTTTTTTAGAAAACCAACATTTTGTCGTAAAAGCTCAACCGGCAGAAGATCTGAAGGTGATAAAGGCAGCGTATGGAAAGTTTGATCGTCGACTTAATGATATTCCTGTTTCTGTCCCTGTTTTCGATGTTACGGATCGTTTGAATTCATTGCTTGTTTCCAATCGATATATAATACCGGTTAATGATTCTTTGATTGGAGGTGCATCATCTTCTGTGGAACAAAAGAAAGAGCTTAGATTGGTTTATGAATGTAAGGGTGAAAGGTTGCGGTTGACTGTTCCGGAAGGTGGCAAATTGAAATTAATAGAAGATACACCTGAGCCGAAATTAATAATGGATGAAAGAAAGCCTGTATGGATAACTCCTTATCGGGGGAAACTTCAGTATACAACTTCAACAGGAAAAAATAAACACATAGAGGTGAAATCTGTTCCGGAACCGATTAAGCTGACCGGAAATTGGAATGTTACTTTTATATCAAAACAGGGAACATTGTTCGATTCTGTATTTGATCAATTGATTTCCTGGCCGAATACAGCAAATGAAAGAATACGTTACTTTTCAGGGACGGCTGTTTACCGGAAACTATTTACGCTGCCAGACAATTTTATCCTTACAGCTTCTTTATTGGAGTTGGATTTAGGTGCAGTACGTGTGATGGCTGAAGTTATAGTAAATGGGGAAAACTTAGGAGTGGTTTGGAAGGCACCATATCGCATAGATATTAGTCGGGCGGCAAAAGAAGGAGTGAATGAACTGGAGATCCGGGTCACTAATTTATGGCCTAATCGGTTAATTGGTGACGAACGTTCTCAGGCTAACCGGGATTATCCACCGAAGAGTTGGCCTGATTGGGTACGGAATGGAAGTAAGATCCCGACTCAATATTCTACATTTGCGACATGGAAACATTGGGATGCGGATTCGCCTTTGCTGTCTTCTGGCTTGTTAGGACCGGTTTTGATACGGCCTTATGTTTCTGTTGAAGGAACTTTTTGAACTATTACAGGTAGTGCAAGAGGGATTGTCATATTATTAAGGTATATTGGGTTTATGGAACGTTTTCTCTTTTTATTCTTGTAACATAGTATAACTATGTTATCTTTGTTCCTCATATAGACCTATTGTTTACCTTAATAATATGATGATATGGATAGACGTACTTTGATTGTGTTTTTATTCTTTTTCTGTTTTAGCTTAGAAACTGTGATTGCTCAAAACCGTTGGTCGATCAACCCCGGCGGCAGTATCTCATGGGAAATAAAAGACCGTATTCCTCATTATGACCATATTGAAATGAGTGGTTTGAAGGTTTCGACTGTACTTCGTTACGGGGTGAATGCAGATGGCTCATTCGAGTTGAATAAGAGTTTGATCTGGCCGATGCTGCGGACTTTGCCGAATAATACGCATGCCAGTTTGATGCGTCGTTTTGCCTGGAACGCTTCGGATATGGTCTCTGTAAACGGGCAATCGCTGTCCGGGGAAAAAGTAAATAAAATTACTCTGGATGGTAAAATGACTGTTGAAAGTACAGTGGAGTTGTCGCGTAATGCAAAGGCAAAGCTGACGCGTGTGATCTTTCCGGCCGTGACAAATCCAGCGGTATATGAAAAATATATCTTACGAAATACGGGAGAAACTCCTCTCGTGGTAGAAGTCCCCGAATCGCGTGCTGTAACGAATACGGAGGCTGCGAAAGGTGTAGACGGAAGCTATAAATTAGTTTCGGAAATCATAGGAGGGACAACTAGGCAACTCCAACCCAAGGAGGAATTGGTATTTTATGCCGCTATTACCGGATATAAAAATGGAGAAAGGGAGTTGAAACCGGATATTGAAAAAGAACTTCAGGCACGTAAAGATCTTATTGCCGGTTTTTGGGATAACCTGATCCTGGAGACACCGGACCCTGTTGTCAATACAATGTTTGCTTTCGCTAAGATACGTGGAGCAGAAAGTATTTACGATACGAAAGGCGGATTCATGCACGGACCGGGTGGAGAGTCCTATTATGCTGCTATCTGGGCGAATGACCAGGCTGAATATATCAATCCTTTCTTCCCTTATATGGGATATAAAGTAGGGAATGGTTCTGCCCTTAATTCATTTAAACACTTTGCCCGTTTCATGAATCCGGAGTATAAGAAAATACCGAGTTCGATCATCGCGGAAGGCATAGACGTTTGGGGAGGAGCCGGCGACCGTGGAGATGCTGCGATGGTTGCTTACGGGGCTTCCCGTTATGCTTTGGCGAGAGGAGATAAGGCAGAAGCCGAAGAGTTGTGGCCCCTTATCGAATGGTGTCTGGAATATTGTCGTCGAAATCTGAATGAGCAAGGCGTGGTCGCCTCTGATTCGGATGAACTGGAAGGGCGTTTCCCTGCCGGAAAAGCCAATCTTTGCACCTCTTCATTGTATTATGATGCTTTATGTTCTGCCGTATATTTGGGAAAAGACCTGCAAAAGCCATTTTCCGTTTTGGCTGATTACGGAAAGCAGGCAAAAGATCTTCGTAAAAATATGGAAGACTATTTCGGTGCTAAAGTCGAAGGATTCGATACTTATCAATATTATGAAGGAAATGATATTCTTCGTTCATGGATTTGTATTCCTTTGACTGTCGGGATCTTTGATCGTAAAGAAGGTACGATTAATGCTCTTTTCTCTCCTCGTCTGTGGACTGAAAACGGCTTGCTGACACAGGCGGGAAGCGAGACTTTCTGGGATCGTTCAACCCTTTACGCTTTGAGGGGAGTATATGCCTGCGGAGCAACGGAAAAAGCAACGGAATACTTAAAGTTCTATTCTAACCGTCGCCTGCTGGGAGATCATGTCCCTTATGCCATCGAAGCATGGCCGGAAGGAAGCCAACGCCATCTTTCTGCGGAAAGCGGTTTATATTGCCGCATCGTTACGGAAGGAATGTTCGGCATTCGTCCGACAGGATTGAAATCTTTCACCTTTACTCCGCGTTTACCGGCAGAGTGGGATAAGATGAGCTTGCGTAAAATAAAAGCATTCAATGCAACATTCGATATTGAAGTGATCCGTGAGAATGGAAAGCCGGTTGTTACTGTCAAATCAGAAGGGAAAACACTGCTTCATAAGGCTATAAAAGAAGGAGAAGTCATTTCTGTGAAACTGGACTGATTATTAATTTATTACAGTTCCTCATAGTTCTGTGCTTAGGAAACTGGAGTTCCCTCCTGAAGAAACTGGAGTTTCCTGCGCGGGGAACTATAATTTCCTCCCGAGGAAACTCTGGTTTCCTAAGGAGGAAATTGTATTTTATTCCCTGTTCGACCCATTACGGAATTACACATCGGTTACATAACTACCCTGTCGGTATCGGCCATCTTCATAGAACGCAGCGCGTTCTATGAATGGCATCAGTGGGTGAGAGCGTGAAGCGAAGGGGAAAGACGGAGTGTCCGAAGGCTGTGTTGTTTGAGCGAAGCCGGTGCCCCCTTGACTTTTTGCTTACTTTTCTATCAAGAGAAAAGTAAAATCTCCTACCTGTTGATAACTTTTTTGTACTTTTCTCTTATATTTCTTGGAAGGTAATTTGATAAATGTTTAATTTTACCCACAAATAGAGTAAAGTGCCAGTTGCCAACGAAGTACGGTGCTTTTGTTTAAGGGAAAGTTTAACATGTAAGACATAAAATGGAAGAGAAAGAGAACAGCTATCATGTACCGGTGATGCTCGATGAAAGCGTGAAAGGTCTGAATATTCAAGAAGGGGGCATCTATGTTGATGTGACTTTCGGAGGAGGAGGACATTCGCGTGAAATCCTGAAACGGATGGATAGCGATAGCGAACTTTACGGATTTGACCAGGATGCCGACGCCGAACATAATATTCCTGATGATCCCCGTTTTGTGTTTGTCCGCAGTAATTTTCGTTATTTATATAATTTTATGCGCTATCATGGCGTGAATGGTGAAGTCGACGGACTGTTAGCCGACCTGGGTGTCTCTTCTCATCATTTCGATGATAAAGACCGCGGCTTCTCTTTTCGTTTCGACGGGGCATTGGATATGCGTATGAACACCCGTGCCGGTCAGACGGCTGCCGATATTGTCAACACCTATACGGAAGAAGCGTTGGCAGATGTTTTTTACCTGTACGGCGAACTGAAAGTGGCCCGCAGGTTGGCTTCGTTGATCGTCAGAGCGCGTGAAAACAAGAAAATAGAAACGATCGGTGACTTCCTGGAGTTGGTTAAGCCCTTCACCGGAAAAGACAAAGAGAAAAAGTTCTTGGCACAGGCATTCCAAGCACTTCGCATCGAAGTGAACGACGAAATGCGTGCCTTGAAAGAAATGCTGCAACAAACCCTGCAGGTATTAAAGCCCGGCGGACGTTTGGTTGTAATCACTTACCATTCACTGGAAGACAGGCTGGTAAAGAATTTCCTGAAAACAGGAAACTTTGAAGGAAAAAGCGAGCAAGACTTTTTCGGAAATGTACAAACGCCATTTCGTATGGTAAACAATAAAGTGATTGTGCCTTCCGACGAGGAGATTGAAAGAAACCCTCGTTCGAGAAGTGCCAAATTGAGAATTGCAGAGAAAAAGTAGACAGGTGCAGTTGCTGGTCGACTGTCAACTAATATAGGGGTTATGGAGGAAAAACAACAACGTAAAAAGTCGAAGAAAAAAGAGAAACGTCTTTCTCTTTTGTATGTGCTGGGCGGTGGTATCCTGAATGAGGATTTTATCGTTAAACACACACGGATGATCGTGCTTGTTGTGATAATGATATTCTTCTTTATCGGAAACCGCTACACCTGCATGCAAAAACTACGTGAGATCGACCGCCTGCAACAACGTCTGCGCGACATTCGTTTTGAGGCATTGTCCATCTCATCGGAACTGACGGGTAACAGCCGCCAGTCGCAAGTTGAATTATTGATTGAAGAACAAGGTATTGAACTGGAAGGAGCCAAAACTCCGCCGTATGAATTATACAAATAAATATGGCTGAAGAGATCGAACCAATAGAAACTGCCCCGAAGAGTAACCGTATATTATTCTGTTACTTTATTGTCGTGCTGCTGTTGGGGCTTATAGCGGTTGGAATATTGCTACGCACGTTTGATACAGCTTTCGTGGAAAAGGAGAAATGGGAAAAAGTGGCAGAAAGCCAGAAACGCCCAAACCGTCTGATATTGCCCGGACGCGGAAACATCTATTCTTCCGATGGAAAGCTGATGGCTACCAGTGTGCCTCGTTACTATACCTATATAGACTTCCGGGCCGATGGATTTTCTGTCGATACGTTCCTGAGTTCGAAGGTGAACGGAGTCGATTCTTTGTCGGTCTATTTATCCCGGAAATTCAAAAACCGGACACCGGCCGGATATAAGGCCCATCTGCTTCGCGGACTGAAAAGTAAAAGCCGCCAGTATCCCGTCTATGAAGGCCGTGCTTCTTATACCGACCTGAAAGAGATGAAGAAATATCCGTTTCTCCGTTTAAGCCGGTACAAGAGCGGATTCTATACAAAGGAAATGGTGCAGCGTCAGAAGCCGTTCGGAACACTGGCTTCCCGTACGATCGGAGATATCTATGGTGAAATTGAAGCTGGAGGTATGACCAAGGGAAAGAATGGTCTGGAGTTGCAATACGATTCGTTGCTCCGGGGCGAAGCTGGTTTGAGTTCGGTACGTCGTGTAGGTGGCGGTTGGACGAATGTCGTTGAGGTGGAGCCGGTGGACGGTATGGATATCCGTACGACGATAGATATCAATATCCAGGATATAACCGAGAAGTCATTGGTCGATATGTTGAAGAAGATCGATGCCGAATCGGGAACAGCTGTAGTGATGGAAGTTTCCACAGGCGAGATAAAGGCAATAACCAATATGGGGCGTATCCGTGAAGGTGCTTATGCCGAAACGAAAAACCATGCTGTGGCTGATGAGATAGAGCCGGGCTCTACTTTCAAGGTCGCTTCTATGATGGTGGCGTTGGAAGATGGCGTCTGCCAGCCGAGCGATACGGTGGATGTCGGTAAGGGTGTTTATATGTATAAAGGAGCCCGCATGACCGACCATAATATGAACAAAGGCGGTTACGGTCGTATTTCGGCAGAACAGGCGATCTGGTATTCATCGAATATCGGTGTTGCCAAGATCATTCTGAAAGGATACGAAAAGAACCCGACCAAATATGTGGAAGGCCTGTATAAACTAGGCCTGACCATCCCGCTGAACCTGGAAATACCGGGAGCCGGACGTGCCAAGATACGTATGCCGAATGATACCACTTTATATTGGTCGAAGACTACGTTGCCCTGGATGTCGTTCGGATACGAAACGCAGATACCTCCGATCTATACGCTGACATTCTTCAATGCCATAGCGAACGGCGGTAAGATGGTGCGCCCGATGTTTACCAAAGAGATCATGCACAACGGCAAGACGGTGCAGAGTTTCTCGACGGAAGTCCTGAAATCGTCGATCTGTTCCGACAATACACTGGCTATTATCAAGGATATGTTGTTGGGTGTGGTTGAGCAGGGAACAGGTAAAGCCGTGCATTCGGATATTATCCGTATCGCGGGAAAGACAGGTACGGCACAGATCGCATCCGGCGGTGTTTATCGTACGAGCGGTCACCAGGTCGCTTTCTGCGGATATTTCCCGGCCGATGAACCGAAGTATTCCTGTATCGTTGTGATCCGCCGTCCGCGTATCGGTTATCCTTCAGGGGGTACGATGTCCGGAGGCGTAGTGAAGGCCATTGCCGAGAAAGTCTATGCCAGCCATATGTCGTTCGACGTGCGCGATATGGAACGCGATTCGTTGGCAGTTATGCTGCCGGCGGCAAAGAACGGTAATCTGGATGCGTTGGAAAATGTATTGGGTAAGCTCGATGTCAGTGCAAACACGGATAGCCTGGAAACAAAATGGGTGACCTCTAAGCGGGAAGAAGGAGATGAAGAGCTTCATCTGCGTGATCTGACGATCCGTGAAGGACTGGTTCCGAATGTGATCGGCATGGGAGCGAAAGATGCTGTCTACTTGCTTGAAAGTGCAGGTTTACGAGTGGTATTGGATGGAATGGGACGAGTTTCCTCCCAGTCGATGGGACCGGGAACGCGGATTGCCAAAGGACAGTCCATCCGCTTAACATTAAAATAATAGAAGGACAGGTTTTCTGACCTGTCTGCAAACAGATAGAATATGGAACTGAAGAAATTGATTCATACGTTGGATGTACTGGAAACAGTGGGTGCTGATGATGTAAAAATCACAGGTATCCAGTCCGACTCCCGTAAGGTGGAAAACGGCTTTTTATTCGTAGCGGTCAGAGGCACGGCAGTCGACGGACATGCCTATATCGACGGAGCTATTGCCAAAGGAGCCGTAGCGGTCATCTGCGAGGAAATTCCATCCCTTTCGGAAGAAAGGGAAGTTTCATTCGGGAGAAACATTTGTTTTATCCGGGTGAAAGATTCGGCGGACGCATTAGGTAAGGTCGTCTCGACCTGGTATGACAATCCTTCGGACAAACTGACGCTGGTAGGTGTTACCGGAACGAACGGTAAGACGACGATCGCGACTTTATTGTATGAAATGTTCCGTAAGATGGGGCATAAGGTAGGACTGCTTTCAACCGTATGCAATTATATCGACGGCGAAGCGATCCCGACCGATCATACGACGCCCGACCCGATCACCCTCCACGGCCTGATGGCACGCATGGTAGAAGCCGGATGCGAATATGCCTTTATGGAAGTCAGTTCCCATTCGATCGACCAGAAACGTATCAGTGGCCTGTCGTTCGACGGCGGTATTTTTACCAACCTGACACGCGACCATCTGGATTATCATAAAACGGTAGAGAATTACCTGAAGGCAAAGAAGAAATTCTTCGACGACCTGCCTGCCGATGCTTTTGCGTTGACTAACGCAGACGATAAATCAGGTCTGGTCATGCTCCAGAACACGGCGGCCAGGAAACTGACCTATTCGCTCCGTACCTTGGCAGACTTCAAAGGAAAGATTCTCGAATCTCATTTTGAAGGAACCGAAATGGTTATCAACGGACGTGACGTGATCGTGCATTTCGTAGGCCGTTTCAATGCTTACAACCTGTTGGCTGTGTACGGTGCTGCTGTTTCTTTAGGGAAGGACCCGGAGGAAACGCTGATCGTCCTGAGTACGTTGCATTCGGTCTCCGGTCGTTTTGAAACGATACAATCTCCGTTCGGTTATACGGCGATTGTCGATTATGCCCATACACCTGATGCCTTGACAAATGTACTGAATGGTATCCAGGAAGTGCTCGACGGCAGAGGCCGCATCATCACCGTGGTGGGGGCGGGTGGCAACCGTGACAAAGGCAAACGTCCGCTGATGGCGAAAGAAGCTGCCAAACTGAGCGACCAGGTGATCCTGACCTCTGATAATCCTCGTTTTGAAGAACCGGACGAGATCATTCAGGATATGGTGGCCGGACTGAGTAAGGCGGATATGGAACGTACGCTTTGCATCACTGATCGTATGCAAGCGATCAAGACAGCGACTATGCTGGCAAAGAAAGGCGATGTGATCCTCGTGGCCGGTAAAGGACATGAAGATTATCAGGACGTGAAAGGCGTAAAACACCATTTTGACGACCGGGAAGTAATAAGAAATATATTTAATAGTTGACAGTTGACAGATGATGGTTGACAGTTAAATGTACATCACAAATAACTGTCAACTGTCACTTGTCACTTGTCAACTGAAAACAAAGTTTTTATGTTGTATTATCTTTTTAATTATCTGGATCAATTCGACTTACCTGGAGCGGGTATGTTTAAATATGTATCATTCCGTTCCGGATTGGCGTTGATTCTCTCTTTGTTCATCTCGACAGCCATCGGCCGCCGTATTATCGACCGCTTGCAGATGTTGCAGATCGGCGAGACGGTACGTAATCTCGGATTGGAAGGACAGATGAGCAAGAAAGGCACTCCGACGATGGGTGGAATCATTATCATCATTGCGATTCTGATTCCGACCTTGCTTTGTGCGAAACTGAATAACATCTATGTGATCCTGATGATGGTTACCACCGTTTGGCTGGGTGCCCTGGGTTTTGCCGACGATTACATTAAAGTATTCCGTAAGAACAAAGAAGGAATGCACGGTAAATTCAAGATCGTAGGTCAGGTCGGCCTGGGGCTGATTGTCGGGCTGGTGTTGTTTATGAGTCCTGATGTCGTGATCAAAGAGAATATGGAAGTGCGTCACGATAACGTAATTGAGGAAGTTCATTATCACACGGTGGAAACAAAATCGACCAAGACGACCATTCCATTTATGAAGAATAATAATTTCGATTATGCCCAACTGGTTAGCTGGGCAGGCGATTATAAAGAAGAAGCAGCCTGGCTGGTATTCGTTTTGATGACCATATTCGTGGTGACGGCCGTTTCTAACGGTGCGAACCTTACCGACGGACTGGACGGACTGGCGGCAGGAAGTTCTGCTATCATTGGGGTTGCATTGGGTATATTGGCCTATATGTCTGCCCACTTCGAATTTGCTTCCTTCCTGAATATCATGTTTATCCCCGGTGCAGAGGAATTGGTGGTTTTTGCTGCTGCCTTTATCGGGGCGACAGTCGGTTTCCTTTGGTATAATTCATACCCGGCACAGGTGTTTATGGGAGATACGGGTAGTTTGACGTTGGGAGGTATTATTGCTGTGTTCGCTATAATTATACGTAAAGAGTTGCTAATACCGATTCTTTGTGGTATTTTTCTCGCTGAAAGTATTTCGGTTATGGTACAGGTTGCCTACTTCAAATATACAAAAAAGAAGTATGGTGAAGGGCGTCGTATATTTAAGATGACGCCGTTGCACCATCATTTCCAGAAGGCGGGAAACGCAGGAATACAAGCGTTGCTGCAAAAACCGTTCAACGTGGTGCCCGAATCGAAGATCGTGGTACGTTTCTGGTTGATCGGTATTATTCTGGCGGTTATTACGATTGTGACATTGAAGATGAGATAAATTCAGTTGACAAGTGACAGATGACAGTTGACAGATAAGGTTAGCGACTGATACCTGTCAACCGTCACTTGTCAACTGTCAACTAAAAAATAAAGTTTTTTATGAAGCGGATTGTTGTATTAGGGGGAGGAGAAAGCGGTGCAGGTGCAGCCGTGTTGGCGAAGGCAAAAGGATTTGACGTGTTCGTTTCCGACTTTTCGTCTATCAAACCCAAGTATAAGGATATGCTCGACGCCCACGGGATCCGTTGGGAAGAAGGACAGCATACCGAAGCCGACATTCTGAATGCCGACGAGATCATCAAAAGCCCCGGAATACCCGACAAGGCTCCGATGATCCAGAAACTGAAAGCGCAGGGGACGCATATCATCTCCGAAATCGAATTTGCCGGGCGATACACCGATTCGAAGATGATCTGTATCACCGGAAGTAATGGTAAGACAACGACTACCATGCTTACATACCACGTCCTGAAAGAAGCCGGAGTGGATGTCGGCCTGGCCGGAAACGTAGGGAACAGCCTGGCATTACAGGTTGCCGAAGACCCGCACGCGGTCTACGTGATCGAACTGAGCAGTTTTCAGTTGGACAACATGTACGACTTCAAAGCGGATATAGCTATCTTGTTGAATATAACGCCCGATCATCTGGACCGTTATAACTACGAGATGCAGAATTATGTGAACGCCAAGTTCCGCATAATCCAGAACCAAACGTCGGAAGATGCGTTCATCTTCTGGAACGACGACCCGATCATAGCCCGCGAGATCGCTAAACGCCATCCTGCGGCTACTCTTTACCCATTCGCCGAAACGCATGAAGACGGCGTGAAGGGATATACGGATAATAAGCAAATAGTAATTGAAACCTCAAACGGAACATTTACAATGGATCAGGACTTATTGGCATTAACGGGTACACATAACCTGTACAATTCGCTGGCATCGGGCATCGCATCCAAAGTGGTCGATATCCACGATGAAAATATACGAGCTTCACTGAGTGACTTTACCGGGGTGGAACACCGCCTGGAGAAAGTGGCCCGTGTACGCGGAGTAGATTATATCAACGACTCGAAAGCGACGAACGTGAACTCTTGCTGGTATGCCTTGCAAAGTATGACGACCAAACTGGTACTGATACTGGGCGGAACGGACAAGGGTAACGACTACTCCGAGATTGAAGAACTTGTAAAACAAAAAGTACGTGCCTTGATCTTTCTGGGTGTCGACAATAACAAGCTGCATACTTTCTTCGACGGAAAGGTGGCGCAGATTGAAGATGCTCGCTCGATGGAAGAAGCGGTAAACAAGGCTTATAAACTGGCAGAAAAGGGAGACACCGTGTTGTTATCGCCCTGTTGCGCCAGCTTCGACCTCTTCAAGAGTTATGAAGACCGCGGTGATCAGTTTAAGGCTTGCGTACGTAATTTGTAAAATAAATTAAAATGGATCTGGCAAGTAAATTATTCAAGGGCGACCGGGTGATATGGATCATCTTTATGTTCCTGTGCCTGATTTCGGTGATTGAGGTGTTCAGTGCCACGAGTACGATCGCCTACAAGAACGCGAATCATTGGGCGCCGATCGTCCGGCATGCCACTTTCCTGTTGGGGGGATTTGTGCTTGTCTTGTTGCTGCACAATGTCCCGTGCCGGTTCTTTCCGGCGTTTATTTTGTTGCTTCCCGTATCGGTGCTGATGTTGATCGTCACGCCTTTTGTGGGGATCAATGCCAATGATGCGCACCGTTGGCTGGAGATATTCGGGATACAGTTTCAGCCTTCCGAGTTTGCGAAGCTGGCATCTATTGTGTTCATCGCCTTCCTGCTCAGCAAGCGGAGCAGGTTTACCGACGACCAGATATTCAAGTATATCCTGATTGGGGTGGGAACGACTTGCGTGCTGATCCTTCCGGAAAACTTTTCGACGGCTTTCATGTTATTCGGGGTGTGTTTCCTGATGATGTTTATCGGACAATTGCCGCTGTTGAAGCTGGGTAAATTGGCGGGTGTCCTGATATTGGCACTTATCCTGTTTATCATGTTGTTGCGGTTTACGCCGGCAGGAGTCACCCAATATTTGCCCGATCGTTTTGCTACGTGGCAGGGGCGTCTGGAACGTTTCTTCGACGGGCACGAATCGGATACGGATGAAAATGGTGTATATAAGATAACCGATGATAACTACCAGGTCTCCCATGCAAAGATCGCAATTGCACACGGAGGATTGTTCGGACAGTTGCCTGGTCACGGTCAGCAGAGAGATTTCCTTCCGCAGGCCTATTCCGACTTTATTTATGCGATTATTATAGAAGAGTTGGGAGTAGTCGGAGGCGTATTCGTGCTGATGCTATATATCATGCTGCTGGTACGAGTCGGGATGATCGCCAGGAAATGCGATAAAGCCTTTCCGAAATACCTTGTGCTGGGGTGCGGCTTGTTGGTCGTGGTGCAGGCTCTTGCCAATATGGCGGTGGCAGTCAACCTGATACCGGTGACCGGACAGCCGATGCCGTTGGTTAGCCGTGGTGGTACCTCTACGGTGATATCCTGTATTTATTTCGGGATCATCCTGAGTGTAAGCCGTTTCGGAGCTAATATGGGTAATGAAGAAGATGAGCTTCCGGAAGAGGAAACCGAAGGTGCCGGTGCACCCCCGGCCATCACGGAAGAAGAAATATCCAACTGGGTGCCTGATACGCAACCCGCAACAGAGGAAGAAGTAACAGAAACAAAATAGAAAATGAAACAGTACCGTATAATAATAAGTGGCGGCGGAACCGGAGGTCATATCTTCCCGGCCATCTCCATCGCCAATACCATCAGGAAACGTTTTCCTGATGCGGAAATCTTATTTGTAGGTGCGGAAGACCGGATGGAAATGGAAAAGGTTCCGGCCGCCGGCTATCAGATAGTAGGTTTACCGGTGAGCGGCTTCGACCGTGCTCACCTGTTCAATAATATAAAGGTGCTCAACCGTCTGCGTAAAAGTCTCGGAATGGCGAAGAAAACGATCCGTGAGTTCCATCCCGATATTGCAGTAGGCGTAGGAGGTTATGCCAGTGGTCCGACTCTGTGGATGGCGGCTTCGCAAGGTATTCCGACGCTGATTCAGGAGCAGAATTCCTATGCAGGGGTGACGAATAAGTTGCTTGCAAAGAAAGCATCGAAAATATGTGTCGCTTACGATGGGATGGAGAAGTTTTTCCCTGCAGAAAAAATTGTGGTAACCGGAAATCCTGTCCGTCAGGATCTGGAGGAAGCACTCGATAAGAAAGAAGAGGCTTTGTCCTTTTTCGGACTATCGCCAGAGAAGAGAACGATCCTGGTGGTAGGAGGCAGCCTGGGGGCACGGACGATCAACCGGAGTATCCAGGGCGACCTCGACAAACTGTTCGCTTCCGATGTACAGGTGATCTGGCAGACCGGACGTTATTATTACAACGAAGCCACCAAGCATCTGAAAGCCTATCGTGGTATGCCGGTCTGGTGTTCCGACTTTATCACCCGTATGGATTATGCCTATTCGGCCGCCGACCTGATCATATCCCGTGCCGGTGCAAGTTCGATTTCCGAACTTTGCCTGTTGAAGAAACCGGTTATTCTGGTTCCTTCTCCCAACGTGGCGGAAGATCATCAGACAAAAAATGCGCTTGCTTTGGTAAACAAAGACGCGGCGATCATGGTTGCTGATAAAGATGCGGAGCAGGAATTGGTCACGAAAGCGCTCGAAGTCGTTCACGACGACGAACGGCTGGCGTTGATGAGCCGTAATATAGAAAAGTTGGCCCATCATCACAGTGCGGACCAGATTGTCGATGAGATTATTAAAATAATAGAACAGAAAACGATATGAATATAAATACGATAACGGCCGTTTATTTTGTCGGAGCCGGAGGAATCGGGATGAGTGCCTTGATCCGCTACTTCCTTTCAAAAGGAAAGCAAGTAGCCGGATACGATAAAACACCCTCCGACCTGACCGCTCAGCTAAACCGCGAAGGAGCCGTTATTCATTACGAAGATAATGTTTCCTTGATACCGGATACCTTCAGGGATCCGGCTCGAACATTGGTAGTCTACACCCCGGCCGTTCCCGAATCGCATACTGAACTAAGCTATTTCCGTCAGAACGGCTTTGAAGTTATGAAGCGTGCCCGTGTCTTAGGTGAAATAACCAACTGCTCACGCGGTCTTTGTATTGCCGGGACGCACGGAAAGACAACGACTTCTTCCATGCTTGCCCACCTGCTGAAACAATCGCATGTAGATTGTAATGCTTTCCTGGGCGGTATCCTGAAGAACTATGACAGTAACCTGATGCTCTCCGATAAAAGTGACCTGACCGTCATCGAAGCCGATGAGTTCGACCGTTCTTTCCATTGGCTGACCCCTTATATGGCAGTGATCACCGCCGCCGACCCGGATCACCTGGATATCTATGGTACGGCAGAAGCCTATCGTGAAAGCTTTGAGCATTTTACCTCACTGATTCGTCCTGACGGCTGTCTGGTTATGAAGAAAGGTATCAATGTGACACCCCGCTTGAAAGAAGGTGTTAAGCTCTTCACCTACACTGGAGCTGAAGAAGATAACGGTCATCTGTCAAGTGTCAAGTGTCAAGTGTCAACTGAAAAAGCTGATTTCCATGCCGAAAACATCCGTATCGGTAATGGTGAGATTTGGTTCGATTTCGTAGGCCCTGATATCCGTATTGCCGATATCCAGTTGGGTGTTCCTGTAAAAGTAAACATAGAGAATGGTGTTGCTGCCATCGCTTTGGCATGGATGAACGGCGTAACACCCGAAGAAATAAGAAGAGGTATGGCTTCTTTCGGAGGTCCGAAACGCCGTTTTGATTTCCACCTGAAGAAAGATAATATTGTCCTGATCGATGATTATGCCCACCATCCCGCCGAACTGGCTGCCAGCATCCAATCCGTTAAGGAACTCTATGCCGGACGCAAAGTGACGGGCATTTTTCAGCCGCACCTGTACACTCGTACACGCGACTTTGCACCTGACTTTGCCGCCAGCCTGTCGCTGTTGGACGAACTGATCCTGCTGGATATTTATCCTGCGCGGGAAGAACCTATTCCGGGGGTCACTTCGGAAATCATATTCGATGCTGTTACTATTCCTTCCAGGAAGCTGATCCGCAAAAGCGAACTGCTCGACCTGGTAGCGAAAGAGGCGGATACGTTTGAAGTTGTATTGATGGTCGGCGCCGGTGATATCGACCGGTTGATCGAACCTGTAAAACAAATATTGGATAAGAAATTGTGATTCGTATAGTTTCCATAGTAGTAGCTACACTGTTGTTTTGTTACATCGTGTTTGTTTCCTTTTTCTTCCGGGATATGAGGCAGGACAAGGTGTGCCAGGATCTCCAGGTCGTGGTGAAAGACAGTCTTGACAAACATTTCGTAAGCGAAAGCGACCTGGTGTCGATCCTTAAAAAGGCCGATCTGAACCCGATCAAAAAGCCTATGGATGCGATCAATACCGACAAGATAGAAACAGAACTGAAAAAGAACGAGATGATCGCCCGTGTCGAAGCATATAAAACACCTTCCGGGATCATTAAGCTTGAAGTTGAGCAGAAAATTCCTATCTTGCGTGTGATAAGCTCCAGAGGGAACTTCTACGTGGATAATCTCGGCACTACGATGCCGGTCAGTTTCCGTTATGTTGCCGACGTTCCTTTAGTAAGCGGATATGTCGAAAAAGAGCTGGCGATAACCGACTTATACAAATTTGCATTATTTTTGCAGGAGAATGAGTTCTGGAATAATCAGATAGAACAGATTTATGTTCATCCTGATAACGAAGTGGAGCTGATTCCCCGGGTGGGCAACCATCGTATTGTACTGGGTTCTTTCGACAACTTTGAAGAAAAGCTGGATAACCTGCGGCTCTTCTATGATAAAGTCGTTCCGAAAACGGGTTGGGAGAAATACAGTATACTGAATTTAAAATACAAAGATCAGATTGTTTGTACTAAAAGATAGATAATATGGCATACACAGACTTTATAGCAGCCATCGACCTTGGCTCTTCTCACATGGTCGGTATGGTAGGAACGAAGAGCCCGACGGGCGCTCTCTCGATTATTGCCTACGAAGTTGAGAACTCCGCTACCTGTATACGAAGAGGATGTGTATATAATGTGGAAGAAACGGCGAATAAGATCAAACGGCTTATCCTGAAGCTCGAGAATAAACTGAACGGCGCGAAAGTCGGTAAGGTTTATGTCGGTATCGGCGGTCAATCGTTGCGTTCGATCGACCACACGGTTCCCCGTATCCTGGGCACAGACGGAGTAGTGACGGAGGAAATTATCAAGGGGCTGTATGAGGAATGCTGTAATTACCACCCGGACATGCTGGATGTGCTGGCTGCGGTTTCGCCTACCTATGTTTTAGACGACAAACCTGAACCCAATCCGGTAGGTATTCCCTGTACCCGGATTGAAGCACGTTATAAGCTGATTGTCGGACGGCCTTCGTTGAAGCGTTACGTGGTCAACAGTATTGCCGACCGTGCTAAAATAGAAATTGCCGATATCGTTGTCTCTCCGCTGGCTTTGGCCGATGTAGTGCTGACCGACAACGAGAAAGATCTGGGGTGTGCCCTGATCGGTTTCGGTGCCGGAGTGACAACACTGACGGTTTATAAAGGCGGCCAGCTGGTCAATCTTTCCGTCATTCCTTTCGGAGGAAACCTGATCACCCGCGATATTACCAGTCTCCATCTGGTGGAAGCTGAAGCCGAACGTGTGAAGTTGACTTATGGGAGTGCCCTGATGGAAAAAGACAACGACCTGAGTATTCAGGTGAGTTCCGCCGATGGTATGGGACTGCGTGAGGTTAAACTGGCTGATCTCAATAATGTGATCGAAGCCCGTATGAAAGAGATACTCGAAAATGTATATGCCCGTCTTGAAGCGACCGGCCTGATGAATTCGCTGGGTGCAGGTATCATTATTACCGGTGGCGGTGCCGCCCTGAAGAACCTGCCTGAAGTGATTCGTGAACGCTTGAAAATGGATGTACGCTATTCTGCCGTACGCAAAGGCATCGTGGAAAGTGGCGAGATGATCGCCAACAATCCTGAATATGCTGTCGCTGTCGGCCTGTTGGCAAGGGGAACAGAAAACTGTGCCCTTTATATTCCTCCCAAAGTTGAACCGATACCGGAGAAGAAGGAAGAAGAGCCCGTTGTGGAAGAACCCAAGAGAGCTCCCGAACCTCCCAAGAAGAAACCGGAGAAGAAGAAAGGCCCCGGCCTGTTCGGACGCCTGACCAAGGGAATAGATACGTTTGGCAAGAGCCTGTTTGACGACGAAGACGATATAAAGTAAATCAGCGAATGGATTAAAACCGGAAGACAATGGACGACACAATATTAAGTTTCAATTATCCGACAGATACTCCTAAGATCATCAAAGTAATTGGTGTAGGAGGCGGTGGTGGTAACGCTGTTACCCACATGTACAAAGAAGGTATACATGATGTTACATTCGTTCTGTGTAACACAGACAACCAGGCGCTGAACCGTTCGGACGTGCCGGTCAAAGTGCCGCTGGGCCGTAATATCACCCAGGGACTGGGAGCTGGTAACAAGCCCGAACGTGCCATGATGGCAGCTGAGGAAAGTATGGAAGATATCCGTAAGATGTTGAGCGATGGAACCAAAATGGTCTTTATCACTGCCGGAATGGGTGGTGGTACGGGGACGGGCGCTGCTCCGGTTATTGCCCGCATCGCCAAGGATATGGGAATACTGACCGTCGGTATCGTAACCATACCTTTCGTTTTTGAAGGCGAACGCAAGATTATCCAGGCCCTGAACGGGGTGGAGGAGATCAGTAAGAATGTGGATGCCCTGCTGGTGATCAACAACGAACGCCTGCGTGCTATCTATTCCGACCTGACTATGACGAATGCGTTCGGAAAGGCGGATGATACCCTGACGATTGCCGCCAAGAGCATTGCTGAGATCATCACCCTTCCGGGTATTATCAACCTTGACTTTGCCGATGTCAACACCACCATGAAAGACGGTGGCGTAGCATTGATGAGTAACGGTTTCGGTGAGGGAGAAGGTCGTGTGCGCCAGGCGATTGAAGACGCATTGAACTCTCCGTTGCTTAACAACAACGATGTATTCAATGCCAAGAAGATATTATTCAACGTATCATTCGGCGAAGAAGCCGAGTTGCGTATGGAAGAAATGAACGATGTACATGACTTCATGTCACGCTTCGGACGCGATATCGAGGTGATCTGGGGTACGGCAATCGACAATACACTCGGAACACGGGTGAAAATGACGATCCTTGCGACCGGGTTCGGTATGGAAGATATTCCGCAGATCGCAGAGAAACGTCAGATCGAACAGGGCCGTATGACCGAAGAAGAACTTCGCCTGGAGGAAGAACGGTTGAATAAGGAACGTGCCGAAAAAGATCTGATCGACAAATATTACGGTGCTTCCGGTCAGCGTATGCGCCGTGTGGCTGCCCGTGCCAAGGCTGTTGTATTGACGCAGGACGAACTGGACGATGACGCATTGATCGCCCTGATCGAAGATAATCCTACTTATAACCGTGATCCGAAAGTGATCGCCCGTGCCCGTTCTAAAGTGCAGGGTGGAGATATTCCGGTATCATCGGCAACCGTAACGGCTCCGTCGGCTCCGCGTCCGGAAGGAAAGAAGCCGGATACAGGAGGTAAGCAGGTGATAAGTTTCCGATAATTTTTAATAAGAAATTAAGATATGGATTTGTTTGAAAGAGTCAGCGAAGACATTAAAAACGCAATGAAGGCAAAAGATAAAGTAGCCCTCGAAACACTGAGAAATGTAAAAAAAGTCTTTCTGGAAGCTAAAACAGCTCCGGGAGCAAACGATACCCTGTTAGATGCCGATGCGACCAAGATGATCCAGAAGCTGGTAAAACAGGGCAAGGATTCAGCAGAAATCTATGCCCAGCAAGGTCGTGCAGACCTGGCGGAGGCTGAATTGGCACAGGTTAAAGTGCTTGAAGCATACCTCCCGAAACAGATGACTGCCGAGGAACTGGAAACAGAAATAAAAGCTATCATCGCCCAGGTGGGTGCTGCCGGCCCGAAAGATATGGGGAAGGTAATGGGGGTTGCCTCCAAAGCTCTTGCCGGAAAAGCGGAAGGACGTGCCATTTCAGAAACGGTAAAACGTTTGCTGAATAGCTAATATATCGCTTTGAAAGTAACTTATCCCCTCTTGAAAGGGGCAGGGGTGTGTTAGAGTCAGTCTAACGAAACTATAACACACCCTTTTTCCCCATTTATTTTTCTTTAGACTCATTCTTTTAGAACATAGACCGTATTCTAATAACTCTTATACAATGATAACCTTTATCTGCTGCCTGGCAACCCTTATTGCAGGCTATTTCATCTACGGTTCTTTTATAGAACGTATCTTCGGGATCGATCCTTCCCGTAAAACTCCCGCTTATACTCATCAGGACGGAGTCGATTATATCCCGATGTCTTCCTGGAAAGTCTTTATGATCCAGTTCCTGAATATCGCAGGTCTCGGACCGATCTTCGGTGCCATAATGGGGGCAAAGTTCGGTACGGCCTCTTTCCTCTGGATCGTTTTGGGAACGATCTTTGCCGGAGCGGTTCATGACTACCTGGCAGGAATGCTTTCCTTGCGGCATAATGGAGAAAGTCTGCCTGAGATCATCGGCCGTTATCTCGGAAACAACTTCAAGCAGTTTATGCGTGGTTTTACTGTGGTTCTGATGATATTGGTCGGTGCTGTCTTTGTTGCAGGTCCGGCAGGTTTGCTGGCAAAGCTGACACCTGAATATCTCGATGCTACTTTTTGGATATTTGTTGTATTCATCTATTATATCCTGGCTACCTTATTACCGGTCGATAAGATTATCGGTAAGATATATCCGTTGTTTGCTGCAGCCCTGCTGTTTATGGCTGTCGGTATTCTGGTGATGTTGTTTGTGAATCATCCGCCGTTACCGGAGTTGACAGACGGTTTGACAAATAAGCATCCGGAGAATCTGCCTATTTTCCCGATCATGTTTGTCAGTATTGCCTGTGGAGCGATTTCCGGATTCCATGCGACTCAAAGTCCGTTGATGGCACGTTGTATCAAGAATGAAAAAATGGGACGCCCGGTCTTTTTCGGCGCTATGATCACCGAAGGTATCGTAGCTTTGATCTGGGCTGCAGCTGCTACTTATTTCTATCATAACAACGGAATGGGGGAGAGCAATGCCGCTGTTATTGTAGATAGTATCACAAAAGAGTGGTTAGGCACAGTCGGTGGTGTACTGGCGGTGTTGGGGGTTATTGCAGCGCCGATTACTTCCGGCGATACGGCATTCCGTTCGGCTCGTCTGATCGTTGCCGATTTTCTGCATAAGGAGCAGAAAAGTATAGCAAGCCGTTTGATGATCTGTATCCCTCTGTTTATCGTAGCTATAGGCATATTGCTTTACAGCTTGAAAGATAAAGACGGTTTCGATATGATCTGGCGTTATTTCGCCTGGACGAACCAGACTCTGGCTGTATTTACCTTATGGGCATTGACGGTCTTTCTGGCGCGTTCTAAAAAGCTGTATATTGTTACCTTGATTCCGGCTTTGTTTATGACAGCCGTTTGTTCTACGTATATTTTTGTCGCTCCGGAAGGATTAGGTATGGGGGTTGCTATTTCGCAGACGATTGGCGTGGTGATTACAATCATCACATTGATCGCATTTTTATGGTGGAAAAGAAAACAGTAAAATCTCCATCCGTATAAACGCTACTGGTCTTTCATCTTTTCCAGAATTTTCGGAAACTGCCAGAAAAACAGCAGCGTGCAGCAGATAGCTGCGGTGGCGTCGGATATGGCTTCTGCAGCATATACACCGGTTACACCCATAAAATGCGGAAGTATCAGTGCTAACGGGATCAGCAGGATTACCTTGCGGAGCAAAGCGATGAAAATGGATATCCGGGCCTGCCCCAAAGCGACAAACATATTCTGACAGGCACGCTGTAATCCGAAAATGGTCATGCCACCCAGAAAGACGGGCATTGTCCAGCTGACCGTTTCTATCAACCTTTCGTCGCTTGTAAAAGCTGACGCTATTGTGGAAGGGAACACGATCATAAACAGCATCAGAATCAAATTGAAAGAGAACATCGTGATCAGCGCGATACGGAAACATTCTTTCACACGCCGTTTGTCACCATGGCCGTAATTATAACTGACTATCGGGACGAAACCTTGTGCAAATCCTGTCAGCGGAACACTGGCGAATTGCATCGAGGTTTGCAGAACCGTCAGGGCACTGACATAAATATCTCCGAACTCTTTCAGGCTGCTGTTCAGTACAAAGCCGACCAGACTCTCGGTGCTTGCCATAATGAACGGAGATATTCCCAGAGCAAGCATCGCAACCACGATCCCTTTGTCCGGTTTCATATAACGTCTTTCTAAAGGCAAAGAGGCACGTCGGGAAAAAAGAAAGAGCAACACCCATATGGCGCTGCAAGCCTGTGAAATCACTGTAGCCAAAGCTGCTCCTTTCACCCCCATGTCAAGCCAGAAAATAAAGATCGGATCGAGAATGATATTCAGGAAAGCACCGATCAGCACTGAACCCATGGCAATAGCAGGCCGTCCCTGGGCATTGATGAAAGAGTTCAGTCCGGTAGAGATCTCCACAAAGATTGTCCCCAGCAAATAAATGGAAAGATAATCGACTGCATATCCCAATGTATGTTCCGAAGCTCCTGTAAAGAGCAGGATGGGTTCCATAAAGGTATAGGCTATGGAAGAGGTCAAGATGGTGAACAGGATCAGCAGAATAAAACCATTTCCCAATATCTTCCCGGCACGCTGGCGGTCGCCTTGCCCGAGGGCTATCGCAGCCAACGGCGCACCCCCTCCTCCGACGATCGCCGAGAAAGAAGAGATCAGCACGACGAGGGAGATGGTTACTCCCACGCCTGCCAATGCTTCGGTTCCAATGCCCGGAATATGTCCGATATAGATACGGTCGACAATGCTGTAAAGCAAGTTGACGAACTGGGCTGCTACAGCCGGGAGTGCCATCCTGAAGACCAACGGCAACATGCGCTCGGTCCCCAGGCGTTCTTCATATTTATTTACCATCTTGAATCTTATCGCCTAAAATGGCTACAAAGATACAAGAAATAGCGTTAACCGACTACGCTATAAATACAAACCTCCGGTGCGGCCTGGAAGAAAGGCTTCAACTCGACCACTACATCCTGATTGAATAAATCGGAATGTAGATATCCTTCGGCTTCCGCCACGGAGGAAAAACCGTGAAGAACCTGCACATCCTCTTTTCTTACAAGCAATTGTTTGCTGACTGCTCCCGAAATCGTATCCAGAAACGGTTGTCGATACTTGGTGTACACTGCCGCAGCTGCGCCACGGTCGCTTTCATTCACTTTGAGAGTTATCTCCAGATAAGCTCCTGCTTTTTTTTCTGTTGTCATAATCTTTTTGTTTTTAATGAACGATACAAAGGTAGGAGTGCCGGTAACGGTATTCAATGCGGATTCAGGACAAAGAATGGTAAATTTGGGAATGTGGTCTTGTCTTTATTCCCCTGTTTCCCAAATATACCATTTTATGTTTGCATTTTACCATCATCGGAATCAAAGAACAAACTACCTTTGCTCCGGACAAAAACAGGAACCGTATGAAGAAGAATGAAGTATTTACAAAATATGATCTGGAAAAGGATGCACCTGACGGGATACAGTTCGATATCATGGAAATGCCCTCCTTCTTTATTGAGAACGGGGATAACCCTATGTATCCGCATATTCATGGTTTTTACCAGATCATTTGGTTCAGGAAAGGGACAGGAGCGCATTATGTCGACTTTAAAGAATATAGCATAACAGACAATACCCTGTTTTTTCTTTCGCCGGGACAAATACATTCTTTCGATGGGAAGCGCGATCAGGAAGGGATCATCATCCACTTCAACGAGAGTTTTCTTTCCGATGAAGGAAGCAGCGAGAACGTTTTCCTCAAATACAATGTATTCAATGCCTTCGATGCCGTTCCTTACTATAATATAGCGCCTGCAGATACCCGACGGCTGAATTATATCGTGGAAGAAATGGAAATAGAGACGCAACATACGAATGCTTTTGCTCATAAAGATTATCTGAAATATCTGGTAAAAATGTTCCTGATCTACGTGCAGCGGACAGGGCAGAAGGGAACTGGCCTTCCGTTATGTATCAACAATTCATCCAACCGTACTTTTGTCCAGTTTCGGCAAATGCTGGAACACCATTATCGGCATATGCATACGGTAAAAGAATATGCGAATCGTCTGAATGTCTCCACCAAGACATTGACCAATTGCGTATATGAGAGTTCCCGCAGCACCCCTTTAAAGATTATCAACGACCGGATCATCCTTGAAGCGAAACGGCAGCTCCTCCATTCCAGTTTAAAGATCAAAGAGATTGCTTTTTACCTGGGATTTGAAGATCCGTCATATTTCGTAAAGTTCTTCAAGCGCCAGACGGGATATTTGCCGGTAGAATTCAGGGAGTAAATCAAACAAACTAACAGAAGATGAATATTGTATATCGAAAAACGAAAGATTTCACAGAAAAGGAAATAGAAGAGTTATTCCTTTCGGTCAACTGGTTATCAGGTAGATATCCGGAACGTCTGATCAAAGCCTTAAAGGCGTCTTCATGTGTGGTTACAGCATGGGACGGCACAAAGCTGGTCGGCCTTATTCGGGCCTTGGATGATGGCGGGATGGTTGCATTCCTCCATTATTTATTGGTACATCCGGATTATCAGGGGAAAGGTATCGCTGCCACATTGTTGACAATAGTAAAGGAAAAATATAAAGATTATCTCTATCTTAACATAATGCCGGATGAAAAGAAAAATATCTCTTTTTATGAAAAACACGGTTTTTCTCTGTTGGAGGAAGGAGCAGCCATGCAAATAAAACATTTGTGATTTTCCACAAATAAAGGTTCATCTTTTCTTAAAAAATACCGTTGAAGGGTATTGTATATGTAAAAAGGACACTCTACATTTGTCGACCGTTATCGATAGTATAAATTAGCAAATATCTACCTATATGAATGCAAAGGTTAAGGGGTACATGCTGGGAGCCATTGCGGCTGCCACTTATGGCATGAATCCTCTTTTTGCTCTTCCCTTGTATAAGGCAGGAATGGATCCTGACTCAGTGCTTTTTTTCAGATATCTGTTTGCCCTCCCCGTGTTGGGAATAATGCTGAAAGCAAGAGGTCGGAATTTTAAATTATGCCGGAAGGACCTGCCGCCGTTAATTATCCTGGGCTTCCTGGTCGCTTTTTCATCGCTGGCTTTGTTCCAGAGTTATAATTATATGGAAGCCGGTATCGCTTCAACCTTGCTGTTCGTTTATCCGATCATGGTCGCTTTGCTTATGTCGCTGCTTTTCAAGGAGAAGTTAACCCTGCAAACTGTCTTATGTATTTTGCTGGCATTGGGCGGCATCGGACTACTCTACAAAACAGGGAGCGGAGCGACCCTTAGTACGACAGGAGTTCTACTGGTGATGGGATCGGCTCTCTCTTATGCCATTTACATTGTTGGCGTGAATCGTCCGAGATTAAAGGATATAGCCACATTGAAGCTGACTTTTTACATATTGCTTTTCGGAGTGGCCCTTTTTCTGATTCGTGTTGATTTCGGAAAAAGTCTGCATGTTGTCGATGACTGGTATCTATGGGGGAACCTGATCGCTTTAGCAATCTTTCCCACTGCTATATCATTCCTGTGTACCACGCAGGCTATCCAGTATATCGGTTCTACACCGACCGCTATCCTGGGGGCACTGGAACCTCTGACAGCCGTGTTTTTCGGAGTGACTATCTTCGGTGAAGTTCTGACCCCCAGACTGGGTTGCGGGATCGTGATGATCATTCTGGCTGTTACGCTCATCATCGCCGGGAGCAATGTCACGACTTACCTGATCCGCTTCAGAAAGTTATTTCCCCGACTTCCGTTCCCGAAAAAGTAAGAATATATCCTATCGGTTAAGATTCCATTCCCCCGGATTTAACCATTCTGTAAAAGAAATGCCCCGCTAAAACTATTTTATGTGGCGTTAATTCTTTACATTTGCCACAAAAATTAGCGGACATGATAGATTGCAAGGATGAACATATATTGAACGTCATTAATTATCCGGAGGATTTGCGTAAGTTGCCTCCCGAAAAATTGGGCCAGGTATGTGCAGAGTTGCGTCAATACATTATAGATATACTTTCTGAAAATCCCGGACACCTGGGTGCCAGTCTCGGAACGGTTGAACTGACCGTTGCCCTGCACTATGTTTTCAACACCCCGTACGACCGGATTGTCTGGGACGTCGGACACCAGGCTTACGGACACAAGATACTGACCGGACGCCGGGATGTTTTTCATACGCTCCGGAAGTTCAAAGGGATCAGTGGCTTTCCTAACCCGGGAGAAAGTGAGTATGACGCTTTTATTGCCGGCCATGCCTCCAACTCCATTTCGGCTGCCATGGGTATGTCGGTCGCTTCCGAACTCAAAGAAGAACATAACCGGCATGTCATTGCTGTGATCGGTGACGGCGCAATGACCGGTGGACTGGCCTTTGAAGGACTGAACAATGCCTCGGCAAATCCCAACAACCTGCTGATCATTCTCAACGACAACGATATGGCTATCGATAATTGCGTAGGAGGATTGAGCCAATATCTGGTGGACATCACCACCAGTCAGGCATACAATAAGATGCGCTATGATGTGTACAGGGGATTGCGGAAGATGAAACTGATCAATAATGACCGTCGTGGAAATATTCTCCGTTTCAACAATAGCCTGAAAGCATTGATCACACAACAACATAACCTGTTTGAAGGATTCAGTATCCGTTATTTCGGACCTGTGGACGGGCATGATGTCAACTATATGATCAAGCTGCTGAACGATATAAAAGATCTGCAAGGCCCCAAACTATTGCATATCAAGACTAAAAAAGGCAAAGGCTTCAAGCCTGCCGAGGAATCGGCAACCGAATGGCATGCACCGGGCAAGTTCAATAAAGAGACCGGACAGCGGATTATCGTCCACAAACTGGACGAACCGCAATTGTATCAGGATGTTTTCGGACATACACTCGTTGAACTGGCTGAACAGGACGAACGGATCGTGGGTATTACTCCCGCCATGCCAACCGGAAGTTCCATGATCTATATGATGAAAGCTTTTCCCAAACGGGCATTCGATGTCGGAATAGCAGAAGGACACTCGGTGACCTTCTCTGCCGGACTTGCTAAAGAAGGGATGATCCCGTTCTGCAACGTCTATTCATCGTTCATGCAACGGGCGTACGATAATCTCATACACGATGTCGCTTTGCAAAAGCTGCATATGGTGATCTGTCTGGATCGTGCCGGGCTGGTCGGTGAAGACGGAGCCACGCATCACGGGGTGTTCGACCTGGCATACCTGCGTCCGATCCCCAACCTGACGATCGCCTCGCCGCTCAACGAACTGGATCTGCGGAACCTGATGTACACCGGGTACAAAGAGGCACCGGGTACTTTTGTGATCCGTTATCCACGTGGCAAAGGAGAGAAGAAAGACTGGCGCAACGAAATGCAGGTCCTTCCCATCGGAAAAGGGAAAAAACTGAACGAAGGAGACGATATAGCTGTTTTATCTATCGGGCCGATCGGAAATGAAGTGATAAAAGCTATAGAGGAAGTGGCCGGTGAAGGACTATCGGTTGCACATTACGACATGATTTATCTGAAACCGATCGATGAAGAGTTATTACATGAGATAGGCAGGAAGTTCAAACGCGTCATTACCGTAGAGAACGGTGTAGTGAAAGGCGGATTGGGCACAGCCGTTCTTGAATTTATGGCAGACAACGGATATACTCCGCGGGTGAAACGCATCGGTATACCCGACACATTCATTGAACACGGATCTATCCCCGAACTTTATAAATTATGCGGTCTGAATGCCGAAAGTTTGGCCGGAGAGATCCGAAAAATGATGAACGATTAAATATTAATGACAACTTGCCGGACGATGCGGCAAACGGAATGAGTAACAATTAGTAAAATGAAGATTATTATTGCCGGGGCAGGCGAAGTGGGTACACATCTCGCGAAGATGTTATCTCAGGAAAAGCAGGATATCATCCTGATGGACCCGAGTGAGGAACGATTGAATATCACCAATTCCAATATGGAGATTCTTCCTATGGTTGGAAATCCGACTTCGATCCGTGACCTGGAAGAAGCCGGTATAAAAAAGACAGACCTGTTCGTCAGCGTTACTCCTGAAGAGACGACGAATATTGCTGCAAGTATCCTGGCTTCCAAGTTGGGAGCACGCAAAACCCTGGCACGTATCAATAACTACGAATATTTGTTACCCAAAAACAAAGAGCTGTTCGAAAAGTTGGGGATCCACTCGATGATCTATCCGGAAATGCTGGCTGCTAAAGAGATTGTCAGTGCGATACGCCGTCCGTGGACACGCCAGTACTGGGAACTGTTCGGGGGCGCCCTGATCCTGCTGGGAGTGAAGGTCCGTGAGAATTCCCGCCTGGTAAACAAACAACTGGTCGAACTGCTGAACGAACAGAAGCTATACCATATCGTTGCCATCAAACGGCAATATGAAACGATTATCCCGCGCGGTACCGATTATATCCTGCCCGGCGACATCGTTTTTTTTACGACTACCAAGGAACATATCAAGGATGTGCAGCTACATGCCGGTAAAAAAGACCCGGAAGTGAAAAAGATCTTTATCATGGGAGGCAGCCGTATCGCCATCCGTACCAGCCAGTATCTGCCGAATAATATCCGGGTAAAGATATTGGAGACAAATAAAGAGAAAAGTCACCGCATAGCCGAAGTGGTGCCGAGCAATGTCCTGATCATTAACGGCGACGGACGCGATACGGAGCTACTGATGCAGGAAGGAATCAAGGATGCTCAGGCATTCGTTGCCCTGACGGATAATTCAAGTACGAATATCCTTGCCTGTTTGGCTGCCAAACGTTTCGGCGTATTCAAAACGGTGGCCAAGATCGAGAATATCGATTATATCCCATTAGCCGAAAATATGGATATCGGTTCGGTTATTAACAAAAAGCTGATCGCCGCCAGCCATATCTATCAGTTCCTGCTGGATGCCGATGTTTCCAACGTAAAGTTCCTTACCTTTGCCAACGCCGATGTGGCTGAGCTCGTTGCCCGTCCCGACTCGAAGATCACCCGCAAACAGGTGAAAGACCTGCATTTACCGAAAGATCTGACTTTAGGAGGGTTGATACGAGACGGAGAGCCGATGATGATTAAGGGAGACACCCAGATACAAGCCTACGACCACGTGGTGGTGTTCTGTCTGGAGACGGCTATGCGCAAACTGGAAGATTATTTTAATTAGTATGTTACTGAATATACGTTTCATAATAAAGATGCTGGGGATGATGTGCATCCTCGAAACGCTGTTCATGCTGATGGCAACGGTTGTCGCCTTCCTCTACAAAGGCGGTGATTTCTATACGTTGCTTTTGTGCAGCGGAATACTGTTCGGGGTGGGCGTATCGCTTTATGCTATCGGCTTCCGTGCAAACGAATATATGGCCGGACGACGGGAAGGGATGCTGACGGTGACATTCACCTGGATATTACTTTCTCTATTAGGCATGTTGCCTTTTTACCTGGGAGGCTATATAGATAACGTGACGGATGCCTTTTTCGAAACGATGTCGGGCTTCACGACGACCGGATCGACCATCCTGACCGATATTGAGTCATTGCCGAAAGGAATCCTGTTCTGGCGTAGCCTTACCCAATGGCAGGGAGGTATCGGGATGATCGTGTTCACCGTAGCATTAATGCCTATCCTGGGCGGCGGTGCGACACAGATGTTCAATGCTGAGACGCCGGGGATTACCCATGAGCGTTTCCGTCCTCGCGTGACACAGGTAGCCAAGCGCCTTTGGGGTGTTTACCTGTTCCTTACTTTTCTGTTGATCGGGCTGTTATGGATCGGACCAATGGATTTGTATGACGCTGCCAACCATGCCCTGACGGCTATCTCTACAGGAGGATATTCCACAAAGAATGCCAGTATTGCTTATTGGAATTCCGCTTATATCGAATATATTATCACGATCTTCATGTTCATCGGGGCGACCAATATCACATTGATCTATTTCTGCCTGAACGGGAATGTGAAGAAATTGTTTTTTGATGAAGAGTTCCGTTGGTTTTTCTGGTTTGTCATGCTTATGATAGCCGTGACAACTGGATGGATCATGTATAAGGGGTTCTTTACCGACTTCCCGACTGCATTCCGGCAGGCAGCCTTCCAGGTGGTGACATTGGTCTCTACGTGCGGATTCGCTACGGAAAACTATATTCCCTGGGGACCGTTCTTCTGGATGATCGCATTGATATTGATGTTTATTTGCGGTTGTGCCGGCTCTACCTGTGGAGGGTTGAAGATGGGACGTTTCGTGATCCTTTCGAAGAATCTCTTCAATGAATTCAAGAAACAGACACACCCGCATGCGATTATACCTGTACGGATGGATTCGCATATCGTATCCGGAGATATTGTTCATCGCGTGCTGGCATTTGCTTTCGCTTATATGTCCCTGATCGTGATCAGTTGTATCGTTCTGATGCTCGACGGTTTGGGATTCGAGGAGTCGATCGGTGCTGCAGTCTCGGCCATCAGCAATGTCGGTCCGGGGCTTGGCAAGCTGGGACCGGTGGATAACTTCTCTGAAGTGCCTGTCGTATCCAAATGGTTCCTTTCCTTCCTGATGATGACGGGACGTCTGGAAATATTTACCGTATTGACATTACTTGTTCCGGGATTCTGGAAACAATAAAATAACAGCTGATATGAAAACACGTACAATGCTTCTTTCGATCATGAGTTGCCTGTTTATCGGAGTAACGACCGGAGCACAGACAGCCGTACAGCGCGAAACGACCGACTTACTGCCGGAAGGTACTTTCACCAACGGAATAGAAGGCCCCGCCACCGATAAATCCGGTAATCTGTACGCCGTCAACTATGGTAAAGAAGGAACGATAGGCATTGTACGCCCGGACGGATCGCACGAATGTTTCGTGACACTTCCCGAAGGTTCTACGGGCAACGGTATCCGTTTCAATAAGGCCGGAGAGATGTTGGTCGCAGATTATACCGGCCATAACATTCTGAAAGTAGACATGAAAACCAAAGGCATCAGCGTCTATGCCCACGAGCCGAAGATGAACCAACCCAACGATATCGCCCTGGCACCCAATGGTAACCTGTATGCCAGCGACCCGGACTGGCCGAACAAGAAAGGACAGCTTTGGCTGGTCACTCCGGACGGTAAAGTCACCCTGCTGGAAGGTGATATGGGGACGACCAACGGCATTGATGTCAGTCCTGACGGTAAAAAACTTTATGTTAACGAGTCTGCACAACTTAAAGTATGGGTGTACGACATAAAACAGGACGGAACACTTAAAAACAAGACACTTTTCCATACGTTCGAAGGTTTCGGTATGGACGGCATCCGTTGCGACGTAAAAGGCAACCTGTATCTCTGCCGTTATGAAAAAGGAACGGTAGCCCTTATAAATCCGAAAGGGAAACTGATCCGTGAAATACAGCTGAAAGGAAAGAAACCGTCGAACATTACATTCGGAGGCCCTGACAACCGTCGCTGTTTCGTCACGCTACAGGACCGCGGCTGTTTCGAAACCTTTACTGCCGAATACCCTGGAAGGGAATAAATATTTACCTATTTGAATATTTCTTTAGGTCTGATATACGCTTTTGCTTAATTTTGCGTTATTATATGTACGAATAACTAGAAGAGACGCAAAATGATAGAATATATTAAGGGGGATATCGTAGAACTTACTCCCACACAGATGATCATCGAATGTGCAGGGATTGGCTACGAACTTAACATATCTCTGACTACATACAGCGCTTTCAGCGGGAAACCTACCGGGAAAATTTACGTATATGAAGTCATACGTGAAGATGCCCATCTTTTGTTCGGTTTCGCTCAAAAGGCTGAACGTGAGTTGTTTTTATTGTTGACATCGGTATCCGGAGTCGGCCCTAATACAGCACGTATGATCTTGTCTTCTCTTCCTCCTGCCGAATTGATCCAGGTAATTGCCAACAAAAATGAAACGGCCCTGACTTCGGTAAAAGGGATCGGACAGAAAACTGCACAGCGTATTCTGGTCGACCTGAAAAATAAGGTAAAGGCCGGCGATTCGATAGCAAGTGCAGGAGCTCCTGTTACGGGGGGAAACGGTGCGGTTGCCCAGGAAGCGGTTGCCGCCCTTGTGATGTTGGGATTCCAGAAGGTTGCTTCGCAAAAGGCAGTCAGTTCGATACTGAAAAGTTCGCCGATGCTGGCAGTGGAACAAGTGATAAAAAGTGCACTCAGAATGCTTTAATAGTTGACAGGCAGGGGAGGTTTGCCGACCACCCTTACAAGTACAGTTGACAATTTAAAATGAAAAAGAAAACTCTTAAATATCTTATCTGGGTTACAATACTGCTATTCGGGGTCAGTATGGTCTCATTGAATGCCGATTACCTGACTTATACCGCTGAGTTGCCGGATATACAGTTGCTTGAAGAACAGGATTTTCCGGATGGAAAAGATACGGTTCCGGCAACCCGTTATCCGGTGTCGAAAACCATACCGGAAGGTTATGAGGACCTGGGCAAAAAGTTGCCGATGGACTTACGTGACCCGGAAAACGTAAAGACGGTCGTTGAATACGACATCAATACCGGAAGATATGTAGTCCGTACCCGTTTAGGTGAGAAAGACCTGACCACGCCGATCGACTTGAGTCCCGAAGAATATCAGGACTATAGCATGAAGCAATCGCTCCGCTCTTATTATCGTCAGAAAAACGAAGAAGAATTTCAGAAAGAAGCGGATAAGCAGTTCAACCTGGCAGATATGCAGTTCGGTATCGGTGCGGCAGAACGCATATTCGGTCCCGGAGGTGTACGTGTAAAGACACAAGGGTCGGCAGAAGTTACTTTAGGTTTAAAGAGGAATAGTACCAAAGATCCTTCGCTGCCTGAACGTGCCCGTAGCAATACCATTTTTAACTTCGATGAAAGCGTGCAGTTGAATGTACAGGCATCCGTGGGCTCGAAAGTGAATTTCGATATGAATTATAACACGGAGACTTCTTTCGACTTCGACTCCAAAAAGCTGAAACTGGCTTATACGGGTGAAGAGGATGAGATCATCAAATCATTGGAAGCCGGTAACGTATCGATGACGACAAGCAACTCGCTGATCAATGGCGGGGCGGCTTTGTTCGGTATGAAAGCAGACCTTCAGTTCGGTAAACTGAGGGTTAATGCGTTGTTTGCACAACAGAATTCGGAGTCTAAAACAGTGAACTCCAAAGGCGGTGTGCAGACCAAAGATTTTGAGTTGAAGATCGACGAGTATGATGAGAACCGACATTTCTTTCTGGCACATTATTTCCGGAATAGATATAACGAGGCTGTGGCCAGTTTACCCCAGATATATGCAGATATAAACATTACCCGCCTGGAAGTTTGGGTGACGAATAAAAGAGGCAATTACGATCAGTCACGCAATATTGTTGCCTTTACCGATATTGGTGAAAATGATGATGCATACATGGCTAACCCCGGTGCTTTTCCGGTCAGTGGTAGTAAGTATCCTGCCAATAGTGCGAACAGCTTGTACAACCAAATGACTACGACTTACTCGGGTGCCCGTCAGATTAGTCAGGTGGCACAGGTGTTGTCGGGTTTTACAGGAGGTGCTGAATATGAAGAGGTGGAGAGTGCCCGTTTGTTGGATGCTAACTCTGAATATACATTTGACAAACAGTTGGGATATATCTCATTGAATACAAGTTTGCAGACAGATGAAGTGTTGGCTGTCGCTTTTGAATATGAATACAATGATGTTTCCGGTAAACGTACGGGAAGAGTCGGTGAATTTTCCGACAGTGATCCGGCTAACCCCAACAACTGTCTTTATGTCAAGTTGCTGAAAGGTGTAAACATGTCTCCGCCCATGATGTACTGGGACCTGATGATGAAAAATATCTATTCTCTCGGTGCCTATTCTGTCCAGAAAGAGAAGTTCCGCCTGGATGTCATGTACCAGAGCGATACGACTGGTACTTATGTAAACTATTTGCCGGAAGCCAGTCAGGATACCGCTTCCAGGAAAATCTGGATACGCTTGATGGGAGCAGACCGTCTGAATGCCCAGAACGAAAAGCATCCCGACGGATATTTTGATTTTGTGGAAGGATATACTGTACAACCTGCTACCGGTAGAGTGATCTTCCCGACCATCGAGCCGTTCGGTTCCAGTTTGAAAGAGAAATTGCAGGGTGTCGTCAGTCCGGCTATCGCAGACAAATATGTATTCCAGGAATTGTACGATACGACACAAACCGCCGCCCGCCAGATCGCAGAAAAGAACAAGTTCATCATGCGGGGGGAATATAAGGCATCTTCCGCTTCCGAGATACAGTTGGGAGCCAGCAACGTGGCACGCGGCTCGGTACGCGTAACGGCAGCAGGTGCCACATTAACGGAAAATGTGGATTATGCGGTCGATTATACATCCGGTACCGTTACTATTCTGAATGAGAGTATCATTGCTGCCGGAACCCCCGTAAGCGTTTCGTTGGAAAACCAGACGGCATATAATATGCAACGAAAGACAATGATGGGGTTGGATCTCAACTATCAGTTCAATCCGGACTTTTCGCTGGGAGCCACCATTATGCATATGTCGGAAATGCCGTTGAGCACTAAAACGGCATTCGGTGACGAGTCTATTAAAAATACATTGTGGGGATTCAATATTGCCTATAAAACGGAAAGCCAATGGCTGACAAACGCATTCGACAAACTGCCGTTGCTGAACCTGACAAAACCCAGCCAGATTGCATTCACTGGTGAATTTGCCCACCTGATAGCCGGACATTATGAAAACAAATATACCGGAGGTTACTCTTATCTGGACGATTTCGAATCGACACAAAGTGGTTTCGACCTGTTGAATCCGTATCCGTGGAAACTGGCCAGTGTACCCTGGGATGATAACGCCACAGCTCGTTTCCCCGAAGCCAGCCTGACAAACGATATCGAATATGGTAAAAACCGTGCCTTGCTGGCATGGTACTATGTCGACGGATTATTCAATCGCAAGAATTCCAGTCAGGCACCCACGCATATCCGTAATGATAAAGAACAGTTGTCCAACCATTACGTTCGTGCCGTCTATGTAGATGAATTGTTTCCGGATAAAGACCAGGGTTATAATGAATCGAGCACAATTCAGGCGCTCAACCTTGCCTATTATCCGAATGAACGTGGTCCATATAACCTCGATGCCGATCTGGTCAACTCTGATGGTACGTTGCAAAATCCGGAAAAGCGTTGGGGCGGTATCATGCGTAAGATCGACCAAAGTGATTTCGAGACTGCCAATGTCGAATATATTGAGTTCTGGTTACTCGATCCTTATCTTTATGAGGCACAGGAAGGTGTTACGGCAAAAGGCGGTGACCTTTATTTTAACCTGGGAGAAGTATCGGAAGATGTGCTGAAAGATGGAAAGAAGTTCTACGAGAACGGCTTGCCTGTCGATGGTGACAGAAGCAGGGTCGATTCAACAGTCTGGGGACTTGTACCGAAGCAGCAAAGTACGGTCTATGCCTTCGACAATACTTCCGGAGCACGTGCAAGACAAGATGTTGGCCTTAATGGTTTATCGGCGGAAGAAGAACGGGAGTATCCCGCCTATGCGGAGTTTATCAGCAAATTGATGACTAAGTTGTCGCCGACAAAGATCGATTCGATGATGAAGGATGATTATTCGCCTTTAATGAATCCGGCAACCGATAAATACCGTTATTTCCGCGGCACAGACCTGGATGAAAATGGAGTTAGCATTCTCGACCGCTACAAACGTTACAATGGAACAGAGGGCAACTCTGCTGAGAGTGGAACTTCCGGAGAGCGTTACGATACTTCCGCCTCCAAGAATCCGGATGTGGAAGACCTGAATCAGGATAACACGATGAACAAAAACGAAAAGTATTTTGAATACAAGGTGTCTATTCGTCCGGAAGACCTGAAAGTAGGAAAGAATTTTATTGTGGATGTGAAGGAAACTTTTCCGAAACTGCCTAATGGTGATAACGAGACCAGTGGTAAAAAGAACCCGGCGAAATGGTATCTTTTCAAGATTCCGGTGAAGAAATACGACCGTGCTGTCGGGGCTATTAGTGACTTTAAAAGTATCCGCTTTATGCGTATGTATATGACTAATTTCTCCAAGCCGACAATTTTGCGTTTCGGAACATTCGAGTTGGTACGTGGCGAATGGCGTTCATACGAACAAGACCTGTCCGACCCGAAAGTGCCGCCGATGGTCAATGGATCACTGGAGGTTTCTTCGGTGAATATAGAAGAAAATAGTCGTAGGGAGCCTATTCCTTACAGGGTTCCTCCCGGCGTAAGCCGTACACAAGACCCCGGTCAACCTCAGGTAAACCGGCAGAACGAACAGGCCCTGTCCATGAAAGTGACTGAGTTGGCAACGAGAGATGCACGTGCCGTTTACAAGACGACAGCTTACGACCTGCGCCAGTATAAACGCTTACAATTGTTTACCCATGCGGAAGCATTGCCTCTGGATGCAGATAATTATACCCAGCTTGTCGACGGAGACTTATCAGTGTTTATCCGTTTGGGTTCCGATTATAAAAATAATTATTACGAATATGAAGTTCCGTTGAAAGTGACTCCGACAGGGAAAGGTTCATACGAAGATATTGATGTCTGGCCGGCAGAGAACATGCTCGATTTCCGTTTTGAAGTATTGACCAATCTCAAACTGAGCCGGAACAAAAAGAAGCGGGCGGGTGACAAAGGCATTACTTTCAATACCGTTTATTCGGAGCCTGACCCTGACAATTTAAGCAATACGATCAGTATCGTAGGTAACCCGAGCTTATCGGAAGTGAAAACGATTATGATCGGTGTCCGTAATGTATCTGGCTCGAATGCAGTCAGAAGCGGTGAGGTGTGGATCAACGAATTACGTCTGGGTGAATTCAACGAAGAAGGCGGTTGGGCGGCCAATGCCAACCTGAACGTGGCCGTGTCTGACCTGGCTACGGTGAATGTAGGCGGGCGTATCGAAACGGCTGGTTTCGGTGCACTCGACCAGTCGCTGGCTGAACGCCGCATCGACGACTTTACGCAATACAACGTAGCGGCCAACATCGAATGGGGTAAATTCTTCCCCGAAAAGGCAAAGGTCAGCATCCCGATGTACTATGCTTACTCTAAAGATCAGACGAAAGCAAAATACAATCCGCTCGATCAGGATATCAAGCTGGACGATGCTTTGGATGCTGTCGAGACGAAGGCGGAAAAAGACTCCATCAAGAGTGTGGCAGTCGATCAGACAGTTATCAAGAGTATCTCATTCAACAACGTAAGGGCAGATATCCGCAGTAAGACACCGATGCCTTACGACCCGGCGAACTTCTCGATCGGCTATTCATTCAGCCAGACGAAAAGGCAGAATCCGGAAACGGAATATGAAACGACAAAAGATTATCGCGGCAACTTCGCCTACAACTATACACCGTATGCGAAACCGTTCCGTCCGTTCCAGAAGATGAAGAAGAACAATGGCTACACCCGTTATATCAAACAGTTCAGCTTGAACTATCTGCCGTCGAATATCAGTTTCCAGACAGCTATGATGCGTAATTATAACGAAATGCAGCTGCGCGACCTGGAAAACACCGGCTACAAACCGGAGGTAACTTTCAGCTCCGAGTTCTACTGGGACCGTGCTTTCAGCTTGCGCTGGGACTTTACGAACAACCTGAACATGACCTTCACTTCCGGAACAAATGCCCGGATCGAGGAACCGTACGTTCAGGTCAACAAAGAACTGGCTGCCGACCAATATCAGGTTTGGAAAGATTCTGTTAAACAGAGTATCGCCGACCTGGGTACGCCTTTGAAATATGACCAGACATTCAATGTCACCTGGAACATGCCGTTGCAGTATATCCCGGTTCTGGACTGGGTGAACAGTTCCGTCACATACAATGCGCAATATAACTGGGATCGCGGGGCGGTCACCGATACGCAATATGAGCTCGGTAATACGATCACCAACCAGCGTCAGATCGACTGGCAGGGTAGCTTGAACCTGCAATCGCTTTACAACAAGAACAAGTTCCTGAAGAAAGTGAACCAGAAGTTCTCGGCAACCCGTACGGCAACCAAGAAGAAAGAACCGAAAGAGATAAAGCTGGAAAGAGACATCCAGCTGAACATGGACAGCGGTACGGTCGTGCAGCACGGAATGTTCACCAAAAAGGTGCGTATCACTGCCCGCGGAGCCGACGGCAAAGTGTATGCGATTAAGTATAAACCGCTCAACTATGCGCAGGTAATGATCCTGAATCAGGATACGGCCCATTTGAAACTGACCATCAAGCCGGGCCCGAAAGCAACGGAAGACTTCCTGTATAAAGCTGCCGAACACGCCAGCCGCTTCCTGATGATGGTTCGTCGCATCAATATTCAGTATGCCACTACGGATGGTATGATGGTGCCCGGATTCTCCCCGATGATCGGTGATATCTTCGGGCAGGGACGTTCACCGTTCGGCCTGACACCGGGATTGGGTTTTGCCTTTGGAGCCGTGAACCGCGACTTCCTGTATGATGCCAAAGACCGTGGCTGGCTGATCGAAAATACGACCAATGTCAACCCGGCTGTCATGACCAGCGCGAAGAACCTGAATATCCGGGCGAACCTGGAACCGATCACCGGATTGAAGATCGACCTGAATGCCAATCGCGTGGACACCCGCAGCACCGATATACAATATATGTATGCTGGAATGCCGGAACTGACCGGAGGTAATTTCACAATGACGACTGTCGCTTTGGGTAGTTTCTTCAAAGGCATCGGCAATGCAGGCAACAACTATGCCTCCAAATCGTTCGAAAAATTCATCGAGAACCGTGAGATCATAGCCCAGCGCCTTGAAAACCGTTATGCCGGGACTTTCTATCCGTATGGTGGCTTTCTTAGCCAGACCGGATATACCGGGCAACTCTACGATCCGGGAGATAACAATGAACTGGGAATCAGCCGTAACTCGTCTGACGTGTTGATCCCGGCATTCCTTGCCGCTTATACCGGGAAAGATCCGAACAAGATTTCGCATTCACCGTTCCCCGCCATCCGTAGCATGTTGCCGAACTGGCGTATCACGTACGACGGGCTGATCCGTATTCCGGCGATAAAGAAATACTTCAAGACGGTTATGTTGAGCCATCAGTATCGCTGTACGTACAACGTCGGTGCTTACGAAACCTATTCAACCTGGGTCGATGCCGGTCTGGGCGATAATCTCGGATTTATACAGAATGCATCCGATAAGCCTATTCCTTCTTCGCCTTACTCGATCTCTTCCGTCAGCCTGACTGAGAGTTTCAGCCCGCTGTTGGGAGTCGATGCCACGATGTTGAACAATATAACGATCCGTGCAGACTATACGACTACACGCAATCTGAACCTGAATATCTCGTCTTACCAGATCGTAGAGGCGCTGTCCAATAAATACACGATCGGGTTGGGATACAAGTTTGCCGAGTTCAACAAGATATTGAAGATGAAGAAAACACGTGATTTCAGCAACGACCTGACCGTGCGCCTGGACTTCTCGTACAACAAGATGCAATCATTGATCCGTAAGATCGAGGATAGCTTCACGCAGGCTACCAGCGGTAACGTTGCGAAGACAATCCAGTTCTCTGCCGATTACGGTTTGAGCCGCGCGTTGACCCTTCGTGCGTTCTACGACCTGCAGATCAATGAGCCGCTGATCTCTAATGCAGCTTATCCGACAAGTAACTCGAATTACGGTGTCGCCCTCCGGTTCTCACTGGCGCAGTAAGCATAAACGAGGCTTTGTCACCCTTATGACACAACCTTGCCATGCCTTTGGCACAACTCTGCCAAAGGCATGGCAAAAGATTGTCACTTGCATGGCAAAACTCTGCCAACACTGTGGCAAAACATTTTGCCCGGCACAAGAGGTCGGTTACAGAATAGACTTATTCAACAGATTACAGCATGTGGTAACCCTTAAGCTCATGGCGTAAAGCAAGCGCCTTATTGTCTGTCACGCTGTTCAGTAGTTTCCAGAAACGGTCGCTGTGGTTCATCTCCACCGTATGGCAAAGTTCATGGAGCAGGACATAATCGATCAGATGCCAGGGGAGAAGCATCAATGATAAAGACAGGTTAATGCTTTTGCGTGTGCTGCAACTTCCCCACCGGGTCTTGCTGTTCATGATCCGTACGCCTGTGCAGGTGAAACGATGGCGGGCGGCCAGCGCCATCAGCCGGTCGGGTAACAACCGCTTGGCTTCGTGGCGGAGTGCTTTCTCCAGTAAATCCTTTAAGATCTCCTGTACCCTGTCCGACTCGAAACGGGTTCCGGACGGGCAGGCGATACGAAGTATCCCTTCCTTCAGAGTCATGTAATAGTTGTTGCGGTCGGTACGGAATATTTCCACCCGGAAGGTAGTCGCCTGCAATGCGGTCGCTTCGTTCAGCAACGGGCGTGCCGGGTGTTTCTTCAGGGCGGCGAGCAGCTTTTGGCGGTTTTCTTCGATAAAAGACAACATCCATCCTTCATCCCCTCCCTCCGGCATGGTGGCGGTGATCATTCCCTTTGATATTTTCAGCGTATAACGGGTGGCTCGCGGGGTAGTACGGAGAAGGATGGTTCCCAGATCGTTGTCGTATATCTTCTTTTCCATATTTACCACAAAAGTAATACTTTAAAGGGAAATAATATTACGTCGGAAATGCTTATCTTTGCAGCAAAGCGAAGATAAGCTGCGCCTCGGCATAAAAAATGAACGAGTTCATTTTATTCTACTCTCGACTTGCATTATCTTTGCACCCGGTATTAGATATTTAATAAGTATAAACTATATAAATAAGGCAATCATGAGCAAAAAAGCACTTTTATTGATCTGCGATGGCTGGGGAATCGGCGACCGTGGTAAAGATGATGTAATCTATAACACACCCACTCCCTATTGGGATTATCTGTTGAAAACATATCCTAACTCTCAGTTGCAGGCTTCCGGCGAAAACGTAGGTTTACCCGACGGACAGATGGGTAACTCGGAAGTAGGACACCTGAACATCGGTGCAGGCCGTATCGTTTATCAGGACCTGGTGAAGATCAACATCGCATGTCGTCAGAATACAATCCTCGACAATCCCGAAATCAAACGTGCTTACAGCTACGCCAAAGAAAACGGCAAACAGATCCATTTCATGGGACTGGTTTCCGACGGTGGTGTGCACAGCTCATTGGAACACCTGTTCAAACTGGCTGATATCGCTAAGGAATATGGAGTGGACAAAGCATACGTTCATTGCTTTATGGACGGTCGCGACACAGACCCGAAGAGCGGTAAAGGTTTCATCGAACAACTGGAAAACCATTTAAAGACGACAGGCGGCAAGATCGCGTCTATCATCGGACGTTACTATGCTATGGACCGTGACAAACGTTGGGAACGTGTGAAAGAAGCCTACGACCTGATCGTGAACGGTACAGGCAAACCTGCCGAAGACATGGTTGTTGCGATGGAAGAATCGTATGCAGAAGGTGTAACGGACGAATTCATCAAACCGATCGTACACGTAGAAAACGGCAAGCCGGTGGCTACTATCGAAGAGGGCGACGTGGTTATCTTCTTCAACTACCGTAACGACCGTGCGAAAGAACTGACAGTCGTTCTGACTCAGCAGGATATGCCGGAAGCTGGAATGAAGACTATTCCTAACCTGCAGTATTTCTGTATGACTCCGTACGATGCCAGCTTCAAGGGTGTCCACATCCTGTTCGACAAGGACAATGTAGAAAATACACTGGGCGAATTCCTGGCATCAGTTGGCAAAACACAGTTGCACATTGCCGAAACAGAAAAATATGCTCACGTTACTTTCTTCTTCAACGGCGGACGCGAAACTCCGTTTGATGGCGAAGACCGTATCCTGGTTCCGTCGCCGAAAGTGGCTACTTACGACCTGAAACCGGAAATGAGCGCGTTTGAGGTAAAAGACAAGCTGGTAGAAGCTATCTACACCAAGAAATATGACTATATCGTTTGTAACTATGCAAACGGCGATATGGTGGGCCACACCGGTATTTACTCGGCTATCGAAAAGGCTGTCGTAACGATCGACGCTTGCCTGAACGATACGGTAGAAGCAGCGAAAGCAAACGATTACGAAGTGATCATCATCGCCGACCACGGTAATGCCGACCACGCTTTGAACGAAGACGGTACACCGAACACGGCTCACTCTTTGAATCCTGTTCCTTTCGTATATGTAACGGAAAACAAAGAAGCTAAAGTAGAGGACGGTATCCTGGCAGACGTTGCTCCTTCCATCCTTCACATCATGGGATTGAAGCAGCCGAAAGAAATGACAGGCAAATCGTTGATTAAATAACAACTCCTAGAAGTTGACAGTTGACAAGTGACAGTTGACAGTTAGCAGTTGGCAAGTAACGGTTATTGTTTTTCGTAAGAAAGAGATAACTGTCATCTGTCAACTGTTATCTGTCAACTGTCCTTGTCACTTGTCAACTATCAACCAATATGATCCAAATTGATGATACCCTGGTCAGCTTAGACCTGATCGAAGCTAATTTCATTTGCGACCTTGCCCAATGTAAAGGCATCTGCTGCGTGGAAGGCGACTCCGGTGCTCCGCTCGATAAAAGCGAGATCGCCGAACTGGAGAAAGCGCTTCCGGTTATCTGGGATGACCTTTCTCCCGAGGCACAGGCAATCATTAAGAAGCAAGGTGTCGCCTACATCGACTGCGAAGGCGATATCGTCACTTCCATTGTCAATGGCAAGGATTGCGTATTTACCTGCTACGACGAAGACGGAACCTGCAAATGTGCCGTCGAGAAAGCCTACCGCGAAGGCAAACTGTCTTTCTACAAACCGGTATCCTGTCACCTGTATCCGGTGCGTGTTACCCAATACAAAGACTTCCGTGCCGTAAACTACGACCGGTGGAAAATATGTAAGGCAGCAGAAATAGTAGGGCGGAAAGAAAAACTTCCTCTGTATAAGTTCCTGAAGGAACCGCTTACCCGTAAATTCGGCCCGGAATGGTACGAGTCATTGGTGGAAGTGGCAGAAGAGTGGAGAAAACAAAAGGAAGAAGAGAAATAATATATCCATAAGAAAATGTGCCAATATGCCCATTGAGATAGTATAGATACATCTCTTATAATTGGCATATTGGCACATTCTTTATTCTGTTTTCCGTATCAGGTCTGCCGTCTGCGCCTCCTCTTTCAGATACGTTTCGATATGGCGTTTCTTCTTGTCTTCCAGAATTTCATTGATGGCGATCAGGATACCGGTTTCTTCCACATCGCCGAACTCATGGTTGATCGCCGTACCGAATACGCGCATCTTGGGTGAAAGGCTCATATAAGCATTTACCAGCGGCGGTACATTGATACCGAACTTGCGGACCTCCTGGTTCAGCACCTTGTAATTATCCTTGAAATTATCATAACGGAACAACTCTTTCATCTTCTCCATATCCATATCTGTCTCCAGCGGATATATCGGAGTGACCAGCTTGTCCGAATCCGGGAAATGCATTCCCAGGAAATAAAGGATCATATTGCGTGCTTCCGTATTATAAGTATTATACATCGTCACTTTCCCGAAATAATACTGCAGGCTCGGATCGACTACCGACAAAGCCCCCAGTCCGTCCCATAAGTTATCGAGAACAAACAAACCTTTGGCACCGGCACGTGTAGACTGATATTCCAGCGTTACAAAAGAACGGCCCAACTCGACCGTATACGGAAGGAATTCTTTATTGAACTTCTCAGAGAAGTTGAACAGATGCGAAGTCGCCAGCATCGGCTTCCCGTTCTCATCGAACTTGACATCCGAACCACACAGGAAACGGTATCCTCCCAGGATCTGTTCATCTTCCGGACTCCAGACGATCAGTTGCCGATAAGCATCCTCCATCGTGTCGAACTCGTCAATATCTACCGGAAAACCTGTTCCTCCGCCATAATAACGGAAAGCGATTTCCCGCAAACGCCCGATCTCCTGCATCACATTGGGAGAATCGTGGGCTGTAATAATGTATATCTCATTGTTTGACTTATTCGTGCTGCGGAGCTTCTTTTCTTTTGTCAGCTCCGATTTCAGAAGTGCACGATCAATCGGCTTAATAATGTCTTGCATATAAATAGAGTCTTTGTTTACTTGAGATTATAAGCAAGTCCCTTCACCCACTCTGCCCATTCAGCCGGCTTTTTACTATTGTCGAAAGTCTGCCACGGAACAGGTTTGCCGAAATGGATTCGGAACGTTTTATGTTTGGACCGGAACATTTCGTCCGGCAAATAAATCATTTCATAGTTCATCTTTATCCCCAACGCCTTGCGCAGATTCGCCAGCCGGTAGAAAAAATTGGAATTTCTCCCTTCGAAATACACCGGGACAATATCCCGTTTATGTTCGACCGCCTTCTGGATGAAGGACTTTTTCCATTCGGTGTCCTGTATCTTCCCGTTAATCTTGCGCGAACAAAGTCCTGCCGGGAATGTCACGATCTGATTGTCGGAAGCATAGGCTTCGTCGATCAGCCGGGCATTGTTCTTTCCCTGCGAACCATGTTTGTTGATAGGTACAAAGATCGATCTCAGATTTGACAAGTAGAGGAGGAGGTCGTTCACCAGATAACGGATTTTCCCGTTATAATGCTGTCCGATCACTGCCGAAAGGCAAATGCCGTCCAGCCCTCCCAACGGATGGTTGGAGGCAAAAATATAGCGACCTGTCGCCGGGATATTTTCTTCATTCACCAGCTCCAGGGTCAGGTCAAAATAACCGATCAGTTCCTGCATAAAATCAACCCCATCCTTGTCATGATAACGGGTGAGAATATCATTCAGTTCGTCCTGATGAATGGTACGGATCAGATAATTGACAATAAAACCGGGTATTTTTCCCGCCACTGAGGGCGCTTTTTGTTGTAATACCTGTTTTACATCAATTTGTGTAATACCTTCTTGTGCCATCTTGCATAACTCTTGTCAGCAGCAAAGATATAGCTAATAATTAAATTTGAATGCATTCGGCATAAGTTTTTAAGAAGTTTCAAGTTCTCAGGTTATATGTTGTTTGCCGTCATATAAAATAATTCGGCATCTCCATTCGTTATACATATATATTATTCTGCACCTGCATGCAAAAACAGCTCCTATGATTCTTTGTAGGAATTCATATTTTTTGCATAACTTGAAACAAAATAATCAATAATTGTGTTTTTATACACAGGAACGAATTAACAAATGTGCCTAAGGATAGGTGATTATCAATATAAACCCTTGTTTTCAAAGGGAATGAAGGTAATGTCAGATTGATAGCTAAACTATTTTTAAGAAAAATGGGCTATGATTTTTACCTTTTTTGTGTGAATATTAAACTAAAATGAGCGTTATTTGTTCTGTTAAAAAGAGAAAGTATTTGGAATGAGGAAATCTACGATTTGGTTACTCGCTTGTGTAATGGCATTTGCTTTTGCCGGTTTGCTTTTCCTGCAGGTTAAGTACGTGAGCATTATACTCAAAAAAAGCAGCGAGCAATTCAATGAAACAGTCAAAAGGAGCTTGCACCAAGTCTCAAAAAACCTGGAGCTGGATGAAACGCGTGAGTATCTGGAAGAAGATCTCAGGCGTGAAGATAACAACTATCTGCGTAACAGCCAGAATCCGGAAGAGATCACGCAGGCGATCACTCAGCAGAAGCTGAATATAAAGGATGCCGATGGCAACAATATTATGCAGATAGAACAGTTGCATAGTTTCAGCCAGAAGTTTCAGCCGCTTTCGTCGCTCGACAAAAAGCAAGCGGCCAACAATATTGTCGGTACATCCCACGACTTGCAGCAATCATTGAAATACCGTCTGAAGTATCAGGGCGATCTGATGCAGCTGGTTTTACTGAATCTGTTGAACACTCCCAACCAGAAGCCGATTCAGGAACGTGTCGACTTTAAGAAGCTGAATAATTACTTAAAAACAGAATTTATTAACAATGGTTTGAACCTGCCGTTCATATTTTTTGTTATTAACAAAGACGGGAAGACAGTGTACCAGAGTGGGGAAATAAAGAAGGAACCTATTGCGTCTGATATAATTACGTACGTATTGTTTCCGAATGATCCTCCCTCGAAGCAGAATTATCTGAAAGTATATTTCCCTACGAAAGGTGACTATATTTCAAGTTCTGTAACATTTATTGTACCGTCCGTGCTTTTCTCGCTGATACTTTTGGTAACGTTTATCTTTACCATTTATATTGTGTTCCGCCAGAAGAGGCTGTCAGAAATGAAAAATGATTTTATCAACAATATGACGCACGAGCTGAAGACTCCGGTTTCCACGATCTCGTTGGCGGCACAGATGTTGAAAGATTCGGATATAACGAAAAGTCCTGATGTATTCAGACATATATCAGGCGTGATAAATGATGAGACGAAGCGATTGGGCTTCCTGGTAGAGAAGGTGCTCCAGATGTCGTTGTTCGAACGGCAGAAAGCAGCTCTCAAATTGAAGGAAGTGGATGCGAACGACCTGGTGATCAGCGTGGCCAACACCTTCGCCCTGAAAGTCGAAAAGTACGACGGTACGCTCGATGTAGACTTGCAGGCTGTCGATTCGTCCATTTATGTAGATGAAATGCACATCACCAATGTATTGTTTAACCTGATGGACAACGCAGTGAAATACCGCCGTCCGGAGGTGCCCCTTACATTGATGGTAAGAACCTGGAACGACAACAACGGCAAACTGCTGATCGCCGTTGAAGACAATGGTATCGGGATCAAGAAAGAATACCTGAAAAAAGTATTCGACCGCTTCTTCCGCGTGCCGACAGGGAACGTACACGACGTAAAAGGTTTCGGTCTGGGACTTGCTTACGTCCGTAAGATTATCGAGGACCACAAGGGTACGATCCGTGCCGAGTTGGGTCCGGGAAATGTAGGAACAAAATTTATTATTACTTTACCTCTTATAAAAAGTTAGTTATGGAAGAAAAACTGAAAATCTTCTTTTGTGAAGACGACGAAAACCTGGGTATGCTATTAAGAGAATACTTACAGGCTAAAGGTTATGTAACAGATCTTTTCTCTGATGGAGAAGCAGGTTACAAAGGTTTCACCAAAGGCAAATATGATCTTTGCGTATTAGACGTAATGATGCCGAAAAAAGACGGTTTCACTCTTGCACAGGAAATCCGTTCTATAAATCCTGACATTCCAATTATTTTCCTTACTGCCAAGACAATGAAGGAAGATATTCTGGAAGGCTTCAAGATCGGTGCCGACGATTATCTGACAAAGCCGTTCAGCATGGAAGAGTTGCTGCTTCGTATCGAAGCGATCCTTCGCCGTGTGAAAGGTAAGAAGATGAAAGACATTCCTTTCTATAAGCTTGGTAATTTCTTGTTCGATACCCAGAAGCAAACGCTGGCTATCGGTGACAAGGTAACGAAGCTGACAACGAAAGAATGCGAACTGCTGAGCCTGCTGTGTGCCCATGCAAATGAAATTCTGGAACGTAACTATGCACTGAAAACTATCTGGGTTGACGACAACTACTTCAATGCCCGTAGTATGGACGTGTATATCACCAAACTTCGTAAACTGTTGAAAGATGATCCGGGAATCGAAATCATCAACATCCACGGTAAGGGTTACAAACTGATCACTCCTTCAGGAGAAGAACAGGCCCGCGAAGAAGGTATCCAGGTACTTTAAGGGACAGATCCCGGAGGCTGCCGCCCTACGGCTGGCACTTTCCGGAAGATGAGATAAGAAAGGCATTGCCCCGGTTGGGCGATGCCTTTTTTAGTTTGTGGCATTGGGTTTTATATTCTGGGTGAATTCCTTATAAATGCGTCCCGATGTTGTTTTTATAAACATGGATTATATTATCTTTGATGATTATATGTATTAAAGAATATGGATAAACTGGAGCGTATGCCTTTCAAGGCGCAAAAACAACTATTCGAGAAGCTGGAGAAGATAGCCGGTGTGGCTAATCTGACCAAGGAGGAACGCCAGGAATATGACGAGGCACTCAAAGTGTATCGTGACTGCAAGAATATAGTGGATTATGCGGAGGAGAAAGGTGAAATCAAAGGAGAAATTAAGGGGATAAAGCGGACTGCCAGGAAAATGAAGGAAACAGGTTCTTCCCTTGAATATATCATGGAATGTACTGGGCTTTCCGAAGAAGATATCCATAACTTGTAAACTCCTTATATAAAATAATGGATAAGGCTGTCGTTTTAAACGATGGCCTTTTTTTGTTTTTAGAACTCTGATATAAGATCATAAATGTTGACTGTGTTTTCCTTTTTCAAATACTTAAAATGGAGCTCAATGACCCTTTTAACATTTGCTCGCTGGGTTTTGGAAAATAGGTATGCTGATATACAGTATATTAGGATATTTGCGTGTATAAATATTTGTGTCTAAATACTTAAGTATAAATGTATATTAAATATCAGGTTTAAAGGGGAATACGAATTTAAAGTAGTGACAAAAATAAACGTTCCTTTTTTCTAGTCACAAATTTAAGAATTAATATTTACTGAATTGGCATAAACTAAAAAATAATTTATCAATGTATATGCTTTCTTATCAACTGAATATGAAATCAAGTACAAAAATAAGTCTTTTTATTACAAAGTCATAAATGACCCGAAAAAATGACTAGAAAAAAGGAACGTTTTATCTAGTCATTCACTTTTGAAAGACATTCTTTTTTCAAGGCTGAAAGTATTTGAATAGCACTATTATTAATATTAAATTAGAGAATCATGAACAAGGGATTATTTATTCCGGCTGCAACGGTAAGTCTTACGGAAAGTTCTATTTTCTGTAAGTATGCGGGCAACTTCGGTCGTTTGGGTTGTAACGATGGTTACGGTTTTCCCTGCAAAGACTGCAATAAATACTGCGGAAGGAAAGGAAGAGACTCGTATTGTAGTAGCTGTTGAATACGAAGCCGCTATCAAATCAATCACAAAATAAAAATGAAAAAGAAATATAGAGACATACCCTCGTATGTCTCTATCATAATCAATAAATTTTAGTTGACTGTGTGGCATGTTTAATTATCTCTTTTGTATGCCAAGTACCCTGCGACAGGTGAATAAGCAGTCAATATTAATACTAAAGTAATAAAATAAAGTTCTTCTGTTCGATCTCTGTGAAGAGCGAAGGCAGACAAAAACAAGCCCTGGGATTCATCGTCCAGGGCTTCGTTTTTTAGAAAAGTATCAACTGGTGATTAAATATTCAAACCAGATAATTAATAGTACATCGACATGAAAAAAAAATCGAAGCCTCCCAACTGAATGGAGCAATCAGAGAGTTAAAAGAAAAATGTGAAAGAATGGAAGCCGATCTGCATGAAATAAACAAATGTGCAAGAGCTATTAACCGCTTGCTGGAACATGCCGTATTTGAAGAAGACATGGTGGAGGAAGAGAAGATCTTCTTTTACGGAGAAACAAACGAATTTATCGAACTCATCATCCCGCTGATCCGCAGCACAAAATGGCGGGTGAACGGGAATCGGATGCAGAAAAAATTTCTCCGATCTATTGATGAAGTCTTCAAAATTAAGAATGAAAAGACAAAAGACCTTCTTAAATTCGACAGTTTGTATGCTGCCTTGAAAGAGTATTTCGACAGACATTTCCCTGACGATGTTTTTTCGTAAAAAAACGAAAAAGACAGGAAGCCAATCAATGGCTTCCTGTACCTTTATAACATACCGGATAACCGGAACAATCTCCAAATCGAAACGATATGATCGAAGCAACCGTCTTTACAAACTTCAGGTTTTGCCAGGGAAACAAACCGCTCACGGCTATTGCAGACGAAATCCTTAACGGGAAGTACGAGACAACTATCAAACTACACCGGGCCGCACTGCATGCCGGTGATCCCGCCACTGCTGAACGGATCAAGAAATCACTCGAAGCATTCACTGTCTCCGCTACCTACCGGAAGACGCGCAAGGAACCGGACATGATCGGCTATAACCCGCTCCTGATCCTCGATATTGACAAGCTCGCACCCGAAGCGATTCCTCGCCTTAGGTCGCTTATCAATGAAGCTCCCTATACCATTTACAGCTTCCTGAGTCCTGGTGGACAAGGACTGAAAATTATTGCCTGCTCGGCAGTAGATATCGAACAGCTCCCTCAAAACCACCGGATCATCTATAATACCGTCAAGGCGTGGTATGAAGAATTGCTCGGTGTGGAGATCGATGCTTCGGGGAGTGACGCCGGGCGACTCTGTTTTGTCTCCTACGATCCTTTGCTTTATGCCTCTCCCCGTTTTAGTGACTGGCTGCATACCGGAAAAGGGATGCCTGAAGACTTGCCATTGCTCAAGCCTTTGCTGCAAAAAACGAGAAAAACGGCCAACACCCGCCATGTGGCTAAACAGCTCAGTAATGCCCGGAACCGACTCGACAAACAGGAGAAGTATCAGGATGGCAACCGTAACAATTATGTTTACCACTATGCCTGCCTGTGTAACCGGATAGGCGTGCCCGAAGAAGTCCTGACCGGTTATTGTACGGAAAACTTCGGCGATCTTTCGGCAGAGGAACGTTCCAGTGCGATTACGAGTGCCTACAGTCATAGAGAGGAGCACGACACCTTTCCTCTGATAAAAAACGGGAAGAAGGTGGAGCTGATCCGGGAATATCTGTCCACACATTTCTTTCTGCGTAAAAATGTAGTTCGTAACCTGGTAGAATACCGGGATAAAAGGGCAAAAAGCCACACATACCATCCTGTGACCGATTACTGGGAGAATACCGTCTGGTGCAATCTCCAACTCGAAGGAGTCAATTGCAAGATCACTGAATTGAGGTCGGTGATCCATTCCGGATTCAGTAAAGAATTTGACCCGTTCAAGTTCTATTTCAGTAAATTGCCGTCATGGGATGGCGAAACAGATTATATCGCCCGGCTTGCTTCGACCGTCAGTACCACACGGCCTGAATACTGGCTGACCTGCCTCCGGAAATGGCTCGTAGCCACTGTGGCCTGTGCCATAGACGAAAAGACGGAGAACCATGCCGTATTGCTGTTGAGTGGCGGGCAGGGATTGGGTAAAACAACCTGGTGCCGTAATCTGGTACCACCTGAACTGCATCAATATGTCTATTCCGGCAATCTCGATCCTGCCTCGAAAGATGCTTCCCTGCTCCTGAGTGACTGTTTCCTGATCCTGCTCGACGAGCTTTCGGGACAAAGCCGCATGGAACTGAACCGCCTGAAAGCAATGATCACGAAAAACAGTGTACACGAGCGCCGCGCCTATGCGCATAATTCGGAAACATATGAGCGCCGTGCTTCATTTGCCGCTACGGTCAACGACAGCCAGGTGCTGACCGACCGTACCGGTTCGCGTCGTTTCCTTTGTTTTGAAACAGTCCGGATAGATTATCTTACTCCTGTCGACTACAGCCATATCTATTCGCAGGCACTGGCTTTGTATAAAGGCGGCTTCAAGTACTGGTTTTCCGATACTGATATTGCAGAGATCAACGATAACAACGAACCTTTTCAGCAGAGCAGTCCGGAGGAGGAATTGTTCTATACTTTTTTCCGTAAACCCTGCCGTTTCGAGGCTTATTTACAGTTATCCAGCAGTGAAATAATAGCCAAAATAGCTGAAAAGACCCGTATGCCTATTACTCAAATCAACGTGGTTAACCTCGGAAAAATGTTGAAAAGGACAGGGTTTGAACATTTTATACGTAACGGGAAACGCTTTTTCAACGTTATAGAACTTACGTTCGACGAAGTAAAAGCTGTACAGCTCGGAATCCGTTCGTATGACAATGTAGATGCTCAAGCTGTTGATAATAAAGGAGTGGTTCCTGATGATAAAACAGATGAAGGGAATGAAAAACCTCAAATTCAATTGCCCTTCTGAGGCTTTCGGGTGGAGAAGGTGGAGGTTGTTTAACGGTTGGCACACTTTCTGTATTTATGTTTATATATTACTATCAACAACAACCGAAAGGTCTCCTTATATTTATAAAAGTCGGCCGAAATGTATTTTCATCTTCACCTCCTCCACCTGCTGCTTCCTCCGGTGATCTCTTCCGATAGTTCCCGACCGAAAAAAATCCGTTCCCGACCCATTTATTTTCAGTCGGGAACGGATTTTTGCGTTGATAACTATTCCTCTTTTAAGGTTCTCCCAAATGTTCCACGATACAGATCACCTGTTTGGGGGTGAAACAGCGAATCCCCGGATGATACCCGAGGGTAACCAGTTTTTGTTTGAGGATGTCGTGATGGTTGATCCAACGCCAGAGCTGCATGACGGCGCCGCGGTGGGAGAGATGGGGATTATATAGCTGGGCGAGTTCGCCGACACCATATGCACGGATGACAAATGTTTTCTGTTCCATAGCATTTATTGTTTTACTTCTATAAATGTACATATTAATGATAAGAAAAACAAGGCTTTAGATGGGAATAAACAAAATAAAATGCTGCTTCGTCACGTCTGCTCACATAGGGCATCGACGAGGCTATCCGGGTGTTGTATCTTTATGATGTAATTAATTGCAAAACAGTTTTATAACTAAAAACAATCGGATTATGGCAGTACAGTATCACTTGGTTCTCAGAAAGAACATGAGCAAAGAAGTAGAAGAGGGGAAAGAGAAGCTCTATTATGCACAGACCCGTGCCACGCGCACCTGTGGTTTCGATGAGCTATGCGACCTGATCGCTGAAAGTTCCACAGCATCCAGCGGTGATGTCAAAGTCGTTCTCGACCGTATGAATAAGTTTGCCGCGAAAGCACTCGAACGTGGCGAAGTTGTCCAGCTGGGCGAACTCGGCAGCCTTCAGCTGATCATGGGCAGTAAAGGGAGTGCGACAACGGAGGGTTTTTCCTCGACCTTGCTGAAGAAGGCGCGTTTGTGTTTCCGTCCCGGTACGATTCTGCGAAACACGACGCAGGTGGCTAAAGGGGAACGTACGACTATCGATGTTACTCCGGTAACACCTCCTACAGGTGGCGGAGGCGACCGTCCTGAAATTGAATAGTAACACATTAACCCGACTTTCCAATGGATAAACAATCATTTGTAAAACTGTATCTTCCTGCCGCGCGTATGGCTGGAGATCTGTACCGGATCAATCCGGTCGTCATTCTGGCTCAATCGGCCATTGAAACAGGATGGGGCGAGAGCGCGCTGGCACGGCAATACAATAACTTCTTCGGATTAACCGGATATGGTGTCGTAAACACCTACTGGCATGGAGGAAAGGTTAGCCTTGAAGAGAATGGCCTGTTGTTCAGGCGTTACGACGCACCGGAAAATAGTTTTCTTGATTTTGCACGGCTGATCTCTACCGCTTATCGTCTTGCCGCCGCAGTCAGTAACTACCCCGCTGCCTATGCTCGTGAAATAGCTTACAGCCGTTATATCAGTGAAGTGAACGGTGATAACCGGGCGGCGTATGAAGAAATGCTTACAAGGATTGCGCGGAGCCTGATGCCTTTGGTGGAGGAAAGGCTGCGTCAAGAGGGGTTTTGTGAGGAAAGGACGCGCAATGTTGGCCTGTGTACAAAGAAACCGTAAAGGCGGATATTATTTAATCATTTAAAATGAATCAGTATGAGCAAATTAAAATCTGTTTTTGAGTTTATTATGGCGTTGCTGGGATTCCTTCTGGATTTCGGAAGGAAAAAAGAGAAGAAGGAATGACGGAATTGAAAGTTCCTGTTTCCTGTGCGCATGCTCTGTGATGTAGACCGTATGCGGGAGACTTTTCAACAAACTAATGGTTTATCAACAAAGTTATCAACAGGTTAATTGATTGATAATATTTATTTTAGATGTTTTGTTAATAAGATATGAACAAAAGCGCATAACTCTGTTGTGAATAACTTTGGCAGCCTATAAAAAGAAAACAGCCTCAGAATAAATCTGAAGCTGTTTTTCTTTGAGTGATCCGCCTGGGGTTCGAACCCAGGACCCCATCCTTAAAAGGGATGTGCTCTACCTGCTGAGCTAGCGAATCATCCTGTGCATACTCTGTATTGCGGTGTGCTTTACTTCTGTATTGCGGGTGCAAAGGTAGGGTTTATTTTTTAATTTGCAATAGCAGGAGGATCTTTTTTTGAAAAAAGTTACTTTTTTTCTTCCTCCTTCGGTTGAATATCGGCTGGCGGGGGAGGTAGAATGTCCCCTTCCAGTAAGATAAAACGCTTATAATAAGACAGGCAGAGTGTTGTGAGCGGCAGGGCGATGATCAAGCCGATGAAACCGAGCAAAGTTCCCCAGATAGACAAAGAAAGAAGGATGATGGCTGGATTCAGGCCCATCGCTTTCCCCATGATGCGGGGCGTGAGGTATAAATCCTGGATACATTGGACGATTCCGAGTATCAGTAATCCGGAGCCCAAAATAAGCCAGAAATTATCTCCCGTCTCTGCCGATTTCAGCAAACTGAGGATGACCATCGGGATCAGTCCGATCGTTTGCAGGTAAGGGATCAGATTGAGTACGCCGATAAATAGTCCGAGTGTGACCCCCAGCGGGAAACCTACGATCTTGAATCCGATAGCCAGCAGGACGCCGACACACAACGCGATCAGCGACTGGCCGCGGAAGTAACGGTTCATGCTCTGTTCCACGTCGTCGGCCAACCCTTTGGCGAAAGGACGGATATGCGCCGGGATCAGGTTGATCCACCCGTTGGCTATCTTCTCGTAATCCAGCAGGATGAAAATGAAATATAACAGGATCACAAAGATGATCGTTATGCTGAAAAGGATCGAAAAGGTGTTCGACAGGATATTCCATACTTTGGGCGCCAGCTGCTTGATGGCATTCTGGATGTTTTCGCGGCTGAGAAGTTCCATCAACTGGTTGATGTCCACATTATTCTCCAGATATGTGATCCACGACTCGGGGATAAGCGGGATATGCCCTTCACCCGGATTGTGCGTACGCATCAGGTTCAGGGTTCGTTCGGCTTCCTGGGCGATGGAGGGGACAACCAGTGCAGCTGCCGCACCGATGATCAGCGAGGCGCAGATAATTACGGCTATGATAGCCAGGATGCGGCTTTTCAGCTTCAGCTTGTATTGGAAAAATTTCACGAAGGGTTGCATCATATAGGCCAGCAGCCACGCGATCAGGAAGGGGAGCAGGGCAGTCCGCAGTATGGTGATCAGATAGAGCAATGCGCCGATGATGACGATACTGAATACGATACGTGTGACACGGTCGAATGTAAATGGCCTTTCGAATAATGAGTTCATATTTTAATTTTTATCTTTGCCTGCGACAAAGATAAAATAAACTGGAATAGGATAATAAGATGATAAAGAAAATATTATGTGCTGCTTTACTGTTAGGCTGCTTTTCACAGCCGCAGGCACAGACTCCCCAACCTGTAAAACAATTGCTGAATGCCCCTTATATGAAGGGGGCGACTTTCTCCATTGTGGTAAAAGACGTGCAGGATGGAAAGACGGTTTACAGCTATGACGAGGATCGTGAGGTTTCTCCGGCTTCTGTCCTGAAAACGGTCGCGACGGCTACGGCTCTCGAAATATTGGGAGACGATTATCGGTACGCTACGTCGCTGGAGCATGACGGGAGTATCAAAGAGGGTGTCCTGAACGGAAATCTGTATATCAGGGGAGGCGGTGACCCGTCGCTGGGGTCGTCGCATTTCGCTCCCGACAGGAATCGTTATACGCCCGCACAGAATACCTTTATTCCCGAATGGATAGCGGCGCTGAAGAAGGCGGGTATCCGGAAGATCACCGGGGCGGTGGTGGCCGACGAACGTATTTTCGATACGGAGGGTGCTTCTATCAAATGGCTGCGGGAAGATATGGGAAATTATTATGCACCGGGAAGCTATGGGCTTTCGGTGTTCGACAATATGTATAAGTTGTCCCTGAAGACGGGGGCTGCCGGAACTCGTCCGGAGGTCGTTGGGACTGATCCGGCAATTCCTTCCCTGCGGTTTATCAATTATCTGAAAGCGTCGTTGTCGGATAGTGCTTATATAATCGGTGCCCCGTTGTCCGGCGAGCGTTATTTACAGGGTGTCGTTCCTGCTAACCGCGAGAATTATGTGTTGAAAGGCGATATTCCCGATCCGGCTTTGTTTCTGGCGGAATATCTGACCGGTTGCCTTGAGCACGAAGGTATTGTGGTAGGAAAGGAGCCGACTTGTTACCGGATCGAATCGGAAGCCGGGCGGTGGAAAACGGTCGAGAGGAAGCCGGTTGTAACGACTTATTCGCCGACATTGAAAGAGATTGCGAGCGTGACGAATCATGTCAGTCATAATTTGTTTGCGGATGCGCTGGTGAAAACGGTCGGTCTGCAATATGTTCCCCGGAAAAACGAGGTGATCTCTTCTTTCGGACGGGGCGTGCAGGTGGTACTCGATCATTGGAGGAAGAAGGGGCTGGATGTGTATCCGTTGCGGATGTATGACGGCAGCGGACTGGCTCCGGCCGATAAGGTATCGGCTGAGTTTATTGCTGATCTACTGGTGTATATGGCGACGAAATCGGAGGTTTCCGAAGCTTTCTTCGAGTCATTGCCGCAGGCGGGTGTGGAAGGCTCGGTCCGCAACCTGTTGAAAGGAAGCAAGCTGCAAGGGAAAGCTCGTTTGAAGAGTGGCGGGATAACGGGAGTACGTAGTTATGCCGGGTATATAGACAAAGACGGTAAACGTTATGCTGTTGCCGTTTTCTCCAATAATTATTCCTGTAGCATGGGGCAGATGACGAAGGGGCTGGAAAAGTTGCTGTTGCAACTTTTCTAGTTGACAGTTGACAGTTGACAGTTGACAGGTTATTGATAGAGTCTCAAACTGTCAACTGTCACTTGTCAACTATCAACTGCTAAGGCAGTAGCGACCTCTGTGCCAGAAACTCCATGAACTTCTGTTTGTAGTTGTCGGAGATAGGAATATATTCTTTGCCAAAGACGATGCGGTTGCGTTCGATCACTTTGATCTTTTCCGGCTGGACGATGAAGGAACGGTGTACGCGGATGAAACGGTTGGTCGGCAGCATGTCTTCCAGGCTTTTCATACTCATCAGCGAGAGGATCGGATGCGGTTCGCCTTCGATAAATATTTTGACATAATCTTTCAGTCCTTCGATGTATAATATCTTGCGGAGTTCGACCTGCACCAGTTTGTATTCTGTCTTGATAAAAATGCTTTCGATCGATGTCTGGGATTGTACTGCCGGGGCGGTCGGCTGGCCGTCTTTCCCGGGATCGGCTTTCCCCTCTTTTCCTTCCCGCAACAGTTCGTACCATTGCAGCGCCTTGTTGGCCGATTTCAGGAAGTCGGCATAACTGATCGGTTTCAGCAGGTAATCGAGAGCGTTTACCTTGTAACTGTCGAGTGCATATTGGCTGAAAGCCGTTGTGAAGATGATCCGTGTCTCGGCTTCCAGTATGCGGGAAAATTCCATGCCGTTGAGTTCGGGCATCTGGATGTCCAGGAACAGGAGGTCGACAGGCTCTTTGGTGAGCATGGGCAGGGCATTGACCGCACTGTTGTATTTCCCGGCAAGTTCCAGGAACGGGGTCTTGTTGACATAACTTTCCAGCAGGCTGATTGCCAAAGGCTCGTCGTCGATGATTGCACAAGTCAGTTTCATAAATAATACTTATTTAGTTGACAGTTGACAGTTGACGGTTGACAGTTATTTCGGCTTTTACCGATTTGTTTACCGGATGCGAAGCCTAACTGTCAACTGTCACTTGTCAACTGTCAATTGATTTGTATTTCCAGCATGCTATGATAACTGTCACCGTCTACACCGCATGAGAAAATATGTTTGTTCGGATAAATTAATTCAAGCCGTTTGCGCAGGTTCTTGATGCCGATTCCCGAACCGCTCTTGTCCTGTTCCGCATCTTTGGGGAAATAACTGTTTTTCAGGATGCAGACAACCAGGTCGCCGTTCTGGTGTATATCCAGATGGATGAACGAGGGCTGGCTGTTGCTGACGCCATGTTTGAAGGCATTCTCGATCAGGGAGATGAACAACAAGGGGGCGATCATGGCATCCGGTTTGGCGGCAGATATCTCCGTTTTCAGTTCCACATGCTCCGGCAGGCGGATGCGCATCAGTTCCACATAGTTGCGGATAAAATCCAGTTCGCTTTCCAGCAAGACGTGCGGCTGGCTACTGTCGTAAAGGACGTAACGCAGCAGGCGGCTCAGGTCGTGGACTGCTTCTTGTGCTCGTTCGGGACTGAAAGCGATCAGGCTGTAGATATTGTTGAGCGTGTTGAACAGGAAATGTGGGTTCAGCTGGCTTTTCAGGTTCTGAAGTTCGGCTTCCGCCCGGCTCTTCTCCAGTTCGCGGCGCATGGATTCTACCTGATACCAGCCGCTTGTCATCTTGATGGCGACACTCAGGCCTGCCACCAGCGCATACAGCATGGCATTGACGAGGAAGAAGCCGATAATCTCCTGCAACTCCCTTTCCGGACGGTGCGGGCGGTGTATCTCCGGCGGCGGAAGCAGTTGCATCAACAGATGTACCGCCAGCATCGCAAAGGCGATCAGCAGGACGTTGCTGAGGAAGAACTTCCATCCGTGGCGTGAAAACAGATAACGGTTTACCAACAGGAAATAGTTCACATAGAAAACCATCATGAACGAAAGCGGAACGATGACGGAGCGCAGATAGCTGATCACCGTCAGTTCCTGTGATTCCCTGCCCGTAAAGAAGAACGGCAGGCCGAACAAAATCCCCCAGGCAGCAATATGGATAATGCTGCCCATTCCCTTGAAAGGAGGAGATATATGCGTATGTGTTGTCGTTTCTGTTTTCATCTTTTACAAAGATATTAAATAATTTCTTATTCGTAACGGATTGCTTCGATCGGATCGAGCTGGGCGGCTTTCTTGGCCGGATACCATCCGAAGAAGACACCGGTAACGGTACAGACAGCGAATGAAAGCATAACGCTCCATGGTTGGATATAGATCGGGAAGTGGGCGACGCCGTTCACCACCAGGGCGGCTCCTACACCCAATACGACACCGATCAGTCCGCCGGTCACACTGATCAGGATAGATTCGATCAGGAACTGGGCGAGGATGTCGATCCCTTTTGCCCCGATACTCATACGCAAGCCGATCTCGCGGGTACGCTCCGTGACGCTGACATACATGATGTTCATAATCCCGATACCACCAACGAGCAACGAAATACCCGCCACAGCCGCCAACAGCACGGTCATCATGTCCGTAGTGCTTGTCAACATCGTGCTCAACTCCTGCTGACTACGGATGGTAAAATCATCATCGTCACTTTCCTTCAACTTATGGTTGCGGCGCAGTATTTCTGTTATCTCGTCAATAGCCTGGTCGGTGTATTCCTCTTTGAGGGCCGAACAGGTGATGCCTTGCAGATGGGTGATGGCCAGAACTTTTTTCTGAATAGTTGTGTATGGAGCTAAGATTAGGTCGTCCTGGTCCATTCCCATGCTGTTGTATCCTTTGCTTTCCAGCACACCTACGATGCGGAAAGGTAATTTCTGAAAGCGTATGACTTTGCCGACGGGGCTTTCGCCGTTGGTAAAGAGGTTGTCGACTACGGTTTTACCGACTACACAGACCTTTGCTGCCGTCTGGATGTCCTGTTCGGTGAACATATCGCCGTCTTCCACCTTGTAACGGCGGATTTCGAGATAGTCGGGACTGATACCGTAGACGGTGGTCGGGGCGTTGTTGGCTCCGAAGATGGCTTGTCCGCTGCTGTTGACCGAAGGGGAGACGGCAGAGACGTAACGGGTTTCGTCGACGATGTTCTGATAGTCTTCCAGCTTCAGTGTCTCCATAGCGGAAGCATCCTGACGGACACCTCCCCGGACATCGGCACCGGGATGTATCATGATCATATTCGAGCCCATCTCGCTGATCTGTTCCTGTATGCTCCGCTTCGATCCTTGTCCGATGGCAAGCATCGTGATCACGGAGGCAACGCCGATGATGATACCGAGCATCGTCAGGAATCCGCGTAGCTTGTTGTTGGCAAGGGCACGGAGGGCTATTTTTATGAGGTTTGTTCCGTTCATTTTGAATAATTATTAATCGTCATTCTTAGGCAGCCTGGCTAATGCCTCTGCTGCATTTTGTACATTGTTGTTCACCGTGTCGGCCGTTACATGTCCGTCACGCAGGGTGATGTTACGGCTGCTGTACTGGGCAATTTCCGGGTTGTGCGTTACGAAGATGATGGTACGTCCTTCGGCATGCAGCTTCTGGAAGAGTACCAGGATCTCGAATGACGTACGTGTATCCAGGTTTCCCGTTGCTTCGTCGGCAAGGATCACTGCCGGGTCGTTCACCAGGGCGCGGGCGATGGCTACACGCTGCATCTGTCCGCCGGACATCTGGTTGCTCTTGTGCATCAGGCGGTCGCCCAGGCCGACGGCAACCAATGCCTGCACGGCTTTCTCATGGCGGGCGGAGGCACTGAAGTTGGGGTTGTACATCAGAGGTAGTTCTACATTTTCTACGGCTGTCGTTTTGGGCAACAGGTTGTAACTCTGAAAGACAAATCCGATCTTCCGGTTGCGCAGGGTGGCACGGGCGTTCTTTCCCATCGTGCGGACGGAGACGCCGTCGAGATAATATTCGCCCTTGGTCGGTGTGTCGAGACATCCCAACGTGTTCAGCAGCGTACTTTTTCCCGAGCCGGAGGTTCCCATGATGGTGACGAACTCTCCTTCGTGTATCGTGAAGGAGACGCCACGCAGGGCATGGACGATCTCGTCTCCGACCTTGAAGTCACGCCTGATGTTATCTAATTTGATTATCTCTTTCATTGCTGTTGTTTTTAACTGTCAACTATCACTTGTCAACTGTCAACTATTTTTATTTCTTCTTCTTATCGCTTCCCGGAGGGCCAGGCATGAACGGACTCTTTTCCGTTGGGGCAGCGGCCTGTGCCGGTGCGTCCGAAGTAAGGTCGACAGCGATTTCTTCGCCTTCGTTCAGTCCGTCGATCACTTCGATCATATTACCGCTTGTCGATCCGACAGTAACGGCTTTCGGGTGCAACTGCTGTCCTTCTTTAACCCAAACCAGACGTTTGCCGGCCGGTGCTTCCTGGGCACTGTTTTCGGCGATCAGGCCGGTGCCGACGAGTAGTTCTTCTTCCGGAACGAAACGTAACGACTTGGTCGGAATGGTCAGGACGTTATCGCGTTCGAGCGTGTAAATCGTCACGTTGGCTGTCAGACGGGGTTTCAGTTTCAGGTCCGGATTGTCGGCGGTAATCACTACTTCATAGGTTACGACCGTAGAGGATGAGCTGGTGGAGCTGCTCGAACTGCTGCTACTGCTGTCGCCCAAGCGGATCTGCCAGACGGTTCCTTCGAATACATCGTTCGGATAGGCATCGACGGTAAAGCTGACACGCTGTCCGTCGTGTACGTTGCCTATATCGGCTTCATCGACATCGGCGATCACCTGCATCTTGGTCAGGTCGGCGGCGATGGTGAACAGGGTCGGTGTTTCGAATCCGGCGGCAACGGTCTGCCCTTCTTCAACGGCACGGTTGATAACGACACCGTCGATCGGGCTGGTGATCGTGGCGTATTCGAGGTTACGGTTCACTTTGACCATCGCTGCCTGATTCTGTTCGTAGGAGGCTTTCGACTTTTCATAATTGTAAGTCGCTGTCTCATAATCGGAGTCGCTGATCAGTTTCTTTTCGTAAAGCACCTTGTTACGTGCGTAATTCTTCTGCTGGTATTCGTATTCGCTCTTGCTGCTTGCCAGCTGGGCCTGGGCGGATGCCAGTTCGGCCTTCAGGTTTACTTTATCCATTTCTGCGATCAATTGTCCGGCTTTCACTACGTCGTTGTAGTCTGCGTACAATTTATCGATGATGCCGGATACCTGCGTACCGACTTCCACTTCCGTCACCGGTTCTACTGTTCCGGTAGCTGTCACTGTGTTTGAGATGGAGCTGCGGTTCACTTTGGCGGTTTCGAGGCTGATGCCGCCTTTCGACGATTTACCTGTAAAGAACCAGATTCCTCCGGCTACGACCAGCACGCCTGCTATACCGATAATAAGTTTCTTGTTCATATCTTTTTCTGTTTTTATTTTTTACTTAGAACATCACGATTTCTTCACCTTGGTAGAAGCGCAGCAAACCTGCGTTGAGGATGGCCGTATATTTGGCCTGTAGCGTTTCCTGCTGGGCACTCAGGAGATTGTTTTTCTCGGTGAGCAGTTCTACCGTATTTTTCATGCCGACGTTGAACTGTTCGCTGACAAGGGCGTAGCTGGCTTCTGTGCTTTTCAGTTTCTGTGCTGCGGCTACATATTGCTGTTGGGCGCTGTTGGCTGTCAGCCAGAGGCTTTCAATCGTTTTGTAGAGTGTCTTCTGGTTGTCCATCAGGTCGAGCTCGCTGGTTTGCTTTTGCAGCTTCGCTTTGTTGACAGCTGTCTTTGCCTGTCGTTTGTCGAAGATAGGGATGCTCAGGGTCAGGCCCAGGGAGTTATTCCAGTTCTGTTTGACCTGTTCGCTGAAGCTGAAATCGTTGCCGTTGGCATTGGTCGTTCCGATCCCGGCGCTGAGGCTCAGTGTCGGGATATATCCGGCACGTGCCATCTTGATACTCAGGTCGGAAGACTGGATATTCAGTTTCCCGGATTCTATTTCAGGGCGCAGGTTGAGGGCGGTCTGGTAGACATCGTCTTTGCCGGGCAGCGGTATCAATACGCTGCTGTCGTCGAGTTGCGGCATGTAAAGATCCATTTCGAAATCGCCGTCCAGTTCGAGCAGCTGTTTCAGTTGCAGCTTGTAATCCTGCAAAGTTGTTTGCGAGGTGACCAGTTGGTAGTTATTGCTGCTTACCTGTGCTTCGAGTTGGGCGAGGTCGCTGGAGGCGATGCTGCCGGCGTTGAACAGTTCCTGTGCACGTTCGTATTCTTTCTGACTGACTTCCAGGGTCGATTCGTTCACTTTGACTGCTTCGGCGGAATAGAGTATCTGTACGTACAGCTGGGTGATGTTTTCCTCGATGGTGTTTTCGCTTTCATCGACGGAGAGTTCGGCGATGCGGCTGTTCAGTTGTTGCTGTTTGACAGTGTTTACCCGTTTGCTGCCGTTGTAAACCGTCCAGTTGGCATCGATGCCGTAGCTACCGTTATAAGAGGTTTTACTTTCGCTGGTGGTGATGTTGTCGCCACTGATGATCGTACCGCTGGCACTGTTCGGGCGGTTCACGATGCGCTGGCTGATATTTCCACTCAGGGAAGGAAGGAAATCCGCTTTTGCCGACTTTACATCTTCTTGCGTGCTCTCGACGCTGATGCGGTTACGGCGGATGGTGATGTTATGCTCCAGGGCATAATCAATGCAATCACGAAGCGTCCACTGCTTCGGCATGTCGTCCTCTGCTTTCATTCCGGCAGGCAGAAGAAGCAGGCAGGATAGGATTATTAGAGAGATCTGTTTCATAATGCTTTCGTTTTGCGACCTAAACAATCTTTTTACCTTTATTTTCTGAAGCAAAACTACTTTGTATTAAATTCCTCTACAATTAGAATAGAAATAGGAGGTTGGTTCATAGACGAAAACGGGGATTTTGCCGATAAACGGAATAGAAGGGATATGAAAAGGTTTGGTAATTAAATCCGTAATTAGAAAGGGGACGCAGACCACGCAGAAGACGTAGAGTAACGCAGATATTTTTATTCTAAATAATAAATAAGTCTGCGAAATCTGCGTCTTCTGCGTGGTCTGCGTCCCCTTTCTATGATTACGAGCTATATGAGCGGAACTTAAAAATTCCGGATCATTTATCGTTTGAAAGAAACGGTTGTTTTTCCTCCGGTTTTTTGGATGAATACTTTTTTGTCGTGTTCATCGTCATCCGAATATATATGTGTGCCGTTATATTTCCAGGATGATATCTTGGCGTAATATTTACCGCCGATAACGTTTTTGTCTGTGTATTTATAGGTGATTTCCAGTTGGTCGGTATCACCGTTTACATAGATAGGAAACGTATAGGTACTGTATCTTGAATCTCCGTATGCGCTCAATGTGCAGTAATACAGATTTTCCTCTTTGTCGAAATAAATCCAGTTATGATTGCCATTGTAACGTATGATAGTGTCGGCGACGTCTGTCTGCCGGTCCTTGGTACGTTCGATCGGATTCTCCAGTTTCTCGCTCCATGATACGGGATACGTGTTCGGGTCATTCGGATGGATCAAGCTGTTCCCTTTCTCGTCGATATAGTAAAGACGTAAAGTGTTCGCCCTTCCGAAAAAATTACCGTCCGGTATGCTGTTCATCCATTCTTCCCCTTCTTCTTCCGGGTCCTCGGCATTGGGATTCAGGAGATGATCGTTACAGTTGGTAAGACCGACCGTACACAATAAAAGTAACAAGATACCGAATAAATGATTTGTTTTCATGATGTATAAACACTTTACCTGTTGTCTCTTATAATTCTCTTAACCAGATATTACGGAAGCTGATCGGTTCGCTGGGATCACCGTGGCTCTGCAGGATGATCGGGCCGGCTCCGTGAGGGATCACTTTCGGGAAGCCGATGTATTCGGTTGTTCCGAGGATCGTCGTGTTGTTCTGCAAAACGATGCCATTCTGAATAACGGTGATACGGGGCGGCACGCGATAGGTTCCGTCTTCTTTGAAAACAGGAGCGGAGTAAATGATATCGTATACATTCCATTCACCCGGTTTACGCATGGCGTTTGCCAACGGCGGTGTCTGTTTGTAGATACTTCCGGTCTGTCCGTTCACGTATGTTTCGTTGTTGTAGCAATCGAGCACCTGAACTTCATACATTCCTTGCATGAAGATGCCGCTATTGCCACGTCCCTGGCTTGTTCCCGTGATGTTTTCAGGAACGCACCATTCGATATGCAGCTGGTAGCTGTCGAATTTCTGTTTGGTCTGGATATCTCCGGCTTTTTTATTCACGGTGAAAACGCCATCGTGTACAATCCATTGAGCCGGTTCACCTTTGGTGTTTTCCCAAGCGGAAAGGTCTTTGCCATCGAACAGGACGATGGCGTCAGACGGAGCCGAGTTTGTTTTAATATCTCCCGGAGTAACGATTTTGGGTTGAGGAGTCCAGTATTCCGACATGCCCGGAGTCATTGGCTCCTGTTTCGGATACTCCTTCTGCTGTGCGCTGATGCTTACACAAGCCGTACAGGCAATGGCTGCCAGCACGGCTTTGTTGGTGAAGTCTCTTTTCTTCATGGTCTAAATTATTTTATATTTACATATTAAATGTTGCAAATCTACATAATAATTTGCCATGTTGTAACAGCTTTTACAGGAAAATGCGTTTAAGCGTTATGATTGAAAAGACGTTGTTCCGCCAGTTTCTCATATTTGGTCCCCGGACGGCCGTAGTTGCAATAGGGATAAATGCTGATTCCGCCGCGTGGGGTGAAGATTCCTGTCACCTCGATATATTTCGGGTCCATCAGCTTGACTAGGTCTTTCATGATGATGTTGACACAGTCTTCATGAAAGGCGCCGTGGCTGCGGAAACTGAAGAGGTATAGTTTCAGGCTCTTGCTTTCCACCATCTTCACATCGGGGATATAGTCGATATGGATGGTCGCAAAATCCGGTTGTCCGGTGATCGGGCAGAGGCTGGTAAATTCCGGGCAGTTGAAACGTACCCAGTAATCGTTGCCCTGGTGTTTGTTGGTGAATGCTTCCAGCACTTCCGGGGCATAATCCTGTTTATATTCGGTAGAGCTGCCTAAAAGGTGCAGTTCGTTTTCTTCTTTTCTTGTATCCATAATCTTATTTCTTCTTCCTGTTTAGGTATTTCTCCAATCCTTCTCTGCGCAATTTGCAGGCGGGGCAATGACCGCAACCGTCGGCAGGAACGCCGTTGTAGCAGGTCAGTGTCTGTGTACGAATCAGGTCGAATACGCCCAGTTCGTCGGATAACTCCCATACTTCACTCTTGTCACGGTCCATCAGCGGGGTGTGGATGACGAACTGTTCGTCCATAGCTAGATTCAGCGTGACGTTCAGTGAGCGGACAAAGGTGTCGCGACAGTCGGGATATCCGCTGAAATCAGCTTCCGATACGCCGGTTACTAGGTGAAAAATCCCTTTGCTTCGTGCCATGATGGCGGCGAAAGTCAGGAAAACCATGTTTCTTCCGGGAACGAATGTGTTGGGATAGCTGTCTGCCGGTTTGTCCTCATCCATGACGATTGAGGTATCCGTCAGCGAATTTGGAGCCAACTGGCTGATTAACGATACGTCCAGCAATTGGAACGGAACATGCGCATCGGCTGCAATCTTTCTTGCAATTTCAATCTCCTGGGAATGTTTTTGGCCGTAGGTAAAACATACGGCTTCTACGCGTTTAAAGTGCTTCTTAGCCCAGAAAAGGCAGGTCGTGGAATCTTGTCCACCGGAGAAGCATACCAAAGCGGCTTCTTGATGTTTCATATTTTTCTTGTTTTATACGTGGTTCAGCAAGCACACGGAAAAGGAGACGTTCCTTTTCGCTGCAAAGATACTTTTTTAATTGAAAATTGAGAATTGAAAATTGAAAATAGAGGGACATAGCTGGAGCTATTGCACAAAAATGATGTAATTGTGCCGCACATTTCTGTTAAAAGTGTGCAATATTAAAGAAAAGTCTTTATCTTTGCCGCCGTTTGCATCTGAGAGGATGTTATAAAAGAGGTATTAATTAATGAATATTTTATGAAGAAAATTATCGCTTTAGCATGTCTTTCCATGCTTCCGTTGTCGTACGCTGCGGCAGAAGGTTATCAGGTGAACGCCCAGAGTACCAAGCAGGCAGGTATGGGACACGTTGGTGCTGCCATGAAGTTGGGTGCAGAAAGCATGCATTTTAACCCGGCAGGTCTGGTGTTTATGGATAAGAGTGTGGACTTGTCGGCAGGTATAACCGGTGTGTTTGCCAACGGTAAGTTTACAGGAGATAATGGATACGTTCAAAAAACGGATAATAAGGCAAGTACGCCTTTGTATGTATATGCCGGTTTCAAGATTTATGATTTCCTAGCTGCCGGTATCAGTGTAAATACCCCTTATGGGAGTGCCATTAACTGGGGACGCGACTGGAAAGGTGCTCACCTGGTACAGGATATTTCTTTAAAAGCGTTCAATATTCAGCCAACCGTTTCCTGGAAGATTATGGATAACCTGAGTATCGGTGCCGGTCTGATGATGGAATTCGGTAATATCGAACTGAACCGTGCCCTGATCGCGCCGCGTGCAATGACAGGGTTGGCTGAAAGTATGATGGGACAACTCGGTCCGATATTGGAAGCCATGCCACAATATAAGCCGATCGTCGATCAACTCGTATCAGAAATGTCCAAATATGATGAAACATCTGCTGTTTCTGCTTCTTTGAAAGGGGATGCCGGTATTCGTCTGGGATTCAATGTCGGTGCGATGTACGATATTAACGATAAATTTACGGTCGGTGTATCTTATCGTTCAAAAGTAAAAGCCCGTGTGAAAGAAGGCGATGTTCGTTTGAGTTATGCCAATGAATTAGGTTTCAAAGGATTGCTGGGACAAGTGAATGGTTTGGTTAATCAACTGGAAGGAATGGGGATTGCTATCCCGGGTATTCCCAAAGACGGTATTCAGATTCCCCCGTTGGATCAGGCTACTTTTTCTGCGGAATTGCCTCTGCCGGATAACTGGAATGTCGGTTTGACTTACAAGCCTACAGACCGTTGGGTCGTATCGGGAGAAGTTCAGTTCGTCGGTTGGGGTGCTTACAACTCGTTGGTTGTGAATTTCTATCCGGCTTCGGAATTGAGCCAATATGATATCGATGCTCCGAAGAAATACAAAAACTCACGTATTTATCGTCTGGGAACTCAGTTTGCGGCAACTAATCGTCTTGATCTTCGTTTAGGTGCTTACTTTGACGAAACTCCGGTAGAAGATAATTACTTGAATCCGGAAACTCCGAGTATGAATAAGTTGGGTATCACGGCCGGTCTGAGCTTCCGTCCGCTGGAATCTTTGTCTGTTGATTTTGCATTTTCTTATGTGACCGGATTCGGACGCGACGGTTCTTATACGGATCTCGATTTGTTAGGAAAACCTCGTACATTCGGTGGACATTACAATGTATATGCTTTGATGCCGTCAATCGGTCTTTCTTACGCTTTTTAACCTATACATATATATAATAAATCAGAAGAAAAGGGCTTGTCCGGGGTGGCAAGTCCTTTTTTCTTTATCAATGAATGAACAAGGTTTTTTATTTGCGGGTGAAAAAAGTTTCATCCTAGTGGGGAAAGTTTCCCATTATACCGGGGCTTTTCCCCCACTTGTGTGGGGATTTTTCCCCATAGTTATGAAAATTGTGGGGAAATGGAAACGATGCTTCCCTTAGCGGATCGCTACTTTGCGGACAGTTTCGCCGATGCGGACGATGTAATACCCCTTGGCGATATCGACAGTGTATTCACCATCCGGTTGCTTCATTTTGATTTCTTTGACACGGATGCCTACCACGCTGTATATTTCCAGTTTACTACCGATAGGAGCATTCTTTACAACGATCTTGTTGTCGTAGGCACTGATTTCGATAGAGTCGGGTTCTGCTATTTCAGCCTGTTTTACGGCATGCGTAGTTGTTGCCACTTGCTGTGCATTGACAGTGAGTGGATTACCAACGTAAGCGCTGATCAACAGGATTATGGCAAATAATGATCTCATATTCAAAACCCTAAATTCGTACAAATGTATGAATAATTTTGAATATGGTGGATATTTGGCAGTTATTATTTAAGAAAAGGGCCTTATTATATGGGTAAGACCATGCCTTCGCTTCCTAAAATTGTTCCGGGAAATATCTCCTTTGCTTCTTTATGTAATTCTGCGAGTTCTTCGTAACGGGCAGAATAATGACCGATGACAAGCCGTTTTACTCCTGCCTTTAATGCAATATCTGCTGCTTGGCGGGCGGTTGAATGAAACGTCTCTTTGGCACGTGCTTTGTCGCATTCGGCAAAAGTTGCTTCATGGTAAAGGAGGTCTACGCCTTCAATAATCGGAATGACAGACGGATTGTAGGCGGTGTCCGAGCAATAGGCATAGCGTTTGGGCGGTGCTGCCGGGCGCGTCAGCCGGGAACAGGGGATCACTTCTCCTTCCGGGGTGATATAATCTTTTCCCTGTTTGATATCTTTCATGCAGCGTATGGGTACCTGATAGAAATCAGTCATTTCGCGGATGATATGCGCTTCTTTGGCCTTTTCGGCAAACAAGAAACCACAAGTCGGAATCCGGTGCTTCAGGGGAATGGAATAAACAGACAGAGAACGGTCTTCCATGATCAGCGAATGACTGTAAGTATCTATATGGTTGAAACGGACTTTGTAAGGCATTCCTTTGCAGAATGTATCCAATACAGGACGCATGTAGTTTTCGATCTCTTTGGGGGCATGTATCACCAGTTCGCCGGTACGTCCCAGCATACCCAGCGTGGAAATAAGACCCGGCAGTCCGAAGCAATGGTCTCCATGTAGATGGGAAATGAAAATATGGTTTAAGCGGCTGAATTTGATACGCATATGACGCATCTGTACCTGCGTGCCTTCACCACAGTCTATCATATATAATTTATCACGTAAATCTACTACCTGAGAAGTTGCCAGATGCCGTGTTGTGGGTAAGGCTGAACCGCATCCTAAAATGTTTAAATTGAAATCTGCCATAAAGGAATCCCTTGGATAATTGTTTGCAAAGATAATACAAAAGCATCTGCGTTCTGTGAAAAATAACAAAAAAAGCGGTCCGATTGTTCCGAAGATGGCCCGGATTACATATATTTGTTTGCTGTCCTTCGGGAAGCAATGTTTAGTAAGTAAAAAAGACTTAAGATATTTTATTCTAAGCCTTAACTAACTTTTTCTTTTTGTTTAAAACGGTTAAATGTAGAAACGGCCAAGCGTGAGCTTCGCCGTTTCCTTTGTTTTATAGGGTATGTATCTTGCAAGGGCGGTTTTTTTTGACCGCCCCGTACATTAATAAGTGTGACTGTCTTTCTCTTCCATTTCTTCCGCATCGATCTTATGAAGATCAAGTGCCCGCCATGCATAGAATATGTAGGCAAGGACGAAAGGTACCAGGATGGATACGTAACTCATCACTTTCAAAGTAAATGGACTGGAACAACTGTTCTGTATGGTCAATGAACTTTGCAGGTCGGTCAGTGACGGATAGTAAGCCGTGTTGTTCCATCCGGCACAGAGCAATAATGCCAATACGGTGAGAACAGTTCCTGTTCCGGCAAACCAAATCCCTTTTCGCCATGTTTGCGACACGATCGTTTTGATGATTCCATACAGAACGAGTACCACACCGGCAAGCAGTACAGCCAGCACGGCAGGCATTTCTATCAGATTGATGAAATATTTATAAGGCTGCATGAATACTTCCTGTGTTTCCGGATTTACGGCAAATCCGCTTACCAGCATTAAACGTATGAGGAATACCAGGAAGAACACCAGGAATAAAGCTGTTTCCGGGATCAACCGTTTCCGGCAGCGACTGACTATATCCTTATTGTCGATGTTGTTGATAAAATAGAGGAGTGCCTGTACACGTGCCAGGAAGAATACTGCCAATCCGAGACATACGTTCCAGAATACAAAGGCAGCTTCCAGCCCATGCAATGAATTGTTCCAGGTCGAAATAACCGGCATGGCTATATCCGTCATCTGTCCTTTGTTCACCGAAAATTCGGCTCCATTGAAGAAGGTGGCAACTGCCGTACCCAGTAAGATCGGGCCGAGTACGCCGTTGATGATCAGGAATACCTGATATGTTTTCTTACCTAACAAATTACCTTTCTTTGCCTGATATTCGTACGATACGGCTTGGATAACGAAGCAAAGCAGGATGAGCATCCATACCCAGTATGCCCCACCGAAGCTGGTCGAATAGAACAGGGGAAATGATGCAAAGAACGCACCACCGAAAGTCACTAGTGTCGTAAAGGTAAACTCCCATTTACGCCCGGTGGAGTTTATTAACATTTTTTGTTCCAACTCAGTCTTTCCGATCGAGAAGAGTAACGACTGACCTCCCTGGACAAAGAGCAGGAATACTAACAGTGCTCCCAGCAGGGATACAAGGAACCACCAGTAATGTTGTAATAATATATATGTACTATCCATGGTGTATATTTTTAGTTTTCATTGTTAGTAGATACGGCGGGACCTTTCTTGATGGCTTTCACCATAATGCCTATCTCTGCGATCAGCAGGATCGTGAAGAGGATCAGGAACAAGAAGAAAGTGGTCTGCACGGACGATGTGGCGAGTTTGGAAATAGAAGCACTTGTCGGAAGGATATCCTGTATCGCCCAGGGTTGACGTCCCACCTCGGCTACAATCCATCCGGCCTGTCCGGCGATATATCCCAGCGGGATAGACCACAGGCATACTTTTTGCAGCCAGCGTGCATCCTGGAATTTATCTTTCTTATTCCATACTAAAGCAATGATAAAGAGCAGGATGAAATATCCCCCTAGAATAACCATGATGCGGAACGAATAGAATGTCATGCCGACATGAGGAACCAGGTCGCCCGGATCTTTGATATAGCCGTAACCAAAATAGGGGAAGTTTTCTTCCAGCGTAGCCCGGTATTGCTTGGCGGCTGTTTCGTCTTTATCTTTCTTTGCTTGGCGGTAATTGGCCAATGCCTGGATAGCCTGTTGGCCTTTCTCGATCTTTTCGGCAGCAGAGAGGGCAGGGGTGCCTTCTTTCGTTGTGTAACCTCCTTCGATCAGGTTATTGATGCCCGGAACGTAGCCGTTGAGGTCACGTTCTGCCAGGAAAGATAACATCCCCGGTATCTTTATATCGAAAATAAAAGGATCGGCATTGTCTTTATAACTGGTTTTGTCCGGATTCAGCACACCTATGCCGACCAGTCCGACTTTGTTTCCTCCTTCATAGAGACCTTCCATTGCCGCCAGTTTCATTGGCTGTTTCTGTGCTACCTGGTAAGCAGAACCGTCACCCGTCCAAACGATCAGGATAGATGCGACCAGACCGAATATGGCGCTTATCTTAATGCTCTCCAGGGCAAAGCGTGTGTTCCGTTTCTTCAACAGGTACCAGCTGCTGATGCCGATAACGAACAAGGCCCCCACGATCCAGCCGGATAATACAGTATGGAAGAATTTATTGATGGCAACCGGCGACAGAGCAACCGCCCAGAAGTCGAACATTTCATTGCGGACCGTATCCGGGTTGAAATGCATGCCTGCCGGATGCTGCATCCATGCGTTGGCGATCAGAATCCATAAGGCTGATAAAGTCGCACCGATAATAGTTAGCCAGGTGGAAGCCAGGTGGAAACGTTTGCTCACCTTGTCCCATCCAAAGAACATTACGGCAATGAATGTAGCTTCCATGAAGAAAGCAAGGATACCTTCGATGGCCAGTGGCGCTCCGAAAATATCTCCGACGAACCAGCTGTAGTTCGACCAGTTCGTTCCGAATTCAAATTCGAGGATCAGACCGGTGGCAACACCGATCGCGAAGTTAATACCAAACAGCTTCATCCAGAACTGCGCTGTCTTTTTCCAGAATTCGTCACCTGTTTTGTAATAAATGGTTTCCAGGATAGCCTGGATCACACCAAGCCCTAAAGTCAGGGGTACAAAAAGCCAGTGATACATGGCCGTAAGAGCGAACTGCGCCCTAGACCAGTCAATCAAAGAAGTGTCAATGCTTTCGATCATAACTATATTAATTAAGGAGTAATTGCTCGATTGATCAATTCACCCGATACGTGTTCTTCTTTCTCGGAATTGCTGTCAAACTGTCCCAGGTAATTAGGAAAGAAAAACAGTTTTAATATAAAAAACATAATGAAGAGTTTGACCAATATAATCAGCCATAGGGTTTTACCTAGCTTCATCTCACGAAAACCTTCCAGGTAAAATTGGTATATTCGAACAAGTATTGGTTTCTTTTTCATGTTCATCTCTTCATTTATATAACAGAAATCAGGTGAATATGTTTTGTGTTAGACAAATATAAAAGAAACAACGACTTTTCATGCGCCTAGTTTCATAGATAATATTTATGAAAAAATAGACATTGTCTATAAGGTCTGTTAAAAAAAACTATTTTAAAAAAGAAAGCCGGAGGTTCAGGCTTGTTGTTATTTTCGCATTGGCTATATTTGCGTCAGTTTGTGTTTTTAAGCTGTGAATTTTGAATTAGAATATTATTATTAAGTGCTAATCTATAAAAAGTTATTACTATGTCAAACATCACTAGAAGATCATTTCTTCAAAGAGGAGCAGCTGCTGCAGCTGCATTGACCATTGTACCGGGTTCTGTTTTAGGAAAAAGTCATGGATATGTGGCTCCTACAGATAAATTGAATATTGCCGCTGTCGGTATCGGTGGTATGGGCCATGCCAATATTAATAATGTAAAAGGAACTGAAAACATCGTTGCGCTTTGTGACGTGGATTGGAAATATGCGAAAGGCGTATTTGGGGAACATCCGAATGCAAAAAAATATTGGGACTATCGCAAGATGTACGATGAGATGGGTAAATCTATCGATGCCGTTATTATTGCTACAGCCGACCATACACACGCTATGATTACAGGAGATGCGATGACATTGGGCAAGCATGTTTATTGTCAGAAACCGTTGACACACTCTGTGTACGAATCTCGTTTGTTAACTAAGCTGGCTGCTTCTACAAATGTGGCAACTCAGATGGGTAACCAAGGTTCTTCTTCCGAAGATACTGATTTGGTTTGCGAATGGATTTGGAATGGCGAAATCGGTGATATCACAAAGGTAGAATGTGCAACTGACCGTCCTATCTGGCCGCAAGGTTTGAATACTCCGGATAAAGCAGATAAGATTCCTTCTACATTGAACTGGGATCTGTTTACCGGTCCTGCAGAATTGAAACCTTTCAATAACATTTATCATCCTTGGAACTGGCGCGGATGGTGGGCTTATGGTACAGGTGCATTGGGCGATATGGCTTGTCATATTATGCACACTCCGTTTAAGGCTTTGAAATTAGGATATCCAACAAGCGTTGAAGCATCTTCTACTCTGTTGCTCCGCGATTGTGCTCCTAATGCACAGCATGTGAAATTTATTTTCCCTGCTCGTGAAAATATGCCGAAATTGGCTCTGCCGGAAGTTGAAATTCATTGGTATGACGGTGGTATGATGCCGAACCGTCCGGAAGGTTTCCCGGAAGGAAAAGAATTAATGGGGCCTGGTGGCGGTCTGACTATTTTCCACGGTACGAAAGATACATTGATTTGTGGTTGCTACGGACAGCAGCCGTTCTTGTTGTCAGGTCGCGTTCCTAATGCTCCTAAAGTATGTCGTCGTGTAAACGGACATGAAATGGACTGGGTACGTGCTTGTAAAGAAAATCCATCCAGCCGTGTACAAACAAAGTCTAATTTCTCGGAAGCCGGTCCGTTCAACGAAATGATCGTGATGGGCGTATTGGCTGTTCGTTTACAGAGTCTGAACAGAACATTGAAATGGGATGGCAATAATATGCAATTCACGAACATTGGTGATAATGAGATGATAAAGACTTGTATCAAAGATGGTTTCACTATCAAGGATGGTCATCCTTCATTTGCAAAAGACTGGACAGATCCTGTTAATGCAAAACAGTTTGCAGCAGAACTGATCAAGCATAACTATCGCGATGGATGGAAATTGCCTGATATGCCTAGATAACAGTTTTAAACTACATAAAAAATGAAGAAGTCAGTATTATTTGCCAGTGCCGCGCTGATGATGTGTTATTTCACCTCTTGTGGCGGCGGAAAGAAAACAGAAGAAGCTGCTGCGGATGCAACAGTCGAAACAAAAACAGAAGCAGCCGTGCCTGAATACAAATTATTGGATTTACCGACAGTAGACCTGTCTACATTCCCGAAAGATGCCGATGGTTGGATTACTATGTTTGATGGTAAGACACTGAATGGCTGGAGAGGTTATGATCGTACAGATGTTCCTAATGCATGGGAAGTGAACGATGGCGCAATCCATATCAAAGGTTCCGGAGCCGGTGAAGCTGGTGCTAAAGACGGTGGTGACTTGGTTTTTGCTCATAAGTTCAAAAATTTCGAATTGGAATGGGAATGGAAAGTAGCGAAAGGCGCCAACTCTGGTGTGTTTATCCTGATCCAGGAAGTAGAAGGACAACCTTCTTACATCTCTTCTCCTGAATATCAGATATTGGACAATGCAAACCACCCGGATGCTAAGTTAGGTAAGGATGGTAACCGTATGTCTGCTTCCCTGTATGACATGATTCCGGCTAAACCGCAGAACTCTAAACCGTTCGGCGAATGGAACAAGTCAAAGATTATGTGTTACAAAGGTACAGTTGTTCATTATCAGAACGACGAACCGGTTGTTGAATATCATTTGTGGACTCAGCAGTGGAAAGAAATGCTGGATGCAAGTAAGTTCAGCAAAGATAAATGGCCGTTGGCTTACGAACTGCTGTTGAACTGTGGTGGACCTAACAAAGAAGGTTTCATCGGTCTGCAGGATCATGGCGACGACGTTTGGTATCGTAACATCAAGATTAAAGTATTAGATTAATTTAATCGATTTGCGCATAATTAATAGTAATACCCGGAATCGGCGGTTTGTCCGATTTCCGGGTATTTTTTTTGAAAAAAGTTTCATATTCCTGTAACCTTCCCGCCGAAGTGTTAGTCTTATCTGTAAACAAAACAATTAGAAACATTTTAAATATTGAAATTATGGATGGTGGAGAGATGTTAATAGCTTTTACTGCGATTATTTGTGCAGTGGGGCTGCCCGTATTATTGCTTATTGTATTGGTCGTAAGGACTACCCGGACAAAGCATGAAGAGCGTATGGCAATGATCGAAAAGGGTATAGTTTTGGAAGAACCGGAAAAGAAGACGAATAAATTCAATGCTTTACGTAATGGATTGCTGATGATCGGGCTGGCGTTGGGTGCCATGTCTGGAGTTTTCCTGGACGCTACGATGCCAAGTGACTGGACTGGTTTTCCGGTTGTTATCTTTACAGTTCTGGGCGGAGGTATCGCTTATTTAATCTATTTCTTTATCGTTCTCAAAATGATAGAGAAGGAGAAAGAGCAATAAAACAGGATTGATGGACGAACAGAAGTGGATAAAAAGTATTCTGGCAGGAGATACCAAGAGTTTCTCCTGCCTCGTCACGAAGTACCAGCAGATGGCTTTTACGATTGCCTTCCGCATATTGGAGAATCGTGAGGAGGCAGAAGAAGTTGTGCAGGACGCTTTTGTGAAGATGTATCGTGCGCTTCCGTCTTTCCAGTTTGGCAGTAAGTTCTCTACCTGGTTCTATAAGATTGTTTACAATACAGCGATAACGGCGCAAAGGAAACAGTCTGTTTTTGAAAGTTATGATGATGCTATTGCAACCGATCTGACAACGAGTGAAGTGGATAGTGCAACTGCTATCCTGGAACGGGAAGACCGGAAAGAAATAATTACCCGCGTACTGAAAAAGTTACCGGCTGACGAAAGCCTGGTGCTTAATCTCTTTTATCTGGAAGAGTGTTCCATTGCTGATATCGCTCAGATCACGGAAATGACTCCTTCCAATATTAAAATAAAATTGTTTCGGGGACGTAAACACTTCTACGAAACATTGCAGTTAATGATGCAGAACGAAACAGCGAATGTGTTATGAATACATCGGATAAAGATATAAATCGGTTGACCAAAAAGATCCTGAAAGAGAGTATGGTCGAGCCGTCTCCGGAGTTGAGTATGAAGATTATGGATCTGATCATGCAGGAGGAACCCTTGAAAGTACCGGAAGTGAAAAAGGTAAAGCTGGAATCCGGAATGCCGCCTTTTATGATTGTTGGTATAATCATTGTATATCTGGTGGTATTTGCCGGATTACTGATGCTTATCGGTCAGCTTCCCGCAGGAAACGTTAGCCATATACTGAGCGGCCTAAAAGAGAAGTTACCGTATATTCTAACGGTGGCAGCGATTGCCGGATCGTTGATATTTTATTCGGCATTGGATAAAATATTGGCATTGCGGTATTTTGGTAGATGACAGTTGACAAGTGACAGTTGACAGTTATTTCCTCTTTCAGTCGATTTATTTACTGAGTGCGAAGCCTAATTGTCAACTGTCACTTGTCAACTGAAAAATGTTTCACATTTTTCCTTTATAACGCTTTCACCCGTATATTGCTATAATTATTCCCGTCGAAATAAATTCGTCCTTTGTTTCCACCATTAATCTCATAATAATGGTTTGTCTTGTCCTCTGTTGAAGTTTTCGTGATATTAAAGCCTTTGACATCCTGGTTGCCATATTTCATGCTTTCGGCAGCCACCTTGAAAGATGCATTCGACGAAATATTCACATTCAGGTTTCCGTAGCGGGCTTCAACATTCAGACTCTTGAAATTTGCAGAAAGTTCTTTTATGTTCAATGTGCTGTAGGCCAGTTCGCTGATATCCAGTGATTCCTTAACGGAGCCGATTGTCGCCTCACTGTATTTGATCTCCAGACTACCTTTGTCAAGTCCTTGTATCTTTACATTCCCATATTTATTTTCCAGATTGATCTGTGTACATTCTTTGACTTCCATATTGGAATACTTATTATCGGCATTCAGCAGATCCGCATTACCGACTGAAACTTTGCCACAGTAACCCAGATCCAGATTAGCCTTTGTTACATTATTAATATCCACATTCCCGTATTTCACTTCCAGGTTAAGAGGCTCTGTGAAACTTCCGGCATTCAGGTTTCCGTATTTTACCTGTATGGTGCTCTTTCCTTCGTTTTTATCCGGGAGATTGATATTTCCGTATTTCTGTGTCAGGTTGATCGCCAGTTTGGACGGTATGCTGATGAAATAGTTGATCGTGAAACGTTCGTTCCTGTTTCCATTCCAGTTCTGCTGTTTGAGTGAGGTAACGGCAGAAACAATACTTCCGGTTTTCTTTATATCGATCTGTACACGATCGATCGTAGCCTGTGCAGCTTCTGTACTCTCCGCTTTCGCCTCAATCTCGACACGAATCGAAACCTCGTTCTTGTTCCAATGGGTGATTGTGGTATTACCATAACGATTGTCTGTCTGTAACAGGTCGCTCAGACTTACGTTGAATGAACGGCTGATCTCTTTCTTTTTAATACTTTCGGGTTTTGCGGCCCAACCGAGAGCTGTACTTGCAATAAGTAATACAGCCAGAAGTAATAATGAACGGCTTCTTGTTTGTTTTGTATTCATGATATATATTTTTATTTGTTGTCATTCTCGTTTTCATTTGTAACCCGTTCCATCTGCTTCAGCATGATGTTCAGGCTTTCCACACTGGCACTGTAATGCTGGTTCATAGCAAACAAGCCGTCGTTGGAGCAGGGGAGTGTCGGAAGGATCGTCTTTTCAAACATGTAATTGTCTTTCAGTATTCTTTTGCTTTCTTGCAACAGATCTGCACTTCCCGTAGTTTTGTCCTGTTTGTATAACGTCTCCATTTGTGCCATGATGTCATTGATCTGCATCTTGTAATACATCTGCAGCTCGTTGAATTCCTTTTGCTCACTACACTGTTTCTGTATGGATGCTTTCTGATTGTTCGTCGGAACAGGCGTTCCGCCCGGCATCCGTAACAAGAGGAGCAGAGCGATGGATGCTGCTGCTGCGAAAGCGCATAAGCTATATAGCTTGAAATGTTTCCTGCGTGCAGGCGGCAGTTTCTTTTCGAAGCGATCGAAATGACCTTCCGGCAGAAGGTCATCTTCAAAAGCTTCTCTGTTGGTGTCTATGAATTTCTTTAATTTGTCCATGTCAATTAGCTGCTATAATATCTAACAATTTGCGCTTCGCCCGCAGATACTGGCTGCGTACGCTTGGCGGCTGAATGTGCAGGATAGAGGCAATCTCTTCCATATCATATCCCTCAAAGAGGTAGAGTGAGAGAATCACGCGGTAACCGGTCGGCAGTTTATTGGTCGCTTCTTTGACCTGTTTCACGGAATATTGTATTTCTTCCTCGTCGGGTCCGTCTGACTCCGGTGCGGCATAGTTGTCGGACAACTCTTCCCATTCCGGGCTTTGGCGGCGAACATAGTCGATGGCCGTATGAACGGCTATCCGGTGGATCCAGGCTTCGAAACACTGATCGTCCTTATATTGGTCGATGCGGGTGAAGATTTTCAGGAATGCGTCCTGCATGGCTTCTTCCGCTTCGCCGCTGTTACCGACAATACGCAGGCAAGCTATGTACAATCGCCGGGCGAATTGTTTGTACAAGGCCAGTTGCGCATTTCGTTTCCCTTTGCGGCAACCCTCTATCAGTTGTACTGTTGTTTCGTTCATCTGTTTATATAAACGAGAGCAAGCGGCCGACCGTTGCATCTGCGCTACGAATTTATACAAAAAAAAGAAAGGCATCATCACGATGCCTCTCTCCCTGAACTAAATGATAAAAATAAAAGTTATGTGGGAAGGTTTAATTTGTCGAATGAAAATTCTCTTCTCCCATCATCGGTGCTTTACCGGCGGGGGAGCCAGATTTATAGTTGAGTTCAAACGTCTTGTCACCTTCATACGATTTGTATTTGATCTTCATCGTCACTATCTCGCCATTTGTATCCGGCAGGCTGTTCAGTCTGAATGAGGCCAACCCCCATCCCTGTCCGCCTGACAGGTTATCGTATGCATTATGACGGAACTCTAGTTCATAAGTACCCGTATTGTTCATCTTCACCAGGTTGAGGAAATGTTTGGTATGTCCGTCGAAATAAGATTCGAACTGGAAATTGATGTAACCGTCCTCAATCCATACAGACTTCATCCATATGGGATCATTGCCATAATATTCATCATTCTTTTCACCCAGATCGGCAACGATCGATTTAGTCAATACGCTATCTATTTTGTTGACACGGATTATATAATCGTATCCTGGAATGCCACTACTGATAGAATCGCCTAATAAGGTAAAGTTTATAAATGCACGTCTTTCTTTGTCTACTCCGAAATCAGGAGTAACGCCGGAAGCCGGCCATAAAGTAGTGGAATCATCCCATTGCAAGTAATAGTTGTTATTACCCAGCGGCTTGATCGTCGCTATTCCAAAACTATATTTATTGGGCGAATATCCGTCATCATCCAAACAAGAATACAGGGTAGAGGTCGCTAAAACAGTCCCCAGGACCAGTATAAAAGTTCTCAACGTCTTCATCACACTCATATCGCTAAAAATTGCTTATTTCCCATTCTATAAATGTAGATGGAGAAAAAACGGAAAATGCTGCAAAAGAAGATGATAAAAGATGTTAATGCCTTAGTGACTGATAAATAAGTTCGGCGGTACGTTGTGAAGCCCCAGGTTTTCCGAGTAGCTGGATGATCTCGTCGTAACCCCCGAGCATTTGTTGGCGATAGGCGGCATCGTGAAGTATTTTGCCTAGCTCATCGTGTATCTGCTGATAAGAGAATCGGGCGCCGAACAATTCCTGTACGACTTCGCGTCCGGCAATCAGGTTCACCAACGAGATATATTTGGTATGGAAGAAATTGCGGAAGATAAAACTGGCCAACGGTCCGGCCACGACATAATAACAGACTACCTGCGGAACGCGGAAAAGCGATGTTTCAAGCGTTGCCGTACCCGAAGTAACCAGGGCAGCCCGGCTGTTTTGCAACAGGTCGTATGTCTTGCCGAAGACGATTTTGGCAGGATGGTTTCCTATATATTGTTTGTAATATTCCGGTTCCAGTCCGGGAGCTCCGGCTATAACCGGCTGATAGTCGGGATAGGCGGCTGCGACCTCCAGCATGGTTGGAAGATTATCTTTGATTTCCTGCCGGCGGCTTCCGGCCAGGAGGGCCAGGATAGGTTTATCCGGCAGTCCTTCATCTGCCATAAATGTATCGGGGTGGCTGGCTTGCTTTTCTTTATATTGGGCAACCGAGTCGACAGAAGGATTTCCTACGTAATCGACTGAGTAATCGAGCTTGCGGAAAAACTCAGTTTCAAAAGGTAGGATGCAGAACATCCGGTCTACATAACGGCGGAAATCCTTGATGCGATATTGTTTCCATGCCCATATTTTGGGTGAGATATAATAGTAGACGGGTAAATGAAGTACGGTCTTTACGAATTTGGCTATTTTCAGATTGAAGCCGGGATAATCGATCAGGATTACCACGTCCGGCCGGTATTGTCGGATATCTTCCTGGCAGGTCTTCATATTATTCAGGATCGTACGCAGATTGAGCAGTACCGGGATAAAACCCATAAAGGCCATTTCCCTGTAATGTTTCACCAAGGTGCCGCCTACAGCCTGCATCAAATCTCCTCCGAAGAAACGGAAGTCTGCCTCCGGATCTTTTTCTTTTAATGCCGCCATCAGGTTCGACGCATGTAAATCGCCCGAAGCTTCACCTGCTATCAGAAAATATTTCATAAAGAGTAATTTATTTTACTTCCCATTCCTTACATTTCTCCATCCACTCGTAATCTGTTACATCGAGTTTACAGGGAACCAGCGAAGCATATCCGCTATCGAGTGCCAGCATATCGTTATCTGAATGGATCGGTTTGGCATTCTCAAAAGAACCTGTCAACCAAAATACCGGTTTGCCTGCTCCGTCCTCCGAACGCTTATACTCCTTAACCCACTTTCCGGCAGCCTGACGGCATATCTTCATACCTTTTACTGTCTCTACTTTCGGCACATTCAGATTCAGATAAGTCCCGGCAGGCAATCCTTCTTTTAGTACACGGCGGGCTACCATACGTCCCAGGCGACAGCATTCTGTGAAATCTGCATCCGGATGATGGTCGAGCAGTGAGACACCCATCGAAGGTACACCGAATACACAGCCTTCGGCGGCAGCCCCCATGGTTCCTGAATAAAGAACGGCTATTGCCATATTTCCTCCGTGATTAATACCGGAAACAAGCAGATCCGGTTTACGGTCGAGTACTTCATTAATGGACAGTTTTACACAATCCACCGGTGTTCCCGTACATTTATATATTGTCAGTCCTTTTTCTTTTTTCACCAGACTGTATTTGATCGGATTCTCAGATGTAATCGCACTACTCATACCCGAACGTGGGCCGTCAGGAGCAAATACAACCAGATCTCCCAGGTCTCTCAGGCATTCTGTCAACTCTTTGATACCTTTGGCATCTACGCCATCGTCATTTGTAATCAGGATAAGCGGTCTATCGTTCATTGCAACTTATTTTTGTAATACCACTACAAATGTAACGATAATCTTTTGACGGAGGATGCTTTTAATTTTTTCTTAACGTTCTTCCGGGTTGTTTGTCTTTTATGTCTTTTCATGCAGAGAAGTCTGGTTGTTTCAGGAATTATGTAGGGGGCCGTTTATCTTCTTTTGTTTGACTTATGGGAGGAGTAAGTTCTCCTTTCGGAGACTCAAGGGGAGAGCTTTGCTAATCTAAACAATTAACTCTAATATATTATATCTGTAATATATTCTTTTCTAAAAAGTAAGCTATACATTACATATTAGAATACAATACTTTACTTTTAAGTAAGGCATGGCTTACATATATATAGCATAGGAAAAATATATTAAATTCTTGGTTTTGATGGATTATTTCTCTTAGAGAAATTTCTTGGTGTATTAGATGTTGTTGAAACAGATTTCCCTGTGTAGACAATTATGGAAAAATAACTTGATGAAGTTGTTTTATATAGTTGGTTTTGTCGTTAATGGGTTGATTAATAAGTTATAATGTTGTTGCTTGAAAAAAGATGCTACTGATTTGCGTTATCTTTTGATTATAATTGGATGTTTTTGAAGGAAGTATAAAATGAAAGTAGGAGCTTCTGGTGGCGGAGGTGGTTGAAATCCAGGGATATACTGTTTATTTATATTAATGTACGCATGTACATTAATATATTTGATCGATATTGTTCTTTAATTGAGTGAGTAAATTATAGCTTAAATAAAGTGAAATGTATGACTAGCTAAAACGATCGTTTTTTCTCGTCAACAAAAGTAAGCATTTGTTTGATTTCGGCAATTCTTTTTCGATTATTTTTTTCAACCTTATGTTCTTTCTTATCAATTGAATAGCATCGTTTGTATGAATCTCCCGTTTTAAGGGACGAACCCTCCAAGTCATGACGAGAAAAAACGATCGATTAATTTAGTCATAGGACAAGAAGTGTTTTTTGATAGCGATCGTGTTGAATAAGAACTTATTACACTTTAGTATTAATATTAAATTTTAGAATTATGAACAAAAAGTTTTCTACTCTGGTAGGATGCTTGGCTTTGGGAACGTTGTTTTCGGCAAATGCAACAGTACAAGATGCTTATCGTACATTTGCAACAACTTCCGTATCCAAAACATCTACAGGTAATGCTGGTCTATCTGCTTTGACTGGTGGTGCAACATTCAATGGGGCTGCTTGGTCGCAGGATGTTTACCATATCCAAGACAATCTTCTTTATCAATTACAGGTAACTGCCGGTGACAATATTCAGGATGATGGTACAGACCCTTATGTATTGATTCAGGAAAGAAATTACGAAACAGGTAAGATCTATCTGAAAGCAGTTAAATCCAGTGAAGCTCCTCTGAATGCTTCTTTGTGGACAATCAAGTATGACAAACAAGATGGTGTAAGCGGTGGTAAATTTACTTATGTAAATAAAGAAACCGGTTTCGCTTTGACGTTTGATCATGATCGTGCTGCAAAAACTGTTGGTACAGCTGCAAATGCTAAAGCAACAGCTGCTGTAGAAATGAATGGTTGTACTGACAACTGGTCATGGTATACAGTAAACAGCAATACTGTTGCTTTTACTTATTCTCCTGTGTTCTCTTATCTTCATAATCAGGCGAATAATCAGGTGATGTGTTTGGTTGTTGCTGATGATGCAACAGTAACCGCTGATTTGGCTGCTAATGGTATGAATAAGACAGGTGTTCTGTTAACTTCAGCTGTATATGATTCAAATGTAGCAGGTCCGTCAATGGGTAATATCCCTACTATTGCAGTAAATCTTAAGCCAGTGGTTGCTAACCCGATCATCATGACTGCAAACGATTTGAATGCTCGTATGGATGCTGATTTCCATGCAACTAACTTCGAATTTTTGATTAATCCGAATACTTTGGAAGGAACAACCCCTTTCACTGGATCATTCGTTGCTGAAGAAAATGCTTTAAGCTTGCCGACAGCGATGGGTATCGATAAGAAATTTAATTTGAACTTCAAGCTTGGAAATGGTTATCTGTTGGCAGATACAGCTCGTTACCAGGAAGAGAACTATGCTCCTTCGGTTTCTCCTTCTGTTAAGTTTGCCGTAAAGACTCCGGTTGCTGCAGATAATGATTATATGAAGGCTCGTTACTACTTCAAAGCGACTTATTTCCCGACAAACGACAGCTTGCTGATTGAACCGTTGAATGCTGCTGTTCAGGATGATGATGAATTCAATGCTAAAGATGCATGGAAAGATTCAAAAGCTTGTACTTCATACTTCCAGAACGATTATACCGTATCAAATACGTTTACTAATCTAAAACCGTATGCTGGTTCAACAACAGTTTCTTTGACTGCTGCAACAATTCCGGGTCAGACAAATCCGGTGTTGACAGTTGCTAAAGACAACCGTGATGAATTTAAGGTAAAGACATCTGTTGTACGTCCGTTCGATTATCTGACTCGTGGTACAGTTGCTGATGGCTTGTATTTCATCAATCTGTATACAACTAAATCTTCTGTAGAACGTGCCAACGGTATGTATATCGTTGAAAACATGGAAGGTAACATGATGTATGACAACCAGGCTATGGATCAGGACTTCTCTTTGATGCCTGCTACACAGTGGGTTGTTGAACAGTTGGATTGCAACGATGCTTCAAGCGTAGCACGTCGTGTGAAGATTCACAACCGTGAATATGCTGATCAGGTATTTGAAGGTCAGTTATATAATATGGGTACTACTGCTGCTGGTCAAACAATCTACCGCTTTATCGACCGTACTTATGTAGGTGGAAATGATAACAAGGGTATGTTCAATAACCAGAATCTGGGTGTTCAGGATTCTATCATCTTCACTGCAGTAACTTCTCCGATCGCTAAAACAGCTTACCACGGATACAAGAAGTTCACCGTTGACGAACTGAGCAATGGTATTGAAAACAACTATACTATCAAGTATTATCATTTCAATAACGATAATCTGTATTTGCAGAGTGAAGTAGGTAAAATCTCTAAAGCTGAAGAAGCTACAGATCCTACAATCTACGAAATCGCTGAAGCAACATTGCCTAACAATGGTGGTGCTATTGTAAACAATTTTGGTTATTCGTTGACAGGTTATCAGGATTTGGAAAGAACAGCTTATGTTCTGAAACTGAAAGATGCTAATTTATTAGACAACGATAAGAAGTATATTGCATTGGTTAAAAATACACAGGATAACAACTATTATTACGAAGCAGTTAAGAAAGCTGATATCGATGGTGTAAACGCTAAATGGGCTTACTTCTATCTGAAAGCAGATCAGGTTCGTTCTGATGCTAACAATGCAGTAACTGATACTTGTTATGTATTGGTAGACATTCAGAATACCAATGGTGTATTAGAAACTTCTAATGGTTGGAATAAGGCTAATGTTGTAGATGGTCTGGGTACATTACGTTTCTCAAGCCTGAACGACAATCCTGAAGATCGTGCTTCTGCATTCTATTTCCAGCATAAGATACGTCCGCAGTATATCGATATGACTGCTGATTATGACATGCCGATGAACAATGTAGTGAAGATCTACAGAAAGAGCGGTAATGCAAATGAATATCTGTTTGAAGATAGCGGTGACAGTAAGAACGTGAGCGCTTCTCAGCCGATCGCCGATGTTAACTTCCTGGGTATTGAAAGTAAGGGCGTTTCAACTGACGCAGCTGCTATGTATGTTGACAAAGTTCTGTCTTCTAATAAATTTATGCCTCAGTATCTGTTTGCTGTTGATGTTGATTCTATTCCTGACGGATTCTTGTGCGGAAGTAAAACTCATGGTTATTGGGAAACTGAAGCTGAAGCAAAAGCAGCTGATGACAATCATTATGTAGCTTACAATGGTTACCTGGCAGGTCGTTTCTTAGTTAATTATACTGATTCTGTTCAGCCTAATAATAATGTAATGACTGATGCTGATAAATTCAAGTTCGAAAATTACACTCGCTTAGGATTTGTAGAAGGTGTTCATCAGGTGACAACTGATGCTAACGGTAATATTACTGCTGAAACTCTTTATATCCTGAAGAACGGTAAGACTTTAGCAGATGTTACAACTATCGTTAATAATTCGGAAACAGGAACAAAAGTAATTGATTTCGATTTGCTTCGTGCTAATTCTGTGGCAAATGTACTTGACGGTGCTCATAAGAACTATGCATTCTCTCTGAGAAAGATCAATGACCAGGCTGATGAAACTGCTGATGCAAGTGAAGGCTTCCTTCTGGAATCTAATGGTCAGGGTTCTGCTATCGGTTCATTCGCAGGTGCTTGGGTGAAAGTTCATAACGGTATTCCTGTATTGGCTCAGATTACACCGACAGGTGATCATGAAGACATTTCAGCTTCTATCAACGAAGTAATCAACCAGTCTCAGGTATTCCACTTCGGTCAGACAGACGAAACTCCGACAGAAAACGAAGGTGTTAAAACTACCGAAGTATCTGTATCTGTAATTCCTGGTGCTGTTGTAGTGAAGGGAGCTGAAGGTAAGACTGTTGCTATCAGCAATGTTCTTGGTCAAACCATTGCTAACACAGTAATCACTTCCAGTGAAACTACAATCTCTGTTCCTTCAGGTATTGTATTCGTAGCTGTAGAAGGTGAAAGTGCTGTTAAAGCAGTTATCAAATAAGAAATTTATAATCAAAATAAATCATTCTGCGTAATGGTTCTCCTTCGGGAGAACCATTCAGTAGTCCGTGACGGACGAACAAGTAGAGTGATGAATATTAAGTAATGAAATAAAGTTCTTCTGTCGAGTACTCCTGCGAAGGAGGAAAGCAGACAAAAAACAAGCCTCTCCGGCATCAACCGGAGAGGCTTTGTGTTTTTTAAACTTTCGTTATCATTTCCAAAAAAGTATATGCATATTCCTCATTTGGAACAAGTTATTAAATATTCTGTTTATATTTGCAAGTTATCAACAGTTAGGGCGACTTTTCAACAAAACGAGCATTGTTTTGCTTAAACCTGATTTCGTTAGGTTTTTAATGTTTAGTTTTGCCGCTGAATTAATAGACGAAGTATGGGAAAGATTATCGCTTTAGCAAATCAGAAAGGTGGAGTTGGTAAGACAACGACCACGATTAATCTGGCTGCATCCCTCGCTGCACTCGAAAAGAAAGTGCTTGTTGTTGATGCGGACCCGCAGGCAAATGCCTCCTCCGGACTGGGTGTGGATATTCGGAATGTCGAGTTGTCTATCTATGAATGCCTGGTGAATGGTGAGGATGCCAAAGGAGCCATTATCCCTACCGAGGTAGAAGGACTGGATATTATCCCGTCACATATCGACCTGGTTGGTGCGGAGATTGAAATGCTGAACATGGAGAACCGTGAACAAATTCTGAAACAGATTCTCGTTCCCCTCAAGGATATGTACGATTTTATCCTGATTGACTGTTCTCCTTCTCTGGGGCTGATCACAGTAAATGCCCTTACTGCAGCCGATTCGGTCATGATCCCCGTTCAATGCGAGTATTTTGCACTGGAAGGTATCAGTAAACTGTTGAATACGATAAAGATTATTAAATCGAAGCTGAATCCGGCTTTGGAAATCGAGGGATTCTTGCTGACGATGTACGATTCGCGCCTTCGTCTGGCCAACCAGATATACGAAGAGGTGAAACGTCCGTTCCGCGATCTCGTTTTTACAACCGTTATCCAGCGTAATGTGAAACTGAGCGAAGCCTCCAGCTACGGTAAACCGGTCTTACTTTACGATGCCGAATCGAAAGGAGCGCTTAACCATATGCAGTTGGCACAGGAGCTGATAGACAAAAACAAATAAGTAGAATTATGGCAGTAATGAAAAGATCGGCACTTGGCCGTGGATTGGATGCTTTGATCACGATGGACGATCTGAAGACAGGTGGTTCGTCTTCTATCAGCGAGATAGAATTGAGCAAGATTCAACCCAATCCGGAGCAACCCCGTTCTATATTTGAGGAAGAAGCACTGGAAGAACTGGCGACTTCTATTCGTTCCCTGGGTGTTATCCAGCCGATAACCCTGAAAGAGATGGGACCGGAGAAGTACATGATCATCTCCGGTGAACGCCGCTATCGTGCCTCCCTGATGGCAGGTCTGGAGCAGATCCCTGCCTATATCAAGACAGCCGCCGACGAGAATGTAGTCGAGATGGCGCTGATCGAAAATATACAGCGTGAAGACCTTAACTCGATAGAAATTGCGTTGGCCTATCAGAAGCTGATAGATAGTTATGGTCTGACCCAGGAAAAACTCAGCGAACGGGTAGGAAAGAAGCGGGCGACTATCGCCAATTACCTTCGCCTACTGAAGTTACCGGCTGAGATACAAATGGGGTTGAAAGACAAAAAGATAGATATGGGACATGCACGTGCCCTGCTACCGGTAGAAGATCCGGAAGTGCAGCTGGCATTGTATGAACAGATACTGGCAGAAGGACTTTCCGTTCGTAATGTGGAAGAGATCGTCCGTAACGGGGCGGAGGCTGTAACTCCGGAAAAGAAGGAGAAGGCAGCAGGACGCAAGCAGATGCTTCCCGAAGAATTTAATCTGCTGAAAGATCATTTGTCCCGGTTCTTTAATACAAAAGTACAACTGGCATGCAACGAGAAGGGGAAAGGACGTATCACGATTCCTTTTACCTCGGAAGAAGAATTGGAAAGACTGATCGGTCTGTTGGATAAATTGAAATAAGTTGACGGTATATTCGTGAGGATGAAATTAAAAATAAGCAGGATACTGTGCTTACTGATGGTGCTGACAGGTATCTCTTTATATTCGAAAGCACAAGGTAAGGCAGTTATACTTGACGCCGATACGGTGGTTGTTGCGCCACCTGACTCTACTGTGCAGGCTGTACTTCAGTCTGCCGATTCGGCAAGCCAGGTCAACAAGGTGAAGGAAGTCGATATGAAACCGTTCAAACCCAATCCGACAAAGGCGGTCATCTTTTCGGCTATTTTGCCGGGGTTGGGGCAGATATATAACAGGGCATACTGGAAACTTCCTATTGTATATGGCGGTTTTATGGGATGTATCTACGCGATTACCTGGAATAATAAAAACTATAAGGATTATTCGTCGGCTTATTTTGATTTGATGTATGATGTGAAGAATAATCCGGATGATCCGAAGAAATGGAGTGAATCGTGGGTGTCCATAGCCAAGAAGAACGGATATGAACCCGAAAAATTCATTACGGACACACGGTGGCAGGATAATATCAAACGCCGTAAAGATTATTTTCGTCGTTACAGGGACTTGAGTATTATCATTACAGCCGGTGTTTATGCTATCTGTATGATCGATGCTTATGTGGATGCCCAGTTGTTCGACTTCGACATATCGCCTGATCTGAGTATGCGGCTGGAACCGATGGTTATGCCAAAGACCAGCTTCAGCGAGCGTATATATGGCCTGAATTGCAGTATAAAATTCTAATAACACATGAAATACTTATTATCATTACTCTGTTTCTGCTGTTTCGTTACTGTTGCCCATGCACAGGAAACAATAACTGAAAATGAAGAACCTCAGTATTCGGACCTCTCTGCCGATTCTTTGTCGGTCGATGTGGGCTTGATACCCGAAAGTCTGGATGCAGATGTCGACAGTCTGCTTCGTTCCTGGCATGTGCAATATTTCTCCAAACGGGATGAATACTGCCATGACGATGAAGCAAATGTGTGGTTCCCTGACTCTGTCTACCGGGAACGTCTGGAAAGTTTGCCGCGTGTTATTTCTTTACCTTATAATAAGGTAGTACGCGATTGTATCGATTTATATGCCGACCGCCGCCGTAACCTCGTACGCTATATGCTGGGTATGGCGGATTTTTATTTTCCTATTATCGAGCAGGTGCTGGATGAACATGGTTTACCTATTGAACTGAAATATCTGGCTGTAGTGGAAAGTGCCTTGAATCCGGTCGCTTTATCCCGTGTCGGTGCCTGCGGCTTGTGGCAGTTCATGCTTCCGACTGGTAAGATTTACGGTTTGGAGATCAATAGCCTTGTCGACGATCGCCGCGATCCGGTAAAAGCCACTCATGCTGCCTGCCGTTATTTTAAAGATATGTATGCCATCTACGGTGACTGGAATCTCGTGCTGGCTTCTTATAACTGTGGCCCGGGTAATGTGAATAAAGCGATACGTCGCTCGGGAGGTAAGACTGATTTCTGGGAGATATTCCCTTATCTGCCCAAAGAAACCCGGTCGTATGTCCCCCTGTTCATTGCAGCCAATTATATTATGAACTACTATTGCGATCATAATATTTGCCCGATGCAAACAAGTATGCCATTGGCTACCGATACGGTTGTGGTTACAAAAGCATTGCATCTGGAGCAGGTGGCGGAAGTGTTGCAAATGGATATAGAGCAGGTCCGTGCCTTGAATCCGCAATATAAGCGCGATATCATTCCCGGAAACACAGAACCATCCGTACTGAAGTTGCCGGTAAACCAGACATATGCTTTTATTGATAAAGAAGATACGATTTACACTCACCGTGCGGAAGATTTGCTGGAGAATTGCCTGGCCTATAATCCGAATGGAACCGAGAGCGGAAAATCATCTAATCGTGAAAAGATAACCCATCGTGTAGCTTCCGGTGAAAATATTTATACAATATCCGATCGCTATGGCGTGACACCGAAAGAAGTGCGCCAGTGGAACGGATTGAAGTCAAATCGTTTGGCTAGTGGTCGCCGCCTGACTTTGTATGTTGATAACGGAGGTGTGGCTTTTGCTTCCGCAACGAAGTCTAAAACGACACAGAAGACGACTTCTTCATCCGAAATTGTTGAAAAACAGAGTAATGGCTTTATCTCTTATAAGGTTAAATCGGGAGATTCACTGTATACGATCTCTAAAAAGTATCCAGGTGTATCCGCCGCTTTGATACAAAAGGCGAACGGATTATCGAATGCAAATATTCGTCCCGGTCAGGTTCTGAAAATTCCTGTGGGATAAAACATGCTATTTTCCCGGCTTCCGTGCTGATGTTTCATGAATATTTGTATATTTGTGGTTACAGACGTTAGATATAAAAAGAAGAGGTTGTAACCATGAGCGATGCGATAGACACAAAAGACACAAAGGATGCAGGTGAAATGACACCGGCTATGTTGGCGGATGAAAAGATGATCCAGGACGGTTTTAATGAGTTGCTGGACGACTATCTGAAATCGAACCACCGGAGAAAAGTGGAGCGCATTACCAAAGCGTTTAACTTTGCCAACCAGGCACATGCAGGCGTGAAACGTCGTTCCGGTGAACCTTATATCATGCACCCTATCGCTGTTGCACGGATTGTTTGCCGTGAGATGGGATTGGGGTCTACCTCTATTTGTTCGGCATTGCTCCATGATGTGGTGGAAGATACGGAGTATACCGTACAGGATATCAGCGATATGTTTGGTCCGAAGATCGCACAGATCGTAGACGGACTGACTAAGATCTCCGGAGGTATCTTTGGAGAACAGGCCTCCGCCCAGGCGGAAAACTTCCGTAAGCTGTTGCTTACCATGAGTGACGATATCCGTGTGATCCTGATCAAAATAGCCGACCGTCTGCATAATATGCGAACCTTGGGTTCCATGCTTCCCGCCAAACAATTCAAGATTGCCGGAGAAACACTTTATCTCTATGCTCCTTTAGCGCATCGTCTGGGTCTTTTTACTATCAAAACGGAACTGGAAGACCTGAGTTTCAAATATGAACATCCCCAGGAATATGATTTTATCGAACAGAAACTGAAGTCTACGGAAGAAAGTCGTAATACTTTATTCGAGCACTTTGCAATCCCAGTCGATAAAAAGTTGAAGGATATGGGCTTGAATTATGAAATGAAAGCCCGTGTGAAATCAGCCTATTCCATCTGGAACAAGATGGAAAGTAAAGGAATCACTTTTGAGGATATCTATGATCTGTATGCCGTCCGTATCATTTTCGACCCGCTGCCGGGTGTGGATGAAAAAAATATGTGCTGGGATATCTACTCGGCTATTACCGATATTTACCGTATCCGTCCCGACCGTATCCGCGACTGGGTGAGCCGTCCGAAAGCGAACGGATATCAGGCTCTTCACCTGACGGTTATGGGACCTGACGGACAATGGGTGGAAATACAGATCCGCAGCCGCCGTATGGACGATATCGCCGAGAAGGGATTTGCCGCACACTGGAAATATAAAGAACACAGTGTGGAGGAAGATACCGAACTCGACAAATGGCTTCAGACAATTACTGAGATCCTCGAAAGTCCGGACCCGAATGCACTCGACTTCTTGGATACGATCAAACTGAACTTGTTTACTTCTGAGATATTCGTATTTACTCCGAAAGGAGATATCAAGACGTTGCCACAAGGTGCAACAGCGCTTGACTTTGCTTATGCACTACATACCAATATCGGCAATAAATGTATCGGGGCGAAAGTAAATCATCGTCTGGTGCCTCTCAGTCATCCGCTGGCCAGTGGAGACCAGGTGGAGATATTGACTTCCCGTTCCCAGGAACCGCAGGCAGAATGGCTTAATTTTGTCACGACGGCAAAAGCCCGTTCGAAGATCGATGCCGTACTAAAACGTGCCCGTAAGGATGCCGCCAGGCTGGGAGAGGAAAAGGTTATTGTTGCCTTCAAGCGTTCGGAAATGGAGCCGAGTACTTCCAATCTGGATAAGCTCTGTATGTATTTCGGTTTCTCCAAACGTGAAGAGTTTTATTATGCTGTAGAAAAAGGAGATGTAGCCTTACCCGATAACATAAAGAAATTATTGAAAGAGAAGACTGACAATGTCTTATTCAAATATGTAAAGCAGGCACTGGGTGTCGGCTCTAAGAATAATAAGTCGAAAGAGGAAACAGCGCAGGAAGAAAAGCCGAAAGTAAAATATGATAAGTCGAAACCTTATATTTTGCGCGAAGAAGCTTTTGAACGTAACTATGTGATTGCAGAATGCTGTAAGCCGATTCCGGGTGATGAAGCGCTGGGCTTTATCAACGACGACGGAAATGTCGTTGTTCATAAACGTTCCTGTCCGATCGCCATGCGGTTGAAGAGTAGTTTTGGCGAACGTATCCTGAATACGGAATGGAGTAGCCATAAGAATGCTTCTTTCGAAGCTACTTTGGAGGTGAAAGGTATCGACTCGATCGGCGTTCTGAATACGATCACCAAGACGATTGCCGATGATTTCAGTGTAAATATCATGCGTCTGCTTATTGAAGCGAAAGACGGTGTGTTTGAAGGAAAGATTAAGATGAAAGTACACGATGTGGAAGATATCCAGAAAATGTGTGTGACGCTTTCAAAGATCAAGAACATTAAGTCAGTCGGTCGTGTGGCAGACTAACAAGGTAGGTATTTTAACCCCTTAAAATACACATTTCTAGGTATTGCCTTTATACCGGAGATATATGACCTTTGTCTTCATCAATTAAATTATAAAACAGATGAAGACAATTGGTATTTTTTACGGTTCTTCAACCGGGACAACAGAAGATATTGCAAAACGTATAGCAGCCAAATTAGGTGTGGATGCTTCTAACCTGTATGATGTAGCGAAGGCTTCTCCTTCGGATCTGGGTAATTATGAAGCGTTAATTCTAGGTAGCTCTACCTGGGGAGCCGGCGATTTGCAGGATGACTGGTATGATTTCCTTGCTAAGATAAAAAAGTTGGATTTATCCGGTAAGCTCGTGGCTATTTTCGGTTGCGGCGACTCTTCCTCTTTCAGCGACACCTTCTGTGACGCTATCGGAACGATCTATACTGATTTGCAGGGTACAGGATGCACATTTATCGGAAATGTGGCAACAGACGGTTATTCCTACGATGATTCGACAGCTGTTGTCGACGGGCAGTTCGTCGGTCTTCCGCTGGATGAGCTGAATGAAGACGACCAGACCGAATCCCGCCTCGATGCATGGATCGCCTCTTTGAAGAAAGAAGGATTGGAGTAATTGATTTCAAACGTATATTATTAAGATACTATCAGTCAGCATCATGGTAATGGCCAGAGATAATAAAATTCCCGGAGAGGTAAAGGTTTTTCTGAATCATATCTACGAATATAAAAAAGGGGTACGAAGCATGGTTTTGTGCACGATCAATAAATCTTATGAGCGGATTGCAACCGATCGTCTGGAAAGCCAGCAGATTTGTTATGTGAAGCAGGATGCCGGTGAGCGGAGCGTCAATATCTATTTCGGCAGGCCCGAATGTATTGAAGCCATCCGTTTACTGGTTACCCGGCCTTTGAATTTGCTTACTCCGGAAGAGGATTTTATTCTCGGTGCTTTACTGGGATATGATATTTGTATGCAGTGTGAACGTTTCTGTACTAAGAAGAAACAGGCATTATCATCTGACCTGGCTGGTATGGTAGGATAGTTTTCCCTAAAATTGTTTATTTACAGAAGAGTGTCATACTTTGGTATGGCGCTCTTTTTGTTTGCCCAGCACGACCATATTCTATCGGATACAAGTCTCTAACGCACCCTAACAGCGGGAAGCGTCCAGTCGCAGTAACGGTAACCCCTCAATCCTTGGGTTATACAGCCAATTGCATCGTGGTTGAAGAACCGCTATATGCTGAACGGCACGTACAGTGGTGTGAGAGGTCGGAAAATGAAGTAGGAGGAAAATGAAGAAGTTTTCCTCCTACTCGATTGTTGAGACACCGAGAAGTCATCATTAGTATCTTTTTTCCCCTATGCTTAAAATTTGATTTGTTTGTCTAACCAATAACTTTTAATATATTTGCGTTGTTTAACTGATTCTTTCGGATAAAATCTGGTAAATTTATAGAAGAAGATGGGTTAACGTATTCCGCATCGTATTTGTAAATATGGTATGGGGGTATGTTGCTTATTTACTTCTACGGTATTCCAGAGCTTTCCGATAGATAAGTTACTGCTCTCACACTTCATATATAATTAAAAAAGTATTATTTGGAGATCGAGAAGCCGTGATTTAATTTACACAGAAGAAAGATGCTGGCTGAAAAGAAAATACTATCTGACCATTTTGAAGAAATATATGTCTCCTGGTTTTCCCGGATGAAGTATTTCGCATTGGAGTATGTCGTGTCGGAAGAAGACGCCGAGAATGTCGTGCAAGACGTATTTACCGAGCTATGGGAAAGAAAAGAAATCCTGGCATATGATGTGAACCTGGTCGCCCTGCTCTTTACTTCGATTAAGAACCGTAGTATCGACCTCTTACGCCACCGCATTGTTGTGAGGGAGGCTGTCAACCTGATGCAGGAAGAATATCAGGCTACTTTGCGGATGAAACTTACCTCTCTGGAATTATTCGATCAGTCCCTACTCTCCGAGCAAGATATCGAACGGATTATTACCGAAGTAATAGATTCTCTGCCAGAAAAATGTCGGAAAATTTTTATCAAAAGTAAGATAGAGGGTAAAAAGCAGAAAGACATAGCTGTCGAATTGAATATTTCCCTTAAAACCGTTGAAAACCAAATGGCTATCGCTTATAAGAAAATTAAAAGCGAATTGAAAGACTATCTCCCCTTATTAATATTTTTGCTCGCTAATTAAAAAAAACGTTTATCCTCTTGGGGGTTTTGGTTTCCTGATCCGTTTATTAATAACAAAAGCGGAAAATATGAACGAACGGATACATAAATACTTTTATGAGGAACTTTCCACGGAAGAGCGACTATCCCTGCTGCGCGATGTCGAGGCGAGCGAAGAACTCAAAAAAGAATTTGCGGAATATCAAAATCTATATGCCTTGTTGAACTTAGGATATCAGGTACAGGATAAAGCAATCGGCAAACAGAAATACGATCGCTTTATTTTGCAGAAGCAACACGCTATAATGTGGAAGCGTTGGACACGCCGGATTGGGTATGCGGCTGCTATTCTGATATTAGTCGTTTCAACAAGTATATTGACATATTGGTATGCACAGCCTGAGCAAACGGAGTTTTTATCGGAGAATGTGATGAATACTGTGTACGCTCCTGCCGGACAGCGGGCACAACTGGTCTTGCAGGATGGGACGGAAGTCTGGTTGAATGCAGGATCTCGACTTGATTATCCTTCTGCTTTTGCAGAAGAGAGGAGAGTCTATCTTACAGGTGAGGGATTTTTTAAAGTTGCTAAGGATAAAACAAGACCATTTGTTGTCTCTACACAGACGATTGACATAAAGGCTTTAGGTACGGAGTTCAATGTACTTAGCTATCCAAAATCAAAATATGCGGAGGTTTCTTTACAAGAAGGTTCTGTCAAAGCTTATTTTCCTGAATCTGAATCTGAAGGATTGATTTTGTCTCCGGGACAATTGTTGGTGCAAAAGGGAGATTCATTAAAGCTAGAGAATATGAATTGGGATGAGTTGCTTTGGAAAAAGGGAATTTATGTTTTTAGAAAGCAAAAATTGGAGACTATAATAGAAAAGCTGGCATTGTATTTTAATGTAGATATAATTGTCCGGAATCCAGAAATACTGGAGTATGAATATGTCGGTAAATTTCGTCAAAGGGATGGTATTATGACTATTTTGAAGGTGATTCAAGATATTCATCATTTTAAGATTGAGAAAAATGATGAGTTGAATCAAATCGTTTTATCTAAATAATGTGTTTAATATTTTAAAATAAATGTATCTATGAGCCCATGAAAAAATGTAAATCGGCAGATATTGCAGTATCTGCCGATTTTAGAAAGTAAACCTGTTAGAATAATTAGTATTTACTTAATTTACAAATGTATGAAAAAATCCTTGTTAATATATGGGGAATACCCCAAAATAGTAAAAAAAACGTTCAGAGTTATGAAAGCAGCTTTCTTTTGCATGTTCGTTTTTGTTTTGCATTCTTTTGCTTTTGACAGTAATGCACAAGATGCAGTGGTAGAACTTCGGTCAGAAAATCTTTCGATAGAAGAACTGTTTAAGGAAATCGAAAAGCAGACAGATTATTTGATAGTTTATAGTACAAGTGAAATAAACTCTAATTTTAATGTGTCGCTAAGTAAGAGAAAGGCAGTAGTTGCGGACTTATTGAATGAAGCGCTGAAAGGGCAAAACTTGCAGTATAAGTTTTCTGATAATTATATCGTTTTACGGCTTGCTCAAGCGATAGAAGAAAAGAAACCAGGAAAATATATAGAAATTTCCGGTACTGTTTATGATAAGAATCGGGAAATTCTTCCGGGTGTAAATATCAGTGTTATTACGGATTCTTCTATTGCTGGGACTATAACGGATGCAGATGGGCATTTCTATTTAAAAGTTCCTGATAAGAATACAGTGATTGAAATTTCTTATATAGGGTTTAAATCTCAACAGATAAAAATTGGAGATAAGATAAATTTCGATATTGTATTGGAAGAGGACGTGACGGAATTAGGTGAAGTTGTTGTTACAGGGTATGGCAGTCAGAAAAAAGCTTCGGTTATTGGTGCGATCGAGACAATACAACCTACAAAATTGCAATATGGTTCCACCCGTTCATTCTCTAACAATTTGGCGGGTCAGGTTGCTGGTGTGATTGCCGTACAACGTACTGGTGAACCGGGATCGGACAATTCTCAGTTTTGGATTCGTGGTCTTTCTTCTTTTGCCGGTAATACAAATCCTTTAGTTTTGGTTGATGGTGTTGAACGGGATCTGAATAATATTGATCCGGCCGAAATCGAATCTTTTTCGGTATTGAAAGATGCATCTGCTAGTGCCATGTATGGTGTACGTGGTGCAAATGGGGTTGTTGTTATTACGACTAAACGTGGACAAGTTGGCGCTCCTTCAGTGAATTTTCGAATAGAACATGCGATTTCGACTCCGACGAAATTGCCGGACTATATTGGTGCTGCAGACTGGATGACGCTAAGGAACGAATTGTCGGATCCATCAAGTTTACCTTATACACAGGAACAGATAGATAGAACTCGGAATGGATATGATCCGGAACTTTATCCAGACGTGAACTGGATAGATGAAGTGACAAAAGATTATGCTTATTCTACTCGTGCCAATTTGACGGTTAACGGAGGATCTACATTTTTACGTTATGCGTTGGTCGCTTCTTATTATAATGAAAAAGGAATTATAGAGACAGACCCTTCTCTGACTTATGATACGGATATTAAGTTAAACCGATATAATGTGCGTGCTAATGTGGATGTGGATATTACGAAGAGTACCACTTTGCGTATAAATATCGGAGGATATATGCAGGAACATAGGGGACCTTTTTATTCAACCAATGATATTTTATTTAACGCATTTAGTAGAAGACCATGGGAATATGCTGTTCGTTACTCTAATGGGGCAATTCCTCATATTGAAGCATCGGGTACAGGTATCAATAATCCTTGGGCTATGGCTACGCAGTATGGATATAAAACAAATACACAGTCCCAGATTCAATCGTTGGCGACTTTAGAACAGGATCTGAAAATGTTGACTCCCGGCTTAAAAGCCAAACTTAGTTTTTCGTTTGACTCCTATAATTATTCATGGCGAGATAGGAGTGCGGATCCAGCACGTTATACTCCGGCTACTGGGCGTGATGATGATGGTAACTTGATAATAAACCAGTCTCATTATGGGAGTGAGTCATTGGGACTTGGATCGGGTGGTGATTATGGAACCAAACAGACTTATATGGAAGCAACGATGACTTATCATCGTTTGTTTGGGGACATACATGATGTGGATGGCTTATTCCTGTATAATCAACAAAGTTATGATAATGGATCTGTACAACCTTTCCGTAAGCAAGGTATAGCCGGACGTTTGTCTTATATGTATGATAGCCGCTATATTGGGGAGTTTAATTTTGGTTACAATGGTTCTGAAAACTTTGCCAAAGGCCAGCGTTTTGGTTTTTTCCCGTCAGTAGCTTTAGGGTGGCTTGCGTCGGAAGAACCGTTTATGGAATCTACAAAAAGTGTTATTCATAAATTGAAGGTTAAAGCCTCATATGGAAAATCTGGAAATGATAACATCGGTGGCCGTCGTTTTGCTTATATCACAACGGTGAATTCAGGGAATGGATATGTTTTCGGGGAAAACAAAAATTATACAACATCCGGATATACAGAAGGAGAAATCGGTACAAATGATTTGACATGGGAAGTATCTTGGAAGTCAAATGTGGGTTTTGAATTGGGACTTTGGGAAGCTTTAAACTTGAATGTTGATGTTTTCCACGAATGGCGTTCTAATATATTTATGCAACGTCAGACGATTCCTAACCTCACCGGTTTTATATCATTGCCGTATGGTAATTTGGGAAAAATGGAAAATCAAGGAGTGGATCTGTCTTTAGGTTTCCAAAAACAACTGAACAAAGATTGGTCCGTCACATTTAATTCAACTTTTACTTATGCCAAAAATAAAGTGACAGAGTATGATGAACCGGCAAGTTTAGCAGGAACGTATCGTTCTAAAACAGGAGGTGGTTCTATCAATACGTTATGGGGATTGATTGCTGATAGGTTATTTACTGAAAATGATTTTAATCCAGATGGGAGTTTGAAAGAAGGGATCCCTAACCAGTTGGTTGGTTCTGGCAACCTTCGCCCTGGTGATATTAAGTATGTGGATCGTAATGAGGATGGAGTTGTTACGACGGAAGATGAAGGTTATATTGGTGGCACCGTCGATCCGCGTATCGTTTATGGCTTTGGTGCATCAGTAATCTATCGCAATTGGGATTTAAATGTCTTCTTTCAGGGAATGGGTGACACTCATAGAATAATAGGAGGGGGAAATGCTTGGTTGCCGGGAACAGGTAATAGTGCAAACATTTTTACCAATTATCAAGATCGCTGGACAGAGGAGAATCCTTCACAAGATGTTTTTTATCCTCGTTTAGATGCTTCTCCTAATGAAAACAATTATCGTGCTTCTACTTGGTGGAAAAAGGATATGAGTTTTTTGCGTTGCAAAACGATTGAGTTAGGATACAATTTACCTAAAACCTTTTTAAGTAAAGCTCGCTTAAAGAGTTTGCGCGTTTATGTAAGCTGTAATAATCCATTTTATTTCTCCAAATTTAAACTTTGGGACCCGGAATTAAATACGTCTAATGGTACTATATACCCACAGATGGCTTCGGTACAAATGGGGCTGGATTTAAATTTTTAATAATGAAAATGTTATAAAATAAATAAGATGAAAAGATTGAAATCAAAATATCTGGTAGTTGCAGCTTTTGCTTTACTTTCATTTATGTCTTGTGATTTTTTGGAAAAGGAACCAGATACAGAATTGACGATGGACATTGTCTTTGATGATAAAAATAAGGTAGAAGGTGTATTAGGCTATGTATATAATGGCTTGCCTACTCCTGGCGATTATACACATGGATTAGGCTGGAGCGTTTGGGGAGATGAACTCGTGTGGAATCGATTAGTAAATTGGGGAGTACTCTCTGTGCAAGAAAGGTTATTCAATGGAACCTGGAATGTTGCTACTGCGCCGAGTTGGAATATGTGGAATGAATACCCTAAACGGATTCGTCATGCTTATCTGTTTCAGGAAAAAGCTCATGAAATTGCAGGTTTACCTCAAGAAACAATAGATCGGATGAAAGCCGAATGCCGTTATTTAGCTTGTTATTATTGGTGGCATTTGACTGAAAATTATGGCCCTATCCCTTTTATACCCGAAATGTTTTCAACAGATGTACCATTGGCAGAAATGCAGAAAGCGCGTACTTCTTTTGATGATATAGTTTCGTATTTAGATAAAGAATTGTTGGCTGTTTCAGAGTTGCTACCCGATAAGTATACTGCTACTAATGAATATGGGCATGCTACTTCAATTATGGCGTTAACTACTCGTGCTCGTATGCTGCTTTTTGCGGCCAGTCCGTTGGTAAATGGTAATTCTTGGTATAAGGATTGGACTAATGTTGATGGAAGTCAGTTGTTTAGTCCTGTTTATGACCAGCAGAAATGGATAAAAGCAGCTGAGGCTTGCAAACTTGTGATTGATAGAGCAGAGGCTGCTGGACATGCTTTGTTTATCGCTTATAATAAGGATGGGTCTATAGATCCTTTTCGGTCTACGAGAGATCTTTTTTTTACAACAGAGTCTGCTGGGAATCCAGAGATAACATTTCCTATGACAAATGATTTGGGTCATACGAATTTTGAGGGTTACGAAGATCTTTGTATTACTCCTGAATTTGGAGATGCAGGATGTTTAGGGGTATATCAAGGTTTAGTGGATGCTTACTTTATGAGTAATGGATTACCTGCTATTACAGGGTATAAGGCAGACGGGAACCCGATAATTAATGAAGAGTCTGGATATTCCGAGGAAGGATTTACAACAGAAGTTACGAAACGTGCCGATACTTCTTGGGATGAAGGTACAGGAGTAGCGGGCGAAGTTACACCAGCAGGAATTTGGAAGATGTATTATAATCGTGAGCCTCGTTTTTATACATCTGTAAGTTATCATGGTTCATGGTATAAAGTGGCAGAACGTCCTTTTGATTTTTTGTGTTATGGAAAAGATAACAATCATCAGTGGAATTCACCGCGTAATGGTTATTTGGTACGTCGTAAAGTTTATCAAGGGGATAATAGTAAAAATGGGATATGGTATCGAAATCGGACTGAATGGCTTTATCGTTTGGGTACTAGTTATTTGGATTATGCAGAGGCTGTTAACGAGGCTTACGATAACGCAACGGGACGATTGGAGGCTTTGAAATATCTCAATCATATACGTCTGCGTGCTGGCTTACGTCAATATACAATTAACGCTGTTGCTGCAAATAACCCAGACTATATTCACGTAGATAATACGCAAGATGCTATTCGTAATGTTGTACGCATGGAACGGCGTGTAGAATTCGTTTCAGAGGGTATTCGTTGGTTTGATATACGTCGTTGGAAAATTGCTGAAAGTATACCGGAGATGAATGGCTATTTAATGGGCTTAGACTGGGATTGCACGGACATTAATAATTTCTATAAACGGGTGGGAGATCCGGAACATAATCGTGTATGGAAAAAAGCCTACTATTGGATGAATATTGAAATTTCAGAATTAGAGAAAAATCCGAATTTAGTACAAGCTCCTTATTGGTAAAAAAGAAATGAGAGTGTATAAGATACAACTGCGGGAGGACACTCTCATTCAATTATGAAACTTTATAGATCATGATAAAGAAAAAATATATATATGTTATTTACTTATTCCTTTTTTTGGTGGTTTGTCATGGCAGACCACTAAAAGGGAGTTGTAATAAGCATTTAAATCCTTTAAAAACAACAGATAGTGTGGCATTGTCTGTTGCAGATCCTTTTGTTTATAAATTTGATAGTTTATACTATCTGACTGGTACGACATCTTTACCGGAGGGAATGGGATTTGCTTATTATACTTCTACGGATTTAATCACATGGGAGTATAAAGGCCTTTTGTATCGTAAACCGGAAAATCATATTGGCAGTCATGCTTTTTGGGCACCAGAAGTGGAGTATTATAAAGGAAAATTTTATATGACGTATAGTTGCTACGTGGAAGAGCGAGGTTTAATGCTTACTTGCCTGGCCTCCAGCGAAAAACCGGATGGTCCTTTTGTTGATCTTTACACTCCTTGGTTCGACTTAGGATATTCTGCAATAGATGCTGATATTTTTGTAGATGATGATGGGACTCCTTATGTCTATTATAGTAAAAATAGAATACAAGAGACATTGGCTGTAGGCGAGCTTTATGCCGCACGATTGGCAACAGACCTTTCGGGGCTTGACGGAAATCCTGTTTTTATTTCAGGGGCTTCCCAATCATGGGAAAAAGTAAATTGGGATAAAAATCGATGTAATGAGGGAGCTTATGTATTTAAAAGAAATGGGATTTATTATATGACTTACTCTGCGAATGATACAGGATATGGACATTATGGGATAGGGGTCTCTCATTCAAAAAGCCCTTTAGGTCCTTGGACTAAAAGTCTTAATAACCCTCTTTTGACGACTAATCTTTCAAAAGGCATTTCTTCGCCGGGACATAATTCAATAGTAGAGGCACCTGATGGTAGATTTTGTATGATCTATCATCGTCATGCTGACCCATATTGCCAGAAACCAAATTGGGATAGAGTTGTTTGTATGGATCGCTTGTTCTTCGATGAACAAGGCGAATTGCAGATTGAAGATTCTTTACATTATTTATTGCCATGAGTGGATACAAATTGTAGATGGAAGTATTAAATTGATGAAACTTATTTTCCATAGACCGAATTCTCCTTATGGATCGGAAAGAGCTTGTATTTATGAATTGGAAGATATGGGGGATATGTTGGTTCTGAAAGATGAGCATATTGTTTAGTGATTCTTTTTCAATTCATGGGGGTATACTATTTTTTTCAAAAAAATAGTATACCCCTTATTTATTATAAAGAAATTATTTCCGAGTGGGGATGATTTATGTTTTTCTCTTATAACCGTTGAAAAGAAAGGTGAGTCTTGGTAGAACTATGGTGTTTGTGTTTAACCTCTATTAGTAGAAAGCTGTGAAATACCTCTCCGATAGTTTAAAATCCGTCGTAAAATTAATATAAATAAAGTAACAAACAAATAATATTCAGCATATTTTTACTCAAACCTCCTATATGCACCATAGTCCTACCAAGACGATGTTTAAATCCTAATAAGTGTTTTTATTTCCAGTTTCGTTAACTTTTAATAGGAGGACATACATATGACGTGAGACCAATACAAAGGATGGTAAGTAAGCCATCACAGAAGAGAATAAGTTACTTGAATCTTTATTATCAACTAATCTATTAATATTCATGAAAATACAGCAACAAGAGAATTTTCATATACTTTCTCAATTATATAAACCGCATTATTGTGCGGTAGCTATAACTTTAGGCTTGTTTCTGTTTTGTTCGGTTCCGATCTCTGCGACAGACGGGAATAAAGAAGAAATAACAGTTGCGGAAAACGGATCGTCCATGCAGAAAGGACGGACAGTAACAATAACGGTAACGGATGAATCCGGTCCGCTGATCGGTGCAAATGTAACGGTCAAGGGAACGACAAACGGGAATGTTACGGATGCAAACGGATATGTCATATTGCAGAATGTTCCTGATGATGCAGTTCTTTCTGTTTCCTATATAGGATATGTTTCAAAGGAAATACCCTTAGGTAATCAGAGCTCATTGCGTGTCCGGTTGGCTGAAGATACCAAAACGCTGGATGAGGTCGTTGTGATCGGCTATGGAACGATGGAAAAGAAACAGGTGACGAGTGCCGTTACCTCTCTTTCTGCTGATGATCTGATGGTCGGAGTGAGTGGTTCGGATATCTCTTCCGCTTTACAAGGTAAGATCGGAGGATTGATCATGACCAATCTGGGCAGTGCAAACTCAAGTACGACCTTCCAGTTACGCGGTATGACTTCGATAAATGCCGGTAGAGCCCCTTTGGTTGTTATCGATGGTTTTCCCGGGGGCGATATTCGTTCGCTTACTCAGGACGATATAAAATCCATCGACGTCTTGAAGGATGCTTCGGCCGGAGCTATCTACGGAACCCGTGCTGCTTCCGGAGTGATCCTGATCACGACTAAGAGCGGTTCCAATACGGATGGAAAGGTGAAGTTGACGTATAGTTCTGAGTTTACAAAGAAGCAGAATTATAATGCCCCTGAAATGCTTTCCGGCCGAGAATATGCGGAACATGAGATAGGGACCGACTACGGTTCGGATGTCGACTGGTGGGACGAACTGATCAACCACAACAACTTCTCCCAAAAGCACCACCTGGCTCTTGAAATGGGAACGGAGAAAGCGCAGGTCTATACCTCTTTCTTCTATGAGAAGAATCAGGGAATCGCCCATCAGGATGAACGGCAGGATTATGGTGGACGTGTGAATGCAAACTTTAAATTGTTCGACGATTGGTTGGAAGTACGTCCGAATGTCGATTACCGGCAAGCGATGCGTAACAATCATTATCCGAATTTCCAGCAGGCATTGCGTAATAACCCGACCCGTTCACCCTATGATCCGGAGAATGAGACCGGTTATAATGTCTGGCTGAACGAACAGTTGGATTATAATGTAGTAGCCGATGCCATGCTGAGTACCTATGAAGGGCTGGATAAATGGTTCAAACCGGAGGTGACTTTCAAGTTGAATATAAAGCCTGTTCCCGGACTTTCCTATCAGCAAGTGCTAGGATATGAAAACCGGCAATGGGAACATCATTTCTATAATTCCCGCAACCACCGGGATGAACTGGAAGAATCGCGGAAAGGCTATGCCCATCTGGCTTTCAGTAAAACAGAGAACCTCACTTCGGAAGGATATGCAACCTATATCAAAGAATTTAAGGGCGGTCATAACCTGAATGCGGTAGCCGGTTATTCCTATTTTGAAAACAACGGCGAGAGCTTCAATATGTCCAATTATAATTTTGCTGTAGATGGTGTAAAGTTCTGGGATATAGGTGCCGGTTCCTATTTGAGTGACGGTAAGGCAGCAATGAGTTCCGGTAAAAATATTACCGAACGTTTGTTCTCCCTGTTTGCCCGTGCGAATTATTCTTATCAGGATAAATATCTGTTGCAGGCATCTATCCGCCATGAAGGTTCGTCCAAGTTCGCAGCAGATAATCGCTGGGCTAACTTCTGGTCTGTATCTGCCGGCTGGCGTATTTCCAATGAAAAGTTTATGGAAGATATCAAATGGATAGACGACCTGAAGGTTCGTTTCGGTTATGGAGTAACCGGAAATAATGACTTTAGTGCTTCCTATATGGCCAATATGCTTGGCTCCGATACATATTGGATGCTTCCTGATGGTGAATGGGCCTATTCCTACGGAAAGACACAGAATGTGAACCAGAGTCTGGGTTGGGAGGAAAAGAAGGAATGGAACCTGGGGCTCGATTTCTCGCTCTTTGACAATCGTTTATATGGTAAATTCGATTATTATCGCCGTAAGGTAGACAATCTGATTTATAGTGTAAAAGTACCTCAACCACCTTATACACAGGGCTCTCAATGGCAGAATATCGGAAGTATGGAAAGTAAGGGATGGGAGTTTGAAGTAGGCGGAGATATTATCCGAACAAAAGATTTTGTGTGGACCTCCAGCCTGAACCTGAGCCATAATACAGGCAAGATACTGACATTATGGGGGAATAATACCTATTATAATGGGAATGGCTTTCCTGCTCCGGGTTCTCCCGGGGATGCAGCCCGTATGGAAGAAGGTTCGACGATCGGTTCGTTCTATTTGTGGAAGTTTGCCGGTTTTGACGATGACGGAGGTTTCCTTCTTTACAATAAAGACGGTGAAGTGATCCCGGCCGCACAAAAAACGGAGAACGATAAACAGTACATGGGAAATTATACCCCCAAACTTGTGGTCGGTTGGAGCCATACGCTGGCTTATAAGAATTTCGATCTGGGGATCAACCTGCGCAGTTGGATCGATTTCGATGTTTACAACACGATAAATATGTACTTCGGCATCCAAGGACAGGGAAATACCAATGTATTGAAAGCAGCCTATGGAAAATTCAGCCATATCAAAGGGGAGAAACAGATTTGTGATTATTACCTGGAAGACGGTACCTTTCTGAAAATCGATGCTATCACATTGGGATATACGCTGCCGATGAAGAAATACACCAAGTTCATCGATCGTATCCGCCTCTACGGGACAGTAGGAAATGTATGCACTATTACCGGCTATAGCGGCATGAACCCCGAAGTAAATATTACCGGCTGGGAAGGTGGTACGGAAAAGTTCTGGTCGGATTTCTATCCGGTGGTACGTACTTATACTTTAGGTCTTCAGTTAAACTTCTAAATACAGGCAGAATGAAAAAGAATAAGATAATAAATTATATATGTTCGGGTATCGCTTGTTTACTGGCAGCAACATCCTGCGATGTGGAACCGACATTTTATTCGCAGGTAGTTCCCGAAACTTTTTATACCTCTCAGGATGCGGTATGGGAACGTTTTAACCGTCCGTTTACCCATTGGCGCTGGTATGTGGGGCATAACGAACCCCGTTGGATGCTTCAGGAACTGGGGACGGACGAGTTCTGTCTGCCAACCCGGGGTAGTGACTGGTATAACGGGGCTATGTATCAGAAATTCCATCACCATGACTATACGGAGGATATGGCATTTGTGGAAACAGGATGGACGAACTTCGCTATGGGAGTCGCGCTCTCCTGGGATGCGTTGGAAGATCTGGAAAACATTGATTTCGATGCTTTGGGGTTTGAAGAAGGGACAAAAGAGTCAATGCTTAACCAACAGAAAGCTCTGGTTGCCTCTTTTTATCTGGACGGACTGGATCTTTTCGGCGGGGTTCCCCTTTATGAGACGACACAGAGCGATGTAAAAGGTCGCTCTACCGACCAGGAAACATTCGATTTTGTAGAAAATCTCTTGAATGAAGCAATACCCAATTTACCGGTTAAAGAGGAGTTGGGCGCTATGGAGAACGGAAGTCTTCACCGGGCAACTGGTGCAGCTTTACTGGCCCGGCTTTATTTCAATGCAAAGCCTTATATCGGAAAAGAGATGTACACTGAAGCTGCCGCCATCTGTCAGGACATTATCGACGGGAAATATGGTAAGTATGCGCTGGATACGGACTGGACGAATATTTTCGGTTTTGACAACGAAACTTGCCCTGAGATAATCTGGTCGGTTCCCAGTGAGAATGCTAAACTGGAAACGGATGGAATGTATTGGAGTTATATGGTCCCTTACAATTATAAAAACTATCTTGGCGGCTTGGAAGGTTCCGGCTCTAATAATGGTATCGGGTTGATTCCCAGTCTGGACCCGACAGGAAAGAAGTATCCTTATAAGTTGGGAGGTGCTTACTCCAAATTCAATGATAAAGATATCCGCAAACAACCTTATGTGTATGAAGGAAGTGGTAAATACCGGGGAATGTTTATCGTCGGTGAATTGATCAATCCTTTGAATCCGGAGTGGGTTTGTACGGGCAGCAGGGAATATAATGGCCAGCCGTTAGTAGTCCGTGATCAGGTAGCCTATTTTGCAAAAGTCGGATCGGCGGATTACCCGACATTGGAATCTTTACTTTCAACTATTGCTACGGCCGAAGAATCTTCTTGTGTACGTGTTACCAAACGGAGTCCGCGTCCGAATCAGGATGAGAAAACCCGGAAGTTCGACCCGGATGTGCCTATTATCCGTTTGGCTGAAATCTATTATATGCTGGCTGAATGTAAAATGCGTTCAGGAGATAAGGAAGGAGCTGCCCGGTTGATAAATACGGTTCGTCAACGATATTTTGAGAATGGAAATGATCCTGATCCGGTTACGGTAGCCAATCTGGATAAATACCGTATGCTGGATGAATGGTTGCAGGAATTCCTGGGTGAAGGACGCCGGCGTACCGATCTGGTACGGTGGGATGCTTATGTGACCGAAAACTGGTGGGATCATCAGGCTACTAATAATACGAACCTAAACCGTTTCCCTATTCATTATAGTCTTATAGGTGCCAATAATTTGCTGGAACAGAATCCTGGGTATTGATTGGCAGGAATGTCTAGGTTATCTGTTTTGTAGAAAGAGTGTTGGTAGCGGATTGGTGGGTGGGGTAATTTATGAGTTGTGTTTTAATAGATAGAACGGAATGACCGGACTTTTCCTTTTACCCCGGCGATGCTGTCTCCATAGGGTGAGGGAGCTTGCCGAACGGGTAAAAGGAAAAGACGGATCATTCTTTTAGTAACTGATCTTGATACCGGCGAAATAACTTCTCGGTGTTGCCGGCCCGTAGATATAAGCAGAGTCACGGTTCGGACCCTGGTCGAAGTCGGACTGGTAGGCTTCGAAGATATTCTGTACACCGGCATTTACTTCCAGGTTGATATCTTTATAAATGTGGAAGTCATACGCCAGTTTGATATTCATATCGAAGAAGTCCGGTGTCTTAACCGCTTTATCCATTGGAATATAACCTGCCAGATGCTGAACCAGCATACTTCCGGTATAAGTGCCCGACAGGGAAGCCGTGAAATGTTTCAACGGAGTCAGTGTCGCGGTAAAGTAACCGTATGTATTGGGGGTACGGAACATCTTCTTTTCGGTTGGCACGTTCTCATCTTCACTCCATTTCTCCGGTTCGTTGTAGCGGCTGCGTTGGAATGTGGCTCCTGCCTGTAAAGACAACCAGGAAGAAAGGACACTTTTCCCTTCCAGGGTCAGCCCCATCACTTTTGCTCCCGAACCGTTCCGGCGCTCTTTGATGATATTGCCCTGTTCGTCTTTCCCGATTTCTTCCAGCACGAATACATCGTTCAGACTCGTATAAAAGCCTTCCACCAGGAAATTTACCTGGATACCGTTCTTGAAACGGTGATAAAAGTCGACCGATGTGCTGAGGCTTTGCGATTTCTCTTCCTTCAGGTCTTTCGCCCGACGTATCATCGCTATCTCACCTCCGACGGCAGAGATGTGCATGTCTTCGTCGAAAGCCTGCGGAGCACGGAAGCCACTGGAATAGCTGGCACGTATATTGATATCTTCCGTCGGATTGAAACGAACGTTGGCACGGGGGCTGAATACCACATTATCTATCATGTTGTGCTTGTCCATACGCGCTCCGATCAGGAAACTCCACCGTTTGTTTTTCCATTCGTTCTGCAGGAAAAGGCTTTCGATATGGACTTTCTGGTTGGTGTAGCGGTTGTAACCGATCATTTCGTCTTTCAGATGATCGTAGTTGTATTCCAATCCGGCGGTCAGGTCTGACGGCATAAAGAGGAACTGGTCGAAGCTGTACGAATACTGTGTACCGGCCATAAAGGTCAGGTCGGTTGTCTTTCCATACGCATTCGGGTCCTGTCCGGTGCCGTAATAGCTGTCGCGGTCGGTGTTTTGGGCCGAGGTAAAGACACTGAACCTCTGTTTGTAATCGGATGAGAAAAGGTCGAACTTCAATCCTCCGCCGTCGATGGAGTGTTCCAACTGTTCGGCAATATCCGCTTCATGGGGCGGACGATCCAACAGGTTGCCGCCGCGACGGTATTCGTTCATATGGTGATATTCGAACGTCAGTTTGCTGTACGTGCTTGTTTTCAGATAGGAACGGAAACCAACCGTCTGATTCTTCAACTTTGGCAATTCGGTATAGCCGTCATTATCATGGTCGTAACCGGAACGATGGCGGTTCTGTCCGAAGATATACATTCCCGCCTTCCCGTTATCCGTTACCAGCGAAGCATTCAGTGTCGTGTTATTGTCAAAAGAGGAACTTCCTCCGATAGAAGACAAAGTATGTGTCAGTTCGCCCGAGTTACGTAACGGCTCTTTGGTTATGATATTGATCGTTCCGGCGATGGCGGAAGAACCGAACAATGCTGAACCGCCTCCACGCATCACTTCCACACGATCGATCATATTGGCCGGAATCTGTTCCAGTCCGTAAACTCCCGAAAGTGCACTGAATATGGGGCGCGAGTCGATCAGTATCTGCGTATAAGGACCGTCCAACCCATTGATACGTACCTGTTGGAAACCGCAATTCTGGCAATTCGTTTCCACACGCACACCCGGTTGGAAGTTCAATCCTTGCGCCAGGTTCACCGCATTGGTTGTCTTAAATATCTTCGAATCGATCACATTTACCAGTGTAGGAGCCAGACGCCGTGAAGTTTCACTCCGGTTTGCCGATACGACAACGCCGTCCAGGGCGATTCTGTCTTCTTCCATCTCTACATTAATTTCCTGTGTTTTCCCCTTCTCCAGTTTTACATCGCGGGTGACAGTCTTGTAACCGAGATACTTAAATTCGAGGGTGAACTTTCCTTCCGGCAGGTTCTTCAGGAAATAATGACCGGAGTTGTCCGTTGTCGTTCCGATGGTTGTTCCTTTTAGTATAACGGTGATAAATGGCAGATGCTCGCCGGTTTCTTTATCCAATACATGCCCGAATACGTTTGCATCCGATGCGTTCATTTTCTCTTCTTCAGTGGCCCATGCAGCCGTTAGGGTACAGCATAGGCATAGTATAAGTGTTATAATCTTATTCATATTGATTTAATCTGATAAATAGGTAATACAATAATTGAATGCCCGGTATTTTCCGGGACTCTTCTTCCCATGTTGAAGGGTTTGCCACAAGCATGGCATAGCTTTGCCATAGGCATGGCAGGACTTTGCCATAGGCGTGGCAGAACTTTGCCAACGTGATGAAAAAGGTTGGCAAACTGCATGGGGACATATTTATCAGGCTACAGGAGGGGCGCGAAGAGACGGTTCCCCTTGTATGGGGACCAGATAATCCGGGTAGACCGGATTGCAGGATAATCTGAATAATACTGTAAGAAAAGCGGCAAGCAATAAAGAGACAAATGCAGCACCGCTGATCTGAATAGTCGATAGTTGATGAAGTAACTGGAACTCGGCATAACCATGTTCATGGTCCGGGCGTCCGTCGTCTGTCTTATGGTATGGGTGCGAATGTACAATCGTTACCCCATTCACAATATGAACGTGGGTAAACGCAATCAAGCATCCCAGATACGCTATGAACAGTGCGGGGAGCGCTATACGCAGATATTTCCTAAACTTCTCCATCACCTTTTGCAAATATAAGGCTTTATTTATATATAAAAGAAGGGTATGATATTAAATCTGTATTAAATACCTACTGTAAGGTATGAAAAAAGCCTCTCCTCGCAGAGAAGCTTCTCTTCAATTCTTTAGTTGTGCAAATTAGTTATTATATATCTAGTATGTCAGTTCAGTGAATAGTTCTGTGCCAGATAAGGGGACTTCTTGCCGTTTCTCCGGGCGGAAAGAAGTTCTTTCAACTCTTCCAGTTCCATTTTATTCAGGCAGAAGTAGATGCTTTCCGATTGTATCTTTATACATATTTTCCGGTTAGAGGCAAAATGTTGGTTGTTCTGTATGGACAGGTCGCCGTCGATACTGTTTACATATCTTCTGAAGTTCTGGTAGCCGGCTTCGGTGAAGCAGAAAAAGAAATTACCGAATTCGAGACTATATGTATTGCAACATTCGCAGAATGTGAGTTGACCGTTGAAAGTTTTATTTAATATCTTCATAATGGATAGCTGGAATATCTTGTTAATTACTTTCCAAAGGTCTTCATTCTTTGACAGATATACAATCGCAATAAGATGGTAAAACTCGGGTATTGAATACCTATAAAAAGGTAAGAGCCTCTCCTCACGGGGAAGCTCTTTACTTTAATCCTAGTTTTGGTAAATTAGCGATTATGATTTATTTTATGAGATTACTTTAATCTTTTATAGCCATATACAGCTTTGTTACCCAACTCTTCTTCGATGCGGAGCAACTGGTTGTATTTAGCCATACGGTCTGAACGGCTCAATGAACCGGTCTTGATCTGTCCGCTGTTGGTAGCAACGGCGATGTCGGCGATCGTTGCATCTTCTGTTTCGCCGGAGCGGTGAGAAGTGACGGTCGTGTAGCCGTGACGGTGAGCCATCTCGATCGCATTCAGTGTTTCAGTCAATGAACCGATCTGGTTTACTTTGATCAGGATCGAGTTGGCGCAACCTTCCTGAATACCTTTCGACAGGAAGTCGACGTTTGTAACGAACAAGTCGTCACCTACCAGCTGGCAACGGTTACCGATACGGTCGGTCAGCTTCTTCCAGCCTTCCCAGTCGTTTTCGTTCATACCGTCTTCGATAGAGTCGATCGGATATTCGTTGATCAGTTTTTCCAGGTAATCTACCTGTTCGTCGGAAGTACGTTTTACGCCTTTGTCACCTTCGAACTTCGTATAGTCGTAGATACCATCTTTGTAGAATTCGGAAGAAGCGCAGTCCATACCGATCATGATGTCTTTGCCAGGTTCGTATCCGGCAGCTTTGATAGCGGCAAGGATCGAGTTCAAAGCATCTTCCGTTCCTTCCAGAGCAGGAGCGAAACCGCCTTCGTCACCTACGGCAGTGCTCAGGCCACGGTCGTGCAACACTTTCTTCAATGCGTGGAATACTTCGGCACCCATACGCAGACCTTCCTTGAAAGAAGGAGCACCTACCGGGCGAATCATAAATTCCTGGAAAGCGATCGGAGCGTCACTGTGTGAACCGCCGTTGATGATGTTCATCATCGGAACCGGCATCACGTATGTGTTTGTTCCGCCGATATATCTATATAAAGGAATATCCAGATAGTTGGCAGCAGCCTTGGCAACTGCAAGGGAAACACCGAGGATGGCGTTTGCACCGAGGTTTGATTTGGTCTTCGTTCCGTCCAGTTCGAGCATGGCCTGGTCGATACCTACCTGATCCAATGCTGACATGCCTTTCAGGGCCGGAGCGATTATCTTGTTTACGTTTTCAACAGCTTTCAGTACACCTTTACCGCAATAGCGTTTCTTGTCACCGTCGCGTAGTTCCAATGCTTCGTGTTCGCCGGTCGATGCGCCGGAGGGGACAGAAGCTCTGCCTGTTACACCTGATTCCAATAATACATCTACTTCTACGGTAGGGTTACCTCTTGAGTCGAGGATTTCACGTCCTGTAATCTTTTCTATTTTCATTGTTTGTTCATTTTTAAGACGGAACAAATATAGAAAGAGATCGGAGAACGTGAAATCACCATAAATGGGCATTCTGTGCCTGTAAAATACCTATTTGTTGGTAGGGTAGATCTTCGATAGGAACTTCTCTTTGTCTACGATGAAACGGATATGCGTCCCTTCGCCGATCGTCCCCTTTGAGTCTTGTGCCACAACGCTGAAAGTGAGTTTGCGGTCATCCGCTTCCTGTAAGGTTGCCGTGGCGGAAATTGTTTCTCCCAGCGGGGACGGTTTGATATGTGACGTGTTCATCTGTGCACCTACGGTTGTCGAGCCTTCCGGCAGTTTGGCGGCAACAGCCAGCATGGCTGCGTTTTCCATTAAAGCCACCATCGACGGTGTGGCGAATACATCCAGGTCGCCCGATCCCATGGTACGGGCTGAGTTAGCGGCACTGACTACGGTACTGCTTGTGTGTTGTAATCCTTTTTCCAGCATTTTTTATTGAGTTCTCGAATTGTGTCGCAAAAGTAAGTACTTTCCGGCTGGCTATCAATACCCATAAGATGGGATTTATTAGGAAATAACCGGATAAAACGGACAATGCACCGGATAAAATCAATATCTTAGCACCTTGAAGACTTAATCAGTAATACCATGAAAAGAAGAAACTTTTTCCGTTCGCTGGCCCTTGGTGGGGCAAGTGTCGCTTTTTCTCCCATCGTAAAGGCTGTTCCCGTGGTGCAGGCAGATAAAGAGAAACCGGCAACCAATATAAAGGATGCTCTGGCTGTTCCCAGAAAGGAAAATTCCATGCCGGGTAAATATCCCGGAAAAGTAGCCCGTACAACTCATCCTGGCTGCATTGTCGACGGACAGCCTTCCGAAGAAGCTGCTTATGAAATGCTTAGGAGCTGTATGTTGAATCTGACCGGAAAGAGTAATCTGAAAGAAGCCTGGCTACAGTTTGTCGGTCCTGACGATGTGATCGGATTAAAAGTAAATCCGATAGCAGGGAAACTGTTGTCTACTTCACATGCGTTGACGCAATCCATTATCAACCAGTTGGAGGAAGCCGGTATTTCCCGGAAGAATGTCATTATCTGGGACAGGCGAGAAGCGGACCTGAAGGAATCTGGTTTTACCACAGAGAACTATCCGGATATAAAGATCATCGGGACAGAGTATCAGGATGAGAAAGGCAGTTATATCAATGCCGAAGGCAAATTCTATGGGGAAGCACGGATCGATAAGGAGCAGTACTTTTCCGTTGACCTCGAAGGAGAATACGATGCCTATACGATGCCTTTCATGATCAATGGCGGAAAAAACTCTTATTTCACGAAGATATGTACGGAGATGGTAACGAAGATCATCAATGTGCCGGTTCTGAAGAATGCCGGAACAACAATCACTTGCTGCATGAAGAATCTGGCTTTCGGTTCTATCACGAATACGGCCCGACTTCACGGACCGATGTGGCATGATACCTGTGCTTCGGTTTGTGCTTTCCCACCGTTACGGGATAAGGTGGTGTTGAATATTGTCGACGGAATGATCGGTTGCTTCGACGGCGGACCGGCTGCCAATCCGCAATTTATCTGCCATTATAATACTATCCTGGCTGGAAGTGATGCGGTGGCAGTCGACCGTATCAGTTACGATATAGTGATCGCCAAGCGTATTGAAGAGGGATTGCAGGAAGAAGAGAAAGCCGGGGCACGTACCTTTATGGATATGGCGCAGGAATTTCAACTCGGTGTAGCTGATAAGGATAAAATCGAACTGATAGAAACTACGTTGCAGGCATGAAACATTTTATACGATGGGCAGGCTTCCTGCTGTTGATCCCCGCCTTTCTGGTTGCACAGGAGGTCGAAGTGAAAAGGGAACGGGTATTTACAGGCTCGGGACTCTACGGTTTTATGAACGGCGGGGCGGAGCAGTTCCTCGAATACGGTGTCAGCAAACTGACGGCCCGGGATGTGGTTTACGACGGACAAGAATATACGATAGAGATTTATGAGATGCCGACACCCGAGGATGCTTTCGGTATTTATTCGTTGCATGTGTTCCGGTGTCAGCGGGCGGATACATTGGGATGTATCGATTGTCTTTCGCCTTATCAGTTGCAAGTGGTAGCCGGGAATAAATATGTTTCGGTTGTTTTTCCTTCCGGTTCGGCTGCTGCGAAGAATAAGGTTGACGGGTTGATCCGGCAGTATCTTCCGATGGATGGAAAGGATAATCCGGAATTTCCGGCATTATTAAAGGAGCTATCTCCCTGGTCGGGCAAACTAAAGTTTTTCCGTGGACCGATCGGTATCTCCGGCGTTAGTACTTCATTGATGCATTACCTGGAAGAGATTGCTTATACCGGAGTTTGGTTTATCGCAGATAAGCCTTCAAAAAGTTACCGTGCTTTGGTCTGTGTGAAAGAAGAAAAAGAGTTGGAGAAGCTGAAAGAAAAAGTTCCCGCCTCCGATATTATTCAGAGTGGGAACGATTTTATCTATATTCGTGGTAATGAAAAAGAATCGGAAGAAGAGGATCACGGAGGGTTTGGCTTTTAACTTACGCGCCTCCGGTTCCTCTCGGGAGGGGAGAAGATACTTTTAGAGTTTCCACCCGATCGTCTTTTCCTGGATCGTCCATAGTTTGTGATACAATCCCTGATTGCGGAGCAGTTCGTCGTGTGTACCTTGTTCAGCGATATAACCGTCTTCCAGCACGATGATCTTGTCGGCGTTGCGGATCGTCTTTAGCCGGTGGGCGATGACGATGACTGTGCGTCCTTCGATCAAGGTATTGATGGCTTTTTGCACTTCCACTTCATTCTCGGGATCGAGGGAGGCGGTAGCTTCATCCAGCAGAACGATGGGGGCCTCTTTCAGTATGGCACGGGCGATGGAAAGACGTTGCTTTTCACCACCTGACAGTGTACAACCGCCTTCCCCCACCATTGTATCGTAACCATCCGGCAGACGCATAATGAAGTCATGACAGCAAGCCTTGCGGGCAGCGGCTTCTATTTCGGAGTCAGTCGCATTGCTTTTGCCGAAACGGATATTGTTCTTGATTGTGTCTTGGAAGAGGTAGACGTCCTGAAAGACCATCGATATATGTTTCATTAGTGACTCGGGTTCCAGTTCCTTCATATCCTGTCCGTTCAACAGGACTTTCCCTTTTTGCGGATCGTAGAAACGGGCGCATAACTTCATCAGCGTGCTCTTACCGCTTCCCGATGGACCGACCAATGCGGTCAGCGAGCCTTGTCTCAGCGTCAGCGATACATCATGCAGTATCTCTTTCTCACCGTAACCGAACGATACCTTTTCGAAAGTGATATCCCCGTGTTCCGGGCTTTCCTTTTTTCCTGTCATTTCCGGTTCACGCATCAGGTTGAGGATACGGCCACCGGCAATGGAGAAATAGCGGAACTCAGCGAAATTGGTCAGTGCCGAGGTCAGCGGGTCGAAGACGCGAGAGCCGACAATCAGGAACATGACGAAAGTAAGCAGGTCGAGTTGGCCGCCTACCAGCAGATAGGCACCGCAAAGGATCATCAGGGTCAGTCCGGCACGTACCAGGGTGATGGACAGCAGGATGAACGGGCCCATCAGGGCTTCCAGGCGCAGGCTGGCCCGACGCAGGTCGGCAAACGCTTTTTGCAGGCGTTCGAATTTACCTCCCAGCAGGTTATATGCTTTTATGACGCGAATGCCTTGCAGGTATTCTTCCAGGCGGCTGCCCGCATTCACTTTCGCTTCTATCTGCTTTCGACTCAGGCTGTATTGTATGCGGGTACTTCCTGTCAGGACCAGAACCGCCAGCGGAAGAGCGATGAACATGGCTACCGACATCCGCCAGTCGATCCATAATAACCCGAAGAAAGCGAGTACAGGCATAACCAATGCACCCATCAGCTGGGGAAGATGGTGGGAGATACCGGTCTCCGCCAACGTAAAGTCACTGATCATCATGCTGGCAAGGTCGCCCGGATCATGCCGGAAGAGGGAGCCTAAGGGCAAGCGGCGCAGATGTTCCGCCAACCGTATCCGGCCGTCGGCACTCATTTCGTAAGCGCCGCGGAAATTGTGCCGGTACGACTGGCGTTCGGCAACGGCCATCACCAGCATATAAGCGGCGAGGATGCCGAAGATAACCCACAGGCGGGTCGTGTCGAGTCCGCTGCCACTGCCGTCGAAGGCTTTAAAGATGATGTTCACTGCCTCTATCGAAAGCATGAAAGGAACGATATTAACCAGGTTGGCGAGGATGGTGAATCCGACCGGTTTCCTGAGCCGTTCGGTGTGGCCGATCGTTATATTTTGAAGTGCATTCATTCTTGTTTATCTCCTTATTTCTTTAATGTCCATTGAAAAGCGTCGGTATAGGCATCCCACATCTGTTTATAGAGTCCTTCGTTTACCGAAAGTTCCCTGTGGACGCCTTGCTGGGCGATCTCTCCCTCTTTTAAAACAATGATCTGGTTGGCCGAAATGATCGACGACAGGCGGTGGGCGATGATGATGACTGTCTTTTCCCTGATCAGTTCCTGGATGGCTAGTTGCATCTTGTATTCATTTTCGGGGTCGGCAAATGCGGTAGCTTCGTCCAGTACCAGGATCGGGGAGTTTTTCAGGATGGCACGTGCCACGGCTACCCGTTGCGCTTCTCCACCGGAGAGGTAAACGCCGCCTTCACCGATTAGTGTCTGATACCCTTGCGGTAACCGGCGGATGAAATCGTCACATTGGGCAGCACGGGCAGCGGCTATCACCTGTTCCTCGGTGGCATCGGGTTTACCGACACGGATATTCTCGTATAAGGTATCGAAAAAGAGGAAGGTATCCTGGAAAACGAAAGATACCTGGTCCATCAATAATTCGGAAGGGATATTCCGGATATCTGCGCCACCGATCTTGATCGTCCCTTCGGTAACGTCCCAGAAACGGGGAATCAGGTTGGCAATGGTGGATTTGCCGGAGCCGGAAGGACCGACCAATGCGGTTATCTCACCGGCACGGGCGGTAAAACTTATATGTTTCAGAGCTTCGGTACGAGTCTTCTCTTTGGCGTTTTCATAGGAGAAACTGACATTTTCAAAACAGATGTCATGTCCTTTCGGTTGTTGAGGGGTCGCGGGTTCCGGTACAGGTTTTTCTGCAAAGATGGCATCGATACGATGAACGCCTTCATCTATTTCCCGTGTGTTAGATGCCAGGAAAGTTAATTTATAGAAAGGGGAGGCGACACCGGGACCTAATATAATAAAGAATAGGTAGACGGTTGCCAATGCTATATTTCCCGGCTGACCATCCAGTAGTAATAAACCGACAGGAATAATAAAGGTGACGATTGAGTTCAGCAATACGATAAACGTGACCATTCCCGGTTGATAAGTATCGCAGACATTCAGTGCATATTCCTTAAACCGGTAGATCGATTTACTGAACTGGCGGAACGACTCCACCGTCTGCCCGAATATTTTCACAACGGGCATTCCCCTGACATACTGGACGGCTGAGGCACTCATCTGTTCCGATGTATCGAAATACATTTTGAAGAACTCCTGCGCTTTCTTACCAAACATCATGGAGAACTGGACGGATATACCGATTACGATCGCCAGCAGGCAGACTGCCGCCATCCAGCCATTCAGACTAAAGAAGATGACGAACATAACAATAACGGTCGTTGCTGCATTTACCAGATCAGGGATGGTATGCGCCACGAAGTTCTCGATCTTTTCCACATTCTGTTCCAGGGCTTTCTTAATCGCTCCGATCGATGTGCCGTTCAGATAACCCAGCGGTAACCGTCCGATATGTTCCGAAAGCCTGACACGCAGGCCGTATAAGATACGGAACGCTGCCACATGGGATGCCATCAGTCCGCCATAGAGTAACAACAAGGCAGCTGCCAGTCCGATAAAGGCGATCCATGCCCATCGGATCATGTATCCGCTGTCCGAAGCCGTTACGTTTCCGGCATTTTTCAACAACTCATCCAGTACCTGATAGACCGACAGATAAGGAACCAGCATACAGCAGGCACTTAACGCCGACAAGAATCCCGCCAGGATCAGTAGTCCTTTCTTTTCGCCTGCGATCTCAAACAGGCGCGATAACCCTTTTTTCTTTTGCTCTTTCATATTGTTTTTTCTTTATTCGGCTTTATAGCCTACGATCCCGAACGATTTATGCAGGGCGGGGATCAGCCACATAATCAGTCCGGGTAGTCCCCAGCGTTTTTTCTCTTCGCTAACGAAATAAAACCGTTCGATCAATTTCAGCCCCGGTACCCATTGTTCGACAGTGTGAGGATCGTTCAGTCCGAAATGGAAACGGGCTTTCGTACGTTTTACCGACTCATGTTTATCGGAGTTGCGTGCCGCCCATTTGCTGACGAAGTCGAAATAGATCTCGCAACCGGGGAAACGTTTAGCCAGATTTTGGATAACCGATTTAACCTGTTCTTCGGAGAAATACATCATCACTCCTTCAGCAAGGAAAAGAAAGCGGCTGTGCGGATGCTTTTGTTTCAGCATATCCATCCAATCTGTTTCGAGCATGGAGCCTTTGATGTTGATATCTCTTGTCGAGGCGGGGAATAGCTTCTCACGCAGTTCGATCACTTCGGGTAGGTCGAGTTCGTAGAAGGTCGCCTGGTCGCGGTTGGCGACGCGTTGGAAACGACTGTCAAGGCCGCAACCTATCTGCACTACTACAGGGTCTTCGGTTTCCGTGCGGTCGATGAACCAGCTAACCAGCCGGTCGTAGCGGCGCAAGCGGATGGCAGTACCGGCTGTACTCATTGAAATCTTTCCGAATTTGGCGAAGTCGTAGTCTATTTTTTCAACCAGCTCGCAAGCCATCGGGTCTTTTAATATCGCATCTTTCCGGCGGCTTTCATAGGCGCGTGAAAGTAAGGGGATGAATAAGGTTTCTGCAACGTTGTCCTTTATCCCGGGTTTTATTTTATTCATAATATACCTACTTTTAGGGATTGATTATCTGATACAAAGGTGGGATATTTGCTGCTGAATTATTTACGCAAGAAGGAATTGCATTTTAATCTGACGGAAAAAATGATACACATCGAACTTTCATCTCGCGGAAGAGACACGATCGCCCTGGAAATGCCGGATATAAGTTACTTTTCTACCAATGGCTCCGGTAGGCTGGAAGAGAGTAGCTGGAATATGGGGAACGAGTTGCTGACTTACAGTATTTCCGAGTTCAAATGCAGGGATTTCAATGTGGCAAAGTACCAGATACATTGTAAAGAGGATTGTTGCCTGCATTCACGGAATGCGGATTGTTCTTTTATGGGACTTTCTTTTGTCCGTCAGGGAATGGTCGAATGTTTTATGGCAGAGACACGGGATAAGCGGATCTGGGCAGAAGGATATACGAATGTCATGGTCAGCTCGGGGATCAAGGAGGAACGTAACCTATTTAGCAAAGGGGAGACTTTCAGCATGACAAATGTGCTGATATCACCTGATTTCTTCCGTCATCTGTCGGAGCGCTATCCTGAATATTTCGAGAAGGCTTATCTGCGGCTCGACAGTGGAGAGACTTTTTTCCTGGCTCCCGAAAATATACTGATCCCCGTAACTCTGGATACGGCATTGAACGATATTGAATTATCGCGGATGATGGGGAATGCTTCGCCGATGTATCTGGAGGCAAAAGTGGTCGAATGCTTGTCCCTGTTTATGCGGGAGACGGAAGGAAAGGAAGAGACTAAGGAAAGAGTGGTCTCCGTTTCTGACCGGGATAAGATTTACCAGGCGCGGGATATTATCTGCACCGAGTATCTGAACCCGCCGTCATTGCGTGATCTGGCTTTGCGCGTCGGGACGAATGAATGTACGTTGAAAACAGGTTTTAAACAGACGTTCCGGACGACTGTCTTTAATTATTTATTTGATTACCGAATGAATATGGCTGTTCATTATCTGCTGGATACCAATAAGACGATAGCCGAGGTTGCCAGTCTGGTCGGGTATGATTATCAGGGACATTTTTGCACGGCATTTAAAAGGAAATTTAATATTGCTCCTTCAGAATATAGAATGAAAGCTTAAAAAGGAATATAAGTTAATTATAGAAAATAATAAGGCCAGCTTAGTTGCAGGTTCATTTGATGATTGACAGCAAATGAACCTGTAATAGCCAAGCCTTTTTGATAATGGGATAGTCTACTTTCGGTAAATCCCATCCTTATTTTTTCTTTCTGATTTTCTTTTTTATCCAGAAATAATAACCGGTTATGGCAAATACTGCTCCGAGGAAAGAGACCAGGCAGGACAGTATGCGGGTAGTCAGGCCTCCCCATGAGCCGACATGTACTGAATAGATCCATCCCCTGATCTTTCCGGAATTGGGAAGATCTTTATATAATTGTACATTTGTGATCTCACCGTTTGCCGGATCGAAAGTATAACGGTCACTTCCCCGTGTATTACCATATTGAGCAGCAGACACCGTTGCCGATCCATCCTGAATAGTAATGGAGTTGTATTGCGGATAACGATTTTGCAAATCAGCTAAAACTGTTGCCCATTGCGTATAGTTTGTAATCTTTTCTTTGGAGCCTCTTTCACGAGTGCCTCTCTCTCCCGATTTTCCTTTTAAATCGGACGAAGCTGGAGCCTGTGTATGCCCCTGCATTTGAGCCGTTTCGACACCGAATACGGTATAAAAAGCATCGCGATACCAACCGAAGGACCAGGTTAATCCGGTCAATGTCAGGACGAGTAATAGCAATGTTGCATAAAAGCCCCCTGAAACATGCAGATCGTAAAAGAAACGATACCAGCCCGCTTTCGTCTTTATTTTCAAACGATTTTTTAGCGCTTTCTTATTACGAGGATACCAGATAACCAACCCGCTTATCAGGATAAAGGCAAGTACCAGCGTCGAATATCCGACAACCGCTTTACCCAGAGCGAAACTGCCGTCCCGTTTATAGGAGTCGAGCAGCCAGCGATGCAGGCGCATCATTTGCATGAAGAATCCCTGTCCGTCGTCGATACCCGTGATCTCTGCAGTATAGGGATCGATGAATGCCGCCGCCTTTTTACCCGGTAAGACTACCTGGTAGGTCCTTTTCGGATCCTGCATAACACGTAGACCGTTTATCTTGACCGAGTCGGGAAGCTGCTGGCGTGCAGCGTTTAATAAGGCGGCAGGAGGAAGCGGTTCCCCTTTTACCTCCTTGACGAAATAGCGGGAAGGATAACATATTTCCAGTATCTCTGTTTCAAATACCAATATTGCACCTGTCAGACAGACAATCGCAATGATGATGCCGAAAGGTATGGATAACCATAAATGTATTTTTGCAAATAACTTTCTCATTTACCAAATAGTTGTTTGATCCCGTCATATATTCCCGGAATAGCGACTGTTCCGTGGTTCTCTTCGGGAAATGATTTACTAAAAAAACGCAGGTTTTCCGCCTGCGGCAAAATCTCCTGAAGGAGATGGTTCACTTTATTAAGGTGGATATCCACCCGATCGGTACGTTTTTTGGAAGCGACACCGATATACAGGCTTTTCCCTGCAAAGTTCTTTCCTTCGATCAGCGAAGCGGCCTCCTGTGACAGTTTGCCCTGATCCCACCACAGGCTCGGGTCGATAGCCAGATAGGTATCGAACAGTTCCGTATGGCGGAGAAATGTATTGAGCGTAAACAGACCGGAATAAGAATGTCCGATCAACATATTCTGTCCGTTCGTCCGGTAACTACTGTCTATTACACCTCGAAGCTCTTCCGTCAGAAAACGACAGAACGACTCACTTCCACCCCCTTGCGGGAGAGTGCCCGGGCTAATCTTTCCGTCCCGTCTTGCAGCAGAAGCTGTCGGAGTGAGGTCGCGTGTACGGTCGACATTCAGCACACCGACGATGATGCTGGGAGGAAGATGTTTTCCTTTGACAGTAGTGAATGTTTGGCTGATACCCACAACCGAATGGAAGAATGAATCCCCGTCGAGCAGATAGATCACCTGATAGCGTTGTGTCGTATCCCCTTCGTAATTGTCGGGCAAATGTACCCAGTAGTTTCGTTCTTCCTGCAAGACCGTGGAATAAAGGCTGTATTTCTTTCCTATACAAATATCCTCCTGGCTCCGCATGGTTAGCGGGAGCAGGAGGAATACAAGAAAGATGTGAATACGAATCATCTTTTATCTTAACCGTTATTATTTAGCGACTGTCAGTTTGCCGACACCGCTCACCTGAGTAGCTTCGATAGTCAGACCCTTTGTTGCTACGGCTGTTGCCGGATCGATCTTGTAGATGGCAGGATTACCACCGCCTTCATTGAAGGTAACTGTTACATAAGCACTTCCGTTTTCAACATACGGTGCATCGCCGAAACCGCTGATCTGTTCTACTGAAGGAAGACCGGTTACATATGTCAGTTTCTTATCGCCAGCTTTGAAGATTGCCAGTTGGTTCGCTACGCGGTCTGCATTGGAGAATGGTTTATCATACATCAGCAACATGAAATAGTCGCCTGTGATATGCCATGTGCGAAGGAAAGAATTTCCGTTGGTCATCGCTTCCAGATTGCAATAATAATCATCGAATTCAGTCTTTCCGGCAGGGATACGTACCACACCGGCAGGCAGTGTCGTCTGTTGGCGTGCGTCGGTCATCGTTTTGGCGAAGCTCGGAGAGAATACATACACATCGCCATTGTCGGCAGCCCAGATCATTTGATAATACTGTGATTTCATACGTCCGGCAGCATAGCTGATCTTATCTGTCCGGATCAGTTTCTTGCTGGTCATGGTGGCATCATCAAAGATGGCTACCCAACATTCGTTCGGGTACTGAGTCCACTGCAACTCGTCTTTTTTATACGCGCTACTGTTTGAACCGCCTGATTCTTTTTTTACCAGGTCTTCGTTACCCGGCAATACCCATTTGCCATTCTGGTCTTTTGTTCCGTACTGGCTCAGACCCATCGGAATAGCTGCCGTATAAATCTTATTGTTATGCTCCAGAAGACCTGCCAGTGTCACATATTCACCGTTATCCAGGAAGTTTTCAGACAGATATGCTTTGTTCTGTGTATCGTTGGTCGTGAATGTTTCGGCTGCCGGATCGAGATAAGACAGCATGAATACTTTCGGAGTATAACCATTCTCGTCATTCCATTCGGTAGGGCCGTCGCCGGTTGAAGAGGTCATGATATACTTATCGTAGATGCCATAAGTAGTAAATCTCTTTACACCGAATTCGGCGGAACGCTTCTGCAATTCACCTGCTGAATCCATGATATAGGAGCGGGTACCTCCGGCTTCGCCCTGGTTGTATGTCAATGCGTATAAATATTGATTCTTAAAGAATACCCAGTAAGTTGCACCATCGTTCACAACACCGTTGTTTTTGGTTGTAACTGTACCTTCGTCCAGGGATTCGGAGGTCACCAATACATTGGTTGTATTTCCGGAAGCCGTTACGGAAGCAGCGATTACATATTCCGCATTTTTATCTTCTTCTCCGCCGCCGTTATCTCCGCCATTGCTCGGATCGTCATCACATGCTGTAAGTGTCAGTCCGGCCATCGCAGTTGCAAACAGGCCTGTTAAAAAGAAATTCTTCTTCATGTTGTGTTTGTTTTAATATGATTACTATTTATTGTTATTATATTGATAAAATATCTATTTCTGTCATCTGCCCAGATAGACACGGAACTTGCCATAAAACGCCCGTCCTGCTTTCTGAAGGCTGAAATTGTCGTAAAGTTTTTCATCGGTGAAGTTACGGCACTCGAAAGAGATGTTGTAACGTCCGTTTTGAAGGCTGTAAGACAGCGTCAGGTTATGTGAAAACTGATTGGGAACGACATATTCACCTTTGTTCGATCCGATGATGGATGAATAATAGGTAAAGCTATGCAGATATTGATTGTCATAAGTGAAGATCAATGTATTGCCTTTCTTCCAGAGATTACGCCAGTAGAGTGTTATATCCGAATCGGCAAAACGGTAGGGCAGGTTCGGCATACGCTCTTTGTAAGCGATATTTTCCGCCCCGCTGCCGATGGCTGTTTTCTGGTTGTCACGCACATTCATCTGCGTATAATTACCTCCTACACTCAGCCAGTTTGAAAAACTGTAACGGGCGGAGAGATTGTAACCTTTCGTCAGCACCTTGCCATAGTTGATATAGCTTGCAGCTTGTTTCCCGCCACTCAGGTCGGTAATATTACGTTGGATATAATCGTTGGTATTACGATAGATCAGCCCCCCTTCGACATAAAGACCATGTTTACCCAGCGTCTTGTTGTAGCTGACATTCAAGTTCACATTGTCGCTCTTTTCCGGCTTGATGCCGATATCGCCCATTTCAAGGTCTTCATTACCGAACATCTCTTCGATGGTAGGAAGGCGGTAGGCTTTCTCGTAGGAAAGTTTAGCCTGCAATCCCGGTAGGATGAAATAAGTACCTGCCGCACCATACCCTACCGAACTTACGCTGCGGGAAGTGCGGACATATTCAGAGCTCGTATTATCAGTTGCCATCGGCCCTGCCACATACTGATTATAGTGCTTGCCGAAAACGGACAGATTCCAGTGTTCCGACGGCATCAGGCGATAGGACAGTCCGGCAATATTCTTGCGTGTCTGCTTGTCGATCGCATCCGTCAGTTCCTCATTGGTAAGCAGCGAGGTATTGGAACGGCGGAAAGCGGTCAACACATTATTAAATGTGAAGACATGGGCATGTCCAAGACGATAATTGACGGTTACCGTACCATTCCAGTTATTATTGTCCGACCTTGTATGCTGATAAGACTGTTCGCCACGCGAATTCATCAGATTCTTTTCGCCGCGCCAGTTATATTCGTAAGCAGACGTATCGATATTGGTCGTCATGTTCTTATTATAGTTAGCGGTGAAAACCAGGTCCAGCCCTTTGGTCAGCAAGTCGCGTTTGTTATATTCGAGCGACGGCATCAGCGAATGGCCTTTACGATGTTTATCGCCATACACCGTATTCTGACGTACACCTGTCTGTATCTCCTGATACATATTTGAATAAGTAAAACCCAGCAACAGACGGTCTGCCCAGTTTCTATTGACAAACCCCACTTTTCCGATCACCGCCTCATTATGGTAAGTATCGTTGAAACGCTTCACACGTTCCTTTTTATCCGTATCGAGCCGTCCGGTTTCAAAATCCTTCACGGGGGCATCTACCTGATAATCGTTATCCGAATAGTTTTGGAAAGCGTTGATCTCATAGGTGAAACCATTATCCAGTGTCTGCCCGAAGTTGACATACGATTTATGTGTATTGAACGATCCGTAAGAGTAGGAAGCATCGAGGAACCAGTTACGGCGTTTTTTATTCGTCACGATATTGACAACCCCGCCTATCGCATCCGTCCCGAATCCAACGGGTACGACTCCTTTATAGACTTCGATACGTTCGGCAAAATTGACCGGAATATTATTGAGTGCAAACGAATTTCCGACACCTTCCTGCGGTACGCCGTCGATAAACACCTTCACATGCTTCCCGCTGAAACCATCCAGCATCAGTTGCATATCCGATCCGACACCACCCGATTCACGAAGTTTCATTCCCGGCGCTTTCGACAGGGCATCGCTCAGACTCTTGGTCGAATTTTGAAGCTCTTTCGTATCTACCGCAATGGCATTGAAGGCAGAACGTTTCAGTCGGCTGATACCGTTCGATACGATAACTACTTCATCCAGTTCTTCCACCTGCGGCTTGATCGTCAGATTTTGTTTCGTACGTTCACCGGCTGTCAGGCGGACTGCTTTCTCTACGGTCGTATAGCCGATGGCCGATACCACCAGTGTATAGTTTCCTGCAGGTGCTTTAAGATGATAGATACCTTCTTCATTTGTCGTACCTCCGTAGTTTGTCCCTTTCAGATAGACAGTCGCAAAATCAACAATTTCTTTTTCCGTCGATAATATCTTTCCCGAGATCATCGCTTCCTGCTGTGCCTTTGCCGCCATCGCCGCAAAAACAAGGGAAAGCGTGATCATTAATCCTCTTACAATCGCTTTCAATGTATTCAATCTTTTTACCGTTACTAAAAACCGATGCAAAGGTCGGGTGAAAATAAAAGCGCATCAATCACCGATTATAGGTAAAAACAGAGAGGAAAAAGAGGGGTAAAAGTAGCTATATGTAGGTAGTCGGATTTTTTTAAGTATAGTCTGTTGGTCCATTTACACGTTAGCTATTGGCAAATCTTCGATCTCCTTTGCGAAGACGTGGACGGGACAAAATTCATCCTGGAAATGCAGAATTGCCCGCAACGTTATTTCTTTAACCGTGGATTATATTATCTTTGCCGCATGGTCTCCCGTCAGGGAAAGACGGGACGGGATTGGCAATATGGCCTGCTTCCTGTCTATGGTATTTATCTGTTGAATTTCAGCCTGCCGGAATTCCACAACTGGAGAACAGACGTAATCCTGGCCGACGAAGCAACGGGTAAAACTTTTGGTGAGGTCAAACTGAAACAGATCTATCTGTCGTTCGACTTGTTCAATTTAACTCAAGAGGAATGTAAGACTCCTCTTGAAAACTGGATTTATATATTGAAGAATATGAATTTATTTGATATGTCTCCGTTCAAGGAGAAAGAGGATGCCTTCAGACGTCTGCTCGATGTGGCAAACCTCAGTGCCATGACTGACCATGAGCGTGCTGTCTATGAGGAGAACCTGAAGATTTACCGCGACTGGCGCGCTACGCTGATATATGCAGTAGAAGAGGCTGAGGAGAAAGGTTTGAAGAAAGGTAAAGCGGAAGAACAGCGTCTTATTGCTGCAAACTTTAAAAAACAGGGAATAAATAGTGAAACTATAGCTCAGTGTACAGGATTATCGGTAGAAGAAATTGACGAATTGTAGTTTATTATTGGCTATAAAATAAATTATCAGCCGGGTTGTTCAATACATAACAATCTGGCTGATTTTGTTTCTGTCTTTATCAGAATGAAACTCCGAAATGAAATAACATATATGATAAAATCAATTTATTAATATCAACTTTAAACTTATTTATTATGGCGGAAATACAATGTCTCAAGAGGGGATAGAGATAATTTGTGTTATCTATGTGCTTATTATACACTATTTTATTATTTCTTTTCCGCTCTTCTCCTCAAAATACCTATAACTAGGTAAGATCTCCTTTTTTTATACCCCTTTTTAGGGATTTCACATTCTTTCAGAAACCCGGAACTTTGCGGTCAGAATATATTTTACTAAATAATAGAACGCAATGAAAAAGAATTATTACTTATTAGCGATGCTGCTGGTCAGCTCTTTAACGTTTTTCTCGGCTTGTAGCGATGATGATGACAATGGTGGTGGCGATACCGACGAAACGGTAAAATCGGTTACTCTCGATGCTACAGCCTATGATAAATGGATGTATTTCAGCTTTAAGGATGGAAAATCGGTTGCCCATGAGATCGAACCGGCTGCCGGTACTTATAAAGGCGATATTTCACTTGATGTAACAGGAATGGGAAATATGGGTACTGTTTCCGATCTGAACCTGGTAGTTACCCGTCTCGAAGGGGATTCCTTAACTTTTGCATTAGACGAATTCGATTTTAGCCAATATAAAGATATCGCTTTAAAAGCCGGATTTAATATCGCTTCGGATACGATCGGCTGGACACTGACCGGCGGTACAGTCACTGCAGGCAATATCGTTATCACTCCTAAAGGAAATGTGAACGGCGATAGCATTAATCTGATCATAACAACAAGACCCGGAAGTATGCCGATGGACCTCATCGTCACGTATAAAGGCAAGCTCGAAACGCGCGGTGGTATCGATGAAACCTCTTTTGATTGGGACATCGCTTTGCATCGCTATGATGTAAAGACCAATGACGGATCGGCTCTCGATACAAAAGAAACGGATATTACAAAAGTAACGACTGTCCCGGCCAGCGGTTATGTGGCTGATGTCAGAACAGATAGCTTGATGCTGAATACGAATGGAATGCAGTTGCCTACTCCCAAGATCGGTTATACACCCAGCTATTGGAACGAAGTACTGAATAAAGGTATCGAATTCAGTTCTGTACCTATGCCTCCTACAGCGGCAAACTGGTCGATGAGCAACATGGTATACGTCATCAAACTGAAATCCGGCGAATACGCAAAGATCAAATTCACCGATTATTCAAATGATGCTGACGTAAAAGGACATATCTCCTTCGATTACGTATATCCTTTCAAGTAATAAATTCTATCTTCTTATATGAAAACGATTTTATTGATCCTGGCATCAATAGTATTATGCGGAAACCTGTCGGCGAATGAACCTCCCCGACAGGTTTCCGGCTGTATAACCGACGAAAAGGGGGAAACGTTGCCTTATGCGAATATCCTGGTAAAAGGAACGACTCACGGCACGGCTTCCGACCTCGACGGTAATTACAAACTAGACCTCTCAAAGCCCGGAGAATATCACCTTATCATTAAATACGCCGGTTTTACTCCTGTTGAGCAGCGCATCTATTTACACGGCGATACGGTCATTAACTTTCGCCTGAAAGAAGATGCCCTTAACCTGAATGAAGTGACAGTGACAGCTACCCGTACCCCCAAACTGTTGAAAGACGCTCCTGTCATTACCCGTGTCATCACTGCTACCGATATAAAGAAACTCAATGCCGTTACCGTGCAGGACCTGTTGGAAACGGAATTGCCGGGTATGGAGTTTACACGCCAGATGGACGGTCAGATCGCAGTCAACATGCAGGGTATGAGTGGTAAATATGTGCTTTTCCTGATCGACGGCGAACGTATGGCAGGTGAAACGCTCAACAACGTGGATTACAACCGCCTGAATGCCGATAATATCGAACGTATCGAGATCGTGAAAGGGGCCGCATCGGCTCTCTACGGCTCCAGTGCGATCGGTGGTGTAGTCAATATCATTACCAAGGAACCGTCCAAACCGCTCGAAGTCAATGTAAGTGGCTATTACGGAAGCAATAACGAACAACGTTACGGTGGAACGATCGGTACAAAGCAGAAAAATATAAGCAGCTTGACTTCCGTCATGTACAAGAACAAGGATCATTATAGCCTGTGGAGTTCCGATCGTACGGATTCAGCGATTATCTATGGTGGAAAAGACCTGAGTGTCGATGAAAAATTATCCTGGAAAGTCTCCGATAAAATAACATTGACGGGAAAAGGTGGTTTTTATACCCGCCTGGCTGATATTGCGAACGATAAGAAAACAGATCGTTACCGCGATTACAACGGCAGTGTGCGAATGAACTACCTGATATCGGAAAAGCAGGATTTGACGATCTCTTACCTGTTGGACCGTTATAACAAATATGATCATTATACGAAAACAGATGCCGATTCACTGAATTACCGGAATACACAGCATACGGCACGTGCACAATACAATTACTCTTTTACCCCTAACAACACGTTGATCGGGGGAGCCGAGTTCTTTCGTGACGAACTGATGTCTTACCAGTTCAGCGGCGATACACATTCCACCAACGATTATATTCTGTATGCCCAGCATGATTTTAATGTGACGGAACAGTTCAACCTTGTGTATGGGGGACGTATGGATTATTATAATTCATTCGGTGCGCATATCAGTCCCAATATCTCTTTAATGTATAAACTCAAACCGTTTACGTTCCGGACTTCCTATTCGCGTGGTTTCCGTGCTCCGTCATTGAAAGAGATGTGGACTGAATGGGATATGGGCGGTATGAATATGTTTATTATTGCCGGTGATCCCAACCTGGAACCGGAGATCAGCGATAACTTTTCCGTATCTGCCGAATATAGTCGTGACCGTGTGAATTTCTCCGTGATCGGTTATTATAATAATATCAAGGATAAGATCACAACGATCTTTAGTGCGGACCGCGATACTTCTTATTACCGGAATATCGATAAATCGAAGCTGGCAGGCCTGGATGCAAACCTGGCTGTCAAATGTCCCTACGGTTTTACGGTGAAGGCGGCCTATGCTTATGTCCATGAGAATATGAAACAGAATGGATATAATGTATCGTCTACCCGTCCTCACTCTGCCACTCTGGGTATAAATTACGAATATTCAAGAAAGAATTATGACTTGAATGTGGCATTGAACGGCCGTTTCCTCGGTAAGCTGGACACCTACGAGGCGAACAGTACGGGCGATACCTTTACGCCGGTGCATTATTCCGGTTATCAGAACTGGAAGATAACAGTTTCACAACGTCTGTTCGGGGCTTACCTGCTTCAGGCAACGGTAGATAATATCTTTAATTACAAACCGGATATTATAGCCTCCAATTCGCCGATGTCGCCGGGTACAACCTTCATGATCGGCCTATCTGTTAACATCGACGAGATATTCAAATAAGCAAACAACAACAAACCAATAAATAATGAAACGGAATTTAATCATTGCAGGAGCAATAATCGCTGTCGTATTGATAGCCTGGTTTATCTGGGCGAAGGTAGCCGGCACGACCAAGGTGGCTCTTGTGAACTTCCCCAACTATCAGGTTGCCCGCATGGCAAAATCCCTGGATACTGGTTTTATCGACCTGAAACAATTGTCGATCGACGATTTCGACAAACTAAACCGCTACGATGCGATCCTGATCTTCGGTATGGGTATCCGGATGACAGACGAACATCGTGCCGTACTCGAAAAGATGAAGGAAAAGAATGTACCTGTCTTTTCAACAGCTGTGACCGATCCGGTGAACAATATCAGCAGCCTCGATTCCATTCAGAATAAACGGGTGGCGGACTACCTCACGAATGGTGGTTCCGTTAACTACCGGAGCCTGTTTAACTATATCCGCAAGGAGCTGACAGGCAAGAGTGCCTTTACCGGAGAGATCAAAGAGCCGGTGGAGATAAGCTCCGACGTCCTGTTCCATCTGGATGACGAACGGGTATTCGACACGGTCGCCGATTTTGAGAAATATTATAAGGAAAAAGGCTTTTATAAAGAGAAGGCTCCGAAAGTGGCTCTTATCGTTGGGATGGCGGGACCGTTCGATACGAACAAGGATCATCTGGATTCATTGATCGTTAGCCTCGAACGGCGCAATATGAATGTCTATCCTGTCTCCGGCTTCGCCAGCCGTCTGAAAATGCTGGAAGAGATCGATCCGGCAGCCGTGATTTATATGCCGCACGGCCGTTTGCTGATGGGGCAGGGCGAAAAGGCTGTGGAATGGCTGAAAGCACATAATGTGCCCATGTTCTGTCCGATCACGATCAATGATACGTATGATAACTGGATGGCAGACAAGCGCGGTATGGCAGGAGGCTTTATGAGCCAGAGTATCGTGATGCCCGAACTGGATGGCGGTATCGTTCCGTTCGCCCTGAATGCACAGTTTATCGATGATGACGGGTTGTACCTGTTTAAGAATATCCCCGGGCGTCTGGCGCAATTCTCCGATATGGTTGCCAATTACCTGCGGTTGCAATCGCTTCCGAATAAAGACAAGAAAGTTGCTATCTATTATTATAAAGGTCCGGGAAAGAATGCCATGACGGCAGCCGGACTGGAAGTGCTTCCTTCTCTCTATAATTTCCTGAAAGCACTGAAAGCGGAAGGATACGATCTCTCTGCTTTGCCGGCTACGGAAAAGGACTTCGAAGCTCTGATCAATGAACAAGGTCCGGTATTCAATGCTTATGCTGAAGGGAACATACAAAAATATCTGAATTCTGGTTATCCCGCCTGGGTATCATCTCCGCAATACAGTACCTGGTTGGAAGATATATTCAGTCCGGCGATGCAGGATACGTTGATTCATAAATATGGAAGAGGTCTGGGAGATTATTATACTCGTGAAGTGGATGGTATCGAACAGATTGCTGTTACCCGTATCGATCTGGGTAATGTGGTCTTATTGCCTCAGCCTACTCAGGGAACGGGGGATAACTCTTTCGCTGCCGTCCATGGTTCGAACGAGATACCACCTCATCATTATATTGCTTCTTATCTATGGGTACAGAAGGATTTCAAGGCGGATGCCATGATCCATTTCGGTACGCACGGTAGCCTGGAGTTCATTCCCGGCAAGCAGGTTGCCCTGTCGTCCGACGACTGGACCGACCGCCTGGTGGGTTCGCTTCCTCATTTCTATCTTTATACGATCAGTGACGTGGGAGAAGGACTGATCGCCAAGCGCCGCAGCTATGCCGCAACCATCTCTCACCTTACACCGCCTTTCATTGAAACCGGCCTTCGCCGCGAAGTGGACGATCTGTTGAACGATATCAAGCGTTATCTGGCAACCGACCTGCGCGACGAATCCCTCAACCTGAAGATCAAGAACAAAGCGATCGGGATGGGATTACACCGCGACCTTCAACTGGACAGCATCCGTACACAAGCTTATTCTGATACCGAGATCGAAAAGATCGAGAACTTCGCAGAAGAGCTATGTGCCGAAAAGATCGTAGGCGGCCAATATACCTTAGGCGTTCCGTACGATGAATCGAAGATCGCTTCTTCTGTAAAACTGATGTGTACCGAACCGATCGCCTTCAGTCTGGCTAACCTGGATGAGGTACAGAAGAAAGTTACACGGAAGCAAATCGAGAACCAGGCTTTCTTTAATGATAACTATCGTACGAAGGCACAGCAGGCTGTTAAACGGGTCATGGATAATCCGGCTATGGCAGACGACCCGGCTTTGCTGGCTCAATTGGGTGTCTCTCCTGCCACTGTCGCTAAAGCACAAGCTATCAAGAAGGCATCCGAACCGAAGATGAACCGGATGATGGCTATGATGATGGCCAAAATGTCGGAAGAATCCAAAGACGGCAAGAAACCGAAAATGGGACACGGCCATCCTGCCGGTATTCCCAAGACTGGTAAAATGCCGGATGCTGTAAAGAAGATGCTTGCCTCTGCCGATACAACAGCTAAAAGCCAACATCCGATAGACGGAAAGAGCGGAGCGACCCAACAAATGGATACCGTCACCCGTGAGCAACTCCTGTTTGCCAATGCCGTTTTGGACATCCAGCATGCTATCCGGAACGTGAATAATTACCGGGAGTACCTGCGTAAAAGTCCGCAGATGGAACTGGACGGTTTTATCAATGCGCTGAATGGGCATTATGTAGCGCCCAGCCCCGGCGGAGATGTTATTTCTGACCCGAACGTATTGCCTACCGGACGTAACTTATACGGTATCAATGCCGAAGCAACCCCGACTCCCGCAGCCTGGGAAAAAGGGAAAGAGATGGGCAACCGCCTGTTGGCCGAACATGCGAAGAACCACGGTGGCGCAACTCCTCAAAAGGTCAGTTTCACGCTTTGGTCGGGCAGCTTTATCGAAAGTGAAGGAGCAACGATCGCTGAGATCCTTTACTTATTGGGTGTTGAGCCGATCCGCGACCAGTTCAACCGTGTGCTGGATATCCGCCTGATCGATGTCAAAGACCTGGGCCGTCCGCGTGTAGATGTGGTAGTCCAGACTTCCGGTCAGTTACGTGATGTGGCAGCTTCCCGGCTGACCTTGATACAGAAAGCCGTAGATATGGCAGCGGCTGCCGGAGACGGCGAAGATAACTATGTGGCGAAAGGCCGTAACGATGCCGAGCGTGTCTTATTAGATAAAGGTTTCTCTCCGAAAGAAGCCCGCGAATATGCAACACAACGTGTTTTCGGCGGAGCGAACGGTATGTATGGGACCGGTATCACTTCTATGGTGGAAAGTGGTGATCGTTGGGAAAACGAGTCTGAAATAGCCAACGTTTACCTGAATAATATGGGAGCCACTTACGGTAATGAAAAAGACTTCGGTGGTTTTAAACCCGGTATTTTTGAAGCTGCCCTTCAAAATACGGAGGCTGTCGTACAGCCCCGCCAGAGTAATACCTGGGGAGCGCTCAGCCTCGACCATGTCTATGAGTTTATGGGCGGTATGAGCCTGACGGTCCGTAATGTAACCGGCAATGATCCTGATGCTTATTTCAATGACTTGCGTAACCGCCATCAGGCTCGCGTACAGGATTTGAAGTCGGCGATCGGTGTGGAGACCCGTTCGACCCTGTTCAACCCTGTTTATATGAAAGAACAGATGAAAGAAGGTGCTTCCGCTGCTAATGCGATCTCGGAAACGATCCGTAATACATACGGCTGGAATGTCATGAAGCCGAAAGCGATCGACAATGAGATCTGGGATCAGTATTATGAAGTATTTGTAAACGATAAGCTGAATGTCGGGGTGAAAGAGTTCTTTGAACGTGAAAACCCGGCTGCTTTGCAGGAAGCAACGGCAGTCATGATGGAAACGGCCCGTAAAGGTTACTGGAAAGCGACTCCGGAGCAGTTGAAAAATATTGCGGCTCTTCATTCGGAGCTGGTTGAGAAATACGATGCCGGTTGTAGCGGCTTTGTCTGCGATAATGCTAAATTGCGCTCTTTTATCGGCGAACAGTTACCGGAAACTTCTGCCAAACAATATCAGGGTAAAATCGAATCGGCCCGTAACGAAAGTATTTCGGATGACGGAAAAAGTGTTGTCCTGAAGAAAGACAAGAGTGTCCAGGCTAACGAACCGATGAAGCCGGAAAACATGTCTTCATTCAGCCTCGCTCTGATCAGCTTCTTCTGGCTGGCTGTGATCTTCCTGCTTATATTCTTTATCCGGAAAAGAACCCGGAAGACTAAAAAGAGAAAATAACGATGGATAATATATTGCTTTTGCTGTCGCTTTTTGCAGTCGTCAAGAGTTTATTTATGACAAGCCTGTTACCGAACCGCTGGTACAGGCTTGCCTTCAGCCTCTCGTTGGGTGCATTCATCATGCTTTGCCATCCGTATGCGATGGAAGTGAACAAGCTGGAGTTGCAACGGGTGTTGTCGAGCCAGTCTGCTATGATGAATATTTCGCTGGTGGTGATGGTGGATATGCTGTTGTCGTGTTATTTCTGTATCGCCCGCATCAAGGATTGGGAGGATAGTAAGTCGTTCCGGTGGTATACCAAACTATTCAGGTATATGCCGTCACTACTGGTTTTTCCAGCCTTGTATTATATTCATATCACGCTATTTTTTTCGCTGACAGGAGTTGATTTTCTGCGTACGAGTATCGGACTGGCAGCGGGTGTGACGATTACGTTCGGACTGGCTTCCTTCTATATGCGTAAACTGATTGCAGAGAAAGAACTGTTGATCGAACTGGTGGTCATCCTCACTTTCTTTGTCTGCGTACTGGTGATCTGCTGTACGATCTTTCATCCGTCGGCAACCGTTTACAATCATCCTTCGCCGATCGACTGGGTGGGATGCGCAGGAACATTAGCTGTACTGCTGGCTATTTTCATTCTCGGATATCTTTGGACACAGGTGGTCCGCATGTATAAACAACGTAAAAATTCTAAGCACTAAATATCATTATGGAACAAGTTTCAAATATTTTATTCTGGATATCAAATGGGTTATTGGTACCCGTCATTGTTGGTTTGCTCTTTTTCTTTGCCAAAAGTGTTGTTATGCTGGGGGGCTTTGTCGGTCAGTATATACAACGTATCAAACAGGATAAACAGTTACGTCTTCGTATGGACCAACTGGATCAATCGACTATTCATGCTTTTTCCGGAGAATTGGATGAGCAGCCGGATTCTTTGTTTACTCAAACTGCCAAACAACTGCTATCTACGGATAGTATGGCGGTGGCAAACCGTGTCCTCTCCGAATATGAAGTGACAGCCGATGCGGAACTGGGTAAATATAAGGTATTGGTCAAATTCGGCCCGATCCTGGGATTGATGGGTACGCTGATCCCGATGGGACCGGCTTTGGCTGGACTTTCCACTGGTGATATCGCTTCAATGGCTTACAATATGCAGGTGGCATTTGCTACGACCGTATTGGGATTGTTCTCCGGCGCAGTCGGTTTTATCTTGTTGCAGGTCAAGCAGCGTTGGTTCACTTCCGATCTGATATATCTCGATTACCTGTCCGAACTTTCCAGAGAGAAGCCGATAGCGGCCAAAGCGACATTAGTAACCTCTAAAGCTGTAAACGAATGAGTCGCCGCCGGGTATTGAATGCAACCGAAGATCATGATCCGGTTGCGATGTTGTCGAATTTGTTCGATGTGGCTATGGTATTTGCCGTAGCCTTGATGGTCGCATTGGTTACCAAGTTCAATATGACGGAGATCTTTTCGCAGGAAGATTATACGATGGTGAAAAATCCCGGCAAAGAGAATATGGAGATCATTACGAAGGAAGGGCAGACCATTACGAAATATAAGCCTTCGGAAAGCCAGGAGAAGTCCGGTAAGAAGGGAAAGAAAGTGGGAATAGCTTATGAAATGGAAAACGGGGAGATTATTTATGTTCCCGAATAAATTTATGATTACTTTTGAAACCAATAAAAATAAATAACACGTATGAAACTTACTTCTCCCTGGACAGGTATACTGTCTTTCCTGATCGTTTTATTCACGATGCCGTTAGGACATGCTGCCATGATCCTGATGGAGAAACTTCTGGGGCATGATCTTCTTTATCCTGCAGCGTTCGGCCTGGGGGTGTTAGGGATCGTGATGTTGTTGATCGGGATCATTTCCAGGAAAGAGACTTCGGCTACGTTTCTGGGATTGTTCGGCGGACTGTTCGTCTGGACAGGATGGATCGAGTTCGGGTATGTCTATTTCGCCAACCGTTTCGGTGTACAGCCGCTGATCGAGAACGGTCAAGTGGTGACGAAACCGGAATATCTGATCATGCCTTCTTCGTATGGTTTCTGGGCAATCGTTATGCTGTTCTATATCTTCAGTACCCGCTCAGGTTGTAACTTTTTTAACTGGATACAGCGTAAGATACATTACGGTCAACCGGTGGAGACACTTCAGCCGATCATCCGTAATGCAGCCATGACTACTTTTATGGAACTGAATGTTCTTTTATGGACTTGTTACATGATATTGCTTTTCTCTTACGATAACGAGTTCCTGGGCGATCGTCATCCGGTAACGATGTTGATCGCTTTCGGTTCGCTGGCCTGGTCGATCTATCTGTTTATCCGTTTGCTGAAGATCAAGAAACTGGCGTATGCTATCCGTTACGCTATTCCGACAGTGATCATCTTCTGGACCTTTGTCGAGATATTGGGACGTTGGGACATCCTGACCGAAATATGGGTGGAACCGGCTCACTACTGGCTGGAGATGACAATGATGACCATCGCTTTCCTGGTATTGCTGGGGGTATTATTGTTCAAGCATAGAAAGTAAGGTTTGAATTAGAAATAATTGAACCCAAATGACAGGTTCTGTAGGGGCGGGGTTTGCCCGCCTTTTGCGACAATAATATAACAACCGGTGGAGATGGGCGGGCAGACCCCGCCCCTACATTCATTTCTGATAATAATTGAACTTTTTTCATTTTAAATAAATGTCATTTTGTCGGCGTAAAATTTAATTCGCAAGCATTTTGGTTGAATAATCGGGGCATTAATAACATACGCTTTTGACATTACTCCTCTTATAGAAAACGGATATATACATTTATTAACGCAATGTTTAACTGATAGGCATTTTTAATTCGATTGAGAAAAAAGATAAACTCGTTTTAAACGAATTATTTTTCCTTTTAAATGAGTTTTATTTTTATTGTAGCGGAAATATCTGCTTGTTTAAATGTGTTTATTTGTTAATTAAAGGTTGTTTGTGTTATTTTATATACATTGGAAATGTTCGATTGTATGTTATAAAGCATTTAGTCACTTCTGGAACTGCTAAAAAAGCAAGCAACTCTCTTCTGCCTAAAAGTTCGACAATAATTGTCTCTCACAACAAAATAGCGGATATTGTAATGATAATACGATATAATAATATCAATGCATCTGTAATTATGACATCTCGAATATGGTAACCCTCTCTACGATCGAATAAGAACAAACCCTCACCGCTCCATCTCCATACAACTCATCCGCAGGTTACATGAGATAACATTTTGTCAGTTTGATATTCTATTGACACATTGGCAAATTGACTTATTATTGACAGTCGCTGAACTGATATCTTTTTAGAGATTATTCTGAATGTAATCCTGGAGTGTGAAATCCTTTTTAGTTTCCGGTTTGCCGGGGATAGTCTCTATTGTGTTTATAAAGGCTTTCTGCCGGAGGAGAACAAAACGGTCCAGAAAACTCAGGATATCATACCGGTTGTTATCCATCGGTATCCCTGCCATCTCATGACCCGCTTCTTCTGCCAGATAGAAATAATAGGGAGATTGTTTTACCTGTAACTGTTTCGCTATAAAATTCGACCCCCATAACCCCATATTTTCAAGTAAAGCCTTATCGAAAGGAACTGTTCGGTCTGCATTTCCATGGAAAAGCATAATAGGGCACGGTAATTCCTGCCAGTCCGGTATTCCCAGACTACAGATAGCTCCGGCAAAAGAGATAACGCCTGCATAATTGAAAGAATCAGGCAGTTTTTGTGTTAAAGGAGTTCGGTTACATATTTCATATTCTGCCTGCAGGGAGGTGACGGCCCCGGCACTGGAACCACAGGCAACGATCTGTTCCGGTTTTACTTTCCATTCTTTGCTGTTATCGACAATGTAACGTGTAGCATCGAAAAAATCTTCAACAGCCATTGCAATAGCTTTTTGTAAAGTGGCGGCAAATTGCATCGGGTCGGTCATCTTCCCGGTATCTATATCTTTCAGACCGGTCCGGTAATCGGTCGATACAACTACATAACCGTTTTTTGCCAGGAAATGAAAGTAGGGAATATAACTGTCGTTATCCCTGTTACCACCTTTAAAACCCCCTCCGAAGGCAAAAAGGATGACCGGTTTGGATAACGTATCACCAGCTGGTATATTCTGTAATTCATATTTATCCAGACGTAATGTATCTGCTCCTTTTATGGCGAATGTATAGGTTTGTTTACCTACTATATATTCATTGGCCCGGCTTCCTGCCGGTTGCCGGTTACAAGCTGTCAGAAAACAGATCATGACCGTTATCAGGGATAAGAATAGTTGTTTGTTCATAACTTTCCGTTTTTATATTACCCGTAAAAATAATGATATATCTGTAGATACTCTATTTGCTAGCCGTTATTTTATGTACCCGGGGCAATATCGGTTTCCTTTTGGTATAACAAATGCCGGTAGCTGCTATGATAAAATGCCGCATATAATAACAATACGCAGAAGCTTACAGATTTATTATTTTCTTTTTTTGAGAAATATCTGTATTCTTCTGCGTTATCTGCGGTCGGTAAAGCTTTTTTATTCCATCCAATCGCCATCAAATCCTTCACCGGGTCCACCTGGTCCCCCTGGTCCGCCCGGACCTTCGGGAGCTCCATTGCCCGGACCTTTCGGGCGGTTCTCCTTCATGTACTTCTGATACTTTTTGTATTGTTCTTCAGTCAGGATCTTTTGAACGGCAGCATCGTGCTCGCTCATCATTGTATCCATTTTTTCCTTCATCTTGTCGGGAGAAAGCTGCTCTTCATTATCCCTGTCGGGACGCATCTGTTGCATTTTCTCCATAAAGGTTTTCTCTTCCTCTTTGAGTTGTGTCACCTGCTCGTCCGTAAGCGACAGTTTCTTTATGAGCTTGTCGGTGATAAAGGACGGGGCTTCTCCTTTCCGGGGAGGACGTTGGTCCGGTCTGTCCGGCCTGTCATGGTTACAACAACAGCAACAACAGCGAGGCTTTCCGGGGAAAGGTCCGTGTTGAGGCTGGGCGGCAGCGGAAGCCAGTAAGCCAAAAGTGAATAAGCTTGCAATAATCATTTTCTTTTTCATATACCTTTCGATTATGTTGATTTATCGGTGAAGATAAATGACATTGCAAGCTGTTACAAATAAAATAGACAGACAGGGAAAGATTGCCTGTAAACGAATGATATTTCCCCTTTAAAATCAGGACCGGGAGATCAACTGCATCAGTGTTTCATGCATCGCACCGTTAGTGGCAAGCACTTCATCGCCCGATTGCCAGTTGTCACCACCGCTGAAATCGGTCACTTTGCCTCCTGCCTGCATCAGGATCAGGGCACCGGCGGCAATATCCCAGGGACCGATATAGGCTTCGATACGGGCTTCGAACCGTCCGGCGGCGATATAACATACTTCGGCCGCTGCCGCTCCCATCAACCGGGTTCCTCCGGCAAAGCCGTACAGCTTGTCGACCAGGTGAAGGGCTACCGGGCGGTAGGCATCCGAGTTGTAAGGGAATCCCAGATCGATAAAGGCTTTGTCGAGGTCGGACACGTCTGAAACATGAATTTCTCTGCCGTCGAGGTAAGCCTTGCTTCCTTTCCAGGCATAGAAACATTCGTCCCGGCAGACTTCATAGACTACACCGAGTAATAACTCCTCCTTGTTGCGCAGGGCGATGCTGACACAGTAAGGGGCAAGGTCATGAATATAGTTGGAAGTCCCGTCCAGCGGATCGACCAACCAACAGTAGTTCTCGTCGGTCAGGCTTCCGCTACCTTCTTCGGCAATGAAACCGGCTTCGGGAAGTAGGGCGGAGAGTTGTGCGATCAGCCATTTTTCCGATTCTTTGTCGACATACGATACATAGTTGTGGGCACTCTTTTCTTCTACACGTGCGCGGTCGAATTTACGTCGTTCCTCTTTCAGGAAAGCCCCGGCTTGCCGGGCTATCTGTTGTACCTGGGTACAAAGTTCTTCTAACTTCAACATATCTTTATTTTCTCTTTTTGGTCTGACAAACATACGCATTTTGGAACTAAATAATAGGGGTTGTACTGAATATTAATGAAAAAGATATACTTTTGACACAGAACATAAAATACTATGTGACATGGCAAAGATAAAAGTGGAAAATACAGAGATAGCTGTTGTAACATATAATGATAAGGATTATATTTCATTGACAGACATGGCTCGTAGTCAAATGCAGGAGCATATTATATTTAGATGGCTTAGCTTGAAAAGTACGCTTGAATATATAGGAGAGTGGGAAATGTTGTATAATCCTTGTTTTAATTGTACCGAATTCGGTACAATTAAAAATATGTCAGGTAGTAATAATTTTGTTCTTTCTGTCAAAACATGGATTGAGCGTACTGGTGCAATGGGGATTGTTTCAAAAGCTGGCAGATATGGAGGTACTTATGCACATTGTGATATCGCTTATCATTTTGGAATGTGGATAAGTCCGCGTTTTCAGTTGTTACTCGTTAAGGAATACCAAAGGTTAAAGGCTGAAGAGCAAGCTCAACTAGGGTGGACGGCTAAGCGCGAACTATCAAAGATAAACTATCGTATTCATACCGATGCTATCAAGCAAAATCTTATTCCAGCCGAAGTTACACCAAAACAGTTAAATATTATCTATGCAAATGAAGCAGATGTGCTGAATGTGGCTATGTTTGGTATGACTGCAAAGATATGGCGAGAACAAAATCCGCAACTGAAAGGTAATATTCGCGATTATGCTACCATAAACGAATTGATTTGCTTGTCCAATATGGAAAATCTTAATGCTGTATTTATCGATCAGGGAATGTCGCAAGCTGAACGGCTTATTAAACTGAATCAGATTGCTATTCAACAAATGAGAGTACTGGAGGATGGTGGAAGCAGGAATTTATTAAAATAATATAGATAATAAACGATTGTCCTATGAGTATCTTTAACTTCCGGAAACGTCCTGCCGGTTATGGCGGTGAGGAGAAAGCGGAAACTTATGATTTCTTTGAGATCGCTGCTTTCTTCCGTTGTGATTCCCATAAACAGGCTCTGGGGGAATTGTCTGAGCAAACATGTTCTGACCTGGGACTGGATGATCTGTTTATGTTTACCGACCGTACGGCCTCACGGGTGGGCCAACAGTACCTTTATAACCTGATGCGCACGATCCCGGCCAAGGAAGGAGAGATAAAGGCGAACGAGGCTATCATTGAAAAGTTCTCTGCCGATTCCGGAGGACATGCCTCTGTTGTAAAGGAACTGCATACTTTACAGGCGGTGGAGGCGTACAGTATTGCTCCCTTATTGCAGACCGAACATCCGCCTGTATCTGCCTGGTGGCAGTTTGTGCTCCGGGTTTGCAGTCTTTTGCCGACACTGTTCCTTTTATTGTTTCTGTTTTATAAGCTGATACCGGCATTGCTGCTATTGGTTGTTGCTATTTTGGTGAACGGAGTGCTCCATTACCGGAATAAACACAACGGTCTCGGGTATCTGGTTTCCATGCCCCAGTTGATGAAGATGCTGGACGCAGCAGGGAAACTGGCGGCTGATCCGTTGTTATCCGCGATAAGTAAAAAGGTGCCGGAGGCACTGGCTTCGTTGGAGACGTTGAGGCGGTCGAGTAAATCCCTGCGAATAGAGTCGAGGCTGGATAACGACCTGGCTGTGATTTTGTGGGCGATTACGGAAATAATAAAGATATTTTTCCTGATAGAACCTTTGTCCTATAATAAGACGGTCCGTTTGTTGAAAGATAAAAATGCGGCCATCGAAACCGTATTCCGTTTTATCGGGTTAGCCGATAGCCTTTCGTCGGTGGCTTTTCTCCGTAAAGGGCTTCCTTCTTATTGTCTTCCGGAACAACCGGACGGGGAGGTGCGTGTGGAAGCAGACGGGATGTATCATCCGCTGGTGGAGAATTGCGTTCCGAATGCGATCGGCATACAAGGGCGTTCTGTCCTGTTTACCGGTTCGAATATGTCAGGTAAGACGACCTTTATCCGGACTTTAGGCGTGAATATTCTCGTGGCACAGACATTGAATACCGCTTTTGCCCGGCGGATGCGGTTACAGATGCCCGTTATGATACATGCCGCGCTGATGTTGTCCGACAGCCTGTCCGATGGCAAGAGCTTTTACATGAAGGAGGTGGAATCGATCCGTGACATGCTTTCTTACAGCCAAAGCGAACAGACCAACCTTTTCCTGCTGGATGAGATATTTAAAGGAACGAACACGACTGAACGGATAGCGGCGGCTAAGGCTGTGCTGTCATTCCTGAATACTTCCCGCAATATCGTGGTGGTTTCCACCCATGATACCGAACTGGGTACATTCCTTGCAAATGAATACGATTTGTATCATTTTTGCGAGACAATATCCGGGGGTATGCTTTCGTTCGATTATAAGCTGAAGTCCGGAAATTTATACCAGCGGAATGCAATACGGATCCTGGAAATCAACGATTATCCGGCCTCATTGATCGAGGATGCTTATTCCGTTATCCGGCAGATAGAAGGTTAAGCTTTTTATTCTTGAATTTCTTTTCTATATTTGTTAAAGAATTTTCAAACAAAACAGGGTATTTAACCGTTATGAATATAAAAAAGAATACACAAATATAACAAATGAGGATTTGGTTGAAACGAATAGGGATCGTATGCCTGATACCGGTGGTATTGGTTTTATTGGTCTCTGTACTTTTATACATACCGCCTGTTCAGAACTTTGCCGTGAAAAAAGCGGCCTACTATGCCGGTAAAGCTACCGGGATGCAGATAGGGATAGAACGGATACGCCTTTCTTTCCCATTGAACCTGACGGTTCGCGGTGTAGAGGTATTGACTACCCCTGCCGATACGCTTTTGACATTGAAAAGCCTGACTGTAAATGTGCGTGCATTGCCTTTGTTGAAAAAGGAAGTGCTGGTAGACGCGATCGATCTGGAAGGTGTGAAAGTAAATACGGGTACTTTTATCGAAGGAATAGAGATAAAAGGGGTACTCGGACGCTTGTATGCCAAAGCCGACCGCATTAATCTGTCGAAAGAGAAGGTGACATTCAATACGATCGACCTGTCCGATACGGCGATCACTCTGTTACTGAACGATACGACGACGAAGGCCGATACGACCTCTACCGCCGTCAACTGGATTCTGAACCTTCAAAAGATAAATCTCGACCGCGTAGCGTTTGCCATGCAGATGCCTGCGGATTCGTTGCGTCTGTCAACCTATATCGATAAGGCGAACCTGAAAGACGGTATTGTCGACCTGGGGGCTTCGCATTACGGGGCGGATCTGTTCACGCTGACCGGTTCTACCCTCGGATACGATGCCAACTATCAGGATCCGGTTGCCGGTTTCGATCCTTCACATATTGCTTTGAGCAACGTCACGATCTCGCTCGATTCGCTTTTTTACGGCGGACGGGATATCAAGGCGCGTATCCGCGAACTATCTGCCGAGGATCGTTCGGGACTGACTATTTCGTCGCTGACCGGTAGTTTCCATAGCGATAGCACGAACATCAATGTTCCGCAACTGTTGCTGAAAACTCTGTCGTCCGAGGTCCGTTTGCTGGCAATGGTTCCCTGGAGCTCTTTCGATGAGAATCCGGAAGGGAACATGCGGGTGCTGCTGACCGCTTCGGTGGGAAAAGAAGATGTTATGACCTTTGCCGGTGAGCTGCCGGCCGATTTTCAGAAGGCTTATCCGCAGAAACCGCTATCGTTGACGGCCGGTGTGGAAGGAAACTTGTCCTCTATGCTTCTCCGCCAGTTGAAGGGTGAATTGCCGGGTACTTTCCGGATGGATGTTTCCGGGACGATGCAGTCGCTTACCGACAGTATCCGCCGTTCGGGAAAACTGAATCTCAAAGCGGAGACGGGGAACCTGGATTTTCTCTTGAGTATGCTTCCGGCTGCCGAACGTCACCGGTATAATATCCCTTCCGGTATTAAGCTGACCGGTGAGGCTGCATTGAAGAATAATGAGTACAAGGCCGATCTCCTGTTGCGGGAAGATAAAGGAAAAGTACTGCTGACCGCTAGTTTCAATCCGGGTAAGGAAGCCTATAAAGCCGACCTGAAAGTCGATAGCCTGGAACCTGTTCATTTTATGCCGCTCGATTCGCTGTATTATCTGACCGCTTCCATACAGGCGGAAGGGAAGGGCTTCGATCCTTTCAAGAGTTCTTCATGGGCGAAACTGGACGGGAAACTGACAGATATCCGCTATGGAAATTATAATGTATCCGATGTAACGATGGACGGTTCGCTGGAAAAGAATTTTCTTAAATTCGACCTGTTGAGTAAATACCCGCTGGCGGAAATGGACCTGACGCTGAATGCCACGTTGCTGAAGAAAGAGATCAAAGCGATGGTGATTGCCGATGTCACGAATTTAGACCTCTACGGCATGCATCTGATGAATGATTCGCTGGCTACCTCTTTCCAGCTTTTTGCGGAGGCGGAAACGGATATGGGGAAGAACAACCTGGTCGATGTCACGTTGGGAAACTGGGAACTGATCACCACCACAGGCACGTATAAGCCGAAAACGCTTACCCTGCATGCCCAGAGCACGAAGGATACCACCCGTGTCTCCTTTCATGCGGGCGACCTGGGGATCGTGTTGACCGGTAACTCCGACCTGGAAACAATGACCGACAAGTTCAACAAGATTTCCGAGGGGCTGAACAAACAGCTTGAAAAAGATTCAATGATCAATATCCCTGCTTTCAAACCGTTGTTGCCGGATATGCATCTGGCGGTGTCGGCGGGAAAGGATAATCCGATCTATAATATATTGCAGCAGGCGAACATCTCGTTCAATAACCTGAGCCTGGAAGCTTTTACCTCTCCTGAAGAGGGTTTCCGGCTGGATGCGGGCGTTTATAATCTGATGCAGGACACGACACGGATCGATACGATCAGTTTTGCCATCCGTCAGGACTCACTCGGTCTGCTATATGATGCCGGGGTGATCAAGACGAAATTCCGCCAGCAGGCTCCTTTCACAGCCGGAGTCAAGGGGAAGATACGGAATACGTTTGCCGATGCCGAAGTGCTGTACACAGATGGAAAAGGGGATACGGGTATTTTGCTCGGATTGCGTGCCGACAAGGTGGAGGAGGGGATCAACCTGCATCTCTTCCCGGACAATCCGATCCTGGCTTTCCGTCCTTTCAAACTGAATCCGGATAATTATATTCTTTATAAGAATGAGAAAGATATTGCTGCCAACGTTCGCCTGTCGGGCGATGAAAATGCCTCTTTGTGGATTCATTCGCTACCCGAAAAGGACAAGATGGAGGAACTGCATCTCGAATTGAGCCAGATCAACCTGGACGTTATCTCGAAAGCATTTACGGAGATACCGGCCATGCAGGGGATACTGAGTGCCGACATGCAGTACGCGCCGTCGGACAGTTCATTCCTGGTGGTGGTCGATGCGAATATCGACAATCTGATCTACGAAGGCGGACGGGTAGGGGAACTGATGTTCAGTACCGTTTATCTCCCGCAGGCGGATAACCAGCATCAGGTCGATATGCACTTCTTCCGCGATCAGAACGAAGTGATGTCAGCAACTGCCCTTTATAAGATGGGGAAAGAAGATCATCTGGACGGAACGCTCGACGTGACGCATCTGCCGCTGGATATGGTAAATCCGTTTATCCCCGATAATATGACATCGCTGAACGGTGTACTGGAAGGAAATATGACGATAAAGGGCAGCAGTAAGGCGCCCGAAGTGAACGGATATATCGAGATGGATTCGACCTCGATGTTCGTGACTGCTGTAGGAACGAGTTTCCGGGTGGACGATAAGAAGATTGTAGTGAAGGACAATAAGATCCTGTTCGACGAATACCATATCCATGCCGCCGGAAAGAATCCGTTCGTGATAGACGGTACGGTCGATTTCCGGAATCCGTCGAGGATGATGGCAGACCTGAAACTGACGGCCGACCATATGCAGTTGCTCGATGTGAAACGGAATAAGGAAAGCATGGTGTACGGCAAGTTGCTCGTCAACCTGGCATCGACGGTGAAAGGTCCGCTCGATGCGCTGATGATGCGTGGCAGCCTGCAACTGTTGGGCGGGACGAACGTGACCTATGTCATGAAGGATTCTCCGCTGACGGTGCAGGACCGACTTTCCGACCTGGTGACTTTCACCTCTTTTGAAGATACACTGGTGAACCGCCGTCGGCAGGAAGCCCCGTTACCTTTGGGCGGCCTGGATATGTTGCTGACGATACGTATCGACCAGTCTGTGCGGCTGAATGCCGATATCACCCCCGACCGTTCCAGCAAAGTGGAACTCGAAGGGGGCGGCGACCTCTCTTTCCAGTATACCCCGCAGGGCGAGATGGTTCTGAACGGACGTTATACGCTCTCGGGCGGTATTGTGAAATATGCTTTGCCGATCATCCCGTTGAAGGAATTTAATATACAGGACGGCAGTTATGTGCAGTGGAGCGGCGACCCGATGGACCCGTATCTGGACCTGACGGCTACCGAACGTATCCGTACTAATGTAACCCAGGATGGTAGCGGTTCGCGTATGGTGAACTTCGATGTGGGTATCGCCCTAAAGCAGCAATTGGAGAATCTGGGCTTGCAGTTCGTTCTGACGGCTCCCGAAGATCAGACGATGCAGACGAGTCTGAACAGCATGGGTGAGGATGAACGGACGAAGCTGGCTGTCGGCATGATCATCACCGGAATGTACCTGGCAAACAGCAGCGGTGGGAAACAGAACCTGAATATGGGGGCCGCCCTGAACAGTTTCCTGAACAGTGAGATCAGCAATATTGCCGGAAGTGCCCTGAAGACGGTCGATATCTCCTTCGGTATGGATAGCTACGACGAGAACGGCGACGGAACGGGCGGACAGCGGACCGATTATAATTTCAGTTTTGCCAAACGTTTCTGGAACGATCGTATCCGTATCGTGCTGGGCGGCCGTATCTCGACCGGCGAGAATGCAAGTAACAGCAACCAGACACAGGCCTTTATCGACAATGTTTCGATCGAATACCGTCTGGATGCCAGCGGAACGCGCTACGTGAAGTTGTTCCACGACAAAAACTACGAAAGTTTGTTGGAAGGGGAGATCACGGAGACAGGGGTCGGTATCGTCCTGCGCCGCAAGATGCTTCATATGCGGGAGTTGTTCAACTTTAAGAAAAACAGACCTAAACCGGTTTACGAGGAGGAAGAATAATGGAGAAAAAGAGATATGATCAGTTGCAGCAAGCTGGCGGAAGTCCCGTTGGCCTGTTTCATCGTTGTGACAGCCTTGCGGAAACCCCGCCGACCTGTTGCAGAGGTTGCGACAGCCTTGCGGGAATTCCGACAGCCTGTTGCTGCATTGCGGCAGCCTCGCGGGAATCCCGACAGCCTGTTGCAGGAGGAACAACTGGTTCGCGGAAGTTGCGGCAGTCTGTTGCAGGTGCTGCAACTACTTATTTGCTGATGTTTTTGGCCGTAGCATGCCTGTTCTCTTGTTCGACCACCAAAAACCTCCCCGAAGGTGAAGTCCTTTATACCGGAATCAAAAAGATCGACGTTACCCACGACGATAAGACAACCGCCGGTGAGGATGCCCTTGCCGAAGTGGAGGGTGCTCTTGCCTACCCTCCCAACAATGCCCTGCTGGGAAGTTCGTCCATCCGTGTGCCGTTCCCCTTTGGCCTGTGGGTCTATAATGCTTTTGTCAATAAAAAAGGAAAAGTCGGAAAATGGATTTTCGATAAGCTGGCAGCCAAGCCGGTATTTATCTCGACAGTGAATCCCGACGTGCGTATCAAAGTGGCGCAGAACCTGCTGAAAGAATACGGCTACTTCAATGGAACGACTTCTTTCCAGGTGGACACTAACCCGAAGAATGCGAAGAAAGCCAAGCTGGTCTACCAGGTGGAGATGAACCAGCCTTATACCTATGACAGTATCCGTTATGTCAGGATGCGTCATAAAATGGATACGCTGGTACAAAATACCATAGGCGACCGCCTGCTCCGTGATGGGGATAACTTCAACGTAACGAATCTGGAAGCCGAGCGGCAGCGTATCACCTCTCTGCTGCGTAACAACGGGTTCTATTATTTCCGTCCCGAGTTCATCACTTACCAGGCGGATACGATCATGAACCCCGGTAAAGTGGCACTTCGTGTCATGACAAAACCTGGCCTGCCGCGTGCGGCTCTCCGTCCGTGGACGATCGGCGATATTTCCGTCTGGCTGAACGGCTATAATAACGAGCCGCCGACCGATTCGATCCGTTATAAAGATATGACGGTCTATTACGAAGGCAAACTGCGTGTCCGCCCGTCGGTACTTTACAACCGCCTGCGTTTCCATTCCGGCGACCTCTATTCGCAGGAGAGCCAGCAGCGGACGCAGACCAGTTATTCGCGTCTCGGTATTTTCCGGTATTCCGAAATGCAATATACTCCGCGTGATACGGCCCGTCGCCAGGATACCCTCGACCTGAAGATCAACACCGTTTACGACCTGCCGCTCGATGGCGAGCTGGAAGTGAACGTGACATCGAAAAGTAACGACCAGTTAGGTCCGGGAGCTATCTTCAGTGTGACCAAACGAAACGTGTTCGGTGGAGGTGAGACCTTCGGTGTACGTTTGCGCGGTTCTTACGAGTGGCAGACCGGTAAGCGGGTAGACGGTGCCAAATCGGCTATCAATAGTTGGGAGATGGGATTGAGTGGGACGCTGACATTCCCGCAGTTGCTGTTCCCCGGAATGATGAAAAAGGATGGTTTGTATCCTTCGAGTACCTCGTTCCGCCTGTATGTCGACCAGCTGAACCGGGCGCGTTTCTTTAAGATGCTGGCCTTCGGTGGGAATGCTTCGTACGATTACCAGTCGTCTGCTACCAGCCACCATTCGATCACGCCGTTCAAGCTGACATACAACCTGCTCCAGTCGACGACGCATGAGTTTGACAGTATAACGAAATATAACCGTGCCCTGAAGCTGAGTTTGGAGAATCAGTTCGTGCCTGCAATGGGGTATACCTATACCTACGACGATGCCCCGATCACATCCAAACGGAACCATACCTGGCTGCAGCTGTCCGTTTCACAGGCGGGTAACTTGTTGGCTGCCGGTTATGCTATTGCCGGACAGAAATTCAATGAGGAAGGAAAGCATTTGCTGGGGAATAAATTCGCCCAGTTCGTGAAAGGAACGGCGGAGATCCGTTACAATTATAAGATCGGTCATAACCAGCACCTGGTCGGCCGTATGATGGCGGGAGCTATTTATAGTTACGGAAATGCCCGTATATCTCCTTACAACGAGCAGTTCTATATCGGTGGGGCGAACAGCCTGCGTGCTTTCACGATCCGTTCAATCGGTCCGGGCCGCTATCATCCGGAGGAAAATAATACGTACAGTTATCTGGACCAGACCGGTGACCTGAAGTTCGAAGCCAATCTCGAATACCGTTTCCCGATCCTGGGCGACCTGCATGGGGCAGCTTTTATCGATACCGGTAACATCTGGTTGATCCGTAACGACGATCAACGTCCCGGCGGTCAGTTGAAATGGGGTCGTTTCCTGAAAGACCTGGCACTCGATGCCGGTGTCGGTTTGCGTTACGATCTGACCTTCATCGTTATCCGTCTGGACATGGGTATCCCTCTGCATGTTCCTTACGAAACGGATAAAAACGGTTATTTCAACGTTCCCAAATATACTCCGGGCTGGCACCTGGCAATTGGGTATCCGTTCTGATGGAATATAAGCTGCTCATAGACAATCTTCTTGATAGATTTTGTTATCTTTGTAGCATAGTCTAAAAATTCTATTTATGAAGTCAACAAGTGAATATCTGGCTATTTTGCGTTCTTTTATGCAGAAACATGCAGAAAAGTATGGCATATTATCTATGGGCATATTTGGTTCGGTTGCACGTGGTGAACAACATGCAGGTAGTGATTTGGATGTTTTTGTTGAATTGCGTGAAGCCGACCCGTTTATCATGGGATACATAAGTGATGAATTGGAAACTCTCTGCGGTTGTAAAATAGACTTGCTGCGTCTTCGAAGAGGATTGAATAAACTGTTACTTAAAAGGATCGAAGAAGATGGAATACCAGCTTAAAGAAGAGATAGTAAACCGATTGGAATTGCTTATCGAATCTATCGATGTTCTTTTGGAAAGAAATAAGAAGATCACTTCGGTAGAAGATTATCTGTCTACTCCATGGGGTATGACCTTATTGGATGCTAATTTGATGCGTATTCAGTTCATTGGTGAAACAGCTTTGGCTGTTGATAAGAAAACTGATAAAATGTTGCTGATAAATTATCCCGAGATACCCTGGAAGCAAATATTTGGCATGCGGAATTATATATCCCATCAGTATGCCGATGTCGATCCGGATATGGTTTTAATTGTTATTCGTAAGCATTTAAAGCCACTAAAGGCCACTGTACAACAAATAATAAATGATTTACAGTGACCTTTATTAGGTCTTTTGAAACCCATCGGTCAGAGCGTTCGCTCCGACCAGGATGAGGAGTAAGCCACCGATTAAAGCAATGACATTCATCAGAATGGCAGGTCGTCGATCGGATTAGCCGGGCCGAAATCAGGAGCAGCCGGTGCTGTCGGCGCAGAAGCCGGTGCAAAATTATCCGGAGTCATAGCACCCGGTGCAGACTGAGGAGCCATCGCCATCGGACGGTCTACCTTCCATGCGCTGATATTTGTGAACCAACGTCCCTGATATTCACGGCTATCTATATCGAATGATACGGTCAATTCTTCTCCGGGTTGTATCGCTGCCTGTTCGATGCGGTCGGCACCGAAGATCTGGAAGCAAACTTTCTTAGGGTATTGGTCATGTGTTTCTAATACGTACTCCTGTTTTTTCCACTCGTTTCCGTTTTTACTTGTGCCGCCCTGTACTGGCAGTACGGCAATAATTTTTCCCGTAATTTCCATATTTATTGTTCTATTAAATTGTCGGCGAAGGTACACTTTTCCGGCGTAACCTGCTAATTGTTTGGCTTAGATTTTCTCTTCCTGGGGGATTTCGGAAGGGGCGAGGGCATCGAATGCGGCTTTCATCGACAATAGTTCTTCCTTTATTTGTTTCAGTTTATTGACGATCTCTTCCTGCCGGATCGTTGTCTCCCTGTTATCTTTCAGTTTTTGCCGGGCACCCGCCAGCGTCATGCCCCGTTCCTTGACCAGATGGAAGATCAGACGCACCGCGTCGATATCTTCCTGCTTGTAGAAACGGGTTCCTTTGGCCGTCTTACGCGGGCGGATAATATCGAATTCCTTCTCCCAGAAGCGCAGGGTCGATTCGTTGACGTCGAACATCTGTGCTACCTCGCTGATGGAGAAATACAACTTCAGATTTTTATCTTTATTTAATGCCATCGTCTTAAAGATGTTTAATCCATTACCTGTCCATGGTTTTCTGCGATCTGGATCATACGGTCGTATTCTTCCGGAGTAAGATCCATGTAGTAATATCTGGACGGGTTATCATGTTTGCCACGTACTATCACTTCGTAATGCAGGTGCGGGCCGGTTGATTTTCCGGTATTTCCGACTTCTCCGATCACTTCTCCGCGCGTCACCTTCTGGCCGACACGTTTTTTGAATTTGCTCATGTGTCCGTAAAGTGTCTGGAATCCGTAGCCGTGATCGATCATCAGACAGTTACCATACCCTTGTTTCCAGGCGGCAAAAGTAACCACGCCGTCACCGGTCGCATAAATCTCCGTTCCGACTTTGGCAGAGAAGTCCATCCCCGAGTGGAAACGGGGGGTCCGGTAGATCGGGTCGATACGCACCCCGTAACCGGATGCCGTACGGCGCAGGTCCTTATTGGATATGGGCTGTATGGCTGGTATACACCGGCTGCGTTCTTCCTGGTTCTTTCCTAGCTTGATCAACTCTTCCAGGGAGTTGGACTGTATATAAAGTTGCTTGGACAGCATATCCATCTTCTGTGCGGTAGAGACTACCAATTCCGGGTTGGGTAGGTTCATCAGATGTTCGTAACGGTTGGTTCCTCCGAAACCGGACTTACGCACCGATTCCGGAATGGATTCGGCCTGGAAGATAGCGCGGTACAGATTTTCATCACGTTGTTGGATGTCGTCCAGTACTTCCAGGGCATTCGTCAGCCGAAGGGAAAGGAGTTCGTATTGGGTCTGTAGCAGTTTGTTCTCTTTCTTCAACAGCGATTCGACCGGTGAGTCGATCGTGTACATCAGGATAAAAAAGACGCCGATACCGATTGCCGCACCGATACTCAAATGACGGAGCACAATGAAGAAGCGGTCTTTGGCGGAGGGGTAAACGCGCTCGTAACTAAGCGTATTCGGGTTATATAAGTAATATGTTTTTCTTGTTTTAAACAGTTTCATTGAATATTTTATTGCTTGGATACGTGCAAAAATAATAATTTGCAGTACTTTTGCAAATTGTTTTTCAGAATATTAACGAGAACTATATAAATAGATTATGTTGACAGCAAAAGAAATCCGTGAATCGTTTAAAGAGTTCTTCGCTTCCAAGCAGCACCAGATTGTACCGTCTGCTCCAATGGTAGTGAAGGGTGACCCGACATTGATGTTCACCAATGCGGGCATGAACCAGTTTAAAGATATAATCCTGGGAAATGTACCTATTAAGTATTCTCGCGTCGCGGACTCGCAGAAATGTCTTCGTGTAAGCGGTAAGCATAACGACCTGGAAGAGGTAGGACACGATACCTACCATCACACCATGTTTGAAATGTTGGGTAACTGGTCGTTCGGTGATTATTTCAAGAAAGAAGCAATCAATTGGGCATGGGAATATCTGGTAGATGTTCTGAAACTGGATCCGAAACGTTTATATGCAACCGTATTTGAAGGAAGCCCCGCCGAAGGTTTGTCGCGTGACGATGAAGCTGCCGGGTACTGGGAACAGTTCCTGCCGAAAGATCATATCATCAACGGTAATAAACATGATAATTTCTGGGAAATGGGTGATACCGGTCCTTGCGGTCCCTGTTCCGAAATCCATATCGACCTGCGTCCGGACGAAGAACGTGCTGCATCCAGCGGTGCTGAAATGGTCAACAAAGATCATCCGCAAGTGATCGAAATCTGGAACCTGGTGTTCATGCAGTTCAACCGTAAAGCGGACGGTTCGCTGGAACCGCTGCCTGCCAAGGTGATCGATACCGGTATGGGATTCGAACGTCTGTGTATGTCCCTGCAGGGTAAGACTTCCAATTACGATACCGATGTCTTCCAGCCGATCATCCAGGTCATTGCCGGAAAGACCGGAACAAAATATGGCGAGAACAGACAGCAGGATATCGCTATGCGTGTGATTGCCGACCATATCCGTACGATAGCATTCTCTATCACAGACGGTCAGTTGCCGTCGAATGCCAAAGCCGGTTATGTGATCCGTCGTATCCTGCGCCGTGCCGTTCGTTACGGTTATACCTTCCTCGGACGCCGGGAAGCATTCATGTACAGCTTGCTGCCTGTCCTGATCGAAACGATGGGAGATGCTTATCCTGAACTGGTTGCCCAGAAGACGTTGATCGAGAAAGTGATCAAGGAAGAAGAAGAATCATTCTTGCGTACCCTGGAAACAGGTATCCGTCTGCTGGATAAGAAAATGGAAGAAACAAAGGCTGCCGGCAAAACCGTTATCAGCGGCGTGGATGCCTTTACATTATATGATACTTACGGATTCCCGTTGGACCTGACTGAACTGATCCTGCGTGAAAACGGTATGGAGGTAAATATCGAAGAGTTCAATGCCGAAATGCAGAAACAGAAAGAACGTGCCCGCAACGCTGCCGCTATCGAGACAGGCGACTGGGTGGTTCTGAAAGAAGGCGAAGCCAAGTTCGTCGGTTATGACCTGTTCGAATGTGAAGCCGAGATTCTGCGTTACCGTAAGATCAAACAGAAGAATAAAGAACTTTTCCAGATCGTCCTGGACCAGACTCCGTTTTATGCAGAGATGGGCGGGCAGGTCGGTGATACCGGATGGTTGATCGCTGACGATGAGAAACTGGATGTAATAGATACCAAGCGTGAAAACAACCTGCCGGTACATTTCGTCACTCGCTTGCCGAAAGATGTAACGGTTACGTTTACGGCTAAGATCAATGAAAAGAAACGTATCCAGTGTGAATGCAATCACTCGGCTACCCACTTGTTGCACGAAGCATTGCGCGAGGTGCTGGGCACACATGTCGAGCAGAAAGGTTCGTATGTTTCTCCTGAAGCATTACGTTTCGACTTCTCTCACTTCCAGAAAGTGACAGACGAAGAGATCCGTCAGGTAGAAAAGCTGGTGAGTGAAAAGATCCGTGCCAACTTCCCCCTGGAAGAACACCGTAATATGCCGATTGCACAGGCTCAGGCTCTGGGTGCTATGGCTTTGTTCGGAGAAAAGTATGGCGAAGAAGTACGTGTGGTTAAATACGGTTCTTCTATCGAGTTGTGCGGTGGTACGCATATCCCGGCAACCGGTATGATCGGTTCATTGCGTGTAGTGGCAGAAAGCTCCATTGCAGCAGGTGTTCGCCGTATTGAAGCAGTGACGGCCGAAGGTGCGGAGAACTATACATTCATATTACAGGATTCAATGCGTGAATTGCGTGCTTTATTTAATAATGTACCTAACCTGGCGCAGACGATCCGTAAGTCTATCGAAGAAAATGCGGAATTGAAAAAGCAGGTGGGCGATTATGTGAAGGAAAAAGTAGCTACGTTGAAGAAAGAGCTGATCGCGAAAGCGGTAGAACGTCATGGTGTGAAAGTGGTTGTCTACCGTGGCGAAGCCAATGTGGATGCGATCAAGGACCTGGCATTCCAGATCAAGGGCGAAAGCAATATGGATGAAAAAGTATTCTTTGTGGCCGGAATTAAAGACGGTGCCAAATGTGCTTTGATGGTCATGTTGAGCGAACCGCTCGTAGCCGATGGCCTGGATGCAAGCAAGTTGGTGAAAGATGCTGCCAGACTGATCCAGGGCGGCGGTGGCGGCCAGGCTCATTTCGCAACTGCCGGAGGTAAGAATTCGGATGGCTTGGCTCAGGCTGTCGATCAGATTCTGGAAGCGGCTGATTTGAAATAAGGAAATATATTAGATATCTTTGTAAGAAAGGGGAAGTGCCGGTTGCTCTGGTATTTCCCCTTTGTTTTTTAGATTACAATGTCCCGTGTAAAATATTGTCACTACACCTTTTTTATTCGTAACCTTCCCCTATTTGCATAGAAATCACTGTTTTTAATGTATATTTGCCTGTGCAAAAAATACAAATCAAGTAGACTCTCATAGTATGAAAATGTGTAAACAGCAAAAAGTCTCCCGTATCCTGACCCTTTGCGGGGCTGCAGCGACCTCGTTGTTGCTTTGGGGATGCAGTGGGGCAGGTGCAACGAACGAATCGTTTGAGCGATCCGATTATTATACCCGTGGTGTCGGTCAGTATCCCGGTAACCCGAAGGAGGATTTTTCTCCCGAGTTGGCTCCGGACCATGCCAACTACCGGAATATAGCCCTTTTACGTTCGGCCTTCAACTCGTCTAGTCATGACTATAACCTGACGGCGCAGTTGGCAACAGATGGTATCGTGACCGATCGGCAACCACAGTATCTGATCCTTTCTTCTCCTTCAGGCGAAGCTCCGCGGCGTGAACGCGAATGGATGATCGATGAGGGGCCGTACTCACGGAACACCTTTGAAGGGGCCGATACGTATTTCCAGTTTGCATTGAAGAATTACAGCAAATCGGCAGATGAATTGAAGCTGACCGGTACGCTTATCTACGATGATAACCTGGCGAAAGAGGGGTATGAAATCATTTGTCAGGGTTCCAACGACGGACAGAACTGGACGGAAGTAGGTAAACTGAGTGGCAAAGGGTTGCCGGGCGATGCTGTACGTTATCGTGTGCCGGTCACCGACCCGAACAAACAGACCGAACAGATCTCGATGCCCGTTCGTAAACTGAATGAAACTATTCCCTTCGATAAAGAGGCTGCTTATTCCAATTATCGTGTTTTGTTAAAGATGCCGGGTGCCCATAGTTGGGTATTTATGGCTGCCGATTTTTATAATAAAGGTGGTTTGGTGGAAATGAAACCATCCCAGTTCTTCAACAGCTCCTGGATGAGTGCTACGACAGGCGAAGAATGGCTGTATGTGGATCTGGGCAGCCGTTCTGAATTCGATAGGGTGATCCTGCACTGGATCAACAAAGCCGTAAAGGGGAAGGTGCAAATATCCGATGATGCCAATCTGTGGACGGATGTAGCCGACCTGCCGGGCGGAGAAAGCCTGATCGACGAGATAGCGCTTGGCGGTAAGAAGAATGCACGCTATGTACGCATCCTGATGCAGCAACCGGCTAACGACAGCCGTTATATCCTGAGCGAACTGGAAGTAATGGGTAAGGGAGGCTTAGTTCCCCAACCTGTTGCCGAACCAGCCGTATCGAAAGGGATGATCAATCTGTCAGGTGGAAACTGGCAACTGCAACGGGCTTCCGAGGTAGCTGCTGCCGGTGAAAAGATATCCACTCCGGACTTCAAGCCGGAAAACTGGATTGTGGCGACTGTCCCGGGAACTGTCCTGAGCAGTTACAAGAATATCGGTGCTATTGCCGATCCGAATTATGCCGACAACCAGCTGCAGATATCGGAATCGTTCTTCAACTCCGACTTCTGGTACCGTGACGAATTTGAAGTGCCGGAAAACTTTAAGCAGGAGCGTCTGTTCCTGAATTTCGACGGTATCAACTGGAAGGCGAACGTTTATGTGAACGGTCGGAAGATCGGTCGTATCGAAGGCGCTTTTATGCGTGGTAAGTTCGATGTGACGGACGCTGTCGTTCCGGGTAAGAATGTGCTTGCCGTAGAGATCATCAAAAACGAACATATCGGTGCGATCAAGGAAAAGAATGCACAGAGCACAGACTTCAACGGTGGTATCCTGGGGGCCGACAATCCTACTTTCCATGCGACGATCGGCTGGGACTGGATCCCGACGATGCGCGGACGTAATATCGGTATCTGGAACGATGTGTTCCTGACAACGACCGGAAAAGTTACGGTTGCCGATCCGCTCGTGACTTCCGTATTGCCGTTACCCGATACGACTTCTGCTACACTGACAGCTGAAGTGATCGTAAAGAATCATGACACCAATGCCGTAAAAGGTATGCTGGAAGGCAAGGTGGGCGATATCACTTTCCAACAGCCGGTAGAACTGGCCGCCGGAGAGGAAAAGGCGGTTGTCTTCGATGCGAAAGACTTTGCCCAGCTGAAGATGGAGAACCCGCGTTTGTGGTGGCCTAAAGGATATGGCGAACCGAACCTGTATGATGCCAACTTCACTTTTAAGGTTGACGATAAGGTATCGGATACGAAAGACTTTAAAGTCGGTATCCGCCAGATGACTTTCAATGAAGATAATCAGATCCTGAGCATGTTCATCAACGGCCGCCGTTTCATTGGTCGCGGAGGGAACTGGGGATTCAGTGAATCCAACCTGAACTACCGTGCCCGCGAATACGATATTGCCGTGGCTTACCATGCCGATATGAACTTTACGATCATGCGTAACTGGGTCGGTATGATCGGCGATGAGGAACTGTATGATGCTTGCGACCGTCACGGTATCATGATCTGGCAAGACTTCTGGCTGGCGAATCCGGCTGACGGACCTGATCCTTATTATCCGGAAATGTTTATCGCCAATGCCGAGGATTATGTAAAACGTATCCGAAGCCACGCTTCCATCGGTATCTATTGCGGACGTAACGAAGGTTTCCCGCCCGAACAGATCGACAAGGCTTTACGCCGGATCATTAAGGAAGATCATGCGGATATCCATTATATCTCCAGTTCTGCCGACGATGTGGTGAGCGGTCACGGCCCATACCGTATGCTTCCGGCTAAAGAATATTTCACTTTGAAGACCGGAAACGACAAGTTCCATAGCGAACGCGGTATGCCGAATGTGTTGACATACGAAAGTATGCTACGTACTTTCTCTCCGGAAGGACTGTGGCCACAGGATAATCAGTGGGGTATGCACGATTATACCCGTGAGGGAGCACAGGGTGCCACTTCTTTCAATGAAATCATTGCGAAAGGATACGGCGAACCTCAGAGTGCCAAGGAATTCTCCGAACTGGCGCAGTGGGTGAACTATGATGGCCACCGTAGCTTGTTCGAATCCAGAAGCCTGAACCGTAAAGGTTTGCTGATGTGGATGAGCCACTCTTGCTGGCCTTCTATGGTATGGCAGACGTACGATTATTATTTTGAACCGACAGCTGCTTACTTTGCCATCAAGAAGGCGTCCGAACCGCTGCATATCCAGTGGAATCCGGCAACCGATGAGGTGGAAGTGGTAAATTACAGTGCCGGTACGCGTAAGGGACTGACAGCAAAAGTGCAGGTCTTGAACATGGATGCATCTGTAGCTTGGGAAAAAGAGGTAACGATCGACAGCAATGAAGATACGACGAATAAATGTATCAAGCTGGAATTTCCCTCCAACTTGTCGAAGGTCCACTTTATCAAGATGACTTTGGCGGAGAACGGTAAGGTTGTTTCTGATAACTTCTATCACAGAAGCCTGGAAGAAAACAACTATCAGGATCTGCGTACGCTTCCGAAAGTAGCGCTCCAGTCGAATATCTCTACAAACAAAGGGGCTGACGGAACATGGAATGGTAAGGTCGTTATTGAAAACACGACTTCCACTCCGGCATTGATGATCCGTGTCAATGTGGTTGGCGAGAAGGATGGCGAACAATTCCTGCCGATGTTCTATTCTGATAATTATTTCGCATTGCTTCCGGGAGAAAAGAAAGAGGTTAGCTTCCATTGGAAGGATGAAGATACCCGTGGTAATGCGCCGAAGGTAATTGTTTCGGGATATAATGTAGATTGATACAGTGTAAATCGGATAAAAAGTATTCATCCTTTCACCTGTAAAGGCTAATTTGTTTTTATACAAATTATTGTATGTCGTTATAGCAGGTGAATGATATAATAGAAAAGGTGAACGGTTCATAGTAACTGTTCACCTTTTTATATGTCAGACCCTGTGGCGGGGAATGTTTGATCCTAGGCTGAAGCCTTTGCCACTGTAGTGGCAAAGTTGTGCCATACCTGTGGCATTGCCGTGCCATTGTAGTGGCACTCTTGTGGCATAGGCATGGCACTACCTGTCACAAGGTAGTCGTCGGTTGTTTTATCTGCCGTATAAATGTTTGGCAGAAGGTACAAATATGACATTGAGTTCCGGGTCCGGCATGTCCGGATCTAATGGGAACATAGGGCGGATGATATTCTTGTACGGAATGTTTTGGAAGTCCTGATCGACTCCTCCGCGGGTCAGTGCCATCACCCAGTCTGCCTTCATATTGTACCATTGATTTACCAGGTAGCCTTGCTTAACCATTACGATATCCATTTCACGAGGGTCTATTCCCGTTCCTTCCAGGTTGGGCGTGGGGGAAGAAGTTCCTACAACGATATAGATACTTCCTGTTTTAATAATGGCTATGTTACTACGTCTTCTATATTGGGAATTGTCGGATGTCTGGTCCTGGACGGGACTAACATACATGACTGTGCCTGATAACCAAACGGGAGGTTCATAAGAGTTGTCTGTCATGGCACCGACATAACCTTCTGCATGACCACCCACACCGGCTTTTCGTGCAGCTTCGACCATCTCGTCTCCCGGGATGGAGCAGTAAAGTAGTTTTTTACCGTCTGCCGACTGAAGTTCCGGACGTTTCAAGACCCGGGCCAGTGTCCATGTCACTTCACCCGATCCGCCACCACCGGGATTATCCCCCATATCGCTGATAAAGAATGGTTTCTTGTTACTGGCAATAGCTAGGTCAAGACATTTTTCGAGCGGATATCCGGGTGCTTCCAAAGTAAACTGGCGGCGAACATCCCAGAATTTTTGGGCAAGTTTCTTTGCGCCCGCTTCCACTTGTGCTTTATCATCGCCGTAAACCATTACTACCCCCTGATTGCGCCGGTCGTCTCCCCAAACATAACCGATCCAGATACCGGCATCTATCACGCCTGGCATCGCTTCTACTTCGGGAACCATGGCATAGAGCGATTTAGCGGGTTCGGCACGCGTACTCGACCATTCCCCGGAAAGCAATACCGGGACGGCTACCCATGCCTTATATGCCGGACGTCCTTTGCCGGAAGCGAGGCGGTCGAGCAGGTTGACCACGCCGCGGCGATGTGATTCACGGGAATCGTCGTGAGGTGCTTTGCGGTATGTTGTGATCAGGTCGGAGTTGAGGGCTACAAGCCAGGATGCATTGCCGTGAAGGTCCATCGTTGTTGTAATGAGGACATCGTTTCCGATAAGGCTGCGGACTTTTTCCATAAATTCGCCTTCTGGATCGGCTACTCCTTCCACGCTACAGGCTCCGTGATTGTAAAACCAAAAAGCATCGTAGGGCATGTTAGCTTTTATTATTTCAAGAGCTTCGTTGACAAAGGCGTCGTACGATTCGCGTGTAACAGGTCCACGGCCACCGCCCCGACCCATTAAGGAAGGGAGCCATGTAGCGGTTTGTCCCATGGCGGAGTCCGGACTCAGATAATCCGGTAAGGTAAGCGGTCTCCCGACTATCGGTTGCCTGTTGGGCATAAATACACTGTTCTCGATCTGTATACCGGCGATACCGATACGTGGTTTTTTCTGCTGTGCCGCGACATCATCGGCAAATGACAGGGCTAATAGACAAAGACTCAGGAATAAGAAAATTTTCTTCATGGTTCGTTTAAATTTAATAGTATGACATAATATAAAATGCGGGAGAAATGCTTTTGTACAAAAACAAGGCTAAACATACTAAAAATATCTGAGAAACTATTTAAAGTGAAGGGAAATTGTGACTAATATCCTGACCCACTGTTTTATGTGTCAGGATACCGTGATCATTAGTCCGATGCCTTTTACAGTCTTGATACTGACCGCATCGTCCTGTGATAATAGTTTGCGGAGCTTCGTTACAAAGACATCCAGGCTGCGGGAGGCAAAATAGTCATCTTCCGTATTCCAGAATTTATCGAGGATGATTTCCCGGCGGACAACCTCTTCCGGTTTGCGGAATAATAACTCTAATATGCCTGTTTCCCGTGGAGTCAGCAGTTGCTGGCTGCCGGAGCTATGACGTAGAGTGGCTTGTTCAGGCTCCAGTGTATATTCACCTACGGTCAATGTTCGTGTTTTGTCCTTTTCCGTAGTTCCCTGTTTCATGCGCAGCAAAGCCCGGACATGTGCGTCCAGTTCTTCCGGCAGGAAAGGCTTCTTAACATAGTTGTTCACCCCCAGTTCATATCCTTTTACCACATCTTTCGGAGAAACACGGGCTGAAGAGAAAAGGATCGGAATCTCTTCGTCTGTCTCCCGGATGCGGCGTACCATCTCATAGCCATCCATGACGGGCATTTCGATGTCGGCTACGATAATGTCCGGTTTCATCTGCCGGTATGTTTCCAGACCTTCTTTCCCATTAGGAGCGATGGTCACTTCATAACCGCCGATCATGTCTTCCAGTCCGCCCTGAATGATATAACTCAGGTTGGCGTCGTCTTCTACTAATAATAATCTGATCATACTGTTGTCTCTTCTGTGGATATTGGTAATGAGAGAATGAACTCGCTGTATTTCCCTTCCTGGCTTTCGACGCTGACATAACCACCGTGCGAACGGGTGACGTTCATTACATAATTCAGTCCCAGGCCAAAGCCTGTGATACCGTCTGCCGTATTGTTCCGGTTGATCGAAGCCCGTTCAAACTTGTCGAATATATGATTCTGTGCGGAAAGTGAAATGCCGATTCCGTTATCTTTTACCTTGATTTGTGTGAATTGGTTATACAGGCAGGAGGTGATCTGTATATCGACCGAGTCCCCGGAATATTTGATCGCGTTATCTATCAGGTTGCTGACAGCCTCTTTCAGATATTCTTCATCTGCAAATATATCTTCTGCTTCTATATTTAACCGGAAGGTGACGGGTTTATTCGTCTTGGCTGTGAATAACTGTGTCAGTTCTTCCAGCATCGGGCGGATAGGGATATGGCTTTTTTCGAGTAACAATTGTCCATGTTCCAGTTTGGAGATTGTCAGTACTTTGTTGGTCAGGGCCAGCAGGTGCTGCGCTTCTTCTTCCAGTATATCGAAGTATTTTTCTTTCTTTTCCGGTTTCATATCGAGCTTTCCGCTTCGGAGGATACGGGCACCCATCAGGATTGAACTGAGAGGTGTCTTCATATCATGGATCATTGCATAGGAAAAGTCTTCCCGCATGTGTGCTATCTCGTCCTGCTGTTTGATGATATTGATTTGCTTCCGGATGCAAAGCAGCAGTATAGCCAATGCAATGGTTGTGCCGAAGAAAAAGTAAAGCAGCTTGCCGACCGAACCTGCCCGCGGATTGAGGATATGTGCCTGTACTCCCTGTGTGTCGCTGATCGGATAAGTAAAAGTCCGTTGTTCGTTGAACAGGCGTTCGTAATCGGAGAAATACCGGATATCTTTCCGTAGCACTGTATTGGTAGCATTCAGGGGAACCGTGTCCATACGAAAGATCAGTTTATCGAGATGCCGTTTGTCGAGTTCTTCCCGGAAGAGAGTGGGAAGAGCCTTTGTCCTGTCCGCTTCATATTGTTCGGTTGTATGGCAGAAAGATTCGTGTATCTGTCGTATCAGTCGTTCTTTAGTCAGTGAATAACTGCGTCCTATCCATTGTCCCATCAGGAAGAGGACGATGAAAGTAGTGATTCCAGTCAATATAATGTAGAATGATTTTGTCATAATACTTTGCTTTCACTGCCAAAGATAGCTATTTCCGTTATTCTGTTGTCTTTCGTATTCTATCTTAACGTAAAGATAACGTTGGGATAACCTTCTGTCTCTTTCTTCCCCCGTATCTTTGCGATGTAGAAATGAAACAAACTTAATAACGGAACGATATGGAAACAAAAGAAAAGAATGTAGAAGAATATACTCATCCGCAGGGAGTAGAGGTTAAGGTAAGTGCTGCCCGGGTTAATCTAACTATGCTGGGTTTTATAGTTGTTTTTGTTGCTGCCGGAGTCATGTTGTTTAACTATGTTTGGGGAGAAGCGTCGAGTTATAGTGCCGGATATGAATTGGGAAGTATTGTCAGGCTTCGGGCTCTTAGCATCAAAGGGGCGATTATTATGTTTCTTTGTTGTTTGGTTTATACTCTGATTCAATATGGTTTGTTATATTGGTTTTCGGGAAAAGACCGGCAGGCGTTACGATGGAATACGGACTGGAAGTCGTGGGGATTTTTATTGAAGAAACCATTGCTTCTGAAATACTATCGTGTAGCATTGCTATCTCCGTTTATTTTGTTAGGGGTATTTCCAATGATACATGGTTTTTCGACAGGTAACAGCGCTGTTTATTTTACCGGTATCTTCTGTGTTGTCGCCAGTGCTGCCGATTGTTATTATTTCTGGAAACTTCGTTCTTTCGACAGTGACGATAAAATAGTAGATGGCGATGAGTCGCTGAGTGCGACAATTATAAAGGGTACTTATTGATAACATAAGCAAGTTTCAGACCAAAATCAGATAGACACACGAGTTTTTTTATGGAGAGGGTATATCAAAAGTCAGATATGCCCTCTTTGTATTGTTATTGTGTAATATACATATATGATACAGGGGTGAGTTATTGTTGATTATTAAGAATAGCATATCGATGTAATATGTGAATTGATCAGGAAAAACCAATAATGAATTAGGTAAAAATGTATTTTATAATAGAATGATATAATATGTAAAAATTAGTTTAGATGATTTGCTTTGTTTGTATTAATTTATAGGTGATAATTTGGATAACAACTTAAAAATATGATAAAAACAACAGGTAAATATCTGATAAATATTAAAAAATAGTTATATTTGCATCGAGGGATGTAGTAAAAGGAGATTTTGAGAAAGTGTATTTTGTTTTAATGTGAGTTTATTTTATTTATTATTAACCTTATTAACGTAGCTAGTATTAAATGAAAACCTATTACCGAGTACAGTTGGTTTTGGTTGCTTTGGCTCTGTCGTTTCCGGGAAGTATGATGGCAGAACAAGCTCCAAAAAGTGGTATCGCAACCGTAGCGCAGCAGAGCGGACGGATTACAGGTACTGTTGAAGATGAACTGGGCCCCGTTATCGGAGCAGCAGTTGAAGTTAAAGGAACCCATAACGGTGTAGTGACCGATTCTGATGGTCACTTTACGTTATCAGGAGTAAAAAACGGAGCTATTATCCGGATAAGTTTTTTGGGATATGTGACTCAGGAAATCCCTTATAAAGGACAGGCAACATTAAATGTAACTTTGGCTGAAGATTCCCAGGCATTAGGAGAAGTGGTTGTGACCGCTTTGGGAATTGCTAAAGGTAGTAAAAAATTGGGTTACTGAGTAACCACGATCAAATCGGACGATTTGATCAAAACTGGTACTCCAAATTTTGCTACTGCGTTATATGGTAAAGCTTCCGGTGTACGAATTCAAAACACGCAAGGTGGTGCAGCCGGTGGTGTCTCTATTACTGTTCGCGGTTTATCTTCTATCAATGGAAATACACAGCCGCTTGTTATCTTAAACGGTGTACCTATCCGTAATGGTAATTCGGGTACAGGTAGCAGCAACAGCTCCGATTTCTCCAATATCGGATTGGGTAGTACACAGATGGGTAGTGTCCGCTCCAACGGTTTGACTGATATCAACCCTGAAGATATCGACCAGTTGACCATCCTGAAAGGTGCTGCTGCTACGGCTCTTTACGGTTCGGAAGCTGCTAACGGTGCTATCGTCATCACAAGTAAGAAAGCCAAAGGTACCGGTATTACTGTAGACGTTAATGCTACATTTCAGGCCAATATGGTTGCTTATGTTCCTGAGATACAGACTAAATATGGTCCTGGTACAGGTAATGGCGACTGGACGGCAGAAATGATCGCAAATGATGGTTTCAGAAAAGATGCGGCAACCGGCAAATTATATCCGGCTTATAGTGCTTATCAATGGGGACCGGCTTATGATGGCAGGGAAGTATTGTATATCGACGGATCAACCCGTGCTTACTCTCCGATTTCCTCAAATCCGTGGAAACAATTGTTCCGTACCGGCACTGACCAGACTTACAACATCGCTATCAATCAAGGCGGTGAAAATTCATCAAACCGTTTCTCTTATACAACACTACTGGAAACTCCTAATGCCCTGACTGGTTCGTATAGCAAACATAATTTCAGTTTGATTGGTAATTTAAAATTCAATGATAAATTGTCTTTGGATTATACGGCCAACTATATTACTCAGCATGTTGTAAACCGTTCGCAGGCATCTATCGGTATGTATGGTGGTTTCAACAATATGTTTGGTGCATTCCTGGATATTCCTCTAATGAAACAAATGTACAAGACAAGCCTGGGTTATAAAAATAACGATAGAGGTTCCGGCCCGACACCTAATGAAGCTTTTCAGTATGGTTCTGATGGTTTTGTACATGGTGTACGCGAAATATTGTGGGATACCAACGAACATGAGAGCGATGAACTGGAACAACGTTTGATTGCCAGTGTAGCTCCAACCTGGAAGATTTTCCCGTTCCTGACAGCTAAGGGACGTCTTTCTACCGACTATACTTTCTCAAAAATGACAGATCAAAGTAACTCATCATTCCCTTCTGCAGCCAGTACAAATGAATCCAGCGGTAGCTATTCTACTTTGTCTAAATATTATCAGGTGACTTATGGCGACATCATGTTGATGTTTGACAAAAGTTTGGGTGAGAAGTTCAATTTGACGGCTAATGTGGGTTGGCAGGCACGTTCTGAGAAGATGAACAGTTTGTCGCTTGGGACAAACGGAGGTCTGATGATTGAAAATACATTCATGATCGGTAACTCTTATAAGACAATCAATGTTAGCAATGATAACGAACGTAAGATGGAACTGTTGAAAACAGCCTGGTTGGAAACAATCGGTCTCTCTTACGATGATTTCCTGTTCCTGGATTTGACGGGTCGTCAGGAAAAATCATCTACACTGCCAAAACATAGCCGTAGTTATTTCTATCCTTCCGGAAGTGTAAGCTTCTTGTATACGGATGCTTTCAGAGACAACATGCCTTCCTGGTATGGTTATGGTAAGCTGCGCGTATCTTACGGTATTGTTGGTAATGCACCAGAAGCGTATGCAGCTAATATGGCGTATACATTCGGTAGCGGTCCGGGTTGGAGCTACAACCAGGTACCGAATAATTTGGGTAACGAAAACCTGAAGCCTGAAAAGACAAAAGAGTTCGAAATCGGTATCGAAAACAAATTGTTCAATAATCGTGCAGGTTTCGAGGTTTCTTATTACAATAAGAAAATTACCGATATGTTGTTGAAAACGGCATTGGCTCCATCCAGTGGTAGTGAAACTATGTGGGTGAACTCAGGTGTCATGAGTAATAAAGGGGTTGAAATTTCTGCTTACGGTACACCGATCGAAACGAAAGACTTCAGCCTGGAGTTGAAAACTAACTTGGCTTTCAACAAGAATAAGATCGAATCTCTGGTAGAAGGCATCAATTTTGTTGAAACAGGCGATTTTGCCAGCAAAGTAGGTAAGAACTATTCTTATGTAGGGCGCCCGATGGGGGACTTCCTTGCAGCAGTCAATCAGGTAGTGGAAGAAGGCCCGTATAAAGGCCGCAAGATTGTTAATTCTGACGGTAATTATGTGATGTCACAAGACTATGAGTTTATTGGTAACGCTATGCCTAAAGTTGTCGGTGGTCTGGGAGTTACTTTGTCTTACAAACGTTTTGTATTGGATGTCATGACTGACTTCCGTTTTGGCGGCTACATCGCTAACGATTGCTATCGTTATACTATGGCTACCGGTGTGAACCCTGAGACAGAGAATCGTGAAGGGGAAGGATTCTTACCGTATACATATACAAACGGACTTACTGCTCAGACCGGTATCATCCTGGAAGGTGTTGTTTCTGACGGAAACGGAGGATGGAAGGAGAATGACAAAGTAATCGCTTACGAAGATTATATTAATTCAAAAAATGCCTGGGGAACTTCACCGGGAACCCCGAATGCCACTTATCAATTCTTTAAGAATAATTGGTGGAAACTTCGTGAAGTATCTTTGTCTTACAACTTCCCGAAAGATTTGATCAAACATGCTGCGATAAAGAACCTGACTTTGTCGGTATTCGGTCGTAACTTATTCTACTTCCATAAATCTATACCTAACTTCGATCCTGAAACGAGTAATGGTACAGACTGGAAAAGCCAGTTGAGTATTGGTGGTTCTGCCTCTCCGACACGTTCGGTGGGTGTTTCTCTGCGCGCAACTTTTTAATCACAATACAATTAATACGTGGAAAATATGAAAAAAATATTTCTATATTCGGCTTTGCTGACAGCGATGGTTACATTTAATGGTTGTAGCGAAGATGATTTTGACAGCAAATATAAAGATCCGTCAAAGGTTTCAGAGGTGACATTGGATAAAATGATGTCCGGGTGTATGCTTAGAGCCAACGATTGGGCTTGTTCTACTTATGGACGTTATTTCGGCTATGACCCTCAGTTGATGGGTAAACTTGCCAACTCTTTGGGATTTACTTTAAGTGGTAGTGTTTATTATGATGATGAATACGAGGATTACGGACAGCCTTATAATAGTTACCCGTCGATGGTGACCGATTTCAGGAAGATGCAGGAAGTATATGATGCACTTCCTGATGAAGAAAAACCAAAAAATGAAGGATATCTGTTGGCTGCCGAAACGCATCTGTATGGTATGATGATTTTCATTTTGAGTGAATACAACGATATTCCTTTCAATGAAATTGGTCTGGTCGCTCTTAACGGTGATGTATCTTATGCCAATCCGCATTATGAAGATGGTCAGCAGTTATTTGAAATGATCCTGGATAGGCTGGGTGAAATCGATAAGAAATTTGCTACGATAGAAAAGCCTTCTGCTTTTGGCGGACAGGATTTTATCAACAAGGGGGATATGACGTTGTGGCGTCGTTATGCGAACTCTCTTCGTCTGCGTGCAGCTTTGCGTGTGTCTACACAAGGTCCTTTGGCTGCAAAGGGGCAGGCTATTTTGAAGGAGATTCTGGAAGGCGATTATCCGATTGTTGAAGATCTTGAACAGAATATCAAGATCGCACGCCAATCATCCGGTCCGTTGGATATCGAAGGTGGATCCGGTTTCGACTGGCATAATCTGCAGACAGGAAGTGCAGAGATGATCAACCGTATGCAAAAAGCCGGTGACGGTGGTGTATGGGTAGAAGGACAGGATGACCCTCGCTTACCGTTGATGTATTGTATGGCAACAGCTAATGGGGAACAACCGACTGATGTAGAAAGTGAAGTGGTAGTTGGTGACCCTCTTAAAACAGGTATCGCTCTTCCGAGTGTATTCCGCGGTGCTTCAGCTAATACAAACTATGACACTTTCAACGACATGTTTTTCAATCGTTTGAATAGAGGGTATTATTCCCGTGTACGTAGAAATGGATTCTTCTGGGGAAACAAAAACTGGGATCATCAGATCGTTTCTTCTTTTGAAATTCAGTTTATCAAAGCAGAAGTTTATCAACGTGGCTGGGTAGCCGGGGATGCTAAAGCTGCTTTCAAAGAAGGCATCAGGCAGTCTATTAAGTTTTTGTTCAAATATCAGAATGGACGTTCCGTGACAGAAACGGATAATGGCGATAGCGACTATTTGAACGGGAAGCAGCAACGTTATGTGATTAATCCGGATCAATCTATTTACGATGATGCCTGGATCGATCAGTTCGCTGAAGCAAGATGGTCGACTCATATTAACGGAACTCCTTATACCGATGGTAATCTGGAAGCTATCCTGGAGCAGAAATGGGTGGCATTCGGTTATCTTTACTGTGGTGAACAGTGGTGTGATTTGCGCCGTACGGGATATCCGCGCATGTATTACGAGAAAGATCACGATGTAACTGCGATTGTTCCTTATCCTTGCAACCGTTTACGCTATATTGCTAATGAACGTAATTACAATATTCACTTCCAGGATGAAGTCGGTACATACGACAATTATGCGGATGTATTGTTCTGGGCAAAAGCTGATTGGCATGATGGACCTACCTGGTAAGATTCTTTTTATCTGAAAAATAAAAGCCGGCTAAACTATATAGGGGTAGCCGGCTTTTTGCAGTTTTTGGTATGCCATGATCTTTGATAATCGGATTACAAATAATACCTTTGTAACCAGATGCAAAAAGATAAATATATGGCTGATCAAAAAGTAGTGATTAGTAAGGACCTGAAAGCTGACTTACAGGAATTTCTTACTTCATTGGATTACGATAAATTGTTTGTTCTTACCGATACAAATACACAGGAAAAGTGTTATCCGTTGATACAAGATGTGCCGGCAATTAAAGATGCTCCGGTAATAACAGTTGATGCCGGTGATACGCACAAAGGGTTGGAAGCCTTGTCGAACATATGGATGCGTCTTTCTAATGAAGGTGCTTCCCGTAATTCGCTGTTGGTAAACCTGGGTGGCGGTATGGTGACGGATATGGGCGGTTTTGCAGGTGCAACTTTTAAACGCGGACTGAAGACTGTGAATATCCCTACGACACTCATGGCCTCGGTAGATGCCGCTGTAGGAGGAAAGACCGGTATCAATTTTAACGGATTAAAGAACGAAATAGGTTCTTTCTATCCCCCGGAATGTGTATTCATCGATTGTGAATTCCTGCGAACATTGGATCGGGATAACCTTTTATCTGGTTATGCGGAAATGATCAAACATACACTGATCAGTTCGATGGATACTTATGCTACGGTCATGTTGTTCGATCTCGATCAAAAGATGGATTATACTTTTCTGAATAAGATGGTGGCACAATCGGTTGCCGTGAAAGAACGTATCGTGGCAGAAGACCCGAAAGAACACGGTATCCGTAAAGCTTTGAACTTTGGTCATACGATCGGCCATGCATATGAAAGCCTTTCTTTTAAGAAGAACCGTCCGTTGCTGCATGGACATGCGGTGGCTGCCGGTATCGTGAGTGAGTTATATCTCTCGCATAAGCTCTGTGGTTTTCCGTCAGGTAACCTGAGCCAGGTCATTCAGTATATCAAAGAATATTATCCTCCTTTCGTCTTCGACTGCAAGGATTATGAAACATTGTACGAACTAATGACGCATGATAAGAAGAATGAGGGTGGTATTATCAACTTTACTCTTCTTTCTAAAATAGGTGAAGTTCAGATAAATCAGCAGGTGACAAAGGAAAAAATATTAGAGTCGTTAGATTTTTACCGCGAAAGTTTTGGCGTATAAAGGAAAAATCTTACCTTTGCAGCCGTAAAGAAAAACGGGGTGTAGCTCAGCCCGGTTAGAGTACGCGTCTGGGGGGCGTGTGGTCGGAAGTTCGAATCTTCTCACCCCGACATATAGCTGAGCAAGCGATAAAAAGAGATCTACAATTCACTTGTAGATCTCTTTTTTTATATCAGGATTACTGTTTTTTGTATAAATTAGTGGCGTCAACGATTAAATTAGGTTACTAATATGAAGCATAAGAATCTTTTCAAATATCTTGTCAGTAGTGAAAAAGACTTGCTTTGGGGATTGATTGTCGATAATGTGGGACATGCGGAGATACCCCCAAATTATGAGGTTTATCCGCCTAAAGTGGGCCATCCTGTCGATTATGATTTTAATTCGCAAAATGGGCGTATACTTGATAACTATCAGCTCGTTTATATATCGAAAGGTAGTGGCACTTATTTTAAGTCTAAAGACGAAAGTCTTTCGATAAGTGCAGGTGATATGTTGATAATACCGCCTTATAAATGGCATAGTTATTTTCCGGATAAAAAGAACGGATGGGAGGAATATTGGATTGGAATGCGTGGACCTCATTTGGATGCAAGGTTTAAAAATGGATTTTTCAGTGCAGAGAGATTGGTCTATAATGTCGGTCTACAAGAAGAGATCATATCATTATATAATCAGGCTATCGAATTAGCTCTTTTGGAACAGTCGACTTATCAACAATTGTTAGCAGGGATCGGTAATCTTATTTTAGGAATGGCTCTCTATTATGACAATAACCAACATTTTGCCAATGATACAATGATCAAATACATCGATCAGGCCCGTGTTATTATGAGAGAAAACTACCTGACTAATATGTCACCTCAGGAAGTTGCGCAGCAAATTAATATGGGTTACTCCTGGTTCCGGAAAAAATTCAAAGAATATACGAATGTTTCTCCGGCTCACTTTATGCTGGAACTCAAATTGAATAAAGCGAAAGGCTTGTTACTGAATACCCCTTTAAGTGTCAAAGAAATATCCTATGCGATAGGATACGAAGATGCAGCCTATTTCACAGCCCTTTTTAAAAAATATACCGGATTTACCCCTTTGGCTTATAGGGAGCAGTTTTCTTCGAATGAGATGCAGAAATCATGAAATATCATACCTTTCCACACTCTTCTGTCAACGTCAATCCGATACCTCTGATCGTTTTGATGGATATCAGTGGATCATCTTCCAACAGTTTTCTTAGTTTGGCGATGAAAACATCCAATGTGCGGGAGGCAAAATAGTCATCTTCTGTATTCCAGAAACGGCTGAGGATCGCTTCACGTTTTACTGTCTCGTTTTTATTATCAGCCAGGAGTTGTAATATCTGAGCTTCACGTACGGTCAGAACTTTCTTGGTGTTTGTATTGTCATTACGAAGAGATGCGTGTTCCGCATCCAGTGTGTAGGAACCTATTTTATAGTATCCGCTCTCGTTCCTTGTTTTTGCACCATCTTTCATTTTTAGTAATCCGTGGATATGGGCATCTAATTCGTCCGGGACAAAAGGCTTTTTGATATAATTGTTTACACCGATTTTGTAACCTTCCCTGACATCTTTAGGAGAAGTAAGGGCAGATGCGAATACGATCGGAGTATCGCCATCTGTTTCCCGGATACGTTCCACCATCTGGAAACCATTCATGACAGGCATATCGATATCGGAAATAATAATATCCGGATGATGTTGTTGCCATGCCAGCAAACCTTCTGCTCCATTTCCGGCGGTAATGACTTCGTAACCGCCGATAATCTCCTGTAATCCGCTTTGTATGATATAAGACAGAGTCGGGTCATCTTCTACTAGAAGTAATTTTATCATGATGTTGTTGTTATTCGTGGAATGTATAATGTAAATTCGCTGAATTCTCCTTCTATACTGTTTGCAATCACTTTCCCTTCATGGGCTTCCATCACCTGATATACATAATTCAATCCCAGACCGAATCCGGTCGCTCCCCCGGTGTGAATCCGTTGGGTTGCGGCTGCCCGTTCAAACTTGTTGAATATTGTTTTCATATCTTCTACCGAAATACCGATGCCGTTGTCGCGAATTTTGATAAGTGTGTATTTCTCTGTCTCTAGTGAACTGATATGTATATCGACTGATTTATTCGAATATTTGATTGCGTTGTCTATCAGATTACTGATTGCTTCTTTCAAAAATTCTTCATCGGCATATACCGTGTCTGTTTGCAGGTCGGTTGTGAAATGCACGGTTTTATCTGTTTTAGCCGTGAATTTTTCTTGCAGATCCTCTATCATAGGCTGTAGATCAATGGTTGCTTTGGCGAGTTCCAGTTTGTGATTCTCCAGTTTAGAAAGTGTCAGAACCTTATTGGTAAGCATTAACAAATGATCGGTTTCGTTTTCGATGATAGAGAAGTATTTTTCTTTTATATCAGGTTTGTTATCCAATCTTCCGCTATGCAGAAAATTCGTACACATGATAATCGAACTGAGGGGCGTTTTCATGTCGTGAATCATGGCGTATGAGAAATCTTCTCTTACCCGGGCTATTTTGTTTTGTTTGTTGATGATTTTTATCTGATAAATAATACAGTAAACGACAAAGATCATGATCAGGCCGGTCGCAACAAGCAATAACCCCATCTGACGGAAAATAGCCCAGTAGGGATTGGTTAAGACAGCTTGCAGCCCTAACTTGTTGTTTGACTTGATAATCGTTATGTCTGTTTGTAATGTTTGAGAGTTGGGAGGTATTTGGTAATCAGGAACAGAGCTGTTTAAAACAATCCCCGCGGAATCGACCAGATTGCAGGTCGTTTGCGTATGGATATTGGCCTGTTCCAGTAGGCCCTGATAAATAGAGTCCAGTTTATTTAATGAGACAGGAGAATGAAAGAGTGTGTCCAGTGTCTCTTGCAGGAATAGATGGACTTGGGATGTCATTGATTCACTGTCTTCTATATTGTCTCCTTCCAGATCCAGATGAAAATTTTTCTCGATCAATACATCGTTCCCGTCATTATCAGTACAGTCATCCATTCTCGTTTGTAATTCTGTCGTAATGGCGTTTTTGAACAACTCATTGCTCTTTTTGATAGTTTCGTTCTTAACGGTCGAGTAGGTCGTGAATAACCAGATACCTTGTAACGTTAAAATGGCAAGTAATCCGCACAGAGTTAGTGCTTTTATCGGTTTATTATTCATATTCCATTATCCCTTTTTTCCGTTAACCTAACGTTAACCCGGCATTAACCCAGCCCGGGGATGCCTTGTTTTACCTTTGTTGCATCAAAGATAAAGAAATTAAATCAGAGAGAATATGATACGCAAATGTTTTTTATTAGCAGTCGGTATATTGCTTACCGGAATTATGGTGAAAGCGCAAGTCGTTAGAGGAAAAATAGTTGATGCTTCACAAGTACCGGTAGAGGCTGTGACGGTGGTGATGCAGACAATCGATTCTACATTTATAGATGCTGTCATAACAGATACGGAGGGGAATTTTACGTTGAAACAGAATCCGGACAAATACCGTTTGATCTGTCAGCATTTATTATTTCGAACTCAAATAAGAGAATGTTCAGGACCGGATGCCGGAATTATAACAATGCAGGAGCAGGACTATGCACTGGCTGAGATAGTGATCAAAGGAGAACGTCCGCAGGTGAAGGTTGAAAACGGAGCGCTGGTATATGATATGACAGCACTGGCCGAAAAATCGACAGCCGGTAATGTATACGAATCGATCCTTCATCTACCGGGAGTCATGGAACAGAATGAAAATATCAGTCTGGCCGGAGCTGGGGATGTAACGGTTATCCTGAATGGAAAACCTTCTTCAATGACGACTGAACAGTTGTCCAATCTATTGAGAAATATACCTGTTTCTGATGTGGAAAAAGCAGAAGTGATGTATAATGCACCGGCAAAATATCGTGTCAGGGGAGCTGTGATCAATCTGGTCCTGAAAAATATGAAATCTGAAGATCCCTTTGTACGCGGAGAAGTAGGAGCGGGATATAGCCAGGCCCACTATGCCAATGGCAACGGACATGCGAATCTATCTTTCGTAGGTAAGAAACTGTCTGTTGATATCCTTTATTCTGCCGGATATAATAAGAGTATTCTCAATAATGATATCCTGTCTCATCATAAGATTGGAGATAAAATATATGATATAGAGCAATATAATAAGGGCGAACGTTGTAACCTGACACATAATATGCGTGCAGCTTGGGACTATCATTTATCGGAAAACAGTAATTTGAATGTGGCGTATACTTCTGCAATCACTCCGGATAAGAAAGCCGTAGAAAAGTCATCCGGTAATTTTTCCGAATCTCTAAACAGTAAGGCCGGAGATGAACAAATGCATAACGTGAATATGGATTATAAATCCGGCTTCGGATTGAATGCTGGTCTGGATTATACCTACTACGCTTATCCGACGACTCAGGACTATACCAGCCGGAATGAAAGTTCGGTACAACGTTTTTTGACGGATGCCAGTCAGACGATCAATCGCTGGAATGCTTATGTCGGGCAGACACATACTTTGCCGGATGACTGGGAGTTGAATTATGGAATCAACTTTACATTTGCAAAAGATAAGAGCCTGCAGGTTTACCGTCCGCAGGATGGTTCCGATATGTCCGCGATGGATACCTATACTGACCTGAAAGAGGAAACTTATAATTTTTATGGAGGTGTTGAAAAGTCTTTTAATGAGAAGGTCTCTTTCTCGTTGTCAGTAGCGGGCGAATATTATAAATTGATGGATTATAAAAAGTGGGCGCTTTATCCAACTATGCAGTTAAGCTATGCTCTTTCCGGCAACCATATTTTCCAGCTGGGATTTTCTTCCGATAAGACATATCCCGAGTATTGGACCATTCAGGAATCGGTCAGTTATATGAATGGATATGCACTGCTTTTGGGTAATCCGGCTTTACGGCCGTCTACCGATTATACGGCAGAACTGACTTATATTTTGAAAAGTAAGTATATGTTCAATGTATATTATAGTTACATAAAAGATCTGTTTACCCAACTGGCCTATCAGAGTCCGGATAAACTAGCTTTGATTTACCCGGCAATCAATTATGATTATGAAGAAAATTATGGAGCAACGATAACTATACCTTTCTCTGTCGGTAGTTTTTGGAACTCGCAGGTCACTTTAGATGGTTCTGTCTTCAGGGATGTTTGTAATTCTTTTCATGATATCAGTTTTGACCGGACTAAATTCCGGGGAATAGCTATGATGAACAATACGTTTAAACTGTTTACGAAACCGGATATCCGACTGGAACTGAATGGAATGTATATGTCTTCATTTATACAGGGCTTGTATGATATTTCCTCTGTATGGAATGTAGATGCCGGATTAAAATGGACTTTTGCGGATAAGAAGGCGGAGTTGAGATTGAATGCGAACGATCTGTTCGATTCATACGATCTGAACTCTAAAGTGAATTACAAAGGACAGAACCTGATAATGAATCAGCGACGTGATAGCCGGAGTCTTTCAGTCTCTTTTGTTTATAAGTTCGGAGGTTATAAAACGAAGGAACATAAATCGGTCGATACTTCCCGGTTTGGATTTTAACAGAGATATCGTTAAAATTCGATTGTTTTCTTTTCCCTCTCATTTTTAATGATAGAGTTTCGTTCAGGGAATTTACTGTAACCTCGACCAAAACGGAAAGATAATTTTAGCAGGAACATATTGTTGTATGATTCCAAATGGCGGCAAGTATTTTCTTTGTAAAGTGAAGTATCCAGTACCCTCAGTTGGTTACGTCTGATGCCTGCAGAAATGGGAGGGATGTAAGAGAGTACCAAGGATAACCGTTTATCCCAAAATGACTTATTAACAGATATCAGCCAATTGTCTTTATCGACCATTTGATATCCTTGGCTGAGTATCTGTTTTTTCATGTTCCGGTAATATCCGATTTCGAAACCGAAGGATTTGACAGGATGGTAATAACTTATTTCAGAATTAGCAAGCCATCCGTCCGGTTTCTTTTTGATTTCGGCATTCAAGCCTTCTCCGAGATAATATGTCACTATATTCTTGAAACGTACATATTTACCGATAGGTTGATCATAAGTAATTTGAAGGCTATATTCTCTCATGTTTATATTACTGAAAGACCTGTATAGCTTATATCCCTTTTCGATATATAATTCACTGCTCTCATCATGGATATAATCAAATGCAGGAGTAATCGTTACCCGGTCTCCTAATGAAACCCGAAAGGTTATGTTATGCCGGATGGCGGATTTCAATTCAGGGTTTCCTATTTGTGTCAGGAAAGTATCGATAATCAGGCTCATGGGGCTAAGCTGGTATAATGAAGGATAATGCTGGTTTGTTGAATAACTTGCGTTTACGTTTATGTTTGTATTAATATTGAGATTTGCCTGTATGTAAGGTAAAATCCGGGTATAGTTACTTTTTATATCCCTGTCATATGAGTTTATGTGTTCGATAGCTGCCCCGATTTTAGTTTGGAATTTCCTTGAAAAATTGAGCATCATGTATGTAAATACCTTATTTCGGTATTCCCGGTAGTTTAAAAAACCTCTGCCGTGACTACTCTCCGAGCCATATATTCTCCAGGCATTGGAATATCCCAGGTTTATCGACATTTGAGGGGATAAGATGTATTTCCCTTCAATATTGAGTAGGGTGTGATTTTTATATTCATTATACATATCCTGAGCTATATAATTTGAGGCATCGTTCTGGTCGTATTTGTTTTTGATATCGTTGTAGTAATAGTTGTATGAGAAATCAGTGTATAACCGGAAGCGCTCACCGATTTGTCCTTGGTAAAACAGTGTGCCGACAAAAGTATAGTCAGATGTGGCGTTTTCAGTTGAGTTTTTGATTGTACGTCGGTTCTCGTTAGTTATATCCGTGCGTTCCATGGTGTATATCAGGTTTGTTTCTGTTTTTCCTGATATATAATCGCCTTGGAAACTAATTGTTTGCATCGGCGTGATCTGGTAATTGATTCCGGTTGTGATGGTATTGCTCTTACGTTTGTACAGATCGTTGGGCGTGTTTCCCGGAGTTTCCGATAAAAGTTCTATGCCTCTGTAGGTAAGGTTTTTGGATACAGGTAAGTTTTGGTTTTCTTTACTATGGAAATAGGTTGTATAAAAATTGATTTTATCATGTGTGTAACTCATTCCGGCTACAGGCCGGTTCAGAATCCATGGCTCGCTTCTGTTTAATCCGGAAAGGCTGATCGCTGAAAAATTGGAAGAGTAGATCTCATATCCCCGATAATCTTTATTCAGAATGAGATTGATGATGGCTGTATAATCGTCGGATACGAAACGACCGGATGGCCCGTTGATCACTTCTACAGCCTGTATTCTACCAGGCGACAGCTGTTTGATATAGTCTTGTGGCTGTTGTATTCCATCCACTAGCAGTAATATCTTCTTACTTCCGTTGACACTGAGAGTATTGGTTATTTTATCAAAATAGAGACCGGGTATTTTATGCAATAAATCTTCCATATTAACAGCATCCCTGCACATGTCGGAGGTTATGAGATAGCTGTTACGGTCTATTTTATGGCGGACTTCATCTGCTGTAACAATTGTTTCAGCCAGTGGAATTGTAATCATTTTCAATAGAAATTTACCCAGGTTCGTCCCGAATGGAGAGATATCGTCGGTTATTGTTTCATATCCCAGGAAGCTGATTCTGATCTTTTGGGGAGATTCGGAAACCGGGAGTTTGAATATCCCTTTTTCATTTACTATTCCTGTAATTAAGCTGTGGTTGTTTGCATTGAGTAAACTTACTGTTGCGAATGTCAGAGGTTCTCCTGTTTCCCTGTCCGAAACGGTTCCGGTGAAAATAACTTGTTTATGATGTCCGGATGGTTCGGTGTATACATTTTTTTCTATAATTTGCTTATCTGACGGAATGATAATGTATACATGATTTATTTTTTCAACTTTGAACGGCTTGTTGTTTAGCAGATAACAAAGGGCCTCCTCCGGATTCCTGAATGTTTTCGAGACAGATATGTTGTAAGCGGATAAAGCTTTGTTATCAAAGGATATTTCTATTCCAAGCATTCCCAAAACAGCATTTAAAGGTTTATTGGTTACGGATAGCTGCATTTCCTGTGAAAATGTAGCCATCGTACATATTAACTGTATGAAAATGATGATAATTGATTTTTTCACTTATTCTATGCTGAATTTGATACCAAAAGGTTTACCAATGATTTTAAGTACTTCATCCGGTTTTGTGATCCTGGAAAAATTACCCGTGTAGACATATCCCGTCGGAAAGTCTGCTTTTACCCGAATATTATATTGACGTTCTACCTCACTGATCACTTCAACCAGTGGGACTCCTTCAAAAACAAATTTGTTTTCTATCCATGCGACCGATTGACTTGTATGGATATTTTCTTCAATGGTCAGTTTACTGTCGTGATAAGTTAATTGCATGTTCGGGTCGAGGGTTGTCACTTTATCGAGGGTTGCCACTTGCACTTTTCCGGTCAAACAGGTAACGCGGTATTTGTCCGGACGTGAAAATACATTGAAGCTGGTTCCTAATACATTCACCTTGTTCTGGTTTGATTTTACTGAAAAGCGTTTTCCTTGCTTGACTTCAAAGAAGGCTTCCCCTTCAAGCTCTACATTTCTCGATACAAACCATCGGTAAGGTTTATAAGTAAGTCGACTGTCGGCATTGAGATTTACTCTGGAACCGTCCGGGAGTGTAACAAGAAGGTGCGATCCCCGTTCTGCAATTTGGATTACACTGTAAGATTGGCTGATTATGGTTCCGGTTAAAATTACTACCAGAAGGATCACAGCGGCATATTTCTCCAAAGAAATATGCCGGATCTTCTTTGAAAGCGGAACATCTTCAAGGTCGGCAAAAGCTTCCTTCCAGATATCTTCTTTGCTTTTGCTCCAGCGAGGGATTATTTTAATTTTCTCCGGTTTCATTTTTTCGTTTCTGTTAATAATGCTCTCTTTAGAAATTGTAATGCTGAGTTCATTCGTTTTTCAACCGTTTTGATACTTATATCGAGGCGTCCGGCAATTTCGTGATATTTTAATTCGTCGTTCCGGCTCATCAGGAAGACAACACGTTGTTTTTCTGGCATCTGTTCCAAAGCTCTGGCATAGGATGAGGCCAATTCCTTGAATAGAATTTCGTCTTCGGGTGACAAGTCTGGTTCGTTATCGTAGATCATCTCCTGTTCAAAATGGTTACGGCTTGTTTCTTTTCGGTAAGCACTTATGACCATTTCATTTGCTATTTTATATAAAAGGGCTTTCAGATTGTTTTTATGTAATTGTTCTTTTTTCTCCCATACTTTCATGAATATTTCTTGTGCCATATCCGAAGCCGTGTCGATGTCACCGCATCGATAAAATATGAAGCTCCGAATGGCATCGAAATATGTATCGAATAAGAGTTTAAACTCCTTTTTACTTAGCATTAAGCGAACAGGTTGTCGTTGATCTATTTTTTGTACTTATTCACTTTTTTCATATACCGGATAAATTTACCCCATTCATTTGCAATGGCCTGCATATTCTTATCACGTGCTTTTTGTATTTTATCCTGAGGTTTTAGAACGGATATTTCAGGGTAGCCGTCGTTTATATAAAATTTATTTTCAGTCATGTTGTAATATAATACCGGAGAATTGTAAATCTGGGAATTGATATCTGTGACCTTGATAGTCGAAAATAAAAAATCGTCATCCAGATAAAATTTGATATCGGTATAAAATGAAATAGATTTTTGCAGATAGTAATTATCTTTGAACCGGATCTCGTTCGTTGTTTCATTGAACCAGAGGATATCATTTCCCGTAAGGATAATTTGTTCTACGGATTCACTGATTGATTTCATACCGGCAGATTTTGTATCTGCTTTTACCATGAGTGTGGAGTAGCTGTCTTCCGGGGAAGGATTTTGCTCATCATTTGCACAACTGCTCATAAATACAGTAAAAAGCAATACAGATAGAATTAAAGAAACCCCTTTCATATTATGCATATTATTAATGGATTAAAATTACTACATCTTTTTGAAATAGTAACCGCATGAGTTCTGATATTCCCTATGTTGTCTTTCGTGATTTAGTATCCTTTAACTGTTTTACCATGATCAGGCATGGATGATGAAATAGTCGTGACTATTTTTTTACCATATTGGCGGACGGTCCAGTATCTGAACTTTCATTTGTACCTCAGAGCTTGCTCCGACAAATCCAAGGCCGCCTGTTACATTCTGCGGAACGATAACGGGTTCCATAAATGTATCGTTATAATTCTCTGAATCCAGACAGTTCATGGCGCGCATATAGCGGTAATCTGCTTTGGTGATGCTGAGAAGGTGGATGATGGCGTCTGTTTGTATACGTACTGCCTCATATCTGTTATTGAAATCGTAGAAACGTGTATATACATTCAGGGTGTAGGAACCGTTTTCGAAACGGCTGTCTGTGAATATATTGCGTACATTTTGAATTGTCATATCCAGGATGCCGAATTCATCGTCGTCGGCAGTAGTCAGATGACCGTCGGTCAGTACGATATCTTCCTGGTTGATGATTTCCGGATAGGATATATCGAAAGGTAGCGAATCCCTGATACCGGTTTTTAAATCTACTGTATAAGACTTTTCCCCTATGGCTAACTGATAATAATTCCTTTTGCCGGGCAGATCATCGAATGTAATCCTGTACCGTATACAGTCGGCCATGTAATATCCTATTTTAATTTTAGTAAGAAGGGTATCTATCCGAATGATCTTTTCTATTGGTTGGGGAATCTCTACTTCTGCCCATGCGTTATATTGACCGTCTTCAGCAGTAGCCTCCAGACGTACATGGTCGCCCGGATGAAAAATGGTTTGCAAGCGACATACTTTCATGCTGTCGCTGGAATTCCATAGAACTATTTTGGACTTGGCGACTTCTTTTTTTTCATTATTGACATAAACTGTGACGGAGCCATTGCTTACTAATGTCATCTTTTCACTATCGATAATATATAACTGTACTTCGTTTTCCTCCTTCTCAGCTTCCAGGATGGCATTCATTAATAATTGCGGTTTCTGGTATTTGTCGTTGAACGGTATTTCGTTCTCACAAGCAGAGAAGAGCACGATGCCAAGTAGGAGTAATATGAATAAATGCTTTTTCATATCTGATATCTTTAAAATTTGAATGTATAAGTTACTGCCGGAATACAAGGAAGCAAGGTCTGTTTGATCAGTTTGGTATTCCGTATCCATTTGGTTTGTATGGTACCATGTTCATCCGTATAATCCTGTCCGATGAATTCCTCTTCCTTGTAGACCAAATTAGGGGTCATTGCATTGTAAGCGTTGTAGACCGATATGCTCCAGGTTTGTGTACCGCGGCGAAGTTTCTTGTGAAAATTGACACTCAGGTTCAACCTATGACTGACGGGCAAGCGGAAATTGTTACGATGGGCAATATAATCGATCATAATAGGGTTCCCGATGGAAGAGAGTACGCCGGTACGTTGATCGGCAATCGTAGCTGTTCCTCCGGTATTGAATATCCAGGTTGCTCCCATATCGATCCGTTCGTTGAACCGGTGATTGAGGCAGATATTTATATTGTGGCGACGGTCATATTTATAAGGGAAACGTTCGCCGTTATTAATACTGCCGTCTTTAAACCTGCGATCGCTTTTAGCAATCGTATAGGCAAGCCAACCCGTTGTTTTTCCGACTGTCTTCTGGGCGAGTATTTCCAACCCGAAAGAACGTCCGCGTCCCATTTCCACCTTTTCCTGCCAACCTCCGGAGGTGCCGAAGAAAGAAGCTCCGTCCTGATATTCCAAAACGTTATGCATATCTTTATAATATCCTTCCAGTGAGAACTCCCAATCTTTTACACCTGTATAATATCCGCCTATGGCATACTGGAAAGAACGCATCGGACGAATATGTTTGGTGACGGGGACCCATAAATCTGTCGGCAACGAGATAGGGGATGATGATAATAAATGTACGTATTGCTCCATCTGGGTAAAAGAGCCCTTTGTCGCAAAATCATTACTGAACCGGTAGCGGGTTGATAAGCGGGGTTGAGCCGATAAATACCCTTTCCCTTGTGTATAGAAGAGGGAGAAATGGACACCGGCATTGAAACTAAGCTTGTTGCCGATATTAAAATTGTCTTCCGCATACAATGAACATTCGTAACCGTGAAGGTTACTGTTTGATGAGTCATTATAAACCGTATCTTGTGCTGTAGAGCCATTTTCAGCTTCCTTTACACGGGAAGTTGTCACTTCCGGTCGGAACGTGTGATACAGGTATGCTCCCCCGAATTTGATATGATGGTCTGGTGTCGGTGTATAATCGAAGTCCGTCTGGAAACTTATATCATGTATTCCGGAACGATAATCGGAATTATACACATAGGATTCGTTATGATCGGTTTTTGTTTCCTCGTTTTCATTTGTGCCCGTGACCTCTCTTTTGTAGCTGTCTGCCATCGACATCTGATAATGATTGTAAGCGACTGTGGTGTTGCTGAACAGTTTATTATTAAATACATAGTTCCAGCGTCCTGCTGCGATCGTATTTCCCCAGTTAAAATTGATTTCACTGTTATAGAAATGCATTCGCGGACCACCATTATAATCATCATATTCTTTATCCTGTTTGTAGTCGTAATGGTCTTTCCCCTTGTAGAAACTCAGGAAGAGACGACTGCGGTCTGAGAATTTGTGGTTCACTTTCGCATTGATATCGTAAAAGTAATAGTTGTATTTTTTGTCGTCCAGCAGGAACGGTCTTGCTATCAGGTCCAGATAAGTGCGGCGTCCGGTCAGACAGAAAGATGTTTTATCTTTAATGATTGGCCCTTCCAGATGTAGTTTGCTGGTCAACAGACCGATGCTGACTGTCCCGTGATAGTTCAGCATATCCCCGTCGTTGGTACGGATGTCGACAATGGATGATAACCGCCCCCCGTAGCGTGCCGGGAAAGATCCCTTGAAGAGAGTGACTTTCTTCATGGCTTCCGGTGTGAAAATCGAGAATACTCCCAGCAGGTGATCGGCATTATAGATAGGTATGCCATCCAACAGGATCAAATTCTGGTCGGGACCGCCTCCACGCACATACAAACCGCTGAAGCCTTCCACACCTGCCTGTACTCCGGGCATCAGCTGGATCGTTTTCAATAAATCGGCTTCTCCCAGGATAGCCGGTGTATTGCGGATCTGTTTCATTGGGATGTCTATCGCTCCCATTCCGGTAGAATGAATACCGGCTTCTCTCTTTTCTGACAGGACAATCACTTCTTCCAACTGGTTGTTGGTCATTAGACGGATATTCAGCAAGGTATCTTTTTCCAATCGGAATCGGCATGTCTGTTGTTCGTATCCGAGATAAGAGAAAGAAAGCTCCGTGTTTCCTGCCGGAAGTGTGATGCTGTAAAATCCAAAAGGATTGGTGGAGGTTCCTGTTCCCTGATATCGTTCGAAGATGTTGGTTCCGATCAGTGTCTCTGAAGAGATACCGTCCGTCACGTAGCCGCTGATCGTATATTTATGATTGGCTGGCTTTTCTTGTTCATGCAGCAGGATATATTTTCCTGAGATCTCGAAAGTGACAGCTTCATTCTCAAATGCTTTCCGGAGAATTTCACTGACAGTTCGCCGGGACATGTTTAATGTGACAGGCTTTTTGAGCTGTATCTTCTCTCCATAGATAAAGGAAAAACCTGTAGAGTCTTCCAGTTGCTTTACAAATGTATCTAAAGATGCGTTCTGAATGCTGAAGTTAATTCGTTCTTCTTTGTTCTGAGCATCGAGAGAGTTGTTTCCCAGAGTCATCCACAGCAAAAGTATAAGACTGATGCGGAAGAAAGGGTTATACATGAAATGGTTCATAACTTAGTTAAGTTTAGTGCTGATAATGATCGTGTCGTTTGTCTTTGTATAATTGAAATTACCGGCTCCTTTCAATAGGTCGAGCATCTCTTCCAGGCTTTCACCATTGGTAAAGTTTGCCCGTATGCGGTAATTCCTGAGATTGGGATCGGTTATTTCTATTTTTACGTTGAATGCATGCGATAGTTGCCGGATAATTTCCTGCAACGGTAGGTAGTCGAATTGGAAATGACCGTTTCGCCAAATGATCTCATTACTGCTTTCCGGGTTTATTTCATGTTCGAGACTTTTCCGTACCCGGTTATAGACTGCACTTTCGTTGGGGGAAAGGATAAGTTGCTCGTTTTCTCCCGGGATGCTGACTTTAACGGAACCTTCAAGGAGGGTTGTCCGTACTTCTGTATCTTTGGGATAGGCTTGGACATTGAATCGGGTACCTAATACTTGTACATCGACGGATTCCGCTTTTACGATAAATGGATGTCTTTTATCTTTCTCTACATTAAAATAAGCTTCACCGGTCAGTTGAACTTCCCTTTTATCTCCCCTGAAATGAGCGGGAAAGCGAAGTATGGAGTAGCGGTTCAGTGTAACGACGGACTGATCGGGGAGAGTGATCTCCTGTATTTCCGCCAATGTCGAGATTGTCTGTATGGAAGTGGATCGTACATAATCATATGTATACCAACCCGCCAGGCAGAAGAGTATGGAAGCTGCCACACTTCCGGCAATACGGAAGAACTTTATTTTCCCGGTTGTGGAAAAAAGACGTTTTTCCAGTATTCTCCAGCTCTTTTGGGCTGAAAAACGGCCTCTCGGTGAGCGCGTGGAAGCAACCAGTTGGTCCAGTATCTTGTCAATATCTTTGTCTGTAGTTGTCATTCTTTCTTTATTTGATTATCGGTTTCACAAATAAAGACAGGAGAATGTACCGGAACTCACTATGGCTATTGGGTGAAAAAAGGTTAAGATTCGTTTTAGTCTTCGTCTGTATTCAAATAGCGTGATAAGATATCCTGTAGCCGGATGACAGCTTTTTGTAATTGAACATCGACGGTATTGGTACTGATCCCTAATTCTTTGGCAACCTGGGCATAGGATTGTTTTTCTTCCCTTATCCGGATGAATATTTCCCGGCACCTTTCCGGTAAGCGGTCCAAAGCTTTGACATAATGGGAGAAAAGTTCTTCGGTGATCAGGGTTTCTTCCGGCGAGTATTCCTGACCGGGCACGGTGTCGGATAGTTCTTCCGTGCTGTTCTTTCGTCGTTGTTCTTTTTCCAGATAGTTCAGTGCTGCATTCTTTACTGTAATAAAGAAATAATCTTCCAGATTGGCAATCGTATGCAAAGATTCCCGCTTTTCCCAGATTTTCATGAATACATCGAGAACGACTTCTTGTGCCCATTCCTCTGTTTTCAGATAATAGTAAGCGATGCGAAAGAAACGGTCAAAGCATAGATCATAGAACTTCCTCAAGGCTGTTTGAGAATCTTCTTCCTGCATTTGTCGTAAATATTTTCTGATCTCTTGCTCTGTCATGCGATTTTTTACTCTGATCCGTGGCTGCAAAGATACTTTTTAATCAATAAGTATGACCTGCTGTAATAAAAAAAGGACTTATTCTGAAATAAGTCCTTTTCTATTTATTTTTTATTCATCTTCTCCAATAGGAGAGAGGCACATTTGAAATGTACAATTGTTCGCGGTGTAAGTTGGATCACATCGCCATTTCTCGGATTTCTTGCTGGACGGCTTGTTTGCAGACGCGGTTTGAATGATCCGAATCCCGGGATAAATACGCGATCACCGGCTTTAGTTTTTTCGGCAACCATTTCGGTGAAAGCATCAAGTATAGTTGTTATATCCCGTTTGCTTACTGTTGTTTTTTCTGCTAATTCGTTAATTAACTGACTTCTGTTCATAGCTTTATTTTATTAGTTATTAGATGTTTGTTTATTTATTTGTTTCGATCATACTCTTTCTGTATTCTAAAGGAGACATGCCTGTATGTTTGCGAAAGAACCTTCCTAAAGACGACTGGTTTGCGAAATTGGTCTTTATTACAATCTGCTGAATATTTAGCGTTGAGTCTCTTAGCAGCGCTTTGATCTCCAGAATGATATATTCCAATATCCAATCTTTGGCCGACTTGCCGCTGACCGTTTTAATAACGGTAGTCAGATACTTAGGAGTAATGCATAGCTCTTTAGCGTAGAATGCTACTTCCCGATTTTCTTTATAATGCTTCATAATCAGATAAAAGAATTTATCTGCAACTTCTTTTTTGTGAGCATCCATAGTCGGAATATGCGGAAGTGAACTGATCTTATATGTATTATATAAGTCCAGAAAGAGAATCCGGAGTATATGGATTACCGATTCCCTGGGATACAGATTGGACGGTGACTGGGCTTTCGTATATACCATTTTATAGTAGTTCCCAAAGTTGTAACAATCACTATCTGTTAAAGGATAATGAAAATGACTTCGCATATAAAAGAAGAAGTGAGGTGAAAATCTGTGGATACCGCTCAGTACGTCATTGAATAACGACTGAGAGATTGAAAATGCACTTATGGTGAAATCATCGCTTATAGCATTGATCGATAAAAGCTGTCCGGGAAGAAAAATAGCCAATTCATTTTTTCCCAGAACATGTTCATAATTGTACACTTTAAATGTAGCATATCCTTCGGAACATAACATGACTATTCCGTTTTCTATATATGATGGATACGGAGTTATAGGAACTTGTTTGACATTCTCATAGATAATTAAATCATTTTTTATAGAATTATTGGTGTCATTATTTCCTACATATAATTTGTTTTCATTTAAAGACATCACCCTATAATTATATTTGTGTATAAAATTAAAACATCGTTCCTTATGATATTTGGATTGTGGAATTATGGTATGACAATGAAGAAATATGGTACGTATATTGACATTTTTTTTTACAGAGAGTGCTCTGATGAACAGTATAAACCGTGATTAACCTGATTTTGTTCATTGACAATATCATAAAAAATGTTGTTGTTTATCATGAAGGCTACTATTTTCTTCTTTATGATTGCCATGTGGATTCTGTACCTTATTCCTGGCGAAAAAATATGGAAGAGATCTGCATTTCGGTATAAATTAGCGAAAGTTTGAAATTAAAGGCATGAAATTGCATGTAAATAAGAAGATGTTTGTATATTTAAAGCTGTAAAGAAACAGCAAGTACAACTTACTTGTTAGTTCAATAGTTATTAATAAAAAGCAAGTATAACTTTAAAGTCAAACATCATGGGAAAAAATCTGATTCACAGCAATGAGCTGCATCTTATTGACAAGAAAGAAATTCATAGTGCAGCAAAAAAAATGGTAGAGTCATTAAATCTGGCAGCTGGATCGACTGGCGGTTTTGACATCTACAAAGTAGTAGAAGCATATTTTACAGATTTGGATAAAAGACATGAAATAAATCAACTGATAGGGATCGGTGAAGATTGCGCTTATTATGGTGCACAAGAACAGGCAGCCGAATGCGAAAAGGCAGAAGCTGCAAATGAGTAAGTAACAGTTTATTTAAAATAGAAGGAGATACTTTTTAGAAAAGCATCTCCTTTTTTATTGTGTATTTGAAATGTATTTACCATGTCAATTCCGGTAAGAAGCGAGTGATCATCGACTTGAATTCTTTGATGTTGATAGGTTTGGTCATGAACTCATTACTTCCGGCCTGACGTGCCGCTTCCATATCATTTTCAAAGGCATAGGCCGATTGCATGATAATGGGTATATCCTTATCGAACTTCCTGATTTCTTTCAGGGCATCTATCCCGTTCATTTCCGGCATTTTAATGTCCATGAGAATCAAGTCCGCATGTTCTTTCTTGTAAATCTCCAACAATTCCTTTCCGGTCATTGCATGGAGAACTTTGCATTGTCTTTTCAGTATGGTTTGAAGCAATAAGAAATTGCTTTCTTCATCTTCTGCGATGAGAATTGTTATGTTTTTGTGCTTTATATTTTCTTCCATGATCTTATTATTGGAGTAACACCAACAAAGTTCTGTATTTAATTTAAATTACGCAAGCTTATGAGGACTAAATATTATATGAAAATCAACAAACGCATACGTTTTTAGCAAAGATGGGTTGTATTGGGGTAGTTATAAAGAAAAAGGAGCTGTTTTCCAAAAACAGCTCCTTTTATATTTGTTATCAGTTTGATCTGATTATTTGCCTGAAAGTTTTTCTTTCAAAGCGGCCAGTTCTTCAATGTCACCCAGTGTAGTCTTTTCAACCGGACCAGTTACCATTGCAGAAGACTCTTCGTTCTTGTTGCGTCTTGCAGCCGGCTTTTTGTCACCTGCAGGAGCATCTTTCTTAGCGCCCTTCTGTTCATCTTCGAAGATACGGCTGTGAGAAAGGATGATACGTTTTGCTTCTTTGTTGAATTCGATTACCTTGAACTGCAGTTTTTCGTCAACAGCAGCCTGAGAACCGTCTTCTTTTACCAGGTGTTTCGGAGTTGCGAAACCTTCTACACCGTAAGGCAGAGAAACTACAGCACCCTTATCCAGTACTTCGATGATTGTTCCTTCGTGGATTGAACCTACTGTAAAGATAGTTTCAAATACATCCCAAGGATTTTCTTCCAGCTGTTTGTGGCCTAAGCTCAAACGACGGTTTTCCTTGTCGATTTCCAGAACCTGAACTTCGATTTCTGCACCGATCTGAGTGAATTCGCTCGGGTGTTTGATCTTCTTAGTCCAAGAAAGGTCAGAGATGTGGATCAGTCCGTCTACGCCTTCTTCGATTTCTACGAATACACCGAAGTTAGTGAAGTTACGTACTTTTGCAGTGTGACGTGAACCAACCGGGAAGCGAGATTCGATATCTTCCCATGGGTCAGCTTTCAGCTGTTTGATACCCAGAGACATCTTACGTTCGTCACGATCCAAAGTCAGGATAACTGCTTCGATTTCGTCACCAACCTTCATGAAGTCCTGAGCAGAACGCAGGTGCTGAGTCCAGCTCATTTCTGATACGTGGATCAAACCTTCTACGCCCGGAGCGATTTCGATGAATGCACCGTAGTCAGCCATAACAACCACTTTACCTTTTACTTTGTCACCAACTTTCAGGTTAGTATCCAAAGCATCCCAAGGATGAGGAGTCAGCTGTTTCAAGCCCAGAGCGATACGTTTCTTTTCATCGTCGAAGTCAAGGATAACAACGTTGATCTTCTGATCAAGCTGAACGATTTCTTCCGGATGAGAAACACGGCCCCAAGAAAGGTCTGTGATGTGGATCAAACCGTCTACGCCACCCAGGTCGATGAATACACCGTAAGAAGTGATGTTCTTAACAGTTCCTTCCAGTACCTGTCCTTTTTCCAGTTTAGAGATAATGTCTTTCTTCTGTGCTTCAAGCTCTGCTTCGATAAGAGCCTTGTGAGATACAACAACGTTTTTGAATTCCTGGTTGATCTTCACGATCTTGAATTCCATTGTCTTTCCTACGAATACATCATAATCGCGGATCGGTTTAACGTCGATCTGAGAACCCGGTAAGAATGCTTCGATACCGAATACGTCAACGATCATACCGCCCTTAGTACGACATTTGATGTAACCTTTAATAATTTCGTCTTTTTCAAGAGCTTCGTTAACACGATCCCAAGAACGTGTAGCGCGAGCTTTCTTGTGAGAAAGGATCAGCTGTCCTTTTTTGTCTTCCTGGTTTTCGATGTATACTTCTACTTCGTCACCAATTTTCAGATCCGGATTGTAACGGAATTCCGCCATTGATACAACACCGTCTGATTTGAAACCGATGTTCACTACAACTTCACGTTTGTTCATTGCAGTAACGGTTCCCATAACGACTTCCTTATCCTTTACAGTGTTCAGGGTTTCGTCATACGTTTTTACAAGGTCGTCCTTGCTTACGTCACCGTAAGTTTCTCCCATTTCATAGGAGTCCCAGTTGAAATCTTCAACCGGCTGAATGTTCTTTAAATTTTCCATTCTCTAATTGTTAATACTTAAGTTTGTTTTAATTAGTAAGTTAGACATTATGTTGTCATATCTCAAAAATCGGGGCAAAGGTAACGCTTTTTTTCTGATAGACAATAGTTTTACTCCTGAAAATACGTTTTTATACCTCTTGTATTCTTTGACCGGTATAAAGTTTATCCGTATAGATATCCCGTATCTGTTTTTTTGCTTTTTATTGAATAGGATACGTTGATTATTAATTAGTTTCGCAAAAACGATTATCTTTGTGCCTTATTACATACACATACATTTATGTATAAAGGTCGTTTTCGCCGCCAACTAAAGCAGAGTACTCTCTGTCTCTTTTGTATACTTTGTATATTTATATGTATAAAGTCTGCAGCTGCCAATCGCACTACCCGCCTGGACAGTCTGAAAACAATTCTTTCTAAAGCCCCTGCCCCGGATGTTGCCATTAAGACATTACAGGAATTATCCAACCTGTATCGGCAGAAACCGGAAGAAGTGGGGTATCTGCATCAATTGCTGGATATTAGTAACCGGGTAGATTCCGTACAGGTCGTATATACCACTGCCGCCCATCTTTCCCGTTATTATTATGATGACAATAAATCGGACAGTGTAGTCTACTGGGCCAAATATATCGATTCGATCGGTAAAAGCAGGAAAGAACTATCCGACGGGTTGTTCGAAGCCTACAGTTATGTTTGTCTGGATCATTTATGGATGGAGAATTATGAACTGGCAATGAACGAGGCTATCCGGCTTTATAATCTGGCATGCAGCAAGAATAACACCTACGGACAGATCCGTTGTGGTGAGAATCTGGGACATATTTACCAGGCCATCCGGCGTGACAGTGATGCCATAGCCGTTTTTCAAGCGGCACTCGATAAACAGGAAGAGGAGGGGGAGAAACTGACCTTCAGCATTCGCCTGGTTTCTTATCAACTGGAATCTTTATTGCGCATCAATAAACTGGACAGTGCGGAAGTGTTGCTTACCAGGTATAAAGATTTGCTGGACAGGCAGGACAAGGTGAACAAGATCACCGGCTCGATCTATCCGGTAGATCGTTACCGTTGGATCATGCACTCTTTTTATGCTGAACTTTATCTGAAAAGGAAAGAGATGGAAAAGGCGAAGAAGTCTATTGCCTGTGCAACTTCCTATGTCGGTAAAGAAACGATAAGTAATGATTATGCCGTGTTCGCCTATTTGTATATACAAGCACGTTATAATAAAGAGACCGGTAATTATACTGCAGCACTAACTTATATCAATGAATTGCTGAAAAGCTGGAAAACGCCTGATTGCCTGCAACTGAAAGCAGATATCTTATCGGAATCGGGAGACGCCCAAAGTGCGATCCTAGCCTATAAAGACGTTATCTCGGAGACATCCAAGATCAATAATGAAGCCTTTACCCGTCAGATCAACCAGCTCAGAACGCTGTATGATCTGAATGACAAGGAAATGCAGAAAAAGGAATTGGAGATCAGTCAGATGAATGTGAATATAAAAGAGCATCAGTTGATCATCTCTATGTCGGTTTCCGTCATTCTGCTGTTGATCTTATATATCCTTTATTTCTCTCTGCGCCGTACCCGCCGGTTAAAAAATGAATTGCAGAAAGAGAAGGAGGCATTGATCGAATCGGAAAAGAACTTGCGTGTAGCGAAAGATAAAGCGGAAGAGGCAAGTCAGGCGAAAACAACCTTTATTGCCAATATCAGCCATGAAGTACGTACTCCCCTGAATGCAATTGTCGGTTTTGCCAGCCTGTTGTCCGATCCGGCTTGCACTGAGGATGAAAAGACTGAGTTCTCTTCTGTTATCAGTAATAACACTGAATTGTTGCTGAACCTGGTGAACGATGTCTTATGCCTTTCGCAGATCGAGGCCGGGAACCTGAGTTTTACAATTCGTACGGTCGAACTGGTCGATTGCTGCCGGAACGCAATGGATACGATCCGGCACCGGATTGTTGACGGTGTTTCACTTACCTTTACTCCGGAAACACCATCTTTCCTGTTGAATACAGACCCGTTGCGGTTGCAGCAATTATTGGTGAATTTGTTGGTAAACGCCGCAAAATTCACGGAAGCAGGAGAAATAAACCTTTCATTCCACATCGATAGTAAGGAAAACAAGGTTGATATAATCGTTACAGATACCGGTTGTGGCATACCACAGGATAAAATTACACAGATATTTAAACGCTTTGAAAAGGTGGACGAGTATAAACAAGGTACCGGTCTGGGACTTTCCATTTGCCAGGCTATCGCCAATGCGCTGGGAGGGACAATCCGGGTGGATTCGGCTTATACACAGGGTGCCCGGTTTATTTTTACCCATCCTTGTTGATGAGGTATCGTCCGACTACCGGTGGAGTGTTTTATGAATTATTGAAAATCAACAGGACTTTCGTTAAATAACATTGAAAAAAGTCATTCGTTACAGATATTTATTTGTAAGTTTGCCAGACACAGAGGAAAATATGCATGAAGACGAATAGTCTGTATATATATAGGGGAATAAAGTTCGCATGTGTTGTTGTCATTTTACTATACGCTGTATCCGTTTCTTCTCAGAATGAAAAGAGAAGAGATCGTACGGATAGTCTGTCTAGTATATTGCAAGAAATAAAGACGCCTGGTGAGAAACTGGCTCTTTTGAGAGAACAGGTCGCTATGAACCGGCAGCAGAAGGTCGAAGCACTTTTGGATAAGGAGATAGTAGACATAGCCATGCAGCTTGACTCTTTTCAGATAGCTTATAATACAATGGCAGAGTTGAGCCGTTACTATTATAACCGGGATATGCGGGACAGCATGCTTTATTGGTATGCCATGATCGATACGATTTCCCGGCAGCGTAAAGAATGTCCCGATGCCTTGTTCACGGCCGGTAGTCTGGTATGTCAGGATTATCTGTGGGCAGAGGATTATGAACTCGCAATGAACGAAGCTATCCGGCAGATCAACCTGGCGGACAGGGAATCACAGATATATGGACAGGCAAGAGGTAACTACAATCTGGCTTTGATCTATCAGGTCGTAGGACAGGATAGTAATGCCGTAGTCGCTTTCCGCAAAGGGTTGGGGTGGTTGGACAAGAATGTGGACATGCAGATGCTGGAATTGCAATTCCTGTCGGATATGGTTGTTTCGACTCTTCGGCTCAATCTGTTGGATGACTCGGAGGAACTGTTGATACGTTATGAAAACTTATTGGATACGATAGAACTGGATTATAAGAAGAAAAATTATGTTTTTCCCGCTCTTTATTACAGATGCTTGCTTTATTCAAAATATTCTGATCTTTATACTCGTAGCGGTCAATTAATGAAAGCGCATGATTATCTGGAAAAGGCTTCCGTTTTTATCAGCGATTCACTGAGTGGCTTCGTGAAATATGCTTATTACCAGTCTGAAGCCCTTTATTATGTGAAAGCGGGGAATAAGCAGAAAGCATTATCTGCCATCGATAAAGCATTGGCCTTGGAAGACGACCTGGATATGATGAACTTGAAAATGCAGCTTCTTCGTGATTGCGGGCAGTATCAGGAGGCTATCCGGGTATATAAAAAGATGCTCAAAATGAATGCTTCCATCAATAATGAAGCATTCAACCGCCAGATCACTCAGCTTCGTTTCCTGAACGATCTGAACGATAGTGAGAAACAGCTCCGTGAACTTGCTTATCAGAATACACAGATAGCAGCCAAACAGCGCCAGTTGATCCATATTCTGGGAACGGTCTTTGTTCTGTTGATCCTGTTTTTGGTATTGTACCATTTCTATAGCCGGACACGCCGCCTGAAAAATGAACTGTTGTCCGAAAAAGACTCATTACTTGAATCCGAACGGCAACTGCGTCTGATGAAGGAAAAAGCAGTGGAGGCAAATCGCCTGAAAACCATATTCCTTTCGAATATCAGCCATGAGATACGTACACCTCTTAACGCGATTGTAGGTTTCTCCGAATTGTTGGTAGATGACTCTTTTAAGGAAGAAGATAAGGTTGCTTTTGCATCGACTATCAACCATAGCTCGGAGTTATTGATGAACCTGATAAACGATGTACTCGAACTGTCTCGCCTGGAATCCGGAAATTATAGTTTCACGATCAGGGAATGGGATGCCGTGATGCTTTGTCGTGAGATATTGTCGGGTTTTGAAAACATGCCTCGACCGGAAGTGAAACTGACTTTCACGCCTTCGGTCGATTCTTTCCTGATGAATACTGACCGGTTCCGTATGCACCAGCTACTGAAGCATCTCCTGTCCAATGCAATCAAGTTTACCCATAAGGGAGAAGTGAATCTGACTTTCGAGGCAGATACGGAAAATGATCTTGTCCGCTTTATCGTGACCGATACCGGTTGCGGTATCCCGGTCGATATGCACATTCAAATATTCGAACGTTTTGAGAAACTGAATGAATTTGAACAGGGCACAGGTTTAGGACTGCCTATCTGCCGGCTGGTGGCTACGCATCTGGGTGGTTCACTATATATCGATTCAACTTATACGAAGGGAGCTCGTTTTGTTTTTATTCATCCCTGTAATTTGCAGATTACAAAAGAGCCCCCATCTAATTGAATAGAGAATGAAAGATAAGAATGGGTATCGGAATAAAAGTTTGTTAGCTATACTGTTTTTGTGTGGCCTGTTGTTATTGTCTCTGTCTGTGGGAGCTTCGGATGATCAGGTTGCACATGAAACGGATAGTATGCGATCCGTTTTATCGCAGAGTACCGATGCAAGAGTAATCATTCCTGTTCTGCTTCGTCTGGCCGATTTGAATGAACAAAAAGAGGAGAGTGTTGTGTGGCTTGAACGTTGTTATCGGGAAGCGGTCCGGATAGATTCTGTTCCTGCCATCTATGTGACATTGATGAAGTTGTTACAATATTATTACAATGAAAATAACCGGGATAGTCTGCTCTATTGGGGGACTAAGATCGATTCGGTCAGCAAGCAACACAATGAATATCCAGATGTATTGTTTGATTTCAAAAGCTATTCGTGCCAGACATTGTTGTGGGCCCGCGATTATGAAATGGCTCTGAATGAGGCAAAGAACGAATACCGTCTGGCAAGTGAACTCAAACATTCGTATGGCCTGCTTCGTTGTACGGAAAGCCTGGGATTGATTTATCAGGCGATCCGACGTGACAGCGATGCCATAGTCGCTTTTCAGGAAGGTCTCGATTTAAATGAAAAAGTAAATTGTCCGGAGATGGTAAAAGCAGAAACAAAGGTACGCCTGAGTTCTTATCAGTCTGAATGTGCGATCCGTGTATCTCCTTCTGAACAGACGGAAGAGATACTAGCTCATTATAAGAAAGCGATCGAAGAGATCGCCGAGGTGAGTGAACGTACCGGGGCAGTGTATAAAATAGGAAGAGACTACTGGCTCCTTTATTGTTTTTATGCAGACTTCTATATTCGGGAACATCAGCCGGACAAGGCGAAGCGGGCATTGAGCGAGGCGGCAAAATATGTCGGGAATAATCTGACGGAGGACGATTACGTGCTGAATACTTATCTGGCAGCCCAGGCCCATTATTATAAAGAGATCGGAGATCTGCCTATGGCTATAAAATTGATCGACAAGGTGTTCGAGACGGAATGTATCATTGCCGACCTGCAGTTCAAAGCGGATATCCTTCAGGAGGAAGGTAAATTGAAAGAAGCATTGGTTTTATATGATAAATTGTACGGAATGGTATCGGAACGGAATAAGGAAACTTTCTTCCGTCAGATCAACCAGCTCCGGACATTACACGAGTTGAACGGACAGGAGGAACAAAAACATGAAATGAAAGTAAATAACGATCGTATGGAACAGAAACAGCATCTGCTCCTGTTCTTTACGGTTGTGGCATTCCTTTTATTAATTCTTATATATATACTTTTCAGGTATTATCAACGTGCCCGCCGCCTGAAGAACGAATTACTGGTAGAAAAACAAAACCTGCTGGAATCGCAGAATAATCTGAAATGTGAGAAAGTGAAAGCAGAGGAAGCCAGCCGCATGAAAAGTGCTTTTGTTGCGAATATGAGTCATGAGATACGGACACCTTTGAATGCTATTGTCGGTTTCTCCGGCTTGCTGGTCGATGAATCGTCTGATCCGGAAGAACGGGGGGAGTATGCTTCTGTGGTCCATAATAACACCGAACAGTTACTGAACCTGGTAAATGATGTACTGGACCTGTCGCGGATGGAAACAGGCGACCTGAATTTTAAATTTGGTGACTACTCATTACAGGAGTGTTGCCAGAGTGCCCTGGATAGTATCCGTCACAGGGTTCCGGAAGGAGTAAAGCTTACTTTTACTCCGGATACTGTTCCGGTTATCCTGCATACCGATACCTTACGTTTGCAACAGATCCTGACAAACCTGCTTACCAACTCGACTAAATTCACGAGTGAAGGTGAAATAAATCTGTCGTATAAAGTAGATAAAGAAGGAAAGCAGGTCCGTATCGCCGTAACTGATACCGGTTGTGGCATCCCGAAGGAGAAACAGGCTGCCGTATTCCGGCGTTTCGAAAAACTGGACGACTATAAAGCAGGTGCCGGTCTGGGACTATCGATCTGTACCCTGATCGCAGACCGCTTGGGAGGAGTTCTTTCCATCGATCCGGATTATGAGGAAGGTGCACGTTTCATCTTTACTCATCCTTACGATATGCCTTCCTGAATTTATAATCGAGGAACAGGAGTATAAGCGTCAGTATGCCGATATAGAAATAGAAACTGAAGGCAGAGATATCGATTTTCGGCCATGCCATTGGCGTCATTGTTGTTTCTGGCATTCCTATATAATAAAGAATAGCAGCGACAGCCATCCCCAGCATCCCCAGCGAAGCAGCAATAACGGCTGCCAGCCCGAGACGTTCGTTACGCTTTCTGACTTTGATCGTTTCACGGGCAATCTGTTGCATAACGTTCAGACGGAACGAAGCCGGCAACTCTTCTTCCGGCATTTGCCTGAACAGGTTTTCCAGTATATCCGGGTTCTTTTTTGTATCATCCATATTTATTTCTCCTCCATTCCTTTGATTAATACAAATAACTTTTTCCGTATCCGGTGCAGCTTCACTTTGATGTTGGATGCACTGAAACCGGTAATGACCGTTAATTCGTCCACTGTCTTTTCCTTCATATAAAAGAGCAGGATCAATGCTCTTTCATCCGGTGGAAGCAGGGCTAGGGCTGTGTCCAGTTTGTCGAGTTGCTCGGTCACGGATGTATTCTCTAGCAGTTCACCGACTGCTTCTTCCGATGCGTTGCTGATCTGTGACTCTTCGATGGCAACGAATTCCTGCTTCTTCTTACGCAATTCCGATATGGCCGTATTGTAAGCAATACGGTATATCCAGGTGGAGAAGCTGCAGTCGGCCTTGAACGACGGCAAGTTACGAAATACTTTCATAAATACATCCTGCGCCAGTTCTTCCGCGTCTTCCTTGCTACCAACCATTTTAAGGATTAACGAATGAACCGGACGGCTGTATTTATCCAGAAGGCAGGCAAAACAACCTGTATCTCCCGCTACTATTCTTTCTATATAATATGCGTCGCTATACAACTCCATCCTACCTTATGGACGCAAGTTCGGCAATTTGGTTACAACTTGCAACAATAAAAATATTAAATAGATTATTTATGCATTCGTTCTCTTTTATAATTTGTCACTTATCAGCCGGATAGAAGCAGAGAATATACAATGACGAAGTAGTCTGAAAACAGGTATATTGTATGGTAAATACTACTTATACCTAATCCAAACCTCCTTATCTTCTATCTTTTTGACCCAGGTGATATACGTATTCGACCCAGGTCAAAAACATATTCGCCCTGGGTGGAAAAATTGGTTGACCCAGGTCAAAAGTATAAAAGGTAAGTTGTTTTATATTAGAAGGCAATTATTTTGTGATTAGAAAACTATTGTCTTGCGGATAAAAAGTCTATACTTGGTGTTTTTGTCTCTGCAGGCTGTAACCTTTTCTGAGATACTGCGTCAAACTAATAAACGAGATTAATTAACAACTAAAAAATTACAGTTATGATGGATTTTATAATGGTTCCGCTGATCGTCGGAATAGTTTGTGCAGGTATTTACGGTTTATTTGAATTGTTTGTACGTAAAAAAGAACGGTTGGCTATTATTGAGAAGATCGGGGATAAACTGGAACCTTCTGCTTTCGATGCTAAAATAGGTTTACCTCGTTTGAGTACTAATTTCTCTTTCAGTTCTTTGAAAGCCGGATGTTTACTGGCCGGTATCGGATTGGGATTGCTGGTCGGATTTATTATCTCTGTGTCGCTTACGGACTTTAATCTTGATAATTGGGGACGGCGCGAATTAATCAGTACGGTATATGGCGCATCGGTTTTGTTGTTTGGTGGAATCGGACTGATTGTTGCTTTTATTATTGAATTGAAACTATCAAAAGAGAAAAATAAATAGTTTGGAGAGTTGTGTGTTAGATAAGGGTGGGGTTATACTTTCACCCTTATTTTTTTGTCTATTATGCTATATTACTTACTTTTGATAAATTATTAATCCTTTGATCCGGCTGGTTATGAAGACTAAACTATTTTTTTTCCTGATGATTTGCCTCTGTCTTTCCTGTGCAAAGCAAAATCGTATCATCGATTATCCGGTGATAGATAATAAGAATACAACGACGATGGAACTTTACCGGGTGGAATTGACGGATACGGCAACCATTCTCCATGCAGAAATGTATAACCGACCCAATTATTGGGTACGCATCTCCTCTGGTGCTTGTCTGGAAGGTTTGACTTCGGGGAAGAAATATAAATTGCTGGGATCCACCGATTTTGAGTTGGATAAAGAAGTCTATATGCCTGAGTCCGGTAACAGTCCGGCTACCTTATTATTTGAACCGGTTGATCCGAATGAAGAAGCGGTTAGTTTTATTGAAGGACCGGAAAAAGGGGATTTCCGTATCGAAGGAATACATCTGAAAAAACAACCTGTTACGCCCGGAACATTTGAATGTGTTTTGGAGGGTGAAGTAATAGACCGTCCTCAGAGTTCCCGCCTGACGTTGATACGTGCCGGAAAAGATATACGTACAACCCCGTTTATCTCTATTCCTGTCAGAGACGGTAAATTCAATTATACATTGACTGCCGATGAAAATGAAATGTATGAACTGGTGTTCTGGGATGAACAAATGAACGGAGCCTGGCGTCCGACCTATTTCATTTCGGAAAAAGGGACTTTGCATTTCACGCTTTATACTATGGAACATCGTCCGCACAGTGTTCTGCAGGCAGACGGTGCTTTGAATAAGGAAGAGATACGCATGCAGGAGGAAATGGAAAAACTTTATCCGGTAACCCAACTGGAGAAGGAGAGGGATGTGCTGGAAAAAGAAGAACGTTATTCTTCGAAGGAAATGTATGATTTGCAGAAGAGGATGTCGGCAGCAAAAACGGATGAAGACAGAAATAAATTATATGCTGAATATGAGCGTCTGCGTGATGCCGGTAAGGAATATTCGGAAGAAGGCCTTGCTCTGAATGAAAGATTCAAAGAGTCGTTTGATGGCATTCGGCAATGGAAGCTTGATTATGTAAAGAAAGAACCGACGCTGAACGGTTTATGTCTTTTAAAGCAAATGCTCGATAATGCCGTGATGATGGCACGCTATTATCCGGGCAAAGAAGAATTTCCGGCTTATCCGGAGATATTCGAGCGTAATTATAAGGAGAAGTTCGCTTCTCATCCTTATGTGAAGGATATGGAACGGATTATTGCCAGTATGAATGTGAAAGTAGGCGGTTCTTATATCGACTTTACTGCTCCCGATCTGGAAGGGAATATGGTAAAGCTTTCCGACCAGATAAAAGGGAAAGTCGCTTTGATCGATTTATGGGCCTCCTGGTGTGGACCATGCCGCCGGTTGTCGTCCAGTATGATACCGGTTTACGAAACGTTCAAGGATAAAGGATTTACTGTTGTCGGTATTGCTCGTGAAAATAATAATACGGATGCCATGAAGAAGGCGATCGAGCAGGATAAATACCCCTGGTTGAATCTGGTTGAACTGAATGATAAAGGAAATATCTGGGAGATGTATGGTGCAGGTAACAGCGGAGGGTGTACGTATCTGGTAGATAAGGATGGAAAGATATTAGCCATCCATCCTTCTGCCGAAGAAGTGACTAAGATCCTGAAAGACTTATTGTAGGCAATAAAAATAAAATACCGGAGAATAACAATCTCTGTTATTTTCCGGTATTTTATTTTGCCATTAGAGTTTGTTTTATAAATAGATTTCTCCAAAGAACTCCGGACGATGGAAATCCGGCGTAGGAACGTTTATCGGACTCCAGCTTACGAAATGCGGGAATTCCGTATCGTCGGCGCATTTATAGAAGTTACCCATGATTTTTTCCGGCAGGTTATCAGGATCGAGACCCATTAGCTGGAATGGGATAGCGACTACCAATTCCCAGGAATATACGCCTTTCTTTTCTGCAAAAGGCTTATGTTCCAGTGTGGAATACCTACGGATAGAGGCATACTCGTCCGAGTTCAGCGATCTCTTGATATCGCGTGACTGGCGGCGTGCCGCATCGCAGGTGCCGATACAGTTAAATTCAAAATTCATGTAGTTGTGATCTTCTTCGGTTTTCATAAAAAACTCTACACAACTATCTGTATAAACTGGTGACCCGTCTGCGCTGTGCACAGCTTTCAGGGAATTTCCTTTCACGAAATAACGAATGTATAAATTCGTGTCTGTTCGTGCTATATCAAAGGCAACAATTGGTTTGTAAGGGTACTCTTCCCAATTGATCACATCAATATACTCTCGCTGGGCTTTGCTCTCCAGCAGATATCCTGCGGATGATAGATCCAGTACATCCAGCGTCACTAAATACGGTACTTTAAGCTTCTTCATGTTAATTATAGATTTGGAGCAACGGCAAATGGAAATATGAGGTAAGGAGCACAGATAATACTCCTACAATAGCCAAAACAATGATGACTGTCCCTACAATCCGATTCAATAACCATATTCCTCGTACATTAAACCATTTTTTTAATTTGGCAACTATATATGTGATACCGAACCACCACAAAACGGCACCTATACCAATGCATGCAATCCCTCCCAATAACATCCAAACAGAATGATCTGGTAACACAAACCCAAAACGTGCAAACAAGCCAATATATAGAAGCACGATTAAAACGTTGCTAAAGGTAAGAAGAAAAGCTGTAATAAAATCCTGTGTGAACGATAACTTTTTTTCACGTTGCTTTTTTAAGTTTTTTACAGGATTGGATTGGTATATATAGTAACCGAAAAGTCCGAGAACGATGCTTCCCATTAGTTGGAGCGGTGCCTGATTGGCTTCGACGAAGTTGACAACAACTCCCATTCCCAGGCAGGTAAGAGCGGCATATATGACATCCGATAAGGCTGCTCCCAGGCCGGTAACGAACCCGTGCCAACGTCCTTTATTTAATGTTCTTTGTATACACAGCATACCGATCGGACCCATAGGGGCTGATACAAGTACGCCTATCACAATTCCTTTACTAATAAGTCCCAGCATTATCTTTTATTTTCTGCCCAATTGCCCACAAAGATAGTGTCTATTCCCTGATAAAAAAAGGTAAAAACATAAAAATGGTCTGGAACAAAAGTCCCAGACCGTTGATTCTTAATTCAAATAGGTTATTCAATTTATTTTGGTTTGACGGTGTTGTTACGAACACCTTTCAGAATTCCCTGCAACTGATAAACGACTTCCGGACGTTTTTCTGACAGATTCTCCTGTTCGCCTACCTGGGTCATATCGTATAACTGAGGTGTTTTAGAATAACCTGTCTCGATCTTGGGTCCCCAGGGTACCATTTTCGGTCCGTCGCTGGTCTCGATATACTTCCAGTCTTTTGTGCGGACCGATAGCGTATGGTCGGAAGCCTGTTCGATCACCCATGGGCGGTCGGCATTGTCTGTGCCCAGTAAGGTTCCCAGGTAATTGTAACTGTCGGGGGCAGCGCCTTTGGGAAGAACAGATCCTGTCAATGCTGCCAGTGAAGCGAACCAGTCGACCTGTGACATTAAAGCATCGGATACTTTTCCTTTTTTTATTTCTTTCGGCCAACTGATAATGGCGGGAATACGTGTTCCTGCTTCGAATGCACTGTATTTTCCTCCGCGTAACGGGCCGCCCGGTTTGTGATCACCCAGCAGTTCTTCTGCCTGGTCTGCATAACCGTCATCCACTACCGGACCATTGTCGCTGGAGAGGATGATCAATGTATTTTCTCTTAATCCCAATCTTTCCAGTTCGTCCAGTATCTGTCCGACACTCCAGTCGAACTGCACGATCGCATCTCCTCTGAGTCCCATCGGGTTTTTCCCTCTGAAACGTTCGTGAGGAAAACGGGGAACGTGCACGTCGTTTGTGGCGAAGTACATAAAGAAAGGTTTGTCCTTGTTTGCCTTGATAAAGTCGAGGGCATGTGTCGTGATGGAGTCTGCCAGGTTTTCATCTTTCCACAAAGCCTTGCCGCCGCCTTTCATATAACCGATACGTCCGATACCATTGACGATTGCCATGTCGTGGCCGTGGCTGTGTTTCAGATTATACAGCAGTTCCGGATGGTCTTTGCCCAACGGTTCACCTTCAAAAGGTTTCTGATAACTGACTTCGATAGGTGCCGACGGGTCGTAGTTGGCTACTTTACCGTTTTCAATGAAGACACAGGGTACACGGTCGGCTGTGGCAGCCATGATATAGGAATAATCGAATCCGAGATCTGCCAACGCTGCGGGCAGAGGTGCATTCCAGTCCTGTTCGCCTGTTTTATCACCCAGTCCCAGATGCCATTTGCCTAAAGCTGCGGTTGTATACCCTGCACTTTTGAACATGTCCGCGATGGTATATCTTTCCGGGCGGATGATCATTCCGGCATTTCCTGCAGCAATATCTGTTCCCGGCCTGCGCCATGCATACTCTCCGGTAAGCAGTGAATAACGGGATGGTGTGCTGGTCGCTGCTGTTGCGTGGGTATTCGTAAAGCGAATGCCGCTGTTAGCCAGTTTGTTGACGTTGGGTGTCTGTACTCGTGTTGCACCGTAACATTCCAGGTCGCCATAACCCAGGTCGTCGGCATAAATGAAAATGACATTCGGCGTTTGCGTCTCTTTTGCCTTTTGAGCATGGGAGGTGATCGGAGAAACAAGGAATGCTCCCAGTCCGAAACCGATTAGTACGTTTGATTTCATGATATTTTTAGTTTATATTAGTTTATGATAGTTCGGGAGTTAAAGGTCTGCATTTTTTTTCTAGTAGCCTTGTTTTATACCGTGTTTTTAACGGATATTGTCTACTTTTTTAAAATGGCAGAGCTTATTTCGTATTGAATTTTAGGATGATGAATCCTGGGGTCATTGTATCGTTCTCCATATTCTTTTAAGTTGGAGGCTAATTGGGAAACGATCTCTTTATAAGCCGGGTCAAAATAACAATTAAACAATTCGTCCGGGTCTTTTTTTAGATCGGTCAGCCAGGGAATATCTGAACTATATTCCGAATAAGTTAGTTTATAATCAGGTGTTACGGCAGATATCCACATAGTACGTTTGGCTGTAGCCGATTCATCCCAATCACTTTTTAATTTAGGTGTTGTAGCTCTCATAAAAACAATATCATTGTATTTTTCAGGGAGTTTATTACCTTTCCATAATGGGGACAAGTCCCGGCCGTCATATTGGTCGGAAGGCTGGATCTGGCAAAAACTAAGTAGAGAAGGAGTAAAATCAACAACAGACATGACATTATCGACTCTGATTCCTTCTCGCATTCCCGCCGGGTAACTGATAATGAACGGGACACGGGCTGAATCGTCTAATGGGACACCTTTGTTGATCAATCCGTGTTGCCGGCACAAGTCTCCATGATCAGATGTGAAAACAATAATTGTATTATCAAGAACACCTTTCTCTTTTAGAGTACTTAATATTCGTCCTATATTATCGTCAATGCATTTAATCATGCCGAAGTATTGAGCCATATCTTCGGGCTGGTCTGCCGGGAGATTATCCCCGTGTGACCATGCAGGTCGACTGGTTGTATCGGCGGTAGCAGTTACTGGTTCCTTGAACTTTATGTGACTGTACTTCGTGTCGTAGGGCGGTCTTACAAGATTCGCACTATGCGGATCCGGAAAACAAATCATGCAACAGAACGGCCCGTCTTTTTGTTGGTTTATGAAATCAATGGCCCGTGTAGCAATAAAGTCAGTAGTGAATGTCTTTTCATTTGTTGTTTTCACATCTGCATTTGTTCTGAACACGGGTCCTTCTTCCGCTTCTTCTATCTTTTTCCAATGGCCACGATTATACATATAAAAATTGTCGGAAAAGCCGAAGTCACGTTTGGGATGCCATTCCGGTTTTCCTTTTCCATTGAGATGTAATTTCCCGAAGTACCCGGTTGCATAGCCGTTATCCCGTAAGGATTCTCCAAAGGTGGGTGTCTTTTCAGACAGGGCCATGTCGTTTGTCCATACTCCGTTGTTCTGTGGATAAAATCCGGTCATGAAAGAGGCTCGACTGGGGGAACTAACTGGGGTTGTGGCATAGCAGCGTGTAAATAATACTCCACGGTGTGCCAGATAATCTATATTGGGTGTTTCCACAATGGCTTCTTCTCCCCATGGGAAAGCTTGTTCATTTTGCAGGCATTCCCGATAACAACCTAAAGTACGAAAGTTCTGTTCATCTGTATGAATGATGACAATGTTGGGTTGCTGTGTTTGGGAATAACTTCCGGAAGCAACAATAGATAATAATGATACAGGCAGGATTACTTTATTTATTTTATGATTCATGATATGGATGTTCAGGTAATATTTAATCAAAAGCGGAAAAGAAAACAGAGATACCGGAATTATAAGTAACCGGTATCTCTGTAAAGTTATTTAACCGACTATCTCAAGTTGGGATTGATATTCTTTTCAGATAGTGGAATAGGCCAACGTTCTTGTCCGGCTTTAAAATTACGTTTGTCAACGTACCAGCGGTTATACGGATCAGGCTGTCCATCTTTCTTCTTCATTAACTCTTGATTGGTGATGTAAAATGGTGAACCATAAATATCCTGATTTAAGCGTTCTTCAGCGATTCCCCAGCGGAATAAATCCCAAAGGCGAAGTCCTTCAAAAGCAAATTCGATCATACGCTCTTTCTGAATAATTTTTAATAATTTATCCGGATTGGTTTCCGTTATCTTTGGCATACTTACGCGTCCCCGAACTGCGTTGATCGTTTGGTCAAGTAGAGTTTGGGTGATTGGTGTCCCGGCTTCCATCTCGGCTTCCAGGTACATCATTAATACGTCAGCATAACGTGCTAAAGGAACATTGTTTCCATATTGGCTTTTATCCCCGTTCCAGCTTTCATCAAAGTATTTACGTAAAAGGAAACCTGTTTGAGTTGTTTGTCCCGGGCCGATCTTGTCGGCTGCCGTTGTTTCAGGATTGCAGCTGTAAACTGTTCCGCGGAAGGTCGAACCATCGTAAATAAGTGTATAATCCAAACGGGGATCACGATTTTCTCCAAAGTTGTTTTTGTTGAAACGTGGGTCATCATAGCTGAAAGGTGTTCCATCCAGAAAGTCATAGGCTTCAAATAGAATGCTGGATCCATTCACCAAACACCATCCTCCGTCTTTTATCGGATAAGCATGTTGAGGTAGTCCGTGTCCTGCTAAGTCATCGACAAACTGTGTCGCGAAAATATGTTCAGAGCTATTTATTGCACTGGGATAAAACAATTTCTGATAGTCGGTATCTAATTTGTTATCTCCCCAATCGATGATTTGCTTACATGCCACAGCAGCTTCCTTGTAATTTTTCGCAACCAGATGTGTCCGTGCCAAATAAACCAATGCAGCCTGTGCCGTTGCGCGTCCGCGTTCCGAGGATGGTAAATCTTTATGGCGGGGCAGGAGATTAGCAACTTCTGTTAATTCGTCAATTGCATATTGAAGAACCTCTGCACGCGGTGACTTTAAAACTGTATTGGCTTCATCCAAGGTCAGGACTGTTTTAATTAGCGGAACATCATAGTAATAGGAAGCCAGGTAAAAATATTGTACTGCCCGGATAAAGCGAGCTTCCGCTTTCATACGTTCCATTTCCGGATTATCAGATTCGAGCGTATTGATTCCTTCAATGAATCGGGTACATGCACTGATACGGCGGTAAGGTTTCTGATACAAGTCTTTTACCCATCCGTTATTTTCATCGATTTGTCCGGATGTCAGTTTCCCGAGATTATTATTGAATCCGCGGCGGTCGTATCCCATATCGCTGACACCATCTATTAGTATTTTTGCACTATAGGCCCACCAATCGGAGGCATTGTAGTCTACTCCATAGGTGATACCTCCGCGGTATAAACCGATAAGTGCAAGTTTTGTATTTTCTTCTTTATCGAAGAAAGTATCTTCGCTGAAATTTGTCAGCGGATAACGGTCCAACTCGCAAGAGGTTAAAGATGCAATAGCAACCAAGACCATTATTAATTTCTTTATAATTGATTTCATACTTTTCAGAATTTAAGATTCAAACCAAATGTATAGTTTGCCAATACCGGATAGAATCGGTCATCGGCATTGATTTCCGGATCCCAACCATCCGGATAGCTATGGAATGTGAACGGGTTCTCTGTTGCTACATAGAAACGTACATTCTGGATGAAAGTGTTCTTTAAGATTGACTTGGGTAAAGTATATCCTAACTGAATGTTCTTTACACGTAGGTAAGAGGCGTTGCGAATCCAGAAATCAGATTGTTGCGTATTAATTCCAGTTGCATTTCCCAGGTTTGCTATACGTGGGTATTTCGGGTAACGTGTCGGGTTTTCCGGATCGAAGGCTTCTTTCATCTGCCATTTTTGGATATTTCCTTCACTCCACAAAGCCCAGCCTGAAAAACCGTTTAGCAGTCCGTTGACACCAGCTACTCCCTGTAAGAAGATGTTCAGGTCAAAACCTTTATAAGCTGCATTTAATGAAAGACCGAATGTGTATTTAGGAATTTTTGAACCTAAATAAACGCGGTCGTAAGTCGCATCGACTTTTCCGTCGGGAACACCGTCGGGGCCTGAAATATCTTTGTATCGAATATCACCTGGTTTGGTGTTGGCTTTATTTGCTCCCATGGCGGATTGGTCTGTGTGAGCAAAATAATCGTCTATATCCTGTTGGTTCAGGAATACTCCATCTGTTTGATATCCGTAGTACATATCGATTGGATAACCGATAAATAGATTGGAACCGTTACCTACCATTCCGTTTGCTTGTTCTACATTACCAAGTCCTAACGTTTCAACCTTATTTTTGATGATTGAGAAGTTGCCGTTGATACTATAGCTGAATTCACCTATATTATTTCTGTGTCCTACTTCAAATTCCCAGCCCCGGTTGGAGGCTTCTCCGGTATTAACCTCACTCATTTGTAGTCCGAAAGCAGATGAGGCGCTTGCGTTTGGTTTGAATAAGATATCATAAGTATATCTGTAGAAGTAAGAAATATTGGCGGTCAGTAAACCATTCCAGAGCACAGATTCGAAACCACCGTCTATCGTACGGGTCGTTTCCCATTTAAGTCGCGGATCCGTATAGGTTTTCAAAGCGGCTCCCTGCTGTATCGTACCTCCCAGTGGATAATTGAAGTCATTCCCTAATTCATAGACTGACTGATAAGCATAATTGCCAATATTATTATTCCCCAGAATACCAGCGGATGCTTTTAGTTTGAGGTTATTAATAAAGTTCAATTTCTCATTTTCTTTAAAAAAGTTTTCTTCTGAAATTCTCCAACCTATAGCGGCTGAAGGAAAGAATGCATAACGCGAATTTGAAGGAAAACGTGATGAACCGTCGTAACGCATTGTCACTTCACCTAGATAGCGTTCTGCATAGTTGTATTGTGCACGTCCGAAGAAAGACTGGATGACCCAGTCGTAACCTCCGCCTTTATTGGTCTGGTTATCCGGTGAACCTACTGTCAGGAACGGGTACTCATTGCTGGGGAAATTATCCCGACGGCCTTCCAGATCGCGGGCCGATTCTTCTTCCCACGAATAGCCGGCCAGGATACCTAGATTATGTACTTTGTTGAACGTTTTTGAATAGTCAACTGTGGCCTGAAATGATTTATAGTCAGTGTTGGTATTCTTTTCTTCTAAATAAGAGGGACCTAAAACACTGGTGGCTCCGTTGATTGTGACGGGTAAAGTGGCACGGAACTTTTTGTCTTGTGCATTCGTGAAATTGTAAGCACCGATAGCGGAGAACTTCAACCCTTCTATCGGGGTATACTCCAGGCGTACATTCGAGTTGATTCTCATGGTAGGCTTTTCCTGGAATGATTCGGATGCCAGCCATGCTTTAGGTGTTCCGAAGTTTTTAACACCCGGTCCCCATGAACCATCACTTAATACTGAAGGACGGAATCCTGGAAAACGTAATCCCTGACTGATCAGTGACATCATTCCGTAACCACCGTCTATGGCACCGGCTGTGCCTGGTTCTTTGGTTTGAGCTTTATCACCTCGTAAGCGAATAGTTAATTTCAGTTTGTCAGATAAATTGGACGTAAGATTGACACGGGCTGTGTAGCGTGAATAGTTGTTGCCCGGTACAATACCGTTCTGGCTTAAATAACCGAAAGATGCAAAATACTGGCTTCGGTCGTTGCCTCCGTTCAAAGACAAATCGTGTCCTGTCTGTAAACCGTTTCCGGAGAAAATGTCGTCTACGAATTTTTCATTGGCCCATAAGTCGGGCATACTTCCCGTACGCATAGCATTGATTTCCTCATCAGTGAAACGGGTAACTCCTTCAGCCTGATTCAGCAAGCGCGCGTAATCCCAACTGTCTACATACTTTGGAAGAGCGGTTGCCCGGTTAAAACCTACGTAACCATTATAGGAAACAGAGACTTTCGATTCTTTTCCCATTTTAGTTGTGACCAATACTACTCCATTTGCTGCGCGTGATCCGTAAATGGCGGCAGTTGATGCGTCTTTTAATATGGAAATACTTTCAATATCATTCGGGTTTATATCCGTCATATTTCCTGGTATTCCATCTATAAGGATTAGAGCATCGGCTTTTTTGGCATCATTGTCGCTACTGAAAGAGCCGACACCACGCACACGTATCGTTCCGGTATTCTCACCCGGACGTCCGCCCGCTTGTGTGATCGTAACACCTGGCATCTGGCCGGTAAGGGCTGAAACGACTGACGAAGTGGCACGGTTTTCCAGTTGTTTGGAATCAACAGAAGCGATAGAACCGATCACATTCACCTTTTTTGATGTACCATATCCAACAACCACAACTTCATCGAGTGCCTGCGAATCTTCGATAAGCTGGATTGAATAATTGTCTTTTCCGTCTACACGGATATCCTTGGATAAGTATCCGATGTAAGAAATTTGTAAAGTATTACCCAGAGAAGCCTCAATAGAAAATTTGCCTTCCAGATCGGTGATTGTTCCATTGGTTGTACCTTTCACAACAACGTTTGCACCAATAACAGGTAGACCGCTGGGATCAGTAATGATGCCCTGGATTTTCTGAGTGGACTGTTGTTTTTGCTGTAGCTGTACCGGAACAATAATAATATGTTTCCCTTCAATCCGATAGGTAAAACTACTGTTTTCTAGTAGCTCTGTTATAACAGAGGACAGGATTTTATCATTAAAATCCTGATTGATAATTCTATTAACATCTAATTTTGTTTGATTATAAGCAATACTCAACCCTGTTTGTTTTTCAATATTTTCGAATACGCTTAACAGTGTCTTGTTTTTTGCAACAATTGATATTCGTTGGTTCTGCCCCCAACCCGAGTTAAATGTGAATAGGCTTAATAGTGTAAATATTAACAATTTACGTAATTTTAAGAGTCCGTATGTACTCTTATAGTAGTTTAATTTCATACTTTTGTACATTAAATCAATGAATACTAAATTTAAGATCTCTACAGTTTTAAATGGATTGTTGATTTCGGGGGTTGGAGAAGGTGTCGCAATTTTTTCCAGTCCCTTTTTTTGTTATTTTACTCCTTTCTTTTTTAGTGAATAAATAGTTATTGTATCATCATCTGTTTCATAAGTTAATCCATTGACAGTCATTGTCAGAATTTTCATGACTGTATCAATGTCTTCATTCTGGCGGAATTTTATAGTGTATAAATCCGGGGTAAACAAGCGGGGATTTATAATGAAGTCAACGGCATATTTTCGCTGGATTGTAGCCAGAATCTCTTTTAGAGGCATATTTATAAAATTGAGTTCACCTTTTATCCAGGCAGAATAATTGGCTGCATTGATAGTTCTTTTTTCGAATATGCCTGTTTTGTAATTATATTCCAATTGTTCGTTTGGTGATAAGATGAAAGAGTTTTCATCATCTTCGATTTTATTTACTTTGATGCTTCCGTTTTCGAGTGTCGCAATGATTTTATCACTCTCCGAGTAAGCTTGTACATTGAATTTTGTACCAAGTGCCTCAACCCTTAGAGAACTTGTCTTTACAATAAAAGGATGCTTTTTGTCCTTTTTTACCGTGAAGTTTGCTTCTCCTGCCAGATGCAGGGTACGAGTGTCTCCTTTGAATTCTTTTGGATAGATTAATATACTCCCTGAATTGATGTTTACTATGGAACCGTCGGGGAGGGTTAACTCCTGTTTCTCTCCTTCCGGTACGAAACATTGTATTAGTTCCGGATTATATGTGTTATGTTTAACATACAGATAGGAACCGATTACCGATAATAAAGGAATAATAAGTATTGCTGCTATTCTCGATAGTTTGTATGTCAGTCTATATTGTTTATGTGAGGATTTATTTTGTTTGATCTTTTCCTGAGTAGCTTTCAGTGAAAGATAAGTATTTGCATCTGTTTTTGCCGGATATTCATTCCATATAGACAGGAGTGCTTTTTCTTTTTCTTCTTGATTGGATGAATTAACCAGCCATTGCCATATCTTGATCCGAAGTTCCGAATCGAATGTATGGGAAACCAGGTTATATAGTATTTTATATGTTTTTGATGTGTGCATATTATTGCCGTTTTATATAAGAGACGTAAGGGAGATGGAACACACAGTCAGAATGTGATTTTTTATAAAAAAAGATGCTGGAAGATGTTTTGACACACCTTCCAGCTTGTAAGGGTTTTGTTTAATGTGATCCTTGTTTTTGTATCTTTTTCAGGATTTGCTGCAATTTGAAAACAATTTCAGGATGTAGAGATGCTTTATTGGTTTGTTCTGTAGATTCTTTCATATCATATAACTGGGGTTCCGTTGAATAGCCGGTTTCAATATTTGTTACTCTGGCTACTTTAACAGGATTGAAACTGGTTTCTATATATTTCCAGTCTTTTGTCCGGATGGAAAGTGTATGGTCAGAGGCTTGTTCGATTACCCATGGTCGGTCCGTATTGTCTTTCCCAAACCAATTAGATAGCATATCGAAGCTATCTGATGCAGATCCTTTAGGTAGTATTGCATGTATGAGAGTTGCAAAAGATGCAAACCAGTCGATCTGGGAAACTAAAACATCTGAAATTTTTCCTTTTTCTACAATAGTTGGGTAGCTTACAATTGCAGGAATGCGTGTGCCACCTTCGAAGGCACTATATTTTCCTCCGCGTAATGGGCCGGCAGGCTTATGATTACCTACTAATTCTTGAGCCTGGTCGGCGTAGCCGTCATCGAGGACGGGACCGTTGTCACTTGAAAGAATGATCATTGTGTTTTGGGTCAATCCTAATTTATCCAATTCTTCCATCAACTGTCCGACACACCAGTCGAACTGTACAATTGCATCTCCTCTTAGGCCCATCGGGTTTTTACCTCTGAAACGGTCATGCGGGAAACGGGGTACATGTACATCGTTCGTTGCAAAATAGAGAAAAAACGGATTGTTTTTATTTTCCCGGATGAAGTTTAGTGCATGTGTCGTTATTGAATCGGCTATGTTTTCATCTTTCCAAAGAGCTTTGCCTCCTCCTTTCATGTATCCTATACGTCCAATACCGTTTATGATAGCCATATCATGCCCGTTACTGTGTTTCAGATTATACAACAGTTCAGGATGGTTTTTGCCGAGTGGCTCTCCTTCAAATGGTTTTTGATAACTTACTTCAATGGGAGCGGAAGGATCATAGTTGGCTACTTTTCCATTTTCGATAAATACGCAGGGGACCCGATCGGCAGTAGCTGCCATGATATAGGAGTAGTCGAATCCGATATCTAAAGCAGTAGGCAAGGGGGCGTTCCAATCCTGTTCGCCGCTTTTATCCCCTAAACCGAGATGCCATTTCCCGATAGCTGCTGTTGTATATCCGGAGTTTTTGAACATGTCTGCCATCGTATATTGTTCGGGACGAATGATCATACCGGCATTTCCAGCTGCGATATCTGTTCCTTTTTTTCTCCAGGCATATTCTCCGGTAAGCATAGAATAGCGAGAGGGAGTGCTGGTCGCTGCTGTGGCATGCGCATTGGTAAAACGAATCCCGTTTTGTGCCAGGCGGTTGATATTAGGCGTGGCGGCTCCTGACCCTCCATAACATTCCAGATCACCATAACCCAAATCGTCTGCATATATAAGTATGACGTTAGGTGTCGGCTTCACTTCTTCACTGTTTTTTTGTTGCGAAAGGGATGGAACGGGGAGAAATATACTTCCGATACCTAATCCGATCAATATATCTTTCTTTTTTATTGTCATATCAGTATAATATTTGTGTAGTGTTAAAGTATGAATTTAGGATTCTCAGGTGAAGTTGTGGATGTATACATTAATTCATAGAACTTCTTAACAATATCTGGATGCTTATCGGCAACATCATGTAATTCCTGCAGGTCGTTTTCCAGATCGTACAGTTCCATTCTTGTATTTCCCTTACGGATATCGGTAATAATCCCTTTCCAGTTTCCCATGCGAATCGCTTTATTTCCGATTTTTGGATCGGGATATTCCCAATACAAATATTCGTGTTGTTTTTGTTTGTCTTTTTTATCGAGTAGTGTCGGTAGGAAGCTGATCCCGTCAGTTGGAGGACATTTGATAGAAATAATATCGGCCAGTGTCGGCATAACGTCCTGGAATGCACATATATGATCGGATTCTGTCCCCGCTTTGATCTTGCCCGGCCAGAATACGATAGCCGGAACACGTATCCCTCCTTCGTGAAGGAAAGATTTCCCCCATCCGTATTCTGATTTGAATAGTCCGCCACTATTGAACCAAGGGGAATCGGTTCCTCCGTCGGAGGCAGGTCCATTATCAGATGTGAAAAAGATAAGTGTGTTTTCGTATATTCCTTCTTGTTTTAATTTCTCAACGAGTTTTCCTATTTGTTCGTCAAAATAGCTGATCATGGCGGCATAGGTTGCATGTGGATAACGGCATGGCATGTATCCTTTATCTCCGATATAAGGTTCTTCATTTCCAAATTTTTCCACATAGTGTTTTACCCAGCGTTCCGGAGCTTGTAGGGATACATGTGGGATCGGGGTTGTCCAAAACAGAAAAAACGGTTGATCTTTATTGTCATCGACAAACTGTATCATTTCATCAAAAATAAGATCGTTTGCATATTCATCCTGAGTGAATTTTTTGTAGCTGGCCTCGTCCTAGGGGTCTGCTCCTTCATCCAGTTTAGTCTGGTGGGGGTCACGTACCTGATTACTAAGGTATACCCGTTGATCATTTTTATACAAAAAAGGAGGATAGTAGGTATGTGCTTGTCGTTGACAATTATATCCATAGAACCGGTCAATACCCTGTTTGTTCGGAACTCCTTCTGAGCCGGGATAACCCAGTCCCCATTTTCCGAAACACCCCGTTGTATATCCTGCATTTTGCATCATACGTCCGATTGTCATGGTTCCGGCTTTCAAAGGATATTGTCCTTCCAATTCGGGATGTATGAACATCGAATCATGGCTGCTGACCGCTCCTCGTGACGACATAGGGTCATTTGCTCTGATCTGTGCGTGTCCGGAATGTAATCCGGTTGTCAACACACATCGTGACGGAGCGGAGACCGGCGAGCCACTATAATGCTGCGTTAATTTGATACCGTTGTCTTTCAATCGGTCGATATTGGGTGTCTCAATTTTTTCCTGACCGTAACATTGCAGGTCACCATACCCCATATCGTCCATCAATATGTATATGACATTAGGCTTACTTTTTTCTTTTTGACAGGAAGATAAACTTGCTGCACAAAGTATCCCAACCAATAAAGTTGTCTTTTTCATGTTTTATTAGTGCTTTAAATCGATGATTACTAAATTTATGATCTCTGTTATTAAATTCAAATATAGATTTCGGGAGTCCTGAAAAGGTGTCGCTGTTTTTCCGGTCCCTTTTTTACATGTTCTTATTTCCTCCGTATTTTATTTATTAAGATACGTGAGAAAGAGTTTGCACACGGTTTGAGATGAGCTTTTTTTAAAAGAAGATGAGAATGAAGAATCCGATCAGTTTACGGATGTCGGCTAATGCCAGTGTAAGATGATTTTCTACCGTCCGTTTACTGATCACAAGCCGTTCGGCGATTTCGTCGTTGGATAATCCTTCCATACGGCTCATTTTATAAATCTGCTTTCGTTGGGACGGCATTTTTTCGACGGCAACAGAAATGAGATATTCCAGTTCTTTTGCATATATTTCTTCTTCAATAGTTTCATTGTTGGCGGATGAAAATGAGGAACGTTCGGCTTGTTGTTGCTGATAATCCCTGAATAACAGAGACCGCTCGATATGGCGGAAAACAGTATTTTTAGCCATACGGAACAGATAAGCGTTCAGATTTTCAATGCCGGTTAATCGGTCTTTGTTTTGCCACATCGAAACGAAAATATCCTGTGAAATATCCTCTGCCTCTTCCTCGTTTTGCAGAATCCCGCAGATGAATCCTTTTATCCGTGGAAAGTAATGCAGGAACAATGACTCGAATGCCTGTTCATCCCCCTTGCTAACAGCCTCTATGTATCCCTTTTCGGTGGCAGAATCCATTAATAGATAGATTTAATATCTCTTTGTTATTGGATACAAATATACAGATCGTTTGTTATTAAAAAGAAAAAGTTTGATTAAAACTGCATTTTATGATACGTAGTTCGTTAATCGGAGATCATTCCGACAAGAACAGAATTCCATATCGGAATGATCTCTTTTACTAGAATCTGAACTTCGGATTTTCCGGAACAGTGCCGGACTCGATCATCCATTCATTCATCTTTCCGACGATGTCCGGATGTTCGGCGGCAACATCATGAAGCTCCTGTAAATCGTTCTCCAGATCAAAGAGTTGCATGGTAGTGTTTCCTTTCCGGATATTAGTGATGATCCCTTTCCATTTTCCCCATCGTATGGCTTTATTCCCGATAACCGGATCCGGATATTCCCAGTATAGGTATTCATGCTCCTTTTGTTTGGAGGATTTTCCTAATAAGGTTGGCAGGAAACTGATACCGTCGGTCGGAGGACATTCGATAGAGACAATTTCAGCTAAAGTAGGTATGACGTCCTGGAATGCACAGATATGGTCGGACTCTGTTCCGGCTTTGATCTTTCCCGGCCAGGAGACGATAGCCGGTATGCGTATTCCTCCTTCATGGAGAAAACATTTCCCCCATCCGTATTCCGATTTGAATAATCCTCCGCTGTTGAACCAGGGTGAATCGGAACCTCCGTTGAATGTCGGACCGTTATCTGAAGTGAAAATGATCAGGGTATTTTCATATAGTCCCTCTTTTTTCAACTTCTCTACCAGTTTGCCGACCTGTTCGTCGAAATAACTGATCATAGCTGCATAAGTAGCATGTGGATACCTGCAAGGCATATATCCTTTGTTTCCGGTATAAGGTTCTTCATCCCCGAATTTGTTGACATAATATTTTACCCAATGTTCGGGTGCCTGCAACGAGACGTGTGGGAGCGGAGTGGTCCAGAGCAGGAAGAAAGGTTGTTCTTTATTCTGATCTACAAATTGGATCATTTCGTCAAAGATGAGATCGTTGGCATATTCGTTCTGCGTGTATTTTTTATAACTTGCTTCGTCATAGGGATCTGCTCCTTCGTCGAGTTTGGTCAGATGCGGATCACGTACCTGATTGTCGAGATAAACCCGTTCATCGTTTTTCCAGAGAAAGGCCGGGTAATACGTATGTGCCTGTCTTTGGCAATTATAACCGTAAAACTGGTTGATCCCCTGTTTGCCTGGAACACCTTCCGAGCCAGGATATCCCAATCCCCATTTCCCGAAGCATCCGGTGGTATATCCTGCATTTTGCATCATCCGCCCGATCGTCATTGTTCCGGCTTTCAGAGGAAATTGTCCTTCCAGTTCCGGATGGACATACATGGAGTCGTGGCTGTTGACCGCTCCCCGAGATGCCAGTTCATCGTTGGCTCTGATCTGCGTGTGTCCTGAGTGTAAGCCGGTCATCAACACACATCGGGCGGGAGCGGAGACCGGCGAACCCGTGTAATGTTGTGTCAGTTTGATGCCATTGTTTCTCAAACGATCTATATTCGGTGTCTCTATCTTTTGCTGGCCGTAACATTGCAGGTCGCCATAGCCCATATCATCCATCAATATATATATAATGTTAGGGCGGCTTTCTTTTTTCTGACAGGAAGATAAACCTGCCATGCAGATCAGGCCTGCCAATAATTTTATACTTTTCATTTTCTTCTGTTTTTAGTTAATCCCAACTGAAATCACTGGTAATTTCTTCTTTTAATCCGGGTCCGAAAAGATATCCCTGTTTTTCAAACCAGCCTTTTTGGCTTTTTACCTTTTCGTAGAATACTTCAAAAGTTTCCGGTTCGTTCCGGTTCCACATCTGTTCGGCTATAGCCAGGATACGGGGAAATAGTCTCTTGTCGATCATATGTTCCCTGACCCCATGATCGGTCCATAAAGCACAGCTCATTCCTAATAAACAGGAATTCTTATCTTTTATATAGGAGGGATTGGCTGTATATACATCCTTTATATCGAAAGTTCTCTGTTCTTCATATCCATTCCAGGGAGTAAGCGGAAAGTTCAGGTACGTATAGTAATTGGTTCCGCAAATAACAGGAAGATCTCTTTTTATCGCTTCCCGGAGCGCTTTATCTTTGTGTCCTCTCCAGTTCCACCAATGGATAACCGTATTGTCGGGCAACGGATATCCGTCATGGTAAACGACATCTCCCCAAAAGACCGCTTTTCTACCTTTGGCCTTCAGATAATCGGCCATTGTTGCGGCAAACCAGAGTTGGAGGTCATGACTGTCTTTCAGACCGTACTGTTTGATGCGTTGCCGGCAGTCAGGACAAATATCCCAATTGCCTTTAGGTGCCTCGTCGCCTCCTAAATGAATGTATGTGGAAGGGAAGAGTTCACAGACCTCATCGAGAACGTTCTTCAGGAAGTCCAGTGTATGTGTTTTACCTGCACAAAAGATATTTTTTGTAAAACCGTTTTCCGGAACTTCTATCGTATCGCCAAAGCAACCTAATTCAGGATAGGCGACCAATGCCGCTTCGGCATGTCCCGGCATATCGATTTCCGGGATGATGGTAATGCAGCGCCCGGCAGCATAGTTGACAACTTCTTTTATTTCTTCCTGTGAATAGAAGCCTTGCTGTTCAGGCCCTTTCCCTACAAAAGCACCTGTTTGTGTGAGGCGCGGATATCGTTTGATCTCGATACGCCATCCGAGTCCCTCCGTCAGATGCCAGTGGAAATAGTTCATTTTCAGCATGGCGGCCATGTCGATGTACTTCTTTATAGTCGATACTTTTTGATACTGGCGGCCGGAATCCAGTAGAAAGCTCCGGAAACCAATCCGCGGACTGTCTTCTATTTTCAGGCAGGGGAAGATCAAAGTCCCGTTTTGCCCGGAAGCCAGTTGTCGTAGTGATTGCATAGCATAAAAGAAACCTTCATTTCCGGCTGCCCGGATCTCGATATAATCAGGTGTAATCTGCAACCGATAGGCCTCGGTTACGAGGCTGGTGTCCGTGATCATCCGGATATCGGCTTCTGCTTTACCGTTGACTTGGTTTAGTTCGGATGTTCTCAACAATTCGTTTAGCAGGTACTCCAGACAATCCGGTTTTGTTCCACCGATAAACAGGTTCATTTGTTTTTTTGTCTGAAACTCTCCATCGCTTTGTACGATCTTTTCCGGAGAAGGAATGATCGTCTGTGCCGGTAGACACAACGTGTGAAGCATAAGAATGATGACAATTACATATTTCATAACATACGGATAAAGTAAAGCTGCCTGACAAATTGTTTTTTCATACTTATCAGACAGCTTTGTTAGTATTTTAGATCTTATAAATTATTCCCAACCCGGATTCTGTTTGATATTCGGGTTTAATACCATCTGATTTAAAGGAATCGGATAAAGATAGTAATATTCCGGCCAAAGTTTGCCGGGTGCCGGATGAAATTCCAGATAACCTTCTTCCGTACCTCCGTCGATAGTAACAGCCGTACCATCCGGGAAATCGGATTTTCGGACATATTGCCCGAGCTTTTTCTTCATGGCATACTGGCATTTTTTCCATCTTCTGAGATCGTCGAAACGGAAGTTCTCGGCAAATAGCTCGATACGTCTTTCGCGGCGGACTTCCCACAGGAGCGGCGATACGGCATAATCTCCGCTGTAACTGGCATTGCCCAGATCCCTTTTCGGGTCGAAGCTTTCGTTTATTTGCGAAACGACCATCGGAGAAACGTTTGTTCTTGAACGTATTTTATTGATCGTCATATCGGCTGTCGCCTGGGTAAATTCTCCCAGCTCGACCATTGCCTCGGCATAATTCAACATAACTTCTTCTACCCGGAAGATCGGCATATCCGTTTCTTCGTTCCTCTGTGACCCCATGCTCAGGTAGGTATTGAAATATTTCCAGTTATTATATCCGAAAGCAGATTTGTACCAGGGTTGACCATTCAGATAAAAATCAAAATGCGGATTTTCTCCTAAAATACCTCCGTCGTATCCCTGGCGGAAAGGCAATGTTTTCTGACGTTCTGCCGGGACGATCATATTGATACTGTCAATGAAACTCCTGTCCTTCGGGTTGTCTGTGAATTTCCATTTGTTATCCCAGGCAGTGGTCGATTCCGAACGATCGACTACGTAAGGAGGTGTGACATGTAACCAGAGACGATGATCCCTGTTACTGAATTCATTGTATATATCTTTATCACCGAGATACATCGGACTGTTCCAACGGGGTTTTCCATCTGAACATAAATAACTGTCTACCATGTCTCTGGTCACGTTATAGAATGATTGTGCCGTAGTTCCCCCGATACTGGTGGCATGTACTACACCCGCTTCGTTCGAATAAGCTTTGTACAGGATAATTCCAGGTATACCGTTTAACGACAGAGAGTTGAATAAATCGTCATAGTTGCTGTGTATGTTCGGATATACTTTCAATACCTCTTCGGAAGCCCGTTTACATTCCCGCAGGAATTTATCGGCTTCCTGAAGGGCGTGATATTTTCGCCAGGTTCCTTCAAACAAACAGAAACGGGATAGTAATGTCTGTACCACTACCCGATTGATCGTATTGGCTCCGTCGCCGTTCTGGTTGATATGCTGTTCGGCATACTGCAGGTCTTCCAGAATATGGTTGGCAATTACATCGCGCGATTCTCTCGCACCGTAAATGATATCCGTTTCATCGTCCGCCAACACATGATCCACCCAGGGCACACCACCGTAGGCAGATAGTAACGTCATGTAACGATAGGAGCGGAAGAAGTAACCGACACTGCGCCAGTGTTCTCTTTCCGTTTCACTCATTTCCGAGCTCTCGATATGATCCAGCATCAGGTTTACCCGGCGTATGAACGAATATTGTGCCCAGGGCGTATTGGTTGTATTGGAAGGAGGTACGACGATCCCTCTGATCCAATCCGTTTCTCCCGAACCGCGTGTGGAGTTATAGGATATATTATCCGTGTTGGTTTCTCCATAGCTGAGTGCCGGGAACGTTTCATACAAGCCCCATGCATATGTTTTGAAATTGTCGTATGACTTGAATACGGTTTCTGCCGTAGGATTCCCCAGCGGATATCTTTCCAGGAAGTCGTTGTTCATGCAACCTGAAAATCCGAGAATAAGGAGTAATCCGAATATTATTTTGAATGTTTTCATAATCGTACCGTTTATTTTAGAAAGTAACATTTATGCCCAGTGAATACTTTTTCATGAAAGGATATTCCCAGGCTCCTTTAGAAAGCATATCCGATTCCAGACCTTCGGGCAGATGGTCCCAGGTATGCAGGTTCTCGCCGCTGACGAATACCCGGATATTGTCCATATAGATCCTCTGGCAGAAGCTTTTCGGAAGTGTATAAGACAAAGTGATATTCTGTATTTTCAGATACGCTGCGTTCGCCAGATATTTGGTCTGCACCTTTCTGTTGAATGATGTATTGGTCTGGTCCTGCGAATAGACTCTGGGGAAATACGCATCCGTGTTTTCCGGTGTCCAGAAGTCGAGTGTTTCCTTGAACAGACTTCCCCAGCCGCCGGTAGGCCATGCCATCTGGTCTGTACGCCAGTAATCCCGTTTGCCTACTCCGCGTAGAAAGATGGACAAGTCGAAACCTTTGTATGTTACACCGGCTGTAATGCCATATTGGTAACGGGGCGTGTTGTTTCCGATGATACGCTGGTCTCCGGGATTGTAAACCGTATTTTCTCCCTGGAAGATATATTCGGTATCTTCATCGAAGTTCTTATAAAGGATATCTCCCGGATACACTTTCCCGGCTCCTTTGAACATCGGGATACCCGGTTTGAGGGTTCCGTCGGCATTGAAATCGTCTTCCGTATAGAAACGGTCGGTGACGTATCCCCATATTTCTCCCAACTTCATGCCTTTGCGGTAGATGTTCGATCCGATCAGTCCCGCTTCATTATCGTACTTTGTGATTTCCGATTGTGAGTCATACAGATTGAAACCTACCCGGTAACCTACCTGTCCGATTTGGTCACGCCAGTTGATCTTCAGTTCCCATCCATACGTTTTCAGGTCTGCTGCATTTTGCTTTGCTGCGCTGGCGCCGACAACTCCCGGTAGTTCCATTCCCGGAGCCAACATTCCTTTGGTATCGCGGCGATACCAGTCGAAAGTCGTATTCAGTTTATTGTCGAACAGATCCAGGTCGAAGCCGAAATCGAGCGTATATACCTTTTCCCAACCGAAACTGCTGCTGACCATAGCGGGTGCTCCCAGTGTCGTGATCTTCTGTCCGTCTACCAGCCAGCTGGAGAGATAAACGTTCATATCCGGGATATACGGATAGTTGTCCGGCGTATTATCGGATTTCAGGATAACCTGGTTACCGATAGACCCCCAGGATGCTCTCAGCTTCAGGTTGGAAAGATAACTGTTCATCCCTTGCATGAAACTTTCTTCCGAAACCCTCCAACCGGCAGAGAAAGAGGGGAAGAAACCGAAACGGCTGTTTTTAGGGAAACGCGAAGTCCCATCATAACGTCCGTTGGCTTCGAACAGGTATTTTCCGTCATAACTGTAGTTGACCCGGTAAAATAATCCGCGGATAGCGAATTCTTCGAACGCATCGCTGGTTATTGGGGTTCCGGTCGATAAAGACAATGACGGAAGCGAACCGACTACAACGTCTGTCCGGTATGAATACTGGGATTCGGTATGGCTTGATTCCTGATTGTATCCGCCCATCAGGGAGATATCGTGTTTACCGAATGTCATATCATAATTTGCGAATAAGTTGACGGCATTATAATCCGTGTATTTGGAGGTAACTGCATAACTGGAATTTTCCGTGCTGTTCAGAACCCCGGTAAAGTTCAATCCGATATACTGATATTTATTCTTATAGAACTTGTTTTGCGAGGAAGTACGGTTATATGTATATTCCCCGGTAATACGTAAGCCTTTTAAGGGCGTCAGTATAACGCGTCCCAATACACGGAGATCGTTTTGTTTGATCTTACGCGGTTCGCCGTAGCGGATATAAGTGGCTGGTGACTCCGGGGCATATGTAATCCCGTCCTGCTCATAATCTTCGTTGTTCTGATAGGAGGGCAGATTCATTGCTGCCACCCATACGGTATTACGTCCTCCGGCTTCCACTTTGTTCTGCTTCGAGTTGCCATATTTCAGGTCGAGTTGTGTTGTCAGCCATGAGTTGACATCTACGCCCATGAATGTAGACAGGTTGAGTCGGTCGTAACTGTCTTTGTCGGTGATCAGGATACCGTCTTCTCCGGTGTAACCGACACCGATACGGTAAACCGTTTTCTCGCTACCGCCGGATACGGACATGCTGTGGTTCTGCATAAAACCGAAATTGTCGGTCATATCATCGAACATGTTCCGTTCCTTCATCAGGAAAAGATTCCCTTTTTCATCGAAGATATATCCTTTCGGGTATTTGCCGGGATCGCTCATGTAATCGCGGATATATCCTTCCCATTGAGTAATATTCTTGCCGTCCACATAAGTGTCGTTCGGCCAGCCCATTTCCTTATAAGCCAGGACCGATTCCAGCGGACTTGCCTTTTGGGGCAGTTCCAACGCTTTGGAGAAAGATATATTATTGTTGTAATTGAATTTCGGGGCAGAGTCTTTTTTCCCTTGTTTGGTTGTGATCAGAATTACCCCGAATGCCGCTCTCGCCCCGTAGATGGCTGCGGATGCTGCATCTTTCAATATGGATACCGACTCAATCTCTTGTGGGTCGATCATATTGATATCCATAGGAACGTTGTTCACCAGTACGAGCGGAGTACCTCCGTTGATGGAAGTCGTACCACGGATATTATAGCTCATCGCATCGCCGGGTGTTCCGGTCTCCGAACCGATCTGTAATCCCGGTGTGGCTCCTTGCAAGGCTGCCGTGACATTGGCTATCGGACGGTCGCCCAGTGTTTCGGACAGATTGACGGAGGCAACGGCACCGGTCAGGTTTACTTTCTTCTGGGTACCGAAACCGACTACTACGACTTCGTCTATCAGTTGCGAATCTTCCTTGAGTGTGACCGTCAGTTCTTTCTGTCCTTTCAGATGGATCTCCTGTGAAATGTATCCGATGAACGAGACAGTCAGCACAGCATTCTGGGGTGCGTCAATCGTGAATTTGCCATCCAGATCGGTAATCGTCCCGCTATTGGTTTTCTTATCTATCACGTTGGCTCCGATAATGGGCAGTCCGGTTTCATCAAGTACCTTTCCGGTGATTTTCCCTTCCTGCTGAGGTTTATCGGCGAGCAGGACAATTTTATAATTCTCTATCCTGTAATTGTTGGACGATAGTAACTGGTTCAGAACTTCTTTGATACTGGCATCTTTGGCATTCAGGCTGACCTGCCGGTTCATGTCGATGTCCGAATTATTGTAGAAAAAGACGAACGGTGTCTTTTCTTCAATCGTTTTAATTGCTTCGCTGAGCTTTACACCGGATAATTCCAGGCTTATTTTAGTGTTTTGTGCATAGGTGCTTACTGCATAAAGCTGGAAGAAGCAAAAGCTTATAAGTAATAGTATTAGCTTCATTTTTCTAAATGAATTAATGTTAAGAAAGGAGATAACATTCCTTCCCGTGGAAATTTTTTTCATACATTTGTACTGTTTTAAATTTAACTTATTGTTCTCATTTCTAAGTTTAGAGAACAGTTTGTTTCACATTACCAGGCAGATGTTACCAGCATTTGCCTGGACTGTTTTTATACTTCCCTGTTTGTTTACTTCATAGGCATTTCATTTTTATTGATTCGTATTATTTTTTAGGCTTCACATAGATTATATCGTCTTTGATGGAATAACGGATCGGAACGATCATTTCCAATAGTTTGAATATCTCATCGGGAGACTCTTTCCGGATGGTCAGCGACAGGCGTTGATCGACCGGAGTACCTTGCTGGCAGACCAGTTCCATACCGTACCATAACTTTATCTTATGCAGGACGACGGACAATTTCTCATCCTGACAGATCAGTTTGTCATTGATCCATAAGATATATTCGGATGCATCTACCTGTTTTATTTCATGAACTCCTGTCTGTTTGTCGACAGTCAGCCGTTGATCCGGTTTCAGAAGGATCGCATCGGGATTGCCGGGCAGGTGTATCTCAACTTTTCCGGTAAGCAGGGTTGTCTCGCTATTGGTCTTGTTCGGATAATCTTTTACATCGAAACTGGTTCCCAGTACATTGACGGTCATCTGGTTGGTTTCCACATAAAAAGGAGCCTTTTCGTCTCTTTTTACTTCAAAGTATCCTTCACCTTCCAGCTTCACCTTTCTGTATTTATCGGAGAATTTTTCCGGATAAACCAGTTTGCTGTTCGCATTCAGCCAGGCGATACTTCCGTCGGGCAGCGTGACCGATCCTTTGCTGTCTTTCCCCATAATAGCCTGGTTTATAACAACAGCTTCTTTCTCTCTATATACGATATCCGGTGTCTGCCTGCCTATAAAATATCCGCCTGCAGAACATACCAGGATGAGGGCGACTGAAGCTGCGATACGTAATAAAGGACGTAACCGGTAGCTGGTCTGCCTTTTTTTCTTTTCATATTGTTGTACGTTCTCTTTGAACTGCCGGAAAGCATTTTCGGAATACTCTGCCGTTTGTGGCGGAATGTTCCCGGAAGCCAGCCAGATATCCCGCAGACCGGAGAATGTTTTTTTATTCCCTTCGCTTTCCCGTAGCCAGTCGAGTAGCTGTTTTTTTTCTTCCGTACTCGCCGTTTGTTGTAAATATTTTAATATGATGTTTTCCATCCGCTCTGTGTATCCCTGTTATTTCTGTAATACTCTTCTTCTTATACCTATCACAAAACAAAACCGGTTATCCCTACCTCGATGATGAAAAAAAAGCCTATTTTTACAGAAATATTTTTGAATAGGGGATCGTTGAATGCAAACCATAGGTAGAAATCAGTATGATAAGGAGGAAAACGGATTAGGAGAATTGATGCTGTTCCAGGAGCTTTTCGAACGTTATTTTCGTTCTTTGGTGACTTATGCTTACAGATATGTAAACGATTGGAATGTAAGTGAGGATATTGTCCAGGATGTTTTCATGGCTTTATGGGTTAACCGGAACGAGATCGATTTTGAGGAACCGGTAAAGCCTTATCTGTATCGTGCTACTTACAACCGGTCGATCAATCATCTTAATTCTGTGCTGGTTCAGCGTCGTGTCGACCATGCCGATAATCTGGATGAACTGATCGACTACGAGATCCTTTCCTATAACCAGCATGATAATCTGCTTTTGAAAGAGATAGAAGAGGAAATATCATCTTTTGTCAAGACGCTTCCGGAGCAACGAAAGAAAGTATTCTTGTTAAGTCGTGAAGAAAATATGAAGAATAAAGAAATTGCATTCCTCTTGAATATCAGTGAAAAGACCGTAGAGAAACATATAACTAAAGCCTTGTCCGATATCCGTACCCATCTGACACAAACCGGGCTGATGTCCGGACTGATTTACTTCTTGCTGAACCAGAACTGATTGTATCTTACCGCAGGAAAGCTTTATAATTCGGGCTAAATGCCATATTTATGCTGCAATTGTCTTGTAGTTAAATAATAAAGCGTATTTTTGTTAAAACGATATGCATTATGGATAAAGACTTTGATTACAATTTACTGCCGTATAAGTTTGCTCATTGTATGAACAGACAATGCAAACAAGCTGATAGGTGTCTTCGTAGCAGGGCTGCCCAGCATATACCGATTGAGCGTAAGACTGTTACCTTTGTTAATCCTGCACAAACGAATCCTGCCAATGAAGATTGTCCCTACTTTAAGGCCGACCAATTGGAACAATTTGCTTTGGGTATGACAAATTTGCTGGCGTATATTCCACATAATGATGCAATAGCCATCAAACAAGAGATGTTAACCTATTTCGGACGAACGCATTTTTACCGGCTTTGGCGTAAAGAGCGTCTTTTTACTCCCGAGCAACAGGAGTATATCCGGCAATTGTTCCTTCAAAGAGGTCTTCAGGAAGCTCCCGTATTCGATGAATATGTTGAGCAATATGAGTGGTAAAAGTATATAAGCCAGATTTTGTTTCTCCCTAATGAAACAGTTGTTTCTCCATAGTGGAACAAGTGTTTCATTAGTATGAAACAATATTTGTTCAGTATGGACTGTTTACCGGAAAAGTGACACATTTGTAGTTTAACGATTTTAGTTGACTACTTTCTGCCTAATCAATAAAAAGGGTTGACTCGGTTTATAGTTAATAATAAAAAGGGTTGTCCCTTTTGTTGTTTATTTCTGAAAGAGGTTTACTCTCTAATTATTTGCCGGCAAAAATAATCAAGAGTGTGATTCTCTCCAAATAAATTATGAAAAACCACCGCGGAGGATTGCCATGCGGCTGGAGGCGTGAAGCCTCCAAAGAGCTTCCTCAGCCTGATATTCTTCTATCCAGTCAGACTTACGTTTATCTGGCTCTTAATGGCATTTTCCCGATAACTTATCCACCTTTTCTTCAGTTCTCCCCTGCACTGTGCAGCCTGAGACGGGGTCATGCCGTCCAGACTCCAATGCGGACGTTCATTATTATAGAAGTCTACAGCCGATTTTACCGCAGTTTTCACTTCCGGGATACAAGTAAACTTCATATCTTTAAGAAGTTCATTCTTAATGGTATTATTTACCCGTTCGGCTATGGCATTTTCCTTGGGGTTTCCATTTTCAGTCATGCTTATGCGGATTCCGCAGTCTTTCAAGCGGGCTGTATAGGCATAACTGGCATACTGGATACCACGGTCAGAATGATGGATCAAACCGGACAAGTCTTTTCGACCATAATGGCTGATAGCCATTTCCAAAGCATCTAAAGGATACTTAGTATCCAACGTTTCTCCAATACTATATCCTATGATTTCCTTACTATAAGCGTCGGTGACGACTGACAAAAAACAAAAAATATTTTTACCCGTTACCAGATTCTCTCCCAGATGAATATAGGTAATGTCGCTGACCATCAGCTGACAAGGAGCCTGAGGGAGGAAGTTTCTAACCAGATTGGGATAAACAGGACGGTCATGTTCCGAGTTGGTGGTACGGGTACGATGATGCCGTTTGCGAATTTTCAGCGAGAAACGATCCAGTATATCATAAAAACGATTATAACCCACGCTGTTTTCCTGACCAAATCGGCTACGGTACATCAGCCAGAGTTTGTTCCCTCCTATTCCGGGGTCTTTGGCACGGACTTCTTTAACGTATTCTATCACAAATGATTCCAATGCCAATCTTTGCATCAGATTGTCCTGATGTTTATAGTAGGCTTGTTTGCTTACACCAAGTAGACGACACATAGGGACAATGCAATATCGCTTTTTGTCCCTATTGTGCAGCCTACCTGCTACTTGGTGCCAGCTTTTTTTAGGTCAATCCCATATACTTCTTTTCCAAAAGCGACCATTTCCTCATAAAAATCAGCACGCAAGCGTTCCTGGGCAAGGCTTTTCTTCAACTCGCTTATCTCCTTGAGTAATTCTTTGTAATCTTCAGGAGTCACATTTTTACCTTGTTTCTTCATCTGTTCTATCTGTTTGGGATTATCGCGTTCAAAAGTAGATAATGAACGATAAACTGTCACACGACTTACATGCATTTTTTCCATGATGGGGGATATGTCCAGTCCTTCTATTACACGAAGACGGTAGATTTCCTCATTACGACTATACTGTATTCGCTTTTGTTGATAATTTTGTTCTCTCATTTTGGATTCTTATAGAGAGTCAACCATATCTACAAAAAGACACTTCACTGTAAAGTGATATATAGTTACCATATTTTATTTCAATCATTTAAAAAAGGCTCTAAATAACAAAAATGGCTTGGAGGAAGATAACAATTACACTCGATAATGGGATTTGTACCGATGCACAGGCCCCTGAAATCGTATCAGCAAGTAGAAGTACAGATATACCGGCATTTTATGCAGACTGGTTTTTCTATCGCCTTGCTAAAGGATATTCAGCATGGACAAATCCCTTTAACGGGAAAAAAAGTTATGTCTCTTATCAGAATACCCGGTTTGTTGTTTTTTGGTCGAAAAATCCGGAAAAGCTTATTTCTCATCTTGATGAATTGGCACAGCATACTCCAAAAATCAACTGTTATATTCAATACACCCTAAATGATTACGTTGAAGAAGGGTTAGAGAAAGGCGTTCCATCCCTCAATAAGAGAATAGATACCTTTAAAAGGCTTGTCGATAAATTGGGTAAAGGTCATGTCGTTTGGCGTTTTGATCCATTATTGCTTACAACCCACATATCTCCCGACAAGTTGCTTAAGAAGATAGAGAATATTGGGGACCAGCTGTTGGGCTATACTGAAAAACTTGTTTTCAGTTTTGCGGATATTGAATCATACAAGAAAGTTAGGAATAACTTGATTAACAACAATATCCCTTATCAGGAATGGACGGAAGATTTGATGGTTGACTTTGCTAAAAAACTTTCAGAACTTAACCAACGTAAAGGATGGAATTACAAACTTGCCACCTGTGGAGAAAAGCCTATCTTCAAAGAATATGGAATTCTACCGAACCATTGCATTGATGACAACTTGATGATTAGATTCGCTTGGCAAGATTCGGCGCTGATGAAGTTCCTTGGGGTTGAGATAAGGCAAAAGAACCTACCTCAAAGCCTATTTGGTGAGTCAGAAAAAGTCCCTTCTGATGCTATTATGCTGGATGATGGCATTCACTATGCCATTAAGCGAAAAGATAATAAAGACAAAGGCCAACGAACACTTTGCGGTTGTATGGTGAGCAAAGATATTGGACAATACGATACTTGTCCACATCAATGCGAATATTGCTATGCAAATACAAGTAAGCAGACAGCTATTGCGAATTTTAAATCAGCCATAGCAGCAGGGCTTAAAGGCGAAACAATAACCGGAAAGTAAAAAGAATGAGTGCATTTATTGATAATCTAAAGCAAACAAAACGTATCTCATTCGGTAGCATGAGGTATGTTGCTATGGAGCATCTTAGAACAATAAGTAAGGTGCAACAAGATACGATATACGAAGAACTTCAAAGAGGTAAAGGAATCCTTGATGACGATGAGCATCTAGATATGTATCTCAAAAGCTTTGGAAAGATGCATGAAGCCAAATTGCATGAGGCTTTCGAGTGTTTGCCGTCTACTATGGATTTTGAAAATACATTGTTCGAAATCTATGATTGGGGCTGCGGACAGGGCACTGCCTCGATTTGTTTATTGGATTATTTTGAAAACAACCACATTCAAGCTAAAATAGAACGCATAACTTTGATTGATCCGTCAAAAGCTGCACTAGATAGAGCCCTATCAGTAATTGCTATTCATCATCAGAAACCAATCGAAATACGTCAAGTACAAAAAGGTTTTGATTCTCTTGTAGAAAATGATATAGTAGGTAGAGTAAAACATAAATTGCATCTGTTTAGTAATATTCTTGATGTAGAATTCTTTGATTTATCTGAGTTCATTCACCTCTTTCAGAAGAGTATAGCAGGAGACAATTACTTTATCTGTGTAGGTCCTTACTATACGAACAACAAGAGAGCGGATGAGTTCATCGCAGCAGTATGCCCGGACACAATTTTCGCTATTCAAAATTATGAAAAGGGTAAATGGATTAATGATTGGAGTATGTCTCTTCGTGAGTTCTCCAAAAATATCGATAAGGTTGAAGAAGTCAATACTATCAGAAAACGTATTGCCGAATTTAAGAAAAGACAGCAGTTTTTTGCCGGCTATATTATTGATGCTGTATCAGAAGAGTTGTCACAATATGATACAGAGAATACAGAAAAACTTCTTAAATCAATCGCAGCTTTTGATGTAATATCTAATAAGCCATTTGACTTACCACAAGATTTGGATTCAAAATGGGCTGTTGTAAATAATATCGTGACAAGAGGAATTCCTACTCTGGCCCCTGTCTTTTTGGAAGAAATATTCTCAAAAATATACGGAATATCTAGTGTTCCAGATGCTGATAGCCCTTCACTGAGATATAAATCCAATGGGACACTTAGTGGGGGAATTCTATTTGAAGCTCTTCACGTGATTGATCCACGATTCTCAACTGAGTATTATAATGGGGATATGCTTGAAAGTTCATTTGAAAAGGCTTTTATCGAAAATAAATTTAAACATGAAAATAGTGAATATCTAATTCAATTGTTGGAACCCCAACGTTGTCTTTCTTCGTTAGTCCGTATTCCTGATAAACAATTTGTATATGACAGACGTGTTGATTTTGCATTGGAAATGCCATATACTAAGAGTGATGGGACCTCAACCGGCGAATCTCCTGTCGGTTTCATAATTGAGGTGGATGGTTCATTATACCATTCAAACATATTTGATAGAATTAAGGATGAACGCCGCGATAGAATGACATCCCAAAATCATTGGGATACTTATCGGCTGACAAATTTGTTAGACAATTCTTTTATTGACAATTGGGAGCATGAAGCAGCTTTCGTTGATTATCTCAGTATTATTAAACAAAACTATTCTAAAAAAATAGAGGGGGATTGGAGAAGCTATCTTGAAATGGCATTGGCTCCTTTTGCAATTGCTCGTATTCAAAAAATGCTTATCGAAGCTATTCTCTGCGGACATCTAACCATGGAGACTGATTCGTGGAGGTTTGCTGTCATAGAAAGGGATATACCTTGTGCAGCAATAGCCATAAAAGACTTGCAAGATAAATTTGAGCATCTGGCAGAACTGGATGGAACTGACATTAAGCTTCCCTTTATTCGGCTGGATATAATCTCTACGGACGAATTTAAGAATTCCAAGCTTCATCTTGGAAATAGGATTTATACTGAACAACCTGAAGGAAAATATGATTTTTGCATTGATATATCGATGCTTTTGCGTGCTCAGATTGATTCACAGCCTATGCGCATTGATGCAGATACATATTACATTGCTCGCAGTTCTCACTACAAGAGAGAGGAAAGAAGAATATACAGCGCTCGCAGTATAAACTACGTCCCATTGGTCAATAAGAATGGAAGAGGTGAATATACGGATTTAGAGGGACCCAAAAAGGTCCTGACTTATTTTCTTAATGAAGTGTTTCGTAAACGTTCTTTTAGGAAAGGTCAGTTGCCTATTATAAGTCGTTCCTTATCTAATCACACAACCATAGGATTGCTTCCTACTGGAGGTGGAAAGTCCCTTACTTATCAAATATCATCAGTCCTTCAACCTGGTGTTACTTTAGTTGTAGATCCTCTTATTTCCCTTATGGTGGATCAATGTCGTGGACTAACGGATATCAGAATAGATGCTAGTGCTTGTGTAAATAGTACGCTGAAAAGAAAAGATAGAGAAAGCAATCTTAACCAAATGCAAAATGGAAATTTGCTTTTTATACTTCTGTCTCCTGAAAGATTCATGATGACGAATTTCCGTGAATCTCTTTATAAAATGTCAACAAAGAACAATGTTTACTTCTCCTATGGAGTAATTGACGAGGTTCATTGTGTTTCTGAATGGGGCCATGATTTCAGGCCTTCCTACTTACATTTAGGAAGAAACATGATTCGGTATATGTGTACAAAATCAGGAAAGCCAATATCCATAATAGGATTAACGGCGACTGCTTCTTTTGATGTCTTAGCTGACGTGGAACGAGAACTTACATTGGGGGGCGATCTGTCGTTTGATAGCGAAGCCATAATCAGACCTGAAAATGACACCAGACCTGAACTCACTTATAAAGCTGTTCCGGTAAATGCTGATTTCTCAACTATCAGAGATATGCATCAACCGACTTTACTGATCGGTGATGAATGGACTATAAAAGGATGTGTGGCAGAGGCTAAGAAAAAGGCAATTCGAGAGCTTTTTGATGAAATACCCCACGACTTGGAACGCTTAAATGAGCATGGGACTTGTAAGATTACTAATTATATACCTGATGAATTTTACGAGCCCGATGATAATCAATTATTCCCATATGCAGGTATCATATTCTGTCCACATAAAAGGGGCACATTTGGTGTCATTGATACTGATACTACACAAGGCATAGCTTCTTATATATTATGTTGTAAAGGCGATCTTCATGTTGGAACGTTTGTTGGAGGTGATAAGCCAAGTGGAGATATGAAATCGTTCAATGATAATGAGCAGAATGTAATGGTGGCCACAAAAGCTTTCGGTATGGGGATTGATAAACCTAATGTTAGATATACGATTAACGTAAACCATCCATCTTCAATAGAAAGCTTTGTTCAAGAAGCGGGACGTGGTGGGCGTGACCGTAAAAATGCTATATCCTATTTGTTATATGAATCAACAGAATTCATCAATCTATCCGTTGATAAGATTAATGATATTCGTTATATCATGGGAAAAGAAAATGATCCGATTTGGTTGTGGAACTATCGGAATAGATATATACTGGCAGAAGACTTAGCCACGATTTGTTTTGAAAATGGTTGCAATTCAAGCCAAACCAATCAGATTATCACTATTTGTAAAGGGCATGGTTTCTATGAAAACGTTGATAAGAATATAGAGCTTTGGTTTCATAATAATTCATTTAGAGGCCTGTATAAAGAAAAGGTTATCTTAAACGAAATGACAGATCGTATTCTCAATACAAAACCAAGCCGATTTCTTGAAGTTCAGGAAAAATTGCGAGATAACCTTGGGTCTACAGATTATAGAATCAGATTGAATGTCGCTAAGAATTCGTTGCAGGTCGTATCTGAAGATGATGGATCCAAGCAATACGGCTATTTATTCCTGGAAAATCTTCATGTTACTTACAAGTTTATAGGTTTTGATATGGCTTTGTGTCAGTCTGTTATGAGCGAACTGGTCTCAATCTTACATGATTATCCGCAACATGATGCTGCTTGGCTTAATCATCCCATTGATGATCTTGAAGTAGATGATTTCGGTATTTATGCTGCTATCAAATCAATGGGACAAGATGACTATATTTATGTTACTGTTTCGTGGGAAAACCAAATTCAGCAGAATTATGATGTATTTGTGCAAAATATTCATGAGGCAATTCAACAGATTGCAATAGCTCAACAATGGAATATACCGAACGAACAGAAACATGGTTCGCTTAAATTGGATAAAATAAATGACTTTGATTCTCTTCTTTCAAAAATTGCTAAAATATCAGAAGACCCACGATGGCTGATTTATCATGCTAATACGGATATATATAGGCCATTACAAAATGCATTCTGCAAAAAAAGAGATAAGGATGATACCGACAAGGCTATCTATAGAATGTGTTGTGTCGGTTTGGTAGAAGATGTTACTATTGATTATGGAACACAAACCTATCAATTAATGATAAAAAAACGTGATGATCAAGAATATCTTGGTTATATGCTTGATTTCTTTAAAAAGTATTATTCGTCAGAGCAAGCAGAAGAGAAAGTTGCTGAAATTCAGAATCAAAAGGGGAGAAATATTCTTGATAAATGTTTATCATATTTAGCCAGTTTTGTCTACAATAATTTGGAGAAGAAACGATTTCGCGCTATTGAAGATATGAGATTGGCATGTGAAGATGGTATTGAAAAAGGAGAAGATTGGCTGAAAGAGTTTATTCACTTATACTTCAATTCAAAGTATGCTAGGGATGATTATAAGATTGATGGAAATCCCTACTCTTTGAAAATGGATACGGATAAGAAAACAGAAAGTTTCGAACTCGTTAGAAAGTACATAAAGGCCATGCGTACAGATTCTTCTGGGAGCGAAGTTGATAATGTAAAACATCTCTATGGTGCAACTTTATTGGTATTGAGAGCACACCCTGAGCACGCTGTATTACACTTATTAAGAACATATTGTATAGCCTTTTTGGGTACGGGAACCAATGCGACATTGCAAAAAGATGCACTTTCAAGCTATGTAGATGGATTTATACAGCTTGATAAATCAAAAAATATCAATGTAATGGGACTAATTGACGAGTATAATGCATTTCTTTCAATCTCAAACGACGATTATGTGAAAAATAAAATCCTTAAGGAAGGAAAGGATCTCGTAATGTTGTACAAACATGGAAATTGGTTCGATGATTTCACTGATAAGTATTAACAATAAAAATATCAACTATATGGATTACAATATAAATAACGCATTAGAGAATTTGGAGAAGAATCTGCAAAAGGTGGATTCGGCTCGTGAACAGGTTGAAAAGACTGTAAACGCATACTCTCAGCTTCAAGGAAAAGTTGAAGTATGCACTAATTGCTTCCATGACCTTGTATCAAGTGTAGAGGCATTGATATCTATAGCTAAAGAACACCGGAATTTTATTTCAACAGAAATGAATTCATCTTTAGTCTCAATAAAAGAATCATGCGACAAAATTAATAAATCATTTGATGACTCTTGTGGAAAAGCAGCATCTAATTTTGAAGAGAAAGCTACTAAGAGTGTGATTCAACTTAACGAAAACATTGATAGCCTTAAAAGACAAATCAGTGGCTTAGATTCCATTGAGAAATCTTTTGCTTTATCAATGGATCAAATACGATCTTTAAAGATAAAGATTGAAAATATTGCTGAAAATTTGGATTCATCTCAATCTTCTCAGGATGATTTACTCAATGCAATAGATAATAATGTAAATGAGTGCAAACGGATGATTGAAACTGTCACAAAGGGGTTGTTGCGCAAACAAGAAGAACTGCAAACTCTGATTGGCACAAAATCGTCAGAAGTATCATCGTGCATCAATGAATCCTCCAGTAAAACACAGAAACTCTTATCTGAAAGCAAAGATAGTATAACTCAACAAAACAATATAAATGCCAAAATGATTGCTAAGAGTCATAAACTGATCTATTGCATAATCGCTCTTATAGTTATAGATATAGTGATGCACTTCATAATATAATCTAAAAAAATACAAGTTTGTTTGATTTGTTCGTTATCTAGTCTCTTTTTTAGCTTGGTCTTTGCCTAAAAAAGGTGGAGAAATCCTCTGTGGAATTTGGATAGGAGTCCAACTTATTTTGTATCTTTGCACCCTGTAAGCGAGAGGGTATACCCCAGCTGATTACAGAACGGACGGAAATCCGTCGCACACAAAGAATATCTTAATAAATCGACGATATGATTCTATTCTTTCAATCTCCAACAAAGACGGTGCTGGCTGTTGAGGCGGCACATGCTTTCTCTCCTGAAGATGTTCAAAAGCTCGTTTGGTTGTTTAGTGAAGCAACTCCCGTTCAATCGGAAACATTGGATGGCTGGTATGTTGGTCCCCGCCGGGAAATGATCACCCCGTGGAGTACTAATGCCGTGGAAATCACCCAAAATATGGGATTGAGCGGTATCTCACGTATCGAAGAATACTTCCCTGTATCTTCCGGTGAGGCAGACCACGACCCGATGCTGCAACGCATTTACAACGGACTGAACCAGGATATCTTCACGATCAGTAAACAACCGGATCCGATTGTTTATATCGAAGATATTGCAGCTTACAACCAACAGGAAGGGCTGGCGCTGAGTGCTGAAGAGGTGTCTTACCTGAACGAAGTAAGCCAGAAGCTGGAACGTAAGCTGACCGACAGCGAAGTGTACGGTTTTGCACAGGTAAATTCGGAACACTGCCGTCACAAGATCTTCGGCGGTACATTCGTTATCGACGGAGAAGAGAAAGAAAGCTCTCTCTTTAACCTGATTAAGAAAACATCGGCAGAAAACCCGAACAAACTGGTTTCTGCTTATAAAGATAATGTGGCTTTCAATGAAGGTCCGGTGATCGAACAGTTTGCTCCGGCAAGCGGTGACAAACCTGATTTCTATGAAACAAAGGTATATAAATCGGTTATCTCTCTGAAAGCTGAAACACATAACTTCCCGACAACGGTTGAGCCGTTTAACGGTGCTGCTACCGGTTCAGGTGGTGAGATCCGTGACCGTCTGGGCGGAGGTAAGGCTTCTTTGCCTATCGCTGGTACAGCCGTTTACATGACTGCTTATCCGCGTACGGAAGGTGCTCGTGAATGGGAAAAGATCATGGACCCGCGTCCTTGGTTGTACCAGACACCGGAACAGATCCTGATCAAGGCTTCCAACGGTGCTTCCGACTTTGGTAACAAGTTCGGCCAGCCGCTGATCTGCGGTTCGGTACTGACTTTCGAACACGAAGAGAATAATAAGAAATATGCTTACGATAAAGTGATCATGCTGGCAGGTGGTGTTGGTTATGCCAATATGCGCGATGCTTTGAAGGGTGATCCTCAGCCGGGTGAAAAGGTCGTACTGCTGGGTGGTGACAACTACCGTATCGGTATGGGCGGTGGTGCCGTATCTTCTGTAAATACAGGACAGTACACCAGCGGTATCGAGTTGAACGCCGTACAGCGTGCCAACCCGGAAATGCAGAAACGTGTATCGAACGTGATCCGTGCGATTGCAGAGTCTGACAACAATCCGGTAATCTCTATTCACGACCACGGTGCAGGCGGTCACCTGAACTGTCTGTCTGAGTTGGTGGAAGCTACCGGCGGACATATCGATATGAGCCAGTTGCCTGTCGGTGACCCTACGCTTTCTGCTAAGGAAATCGTAGGAAACGAGAGCCAGGAACGTATGGGCTTGCTGATGAAGGAAGAAGACGTTGCCCGCGTACGCCGCATTGCCGACCGCGAACGCTCTCCGATGTATGTAGTAGGTGAAACGACCAACGATATGAAATTCGTATTCGAGCAGGCCGACGGTGTGAAACCGATCGACATTAAGCTGGAATATATGTTCGGTAAACCGCCTAGAACAATCATGACAGACCATACAGTGAGCGAAACTTATGCTCCTGTGGTTTACAAAGATTCAGAAATACATCATTATCTGGAAAACGTACTTCAGCTCGAAGCTGTTGCATGTAAAGACTGGTTGACCAACAAGGTAGACCGTTCCGTAACAGGTAAGATCGCCCGTCAGCAGTGCCAGGGTGAATTGCAGTTGCCGTTGAGTGACCTGGGTGCCGTAGCATTGGATTACCGCGGAAAGGCTGGTATCGCTACTTCCATCGGTCATGCTCCGCAGGTGGCTTTGGTCGATCCGGCTGCCGGTTCGGTAATGGCTATCGCTGAGTCGTTGACGAATATCGTATTCGCTCCGCTGGCTGATAAGTTGACCGGTGTTTCTTTGAGTGCTAACTGGATGTGGCCGTGCCGCAACGAAGGAGAAGACGCTCGTCTGTACACGGCTGTTCAGGCCGCTTCAGATTTTGCCTGCGAACTGGGTATCAATATCCCGACAGGTAAAGACTCTTTGTCGATGACACAGAAGTATGGCGACGATAAGGTGATCGCTCCGGGTACGGTAATTATTTCGGCAGGTGCTGAGGTAAGCGATATTCGCAAGATCGTTTCTCCGGTATTGGCTCACGAAAAGAATTCTTACATATATTATATAGACTTCTCGTTCGATACGATGAAGTTGGGCGGTTCTGCTTTTGCACAGGCTTTGAACAAGCTGGGTAATGAAGTGCCGACCGTGAAGGATAGCGAATATTTCGCAGATGCGTTCAACGCCGTACAGGATGCGATCGAGAAAGGTCTGATCCTTGCCGGACACGATATTTCTGCCGGTGGTATGATCACTACCATGCTTGAAATGTGTTTCGCAAACGTAGAAGGCGGTCTGGAAGTCAATCTGGATAAGCTGTCTGAAACAGACATCGTGAAGATCCTGTTCGCTGAAAACCCGGGTATCCTGGTACAGGTGAAAGACAAGAAAACTTTCGAAAAGTTGATGGAAGAAGCCGGTGTCGGTTTCGCTATCATTGCCAAACCGACTGCCGAACGTCATATCCTGGTGGAAAAAGACGGTGTTCAGTATCACTTCGGTATCGACTATATGCGTGACGTATGGTACGAATCGTCTTACAAACTGGATATCAAGCAGAGCGGTAGCGTATGCGCAGGCAACCGTTTCGAAAACTATAAGATGCAGCCGCTGGAATTTAAATACGGCAAGAATTTCACCGGTAAGCTGGCTGACTACGGTCTGACTCCCGACCGTAAAGGTAAGAGTGGTATCCGTGCTGCGGTAATCCGTGAAAAGGGTTGCCAGTGCGAACGTGAAACATCTTACGCATTGTATCTGGCCGGTTTCGACGTGAAAGACGTTCACATGACTGACTTGGCTTCGGGACGCGAAACACTGGAAGATGTGAATATGATCGTATTCTGCGGTGGTTTCTCCAACTCCGACGTTTTAGGTTCAGCCAAGGGATGGGCCGGTGGTTTCTTGTATAACGAAAAGGCTAAGAAAGCATTGGATAACTTCTATGTACGTCCTGATACGTTGAGTCTGGGTATCTGTAACGGTTGCCAGCTGATGGCTGAACTGGGTGTGGTTTATCCGGAACACGAAAAGAAACATAAGATGTTGCATAACGACTCTCACAAACTGGAGTCTAACTTTATCTCTGTAGAGATTCCGAAGAACCATTCAGTGATGTTCGGTCCGATGAGCGGACAGAAACTGGGTATCTGGATCACACACGGAGAAGGAAAGTTCAGCTTCCCGTACGAAGAGAAAGAATATCATATTGCTCTTAAATATAACTATGAAGGCTATCCTGCCAACCCGAACGGTTCGCCCTGGTCGGTTGCCGGTGTCTGCTCACACGACGGACGCCACATGGCTATGATGCCTCACTTGGAACGTGCTTTGTTCCCATGGCAGTGCGGTTATTATCCTGCTGACCGTAAAGGTGACGAAGTAACTCCGTGGATTGAAGGTTTTGTAAATGCACGCAAGTGGATTGAAGAAAACAAGAAATAAGAAAAAGAGATACATCTTTATAAAAGTAAAGGTTGCAATGTTCTGAACGTTGCAACCTTTTTTTCTATGAATAAGCAGCCTGGAATTTATTATTAAGTGCTGAATTGTTAGTAGATGCGGCCGCTTATTCATAGTTGTTTCATCAGATGATTACCAGCCTTTTGTCGTTTGCTTTAACAGTGGGTTGGCGTCCAGTTGGCGCTTAGGGATCGGGAAGATCGTGTATTCTTTATCCGACGGATCGACATCTTTATCCCACCAGGCATTACCGAAACGTCCCCAACGGATCAGGTCCGAACGGCGGCGGCGTTCGCCGATAAACTCGCGTCCCCATTCGTCGACAAACTCCTGGTCGGTCAGCAGGGCCGGATTTTGTACATAGCTGTATTTACCCCATTCGTCTGCCGGATAGTTTCTGACACGGATAAAATCGAGCAGTTCGGCAGCCTTAGCTTTGTTGCCGCTTCTGTAATTGATCTCTGCCAGCATATAATAGATTTCTGTCAGACGGATCTCCGGTGCGGATTGGCACATATATAGTCCGTCGCCTTCCTGCAGATACGGGAACTTATTGAAACGTACGCCTGAATTTTCTTCTCCTGTCGTTACGCGCGAACCTTTTTCTTTAGCCGTGCTGAGACCTTCGGAGAAACGGCCGACCTGATCTACGTAGATCAACGGTTCACCTTTGTATTCTTCTGTTCCTTTTACTGTCTCGTCCGTGTAGCCGTATCCTTTTGTATAGTCGAACTTGTATTGGGTTCCGATCATAAAGAAACCTTCGTAATCGCCGTTGGCGCTAGTGATTTGGAACGGTTGTTTACGGTAATCGCAGTCTGCATACTTTTCATACGGGGTTCCCAGTTGGCTGGCGAAACTATACACGTTGCCATCGAAATCCCGTGAAGGTGTCATGTGAATACCATTGTTGCCACCGTCGGGATTACCCAAAGCCTGGCCGGAAGTATAATGCAGGAAAGAATCATGGAAACCGCCGAACTGGTACACATTGCGTTTGTGGGGGAATTCGAACAACAATTCAGGTGACCTGTATCCTTTGATGCCGGAGCGGAACGGATCGCGGTAATCGTTCTGGTTGATATGATATTCCCCGTATTTACCGGCAATGATATCTTCGCAGAATGTTTTACAGTCTGCCGAACGGTCGACATTGAGCCATACCTGCGAATTGAAATAGATACGGGCCAGTAATGCCGCAGCAGGAGCCTGGGTGAAACGACCGACGATATTCTCTTTTTTCAGTTGAGGCAATACATCTTTCAGTTCGCTCTCGATATAGCTGAATACTTCTTCGGGTGTAGCCTGGGCGAGCAGTTCGTCCGGTGCATCCTTTTCCGTGAAGATAGGCACATTCCGGTAGAAGTCGATCAGGAAGATATAGAACCAGGCACGCAAAGTACGTAATTCGCCGATGTAGTTGTTTTTCTCTTCATCCGTGATCCCCATGGCCTGGAAGTCCAGGACATTGAAATCGCGAAGGAGTGAATTGATCTGTTGGATACCCTGGTACGGACCGACCCAGCCTCCATTGATCTGGTTCATATCGTAATTCCATTTATGCTCGTGCAGACGGACCCATTGTCCGTCGTCGTAGCCGTGGCGTCCTTTCTGTGTCCAGACGAAATGGTCGCCGGTAAGTTCCTGCAACTGCCAGCGGTCGCCGTCCCAGCCACACCATTGAGCGTGTTCGTAGGGGCGGAGTACGGTTGCTTCGACAGACGCTTTGTCTGTGAAGTAGTTGTCGCTTGTCAATATATTGAATGGCTCCTCCGTCAGATCCGTACAGGAAGTGAAAGCCATGGTTGTAGCCATCAGGCTGACTGCACAAAGTGATTTTATATTTTTCATGCTGTATATACTTTTAGTTTAGTAACTGATTTGAACTCCGAATGATACGTTGCGGGCTGTCGGATATAAGTCCATACTGCCTCTACCGGCCCATAAGCCAGTGACGTCGACACTTGACGGGTCCATGCCGCCTGAATACTTCGTGATGGTGAACACGTTCTTCATGGTTGCATAAATACGCAGGTTGGAGATCCATTTCGTATTCAGTTTAGGTGTCCATCCCAGCGTGATGTTATCCAGTTTCAGGTAATTACCGTTTTCGAGGAAGTAGTCGCACATGATCTTTTCTCCTTTGATATGGGCATTTTCCTTATAGGCGGATGTCAGCTTGTTAATACCTGTTACTCCTTGCAAACCATAATACATCTGGTATTGATTCAGGATCTGGTAGTCGAAACGTCCGCGGAAGTAAAGGGATAGGTCGAATCCTTTATAAGTAAATGTGTTTCCCCAGGCCATTTCCCATTTGGGCGTACCGTTACCGATATAGGTTCTGTCCGCTTCGCTGGCGTCACGTCCCCGTACGGTTTCTCCTCCTTTGATACCATTTTTGAAAACCATGATATTCCCATCTTCATCGACACCGGCGTAGCGGTATCCGTAGAATGAACCGATTTCAACACCATCCTGCAAACGCTGGCACGGGCCGGGGTTTCCGGGTGAAGGCAGACCGTCGCCTTCCATATAACCCAACTCATATTTCTCGTTAGAGAATGATTTCAGCTTCGATTTGGTATAGGCAAGCGTGGCATTGGTTGAATAGGTGAACTTGTCGTTTTGTACGGCATCCCAGTTTACCTGTAATTCAAAACCTTTGGAATTGGTTGTACCTACATTAGTCATGATCTTTTCGTGCAAATAGGGAGGAACAGGAACCTGATATTCACCGATTACATCTTTCCCTTCGCGGATGAAAAGGTCTAAACTACCGGATAGGCGGGAGTTGAACAAGGTATAATCGATACCCAGGTTGTAGGATATTTGTTTTTCCCAGGACAGGTCTTTGTTAGGATTGTTTCCCGGGCCGTATACCTGAACCCATTTACCTTCACTGTTCGGCATCCATCCGTAACCGGTATATTTTGCCAGGGAGATGTATTTATCGAAGCCCGAGCGTCCAGTCTGTCCGTAAGAGAAACGGAGTTTCAGGTCATTCACGGTCTGAGAATCTTCGAAGAAGGAAAGACGGGAAACACGCCATGCGGCAGAAGCAGCAGGGAAAGCCCCCCATTTATGATCCGTACCGAATTTGGTGTTCCCTTCGTAACGGATAGAACCCGTGAACAGGAAAGTATTATCGAAATCATAGTTGACGCGTCCCAGGAAAGCGATCGTCTTTTCTTTGTTTTTATCGGATTCCATGCCCAGACGTCCGTCGGCCTTGTTGTAGTCGCCGGCTCCCAGGTTGTTGTACAGGAAAGCGTCTGTCGGGAAGTTCATGTTTTCGGCATTGAACTTTTCCCAGTTGAATTCCTGATAGGAGTAACCGCCCATTACTTTCAGGTGGTGCCGATCTATATCCAGCGAATAATTGCCTAACCATTCTAACGTATAGTCCACCCATTTCTCATTTTCCAGGCGGGCACGTCCGTTACGGCTGTTGTTGATCGACTCGCGATGGTCTTTGAAATAATACTCGCGTTGCTTCTTGTCATGTCCCTGGCGGCCGAGTTTTAATTCGGTATTCAGGTTCTTCAGGATGTTGAGTTTGATGTTGAAGTCGGTAGTCAGGTATTCCTGTGTAGCTCCGTTTTCACGTCTTGTCAGGTTGAAGATCGGGTTGTAACTATCGAAGTTATTCCGGAATGCATCCATTTCATCCTTCGAATAGGTCGGGTTCAGTTCGACTGCCTGTTTGAAACTTCCGTAATCGGTGTAATCTTCATCGGCGTAACGATAGGATATGTTTCCTGTCACTTCCAATAAACCTTCTAAAGTGATTTGTTTGAAGCTGGCACGTAAACCATATTCTTTACGGTCTGTTGCAATGTCGAGCCCCTCTTTCGAACGGTAGTTTGCCGAGATACGGAAGATGCTGGATTCGCTACCACCGGAGAGGGCCAGGTTGTGGTTCTGTCCGAAGTTGTTTTTGTTGAGCAACTCGTTGTACCAATTCGTACGGGAACCGTAATCCTTTCCGATATTGTTGGCCACAAACTCTTCCGGACTCAGTATTTCCGGTCGTGCAGCAACGAAATCATGTTCGGCATAACCATCGTATGTGATGGATACTTTACCGGCTTTCCCCTGCTTCGTCTGAACTAGGATAACTCCGTTTGCTCCGCGGGAACCGTAGATGGCAGCGGCGGAACCATCTTTCAATACGGTAATAGATTCGATGTCTTGCTGGGCAAGATTTCGCAGGTCACCGCCCGGCATCCCGTCGATAACGATCAACGGACCGTTTCCGGCTTTCAAAGAAGAGGCTCCGCGTACCTGGATACTCGGACTGGCATTCGGGTCGGCTGCTGCCGTATTGGATACGGATACACCGGCTACTTTACCGTCGATCATCTGTAACGGACTATTGGAAGCTCCTTGCAGGAAGTCTTTACTTTTTACACTTGTCACGGCAGTTGTCAGGTCTTTTTTCACCGTACTACCATAACCGACAACAACTACTTCCTGTAGATTTTCGGTATCTTCTTCCAGTGTAACTTCTATTTTTAACTGGTTGCCTACCGGTATCTCCTGTGATTTGTAACCGATATAAGATATTTGTAGCGTTGCATTCGCAGGTACATTGTTCAGCGTAAAATTTCCGTCGAGGTCCGTAATGCTCCCATTGGTTGTTCCTTTTACTACTACATTGGCTCCGATAACAGCCATCCCTTTTGTATCGGTAATGGTGCCTGTTATTGTTTTGCTTTGCTGGGTAATACTTGTTACCGGTGAATTTTCTGTTGTCGATCGTTTTATATCAGATGCATTTACAGGAAAGGCATAGAATAGAAAACAGAATGCTGACATTTTTGCTATCTCGTTGAAAGAGATGTGATTAAATGTTTTCTTCATAATTGTGAATTAATACTAGTTAGAATTAATAATTTTAATAGGTAAGTGATACGTATCTTATACGTATTGTCTGAACTGTTGTTTTTTCTACGTCATAGGCCTTATTTCTTTAGATTAGAATTAAAGTTGATTTAATACTCGCATTGAAATTCAATCAATAGTTCTTCAGGAACTAATTACTTTATGAATTTGATTGAGAGAGGAGGTAGTCCCTTTATTGGGAAATTTTGCGAATAATGTTCTTGAGAAGGAGGAATAAGTCAAGGTAAAACATCGAATTCTGTGTTTTTATAATAAAATATTAGCTTATTAATTACTTCATCTGATTTTAAAGCCGGGGTATTATGATATTATATTAATTTTTTTATTATTTTTGCCCTGTGTTTTTCTCAATTTGATTTGTTTTCCATAGTTCCTGAAGAACTATGTCCGATATCTTCTATTCCCGTTAAGATAATGTAAGACCATCATTTTTTATACTCGTATTGATTACCGGCAGTTTTAGCCGGAGTTAGAAATCTTCCGCGGATGCTCCCGAATATCGGATAAAATCTGTAAGTTTACATGCTCAATATTTTGTAACGGATTCTAATACAAAAAAGAAGATGAAGAAGAGATCAATGTTAACTATCCTGCTTGCCGTATGTTTATATGGAAGTAATGTTTTTGCCCAGACAAAAGTAATTGCCCATCGGGGATATTGGGATTGTGAAGGTTCTGCCCAGAACTCGATTACGGCTTTAAACAAAGCCCATGAGGTTGGTGCGTATGGTTCTGAATTCGACGTATCTATAACGGCTGACGGTATTCCGGTCGTCAACCACGATGACAGTATTCAGGGTTTTTGTATAGAAACATCTCTCTATGAACAACTGAAAGACCTGAAGTTGAAGAACGGGGAGAGATTACCGACTCTGGAAGAATACCTGATCCAGGGAAAGAAAAATCAGGGAACTCAACTTATCCTCGAGATCAAACCTCATAGAAGAGTAGTCAATGAAGACAAAGCTGTCGCGGCAATTCTTTATCTGGTACAAAAATATCAGATGGAAGACCAGGTAGAATATATTTCTTTCAGTATGAATATTTGTAAGGAGTTGATCCGGCGTGCTCCGGCAGTACAGGTCTCTTATCTGCGCGGAGAGGTTTCTCCGGCCGATTTGAAAATACTCGGATTCTCCGGTTTGGATTATCATTATAAGGTATTTGACAAACATCCTGAATGGATTCAGGAAGCGAAAAACGAAGGTTTGACCATTAATGTCTGGACAGTGGATGATCCGGCTGTTATGGAGTCGATGGTTGCAAAGGGGGTTGATTTTATCACAACAGATAAACCGAAGGAACTGAAAGCTGTTATTGCAAAATTCTGATCCTATATCCAGTTGCTCCGTTATTTCTTTATAGCTCAATTGCGTGTGACGGCTTCTTTTCTGTTTGTCAGGGAAATTACTATCTTCGTGCAGAATTTCTAACATAAACAAAAAATAATGAAAAGAACACTGCTAAGTTTTGCTACAGCCGCTTTGTTGTTTACCTCTACGTCTTGTGCCGACAAGACCTGTGCGACAGCGGACAAAGAACTCGCCTTGATTCCCGTGCCGCAGGAAATGACTGTCGGTTCGGATTGTTTTACACTTACACGCAGAGCTTCAATCACGTTGGATACTTCGAACGAAGATCTGAAGGGTATTGCGCAGTATTTTAATGAAAAGATAGCTCCGGCTACCGGCTTCACTCTCCCTGTAGAGAAACATGGGAAGATCGAATTCAAGCTGACCGACGATGCGGCATTGGGTGATGAAGGATACCACCTGAAAGTGAAACACGGCGATATTATCCTGACTGCCAATAAACCTGCGGGTATCTTCTACGGTGTGCAGACCTTGTTGCAGATGCTTCCGGCTGAGATCAAGAGCACAACCGAACAGCCGACAGATAAGAAATGGACGATCCCCTGTGTCGATATCACGGACAAACCGCAGTTCCCCTGGCGTGGTCTGATGCTCGACGTAAGCCGTCATTGGTTTACTAAAGAGGAAGTGATGAAATATATCGACGAATTGGCAGAATACAAAATGAATGTCTTCCACTGGCATCTGACGGATGACCAGGGATGGCGTCTGGAAATAAAATCTTTGCCGAAACTGACAGAGGTAGGTGCCTGGCGTGCTCCGCGTGTCGGACAGTGGTGGCAGCGCGAACGCCAGCAACCGGGAGAAGAAGCTACTTACGGCGGTTTCTATACCCAGGAAGATGTGAAGGAAGTGTTGGCTTATGCTGCTAAACGGTTTGTTCGCGTTATTCCTGAGATAGATGTACCGGGGCATGGTGTTGCTGCGCTGGTGGCTTATCCGGAACTCGCTTGTATGAAAGCGCCGGATGCAGTGAATGTCGGGAATAAATTTTACGGAGAAGACGAAAACACGCTTTGTATAGGAAAAGAATCTACTTTTGAATTCATGGATAAAGTGCTGACGGAAGTGGCTGCCCTTTTCCCGGATGAATATATCCATATTGGCGGTGACGAATGCTTCAAAGGCTTCTGGCATAAATGTCCCCGTTGTCAGGCTCGTATGAAAGCAGAGAACCTGAAGAATGAAGAAGAATTACAAAGCTATTTCATCCACCGGATGGGAGATATGCTGAAAGAGAAAGGCAAAAAGCTGGTCGGCTGGGATGAAATCCTGGAAGGTGGTCTTGCCCCGGATGCCAATGTAATGAGCTGGCGCGGTATGGAAGGCGGTATCAAGGCAGCCCAGGCGGGACATCATGTGATCATGACACCGACAAACCATTGTTATATCGACCTGTGGCAGGGTGAACCTTCCGTAGAACCGGATACCTATTCCATGTGCCGTCTGAAAGACTCCTATAGTTTCAATCCCGTACCGGAAGGTGTACCTGCCGAAATGGTGCTGGGCGGACAGGGAAATCTGTGGGCTGAATCGGTTCCGACTTTCCGTCATGCTGAATATATGACGTGGCCGCGTGGCTGGGCATTGGCCGAGGTGTTATGGAGCGGACCGGCTAAGAGCGACTGGAACGGATTCTGGCCTCGTGTAGAGAAACATTTCGTACGTGCCGACCAGGCAGACATTAATTACGCCCGTAGTATGTATAATGCAATTGTCAGCCCGTACCTGCAGGACGATGTCTTGAAAGTGGAGCTGGGTAGCGAGATCGACGGAACGGATATTTATTACACATTCGACAATACCGATCCCGACCGCCACACTCCGAAATACTCGGAACCGCTCAGTATTCCAAAGAATGCAACATGGCTCCGTATCGTAACTTACCGCGACGGTAAACCAGTCGGAAAAGTCATTACCCTGACTGTAAAAGAGCTTGCCAAACGTGCCGAAAAGGACAAACGTACCACCCACGGTAACCTGGATGTAAGCTGATCCTGATGGACGAAACGCTTGTAACGTATTTGTAATAAGGATGCAATACATGTGAAATAGCAATGCTGTTTCTTTGCAGCCGGAAACAGCATTGTAATACATTTTTCACTGCACCAACCAACTCAGGAATGAAGATAACAAATGTAATGGCGCTCCTCCTGTTGGCGCTGCTTCCCTTTTTCGCGGAAGCTCAAAACACGGAACAATTAGATGCCCGCATCGATTCGCTTGCGGAAGAAACAGCAACACTGGATAAGATCGTAAAGGGACTGAGTAAGTTCAAAGTCTCTGCTTATATCCAGGGGCAATATCAGTATGGACAGGAAGATGCTACCCTGAAGGTCGGCGATAAGAACGAACACGAAGATAAAGGTTTTAACCGCATCGGCATCCGTCGCGGACGACTGAAGTTTGAATATAACGACGGTATCGGTACCGGAGCCGTACAGATCGAAGCTAACGATAAAGGTGTCAGTTTCCGCGATCTGTATATCGGTATTAAGGATCCCTGGACGAAGCGAAGCCAGCTGATGGCAGGTGTTTTCAACCGTCCTTTCGGTTACGAGATCGGTTATTCGACCAGTGGCCTGGAGTCGCCCGAACGTGCTACGATCATCCAGTATTTTTTCCCGGATGAACGCGACCTGGGGGCCATGTTAACGCTGCGTGCGAAGAAAGAAAGTCCTTTGGGTTTCCTTCGTCTGGACGCCGGATTGTTTGCCGGTAACAGTATCAATCGCGAAACCGACAGCCGTAAAGATTTCATCGGACGTCTGGGAGCCGAGAAAGAAATCGGAAACTGGGGTAAATGGGGAGCCGGTTTCTCTTATTATAATGGCGGTGTTTACAATCCGACAACGGAAGCTTACGAAATGAAGGATAAACGTTTCGTCAAAATAGATAAAGATGAAACGGGTACGTATATGAAGCGTGAATATCTCGGTCTGGATGCGCAGTTGAGTTTTCTGAGTTCATGGGGAACAACAACATTACGCGCTGAAGGCCTGTTGGGTACGCAGCCTGGGATTGCTTCCAGCAGTAAAAGCCCGAATACCGGTACGCGCCCTGAAAACCTGCCGGAGAATGCCTTGTTCAAACGTCCGTTCATCGGCTATTTTTTCTATTTGGTACAGGATATCGGAACTTCCCCGTTCTCAGCCGTATTTAAGTATGATGTATATGATCCGAATACCAAGTTGAAAGGGAATGAGATCGGTTTGGACGGTTCCAATACCTCTAAAACTGACCTGGCACAAAGTACGTTCGGTGTCGGTGCTCTCTATCGTTTTAATAAACATATCCGTGTACAGGCTTACTATGAATTCAATTTCAATGAAAAGAGCGACTTCGTAAAAGGATACGAAAAAGACCGCAAGGACAATGTCCTGACCGTCCGTTTACAGTATAAATTCTAAAACAAGTCGGAATGGGAGCCTGTCCGGGCATAAGCTTCAGTTACAAATAAGGCATGCCTGATTACAGGTTTATTCTTCATAGAAATGTAACACCTGTTTCATGCCGTTGAAATACGCCTGTACTTACTTTGCAGTAAGAAAATTAATTCAATAAAGAGTAATGAAAAAGACGATTCTTTTGGCCGCTATGGCCATCGGTTTATTTACAACAAACGTATTTGCACAGAAGATCAAAGGTAGCGATACCTGTTTACCGGTCAGCCAGACGGAAGCCGAGAACTTTATGAATAAGAATAAAGGAACGAAAGTAACGGTTACAGGTGGCGGTTCGGGTGTCGGTATTTCTGCCCTGATGGAAGGTACGACTGATATCGCCATGTCTTCCCGTAAGATGAAATTCGATGAAAAGGTCCGTCTGCAGGAAGCAAAGAAGAACGCAAAGGAAGTGGTGATTGCCTATGATGCCCTGGCAGTGGTTGTCCATCCGTCCAATAAAGTAGATAACCTGACCCGCGAACAACTGGAAGGTATCTTTACCGGGAAGATCAAGAACTGGAAAGAAGTAGGCGGAGCCGATATGAAGATCGTGGCTTATTCACGTGAAACATCTTCCGGTACCTATGAGTTTTTCAAGGAAAGTGTATTGAAGAACAAGAACTATATGAACGGTATCCTGAGTATGCCCGCTACCGGAGCTATTATCCAGTCGGTGAGCCAGACAAAAGGTGCTATCGGTTACGTCGGACTGGCGTATGTCAATAAGGACGTAAAACCGCTTCATGTCTCTTACGATGCCGGGAAGAATTATGTAGAACCTTCTTTTGCGAATGCAAAGAACAAGACCTATCCGATCGTTCGTCCGTTGTTCTACTATTACGAAGTGAAAAGTGAAGGCCGCGTAAAGCCTTTCATCGATTATGTGTTGTCTGCTGAGGGACAAGAAATTGTGAAGAAAGTGGGTTATATCCCGGTTAAATAGTTTAGTCTTTAAAGGTTTTGCTTTAGTTTTAATCTGAAGGGCCGATGTTATTGCACAAAAAAGATATACCTGTGCAATAATATTGGTCCTTTTTGCACATCATTTGGTTTATTGTGCTACCTTTGCTGCGTATTTATAAACTATATAAACTTACATGAAGACATTAACAATCGGAGATCTCAAACCCCGTTTCCCAATTATCCAGGGTGGGATGGGCGTAGGTATATCTCTATCCGGCTTAGCCTCGGCCGTAGCAAATGAAGGTGGGATTGGCGTTATCTCCGCCGCCGGTCTCGGACTTTTATATAAGAAATTATCTCCCAATTACACTGAAGCTGGCAATTTAGGCCTGGCTGAAGAGATACGTAAAGCCCGTGAAAAGGCCAAAGGTATCATCGGTGTAAACGTGATGGTCGCATTGTCTGACTTCGCTGAACTGGTGAAGACAAGTATCGCTGAAAAGGTCGATATTATCTTCAGTGGTGCAGGTCTGCCTCTCGACTTACCGTCTTTCCTGAAGAAAGACAGCGTAACGAAGCTGGTGCCTATCGTATCGAGTGCACGTGCCGTACGCATCATCTGCGAGAAATGGAAAAACAACTACGACTATCTTCCCGATGCTGTCGTGTTGGAAGGCCCGAAAGCAGGCGGTCACCTTGGTTACAAGGAAAACCAGCTTGAAGACGAACATTTCTCACTGGAAGAGTTACTGCCGCAGGTAGTACACGAAGTTTCTCTCTTTGAAGAGAAATATCACAAGAGTATCCCGGTAATTGCAGCAGGAGGCATTTATACGGGTGAAGATATCAAACGCATGATGGACCTTGGAGCATCAGGCGTTCAATTAGGAACCCGTTTTGTCACCACCACCGAGTGCGACGCTTCTGATGCTTTCAAAGAGAGCTACATCAAAGCGGAAGAGAAAGACATCGAGATCATCAAGAGCCCTGTCGGAATGCCGGGGCGTGCGATCCATTGTAACTTCCTCGAGAAGGTGAAGGCAGGCATCAAGCAACCGAAGGCATGTCCTTTCAACTGCATCAAGACGTGCGATATCTCGAAGAGTCCTTATTGCATCGTTACGGCGTTGTATAATGCTTTCAAAGGAAACTTTGAAAACGGTTATGCTTTTGCCGGAAGTAATGCTTGGAAGACCAGCCGTATCATGTCGGTGAAGGAAACGATCAATGAACTGATCAGCGAGTGGAAGTCGAAAGAATGATTTTTATCTACTTATATGAATACAAAACCCCGGTAGGCATAATGCTTATCGGGGTTTTATTATTATTATTCAGGATGTTGCCCTGTCTTAGTAGTGTTACCGTATGTAGCATGCTAGTGCTGCTGTATGTAGGTAAGTAGTGTTACTATGTGTACGTTAATAGTGCTACTAAGCATGACTTACCTATCCTGTCGGCAAGCAGTGATTATTGCTCATCCAACCATTTGCTTAATCCTTCCTTATTCTGTACTGCGGCTGCAACACCAGCATTAGCTGCTTTGCTGAAATACTCGAGCGCTTTCTGATACTCTTTCTTTTTTGCATAGGCAACACCGAGGTTGTTCCATGCTTCCGGCGTGTTGATCTTCTGCAGACGTTCGATGCCGGCGTCGGTAGCTCCGCGTTCTATTTCGAGAGCAGCCGTGTTCTGTTGTGCAACCGGATCGGTCGGGTAGAGACGTACGGCAATATCGAATACTTCTTTGAATTCAGCACTTTCCTTCGGATAGGTGTTGGCTACCACGAACATTTCGTTCAGGCTCAGATACTGAGGTTTCGTTTTGATTACCTGTTTGGCTTCGTTTACATCGAACGGGCGGGCAATATAAGCCAGTGTATAGTCGATACGACGCAGGGCAGGATAATAATCGTCCAGCAACATGCGATATGTCTTACCACCGTTCAGCGCTTTTAGTTGTGCTTTACGTTTGTTGATATCGGAGATTTCCAGCACTTTGAGGATTTCATCGCGATTGGACAGGTTGGATGCTTTGACTGCGTTGCGCAGGCCGATCCAGTCTTCACCTTCCCAATTGACTTTCATCAGTGAAGCAGCCATATCTTCCTTATCCTTCATATAAGTGGCAAAAGCTTTGGCACGGCTTTCCGACAATTTCATATTATACTCGTAACCACCTTCAGGAGATGCATAACCGGTGATGTTGAACTCGGTGAACTTCAGGTTCTTGTCATTACGTACTTCATTCACGATCTTGTTGACGTCTTTCAGTTCGGCAGCGTTATTCTTGAAGTCATGTAACAGGACAGACTTGCCTACTTCGAAGTTCAGATAAGCCGAATGGGTTTCGCTACGTTGTTTTACCGGTTCTGCCGGAGGAGTTACATAGCTTAGTTCGTAAGTCGGTGCAACCACGGGCGGCAATATACGTGACGACAGCGGAGTGATGTTGCTGGCTACATCACATGAGGCACATCCGGTCGTATTCGCCTGCATCACCAGTGAGGCGTTACGCATCCAGCTCTCGTACGGCACGGAGAGGGTCATCGGAATAGACTCTGCCTGGTTTTTCTTGTGACGGAAGATGACGGTCGGTGTCTGTGCGAACGGTTCGGCACCGAAGCCCATTTCGCGGTCGAGCGCTTTCATACGTTTCTTGCCGGTTACGACGAACGGATCGAACTTGATCGTATTTGCCTTGTCGGCCGATTGAAGAACCGGAGTGATGATAACCATGTTCTGCGATTTCAGGTTCATGTTGGTGAGGTTGGCGGTTGTCGATAATACAACCTGGCTACCCTCTTTTTTTACTTGTAGGTCGCTGTATGCTATACCGTCGGGGCTAACAGTCTGTGCCTGCATGCTCCCATAGGCGGAGCATAATAAAACGGTTGCTATATAGAATAACTTCTTCATTTTGCTTGCTTGATTTTAGTGGATAAAATAGATAAAAGAGATAGACGCTTTCGTCACACCCCAGTAGTTGTGGTTGCCTGTACGAAGTTTCGGCATATCTTTGCCTTTGGCGTATTCGTCGTAATGCATACGGGCGTAGCCTGCACCGATCTCGGCTTCGAGTCCCCAGCGTTTGCTCAATATCCATTGATGACCGATACTGACGCCTCCACCATACATATAACCATCGTAGCGATGGTTTTCCAGTTTCTTAAACATATCGAACGGCAACTTGAATCCGGCTACATCGTACTGCCCGCCCAGGGCATGGACTCCGATGAACGTACCGTTGAACTTCTCGCAAGTCCAGAAACGAACGCCGGCATGGGCAAGCCAATGCTTGAACTGTTTGTCGTTGTTAAACTCGAATGGGTTATAACCCGCAGAAAGGTCCATCGTAACCTTCTTCCCCAATCCTACTTCCAGACCTAAGTTGGGAGTGGCGGTGGCATCGTAGACGATATTGTTCTTTAACGCAACATGCTGTGCACTTGCATACAATGAGAATAATAACGTTGCTCCTATTAAAAAGAATCTCTTCATATGATATTCATTATTAGTGATACTCATGAATGTAACATAAGTAGAGACGTGAATGTTCGTGGTTGTTATAAAAAAAGGGTGAAATGTTAGCGTTAATTATTAAGGGGCACGCCGAAGCCTCTCCAAGTCAGGCCTTTTTGATGTCACTAAGTTCTACCAGCTTGTTCACTATGGCATAGACCGTAAGGGCACTGGCACTGTGTACCTGTAGTTTGCGGGCGATGTTCCTCCGGTGTGTGATGACGGTGTGGGTGGAGAGAAACAGGCGGTCGGCTATCTCGCGGTTGGTCATACCTTTGACTACACAGACGACGATCTCTTTCTCGCGCGTACTCAAAGTTTGTTGTTCGTCTGCGTCATTACCTTCTTCTTTCTTTGCGTGCAGGCGCTCCAGTTTATGCTTCAACTCGTCGGCACTGTCGAAGATGCTGATCTGATCGTCGTAATAACGGGTGAGGGAATGGTCCGTGAGTGTATAAAGCAGGGCGAAACACTTCATATCCGGGCATCCGGTCATCTCTTTTAAGTGAGGGATCGTGAAATAACCCGGGATAGAAGGGTTGATGATAAGGATATCCGGTTGGTGTGTCCGGAGATCTTCTGTAAGCGATTCGATGGTTGCTATTTCTGAGATCTGGATGCGGAGACCTGGCAGGTGCTTCAACATTGTTTCCAACCCGCTGCGGATAATAGCGGAAGGTTCAGCAATAACGATCTTCAAATAAGCACTCATAGGTTGTTATTTAATTGTTTTTTCTAATGCAAGTATTGCAGGCATGAAGAGGTAGTCTTCCACATGGTTGTGGGAAGCCAGGTCTTGTTCCGTGGCGAAGATATCGAAGAGGACACTGTTCAGCAGGTTACTTCCGGGACCGGGGTAATATTTGATCAGGATGTTCTTCAGTTCGACAATCTTCATTTCTATCTGGTCATGCCGTTTGCGGAAAATAGAAATATTATATTTCGGATCTTTTACTCCTTTCAACAGATCGCGGACATACGGGAAAACGACTTTCTCTTCGTATGACATATGTTTATTTACCTCTTCGGCATATTCATCGAAGAAACGCTGGATGACAAAGGCTACGTCCTGCGGACATTCGCCGATCGATTCCAGCAGCTTTCTGCGCAGATGCGGCAGCCGGAAATTGAGGAAGTAATCGTGTGCATTATGGAGATAAGTGATCAGAGCCTCGATGGACAGGCATTTGTCCACGTTCATAACCGGAGCGGATACATCTTGTGTCAGGAAGTTGACGACTGTGAGAAAAGTACAGGCATCGACACCATTCTGACGGCATACTTCTCCGATGTTCTTTTCACCGAAGCCCAGGGCAATGCCAAAACGACTCATCACGAGCACCATCGGATAGTTCTCGCATATAAGATCACTCATTTTGTCGGTTTCCCGGTATTTCCCATTTTTATACATAAGCTATAATCGTCCTTTCTTTTTTGTTTTGGTGTTTGACTGCTCAAAGATACTTCTTTTTTAGGGAACCTCTTGGCTTGTTATTAATCTTTCACGTTTGTTGGGTCTGTTTGTTCTCCATCCTTCAAAAAGTTGCTGTATCGGGGACTGCCATTACGTTCATAGTAGAACTCCATAATACATTTAACTTCTGCTTTGGAGTTCTGTGTCCAACTTATTCTTCTTCTTTTCCTAGCCATTCGTCAAAGAATTGATCCATTTCCTCTTCCGTATAAGTCTGCCCGCTCCGCATCTGTTCTAATGCCAAGTCAATTCTTCCTTTCAGTTCGGGGGAGAAATGGAGAACACCGTCTTCAACATAGGGACTTTCTGCTTTAACGCCATCCTGTTCGTTGAAGATTTTTTCAATCCTGTCGAGGATATCCTCGTCGAAGGTCTCTTCCAGGCGGTCTATCAGTTTCTGTTTGCGTTGTAAGAATGTCATAAGGCTTTTGTTTTAAAGTGTTGCTACAAATGTAAGCATAATAATCGATTATAACGGAGCATATTCCGGTTCATCTACGGCTATGACGGCAATACATTCGATTTCGACCAACCAACCCGGGCGGCATACCGGAGCCCGGACGATGAGGTAAGGCATATTCGGATGTTGGGTTTCCATATACTGTTGCACACGGGCGAAGTCGCCGGTATCGCGTATATAGACGATGGCTTGCATGATATCGTTCAGGTCGGCACCGGCTTCGTTGAGGAGGGCGGTGATATTTTCGATCATACGCTCCGATTGCCTGATCACATCGCCCGGATGAACGATCTCGCCATATCTGTCGATACTCGCCGTACCGGATACGAAAACATGACGGCGGTCACCGTATGTGATGGCAACACCTCTTTCAAAGGTTACTCCGTATTCATAAGTCCGGCTCAGATGGTCGGGAGCATACAGATATTGGATCTGTTCCCGTCCGATACCCGAAACAGCGTACGTATCCATGGTAACGAACACATTTGTATCCTGATAACGGCCTTCGATACCGGTACTGGCTATGAAATGGGTGTTTTCTGTCAGGTTCTGCGTGGCGAAAACCTCCTTGCGGGCTTTGACTACCCCCGGATAGTTCACGTCGACATTCTGTACGAATATCCAGGTGCGTATACAGTTATTGGCCAGTGTGCAGTTGGCAGCTGTCAGTTGCATGATATAATCGCGGAAGATAAGCCGTGTCTGATATTCCGAATTGGCAGCACGGTTGCAGAGGTTGGCACCGAACAATTGGCGGTAATTGCCGTGACGTGCTTCGAACAGATTGCTGGGGAGTACTTGTGTCTGAACTCCGGTCTGGAGCCACACCCAGAGAGCTATCTTTGTCCCGTTCATGGGAGCCTGCTGTACGATGGATAAAGCACAATACGGGTTGGAACGGTCCTTTTCCATTAACAAAGCAGTCTGGTTGGTTACGTCACTCAGGAAGTAGCGGCGGAATACGGCAGTCGGATTTCCCGGAAGTTCTTCGACACATTGTTTATATGCCTGCTGTAGGTTCTGTAACTGGGTGGGATAATCTTCCATATAATCTGTTTGCTGGAAGATGACATGATATTCCGTAATTCCCTTTTTGGTTTCGAATGAAGTGATCTGTACCTCTGTTTTATCGTATTGTTTTGTTGTTAACTCCATGGTAGCTGATATCTATTATTGTTTCTTTCCCAAAGATACAGTATATCAGTCTGAAGCCAAATTTTGGAATGTGAAAAGAAAATAAAACTGACTTGTCAGGTCTTTTTGATATCATTCAGTTCGACCAGTTTGTTTACGATGGCATATACGGTCAGACCGCTGGCACTATGCACCTGTAGCTTTCTGGCGATGTTCCGGCGGTGGGTGATCACGGTATGGGTGGAAAGGTACAAACGGTCGGCTATTTCCCGGTTGGTCATACCCTTTACGACACAGACGACGATCTCTTTTTCCCGGGCGCTGAGAGTCTGTTGTTCTTCCTCTTCGGGTTCGGGAGTGACTTCTTCCGCATTCAGCCGCTCCAGCTTATGTTTCAGTTCATCGGGGCTGTCATAAATATTGATCAGGTCGTCATAAGGGCGAAACATGGCGTGGTCGGTAGCCATGCAGGCAATCGCGATACATTTCATTTCGGGGCAGCCACATTCTTCTTTCAGGTGCTGTATTCCGAAATAGCCGGGAAGTGAAGGGTTAATGATCAGTACTTCCGGCCGGTGCATGCGTAGACTTTCCACCAGACATTCTGCGGTAGCGATTTCCGTCAACTGGATATGCAGTCCGGGCAGCCGTTTCAGGATGGTGATCAGCCCGCAGCGAATAATGGAAGATGGCTCTGCAACAGCTATTTTAAAGTTAGTGCTCATAAAGCAACGGTCATTTGATTGTTTTTTCAATTGCTAGTACAGCGGGAACGAAGAGGAAATCTTCTACCCGGTTATGAGAAGCCAGATCCTGTTCGGTGGCAAAGATATCGAACAGGACACTGTTCAGCAGATAATTGTCGGGTCCGGGATAGTATTTGAGCAGGATATTCTTGAGTTCGACGATCTTCATCTCTATCTGGTCGTGCCGCTTGCGAAAGATACTGATATTGTATTTGGAATCTTTCACTCCGTCCTGCAGGTTGCGTACATAAGGGAAGACGATCTTTTCTTCATACGACATATGTTTATGGACCTCGTAGACATAGTCGTCGAAAAATTTAGTGATGGCGAAGGCGATATCTCCCGGGCATCCGGTGATCGCTTCCGTCAGTTTACGGCGGATGTGCGGCAACCGAAAGTTCAGGAAATAATCGTGCGCATTATGCAGATAAGTGATCAGCGACCGTAGGGAAAGGCAATTGTTGATCTCGTTGATCGTACCTGAATTTTCTTCCGAAAGGAAATTAACAACGGTAAGGAACGTGCAGCAATCCACTTCGTTTTGCCGACATACATCCCCGATGTTTTTCTCCCCGAATCCCAGGTCGATACCGAAGCGGCTCATTACGAGAACCATGGGATAGTTCTCGCAAATCAAGTCGCTCATTTTATCTGTCTCTTTGTATTTTCCTTGTTTATACATGTTGTTGTATTTATGGTGTTTTATTTATAAACAGGGGTATTGTGGAAAGTCTGCCGGAATAACGGCAATACATTCCGTTTCGATCAGCCATCCCGGGCGGCATACTGGTGCCAGTACGATCAGGTGGGGCATATCCGGGTGATGGGTGCGGATATAGAGGTTCACTTCCTCGTAATCTGCCGGGTCGCGAAGATAGACGATAGCCTGCATGATATCGGCAACGGAAGCTCCGGCCTCCTGCAGCAGGACGCTGATATTCTCCATCATCCGTTCAGTCTGTTTCAAAATATCTCCGGGATGGACGATCTCCCCTCGGTTATCGATACTGGCTGTTCCCGACAAGAATATCTGTTTCCTGTCACCGTACGAAACGGCTGTGCCCCGTTCAAAGGTGACACCGTATTCATACGTCGGGTTCAAATGGGTAGGGGCGTAGAGGAACTGTATCTGTTCCGGTTGCAGGCCGTCTACCGTATAGGCATCCATTTGTACCAATACCTCCGGATCGGCATGGCGTCCTTCTATCCCGGTACTGGTTATGTAGTGCGTTTTCTCCGTCAGATTCTGTGTGATGAAAACCTCTTTGCGGGCTTTTACGACACCGGCGTAGTTTACATCTACATTTTGTACGAAAAACCAGGTCCGGATACAGTCGGCTGCCAGCGTACAATGTTGTTCGGTCAGTTGCAGTACATAATCGTTCAGTAACAGACGTGTCTGATATTCGGATGTGGCAGCTTTGTTGTATGCACCGCCGGTCCACAGATGGCGATACTTATTATGAGAAGCCTCAAACATACCGGAATTGTAAGTCTCCGTAGTCATATCGGTTTGTAAATAACCCCATAAGGCTATTTTAGTACCGTTTAGCGGAGCTTGTTGTACGATCGATAATGCACAGAACGGGTTTTCACATTCCCGTTCCATCAGCAGTTCCGTTTGATTTGCCGCATCGCTCAGGAAATACCGCCGGAATACGGCTACGGCTTTACCGGCTTCTTCTTTTGTTACTGTTTCGTATGCTTTTTCTAATTTATCCAATTGTTTGGTAAAAGGCAGCGAAGGGTTGGTAACGGAAAATAGTATATGATATTCCGTCACCCCTCCCTTGCCTTCAAAAGAACAAATTTGAGCGTGAATGAAGTCTTGTTCGTATATTTTTGTTTTGAATGCCATAATTATAAATTTATTCTTGGGCTCCCCCTTCGATCCAACTCTTCAAAAGAGAAATCTTTTCGGGTGAACCGGATAACAAATCATTATGATAATGGTTGCTCGCCCCTTCTGTCAGTACATCCATGATGAAGCTGTTATCTGCATCACCAGGCTTTACAAGCATTTTCCCTTCATTCGAAGAGTTCGCTTTTACATTGACCAAAGCACTGTAACTTTTTCCTTCAGTCAGATATAGACCATCTGCAGCACTGGCCCCGGCCCCATGACAGCCGGTACAGCTAGCATCAAAAATGCTTTTTTGTATACCATTGAATAAACTCGCATTGACCGTACCTATATCCAGCTTTAGCGTATCGGATGAATCCGTAAAATCCGTTTGATAGAAACTGACAATACGCTTTCTCAGTTTATTGATAACACAAACTTCTATCTGGCTGACCTCATTTGAAATACCTTTTAAAATAAGGTCCATCGAGCCATCGTCTGCGGTTGTCACTGTTTTGGCAACCGCTGCATATTCATCATCCTTTTTAAATCCGGCGACAACAATCGTATAATCGCTGGGCCAGGTTTGAACGCCCTGGATAGTAGCTGTAACCCTGGCTATGCCTCCCTCTATCTCTACGTGTCTGCCCTCGTCGTAAATTTTGCCGTCATCGCAGGAAGCGAAAAGACAAGAGAATAGTAGCGCATTGATTATGAATGAAAAAAACTTTCTATTCATGGTGTGACAATTAGAATGTATATTGAAGCAAAACTGTTCCTGAATGCATAGCTAACCCTAGATCATCGTTATCACGATCAAGCTGTGTGTCATGTCCCGTACGTCCGATGAACTGATACATTGCCTGCAATTTCAGATTACATCCAGTAAAGAAATAGTTGAATCCGACTGCGGGCATATTCAGGAAACCGTTTGTGTCTACTCCGTTGCGGTTAAAGAAATCGTAGCGGGCCGTCGCTTGCAGGCGATTGGTTACAAAATAACCGCCTTGTACATATCCGCCCAGATAGTTATAACTTTCATCTATTTTCTGTCGTTTGGTGAAACCAACGTTCATATAATAGAGCTCCGCTCCCAGATAAAGACGGTTTTTCAACATGGCAAATTCAGCACCGGCACGGTAATCGTTTGTACTTTCATTTTCGCTTTCTACATTTAAAGACGTTGATAGGCCGAATAATATTTTATCTTCTTTCAGACGATTGGGATTTCCTTGATTGGACGGCATAACACCTTTTGGCATGTAAGTAATACGTCCGGCATATAATAAAGAAGGGATATGCCAATCATCGCTGAATGTTTTTGAAGCCACGTTTACGGAGCTACCTGTACCATTAAATATACCCACTTCATAGCCGAATTTTTCTTTGATTAATCCGTGAACTTCTACACCCAGGTCAAAGCCTGTGCCGATATTGGGAGTTACGGCATTCAGTGAATAGGGCAGAATGACAGGTGCTGTCAGTGAAACAGGAAGAGTAGGCATCAGTGTCTCTCCTAATGTTGTCAGATAAGCATGCGCGAACGGTGTTTTGAACTTACCTACGCGTATGGCAAAACTTTCTTTGAGTTTTACGTCAAACCAAGCCTGTTGCAGAATACCACCTCCGCTTGAGGCTGCATTGATAGACAGGTTGAATGTAACCATATTGAACGCTTTTCCTGTAAAACCGAGAATGGCGTATGGGATGGAAAAACCGGAATTTGCAATATTGTCTTGATTATAAGCAGGATCCAAACCTTCATCATCGTAATAATTGATATTTGCACTGGTTTGAACGAGCATATAAGGTTTAAAAACAAAATCGCCTTTTTTAGTGCCGATAGTGAAGCCTTCTTTGCCGGACAAAGATACCACCCCGTTTTCCGTATCTTCTTCGTGCTGGGCCAGTACTGTTAATGGTAAGAACAGTAATGCAATGATTGTAGTTATTAGTTGTTTCATCTTTGTTGTCTTGCTAATTATAATGAATTGATAAATGTGATTAACGCATCGCGATCTTCTTTGCTCATTTTCTTGAATAAATTCTTGGAAGCCTCTCCTTCACCTCCGTGCCACATGATGGCTTCAACCAGATTGCGGGCACGTCCGTCATGCAGATAGTAGGTATGTCCGTTGACTGTCTCTTGAAGGCCGATTCCCCATAAAGGAGTGGTACGCCATTCATTGCCGCGTGCCAGACCGCTGACATAGTTGTCGTTCAAGCCAACTCCCATAATTTCAGACCCCATATCGTGTAATAGGAAGTCTGAATATGGATGGATGGTTTGTCCTCCCAGCCAAGGTAATTGTGTCCCATTCAGTAAAGTAGCACCACGTGTCTTGGTGTGCAGAGTCGTTACGTGGCATAGGTGACATTTGGCTTCGTAGAATTTTTGTTCTCCTTTGATTACCTGCGGATTGTTGACATTTCTTCGGGCCGGTACGCCCAGGGCATGCAGATAAAGGTCTACATTTTCCATCTCTTCCGTTGAAACGTCTAACTGGTCATACGAAAGGCCCATCATGCTGCCCTGATCCATTTGTATCTGTCCTTCGCAGATTTCTTCCGGATAACGGCTGTTGGTTACACCCATATCGCTGGAGAAACCCAATTCGATGGTCAAGTCGGCATGTTGCGCCTTATTGCCGGACAGACCCAGACGCATGACACCTCGTTCGGAAATGTAGTTGCAACGACCGCTGATGCCATATTCAGGATAATTACTTTTGGCGGCAAGGGCTTCGATCTCTGTCGGGTCGAGTGCCATCATCTGCCCCATGCCGACATGGCGTAAAGGAATACGTACAGTACAGAACAAATCTTTCGGAGCGATACTGTCGGCATACCATTCTGAAATCGAATATTCAGGTTTGCATAACTCGTATGTTTCGCCATCAGGAAACGAGAACGTTTCGTAAGTATATTGAACGGAAAGTTTTCCTTCCGGCTTTACACCATATATGGCCTGGTCGTGCAATACTCGGCCGTAGTTTCTGAATTGTGCCCCGTTTCTTTTGGCGATATAAACTAGCATAGAGGAAAATCCGTAGCTTCCGGAGCCTCCTTCGCTCCATAATGTAGGTTTGGTTCGTCCGGCATTACGATGGCAGCTACCGCAGGAATAGCCTGCATACACGGGGCCGAGGCCGCCGCCTGTGCCATTACTACTAGTACGTACGTCGTCATACAATCTATCTCCGTTGTTAAACCGGGTTGAATATTTGCCGGAAACCCAGTCTGCTTCTGTGTCGTACGCTACGGATGAGTTGAGGAAGATGGTCGAAGTCCCGGCAGAGAGTGCATAATTGTTAGGAACTTCCACATCATCCATATCTATTCCTTCTTTGTCGCAGGAACAGAGTGGAACGAGGAACAACAGAGGAAAAAACAGATATCGAAATTTCATATTGATTTTTCTTTATTTTTGATCAGATCTTATTGTTTTGAAATCCATCATCAAACATTCCAAAGCCTTGGAGTAGCCTGGTCGCATAACCAGGCTACTTCAAGGCATTATAGCAATGGTGAAAAAGTTTCACCTGGCTCTTTATTAGTTGTTTACTTTACGCGGTTTTCCGTCTTTGAACAACAGGTATTCCAGCGTGTGATAACCACGTACATTTTGTGCGGCTTCTACATCTGCGCTGTCATCGTCTTCGTCCCATTCGATTTGGTCGAAGTTTCCGGATTGCAGGACACTTACAATCATGTTCTGGTCCAAAGGCCAGCTGTCCATATTCGGGTCAAGATTTTCTGTGTCAACCGGACCAAACAGGAATCCCTCGCTCTTTTCCCACGGTTCGCGGGCCACAAGCCATGCTTCGCTGGCTGCCTCGAAATTGCTGTCGCTCGGGCTATTTCTGAACTGTTTAACTGCTTCAAACAGAGCTGCGTTCTTTTCCATCAATGATTTGTAGGTAGGCAATACAACATAGTCGGTATATTGAACCAGGATGGCTTCCAACTTGCTGTCGTTCGGTGTGTTTTCATAGGCGGCACGTACGGCTGCTTTTACTTCTTTCAGCGTGTTTTCCAATGAAAGACAAGCCTCTTGAGCGGCTAACGCTTCATCGCTGTTGATGTTGTTACGGAAAGGCTGTGGGATATTTTGGATAGCGTCGGCTGCTGCATGGATAGCATCGTCCAATTGCTTGTTCATATCGGCATCCATTGCTTCAACCAATTTGTAGATGGAGCTTGTCTGAATGTCGTTCTGGTCGTTGGTGTCGTTGCTTGAAACTGTTCCGTAGTAAGAGTTACGGATTGACCAGATGTTGTTGGTATAGTCGTCGCGTGAGTGCCAGCTATACCACGATTCTACGGCATAAAGTGCACCTTCTTTGTCTCCTGAATTGTATTTGTCGAGCGGGTCACCGATTTTGGCACTACCTACTTCGTTGGCGATTTCGGCACATTTGTCGAAGATTTGTTCGATACCGTTCAGTGCCGTCTTGATGCTTGTTTCGCCTCCGATGTTATGTTTCTTGAAAGCTTCAGCATAAGGGCCTGTACCTTTGTAGTCTTCATTCCAATATTTGTATAAGTTGGCAGCGTCGTTTTTCAACAGGCTGGCAACGTTATACATGTAGTTACCCCATGCACCTGCATTCTCTGCAGAATAGTCAAGGTCTGCCGGAGTTTCTGTATCCGGTCCGTTGTTGTCATCGTCAGAACAAGCACTGAAAGTCAATGCTATCCCTAACATAAGTGTTGCAAATGATAAAAATTTCTTTTTCATTTTCTTTTGTTATTAAATAGGTTTATATTCTTTCTTCTTATTTACTCAGAAACCAGCCTACGTAGGCAACGGCCAGGCTGAACTCGTTTTCACTGTTATATTTTCCTCCGCCGATTTTGCGTGTCGAATAATCTGCTTTGACAACCAGGTTAGGAAGTGCATACCAGTTTAAACCGGCTGTCCACATGCTGACTTTGGTGCGCGGGTCCATGGTCTGTCTGCCTTCACCCTTTTCTTGCGGATTGTAATATTCGAAACGTGCAAACGGATAGATTACAGGTACTTTCTTGTTGTCTTTGAAGACGGAACGAAGGTTGACACCTACTTCGCCACCATAGCTGACTGCGTTTTTGGCAACCGGAGTAAGGCGGCTGTAAGGAGACGTATTACTTTGTGAACCGATTTTGCCGGAAAGGGCTTCGGCATTGCTTAAACTGCCGTAAATCATGTTTCCGCGGGCGGTTACATATTTGTTTTTATATTGAAGGTCTGCCGTATAAATGCGTAGCGGACTTTTTCCGATGCTGGCGAATGTCTGGGGTTTGTCGGAGTTCGCACCCACATTATTACAATAATAGAAGGAAGCGCCTACTCTTAATCCGGGAACACCTTCATAATTTAAACGGCCTACATAAGCAGGAGAGGTGAAATTGTCTGTTTCGAAAATACCCTGTTTGCCTCCAGCAACCCATTCGTCGCGCGAGAATCCGCAGGCGTTTAATCCGGCAACAACCAACGCTTCATAACTGAAGCGAGTATAATCCCTACCAAATGTACCGAACACTTCGATACCGTTTTCATGCCATGTGGAGGGGATAAGCATTGTTTCCCCTTCCGGACGTGATGTGCCGAAGAAATTGATAGGTTCATGATGGGCGTTAGTCAAACCAACCGGAACGATAATATGTCCTACCCGGACATTAAATGCGGGATGGATTAACCGTGTGATATGAAACTGTTCCAGTGCAACTTCGCCACCTTTTTCGACTTCTGTTTCGTATTCTCCGTTTTCTGTATTTTCAAGTTCATAGGCAGTACCTGTACCACCTGCTTCGAATTCAATTTCTGCTCCTAATATCCATTTAGGATTAAATTTATAGTCGAAAGCTACAACGAAACGAGGGATGGATATTGAGTTTCTGTTTGTTTTTGCATTTCCATTATTCCCCCCGTAAAAGCGGTTGATACCATAATCCATAAAATTCGCAAGGATTTCCCCATAACCGCCAAATCTAAATTTATCATAACCGTTGGCATAAATTTCTGCCGACTTTTCTACAGCTGTTGGCTCTTCGTTGCTTTGTGCATAGGCTGTTGCATAAGAACTAAGTAGAGTGATAGCCAACAGGTTTGTTAATTTTCTCATTGCCTTTTTAAATTTTTGGCAAAATTAGAGTGGTTGGGAAGTATGCGCAATCGCATATAGTAGGTAAAAATTGACAGGGCTTACCTATTTGTAGGTATTTGTAGTGTTTATTCACTAACTTTGTCATTTCTCCGTCGCCGAGGGGCGGGCAGGTCAGTGGTATATGTTACGGGAGAGAACCTGCTGGCAGAATAGCTGCGCTGGTGATTTTTTGTCCTGTAATCCCTACTAATAGTTAGAAATGAGTCCATTTTACATATATATAGGTATTGTGGCCTTAGGGTAGTGCCCGTATATTTGCACCATCAATTAAGTTTTACTATTAGTATAATCGTCCTGACCAAAACCCCGATTTGTTGATTTTTATGTACACCTATTATTTAAGGTAAAATACCCAAGTGGAAGGGAGTTTTTTTATTGGTTGTCCCTTTCATATAAAAGATGAGCCATCCTGTGAAGAATGGCTCTTTTTATTTTTTCGTTTTTTCTTTAGTACAGAAAGCAATTTGCTTAATATAACACAAAGTAGGTAACAGACACCTCCCTTTTTACTCTATTATAGGTATTGTGTACTTTCCTAGCCGCCTCTATCTTTGCAAATGTAAAAAGTAACACTATTAGTATAATCGCTATATCAAAACCTTTTTGCTAATTATGTAAGCATATAAGATGATTAAACGTATGTCGGAAAGTTTTTATTGGTTGTTTCCGACATAAAAAAGGGGCTCCCCTGTGAAGGATGGTCCCTTTTTTATTTTTTTGTTATTATTTATAATCTATCCCCTGTGATACCTAAAAGAGGCTATATACTATTATTCTCAGTCCTTTTTTGTAACTATTTGTAGGCATTTTGACCGTTTCCTGCATATCAAGTATATATGACCAGTTTCTTGTCCCATATAAAAGCTGTACCTTTGTATCGAAATTAAAACCGAAGTAAACAAAGATAGGTATGAAGTTTGAAAACGAGAACTGGGCGCAGTTCAAAGGCGAAATTTGGAAAAGAGAGATTAATGTAAGGGATTTTATCCAGAACAATTATAAACCTTATGAAGGGGATGATTCTTTCCTGAAGGGTTCCTCGGATAAGACGAAAAAGGTTTGGGATAAACTGACCGAAATGTTTAAGGTAGAAAGGGAGAAAGGTGTTTACGATGCTGAAACTAAATTACCGCAGGGGATAGATACGTACGGTCCCGGGTATATCGACAAGGAAAATGAGGTCATTGTCGGTTTGCAGACAGACGCTCCGCTGAAACGCGGTATTTTCCCGAAATGCGGTGTCCGCATGGTAGAAAACAGCTTGACTGCTTATGGCTATGAGCTGGACCCGATGACAAAAGAAATCTTCACGAAATACAGAAAGACGCATAACGAAGGCGTATTCTCAGCTTATACGGATGAAATGATTGCAGCACGTCGCTCCGCTATCATCACCGGTCTGCCGGATGCTTACGGACGCGGACGTATCATCGGTGACTACCGTCGTGTAGCATTGTATGGTACTGAAATCCTGATCACAGAGAAGAAGAACTATCTGAAACGACTCGATATTCAGGAACTGACGGAAGAGATTATCCAGAGCCGTGAGGAGATATCCGAACAGATCAAGGCCTTGAAGGCTTTCGAAAAGATGTGTGCAAGTTACGGTTTCGATGTGACACAGCCGGCTAAGAATGCACGCGAAGCCGTTCAGTTTGTCTATCTGGCTTACCTGGCTGCTGTAAAAGACCAGGATGGTGCGGCTATGTCGTTGGGACGTACTTCTACTTTCCTCGATATTTATCTTGAAAAAGATATCCGTGAGGGCAAATTGACGGAAGAAGAAGCACAGGAGTTGATCGACCAGTTCATCATCAAACTGCGTATTGTCCGCTTCCTGCGTACTCCGGAATATAACGATCTGTTCTCCGGCGATCCTGTGTGGGTGACTGAATCTTTAGGCGGACAAGGTGTCGACGGCCGTTCTCTGGTGACAAAGACATCTTACCGTTATCTGCATACATTATATAACCTTGGCCCGGCTCCGGAACCTAACCTGACAGTGCTGTGGTTCAATAATGCTCCTGAAAACTGGAAACGTTTCTGTGCAAAGGTTTCTATCGATACTTCCGCTATCCAGTATGAGAACGACGATCTGATGCGTCCGGATTATGGCGACGATTATGGTATTGCCTGCTGTGTATCTCCGATGAAGATCGGTAAGCAGATGCAATATTTCGGTGCACGTGCCAACCTGGCTAAATGTTTGCTGTATGCGATCAATGGCGGACGTGACGAACGTTCAGGTGCGCAGGTAGCTCCGAAGTTCGAGCCGATCACCAGCGAATACCTCGATTATAACGAAGTAATGGAGAAATACGAACAGATGATGCGCTGGCTGGCAAAGGTATATGTCAATGCTCTGAAGATCATCCATTATATGCATGATAAGTATGCTTACGAAGCATTCGAGATGGGCTTGCACGACGGTCATGTGGAACGTATCCGTGCGACAGGTATTGCCGGTCTTTCTATCGTGGCCGACTCATTGGCGGCTATCCGCGATACGAAGGTGAAGGTGATCCGTGATGAACGCGGACTGGCTGTCGGTTTTGAGCGCGAAGGCGATTATGTTCCTTTCGGAAACAACGATGACCGTACGGACAGTATTGCTGTGGATATTACTGAAATGTTCATGGAATATCTGCGTCAGCACCAGACATACCGTAACGCTACTCCGACACAGTCTATCCTGACCATTACTTCTAATGTCGTATATGGAAAGAAGACAGGTGCTACGCCTGACGGACGTGAAGGCGGTACGCCGTTTGCTCCGGGTGCCAATCCGATGAACGGACGCGATACCAAGGGGGCGATTGCCGCACTGGCTTCTGTTGCCAAGTTGCCGTTCCAGCATGCACATGACGGTATCTCTTATACATTTGCCGTTTCTCCGTCTACTTTAGGTAAAGAACGTGATATTCAGATAGCCAATATGGTAGGCTTGCTGGATGGTTACTTTACTCCTGATGGCGGTCAACATCTGAACGTGAACGTTTTCGATAAGGAATTACTGTTGGATGCTATGGACCATCCTGAAAAATATCCGCAGCTGACCATCCGTGTTTCCGGTTATGCCGTGAACTTCGTGAAACTGACACGCGAACAGCAGTTGGATGTCATTTCAAGAACAATCAATCACTCACTTTAAAAGTTGACAGTTGACAAGTGATAGTTGACAGTTAGAGGATGCGTAAATGTGTCCTGGCTGTCATCTGTCATCTGTCATCTGTTGACTATCACTTGTCATCTGCTTATGGAGGGGAAAATTCATTCTTTAGAAAGTTTCGGTACAGTTGATGGACCCGGAATTCGCTTCGTCGTTTTTATGCAGGGATGTCCGCTTCGTTGTCTCTATTGCCATAATCCGGATACCTGGGACAGCCGGGGAGGTGCTAAATACCAATTGTCACCGGAAGAACTTCTGGCGGAAGTCTTGCGCTACAAAAATTTTATAGCTAAAGGTGGTGTGACTGTCACCGGAGGAGAGCCTTTGTTGCAGGCTGAATTCCTTACCGCTTTTTTCCGTCTTTGCCGGGAAGCCGGTATTCATACGGCATTGGATACTTCCGGTTATATCTGTACACCGAAAGCTTTGGAAGTGTTGGATTATGTCGACCTGGTCCTGCTGGATATAAAAACGATCGATCCCGAATTACATCCCCGGTTAACGGCAGTGAAGCTGGATAATACGTTACGTTTCCTGGATGAACTGGAGAAACGCGGTGTTCCTGTATGGATCCGCCATGTCATCGTTCCCGGACTGACTGATAATGACGATGCGCTGAATAAACTGGCTGAATATATCAGCCGCTATAAAATGGTGCAGAAAGCAGAGCTGTTGCCTTATCATACAATGGGTGCTTATAAATATGAAGCACAAGGAATCGAATACAAATTAAAAGACGTGGAACCTCTGTCTGCCGAACGTCTGGCAAATGCCAAAGAGATATTTAAGAAACAGGGTATTACCGTGTGACCCTATTCAATCCGTTCCCTGTGAATTTTTACCGGTTGTCTACGGATTTTGTTAACGATACGGATGCTGTCGTTCTCGATACTCGTTACGTCTCCCTGACAGTTGGTGAAATAGACGTAATTCCCCATATCCATGAACCGGTATACTTTGCAACCATCATGTTCGAATAGATACTCGACTTTATAACTGGGGTTATTATCAGGAGCTGATTGAGCTATAGGTCTTCCTGCCAGGCCACATGCTGTCAAACCGGCCATATAGGTTAGTAGTGCACCTGCCGAAAAAATGAAAAAACTTATTCTTCTCATATTCTTTTTCTTTTAGTTTGCTTTGTGTCCAAAGATAACGAAATCCAAAGACCGGAGGATAAAACTGTGTGACATTTTACCTACAATCAGGTAGATTTTTATTGCTAGGAAAAACATAGTTTTGTTTCATTTTGTTACTCAAATAAAAGTAAGAATGAATATGGAACAACATCATCATGACCATCATCACGAAATAACCTCTTTGAATAAAGCTTTTATCATCGGTATTACCCTGAACCTGGCATTTGTTGTAGCCGAGTTTGCTGCGGGCTTCTGGTATAATTCGCTCGGTTTGCTATCCGATGCCGGACATAACCTGGGGGATGTCGCCAGCCTGGTACTGGCTATGCTGGCTTTCCGGCTGGCAAAGGTACATCCGACGGCCAGTTATACCTATGGGTATAAAAAAAGCACGGTATTGGTCTCCCTGCTAAATGCGGTCATTCTGTTGGTCGCTGTCGGCATTATTATAGCTGAGAGCATAACGAAACTGTTTCATCCCCGTCCGGTAGAAGGAGATGCAATCGCCTGGGTTGCGGGGATTGGGGTTGTTATCAATGCAGTTACGGCATGGCTTTTTATGAAGGATAAGGATAAAGACCTGAATGTGAAAGGGGCTTATCTGCATATGGCGGCGGATGCGCTGGTGTCTGTCGGAGTCGTTATTTCCGGGATTGTCATTGCACATACAGGATGGTTTATTATCGACCCGGTTATCGGATTGATCATAGCTTTAGTCATCATCTATTCTACTTGGGGATTGTTGCGTGACAGCTTACGTCTTTCGCTCGACGGCGTTCCTGCCGGGACCGATATTGAAAAGGTGGAAAAGGCTATGCATGCCGTGGAAGGTGTACAGGGTGTCCGTCACTTGCATATCTGGGCGATCAGCACGACTGAAACAGCCTTGACCGCGCATGTCTCGATCAACGATCTGTCTGATATGGAACGCATCAAACAGGAGATCAAACACGAGCTTCAACATGTTGGTATACATCATGCCACTCTGGAGTTCGAAACCTCGAAAATCAAGGGTGAGAGCCTGTGCTGGCCGGATTGAATCCACTTGTTAATAACTCTGAAATACTGATACCCAAAGATTTTGTCTATGAGGGCATAAAACCTTTCGATTGGATTTTTTGTTCTTACCTCGAACCGGCAACTTATCTTTGCATCAGAAACAAAACAAAATAGTAATAACGATTAAAATAAAAATTCTATGGAACCTATTATCAATTCACAAGCACCCGAGTTCAAAGTACAGGCATACCATAACGGTAAGTTCGAAACAGTAAGCAGCGACGATATCAAAGGTAAATGGGCCATTTTCTTTTTCTATCCGGCTGACTTTACATTCGTTTGTCCGACCGAGTTGGTAGATATGGCTGACAAATATGACCAGTTCCAGGCTATGGGTGTAGAAGTTTATTCTGTAAGTACAGATTCACACTTCGTACACAAAGCATGGCACGATGCTTCTGAAACGATCCGTAAGATCAAATACCCGATGTTGGCTGACCCGACAGGCGTATTGAGCCGTGCTTTCGGTGTCATGATCGAAGAAGACGGTATGGCTTACCGTGGTACATTCCTGGTAAATCCGGAAGGAAAGATCAAATTGGCTGAAATCAACGATAACGGTATCGGTCGTAATGCAGACGAACTGCTTCGTAAGGTAGAAGCTGCTCAGTTCATCGCTGAACATCCGAGTGAAGTTTGTCCCGCTAAATGGAAAAAAGGCGGCGAAACATTGAAACCGAGCATCGATCTGGTCGGTAAGATCTAATAGTAAAACTGGAGGCCGGCAACATATTGTCGGCCTTTTTTGTCTTTGAGGCAGACTTAGTTACAGGTTCATTTGATAATAGGATAGCTCGAAGCTATCAAAGAATAAACAACTAATAATAAGGAGGATTTTAATAATGTTAGACTCTTCAATGAAAAATCAGTTATCCGGTATTTTTGCCGGACTGACGAACGAATATATGTTTGATGTTCAGGTATCCCCTGAACACGAAAACCGCAAGGAACTATTGGAGCTGCTGAACGATGTGGCAGACTGTTCCGATAAGATTTCCGTACAGGTAACCGACGGAGAAGGACTGGAATTTTCTTTATTGAAAAATGGGGAAAAGACCGGTATTAAATTCCGTGGTGTTCCCAATGGACATGAATTTACCTCTCTGCTGTTGGCGCTTCTGAATAGTGACGGGAAAGGAAAGAATATTCCCGACGAAAGTATCTGCAACCGCGTGAAAGCTTTGAACGGTCCGGTCAAGCTGACAACTTATGTCTCTCTGACCTGTACCAACTGTCCTGACGTAGTACAGGCTCTGAATGCTATGGCTACGCTGAACCCGGAAATCACACATGAGATGGTGGACGGAGCGATCAATCAGGAAGAAGTGGAAGCCATGAAAGTGCAGGGTGTTCCTTCTGTCTTTGCCGACGGCAAACTGATCCATGTGGGTAGGGGTGATTTCGGCGAACTGCTCGGTAAGTTGGAAGCTCAGTATGGCGTAAAAGAAACAGACCTGCCTGTAGTAGAAAAGAACTATGATGTGATCATTGTGGGCGGTGGCCCTGCCGGTAGTGCAGCTGCTATTTACACGGCGCGTAAAGGGTTGAATGTGGCAGTCGTGGCGGATCGTGTAGGCGGTCAGGTAAAGGAGACGGTGGGTATTGAGAATATGATTTCCGTTCCCCAGACGACCGGTCAGCAACTGGCACTCGACCTGATGTCGCATATGAAAGATTATCCGATCGATATCCTCGAACATCGCCGGGTAGAAAATGTGGTAGTGGAGGGCCGTGATAAAATATTGACCACTTCGACCGGAGAGAAATTGATCGCACCCGCAGTGATCGTTGCGACCGGGGCAAGCTGGCGCCGTCTGAATGTTCCCGGCGAAGCAGAGTATATCGGACGTGGTGTTGCTTTTTGCCCGCATTGCGACGGACCCTTTTATAAAGGAAAGCATGTGGCTGTAGTGGGTGGAGGTAACTCGGGAATCGAGGCGGCTATCGACCTGGCAGGTATCTGCTCGAAAGTGACTGTCCTGGAATTTGCCGATGCGCTGAAAGCCGATCAGGTATTGCAGGATAAACTGAGAAGTCTGCCGAATGTGGAGATATTCATGAACTCACAGACTATGGAAGTCGTGGGTAACGGTGAGAAAGTGACCGGTATCCGTGTAAAGGATCGTCAGACGGATGAAGTGCGTACGATCGGGCTGGATGGTATATTCGTTCAGATCGGTCTGGCTGCCAATAGCGGTGCTTTCCGTGAGGTGGTGGATACGAACCGGCCGGGCGAGATCGTGATCGACAGCCATTGCCGGACAAGCGTTCCGGGTATTTATGCAGCGGGTGATGTTTCGACTGTTCCTTATAAACAGATCATCATTTCGATGGGCGAAGGAGCGAAGGCTGCGCTGACAGCTTTCGAAGACCGGATGCGTGGGATAGTGTAACGTAACAATATATTTTATAAAAAGAGCCCCTCAGACTGTGGCCTGAGGGGCTCTCTTTTTATAAGGATTTAGCAGGATATAACGCCTCCCACCATTCCGGCTGTTCTTTCAGCCATTTGGCGAACCAGGCGAAGATCGTGTTATTCCATTCGGCACGTTTCTTATAATCGAATATCTGATGATTCTGTCCTGTTACTTGTATAAAGGCTGTCTCTTTTCCTAATAACTTTAAGGCAGTGAACATCTGAATACTTTCTCCGATCGGTACATTCGTATCGATAGAACCGTGTAGGAACAGGAGCGGTGTATTGATTTTATCCGCATGAAACAACGGACTCTGCTCTACATAAATATCGCGGGCATTCCAGGGATAACTGTTAGCTGTTGCCAGCGAGCTATATGAATAGCCCCAGTACCCTTCTCCCCAATAACTTGTAATATCGCTGATACCGGCATGCGAGATCGCTGCAGCGAACAGATCTGTTTTCGTTTGCAGATATTGTGTCATGAATCCTCCGTAGGAGGCTCCGATACAGCCGATCTTCTTGGCATCTACGAAATGATGCTCTGTACAGAACTTTTTTGTTCCTTCAATGATCTCGTCTCCCGTGCGTTTTCCCCATGCATTGACGTGGCGTGCCGAAAATTCCTGTCCGAATCCTGTTGCTCCGCTGGGTTGGATGATATAAACCACATACCCTAATGCCGCATACACATGTGACGGATAACGGTTCTCCAGCGAGCGTTCTGTTGGGCTTGTTCCACCGTAATAGTTGACGATCAGCGGATATTTCTTATTCGGATCGAAATGAGGAGGTAGATAATAGCGTCCGTAAATCGTATCGCCTGCCGCTGCCTTAAAGTTCCAGTCATGTACTTCACCCAGCGTGATATCTTTGAGTATATCTTTGGAGAGGTCTTTCAGGCAGGCAGTCGTATTCTTCTTTAGGTCAACAGCGTAAAGACGTTGCGAGTTGGAAGCACTTTCTCCGAAATAAACCAGCTCCGGAGCCGATGTAGCTATCGTAAAATCCGAGAGAATATCTTCTTTTAACGGGACAGGTTTGATCTTGCCATTAGACGGATCGAGCACATAGAGGCGGACACAATCTTTATCCTCTCCCTGGAGATAGATCTGTTTATTATGGTTGTTCCAGGTAAAAGACTGGATGGACGGGTTAAAATCCTTGCTTACGGGAGTCACTTGTTTGCTATCGGGATCATAGATAAATAGTTGCCCGTCAGCCGTATTGGAGGTTTGTCCCGGTGCGATATTCAATCCGATGCCGTCAAAAGCTTCGCCTGAACCTGCGATAGCCAATTGTTTACCATCGGGAGAGAAGCAGGCGTAATTGATAAACGGATCTTTCAGTAACGCTTCTGTTTGCATGGTTTGAAGGTCCATGCGGTAAAGCGTCGTGATGCTGAAAGGACGTTTGGTCAGTGTCCGTTCGTGGCTGGTGAATAACAGATAACGACCGTCTTGTGAGATGTCGTTGAGCGAAGTCGAATTATGTCCGTAAGTCAGGCGCTCGAAAACCCCTGTCGCCAGATCGTATTTGTGCAGGAAGGAACGGTTGCGCCATCCCGGCTGACGGTCGTCGGGAACCAGGATTTCTTCCATATCCTGATCCTTTTTCGGCCCTTCTTCAGATACACTGAAGAGCAGATAATCTTCGGTTGGGGAGAAGACGAACCATCCGTCGGGTAAGTTGACGGAAAGTATGTTCTCCGTTTTCGTAACAGGATCGAGGCTTACCAGTTCTTTCCCTTGCAAGCCGTTACGGGTATAATACAAACGGTTGCTTTGAGGCATCCAGTTATAATTAATGGAGTTACTTTCCATCAGGACTTGTCCGCTGGCCCGGTCGGTAACCTGTTGGTATGATTCGGTTTTACCACCCGGGAAAGTGGTCTGGTAAGCTGTCAGCAGATATTTTCCGTTAGGGGAGAGATTGACGGAACGTATACGTGTTCCGTCGAACACATCGCTGATGGTATATCTTTTTTCCGGATCGGTTGTTGCTGTAACGACAGCTTCCGATTCCGTATCGAAAGAGACTTTCAGAGAGCCTGTTTTTTCTTTTTCCGACAGATATTTGATAATGACTTCATACCGGTGAGGTTCAAGTGTCAGTGCCACTTTTCCATCCGAAGGTGTCTGCTTTTCATTATTTATATAAACCTCATACGTTTCCGGTCCTTTTATCTGCAAAGAACCCTTTACATACCGGTCGCTGTTCAGATAGAAAGAAGCCAGTCCGATATGACAGGCCTGGTTATTGTCCGGTAGCATACTTTCCCCGCTGGCATTTACCTCCAGGAATTGCATACTTTGGCGGACATTGTTGAACGGAACGGATGTTTTCAGTAACTCTTTTTCAGTAAATTTCTTGCTGTTTACGTCGAGGCTGTCTTGCAGGAACGGCTTTTTAACTTCATAGGGGCCGGCGTATCTGAACTGTTTTACGATTACCTCTTCGGCAAACAGATTATAGCAGGAACAGATCGCCGCTAAAAGTAATATATTTCTTTTCATGGCGAATAAAATTAGATATTTGACGCAAAGGTATCTAATTTATTTCACCGGATGGCTTTTGTCTTTATTCAACTTTCATTGTAAACCAGAATAAAGTACCTTCTCCTTCCGTCGACTCCACACCGATCTCTCCGCCGAGTTTTTCAACAATCGTTTTACAAATGGAAAGTCCGAGCCCGGTACCTTGCTGGAAATTATTCAGTTTAACAAAGCGTCCGAATACCGAATCTATTTTATCGGCAGGAATGCCGCAGCCGGTATCTTCTACATAGAAACGCAGCATCTTACCTTCTTGCCGGTAACCGAAACGGATATTTCCCCGGGTGGTGAACTTCATGGAGTTGTTCAATAAATTGGTGATGACCTGGGTCAGGCGGTTACGCTCCGTATGGATGATACACTGAGGTAAACGTTCCTCAAAAGAGATTTGAACTTCCGGATGCCGGTTACGGATATGGTAACTTTGCTCTATTTCCGTTAATAGACTGTTCAGGTCTACATCGGAATAAGTAAATTCGAGTGTTCCCGCTTCTATTTTGGACAGGTCGAGTATGTCATTGATCAGCCGGAGCAATAGTTCATTATTATTCTCGATGATCCGGATGAACTCTTCTCTTTCTTCCTGATTCTCTTCATAGGCGAGCAGATTGGAAAAACCGATGATTGCGTTTAGCGGAGTGCGGATTTCATGACTCATATTAGCCAGAAAGGCGGACTTGAGGCGGTTCGCTTCCTCCGCTTTTTCACGTTCGCGGATTTCCTGTTCTATCTTTTTGCGTAGGTTCAGGCTCTGCTGGGCTTCCGTCTTGTCGATGCAGAATATATCGACCACATTTTCTGTGTCCGGAAAAATCAATACATCGAAGAAAGAGGTTTTTCCTTCTTTGTCTTCTACTGGAAATAGGCCGCTGTGGTTGATTCCCATATTATCTATGAACTGGAGTTTAGGAAACTTCTGTTTTATCTGTGAAAAACGTTTACCTATCACTTCTTCGCGGGAACAGCCGAAAAACTTCTCATAAGCCCGGTTGATATTTACGAAAATAAAATCGTTGGGTTCCCTTTTTTCGTTAGAGATGATTCGCTGACGGATATAAATGACCGGCATATTGTCTATCATACGTCTGAAACCGGCGAGCAGTTCATACTCGCGTATTTTTTGCTGGCGCTTTTGCCAGTAGAAACGAAGTCTCATGACGAGGATGACGATCATGGCGCAGAAAAGAGCGGCGATGCTGATCATAGCCAGCTTGTTCCGTTCATAGAAATTGGGAGGACGCTGGTAATAGACTGCATCCCCGGGATAGAGGTTGCTGTCGGTATTGTGTGATTTCAGATGGGGATAGTTCAGGTAAGTTCGTGCTTTACCACCGGGATGCGGCTGAATATCGCGGGCAGGAATACCTTCGATTATTTTCTGTAACGTACGGGTCGTTTCGTGGCTGAAGTCGGATAACGAGATGTAATGTCCTCCGGCAAAGTAACCGGTTTCCACTTGCTGGTCTGCGATGGTGAAGACCGGATAATGGGAAAATCCGTAAACGACCCGTTGTATATTGTCGTTCAGGTAATTGTCTTTGTTTTGAAGATGTTTCGAAAACCAGGAATAATATAAAATACCGGTTTCTTTGTTATAACGCGAGATCGTGTCGAGTAATTGTTCGGTGGAAAGCCGGGTAGTGGTAAGAAGGTGCAGTTTCAGAGAAGGAAAATGAGTCGACATAGTCTGTTCGACTTCTTTTTGTGCGCACAGGCTGATATAACGGTTGTCGGATATGAAAGCTATATTCCTGATATCCGGTTGTATATGTTGCATGAGTTCAAGAGTTTCCCGGATATAAAAGGGTTGGTATAAAGCCGTTATATTATAACCTTTCATAAGTTGGCCGGCAGGTACGAGTTGTCGGTCGGATAGGTTCCGCGAAAGGAGATTCTCCAGACTGGCGGGCATTGATTCACGTGAATAACAGATCAGGATAGGGATATCCTTCCACTCGTCATCGAATAACGGACGGCATACCAGCCATCCGGGATCGCCTATGAAGACAACGACTTTGGGACACTGGGGGAATTTTTCCAGTAATGAATTTCTTTTGGCCGCAGCTTCTTCTGCGTTTGCAATGGTCGGGACCATCAACTCTTCCGCTTTGACTGCGTATGGCGACTCGTCGAATGATTTGCAGATAGACTGATAGATTCCGTTAGTCCAGGCTTCATCGAAATTGACGGAGTTCAGAACAAGAATATATTCCTGGTCATCTTGATTTTTGGAACTTGCCAGTGTGAAGAAGTATAAGAGGAAGCTTAGTGTGATGATTGTCCTTCGCATGAAACCAGTGTGGATTTTAAGCAAAAAAGCCGGTTAAAGCTTACGTCGGGAAGAGGTAAGTCTTTAACCGGCTCTGTGTTGATAGTACCCTATTGAATAATAATTTCGTCTACAAACAGGTAGGCTGGATTGCCTGCGCCACCGTGCCATGCCGGCAGCTTGTCACTCTTGATAATCACTTCTACATAACGGGCTTTAACCGGTGCAAAAGTAACTTCCTGCGGATAGATGCCGTCTTTATCCGATTGCTTCAATGAAGGGATTGTCTTGGATACAACCTCTTTGAAGTTCTTTCCGTCTTCGGAAACCTTAACGGTAACTCCTGCTGTTCCCATGATCCAGTCGCCTTTCACCACATTGGTATTGAAAGCCACCTGGCTGATTTCGACCGGTTGTTTCAGGTCGATAGCAGCATCCAGGTCTTTCCCCTGGAAGCCCAGCCAACGTCCGGTTTTATAGTTCGTATCACCTGTCAGGCCGTCTGTCATTTCAGGACCGCCTTTGAACTCATACCCTCTGCTCGGAGCAACCCGCAAGGTAACCGGCTTTGCTGTCGATTTGCTGAAGGTGATCTTTTCAGAGAATACGCGGCTGTTACCTGCAGGACGTACCACAACGGCTTTTATCGTTGCATTTTCTTTGATCCTTACCGGTGTATCGTATTTATTGCTTGCACTTGTCGGTTCGCTGCCGTCCAGTGTATAATAAATATCGCCGTCACCCATTGTAGACAGATCGACAACGACTTCGCCGTTTTCCGTATCAGTGGTGAATTCGGCATGGATATCGAAGATATTCTTGGCATAATTGTATCCCAGACGGTCGTACAGCTTGGTCATGCGAACCAGACGGGGCAGGAAGCTCTGATATTCTTTCTTACTCGGATCGGTCCACTGCACTTCAGCCAAAGCAGCCATACGAGGCATAACCATGTATTCAACCTGTGAGAAGGTCGGGATATATTCGGTCCAGAGATTTGCCTGTACGCCGATCACGTATTTTTTATATTCATCCGGGATACCGGCAGTTGGTTCCAGTGAATAAACCCGTTCCAGAGGAAGATAACCACCGATAGCCATCGGTTCGTTCTCCGTATCGGTAGACTGGTAATAGTCGAAATAAAGGTAAGTGTTCGGGGTCATGATCACATTGTGATGTTGTTTGGCCGCTTCGATGCCGCCATCCACTCCGCGCCAGCTCATAACGGTGGCATTCGGTGCCAGACCGCCTTCCAGAATCTCGTCCCAGCCGATAATATGGCGGCCTTTGCTTTCCACGAATTTCTCCATTTGCGAGATCACGGAGCTTTGCAGATATTCTTCTGCACTGTGTTTTTTATCTCCTTTAATGCCTTCCGCTTTAATCCTTGCCTGACATTTCGGACAAGTTTTCCAGCGTATTTTCGGGCATTCGTCACCGCCGATGTGGATGTATTCGGACGGGAACAGGTCGATCACTTCCGAGAGTACGTCTTCCAGGAACTGCATTGATTTCTCATTTCCTGCACAGATCACATCTTCTGAAACTCCCCATTGTTGCCATACGTCATACGGACCGCCTGTACAACCCAGTTCCGGGTAAGTAGCCAACGCAGCCTGCTGATGTCCCGGCAGGTCGATTTCAGGAATGATCGTGATAAAACGTTCTTTGGCATAAGCGATCACATCACGGATCTCGTCCTGGGTATAGAAACCACCGTAAGGTTTGCCGTCATATTCGCCGGAGTTATGTCCGATCACGGTTTGTTTGCGTTGAGAACCTATTTTTGTAAGTTCCGGATATTTCTTGATCTCGATACGCCATCCCTGGTCGTCTGTCAGATGCCAGTGGAAAGTGTTCATATTATGTAAAGCCAGTATGTCGATGTACTTTTTGACAGAGTCAGCCGGGAAGAAATGACGGGAAACATCCAGGTGCATACCCCGATAGGCAAAACGGGGATAATCGTTGATCGTGACAGCCGGAAGTTCTATATTCATGCCTTCGGCAACTGCGGGGATCGACTTGCGTAAAGTTTGTACGCCATAGAAAACACCGGCTTCGGTCGCTCCGGCCAGTTCAATGCCTTCGGGAGTAACTGTCAGTCGGTAACCTTCCGGATTGGAGATGCTTTTATCAATCGAAAGATGGATCGGCTTTGAGCTTTTTGCCGTAGCCACTTTCGGGGCATAACCGGTTGCTTCTTTAATATAAGAAGCCAGAAATTCGCCAGCTTGTTTTAGCAGATCATTCCCTTCGGGGTAAATGATAGAAGTAGAAGGCGTTAATACGAAAGAGCCTCCATTGGTGATGGAAACTTCCTGGGGAAGTGGGATAATTCCGTAATCGCCTTTAGCGACTTTTCCGTCGGAACATGCCATCATTCCCGCAAAAGCTGCACAAAGCAGCGTTAATTTGCTTAGTTTATTCATGCGTCGTAAAAAGTTATAAATGATACTGTTTTTTTCTTGTATTTATGATCTGTCTTAGAGATTGTTTCCAAAGATAGTGATTTATTTTATACCTGATATAATTCTCGTTCTTAATCGACGAAGTTACTGTGTTTCTATCGTTTTATCCTTTTTGAAAAAGTCTTTTACTTTTTTTACTGTACTGCATTTGATGTACGCATCATGGCAATAAATGAGTGCTTGCCTTTCGAGGGCTGCTTCTTCCAGTAGGCGTATTTTTTCCTGATAAGAAGTGACCGGAAATGTGTCGTAAGCAGATATCCATTCCGGAGAAACGCTGGCAGCCAGCGGGATCACATCGCCGGCAAAGACAAAGGTCTGTTCGGGTGTCCGGATATAAGGAACGATCTGTCCTGGTGTGTGTCCGTCGAAAAGACGCAGGTCTATACCCGGACAAAGTTCCGTATCGGTATCGATAAGGCGTAACAACCCCTTGTCTGCTATCGCCTGCATATTTTCAATAAAATAAGAATCCTTTTCCAATGCATTCGGGTGGAGGAAATTCTCCCATTGTCTGCGGCTGACCCAGTGGGTTGCATTGGGAAAAGCCGGATAGATTTCTCCGGTCTCTTCATTTTTCAGGGTCGAGTAGCCGCAATGATCAAAATGCAGATGGGTGAGAACGACATCCGTTACCTGTTCCGGTGAAATGTCCCGTTTGTGTAATTCTTCCCCGAGGTCGACAAGATCGAAGAAGTTATAATATCCCAGTTGCTTGAGATGTTTTGTGCCTGCTCCGGTATCGATGAGGACCACTTTTTCGGGAACGTTTGATAGTAGCAGGCTTCTCATCGCCAGGACGCAGCCGTTCGTTTCATTACTCGGATAACGCCGGCTCCATGCCGTTTTAGGAATAGCTCCGAACATGGCTCCGCCATCTGCATAAAAGTACCCGGTATCGATTATCTGTATATTCATTTCACTTTTTTTGTGTCAAATATAAGCATGTTTTTTCTATTACTGTTATGGTGAACCTTAATGAAAATGTGTACATTTGCGACAAAATCTAAGCGATGCGAAAAGTTCATTTAATCTCCGTGACCGAACCTCTTGTGCTTGATTTGGCTTTGGCTATTCATGAAAAGGGATATGACGTGAGTGTTTCAGGTGACGGTATAGCAGAGGAAGTGATAGCAAAGCTACACGCCGCAGGTTGTACATGTCATGGAGACGGTTGGTTTCCGGAGAGATTAACAAAGGATAATAATTTTGTCGTTTTGGGCGCTACTGTCAAGCAGGATAACCCGGAACTGATAAAAGCTAAGGAATTGGGGTTATTAATTCTCTCTATACCTGAATTCATTTTTCAGCGAACCAAAGAGAAGACTCGGGTAGTTGTTGCGGGAAGCCGTGGAAAGAAAACAATTATCTCGATGATCATTTATGCCCTTCAGCGACAGAAACTGGCCTTCGATTATGCCCTGACCAGCGAAATCCCTTTGTTGCCGAATCGGGTACATATGAGCTATGAAGCACGTATAGCCCTGATCGAAGGGGATGAGCATGTTACATCCGCATTGGAAAAACGTTTTCAACTGGAATTTTACCGTCCTCATATTGCCATACTGACCAATCTGTCATGGACACCGGAAACAGACCATGACAGTCCGGATGCTTATTACGGTACGTTCAGGAACTTCATAACCCTGATCGAACGTTCCGGCAAGCTGATCTATTTTGAAGGCGATCCGGCTGTGAGACAGTTGGCGGAAGAGGTGCGTGAAGACATTACCGCCATTTCTTACGGCCAGCATCCGGTGATCGAAAAAGACGGGGCTACTTTCCTGCAGACCCGTTACGGAGATTTCCCGATACGGATACCGGACAACTATTTTCTGACGAATCTGAACGCAGCGCGCCTGGCATGCCGCCAGTTAGGTGTTAAAGATGCCGATTTTTATCGGGCGATATCTGAATATAGTGTATCTTTGTAGCTATGATTATAGCGAGACAAAAAAGAAAAGAAAATATAGCCGAGTATTTATTATACATGTGGCAGGTGGAAGACCTGATACGTGCCAATCAGTTTGATCTCGATTCGATCCGCCGGACGGTGATCGCCCAATACGATCAACCGGACGAAGTGAAAGAGGAGATAGCCAAATGGTATGAAGAACTGATCGATATGATGCGTAGCGAAGGAGTCATGGAAAAAGGACATATTCAGTTGAATAAGAATGTGATCATTGCCCTGACCGACCTGCACCTGCGATTGCTGAAATCCCCGAAAGAAATGGTTTACGGGGCGGCTTATTATAAAACGCTTCCTTATATAGTACAACTTAGGGCAAAGTCCGGGGGTGAAGATTTACCGGAACTGGAAACCTGTTTTAACGCAATCTATGGCTATCTGCTTCTTCGTATGCAGGGAAAAACCGTCAGTTCGGAAACACAGGAGGCGATCAAACAGATCAGTTCTTTCCTGGCTCTTTTGGCCGAGAAGTATCGTGAAGATATGAACGGTGATTTGAAATTAGAAGATTAATGAAATGAAAACATTATTAGTAACCGGTGCCAACGGGCAACTGGGCAATTCGATCCGCCTGCTGGCAAAGAACTATTCAGGATACAATTTCCTTTTTACGGATGTCGATACATTGGACATTACGGACCCTGCTGCCGTGCGGGCAATGATCAAGGACAACCGGGTTGATTATGTGTTGAACTGTGCCGCTTATACGGCTGTCGACAAGGCAGAGGAAGATGAAGCCCTGTGCCGCCGCATCAATGCTTTTGCAGTCGGTGTACTGGGGGAAGCAGCGCACGAAGCCGGAGCTAAAATGATCCACGTCTCTACCGATTATGTATTTAACGGAACGGGTTACCGCCCTTATGTGGAAACAGATGCCACTCGTCCGGTTTCGGCTTATGGTCGTACCAAACTCGCCGGTGAAGAGATACTGCAGGAGGTTTGTCCCGATGCGGTTATTATCCGTACGGCCTGGTTATATTCCGAGTTCGGTAATAATTTCGTGAAGACTGTGCTCCGTCTGGGTAAAGAACGCGATGAGTTAGGCTTTGTCTTCGACCAGATCGGGACGCCGACTTATGCCGGTGACCTGGCAGCTGCCATGCTGGCGGTGGTGACATCCGATGAGCGGAACGCTTTCGTACCGGGTATTTATCATTTCTCGAACGAGGGTGTTTGCAGTTGGTATGATTTTACAGTGAAGATCCTTCAGATCGCCGGGATCGATTGCCGTGTCTTGCCGATCGAAACGAAAGATTATCCGACAAAGGCCGTACGTCCTCCCTATAGTGTATTGAATAAGAGAAAGATAAAAGAAACATACGGTGTCGCTATCCCGCATTGGGAAGAGAGCCTTCGCCTTTGCATGAATAAATTGTAGGGTGTTGATAACCCTGTTGATATGTTGATAAGTATGTTGATAACTCTGTTCATAACCCTGTTTGAAATAAAATAAAGATATAAAAATGAGTCAGTATTCAGAAGAGATTAAAAGAAGAAGAACGTTTGCTATTGTCAGCCACCCGGATGCCGGTAAAACCACATTAACGGAAAAACTGCTGTTGTTCGGTGGTGCGATCCATGTGGCCGGTGCCGTAAAATCCAATAAGATCAAAAAGACGGCTACCTCCGACTGGATGGAAATAGAAAAACAACGTGGAATCTCCGTTGCAACCTCTGTGATGGCTTTCGACTATGACAATCATAAGGTAAATATCCTCGATACTCCCGGTCACCAGGATTTCGCCGAAGATACTTTCCGTACGTTAACTGCCGTAGACAGTGTAATTATCGTGATCGACATTGCCAAAGGTGTGGAAGCACAGACCCGTAAGTTGATGGAAGTTTGCCGTATGCGCAAAACGCCGGTGATCGTGTTTGTCAACAAGATGGACCGTGACGGTAAAGATCCTTTCGATCTTCTGGATGAGATTGAAGAAGAACTGCATATCAACGTACGCCCTTTAAGCTGGCCGATCGATATGGGACAGCGTTTCAAAGGGGTATATAATATATATGAGCAGAAACTCGACCTTTACACGCCGAGTAAACAGTATGTGACGGAGAAGATCGAGTTCAACGATATAAACAACCCGGAACTGGAAAACCATATCGGCGATACGCTGGCCGAAAAGCTTCGTGCAGATATCGAACTGATTGAAGGCGTTTATCCGGAGTTCGATGTGGATACGTATCTGCGGGGAGACATCGCTCCTGTCTTTTTCGGTTCTGCCCTGAACAACTTCGGTGTGAAGGAACTGCTGGATTGTTTTATCAAGATCGCACCGTCTCCCCGTCCTATCCAGGCGGTAGAACGTGTCGTTGAGCCGGAAGAGGATAACTTTACCGGTTTCATCTTCAAGATCCACGCGAATATGGACCCGAATCACCGCAGTTGTATTGCTTTCGTAAAGATCTGTTCCGGTCGTTTCGAACGTAATGCTCCTTATAAACATGTTCGCTTCGGTAAACAACTGCGTTTCAGCAGTCCGACTGCTTTTATGGCACAGAAGAAAGAAACGGTGGACGAAGCGTTTGCAGGCGACATCATCGGTTTGCCGGATACGGGTAATTTTAAGATCGGCGATACGCTGACTGCCGGTGAAGAGCTTCATTTCAAGGGGTTGCCCAGCTTCTCGCCGGAGATGTTCAAATACATTGAAAATGCCGACCCGATGAAAGCCAAGCAGTTGAATAAGGGGATCGAACAGTTGATGGACGAAGGGGTTGCACAGCTCTTTACCAACCAGTTCAATGGCCGTAAGATTATCGGTACGGTCGGACAATTGCAGTTTGAAGTAATCCAGTACCGTTTGTTACATGAATATGGTGCCCAGTGTAAATGGGAACCAATCAGTCTTTATAAAGCTTGCTGGATTGAAAGTGACAATCAGGTCGCTTTGGATAATTTCAAGAAGCGTAAATCGCAGTATATGGCGCTTGACAAAGAAGGCCGTGATGTTTATCTGGCCGATTCCGGTTATGTACTGACCATGGCACAACAGGATTTCCCGGATATCAAGTTCCATTTTACGTCGGAATTTTAAGGAGAGGGGATAATATGCCAATAAGCTAATGTGCTAATGGTGATAGTTACTTACCTGCTACATACGAGAACTTATTATGTACATTTCAGCCTTCAGTTGCTCACTCTCTTTGATAATCATGGCTCAATCCTGAAGGGTGAAAATATGATGACGCGTTTTTTCTCCTTTCAGAATAATGCTTTGTAAATCAATCCGGAGAAGTGACTGAAGGCTGAAACGTGACTTTATGGATCTCGCTTGTAGAAGTCATTTCGGGTAGCTGTTGCAGTCATTTCCAGTAGTTGCTGCAGTCATGAAAAATCGCTGCGGCACTCATTTGAAATGGTTGCCTACCCGTTCCGGAATGGCTGCCTACCTGTTCTGAAAAAGACGTAAACTTTTTCTTTGGAGGTTTTACCTTTTTCTATATTCGATTGTGAAGTCCAACTGTCACTTGTCATCTGTCATCTGAAAAAGGTCTATAATATCCCTTTTATTTCCTCCAGACGTTTAACTGTATAGGTAGGGGTAAACTCCTGAGGTGGCAGATCCTGCGGATTGAACCAAAGCTGGTCTATCCGTGATTGGTGGGCGCCGAATATGTCGGCCTCGAAACAGTCGCCGATCATCAGCGTTTCATTGCGTCGGGAATTGGTATTGATCAGGGCAAAATCGAAAATACCCTTATGAGGCTTCTGAATACCGGCATCTTCCGAGAGGATCATCCGGGTAAAGTAGGGAGCCAGTCCGGAGTTGCGCAGTTTCTTGTCCTGTACTTCACGGAAACCATTCGATAAGATATACATGCGGTAGGAGGGGCGAAGATATTCCAGCAACTCGATCGCTCCGGGGACCAGTCCGGTCTTGGTTGTCGTACGTTGCAGGAAATCATTATTGACAGCCAGCACCGATTGGGTATCCTCAATACCCAGCGGACGAAGCACGTAACGGAAGCGGTCGATGATAAGCGTTTGACGGTCGATCTCTCCTGCGCGATATTGCTTCCACAACAGTTCATTGTGCGGCCAATAGATAGCGAAGAAAGCCTCGAAGGAGGCATAATACCGGTCAAAGTGGTGATCGGTATAAAGCTCTTCGAGGCATTTTTTATTGTTATGGTACGTATCCCAAAGGGTATCGTCCAGATCTATAAAGAGATTTTTGTATTTCATTATCCTACTTCAATAACCAGATATTTACCCAGGCTCCAGAATGTTTTCGGGTCTGTGATATTCAATGTCAGATTACCGTCTTCGTCTTTTACGAATTCGTAAGAACCTTCCGGATGGTTGGATTTCAGTTTGGCTTTAGCTGCGAATAGAGGGATTTCCTTCACTTCGCGAATATCGACAGAGATAAAATAATCTTTGTTGAAGCCACTTTGTAATACTTTTGATTTAGAGAAGAGGCCACCGCCGGAAAGGATCTTTTGGTCTTTCAACTCTTTTCCCGTACCGAAGCAATAGTAGGCCGTGTTGAGTGCCTTATCCTGTTCGCCTAATTTTTCAGACTGGGCGGCAGCAGTTGTTGCCAGGCTTTCGACATCTTCATTCAGGGAAGATACCATTTCGTCCAGTTCCTGGATGCGGACATTCTTCTTTGCCAGGTCTTCCTGCAGGGCGACGATCATCGTTGCCTTCTGGTCCAGTTCGGAGGAAAGACGGTTGATCGTTTTCTTCAGGGCTGCCGATTGGATACCGCTTTTTTTCAGCTTGTCTTCCAGCTGGCTGATCGTTTCTTTATTCTTTTTCAGTGTCTCACTGATCAGCTGCATGTTCTGCTTGATTTGTTCGCGGTTACTTTTGCTGAACTCGCCACCTGTTTGTTGCTGTAGATTCAGATAGTTTTCAGCATCGCGGATAGACTGTATGTCTGCCTCTACATCATTCAATGTAGTCAGGATTTCATTCATCTCGCTGGTCGATTTCATATTCTCTATCTTCAGAGAATCGTTTTCTGCCTTCAGCTTTTTGTATTCGGCTGAATTTTGTCCGCAGGATACCAGTAATGTTGCGCAGGTGCAAGCTAATAATAACTTCTTCATGTTCTTTTTGTTTTTTGAGTTAAACATCTTTTTCTGTCTCTTTTTCCTTTTTATCTTTTAAGCCTGCTAATACTATAACAATCTCACCCCTCGGTTCGTTCACGGTAAAGTGTGCTATAACCTCTTCCAGGGTTCCGCGGACAGTCTCTTCGTGCAGCTTGGATATTTCGCGTGACACGGATACTTGTCGGTCGGTCCCGAAGAATTCGGCTAGTTGGGTAAGCGTCTTTAACAACCGGAAAGGGGATTCGTAAAAAATAAGGGTCCTGTATTCGACGGACAGTTCCTTTAAGCGGGTCTGACGACCTTTCTTCTGGGGAAGGAATCCTTCGAAACAGAATTTCTCGTTCGGTAACCCGGAGGCTACCAGTGCCGGAACAAATGCGGTTGCTCCCGGCAAACATTCCACGTCGACACCTTGTCGTACACATTCCCTGACCAGCATAAAGCCGGGATCGGAGATGGCGGGCGTTCCGGCATCCGACACAAGGGCTATGTTCTCACCTCCTTTGATACGGGAGGCGATCTGTTCCACCGTCTTGTGTTCGTTGAACTTATGGTGCGACTGCATTTTGTTCTGTATCTCAAAATGTTTCAGCAGGATACCGGTAGTACGTGTGTCTTCGGCCAGGATCAGGTCGGCTTCCTTCAACACACGGATGGCCCGGAAGGTCATATCTTCCAGGTTTCCTACGGGAGTCGGTACAACTGTTAACTTTGCCATAATCTTTTTTAGTTGACAGTCGACAGTTGACAAGTGACAGTTAAAATACAGTCCTTCAAACTGTCAACTGTCACTTGTCAGCTGTCAACTGATTAAAGGAATCGTTTCTCCAACAATTTGAGGAAATCGGCTACGGCTTCATCCTCAATATTCCATTTCAGTTCGTTATTCAGATAGGTTACCGACTCCTCGTACGAATGAATATCGTTGAGGTCGGTAATCGCTTTGTTCATTTTGTCTTCATTGCCACCGAACAGCTCGCGGCGGAAGCGGAAGCGGTCGTTCAGGCTGAAAGCCTTGCGGAAGTCAGACAGATTCTTTTTTTCCAGTATGTCGCTGAGGAAAACCCCTTGTTTGTCTGCCACAACTGTTTTGTGAGGTGTCTCGAGCTGTATTTTGTGTTCGGTTGCCTGTGCCGGTTCAGATAACCTGGGGGCCGGTTGTACGGATTCAGGTTGTACCTGCTCCGGCTGTACGGTGGTAATCGGTTCCGGTGTCACTATTTCCGGTTGATGGACTTCCGCTTGTTCGATAACCACTTTTTCCTCTATCTTTTCTTCCGGAATAATCTCTTGTTGCTCGATGATGACTTTCCTGGTTGGTGCAACTTCCGGTTCCGGAATGATTACAGTTTCTGTAACCGGTTCTTCTTTTATTTCCGTTTCGGGAACCGGGATCGTTGTCGCGGCCGGATTGGGCAGCGACTGGATCAATGCCTGATGGGCTTCCATTTGTTTACGTAACATTTCAATCTGTGCCGTTTCCAGCGAATGAAGGTCATTCAGTATTTTATGTGTCAGATTGAACGTCTGGCTAAAGAAGGACACCGGATATACCTCTGCATCGCGCATACCGGCAATCAACGTCTCAAGTTCCTTGATGTCAAGTAACAGATAATCTATTTTTTCTTTATTTGCCATTTCTGAATTTATGCTTAACGGGGAGTGTAATAACAACGCCCCGGTTTATATTGCAACAAAAATAACTATTTTATTTATGTAACGTACTTAATATGTAAAAAAGTGTGCTGTCACTCAACAAATTCATCCGGTAAATTAACTAAATACAGTCGGTGGGTGGCACGGGTGAAAGCGGTGTACAGCCATCGGTAGAAATCTTCTCCCAGCATTTCTTCCGTCATATAGCCGATATCGAGGAAGACGTTCATCCACTGTCCGCCCTGTGCCTTGTGGCAGGTGATGGCATAGGCATATTTTACCTGTACGACATTATAGTGCGGATCGGCTTTCATCTTTTTCATTTTACCCGCCTTGGTTGGAATGTCGTCGTAGTCTTCGAGGATCGTATAGAACAACTTGTCGTTAAGCTCCTTAGGCAGGGCGGGCGAATCGGTCTGCAAGGTGTCGAGCAGGATTTTTATATCCAGTTCGAGGTCGTAATCCTGAAAACGGACGGTAACGTCGGCAAAGCGGAAACCATAGAGTTCGGTTGTCCGTTTTACACGGACAACCTGGATGATCTCGCCATTGGCAATAAAATCCATTTCTTTGCAATCGTTGGTCCAGAAATAGTTATTCTTGGCGACCATCAGCCGGTCGCCCGATGATAATTCTTCTTCTCTGTATAGGATACGGTTGCGTATCCCGTTATTGTAGATCGTAGCTCGTTTGTTGGAGCGGGTGATGATCATTGTGTCTTCTATCCCGTCACGGCTATAGGCCGCTGATATTTCTTCGATCAGTTCATCCCCGTTGATCTTTCGGAAGTCTGTAAAATCTTTCAGGTGGAGCTTGGGATATATCTCGACTTCGTTGTTTCGCAGTGCATCCCGTAAACGGGTGGCATTGAGCAATATGCCTGAATCCCCGCTTTGTCTGACAACTTGTGTCAGGACGATTTCCTGCACCTGCAGATTGTATCCCCTGAGTATTTCCGGGTTCAGAGCCGGGCTTTCCGTCTGCATGACCGGCGGTAGCTGTGCCACGTCGCCCATCAGGATCAACCGGCAGTTTTCTCCCGAGTAAACATATTGTATCAGGTCATCGAGTAACCGTCCCGTACCGAAAGAGATTGAGTCTAAACCGTCGTTCGATATCATGGACGCTTCATCAACAATAAATAACGTATCTTTATGTAAATTATCAGCCGGCATGAATCCGGTAGGCTCATTGGAGAAGGCCTTCTGGCGGTATATTTTTTTATGGATCGTAAATGCTTTCTGGCCGGAATAGTTAGAAAATACTTTGGCTGCCCTACCGGTGGGGGCGAGCAAAAACGTTTTTTGCTTCAGTTCGGTCAGGGTTTTGACCAGGGCGCCGACCAACGATGTTTTTCCCGTTCCGGCGTACCCTTTCAGCAACAAAAGTGTGTCTGATTCCGTCGAAAGCAGAAAATCCGTGAGCGTTTTCAGGGCAGAAAACTGGTCTTCAGTAGGATTATGTGGAAAATTTTGTGTAATTTGGCGGCTTAAATAACTATTTATCATTTTGATTGCAATAATTTTGGTGATAAAGGTAGTGTATTAAATATTCTTTTTTAAATTTGCCGAACGAAATAAATTCAAAAAAACAATACAAACCATGAAAGTTACATTAAAGATTTTATTAGCTGCTGCAGTTCTCCTGCTAGTTTACATGTGCTATAGAAGCATTATGACGCCGATCGAATTCAATGCAGAAAAAGATACGCGTGAAAATGCTATCAAGGCTCGTCTGGTCGATATCCGTAAAGCTCAGATTGAGTATAAGAATGTGTACAAAACGCATGCAGGTAGTTTCAACGACTTGGTTAAGTTCCTGAAGGATGACAAACTTCCGTTCTTGATCAAAGAAGGTGTTTTGACTGACGAGCAGTTGGAAAAAGGTATGACTGAGAAGGAAGCTGTGAAGAAAGGTTTGATCAGACGTGATACTATTTGGGTTGTAGCAAAAGATACATTGTTCGGTAAAAATTACAATGTAGACGATTTGGCAAACGTTCCGGGAACAAGCGTGAAGTTCTCTATGGATACAGCAACTCTGACTTCCGGTTCAGGTTATACTGTAAAAGTATTTGAAGCAGGCGTTAAGTATGACGATTATCTGGGTGACCTCGACAAACAGTTGGTTGTGAACCTGAAGGATAAGGCTGAAAAGCTGGAAAAATATCCGGGTTTGCGTGTCGGTTCACTGACTGAAATTAATAACAACGCAGGTAACTGGGAATAATCGATTGCTTATGGCTATCAGTATCCCCGATACGTTGACTGCTGATAATTCTGGAAAATACATAATGTCCATCCGGCTTAGGTCGGATGGACTTTCTTTTTCAGGATACTGCCCTTCGGAGAGCGAAAGTTTCTTTTACAGGAACATGGAGTTCGACCGGACGAAGCCTTATATCTCTTCGTTGAAAGAGTTTTTCTTCGGACATGAGTTTCTTACTTATTCATATAAGCGGACAAACCTGGTCTATGTGACATCGCAATATACGGTGGTGCCGGAAGAAGTCTTTACAGAAAAGCAGAAAAACGATCTGTTATCGTTTACTTTTTCTGCTCCGGAGAATAAATGCCTGCATAATCTGTTGGCACGTGAAGCCGCGGAAGTGGTGTTCGGAATGGATGAGGAGGTGTATGAGTTCTGTTCCCGTTCGCTGATCAATCCCTCTTTTGTCCATCATATTACGCCCCAGCTGGCTTTGTGGAAGCAACAAAGCCGGACGTTGATCCCCCGCCAAATGTATGTGGTGCTCCACCGGAAGATGATGGATGTGGTTTGTTTTGCCCAGGGGAGATTGCTTTTTGTGAACACTTTTGAGTATGATAAGCCTGACGATATCCTGTACTATATATTATATGTATGGAAACAGGTCGGTATGGATCAGGAAAAGGATCAGCTTCATATCTATGGAGGTGTTTCCCTGCGTAACAGTATAACGACTACGTTACGCAATTATATACAATATATCAGTCCGGCAGAGATACCGTCGGATGCTTACTTGTTGGGAGCCGAAGTCGTTCAGGCCCCATTGGATTTAATAGCTTTATCTGTATGCGAATTATAAGCGGAATATATGGTCGTAGACGTTTTGACGTGCCGTCTTCTTTCAGTGCACGGCCGACTACTGACTTTGCAAAAGAGAACCTCTTTAATGTGATCAATAACCTTACCGATCTGGAAGGGACTGATGCACTGGATTTATTTGCCGGAACAGGGAGTATCTCGTTTGAATTGCTTTCAAGAGAGTGTAAAAGTGTTACCGCTGTGGAGAAGAATAATGCACATGCTTCTTTCATTGCAAAGGTCGCAAAAGAACTGAAGACCGAATCTCTCCATCTGATCCGTGGCGATGTGTTCCGCTATCTGCATTCGGCTCCGAAGCAGAGTTTCGATTTTATTTTTGCCGATCCGCCTTATGCGTTGAAGGAACTGCCGGAAGTGCCTGAACTGGTCTTTGAACGCGACCTGCTGCGTGACGGGGGCATATTCGTAATGGAACATCCGAAAACGAATGATTTCTCCCATCTTCCGTATTTCGATCAGCAACGTATCTATGGTTCAGTCAATTTCAGTATTTTTATCAAAGAAGAAAAGGCTTAAAGGAGCGGGGAGAACAGGCGCATGAACGACTCGGTGAGTCGTTGTTTGACAGGACGTTTCAGCCAGCGCGAAGGGATCAGACGTTCGCAACTGTGCATGTCGTGCAGGAATACCCGTTTCATCTGTATGGCGAAAGAGGGCTGATATACGAATGCGTTTATTTCAAAATTATGCTCGAAACTGCGGAAATCCATGTTAGCCGATCCGATACAGGTTAGCGCATCGTCGGTGATCATTAGTTTGGAATGCAGGAAGCCCGGCTCATAAAAATATACTTTCACTCCTGCTTTTACCATTTCGTCTATAAAAGAATGTGTCGCCATGTTAGCCGTACGGGTATCTGAACGTTTGGGCAGCATAAGGCGTACGTCGATGCCTCCCAGTGCTGCGATTAGCAATGCTTGGTTCAAGCCCTCGGTCGGTAGGAAGTAAGGTGTTTGTATGTAGATGTATTTCTTGGCATTTGCTATGGCAAAGATATATGCCTGAAGCAGTGTACGCCATTGGCCGACCGGACCGCTGGTTACTATCTGCATAATGTTGTCCTCATTATAGATCTTTGCTGGCGGATAAAAAATCTTGTCATTCAGAAGATTTTTGCTGACAACATACCAGTCGATCAGGAAAGCGGACTGGAGGCCGTGTACACCTTTCCCGATTATCCTGAAATGGGTGTCGCGCCAGATACCCCATTCCGTTCCATTCTCATAGCGGTCGGCTATATTCATGCCTCCCATATAACCGATCTCTCCGTCGATGACAACGATTTTCCGGTGGTTACGGTAATTGACTTTGCTGGTGAAGACTGGGAAAGCTACCTTCAGGAAGGCATGTACTTCGATACCTGCTTCCTGCATTTCATTAAAGAAACTGTTCTTTACATTCCAGCAGCCTACATCATCATATAATAACCGTACCTGGACACCTTCTTTCGCCTTTGCGATCAAGGCTTTCTTGAAACGAGTCCCGACTTCATCGTCGCAAAAGATGTAATATTGGATATGGATATGGTGGGTTGCTCCCTGGATATCTTGTAGCAGATCCTTGAATTTGTCTGTCCCGTTCGTATAGATTTTAATCTCACTTCCGTAAAGCAGGGAAGACTGGTTGTTGTTATTCAGCAGGGTGACCAACGGTTGGTACGGCTCGGGGACTGTACAGGCATCCTGTGGAAGTTTACCTTCCTGCGGGCGTTTCATGATACGTTTGTAGGTTCGGCGTGAGATGATACGCTGCTTCCTGTTGTCCTGTCCGAAGAAGAAATAAAAGAGTAATCCGATGCCGGGAGCCAGTAATAATACAATGACCCAGGGGATGGTTTTTAAAGGATTCCTGTTCTCTGCAATGATAACCAGAACCAACCCCAGTATGGTGATGGAGTACAATATGATGAATATTACCCCTGCAACCCATTGTATATGTATGGCAGCCAGCATGCTTTTTATACTTTGTTACAAGTTGATAAAGGTAGTAAGGTAATTTGTAAATAACAAATCTTTACTACATTTGCCGGATATATCAAAAGAAAGAAGATGATTACATATATTATTATCGGTATAACCGTATTAGTTTCTTATCTCTGTTTCAATAATGCTGAATTATTTCGTAAACTGGCATTGATCCCCTATCGTACGGTGAAGAATAATGAATGGTACCGGTTGATTACTCACGGTTTCGTTCATGCAGACATGACGCATCTGCTGGTCAATATGTTTACATTCTGGTCGTTCGGTACTTATATAGAAAAAGTATTCGGTTACCTTGGTTTCGGAACATGGGGATTCCTCGGACTTTATTTCGGTGGAATGATTTTTGCCTCCCTTTATGACCTGATCAAGCATCATAACGATCCTTATTATGTGTCTATCGGAGCATCGGGTGCGGTGTCGGCAGTGTTGTTCTCCTACATATTATTTGATCCCTGGAGCAAAATTTTGTTGTTTGCGATCATTCCTGTGCCGGGAATTATCTTTGGAGTGGTTTATCTGGCTTATTGTCAATATATGGCTAAACGTGCAGGGGACAATATCAACCACAATGCCCATTTTTACGGGGCAGTCTATGGTTTCCTGTATCCGGCTTTACTTAATCCTTCGTTGATAAAAGCCTTTCTGTCGCATTTCTGATCGAAATATTTTCTGTATATAATCGTGTTCAAGTGTTTGTTTTGTAGGGTATTATTTATAGATTTGTAGAAATATCTCAATTTCTCTAATACCATAAGACAGACATAATGAAAAGACGAAACTTCATCAGAAGTGGAGCATTGGCAATTGCAGGCTTCACTATTTTACCCCGTCACATTTTAGGAGGAACGAATTTCGTTGCTCCCAGCGACCAGATCAATCTCGGGATTATCGGTTGCGGGGCACAAGGACGTTGGACACTTGCTCCGGAATTTGCCCGTAGAGCTAACCTGATCGCAGCATCCGATTGTGAATCCCGTCAGCTGAATGCCATGCAGGCGATTGTAGAAAAAGAGACCGAAAAGGCAAAAGGGCAGGCATATAAAGGTTTTAAACTGTATGCCGACTACCATGAATTGCTGAATCGTAGCGACATAGACGGAGTGATCATTGCCACTCCGGATCATTGGCATGCTGTTCAGACTATCGAAGCTTGCCGTGCCGGTAAAGACGTGTATGTGGAAAAGCCGATGTCTCATAGTATCGAAGAAGGACGTGCTATGGCGGATGCAGTTGCGAAATATAACCGCGTACTGCAGGTCGGTAACATGCAACGTTCATGGCGTAACTTCCGCCATGCCTGCGAATTGGTTCGTAATGGCTATATAGGTGAGATCAAAGAGGTCAAAGTCTCTATCGGGCCTCCTCCTGTAAAATATGATCTTCCGGCACAACCGGTCCCCAAGACGCTGAACTGGGATATGTGGATCGGTCCGGCTCCGATGAATGTGTATAATGAGGAACTGGCTCCCCCTATGGAACGGAATACGTTCCCGAACTGGCGTAATTACCGGGAATATGGCGGTGGTATGATTTGCGACTGGGGTGCTCACATGTTTGATATTGCACAATGGGCTTTGGGTATGGACGATTCCGGTCCGATCGAATTTACTCCTCCCGAGGAAGGTGAACTGAGACCGCTCAGCATGCGTTATGCAAATGGAACCATTATGACACATGAACCTTTCCGGAAAGCCGATGGGAATGCAGTCCGCTTTATCGGTTCGGACGGAGTGATCGACATCAGCCGTAGTTTCCTGGATACGATCCCGGCAAAACTTCAGGATGAAGTGATCGGTGATGATAAGATCAAACTGTATAAGAGTGACGATCATTATAATGATTTCCTTACAGCAATGAAGACCCGTAAGCAACCGTTAAGCACGGTGGAGATAGGACATCGTACGGCTTCCCTTTGTCATATAGTCAATCTTTGTTATGAGTTTGACCGTAAACTGGTATGGAATCCGGAAAAAGAAGAGTTCTTCTTTGATGACGAAGCCAATAAACGGAGGGGAAATCCGATACGTGAACCGTATAGCCTGAAAGTATAGTATATATATTAATGTATAGGAAAATAGGAGCGGCGGTAAAAGTTTGTAAAGACTTTTGCCGCCGCTCTTTGTTATGCTCTTACCGTTTGTTTAGAAATGTGGGGGAGGTCCTCCGGGACCGCCATGCCCTCTACCGCCCGGTCCGCGCATATCGTTGGCGGAAGCTCCGCCTTTAAAGATGCTGAATCTATAGATAAAGTGGACCATGAAATAACTGCTTAGCGTGTTGTATTCCGAATATTGGGTGTAGTTGGCTGTTACACTTTGGGAAATATTACTACGTTGTTGCAGGATATCATATATTTTGAAACGCAGGGTTGCCTGATTGCCTTTCAGGAAGGATTTAGAGGCCGATGCATTCCACAGAACTTCTTTCTGTTGGTATCCGGCGGCATAACCGGAGTTACTCGACCAGGTAATATCACTTTCAATTTTAAAATCAAGCGGAAGGTAAATAGTGGTTGTCCCGCCGACTCCATAGTTGAAAGTGTTTTGATCATTCTGATTTTGTAAAGAGTTATTCGTACTTCTGTAGCGTACGTTCCCGTTTAACCCCAGGTCGAGGTAGTCGGAACGAAAATCAATACCGGCACGCTCCATGGCTGTGAAATCCTTGTTTACGTTCTTTTCATCGTTGATGAAACCGTTAGAGTTGGCGAATGAAGCCATTGTCATGGAGTTGATAGAAAACTTCTTGTTTTTCAAAGGAGTGTTGAACATGACACGTGCGTTGCCATTGTAGTTTCCATTCACATTCTCGTAAGTCGTCATCTTTTTACCTGTTTCACCGACATAGATGGATTTGGTAACAATATCGTTGACCACATAATTTGCATTCAACATGACCATGAAAGCGGTCTGTTTATCCGGAATGAACTTCTGGTAACGGGCAGACAGGTTATTTGAATAAGTCGGCTTCAGATCCGGATTACCGGTAACGGTATTCAACGGATCGGATATATCGGCTACCGGCTGTAATTGAGTCATACTCGGCTGGCTGGTGCGACCGCGATAATTGATACGCAGATTGGTACGTTTGTCAAACCGATAGTTGAAACGGACCATCGGGGAGACATTAACTACATTACGTGTCAGCTTGGAAAGGGTAGAGTCGCCGACGAAGTTTTCACTTACGCTATGCGAAGGCTCCAGATTCATACCGATCGTATAATCATAGTTCTCGCGGACAGCTTTGAATGCCAGACTGGCTTGCTGGTTTATAAAGTTATTACGGTAACTTTTGCTGTATGCCGTATCCAGTACATTGTACTCTTCGCTTCCTTCTTCTTTGGTATATGAGTTTTTCAATGATTCCTGTTTGTTCTGGCTGATACTGTAGGTCGCCTGGATGAAATTATTACGACCGATCGGTTCTACCCATGACAAATAAACGCGGTAATTGAATCCTTTATTATCGTATCTGAATTGTTGGTCGATCAACTCGTTTTGTTCGTTCCCAAGGAAATACTCCGTATTGGAGTAGTTCAAACCTTTGTTATAAGAGTCGCTTATCCCTCCGTTTAATGAACCACTGAATACACGTCCTTCGTTATTCAGCTTTCGGCTGAATTCCAAACGGGCATTGATATTGTAGCCCTCTCCGTCGGATAGGTAATCGGATTCGCCGAGATTGACCGTGTCTCCCCGGTTGGTCAGCGTGTTGAATGAACCGGACTCCCGGTTATGGCTGTTACTATAGCTGAAACTCGGCTGGAAAATGATTTGTGTGGCGGTATCCGGTTTCCATTCCATACGGAAGTCGGCACCGACATTATCACTTTTTGTATTGTTATTGTTTATCTCATTATAAATAGTCGAACTGTCGTTCGGTAGAATATTTGTCCGGGTTGTCTTACTTTCCGCCTCATTGTCGGAATGCGAATAGCGTACGTTACCTCCCAATGTCAGTTTTTTGCTAAACTCTTTGCTGAAGTTCATGCCGACGTTTCCGGAAGTCATGATACCGTTTCCGGCTCCTCCACCTCCCATACGTCCGCCCCGTCGTCCTCCCATTCCGGAGAACATGTTGGAGGCAATATCCGAGAATCCCATATTATTCGTATTGTTCAAACCTCCCATCAACGTGAACTGATCGTTGTTAATGAAACGATTGACCATAAAGTTCCCTTCATATCTGTCCTCACTGCCATATCCGGCAAAAGCATTTCCGAACCATCCCTGTTTCATTCCAGGCTTGACGGTCAGGTTGATAACGGTTTCTTCCTCTCCGTCGTCAAATCCGGTCATCCGTGCCATGTCGCTCAAACGGTCCAATACCTGCACTTTCTCAACCATTTTAGAGGGAAGATTTTTAGAAGCGACTTTCGGGTCATCAGAGAAGAACTCTTTCCCGTCGATCAGGACTTTCTTGATCTCTTTCCCGTTGACGGTAATCTTTCCTTCACTGTCCACTTCCACACCTGGCATCTTTTTCAATAAGTCTTCCAGTACGGCTCCTTCGGTCGTTTTATAAGAATCCGCATTATATTCGACGGTGTCGTTTCGTACCACTACTTCGGGTGCTTTACCGATCACGACAGCTTCTCCCAACTGGATAGCTCCGTCGCTCAGTGCCAGTTTCCCTAACTTAACCGGGTCTGTCTTTCCTGTGATACGTATCGGCTGGTATAAAGGATCGAAACCGACGAAGCTGACGTGCAGTAAATAACTACCGGCTTTGATTCCTTTTAAAGTGAAGTTCCCGTTGCGTGAACTGGCCACACCTCCGATCATTGTACTGTCTTTTACATTCAATAAGCGGACTGTGGCCTGTTCGATCGGCTCGTTGTTCCCCTCTTCTACCACTGTTCCAGTGACATCAACTCCTCCCCGCTGTGCAACTGCCGGCAACGAAAAAAGAATAAAAAATAACCATAATAAGTATCTTCCCGATTTCATAACTAATATATTATCTGTATAAAACAAATAGTGTACCGGACTGGTTTCCGGTACGAGAAGATAGACTTCGGGAATATGATTAAGTTTAAAAAACTATGTGTTGATTTTGTTTTTATTAACAAAGACTTCGTTGAATACTGCCGTATATTTGTTCGTAATTATCCTTATGTATATTGATTTAGTTGCCGGGGTTATCTGTTGCCGACGTCCTCGACAGCTTTGCCGACGCTGTCGACAATTTTGCTGACATCGTCGACAATATTGCCGACACTGTCGGCAACAGTTTTCCTGCGGAAGAGAACAAATTCCTTAGGGATCTATCAGGAAGGAAATCCAAATAAAAAAGAAAGAAGAGGGAGATAATCTTTCAGTTTGACACGGAGGATTTTCAAGGATTGGGAGATACGGTATTCAACCGTTTTGACGGATACGCCAAGTTTATTGGCTATTTGGTTATTGGTAAGTTCTCCGAAACGGCTTAAGGCGAAAGTTTCCCGATAATTTTCTGGTAACTCCTGGATCGCTTTTTTTATATTGCTTGTCAGGTCGTTCACAAAATAGTAGTCGGGGTCTTCAAACTGATCTTTAATTTTTTCGTATATATGGTTGTGTATCCGTTCATGATACAATTGTTTTTTTATTGCATTCAGGCATCGATGTTTGGTGGAGATGAAAAGGTATGATTTCAGCGATGTTCCGATGATGAGCATTTTCCTGGTTTCCCAGATGAATAGCATCAGATCCTGCACCAACTCTTCAGAATCTTCATCGGAAATATAATGAGAAGCATATTCGCATAAAGGTGAATAGTATTTCAGAAACAATTGTTTATAAGCGTCTCTATCGCCATCATGTAGCAAATTGAGAATTTGATCGTCGTTCATAAGCCCTGTTTTTTTGCTGTTGTGGTAATTTTCAAGAAAAAGCGTGGAACTGCCTACCTATCTCCTTGGGTGCTTCTGGTAAAGCTATATGGAAAATAAGCAACAGTCCACGCCTATGAGGACGTGAACGTTTTTGCTTATTATTTTTCTATATTTGAATTTACCAGATTCCCGAGGAACAATAATAATAAACGCTTCTACGTTGTTTCTGAATTTGAATAACAAATATAGAGGGTTTCTTTTATGTATGAAAGAGTTTATTTACTTTTTTATACAAGATTCTTTTCACTTTTTTGAAAAAAGTTGTGGTTGGCTTTAGGGTGATCTGTATATACTTTTGTCATATATATAGAATGGAAGAAGAAAATATACATATCACCGATAGTGGGCCTGAAGAAGTGGTTCTTTTGAAATACATCCATGATGAGGTTTCAGAAAAAGAGCGGAGGTGGGTTGAATGTTGGTTGAAAGAGGATGAAACCAGGAATGATATCCTATTACAATTGGCAAGTATAGATTATGCTCTTTATACAAAACAACGAATTGAATCTCGCAATTCATTGGAGGCTTATTCTAAAGTAGAGAAACATATCAGATTACGACAAACCAAAAAATGGATCCGCTGTGCATGTTTTGTGGCTGCATGTTTTTTGGGTGTTTTGATCTTCTCTACCGCTATCTCTTATTGGAAATGGGAGCCGTCTAAAATTGAAAAACAGATAATAACTGTTCGGGCTAATGCTGGAATGCGTACATCTTTAAACTTGCCTGATGGAACTGTAGCTTATTTGAATTCAGGAACTATACTTTCATATCCTTTATCTTATGATAAGAAAGAAAGGCGGGTGACACTTACAGGTGAAGCCTATTTTAAGGTGGCGCATAATCTGGAACAACCCTTTATTGTGAGTGTTGCTAATGACCGGATGAGGGTGAAAGTGCTTGGAACAGAATTTAATTTGCAGTCTTATGAAGATGAAAAAATAGTGCAGACCACACTGGTTTTAGGTTCTGTTAATATCGAAATGATAGAAAAAGGGAATGTTGTATCTGAAGTGGATCTTAAACCTTCTGAAAAGGCTGTTTATGATGTTACTTCCGGTATTGTGTCTGTTGCTAAAGTAAATACCGAATACGATACAGCTTGGATAGATGGTCGTCTAATGTTCAAGGATATGCCTTTGCCAGAAGTCTTGAAGAAGCTGGCTTATTTTTATAATGTTAGGTTTGAAGTGAAGGATTCTGTGATAAATAGCTATCGTTTTACTGGTACATTTGATAATAAACAACTGTCACAAGTGTTAGATTATTTGAGGATATCATCCCGGATACAATATACAATTGATCATATAAAGTTGGATGATAGTTTGAAAGTTCAGCATACGACAGTCGTATTGCGAGCCGAATAAATAGCGAATACAAGTATAATGTTAAACTTAAAAGGTGTGCCTATGGATAAACGAAAAAAGTAATAGACTCTATTGAAAAACATACGGAAACATGTTACCAGCATATTTCCGCATGAAATAATCGATAGCCGGTCTTTAAACGAGACTAAACGAAATCATTTTTTAATCTTAAATCAGCTACAAAAGTATGGTAAAGAATTATTATATCCAACAGAACGAATATTTTTATCGTTCTGCGTTATACCTTAAAGTCGAAAGAGTTATGAAATTAGCTTGTTTATTACTCTGTTTGTCTATAAATGTAGTCTTTGCATCTTATTCTAATGCTCAAAAAAGTTCATTATCGGTGAATGTGCAACAGAAAACGATCGCAGAAGTCTTGGATTTGATTGAGGAACAGTCTGATTTTCACTTTTTTTATAACAGTAAACTAGTGAATGTGAATCAGAAAGTTTCGCTATTTGTAAAAGATAAAGATGCAATATCTATATTGTCGATGATTCTTGAAAATACAAACATCCAATTTAAAGTTGTTGGCAATGATGTTATTCTTACTACAGACTATTCTTCACATGTAACTCAACAGCAGGATTCCCGAATTATAATAGGGACAATAAAGGATGAGGTGAATGACAGTCCTGTAATTGGTGCTAATATCGTAATCAAAGGAACAGCGAAAGGAACAACGACAGATATTGATGGTAAATTTTCATTAGAGGTTACCGATACGGATGTTCTTTTGATATCTTATATTGGATATACTCCCCGGGAAGTTTCGGTGAAAGGGAAAAAGACTTTGGAGGTAAAGCTTCTGGAAGATACTGAAACTTTGGAAGAAGTTGTAGTAGTAGGTTATGGTACTCAAAAGAAAGTGAATTTAACTGGCGCGGTAAATGTTATATCCGATAAAGATTTTAAAGATCGTCAGGGAGCGACTGTTTCTCAGTTGTTACAAGGAGCTTCTTCCGGATTTAATTTTGATATATCTAATCAGGATGGCTTTCAACCCGGAGCAACGATGAATATTTCTATTCGTGGTATGGGATCTTTGAATGGAGGTTCTCCTTATGTTTTAATAGATGGTTTTCCTGGTGATCTGAATAATCTGAATCCGGAAGATATTGAGTCTGTTTCGGTATTGAAAGATGCAGCAGCTTCTGCTATTTATGGTGCTCGTGCTCCTTATGGTGTAATTTTGATTACAACGAAGAAAGGAAAGAAGAATGAAAAAGTTAGTGTTTCCTATACGGGCAATTTGATTATAAAAACAGCTCAAAAATTACCTCAAAGTCTGGACTCTTATACGTGGGCTCGCATTCAAAATGAGGCTGGTGATAATATGGGGGGGCATCCCATTAGTAACGAAACGATTGACAGAATTATTGCTTATCAAAAAGGTGATTTTGAATACATCAAGAATTCTATTCCGGATTGGCCAACTGGAGCTACTATCTTTGGTGCTATGCCCGAAGGTAACGTATGGAATAATGCAAATCTGAATTATGCAAATACTGATTGGTGGGATATTTATTTCGGAAATAGTGTAAATCAGAAACATGATCTGTCAATACATGGAGGTTCTGATAAAGTATCTTACTATTTTTCTGCCGGGTATATGGACGATAATAGTGTCTTGAATTTTGGTACTGACTATTTTAAACGAATCAATACTTTAGGAAAAATAAATGTCGCTATTACCAATTGGTGGGACTTCGGTTATGAAACTCGTTTTGCCAAGAAGATCAGGGAAAAACCCAATATGACCAAAGAGGGAGATTATTCTTTTATGTATCGTCATATATCTAGAAATTATCCGATCACTCCATTGTATGATGGTTATGGAAATTATATGTTTGAATCTCATATTCCTTCAATTGAATCAGGTACGGATAGATTGGATGAAACTGATATGTGGAATAATTTTCGAATGGAGATTCGTCCGTTAAAAGGTTGGAAAATAAATGCAGACTTTGCATATAATGTGTATAATTCTGAATCCTCGGATGTTGAAAAATATATCTACATATATGATATAAATAATGAGCCTTATGCACATGGTGTGAGTATTCCTAATAATTTAAATAGACAGAAATATATAAAAAAGTATTGGACGTCCAATATATATTCTTCATATGATTTTGATATAAATCGAGAGCATAATTTTACCATCTTGGCCGGTATGCAATTTGAACATGGAGATGAATCTTGGTTGCAAGGCTATAAAACTGACCTTATATCAGAAAATGTGCCAGCTTTTCCTACAGCAACAGGAGATGGCATTTTATCAGAAGCGTTAGCCCATAATGCTACAGAAAGTTTTTTTGCCCGCTTAAATTACAATTATAAGGAGAGGTACTTATTTGAATCAAACATTCGTTATGATGGTTCTTATGTTTTTCGTAATGGGAAACGCTGGGGGGTATTTCCTTCTTTCTCTGCCGGATGGAATGTTTATAATGAACCTTTCTGGGAAGGTCTTTCTTCTTATATCAATACAATGAAGTTTCGTGTGTCGTGGGGAGAATTAGGTAATCAGAATATTTCGCCTTACAGTGATTTGGAATTGGTGCCGATTCAAACAGATAAGTTAAACTGGGTATTTAATTATGGTTCATCACGTCCGGTTGGATATACATCCGGCCCGAATTTGGTAAATAGAAATCTGACATGGGAAACGGCTACAACAACTAATTTGGGATTGGATATGTCGTTTTTTAATAATCGTTTAAGTGCGACGGCCGACTGGTTTGAAAGACGTACAACTGACATGATTGGTCCGTCTCAAGCAAAACCAGGAGTCTTGGGTGCTAATGTTCCTCAGGATAATAATTCTACTTTAAGGACACGAGGATGGGAAATCGCATTGGAATGGAAGCAAGCATTACAAAATGGTTGGGCTTATAATGTCGCTGTAAGTTTATATGATTACAGATCTGTTGTCACTAAATATTTTAATCCTACAGGAACTCTTTCTACTTGGTATGAAGGACGTGAAGTCGGAGATATTTGGGGATATACTGTAAATGATTTGTTCCGTTCAAAAGATGAACTGGATTCTTATTTGTCAAAGGTTGATTTATCTCATATTGCAACCAATTGGAATACAGGAGATTTGAAATACGAAGATATAAATAATGACGGAAAAGTTGATAATGGAAAAAATACGTTAGATGATCATGGGGATTTGTCTGTAATCGGAAATGATCAGCCTCACTATCAGTATAATATAAATGCAGGTGTGTCATATAAAGGCTTTGATTTTTCTATGCTATGGAGGGGTGTTGCTAAAAAGGATATGTATTTTTATCGAATGTCTAATATTTTTTGGGGCTTTACTAATGGATGGTGGGAATCGTGCTTGACACCTGACCATTTGGATTATTTTAGAGATCAACCGGGTACAAAATATAGTGGTTTATATGAAGGGGATGCCAATATTAATACGAATGCTTATTGGCCGAGACCTTATTTGAACGATACGGAAGAAGCGAAAAATAAGAATAATCCAAATACTCGTTACTTGCAGAATGCAGCCTATTTGCGTTTGCAGAATGTCCAAATAGGATATAGTTTTCCTCAAAGTATAATTTCTAAAATGCACTTGGAAAAGTTGAGAATCTATTTTTCCGGAGAGAATTTATTGACATTTTCTAAATTACCGAATGGCATTGATCCGGTTGCACCGGTTGGTTTTCCGGAAGGTGGTTCTGGCAATTATTTTGGAACAGCAGGTACTGGACGTCTGACATATGGAGCGGATCGAATCTATTCTATTGGCTTAACAGTAACGTATTGAGTTTTAATTTAAAGAAAGAAGATCATGAAACGATTTATATTTGTAGTTATTTCATTGACGGCTCTATTTAGCTCATGTGAAAGTTTTATAGATTTACAACCTTTGGATAAAATAACCATGGATGATTATTGGAAGACATCTACGGAACTTGAAAATTATACGCGACAATTTTACCCTTCTTTTTGTCCGTGGACACAAATGGTTGCAGATATGGGTATGGATAATGACGACGTAATTGCTGGTAGTCCTAGTGTTATTATGAATGGTTCACGCTCTAAAAGTACGGGAAACTGGACAGGCGAGTGGACAAATATCCGTAATGTTAATATCTTTTTTGCGAATTATTCGAAATGCCAAAGTGGCTATGATTCTTATAAACAATATTTGGGTGAGGCCTATTTCTTCCGGGCCTGGTTCTATTTTAGTTTATTGAAAAAATATGGAGATGTCCCTTGGTATTCAAAGGTCATTGAACTAGACGACGAGGAGGATTTAATGCGTCCTCGCGACTCACGGATCGTTATAGCAGATTCTATATTGGCCGACTTGGATAATGCTATTACTTGTCTTGAGTTGAGAAAAGATGTAGGTAATAATCGTATTAATAAGGAAGCTGCATTAGCGTTCAAAACTCGTGTGGCTTTGTTTGAAGGTTCCTGGCAGAAATATCATGCAAATACGGATTTTGGGACCGTCGGCTCAGATCCTGATAAATATTTTAGAATTTGTACGGAAGCTGCAGAAGAGTTGATGAATGGTAATTACAAGGTGGGGATATATAGTACAGGTAATCCGGATGAGGACTATTTTAATTTGTTCGGTTTCGATAATATGTCGGAAATAAATGAGGTGTTATTGTATCGTGCTTTTAATGCTGCCGAAGGTGCAGGAAACTCAACTCAAGGTTTTGTTACTTACAATAGCGACTCTAAAGGAATAACTTGGGAATTAGTTTCTTCTTATCTGGATAAGGAAGGAAAACCATATGATTATTTAAATGTGGCAAAAACGACAAAGGGAAACGCTTTTTTATTAAAAATAGCAGAAGACTGCGATAGTCGATTGAGTTCTACTATCTGGATTCCTGGTGATTTGATGTCTGTTGGGGAGAATGCATATTTTGTAAAACCCTCTATTGATGGTGGTGCACTTCAATTGTGCCCGACTGGCTTTCAAATAAAAAAGACAGCAAATCCTAAATCACCGGCAGCTGGTAGGTCTTGGGAAACTCAAGCGGAAACAGGACTTATTCTACTGCGGTATGGTGAAGTTTTATTGAATTATGCAGAAGCAAGATATGAGTTGGATCATACAATTGCTTATGAGGCTTTGAATCAGTTAAGGCAAAGGGTAGGTATGCCGGAGTTTGTGGTTAATGAGCAGGCACAAGACAAGAATAGAGTGAATTATGGATATTCAATTTCTGACGAGTTATATGAAATTCGCCGAGAACGAAGAGTTGAGATGACTTTGGAAGGTCAGCGTGATGAAGATTATATGAGGTGGGCTGCATCTCCTTTATTTATGGGAAAAAGACCGAAAGGTTATCCTGTTGATTTATCAGAATATCCCGATTTTGCATTTAAAGTTGATGAAAATGGCTTGATTGATTATTATAAGAGTATGATGCCTGAGGGTTATCAGTTTAGAAATAAGCAAGATTATTTGTATTCTATACCTCAGGATGAATTAACTTTAAATCCTAATCTAAAACAAAATCTAGGGTGGAATTAAAAAAGTAGAGAGTATGAAAAATAATTTGAATTGGTTGTTGTGTGGTGCATTGAGTTTTGTATCTCTATGCGGGTTCTTTTGTATGAGAGCTGAAAAAGTAGGAAATAGTTCTTTGGGTGGTTATGAAGATAAACCGGAGTATTATGTTGCAGCCTATATTTGGCCTTCCTGTCATGATGATCCGATGGGAAATGAAGTGTTATGGCCTGAGGGAACCGGCGAATGGGAGATTATTAAAAAAGGGAATCCACGCTTTGATGGTCATTATCAACCTAAAGTGCCTTTATGGGGATATGAACTTGACAATGATCCTAAAGTTATGGAAAGATGGATTAATGCGGCGACAGATCATGGGATAAATACTTTTATCTTTGATTGGTATTGGTTCAATAATGGTCCGTTTTTGGAAAGTTGCCTGAATGATGGTTTTCTGAAAGCGAATAATAATAGAAAAATGAATTTCTATATTATGTGGGCTGATCATGATGTTGCACGAAATTATTGGAATGTACACCGTTATAAGGAGGATGACTCCCGTTTGTGGAATGGTGCGATTGATTGGGAAAACTTCAAGATTGTTGTGAAGCGTGTGATAGACCAATATTTCAAGCAGCCCAATTATTTGAAGTTGGATGGTATGCCAGTGTTTTCAGTGTTCAGTTTAGATAATCTGATAAATACATTCGGAAGTTTGGAGGAAACTCGTAAAGGACTGGATTATTTCAGAGAAGAAGTAAAAAATAATGGTTTCCGTGGATTACATATCCAGTTAATGACGGGAGGAAATCCTAATGAGGATTTTCAAAAGAAGATTGAAGCATTAGGAATTAACAGTTTGACTCTGTATAACTGGGGAGGTCCCCATCGGGAGGATTATATTCAATGGGGAACAGAATCTATGGAACGTCTTCAAGAGTGGAGTGATGCAGTCTCGATTCCATATTTTCCAAATGCTTCGATTGGATGGGATGACACCCCTCGTTTCCCTCATAAGACAAAGAAGGATGTAGTTCATTATAATCAGTCACCACAGAGTTTTGCTACTTTTCTGCAGAAAGCAAAAGAGTATTGTGACAAACATCCTGAACAGCCTAAATTAATAACAGTTTATGCTTGGAATGAGTGGGTAGAAGGTGCTTATTTGTTGCCTGATATGAAGTATGGTTTTGATTATTTGAATGCTGTAAAAGATGTGATAATAGAAGGAAAATATGAGAGATATAAAAAGTAAGATTAAATGATTGGTGGCTAAATATGGAATCATCTTAAAATCGAATTTTAGAGATTGAATCTTCTAAAAAGTCTCTTGTTTTGCTAAATCTTATAAATAAAGAGGGAGTAAATAAGGGACTTTTTGTATGGATAATAATAAATTTAGATATTATGAGATGTAACTGACGGAATTTTATTAAATCAATGCTGCGTTGTATAGGAGTTTGTTGTTTCCTGCTTGTGGGATTTTGATGAAAATTCCCGGAATCAGTTATCCGAAAGGATATATAACAATAAGATGATACATTGGCATTTGAAGAATAGTCATGGGCTTGTATATTTTAGATTTATGATGTTTCTTTGTGATTTCAAACTTATAAATCTAAAATATATGAAAACAATGATTACTATTTTTTTGTGTTTAGTGTTCCTTTGTGCCTGCCAGGCTCCACCCGTTGAAGAGTATGCGATTATTCCGCAACCTCAGGAGATCAGTTATACACCGGGTTTTTTTAAGATGAGTGCTCATCCGGCTATTTCTTATTCCGGTGATTTAAACAATGAAGCTCAATTGTTACAAGCAGCTCTTTCTTCTGACTTTTCGGTGGATGCAACCCTTAAAGATACAGGAAAAGGGGATATTAACCTGATGCTTGATCCGACAGTTTTACCGGATAAACCGGAAGGATATCAGTTGGAAGTTACTTCCGGCAAGGTAAATATCAAGGCTAATTCTGCAACCGGTATTTTAAATGGTGTGCAGACACTGCGTCAAATAATCAAAGAGAAAGACGGTAAATATCTGGTTCAGAGAGCAATTGTATCTGACTATCCTGCTTTTTCCTGGCGCGCTTTTATGTTGGATGAAGGACGTTATTTTAAAGGGAAAGAAGTGGTGAAAGACCTGTTGGATGAAATGGCCGGGTTGAAAATGAATGTTTTCCACTGGCATCTTACCAACGATCAGGGATGGAGAATTGAAATCAAGAAATATCCGAAGTTGACAGAGATAGGTGCTTTCCGCGATTCTTCGGAAATCAATCATTTTGGAAGCGATGTGTACGATGGAAAACGACATGGAGGTTTCTATACACAGGAAGATATAAAGGAAATCGTTGATTATGCATCCAAACGACATATTACTATTGTTCCGGAAGTCAGTATGCCGGGACATGCCAGTGCTGCTATTGCTTCTTACCCTTGGTTGGGAACAAGTGGAAAGCAGATCAAAGTACCAGGAAAGTTTGGTGTTCATTATGAGGTTTTGAATGTCTCCGATCCTCGTGTGATGGAATTTCTTGATGATGTAACGAACGAAGTTATTGCTTTATTCCCTAGCCCTGTGTTTCATATAGGTGGTGATGAAGTAAAATATAACCAGTGGAAAGAATCTCCAGCCATACGTAGCTATATGGCTAAGAAAGGTTTGAAAACACCTGCAGAACTACAGATCTATTTTACAAATGAGGTGTCCAATATGCTTGCGGCCAAAGGAAAGAGAATGATGGGCTGGAATGAAATTACTGGTGATAAATTGCATGAATACCAGTCTGCAGAAGATACAAAAGATGTTGAGCAGCAGTTGGCAAAAGGTACTATCGTTCATTTCTGGAAAGGAGATTCTGCCTTGATCAAAAAAACGATCGACAAAGGATATGATGTTGTAAATTCATATCATATATATACTTATATCGATTATGATTATAAATCGATCCCGTTATCAAAAGCCTATTCATTCAATCCGGTACCGGAAGGATTATCTCCGGAAGAACAAAGTAGAGTGTTGGGGCTGGGTTGCCAGATGTGGGGTGAATTTATTCCGACTGTTGAAAGTATGAATCAGAAAATTTATCCGCGTATTGCGGCCTATGCCGAAACGGGATGGACCGGCGCAGAGAAGAAAGATTTCAACCGCTTCCTGAATTCTCTCAGCCATTTTATCAATAAATGGACGGCTGAAGGATTAGTGATCGGGCCGGTTGAGTAAAAAATATTTTTCAAAGTGATTAAACTATTTCCATGTAACAAAGTCTATTATATCGAAGCGCTTCACAAACAGTTAAATATTAATTTAAGTAATAAGTATAGTTTATGAAGAAGGTAATAGGATTGTTTTTGGTTATCCTGATTAGTACAGCAACAGTTTTTGCACAGGGCGGTAATCGCCAGGGAAAGGAGGGAGATCCTTCCAAACGTAGTGAAAAAATGATTGAGGATCTGAAACTCGATGATAAACAGGCTGCAGAATTCCGTAAGGTGGAAGCTGATTTTAGAGAGCAGATGAAGAAGGAACGTGAGTCTGTCAAGGAAGACCGTGAAAAGATGCGGGAAAAAATGATAGCTATGCGTACTGAAAAAGACGCTCAGATAAAGAAAATCCTGACGGACGAACAGTACAAACAATATCAGGAGAAACAGAAAAAAGCGGATAGCTCTCGTAAAAAAGGACATGGACGTAAATGATAAAAGTAAAAAATCCCCGGCAGAACATTCTACCGGGGATTTTTTTGTTTGTTATTACGGGATTATAACGTTTTCAATTTCAGGTTACGCCATAATACTTTGATACCGCCACCATCGTGGATCTGTAAAGCGATGCGGCCTTGTCCGGCACCGATTTTCTCATCGTTGATGTTAACCATTTCTTCGCCGTTCAACCAGGTTTGTACATTATCACCCTGAACTTTGATACGCATGGTGTTCCAGTCGCCTTCTTTCAGGATCGTTTCTTTTTCATCCGGAATCTGAATCAACCATCCGCGACCGTATGATTCGTAGATACCACCGGTGTCATGACCTTTAGGAGCTACTTCAACCTGCCATCCGTTCACTTTTACATCTTCTTCAATGAAAGAACGGATAAATACGCCAGAGTTTCCGTCTGCTTCCTGTTTGAATTCAACTGTCAGGTCGAAATCATCATAATAGTCACGTGTAGCCAGGTAACCATATTTTTTATCCGGACCGCTTTCACAAATCAGCAAACCGTCTTTTACATACCATAATTCAGTACCGTATGCTTCCCAACCTTTTAGGTCGACTCCGTTGAACAGATTCACTTCTTTGCTTTTGCGGGGAAGTTCTTTGATCTTTATATTACGGAAAGATGCAGGATAACCATGATCCTGTAAGCAAAGGACGCCTTTTTTAGCTAAACCATATTCGGGAGCATTCGCCCACTTTCCACTGTTTTTCTTTTCATACCAATCGTCGGTCCATGCTTCGAATTCCAGAATTTTCTGGCCATTCAGCCAATGTTCTACATGACCATTATCAAATACGATTTTAGAATTGTTCCATTCACCTTGCGGGTTAACCTTCATTTTGGATTTGTCAGGCAGATGCATTGCGTAGTCTACGCCCAGTTTTTGCCATTCTTCCAGAGGTTCCGGGAAGTTCGGTTCATCGATCAGCTGATATTCCGGACCTGTAACATAAGGTACGGCGAACTGAGGACGTTCGACAACATGGTAAAGCATACCGCTGTTGCCACCCTTCGACAGTTTCCAGTCCCATGACAATTCGAAATTTTCATACTGTTTATCGGTTACAATATAACCGCTGGCATCACTGCCGTCACCTTTAGCCTGGATACATCCGTCGACAACATGCCATGGCTGTGTGAGGGTTGTTCCGTTGTAATCTTTCCAACCGTTGAGTGTTTTTCCGTCGAAAAGAAGTTGCCATCCATCGGCTACCTCTTCGGGAGTAAGCGTGTTTTGTTCTGCACCTGCGCAAGAGGTAAACAGTGCTAATGATACTGCACAAGAGGCTAACAAACTTGTTGCAGCTACTCTTTTCACTACTGATTCCATTTTAGAATTAAGTTTTAATTGATAATGATATAGCGACAAAGATAGGAAAACTTCCTATGCAAAATCTTTAAAAAATGTATTGAAATCTCATTAACTTACTGTAGACTTATTCGTTTGATATATATCAAATGAATAAATGACATATGTGTTCCTTTCGTTTGATGATTGTGCTTTATTCGTTTGATAATTGTCAAAAGAAAGGAAGTAAGGGAGGTGTTTGTGTAATTGTTCCGTCGTTTTTCCTTTTTGTCCGTATTCCTTTTTGCGCACGTACATTATATAACAATGCCTTTGGCGGAAAAATAATTGAAAAATAAAGGGTAAAATATTTGGAGCGTATGTTGTAAAGCACTACTTTTGCACCCGCATTCGAGAGAGAACGGCGCATGAGAAATGATGAAAGAGGTAACCTGTGGAAAGGGGATGAGGTTAGAGATTCTAAGCAAGATTCCAACCGTCGCAGTGACTCAAAAAAAAACTTTGAATTTTTCTTCTGAAAAATTTGGCAGTTAAAATAAAGTCCTTACCTTTGCAGCCGCAATCGAAAGATAGGCAA
>NZ_BMPB01000006.1 GCF_014647375.1 Parabacteroides faecis
AGGGCAGTAATGTCGAAGCCGAGTAGTACTAATAGCCCGAGACTTTCTTTTTCCGGGGAAAGGGTTGATATATCAGCAGGTGGTAGGTATAAATGCCTGTCATAAGCTCAAAGAAAATGAGTTACGTTAGAGTAACGTTGTCCAAAGTCAAACATCTTAAAAGGTATTAAGGTGGTTATAGCGTTGGGGATCCACCTCTTCCCATTCCGAACAGAGAAGTTAAGCCCAACCACGTCGATGGTACTGCGTAAAAGTGGGAGAGTAGATAGCCGCCGTTTTAGTAAGCGAGAGCTGAAAGGTAGAAAGGAGTTCATTCGAAAGAGTGGACTCCTTTTTGCATTTATTATGGTTTCACTTTTCTTTATTGGCATAATGGAACCGACTCCTTTTTTGTTTTATACAAATCCTTTATCTTTGTCCAAAAATCAATGCTTTATGATCAAGTCTTATATTTTATTTGTATTCCTTCTCGTATCCTCTGTTCTTTCTGCTCAGAAAGATATAAGTTATATCGTAGAAAAAGATGTTCCATATCGTACGACAGGCGATCCTTATGGCCTGGAACGTTGCAAAGTGGATATTTATTATCCGGAAAACCTGGAGGATTTCGGAACAGTCGTTTGGTTTCATGGCGGGGGACTGTCCGGTGGAAGTAAATTTATTCCGGATGAGTTGAAAAATTGCGGACTGGCAGTTGTTGCCGTCAATTATCGTTTATTACCCAAATGTTCTATTAAAGATTGTATCGATGATGCGGCCGCTGCGGTTGCATGGACTTTTAAGACAATCGAGAAATATGGAGGTAGCCGACAACGTATTTTTGTCTCAGGACATTCTGCAGGCGGCTATCTGACAAATATGATCGGATTGGATAAAAAATGGCTCCAGGTATATTCGATAGATGCCGATTCTATTGCTGCGTTAATACCTTTTAGCGGGCATGCTATCAGTCATTTTGCGTACCGGGAATCTTTAGGGATGAAAGAGACACAGCCCAGTATTGATGAATATGCCCCTCTTTATTATGTCCGTCCGGATGCTCCTCCTTTAATAATTGTGTCCGGAGACCGTGAAATGGAGATGCTGGGACGCTATGAGGAAAATGCATACTTCTGGCGTATGATGAAGGTGGCAGGACATAAAGAAACTTATTTGTATGAACTGGATGGCTATGATCACGGCTCGATGGCGGCTCCGGCTTTTCATATACTGAAGAATCATGTGAAAAAGATTTTGGAAACGCGTTGAAAGGGAGAAGAAAACCTGTTCCCGTGATTGACACGGGAACGGATTATATCATTCGTAGCGTACTGCTGTTCCGGCTGCTGTGACCATCAGCATACTTCCGCTCCCTCCTACAGTTTCATAGTCCAGGTCCACCGCAATGACAGCATTGGCGCCTAGGCGGGCAGCATGCTCGCTCATTTCCTGCAAAGCCGTATCTTTTGCTTCGCGTAACACACTTTCGTATGAGCCGGCCCGACCGCCTACGATATCGCGTATTCCAGCAAAAAAATCTTTGAATACATTTGCCCCGATGATTGTCTCGCCGGAAACTATTCCATAATATTGGGTGATCTTTTTCCCTTCGATGTTGTTTGTCGTTGTTAATAACATAGCTTTTTTATTTTATAGTCTGCAACAAATATATCCATTATATTGAATAGATGATTGGATTTGGAACAAATAAAAACGGGCAGAGGTTCATTTGTATGGAATCTCTGCCCGTCGTTTATCGGATGCCTATCCGTTTGTCATTGGATGCTTATCCGCTTGTGAACGGATAAGCATCGGATTTTTACGGATGTGTGTTCGTCATTTCAAATACAAGTTTACCACCTTTAACGATATCCTTATGCGAGATAAACGGAGTATCCAGTACTTTGCCGTTCAGTAAAACTCTTTCTATATATTTGTTCTCCGGACTGTTGTTTTCCACCCGGATCTCAAAAGCTCCCCCTTTCACGCGTATTAAAGCACGATCTATCATCGGACGTCCCAATGTGTAAACCGGAATACCCGGAGCAACCTGGTAGAAGCCTAATGCACTCATAACATACCATGCCGACATCTGTCCGCAATCTTCATTACCGATGATGCCATCCGGTTTATTCGTATAGAATTCACGCATAATATAGTCCAGGCGTTCTTGTCCTTTCCAGGGTGAATCCGTCCAGTTATATAAGTAAGCCATATGATGGCTCGGCTCGTTACCGTGAGCATACTGGCCGATCAGACCGGTGATATCGCCTGATGCATGTTCACCATCGACCTGTGAAGATGTTGTAAACAAAGTATCCAGACGTGTTTCCAATTCTTTCTTGCCACCGATCGTAGCAATGAAGTTATCCATATCATGCGGTGCGAAAAAACTCCACTGGAAAGCATTTCCTTCCGTATAATCACTTCTCATGTGTGCGGAGTAACGCGGATTGAACGGAGTGCGGAAAGTTCCGTCACCCATAATGGGACGCATCATCTTTGTTTCCGGGTCCAGATAACGTTTATAGTATTCCCCTTTGGCAGCATAAGCCTGTGCCAACGAATCCAATCCTGCTTTAGCAGCGATTTGTGAGATACACCAATCTTCATAAGCCATTTCCAATCCCCAGGATACGGATTCGGGAACGGAGTCAGCCGGAACGAAACCATATTTTTCTTTATAATAAGGATGGCGGGTGATCAGATCGAGTTCGCGTGTCCCCTTGAACTTTTCAGCCAGGTCTTCACGGTAAACAGAAGAACGTGCACCGGCTTCCGCCCATGTTTTCAGGTCACCGTCAGTCAGGTCTTTACAAACCAGGTCAGCCAGAACGGATACGGCAGGATAACCTACCATACAACCTGTGTAGCTGGAAGCTAACGGCCATTTCGGCAGGATACCGCCTTCTTTATATCCCTGTACCAATACTTTACCCCAGTCGGCAGCCAGATCCGGATTGATGATCGTCATCAACGGATGCAAGGCACGGAATGTATCCCACAAAGAGAATACGGAATAGTTCGTATAACCGGGTTCTGCCTTATGTACTTTTTTATCCATACCCAGATAGCGCCCATCTACGTCCTGATAAGCGAACGGAGCGATCATCGTATGGTATAGAGCTGTGTAGAAATTCACCATTACAGTAGGATCTGCCTGAATTTCGATTGCATTCAGCGCGTCGTTCCATATCTCAGCCGATTTGATGCGGGTGGCTTCGAAATCCCAGCCTGGAAGCTCTGCTTCGAGATTCTTTTCTGCTCCTTCCGTATCTACCATGGAAAGTGCCACCTTTACGTACAGAGGTTCTGCCTTTTCCGGGAATTTATAATGGAATTTCAGATCTTCGGCAGTATTGATACGCAGGAACAATGAATCCTGGCGTAATTTACCGTCGATATATTGGTATATTGTTTCGATAGGTTCAGAGAAGGTGATCCGGTAAGAAACCGAGTGGAAATGTGCCCACCCTTGTGTACGGACAGTACCTTCAACTGTCGAATCATTCACGAACAGGTAGCTGTTATCTACCAGTTTATGTCCCCAGTTCGGTTGGAGGATATGCCCCAGGTCGAGCATTACGCGGCGATCTTTAGGATTGTCGTAGGTGTATTTGTGGAAACCGACTTTATCAGTACTTGTCAATTCCACGTTTACGCCGAAGTTATCCAGGCGTACGGCGTAATAACCCGGAGTCGCTTTTTCGGTGTCCTTATTGAAAAGACCGACAGGTTTGATTGAGTCGGCACCGGAGAAAGGCAGTAATGCTACGTCCCCCAGGTCGCCGATACCGGTACCTGAAAGGTGTGTATGACTGAATCCGTAGATTTCCCGGTCGTCATAATGATAACCGCTACTGGCATCCCACCCCATGATATGAGTGTCGGGGCTAACCTGTACCATGGCGAACGGACGGGTGGCACCGGGAAAGGTATGTCCGTGGAATCCGGTTCCGATGAACGGATCGACATACTTGATTTCATCGCTTAATAAGCCGCTGCCGGGGGCTGACTGGCATCCTGCCAGCAGGCAAAGTACAGCAGCCTGGAGGAATAAGATCGTCTTTTTCACTTTTTATTTATTGATTTAGTTTGATATTATGCGTATCAATTATTTGTTAGAACTGCTACAAATATAATGAAAAAGAACTATATAGCGGTGTTTTTCTATCATCTGGTAAAAAAAAGTGACAGAAAACTGCAACCTTTTATCTGGGTTACTCGTCTAATATAACAGAGATGAGAACAGACGAATTCATAACAAGGATACTGCCGCTAAAAGACAACCTGTTACGGGTTGCTTTCAGGATCACCGGTAATGCAGATCGTTCGGAACAGATCGTTCAGGACGTTATGTTGAAGGTTTGGAATGAACGGGCCGCATGGATCGTAATAGAAGACCTTCCCTCTTATTGCCTGATGGTCACACGGAATATGGCGTTGGAAACAGTCAACTTAAAGAAGAAGCGAACAGAAAGTTTCGTAGTCAGATAATATTGTTTAAACAGCGAATATGGATTGTAACCGTATTACATTATTGTTGGACAAATACTGGGAGTGTGCTACCACTATTGAAGAAGAACGGGAATTGCGTCACTTTTTCTCGGCTGAAACATTGCCGCCGGAGTTACGCCCTTACCGTGCCTGGTTCATGTCTCCCGAAGCTGAGATCCTGCCACCGTTAGGGAAGGAGTTTGACTTGAAAGTTCTCCAGCGGATCAGCAGGGAGAAGAAACGGCGGCATCTTCGTCTTTTCTATTCATTTACCACCTTGGTAAGTGTCATTATTATCCTTTTGTTAGTCCTGTTGCTGACATCTTCTTTTATGATAGAGAAGAATTGCTGTGTTTGATATATTCTTACCTTTGCAGGAAATTTGAAAGATCATGTTCACGGTAATTGGAATCATGTTTGGTGGCATCGCTGCCGGATATCTTTTGCGGAAGGTGGAACTGCTGCAAAAGATCGGTAAGCCTATTTCTTATACAATCCTACTCTTGCTGTTTCTGCTGGGTATCTCGGTAGGGGCGAATGATGCGATTGTCAATAATCTGACAACATTGGGCGGACAGGCTTTTCTGATCGCTTTGGCCGGAACTGCCGGAAGTGTGCTGGCTGCCTGGGGCGTTTACCATTTCTTCTTTAAGGAAAGGAGGGGGGAATGAGGGGGAGTCTGATCGTTGTCGCTTTCTTTGCATTCGGCTGTATCCTGGGATGGAGCGGGTATCTGCCGGATGTAATCGTTGAAAATAATATGACTATGTATGTGCTTTACCTGCTGATGTTTCAGGTAGGGCTGAGTATCGGTAGCGATAAGAAGTTGAAAGAGATCTTGTGTAGTATCCGACCAAAACTATTGCTGGTCCCTTTGGCTACTATTATCGGGACACTGACAGCTTCGGCTCTGATCAGTCTGGTGATAACCAAATGGAGTGTGTTCGACTGTCTGGCGGTGGGTAGCGGATTTGCTTATTATTCATTGTCATCTATCTTAATAACGGAATTGAAGGAGGCCTCTTTGGGTGTCCAGATGGCTACGGAGTTGGGAACGATCGCATTGATAGCCAATATAATCCGTGAGATTATAGCTCTGCTGGGCGCTCCTTTATTTGTCAGGTATTTCGGCCGTTTGGCTCCTATCTGTGCCGGAGGAGCGACGACGATGGATACAACATTACCGATTATTACCCGTTATTCAGGAAAAGATCTGGTATTCGTTTCTATCTTCCACGGTATTCTGGTCGATTTTACGGTACCGTTCTTTGTCTCTTTTTTCTGTTCAATGTGAATAAGATAGTCAATAAAGATAGCATAATGACCTGTATGAGAAACTTACTGATTGCTATATTGCTGCTCATTTCGTTCTGCGCAGCCGGACAGCCGGGGCGAAGATTGGATAAATTGGGAGATAACGATGCGATCCCGGCCGGACAAGCCGCATTTTACGGTGATTTCATCCAACGCCTGAAAAAGTTTAAGAGCGGAGGTTATCCCCAGGATATCCGGATAATCAATATTGAGACGAACGAAGTATTTATCTTCAGGGTAAAGTCTACCTTTAAGACCTCCAAGGAAAATCCGTTCTGTTACCTGATCGAACCGGGAACGTATGCGATCCTGAATTATTGGTGGACGGAAAGTAAATGGTATGGCGGTAAATCCTATATGGAACCCATTTATAAAGGAGAAGACTCTATCCTGGAGACGGAACGGAAGATAAAGAACAAGGAACAACGCCCGGACGAACTGGTCCTGTTTAAATTTACCGTTGCCCCGAATACGCTGAACTATGCCGGCACCTGGCATTTCGAGCAATCCCCCGTTTATTTTACCGACGATAAGGAACAAGCCGACGATCGAATGAAAGATAAATATAAAAAGCTGGACTTTTCATCTTCCCGCATGGCGATACCCGATTAAAACAGTCTTTTTATCCGATATTAAATCACTACCTTTGTGGAAAGTATCCGTTAAAAAGGTTATTCCGTCATGATAAAGTATATAAAAGTTCCGACAGCCCTTGTTTCGGGTGATTGTACGCAAAGTTCGCTCCGGTTGGAAGGGGGAACTGTTATTGAGTCCTGCATTCATAGCATGGGATCTTCCGGTACGATGTTCCTTGAAGAACATATGCTGATGATGGTACTCGATGGTACGGTAACCCTCCATTACGGCAAACAAACCTATGTTGTCGGAAAGCATGAGATGATCTTGTTGCGAAAGGCGACGGTAGTCAGTTATGAAAAAGAGGGAAACCCCGATAATGCCGACATATTCGACAGCCAGATGTTTTGCCTGAAAGACGAGTTGCTGAAAGAGTTCCTTACGATGCAGCATGTCAATATTCCCCGTATGACGGAAGAGATCAGGAACACGGTCAATCCTATGAGCGACTGTCTGGTTGCCTTTGCCCATTCCCTGAAACCTTACTTCAATGCCCCGGCTTCCGTCAATCCTGGACTGTTGAAACTAAAGATCATGGAGATGCTGTATGACGTCTCGGAATGCAGCAAGAATATATTCCGCCAGATATTACAACTGCGTCAGCCTGTGCGGACAGATATCCGGCAGGTGGTGGAGCAACATTATGCCTCACCGATCACCCTCCCCGAACTGGCTTATCTTTCCGGTCGCAGCTTGTCGAGCTTCAAACGTGACTTCCAAAGTACTTATAATATGCCGCCTGCCCAATGGATACGTGAACATCGTCTGAGCCGGGCGAAAGAGATGCTGCAAAATACGGCGATGTCTGTTTCCGATGTCTGCTATTCGTTAGGCTTTGAGAATCCTACGCATTTCTCCCGTATCTTCAAAGATCACTACGGGATGCCCCCTTCCGAATTGCTGAATAAGAAAAGTATATTGAACTAAACAGTCATATTCTTTGAGCCGGATGGAAACTTCCGAAGACTTGTCTATCGTTAACTTTGTATGCAACTAATAGTAAAAGTAGCGATTATGAACAAGAAAATCATTATTCTGAACGGCAGTCCCCGTCTGAAAGGAAACACGGCAGGACTTATCGACGCATTTGTGCAGGGAGCGGAACAAACTGGGCATACGGTGAAAACCTTTAACCTGCAAAAGATGAATATCCATCCTTGCCTGGGATGTCTGGGAGGAGGTAAAAATCCGGACAGCCCTTGTACCCAGAAAGACGACATGGACCAGATCTATCCTGTTTATGAGGAAGCTGATATCGTAGTACTGGCATCACCGATGTATTACTGGAGCATTACCGCCCAGTTGAAAGCCGCTTTCGACCGTCTGTTTGCCGTAGCCGAAAAAGACGGAGATTACAGAAACCAGAAGAAAGAATGTATCATGTTGATGGCGGCTGAAGGAGATACCAGAGACAATTTTGAGCCGGTAGAACATTATTATCATGCTTTATTGAAACATCTGGAATGGAAGAATGCCGGTGAGGTATATGCCGGAGGTGTTATGAAGATCGGAGATATTAAAGGACATCCGGCTTTAGATGAGGCACGGCAGCTAGGTTTGTCAATCCAGTAATCCGATTATTTAACTGATATAAAAGAGCGGATCAAATCAGAACCATAAAACAGGCTACTGATTTAATCCGCTTTTTATATTTGCCAGGTATTTACTTTTTTACCGTCTGTAACATCACTTTCACCGCTTCTTCCAGTTGATGGTCTTCGCCTTTCAACTGTGATTCCGGGGTGTTGTAGATTTCAATATCCGGTTCCAGTTCATGGTTCTCCAGGTAGTTGCCTTGCATATCCTGGACACCAACCTGCGGAATACCGAATATAATAGATGGATCGATCTGAGCTTCCCACCAAACGGCTGTCATAGTTCCCGGTACGGGGGTACCGATCAGCTTACCGATACCCAATGTCTTGTATACCCAGGGGAAGCCGTGGGCGTTCGAATAGTTATCTTCGCAAACCAGTACACACGACGGTTTCAGCCATTTGTTGAACGGATCGCTACCGATATACTGTCCGCGTGGCATGAAACGCTGATATTCTTTACCGCTCAATAACGTAGCCAGGTCGTCATGCAACCAGCCGCCACCGTTGTGGCGGGTATCGACGATCACCGCTTCCTTGTTGCGGCAACGGCCCAGTAATTCGGAGTAGACTTCGCGGAAACTTTCGCTGTTCATGCCTTTGACATGTACATAGCCGATTTTTCCACCAGAAAGTTCGTCTACTCTCTTGCGGCAGTTTTCTACCCAACGTTTGTACAGCAGGTTCGACTGTTCACCGTAAGAGATCGGCTTAACCTGTTCCTCAAAACGTTCTTTCGTTGCCGGATTGTAAACGGACAATAGCACTTTTTTTCCGGTTTTTCCGCTTAACAACGGATAATAATCTTCCCCATTCTTAATCGGTTTCTCATTGATCTTTTCGATGATGCAACCCGGTTTGATCTTGGTATCTGCCAGGGTCAACGGGCCTTTTGCGATGATCTCGGCAATCTTCAAACCGTCGCCGTTGTAGCTGTTATCATAGAATGCCCCCAGGCAAGCCGTTGCCGGAGTAGAGGAGCTCCCATAGTAACGGGCACCTGTATGTGAACCGTTTAATTCGCCTAACAATTCCGATAACATTTCCTGGAAATCGTAATTGTTGTTGATGTGCGGCAAATAGCGGGCATATGCTTTCTTATAGCCTTCCCAATCGATGCCATGGATAGTCGGATCATAGAATTTGTCTTCCACCTGACGCCATACATGACTGAAAATATATTCACGTTCCTGTGGAGGACGGTAAGAAAATTCAGCTTTGAACGGGATGTTTTCAGTCTTGCTGTCCTTGACTGCTACCTTTTTCAATTGACCGCCCGATACAAGGAAGAGGTTTTCACCCTTTTTGTCGGTAAACATTGTTCCGCCCCCAACACCTTTTATCAATAGTTTGGTCGTATTTTCTTTAAAGTTGCGTTCCCACAGATCGTAACCGCTTTCAAAAGCGGCGCAGTAATAAAGTTTATCGCCTTTTGGTGTCAATACGGCATCTCCCATGTTGGAAGAATTGATTGTCAGTCGGATAACACGGTCTTTTCGATTCTCCAGGTCAAACTTCAACGGATCGACAGGTTTATCCTTGTCGTCTTTTTTATCTTTATCGTCTTTCTTTTTATCCGCTTTTTTCTCTTTGGAATCCTTTTTATCATCCTTTTTGTCCTTGTCCTTCTCTTTGTCTTTATCTTCATCTTCGATCAGGGCGAGTTCTTCTTTGCTCAGACGGAATTTATCGTAAGCTTCGGCGTCAAAGAACATGATATAGGTGTCGTCCTGTGAACCCCAGCTACCATGGCTACGGTAACCAGCCCGGTCGGACGACCAGATCATTGCTTTCCCATCGAGTACCCATTTGGGATTACTGTCCGAATAACCGCTTTCCGTCAGATTGGTAATATCTCCGCTGCCATCCGCTTTTACCAGTGCGATGTCTTTGTTATTCCATCCGCCGATAGCTATATATTGTACCAGGAACCATTTGCTGTCGGGTGACCATTGATAAGTCTGATCTCCGTCGCTGTAGGAGTAATTGTATTTACCGTCCAAGACTGTACGTACCTGTTTACTTTTCAGATTGATCACACGCAATGTCGTACGATCTTCCAAGAAAGCAACCTCTTTTCCGTCAGGTGAATAAGCCGGTTGGAAAGATGTTTTTTCCGTTACAACCAGCGGTTCCTCTTTTATTTCCTGGGCATAGGTAAAATACTTATCGTCTTTACGAACCAGGCTGCTCTGGTAGATACCCCATGTATCTCCTCGTTCTGCAGAATAAACCAGAGAACGACCGTCAGGGCTGAAATCAATATTACGCTCCTGTTGTGGTGTATCAGTGATCTGGCGGGTTGTCTCAAATTCAACGGAAGTAACATATACATCACCTCTTACGATAAAAGCCACCTCTTTCCCATTCGGAGATACGGCAATGCTGGTTGCTCCGTTCGACATCAGACGGTGGACCAGATCGTTCTCTGTCTGGTCAGAGATAATACTTACTTTAACTTTTGACGGTTGGCCGCCTTCTTTGACTGTATATATTTCACCGTCATATCCGTAGCAAAGCATTCCGTTATTGTCGGAAGTCAGGAAGCGGACGGGGTGTGTCGTATGATTGGTTATCTGTTTGCCATTTTTGCCGGTCAGGTCGTTTTTGAAAATGTTAAAACTACCTTTTTCTTCGCTCAGGTAATAAAAAGCTTTTCCGTCGGCTGTCCAGACCGGGTTACGGTCTTCACCGCGAAAAGTGGTGATCTTCTTGAAAGACCGCCCGTTATCCAATGAACATAGCCAGATATCACGTGTGATGGAAGACTGGTGATGTTTACGCCAGGGATCTTCATATCCTTTGAAGTCATTATACAACAGCTGGTTTCCGTCTTTGCTGAACGCTATATTTTCCATTGCCAGTGAAGAGTATAGCGTCGGTCGTCCTCCGGTCGTGCTGACCTGGTAGACCTGTGAAAACAGTGACGAAGGGAACTGGCTGTCTTTTACGTCCTGTTGGATAGAGGCTGTATAAAGAACATGGTCGTTGTCGCTGAATGTTTGAGGATATTCGCTGGCCGAATGGGTCGTCAGTTGAGTCGGTGCGCCTCCTTCTTTATTCATAATGAAGACGTCGAAATTTCCGTTACGGTCGGAAGCGAAAGCGATCCGTTTTCCGTCGGGCGACCAGACCGGACGTGTGTCATGAGCCTGATGGGTTGTCAACTGGGTGGCTTTACCACCGGTAGCCGGTACGGTATAGATATCACCTTTGTAGGTGAAAGCTATTGTTCCTCCGTCCGGAGAAATTGCCGGATAGCGCATCCATAACGGATCGTTGTCGGCAAAAACGGACCCTGTTAACAAAAGGGCCGATGTTAAGATTAGTAATTTTTTCATGCGTTTATGAATTTCTACAAAAGTACAGGATTATTTTCACACATGAAAAAAATTAGGAAGATCTCTCTATCTGATGTTCCTGGTATTCACTAGGACTTTCTCCAAAATGTCTTTTAAAACATTCACGAAAATATTTGGGTGAATTGAATCCGCACCGGTAAGCAATTTCACTGACAGTCAGATCACTGTCGGACAGGAGTTTTTTGGCCTGCTCCAATCGGATGTTCTTTAGAAAATCGTTGGGAGTCTGATTGGTCAGCTGCTTTATTTTTTTGTAGAAAGGAGTATGGCTCATACCCAGTTCTTTCCCCAGGTCGTCTATTTTCAAATCGGAATTGCTCAGGTTCTCCTTTATTATTCCGATCAGGTGAAGAAGGAATTGATTGTCTTTATCTTCAACAATAACTTTTTCGGGCTGAAGGGCCTGCAAGGTATTATTCCGTCGGGAGATAAGTATGCGGCTTTGCAGAATGTTTACAATTTTTGATTGCAGGATCGAGGGATTGAACGGCTTAGTGAGGTAATCGTCTGCACCGGCATCCAATCCCTCCACCTGATTCATGTCGGAAGCCAGGGCTGTCAACATGATGAAAGGAATGTGACAGGTATTGACATTCTGTTTTATATGTTTACAGAATTCTCTTCCGTCCATCTCCTGCATTAATATATCGGAAAGAATAACATCGGGTTGTTCCTTTTGAGCGATCTCCAATGCTTCCTTACCGTTTTCTGCAGTTAATATGTTGTAGGCATTTGACAAAAGGCTTGCGATATATATACGAAGCTCTTTGTTATCTTCCGCGATCAGAATAGTATGATGTTTAACCGCAGCTTCTTCATCCTGTTTTTTTTCGTTTATTTCGTTTGAAGGAACCGATAATGATTCCTTTTCCACTAAAGTCTTAATTTGCTGTTTGTCTGATTCTACGGACTCGATATAAGGAATTTCGACAATGAAAAGACTCCCTTTTCCTATCTCACTTTCTACTTTGATATTGCCTTGATGCAGACTCACTAATTTTTTTACAAGGGCTAATCCTATTCCGGTACCGGCCGTAATATCTTGTTTTATCTGGTAGAAACGTTCGAAGATAAACTCCTGCTGATCTTTCGGTATTCCTTTTCCTGAATCTTTGATGCAGATGTATATTTTTGAATTTGTTTCTTCCTTGTCTTTTCGTAAGGAAAGGATTATTTGTCCGTTTTCAGGTGTATGTTTAATCGCATTCGACAATAAATTGGAGATGATTTTCTGAATTATGACAGAATCTGCCTGACATATTAGAGCCTCCTCGTCATAATCGAACTGTAGGTTGATCCGTTTTTCTTTTGCTAAAGGGTAGAAGGGCTGGATCTCGTTTTTTAAAATGGCCGAGAGGTCGGAACAGACTGGCGAAAAGGAGAAAAATCCGGCTTCGGATTTCGAGAAATCAAGAAGTTCGTTTACTAATCCTAATAGTTTCAACCCATTATTTTGAATGATTTTCAGATATTCGTGTTGCATAGCCTTACCGACATTCTTGTTCAGTATACTGTTCACAGGACTGAGTATTAGTGTTAAAGGCGTTCGGAATTCATGGGTGATATTTGAAAAGAACTGTATTTTTAGTGAGTTTAATTTTTCCAGTTGCTTTCGTTCGAACTGCTCATTGGCCAATAAATTTCTCATTTTTATACGGTTGGTGTAAAAGCGGGTAATCAGGTAAAAGGTATAGATGATAATAATAATGTATATGGCATAGGCCCAAATGGTTCTCCACCAAGGAGGAAGGATAACGATTTTCAGCGTACTGCCATATTCATCCCATATTCCGTCGTTGTTGGAAGCGATAACCTGAAAGTGATAAGTTCCCGGATCCAGGTTGGTGAACATGACATTTCGTTGTTGACCAACGAATCTCCATTGGCTATCATAATTTTTTAACCGGTAGGCATATTGATTTTTTTCCGTGTTAGTATAGTTCAATGCTACGTAATGGAGGCTGAATACTGAATTTTCGGGAGAAATCCGAATCTCATTTTTTCCGGTGACCGGTAGATAATGTGTTTTTTCTATCTTTTCTTCCTGATCGTTATTATAGAACTGACAATCGGTAATAATCACTTTAGGCAGGTTGGGATTGACAGAAATTTGTTTGGGGTCGAAATGATAAATGCCATTGACGCAGCCAAAGAAAAATTTACCGTCCTGGTCATGTAAAAAGCTCATATTATTAAATTCCCGGTTCAGAATACCGTCCTCGGGACCGAAATTGGTAAATCTTTCATCATCTAAATTCAGACAACTTAAACCTTTGTCGGTAGAGATCCATAGGTGATTGTTATCCTGATCATACAATAAACCTTTTATCAGGTTGCCCGGCAGTCCGTCGTTAGTTGTATAATGTTGGATTTCTCCGGATTGGAGGGTATATTTTATAATACCGTTATACGTCCCCAGCCATAATATTTCGTTTATGAACCGGATGGGGGCGATTTTGTTTTTGTCTGCATACGGATTTTCTTGATCGGGTTGACAGATTAACTGAAATTCATTGCTAAATTCCTCATAGCAGAATAGTCCGCAGATGCTTCCTGCCCAAATCCTCCCTTCGCAATCTTCGTAAAGGGACAGGATATTGTTGGGGTTAAGTTGATTGTTGAATGTCCGGTAGAACTCTTCGAGTATTTGTTTTCCGGGGTTGTAACGGAATATTTTCCCTTGTGAGGTAGCAATCCAGATGTGATGCTTTTTATCTTCGATGATAAATTTGATAGTTGTGGAAGAGGACAGCTTTTGCCGGATAAGCCGCTCTATATGGCTTCTTTCCGGTTCCGGTCCAAGTATTTTCAATGATTTATCGTATGTTCCGATCCAGGTGAAACCTCTGGAGTCATATAGGGAACTATTGATAGGTGTGTCTTTTAATCCTGTAAACCTCTCATTTGCTTCGTGTGGAGCAATTTTATTGGTTGTTTTGTCATATATATAAAGACCTTTATTGTCTATGCCTACCAATAGCTTTTGTTCGCCTTGTTTACTAAGAGTCAAAACAGACTGGATACTGTTGTGCGAAAGGTCTTTTGACAAGATAGGGATATATTTGAATAGATTACGGTTGGGGTCGAATTTATTGATGCCTCCGTTGGTGGTACCGACCCATAAAATGTTGGTACGATCTTTATAAAGGCAAGTAACTGCGTCGGAGTTCAGGTTTTTATTATTGACAGTGCCAATGGTGGTACTATTTCCGGTTTGTGTATTATATTCGAGTAGACCGCTGTTTTCTGTCGCAATCATGATACGGGTATCGGAGATAGCACAGAGGCTCTGTATGTCTTTGATAGTTATAACCGGGGATGCCTCTCCGTATTTTAATAGTCCCTTTTCTTTACTTCCGATCCATAGTTCGCCGTTGGAAGCATTCAAAAAAGAAATAATGGAGACATGCGTATGGAGTGAGTCGAGTGATGTCTGATACATTTGTTTGCTTTTTGTATCTAAGTGCATAAGTCCGAGCTTTGAACAACCGATCAATAAAGAATCACGGTAAGAGGTAACCGTGCGGATAGGATCCTGGCGGATGGTAATATACGACTCCAGTTGTTTTTCTTTCGGTAAATAAGCGTATAGCATACCTCCGGCCGTACCGATCCAGAGTGTCTGATTTTGATCTTCGAACAGCGCCGTGACATGACGATTAGCAGGAGAATAGCCTGATAATTGTTCTAAATCGACATGTTCGAAATTATCTGTTTGAGGTTGGTAGTAACAGACTCCGTTGTTTGTTCCGATCCATAATCGCTCCGATGAATCATTATAAATAGTAGAGATATAATTTCCTTTTAATGAATGAATGTCATTAGGAATACTATAATATTCTCTCATTCGGTAACCGTCGTATTTATTTACTCCGTTGGTGGTGCCGATCCATATAAATCCCTGCGAATCCTGTTGGATACAGGTGATGTAGTTTTGTGATAGCCCATGTGTGGTTGTTATTTGCTCAAAATAATAGTCATATAAGGTTTGTGCATTTGTTACACCATGCAAGATCACGCAAAAAAATAACAAGTGTATTCTTTTTAGCGTTCGTATCCGGGGATTATCTAAAATTTGTAATGTATTCATTTCATTAAAACTGTGGTTGCTTAATAATAAATAGTACAAACGAACCTCTTACTTTGGTAAGCTCTGTTTGCTAATGGTAGAGGTATGATTTTCTTTGAAAAAATTAATGGTATTTTTGTTTTTACTCCTTTCTCTCTTTCCAGCTTCCAATTGTCATAAGCTAGCCGTTTTTCCTACAGTAAATCTCCTTTTATACGCTCTCCTATTTCTCAAATTTAGATTATCTGGTGAGATATATCCTCTTATTTTTAAAAAAAGTAGGATTTTTCTCCTTTTTGGTAGGATTTTTTCTTTTGACTGAGAATATACGACCTGTTTAAAACATATTTCAGAAACCTGTCTTGGGAGGGAAAATTACATTTGCCAATGTCTTTCGGATGAAATTCAAGCATGTAAATTTTCAATTATTAACTTTTAAAGAATGTTCCTGATGACACAAAAGGTATGGAAATATCTGGTACTCTTTCTGACTGGAAGTTTGTTTCTGTTTGTGGGTTGTTCGGAAAAGGAGAACAACAAAAAAGACGATAATGGCTCCATCGAAGAAATCTCTGCAGAACGGTTCCGCAGTAACCGTATATTCATTAAGCATGGGTTGCAGATACAATGTTGGTTGGCTACCGATAATTTCAAGTTAGCAGGTGAGGCAGGTCAACCGGCCTATGTGATGCAGCCGTCGGATTGGGCATTGACGGGATTTACCGGTCCGACTTTTTATGGTCCTCCTCTGGTCAACACCTCTTTTTTTAAACATTTCCCGGGAAATCAATGGGCTATTGCGAAAGCACCACATGGCGACCAGATAAAGGTTGGTCCCACCGATCATGAAAAGCAAAGCGGTTTCCTGTCAGACGATCAGAAAACTTATCTCGATAAACTGGTTACGATTTGTTTTGGCGATGAAGAGGTTTACTCCGATACGAATCTTTATTTCCTGAAAGATTGGTATTTGACGGCAAGAAAACATTATCCGGATGCCCTGTTACACAATAACCAATATCCGGGATTGTGGTCTACTTCCAATCTGCGCAAATATGTGAAGGTGGCCCTGCCGGATCTGATAACCTACGACAGGTACTATTTCCATACTTCTGACAACGACGATTATATCGGTGCGAGAGACATGTCCCAGCATCTGAAAACTTATCGTGATGTTGCTTTGGAAGGGTGGGATGGAAATAAAAAGGAGTATATCGCTTTCGGACAATACATTCAGGGATTTGTGAATCAAGGTACCTATAAACTGACCGAATCTCAGCTTCGCCTGTATTATTTTATGACTCTGACATTCGGCGGAAAATGGTTGAATTGGTTCCGTTATCTGCAAGGTGACGGCTATGGCGGAGCTACGGCACCGACTCCCTGGTCGCTCTTGTTTGAAAACGGTATACCGGGACGTCCTTCCATTTACATGACCTGGGCTAACCAGTGTAATAAGGAATGTTTGAATCTGGGTGATTACCTGGTTCGCCTGAAAACATCCGATGTACGTTATGTCGCCGGAACTTCCCGTTATTCGGAAGGGCAACCGGATAATGTCGATGTTTTCAATCCGGCAGGTAGTTGTATCAAGCAAATCTGCGGACGTTTTTTTATTGACGGACTTGAGGCGGATGACGGTGCCGACCTCTATCTGGGTTATTTCGATATTATACCGAAAGAAGAACAGGGCGATCCCTCTTTTTTCAGGAAACAGAATGCCGATTTCTTTATGGTGACTAACGGTATGGCATCGAAATTGGAACAAGAGGCAACAGCCCTTAGCCAGATGGTGACACTCACGCTCGATTTATCTGATTTTGACAATCAAAAACTCTATTGGGTCAACACGGAAACCGGTGAAAAAGAGGAGCTGGAAGCCGTGAACAGAACAGAAGAAGGTTCGACCTACAAATTCTTGTTGAAAGGTGGAACCGGAACTTTATTTATTGTGGAATAATCTTATTTTAAACGTGTTATTATGAGAAAAACAAAAACTAATTGTGCAAATGTGATCTTTCCGTTGCGGCATTATTCGCTGTTTTGGGGGATTACCGGTATTTCTTTGCTGGGGGCAGCAAATGCTTCTGCGGAAAATGTATCAGAACAATCGTCAGAGAAGGTCTCTTCCGTGTTACAATCCGTTCAGTCGAAGTTGAGAATCCGCGGGCAGGTATATGAAAAACTGGCCAATCCGATGCCGATGGTGGGCGTGAATATTACAGTGAAGGGCAAGCCGGTAGGTGTGACCACCGATATGGACGGTATTTTCGATATAGAGGTCGATAAGGGAGATGTACTGGTTTTCTCGTTTATTGGCTTTAAGACGGCGGAATACAGGGTGGAACGGCGTGAAGCTAATCTGGTTATTTCTTTGGAGGAAGATGTTAATACGTTGAACGAGGTAGTGGTAACGGGTATCTCGGAAGAACGTAAACTGAATTCTATTTCCGCCATATCGCAGGTTAAGATTGAAGCGAATGTGGTCAATAAACCGATTACTTCTTTATCGCAGGCATTACAAGGTGGGATTACAGGTATTTCCGTATCGCAGGGAAGCGGTCTTCCCGGTGGCGATGCTGCCACGATCAAAATCCGTGGTATATCGACGATTGGCAACAGCGACCCGCTGGTTCTGGTAGATGGTATTCCTATGGATATGAATCAGCTGGATCCGAACACCATCGAGAGTGTGACTGTACTGAAAGATGCTGCCGCCGCGGCTGTTTACGGTTCACGTGCAGCCAATGGTGTGATTGTCGTAAAAACCAGACGAGGGGATGTGGGGAAAGTAACCGTGAATTACAGCGGATACGGAGGTGTGCAGAAGGCTACCTATATGCCCGAATTTGTAAATGCTCCTACTTACATGCGAATGGTAAATGAAGCCTATGGTAATATCGGAGGAGATCCGGTGTATTCAAGCTCGGCTATTGCAACAACAGAGGCTGGGACCGATCCGTTACATTACCCGAACACGGATTGGATGGATTTACTTTGGAAAAACCAGGTGTTGCAAAATCATTCGCTCTCCATTTCCGGAGGTAATAATGTTGCCCGTTTCGCAATTACCGGTAATTATCTGAAACAGGATGGATTTATGGATAATTATGATTATAACCGGTTGAATTTGCGTGCCAATACAACAGTTAATCTGAGGGAGAACATCAGTGTCGATGTCGACCTGAATATGATACGTTCCAGCCAGCGTACACCCTCGGTGGCTGATTCGGGAGGTTTGGATATGTTGTACTTATTGTATGGTATCCCGCCGACAATTGTAAGTAAATATCCGGAACGTGAGAACGACCCGAATACGTATTATGGCAATTATGGTTCCAACATGCAAAACCCTTTGGCGCAGTTGGAGCAAGGGGGATACACACAGAACGTAACCGATAATATCAGTGTGAATTTACAGCCTCGCTGGACTATCATCCCTTCCCTCACCTGGCGTGGTCAATTCAGCTACCGCGTAAATAGCAGTACCAAAAAAGAAGAACGTCATGCATTTAATTTCTTCGACTACGACAACGGACAGCTTCTGGCAACCTGGGGAAACCGTTTTGCTGCCGGCCTGACCCGCTCCAGCTATTATTACCTGGGTACGACATTGGAATATACCCTTGAAAGAGATAAGCATCGTTTGTTTGCTATCGGAGGTACAAATGTTGAGTTGAATAATTCGGATGCTTGGAACGAGTATTCTATGCATTCTGCATTCATAAAGGCAAATTATACATTCAACGACCGCTATCTGCTGGAAGGAACCCTGCGTGTAGACGGATCTTCCCGCTTCGGTAAGAAACATAAATATGGATACTTCCCTTCTGTCGGTTTGGGATGGAATATATCGGAAGAGTCTTTTATGAAAGATATTAAGGAGATTAATAACTTAAAACTGAGAGCTTCTTACGGGCAGCTGGGCAACGAGAACATCGGTCTATATAAATACCAGACCTTGATCGATCCGGGTAACGGTAATGAAACGACATTCGGTAATCCGGACATCAGTTGGGAAAAAGTGAATATGTTCGATATCGGTGCCGATATCAGCCTGTTCAACGGAATGATTGACATCGTATTCGATTATTACGACAAACGAACCTCGGATATTTTGCTGACACCCCCTAACTCAATGGTCGGAGGTATGGGAACAACGACGATCAACGCAGGGCGTGTAAATAACAAAGGATGGGAGCTAAGTGTAAATGTTGCAAAGAAGTTCGGGGATTGGGATTTCTCTGTTTACGGTGGTGTCTCACAGAATAAGAACAAGATAACTGATCTGCTCGGTGGTCCTTATGATAATGGGAATTCGATCCATACCGAAGGGCATGCCTTGAATAGTTTCTATATGTATAAATCAAAAGGGTTGTTGCAGGAAGACGATTTCACAACCGGTGCCGACGGAACACTGGTTCCCAAAGAAGGTGTCGTCATTATCGATGGACAGAAACCTGGTGATATCCATTATGTAGACGTAAACGGTGATAAAGCCATTACTGCCGACGACCGTGTGATTATGGGTAACAGCGAGCCTAAGTTTAACTATTTTGCTAATATCACTGCCAGATGGAAAGGTATCGACCTGGAAATTTTATTTCAGGGGGTAAGAGGTGTCGAAGCCTATTATGGCGGTAATTTCGCAGTGCCTTTGCGTTTGGACGGAAACTCGACGACTCCGCAGGAATTCCATTTGGATTATTGGACTCCGGAAAATCCGGGTGCCTTTTTCCCGCGATTGACTCCGACACCGGGAAATAACTCTCTGTCTTCCGATTATTGGAAGTTTGATGCTAGTTATTGCCGTGTGAAATATATTCAATTGGGATATACCTTCAAGCAGGACTGGACGCGTAAATTCTTTGTAAATAACCTTCGTCTGTTTGTGAACTTTCAAAATCCGTTCACTTTGTCTGCCGAAAGTCGTGTAGATCCTGAAGGACGTGGAGGTCATACGACTTATCCGATGGTTAAGACTTATTCAGCCGGTTTAAATATTACATTTTAATAGATTACAAATATGAAAAAATATATTTATATATTGGGTTTGGCTCTGGCTATGAGCAGTTGTGAGGATTTTTTGACACGTGACGATCCTCAGGGTATTACGGATGAAGAATTCTGGAAAACCAGCGGACAGGTTGAATCCGTTTTAGGACAGTGTTATAATTTACCGCACGGATTTCACCACTATACAGCACCGTATGTCTCGATGGTTCATGCGGAAGGATTAACGGATAATTCTTATCATGGAGCCGATTACGAAGGATGGATTGTTTCGGTAGCGAACGGCACCGTCACAGCTGAAGAGGGTAAAATGAAAGATTTATGGTCTGAGCGTTATAAAATTATCCGGAAATGTTGCCGTCTGCTTGAGAATATGGACAGAGCTTACTTTGTCGATGAACCGGAACGTGAGAAGATACGGGGAGAAGCGATCATCCTGCGTGTCTATTACCATTGGGAGTTAATGCGTTGGTATGGTTTGGTAGAGGGCATTCCTATCGTTGATCATTCACTTACCCCAGTCGAGAATTTTATGCCCCGTTCTTCGGCCAGCGAGGTATACGACTGGATGCTGAATGAGCTTGACAGGGCAATCGCTGTTGCCGATTTGCCTTTCAAATATGACGATAGTCGTAAAACCAAAGTAGACCGTTCGGTAGCCTATGCATTGAAGTCGATCATAGCCTTGAATGCAAAACGATATGAAATTGCCAGGGATGCAGCCAAAAGGATCATCGATTCCGGAGAATATGAATTGTATTATACTTCTCAGGCTGACAATGATCCGGGTAAGAATTTCCGCGATTTATTCCGCTCGGTAGGTCAGAATAATAAAGAACGTATTCTCTATACATCTGCAGGATTGCGGGAAGCCTTTTTCCGTAGTGCAGGTCCCGGGTTAGGGCAACAATGTACAGTGCATCCATTGCAAGGGTTTGTCAATGCCTTTGAAACGAAGCAAGGAAAGACATTGGACGAGTTGGGAACCGATTCCTTAGATATCTATTCCCGTAACCCGTTATACCATAATAACAGAGATCCGCGTTTAGGTTTATCGGTTATTATGCCGGGCGACAGTACAACTTTTACAGGTTATACTTATAATCCTTTTAGTGACGGACCGGAAGCTATCGGACGGCCAAATGCAACACGTTCCGGTTTTATGCTGAAGAAATTCATAGACCCGCTGGACCGAAACAAGCCGTATAACGGATCGAATGCATTCTATATTATTCGTTATCCGGAAATTTTGCTGAATTATGTAGAGGCTCTGATCGAACTGGGCGATTGGCAGAATGCCGATGTCCTGAGATACATCAATGACATTCGCCGTCGTGCTGATATGATAGAAGCGACTGCCGGTGTTTACAATGCGCAAGACAAAGTTCGTCAGTTGATGCGCCGCGAACGGAGAGTTGAGTTAGCCTTTGAAGGAACGCGTTATCTGGATATCCGTCGGTGGGGAATAGTGAAAGAAGTAATGGAAGGTCCTATCTTCGGAGCTATTCATCCTGATACAGGTAAGCCGATCCAAATTGAAGAACGAATCTTTATTTCCGGCAAAAATGAAGTATATCCTATCCCGCAGTCGGAAATTCTGGCGAATAAAAATATGACTCAAAACAAGGGTTATTTTGGTAACGAATAAAAGTCTGTAAATCAATATTGGGAGAAAAAGAGTAAGGCTGTTCAACAAATCTTGAACAGCCTCTCTTACTTCCGGCTTGATATTTATAGAGAAAATGATGTATATTAATAGTTAAAGATATGATTATAAGATTTTTGACCTTTTGTTCCTTTTGTTGTGCACTTCTTCTGTCCGGATGTATACAGGAACAAAAAAGTTTTACCTTCGATAATGCTTGCATTGTGATCAGTTCTGATCCGACCAGTTCTGTCCGGTTGGCAGCAACAGAGTTACAGTATTTCATTCATAAAACAACAGGTTTTTGTCCGGAGATTATTTCCGAATTACCCTCTGAAAAGACCAGAGCCATTTTTGTTGGAAAAAGTGCGTACACAGAAAAAATGAAATATCCGGATAGACCCTTTGAAGAACAGGAATATTTGATCGACATCACTTCCGGACATATCGTTTTGATCGGTCAGGATGAAGACTATCAGTCGGATGCCGAACGTAATAAAGGACGGGACAATAACGGTCTTTCTCCGGAAAAAGACCGGCTTGTACTGAACTATGCAGCTGCAACCGGTGATTCTTCCGTAAAAGACGTTATGTTTGCTCTTCCTTCTATCTATGATGCACAAGGCACCTGCTATGCTGTTTACGACTTCATCGAACGTTTCCTGGGGGTACGTTTTTTCGGTCCCCATCCGGAGAATGTCTTTATTCCCGCCGCAAAGAAAATAAAAATCGATCGACAACAAATTCGCCGGACTCCGGCAATCAAACATCGCCATACAACATATACTTTCGATTGGCCGCTTATTAAAGACCAATATATAGGAGCCAGTGTAGAAATGCAGCAACTTTTTCTCCGCCGCTTGCGGATAGGAGGGCGTAAATGGGCCTCTAACCATGCTTTTACCGGCTATCAGGCCCGTTTTTTGCAAACACATCCCGAATACTTTGCCAAAGGTCGTGGCGGAGGAGCTTCTGAACGGCAATTCTGCTATACCAATACTGGATTTATCAGGCAAGTAGCCCAGGATGCCATTAATTATTTTAAAGGAGGAGGAACTATTGCCGAACAGGTTGCCCTGGGTGATTATTTTGCAGTTGTCCCATTGGATAATGCCAGCTGGTGTACCTGCAATGCCTGTCAACAGGAATTGGCTTTGGATAAAGAGAATATTGTTGGAGAGCATTTTAATTGCGGAACGGCCACACATTATATGTGGAACTTTATTAATAATGTAGCCCGGGAAGTCAAAAAGGAAGTGCCGGATAAAAAGATTGCAGCTTTGGCTTATCATGTTTATGCTTATCTGCCAAAAGATGTGGAGTTGGAAGATAATATATCGGTTGCTCCCTGCCTGCATCCACGAAACTATTGGGCTCCGGGGATGGAAAGAAATGAGATGAGTTTTTATAAAGCCTGGATAGAGGAAAGTAAGAAGTCAGGGCGGGATATTTACCTGTGGAATTATTTATGTTTTCCAACGGAACGTGGGTTGGTCACGGACTTTCACGTATTCCCGGGTTTCAATATCCATAAAACAAGTGAACAACTTCGTATGTATGCTTCCGATCAGGTAAAAGGTATTTTCTTATGTGGTACCGGCGAGCAACTGGATTTTTATATTACAATGAAATTGATGGATGATCCCAGTCTCGATACCGATGTCTTGCTGGATGATTTTTTTACCAACTATTTTGGTTCTGCCGCATCCGCCATGAAACAGTTTTATCTGAAGATAGAGTCGGTGTATAGCGATCCGAAGAATTATCCTGAAGAAATTCAAACCAAAGATGCCCAGTACCACCAGACTGAAGAGCTTGCCTGGAAATATCTGGGGACAAAGGAGGTGATGGACGAATTGGGTGAATACATAGCTGATGCCCGAAAGACCGCTTCGAATGAGATTGAAAAATCTCGTGTGGAAAGCTGGGTAAAAGGTATTTGGGAGTATATGATGGAAGGCTATCATGCTTACAATCAAAAATAGAGACATTTATTTTTTACCTGATAGCACTCAATGTCTCCGATAAATGCGGGTTGAAGTTGTTCTGTAATATTCGAAAATAGAAACTAAAAAACCAAAACAAAGTAATATAAGTATATGTTTAATAAATATGAAGTATAGTCAATAAGGCGAGATAGTTAACAATTTATTCCTATACAAATACTATTTAAAAACAAATTTTGATCACTAATGAAAAAGTATGTTGCAGAGATGATCGGGACAATGGTGCTTGTCCTGATGGGCTGCGGTAGCGCAGTGTTCGCAGGGACGGTTCAGCCGTTTGCATCGGTGGGTACGTTAGGTGTTGCTTTTGCTTTCGGGCTGGCTGTTCTGACGATGGTTTACACGATTGGAAAAATTTCCGGTTGTCATATTAATCCGGCTATTACGCTGGGTATGTTGCTCTCTAAAAGGATTTCGGGAAAAGATGCGGGAATGTATATGGTATTCCAGGTGATCGGTGCGATCATCGGCTCGTCCATCCTGTTTATCTTAGCGAAAGATTCAGGTTCGACTACGACATTAACGGGGGCGAACGGTTATCACGATCTCGTCCAGGCTTTTGTCGCCGAAACGGTATTTACATTCATCTTCCTGCTGGTGGTTCTGGGTTCTACATCCAAAGGAGCCAATAACAAGTTTGCCGGTATTGCTATCGGTTTGGCTCTGGTATTGATCCATATTGTTTGTATTCCTATCACCGGGACATCCGTGAATCCGGCACGTAGTATCGGTCCGGCTTTGTTCCAGGGTGGTGAAGCTCTCTCTCAATTATGGTTGTTTATCGTAGCTCCGTTCCTGGGTGCAGCTATTGCTGCCTTTGTATGGAAAGGCATTGATACGGAAGAGGTATAATCCTTTGTTACTACATTTATATTCCAATCCCCGGAGGACAGTTGTTTTCCGGGGATTTTTTGTTTGACAAATTGATACTACTATGCCATGTAAATTGGGTTACTATACCGGATAAATGAAAATACCTCCGCGACTAATATTTTTTAACGTATCAATAAGTTTGTGGAAGTATGGATATTGATGCAAATTGTCAGTCTCTTTTTCTACCTTTGCCCGTAGACTAAACTAATATAACATGAACAAGAAACTTATTCTTTCCTTGCTAGCCTTAGCTGGTGTTCCCGCTTTCCTGATGGCGGCGGATGATGCGCGCTTATTGCGTTTTCCGGCTACCAATGGTAATGAGATCGTTTTCTCGTATGCCGGCGACCTGTACAAAGTTCCGGTTACAGGTGGAGAAGCACAACGGCTGACTTCACATGTAGGGTATGAAATGTTCCCCCGTTTCTCTCCGGATGGCAAGACAATAGCCTTTACCGGGCAGTATGACGGCAACACGGAAGTGTACACGATCCCTTCTACGGGAGGAGAACCTTTGCGTGTTACCTATACGGCAACCAACCAGCGTGATGACCTGGGCGACCGCATGGGACCTAACAATATCGTAATGAACTGGACTCCTGACGGAAGCCGTATCGTTTACCGTAACCGTATCAGTAGTGGGTTCGACGGGAAATTATATACGGTGGATAAGGAAGGCGGCCTTTCTGAAGTGATTCCTTTGCCGGAAGGTGGTTTCTGTAGCTATTCTCCGGACGGAAAACAGTTGGCTTATAACCGCGTGATGCGTGAATTCCGTACCTGGAAATATTATAAGGGCGGTATGGCCGATGATATCTGGATATATAATCCGGAAAAGAAATCGGTAGAAAACATTACGGACAATGTCGCACAGGATATTATCCCGATGTGGATCGGAGATGAGATATTCTTCCTCTCGGATCGTGATCGTACGATGAATCTCTTTGTTTACAACACAAAGACCCAACAAACTTCTAAAGTGACTAATTTCACGGAATACGATGTGAAGTTCCCGAGCGCAAACGGCAATACGATCGTTTTTGAGAATGGAGGTTATCTTTATAAAATGGATGCGACTGCCAAGAAGCCGGAAAAGGTAGAGATCAAGTTGACGTCTGATAATATTTATGCGCGTAGTGAGATAAAAGACGGTTCTCAGTATCTGACTGAAGCCAGTATCTCTCCTGACGGCAAACGGGTTGTGGTGACTGCCCGTGGCGAAGTGTTCAACTTGCCGGTAGAGAAAGGCGTAACGAAGAATATCACTCGTTCTCCGGGCCAACATGACCGGGAAGCACAATGGTCTCCCGATGGTAAAATGATCGTTTATATTTCTGACGGTACCGGTGAAACTGAACTTTATATGCAGGACGCAACAGGCGGTGAACCTGTTCAGTTGACAAAGGACAACGATACTTATATCCGTTCGTTTGTATGGAGTCCGGATTCAAAAACGATCGTCTATACAGATCGTAAGAATCGTGTTAACCTGCTGGATATAACGACCAGGCAGGTAACGACTTTGTTGCAGGATCCGATGGCTGAGATCCGGGATGTAACCTATTCTCCCGACAGTAAATGGCTGACTTATTCCCGCCCGGGAACGAATGAGCACAATATTGTTTATGTCTACAATATCGCGGAGAAGAAAGAATATCCTGTAACGGATAAGTGGTATAATTCGGATTCACCTGTTTTCAGTCGTGACGGAAAATATCTGGTGTTCTCTTCTGCCCGTGATTTTAATCCGACTTACGGCTCCTTGGAATGGAATCATGTATATAATAATATGGAAGGTGTTTATCTGGTATTGTTATCGAAAGATACACCTTCTCCTTTCCTGGAAAAAGATGCGGAAGTGGCTGTAGCGAAGGATGATAAGGCGAAGAAAGAAGAACCGAAAATAGATGGAAAGAAGGAAACGGCTCCTGAAAGTCCGGTTGTGAAGATAGATATGGATGGCATTTCCGACCGTATCATCCAGCTTCCGCTGGCTGGTTCCCGTTATGGAAATTTCTATGCAGACGGTAATAAAGTTTATTATTGGGGCCGTGGTGGTGTGAAAGTATACGATCTGGAAAAACAAAAAGAAGAAAGTGTTGCCGACGGTGCTTCCATGTCTGTAGCTCCCGGTAGCAAAAAAGCGTTGTTCTATAAAGGCGGACAGATATATGTGACCGATATTCCTTCGGGTAAGGTCGATTTGAGTGAGGCCGTGAATCTTTCCAACATGAAGATCACAACCGATTATCCGAAAGAATGGGCGCAGATCTTCGATGAGGCATGGCGTGCTTATCGTGACGGTTTCTATGTGGAGAATATGCATGGAGTGGACTGGAAAGCTATCAAGAAAAAATATGAAGTCCTTCTGCCTTATGTAAAAACTCGTTTGGACCTGAATTACGTAATCGGCGAAATGATCGGTGAGCTGAACTGCGGTCACGCTTATGTGAACCCGGGTGAACTGGATCGTCCGGACCGTGTGCAGACTGGTTTATTGGGGGCGGAGATCTCACGCGATAAGAGTGGTTTCTTCCGTTTGGAAAAGATCTTACCGGGTGCTTCCTGGAGCAAGGACCTGCGTTCTCCGTTGACGGAACCGGGTATCGAGGTCAAAGCCGGTGAGTTCATCGTGGCTATAGACGGTGTTCCTACTAACAGCGTGAAGGATATGTTCTCTTTGTTGGTCGGTAAAGCCGGTGTGCCTACCGAACTTTCATTGAACAGCAAGCCCCAGTTGGCAGGTGCACGTAAGATCGTAATAAGCCCGCTTGCCGAAGAATATTCTTTGTATCACTATAATTGGGTGCAGGACAATATTAAGAAGGTAGATAAGGCTACGAATGGTCGCGTCGGATATATCTATATCCCGGATATGGGTGTGGAAGGCCTGAATGAATTTTCTCGTTATTTCTATCCGCAACTGGATAAGGAAGGTTTGATCATCGACGACCGTGCGAACGGTGGTGGTAATGTCTCCCCGATGATCCTGGAACGTCTTTCCCGTGAACCGTATCGCCTGACGATGCGCCGGGGCTCGAATCATGTCGGAACAGTGCCTGATGCCGTACAGGTTGGTCCGAAAGTTTGTTTGATCAATAAGTATTCGGCTTCCGACGGTGATTTATTTCCGTGGGGATTCCGCGCACTTGGTCTGGGCAAGCTGATCGGTATGCGTACCTGGGGTGGTATCGTCGGTATCAGTGGCTCATTGCCTTATATGGATGGTACCGATATCCGCGTTCCGTTCTTCACCAGCTACGATCCGAAGACTGGCCAGTGGATCATCGAAAACCATGGCGTTGACCCGGATATCCTGATTGATAACGATCCGATTAAAGAATGGAACGGTGAAGACCAGCAGCTGAATAAAGCGATCGAAGAGGTAATGAAAGAACTTCAGAACCGTAAACCGTTAGCTCCGATACCGGCTCCGAGAGATTTCAGTAAATAAGAAATCAGTCCGAAAGTATATATGCTTTTCGGCAAAAGGTTACATGCTTTTAATCAAAAGCATGTAACCTTTTTTCTTTTATCATGTAATAATTCTTTTACCTTTGCAAAGGCAACTATGTACATTATGAACGAAGAATCACTGTATATTCATCAGCTTAGAAGTGGAGATTCCCGGTCTTTTGAATACCTGTACAATATTTGGAGCGGTAAGCTCTATAATTTTGTTATGCGTATTTCAAAGGGGGATAGCTACCTGGCGGAAGATATCGTGCAGTCGACCTTTGTCAAAGTCTGGGAAAACCGCCAGTTGCTCGATCCCGACAAATCTTTCGGGTCCTATCTGTGTACCGTCGCTAAAAATCAATTAGTGAATATTTATCAGCATAGGATGCTGGAGTATCTTTATCAGGAAAAAGTTAAAACTTCTGAGCCGACTGAAAATACCACCGAAAAGGAAGTTGATTACCATCTGCTGGAAGAATACATCGACTCATTGATAGACCAGTTACCACCTGCCCGTAGAGAAATATTCGTATTAAGTCGCCGCAATATGTTAACCAACAAAGAAATAGCGGAGAAGCTCAATCTTTCGGAAAACACGGTAGAATCTCAGTTGACCAAAGCTATCTCTTTCATGCGTAGTAAGATAAATAAGCATTACAGTTTATCTGTGTCTTTACTCCTTTATTTATTAATAGATTAATAAAAGTTAAATAAGAAAAGTCGGGTAACGGATTTTTTCCGGTTGCCTGTATACCTAATAGAACAAAATAATGGAAAAGCAAGATTACATACAATTATTCGATAAGTTTCTGCTGAAGCAAGCTTCGCCAGAAGAGGTGCAGATATTGATCCAATGGCTGAAAAGCGAAGGTTCGTTTCAGGATTGGATGGATGAGGAATGGGATGTTGCTTCTTCCGGAATGGATACTGATTTACAACAAAAATTACTGGGGCAGATAAAGCAGAAAATCAGCTTGGAAATGCAACAGGCACCGCTGAAAAGGAATAAATATCGTACAATTTATCTATGGACTGCCCGCATAGCTTCTGTTATAATACTTTTATTATTGACCGGAATCTCAGTCTATCGTTATGCTATGGAACAGCAGAAGATGCAAGATATGATTGTCTCGGTCGAAAAAGGGCAAAAAGCAAATGTTGTACTTCCTGACGGTTCTAAAGTATGGGTTAATTCCGATTCAAGATTGATTTATGGAAGCCGTTTTACATCTAAAGAGAGAATCCTGGAACTGGAAGGTGAAGCCTATTTTGAAGTGGCTCCCGATAAGGATCGCCCTTTTATTGTGGAGACGAATGATTTGGCAGTCCGGGCATTGGGCACTAGCTTCAATGTGAAATCTTATGAAGAAGAAAAGGATATATCCACTGTTTTAATGACTGGAAAAGTTGAAGTATCAAGCAGTTATGATCGCCTGATATTAAATCCGAATGAAAGAATAGTCTTTGATAAGCAGACCGGGCATATGGAAAAGAGTAGTGTGGAAAACGCTAAAGAGTATATTAATTGGAAATTCAATGAACTGACATTTAAAGGGGAAACTTTTGAAAATATCGTTCACACTCTGGAACGCTATTACAATACCCGCATTGTTTTTGAATCGGAATCATTAAAAAAATATCGTTTTACAGGAACACCCGGAAATACCAGTTTGGAAAGTATTTTACAGATACTGTCCCTGACTTCTCCTTTGTCGTATGAAGTGAAGGATAGCTTGATTATCTTATGGGAGAATGTGAAGCAGAAAGCATATTATGAAAAAGCATTGAAATAGATATATTGTTGTTTAACTTTTAAATTATAGGATATGAAAAACACAGAATGAGAGGAGTAATAAAGGGACAGTGCCTGGCACCATCCCCTATCGTGATTTATAACCGCACTTAGGTATCTCGCAAATAGTAAGTGCAATTAGTAAATACCTTTAATCTCTACAAATTTATGAATTATTTAATTAGCAGGACTATTTACGTCCTTAAAAAACGGCAATTTAGCTGGGTTAAATTAGTATTATTTATATTGTTGATATCGCCTTCCCTCTTAGGTCAGATATCGGTAAGTATTCAAAAGCAGACTTTACGACAAGCCTTGAAGGCAATAGAACGTTCGGGGAATTATCAGTTTTTTTATAATGAAGATTTATCCAGCCTGGATAAGATCGTATCTCTGACGGTAAAAGATGCTCCGGTGGAAGAAGTGCTGGATAAGTTATTGTACGGTACGGATATCACTTACAAGAAAGAGAAAGAAAACTTGATCGTGCTGACGTTGAAAGCGACATCAGTTGCTCCGCAACAGGAGAATCGAACGGTGAAAGGTACGGTTGTCGATGCAACGGGTGAACCGGTTATCGGGGCGAATGTAGTGGAAAAAGGAACTACGAACGGTACGGTTACTGATATGGATGGTAAGTTTGCATTGGAAGTATCTGCCGGTGCTACATTGAGTATTTCTTATATCGGTTATACAGAGCAATTGGTTCCGGTTAAAAATCAATCTACTTTCGATATTAAGTTGATGGAGGATACACAGAAACTGGAAGAGATCGTTGTGGTAGGATACGGAGCTCAGAAGAAAGTGAATCTGACAGGGTCTGTCGCTTCTATTTCCAGCCAGGAATTGGTACAACGTCCTATTACTTCTGTAGCTTCCGGTATTCAGGGGATTGTGCCGGGTTTGACGATTACTGCAGGCCAGGGACGTCCTGGTTCCAGCGACAATACCAGTATACGTGTGCGTGGTACGGGAACCCTCAATAATTCAGATCCTTATATTTTGATCGACGGAATAGAATCAGGATCTATGAATCAGATCGATCCGAATGATATTGAGTCTATTTCCGTTCTGAAAGATGCTGCATCAGCTGCTATTTATGGTTCGAAGGCAGCCAATGGTGTCATCTTGATTACTACTAAACGCGGTAGTTCCGGTCGTCCTGTCGTTGCTTATAATGCCACTTTCGGTTGGCAGACTGCTACTGGTTTTGTAGAAAGAATGAACTCTGCTGATGCTGCGACTTACTATAACAAAGCGTTGGAATCGAGTGGTAAAGCTCCCCGCTTTACAGAAGATGACATCCGCTTGTTCCGTGACGGAACTGATCCTTACGGCCATCCGGATACAGACTGGAATGATTTGGGCTTTGCCGGAAATGGATTTATGCACCAACATAATATAAATTTATCCGGTGGGTCTGAGAACATAAAATACATGGCTTCGGTAGGCTACTTGAACCAGAATGGTATTATGAAGCATAGCAACCGTGAACAGTTCAACATGCGAACGAATCTGGATGCCAAATTATCGGATCATGTCAATGTCCGTGCAAATATGTCGTTCATTCATAATGATTATGCAGATCCGACGAACTCTTACGTAGGAGGAGGATCCGATCAGATTATCCGTCAGTTGAACCGTATCGCTCCCTGGATACCGTATAAAAATGAAGACGGAACCTATGGAACTATCGGTGATGGTAACCCTGTTGCCTGGTTGGATCTGGATCAGACATTGAATCGTAACAATCAGAACTTTTCAGGTATTCTGGCCGTTGATTATAATGTGATGAAAGGTCTGAAATTTACTGCACAGGGGGCATATGTATCCGATGTTCAGGACAGGAAAGAATTTGTTAAGGATATTCAATATAATTCGATTAAATATCATGGTCCTAATTCTCTGGATGAACGGACTTATTTATGGAACCGTACATCTTTGGATTTGTTGATGAATTATGACAAGAGTTTTGGTAACCATAATCTGAAAGCAATGGTCGGTTATCGTATTGAAAAGTATAATTATAAATATACTAAGGCTTATCGTAAGGGTTTCCCGAATAATGATATGACGGATATTAATGCCGGTACACAGTCGACACAAACCAATGAGGGATATTCCCGCGAACTGGCTATGATGTCTTATTTTGGACGTGTGAATTATGATTATGCCGGAAAATACTTGTTTGAAGCGAACTTTAGAGCGGATGCTTCTTCCCGTTTCAGCCCCGATAACCGTTGGGGATATTTCCCTTCTCTTTCTGCCGGATGGCGTATGTCTGAAGAAGGTTTTATGGAAGGAGCACGTGATTGGATGCAATCTCTGAAACTGCGTGCATCCTGGGGACAGCTGGGAAACCAGGAGGCTTTAGACGATTATTATCCCTGGTTGATCACTTATGCGATCGGTTCAAGCAGTGGCGGTAATTATCCTTTTGACGGAAATGTAAATACAGGTATAATGCAGAAAGCACAGAAATTGTCTTCTATCTCCTGGGAAAAATCATCGAATTGGGGTATTGGTTTTGATTTAAGTGTACTTTCCTGTCTGGACTTGACTTTGGATTATTACAATCGTAAAACAACCGGTATCATTATGGATGTTCCTGTTCCCGGTAGTTTCGGACTCGATCCATATAAGGATAATGTAGGTGCCATGCGTAACTCGGGTTTTGAAGTAACAGCTTCTTTCCATAAACGGTGGAATGATTGGACATTTGGAGCGACCGGAAATATGGCAGTGAATAAGAATGAGATACTGAATCTGGGCGGTGTAAATGAAATGGTAGATAAAGACAATGCCTATTTTATCAATCGGGTAGGTGCAGCCTATAAGTCTTTTTACGGATATGTCGCTGACGGACTGTTCAGAAGCCAGGAAGAAGCCGATGCTTATACGGAAAAATACGGAAATCCTTTCGGTAATGCATTTAAAGCAGGCGATATTAAATATAAAGATGTGAATGGGGATGGAAAGCTGACTTCGGCCGACCGTGATGTTGCCGGATCCGAACAGCCGAATGTGACTTTTGGTTTGAACCTGTCTGCTTCCTGGAAAAATTTCGATCTGTCTGTCTTTATGCAGGGAGCCTGTGGTGTATCGCGTTATTTCAATAATGAGGTATTCGGTGAATTTACCGGAGATAGTTCTCACCCTTCCACTGCCTGGTTTGATGCCTGGTCTCCGGAAAATCCGGATGGGACATTTCCTCGTGTTGCAGAGTCTGACCGTACTAACAGTACTCCTTCGAATTATTCGACCTTCTGGATATTCAAAACGAACTATCTGCGGATCAAAAATATCCAGTTCGGATATAATTTACCTGACAGTTGGTTGAAGGGAATAGGCATTTCACGTGCCAAGATTTATTATTCAGGAGAAAACCTGTTCAAGTTTGATAACCTGCCGGTTAATATCGATCCGGAAGCACCCTCGGGTCGTGGTTCTCATTATCCGCAGGTATGTACAAATTCAATCGGAGTTAATATAACCTTCTAATATTCACGAATTATGAAATCATTAAAATATTTATCTCTCTCTTTAGTTGTGTGCGGAGCGGCATTAAGCTCCTGTGATGACTTTTTCGATACGAAACCATACGATCAGTTATCTCCGTCTACTTTCTGGCAGACAGAGGAAGATGTACAGAGTGCCGTTACTGCCTGCTATGATAAATGGAATGAGGCAAAAAATGGTTCGACAGATATTCTTTATGCCGACTGCCTTTCGGATATTGGTTTTAATTATAGTAATACAAGTTCATTAAAAGTAACCGGTAACGGTTCGATGACACAGGCGGCAACGGTGAATTATTATAGTTATGTAACCATCCGCCGTTGTAACACATTCCTGGAAAATGCAGAAAGTGTAACTTTTGCAGATGAGGCTGAAAAGAAAGATTTATTTGCTCAGGTGCGTACTATCAGAGCATATCGTTATTTTCATATGAATTTCTGGTATGGTGGTGTTCCTCTGATAACCGATCAACCGGAAACGTCTGCAGAAGCACAGGTTGAACGGGCTTCGGAAGAGACGGTGAAAAAGTTTGTTTATGACGAACTGGATGCCGCTATTCCTGACCTGAATGATAAACCGTCACAACGTGGTCGCATTGCCAAGGGTACGGCTTTGGCTATTAAGATGCGTGCTGCTCTGTATTGGGGGGATCTCGACCTGGCGATGAGTGCTGCCCGTGCTATTCAGAATCTGAACCAGTATGAATTGGATCCGAATTTTCAGGAGATGTTCAGCATAAAAGGACAAGGATCGAAAGAGATCATATACGCTATGCAGCATGTAAGCAATACGTATGAATTTTCTAATATGATTCGTATGTTCAATAATCAGGATGGAGGCTGGGCTTCCATGGTACCAACGCAGAATCTGGTGGATATGTATGAAATGAAGTCCGGATTACGTCCGGAAGAGGAGGGATCAGGCTATGACCCAGTACATCCTTTTGCAAACAGAGATCCTCGGTTGGCTCTGACAATCCTCTATCCGGGAATGGATTGGGTTGGTTCTGATGGAAAACAGCGTGTGATAAATACATTGGATAAATCGATCGACGGTAGCTCGAATGCCGATTATATGGATGCTGCCGATAATTCTTCCCGGACCGGTATGATCTGGGCTAAATACACGGTTCCTTTATCCCAGTATTCAGCCTCGCTGGATAATGAAAATACCTGTCCGATTTTGTTCCGTTATGCAGAAGTATTACTGACGATTGCTGAAATCGATATTGAAAAGAATGAAAATCTGGAGGAGGTGTATAGTATATTGGACCAGCTCAGGGCACGTTGCGGTCATGTCGCTGTAGACAGGGCAAAGTATAACACACAGGAAAAACTTCGTGAACTGGTTCGCCGCGAACGTTGTATCGAAATGGCTGGGGAAGGTTTACGCCGCGCAGACTTGTTACGTTGGAAAGATCAAAATGGAAAAATGCTGGCAGAAACCCGGTTGAACGGAACATTATATCGCATGATAGGAACTGTCAATGTGAATGAGCCGGATCGTGATTTACGAGCAACCGTTGATACTCCAACGGCATCCAATGAATCATTGCGGAAGATTGAAGACCGTGCATTCCGTACGCATAACCGATATTTACCGTTCCCGCAGGCCGAACTCGATAAAAATCCAAATTTAAAACAGAATGAAGGATATGAATAATAGCAGAAATATGAAAAGATTGTTGTTAAGTTTACTTTGTATATGTTTTTCCGTATTGGGTTTTGCTCAGGATCGCATTTCGATCAAACATGGTCCTTATCTTCAGAACCTCAAAGAAACGGAAGTTACGATCGTCTGGATGGCTAGTAAGCCATCCGTCGGGTGGGTGGAATTGGCTCCTGACGACGGTAGCGATTATTACCAGGAAGCCCGTCCGAAGTATTTCGACTCAACCAACGGGGTAAAAAATACATCTTTGCTTCATGCGGTGAAAATAACCGGACTGACCCCGGGTACAAACTATCGTTATCGTGTCTATGCAGAGGAAGTTCTCGATCACCAGGGTGTTGAAATTATGTACGGGAAGGTGGCTGCAACAGATGTATACGGAGCCGATCCTCTGGTTTTTAAAACGAATGACCGGAATAAACCGGAGACATCATTCATTATGATCAATGATATTCATGGTCGTACGAGTGATATTCCCCAACTGTTGAAAGTTGCAGACTATAAGAATACCGATATGGTTATTTTTAATGGCGATATGTTGAGCCAGCTAAAGAATGAAGAAGAGCTTTTCACTGGCTTTATGGATGTTTCCATTGATATGTTTGCCAAAGAAACTCCGATGTATTATGCCCGTGGAAATCATGAGACTCGTGGTATATTTGCTGCTTCGTTTCAGCATTATTTCTCACCGAAGGAACCTCATCTGTATTTTCTTCTTCGTCAGGGACCGATCTGTTATATCTTCCTGGATACGGGAGAGGATAAGCCGGATTCAGATATTGAATATAGTGGCATAACTGATTATGACAACTATCGGACAGAACAGGCGAAATGGTTGGCTGAGGCTGTGAAATCAAAGGATTTTACGGAGGCAAAATACAGAGTGATCATTGCCCACATGCCTCCGTTGCCGGATAAAAGATTATGGCATGGACAAAAAGAAGTGTTGGAAAAATTTGTCCCGATTTTAAATGAGGCGAATGTCGATGTTATGTTATCCGGGCATTTACATCGTTATTTCAATAACAAACCTACTTCTTCGGTTAAATTTCCTGTCATAGATAATGCCCATAAAACGGTTGTAAAAGGTGTCACTAAGGACAATAAACTGGAATTAAAAGTAATGGATCTGGAAGGGAAAACGGTAGATCAGATCGTGTTGAATGCTAAATAAGGCGATCCTTTAAAAGAAAACTACCTGTTTATTATAAAAGTGGTAGAATGAAATCCCGGGCAATAGTAAGTTTATTATATATCCTACTATGCCCGGGTATTTTTTATTTCATATATTTGTGATTCAAAAAGGAAACGGGAAGCATGTTGGAGGAAAGAAAATTATTGAAAGAGTTAACCGAAGGATCAGAGTCTAGTTTTAACGCTCTGTACAATCTTTGGGGCGCCAGGCTTTACCGTTTTGCATTCTCTTATCTGAAATCGGACAGTGCAGCAAAGGATGTGGTGCAAGAAACGTTTGTGAAGATCTGGACGAACCGGGCCGGTATAAATCCGGATACATCCTTCAAGGCCTATTTGTTTACAATTTCCTATCATTTTTTATTGAAAGAGCTTCGCCGTCAATTGAATCATCCGCAAATGGAGAATTATCTGGAGATCAAAAAAGAAGTCGTTTCAGCGGAAGATGTAGAAGCTAAATATGATTTTGATCTTTTCCTGAAAGAATTAGAAACTGCCAAACAGAAGCTGACACCCCGCCAAAAAGAAATATTCACTCTGAATAAAGAATATAATCTTTCTATTACAGAGATAGCTTCCCGCTTATCTATAACGGAACAGGTTGTGCGTAACCAACTTTCAGCAGCATTGAAAGTATTGCGTAGAGAATTATCCAATTATTCCTACTTGTTCATATTATTCACGATATACTTCTGAGAAATATGTTTTATAGCATGCGAAAATGCATGTTATAAATGTAGCCTTTCGGGATATAACTCATAAACAAACGAAATCTCCGGTTTATGAGTACATCAGTATATAGAAATTTGAAAGATTGGTTAACGAAATATCAGGCTGAAAAAATAAGCCGGGAAGAATTTCGTGAACTCAGGCAGGAAATCAATAATCATTCGGATGAAGAACTTTTTCCTGTATTGCTCGATAGTTGGAATAGTTGGGATAATAACGAATGTTTATCGTCGGAAGATGCCCAAAGCCTATTGCTTCGTATCCGGCAAGAAATGAATGTAAAGCCTGTTCCCGGAATAAGAAAGTTGGCCTGGCGACAAATCGCAGCAGCTGTGGCCTTTTTACTAATGGGAAGCTTATCGGTCTATTTCTATGTTGATAACCGTGAAATTACTCAGTTAGCAGACCGGGTTATGGAAGTCAAAGTCGGAAAAGGAGAGCGGGTTTCAATCACTTTACCGGATGGAACGGCTGTTAAACTTAATTCTGAATCTGTGCTTTCGTATAAACAGGATTTTGGGAAAAAAGATCGCCGTGTGTCTCTTTCTGGCGAAGGATATTTCGATGTGCAGAAAGACGTGCAAAAAAAATTCGTAGTGAATACTGAATTTATGGATATTGAAGTAACTGGTACTTCGTTCAATGTATATGCTTATTCCGATAAGGATATACTGGAAATGGCATTGGTGCATGGTAGTGTGACTGTTTCTTCTGTCTGCCCGCCTTTTGAGAAAATACATGTCATACCGAATGAGAAAGTTATTTATGATAAGAGAACAGGGCTAATGAAGAAAATAATAACTTCAAATATATTAGAAACAGCTTGGGTAAGTAAAGAATTGGTGTTCAGGTCTGAATCAATAGATAATGTATTGAAGAGAGTCGGACGGAAATATGGTGTATCTTTTGAAATCGAGGATTCATCACTTGTCAAGGAAACTTATACCGGTGTGTTTGATAAGGAAGAGATTGAAGAGGTAATGAGGATACTGAAAATTCATTATGGATTTGATTATAAGATAAAAGGAGAAGTCATTCAACTTTTTGTGACAAATAAATAAAGTATTAACCTTAAAAAAGAGAAGTATGAAAACATAGGAAGAAGAAAAAAATATCCGGAAAGCGGGCCGGCTCTCCGGATAAATCGTCGAATTCAGTTCGAGAAGCTATGTGATAGCATAGCTATAAAAAAACTAAAAGTCAACTTTAAATTTCTTATTATGAATGTTATACAAAACGTAGTTAAGATAAAGTGTAAAAGTACGAAATTTTGTGGAACAAACTTGTTACTTGTACTTAGTTTTATCTTTTTAACAACAATATCAGCGAATGCTCAAACAGGCACTGTTAACTTGAAATTAGAGAATGTGACATTACCGCGTCTTTTTCAGGAAATAGAAAAACAGTCAACTTATCGTTTTTCTTATAGGGATGCAGATCTTACAGGAAAAGAACCCGTTACAGTCTCAGTGAAGGAACAATCATTAAAAAGTTTATTAACAGGAATTTTATCGAAACGAAATCTTCAGTATCAAGTCTCGGGAAATAAGATACTGATTACAGTATCATCCACGCAATCTCCGAAATTGACGGGGAAAAAGGAGGTGAGTGGAGTTGTTGTCGATGATAAAGGCGAACCGATCATCGGAGCCAATATCATAGAGAAAGGGACGACCAATGGGATCATGACTGATGCCAATGGCATATTCTCTTTGACGGTAACTGCAGGTGCACAAATTCAGGTTTCATATATCGGATATTTATCACAAGAGATCAATGTGGGTAATAAAAGTGATTTTCAGATCATTTTAAAAGAAGATCTTCATACATTGGAAGAAGTGGTTGTGGTAGGATACGGTACGCGGCAGAAAAGTACATTAACAGGATCTGTATCTTCTGTAAAAGGTACTGAAATAATGAAATCTCCTACAGCAAATATATCATCTGCTTTTGCAGGGCGTCTACCTGGAGTCGTTGTAAATAGCCGTAGTGGAGAACCCGGAGGTGATGATGCCAGTATCCTGGTCCGTGGGCGGGGTACTACCGGTGATAGTAGTCCGCTGATACTTATCGACGGAGTGGAACGTCCCGGTCTAGGTCAGCTTAATCCCAATGATATTGAAAGTGTGAACGTTCTGAAAGATTCTGAAGCCGCTATTTATGGTTCACGTGCCTCTAATGGAGTGATCGTTGTTACAACAAAGAGAGGTGTAAAAGGGAAACCGACAATTAATTTTTCATATAATCAGACATTTGCCCAGCCTACCAGGAATCCTAAAATGGCGGATGCTTATACCTTTGCATCTGTAGCAAATGAAATCCGTGTCAGGGAGCATGCCGACCCGAATACACAACCTGTTATGGCTTATACACCAGAAGAAATGGAAAAATTTAGAGTTGGAACGGAGCCCGGATATACTTCAACCAATTTCTTTGATGAAATGATTCGCAATTGGACTCCGCAACACCGTACGAATTTATCGATTTCAGGTGGTGGTGACCGGGTAAATTACTTCCTGTCTTTAGGTGAATTGAAACAGAATGGACAATTCGAAGGGAGCACTATTAAATACAACCAATATAATATTCGTTCTAATATAGATGTTAAAGTAGCACATGGTCTGACTGCAAGTCTGGATGTCGCAGGTCAATATGATTCTCGTCATTCTCCTTATTATAGTGCTTATGAATTAATCAGTCATATATTCCTTTATGCACCACAATGGCAATTGTATTGGCCTGGAACTGACCATCTTCAACCCTTGCGCGGAGATCAAAACATCGTTAATATGGTTAATGATAATGCGGGATGGCATGAGATTAAAAATAATAAATTTGAAGGAAATCTCTCTTTGAAATGGGAGGTTCCATGGGTTAAAGGACTGGCTCTTACGGCACGTGGTTCGTATGATGCACGTTTTCAATATTGGAAAACATTTCAAACCCCGTCTTATGTGTATAATAAGGATGAGGCAACAGGTGAATATATTAAGCGTTTGGACGGTATGGGGCCTGCAAAAGCATCTTTGCAAGACAGGAGCGATATGCCTTCTTCCATTTATCTTTTGTTAAAAGCCGATTATTCTCATTCTTTTGGAGATCATAATCTGGATGTCATGTTAGGTTATGAGCAGACGCAGACAAAGGGATATTATCTGAGTGCCAGTAAACCGGAATTTGAATCGACATCTCTTCCTATATTGAATGTAGGGGGAACGGATAAAACGAAGTGGGGTATCGAAGGTTATGGTAGCGAGTTTGCCAGACAGAATTATTTTGGAAGATTGAATTATGACTATAAGGGAAAATATATCCTGCAGGGAACTTTGAGAGTCGACGGCTCATCGAACTTCCCCAAAAATAACCGTTTCGGTTATTTCCCCAGTTTCTCTGCTGCATGGAGATTGTCAGAAGAAGCATTTATGAAGAATATGGATTGGTTGAACAATCTGAAAGTAAGAGCGAGTTGGGGTATGATGGGAAACGATAAAATAGATAATTTTCAGTACCTGATGACTTATTCCTACGGCAATAATTATGTAGTTAACAATATGGATGTCCAGGGTATTTATGAAACGCGTGTACCTAATCCGAATGTTACCTGGGAGACATCCAAGACTTGGGATGTGGGTTTGGATGCAAATTTATGGAATGGAAAATTAGGAGTGGAATTTGATTATTTCCGTTCTATGCGAGATGATATTCTGGGTAAACGTAATGCGACAGTTCCTGGTTATACCGGTATAACTTTGCCGGACGAGAATATTGCAAGTGTTCTTAATCGCGGATTTGAATTGGTACTGACTCATTATAATACCGCGGGGGATTTTACCTATTCTATTTCCGGAAATCTAGCGTTCGCCCGTAACGAAGTAAAATTTATAGATGAGGCTCCGGCTGCCGAACCCTATCAGGTCAAAACAGGAAATCCTTACGGTTCTGAATTATATTATGACGCAATCGGTATATTCAAAGATGAGGAACACCTGGCTAGCTATCCGCATCTATCGAATGCAGGCCCTGGCGACCTGATTTTCAGAGATACGAATGGAGATGGTGTGATTAATGAAAAAGACCAGATATTGATCACTAAAACAGATATTCCTGAAATGACATTTGGGTTGACGGGAACTGTCCAGTACAAAGGCTTTGATTTGTCAGTACTTCTACAGGGACAGGAAAGATGTAATGTTCCTATGGTCAAAGGTAAAGGCAATATCTATTCTAACTTCTTCAGTACGATGAGTGATACCTGGGGTGGTTTTTTACAATGGCGTGCCGATGGCAGATGGATTCCGGGAGCAGACAACTCAAATGCGACGATGCCGCGTGCTAATTCAGCAAATGCAAATGTCAACTCCGGTTATAATACGCATTGGATCAGAAACGGAGGATTTCTTAGATTAAAGAATCTTGAAATCGGATATACCTTGCCGAAACCGATTGTTAATAAAATGGGTTTAAGCGATATTCGTATTTCTGCCAGCGGAAATAATCTTTTCCTGATATATGACAGTATGAGAGATCTTGGATATGACCCTGAAACCAATGATTATTGGTATTATTCAATTCAGAGGACAATTAATTTTGGCATTAATGTAACCTTTTAAAAAGTAGTGTTATGAAAAAGATTAAATATATACTATATTCTATACTCTCCGTTTTATTCTTGAATTCATGCAATATTTTGGATCTTAAACCTTTGGATAAATTATCGGATGAGGATGTATGGAATGATCCTTCTTTAATGCAATTATACGTAAATAGCTGTTATATTGCTTTACCTCATGGTTTTGACCAATATATGCAAGGTAGTTATACTGATGAACTTTGGTCTCGCTCAAACGATTATGCCTCACAGGAGCTGCTTGCCGGGGCATTGGATCCGGATAATGTGAATAGTTTACCTACGCATCTCAATTATTGGGGGACTGCTTATTCTAATATAAGAAAGATAAACACTTTCTTCGATAAGTCTCAAGGCTCACCTCTTTCTGAAGAACAACGTAATGGAATGCTTGGTGAATTGAAATTTCTGCGTGCATATATCTATGCACATCTGTTATGGTGTTATGGCGGAGTTCCTATTATAACAAAAGTGTATGAGCTTAACGAAGACTACAGTATACCCAGAAATAGTTATGAAGAATGTGTGAATTTTATTGTAACGGAACTGGAAGAAGCAAAATCTATGTTACCGGATAGACAGCCTGCAAATCAAACCGGGCGTGCTTCAGGTGATGCTTGTCAGGCTTTGATGGCAAGAGTCCTTTTATATTGGGCAAGCCCGCTCCATAATCCCGACAATGATATGGCGCGTTGGGAAAGAGCAGCGAAGGCTATAGAAAAGTTAATAGATACTCGTTATAGTCTTCAGGATGATTATGAATCGATTTTTCTAAAGGATAATGATGAAATCATATTTGCACGACAATTTACTCAAAGTAATTCAACGGTTTTTAGTATGGTACAAGGACGTAGCGGAGATGGCGGACATGGAACAATGGACCCGTTACAAAACCTGGTTAATTCATATGAGATGAAAGCTACGGGAAAATTACCTTGCATAGAACAATCGGATGGAACATATCGTCCTGATCCGACTTCAGGATATGATCCTCAAAATCCGTATAAAGGACGTGATCCCCGGTTCTATGCGTCGATCTTATATGACGGCTCCGTATGGCAGGGGCGTGAAACGGAAACATTTAAAGGAGGAAGAGATAATAAAGATTATACAGGGGGAGGATCGACCTGGCTTGCGAGTGAAACCAGTTACTATTTGCGTAAATTCCTGGATGAATCTATACCTCCGACAGGCTCTTCTCAAAATCCTACAAGCCCATGGATATTCTTTCGCTATGCAGAGATTCTGTTGAATTACGCAGAAGCAAAATTCGAATTGGGCGATGAAGATACCGCAAGAAAATATCTGAATATGGTACGTCGTCGGTCCAGTGTTCAGATGCCTGATGTAACAGATAGCGGAGAAGCATTGAGAAAACGTATTCGAAATGAAAGACGTGTAGAACTCGCACTTGAGTATCATCGTTTCTTTGACGTGCGGCGTTGGAAAATCGCAGAAGAAACAGAAAAGAAACCTCTGATTTCGATGGAAATTATAAAAGAAAACGACCAGACGAAGAAATATACGGAGGTGATAAAATTTCAACGCAACTTTTATCCTAAGAATTATTACTTACCAATCCCCAGGACAGAAGTAGAGAAAAGTCTGGGGGCTATCGAACAAAATCCAGGATATTAATTGTGTTTTTAATTAATGTCTTAATATCACATATGTAAAGAATAAAGTAAATATGAAACGATCTGTTAGTTTTATAATATCAATACTCTTATTTCTGACGGGAGTAGTCAGTGCTTCGTCTGATTTGGAGCAGCATTTTGTTAAACCTCCTGCTGATTGTCGTCCGCATGTCCTTTGGCAATGGCTTGGAGGAATGGTGAGCAGGGAAGGAATTACGAAAGACCTGGAAGCTATGGCAGCCCAGGGGATCGGAGGAACCATGATCATGGTTATGTCCGACCAGCAACCTTGGCCGTATGTTTTCTCATATCGAGATTATCCGGGGAAAGTGAAAGTCCTAAGTGATGAATGGTTTGATTTGATGAATTTTGCCATAGGGGAATCCGATCGTTTAGGATTAGAGGTAAGATTATTCATTTGTACCGGTTGGAGTCATACCGGCGGACCGTGGGTCCCTGCAGAGAAGAGTCTTAAACGACTTTCATATTCAAAGAAAACGGTAGAAGGTCCTATCTCTTTTGATGCGGTTTTGGAAAAGGCTTATGTCCCTACTCCTTCATTTTCTATACCTGAATGGAATAAGGATAGACAGAAAATACCTGATCCGGGAACCTTTAATAAAGATATGCTGGTACTGGCTGTTCCGGAAACTAAACCCGGGGAAATAATAGATCCGGATAAAATTATCGTATTAACCGATAAAATGGATGCAAATGGAAGACTCGTGTGGAATGTTCCTGAAGGTAAGTGGAATATATGGAGAATGGCACTTGTTACAGCGAACAGTTTCAATCATCCTGCTGATATAGAAACGGTAGGGCATGAAGTAGACCGGATGGATCCGGATGCAATTCGTCTTGTGTATGATAATATAGTAGGACGGATCAATAAGGAAGCGAAACAGAAGGGGTATACTTCTTTCAGAGGATTTGAAAATGACAGTTACGAAGCCGGTTATCAGGATTTTGGAAATGACTTTATTGAAGAATTTCAGAAAAGACGAGGATATGACTGTTCTCTTTGGTTGCCGGCGTGGAAAGATAATAATATGGTCATTAAAGATCAGGAACTGACAAATCGTTTTCGTTGGGATATGCAAAGAACGATTTCCGAATTATATGCGGAAAGGTTCCATGGAAAGTTACAGCAATTGGCAGATGAAAATAATCTGGAATGGTTGTTGGAACCTTATTTTGGTATTCCTCTCGATTGGCAGTCTATTGCCGGGATATCTAAAAAGCCGGGTGTGGAATTCTGGGTAAGATCACATTTGGACCAACACGGGAAAAGGCAAGGACCTCCGTCGGATATTATCGGTACATCAATGGAAGCATCTTCTTTATATGGGCGGAATGTAATATGGGCTGAAGCTTTTACCGCAGAACCTTATCAAAGTGCCTGGAGAAATGATCCGTGGATATTGAAAGACGAAGCGGACTATGCATTGACTAAAGGCGTAAATCAGTTTTATATACACGGATTTTACCATAATGCATTCTCTGATAAATATCAACCGGGATTCACCATGGGCTATTTTGGTACACAATATTGTCGGTATCTTACATGGTGGCCCTTTGCCGGAGCATGGCATAACTATCTTGCCCGATGTAATTATATGATGCAGGCAGGACTGCCTGTTGCCGATGCATTGGTATACCCAACTAAAATATCTTCCATGCCGACGCTTATCGAAGGACGTTATCGTCAGGTATGTCTTACGGATGATGTTTTATTGGAAAAGTTGAGTGTTCGTGATGGCAAGCTTGTTTTGCCTCATGGCACTGAATTTAACGCGTTGATATTGAAAGAAGGAGAACGTTTACGTCCGGAAGCATTGGCAAAAATACGGGATTTGGTTGCCCAGGGTGCCACTTTAATCGGAAATCCTCCTCCTGTTCAATCATTGAGCATGGAGAATTATCCGGAATGCGATGAGAGAATGCAACGGTTGATCTCTGAATTGTGGTTTGGTTTATCAGCAACCTCTGCATCTGATATTCAGTTTGGAAAAGGACGTGTTCTTTCCGGAATGCCGGTAGATGCAGCAATGGAAAAAGTAATGGGACTTCCGGAGTTGTTTTTCCAATCTACAGGAGACCCTTGGGAAGTAAAAGATATGCTTTACGGGCAACGCAAACTTTCTCAGGGAGATCTTTATTTCATCAGCCATCGGGGTGGAGAAAAGGTGAAAGCGAAGGTGAACATTAAATGGAACGGACTTCAGCCTGAATGGTGGAATGCTGTTAACGGGGAGCGACGTGAGCTTACTGAGTATGATGTTTTTGACGGACGTATCATTATTCCGGTTGAAATGCTTCCTCGTGAAAGCGGATTCTTGGTTTTTACCAAACCTATTTCAGAGAAGACGGTGCGGACTCCGAATTTTCGGAAAAAAGAGGAAGTACAACAAATTGAAGGTAAATGGAATGTTAGTTTTGATCCTCGTTGGGGAGGTCCTAAACAAGTTGTCTTCGATAAATTGCATGATTGGGCTGAAAATCCGGATAAAGGAATCAAATATTACTCTGGTATAGCGAAATACAAGATTTCATTTAATGCGGCAGATGTTTCAGCATCAATACTAGATTTGGGTATTGTGAAAAATATGGCCCGGGTTATTTTGAATGGAAAGGAGCTAGGCATTGTCTGGTGTACGCCGTGGCAGGTGCAGGTACCACAAGGTTTACTCAAAAGTCAGGGGAATATTCTGGAAATAGAAGTTGCCAATACCTGGGCAAACAGGATGATTGGTGATGAACAATATCCTGATGATGCCGAATATATCAATCCTGGTACTCCAGGAGATCGCCCCGGCGGTTACGATAAGTATACGCAGGGTTATGGTCTGAAAGAATTGCCGGATTGGTTTATCAAGAATAAGCGGCGTCCGGTGAAAGATAGATATACATTTACTTCATGGAAATTCTATAATAAAGATTCGCCATTGCAGCAATCGGGACTTATCGGACCTGTTACTTTGCAGAAATAACTGAATGATTAAAAAATGGGGAGTGGTTCAAAATCAATGGAGCTTACTCCCCGTTTCTTTGCTGTGGAAATCTGCAAATGTTATCGAGCTCCTGGTGTTTATTGATTATCTTTGCAAAAATGATTGAAACGCTTTATGGAACGCTTTGCCGCAATAGATTTTGAGACCGCCAATGGGAAACGCAGTAGTGTATGTAGTGTCGGGGTTGTCATTGTAGAAGACAATCAGGTTATCGACCAGGCATATAGTTTGATCCGTCCGTATCCCAATTATTATACCCAGTGGACCACTGCTGTTCATGGCCTGACACCGGAAGATACAAACGAGGCTCCTGACTTTGAAGAAGTCTGGGCGAAGATAGCACCGAAGATTGCGGATCTGCCTCTGGTCGCTCATAACAGTCCTTTCGATGAAGGATGCCTGAAAGCCGCCCATATGGCCTATGAACTGGCTTATCCCAAATATCAGTTCTATTGTACCTGCCGGCTATCCCGAAAGATGTACCCTTTTCTGGTCAACCACCAGCTGCATACCGTAGCAGCCTATTGCGGTTATGACCTGACGAATCATCATCATGCGATGGCAGATGCTTATGCCTGTGCACATATCGCTGTAGCAATGATGCGTGAGAAAGGTGCCAATACTTTGCAGGAACTATTATTGTCCTGTTCTAAAAGAAGTTGACAAAGGAATATTTGCTGTTTAGAAGGAAAAAGCTTACATTCATCAAATAAATTTTATTCTATCTCAATTTGAAGGTAGTTTTGAGAGCTTTTGATATTCTAACGTAAATAAAATATGATGTATCGTTTACAGAAATGGATTTCACCTGTAATATTAGCTGTTATATGCCAACAAGCAATACGGTTGGTAACCGATATTTCTATAGATAATACTTTTTGGGTTACACCTTCACAACATCTGAGAGAACTAATAATTAGTCCTCCTTTTTTTTATTTAATTGACAGGGGATTGTATCTGCTCTTTGTAAAAAGAAGTACAAATAAAAAAGGGTGGAAAGATATTGTAAAAGAATATGGGTTGGCTGCTATTTACTTTTCTATATGCATTATTATTACTGTTTTTATTATACATATTTTATTGAGTCTGCCGGATTACTTTAGAGATTATGTAATTGCAGTAATGGTCTGTGTACCGATTTTGTTGTTTTATTTTACATTGATACGGAATGAGTATAATAGAAGAAAGGTTGATGAGCAGAACTTTGAATTGGAAAGGGTAAAAGCTGCTCAGCTTGAAACAGAGATGAAGTTCCTGAAAGCCCAGTATCATCCGCATTTTTTGTTTAACGCATTGAATACAATTTATTTTCTGGTAGATGAAACTAATATGGCTGCTAAAGAAGGTATCGAGCTTCTTTCGGGTTTGTTGAGATATCGGCTTTATGATGCGGAAGAACAGGTTCCGTTAGAGGATGAACTTCAATTTCTTAATACATATATCGCTTTTCAGAAACTTCGGATTGAAGAAGGAGTGAAAGTGGATTTCTCAACAGAGATAGCCGATAACCAAAGGAAAATCCATCCGTTACTCTTTCATCCGTTACTCGAAAACGCCTTCAAATATGTAAATGGGAATTTTTATATCGGCATTCGGGTAAGTCAACAAGGTAATATGGTTATTTTCAAAATAACCAATACAATCATAAGGTATCCTGAATCCGAACAAAAGGCAGGGATAGGACTTGTTAATCTTAAACAGAGATTATCAATACTTTATCCGGGGAGACATGATTTGTCAATCAACAAAGAACAGGATTTGTTCACAGCAACATTAACAATAGAGATGGAATAAGATGAAGATAAAATGTGTAATAACAGACGATGAACCTTTGGCTCGTAAAGGGTTGCGGGAATATATCGAGAAAGTAGATATTCTGGAATTAGCAGGAGAATGTAAGAATGCGATCGAATTGAATAATCTATTACAAACGACGAAGGTCGATTTATTGTTTCTTGATATTGAGATGCCGTATTTATCGGGTCTCGATTTTTTAGCTAATATGGAAAATCCGCCTCTCACTGTAATTACCTCTGCTTATGAAAAGTACGCTTTGAAAAGCTATGAATTCCACGTGTCTGACTATTTGTTAAAACCGATTTCATTTGCGCGGTTCATGAAAGCCATAAATAACATACAAGTTACTATGGAAAAGGCAGGAAAAGAAATCGACTCGCGTTCGTACGTTTTTGTCCGGAGCAATAAGCAACTAAAGAAAATCATATTCGAGCAGATATTGTTTATAGAGAGCATGGAAAACTATGTCATTATCAATACGCCGTCATCGAAAGATATAGTCAGTATCCCTTTAAAACAATTTGGGGTCATATTACCGCAAAGTTCATTCATGCAGGTACATCGTTCCTATATCGTTAATATCAATAAAATAGACGCTGTAACAGGTAATCAACTAAAAATAGGAGATAAGATACTTCCCATCGGGCGTAGCCAGCGTGAAGATGTGATGCGCATATTAGGCAGTTATATCATTTCCCCCAAAAAGGAGTAAAAGGAGAAAAAGTGTAGTATATCCATCGATATATGTCGTTCGTCAATATTTTTTGTTTTAGGCGGTTTACCGGAATAATTTTGACCGTAAGTAACTTAAAACAAGATATATTATGGTCAACAGATTCTTCTTTTCCGTTCTTCTGTTCATTTGTTTTTTCTCCCTGAACACTTACGCACAAAGTATCAGGATTTCGGGACGCATTATCGATGATAGTGGTCTGGCTATACCCAATTGTACCGTGATGCTTTACCATGAACAGGATAGTACTTTGGTCAGTGGAGTGATTTCTGATACAAATGGATTGTTTACGGTTCATGCGAATTCAAAAAGCTCTTATCTGATCGAAATTTACATGCTGGGGTTTGAAAAAAATATCTCTTTTCTGGAAGTCAAAACCGAAAATATAGATATGGGAGATATTCGGTTAAAAGAATCTGCAGTTAGTCTGTCGGAGATAACAGTTACAGCCGCTAAAAACGAAATTGTGTTTTCTCCCGGGAAAACAATTATCAACCTGTCTTCTCCTCTTACCCAGGCAGGAAGCAATGTGTTGGATGTATTAAAAACAATGCCGGGTGTCTTCGTTAGTGAAGACGGGACCGTATCACTGAACGGACAGAGCGGTTCGCAGATAATTGTCAATAACAAATCCACCTATTTGTCCGGAGATAATCTTATGAACTTGTTACGTTCCATGCCGGCAACCTCCGTAAGTAAAATAGAACTGATCACCCATCCTTCGGCGCAGTATGATGCAGCGGGGAATGCGGGTATTATTAATCTGCAAATGGACAGGCATTTTTTCAGAGGAACCAGCCTTGCCGTCAATTCTCGTTACACGCAAGGTAAATATGCCAGCGGTGATGTCGGTTTTAATTACGCATACCGTGATGGAAAATTGTGCCTGTTTGCTGACTATTCTTATTACACGGGTAAAGGCTACAATGATTTAAATGTTATACGGGAAGACCTGCATTTGGTCACTCAGGAACCGTTGGGTAAATTTATGCACCAGCATACATACAGAAAATGGAAATATGACTCTCATTATTATCGTGTAGGATTTGATTATGATGTCTCATCGAAAATCTATCTGGGAGTCTATTCCAACGGTTTTATTATGGACCGGAGGCAGGACGGGGATATCAGCTCCCGGATTGTCGAATCAGGTCATCCATTGCGGTCGGAACTGTTCACGAGTAACAGGAACAATAAATATCCCCGTTCGTATGCAGGAGGCATAAATATGTCGTACAAACCGGAGAAAGAAGTGGAATGGAATAACTATTTCGATTTTGTCTATCACAATCAGCCTGAAAATCAGTTTCAGTATGATGTTTTCAACGACTTTGTTTCAGGGCAACAAAAACAAGATACCTTGAAAGGTGATATGGGGGGGAAGATACGTATTTATGCGGGAGAAAGTAATATTAGTTTCCCGTTAGGTAAGAGCAAAGTACGTGCCGGAGTAAAAACATCCTTTGTTTCTGTCGATAATTTTACCCTTTATCACAATCGGTCTGATAATGAATGGAAAGAAGATGTTCAGCTGAGCCGACAGTTTTCTTATAATGAGAATATAAATGCTGTTTATTTACAGCTTGAAACCCGTTTTTCAGATAGGCTATCCACACAATTAGGATTCAGGGTTGAAAATACAAATGTAAAAGGAATCTCCCAGCATTACACGCATTTGTTTCCCTCGGTAACATTAGAATATAAGCATCCAGACGGGAATGCCTTGTCTGCCCTCTATTCCAGACGTATAAACCGTCCTAACTACAATGATATGAATCCTTTTGTCTATATATTCGACAATTATATGCACGAACAAGGAAATCCGGATTTGAAACCTTCGTTGTCCGATAATATAGAACTGTCTTTTGTCTGGAAAGACAAGATGAAAGCAAGTCTTTTCCTTTTACATGTGAAAGACCCTATCAGCAAAAGTTTCCATCTGGAAGAAAACGACCGGATATTGGTTTATCCCGATAATTTATCATCCAGCTACTCATACGGATTGCGTTTAAATTCCACAGTCTTCAGTCCGGTTACCTGGTGGAAAGTGAGTGCAAATCTCTCATTGAATTATAAAAGATATAAATGGTTCTTTTTTGATAAAGAAGAAAAAGCATCCCTGTTTTCTCCTTATGCAGGTTTAAACAACCTGTTTGAATTCTCCAAAAACTGGACAGCGGAAATAAATTTATCCTATCGGGGGAAAAACGCTGACGGACAATATTCTTTTAAGCCCATGTTTATAGCTAATGCCGGAATACGCCGGCAAATATTTAAGGGTAATGGAACCATCTCTTTAACTGTCGATGACATCTTCGAATCCAACCTGCTGAAAGGAGAAGTGAGAATGCCCGGACGGTTTTATAATAGTCGTGAAAGGGAATTGGGAAGGCTTTTTCGTCTTTCTTTCTCGTATCGACTCAGGCAGGGAAAAGAAGCCAAAGCCGCCAACCGGAAAAGATATGTAGATGAAAGTAATCGTATTTGAATGTTTCATCAAAATCTATTCGGTGATCTCGGGAGACGGCTGCTGCTTTCCTGCAATTTTATCTACCACAATGGCAATCGCCCCGTCACCAGTGACATTGCACGCCGTACCGAAGCTATCCATCGCAATATAAAGTGCGATCATCAAAGCCTGTAAGGTCTCGTTGAAGCCAAGCATACTCTGTAATAATCCCAGGGCTGCCATGATCGCCCCTCCCGGAACACCCGGAGCAGCTACCATCGTTATGCCCAGCATCATGATAAAGCCTGCCATTCCGGCAAAAGTGACCGGTTCTCCGGCCATGTACATGATTGCCATAGCGCAAGCCGTGATCTTCATCGTGCTACCGGATAGATGGATTGTGGCACAGAGAGGCACAACAAAAATTGCAATGGTTTCCCGGACCCCGTTTTTTATCGTTTGTGCCAGTGTTACCGGTATGGTTGCCGCCGAGGACTGGGTACCCAGAGCGGTTGCGTAAGCCGGCAACATATTCTTCAGGAGCCGGAAAGGATTTCTGCCGCTGATACCTCCCGCAACAGAAAACTGGATGATTAAAAGCACTACGTGGAGAACGAATATGACGATGATCACTTTCAAGAACATCGCTATGATACTCATTACCTGTCCGCTAACCGTCATATTCAGGAAAATACCGAAGATATGCAAAGGTAGAAGCGGTATGATCACAGCCTCGATCAGTATCGTTATGATCTTTTGAAAGTCGTTGAATGCATCCCGTAGGGTATTGCCGTTGATATAAGAAAGCCCGAGGCCGATCGTAAACGACAGGAGCAAAGCCGTCATTACATCCATCAGGGGAGGCATCGCCACAGTGAAATAAGGTGTCAGCATGAAATCTTCCGGATTATCCATTGCCGTCAGTTCTGCATTGGCAGGCAGGATATGGGGAAAGATGGCAGAGCTGCTGAAAAAAGTAAAGAATCCGGAAAAGATAGTAGAGCCGTAAGCGATCAGGGCCGTAATAGCCAGCAGTTTTCCGGCCCCTTTACCCAGGTCTCCGATAGCAGGTGTTACCAGTCCCAGGATGATAAGGGGGATGGAGAACGAAAGGAAGTTCCCGAACAACGAGTTGAAGGTTACAAAGATACGTGCGATGCCATTCGGTAAAAACTGGCCGAATAAAACACCGGCAGCGATGGCAATAATGACTCTAGTCAGTAGCGATACTTTCAGCTTTTTCATTTATCCTTTTTATTTTGTACCCGATGGCGGCAACCGTTATGCTCATCAACGGGCTGATTAGATTAAAGAAACAATAAGGTAAATAGGTAAGAGTGGCTACACCCAGGATGGTTGCCTGTGTCATACCACAAGTATTCCACGGAATAAGAGGTGAAGTGACGGTTACGGCATCTTCGGTCGTACGACTCAACAGACGGCTTTCATATCCTTTTTTCTGGTAAATATCTTTGAACATATTACCTGTCAGGATGATGGAAATATATTGGTCGGCAGTACAGATATTCAGGAATAAACCGGATGCAACCGTTGAAGCGACCAGTCCTACCGTCCGTTTCATAAAACGGATAAATACGGAAGTGATGCTTCCCAGCATTCCACTGGCAGTCATAGCCCCACCGAAACACATGGCGCAAATGATCAGCCAGATCGTGTTCATCATACCGCTCATGCCCCGGGTGGAAACCAATTCGTTCAAATCCGGATTCCCCGTCTGGATCTGTGTGCTACCGTAGAAGGTCATGATTAGTCCCTTGAACTGTGATTGCATATTTTCTATCGGCAAACCGGATATTTCCTGTAGCAGATGGGGCTGGAAGATCAGAGCGAATATACCGGCCAGAGCTGTGGAAATAAAAAGAGTGATGATAGACGGTATGCGTTTGGCTATAAGGATACCTGTTATGATCGGGACGATTAACAGCCATAAAGAAATATCGAATGTCTCTTTTAAAGAGGCAGAATACATGGCAATCTGGTCGGAAGCGGTTGCTTCGTGTGTCAGTCCGGCTACGGTGAAGATCACTAATGTGATCACTATGGACGGGACTGTGGTGATCATCATGTATTTGATGTGCTTGAACAGTGGCGTGTCCGTTACGGATGAGGCAAGGATGGTCGTATCTGAAAGCGGGGATATTTTATCTCCGAAATAAGCGCCGGAAACAATAGCCCCGGCAATCCAGCCATCGTCAAATCCTTGTGCTTGCCCGATGCCCAGGAGGGCGATACCGATGGTTGCTATGGTGGTCCAGGAGCTTCCGGTCATAACGGAAACGATGGCACAGATAACACAGGTGGATGTCAGAAAGAAACTGGGATGAATGATCTGCATCCCGTAATAGATCAGTGTCGGGACGACTCCGCTTATCATCCAGCTACCGGATAAAGCCCCGATGATCAATAAAATGATCAAAGCCGTAGCCACTCCGGATATATTATTGATCATTGCCAGTTCGATCGCTTTCCAGCGCACTTTGCTGTATCCCATAGCGATCAGACAACAAACAGCCGTGGCCGTAAGCAGTACTACCTGACTTCCTCCGCTCAGGGCATCGCTGCCGAATATCCGGATTGTGACAAACAAAAGGGCTACCAATACAAGTATGGGAACCAGTGAAAGTAAAGGTGAGGGTATCTTTATGGGATTATGATCCATTATTATATATATGCTTTGAATTATTTGCCTGCAAAAATACGCAAAAATAATCTATATATCGACATACAGGATTTCAATATCCCGATGATAAGTAGTTCAAATAAATAAAATTGACAAAATGTTATTTTATCTTGTTGGAGATTTTGTTGTATGTATTCCGGTATATCTCCGTGCGGATTTATGCGACTGTGGAATAGTTGTGTGTTGTCATGTTGGACTTGTCGGAGTGAAAAATGAAGCAAACTGGTGCGCTAGACGGTAATATCGAACGGTTTGTTTGAAATAGAAGGGATTTGCTATTTATATGCTAATCTGTTCGTGATTTGTTTTTGAATCTTTTAGCGAAATAAAAATGTTTTATAGCATGTGTTTTTAACGCAAAAGTCCGCTATCCTGTTTGAATGGCAACTGAATTTAACATATATTTCATTTAAAACGAACCCTCTTCTTGTTTAAAATGAGAAAAAACTCGTTTTAAACGAACTTCAAAAAATACAATGTAAATCTGTGAAAAGCCTTAAAGCGGGTAAATTGTTAAATAATGTAGTTTTATTCCGGCCGGATGATGAACGTTTGTAAATAGTGGTGTCGCTTGTAAAAGGTATATTGTATCATAATGGCCTCTTGTTGCCTGAATAGTAATCTTTTTGATTTTTTACTCAAGGCTACACTGTGTCAGGACTTCTGAATTAAATAATCATTTTATTATGAAAATATGAAAGTCCATATACCCTCCTTCTCTTTTTCTGCGCCTTTAATTATGATGAGGGATATTTCCTACTCATAAATTAAAATAAATGGTGCAAATAGATAATTACATACAATCATTTTTGAATGGATCTCTGGATGCTGAGAGCCATGCTGTTTTACGGCAGTGGATCAAAGAAAAACCGGAGAACAGGGAATATTTCCAAAATACGGTAGCTATATGGAAAGCGACCGGAGTAATGTCGAATGCCGATGGTTTCGATGTTACAAGTGCCATCGGTAAGTTTAAGGAAGAAACCCAACCGGCAAACCGGATGGAATTCTATCGCCGTGCATTGAAATTATCGGCTACCGCTATCATTCTTTTATTGTGTGGAGTTTCTTCATTATTCTTTTTGTGGCAATCGGAGCGATCGGCATCGGAGATGGTTGAAGAATACAAAGAATATGTGGTTGAGGTTCCGGACGGAGCAAAATCAAAGATTACATTTCCGGACGGTTCTGTTGTCTGGCTGAATGCCGGGAGCAAGGTGACGTATGATTCGAACTTTGCCAGGGAATCGAGAAATGTCGGATTGACGGGGGAAGGCTATTTCGAAGTAAGCAAAAATAAAGAATTACCCTTTGTGGTGAATACCGGGAAATTAACAGTGAAGGTTCTCGGTACTAAATTCAATCTAAAATCCTATGAAGAAGACTCAGAGGTGAAAGTAACCCTCAAGGAGGGAGCGGTGAAGGTCGGAGATTTTCTGACCGATGCCGCCCCGGTCGTACTGAAACCAAACCAGCGGTTCACCTTCAAGAAAATGACTCAGACCATACAGGTCGATTCGGTGGATGCCAGCCATATAGAGAATTGGCGTAACGGAGCGATGACCTTTGATAAGGTTCCGCTTGAAGAAATAGCAAAAGAATTGAGACGCCTATACAATATACCGATCCGGATAGAGAGCGATAAACTAAAACATATCGTCTATTATTCAGATTTTCAGGAGAATGTGTCGATAGAAAAAGTACTGGAAATATTGTCTTCCGGCAATAAATTCAGGTATGAGGTGAAACCGGAATTTGTTAGAATTTTCAATTAACATAAGTCAAACCCAAAAGTAAATGTGAATGAGGAAAAAGTAGTAGTAACCGTGGGGTAAAAAATCAGGAACCCTTTTTTCAAGTAATTAAAAAGTTAAATCTTAAACAAGTGAAGTATGAAAAAAACATTTAGAAAATCTGTTCAGGACTTATTGGCTACAAGAGCAGGACGTCTGGCAAATCTGGCTGGTGTATTTCTTGTTGCCGGAACGCTTACTCTTAGTGCGAGTACGTATGCCACTGAGCATATGCTTTCCTTAAATCTTAAAAATGCCACGATCCGTGAGGCTATTGAATCCATCAAGAGCCAAAGTGAATTTTCATTCAGTCTGGATGTTAAAGATCTCAATCTGGATGAAAAAGTATCTGTCTCCCTGGACAACAAGTCTATTAATGAAGTATTGGCCGTGCTGTTTAACGGACGGAATGTACACTATGAAATCAATGATCGTCATGTTGTTATTACTCGTGCCGGAGAAATTGGGCCTGGAGCAGTGATGCAACAGACAAAGCAGATCACAGGCCGTGTTCTGGATGCGAATAATGAACCCGTTATCGGAGCAAATGTTGTAGTAGAAGGAACGACAATCGGTACGGTAACTAATGTGGATGGTAGCTTTACATTGGATGTGCCTGACAAAGCAACATTGAAAATCTCTTATATAGGTTATATCGAACAGAGTATTCCTGTTGGAAATAAATCTGTAGTTTCTGTTATTCTGAAAGAAGATTCACAGGCGTTGGACGAAGTGGTTGTGGTTGGGTTCGGTACGCAGAAGAAATTGAATTTGACCGGTGCTGTAACGGCTGTTACCGGCGAAGAGATGACCAAACGTCCGGTTACTAATGCAGCAACCATGTTGCAGGGACAGGTTCCGGGTTTGCGTGTCAACCAGGGTTTAGGAGCCCCGGGTGCTGAGGCTACTACTTTTCGTGTTCGCGGTCAGGGAACTTTCTCTGATGCAGGTTCTGATCCGCTGGTTTTGGTAAATGGAGTTCCGGGTAGTATCTCTAACCTGGATCCGAGCATGATTGAAAGTGTTTCTGTATTGAAAGATGCTGCGTCTGCTGCTATTTATGGTGCTCGTGCCGCCAATGGGGTTATTCTTGTGACGACGAAGCAAGGGGCGGCTGGTGATGGTAAGGCACACATTGCTTATCATGGAAATGTAGGCATCTACAACCCGACTCGTATGTACGATATGGTAACGAACTCTGCAGAATATATGGAATTGTTTAACCTGGCCAAAGCAAATTCCGGAGCTGGAGAACGCTATACCCAGGAGCAGATCGATGCTTATCGGAATGGTGGTGGTAGCGAACAATATCCTAATTTCGACTGGTTGGGTTATATGTTCAATACAGCCGTGGTTCAGAATCATAATCTGTCGATTGCCGGTAATGCCGGAAAGACAACATATAATGTTGCTTTGAACTTTGTAAATCAGCCTGGTACGTTGAAAGGCTTCGATTATCAGAAATACAATGCGACAATCGACTTGACTTCTCAGATTACTGATTTTATCAAGATCGGTACTTATTCCAATTTGATGTATGGTGATCGGGAAGAACCTCGTCAGGGACAGAGTGATGTTTTACTTTCAACAATGTCGCAGGCGCCTACTTATATGCCGTGGTTGCCGGATGATGGTTCCGGTGTTACCCGCTGGACCGGTTCCGCCTATTCTTTTGAATCTCACAATAAAAATATGCCGGCCATCATTGGTACCAACACTACTAAAAATTATCAGGATTTTGATGTGAATGCTCAATTGTGGTTGGAGGTAAATCTGGCTAAAGGGCTTACCTGGTATACAAAAGGGGCCGCTCGTTTGCAATCGAATAAGTGGAAAGAGTGGGGAGGATCCGATGTCCCGGTTTATGATTATCATACAGGCGAACAAACCGGTTATCTGGATAGAGGTTCTAATGGTTTGACTGTTGAAGATCAACGTCGTTTCTATACGAATCTGTATACTTATTTGAAGTATGATTATTCTACTCCGAATAAAAATCACAACTTCAGTATTATGGCCGGTTATAGCCAGGAATCGGAAAAGTATGAAACAGTAAGAGCGTTCAGAAAAGAATATGCATTTGACTTGCCGGTAATCGATGCCGGTTCTACTGCGAATTGGTCTAATGAAGGAAAACAGGAAGAGTGGGCCATCCAGTCTGTATTCGGCCGTTTGAACTACAATTTTAAAGAACGTTATCTGTTTGAAGCCAATATGCGTTATGACGGTACATCCCGTATCTCTTCGGAAAATCGCTGGGGTATTTTCCCTTCATTCTCTGCAGGTTGGCGTATTACGGAAGAGGATTTTATTAAGGATTTGAATCTGAATTGGCTGAATAATGCTAAAATCCGTGCTTCTTGGGGACAGTTAGGTAACCAGAATATTGGTTTATATCCATATCAGGCGATGATTGCCAGTGTAAGTAACTATCCGTTTGATAAGAAAACTGAAACCGTGGGTTATCAGCAGAAAGCGTATGCAAACCGCGACATCAAATGGGAAACTACTACTATTACCGACGTCGGTTTCGATTTGCAGGTATTCAATGGGTTGAATGTTACATTCGACTGGTATAAGAAAGTTACTTCTGATATTTTGCGTACCTCACAGGTTTCTGCATTGTTGGGTATGACTGCTCCGACTGTAAATAATGGAGAAGTTGAAAACAAAGGTTTTGAAATCGCTTTCAATTACAACAACATGATCACGGATGGAGTCTTTAAGGGCTTGCAATATAATGCAGGTGTTTATTTCGATCGCTCGAGAAACAAATTAACGCAGTTTGGTGCAGAGGAAATCGACGGATATAAATTGAGAAGAGAAGGTCTTCCGTATAATGAATATTATATGCTGGAATGTATCGGTGTCTTTGCAACGGAAGATGAAGTGAAAAATTCACCGAAACAATTTAATGATAATACATTACCGGGTGACCTGAAGTTTAAGGATCAGAATAATGATGGTGTAATTGATAATGATGACCGTATTCCTATTTCAGGACGTTTCCCGGGTTTTGAATATTCGGTAAATGCCGGTGCTAGCTGGAAAGGCTTCGATTTATCGTTACAGGGACAAGGTGTTTCAGGTAAGAAATGGTATACAAACGACTGGGGAATCTATCCGTTCCGTCAGGGCTCTGCTCCGACGCGTGAATATATAGAAGGTATGTGGACAGAAGAAAATCCATATAATGCCAAACATCCGCGTCTTTACTTCGATAATTTGGGAGGTAATAAGAATAACAGAGCGAATACTTATATGTTGCAGAATGCTTCTTATTTCCGTTTGAAGAATTTGACATTCGGCTATACTTTACCAAAAGCCGTTACGGATAAAGTGAAAATGTCACGGGTAAGAGTTTATTTCTCAGGAGATAATCTATTGACATTTACAAAATTCTACGGTCTGGATCCGGAACGTGAGGATGATGGACGTGCAGCTGTTTATCCGCAAAATAGAATTTGTTCTTTTGGTTTAAATGTTGAATTTTAAAAGGTAGAATACAATGAAAAAGATAATAAATATAGTATTGGCTTCGGCTTTGTTGGTGGGTTCTACGACTTCTTGTAGTGATTTCTTACAGAAAGATCCTCCATCTTCGCCATCACAGTCTGTTTTTTGGCAGAAAAAAAGTGATTTTCAATCTGCTTTAGCTGGTAGTTTTTCTATGGTATACGAATGGCCGGGAGAAATGTCGCAAATTATTGCTTGTTTTGATAATTTGACGGACAATTCTATTTGCCAGCATGATGAAGATACCTATGGTAAAACCAAAACAATAGCATTAGGTGATTTGGATCCGAATACAACAGGATATGTGACTTATATGTATAATCATTGTTATCAGGGTATAGCTCGTCTTCATCTATTGATGGAGAATCTGGAAGTTTATGAAGGAACGGATATGTCTGCTGATGAAAAATCTTTTATGCTCGCACAAGCGAAGGCTTTAAGAGGATATTTTTATTCCTGGTTATATCAATGCTATCGTGAGGTCCCTCTGGTAACAGCTTCATTGACTATGGATAATATGTATCAGGCAAAAGCTTCCCGTTCTGATGTCTATACTCAGATTGTGAAAGATTTTGATGATGCGATTGCAGCTCTGCCGGATAAACCTTATTCGGATTCACAGATGTCCGGATATTTTACTCCGGGTGCTTTGAAAGCGTTTAAAGCTCGTCTGATGTTGGCTGAAGCTTACGATGATAATGGTAATGCCGATCCTTCTAAAATGGGGGCCATTGTATCTTTACTGGAAAGTATTCAAGGATATGGATTAGCCGACAGAATGCGTGATAATTTCATTTCCGCTGAGCAGTTGGCTTCTCCCGAAATCATGTTCTCCGTTCGTTATCTGGCTCCCAATACCACACATAGTATGGATTTATATTATGCAGCATGGACCACTTGCGGTGTCACTCGTGACTTAGTAGATGCTTTTGAATGTACAGATGGGCAAAAATGGGGTGAATCTCCGTTGACGGTTCCGGTAAATGAATCATTACTGGCAACGGGGGCTTTGGATAATGCCAATAAAGCAGAGAGAGAGAAACTGTTCCAAAATCGTGACCGCCGTTTGTATGAAACGGTTTGTCATAGCGGTGTGGCTGATTTTTCGATGGATGGACAAGAAGGAGACCCTGTTACGGTCACTAATCAGATGCAAACCGGTTTCGGTATGATGAAGTTGATCCAACCGACAAAAGAAATGCCGAGTTATTCTACTATTTCCGATGCGGATGTTATCATTCTTCGTTATGCAGAAGTGCTGATGATGATCGCTGAAGCTGAAAATGAAGTAAACGGACCGACTCAGAAAGTATATGATGCCGTGAACCAGATCCGTGTACGTTCGGGACAACCGGAACTACCTACGGGACTGACCAAAGAACAGATGCGTGAACGTATTCGTAATGAATGGCGCGTGGAATTTGTATTTGAAGGTCATCGTTATTTTCAGTTAAAACGTTGGAAATTAATGGAAGAACTGGTGAATGGAGCTGCAGATCCTGCTTTACCTACTTACATAAAAGTATTTAAACCGGCATTCTATTATTTCCCGTTGCCACAAACAGAAATAGATAAGGCTGGCGGTGTTTTGGTTCAGGATCCCAATTATAAATAAGCCTACTCGCTAACTTTGACAGACGATACCGGATGAACAATTTATTTAACCTGATAACCCCGGTATTGCCATTGATAATTAGTCGATTAGTATGCGTATTATAGTGACTAAAAAAAACGGTCGTTTTATTTAGTCATTTTTTATATTGACCTCACAAAATTGATTCAGACCTCTAAAAATACTAATAATGTGTGAGATACCATTCACCAGAGGGTAGAAAAATCAAATGATTTTCTTGAAAAATAGTGACTAAAAAAAACGACCGTTTTTTCTAGTCATCCATAGTTTTTAATAAAACTTCATGTAATAGATATTGTGCTGAAATTTAAATTGATACGGGTAGTTTGTGGTAATGTCTTTAATGTGTTATGATGGATACTCGTGATGAATTAGTGAAGTTACAACAAGGAAACCATAAAACTTTTGAATGTCTATTCAAAAAGTACTATGTTTTTCTTTGTTACGAGGCACGTTCTTATATCACAGAAAAGCATATCGTAGAAGAAATTGTCGGAGATGTATTTCGCTGGCTATGGGAAAACCGGGAAACATTGGTTATCACGACCTCTATCAGGGCTTATTTGGTTCGGGCGGTTCATAATGCGTGCCTGTCGTATCTCAGACGAAATCAACCTGAATATATAGAATTGGATGACAATATAGCAGAAAGGAATACATTGTTCTCGTTGGATGAATCTCCTCTCGATTATGTTCTCTCCAAAGAACTGATAGAACGGGTTGGTAAAGCTGTGAAAGAATTGCCTCCTCAATATAAAAGGGTTTTTGAACTTAGCCGATATAAAAATCTGAGCTATGCAGAGATTTCGGAAGAAATGGGTGTTTCCGTGAATGCTGTTAAATTGTATCAGAAAAAGGCATTGGCACAACTCCGGCTGGTTTTGAAAGAGTATTTACCGGCTTCTCTGGACTAATCGAATTGAAGTAATTTGTTATCATTCGGGTATAAATAGATTCTATTTCGTAGATTATTAACTTTTTTATGAACGAAAAGTAACATAATCTCAAAATATAAACGCATCTTTGTTGCGATAAGAAATGATCGGCTTATCAGTTGTCGGCTTGTTAACGCAACAACAATAATAAATACTTATGAAAAAGATTCTTATACTTATTGTTTTGTTGGGATTACTGTATCCTGACCGACCGCTTGCACAGAATAGTATCAAGCTGTATCCTTATCAAATGATCCCGTCTCATCATCCCGATTACCTGCGTCATCATGTGAAATCGCCGGATGCCTCTTTTTTTAATAACAAAATTCAGTTTATAGCCCTTCGTGACCTTTCCGGGGATTATAAACAAAAACTCGATCAATGGGTGGTTAAAGATAAGCTCGGAGATATCCTCTGGGTTTCCTATCCTCTGGTTTTTCAGGATAACCTGAAAGAGGTCGTTGCCGAGATAAAGAAAAGGAATCTTTATCTGTTTGACCTTTGGGGATATATTCCCGGCTCCGGCCCGGGCGGATACTGGACCCAGTTCGTTATTCCTGACGGCGTACTGAATCTTTTTGAAACGGAACTAGGGGATCGTTGGCTGGGTATGGATAACGGTGAACAGGACGGTCGTTATGTCGGTAGCTTTGCTCCCCGGATGTATCCTTTAGGGGCAGACCGTCGACAACAATACTTTAATTTCCAACGTCATTTCCAGGAAATGGGCGACCAGTTGGGGAATAAAATGGCCACGCTGGTTTCTCTGAATTTCGGGCATTATTTCCTGAAGGAAGGAGTATATACGCTGATCGGAGCCGAGACAGCCCAGGGGTTACCCAATTCACAGATCTATTATTCTTTTATCCGTGGCGCCGGTAAGCAATATGGTGTTAACTGGTTCGGAAATGCTTCCGTATGGAACCGTTGGGGATATAAGACATACGATTCGAATGCGACTAATATTGATGAAGACTACGGTAGCGGAGGTCCGTTGAAGGGTACTTCGCTCGGATTGCTGAAACGACTGATCTATACCCATCTGATGTATGATTGCGTGGCTGTTGGTTTTGAAGGCTCTATGCGGATCGACGATAAGCAGCTCAGCCCGATCGGTAAAATACAGCAGAGTGCTGTTAAATGGATAGATAAACACGGTGATCCGGGTATAATGTACACACCGGTGGCGTTGATGACCGATTTCTTTTCCGGCTGGTCATTCCCGCGTCATTTATATTCGGGACAGGCTTATAAGGTATGGGGCAATTTACCGTACGAATTACCGGATTATCTGACCGACGGTATGCTCGATATTTTATATCCGGGCTATCAGGATGCCTCTTATTATAAAGATGAAAGAGGGTTTATCGCTCCGAACCCTTACGGAGATATTGCCGACTGCCTGATGAGTGATGCTCCCCTCTGGGTGTTGAAACAGTATCCGGTATTGGTCATTGCGGATGAGCTACGTCCGGGCAAAGAAATTAATGATAAGCTGAATGCTTATGTGAATGAAGGCGGGCATCTGGTCATTACGGCCGGTTCTTTGAAGAATATGCCGGATGGAATAGCCGGTATCCGTACCGGAGAAAAGACCGTGGTATGTACTGCCCCGGTAACTTATAAAGGACAGTCGTTGAAGGAACGCGCACCTTATACGCTGGCGGAGTTGGTCTATCCTGCATCTGCTACCGTATTGCAAAAAAGTAATGAACTTCCGGCTGCTGTCGAACTGAATGCCGGGAAAGGGAAAGTGACGGTTCTAGCTTCTCCTTATGGAGTTACGGAGCAACCGCAATGTGAATTACCCGTAAAGGTGATGGAAGAAAAGCCGTTGGACAAACCTTATCCCATACTGAATCATACAAAAGCATTGATGGAAGATATTTTTGCTTCTATGCAACTGTTTGAGACCAATCCGGAATTGAGCCTTGTGACTTGTTCCAGGGGAAGCGGTGAATATACCGTCCTGATCTCCAATGAATATTGGGAGCCGAAAGATTTCTCGATCAGGGCAAAGACGGGAAAGATCGTTTCCATCAAAGAATTGCCGACCGACTGTTCGGAAATGAAAGCGGTGGGTTATACTCCGAAAGTAATGTTGAATACATCGGTTGGTAAAAATACCTCCCATACGATAGCCGGTGGGAATGTCCGTATTTTCCGTGTCCGTCTGGATAATGAGGCGGATGTGGCAGTCATGCCGGAAAGTATCCCGGTCCCGAATACGACCGGACGGGCACTTGTGCTGCGTAATATCCGGGATGTGAAGGAAGAGATCCTTTCACGTCCGACGTTCTTCGAGCATTATGACCGCGTCGTGATCGACTGGCGCTATCTGCATAATAAGGAAAAAGAAGCCTTGAGGCAGGAAGCCGGTTGGCTGGGACGGCAAAAACTGAAAATGACAGTCGATCTGACTTCCGGTTTGAACCTCTATCCTGATTTGAGGATCGTAAATAATGATCCTCCTTTCTATCAGAAAAGTATGGAGATTATGAAAGGTGTTATCGATAAGATGGAAATACTGGGGGCTGACGAATTGCTGATATCTACCCAGCGGACCATCGAGAACAATTATACGATGGAACAGTTCTATGCCTCACTGAAAGAATCTTTCCAGGTATTATCCGACTATGCGGCGAAGAGAAATATCCGTTTATTATTGAGACAATCTGTTTCCCGTACACCTGATACGATCGAAGGGCTTCAGAAACTGGTGGGAGAAGTGAACCGTCCGAATTTTACTTTGGCACCGGCCCTGTCGCTGCTGTTGAATAATGAAGCCGGCCTGGATGACGATTTGAATCGCCTGAAACAAATGGATATCAGAGATATTCTTATTTCCGCTCCGGAAAAAGATATCCATGGTCAACTGTGGAACACCAATGCCCCCCTATACAGATCCGGTAAAGCAACGCTCATCCGTAAGATACTGGCTGCATTCCCACAGGCAAATTACGTGATGGATGGCCTGTATACTTCGCAGGATGAAGAGTATATGGACGGGAAAGCGATGGACGAATTTGTCACCAAAAAATAATCATCTATGTGGAAAAAATTATTGATTACAGGATGTATGGCCTTCTGCCTGTTAAGCGGAGGGATACTATCCGCACAACCCAGTTGTGAGACGAAAGAGGAGGTTACCTCCGAACAACTGGACAGGACGCAAAAAGGACTGGTTGCCATGATGAAAGAGCTGAAAAACGACTCTTATTTTCAGGCGGAACTGGATAAAGCTGCTGCCCAGTCGACCCCATCCAAACAGATGGAAGCGTATAAGAGTTTGGCTGCCCGTTTGCTTTCTGTCCTGGAGATACAGGCAGAACTGGAATGGATGAAGCCGGAAGCGATTCAGGAAGCGTTGGGTATCATGAAGAAAAACTCCGGCTTTGATGCCGCATTGGCAGATAAACGTTTCGGTGAACTGAAATCGTTGCTTGCCGGAGGATTTGACGGTATTTATACCGGTGATCCCCAGGCAGTCGATAAGGCAAACAAGGCATTGACGCTGAAACGTAAACTGATGCTGATGAGCCCGGATGTGAATGTCGACAAAATGTTGACGGTTAAGTTCGACCTGGGAGAAAGGGCTAATTTCGTAGGTGCGGGCAGTCTGGGTATCCAGCCGAATAACTGGTCGAACCTGAGCTCCGCGAGCCGTAAGAACTTCAAAGCCCAACTGGTTGAGTTATCCGGTCTGAAAAGTGGTGATCTCAGTGAAAAGACACTTTATAAACCGGCTGTAGACGGTTCCTCTGTCACTGACCTGGTATTGAACTGGGACGGGAAGCGATTGATGTTTACCGCTTTGGATACGGCACGGAGGTGGCAGGTACATGAACTGAATATCGATGGGGGAGACGCTAGACAGGTAACCAATATACCTGAACCGGATCTGGAGTTCTTTGACGGAACTTATCTGCCTGACGGACGCATGCTGGCGATTTCCAATATCGGTTATCAGGGCGTTCCTTGTGTAAACGGCAGTGATGCGGTGGGTAATATGGTTTTGTATGACCCCAGTAACGGCTACCTGCGCCGCCTGACATTCGACCAGGATGCGAACTGGCATCCGGTAGTGATGGCAAACGGAAAAGTAATGTATGTACGTTGGGAATATACCGACCTGACGCACTACTTCTCCCGCATAGTCATGCATATGAATCCGGACGGAACGGAACAAAAGTCGTTGTATGGCAGCGGTTCCATGTTTCCGAACAGTATTTTCGACGTGCAGCCGTTACCGAAACGTACCAACCGTTTTGTCGGTGTTATCTCCGGGCATCACGGTGTGGCACGTTCCGGCCGTCTGATGATCTTTGACCCGGCAAAGAGCCGTAAAGAAGAAAAGGGTATGATCCAGGAATTGCCTTTCCGCGGTCGTCCGATCATCCCTGAAATAAAGGATGAGTTGGTGAACGGTGTATGGCCTCAGTTCATCAAACCGTATCCGCTGACCGACGAGACATTCCTCGTAACAGCCAAGCTGTCTCCGTATAGCCGTTGGGGTGTTTATCTGGTGGATATTTACGATAACCTGACATTGGTAGCCAATGCGGATGAAGCCGGTATGATCTATTCCGTTCCGGTAAAGAGTACGCCGGTTCCTCCGGCTATCCCTGACCGTATCAAACCAAATGAAAAGGAAGCGACAGTGTTTATCCAGGATATTTATGAAGGGGAAGGTTTGAGAGGCGTACCGCGCGGAGAGATCAAATCGTTCCGTGTCTATGCCTATGAATATGCTTATCGCCGGACCTTGTCCGACCATTATAATCATGGTATTCAGGCTGGCTGGGATATCAAACGCCTGCTGGGAACTGTTCCGGTGGAAGAAGACGGTTCTGCTATTTTCAAGATTCCGGCTAACACGCCTGTTTCCCTTCAACCGCTCGATGCACAGGGGCGTGCCGTACAGTGGATGCGCAGCTGGCTGACGGGTATGCCGGGCGAAGTGGTTTCGTGTGTCGGTTGCCATGAAGACCAGAACACGATACCTGTGCCGAAGAGGGTGCTGGCTTCTACCCGTAAGCCTCACGAACTGACGATTGCCGACGGCGGGGTTCGCTCTTATGCCTTTAAGTATGAGGTACAGCCGATACTCGACCGGGCTTGTGTAGCCTGCCATGACGGAAGTAAAGCCGGACGCCCGAATTTTAAAGATACGACTTCCGTAGGTATTACCGACTGGAGCGGTACGCGTTATTTCCAGAAGAGTTACCTGGCATTTCATCCTTATGTGAACCGTCAGGGACCGGAAGCGGATATGTATGTCATGAGTCCGTATGAATATCATGCATCTACCAGTGAGATCGTCCGTATGTTGGAACGGGGGCATTATAATGTGAAACTGACCGACAGTGAGTGGGATCATCTGGTGATGTGGATCGATATGAATGCTTCGGGACGCGGTGAGTTCGACGCCGATCCGCTGAATGGGTATGACCAGTATGAACGCCGTATCGAACTGGCTGATAAATATGCGAATAATGCAGGTGTGGACTGGCGTAAAGAGTTGGCCGATTATGCCTCTTATCTGAAAGATAAAGGCGAAATCCGTCCGGAAATGCCGGAAAAGGTAGCTCCTGTAAAACATAAAGAGGTGAAGATGAAAGGCTGGCCGTTAACGACGGAAGATATTCAGGCGATGTTGTCAAAGGAAAAGGGACTTAGAAAAGAGATCGAAGTGGCCGACGGTGTCAAGATCGCTTTCGTTCGTGTTCCTGCCGGTAAGTTCGTGATGGGTACGAATAACGGTTATCCGGACCAGGCTCCTGAATTCAAAGCTGAAGTAAAACAAGGTTTCTGGATGACAGAAAAAGAGTTGACGAACGCACAGTATAATGCCTTGGTTCCTGATCACGACAGTCGTATTTATGCACAGCATTGGAAAGATCATACGACTCCCGGTTATCCGGCGAATAAGCCGAACCAGCCGGTTATCCGTGTCAGCTACGAAGAGGCGATGAAATATTGTGAGATGCTTTCGGAAAAGACCGGATTGAAGGTGACGCTCCCGACTGAAGTACAGTGGGAGTGGGCTTGCCGTGGTGGTAGCGACCAGCCGTTCTGGTATGGTGCGATGGATGCGAACTTCGGTCCTTATGAAAACCTGGCCGATGTCCAGTTGGAAAAGATGGCAGTAACAGGTATCGATCCGCAGCCGATGGAGAAGGATAATCCCTGGTTCCCATATTATAATTACATGCCGAAGGTTGAAACGGTCAATGATGGAATGATGATCCCGACCGACGAATATAGTTATAAGCCGAACCCGTTCGGACTGATCAATATGCATGGAAATCTGCAGGAATGGACCCGTTCGTTGTATGTTCCTTATCCTTACAGCGAGAAAGCCCAGGCGGCAGCCAACCCCCGTCAGGTGGTAGCCCGTGGCGGTTCATGGGTAGATCGTCCGAAAGATGCCACAGCCACTGCGCGCCGTGTTTATCTGCCCTGGCAGCGTGTTAATAATGTAGGGCTTCGCCTGATTATTGAGGATTGAAAATATTAGTCTAATATAAAAGAAGTTGTATTTCACATGAAATACAACTTCTTTTATATTTAGAGTAAATAGCGTAGAGATTCAGGATTTCTTCTTGTGTCCCAGACTAATGCTATTCGGATATGTTTCTTTTCTATCGTGTAATATATTTTACAATTTCATCGGTTTGACTTAATCGGCTGATGGATAAACCTTTTGCAGAATATTTGAATTTCAGAAGTAACGATTTAGTAACCGTGCGTATTTCAGCGTTTTATAATGCAATACTATCAAATAACTCACGCTAAAAATAAACAAAACTAATGCAATAAAGATCAGAAACTTCCAGTTCTAACAATTTTATCGAATCGATCTTCTGGAAGCTTTTAAATGTAACTACCATATTTCTTTATTGTTTATTTGACTTTTATCTTCAATGCCTTCCTCCTTGCACTTCTTATTTAGCTCTTCTTCTTTTTTATTTATTCGGAGAGTTTTCGTCTCGTCTCGGTACAAATACGTTTAACATCTTCCATTGATGCGCCATTGCCCTTTTTGTCCACTATACCTACTGAAATACCTTCTCTGCCGCCAACTTTCACTTGAAACAGTGGCTCGACAAAATGCGCTGAACTTTGGTAATGCTTCATAAACGATGTAATGTATCTTTCCACTTGAGATATTGCGTTTAGCACCGTAGAATTGGCTTCTTTTTCGGTATATGTAATATCGAGGTTATCGAGGTTTAGTGTTATGAGGAACGAGAATATACCATATTTTTGAGTACGTACGCCTCGCGAGATTTCTGTGGTTGCTTTTGTTATCTCTATACTGTGAAACAAGTCGTCTGCCAATAATCCCCAATCAGATTCATATATTACTTTCAATACATCCAACTCACCCTGCAATCTTGTATCTCCCTCATGAGTTATAAAAAGCCGATTAAAATCATCCAACTGAATCGTGTACTCTCGCCAAGCTTCATCTTTGCTTAATAAGAGACCGTGACCAGTAACCTTGACCTTTTTAAGCGATAATCCAGCCCCAGAAGACATATTTGCTACCTTACGTTCTTTTGCTAGCCGAAGGCTATCGGCAGCACGTTGGGTGGCCACAGCGCTATCTACTCGAATTTTTTGCAGTTTTTGAGCCATAAGAACACTATCCCGACGTGTTTGCTCTTTTTGCTCTTTCACAATAATATTTGCGTCTACTTCAGACAAACGGGCATAAAAATTGTTATATTTCCCTTTAATCTTTCGTCTTGAAACTATTTGAAGAGCTTTATCGTATTTCTTATTCTTTTGATTTTGAGAGTTCCCATATTGGTATTTAATCAAGATATCTCCATTGAGATCAATGAAAGCCATTTGGATATTGTTTCCAACACCCCATACTGTTGGTTGATAATGGTTGTCTATAATAACTTCTGCTATTCCGTCTTCATTAAAATCATAAGCTCTACTAAATTGTGGATGAATAATCCATTCTCCGAATAAATCTTGATATCCCCATTTTGAAACAACATTTCGTTGAGCGGGCTTAATTTTTACATTATTTTGTGAGTAAGCAACAAAAGGTAAAATAGCTAATTGTGCTACAAGGAAGGCTTTAAATATAACTTTCATATAGGATTACTCTTATTATCTTTTCGCCTGTAAATTTAGTAAATATCTGCAAATCAACCCTGTTTATCTTTTAAAACCTTTGCTTTTACCTACTTCAGGCTTTGCAGGGAGTTTTATATGCGGTTTTACGGTTTACTTTATTTCTTGGTATTTCTGTTTGAATCAGTCGAGGATATTCTGCCCATTGAGGGAAAGGCGGAGCTTGCCGAGGTTATCGGATTTTTTCTCGATTTTGAGTTGAACGTTTTTGGCTTGGAAATGCAGCTTGTGTCGGGAGAGTAGAATTTAACCGATTCACCTGAAAGAGTTTTGCCGAATAAGAGCGAACGGATAGAATCGAAAGTAAGTCTGATTTGTTCGCATAATCCCACAATACGCATCTGTTCTTTCATTATCGGGAAATATTTGTTAATGATGTTCAATTCTTCCAGAGCTTTATAGGATTCATACTCTTGTAGGAGTTGTTCGAGTCGGGCTTTGATTTCGGTAATCTCTTTCTCCTTTTGCCGGATGTAATTGTACATATCGAGGAATTTCTCTTGCGCTTCGTTCTTGCAGTCGTGCAGATCGCGAACACTATCATAAACTTCTTCTTTTTGTTCTTGTAGTATCTTGATGTCTTCTTTCAAGTCTTCGTTCTTTGCATATAAATCCCGGTAAAACGGTGGAGTAAATATATGTCGGGTACCAGAGCCTTTAATACTTCGCTCTAGTCCGTATTTTACCATTTTCTCGGCATAGGTATACTGATACAATTTCAGGTTATCCCGCGTCATAATATTATTGGTACACAGACGGACGGTATCTTTCAGGCTTTTTCTGGCAAGTGGAGTCCATTTTATTACCATGACTGTATTTCTTTGTCCAGTTCATCAGAAGTGATGCTTAAACCTGCTTCATCTTCTTTTTCTGCCTGTGCCATATATTCTTTCAGTAAAGAAGAAGGCATTGTATAACTGGACTCTCCTTTCAGTTTGTGTACTAATTCCTGCAATTTACGGATAGCCTCCTCGCTGTTAATGTCGGCAAGTATTTCTCGAATCAAGAGCGCTTTTCTTGCTTCTATTTCCATTGTTGTCATATTTAGGCTCCTTTCTTTAATCTATTATCTTATACAAAGATAAGCAACTTCTGCTTAAACGGCATTGTTGTCTTTCAATATTTCTGTTAATTCTTTCACTCCTTCGGATGCTCCTTTCCGGATAAAGCGGATATCGTTGCGGTAGGTTTTTACCTCTTTCGGGTCTATCAGGTAGATGGGTTGGCCACGGCGTACGTAATTCAGTAATCCGGCAGCCGGGTAGACGTTGAGGGAGGTTCCTATTACGACAAAGATATCGCACGACTCGACCATACGGATTGCGGGGTCGATCATCGGGACCGCTTCACCGAACCAGACAATGAAAGGGCGGAGCTGTATGCCGTGAGGATCTTTATCGCCGATATGGATATCCGGATTTTCCGGAGAAAGGTCGTACGTCGTGTTCAGGTCCCGTACGGAACAGGCCTTCATCAGTTCGCCGTGTAAATGGATCACATCGCTACTTCCTGCCTGTTCATGCAGGTTATCGATATTTTGTGTAATGATATGCACATCGAAATTCTTTTCCAGTTCAGCCAGTCCGATATGTCCCGCGTTGGGCTTGGTGTTAAGCAATTCCCTGCGTCGCTGGTTATAGAAGTTGAGGACCAGTTCGGGGTTGGAGGCAAAGCCTTCGGGGGTCGCAACGTCTTCCACCCGGTATTTTTCCCAAAGACCATCGGAGTCGCGAAAGGTCGAAATACCACTTTCAGCACTCATACCGGCGCCGGTCAGTACGACTAATTTCTTTTTCATAAGGCTATTGTTTTTGTACTTTACAAAGATAGGTAATTCATGAAGGAGATCCTTGCAAAGGATAAACAAAAACAGCTTGTATTCTTATGTTTGGAGGATGTTTGTTTTCTTATAAAACGAATTGTTATTTTCTGTATAAATAACATAGTCCTGCTGGAACTAGGATGAATAAGATGTTGCAAATATATAAACAAATATAATACAAACAAATTTTAACCTAGCTTTTCGCAAATTATTTAATAAAGACCGGGAAATGTTGCCAAAGTAGAGCTTTGTAAGTGTAATGTTACTGAATATTCTTACTCTATCGCCTGTATATATCCATTGAATTATATAGTTCCAGCAGAACTTTGTTGTTTTTTGTCATTGTCGATTCAGTGAGCAAAAAATTATTACTGGCAGGATGCATAAAAATCAAAGTTTCTTATGAAGATATTTTTAGATCTAAAATGTTGATAAATGAACAATTAATTATTAAATTCATGAAAAAACTGTTATGTTTATCGAATGCGAATAATGCCTTGCTCCTGAAAATCCCAAAACAAGCAGGCATTATCACCGGCATTTTACTGGCTTTTTCTCCGGTAACGAGTGTTAACGGGAACCCGGTGGCGGAACCGGAAATAGTGGTACAGGTTTCTCAGCAATCTTCGACGGTAAAAGGCGTTGTAGAGGACGATATGGGGCCTGTAGTAGGAGCAACGGTAGTAGTGAAAGGAACTACGAATGGTACGGTGACCGATATGGACGGTAATTTTTCTTTGCCGGGAGTGAAGAAGGGTAGCATATTGGTTGTTTCGTATGTAGGTTATCTTTCCGAGGAAATTACTTATACAGGACAATCCTCGCTTCGGATTCAACTGAAAGAAGACTCGAAACAGCTGGATGAAGTGGTAGTTGTGGGATATGGTTCACAGAAAAAAGTGAATCTGACAGGTTCTGTAAGTACGGTAGACTCTAAGGTTCTTGAATCTCGCCCGGTGCAGAATGTATCACAGGCACTTCAAGGTGTTATTCCCGGTTTGAATATGTCGGTAGGCAGTAGCGGAGGTATGCTCGATGGGTCGCTGAATATCAATATCCGTGGTGGAGGAACGATTGGCCAGGGATCGAGTGGTAGTCCATTGGTGCTGGTCGACGGGATCGAAGGGGATATGAATACCGTCAATCCGAATGATATTGAGAATATCAGTGTATTGAAAGACGCGGCTTCGTCTTCCATCTATGGTGCACGTGCCTCGTTCGGGGTGATCCTTATTACAACTAAGAGTGGTAAATCTGGGAAGACCCGGGTGAATTATTCGGGTAATGTACGTTTCTCCGATGCCGTTCAGGTACCGGAGATGGTTGATTCTTATTCATTTGCCCAATATTGGAATAGGGCAAATACGAATGGGGGAGGAAATCCGATATTTAATGACGACGCCATGAAAAATATCAGGGATTATATGGACGGTAAGTTCACCGACCCTACCAAACCGGAATACTATGGTACTGTTGCCGGATCTGATGGTAAATGGAATAACTATGGAGGCGCTTTTGCCAATACGGATTGGTTTTCAGAGTTCTATCGTGACTGGGTGCCTTCTACGGAACATAATCTTAGCCTGAGTGGTGGTACTGACAAGCTGACCTATATGCTCAGTGGCAGTTTCCTTGACCAGACCGGCTTACTAAGGCATGGCGACGACAAGTTCAACCGTTATACAATGAATGCAAAGATCTCGGCAAAACTGGCCGACTGGGTTACTGTAAACTACACTGGCAAATGGACGCGCGAAGATTATCATCGCCCGACCTATCTGACGGGTCTGTTCTTTCATAATATTGCCCGCCGCTGGCCGACTTGTCCGGTTATCGATCCGAACGGGCATTATCAGCGGGATATGGAAATAGTCCAGCTGGAAGACGGAGGTAAACAAACCAGCCAGAAGAACTGGTACACCCAGCAGTTGCAGGCTATTTTCGAACCTATTAAGGACTGGCGTATCGTTGCTGAAGGCAGCATGCGTTCTTACTACCGTAAACAGAGTTGGGCGGTATTGCCTATTTATGCTTACGATGCTAAAAATGAACCGTATCTTCTTTCCTGGAACGGTGGTGCGGCCGGTTATTCAGAAGTATCGGATTCACGTGAGGATGAAGACTACTTCTCAACCAATATCTATTCGGATTATACCAAATCACTGGGCAATCATAACTTTAAAGTAATGGCCGGTTTTAATGCCGAACTTTACCGTCCGAGCGGATTGACAGGTTTCGGTACGGACCTGATCTCACCGGATGTTCCGTCGCTCGGTCTGACGCAGGATAATAAGAAAGCAAGTTCCTGGGCACGTGAACGTGCTATTGCCGGTTTCTTCGGGCGTATCAACTACAATTATGCCGATCGTTACATGTTGGAAGCCAACCTGCGTTACGACGGTTCTTCCCGTTTTATCGGTGATCAGCGTTGGGGACTTTTCCCTTCTTTCTCGGCTGGTTGGAATATTGCTCGTGAAGCATTTTTCGAACCCTTGAACGATGTAGTCGGAACATTGAAGGTAAGAGCATCCTGGGGACAGCTCGGTAATAATAATACAGACAGCACCGATGCCTGGTATCCGTTCTATCAGAATATGCCGACCGGTACGGCTTCTTCCAGTTGGTTGATAAACGGCACTCAGCAGAATGTGGCCGGACTTCCGGGCATCGTTAGCAGCCTGATGACCTGGGAAACGATCGAATCATGGAATGTCGGTCTCGACTGGGGATTGTTCAACAACCGTCTGACCGGTTCGTTCGATTATTACAACCGTTATACATATGATATGATTGGGCCGGCTCCTCTTTTGCCTTCTGTTTTGGGCGCCAATGCTCCGCAAATTAATAACTGCGATATGAAGTCGTATGGATGGGAACTCGAAATGTCGTGGAGAGACCGTATTCAGAAGTTCGATTATGGGGTTCGCCTGGTGGTATCCGACAACCTGCGTAAGATACTCCGGTATCCGAATGAAACAATGGCCTTGAGTACTTATTATAAAGGGCAGATTCTGGGGGATATCTGGGGATACCAGACGGTCGGGATTGCACAAAGCCAGGAAGAAATGGACAAACATCTTGCCAATGGCGGTACGCCTAACTGGGGAACAAGCTGGGGACCGGGCGATATCATGTATGCCAATTTGGATGGTAAAGACGGTGTAGACAGTGGAGCCAATACGCTCGACGATCATGGTGATATGAAGATCATTGGAAATAACACGCCGCGCTATAACTTCGGTCTGACATTGGACGGTGCCTGGAACGGACTCGACTTCTCTATTTTCCTGCAAGGGATTATGAAAAGAGATTATATGTTGGGCGGTCCGTATTTCTGGGGTGCACAAGGCGGCCAATGGCAATCTTGTGCCTTCAGCGAACATATGGATTATTGGCGTCCGGAAGGCGACCCATTGGGAGCCAACACCGGAGCTTACTATCCGAAACCCTATTTCAATACCGACAAAAACCAGCGTACTCAAACCCGGTATTTACAAAACGCAGCTTATATACGTTTAAAAAATATGCAGATCGGATATACCCTACCGAGAATATGGACACAAAAAGCAGGGATGGAATCGGTTCGTATTTACGTTTCCGGTGACAATTTGCTGACTTTATCTGATATCAGCGGTGTATTCGATCCTGAATTGCTGGGTAGCGACTGGGGAGACGGTAAACTCTATCCTTTGCAGAAAACTATTTCAATCGGTTTAAATGTAAACTTTTAATTCATTGGATGAATATGAGACTAAAATTAAAACATATATATGTCGGCGCATTGGTCGGTATCGGCGGATTGACAATGACGTCATGTAACGATTTTCTGGAACGTGCACCGATCAGCCAGATAACTCCGGAATCTTATTTCACCACAGTGGATCAGGTGGGTAATTACGTGCTTAATTATTACGATTCCCAACTCGAAAATTCCAACGGAACCAAGATGTTTCATCAAACGGCCTGGAATTCCGGCGTGCAACGTAATGATGCCAATACCGATAACCTGCTCGCAGACGAAGGCAACCTTAATTATTTTGCCGGAAACTGGCAGGTGTCAGCTGGTAAGACCACACAAGGTTTGTTATCCCGTGCCCGTGTATGGAACTATCTGTTCGAACAGGTGCTTCCTAAAGAAGAAGCCGGAACTATCCAGGGAGCGAGTGATCTGCTTCGTCATTATATTGGGGAAGCCTATTTCTTTCGTGCGTTGAGTTATTACGTGGCCCTTGTCAAATATGGTGATTTCCCGATCGTGGAAGAGGTGTTGCCCGACCAGAGTGACGTGCTTATCGAACACAGCAAACGAGCTCCCCGCAATGAAGTGGCCCGCTTTATCCTGAAAGACCTCGATGAAGCCATTTCCCGTCTTAAGGATCAGGGATTTCAGATGAACCAGCGTATCAATAAACAAACAGCGCTGCTGCTGAAATCGAGAGTCGCCCTTTTTGAGGCTACCTTCGAAAAATACCATCAGGGCACGGGCCGCGTACCGGGCGATGCGAACTGGCCGGGAGCTAAAATGGATTATAACAGCGGTAAATCGTTCGATATACCTGGCGAGATAGACTTTTTCCTGAGTCAGGCCATGGAGGCGGCAGCTGCAGTTGCTGATCAGACCACGCTGACAGATAATTCCCATGTGATGAATCCTGTTTACGGACAGGTGTACGGTTGGAATCCCTATTTCGAAATGTTCAGTACGCCGGATGCGTCAGGGATTAGCGAAGTGTTACTATGGAAGCAGTATAATAAAGGGTTGAGTATTTCCCATTGCGTGCCTACCCGTTTGCAGGTAGGCGACCGTACCGGGATGACTCGTGCATTGGTCAATACTTTCCTGATGAAGAATGGCTTGCCCATTTATGCCGCCGGTTCGGGCTATCACGGAGATGTCACAGTGTCGCAGGAGAAAAAAGACCGCGACGAACGTCTGCAATTGTTTGTCTGGGGAGAAGAAGACGTGCAGCGCAGTGATACGAAAGACCCTGTTATAGCTGATACGGGTGTCGTAGTACATATGGCAAATTTCCGTATCATTTCAGATGCCGAACAAAACCGGGATATCACCGGATACCGTCCGCGCAAGGCTTATACCTATGATTACGACCAGAATAAGAATGATGAATTGCTGGGTAGTAACGGCTGTGTCATTTTCAGGGCTGCGGAAGCCTATCTGAACTATATGGAAGCATGCTATGAGAAAAACGGTTCGCTCGATGCTAAAGCTCAGGGATATTGGAAGGCCATCCGCCGTCGTGCCGGTGTGGATGAAGATTTCTCGAAAACCATCTCTGCAACCAATCTGGGTAATGAAAACGACCTGGCTGTTTATTCCGGCGATCAGCTGGTGGATGCAACGCTTTACAATATTCGTCGCGAACGTCGTTGCGAATTCAATGGCGAAGGCATGCGTTGGGACGATCTGATCCGGTGGCGTGCCTGGGATCAGCTGCTTACGAAGCCTTATGTCATTGAGGGTGTGAACTTCTGGGATGCCGCTTATCTGAAGTATACAAAAACAGTAGACGGAGTGGAAGTATCGGCAGTTGTTGCTGACGGTACGACCGAAGCAAACGTTTCCCGGAAGGAAGATAGTAAGTATCTGCGTCCACTGCGCAGGACCAGTATCAACAACCAGCTTTATGATGGATTGACCTGGAGAAAAGCTTTTTATCTGAGTCCGATCGGTTTGCAGGATATGCAACTTGCTGCTACCAACCCGGAAGATATAAACACTACGGTAATGTATCAGAATCCGTATTGGCCGATGGCTGCAGGTAAGGCTTTAGAATAATACTACCATTTAAAGAGTACCTAAAGTTAACAAAATTGATGGTTAACGAAATAGGGGAAGAGCGTTCGGGAGAATACTCTTCCCTTTTTTATGTAAATATACGCAACACTCCTGGGACGAAGGATTATTGGAAATACAAATGGCCTGCGGAGTTTATTCCGTACAGGACAGTATCCCCAAAACGCAGCGATTAGAAATGAATACTTCCCTGGGGAAGCATTTACAGTTTCTTGCCCGGATGGCATCCAGCTGTTCAGTTGCAAGAAAGATGCATGCGGAATATACCCGGCATTTTATTAATGTAGAATACCTTTTAAGGCAAATGGGAAATAAGACTAACTAGGTGGAGGAAGCCGGGAAAGTAATTTCTTTCTCCCTATAAACTAATTCAAAGGTCAGGACTCTTTTTTACCAGGGCGTACAGGGTGCCGGGACAAGGTGTACAGGGTGTTTCTTTAGGATGTACAGGTTGGCGGATTATCCTGTACAGGATAGTTATACAAAGCCGGGAGTTAACAATTAGTCGGTCATAGGATTTGGCTTAATGAGACTGGAAGATAGTGATAGTTTACAGGAACTATTTATCAAACAAGGTTTTGCCTTGTTTGATAAATAGCCTTGGATAACTTTATTATTTTCTATTATCCCAGATTGTTCAGAATATCTGTTTTTCCTTCCTTTACTAGGCGGTAGATCATTTCTCCGAACAGGGTATTTACCCATGCAAACCAGGAACGGGTAAAGTTTTTCGGATCGTCTTTGTGGAACGATTCGTGCATGAAACCGGTATCGCCGTCCGTATCACGAAGCATTTTGACGCAATGACGTATTTCTTCTTTATCGTTGGTGGTATTGCAACGCATAATGATACTCATCGGCCAGATAAAGTCGAATCCAATGTGCGGACCTCCGATACCTTCGCCGGCTTTCCCTTTGTAGAAATAAGGATTCATCGGGCTTAAAACCAGTTTACGGGTATTCTGGTAGACCGGATCGTTCACGTCGATGCATCCCAGATAAGGCATAGCCAGCAAGCTGGGCACGTTGGCATCGTCCATGAATACATGGTTATGGAAACCGTCTGCTTCGAAAGCATATACTTTTCCGAATTCAGGGTGTTCTACGATTCCGTATTTTTCGATGGCGGCAGCAACTTCGTCGGCTAATGAGTCGCACTGGCGGGCAAAGTCGTTATCCTTTTTGATGTCGCGCATCATCTCAGCCAGCTGGCGGAGTGAAGTGACGGCAAACATATTCGACGGGATCAGGAAACCGAACAGGGTCGCGTCGTCAGACGGACGGAAAGAAGATACGATCAATCCGACAGGGTTTACCGGACTACCGTAGCCGTCGTTCAGCAATGTATCCCCCTGACGGTCTGTCTTACGGGAGAAACGATACGGGCCGAGTCCGTCCTTGCGTTGTTGTTCGATAAACGTTTTGTAGACGGTTTTCATTGCCTTTTCCCATTCTGCATCGAAAGGAGAGGTGTCGCCGGTCTTCTTCCAGAAATGATAAGCCAGGCGGATCGGATAACAGAGTGAGTCGATTTCCCATTTACGCTCATGAAGTTCTTTTTTCATATCTGTCCGGTCGCTTTCCCATTCGCTGCCTGTCGGGCCTTCGTTGAAGCCGTTGGCGTACGGATCGATATTGATGCACCAGGTCTGGCGGTTGATAACACCTGCCAACATTGTTTTTACTTTCGGATCTTCGTTTGCAAAAATGATATGCGGGAAAACCTGTGCGGATGAATCGCGCAACCACATCGCGTGGATATCGCCGGTAAGGACGAAAGTGTCGGGTTTACCGTTCACCATTTTGTGCTCACAAGTCGTGTCGAGTGTGTTGGGAAAACAATTCTCGAACATCCATGCCAGTTTCGGATCTTTCAGCTTGGCTTTTGTCGCCTGGATTGCCTTTTCGACTGCTGCGGAAGTGAACTGGCGTTTTTCCGGTGCCGGACGCTGGCAAGTGTACTGTAATGTGTTAGATACGAGAGGGGCGCCTGGTGTTGCCGATTCTGCTAAATGAGCAAATGATTTCTGCCCGACCAACAGACCTGCCAAAGACAAACCTCCGGATTTTAGAAAGTTTCTACGTGTAGTCATGGGTTTATTATTTTATTTATTGAATGTTACCTGTTTCTGCAAAAAGTTCGATCATACAGGCATTATCTAGCAGCCATTTGAACTTTTTATTATCAATCCCAGCCCAGTCGTTCCCAAGGAATCCGTTTTCATCCCGTGTATATTGCCAGGCATAACGGGCGTTATCCGCCATGGTATTAACAAATTCATACTTGTTATCCACTTTAGCCAAAGCAAGAAGACCGCGCAATAAAATGACATTGAACCACGGATTTGAGGGATAAAAATAAGCATCTTTTCCATTAATACCAGTGCGTTTCTGCAAAAAATGTTTATAAGCTCCTTTTGCCGTGTTTTGTGCATCCTTCAGGAAGGCTTCGTCTGAAGTTGCCTGGTAAAGGAGTACGCCTGCCTGGATCATCTGTCCGCTGTTATATGTGAACTTGGCTTTGCCGATCGTTTTATCGAGTCCGATATTGTCCCAATAGACATGATCTGCCGGGTCACAGAGGTTTGCCTTTGTCCAGTTGTAGGTTGCTACAGCCTGTTCCAGATACTTCCGGTCTTTTGTCAAATTATATAGTTTCATACATAAAACGGTAGCGGGCGCATTTGAACAGGTATTTTTGGATGTCTTTTTCTGTTCGCACCAATAGATACCTCCGCCCAACACATCGTCCCATCCGCTGAAAATGTAAGTATATAATTCTTCTGCTTTTTTCAGATAGCGTTCGTTTTGGGTGAGTGCATATAGGTTGCAGTAATCAATGGCAAGCCAGTCGTTATCATCGTAAAAACGGTCGCTTTCACCGTTAAACATCGGATAACTTTGATAGCAGAACGGGGTGCGTGTGTCGTCCCAGTATTTTTCAAGGCCGGGAAGGATGCGTTCTTCCAGTATTTTCAGGTATTTCTCATTTCCGGTGACCTCATACAGCGAGATACAACCGGACAACATACCGGAATAAGGCCATAGGAAAGATACTTCCTGTCCCTTTTTCTGTTCGGTCCCTTCGGCAAGATAAGTGACGGTGTTTTCCGGATTGACAGGATAAGTCTCTGAAAGTAATCCATACTTTTCAACGTTGTATTTCGTAAGGATATTGTTCAATAGGGAGTCTGCAATAAGTATATCTCCGTTTGTTTGTTGAACTGGTTGTTTGTTGCATGAACAAATACAAAATGCAAGCACGCAACAATGAAGAATTGAAGCAAGTTTCATGGTCTATATCGATTGAATTAAAAATTAAAACGTGCAAATGTAATACATTTTCTTGGATTCGTTAATAATAAGCGGACATACGTGATGTTTTTATATCAATATGATGTATTTTTGCTAATGGGATAATCTAAAAATTCTATAGATATGATGAAAAAACTGTTTTTAATATTTGTCGTACTGTTGAGTGTAATACCTTTATTCGGACAGGAAAATGTCCATTCTGCGAAATATACCTTATTGTTGACCGGGGCTTCTTTTGCTTCCCCGGAGAATGGATGGTTTGAATTGGGATGTGAATCTTTGGACGCCGTACCCGTCAACCGGGCGGTAGGTGCGGAAGCGATTGCGAATACTGCCAATAAAATGGAAGATGGCACTCTTTATTCTTTGGAGGAGCTGGATGAAGTCGATGCATTTATCATTATGCATGTGCATGATAAAGATGTATTTGATGAGACGCAGCTAAAAGAGAAATATACTGATTATTCAACTCCTTTCGACCGTTCCAATTATGCGGCGGCATACGATTATGTCATCAAACGTTATATGACCGATTGTTATAATCAGCAATTCAATGAGCATTCCAGATATTACGGGAATAAATACGGTAAGCCTGTAAATATTATTTTCTGTACTCATTGGCACGATGCCCGTACTGTGTATAACTCGTCTATCCGTCGACTCGCCGCTAAATGGGGATTTCCGCTTATTGAATTTGATAAGTATATCGGGTTTTCTAAAAATGTTCTCCATCCGGTAACCGGTAGCCAGTTTAGTCTGATCTATGCTCAGGATACCCAGGAAACGGATGGTGTTACATATGGCTGGCATCCGCAACGGGGAAAAGAGAAGTTCATTCAGCGAAAGATGGCGGCTATTTTTGCCGATGTGATGAGAAATGTGTTGCCGGTCAGATAAAGGATTAATCCGACCGGCTAACAGGTCAGCGGTGTGTTATCTTTAATGTCGTTAAGATGTTGATTCCGTATTTCTTGTCGGATGAATTCCACCATTCTGTATCTCCGTTGGCACAACGAATGGCATACCGGTTATTATATTTCAGACGTTCGGAACCATCCGGTATCCATAGGCCTACTCTATATTTGCCCGTTTTCAGATTTTCCGGAATAGTAAATTGTCCTTTGATGGTATGAAGCAAAGGTTTACACTCCGGATCTGTGGGTTGGTATGGTTGAAAGCTGTTGACGTTCGTCTCGGTCAGGAACTCTGTAACCCGGTCCTGCTCATCGACCAGAACAAAATAAACGGGATGCTCATTGAATAAGGTAGAAAAACCTCTGTTAATCAGCGAAAGATCCAGCGAGATTTCTTTTCCGGCTGCCAGGGTTCCGCTTATTTTGAGTTGTTGTAATTCCAGCCGGTAACCCAGATGATCCCGGATATAATCGAATACGTTTCGTGTAGCCGGACTTCCATCCTGATTTCTAAAGTAATGGTCGGAAACGGGCATATGGTTTTCAGACAAGAATGTTTCTTCCACAGGAGTTTCTTTCCAATACATCATTGAATATTTATCTTTGGTCCCTTTTTCCTTGTAATTATGAATGGCACTGAGCGAAGTATAATGCTGAAGGAAAAGCTGTCTGGCTGTCGCTATGCCGTCGATAATCCATCCGGCTTCCGGATTGTCGGGATCTTCATTCATGCTCCAGGTACCCCAGGGAAGTTCTCCGTCTACGGCTAAATAAGGACTTTCTTCAACGATTTGGTTGAAATAAGGAGTTCCTTCATGCATGTTTCCGTCCCATTTATGAGGTTTTATAATGATGAAATCATCATGGAAAGATACTCTGTTATATGATTTACTTTCTTTGTTTATCAGGTTTTTATATTCCGGGACTCTTACTTGCACCATTCTGTTTTCCGGAGTCATCCAGACTATCTTTTCCAGGATAGTACGCTTACTGTCGTTTGTGCTTTCCAGTCCGTGGTATGAACTGTGCCATTCGCCCCATGCACCGATGAATCCGGCTTGCACAACTTGAATGACATCTGTGTTTTGTGCAAGGAACGGTTTCAGTTGTTCCATATGGCGGAGCACATCCTCCAGGGTAGGGCCGCTTCCCGCTCTTCCCATAAAGGCGGTTTCATAAGCAAATCGCAATACCGCTTTTTTACCTAATTCTCTTAGTTTGTTGAAATAGGTATCCATTGTGGTAAAAGCATCTTCCGATAAGTCTTTTCCTACGAATCCGGTGAGATAAAAATAACTTTGAACCAGGCTGACACTGTCTGATGCATAGATAGCGGACTCTGATTCTAAATGGCTGGTTATGTCGGGGAATTGTTTAGGGTTCCAGACATCTTTCCCGCTGGCAATGTCGACTGCTATTTCCAATCGGAAGCCTCTTTCCGGATTGTATAGACCTTCCTGTCCGGCAGGGTCGTCGGCATAGATGCCGCGGAAGGTGATTGTCTTTGCTTTTCCGTTGCCTTTATCCGGGTTATTTCCGTGTATGCAACTAGCAAAGCAAAAGAATAACCCTGATAGAATAAGAATAAAGTATCTTTTTTGTTTCATGATATATGATTTAAGAGAGAATAAGCCCTATACTAAACTATCTAGTATAAGGCTTATCTGTTTTATAATTAATTAGTTGTTACCAAAGAGGGTTCTGTACCAGAAGCCGGCTTTTTTGTATTTCATCCTGTGGTATCGGATAAAGGTACATGGCACGTCTCCAGGCACGGTTTTCAAGAACGATGCGGGTAAAGAAAGAATTGTTGGCTCCGATCGGTTGGTCTTTGTATCCGTTCATATTCATTGAGTGGAGAACGCTTTGATCTGCCTCTTCACCTTCTCCGCAAATCATCCAGCGCCGGATGTCGAAGTAGTGTTGTCCTTCCATAAACAATTCAACAGTACGTTCGCGTTGAATCATTTTTCGTTGCAGTTCCTGATTGCCGATAATATTCTTTTTACCGGAAGCGGCCAGTTCTTTATATCCGGGAATACCGGCACGTTGTCTTACCATATCCAGGTATTTGATGATATTGGGATCGTTCGGGTCTATTTCATTACAAACTTCTGCATAGTACAGATAAAAGTCTGCCAAACGGAATAGAATGGAAGGACGTGCCCAGGCCTTCAAATAGTTTCCGGTAAACAGGATTTGGCGGTTTTTGAATTTAGTTGGCAGGTAACCGGTACGAGGGTTATCGGCAGATGAGTTGTCGCAACCTTCCCCTTTGGCAAATCCGATTGTGTAATCGGGTCTTCCGACCGGTTGAATATGCCAGCTTTTACCTTCATACCCTACGCCGGCATAGAAACGAGGTTCGCGGTTGGCATACATATTGAATACATTTGTATCTACCCGCTTGTTTTCGTTACATGGGTTAACGACATCGGTAAAACCGTCTTCTTTATACATGCTACCCGGATCGTCGATTGTTAATCCGTCATTAACGAAGAAGGCATCCACTAAATTCTGTGAAACTCCAAGATATCCCCAACCTGTGTAGCAGTCTCTGGGGTTGGTGTTCTGTTCCATTGTCGAACCGTTCCAAAGGTTATCTCCGGTAGCCCACAATATTTCGTCATTGTAGTTCTGGAATAATTGATAGACCGATTCATCCGGATTAATGGTTCCGTCTGTATTATATACGGTAAACAAGGTGTGCTTGTTTTGTTCTGCATTATTCAATAGATCTTCCAGGCGGCTTTTAGCGGTGAGCCATCTGTTGGCATCGTAAGAAGCAAATATTTTTTTACCGTCGGTATTGGCAACATCCAGTGTTTCTTTGTAACCACCATTGAATAGAGGCGAAGCTGCATATACCCAAAGCTTGGCTCTTAATGCTTTAGCAGCAGTCACTGTCGGACGGACGATCTCATTCAGATTGTACCGGTCGTTTCCGGTAGCTGAATGATTCTGGATAATTGATTCAGGCAGGTCGCCGGATTCGATGACTTCTTTTAATAAGTTATCGATGTATTCAACGGTTTCATCCACGGATGCTCTGGCATAATCCAGGCCTTTATCTTCCGGATCGGCTAGTTCATCCAGGATAGGAACCGGACCATACAGTTCGAAGAGTGAGAAATAACTGTAAGCGATAAGGTATTTTGCTTCAGCCTTCATTCTCTTAACATCTGCCTCCGTTAATTGATATTGGTCGTTAATGTTACCTTTAGGATTTACTCTTTCCAGAAAAATATTAGCATCACGAATATATTGATACAGGTTCGCCCAGCGTTGTTGGAATGGGGCATTGGCAGAAGTGAAACCGGATATCATTTCACTCATACCGACACCACTAAGAGTTGTTTCTCCGCACATGGATACCCACACTCCGGAAAATCCATTGGCTTTATTCTTACCGATACTGGAATATTCAGAAATACTGTTGAACAAATTACCATGCCAACGGCGCATGTAGTTGGGGTTATCGAAAACTTCATCTAATGTAAGGTTTTCTGCCACTTCATCCGATACATCCAGATAATCGCTACATCCTGTGAGGGCTAGAGTTAGAAAGCATGCAGAAGCAATTGATGTTATTTTATTTAAGAATTTCATATTTGTTGTTTTTAAAATGTTACTTCTAATCCAAGAGAATATGTGCTGCATATAGGATATTTGGCACCTGAATTCGCACTGCCTAATTCAGGATCCCAGAATTTGATGTTATCCCAAACTGCCACATTGTTCCCTTGCAAATAAACTCTCAAATTTTTCATACGGAGTTGCTTGAGTATTTTATCATTGAATTGATAACCTATCTCGATGTTCTTCAGTCGGAGAAATCCAGCATTACGATGCCACCAGGTACTTGCTTGTGTGTTATGACTGAAGTTGCTGGTATGCAAACGTGGAAAAAAGACATCTTGATTGTATGGACTCTCTGCTAGCCAGCGGTCTGAAATTTCTGTCCGGCCCGACCCATTATCAACCCCTTGTGTGAATGGAAGCAGGGCATAATTGTTTGCTAACATATTGGCGGATGTATGTGCTGTCCCCTGGAAGAAGACGCCAACGAAGAATCCTTTCCATTCTGCATTTACTCCGAATCCATAGACGATTTCCGGTGTCGCTTGATAATATTTATGATCATAAGTACGGTCATAAGAGTCAATGACACCGTCATTATTCAAATCTTTGTATTTGATATCACCAGGGGCAACATTTGCTGCGGGGGTGGGTAGGCCGTCTTTCAATTTATAAGTCTGGCCGCCGTATTCGTTTGTTGTAATATTGAAATCATCCGGAGTATAAAGTCCTTCCGCTATATATAGCAACGGCTTGTCAATAGAGTTTCCTGTATATGTCTGATAATCGTATTTCTGAGGGATTTCGTCTCGTTCAAGGATCTTGTTTTTTGCATAAGTCAAGTTACCTCGTGCAGAGAGATCTACATTTCCTACTTTCTGTTTCACTATAAGATTGGCATCGACTCCCTGATTTCTAACAATACCGAAATTCTGGTATGGCTTTACCCGGAGACCGGAAACGTTTGAAACGGTTTCTCTTTGCAATAAGATATCGCTACGACGGTTATAGAAATAATCGGCACTTAAATCGACACGTCCTCTGAATAATCCCAGGTCGATACCAGTATTCAGTTTCTTTTCAATTTCCCATGACAGGTTGGGCATGGCGAAACTACCTTCTGCAATCCCACTGCCCGGAGAGTTTCCTTTACCGCCATTGGCACCCGGTGTTAGTCCGAAACTGTAACTATCGAGACCTGTATTAATATTTTCTCTGTATGGGAAACGTGTGTTTTCACCAATATTATCATTTCCGGTTATACCGTAAGAAACTCTTAATTTCAGTTTACTGATATAATCTTCCACTCCTCTCATGAACTTTTCATGGCTGACAAACCAAGCTGCACCTACGGCAGGGAAAATTCCCCATCTATGGCCTTGCGCAAAGTTTTCACTACCGGTCATACCCATACTGGCTTCCAGCATATACCGGTCATCGTATCCATAAGTCGCACGGGCAACCACACTTTGCTTGCGATACGGTAAGAGTTGTAAACCATCTTTATTCTGATATTGCGTCTCTTTTTGCATGTACAATACCATACCGGTTACATCGTGTACTTTATTGAAGGAACGTTGATAATCCAATGAGGCTTCCAGGTAGATCTTTTTCGTACCATCACGACCGGATATGGCGGGGTTACCTAAAGCAGAACTTTCTTTGATCGTCTTTTTATCGAGGCTTCCGTCTTCATTTCTACCTAACGCATAAAAGGTTTGCGGAGTTTTCGATCTCTTCATGGTTGAATAGAAGTCGGCATCAAAGCTGACAGACCCCTTTACTGATAATCCTTCTGTGATGAATTTTAGGTCTTGCTTCAACGTCACTTTGGTTTGTAAGAAAGCACTCCATGTTTTGTTGTATCCGCTATTGTTTAACATGTTGTATGGCTGATATTCAACCCCCCAGCCGGGAGCACCATGATCCGAGGCTGTACCGTCGGAATAGTACATCGGAATAACATGTACAGGGAAGTGGCTGATATAATTGAAGATTTCATCTGAGGTATATCCCGGTTGATTTTTCTTCAAATACTGGCCGCTCATGTCGATGGATAGTTGAGTTGTTTTTGTCAGGTCCATATCCACGTTGGAACGCAGGTTGAAACGTTGCAATCCGATATTGGCATTGTAATCCTCTTTGGGAGTAGAATCGAAGATACCGTCTTCTGAATAGTAAGCTCCTGAAGCAAAAAAACGTACTTTCTCGGAACCACCTCTGAAGTTTACCGTATATCTCTGGCTTTGTGTGTGATTCTGTAGTAAATCATACCAGTTTACAGAAGGATATAGATCCCGGTCTATCCCGGTTCTGTATTTTTCAAGTGTTTCGTCGGAATATTGGGGATTGAAATATTCTTTGTTCGGATTACCCTGGTCATTCCACAATGCTTCATTATATAATGACAGGTAGTCATAAGAATTTAATGTTTCAGGCATGCGTGTCGGAGTGACAATACTGTATTGTGCACTGAAGTTGACAGATGTTTTCTGTGCTTTACCTCGTTTGGAAGTAATCAATACAACCCCATTAGCTCCTTCTGCACCATAAACGGCAGTTGCTGCAGCATCTTTTAAAACGGTGAAACTTTCGATTTCGTCTACGTCGATATCGTCCATACTTCTGGGAACACCGTCTACTAATACCAATGCGGATGTACCGCCGGCATATGAACTTTGTCCGCGAATATAGAATGCGGCTGCATCGTTACCTGGTTCACCACTGCGTTGTACGGCAATGACACCGGCTATTTGTCCGGCCAACGTATTACGCAAGTTTCGTTGTTTTACATTTAACTCAGCCGGTCCGATCGTGTTTAATGAAGAAACAACGCTTTCTTTTTTCTGTTGACCGTAACCGATAACAACAACATCCTCCAGGCCTACGGTAGCTTCCATCATGCGGATGTTGATGGATGCTTCGCCTTTATAGGTTTTTTCTTCCGTGTTAAATCCGATATATCGGAACTCAATAACGTCACCTTCGTTGACGTTATTGAGTATATATTTACCATCTATATCAGTTGTTACACCATGGGTGGTACCTTTGATAGTGACCGTTGCTCCGATAACCGGATTCCCGTCAGCGTCGGTTAATAAACCTGTCACTGTTTTTTTCTGTTGATCGGAATTTAACACCTCGGTGTTTTCTTTTGTCGGTGTTTTTTTGACAATGATCTGTCGGCCTTTTATGGAATAGGTCTCATTTGTTCCTGCAAAAACTTCATGAAGGATTGCTTGAACCGGTTGGTCACTGAGATTTATGGATACTTTTCTGTCCAGGTCGATTTTAGTACCCTGATAGATAAAAATGAATTCGCTGTTTTTTTCGATATGGGAAAATACATCCCGTACCGTTTTGTTATTCATTTTTACAGTGAAGTAAACTTGTGTTGAATAATTTTCTGTGAAATTGGCAGCTGCTTCTCCTGCAAAACATAATAAACAGCTACTTAAACAAATACTTTTTAGATAATTAAATCTTTTAGATTTGATACTCTTTTGTTTTTTCATACATTTGTACGTATTTTTTAGTAACGAACTAGATTAATACTATCCTGAGCCAGGCAATATGACAGTATTGTCTGGCTTTTTTTGTATCATAATACATTCTCTCTTAAGGTAAGGGGGAGAGGTGGAATTCCCTTTTTCATTTCGTGTGTTTATTTCATAAGCAAATATTTTTTAAGGTTAAACATTTATTGAAAGATCCGGATATTTCCATCCGGGGTGGTCTCATATTTAATATCCAGTAACTCTGTAAGAATATCCAGAGAGTTGTTTATACCATTTTTTAAATCCAGTTTTCCTGAAACCAGATATGAAGCTATCGATGGTTCGTATTCAATTTGAACACCATAATAACGTGATAAACGTGTAAATACATCTCCGACACGATGCTCAGCAAACAGCATGATATAATCTTTCCATGAAATATATTCATTTACATCTACGGTACTGACTGTTGATTCTCCTTGGGTAATAGCGATTTTTTCATTCGGTCTGATGGTGGTTTTGTGATTGTTGTTATCCACTTCCACTTTACCTTCTACCAATACAACGGAAGCTATGGCATCGTCTTTGTAGGCGGATACGTTAAACGTTGTGCCCAATACTTTTACATCGAAATCCTTTGTCTTAACGAAGAATGGACGTTTGGGGTCCTTGGCTACTTCCAGGTAGACTTCTCCTTCTACAAGAATTTCCCTTTTGTCTTTTTCAAAGTCGGAAGGATAAATAACATGACTTCCGGAGTTGATATACATAGATGTTCCGTCTGAAAAGGTTATAGTAGCCCTTTTCCCTTTCGGGACAATAATGTGGTTGAGTTTTTCTTTGCTGTGGACGGAACTTTCTTTAGTAACATTTTCTTTGTTTACCTGTAGTGTCCCATTTTTTTTGTATTCCAAAGAGGCTTCATTGGAAAGTTTCATCCGGTCGTTTTGGGTGATCAAGGTGATCTCCTTCTCTTGGTGAGGTATGCTATCGTTTAGTAAGGAGGTTGCTAATATGTCCCAGTCGTAGGAGTTAGGAGAATATAGAAAGTTGATTGATAAGGTTATTATCAATACCGAAGCGGCAGCGGAAGCCGCATAAAGCCATAGTCTTCTCTGTTTGTGTCGTCTCTGATATCTGTTTTTTAGATCTTCCAGAGATTGTTCAATTATTTGCGGGTCGACCTTTTCGGCCTCCTGTATATTATCGATCAATGCCTGTCCGGCCTTTTTGAAAGAAGTTTTTCGTATGTTGTTTTCTGTTTTATTCATGCTTTTTTCATTGTCTCTCTATTATAAGTACGGTGAAATTGAGAAAAGGTACTTGTAAGAAACCGAAAAAAGTCATTTTTTATTCAGGAAAAATATTTTACGTAATTGTACGAGTGACTGAGAAAGTCTGTTTTTGCTTGATTGATAGTTGATATTCAATATGTCGGCGATCTCTTTGTGAGATATGCCTTTGATATAAAAAAGATATAATATTTCTTTTTGCTTGGCAGAAAGTTCCTGATAGGCCGACGACAGATTACTTATATCTTCTTTGAGGGCCGTTTCTTCTTCGGTCGTAGCGTGGTCTACTTCCGGTATTTCGTCGATAAAGATGAAATCATTGTGCTTCTCTTCTTTTTCAAGACTGTCAAGCAAATTATTGCGGAAGGCTTTAAGCAGATAACCTTTTACAGATGGGGTATCCGATAAGTTACGTGATTTAGACATCAGTTTTATAAATAAATTCTGAATACAATCCTGTACCATATCCTGATTGGAAGAGAGTCTGCATCCGTAATTCAAAAGTAATGGATAGTATCGTCTGTATATCTGTTCAAGGGCTTCTTTGTCCCCTTTCAGATAAAGTGACCATAGTATTTCATCAGACTGATTTTCCATTAATGAGTATTTGAATTGTTTAAAACTATGTGGATAAATTTAAGAAATCTCCTCGTATCCCGTCTGCAAATGTATGATATTTTTGTGGATAGAATATAATTATTCGATTGTTTTCAAAGAAAGCGGCTGCTCGAAAGTATCGGAAAAGATATCTTCGGGCAACCGCTTTTATATTCATTAAAATTAGCTATCGTTTAAAATTCAGTAGATAATAAAGGCCAGTTTGCATCTTTGGTATGGACCTGTTCCATTAATGTTTTCAGTTCGGCAAACTTTTCGGGATTACGGTCGATCATGTTATGTACTTCGGACGGATCGGCAGCAATGTTGTACAATTCGTATTTCGGTTCTTTCTGGATATTCAGTAAGATCAGTTTCCAGTTTCCTTTGATAATAGCCTGTCGACCGTTCATCTCATGGAATTCAAAGTAGAAATAATCATGTTGTTTCTGATTTTTTTCTCCTTTTAATGTTGGAAGGATACTGATACCATCACACTCAGGTACTTTTTTAGTGTTGATGACTTCGGCGAAAGTCGGCATCATATCCCAAAAGGCACAAGGATGATGAGAGATGGTTCCCTCTTCGATCTGTCCGGGCCATGCTGCGATCATCGGGACACGAATTCCCCCTTCATACAAGTCTCTTTTGATACCCCGGTAGATCCCGTTGCTGTTAAAGAATTCGGGATCGGCTCCTCCTTCGCGGTGCGGACCGTTATCGCTGGTAAAAATGATCAGGGTGTTATCATAGAGTCCTTCTTCTTTCAGTTTGGCGACAATCTGTCCGACATATACATCATAACGATACACCATAGCCGCAAATGTCGCATGCGGATAGACCTGTGAACAATATCCTCCTTTGCGGAACATAGGACCGGAGTCTGTTCCGTGGTGAGGTTGTTCCGGATACATTCCCCTGAACTTTTGAATGATACTGTCTTCCGGCACCAACAATTCGGCATGAGGCAATACATAGGGAATGAACAGGAAGAATGGTTCTTCTTTATTGTCGTCGATGAATTTTAGGGCATGTTTATGGATCTCATCCTGTGAATAAGTGCCGTAGGCTCCGTTGGCATTTTCCGGATAGTCGACTCGCTTGTCGTTGTCCCACATGTGGTCGGGATAATAATTGTGCGCCAGAAGCTGGCTGTTATATCCGAAGAAAGTATCTACGAACTGCTTGTTCGGATCGCCGGTACTGCCGACTTCTCCCAAACCCCATTTGCCGAATGCTCCGGTTTTGTATCCCGCTTCTTTGAATATCTTGAAGATCGTATTTATGCCGGTGGGCAGGGCTACTTCATAATCCGGATTCACGCTTGAGTTACCACGTATGCAGGCATTTCCGGTATGTCTGCCGGTCACCAGGCTGCAACGGGAGGGGGCACTGACCGTCGTCCCCGAATAGCACTGGGTAAAACGCATACCCCGTTGTGCCAGTTCATCTATATTAGGGGTCTGGAATTTTTCCTGTCCGTAACAACTCAGGTCACCGTAGCCAAGATCGTCTGCGAGGATAAAAACGACATTTGTTTTCTCCTTAGCTACCAGGGAGACAGTACTGCTGCCTGCAGTGAGCAGGCAGAGACTGTAAAGTGAAATATTTCTTTTCATGGAATTTAAACTATTTATTCAGCATTGGAACGTGGATAACCTTCGTTCTGATCCAGATTCTGATTCAGCAGCAGTTCGTTGCTAGGCAACGGGAACAGGTAATGACGGTCTACCCATCCGACCGGTTTACTGAAGAATACGATGCGTCCTTCATCACCGTTGCGGTCCAGTTTCAGTTTGAAGTTGGACGGATTGGCCTTATCACCCATATGGCGTGTGTCTTCCAGGTCTGATTTTTTCAGGTAAACACCGAATTGTTGTGTATTCATGTATTCAGCCTTTTTCCAGCGGCGCAGGTCATCGAAACGGTATCCTTCGAACATCAGTTCCACACGGCGTTCACGGCGGATTTCCCATAAAACCGGATCGACGCTCTGGTCTCTTTTCGGGTCGAATGAAGCATTGATTTCGCTGACTTTCATATCTGCGACATGTGCTCGTTTGCGTAATACATTGATCGTAGCATCGGCAACGCTCTGATTGAACTGTCCCAGTTCCCAGGCTGCTTCTGCGTGATTTACCATCACTTCACCCATACGGAACAGCGGAAAGTCGGTGGAGTTTACGCTACCTGCCGAGTTGACCGGAGTAACCGTGTTATAATATTTCCATACATAGTAACCGCCGTAAGAGGTCATAAAACCTTGTCCCATATTATATGAGTTTTCGCGGAAATGAGGAACCTCACGTAATATCTGTCCGGCCCATTGTAAAGCAGGAAGTGTCTTTGTCGAACCGGCTGTATTCGAGATCTGAGCCATCAGGTCGATATATTCTTTATCTCTCGGATCGTCCGTGAAAGTGACTTTCGACATATCCATATTGGTTGCTGACGGGCTGTTCACCTTGTAAGGCGGACATACATTATAATATAACCGGTAGTCCCTGTTTCTGAATTCGGTATATACATCGGCGTCTCCCGTTTCTTTATTTCCTTCGAACAGGTCGCTGGTATAGATCGGTTTGCCGTCCTGGCAAAGATAAGCTGCGATACCATCCGAGCTGATCTCCGAATAATGGGAAGATGTTCTTACGTAACGGGTCATATTGTGGCCTTTTCCGTCAGACAGGAAGTTTTTGTAAAGCAAGATCCCTGTCGTGCCTTGTAATTCTTCGGAGTTGAACAGTTCATCGTAATGATTGTGTACAGTAGGATGCGCGTTAATCAGTTCCTTTGAAGCATCGAAACTTGCTTGGAGATATTTCAGACCATCAGAGATGCTGTGATATTTCTGCCAGGTTCCTTCAAACAGTCCGTAACGGGAGATCAGTGCACAGACAACATCACGGTTGATCGTATTTTCTCCGTCACCGTCCGGATTAATGTTCTCTTTGGCATATTCCAGCATTTCCAGTACTTTGGCTGCCAGTTCCGTACGAGGAGTTCTTTTGGCATACAAAATTTCCGTATCGGTATCTTTCAAGGCATTTTCTACCCAGATAGCACTTCCATAATGAGCGATCAAACGGTAATATTCATTCGCTTTAAAGAAATACCCGAGACTGCGCCAATGCGCTTTTTCCGATTCTGTCATTTGTGAATTGTCCAGGTTGTCCAGCATGATATTGATGGCACGGATACGTTCGTACGGTTTACTCCATTCGTCGGCCGTACTGGGAACGGTTGTTTTTTCAGGCCATGTCCAGGGATTTTCACTGCCCGGATTCCCGTAAAAACCATTATCGGAATAACTATCAAAAATATATTTTTCGTTAGGTCCTCCTTTGATCGCTGTCGGTCCGGCATAAGCTGTCAGATAGGTATAGAATTTCCAGGAGTATGTTTTAAAATTGTCATAACTCACAAATACGGTCTCTTCTGTCTGCTTATCGAGCGGAAGTCTTTCCAGGTAGTCGTTGTTCAGACATGACTGAAACAGGGTGGTACCTATTGCCAGGAAACTTATTAATAACTTTTTCATATATAGTGAATCTCCTTTACTTTAGAATGTTACATTAATACCAAAAGAAAATTGTCTCATCAACGGATATGACCATCCTGCAGCTTTCGAGTCGCCTTCGATATTAGCGTTCACCTTGTTGCTACCCGGTGCCATGCTGTATGAGTCAGGATAATAACCTTCCGGCAGATGATGCCATGTGAAAAGGTTTTCACCACTGAAGAATACTCTCAGTTTCTGAATGTACAGTTTGTTGCACAGATCGGCCGGTAAATTATAACCGACAGTCAGGTTCTTTAAGCGTACATACGAACCGTCTTTCAGGTATTTGGTCTGGCGTTTGTTGTTGTAACTGTTGTTACCGCCTTCTCCGTATACTCTCGGATAGTAAGCATTCTGGTTGTCTTCCTGCCAGTAATCGGTCTGGTAGTCGAATACGGAGGAAACGAACTGTCCGTTAGGAGCCCATAGATCACTGATCCATAAATCGCGTTTGCCGACACCAGTGAAGAATAAAGACAGGTCGAAATCTTTATAAGAGATACCGGCATTGATACCATACTGGAAGCGTGGAGTGCTGTTCCCGATTTTGCGCAGGTCGCCCGGGTTGTTTTCCGAGTTGTCTCCGTTACTGATCTTTCCATCGCCGTCGAAGTCTTTGTATAAGATATCTCCGGGCTTTACGTTATCTCTGTTTTGACCCAGGAATACAGGAATATCATCTTTCAGCTTTCCATCAACGAAGTCGTTTTCCGTGTAGAAGCGATCTGTTGTATAACCCCAGATTTCACCAAATTCCATACCTTCGCGATAATACATTTTTTCGATATTGTTATCTGAAGCATCTGTATAAGTCAACAAGTTATCGTCATTACTGTATTTAGTGATTCTTGAACGAGAGTCATACAGGTTCAGGCCGATATTGTAACGGATATCCTTACCGATCTTGTCGCTCCATGTAATAGCCAATTCCCAACCTTTGCTGCGCATATCAGCCGCATTCACTTTCGGTGCTGTTGCACCCAGTACGGCCGGTAACGGTTTGGCTGCTGTAAGCATATCCTTCGTATCGCGTTGGTACCAGTCGAAAACAATGCCGAGACGGTTGAACAGGTTCAGGTCGACACCAATGTCCAAAGTATTGACTGTTTCCCAGGTAAATGATGAACTTACCAGTCCCGGAACACCTAATGTAGTTACATATTTATCTGTACCCGGCAGAATCCAGTTATAGTCGTTTTTCGCATCGATCGTCGGCAGATAAGCATAATAATCCACATTCTGGTTACCGATACTACCCCAGGAAGCTCTCACTTTCAGGTTGTTCATCCAGTCTTTTGTATCTTCCATAAATGATTCTTCCGAAATACGCCATCCGGCAGAGAAAGAAGGGAAGAAACCGAAGCGGTCGTTTTTCGGGAAACGCGACGAGCCGTCATAACGTCCGTTGGCTTCTACCAGATATTTACCTTTGTAAGAATAAGTCAGACGATAGAACAAACTTCTAAGAGCATATTCTTTGAATGAGTCTTCGGAAGTGATCGTTCCGGTAGATTGTGAGATAGATGGCAACCCCTGGTTGATAGGGTCTTCACGGGTTGCTTTCAGTGATTCGTAATACCAGTTTTCCTGATTATAACCACCCATGACAGAGAAAGAATGATCGTCGATATCTTTGGAATAGGTCGCAAAAATGTTGATTGCATTCGTCGTTTCAAAGAACTGTTTCATCTGATACTTTGAGTTCGTATAAGTATCTTTCTTTTCTCCTGTTACGGGTGCAATATATTTATAAATTTCATTGAACTGTTTTTCCGAACCCCAGTTACGGTTGAAGCTGTATTCTCCGATGATGTCCAGACCTGTAAACGGTTTGATCATGACACGGCCCAGGATACGGGTGTTGTTTGCCCGGTTGATTTTAGGTGAAGCCAGTCGCAACAGGTTGGACGGCGTACCGTAAGGCAGTAATTCGTTATCATCTTCGGTGGCATAGTCATAACCCAGCGGGCACATACTCGGCATACTGCTGGCAAATGACCAAACCGCATTTTCCCCATGTTCGGAGGTTCCGGATTGTGCCGTCGATGTTTTTGAATCCGTATAACGGAAGTCAGCTTGTAAAGTCAGCCATTTGTTGGCATCCATACTAACGAATGCAGATGCATTATAACGTTTGTAAGAGTCCTTGTCAGTCACCAGGATACCGTCTTCGTCCATCATACCGAAAGATACGCGGTAAGTCGCTTTGCTGCTACCGCCTGTTACGGAAACATTATGCTGTTGCTGGAAACCGAAGTTATCCATCATATCATCGATCACATCGGTCGGAGCCAGGTTGTAACGTACACCGTCCGACCATACATAACCATCCTTGTGTTGTCCGTTGCGATATTCGTCCAGGTATCCTAGCCATTGTTCCGTATCCTGTCCGCCATAATAACGTTTCAGACCCATATTGGCATACGTTTGAACCGTTGTATAAGGGTCGACCTTATTCGGCAGGGCAGCCGGAGTGGAGAAAGAGAAGTTATTGTTATAGCTTACACGCATCGGTGTATCTTTTTTTCCTTGTTTTGTTGTGATCAGGATTACACCGAAAGCAGCACGGGCACCGTAGATCGCTGAAGCGGCGGCATCTTTCAATGTCGTAACGCTTTCAATATCATTCGGGTCCAGCAAATCGATATCCATCGGTACGTTGTCGACCAATACCAGCGGGGCACCATTCGTATCGTCATTGATACTGGTTGCACCACGAACGTTCATATTGATGGTTGTACCCGGTTTACCATTGTTGCGGCTGACCTGCAGACCGGGGATCGCTCCTTCCAAAGCCTGTGCCGTATTACCGACCGGGCGGTTACCTACGACATCTTCCATTTTAACGGTTGTGATCGCACCGGTCAGGTTTACCTTTTTCTGGGCACCGTAACCAACCACTACCACTTCGTCGAGTGCCTGGCTGTCTTCTTCCAGCAGGATGTTGAGGGTAGATTCGTTGCCAACCTTTACCTCTTTGGTGTTATAACCGATATAAGAAACTAGCAACGTTGCTCCGGGTTGTACGGTCAGGGAGAATTTACCGTCTATGTCTGTAATGGTACCGTTCGTGGTCCCTTTTTCGACGATGTTGGCACCGATCACTTCCAGTCCGCTTTTATCTTTGATAATACCGGTGATCGTTTTCCCGTCCTGCTGGGATTGAGAACTGATGCTTTTCCCAGGAATGTTATTTTTCATGGAGAGCACAATGTGTTTGCCTTCCATTTCATAGGTTATATTCGTCCCGTTGAAAAGATCGGACAACACTTTGTCCACAGTTTTGTCTTTTGCTTTCACGGAAGTCACACGGTTCACATTTACATTATTCTTGTTGTAAATGAACAAGTAATCGGTTTGCGACTCGATTGTATTTAAGATTTTGCTGACTGCCACGTTATTCTCGTTCAGAGTAACTTTGGCGTTCTGAGAACTTACATTTCCCGCAATGGAAGTGAATGTGCAAGTTAACAGAAGGAATGTTGATAATTTCATAATCCGTCCCAAATGGTTTGATTTGCGCTTTTTAGGCACAAAAAAGGTTTGACAAAGAAAATTTATCATAACTTTGTGTGGATTTAAATGTTAATAATGAGATAATTAAAAAGTCGTCTCTTGTTAGCTCCGGCCGGAAGATGTGGGGACATTTTCCGGCTTTCTTTTTTGATTATGGGTCTCTGTTCATAAGATGTAGATTAGAAGGTGAATGAATTATATAATTGTAATTGAATTTAATTCGTCGTTTCTGAGATATTTGAATTTTACGTCTTTTTGAAGAACTCTCAAGGCGTATTCAATGCCGTCGGTTTGCCTGAACTTTCCGGTGCATTTGTATTTCAATACATTCGGGTTGTTAATAACAATGTCTATGCCATAATACACGGCGAACTTTCTCATCAGGTTCTCAAAAGGTTCGTCATCCAGGCAGATCAGTCCTTCCCGCCAACGTAAATGTTCCGGATTATTAATTGTGTCTTTTTGTAGGATACCATCTATTTCTGTCACCTTTTCGTTCGGCGTGAGCGATATCCATTCAGTCTGGTCACCGGTGGATACATCGATCGCTCCTTCCAGCAGGGAGGTTTCAAATGCACTTAATTTGTTTTGATAAGCAGATACGTTGAATGTCGTACCCAATACTTTGATGTCGTATTTTCTGGTTTTGACAATAAAAGGAGCTTTTTCGTTTTTCGTAACTTCGAAATAACCTTCTCCGTCCAATTCTACTTCTCGTATGTTTTTTCCGAAAGAGGTAGGGTAAGTGAAGGTCGATTTAGAGTTCAGCCACACTTTTGTACCGTCTCCCAGGACGAGTTGTACTCGTTGCCCGGCCGGAACCATGACAGCCTGCAGGCTTTGCGGTTCTTCTTTGTTGGCGGTGAAAATAATCCAGGATAGGGATATCAGTAAAGCTATGGAGGCAGCAATACTACCTATTTTCCAAAGAATAAATGATTTATTCTGAGCTGAGAAGGTTGAAGCCTTCTCAGCAGATGTTGTATAGTGAATTAAGAGTGCGTTCCAGATTTTGCGCTCTTCCAGATATTGCCGGTAATTACCGGCCGAAGCCTCCGCCCAATCCATAACCTGTTTTTCTTCCTGTGGGGAAGTGTCGCCTCTGAAATATTTATGTAGTAATTCTTTTTCCATTCTTTCGTATTGATTTAGGTTCCCGTTCGGGCCCTTTCGTTATAATAACACATCACTTCCGGTTTACCCTAACGAAGAATGGAATATTTTTTCAAATAAATAAAATCCTACACCTCTGATGCCTATAAAAACAGGATGAATGAGATCGGACTTATTTTGAAAATCAATTAGTCTTTGAAGTAACTGTGTTCTTTGACCACTACACCTTTATCATCGAAATAAACTTTCTTTTCTTTGCCTTCACGTGTTTCCAGTACTACTTTATATTTTACATACGTGCTGTTATTGGATACGTAAACCGATTTGATCCGGCAATCCTGATAAGCATTATTCACTCCTTCCTGCAGAATTTGGGGAATGGCTGTAATGTCTATCTCGTAGAACTTATCTTGCTTTTCAACTTTTGTTTTGTCATTACCCGGTGTGTTTTGTGCCTGGATCTGTGACGTAAAAGCGGCGCACATGGCAATCACTGCCATTAAAACAATCTTTTTCATACTTTTTCTTTTTACTTAAAAAACTAAAACTAATACCTTAATTTGCCTTTTGCTCCTATTGCCCAATATCCGTGCCAAAAATGCAGAATGAACTATCTTTTATGCTAAATGGTTGTAAACAGACGATTTATATTTCAGCCGGGCAGTCCGATAAAATGATATGATTTTGCCGAGTGGGGAATTTTTCCATATTGGAGTGGGGCTTTCTACAAAAGATACGGTGAATATCGGATTTTAGTGATTGACAAAATGATATTACTATCCCATGTAAATGGGATTAATATAGCGGCTAAATGAAATTAGTATGGCGACTAATATTTTTTAACGTATTAAAAGGGTAGCAAAAAACGATTTGTCAGGTCAAATTGTCAAAGTCAATTATGGGTGTCGCCTTTACTTTGAAATGTGGAAGAGTACCAAAAAATTACTACCTTTGTACGAATTCTGATAGAAATAAAAGATGAAACAAACGAGTATACTGATCACTATCCTCTCGATCCTTTTGTTGACGGCCTGTGTGACCAAACAGACGGATGAGAAGATCGTAACTGTTACGATCGAACCCCAACGTTATTTTGCAGAGCAGATAGCGGGAGATAAATTTAAGATCAATTGTGTGGTTCCGGCCGGACAAAGTCCTGAGACGTACGACCCTACTCCCCAACAGATGATACAGGTCGGCAGAAGTGTCGCTTACCTGCAAATCGGGCATATCGGCTTCGAACTGGCGTGGATGGATAAGATACGTGAGAATAATCCGAAATTGACGTTCTTCGATACTTCGGAAGGATTTAATCTGTTGAAAGAGACTGCAGAAGAACATGACCATGGACATGATGCACACGATCATGATGCCCATGCCGGAGAGGGAACACACCACCACCATCATCACGGTGGGGTAGACCCGCATATCTGGAGTTCCATTGCTGGAGCTAAAGCGATTGCCTGGAATACATTGAACGCTTTTATCGCACTGGATCCGGATAATACGGATTATTTCTGGCAGAATTATAATAAACTGTCGGACGAGATAGATAAAACGGATGCGGAGATCAAAAAATTGCTCGATCCGTTGACCGACCGGACATTTATTATTTATCATCCGGCACTGACCTATTTTGCCAATGAGTTCAATCTCACGCAGCTTTGTATCGAGATGGACGGCAAGGAACCCTCACCAGCCCAGTTGAAGCAGCTGGTGGAAACGGCTCGTGCCAATAACGCCCGTGTCGTATTTATCCAGCAGGAGTTCGACCAGAAGAATGCCGAACTGATCGCCAGGGAAACCGGTTGTAAACTAACAGTGATCAATCCGTTGGCTTATGACTGGTCTAAAGAAATGATTCATATAGCAAAAGCGTTGGCAGATGGACAAACTCATTGAAATAGATCATATAACAGCCGCCTATGGGAATAAGGTTGTTCTGAAAGATGTTTCCCTGACCGTATGGAAAGATGATTTCCTGGGAATAATAGGCCCTAACGGAGGAGGTAAGACGACTTTACTGAAGGTGATCCTCGGATTGCTGCAGCCAGTATCCGGTGCTATCCGCTTTTTTCGGGATGGGGCGGAGGTGTCTTCTTTACGGATCGGTTATTTGCCGCAGCTGAATAATATAGACCGTAAATTCCCGATCTCTGTCTGGGAGGTGATCGCTTCGGGTCTGGCTGCGGAAAAGCCCCGTTTCCGTTCCTATACGGATGCTCAGAAGAAACGTATCGAGGAGGTGATCCGGCAGATGGGACTGGAAGATTTGTACACCCGTTCGATCGGTGAGTTGTCGGGAGGACAGTTACAGCGTGTTTTATTGGGACGCTCTATCGTTTCCCGTCCGCAGCTCCTGATTCTGGACGAACCGAATTCGTATGTCGATAAACGCTTTGAATCTCGTTTTTATCAGTTACTGGAGGAGATCAATAAAGAGAGTGCAATCATCCTGGTATCCCATGATATCGGAACGGTGCTGGCAATGGTCAAGAATATCGCTTGCGTGAACGAGACATTGCACTATCATCCCGGTGCGGATGTATCCGAGGAATGGCTCGGTGAGAAATATGCCTGCCCGATCGAGCTGGTCGGCCACGGAAATTTGCCGCATCGCGTATTGAAAACACACGAACATTAATATTCTATTCCCATGTCACACACACTTTGTTTAATCTCATTACCGGAAATCGGATTTATCGTAGGCATTGCCGTTATCCTGTTTGGCTGTAAGGCTGTCATGCAGAATCCGTTTATCTCCAGGGGGCAGAAAATCGTATGGATACTGATCATTGTTGTACTTAACTGGATTGGGCTGTTATGGTATTATTATACCTATTATATGAAGAATAAAGACTAAGATATGAAGATACTGATTACAGGGGCAAGCGGATTTATCGGGGGCTTTCTGGTAAAAGAGGCGTTGCGTCGGGGATATGAGACCTGGGCAGGGGTGCGTGCTACGAGCAGCCGTGAGAACCTGCAGGACGAACGGATCCGTTTTATCGATCTGAAATATAATAACCGGGAAGCCTTAACTACCCAGTTGGCGGATTTTGCCCGTGAACAGGGGGGATGGGATTATGTGATCCACAATGCCGGACTGACCAAGACTTTGGATAAACGAAATTTCTTTCGTATAAATGCGGAGAATACACATAACTTTATAGAAGCATTGGCGGCCGCCGATTGTATGCCCAGGAAATTTTTATTGATGAGTAGCCTGAGCAGTTATGGGCGCGGAGACGAAGAAACTTTCCGTCCGATCCGCCTGGATGATCCGCAAGAACCAGATACTGCTTATGGACAGAGTAAGCTGGAGGCGGAGAACTATGTGCGCAGCCAGTCTTATTTTCCTTATGTGATCCTGCGTCCGACCGGTGTGTATGGCCCCGGCGAGAAGGATTATTTTATGGAGATCAAGAGCGTGAAGTCCGGATTCGATTTTGCTGTGGGGTATACTCCCCAGCGTATTACATTTATTTATGTAAAAGACCTGGCGCGGGTCGCTTTCCTGGCGTTAGAGAATGAAGCGATATGTAACCGGCATTATTTTGTGGCAGACGGAGATGTACATACCGACGAATCGTTTGCCCGGATGATACAGGAACTTTTGGGAAAGAAGCATGTATTGCATACCCGTATCCCACTGGGACTGGTAAATGTGGCATGCCATTGTTCCGAATGGATCGGCAAGTTGCTGAATAAAGGTATGACACTGAATACCGATAAATATATCATCCTGAAACAACGCAACTGGATTTGTGATGTTGCGCCGCTTCAGGATGAATTAGGTTTTACTCCGGAATATCCCTTGCGTAAAGGGCTGGAGGAAAGTATCGAATGGTATCGGAAAGAAGGATGGTTATAACCCGTTGTAATCCGGCCTTTGCCGGATAAACGGTTGGTCAATCCACTTTCTTAACGGAACCTAATCCCGCTTTATCCACTTTGACGGAAGGGTTTCCTTTATATTTTACTGTACCCATTCCGGCTATCTCGGCATCGATCTGATCCTTTGCAAATGTTTCGATCAGTCCTTTTCCGGCAATTTCGCATGATAATGTCGAAAGTTCATAATCAAATGCGTGCACTTTGCCGCTCCCGGCTATTTCAAAGTCAGCTTTTTCGCCTGCCCCTTTCAGGTTGAACGTTCCTTTTCCGGCGATTTCACCTTTAAACACTCTTGCATATAGGGCGTTAGCATTCAATGTGGCTTGACCTGCCGTACTTACTTCCATTTGATCGACAGTCACTGTATCTCTTAACTCTATTCTCGTACTGCCTGCCGTACTGAATTTCACTTTCTCATTGGATGCGAATTTACCGTTCAGGTTAAAAACTTTCACCCCACCCATATCGGCTTTTTTCAATGAGGAGGAGTTGGAAGTGATCGTAAATTCTGTCGGACGGAATCTGATCTGTTTCTTGCTACGTTCTTTAGGCCGAATCACCAGTTTTTCCCCGTCCGTTTTAAACTCAAACAAATCGTAAATATTCTGATCGACCGTTACGCTCAGAGCCGGAGCAGACTCCTGCTGTGAATAATTGAATATGATTGAAGTGCCCTGCACTTCAATTTCATCGTAATCGGCAATATCGATTGTCTGGGTAATTACGTTTCCGTCACCTCTGACAGACGGCATAAAGATGCATCCCGAAGCGAGCAACAAGATGGCGGATAGTACTGAAAAATAGAGTGTTTGTTTCATATCGTTTTATTATTTTACTTCTTCTACGGAGCCTTTGCCCAATACCTTCTGCTGGACGGCTGTCGGGCCTTTGTAGCGGATTTTTCCTTTACCGACGATGTTGGCCTTCAGGTTATTGGTGGCATGAACTTCCATTGAACCGTTTCCTGTCATTTTACAGCTTAACTCAGGAACGGCTACTCCGAAAGCCATGATTTCACCGCTGCTGGTGATACTGTATGCTCCTTCTTTCGCATCTCCCTTTTTCAGGTTGATAGTACCTGAACCATTGATGCTGCATTCCAGTTTGTCTGCCTGCAATTCGTTGATAACCATATTGGCACTGCCTGATACATTCAGGTCGAGCTTTCCCATTTTTACCGGTTCTTTCAGTTGAACCAGGCAGTTAGAGTTAGCATTGATCTTTATTTCGTCTCCGGTCAGCGGACTGTTTACCATGAAGTTGGCATTACCGGCAGCTTTCACCTCTTTCAGCCATTTGGAGTTCGTTTTTACGATGAACTTGGTGTAATGGTCTACTTTCACCCCTTTGAAACCAACGGAGAGTTCCCTGTCTTTTATATTGATATTGACATATTCATGCAGGTTTTCATCTACAGTCACTTCAATATAAGGTGCTGCATCTGATTGTTCATAATTGAAATCAATTACCCCATCAATTTTAATTGAATTATAGTCATCGATAGTGATCTTTTTACTGGATAGTTTTCCGTTACCTTTTACGTGGTCTGCTGCCTGAGCAGTGAATAACAATCCCAATAACATGATAATAGATAATAAGCCTTTTGTTCTCATAATTTATTTGTTTAGTATTGCCTTTCCTTATAATAGACGTGACCTTGACAGGGTCGGTTACAAAAATAGGAGTAATTTAATTTATAATTCCTACATTTGCTATATTTTTATATGGAATTAAGTTATGGAACAGCGTTTGTTTAGCTCTGGCAAAGAGGATTATTCGAAAATATATGCGATATATTTTCCCAAACTGGTACGCTTTTCACAGACCTATTTGCATTCGCAGGAAGATGCAGAAAATCTGGTACAGGATATTTTTCTTTATCTTTGGGAGAACCGGGAGCAAATACCTTCGCTGGGGAATATGAACGCTTATCTGTTTACGGTAGTCAAGAACCGTTGTATCGATTTTCTCCGCAGACAGACAAAAAATGATGAAAAAAAACGATCTTTGTCTGAACTGGAAGAAAAGGAATTGCAGTTTAAATTATATTCTTTGCAGAAATTTGATGAAAACAATTTCTCTATAGCAGATATTGAACATCTGATTTCACAGGCGGTAGATTCGTTGCCTGCCCGTTGTAAAGAGATATTTATATTGAGCCGTATGGAAGGACTTCGGCATAAGGAAATTTCCGAGCGTCTGAATATATCTGTGAATACAATTGAAAGCCAGATTGCCATTGCTTTGAAAAAACTGAAAGTAGCACTGAAGGATTATATGCCTTTGTTTATTTTTATTATTTGATCGTACCCCTAAAGAATTTCAACCTCCCTTTGAGAGTTTTATAAGAAAAGGAGTGACTACCCAAATGTTAAAATCATATTTTTTTGATTTTTTCTTTGGCGGCATTTCTTCTTTCTGCGTCATACCTATAAAGAAGTAATAATTTTATGAAAGAACAATTAGATAAATATTTTGCAGGGACACTGGCGGATACCGAGAAGTTGACTCTTTTCCGGCAGATGGAAGAAGATGCCGCTCTGAAAGATGAAATGGCGGATATGCAGAATATTATGGCTCTATCCGGAATGATGGATAGGGATGGTGACGATCTGTTGGTAACAACAAAGATCAAAGAGTTGGAACAGCGGGCCAATAAACGGAGAATGTTTCGTTTGTCGATTGCTGTTCTGAAGTATGCCGTCGCTGCGACTTTGCTTTTCTGTACCTGGTTTTTATCTGAAAAATATACCTTGGATAAACATAAAAGTGAAATGATCCGGATAGAAGCGCCACAGGGGCAACGGGTGTATCTGACATTGGCGGATGGAACAGAGGCATGGCTCAGTTCGCGGACGAAGCTGAATATTCCGCATCAGTTCAATGACAAAGAACGGGTAATAGAGTTGGACGGGGAAGGTTTCTTTGCGGTAAAGAAAGATGCGAAGCGGCCGTTTATTGTGAAGACTAAACAATATAACGTACAGGTTTTGGGTACGCAGTTCAATGTGTTTGCTTATTCGGAAAGTACGGATTTTGAAACCGATTTGCTGGAAGGTTCGGTATATGTGTATCATAAGAACAATGAAGCCGGCGGACTTTACATGAAACCGGATGAAAAGGTCTTTTTAAAAGGTGGTGAGCTGTTGAAGACAACTTCCAATTTTAAGCAGTCTAAATATTTAAAAAACGGAATATTCACGTTTGAAGATAAACCTTTCGGTGAATTGTTGACCCGCCTGGAACTATGGTATGACGTCAAGTTCAAGGTAAGCCGTCCGGAGATCAGGAAGTATGTTTTTTCGGGTAAGTTCCGGCAAAGTGATGACATAGCGAATATCCTGCAAGCTATTCAGGAAGTGGGAAAATTTAATTTCCGCATGATCACGGAAAATGAGATAGAGATTTATTAACCTTATTTGTAGAACACTATAAAAAAAGAATGTTGCCTATGTAAATACCAGAAATGAATTGGATAGGACAAAACAAGGGAGTGTTGGTACCACTCCCCTGAAGTAGTCAATACTATCATCTTAGCGTTGTGACCTAAATAAAAGTATTAACATTATTATTCAGCAAAGTTATGAAAAAAAACTTGTTGCAGACATGCTATTATGTTATAAGAGAACTTAAATCAAGAAAAATAGTTCGGATTATGAAATTATCAATCTTTTACTTCTTCCTGTTTATATTGCAGTTACATGCTGAAAACGTACAGTCGCAGACAGCCAGTGTAGCTCTTAACAAGGAAGCGCTCACGTTGAATGAACTGATATCGGAGATTGAATCGCAAACCGATTATCTGTTTATTTACAGCAAAAACGACATTAATGTGAGTCGGCGTGTGAAGATCAATACACGTAGCCGGCAGGTCTCTGATATACTGAACGATATTTTTACGGGCAGTGATATTACCTATAAATTTGCCAACAATTATATCTCATTGCGAAAGATAAATGAGAAGATGGCAGCCGGAACTCCCGCTCCGGAACAGGCAAAAAGAATTACCATCTCGGGAAAGGTGCTGGACTCGTTCGGCGATCCGGTTATCGGAGCTAATATTGTGGAAGATAAAACCACGAATGGCACGGTCTCCAATATAGACGGTAACTTCAGTATGGCTGTGGCGGATGATGCTGTTCTGAATGTTTCCTTTATCGGATATATCGAGCAGAAGATACCGGTAAAGAATAAAACGACTTTTACCATTAAGCTGAATGAAGATTTGCAGAAGCTGGACGAGGTGGTCGTGGTCGGTTATGGTAGCATGAAAAAGAGCGACCTGACAGGATCGGTTGTTTCTCTGAAAGCCGAAGAGATCAATTCTCCCAATAACTCCAGTTTGGTGCAGATGATGCAGGGGCGTGCTGCGGGGGTTGTTATTACCCAGAACAGCACCCAGCCGGGTGGTGCAGCCGATGTGCGTATCCGTGGTCTTTCTTCTGTAAATGCAAGTAAGACACCGTTGTATGTTGTGGATGGTTTCCCGGTGGATAATACGAACTTTTATCCCGGTTCGGGCGATGTGTTCGACGGTCCGAAGAAAGACCCGCTGAATAGTATCAACCCGTCGGATATCGAGAGCATGGAAGTTCTGAAAGACGCCTCGGCTACGGCTATCTACGGATCGCGTGCGGCTAATGGTGTTATCCTTATTACCACTAAACAGGGGAAAGAAGGTAAGGCGAAAGTCACTTTGAATTCTTCTTTCGGTATCCAGACGATCGCCAAGCGGTTCGATTTTCTTTCCGGCACTGATTTTGCCCGGGTGACAAACGAAATGAATGCTCTGTACAAAAAAGATCCATTTTATACGGATGCAGAAATTGCTTCCTTTGGGAAAGGGACGGACTGGTTGGATGAAGTGACGCACACAGGTATGGTGACCAACCATGATGTGTCTTTGCAAGGTGGAACGGCATCTACAAAATATATGGTATCTGCCAGCTATCATTTAAACAATGGTATAGTAAAAGAGAGCTCTTTTGAACGTTATAGCTTCCGTGTAAATCTGGAACAGAAAATATCTTCTATTTTCAGTGTCAATGTGTCCAGCTTTATGAGTAATACTTCGGATAAGAATGTGGCAGTCGGAACCCGTGCGGAAGATACGGGGGTATTGTCCGGTGCTTATGCTTTCCCTGCCAATGTCCCGGTTCGTGACGAGGATGGCAAATTTTCTAAAAACCCGAGATATGCATTGTTGCCTAACCCGGTTTCTTTGTTGGATATTGACGATAAGACCCGCTCGAAGAGGTCGATGTTGAATGGCTCATTGAATATTACTCCTACCGATTATCTGTTTATTAAGTTACAGGCCGGTACGGATATGCAGGATTCAAAACGAGAATATTACAATCCCAAAACTACCCGTAATGGTGCGGATGCCAATGGTATCGCTTCCGTAACGGCTACCCAGGGGCGCAGTAATCTGTTTGAAGGAACAGCTACCTTCAAAAAAGAATTCAATAAAGTGCATAAGTTGGATATCATGGCGGGTTATACCTATCAGGATTTCACTTATGAGGAACTGACGGCTAAAGTCTCAAATTTCTTTACGGATTATTTTGGTTATAATAATATTGGTATAGGCGAGACTTACAGTGCTCCGGGTACTACGAAAAGGATGAATAAACTTTTATCCGGCATTGCCCGTGTAAATTATAATTTCGCAGATCGTTATTTGCTAACCGCAACATTCAGAGCAGACGGATCATCTAAATTCGATAAGGATCACCGCTTCGGTTATTTCCCTTCTTTCTCTGCTGCATGGCGTATCTCCAACGAGGAGTTTATGAAAGGACTGACCTCTTTGTCGAATATGAAATTGCGTGTAGGTTACGGTGAAACAGGTAATCAGGATATCGGTAATAACAGTTACCAGAATTTATTGAAGAAAGGATATGAATATGTATTCGGAAATTCACCGGTGACTACGATCATTCCGGGTAATGCCGGGAATCCTCTGTTGATGTGGGAAACAGCCAAACAATTCAATGTTGGTTTGGATATGGGTTTCTTTAATAACCGTGTTTCCGGAACGCTTGAATATTATCAGATCAATACGGATAATCTGTTGCTTCAATTCTCTACCCCGGCTTATTCCGGTTATACATCCCAGTGGAGGAATGCTGGTGAGATCGTAAACCGCGGGGTTGAATTTACTCTAAATACGACCAATATCCGTACCCGTGATTTCCAATGGGAGACATTGCTGACTGTCTCTCATAATAAGAATAAATGGAAAGACCGTGCCGGATTACCTAAACCTTATATCGGAGCTTCTGAAGATGATCCTGTAAATGCTATTTACGGTTACACGTACGACGGTATCTGGCAGGAAGGCGATGATATTAAGAATAGTGCACAGCCGAATTCTGTACCTGGAAATATCCGTTACAAAGACATCGGCGGCCGTGATGCTGACGGAAACTTTGTTCCGGGGCCGGATGGAAAGATCAATGATGCCGATATCAGCTTCCTGGGTACACCGGACCCGAAAGTGGAATTAGGCTTTGGTAATGACCTGACTTATAAGAACTGGAACCTGAATATTTTCTTTAATGCCCGTCTGGGTGGGAAGAAGTACAATCAGTTCCGGGCTTATTATGAAAATCCTTCCAGGGTATATGAAGGTTTCAGCGCATTCAGTAGTGTGATGGATCGCTGGAGTCCTACTAATACAGGCAGTCAGATCCATTCGGGCGCAGCTAATCCTTACGGAAGTGATGTGAATACGTTCTATGTGGAAGATGCATCGTTCTTACGGCTGAAGTCTGTCAGACTGACTTATAATACGAAGCTTTATTCCTGTCCTCTAAGTGTGTATGTGGATGCCCAGAACCTGTTTACTATAACAGGATATTCAGGTTATGACCCTGAAATTGGCGGAACAAACGATTATAATACATATCCTGCTTGCCGTACATTCCTGGCAGGTTTAAGAATTAGTTTTTAAAAAATTACGATTATGAAGACACTCAAAATATATTTGCTGGCGGGTTTGACCTGCTTACTTTCTTCTTGTCTGGATACACAGTTGTATAATGAGATAGCTGTAGACGACTTCTTCAATACGGAATCGGATGCACGGGCATATCTGAATGGTGTGTACGGTGGTTTCCGCGACAGAAGTGCCCGTAATTATATTCCGGCAGGCGAATATGCCTTTCAAATGTTGAATGAGATAGCGGGAGACGGCCTTATCTTCGGTCCCGGAGCACAGAGTGGAAAAGGGAGCCAGTATGAAAAGGCTGAATGGGGAATCGATTTTTATGTGACATCTTCGCTTTGGAATGATTTGTATCTGGCTATTGTACGTGCCAATATCGGGATCGATAATCTGGGAAAAGTGCAGACGAACGATACCAAGCTGGTAGAACAATTTGTAGCGGAAGCACGTGTGGCAAGAGCCTGGTTCTATGCAGACCTTACTTATCTGTATGGTGATGTGCCTTTGATTACAGATTCTAAATTTGATCTTACTTCTAATCCGGGGCGTGAGCCGAAGGATAAGATTATAGAATTCTGTATTTCTGAGATACTGGCTTCTATCGATAAACTGCCGGAAAGTTATCCGGCGGAGGATTACGGGCGATTTACAAAAGCCGCTGCACAAGCCAAACTTTGTAAAATATACCTGGAAGCCAAACGTTGGAAAGAATGTGCCGATATGGCGAATGAGATCATTAACAACTCTCCCCATAAACTGGTTTCAGACTGGGGTAAATTGTGGGGTGTCGAAAATGAGAAGAATATAGAGACCATATTCTCTATCTCTTGTTTGCCTCCACGCTATCAGCATTCCGCTTATGCAGCCCATTTCCATCCGGCTGACTTCCTGATTGAAGGAGGTGGTTCTATCGGTTGGGATTATTATCGCTGTACCTGGGATTTTTATAACACATTCGATCCGGCGGATAAACGAAGGGCAGACATGTTGACTTCTTATGTGACGGTTAAAAAGGATGCAGACGGCAATTATATACGGAAAGAAGTCGGTCACGGTGGCGGCGAAGGTCCGATCCCGAACAAATTCCCGTTAGATCCGGCTCATATCGGTTGGACAGAAGGTACGGATGTCGTATTGATCCGTTTGGCTGATATTATCCTGGCGCGTGCAGAGGCTCTGAATGAATTGAACGGTCCGAACCAGGAATCTATCGATCTGATCAATCGAATACGTACAAGGGCGTTTGGAGATGATTCGCGTAACCTGAAACTGGCGGATTTTGGAACGAAAGAGAGCTTGCGTGATGCTGTTTTGAAGGAAAGAGGATGGGAATTGTTCCTGGAAGGATACCGTCGTCTCGACCTGATACGTCACGGAGTTTATATCGATGCAATGAAGAAGAAAGGTTCAACGTTCGTTTCCAACAGTCAGTTGTTGTTACCGATACCGATAAGCGAGATCAACCTGAACCCGAATCTGACACAGAACGATTATTGATAAATAGTCTTTAAGGTAAAACAGATGGAAGGCAACCGGGTAAGAGATAGAGTATTTTATCTTCCGGTTGCCTTTTTCATTACTTTTGAGTCTTTAAAACAGAACGGATATGAAAATACGACTGAATATATTCCTTTTATGCTGCCTTTTGGGGGTTGTTGAATTGCATGGTCAAAAAACGGACTGGACACTTCCGACGCCTGATACAGATAAGTTGCCCACTGCTTTGATCCCTTATCCGGATGAGGTGATAAGGAAAGAGGGGGTGACGGAGTTTTCTGTAATAAAAGCAGATAAGAACTCTTTGGATAAGTTGAGAGATGGTAAGCGTATCGGTGAGGAACTGAATGATGTTTGTATGTTCTGGAATATGCCGGAGCGGCCGACCGGTAGAATATGCCGGATCTATTTTGAACAGCTTCCGGCGCAGCAGGATGTTTTGAAGAGAGAAGCCTATAAACTGGTTGTATCGGATGATAAGGTGGTTATTTCTGCCGGAGAGTTTGCCGGTTTCTTCAATGCCTTACAAACATTGCGGCAGTTGGTGAAGGAAACACCGGATGCTTATGAATTGCCCAATTGTGTAATTAATGATTCTCCGGCTTTTTCAATTCGGGGTATTATGCTCGATGTGGGGCGTAATTATGCTTCGGCTCCCTTTATAAAAGAGGTAGTACGAAAGTTGTCTTATTATAAGATCAATCTGCTCCATTTGCATCTGACGGATGATCCGGGATGGCGGATAGAGGTGAAAAACATGCCGGAACTGACGGCGCCGTCTACTTACTGGAAAACCCGCCAGCCGGGTAAATATTATACGCAAGACGAACTGAGTGCGCTGGACGTGTATTGTTCTACATTGAATATGCGTGTGGTTCCTGAAGTGGATATGCCCGGTCATAGCGCTTATTTTGAGAAAGCAACCGGCCTGAAACTCCAGACACCCGAAGGAATGGCTGCTTTACAAAAGGCATTGGATGAGGTAATACCTTTATTCAAAGATTCTCTCTTCCATATCGGCTCGGATGAGGTGCGTTTTGAGATGGATGATTTTATGCCGGAAATGATAAAATACATTCGCAGTAAAGGGAAAGAGGTTGTTACCTGGTATCCCGGTTATTCACCGGACAAGAAGGCGGTACGAATGTGCTGGGGAGAGAATGAAGCCGGCCATATCCTCGATAAGTCGGCGCAATATATCGATAGTAATGGTTTCTATATGGATTATATGGATTCGCAGGGAGGCATGCTGCAAACATTTTTCCAGCAACCTTGTGAAGTTCCGGCAGGAAATGAGAATGCACTTGGCAGTATCATGTGCGTCTGGACGGATGGAGCATTGAGTTCGGAAAAACGATTGTTGGAACAGTATCCTTTTTATCCTTGTATGTTGACATTTGCCGAACGTATCTGGCGGGGTGCCAAAGAGAAAAGACGCGATCTGATGGCGCAATTCCCTTCGGCTGGTACACCGGCATGGACGGCTATCTCAGAATTTGAAGATCGTCTGGTCTATCACCGGGATCATTATTTCCGCCATATTCCGTTCCCTTATGTGAAACAGGCGGATATCAAATGGCGTTTGATCGGTCCGTTCGATCATCAAGGAGTGAATGACCGGTCTTTCGAACCCGAAAAGATCATTAAGAAGACCTATACATGGAATGATACGGTATTTAAATGGACCGAATCCCCAGTGTATGGCGGTGAAGTTCAGATACGTAGCTTTTATGCAATGTTCAACGCGCACCAGGGTAAATATCGGTTGGACCATTGGCCGACAACCATGTCGCCTCTTGTTGGAAAAGAGGGTGGAACCTGTTATGCTGTTACTTATATAAAAAGTCCCGTCGAACAGGACGTTTACCTGATGTTCGGATTGAATGGGATGTGGGGACATTCCGGTGGTTATCGCACGGCAAGAGCTCCTGAACAGGGGAATTGGGATTTCAGCGGTGGCGATATCTGGCTGAATGATGAACGGGTAAGTCCTCCTCACTGGCCGTTTGAAAGTCTGCCCTGGACAGGGTGGGGACAAGGGCGCATCGAAACTCCGCTGACGGAAGAAGGTTATTTTTATCGTCCTCCTGTAAAGATAAAACTAAAAAAAGGTTTGAACAAAGTGCTTGTCCGTAGTGTCTTCGGACATTGGAAAGGGGATGACGGACAGCGTAAATGGCAGTTTTGTTGTATCCCTGTTCAATGGGATGGCATACATTATACGGAAGTTCCCGGTCTTGAGTTTGTAGACTGGATAGAATAAGGAATAAAAAATAACCCGGAAATTATCTTTTCACCATGCCATAGCGAAAGGTAATTCCGGGTTTTCCAACTCCCAATATATTGATTTCTTAATTTACCGGATCGATATCGCTTGAACCGCTGGAGTGTTTTTTGACTTTCGGATTCCCTTTATATTTGATATCACTGCTGCCGGAAGCAGAGGCATTCAACGATTCGGTAACTGTGGTTAAAATATCGCTGCTACCGCTTGCCGAGCATTCCAATGTTTTCAGGGTGAAACCATACGCTTTGATATCGCTGCTGCCGCTACAGTTGTATTTCCCTTCGTTGGCTTTCCCATTCAGATACAGGTCGCTGGAGCCGGATGAGTGGGTTTCTATTCTGTGACATTCCAGATCGCTTGTTTTCAGGTCGCTGGCTCCACTCAGGTTGATCTTGCATAAATTGGCTATGCGCATCGGTTTTTCCAGATATACGTCGCTGGCTCCGGATGCGTTGATCTCGATATTATCACCTGATAGCGAACTTTCCAGGATAAAGTCGAAACTACTCGAAACTCCCAGTTTCTTTAGTTCGGCCGAATGAGTATCTATGACCAATCTGCTCGGATTGATCCTGGTTCCTCTCTGTGTTTCTATTTTTAAGATACCACCTTCGGTATTGAACTTTATCAGAGGAAGAAGGTTTTCATCTATCGTGATCTTCAAACCTGCTTTTCCTGTTTGCTGGGAATAGTTGATTTGCGGAGATTTATTCTTACCGGTAAAAAAGCTTCCGTTGCTTTCAATACCCTGGCTTACTATCAATCCGGTATAATCGGCTACCTGTATTTCTTTAGTGATGATATTTCCGTTCCCCTTGATCTTTTCTGCGTAGCAACTGATCGTGCCGAAGGCTATTAATCCGATGAATGCTAAAGCTAATTTTTTCATGACATTTATTATTTAGTTCGTTCTTTTAATTTGCGTCTTTCAGTTTTCCTGATCCGATAACACTCTTGCTGGTTGTCGGATTTCCTTTGTAATAAACGTTACCGCTACCGACGATGTTGGCTTCCAGATGGTTCTTAGCATAAGCCTGGATATTACCGCTACCGGCAATATTGCATTCAACTTTGTTGGTGAGGCAATCGTAAGCTTTGATGTTACCGCTTGCGGCCAGATTGTATTCTGCTTTTTCGGTATTTCCTCCAACCTGAATGAAACCGCTTCCTGCCAAACTACATTCAACATCTTTCAAGTTAATATCGGTGGCGACAACGCTACCTGAACTAGCCAGGTTTATTTCCAACTTGTTCCCTGTCACTTTCTTTTTCAGAAGGATGTTGCCGCTACCGGCCATATTGATTTCCAGTTTGATTATATTCAATGGGCTGGCAACAATAAAATCGCCGGAAGAAACAACATTCAGTTCCTTAATTTCACGCGAATTGGTTACAACCTTGAAGGTTGTCGGTTTCAGGTTGTACGTATTTCCGTTACGGCTGTTTTCGTTAATTCTTTTCGGACCGACTTTCAGTTCTTTGCCGTCCACCTGCATTTGAAGTAACGGGAGCAGGTTTTCATCGATTTCCACTTCCAGATAAGGAGCGGCATCCGATTGTTCGTAAACGAACTCCATAACTCCGACTGTCGATATCTCATTATAATCACTGATGGAAATTCTTTTAGTGATGACATTACCGTTACCTTCTACTGTTTCTGTAGTACGGGCAAATCCGGTCAGTGCCACCAATAAACAGGCGATAAAGAGTGATGCTTTTGTTTTCATCTGCATTATTTTTTAGTTCTTTTCTTTATAAGACGAGGCTGTTGGTGTTTAGGTTGCAGATTTTGTAAATTATTTTTGAAAAAAAGAGGGTGCGCAAACAATAAAAAAACCGCGATCCGAAATAATAACGGATGCGGTCTTTTTGCTTCCCAACGAAGCAATCTCACGATTCCTCCTTTGCAAAGACTTGTTAACCTTAGATCTAAAATACTATGAAAAAAACTCGATGCAAATATAAGAGGAAATATATTATATGCAATATACTATTGTATCAATTTATTGTAGTAATGTCACTTTATAATATAAAAGTATCATTTTTGGAACTATTTAGTCCGCAATTCCGAACTTTTCCGGAATAGAATCCATTATATCAAACAGTTCGGATACCGTTTCAGCGCGAAGCATGGCAACGCGTGTCTGCTTGAAATCAGAAATACCCTTGAAAAGAGGGGTGGCTGCCAGGTGGCGTCGGATATGTAAGATGCCACGGCGTTCGTCCAAACGCTCCACACTTTGGTTGACCTGCTGTTTGAGGATATCCAGATACCAGGAGAATTTTTCTTCCGGTAACGCTTCTCCGGTAGTCAGGAAATGTTTTACTTCACGGAATATCCAGGGGCGGCCGATGCTTCCGCGACCGATCATCACGCCATCCACTCCGTAGTCTTCGAAACGCTGTTTGCATATTTCTGCAGAAGTCACGTCTCCGTTTCCGATAATGGGAATATGCATGCGCGGATTCTTTTTAACTTCACCGATCAGTGTCCAGTCCGCTTCACCGGTGTACATCTGGGCGCGGGTTCGTCCGTGAATGGAAAGGGCGGCGATACCGCAGTCCTGCAATTGTTCGGCCAGATCGACGATGATCTTGTTATCGGCATCCCATCCCAGGCGGGTTTTCACTGTGACCGGAATATTGACGGCTTTCACAACTTCTTTCGTTATCTCGAGCATCAGGGGAATATTACGGAGCATGCCTGCCCCGGCTCCTTTACCCGCCACTTTTTTTACGGGACAACCGAAATTGATGTCGAGGATATCCGGACGGGCAGCTTCGCATATCCGGGCAGCTTCCACCATGGCGCTGACTTCCTTGCCATATATCTGTATAGCGACCGGCCGTTCATCTTCTGCAACGGTCAGTTTTTCTTGTGTCTTGTTGACGCTGCGGATCAATGCATCGCTCGATACAAATTCCGTATATACCATATCTGCACCGAAACGTTTACACATCAGACGGAAAGAGATATCCGTAACATCTTCCATCGGTGCCAGAAACACCGGGTGTTCACCTAAATCTATTGAGCCTATCTTCATACCTTCTTATTATAGACTGCAAAAGTACAGCTTTTCCGCTAAGAATGATGATAGAATCTCCTCCATTATGAAGTCTACTATGTTTTATAGTAGATTAACTATGTATTGTAGTTGTATTACTGGAAAATATAGTTATATTTGGGCATTCCTTTAATAAAACGACAGATTATGAAACGATTGACATCGAAAGAAGAAGAGATATTAGGCTATTTTTGGGCGAAAGGACCTTTGTTTGTCCGCGAATTACTCGACTTGCAGGAAGAGCCTAAGCCGCATTACAACACGCTTTCCACCATTGTCCGTACCCTGGAAGAGAAAGGGTATATCGGTTATAAGGCTTTTGGGAATACGCATCAATATTATGCCTTGATCTCGGAAGACGAATACCGCAAGACTACATTGAAGCAGGTTGTCAACAAGTATTTTGATAATTCTTATACCCGTGTCGTCTCTACGCTGATCGAGGAAGAAGCGTTGACGCTGGATGAATTGCAGGAGTTGATCCGGCAGATCAAGAACAAATAAAAGACTGGGTTTATGGGTACTTTACTTCTATACATATTAAAATCCACTGTTTGCCTGATCCTGTTTTATCTCGGGTTCAAGGCTTTGCTGAGTAATGATACGTTCTTTCGTTTCAACCGATGGGTGTTGTTAGGGGGAATGAGTATATGTATGTTGTTGCCTGCAATCAAGATAAAGACAGCCGAGCCGCTATTGATACAGCAACCTCTTATTCATCTGGAAGAGATGATCATGGGGGAGAGGGCAACCTCTGCGGTTCTTCCCGGTGCGGTTTCGGAAACGATGGTTACTCCAGCTGTCGAACCTGCTATGGCTATCGACTGGGGACAGGTTTTATTTCTGGTTTATCTGGCCGGAGTTCTTGTCTGTCTGGCGGTCACGTTGCTGTCGTTTCGAAAAATGTTTGTTCTTATCCGGAGTGGGCGTCAGTTGCGGCAAGGGCGTTATACATTAATATTGACTCCGGATGCCGTTTCCCCTTTTAGCTGGGGGCGGTATATCATCTTATCCGAAGATGATTATGGAAAGTATCCGGATGAGATCCTTACCCATGAAAAAATACATTTGAAATCCCGCCATTCTGTCGATCTGCTTTTTATGGAAGTGATCCTCTGGCTTCACTGGTTCAATCCGGCTGCCTGGCTGTTGAAACGCGAACTGAAGGATATCCATGAATACCAAGCCGATAAGGGCGTACTTGCTCAAGGTATCGATGCAACAAAATATCAACTGTTACTCGTGAAAAAAGCTGTCGGCTCCAGCCTCTACACTCTTGCCAACAGCTTTAACCACAGTAAAATTAAAAAACGTATTACTATGATGTTAAAAGGTAAATCAAACAATTGGGCCCGGTTGAAGCTGCTGCTCCTGGTTCCCGTGGGACTTATCGTCCTCAATGCTTTTGCCCGTCCGGAAGTGAACCGGCAGTTGGAGACGCTTATCCAAAGCAAAGATAAGGATACTCCGCCGGAAGAACAACAGGATTTGAAAGAATTCTTTAAAACGGAGTTGGACAAGTATGTGAATGATACGGTTATAACGGCTTCTGCCGATAAGACCAGTGCATTTCTGAAGAAGAATACGAACATGTACGAGCTGTTTATGAATGCAAACAGTGTCGTTTTATTGAATTACGATAAGATGCTTTCGATAGAGGAATTGCCACCTGTGCTGCAGGAACAGTTTGCTTCTCAGAAAAAGAACGGAAAGCCTGTCTCTTTTTATTTTAAGCAGGATATAAATACACCGAAAGAAAAGGTCGATCGTACGTTGGAGATGGTAAAGGAGGCATTCCAGCAACAACAAGCAACCGTTGGAACTGATAAAGCCCCTTTCCTTTTGTTTGAAGATAGCAAACATCATATGCTCTTTTCGACGGAGAAGAAGAAGATACAAGCACCTTCTGATAATAAGAATGTGCTTCCCCCTCCTCCGCCACCCCATCCGGATGGAACAATCACTTTCAAATATAAGAGTGGGAAAGAAGACCAGGATATTCTCTTTTACGCACGCCATGCCCAGCGAGGGAAAGGGTTGGAAGGACGTATAGATAAGATATATAGCGATGATATATCGACGGTCACTATCACACTGTTTAAGAAAGCTCCGGATGGTTTGCTGGAAGGCGTGCAAGATATTTTAAAGGATAAGATCAAGTATGACGTCGAGTATATAGTTCAGAGAAAAGAATCCATAGGTAGCTGAAAAGAATAGGAAGAATAGTAGAGGAAGGCTTTGATAGGCCTTCCTTTGCTATACTTTTAGTCTGTTCATCACTCTCATTAATTATTTTTCTCCTGTACTTTGCCACTAATATATAACGGCCAAAAAACTCAATAATAAGGAACAGAGCATTAAAAGTTCGCTAGTGAGGTGGCAGAGTATAAGTAGAAGCTTGTATCTTTGTCGCTTATGATAGGGATATTCTTTTTTATTTGTCTGCTTGTCTCCTGTTCTTCCGGAGCCGGACGGCAAGAGGCCATACCTGCCGAATCTCTTCTCCGGCAGGCTGCATTCTATGAAGAACGGTTGCAATATCTTCCTGCTTTAGCGATGTATCAACAGGCAGCGAGGTTGGCTGAAAAGGAAAAAGACAGTGTTGCTTTATCTGCTGCTTACCGGAGGATGGGAAATATATACCGGAACCAATCCTTGAAGCATGAAGCGTTGCAATGCGAAAAAAAGGCCTTGTCTTACATCGGTAACGCCAACGATTCCCTGCGGATGGAGCTTTATCGGGAAATAGGCGATATCCATGCCTTGACCGGAGAGGCGGATAGTGCATGCTATTATTATCAGATAGGCGGTTGCCGGATCAGTCAGGCAAAGATATTACAACAGGGAGGACGCTGCCGGGAAGCCGAACTGTTATTGAAAGAGGAACTCGAACAAGATATTTCCGGAGAAGAGAAAGCGGAGCTCTGTCTGGCATTGGCCGACCTGAAAATCTCTTCAGGCGAATTGGAAGAAGCCGAGGACTATCTAAGCCATGTGCCCGCTTCCCATCCACATGTATATGCTTCCCTGTCCCGGATTGCCGAGAGTCGTGGAGACAGTTTGCAGGCTGACTTTTACCGTAAAAACTATTCCCATTATTTGTCTTCCCTGCGGCAGGAGAAAGAACAGAATCAGATAGCCCAGCTACTTTTTACTTCTGAACAGAGAACGTGGGAGAATCGTTTGTCGAATGCTGAAAAGACACAAAAAGGGCAGGCCTTTCTCTGGATCGGTCTGCTGGCCGTTTGTGGAATCGGGGGCTGGGGCTATTTCCGTTACTGGAAGAAGAAGACCGTTGTTGCGTTGTCTGAAACAGAGTTCCACTCTTCTGAAGTGTATCAGCGTTTCCACAGAAAAGAAGAATGGAAGCCGGCACCTAAAGACTGGGAAGAGTTGCTGCAGGCAGTGAACGGCACCTATCCCGAATTTCGTGAACGGCTGAAAAGGAAGATTCCGAAATTGAGTGAACAGGAATGGCGCATGTGTTGCCTGATTAAAATGGCTGTTCCCCCTTCGGTAACCGCCATGCTGCTGTGTTGTACGAATCAGGCTATTTCGATGCGCCGTGTCCGCCTGTATCAGAAAATGACGGGAGAAAAGGGGACACCGGAGCTATGCGATGCCTTTATTCGTGATTTTTAAGCAGATGTGAACTGATGTGAAACCGCGAAAAGAGGCTTTCTTCTACTTTTGTCTGAAAAAAAGCGTATGAAAAAGGTATTGTTCGGGCTCATGGCAGCCATTCTTATTAGTACCGGATGCGGATCGAAAAAGTCTTCCGGTGAGTTGCTTCAGATCGATCTGACGGCAAAAGACTTTGCTTCCGGTCAGGTGGAAATAGCAGACGAGATAGAATCCGTCGAATACATTCCTCTGGAACTGACGGACGAATCTTTGATCGCCAATATATTGGATATAGCGGTTACCGATGAGTATATATTCGTTTATTCTACCCGTCAGGACGGTGTGTTGCAGTTCGACCGGAAAGGTCATTTTCTTCGTCGGATAGCGAAGACAGGAAACGGTCCGGGGGAAACGGGGCAGATCATATCGTTCACTGTGGATGAAGAAAACCGTCTTTTCTGTGTCAGTGAGTACTTCTCTACCTCTTTTTATTCTTTCTACGGAGAGTTTATCAAGAAGATAACAAGTTTGCATCCTTATTCTTATCAGCTTTCCGTCGGACCGAACGTGATGGCCGAATTGGGCAGAATGTATGTTCCGTTGAATGTTCCGGGTATGTTCAGTCTGGGAATCTTTAACTGGGCGACGGATGATACGATCGCGCTTCGCCCGACCATTGGGAATATAAACCTGATGCCGTTGGAAGAAACCAGCCTGAAAGGATGGATATATAACGGAAGCATGGACGGTTGGTTTTGCTATTCAGAAGGAACCGACACGGTCTGGAATGTGAATGCAAAAACGATTTCGCCGGCTTTCCTTGTTAACAACGGCTATTCCGCATCGGAGGAGAAGGAAATGCGTTCGTCTAAAACCGGCAATGCCTCTGTCGACGGCACATATAGTGTTTTTAATCTCTTCGAAACGCCCCGTTTTTATTTTGCCAAATGCTTCCAAAGCTCCAATGAATCTAAATTCTTTTTATATCGACTGGATAAGCAGACCGGGGCCTTGATCCGTGAAGCATCAGATATTGACGCCATGGAGCTATTCAAACACAACAGGGCGTTGACCGGCATCGGCATCCGCAATGAAACGGATGGCGGACTTCCTATCTGGCCTTTCTTCTCTTATCCGGCTAAAAAGCTGATGATACAGGTGAATACAGCGGTAGAAATTGAATATCTGAAAGAAAAAGATCCGAAGTTAAAGGAACATCCTGTGTTGCAGAAAATAACAGAAGAATCGAATCCGCTGGTTACTATTTATCATTTGCGCTAATAAAAGGCACGAATAAATTTTGCCCACAATAAAAGGTCCTGTTTCTTTAAGAAACCAAAGTGTTCTTATTGAAACAGGACCGATTGTAAATTAAGGTTTGGTTAAAGTATTATGAATTCTCAAATGTTGCTTTATTCTCTACCGCCACCCAACGCATGATAGAGGTTTATCATGCTTTGTATCTCGGTGAATCGGTTGGCGGTTTGTGACAATTGTGCACTTAACAGTGATTGACGGGCTGTCAGTACTTCCAGATAGGTATTTGTTCCGTATTCCATCAATAAGGAGGTACTCTCCAACGCTTTTTCCAAAGACGTAATTTGTTTCTCGTACAAGGCTGTCTTTGCTTTGCTGCTTTGGCAAGCCACTAATGCATCGTTGACTTCACTTCCGGCATTCAAAAGAGCCTGCTGGAATGCCAGGCTAGCTTCTTCCTGCTGGGCTTTGGCTATGCGATATTGAGCTGTGATTTGTCCTTTGTTGAACAAGGGCTGTGTCAATGAACCGACAGCCGATGCCAGGAATTTACCCGGATTGACAATCATGCCTCCGGCCGAGTTGGTCCAACCGGCGCTTCCGCTCAACACGATAGAGGGGTAGAAAGCTGCACGCGCTTGATTTGTTGCATAGAAAGCCTGTTCCAATGAACGTTCGGCAGAACGGACATCAGGACGGTTTGCCAACAACTGCATAGGGATTCCGACAGCTATATCTTCCGGAAACTGCTGTTCGGCCAATTTGCCGCGCTCGTACCGACGAGGAGTTTCAGCAAGCAATAACGAAAGGCTGTTTTCTACCTGATTGATTTGTTCTTTCAGGTCGACTATGGATGTTTGCACACTGTAGTAGGCAGCTTCCATTTGTGAAGTGGCTGCCTCGTTTGCTAAACCGGCATCCATCAATGCACGAGTAGAAGCTACCGCCTCTTTCCAGGACTCTTCCGTTTGTTGAGAGATTAATAACTGCTCGTCCAGCATCAATAGCGTATAATAGGTGTTTGCTATTCCGGCAATCAGTTGGGTACGTATGGCCTGTTGATAGTCTTTGCTTTGGGCGTATAACGCTTTTGCTTGTTGCTTGGCATTGCGCAGACGTCCGAAAATGTCTAATTCCCAGCTGGCAGTGACAGGCAATGTATATGTTTGAGTTGCTTTGCCACCATCGAAACTGCTTACTGTTCCTTGTGGAGTAAGGGCCAGTGAAGGCAAAAAGGCCAGTTTTGCCGACAGCAATGATGCTTCCGCTTCTTCCACTCTCAGTTGGGCGGACGAAAGGTCTGTATTGTTTTGCAACCCCTGTTCGATAAGTGTTTGCAGCTGCGGGTCTGTAAAAAGTTCCCGCCAGTTGATATTACCGAAGTTTGTTGTATCGTTGACGACCACCTCTTCTCCGTATAAATTATCTGGAGTTGTTGTGGCCGGTTGATATTTGGTGTATATGCCGCAACTGCTAAGTAAGGCAGTTGCGGTTGTCAATACAATTATTTTCTTCATGTCTTAATTCTTTTCATTGTTTAAACCGTCACGTTCGTCCTTGCTTTTTTGTTTTTCCAACGCAACTTGGATATCGGTTTCCACTTCCATTGGCGGACGAATCTTTTCTTGCAGATACTCGAAAATGATATAGAATACCGGTACAACAAACAATAAGGCCAATGTTCCAACAGCCATACCACCGACAACGCCTGTTCCCAATGAACTGTTACCGTTAGCACCGGCTCCGGAAGCGAACATCAGCGGAAGCATACCGAAAATCATGGTAAGTACGGTCATCAGGATCGGACGCAGACGGGCCTGTGCTGCCGAATAGGCCGATTCGACGATGCCCATTCCCTGGCGGCGACGCTCGATGGCAAACTCTGTAATCAAAATAGCCGTTTTAGCCAAAAGACCAATTAACATAATTACACCAGTCTGCAAGTAAATGTTGTTTTCCAATCCGAATAATTTAGCGAACAGGAATGAACCCATCAAACCAAACGGGACGGAAAGGATAACCGCCCAAGGCACAAGGAAGCTTTCGTAAAGACAAGCCAGAATCAAGTAGATAAGCAAGATACAGACGGCATAGATAAAGAGTGTTTGAGAACCTCCGCTGCTAGCCTCTTCGCGTGCCATACCACCATATTCGTAACCGTAGCCTGTAGGTAACATTTGTGCGGCCACCTCTTCTATAGCTTTCTGTACTTCACCTGTAGAATAGCCCGGAACCGGATTTACATTCACTGTGATACAGCTAAACAGGTTGAAACGGTTGGCGACTTCCGGACCTAATACGCGTTTGAGCGTTACGAACTGGCTAATCGGTGCCATTTCTGTACCGTTTCTTACGAACATGTTGTTCAGCGCTTGTTCATCCAAACGGTATTCCGGTGAAGCCTGCGACATGACGCGATATACTTTTCCGAATTGGTTGTAGTTGGAAACGTAGGCACCACCGCAATAACTACCCAGTACATCAAGCACTGTTGAAGGTGAAATACCCGCACGTTTACATTTGGCAGCATCTACATCCACTGCAATTTGGGGGAAGTTCATTGCATACGAAGTATAAGCCATAGCCACTTCCGGACGCTGGTTTAATGCTCCGATATATTGCATGGCTTTTTGGTAGAACGTGCCCATATCCCCTCCGGTACGATCCTGCAAGTTAAGCTCAATGGAGTTACCCATACCGTAACCCGGAATCATACCCGGCTGGAAGCAGAATATCTGCGCCTCTTTGATTTGAGCGAATTGTGCATTCAATCGGGTGATTACGGCATCGGAAACATGTTCGCTGCCTTTACGCTCACTCCAGTCTTTCAAACGGATGATAGCCATACCATAAGATGTACCCTGACCAGCCAGGAAACCGTAACCGGCTACTCGGGAGTAGTGTTCTATCTCAGGGGTGTTTTTGAGGATGTCTTCCACCTTGTCCAACACCTTGGTTGTCTCTGCCAGCGTACTACCCGGAGCAATTGCCACGTTGGCCATGATAGTTCCTTGGTCTTCCTGAGGAACAAGACCTGTTTTGGTACTGCTGATCAACCATCCTAATAAGACGATAGCTCCTACCATACCGACCCACACCATCCAACGGTGGTGGATAAAGAACATCACTCCTTTTTTGTATTTGCCCAATACGGCGTTGAACGAAGCATTATAAGCGGCGCGCACCCGTCCGTTGAAACTTTTGGCACTCTTGGTTCCATCGCTAGGACGCATCATCATGGCACAAAGAGCCGGACAGAGTGTCAAGGCACAAATCATCGAAAGACCTACGGAGGTTGCCATAGTTACACCAAACTGCGTGTAGAAGATACCGGATGTTCCTCCCATAAAAGTAACAGGAATAAACACGGCCATAAACACACACGTACAAGATATAACGGCCATGGTTACATCCCCCATCGCATCTTTTGTTGCCTGATAAGCGGATTGATAACCTGCATCGAATTTGGCTTGTACGGCTTCTACCACCACAATGGCATCATCCACCACCGTACCGATGGCAAGCACCAATGCAAACAGTGTCAGGATGTTGATTGTGAACCCGGCAGCTGTTAAGCAGGCAAATGTACCGATCAGTGAAACAATGATGGCGATAGAAGGAATAAGCGTACTCTTGAAGTCCTGCAGGAAGAAATATACCACCAAGATTACAAGTATGATGGCGACGATCAATGTCTCTACTACATTATATATAGAAGCGAAAAGGAAGTCGTTGGAACTCATCATCGTGATAAATTCCATACCGGCGGGCAATTCCTTTTCTATCTCTTTCAATTCGGCTGCAATGCGTTCGTTTACTTCTGTTGCATTGGAGCCTGCTACTTGGTAAATCATGAAGGTCACGGCTGGTTTACCATCCATCTGGCTGTCGAAGCCATAGCTCAATGTCCCCAATTCTACTTTGGCCACATCTTTCAGACGCAACACGGAGCCATCTTCTTGGGCACGGACAACGATGTTTTGAAACTCTTCCACGCTTTTCAAACGTCCGCGATATTTCATGGTATATTGGAATACATTCTTTGAGTTTTCACCTAATGAACCGGTAGGTGCTTCAATATTTTGTTCTCCCAGAATAGAAGTTACGTCTGAGGGGATCAATCCATATTGAGCCATACGTTCGGGATTCAACCAGATACGCATACTATAGGTATCGCCCAACTCCATAACGTCACCAACGCCTTCGATACGTTTGATACGTGGCACAACGTTAATATCCAGGTAGTTTCCGAGGAATGTCTTGTCATAGCGTCCGTTTGAACTGACAAGTGCATCGATTTGTAAGAAACTGGTCTGACGTTTCTGTGTGCTGACACCGATACGGGTTACTTCGGCAGGTAATAAACCTTGTGCTTTTGTTACACGGTTTTGGACGTTGACGGCTGCCATATCGGGATCTGTCCCTTGTTTGAAGTACACTTCGATAGTCGCCGAACCTGCATTGGTGGCTGTGGAAGTCATGTACATCATATTTTCCACACCATTGATACTTTCTTCCAATGGCATAATGACACTGTTCATCACGGCATCAGCATCTGCTCCGGTATAGCTTGCCGATACATGGACCGTAGGAGGGGCAATATCCGGATATTGCTCGACCGGCAAGGTAAAGAGCGAAATGAGTCCTATCGCCAAAATAAGAATGGAGATAGATATGGCCATAACAGGCCGTTTGATAAAAATATTTCCTTTCATATTTTGCTAATTTATTTTACTTGTGTTCCTTCACGTACCAATCCGGCTCCTTCGGATACAATTTCTTCACCAACCTTAAGCCCGTCGAGTACGATATATTCACGGCCGTCGCTGATTTCAGCAACGGTAATTAATGTAGAAACGGCCTTACCATCGACTACTTTGTAAACAAGGGTTTTATCTTGCAAACGGACTGTTGCGCCTTGCGGGATAACGATGCAGTCTGTGTAGGTTTGCGGAATGAGTACATTGCCGGATGCTCCGCTATGGAGTAGGCGGGATTCATTCGGGAAAACGGCTCTAACGCCTACCGTACCGGTTTTGCGGTCGATCACTCCGCTGATAGATTCAATTTTGCCTTTCTGCTCATAAACAGACTGGTCGTTCAGTTTCAAAGTGACTTCCGGCATATTGGCCAAAGCTTCATCCATGCTTTTATGTTGACGGCTCATGGCCAAAAGCTGGTTTTCCGTCATGGAGAAGTAAACATACATATTTGAATTGTCAGAAACAGTTGTTAAAGGCTGAGGAATATTGGCACTAACCAATGCTCCGGCACGATAAGGCAGCATACCGACTACTCCGTCGCTCGGACTTTTTACTTCTGTATAAGAAAGGTTGTTTTTTGCATTTAACTCCTGTGCTTCTGCCTGTGACAGTTGCGCTTTGGCTGTCAGGTAATTGTTCTGGCTTGTTTTCAGATTGAATTCGGAAACAACTTTTTTGGCAAACAGTTCTTTTGTGCTGTTGTAATTCAATTCGGCAGTACCTAAAGCTGCTTTTGCAACCTCAACGTTGGCTTGAGCTGTTTTCAAAGCGGCCTTATAAGGTACTTGGTCGATTACAAAAAGTAACTGTCCTTTTCGTACAACCTGTCCTTCTGTTACGCAGAGCCGTTCGATAGTTCCTGATACTTGCGGATAAATATCTATATCTTGGCGACCGCGAATAGACGCTGAATAGGGTATGGTCAACTCCCTATTGGCTGTTGAAACTTTCATTGTTGCGTAAGATGCTTTCATCTGTGCATCCGACGTCTCTTTTTTACAGGATGTCATCCACATTGTCGTACAACCAATAATCATCATCAGCTGTATCCATCTTGCTTTTGCTTGTATCATATGTCTTAATTTGTTAAATGCCGCAAATTTAACAGATGAATGTAGGAAATTATTTGTCTGAATTTTTATATAAATCTTCTGTATTTATAGTATACGGATATTTTAAGAAAAGAAAATCTAATGAAATAAAATAAATGTGTGATATCGTTGTACACATTATCCGGTACCAGATAAAAGTTAACTGGTTTTATCTTAGAAGTATGCGAAGAAAGCCGTATCTTTGTGGTTTCTAATTTAAAACCAAACAGCTTTGAACGAGAAAGATTTTGAAATAATGGCGCCGGTCGGCTCGTATGAGTCGTTGATGGCAGCTATCCAGGGAGGAGCCGACTCCATCTACTTCGGCATTGAAGGACTGAATATGCGTTCGCGCTCTTCCAATAATTTCACCACGGACGATTTGCGTAAGATTGTCTCCATCTGTAAGGAACACGGCATTAAGAGTTATCTGACGGTTAATACGGTTATTTATGGGGAAGACCTGGCATTGATGCGTGAAATTATCGATGCGGCAAAGGAAGCGGAAGTCTCTGCAATTATTGCGGCAGACGTGGCTGCCATGAGTTATGCGAACCGGATCGGGCAGGAGGTTCACCTGTCTACCCAACTGAATATATCGAATGTGGAGGCGCTGAAGTTCTACGCCCAGTTTGCCGATGTGGTGGTGCTGGCACGCGAATTGAATCTGAAACAGGTAGCCGAAATCTATCAACAGATCGTAGAACAGCAGATAACCGGTCCGAGAGGCGAACTGATCCGTATCGAGATGTTTGCCCACGGAGCCTTGTGTATGGCTGTTTCCGGTAAATGCTATTTGAGCCTGCATGAAATGAATGCGTCTGCCAACCGGGGTGCTTGCATGCAAATCTGCCGCCGCGGATATACGGTGAAAGATAAGGACAGCAACATCGAACTGGATATAGAAAACCAATATATCATGTCGCCCAAAGACCTGAAAACGATCCATTTCATGAATAAGATGATGGATGCAGGCGTGCGGGTATTCAAGATCGAAGGTCGTGCCCGCGGACCGGAATATGTGCGTCTCGTGACTGAATGCTATAAAGAAGCAGTGAAGGCTTATTGCAGTGGAACATATGATGAAGAAAAGATCGCCGTCTGGGACGAGCGTCTGAAAAGCGTCTTCAACCGGGGCTTCTGGGACGGCTATTATCTGGGACAGCGTTTGGGTGAATGGAGCAGCAAGTATGGTTCCGGTTCGACTAAGAAGAAAGTCTATGTGGCGAAAGGCATCAAATACTTCAGCGGCATCGGTGTGGCTGAATTTGAAATGGAATCGGGCTCGCTGAAAGCGGGAGATGAGATTCTGATCACAGGCCCGACAACCGGTGCGGTGATGCAGACCATCGATGAGATACGTGTCGACCTGAAGCCGGTGGAAGAAACTGTAAAAGGCGAGCGTTTCTCCTTCAAAGTATCTGAAAAGGTACGCCCTTCCGACCGCCTGTATAAAATGGTACCTAACAACGATAAAGAACTGAAATAATGAAAGAGTATATTTTTAAACTGACAGACAAGGTGCGCGATTATGAATGCGACCTGCAGGGAGTAGTGAACAACTCCAACTATCAGCATTATATGGAGCATACCCGTCATGAGTTCCTCGAATCGCTGGGCGAGAATTTCGGAGCCATGCACGATAAAGGGGTGGACGGCTTCGTTTCTCATGTGGAGATAGATTATAAAACATCTTTGAAGAGCGGCGACAGTTATATCTCTTGCCTGAATGTGTATAAGAAAGGAGTGAAGCTGGTTTTTGAACAGGATATCTACCGGGCTTCCGACGGCGCGCTGGCAACCAAGGGAAAAGTTGAGTCTGTAGTTGTGCAGGACGGCAAGCTGACCCGCGGCGAATATTTCGACGAAATGCTTAAAAGGATACAGGATAAACTATGATATAGATCATGACAGACAACCGGATTTACCAAATTGGCTTAACTATGATAAACGGGGTAGGAGATATCCTGGCCCGTCAGCTTTTGCAAACCTGTGGCGATGCAGAAGGCGTTTTTACAGAAAAACAGCAAGTATTGGAGAAGATTCCGGGTTTCGGCACGGCTACGGCTGCTGCCATCAAACGCCCGGAAGTCCTTCTGCAAGCGGAAAAAGAGTTAGCCTTTATTGAAAAGAACCAGATCATCTGTTATTTTCTGACAGATGAGAATTACCCGAAACGTTTGAAGGAGTGCTCCGATGCTCCGGTACTTCTTTATTTCAAAGGCGGTGCCGATCTGAATGCTTCTCGTATTATCAGTATTGTTGGAACCCGGCATGCGACGGAGTATGGCAGGGTGATGACGGACGAACTGGTACACACCCTTTCGCTTTCTATCCCGAACTTACTGATCGTAAGCGGACTGGCTTATGGTATCGACGTATGTGCCCATCGGGCTGCGCTTAAAGCGAACTTGCCGACGGTAGGTGTGCTGGCTCATGGGTTGGATCGTATTTATCCGCCTTCGCATCGTTCCGTAGCAGTGGATATGTTGGACCGCGGAGGTTTGCTGACTGAATTTCGCAGTGGAACGGAACCGGATAAGCCGAACTTTGTACGGCGTAACCGGATTGTTGCGGGTATGGCGGATGCGACGGTCGTCATAGAATCTGCCGAGAAAGGCGGCTCGCTGATCACTGCCGATCTTGCTTTCTCCTATGGGCGTGATGTCTACGCATTTCCCGGTCGGGTAAACGATCTCCATTCGAAAGGCTGCAATGCCTTGATCCGGCAGAATAAGGCTGGGCTGATAACTTCCGCTTCCGACCTTATCTCGGCGCTTTGCTGGGATATAAAGGAAACAGCTTCTCCTCTCCCTGTTCAGACTGAATTGTTTTTCGGGGAAGATGATCGGACAGCACCGGTAATAACTGTTCTCCGTGAAAGAGGTGAGATGCATATCGACCAACTGGCAGTTGCATTGAATCTGCCTGTCCGTGAACTGTCATCTTTGCTCTTTGAACTGGAGATGAACGGTTTGATCAGGACTTTGCCGGGAAATATCTACCGGCTTGCCTAACGGTTTCATAAATAACTACCGCGATAAATATCAGTGCCGTTAATCCATTCAATTGAAGTGGATTGAAAAAGCGAGCGAACGGAATTATAAGGGCTAATGTAAGAATTGCGATCACATGCGACCAAGCGATTAACTGACATGTGATCCATTTATATATGGCATTACTCATTAAATAAATGATCGGGCCGCCCACCATCGCAAAGATGCCGCCTGTCGTCATTTCTCCCAACGGGTGATTGACAACCAGTTCGTCACCAACCGCACAGATGATCAGTGCACCGACCAGTACCACATGTATCGAGTGATATTTCAGGCCGAGTAAACCGGGATTCGATATCTTTTTGATCTTCCGGCTGCCTGCCTCGCTGCTGACATCAAAATAAATCCACCACATCGCCAGGCTATTGGTGAAAGAAATGATCGCTGCATAGATAATTGTAGAATCCCATATCTCAAAATCGCTGAGTGAAGCCCCCGTCATCATAATCGTCTCACCGAAAGCGATAATGACGAATAACTGGCTTCTCTCAGCCAGATGTTGTCCTTCGATTGTCCACTCTTTACTGGAAATAGACCGTCCGAGTCCCGGCAGGTAAAAGCCGAACATAGGCGAAATATAATCGCACAGGACGGCAACCAGCCACAAAAGAATACGTGTGTCCCCTTCGCTGAATGCCCCTGTTATCCAGAATACGGCAGAGATACAAAACCAACCCAATATACGTTTGAAATTAGGAGATAGATGGTGCTTTTTATCCAGTAGAAAGACAATTACGATTGTCCTCCCTAACTGGATAGCGACATAACAGGCAGCAAAGATTAGCCCCCGGCTTGTATAAGCTTCGGGAATAGCCGAAGCCATGATCAATCCGACTAGCATCAGGATAAACAGTAGTATCCGGATCGAACGTGTTTCGGGGTCGAACCAGTTGGTCACCCAGGTTGTATGTTGCCAGGCGAGCCAGACAGCAAACCACAGGATGATTTCCTGTACATATCCTTGCCAGTCCAGGTGATGAAGCAGATAATGCGACAGCTGTGTGACTGCAAAGACATAGATCAGGTCGAACAACAGTTCCGAATAGGAGACGGAAGCTCTTTCCTGCTCCCTACTTCTTAATAAATGATGGGAAGAATGCGACATAAGCCAATGATTTTATAGCCTGTATAATCCGATAACGCCTTTTCAATTAAAACAACTGCCTGTTTATATTGTTTTAGAGATGTTGATTGTTTCTTTTGTGTAAACAGGAAGTATCTTTATCTTTGTCAAAAGCATTTGAATATGGAATTGCGAACAGCGAATGTTGTCAGATATATTATGCCTTTACGGGAAGGCGGCTCGTTGCCGGCTTTGGCTGAAGCTGACGACGAATATAAATATGTTGTAAAGTTCCGTGGCGCCGGTCATGGGACCAAAGCGCTTATTGCCGAACTGATCGGTGGCGAAGTCGCACGTGCACTGGGTTTTCGTGTCCCGGAGCTGGTATTTCTGAATCTGGACGAGGCTTTCGGAAGAACGGAAGGCGATGAGGAGATACAAGACCTGTTGCAGGCCAGCCGTGGTCTGAACCTGGGCTTGCATTTCTTGTCGGGCGCACTGACATTCGACCCGGTAGTTAATAAGGTAGGAGAAAAGCTGGCGTCGCAGATCGTCTGGCTGGATGCCCTGCTGACCAATGTGGACCGTACGACCCGCAATACCAATATGCTGATGTGGCATAAGGAATTATGGCTGATCGATCATGGAGCATCGCTCTACTTCCATTATTCATGGTCGAACTGGCGAAAACATGCCTTGAGCCCGTTTATCCAGATCAAGGATCATGCTTTGTTGCCGGAGGCCGGTAAGCTGGAAGAAGTGAATGCCGAGTTCAAACACCTGCTTACTCCGGAAAAGATCCGTGAGATCGTCTCCCTGATCCCGGACGACTGGTTGCAGTGGAGCGAAAGTCCCGGTACGCCGCAGGAGATAAGAGATGTCTATATGGAATTTCTGACAGAAAGGATTGCCCATTCCGAAACATTTATAAAAGAAGCGCAAGATGCAAGGAAAGCACTTATATGAATACGCCGTTATCCGCTTTGTTCCCCGGGTGGAACGTGAGGAGTTTATTAATGTTGGCATTATCATGTTCTCGAAACAGGCCCGCTTTATAAAGGCCCGTTATCAGGTGAACGAGAAGAAGCTCCGTCTGTTTTCATCGGAGCTGGATATGGATTCGTTGTATGCCAGTCTGAAAGTATTCGATCATATCTGTTCGGGTGCAAAAAACGCAGGTCCGATCGCTGCGATGGATATTCCCGAACGTTTTCGCTGGCTGACGGCTGTACGGAGCTCTTCGATACAGACTTCCCGCCCGCATCCCGGCTTTTCCTGCGATCTGGAGGCAACGTTCGGAAAATTATTTGAAGAGTTGGTGCTCTAGATCAATATCGGATATCTCGGTGGAAAAGCCTCTTTTTAACTGTTAATTTTAGCAGTTTTTGTCTGTATTGTATATAGTTTTATCATCACTAACACTTTTTGGCGAAAGAAGCTTTTCCGCTTAACATATATTGTCTCTAAAAAGCTTGACAAACACTTGCTACAGCCGTATCTTTGTACTGTGGTTTTTTCATAATAGTATTAGATTTAAGGTTAACAAAGTTTGATTAGGGCTTGTCGTGAGACAGGCTTTAATTGTTTATAGAGGTTTGCTCCCGAAGCAAACCTTTTTTTGTTGGTCCCGGAAAAGCAGCATGGATTTTATCGGGAATGTTTCTGTTATATTCTTTTAATTGGTTATATTTGTAAACAATCAGTGATTCAGTTATTTAGAAATAAGCTTATAATGATGTCTTTCTTTATCTATTTCTTTATTGTCGTGGCAGGGATTGTCGCTTTGATTTTTATCATCGGACTTCTTTTGCCGAATGAAAGGACCGCAACCAGTGAATGTTATTATAACGCATCGCCGGAGAAGGTATATAATGCGCTGACGAATAATGCCGATTACGGTTATCGCAGCGATCTGGAAGAAATTGTCATTATAGAAGAAAATGACGGGATAGAAGTCTGGGATGAGATAGCGAAGAATGGCTCCGTCATCCGTTTTCGGACTGCCCATAAAAAACCTTATTCTTTGTATGAGTTCGATATTGTCCGGGGGAACGGATTCACCGGTCACTGGAAAGGAGAATTGAAAGCAACCAGCACAGGTGGGACGCATTTTACGTCGACGGAAACCATTCGGATGAAAAATCCTTTCCTCAAAGTCCTTTCCCGCTTATTCTTCAATCTGGAGAAGTTCATGCACACCTATCAAAATGATCTGCGGGTAAAGTTGAGTGAAGATATTGCATAAAAAAGGGAGCTTAATGAGCTCCCAGGAATTTGAATGGTTCAGTTACGACAAACTGATCTGCCGTATTACCCGCATAGGTTTTACCGCCCACCAGGTCCAGCATTTTAACCGGTGCCTTTTCTGAAAAATCCACATCCTTGAAATCAACCCAGAAGATATTAGGGTGAATGGTCGATTCGTAATAATAGACTTTATTCTTCTGATCGGAAACGGTTCTCCATATCGTAGACGAAATATTCGGTTGGTCGGGTGTTGTAATACCCAACGGAACCGACGTGTTACGGATCACGCTGAATACACTAGCCACTGCCATGCGTGTATCTTCTACCTTCGGTATGGCATTAATATAGAAAGAAGCGCGGACAAAACGGTCGGCCGCCCGGTTGGTTCCGGGTAAGAAAGTCGTTCCTCCGATATTCTTCCAGTATTCGTCCAAAGCCAACTGTTGGTCGAAAACAGGTGAGTTGGTCATGACCTGGTAGGATTTGTCATGGTGGATGTTCAGTTTCCCGTTCACATATTCGAAGATGGCATTGTCGCCGTTATCATCAGAGATGGAAAGGTGTAATGTCGCCATCCGGGTTCCGTCCGGCATCATATCCGATACCACTTCAAATGTCCCTTTTTCAACAAAATCGACAGCTTCGTCCACTGTCGCAAAATTATCCAGCATATATTGAACCCAGGCAGCAATGGATAATCCCGGCTTCTTACCGTCCCATTGGGGATATTCCGATTCGGCGAGCCAGAGCAGGTTGGCTACCAGTCCTTTTTCATTCATCCCGTCCGTACTGCAAATGTCGTATGCTGAAGTAACTACGCTACCATATTTAGAAGTCCATTCCAATGGATTTTTACCTATTTCGCCATTGCGTTGCATTCCTCGTGGAAATATCCAGAGGTTACTGCGGCTATCTTCTTTCCAGTCCATTGTCCGTCCGGTCAACACCGTATTTCCTTTTCCCTGATAGACAACTCTGGTACAGGCATCTGCCGGGCTGAACTGTGCACTCGCTGTAATTGCGGCTAACGCTATTCCCCATTTCTTAATACATCTCATAATCTAATCGTTTTATTATATAAACGATTAGTCTGTCAGAAAGTTTAAGTTTCTCTGTTATTTCTATTTCAGGCTGTCCGGCTAACTTCAGAGTTCTCCTATTTTGGTCAGAACCATAAGTAACGGCAAATAATCCTTTAACCTGCTGCGGAATAGTTTCAATGCTTTCGAAATATGGAACTCGATTGTTTTGATGCTGAGGTCCAGTTCTGCCGCAATCTCCCGGTTGGTCATACTCTCGTACCGGCTTTTAAAGAAGATCGTACGGGTCTGTTCCGGTAATTCATCCAGTGTTTTCCGGATGATTTCTTTTACTTCGATGGTGAAGAGCTCTGACGGGTCGCACGACTCGAGAGAAGAGATACGGAAATTTAGTTCGCGTTGGCGGTGGTCATATAGCTGATCTTCCGCATCAGTCCGGATGGTCAGGTGTCGTAAGTGGTTGAGTGCCTTGTTTTTTACAGATGTTAATAGGTATCCGGGGATATTAGTGTCGGCAGGTAGCTCCTTTCTTTTCTCCCAATACTGGATAATTGCCTCCATGTAAATATCCTCCGCGGCGGCCATATCCCTTACGTATGAATTGGCAAACAAGATGAACGGCTCTCTGAATTGATCGAAGAGCGTTGAAAATAGTGAAGATTCCGTCCGTTGTTCTCCCATAACAGATGCAAAAGTAATAAAAAAGTACCTTTTGATGTCGTTTGTGTAGTTAAAAGCATTACTTTTGTAGCTTGTAATTAGTTGAAAACGAAAAAGAATGGATAAAGTAAGTTATGCACTTGGCTTAAGTATCGGAAATAATTTCCAGAACTCGGGCATTAATGATCTTCAGATTGAAGACTTTGTGAAAGGATTGAAAGATATTTTGGGCGGCCAGACTCCTGAAATCAGTTATGACGAAGCTAAGCAGGTGATCAACGATTACTTCATGAAGCTACAAAAAGAAAAATTTGAAATCAATAAGAAAGCAGGCGAAGAATTCCTGACTATCAATAAAGGAAAAGCAGGTGTTGTAACGCTGCCCAGCGGATTGCAATATCAGGTACTTCAGAAAGGTGAAGGCCCAACGCCGACTGCTTCCGACAACGTAAAATGTCATTATCACGGAACTTTAATCAACGGTACAGTGTTTGATAGTTCAGTACAGCGCGGCGAACCGGCTGTATTCGGAGTATCGCAGGTAATCCCGGGATGGGTGGAAGCATTGCAGCTAATGCCGGTAGGTTCCAAATGGAGACTGTTCATCCCTTCCAACCTGGCTTATGGCGAACATGGAGCAGGAGAAGCTATCGAACCGAACAGCGCATTGGTTTTTGATGTCGAATTATTGGACATAGTAAAATAATTTATAGAGAAAAATGAAAAAGATTAATGTTTTAGTTGCTACGGTTATTGTAGCGTTGGGCGTTTCTGCCACATCTTGTGACTCAAAAAGAAGTGCCAGCCTGAAAACTGGTGCGGATAGCGCGAGCTATGCAATCGGTATTGCGAACGGAAGTATGTTCAAACAGAATCTGGAAGGCATGCCTGGTGGTCCTGTTAATATTGACGATCTGTTGGCTGGTTTCGAAGCAGCTTTGAAGAACGATACTACTGGTGCGAAGATGACTATGGAACAGGCTCAGGCTTTTCTGAACACTTATTTTGTAGAAGCTCAGGCTAAAGAAGCTGAGAAAGCAAAAGAAGAAGGAGATAAGTTCCTTGCTGAAAACAAGACAAAAGAAGGTGTTATCACTACAGAAAGCGGTTTGCAGTATAAAGTGGAAACTGAAGGAACAGGTGCAAAACCTGCAAAAGAAGATCGGGTAAAAGTACACTATACAGGTACATTGCTGGACGGGACTAAGTTCGATAGCTCTGTAGATCGCGGTGAACCTGCTGAATTTGCTGTAGACCGGGTGATTGCGGGATGGACTGAAGTTCTGCAGATTATGCCGGTTGGTTCTAAATATATTATTTGGGTTCCGGCTGAATTGGGTTATGGTCAACAACCTCCTCGCGGAAGCAATATCAAACCGAACAGTACTTTGAAGTTTGAAATAGAATTACTGGATATCGTGAAAGACGACCAGAAATAACAATATTACATTTGTAAATAAAGGGGCGGGTAAATTATGCTAAAAAGCATTATTTGCCCGCTTTTATTATTTATTTAGTACTTTTTTCTTTCAGAATGATAGATTGTTGAAAATAATTATATACTTTTGATATATAAATAACAAGAGCGTATAATAAAGCGATAGAGAAAATGGAGAAAATAGACAAACTGGACCGGCAGATATTGAACATTATTTCAAAAAATGCCAGGATTCCTTTCAAGGATGTAGCTGAAGAGTGTGGCGTGTCGCGTGCGGCCATCCATCAACGGGTACAGCGCATGATTGATATGAATGTGATCGTTGGGTCAGGTTATCATATTAATCCGAAGATTCTGGGATATAATACCTGTACATACATCGGTGTAAAGTTGGAACGTGGTTCCATGTACAAAGATGTCGTACCTGAGTTCGAGAAGATTCCGGAAGTAGTCGAATGTCATTTTACAACAGGTCCGTACACAATGCTGATCAAATTGTATGCCCGTGATAATGAGCATCTGATGGAATTGTTAAATTCTAAAATTCAGGAGATACCGGGTGTGACGGCTACGGAGACATTGATCTCTTTGCGTCAGAGTGTGAAACGTGAAATCCCTATCTGCAACATCAACGAATAAATTATTCTAAAAAATAGAAGCCCGGCCTCCTTGTGAGTTGCCGGGCTTTTTTATATCCACGGCAATTACTACTTTTGTAGGGTTGAGTTATATGTTCCCATGAAAAAATATATAGGACTGTTTGTTTTGTTATGCTGCTTTTCTTCGTGGCTCACTGCCGGAGAAAGTTATTGTTTTCGTGTTTACCTGAAAGATAAAGGCGATTCCGGATTTTCTGTAGACGAACCGGAAGCATTCCTGTCGAAAGAATCCATACAACGGCGTAAAAAGTCAGGAACCCCTGTTACTGTTTCCGATCTTCCTATTGCCCGGGCTTATCTGGATACATTGGCTGCTACCGGGGGAGAACCGGTAGTGCAGAGCAAATGGCTTTCCACTGTGGTTGTCGCCAGTAAGGACAGTACTGTTGCCAACCGGCTCAAAGGGCTGGCAATGGTCGATTCGGTAAAATGGGTCTGGAAAGGAAGCAATGATGTTGTTCCGGCCCAGGAAGACGATCAGGAGATACGCCTTGTTCCATCCGATACGCCTCTGAAAGAAAAATACGGATATGCGGAAAACCAGATCAAAATGTTGAACGGTGTCAAATTGCATGAAGCCGGATTCAGGGGAGAAGGAATGCGTGTTGCGGTGATCGACGCCGGTTTCCAGAATGTCGACCGTATCTGTGTATTCGATTCCCTGCAACTGATCGGGACGCACAATGTGATTTATCCCGGACGTAGCGTTTATGAAGCTGATGATCACGGGACGAAAGTATTATCCTGTATGGCTGCCAATATGCCCGGTATAATGGTGGGAACAGCCCCTAAAGCGTCTTATTTGCTGATCAAGAGTGAAGACAGCGATTCGGAATATCCGATAGAAGAAGATTATTGGGCGGCGGCCGTCGAATATGCCGATAGCGTGGGAGTGGATGTGATCTCTTCTTCATTAGGTTATTTTGCTTTCGATGCGGACGAGTTATCTTACGACCAGGCTGCCCTCGACGGGAAGAGTTCGCTGATCAGCCAGGCCGCCCATCTGGCTGGCCAGAAAGGCATCCTGATGTTCTGTAGCGCAGGAAATGAAGGCAACGGTAGCTGGGGGAAGATCACCTTTCCTTCGGATGCTTCGGATATCCTGACGGTAGGATCTGTCACGGAAGAAAAGAAAAAGAGTGTTTTCAGTTCCGTCGGTTTTACAGCCGATTATCGTGTGAAACCGGATGTTGTCGCGTTGGGGTCGGGCAGTTGTGTGATCGATCCGCAGGGAAATATACGGTATGCCAGCGGAACATCCTTTGCGACCCCTATATTGGCAGGGATGGGCGTCTGCTTGTGGCAGGCATTGCCCGGATTAAGCAACAAAGAGATCATAGCCTTATTGCAGGAGGTATCGAGCCAGGCCAAACGCCCTGATGCTGAACTGGGATATGGCATTCCGAATATATATAAAGCCTATAAGAAAGGAACGCAATATGCCAGGGCTGAACATTAATCCGGAGTATACGGGAAATGAACGCAGGGAGTTCTCTTTGCTGGAACTGAATAATCTGGTTCACGTCGCTGTCAGTGAGGCATTTCCCGGTACCTGCTGGGTACGGGCGGAAATGAGCGATGTGCGGACAAATGCATCTTCCGGGCATTGTTATCTGGAGTTCATCGAGAAGAATCCGGTAACCGGACAACTGGTTGCCAAAGCACGCGGCTCGATATGGGCAAAGACATTCCGGATGCTGAAACCTTATTTCGAGATGGAGACCGGACAGCTGTTTGCTTCCGGGTTGAAAGTGTTGGTAAAAGTATCCGTTGAGTTCCATGAATTATACGGATACAGCCTGACAGTGTTGGATATCGATCCGGCCTATACGTTGGGGGATATGTTGCGGAAGCGGATGGAGATCATCCGCCAGTTGAAGGAGGAAGGTGTGTTTACGCTGAATAAGGAACTACCGTTCCCTGTCCTGCCGAAACGTATTGCCGTCGTTACTTCACCTACGGCTGCCGGTTATGAGGATTTTCTGAATCAGCTGGCGGGTAATAAAGCCGGTTATTCCTTCTATACAAAACTATTCCCTGCGCTGATGCAGGGAGAAAGGACGGAAGAGTCGGTTATTGCTGCACTCGACCGCATTTATCATCATATCGACTGTTTTGATGTGGTCGTGATCATCCGCGGGGGTGGTTCCACATCGGATCTGAATAGTTTCGATTCCTATCTGCTGGCGGCTAACTGTGCCCAGTTTCCGCTACCTGTGATAACCGGTATCGGGCATGAGCGCGATGACACCATTCTCGATATGGTTGCCCATACACGGATGAAAACGCCTACAGCAGTGGCTGAGTTCCTGATCGGCCGTATGGATGTCGCTGCTGAAGAACTGGAAGAAATTCAACAGGATGTCTGCGAACTGGCTAATAATATACTGCTGAAGCAAAAGAATTTCCTGCAATTACTGGGTGCGCGTCTGCCGGTGATCGTAACGAACCGGATCGAACGTAACCGGTCGTTCCTGCAAATGGTTGGAAATAAGCTGCCGGCGTCTGCTTCTGCCATGTTGCTTCGCCGTCGTTCGGCATTGGAAAGTATGCAGATGCAATTGCAGAACCGTGTAACTTCCCGTTTGGCGGAAGATGCCCGTTTTATCCAACTGACAGAGCAGTTTATCAAAATGGCTTCTCCCGACTATGTACTGAAACGGGGATACAGCCTGGCGCTGAAAGATGGTAAAATCATCAAACATGCAACCGAGTTGAGTTCCGGCGACGAGCTGGTCATGCGGTTTGCGGATGGTGAGGTGAAGAGTATCGTTAAAAAATAAATCATTCAGAAATATGACAAAGAAAGAGGAAACATACAATGAAGCGGTTGAAAAACTGCGGAAGATCGTTGCCGATATAGAGAACGGCGAATTGGATGTGGATATACTCTCCGAGAAAGTGAAGGAGGCAACCCGTTTAATCAAGCTGTGTAAAGAGAAACTGTATAAGGTGGATGAAGATGTAAAAAAGGTTCTGGAGGAGTTGGAGTGATGCGTAAATATGTATTGATCGTAGCCGGGGGAAAAGGACTTCGGATGGGAGGAGATCTGCCTAAGCAGTTTATCCCGCTGGAAGGGAAACCCATCCTGATGCATACATTGGAAACATTTCACCGTTGGGATGCTTCGGCTGAATTGATACTGGTTCTCCCCGAAGATCATCAACCTTATTGGAATATGCTTTGCCGGGAGATTGGGTGTAAAGCACCTCACCGGATAGCGAATGGCGGCGAGACGCGTTTTCATTCCGTCCGGAACGGATTGCAATTCCTTTCGGAAGAAATTGGAAATACATCCGGGAGGAATGAAAAAGCCCTGGTTGCAGTGCACGACGGCGTACGTCCGTTTGTCTCTTCCGAAGTGATTGGCAGCTGTTTTGCGAAAGCAGAACAAAGTGGGGCGGCAATCCCAGTGTTGTCTATGATCGATTCATTGCGCGAGACGGACGGAAACGAGTCGCATCCGGTAGATCGCGGACGGTATGTTGCGGTACAGACACCACAGGTTTTTCGCAGTGACATATTATTAAAAGCATACGAGCAGCCTTTTACCCCCCTTTTCACGGATGATGCATCTGTTGTTGAGGCTGCCGGGATATCGGTTCAGCTGGTTCCCGGAAATCGTGAGAATATCAAGCTAACGACACCGTTCGATTTGCTGATAGCAGAAGCGTTATTTTCTTCTGTGAAGTAAAAAGGGGGGCTTCTTTTTTAATCCGTTTCAAAGCTATATTTTCCGGATGGCACTTCCATAACAGCATATCCATCCTGTATACCTTTAAAACGGATTCCTTTTACTTTATGGATAGCATTACTGCTCTCTTTCACTGTTTTTCCGGAAATAACCGGAAGATAAACCGTGGCATGACTTCCGACCGGAATTTCCACATTCATTTTGAAACTCTTCTCCTGTTTTTTCCAGTCTACGCCGGCAACACCATACGGAGTACGGGTTGAATAAGTTGCATAAGAAATAGCTTCGGGAGGACACGGTTTGATGATGATATGTTTGTAGCCGACTTCCTTCTGATCAGTGTTCAAACCCGCCAGTTTCCGGTAAAACCAGGTGAAACCGCCCCCGAACATCGGATGATTCCGGGAATTGTTACCGTTCCATTCCTCCCAGGTGGTAGTGGCACCCTGGGAAATCCACCAGCCGTAACTAGGCATGTCTTTTTTATCCATGGCTTCATAAGCCAGTTCATTCATCCCGTTGTCTGCCAGTGTTTCAAAAAAGAATTGAGTACCGAAAATACCTGTGTATAAGTGTCCGTTATGGGCACGCACTTCTTCCCGTACCGTTTCCTGTACATCTTTCTTTACTTCATTCGGCACTCCCATCACCAGAGCGAAGATATTGCTGCCTGAAGGACCATACGTTTTAGTCTCCGGATTATAGAAACGTTTGTGGAAAGCCTGCCGTGTTTTCTCTGCCAGAGCGGAAAAAAGGCTTGCATCCTTTTTCTCTCCCAGTGCGGATGCCGCTTTTGCCGTAAGATCGGCACAACGCCAGAGATAGAATGTATGAACCAGGTCTTTCGGAGGGAATCCGTCTGCCGGGCACCATTCTCCCAGGTTGTGCCATTCGCTGACGTTTCCGTTGCTTTTTATCTGCGAAAGCATGATGCCGTCGGAATCTACCCAGGTTTGCATGTACCGGAGCTGTTCTTTCATTCCGGTATAATTGGCAGCCAGCAAATCTTTATCTGCATAATGCTGATAAAACTCCCACGGCATAATGTTCATAGCTGCTCCCCATGCCACGCCGCCTCCGCAGCCAGGTTGCCAGGGTGCACCGTTCGGAACATAACCGGTCGCTTTGTTCTGGGCAAGCAATATGTCTTTGATCCATTTGGTATATAAAGCTGCGGCATTATAATTATGCATGACGGTGACGCAAGCCACCTGTCCGTCGCCGGTATAGGCAGAACGCTCCCGATGGGGACAGTCGCTGATAATACTGCCGTGCGAGTTGTCTGTCAGGCTTCGTCTCCATATCTTATTGATCTGGTTGAAAAGCGGGTTTGAGCAGTCGAAATGTCCGGTCGTCTCAAGCTCCGTATATACAGCTTCCGCTGTCAGGTTATTTTCCCGGAGTTCACCCGGCCAGTTGATAATCTCTGCTTCCCGGAAGACAAACCAGGTAAAGCGGGCGGCATACGATTCCGGTCCGTCTCCTTTCATCGTATAAGAGTTGGAACCGTTCGGCGATTCACAGATATACCGGATTTCCACTTTCCGGCCGGCTTCTCCCTGCATATTATGCAGATGTACCCAGCCGGATATTTCTTCCCCGAAATCGACTTTGTAATTCCCGTTTTCCAGTCGTGTGATCTTTTTCGGTTTCAAGACTTCCATTACCTTGTCAGAATGAGACATTTGTGCCTGTAGTTCACCTTCCGGCGCTTTCCGTACGATGGCAGACTCCCATCCGTTAGCCGGTTTGTCCGGTGAGCACCAATCCGGCTGTTCCAGCCGGGCGTCATAATGTTCTCCCTGGTAAATTCCATCTAAGACAATGGCGCTACGCGATACTTTCCAGGAAGTGTCCGATGTGATGACCTCCTCGCTGCCGTCGGTGTAGCCGATATGTAACTGTGCGATCAGGCGTGGCGATCCGTAGGGCATCGTCCAGCTTAGCGCCGCATTATAAAAGCCGTTACCTAGCAGGCAGCCGAGTGCATTTTTACCTTGTTTTAATGCTTCTTTCAGGTCGTAGCAGAGATATAGTACATTATAGCCTTTGAAATTATCGTCGAGGGTCACACGGGTCACATCCAGGTCGTCCCGTTTCCCATAATTGGTCTGATTAGGAACCAGAACGTCGTTGCCGACTTTTTCTCCGTTCAGATATAATTCAAAATAACCCAATCCGCTGATATAGATTTTTGCTGAAGCTATTTCTTTGGAAACGGTAAAATCTTTTCGGAAGAGTGGGGCAGGAGGAAGTGTTTTGTCTGCCGATTTTGCCGTGGCTTCTTCGCCTTGCCAGGGAGCACCGATCCATTGTGCTTTCCATTCATCGGCATTCAGCAATCCCATATTCCAGCAGGCTGGTTCACTCCAATCCGATATTTTTCCGTTGGTATCCCAAACGCGGACTTGCCACCAGCATTCCTGTCTCGATTGTAACGGCTTTCCTTCGTAACGAACCAGAAAGGACTGGCTACTTTTTTTCTTACCACTGTCCCAAAGGTCGGCCTGTTCCTTTTTCAGTTTATCGGCCGATGAAGCAACCTGTATCTGATAGGCGGTCTGCTGTTGTCCTCGTTCACCGGGAGCGGCTGTATTGATCCACGACAACCGGGGATGCCGGGCATCTATAACGGAGGGATCGACCAGGTATTCGCAGGTGAGTCTGACAGGAGTAAGAGTTGCATTTGCTGTCAAAACAAAAAGAAATGACAAAAGAATTGAAATACCGGATTTAAGTTTCATATCGACAAAGTTTAGTTCTAGATGGATTGCAACAAATGTATATGATTTTTGTCGATGCTCAAATAGTAAACCTGTACTTGTGTCAGATTTGACAAGAAAATTGTCAAAATCCAAAACTATACCGACTGTCGATAGGGGGCAAGGTTTGTGCCGATAGGCAAAGAGTATCATACATTTTGTATCATACAAAATGTATGATGTTCGTGATTTTATGGTATCAGGTATATGACTTATTTCTTTCTTGTTGGCTTGAATTGACTTTTTGATAGTATACCTAAGAATATCTACTTAATAAACCAGGTTCTAAGGTTTGTCAGTATTTGTGCCCAATTTTGAGAATAGAAATATCAAAATGTAAAATGAACTCTTTTGTCTGTGGCTTGTATGTATCTTTTATGGAGAGTGGAACTTTTTATTCATCTTACACAATGTTTATGAATATCGTTATTTTGATATTTGCTGGATAATTGTTGCTTTATGAATCGTTTTTTTTATGATTATGTGAAAGAGGGAATGAAGATGTTTTATATTCGTGTGAATTTGTTGTTTTGTTTTTGTTGGTGTTGTTACTCTTTCTGGAAAATAAATCTGTTCTAAAGCAGGTGCTTTAACGTGAAAAAGTGATTAAAAACAGAGTTACTCATCTGTAATTAACAAAAATTTAGCCTTAAATAAAGTCCCATTTCGTTTAAAAGGAAAAATATTTCGTTTTAAACGAGATTGAAATTTGCTTTAAACGAAGGTAGAGAATTGCTATTGATATGTCTAATGTTAATTTATGTGTTTATTCTTCTTCTGGTTCATCTGTTTTGTGTAAGATGGTTGATATCGAAAGCATATAAAAGGAAGCATTATGGTTTTATTTTATAGTAATGTGTGTCTTGTTGATATTTCAATGAATGTATTTTAGTTGAATTTTTTGTGTTGAAAATACTTTTGCAAATTTGTGTGTATGGCTTTTTATTCGGATATTGCATTTCAAAACAGCACACAAGTATTGATATGAAAAACGCTATACTACTATTTATTCTTTTCTGTTTGTTCTTTTCATGTAAAAGTAACAATGAGATCAGTATAAAGATAAAGGAAGCGGAAGAGTTGATCCGGATTGAACAACCGGATAGCGCTTTTGATCTTTTAGAAAGCATTACTAATCCGGATGTGCTGAATGATAAAATCTTTGCTCATTTCTGTTTGATCTATGCCGGTTTATCCGAACAGTTAGGTGAGGATATGCCGTTTGTCCCTCAAATGGAGAGGGCAAATGCTTATTACGAAAAACATGGTTCGGCAGAAGAAAAGATGAATTGCCTGTTGTATTTGGGAATGTCCTATGAGGAGGAGACCGATTTTGAGTGGGCTATGAAATCTTATTTACAGGCGGTAGAGATAGCTAAAAATGCGAAAAAATATTTGCTGGTCGGGAAATTGTATAATAAAATTGCCGGATTACATGATTATGACAATAATTACGATGAGGCACAGCATTTTCACCAATTATCCGGAGAGTATTATCTAAAGGGAGGAGATAGCCTGAATTATATTTATTCGATTCGTGATATCGGGTGGATTCATACATTAAAAGAAGAGTATGGAGAGGCTTCGGAATCTTTCTTAAAAGCCTATCGGTTGGCATTGAATATGAATGATTCATTATTGCTAAGTTCTATGACTAATCGTTTAGGGGTTAACTATAATGAATTGGGTAATTATTCATTGGCAGAAAAATACTTATTTCAATCGATTGCTTATGACAAAGCAGGTAGTGCTCCTACCTATTTGGCTTTGGCTGATTTATATACACGAAAAAAGGAATACGGAAAGGCACGGGAGTATATAGAAATGGCTTCTAAATATCGTACTCCGAAGCGTAAATTGACAGGCGGTCTGTTGTATCGATCATATATATTGGAAAAAGAACTGGGAAATTATTCTTTATCATTGAGTTATTATGAACAGTACGTTAATTATGCAGATTCTATATCGGATTTACAAGCTCGGATGGATGTTCTAAAAGTAGAAAGAAGATATGACTATGCAAATTTATTGAATGATAATAATGAGTTGCAAATTAGGAATCAGGATATTTTTATTATTTGCATTTTGTTGTTATTGGTGAGTCTGTCTTTGTTTGTATTATATAAATACAGAGTTGCTTTAAAAAATAAATATATACTTAACCAACAAAAAAAAATCACGGCTGCAAACCAGACCTTGCAAGAAAAGGAATTTGCGGTAGAAGGATTGAGTGCCGATATTTTAAATATCAGGGAAAATATATTGAAGAGTTCTGCTGTCTATAAAAAAATAATTAGAAACTCTCAATCGGTGGAAGATGCTAAAAAGTGTTTGTTAACAGATCAGGAATGGTTGACATTAAAAGAAATATTGAAAACTACTTATTTGTTCTTTATCGATAACTTACAAAATAGCTTTTCTAATCTAACCGAAGATGAGATACGTTTTTGCTGTTTGCTGAAAATCGGATTAAACAGTCAGCAATTATCTATTCTTTTAGATATCCAGCCTACCTCTGTCAGCCATAAACGTTATCGTATCATGAAGAAAGGCAAATTAGAGAATACCAAAACAACGTTAGAAGAGTTTATTTCCGGCTTGTAATTTGATGCTTCGGAAAGGGTAATTTGAGACCTCATACATATGTTTTTATACGTATGAGGTGATTTGTATGTTGATTATTAGTGTTCTATACCTAGTGCTGAGTGTATGCTTCCATACATATCCTTTGATAGATTTAGCCCTTCTGTTTAGGATTAGACCCGTACCTTTGCCCCTGGAATTTAATCTTGAATGAATATGAATAGATCGTTATTAGTTATGGTGTTGTTGTGTGCAACGGTTTTCGGTTTTGCTAAAAGGAAAATCGATTTGAATGATCATGCTCGGTTCCCGCAACCTCCTATAGAGGTTTTTATTGATGAGGAGAGTCGAGAATTGACATTGAATTTGAAGAAAGGTGAAGAAAATATCAGAGTTGTTATAACTGATTTTTCCGGTAATAGAATATGTAATGATGAGGTGAGAGTGGATGGTACATGTATATTACCATTACCTATGATTGAGAAAGGTGAATATATCTTAGATCTATTTTTAGACAATATGGAATTACAAGGTTTTTTTGAAATAAAATAATAACAACTAACAAATTTTTAATGGAATGAAAAAAATTGTATCTTTATTATTGTTATTGATGGCAATAACATCATGTACAAATGATTTGGAAACTCCGGAAATATCTTTTCCCTGTGGACAGGAAAAAAATATTGCTTTATTGGATGGTAGCTCTTTTACAAAGTCTACAAATGATCAGAGTGATAATATTCTTCAATTTAAAAATCAAACTGTATTAAATGAAACAATTAGTAGTTTGAAAAAAATGACAAATGAAGAACGTTTGGAATGGGAAAAGAAAATGAATTTTATTTCATTAAACTCTGTTTATGAAAAAGCTTTAGATGAAGTTACTGCGATGGAAGGAACTGCAGAAGAATATAATGATCTTAAAGAAAGATATCAGAGTTATTTGTATTTTCCTGAATATAAAGAAGACTATGGAGCTTATTTACCTGTAAGTAACGAAGAGGTAGCTTCTGTTTTGAATAAAAATGGTAAAGTTATTGTAGGTGAGGAAATAGTTGATATGAAAGATATATTTGAATACAGGGATCTTCAGTTAACAGGGAATGCTTTATATGATTTGGAGGTATTACCAAGATTAAGTAATAAGGATTATATTGGAAGTCAATATGATTCTGGTTGGAAAGAGTTTGGTAAAAGGAAATGTAAATTAAAAGCTGGGCGTAGAATTATGAATGTAAGTAAAACAGAAATAGCTTTACATATTGAGATTTCTTTTAGAAAGAAAGGTCTTTTTGGCTGGATGAACTATAAGGAAACGACCCAGACAACAGGTACATATGCACCTCCGGGAGGTCCGCTTTCGAATAATTTTTATCAGCAAGAGACAGGTCGTTCTTCTCATGATCATTATGTTGCTAGAGGAAGCTCATTTTGGTGGGAACAAGGCATCGGTAAAAAGAGAGCAGCGAAGATTGGTGGAAGTTTTACTGTAAAGTATGTTGGATTTAATGTAACAATGAATTACAATTTTGAATTGCCTGAAACAACTTTTTAATGAAATGAAAACAACACTGCTAGTATTAGGGATATTCTTATTTTCTGTATTTAGTAAGCTGCAGGCTGCCGATATAGAAGCACGTACCGGAGTAATGGGAGGTGATGTATGGGGACTCCATGCCGGGGCGTATATCAATTTCCCCCAATCAAAGTTATTTTCGGTTCAGACTGGATTGTTGTTGCATACGGCAAATCAATGGGTAATTGGGAATAATGATACATGGGATATTGATTTGAATGTTCCTGTTTATGCTTCATTTCATTTTCCATTGAGTGAGATAGCTAATCTTCGTTTGAATGGTGGTGCATATATTGGAACCGGACATAAATTACAAGTAGGAGCAACGGCTGATGTTGGAGTAGAAGTGAGGAGATTGTTTGTTGGTGTAAATTGTTTTCAGAATTGCATTAATAATCAGGAATTTTTATTTGGAATATCTGTTGGTTATAAATTTCGTTTATAATCAGTGTGATTCTGATAGCAAGGCATGAATAAATTGTCTTTATGAAATTGATAATAATAATAACAACACTTCGTTTAAGATGAAGTGTTGTTATTCATTTAATAAGGTGAGATTATGAAAAGAGCGTTATTGTCGGTGTTGATGATTTTGTTGTGTACTGTAGGGTATGCAAAAGGGGTAGAACTGGAACCACGTGTTGGTGTTAGTTATTCCAGGGTTTGGGGGCTTCATATAGGTACACTGGTGTCTTTTCGAATATCAGATATGTTTTATTTTCAGCCGGGAGCTTTGGTTAACACTGTTAGTGGTTATTATAATAAACCTGGAGATTGGACATTTGGAATGGATGTTCCTTTATATGCTTCCTTACGAGTCCCTGTGAATAATGTAATGAAAGTTCGTTTGAATGCTGGACCTTTTGTTGGTCTTTCATCGCCAGTGAGTTTTGGAACTGCTGTAGAAGGCGGTATTGAATATCAAAAGTATTATATAGGCTTTTCCTGGTTACAGAATTTAATCAATGAAAATTGTGCCCGTTTACATTTCTCTGTTGGCTATAAATTTGCATTGTGACCATGGGAATAATGAATTCACTGTCTGAATAGACAGTTATGCTCGATTTAGGCCGATGCTGTACTATCAAATAAGATGTTAATTGAGTCAGTTCGTAGGTAACTAACTACAGTAATTTATAAACTTCCTTTTTATTGAATATGTGTATTATGAAGAAAAAGACATTAGTATTAATTGTTATTGCATTGTTCTCCGCTTTTAATCATGTGCAGGCCACTGATATAGAGGCACGTACTGGAATAATGGGAGGAGATGTATGGGGGCTTCATGCGGGAGCCTATATAAACTTCCCGCAATCAGCGTTATTTTCAATTCAGACCGGAGTGCTGCTGCATACGGCTAATAGATCGGCAATCGGTAATTCGAATACATGGGATATTGATTTTAATATCCCGGTTTATGCATCATTCCATATTCCTTTAAAGGAAAAGGCTAATCTTCGTCTGAATGGAGGTGCTTATTTCGGTACGGGTTCGGAAGTTCAGGTAGGCGCCACGGCAGAAGTCGGAGTCGAAATGAAAAGAGTTTTTGTGGGTGTCAACTGCTTTCAGAATTGTATAAATGAACAGGAGTTCCTGTTTGGAATATCTGTCGGATACAAATTTAAGTTATAAAAAAAGCAGAGTATCTTACTGAAAATGTGAGATACTCTGCCTTTTTTCTATCTAATATTAATGTATTGTTATTCGTAGCTTTGTTGTGAATAAACTTCGAGCTTATGTTGATTGCCGAGTTCTACAATTTTCCCGTAACTCGGTTGACTTGAAGTTTTTTCTTCTCTTTTAAGCATATACGTCAACGTGTATTTTCGATATCCGTTTTCAGTGGATGTCATTAGCTGTTCGGAATATTCCTTACGCCATTGAGCAAAATCGTTGTCCAACAGGTTTAACTTGTCTTCAATCTGATCCTTGTATTGGTTAAAGACAGTCAGAGCCTGCGAATCTGCATCTTTTTCCGCATCTTCTTTTGTTTCTCCTTTTCCTGTGACTTCCCATTGTGAATAATCTGCAAATGTGTTATTGATTTGTATCCTAGCATTTTCCATCTTCTTGTCGATGGCGATAAGTGCCGGATCTGAATCATCTGTAGATTCTTTGCCTGTATAATCAACCAATAGAGAATAGGTATAGGTTACTTTCGTTTCATCAGAATCATTGCTGCAACCGTTAAAAAAAGTCAGTGTAAATAATAGACAGGTAATAATACCAGAAATACTCTTTTTCATATAATCAGAATCTTTTGCTTTATGAGGGGCAAAGTTATGAAAAATGTTGAAAAACTTGTACTTCTGAAAGAATTGAATGTAATACCCATAAATGATAACTGATAAATTTACATCATGGCCGGGCCGGTTCTGCATAAATTGCATATTGGGACCCATCTTCAAGCATCAACAAAACGAAATTGACACGTTCGGTCACCCAAATGGCACAAGGATAGTCACTGGGGTATTTTTTCTGTTCCGAAAACAGCTCATCATACAGTTTGAATATCTTCTGCTTTTCCTTTTGATCGTCATACGTAGGCTGGGAATAGAGTTTGCAGAAATAGTTGTAAAGCTCGTTGTAGCTTTGGATATTGTCCTCGTTGAAAACTTTCACTTCAACAGATGGAACAGTACCGTTCAGGCCGGATGTAACCATCAGGTCAGGGCTGCTGCCTAGTACATCGGCATATGATGTCCATGCCTGTGAGGTTTTTGTAATATCTGCCCAGTTATAACCCAAAAAATCCTTGTCATCAGTGATCGTTATATCAAGTGAGTCACGGGAAACCACCTTGTTCTCTTTCCATGCGGTCAGGTAGGCTTCATACTCGCCGGGAAATTTGAAACAGTGTCCCCATCCCATACTCAGATGGTCTTCATGGTAACCTTCATCTGCTTTGTGATGGAATACCTGATAACTGCCGTTCTGTCCCTTTACCGTCCAGACTATTGAATCGCATACAGCATCGAGTTCTTTTAATAGTATCGGCTGTGTCCCTTCATTATAAATATAAAAATCCATAAGATCGAAAATGTTTCCTTTGGACTGTTTTACGGCGATCCGCGGCATCGGATATTCTGTTACTTTCACCTTTATTGTGGCTGATTCTCCTGTTTCATGGTCGGTAACGATAATGCTGGTTTCGCCTTTCTGCTTGCCTGTGATTTCGATGATAGCAGTGAAATTATCATGACTGCCCCATATGTAAGTGGCATCGATCAGTTCAGGATCGGCTATATCCAGTGTCGTGTTTTCATTGGAAATCAAATTGATTGAACTGCTGCGTCCTTGCATCACTTCACACATGTTTTCAGATAATTCTAAGCGATACGCCGGCTCCGTGTTGTCTTCGTCATTGCAACAAACGAAACTGATTGTACATATGAATAGTAATAGTCCGAATAGATTCTTTGTTTTCATTGTATATTCTTTATGATTCTGTGTATATTTCTGAATGTCTTTTGTACGTCATTCACATGCATAAATTATTATATTTCTTTTTTGTAAGGTTGTAAATGTAGAAAATTAATTCGAGAACTTGCGTGAGGCTTAATTTTTTTATTCCTGAAGATTTGTTCAAAAACGTAATATCAATAATACGATAGCTGATAAATTTGCATGGTGACCATAAAAATAATAAATTCGCTGTCCAAATAGACAGATATGCTTGATTTAGACAAACGATCCCTTATGTATCTGCCGGGTGTAGGCCCGAAGAAAGCGGAGATATTACGGAAAGAGGCCGGGATATCTTCGTATGAGGATTTGTTGTTTTATTTCCCATATAAATATATCGATCGCAGCCGGTTTTATAAAGTTTCCGAAATAACAGGGAACATGCCTTATATCCAGTTGAAAGGACGTATCCTGTATTATGACACGGTGGGAGAAGGGCGGACCCGGCGATTGGTGGCAAAGTTTACCGATGGCACCGGAACGATTGACCTAGTCTGGTTTAAAGGTCTTAATTATGTGACCGATAAATATAAGACGGGAACTGAATATATCGTTTTCGGGAAACCCACCGAATTCGGGCACATCTACAATATTCCCCACCCCGATATCGACCCGGTGGATCAGGCAGACCAGGTGGCAGCCGGCCTGACACCTTTTTATAATACCTCGGAGAAGATGAAGAAATCGTTCCTCAATTCGAGGGCGATCCAAAATCTGCAATATACCTTGCTAAGTTCGTTGAACTGGAATCTACCTGAAACGTTACCGGCCGATGTCTTGTCGCGTATCCGGATGATGCCGTTGAATGAAGCGATCCGCAATGTCCATTTCCCTGAATCGACAGAGAAGCTGAGGCTGGCACAACTGCGTCTGAAATTCGACGAACTCTTTTTTATACAATTGAATATTCTCCGTACTGCCAGCTTGCGTAAGTTGAAATTGAAAGGGATCGTTTTTCCTACTGTCGGAGATTATTTCAATACGTTTTATAAAGACTATCTCCCGTTTGAACTGACCGGCGCACAAAAACGGGTGGTAAAGGAGATCCGTGCCGATATGGGAAGCGGACGGCAGATGAATCGCCTGTTGCAGGGAGATGTGGGAAGCGGAAAGACATTGGTCGCTTTGCTTTCTATGCTGCTGGCTGTCGATAACCATTGCCAGGCATGTATGATGGCTCCAACAGAAATACTGGCTACCCAGCATTATGCCACTGTCATGGAGTTTCTGAAAGATATGGATATCCGCGTCGCGTTACTGACCGGATCGACAAAAAAGAAAGAGCGTAACGCAATACTGCCGGCTATAGCCAGCGGCGAAATACAGATTGTAATCGGTACACATGCCCTGATCGAAGAGACGGTTGTTTTCTCTTCACTGGGATTGGCTATTATCGATGAACAACACCGTTTCGGCGTAGAACAGCGTGCCCGTTTGTGGAAGAAGAATGCTATCGTGCCTCACGTCTTGGTGATGACGGCGACCCCGATTCCCCGGACGCTCGCCATGACATTATACGGAGACCTGGATGTTTCCGTTATCGACGAACTGCCTCCGGGACGTAAGCCGATCCAGACCGTGCATCGCTACGACAATAAAAAGGCCCAGCTATACGATTTTCTTCGGAAGGAAATTCAGTTGGGACGCCAGGTATATGTGGTGTATCCGCTGATCGAAGGAAGTGAGAAGCTGGATTATAAGAATCTGGAAGACGGGTTCGAAACCTTTAAAGAAGTTTTCCCCGAATATAAGGTCTGTATGGTACATGGGAAAATGAAAGCGGCGGATAAGGAGACGGAGATGCAGAAATTCATAACCGGAGAAGCGCAGATATTGATGGCTACCACAGTTATCGAAGTGGGAGTGAATGTTCCAAATGCCTCTGTGATGGTGATAGAGAGTGCCGAACGTTTCGGATTGTCGCAGCTACACCAGCTGCGTGGCAGGGTCGGACGCGGTGCGGAACAATCCTACTGTATCCTGGTCTCTTCTTATAAACTAAGTAATGATACCCGTAAACGCCTGGAAATAATGGTGAACAGCAATAACGGATTTGAGATAGCTGAGGCTGACCTTCGCCTCCGGGGACATGGCGACCTGGAAGGGACACAGCAGAGCGGAGAGGGGCTCGACCTGAAAATTGCAAACCTGGCAGCCGATGGGCAGATACTTCAATATGCCCGTGATATTGCGCTGGAAGTTCTTGACAAAGATCCTGAGTTACTGTCCGAACCTAACCGGATTTTGAACGAAAGGTTAAAAACGCTTTTTGCAAGAAAGATAAACTGGGGAATGATTAGCTGATATGTTGTGAAACATGTTTTCTTCTAAGTGGTTGTTTTTCAGTGAAATTCAATCGTGGTTTTGAATTTCTTCACTTTCATTGCGGAAATTTTTCCGGATTGAATTTTGTCAACTTGCTCAAAATAACGAACTTTGGTCGATTTGAAAAAAATAGGGTCTGTTTCAGGGCCTGTTTTACTCCTGGATTCCATTTCGAAAAATGATAAAAATGAAGATAAGAACACTACTTTTTATTTGTTGTACTACCCTTATGGTATCGGCCGTATCGGCTAAGGACCCTGAAGGGAAAGATACTCCAAAGCAGACTATACATATAGTAAAAATGGATAAACGCGTATCTGAACTGATGGCTGACCGGGTCACTATCCGTAAAGATATGGGTTTGAAAGAACTGGCAGAGATCAATGCCCGTGTTGATGAAACACTGGCGGATAAAGAATCCCTCCTGTTTCCGGCCGACGAGTTATACGGCTCAAACTGGGATACCCGTTGGGTAGACCCTTTTCGCGGTACTTCTAAAGTGGATATGCCTGATTCATGCGCTATAGATTGTTCGACATTCGTTCTTCCTATCGATACAATGACACGGGTTACTTCCAAATATGGTCCTCGCCGCCGTCGCATGCATAAAGGTATTGACCTGAAGGTTCAGGTAGGCGATACGATCCGTGCGGCATTTGACGGAAAGGTTCGTATCCGTAATTTCGAACGCCGTGGATACGGTAATTACCTGGTGGTTCGCCACCCGAACGGACTGGAAACAGTTTACGGACACTTGTCCAAATCGCTTGTCGATGTAAACGATATCGTACGCGCAGGTGATCCGATCGCATTAGGAGGAAATACCGGACGTTCTACCGGTTCTCATCTTCACTTCGAAACCCGCTTCCTGGGACAGGCTATCAATCCGGCCGACATTATTGATTTTGAAAACTCTGTACCTCATCAGGATACATATGTATTCCATAATATAAAGATTAACGGACGCAAGAGTAATATCTATACTTCTTCCAGCGACCAGATGGTTTATCACCGGGTAAAATCGGGCGATACGCTGGGTAAAATTGCCCGTATGTACGGAACAACCGTGAACGAACTTTGCCGTTTGAATGGAATCAAGAGTACCTCCATGCTTCGCTTGGGCCAGTCTATTCGTTGCAGTGCAGGTAGAAGTTCGAGCGTAGCTGCTAAAACGGAGGCTAAACCGGCTACAGAAAAAGCAGCAACAACGGTGGCAAAAGTGACTAAGACAACAACTGTGGAGGCTGTAACTCCGGTTGCTTCACTTACTGGAAATGCTCCTGCCAATCAGGATACAGAGGCTGTTTATCATCGTATCAAGAGTGGCGATACGCTGGGGGCTTTGGCTTCGAAATACGGAACAACTGTCAGCAAGTTGTGTGCAATGAACGGTATATCTAAAACAACAGTATTAAAATTAGGTCGTTCCATCCGCTGTAAATAAGTTATTTTTAAGATAAAGGAAAGGCACAGATGGAAACTACATCTGTGCCTTTGTTGTTTTTTTACTATCTTTGCGGCATAATATATTTAGTATATGGCTGATACGAAAGAACAGTTCGAGAAAGTGATCTCCCAGTGTCGGGAGTTGTTCGAAAAGAAGTTGAAAGATTACGGTCCCTCGTGGCGGATCATGCGTCCCCAGTCGTTGACCGACCAGATATTTATTAAGGCAAACCGTATTCGCAGTCTCGAGATCAAAGGGGTGAGCATGGTGGATGAAGGGATACGTCCGGAATTTGTCGCTATCGTGAATTATGGTGTGATCGGGTTGATCCAGCTGGCCAAAGGCTTTTCGGATACCACGGATATGACGAACGAGGAAGCATTGGCATTGTATGATAAATACATTACGGAGACCAAAGAGTTGATGTATGCCAAGAACCATGATTACGACGAAGCCTGGCGCAGCATGCGTATCAGTTCTTATACCGACCTGATCCTGATGAAGATCTACCGTACCAAGCAGATCGAGAGCCACGGTGGTAAAACTATCGTTTCGGAAGGTGTGGATGCCAATTATATGGATATGATCAATTACGCCCTGTTCGGTTTGATCAAACTGGAATACGGCGAAGACTAATATATGAACTATAAAGAGACTGCAATAAAGATACTGACAGAGTGTAGCCGTCTGCTGATCGGAGTCGTATTTATTTTCTCCGGTTTTGTAAAGGCGGTCGATCCGGTGGGAGGTGCCATTAAGATAGGCGATTATCTGACATCTTTCGGATTGGATATGTTGCAGCCTTTTACCGTCCTCGCTTCTTTTGCCCTTTCGGCTGCCGAGTTTGCAATGGGAGTCTGTATGCTTTTGGGAGTATATCGCCGCTATAACTCTTTTCTGGTCTTACTTTTCATGGCGTTTATGACGCCGCTGACATTATATCTGGCCCTGTTCAATCCGGTTTCCGACTGTGGTTGCTTCGGGGATGCGATCGTTATTTCCAACTGGGAAACCTTCTTTAAGAACCTGGTGTTGTCGGCTGCTGCTATCATGGTCTTTATGAACTGCGGCAAGATGTTCCAGTGTTTTACCTATAAGGTTTACTGGTTCGTGGCATTGTTCTCCTACTTTTTCTGTATAGGTTTTGCGTACTGGAATTACAATCATCTGCCGGTGCTGGATTTCCGTCCGTATAAGATCGGGGCGAATATACCCGGATTGATGTCTATTCCGGAAGGGGCGCCTGAAGACGAGTATAAGTACACTTTTGTCTATGAGAAAGAGGGAGTGAAGAAGGAGTTTTCATTGGATAATTATCCTTCAGATGACAGTACCTGGAGTTTTGTCGAATCGAAGACCGAACTGATAAAGAAAGGATATGAGCCTCCTGTGGCTTCCTTTAACATCTATAACGGGGAAGGCGATGACGTGACCGGCGATATACTGCATAACCCGCAACCGGTCCTTTTGCTGATAGCCCCGAAACTGGAAAAGGCAGACGACGAAAAGATAGATGAAATAAACGGCGTGTATGATTATGCGCTCGAACATGAATTGCCGTTCTTTTGCGTGACCGGTTCTTCTCCTGAAATGATCGACGAATGGAGCGACAATACCGGAGCCGAATATCCGTTCCGTATGGCAGACGAAGTGCTGTTGAAAACGATTATCCGTTCCAATCCCGGCCTGGTGCTGTTGAAAGATGGTACGGTGTTGGCCAAATGGCATTATAACGATATCCCCGATGAGGAACATGTAAAGTCCGTCATAGAAGAACATCTGAACGCGAGTGAAACAAAAGAGAAAGAAGATGGCTGGCTTGTTACCATCTTATCGACTTTTACCGTACCTTTGCTGCTCGTTTGGGTATATGACTTTTTCCGTTTCCGCCGGAGACGGAAAGTGATGGCAGAATAAAAGATTTTATTGTATTTATATATTTAATTAATTAAGTCATGAGAAAGAATATTGTTGCAGGAAACTGGAAGATGAACACTACTCTTCAGGAAGGCCTGGAATTAGCAAAAGGATTAAACGAAGCCCTGAAAGGCAAAGCTATCAACTGTGATGTAATCATCGGTACTCCGTTCACTCATTTGGCAAGCATTGCTGCTGCTATCGATACTGATAAGATCGGTGTAGCTGCTGAAAACTGTGCAGATAAGGAAAAAGGTGCTTACACTGGCGAAGTTTCAGCTGCTATGGTTGCTTCTACAGGTGCAAAATATGTGATCCTGGGTCACTCTGAAAGACGTGCTTATTACCACGAAACTCCGGCTATCCTGAAAACTAAAGTTGAATTGGCTCTGGCTAACGGTCTGACTCCGATCTTCTGTATCGGTGAAGTTCTGGAAGAAAGAGAAGCTGGCAAACATTTCGAAGTTGTAGATGCACAGATCAAAGAATCGTTGTTCGATCTTTCTGCTGAAGATTTCGGTAAGATCGTATTGGCTTACGAACCGGTTTGGGCTATCGGAACAGGTAAAACTGCTACAGCTGAACAGGCTGAAGAAATCCACGCTCATATCCGTGCAACACTGGCTGCTAAATACGGCAACACGGTTGCTGATGATTGTACTATCCTGTATGGCGGTAGCGCAAATGCCGGTAACGCTAAGGAATTGTTCTCTAAACCGAACGTAGACGGTGGTCTGATCGGTGGTGCTTCTCTGGCTGTTGATAAATTCATGCCGATCGTTGAAGCATTTTAATGATATCATCCTGTAGGGAAGGAACATTTGTTCCCTCCCTCTCGATTTTAACACAAAAATTGATCACAATGAAGAATTTCCCTTGTATCGCTTTATTATTCATGTTGCTGGCCTGTGTGACCGGAGCGTCTGCACAGACAAGTACGGACGGATCTGCACAGACGATCTTTGACGATCTGCAAACATCGAAGCCGGGTAAAGGCGACGTGATTGTCAACCAGCCGGAGGCGCTTCGTAAGATGATCGGCGTGCGTATGTACGGTGATAATGTCGAGAAGACGGACAGCACTGCTTTCCTGAAGATACAAGGATTCCGTACGCAGGTGTTTTCCGGTAATAGCCAGCGTAAGTCGAAAGATGAAGCGTTTGAGAAAGAAAAGATGATCAAGGAGCTTTTTCCAACTGTTCCGACTTATGTAACCTATACTGCTCCGTTCTGGAAATTGCGTGTAGGTGATTTCCGTTCACATGAAGAGGCTTATCATATGCAGCGTTTGTTGATGACAGCTTTCCCTTCATTCGGAAAAGAAATGTATATTGTAAAAGAAGAAGTAAGAATCCCTCTGAATTAATAAGTGCGGAAACCCTTTCGCATTCCATTATAGATAACACAGAAATGACAAAAGAAATAGATGCAAAGACTTTGGCGGAACGCGAAGAACTGGCGGGCCATTATAAACAAATACTCGGTTTGCTAGGTGAAGATCCCGAACGTGAAGGTCTGCTCAAAACGCCGGAACGTGTAGCCAAAGCTATGCAGTTTTTAACCAAAGGATACAACGAAGACCCTGCCAAAGTATTGGCTTCTGCCATGTTTCAGGAAGAGGATTACAAGCAGATGGTCATTGTAAAAGATATTGATTTCTTCTCTCTTTGCGAACATCATATGCTGCCTTTCTTCGGAAAAGCCCATGTCGCTTATATCCCTAAGAAATATATTACCGGTTTGAGTAAGATTCCCCGGGTGGTGGATATTTTTGCCCGCCGTTTGCAGATACAGGAACGCCTGACGATGCAGATCAAAGACTGTATCCAGCAGACACTCGATCCGCTGGGTGTAATGGTTGTGATCGAAGCACAGCATATGTGCATGCAGATGCGGGGGGTGGAAAAACAAAATTCCCTGACAACGACTTCTGACTTCACCGGTTTCTTCCAGCAGGCAAAGACCCGTGAGGAATTTATGAACCTGATCAAGAATAACCGGTAAGGTTTGTGAGGACGACTCACAGCCTCGTGTGAGAATGACCTACCGTTTTGTGGTGACCGTATAGAGTTATATACGGCCACCTGTTTGTTTAAGGACGAAGCACATCTGTGAAAACGGCTTTCTGATTAGTGAATTTCAATCCGTTCCCATCCTGATACGTTCCGAATTCAGATATGATCGCACCGTTATCGCCTGCACGCAGGAAATGTGGGGAGAGAAGCTCTTTTAGCGGAAGGATATCGCCGACTTTCATATAAACGAAGTTGGAGACGGTGATGGCTTCTTTCTGACTTTCGGGTAATGCCGGTGGGTCGGGTGTCGGGTCGCCTATTCCGAAGTTATAAGCCGATCCGTTACGTACCATCCACGATTCGAACTTAGCCGGATATTCGGTGGTCGCTACGTGACGGTGTTCGGGGATCATCTGTCCGGGCAGCAGGTATATTTCGTGTCCGAAATGACGGTTGACAGGATCGTTTACCCAAAACACACCCGCCATGCCTGTATGTTCGAAATCTCCCAGGCCGAAATCGGATATCCACATATTCTCTTTCATGAAATCTGTAAAAGGAACTCCGTAAAACTCAAACATTTCGAGGTAGGCTTTCAGGGCAACCTCGCCATTGAACTTTCCGTCTACATAAAAATCCGCGTTGGTGTACTTCTTGGTAAATACCTTTTCTTTAATCTGTTCCATGTTGTCTTTACTTTTGTTTGTTTCGCATCCGGTGAATCCGCCTGTTAATAAGGCGGAGATCAGCAGGGATACTGTGAATCGTTTTACATTCATTGTTCATTCATTTGTTTGTTAATACTGTTCAGGGAAGCTATATGATCGGCAAGCGCCTTGAAGTTCGAGAGTGCTTGCCGGTAGATTGCCTGATGCCGCGGATCAGGCAGGAACCGGTGTTGTGTCTGATGCAAGTAGTCGATCCTGTCGTAACTGTTCCAAAGGCCGGTTCCTTTCAGGGCTAGCGCGGCAGCTCCGAGTGAAGCGGCCTCCTGTCCGATATTCGTCTTTTCGATTTCCAGTTCGTAAATGTCGGCAAAGAGCTGCATCCAGAAATTACTTTTTGTACCGCCTCCGACGAATAGCATATCTGTGAATCCGGTATGGTATTTCCGGAACAGGTCCAGGGCGATGCGCAGGTTCAGGGCAATGCCCTCCATTGTCGCCCGGATCAGGTCGGCACGGGTGTTTCCTAATCTTAGTCCGGTGAAGGCGCCTGTCATATCCGGACTAGGTTCGATACTCGATCCGCCTGCCAGACTGGGATTGAACAGCAGGCCATTCGATCCCGGAGCAGATGCTTTCGCCAGTTTATTCATGGCGGTGTAGGCATTTTCGCCCCCTTGTTCTTCGACCGCCAGCAAATCGGGACAAAGGGTGTCGCGTACCCATTGCAGACTGCTTCCTGCCGAGAATATGCAGGTTGCAGAGGCATACATTCCTTTGATGACATGGGCGAAGATATACGGCTTTTTGTCGAAGTCCAACACCGGTTTTTCGGATATCAGGGCGATCCAGGCAGACGAACCGAGCGAGGTGTAAATCCGGGAAGGTTTGATGCCTTTGCTGCCCAGTGCCATGCAGGAGTTATCCACGCCGCCGCATATCACTTTGACATGTGTGGGTAAACCGGTTTCGAGAGAGGCTTCCGGGGTAATCGTGCCGATCACTGCGTCGGAGTCCAGTATTTCCGGGAAGAGGTCCGGACGGATACCTGAAGCCTGTATATATTCCTGTTTGTAATCCCATGTTTCCAGATCGAAAACTCCGCTTCCGGATGCGTACGAATAGTCCGTGCAGAGTCTGCCGGTAAAGCGGTAATTACAGTAATCCTTGGTACCGATCACCTTGTCCGTTGCTGCGTACTGTTCCGGGAAATGTTTTTTATACCACATGATCTTAAAGATCGAGTAACATTCCGGCGGAAATCCGTTGCCGGTCGTTTCGTACCATTCTTTGTAATCGGTTCGGGAAAAGAATATTCCGGCTTCTTCCGTTGCCCGGCGGTCAGACCAGATCGGGGTGGAGGTAAGCAACAAGTTACCGTCTTTTCCTATCGGGATGACCCCGAGGCTGTGTCCGGAAATAGCCAGGGCTACGATATCGTTTTTATCGCATTTCGTCTTTTCCGACAAAAGTCGGGTGGAATGGATAATGGCCTGCCACCAATCGTCGGGCGCCTGTTCCTGTCGGCCGGGTTGCGGATAGGCGGTAGGATAGGGGATAAAGACGGAATGCAGTGTTTCGCCGTCCCGGTTGAACAGGGAGGCTTTTATTCCTCCGGTTCCCAGGTCGTAAGATATAACTTTTTCACTCATGGGCTTCTTTGTTTATGCATTCTTCCATAATGTGGAGAGCCGATCTGTAACCGATACCGAAACGGCTGACACCCAGCCGGTGCATTTCCAGAAGTGTGTCGAGTGTGCGGACTCCACCGGCTACTTTCAGCCGGATGGTATCTCCGACCATCTCTTTGATCAGGGCGATATGATGGAGCGTAGTAGCTCCGGCCCATCCCGTTCCGGTTTTGATATAATCGGCTCCGGCTCTCAGGATAAGGGTAGAGGCTATTTTTATCTCTTCGTCTGTGAGAAGAGCTACTTCCATGATCACTTTCAGCGGGAGGGGAGATACTTCTGCTTTGATCTGCCTGATCTCATCTTCCACTTCGGTCAGCATACCTGATTTTAGCTTGCCGATGTTCAGAACCATATCGATCTCGTTACAACCGGCTTTTTTCAGTTCCTGCGCCTGGAATAGTTTGCAGGTTGTTGTCTCCGCACCGGAGGGGAAGCCTACGACTCCGCCGATACCGGTCTGCGGATGGTTTTTCAATTTCTCAAAAACGAGAGGGAGCATGCCGGGCATGGGGAAGACACAGATGAAGTTATGCTTTATGGCGGCTTCGATAATGTCTTCCACATCCTGGCGGGTGGAATCTGCACGAACGGCACTGATGTCGATCAGGCGTGCAATTTCCCGGGAGGATATATTAGGTGTGTTAGTGTCCATGATATTATAAGCTGGTGTAACCGCCGTCGACAATTAAATCAGTTCCTGTCGTGTAGCGTGCGGCATCGCTTAACAGGTATAAGTAGGCTCCGACCAGGTCTTCGGGGACACCGAGGCGTCCGGCGGGTATTTTCGATATCCATCCTTCGTGCATATTCTTCATTTCGGCAACCAGCTCAGTCGCCATATATCCCGGACTGACACAGTTGACGCGTATATTATATTGGGCCCATTCCACAGCCAGCGCCTTGGTCAGCAGGAGAACACCGCCTTTAGAGGCACAGTAGTTGGCTATTGTTTGAGGCGTATTGATAATATGGGCAGACATCGAAGCTGTGTTTACAATACTTCCCGCTTTTCCTTCTTTGATCATTTGGCGGGCAGCAGCCTGTGCGGTTAGGAAAACTCCGTTCAGGTTGATGTCGACCACTTTCTTGAAGTCTTTGGAGGAGATCTCTTCGGCGGGATAGGTGTTTGCTATGCCGGCATTGTTGATGGCAAAATCGATGGTGCCGTACTCTTTGATAAATGTCTCCATCATCCGTTTGACATCTTCTGCATCTGTTACGTCGCAACGGATAGCGGTCGTGTGTGCGGAATAGCGATCGGTTAGTTCTCCGGCTGTCTTTTCTGCTTCCTCGATGTCGATATCGACAATGGCGATCGAAGCACCCATTTCCGTAAATGCTTCGGCAAGGCATTTGCCAATACCTCGTGCGGCTCCGGTGATGAAGCCTTTTTTCCCTTTCAGGCTGAATAAATCAAGTGTTTTCATGGATATATGTTGATTAATTAATGGAAAATCAGAAAAGAGGTTACTGTGTTGCTCGTCAGACTATTGCAGTTTCCTAAATTTTTTTAATAAGGGAACTCCGGTTTCCACCGCAGGAAACGCCAGTTCCCTCGGCAGGAAATTACAGTTCCCCAGGCAGGAAACTGGAGTTTCCCAAGCAAGAAATTCTTGCGTATTAAGACAGCATATCCCTTTTCCTCCCGAAAGAGGAATGAATATTACAGTATCTCGAATGAAAAAGATAAGACCGGTCGCTTTTTACTTATCGTAAACCTTCCCGTCTTGTCCGATGATCGAACAGTTTTGTTGCTCGATCTTCAGTCGTTCCGCATATTTTCGCAGTTGCGCTTTATGCCGTTCGCAAGGAACAAGGTCTTTTTCGATATCTCCGCGTGGAGTTGCTTTCAACCGTTTCTGTCCGGTACGGATAATTTCGACGGCACGGGCATATTTCTGTTTGTCGTTCCGTATCTTATCCAGGCATGGGCTGACTTCAGGACGGTCGAAAGATATCTGTACGGTCAATTTTCTCCCGTGGTTGTTGAGCTCCCAGATGTTCACCTCCGTCAGTTTTATTAATTCCTCGATCTCCTGGTTATATAACGGGCTTCGTCCGGCTAGTGTCGAGTCGAAAGCAGATTCGTATACCGGATAGTAGACGCCGTTTAGGTCCATCCAGGTGTAAAGAATCTCTTTTTCTTTGGGAGATAATTTGACTCCCTGATGGTTACCGTCGATAACTTTCGTCAGCTTGCTGGCATGCGCTCCCCAGGAATAAGGCTCTTGTATCGGGGCCGGGCCGCCACCGATGAGGGTGATCTCCTTCTTTACATATAAATTGACATAGGCAGCGTTGAAGAACGGGTTCTTGTCTTTTGCCAGTACGAGTTTATCGCGGTTTTTAGGGTCGAAGTCATGGCAACGCACGCAATTCTTATCCAAAACAGGCTGGACCTCTTCCATGAACGAGAATTTTTTAGGTGCTTTTCCCATCCATCCGGTTAGTTTTACCGGTGCCTTTTTCAGAGCCAGCGGCTTAGGACCCATCGCGCTGGGCACGCTCAGGCGGTCTTCGTGGCAACCGATACAACCGTTTATCTCTCCCGACATGACCATTGTGCCGCTTCGCATGGATTGGATCATCTTTTTATCTTTATCCAGTAACTGGAAAAATACAAATGTACCTGAAGGGACCTCGAAGTTGACCGAACCGTCTTCTTCGACCGGTACTTCCCCCAGAATACGTTTATTCTCAAAGCTATGCCAGTTGACTGCCGGCGCCTGTTCGCCCTGACCGCCCCAGCCGCTCTTTGTCCATGTTCTTTTTTCCGGGGATTCGATGACGCGTAGATATTTGGCGGTACCCGGTTCCACCCCTTTCATATGTGTTCCGTGGTAAACGTTCTGTACATAGAAAGTCCCCTTTTTGTCCGTATAATTTCTGTTGGAAGGAATTGTGTGCGGTTTAGGGCGCGGTTCGATGATCATCGGGTCAAAAAGGCTTCTGTTCCCTTCAACGATCAGTTCCTGTGTGCCGTCTCTCCCGACCAGGTAAATACCGGATTTGGAATCGACATGCATCCAGCCTCCGGGTTTAGCCCAGATGGTACGGGAAGTCAGGAAGAATTTTTCATTTAAAGGATAAGGGTCTTCAAAGAAATATTCAATCCATTTGAAGGAGTCCAGGTCTCCTTTGTCGACGAGTTTCCGGCTTTCTTCCGGCCATATTTGTACGACCGGTTCCACTCCGTCCACACCCTTCTTCCGGTCTATAATGGCAAGGGCACCCCAGGGACGGTCATGGCAGGAGCCGAAGATACAGATTACCTGGTCGGTTCCCGGTATCTGGCGTCCGTCAATCACACCTCCGGGCGATTGGGTATTATTTCCGTAGTAGATGGAATGTTTGGTGCCGTCGGGATTGACGGTCCATAAACCCTGCGCATCTCCGAAGTTGCGGTCTACATATTCCCAGCGGTCATACAGGATCCTGCCATCGCTTAACAGGGTAGAATGGCCTTCAAACAAAGTACTGACCCCGATCTGGGTAATGTTTGCCCCGTCTGCCTCCATCCGGTATAGATTACACATGATATGGCGGTTGCACATACAGTATTTCGGCTGGCGGGTGGAGCTAAACAGAATCCCTCCGTCGGGCAGGTATAAAGGATCTATATCCGACACCCCTTCGGCGAAGGTCAGTTGTTTTAATCCGCTGCCATCCGTGTTTATTTCGTAAATATGATAGAAATCGTCCTTGTTTTTCCGCATGGAGAAAATGATCTTTTTCCCGTCGAAAGATAATTCCGGATCACGTACAACTCCATCTTTCAGTTCGATCAGTGTGGTCGTATTCCCTGTGTTTACATCAAAAATACGCATGGCACCTCCCGGGAAGAAACTGCTTTCATTGATTTCCCCTTTCTGGAAAAGAGTGGCGGTATTGTGATGGTCCGGGGCATACTGTTCCCTTTCTATATACAATATTTGTTTTCCCGCCAGTTGTTCTTTGGCCTTTGCGGTGAGTGTAATTTTCTTCGGGTCCATTTGTTCGGCGGAAAGTTGCATACTCCCTATGCAGACTGTCGCCAGAAAGATGATGAATTTGCTGTAGTTTCTCATGGTGTCCGTATTTAGAAAATGATGATTTATTTAGGAATATACCCCAGGTTTGCGGAGATGATGTTAGCTGTCCGGATCAGTTCTTTCGATGTTTCCGGGAATTTCTCTTTTTCCAACCGGCCGGATGGACCGGAGGTCCAGATGGTTGCTGCGATACTGCCGAATTGGTTGAATATGGGGGTTGCAATGCAATGAACGCCTGCCATTTCTTCTTCCAGGTCGACGGCATACCCCACTTTTCTTATATGATTTATTTCTTTTCGCATCTGCTCTTCGTTGGCGATCGTACGTTTGTTGAAGACAGTATATTGAATAGTTTGCATCGCTTTTTCACGCTCCTCGTCCGAAAGGTAAGCCAGGAAAAGTTTACCCGGTGCTGAGGCATGCAGAAAAAAGCTGGTGCCGGGGCGTAGCAGGAAAGTGAAATTATGTGAGCCTAAAACCTGTTCGAGCAGGACGACCCGGTTCTCCATGAAGACACCCAACATAACGCTTTCCTTGATCGTATCTCGCAAGGCACGCATCGGAGCCAGCGATTGTTCTACTATATTCGATTCGCCCAAAGCAGCCAGTCCCAGTTTCAGGAATCGCTTGGATAGGGAGTAGCGTTGTGTATCTGCATCTTTTGTCAGATATCCCATGCCCTGCATCGAATTTAATAACCGGTATATGGTTGTTTTAGGAGTATCCAGCAAATTTACAATTTCCTGCATGGTTAGGCCACTGGGGTAATTGACCAGAAACTCCAGTAGCTCGAAGCTTTTTTCAAGCATCGGGATATTGTATTTTGTTGTATTTTTCTCCTCTGTTTCTACCTGCGTGATCATGGTTGTTTGGATTGTTTATTGGTTTCTTATGTGGAACTTTGTTTCTTATTTGAAACAAAAGTAGGTTTTTCTCTGTAACGAACAATACTAATTTTGTTAATAAATAATATTATTTTCCCTCGTCATTGTAATTATTCATCTTTGTATACGACTGATGTAGTAAACAATACGATAACGAGTTAATAAATGCACAGCAACAAAAAAGGACTTCAGGAGTTGGAAGAATTTAAGAAAGAATAACCATTCGTCAAATAATTCTTACCCTTTGTCACAATAATTTCCTCACGTATCTCCCCCCGTCTACTTTTGATACAAAAAGCAAAAGAGATGGGTGTTTTTTTGTAGCCGGTAGTGCTACATCGAAGTAAAAGAATAAATTTGTGGAAATAAAGCATACTGATATGAAATTATTTCTTCGTTGGATGTATCCGTTGATTCTGGGTGTCGTCATGTTCAATACCATTCGGTTGGTTACTGATTTGCCGAATCATAATCCATTTTGGGCAGAGTCTAAATCATTTCATGTGATAGCATTATTGGTTTCCGTATTAGTGAGTTATGGATTTGATTTCAAAGGCCGCTATTATATGGAGAAGGTTAGGGCTAAAAGTTTTTCCGTAACACTGGAATATACTTTGTTGGTTGTGTATTTGTTTTTAAGTGTGAATCTGATTTTGTATGCCGGTGATTCTATAGGTATTTTATATATGGGCGATAAGCTTGCCGATTATGTGATCGCAAATGTCGTTTGTATATTGTATTTTTTCTTGTACTACATTCTGATTCGAAACGATAAGCTGGAGAAAGAATATAATCAGCAAACCTTACAGTTGGAGAAGATAAAAGTAGATCAGTTGGAGATCGAACTTAAATTTCTTCGGGCACAGTATCATCCTCATTTCCTTTTTAATGCTTTGAATACGGTCTATTTCCAGATCGATGAAAAGAATCCGATACCCCGGCATACATTGGAAATGCTGTCGGAGTTGTTACGGTATCAATTGTATGGCGGAAATCAACAGGTTTCGGTCCGGCGGGAAATCGATTATCTGAAAACTTATATGGATTTTCAGCGGCTACGGATGAGTAAACGGCTGGTGTTGGAAGTGCATATCGATGATAAGCTGAAAGATCAGGAAATTTATCCGTTACTTTTTTTACCTTTGATAGAGAATGCTTTTAAATATGTGGGCGGAGAGTATAAGATTAATTTGAATATGTCGCTGGAAGACGAAAAGATCATATTTTGTATCGAAAACTCCAAACCATTGAACCCGCCAGAAAAAACTGTCCGTAAAGGTATCGGTTTGGAAAATCTCCAAAGGCGGCTTGTCCTGTTATATCCGGATAAATACAGCCTGGAAATACAGGATAAACCATTTTGTTTTATTGCCCGATTGACAATTGAAACAGATAATGTATGAAAATAAAATGTATCATAACAGATGATGAACCCGTTGCTTGCCAAGGATTGCAATCGTATGTGGAGAAAGTGGATTTCCTGACGCTGACAGGCGTATGTGAAGATGCCATACAGTTGAATACGCTTTTAAAGACGGAACAGCCTGATTTGCTTTTTCTGGATATCGAGATGCCTTATCTTTCCGGTCTGGATTTGCTGGCCACCCTGACAAACCCTCCGAAAGTAATCATCACTTCCGCCTATGAACAATATGCGCTGAAGGGGTATGAACTGGATGTGACGGACTATCTGCTTAAACCGATCCCTTTTGAACGCTTTCTGAAAGCAGTCAATAAGGTACATGCTCTTTTGCAAAAAGAGGTTCCTACCGAAGTGGAAGATTTCTTTTTTGTAAAGAGTGATAAACAAATGAAGAAAGTGTATTTCAAGGATATCCTTTTTGTAGAAGGACTGGAAAACTACATAACGATCTATACTCTGACAGAAAAAATACTTGTTCATTCTACGATGAAAAATATCATAAACTCTTTGCCGGGAGATCTCTTTATTCAGACCCATCGTTCGTATATCGTCAATGTGCATCGTGTTAATCTGGTTGAGGGAAATATGTTGAAGGTGGCAGGGTATGAAATTCCTGTTGCCCGTAATTGTCGGGAAGAAGTTTTTACCCGTATAATAAAAAATCCCCTATAGTTGTCCTAAATACCAGGGGGTAACATACGAAACTGTTTCGACTCTCGTTTAACTATCATAACAAAATAAATACAAGTTATGAAAAATAAGAGTTGTGTATGGTTGGTTTGTGTGCTGTTGTCTATTGCTGCAATGGGAAAAGCACAAGTGGTTACGTTGGAGAATGGGTTTAGTATTACTTCTATGCGGCATTCTAAGGAGGGATTAGGAAAGGTTTATCCCTACCAGATGGCTTTAGGAATGCAGTATATGGATAAAGGATGGTATAATTTATCCAGCAGTATAGGATATATGCGAAGAGGTAGTCGGGACAAAATATTTTATAATCCGATTACAGGAGAAAATGGATATGTCACGATGAAAAATAAATTGCATTATCTGACCGTAAGTACAACATTCGATATTAAGAAGACAAGCCATGATGGTTATACTTTTTTTATCGGAGTTGGTCCTCGTCTTGATTTTAATTTAAAATCGGTGACAGTAACATATATTGATTTTGATCAATCCAGACCAGAAGGTTATGAGCCTACTAAAGAAAATCTGGATGGCATTCACCCTGTTTTGTTCGGTTTGAAATGCGTAGGAGGCATACGGAAAGATATTGGAAATATGCAGTTAGGTTTTAATATCGCTTATTTACCGAGTTTTACTCATTTATCGAAAGGAGTGCATGACCGAACATTTACTTTTGGACTATCTTTGGGTTATAAATTAGGTGGAAATAAGGGAGATGTTAAAACAATCCGTACTGTTCGCCACCATAAATAATAAAATAGACAATTGATTTCTGACAAACAAGCTGCTTATGTTATGTAGATAGTCCGGCTATCTACATAACTAACATATAAGCCCTGTACCTTGTCTCTTTTGTGACCGGGCATAAAGATAAATATCCTTCCCTGATCTTGCCGTTTTCGATAATAAGCGGATAAGTATCTTTCATAAAACGATGACGTTCGTAGGCTTCTCCGTCTTTACTCTCATAGGTAATGTTGAAATCGCCGATAGCGGCAGGTGCCAGGTATTTCTGGCTGAGGCGTAAAGCGACCAGCCCCATTGTGTAACGCATATTGATCTCGATGCAGGGATGGATGGCATGTGCACCGTCCTTTGTTTTATATACGATCATATCTACACCCAGATATCCGCGATAGAGATTGCCATATATGCGCTTCAGAGCATCGGTAACCGCATTTTGTATCTGAAGATAAACATCTTCTCCGACCCAGCGTTTGATCGGTGTGCTTAGATACTCCTGGCTGCCTAATATATTTCCCGAGTAGGCCCCTTTTTCTCCCGTTCCGAAAACAGACAATCCCTCGTAGGTGACATTTCCATTCCCGTCAGAATAAAACTCCATCGCTAAATCCTGTACCTTATTCAGACCGCATTCAATGCTGACAATCCCTTGTTTGGCAATGGCCCCTTCTATCCAGTTACGGTCTTTGGTCGTCAGTTTACGTTCCGGAATCCAGAGCAAACCGCGTCCGGATGAAGAATAGGGAGTTTTTACGACAAATGGAGCATTCTGCAGGATCAGATATTTCTCAATTTCTCTGATCTTCTTGCAAAATTTGGGAGCGACCGGGATCGGAAGGTCAGGTAATTGCTGGCGTATCAGTTCCAGACACTCAGCTGCCGTTTGCCGTCCGGTCAACCGGAAATAATCTTCTTTCCAGGCCGGTACGGATAAATTCAGATTGAAGTTATTTTTTAGCTTCCGGAATAGATGCAGGCTATGTGGGGATAATCCCCAGGGAGCAGCCTCCAATTCTGTGAACGACGTTTCCAGGCTCTTCAGTTCTTTGCCGGTGACAAGAGTGGCAAATGGCCTGAACTCTTTCGGTTTTAAAGAGAAAAAACGGGGAGAAGCGATCTCTTCCACGTAGACATAATCGTTGCTGTTTGCATACCAAACCGGAAGGTATGATAATTCCCTTATCATCCTTTGTACATTGGCTGGAGGCGTATAGTTTTCGGAACCCACTAATACAGCCGTTTCATGCCCCGGATTAAAAAAATGTATCTGAGATATCATAAGTTATATAAACAGCGAAGCCGTCTGTTAGTGAGACGGCTTCGTTTTTATTTATTCAAGATTTTCATCTATCGCATCGATCTTTTTGATTATGAGCGCCATCTCATCTTTCAGTTTTTCGATCTTACGCTCCATCTCTTTTACAAGACCACCTCCGCCTTTAGAGGAGATGCTGAGGAAACCGATGTTATTTTCGTATGTCTGCAATTCATTTTTCATGCGGTCATACATTCTCATCAGTTTTTCACGTTCGCCGTACAGTTTGCCCTTTCCGTGTTCCCCGCTTGTCATATCGTTCAGATTGCTGCGGTACGACTGCATTTTGCGGTCAGTCTGGTCTACTTTCAAACGGTCGAACTGATTGTCTACCGCTTCGTGATATTCTTTATAGATTTTATCTTTTTCCTTGAAAGGAACGTGACCGATCGCATTCCATTCAGCCATCAAACCTTTCAGTTCAGCTAAAGCGTCGTCTGTGCCCAGTGTTTCATCCAGCTTATTGATCTTTTCGATCAATGCTTTTTTGGCAGCCAGGTTTGTCTGTTCTACGCTCTTCTGGGAAGACACGTTCTTATTCTTTTGTTCGAAGAAATAATCACAAGCAGAAATGAAACGTTTCCAAACGATGTCCGAATGCTTGCGGGCTACCGAACCGATCGTTTTCCATTCTTTCTGCAGAGCGATCATCTTTTCAGTCGTACTCTTCCATTCTGTACTGTCTTTCAGGGCTTCGGCTTTTTCACACAAGGCCTTTTTCAATTCGAGATTCTTTTCCATCTCTTCCTTGATGCCTTTGTAGAAAGCACTTTTCTTATTGAAATAAACATCACAGGCTGCACGGAAGCGTTCGAATATCTTCACATTGGATTTTTTCGGTGCGAAACCGATTGTTTTCCATTTTTCCTGTAAAGCGATTACCTCTTTATTCTTTTCTTCCCAGTCTTTGAATGTCTTCAAAGCTTCGAAGTCGATACCTTCTATTTCTTCGCAGATAGCTGTTTTAGCGATCAGATTCTCCTGCTCTTTCGATTTCAGTGATTCGAAGTGCTCCTGGTGACGTTTGTTGATCACGGTAGAAGCCGCTTTGAAACGAGCCCACAGTTCTTCGCGCAGTTCTTTTGCTACCGGACCGATCTCACGCCATTGCTGGTGCAGTTTCTGAAGCTGGTGGAACGCGGATACAACATCTGGTTCTGTCTGCAACTTTTCGACTGTTTCGCACAAGGCAGTTTTCAGTTCCAGATTCTTCTTGAAGTCATAATCGCGGAACTGGTTGTTGATCTTGATTATATCGTAGAATCTTTCGCTGTAAGTCTGATAGTTTTTCCACAGTTCGTTTGCATGTTCCTGTGGTACGAGTTTAATTTCTTTCCATCTCTGCTGGATATCCTTAAAGTCGTTGTATAGTTTATTGAAATCGTCCTGACTTTCCGTCAAGACTTTTAACTGATCGATCAGTTGGAGTTTCAGAGCATAATTCGCTGCCTTCACACGATCCTCTTCTGCCAGGATTGCCGCTCTTTTTTCTTTGTAAACAGTCAGCAATTCTTTCAGTTTGTTTTCGGCTTCATCTTCAGGTGCAACGAAATCCTTTTCTTCTCCTCCGTCTTCGAGGAATGTTTTCTTCGATTCTTCAACTTCGGCTCTGTGGATTTTGTAAAATGCCTGTTTCAACGATTCCACCTCGTTGCGTGCAGTTTCGGCAGCAGCATTTACCAGTTCGGTCAATTTTTCAAGAATCTCTTCTTTAGACAATTTACCGAGCGCATTCGCTGTTGCTTCCTCTACCGTTACAGTAGCATCTGTCGCCGTTTCAGTCGTTTCTTCCACTGTTCCGGTCGTTTCAACTTCAGCCGCAATGTTGTTTTCCGGAGTCACTTCCGGTGCTTTAGTTTCTTCCAATTTGCCAGTTTCTTCAGCCGGCAGATTAGTTTCATGAGTGTCCTTCATATTCAATCACATTTAAGAAAAGGATAAAAAACATTCCTATATCAAGTCACAAATTAAAGTATTTATTTTTGGATTACAGCATCTGAGGGCAATTTATTTATTAGAAAAGGTTAATAAATGCTCAAAAAGACCGAAATGAGTTACTTTAATCTTTATAAAATGTCGGAAGAGAGAGGTGAAAATGTTCCCAAACAAATAAACCGGACGCAGATAACGCTGAATTCGCAGATATACACAGATTTATTTTATTGATAATTAATAATGTCTGCGTTACTCTGCGAATTCAGCGTTATCTGCGTCCGGTAAATATTCGTTTAGACATACTGTCGTATGTTATCAGTTTTAACCTAAGAATGATATCAATACACCTGCCGCAACAGCCGAACCGATTACACCGGAGATGTTACTGGCCATACAATATTGAAGCACATGGTTTTTCGGATCGTATTTCAGGGCAATTTCGTTGGCTACACGCGAAGCCATCGGAACGGCACTTAATCCGGTTGCACCGATAAGCGGGTTGATCTTTTTCTTGGTGAATAAGTTGACCAGTTTCACAAAGAAAATACCTCCGGCGATAGACAAGGCAAACGCCAGGAAGCCACCGATCACGATACCGATCGTTGTCATATTCAGGAATGCCTCCGCTGTCATGGTTGCACCGACCGATAATCCGAGGAAGATCGTTGCCGCGTTCATGATGCTGTTTGATGCGGCATCGAACAGGCGGAATGTATTTGTTCCGATCTCTTTCACCAGGTTACCGAACATCAACATACCGATCAAAGGCACGGCACTCGGCACGAACAAGGCAACAACGGTCGTTACGACAATTGGGAAAATGATTTTCAGTACACGCAGATTCTTGATCTCTGTTGTGGACGGATATTTCTTTTCCTGTTCCTTCATGTTGATGCATAACTCTTTCTTGGAACATAGCGCTTTCACTACCAACGGTATGATTACTGGCACCAAAGCCATATAAGAGTAAGCTGCAATAGCGATCGGGCCTAATAGATGAGGAGCCAGCTTAATGGTCGTAAAGATCGCTGTAGGTCCGTCGGCACCACCGATAATACCCAGTGCAGCTGCTTCTTTAGGAGTGAATCCCATCAGGATAGCAACCAGTAATACAGTAAAAATACCCAGCTGTGCGGCCGCACCGAAAATAGACAGGCGAAGGTTACGGAGCATCGGACCGAAATCGGTCAGAGCACCCACACCCATAAAAATGATTGGCGGAAGAAACCCTGTTTTGATCAACATGTAATATATGAAGTTCATCAGTCCCAGTTCGTGCGCAATGTCGTGCAAAGGCATTTCCCAGATATTCTTCATTACTCCGTGTACGTTGATCAATCCGTTTTCATCTGCCTGGATCACACCCATTTCGCCTCCCGGAAAGTTGGCGAGCAACACTCCGAACGCAATAGGGACAAGCAGCAAAGGTTCATATTGTTTCTTGATACCCAAATAAAGCAATATGAATGCGATTGCATACATGATCAGGAACTGCGGTTCAGCAATAATGTTGCTGAACGCAGTCATTTCATACAGATTTTGAAATATCTCGTTCATTACTGTATCGTCATTAATACGTCATCTTCTGAAACCGTATCACCACCGGCATAATTGATGGAAGTGATCGTTCCGCTGAATTCGGAACGTACGGCATTGTATGTTTTCATTGCTTCCACATAGCAAAGAACATCGCCTTCTTTTACCACGTCACCCACTTTGAGCGGAGTTTCGGAAGCGTTCTTCACCAGGAAGAATTTACCTTCCAGCGGCGAAAGTATTTCGTTGCCTGCGCCAGCTGCCGGTGCGGGAGCTGCGGATGCGGCAGGTTGTGCAGCCTTTTCAGGGGCAGCCACCGGTGCGGCATTGGCAGAATCTCCGAAAGCTACGGTTACACGGTAAGGCTGTCCGTCGACGTCTACCGTCAATACTTGTGGCGTCGTAGGCAGGGCGGCAGCAGCGGCAACCGGTGCGGTCGGATGTTCCTTTTCCTGCTGGGCTTTTTTCTTCAGGGCAACATCCGCCAGGAATTCTACTTTCGCTTTTCCTGAACGGTAAGCCTCATACTGAGCCGGGTGCATGGCGTATTCGAACAGTTCTTCGTCGTCTTCACCTGTTTCCCATTGCTTTTCGTTCATCATCTTGCGGTATTTGTCGAGTGCGTCCGGGTAGTTATCCTGCGGATTACCGGTGAAGAACTCGCGTCCTTCGGCTTTTGCTTTCTCGATAATCTCCGGTGCAAGCGGACCAGGCAGTCTACCTGCTTTTCCGAGAATCATATCCCAGATATCGTCGGCGATCATGCTCCAGCGGGCTTTCCCTTTTTCCATCTGCATCACGTTCATCAACGCCAGGTTTTTCACGTACTGGCTGAACGGCGTTACCAATGGAGGATAACCTACACGCGGCCATACATAAGCCACTTCGTCGAACAGCTTGATAAGCAACTGGTCTTGCGACATCAACGGCTTGTTGTTCTTGATATTGCTCTTATTGATCGATTCCAGATTCTTTTCCAGGTCGGCCATCAGGCTACCCATCATACCGCCGGGAAGTCCCGGACCGATCAGCAGGGAGTTCATCAGACGGTTCTTCGGGCTGATATACAAGCCTAAGAAATCGTCCATAAATTCCTGGATCATACTGCGCACTTTCATATAGGCTTCCATATTGATCTCCGGCACTTTGTAACCGGCATCTTTCAGCATTGCCTGTACGGTCAGCAGGTCGGCATGTCCTGTACCCCATGAAAGCGGTTCCATACCTACGTCGATATAGTCGCAGCCGGCATTACAAACTTCCAGAATGGAAGCGACATTGAATCCGGGGCCTGCGTGACTATGATACTGGATAGGTATTTCAGGATGTTTGGCTTTGATATTGGCAACGATCTGTCCCAGCGAATAAGGACGACCGATACCGGCCATATCTTTGATACAGATCTCGTCTGCTCCCAGCTCGATCAGTTCCAGGGCCATCTTGGTGTAATATTCAACCGTATGGATGGGAGAGTGAGTGATGCAGAGTGAGCACTGGGAGATCATTCCGGCCTCTTTGGCATACTGGATGGAAGGGGCGATGTTGCGTACATCGTTCAGTCCGCAGAACGTACGGGTAATATCGGTTCCCTGTGCTTTTTTTACCTTGTAGAAAAGCTGGCGCACGTCAGCGGGCACCGGGCTCATACGAAGTCCGTTCAGGGCACGGTCTAACATATGTGTTTGAATACCTGCTTCATGGAATGGCTTCGTCCATTCGCGTACGGCTTTATTAGGATTTTCTCCGAATAGTAAATTAACTTGCTCAAAACCTCCTCCGTTGGTTTCAACGCGGGCGAAACAGCCCATCTCAACGATAGCGGGGGCAACTCTTGTTAGTTGGTCTACTCTAGGGACATATTTACCGGCAGATTGCCACATGTCTCTGAAAACCAAACTGAATTTGATTTCTCTTTTCATGATATTTTGTGTATAGCTAGTATTATATTTTCTCGATCTTTGTAACCTTGCCCTGTCCGCCTGTAACCATGCTGACTGCTGCTACGATTGCTGCTGTGGTCTTGCCTGATACATTTCCTGCCTGTGCTGCGGCGGCTTGTGTTACCGTTTGCTTTTTTACGATGACTTCTTCAGGTGCGTATTTGTTAACCAGTGTGATTAATCCTTTACCTAAATAAATAACGATCAAAAGAATAGCAAATACTGTGGTCATTCCTACGACCATTAATAATAGTCCAGTTTCTATGTTTTCCATATTTATATTTGTGTGCAATAAAAGTATCTAATATCTCTGAGAGAAGTAACTAAAACAATCTCCGCCAAGTTATAAATTGCATGCAAATATAATAAAATATCGTTAGTATGTCTTTTTTTGTGATATAAAAAATAGTAAAAGAATGAAATGTTTTGCGTTAGATAAGTTTTGTATTGTTAGGTTATTGTGTTTTTTTGTGATAAAAAGCAGGTTTTGTCATTTCGCTTATCTTGTATTCGTGTTCGATACCGGGGCATGACAGATGTCTGATGTTTTTACAAAGGTATCAAACTGACAAAATGCTATATTATGTGTCTTATAGGAGGATTATTCGGGGGAGGAATAGACTGTTTGTTTTTTATGCAGTTGTAGAGAAGATAGTCGTGTTTGAAATGCTGTTATTTCGATCGAATTGATATTATTTAGTCGTGTTTGTGAATGTAATGGCTTTTCTTTTGTTGTTGTTGGATGTGTTTTATGTAGTTTATGATATTTAATGTCTGTCTGGTTTCAGGATAGTTCCAGATGTGTGGAAGTGTTTTAAAACATGCGGATAGGCTTTTTTGTCATTCTTGAAGTAATATATTTCTCTTTAAATTAACACAAATTGATTTTAGCCGCAGCAAAATTTTTCTGTAATAAAAATAGAATTCGTTTTCAATAAAATTTAATCTCGTTTAAAACGAATTTTATCCCGTCTATAGGGGAGTGAAAAGGCATTTTTAGTTGGAAGATGTGTTAATAAATATGAAAATCATTTTTCTGTAAAGTGAATGATGCTGAATGTATGTGTCATTCATATCCCTGCTTTTTAGTCAATATGCTTGTGAATTTGGTCTTATATTAGTAAAATGATATTTCATGGGTAAAAGACAGGTGTGCCGATCTGTTGACTACAGCAAAGTTACAATAGATTATAATCTGAGGATCAGAATATTGTTTAATTACTATATTTTCATTGCAGAACTTAAATAATCCGGTATTTTTGTAAGATGAACTTAGCTCTATATATATTATGAATTTCTGCATCAAACAAATGATCGTACCCGCAGCCCTGTGTTGTACTGTAGGTTCTTTATACGCTCAATCCAAAGAGCGTCCGAATGTCTTGTTTATTATGGCGGATGATCTTCGTCCGGAATTGGGATGTTATGGCGTAAAAGCAATTAAAACTCCCCATATCGATCGTTTGGCAGAATCGTCTTTATTGTTTCAGAATGCCTATTGTAATGTTCCGGTGAGTGGTGCTTCGCGTGCCAGTCTGTTGACAGGAGTATTGCCTTATTATCCGGATAGATTCATCGGGTTTGATGCGTGGGCTTCACGTGACTGCCCTTCGGCGGTCCCTATTTCCAAATGGTTTACCGATCATGGTTATTATACGGTCTCCAACGGCAAAATATTTCATAATATAGAAGATCATGACGATAGCTGGAGTGAATATCCCTGGAGGGTTAATCCCGATGGATATGGCTCGGACTGGGCGGAGTATAATAAGTGGGAATTGTGGATGAATAAAGAATCAGGTAATTTTATCAACCCGAAAACAATGCGCGGTCCGTTCTGTGAATCAGCGGATGTGCCTGATACGGCTTATGACGATGGAAAAGGAGCTGTCAGGACAATGGAAGATTTGCGGCGTCTGAAAAAGATGAACAAACCGTTTTTTCTGGCCTGTGGATTCTGGCGTCCTCACCTGCCTTTCAATGCTCCGAAGAAATATTGGGATATGTATGAGCGCGACCGGATCCCTTTAGCGGATAATCCTTATCGACCTGACAATCTTCCGAAAGAGGTGACGCAATCGGGAGAACTGTTTTCTTATGCCCGTGTGAATGACCTGCAGGAGGAGGTTTTTCAAAGGGAGGCAAAACATGGATATTACGCTTGTGTCAGTTATATAGATGCCCAGATAGGAATGATATTGGAAGAGTTGAAAAAACTGGAACTGGATAAAAATACAATCGTTGTTCTGTTAGGCGATCATGGCTGGGCTTTGGGTGAACATACATTCTGGGGAAAACATACCCTGTTTGATCGGGCTACTCATGTCCCACTGATAGTCAAAGTTCCCGGAATGGAGACAGGAAAGACCGAATCTATGGTCAGTTTTGTCGATTTGTATCCTACGCTTTGCGATCTTTGCGGACTTCCTCAGCCGGAGGGACAGTTGCAGGGAAAGAGCTTCGTGCCTGTTCTGAAGGACCGGAAGACTAAGATACAGGATGAGGTTTTTATTCAATGGCAAGGCGGCGATAACCTGGTGAATAACCGCTATAGCTATACTGAATGGGTGAAAAAGGAAAAGACCTCACGTATGCTGTTTGATCATCGGGAGGATAAAGATGAAAATCATAATATTGCGGGCCAGTCGCGTTTTCAATCGTTGATGGATGGATTTTCAGCTATCATCAAAAAAATAAAGGCAAGTTTGTGAAAGGAAACGGGTTTGTTCTTAGTTGGTGTTAGATGCTAAAATAATTGTATATTTGCCCTCTCGAACATAAATATATAGCCATGGGAAATTTCTTTACATCTTTATTCTCTTCTTCAAAAAATGAGGATAGTGCAGAAGGGAAAGCAAAAAACGATCAGAAAAATTTTGACATATTAAAATATGACGGTATCCGTGCCCAAAAGATCGGACAAGTCGCTTATGCCATCAAATGTTTTACGGAAGCCCTGAATATTCAGGAGGATTTTGAAACAATGAATTACCTGGTGTCGGCTTACTCGATGGCTAACCAGACGGAAAAGGCATTGGAAACATTGAACCGGATGATAGAAATCGAATCGGATCATGTGCAGACCTTACTGACAAGAGTGAGTGTGCTCTTTATGCTGGATAAAGATGCAGAAGTGATCGCAGACTGCCTGCGGGTGATCGAACTGGAAGAATCCAATCATCTTGCCTGGTTCCTGATGGCTAAAGCCAAGAGAACGACCGGCGACCAGCTCGGAGCTATCGCCGACCTGACGAAAGCGATCGCTTTGAAAGATGATTTTACAGATGCATATTTACTTCGTGCGGAAGTTTTACTCGCTTTGAAGCAGGGAAAAGAGGCTTTGCCCGATATCGAAAAGGCCATCTCTTTGGCTCCCGAAGAGGAAACAACTTATTTGGTAAGAGGAAAAATACATGAATCGTTAGGGAATCTGGACGCTGCCGCTGACGATTATCAACAGGCTTTGGACTTGAATCCGTTCAATGAAGATGCCTGTATCCTGAAAGGAACGCTCCTGATCACAAAAGAATTGCTGGACGAAGCCATTGCTTTCTTTGACGAGGCGATCGAGATCCGTCCCGACTTTGCTAAGGCATATGCCGAACGGGGACGGGCGAAGAACCTGAAAGGTGATAAAGAAGGTGCTTTTGAAGACCTGAAAAAGTCCATCGAACTGAATCCGGAAGGTGAGGAAGCGAAGAAATTTGAAGGGCAGCATGCTAATTTTGAGAACAAAACATATATGCCATTTTAATGTTGGATAAACAGTAGGTGAATATTTGACACAGAATCCGGGCTGGAATTAAAAGAAAAAACTTTCAACTCTTTGTTTATTAAAAAAAAGCCTCTATCTTTGCAGCCCGAATTGATATGTAAGATAATAATAAATAAATATATAGAAAGATGAAAAGAACATTCCAACCTTCCAACAGAAAAAGAAAGAACAAGCATGGCTTCCGTTCTAGAATGGCTACTGCTAATGGCCGCAGAGTATTAGCATCTCGTCGTGCTAAAGGAAGAGCTAAATTAACTGTATCTGACGAATATAACGGATAATCTCCGTTAGAAGAAATTAGTATAAGAAAGTAGAGGTTTTTGCTAAAAAGCCTTTACTTTCTTTGTTTTAACGGCTTTGTTTTCTATTTTTGATCCCGCCTACAAAAACAAACAGAAATGAATAACTTTTTTGTTAAACTGATAAAGAATCCGTACGTCCTGAATCTCTTGCTGGCAGTGGTCGTTGCCTGTGCACTGATCTATGGTACGTTGGTATGGCTCGATAAGTATACGCGGCATAATGAAGCGGTTGTCGTACCGGATGTAAAAGGGCTGAAGATAGAAGAAGCGGCTGAATTCTTCAAAAATAACAACTTACGTTATAATGTGATCGACTCAGTGTTCTCCAAGGATGTAGATCCGGGGGCAATTGTCGAACTGGTGCCGTCGGCAGGTTCGAAGGTGAAAGAGGGACGTATCGTATTTATAACGGTGAATGCATTGACCTCGCAGATGGCGACGATTCCGGAAGTGGAAGACTTGTCGTTCCGCCAGGCGTATGCGCTATTAAAAGCCCGTGGATTTGAAAAAGTAGAGATTGAGTATGTCCCGGGTGATTTCAAAGATCTGGCTGTCTCTGTCGATTTACGCGGACGGACTCTGGCGAAAGGGGAGCATGTCCCGCTCACGGCGCCTTTGGTGCTGAAAGTGAGCAGTGGGGATGCAGAGCTTCCTACCGACTCTTTGTCTAATATGCCCGTTGAATCATTGGATAGTGAAGAAGAAAACTGGTTTTAACTATGGATGAATTTTTCGACGAAATGGATGATGAACAGGTTGATGACCTGTTAGAACAGAACGAGGATGGTACTCCCCGGCTGTATGAACATTTCCGCTTCGTTGCCGATCGCGGACAGTCCTTGTTGCGGGTAGATAAATTCCTGGTAGACCGGATGATGGGTGCGACCCGTAACCGGATACAGTTGGCTGCCGATGCCGGTTGTATCATGGCGAACGGAAAACCTGTAAAAAGTAATTACCGGGTGAAGCCGGAGGATGTGGTGACGATCATGATGTCCCGCCCCCGTCGTGACCTGGCTATTATTCCTGAAAATATTCCTATAAAGATCATTTATGAAGACGATGATTTGCTGGTTGTGGATAAACCGGCAGGTCTGGTCGTGCATCCGGGTCACGGTAATTATACCGGAACACTGGTGAATGCACTGGCATGGTATCTGAAAGATGATCCTACCTACGATCCGAATGATCCGGCATTGGGCTTGGTCCACCGTATCGACAAAGATACTTCCGGGCTGTTGGTCGTAGCTAAAAAGCCGGAAGCGAAAGCCCATCTGAGCCTTCAGTTTTTCAATAAAACGACCAAACGCGAGTATCGTGCTTTGGTTTGGGGAATCGTGAAGGAGGATGAAGGGCGTATCGAAGGTAATATCGGACGCGATCCGCGTGACCGGATGCAGATGACGGTTTTCCCGGAGGGTGACCAGGGCAAAACGGCTGTTACCCATTACTCCGTACTGGAGCGTCTGGGCTATGTCACTTTGGTGAAATGCCGTCTGGAGACCGGACGTACGCATCAGATCCGTGTACACATGAAATATATAGGCCATACGCTTTTTAACGATGAACGGTATGGCGGAAACGATGTTCTGAAAGGAACGACTTTTACAAGATATAAACAGTTTGTACAGAACTGTTTTGCCATTTGTCCCCGGCAGGCATTACATGCCAAAACGCTGGGTTTTGTCCATCCAACGACCGGCGAGGAAATGTTTTTTGATTCCGAAATACCAGCCGACATGACACAGTTGATAGATAAATGGCGGGTGTATGCAACTACTAAAGAGATATAAAAATGAAAAAGAACATTGCTATTGTAGCCGGAGGTGACTCCTCTGAAATTGTTGTTTCATTAAAAAGTGCAGAAGGAATCTACTCTTTTATTGATAAAGACAAATATAATTTATATATTGCCATCGTAAAGAAAGGCGAATGGGCGGTAAAACTTCCTGGAGGGGAATATACACCAATAGACAAAAATGATTTTAGTTTCTGTGAAGCAGGTGAGGTAAAGCATTTTGACTTTGCTTATATCACTATTCACGGTACTCCGGGTGAAGACGGACGATTACAAGGTTATTTCGATATGATAGGTATGCCTTATTCTTCATGTGGTCAGTTGGTGAGCGCTCTTACTTTTAATAAATTTGTTTGTAATAATTATTTGCGCAGTTTCGGTATCAGCATATCTGATTCTATCCGTTTGTTTAAAGGGCAGACGGTGACGGAAGAAGAAGCTGTCAGCCGTTTGGGATTGCCGATTTTTGTGAAGCCCAACGACGGGGGAAGCAGTTTCGGTGTGACCAAAGTGAAAGAAGCTTCGCAGTTGCAACCGGCTATTGCCAAGGCTTTTGCCGAAGGTGACGAGGTCCTGCTGGAAAGCTTTATTTCCGGAACAGAAGTGACTTGTGGTTGTTATAAGGTAGGTGGCGGTTCGGGTATCGCCCGGAAAGAGGTGATCTTTCCGCTTACCGAAGTAGTTACGAAGAATGAGTTTTTTGATTTCGATGCGAAGTATAACGGAGAGTCTGATGAGATTACTCCGGCCCGTATCTCTCCCGAACTGACGGAGAAGGTACAACGCGAAGCATCGAAAATTTATGATATACTGGGCGCCAAAGGACTTATCCGGGTTGATTTTATTATTGAAGCAGACGGTGAACCGAAAATGCTCGAGGTAAATACAACACCAGGTATGACAGCTACCAGCTTTATCCCGCAGCAGGTTCGGGCTGCCGGATTGGATATCAAAGATGTCATGACTGACATTATTGAGAACGAACTACAAAAGGCAGGTAAATAAAATTAGAAGATATGGATACAGAAGTTTCCTATAATTTTGACGACATTCGTCCGCTGAACAACGATGAGGTAAAGGATGCGATAGAAGCACTGGTTGCCAACGAGGATTTCGAGCGGGCTTTTCGGTATATCAAGCCGGATTTGAACTGGAATGAATTTTCTGAAACGATGCGCTCGTTTAAGACAAAAGAAGATTTTAAATCGAAACTGGCTTACGAGGCAGTGATGATGGTGGCAAACAAGACGACTTTCTCGCTGACGATCTCCGGACGTAGCCGCCTTCCGAAAGACAAACAACCTTGTACATTTATTTCCAACCACCGCGACATTGTATTGGATGCTTCCTTCCTGAATGTCATGTTGTATGATGTGGGCTACGGTATGACACAGGTTGCGATAGGTGATAACCTGATGATCCGTCCATGGATCGAGACATTAGTTCGTCTGAACAACAGCTTCATCGTAAAACGTGGGGTTTCTGTGCGTCAGATGTTGGATGTGAGCCGTACATTATCTGCTTATATCCGTCACACGATCAATGAAACAAAGGAATCTATCTGGATCGCACAGCGTGAAGGACGTGCTAAAGATTCGAATGACCGTACACAGGGTAGTGTGCTGAAGATGTTGAATATGAGCGGAGATAAGGATATCGTATCCAATTTGATGGAACTGAATATCTTCCCGGTTGCTATCTCATACGAATATGATCCGTGCGATTTCCTGAAAGCGAAAGAGTTCCAGATGAAACGCGATGATCCTGAATTTGTGAAGAGTCAGCGCGATGACCTGCTAAGTATGGAAACAGGTATCCTGAATAACAAGGGGCGTGTTCATTTCACGCTGACCCAGCCGATCAACGACCAGTTAGCTGCTTTGGACAAGGATATGGAAAAGAACGAGTTGGTGGCTGCCATCGCTTCTATTATCGATAAGGAAATCTATAAACATTACCGTTTCTATCCGTGTAATTATGTTGCTTATGATATGTTGACAGGAACGAAACGTTTCAGCGGTAATTACGGTCCGAGAGATAAGAAACATTTTGAAGAATATTTGCAGGGGCAGTTAGATAAGATTGTCTTACCTAACAAAGACGAGGCTTTCCTGCGTACCAAGATGTTGGAAATGTATACCAATCCTTTGAAGAACCACCTGGCAAATCAGGAGTAAGATATTAGTTTCTTAAACGAAAAGGGTAGTCTCGCATGCTGTTGAGACTACCCTTTTTTTGTGCAGGTTATCTATCTGTTTTCTTTGGCATATTTAGACGGACTCATGCCGAATTGTTTGATAAAGGCTGACCAGAAATAAGATTGAGAACTGAAACCTACCGCTTCCGAAATCTCATAAATCTTCATATTTCCTTGCAGCAGAAGTTCTGCGGCTTTCTTCAGACGGCTGATCTTGATCAGGTCGTTCGGGGTGAGGTCAGAGATGGCACGTATCTTACGGTATAGTGTCGGACGGCTCAGGTGCATCAGGTCGGCGATCATGTTCACGTCCAGATCGGAATTTCCGATATTTTCGTTGATGATCTCGTTCAGTTTTTCAAGGAAATTCTCATCGGCCTTTGTGTAGGCCATCGATTTCATATTGGCGATCGGAGAGTTGAAGTAGAACTTCCGGATATTATCCCGGTTCGATATCAGGTTCGATATTTGAACCATCAGCAAGCTGGTGGAGAATGGTTTGTCTATATAGGCATCGGCTCCGAGTTCCAGTCCTTCCAGGCGTGATTGCATGGTATTCTTTGCCGTTAGCAGGATGACAGGGATATGGCTGAATTCGATGTCACTCTTTACATGTTGTAATAAGGTGAAGCCATCCATGACGGGCATCATAACGTCGCTTATAATCAGTTGTACGCTTTGCTCTTTGAGTAAATCCAGTGCTTCCGAGCCGTTGGCTGCCAGCAGGACATTATAGTTTTCATTTACTTCGTCAGCAATAAAGGCACTCATTTCTTTGTTATCTTCGACGATCAGGATGGTTGGACGGCCTTCTTCCCTGATATAGGATATTTTGGGTACGGAGGTTTGTTGCTGAGGCTCTTCTTCCGTTGTTTTCACTGCTCCGGTTTGCTTGACAGGTAAGGTTATGCGGAACATTGTCTGGTTGTTTGAAAAGTCGATCAGTGCCAGTGTTCCATGATGCATTTCCGCCAATGAACGTGCCAGCGGAAGCCCGAGTCCGGTTCCCGGTTTATCCTCATTCCCTTTGATACGGTAGAAAGGCTCGAATATTTTATTCCTCATTTCCGTTGGTACCGGTACTCCGTCATTGATAAAATCGATCATGAATGTTTCGTAGTCGGTAGACAGGTGCAGGCGTACCACGATACTTTTTGCTGCATATTTGACGGCATTCGAAAACAGGTTACTCATGATCTTGGTGAGTGCCTCGCGGTCGACAAAAACATATAATTCCTGTACGGATAGATCCAGGTTCAGCAACAGGTTGTTTTCGGTCGCCATATCCTGAAAACGTTTGGCCGTTTCGGATAAGAGAGAAACGACTTCCGTGCGGACAAAATTAAGACGGTATCCTTCTATTTCTGTTTTCCTGAAATCCAATAACTGGTTTACCAGGGATAACAGGCGGGAGACATTCTTATCCATCAGTAGCAGTGAGTTATTCTCTTTTTCTCCGATCTTGTCCGATTTCAATAAACGCTCCAACGGGTTTTTGATCAGGGTTAGCGGGGTGCGTATTTCATGTGCGATATTAATGAAGAAGTCGATCTTTGCCTGATAAAGCTCTTTCTCCTTGTTGTTTTCGAATATTTGCATTTTGTACGTCATCTTTCTTCTTTCTTTTCTTCTCCAGTAAAAGATCAGATACACGATGATCATCATGATCAGGATGGCATAAATGACATAAGCCGTATTGGAAACCCACCAGGGAGGAAGAACATTGATATGCAGGCGGGTGATTTCGTGTCCCCAGCTATTGGATAGGTTGGCAGCCCTTACTTCAAAAGTATATTCACCGGGATGCAGGTCGGTGAAGTAGACGATGTTACGTTCACCCAATGCTATCCAGTCCCTGTCGAGATTCACCATCCGGTAAGCATATTGGATGGAACCGGGGGCGATGAAGTTGAGGGCGGAAAAGTTGATGTTGAAAGATGATTGGTCGTGATTTAGTGTGATATCCCGGACTTCGGAAACCGAAGAACTGTTAATGATTTTTCGTCCGCCCATCCCGTTCTGTATTTCCAGCGAACTGATACGGACGTCCATCTTTTCGGCTGCCGGACGTATATCGGTCGGCTTGAAATGGATAAAACCTTTTATGGAACCGAAATAGAGTGTACCGTCTTCATCCTTAAAAGCCGAGTTGTAGTTGAACTGGCGGGTGACTAAGCCGTGTGCCTCGGTATAGGTCATGATCTCTTCTGTCTGTGTGTTGAGGCAAACCAAACCATTTGCCGTGCTGATCCATAGACAGTTGTTGTCATCCGGTAAAATACGGAAAGCCACGTTGCTGGGCATACCGTTCTTAACTGTGTAATGAAGCGATTCTCCGGTCTGAAAATCATATTTGATAATACCTTCCACCGTTGCGAACCACATGTTCCCGGCTTTATCTTCGCAGGCATCGTTGACTGAATTATGGCGTTGGGTATTAAGCTTGTCATATTGGAGATACATGCCTGTGTTACTTGTTGTATTGAAATAATAGCTGCGGTTGAACATACCGAGCCATATTTTTCCGGAACGGTCTTCATACAGGCAGTTGACAGCGAACGGAGGAAACTGGGGGGCATAAACAAAGCGGTCGTTCAGATAGTCGTAGCGGAAGATGCCGTCTTCTGTCCCTACCAAAACTTCTCCTTCCCGTAAAACCTTGATACACCGTACTGTACTATTCTTTACTGTTTGTGCATCTTTCAACAGGTCATAGTGTTTGATGACTTTTCGTGTTCGTATATCCATCAGGTCGATGCCGTGTATCACATGTCCGATCCACAGATTATCTCCCGAAGCTGCCAATCCGCGGATATTGGTATGGGAAAGACTTTTTACACCGGGTATTGGCTGGTAATTGGTGAATGTGCCCGTTTTCTTTTCCAGGCAATTGATCCCGGCGTCTTCCGTACCTACCCATATATTTCCGTAAATATCTGTACAGATATCGCGTATCACTTCCCCTTTCAACGAATGAGTTTCGTTCCAGGGATAATATACATTGAAGGGGCGGAAAGGGGAGTAGTAGTTCACTCCGTTCTGGTGAAAACAGATCCAGACACCTTCTTCGCGGTCTTCAAACAGGGCGGAGACGAAATGGCTGGATAGTGCATACGGGTCCAGCGGGTCTTGCCGGATGCGTTTGCAGGTCCCGGCCTCCAGGTCATAGATGAACAGTCCTGAATCGGTCCCGATCCAAAGTTCTTTCTTGTCTTTTTCGAGGAAGCAGTTGATCAGGATCGTTAACTGGTTTTTCTCCTGGATATTCAGATCTTCGTAGGTTTTTGAAAGTACATTGAATATTTTTACATCGTCGTGTTCAAACGCGACATATATGGTCGGAGAAGAAGGTGAGGCATACAGCATGGATAATTTCCGGGAAGTGGTTTCCGGCGAATGGGTGAACAGGTCATGCGATTCGAGATTTCCGTCCTCCGGGTTCAGTTGTGAAATAAAACCTTCCGAATCACCCAGCCAGATGGAATTATCTGCCATGATACAGAAAGAGGTATAAATTTGTCCGTTATTACCGGCGAAAATCCGGAATTGCCCGTCAGAAACATTATACTGTATCAATGTTCCGTCCATCAGCAACCATAACTGGTTGTTTTTGTCGAACTGGAAGAGTTCAACCCCTTTGTTTTTAGTGAAAGGAACGTGCAGGAATGATTCTTTTGTTTCATTATATTGATATAATCCGGAAAGTGTGCCTACCCATAAGTTGCCGTCATGGTCGCAACCGAGATGCGTGATCCAGTTATTGCCGAGCGATTCCGCATCGTCAGGGTCGTTGCGGAATACTTTAAATGTATATCCGTCGAACCGGTTCAGTCCGTCGCGCGTACCGATCCATATATAGCCGCTTTTATCCTGCACGCAACAAGTCACCATGTTGTCGCTTAATCCGTTTTCCACCTGGTAATGACGGAATAGATAGTTGCTTTCTTCGGCAAAAAGGCAGAGAGAACAGAATAGGAAAAGTATAGATAAGATCAACTTCGGATGTCTCATAAATAAGTTTGTTGTTTGACACTGCAAGATATATAAAATTGTATTACCAGTTTTCATTTATCGTGTCATGGATTTTTAAAATTGTGTCAGACCAGGTGAGAATACCACAGAATGAGATAAATACGGGAATTAATGCAACCGGAACGAACAGATATATTTTGCATAAGGGAGTACTTTTGATCAACGATTTGAAAATGCTATAAGAAACCTTTTTGATTACTATCATGAATACACAACATTCTAATACAGGAATAGGAACGAAGATTCAGCTCTGTCTGATGATGTTTTTACAGTATATGTTAAGCGCAGTCTGGTGGGTGCCGCTGGCAGCTTATCTCTCACACACACTAAAGTTGGAGGTGTATCAGGTTTCCTTAGTATTAAGTGCAATGGCTATCGGAGCAATGGCCTCTTCGTTTATCGGAGCGATTGCCGACCGATATTTTGCCGCAGAAAAGATATTGGCAGTTTTGAATATATTAACGGGAGTTTTCTTGCTGCTGGCTGCTCAGCAGCAAGATTTTCCTCCTCTTATGTTCTTTGTCGTAATGGCGATGCTTTGTCACATGCCGACACAGAGTCTGACAAGTACGATCGCGATGAGCCACGCTCCTTCTGAACAGTTCCCGCGTATCCGTATGTTCGGTTCGGTAGGGTGGGTTGCTTCAGGAATATTCAGCCTGGTAGCTATTCATTTATTAGGAATGGAAGCGTTCGATGACACGAACTTACCGATGTACTGTGGTGCTGGTGTTTGTTTTATTGCCGCTTTTGCCAACCTGACGCTTCCGCATACTCCTCCGTCGGTGGCAAAGAGTTCAAAGATATCGGTAATGGATATTACGGGATTCTCCGCTTTCTCATTGATGAAAGATAAGAACTACCGGGTGTTTATGATCCTGACCTTCCTGTCGATCATTCCCTTTACACTTTATCATGTATATGGTTCCATGATTCTGGCGGACGAACAGGTGCGGAATATCACGGTGACGATGAACTTCGGACAGTTGGCCGAAATGCTCTTTCTGATCGTTACCACGACGATCCTGATCAAATCGGGTATCAAGAATACGCTGATCTTCGGTATGGCAGCCATGCTGGTCCGTTACGGAGCTTTTTTCTTCGGGGCTGAAACAGGGCAACAGTGGTTCTATTATATCGGTATTATCGTTCACGGTCTGATATTCGGTCTGTTCTATGTAGGCGGACAGGTCTATACGGATAATGTAGCGCCAAAGGATATGAAGGCACAGGCACAAGGTTTGCTTTTCTTCCTGGTATGGGGAATCGGTTTCCTGATCGGAACGTTATGGAACGGCTGGTTGATTGGAATGTTCCGTGATGGCGATAAATGTGACTGGCCGGTATTGTTCGCTATTTCATCGGCTTGTACACTGGTACTGTTGCTTTTGTTCATGTTCCTGTTCAAGCCGGTAAGCCTTAAAACATCAGATAAATAATACGCATTTAATTCTCAAGACTATATATATATCACGCCAAACATGAAAAAAAGGGGACGCGACGGTGTCCCTTTTTTATTTTAATAAGCTATTCTTCCTCCGGCAGGCTCTTTTTGCATCCTTTGTTTATCCGCTTTTCTCCTTCGTTTTAAGTAATTGTCTATTCAATTGTCTATCGCTATTTTAAGTATTCTCACACCTCTTTACATACCTTTACTTATCAGAATTTAATTATTTCGTTCAGTACTTGAAGAAGTCAGTCTCGACGACCGGGTATAGCAGCCGGAGTAAAACTGCTTGTCTGTTAAGATGCGATTATGAATATATCAGTTAAACTTAATAATGTGAATGCTTATGAACACTTTCAAACCAATTTTTGCAGCTTTGGTGTTATTCCTTTTTCAGGCAATCTTCCTGGCTTGCAGCGACGACAAAGAAGAGATAATTATTCCCCCGGAGAATAGCATACCCGGACAGGAATTTGGAATACGCCAGCTTACTGTGAAACTTCCGCGCCTGGGACGGCTCGAAATACTGTTCTCTAAAATTAACTGCCGTATTCATATAAAAGGAGTAGACGACCGGATTACTTATCCAGTCAACACCTTCCTCTCAGCTACGGCTGACTCCTTGATCATCGAAGCGGAAGACCCGATACTGAGCGAACTTCCCCACCAGATGTATCACTTGAACTATATTACTTTCCCGAAGAAAGACCTGGCCGTGAAAGCGGCTGAGGTGACTGCGGAGGCAGGCATACAGGATACCGTTTACCTGGGTGCCCGCCTGTCGGTCGAAGACCCGGACAATATCGTTTTCCGTTCGAGCTTCAACCTGGAGGCCGACCGTATAGGGGTGGGGAGTGCGGCAGACCCTATTGCTATTGCCTGCGGAAAAGACTTTTATGATATTATATGTAGCGAATTGAGTGTCGGCAATGATTTAGCAGACAAATGTTTCGAACTTACAGCGAATATCAATTTCCAAATGCCTGAAATAACCACCGATAAGGGGTGGCAACCTGCCGGAAGACATAATATCAACGGAAGTTCCACCTCCTTTAACGGCATGATAGACGGTAATGGGAATGCAATCGACTTGCTATCCAGCAGTTCTACGGAAGATTATGCAGGGCTCTTCTATAAATTAGGATCGCGAGCCCATGTGCATGATATCGAGTTTACCTCTGTTGCTTTAAATGGAAAAGACTATATAGGAGCGGTTGCTTGCTATTCGGAAGAAGGAGCACAGCTTGAAAATATAAGTTTGACCGGCTTTATAGATGGAGTTTCCAATATTGGCGGACTGGTAGGTTCGGGCGATGTCACGGTTACAAACTGTGTTTCCAGTCTTGCTGTAAAAGTAAAATCCGATAAATCAGCATCCAATATAGGCGGATTGATTGGGTTTACCACCTCTTCCGAGATTAAGAACTGTATCCTTACCGGACTGGTTACAGCTCCTAAGGGCAAGAATGTAGGAGGCATTACCGGAGCCGGAGGTTCGTTTACCAATTGCTACGTAGGTGGTTCTATTGAAGGTTATGACTATACAGGAGGGATCACCGGAATGGCTGGGGGCACCTTTGCCGGTTGCCGGGTCGGCGCAACGATGAGTTACAATTCATATGCCTTTCCCTGGGAAGTCTTTCTTTCTCAACCGTTGGTAACTCCTTTCTCAATCGGTATTATAGGTCGCAATTATGTGGGTGGTTTTGCCGGTGGCGGTTCCCTCACTCTGGAAGGAGAGAATATATTTATGCGTGAGTCGGGGACAACCGCTACCCTGACCGGAAACGACTATGTCGGCGGACTGGTCGGACACAGTAAATATCTGGAAGCCCGTGCTTCGGCCTCTTATACCTCTTACGCTCATATCAAAGCCCATGACTATAGTGGTGGGGTAGCCGGTCGTCTGGAAAATATGAATACCGATGCCATTTTCACCAACCGTGGATCCATTAATGCGACAGGCTACCACTGTGGCGGAATTGTGGGTTGGGGAACGGCTCTTGCATGTAAAGGTACCTGGACTAATGAAGCTACTATCGTAGGCGTGAGAGCGGTGGGAGGTATTATCGGTGATGTGGATAAAATGGATAGTCAATGCGAAATACATATGATCAATGACGGATCGGTGACAAGTACGAATTATTATCTCGGAGGTCTGGTCGGATACAGCAACAGTCAGCTTAACTTTGGTGAGAACAGCCGTGTCAGCCATGAAGGAGGTTCTATGAAAATCACAGGTGAATATTATGTAGGCGGTGTAATCGGAAGCCTTGAAATGGAAGTCGGTTCCAAGTCATACATCATAAACAAACAACCTGCCGTTCATGCAAATATATATGCTCGTTCGTATGTCGGTGGTATAAGTGGTTATATGAGGTTGCGAAATGCAACTGGAGTAACCGGAGTGATCAACGGCACTAATACGTGTAAGATTGTGATTACTTCTTCAAGTACAAGCGGTACTTGCGTAGGCGGAGCGATCGGTTTTATGCGTGCGGAAACCAATACGGATAACGTTGGGCAGATCAAACTCAGCGGGATTACCCAGTTGACCGGCAGTATTACTGCAGCCGGCGGAGCTGTCGGCGGCATTGTTGGACGGTTGGAAAACAATAAAAACAAGAGTGTCCTGATTGAGGATTGTAAGAACTTTGTCAACCTAACCTCTACGGCAACCAGCAATGTAGACGGTTTCGGTGGTATCGGCGGATTACGTGAAGAACTGGGATATGAGATCCGGATTTCTCGTTGTGCCAACTATGCCGATATATCCGGCAGGAATGTTTCCGCTGCAGGAGGCATCTTCGGTCAACAAGAAGAAAACGTCTATATCGATCAATGCTTCAATGTCGGTAAGGTCGATGCAAACAGTGCAGTGGGCGGTATCCTCGGCCGTGCCTTTGATGGAACGACTGTGGAAAACAGCTTCAATATGGGAGAAGTGCCCTGGGTATCGGGCAAGACGCTTCTGGCCGGTATCGTCGGACAGAAAGAAAACAAAAGTAAGAAAGACCTTCGGATCAAGAACTGCTATAATGTAGGCACCACTGGTTGGGGTATTATCGGCGGCGAAGACGACAAAAACGTGGATTGCCAGAACTGCTATTACCTCGACACCGCCTCCAACGGCGATATGAAAAAGAGCGGATCTGTATCGAAAAACGCCACTCAGATGCGTCAGAAGGGTACTTATTCCGGCTATTCTACCGACATCTGGACGTTCGGTACTGATGGGCTAGGGGCTCCTACGTTGAAGAATAATAAGATAGCTTCCGGTTATCCCAATCCATTATCCCAATAAATACATTTTATACATAGATATTATGAGAATACAGAAAAATCATACATTTTGTTTCAGCCGCTTTCTCCTGTTCCTTCTGGCAACATCTTTCCTGATGCTGACAGGCTGTAAGGATGACGAAAATCAAACACCTGTGCCCGGAGGGGAAGACTACGGGCAGGAGCGACGTATTGAACTGGTTGCCGATCTCAGCAGTCAGATTCCTACGGGTGAGATAAGTTTCCGCCTTATCTACAACAGGGATACCCCATTGGCTGTTAAGGCCATCCATTCGGTAGAGAATGGAAAATCAGTCTTCTATCTCGACTCTCGGCTCCGTGTTGGCCGCTATATTCTGGCTTCTATTATTCATAAGACGAGCGAAGAAATCTTCAGCGAAGCCAATGTTGGTTGTGCTCTCGATGTTTCAACCCGCTCCAATGCCGTTTCGCCTTCCACTTTCGATAAGCTGGCAGGTTATTTCGGTACCGGAACAGCCGATGATCCTTACCGCATCGCTTCGTCGACAGGTTTCGATGTCATGCGTAAGCTTATTGAAGACGGTAATAACTCGTTCGAAGGCAAATACTTCCTGCAAACAGCCGATATCAATATGGTCGGCTCCTACAATAAAGGTTTCCGTCCCATCGCCCACCAACAGGCTTTCCCGTTCAAAGGCTGTTATGACGGGGGAGGACATACTATTTCCTATTGTGCCATCCGTACCCTCGACTCGAAAGAGCAGAAGGTCGGGAGCGAGGTACATGCTTCGGGGTTGTTCGGCTATGCCTGCGGTGCTACTTTCCGCAATGTCACGATGGTAGACCCTGTCTCGATCGGTGCAAACTCGACAGGCAGCCTGGTCGGTGCCGTGCTGGGAACCTCGGGAGAAGTGGAAACTCCGACTTATCTGGATAATTGCCGCGTACGGAAAACGTCTTCTTCTGCCAGCGAAATATACGGTATCAGTTTCGTCGGTGGCCTGGTCGGTGGAGTCGATGCGCAAGCTGTATTGGTCATGCACCGCTGTGTGAACGAAAATCTGCCGGTAGGCAACCGTTCCGACGGCTCGTTTGTTGGTGGACTGGTAGGTGGAGGAACCATCAATGCCACCGCCATTATGGACAGTTGCGTGAACCAGTCGCCGGTCGTTGCAGCCGGTAGTCGTTGTACAGGCGGACTGATTGGCGGTATCGAAACCGCCAACATCACCAACTGCCTGAATAAAGGTAACGTCAGCGCCACCCACCGGTCGGCTCTCGGAACCGGAGGCATTGCCGGAGGGTTGGGCACTTCCACCCTTGCAGTCGTGCAAAACGAAGGCCGCATAAACGGTTACGAAGGAACAGGCGGAATCGTAGGCAGCACCGTAATCAGCAAAAGCGACGGCAGCTACAACGACCTTATCATCACCTCCGCGCACAATTACGGAGCCATTCTCGGAACCGACAACTCCGGCGGTATCGCCGGAGAAGCCCAAGCGATGATGACCGATTGCTATAACGAAGGTTCTGTCGAGGCAACAGGCGATTTTGCAGGTGGCTTGGCTGGGTATACGCCTACGGTCGTTATTAACAACAGTTACAACAACGGTGCGGTTGATGCCAACAAATTTGCCGGTGGATTACTGGCCCGTGCCGCCTATTACATTGTGACCAACAGCTCGAATCTCGGTCCCGTAACCGCCTCCCACGGGATGGCGGCAGGTATCCTGACACTGGGTGGTACGACCGGCATGATCAACTTCTGTACCAATTATGCCTCCGTGAGAGGTGCCGTGTACGTGGCAGGGATCATTGCCCATTCCGGCGAAACCAAGTCGTTTACCAAACGCGACTTTGCTTCCATCGTTGTTTCCACCGGAAAGGGAACTTTCAAGCTGATGAAGGCTCTACGAACCCCGCCTAAGAATGTATCCAGCCTGAAAGCCCTCTTCAAAGGCGGCAAGAAGGTCGTGAAGATCGCTTCTAATACCCTGGATCTGATCAGCGCCATCGCCACCCCACCCCTGATGCAGGACATAAGTATGTGGGACGATCTGTATAACCGTAAACTCGATGTGCGTAACGAAGAAATGATAGCTGGCATGCACGCCAAAGTCGCCGCTGCCCTGCCTACTACCAGAGGACCTTTGGCAGGTTCGGAGGTACTCCCCGGACTGGTCTACGAAAACTCGAAAGCCTTCTCCCGGAGTTTGGAAGGCGAGGGTGACGACCTTTATGGTGATGCCGTGCACAGCCGCCTGGCGGATATCAGCGAACAGGTTGCCAAAATGGAACAGAATCGTGAAATCGCGATTGCTGCCGTCAACTGCGTCCTGGCGGTAGCGGGAGCAATCTTTACAGGCGGGGCGGCTACGGCAGCCATCGTCGTCTGTTCAACAGCCGTCACGACCGTCGGTATCCTGACCGACCGCATGGATAACTGCATCGAAATATCTCAATGCTGTAACTTTGGAGACATCAATGCCGGGGAAAACGGCTATGGTATCATTGCCTTCCAGGGCGACCATCTCCGACTTCACAACTGTTTCTCTGCCGGTGCAGCCTCCGGTTATGGTGTGGCGGACACGGCTCTCGACGGTTTGGACGATGTCAAACCGCGTCGTATCATTTCTATCGGGACTATGAACCAGGATCCTTTCAAAAGCGGTGCTGCTGTAGCAAACCAGGGGCTTTTCTTCCTGGTAGACAATAAAGGTTCCCACGGATCGCGGATCGGATACTGTTTCGCCGACGACCTGGCCCGTAAGTCGACTTACACGGATACCGAAAGTCCTTTCGACTTCGATAATACCAGGGCATGGAGTTTCCAAAGCCCCATCGTGCCGCTGCCGTACAATAATTTGTATTACAGTTTCAGGTAAAAAACTTCGTAGGGCTACAAAACTGTCACTTCAACCGTGGCAAATCCTTTGTAGCCCTACAATATTTAGTATCTCTCCAGGTACCTGCGGGGCAACTATATCATCCGTAGTGTGTTTCTTAACATATCCCTTTCCGTGACATACTGTCACTCAAATCACTACCTTTGGGACAATGGCTGTATGAAACACTTACGGTCTGACAAAACAATTAAATTTGAAATAGTATGAGACCGGAAGATTACATCACCCGTGAGGGGAAGTTTGGTGCACACAACTATCATCCCCTGCCTGTCGTTCTCGAAAAAGGAGCAGGCGTATTTGTGTGGGACGTGGAAGGCAAACGTTATTTTGATTTCCTGTCCGGTTATTCCGCCCTGAGCCAGGGGCATTGCCATCCTAAAATCATTAAAGCACTGACGGATCAGGCGCAGAAGCTGACACTGGTATCGCGCGCTTTCCATTCGGACGTATTGGGCGAGTATATGGAGTTTGCCTGTAAGTTCTTCGGCTACGATAAATTACTGCCTATGAATACCGGAGCCGAAGCGGTAGAGACAGCCTTGAAACTGGCGCGTCGCTGGGGGTATCGTATCAAAGGCATTGCACCGGAAAAGGCGAAGATTATCGTATGCAGCGAGAATTTCCACGGACGTACCATCACGATCATCTCCATGAGCACGGATCCCAGTTCGTATGCGGACTTCGGGCCTTATACACCCGGTTTCATCAAAGTACAATATAATAATGTAGGAGAGTTGGAAGAAGCCCTGAAAGACCCCGACGTGGTCGGCTTCCTGTTGGAACCTATCCAGGGGGAAGCAGGCGTGGTTGTTCCCGACGAAGGTTATCTCCGCACTTGTTACGACTTATGCCATGCCCATCATGTGCTGTTCATTGCCGACGAGATACAGACCGGTATCGGACGTACCGGTAAACTGCTTGCCTGCGATTATGAGAATATTCATCCCGATATACTGATCCTGGGGAAAGCCCTCTCCGGTGGTGTCACTCCTGTTTCCGCCGTATTGGCGAGCGACGAGATTATGTTGACGATCGCTCCGGGCGAACATGGTTCCACGTATGGAGGAAACCCGTTGGCTGCCGCTGTCGGAATAGCTGCCCTTGAAGTGGTACGCGATGAACATCTCTCGGAGAATGCTTATGAGATGGGTGAATTGTTCCGCAGCGAAATGCAGAAGATAGATAATCCGATGATCAGGCAGGTACGTGGAAAAGGATTGCTGAATGCCGTCGTTACCGAACCTCGCGGAGGAAAGGTGGCCTGGGATATCTGTCTGGCACTGAAAGAAAACGGTTTGATAGCCAAACCGACACATGATCATATCATTCGTTTCACACCACCGCTGGTCATTACCCATGAACAGATGATGGAAGCAATCGGTATAATAAAGGAAACTTTTGAACTGTTCTAGGGATCGTAGGTTCCGGTAGTGAAGCATATGGCACATATAGTCCGGCCTGTCTGCCATGCCAGTGACAGACTTTTGCCATCACTGTGGCAAAGTTTTGCCAATAGCATGGCAAGGTCTTGCCACAGTAAGGGCAATACATGGCACATAGGACTGCTATATATTGCGTAGTAAGTGACTGACCTTTGTCTATGCGGTGACATGCCGGGACAGTAACAAGAGAGACTGTCTCTTATAGGTTCATAATTAAAATAGTATAGTATGAAAATAAACGTAATAGGAGTTCCTTTGAATCTGGGTTGCGATCGGGAAGGCGTAGAGCGTGCCCCGAATCATCTGCGCGAACGGGGATTGATGAAGGTGATACGGCAGAACGGGCATCGTGCCTTCGACCTTGGGAATCTATATGTCCCTCCCGTTTCGGAAACGGATAAATTTGCCCGGGGCAAAAGCATGAAGTATCTGGACGCTATTGTCGAGGTGAATAATAATCTGGCGGAGCTGGTGTATGATACCTTGCGTGGCGGGGCGTTCCCGCTTGTTATCGGTGGCGATCATTCACTTGGGCTGGGAAGTGCTTCCGGTGTAGGGAAATCTTTTGATGATTTCGGGATTATCTGGCTCGATGCGCATGGCGATATCAACACAAATGAAACATCTCCCAGCGGGAATATCCACGGAATGCCGTTGAGTGCCCTGATGGGGATGGGAAGTGAAGAACTTGTCAATATCTATGCCCCCGGAAATAAAGTGAATCCGCAAAATGTCTTTCTGGTAGGAACCCGCAGCCTGGATGAAGGCGAACAGGTACTGATCGAACGGGAGCGTCTGAGTGTTTACACCATGGATACGATCCATCTGAAGGGAATCGGTTTTGTGGCCGAAGATATTAAGCGGAAGCTGAAGGAAAGAAAAATACGTAATGTTCATTTCAGTATCGATGTGGACAGTATCGATCCGCGGTTTGCTCCGGGAACAGGAACACGGGTGAGTGAAGGACTTTTGCCGGATGAGTTTAAAGACTTTGTCGATCATATCCTTTCAACGAATCTGGTGAAGTCGATGGACCTGGTGGAACTCAATCCCGAATTAGATACGAATGACCTGACAACCAATCTCTGCCTGGATATTATCGATTATATAACAGCAAGGATTTAGAGTGGCATCCGAGATCCAGGAAACAAGAAGGGGGATATCATCACGACATCCCCCTTTCTTTTCTGTGTCTATCTGTAATACTTATTCTTGTCCTCCGCCTAATGCGTGATAGAGGTTAATAACACCTTGTATCTCATCGAAACGGTCGGCTACCTGCGAGAGTTCCGCCTGCAACAGGCCTTGCTGGGCAGTCAGTACCTCCAGGTAAGTGGTGTTTCCGTGTTGCATCAGTAACCGGGTACTTTTTACGGCCTTTTGTAAAGCCGTAATCTGCTGGCCAGCCAGTTGGATACGTCCGCGTGCCGTCTGCCATTGTGTCAAGGCGTTGTTTACTTCGCTTCCGGCATTCAATAGGCTCTGCTGGAAAGCCAGGGAGGCCTCTTCCTGTTGTGCCTTGGCTATTTTCAACTGGGCGATGTTGGCACCTTTGTTGAATAACGGTTGTGTCAGCGAGCCTATCGCTTGCAACAGCCAGCCGCCCGGGTTAGTGATGATCCCCGTTCCGTTATTAGTCCATCCGGCAACACCGCTGAGGGTGATGTTCGGATAGAAAGCACTGCGTGCTCCGTTTGTTGCATAGAATGCCTGTGCCAACGAATATTCTGCCTGCCGTACATCCGGACGGTTGCTTAACAGGGAGAGCGGAACGCCGGCGGATAGTGTCTGGGGAAATTCCTGTCGATCCAGTTCTCCCCGTTCCATCCGGTGAGGCACTTCTCCGAGCAGGTTGGAGAGGCTGTTTTCCATCTCGTTGATCTGCTGGCGTAAGGTCAGGAGGGAGGCTTCCACACTCAGGCTGTTCGCTTCCGACTGGGAAACGGCGGCTTCATCTGCCAGACCTGCTTTTTTTAATGCACGCATTGCCTGTATGTTCTCTTTCCAAAGAAAGGCCGTCCGTTCACTGATGACAAGTTGTTTGTCGAGCAATAATAAAGTGTAATAGGAATTGGCTACAGTGGCTATTAGCTGTGTCCGGACGGCCTGTTTGTATGATTTAGTCTGTTCGAGAGCTGCCTGTGCACTTCTTTTTGCATTGGTGAGTCTCCCGAATATATCGATTTCCCAACTGGCAGCTACCGCCAACTGATAACTTTTGGCGGCTTTCGAACCGTCGAAGCTGCTGATCGTTCCCTGCGGATTCAGATTCAGTGCCGGAAGGTAAGCCAGACGCGAAGTCATCAGGGCTGCTTCGGCTTCCTGTACCCGCAAATGGGCGGTGCGCATGTCGGTGTTATTCTCCAGTCCTTTTTCGATCAACGTCTGCAATTGCGGGTCTGTGAAGAGTTCCCGCCAGTCGAGACTGCCGATGCTGGTCGTATCCGTAGCCATCGCCTCGTCCCTGAACAGGTTGTCAGGAACGGAGGTCTCCGGTTTGTAGGATGTATAGATGCCGCACCCACTCAGTAACGAGAGGGTGGCGACGGATAATAGAATGATATTATTTTTCATCTGCTTGATTTCCTTTCTTTTTACTTTCGAGATAGTCTTTCCGCTCGGCGGTTACTTCTACCACTTCTTCCTGGATCTGCCAGTCGTGAGTCGGCTCGAACTGTATCGGGCGCACTTTTTCCTGCAGATACTGGAATACGATGAACAGGGAAGGCACGACGAACAGCAGTGCCAGTGTTCCGATCAACATACCGCCTACGGCACCTGTACCCAATGAGCTGTTACCGTTTGCACCGACACCTGTCGCTACTACCAACGGAAGCAGACCGAAGATCATGGTCAACGCCGTCATCAGGATCGGACGCAGACGTACTTTGGCGGCAGACAGTGCGGCAGATGTCAGGCTCATACCGGCGGCACGCCGTTCGGCTGCATATTCAGTCAATAGGATAGCTGTTTTAGCCAACAGACCGATCAGCATGATCAACCCGGTTTGCAGATAAATGTTGTTTTCCAGCCCCATGATCTTGGCGAACAGGAAGCTACCCATCAGACCGAACGGTACGGAAAGGATCACGGCAAACGGGATCAGGAAGCTTTCGTAAAGCGCACTCAGGATCAGGTAGATCATCAGGATACAGATGACGAAGATCACGGCTGTCGTATTGCTTTCCTGGTTCTCTTCGCGGGTGATACCGGCAAAGTCGTAACCATACCCTTTCGGCAGGCTGGTTGCCGCTACTTCTTTTACGGCATTGATAGCATCACCGGAACTATATCCTGGCGCTGGCATCGCATTAACCCCGATCGAGTTGTACATATTGAAACGGCTCAACGATTCGGCACCGTATACCTTTGTCAGGTTTACAAACTGGCTTAACGGAGCCATTTCGCCGTTTGCCATACGTACAAAAGTATTATCCAGTGAAGATTCATCCAGACGATAATCAGGAGAAGCCTGTATCATCACCTTATACACTTTCGAGAAGCGGTTGAAGTTCGATACATATTGTCCTCCGTAATAACCTGACAAAGTGCTCAGCACGGCATCCGGAGTGATACCGGCACGCTTACATTTAGCTGCATCTACCGTCACTTCCCACTGCGGGTAGTTGATAGAGAAGGTTGAATAGGCGGCTGCAATTTCCGGACGTTCGCGCAAGGCCCCCAGATATTGTTGTGTCGTATTGAAGAAATCAGTCAGATCGCCTCCCTTTTTATCCTGCATATACATTTCCAGTGCATTCCCCATACCGTAACCGGGGATCATACCTGGCGACATGGCGAAGATGTTTGCATCCTTGATGTCGGCAGTCCGTCCGTACACCTGGTTGATAACCGATTGTACGTGGTCTTCCTTATCTGTACGTTCATCCCACGGTTTCAGTTTGATGATGAACATACCGAATGAGTTTCCTTGTCCGGAGATCAGTCCGTAACCGGATACTTTGTTATAATCCTTGATCTGCGGTAGGTCTTTGATACGGTTCTCGATATTGGTCATCACGTCGTTGGTCGTTGCCAGTGAGTTACCGGCGGCCGTTGTTACGTTGACGAACAATACACCCTGGTCTTCATCCGGCACCAGACTGGTCTTCGTCGTTTTCATCAGGAAGAACAACAGGACAACCGAGCAAGCCAACATCGACCACATCAGCCATTTGCGTTTGATAAAGAAGAGTACACCCTTCTTGTATTTGGCAATTAGAGCATCGAAAGCAGTATTGAACGCTTTACGGAAGCGGGAGGCAAAGTTATTCTTTTGCGTACCGTCTTCATTGATATACGGTTTCAGTATCAGTGCGCATAATGCCGGACTCAGAGTCAATGCATTGATCGCTGAGATACCTACGGCAACTGCCATTGTCAGACCGAACTGTGTATAGAATGTACCTGAAGTTCCGCTCATGAACGATACCGGAATAAACACGGCCATAAACACCAGTGAAGAAGAGATAATGGCGGCACTGATCCCGTTCATGGCATCCATACTTGCCATGTACGAAGATTTATACCCGACGTCGAACCGGGCCTGTACCGCCTCGACGACGACGATGGCGTCATCGACCACCGTACCGATCACGAGAACGAGTGCAAACAAAGTAATCAGGTTGATACTGAATCCGGCAATCGACATGAATGCGAATGTACCGATCAACGACACGATGATACCTACCAGCGGGATCAGGGTTGAACGGATATCCTGCAGGAATATGTATACCACCAGGATAACCAGTAAGATCGCTTCGATTAATGTCTTTATCACCTCGTGGATGGAGGCGAACAGGAAGTCGTTCGAGCTCATCATCTGTACGATCTCAACTCCTTTCGGCAGGTCTTTACGTGCTTCGTCGAGGAAAGCGTCGATTTGCTGGTTTACCTCGGTCGCGTTGGAGCCGGCTGTCTGGAATACCATACAGGAAACGCCGACATGACCGGTCAGTTCACCGATGTAAGAGTAGTTTTCACGTCCCAGTTCTATTTCTGCTATATCTTTCAGTTTCAGTACTTCACCGTCTTCGGTCGAACGGATCACGATATCCCCGAATTCTTCCGGCTGTATTAAACGGCCTTTGTACTTCATCGTATATTGGTAGGTCTCTGTAGAGTTCTCACCGAATGCACCGGTTGCCGATTCTATATTCTGTTCGGCCAGTACGGCGGTCACATCCGAAGGGATCAGGTTATATTGCGCCATCACATCCGGTTTCATCCAGACACGCATACTGTAATCTCCCCCCATTACCATCAGTTCGCCGACACCTGAGATACGGAGGATTTCCGGCTTCAGGTTAATGCTCAGGTAGTTGGCAAGAAAGCCTTCGTCGTATGAATCGTCAGGACTGTAAATCGAGAAGATCTGCAACATACTGGTCTGACGTTTGGTAGTAGTGACCCCCACTTGGGTTACTTCTGCGGGTAACTGACCGGTGGCTTTGGACACACGGTTCTGTACGTTTACGGTTGCCATATCCGGATCGGTACCTTGTTTGAAGTAGACCATGATGGATACAGTTCCTGCATTGGTTGCCGTAGATGTCATGTAGGTCATGTCTTCTACACCGTTGATGGCCTCTTCCAGCGGGGCGATCACACTCTTTTGAAGGGTTTCTGCACTGGCACCGAAGTAGGTTGTACTCACCATAACGGTAGGCGGGGCAATATCGGGATATTGTTCGACGGGCAGACTGGTCAACCCGATGATACCCATAAATACTATCACGATAGAGATAACGGCTGATAGTACCGGGCGTTCTATAAAGGTTCTTAATTTCATATTCCGTTCTTCCTATTATTGTTTAACCTGGATCGGAGTTCCTTCGCGCAGCAAACCTACACCTTCGGCGACTATCACGTCACCGGCTTTCAGACCTTCGTTCACGATATATTCCTGGCCTCCGTTTACACGGGTGATATTGACCTGAGCCGATGTAGCTTTGCCATCTATGACTTTATAAACGTATACTTTATCCTGTATTTCGAATGTGGCTGTTTGCGGGATCACGATACTGCCCGATTTCTCTGTTGACAGGATAATGTTTCCGGAACTGCCGCTGTAAAGGATCTCTTCTTCGTTCGGGAATACGGCACGCAGGCTTACAGTACCTGTGTTGCGATCGATAACTCCACTGATCGTTTCGACTTTCCCTTTTGCCGGATAAACGGATTTATCATTCAGTTGCAATTCGACTTCCGGCATCATCTCCAAAGCCTTCTGTTTGGAACCGTATTGGCGGGTGAGGGCCAACAGTTGATTTTCCGTCAGGGAAAAGTAGACATACATGTTCGAATTATCTGAAACAGTTGTCAACGGTTTAGGCGAATTGGCGCTGACCAACGCTCCGACACGGTAGGGTAGTGTTCCGACAACTCCGTTGGACGGACTTTTTACCTCTGTATATGAAAGGTTGTTGCGGGCACTCAGTTCCTGTGCTTTCATCTGCGATAACTGTGCTTTGGCACTTAACCATGAGTTTTCAGCAGTTTGCAGGTCGAAAGCTGATACTACATTTTGTGCATGCAGTTCTTTTTTACTGTCGAACGTCAGCTTTGCCGTGTTCAGCGCAGCTTGTGCAGCTTCCACATTGGCAATTGCTGTTTGCAGGGCTGCCTGATAAGGGACCTGGTCGATGATGAACAACAACTGTCCTTTTCTGACAGCTTGTCCTTCTTCCACACATAACTGTGTGATAAATCCTGAGACCTGAGGATAGATGTCGATATCCTGTCGTCCGCGTATCGTGGCGGAATAAAGACTGCTCAGGGTTTTGTCGGTTGTGGACACTTTCAGTACTTTGTACTCATTGTTCACCTGCATAGCCGGTTGTTCCTTACAAGAGCTGGCTATAAGGCAAAGAAGCCCTACCCCGATGCCGCTCAGGCATCGGGCAAATAAATTTTTCTTCATTTTTTCGTAATTGTTTATTTAAAATCCCGGCAGCGGATTCTTCCAAAATCAAAACATCAATAGGGTGATATTCGAATGAGAATAGTTTGCTACTCTTTGATATTTACTGCCTTAACTAATAACCGGTGCAAATGTCCGACTTTTTAACAAAACAACGATGGTCGAAAAATGAATATATTTGTTCCAAATTTGAACAGCAGCGGGGAAGCTGCCTACTACCTTTTTTTCTTGGGGTCATTTAGCTTTTTAGCATCTTTCTTCAGACGTTTCTCTACCTTTTTTATATCTTCTCCGGCAGGAAATTGTTCGGGAAATATGCCTCTGCTAACCAACATATCTCTTACGGCCAGGTTGTTATCCACATGCTCGTTTTCGATGGAGGTTTGTCCGTATAAATCGTTCTGCTGCACATTGACGGAGGTCATTTCTGCTGCAAAGTCCTTGGCTTTTATACTGATTGTAGGCAGAAAATCTGCAAGAGGGCGGCTGTCGGGTACTCCTAATTTGCGTTTGAGTAGTTTGGTATCGATACGAAACAACGCTTTATCCCCTTTGGAACGTATGGTAGCAAAGCCTTTGCTGTCTATGCCTCTTTCGTATAAAACGCCGGAAAGTAGCTTTTCTGTTTCGGCTAGTTTGGTGCGTGCATTGATGCGTTCATAGTCTAATAGGCGTTGTTCTATAAGCTCTGCACGTCTGGTCTGTACGGCAAAATAGTTTTGTGCAAAAGCTATTTCAGGCTTCCGGGGATCGCCATTTTGTGCAATTAAGTAGCATGCGTAGCGGGTGAGTAGAGTGTTATCTACTTCTCTTTCAGCACCTTTGGCTAGGCTGATCATTTTGCGGACGTCCGCAAAATGATAGGTTATATCTTCGCCTGCATTTTTACATGCTATTCTGGCTTTTTCTATGGCTGGTAGGAAGTTACGCCATTGGGAATATCCCAATAAGGGATATAATTCTCTAGCACTCCAACACTCTACTCCATTGTAATCACAAACAATACTCTCAAATTGAGTAAATAACTCTTTAATTTCTTCTGTTTTCATAGTCTCCGTTTTTATTAAATTGTTACAAATATAAAAATAGATATTGAACAAAGCATGCATTTCTATATAATTATTTCTTATCAGTTGATTAATATGCTGTGCGATCATTTTGCTGACGTCCGCAAAATGATTGTATAAAACCAACCCGGAGTCGCTTTCGGATATATTTTCTATCTTTGCATCCTTATAAAATAGATATGGAAGAATCCTTTTTGCGGCTAAGTATTGCGGACTTGCTTCGTTTTAAAATGAATCTGAAGTCCTATCAGGATAAATTGGTTATTGTGAGAATGGATGGTAACAATCACAGGAATCCCGGATTCAAAGAAGATGTTTCTATTCGCCTGGATGCCTTTTCCATCTTTCTGGTTCGGCAAGGAGACATAGAGATTACTATAGATGATTTTACCTATCATTTATCTGATAATCTGTTGTTGAATATAATGGATATGCACTCGGTAAAGAATTTTCGTTTTTCTTCCGATTTCAGGGGCTACCATCTGATCATCGAACGCAATCTGTTTTCCGAGATTATGTTGAACAGCCGACGTATGCCTGCTGCTTATATCGCTTCCCTGCATACTCGTCCTATCCAACATCTGGACGAAGAGGAAGGGCTTTTGCTGGAGAATTGCCTCTGCCGTATCGAGCGGAATATCGACCGTACGGAACATGCGTGGCAACGCGATATTATCCTGAACGAACTACGCGGCTTTTTATTGGAGATGAACAACATTGTCTATCAGGCAAACCGTCATAAAGTGAATCCGAATCCACCGGCAAAAGATGTATTGCTTTTCCTGTTTATCCAGTTACTGAACAAACATTGCCGGACAGAACATTCCGTTTCTTTCTATGCGGGCGAATTGTGCATTACCCCCGAGTACCTGTCGCGTATAATGAAAAGTTTCAGTGGAAGGACTGTCAACCAATGGATCAGTGAAGCATTGATGCGCGAAGCCGAGATTCTTCTGCGGAATCCGGATTTATCCATTCAACAGATCGCCGACATGCTGAATTTTTCCGATCAATCATCCTTTGGGAAATTCTTTAAAAAGCACAGAGGAGTTTCACCGGTTGCTTTTAAACGGCAGTATACCGAGGAGAAATAACTATTCTTACTCCGGGACGTAGATGATCTCCCCGTTTTCCAACTCGTAGGCAATCCCGACTTTACGTCCTTTCTTCCCTTCCGATTCCTGGTTTTCGGAAGGTGTATATCGCTGGATTGTTTCTCCTTTTTTTGTGATGATCTCCATATTTTCCTTCCCGGGATTCTTTACCAGTGAAAAGTCTTCCTTAGAGAAAAGTTCGGTCATATTGAAGCGAGTTACAAGTGCCACCATCAATGCGACAGCGAAAACCATTGCCACATCAAACAGATTGGCAACCACTCCCATCGGGTCAGAATCCCCGTCTGAATGAAGCAACTTATTTCGCTGTCCCATGGTGCAGGTTTTTATAGATATATTCCAAATCATTGATGTCGCGTGCATACCAACGTTGCTTGACTTGCAAAGTGACGACCCCTATTGCGGCGATTACCATACCCACTACCGTCGTGGCGAATGCTACCTGCATATTATACGCCATTGAAGCAATATCACCCGTTGAAAGACCTACCAGTGCCGGCCCCATCGGGATCAATGTCCCCATCAGACCCAGCATCGGTCCCAGTTTAATAAAATTGCGCGAGCGTCCCAATTCCTTTTCTGCTTCCACTTCATAATTAGCCAGCAATCGTTCGCAATAAGCAGTATTCTCTTTGTGGCTGTATAGCTTCTGCATGCAGCGTAATAAAGGAATGTTTTTATTTTCAGGCAGTTTTTTGTAAAGTTCATCTGCATTGGCAGGTGTCATTTCCTCGAGCATATCGTTTATCTGTTGCTGCAGGCGCGTCTTTTGCCAGAACTCCCCGAAGAAACCGCCCGCCATCAGGATGGCTCGCAGGAAGAAAAGTAATAACAGTACGACTACCGGTATCAGCAGTCCGTTGGATATCCAGAATAAAGCATTTGAAATAGATGTCATATCCGTGTTTTTTTTATCATTTTCCATATAAATCCGATCAGTGCCCCTGTTACAAATATACCCAGTGTGACGAGGGTAGCATATATGTTGACGTTGGAGACACTCTCATAACTTGTTTTCCCGTTCTCCGTGGCAATGATCCCCGTCAGAATAATGAACAGGTTTGTGACGAACAACAGTTCCAGGCGGAGACTGCGATCCCCCAGGTACTTTTTGAGGAACCATCCGGCACCAACCACTCCGATGCCGCTGATTGCCGCAAAGCTCCATGCCATTCTGTGGAAACTTATCCCAGGGAAAGCAAAGATCGTTTGCGTAAGTGTATAGGCCAGTACCAACATGATCAGTAATCCCGGATAGTATTTCAGTATCCGTGTCAGGTTGCGTTTGAAGAAAGTATCATGCCGCCGGAAACCAGCAAAACAATCGAAGCAAAAAGCGATCATGACCGTCGATTCAATTGTGATCATGACGGCAGCATCTTGCATACGTGCCGGCGAAGCAAGGAAATCCGCAATCTGCGTTTTCGACTGTTCCGTAGCCCAGGGCCAGATTGCCAGGATAAAGAGACTGCATGCCACACCAGCCGCCAGTATACCGTAGAAAGATTCATAAAACCCGATCTTCAACAGAAAATTGAGAGCGATGAATCCGAGTAATATGCCTACTACATACTCCATTTTTTATTTTTTTCTCCGTTTCAGGACAAATACCAGCAGGAAGAACAGTGTAACGACAGAAACACCGATCAATATTCCATCCAACGTCTGGCTTTCTTTTTGCGGAACCTGATTCAACTGATCCTTTTTCAATACCACCTGCTGTCCAGTTTCCACCAGTGCTTCTTTTATTTCTGTGATATTCTGCCGGTACTCGCGTGCCTGTTGGTCAGGAATCCGGGATGCGATAAATTCTTTTAACTTGTCATTGTCGCAAACGAATCCGGTGCAGGCCGGTTTGAACTCTTTCACCAGGCTCGTATGCAACTCGGCTATCTGCTGTAACTGTTCGTCCGTAGCCTTCCAGTAGCCTTTACGAGCTGTTTCCAGCATGACGGCAGTCATCTCCTGTAGAGCGGCCGGGCTTGCGTTCTTAAAGAACTTATGAATGCCCAATTGTTGTTCGTCGAGTATGTACATTTTATACAGATCGTCCCAAAGTTCATGGTCGATGGTAGAAGGTTTCATTACATTCCACCCGTACGTATTACGGAATGTTTTTGAAAAATTCTCGGCAGTCGTTTCTCCCCCCTTCATCTTTTCCTTGATATATTCCGGATTGAGCAGGGTGGTACGGCTTTCTACTCCGATCGCTTCCCGCAGGTTTTGCATGCGCACGTTATGGCGGTTACGATAGTCGGACAGGTAAGCTTCCGGATCTTTTCCGGTGACATTTCGGACGGATAGGTTTAAACCACCCATAAATTCATACATGTGATCGAGGCTAAGTGCTCCCCATGTATTACTTTGGCGGGGCTGCATTACGATATCGGTATGTTGCAGGGCGACTTCGAACAGGTCTTTTACTACTGCTCCCCATTTATCCGGGTCACCGTAGATAGCTCCCATATTATTCAGATATGTGTCTGCAATCTGTGATTCTTCTTCCCAGGCATCCCCTTTTTCTACCAGACCGGTGATGCCGGTACCGTAGCCGCCGTTCACAGCCCCGAAGATACGCATGGTGGAGAGTTCTCGTGCTTCTCTGGGTGATATTCCTTTTTCTACCAGCAGTTTTTCCGATTCGACGGCACCTTCCGCCACATAATTTCCGTATGAGTCGCCTTCCGATCCGGCGGCCATACCAACCGCTTTGCTCAACATGGCCAGGCGGGAGGCGGCGAGGTCGCGGAGTTGTCCGGATGTCTGTACAACGATGTCGATACGCGGGCGCTTTAACTCTTCGGATGGGATCAACCGGATGTCGGTGACACGGCCCATGCCGTCACGTACCGGCTCGACTCCGAGCATGTAAAGGGCTTGGGCGAAAGTCGCGCCCTCGGTTTCTATAAATTCACCGGCCCAGAAAGTATAGCTGACCTTACGCGGCCAGTCCTCATGTTTCTTGAAATAAGTTTTCAGTGTCGTTTCTGCCAATAGCTTGCCATTATCCCAGGCACGTGTGCTCGGCGTCGCTTCGGCATTGATGGAAAACATATTCCGTCCGGTTGGCAGCGTATTGGGGGAAAGAATTACATCGCCGCCGGGACTGGGAGCAATATATCCGCCGTCCAGTGCATGCAGTATGCTCTGTAGTTCCGATTCGGGAGACGCTTCGAGCAATTGTTTGTAGTTGATTACATTTTTCAATGTACGTTCAATTTCCAATACGGCAAAAGAAAAGTCTTTTTCCTCTTGGGGTACTTCCGGCAAGACTGCCTGTTTTCCCTCTTTTTTTGCTTTCTTGCGTGCTTCGATCCGTTTCTTTACCCAATCCGGCATTTTACCTACTTTCGGCATTCCGGCAGGCATTTTCATCCCTCCGTTATCATCGGAATTATCTTTTCCAGAACTACCGTTATCTTCTCCTGCCGCCATTGCCATCATTTCGCTCATGGATAGCTGGCGGGGATTGACTGCCATATCCGTGGCGCGTGCTTTCATCAGGTCGGCACGGCTCAGACCCGCAAACTCCAGCATCAGCCGGTCCGGGTTTTGTTCGCGGGAGGCAAGCAGTTGTTTTAATCTGGCCTTGACCGGAGCCAGATAATGACGGGAGATATAAGTATTGTTCTCCAATTGTTTCCGGGTGATTTTATTATTCAATGCGTCTAAACGTGCAAGGCTGTATGCGAGCGGATCGGCCGACATGGCGATGACTGTCGATTCGATATCTTCCTTGCCGTATGGCTGTCCGAGCGTATAAAGGCGTCCGGTCATTTTTTCGTTGGAGATCTCTTCTGCGAAGTTTTCGATTCGCTCGATCTCTTCCGCTGTATAAGGTTTACCTGCTATGCTATCAAGTTGCAGGTCCCTTTGCAGTCCGAGTTTCAGAACGGCAGCTTTTATCCGTAATCCTATTTCCGGTTGTTTGTTTTCAGGGGCTTGGTACCAATCATCGATATCTTTGAACAAGCCGGAGAAACGATCCCGTGTGCGGCTTTCCATGAAAGGAGGTGTTAAGTGGGATAACATGGCGGCATGCGTACGGCGTTTAGCGATGATCGCTTCGCCCACATTGGCAATACTGTAATAATAGAAATGGGGGAGGCTGCCTATCAGGCAATCCGGCCAATCCCTATTGGATAACCCGGCTTGTTTACCCGGGGTGAATTCCAGGCTGCCGTGCGTGCCGAAATGGATGAGGGCGTCGGCCTTGAATTCATTCTGAACCCATAGATAAGGGGCGAGATAGGCATGTGGCGGGGCAACGCTGGCTCCGTGTACGATATGGAACTCATCGTTACCTTCAGCGGCATGCGGTTGAGGGAACAGGACTACATTTCCGAATTGCAGGCGGGCAATGGCCAGTGATTCTTCTCCGTCATGCGTTGCACTCAGATAGTCTCCCGGGGCTTCCCCGTATTTGTCGACTACTTCCTTGTATTTTTCCGGGACGAGCGTATGGGCGGCCCATTTTTCATAAGTGCTTTTGCTTACCCATAGCGGATTACCGTTTTTCATGAAATCATCCTGTGCCCCTTTGGCATAGGCTCCGAGTACAGCCCCCTGTTTCTTCAATAGTTGGCTGAAACCTTCAAAAGTATCGGGCAGTCCGTTTACCGTATATCCTTCCTGTTTCAGTCGTTTCAGCAGTTCATAAAGGGAAGGGGCCACTTCTAGTCCGGCTGCGACGAGCGATGCCTGGCCAGCCGCTTTGAAGTAGCAGATAGCCACCCGTTTATCTTTGTTCGGTTTCTTGCGCAGTTGCAGATAGTTCTTTACGTTTTGGGTGAAATTGTCCAGGCGTTCACTTTCCGCATCGAACATAAAATAGCCGTTCTCGTGCTGGTTCTGCGTGGAGATTACCAGCGGATCGATACCTCCGTCTATTTCCGGGAGTACGATACGGGCTGTCAGGTAACCGCCGGTTACCCCTTTGTTCTTATCATCGCTCAGCCATTCATCGCGGCTTAGCATGATAGAGAGCGGACAGAAAAGCGGAATATTGTTTTCTGTCAGCCATTGAACGGTTTTATCGCCTCCCAATCGTCCCATCGGCAGATAAATGACGGCATCCGGATGAACACTTTCCATCAATTGCTGCCGTTTGGCGGCTGATGCGATCGGGTACACATTGAAACCGGCATCTGTCAGGCGGGTGATCAGACTGTCGATATAGCTTCGGTTGCCTTCCAAGGGAGAGGTCATACCTGAAACAAAGGCAATGCGAGGGGCATCTTCCTTGTATATTTTCTTTTCACGCAGGTGGTTGGTCAGTTCGTCGGCAGTCCGGTAAAATACGCCGTCTTCCAGATGGAAGAAAATGTCGGATGGGATCAGTATCGGTTCGTCGGCTTTTGTTTGGAATAGTTTCCGGCTGTCGAAGGTGCTACGGATATAATGCAACATATTCCGGTAGTTCATACGGCTCCGGTTATTATAATAAATATCGAGTTGTTCCTGTTGCAGGCTGTCGACATTGTGATTGCTGATGGAGCCGGATGAAAAGACAAAGGTATATACAGCGGTTCCTTTTTTCCCGGCAGCATCGATATTTTCCGTCTGTTCTTCCGTCAGTCGCAAACCCGGACCGAACAGCAGGATCGCATCGTAGCCTTTGAGCGACGACGCATCTTCAGCCTTGACCTCTTTCACTTTTATCAAGCGGCTGTCGCTTGCCATTGCAATGTTGGAAACCTGGTAAGACGGGAAGTTTACCAATGCAATTTTAGTGGGGGATAACAGCAGGCTATAAAAAGCATACAAGCCGAGTACCAGCAAAAGTGCCAGCCCGGCTTTCCATCCCGCGGATTTGTGTTGACGGAGGAATTGAATAACAGACATATTATAAAAGAATAAGCAAAGGGAAGGGAGACTGGAAAGAGTGAATGTGTGTCTGATGTATCTCCCTTCCTTCGCATTGATTAACTAATTGTTATTTAAACGGATATACGTATTCGAAAGTAATGTGACCTGATTTGTCTTCATCATTCATAAATGTTTTCATGATCAATTTAGCATATTGGCCGTCTGCTGTGCGAATAATAAAAACGTTTTTGTTGTAACTCCATGTGCTAGTCATATAGTTATAGAATGCCCATCCTGTATTTTCTCCAACTTTAAACGCATCATTTCCTGTTGTTTCGTAATATGTAGGAGGCATACCACCAGAAGCCATTACTTTCATTTTACTATCAGTAATAAATCCTGTAGTTGGTATAGATGTGACTTTGCTAAAGTCAGTTTCCTTTGTATCAAGTGCAGCACCTTGTCCTTTGCCCGATTCTCCTCCATTTGTCCGGATGTTATAGCGTAAAAATGCTATATCCCAACTTGAATCGGTAGCATAGTTTTCTTGGTCTACTTTTATGATTTCACCTTTTTCAAAAGAAAAATAAGTCCATTCTGTAAAACTTTGGGCTTCAAATTTTACTTCTTTAGCTTTTGCTTCCGGCTCTGGTTTGTCTTTATTATCATCATCGCTACAAGCTGTAAAACTGATAGAAGACAGGATAATAGCTACGGCCAACGCCCCCTGCTTTAGGTAAGAACCCGATTGGAAAAAACTTTTTGTTGTCATAATAAAAAATTAATTTGTTGATTAAACGTATTACTTGAAAATCAGAATTTAAATAAGATAGAGCCAAACACACGAATTCCCGGATCGTAGGTTGTATAATGAGCCGGATCTTTATAGTTGAACATATTCTGTACACCCGCAGTTGTTACTAACGCCATATGGTTCAGTTTCCAAGGAGTGTATTGTGCTGTTAGTTTCCAGAGACTATATGCCGGTTGAGGATCAGTCGTGATGGTTTGGATGATTTCTCCGGTTTGTTCATCTTTTGTGACTTCTTCCTTATCGTTTATTTTCTTTGAACACCAATGGCCGGCAACAGATACAGAAGCCTCTTTTTTGCAAACGTTGAAACGATAAGAAGCGTTGCAGCTAATGGCGTGACGTGTATTGCCTTTAAGTTGTAATTCAGTATTCATATCTTTGGCATCAGTATAAGCATAACTACCATGCAGGTAAATTTGCCGGATGGGGTAATAGTCTACTGTGACTTCTGCACCACGTATACGGGCATCATCAACATTGCTATAGCGTAATTCGGTGGAAGTTATGCCATTTTCATCTGTAATATTGACGTAGGCTGATTGTATCTTGTTTTTAATGCTATTTTGATATATTTCAGCGCTAATATTTAGATTGGAATGTGTATATTCGGCTGAAAATGAGAAGTAATTGGACTTTTCTGCTTTTAGATCAGGATTACCTATATTGTGTGATACGCTACCCATCATAAAATCAGAATAAAGTTCCGTTGCGTCAGGAGCTTTAAACCCTTTACTATAACCTCCACGGAATTTCCAGTTTCCAGGATTGAACATTAGATTTACTTTAGGAGTATAAGCATCTCCAAAAGCAGAATGGTGGGTATAACGGAAACCTCCTATAACATTCAATAGAGGTAGAACTTGCCAGTCTGCTTGTACGAATCCGTTTATGTCATGTACTTTACGGGTTTTTATTTCTGTCCCGTATTGCATATCATTATAGTCTTTATTCCAGTTAAATTCCCCTCCAAATACCATTTGAAGGTTGTTAAGTGGAGTATATATATCTGTCAAACGTAGTGTTTGTACATTAGATGATGCATTTTTAGATATGGAGTCTAATTTTTCATATACTGTTTTACGGGTATAAAAGTCCCCATAATATACAAGTTTTAATTGATTATATTCTCCTAATTCTTGTTCCAGTGAGGCTCGGAATGTTTTATTAAGACTTTTATAATGTGTATTTTTAGTACTTAACGGAGGATTTTTAACATCATTCAGATAAAAAGTTCCAGACGCATTTATTTTTGTTTGTTTATGTGTCCATCCTAATTTTTCTTCAAATGTCATGTTTGACGATGGTTGTTTTGTGAAGGCTTCTGGTGTTTCAGGTGTCAGATCGTACCCATCAGTAGAGTTTCTGTTGAACAGAGTTTGTGATGTGAAGTCTTTATATGCAGTACCAAAGCTACCATCAAGCAATAGTTCATTGAAGCGAGAGTAACGGGCTTTAACCCAACCTTCTGCTAGGCGTTCTGGTGTTTTCGTTATGATATTAACAATCATACCGATTGCGCTTGAACCGTATAAAGCAGAAGCAGCTCCCTTTATTATTTCTATTTGTTTGATATTGGAGGTACTAAGACGTTCAAAGTCTATAGGACCTCCGGGTGTATTAGATAGACGTTCTCCGTCAACAAGGATCAGAACATATTTGTTTTCAAGTCCTTGAATACGAATATTATCTCCTCTCGGATCGCTATTGAATTGTAAACCAGGGATAGTAAACTCCAACGCATCCATGATGTTCTCAAAGTCGTTGCGTTGCAATTGTGCGGCAGGAATTAGTCGGGTAAGGACTGGTGTGTTAGAGATCGTTTTCTCTGTCCGTGTTCCGGTTACAACCACTTCATTCAGATCGAATATCCCGGCATTCATCTGGATATCCATTTCTTTTTGCGCTCCGTTGGCATTGAACTTGATGGTTTGTTCCATGTAGCCGGTCGAACGGACCAACAGGTTGTAACTTTTACCTTCGATCAATTCTATGCGGAAACGGCCGCCTGCGTCGCAGGCAGTACCGATTAATGTTCCGGGAACATTAATCGTAGCCATAGGTATACCTTCTCCTGTTTCGGAATCGATAATTCTACCGGTTAATACACAAATTCCGGTTTGTACCTGTTCTTTTTCCGGTGTATTGACAGTCTGACTCTCTGCAAAGCTGGTTGCAGGTGTAAACACGCACACCGAAAGTAAAGACATAGCAATACCTTTCAGTCTCATATAAGTAAGCATATAAAATGGAAGAATTTTGTATAGAAATTCTGCCTTGTTAATCTTCTGCCCTTTATCCCGAGAGCATCAATAAATTGATCAGGCAGGTTTTCTGACTTTCCCGGCTTTGCAAGGCCTTCCCGACGGTATAGTTGATAGTTGACATGTGACAGTTGACAGATAAAATGCGGACAGAAAAACTGTCAATTGTCAACTTTCCACTGTCAACTGAATCGTCAGTGGCATGGAGTTGCAAGCATTTCCGGCAAGTGCCGGAACGGGATTACAGCAACGGGCATTGTTCCGGATTTGCACCGGATTCCCTCTCATCACCAGCAGAATGCTTCGTGATTCACCTTAATCCGATGCAAAAGTAGTAAAGTATTTTTGAATATAAATACTATTTATTTATTAAAAAATCTTTTTGGTATTGTTTTGAAGTACAGGATAACTATTCTAAAATATTGTTTGCATGCAGGATGATTTGATCCAAGAATGTCAAAATGTTATTTTAGTAGATGTGTGGAACGATTGTGCCGGAAAGGTGATGGGATGGATGAGTTTTATAGGATTCTCAGAAGGTTTTAGTTTGTCAAAGAGAATGGGGTATTGCGGAATATGATATCGCGTAGAGAATATTTACTGGATTATTGTGTCTGTTTGTTTCTTGAAATAGATATTCCTGTTGTTTGTGCTATTTCATCTCTTGCCTGCTTTTTAGGTGTTCTGGAAGTGATAAACTGCTAAAAAACATCTAAATCAAGCCTGAAAAGGTATCGACTCCTCTTTTGTATAACTTATTTTAACGCTTTTTCCGTCTTAAATGGATCGTCACTTCATTTAAAACAAAAAAAAATTCGTTTTAAACGAAGTGGCAATTTCTTTAAAATAAGTTTTAGGAAATGATTTGTGGAGATATATGTTAATTATTGTAACTTAAAATCTCCTGGAAGTGTTATTTAGGAAAGCTCTGCTGTTATTCATTTTATTAAATATAAAACATATTAATATTAGAAAGATGAATTTTAGATCATTTTGTTATAATCTGTTTTCTGTAAATAGAATAACCTATCGCTAAATGATAAACGGATTGTAATTATAGAAAACTACTTTTTTCTCTTTCAGCGATTTCTTTACATCGATCAATCTCTGGTTGCTGCTGCCACGGAACAAAAGACTTTCGTCGTGCAGAGACTGTTTGAATTTTCCGTCTACCAATACGTCGATATATTGAAGCAGTTCGGCCTGTTTGGGGTTTTGTAATAATCTCTCAAATTGATAACCCGTATAGCACCAGATATTTTTCCGGCTCTTTTCTTTGATGGCACGTGCCAGCTTGGTAAAGCCTTCCGGTTGGAACATCGGATCGCCACCGCTGAAAGTAACGTCGGCGAAGTCGTCTGCCAGGACTTTTTCCAAAATCTCTTCCGTCGGGGTTGGCTTGCCTTTCTTTATATCCCATGATTCCGGATTGTGGCAGCCCGGGCATTGGTTCGGGCATCCGGCAGCGTAGATAGCAGTCCGGAATCCCGGACCGTCTACAGTTGTATCCTCTATTATGTCAATAATCGAAAGCATGGTTTAATGAATGTTCAATCATTTTTTAGTTATGTATAATACGATCATTTAGTTCCGCTAATTTGGCATTATTCCAGCGGTCGGTTGTCCCTACCAGGTAACCGGTGATGCGCTGTAACTTATCTAGGTGCTTGCTGCCGCACTTCGGACATTCTTCCATGTGAGCATCTGCATTTTCATAGCCGCATTCCAGGCAACGGTTACGGTTATGGTTTACCGAGCCGTATCCGATATTATATTTGTCCATCATGTCGACCACTTTCATGATCACTTCCGGGTTGTGGGTTGCATCGCCGTCTATTTCGACATAGAAGATATGACCGCCACCTGTTAATGCGTGGTAAGGAGCTTCTACTTCTGCTTTATGACGGGCACTGCATTTGTAATATACTGGGACATGGTTGGAGTTGGTATAATACTCACGGTCGGTTATGCCGGGTAATATACCGAATTTCTTGCGGTCGCGTGCCGTGAATTTGCCGGAAAGACCTTCGGCCGGAGTTGCCAGCACACTGTAATTATGCTGATATCGTTCCGAGAACTGATTTACGCGGTCGCGCATATAAGTGATAATTTTCAGACCTAGCTCCTGTGAAGCCGCGTCTTCGCCATGATGTTTACCGGTCAGGGCAACCAGACATTCAGCCAGTCCGATGAATCCGATACCCAGTGTTCCTTGGTTGATAACCGGAGCGATCGTATCTGTCGGTTTTAACTTCTCGCTACCCAGCCAAAGTGAAGTCATCAGCAACGGGAACTGTTTGGCATAAGCTGTTTTCTGGAATTCCATACGCTCATGCAACTGGCGTGCAGTAATTTCCAGCATTTCGTCCAGCTTGGCAAAGAAGCGTGCGGTGCGGAGTTCTTTATCTTCGATATCCATACATTCGATAGCCAGGCGTACGATGTTAATAGTCGAGAAAGAAATGTTTCCGCGTCCGATAGAAGTCTTCGGTCCAAAGCGATTCTCGAATACGCGGGTACGGCATCCCATTGTTGCTACCTCATACATATAACGTTGTGGGTCGTCCGCTTTCCAGTCTTCATGCTGGTTGAATGTAGCATCCAGGTTCAGGAAGTTCGGGAAGAAACGGCGGGCAGTCACTTTGCATGCCAGTTCGTACAAGTCATAGTTGCGGTCTTCCGGCAGATAGCTGACGCCACGTTTCTTTTTCCATATCTGGATCGGGAAGATAGCCGTTTCGCCGTTGCCGACACCACGATAAGTACTTTTCAATATCTCACGAATGATGCAACGCCCTTCGGCTGAAGTATCCGTACCGTAGTTGATAGAGCTGAACACCACCTGGTTGCCACCGCGTGAATGAATGGTGTTCATATTGTGAATGAAAGCTTCCATCGACTGATGGACACGGCTGACAGTTTTATTAATAGCATGCTGTATGATCCGTTTGTCACCGCTCAGGCCATCCAGCGGACGCGTTACATAGTCGTCCAGTTCTTTATTATACAGATGTGAGTAATCCACGCCGTTCAGGTCTTCCAGGTTCTTGATCTCTTCAATAAAGCTGTTGCGTACGTAAGGAGCCAGATAGAAGTCAAAAGCAGGAATAGCCTGTCCGCCGTGCATTTCGTTCTGAGCTGTTTCCAGGGAGATGCAGCCTAAGATACTAGCTGTCTCGATGCGTTTTGCCGGGCGTGATTCGCCATGTCCGGCAGAGAATCCATATTTAAGGATGCGGTCCAGCGGATGCTGAACGCATGTCAGGCTCTTGGTCGGGTAATAATCTTTATCATGAATGTGCAGGTAGTTGTTTGCAACGGCTTCTTTTACCTCTTCACTCAACAGGTAATCGTCGACGAACGGTTTGGTGGTTTCACTGGAGAATTTCATCATCATACCTGCAGGAGTATCTGCATTCATATTGGCATTTTCGCGCGTGATATCGTTCGATTTAATGTTGATAATCTCCAGGAACATATCGCGTGTTTTAGCTTTACGGGCAACACTGCGCTGGTTACGGTAAGCGATATATTTCTGTGCAACGTCCTTACGGCTACTGTTCATTAGTTCCAGTTCGACTGCATCCTGTATCGCTTCGACTGTCATTTGCGGTTCTCCTTTGAATGAAATATGATCCGTAATCTGGCGGATCAGCTGCAAATCCTCCCCATTTTCTGTATGCAGCATGGCTTTTCGTATCGCTGTTACTATCTTCTCCTCATTAAATCCGACGATACGTCCATCCCGTTTGATAACTGTTTGTATCATGATAAAATTGATAATATATTTATGTTGTTTTTACTCCAACAAAGGTATGCTTAAACTATATATGGTGTTCTTTTTGGAAAACTTTTAACGAGTTAAATTATGTCAATCTTCTGATTATTAGATATGAAATAAAGAAAAGTGGAAAACTTTTAGATTTTTTATGTTGAAAATGTTTCCCAAAAAGGATAGTCAAGTGTGAGTTCTCTTCTAACCATTGCATTATCAGCCTCTTATGTGTCCCGATAAAAAATATGCACAATCTGGAGTAAAATGTGTAATATTTTCTCTACATTTGCCGCCGAATCGGTTCTGTATTATCTGGTCGGGTGATACAGATTAAAAGGGAATCGGGTGTAAATCCCGGACAGTCCCGCTGCTGTGAAGCTCCGTTCAACATTCTGAAAACAACTAATGCCACTGACGATTCAGTTGACAGTGGAAAGTTGACAGTAGACAGTTTTTCTGTCCGTATTTATCTGTCAACTGTCACATGTCAACTATCAACTTTCCGTCGGGAAGGCTTCAGGATGGGAGTCAGTCAGAAGACCTGCCATTCATTAAAGGCTCATGTCCTCGTGGGTTAGGATACGGGTTCGAAAAGATTGTTTATTTCAAAAATTATCAGATTATGGAGAAAGATTGTCCGCGTTGTGGGGTCTCCTTTGTATGCCGGGTAGACGATATCTCTGCCTGTCATTGTGCACCTGTGAAATTGGATGAGCTCCAGCTTGCTTATGTAAAGATGCATTATCCGGGATGCTTATGCAATTCCTGTTTGAATGAGATAAAGAAATATTTCTATGCCTGCGAGGTGAATCCCCGCTATAAACATTTAAAGCATTGATATGATACGGAAAATATTGATCGCAAATCGTGGTGAGATCGCGGTGCGTGTGATGCGCTCCTGCCGGGAGATGGGAATACAGTCTGTGGCTGTATTTTCGGAAGCCGACCGGGCTGCCCGGCACGTGCTTTATGCCGATGAAGCTTGCCTGATAGGCCCTGCGGCCTCCAAAGAGAGTTATCTGGATATTGAAAAAATTATTCAGGCAGCCAAACTTCATAAGGCAGATGCTATTCACCCCGGTTATGGCTTTCTTTCGGAGAATGCCGCTTTTGCCCGGAGATGTAAGGAAGAAAGGATCATTTTTATCGGCCCGGCTCCTGAAACGATGGAAGCGATGGGAGATAAGATCTCTGCCCGCAAACGTATGATCGAAGCCGGCGTACCGGTAGTTCCCGGAACACAGCAGCCGTTGCAGAGTGCGGAAGAGGCAGTTCGGGTTTGTAAGGAGATCGGTTTTCCTGTGATGCTGAAAGCATCGATGGGCGGCGGTGGAAAAGGGATGCGGCTTATTTATAAAGAGGAAGAGGTGGTGGAAGCCTATAATTCCGCCCGTTCGGAATCTCTTTCTTCTTTTGGAGACGATACTGTTTATCTGGAGAAGTTTGTGGAAGAGCCTCATCATATCGAATTTCAGATTCTGGGCGATAATCACGGGAACGTGATCCATCTCTGCGAACGTGAATGTTCGGTACAACGGCGTAACCAGAAGATCGTAGAAGAAAGCCCGTCACCGTTTATTACGGCTGAATTGCGGAAAGATATGGGAGAGAAAGCTGTAGCTGCGGCAAAGGCCGTTCATTATTCCGGTGCAGGTACCATCGAATTTCTGGTGGACAAACATCGGAATTTTTATTTCCTGGAAATGAATACCCGCCTGCAGGTGGAGCATCCTATCACGGAAGAAGTATTGGGTGTCGACCTTGTAAAAGAACAGATCCGGGTGGCTAACGATGAGCCGCTCCATATCCGTCAGGAAGAGATAGCCCAGCGTGGCCATGCTATCGAATGCCGTATCTGTGCGGAAGATACCGAAGCCGGATTTATGCCGTCTCCCGGTGTGATCAGGCAACTGACGGAACCGAACGGTATCGGTGTCCGTGTGGACAGTTATGTGTACGAAGGATATGAGATACCGGTTTATTACGACCCGATGATCGGCAAACTGATCGTATGGGCGACCAACCGCCAGTATGCAATCGAACGTATGCGGCGTGTACTGCACGAATACAAGATCACCGGATTGAAAACCAATATCAGCTATCTGCGCCGGATCATGGATACGACTGATTTTGTACAGGGGAAATATGATACTTCTTTTATTGCGAAAAATGCGGAACAATTACAGCATCCGGTAAGTGAGAGTGGTACGGAAACCGAGAATGTGGCTATGATCGCTGCCTATATCGATTATCTGATCAACCTGGAGGAAAACAAGTCGGGGTTGGCGTCGGATAACCGTCCTATCAGCCGCTGGCGTGAGTTCGGTCTTCAGAAAGGCGTCTTGCGCATTTAATAATTGGCTCATTAGCATATTAGAAAATTATTCATTATGGAAATACATATAGGAAAAAGAGTGGCGGATGTATCGCTGGTCAGCAAGGAAGGGAATAAGGTGCAGTTGACGATAGACGGTGTCCCTTATGAAGTCGATATTATGATGGCCGAGAACGGTGCCTGCTCTATTTTGCACAACGGTAATTCGTATAATGCCGAACTGATCCGGGGAGAAGGAGGCAAAAGTTATACGGTGAATACACATTTCCTGTCTTATGCCGTCGATATTGTCGATACACAGATGAAATATCTGCGTATGCGTAAGAGCAGCGAAGAACGGCAGGATAACAAGATCGTTTCTCCTATGCCCGGAAAAGTCGTGAAGGTACTGGTGGAGAAAGGCGACCGTCTGGAAGCCGGAGATATCGTCGTCGTGATAGAGGCGATGAAGATGCAGAGTAATTATAAGGTAAGTTCAGCTTGTACGGTACGTGAAGTATTGGTCAAAGAAGGAGATTCGGTAGCAAGCAACCAGGTTCTTCTGTCGCTGGACGTAATAACAGATAAAGAAGAATAAAATGGGAAAGGAACAGTTGTATAAGACCTTTGAAGAACTGGATAAGACAGCTTCGCAGGGAGGTGGTATTACCCGTATCGAAAAGCAGCATGAATCCGGCCGGATGACAGCCCGCGAACGGATCGATATGTTGCTGGATAAAGGGACGTTCAACGAATTGGATAAATTTGTGGTTCACCGCTGTACGAATTTCGGCATGGATAAGAATAAAATCCCCGGCGACGGGATCGTATCTGGCTACGGTAAAGTAGACGGACGGCAAGTCTTTGTCTATGCCTACGACTTTACGACCTACGGAGGTACGTTGAGCGCGACGAATGCCGCCAAGATAGTGAAAGTTCAGCAACTGGCACTAAAAAGCGGTTCACCGGTCATTGCCCTGAACGATTCGGGAGGAGCCCGTATCCAGGAAGGTGTGAACAGCCTGGCCGGATATGCTTCTATTTTTTATCAGAATACGATGGCCTCGGGTGTCGTTCCTCAGATCTCGGCTATTCTGGGACCTTGTGCCGGTGGGGCCTGTTATTCTCCGGCATTGACTGATTTTATCTTTATGGTAAAGGATAAAAGCCACATGTTCATTACCGGACCGGATGTAGTCAAGGCGGTCACTCATGAGGAAGTGGGGAAGGAAGAACTGGGCGGTGCCTATACGCATAGCAGTAAGAGCGGTGTCACCCATTTTATGTGCGATACGGAAGAGGAAACATTGATGAGCATTCGTGAATTGTTGAGTTTCCTTCCTTCAAATAATATGGAGGATGCACCGGTCGTTTCCTGTTCCGACGATGTCCGGCGTGAAGATGAAGCTTTGCAGCAGGTGATCCCGGATGATCCGAATGTGCCTTACGATATCAAAGATATTATAGAACCAGTTGTCGATAATCATTATTTCTTCGAGGTAATGCCTCATTTTGCAAAGAATATCGTAGTCGGTTTCGCCCGCTTGGGCGGACGTTCGGTAGGTATCGTTGCCAATCAACCGGCATTTCTGGCGGGTGTGTTGGATATCGATGCTTCCGATAAGGCGGCACGCTTTATCCGCTTCTGTGATTGTTTCAACATCCCGTTGATCACATTTGAAGATGTTCCGGGATTTTTGCCCGGTTGCCAGCAGGAACATGACGGTATTATCCGCCACGGCGCCAAGATCGTGTATGCTTATGCGGAAGCGACCGTTCCCAAGATCACGCTGATTACCCGGAAAGCCTATGGCGGTGCTTATATCGTGATGTCGAGCAAACCGACCGGAGCCGATATAAACCTGGCCTATCCGATGGCTGAAATCGCCGTGATGGGAGCTGAAGGTGCTGTGAATATCCTGTACCGGAAAGCAACCGGCGAAGAAAAAGAACAGGCAATGAAAGAGTATACCGAGCAATTCTCCAATCCTTACCGGGCAGCCGAACAAGGATTTATCGATGAGATTATCATGCCGAGGCAAACTCGCTTCAAACTGATACAGGCGCTGGAGATGGCGAAGAACAAGAGCCAGAGCAATCCGCCGAAGAAACATGGCAATATGCCATTATAACGATTTGATTTTGTTGTTAGAATTTATGAATGGCAATCCCTGTCGACCGTGAGGCTGGCAGGGATTTTTTTATTGTAAAAAACTTATGATTAAATAGTTGTTATATCTTTTTATTTTGTAGTTTTGCCGTCGAATTGGTTCCGTATCGTCTGGTCGGATGATGTGGATTAAAAGGGAATCGGGTGTAAATCCCGGACAGTCCCGCTGCTGTGAAGCTCCGTTCAACATTCTGAAAACAACTAATGCCACTGACGATTCAGTTGACAGTGGAGAGTTGACAGTTGACAGTTTTTCTGTCAGTATTTTATCTGTCAACTGTTATCTGTCAACTGTCAACTATTGCGTCGGGAAGGCTTCAGGATGGGAGTCAGTCAGAAGACCTGCCGTTCATTAAAGGCTGTTTTTCTCGTGGGTTAGAAAAGTAGTTCGAAAAGAATATTTATCGTTTAAGGAGGTAACATTTATGGAGAAGCTTTGTGCGCGTTGTGGCGCGAAGTTATCAGGTTGTGACGGCTTTTCGCCGGAGGATCAGCATGTATTTACCGGTCTGGATCAATGCCAGCTGGTTTTTATCAGGGTCTATTATAAGGATTGCCTGTGCCCTTCATGTGTTCAGCATGTAAAGGATAATTTTTATGCTTTTGATATTTCATCTGCATATCTGAAAAATAAATAATTATGGAGTGGATAAGTGAACTGCTGTGGGGAGAGGGAATAGGGCATTCTATTCTTTTGTTATCGCTGGTGATCGCTGTGGGAATCCAGTTAGGCAAGATCAAAGTATTCGGTATCTCATTGGGTATAACCCTGGTGTTGTTTGTCGGTATCTTACTGGGACATTTCGGTTTTACCATTAATCCAGCCGTGATCCATTTCTTCAAGGAGTTCGGGTTGATCCTGTTCGTTTATTCTGTCGGTATGCAGGTCGGTCCCGGTTTTTTCTCTTCGTTCAAAAAGGGGGGATGACATTGAACGGGTTGGCTTGTGGAATTGTTTTCCTCGGCGTTGTAACGGCATTGGTCATTCATTTCATAACGGATATTCCCATGCCGACAATGGTCGGTATTTTGTCGGGAGCGGTAACAAATACGCCCGGTTTGGGTGCGGCCCAACAGGCTTTTACCGATATGACGGGTACATCGAATGAAACGATCGCACTGGGATATGCTGTCGCTTATCCGCTGGGGGTTGTCGGTATTATCCTTTCCATGTTGTTTGTCCGCTACATTTTTCATATCAGTTTTGAGAAAGAGACAGAACAACTGGAAGCGGAGAACGATGTGCATAACAGTGAAGCGACTCCCATATCGCTTGTCGTGAAGAATCCCGCACTTTTCGGACGGAAGGTGATGGAACTCGGCGCTTTTCTCGAACACCGGCAATATGTGATATCCCGTATCTGGCGGAAGAAGAGCAATAAAGTCGAGATCGTGACCGGCAATACGATTCTGGATGAGGATGATAAGATATTTGTGATCACAACAGAGCATGACGCAGAGACTATAAAAACTTTTGTCGGTCCCGAAATAGAAATGGACCGTAAACAGTGGATCCCTGCTGAAAGTGCTTTTGTGAGCCGTCGTATTCTGGTTACCAAACCGGAATTGACCGGTTCCCGTCTGGGTGATTTGCAGTTACGGCGTTTGCACGGTATCAATGTGACGCGTGTAAACCGTGCCGGAGTCGAACTGGTGGCTACCCAAGGGCTGCAATTGCAGGTGGGCGACCGCGTAACGGTGGTCGGTAGTGAACTGGCTGTCGATAAGGTGAGTACGATATTGGGTAATTCGATGAAGCGTTTGAATGAGCCTAACCTGATCCCTATTTTTATCGGCATCGCTTTGGGTATTATTCTGGGTAGTATCCCATTCACTGTCCCGGGAATCCCGCAACCGATCAAACTAGGTCTGGCGGGTGGTCCGCTGGTGGTTTCTATTCTATTGAGCCGCTTCGGATATCGTTACAAGTTGGTTACTTATACGACCCAGAGTGCCAACCTGATGCTGAGGGAGATCGGTATAACCATGTTCCTTGCTTGTGTCGGTTTGAGTGCCGGAGACGGATTCGTGGATACGATTGTCAATAAAGGGGGATTTGCCTGGATCGGTTACGGTTTTATTATAACGATGTTACCGCTGTTGATTATCGGTTTTGCCGGCAGGTATTTCTTCAAACTGAATTATTTTACGCTGATGGGATTGCTGGCCGGTAGTACGACCGACCCTCCTGCGTTGGCTTATGCGAATGCAACGGCAGGCAACGACGCTCCTGCAGTCGGATATGCGACGGTTTATCCGTTGACCATGTTCCTGCGCGTACTGACTGCCCAATTAATGATATTATTCTTCTGCTAAATTTAATAGATTTGGTTGTTAGAAAATTGTTCAATAATAATTTTAAAGCCGGAAGCCCCGCCGAAGTGATTCGCCGGGGCTTCAATCATTATAAGTAGAAGATTATTGACCACTCCCGCCCATAATATCCAGCAATTCGTTTGTGATTGCCTGCTGGCGGGTTTTATTGTATTGCAATGTCAGTTCCTGGATCAGGTCGTTGGCATTGTCGTTGGCCGTCTGCATGGCGAGCATGCGGGCGGCATGTTCAGCCGTGACGGTGTCGAGCAAAGTCGTGTAGATATGCAGGTGGAGAACTTTAGGCAACAGCAAAGCCAGTAGTTGCTCTGCCGACGGTTCCAGGATATAATTCAGCGATTCCTTTGCCGGGTCTGTCTCCGGTAAGGTGACCGGCAGGAACGTTTTTTCAGTCAGCACCTGCTCTGCCATATTCTTGAAATGATGGTAAAGCAGTTCTACCCGGTCTGCTTGCCCGGTAGTATATAAGTCCATCAATGCCGTAGCCAGCCGTGCCGCATCTTCGTAAACCGGTTTATCACCGATTGTCAGGAAGCTGTCGTCTGTTTGGTAACCTGCTTTATGCAGCTCGTCCGCTATTTTCTTTCCGACCGGATAAATGTGTACGGCGATACCGTCCGCCTCATATTGGTGGAGTCGGGCAGACAGCTCCTTCCATACGTTGGCGTTGAAAACACCGCATAATCCGGTATTGGATGAAAAAGCGACAATAGCGACCTGTTTCACCTTACGCACTGCTGTATAAGGTGAATTCAAATCATTCTCGGCAGACAAGGTCCCGCTCAGTATGGCGCTCAGCTTGTTCTCGTATACGAGCAAATGTTCGATAATCGTCTGCGTATGATGCAGCTTGGCAGAAGAAACCATCTTCATGGCTGAAGTGATCTTCTGCGTATTCCGGATCGACGCAAGGCGAACTTTTATTTCTTTCAGTGATGACATAGTTTTTGAGTTGACAGTTGATAGTTGACAGTTGACAGTTGGTGGTTGATAGTTGACAATTAACTGTCAATTGTCACTTGTCAACTGTCAACTGTTTTGCCGTTTCTTCCAGGATATTACGAACTTCATCGTTTATCACACCGGATTTCAATACATCCAGTACGTCTTTCTGATGATTGGTGATCAACGTCTGAAGGAATGCCTTCTCAAATTCGTGTACTTTATTCAACGGAACTTCCTTCAACAAGCCTTGTGTACCGCAGTACAGAATTGCAATTTGCTGTTCCACGGGCATCGGGTTGTATTGGGGCTGTATCAGCAGTTGTGTATTCTTTTGTCCTTTATCGATCGTGAAGGCCGTAACCGCATCCATCTCGCCGCCGAATTTAGTGAACGATTCCAGTTCGCGGAACTGTGCCTGGTCGATCTTCAGTGTTCCGGCCACCTTCTTCATCGCTTTCAACTGGGCGTTACCACCTACACGGGAAACGGAAATACCCACATTGATAGCCGGGCGGTTACCCTGGTTGAACAGGTCTGTTTCGAGGAATATCTGTCCGTCGGTGATAGAGATCACGTTCGTCGGGATATAGGCGGAAACGTCGCCGGCCTGTGTCTCGATGATCGGTAGGGCAGTCAGGGAGCCGCCACCTTTCACAAGATCTTTCATGCTTTCCGGCAGGTCATTCATTTCGCTTGCGACTTCCTGCTGGTTGATGATCTTGGCTGCACGTTCCAGCAAACGGGAGTGCAGATAGAAAATATCACCCGGATAGGCTTCACGTCCGGAAGGACGGCGAAGAATCAGAGATACTTCACGGTAAGCTACTGCCTGTTTGGACAAGTCGTCGTAAACGACCAGTGCATGGCGTCCGCTGTCGCGGAAGAACTCGCCGATAGCCGCTCCGGCGAAAGGAGCGAAGTACTGCATGGCAGCCGGGTCGGAAGCCGTAGCGCTGACCACGATCGTGTAGTCCATCGCTCCTTTTTCCTGTAATGTATTGACCAGGGAAGCCACGGTCGAACCTTTCTGTCCGATTGCAACGTATATACAATAAACGGGTTTCCCGACTTCGTAATTACTGCGCTGGTTGATGATCGCGTCGATGGCGATAGAGGTCTTTCCCGTCTGGCGGTCGCCGATGATCAACTCACGTTGTCCGCGTCCGATAGGGATCATGGCATCGACTGCCTTGATTCCGGTCTGCAACGGTTCGTTTACCGGCTGGCGGAAAATCACGCCCGGTGCTTTCCGTTCCAGAGGCATCTGGTATTTTTTACCGGTAATCTCCCCTTTTCCGTCGATCGGGTTTCCCAGCGGGTCGATTACACGTCCGATCATATTTTCGTTCACGTTGATGGATGCGATACGGCGAGTACGTTTTACGGTATCGCCTTCTTTCACCTGATCGGTCGGGCCGAGCAGTACGGCACCCACATTGTCTTCTTCCAGGTTCATGACGATAGCCTCCATACCGTTGTCGAACTGTAGCAATTCGTTGGCCTCGGCATTATCCAGTCCGTAGATACGCGCCACACCGTCGCTCACCTGGAGTACGGTACCTACCTCCTCCAGCTGGATACTGGTTTGAATACCTTCCAGCTGCTGGCGTAATATGGCGGAAACTTCACTTACTTTTATCTGGTCTGTCATACGTTTTACTTTTTAATTTTTTTCGATTAGCTGATTCCTGATCTCCCGGAGTTGCCGGGCATAGCTGGCATCTATCCGGTAGTTACCGATGCGTAGCACGAAACCTCCGATCAGTTCCGGTCTCGTCACTCCCATGAACTCGATGGTATTGCCGGTTTCCTTTTTCAGCCGTTCCTTCAAATGTTCCTGCGTAGCTTCGTCTACCGGAACGGGAGTTTTGAATAATACTCGGGTAATCTTTTTATCCTTCCGGTACATATGGATATAAATGTATGCCATAAGCGGTAGCAAGCTCTCTCTTTTGCGCTGAAGTACCAGGCGGATAAAGCGGATAAACAGCTCGCAGACTTCCAGTCCGGCAGCCGTTTTGAGCAACTTCACTTTTTCCTCTTCCGGAAAGATCGGGTTATCCAGTACGGCTTTCAGTCCCGGCTCCTGCTCGAAACTGACGGCCAGCATCTTCATATCATCATATACCCGGGTTTCTTGCTGCTTGTCTTTTGCCAGTGAAAAGAGTGCTTTGACGTACCGGGAAGAGATTGTACCTACATCCATATATTATGATTTACTAAACGAAACATTGTCGAGCAGTCCGTTGATGATCTTTTCCTGTTCATCCGTGCGGCTGATCTCCTCTTTCATTACTTTCTCTGCAATGGCAACGGACAGGTCGGCTATCTCGGTGCGGACTTCGCGGATCGCTTTGTCTTTTTCCTCCCGGATGCGCCGGGTAGCCTCTTCCAGTTGCATATGCGCTTCAGCCGAAGCCTTTTGCCGGGCTTCGCTGATAATCTGTTCTTTTTCGACCAGGGCTTCTTTCAGAATCGTATTCTGCTGCTCTCTTGCCTGGGCAAGAATCTTTTCTCCTTCGGCCTGGATGCCGGCAAGCTGTTCGTTTGCCTGGCGAGCCGATTCAAGGGAACGATCAATGTATTCTTTCCGTTGTTCCACGGCCTTGATAATGACCGGAAAGCCATACTTGGAAAGAATGACAAAGACGATTCCGAAAGAAAGGATCATCCAGAATAAAAGCCCTGCGTCTGGTGTGAGCAATGACATAGTTCGCTTTTATTTTATTGGAACAATCCTAAGAAACATACTACGATCGCAAACAGGGCGACACCTTCCACCAACGCACCCATGATAAGCATGGATGTACGGATATCACCGGCTGCCGACGGCTGGCGGCTGATTCCTTCAACTGCTCCTTTTCCAATCAGTCCGATACCGATACCTGCGCCGATAGCGGCTAATCCTGCACCTACGGTTGCTCCAAGTTTTGCGATGCCCATACCGGCTGTTGCTGCTTGTAATAAAATTGCTGATAACATAGTTTCAATCTTTTAAATGAATTAGTAACCTTGTTTTTAATAATATGTTTGTTTATTCCCGTACCTTGGCCAGTCCGATATAGTTGGCGGACAGTAAGGTGAATATATAGGCTTGCAAGCATGCCACCAACAGTTCGAGGCAGTTCATGAACACGGTGAACAATACGGAAACGACTGTCATCGTGCCGTTGATAGCTGTCCCCATCGAGGCGGTGATAAATATCAGGCAAGTCAGTGCCAGAATGATCGTATGCCCTGCCATGATATTGGCAAACAGACGGATCATCAGGGCAAACGGCTTTGTGAATACGCCGAAAAATTCCACGAAGGGCATGATCGGCAAAGGCAGTTTCAGGAAGATAGGGGCATTCGGCCAGAATATCTCTTTCCAGTACGCCTTGGTAGCAAACAAGTTTACTGCCAGGAAGGTACAAACTGCCAGTACGGCGGTGATCGTAATATTACCTGTGATGTTGGCACCTCCGGGGAATACCGGAATGATACCGATCAGGTTATTGATCAGGATAAAGAAGAACACCGTCAGCAGGTATGAGGAGAAAGGCTTGTATTCCTTACCGATCCCTTCCTTCACCACTCCTTCGTGGATGAACATGACCGCCATTTCCATCAATCCCGTAAATCCGCCCGGAGCTTCATTCGGATGCTTCTTATACCATCGGGCTGTCCTGAGGATGATGAAAAGCAGTATCCCGCAACTGAGCAACAGGCCGCAGACATTTTTGGTCAGCGACAGGTCCAGCGGTTTGACTTCTTCTCCTTTGCTGTTTTTCTCCACTACCTTCCCCGCATGATCGCCTTCTTCTGCAATATAGTAGTTGTGATGCACATTCCCATGATGCAGATGCGAGGAGAGGAACAGGTCCCATCCGCGCTCTTCACTTTTCAGCAGGATGGGAAGGGGTATGGATATTTCCTTTCCGTTCCATTCCGTGATATGCCAGGTATAAGCGTCTTTGATGTGAGAAAAAACGATATCCTGCACATCCACCTCACCCGGTTTGCTTTCAGCGGCAGCACTTGCCGGAAAGTAGATCCACGCCAGTAACAAGAAGGTAAACCATAACAGGCTATTGTTTTTTATTCTGCTCATCTTTTTCTTTCTTTTCACTTTTCATTCTCTTTTTCTCAAACAGATACAATGTATATGTTTCCAGCACAAGATAAATGAAATAGAACAACATCATCGTAAAGCCAAAGGCTTTCAGGTTTTGTCCGACCAATCTGGCATATAACCAGAGGAAAACCAAAGCGAGCGTGAACTTGCATAGCCGGACTACCATATAAGTAACCACCGTGACATCTCCGTGTTTCCGTTTTACATGATCCAGAAAAAAGATCATCAACATACTGCTTAACCAATAGAATACCGGTATTGACGGATACCACTCATAATAGTGCGAAGGCCAGATGGTGTATAACAGCCCCCCCAGAGAGACGCCGATAACTACATTAATAAAGGTAGTCAAGCCCATTAGCTTCATTCTTAATCTACCGCTCATGATCGTATTTTTTTATTCGATGCATACGGACAGGATATCGTCTTTTATCTCGACGAATCCGCTCTGTATTTTTATTTCCTGTTGTTCTTCTTTCCCATTTGCCTGGTACCGGATCGCCCCTGCTTCGAGGGCAGCTATCATCGGAGCGTGATGAGGCAGCACGTCGAACGAGCCTGCTGTACCCGGAAAGGATACATAATTCGTTTCTCCTTTGAATAAAATGCCGTCGGGGGATATGATTTCCAGTTCCATGCTTTATTAATTTGCTTGTTCTGCCAGTTTCTTTCCTTTTTCAATCACATCTTCAATCGTTCCTACATTCAGGAAGGCCTGTTCAGGGATATCGTCTGTCTCTCCGTCCATGATCATATTGAATCCGCGGATCGTATCTTCGATAGAGACCATTACACCCGGTACGCCGGTGAACTGTTCTGCCACGGCGAAAGGCTGCGACAGGAAGCGTTGTACGCGGCGGGCGCGGTTAACCGTCTGGCGGTCCTCGTCCGAAAGTTCCTCCATACCCAGGATTGAGATGATGTCCTGCAATTCCTTGTTACGCTGGAGGATCTGTTTTACACGCTGGGCTGTTTCGTAATGTTCCTTGCCGACAACCAGCGGGTCGAGGATACGGGAAGTCGATTCCAACGGGTCGACAGCCGGATAGATACCGAGCTCCGTGATCTTACGGCTCAACACGGTGGTTGCATCCAGGTGTGTAAAGGTGGTTGCCGGAGCCGGGTCTGTCAAGTCGTCGGCGGGCACATACACAGCTTGTACGGATGTGATGGAACCTTTCTTTGTCGAAGTGATGCGTTCCTGCATAGCACCCATTTCTGTAGCCAGGGTCGGTTGATAACCTACGGCAGACGGCATACGTCCCAACAGGGCGGATACTTCCGAACCGGCTTGCGTGAAACGGAAGATATTATCGATAAAGAACAGGATATCGCGTGTCTCGCCCTCCGGAGCCAGGTCGCGGAACGATTCGGCTATTGTTAAACCGGATAGGGCCACCGAAGAACGTGCTCCCGGGGGTTCGTTCATCTGCCCGAAAACCAGGGTAGCCTGCGATTTCGCCAGTTCTTCATGGTCTATCTTCGACAGGTCCCAATGACCGGCTTCCATACTTTCTTTAAATTCCTTACCATAACGGATCACGTTCGACTGGATCATCTCCCGCAGCAGGTCGTTACCTTCACGGGTACGTTCACCTACACCGGCGAAAACAGAGAATCCGTTGTTCTTTTTGGCAATGTTATTGATCAGTTCCATGATAAGAACTGTCTTACCTACGCCGGCACCACCGAAAAGTCCGATTTTACCACCCTTGGAATAAGGTTCCAGCAGATCGATCACTTTAATACCTGTGTAAAGGACGTCCTTACTGGTTGTTAAATCCTCAAACTTCGGTGGTTCACGATGGATGGGAAGAGCTCCTTTACGATCCAGTTCTTCCATCCCGTCGATCGAATCACCGGTCACATTCATCAAACGCCCTTTTACCTGGTCGCCAACAGGCATGGTAATGGGCGAACCGCATGATACGGCTTTCATTCCTCGCTGCAGTCCGTCCGTCGTGTCCATAGCCACTGTACGGACTGTGTTTTCCCCAATATGCTGCTGTACTTCAACAATCAGCACTTTTCCATTGGGGCGGGTTATCTCCATTGCATCGTGGATGCGTGGTAACACGATTTTCTCTTCTTTTTCATTATCGAAGTGAATATCCACTACCGGACCGATAACCTGCGAAACATAACCTTTTGTTTCTCCCATACAATTCTTTTTCTCCTCGTCTAATTATTTTTCAACGCTGCAATATTACGAAAACAACCCGCCGGAAACCCGAAGATATTACTTTTTTGGCTTTTTTGCACTTAGTTAAACTTTAAACTAATTTGTGTTGTGTTTTGAAATGAACCAACCATTTTGAAATATGGAACAATTCGGAGTGGTAAAGGCCCTTCCTATTTGTCAATAATGGGTTATTTTAGGGCTGAATGCAAAGTGAAGGGGAAATCGTTGTAGTGTTTCCCTTTGTTAAAAAAACAGTTTATTATAATCGTTTCTATATTAATATATGTAAGAGGCTACCTCAAAATTGTATGGGGTAGCCTCTTATTTTTTATATTAGGAATAATAAATTTTTACCATTCAAGGAATTTTCCACGTTGCCGGCGTTTCTCCAATTCTTCTTGTAGATGTCGCTGCCGGTCCTTGGCTATATATTGACGGGCAAAGATATTAGGAACAGCAACACCTAGCGATATACAGAGAATGATAAGAGCGGAATTGATACCGTTGAAGAAAGCGTTCGTTACCTCACCGATCACTCCGTGCAGATTGATAAATGCCAATAAAGAGCGGTACATCAGGACACCCGGGATCATGGGGATAACTGACGGGATCGTTAATACGTGATTAGGCACATGAAACCAGTGGACTGCTTTCACTGCGAGTACGCTGACAACGAAACTACCCATAAACGAACCGATCACAGGGCCGTAACCCAGTTCGAAGTTTACAAAGTTGCGGGTACATACGGCAATGATACCTCCAACGGCAACAACCCATAACAGACGGCGCTGGATATTGAATATCATAGAGAATCCGATAGCGGCAATAGCTGCAGCGATCGCATACACATAATACGGATCATGCGGAACCATACTTAACTCACTGAACTTATGGTCGATCGCAACGTCGTTCATGACAAGTATGCGCAATGCGAATGCAATACCGAACGTCATCGCGACTACCATCATAGCCGTGTTGGCAGCACGTGTCATCCCGACGAGCAGATGGTTATCGAGCATATCGTCCACGAAGTTGATCAAAGGGACTCCCGGTACAATGAACAGGGCACAGGCGAGTAGCGGATGATAAGGCGTCTCGGACAATCCCGAGAAGGAAGAAAGATACGCAGTGCAGGTCGCGGCAAAAGCGGCGAGTGCTATACTCATATATACATTTAATCCGGCTTCTATGCATCGGGCACGTACCCTGAAACCGATAAATGCGCAAATGGAAGCAAACAGAAAGGCGATCCAGTCGGAACCGAACAATTTACAGAAGCCGCCACAGGCGAATCCAGCACCGATAGCTACGATATAAGGTGTATAATTCCGGGGCTTTTTGGCTATCTTTTCCAATTCCTCTTCATATTTGTCCAATGAATAGTCCTCTTCGATAGCACACCATGAAAGATCGCTGATCTGCGAGATCGCAGTCATGTTGATACCATGTTTCTCACATTTCTGGAATTTGGAAAACGAGTTTCTTTCATCACTTACATTGACCATGATCATGGTCCACCGGATATCGATGTGTAATTTCTCTTCCGGAATACCCATAAATGCTGCTACTCGTTTCATGTTCCGTTCAATACGGTTGGTATCGGCAGCACTTTCCATCAATAATTTGCCTGTACGCAGCAAAAGGTCCAGTTTACGTCGTAATAACAATACTTCCTTGTCTGTCATCTTTTTGTTTAATTCTAAAATGTTACATCCTTATCCTAACCCACGAGGATATGAGTCCAAACGAACGGCAGGTCTTCTGACTGACTCCTATCCTAAAAGCCTTCCCGACGGAATAGTTGACAGTTGACATGTGACAGTTGACAGATAAAATACGGACAGAAAAACTGTCATTTGTCAACTTTCCACTGTCAACTGAATCGTCAGTGGCAAAAGTAGTATTAGGCTGTTAACGGAGCTTCACAGCAGCGGGACTGTCCAGGATTTACACCCGGTTCCCTTTTAATCCGTATTCCCGAACGGGAGCTACGAAACCAATTCGGGCGCAAAGGTACTGATTTTTTCATTACATTCATCTGTTCCCTTTTATTTGTGTATTCAGATTCGTAATATTTGAAAGTGACCGGTCTGGTAGTTGAGATTACCGATATATTTCGTACTTTTGCCATCGGATTATGGTGTAACGGTTTAGTTTTCGCTATCCGTTAGTAAAAGGGAATCCGGTGCAAGTCCGGAACTGTACCCGTAGCTGTAAGTTCTGTAACCCCGGCAATCTTGTTGCCACTGGGAATTTATGATTCCTGGGAAGGCGGCCGGTCATGGGAGAACAAGTCAGAAAACCTGCCATTATTTTATATGCGATACCTCGGGTATAGGTGTTGATAGACCTGGATATATGCGAATATTATATGTTAAAATGATTGTATGCCTGGCAGGCATATTTTTGTGCGTACCTACTATGTACGCACAGACAATTGATACGACAGCTTATCACCAGCTTTCCGGTGTTGAGGTGGTGGAAAAGGCACGTCCTTCCACAACCCGTGAAGCAACTCCCCTGCAAATAATGGACCGTTCCGGAATTGAACGCCTGGGAATACAGGATCTTTCGGAAGCAGTGAAGCGTTTCTCCGGTGCAACAGTGAAGGATTACGGTGGGATAGGGGGATTGAAGACGGTTTCCGTGCGTAGCCTGGGTGCACAGCATACGGCTGTCAGCTACGATGGAGTAACGATCACGGATGCCCAGAGCGGACAGGTGGATATCAGCCGCTTTTCACTGGACAATGTGGAGATGGTTTCACTTTCGATCGGGCAGACTGACGATATTTTCCAGACAGCGCGGATGTATGCATCGGCTGGGGCGTTGAGTGTGAAATCATTGCGTCCGGATTTCTTGACAAACCCGTTTCATTTGAAAGCTCAGGTAAAGACCGGTTCTTTCGGTATGGTAAATCCTTATATACTCTATGAACAAAAGCTCGGGCAGAAATGGGGGGCTTCTTTGAACGGAGATTATTTGAGGGCGGACGGAAATTATCCTTTTACATTGACGAACGTGTCGCAAGTAGAAAAACTGAAGCGGCACAACAGTGATATCGAGTCCTGGCGTGCGGAATTAAACCTTTGGGGAGATCTGGGACGCGGAGGAAGTTTGTCTGTCAAAGGATATTATTTTGATTCCGAGCGAGGATTACCTGGTTCAGTCGTTTTATACAATGATTATGCCGGTCAACGGTTATGGGATAAGAATGCTTTTGTTCAGGCTCATTATAAGAATCAGTTAAGCAGGAAATTCGCTTTACAGGCTCAGGCCAAATTTAATTATGCATGGAATCGCTTCAAAGATGTGAATAATAAATATGAAAATGGAGTACAGATCGACAATTACACGCAGCGGGAATATTATGCTTCGGTATCCGGATTGTATACATTGTCTGATCGTCTTTCTTTTTCGCTTATAGAAGATTTTTTTGTAAATACATTGGATAATACCTTGCCTAAATGCCCGTTTCCTACCCGTAATACCTCTTTAACTTATTTGGCAGGGCAGTATAAAGATAATCGGTTGACGGTGACAGCAAGTGTTTTAGGTACTTATATGACGGAGAATGTAGAATCCGGCGATCGTCCGGCTGACCGTAAACGGTTATCTCCGGCTGTAAGCGCATCCTGGCGTATTCTGCCGGAAGAAAATCTGCGTGTCCGCGTTTCCTATAAAGATATATTCCGTGTTCCTACTTTCAACGATCTGTATTATCTGCGGATGGGAAATACAAATCTGAAACCGGAAAAGGCGACGCAATACAATTTAGGGCTGACCTGGAGCGGTGATTTTTCTGTCTTTCGTTTCCTGAGTCTTTCAGCCGATGGGTATTATAACCAGGTAGATGATAAGATTGTAGCTATGCCTACTATGTTTGTCTGGAAGATGATGAACATGGGGAAAGTCTCTATTGGGGGAACAGATGTCAATTTCCTGGCTGAGATTCCATTGTTTGAAAAGATAGAGGCACAGATACAGGCTAATTATACATTCCAGAAAGCAATAGATGTAACAAAGGAAACGGCAAAGAATTATCGTCACCAGATTCCCTATACCCCTAAACACTCGGGTATGATCGCTTTGTCTTTACAAACTCCCTGGGTGAATGCCGGTTATTCGGCTACAATGGTGGGTGACAGGTATGCTTTGCCTCAAAATATTGAAGATAACCGAATTGACAGATATACTGAACATACGATCTCACTGAACCGTGAGCTTCAAGTCAGGAATTGTAAGTTTCGTTTGCAGGGAGAGATTGTGAACCTGACAAATAAAATGTACGATGTCATACAATATTATCCCATGCCAGGACGGTCATGGAGAATTACTCTGAGTATAAATTATTAATACTAAAAACAAGAAGAAAGATGAAAACAAGAAATTATCTTTTTCTGTCTGCACTATGTGCATTGATGTCTTTTTCTTTCGTCGCCTGTGATGACGACGATGATAACAAACAAGACGAAGGAGTCCCTACCGGTGTTGTAACCGATGTGAAATTTACTGATACCGATAAAAATGCCTCGAAGATTGGAGGAACGCTTAGTTGGACTGCTCCGACTTCTGTGGAGGATATTACAAAGTATGTACTTTATCTTTCTTCTGATGGAAATGGTAAAGATACGAAACTGGGAGAAACGGCAGTTGGAACAAACAGTTTCACGGTTCCCGATGATACGGATTTCGCTTCTTATATCCTTGTAATCGCGGCTAATGCCAAAGGCGAGTCGAATGCTATTGCCAAAGTACAAGTGACTGATTTCACAGAAGAACCCGTACCTGTTTTACCGGGAGTCTATTTCATGAACTCAGGAAAATGGCAATCTAATAATGCTACGTTAGATTATTATGATCCTAATACAAAAGAACTGAAAACAAAAGTATTTGCTTCTGTCAACGGTCGTGGATTAGGTGATACAGCCAATGATATTATGGTTTATGGCTCTAAAATGTACATAGCCGTAAGTGAGTCTAATACAATTGAGATTACAGATGCTACTGCTAAGTCATTGAAAACAATTTCACCGAAAGATGATAGCGGACAACCTCAGTCTCCCCGTTATCTGGCTGCTTATGAAGGAAAAGTATATGTAACGCTGTTTGACGGTCATTTGGCAGAGATTGATACAACTTCAATGGAGATCACAAAGAAAACGAAAGTAGGTCCTAATCCTTATCAGGTTCGCGAGGTAGGTGGAAAATTGTATGTTGCTAACTCTGGTGGATATAATCCTGTAAAGGACTCTACTTTATCGGTTGTCGACCCGGTTTCTTTCACCGAAGAAAAAAAGATCGTTGTAGGTTTAAACCCTATGTATATGAATGCTGACAGTGACGGGGAACTTTATGTGGTATGTGGTGGTAATTTTGCAGATGTGAAGGCTTCCCTTCGACGTGTTGATTTGAAGGCTGGAACATCAACTTCTCTTTATACAAACGATAATATTATGATGGGAATGGCTGCTGATAAACTATATGTCATCCAATCTGAAAATGATGCAAACTGGTTGCCTATCAATACACAGTTCGTTTCTTATGATGCGAAGAGCGATACGGAAACTTCAAAGAATTTTATTACCGACGGAACAGTTGTGGATGGTGCTTATAGCCTGAATGTAAATCCGGCTACCGGCGATATTTATATTGGTACTTCCGATTATGTAAGTACCGGAGATATGTTTATCTTCTCGGCTGAGGGTAAAAAGATCAATCAATTGGCAGTCTCCGGTCTTAACCCAATGGGAGTAGGCTTTCTTAAATAAGAAAAGAAGGTAAAGGTATAATGAAGCTTTATAAAGTTTTAATAGGTTTGATGCTTTGTTTCACATTCGGTTGTAATGTGAAACAAAGTTCATCTGACCGTCAATCCCTCTCTTCCGACACCATCCGGTATGCTCAGGGATTTACGATTCAATATTTCGATGACTATGCCTCTGTCGAGGTCCGTGATCCGTGGGATAGCACCCGTATTTTGCAACGGTATCTTCTGGTAGACCGTGAGCAATCGGTACCGGACAACTTGCCGAAAGGAACCGTTGTGCGTACCCCTATCCGGAATATAGTTGTCTATACGTCTGTCCATGCTGCCATTATCGACCAACTGGGAGAGGTGGATAAGATAATAGGTGTTTGTGAACCCCGTTATATGGATACTCCTGCTATTCAGGATGGTTTACGTGCCGGGAAAATAGCCGATCTGGGGGAGGCTACAGCGCCGAATATCGAAAAAATCATCGATATAGGGGCGGAGATCATTATCGCTTCCCCTTTTCAGAATGCAGGATATGGACCTGCCGAGAAACTGGGTATTCCTATCATTGAGGCTGCCGATTATATGGAGTCGTTGCCTTTAGGACGTACCGAATGGATACGTTTCTATGGATTGCTATTCGGTAAGGAAGCGATGGCCGATTCAATCTTCCGGGAAACGGAAGACCGGTATCTGAAGTTGAAGGAGCTGGTAAAGACAGTCACTAATCGCCCGACCGTTATCTCAGAGAAGAAATTCGGCTCTTCCTGGTACATGCCGGCGGGAGACAGCTACATAGCCCATCTGTATACCGATGCCGGTGCCGATTATACCTTTAAAGATCTTCCCGGAGCAGGCAGTACACCTCTGTCTTTCGAAACTGTGCTCGATAAAGCCATCCATGCCGATATATGGCTGATCAAATATAATCAGGCAAATGATATGACATACAAAGACCTGCGTACCGAGTATACTCCCTACGAGAACTTTGATGCCTTTAAGAATCGTCGGATCTATACCTGTAATACAGGTGTTGTTCCTTACTATGAGGAGTTCCCGATCCATCCGGACTATCTGTTGAAAGATCTGGTGTGGGTATTCCATCCCGAACTATTGCCCGGTTATACGCCGCGTTATTATCGGAAGATGGAATAACACAATTCTTCCTAAAAGTTTTTCGGATTTATTTGTTATTTGCAATAATAACTTGTAATATCCTGTTTCTTAGAATATAACGCCATTGCAAATACCTCTTTTGTTTGCAATGGCGTTTGTTATATACACAAAGTTTTCAAAAAGTATCTGCCATCTGTCACTTGATGGTGTAATATTCATGTTATCAAGTAATAAAGTGTTGCAGATGCTTCTTTTTATCTGCAACCTTATCTGTCATCTGTCACCTACATCATTGTGGAAAACTATGTGTAAGTAGGTAGGCAACTGCCTGTTAATATGGGAGATACTAGCAGAAAAGACCCGACCTATTAAAACTACCCCGTACAGGGTAGCCTGATAGAGTGTACAGATTGGCTTTGTGTGATGTACAGGGTAATTTACCCGGGTGTACAAGGTGGGAATAATATCTTAGATCTTAGCATTTAGTTCCTCCCGTCTTAATACATAAAAGCTGCTAGAGGGGCTTCTACTATCTCCTTGTTGGTATTACAATTTCTTACTTTTAGAAATAATTGAACTATCCGAGCAGGCGATCAGTCATACATAAAACATGCTTAGTTACAGGTTCATTTGCCGTTGGTTTTAACCAACGGATTAGTAAATGCTCTCTCTCTTTGGACTTTAGTCCCATTTAAGCAGTCTCTCTATTGAAGAGAAATGTGGCTGAAGCCAAAAAAGAGAGAAAACTTGTAAACCGTCAGTTAAAACTGACGGCAAATAGACCTGTAATAGCTAAGTCACTTTGATTATGGGATAGCTCAATTCTGATAATAATTGAATCTATTGCCAGCAAAATAACAAAATCCCCGGCCTCAAGGACTGAGCCGGGGATTTTCTGTAGTTTGGCATTTGAATTATAGGGAGTTGTTATTTTTGGTCCGTTACGCGTAACCATTCAGCATTCCGTAGAAATACATCGGTTTTAACATGTAAACTTTCAGTAACCAGGCCGCCCATTGTTCTTTTGATGTGTCCAGCATGCTGAACGGGAACGAGGTCTCCGGTTTTTTATCGTAATTGAACTCGCACAAAAGTACGTGTCCATAGTCTGTTACGATCGGGCAGGCAGCGTATCCGTCATATTTCTCAACGGGTTCTTTGCCTTCCATCAGCGAGATCAGGTTTTTAGCAGCTACCGGTACTTGTTTACGTACAGCGGCAGATGTCTTACTGGTCGGTATACCCGCCACATCTCCTAAGGAAACGATGTTCGGATATGTCTTGTGCACCAGTGTCGTTTTATCAACCATCACCCAGGCATCGGCAGCCAATTTGCCTTCTGTCCATCCCAGTCCGGCTTCGCGAACAAAATCCGGAGCCGACATAGGCGGTGTGAAGTGCAGGAAATCGTAATCTTCTATGAAAGGAGTGATCACTTTTTCTTCTCCGACTGTTTCCACCTTTTCAAAATGTACTTGTTTGGCTGACGTATCAACTCCTTTTACACGCACGTTGAGATTGATGGGAATATTACGTTCCTTATAAATCTCCAGTAAGCGGGGAGTATAAAAAGGAATATCATACAGCTCTTTCGCTGCCGTGAAGTAATCCAGTTTCATGTTATCCCGTGTACCCCGTTTGCGGTTGTAATCGTCTGTCAGCAAACAAATCTTTTTCGGTGCTCCTCCGCATTTATGCTTCGTGTAAGTATCTGTATAGATACCACGTCCGCCTGTCTTGGAGAATTCCTGAAACGCTTTCCAGGTTTTTTGTGCACCTTCGAAATCATATATACTATGAGCGTTGCCCACTCCTAAAGTATCGTGTGTAATACCTTCGACTTTTTCCCAGTTCGTTTGTACTCCCGGAGTCAATACCAAAAAGTCGTATGGTACTTTTCCGTTATTTTTAGTTGTTACCTGGTTCATCACCGGATCGACCGCAGCAACAGAATCTTTGATCCATTTTACTCCGCTGGGAATACAATCCTCTTGTTTCTTCCATACATCGTCCGGTTGATAAACCCCAGAGGCGATTAAAGTGAAACCCGGTTGGTAGAACTGTCGATCGCTCGGGTCGATTAATGTAATATCCGGACTATCCAGCCAGTGCATCAAACGTGCTGCCATGCTGATTCCGGCAGCCCCTCCGCCGATAACGACGATTTTTCCTTTCGCATTACTTGAGAATGCATGAACTTGTTGTGTACCCGCAGCAGTTATAACGCCTGCTGCTGTTAATATTTTGAGAAAATGACGACGACTGATACCGTGCCTTTCCAACTCTTCCAGCTGCTCTTCCACATCGTGTTTCATCATGTCTATAGAAATTAAGATTTAAATGCACTGGCAAAGGAAATACATTTGGAAATATTTTGGCGAAAAAGTACTACTACACTACTTGCGCAAATGTTTGGAGTAAGGGGAATGACTACATCAACGCTTTCTCATAGCTACTACAAGGTTACTTAGTAGTCTGTAATTTAGTTGTTTAGGTAAATACTAAATATAGAATAATATTTTTAGTAATTCATAAGGAAGTCTATCAGATTGGTGTCTCCGTCCAGTGACAGACGCTTTCTTAACCGGTAGCGTCGCAATTCTATCGCACGTACGGATACATTTAGCAGGGATGCGATTTCTTTTGTAGATAAATTCATACGAAGCAAACAGCAGATACGCAGGTCTCCGGTCGTTATATCATCATATTGCTGGCGTAAGCGGTCGATGAAATTACGATGTGCACTGTTGAAATGTGTCTCAAATAAAACCCAGTCCGCCTGATCGTTCAGTGACTCTTCCATCAGGCTTTTCATTCGGGCATAAAGTTTGTTGGGATAACGGTCGCCCAATATCTCTTTCTGGTGCTCCAGCTCATCCAACAGCTTTTGTACAGCCTGGTTTCGTTTTACCAAAGCGGAAGTCTGTAAAGACAGTTCATTGTTCTTATTCTGTAATTGGGCTTCCAGCATCTTGCTTTTCATCTCCTGTATTTTCTGCTCTTCTGCCTGCCGTTTGGCATCCAGCTTGCTCTTTTCTTCCCTTTGCAGGTTTTTCAGGTGATAACTGAGCGTATATTTAGCGATCAGGGCTGTGGCAATGATGTAGATCAGCCATGCCCAGATCGTATTATACCAGGGAGGACGTACTGTGATCGGAATAGCGATCTCCGGGTACGGACCTTTTACCACGTATTTACGTATCTTAAGCTGATATTTGCCTTCCGGAAGTTGCAGGAAAGAAATCTCTCCCCCCTTTTGCCAGGGTGACCAGGTGGAAGAAACACCTTCTATCATATAGCTGATCTGGTGGTTCGGGGTAAAAATCGTACTGCCTACATACACAGTCAGCTCCTGAAAGTTATGTGGAAGCGTGATTTTCTCGGAGTTTACAGGCAGGTTATGATCGCCGTTTTTATCGATATACTTTATTTCCGATATCTTTAAAGGAGTCGAAGAACCGAGGCTGCCCTCTATCAGTTCGCGTATATTCACCAGCAAGACGCCTTGCATGGCAGAGATCAGATGAAGCGAATCGTTTAAAGGATATATCTTACGATCCCTGTTAACCAGGTTCATATTATAGTTGCTGAGCAACAGGCGGCATTTTAAAGTTCCTTTGCCCCCGTCATTGTGGAATAGAGCCGCTTCGTTCTTTGTGCACAGCCAATACAGGTTGTCGCCGATCGGATAGATCTCTTCCGCATGGGCAAATTCGCCCAATGATTCGGGATCATTGAATACATTCTTGACTTGTAGCGAATCGAAAGCTCTGTTTTGCGGGAGGTTATGGAATGTTTCTTTCTTTATATCGACCGGTTCGAAATTGTCTCCGGCTTCCAGTGTCCTTTTGAAATATCCTACGTTGGTCTGTATATACAGTGTGTCGTTGAACAGTGTCGCATTCTTTAACTTTCCTATCTGACTCCGTTTCCCCAGTTGGATCAGTGGAGATGAGAACGATATTTGCGAGATCCCGTTGTCGAAAGCGATCCATATCTGTTCCGCATCCTGGATGCAGATAGCCCGTATGATATTGTCGGGCAGTGACTGGTCATGGGTGGACAGATGGCGCAGGATCGTCCCCTCCGGGCTTGTGATATACAATCCGTTATTAGTCGTTCCGATAAAATACAGATCGCCGATCGTCGTGAAGACGGAAGGCTGGGCATGCAGTATCTCGTCGGGAAGAACGAACGGGATAGAGGCGGGAGGTTCTTTGAATTTGACTTCGGCAGGTATTTTAGTCAGTTTATGATAGCGCATCACTCCCAGATGATCGCGTGTCCATCCTCCGAAAGAATTTTCGCTGATGGTATAGATCGTGTCGTTCAGGAAGGTGACGCCGTTTATGATGGCATTGTCCGGTGTCTTATAATGTTTCCAGGTGTTTCCGTCGAATGTAAGCAAGCCAGAGTTATTCGCTACATAAAGTACGCCGTCAGACGCGACCGATAAGCCCCAGTTCTGGCAACTGGCTTTATAATCATCTACAGTAAAGTTTTTAACGAAAAGATTAGGGACGGCTACCGATGCATGCGCGACGAAGAATGTCAGCATGAATGTCAGGAACAATAACGGTAGTCTGTACATAGGCACGAATTAAAATTAAACATGTAGAGACAAGGTAAAACCCTGTCTCTACAGTATTGTTGCCACAAATATAATAAAATATTTGCTTATTTGTAATCCTGCCAGTCTTTGATCTGGATATCTTTTACATCCATTGTGCAGAATGCTTCGATAAATGCACTAGCCAGACGAGCGTTGGTGATCAATGGGATATTATGATCGATCGCTGCACGGCGGATCTTGTAACCGTTGGTCAGCTCGCGTTTGCTATGATCTTTCGGGATGTTGACAACCAGTTCGAATACATGGTTGCTGAACATATCCATGATATTCAGGTCGCCCTGTTCATCCGGCCAGCATACGGCTGTCGCTTCAATTCCGTTTTCATTCAGGAATTTAGCGGTTCCGGCTGTACCGTAGATCTTATAACCCTTGTCATTCAGTAAACGGCAGGGCTCCAGCAAATCGACTTTGCTTTTGGCTGCACCTGAAGAAACCAGGACATTCTTTTTCGGAATATTATTACCTACAGCGATCATGGCAGAAAGCAAAGCTTCGTTGAAATCGTCGCCGATACAACCTACTTCACCGGTAGAGCTCATATCCACACCCAGTACAGGGTCAGCTTTGTGCAGACGGGCGAATGAGAACTGAGACGCTTTTACACCGATCCAGTCGATGTCGAAAGCACTCTTATCCGGTTTTGTATAAGGAGCATCCAGCATGATGCGTGTTGCCGTTTCGATGAAGTTACGTTTCAGCACTTTTGAAACGAACGGGAAGCTACGTGAAGCACGCAGGTTACATTCGATAACTTTCACGTCGTTGTTCTTTGCCAGGAACTGGATATTGAACGGTCCGCTGATGTTCAACTCTTTAGCGATCATCTTGCTGACCTTCTTGATACGGCGTGCCGTTTCGAAGTAAATTTTCTGAGCCGGGAATACCAGTGTAGCGTCACCGGAGTGAACTCCGGCAAACTCGATATGTTCGGAGATTGCATATTCTACCACTTCACCGTTCATGGCTACTGCGTCAAACTCGATTTCTTTTGCTCCCTGCAGGAATTCGGATACGACAACCGGGTATTCTTTAGATACCTTAGCAGCCAGGTTCAGGAACTCAATCATCTGCTCCTTGTTGTGGCAAACGTTCATCGCAGCACCGGAAAGTACATAAGATGGACGGATCAGGATCGGGAAGCCCACCTTTTCGATGAAAGCATCGATTTCTTCCATACTGGTCAACTCTGCCCAAGCTGGCTGGTCGATGCCTAGTGTATCCAACATGGCTGAGAACTTATGGCGGTTTTCAGCGCGGTCGATTGACAGCGGAGAAGTACCCAGTACCGGTACATTCTGACGATACAGCTTCATTGCCAGGTTGTTCGGAATCTGTCCACCTACGGATACCACTACGCCTTTCGGCAATTCCAGGTCGATCACGTCGAGTACACGTTCGAAAGAAAGTTCATCGAAGTACAGACGGTCGCACATATCGTAGTCGGTAGAAACCGTTTCCGGGTTGTAGTTGATCATGATCGATTTGTAACCCAGCTTACGAGCAGTCTGTGCCGCATTTACCGAACACCAGTCGAACTCAACCGAAGAACCGATGCGGTAAGCACCCGATCCCAGGATCACCACGCTCTTGTCGTTCTTGTAGTAAGGGATATCATGTTCGCTACCGTCGTATGTCATATACAGGTAGTTAGTCAGTTCCGGATGTTCGGAAGCGATTGTGTTGATACGTTTTACGCTCGGCAGGATACCCATTTTCTTACGCAGGTTACGTACACGGATATTTTCTTTCTCCATATTGCCTTCCGGATCTTCTACATAACGTGCAATCTGGAAGTCGGAGAAGCCCAGGCGTTTGGCTTCTTTCAGAACATCTTCGGGCAGATCTTCGATCTTATTATATTGAGATAATACTTTCGTATAGTCTACGATATTCTTCAGTTTTTCGAGGAACCACGGAGTGATCTTTGACAGTTCGTGGATGCGTTCTACCGTATAGCCTTCTTCAAGTGCTTTTGCGACAGCGAAGATACGCAGGTCGGTCGGGTTAGCCAATGCATCGTCCAGGTTGTCGAATTCCACGTCGTTGTTTCCAACGAAACCGTGCATACCCTGTCCGATCATACGCAGACCTTTCTGCATGATCTCTTCGAAGCTCTTACCGATCGACATGATCTCGCCGACAGATTTCATGCTTGAACCGATCAGGCGGCTTACACCGACAAATTTAGTCAAGTCCCAACGCGGGATCTTCACGATCATATAGTCAACTTCCGGAGCTTTATAGGCTGAGTTCGGAGTTCCCATTTCACCGATTTCATCCAGGCTGTAACCCAGTGCCAGTTTGGCTGCCACAAAAGCCAGAGGATAACCGCTAGCTTTGGATGCCAGTGCGGAAGAACGGCTCAGACGGGCATTTACTTCGATCACGCGGTAATCGCAAGTATCAGAATTGAATGCATATTGGATGTTACATTCGCCTACGATACCCAGGTGGCGGATTGTCTTGGTCGACAATTCTTTCAGCAGGTCCAGTTCTTTGTCTGTCAATGAACAGGTAGGAGCAACCACGATACTTTCACCGGTATGTACGCCCAGCGGGTCTACATTTTCCATGCTTACAACGGTGAAGCAATGGTCGTTTTTATCGCGGATTACCTCGAATTCAATTTCTTTCCAGCCTTTCAGCGATTCTTCCACCAGGATCTGTGTAGAGTAAGCGAAAGCGCTTTCTGCCAGAGTACGCAGTTCTGCTTCGTCTTTGCAGATACCGCTACCCATACCGCCCAGTGCATAAGCGGAACGGATCATTACCGGGAAACCGATCTTGTAGGCCGCTTTTACTGCATCGTCCATCGTTTCCACAGCCTGGCTTACCGGAGTTTTTACGTCGATTTCATTTAATTTCTTTACAAACAGGTCGCGGTCTTCTGTGTACATGATCGCTTCAACAGAAGTACCCAGTACCTTTACGCCATATTTGGCAAGTGTGCCGCTGGTGTATAACTGAGTTCCGCAGTTCAGGGCAGTCTGGCCACCAAAAGCCAGCAGGATTCCGTCCGGTTGTTCTTTTTTGATCACTTCTTCAACAAAATACGGTGTGATAGGCAGGAAATAAACCTTGTCTGCTACCCCTTCTGATGTTTGAATAGTTGCAATGTTCGGATTCAGCAATACGGTACTGATACCTTCTTCTTTCAGTGCCTTTAATGCTTGTGAACCGGAGTAGTCAAACTCGCCGGCCTGTCCGATCTTCAGGGCACCCGAGCCCAGAACAATCACCTTTTTGATTCCAATCTTCGACATAGTAATTGGGTTGTTTTGTTTATTAATTTGATTTTATAGAATATTATACCTTTAATAATCGCCGTTTCGGGACACAAAAAAAATGCGTTAGTAAAAATAACCAACGCATCCTATATAAACAAATTATAATCCCGTAAATTAAAGAAATGAGCTTCAATGTCCGGCGTTGAACCGGAGATAAACATCGGATTACACTTTTGTACCTTATTTGTCATGAAACTCTTCCTCACAAAATTTCGGCAAAGATAGGGGTTATAATTTTAATGTGCAATAAAAATGAAGGGAATCGTGGCTTTAAAATGACTGCTCCCGAAGAAGCTGATAGACTTCCTCTTTCATTTGTATGGTTGTTTTACTGTTCACTACCGGTTTTTTCGTCAATACGGAGTGGGCCGCCAGCCGTAATTTCTCCGGATGATAGTAATTGGTTTCTGCATACAACTTAGTCAATCTGTAATAAGTCTCGATTTGTTCCGGGAGGATATGCAGGCATTGCAACAGATACTTCTCCGCCTGTTTGTACAGGCCGAGTTGCTGGTGGCTTTCTGCCAGGATATAATAGAATTCAGGATTGGCACTCAACCGGATTGCCCGGCGGCTCCAAACGATGGCATCCGAATATTGTCTGCACTGCAGAAAACACCTGGCCCCTTCCTGCAGGAATTCTATCTTATGCGAAAGATGTGGATAGAGACACATATATCCTTGTGCGGCTACTTTTTGCTCGTCTTTTTGTCCCAGTGTCCGTAAAGTTTTCCACTCTTTGTATGGCTCATAGTAACTTCGCTGTCCGAAGAACAGGATACAGGCGACTAATGCGGCAAAAGCTCCGATATGCGGACAGTTTTTCGGTGAAGACTTTTGTATGCTCTCCGGTCGTGTGACGCACATCGCCGAGAAAAAGATGAGTAATATCCAGAACGACGGTAATTGTAACGGATAAGAATACATGGAGAAGAGCGATAAAGCAAGGATCGCACCGGTAGCCCCGACTTGTTTGTTCTTTAATCCGTAATAAAGGCAGAACCCTATCCACAGGGCAAAAAGAAGCAACCCGGCGACTCCGAATTCAAGCCCCATCTGTAGATAGTCGTTATAGGCGAATTTGGGACAGCCGGCTGCTGCGAGTTCTGTATCCGATGCTTTTCCCGATGCAAAATAATCAGCTTGTGTCTGGGCAAATAATGCCGGGAAGCCTCCCATGCCAGTCCCTGTAACGGGTTGGTTCAGGATCGCCTTGGTGGTTACGTTCCACATCAGCATCCGGTTGGCGGATTGGTCGGGATGAAAGATCCCACCCAGAGTAGGGAGTAATGAAATGATCAGAAACAGGATGACACAGCTGAAGATCACGCTCTTGTTATGCCTGATCACTCTCTTTTTCAATAATTCCCATCCCGATTTTCTAAGGAAGAAAACCCAGCAGCAGGAAGCTCCGGCTGCCAGCCATGCCGGTCGGCTCATTCCCCCCGGAAGGGCTATCATAATAATCGCTATGGCAAAGACCGCCAGATAGAAAACCATGGTTCTGGCCTCCCACCAGGCCATCTTGTCACAATTGCGGAATCGTAGAGCCAGGTTCAGGCAAACAGGTAAAATGATCGCCAGATATCCGGAGAAAGGAGTCGGGTTGAAAAGAAGTCCGTCCGCCCTGAGAAGCGGATGAGCCGTAGAAGGAGAGCCGTATAAATGTCCCATTCCCCAGATCGCTTCAAATATGCCTGTACATATAAGTATAGACATAAAAAAAAGCCTTAGTTCGGAATGAGTTTGCAGAACGGCCCGTAACATAAACCATAGAGTGCCTATTTGACCGGCAAAAAGGAGTCTTTCGGGTTGAGGGTCAAGTTCACGGTCATACGTGAACAGGATAAGTACAATAAACAGTAATAAAAGCCCATCGGGTAATGAAAAAGTAAAGTTACTTTTTTTCACTGTGGCTTCCATAAATAAAACACTGAATGCTAGTAATAAAATAGAGAAATGAAACCAGAATATTTTTCCGGTGATGGTTCCTTCAGCGATTTCAGGATTGGCCGCAAACACGATGCACAAAAGTAACGCTCCGCTCGTAGAGAGGGATAATAGTCGTAGATACTTAAATAAAACTTTCATCTTTAATTTATTTTAGGGTGATATCGGACTCCACTTCTGTAAAATTTTAGAAGATGTTAATTAAAATGCATCAAGCTCTGACGTCCTCTTTTTTATTACTCATCAGCTCCTGCATAAAACATTTAAGACATAAGAAGGGTTTGGATAATTAACAAATCGTCCAAGATTATCACAAAATTAGGAAAGAAAAACAGTTATTAGTGGTTAATTCTTTACAAGATGATCATTTCTTTAACGTGAAAATAGGCAGGTATATAAAGATACCCAGGATAGACATGGTCAGTCCTCCGATCGTACCGGCAGCCAGTGGGAACCAGAACGCTTCTTTATCCGGACCTAGCATGAACGGGATGAATCCCAGTATAGTAGAGATTACAGTAAGGAAGATCGGTGTTATTTTGGCATTCCATGCTTTCAGGTATAATCGCCAGAGAGGCATTCTCGGTTTGGCTTCGCGTAACTGGTTGAATTCGTTCAGTATGTAGATACTGGCGTTTACCGTAATACCGCATAACAAGACGAACGAGGCAAATCCTCCCTGGTCGAAATTCAGTTTGAACCAGTAGAACGTCAGGAACACGCCGATATAAGATATCGGGATTACGAAGATAACCGCCAACGGCTGTTTCAGTGAGTTGAACAGGATACTGGTAGTAAAGAAAATGATGATAATGATCAACAACAACAGCAGGTATTGTTTATTATCTTTTGTATTCCAGCTCCAATAATAACTATCCGCTTTGGCGGTATAGCCCATCGGAAGTGAAGCATTGAACTCTTTCAGTACACGGTCCCGTATTTTGTTTCCCTGGTTGGAAGCACCGATGTACTCATACTGAAGGCACAGGCGATATTGTTGGTTCACTTTGGCTACTTTCTGCGGCATCTGTCCTTTCTCGACGGTAGCCAGCTCTGACAGTTTATAAGGTTTACCCTTGATGCTTTGGGGAACATACTGCATGCTCCAGACGTCATAGTCTGTGGCCTGGCGTGAACTGAGTTTCAATTTCTCCGTTTCATTATCGACAACGATCGTGCCGCTGTAAATATCTTTACCGAACACCGGATTAATAGAGGCGAACAGTTCGATTGGCAGAATATTCTCCTGTGCCATCCGTGCCTTGTTCAGATTGAAATAGAACTCCTGGTAATCGTCTTTCCACCACGAAAATTCTGAATTGATAAGTACTTCTTTAATGCGCCGGAAGGTGAGAAGCTGTCCTTTCAACTGTTCTGCCCATTCGTACAATTCATCATAGTTATATCCGTACATCTCGATACGGAAGGAGCCGGCACTCTCCCGTACGTCATTATTGAATCCCTGATCCTGAAGACCATATACCCCCCAGCTACCGCCTCCCAGTTCCAAAGCCTTGCTGATGATCTTGCTTTTAAGCGTATACGGGAAACCGCTCCGTTCCGCCGCTTTGGTGAAATAGATACGTATTCCGGCTTGTCGTGCACTGTATATATTCGTCTGGAACTGGCGAATATCTTTGAATGTACTCAGGTAGGCTTCCATGCGTCCCATCAACTGGTTCATCTGTTCCAGCGTGGTACCGTTCGGCATTGATGCAGTGACGGAAAGTACTGTTTCGTCATTGCGGGTAAAATAACTGCCGTCGTACACTTTCTGTACGAACAGACGCAATGTTCCTCCCAGCGCTTTGTCGATGACCGGTTTCACTTTCTCTTTATAAGTTTCACCGGAAACGATTTTGTTATATTTCTCTATGAGTAATGAGTCTGTTGCCGTATATGTCTTTTCTTTATCGTCCATCTCGATTTTCTCAGGTAAGAGAAATACAGGTAATCCGAAAACCAGAACCAATACAACACATGCCGTCTTTTTCCACCGGCAGAGGAAACTGATCTGTGCCCGGTAATACCGGTTGAAATAGACCGGGAATCGTCTGAGCGCTCTGTTTCCCCATTTTCTGATCCGGGCAAAACGGACTGTTTTGGGTTCAGCCGATAAAGCTGCTTTTCGTTTTGCATTTTTCTTTTGTCCTAATCCCAGCTTCTCGATCAGGGCAGGAACAAAGAACAGGGCGATAGCCAGTGATACCGCCAGGTTGATGATCACCACGGCTGCAAAATCCTGCAGGTTCAACCGTATCTTTTCATCGAGGAAGAAAATGATGACAAGGGCACCGATAGTCGTCAATGTAGCCGTCAGGATGGAAAGGAAAGCCTTCCGGTTGTGGCGGTTACGTATATGGTCGGTCATTACGATCGTATTGTCTATCACCAGACTTAACGAGATCGTGACACCGGCCAATGAGTAAAGCTGCATTTCAAGTCCTGCCAGATAAAAGAAAATAACGGCAATACAAAGATTCACGCTCAGGCTGACAACGATCAGGAACAGGTAACGTACATTCCGGGTGATCAGCAGAACGAACAGTAACAGGATCAGGATAGTAAGTCCGGTACGTATATAGATCTTATTCAATTCATTCTGGATGAATTCGGTCGCATCGTAGCTGGTATGTATCTCATATCCCTGCGGTAATAACTGGCGGATATGTTCCATTTCCTTTTTTACCTGTTTGGCAAGTTCCAGCTGGTTAGCCGTTTCTTCTGCCCGGATAGAAAGATAGATCGAGTTCAGCCCGTTGATACGGTAATAACTTTGGGGGGCTTCTTCCTGCCGGGTCACTTTCAGCAGTTGGTCCAGGCGGATCAGTTTTCCCTCTTTACTGGTCACGGTGATGTGGGAAGCGTCGAAACCGTTCTGCACATTATCCGGTATCAGGGCAAGGCGTATCCATTCCTCCTGTTCATTCGTATTCATATTTCCTGTCCCCAGGAACTCTTTATTATAGTACTGGCCGATGGCTGTCTGTATATCCGTGGTCGTGATGCCGAGCGAAACGAGTTGCCGGCTGTCGTATTCCAGACGCCATTCCATAGGCGTAGCCCCCCGCACGTCGATTCGGTAGATGCCGGAGATACCAGCCAGATGCGGCTTGATCTGATCTTCGGCGAACCGCTGGATAAAGATAGGTGTGGCTGCCGCGTTCAGTGTATAAGTCATGAAAGGACCTGATTCCTTGTCATCCGGTCGGCTCATTTCCAGTATCGGATAACTTAATCCGTCGGGCAGGCTCGGCCATGTCTGGCGGACGATCGTCGATGCCTCGAAGCGGGCGGCGTCGATGTTCGTATGCTTATCCAGTTCCAGTGTCACATACCCGAAACCGTTACCGGAGGTTGAGTTGATCTCCTTGATCCCTTTGATACGTGCCAGCATCGCTTCCAGCCGCGACGTCACTTCCATCTCGATCACACGAGCCGAGTTACCGGGCATGCTGTAGCTGATAGTCAGCCTGGGCAATGTGCGTGAGGGAGACAACTTGATCGGCAGGAGAGGAATGAAAGCCAGTCCTGTCAACGCCACACAAAGAAAGGTGACGATGATCGTAAAGGATGATATTTTAGGAGATGCACTCATTGAGTCTGTTACTTATAGTCCGTGCGTGAAATCGAATTCCCGGGCAAGCGATATGCCTGTTTCGAAATCATGTAATGTCAGTTTACGTATTTTGAAATAGCTTAGCCAGTAATTTTGCAAAGCGGAGATGTAATTACGCTGTGCCTCCTGCTGGCGGTTCAATGATAAAGTCAGGCTGCTGATATCTGCCTTTCCGATCATAAACCGTTGCTTGGTTTCGGCATAAGCCATAACTGCCAGGTCCAGCGCCTCTTCCGCGCTACTGATCAGGTTCTGCTGGATATTGAAATCGCCGACCGTCATGATCACATCTTCCTCCACGCTCAGTTCCTCCTGGCGGGCGGATATTTGTGTCACGTTCAGGTTGTTTTTGGCGATATTGTGCTTACCCTTCCGTACGCCCCAGTCTACGAGGGGGATGGAAACGGATACGGATACAACATCCTGTTGCAATGGATTACGATAGGCTTCTTTCATTTTATCAGCTACCTGGTTAAAACCAATGCTGGCATTGATAGAGGCATTGAACATAGCTTCTTTTTTTGTCTTGTCCACCTGCTGTTCCGCTTCCAGTATCTGCTGTTTCATGTCGAGAAATTTCGGGTTGTTCTCCCGGGCGAGTGTCAATGCTTCGTCAACGGAGATCTGCATGTCTTTCGGACGTCCCGGAAGGCGTAACCGTATTTCTGTATTTTTATCGAAGTTGAGGAATGAGGCCAGGCTGAACATGGCTCTTTTCAAGGCTATATCTGCATTTTGTAATGTATTACGCGCGTTAACGGCATCCAGTTTCAGTGTCAGCAATTCGGCTTTGTTGATAGCTGCGATCTTATGCCGCTCCTGTCCTGTCCGATATAGAGTATCTGTTGAAGCTACATTCTCTTTTGCCAGATCATATTCTGCTTGTGCCATAGCTAATGCAAAAAAGTAAGAGGTGGCTTGTTCACTGATATTTTCGATATTGTATAACAATTCTTTTTTAGCCTTCTCGTATTTGAGGGGTTCGATCTTCCGTTCCCACCGGAAAGGATTGTAACCCAGTAGACTTTGGCTGTAACCAATCCGAATAGGGACAGTGGTATATTGATTATAAGTGTTTTCACCAAAATTTCGCATATATCCCAGTTCCGAGTCCAGATAAAAAGTACCACCCAGAAGGTCGAAGTTCTGTTTTACCTGAAGGTTTCCATTGGCGTAGAATGATTGTTGCGTACGATATTCTTCTGTGTTTTTATCATAATTATATCGTTTCGTAATATCCCGGTAATACTGCGCCGGTGTCAGGTTCAGTGTCAGACTCGGCAGTCTCCCTGCCTTGAAAGTCCTGTACTGCCAGTAACCTGCCAAAAACATATTCTTTGTCCTGAATGCCTCCAGCGAACTATCCGCCGCCAGCGAAATTGTCCGTTCGAGCGACAACGTGAGTGGCTGGGCACACAGGTAACCCGATGTGAGTAATAGAAACAATAATAAGAGCTTACATATCTTCATAACGGCATTATATAGAATTCGTTAAACTTCTGTTTGTTTTTCAGTAATTACTTCGTTTACATCATGTTTCCGGTAAATGAACCAGTAAACCAACGGGATGATGAACAAACTGACGGCTGTACCGATGAACATGGCCGAGATCATGGCGATGGAAAGCGGCTTTTGGAGTTCGCTACCCATATCGAACGAAAACAGCAACGGTACCATACCGAATATGGTTGTCAGGGATGTCATGATGATAGGACGCAGACGGCGACGGCCGGCTTCATGAATCGCTTCCATCAATGGTACGCCCTCCTTCCGTAACTCATTGATCGCATCCAGTTTCAGGATAGAGTCATTGATAATGATACCGCAGGTTACCACAATACCGATGGCGCTCATCAGGTTCATCGTATGTCCGCAGATCCAAAGCACCAGCAAAGAAGCTGCTACGTCGATCGGGATCTCGATCAGTACGATCAATGGTTGCAGGAAACTTTCGAACTGTGCAGCCAGGATAAAATACATCAACAAGATAGATATCAGTAAGATCACCACCAATTCGCTTAACATCTGTTGATTGGAGAAGAAACTACCGGAGAAATCGATTTCCCATTTCTGTCCGCCCAGCTTTTTCACTTCCTCCATCAACGGTTCCGCTTTCTTTACATCGTAGAAACTGAACGGGATATATTCGCCGTTCTTTCCGGCGGTGATCGTCTTCAGGTCTTCCCCTTGTGTCACTCGTACCAGCGATTGCAACGGGATATACTGAGTCTTTCCGTTTTTGTCTGCCTGCGTCTGTACCAGCGTTTGTTGTAGAACGTCATTCACCGTTTTCCCGTCACCGGCAAGAGCGATGGGAAGATACTGCTGATAGGAGCGGAGGGTAGCTACTTCATTCTCTTTGAAAGCCGTTTTCAATAAACGGTATACCTCGTTATAGTCTACTTTATAAAGTAGTAACTTCTGTCTGTCGATGGATATATTCAACTGGTTATCGAAAGCGACACCGACCGGAGCAATACCGGTGGATGTTTTCATCTGCGATTCCAGCTTGTGTAAAGACTGAGCTTCCGGAGCCTCTGCCTTGTTACGGGCATAAAATTCGGCTACGATATCGGCCTCACCTGTCACAAACAACTTTTCGAACACCGTTATCGGAGGTGAGAAAGAGAATACCGCTTCCGGATAGTTTTTGTTCAGCCATTCGGTGACCTTTCCCTGTAAAGGGACTATGGCAGAAGCATTTTCCGTCTTGAAATATAATTCGGCTTCCGATGCGGATAGCTCCCTGTCGCGGTTCAGCAGGAATTGTTGCTGTCCGACGTATGAAGTATATTCCTGTACTTCCCCGGTGACTTGTTCGAATAATTTATCCACCCGTTCCCGGTTTTCGTCGATATGGATGTTTTCATTCCATTCGATATGGGCGATCAGTTCGTTTTGATCGATCTCTGGCATCCTGCTTTTAGGTACTTCGTAGAACAACAGAACACATAACGGAAGAGTGACCAGAATAAACACGATATTCGATTTTTTGTGGCGGAACACGAAATCGACTCCCGCATCATAAAAACGATCCAGCGTATGTTCTTTGATCAGATTGTTTATCCGCAGGTTAATTCCCGTGTGCTTGATATCCGGAATGCTGTAGACTAATTTGTAAAGAACGGGAAGTAACATGATTCCCGTAAAATAGGAAACCATCAGTCCGACCGTCACGGCAAACGCCTGGTCGTAGAAGATAGCTCCGGCAATACCGCTCATAAATACCAACGGAACAAATACGGCAATGGTCGTCAAGGTTGAACTCAGCATCGGCGTGATTACTTCGGAAGTCCCTTTGGAACAAGCCTCTTCCAGTGTGTACCCTTTCGATCTGTATTGCATAATATTTTCCGTCACAATGATCGAACTGTCGATCATCATACCCAATGCCAGGATCAATCCGGAAAGGGAGATGATGTTCAGCGACATCTTGAACATATAAAAGAACAGAAAGCTGATGATAAGGCTGACTATCATACTCAGGCCGATTACTGCCGGGCTCTTGATGTCCCCGAGGAACAGGATCGCCACGATACAGATAAAAATGAAACCGAGCGACAGGTTCTGTTTTAGGTTGGAAATAGTATAATCCAGCAATTCGGTCTGGTTGCGGCTGATGCTGAAATCGATATCCGGATAAACCGTTGCGAAATATTCCGTCACTTCCTGCAATGCCTCCTTCATATTGTCCATATTCTCGTCCGTCTGCTTGATAACGGCCAGTGTGACCGCCCGTTTCCCATTCGAGATGGAGGCGCCTGTCTCCATCTCCGGTACTACGGCTATTTTTGCCAGTTCCTTCAACTGGAAAATACGGTCGTTTTTGCGGATATAGATATTCTGCACATCTTCCGGTGTGCGGAGTAATGTAGAGAATTTGATATTGTATTCATAATATCCGTCCCGTACGGTCATGCTACCCGGCTCGATATTGTTCGAATTGAGTGCTGATTCCAGGTCGTTCAATGTAATACCTGCCATTTCCAGCATCTTGATATCCGGTACGATCTGTAACTGCCGTTTCAGCATTCCTGTAATATCCACCATCGCCACCTCCGGCAATTGTTCGATGCGTCGTTTGATTACCGTTTCGGCAAACTGGCAAAGATCGAGGAAGGCTGCTTCGCTGTCACCCGTTTTCAGTGTCAGGTTCAGGCAAAAGACAGGAATATCGGTAGCGCTCGCCTTGATCACCCGCGGACGCTCCACTTCACGTGGCAGGTAGTTCATAGCAGCATCGATCTTTTCGTTCACTTCGATGAATGCCAGGTCGGTATTGGTCCCGAAATCGAAACTCAGTCGGATGATACCGGCACCGTCGCGTGTCTCGCTGTGAATATCGCGTAAGGCAGACACCTGCATCAGTTGCTGCCGGATCGGTTTGACAACCGTATTTTCCAGTTCGCGGGCCGATGTATTCTGTCCGGATACCTGTATGGTGATCTCCGGTATTGCAATATCCGGCAACAACGATACCGGGATGGTAAAGTAAGTCACCAACCCCACGATAAAACAGGCCGTGAAAGCCATCAGTACCGCGATAGGACGTTGTAGTAAGAATTTAACCATAACTTTTATAGTTGACAGTTGACAAGTGACAGTTGACAGGTGGAGACACCGGTGGATGTCGCTTGTGTTCTATGTTTTATATTTGTTTATTCATCGGGACTATTTATTGTGTTAAGCTAACTGTCAACTGTCACTTGTCAACTGTCAACTTCTCGATGATGGTTACCGGAGCCTCATGTGCCAGGTTAATATTACCGCTTGTAATAACGATATCATCCTCTTTCAAGCCGTCTGCGATCGTATAACTGTCTGCATTTTCCAGGCCGGTATGCACATAAGTCCAGTATGCTTTTGTCTTTGTGCTGTCCAGCACGAACACCACCTGTTTTCCCGAACGCAACACCACCGATTCTTTCGGAACGACCAGTTGTTTACCCAGTGAGCGGTGGATGCTGACACGCACGTTCATGCCTTCGAATAGTTTACCCTTGTCCGTAACTGCAGCTTTCACCTGTACCATACCGTTTTCATCCACCAATGGATTTATTTCGGTGATTCGTCCTTCCGCTTTGGTATCGTTCAGGGCAAAAGGAGTGACTTCGACCCGGTCGCCGTTCTTTATCAGAGGCAATTCATTTTCCAGAACGGTAAACGCCGCCTCCAGACTGCCCGGATCGATGATCGTGCAGAATACGTCGGATGTAGAAGCGGTATTATATTGTTTGGCAAACAGGTTGGCTACAATGCCGTCGAAAGGAGCCGTCAGCACAGCGTTCCGTTCTTCATATTCGGCGAGCTGATGTTGAATCAGTGCCTGGTCGTAACCACTCTTTACCCGGACAAGTTGCATGGTTGCAGGGGGAACCTTTGCCGAGTCTGCCAGTGAGTATCCCTGGCCGATCAGTACGTCCTGCAGTTCCAGTTTGGCACGTTCCAATGCATCTTTAGCCGTAGCCATTTTGTTTTTCAGCCGGAAAGTGGATAATTCGGCGAGCTTTTGCCCTTTACTCACCCGGTCGCCGTTCTTCACATAGATCTCTGCAATCGGTTCAGCCGATTCGAACCGCAGGTCTACATGGCGGCGTGCCGACAATTTGCCGTTACTGATCAGTTCGTGGTTGAAGTCACTAGCCTTTAATGTCATCACGGTTACCTCGTTGGTTTCGTCCGGTAAAACCGTTTCGACAGTTTCTTCTCCTGCGCTGTTGTCTTTTTTCTCACCGGAGCAGGCTATCATTCCGGAGAGAATCAGTATTGCCAGCAAATTGTAGTATTTCATATTCATATAAGCTATGATTCAGTTTTCAATTTCCAAATATACAAATTTATTGTTACGATGTTATCGTAATTCGTGTATAAATAAATTAATTACGATTTTCCCGTATGTTTTTGAGCATCTTTTTAACTTCCGTTCTCATTTCGCGGATAGCTGTGCTCTCCACTTTCGGCTCTTTTGTCAGTACGGCGTCAGCCGCTTTGATAAACTTATCTTCCTGAAAGAAAGTCGTTTCCGAGTATAGTTTAGTCAACAGATAATAGGGATAGATCCGTTCCGGCAGTATTTCTATTGCATGTAGCAATAAATTTTCTGCTTTCTGATAATTTCCCAGCTCCTGTTCATTTTTTGCCACCATATAATGTATCATCGGATCACCACTCAGTTTCATCGCCCGTTCCAACAAATGGTTCGCCTCTGCAAACCGCTCCGTCTTACTCAAGCATTGCGCTGCTTCAAACAGTAGTTCCGGCTTATGTCCCATCAGCGGCACCAATTCTTCATACCCGTCCGCCGCCGCTTCATAAGCTTTGCTATTATATAACATCTTCAATGTATTCCATTTCTTATACCCCTGGTAATAGCCTTTCTGCTGCCAGAAAATCCATCCGCAACATACCGCCATCCCCCCGATTACAGCGACAGAAAGTATCTTCTTCCCCTCTCGAGAGGGGGTAGGGGGTGTGTCAATGGAGATAGTTGTATTAGCAATCCCCATCAACACCACCAACACCACCCAGAACTCCGGTAGCTGCAACGGATAAGACGCCAGGCTGAACACCATCAACGCCAATATCCCTCCTGCCGCTCCTGCCTGCCTGTTTTTCACCCCCCGGAACAAGGAATAGCCTAACAACAATACAAAAACCATTAAACCCACCAACCCTTGTTCCAAACCAATTTGTAAGAATTCATTAAATCCGTATTCCGGACAGCCTGCGACCATCATCTCTGTTTCCGAGGCTTTCCCGGAGGCAAAATACTGCGCCTGTGTTTCTGCATAAGCAGCCGGAAAACCTCCCAGTCCGGTTCCGGTCCAGGGTTGTTCCATTATAGCTTGTTCAGTTATTTTCCATAAAAGTAGCCGGCCATTGGCAGAATCTTTCTTTAGAAGAAAAATACCCGTCAATGCACCGGCTACAGAAATTAGTACCAAAACAGATGATACTATAGTTAAGGTTTTAAATTCATAAATGTATGTTTTTGTTTTTTTCCATCCGATCCGTTGTTCCCAGTACACCCATGCACATGACAGGGCGGCAGCGATCCAGGCTGTCCGGCTCATTCCGGCAGGCAATACTACGATGATTGCCAGCAAGGTACCCCATGCCAGATAATACAGATACATTTTTGTTTGCCGTAGGATCATCCACAGGCAAACCGGCAAAACAAGTGCGAGGTATCCGGAATAAGGTCCCGGATTATAAAAATCCCCGGTCAGCCTGAACAGGGAATGGTTAGAGCCTTCAAAACCATGCAACTGCCGCATCCCCAAAACAGCTTCGACCAATCCGGTTACAACGATCGTTGTCAGAAAAAACAATCGAAGTTGAGGCCATCCGGTAAATATAAATCGCAACAGAAACCACAGTACGACCAGTTGTCCTCCGAACAACATTTTCTCTGGTTCCGGATTCAGTTGCCAGTTATAAGTGAGCGCAACGATAGTTGCCAAAACAAGCACTAATCCGTCTGCCATTGAAAAAGCAAACTGTTTCGCCGGTCTTGTCAGCACGGCAGCCAGCAGGCTGCATGTCGCCAGAAATAACATCGACAGATGAAACCAGTGTACTTTCCCCGTGACTACCCCGTTTACCAGGCTGATATCCGTGGCAAAAACGGTGCACAGCAGAAAAAATCCGCTGATAGCGAGCAGTGAATAACTTATATACTGTCTGTATTTCATAGATCGACTGTTTTACTGGTTTCCACATATCATTAATATACTCTCATACTATCATTTTCCAGAAAGAATGCACGTTGATTATACATATGTATGGGTATATACAACCACAATAATGCGTTTCCCGGAATATTGTTATAAGATAATGTCGTGTCGGTCTCTGATACATACTCGATAGGGGTAAATTTTTTGTGTTGTGTATCCCAGTAAGATAATGTATGCTGTTCCTTGTATCCTTCCGGACGTTTGTGTATTGTATAAGAACTTTTATTTTGTATATCAGGGATGAATTTATGTATTTCCCCTTCTGTACTGACATAAAATGGAGCCGTAATGAAACGTAGGGAGTTTCCGTCCGGAACATCTGCCACCATGAATATATTATCTCCGACAACATCATTAAAATAACAGATCGAATCTTTTCTGTATCCGAGAGCAATATCAGTCCATTTATTATAATTGAAATTACATAAGTAAACCTGATTACTACGTTTGTTTTCTTTTATATCCATATCGATAGTAACCTTTATGGTGGTCGGCTTATCAAGATATTCAGTTGTAACATCTTGTATCAATGGATTTTTGAAAGAAACAGCATAGCCATCGTCATTTTTTCCATAATCTTCTGTTAAATTCGGCTCAAACTGTAGCCGATATACTTTGGCAGGTCTTAGAGTACGTGTTTTAGAAAATAATCGGGCATGAACTCCCGGTGCCAAATTTTCTCCAAAGCTAAGAAAGTGTCCGTTATCCAGCACGGCACACCAACAATGCCCACGGTCCATTTTTACCCAAGTTGTCTGATCTATGATAACGGGGATGCCGGCGGATCGCATAGCATATGCTATGAAATTACATAAACCTTCACAGGTCCCAATACCGGAGCGATATGTTTCACTGATAGTTGGGTATAAGCTGAGTCCCGTATCTTCATATCTGACCATCTTCTCTATTTCATTGCGTAGCACTATACAAGCTTCCAGGGGAGTTTTTACATCCGCAGAATCCAATAAGGGGAGAAAACGTTCCATAAACTCTTTCCTTAGATTTGAGACTTCTTCGTATTGTGCTCGGTAAGGAAGAATATATCTGCAAAAGTCTGTAAATGAAACGTTTTTTGCCCAAGGTTTTTTCCAGACGGCAAAGGCCAGTTCTATATTGTCTATTAGGAAACTACTGTTAAGTTTCGATATATCGTATTTGTAATGTGTTTCTATTCTGTATCCTCTGTTAGTCAATGAATCACAATGTCTTTTGACAGATTGGAACCCGTCAAAAAGAGTGATGTCTGGTCGATACTTTTCTTTTCTGGGAGAAGTATAGTATTGTTCCAGTGTAAAATGATAGGGCATATTCTCGATTAAGAAACGAGCTGCAGCTAGTTTTGTAGAATCCTTTTTATAATGGTCGAGTACTTTTTCAAGTTCCTGCCGGTTTTCTTTAGCACGCTCAAGAGCTTGCTCCAGTTTTTTATCATTCTGTGAATTGCAAGCCATTAGGAAGATAGCTAATAATATGTTTATTCTTGATATGAATATACTTTTCATGGCCTTAGATTTAATGAATGACTTTTAAAAAACGTTCCCACCTGAATTTGTTTGTATACGGATCGATTGATTTCCAAATAATCCAGGCTTTTCCAACAATATATTCTTCGGGCAGTAATCCCCAATAACGTGAATCCTGCGAATTTAATCCATTATCACCTGCCATAAAATAATAATTTTTCTGAAAACGATACTTGTTGATTGGGGTCCCGTTAAGAAAAGCTGTCGAGTCCTTGTATTGGAGGCTTCCTTGTTGTTCCCATTCGACCAGCTTCTTATATAACCGGCAGTTTGTCCGATTCAATATGATGGAATCGCCTTTTGCCGGTATATAGAGTGGTCCGAAATTTTTGATATTCCAGCCTATAATACTGTCGAACGGAAAACAATGAAATATACCATCTTCAAACTGTTCTGTTGTAGCGATTTTATTTTGTGATTCAGGATACCCTAAATCAGTTTCTATTCCTTCTATATGATAGAATCCGTTTTGGATGGATAAAGTATCACCCGGTAATCCAACACATCGTTTGATGTAATATTTTAGGATGTGCATTTCAATTTTATCCCAACTGTTAGGGTGTGGAAAGTTAAATACGAGAATATCATTTCGTTGAATCTTTTTGATCCCTGGAATGCGGTAAATATCTGTTTGCTCATTTCGCATGGAAGCAAACAGGTTGAATATACGTGGACCAATAGTAGGTTTCCAAACTAATATATTGTCACCGATCGCCAATTCTGTTTCCATAGAATTACTGGGAATTTTAAAGTAGGTAAACACAAATACCTGCAGAACAAACCAAAAAGTAACAATTATACATAACCAAAAGAGTATATTGATTGCTTTATTGATCAAGTTATGTATGCATGCTCGTATTTTCATTTGATTAATAATGTTTTTTGAATACGAAAATATCATGGGCTGTCTTCAACATGCAAGACAGCCCTTTTTCTAAATTTTTATTCGTATCTCTATTCAGAATCATTTTTAGATACGTTATTCTTTGAAACTTAATAAACTTGTTAGCCTACCTTATGAGTTTGATAAAATGCATTGCATAGTTTATAATGCATTTCCATCTTTATCACAGGTACAAGAAACATTCGTATTTGCTGAATAATAGCAATGTCCGGAAAATTTATACCAGCATTTTCCACCGCCTTCACTACATTTATTCGAACACGAAGTAGTAGTTCCTTCATTATCAGCTAATGCTTCTACATTTGCTAAAGCTAAATTAGATAACTTAATTTCATTGTTGTTTTGCTTGAAATTCCAGCTGGCTGAAATAGTCATAGCAGAAATAAGAACTGTCAGAAACATTTTTTTTTTCATATCTCAATAATTTATAAATATTTATTCCGTTAATTTTTTATTTATCATTATCCATTATCCTTAGATCATTTTAGTGAACTTTTACAAGAATAGTTATAATTGATCGTATTAATTAAAAGTTGTTTTATATAGCATTACCTTTTAATTTAATTTCAATTGGTGACTCTTTTGTGTTACAATGTATTATCACATTTCGCTCAAAATATTCAGGACGTTCTGCCGTGAACGTTATTTTTAAATTTATAATTTCACCAGAAGGTACAGTTTTTAGATCATATTCAGGAACTGTACATCCACATGATGAAGCAATATCTAAAATTGTTAAATTATTCTTACCTGTATTTTTGATGTGAATTGTTCTTTCTTGAGGTTTATTCCAATTGAATTTACCAAAATCAATATTTAAATTATCAACTTCGATTTCTGTTTTATCTATTTGAATATTTCCTTTGTTTAATATTTTATTAATATACAATTCTTTTATTTTGGGGTTTGATACAGGATTGCCTAATAATATAACTTTGTTCTCCCTGTCAAGTAAAAATGTATGAAAGGCAATGTCTGATGGAAATTTATTTAGCTTATTCAGTTCATCATTTTTATCAAAATACAAAGGGTAGTTGAATTTATTTATTTTAGCTTGTACTTTGATCTCTCTAATTTCTTTTGGATGTAATATGAATAAAAATTTTACATGATTATTTGTCAGGGAATCTACTTGTTTCATAAATATTTTCCATTCATTTAATTGAAGTTTACAACTTGAACATCCTATTGAGTCTATATAAATTAATATTTTATAATTAGAGAGTGAAGAATCGACTGATAATTCTTTATTCGATGATATAAAATCTATATAATTTGTGGGGAAAATAATTTCTTTTTCATTCCACTCGTTTATTAAATTTGTGATTTCTTTTTTATTATTAGACACATTACATGAGAAAAATAAAAATAAAATCCCTATATATAATATTTTCATAATTATATTATTTAAAGTAAAGTTTGAATAGGCATAGATTGCTGTCATCTTTTAGTTTGTTGTATTTTTTCAAATCCTCATTGGAAATAATTTCTTTGCAGGATTGGATTTCTTCTGGTGAAATTACACTTATCATATAAGTATCTGTTAAAATGCTTACATCTTTTACTTTTACACCTCCTTTAAGTGTGTCAAAAACATAACTTTTGCCATCTTTTTTGCGATAAAAAATATTTCTCCATTTGTCTATTGGCCAGCTTTTTAGTATGGTGTAATAATAATTTTTATTTTGAAAATTTCGAAAGAAATAATATGGTATTTCCATAGTATCTGTTAGTTTTGAGAAATTATTTAGATCTTTTTTTACGTCTTTTATATACGGCTTTAAATTTAAATTGTTATGGCCGAAATCCCATTTATATTCTAATTCTATTGTATCTGTGTTGAAGCGATATACTTCGTTTGAAAATTGTGTTGAAAAATAATAATTATTATCGTAATTATAAAAAACTTCAATGCACATATTACTCATAAAAGTATCATCATTATCTTTCCAAAATCCACCTACAACTTGTTTGTTTATTAGATTATAAAATGTGACTTTATATTCTAAAGGATTTCCAAGGAGTGTCCAGTATGCTATAATATCATTCTCTAATTTGATCATATCATGCCCTCCACCACTAGGAAGTTGATATTTATCTACAAAATTACCTTCAATGTCATAAACATGTATAAACCCCATAGGGCTTAACATATAGATCTTATTTTGGTTTATTATAGTTTCACTGATTAAATTATATTCCTCTGGTCCATCCCCTGTTTTGTCTATTTTGTATAAAAATTTACCACTTTTATCGAAACAAAATAAAACGGAAATACGATCGTCTAATATATAAAACCTATTATTGTATTCAATAATTTGATGTATTGAAGTTATAAGACTTTCATCTGTTGTCTCTAGTGGTATAATTTCTACTTTACTAAATAAATGTGATGGATCTAATTCATTTTCTTTCAATTCGACAGATAAAACCTTACCTTGATAAGTGTTGTCTTTCTTATTGCATGAAAAAAATAATAAGCAAATCACCCCAATTACAATATATGTTGTTGTTTTTGTCATTTTACTATCCATTTTAATAATTGTGCCAAAAATATGTAACCTTCAAAAATTATTTTACCATATATAATTTAACTTGGAATGATATTTTTGACACAATTTTAGTTATTAAACTTTAGCAAGTGCAATATATGTCTGTTGATACAGAGCGTTGACAAGTACCTCCAAATCTATACCAACATTTTCCAATACCGTCTGTACAACTTTTCGAACAAGTAATTACAACACCTTCATTATCAGCTAAAGCCTCTAAATTGGCTAGAGTTAAATCTGAAAGTGTGACTTCATTTTTGCTCTGGTTGAAATTCCAGCTGGCTGCAAGAGCCATAGCAGTGATAAGAACTGCTCCAAAGATCTTTTTCTTCATGATCTTAGTATCTTATTAAATTAAAATTCTATTTATTTTCTATCTTTGCCTACTCTATTTGGATCAGATAGTCGAATGAAATAATTCATTCTGTTTTGTCGATTATATTACCACGATACACCTCCTTTTTGGGGTCTTCGGGAGTTTGCTTGTACATTCTTGTCGGGATGCAGCAAACTCCCTTTCGTTCGATCACCGAACATTCCCCTTTATTCAGACCTTGACGGGTTGGTTGTTAATACTATTGTACTTAATTGTTACGACTTCATCGAAGAAGCCAGTATCCTTCGGTGTCATCTTGATTCCCACCCGAAGGGTTTCTCTGGATTTCGCGAATCGTTTGTTATAGGTAGCTGCCGTGCGGCCACAAGTGGTACTTACGTCCACGGTCACGCGGGGACTATCCCCTGTATTTTTAACCTTTATGGTTGTTTCTTTCGTTTCCGATTTGTCGAATGTGCCGAAGTCAATATCTGTCTGATTGATTTCTGTGGTCGTTTTGGGTATGTTTTTGTTGGGATTGTCTTTGTCCGTAATTTGTTTCAGGTATAGGTCTATCACAGCCATGTTATGTACCGGATTTCCTAATATTGCTACTCTATTCTTTTTATCCAGTAAGAATGTCTGGAAAGTCATATCTGCCGGAAACTTGTTCAACTTGTTTAATCTGTTGTCCATGTCAATGCAGACAGGACGGTCAAAGCCATCACGTTTTAACAGATAACGTATTTCTTTATAATCTTTCGAATGGAAGAAGAAAAGGAAAGGTACTTTTTCTAGTACTACAGAATCGGTATATTCGATCTGTTCTTTCCATTTATGTAGTTGTAGCTTACAACTGGTACAACCTGTTGAATCGACATATACTAATACTTTATATTCGGACTGCGGAATCCGGAAATCCGTGGTGTCTGTCAGATAACGGGTGAAAATAAGGTTGTCAGGCAATTTGCTCTCTTTTACCTGCCATTCATTTACCAATTGCTCAATATGCTTTTCTTTCTCTTTCTGTTCGTTTTTGCAGGAAAAGAAGATAGGTAATAATACTAGTATGATTAGATTTAAAGCTTTCATTACTATTCTCTAAATTTTGAACTCTATGATTGGATCATCACTTTTTACTTCGGTTGCAACAATCGTATTTGTTTCTTCGTTTATATCAATACCATATATAGCTCGATCGAGAGTATATTTCTGTACAGGGTTTCCTTGAAGATCGAACACATAGATAAACCTACCTCCGTCTTCCGGTTGTTCTCCACGCTGATAAGCTGCTAACTTATCTTTAAACTTAATGCCTTGAAATACTGTATATATATATTTATTGGTTACTTTGATATCACTAAATCCCATAATGCCATTCGGAACGCCAGATCCGTCTTTACCTGTTTTAAACTCGGGTTCTCCGGCCGGACCATACAATACCTTGTGTGTACTGTCTTTAAGATTATAGATTTCAAGTGATTCTCCTAATTGGGTAGCCATAGCCAATACACCATTCTCCGGATTGTAATCCATAAAACTTCTCCAGGCCTGTGCTAATGCAGGACGAGATGTTTCTTCATTGGCTGTTTCGCTCGGGATTGTACCATTGCTTTTTATAGGTTTACCGCTACCGTCAACCTCCCAAAAACGATGTTCTCCTAGATAGTCAGGAATCAAAAAACCTGATTCCATCGTATGAAAATCCAATGAACGGACTAATTTCTTGTCTAATTTAATCTCCTCTACCAATTCTGCAGAACTGGTAGAAGGAGATATTTTCCAACGTGTAATTTGCATCTTGTTGGGATCGAGTGCCCATAGGGAATCTAGGGAGTTGAATTGAATGTTTGCTGCTGATAACATCTCCTTCGGTGCTTCTCCACGTCTGCCAAAAGAAGCAATGTGTTTCCACCCCGGATAGGTAAACGCGTGTAAATAGTGATCTATATTGTGCAGATCCATTACAACGGCAACACTATCCCTGACCGTTACCCGGAATGGGTAACGGAACAGGATAGTATCCAGGTTGATTACCTGTGCGCTGAGTGCCTTGGTTTTGGTAAAGTCCGAGTATCTCGAAAAGTGCGAATCCGGAGAACTCGTACAGGCACTCAGGCAGCTAATACCTATTAATATATAATAAAGGAGATGTTTCATTGTTTATTCAAGACTTAAGCCTGTAATTCTCATTTCTACCCAATCTCCGTCACAGTCTACAGAACCATCACCGTAGCAATTAACTCTGTCTCCATGTTCACCATAAGCCAACGCTTCTATATTATCTAATACTAGAGCTGGCAATTCATTTTTTTGATTAGACCAGAAATAAAAGCCTGCGATCAGGCAAACCATAAATCCGACTAATTTTAATTTGTTCTTCATATCTGTTTACATAATTTGTTACAACAAAAATAAAGAGGCTTTTTTAGAGAAGCTCCTAGATTTTACCTAGATTATGCTTATATAGGTGTTTTTTTATTCATTTTACCTCTTTTTGAATAGTTCTTTTCTATTTTTGTGTTTAAAATAGGATATAGAAATGAAGAGTAATTTGTCGAATTGGTTAATTGGGGGGGTACTAGCTTTACTTATAACTATAGGTGGAGGTTATTGGTATTCTTTTAGTTTACGTAGTAAAGTGACAGAAATTTGGAAGCAGACATTATGGGAAGACTGTACAAATAGGATGAGAGAAATCAAAGTAAAGAAGAAGCATATATTTTCTCCTGCTACTTCACCAAACATCGAAATAGCAACAGAGGGGCAGACTTTACTTTTAAAAAAGGATAGTACTGAATCTTTAACTGCTGATGAAGGTGATTTTCTTGCTGACCAATATTACTTGTCATTTAAGAATCCTGTAAAAATCGAAAAGTTGGATAGTCTTTTCCGAATAAAGTTGAAAGAAAATGGATATGAGTTTAAAACAGCGGTATCTCTTTATAATAATGATTCTGATAAAAAGACGTTTTACGGTATAAATGATGTGAGCCTTCTACCTAATTATTTGAAATTGACATATAAAGTGGATATTCAAAATGTTATCGTTTTGGAAGGATATGTAAGGGGGGACTGGTTAGAAAACCTGCTGTGGGGTAAGAGTTATTATGTCATACTCTTTATAATTGCTTGTTTAGCATCGATAATATTAGTGATGAAGAAGAGAAACAGCAAACGACCAAACTCTTTGATTCAACCAATAGTGCTACAGGATACCCGGAATGAACGGTACTTGGATATTACTCAGGTTTTGCCGGATGAATCGGTTTGGCAGGAGGTTGAGCTAGTAACAGAGCCTGTGAAGGAGTGGGAGGAACCTCTTTCCAAACCTGCAGCCAATGTTATTTATTTGGATGAAAAGAAACATGTCTTGATTTATTCTGGAATGACTATACTTCTTGCTCCAAAAGTGTTTGGCTTGTTCAATCAGTTGTCGAAAGGAAGAGATTATTTTCAATCTTATGAATATCTTTATCAGACTCTTTGGACTGAAAAGAATAATGTTGATAAAAAGCATTTAGAACAGTTGGTAATCCGTTTGCGGAAAGACTTGAAGGATATTCCGGATTTAAGTATCGATGCCATACGGGGGAGTGGGTATCAACTTAAATGGAAAAATGATACGAAACTGACTATTGAGCAGATAGAGTACAATATAGGTACATCTGAATAGCTCTCTTCAAGGCTTTGGAGTAGGCAATCAGCGTGTAGAACTTACCTCCCAAACAGGGTATGTCTGTTTCTTGTGTACGATTCAATTGCATTTTGTTTGCCGTAGGATCATCCACAGAAAAGTTCCAATAGTCTTGCCTAAAACATTCCAAACACCTATTCATTCGATAGTTATCAAACGAAAGGAACTCAATTGTCAAATGAAAAGAGCATATATGTGTTCTATTCGTTTGATATATATCAAACGCAAAAATGAATGAGTAAAAAAGTTCATTTCCACCCGTCGGGAATGGAATAATCCATTGTCTTTATTTGTGCATGAAATCACAAGGCTGAATAAAATACAAAATAGAAGTGTTTCTCTCATTGGATTCGAATTATATGTTCAATAGGATTGATAGGCTGTTTTAATATTAATAATTAAATCCGAACTGCCACAATGGGATTACATTCATGTAGCCTTGTTCTATATTGTCTTTTATTATAAAACCATTTTCTATGCCTTGCAGCTGCTTTTGTTTTTTATTCTTTCCTCCTATTTCAAAAGTGTAACTTGCTATTTGAAAGTCAGAAACAGCCGAGGTAATAACATCTTGTTCTACACGCATTTGATTCAGGAAGAATGTCTCTCTGATGTTCCCTGTTTCTGATGTTTCTTGTCCTAAACAATACATTAAGGTAGGGTTGTCTAAATAGACTTTATCCACTTTGCCAAGTCCTCTGATACCACCGGTGTCATCACGTAATTGTGAGATTAGTCCGGCTTCTTCGAGATAAAGAAAATAATCGGATAAATTGTTGCGACTTACTCCTAACATGGCTGCAATACTACTCATATTGGGTTTGAATGGTACGCTTCGGGCTATGATTGTGAGCAGTTGCTTTAATTTTCGTGCTGTAGACACGCTCATTTCAGAATATTGCGGAATATCGACTTCCAATGTTTTATTTATTATTTGTTGCAAACGTATATAGAACTGATCTTCCTGGGAGAATGGATAATAACCTTCTTCCAGATAGGATTGGAAATAGGCATAAGGACGGAATTTATCAGGAAGCTCTATGCGGTGTTGCATGATATCAACCAATGGATAGACTGGTATCTCTATATGATGAAACATATTCAGGTATTCACGAAACGAAAGTCCTTGCATGGAATAGACAATAGCCCGTCGGCTCAGGTCTGCTGAGCCCTTGTTAATGTCGAGAATGGAAGAACCTGTAAAAAATATTTTCAGATCAGCATGATAGTCATACATCAGTTTTAACTCACGGGCCCAATCTTTGTATTTATGAATCTCGTCAATAATAAGGTGAGTTCCTCCTCGCTTCACAAATTCATCTGCTAACTCTACCAAGTGGTGGGCTGAAAAATATAAGTCATCGGCATTGACGAATAATGTTGTATTCCTATTCAGCTTCTCCTTGGCATATTGCAACATCAATGTTGTTTTTCCTACGCCACGTGGCCCAACCAATCCTAACAGACGATTGTTCCAATTAATACGGTCGAACATATATCGATGGAATGTGGTAGGTATGGAACGTAACATTGCATCGAAACTCATTTGTAACTTATCCATGAATCTTTAGTTTATTTCTGCAAATATAATGAATTGCACTATGGAAAGTGCAATTGTATGGAGAATTCGCACTTTTTGTAGTGCGAATACATTGGATTGAACGGATGTTGAGCTTCTGCAGCTCATATGCACTATAAAAAACTCTGTATATTATAATTCTTACGTCAATGTCAAAATGTCACTACCCTACCGGCTAAATAGGATTAATATACCGGGTAAATGAAAATACCCTGGCGACTAATATTTTTTAACGTATCAGAATGGTTTTCATATAGCATTATTGCTGTCAATCGGTCAAATCCAGATAACCGAATTGTATATCATCATCCATACACAGGATGAGCCGGTTGTTTTCAGAGTCATAGCAGAAACGGAATAATTTGTAACCGGTTTCCAGTGTTTTTAGATAATTACCTTTCAGGTCGAAGATCAAAAGTTTTGTGGGAAAATAAGCATCCGTCCGATGGTCGCCTCCGGAATAAGCAGCAACGATTTTATCTCCACAGAATTCTGCATCCCAATAACCGCTGATTTGTGACTTGTCACTGGTCCACTGTGGACCGTAGATATTACATTTTAGATTTCCATCGAGATCACAGATGGTCATCAGGTCATGGTAGGAATAGTATTCCACGTATCTATTATGTTTTGCAGATACAGTAACATTTGAACGTTTCGTTTTTATATCTAGATGTTCATAGGGCATTAATTTTATATCCCCGGTGATCATATTCCATTTTGCCACATAAGGTTTAAAGTCGTTTGTTCCTATTGGCTGTATTACCCGACCTATACATAATGTATCGTTTATGTATTTGTATTTGTCTGGGAACAAAGCTATTTCCATCTCCATTTTAACACTTGGTATGTAGTCCGGATTTTTTAGAACACTATCCAGATCGTAACTGAATATTTTTTGTTTACCATGATCTGTCACATAAAATTTGCGACGTGATTCATCGATGCCAACATGCCCGATATTGGATATTTCACCTGGCCCTTGTCCTTTATAAGCTGTACTGGCAAGATAACGGAAATTATTTTTATTAAACAGATGTATTTGCTGGTCAGGCGATGTATAATCGCATATGATCAGATATTGATCAATTAAATAAGATTGCGAATTTCGTCCGATGAGAACAGTTTCGATCTCAATCTCTTTTATTTTGTCATGGACATTTACTATGTTATCCCGGCTTTTCTGGTATTTTTCAGTATCAGAGCCTTGCGTGCAACCATAGGATATAATGATTAGTAAGAAGATATAAATTTTGTCTGTGTAGTTCATGGCTATCTTATTGATTGTTAGTTCTCATATTGCTCAGTTAGTTCCATTCTTCTGAAACTTAATACATTTTCATTAAACTCCGGATTTTGGAAATTGTTGTCTGAAATATATAATCCGTCTTCAAGCACGAAGAACATGACCGGGATGTAGGTGTTTTCCGGGAATAATGTTTCTCCGATTACTTGGAAATCTTTATCCAGGATCATAATGGAGAATTTTTTTCCGGTTTTCATCAGATCTGCAATATTATCCTGTTTGTTGAGTTCGCATGCCGGTTGAAAGAAGCGATAGTAGACTTTCCGGTATTTATCGTAAATGATGTTTCCGTATGAAGCATTTTCTATAGATTCTTTTTGGGTGGCCTGGATATCTAACGGATAGTTGTTTTTAGGTAGACCGTTTATATATTGGCTTTTGCAAGGATATTTTTTGAATGTTTGGTTGTCGTGGGTGACATAAATGGAGTTGCTGATGAAAAAGGAATAGACGAAATTTGTCCCGTCGTAATCTCTGCTACAGGTGAAAATACCGTTTTCGTTTTCAGTTTCCCATAATCTGGGATAAGTCAAAGGTAATTTTTCCGTCTGTTTTGTTTGCATGTTGACTTTTATACAAAGAGGGTATCTTTCCAGGGCATCTCCATCGTATGGTTTATCAGAATACATAAGAGCCTGGTATAGATAAATGCAGGAATCCTGCACAATCATCGGAGCATAGACCTTTGATGTTGGTGGGTGGCAAAGGGCTATTTGAGTGTCAGTGATCAGGTTGTATTTATCCAGGATTTTCCCATTTCTGTTTATTCTGGATATTTTGAATTGATCGAATATCAGAATATTATCGAGATCTATTACCGTATGCCCGATGAAACGTCCGATTGCTTCAGGACCTTCCTGAGCAATTTTAATTTTATGGGATAATTTACAGGAGTCGAGCCTGTAGAAGTTCAGTTCGTTCGTTTGTTCATTTTCGTAACTTAAATAAGGGATACCTTCCGGGCTCATGTAAGAAAACATCGACATACTATAGCAATTCGTATTATCATCTATCGGGATCACGATGCGCCCTTTGCCTGGTTGCAGGGAGTATATCTTCTTGTCCTTACTGTTTTGACTTCCTGAACAGGAGGAAAGCAGGAGTAATAAGCAGAATAGCAATGGATATTTTAGTATATTTCTCATATGAATCCAGATTATGAATAATGTATCTTTTTGATATATAATTATTGTCTTTATTTGAGTTTTAATAAACATATGATCGGATTATCGTCTTCACTGATCTTTTTACTGATGGATTTATTCTTTTAGCTTATAAAACACCAAAATAGGATTATTAAATTCATCCATGTTTTTGAAATGTCCTATGTTTAATTTGTTTATGTATTCCAGTGATATACGATCAAGTTCTATTTGCATCCAACTTGCATCTATAGGAAAAACAAGTTGATCCTGATAAACTTCATAAGCTCCCCAGAAGCGTAGTTCGTCTTTTTTCAAAAGAGGATTTGCTGCGCTTAGCAAATAACATTTTTGCGCATTTTTGTTAAAGAGAGCGCTATATGATTTGTTATTACAAGAAAATGATAGATGTAACCATTTTTCCGTTTCGTGGAAATCTTCACAGTTTAGTACGTATTGGCTGAAATCGGTATATGTTTCAGGTCTGTCTTTATGCCTGTTGACCAATAGTTTTTCGGTGTATGCATTTTTTCCGAAATTAAAAAAGTAGCGAGGGATAATTTCTCCTTTATTGTCTATTTGATAAATGTTGTATTCTTTTAAATAAGGATCGATGATAATGGTGTCTTTGTAGCTAATGAATCTATTGTGGACTGTCCCTGTTCCGTGTTCTATAGGGAAATAACCTTTGATGATGTTGAGCTTGTCGTCCACATGATACATCATGTATCTGGTTTGTCCGGTATTATAATTATTGGGGCCGGATGTTCCACCCCAGAAATAATATCCACCTAATGGAGAATGACAAAAATGTTCTGCGTTACAATAGGTTGTATTATTTAGCAGGTCAAAATGTTTACTATCCAGGTGTTTTCCGGTGAGAGAGTAAGTTTGTATTTTTTTGAAATCCAGAAGTTCTATGTTATTTTTGTTTATTATGAAATCATTTATTTCCAGGAATTCCTGGGGGCCTTCCCCTTTGGCTCCGATTTGATATTTGAATTTACCATCCATTCCAAATACCAGTAACTGTTGTCTGTTATTGTTGATATAGATGAGTGAGTCAACTATCTTAACTGTAAAGATGTGGGATATCAGACATTCGTCTTTTGTTTCCAAAGGGATGAAAGTAACTGTCGAGAAAACCGAGTCGAGGTGTGATATATGAGTTAAATCCTCAGGGATGTTAATAATAGGTACATTATTATTTGTCTGTCCGTATCCTTTTTCTGTTTTTTTTCCGCAGGAAAGGACAATGCATAGAACTCCTAAAAAGATAATACAGTTGAAAAATTGTTTTTTCATATACATCCCGTTTTTAAAAGTTTGAAGTTGTAAATATAGAGATAATTACGAATGGATCGTAATGAATGGACGGGAATTCTGTTTTTTTAATATAAAGAGGTTTTAATTCAAAATTGAAAAGGTGTATCGGGGCTGAATTGCTATGTCAGCAGATTGTCAGGAAGATGTCAGACTTTATTTTTGGTGGGATACGGGGATAACTGCATCTTTGTTTGCAAAATTTGAATGTTATGAAAAGGAGGTTTATTGGAGTAGCAATTTTGCTGACGGTTATATTTATAATTTGTGTGTTAGTTTATGGAACTAACGGAATAAGGGGCTGCTCGAAAGAAAAAGGATTTTCGGAAGTAAAGTCATTATCTGTTAATGTTGAAAAAGTAGTCGATCCGGATTTTAAACAGGTTTTCAGCTCTATTGAACTTCTCCCTTTGGAATTGAATGATTTATCGATGGTAGGGCATATTTATGGAAAGAAACTATATGTCCCGGGAAAATATTATGTAATTGTTGATAGGGATCATGTGATTAAAGTCTTCGATATGGGAGGACGGTTTGTTTCGAGTTCCGAGAAATGTGTAGGGAAAGGTCCTTCTGAATATTTGATTTTACAGGATATCTCCTACAATGATGAAGAAGATACTTTTGCAGTTCTCGATCCCTTCGGATTTATAACGATTTATACTTCTTCCTTTAAATTTGTTTCTAAAAATAAGATTTCCCTCCAGACAACAGATCGTCCGCGTAATCTTTTCATATTGGATGGACGCTTGTGTATCTTGTCGGATAGTTCGGAAAGAGGTCGCTATTATGTCTATGATTATTCTACAGATCAACTGGTCAGAGAGATAGAATACCCTGGGTTGATTTATCCATTAAGCTCCGTGCAGGTTCCTTTTTACTATATGGAGGATCATTTGTATTTTACTCCTCCGGAAATTAATGATTATGTGTTTGAGATAGATAGGAAATCATATACTCCGATACCATTGTTTCATCTCGATGCAGGACGGCGCAGCCTTACAACGGACGATGTGAAGGGTATTAAGTTCGGAACAGAAGAGGGGAGTCTGTTTATTATGAAGGAATGTAAAAAATATAGTCCTGTATCCAGGTTTTTCAATATGGATTATATCGTTTCTACTTATATCAACAACAATAATTTTTATTTCAATCTCTGTAATATATCTTCCGGAAAGAATGTCACAGTTTCTTATCAGTATGGGAACTTTCCTGTTTTTCCGAATTTCTTTGCTTTGGATAAGGATAATACGTTGATTACGATCCTTTATCCTTATGAGTTGGAGAATTATATGGACAGTTCCCTTGTGACTGACAAGGGACTATTCCATACAATGAGTGAGGAAGATAATCCTTGTATTGTGAAATATAAGTTGAACTGATCATGACAGATCTCGTTATTGAATGATATTCCCTTCTATCTTGACATCCTTGCACTCACGTGTTTTTATAAGGTCCTCTGTAGTAGATGCTTTAGGCGTGATGAACAGATTGTCTGTTATTTTTAAGCCGTCGACCGATTTGGCTGAAACTGCATCTGCTCCTGTCAACTGGAACCGGTTGTTCGTAATGGCGATATTACGATGTACATATCCCTCATTACGATCGTTTTCGGGAGCGATCAGGATGACCGGACCACCGCATTCGATAAAGTTATTGTTGAGGATGGTGACGTCGCGAGCCATACCCGATTCGAACCAGCTCCGGGCATCATCAGCGATCAGGATACCGCTCATTTGCATACGGAAGAAGGTGTTATTCTCTATCAGTACTTTACGGCGGGTTGAAACGAGGATTCCACGGGTCGGGATACGGGCAAAGTAATTATCGCGAATAAGAACTTCCGGCGTGTAAGTGACATTTTCAACAACCAGTTCTTTTATCTCCCGGATATTTTGCGGAATATTCCTGTCGAGTGTAAGGAGGATTTCTCGCTCGTTCTTCATTTCTGCCTTTTTTACTTTGGCCGGGGCAAGGCTCATTAATGAATGAGGATCGATGAATTCGATCTCATTTCCCGGCAGAAATGACTGGAAGCCGTATGTCTGGTGATGCATGTATTTTACGGCTATCTGGTTGGAAGCCGGATAACCGGTCACGGCCAAATGTGTTCCGTGTATATTGATAGGATCATCGTGTGCGCCGAGGAAACGGGAATTTTCGATAGTTATTTTTCCTTTACATCCCGACATCTGTACGAAATCGGCAAAACCGGCGCAGGTACGTCCGCTTCCGGCTTCCGGTTCGAAAGTCAGGTTACGATAGGTGATATTTTCAGTCATTTGTCCGACGATTCCGAAGTTTCCCAGGAATGCCAGATGTACACCGTCCAGTGTGATATTTTTACTGTATTGGATCAGTCCGCAAGCCTGGTCGCGGATACCGTCGCGCATTTGGAATACCGTGCCCGGCTTGGCCTGCGGAGGATTGTCATATATGAAACGAAGCAGGTTCGGCTCTAGTTCGATGGCCTTACGAAGGTCGGGTAGCGGTGACCAGCTGCGCCAGGTGATGTCTTTTTCTTTGTCATAACTTTGGGCTATTCCGTCGGATAGAGTCCAATTGTCGCCGACAAAGGCAAAATGACCGTCTTTGACTGTGTAACGCGATTGCGGATGGATGCGTACTGTCATAAAGTTGCTGCCTACTTCCGTTACGGTCAGTTCCGGGACTGTCGGGTCGGAGGCTGTTACCGTGAAATTGCGGAGAGTAATATTTTCGCATTGGTCGATAACGAAGCTGGTCATCTCCCCATGTGTGACAAAGCGGGCACCCTGACCGTCTATCGTGACATTTTTCAACCCTTTCAGCCATAAACCGATATGTTTGGTCTGATCGGGATTCTCCTTTTCTGAAGCAGTGTTGGAGATATGATAGACTATCTGTGAAGAACTTTCACGGTGGAGGTTGTAATCTGCATTTTGCAGCTTGATAACGACGGCTTTCCCGTTGTAGTTCCGGGCTTGTTCGATAGCGGTCTGGAGCTTTTTCGTCATGTCTCCGTTTTCCGGTGCGACCCGGATCACCTGCTGGGCATTTACCGTAATGCCGATAAGAAGGCAAAGTGTAATAAAAATAGTTTTTTTCATGGTATGATTGATGAATTAAGAATGATAAACAGGCACAAATGTAAAGCGACTGTACCGAATTACCAAATAAAAGATATTGGATGATCGATTTTATCCTTATTTGAAATAGTATTTTACCAGACAGAAATTCGCATCTTCCGGTAAATCTTTTACTTTGTTGAACTCTTCGGTCGGGAGACTGTTGTGAAACGTTCCGATCTCTTCCGGAGATACGACACTGATCATATATTCATCAGTGAATATACTTGTTTTCTTGATCTTTACTCCTCCCTCCAGGGTGTCGAATACAAACGATTTTCCATCTTTTTTGCGATAGAAAACATTACACCATTTATCTATATTCCAGGTATTCAGGACTGTGTAATAATAGTCTTTATTTTGAAACTGCCGGAAAAAGCTGTAGGGTATTTCATGTGATTCTGTCAGTTGTGGAAATACATTAGGATCTTCTTTTACCCTTTCCTTGAAAGGTTTAAGGTTGATATTGGCAGGGCCGAAATCCCATTTATAGGCTAATTCCACGGTATCTTTTGTGAATCGGTATACTTCGTTGGCAAATTGAGTGGAAAAGTAATTTTCATTATTGTATTTGTAGAAGACATCGATACACATATTGGTCATAAAGTTATCGTCTGTTGTTTTCCAGAAGCCGCCGGTGACTTCCTCTTTATCCATGTCATAGAATGTGACCGTGTTTTCTTCCGGATTCCCCAGCAGGGTCCAATAAGCGAACAGACCTTTGTCGATTTCTATCATATCCGTCTCTCCTCCGGCCGGGAGTAAATTCCTTTTTATAAACTGTCCGTCCGTAGTATAGGTGTGTATGGCGCCCATCGGACTTAATAGATGGATGAGGTTTTCTTCCGGTTTGACGATGGCTTCATAGATCAGGTTATATTCTCCGGGACCGTTGCCTTTCTTATCTATCTTGGACAGGTATTTGCCTTGTTTATCAAAACAGAAAAGTATGCCCGCATCCTTGTCATCGTCAAGAATATAATATTTGTTGTCAGTCTCGATAATTCGTCCGATCGCTTTGATCAGGCATTGATCGTTTGTTTCCAAAGGGATCACTTCTATCTTTTTGAACAGGGTAGAGGCTGCTAATTTTTGAGGAGAGAGTTCCACCTGTAAAATTTTTTGTTCCGTTTTGCTGTTTTGTTTGTTACAAGAGAGTAGTAACATACAGAGTAGTGATATGAAAAAGTATTTGTTCATGACAGTAATTGATTTCATTGAGTAGGCTGCAATGTAGCCAAATATTTCTATTTTTGTGTTTAAACACCGTAATAAATTATGGAACAGCAGAAAACAGGCCTTTTACAGGCGATAAAAAATAAGATCAACGCATTTCTTCACGATAAAGAGTTGAAAGAAAAGCTGTATGTTATCATTTTTGAATCGGATACACCCAAAGGAAAACTATTCGATGTCTTTCTGATCGGTTTTATCATAATGAGTGTCCTTGTCGTGATCTTAGAGAGTGTAGTGACCTTTTCCGATCATTTCAGGTTGGCGCTTCAGATCCTGGAATATGTGTTTACCGGTTTTTTTACTTTCGAGTATCTGGTACGTATTTATTGTTCGCCAAAGCCTAAGAAGTATATTTTCAGTTTCTTCGGTATTGTCGATTTGCTGGCTACATTGCCGTTATACCTGGGGGGTCTTTTTACCGGTGCACGTTATTTGCTTATTATCCGGACATTCCGTTTGATCCGTGTATTTCGTGTATTCAAATTGTTTAATTTTCTGGAAGAGGGAAATCTTTTATTGGTTTCCCTGCGGTTGAGTAGTCGTAAAATATTTGTTTTTTTCTTTTTTGTCTTGATACTCGTGACTTCGATCGGAACGATCATGTATATGGTGGAAGGGACGCAGCCGGATACCCAGTTCAGCAATATACCTAATTGTATCTATTGGGCGATCGTGACCATGACGACGGTCGGTTATGGAGATATAACTCCGGTTACGCCTGTCGGCCGTTTTATCTCTGCCTGTGTGATGCTGATCGGTTACACGATCATTGCTGTTCCTACCGGAATTGTTTCTGCCACAATGATAAAAGAACATAAAAGACGGAGTGAATTGAGATGTCCTCATTGTTTTCGTGCAGGTCATGAAGATGATGCCGGGTACTGTAGATTTTGTGGAGGAAAGCTGGACGATACGAAGTAAAATTATCGAACCTATCTTTATTTTAACTATAGATTTTCACGAAACTTTCTATATTTGCCGGAAGAAAAGGGGAGGTATTATGAAAATTTCTATGAAAACACTACTGATCACGGTCGTGGCGGCTTTGATCATTTCTTTTGTATTTGTTATTTGCGGGTATTATTTGTTGGGTTCAGGAAGTTATCCTGTACTCTCTGCCGTTGTTTTGGGCATAGCATGGCTTCTAGCCCTTTGGTTATTGTTTTCTACTGTGTTCAGTAAAAAAAGGAAACGCGGACTGTTCTTGTTGATTTAATCTTTTGAATTACTGTTTATGTCTTTTAATGTGTCCTTTATAACGTACCATATAACACAGATGATCATGACCAGCATTATGGCACTTCCACCTACACTGATTATTGTTTTTATGTATTGATCCATCTTTTAATTTGATTAGGGTTTGTCAATTTTGTGATCAGTTGCTAAAGATAAGAATAAGATTTTCAATAATTCGGCTTTTATCAAAAAACTATTGATATTTGTCTAATTATTAGACGCTTTATCTTATACAGTTTTTGTTCCGGAATTAACAGTATCTTGTTTTTCGAAAAAGGCTACAAAATAACAGGCGTTGTTAAAAAATGTCTATATTTGCGATTCTATGGAGATTAATCGGGAAGCTGAATATATGGAAAAACTAGGACAAGGGGATCATAAATCGTTTGATGCCCTGTTCGTATTGTACCATCCGAGGGTGAAGAATTTCCTGTTGGGGTTTATCAAGGACGAGGAGGAGGCTTGCGATATGGCACAGGATATTTTCTTTAAAGTCTGGACAAACCGTGAAAGTATCTCTAAGGTCGCTTCTCTGAAAGCTTATCTTTACCGGATGGCACGGAATATGGTTTATGACTATTTTGAGCATAATCTGGTGAAAGAATCCTACGAACAAAAACTACAATCATCTTCGAATGACTATTCAGACCTGATTGAAGAAGATTTTTATGCCCGGGAGTTGTCTATCCTGATCGATATTGCCATCGAACAAATGCCGGAACAACGGCGGCGTATTTTTAAGATGAGCCGGAAAGACGGCCTGTCGAATGAAGAAATTTCCCAAAAGCTGGAAATAAATAAACGGACAGTTGAAAACCATATAACACAAGCACTGGCCGACCTCCGTGAAATACTAAAAAATACCTCTTTATTACTTTTTTGAAAAAAAATCACTTTTAGGCCGTGTGTGCTTTGTCACTCTCCCGTCTTAAATATAAACGGGGAATGAAATGGCGAATAAAACGATACATACATTAATCTCAAAATTCTTCGGAAATGATCTTCCGGAAGCTGTTCGATGTGCTTTCGGCAAATGGTTCGTTGGCGGAACCCATCAGCAGGAGAAAGAAGAGGCTATGCTGGAACTTTGGGAACAGGTTCCGGCTGAGGCGGACGGACGGACGATACAGGAGCTTAATAAATTGCATGACCGTATACAAATAAATTCCAGGCCGGCGGTAAGACAATCTATTTATCGGCGAATGGTCAGGGTCGCTGCAATTCTATTGTTACCGTTGATCGGTGCAGCCAGTGCTTATCTGATAATGCAGCATGAACCGAATGTCCTTGAACCCGCATGGACGGAATGTTTCGTCCCGAATGGCGAGAGAAAGCAGATTACTTTGTCCGACGGCTCTGAGGTTTGGTTGAATTCCGGTTCGTTACTGGTTTATTCGGCAAAATTTGAAGGTAGCCAACGTTCGGTTTATCTGAATGGAGAGGCTAGCTTTAGAGTGGCTAAAGATCTGGAGAAGCCATTTATTGTAAAAACAGGTCATATGGAAGTGGAGGCCTTGGGGACCGTATTCAATGTGGAAGCTTATTCGGATTCGGAACTGACCATTGCTACATTGGAAGAAGGCAAGGTTAGGGTAGATACGGATATGGAAAAGGGCGAACCTATTATTTTGCGTCCGGATGAGCAGGTTGTGTATAACAACCAACTGAAGACAATTTCAAAAGTTATCGTTGATGCAGGCAAGGTTTTGCAATGGAAACATGGATATCTGACTTTCCAGGGGGCTTCTTTCGATTATATCGTGAAGACAATCGAAAGAAGGTTTGATGTAACGATCAATTATGAAACAGGGAAATTTGCCGGACGAAGTTTTACGATGAAATTCAGACCGGATGAAGGGTTGAACCAGGTTCTGGATATCCTGAAAGAAATGGTGAACGGATTGAATTACAGGATTAAAGACAATATAATATACATCAACTAAAAAAACAGGAGGATACTTTTATGAAAAAAAGAACCCGGGAAGACGACGCCAATCAGAACTCCCCGGATTTGAAATCGTAGTGAACACCAATTAATAAATCACTTGAAACAAGTGATAAATAATATAGTATTCAACTTTAAAATCTAATTTTACAAAGATATGGAAATATACCTGAAAACACAACGGAATAAACTAAATAGTTTGTTCCGGGTATCTATAATGCTTTTTCTTTTCTTTTTCTTACAACATTCCGTAACATGGGGACAGATCATTACTTTTTCGGGGAATAATCTGACTGTCAAGAAAGCATTTGCTGAAATAGAGCAACAAACGGATATGTCGGTCGACTATGATGAGTCGGTACTGAATATTCATAAGAAAGTAAATGTATCTACCGATAATAAAAGTTTGGATGAAATATTAAATCTGATCTTAAAGGGAACGGGTTGCTCTTATGTGATTAAAAATAATCATATTGTTATTTCAGCGGAGGCGAAAGAACAGGATAAAAATCCCGGTAACATATTGGTTATAACAGGTACGGTAACCGATGAACACGGTGGACCGATCATTGGAGCGAATGTGATGGAAAAAGGCACTACTAATGGTTGCATTTCTGACATAGATGGCAACTATTCTTTAAATGTGAAGAGTAATTCGGTTCTTCAGATCTCTTACATTGGCTATATCACCAAAGAAATAGCTGTGAATAATCAGAAAGTTGTCAATGTACGGTTGATCGAAGATACACAAAATCTGGACGAGGTGGTTGTTGTCGGTTACGGTGTACAGAAGAAGGTAAATCTGACCGGTGCCGTTTCTGTGGTGAAAGGGGAGGAGATGACCAAACGTCCTGTAACGAATGCCACTTCAATGTTGCAGGGACAGGTTCCTGGTTTACGTGTCGTGAATGGTTCGGGACAGTCCGGAAATAATAAGGTCAGCTTACGTGTGCGTGGTCAGGGTACCTATTCTGATGCGGGTTCTGACCCGTTGGTCTTGATCAATGGTGTTCCCGGAGATCTCTCAGCACTCGATCCTAATGCGATAGAAAGTATATCCGTATTAAAGGATGCCGCTTCTGCTGCGGTATACGGTGCACGTGCGGCAAATGGTGTCGTGCTGGTGACAACAAAAACAGGCATAAATAAAAAGACATCAATCAGCTATTCGGGAAATTTTGCCGTTTATTCTCCAACGCGCATGTTGAAAGTCGTAACCAACTCGGTCGATTATATGAATTTATGGAATGAGGCGAAGACAAACTCCGGGATATCTTCCGGTCTGTATCCTCAGGATATTATCGACCAATATAAAAATGCCCGGCCGGGCGATCCGGAATATCCTAATTATGATTGGCTGGGAGAACATATTCACAGTGCATTCTCTCATAATCATAACGTTGCCGTTTCCGGAGGTTCTGAAAAGATGTCTTACAATGTCTCTATGTATTATGCCGATGAGAATGGAACGATGGATGGACATGGATATAAGAAGTATAATTTTACCGCCGATCTGCAGAGCCAGATAACCAAATGGATGAAGTTCGGTTCCTATGTAGGCTTCATGCGTGGAGACAGAAAACGTCCTTATGAGGGAGGTGTGGACGGTAGTTTTACTTCTATTTTTGCACAGGCTCCGACTTATGGGCCTCAACGCACTGACGGTTTATGGGTTTATAAGGCCTATCCATGGGAGAGCAACAATAAGAATGTGATCGCTTTGGTGGGAAACGATGCATTGCGTAAAAATACGAGTTATGACGTGAATGCCCAGGTATGGCTGACGATCGACATAGCCAAAGGGTTATCATGGCATACCAAAGGTGCTGTTCGTATGATCGCCGAACGGGAAAAAGAGTGGCGTCCGTTGGTTAATCTTTACAATTATCACACAGGGGAATATATGAATGAATTGGATGTCGGTGCCAAAGGATTGAACTCGAATGACTATCATACGTTCTATACTTATTTGTATTCTTATCTGAAATATGATGTTTCCACGAAAGATAAGAATCATAACTTTGGTATTCAGTTGGGATATTCACAGGAAACGAATGATTATGACTGGCTGAAGGGATATAGAAAAGACTTTCCATTCCCGTTGACCGAGATCGATGCCGGATCGAAAGAATTGCAGGAGGCGGAAGGAAATCTGGAACAATGGTCGTTAATGGGGATTTTCGGACGTTTTAATTACAATTACAGGGAACGTTACCTGTTTGAAGCTAATTTCCGGTATGACGGTTCTTCCCGTATCAATCCGGATGACAGATGGGGGATATTCCCTTCTTTCTCTGCTGGTTGGAGATTGACGGAAGAACAGTTTATGCAGGAACTTCACTGGTCATGGCTGAATAGTATGAAAATAAGAGCTTCCTGGGGACAGTTGGGGAATCAGAATATTGGCGTGTATCCTTATCAGGCCGTAATGGAAAATGAAGGGAATTACACATTCGATAATTCATCTTTATCCACCGGTTATGCACAGACAAAATATGCGAACCGAAATATTACATGGGAAACGACGACTGTTACCGATATAGGTTTGGAGGCTACGGTATTCAACGGATTGAATGTTACATTTGACTGGTATAAGAAAAGTACGAAAGATATTCTCCGTAATGCCCAAGTGACAGGTTCTCTGGGATTGGAAGCTCCTGTTATCAACAACGGCGAGATGGAAAACAAAGGATTTGAAGTGAACGTTCAATATATGAACAATATAAAAGGCGGTTTTTTCAAAGGATTGACATATAATGCGGGTTTCTATTTCGACCGTAACAGGAACAAGGTTACCCAGTTCGGTTCGGAGGAGATTTCCGGGCATTACCTGCGCAAAGAGGGGTTGCCTTATAACTCTTATTATATGCTGGATTGTATTGGGGTCTTCCGGGATGAAGAAGATGTAAAGAATTCTCCGAAACAGTTCAATGACAATACGTTGCCTGGTGACCTGAAATATCGTGACGTAAATAATGACGGTGTGATCGATAATGACGATCGTACGGTGATAGACGGGCGGTTCCCTAAATTTGAATATGCTGTGAATTTGTCGGCCAATTGGAAAGGGTTTGATGTCTCTGTTTTGATGCAAGGTGTTGAAGGAAAGAAACATTATGTGACAGATTGGGGATTACAGCCGTTCCGACAGGGAAGTGCGCCGACAATCGATTATGTGAAATATCGCTGGACCGAAGATAATCCTGATAATGCGAAATATCCCAGAATGTATTTTGATAATTTCGGTGGTAGTAAGAATACAAGAAAGAATTCATATTTCCTGAAAAATGCCTCTTACCTGCGTTTGAAGAATATCACGATCGGTTATACGATCCCTGCTGAGTTGACGAGGAAATTATTGGTAGAACGGATACGTGTATTCTTCTCCGGTGACAACCTGGCGACAATCACAAATTATCCTGAATTAGATCCTGAAAGAGAAGATGACGGCCGCTTTGTCGCTTATCCTCAGAATAAGATTTGTTCATTTGGTATTAACGTCCAATTTTAATTCGATATGGTTATGAAAAAAGCTAAATATTATTTGCTTCTGATATTGACAGTAGTAATGAGCGGATGTGATGATTTCCTTGAAAAGAATCCGCCGTCTAAACCTTCGGAAAATACTTTCTGGAAACAGAAAAGCGATTTGGATATGGCCTTGACTGCCTGTTATGGCACGATGACTAAGTTTGATCATGGTTATTTCTCATTCGGTATGCCGCAGTGGGATAGCTTTGTCGACAACTGTCGCAGTGTGGAAGAAGGGATTACATTTGATGTTTTCCAGGGAAATATAGACCCGTCGACAGCCGGTATCATTCAGGATGTTTATAAAGGCGCGTATGTCGGAATAACCCGTATGAATCTGTTCCTTTATCAGTTGGACAAGTATGAGAATACGGATTTGTCGGAGTATGACAGGCATTTTAGTAAAGGACAGGTTCTCTTTCTGAGAGCATTTTACTATTCATTTTTATATAGATGTTATGGTGACGTGCCATTGATCGTGGAACCGCTGGATCTGGAAACACAGTATCAGCCGAAGGTGGAAGCGGCAAAGATCCTGGAACAGATTTATACGGATTTGAATGATGCGGTCGACTTATTGCCTGATAATACCTATCTGGAGTTACCCGGCAGAGTGACAAAAGGTGCTGCGCTTGCTTTGAAAACCAGAATGATGCTTTATGATGCCTATAATAAAGACGGTAAGGCAGATATAGAGAAGATGAGAAATGTACTGACAGTGGCAGAACAGATAAAAGGTTATAGGTTGTGTGATGACTTCGAAAGTATTTTTCAGGGAACCGCACAGGAGACGAATCCGGAAATCATTTTCTCGACCAAGTATCTGGCTCCTAATAACTGGCATAAAAGTGATCTGTGGTTTGGCGCGTGGCTACGTTGTGCACCTCTGACCCATTTCGTTGAAGAGTTTGAATTTAAAGATGGTACGCCTTTCTCTAAAGAAAACAGCTTGTATAACCCGGAAAATCCGGTAGAAAACCGTGACCCCCGACTGGATATGTCTGCTTTTTACCAGCAATTGAAAATAGGTGATGTGGAACAGCCTGTTACCGGTGATTTACCGACTAAATATGGTTTGAAGAAGTTCGTAACCCGTGACAAAACACAATATCCGATCGGATATAATACACGCAGTGACCAGGACTGGGTACATTTCAGATATGCAGAAATTTTACTGGCTATTGCCGAAGCGGAAAATGAGGTAAATGGCCCTACTCAGAAAGTCTATAATGCCATCAATGACATTCGTGCGCGCAAAGGAATTGAAATGCCTCCGTTGCCTGCAGGTTTGAGTCAGGTACAGATGCGGGAAAAGATTCGTCATGAACGACGTATCGAGCTGGCTTTTGAAGGGCATCGTTATTTTGATTTGAAACGTTGGCGTATTATTGGAGAAATAATGAATAACTTTGACGAGCCGACACTGCCGTTATATAAGTCTGTATTTGAGGATCGTTTCTACCTATGGCCGATACCGCAAAGCGAAATCGACAAGAATAATGGTGTATTGGTTCAGAACCCGAATTACAAATAACATAAAGATATGGATAAGTTAATCAGAAATCGTGGATTACTTCTGTCATTGGGAAGTATGGCTGTTTTGAGCGGTTGTGCCCAACAGCCGCAGGAACAGAAAAAGCCGAATATTGTATTCATCTTTGCGGATGATATGGGGTATGGAGATGTTTCTGCGCTGAATGAAAATTCAAAGATACAAACAACGAATATTGACCACATAGCAAGTGAAGGGGTTACTTTCACAGATGCCCATTCCAGTTCGTCAGTCAGTACGCCCTCACGGTATAGTTTGCTGACCGGACGGTACAACTGGCGTTCAGACCTTAAATCGGGTGTTTTAATGGGATATAATAAGGCATTGATTTCCCCCGACCGCAGGACAATCGCTTCCGTATTAAGGGATCAGGGATATCAGACGGCATGTATCGGTAAATGGCATTTGGGTTGGGACTGGAATAACATCGAGGCTGGAAAGGATAGCGTGGATTTCAGTAAACCGATAACTAATGGTCCGACAACCAGAGGTTTCGATTACTTTTATGGTATCATTGCCTCTTTGGATATGGCTCCCTATGTGTACGTGGAAAATGATATGCCGACAGCTTTGCCGGACAGGGAAACTGTAAATGATGGTATGAAATATTGGCGTAAAGGTCCGACCGCGTCGGATTTCGACCATGAACAGACATTGCCTAATTTTATTAACCGGGCAGTGGATTACATTCATGACAAATCGAAAGAAGACAAACCTTTCTATCTGTATCTTCCGTTACCGGCACCTCATACACCGATCCTTCCTATTAAGGAGTATCAGGGTAAATCCGGTCTGAATCCTTATGGCGATTTTGTCCTGATGGTGGACGATATGGTTGGAAAAGTGATGAAGGCCTTAAAAGAGGCAGGTGTTGAAGATAATACGATAATCGTTTTCAGTACCGATAACGGGTGTAGTCCGCAGGCTAAATTCGATGAACTTCAGGCCAAAGGGCACTATCCCAGTTATATTTACCGCGGGCATAAAGCGGACTTGTTTGACGGTGGTCACCGTATCCCGTGTGTGGTTCGCTGGCCGGCCCGGGTGAAACCGCATGTAGTGGACCAGACGGTGTGTCTGACTGACTTTTTTGCTACATTTGCTGCGGTTGCCGATTATCAACTGAGAGATTCGGAGGGAGAGGACAGTTACAATATTCTTCCTTTGCTGTTGAATGAAAAAGAAGGTGAGGTAATTCGTGAAGCCACTGTCCATCATTCTATAAACGGTGATTTCACGATTCGCAAAGGAGAATGGAAACTGTTATTATCTCCAGGTTCCGGCGGTTGGAGTTTCCCGAAACCGGGCACGGATGATGAAGTGATCAAGACGTTACCGTCGGTGCAACTTTATAATATGCAGTCCGATCCGGCAGAAAAGAACAATGTATATGCCGAACATCCTGAAGTCGTTAAAGAGTTGAAAGACCTGATGATCAAATATGTCAAAGAGGGACGTAGTACTCCGGGCACTCCGCAGAAGAACGACGGACCGGAGGTCTGGAAGCAGTTGAGTTGGATGGAATAATTCATAAATAACCAGCGATTGGTTTATATCCCGGGTAGCATTTTTGTTACCCGGGATTTTTTGTATCCCTTTCTCCTTTCCGCAAACGTTTGCGTAGATTTTCCCTTAAATCTTTTTCTTACAACTGTTAATACTGTATTTTTGAACCATTAAACGAAATGAATAGAGAACACTTATTAATTTCAAATCAGTAATAAGCCATGAAAAAGTCTATTTTTATTTTATTGGGAGCAGCGCTCCTTTCCGTCCCGATATACGGGCAGGATAGTGGGATACCTTTCCAGAACACCATCAGGATCGAACAGGGCGACAGCCATGAAGTGATTATCGAGAAAGCAGCACATGTCGTGCCGACTCCGAACCAGTTGGATGCTTTACGGAATGAGTTCATCGCTTTTATCCATTTCGGACCGAATACGTTTACCCGGATGGAGTGGGGGAACGGAATGGAAGACCCGAAAGTGTTCGACCTGAAAGAGTTGGATACGGATCAGTGGTGCGAAGCAATGAAAGCGGCCGGGATGAAGATGGTAATCATAACCGTGAAACACCATGACGGGTTTGTTTTGTGGCAAAGCCGCTATACGAAACACGGCATTATGTCGTCCGGCTTTGAAGGCGGTAAGGGGGATATCCTGAAAGAATTGTCCGCATCCTGTCAGAAATATGGGTTGAAACTGGGTATTTATCTTTCTCCTGCCGACCTGTACCAGATCGAAAGTCCGGACGGATTATACGGCAATCTGAGTAAATATACTAAACGGACGATCCCTCGGGAAGTTCCCGGCAGACCGTTTGCCAACAAGAAAAAGTTTGAATTTGTGGTGGACGATTATAACGAGTATTTCCTGAACCAGTTGTTCGAGGTGCTGACAGAATACGGACCGATACACGAAGTTTGGTTCGACGGTGCCCATCCGAAACGGAAAGGCGGTCAGACATACAACTATCATGCCTGGAAAGAACTGATCCAGGCGCTGGCTCCGAACGCCGTCATTTTCGGCCGTGAAGGAGTGCGCTGGTGTGGAAACGAAGCCGGAGGAACGCGCCCGACGGAATGGAATGTCATTCCTTATCAGGCAAATCCGGATACGATGAGTAATTTTGCTGATATGACAGACCCTGTATTGGGGGATCGGGAGAAGTTATATCAGGGGAAATTCCTGCATTACCAACAGGCTGAAACCAATACGTCCATCCGTGAAGGCTGGTTCTACCGCGATGATACACACCAGAAAGTCCGAAGTGCCGATGACGTATTCGATATTTATGAACGGGCTGTCGGAGGAAACTCCACTTTCTTGTTGAATATTCCTCCTAACCGTGACGGTAAATTCTCTCCAGCGGATGTCAATGCTTTGGTAGAGACAGGAAAACGTATCCGGGAAACTTATGGTACCGATCTGTTCGACGGTGCACAGGGACCGAAACAGTTGCTTGATGGTAAAGAGGATACTTATCTGTTGCTGGACGGTGCCAACAAAGAATTTGTGATCACGACTCCTTCAGCTGTTACGATCAACCGTATCATGCTTCAGGAAGCAGTAGCAACTCATAGCGAACGGGTTGAGAAATTTGCGATAGATGCCTGGATCGGCGGAGCCTGGAAGGAAATTGCCGTATCTACCAATATCGGTTATAAACGTATCCTCCGTTTCCCGGAAGTGACGACCGACAAGCTTCGTTTCCGTCTGCTGGAATCACGCCTGATACCGGCTGTAAGTCATATTTCCGCCCATTACTATACATCCCGCCCTCCCCAGTTGAGTTTTAAACAGGATGTGAACGGACTGGTAACGATAGAACCTAAATTGCAGGACTTCGGTTGGAATCCTCACGGACAGAATGCGGCAGGTAACCTGAATGTCGGATATACCATTTATTATACGACGGATGGAACAGAACCGGGTGAAACTTCTGCAGAGTATAAAGAGCCGATCAAAACGGATCGCGGCGAACTGAAAGCAGTAGCTGTCCTGAAAGGAGAAAGGGGTGCAGTACACAGCGAACGCCTGGGACTTGCCAAGAAAGACTGGAAGCTGATCGGAGCAAGCAGTGAAACCAAGCGCCGTCCGGCTACAGCGGCTTTCGATGCTAAACCGGGAACTTACTGGCAATCGGAAGAGGGAACGTTGCCTCTTTATATCGCTATCGACCTCGGTTCCGTGCAAACATTGAACGGTTTTGCCTATACACCGCAAACCCGCAATTCCGAAGGCATGATGGCTAAAGGTGTCATCAAGGTAAGTGAGGACGGAAAGAACTGGAAAGAGGTGGAAAACTTTGAGTTCGGCAACCTGATCAACGATCCGAGCAAACGCTACCATTATTTCAAGAAGCCGGTATCCACCCGTTATGTCCGCGTGGAAGCAACGGAAATAGCGGCAGGCGGTAAAGAGGTTTCTATGGCAGAATTAGATCTGCTTTAATTGAAATTTGATTAAAAAGCTTTTGATGTCTCCGGAAAACAATTACTTTTGTTGCCCGGAGACATTTTTGTAACTAACATCTAATTATCATGAATATACGTGTTCTATCTTCTCTTCTCCTCTTTTTTTGTTGTTTGGCGTGTGCGGAAACACAAAAGAAAGAGTCGCTCGTCTTATGGTATAATGATCCCTCGGAAAGTTGGAATGACGCTCTCCCGATCGGGAATGGTCGTGCCGGTGCAATGGTGTTTGGCGGTGTAGATAAGGAACAGTTGCAACTGAATGAGAATACGCTTTACAGCGGTGAACCTTCAACGACGTTTAAGGATATCAGGATCACACCGGAAATGTTCGACAGGGTTGTCGGACTGATGAAAACCGGGAAATATGACCAGGCTTCCGACCTGGTCTGCAAACACTGGCTGGGACGCCTGCACCAGTATTACCAGCCTTTCGGCGATCTGTTTATCGAGAATAACAAGCCGGGTGAAGTCTCCGGTTACAGGCGGGAACTGAATATTTCCGATGCTGTTACCCGTACAGTCTTTGAACAGAACGGAGTACAGTATGAACGTGAGATTTTTGCATCCCATCCGGACGACGTTATCATCCTTCACATGAAGAGCAGTGCTCCCGATGGCCTGGACCTTTCCCTGAATTTCTCCTCTCCCCATCCCACGGCCAAACAGTCGGAAAGCGCTGACCGTCTGGTTTTGCACGGACAGGCACCAGGTTATGTGGAGCGCCGTACTTTTGAACAAATGGAAGCATGGGGTGACCAGTACAAACATCCGGAATTGTATGATGAGAAGGGAAACCGCAAATTCGATAAACGTGTGCTTTATGGTGACGAAATCGATAATAAAGGTATGTTTTTTGAAGCCCAGCTGAAACCTGTCCTGCCCAAAGGTGGTGATTATGAAATAACCGATAATGGTGTACATGTCTATAATACCGACGAAGTCTATTTTGTTTTAAGTATGGCAACCAGCTTCAACGGTTTCGACAAGAGTCCCAGCCGGGAAGGCGTAGATCCTTCTGCAAAGGCTGCCGGTATGTTGGAAAAGGCGCTGGCTTACGATTACAAACAATTGAAACAACGTCACATTGCAGACTACCGGAGTATGTTCGACCGTGTGGACCTGCAGCTCATTTCTACTCCCGAACAGAAGGCAATGCCGACTGACCAGCGTATCCAACAATTTGAAAACGATCCCGATCCGGATTTGGCAGCCTTACTGTTTCAGTTCGGGCGTTACCTGATGATCAGCGGTTCGCGTCCGGGCGGACAGCCGCTGAACCTGCAGGGTATATGGAATAAAGACGTTGTACCGGCCTGGAACAGCGGATATACGATCAATATAAATACGGAAATGAACTATTGGCCGGCTGAACTCACAAATCTGTCGGAGTGCCATGAGCCGCTTTTCCGTCTGATCGACGAATTGGCTGTCTCAGGCGCCGAGACGGCCCGTAATATGTACAACCGTCGTGGTTGGGTTGGCCATCATAACACCTCCATCTGGCGTGAATCGGTTCCGAACGATAACGTGCCGACTGCCTCTTTCTGGCCGATGGTACAAGGTTGGTTATGCAGTCATTTATGGGAACATTATCAGTTTACTCAGGATAAAGAATTTTTGAAGAACCGTGCTTACCCGTTGATGAAAGGGGCTGCCGAGTTCTTTTCCGACTGGTTGGTCGAAGATGGTAACGGCCATCTGGTTACTCCTGTCGGCGTATCTCCTGAAAACCGTTTCATCATGGATAACGGAAAACAGGGAGCGATGAGCATGGGACCGACAATGGATATGTCTATCGTCCGGGAAACATTTACCCACACCCTGGAGGTTGCCGAAATGTTTGGGCTGGACGAACCGCTCCGGACAGAACTGAAAGAAAAGTTACCCTGCCTGCTTCCTTTCCGGATCGGCGAACGTGGCCAGTTGCAGGAATGGATGTACGATTTCAAGGAATGGGAACCGAAACATCGTCATTTCTCCCATCTGTATGGCTTGTATCCCGGTGACCAGATTACCGCTGATGCTACTCCCGACCTGTTCGATGCCGCTAAACAAACACTGATCCTGCGCGGCGATGAAGCTACCGGTTGGTCGATGGGCTGGAAGATCAATTGCTGGGCACGTTTACTGGATGGCAACCATGCTTACAAGATCGTCTCTAATCTCTTTAACCCTGTCGGTTTCGGTAACGGACGCAAGGGGGGCGGACTGTTCAAGAATATGCTGGATGCACATCCGCCTTTCCAGATCGACGGGAACTTCGGTTATACGGCTGGTGTTGTCGAAATGCTGCTGCAGAGTCATGCCGGGTTCGTGCAATTGTTGCCGGCCCTTCCGGACGTATGGAATGAAGGAAGCGTATCGGGCCTGAAGGCTCGTGGTAATTTTGAAGTAGCCATGAACTGGAAACAAGGTAATTTGTCGGAAGCGACGATCCTTTCCGGAAGCGGTAACGAGTGCAGGTTGAGGACATCCCTTCCTGTTACGGTTAAACAGGGTAGTAAAGAGGTGGCGACTTCTTCCCCGATCACTTCCAACGGGAAAGAATACCATGAAGTAGTCTTTGCGACTGTTGCCGGGAATAGCTACCGGGTGAATCCGGTAACTCCCTGAGGTAGTCAGTATGACCTGGAAGATAGTTCTAGTTACCTGCCGATGAAATTTGTTGCCGACACTGTCGACAATATTGTTGACGCTGTCGAAAGCTTTGCCGACACTGTCGTTTATTTTGCCGACAGTGTCGGCAACAGTTTACATCAGCAGGTAATCATGGAAATATCCTATCGGATAAGAACTTACACTTAGATGATCACAAATATAAAGGACGTAATATAAATATAGAACTCTTATGAACAAAAAATTAACCTTATTAAGTACAGCTATGCTGTCGGTAACGAGTTTGCTGGCCGCAGACAAAAATCCGAACGTTATCCTGATATTGGCTGACGATATGCGTGGCTCTGCCATGAATTTCCTGGGTGTAGAAGATGTACATACCCCGAATCTGGATAAACTGGCTGCCGAAAGTACGGTCTTTTCCAATGCCCATATCATGGGGGGAACTTCCGGTGCCGTCAGTATGCCGAGCCGTGCTATGCTGATGACAGGGAAATATCTGTATACCCTGGAAAAACAGGGAGCGACTGTTCCCGACGATCATATACTGATCGGGGAAGCCTTGCAACAGGCAGGATATAATTCTTTCCATACCGGTAAATGGCATAACGGATACCAGGCTATGAACCGTTGCTTCAACGATGCAAAAGGTATCTATTTCGGAGGAATGTATGACCACTGGAATGTCCCCCTTTACGATTACAATGCAGACGGTAATTATGGCAAGAAACGTCCGGTCGTTAAAAACTGGGGGAAGAGTAACGAAGTGACGTATGAAGTCGGAGAATATATGTATTCAGGTAAACATTCCGTAGATATTTTTACGGAAGATGCCGTCGAATATATCGAAAAGCAAAAAGGAGCCGGCAAACCGTTCTTCCTTTCTGTTGCCTATATGTCCCCTCACGATCCGCGTACGATGCCGGATGAATATATGCGTCAGTACGACCGGGATAATATCCAGTTGCCGCCGAACTATATGGATAAGCACCCGTTCGACAACGGCGAACTGGTGATCCGCGATGAAGTGCTGGCTGCCATTCCCCGTGTACCGGATGAAATTAAAAAACACATTACGGAATATTATGCAATGATAACGCATGTAGACCGTCGTGTGGGCGATATCGTCAAAGCATTGAAAGAGACCGGAGAATATGAAAATACGATCATTGTCTTTGCCGGCGATAACGGATTGGCCGTCGGACAGCATGGTCTGATGGGGAAACAGAACGTTTATGAGCATAGCGTGCGTGTCCCTCTGATGATCAAGGGCACGGGGAATAATACCCAGGGAAAGATCAGCGATAAACTTTGCTATTTGATCGATGTCTTCCCGACCGTGTGCGATATGGTCGGTGCGGATATACCTTCCTCCGTAGACGGGGTTAGCCTTGTCCCTGCTATCAAAGAAGACAAGCCGGTACGGGATTACTTGTATTACAGTTACATGGATAACCAGCGTGCCGTATCCGACGGTGAATGGAAGTTGTGCGAGTATAATGTAAAAGGCGTGCGTACCACCCAGTTGTTCGATCTGAAGAACGACCCCTGGGAGATGACTAATCTGGCGGGAGAGAAGAAATACGGTAAGATCATCAAGAAGCTGCGTAAGCAAATGTCTTTGGAGCAGGTAGAAACGAAAGACAATTCGGCTTTCTGGAACGGATTTGTATTCTAAAATTACTATCTTTGCGGCTGTTTGAATAAAATAAAGAATTTAGAAATGGAAACAGTAGTAAGTGGCATCAGGCCAACAGGTAATTTGCATCTGGGGAATTACTTCGGAGCAGTAAAGAGTTTTCTGCAAATGCAGAATGAGTATAATTGCTTTTTCTTTATTGCAGACTGGCACTCCTTGACTACGCATCCGCGTCCGGCAAACATCCGCGAAAGTGCAAAGACGATCCTGGCTGAGTATCTGGCTTGCGGTATCGATCCGGAGAAGGCTACCATCTATATACAGAGCGACGTTCGCGAAGTGGCGGAACTGTATCTCTACCTCAATATGAATGCCGGTATCGGTGAATTGATGCGTACGACTTCGTTCAAGGATAAAGCGCGTCAACAACTGCATATCGACCGTGTGAATACCGAAGAAGGCGATGTCGAAAGAGAGATCTTTAACGAAGGGAACAAACATAGTGTAAATGCAGGTTTGTTGACTTATCCGACTTTGATGGCTGCCGATATCATTATCCACAAAGCTTTGAAGGTGCCGGTAGGAAAAGACCAGGAACAGAATATGGAGATGGCGCGCCGTTTCGCCCGCCGTTTCAATTCAACCTATGAAGTTGAGTTCTTCCCTGAACCTGCTTCTTTCCACCTGACAGAGAAGGCTGTGAAAGTGCCGGGTCTGGACGGTTCCGGTAAGATGGGTAAGAGCGAAGGCAATGCGATCTACCTGATCGACGACGAGAAAGCGATCAAGAAAAAGGTAATGAAAGCGGTAACCGATGCAGGTCCTACGGAACCGAACAGCGTGAAACCCGAGCCGATCGCTAATTTGTTTGCCATGATGGATATCGTATCAACAAAAGATACATACGACTTCTTCAACGAAAAGTACAATAACTGTGAAATCCGCTACGGCGATATGAAGAAGCAGTTAGCCGAAGATATCAATAATTTCTGTGCCCCGATCCGTGAACGTATTCTTGACATCCGTGCCAACGAAGAGTATATGGAAAAGGTTGCCCGCATGGGAGCAGAGAAAGCGAGCGCGAGCGCTGCCAGGACATTAGCGGAAGTTCGTGAGATCATCGGTTTCCGTCCGTATTGATAATAAGCTGATTATGAATGGAAAAGGCATGCAAAAGTTATACTTTTTGCGTGCCTTTTTATTATAATATATTTTTGAATACTACGTGCCATATAGAAGTTGTTTTGTCTGTTCTACATCAGCAATAAAGAATGGGTTTGAAAGTGAACGACGAGTGACCAGGTCTATTTTCCTTCGAAATAATTCTGACAGCTTATTGTGCAAGAGGAAGTAGTTGTCTGTATATTCCTCAATGGAAATATCAGGTTCAAACTCGATCAACAGATCTATATCGCTGTTTTCTGTGAATCTGGGAGTATTTACTGAGCCGAAGGCATAAAGACTCTTAACCTTATAGCGTAGACAAAGTTCCTTTAATGTTTCCAGTTTATTATGTAAGATGTGATTCATATTACCTCCTGTCTTTTTGTTCTTACAACAAAGATAGTAATCTTGTACATTCATATCAAGTTTGGTATTACATTAACTATCCTTTAGCTCATTATTTCTTAAATATGTGATAAAGAAGTTGAAATTTTACCTGATTATCAGGAAAACTGTTTTACTTTGCAGGGAATAGTTACAGATAACAAACGTATGGCAGCCATTTCCAGCGGAGAGTTTGAACGATATTTCAGGGAGTTATATAAACCCCTGTGTTTGTTTGCGCTCCGTTTTACCGAACGCTTAGATGATGCGGAGGATATTGTACAGCAAGCCTTTGCCGATGTATGGGATAAGAATATCAATGATGTGTTGATTGAGAATCTTAAATCTTATATGTATCAGGCTGTGCGTAATCGTTCCCTGTCGTTGGTCACGCAACCGGTCGATGTGCAAACCACCGATCAGTTCCCGGATATGGAAGACTCTTCCGAGGAAGAGCAGATCTACAATGCCGAACGTGATTCCCGCCTGTGGACGGCTATCGACGGTTTACCACCCGAACGCAAAAAAATCTTTTTACTTTCCAAACGCGACGGACTGAAATATCAGGAGATCGCCGAAGAACTGAACATCTCGATAAAGACCGTTGAGAATCAGATGGGTAAAGCATTGAAATCTTTGCGGGAGACAGCTGTGCGTATCTATAACTTTCTGTTTGGTCTGGCGTGACCAAATAAAAAATGAAACCGGAATAGGGGTTTTTCCCACTATCTCTGTCTTAGAGACAAAAGGTATTACAAATTTTGTTTCACTAAGAAAGAGAGTAATGATGATGAAGAAGATTATTTCTTGCGTGATGTTGATGATGATGTTGATGTGTGTGACAGAGGTTAGTGCACAGTGGTCTGTAACTCCTGAGGCCGGAATGAATGTGACGAAGTATAAGAATTCGCCTGCCGCGGTTGGCTTTAAAGCTGGTGCGGCTGTGAGTTATACTTTTGGTTCAGGATTGTTTTCACTTCAATCCGGCCTGTATTACGTACAGCGGGGAACAGGGAAATCGTTTTTCGGAACGGCTTATGGTAAAGGTGTAGATAAAGACGGAAAGGAGCAGGACCGCTATCTTTATTTCGCTCCGGAGTATTTGGGTTACGGAGGCTCCGGCGATTGGGGATCTTACGGAGGCTATTTCGGCTACGGCACTTATCAGAATGGTATCAGTGGATTTTTTCCGCAGGATATGCGGATAGAAGGTATCCGTTTGTCGGAAAGCAGTTGCCGTAGGGATTATCTGCAATTACCGGTTCTGGCCCGTTTTAACTGGAAGATTGGTAAGGATGTAAAGTTGCATGTGGCTGCCGGCCCTTATTTGGCGTATGGAATTTCAGGAAAGAAGAAATATACGTGGAGAGAAATCTCAGAAAAGGGATATTTATCGAATGCTGATTCTTGGAGTCCGTTTGGGAAAAACAGTAGTTATGAACGTTTCGACTGGGGCTTTATGCTTAATGCCGGTATTGAAGTAAAGCGCTTTACGCTCAACGCTTCTTATGATATGGGCCTGGGCAAAGAGTATAAATACGATGATATGGGTTTAAAATATCATACCGTAAGTTTTACAGTAGGATATAGATTTTAGATAATAAATAAATATGAACAACGAGCAGGAAAATAAATTGGAACAACGCATCCGTTTCGTAGCGAAACACTACGAGGAAGGACGTTTGGATACTGATAAGGCCTGGCAGCAGTTTGCCGCCAAGCATCAGGTACGCCGTACGGTCTCTTTCCGTCGCTACTGGATGGCAGCAGCTTCGGTATTGTTACTGCTCATTGGTTTCGGAACTTATTATATAACAGATCGTAATTCCCCCGAATGGGTAGCAATAACGACTATCCCGGGACAGATCAAGGATGTTTACCTACCTGACAGTACGCTGATATCGATGGCTGGAAGTTCTTCCATCCGATATGATGCGAAATCTTACGGAAAGGAACGGCGTGTGGTGGAGATGAAAGGAAAAGCCTTTTTCAAGGTGACGCGGAATGAAACACGCCCCTTTTCTGTTTATACTGAGCGGACGGAAGTCACCGTGCTGGGTACCAGTTTTCAAATAAACGAGCAACCGGACGGGACGGATGTGAATGTGATGACCGGTAAGGTTAGCTTCGGCGCTACCGGAAATGAAACGGACAAAGTGATATTAACTGCCGGCATGTCGGCTTCATACTCTATGGAAAGTAAAGGAATCACTCTACTTGAAGAAGAAGATCTTAACACCCTGTCGTGGAAAACCCGGCAGTTACGCTTCAATGATACCCCGCTTGAAAAGGTGATCGGCGATCTGAACGAATATTATCAGGTAAAAGTAATCAATAAAGCAGAAAATCCGAATCTGAAGCTGACGGCCACTTTCAATGATCTTCCGCTGGAAGATGTTTTATTGGTTATCAATCAGACGCTCGATACCCGCCTGGCTCCTGAATCCAATAAATAAGTAACCTATGGAACGTATATGGATATTGTTGACAGGGATTCTTATGCTTTTCTCTCAGGCAAAAGCCGGGGAAAGGCCCTTTGTCGTCAATCTCCCGGTTGAACCGACACCAACGGTTACGATGGATAAGCGGCAGGTCCCTTTACTGGAGATTCTTCAGGAACTGGAAAAGCAGACAGGTGTCTTTTTCTCTTATGAATCTTCGCTGTTGGATGAATTCCCCAAGATATCATTTAAGGCACAGGACGAATCTCTTTCCTATTGTCTGAAAAGGTTATTTTTCGCTTTGCCGGTAACATTCCGGCAGACAGGGCAGATCGTGATCCTGAAACGGAAGCCGCGGTTGTACACGATCAGTGGTTTTGTCCGTGATTCGGTGTCGTATGAGAGTTTGATCAATGCTACGGTCTTCGAACGTATGTCCAAAAGCGGGACAGCAACAAATAATTACGGTTTCTACAGTATCACGCTCCCTCCCGGAAAGGTGACCCTACGGGCCTCTTTTGTCGGGTTCGAGGTCAAGGAGATAACATTCGAACTGACTGGTGATACGTTGATCGATATACCTTTACACTCGGCAAAGGCATTGGGCGAGGTGGTCGTGGAGGGACTGAATCCCCGATCGGAAGTATTGAGTACGCGAACCGGGGTGGTGGATGTCCCGGCGCAACGCATCAAGTCGATGCCGGCATTGCTGGGGGAGACAGATGTGGTGAAAACCCTGCAACGACTACCCGGCGTTGCAGTAGGGACTGAAGGGATGACCGGACTGTATGTCCGGGGAGGTGATGCAGACGGAAACCTTTTTTTGCTGGATGGCAATCCGGTGTACCATACGAATCACTTGCTCGGTTTCTTCTCTGCCTTCAATCCCGATGCAGTTAAAAATGCCACATTTTATAAAGGAAGCTTTCCTGCCGAATACGGGGGAAGGCTTTCGTCGGTAGTAGACGTAAGGACCAATGATGGAGACCGCTATGAATATCACGGTAATTTGTCGATCGGTCTGTTGGCGTTGCGCGGAAACCTGGAAGGCCCTATCGTAAAAGGAAAATCCTCATTCAATGTATCTGTGAGGCGTACCTGGATGGAACTGATCACATGGCCTTTATTGAAGGCGATCAATGACGGGGAGGAGAATAAGATCAAAGGCGGTTACCATTTCTTCGATATGAATGCGAAAGTGAACCATTCCTTCTGCGACCGGACGCGTGGCTATATGAGTTTTTATATGGGAAGCGACAGCTATCTGAACGGCGAGGAAAAAGATGAGGAAGAGCGTGTTGGGAAAGACTTTCAGTGGCGTTGGGGAAATCTGATCGGTTCGGTCGGTATCAACCATATATTCAGTAATAAACTGTTTGCCACGTTTACGGCGGGTTATACACGTTACCGTTCGCATATACGGCAGGATAAGGAAGGATATACTTTGTCTGCCAACAGGACAGACCGGCAGTTGTTCAATCAGGAAAGCCATTACCGGTCGGCGATGGAAGATCTTAGCCTGCGTGCGTCTTTCGATTATCGGTTACATGAGAAACATCGTCTGAAATTCGGAGGAGATTATCTTTTCCATAACTTTCGTCCTGAGCAAAATACAATGAAAAGCTGGTATAAAGATTCCGTTAAATCGCAGGAGACCAATACCGTTTATGCCAATTCGCTGATCCATGGGCATGAAGTATCTTTGTTTGCTGAAGAGGAGATGCATGTGATCGAGCGTCTGACCGCCAATGTCGGTTTGCGGGCAACTGTTTTTCATGTGCAGGGGGAAACTTATTTTTCCATGCAACCCCGTTTGTCGGTCCGTTATCTGCTAGCCCGTCGTTTGTCTGCAAAGTTGTCTTATTCGAAAATGAACCAGTATATTCATTTGCTCTCCAATTCGTATATCAGCCAGCCGACGGATATCTGGGTACCCGTTACCCGCAATATCAATCCGATGAATGCCCATCAATATACAGCCGGCCTCTATTATACGTTGCACAGGCAATACAATTTTTCCGTAGAAGGATATTATAAACGGATGAATAACCTGATCGATTATAAAGATCGTATTCAGGTCGGTACGGATTATTCCAATTGGGAAGAACGGGTAGGTGTCGGATATGGCCGTGCATATGGCGTGGAGTTTATGGCACAGAAAAAGGCGGGCCGTCTTTCCGGGTGGATCGGTTATACGCTGTCGTGGTCCGACCGCCGTTTCCCGGACGAGAGTGTGAATAAAGGGCGTCGCTTCCCCTCCAAATATGACAATCGTCATAAAATCGATCTTGTGGCAACTTATAAGTTATCCCGTAAGGTAGAGCTGACAGCTGCGTGGATGTTTGCTTCCGGTAATCACATCACTATTCTGGATCAGCTTTATCATGGAGGAACCGGGCAGACGGATAATGGATATATGCAGGACGGATATCCGGTTATAGGAGATGATAACATAGGCTATGCAGCCAGTTCACGCAACAATTATCAGTTATCTCCCTATCATCGTCTGGATCTGGGGGTAAATTTCTATCGCTATAAAAAGAAAGGACGGTTGGGTGTTTGGAATTTAAGTCTTTGTAATGCTTACGGGCATCCGAATCCGTTTTCAGTCCGGACAAAATATTATACGAATTATGATACGGGGAAAAAGGAAGTTTTTTTGGAACAATCCATTCTTTTCCTATTTTTACCGTCTGTTTCCTACACGTATAAATTTTAAACGTTATGAAAAAGGAATTGTTTACCCTGTTACCGCTGTTATCGCTTCTATTCTGCATTGCCTGCACGCGTGATGTGGAACTGAAGATCGAGACGGTTTCTCCGGTATTGGTGTTGAACGCTTCCATAACACCGGACCGGGAAGTGGCAGCTTTTTTGTCGAAAAGTTGGTTTCTGATGGACAGTGTTCCGGAATATAATTTACCGGAAACGGGAGTGAAGATTGATGTGTATGTGAATGATACTTTCCGGGGAACGATGTCACGTTCGGATAATCCGGCGGATAGCAGCGAATATAAAGGGCAGTTCAAACTACCGGGGTGTTATGTACAGACAGGTGATAAGGTGCGGCTTGAAGCCGATGCTCCGGGATTCGACCCGGTAAGAGGCGAAACACTCATCCCTTCACAAACCGAAATAGCATTACTTGATACAGCCCGTATGATAACGTCGGGTTCGCTTCTTTTTCGGATCTATCTGACATTTGAGGATAAGCCTTTCGACCGGAATTATTATCGTCTGGTGGTAGAACGCCTGATTGAATACCGTAAGGGTGACCAGGTGAAATGGGTAAGCTCATTCTGTGATAGTAGGGGCGAATCACATCAGCTCTCCGGTGATCAGTTTGAAGTGCCGTCTCCCTGGGGGATATTTTCATTGTCTTATGATGATCCGGTTTTCCAACCGGGGATTCCTTCTTCGGGAATTAATGACGGAACGTATTGCCGTGGTGTATTTTCTGATGATATGTTTAATGGGAAAGAATATACGGTGACGAGTTCATTTTATCCGGTAAACTCCTTGGAGACAGATTCGGTAACTGCCATCGTACATTATGATGTCCATCTGTTATCTATTTCGGAGTCTTACTACAATTATCTGAAGGTGATTCGGAATTTTTCAATATCATTAGGCGACGCCTATGTGGATGGTTTGTTGGAACCATCTGAAACCTATTCGAACGTGATTGATGGATTCGGGATTGTGACAGGATACCGTATTTCCACCCGCCGTATAACAATGCCTTTTGGCAGTTTTTCGTACGAGTGGAGTAACAGTTATTATCCATTTGAATAGATTATATTTTTGAGCTATGCAACTTTTTATAGATCTCGATACGGGCTTCTCTCTCTGCCTGTGTCAGACTGGCCGGCAATTCAATAGTTGTTCGCGGACCTACTGAAACGAGTATTACTTCGCCAACACTTTTTTTATACTCTTTCAGTGAATTCTCAATTAATTGATTGGCCTGATTCCTGTCCGACCGCATGTTGATTTCCCTTTTCATACTTTTATATATTTAATTTTAAGTGATACTGCTCTCAGAGTCATTATTTTGGGGGGCGTTATTCTCGGATTCGCTTTCCAGACGGATATTTATTGCATTCATTCCCTTCAGGCCACGTTCCAGGTCGAATGTTACAATATCATTTTCTTCGATCTTCGAAAGCAAATTGTTTACATGGAAAAAGTATCTTTCGCCTCTCACCTGTTCTTTAATAAAACCGAACCCTTTTGATGTGTTGAAGAAATCGACTTTGCCTTTTAAGACAACCGGTTCCTCTTTTTCCTTTTTAGGTACCGAGATCAGTATTTCTTCCTGGTTAACCTCTTCTTTTTTGATATTCTCTGCCGGTGGGGTTGAAGTAATTACTCCATTCTCATCAACATAGGCGATCATATCCTCAAAACTGCTTGTCTTGCCGGATAGTTTCTTTTCTTCTTTCTTTTTTTGCTTTTCTGCTCGTTTAGCGAGTCTTTTTTTTTCATTTTCACGTTTATCAACTGTCATTGATCTTGCCATATAACTTTTGTTTTATAGGATAAATACTAAATGGAGTGAGGTGTATAATTAAAGGAGAGACCTGCTTAAAATAAATAAGAAGAACTGTGCAATAATGATTTATATCTCTAACTCTTTTACAAAGATACGAAAAAAAGGGGGATATTCCTGTCTGTTTAATTATTTTTGTCAGTCTTGGTAGGGGTATTTCTCAAAATTCCGTCTAAAGAATATAAATCAATAGAAGATAGATGGAAAAAGTATTCCAGGGAAGGCTGTTTGCCCCTGTAGCCTTGGCAGCAATGATGATGATTTTAATTTTGTCCGGCCTTCAGGCACAGACAAACAGAGTGGATGAAATACGAAAAGTGACGTTGAACAGACAGAAAGTTTCTGTGCGAGAGGTCCTGGATGAGATACAGCAACAGGTTGGGGTGAGCTTTTCTTACGAATCTTCGTTGTTGGACGGATTTCCGAAAGTTACGTTCCGTGCGAACGATGAAACACTGGAAGATTGTTTGGGACGTTTGTTCGTGCATCTTCCGATAGCATACAGTATGACGGGAAAAATAGTCGTTCTGAAGTATAAACCCAGACAGGTACAAGTCACTGTCAGTGGCTTTGTACGCGACAAGCGGTCTGCCGAATCTCTGATCGGAGCTTCGGTTTATGAGGTGAACAGCCGCGCCGGTACAGCATCCAATAATTTCGGTTTTTTCAGTCTGACGTTGCCTGCCGGAAAAATGAAGATACAAGCTTCCTATATTGGTTATGGTACCCAGGTATATGATTTGAAAGAATTGAACCGGGATACGATTTTGGCAATCGATCTGACGCCAACTGCATCCTTGCAGGAAGTGGTCGTGACCGGTACTTCGGGCAGTAAGCAATCGGTACTTAGCACGCAGATGGGCGCTTTGGAGATTAATCGGAAAACGATAAATGAAATGCCTGTCATGTTCGGTGAGGCGGATATAATCAAAACTCTCCAACTGACTCCTGGTGTCATGGCCGGGACGGAAGGAACCGCCGGTATGTATGTGCGTGGCGGGAATGTGGATGAAAACTTGTTTCTTATCGACGGTAATCCTGTGTATCAGATCAATCATATCGGTGGACTTTTCTCTGCTTTCAATGGGGAGGCGATCAGTGGAATAGACTTTTTTAAGGCTGGTTTTCCCGCACGTTACGGTGGGCGTTTGTCTTCGGTAGCTGATGTACATACCAGGGAAGGGAATATGCGCGAATACCATGGAAGTGCAACGATCGGGTTAATCTCCGGTAATCTGAATTTAGAAGGACCGATTATAAAAGATCGTACCTCTTTCAATATCGCATTACGCCGTACATGGCTTGATGTATTGACGGCACCGGCTATCGGTATCACTAACCGTATTATAAAGAAAGATGGTTCGAAAGTACGTGGCCGTTATGCTTTTCACGATCTGAATCTGAAGATAAATCACAGTTTTAATGACCGTAGCCGTCTATACCTGAGTGTTTATAACGGTAATGATGTCCTGAAAGGGGGAGGTTCGGAGTTTTCAACTCCGGATGAGGAAGATTACTATAAAGACGATACGGATATCAATCTTCGCTGGGGGAACCTGATGGCAACAGCCGGATGGACGTATGTTTTCAATAACCAGCTATTTGGTAAAGTTTCGGGAGTTTTTACCCGTTATCATTCCAAATTAAAACATTTGGAAAACAAGCTGAGCGGCGATGAGGAGAGCGAAGACTATTACAATACATTCAATGAAACCTCTACCCAAACGGGAATTATGGATGTGGGGTTACGTACCTCCTTCGATTATCTGCCGTTGGCATCTCATCATGTCCGGTTCGGAGGTGATTACCTGTTACACCGTTTTCGCCCGGAGTATAACCGGGCCGCTTCTTCCGAGACAAATGTTTCCGATACAACGAACATCGGGAAAGTGTTAGCCGATGATTTGTTTTGGGCACATGAAGCCGGAATCTTTGCAGAAGACGACTGGTGCCTTTCGCCAGCCGTCAAGTTAAATGCCGGTCTGCGTATCAGTTTATTTAATGTACAGAGCAAAACTTATATTGACTGGGAGCCTCGTGCTTCACTTCGCTGGCTGATAAAGAATAACTTAAGTTTTAAAGCCTCTTACGCCTGGATGACTCAGTATGTTCATCTGATAAGTAACAGTTTTATCAGCCTGCCTACCGATGCCTGGATGCCGGTAACAAGTAAGCTGAAACCGTTGGAAAGTGATCAGATGTCGGCGGGATTCTATTATGCATTGAATAAAGAATATAACTTTTCCTTGGAAGGTTATTACAAACGGATGAATAACCTGCTGGAATATCGTGACGGACAGAGTTTTGCTCCTTCGTACGTGAATTGGGAAAAGAAAATGACGATCGGTAAAGGACGTTCTTACGGTACCGAGTTTATGGTGAGCAAGGAAACCGGACGGCTGACCGGCTGGATCGGATATACACTTTCCTGGTCTGATCGTAAATTTCCTGAATTGAACAGGGGGGAACGTTATCCGGCCCGGTATGATAACCGCCATAAACTGAATATTGTAGGCGTTTACAAACTGTCTCACAAAGTGGAATTGTCGGCTGCATGGACATATGCCTCGGGTAATCATGCCACGCTTTCTTTAGAGAATTATGACCAGGCGGCACCTCCGGAGTTAGACCTGCCTTCCGATAATAATTACGATCCGGGTTCTCACGATTATGTTACTGACTGGGGAAATATAGATTATTACGACATCCGCAATAATTACCAACTGCCTGCTTATCATCGCCTGGATCTGGCAATAAAAATCTTTCGTCCGAAGAAAAGCGGAAGATTGGGGATTTGGACGGTGAGTATCTATAATGTTTATTCCCGTATGAATCCATTTATGATCTATAAGTCGGAAAGAAAAGTTCCTGATCCGGACAGTTCCTGGGGCAAATCAGTCCCCGCATTCAAACAGCTAGGAATTATCCCGGTTGTTCCTTCTATCTCTTATACTTATAAATTCTAATTATTAATGAGATCTTTTATGAAATACTGTATTCTGTTTATCTTGTTATCGACACTATTCCCTTCTTGTGTTAAGTATGTCGACCTGGAACATTTGCGTCCGGAATCCAAGCTGGTCCTGAACAGCGTGGTGCAGACCGGTTATCCTCTCACTGCCACGGTTACACGTACCTGGTTTTATACAGATAATAATCCGAACGTGACTATTAAAGATGCAAAGGTCAGCCTGTATGTAAACGGACAGTATCTTGAAGATATGCTATGGTATGGGGGGATAAGTGAATATAATTCAATCGGTTATTATTTTTCGGATTATGTTCCTTCCGAGGGTGATAAGGTGCGTCTTGAGGTTAGGAAAGAGGGGTTTAAGGAGGTGTCGGCTGAATGCGAATTACCGGTTAAACCTGAACTCCTGAAAGTCGAAATCGTATCGGAAAGGTCGAATGACGACTTATATGGTTCCAGTTATAATTACCGGACTATTTGTAAGACAACATTCAAAGATGATCCGGAAGAGGGCGATTGCTATTTGGTGCGTGTTGCACGTGGTTCGCCTGAAAGAGAGTATGATTTTGAAAAAGAGGAGTGGGGGTATCCCGGAACATATAGTTGGAGAGAAATTTCAGTAGATTATGTTTATGAACCTGTTTTCAAGGATAAAATAACGATATTAGATGAATTGTTCGGTAATGCGGATTGGCTGTCCGGATACAACGGACGACCTTTTTCCGATGAATTGATCAATGGTATGGAGTATTCATTGAAGTTAGGTATCGGCCATAGCGATTATCCCTCTTCCCAGTCTCCGGATAAAGATTCGGACAATACTCCTCCTTCTTATATGAAAGTTTATTTATATACCCTTTCGAAACCTTATTATCAATATCTGATGGCATTGGCGGAGTTGGATGATCATTCTGTGAATAACGATCTGATGGATGCCGGATTAGCCGAACCTGTGCGTGTTACCAGTAACATTATAGGCGGAAGCGGAATATTGGGTGCTGCCAGTGTGGATACTATTACTGTGGAAATTCCATACGGATTGTGATCTTTCACTTTCCTGCAGGAGAATAAATGTAAAATATGTTTCTTCATTTTATTATTTTTGTCTGGCCCGATAGGGGTATTTAAAAAAAATATGTCTAGTAAATAGATATCAACAAATAACAAGATGGAGAAAGTATACCCTGCAAAGCAGTTTGCCCGTGTTACCTTGGTAGTAATGATGATGATTTTTAGTTTGTCCGGCCTTCAGGCACAGACAAGCAGAGTGGATGAAACACGGAAGGTTACGTTGAATATGCAAAAAGCATCTGTCCGGGAGATCCTGGATGAGATACAGAAACAGACCGGAGTAACCTTTTCCTACGAATCATCTTTGTTGAGTGGACTTCCGAAAACTACGTTCCGTGCGGATGATGAAGCACTGGAGGATTGTCTGACACGTTTGTTTGTCAATCTCCCGGTTGTGTACAAGATGACAGGAAAGATAGTTGTTCTGAAGCGTAAACCCAAGCAGGTAACGGTCAGTGGTTTTGTGCGCGACAAACGGTCCGCCGAATCCCTGATCGGGGCCTCGGTTTATGAAGCTCATAGCCGTGTGGGAACGGCATCCAATAATTTCGGTTTTTTCAGTCTGACACTGCCGGGAGGGGATATTACGGTCCGTGCCTCTTATATCGGTTATACCAGTCGGCTGTATAATTTTACTGATCTTGACCGTGATACGGTATTGACAATAGAGTTGGATCCTTCAGCATTCTTGCAAGAGGTGGTTGTGACCGGGCAAAGTACCAGTAAACAATCTGTATTAAGTACCCAGATGGGGGCGTTGGAAATTAATCAGCAGACAATTCGCTCTACGCCTGTAATGTTCGGAGAGGCGGATATTATCAAGACATTGCAGTTGACACCGGGTGTGTCGTCCGGAACAGAAGGTACGGCAGGCATGTATGTTCGTGGCGGTAATGTGGATGAGAATTTATTCCTGATCGATGGTAATCCTGTGTATCAAATCAATCATATCGGCGGAATTTTTTCGGCTTTCAATCCGGAGGCTATCAGTGGAATGGATTTTTTCAAATCCGGTTTTCCTTCACGTTATGGAGGTCGGCTTTCCTCGGTGGTAGATGTGCACATGAAAGAAGGGAATATGAAAGAGTATCATGGGAGCGCTACGCTAGGTCTGATATCCGGTAATTTGAATTTCGAAGGACCAATAGTAAAAGACCGTACCTCTTTTAATATATCTCTGCGTCGTACCTGGCTTGATGTACTGTCGGCTCCGGCTCTTGCCATAGCTAACAAGATTACGAAGAAAGATGGAACCCGTACCCGTGCACGTTATGCCTTTCATGACCTAAATCTGAAATTGAATCATATATTTAACGATCGTAGTCGTCTGTATTTCAGTTTGTATAATGGAAATGACGTACTAAAAGGAGGATCAACCGATTTCCCTTCTAAACATGAAGCGGACAATGATTATAATTATGATACGGATGTTTCTTTACGTTGGGGAAATATTATGGCAACTACTGGCTGGACCTATGTATTCAATAACCGTTTGTTTGGAAAATTTTCTGGTGTCTTTACCCGCTATCATTCCAAATTGAGGAGTACAGAACATGATATCGAAGGTCAAGAAGGAGAGAGTGACTATTATGAAAGATTCAGTGAAAGCTCTACGAATACCGGTATTATGGATCTGGGGGTACGTACTTCGTTCGACTATCTTCCGGTTTCTTCGCATCATATCCGTTTCGGTGGAGATTATTTGGTGCATCGTTTCCGGCCGGAATATAACCATTCTTCAGCTTTTGATAAAAGCCAGGATTTTATATCAGAAATCAATAAGGAATATGCCAACGATCTGTTGTGGGGACATGAGGCCGGTGTGTTTGCTGAAGATGACTGGAGTTTATCTCCTTCCGTTCGTGTCAATGCAGGGTTGCGTTTAAGTTTGTTCAATGTGCAGGGAAAGACTTATACCGGACTTGAACCTCGTGTATCTTTTCGCTGGTTACTGGATGAAAATTTAAGTTTCAAAGCCTCTTATTCACGCATGAATCAGTATGTACACCTGATTAGCAACAGTTTTATCAGTTTGCCTACCGATGCGTGGATGCCGGTGACACGTAAGTTGAAGCCGTTGCTCAGTGATCAGGTCTCTGCCGGTTTTTATTATGATCTTAATAAGACTTATAGTTTCTCTGTTGAAGGATATTATAAGACAATGGAAAACTTACTGGAATATCGTGATGGTCATACATTTACCCCATCTTATTTGAATTGGGAAAATAAACTGACTGCAGGAGAAGGGCGTTCTTATGGTGCCGAGTTTATGGTACGCAAAGAATCCGGGCGCACAACGGGATGGATCGGTTATGGCCTTTCCTGGGCCGACCGCCAGTTCGATGAGCTGAATCTGGGTAAACGTTTCCCGGCTCGTTTTGATAACCGACATAAACTGAATATTGTAGTAATGCATAAGATATCCCCGAAAGTAGAGATATCCGCTGCCTGGTCGTATGCTTCGGGTAATCATGTAACCTTGTCTCTTGAGAATTATTTGGAAAACGGTTCTCCGAATTATGTACATGGTGATGGGTATGAATTGCCTTATAGTGGTTCGTGGGGAATAGATTATTACGAAGGGCGTAATAATTACCAGTTACCGGCTTACCATCGCCTTGATCTGGGAATTAAGATCTATCGTCCCAAGAAAAAAGGGCGTATGGGTATTTGGACGGTCAGTATCTATAATGTGTATTCGCGTATGAATCCGTTTATGATCCATAAAACAGATAAAGAAGTGCGTGATCCGAACAGTGATTACGGATATAAATTTGTGCCTGTATTTAAGACTGTCGGTATTATGCCTATTATCCCATCAATTTCTTATACATATAAATTCTGATAGTTATGAAAGCTGATATGAAATATATTCTTTTTTTTAGTATTCTTTTGCTGATAACTTCCTGTATGAAAGAAGTGGATCTGGAATATTTACGTCCTGATTCTAAATTAGTATTGAATAGTGTTGCTTCCGTAGGGGAACCGTTGAAAGCTTCTTTATCGCGAACCTGGTTTTATACGGAGGATTACCCTAATGTTACTATAGGAGATGCAAAAGTGGAACTGTATGTGAATGATCGTTTACTTGGCGAAATGAGCTGGAATGTAGAAGAGATCGACTATTATGCTATTGGTAATTATGTTTCATCTTACATTCCGGTGCCGGGTGATAAAGTGCGGATTGAAGCGAAAAGAGAGGGTTTTAAACAGGTCATGGGGGAGGATATAGTTCCGGATAAACCTGCTTTACTTAATCTGTATGCAGAAAGTCACGAGGAAAATTCTTATGGCTATTCGTATACTAAGCGGCGTTTTAAAGTAACGTTCCGGGATAAGCCGTCTGAACAAAACTGTTATCTTATTTCTTTTGCGTATGGCTCTCCCCATTATGAATATGATTATGACGATTGGGAAAAACCTCCTGTTTTTTCTGGTATTTATTCTTGGCGTCCCGAACCGATTGATTATACTTCTGATCCGGTATTTAGTAATAAAGTTTCTGCTTTGGATAAAGTGTTAGGGAATGACTGGCTTTCAGGATATAATGGTCGCCCCTTTTCGGATGAGTTGTTCGATGGGAAGGAATATACAATGACTTTGGATGGTAATTTTTCTTATGGTTATAATCCTGGTTTCACTCAACCGGAGAACAGGCTTCCCGACTCGGCACGGGTTTATCTATATGCCATATCCGAACCTTATTATAAATATTTGTTAGCTTTGGCTAATTTATCAGATGACTCTTTTAATAATAATCTGGCCGATATTGGACTGGCTGAGCCAGTCCGTGTATTTAATAATATCGAAGGCGGTCTCGGAATATTGGGGACAGCTTGTGTGGACAGCCTTACGGTTGCCATTCAGGAATTAAACTGATTCGATGATGATCGAATATCCCTAATCTCCTGATTTATTCCTTGAAAGAGAATCTAAAGAGTCTTTTATTTTGTTGATCCGGTGAATGTCATAACGCATTTAGCCGGTATATTGACAATATACTGACCTTTTTTATCTATTGAATAGTTTTGTGGAGACCAACGATTGTTTTTATCGGTCAGATAACTGATCAGAGTACCTGAGTCTCCCGTCTCTGTTGGCTTTATCCCGGTACGAATGGACCGGGATGAATTGTTGACAGCTACGATAGTATAATTTTTCTCGTTTTTATAAGCTGAAACCAGTAAGCTGTCTGTTGGATTACTGATTTGTGTGCCGATACGCAGACTCCCAGTTGCGATGTAACGGGTGTAATTACCGAAGGTTTCATATCGTTTGGTAAGCGAATAGCCTACACGATCACTGTTCAAAACGATCAAACTTTCATTGTTGCTTGTCGGCATGGCTCCAGCCCACCAAACGAAAGCATTGGCATTAGCTTCTGTCAGAAAAGCGTGGTAGGTGCTTGCCCATTTCAAACCGTCATTGATCGTTGTATCCAAAGGATTTATGTCGCTGATCTCTGTGACCCAGACAGGTATATTGTTTTTTTCAGCCAGTTCGAGCGGAACGATCGGCGTCAGCAAGCTGTCTTTCGGTGCAGGATATGAATCCGGCAGCGTATAGCCATGTCCGGCTGCGATCAGGTTGAAATCTTTGATCTCAGGATATTTTTCCAGTATTGTATTAGTAAAATAGAGGGAGGAAGCAAAATCAGCTTGTGGACTGACGGCAGACCACAACGGGTTTTCTCCGAAAATGATCCGTGCCGGTATTTGCATACGTCTGAAAGTCGGTCCCAGATATCGGGTAATGAATTCTCCCATTTTCTCGGGTGTCCAGAGGCTGGAATTCCAGGGAGCAGCATAACCCGGTTCGTTGGAAGGAGAGAGAGCATAGGGCTCGAGTCCGACAGATGTGTATGCTTTGTAGAATGAAGCCAGGTAATCGGCGTATTCCTGATAGCATTCTGGTTTTAATTCCCCTTGCGACACTTTGCCGTTTGTTTTCATATAAGCCGGTGCACTCCAGGCGGAAAAGAAAAGTTTATCTACATGATATTTGTTTTTAGCCAGTAAGGTCAGCCATAGTTGTCCACGGCGCAGACGGTCGTCAGACTTGCCTTCGAAGAACGGATCATCCAGATCTATCTCCAGATCATCTGTCAGATTAAAGTCTTTATCATTTTTGTTTTCCCAGTAATGAGGAAATATTTCTCCCCGGAGAATATTCAGGCGTAAACCGTTCGGACCAAACATCTCATCCATGACTTTTTCCCTGTTTTTGTGGGAGTATAATTCATCCGCCCATCCGGCCTGTGCTACACCGAAACCGTCGATCGGTTGTTTAATGTCGTTCCATAAAAGTTGTATGGAAATTTCCGGTTGTTTACTTGCTTCTTTATCCCCGATACAACCGGAGATTATGAGTGTGAGAAAAGAGAAGCTCAGGAACAGATATCTATGTATTTTCATATTATAAACATGATTGTGTAAAACGAACGTTTTTATTCTCTTTTGTATTGTTTGTTCCTATCAATCAATTTATTGATTTTAGCAACGGATGCAGCAGACCTGAGTCCGTCTTCCGGGGTGTTCATACAGTAATCTACCAGTATCTCTACGGTAGAAACTGCGACATGCATACGTGTGTCGCTGGATGCGTAGTAAATGAAAACCTTACCGTCCTCGTCTGCAATCCACCCGTTAGAAAACAACACGTTAGATACATCTCCGACTCGTTCGTCCCCTATAGGTGCCAGGAAATAGCCTCCGGGCTGTGCAATCACTTTTGTTGGGTCTTCCAGAGCCGTCATGTACAGATAAAGTACATAACGTAATCCTGCAGCACATGCCCTGACTCCGTGAGCCAAATGCAACCAGCCTTTCGGTGTCTTGATAGGATGCGGACCTTCCCCGTTCTTAACCTCTTTGATTGTATGGTAGTAGCGTTTATCTATAATTAGTTCGGAGGAAACTACGGCATTTGTCATATCTTCAATTAAAGTCCAACCTATACCTCCACCACTGCCGGTATCGATGAATCCGTCCTGAGGCCGGGTATATAATGCATATTTCCCGTTAACAAACTCTGGATGTAAAACAACGTTGCGCTGCTGGCTTTTTGTTATCAGGTCCGGAAGTCTTTCCCACCTGATCAGGTCTTTTGTCCGAACAATACCTGCTTTAGCTACAGCAGAGGATAAATCGCCGGGTTTAGCTTCGGGATCGTGCCGTTCACTACAAAAAATACCGTATACCCATCCGTCTTCATGGGTTGTCAGGCGCATATCATATACATTTGTTTCATCCGGATCGATATCCGGTAAATTGACCGGTCGTTCCCAGAAGCGAAAATTATCTATACCATTCGGACTTTCGGCAATGGCAAAAAATGATTTCCGATCACAGCCTTCCACACGAACTATTAACAGGTATTTGCCGTTCCATTTAATCGCCCCTGAATTCATGGTTGCATTGACACCAATACGCTCCAGGCAATACGGATTGGTGTCCGGATTCATATCGTATCTCCATTCTAATGGAATGTGATTGGCTGTTATGACCGGATAAATATAACGGGTTATTATTCCATTATCTTCAACTATCGGTTGATTGGGGCGTTCCAGCAGATTCTTGTGTTTGTTACACAAAACATCAAGTCTATTTTGAAAGTTAATTTCCATGAATTGCATAATTTCGTTTGACTGTTGCTATTTGATGCAAAGGTAGGGAGTTGATGAAGGAGAAAACAAGTAGTTTTTTTGCGACATATAATGAATCTATATCAATTTTACAGGAAGATATGGCCTTTTTTAGAATCGTATGCAGAAATAAGACGGTAATATTTCATCAGAAAGATAAGCAGGGGTAAATGCGAAATCAAAATATTATTAGTTTGTGATAAATTTGTATTGTATTTTATAACGCATGTCAGTGGTATTCTAATGAACGACAATGCCTCCCTACCCGATATATATTCCAGGTGAGGAGGCATTATTATGTTAACTAATTTATGATTCTGATTATTTGACTAGCTGAAACGTTGCCAATACGGCTTTATGGTCGGTAGGCCAGATCCCTGCCGGGGTAATGATCGGATCGGCAGTTTCTTCCGTGACACGTTCTCCGCGGAGGATATCCCCTTTAGGGCCAATGATGGTAACATCTGTCAGGCTTAGTCCGTTGAATGGAGAATACATGATGAAGTCGATGCGATCGCGATCGTCAGCTTCCGGTGACCAGACCAATTTTTTCAATGCAATATCCGGGCAGTCTGCCGGGCAGGTAAATCCGGGGTGAGTGACCGGATCGGGGTATTTTTCGCGATAAGAATCTTTGTAACCTGCTTTTTCAAGTATAACGGATACATCCCAGGGTACAATGAGACCGTAGTGATCGCGCATATCTTTTGTCGCTTCCGTCCAATCCAGATGTGAAGGCTCATTAAAGTCGCCTCCCAGAATAACAATACGTCCGGCTGCTTTATCTTTTTCGGCTTCATTAACAAAGCGTATAATAGCGTCATCTCTTACGGATGCGCGGTTCAGGATCAGCAAAGAGTCGAGATTGTTAACTCGTTCTATTTTCTCCCAGTTATTACCGTCGTATCCACGGGCATCATAATAAGCACAATTGCGATAATCCAGATGTGCTGTGTAAATGGCAAATTCCTGCCCGCCCTTCTTTGTAACCAGACGATAAATGCTACCTCTATCATCATTCAAAGGATAAACAGTAGTGCTGTCGCTGATCGGATAGCGGCTTAATAAACCAGAGTCTTCCGTATAAAAGGAATAATAAGTCTGTCCTCGTTTTTTCAGAGCTTCGACGATTCTGTCACAAAAGCGGGTATCGTGATAGTTGCGTACTTCACTCAGTGTTACAAAATCCGCATCGCTGCGAATAATTTCATCGGCTACTGCATCAAATCCATTCTTTACTACGGTTCCTTCCTGCCAGATGTTGAATTGCAGGACTTTGAATGTATCAGTTTTCTGACAGGCAGAGAAACTGATGATAATTAACAACAAGAGTGCTGTAAATAACCCTTTTTTCATGATGGTTGTGTTTTTTATGAGATTTTTTAGTCCCGCGAAATTAGCCAATTTTTCAAGGCGGAACTAAACAATCACCTTCTTTTTTCTATAGTTTTCTCTGAATTCTGTCGGTGGCATTCCTTTTTTCTTCTTGAATATGCGGTTAAAATTCGACAGGTTATTGAAACCGCATGCATATCCGATCTCTGCGACTGATTGGGTGGAATCGATGAGGGCGCGGATGGCAAATCCTAAACGTATATCCGTCAGGAAATCGACAAAACTTTTAGATGTACGTTGCTTGATATATCGGCAGAAGGAGGGTTCACTCATGTTGATCAGGTCGGCAACATCTGAGAGGCGTACCTGTTTATTGTAATTTGCATTCAGATAATCTATGACTTTCCTTATACGTAAATCTTCTTCATGGGTTCTTTCCTGACGGATGAAAGAGTGGCTGGCCAGTTCCCGGAAATCTTCGGAGAGAGACAGTTCATGTAAAATCATCATCAGTTTCATGACCGAATAGAAGCCATCTGTCTCGCAGGTGATCGTTTTTAGCAACGGACGGACTTTCTCTATTGCCTGTACGCCGAAGGCAACCCCTTTCTGTGCACGTTTGAAAAGTGTTTTTATACTTTGAAACTGGTTTCTTTCCAGTAGTTCTTCAGGGAAGGATGAACGGTGAAATTGTATGGTTACCTCATGGATAGCCTGTGACTTGCATTCATGGTTAACCCAGGCATGTTCCAAAGTCGGATTCGTTACTAAAACCAGTTCATCGTCTCCGATCGTTTCAACTGAATCACCGACTATACGTTGGGCTCCTTTTGCATGTTCAATGAAATTCAATTCATATTCAGGGTGTACATGAATGGGAAAATTGAATGTTGATTTAAGGCGCTCTATTACGATGAAGCAGTCTTTTGAAGATAATGGCGATACTTCTTTAAACAATGCGGTTCCAATCATACTTTTTATATTTCTGTACGCAAATATAGTCAAAGTTTTTATTTAGTTAATGTTACAGATGTTTTACAAGAGTCTTTTGTTATCTTTGCAACAGATAATCAGACACAAAACAGAATATGGACGGTAAGAGAGTATTTGTTACCGGTGGTGCTAAGGGTATTGGTGCTGCCATTGTAACCGCATTTTGCAATGTGGGAGCGCGCGTCGCTTTTTGTGATACAGATGAGAAGGCAGCTTTGCGTCTTTGCGATTTATTGCCTACTTTTGTCCAGTTTTTTCAGACTGATGCCAGTGATCCGGAAGCTCTTCAAAAAGTTTTCAACAAACTTATCAACATGTGGGGAGATGTGGATGTGATTGTTAATAATGTGGGTATCAGTGAATTTACGCCACTGGTTGATACAAGTATTGAACAGTTCGACAAGATCCTTTCAACAAACCTTCGTCCGGTGTTTATAACTTCAAGGGCATTGGCTATTCATCGGAACAATGAAGAAGGAAAACAACGTTACGGACGGATCATCAATATTGCTTCCAGCCGTTATCTGCAGAGTGAACCCGGGTCGGAGGGATATGCCGCTTCCAAAGGAGGTATTGTATCATTGACACATGCACTTGCACTTTCTTTCAGCGATTATAATATTACGGTAAACTGTATCAGCCCCGGCTGGATACAGAATGAGAACTATCAACTATTGAAACGTTCAGATCATAAACAGCATCCTTCAGGACGCGTGGGGCAGCCTTCGGACATTGCCAATGCCTGTCTTTTCCTTGCTGCTCCCGAAAATGACTTCATCAACGGACAAAATATTGTTGTTGACGGCGGAATGACTAAAAAAATGATTTATAATGAATAACATGCCATCGGCATATTTGCCAGTTATTTAGTTGAAACCGATCCTTATATTCTTGTTGTTGAATGCCGGATAGACTAAGAACTGGCGATCCATCCGTCTGTTCCAGGGATTATACTCGTAGTTGATCCCTACACCAACGCGGAACCCTTCTGCTACTTTAACTTCAAAGGCACCTCCTACACTGGTGTGATTATAATATGGGTTCAACAGCATATGCGGATTTGTACGTTCTCCTTTCTGATAAAACGCATATTGTCCCCAGCCTCTCAATGTCAACCAATCGGAGGCTTCAAAGCTGACAGAAGCATTGACCCCTCCCATGAAATCGGGGCTATAATTGAATGGGGTAAAATACCGTCCTGCAAAAGCTCCTCCTGTAAGTGTCCATCGATCCTGCTGCCATACGAGGGATGAACTTACCCTTGTAAGTCCGCCTACACCGGGCCAGGTGAACTGTTCTCCGACAGTCAGCAAACCGGTTGTTTCACTGATCGGAGTAAAATCGAATTCCTGAAAATCGAGTGCCATAGGAGATATGCGACGTATCATTGGCGTAAATACATTAAAAAACGGACGATAAGCTTGTGACAGAACCTGCATATCCATCGGCCGTTCGTCATGGATTTGCGGAAAGTCTGGGGTAAACTCTCTGAGTTTCTTTTCAAACTCGGTTAGTTTGGATGGGGTATACGTTTTGTAAGATAACTCCGGTATATTGAAATCAAGCGCTTTGAACTTGGGTACGGCCGTAAGTTTCCCTTCACGATTCAGAACAAAATCAAATACAGACTGCGCATGACTATATGATACACACGCCAATAGTGCTATTATTATAAAATATCCCCGCTTCATACACAACATCATTTTATTGACGCTAAGATAGATTATTTGCTTAAAATAAGCTATTTATTCTTCTTGTTTTTACTTAAATAACATATATTTGTCTTATATCTACTATCAGGTGGACTGTTTCTTTTACAAATAAAAAAAATATTTTCAATTTTCTCTATCAGCCTGCAACATTGAAAGGACCTTTTTCATCATACAGATAGAGAGTAATATTACCTATGGACGAACAGCTGTTAATTGCCGGATGCAAACGTGGGGAGTCATGGGCTCGTAAAGAGATATACGAGCTGTATGCTCCTGCCATGATGAGTGTGTGTATGCGGTATGTAAATAACAGGGAAACTGCTCGTGATTTGTTGCAGGATGGATTTATCAAGATATTCACGAAAATAGGAAGTTATACGGGGAGCGGTGCGTTTCCCGGTTGGGTTCGCAGGGTATTTGTTACTACAGCTCTTGAATATCTGAGAAAAAACGATGCGATCCGGTTAAGCGTTAATTTTGATGATTGCGGGGAATTGGCGGATGAAGTGGATGTATCGGCATTAGAACGTTTATCTGCCGATGATCTGCATGCCTGTATTGCCCGTTTGCCGAATGGCTACCGGACGGTATTCAACCTCTATGCGATAGAGGGATATTCTCATAGTGAGATAGCAGAAATGCTACATATCAGTGAAGTAACCTCGCGAACACAGTTTGTTCGGGCGCGGAAGGTGTTACAAAAAAGTGTTCAATCATTAATCAAGCATGAAAATGCGCAGTGATACGGATCATAGAGAACAATTGGATGATTTCAGCGAATTCATGAAACGGAAACTGGAGAACCACCGGTTACCCGTCGATGATCTTTGCTGGGAAGGGATCGAGCCTCGTATGAGACCCCGCGGACAGAAATGGCTGTGGTGGGCCGGAAGTTCTGTGGCTGCAGCTGTCATTGCATTATTATTTTTATTTGCACCTTTTCGGACAGAAGAGATACCCGACGGAAGTCAAGAATTACCGGTGGCTGTTACTGATGATAATAGAGAGAATGTATATGAGGAGAGTCCGGAAGATGTTCGGGAGGAAACAACTTCATTTGTGGGACAACCTGTTCCAAAGGAAAAACTGATTGCTGCTGTTGTTTCTGACGAATCTTCCACTGTTCTGATTGCTGAAAAAGAAATACCGGAAATAGCCGATAGTGTAGAGATACAGGATGAAACTGTTCAGTTAGCCGATGAAGGGAAGAAGGTATCTTCACCTGACCTGTATAGTTATGAGTCAAAAAAACAGACGTATTCTTCAGCTGGCAAGAATAGAAAGGCAGAAGGAAAGTGGTCTGTAAATGCGGGATTCGGAACAGGTGGTCATGTGTCATTAGGGTTAGGATACGATTATGCCGTAGAGGCACCCAATGACCATTTTAATCCAAGTTATCCCGGGACGATTCCGCCTCCGGTTAAACCTCCCTTTTTCGGAAATTCAACTGTTTTGTCATCCGATGAATATACGAGTGTAGATGCAGCCTTGCCTTTGTCTTTCGGCCTGACTGTGCGTAGAGATTTCAATCGTTATATCGGGTTGGAAACCGGATTGGTCTATACCTATCTGGCATCGAATCTGGATAAGTGGGATAACATTCACTACAAGTCGCGGTTAGAGCTTCATTATTTGGGTATTCCGGTAAATCTGGTAGTATCCCTTTGGCAAAATTCTCGGTGGAAAATCTATTTATCCGGTGGTTTTATGGTTGAAAAAGGATTAAGAGCCAAACAGACAGAAACCCGGTATTGGCAGACAGATGTGAAGACTCTGGTAGACAAGGGGGGGATAAACGGCTTGCAATGGTCATTGAATGCGTCTGCCGGTGTTTCCTATCGTTTTTACAAGGATTGGAATATTTATTTCGAACCGCGTATTTCACATTATTTTGATAATAACCAACCGGTAAGCATCCGCACGGAACATTCTGTACTCGTCGGATTGGGGGCCGGTATCCGTTTTGATTTTTAATTAAGAGAGTTAGCATATTAATCCACTAAATTTATTGAAGATGAAAAAACTAATGAGTCTGTTCTGTCTGTCGTTGATCTGTTTGTTTTGCGGATGTAATGATGATATGAAGGTAAAAGAGACAGTTACCTATACGGTGAATAAACCTGTGTATATGTCAGCCAATGCGTTCCGTTCTTCTGTGAAGGTGAATGCGTTGCCGGAAGAAATTACGCAGCAGGGAAAGATTTGTTTCTATGAAGGTTATCTGTATATGTCAGAACCCGGAAAAGGAATCCATATTATCGATAACAGAAATCCTTCGTCACCAGCTTTGGTCGGTTTTATAGAATTGATGGGAAATGCCGATTTGGCTATCCGTAACAATCTGTTATATGCGGATTCGTATGTCGACCTGGTGTGGTTCGATATCACTAATCCGGCTTTACCGGTGTTGAAGAGTCGGTTGGAAAATGTTTTTCCACAGAGTTTCCCACCGATTGAGGACGGTATAATAGATTCCGAAGTTTTTTCCGAAGCAGGAAAAGCCAAAGGTATCGTTATAGGCTGGACACAGGAAGAAGTAACGGAAACCTATGAGTATTATAAAGATGAAATCTACTATAATGATATGGCGACAAATTCCGGTAACAGTAGCGGTGGTTCTTCCACGGGAGTGAATGGTTCTATGTCCCGCTTTGGTCTTTATAAGGATTATCTGTATGTCGTTTTGAATAATCAGATGGATATTTTCGATCTTTCCGGTGAAGAACCGGTTGTTGCAACTGAAACTATTCCTGTCGGATGGAATGTCGAAACGATTTTCAGTTATAAGGAATATATGTTCATGGGAACGCCCACTGGTATGCTGATCTATTCGGTAAAAGACCCGATAAAGCCGGAGTATCAGTCGGCAATGGTTCATGTGTACGGTTGTGATCCCGTAGTTGTGGAAGATGATATTGCTTATGTGACTGTCCATTCCGGTAATAATTGCGGGCAAAACTTTAACGAACTGATCATTTTAGATGTCAGTGATGTAAAAAGTCCGCAACCGATCGTAGCTTATACCATGACAAAGCCTAAAGGACTGGGTATCGATAACGGGACTCTTTTCCTTTGTGACGACGGCCTGAAGATTTATAACGCATCAGATCCGCAAACATTGATGGCCAACCGTCTAGCTCATTATTCCGGCATGGAAGGATATGATGTGATTCCACATGGGAATGTCTTGATGATGATGGCTGAAGACGGTATTTATCAGTATGACTATTCTGATCTGAAAGAGATCAGGTTGTTGAGTAAGCTGGCGGTGAAGAAATGATATAGGAATATATAAATGGGAAGAGATGGCGATTATTTGAGTCATCTCTTTTTTTGTTTTAAATAGATTGATTGTTTGTTTTCTAAATGCTTTATTTATAGGTTACTACTGGTCGTACAGATATTAGCTTTTAATTTTATTTTCAAAAAGTTTATTTTTACCCTACCCATTTTTATTCTTTTGATTGTAATATGAAAAAAGAATAGAAATGGAATCTGATAAGATATATAAAATCATATTGACAGTCCTGGCAGGCGAAGAAACTCAGGAAGAACACGAACAACTTTCTGCATGGTTGAATGAGTCTGAAGAAAATAGGCGGGAATATAGTCAAATCGAGCGACTTTACCAGCTTTCTTCATCTTCGTCTTCAAAAAAAGTCTCTTCATATTATGATGTAGAGCAGGCGTGGAAGTTTGTTAAAGGCCAAACAATAGATAAAAGAAAATCTTTTATATTCAGAAAATGGATTTCGTATGCAGCTATGTTGACTCTTTTGTTAACGGCAGGAATGTTCTATCTATATAAACAGCAATTATATTCTCTTTCCAGCCAGGTGAATTTGGAACAACTGAAAGAACCAATTCTTCTATTGGACAATGGAGAAACAATCTCTTTGGATAAGGATACTTTTTCAATAGAAAACGAACATACAATTATTCACAAAAAAGCGAAAGTTCTTTCTTATGTCCCTCAAGAGAAGGAAGAACAAAATATAAAGACAGATAGGAAGAATCGTTTAGTGATACCTAAAGGCAAAACTTACGAATTGAAACTCTCCGATGGAACCCATGTGTGGTTAAATTCCGAATCGGAATTAATTTATCCGACCAATTTTACAGGTAATACTCGTGAAGTGATATTGAGGGGAGAGGCCTTTTTTGATGTTGCAAAAGATGCATCCAAACCTTTTATTGTAGAAAATAATCAAATGAAGATAAAAGTATTGGGTACATCGTTTAATGTATCTGGTTATGTGTCGGAAAGGTTACAAAATGTCACTTTGGTAAACGGTTCCGTACAAGTTCAGATAGATAACGATTCTGCCTTTCGGATTTCTCCATCGGAACAATTTTCATATGATAAAGAAAAACAAACTACAAGTATACAAGTTGTTAATACAGATTTATATACAGCGTGGACTGAAGGAAAGTATATTTTTAAGGATACGAGACTTGAAGATATTTTATCCAAGTTGCAGCGATGGTATGATTTTGAGATAATTTACCTGCAGGAAGAGTTGAAGAATAGGCGTTTTTCAATAGTGATTAATCGTGAAGACAACCTGAAAGATGTATTGGAGGTTATAAGCTTCACTTCGAATGTAAAACTTGTGCAAGAAAACAACATAATTAAAGTGAAATATTTAGAGAAAGGAGGAGAATGAAATAAGATAATTATGAAAAACACGAAAGAGGTAGTATCTGATACATACTACCTCCATACAACAAATTAAAAACAATAGTATAATAATTTCTAACTTGTAAATCACAAATTTATGGAAAAAACAGGTATAGGTCTTTTATCTAATACCCAAAAACTCTTAAAAAGGTCGATTTTTATAGTTTCGTTATGTGGTACCCTTACTGGGGGAGCACTGGACTTATATGCTTCAGAGTCAGTATTTGAACAAAACTATAGTCTGACACTTTCTTATAACAATGCATCCCTGGAACAGGTTTTGGATGCAATTTCAAAGCAAACAGGCATTAAAATAGCTTATAGTAATGATGTCATTGTAGAGAAACAGCAGATAACCGTCAATATTAAAACGACGGATATACGGGAAGCTTTGCGTGTAGTGCTTGGAGATGGATACACGTTTAAACAGATAGATGATTATATTGCAATTGCAAAAACGACTAAGGCGGAATCGACCGTTACAAACAGTGTTGCTGACGATCGTGAATGGACTATCCAGGGGCAGGTTGTAGAAAATATAGAACCACCGGTTCCATTAGCAGGAGTGAATGTCATGATCAAAGGGACAACCATAGGTACGGTGACTGATGTCAATGGATATTTCAGTATCAAAGCCAAGCGAGGTGATATATTGGTATTCAAATATATTGGTTTTAAAGATTTTGAACATGTTGTTTCTCGTGCCATAAGTAACTTAACGGTATCTATGAGTTCGGATTCTGAAGAAATTGATGAAATCATCGTAACTGGTTTCTCGTCGGAAAAGAGAATGAACTCTGTTTCTGCTGTATCTACATTGGATGTTACGAAGAATATGGCAACTAAACCTATCACTTCTTTGTCACAATCTTTACAGGGAGGTATCACCGGTTTGAATGTATCGCAAAGTTCCGGTCTACCGGGTGCCGATGCTGCTGTTATCAAGATTCGTGGTATCTCCTCTTTGTTGACCAACAACGACCCGTTGGTATTGGTGGATGGTATTCCGATGGATATGAACCAGCTGGATCCGAATACGATTGAAAGCGTTACCATATTGAAAGATGCTGCCGCGTCTGCTATTTATGGAGCTCGTGCTGCTAATGGTGTGATTGTTGTAAAAACCAAACGTGGTATGCCAGGGAAGGTAAGCGTATCTTATAATGGGTATGTTGGTGTTCAACAAGCTACTTATCTTCCAGAAATGGTCGATGCTGCGACTTATATGGAAATGTCGAATGTAGCTAACCAAAATATTGGTGGAGATCCGACTTATTCGCAGGAAGCAATTAATGCAACCCGCAACCAAATAGATCCGATCAAGTATCCGAATACGGACTGGATGGACTTTATTTTTAACAATGGGTTAATCCATAGTCATTCAGTAGGTCTTTCTGGTGGTAGTAACCTAGCGCGTTTCGCTTTAACTGTAAATTATTTGAATAACGAAGGATTAGTTGAAAAATCCAAGTTTGACCGTTTGAATATCCGTGCCAATACGACTGTCAACCTGATGGATAATTTGTCTGTGGATATGGACTTCAATTCATATCGTACGAACAAATATGAGCCGATGTATAGGGATGGAGCTTATACGTCAGAAATTATTCGGTATTCTTATACAACTCCACCAACAACCATGGGTAGATATCCGATGAAAGAAGGTAACGATATCGTTTACTATGGTAATCGTCCGGAACAACGTAACCCAGCTGCTATGTTGGATCGTGGTGGCGAATACAAAGCGTTGGAAGATAATATCAGTATTAACTTGGCTCCTCGTTGGGAAGTGCTTCCTAAGTTAATTTTACGAGGACAGTATTCTTATCGTATCAGTAGTACGGCAAATAATAGAAAAAGACGTGCTTACAATTTCTTTGATTACGAAACGGATGGATTTTTGCAGACCTGGAGTGCTATTAATGAGGCAGGTAAAGATCGAACCAGTTATTATTACATTGGCGGTACGGCTGAATATACGTTAGAAAAGGACAAACACCGTTTGTTTGCGATTGGAGGTTACAACCAAGAGCTGACCAATAAAGGTGACTGGGATCAATGGTCAATGGTATCTATGTTTCTGAAAGCCAATTATACATTCAACGACCGTTATCTGATTGAAGGTACTGTACGTCGTGATGGTTCTTCACGTTTTGGTAAAGGCCACAAATTTGGAGTATTCCCTTCTGTCGGTTTGGGATGGAATTTGCATGAAGAAAACTTTATAAAGAATAATCTGAAGTTTGTGAATAATTTCAAGGTCAGAGGGTCATTTGGTACATTGGGTAATGAAAATATTGATAAGCTATATAAATATCAAAACCTGATTGATGCGGGTAATGGTAATGAAACGGTATTCGGTAATCCGAACCTGACTTGGGAAACGATTCAGATGTTCAATGTGGGTGCGGACATCCGTTTGTTCAAAGATTTGGATATTACGATTGACTATTATAACAAACTGACCAAAGACTTGATTCTTGAACCTCCTATCTCTTTCATTGGTGGAACTCAAAAAGTTTTCTTGAACTCCGGCCAATTGAGAAATAGAGGTTGGGAAATTGACTTGAATTATGGTAAGCAGTTGACTAAAGATTTCGGATTTAATATTCATGGTGGTTTAAGCCACAACGAGAATGAAATCGAAGAATTGTTTGGCGGACCGTATTATAATGATAATAATACTACTATTCATCAAGAAGGATATGCTTTGAATAGTTATCTGGTTTATCCAACTGCCGGTTTGTTACAAGAAAGCGATTTTACGAAAAATGCAGATGGTAAGTGGATTCCTAAAGAAGGAGTTGTTATTTGGGACGGTCAGCAGCCTGGTGATATCCATTACATAGACCAAAATAAGGATGGAGAGATTACAGCTGACGACCGTGTGATTCGTGGAGACGAACAACCGTCGTTGAACTACTTTGCCAATATTTCATTAGATTGGAAAAAATGGAGTTTGGAAGTTCTGTTCCAAGGGGTAACTGGGGTAGATGCTTACTATTCGGCTCCTTATTCATTCGGTCTGGATATAACGGGAGATGGTTTGGTTCCATTGGCAGCACAAAAAGACTATTGGACACCGACCAATACCGATGCACGTTATCCGCGTTTGGCTCCGAATGCAACGTATGGAAATAACGGACATCAGTCTGATTTCTGGTTCTTTGATGCCGGTTATTGCCGTGTAAAATATATCCAGCTAGGATATACATTCGATCAACTCGGATTGAAGAAATTGGGTATTTCCAGTGTTCGTTTGTATGTAAATGCGCAGAATCCGTTTACATTTACTAAGAGTGACCTGGTAGATCCGGAAAGTAGAGGTCAGTTGGCTTCTTATCCGTTGGTGAAGACCTACTCTTTTGGTGTTAATTTGAATTTCTAAGCTAGATTGTATCATGGAATTAAAAAATATTTTCAGTAAAAAGGTTTTGACCTTACTTTCTGCATCCATGTTGTTTTGCGGATGCGAAGATTTCTTGACACGCGACCATCCGACTGCAATTACCGATGACGATTTTTGGGGTACGGTTAATGAGTGTAATGCAGCATTTGGACAATGTAAATATTGGCCACGAGGTACCTATCATTACGATGCTCCCTACTTCTCATTGGTTCACTTGGAAGGGGCTACCGACAATATGTATTGGTCGGGTAACTTCAAGGGTGAAATTGCCAACTTGGGAAATGGTTCGGCTACTACCACTACGGGTGGGTATATGAATGATTTGTGGACACAATACTATTTGCGTATTCGTCGTTGCAACCGTTTCTTGGAACATGTGGACGCCGCCTATTTTGTAGATGAAAAAGAACGGGAGAGAATGATTGCCGATGTCCGTGTTTGGCGTGTTTGGTATCATATCCAGTTGTTGATGTATTATGGAATGAATGATGGTATTCCAATTCAGGATAAAGTGTTGAATGGTGATGAAATTTATAAAGGCCGCAATACGATTGATGAATGTTTAGACTTTATCAATAACGAATTGGATGCGGTGATTGCTATTCAGGATCCGGAGGGGAAAGTTTTCCCGTTTGTGTGGGATAGAGACCGTCGCGATCGTATGTGTAAAGCATACGCATTGGTGTTGAAAATGGATGTGAATTTGCAGTTTAAACGCTATGATGTAGCCAAGGCGGCCGCTAAGGCGATTATTGATAATCCGGATAATAATTTTTCTTTGTATTACAGCGAAGAAACGGATGATGATCCGGGCAAGCACTATCGTGATATGTTTCGTTATAAAGGTCAGGATAATAAAGAACGTATCATGTATATAAGCAGTGGTTGTTCGGAAGCTTGGTTCCGTAATGCTCCGCAGAGCTTGAGCGGACAGGGGGCTGCCAGTGTTTTGAGGTCGTTAGTAGATGAATATGAAACAGCAGATGGTGTCGCTTTGAAAGACCTGCCTGCTGCTGAACGGGAAAAATTGGAAAAGAACCCATTAGAGGTAACACGCGATCCGCGTCTGAAAGCAACAGTAGTGGTACCAGGTGATAATACCTCTTTCCAAAATTACGTATATGAGCCGTTCAAAGATGGTGGTGCTGACCAAGTAGGTAAAGTGGGGGCTTCTCGTACCGGTTACTGGGTTAAGAAGTTCTTGGACGAACAAGACAGAGCCAGCGGTAGCGGTAGCTTGTATTTCCCGTTGTATCGTTATGCTGAAGTATTATTGAGCTATGTAGAGTGTTTGGTAGAAACAGGTGATTGGCAGAATCCGGATGTTGAAAAATACATCAACATGATTCGTAACCGCGCTGGTATGCCGAATATGAACAAAGCAGTTTATAATACTCAAGAAAAAGTACGTGAACTGTATCGTCGCGAACGTCGTGTAGAACTTGCATTTGAAGGAAAACGCTACTTCGATATTCGTCGTTGGAGCATTGGTAATGAAACCATGAATGGACCGGCTTTGGGTGCTTGGAATCCGACAACCAATGCGTATGTTCAGGTAGAAAACCGTGCTTGCACATTCCCGAAATACAATGCATGGCCTATCCCTCAAGCAGAGGAAACGGCTAATCCGAATATTGAACAGCCGACAGGGTGGTAAATAAATTTCAAGGTAGTGTATCAAAATTCCGTTTGTGGAGTTTTGATACACTCCTATCAATTCTAATAATTTAAACTTAAAAAAACATGAAAGCTATGAAATTAATACTCCCAGTCTTATCCTATTTCCTGCTCTTTATGGCGCAGACTGTCAATGCACAATATTATGGCTATGAAGACGATTTGGAAATCGTTTTAACTCATAATAATATTGAATTCCCTTCACACATTAGTACATTGGATTATTGTGAGATAAAATTGCGAAATAAAAAAGGTCCAGGGTATTTTTTGCCTAAACCGGATCAATGGTATGGTGATTTTCATACCATGCAAGAGGATCCTGTTCATTCTATAATCAAAGGTCACTTCCTGAAGGCAGGAACATGTACGATTAATGCCCGGATCGGTGGTTCAGTGGTGATCTCAAAAAGTTTTGAAATATCTGATCCGTATCTGACAAGTAATAGTACAATTTTACCTTATGGAAAGGAAGAAACGGTTGAAATAGTCAATTTCCCACGAGACAAAGTGTCTATAACTTGGCTTGTGTCTGATGGTTTGGAGATCGTGTCAGGGCAAGGAACCGAAAAATTAGTATTTACAACTAAAAAGAATACTTCCTCCTATGAGTACATTGTTGCTAATGTACAATCGGAAGTTTGGATATTAAGTTTAAGAAATAATGTAAGTATAGTAGGAATACCTCAGGCTGACGAAATTCAAGTATCCCGAACCTCTTCCAATATGTTTATTCTGGATGTCGATCAAGAAGTGATGCATTCTTCTCCACTGAAATATGAATTGTATGACCAAGCAAGAGGCTCTTTAATGCGAAAAGGCATGGTTGAATTAAAAGACGGAGTTTTAAACTTTAATAATCTCCCTAAAGGTATATATGTGTTGAAGTTATATTTGGATGAGAAAAATATTAAAACTCGAAAAATACTTATCAATTGAAAAGATGGTTTGCTAGTAATTACTTAGTTAAAACCCGGCATAGCATTGTTACTGTGCCTTAGATTATAATACCATAAGTGCATTCACAAAATTCTGGAAGGTATGGTTGAATTTGAACCTGCTAACCCAAGACATAGAGAACGATTATACGACAGAAGTATCACCGTAGGGAAAACATCACGCAACGAAGACATCGCGAAACGGATTGTAGAGGAAGGATCGGAAATAAAGTATGATACTTTATTATCCATTATCAACCAGATGATCGTATAATCCGCGAAATGTTACAAAACGGCACTAGCGTATTGACCGGAGTTTGCTAGTATACTCCGAGCGTAACGGGGCTATGGAATAGTTCTACAGAGAAGTTTAATTCCGAGAAACATGAGATTTCAGTCAGCATGAGCCCTTCAGCCGAGTTGCGAAAAGCTCTTTCACATTATTGAAAGCTCCGCGTGTGATTGAATATGAGCATACTTTACGTATAGGCAATGGTGGAGGTAGCGATCGTCCGGAAATCGAATAAAACGGTTACGGGAAAAATTTGACTTGGTGGCTGAAGAGGGGAATCCTTTTTGTTGATTCATTATTTAAATTGAAATAAGAAGTTTATGAATAAAGGTGTTTATCAATGCGTTTTGTTAGTTCTGTTTTTTAGTGGTATGGTGGCTTGCTCAGATCGCTCGAAACAAACAGTGCCTTTTGAGTGTATGCTGGAAGGAGAAGTGAAAGGGTGGTCGGAGTGTAGTAGCTTGGCATTGATAGAAGCGGAGAAAAGGGAGGAGGCTGTTCCGGTGGTGTCGATACCGGTTGTCGGAGGAAAATTCGAATATACATTTCGCGACAGTGTCAATCGTCTGTATCAATTGTACGGTAAGTTTGATGAGGGTAACCGCCGCCGACGTGTTGAGTTTATTTCAGAGAAAGGGAAACTATTTGTAGAATTGTCGCGGGATGAGGAAGAACTGATTTCACAAATCCGTACGGATTTACCTTTTAACAAGGAGCTGCAATTGGTTGCTGATAGTTCCATAGCGGTAAAATTGTTTACCAAACGCAAACAAATGAAAGCAGATGGATTGTACTACCTCTCGGAAGAATATAAGGAGTTGTCGGAAGCTGCCAAGCAGTTGGAAGGGGAGATTTTTTTCAGCCAGAATCCGGAGAGGGAACGATTGTTTGAGTATGTCCGTACGCATCCGACATTTACCGGATTCTGCCTTTATAAATGGTTGTTGTTGAAGAATGTCGGACCGTTTTTATCTTTCCCGTCTGATCCGAACATACCGGTTTTAAAAGAAATCTATGAAACGGTGTATAAGGAGAAATATACCGATCATCCTTATCAGAAAGAGATAAAAGATATGTTGGGTAGTTTGGATGTGAAGGAAGGAGCTTCTTTTGTTGATTTTGTCGCTCCTGATTTAAATGGGAATCAGTATCGCTTGTCGGATTTGATAAAAGGAAAGTATGCACTGTTAGACTTGTGGGCTTCCTGGTGCGGACCCTGCCGTTCCTATTCCAAAGATATGAAACCCGTATATGAAAGGTATAAAAATCGGGGATTCACGGTTGTAGGCGTGGCTCGGGAGGTGAATGATACGGAGGCCATGCGAAGGGCGATTGAGAAAGATGGATACCCTTGGATCAATCTGTTTGATTTGAATGATCAGGTCGGAGTTTGGACAAAATATGGTGTGTTGAGTGCCGGCAGGCGTTTGTTGATCAATCCGACGGGTAAAATCCTGGCTTTGGACCCGCAATCCGAAGAGGTAGAAAAGTTGTTGGAAAAATATTTAAACAAAACATTATAAAGGATTTGTATGAAGAAGAAAGTTTTAAGCTGTTTGATTTTGTGTTGTGGACTTCTTTGTTCTGGTTTTTTACAAGCAAAAAAGTCGTTTTTACTTGAAGGTGCATATATTGTTACAAGCGATTCATCGACAAACACAGTTCGTTTGGCAGCTGTGGAATTGCAGTATTTTATTTGGAAGACGACTGGTTTTAAGCCGGAGATTACTTCGCGGATTCCTGTCGGTTCAAAAGGAATCTTTGTTGGTCGTAGCCGGTATACCGAGGCTATGCAATTGGCGGACAAGCCGTTTGGCGAACAGGAATATCTGATTGATGTGACTCCGGAACGTATTGTGTTGATGGGACAAGATGAGGATTTTCAGTCGGAAGCAGAACGGAATAAAGGACGCGACAATAATGGTATTAGTCCGGAAAAGGATAGGCCAGTGTTGGATTATGGTCTTGTGACAGGTGATGATTCAGTAAATGGATTGATGGTTCCCCTACCTTCTATTTATGATGCACAGGGTACTTGTTATGCTGTATATGATTTTATTGAACGCTTTTTAGGTGTTCGTTTTTTCGGACCAAGTCCGGAAAATGTTTTTATACCAGAGGCTCGAAAGATTAAAGTCGCTTGTCAACAGATACGACGTGCTCCGGCTATCAAGTATCGTCATGGGACCTACACATTTGAATGGCCGATCGTTAAAGAGCAGTATATGGGAGCCACCGGTGATATGCAGCAGCTGTTTATCCGCCGCCTACGTATGGGAGGACGTAAATGGGCTGCCAATCATGCCTTTACCGGCTATCAAGATCGTTTTCTGCGAAAGAATCCGAAAAGACCGGAATTGTTTGAATCTTATCATCCGGAATATTTTGCCAAGGGAAGGAACGGAGGAGCTTCGGAACGGCAGTTTTGCTATACCAATCCGGGGTTTATCCGGCAGGTAGCCGAAGATGCTGTTCGGTATTTTAGAGAGGGTAAGACCTTTGCCGAACAGATTGCCTTAGGTGACTATTTTGCTATTGTCCCGCTGGATAATGCGAATTGGTGTACTTGCGAGGAATGTCAGATGCAGCTTGCTCTAGACAAAGCGAATATCATTGGTTCGCATTTCAATTGTGGCACGGCCACCCATTATATATGGAATTTCATAAACAACGTGGCCAAGGAAGTGAAGAAAGAGAAGATTATGGGCGACAAAAAGCTCACTGCGTTGGCCTATCATGTGTATGCCTATTTGCCGAAAGATATTCAACTGGAAGATAATATTGCAGTAGTTCCTTGCCTACATCCTAGAAACTATTGGGTCCCGGGGATGGAAAGAAATGAAATGAAATTTTATAAGGCTTGGATTGAAGAGAGTAAGAAATCTGGACGTGATGTATTTTTATGGAATTATCTCTGCTTCCCGACAGAAAGAGGGATCATCAGTAATTTTAATGTGTTCCCTGGTTTCAATATTCATAAATCAGGTGAACAGATCCGGATGTATGCAGCCGATCGGGTGAAAGGGGTTTTCTTCTGCGGAACAGGCGAACAGTTGGATTTTTACATTACCATGCGCTTGATGGATGATCCGGCATTGGATATTGATCTGTTAATGGACGAGTTCTTTGACAACTATTTTGGCCAAGCTTCCAAATCCATGAAGGCGTTTTATACGAAGATCGAATCGGTCTATAGTGATCCGAAGAACTATCCGGAAAACATTCAAACGGAAGAGGCCCAATTTCATCAAACGGAAGAGATTGCCTGGAGATATTTGGGAACACCAGACGTGATGGACGATTTGCGCCTAACAATCGAGAAGGCTCAAAAGTCGGCTAAAAGTGACCTTGAAAAACGTCGTGTCGAAAGCTGGGTGAATGGTGTCTGGAAGTATATGTTGAAAGGATATAGCAGTTTTAATCAAAAATAATAATTTGTCATGAAGACACATTGGATGTTATTAGCTGTATTGTTTTTACTCTCTTGTTCGGACGATAATGGTCTGGACAAAAAGGAGCCGGGAACGGATGAGCCGGAAATAGATGTGGTAGAACCTGAATTATACCGGGCAAACCGTATGTTGATCAAACATGGATTGCAGTTGCAGTGTTGGGTGGCTACCGATAATTATGAATTGGGAGGGAAGGCCGGACAGCCAGCCTATAACCTGTCGATCCCGGATTGGAAGTTGACGGGATTCACCGGGCCTACTTTTTATGGACCACCTTTGATCAATACATCTTATTTTGAAGAGTTTCCTGATAGCCAATGGGCGATGGCGAAAGCTCCTCATGCCGACCAACTGAAAAAAGAGCCGACAGATTATGAAAAGAAAAATGGATTTTTGTCGGAAGATCAATTGAAATACCTGGATAATTTGACTACGATCTGCTTTGGGGATGAAGAAGCGTATAAGTTTGAAAATGTGAAAATCCTGAAAGCTTGGTATGATGTTGCCCGAAGACTGTATCCGGATGCATTACTTCATAATAATCAATATGCTGGTCAATGGAGTAGAGCGGATATGTGTACGTATATTCAGGTAGCTAAACCGGACTTGATCACGTATGATTGGTATTATTTCCATACGTGGGATTCGGATAATTATATTGGGGCAAGAGATATGGCTGCCCATCTGTATGAGTACCGCGATTTGGCTTTGGGAGGATGGAATGGTGATAAAAAGGATTATCTGGCATTCGGACAGTATACACAAGGTTTTGTTAATGAAGGAACTTATAAGTTAACAGAGTCGCAATTGCGTTTATATTATTACATGACATGGACTTTTGGTGGAAAATGGTTGAATTGGTTCCGTTTTTTACAAGGAGATGGCTATGGAGGACAAACAGCGCCGACCGATTGGTCTTTATTGTTGGAAAACGGTATGCCCGGACAACCGACCAGGTACATGGATTGGGTGAATCAATGTAATCGGGAAAGTCTGTATATTGGTGATTATCTGGTTCGTTTGAAAACGACTGATATCCGTTATGTGGCAGGTACAGACAAATATACAGAAGGAGCTCCGGCTTATGTGTCGGCATTAAATCCTTCTTCTTATTTAAAAAAGGTATCTGGAAGGATTGTTGTTGAACCGGAAGCTGGTGGCGATGTATATGTGGGTTTTTTCGATGTTATTCCTGAAGAGGAACAAGGAGATCCGAACTTCTTTGCAAATAAAGGAAATGCATTCTTTATGTTAACTAATGGGTATGCATCTAAAGTGAAGGAAAATGCAGATGCTTTAACTCAAAAAATTAATTTTGGCATCGATCTTCCAGAGGCCAATGCAACACAGTGCTTTTGGATTAACCCTCAAACAGGAAAAAGGGAAAAGCTGAAGGCTATCGGTAAAGAGGATAATATTACTTATTTCGAGGTTGAATTATGGGGTGGTAGTGGCGCTTTGTTTATGCTTGCTCCCTGATTTTATAATTGTAAATGGATGAGGAATAGAATCCACTTCAAGTCTTTCAACTCTTCCCGCATGATCCGGAATGCTTCTCCAAGGTGGTATTTGACAGTGTTTACTGATATATTAGATATTTCTGATATTTCTTTATACCTTAATCCTGTCACACATTTGAGCAAGAATACTTTACGGCACTTTTCGGGTAACTTTTGTAAGGCTTGTTGTACTTCTTTTTGATAGATAAAATCCTCTTCTTCATTGAGTTGGTCTTTCCATTCTTCAGAGAGAGTTGTTATGAAATCATCTTTAATGATTTCCGATTTGTAGTAATTGATACAACTGTTTTTTATTGAACGGTAAGCATATGGTAAAAAAGTTTCTTGGGTTACGTTCAGGTGTTTTTTCTCCCAAATAGAGATGAAAAACACCTGAACGATATCTTCCCTCACTTGGCTATCTATAATGTATTTACCTGCGTAATTGCATAATAGCAAGTAATGTTCCCGGAATAATTTTTCGAATGCTTGTCCGTCTGTTATTAACATAACCAGTTCTTAATATCTAGTAAGCAAGTATTAATTATAGTATTATCGATCATCTCTATTTTGTAGTATTAATTCTCAGTGGAAATATCAATACTTCTTGGTTTGCATAATAGTCCTATAAGAACTAGTGCAATTTTTTATTTGTATATTTCTGATTATTAACCAACTCGTGAGATAGTCAATTTTGTAGGAAATAAAGAATGCCTTATACTTTATAGAATAATTAACAGAGCGGTAAAAATGTTATAGAATAATTCCCTGAATTTAACTTATTGTTTCAAAAATAGATTATATTTGCATTTGCAGGTGCAATAGTTCTTATAGGACTAAGATATTTTGTTTTTTAATCTTTCTCTTTTTTTTATCCATAAGTTTCTGTATTTTAAATAGATTACTAATTATATTGTGGGTTTACGTTACTGTACTGTATACTTCTTAAGCGTTGCTTGTTTTTAACATTCACAAATGTCGTGAATAACTTACCTGAAAATAAACTATCTGTAGGTGAATATGTTATTTTAATAGAGACATTAAAATACATAAAACAATGAAATTTTTTATCGACACGGCGAACCTGGATCAGATTCGGGAAGCGAATGATTTAGGTGTATTGGATGGTGTTACGACCAATCCGTCCCTGATGGCTAAAGAGGGGATAAAAGGAGTAGAAAATCAGCGGGCACATTATTTGAAGATCTGCGAGATCGTGGATGGAGATGTAAGTGCTGAGGTGATATCGACCAATTATGAGGGAATGATAAAAGAAGGGGAGGAACTGGCTGCCCTGAATCCGCATATCGTGGTGAAAGTCCCTTGTATAGAAGCGGGGATCAAAGCGATCAAACATTTTTCCGATGAGGGAATCCGTACTAATTGTACGCTGGTCTTTTCGCGTGGTCAGGCTCTTTTGGCTGCAAAAGCAGGAGCCACCTACGTTTCACCATTTGTAGGACGTTTGGATGATATTTCGAGCGACGGGATTGAATTGGTAAGAAAAATCGTAGAGATGTATACTTATTATGGGTATGAGACCGAAGTACTTGCCGCTTCCATTCGCAGTACACAGCATATTATCCAGTGCATTGAAGCCGGAGCCGATGTAGCGACTTGTCCGCTGTCTGCAATAAAAGGTTTGTTGAAACACCCGCTTACCGATAGCGGACTGGCAACCTTCCTGGCCGATTATAAAAAGGTGAACGGATAGGCCGCTAATGACAAATAATATTTTCTTTATTTTATAGGGGGCAGAAAAAAGTTTGTCACTGTTAACATTTGAAAACATATAGGGCCTGTCTGGTATATCACCGGGATGATATTGGAATGCGCCCCCGGTGGTAATGAAATGTCACCGGGATGGCATAATACAAAGGCTATAGCTTTCGGGTTTAGAAGCTATAGCTTTTGTCTTTAAAGTAAGTAGCTTTGGGGCTTAGTTGTTATTCACTTCTTAATACTTCAACCGGGTTGCCGGATGCAGCTTTGTAACTGTGCCAGCTGATAGTCAACAAGGTGATGAACAGCACGAAAATACCACTCAATAGAAAATGAAAGACCGATATGTCGGTATGATATACAAAATTTTCCAGCCATTGGTTGAGAAAAAGCCAGGTAATGGGAACAGCTATAACGAAAGCTATTCCGATCCAGCCGACGAATTGTTTGTTTAACAACAACATGATCTTTAGAGTGCTGGCTCCATTTACTTTTCGTATACCTATTTCTTTCGTACGTTGTTCCGTTGCGTATAGAGCCATTCCGAACAGGCCGAAACAAGTCAGGAAGATACTGATCAGCGAGTACATGATCATTAATTCGGCCAGCTCGGTGGTCCTGCTATTACGCTGCATAAACTCCTTATAGACATCCTGGTAAGTGAAATATTTACCCGGATTCATCCTTTCCCATACTTCTTTAACGGCAGCGATTGTTTGCTGACGTTCTTTGCCCACTTTGATTTCTGCAAAAGCATATCGTTTATCATCATCCTGGCCAATGTAAATGATACTGGGGAAAACATCTTCTTCAAGTGAATTGGCAAACATGTTCTCGGCAATACCTGAAACGACCACTTTTGGATTGTTGCTGTCCTTTTCATATTCTTTGCTGTCTTTGTCGTATTTACTTAGTTGCTGACCGACCGGGTTTTCTCCCGGTGGAATCAGTAGATCTGCATATTTTCGGGTGATATAGGCCGGATTTTGGAATTGTTCGAGTGCCTTATCCGGTTCAACTCCCTGTATGATGTCGATTTTTAATGTTCTCAGGAAATCACGTCCTCCCATGTATTGCGCTTTCATATAATGGCTTTCACTTCCATCCTGGTTTTTGATATCCACGGGAGTTATCCCCATGTTTAGTAAAGGACCACCTGTAAGTGTAACATTTTCTACGCCGGGTATTTTTCTTATTTCACGTGCGAAAGCCGGTAAGTAGGAATTGTCTGCTCCCCAATTGCCCACCTCGATTAATCCGTGATATCCTTCCGCTCTGTTTTGTATAAAATGAAGTTGGCTGTTTACTGTAAGTGTTGCGATGATCAGTCCGATAGAGACTGTATATTGGGCGATCGAAAGAGCCGTTACGATCCTTCTTTTCTTGTTCCCTGTGAAAAATTCGCGGTAGCCGGAGGCCGATAGTTTGGATATTTTCCGGCTGATATAAACAGAAGGAATGATCGATAACAGGAGTATGAACAGTGTGATAATCGGTAATGCCTGTCTGTTAAAGAAAAAAGAAGTCTCTATCTTTCCGGAAGTGATCGAATTGAATATCGGGATCAGATCGTGTGTTATCAGCAAAGATAACAGGAAGGCTACAATGACGGTCAGGAATGTATCGATAAATAGCTGGTGGTTTATATCGGTTTTTGTTGCCCCCATCAGTTTTTCTGTATGGATCATCCGCACTTGTTGCAACAGGCGGGAGAAGTTGAGGTTGATATAATTGAAACAGGCGATCAGCAGGATAAGAATGGCGGAGATCAGCCCGACGTAAAGTAATGTCTTTTGACGACTGTTCATGAAGAAGTAACTTTCCTGTGTGTATTTCTTGAAATAACTCTCTTGTAGAGTGTACATACGGTATTTTCCGTCGGGAACAAAAGTTTGTATGCCGTCTTTATGGATTTGTTCGGCAAACTTTTTCGTATCGATCGGGTGGTTGGTCATAAACAAACATAATCCTCCGGGGATTGGCCCGTCATTTCCGATTACGGCATCGAAGTCGATATAAGATTGTTCACGCGATCTCAGCACAGCGGCAATCTGATAGGTGGTTTCATTCTTTCCCTCTTCAATCGTACCATCCTCCAGTACACGGGTCGTTACATTGTTTTCACCGGTTATGATCGTTTGGCCGATCGGATTCTCTTTGCCGAAATACTTTTGGGCGCATTTTTCCGATAAGGCGATCTTATTCGGTTGTGTCAGCACTTCGTTCAAATCTCCATACAATACTTTATAAGGGAAGAAATGGGGAAACGAGGCTTCTGTTGTCATTATTATGATGGGGTCGAAACGGGTATTGTTTACTTTTATGTAATCCATTCCGATATTATTGAGGCATACATGATCTATAATCTCCGGGTATTTCTCTTTAATTTCGGCCGCAATGCCACCGGCAGTGAAACAAACCCTTTCACCCGGTTGGATCGGCGAATCCTGGTCCATCATATAAATGGTCTCCCGGTGAGGATTGTCCGCCTCCAGGTTATACTCATGGATAACAAAAATAGCCAGCAAGTTCGTGCAGGCAATGCCGATTGCCAGGCTGATGATCGATATGATTGAAAATGTCTTGTTCCGCCACCAGCTTCGCAGGACGAGTTTGAATGCGATTGCTTTCATTTTGTAATTCATAATAGGGTTATTCACTTCTTAATACTTTTACCGGATTGGCAGAGGCTGCTTTGTAACTGTGCCAGCTGACGGTGAGTAGGGTGATGAGCAGGACAAAAAGCCCGCTTATCAGATAGATGCCGATGTTCATATCTGTGTGGTAGACGAAATTTTCCAACCAGCGGTTGAGTAGCAGCCAGGTAATAGGGATAGCAATGATAAAGGAAATGCCTATCCAGGTAATGAACTGGCGGTTAAGTAGTAACATAATTTGTGGGCTGGTTGCTCCGTTCACTTTTCGGATGCCTATTTCTTTGGTGCGTTGTTCGGTTGCATAGAGCGCCATACCGAACAGGCCGCAGCAAGTCAGAAAGATGCTGATCAGTGAATACATGAACAGTAGCTGGGAGAGTTCGGTTGTTTTCTTATTCCGTTGCAGGAATTTTTGGTAAACATCCTGATATGTGAAATATTTGCCCGGATTTACTTTATTCCATGCTTCCCGTACGGCGGAGATACTCTTTTCTTTGTTATCGCTGAGGCGTATATAGATGTAATTGAACGAATTTTGGGGACTGTTGTTGATCCGGATGGTAAAAGGATAAACTTCGTCTTCCAGTGTGTGCGTGTATAGGTTATCGACGATACCGGCAACTGTCGTGACGGGTGCATTTGCCGGATCATTACCTGTATTCCCTTCGTCGAACTCTCTGTCAAGGGTATTGATCGGTTTACCAATCGGATTCTCTCCTTTTCCGACCAGTATTTCTGAATATTTCTCATTGATATATATCGGACGGGCATATTTTTCGACGGCTTGTTCGGGAGGAAGGCCCTTCAGAAGTTTCAGTTGTAAGGCGTCCAGAAAGTCGGGTTCACCAAAATAGTCGATTTGTGCCGTATATTTTTCACTGCCGTCTTCATTTTTCAGAACGATTTGCGTTATCCAGCTGTCCAGGATGGAACTTCCGGCAAGAGATACGTGTTTTATCTCCGGGTGTTTTTTAAGTTCACGGGCAAAAGGACGGATATAAGAACCGTTTTCCTGCCAGTCGCCCATTTCAATCAGGTTTTTATAATTATCTCCTCCTTTGCGGATGAAATGAAGTTGGTCGTTTACTGTCAGCGTGGCAATGATCAGGCCGATAGAAATAACATATTGAGCGATGGATAGTGATGTAACTATCTTCCTTTTTTTATTTCCTGTGAAAAACTCGCGGTAACCGGAGCCGGAAAGTCCGGATATCTTTCGGCCCATATATGCTGCCGGGATGATCGATAACAGCAGGATAAAACAACAGATGACGGGCAATGATTGTCCGTTGAAAAAGAAAGAGGTATGTAATTGTCCGTTTACGATTGAGTTAAACAGGGGAAGCAGGTCATGGGTGATTAGCAACGAACAGAGAAAGGCTATGATTACCGTTAGGAAGGTGTCCAGAAACAGTTGTTGGTTGATTTCTTTTCTGCTGGCTCCCATCAGTTTCTGTGTATGAATCATTCGTACCTGTTGAAGGAGACGTGAGAAGTTGAGGTTTATGTAGTTGAAACAGGCTATTAACAGAATCAGGATAGCGGAGATTAATCCCACATAAAGTAATGTCGGCTGACGGAAATTCAGATAATTCGATTTCTGTTGTTCGGTAGTGTAGAAGTAGCTATCTTGTAAAGTATCCAGATAATAGTTTCCGAGGTCTCCTTGTAAAGTTGGAATTTTGTCTTTCTTTAATTGTGCTTCAAATACTTTCCGGTCGATCGGCCTGTTCATCAGTAACAGGCTGGTACCTCCATAGAAGGAGTCTGAAATTGCCGTTACTGCCTCCAGGTTTAAAAAGGATTGTTCCCTGTCGGCTATAATGGCGGCAACCTGGTAAGCGTGTTCGTTGTTGGTACTGCCTTTTGTACTCAGCTCTTCATCAGGAAGGCTGAAATGTATTATTTTGCCGATCGGATTGATTTTTCCGAAAAGTTTTCGGGCAGTTTGTTCGGTAAGGGCCAGTTTGCCAGGTTGGGTTAAAGCCTCTTTCAGATCTCCCTGAAGTACTTTATAAGGGAAAAATTCAGGTAAAGACGGGTCTGCAGAGACAAGGCGGATTGGTGCATGTTTCACATTATCGATGGAAATATATTTGACAGAATTTCCACTTATTCGGAGATAGCTTTCGACTTCACTGTATTTTTCTTTCAACGTTACCGGGATATCAGCTCCTGCATATATTGTCTTTTCTCCGGTCTTCATCGGCCAGTCCTGGCTAAGTATCCAGATACGTTCTTTGTTCGGATTTCCGTTTTCTATTCCGTATTCATGAATTGTAAAGATGGCCAGCAGGTTGGTGCAGGCAATACCGATCGCCAGGCTGACGATGGAGATTATAGAGAATGTCTTGTTTCGCCACCAGCTACGGAATACAAGTTTTAATGCGACTGTTTTCATGTGGTAAAATATTTCCCGTAAAACTATTCCCTTTTCGCTTGCAAGACAAAAAATAGATGGAAATAATCCCGAAGCCACGGAGAAACGTCTAATAATTGGACAGTAATATATTTCGCGTGGAGTCGGTATAAAGTTTGAGATTATCCTTTTATCTTTGCTTCTGTTATGAGAAACGGGAAGATTATAGTTGTCGACGATAATGAGGCAGTGCTTAAAACATTGCGGACGATCCTTTCGCGTGAGTTTAAGACGGTGGTCTGTGCTTCGGTGCCGACTTTGCTACCCGCCTTGCTCCGGGAAGACGATGTGGATGTCGTTCTGTTGGATATGAATTTCGGGACCGGAAAGCAGAGTGGAGGAGAAGGACTTTTCTGGCTGGACCGTATCCGTGAACGTCCGAATCCGCCGGAAGTGGTGCTCATCACGGCTTTTGGGGATATCGAACTGGCTGTGGCTTCACTGAAAAGAGGGGCGGCGGACTTTATTGTGAAGCCCTGGGATAATGATAAATTATTGTCTACTGTTATAACTGCCTGGAATGCTCGTTCCGGGAGAAAACAAAATTCCTTTCGGAAGGAATCCGAATTTCTTTCGGAAGAAACAGATTCTGTCGTTACTTTGCTGGTCAACTCCCTTCTCCGGAAATATGCGACGGCATATGGAAAACCTTTTCCCGGTATTACCCCTGATGCATTGCGTAAATTATCGGATATAATACTTAGCGGCGATCTAACCCTCTTACAGCAAACGATAGAACGTGCCGTGCTTCTTTCAAATTCACCGTCGCTGGACAGCAGTGATTTTTATCTGGAAGATCCCTCTGCCCCGGCATCCCATCCGGTGACTTTGGAGGAGATGGAGAAGCAGTTTATCAGTGAAGTGCTTGCCGATAAAAAAGGAAATCTGACTCTTTGCGCACAGCAACTGAATATAAGCAGGCAGACGCTTTATAATAAAATGAAGAAATATGATCTTTCCTATTGATCAGATAGTTCTTTTATTACTTGACTACGATCATCACATATTGATTTTCCTTTATCCGGGTATTATCGAGTAACTCCAGCAGTTTCTGTTGTGCCGGAGAGCCCGTTCGTTTTACATTCATGCGCATTTCCGTCAGGGTACGGATCATATAAAGATAATTATCCGTTTGTCCGTCCGGCCAAAAGGTAAGTCCGCCGTCCAGGTCGTTGATGAAGCCTTGCTCTCGGCGTGGAAGTACAAATGTTTTACCTTCCTCTTTCAGGTAAACGGCCTGGTAACTCAGTGTCGGTTTATATTCATATTCGTATCCCAGCCAGCTTACAAGTTTTGGCCCCTTTTTCTGGTATATGCCCATAAATAATCCTTTGGGATTTTCATATAATGTACGTAACCACATTTTCCCGTCTTTCACTTCCTGTCCTTCTTCATAATCGGAAAGAACTCCGGATTTCCCGAAATGGATATTGTAGAGCGGAACGACCGTTTGCGGATCGCGTAACTGATATACCGTATCGCAGAAGGGGATCATAAATGTCATTTGATCCTGTGCTTCATTCCACCAGGAGGTCTGGAAGAACGGGATATTGTCCGTCTCTTTCCTGGAGAGTGCCGATTGTTCTTTCAGCATGAACTTGCAGAGAGTTTCTCCTTCCAGATTAAAGGTCAGCAAACTATTCGGAATACCTGTTGAGTCTTCATAATGACTTAGCATATATCCGGAAGAAGAGAATCCCAGAAGTTTATCGTTTTGCAGGTTGATCGGGTATTTTTTTTCTACTATTTCCGGAAAAACATATCTGTTGATTGTCAGCATAGTATCCAACGGTGGGAGTTCGGCGATCTGCGGATAATAAGGATCGTCGGTTCCCCTGTTATTTTGATCTTTACCACTCAAGGCACAATACATGCGGGTAGTCTTTTTGTCATAGAACAGGTTGTGCCCGTTCATTTCATTGTTCCATTTGTAGGCCAGTGCTTTGAATCCGTAACGTTTACTCGGTTTCCCTATTTTCCGGTAATAGAGCCGCGGATTGTTGAATGTCAGAAAAGCGTTACTATCCGGTATGGATATGGCCTGTGTAATTGTATAATTTGCGTCTCCGACAATATGATACTCTATTTCTGATGCGATCTGGCTGAGTTTCAATGGCTCTTTGTCACCCTCGATCGTCTTTTCCAGGTCGATGGAGATTGGAGTTGCCGTATAATCCACCTTCCCTTCGTATTTGGGCGGAGTGACCGGACGGATATTCTTTTCTTCTTTTCCTTTACAGCTGCCCAGGATACTGAGACATACGGTACAGATAGCGATCAGAGCAGAAAGCGTTTTCATGATATGCGTTGTTTTAATAGATTGCATCAAAAATAAGGATAATTTGTTTAATTGTACTTATTCGGTACGGTTTTATCGTTTATTTACGAAAAAATAGTAATATTATTGCTTTTCAGCAATTTAATTGCTTTATTTGTATATACTAATCTAAATACCAAATCAATATGAATGCAAGTTCGAAACTTTTGGGTGGGTTGTTGATCGTTTTGACAACCGTTTCTTGTATTACAGGAAATAAACGTGACAGCGGGCGTAAAAACCTTTTGAAAGATTGTCCGGTTGTGGCCGAATATGTTCAAGTGGGTGACGATAAGGTTTTATCATGCGACCAAAAACTTCTGGCAGATACGATCCGGCTCCCTCTCAGTTTCTTTGCTGAAGATCTGGAAATTATCAAACTGGATGGGCGGGATACGGCATTGGTTACCCAGTGCGGAGTCAGTCTTTCTGATAATTATATTTTGATACATAGCGGATATCCGCCTACGGCATTTAAACTTTTCGATCGGGAAGGTAATTATTTGACGGATATAGGATCTGTAGGACAGGGGCCCGGTGAGTATAAATCTGTGTACGATGCCCAGATCGATGAAAAAAACAATCGTGTTTATCTGATGCCCTGGCAGACAAACCAACTTTTAGTCTACGATCTGCAGGGAAATGTATTGGATCCGGTGCCGTTGGGCATTCGTTGTCCTAAAGCAAATTTCAAAGTAGATCCGGATAGGGGGACAGTTACTGTAGCTGTATTGCCGTTCCCGAATACGCCGGCTGTTGTCTGGACACAGGACCTGTCGGGCAAGCATCTGGCGGAGGTTGCTCCCGGACATCTGGAAGTTCCGTGGACATTCAATAATGAGGTGATGTGTAATTTTAATATTCCCGGTGTATTTGATTTCGGTATTTTGTGCATCGAACCGACCCGTCCTGATTCATTATATCGGTATGACATTGAAAATAACCGGATATATCCTACCTTCACATTCAAGCATGTTGCCACCGATCCTATTCCCTGGCACGGTTATAATGAGTGGCCGGATCATTTTACCGGACAATATTCAGGTCCCCCTGTCGTTCAACAGTTTGAATCCGGAACAGTTGCGACGCCAGGAGAAATGGTTCACTATATAGTCGACAAGAGCACTTGCAAAGGTGCTTATTTTAAGATGTATAACGATTATTTCGGTGATCAGGAGATCGATTGGCCTAGTTCGACTTTTTTTAACGGACATTTTGTTCGTAACCTTGAACCCGGGAATTTATTAAGCGATATCGAAAATTTGTTGAAAAAAGAGACTCTTTCCGGTGAGATGAAGAAAAAACTGACGGACCTGCAACATTCGATAAGCGAGAATGATAATAATTATTTGATGATAGCACGGCTTAAAAAATAAGATATAAGTAAAAGCTGTATTAGGGAACGCATTCTGTGTCGTTTGCGTTCCCTAATACAGCTTTTGTGAAATTATTTAATTACGATCATGACGTTCTGATTGTCCGGCAGATCACTGAGGAACTTCTTTAATGATTCCTGTTTAGGGGAACCAGTCAGCTTGATTCGTTGTTTCAGGTCTTTTGCCGGGCGGATCATATACATATATTCGTCTGTTTGCCCATCAGGCCAGAAAGGCAAGCCACCATCCAGATCGTTTGTCATTCCTGTGGCTTTCAGAGGCAATGCTCTGGTCTGACGTTTGTTCTTCAGATAAACCATCAGATAGTCTTCAGAAGGGAAATCCCGGTTTTCTTTGTTTTTATTATCCAACCAGCCGGATTTGCTACTTTTTCCTTCCCGATGGACTTTCAGGAATACACCTTTCGGATTTTCTTTCAGATCATCCACCCATGCTTTGTTTCGTTTATCTCCTTTATTGAATACATAGGTGGCTGACGCTTTGTATTTTCCTAAATGGATATTATAGACAGGAACAATTGTCTGATGATCTGACAGGCGATAGACTGTGTCGCAATAAGTAGCGGAAAACGTTGGTTTATTATCATATAAATAGGATGTATTGTAAAGTGTAAAATTATAAAAGTTATCATCCTTTATTATTCCGAAAGAATCGATTCCAGCATAAAAGTTACAAATGGTATCATTTTTCAGATTGAATGTGGTTACCCCGTGATCGAATCCGGTTCCCGGGTAATTGAACCGTCGGAGATACATCTCCGATGTGAATATTTCCGCCCAGTTTTTCAGGACATAACGGTTAGGTAATGAATCTGCATATAGATAATGTGTTCTGGCTAACACGCTGTCCAGAGGTGGTAATTCAACAATGAACTTGTCTGAATATCCGGTTTCAGGATCTAGTTTCTTTAATAACACGTACAGTTTCGTTGTTGCTTTGTCATAAAACAGGTTATTTCCTGAGATATAATCTTTCCAATCGCCGTATTTTGTTTTCAGTCCTACACGTTTCCGCTTTTGTCCTTGCCTGTAAAGATACAGTTTCGGTTGGTTCAGGGCAATGAAACCTCCGTCAACGGCAACCACATCGGTGACCGGATATTTATCATCTCCCACCTGAAAGTACTCGATAGTTGAAGCGACTTCGCTTAATCGCACATCAGAGGATGTCGAGATGGCTGATTCGACATCTATCATCTCTACTGGTTTTGTCCGGTCATACCTGGCTGTATATTGAGGCCCGGTCGGCTGACGCGAAATCTCTTCTGTAGGTGAATAGTTTTTATCTTCACCCTTTTGCTTACAACCGGATAGAAGGATCAGGAAAGCAAAAAACAGACTGTATGATATATCTTTCATTTATATCAATGTTTTAATTTCGCTAATATGACGATATTATTATCGTTCTCATGGAGCGATTGTGCCAATGTTGTCAGTTCCTGTCTTTTTTCTTCTGATAATCCGTCGGATTTTAGTGTTTCTTCCAACATGTTTTTCAGATTTGCCGGTTCCATGTTTTTGTAAAAATAGCCATTACAGAAAGAATAGAGTGCTCCTCCGATTTCAGATCCTCCTAGAAAGTCGTTATACAAACGGAAGAATGCTCCTTTTCCGGTTTTTTTATCCACAATATAATAGGCAGGAGGCGAAGAAGTGAAAGTATTGGCCGATTCTCTCACCGGGTAAGATGCATCACCCATGAAATGATTGGGAAGTTCGACGTAGCCGTGCCAGGGTATAGGATCTTCATAGAAGTTCAATGTGAAGCAGGGACGTAGACGGTTGTTCCGGAAATCATAATGGTAAAGACTGTCCACACGTGTAGGCATAATACAAAGGATATTTACATCAAAAGTACCTGCTATATTATTATTAGTGATTACTTCATTGCTGAAATCCTGTGGAGTCTGGAGATGTCCGGATTCTATAAAGTTAATTCTATTCCCCTGGAAATCCTGTGTCCAGGCTATAGCCGGTATTCCTTGAAAGGGTAGTAAGACTACAGCGACAGTAGAATCCTGAGGATTCACCTGAAATGTCCCTTTGGGTACTCTCAGGCAAAGGGGAATAGGAGGTAACGGGTTACCTTCCAGGTCATAGACCAATATTTGGGCGCTTTGCCAGGGTAAGATATAAATGCGGTTGTTCTTTTCATCCAGACTGGCATCATATACATTCAGGTATTCATTGGGACCTTGGCCATAGGCTCCGATCGTAGTAAGGAATTTACCTTTCCGGTCGAAGAGTTTGAATGGGTTTTGTTTGTTATTCCAGATAAGTATATAATTATCGGAAGCAAGTAAACGGCTGTCGCTTACCAATGCTTCATCCCGATTGTCCAGATGAATGATCTCTGCTTCTTCTGTTAGGAAACTGAGCGGCAAACGTATGGAATCTGTTAATAGCTTCTGATCGCATGCAAGGACCTGATCGTCCCCGACTTGTACAAAGGTTCCGACAACTGGTGAATTTTCCAGTCCGTTACTGAATGACATGTTATTGCTGTTTTGACAGGATCCGGCCAATAACAGGCAGAGTGAACCGATAATAAGATTTCCAAACTTCTCCATAATAATATTGCTTTGAATAATGTTGGAAGCAAATATATCCTTTAATATTGATAAAAGAGGAGAAAGTGAATTGACATTTTTAAAACAAACATTCGTTGTATGTGGCTGAAGTGTAATTGTTTACTATTTTATCGTAGATAAAAAGCGTTGACATTTTCTGTTTCATGTCATTAAAATGTATTCAAAATCTCATCCAGTGTCAGGTTCTCGTCTTCCATTCCGAATTTTTCCCGTTTCATTCGTGCTTTTTTCTGGCTGATGGCGGAGGGAGTGATATAATAGATGGAGGCCAGGTCTTTTGTACTGATACCGCTTTTCAGTAAGCAACAGAAAGCAATATCCTTCGTTCTGAGTAGCGGATAAGTTTCTTTCAGACGTTCGGCAAATCCCGACCATATTTCATTGACGGTTTGGATCAGTTCTTCTATTTCTTCTGTTGTCAATTTCGATTTACTCTCTTCCGTACTCTCTTTGGTTCTACCGGTCAGAGAAGGGATTTTCTGGGAAGCGGAGAGACGGCGGAACAGTTGTTCGCGTAAAGCCGTGGCCCTTTCTCGCAGAGATATCAATTCCCGTTCTTTTTCAAGCTGGGCTACCTGGTTTTTCAATTCCTGTTCCTTGAGTTGTTGTTCACTGATTATTTTCTTTTTGCGTAAACGGCTGTAAATAATATACCAGATGGTGCAAGCCGTGATCAGTGCCAGACATAAGGACAGGAGGTAAATGTCCTGTTGTTTCTTTTTGAGTTTCAGTTCATTGTTCTCGTTTTTCAATAATTCCTCCTGGTACCTTTGTTTCATTATTTCAGAATGAACTTCACCGGAGATATTATTGAAGCTTTGCCTGTAATTTCTCCAGGCATAGTATATCTGTTCGGCTTTATTTCCCTGCTCATATAAATGGGCTTGCAACTGATAGGCCCGGGTGGCTATGTAAGGGTTGGTGCTCTGTATCGCATTTTTCAGATATATTCCGGCTGAGTCAATTTCTCCGGCAGCTATATATATTTGTGCTTGTGCGAGCATATGGTACGGATAGCTTGTACGTCTGTAACCAAAATCTATGGCGGACTTCAGGGCGGTAGTGGCACTTTCTATATCTCCTTTTTCTTTTTCTATATCACTTATTTTTTCGTAGAAAAAGGCTGTCTGTTCTGTCGAACCGGCCTCTACGGATTTTAGGATCGCTTTCTGGTAATAAATGATTGCGCTGTCCGGTTGTCCGGTATACCGGTAAGCCTGTCCTATGTCTGCTAAGACAGCTGCTTTCCCTGGTATTGAAATGAAAGCCGTGTCTTGCAAGGATTGTAAATGCTGCTGCAATGCCTGCTCCGGTTTCCCATTACTCAGAAGAGAAATGCCGCTATATTCGTATAGTCTGGTGCGCAGTGTTGCATCGGGAGCAAATGGGATGCCGCGGACAAAGAAAAAATCGGCGCGCACATAATTATCCGCATTCATATTGATGAGTCCAGCCCAAAAACATGCTTTAGAGGTATTGACAGAATCATTGTTGGCGATGAATATATCGATCGCCTCCGATATCAGAGAATCTGTCCGGATCCTGGTTCCTTTCTGTATTTCAGCGACTGTGTGATACAGATTATATTTTGCCTTAGGATAGTTCGCGAGTTTGTCGGGATTGTTGATTTTGCGCAATAATATCAATGTGCTGTCCGGTTTATTGTTCAGATGACTTTCTGCTTGCTCTAACCAATAGTTTGTTTCTCTGCCTGTACAGGCAGAGAAGGATAGTATAATAATGAACAGCAAAAAGTCATTTTTCATGATATGTATCGGGTTATATACAAAAACTTGTATTATTTAGTATCCTAATTTGAACTCCTGATCGACAGCCGGAATACCTTCGCTCATCCATTGAGGCATCGGCTGGTTATTCAGGTAATGCTGGAAGAACTGGAACATACGTTTTTGAAAATCGATACGGTTTGCCAATCGCATCGGCCAATGGATTTCACCGGTGTAATTAAGTAACCAAACCGGCTTCTGCAGGCGTTTAAGAGCTACAAAATATTCGATTCCCTGATACCAGGGCACATGACCGTCGTTATCGTTGTGCATGATCAGGATAGGCGTCTCCACTTTATCCATGGTGAATAATGGTGAGTTCTCCATATATTGCAGCGGAGAATCCCATAAAGTGCCGCCGATACGGCTCTGTCCGTGCTCATATTGGAAAGAACGGTTCAATCCGGATCCCCAACGTATTCCTCCGTATGCACTGAACATATTCACTACCGGCGCACCGGATTCGATGGCTGCAAATAAATTGGTGCGGGTGGCCAGATAGGCAACCTGGTATCCTCCCCAGCTATGTCCCTGTGCACCGATTCCTTTCTCATTTACATACCCTTTGGCGATCAATGATGTGATTCCCGGCATTACACAGTTGAAGCAACTTTCTCCGGGATAACCGTCAACGTAGCGTACATCCGGATTAAAGATAATATATCCGTTGCTGGTATAGAAATGATAATCGATGGTGGAACGATGAGGTTCCGGCATATGGTAAGCGTAGAGTGTTTCCGAATTACGTTCGTAGAAATTAACGATGACCGGATATTTCTTTGCCGGGTCGAAATCTGCCGGTTTATAGACTACCCCTTCCAGAGGAACACCATCCAGAGAAATCCAGGACACAAGTTCTGCCGTACCCCAGTTCAATTTATCTTGCTGGTCTCCTCCATGTGTCAGTTGGATGGATTTTTTGAAGCTCAGATCGGATAGCCGTATGTCCGGATATTGTTCAAATGTTTCTGATGTATAGATTACAGCATCTGCATTTTTAGCTTTGACCGGAGTTTTCAGCATAAAGTTTCCGGCCAGTAATGTCTTGGGTACGGCAGGAGTAGAAAGAGATGCATTGTAATATCCCGAACCTTTTGTTTTCTCGTTGAAAGCCAGTAATAACTGCGACTTTTTGGTATCAATGAATTTATCTTCTTTATCCAATTGTATCAGACGGTAAGAAAGTTGCTCCTTCCGTCCGTTGATTGTGAGGTTGACAGGAGTGACCTCAGCCATAGGATCGAATTTCCATATATCATAACGGTCATATAGTAAGATATTACGATCGTCTGCCGTCCATCCGGCAAGGCCGTGCGGAGACGGAAAATCCGGAACATCGTTATCCTCGTCCCATGCCGCAAATGTCGCAGGAGTGGTCAGGCGGTATTCTTTTCCGTTTCCTATGGAATAGGTATACCAGGAACTGTCTTGAACGCAGTACCAGTAGGCGTAAGAACCTTTCGGGGAAAGGCGCATATTGGTGTTTGCTGCTTCCTTTATCTGTTTGCGGTCTCCTGTTTCCATATTTATTGTATAGATGTCGTAACGGCTTCTGCCTTCCCACATTTGTTCCGTAGCGTATGGTAAATTGGTTGATAGCAAGGCGATCGGGGCATTTCCTTCATCGGCTGTCAGCAGATTCGGGATATTTTTGTCTGCGAGCTGGAATGACTTATTACTGTTGATATTATATACAGCAGTATACGTCTTTTTCAAGTCTTTTTGTTTGTTATATACCTGCTGGGTGTATTGAATATCTTCGTCCCATTTCCATATCTGTACGTCCGGACGGTTTTCGTCCAGTTTTGTAGTGTCTTTTTGTAGTGGGGCAGGAGCTGTTCCGAAGAAAATACGTTCGGAGTTTTCTGAAAAACGCAGGTCGCCGTTTCCGCTGATTACCCAACCGGCAGGGAGAAAGTTGTCTTTTTTTTCTGCGATCGGGCGTGCAGGTGCGTTGTTTTCAGCCAGATAAAGTGAGTATAATGTATTTGTGGAATCTTTGTCCGGGCAATGAAGAAAAGCTATTTTATTTCCTGTATCATTGAATGTTACTTTTGAGATAACACCTTTCCCCTCGAAAATCAGAGAACTACCCTTGTCAGGATTGTAGGTACATAATGTCGAATCGGTCGAATAATATAGAATATTACTTTTCCTGGCGAAACCGAATTCTTTTACATCTGAAAACGACATCTCTTTACTTCCGTCCAGTGCACGGACATGTAATACCGTATCCGATTTACTGTTTCGTCTATAAGCGATCCAGTCTGCACTTTCGGATAGTTTGTATGATTTCAGCGAGTCGATCGTCTCCTTTTTTTCCCGGAGATTGAAAATGACCAGTTCGTCCGAAGGCATATCTTCTTCTTTCGTCTTTTTTAGTTTCAGTGCTTCTACTTTTTCGAGTTCCGGCTTTTTGGTAACCAGCAGATAGCCGGAAGAGGCAGAAAACTCGGCATGGCCCGCAGGAAGAAAAGAGGCTGTCATCTCTCCTTTGGCATTATAAACGAAGAGGCTGGCATCTCCCCGCCAGGGTTCCATTTTACAGGCAACCCATTTCCCGTCGCGGGATATTGTCTGTTCCGTGATGCGTTTCCAGTTAACCATTTCGTCGAAGGTCATTGCTCTTTTCGCTTCTTGTGCGGAAACACTGCAATAAGCGCTCAGACAAATTAAAAGAACCAGTTGTTTAAGATATCCCATATTATCAATAAGTGTGTAATGTTTATGAATGCAATATTACGATTTTTTGATTTTATCACAAAAAAAAGCGAAGACCTTTGCTGTGTCTTCGCCTTTATAAAGTGCTATATCCTGAAAATTTTACTTATCCAGTTCTTTGTCGATCATTTCTTTCATCTTGTCCACTCCCATAAAACCGACCTGGAAATGGACCGGTGTACCGTCTTTTGCCACTACCATATAAGATGGGACACCCTGGATACCGAATTTCTTTCCCCAATATTCCCATTGTTCCCCGGTAACACGGTAATGTTCGCCTTTGATATCCGGGATCATTTGCTCCCAGGCTCCCTTCGGTGAATTTTCGGCGGCAAGATAGAGGAATACGACATCTTTTCCTTCATAATCCTTTTTCACCGGTTCCGTTTGCTTCATTGCCATCCGGCAAGGGCCGCACCAGGTTGCCCAGAAATCGACAAAGACAACTTTTCCACGGTAAGGAGTCGTGATCGCATTGAATAATTCCTCAGCCGGAATATCAGCCGTATTCACACGATCCACTACATAGCCCGATTTTTTCTTGTTTTCTTCGATCGTCAGCTTGAGCCTATTGTTCATATCGGTCAGGATATTTTTGATTACCGGTGATATCTTATCGGCTTCGGCCAACTGGTCGTCGGTAAGAGGTTGGAACTCCTGGATCGGGAGAGCCAGCTTTTGTGCTGCTATAAGGTCGAACAGGAATCCTTCGTTCGTTCCCATCAGTTTGGCTATGTCAGCTGTATTGTCAGGAAGTTCTTTGATATCTTTCGGCAGTGGTTTACCTGATAAATTGGCATATTGGAGACTACGAATAATATAAGTTAAATCCGAACAATAGAGTGCGACCGGTGAATTGGGGATAAATTCAGGAATGAAATCGTAATAAGCAGCGGTGATCTCCGGTTGTACAAATCCGGTAGCAGCCGAATCCCGTGGGATATTGTTAATCTGCCGATAGGCATATTCAAGGATATAAGTACCCATTAACTGTTGGGCTGTTTCCATATCGGCATTCATTAACAGGATTTTACGGTAAGCGTCGCTGATTTCCGGATATTTATCCAGTTCCTTTATTCCCTTTTCCCTGCGGTTCAGCCAATATTGTTTATACTGATCGATATTCATCGCAGCCACATCTTTAAACATTTGTTCATAATCAGCCTGCGAATTAATGCCTACCGGCAGTGCGCGGAGCGGTCCGTTGCATATCTCATTATTCAATGCGGCCAAACCGCCGCTAAAGTAATATTTTTCACCGAGTGACGGTTTATCTTTTTGCAGTTTCGATTGTGCCCGGCATATTTCCGGAAAATTGATTTCGACAGTGGTCGTTTCTCCCGGTTTCAGATAAACCTGTGCCTGCATGAAATTAGCTGATATACCGACAATAGAGATGTGATTGAGAGGAAGTTCCAGTTTGAAATTCCCTTGCGCGTCCACTTTGATCGAATTTTCATCTGTATTGCCGGTGATCGGATTGAAAGTCCAGGTAGAACCTGCCAGTTTCATTTCCGGACGGTATCCGGCAATATGTCCTTTCAGAGTGGCAATACCGGCTTTTAATTCAGGTGTTTCCAATACCGGTGTTTCTTTCGGATTCTTTTTCCCGGCCAGTGAGGAAGAGGCCGGTTTGCCATCCAGATGGATTCCCCAGATGCTGAAACCACCTTCTACATCTCCTTCAGAGAAATCGACTGTCTTTGTATTTTCCGGTAGCGGCGGGAAAATCATCTGGAAAGAGTAAGTACCCGATTCAGGCATCCATATTTCTTTATCCAGTTCCATTCCGACTCCCGACAGTATTTCATATTTTTTACCGTCTGCCTGCAGATAACTACCCGTAGCAATTTTGATCCAATTGTGAGGACGATAGAAAGCGTCGATGTATACGATAGTTGCCGTATCGTTCAATACCACTTTCTGCACTTCAAGGGATGTGGAACTCCATGCGTCGAAAGCGGGCAGTTCTATTACGCGTTCTTTTGCCTGTACGATCGTACAGCAAAAAAGAACAATGAAAGATAAGAATAACTGTTTCATGGATGATTGGTTTAGAGTATCAGATTACAGTTTCCGTCACAACCTGTCCGTCGAACAGATTGATGATGCGTGAGGCATATCCGGCATCATGCTGGCTATGGGTTACCATAACGATGGTCGTGCCCTCTTTATTTAATTCGTTGAGCAGGTTCATCACTTCCTGTCCGTTCTTACTATCCAGATTACCTGTCGGCTCATCGGCAAGTATCAGTTTCGGATTGGCAACGACGGCACGGGCGATGGCGACACGTTGTTGCTGACCTCCGGATAATTGCTGCGGAAAATGCTTTTCGCGGTGGACGATCGCCATACGTTCCATTGCCTCTTTCACTTTCTGCTTGCGTTCTGCGGCTGAAACTCCCATGTAAAGCAGGGGCAGTTCTATATTTTCATATACATTCAGTTCGTCTATCAGGTTAAAACTCTGGAATACGAAACCGATGATCCCTTTACGCAGTTTGGTACGTTGAGCTTCCGTGAATTTAGACACTTCCGTTCCATTGAGGTAATACTCACCGGCGCTTGGATTGTCCAGTAATCCCAGGATGTTCAGTAGTGTAGACTTACCGCAACCGGAAGGTCCCATAATTGCTACAAACTCTCCTTCTTTCACTTCTATATTCACCTTGTTCAAGGCCCATGTTTCCACTTCTTCTGTGCGGAAGATTTTTTCTAATGCTACTGTCTTAATCATGAGTATAAGAATTTTAATTTGCTATATAGAGAACAAAAGCTATGCCAATTTTGTAAATAGCTGATATGTATGGGTATATGGTCTTTGGGGCGCTCGTTGCTTGTGCATATCCGCACGAATCTGGTTCGAAAACGCACGGAAAAGGAATTGGATAAGTTTTGATAGCTGGAAATATCAAAATGTAAATATAAATGAATGTTTTGTGTAATTTCTGATACGTTAAAAAATATTAGTCGCGGGGGTATTTTCATTTACCCACTATACTAATCCGATTTACCCGCTATATTATTATCATTTTGATAGTTTGAAAAGGATAGATCCGTATAGCTCTTACCCGTTGTTTGAATGGGGGGAACGATTACTCTTTGAGACGGGGGGGTTATAAAATATCCTCATATAAACTATATAACCTTTTCCGGAGGAACAATATCGCATATCGTTTTCTGGAAATTAGCGTATTGACCGGTATTCCGGTCGATTCCGCTATTTCTTTGAACGGGATACCTTCCAGTTCTGTCAGTTCAAAGACAGTCCTTTGCTCACCCGGTAATTCGAGCAGGGCATTTTCCAGTTCCTCCCAGACGGTGGAACGGATGAAATCCATTTCCGGCGATTGGTCTTCATCGGGCATTAACTCGGAAAGTTCTTTCAGGAAAGTACCGTCATCCTCGTTATTGGAAAGATACGGCATTTCTTCCTCCCGATGCTTCCGGCTTCGGTCGATGATCTGGTTGCGGGCAACCGAATATAACCAGGCGGCGATCTGTTCAATCGGGTTATCCTCCTGGTCACTTTTCATGAACTGGTAAAATACGTTTTGCAGGATATCTTCACTATCTTCTTTGGATGAAACACGTTTGGCTATGAATCCTTTCAGTTGTGCCTGATATTTCCGGAAGATATCCGCAATCCGTATGTCCCGTTCTGAATTGGCTGATGTATTTGTAGATATCTCTTTCATTCGGGTGTATTACCGGAGGCCGGTTCCTGCATATCAAATCTACCGTTACGAAAATCAGCCATGTGCTTGCGTATATGTTCCCGACGTTCTTCCCATGACATATTCTTCATTCGTTCTTTAAACCGGGCATCCCTTTCCTGATTACCGAAAAAAAAGCCTTCCGGTTGGCGTCCGAATTGACCGAATTTTCCGATACCACCGAATAGAAGGCGGGTAAGTACCATAAAACCGGCAGCCTGCCAGTAAGTGATGGCCGCCCAACCGATAACGGAAGGAACCAGCAGATTCCATAAAAACATGACAGCCAGTGTCGCTAAAGCAAATATACCTACAAAGAACAGGAAAGCGAATCCTCCTTTGAATATTCTTGAATTTCTCATTGTGATATAAATTATATTGTTTATTACTCTGTTATTAATTCGATGGCGTGCGTTTGGCATACTTTTACACAGTTCCCGCAACCAACGCAATTTTCCGGATTGCTCACTGTGGCATAACTGCAACTACCGTTATTCACCATCTTCAAAACATCTCTACGGCATCTTTTTGCACAATATCCGCATCCACTACACTCATACGCAAAGACTTGTAAAGATATGACTTCTTTTCTTTTTCTTCCGAACATTTTCTGTTTCCATTTTAATAATTAAAAATCTGTTTAGTAAGACATGCCTTCTGTTCTTGTAGACGATTGACACGAAGGAATATTTTAAATAGAACTATTTTTTTGAATTATATCTTGCATTAGTCTGTATATTTGTGCGTTCAAAAGTAAAAAGTGATGAGCAATGTAAATAATGCACCTGTGTACTGGTTTATTTTTTTCAACGACCAGTTACTGTTGAAGAAAGAAGGTGAAACCTATACAATCCCTTGTAGTATCGATCCTCCTGTCCCGGTAGAGAATGTATTGGAAGTCTGTTCGTTCCGGGATGTACCCTGTCGGACAGCTGCTGTCGGAATACCGTTGGAAGAAACCGCTGGTTTCGTACCGATGGGATTACGGGCATCGTACGATTATCTCGATGGAACGTTGCATACTATAGCCGGTAAGGCTTACGAATTGATTTATTGGGACTTGCACAGCCGTTTCTGTCCTGCCTGCGGGACACGAACAGTTCTGCAGACTGCTATATCCAAACAATGCCCTGCCTGTAAATATGAGATATATCCGGTTGTTTCTCCGGCTATATTGGTCCTGATCCGTAAAGAAGATTCGATATTGCTGGTTCATGCCCGGAATTTTAAGGGATCTTTTCATGGGCTGGTTGCCGGTTTCCTGGAAACGGGAGAGACCTTGGAAGAATGTGTAAAACGGGAAGTAATGGAAGAAACAGGGTTGGAGATCGCCAATATCTCTTATTTTGGAAATCAACCGTGGCCATATCCCAGTAACCTGATGGTCGGGTTTATTGCCGATTATGTCAGTGGAACGATCCGTTTGCAGGATGAAGAACTGAGCGAAGGCGCTTTCTTCACAAAAGAAAATCTGCCGGAACTTCCCCGGAAGCTCAGTTTGGCGCGTAAGATGATCGACTGGTGGCTGGAACAGAATAAATAATGTTACATAATGGCACAATATGAATAGTGAAATTGAGCGTTATTCATATTCATATTGTGCCGTGAAATCAGCCAGGGAACTGTATGAGACAAGTTCTTTCGACTCTGAACGGATAAGGTTATAATTGCTATCGTATGTGTTGATAACTTTTCTGATTGCTTCTCCTGTTGAGGAAAAGGTGACCGACCGGGTATTCAGTCCGTCGATAAAAGAATATTGTATATAATTGATCAATTGATTATTGGCCGCATAATAGCGTTCCAGAATCAATTTGCCGACCTTGTCATAGGTATATGTCGTATAACTTTCCAAAGCTCCGGAAGTACCGTAATGTTCTTTCCGGTCCAGCATATTATTCTTGTATTTATAGACATCGTATTCAGATTGCGAAATAACCGGATAATAAGTGATACTCTTTTCCATTTTTCCCTCTTTTGAATAGATGTAGACTTGTGTCTGCAGGTTGATAAATCCTGCCGGTACATTTTTATTTGCTGTAAAATTGGAAGTAAGTATCAACCGGTCTTCCTGGTCGTATTGATAAATATTATATTCAGTTGTATCGGTCACTGTCGTCCCGTTATACATACAGCCGGAAATCCGGGATAATTGTCCTTCGTTGTTGTACTCATAAATTTTGCCGGAATAAACGGAATCGAACGAACCGGGTACGATCCGCTTCAGACGTGCGTTATTAAGAGATAACCTTTGAGGAACTTCATCATTGACAAATGTTACTTCCGGGTTATCGTTTACCGGCAACTTATCCAGATCTGAAGAATCACAACTGACCATCCCGTTCGTAAATAACAGGATGCAGACGAATATTGTCCATATATGTTCAGTTCTTTTCTTCATGAGGGACGCTACGATATTATTTTATTGATTATCCAGTGTATCTACCCATATATTCAGACATAGCTGTGGATATAGGTAAAAACTTTCTTCCAGTGTTCCTACAGATTTCATTTGCTCTGAGATCTGATCCATGATCGCAGGCTGTGAAGCCATAAGAATATCATGGATGATATAAGAGAAAAAATCTATTTCTTTTTTCAGGAATTTATCCATCAACAAATAAGATACGTTGGGAGAGGAAGAAAGCATGAATTCTTTAAAATCCTGATATTCCGGTGTCTCCATACAAGTATATGGATTACTTGCATAAGATAACTCATCACATTTCTCTATGAACCGGTCGAATTTCTCATTAAATATTTTTCTGTCGGATTTAGTGGTCGATTTCATACCCTGGTTGATCCTGAGACGCAAATCAGGTGTTATCTTATATACATCCGGCTCCTGGAAGCTCTCACTTTCGCAGGAGGTGAAGAATATTAAGGCGATCGAGGCAAGCAAAAGTGCCAATATCTGTAATTTAGTCATAAATGTCCGCTATTTTTTTATTTTATTTCTTAATCGAAAGACGCAATATTTCAATGAAATGCTGCATCTGATCCGATTAATTATTAATGGTCTTTATAATAAAACGGACGAGATCTTAAAATACTGCATAGCAGATGAAAAAAATTATAATTTAATACTGCCGATAACAGTTTGTTCGGTTTCGGCAAAAAGTTCGGCAAAGGGTTTGGCTTTCACAGGAATAGGATCGTGGATGATAAGTTCGATATGATTACCGAGTCCTAAAGGGAAAGATCCCCATTTGGTCATCTTCCATGCGTTGTTGATGGTGACCGGTACCACGTAGGCAGACGGTGCATACTTACAGAGAATTTTCAATCCGTTTTCGGCAAAAGGGCGCGGCCTTCCTGTTTTGCTTCGTGTCCCTTCCGGGAAAATTACTGCCGAGCGTTTGTTGGTTTCAATATATTCAGCCATGACGCGGATAGCTGTCAATGCTTGTTTCGGATCTTTCCGGTCGATAAGTACAGAACCGCCATGATTAAGGTTGTATGAAATACTGGGGATACCTTTACCCAGCTCGATTTTGCTGATAAACTTGGGATGTACTTTGCGCATAAACCAGCAGATGGAGGTAATATCGTACAAGCTCTGATGGTTCGAGGCAATTATCAGCGGGGTGTCGATTGGGAGCTTCTCCAATCCGCTCACTTTGTATCTTGTTCCCAGTACGTACGTATTGGCAACCAGGAAAAAACTCAAAACATCTACACTTTTTTTATGTGCTTTGTAACCGAACAGATTGAAGCATATCCACTGCACTACATGAAAGAATGCCAGTGTAGTCCCAAACAACAAATAGTAGATGGCTGAAAGCGGATACGAAATGATTTTCTCCATTTTATCCTTTAAATTGTGTATTTATAAATTCGACCTTATGTTTATTAATAAGGAAACAAAAGTATAAAAAATTATTCTACTACTGTAGTTACGGATAATTATTGTAATATTTCTGAGTCTGCCAGCGTTGTGCATTTTTTCTTTTGTGGCGTGCACTAGGCATGAATACCTGTTGTAACAGATTATCGAAAGAGATGCCGGATGGCTTTTGGGCTTCGGCACGGATATTCGATGAAACCTGGAAAGAACCTAGCATTCTAACTCTGGGTAATGGCTTATTCATCCCGTATAACCTGAATACAGAAGGAGGAAGGTCTTTCAATGCTACTTTACGGTTGGGATTATGGTCTTCGCTATCTTTGGGACGGACGAACTCGGTAAAATCTTTTTGGATGGATTGTGCGGGAGACTGTTCCGGCGCCATGATCATCTTGGAAGCCGGTTCTTCCGTATTGATCAGTGTGCCTGATTGGATCGCTTTCAATGCTTCGGGATTAAGTTCCAGTTTCTCTTTGCCTGAGAGAATCTTCTGAAGCCATACCGAATCCTTTTCTGTCCATTGGGCATATAGATAATCCGTATTGCTCAGGCAGATCAAAAATAATATAATTACTTGTTTACTCATCTAAAATATCAACTTCCCGTACATAATCTATATATTGAAATGTACGGGAAGTCGAAATACTGCACCGTGTTTAGGTTTATTTTGTTTCGATCACTTCTTTTACCTTTGCTTTCAGTCCGTCGCCACGCAGGTCGCGTGCTATGATCGTGCCATCGGGACCGAACAGGATGATATGAGGTATGCCGTTGATTCCGTATAGTTTAGTCGGCTTTTCACCTGCATTCAGTATCTGTGGCCAGGTTATTTTTAACTCTTCTATAGCTTTCTTCGTGTTTTCAGGGCTATCCCATACGGCAACGCCTAAAACTTCCAGTCCTTTATTTTTGTATTGGTTATACACTTCTGCCAAAACGGGTGTTTCTGCCCGACATGGACCGCACCAGCTTGCCCAGAAATCGACCAGCGTGTATTTCCCTTTGCCGACATAGTCGGATAAAGATACTTTGTTACCGTCTTCCGTCTCGATCGTGAAGTCAGTAAAAGGTTTGCCCTCAGCGGTCTTTTCCAATGCGTCGAAGCGTTGTAACCTTTCCTGCATGCTGGGGGTGTTACGAACCGGTTCGCTCAATAAGGATAGTTTTGCTTTTATCTGATCGGTCGAAAGGTAGCCATCCATATAGTTCAGTGCCATTCCTCCGATCGGGTTATTCAGGTTTCTGTCGAAGAATCCGTCGAGCATGGCCAGATAAGCCGGTTTCCATTCATTCTGGAAAAAGTCTTTCTGCAGTTTCATACGTTCTTCTTTATCTTCTGTTTGTTTCATGAATTCCTGCCGTTTGGAATCGATCAGGTCCGACATGCTGTCCTGTGCTGCGAAAAAACGTGCTATCTCATCGTTCAAAGGACTTCCTGACGGGGACACCGGCTTACTCAGATCGAGATTGATCGTTCCGTTCTCAAGAATGAAATTGACATAATATTCACGGCTGGCATCGATACGGCAGTAAGCGGCTGTATCCATCTTGCCGGTAAAAGTGAAAGTGGTTCCTGTAACAACCGTACTGTCTATGTTGAGATTGTTATTGTCACGGTTATAGATATAGATCATTTTCCCGTCCAGCGAATTATCGGGAATAGTACCGTTTATGGTATAAGTCGTGGCTGGCTTTTCCGAACAGGCCGTGAAAAGCAATAGTCCGGTTAACATTGTGAATAAAAAGTTTGTCTTCATATATGTTGATAATTATAATATATACATATTTCCGGTTAAATGAATATACGAAAGTATGAAAGTTTCTTTCATTTCCGGCATAATTCCTTCACTAGAATTAAAATATTAATTCTTTTTGGGAAGTGCCGGTGTCTGCGTAACTTACTCTGCTTTTACTGACTCTGCCGGATTTGCTTGTGCTGCTTCTTTTACCTGGCGGAAGATGGATAACAGGACAATCATACAGGTGATGAAAAATACGGCAATGAAAGGCCATATAGTCAGAGTGATATGATTGGCATAGGTTTCCAGCCAGCGTTTCATCAGGATATATCCTAATGGGAGGGCAAAGAAGTTGCTGATAATAACTAATATCAGATATCCCTTGAAGAACAGTTGCAGGATATGAGAGAAGGTGGCACCGTTTACTTTACGGATGGCGATCTCTTTTTTACGCTGCTGGGCTGATAAGCTGACCAGCGAATAGATTCCGAAGGTGGAAATCAGGATACAGACGACTGCGATGATACTGAATACGCTGAAGATCACTTTTTCGGGGCGATTGAATTTGTCTACCAGATCGGATAGTTTTATACACATATTCTGGCTGGTTACTCCATGAGTATTTAGTTTTTGTGTTACTTTTGAGATATGCTCCAATACTTCTTTTTTATGTTCCGGGATGTAGCGGATATAGAAATACTGAGCAGGAATATAGTCCGTTACATCTTTGTCCGTATGTAATCGGAAGAAGGTTCTCCCGACCGGATATTGCATAGGGGAATAAATATAATCTTCAATGATTCCGCATACCTTCCGGTTAGTAACGCCTTCTCTATTGTACATTGACCGTTGCAATAAATCGTTATAACCTAAATCTTTGAAACCTGTTTCATTGACAATGTAATCGTTCGGATTACTGTCATCGATCCAGCTCCCTTGTTTTAAAGTCAGTTCAAAGAATGAAAAGAACTCTTTGCTGACAAGCATTACGCGATCTTCCCTTTTGGGATCCGGATCGGCAGGGTCGAATGCAAAATGGGTAACGTAGGCACCGTACCAATCCCCTTGTTCTGTAAATATATTGGCATTCGTAGCGGTATAGCAAACATCGGTTATATACGGATGATTTTGCAATTCAGGCATTAATACTCTAATATCTTGTTCATAAGCATTTTCACCTCCCATATCGACCTGGATTACGTTTTCATAATTTAATCCCTTGCTCTTGGTCAATATAAAATTCAACTGTTGGAAAAGGATAAGTGAGGTAATGAAAAATAACGAGCCGATGAATATCTGACCGACAATTAATCCTCGCTTAAAGAATATAGGATTTGTTTTCATATTGCATAAGATATTCCGTATGGGAAGAAGGGTCAATAACCAGAAAACAAACATGCTTGCTATGAGTGATATGATAGCATTGAAGAATAAAGCAGACTTGTCGATGTGCCGCGATACACCTTCATAAATTCCGTAATGATTCCATGCCGTATAACTTTCATAATAAGGAAAGATAACCTCTATCAGGCAAAAAGCTAACAGGTAAGCAATAGCCATCGGGAGGAATAGCTCGGTCCAACCTTTTAATAGCATATCTTTAGGAGATGCACCGATACATAGATAAGTTTTGTTTTTCGTTTGTTTGCGTTGTTGTTGACCGATAAATAGAACTAACAGGTTCATTAATGCACTCAGGAAAGCCATGAAGCCTGCTAAAGCCAGAATATGGATATTGCGTATTCTGTTTTCCAGTTCCGGATGGCAATATAAATGAACTTCCGGAAGTGTTCGTAAGTTGATCTTCCATTGGTCGATATTTTCTGTTCCCCATGGGTCTTCCGCATGACTTTTGTATGTAGCGAGTTTTTCTTTGATCTTACTGACATTTGCGCCTTTCAATAAACGGACATATGTAGTGTTCCGCTTAACATGACGTAAGGGTTGTACTTCGTCGATCAGCAAAAACTGGAATAGCAGGTCTGAATTATCCGGATAGTTTTTGATGACTCCCGCAACGACCGGGCGGGTTTGCTCACTCAGTTCGAACACTTTACCGACACAGTCGGTTGTTCCGAAAAACTTCTGTGCCATACTCTCGGTGAGGATAACAGCCGTACCGTCCGGATAAGTTCCTTTATAGGTTCCGGCGATGAAATCGGCTCTGAAAAAGTCGAAGAAGGAGTGATCGCAGACCAGACCATATACCCTCAGAGTACTGTTGTTATTCTTTATGCTATAATGGAGATTGCTGAAAGTACATACTTTTTCGATCTCCGGCACTAACTTCTTTATCTCTGCCAGGTCGTTGACATGTAACTGGTCCAGGTCGGCATCGGCACCCGTTGCTTTTTTCACCAGTCCGGTAGTAGTCAGGCAATAAATCCGGTCTCCGTCCGGATGGAAGTTATCGAAATGGGTCTCCCACCACAGCCAGTATCCGCCCAGGACGAAGGCGGTGAAGCCTATTGCCAGTCCGATGATGCTGACAATCGATTGGGTTTTATATTTGACTAATTCCCGAAAAGTAACTTTAAAGTAGTGCCGTGTTTTGTTTTGCATGATTTTATTCGCTTTTTATGACTTCTGCCGGGTTCGTTTCAGACGCTTTGAGAGTCTGGTAAAGTACGGTAGATATGATCAGGATAATTGTTAATAACAGAATGGTGATGTACATCCATAAATGGATGCTGATCCGGTAAGGATATTGTTCCAGCCAGCCGTGCATGAACAACCATGCCAAAGGAAGAGCTACCAGCTTGGCAATGAGTGCGATCGACAGGTATTCCCGGACGAACATGCTAATAATAGCTCGTGAGGTAGCTCCCATTACTTTGCGGACGGCCACCTCTTTCCGTCGTTGGGCTATATTACCCGAGGATATGGAATAAAGTCCAAAGATGGATATGAGCGTGCAGAGTATTGCCAGTAAAGAGAATAGTTGCAGGCTTGCATCTTCCGACCGGCTTAATTCTTTCAGTACTTCGTTAACTGTTGTAATTTCCGGTTGCTGGTCGTGGGGGAATGCATGTTTTTTATAAGCATTCCGGATCGCTTTGATGGCATTTTCTTCATTCCCCGGATTTACTTTAGCATAGTAAAAGTAGCTCTTCCATTGGGAAGGATTTAATATAATGATAACGGGAAGAATCGGATTTCTCAGGCTGGTAGACTGGAAATCTTTTACTAAACCGACAATTTCTACGTCTTGCTGTTGATTGTTCCAAAAGCTGAGTTTTTTACCGATCGGATCTGTATATCCCATGATACGTGCTGCTTCTTCGTTAATAAGTGCTTTAGAACTCATAAGACGTCTTGTTCCTTTTACAAGATCAGTATCTTCCAGCTCCCGACCTTTTAATAAAGGTATTTGGAAAGTGGACAGAAAGTTTTTACTGACTTCCAGTATATGGAAATTAACTTTAGTATTCGGGCCTTTCCCTTCCCACTCTACTTCCGTTAATGAAAAAGGCTCATGCATGATAGAGAAAAACGATGCTATCACCAGTTCTTTAACAATAGGAAGGGAGACAATTTCATGTGCAGTACCATCCCTGTCATCATTCAGCATGGTAATCTGTATCAAGCCTTCTTTTTCGAACCCGAGATTCTTGTTTTTCATCAAAGAGGTTTGTTTGAGCAGGATGAAAGCGCACATCAGAAAAAATACGCAGATACCCAGTTGGGTTGTCATTGCTATTTTGCGGAACCAACTTTTCCGATGAGGCGCAACCCCTCCGGATACTAACAGTTGGGAGGTTCGGATAAACCGCAGAGACAGCGGGAGGGAGATCAAAATAGTTATTATCCAACTGAACAGTGAGATTTTTATCATATCCGCATATAAATCCTTATTTCCGATTGCTGTATGAAAAACATGTCTGAACAAAGGTGATGTGACCTCCATTAAACTCCATGCCAGTAAAGTCGCAATGAATATCATCAATGAATATTCCAATAATAAGAGGCAGATCAAATCTTTTTTTCCTGCTCCGATTGCACTGCGCAGCTTCATTTCCCGAATTCGTATATAAGTCCGGTTGATCTGTAGATTGATAAAGTTGAAAAATACACAGAGTAGCAATAGAAATCCGGTTATTGCAAAAGTCCGTATATAAGTAAGGTTAAAAGATAGTTCGGTACCGAACGTATGCCGTACGTCTGTGATAGGAATCAACTTCAAAAAGATAGTTTCATTGTATTTATGGGTAGAGGTGTAGTCTGTTATCTTTTTTTCGAATGCGTCGATATGCGTGTTTTTATCTAGTAACAGATATATTTTAGTATTTAGATACATCCATTGATTTGCTTCCGGTATTTCTTGTTCTGCCTTTCGTGCATGCCGGTCCAGTTCGAAAGCTTCTCCGGCAAACATGGAGTTGTCGGGTGTATCTTCCAGTACAGAAACAATTCTGAGACTTTTCTCATAACCGCTACTTAATACTTTATTGAATGCTTCTTCCGGAGTACCAAACAGCTTAACTGCAAAAGAACGGGTTATCGCAATATCGTTTAATGATTGCAGGATATTATCTTGCCTTCCGCAAATTACTTTTTGCGGGAAGAAAGAGAAGAAATTTTCGTCGATAAAGACTTCGTCGGGATTAGGCACACGCTTTTCATTGTAGGAAAAATCAGATGCGTACTTCCCGTATATTTGAGTAGTCTCTATTACTTCCGGGAAATCCTGTTTTAACCTTCTTGCCAGTATAAGAGGTAACTGCTCTGTTTTCTTTCCGGTCTGTTTGTCTACCCCATAGAGCATGTATATCTGTTTGGATCGGGGATAAAAACCGTCGTATGAAGTTTCATATTTCAGCCAGTTGATCCCATATGCAAAACATACCAATCCGATTGCCAATCCGGTAATACTGATGACGGTCTGCAATTTGTATTTGAAAAAATTACGTATGGCTATAATGATATAGTGTTTCAACATGGCTGATGACTGTTTTTAGTAGTTTATTTTGTTATTCGCTTTTTATGACTTCTGCCGGATTTGTTTCTGATGCTTTTAATGTCTGATAGAGAACGGTACAGATAATCAAAGCACTTGTTACTAATAATACGATACCATACATCCAGAAACCGATATTGATGCGATAAGGATATTGCTCCAGCCATCCGTGCATAAACAGCCAGGCTAGTGGGAGGGCAATGACGTTGGCAATGACTACGATTGTCAGATACTCTTTGAAGAACATGCTGATAATTGTTTTTGACGAGGCACCCATCACTTTGCGCACGGCTACTTCTTTTCTGCGTTGTGCAATATTACTGGATGAAACGGAATAGATTCCGAAGATAGAGATCAAAGTACAGAGTATCGCCAATAAAGAGAATAGCTGTAGGCTGGCATCTTCCGACTGATTCAACTGGTTGAAAACATCTGTCATTGTCTGTATTTGGGGAACTGTATCTCCTTCTTTTTTGTATTTTTCGAAAACTGTCCGTATGGCTTTAATGGCAGCTTGTTCATTTTGGGGTTTTACACGGGCGTAATAGTAGTAACTATTCCATTTACTTCCGTCGAGTGTGATAATCATCGGGAGTACCGGGTTACGCAGACTGGCCGCCTGGAAGTTTTTGACGACGCCTACTATTTCCATCTCTTTTTGTCCCCTTTTTCCGTCGTGGTAAATGACGCCGTTCCAGATACTGATCTTTTTTCCGATCGGGTTGTCCATTCCCATGATCCGGGCTGCTTCTTCATTGATGACGGCAGTGTTGCCCGGCGTGGTCCAGTCTTCCGGATCCGAATTACCTTCGTCTATAAAATTACCTTTTAATAAGGTGATTTTGAATGCATCCAAAAATTTGCTTCCTACTTTGATTACCTGGAAATTCGGATTGAAATCGTCCGGCTTTCCTTCCCAATGCACTTCATTCTGTGTATAAGGTTCGTGGGTGATAGAAAAGATGCTGCATTCAACAAATTCATCGATTATCGAAAGAGTAGCCAGTTCGTGGGTGATTCCGGAACGGTCACGATAATTCATTGTGATATGAATCAGCCCCTCTTTCTGGAATCCCAGATCCTTATGCTTCATTAATGAGATTTGCCGAAGCATGATGAAGGTACTCATCAGGAAGAATACACAGATTCCGAGCTGAATGGTCATGCTGACTTTTCGGAACGAACCTTTCCGGTTGGCAGAAATACCTCCGGACAACATAAGTGAAGATGTTCGTATGAAACGCAGTAATAGTGGAAATGAGACAAAGAGTAATACCCCCCAGCTGACTAAAGTTGTAACAATAAGGCTTATATAGAAATCATGGTTGGCAATCTTCGTATCGAAGGTTTTACAGAACAGTGAAGAACTGAGTTCCAGCAGACAAAAGGCCAGAACAAAGGCTATACCTGTCTGTAATGTGAGTTCGGTCAATAGTTGTATAATCAGTTCCCGTTTACCGGCACCTATCGAATTTCGGAGTCTTATTTCTTTCATACGCTGATAGATACGGTTCAGGAGAAGATTGACGAAATTGAAGAATACGCACAACAACAACAGGATGGTCGTTATGGCAAAAGTGCGGATGTAGGACAGGTTAAACGATAACTCGCTTCCGAACGTGTGTCGCATATCTGTTAACGGAATCATCTTTATCGCAAGTGTATTCAGATAGTTGTTTTTCTCCAGATAAGTTTGTAGCTTCTTTCTGAATACATCCGCACTGGCTTGATCTTCCAACAGCAGATAAATTTCATTTTCAAATAGACTCCATTGTCTGTCTTCCGATATTCTGTCTGTCATTTCAGTGGTAAACTTATCCAATTCGAAGACATTCTGTTTAAATGCGGAATTAGCAGGTGCATCTTCTACTACCGCCACGATGGTAAGTGTTTCCCGGTATCCGTTTTTCATCACTTTTCCGATCGCATCTTCCGGACTTTTGAAATATTTGAGGGCGAAAGAGCGGGTTATGACTATTTCATCCAGCGAATGCAACAGATTCGTTTGCCGACCGCTAAGAACTTTCCTGGGGAAAAGGGTAAAGAAATTGTTGTCGATAAATATTTCTTTCGGATCTTCCAATGTCTGGTCGTTATATTTGAAGGTGGAACCGAAATTCCCGTATACCAGTGCAGTCTCTTTTATCTCCGGAAAATCTTGTTTGAGTTTACGGGCCAGAACGAGTGGCAATTTTCTCTCTTTTTTCCCGGTTTGTTTGTTGATGCCGTAGAGCGTGTACATTTGTTTGGACTTCGGATAAAAACCGTCGTAGGAAGTTTCGTATTCCAACCATTTCATTCCGTAGGTGAAACAGACGAGTCCAACTGCCAGTCCGATAACGCTGATAAGGGTCTGTAATTTGTATTTGACAAAATTACGTGAAGCGATAGTGATATAATGTCGTATCATGGTTTAGAATTAAATTTTGTTCTTTAAATTATATTTGATAACATCCCGACCTCCTTCTCCGTTGGGAGATAAAGCTAACAAGTATTCGCCGGACTTCTCTGTGGCAATCTTTCGCAAATTACGGTCTGCCTGCAAGACCGCTTTTTGTTTCCCTTCCCAGTCGAATACATAGATGACCGAATTGCCGGTAAAGTTTGTCGATCCGTCGAACAGACAGAATACATATTTGTCTGAACTACAGATATCGATAAAGCATTTTTTACTCTGTTCGGCATCCAGATATTTATTGGTTATGTCAGGAACCGGTATTGTATAATAATCGGCAAAAGAGACCGAAGCTGTCATATCACAATTCAGATCATAGAAATTGATACCGTCGATAAAACGTAAGGCTGCGACGATTACTCCTTTTTCTTCGTTGATAACCAGGTCGCTGGCGTATGCTTTTCTCAGGACATCGTCAGGCATCGGAACCGTGATCCGGGGATAACCCGGAACAGCATATTGCCCTGTTATTTTATTGGAAGAGAAGAAAACCTGCGGTTTACCCGGATTGAATGAAACGGCATATAGTTCTTTGGACGTGATGCAACAGTTTGTACAGATATTCCCGGAAATGAAGTTTGTCATAGATATAAGCTCTGCAGAGACAGTAGGAGAAGTCTGTGTCTGGTCCAGATCTATGCGTTTCAATTGATGTGAATCATTGTCCCAGATGGAGATCCTGTTCTTGTTGTTGGCATAGTCATATTTGGTAAAAGACGGATAAGCAATAGAGAACGTATCTTTCTCTCTCGGTTCGATCTGATAAAGTGAGAAATCATTTTTATTTCTCACTTGCAGGAGTGTGTCGCTGTAATAGTCCAGAAATGCATAGTAATCGTTGGTAATCGCTATATCGTAGTAGTTATGTATCCCATTTCCGGCAAAAACAACCTCGCCGGACAGTTCGCCAGTGATCTCCGTACCGGCTTTATATGTTTTTATGCCTCCTTGGCTTTTCTGTTTGTTACAGGATACCAATAGGGAAAGACAGGCGAGTAAATATAAGAACTGTTTCATATCTGTATTATTTTATTGTTATTCGGAACGGATAATGTCTGCCGGATTTGTGCGGGATGCTTTCTGTATTTGCCAGATCAGAGTGAGGAATGAAATACCTCCGGTCAAAAGGATCGCAATGGCAAAAATCCACCAGGCGATATTGGCTTTGTAGGCAAAATCGACCATGTACAAAGTGATGGCCAGCCAGGATAAAGGCAAACCGACCAGACAGGCTATTCCATATAATTGACTGTATTTGATAAATAACATTTGCCATATAGCTTTAGTCGTCGCTCCGTTTATTTTCCGAATCGATATCTCATGAAACCGTTGTTGTATATCGAACAGGGATAGACTGAACAAGCCCATAGCAGAAATCAATATGGCTATAATCGCGAAAAGAGAGGCGACACTGACCAATTGCTTATCCTCCTTGTAAATTGACAACACTTCATCTTTCAAAAATGTATAAGGGAGTTCATTACCACATGACTCGTTGTATATTTTTCGAAGAAAGTCGATTGCTTCCTGTTTTTTATCAGGAACGATACTGACTAATAGACCGGATGAAAAACCTTCTTTATAATAAAAGAAAATCATCGGTTCATAGCCTTTGGACAAATGTTGTGTACAAATGTCTTTAATAACTCCGATAACCTGATACCTGGGAGCCGGTTGCTCTTTCGTTTGCGGACTGTAAACAAGCAGGCGGTCCAGAATGACTGGTGTTTCATCGATATCTGTAATACCCAGTTCTCTTTTTGCCGATTCATTGATAACAATCGAAAGATCCATATTATTATCGATGGAGTCATTCCATAGCCGTCCTTCAATTGCTTCTATCCCCAGAATACGGAAGGAATTTTGATTGCTTACCTGGGTTCCTATACTTGTCCATTCTTTTCCCGGAATATGTGCCCAGCAATTTTGTCCTAAACGACTGAGTGGCCCGGGAGAATAACTATGCAGCTTGATGAGCGATGGGGTATTTTTCAGGTTTCTGTCCAGTTGCCGAACGATCAGATTGTATTTATTCCACATGCTCATATCGCTTCCCCGTGGTCCTTCTATGGGTGAAATTTTGATAATGTTATCTGTTTCATATCCAAGATCGGTATTCAGCATAAAGTTTAACTGACGGATAGAATAGATAGATACGATGGTTAAAGCCAGTGTGATAATATATTGTAAACAAAGGAATACTTTTCTGGATATAGTAGATTCTCCGCCTCTCCCGATCTTTTTCAAAGAAGTGACCGGCGAAGAATAATTATATTGGAAGAAGGGATATAGGGCTGTGATAAAAGGCAACAGGAACAGAATCCCGACAGAAAGGCTGGCGTCAAATAAGAAATGCGAAGGAATCCGGATCATTAGAAAAGTATTGACCAGCAACGTCCCTGTCTCTATGAATGCCCATGCCAGAAATAAAGCAACGAGAGTCATACATAAGTTTTCAGCATACAATTGAACGGCTACTTGCCGGGTATTTGCTCCGAATACTTTTTTCATACCGAATTCACGTGCCCGTTTCTGGATCAACACCGTGTAGACATTGATAAAATTGAATAATCCTACCAGCATGATCAATACGGCAATAGCTATCAGGATAAGTACGTGTGTATAATTCCCTACCAACCGTTTATCCAGGTATGTGACTACCTGTTGATCGAAATATAGCTTCTGTAAAGGGTAAAAGCAGATGCGCAGGCGGTTGGTGAAATTGGACATTTTACGGAATGCTTCGTATTCCTTGTTGACGGAGGCTGCAGAATGCCCCTTATGTAATTTGACAAGGGAATGGGGCATTGAATATTTTCTGTAGTTGGCCGATTCATTCGATATCAGCAGGTCGAAAGGCATGGAAAATCGGGTGTCCGGTTTACCCATAACGGCAACGACGGTTACCATCTCTCCCATTGAGGTGGTGATTTGTTGACCGATCGGATCTTCTTTCCCGAAAATTAATCGGGATAGGTCTTCCGAGATTATTGCGTCTTGCGGATTCTCTAATAATTTATTCCGGGACGTTTTTAGTATGGGAATCGGTACTATTTTCAGATAATTCGTGTCTGCGGCTAAAGAGGCAACATTGTACAGTTTATTATCGACTGTAATCTGATCTTCGTCACTTTGGAATAGTGTAGATACAATTTCCACAGCCGGATCTTCCAATGGGTTTGGGGTATATCCATATTCAGGTAACAGACCGTAGAGTCTTTTCTGGTGAGATACTTCATCTTCCATCACTGTATAGCAAACCCTGTCTATTTCGGGAATAAAATGATCGGTCGTCATTTCTCCGTAGACATACCGGAATATCAATATACAACAGGCCAGGCTGAGTGCCAGTCCCAGTATATTGATTGCCGTATAAAGCCGGAATCGGAGGAGGGTTCGTATTGCTAACAGGATGATTTTCATTTTTATTTATTCTGATTTAACAACTTCTGCCGGATTTTGATTGGCTGCTTTCCAGATTCGCAAACCGGTACATGTGATAATGAGTAAGGCTAGTGCCAGCCATATGGTCGGATAAATCCAGAAATCGATACTTGTCTGGAGTACATAGCCTTCTATCCAGGGTTTCATGATGAGGTAACCGACAGGGAATGCAATGACGGATGCGATCACTAACAAGAACATATATTTCAATAGGAACGTTTTCACGATATGACTGGTTTCCGCGCCGTTCACTTTGCGTATGGCTATTTCTTTCCTGCGTTTTTCACAGTCGAGGGTGACGAGTGAGAAAACACCGAACAGAGAGATCAATACACAAACCAGGGTGACGAAATCCAACATCATCAGCAATGCGTTTTCCGATTTGAGGAACTTCTCATATTCTTCTTCCATAGATATTATGTTATAATGGATTATGTTAGGATTCATCTGTTTGATCAGTTGCTCGATCCGTTTCTTACAAGAGTTCCAGTCGCAATTCTGATATTGGAAGATGATATCGGAGGATACGCTTGATCCGTCTTCCAGGGTAAACATCATCGGTTTGGCCGGAATGGTAGGCGGAGCAATATAGAAGTCTTTGACGATGCCTGTGATTACTTTTTTCTGAAAACCCTTACCGATAGGATCATTCATATTCATCTGTAAGGCTGCTGTCTCATTTATTATCATACTTTTATCATCTGAAGGGAATGTCCCTTTCAGCAACTGCAGACCGTAAAACTTAAAGTAGTCTTCGTTGCAGTCTATAATTTCTAAAGTGACAGTAGAGGTCGAATCTGTTTTTCCTTCCCATTCATTGATTGTTTGGTAAGCGCGGGCATTACGCGGAAGTAGTCCGGGTAAGTTCGCCGGAACGATCGTTGCAATATAGGGATTTTTAGCCAGTTCGTCCTTAAGACCGTCAATTGGCGGATAAACCTGGATTGTTCCGCGATTTGCACGTTCGATTCCCAGATCCGTATGATTCAAATAATGTATCTGTTTCATCAGAATAGTGGAGCAGAAGATAAAACCGATACTGATAATCAGTTGCAGTACCATACTGACTTTCTGAAAAGAGTTTTGCCCTTTTCCGTTTGATGAACCTTTTAGGGCTGCATTCAGACTTTTCTTTCGGGAGTAGTAGATCGGATATAATGACAAAATGAATGAAAAGGCTGCTACAATGCCGGAATAACTGAGTGCTTCCAGGTAAATACTTGTCTTATCCGATTTAATATCCGACAACTCTTTAAAAGTCGGGATTACCAGTTCCAGTAGGATCAGTCCGAAAAATATTGCAAAAACCAGGGTGATCAAATACTCGGTAGAAAATAACATCAGTAATTCACGATTGGACGAACCGTTTACTTTGCGTAGAGCTATTTCTCTGTCACGCATGCGAATACGGGTGATAAACAGGGTTAGATAGTTGAATAGCGAACAGAGAATGACTAATCCGCCAGCCAGGGCGAAAAGCCGGATATGTTCATATTTAACTGTTACTCCCTGATTTGGACGGTCATACCGCATGGCTGTAATAGGGGTCGCTACACTATTTTTTACTACGATCGAGTTCTCCGTTTCATAGGTATGTTCATATAACTTTTGGATAAATTTCTGTGCATCGACCCCTTTTTTCAGTTTTATAAAAGTCTGGCACATACTGGCATACCATTGCGTCCGGTTATCTCCCGGCGAAAAATTGCCGACAATTTCGTATGGAATGTTAGAATGACGGCTCCAGGATTGGATAATAGCACATATCTTTTTTTTCTCTCCATATAGTTCCAGTTCCTGACCAAGTGGATTTTCCGTCCCGAAAAGCTGTTGTGCGAGTCTTTCGGTAATGGCTATTTCATTGCTGTTTTCTGTAAGGAAGTTATGATTCCCGTTTGTTATTTTTAGTTTGAACATATGCATGGCTGCCGAGTCAATGTCCATTTTAAAAGACCGATATTCCGTACCTTTATATCTGACAGTCGTTCCCCATGCTTGCATATTGCAGGCATCTTCTATTTCGGGAAAAGTCGCTTTCAGATAACCGGCCAGCGGATAAGGAGTAATTTCGGATAGGCCGTTATTGGTGGTCTTTGATTCAGGTCTTACCAGATAGATCCTGTCGGCACCGTCATGGAAGGTATCGTAAGTCTGCTCGTAACGTATCCACAAGGTAGACAGGGCAAAACAGGTAAAACCGATAGCCAGCCCGATGATGCTGATAACGGATTGCGATTTGTATTTTATCAGGTTGCGTATCGCCAGTTTGATATAATGTCGTAGCATATTCATAATATTTCTGTTTATTCGGATTTAATAACTTCTGCCGGGTTGATCCGGGCTATTCTCCAAAGCTGCCATATTATCGTGAAGGCAACGATTACTGCCATAAGCAGGAATATCAGGATAAAAGGTAGAATACCGATGGAGATTCTCTCAGCATAACTTTCCAACCACGATTTTAGTAACAATATCAATATGGGAAAAGCAATGCATGCAGAAACAAACAATTGCAACAGGTTGCTTTTGCAAAACATATGAACAATTGTAGCAGGTGTCGCTCCATTGATCTTACGGATGGCTACTTCCTTTTTCCTTCTGTCGGTAGATAAAGTAACCGATGCGTATATTCCCAGTAGGCTGATGATAATAGATATTATGGAAAATATGGTTGTCAGTTTGAATATATTCTGTTCTCTACTCACATAAAAACCGGAATCATCTTTCATGGAGAAAATATAAGTAGGAGTGGCTTGATTGACATATTTGGATAGTTCGGCTTTCATGATCTCCGGAAATTCCTTCCTATATTCAGGCTTGATTTTTACTAAGCAGCTCATGTTAAGACTGTTCTCAGGGAATGGCATATAAATACAGGGAAGAACCGGGCGGGTATTCATTTCATACCGATTATTTATAAAATCTGAAACGATTCCGACCACCTGAAAGTTACTCATTTCCGTACCCCAATATCTCACATTTATTTGCATGCCGATAGGATTTCGATTGAATAACCGTGCAAAAGATTCGTTGACAACTGCTTTGTCTGTTTCTTCTGAGCTATATAGACGTCCGTCCCGTAATTTTTGGTTGACAAGTTCAAAGAAAGATGGATCGGTATAGATATGGCCCATGGTACTTTTCGCTTCCTCATCACTGATCCCTTCCCACGAAAACCTTCCTTCTCTCAACTGCCAGGCTCCGGAAAATCCCATTCCGTTACGACAAACGATTTCGACTTTTGGGTCTTGCCGTAATTTTTGTAGTATTTCCGGACGGTGGGGAGTTAGCTTATCTCCGTTGAGGGATACGTCGAATGTTGAGGTTTTGTCGGTTTCACTCAGTCCGTTCGTCAGCCGGTATTCAATCAGATCGCTTTGTTGTTTGACAAACCAGGTCGTTCCCAGGAACAGGAAGCAGATAACGAGTTGTATGGATATGAATATATTCCGTAAAACACTATGGCGGCGTATGATCTGATTACTGAACAGACTTTGTATAAGGGATATCTTACCCAGATTATGAATAACGATCAGACACAGAAGCGCAATACCACCTAAACCGATAATGCTGTATTGGGTAAGAAGTTGTACTACGTAACTATTGTCTATTGAAAAATCAGGATTAAGACTGTTAATATGTGGAATGACCAGTTCTGCAATAGCGAAGCTACAAGTACAGGCTATCAGAAAGGCGATGGAAGCTTCAATGAATAGCAGATAGAATATGGAACACTTTGTCGCTCCGTTCACTTGGCGGATGCCGCATTCCTTGATCCTGTTCATCATCCGTCCGATGATGAACAGTACATAATTAAAGAGAGCTGTCAGTAGTACCAGCAGTCCGATAATAAAGAAAATAGTTCCTGAGTCAGAAAAGAAATTTCTATTGTAGAGCGTATTACGCTTCGTCAGCGGTTTTAACTGAACAATAGATTCTGCAATTTCATTTTTATTTTTAGGATATTTCAACGTGCTTTTTTTAAGCTTTTCGTTTAGCTTGTCGATATTTATACCCGGTTTGATTTTTACGAATGAATTGAACCCGTCGTAATAGGTATAACTATCGGGAGAACAGATTGCTTCATTTGTTGTATTCAGTTCGATACCGCTGTATCTTTCCAGATCACTTTGCTTTGGAAAGTTTTCGATCACTCCCCGGATGGTAAATACTTTTTGGGTATCGTCAAAATCATTAATATCGGTGAAGGTTTTACCAATAACATCCGTTGTTCCGAATAATCTATTGGCGGTCTTCTCTGTAACTAGGATAGCATCGGGTGTCTGATCTATTTCATTGGGGTTTCCATTGATTAGCCGTATATTGAAAAAGTCCAGAAAATGATGGTCGGCAAAGACAAACAACTCTTTGAAATAATTGGCTGTACCATCCGTCTTTCTGATTTCGCATAACTTCTCCGTGTAGGGTTGTAATTGGCTGTAAGCGGTAGCCGATTCTATTTCAGGATACTCCTTTGCGAGCATAGCGGAGGCAAAAGGTGAATAACTTGTCTGGGTACCTTTCTCTGTTTCTGTAAAAACGATGCATATTCTTTCTACCTCTTTGATGCTGTGATTCCAGTTTAAGTCAACTCTTAACGTATAGGAACAGATGGCGAAACAGCAGACACCAACCGCTAACCCGATGATACTGATTAGCGATTGCGTCTTATATTTCAGTAGGTTACGTATGCCCAGTTTGATATGGTGTTGTATCATATTCATATATGTAGGTTGTATTATTCAAATTTAATAACTTCTGCCGGATTTTTACTTGCAGCCTTCCATATTCGCCAATATATGCAAGTGACTGTGATCATGACAAGAGATATAAATAATATCAGGTAGATCCAGAAGGGGATTGTTGTTTGTATAACGTAGTTTTCCAACCATGCTTTCATGATCAGGTAACTGACAGGTAACGCGATGGCTGCTGCTACACAAAGTAATAATAAGTATTCTTTGAAGAACATGCGGACGATTATTCCGACTGACGCTCCGTTCACTTTACGGATAGCAATCTCTTTCCGGCGTTGTTCGCAGTTAAGAGTGACCAGCGAGAAAATGCCGAAAACGGAGATAAGGATACAGACAATGGATACAAAGTCGAGTAACTTGATCAGGGCATTTTCCGATTGCAGGAACTTATTGAACTCTTCTTCTGTATTATTTAATCTGTAGAAAGTGAATTCCGGGTGTTTCTCTTTGATCAACGCCTCGATCCGCCGTTTGCATTCTTGCCATTGCCCTTTACGGAAAATGAAAAGGAGATTGCCGCCGGAGTTAATAGACCAGAATAGTTCTTGTACTGTAAATACCACCGGTTTCACGGGGATAGTAGGCGAATCTTTACAGAAATCGCGTATTACACCGATGATCTGTGCCCGGGTAGAGTCACTTTTGAGGAAAGATTTTCCGATCGGATCTGCCCAGCCAAACAGACGGGCGGCCGTTTCGTTGATCATCACTTTCTCTTTCCGGTCGTCATCCCTTAACATAGTGCCTTTCAGTAGCTTCAGATTATAATAATTACATATTCCTTCACCGCTGGCAATCGTCTCCAAAAGTACTTCATCGGCAGATGCAGGCTTATCATCCCATTCTTTCACCGGCATATAGCTTGCTCCGTTTTGGGGAATGAAAGAGTTGTGATTACCTGAAAGAACTTCGGTTATCATGGGGATTTGCTTAAGTTCTTCCCGCAGGCTGGCTTCGGACGATTTGGCACTGAATGTGATGGAGGCTCTTCCTACCCGTTCCACTATACGGTCGGTATGTGATAAGTAATGTATCTGTTTGATCATCACAAGCGTGCAGAAGATGAATCCGATACTGATAATAAACTGTAAGACCAGGAAGAATTTCTGGAAATAATTCTTCCCTTTCCCTTTTTCCGTTCCTTTTATTGCTGCATTCAGCGATTGGTGGCGGAAATAATGGATAGGAAACAGAGAAATAAGGAACGACAGTAATGCTACGAAAAGGGAATAGCCGATAGCTTCCAGGTAGATTCCGTTTGTCGTTGTTTTTATTTCGGATAATTCCCGGAAAGTGGGTAGTATCAGTTCTATCAGTAACATCCCGATAAATATAGCAGTCAATAGCGTTAATACATATTCTATAGAAAATAACTCCATCAGATGTTTATCGGAAGAACCGCATACTTTGCGTAAGGCTATTTCCTTTCCGCGCATCCGTATCCGGCTGACGAACAGAGTCAGGTAATTGAACAGCGAACAAAGGATGACCAGACCGCCCGACAAGGCAAACAACAGGATGTGATTGAATTTGATGGTCGCTTCCCGGATGGGATGGTCGTATCGCATCTGTATAATCGGGGTCAGTACGAAATGTTCCAGTTTGGCGTTATCTTTTTCAATAGTATGCTCATATATCTTTTTACGGAAAGTCTTGATGTCCGCCTCTTTCCTTAGCTTGATAAAAGTCGTCCATCCGCAGGCGTACCAGACCGGGATCGTATAATTGGCTCTTACTATTTCAAAAGGCATGTTTGTATGAGGCTCCCAGGCTTTGACCACTGCACAAATGGGACTTTCCTGGCCGTATATGCTTAGTTCTTTCCCTATCGGGTTCTCTTTTCCGAATAGTTTTCCGGCGAGTTCTTCTGTGATGGCTATTTCTTTACTGCCGTTGACAAGGAAATTGGTATTTCCACTAACCAACCGGATCGGGAATATTTTCATGGAGGCGGAATCCATCTGGATCTCATAAGATTGGTAAGTGATCCCTTTGTATTTGAATTCCATTTTACTGTCCGACACGTTACAGGCTTGTTCTATTTCGGGAAATGTTTCCTGCAGATAGGCTGCCAGTGGGGAAGGGGTGACTGTGGCCAAACCCTCGTTACTGTTTTTGTCTTCGTTACGGACCAGGAAAATGCGTTCCGCTTCCTCGTGAAAGTTCTCGTAGGTCATTTCGTGCCTGATCCACAGGGTTGCCAGTGCAAAACAGGTAAAACCCATCGCCAGGCCGATAATGCTGACGATCGATTGGGTTTTATATTTTAAAAGATTGCGTATTGCAATCAGTAAGTAGTGTTTTAACATGGGCGCACTGTTATAATTGCATTTGAAAACACAAAAGACGTGCCAAAGGGATAAGTGGTTAGTAATACGTGTGTTATGCTTTGTTTGGATCTGACGGTGGTGTGTGTATCCGCACGAATTGCGTTCGTTTACGCACGGTAGGGGAATTTTGCTATAAAAAAAGTGAAGCTACTTGGTTATATTTTATAGTTTTGTGGTCTGTAACTCTATAAAATATGCAGATACCTACGTTTCGATACCTGTTTTTAGCTGTATTTGGCTTGCTTACTTCTTTAAGTATGCAGGCACAGTTTCTTGATTACGGTTCTGATCCGGCACGCTTCAAATGGAACATCGTTAAATTGCCTCATTATAATCTGGTCTATCCGCAGGGAAACGATTCGATGGCTTATAAATATGCACTCTATCTGGAGAATGCTTATCCGCATTTGCAGAAAACGATAGGTATCGGCATGCAGAAAAAGTTTCCGGTGATCCTTCATCCGGCTAATATGTCGTCCAACGGCTTGGTATCGTGGGCACCGCGCCGTATGGAGCTGATTACAACACCTTCCTCTAAACTCGACGGGGTAAGCTGGGATAAACACCTCGTGCTGCATGAGTCACGCCATGTCCTTCAGACCAGCAAGGTTATGCGGGGCTGGTTTAAACCGTTATATTATGTGATAGGCGAACAGGCTGCCGGTGTGGCTGCTTTTTTCATGCCGAGCTGGTTTCTGGAGGGCGACGCTGTCGGAACGGAGACTTCCATGTCGAACGGCGGGAGAGGGCGGTTGCCGGAATTCAGTATGCCTTACCGTGCCCAAATGCTGGGAGAAGGTAAGAATTATTCGTTCGATAAATGGTACTTGGGTTCTTATAAGGATTATACCGGCGATTATTATGCGTTGGGGTATAATCTGACTTCTTTTGCCCGTCACCGTTTCGGATCGGATATCTGGGATAAGACTACCACCCGTTATGTGAACCGTTTCTTTGCGATCCCGATGTTCAGCAACGCTTTCAAACATAATGCAGGAATCAGTATCGACGGACTGTATAATGAAACATTCGACTTTTTGCGTAAAGAGTGGGAAAAGATGGATACGGCGGCTGTTACGCCTGCTTTCCTTTCTCCGGCATCCGGGATGTACACCTCTTACCGTTATCCGCAGGCCGTGAACGATTCGACGGTCATTGCCGTTAAATCGGGAATACAGGATATCAATTCGCTGGTATCGGTAACGAACGGGAAAGAGAAGCGGCTATGTTATCTCGGTACGATCAATAGCCGTCTGAACCTGGCGGGCAATCGGTTATACTGGACGGAGGTCGTTCCCGGACTCCGCTGGACACATGAAAACTATTCCGTTATCAAACAGTATGACCTGGAGACCGGGCGGCTGACGACACTCACTCCCCGCCAACGTTATCTGGCTCCGGCTATCGATAAGGATAATCGTACAGCGGCTGTTTCCCGTTTTACGGTAAGCGGTGAAAACCAGTTGGTGCTGGTCGATCTGGCAACAGGGAAGGAACAACGTTATTTTACAGTGCCTGATAATGCCTTTTTGAAAGAACTGACTTTTGGTGATGATGGAAAGATAACCGCTGTGGCAGTTACCGATACCGGGATAAGCTTGTTACAACTGGATACGCAAACCGGTGCATGGAGCGAGTTGCTGGCAACTACCTCTGTGAATATCACAGCTCCGTTCTGGAGTGACGGTAAGCTGTATTTTGAATCGGGGGCAAACGGAACCAATAATATCTATTCCCTGAACTTGCCGGATACAACCGTCTACCGGTTGACATCTGCCCGCTTTGGGGCGTTCGATCCTGCTTTTTTCCCCGGCAAAGACAAACTTCTCTATTCGGATTATCAGGCAGAGGGATACCGTATCGGTTCGTTGCCGGTCGATAGCCTGAAAGCTGAAAAGGCTGATCTGGGAGAGCCTTTTCATTCCCCGCTGGTCGCTTCGTTGGCGCAGCAGGAACAGTTCAATCTCGATTCTGCAGAACTGACCCCCATCGAATTTGCTCCCCGCCCTTACCGGAAGGGATTACATACGTTCAAACTTCACAGCTGGGCTCCTTTCTATTATGATGTGGCAGAGGCTATGAATACAGGTGCCGACGATTTGAGTACGATCGTGAAACCCGGTGTTATGGTCTTGTCACAAAATACGTTGAATACAGCCATTATGCAGGCGGGATGGTATTATCGAAAAGGCGAACATCACGGTAAGTTGTCATTTACTTACAAAGGCTGGTTCCCGGTTATCGATATAGCCGCCGACTATGGCGGAAAGGCATTCGATGTAACCTGGATGACCAACGACAAAGGAAAAGAGGTTGCGCAGGCCAAAACAGTGAAGCGGACGTTGCTGGAAGCCGAAGCACGTGTCTATCTTCCTTTCAATTTGACCCGCAACCATTATATACGTGGAATACAACCGGCTGTTGCATACTATTTTACAAACGACAAGTACCAGCAATACGAAAGCCGTACATATAGCAATTTCCAATATATCCTGCCGGAAGTGTTGTTTTACAGTTACCGCAAGAAAGCATTGCGTGATATTCTTCCCCGGTGGGGATATCAGTTGCGTCTGCAATACCTGCAATCTCCTTTTAACAAAGAGAATTACGGAAGCCTGTATGCAGGGCGCCTTACTACTTACTGGCCCGGTATCCTGCGTAACCACGGGTTGATGCTACGGGTAGGATATCAATATCAGAGTGTGGACAATAAAACGTTGTATTTGCCGAAGCACCTGATCGAAAAGCCTCGTGGATATGATTTTATGTATCAGACCCGGCAGCAGATTGCCTTTAAAGCGGATTATGCTTTTTCTATCTTTTCTCCGGACCTTAGTCTGGGACAACTGGCTTATATCCGGCGTTTGCGTGCCAATCTGTTTTACGACCTCAACCGTAACCAGGCAGCGAAAGGGCGTGACTGGACGACACAGAGTTCTTTCGGTACTGACCTGATATTCGACTGGAATGTTTTTCGGATGAGCTTCCCGTTAACTACCGGTGTACGCTTGATACAACCGATCGATTACGGTAAATTCCAGGCCGAGGCGTTGTTCTCCATTACATTTTAGGAAAGAATCGTTCACTCTTCACCTTTATGTATATAAGTTGTTGCTTATTAGTTGTTTATCTTGTGGTAAATCGAGTGAATGGTTTGACTAAAAGGTGAATGGTTTATCCGAACCCTTCACCCAGCCTCCTGCCGAGGCTTTATAGAGTGAAATTGTTTACACCAGAAGAAGAAGGATACTTTGTTAATCGGTTTCGCGGTCATACATAGAAAATATTTGAGCCAATGTGGCAATATGCCCATGTGCCAATTTAGAAAGATTTGAACTATTCAGCTATAAACCATCAGTCATCAATAGGGCTGGTATAGTTACAGGTCCATTTGCCGTCGGTTTTAACCGACGGATAAGTAAATACTCTATCTTTTTGGACTTTAGTCCCATTTAAAGAGTCTCTCTATGTAAAGAGAAATGTGGCTGAAGCCAATAAAGAGAAGCAACTTGTAAACCGTCAGTTAAAACTGACGGCAAATAAACCTGTAATGGCTAAGTCACTTTGATAAAGGGATAGCTCATTATTGATAAATTCCGAACCTTTCCCTTAATCCTACTATCATTCATATAATTGGGAACTAATCGGAAAGTAATATATAGCTAATGGTAAACATGCTATCAGGTCGTTTTTTGACCGCCATCGTTAAGCTTGTCGACGTGGGTGGTTAAGCTTAATGACGGTGGTCGAAAAGCTTGCCGGGCATGGTCGTTAAGCTATTGGGTTATCATTTTTGTGTTAATATACTATTGTCGGCGGGTTAATGGGTTATATGATAATGGATAGTAGTTCAGGGTGAAGGGTTTGTAGTAACCATTCATCCTTTTGCTTAACCGTTCACCTGAGTGTCGTATTGTAATTGTCATTATATTAGTTATATACGATAGAATGGTGAACGGTGAATGCTTTTATGTCTGAATTGCATAGATATGCTTGTCTGTTTTCCGGATTTATTCTGTTTTAATTGCTTTCGCAGGGTTTGTCCGTGCTGCTTTTCGTATCTGCCAGATCAGGGTGATCAGCGATATGCTTGCGGTCAGCAGGAAAGCAACAGCAAAAATCCACCAGGATAACGGTGCTTTATTGGCAAAGTTCTCCATATATTTCGTGATAGCCAGCCAGGAAAGAGGCGTAGCGATGATGAAAGATAATCCCAGCAGCCTGTAATATTTTCGCAACAGCAAATTGGTGATGACTCCCACTGTCGCTCCGTTTACTTTACGGATTGCTATTTCCTTGTAGCGCTGCTGAATATCGAAAAGCGAAAGGCTGAATAAGCCCATAGAAGATATCAGGATGGAAATTAAGGTGAAAACAGTATAAATCCGGGCTACCAACCGGTCTTTTTCGTACATGGCACTGATCTCATCTTCGACGAAGGTATATTCAAATTCACCCCCGATGGTCTTATCATGCAATCCTTTCAGAAGTTGTATCGCTTCCTGGCGGCGTCCGGGTACAATGGAAGCCATTAGTTTCCCCGGCCAGAACAATTCGTCCTGTACGTCTTTGAGGGTGATGACAATCGGTTGGTTGCGCTGGGAGAGGTGTACTACCTGAAATTCGGGAGTAAAACCTTTTACCAGAAACGACTCGGTACCATTATACGAATCTCTCTCCAGTTCCGTAGGGGCTTGCCCATTCTGACTGAATAACTTTCTGGCGGTTTCATTCATCAGTACTTCTTTTTCACTTTGGGGAAACTTATCTGCTGAAACCGGTATTTCATATACATCAAAGAAACTTTTGTATAGCTTCACTTGAAGGACTTCCTGCCATTCTCCTCCCGGAATACGCATATTTATCCTGTTAAACTGATCGTCCGGCAATTCATACGGGCTTTCTCCGTAAGAGAATGTCTGGAATAGGGGAGATACTTTGAGTGCTTCCTGCACAGTAAAAGAAATATCATCAGATCGTTTCTGGTCTTCTTCTCCATAGGTCATTTTGGAAGAAGGACGTATGAACCAGGCTTTTATGATGTCCTGCGTCCGATATCCCAGGTCTGCATTCAGCATAAAATGTAATTGCTTCATAAAGAACAGGGAAGAAATGATCAGGCAACAGGTAATCACATACTGAACGACAAGAAAAAGAGAACGGGTACCCATTTTGTTTTTTCCGGGAGTAATTCCCTGAAGCGAACGGATCGTTTGCCGGTAGCTGTAATTGAAAAACGGGTACAGCGTGATGATCAACGGCAATCCGAGCAAGAGGATAAGGGTTAGGACTGTGTTGAAGGATGAACCGACAGTAGCGATGATGCCCAGTTGATTGATTTGTATCGGTTGGGTGATCTCGATGATCATCCAACTAAGAAAAAGAGCGATAGCTGTCAGTACCAGATTCTCTGCATATAGCTGGATAAACAGTTGTACAGGTCTTGCCCCGAATACTTTTTTCATTCCCAGTTCACGGCCTCGTTTAATGATAACGACCGAGCTGATATGAATAAAGTTGAACAAGCCGATAAATAATAACAGTATGGCGACAAACGACAGTATTTTCAGGCTGTCGGCATTTCCTTGCCGGAAAGTGTCCTGTCCTTTGTCAATGGCTTTATCCATATACAGTTTGTCGAGCGGTATGACCTGGAAAAAGAAACTTTTACTACCCGCCTTATGAAAGTCCGTTTTGAGTTTCTCGTTGATCTGTCTGGCATCGACACCGGGAAAAGCCAGGGCGACACTGAAATAATTAACCGGCGGCCAACGCCATTGTAGTTCTTTGGATATCAGCAGGTCGAAAGCTAGCGAACTTTGTGTATGTGGCTCTCCGATAATACCTTTGATAGTCAGAATATTTCCGTTATAGTCAAAGTTCTTGCCGATCGGACTTTCTTCACCGAATAATTTCTGTGCGAACCGTTTTGTGATGACGGCTTCTTTAGGGTCAGTCAATAGCCGGGAACGGCTTCCTTCTATGACCGGGAAGTCGAGTATCTGAAGGAAGAAGGTATCTGTTGCCAGGACATGTGCTTTGAATCTTTTTTCATCGACTTTGATCTCTGCATTACCGAGGGAGACAAAGGAGGTCCTTTGCTCTATTTCCGGAATGTCCAGCGGATTGACGTAGTCTCTTTTCATGAGTACGTTGTCTGTTGTGCATAAGAGTGTTTTTTGTTCTCCCTCCCCCCAGTGGCGTACACTCAGATACATCCGTTCATGATTTTTATTGAAATGATCGGTCGTCGCTTCGCTATATACATATCGGCTGATAATGATAACACAGGCCAGGCTCAATGCCAGACCGAGTACATTGATAACAGTGTATAAACGGAAACGCATCAGTGAGCGTATGGCTAGTAGGATGATCTTCATGAGGATGTATTATATAATTAGTTTATTCGGATTTGATAGCTTCGGCCGGATTGGTCCGTGCCGCTTTCCGTATCTGCCAGATCAGTGTTGCCAAAGATATGCCGGCTGTAATCAGTAGGGCGACGGCGAAGATCCACCAGGAGACAGATGCCTTGTGTGCGAAGTCTTCCAGATAGCGGTTGATGGCTAGCCAGGAGATTGGTGCGGCTATCAAGAAGGCGATTCCCAATAGTTTGTAATATTTCTGCAAGAGCATTCGCATGACGATGGCGGTAGTGGCCCCGTTTACTTTGCGGATGGCTATTTCGCGGAAACGTTGCTGTACGTCGAATAACGAGAGACTGAATAGACCCAGGGAAGAGATCAGGATTGCGATTACGGCAAAGATGGAATAGATCTGTGTAAGGTGAAGATCTTCCAGATATAGTTCCCTGTGCTTGTCTTCGATAAAGCTATATTCGAAATTACCGCCGATCAGTTCGTCGTGCATACTTTTCAGAAATTGTATGGCTTCCTGCCTTTTCCCGGGAGCGATCGAAGCGAGTAAAGGTTCTCCGTACCAACTGGCACTTGGGGTCAGTATGATCGGATAATTTTTATTCGACAGATGGATGGGATTGAAATCTTTGAAAACACCTAATATACGATACGGTGGGTTCTGACTCATATCTCCTCCCAAATTGTACCATAATCGCTTCTCGGGTTGTAAGACTGTGCTTTCGATATCTTTTATACCTAATAGCTTCTTACCGGATTCGCTGATATACAATTCGTATCCTCTGTTCGATGGTTCTTCGTTGCTGATTGGTTCCCCTTCTATGATTTGGAGATTGAATAGTTTCATCCAGGCGGGCGTATTACTCATCACCCAGAATTCCTCGTATTTGCCGTCGGGCAGTTTGAATTTGGTGGTATACCCTTTATTCTTTGTGTTTTTTATCGGTTGATCTCCATACGTCCAATGTTCGAATAACGGAGATGTATCCATTTTCTGTTGGACAATCTGTTTGATATCTTGTCTTCTTTTATCTTCTTTAGCCCATTCCTCCGGCGTGAGATCCTTTCCCATATAATGGAATTTCATGAATTGGGTCTCGATAATATCTTCTGTCCGTATTCCGATATCAGCATTTAGCATGAACCGTAATTGTTTGGTAAAGAACAGTGAACAGGTGACAAGGGCAAAAGTAATGATATATTGGGTTGTCAGGAATAATTTGCGTGAGACAATAGAACCTCCGGCCTGGTTGACGGAGCGAAGAGATTTGATTGGGGCTGAATAGTTGTAACGGATATAGGGAATCAATGCCGTGACACATGGAAGGATCAGCAGAATGCAACCCGAAAGGAGAAGGTCGAACTCTCGGTTGGATACCGGGGTGATATTCAATTGCGTTCGTACTAACGGGTCGGTTATCTCGACGATCATCCATCCTGCTAACAGGGCAATTCCGGTCATCAGGATATTTTCCATATATAACTGTGCATAGATCATTTTACTTCCGGCTCCGAATACTTTCTTCATGCCGAACTCTCTTCCCCTCCGTAAAATAACAACCGAGTAGATATTAATGAAATTGAAGAGTCCGATAAGCAAAATCATCAATGCAACTATCGACAGGATCCATACATGAGTAAAGTTACCGGTTCTGAAGAAGTAGTTTTCGATATTACCGTTGAAATAGACTTTTGATAGCGGGTAAAGCTGGAAGCGGAGGCTGAATCGCCATAATTCCATGTGCATGAATTTGTTGTACTGTGCATTGACCTGCTGATAATCGGTGTTCGGATGAAGCCGTACCAGATGAATGCCGATATGATCCCAGAAGGAGGATAACCGGTCGGAGACTATAATGTCAAAGTCTATACTACTGGCAGTTACCGGTTCCCCGATGATACCGACGATCGTGACAACTTTACCGCTGAAGAGTTGCAATTGTTTACCGAGTACCGGTTCTTCTGCAAATATTTTCCGGGCAAACTGCCGGGTGATAATGGCTTCATTCGGTTTTGTCAGCGTCGTTGTGCCGCTGATCAGCGGATATGTTAGTATTTTGAAGATATTACTGTCGGCTACAAGGGTTTTGCATCCGTATCCTTTGTCGTTATATAAGCAATCGGTATTGTCATATAATATCATTCGGCTTGCATATTCTACAGCGGGATGCTCCAACAAATTGATAAATGAGGCTTCGTTGTTCGGATTTCCTATATCGGAATATCTGAGGATACCCGGATTTTGATCGTCTTCATAAACCGTTACATAGATCCTGTCGAGTTCCGGAAGAAAGTGATCGGTGGATAATTCACTGTGTACATACCGGCCGATAGTAATTACACAGGCCATACTAAGGGCTAGCCCTAAAATATTTATAATGGTATAGAGCCGAAAATGACTAAGTGCTCGTATGGCAAGTAGAAGTATTTTCATGGTATCTGTTTTCTGCTTTTATTTCAGAATCAATTCTTCCGCGTCGCCAAAAGTACTATATCCGGTGACAATAACCTTGTCGCCTGCTTGTAATCCGCCGGTAATCTCATACTGCTGCGGATTCTGGCGGCCGATGCTGATGCTTACTTTACGCGCTTTTGTTCCTGCCTCGTTCAGTTTATATATCCATTGTCCGCCGGTAGTCTGGAAGAAATCTCCGCGGGGGATGACCAAGGCTTCTTCCGGTTGTCCCAGTTCGACCTGTACACGGAAGCTTTTTCCGATACGGACATTGTCGGGAGATTCTTCGGTGAAGACAAGGTCGACATCGAAGTTACGGTCTTTTACTTCCGGTACTACTTTGGTGATACGCAACGGATATTTCTTTCCCTGCCAGGTGATCGTGGCGGGGAGGCCGGTGGTGATACGGTCGATATAATATTCACTGAGTGAGGTATGTATTTTGAACTGGTCGAGTACCTTGATCTCGGCGATGGCCTCTGTACTCTGTACCTGCTGGCCCGGAGTCACTTTGACGAAACTCAGCTGTCCTGCCAACGGAGCACGGACGATCAGGTTCTCCATACGTTCCTGAGCGCGGTCGAATTTCTTTCGTTCCCGTTCCAGGTCGTTCTTCATCAGTTCGCGGCGGAGGATGGTTGCTGCACTGTCGTGGCGCAAACCTTCCAGTTGCAGAGCCGTACTTTGTGTTTTATATTCGAATTCATCCCGCTGTACTTCCAACTGTGCTTTGCTTTTTACACCCATACGGAACTCCTCTTCATCGAGGGCGAAACTCTTTTTCAGTCGGTTGAGTTCGTAGGTCGTTTGTAGCGTCTGCTTCTGCAGGTCCAGGCTTTTCTGTTCCATTTCGATCTCTTTTTCCTGGTAGGAGATCAGCTGCTTTTCCCATTCGTCCCGCTGGTCGTCGATAGTACGTACCAGGTCCGGATTATTCAGGGTCAGGATGGTGTCTCCTTTTTCCATCATAGTCCCTTCTTCTGCCACGATCCGTTCGACGCTTCCGGCTTCCCGGGCATTTATCTTAATGGTCAGGATCGGTTGAACGACGCCCTCCACATCTACGTATTCGAGGAATTTATCCGCTTGTGCTTCACCGATAATAAGGTTGTCGGCCTCTGTACGTAGTTTTCGTCCTCCGGATGCAACGATGGAAACATACACTAGGAGGATTATAAAAGCTACACCTCCGGCAATATGCCAGCGGTAACGGTAATATACGGGTTTCTTTTCAATAGGTCTGTCCATTATTTTATTTCATTAATTGTTCGTAATCGAATGTCAGTTCACGGCTTTTCTCGAAGTCGTAGCCGGTCATGCTGCGCAGGCCGTAATACAAGCTCCAGTAATTATATAAAGCCGTGATATATTCTCTTCGTGCCCGATCTTTTTCGCTGATGGAAGCGTTGAGATCGAGGATAGTGGATTTGCCCAGGAGGTAAAGTTTCTGTGCCACATCGTTCCTGCGTTGGGCGGTCAGGTCGGTCTTTTGGGCGATCGTCACTTTATCTGCCTGCAGGTTGAACTGTTTGACCATTTTGATGACGTTCAGTTCGAAATCATTGCGCGATTGTTCTACTTCGGTATATACTTTGTCGCGATTGCTGAGGGCCACTTTAACCTTTCCTTTGCCTACGCCCCAGTCCAGGATCGGGATTCGTATACCCAAACTGACCAGCTGCTGGTCCAAAGGATTCCGGTAAGCCTCTTTCAGTTTCTCATTCGTCTGTGTCAGTCCGAATTGCATGTACAGGTCGGCTTTGAAGCCGCGCGAAGCTTTTGCCTGTGCAACGGCACTTTCACTTTCAAGCCGACGGCGCTGCAGATATTCCGGCTCCGGATTGTTTTCATAAGCCAGTTCCAGAGCTTGTTTTACATCCACATTGAAATGCGGTATTTCTTCATTTACATCGGCAACCAGTTCGGAGGCATTATTGATCCCCAGGTAACTGCGTAGAGACTGGATACAGTCGTCCACTTCGATACGGGCGTTCATCATATTTGTTTGCTCGGTCAGCAGGTTAAGCTCCAGTTGCAGCATCTCGTTTTCTGTGATCGTCCCGATATTATACCGTCCTTTAGCATATTGGAACAGTGTATCGGCATTTGCGTAATTATATTGTGCTATTTCCCAGTTCGTCTGTGCAGTCGCCAGTTGGAAAAACTGTTGGGTAGCCTGTGCGGCTACCAGTTCCAGTGTTTCTACCAAATTCTTTTGTGATTCGACATAGCGGATAGGTTCGATTTTTCTATCCCATTTGAACTGGTTGTATCCGAACAGGTTTTGCTCATATCCGACAACTACCGGTGTACTGTTATACGAGCTGGTCTTTTCCGAAAACAGATCCAGTCTTTGTAAGGCCGTTTTTACAAAGAGGCTACCTCCTGTGAACGGTATATTCTGATTGATCGTTAAACCGGCATCTATCATCAATTGGTTACGATGAACGAAACTCTCTCCTCCGTCGGGTAATGTAACCGAACTGATCGACCGGTTCAGCGAAGGATTGGAGGTGAAAGTAAGACTCGGCAGCATGTTTGCCCGGAAAGAACGCCAGTTCCAGTAAGATGCCCGGAAAGAATGACGAGCGGCAATAGCCTGGGGCGATTGCTCCTGTGCGATGCGTACAGTCTCTGACAAAGTCAGATGTAACGTGTCCTGCGAGTAGGCCGGAAATAGGACCGTCGTGGCAAGGATTATGGATAATATGTAACTTTTTATCTGTTTCATATTCTATAAGAAACAAATAGTATGCCATATTTGTAACCTGTTGATTGATAGTTCTAAAAGAAACGATGCGATTGCTTTTGTAGTGCGTGTACGCACGAAAAACGTTCGTATTCGCACGCACATACAATAGCTTTTATACTTATCTTTACAACCAAATCAGAAACAGGAATGAAACAAGGGAAAATATTAATCATCGATGACAATGAAGATGTGCTTTTTGCATTGAATCTGCTGTTGGAGCCTTATGTCGAACAGATCCGTGTCACTACGCAACCGGAACGGATCGAGCATTTTATGGAAAGCTATGTGCCCGATGTGATTTTACTGGATATGAATTTCCGGCGGGATGCCATCAGCGGGCAGGAAGGTTTCTTCTGGCTTGAAAAGATAAAGAAGACAGACCCGGATGCTGTCGTTCTTTTTATTACGGCTTATGCCGATACGGAAAAAGCCGTACGTGCCATTAAAGCCGGGGCGACGGATTTTATACCTAAACCCTGGGAGAAAGAGAAGTTGCTGGCTACCTTGTCTGCCGCTCTGAAACTTCGGGAAAGCCGTACCGAGGTTCGGTCGCTGAAACGTCAGGTAGCAGCTCTTGAGAGTTCGGAGGATGACGGGTTTGAGATTATCGGTGAAAGTAATGCCATGCAGGAGATCTTTACGACGATCGAGAAGTTGCGTGATACGGATGCAAATATCCTGATTCTGGGTGAAAACGGTACGGGTAAGGATCTTGTGGCACGTGCCTTATATCATCATTCGCCACGTAACGGACAGGTTTTCGTAGGGATCGATCTGGGGAGTATCCCTGAACAACTTTTCGAGAGTGAACTGTTCGGATATGAGAAAGGAGCTTTTACCGATGCCCGTCGTGATAAACCGGGACGTATGGAGGTGGCTACCGGCGGTACACTTTTCCTGGATGAGATCGGTAACCTGAGTCTGCCTATGCAAGCTAAATTGCTGACAGCGATAGAGAAACAACAAATCACCCGTTTAGGAGCGACACGTCCGATAACCATTGATGTCCGCCTGATCTCGGCTACCAATATAAATATTCATGAGATGGTGGGAAAGGGTACTTTCCGTCAGGATTTACTCTATCGTATCAATACGATAGAACTACATATTCCTCCTTTACGGGAACGCGGTAATGACATTCAGTTGCTGGCAGATTATTTTCTTGCCCGTTATGCCCGTAAATACAAGAAAGATATCAAAGGTCTCTCACGTGATGCACGGAGTAAGCTGCAGAATTACAACTGGCCGGGGAACGTCCGCGAATTACAACATGCGATTGAACGGGCAGTGATCCTATCTGATGGCATGATGCTGAAACCGGAGAATTTCATGCTTCAGCCTACTGCATCGAATAAGATTGCAGAGCTGGAAGAGCTCAACCTGAGCATTCTGGAGAAGGAAGCGATCGAACGTGCTTTGCGGCGTGCCGAAGGGAATGTGACCCGTGCTGCCGAACTATTGGGAATTACCCGTTTTGCCCTTTACCGGAAACTGGATAAGCTGGGCCTATGAAACGGTATATTATCCTGATAAAGATCGTTTTGATTGTATTGCTCTCGCTGGCTATTGCATTCCTCATATTGAAAAGCCTTTATTTTACATCTGTTATGATGGGGGCCATCCTGGTCGTACTGGCTTTCTCTTTGTATCTGGACCAGCGGAAGACGATCCGCCGGATGGAGCATCTGATTGCGAATATCCATTACGGGGATCTGAACCTCTCTTTTCCGGTACCTTCTTCCGGAGGTGCTGAAGCCCAGTTGACCCGTTCGATGAATGAGGCCTTGAATGCATTCCGTTCCCGGCTTTATAACTCAGTAGTGGCGGAAGCTGAGACGGATGCCTGGCAGAAATTGATCCGTGTCCTTACGCACGAGATCATGAATTCGATCGCCCCGATTATCTCCCTGTCGGAAACGGTTACGGAACGTGCTGCTTCGAATGGGATGAATGAACGTGATTATGCCGTGATGCTGCAGGCGATACAGACCATTCATCGTCGTAGCAAAGGGTTGCTCGACTTTGTGGAAAATTACCGTAAGCTGACGCGTATTCCGACTCCGACCATGCAGATATTTCCGGTATCGACTTTGTTCAGTGATTTACAAAAACTGGTCCCGGCAGCGGGTATACATGTCGTTTACTCCATTCATCCGGCAGAACTGAGACTGTATGCCGACCGGAGCATGATCGAACAAGTCCTTATCAACCTGCTGAAAAATGCTATAGAAGCCTGTTGTGACAGTGAGTTCCCTGAAATTCATATAGATGCTTTCAGACGGGACGGGATGCCGGTCGTAACTGTATCTGATAACGGCAGCGGTATCGTGCCTGAAGCATTGGATAAAGTGTTTGTCCCTTTCTTTACAACCAAACAGAGAGGATCGGGGATTGGATTGAGCGTCTGCCGGCAAATTCTGAACCGGCATGGCGGTAATATAACCGTTGCATCGGAAATAGAAAAAGGAACCACATTTACCATGCAATTCCCCGGTACACGTGTAATTTAGTTGTTATAAGAGTTCTGTTATTTTCTTTTTCAGGTCGTTGGGCTTGATCGGTTTGGCAACGTAATCGTTAAATCCGCTCTGTTTGACGCGTTGTTCATCTTCGGCAAAAGCAAAGGCTGTTACGGCAATAATGGGTATGACCGTATTGTCTTTACGTATTTCTTTTGTTGCCTGGTAACCATCCATAAGCGGCATTTTGAGGTCCATCAGGATCATATCCGGATGGTATTTCTTATAGAGGTCTACTGCTTCCTGACCGTTCCAGGCATGTACCAGATTATATTCTTTGAGTATTGCTTTTATATATGTATAGTTGCTTTCATTATCTTCCGCTATCAGTAAAGTGGATTTTTTACTGTCATTACCCGTAGAGGTACTGCTTTGTATTTCTATTTTTATCGGCTCGATAGGAGCAATATGTGATTCTTCGATCACGGTGTCAGGCAGGGTGAACCAGAAAGTCGATCCTTGCCCCAGTTCCGATTCTACGCCGATCTCTCCCCCCAACTTCTGTATGATCATCTGGCAGATGGATAACCCGAGTCCGGTTCCCTGTGCGAAATTATCTAACTTGACAAAACGTTGGAAGACGCTGTCTTTGACGGTCTTGTCGATGCCACAGCCTGTATCGGAAACAAAAAATACTAATTGACTTCCTTTGTGTTTGTATCCGAAACGTATGCCCCCTTCTTTAGTAAATTTGATCGCATTGTTGATAAAGTTGGTTATTACCTGCGACAGACGGTTTTTATCCGTCCTGATAATACAATGGGACATTTTCTCTACGAACGAAACCTGAACACCCTCTGCTGCTTTGAGGCGTGATGTTTGTTCTATATCACATAACAGTTGGTTGATATCGACATCCGAGTAAACAAATTCGAGCGTATTGGCCTCTATCTTTGCCAGGTCGAGAATATCGTTTATCAATTGTAGCAGGAGTTCGTTGTTGTTGTTGATGATATTGATGTATTCTTCCCGTTCTTCCAACTCATCAGTCATGGCCAGCAGTCCGGAGAAGCCGACGATAGCATTAAGCGGCGTACGTATTTCATGGCTCATATTCGCAAGGAATGCCGATTTCAGGTGATCGGATTCTTCCGCTTTCTCTTTTGCCAGTCTTAACTCGTTTTCTGCCAGTTTCTGTTTGGTGACATTCTCTTTTTTGAATACGACACCCAGTAAATTATCCTTTGCATCCAGTATCGGGTTAGCAAATACGTGTGTATATTCGCCCGGAGCACATTGTTTGACTAACTCGAAAGGTTTCCGGCTTTCCATAGCGGAGATCAGAGCGCATTCGTCACAATACGGCTTTTGTCCGTTCTTGACCAGGCAACAGTTTTTAGGACCGTATTGAGGTCTGCACGGCATTTTGATCTGGTTCTCCCATTTGACCGAGTAATCCGGTTTTATGAAACGGATAGAAGATTGTATGTTATTCATGATGATAACATTATCCTTCTGTATATCCAGCAACTCGTCTTTCAACCGGTTGGTCCTGAACAGGAAAAACAGGATCATGACCAGGAAAAGCAGTAATACGCATGCTACAATCAACAAAAGTTCGAATCTGTATTTTACGAACAGGTTTCCGTCTATATTAATCAGTATGGAGTCGGCAGGCAACTTGCTTCTTTCGATGTTGAATTCTTTTAGTTTTTTGGCATCGAAGGTGTAGGTGTTAGGTATATTTACCGTCTTCATATCCTTTAGCTGTACTTTTTTAGTCTGGATATCAATAACCTGCTTGGCAAGATCTTTTCCGACAGGGCGGTATTTGGGGATATATCCTCCTATGGCCCAGTGGCTAAGTCCGATCGAAGTCAAAGTAAAAGCCGGAATCCCGGGGTTGCCTGACATCATGGTGTAGGTGGCATTCCCTACATAGTAACCGTCGTTTACGTCTACGCGCCACGTCCCTAATAAAATGACAGTCTCTTTAGGTAGCTTTTTTATTTGTTCGACAATCGTATAAATATTGTTCTTTCGTCCGTCCAGCAGGATCAGGTTTTGGTCAGGAAACTCTTTCAGCTCTTTTTTTACCAGAGCCTGCAAGGCGATGCCGCCGTAGCTGTTGTCTGTTATCAATGCAAAATGTTTTGTTGCAGGATAAAGATCGAGAGCGAGTTCAATGTTCTTTTTTATATCATAATTATAGGTAAATCCCGATAAATGGTATCCGTTGTTTGTGTAACTCTGAATATCGATGCTTTCCGGATCCCATTCGGTCAGTCTGGTACTTGAGTCCGGTAGGATAACAGCATTGCTGCTGACCATTCCACATACAATAGGAACCTCCTTCAAAATAGGTTCATCCTGCGACAGATAAGAGGACCATCCTTCCTGACCTAAAATAATAATAACCTGAGGTGTGCTTTCGTTACTGTATTTTTTCAGCAAAGTTTCCATTTTTCCTTTCCATAAAGGAGCTTCCGGTAAACTCTTACAGTTCATGTTCTCGATAATGACCGGTGCTGTACCGCCCAGATGCTTGTATTCCTCCATGAATTCGGAAATGTTCTGCGTTGTATTACGGGTATCCGGATTATAAGAACTGATAATGAGGATTGGATGAGTGTCATCTTCGGCATAGCCTGGAACAGTCAATAATAAACATACAAGTATGAATAGTATTCGTATGTGGTATGTAATATTTATATTTTTCAGAATCGTTTTAAACATTGATACCTTTTCTGTTACAGTCTGTATTCCCGGCTACAAAAATAAGCATTATTTGTAATCTATGCAGAACTATGGCAAATAAAAACGCAAGAAAATCAAGGGTATTATATTTCTATCATAATGCCGATGCTGGGCAATAAGGTTCCTGTCATACGTTCTACCGGTTTCAGTTCATATCGTTGTTCTTCTTTAGGTGCTTCGGGGTTCACGATCTTTCCGGTTTTTATGTAGACATCCTGTTCTTTATATTTCGAATTAAGCACATTCTGCAGGTCTATATAAAGTCCGAGCATGACTTTCTTAAGGTAAAACGTTTTGTCCACGCGCAGATCCAGCTGGGTGAAAGGTTTCAGGCGTTCGCTGTTGAAGCGGCTGTAGTCGTAATAGAGGCTGCCGCTGGCATCCCAGGCTTCCACATAACTACTCTTTTCCACATCATAAGGTGTGTAAGGGGCACCGCCGACTACCCGGAACTTGGCACCTATATCCCAATTCCGGGGGAGTGAGTAGGTTCCGCTGAAAGTGAAAAGATGTTTGTTATCCCAGGCAGAAGGCAGGTATTTGCCTGTCTTTCTGCCATCTTTGAACTCACTTCTTACGTATGTGTAGGAAGCTATAAAAGTAAGTCCTTTATAATTATACCAGCGTCCCATCAGCTCCATGCCATACGCATGTCCGGTGGCGGTGGAAGTAACGGCTTCATTTCCCAGTACACCATAGTCTGTTCCTTTGGATGCCAACGGAATACTGTCGATGGCTGACATCGGATAATGGTTATACTGTTTGTAAAATCCTTCTGCCGTGAATTTCAGATAAGAAGCAGGACGGTATTCCAATCCTAAGCCAGCCTGATCGCTGCGGATATATTGCAGGTCGTTGGATTTGTTGATGTAATTACCGTTGTTATCCTTGAATCCCATAACGGTATAAGGAGGTAGTTCATAGTAGCGTCCGGCATTCGCATTCAGATATATGTCTCCGGCAATCCGGTAAGACAATGAGAGGCGTGGAGATAGCTGGTCTAGCATATTATTCATTTTGGATGAATAATTATTGGCATCCGTACGAAGTCCGAGGGAGGTAGTAAAGCGTTCATTGTCGCTCTCATAGATCGCTGTGGCATATAATCCCCATTTCCATACACCCAGATCGGTCTGATAGGTTATTTCTTTGGGTACCGTGGTAAATTGTTTTTGAAAAGTATGGTTGGTATATTCCGAATAATCGATATTTCCACCTACTTGTAGCTGTATATAGGGAAGACGGAAAATATTTTCGCTGCGAAATTTATTCTCAATCTCGTCCGAGCGATAATTCAATGTAAGGTTATCCGGTGTACTTTCATCGTTGTCACGGTATTTGATGTTCTTGTTATTCATCTGGCTACGGCTTACGATCAGCGAATAAATATTTTTTCCTGTATAATGTTTGTAGACGGCTCCCAGCGTGTATGTTTTTTGTTTGACAACGGGCAGATAGGCGAGGATATATTGGTTTTTCTCACTCATATCTTCCATGCCGGTGTTCAGTTTCATATCGTCGATGGCACCTAACCCAAGAAATGTCAGTTCGTTTTTCTTGTTGAAAGAATGTTTGATCTTGAACTGTGCATCCGTGAAGGTCGGCAGAAAAGGAAGTCCGATCATATCGAACAGGAATTGCAGATAGGAACGTCTGACGGATACCTGGTAGGTCGTTTTATCTCCTATAGGACCATTGACCGACAGGCCGACATCGGAGGCTCCGAGCACACCACGCAGGGAAAACTTTTCTTTATTACCGTCCTGTAGTTTGAAGTCCAGTACCGAACTCAGTGCATTTCCTCTGGCTGCCGGGAAAGCTGCTGAATAGAAATTGACTTCACGTATGAAATCGGGATTGATAATTCCGACCGGTCCTCCCGAAGCACCTTGTGTAGAGAAATGGTTAATATTGGGAATTTCTACTCCATCCAGGAAAAAACGGTTTTCGGACGGTCCGCCGCCTCTTACCATCAGGTCGTTCCTGAATGCGGCTGTGGAAGCTACGCCGGGAAAAGATTGTACGACACGTGAGATGTCCCGGTTCCCGCCCGCGCTCTTTTCAATCTCTTTAAATCCGATGACACGCAGACCGAGCGGACTTTCAGCCGTTTTACGAAAAGGGGAGGCAACGACACTGACTTCCTGCAAATTTTCACTGGCAGGATCCAGTTCGATGGGGAAAAAGATATCTTTATTGGCAACACGGAATTCTGCTGTTACCGCAGGTTTGTATCCGAGAAACGAAGCCTGCAGGCGATAGCTGCCGGGGGCGACTCCCGTTATTTCAAAATTACCGATAGAGTCGGTAGCCGTTCCCTGTGTCGTATTCCATATAATAACGGTTGCATAGGGGATGGGTTCCCCGCTTGCCGCTTCTTTTACCATTCCCTTGATGGAATAAGTCTTCTGTGCCTGTGCTATCTGAGTACAGGTAAGGAATAGAAAAAAGACAACAAGCTTCTTTATCATCTTTGTTTTTATTTTAGGTCCACAAAGATAAATAAAATGACGTGATAAACTGAGGTAATCTTTGTAAACTCAGCTTTACAGGTCTTTTTTCATTATCAACCGATTCTCTTCTTTCAGACGCAGATATGAAACTTCATTCATGATGCTTCGGATTAGAAAAATACCCAGTCCGCCGATTCCCCGCTCTTCTATGGGCAGTTTGATATCCGTATCGGGTACCTGAGTCGGGTCGAACGATTGTCCTCTATCTGTTAGCAAAAAGATCAATTGCTGAGGACTGACCGTTACTTTCAGTAGTATTTCATGATGTTCGCCTTCGGGATAGGCATACATGATGACATTTACTACTGCCTCTTCCAATGCCAGGTTGATATTCATGATCGTTTCAGAAGATAAATTGAGGTCATTACCTAACTCTTCTATAAATTCCTGTATCCGGGAAATTTCTTCCAGATCGTTAACTATTCTGATTTCTCTACTGCTTGTCATAATCAATTCCTTTCCTGTTTTTGATTGTTCGGTTCATAATGTATTACCAGTATTGTCAGGTCGTCGCTTTGTTCCGCCAGTTGTACGTGGTGGGCAACTGAACAGATAACGGAGCTCACAATGGCATGTATATCCTGTTGGGAATTGGCAGATAATGTTTTTATCATATTAGCTTCTCCGTACAATTCCTTTTTGGCATTTTCTGCCTCTGTTATTCCGTCTGTGTAAAAGAATATTTTAGTACCTTTTTCAAGATAAAAGATCTCGTTTGTATATTCATGGTCAATCATGATACCGACAATCAGATGTGTCCGGGCTTCTATTAACGAAACCTTTCCCTCTGGGGAAACTTGTACAGGTAAGGTATGTCCCGCGTTACATATCTTTAACTCTCCGCTATGAAGGTCCAGGACGCCGACAATGAGCGTAATGAACATATTGGTTTCGTTATTTTCTGAAATAGCGTTATTCATACCCGATACGATTGTTGCCGGTGAGTCTGTATGGCGTGAAAACGAGCGGAACATACTGCGCGCAATAGCCATAAATAAGGAGGCGGGAACTCCTTTTCCCGATACATCGCCTATGATAAAATAAAGCTTGTCGTTCTCGATGAAATAGTCATACAGGTCACCTCCGACTTCCCGGGCCGGCTGGAGTATCGCGTATAAGTCTACATCCTGGCGGCTGGGGAAAGGCGGGAATGTTTTAGGGATCATTCCCATCTGGATTTCCCGGGCTATGGACAGTTCGCTTTCAATACGTTCTTTTGTCGCCGTAGTTTCATGGAGTTTTATCACATAATCGAATAGCGATTGTTGCATATAAGCAAGTGAATCGTGTAACATTTTTATTTCGTCATATGATTTAACCTCTGGCAGTTTCACATTGAAACGGCCGGTGGCTATAACTCTTGCCGATTCGGAAAAGGCTGCGAGCGGTTTTACGAGCCGGCGGATAATGATATGAATGACGAAGAACAGAACAAGCATTCCGGTCAGTAAGCCGAATAGTATCTGCCCGGAGATGGTATCCAGGTCTTTTAAAATTATACTGGGTGGACAGACATTGGCTACTGACCATCCTATGTGAGGTATGGATGAATAGAAAATATAAGCGGGATTACCATTCAGTTTAATTTGCGCTGTATGGGTCTGTCCGGCCAACATTTCTTGTCCGACATTTTCCAAGCCCGTATTATTCGAGGTAAACGCATCGGTCAGGATCGTTTCATTCATTATTTTCTCATGGTCAGGATAAGTCAGATAACTGCCGTTGCGGCTGATCAGGAATGTGAAACTGGATGAATACGGTTTCAACTGATCTATCATGGTCGTGAACCGGGATAATGATATGTTAGCTGTAAAGATAGCATACACTTTTCCTTCCTTGTCTAATAAAGGGAGCGAATAGGTACTCATTATAAAGTTGCCGCCTCCCTGGTCATAATAAGGCTCGCTCCAGTAATCCTGCTTTAGCAACTTAGGGATCAGGTACCAATCCATACAAGGATAATCATAACTTTGACTGCCCAGTAGCGAATATTCCGTTTTTTTGTTTATAACCGACACGTAGGGCATGAAATATTTCCCTTTTGTTTTGTAATAGTAGGGTTCGAATGCGATGCCACTACTTTCTATGAGGTCGTTATTCTCTGCTACGGCGGCTATGATGCGGTATAATGAGTCCGGATCGTTCAGGCTTTCTTCTATCGTCCAGACTGATTGATACATCGTTGTTTCTACGGTCTGTAACAGATTATTGATCTCGATAGCCGTATTGTATAATTGCCCATGCGTAGATTTGATCGCATAATCGGTGACCTTCTCACGACTGTATGAATAGAACAGCACTATGATGACGGCAAATACTACCAGTGCGAATGAGAGTACATAGACACTCATGCGGGTGGCAAAAGACTTGAATTGAAATATTTGTCTAAAGGGGTGCATGGTAGATTATTTTACGAAATCTGTATAAAGTATCTTTTTCTTTTCCTGTTCATCCAGCAGGATATCTGTTGCCTTTTTAAAGCCTTCCGGGCTTAGGCGGAAGGTCCGTTTGTCGGTACTTTTATTTGTTTGCAAACGGAGTACTTCTTCCAGCATTTTTCGTTGATGATAACGGTTGGTCCCGATATTGTTCTCGCGAATGATCTGCATCAGTATATCGAGTGTTTCTTCTTTGTGCTCGTTGGCCCATTGCCATCCGCGGATGCTGGCACGTACCAGTTTTCGGATCATTTCGGGGTGGGATTCATAAAAAGGTTGAGTAACATAAAGTCCGTCTTCGGGTAAATCATATCCGAAGTCAGTAAAATGTAACGAATAGAAAGAATCTGTTTTCAATCCGCATTCGAAAAGTTGAATATATTCATTGTAACTTCCTACAAGACAAATATCCACAGCTCCGGTCAGGAAAAGGTTAACACCTCCGTTGAAGCGTATCCATTTTCCGTCGAGTTCATAATGGGCGGCAAAGCGATCCAGCAGGTCTTGACTTAAGTGGTTCCAGACAGCTATTTCCTGATGGCGTAACGAGCTTATATCTTTCAGAGGATGTCGGCTTACCAGTATCAGGCTGTTTTCTTGTGAGGTTTGCATGATATTGACGAGGGGAGCACCGGCTGCCCTTGCGGTTAAAGCGAACGACAGGTTCATGACGGCCGCCTGTGATTTTCCACTTTGCAGGACTGAAAAAGAACTTTCTGAAAGGGCTGTATGTACAATACGGATATCAATACCTTCTTCTTTGTAAAACCCCATTTTATCGGCGACATAGTAGCCGGCGAACTGGGCCTGCGCTGTCCACTTGGGAGTGATGGTGATAGTTTGCCCTGATAGTGTACCATATGCGGAGATCAGGATAAGCAGAATACAATATATATGTCGTTTTCGTTTCATAGCAGAAGTACTAACGAATGTTGAACAAAGATGAGCAACCGGTCATGTCGAATATTTTGCGTATTTCGGGTTGCATATTTTTCATGATCAGTTGTCCGTGCTGACTACTTACCTTTTTTTGCATCAGAATAAAGCAACGCAATCCGGAACTGCTTATGTATGTAAGATCTTCACAATTGAGGATGATTTCGATCGCGCAGTTTTCCAGTAAAGGTTGAAGGGCGAATTCAAATTTACGGGCGTTAACCGTATCCAGGCGTCCTTCTATGGTGATAATAGCTCCCCCGGCTACGCGGCAGATGTTAGTGTTGAAAGAACCTTCTTCTTCCAGACCAATCTCTACCCTTTTGGTCAACATTAGAAAACTTTGTGAACCATTCGAATGAAAAGCTACTTCATCCATTGTCTTGAATATAAGGAAAAATTCCTGTCCCCCGGTTATGAGAGTTTCCAATGATGATTTATCTGTGTCGATAAAAGGAACGGTTGGATCGGAATTTAATCCGTTATGAGTGATCATGCAAGTGATATCTCCGTTGACGTGGCTTAATTTTAGTTTGATATCACTTTTCTCTTTACTCGGATATGCGTGGTGGATAATGTTACTGATAGCCTCTTCAATAGCGAGACAGACACGCCTTGTCATATTGGAAGATATGCAAAGGCTTACCCCCGCAGATTCTATAAATCGTGTGACATTGATTATTTCAGATAAGTCGTTTGCGATGATAATTTCTCTTTCCATTTTCCTATTTATAAAATTCAGGACTGAATATTTTTACTGCGGCAAATGTATGGGATTGTTTCAGAAGTTTCGGTGAATCAAGGGGTTTGAGTTTTGACAGATTGTATATATCTTTTAGTGAATCATATATTTGGGATGAAATCTGTGAGAATAGAACCTTTTTGCAGGTATAATTTTTGTTTGTCTTCGGGTATTCTGTAAATGTAGTCTCATGGCGCAAACGATATTTTTATATCTTTGTATGTTTGTAAAAATACAGACAGGTCAGAAAATATATGAAAAGAGAATTGCAGGAGACGGCAGATGGAAGTCATACATTGTTCATCCCGGAGATGGATGAACATTATCATTCGGTAAATGGAGCGGTGCAGGAATCACGTCACGTTTTTATTGAAGCCGGATTACATCGTCAGGAAAAAAAGGATATTACTGTTTTTGAAGTCGGCTTTGGTACGGGATTGAATGCTTATCTGACTCTGCTGGATGCAGAAAATGAGGACCGTTCCGTTGATTACTTTTCTGTGGAACTTTATCCGCTTGATCCCGCTTTGGTCCGGGCATTGAATTACGGAGATATGATCTGTCCGGAAAAGAAAATGTTGTTTACTGCATTACATTCTGCAGCCTGGAATGAACCGGTAAAAATAACCGATCATTTTACTTTACATAAGATACAGGGAGATAATAACAGTTGTACACTGCCCGAAGATATGGATCTTATCTATTTCGATGCCTTTGCTCCGGACAAACAACCGGAGATGTGGAGTCAGGAGATATTCGATAGATTATATGCACATACGTCGGAAGGAGGGATTCTTACTACCTATTGTGCCAAAGGAGTAGTCCGCCGTATGATGCAGAAGGCCGGGTATTCCGTTGAAAGAATACCCGGCCCCCCGGGAAAACGCGAAATGCTCCGCGCTATAAAATAAATTATAAAAGTGCGTCGACCTTAGCAACAAATGCCGGTTTCTGTGCAGCACCTACCTGTTTGTCAACTAACTTTCCGTCTTTAAAGAAAAGTACGGTAGGAATATTGCGAATACCGAACTGGGCAACAACATCGTTATTGTTGTCTACATCCATTTTTCCTATGGTAACGCGACCTTCATATTCGGTTGCCAATTCATCGATGATCGGGCTTACCATGCGGCAAGGACCACACCATTCTGCCCAAAAGTCAAGGACCATAGGCTTACCTGAGTTTACCAACTCTTCAAAATTTGCATCTGTAACTTCTAGTGCCATAATTATATATCTAATTTAAATTGTTCCCTTTTGCGGTGCCAAAAGTACTAATTCTTTCCGCACCATACAACTTTACCCATTAATTTTGAAATCAATATTCTCGTTCTCTTGCAGGAATTCAACCAGTTTGCCTGTTACATTTAACCGGATATTCTGTGAGAAGAAATTTTGTGCGATATTATGTTCGCCGTCTACTACTCTGAAATATAACAAGCTCTGTCCCGGATTGTTTTTGATCAGCACCGATAATTCATTGACTGTAGGCTCATCGAGATCATGTATCGGCAGCGTGATGCTAATCTTTTCGATCAACTTGTCTTTCTCGTCCTGTAACAAGCGGATGGAACCGATGTTGAAATCGAGTTCATTCTCATTCCAGCGACGTGGTTCTACACGGGCTGTAATAAGTAGATACATGCCCTGTTTGCAGTATTTACTGTATTCTATATAGTTGTTACCGAACAATGCAATTTCGCCGCTACCGGTAAAGTCTTCTATCTTGACCACCCCGTAAGGTTTACCGGTTTTGGTCATACCTTCCCTGAAGTCTGTTACGATGCCGCCCAGCAGTATTTCACGCCCTTTCAGGCTTTCCCGGTCGTTAATCTCTGCCATACCTGTATTGCATACGTAAGTCAGAACGATGCGGTATTCGTCCAATGGGTGGGCGGAAAGATAGATGCCGACCAGTTCCTTTTCTTTGTTCAGACGTTCCAGGTCGCTCCAGCGCTGGCAAACCGGAAGTTCCGGTTTGGCGATGGCAACCGAGAGGTCGTCGCTGCCGAACAATGAATTGGCGGCTGTGTTCTTGTCCATCTGGTATTTGTTGCCGTAGCGTACCAGTGTATCCAGGAAAATTTCGCCTTTTCCTGTCTCTCCAAAGAACTGTTCGCGTTGTATGCCGAAGTTGTCGAACGCGCCGGCCAATGCCAGCGATTCGATGTTTTTCTTATTGCAGGCAGTAAGGTTCACTCGTTCCACAAAGTCAAAAATATTCCGGTACGGACCATTCTTTTTCCGTTCTTCAATAATATTCTGTACCGCTGCTTCTCCAACACCTTTTACGGCTCCCAGTCCGAAACGGATATTCTTATTTTTATCTACGCTGAACTTCAGGATAGATTCGTTTACATCAGGGCCAAGCACCTGGATACCCATCGCTTTACATTCGTCCATGAACTTCGTGATATCCACGATATTCGACAAACTTCGGCTCAGTACGGCTGCCATGTATTCCGAAGGATAGTTCGCCTTCAGGAAGGCAGTCTGGTAAGCAACCCATGAATAGCAGGTCGCGTGACTCTTATTGAAGGCATAGGATGCAAACTTTTCCCAGTCGGACCAGATTTTTTCAAGTGTCTTTGCTTCATAACCGTTCGCCTGCCCACCTGCCATGAATTTTGATTTCAGGTGGTTCATTTTGTCGATCAGCTTCTTACCCATCGCTTTACGCAGAGCGTCACTCTCGCCACGGGTGAAGTTTGCCAACAAACGAGACAGAAGCATGACTTGTTCCTGATAGACTGTAATGCCGTAAGTATCTTTCAGATATTTTTCCATTACGGCAATATCATACTCGATCGGCTTACGTCCGTGCTTACGGTCGATAAAGTCGGGAATGTAGTCCATAGGTCCCGGACGATACAGGGCGTTCATGGCGATCAGGTCTTCAAACTTGGAAGGTTGCAACTCCTTCAGGTATTTTTGCATACCTGCCGATTCAAACTGGAATGTTCCGGTTGTTTTTCCGGTACAATACAGTTCGTATGTTTTGGGATCTTCCAGGCTGATATGGTCGATATCGAGGATATGACCGGTGGTAAGCCGTATGTTTTCGATAGCTTCTTTAATGATGGACAGGGTTTTCAGTCCCAAAAAGTCCATCTTGATCAATCCTGTCTCTTCAATTACCGAACCTTCATATTGGGTTACGAGCATTTCTTCGCCGGTTTCCTTGTCTTTCGCGGTACTTACGGGTACGACATCGGATATATCGTAACGACCGATAATAACACCACAGGCATGTACCCCGGTATTTCGTACATTACCTTCCAGCATTTGTGCATATTTCAGTGTGTCGCGTGCCAAAGGATCATTTCCGGTGGCGGCCTCTTTCAGTTCCGGTACGTAGTTGATTGCATCTTTCAGTTTGAACTTCTTCATATCCGGGATCTTATCCGGTACCAGTTTTGCCAGGCGATTCGATTCTGAAAGTGGAAGTTTCTGTACACGGGCTACGTCTTTTATCGCCGATTTGGTTGCCATCGTACCATAAGTGATGATGTGGGCAACTCGGTCGGCTCCGTATTTTTCCGTTACCCAGCGTAACACCTCGCCGCGGCCGTCATCATCGAAGTCGGTATCGATATCGGGGAGGGAGATACGGTCGGGATTCAGGAAACGCTCGAACAGGAGGTCGTACTTGATCGGGTCGATCTTGGTGATCCCCAGGCAATAGGCTACAGCCGAGCCGGCAGCCGAACCACGTCCGGGACCTACCGATACGCCTAACTCTTCACGGGCGGCAGCAATAAAGTCTTGTACGATAAGGAAGTATCCGGGGAACCCCATTGTCTTCATGATATGCAGCTCGAAATCCAGACGTTCCCTGACTTCGTCCGTCAGGTTTTCACCATAACATATTTTGGCGCCGTCGTAAGTCAGTTTACGAAGATAATCGGCTTCCAGTTTGATACGATATAATTTGTCGTATCCGCCTAGTTTTTTTATTTTGTCTTTGGCATCTTCTTCACTTAAAACGACCTTGCCGTTTTCGTCACGGGTAAACTCTTCGAACAAATCTTGTTCAGTCAGTTTGGCCCGGTAGGATTCTTCCGTTCCGAACTCTTCCGGTATGGCGAAAGTCGGCATGATAGGGCCGCTGTCGATCGAATAGAAATCGACTTTATCGGCTATTTCAAGTGTATTGCTGAGTGCTTCGGGAATATCGGCAAAGATGGCATTCATCTCTGCAGTCGTCTTCATCCATTCTTGTTTGGAATAGCGCATACGGGTCGGATCATCGAGGTCTTTGCCTGTACTGAGGCAGATCAGGCGGTCGTGCGCTTCGGCATCTTCCTGATTGACAAAATGGACGTCGTTGGTGGCGATCAGCTTCACATTGTGTTTACGTGCCAGTTCGATCAGGACCTTGTTTACTTCCTGCTGCTTCGGAAAGGTAGTACAGTCGGCATTCGGGTCATGTGTCTCGTGCCGTTGCATTTCCAGGTAATAATCTTCGCCGAACAGGTTCTTGAACCAAAGGATCGACTCTTCAGCTTTATCTATCCGATCGTGCATGATATGCTGAGGTATTTCACCTCCCAGGCAGGCAGAGCAAATGATCAGGTCTTCATGGTATTTCTCCAGCAGTTCATGATCGATACGAGGGCGGCCATAAAAACCTTCCGTCCATGAGATGGAAACCATCTTGATCAGATTTTTGTAACCGTTCAGGTTCTTCGCCAGAACGATCAGATGGTAACCGCTTCGGTCTTCTTTAGCGGTTTTGCTGAATCTGCCGTTGCGCGCACAGTAGCATTCGCATCCGATGATGGGTTTAAATATTTTTTTCTTTTCAGCTTCTATCAATACCGGGATTTCTCCCAGGCGTGCCTGTTCTTCAGCAGTGAGTTCTTCTTTTCCTTTGAGCGCTTTCTGCTCTTTTTCCAGGTCTTTGATGGCTCCAAGCGGCTTTCCGTTCTTCTTGGATACCTTGTTAAAGAACTCTTTTATACCGAACATGTTACCATGATCGGTAACAGCAATAGCATTCATGCCGTCCTTTTGTGCCTTGTCTACGAGGGCATCAATGGAGGCTTGTCCGTCCAGTAGCGAGTATTGCGTGTGGACGTGTAGATGTATAAATGGTTCCATATATATGATTGAAAAAACTTTTATATTTTACCTAACAAAGGTACTACTTTTGTTACGTTTTTACAGAATCATACGTTAAAATCATCGAATAAGTATCATCATTAGAAAAAAAAACTATCTTTGCTCATGGAAAATAGTATATAGTTATGAAAAAGATCGGATTGGTAATTATATTGGTGATGTTGATGATTATACCGGTAACTGCCCAGGTCACTTGGGGTGTGCGTGGCGGTTTGGCTTATTCTTCGCTGGTACAGAAAATAGACAATAATTATCAATCGGGTGCCCGTTTCGGATTTAGTGTGGCAGGGTTGACCCAGATACCTTTATATAAAAGATTATCTTTGCAGCCGGAAGTAGCTTTCGTGCATCAGGGAGGAAATTATCTTTCCAATATACCGGATGAAGATGGAACAGGTCGGGTGTATCCGAAAACAAAATGTAACTATTATTCTATTTTAATACCGGTCAATCTGGTATATACCTTTCAGTTCACAGATGTTTATTTCAGCGTGATGGCCGGTCCGGCAGTCGATTTCTCCCTGTTCGGTAAAATGCGTACCCAAAATGTCGACACCGATATCGTTTTCGGACAATCGGGCGAGGCAGACCTTAAAACATTCGATCTGGGGGTGAACCTCGGATTGCAGGTTGAATATTCGAATTTCTTCTTTTCCGTATCTGCCCTGTGCGGTACTTTGGACCGCCGTACTTCCAAACATGACGGCGAATCTTCCCTCTACCAGAATAACGTAACTTTCTCACTGGGATATTACTTCCGCCGATAAGTATCCACGTCTCTCTTAGCGGTTCATAATGAAAAAGATGTACAAAAGTTTTGTATTTCGAAGAAAAGCCGTACCTTTGCAAGCCGAATATTATCAAATTGTACTAAGAGTTTAGTTTCTAGCACATTATTACGTCAAGTGTCCGTAGTGATAGTGACAGCGAAAAAACTAAGCGCTTGTTTTTTAGAGTTATTAATTAATTAATTTATTAAGCAGTGGATACTTTAAGTTTTAAGACCATTTCTGCAAACAAAGCAACTGTAAACAAAGAGTGGGTCATCGTTGACGCTGATGGACAGACTTTGGGACGCCTTTGTGCAAAAGTAGCAAAACTTTTGCGCGGCAAGTACAAACCCAACTTCACTCCTCATGTTGATTGTGGTGATAATGTAATCATTATCAATGCAGATAAAATCGTTCTGACAGGAAACAAATGGAACGATCGTATTTATTTGAGATATACCGGATATCCCGGTGGACAGATCGAGTACACACCTAACGACCTGATGAAGAAGGGTGCCAGTCATTTGTTCAGAAAAGTAGTAAAGGGTATGTTGCCTAAAAACCGTCTGGGTGCTAAGTTACTTGCTAACTTATATGTATATGAAGGAACAGAGCACAAACACGAAGCTCAACAGCCTAAGTCAATCGATATAAACTCACTTAAATAATAACTATGGAAGTAGTAAATGCAATAGGAAGACGTAAAGCAGCAGTTGCTCGCGTATTCGTAAGCGAAGGAACGGGAAAGATAACTATCAACAAACGTGATCTTGCTAATTACTTTCCTTCTACAATCCTTCAGTTCATTGTAAAGCAACCGCTTGCAAAACTGAGCGTTGAAGAACAATATGATATCAAGATCAACCTGGATGGTGGTGGTTTCAAAGGTCAGTCAGAAGCTGCCCGTTTGGCTATCGCTCGTGCTTTGATCAAGATTAATCCGGAAGACAAACCTGCGTTGAGAGCAGAAGGATTCGTAACTCGCGATCCTCGTGCTGTTGAACGTAAGAAACCGGGTCAGCCGAAAGCTCGTAAGAGATTCCAGTTCAGCAAACGTTAATGTTATTTGTGAGTTTCTTACAAGGACAAAGCGTTTAGTATCTAAATTGTCGGGATTTCTTTTGCATGTGGACATGCCGGGGAACTACCTGATGGTTGAAAATTAAACAGAAAGTAAACGATTTAAAAAGAAAAAAATGTCAAGAGTTAATTTTGATCAGTTATTAGAAGCTGGTGTACACTTCGGACACTTAAAAAGAAAGTGGAATCCCGCTATGGCTCCTTATATCTTTATGGAGCGCAATGGTATTCATATCATTGATTTATATAAAACAGTTGCTAAAGTAGACGAAGCAGCAGAAGTAATGAAAAACCTGGCAAAACAGGGAAAGAAAGTACTTTTCGTTGCTACTAAAAAACAAGCAAAACAAGTTGTCGCTGATAAGGCTTTTTCTGTAGGTATGCCTTACGTTATCGAACGTTGGCCGGGTGGTATGTTGACTAACTTCCCGACTATCCGTAAAGCCATCAAAAAGATGACTACTATCGATAAGATGACAAAAGACGGTACATTTGATAACCTGTCAAAAAGAGAAAAACTTCAGATCACTCGTCAGCGTGCTAAGCTGGAAAAGACATTAGGTTCTATTGTAGACCTGACTCGTCTTCCGTCTGCTTTGTTCGTTGTTGACGTGATGAAAGAACATATTGCAGTTCGCGAAGCCAACCGTCTGGGTATCCCGGTATTCGGTATGGTTGATACTAACTCAAACCCGAACAACATCGACTACGTGATCCCGGCTAACGACGACGCTACTAAATCTGTAGAAGTTATCTTAGGCGCTATCTGCGAAGCAATGAACGAAGGTTTGCAGGAACGCAAAGCTGAAAAGATCGATACAGAAGCTGCTGGCGAAGGCGAAGGTGCTAAAAGAGAACGCAAAGGCAAAGCTACTGTAAAGAAAGAACGTACTAAGAAAGAAGACGAAGAAGCTTTGAACGCTAACGTTGCCGACAAGTACGCTAAAGATGTAGAAGAATAAATATAATTGGCGATTGACAATAGACAATTGACAATTAGAATATAAAAATACAATGGGCAATAGGCTTTTGGCAGTCAAGTTCTTAGGAATTGTCAATTGTCCATTGTCCATTGTTGGTTTTAGAATAGTATAAACATTAAATAGAAGGAAATAAATTATGGCTGTAACTATGGCTGATATTACCAAGCTGCGCAAAATGAGTGGAGCTGGTATGATGGATTGTAAGAAGGCTTTGACAGAAGCTGACGGTGACATCGAAAAGGCAATGGAAATTATCCGTAAAAAAGGACAGGCAATTGCTGCTAAACGTTCTGATCGTGATGCTGCTGAAGGTTGTGTACTGGCTAAGAAAGACGGTGAATTCGCTGCTATTATCGCTTTGAAGTGCGAAACAGACTTCGTTGCTAAGAATGAAGATTTCGTTGCTTTGGCTCAGGCTATCCTTGACGCTGCTGTGGCTAACAAGTGCAAGACTCTGGACGAAGTAAAAGCATTGCCGATGGGTAAAGGTACTATCCAGGACGCTGTTACTGACCGTAGCGGTATCACTGGCGAAAAGATGGAACTGGACGGCTACAATGTAGTAGAAGGTGCTTATACCACTACTTACAACCACATGGGTAAGAATCAGCTCTGTACAATTGTTGCATTCAACAAAGAATCAGAAGAGGTTGCTCATAATGTAGCTATGCAGATCGCTGCAATGAACCCGATCGCTATCGATGAAGCTGGTGTTCCGGAATCAGTAAAAGAACAGGAAATCCAGGTGGCTATCGAAAAGACAAAAGCTGAACAAGTTCAGAAAGCTGTAGAAGCTGCTTTGAAGAAAGGCGGCATTAATCCTACACATGTAGATAGCGAAGATCACATGGAAAGCAATATGGCAAAAGGTTGGATTACAGCTGAAGATGTAGCAAAAGCAAAGGATATCATCGCTACTGTTTCTGCTGAAAAGGCTGCTAATTTGCCGGAACAAATGATTCAGAACATCGCTCAGGGTCGTCTTAGCAAGTTCTTGAAGGAAGTTTGCTTGCTGAACCAGGAAGATATTATGGATGGCAAGAAGACTGTTAAGGAAACAATGAAGGAAGCTGATCCTGAATTGAAGATCCTTGCATTCAAACGTTTCACTTTGCGTGCTGAATAATTTAGCGTAAGCAGAATGATATAAAAAAGGGGTTCCGATTTCGGAGCCCCTTTTTCTGTTTATAGAAACTTTCTTTTTTTATTTCAATTCAGCCAGTGCCGTTTTGATACGTTTGATAGCTTCTACGATATTTTCATCGCTGGTAGCATAGCTCATACGGATACATTCAGGAGCACCGAAAGAAGTACCGCCTACACAAGCAACGTGTGCTTTTTCCAGCAGATACATAGCCAGATCGTCAGCATCTTTGATCGTGTTGCTTCCGTCCGTTTTACCATAATAATAACTACATTTCGGGAACAGGTAGAAAGCACCTTCCGGTTTGTTGATCTCGAATCCCGGAACTTCTTTTGCCAGGTTCACGATCAGGTCACGACGGCGTTCGAAAGCTTTACGCATTTCTTCAACCGGTTCCTGTGATCCTGTGTAAGCAGCTTCCGCAGCTTTTTGAGATACAGAGCAAGGACCTGAAGTATATTGTCCCTGTAATTTGTTCACAGCCTTAACGATCCATTCCGGTCCGGCAATGAAACCGATACGCCAGCCTGTCATTGCATACGCTTTGGAAACACCGTTTACAATAACTGTACGGTCTTTCATGCCATCGACAGAGGCAATACTGTGATGTTTGCCGATATAGTTGATATGTTCGTAGATTTCGTCAGCAATAACGATAATCTCCGGATGTTTCTTCAATACTTCAGCCAGACCTGCCAACTCTTCTGCACTGTAAACAGAGCCTGTCGGATTGGAGGGTGAGCAGAGGATTAACGCCTTGGTCTTCGGAGTGATTGCTGCTTCCAGCTGGGCCGGAGTGATCTTGAAGTCTTGTTCGATACCAGCCGTAACGATTACCGGCTTGCCTTCTGCCAATTTAACCATTTCAGGATAGCTAACCCAGAATGGTGCCGGAATGATCACTTCATCTCCGGGATTAACCAATACCAGGATAGTATTACAAACGGATTGCTTTGCTCCATTCGCGCAAGAAATCTGAGTAGCTGTATATTCCAACCCGTTTTCATTCTTTAGTTTGGCTACGATAGCATTGCGTAATGCCGGGTAACCGGGAACCGGAGAGTAACGAGAGAAATTGTCGTCTACCGCTTTTTTAGCTGCTTCCTTGATGTGATCAGGTGTGTTGAAATCAGGTTCTCCCACACTCAGGTTGATAACATCGATACCTTGTGCTTTGAGCTCATTGCTCTTCTGAGACATCGCCAACGTAGCGGAAGGCGATAAACTTGCTAAACGATCTGAAACTTGTGTCATGACACTGCTGTTTGTATAGGTTATTTTAAATAGTTGCGACAAAAGTAATTAATAATCGGATTCTTTGCAACAATTTGCTAATTATTTGATGTTGTGAAGAACATGTCCCATACGCTCCTTCTTTGTCTTCATATAAAACTCATTGTATTTATTCGGAGTGACTTCGATAGGAACGTTTTCCACGATAGTTAAGCCATACGCTTCCAGCCCTACGCGTTTTATCGGATTGTTGGTCATCAAGCGCATTTTCGTGATGCCGATATGTTTCAGAATCTGTGCTCCGACACCATAATCGCGTTCATCGGCCTGGTGACCCAGATGCAGGTTGGCATCTACTGTATCCAATCCTTCTTCCTGAAGTTTATAAGCCTTCATTTTATCCATCAGACCGATACCGCGTCCTTCCTGATTCAGGTAAACGATGGCACCGCGTCCTTCTTTCTCGATCATCTGCATAGCTTTATGTAACTGTTCGCCACATTCGCAACGCATCGAACCAAAAATATCACCGGTAGCACAAGATGAATGTACGCGAACTAATACAGGTTCATCGCCTGAGATATCTCCTTTTATCAAAGCAATATGTTCCAGTCCGTTACTTTTCTGACGGAATGGAATCAGATGGAAATGACCGTATTGTGTAGGCATATCTACTTCGACACCTTTGTCGACAATCGATTCTGTTTTCAGGCGGTAAGCGATCAGATCCTTGATGCAGATAATCTTGATATCGAATTTTTTAGCAACTTCCACTAATTGGGGTAGACGAGCCATAGTCCCGTCTTCGTTGATAATCTCAATCAACGCTCCTGCCGGATAGAGACCGGCCAGGCGTGCCAGGTCGACTGCTGCTTCCGTGTGTCCTGCGCGGCGAAGTACACCACGTGAACGGGCGCGTAACGGATTCACATGTCCCGGACGCCCCAGATCGGAAGGTTTCGTTTGTTTATCGGCCAATGCCCGGATCGTTTCAGAGCGGTCGAACATGGAAACACCGGTCGTACAGCCACCACCTAGTTTGTCGACTGTTACGGTGAACGGAGTTTCGAGCATGGAAGTGTTTCTGGCAACCTGCATATCCAGATCCAGTTCCTGGCAACGTTCTTCTGTGATCGGGGCACATAATACACCACGACCGTATGTCATCATGAAGTTTACTTTTTCGGGTGTTATCTTTTCCGCAGCTACAATAAAGTCTCCTTCGTTTTCGCGATCTTCATCGTCGACTACGATCAGGAATTTTCCTTCACGGAAATCTTCAATTGCTTCTTCGATAGTGTTTAATTTGATCTCACTCATATCATTTTTAATTTTTAGTTTCCAAATTGCTGATCATATCCTCCAATTCCTGACTCGTCTTTTGTACAACCTGTATATCATGACGTAATAACTTGCGCTGGTATGTGGCGAGCAGATAGATCGGTAATCCTACCGGGAAGAATATACCGAGCGCCAGCCCGATTTTTCCTTTGAAATGAGTATTCCGTTGGTTATATCCGCCAATAACAGGATAATCCATCAGTTTGTTGAGTATCAGGTTCTGATCCGAATTTCCCAATTCTTCAATGATACCTTCCATTTCTGCAGCCAGCTGTTCGGCTGTATGATCTTTTCCTCCCTGTTTCCAGAAAGTAAAATAATTGAGCCAACGTTTATGGTTCTTCAGATATACCACGCAGTTTTCAGCCAGTTTATCCAGGCGCGGTAACAAGCCTGCATAGTCGGGAGTGAAAATGATTACCTCTTTTTTCTCTACCTTGCGGCCTGCGCGTTTACCGATAAAGTTCTTCAGGGCGTTTAGGTAAGTATCTGCATTTAATATCACACTGTCGTTTACCGCCTTGTAAGTCAGGAAAATACCCAATGGGGCCAGAACTGCGGAACTCAGCCACATTCCTTCCCAGGCAGGCCATATACCATCGCGTGCCATTTTGAATCCTATATTATCTACAATATAATAGAAGATGAACAGGATAACGGAGATAACGACCGGCATACCTAATCCTCCTTTACGGATGATGGCTCCCAGCGGGGCCCCGATAAAGAAGAAAACGATACAGGCGAATGAAAGCGTGAATTTCTTATGCCACTCGGTCAGGTGGCGACGTAGTTTATAGGCTTCGTCTCCCTGAGTAGCGGCTTTAAAATAATAATCGGCTTTTACGCTTTCTATATTTGATTTGGCACGAACGAGCAATGCTGCCTGGCCGCTCGGTGTTTCTGCCAGATACAGGCTGTCGAAGTTAATGACTTTGACTGGTTCGTCGGATTTTTTAGTCAGTGAGTCTGTATTGTTTGTCGATGCAACTACGGCTGCACCCGGTTCCTCCTGTAGAACCGATTCTTTTTTTGACTTGGAGAATGTTCTCTTATACGACATGTCATAGACATTCTTGGCATTGAGCGCTTTAATGCTGTCGAGTCGAACGCTCATGGAATCGATGGAGGTCTGCAGATCGTTCAGTTGCTTGCCCATATACTGGTTTGCCATGAGAGACTCGTCGGAGCGGGAGAAATTGGCATCGAATTCGATCAATATCTCTTTGTTCTCGAATGTCTCCCTGCGATAAGGAACAGCCGTTTTCTTGCTGCTGCTGCCCGACTGGTTTTCCATGTTCTCGAATGATTCTCCGTTGAAGAGAGATAACACAAGGAATAACTTATCGGCTGACGTTTTTAGTCTGCCGGAGTCGGCAACGATCACACTGGTCTTATTGAATCCTTTCGAATAATCATAGATCATGACATCCTTCAATAATCCGGTCTTATCCTTCTCTTTTACATATACATTGTATCCTGTGATTTCCCCGTAGAACACCCCTTCGGGAATATCCAGTTCCGGCGATTTCTGACGCATGGAGTAGAGTAGGGTATATAATTTGACCTGTGCGACAGGCATTACATTGTTTTGGAAGAAAAAAGCACCGATACTGATAAGCCCCATCGTGATGATCAGGGGACGCATTATATGAATAAGCGATACCCCTGCCGATTTCATAGCCAACAGTTCCAGGCGCTCGCCCAAATTACCGAAAGTCATAAGAGATGCCAGCAGGATGGCTAGCGGGAGAGCCATGGGGAAGAGTGATAATCCGGCATAAAAGAACATTTCGCCGAGCACAGGAATCCCCAACCCCTTTCCCACCATGTCGTCTATGTACCTCCAAAGGAACTGCATGAGTACAATAAACAGGCAGATACCGAAGGTCATAATGAACAACGGCAGGAAAGTCTGCAGCATAAATGTATATAATCGTTTTATCTTCAACATTACCTATCCGGGTTGACGGGGCAAAAGTAGTGTAAAAAACGATAAGAACATTACATTATTCTCTAAAACAACCTAAATACCGAGTGTCCGTTTCAATTCTTCCACTTGGGAATCCCATAAATTGATGGAATCTTTCTTTTCATCCGGCTCGGCAAAGTCGGTTATTTCAAGAGCGGTTGCTCCTGTAAGTTCGACTGTGTGAATTAAAAATTCGAAGTATACATTATCCTCTTCCTCGTCGGTCCATCTGTAACGGATACTTATTTCCGGTTTTACGGCTAGCACTTCCGCCTCTTGTTCATCCCTGTTCCATTTAAAAATGTACGTGTTATTGTTAATCGTTACATCATCAGCAAACCAGGCCGATAGTCCTGGAGGGGTAGTGAGGTGATTCCATAAACTTCGTCGCGAAACTTTATCGAAGATGTATTCGATATGAAACTTCTCTTTTTTCATCTTTCATACAATTATTTGCGCAGCAAGTTAATCATAAAGATTGATATAACCCAATAATCTTATAGTAAAAAAGCATCTAATTTTTAACGGCTTAGCTGAAAGCCCTGAAAAATAATAGATTTTTTTTCGCAAAAGTGTTGCATAATATAAAAATTACCTCTACTTTTGCAGCGTCAATAAGAAAAATGACACCAAAAACATGATGGCGAGATAGCTCAGCTGGTTAGAGCGCATGATTCATAATCATGAGGTCCCCGGTTCAATCCCGGGTCTCGCTACGATTTAAGCCTCAAGGTCGAAAGATTTTGGGGCTTTTTTGTTTTTCATGCCTTTTGAGTTGTTTTCAATTCGTTTTTATGGTAGCTTTGTATTTTAATAAATAAAATTAATAACCATGGAACTTCGACTGATACAGAATAAAATTTACGAGATACGAGGACAAAAGGTAATGCTTGATTTTGATCTGGCGGAAATATACGGTATAGAAACTAAATACTTGAAACGTTCCGTAAAAAGAAATATAGAAAGGTTTGAAGGTGAGGATTTTATGTTTGAGCTAACGAAAGAAGAACTTTCAAGGTGCAATTTTGGCACCTTGAACAACCAACGAGGAAGCAATGTCAAATACATGCCTTTTGCCTTTAGTGAACTCGGTGTCGCTATGCTCAGTAGTGTGCTTAAATCCAAAACAGCAATAGAGATAAACAGGGGGATTATACGTGTTTTTGTTGCTATGCGGCATTTGGTTTTAAACCCTCCGGCAGATAAGGTTGTAGAACTTCAGCAAGAAGTTAAAAATTTGAAGGAATACATAGAAGAAGTTTTTTCCGACTACAACGATATTAATGATGATACCCGGATGCAACTGGAACTCATCAATCAAACGTTAGCAGAATTACAATCGCAAAAGAAAATCCGGAATAAACTCCGTAATCCGGTCGGATTTGTTAAACCTGATCCGGATATTTTGTAATGCAGAGTGTCTATCTGGGGGAAATGAAATGCCGGATCAGGGTTTGGTGTCGGTATTGAAAAGTATCTTGAATAAGGTGTGACCGTTCTCTGTCGTCAGGCTGAATTTGCATTGGTGGTTGGTCAGGACCTCCCTGACGAACATCAGCCCGATTCCCTGGCCGGAAGATTTGGTTGTGAAGAACGGGGTGAAGAGTTTCTGTCTGGTTTCTTCGCTTATGCCGGGTCCATTGTCTTCTATGATAATAGATAAAGGAGCATGGTGCGTGTAGATTTGTATTTTGCCGTTTTTTCCGATCGCCTCATAAGCATTTTTAATGATATTGACCAGGACCTGTTCGAACTGGATACCGTCCACATGAATATATTGGTCTTCTTCTGTGAGGGATAAGACCAGTTCTATATTTCTTTGTTGGCATTCGGCGCTGGTCAGGGCATATACCGAACGGGCCTGCTCGTTCAGGGAGATAAGTGAAAATGTCGGTTCGGGTATACGGATAACCTGCGCCAGGTTGCTGATGAAACTGGCCAGATGTCCGCAGCGATCGAAGGAAGCTTCGATTGCGGGCAGTACATATTCCCATTTATTGTTTTCATCCTGTTTAAAAATGTCGGCAACGACATTCAAAGTAGAGCCGATAGCACCGACGGAATTGTTTACTTCGTGCGACATCATGCGGATGATACGCTCGTACGATTCTTTCTCGATTTTCTGTAATTCATGTGTGATCTCTTCGATCAGGATAAAAGGATGTTTGAACCCCTGGTCGATAAAAGACGAATGGATGCAACGGTATATTTTATTTACTGAATTTCGGACCATCACATCATCACCCAGTTTTAACCCGGCTAAAGCAGGTGCCAGTTCAAAGGTCGATTCGTTGAATGTCTTTCCTTTGATTTCCGTAAGCTCGGAGATGTTCAATAATTTTAATCCGGAGGGATTTACCTCTACGATCTGTTTATCGAAGTTCAGGATGATGATCCCCTGTGGAGAGGCATGAATGAGCAGGTCGAGAAACTGGTTTTTCTCCCGTACTGCCAATCGTTCGCTCCGCAATTGTGAGATCATCCGGTTGAAGATTCCGATCAGTTCATTCGCATCTTTGTTCCTGACCGGGCGCAGATGAGTGGAAAAATCCTGGTCTTTAAGAAGTTGCATGCCGCTAAGCAGGATGTGATACGGTTTGACCAGCTTATGGTAAATAAATGTAGCCAGCAAGAGTGATAAGATGGCGATACACTGTACGACCCAAAAGGGGATCGGTTCTTCCCTGAAAAAGAGAAAACCAATACCGCTTGCGATACAGGCAATAAAAGCAGCGATCGTCCAAAATATCAGCTTCGATTTCATTCCGGTAATTTGATATCGTATTTTTCAAGGCGGCGATATAACGTTTGCCTGGTCAGTCCCAATGCCGTTGCTATTTTGGAATGATTGCAACCATATAATTCCACCGCTTTTTGTATCATCTCTTTTTCTACCCTCTCCAGCGAAAGGATCGTATTCCCGCTTACAGGTTGGCTGGAAGGGACTTCTATATATTGCTTTTTGAAGTCGGCATCCGTAATGATTTTCTTTCCGGAAATCAGGATTGTCCGTTCTACCAGGTTTTTCAACTCGCGTATGTTTCCGTGATAAGGAAGTTTTTTCAGATATCCGTATGCTTCCTGTGATATTTCTATTGGGGACAAGTTATTTTGTTTCGCTTGTTTCTGCGTAAAATGATCGACAAGCAGAGGTATATCTTCCAGCCGTTCGCGTAAAGCCGGCATCTGTATTGTGATCAGGTTGATCCTGTAAAATAAATCTTCCCTGAATTTGCCTTGTGCCACCATCTCCGGGAGATTCTTGTTTGTCGCACAGATAATGCGCGTATCTACTTGCCGGGGTCTACTTTCACCCAACGGCTCGAATGTCTGATCCTGTAGCACCCTTAATAGTTTGACCTGGCAAACCATATCCAGTTCTCCGATCTCATCGAGAAAAATCGTTCCTTTGTCGGCGAGTTCGAAACGTCCGGTCCGGTCGTGGCGTGCATCGGTGAAAGCCCCCTGTTTATGACCGAACATTTCACTTTCGAACAACGATTGTGAAATACCTCCCAAATTGACCTTTACGAACGGTTTGCCCTGGCGGTTGCTATTCTCGTGAATCGCTTCGGCTATCAGTTCCTTGCCTGTTCCGCTTTCTCCGGTGATCAGGACAGGAGCGTTTGTGCGGCTGATGCGTGAAATTGTATTGAGAATCTGTTGTAGGAGGGCTGATTTTCCGATGATCTTCTCAAAGCGGTCGGTCCTTTCCGTTTCTTTTCCGTCCGTCTCTTTTTCTTCGCTTTCCTGTAGCTGGATGGCAGTCTGTATTGTTTTCAGCAAAGCCAGGTTGTTCCAGGGTTTGGTGATGAAATCGAAAGCACCTGCCCGTATGCCCTGCACTGCCAGGTTTATGGACCCCCAGGCAGTGATCAGGATTACCGGAACCGCCGGGCAGAAGATACGGACTTTCGCCAGTAACTCCAGCCCTTCCTCTCCGGTAGTCGTATTACTATAATTCATATCCATCAGGATCAGTTGCGGACAGGTGTGGCGCACGAAGTCGACCGTCTCTTGTGGGTTCGAAGCTGTTGCAACCTCATATCCCGCCCGCTTCAGCACCAAGGTCAGTGAAGTTTGTACCGTTAGATCATCGTCACAGATAAGTATCATAGCCAATATTGTTTCATTATTATCAGTACTGTAAAGTTACTAATTTTATTCATCCCGTAAGGCTTCTGCCGGTGGAATCTTTGCTGCCTGTCGGGCAGGATACCATACCGCTATCAGTGATATGACAGCCAGTAAACCGAATGCCAGTGCATAATTGATAAATTCCTGTTCATTCCCTATACCCGCATCCATTCTGTTTGCAATTGGAATATCAAGAAGTTCCAGTAATTCGGTATGCCCTATGTTAATGCAGATATTTACTCCCACTATGCTGGCGATAAATAACAGCAGCAACGTCTCTCCGAAAATTAATTTTTTCACACCCCACCGGGTCGATCCGAGTGCCAGCCGCAGACCGACTTCGCTCCGGCGTGCTTGCGTGCGGTACCAGAATGTCCCGATGATCCCCAGGAATATATTCAGGATCAGGAAAGCCGTGATCGCATAGATGCCATTCAAATCATCTGTTGGCCAGTTTGTTATCCGGGCATTTTTGTCGATCGATTTCAGCGAACTCATGAAATACGGTCCGAGCATTAGTTGTTCCCGCATCTCCTTTGTAAACCGTTCTTCAAAATCTTTATCAGCACCCGGGCTTACACGCAGACATATCTGCATTTCCCGCAAATCATATTCCTCCCTTACTAACGGCAACAATATATTACAGAAATACGAGTTGAAATAGCCGTCTTTCATTTTTTCAGCGCTCCCGATGACAGTATGTTCCTTTCTGTCGCTGGTGGATGAAGTTAGTTTTTTCACATCTTCCAGCGGAACACTGTATTCTTCATTACCGAATAAGCCTTCCCGGTTCGGGGTGATCAGTATTTGGTTCGTTCCGGGAGCATCCCAGCCGCTAATCTCTTTGGCGGTGGTATTTATTCTGAATACATCGAAGAAATTTTCTGAAACCCATCTCAGCCGGAATGTGACATTATGGGTCGTGTCTTCGTCGATATAATAGCCGCTCATGTAGCTGGATCTCTCAAAAGGTGCCGCCCATTTGGAAAAACATACATTTTCTACACCCGGATAATTTTTTACCCGGTTCAGAAATGTTTGTGCCAGTGCCTGTTTGTCCACTACTTCCGTTTCTCCGTTTCCTTCCGTGTTGTTGAAGGAAGTGTCGGGTTTTTTTTGCATCTCGAGCACATACGTGTTCTTCGTGTCGAAACCGACCGGTTCCCAATAACATTTACCCATATAGTACAGGTAATCGACGCAAAACCAAAGCACGCAAAATACAAGTATGTATTCCAACACGATCCAGGCATTCGTTTTACGTTCATTCCAGATAATTTTAAATATGTGACGTATCATAATTATTTGTCATTTTGATTGAGTGAATTAATGATCTTCATCCGTGAAGCCCGGTAAGCCGGTATACCGGCAGAAAGGAGATTGATGATCAGGCAAACAGCAAATACCGCCAGCAAGACCGGAAAAGAGATGAGCGTACTGACTGGGATCGTACTGTCTGCCGGGACATCCAGCAGCCAGTCCCGCATCCGGAAGACAACGACGTACGAGAGTGCCAATCCGATCACGCCGCCGATCACCGAAGTGATCAGGTTTTCAAAAAGCACCTGTATCAGGATCGTATATTTCTTGGCACCGAATGCTTTTCGGATACCGATCTCTTCCGTCCGCTTCTTTATACGTGAGAGGCTTAATCCTGAGAGATTGATTGCTGGTATCAGCAGCAGGATCAGCAGGATAAAAATCATTTTCCTTTTTTGTACGGCGATTGCAGAAGTAATCTCTTCGGCATTGTTTCCATAAATGCCTTTCTGGAAGATCTTGTTGTTTACCGGTCCCTTCAGATAGAGGATCCAGGGGCTGTGTTCCGTTTCGAATTTTTTCTCCATTCTTCGTACCTCTTCTATAATAGCAGGAAAATCTTCCGGACTTTCAGCCATCAGCATCACTTCGGTAAACCTGTTTTCGACGGGCTGTGTGGTATGAGGTATCCACAGGTCGCCGTATGCCTGTTTGAACACCGGCGATACATCTTCTACGATACCCACGATCCGGTATGGTTTGAAATTCACCAGAAAAGTTTCTCCCAGCGCATTTTCTCCTTTGAATATTTGTTGGGCGAGTGTTTCGCTGACCACAGCCGCGGATATTCCCGACTGAAATTCCCCGTCGCTGAAAGGCCGTCCCTGCGTGAAGGAAAAAGACATTATTTTCCAATAAGCCACATCAGTTATCCGCATATGTGCGTTGATGATCTCGCTCGATCCTTCGCGCGTAATCAGTGTATTTGGAATATTAGACCATGATGGATTGACTCCGGAAACATACAAGGGAGTTTTCAGCGGATAAAGATACTCTTTGAGCGTCTCGTAAGAGATAGATCCCGACTGCCAGCTGTTTCTGGCCGTATCCCTTTTGACCTGGTAGTCGACATACAAGGTGCGGTTCCTGTTTATCTCCGGTGTCGTGCTGATCTCTTTTATCTCGTCTGTCACAATGATCGTCATGATCATCATAATAGCCAGCGCAGTTCCCATAATAGCGATCATGCTGATAAACTTGTTTTGTTTCAGCATCAGCAGTGCCTGTTTGAAATATACTTTGTACATACTGGTTTCTTTTGATTTATTCTACCCGTCTTCCGTCGAAAAAACGAACGATGCGTTGTGTTGATTCAGCGATATGCTCGTCATGTGTAACCATTACGATGGTTGTGCCTTCTTCATTCAGTTGGAATAAAAGTTCCATAATTTCCGCTCCCATTTTGCTGTCCAGGTTTCCGGTCGGTTCATCGGCGAGAATGATCTGCGGATTACCGACTATGGCACGGGCAAGGGCAACACGTTGGCACTGTCCGCCCGATAACTGGGTCGGGAAATGTCTCATGCGGTGTGATAGTCCTACTTTTTCCAATACTTTTACGGCAGCTTCCCGTCGACTTTTTGCTGTGGAGTTCCTGTAGAGTAGGGGGAGTTCTACATTGTCGAGCACATTCAGTGAATTGATCAGATGAAAACTCTGAAAAACAAATCCCAGCATTTCGTTTCTGAACTCTGCCATTTCTCCGTCTTTCATTTCGGTGGTTCTTGTGTCGTTGATCAGGATATTGCCCTTATCCGGCACATCCAGCAATCCCATTAAATTGAGTAACGTACTCTTTCCGCATCCGGATGGTCCCATGATTGAAAGGAATTCTCCTTTTCTGACGGTGAGATTCACATTTTCAAGTGCAGTGGTCTCTACTTCGCTTGTGCGGTACACTTTTGTTATACCTTCCAGTTTAATTATTTCCATATTATCCTCTGTTTATCTGCTAATCTGTCTACAACGTATGTGCCATATTTATATTGTGTTGAAAATGAGGGTAAAAGTATTGAAAGGGGTGTCCGAATACGGACAAATCTGTCCATAAATTAGTCCAAAAAGAAGCCCGCATTCTCAGATTGTCGTTATAAACAACTTGAGAATGCGGGCTTTATTAATTATGTAACCTCCCGGTTATGTTAATTAAGGTTTGCCTACAGAATTAAGGGTTCATATAGGCAGAGTATAGGGTAAAATTTCACAAATTGTATTGTGTCTACAAATGTACTACCGTTAGCTTTATTTGTCATGTGTGTATTTCTATCATAGATATATGGTATATGTGTCAATCTTTGCTTTCTTTTATATGATGGGTGGTAAATGTGTCATTTGTGATTTGAATACACCTGTTCGTTTTGTATACGTTGAATATCGGTGTTTCTGTGACTTGAATTAATGTATGTATTCCTATCATAAGAGGTGGTATTCCTATCATGGAGAATCGCGTATATGAAAAAAAACGGCGCACACGCGGAACAATCCGGATGTACGCCTTTATGCATATAAAAAATTGAGGGTTAAATTTTAACCAACAGTAACATTTACTATAACTGTACCCCAGTCTGCCACAACAATATTACCG
>NZ_BMPB01000007.1 GCF_014647375.1 Parabacteroides faecis
CTCTGTTAGCAAAGTTAATACTTTATTTGTTTGCTTTGCTGACACAGTTTAAATTACAGCCTCTAAGAACAAAAAAGTTCATCAAATTAAGCATTTACGATTTAGCGTTCCCTGAATACTACTTTTCTATTACTTATTTTTATTCTATCATAACTCATTATGATATTTCCATTATGCTTAATAAAAAATTCATTCATGATTATAGATTATATATAATTTGGATTTATTCATTGGATATTTTATTCTTTTTACTACTCTCATAGGCTTGTAATAATCTATAGTCATTTACTGAATAAGATTTTAGCGGAGATACCCCTATTAAAAGTCTATATTCATTTATTAGATTATCTCTCAATTTGATTATTTCACTTTTGTTAAATTGATAAAAAAGCCGAAAAGAATCCAATGCCTTTTCCTTAGAAGTATTATCAAGGTTATGATTTATATCATAGGCTTCTTTTCTCAAATTATATACTAGTGCAATGATTTCCATGTGTTTTATCGTAACTTCCATAGGAAAAAACATCTGATTGCTTTCTAAGAAGTCATTAGTTTGTCGAGTATATTTGTCGAATGAGACAATTTTTTCCCAATAGTTTATAATACAATCATTGCTACATTCATTTCCATCAGAAGGACATTTTTTGCCATAATCTACATTTTCTTTACAGTCATATTCGTAATAAGAGGCTATAATATTTATTTGATTTAATATTTCTGTTAGCCTACCACATGCTTCTTTAAGTATTTGTAGCCTTTCTGATTGGATCAGTCCGAACTCGATTCTCATAGTTTCTAATTGAGTATCAAGGCTTGATTGGATTTGTCTGCTTTTCCTATCTAGTTCTGCACGATGAGATTCTAAGTCTTTATTAAACCAATGAGAAATTTTCCCTTTTATAGAAAATAATATAATTGTAGGAATAGCAGATGTGCAAATAGTTAGAATTTTCCACCAGTGATTAATAAGGAAATCATTCATATTAGTTGAATTTAAATTATTTTTTTACAAGTTTACTGTGCATGTTATACGGAAATGAACATTATATAGAAAAATACTCAAAGCATGACTATATAAATATCAGCAACTAGCATTCTCAAAGATAGAAAATTTTCTGTAAACAATCGGTATTATAGCTAATATACTTTCTCTGATCTCGATTAAAGAGAAAAAGTTCTTTTTTTATCTTCACTTTTAATCATCATCTTATTACTTTTTTTCTTGTGTTACTATACCTGTAAATGTTCTGTTGATATTGCATCGTAATTATTGCCATCTCCCAATGAGAAGATAGACAGTAAAGAATCTCCAGCCTTATTATTTACCTGATTAAAAGACTCTTAATTATTTTATTTACTATCAAGATTGCAAGAAATCATGTTTTCTTTTTCACCGGATTGGAATATCTCTTTTTTATTTTCGCCAGTAAAATATTGTTTTGGCTCTTTCAACTCCTGCTCCTGCATTTTCAGTTTATCGTCCATGTTACCGTTCTTCATAGTATTGGCATACTCAAAGGATTCAGATAATTGGCGGTTATAGCTGAATAGCTTAAAGCCCTGTTCCACTTGTTGAAATAGGTTCACACGGTCAAAGCCACCTATTATTACTCCGTTTTTGGTGTTTTTGTGATTAGTAAGCGGTGACAGCTTCTTTTTATTAGTTTGGTCTTTCCGGATCACTATCAAATGACAGTGCATATTCAGTTCGTTATTAGAACAGATGCGGTCAAAATGAATCTTACCGTAAAACTCTATATCCGAAGCGGATGGTTCTTTGTTGAAATTCTTGGCGTATTCGGGGATGAATACTTCCCCAATATACCGCTTCATGGCTTTGGCTTTCTCCTGTTCGGTGTTCCCCATTATCCGAAGTTCACTTTCCGATGGGCTGACATGGATAGCAAAAAAACTTAGTATCCGTTTTCAGTAATTGCCTTAATCTATTAACTTTGTGCAAAGTTACAGGTAAGCCTTAACTGTTACAATAGTCATTTATAATGAGACAAGATGTAACAATCTGAAAATTTGAGATATGAAAAGTCAATCAATAGATAAAGTAGAAAAAGTAGTAGATTCTGCCTACATCAGATGCTTTTATTGACGAGTTGGATTACTCTGTTATAGAACGGAAAAAAGCTGATTGGCTTAAACTATCAGAATTCGCACATAGTATAGTGTTGGTCTTTGACTGTTATGCTAAGAAATTCATTTTTGTATCAGACAATATCCCTCAATCATATGGGATTGACTCTAAAAGGTTATTTATCTATGGCCATGAACCTGTCTTAAAGATTATTCATCCAGGTGATATACATTATGGCTTGCTTGTTAGAAAGAAAATCTACTCCTTATTAAGTAGTCTTTCCGCTGAAGAAAAAATGAAGCATAAGATGGTACATGAGATGCGAGTAAAAAATGTACGTGGTGAATATATCCGTATTATTGAACAGGAGCAAGTAATAGAATTAGATAAGTCAGGTGATATTTGGCTTATGTTATCAGTTATCGATGTTGATGCAAGCCATGAATCAGAAATAACCAAAAGCCACCTCTATAATTTTGAAACAAGAGAGCAGATATTTATTGATTTATCAGATACCTTAGAAGAACCATTGACAAATAGAGAATTGAGCGTCTTGCAATTAATGAAACAAGGTTTATTAAGCAAAGAGATTGCAAACTCTTTAAATGTCAGCATCAATACAATTAATACTCACAGGCAGAACATCTTACAAAAGTTAAAAGCGAACAATTCTATCGAAGCTGTTAATTTGGCACAAAGGTTGGGTTTATTCAACTCAATTCAAAAACACATTTTTTCCGAAACGGATTAATAACATTAACTCTATCAATGCAGCAGCCAGTATGTGCAAGTCTTAAGCTAAAAATACGACCCGAAGCGTAGCGCAGGTGTGGAGATTTTTAGCTTAACCCGTAGGGCTTGGACTTGAACGGACTGGATGCGGAGCTTTTCTTTGTTAATGTTTTTAGTCTGATTTTGAAAAAACTAAATATATTTCAATACACCTATTTAGTAGTACGGTTTAGTTTTCGTCATGTGTAGTTATCAATCTTATCATCTTACTTAATAATGGTTTCACTTTTATCTCAACATCCTTTGACTTATTAACCATATTTGAGAAAGCTATGAAAACAAGAAAAGCTTTTAATATTGCACTATCGATATTAGTTGTTATCAATGGCTCATTATATTGTATCTGCATAAATCCTGATAGAGAGAGGTATAAGAAGTAAGCTAAATAAATAAGAAAATTTACATTGTTCTTATTGATAACATATAGAGCTAATTCAGTCTTAACGGCTTCATATTTATGGTTTTCCCAATTTTTCAATGGAGATTGTTCTTTTATCATCCAATGAATAAATTTTGACCCATGAACACTTATAATAGAACCAACTGCAAGTGTAATAAAAAACATAGTTTCCCATGAGATATTCAAATTAAGCAAAAAGTACAAGGCTATCACAATTATTATAGGTATTCCAAATGCATATGCTCCCAAACACATATAACTCATTAAAACTATCATTGTTGGAAACATTAAATTAAGCAATATTTTAGTGATTATTATTGGTAACGAAATTATAAAATCTAATATTTTTACTATCCTATTTTTACTCTTACTAATTAACGATTGCAAAATCATAAATATAACAATATATACAATAAAAAATACTATAGCTTTCCATTCAAATTTTATCATTAGCCATAAGTATAAAGAAGTTAAAGCAATCCCTATGCTAACGAATGCGAATATTATTAATGAAAGTTTTGCTTTTTCGGGTATCGCAATCTGCATCCACCATTTGGTAAAACTCCTTATTTCAATAACCTTTTTATGTTCTGGATTAGTACATTTTGTAGGTCTTTTTATAAACTCATGATATGCATATTCAATTTTTGTAGGTTTATGATATTTTAATTCATACTCTAAAATTTCGCCATCTGATAATAACACTAACATATAAGTGCCGGTTATAATACCGTATGTACCTTTTGAATCTTGGTGAAATCTACGCCTCACTTCATAGGTGTTTTTATTAAACGTTTTCAATTCATTGTGCAGACGTAAATCTACATTTTTATCCATCATCATTTCTTCTACTGCTTCATTGTCTTTGCATGGATAAACACACCAATACATAAAAATAAACATAAATAGAAATAATAGAGGAAATAAACTATAGGCAGTATTAAAGTATAGATATTCGGCAAATATTACAGTTCCAATACATATACCAATAACTGCAATTATTAATGGCTTCTCCATTGGTTGTCTCGTATTATAGCTAAAACAAAGATTTCCTTCTTTATTTTTCCAAGTCCTTATATTCTTTGTTGTCATATTCATAAAAATGGGTACTTACATAATATTATCACAAATACGATTATTTGATACTTATCAAAGATATAGTTATTATATATATAATCAAACACTTGTTAGAGATTTATTGATAAAGAGTAAGCGTCACCGTTTTCTATTAAAGCTCTTTTCTACATTAACCATATCACGCATAATGGAGCTATCAAATACTTTAGCATAGTATTGCGTCATTCTTATATTGGAGTGTCCTAAACATTCTCCATTGATACCTCATTGCCTAAAAATACGATTGTAGCCGCCGTATGACGGGCGACATGTGTCGTCAGCCGTTTGGTTATACCGCACAAATCAGCAATTTCTTTCAGATAGGCGTTCATGCGCTGGTTACTTATAGCAGGCAGAAGTACACCTTTCTCTATACACTCTATATTATCTTCGTACTTTCTAAGTATTCTTTGCGGAATAGACAATACAGGTATATTGCACATCTGATTAGTTTTTTGTCGTGCCTTGCGTATCCACAATGCACCGTTATTGTCTCTTACCAAGTGTTAGCGGCTCAACTGCTGAACATCTGCGAAAGCGAGCGCGGTAAAACAGCAGAAAATAAAAGTATCTCTTACCTGTTCCAATCGTTTGATAGAAAACTCTTTATTCAACAGAATATCCAATTCCTCACGGGATAGAAATTCTACATCTACTTCTTCCTGCTTGAAGTGAATACCATAAAAAGGGTCTTTCTTTATCCAGTCATTAGCCAAAGCAATACGAACGACTTTCTTTAAAGTTTTCAAATGCTTCAAGGCTGAATTGTTTTGGCAATGCTTATCTGTTTTTAGCCAAAAGTCAAAATCACGAATAAACTGCCCGTCCATTTCCGACAGCATTACATCATCACGATGGTAGCAGCTACGAATATATTCTTTCAGACGATTAATTGAAGTATCAAACTTGGCAACGGTAGACTCTGTATATTCCTTACCTATCAAAGCCCGGCATTTCTCGTTATGCTCTGCATAGACTTCCAATAAACTACGCTGTACTTTATCACGTCCGTAGAAACAATCCTTTATTATATCCGCTGTTATCAGTTTATTGTCTATCTCCAATTCACGATGTATCTGTAATACTTTGGCTCGAACTGTACTGATATAGTGGTTTAGTTCTGTGGCTATACGGTCTTTTCCTTTGGAACATTCCTTTTTCTGATTCCATAAATCTACGGGAATACTCCGTTTAATCATAACTTCGGCTACTCGCTTGTTTACGGTGATGCGCATACAAACAGGAGCTTCACCGTTTTTGAGAAGTTTGGCTTTCTTGATAATGAATAGTACGCTTAACGTGCTTCTTTTCGCTGCTCCCATAATCCTTTAATTTTTAAGTGTTGCAAAATTAGTTTATTAGGTTCAAAAACCAACTACGAAAAACACTGATAATCAAAGCCAAATACGTCAATTCGTGGGAGCAAAAACGGCTTTCAAAAAGTCCCACGAATAAGCCACGTGAAGACTACCTTAAACTGCCATTTTTTGCCTAAGCGAGGAAAAAGAAAAAGCTCTGTAATCATTGAATTACAGAGCTTTACTTTATTTCGCTTCTTTCGAAAGCGGTCCGGACGGGACTCGAACCCGCGACCCCATGCGTGACAGGCATGTATTCTAACCAACTGAACTACCGAACCAATGTTTTCATATCGCATCTCTCTCGATTGCGGTGCAAAGGTAGATAATATTTTTAATTACACAACAGTTTCATACAAATATTTCACATCGGATCGATTATTTTTTTACTTTTGTCCCCCATATAAACTATAACAGACATGAAGAATACTCCAGTAGATTATCAGACTGCCAGACGAATAATAGATGGCTACAGATTACCGGATTTCGGGAAAGCTACAATCCGTGAAGTTGTTGCCATATCCACACAATTGGAACAGGAAACAAAAACCGAGTTCATACATATGGAAATGGGAGTTCCCGGACTGAAAGCGGCGCAAGTCGGTGTTGATGCGGAAATAAATGCACTAAAGAGCGGCATCGCCTCCATCTATCCGAATATCAACGGTACGCCGGAAGTAAAAGCAGAAGCATCCAGATTCATCAAGGCTTTTATCAATATAGATATAGCACCGGAATGCTGTGTTCCGGTAACCGGTTCCATGCAAGGGACATTTGCCTCTTTCCTTACCAGCGGACAATGCACGGAAGGAAAAGATACTATCCTCTTCATCGATCCCGGATTTCCGGTTCAAAAACAACAGATCGTCGTGATGGGATATAAATACGAATCATTCGACGTCTATGAATATCGCGGAGAGAAACTGCGTGCCATCCTGGAAGAACACCTTTCAAAAGGCAATATCGCAGCCATGATCTATTCGAATCCGAACAATCCTGCCTGGTTCTGCCTGACAGACGAAGAACTGAAGATCATCGGAGAGATGGCAAACAAATATGATACGATCGTGATCGAAGACCTCGCCTACTTCGCTATGGATTTTCGCAAAGAACTCGGCAAACCTTTCGAAGCTCCTTATCAGGCAAGCGTTGCACATTATACGGATAATTACATCTTACAGATCTCCGGTTCGAAAGCATTCAGCTATGCCGGACAACGTATCGGTGTAACTGCTATCTCCAACAAACTTTACCACCGTGCTTATCCGGGACTGACGAAGCGTTATGGCGGCGGTACTTTCGGTACTGTTTACATCCACCGTGTACTGTACGCTCTGTCATCAGGAACCAGCCATTCAGCGCAGGTAGCATTGGCTGCCATGTTCAAAGCAGCCTCCGACGGCCAGTTCGATTTTATCTCGGAAGTAAAGGAATACGGACGCCGCGCCGAAAGACTGAAAAAGATTTTTACAGACTACGGCTTCACGATCGTTTACGATCATGACCTGGACGAACCGATTGCCGACGGCTTCTATTTCACGATCGCTTATCCCGGAATGACCGGCGGAGAGTTGATGGAAGAATTAATCTATTACGGAGTAAGCGCCATTTCTTTAAGCACAACCGGCAGTAACCAGGAAGGTCTGCGCGCCTGCACTTCGTTCATCAAACCGCACCAATATGACCTTCTGGAAGAGCGTTTAAAGCTATTCAAAGAAAATCATACCCTATAATTAACACAAACCCGGCATTTATTTTACACTTATTAACCCAAATGCCGGGTTTTTCGTTTGCTTCTTAACATCAAAAGCCATATATTGTCGCTGTGTATTAACAGTTAAGCGATCTTATCATGGCATCATACAAAAATATCTTCAAAATAACGCATAATAATCTCCTGCCTGCACAAGGTAGCATACTCATATCAGAACCTTTTCTGCAAGATGCCTATTTCCAACGCTCCGTCGTTCTGCTCGTAGAACACACAGATAACGGATCAATGGGATTAGTCTTAAACAAGAAAACGGATCTGGTAGTCAATACATTTTTTCCGGAACTGGAGAAGTTCCCGGAGATACCGATTTACCTGGGAGGCCCTGTAAGTGCCAATCGCCTGTTCTTCATTCACTCACTGGGTGATCTGATTATCCCCGATTCCCTGAAGATAAAAGACCATCTCTATTTTGACGGTGATTTCGAAGCGTTAAAACGTTATATCCAGAATGGTCATTCTATTGACGGGAAAGTAAAATTTTTCCTCGGTTATTCAGGCTGGACAGAAGGTCAGTTGGGTAATGAGATCAACCATAACTCATGGGTAGTAAGCCACGCATCGAAAGAAAATGTGTTGCTGGCCGACGGAGAGGATTTTTGGAAAGATTCATTGGGAGAGCTTGGCAGCAATTATGAAGCATGGACAAAATATCCCAAGGATCCGTATCTTAACTAATTATCTTTCAGTCCGTACCTTTTGCATTACCAAAACGTCGGAATATCTTTTTTCCGTCAGGACCCAATCTTTCATTATTCCGGAAAGAACAAACCCGCAACGGGTAAATAAGGCCTTACTGGCTTCATTCTCTATCGGGATATGAACAAATAACTGGTGCAATTTCAGAAACATAAAAGCATATTCCATCAATACATGCATCGCTTCCGTAGCAAATCCGTTCCCCTGATAAAGCGGATCGACCAGAATACCGATGCCTGCACGCCGGTGATGGGGCTCGAAGTCATACAAGTCGACCGTGCCGATAGCTGCTCCTGTCGAACGCAACTCGATCATCAGACGCAATTGCCTGGTATCGAAAATATCCCGGTGTGACTCCCGGATATACTCTTTCAATATATAACGGGAATATGGGGACATAGTGTTACCCAACTCCCACAGGTCTGAATTATTCTCCCAACGATATAAAAGTTCCAGATCCTCCGGCTCCAGTGCACGAAGCCGGATCATTTCATTTTCCAGTAGTGCCATATTACTTCCCCGGTGATATTAATTGTCCGCTCTCTGTACTATAAATATGATAGGTTACTTTTTTATCTACCAGCTTATCCATAAACAAAAGCATTTGTTCAAAGCGAGCATCCGGATAACAAAAGGCATAGTCTGTGAACTCTTTCATCTGATTACGACGGCAAATGGCATCCATCACACGCTCTTCACTCAAGTTCCATAGATTGATATGCTCCAGTTCAGGCATACGCTTGGCACAAGCCGCTTTCATTGCTTCGAAATGCTCTTCCCGGCAAATCACCAGCAGACGGCGGTGTTTGTTATTCGGCTTTGTCCGAACTCCCAACATCCGTGACAAAGCAGCCAGAGATGCACGCAACAGGATAGCCATCTTGATAAAAAATCCCATCAGCCAGCCGGACTGCGGATAATACTTTTTGAAAAAGATCAGCATAGCCCCGTAAAATGCCTTCACATATTTCATGTCGCCATGCTTGGTACTTTCTCCCTTATAATGAAGGATACGTTCGGGAATATAGTAATTCTTATATCCACCCAATACCAGACGGTATGATAGGTCAATATCTTCACCATACATAAAAAACGCTTCATCCAGCAAGCCGACCTTATCCAAGGCCTCATGACGGAGTAACATGAAAGCACCAGCCAATACATCGACTTTATGCTGTTTCTCCTTATCGAGATAAGCCAGGCTATACCTGGAGAATATACGCGATTTAGGAAACAATTTCGACAAACCGAATATCTTGCAGAACGAAACCCAGGGAGAAGGAAAACTTCGTTTACTTTCCGGAAGGAAAACGCCATGCCCATCCAACATCTTCACACCGATACCACCGGAGTTCGGATTCTCATCCATAAAGAAACAAAGGGTCCGCAAGCTCTCCTCTCCTATCACCGTATCAGGATTCAGCAACAAAACATATTCTCCTTTACACTGGCGGATAGCCTGGTTATTCGCTTTTGCAAATCCCGGATTATCTTTATTCTCTATAAACAGGACTTCCGGAAATTTAGGACGCAAATAATCGATGGAGCCGTCAGTCGAGTTATTGTCAACCACAAAAACCTCCGCATCCAGTCCGGCTATTGCAGCACGAACCGAAAGCAGACACTGCTCCAGAAAATACTTTACATTGTAGTTTACAATAATAATGGATATCTTGGTTTCGTACATAAAGAGTCTGATTAAATTTTTATCGAATCATTAAAGCTAGTCCGGTTCACGATGGAACGACCGAGGGTTATTTCGTCGGCATATTCAATCTCGTCACCAATAGACACCCCACGGGCAATCACCGTAATTTTCACTTCATAAGGAGATAACTTGCGATATATGAAAAAGTTCGTCGTATCGCCCTCCATCGTTGTACTAAGTGCCAGCACGATCTCCCTCACTTCGTCATTCGCCACCCGCTGCACCAGACTATCTATCTGCAGGTCGCCAGGCCCTATGCCGTCCATCGGGGAAATAATTCCTCCGAGCACATGGTAAACGCCACGGAACTGCCCGGTATTCTCGATAGCCATCACCTCCTTAATATTCTCGACTACGCAAACGGTAGAATGGTCGCGCTGCGGATCGGCACAAATCGAACACATGTCGTCATCACAAATATTGTGGCACACCTTACAATATTTCACTTCTTTCCGCAAAGCCAGCAAAGCCGAAGCAAAGTTTTCCGTATAACCTTCATCCCGGCGAAGCATATACAAAGCCAACCGGAGAGCCGTTTTTCTTCCTACTCCCGGTAGCGAAGCCAGCTCGTTCACAGCATTCTCCAATAAAACGGACGGATATTTCTGAGTCATTGATTACCTTTCTTTGACCACAAAGATAATTAATTCCGCACAAACAACTCTATCCGTAATAAATAACGAATCGTTTTTATTAAAAATACCAAACCAATCAAAAACTTCATATTTTTGACACATCCATACAGCCCTTATAAAATCATATCTGTGAAACAATGTTAGCACTCAGAATATTTTCTACTAGAAAATTGTTTTATTAAAAAATAGAATATAAGTTTGCAGTATCATTGCAAGTAGAAATATTTATCAGTAGAAAACAAATAAGTAAACGCATGGCAAAGTTATTTTTCAAGAGACATTGGCTTACACTGCTAGGGATAGCACTCGGCGCCGCAGGGGGATTTCTATACTGGAATTTTATTGGTTGCACAACAGGAACCTGCCCTATCACATCTTCTCCTATCAACAGTTCAGTTTGGGGAGCAATTATAGGAGGTTTATTGCTCAGCTCTTTTCAGAAAGAAAATAAAATATCAACCGATAAAGATCAATGATATGGAAGCACTATACAAGAAACAGGCATATTCACTGTTCGGTATGTTTACACTGGCACTACGCCTTGTAGTCGGCTGGACTTATTTTTCTGCTTTTTGGAGAAGATTAGTACTTGAGAATAAACTTATCCCGGATACGGCAGGTTATATAGGAGAGAAATTCAACCATTTCCTCCCTAACGCATTCGGAATAAAACCGGTGATAGAATATCTCGTTTCAAATCCGGATCAACTTTGGTGGGCGATGGTCGTTTTCACGATCATTGAAGGAATTGTAGGTCTGTTTTTTATGCTCGGCTTCTTTACACGGTTGATGAGTATCGGAGTGTCGAGCCTTGCAACCGGTATATTATTAGGTTCGGGATGGCTGGGAACCACTTGCGTGGATGAATGGCAAATCGGGATATTAGGTGTCGCAGCAGGCTTTACCCTATTCCTGTCCGGCGGAGGCAAATATTCTCTGGACAACATAGTCATTCCCCGGATTCCACTACTAAATAAGTATGCCTGGACAACCTGGTTGACATCCGGCCCGCTTCCACTCGATGAGAAGTCATCGGGAAGACTTTCGGTAGCCGGTGCAACAGCCATATTGTTTCTCTCCCTCCTGACCAATCAGGTATTCCATAATGGAGTATGGGGAAAGCTACATAATAAGTCGGTCAAGCCGAAGATAGAAATAAACGATGCCAATCTGGGCAAAGAAAAGTTGTCATTCACCGTCTATCGTGTAGAAGGTGTGGATGTATACGGTTCCTTCCTGATCGGCGTTACTTTGAAAGATGCAAATGGCAATATCATCCTCGACAGAAACGGAGAGGAATTATCTGAATTTCCGGAAACAGATATCCGGAATATGTATATAGCGAAAGTGGCTCCTGGTAAGCATAGCCTTGTCATCCCTTTGGGAAGCAAAGCGGAGCTGACAATAAAAGATGAAACACTCGCCAATCTGCCCAAAGGTGACTACGAGTTGACATTGACAGATATCAGCGGCATTACCTGGAAACAGAAACTGAAAAATTAATTATTAACATCAATTCAAATCCAAATGAACAGTAAAAAAATCTTCACATTATTAGTATTGGTCGTAGGTTTCATGACTTTATCCTCCTGCAAAGGACAAGCCAAAAACGCTGCCGGTGAAACAGAAAGCAGCCAGGAAACAACAGCCAATACACCTGTCCATATCACAAAGGCTGATTTTCTGAAAAAGATATACAATTACGAAGCCAGCCCCAACGAATGGAAATATCTAGGCGACAAACCCGCCATCATCGACTTTTATGCAGACTGGTGTGGCCCCTGTAAAATGATCGCTCCTTCTCTGGAACAACTAGCCAAAGAATATGCCGGAAAGATCGATATATACAAAGTAGATGTCGACAAGGAAACTGAACTGGCACAGGTTTTCGGAATACAAGGTATCCCGGCATTGCTGTACATCCCCATGACAGGGAAACCCCAGATGCTTCAAGGAGCATTGCCTAAAGATCAATTAAAAGAAAAGATTGAAACTATTTTACTGAAAAAGTAAAAGCATTCTATCCATAACTAAAAAAGAGGTATCCCAATAAAGGGACCAGACGCAGACGACGCAGGATTACTCCGCGTTCGTCTGCATCCGGTAAAGAAGCTAATAACTCACCACCACCCTCAACATCGCAATATTACACCTCTCATTTCCAGTCCGTATAAAATGGAATGCAGGTTGCACAGTAAAATGATCCGACACTGTATAATTCCATGTTATTTCCAAAGCCCTCTCCCGGACATCGGAGAAAGAAGCCTGAGAAAAGATTACTCCCAAAGCATCCTCCCGTGAAGCAGAAAGTATCCCTCTGAAAACACCACCGGCAGCCACATACCGCCGGCAGTCATTACGGTCAGACGGAGCAAAAGAATACTGTCCCAACACCCCCGCCGAATAACGTCCCGAACGCCAACACTCTTGTTCCGCAGAAAGCCAGCAGGCATAATTCACCCGCCAATGTTTTGCCGACGACGTTTCCGTCTGCGCCTGTTCCGACGGCAGACGACAGTCAGACGCATCACCGAGACGATTGCTGCCATGTACAACAACACCCAAATTATAAGTACCATGATAACTGTTGTTTGTAGTATAACTTATTTCTGCCAAATCAAGCAACCCATCCCGGCGTGGCGCAACGGTAAAAACCGAACTTCCCCGCTTAAAAGGAAGATAAGCCTTCCCGTTATACAGACTGTTTTTTATCCCGATTTTCTCATTTATCCGATATTCCAGATGCAGACAGACAGCAGACAAAGGATAGTTCGCCAACACATAATTAGCCGATAACGTCGGATAAATTCCAAAAGAACTATTCGTGAACAAGGAAGCATATGGAGTCGTAAAATAATCCTCGTTCACATTCCTTAATCCCCCGAACAGAAGCACCTTCCCTATCTGCTGGGAATACCCCAGAATAAAAGGGCTAAAAGGCAGATTATCCTCTTCTATATTCGAAAAGACCTGCCTGTCCCCGGCAATCCGTTCACGGGAAGTCTTGTAGACAGAAATCGCCTGAACCTCCAACTTCCCGTTACCCCATAGCCCCAGCCATTCCATCGGTACTGTAGCACGAAGAGAAAGAAGATTCACCCAATTCAACCGCCTGCCGAAATCCGACTGTAGTTCGGTTGTGTACTGAACGGATACTTCCGGCTTTTCCCGGGCAAAAACCACTCTCTCCTCGCCCATCTGCAACACTATTACAACCAGCGTGTAAACCGTTTTACGTACCATTGTTTTACGATTTGAGTCAACATACAATATCCAAGTAAAGTCGCAAGCAGCCAGGGGAAATAACTCAGCGGCAGCGGTACAAGCCCGATAGATGCACCTATCCCTGTAAACGGCAGGAGGATACCGATCGCCATGATCGCAAAAGTGGTGAGTAATACCGGCCATGAAGCCCGGCTCTGTATAAACGGAATCTTTCGTGTACGGATCATATGCACGATCAATGTCTGCGAAAGCAACCCTTCCACGAACCAACCGCTCTGGAACAAAGCCTGATGTTCCGGCGAAGTACACCCGAACACATACCACATCAACAGATAAGTCGTAATATCGAATATCGAACTGATCGGCCCGATACAAATCATGAAACGGCTCAGGTCAGAAGCATCCCATTTACGCGGCTTCAATAGGTATTCACGGTCGACCTTGTCAAACGGTATTGTCGTCTGCGAAACATCATACAACAGGTTCTGTACCAGCAAATGAATCGGAAGCATCGGCAGGAAAGGCAAGAAAGCACTTGCCGCCAACACACTGAACATATTACCGAAATTTGAACTCGCTGTCATCTTGATATACTTCATAATATTACCAAATATCTTACGCCCTTCGAGAACACCCTGCTCCAGCACCATCAAATCCTTTTCCAGCAGAATGATATCGGCACTCTCTTTAGCAATATCGACCGCCGTATCCACCGAAATCCCGATATCCGACTGACGCAAGGCCGACGCATCGTTGATCCCATCCCCCAGGAAACCGACTGTATTCCCATCCTGTTGCAGTAACGTGATAATACGCGTTTTCTGCATCGGAGTCAGTTTCGAATAAACCGTCGTATGTTGCAGCTCCTTTACCAGTTCCTCATCCGTCATCTTCTCGATCTCCGGTCCCTGCAACGTATGCGTAATATCTACACCGACCTGGCGGCAGACCGCTTTCACCACAGCTTCATTATCACCAGATAACACCTTCACCTCTACACCATGCTCATGCAACTGTCGGATCGCTCCGGCAGCCGACGATTTAGGAGGATCGAGGAAAGCCAGATAACCGATCAGCACCATATCCATTTCATCCTCCACCGAGAAATCCAGCTCCTTTTCTATCCAACTCTTCTGGGCAACTGCCAGCACACGCATACCGTCACGGTTCATCCGCCCGCTTATTGCCAAAGCAATCTGCTTCAGTTCGTCCGTCATCGGGCATACTTCACCGTTATATTCCACATACGAACAGATCTGCATCATCTCCTCGATTGCTCCTTTCGTGATAATCTGCCGTTTACCGTCGTTATCTTCCACGATCACCGACATGCGGCGGCGGGTAAAGTCAAACGGAATCTCGTCCACTTTCCTGTATTTATCACCCAGATGCTCAAAATCCAGTTCCTTCGCATGCGAAAGGATCGCCTTGTCCATCAGGTTCTTCAGCCCGGTCTGGAAATAACTGTTGAAATAGGCATGTCGCAACACACGTAGATCGTCGTCCCCATGTACATTGAGATATTTCTCCAACACGATCTTATCGCGCGTCAACGTCCCCGTCTTATCTGTACAAAGAATATTCATCGCCCCGAAACTCTGTATCGCATTCAGATTCTTCACGATCGTCTTGCGGCGCGACATGCTGACAGCCCCTTTTGCCAGATTGGAGGTAACGATCATCGGCAACATCTCCGGCGTAAGACCAACGGCAACCGACACAGCAAACAAAAAGGCATCAAACCAATCCCCTTTGCTCAACCCGTTGATCAGGAACACAAACGGAACCATCACCAGCATAAACCGTATCAGTAACAAACTCACCTTATTGATTCCCCGGTCAAAACTCGTCTGCGCCCGCACCCCCGTCAGGCTTTTGGCAATCGTCCCCAGATAGGTAGAACGCCCGGTAGCAAACACCACGCCTATTGCCGATCCGCTCACCACATTCGACCCCATGAAACAGATATCATCCAGCTCGACCACACTGCCTGTCCGGTGCGTCCTGTTCCCCAGTTCCGCCCTTTTCTCTATGGCATCCGACTCGCCCGTCAACGATGACTGACTGACAAACAAATCCTTAGATTCCACAATACGGATATCGGCAGGCACCATATCACCGGCAGCCAGGTAAACGATATCCCCTGGCACAAGTTCAGCGATATTCACTTCCTGTCCGTCTTTTGCACCCAGGCGGTAGACGGTAGCCGTATTCTTCACCATCCGTTTCAAGGCATCCGAAGCCCTGCCCGATTTCCATTCCTGCACGAAACGAAGCACCGCACTCAGCATCACCATCGCCGTAATAACAATAACGGTCACCCATTCCCTGTCTTCCGGCGCAGCCATCAGAACATCTATCACCAGCGAGACAACTGCCAATGCCATCAATATACCGATAAAAGGATTGATAAAAGTTTTAATAAACATGATCAGCCAACGGTCGCGTTTTTCGCGTACGATTTCGTTAGGCCCATGAAAACGTAAACGGTCTGTAACTTCTCCTTCCGTCAGTCCCAGACGTGAAGTGTCGAAATAACTGAACACAGATTTCAGTGGTTGGGTAGCAGCCAGGAACACCCGTTCGCTGTTGAAAGAGATTGCGTTGTTGTTCTTTCTTTTCTTTCTTCTGATCCACATGATAACTCTCTTTTGTGAAGCCCCCTGCTCCCAAAGCAGGAGGTCTCCGGTTTGGTATTCGTTTTATGTCTCTCTTTTTGACAGCACAAAAGTAGAGACACCCGCCCAGACAAGCCGTTAGAGAACTATTAGAAGGGTATTAGAGAACCATTAGAATTTTGCAGTTTACTTCTGCTTTCTAAATATTATACATATACATAATGAACAAACCAACAACATCACTCCTACCACCCAGTTTGAAAAAGAAAACTTCGCCACACTATTTCCCTGAAAAGATTCCGTATCAACCGAACGTCTCTCATCTGCCGAACCGGAACTAACAACCGATTCAGCCTCTACCTTCCCCTGCTCCTTAATAGCAACGCGGGTAACAGACTGTACCCCATCCGACCGACAGCTATCGAACACGACATGCTCTATACCGATCACCTTATTACGGGAAGCCTGATACAGCTTTCGCAACAACATACTATCATTATGAAGGCTATGCAATTCCCCCTTTATCTCTCGATGCTGCACTCTACGCCACCCGGCACTACAACCAGGCAGCAAAACAACCAACAAAACCACAGAAACAAACAAATTCCTCCCTCGCATATCCACACCTATCGCTTCCTTCATTTATTAATGATCACCTGATAACGATTCTCTCCATTTACCCGAAGCGACAAATGCAGGAATTTCTTCTGCTTATAAAGAATCGCCTGATCAAAAGGCAATTTGCTGAAAAGCAATACATCCAGTAACACCTTCGGATCAGGCACATAACAATCCGCCGCCTCTCCCTTCACATGTTGGCTCGAAGGTACACCACCCACCAACCTGTTCACCTCCGGACTCCGATAACCGCTTGTAATCGCGATCGGTTTCCCATAAGCAACCCGCAACGGCTGTAACAACCGTTTCACCAACTCCATCATGATCAATCTCACCTCAAACGGTGGCTCATTCAACAACCCATTCTCCACCGCCACCCTACTATACGTCATTTCCTCCCAGGTAAAATCCCTACTTATCCTCTCTCCCATTTTGTACCGATTTTATTTTATACGAATAATCCACCCCAAACAAAGCCCCGGCAAATGTGCAAGTCTCCCCGAAAGCCACCAGCACACTATTATGAATCTCCCCTTTCGGAGCAATCCAGAAACCGGAGAAGAGAAGTACAATCCCGCTCATCACGAGCAGGATTGCCATCACCAATTGAACAGTCAGCCTCTTTCTCATACATCCCCCTTTCTTCTTACATCCCAACTGCCACCAGCCGACCACCGACTCTATTCAATCACCGGTCTGTCATCCTCACCCGAATCTCCCTTCTTTTTCTTAGGTTTCGTATCTTCGTCCTCCTCGAACTTCACGATCTCACTCATCCAGCGCAGACTCGTTCCCGGCGAGAAGATCACACGTGCCTTCTTTATCATCGAAGCATTGAACGCCTCCTTCGTTTCAGCCCCTCCCGAACGGATCGAAAGACGGAAACTACCGAACTCGCCTACCTGCACAATACTCCCCGAACGAAGTTCCAGACTCATCGCCCAGTTCAGCGAATCCAATATCGCCTTCACATCCGCACTCGACATCGCCGAACGGCTGGAGATCAACTCACACAACTTCGCCATATCGCAGTAACTCGACGACCTCGCCATCGCATAAGTCTTCACCTTGTCCTTATCACCCCCACTAAGAACCTTACGCTGTACCTTTCTGAATTTTAATGTCATAGCTTTATACGTTTAATGATTAATACTAGAACTGAATTACTCGATTTCCGGTCTGTCTCCCGACCCCGAACCTTCCTCTTTTTTCTTAGGCTTCGTAGCTTCATCCTCCTCAAACTTCACGATCTCGCTCATCCAGCGCAGACTCGTTCCCGGCGAGAAGATCACACGCGCCTTCTTTATCATCGAAGCATTGAACGCCTCCTTCGTTTCAGCCCCTCCCGAACGGATCGAAAGACGAAAATTGCCGAACTCACCCACCTGAACGATACTTCCCGAACGAAGCTCCAGACTCATCGCCCAGTTCAGCGAATCCAGTATCGCCTTCACATCCGCACTCGACATCGCCGAACGACTGGAGATCAACTCACACAACTTCGCCATATCACAGTAACTCGACGACCTCGCCATCGCATAGGTCTTAACCTTGTCCTTATCATCCCCACTAAGAACCTTACGCTGCACCTTTCTGAATTTTAATGTCATAGCTTTTATACATTTAATGATTAATATGATTGTTTCCGGAGAACGAGACAAAGGTATAAGCAGGTAGATAGACGAAGATCAGCGCAAAACATTCGTGTAAAACAATGCATAATAAGACTTTAGAAGTAATCAAAATCTTAAAATACTATTTTCCACGAACCTTCACACTGATAAATTCAGGTTCTTATTTAACGTATATCAGTAGAATAATCATTATTCTGTAAGATTATCGATACCCTTTAGGGTATTGTTTTATCAGAACCACAAAATAAATACCCGAAAGGGTATCAAATAAAAAACATTCATTATATTTGTACCCGAAGAGGTATCAAATATGAATAACTTATCATTAAATGAATACGTAAAATCAAAGCGCAAGTCGCTTGGATTATCACGTGAAGAACTTGCATTGAAAGCTGGTGTCGGTCTCCGCTTTCTGCGTGAACTTGAACAAGGAAAAGAAACCTTGAAGATGGATAAAGTAAATCAAGTACTAAAACTGTTCGGAATGCAACTCGGTGCCATGCCTATGGACAGGAATAATTTAATAGAACCATGAAACAGGCTAAAATTTATATGTATAGTAATTTTGCCGGGATTCTTACAGAAGATGAAAACGGTTATACATTTATCTATAACCCTGAATATCTTGCAAGTAAAGATGCAGAACCGATCAGTTTAACAATGCCTTTGACAGATAAGGCATATATCAGTAATATATTGCATCCGTTCTTTGATGGATTGATTCCTGAAGGTTGGTTATTAGATATTGTCGAAAAAAACTGGAAAATCGACAATAGAGATCGTATGTCTTTATTATTGGCCTGTTGCAAAGATTGCATCGGTGCAGTTAGTGTTCAATCCTTTTAATACGCAATTATGGAAAGATGTTTATATTGCTATCAGCCATTAGAACAACACGAAACAGACTTTCATTCGCGATGTTCAAAAAAAATATTCGGAACAGCTACACCTCCCCTTCTTCCTTATAGTAAAGCTGATATTGAATCGCTAGCTTTAGAAGTGGTACGCTCGCAAGTCACTATCACAGGTGTACAACCCAAACTATCTGTTGATTTAAAGAAAGAAAAAGGAGGAGAAAAACGTTTTACAATTGTAGGTTTATGGGGAGGTTACATCCTCAAACCACAAACTGAACAATATGCTAACCTTCCTGAAAATGAAGACTTAACTATGCATTTAGCCAGATTAGCAAAGATAAATACCGTTCCTCATTCACTCATACGTTTTAAAGATGGTTCGCTAGCATATATTACCAAACGAATAGATCGAGACAAAAAAGGCAAAAAAATACCTATGGAAGATATGTGTCAGTTAACAGAGAAACTTACTGAACAAAAATACAAAGGCTCCCATGAACAGATAGCCAGAAAGATTGTAGAGTTTTCTGCAAATCCCGTCCTGGACTTAATCAATTACGTTGAGATTTTATTATTCTGTTATCTTACAGGTAATGCAGATATGCATCTAAAAAACTTTTCTCTCTACAAAAAGATAAAAGAATCCACACTAACGCCTGCTTATGACCTCTTATCAACTAAACTGGTTATACCTGAAGACACAGAGGAACTAGCTCTCACTCTAAACGGGAAAAAAAGAAAACTAAAAAAATCAGACTTTGACAATCTACTAAAAACGATGAAAGTAGAGGACAAAGTTATTGATAACATATATAAAAAGTTTAGAAAAGTGTTACCACTATGGAATGATTTTATTGAGATTTCATTCTTACCAGATCAAATGAAAACAGACTATAAGTCATTAATAGAAAATAGATCTTCTATACTAAACAAGTGATGACAATATATTTACAAAAATTAACCCACATATTTTCCGCACATTATACGCTAAATATGGATACCAATCAGTTAATTTATGACTATTTCCTTCAAGATAGATTTACAATAACGATGTATGTTAGAAATTGAATAACCCTCTTTCGAGTGATCGCTGTTTCATATCCTGCTCTAAGGAATAAAATTACTACATGTGTTAATCATTGTTATTTTCATCTTTAAAGCCCAAATAAGAAACAAGTTTATCCGAAGTATCAATAATACTTTGGTTCTCATATTTCATCCCTAAATCTCTAATTTTTGAAATTATATCTAGTATATTTTTTGACTTTTTATTTTGAAGCTCTTGGAGTGATGCTAACAATGATATTAAATACTTATCAATTCTATTACACAATAAAATAAGTTTGAGAAGTTGCTTCAATTCCTTAACATGATTCATCTTCTCAAATGCTTGCCATCTTTCACTTATATTCAATTGCCTCTCTTCTCGGTAATGGGTATATAAATTACGCCTAGTACAATCTATATGTGTTGTAAGTTCTTCTAATTGTTTCTCTACTTCATTCGACATTGGATTTGCAACAAATTCAGGAATACCCTTTAATTTATGCCATATACTTTCCGATTTTTTATCGTCATTATAACCATATAGTTGAGTCAAAGCTGCTGTTTCAAATCTATATATCCTATGCAAGCAAATTGAGCGTTCAATTATACTTGACGCCTTTAGATAACTATCCATTGAACAGATCAAATCTGATCGCATAAAAGTAATAATCCAACGTATTTCAACAAGAGATTGCAAATATTGGATACTTGCTGTATCTAAACCTTGCTGTTGCAAAAATGATATACCCACATCACATTGACTAAAAAGTTTATTCATGGATTCAACTTCGGTCCATGCCTTCAATATTTGGTCTGAAATTATTGTTTTAAAGTCAGTCTTTTTATCGAATGCTTCTGCAATTTGGCTATTTATAAAAGTTTGTATTTCTATATCCATTTGTTTTCTAGTTTTGTGTTCAGTTGTATTCGCTGAAGAAATATTAGAAAAAATGGTGGTAAAAATTGAGTTTGTCAATTTTAAAACTTTATCGTGTATTTCCATCTGTATTCCCAATCTTATAGCATATTCATCTTCACTATTAAGTGTTAATAATTTTTGATACATTTGTGATGGCTTATCATAATGAGCTGTCATATTTCTTAGATCCTTATCACAATTACCACCTAAAGTTTTTATAAGTAGCCTTAAGTCTTGTAGATATGTATTAGTCACATCGTCATTACAATCTTTAAAAAAATTTATCAACCGGACTAAAACACCATTACCATCTCTTCCCAAGAAATATTTACACCATTCATACTGACACAAGTTTATCATTTGCATATGATAACGCTTTGCGTAAATACTATCAGTTTGTAACATATTTTGAAGTCCGTTAAATCCCTCATACATCCCTGAAAGACTTCCACTAAGCAACTCAAAGACTATCTGTAAAAACTCTAAAGAGGTGTCCCCTATTGTAGATATAGATTCGAAAATCGTTTTCGCATCCTCAATCTTTTCTAATAATTCTTCGCTATCATAAATACCTCGTTTTGAGTTCTCAATCAAAATAGCAACACTTTCTGGACTAGCTGGTTGTTTTCCCATATCACTTTAATTTAATAGAGTTCTTTTCATTTGATTAAAGATTCCCCTGGCCTCTTTTCCATTAAAACCATCTTCCTTTACAACAATAAGTAAGTCTGATATTTTTTCTGTTACAAAAATAGCAAAACTCTTTGTAATCATCATAAATTTTCTATCATTGAACAATTAAAATAATTCGCGTATGGCAATCATATTGTAAAACGCACACATAGATCAAGCTGACAATCTATAAACTTGCCTGTACAGTGCTCCCGATAACTTCAATCAGGAATGGGAAATGGGGATAATATTCGATATAGATAGTAGCTCATCGGAGCAATAACAGTCAATACAACTGTATATCAATGGCGGCAGGGAGTATTTCCTGTTATCTTTTCTCTATTAAGTGATTAAATTGTCTTACCTTTGTTCCGTCAAATAAATCTAAACTCCATTCTTGCATGAAAATAACACTCAGGATACTACGCATTATCTGCAAATTGCTACTGCTGACCTACGTGACGGTAGTCAATCTAATCTTTATCATCATGTTTTATGCCCTGATACTGGGAATTATTCATCTGATATTTCCCACATTTAGCGCTAAGCTATCAAGTGGGGCGTTAGGGTCGCATCTCATCAATACATTACCGTTCTATCTTCTCCTGCTACATATTCTGTATTGTCTTTCCCCGATAAGGGTCTGGTTCCTGCGAAAAAAAGAAGGTTTCAAGCCATTGACCGGAAATGAACAAGCAAGAATAAACCGACTGCTCTTGGAGATAGGAATTGAAAGGAAACTGAACCTGTACTGTAACAGGGATACCCGCCCCAATGCCATCACCTTTGGTTTCAATACGATAGGCTTCACTGAAGGAATAATGAAACAGGCCTCGGATGAAGAACTGAAAGGGGTTATCTGCCATGAGATAGGACACATCACACATTACGACTATGTGTATCAGGTGTTCATTTACTCAATGGAAGCGTTCGGTTATCGTTGTCTCTATGGGCTCTATTTCATCCCCGCTTACCTGTTCGGGATTATCGGTGCTTTCGTATTCGCCTTGGTTCCAGCCCTTAGTTTTGTTGGAAGGCTGATAGAAGAATTATGGAATATCGCATATAAACTGATACATAAAGTGATTTATGGAATCAGCCACTTGCTTAGTGTGAATATAAACAAGTACACGGAGTATCGTTGTGATGCCCATTCCTTAAAATATGGCTGTGGCGAAGGACTGCTTTATTTTCTGCGTCGTCTGAAGTGGATGGAAGAAACATACGGTGAACGGATGTCATTCACCGAATATATCATGAGTACCCATCCCGCAACAGAGAAACGGGTGAAGAGATTGGAAAAATTATTGGATTAACAACATTAAAACAAGTTAGGCAACCATCCAAAATAGCTTGACTTGTTTGTAAATTATTTGTCGGTGTAGGGTGTGGCAGGTCAATCCAACATCTTTCTCACAGCTAAAATCTGCTTGAGTTCCAGTAATAGTTATGCACTCCATTACCAGAACTTTACCGTTTTTCACTGATTGATTTTTTGTGTAAAACAAGACCTTAAACATCTATTTAAAGCAAATTGGACGTGGTAACAATTTGATATTAATTATTTTGCATTACATTCACACATCTAAAAAACATTGTTTCTTTTTGAGAAACTTGGCATTTTATTATAACTTATTGTAAATCAGAAGATGATTACAGTACTTAAAAAATGCAGGTAACGATTTAGTAGCAAAAGTTTTGCTTTCGGTTACACAGCTTTGCATAGTTTCAAATAACTCATATACAAATATAGGCACTGTTTGGGATATAACCAAATTTATAAGGATTATTTTTTACAAGTATTTGCATATTAATATTTTACCCAATAATAGGCTTTATAATCAGATGCCTGTTCTTTTAAGAATGACTGAAAATTGTTTCTAATTATTTTTTGTCCTATTTAGAGCTTTCTGTTTTTTGGCGAGATTGTGTCAGACTATAATTGACAACCTCTTATATTTCCTAGAATCAATCCTCCCAAAATAGACTTAAAGCAGAATTTTTATGAGTGATGCAATGTTCATAGAACTTTCTTTGTCGATCCTCATCTTTAACGTATTTGAAACAATCTATAGCCCAAACTTGCTCCGTTCGAAAAACCTCTGCAATATGATTATTATTAAAATAATCTCCCATTACAGTGTTTCGTGGTACGATTTTGTCATTAATCATCCATTTGAAGGGAAAATCCTCGCTTGAATAGGACCATCTTATAATATTATTTTCTGCATATACTATTAAAAGAGGATAATTTCCAATATCTGCAAATCGCAAAGCACAAGCCGTTCTACTTATTTTATATTCAGACCTCAAGTAGTCTATCACCTTGATGCCAAATTTCTTATTCCCAATGTCTTTGCGAAAACGTTCTTCAGGCATTAATAAGCAGGCGGCAAAATAATCAGCTTCACGTTCAATAGAAAAATATTGAGCTTTATTGGTAAGAGAAGGATGTGGTTCTAACAATCCATTTTTCAAACCGATTCTATGTGTGTCAATAAAATAATGACCAAGTTCGTGTGCTAAAGTAAATCTTCCTCTATCTGTATCGACTCGGTTACCATTGTATGTATTAATATGAATATAAAACTTCCCATTATCATAAATAGTCATTCCATCAAAAGTATTACTTTCGTAGTTATCATAAAATACATCTAAGTTCTCATCAGCGACAATCCTTTCAAGCGGCGTTATTTTTTCATCGAACTGTAAAGCAATATATTCCGCTAATTTCTTAATTTTTAATCTATTCTTCTTCGCTATCATTGTTCTTGCGATGCTTTTTAGTCATTTTATCAAGAATATGTTTAGGAACTTCCTGTCCTTTTCTTGCAACCATTCTCAATCCTTCTATTTCACTTTTCAGTTCATCTGATTTTTTGATATGAAGCACTTTTGTACCGCAAGAACAAATTTTCCCTTCAACTATAGACTTCGCATCAATTGAAACGTCTTTTAATTTGAAGTCATAATCAGCATACAATTTATCAAACCTTGCAAGTTCCAATTCATTTGTCGGAAATAAAAATCCAGTAGAACGGAACCACTCTTCCAAATTCTGATTGTTGATTTTATGTTTATTATTTGTTCCCATTGACTTTGTTTATATAATTATTGACAAGATCGGTTGCCTCTTTTCTATATACTCTGATGGAAGCTTGTGTCAACTCCAATTGTTCTTGTAACTTATTGCTTACAGAACGTGGAATGTTCTTATCTTTATCTGGTTTGTATGCTAAATAAGTGAAATAGATTATTCTATGTTTTAGTGAAAGCCCTTGTAGTACTCTTTCCAGAAAACTTAAATTTTCTTTTAATTCCTTTTGTTTCTCAAGTTCCTCTGGAGCATACACCTTAATGAGTCCGTCCACATTATCAATTAATGACAAATCTTCCTCTTTTGTAGGCTGAGCGCAAGTGTCCCTATTTTTAAAAAGCAATATTTGGGTGAATAGTATTTTATACATCCATAAAAGAATGGCCTTATCAACATTTTTAGTATTTGCTTTTTCCATACTAAAAGTATGAGCGTTTTTCCATACTTTATCAAAAGTACATGTTGCTGCTAAAAAAGCAATAACTTCATTATATTCAAATTTTGAACATAAAACCTCTGATTTTTGTAATATATCTCGTTGATATCGAGCTTGGAATACATAGAAAGCCATTTCTGCCTCATTGGGGAATTCATCTTTGAATGATATATATTCCAACAATTCAGAACCAGCCATATTCTCAAAATCTATCTTTTTTGTCATTACGTCACTTTTCATATATATACTAAAAGCGTTACTAACGGAATTGGTATATTGTTGAAGGGGATACCAATTATTCTGCAAATATAGGGATATATCATAGAATAACGGGATTTTATCCTAACGGAATTTGTATATAATAAAATGGTGGCGAATAAAATAGATACAGAATGAGCGTAACAAGCATTACTACTAAAAAACAGAATCTCCTATGGGCAGTCTCTGGTGGGAGATGTGAATATGAAGGATGTAATAGGATATTGTACACAGATATATTGACAAAAAAGAAATACAATAGTGCCTATATTGCCCACATAGTAGCGGATAAACCAGATGGCCCAAGAGGTGATACTGTACGTTCCAAACTACTTTGTGATGACATAAGCAATTTGATGTTATTATGTAATGAGCATCATAATTTAATAGATAAGGTGGACATAGAAGGACACCCTGAATCCCGGTTATTAGTTATGAAACATCAACATGAAGAACGTATTAGACGAATAACGGACATAGTCCCCAATATGTCCAGTGAAATAATCTTATATGGAGCGAATATAGGGAGCAACAATTCTCCCTTATCTTACCAATCTGCATGTGAAGCATTGTTATATGATTATTACCCGGCAAGCGATAATGCCATAGAATTAAGAATGAAGAATGTGCCGTTTACGGATGACACTGATACTTATTGGGTGATAGAAGAAGCTAATCTTTGTGAACAGTTTAAGCTACAAATAAAGCCACGATTGATGCAAGGAAATACCGATCATTATTCTGTATTTGCACTCGCACCGCAGCCGCTACTTATAAAATTGGGAGTTTTATTGAACGATTTGAATGATGTAAAAGTATATCAAAAACACAGGGAACCTTCTACGTGGAAGTGGCAGTCGATGATATCCAATGATATAGAATATGTTCTAAATGAACCTGCTAATAAAACGAAGATTCCCGTACTCGTATTTAGTTTGAGTGCAACAGTGACACATGATAGAATACAAAAGGCTCTTGGAAAAAATACAAGTATATGGGAAATCACAATATGTGGTACACCTAACAATGATTTCTTAAAAACAGAAGCATTATTATCTGATTTTCGTCGTACGGTTAGAAATGCTTTTAACAAAATCAAATTCCATCATGGTTGTACGGAATTACATGTTTTTCCAGCTATGCCAGTATCGGCATCTATTGAATTGGGTAGAGTGTGGATGCCCAAAGTTGATATGCCTATGATAATCTATGATGCGAATAAGTTAAAAAACGATTTTTACAAGACAATAACAATAGAATAAACAGATATGCTGACACAAGAAGAAAAAAAACAATTCAGTGAAATTTTAGAAACACTCGGCGAAACATTGGACATCACAGAAACCCAATATAACACCGCAGTTAGTAGTTATGGTGCAGTAGGAGAATGGCTGGCAAAGCCCGAATCATCGCTTGCTCCATATAAACCGGTCATTCGCCCGCAAGGCTCATTCTTGCTTGGAACAATGATCAAACCTATTTGTGAAGATGATGATTTGGATATTGACTTAGTATGTGAACTGACGGGAAAAAATCCACAGTGGACACAATATCATCTCAAACAAGTGATCGGAAATAGACTTAAAGCAAATGAGACTTACAAGAATATGCTTGACAGAGAAGGGCGAAGATGTTGGACGTTGATGTATTCTGATAGTGCCAATTATCATATGGATATACTTCCAAGCCTTGTTTGCAGTGGATATAATATTGTATTTGAAAAAGCCTTTTCAGATACGGAATTGGAGAAAGATTACGAATCATTGGCAATACGTATAACAGACAATAAACAAAACAACTATTACACCGATACAATTGCTGAAAACTGGATGAAAAGCAACCCATTCGGTTATGGTCGATGGTTTTTCAATGCAGCTAATGTTGTCTCATTACATAAATCTATAATGTTGGCAGAAGCTGTAAGTCCTGTTCCGAAATATAATAAAGAGAAGTTACCGCTTCAGCGGGTTATTCAAATTCTGAAAAGACATCGTGATATAATGTTTAACGGAGATGAAGATAAACCTATATCCATTATTATTACAACTTTAGCTTCAAGGGCATACAATAAAGAAACGTCTATCATAGATGCATTGACGAATGTGATTATCAATATGCCGAATTATATTGAGAGTCGCTATGACTCAAGCATAGGCAGAACTGTTAAATGGATTCCAAATCCGGTGAATCCTGAAGAGAACTTTGCAGACAAATGGGTAGAACATCCACAGCGAGAAAAGAACTTTTATAAGTGGCTCAATCAGGTTGAACAAGACATTCAAACTATAATTCAACAACGGGGATTGTATAATATTTCTGAATCTATGGGAAAGCCATTTGGCGAAAAAATTGTAACAAAAATTTTTTCAGAATTAGGCAGGAAAAATTTTAATCTTCGGGAAAATGGAGTATTAAAAATGGCAACAGGTACAGGGATTCTTAGTACAGCTGGTAGCGTTACCGCTGCTGCACATAATTTTCATGGTAATGATTAAAAGACAAGAAATTTCACTAATGATACAAGCTCTTAAACTTCAGTCTTACTTCCCTGATTCTAAGTATTCAATCAGGTCAAATACTCTTGTTTGGAAAGGCTACATACAACCCACCTACTTGAGTCCCAGATATCTTATTAAAGTTGTTTACCACCGGGAAAGCCATCCTAATGTCTATGTTTTAGCTCCAAAACCTTTGACATTAGCCAAAGGGGAAACGAGACTTAAGCATGTGTATAACACAGAAAAACAACACCTGTGTATATATTATAAAAGGGCAAAAGAATGGGATGAGTCTCAATTTATTGCAGATACAATTATTCCTTGGACAAGTGAATGGTTACTTCATTATGAAATCTGGGTTGCCACAGGTATTTGGCATGGTGGTGGAATACATTAAAACTATAAAAATATGAATAATAAAATTTTAGCTGTTATTTTTTCTTTGTTATTGCTGGTGTCGTGTGCCTCAATACCCAAAGAAACCGTAACCCTGTCGAAAACGATAGGCTCGGATTTGCAAATTTTGCATAATTCTCAGCGTAATATGGTACAACTGTATTATAACGGAATAAAGCATAACATAAATGCTTTCATCGACGATGTGTATGCTCCGTTTATCATCCATCATGTTTTAGAAATAGAGCTGAATAAGTATAAAAGAAGTGAATCGTCGATATACGGAATTATAGAAAATGCCGGGAAAAAAGGTGGTAAAGATGAGACGGAAGAAGCCTTGAATGTTATGTTGGAATTTCAAGAGGCAGCGAATCAACAAATAAATGCGAAAAAAGATGAATTGCTTTCTCCGATACTACAGCAAGAAAGAGAAGTATTGAGTGCAATAGACCAATCCTATCAAAATACGATATATGCCAATACAACTCTAACTGCTTATCTTGTATCAGTTCGTAAAGTCAAAGAAAGCCAAAACGAAGCACTTTCCATTGCTGGTCTTAATGGTTTAGATACTACAGTTACCAATCAATTGGTCGAGTTGTCAAGTTTTGTAGATATGATTCTTGATAAAGGGGAAAAGATTAACATTAAAAGTGACAAAGCCCAACAGCAAATCGAAGATATAACAAATAAAATCAAAGAATTAACCAATAAAATAACAAAATGAAAACAAACAGATTTTCTGAATCATTTGCCAATGCAGATGCAGTGTTTAACGGCATGTATAGTGCTGAACTAAGACAGTTAAAAGGATTATCAAAGGAGGAAATTAATGCAATCGTACCTGCATCAAACAGTATGCAAACCTATCAAGCATTAGTGGAAGTTGTAGAGAAAGCCTCCAAAGATAATTTGGCACAAGCCCAACTTATATCGAAAATAAAAAGTTTAGGTACTTCAGCGATTAAATTAGCCAAGAAAATTCCTAGCTGGGCTGCATTGTTTTAATATTAAACAGGTATAAGGAAATTCGCTATTTAAGAACAATTTTCGACAGAAATCAACCTGCATTATTTGGATTGGAAATAAAACTTTAAGGTAATGGCTAAAAAAGTTACTGGTAAAGCAGCTGCTAGTGCCACTTCAAAAGCATTAAGAGACGGACGGGTAAGTGCCACAAGCAAAACCGCCGCAGAAAGTGCACTTTCTCAAAGAGAAAAAGATGGAAAGAGAAAATAAGCAGAAAAGCAAAGAGCGTAGAGAGTTTTTGAACCTACGCTCTTTTAATATTTACCATCTTTCCATAGACATTAAATTGAACTATCTCATAAAACTTGTGTACATCTGTGGACCTGCTTCATATCAATATGAATATAATGGAAAGTATATCTGACCATAGATATTGATATATCACTATTTATCACTGATTAGTAACTTAGACTTTACATAATTTATTAGTTTCCACAACCAGTGCCATTTGTATATAGGCATCCGCTTTTTTGTAAGAATATCCTTCTGGGAAAGATTCAATGAGATATGAATGACCGGCTTACTAATGTGCGAATTGAGTGCAACGTAAGGTTTGAAAGTCTGCACTCAATTCGCACATTACTGGAAGTGTCCACCGCTATTTTCGGATATCATAAGACCTTTACCGTACCGTCATCCTCCTTTTTTATTATAGGCAGCCACCCCGTAGGAGAAACTGCCCGATATGATATTCAGCACCATGAACATTATTCCTTTTTAGTAAGATACTCCTTTTCGTACCGTTTTGTAAGTTCAATAACCTGCCTGCATATTTCTTCCAGCTTACGGGTTTCTTCGGCGAGTTTATAGAGAAATGCAAGCGATTTCTTCTCCCCGTAAATGGTATGGATGATCTTTACACATTGGTTATAGTTATTTCCTATCCTGCGGAATTGCTGATAGAAAGCGGTAAGCTGGGCGTAATACTCCTGAGCTTCCTTGTCAATCTTCACCACCTTGAACTCTCAGCCGAAGATGCGGGCGAAGATAAATTCGGCCTTGTTCTTCATACCCGATTGTTCAAACATCGTGAGGAATTTTTCATTTTCCTCACTGCTCAACCGCACAGAGTGGCGATGCACCCGTGGGTCAGCGAGCACTTTGTGTCCCGCTTTGTTTCTTACAAGCATTCTTTTCTTCATGACATGAATATTTTTAAAAGGTTCGACTTGGGAGAACCGCCGTCCCCGAAAGGTCTTTCGGGCGAGACTTTGAGGGCCTGAACTTCAAGTGAGGGCCTCAAAGTACACCTCGCTATATGCTGACGCATATTAAAATCCGGTCGGGCCGGATTAAGGGTCTGAAGCATTTGTCTTACGTTCTCTTTCGAGAACGGGCTGCGCTCTCCCGGCGACAAAGGTAGATAGTTTTTTCTGTCCGAGCATTATGGCGGTTCCCGCCAACAACCGCCAATAAATGACTTTGGAATTATGAATAGCTCTCTTGAGGTTTATTTGCAGCCGGATAGTCATTCGGCTACTTATTCGGATAGATGAAAAAACGGTTATCCGAATAAATGTTCGGGTAGTTTTCTTTTTGAAGAGCTATTCGATTAAGTATGTTTTCAGGCAAGCGTTCATAAGGCTGCCTATCCGCTTATACAGCCATACATATATAATGATATATAGACAAACAGATACTCGGATAGATGAATAGGAGCACAGATTATTAAACGGATGCTTACATAGACAACCGGATAGCTAAATAGCTATATAGCTGAATAGACAGATAGCTTTGTAGCTAAATAGCTATAAAACAAAACAGATAAGTGGACAGAGACCTGTCTGCCTGACTAAACAGATAAAGGTTGCTCTTATATGTTATCATTCAACCATTTCTAATCTTATAACTTTCTTGATATTCTATTCAACTGCGTAAGAATATTAAAAGTCGGGCAATCCCATAAGGACGGCCCGACTTTTTAATACGGTCACTTATCAGGTGTGGGGTGTGGCAGGTCAGTCCACCGGTTCTCCGCCATAGCACAGACGGCAGATGTCACTATGGATTTCACGCATGATGTACTCCTGCATCCGTTTGCTGATGCGGCGGTTCTTGGAACGCATGAACAGTCTGTTTTCTATCAGACTGCAAAACTTCGTGCCTTCCTCGTCCACGATACAGAGTATCTGGTTCTCAAGGAAAAAATCCATGTCTGTGGAGTATTCCACATTCGGGGAGATTCTTATATATTTCATACGGTTACAATTATTTGGTGATTACGGTGGCGGTGTGGGTGGGGTCATACGCCCTTGTCCGTCTTGTCATTTTTGAAAAGAAAAACCATACCGGATTTTATTTCCGGCATGGCTTTATTTGCATTTTAGGCCGCCTTATCACTTCCTGCGTTCCCTTTTTTCGTTCCGGTGAGTTTCCTCTCCTGCTTTTCTTCAGTCGGCTGCGCTTCGGCTTTTTGTGCTGCCGCCTTTTCCGCTTTCTTCATCTCCTTTATCCTCTCTCCCAAACGTTCGTGCCTTTTCTGATATTCTTCCTCGTGGGTGGCTTTGGCAAGTCCGTACTGGTCGGGGAAGTGCATGTTTGCGAAGTCCCTCAAGAGCTTGGATGCGTTATTGTCTCCGTAACCGCCCTCGCAGAGGGAGTGGATGATGAAATCGCGTTTGATGACCGTCCTTTGTGCGTCCGTCAGTTTGGCTACAATCTTCATCCGCTGTTTCTCGTCCAACGGCATCGGCTGGTCCTTGATGCCGCAAAGCGGATAATGCTTCCTTTGCAGTTTGGTCAGCATGATGAAATAAAGCATTCCGTCCTCATACTGCGTAAACGGACTTTCGGGATAGTCATTCTCACGGACTATCTTTTTCGTATCGGCAACAATCTTCTCGGTGGAGAGTTGTTTGAAACGCTTGTCCCGCTCCTGCAATGTCTCAATGGTGACGGGGGCGGTTTCCTTCCTGTTTATCTCCACATAGCAAAGTTCGGGTTCTGTCTGTCCCACTTTGACGTAGGTCTTTATCCTGCCCTCCTCCCTTTTACGGTTGAGTTCTTCCACCTTTCGGGCGTATTCCTCGTTTTTCTGTTCAAAGGTCTGTACCGCTTGTTCATACTCTGTCGGTTCGGAGAACTGCTCCTTTTGCGGTGCTTCGGGTGCTTTGGGAAATTCCCTTGCCGATACGTTATAGTCGAGTTCTTTGATTTCATGCCCTTTCTTGTCCAATTTTTGGAGTGCCGTGTCGTTACGGCTTCCGTAATAAGGTCGGGCGATTACCAGCTTCGGGTCGGATTTCAACAGTTTCTCCGTTTCCTTTGCCACATGCGCTGCGTTCTTGGCTTCCAGACATTTGCGGTTGGTACAATGTCCGCACCCGTTATGTTCGGCAAAAAGGTTGTAGTTGGCTGCGTTGTGTGCACACGCCTTGCATTCCGTCTTGTCGAACTTGTATTGTTCAAGGTCGGTTGTGTAGTATTTCTCAAAATGTTTCTTGAACAGATTGAGCGTATAACCGCTCCAATCGTCCCTATTGCCCTGCTTCAGATGGCTCTCGTACACGTCCTTTTGGATGTTGGCTTCATAGGTGCTTATTTCCTCGGCCACGCTGACGGTGATTGTCCCGTTATCCAGCAGTTCACCGACAGGCGCATACAATTCGTTCAGTTTCAAACGTGTATAGATATATTTCTCGCTCCGTCCGAAGCGGCTGACGAGTGAGTACATGTCGTACCTGCCCTTTTCAAGCAGGCGTTTGAAGGCTCTCGCTTCCTCGGTGGGGCGTACCTGCTCACGCTGTAAGTTCTCGCTTAGTGACATGTCCTCCACTTCATCGTCCGTTATATGGTCGTATATGGTTGCCTTTATCGTCTTTGCTCCTGCAAGCAGTGAGGCACGGTAGCGGCGTTCGCCGTAGATGATTTCGTAACCGCCTGCCGTGCGTGGACGTACGGCAATGGCCTGCAAGACTCCCACTTCCCGAATGCTGTCCGCAAGTTCCTGCAAGGATGTGTCATTGAACGTCTTGCGGTGGTTGTCCGCACTTGGGTGTACGGCTGTGATGTCAAGGTCTATTTCAGCCGTTGCCGTTGCAAGCGGTGTCTTAGGCGTGGCTTGCTGCGGTATTTCTTCCACAACGGTGGGAACGGTTGCCGTTTCGGGTGCTTCCGTCACTCCGGCAGTTGTGGGTATGTCCTGCCCACAGATTAACGTCATTGGCTTGGGGATGATTGCCAAAGCGGTTACCTTTACTGCCGTTTCTTTCTCTGATTTCTGAACTTTGTTGTTCTTCCGTGCATTCTTGTTCGTTTTCATAACTATAAATTTTAATGGGTTGATATTGATTGAATTACTTTCGATAGGCAGGGCGGTTTGTTCCGCCCTGCCTTTTACGTCTCTATACGTTGGCATACGTTGCGAGTGTCTCACGTACTTTCTGTTCCTGCTTCCTGCTGTATATCCATCCTGCACGCCTTTCACCGTTATAGGTAAGGTTCGCACGGAACAGACCGTTCAAGCCTTTCAAAACGTCCTTTATCGGCTTGGTGTCCCCGAATACGGCTATCGCCTTTTCGCTGTATTCCACAATTTCAAGATTGAGCGTTGAGAGGTCTGTGGATGTTGTCGGCTGTGCTTCGGTTTCCCCTTGCGGTGCTTTCAGACAAATGTTAGCTTTATCCCCTGCGGTGTGGGCATATCGTTCGATAAACTTTTCAAGGTCGTAAATCCGCTCTTTTGAAATCGTCCAACCGCTGTACTTGTTACGTCCCAAATACATGCCGTCCCCCATGCTGTAATTTTCACGGTGTTCGTACTCCTTGTCGTTCCCTGCCAGATAAGCCGTTCCCTCAAAATTGGCGGCATATTTGCGCATTTCGGAAAAGAGGTTTCGTGTATGCGTGGAAAAGCCCAAAATCACGGTTCTTTCTATACGGTAGTCGTAGTAGTCCGTATAGCTGTCACACTCGCTCACCCGTAGTTCACCGATAATGGCGGCTTTCGCGTCCGAAGGGATAAGGGGGCGCAAGCGTTCCGCTCCGATTTTTGCGGTGTGTTCGTTCCTCTGCCGTTCTTCCTCCGCTTTTCTGTCATCCTCCGTTTTCTTCTCCCTCGCTTTGGTAAGCAGGGCGGCTGTTTCCAACGGATCCAAAAATTTGGGGTTCGCATCGTCATAATACATGCCTATCCCGAATTTTTCCGACAAGGGCCGGATAAGGTCGGAAGTATGAAACTCGTGTGTCCGCAAATTGATAAGATGATAGGTTATTCCCCACTGGCTGCGGCTTATTTCATACACTACATAGCTGTCGTAGCTGTAACCTTCCAGCATTACCACTTGATTGACTGAAACGGTCTGTTCGTCTCTGTCATAGCTTCTGTTCGCTCCCAATAAATGTACTTTGTTCATAATGAGTTGTTTTAATGATTAATATTTCGTTTCAGAGTATCACGCAAAAAAGGATGATGAAAAGGAGAAGGATAGCGGAAAGAATGCGCCACACGGCACGGATGAGGAAAACCACCACCGCCAAAACTACCAACGTGGGCAGAATACCGCCTAAAACCGTCGCCACACCACCGACAAAGGCACACACGAAACGCACCGCCACATACGCACCGAAGCCGACCAGCAACCACTTCACCAAAATTTTTATGCCAGTTGGAGCGGAGCCGAAGCCTCGTTTCAAATCTTGCTGTATTTCTGTTCTCTTTTTCATAACATTGACTTTTTTTTTATGCCTTGTCGGTGGCTTCACCTTGCTCGTTTCAGGGGGCAGATACGGACGGGGAGAAAATATGCAAGGCTTTTGGTGAAAAATTTTCAACCGCCCCGCTGGACGGATTGAAAAATTTTCGCCAAAACCCGTAGGGCGCAAAGCGGCCTTGCAGATTTTTAGGGGCCCCGGCCGTAGCTTCGCACCCTGAACCATGCAAGGGGAAGTCATGACGGGATAATAAAAATGAGGAAATTGTTATATGAGGAAAAAGAGATAAGGAAATACTGCAAGATTCGAGAGGATTGCTATCGTCTCAATCAGTATATGACCATTCGCAACATGGTGTTAAACCCAACCGATTGAAACCATTTGGATGAGAGTTATTGTATAAGGGAAGACTTTCACGTATGGTTATGTGAGAGGTTTGGGCTGAAATACCCAGACCTACTTGATTTAAAGTCTTAGGTTATTATTTCTTTTTATGCCCTTGTGTCCAGCTTTGCATCCGTTTGGTTAATGCTTCTTTCAATGAATCCAAGAAAGGTGTCTTATTATTACGGATACGCATATCGCTGAATGTGCGTGAATGGTTAGAGTCCAATTCAATATTAAAAACGGTCTGGATATAGTTAAAAAGTTTTGCCAAAGGAATATCACCAAAGACTTTACGGCTATCCCAAGCGTAAATCTGTTCATAAAGTTCTGTTTTTGTCGCAACCCACGTGATACGGACGCGAGGTAAAGATTGTTCTAACCGGCGATTTTCCAATGCTTCAAGTTCCTTATTCAGATATACCATCAACATCTCGTTAGCTTTCAGCCTGGCGACCTTGAAATCACAATTAGTAGAAAACATCGGATCACGTTCGTAATGGAACGATTCCAGATAAAGAGCCGTGTCGATACGTCCTCGCAAATAGTAGATTGAATCCAAATGCGTCAAGCCTGAACGGTAATAACGCACGAAATCCGAGCGTTTTGTGTTGTAACGATTGATAGCCTTGATTTCATCAATCAGATAAGCCCGCTGTGAATCTACTCCTACCGGACGATTCATTTCGATATTATAGACCTTACGATAGTAAAGCAATCGGTAAAACAAACGAGGTTTTATTTCTTTGAAGAATTCTATTTCTTCCGCTTCATCTTTGAATGTATAGGAACCTATAAACTCTTTTACCTGTTGAAAAGCATTAGCCAATACTTGTGAGGCTTCAAGAGATTTCTTCATGATATTCAAGTCTGCGGACTCGATTTTCTTCAATTTCTTTTCAATCTCTTTTTCGAGATTATTGATAAACTCATTCATTTCTAATTTAGAACTTTATGATGTTTAGACTGTTTTACAATCAAAATGCTAATCTCATACAATACCCACATCGGCAATGCAACCAGCGAGAGCGTGAACACGTCCGATGTCGGGGTAATAACCGCAGCGATTACGAGAACAATCACGACGGCGTGTTTCCGATAGTGGCGCATGAAATCCGCTGAAAGAAACCCCAACTTGGTGAACAGCCACGATAGTATCGGAATATCGAAAACAATGCCCATTGCAAGACACATCATTACAAGTGTCGAGATATACGAATCGAGTGCGATCAGATTATCCACCTCGCCGCTCACCTGATAAGTTCCTAAAAAGCGGAATGTCAGCGGAAAGATCAAAAAGTCGCTGACGAGTACCCCCAGAGAGAACATCGCATAACCGCCTCCGACCATCCGCACTACATATCGTCGTTCATTATCATAGAGTGCCGGGGAAACGAACCGGAACAACTGGTAGAGAATATAAGGCGAAGCGCACAGTACTCCGGCACATAGGGCTGTCTTCATGTGGATGATGAACTGCTGCGCCAGCCCCGTATTGATAAGCCGTACGGAAAACGGTTCCACCGCACCTCCCGCCCATACCGCCATGCGGTCGAGCAGCCGGTAGGTAACGAATCCGTCGTCTTTCGGTGCAAGTACGATGGCGAACAATTCTTCCTTGAAACAGAACGCCGCGATGCCGAACACGACGGCTACGGCGACAATCTTCACGATTGCCACCCGCAGCACATCTAAATGTTCCCAGCAAAGATTGTGTGTGCGTCCCCGTTACCATCGGTTATTTCTTTTGCTCGGTATCCTCAATCTCTTTTTCCACGCTGTTCATCCCCTCTTTGAAGGAACGCACGCCCTTACCGATTCCCTTCATTAGTTCGGGGATTTTTTTGCCGCCGAAAAACAGCAATACTACCAATACGATCAGTAGCACTTCCTGCATACCGATACCGCCGATAAATAGTGGTGTCATCATCATTATTTGCGAATTAACCCGTTTATCATTTCAAAGATTTCATTTTCATCAAGTTCCGTATCGCAAGGAATACAGCCGACTTGTTCGTGGTTGATTATGCCATCGTAATACATATCCATCCCGAAATCGGAAAACAACGCTACCAGCTTCCTCGAAGATTCCTCTATGGAAGAATCGAAACCGAATACGTCGAGATAGTATTTTCCGACATCCTCCGCATGGCGTTTTCCCATCGCTTCGAGGAATCTCGGAAAAATAGACGTCAGGCTTCTACGGTAAGAACTGCCGAATAACTTTTCCGGAAGAAATTCCAACTCGTAAATGTCGTATGCGTAAGCCTCCTCTTTTCCTATGCCCATTCTGGACGAAGTGGAAAGAGATGCGCCCATCATAATAATACCTCTTGCATCAAGGTCATTCGGATTTTTCAGTAAAGTCTTCGTCGCTTCGAGTACGTTTTTGATATAAGAAATTCCTGCATCGTAGGACATCCGGTTTTTGTCGCCCAAAATACACGCCGATAGTTGAACCAGTGTAACAAGTCCCGTATATGCGGTCATCTCTTTGTCTAAAGTCAGGGAATATTTGGGACAAAGAATAGCATAGTCGGCCGGTATGCCGTATGCCGTTCCGAAATCGTCCGTCTTCGAATCGACGGATACAGCCCCAAGTCCATTCTCCGAACCGCTGGACGGATAGGTCGGTATCAATACGAGCGGCAGTCGTTGCAGCCCGTAAGAAGGTTTCCCTTTCAGGTAATCCCACAAATCGGATTCATGATAAAAGCCGAAAGCCATCAATTTGGCACTATCCATCACACTTGCGCCTCCGGCTCCGACAATCAGGGTTACGCCGTTGGACTTGGCAAACCGAATACCCTCTTGTATTTTGGAAAATTCCCTTGAAGAAGCTCCATATTCCACAAAATGAATGTCGGCATCGGTCAATGTTCGGATTATATCATCGTAGCACCCATTTCGTTTTACGGAACCGCTACCGTAAACAAACATCACTTTATGCCCTTTAGTCACTTCTGCGATAGTCTCCCGTATATCATTACGAAAGAGCAGTTTCGTATCGTTTCTGAAAATAAAATCTTTCATTATAATGTCTCTTGTTTAAGTTGTTCCACAAAGAAGTTTATTCGCTGCATTTGTGCCGGGATATTGATGCTTTGCGGGCAATGGTGTACGCATTGGTCGCAGCCGATGCAATGGTCGGCCTGCCGCAATTTCGGCACGGAACGGTCGTATCCGACGAGAAATGTCCGTCGAGCTTTCCGATAATTCTCGTCCTGCGAAGAGACGGGAATATTCCCTTCGTTGATGCACTTATTGTAATGTGCGAATATGGCAGGAATATTCAATCCGTATGGACAAGGCATACAATACTGGCAGGCGGTACAGGGAACCGACGGGTATTTCAGCATAGTCTGCGCCGTATCTTCCAAGACTGCCAACTCCTCTTCTGTACAAGGATCGAGCGGCGAGAAGGTACGGATATTGTCCTGCAAATGTTCCATATAGGTCATGCCGCTCAATACGGTCAATACCTTTGGAAACGAACCCGCAAAACGAAATGCCCACGAAGCGATACTATCTTCCGGGCAACGCTGTTTGAGCCTGCCGTTCAGGTAGTTGGTCAGCGTGGTAAGTCTGCCGCCCAACAGCGGCTCCATTACAATAGCCGGTATATCACGTTTCTCCAACTCGGCATAGAGGTATTCCGCGTTGAAATTCATACCTGAAGCGTGCCGGTAGTCCATATAGTTCAGTTGGATTTGTACAAAATCCCATTTGAACTCATCGTGTCGGGAGAGCAGGTAATCGAACACTTTCACATCCCCGTGATAGGAGAAACCCAAATGCCGGATACGCCCCGCTTCCCGTTCTTTAAGCAGAAAGTCGAGCAGTCCGTTATCAAAAAAACGCTCCATCAAAAAAGGCATACCGCTCCCGATACCTACTATATGGAGCAGGTAATAATCGAAGTAATCGGCCTGCAACTCCTCGAACGACCGGCGGTACATCTTTACCGAAGCATCGAACAGCTCTTCGGGAGACAACCCTTGCCCGGCCAAACGGTGGTTCGACATCTTCGTTGCCAGATAGTACGAATTGCGCGGATGGCGCTTCAATGCTGTTCCGGTGGCTTTCTCTGAAAGCCCGCGACAATAGGGAGGAGCCGTATCGAAATAATTCACTCCATGCGCTAGGGCATAATCTACCAATCCGTTGACTGCTTCTTGGTCGATAACTTCTCCAGTTCCATCCGGCGACGGCATCATAGGCCAGCGCATACAGCCATAGCCGAGTAGCGAAATCTGCTCTCCCGTTTTCGGATCGATACGATAGGTCATCTTATCGGTCGGGACTTCGCCTTGTGCGCTACCTCCGGTTCCGGCATCCCGAAAGGAACATCCCGCAACCGTCGTTGCAGACACCGCAGTAACTCCGGCTCCCAACCGCTTCAGGAACTCACGCCGGTCTATCCTATGTTTATCTGTTTTTTCCATACTGTTATCTGATTTTATATGATTCTATGGGCTTCGTGTCCCTCGACATAAATGGCACTGAACGGACGTGCCGGACACAGATTTTCACACGCACCGCACCCGATACACCGTTCGGTATCCACCATCGGTATCAAGGGCGAGAAATCATCGTCGGGGATGGAGGGTATCATCGAGATTGCTCCCGCCGGACAATGTCTGGCGCAATTACCGCATTGCACGCCGTCTGTCAGGACAACGCAATTCTCCTTTACCCATACGGCATGGCCGATCTGTATAGCGGACTTTTCTTCAGCAGAAACCTTTCGGATTGCTCCAGCCGGGCAAACCTCCGAACATTTCGTACATTCGGGACGACAATAACCGCGTTCATAAGAAAATTCCGGTTGCATAAGCGTTTCCAACCGGGAGGAAGGGCGCAGTACCCCGTTCGGGCAGACCGACACGCATAACTGGCAGCCCGTGCAACGACGATTCATATTACACAGGCTACCTGCTCCGGGAGGGACAAGAGGTGTGGTGCGCTTCGGAATTTTCTTGTCGAGAATAACAGCCAGCCCGCCGTCCACATTCTTTTCCTGCGCTTTGGCCGCAGCAGTACCGAGAAGAAGAGCAACCCCGGTGAGGAAATGGCGTCGGGAAGGATTCTGTTCCTCTGTTTTAGATGATAGCACGGCTGCCCGTTCCCGTCGTCGGGTATAAGAGATGGCCCCGTGTTTGCAGGCATCGAGACAATCCATGCAAGCCACACAACGCGAATGGTCTATCTCGTGATTCTTGTAGTCGATACAAGACGCCTTGCATTTTCGGGCGCACAAACTGCACGAGGTGCATTTCTTGGGATCAATGACCGGACGTAAAAGTGCATATTTCGAGAGCAAACCAAGTACAGTACCTACCGGACAAACCGTATTGCAGTAGGTACGTCCGTTACGCCATGTCAAGACAAATAACAGGATACAAGTAACAATGGCTATAATGAATGTCGGCAGGCTTCTCATCCAGACCTCCGTTTCATAAAAGGTGTAACTTTCGGCTCTCTCGGCAAGGTAGGCCAAGAGGTTGTTTCCCCATCCATAAAACGGAGCCAGTAAATTTTGGGCAATCCGACCGTAAGCACTGTACGGAGCTATCAAGGCGACCAGCGAACCTGCGCCTGCTGCTATCGCCACGAGGAAAAGAGCCAATACGCCGTACCTGATTCCAGATTTTGCCGGAGAATAGGAAAAACGGTTTTTTCCTTTTTTACGCCGACTGCCTACCCACGAAACAATATCCTGCATGACACCCAGCGGGCAGATGACGGAGCAATAAATGCGACCGAAAAGCAGTGTCAGCACAACGAGCAGAGCCACGACACCTACATTCAAGGCCAGCAGAGCAGGTAAGAATTGTATTTTTGCCATCCATCCCATCCATGTATGCCACCCTCCCGTGAAGTCGAGAAACAGCAACGTGACAGACACAAAAAAGATGATTGCCAGTATAGCCCTTATTTTCCGTAACATAGCTATCATTTAAGGGTTTTCATATCTATCACATACCTGAATTTTACATCTCCATCCACGACCTTCTGATAGGCTTCAGTAATCGTTTTTCCGTCAGCCGGAATAATTTCGACTTCGGGATAGATACCGTTGGCGACCGAATAGTCTAACATCTCCTGCGTCTCCTTGATTCCCCCAATCTGGGAACCGAAAATCTTGCGATTGGAGTTCATTACGATGGCATTTACCGGAATACTCGGCATATTGGCTGCCGAGGGGATTCCGACGATAGCGAGCTGACCGTCCAGCTTCAACATTTTCACATACATTACCGGATCATACTTGGCGGGAATGGTGGAGAGAATGAAATCGTATTGCTTGTTCAACCCTTGCAATTCATCGCTGTTGTTCACATTGACATAACGGGTAGCCCCCATGCGTGCGGCATCCGCACGTTTTGCTTCCGTTACATCGAATACGGTCACATCAGCTCCCAATTTCACAAGATACTGCACAGCCAAGTGTCCCAACCCGCCGAATCCGGCGACACCGACCTTATCACCTTTCTTGATACCTACATTACGGATAGGCGAATAGGTCGTGATTCCGGCGCAGAGTAGTGGCGCGACTTTTTCGATTTCGGCATTTGCCGGAATCTTGATGGCGAAGTCTTCCGCTACAACGTAGTTGTCGGAATAACCGCCCTGCGTCGGCTCGTTACCGTTATAGCGGTCTATGTCATGGTAGGTCATGATAGCCCCTTCCTCGCAATACTGCTCCAGATCATGTTCGCAAGCCTCGCAATGACGGCATGAACCGATCATGCACCCGATACCGGCATAGTCGCCTACCTTGAATTTCGTGACGTTGCGGCCTACTTTCACCACACGTCCGGCAATCTCGTGTCCGGGAACCATCGGGTATTTTTCAGGCCCCCAATCCTCGCGGACATGGTGGATGTCGCTATGACAGATACCCGCGTAGAGAATTTCAATCTGGATTTCATTATCGCCGACAGCGTGGCGGGTAAATGCGTATGGTTTGAACTGACCGTCGTTCTTGAAAACGGCGAATCCTTTGGTCAGCACGCCTCCGACACATTGTGCCGAGGCTGTCATTGTGCATACTGTACACATAATTGCTAAAATGATATTTCGTTTCATATTGATATTATTGCTTATTCTCATTGGTATTATTGGATGATATGGATGTCGCGCAACCAACTTTCTACGCCACCGCCCGTATAGGTACGCAGATGAACCGAAGCGGGCGTCACCTCATGAATCTTGTCGATGGATTGCTGGAGATATTCTGTCGAGCCGTAAGTGAAGAACGGGATAACGATCTTACCTTCGAGGTCGTAGTTTTCGAGGAACGTACAGACGACCATTGCCGGATTGTGCCACCATATCGGCGAACCGACAAAAATCACATCGTATTCGTCGATATTTTCAGGCAGGTTGCCGACACCGGGACGCAGGTTGTTGTACGATTCGTTCTGGATACGGTCGCTGTCGTCATAGGGATTCGAGGCATAAGGTTCGGACGCCTCGATACGATAAACGTCCGCACCGGTCGCCGCCACGATCTCCTCGGCTCTCCGCTGGGTATTGCCCGTAGCGGAAAAGTAAGCCACTAAAATTTTGCGGCTACCATCGTATTCGATCTCATCGGAAGGATAATCCGTATCGAAATCATCCTTGTCACACGCGCTTGCCAGCGTCATTATAGCCAGTACCATAAATACATAATAAAAAAATGTTCGTTTCATAATCATATTGTTTTTGAAGTTATTGTCTGTTGGCTCTTATAATGTCATTCAGTGAAATATCCGGATGGCGGTATCGCGCATCGGGATTTTTCTCTCCCGCACGGAGTGTGATGGCTTTTTGCGGACAATTCTGAACGCAGGAGAGGCAATATTCACAGGCTCCTTTGCATTGAACACCTTCGCCCGTCAAGGTATAGTTCCGGCGCGGGCATACCTTTACACAGATTCCACAGCCGATACAGTTTTCCTTGATGACAAGCAACTTTTCGGCGGAAGGGGAAAGAGTGTGTCCCGCACGTTGCATGAACTCGGCGTGCTGCTGTCGTTCCTCCTCGGTAACGGGTTGTATCCAGTGCTTGCGTGCCTGTATGTCCTGCATGATTTCGGCTATTTGCTTGTCTTCCTGCTTGTCGATTTTTACTTGTTCATTCATATCGAATGACGGGAGAAAGTTATCCACCATTTTCAGGGTGGTGATATAGTCGAAGCGCGTCCCGTTTTCTGTTGCCAGATTGTTCCATAGTTCGGTCGCACTGCACTTGCGGTTGCCGTAGGTAAGGATGGAAAACAGATAAGGGGCTTTTAGTTTGGCCTTTCGGATAAACTCCTGCACCATTTGCGGGGCAAGATGTCCGTAAATGGGGTAAACGATACCTATTTCATCCGCCTCGAACTCCAGCTTGTCCTGCCTGATAATCTGCGGAATACTCAACGGATTTTCCGCGAATTTCCGAGCCACGTAGAGGCAGTTCCCGGTTCCCGTGAAATAGAATACCAGACGTCTCTTTTTCTCTTCCGTGCAGGACGTGATAGAGGAGAGCCCGGATGCGGTCAATGCCAACCCTGCCAATGTAGTTCCCATACATTTGAGAGCTTCTCTTCTGGTTATTTTTTCATTGTTCATATTCGTATTAAAACTACTTGTTATTCATTTCTTTATCTGATGCAAAATTACGTCAGACCAGCAAGGGAGACCTTATATGAATTACGGATTGGCGTATAATTATTACAGATTGAAATTATACTTGAAAAAGTATCCTCATTTAACTTTATATATCCCTTATTAAGCAAGTTACCCGGCCGGAAATCCGGTCGGGTAACTTATTGGATAGGTTTGAACCGTTATCATTTATTCGGCCATTCCGATTCTTTTCAGCCAGTTCAAGACATTGGGTTTCGCTTCGCTGACACGGTCACGGGGAATTGCATAACCATCCAACACGGAGGCTTTAGGCTCCAACTCCCGTATGGTCTTGATGGCATCCGAGAAACGGCTGCCGCCATGCGTACAGAAAGGGATAACGGTTTTACCACCGAAGTCGTATTCGTCGAAGAACGAGTATAGCGGCATCGGCATATCGTACCACCAGTTGGGGAATCCAATGAAGACCACATCGTAGTCATTGAGATTTTTGATGTGTGTAGCCAGCTTTGGACGGGCATTGTTGTCTATCTCGACCTTTGCCGCATCGATCAATGCCTTATGCGAGCCGGGATAGGTGTGTACGGTCTTTATCTCGAAAAGGTCGCTACCCGTAGCTTCCCCGATGACGGATGCGATGTATTGCGTATTCCCCATTACTTTACCATTGGAAATAAGGCGGCTGGCTCCGGAAGAAGCATCCACTCCATCCGTTTCGGGAACGGAGAAATAAACCACCAAAGCTTTTCCTTTAGTATTTTGAGAAGTCGATTTTACTTGTTGCCCGGATAGGGATTGCGCTACATTTGTACTCTCCGATACGGTCTCGTTCCCGGCAGCCCAACAATAGGCCGTTATCGTACAAGCAATGATTGCCAGTACACTCATTGTTATAATTCCTTTTTTCATTCTTTACTTGTTTTATAAGTCTATTCAATAATTCCAATTCGACGCAACCAGCCTTCCGTACCGTTTGCACTGCCCGGCATATCAATACCCGCATCGTCGGGACGCCCCGGCGTCGTAATGTCGTCCGCATCGAGGTCTTCGGGAAGTGTTTCCGGAATATGCTTTGAGCCAGGTGTTACCTTATAAATTTTCTGCATGGATTCGTTCAGATAGGTAGTAGCTCCATAGGTAAAGAACGGAATGACAACCTTATCTTTCAAGTCGTATGCTTCGAGGAACGTGCAGACTACCATCGCAGGTTGATGCCACCAACAAGGCGAACCGACGAAAATCGTATCATATTTCGCAATCGTTTCCTCATCAAGCAGGTTCGCCACTCCGGGACGCAGGTCGTTGTAGGCTTCACGCTGGATGCGGTCGCTGTCATCGTAAGGATTTGCGGCATACGGTTCGGCAGCCTCAATCCGATGGATGTCAGCACCCGTAAGCTCCACGATTCGTTCCGCTACGGCCCCGGTGTGTCCTTCAGCGGAGAAGTAAACCACAAGCATATTGCCGTTCCCGGACGGAGTATTGGGTTCATCTGGGTTAGTCGGATTTTCAAAATCATCGGGATTTTCTTCATCGCCCGGTTCTTCGGGAGTGGAGGGTTGCTCCGTTGGCGACATAGGATCATCATCGGGAGAACAAGCGGCCATAGTCGTCAGAGAAAGAAGCAAGAGTGGAATAAAAAGTAACTTTTTCATATTCAGTCTGTTCTTTGATGTTTATTTATTGTTATACTCTTTTTCGGTTACGGGAGCATACCACTGGGTAGTACCCAAATGAACCTTTGTATTGATTGCTATATGCGTGAATCCGCTGTCGGAAGCCGCCCCGTGCCAATGCACCACGTCTGCCGGAATAGCGACCACGTCACCGGGATTCAAAACTTGTATGGGTTTCCCCTTTTCCTGATAGTAACCTTTTCCGGCAGTGGCGATCAGAATCTGGCCGCCCGGATGCGAGTGCCAACTGTTTCGGGCTTTCGGCTCGAATATCACGTCGGACACTACTACATCGAATGTTTCACTGTCGGTCATCAACCGTTGGAGGTAGGCCGTACCGTTGAAATTAGCACCTTCAATGACATTTCCTTTGGGAAAGATGGAAGAGGATGTGGCAGGCTGGATTGTTTCAACCTTGTTTTCCGGTTTCGGGGTACAGGCACCGAGTGCTGCAACCAGTAAAAATAAGCAAGTTATCTTTTTCATATCGAATCGTTATTTTAGATATTGTTTGAAGAAAGCGTCCAGTTTCGGAATCGTGATTTTCAGATATTTCGGCTGGTCGTACAAATCCACGTGCGTTGCTTCGGGAACGACGAACAATTCTTTCGGTTCGGCAGCTTTCTCGTATGCGTCTTCCGAGAAATATTTCGACACCGCATTTTCTCCCACGATGAAAAGCACAGGACGTGGAGATATGGTCTCAATTTGCGCGAACGGGAAGAAGTTCATCATCGGCGCAAGGCTCGTGTAAGAGTAATAACCCGTAGAGTTGGGGTGCTGCCCGCGCTGCGGATTGTCGTAATAATCGAGGAAATCGATGGCAAACTTCGGCGTGTTCTCATCTACCTTTTCGGGCAGGGCGCGAATATCCCGACGTGTGGCTCCACCGTATTCCGCCGTGCGCTGACGACCGATCTCATCGAGAATCGCCATACGCTGCTCGTAGGTCTGCGTGTCGCCCACACCCTGACGGCGGGCACGTCCCATGTCGTACATACTGATGGTGGCAAGAGCCTTGATACGATGGTCTATCTGCGTAGCACTGACAGAGTAACATCCCCCGCCACAGATACCGATTACACCTATCTTATCTGCATCGACCGCCTGATGATTCGAGAGGAAATCGACTGCCGCGCTGAAATCTTCCACCCTTACTTCAGGTGATTCCATGCGACGCGGGTAACCGCCGCTCTCACCGTAATAGGACGCATCGAACGCCAATGTCACATAACCCATTTCCGCCAGAAGGCGGGCATGAAGTCCTGAAGTCTGCTCCTTGACACCACCGAAAGGATGCCCGACGATGATGGCGGCATATTTCTTTGCAGGGTCATAACCAGCAGGCAGATAAAGGTCGCCTGCAATGTCAATCAGAAAGCGGTTATGGAACGTAACTTTCTGTTTCTTCACGCCATTCTCGACTGTCTCGACCGGTGTTTCCGGGTTGGCGATCAATCCTTTGCTTTGCAACAATTCGTTCAAAACCAGTCTGCCGCCATCGGCTTCGCTGCGTCCGACGTGCTTTTCGACTATAGCCAGCACACCGCGCAGTTCATCCGGTGTCACGCCGACATTCAGCGCGATACCCATGTGTCCTTTCAGCATTGGTTCTACGCCTTTGCCCAAAGAGGCGATGACGGCGACGGTCGTCAACTCCCGTTCGGCATAGGTCAATACATCCCGTTCGAAAAGGTCAGCAAAGAGGTGTTCTTTGAGGAATACCTCGATTTCCGGAGCCAGTACTGCATAGTCGGCTTTCGGTGCATCTGCCGGAACGCCCGAAATTTCTGCGAGAATGTCGCGTCCGCGCTCGTACTTACGGCGGGTATCGGTTATCGGCGACGCTTCGCGTCCCCAATCGTCTTCGATACCTTCTGCCTTACGCTCGTCGAGTACCGCAACTAATGTTTGCAGTCCGCGCAGGGCACGGGGAAAACCGCAATAGGCGTAGGCATGTACCATCACTTCTTTCAGCTCACCGACGGTCATGCCGTCATTCAACCCGTCCGTGAGGACGGGTTTCAGTTTGTCGAGGTCTCCCGTACTCGTAAGGGCTGCGACCTCTGCAATGTGTTGTCGTTTACTGTCCATAGCTTGTTCTGCTTTCGGTGTTTGAGAGTCTGCGATTCCGCATCCGAAAAAAACACCGAATAGGGTTGTCATAATTTTTAATTTTATTTTCATAATCTCTATCATTTTATTTATCTGTTTTACCTGATGCAAAATTAGGCTGGAATTTTCGCCCCGACCTATCACGAATTACGGTTTGAAGGATAATTATTACGGTTTTTATAGTTCACTGACTGCAAAAACGTACACAGTAATTGAGTAGCAATTCGATATGCGAAGCGATGATCGTTGCGCTATGCCGGTCGATGGCATGGTGCAACTCTTCTCCGATTTCCCGCAGATTATCGGTTATGATTCTCCTTTCGTGCTCCGACAATGCGCCCTTACAGCAGCAGCGTTTCGGATAGGTCTCGATACGGTTTTCAAGCGATGTGTCGCATAACAGATCGGGATGAAACAACACACCCGAATAGTATCCGGTATGTCGATGCCGGTTCGAGGGTATTTCAACCGTTTCGCCGGGATAAACCAGTCGTAGCCACTCTTTTTCAGATGCTTTTTCTTGCTCTGAATCGTTGTAATACAACAGCCCGTAAAAATTGCACATCATCCGAATATCCTCGGTCAGATTTGCTTTTGACAAATCGACCATGCAGATCAACGGATGCAGTGTTTCATGTCCCGTCAATTTATTGAACTTATCAATGGTCATAAGTCCCGAATTATTCATTTGTATCATTGTTCTTTCTTTTATTCAGTTTTCCACGATGCAAAATTACAGGTTGTCCGAGTGCTTCATAGGGTATGAATTACGGTTTCATGTATAATTATTACAGATTGGAACCGATAAGCCAAAGATATTTTCTACATTTGCATAGAAACAATGAAAGAGACTGTTATGGAGAAGATTATGCAACTGAAAACGATAAAGGAGTACAATGATTACATGGGTGTGGAAACGAGGCATCCGTTGGTCAGCGTCATCGAAGGAAGCCGTATGCCGCACCCTGTACCCCATGCACGCAAGCACGTGGGAATGTATGTGGTCTTCCTGAAAGAATTACGGTGTACGGACGATTTGACCTATGGCCGACGCTCCTACGATTTTCAAGAAAATACGTTGGTGTTTATCGCTCCGGGGCAAGTGTTCGGACATGAAGCCGACGGAACAACTTTTACTGGTTCGGGCTGGTGTCTGCTGTTCCATCCCGACTTGCTGCGGGGCACGCCGCTCGGCCGCCATATGCAGGATTATACTTTTTTCTCCTATGCCGCCAATGAAGCGTTGCACCTCTCCAAGCAGGAGCAGCAGACCGTCATCGACTGTCTGACAAAAATCGACGAGGAGACATATGACAAGGCAGATCGCCACAGCAACCTGATTATCGCTTCTGCCATCGAATTGTTGCTCAACTATTGCATCCGTTTCTATGACCGACAATTCATTACCCGCAAAAAAGAGAACAAGGATACGCTCGGTTCTTTCGAAGCCTTGCTGAATGACTATTTCATTTCGGATAAACCCTCTAAATTCGGTACACCAACCGTTGCTTATTGTGCTGACCAGTTGCATCTGTCTGCGAATTATTTCGGAGATTTGATTAAAAAAGAGACCGGTTTATCTGCACAAGAATATATATTGGCAAAAACAATGGATACAGCAAAAGAGCTGCTTGCCGATCCTACAAAATCTGTCAGTGATGTGGCTTATGCTTTGGGGTATCAATATCCGCAGTATTTCAGCAAGGCTTTCAAGCGTGTCGTGGGATGTTCGCCGAATGAATACAGAAAATTAAATTAACTTATAAATAGCTATGTAATAATTGATTAAGAAAAAATACTTATGATTCTTCCTTTAGCATTCATCTTGTTACCGACATAATAATCATTTTTCTTCGCTAATAGGTAAATGTGTATCGCAATACTTCTTTCTATATTGCAAAGGAGTCATATTATGATATTGCTGAAACAACTTGTTCAAGTAGCACGGGTCGGTATAGCCCATTCTGTTTGAAATCTCTTTAATGCTCATTTGAGTGCCGACAAGCATGTCTTCCACCGTTTTCAATCTGCTTTTTTGGATGTACTGTTTGAAATCCTCTCCAAAATTCCGTTTAAAGAAACGTCCTGCATAAGTGGGGGAAAGGTGAAATTTTTCAGCCACAATATTCAATTTCAGGAGTTCGGGCTGGTGGATATGCTGCCTGATGTATTTTAGCATATACTGTGCCTTGCTACTGTCCGCATTATCATGCTCCGGGGCCAATGTGGAAAGATTTCTTACAGCAAGCACAATGACACTGTTCACGTAGTAGTTCAGCAGATAGCCCGACATCATTTTCTTTTCAGATACCTCCCTGACAATTAGTTCAATCAAACTGTGAAGCATTTCCGCATCACTCTGTTGAAATCGGATACAGTATCCGGCTTGTATGTCGAGAGCCCCTTCAGCATATCTGTTTATATAATCGGTCACATAATTCTCCGTGAACCGGATAAACAAATAACGACTATGTGAACAAGTCCGAAACAGGTGAACTCTATTGGGCGGTATCAGGCATAAGTCGGCGGCACAATAGTTATGATGTTCTTCCCCGCCATTTACGGAATTGACAACAAAACTTCCGGTACCTTCCAGAATATAAGCCATTTCGAAAAAAGAATGCTGGTGCTCTCCAATCGGAAATGTATCGTGCTCCCTTAAAAGTATTTCAACCGGCTGATATAGATTTTCTTTCCACATAGCTTATTTTTCCATGTTTATGGTACAAAAATACAATAATCTTCATTTCCATGACATTTAACTTTGCACAAAAAAACAGAAACATGAGAATATTAAAATTTATAGTAACATTTATTTTACTTATGGGAAGTGTATCTAATAGTTTAGCACAAGTATCTTCAGGAAGGCTGAAAGATAAAGTTGCAATTGTAACGGGAGCTGCATCCGGCAATGGAAAGGCAATAGCTGTCTTATTCGCCAATGAGGGAGCAAAAGTTATTCTGGCAGACATCAACGGTATAGAAGTAAGGAAGATTGCAGACACGTTGCAACAAAACCAATCGGACGTTATACCGGTTGAAGTGGATGTAACCAGAGAAGATGATGTACAGCGGATGATAAACTCGGCTTTAGAGCGATTTGGACGGATTGATATTCTGGTAAACAATGCCGGAGTTTTTGATGAACTTCTTCCGGCAGGCGAGGTCAGCGATGAGATTTGGGACAGAGTGATTTCTACAAATCTTACAGCGCCGATGCGTGGAATCCGTGCTGTTATTCCTGTATTTGAAAAACAAGGAGGAGGAGTCATTGTGAATACAGCTTCCATTGCCGGCTTTACGGGAGCAAGGGGTGGAGGGGCAGCCTACGTCGCCTCCAAGCATGGCCTGATAGGACTGACAAAAAATGTGGCATTTAATTATAAGGACAAGAATATCCGTTGTAATGCGGTGGCACCGGGCAGAGTCGAGACAAACCTGCGGGTAAACAGTGAGAACTTAATCGGATCAAAAACGGCTCATGACAAATCCATTGATAATTGGAGAGACATCGAGACCAAAGTTTCGGAAGGTTATATCACTAATATGCGGAAATGCACTCCTGATGAGATAGCCAAAGTTGTACTTTTTCTGGCATCTGACGAGGCCTCTTTTGTCAACGGTTCCATATTTGTAGCAGACGGAGGTTGGACTTCTTATTAAAGACATAACAATAGCATATGGAAAAGATTTGTTGGAAAGGACATGCCGCCATGTTCGGGGCAAATGCCATGTGGGGGTTGATGTCTCCCATATCCAAATTTATCATGTTGGGAGGAGCTGTTACGCCTCTTGTCGTAACTGATTTACGTATCGGGGGTGCGATGGTTCTCTTCTGGATAGCTTCTTTTTTTCAAAAACCGGAACATGTCAGCCATAAGGACTTGGCAAGCCTGTTTGTTGCCGCCCTTTTAGGTATTGTATTCAATCAAGGTTGTTTCATATTCGGTGTCAGTCTAAGCTCACCCGGTGATGCCTCCATTATTACTACCAGTATGCCTCTATGGGCTATGGTACTGGCTGCATTGATACTGAAAGAGCCCATTACGGGCAAGAAGGTGCTGGGCATTGCGGCCGGAGCGAGCGGTGCATTGCTGCTGATACTCGGAAACGGGCAGCATGAGCAAGGAGCATCGGCAGCAACCGCGGGTGGCACAATGATATGGGGCGATTTGCTGGTGTTGCTGGCACAGTTCTGCTATGCCCTTTACATCGTATTGTATAAGGATTTCGTGAATAAATATTCGCTGGTGACCATTATGAAGTGGATGTTCACCTATTCGTTCATATGTGTCCTTCCGTTTTCAGCCGGCAGCCTGATGCGTACAGATTGGAGCAGCCTGCATCTTCCCGAACTGGGTGGCTTGTCCTTTATTGTCGTGGGAGCTACCTTCATCAGCTACATGCTGATTGTGGTCGGACAGAAGAATCTCCGTCCCACCGTGGCGGGTATGTACAACTATATCCAACCACTTGTTGCCTGCATTGTTGCCGTTTGTTGGGGTATGGACTCTTTCAATTTCATCAAGGGCATGGCTGTTATCTTCATTTTCGGTGGTGTCTATCTGGTTACTTCGAGCCGGAGCAGGAAGGAACTGGAGTCCTATAAAGCTATACGTACAAAGGAAAAAGTCGGATGAATATGATGAGAAAATACATCTTAGGATTAGTAAAAACAATGGATGCAGCAAAAGAATTGCTTGCTGAGCCTACAAAATCTGTCAGTAATGTTCCTTACGCTTTGAGGTATCAATATCCAGTACTTCAGCAAGGCTTTCAAGCGTATCGCGGGATGTTCTCCGAATGAATACAGAACATTTAATTAGGATATTATTTGATTTTTGAAAAAGCCTAAAAAATAGAGAAATGGAATACCGATATTTGTTTTCTTTATTAGTTAAATAGATTGTTATGTAATAGATTATTATATGATAAACATACCGTAGTCGGTATTTATTGAGACAATATTAAAAATCATGTAATTTTATCCCGTTTTTTTCTGAAAAGAGAAAAACGGGTATTTTATTATGGCTCAATAGGTCAATAATTACGCTTTATCTGCTATTAATACCCTATATCCATCTGAATGAAAACAAATACCGAGTGTACAATTATTTGGGGGAGAAATACTATTTAATTCTAATTCAATATAACTTGCTATTTATCAGTATGTAATATAAATTAAAATATAATCGTACCGACCTCGTTTTTAGCTATCTATATAATCCCGAACTTTGCAAAAGATAAAAATGAGGATATATGGAAGTTTGTACTTACTCTTGACGTTTTTATGATAATTTAGTCGGAGGCGATGATTTATAAAACCTAAAATGTGATATGATGAAAATATTAACAAATGCACTCCTTTTCAACCTATTTGCCTCCTACTTGGAGGGCATGGTACAAGTAGCGGAAGAATTGCCTGCTGCTTATGATAATTTTGTAACTCTGCTTGGAGGACTTCCACAAAGTGAGAACCTAATATTGAAGTTACGTCGCTTGAATTATACCAAAATAGAGCTGGTTTCTATGCAAATAGCATCGGAGCAAATGTTGGAGAAAAGGCATATTTTGTACGATGTGTTTATCGGTAAGGCATTATCTCTTCTCGATACAGAGATAGAAATGGTTAAAGAGTTATTTAAATTGAGGAATATTATCCCCGAATTGAAATCGGAAATAATGAAAGATACAAAAGATAAATCTGTTATCATGTTGACCTGGAACGGTACAGACAGTGATTTGATTGAACTGGTGGCTGCGTTGATGGCAGCCGGTGCAATAAGCTCGAAAAATGGTGGCAAACTGACTGTGATAAGTGTAATTCGGGCTTTTGAGGATATGTTTCATCTGAAAATAAATGCATTATATACCAAACGGGGAAAAGTGTTTGATCGTTGTACAGACACTACTCCTTTTATTGATTCCTTGCGTGTAAGCTATAACCGGATGCTGGAGAAACGGTTAATTTAAAAGTCATACGCCAACGGATGTCAAAATCCGACTTTGATTCCGCACATTTGTTTTTACCGGAGAGTATGACTTATTTTGCCGGAGAAAACATCAAAATGTATAAACTAAAAACATCATGTATGGAACTGACTATTATTGAAACAAGCGCGTATCTGGAAATGAGGAAACAGTTCAGTCTGCTGGCGGTACAGTTGGAAAACTTCCGTAAAAAGGTTGCCTCACCCGCACCGGATAAATGATTGGACGCACAAGAGGTATGTCTGGCTCTGAAAATATCGAAGAGATGCCTGCAAAATTACAGGGACAACGGCCTTATCCCTTATTCAAACATAGGCGGGAAATTCTTCTATCGGGAAACGGATATTCAGGAGATATTGAGTGAAGGACTTGTAAAAAGGAAATAGGCTATGGCAGACATTATCACAAAGGATTCAGAAGAGTTCAAGGAACTGACCGGATGGATAAGGAGAGCGGGTAAGGCGGCTGAGGAAGCCACGGCAAGAATACGTCCCACGATTGCGGATGAGCATTACCTGACTGGAGATGATGTGTGCGAGAGGCTGCACATCTCACGGCGGACGCTACAAACCTTGCGTGACGAGAACATGGTGTCCTATACTACCATCGGCGGAAAGATTCTTTATCCCGAAAGCGGACTGTATGAGGTGTTAAAAAAGAACTATCGGGATTTCCGAAGGTTCAGGAAATAAAGAAAAGACAAAAAGAATGTCCCTCCGGCCTACCGGCTGAAGGGGCATTCCTTTTGGTCGGTCTTAAACGGCCAGTTTGTAAACATGGCCTATCTTCTCGCAAAGTTTGTCGGTATCTTCGCCCACTTTCGGATTGATAAGCTCAGCATATACCTGCGTGGAAAGGATGGAGTTATGCCCTAATACCTTTTGCAGAGTTTCCAACGGCATCCCTTTGAGAATGGCCAGAACTGCAAATGTATGACGTCCGATATGCGGGGTGATTTCGGTATGGCAATCGCACTTCTTGCCGATGATTCTGAGGCTGAGGAACATCGTGTTGTATTCGCCTACGGGGAAAACACAATCGGGGGAATCCTTCTTCTCGTCCACACCCCTGTATTTCTCAATAAGCTCAACGGCTATGGGCAATAACTTCACGACATAGGCCACTCCGGTTTTTATACGGTTGCCCATCAGCCATGTGCCTCCGTCGGAATCGGTATGGATGTTGTCATAAGTAATGGCTTTAAGGTCGGCATATGCAAGACCGGTGAAGCACATGAAGAGAAACATGTCCCGCATGGCACGCTGGCGTTTGTATTTCAGATCCACATGGATGATTCTCTGTAATTCCTCTTCAGTAAGAAAAGACCTTTTCTTGTATTCCGGTTTGCACTCGAAGGATGTGAAAGGATGAACTCTCAACCACCCCTTTTCCTGCGCGATGTACATCAGCCATTTCAGGGTGTTAATACGGTTGAAAGCGGTGGCATTCGCATTGCCTGCCGTGCCGAGCATCCATGTGTAATAATCCTCAATGAACGATTTCTCAAGCTCGTCAATAGCTATATCCTCGATGTTCTTTTTGGTTTTCATGAAAAGCAAAAGACTTTTGTAGTCGGCAACCAGTCCACGGTAAGTGTTTTTCGCCTTTCCTTTACCTATCTTTTCTTTATACGATTCAAGCTGTTCTCTGAAGAGCACCATAAGAGTATGGCATTCCTCTGAGAAACCTGCATAGCGGTTATATACTTTCTTGGCCGTAACAAAACTGTCATGGTCGCAGATGTACTGATAGTGCTTCGTTATCTGCGCCTTGATGTTGTCAAGTTCTTGATTCAGCGTGCGTGCTTCCTCGGACTTGCCTTTCGCACGGTTGGCTTTTACGTCCCATAAGGAAAGGGACACTGTTCTTTTGCTGCTGAAACCCGCTTGGGTTCCATTGACTGTGATGCGTCCCATTATCGGGGCCTTACCATTTTTTACTGACTGGTTCTTGGTGTAGAACAATACTTTGAATGTGCTTCGCATAACTCAACTTTTTTTAGTTACAAATTTACTTTCTGTTGAGTTATCTGATACTATGCAAAAACAAGCAATAGGCTGAAATATAATATATTACACTTCTTTTTATAGCATATTTGGCGGAGTTACGATTTGGTAACCTAACTCCTTTCCAAATCTGCTTTTTTTTGCTTTCCTTTTGCCTCACTGCTAAAAATATGTTTTATAACCATTTGATTTTTAGCGTAGTTGCATTATCCTTACACATCGTTTAAAAATATTTGGTTTCTTTTTTTGAAACATATATTTATGGCAAGTTGACAAATTAGAATTTAGATATTACAAACCAAGTTCATACAGATAATGGAGTTAGTCTCCCACTCCTTTACATTATAAATTTAAAGCCATCGTAATAAAATCCCCAATGCTTTTACCTAGAATAGCCATTCCTGCTTCATGTGGATCTTCAAGTTTATATTTTCCTTTAGCTGCACCATTTAAAGCGTAATCATAACCGTCAATAGTGACGATGCACCAATGTTTTTGTCTACATTCAATTATTACTTCATCGGCATAAAAAGGCCAATCTCCATTATAATCGCATTTTCTTATTTTCTTTGATTTGAAATCAGGATTAAATTTTCTATTTAATTCATCAGCGGTTGTTCGTTTGTGTATTGATTTGGGAGTTTCTGTATACTTGATTGTATTTTTTCGATAATCTGTTTTTCCGAAATCTTTTTCATACCATGTACCATAATCAAAAAAAGAGCTTGTTGTTAATTGTTTTCCTAGCTGCCCTAATGTACCCCAAACGATTTGTCTTGAAAGACTTGCTATAAACCTTTCAAAAATATTAATTATATAATTTGTTATTTCTTGATACACTTCACGTTCTAAATCATGATTCATTAATTTTGCCATTGTCCGCATATCAATAGGCTTAATCCTATTTTCAAATTTTCTCCAAGATTCTTTTGGGTTTATACCGATTTTAGCATTTCCAGTAATAAAGTCAAAATTGTAATAACGTGCAAATTTTCCAAATTCTGATAATATGAATAATAGTTCTTTTAAATCCACATCATCATTTATTAATAACCAATCTACCTCAAACTGAACTGGTTTATAATGATTATAATAGTTCGTTTTTATCTCTATCAAAAGTCGTTCCAAATCATGTCCAATTGATTTAAGATACTTAGTATCAGGTAAAGTTTCATGTTTCTCAATATAGCCAACACAAATATAAGCCTTCATAAACCTCTCAAATCCTTGTGATAAGAGTTGAAGGGGAAGAAAGTAAAAATCATTATCAAGATTTATGTTTTGTAGTTCTCCAAATCCTAATCTTATTAATTTATTTGCTATCTCAAATTCTTCAATTAATAATGCAATTTTTTGTATCTCAATTTTTGCCATATCCCAATACTTTCACATCTAAACATGTTATCTATCCTTGTAATTCAAAAGATTTTACAAAATTAAATATTCTCCCAAATATTCCTATCTATTCAGATAAATAATAAATAAGTCCATTACCTACTATTAGTACAGACACATCTTCCCTACATCTTCCTTCCAATGTAGCACCCCAATAAACCAAACAGGAAACCCAAGCAACTCCACTCAGCTGCCCACTCCAAAGCTTTCCCCTATCCTCATCCCTACATCTCAAATATTTACTACCTTTGCCGCCAATTGTAAATCATAAAACGAAACGTCATGAGTAAATATCCATTTATGCTGATTATGTGCCTGTTTATTGCACAATCTGCTTTTGCGCAATCATATTCCAAATACTTTCGCCTGGAAAATCAGGATACCGTCAACTTTACTTTTACTGTAAGGAAACCTGATATTAAGGCAATAGACTGTTATCCTCAACAAATTACTCAAATATCGAAAAACGGAGATAACTACGAAATATCACTCACCACTATCAACCCCTACCTGGATGGAAGCAAACTGGCTAAAATGAAAGAAGCCAAGTATGATAAATCACGGGAATACGACAGAGAGATCGCTAGATTTTTGCAATCTACTCCGTTGATAGATGCAGAAAATGAACACGTTAGACAAATTGCCGATACACTGTTCAAAGACGATACACAAACCTTTGTTATAATAGAGAAAGCCCTTAAATTTGTCTATACCTATCTGTCACCTTCTGACTCCATTGCCAAACAGATCGATGCAGGGATTTGCAGAACCGTAGATGTCAATACAGTTATCCAGACAAGAAAAGGTACTTGTAGCGAATATACCAATTTATTTACCGCATTGATGCGCTATATGAATATACCGACCCGTTTTGCTGTAGGATATTTTTATATTCCCGAATATAAAGCCGAAAGCACCCATGCCTGGCCCGAATGCTATATAGAAGGTGCCGGTTGGTGTTCTGTCGATCCGACTTTTCCTTCATATATCTCCCCTCATTTTGGTATGGTCAGGATGCGTTACGGAATAGATTACGAAGATTGCGACATCAGAACCCTAAATTATGACATCGAGCCGATCGAGTTTACAAAGAAATAACCCCATGACGACAGAAGATAAAATAAAGTATTTTGAAAATAGGGAAGATTGGAGAAAGTGGTTGACAGACAACTTTGAAACCAAAGACGAAATTTGGTTTGTCTTCCCTTGTAAGTCGTCAGGCAAAAAAAGTATTACATACAACGACGCTGTTGAAGAAGCCCTTTGTTTCGAATGGATTGACAGTACGATAAAAGCGCTTGATAAAGAACATAAAATTCAACGTTTCACGCCTAGAAATCCTAAAAGTACATACTCGCAAGCCAACAAAGAAAGACTTAAATGGCTATTGGAAAATAAAATGATACACCCAAAATTTGAAGACAAAATACGAAATGTTCTGTCTGACCCTTTTATTTTCCCAAACGATATAATTGACAGACTAAAAGAAGATAAAATAGTATGGAATAACTATCAACATTTTTCCGATCCATATAAACGTATCCGAATCGCATACGTTGAAGCAGCAAGAAAACGACCAGAAGAATTTGAAAAGCGATTAAACAACTTTATCAATAAAACGAGAGAGAATAAAATAATAACCGGATTCGGTGGCATCGGAAAATACTATAACACTTAACAAACATCCGAGTTTTACAGAACTTTATTCAATACACCCCACAAAATTCTACCAGCGTCATCTTACCGATCAACACTAACGCCTCTTCATAGGCAATCTCATCCTTGCCGATATGTCCAGCAAGTGTACCGACCTTGCCGCAAATCTGAAAACAGATCAGGACAGACATTGCAATATGATTTATAGAGGTTTGTGCAGTCCGTTCAACGACTTCTGTTAAGTGAAGCATCCGGATAAACAAGACAGGATACCGGAGCGGACAGCGGAGACAGGACATGACGGTTCTTTGTTGTATGAAATCGATGTATGACTGACGGTCATGGATGATTACTTCCCGGATGAATTTTTGGTGCTTTTTAGGTAAGGTAGACCATATCGTGAAGGCTAACTTATAAATCTTTTCACGTAAATGGTTGCGACCTTCTTTCGACATTTTGTCGAGGCTTCGGTTAAAAACTCTCACATCGGGCACCTTACCACTAGGGAATAATGCTTCTAATTTGTTCAGCTTCTTCATGGTATATTCTGATAGGCATTGAATAATTAATAGGGAAAATCACATAACAGATGTATTGGGAAACAGATTTAAAATCCATCAGATTAAAAATCTGCACCCCAAATACAATCTATTTTCAGGGATTCAACTCTTCGAGTAAATACTTTCCGGGTTTAAACTTAACACTTGTACGTGCCGGGATCATATAAGAAACACCCGTTCGGGGATTTCGCCCCTCCCGCTCATTTTGCTTCCAGGGCATGAAACTGCCAAACCCCTGCAACACAACAGAAGTATTCTGTTTGATCGCTTCCGTCAATACTACCTGAAAGGTATTTACAAATTTACGCGACTGTTCTTGCGTGACATGCATCTGTACAGCCAATTCGTTTACTAAATCTGCTTTGTTCATAATCTGTTATATATATATTATTTTTTAATTTTAAAGACCGATCACTTGACTTCACGGACACAGCGAACATACCGTGAATAAGCAGCGTTACCGTTATCAAACGTACCTCTGACAATGTTTATCATGCATCGGGCATAAGATTTAGTTGAATATACCGAGCTACTCCAATACATATAATCCTCAAATGCACCATCAAAAGCATTAGAGTCGTTTTTATACTTATTTCTAATTGCATACAATTCTATTAAAGTAGGTATCCGCCAACCATCCTTTTTTTTCGTACAGTATACTGTTGCATTAGTATTGTAACCATAATAAGCCTGAGTCGTATCCACCTCAATAATATAGGTTTCTTCCAGAGTGTAATTTTGGGAGTTCCCTTTATAATCAACATATTCCGCCGATGACACATTTCCTTGATCATAAGCAAAGGGAAGATAACCAACATCTGGTACTTCAGTCTTCTCATAAAAAGGTCGATCTGCAACAAAAGCATCTACCAGATTTTGATCAATCACAGCAGTATTTTTTATACCTTTTTCTTGTTTTACTGTAACCGTTTTTGAATGGTTTCCCCCTGTCACAGCGATAATAAACCTTGCAGAACGAGCTTCACCCCCAATATTAGCCTCTGCATTAAACGTCAAAGTTTGATCACTCCCTATCGCTACAGAATTTTCAATATCTGATGATATTGCAATACTACTACCATCCTCACGAGTCACAGTCCACGGTAAACCTTCTGTTCCATCCACAGTTACAAAATCGGCACTCTCCGTATTCGGCAAATCTATCTCACCTTTAGATACAGTAAAAGTTGAACCAGACTGCTTAATAGCCACATCCTTTGTTATATTTCCGGCTTTTACCGATATATTACCGGTATTCTCTGTGCTATTCAAATTGAGTTCGCTCGTTTTATATCCAAAATCCTGTTCGTTACCATCGGTAGTACCGGAAGTTGTACCCGTCAATACCAACCAATCAGGTGAGGTTACAGAATATAATAATCCGGGAGTCCCCTTAAATGTTAATGTGCCGCTGGCATCTGCTGTAGCTGCCAATGTGATCGGATCACCGGAAGCAGTCAACTCTGAAGCTTTTTGAGTTACTTTGATATCCTTCGTCAAGCCGGCATCTGTTCCGCTGACCGCATTACCGACCTTTACAGTGATTGCCCCCTCACGAGTAGAGGCATTCGGATTTACAGCAGCATCAAAAGTAATCTTCTGGGCTGTACCGGTTGTTGGAGTTCCTGAAGTCCCACCCGTTAATGAAATCCAGTCGTCGGTTGTTACACTGGCCGCCCAGTCTAAACCGGCGGTTGCCGTAAACGAGGACTCGCCACTTCCTCCTTTGGCTGCTATATCGCTCAGCGTAGAACCCGTTACAGTAGCTCCCGACTGTTCTACGGTTATTTCCTGTTTCAGATTAGTATAAGCAGGATCACCCACGGATGCCCCAGCTTTCACTATTATCTTTCCGCTGCGCACCTGGGACGATGGATTGACAGCCGTTGCTTTTACTTTCAGCATTTGTTCACCGCCCGGAGCCTCACTACCCGATATAGCCGAATTAGAGACAGCCCAATCCAGCCAGCCGTCACCGTTTAAAGCAGCCAGCCATTGCAAGCCTTCAGTTGCAGTAAAAGTCGATTCCCCCTCCGAATCCGTCACTGCCGCCAACAAAATATCCTTTCCTTTTGTCAGGGTCGAACCGCTTTGAATGATTGTTATTTCCTGATCCTCTCCATTTACATCTATCTTAAAAGAGACTGATCTCTCTTCCGCTTTCGGATTGGCCTCCACAGCCTTAAAGACGACATTGGCAGGCCCCTGATGTGTTATGGTTGCCCCCGGCTTGATCTCACTGCTGTCCAGCAAGGCTGACAACCAGAAAGGCATATCGAATACCCACTGCTGTCCCGGACGGGCCGTGATCTGTATCTCTTTTTCACCGCCTTTCTTAGCGGGCATTCTGGTCGGATCTACCTCGATAGGAGGTATCTCACCGACAGTAATACGTTCGTCGGAAACGTCTATACCTATCAAAGTCACATTCATGGTATAGTGGGAATTGCGTACGATATCATAATTGTTCTTGTCGCTACCGGGATAAAACCGGAACGTAACATCTTTATACGATACTCCACCCTGCACAGCCTCTCCGGTCAGTTCGATACAGGTTGCATTCGTCACCCCCGTTCCAATCTTCTTTTTTTCAGCATCGACAGCATCAGCCCCGCTGACAGTACCCGCCATATTCTCAGGCAAATACCAGTAAACAGTCGCACCGGAACCACTCGCCGTACCCGTATGTGTGGTATAACCGATACCATCCGTTGTCAACTGCGCTTTAGGAACTTCAATCTGCGACAGGGTCGGTGCGTTCTTTAAAACGACGGAAGCCGGTTCAAATGTAAAATCACTACCTACCGAATAGGTAAACGTGATCTTGGCAATGAGACGGGTCAGTTCCACCGTAATATCTTTTATACCTTCAGCCTGAACCACGCCCTCCCATTTCCCCATCATCTTACATAAGTTATTATCCGGCAATCCCTCAGCGGTTGAAGCATAAGCCAATGTATGCTTTTTTAAAGTCGTTTCATCGGCTATCGCACCCAGATCACCGGCATTCGACACGAAATAAACACGGCTCTTACTGCCATCCTGGCTCTGTTTCAGTTTCAGGTTGAGAGTAGTACCGGTCATAGAAGGAAGATACTCATTCAGTAAACGCTTACCCGTCACCGCATCGTACTGTCCGACCCACAGGCTGGCTATCTGATTTTCCTGCACTTCCGATAACGGAGCAACAGCTTTGGTTTGTACCGAGTCCCTTGCTCCTACAGCCAGCGTATCCGAGTCGATCGTGCCGTCAGGTGTAAAAGTAATGCTACGGGTAACGGGAGTCCGGGTAGCCAACACATTCAGGTTAAAGCTGGCATCTACTTCTGCCAATGTATGCGGAGTAATTCCCCCTTCTTCTACTTCCGTCCGTGTACAACCGCCTGCAACCAACAGAAACAACAATACAAACAACCTTATTTTACTTACTCGTTTCATTGTATTTCGATTATATATATTCGTCTACTATCTCCCTCCGACATTACCATTTCCAGTCCACATTATTTCCTTCCACGTCACAACCGTTACAGTCGTACCGATCCCTTCATTGATATCGGGATCAGGATAAGGGGTGTCGGGACTTCCCACATTATCGTCTGTGAAAACGACTGCATTCCAGTCCAGCACCTTCATCAGCAAGCTACTTTCGTTATTCTTCACCTCAAGGGTAAAAATATAGCGTTTGCCTTCATCAAAAGTGATATTCTTGTCGATAGTCGCTTTCAGGGTTGCCGTTTCATCGTTCCTCACCACTTCAATCTCTACCTCGAAAGGCTGGCTGTCTTTGGGAAGGATAACTCCTTTCGTCTTGTTCAGCCCCGAATTGTCCGGATCGGATTCCGGTTCCACCGGTTCGAACTCCCCTTCAACGAATGCGACCTGTGCATCCGTCCCGCTACCGCCTCCCGTAGGAAGGATACCTGTATCGCTGCCCGCTATCAGATCGGCTCCCGAAGAGGATATCTTTTTTATCACCAGCCCCGTTCCGTACAGTTTCTCAAAAGAGGAGGCATTGTCGGGGGAAGGGGCAACATTGAATACCAACATCGCACATTTCCGCCGGAAAGTTCCGAGCGTAACCTGTTGTGAATCTTTCGTCACCGCCACCCCGCGAACAAAGCCTGTCATCACATCTTCCTTATGGGGGACACCTGTTATCTTATAATAGCCATCCTCCCCTTTTTGTAGCGGACGAGCCGGAGAAACGGCATAGAAATCGTAAACGCCTCCCCGTACGATCAACCCCTTGCCCTCTCCTTCCACCCGCTTTCCTTCGGAATCTACCAAGCAGGGTGACAAAGAACCGTCCGCTTTTACCACATAGGTGGCCTCAAACGTAGGTGCCTCCGTAGAGAAGGAAGCCTCTTGCAGTTCACCGCCTACCTTACCGGTAAGCCACGCCCCGACACGTACGGTCGTCCCTACAGGTAAAAGGGTCGGTGACGGAGAAACAGTTTCCCCCGCACGGGTCAGGAGCTCCGGAACACCCAGGTCTGGCTTACCGAAACTGACCGCCACCAGCCGCGCTGTATCCGGCATCTCCTCTACCGGACCGGCTGTGCAACCGGCCAGTAATCCTATCAGATATATCAAATACCGTTTCATCATTATAATGCTTTTATATAGTAACTGATAGTTCCTTTATTCCATCGGAATATCATACTCCCCGCCATCATTCCAGCCTGCCACCCGGATATCTGTCAATTCAATCCCCTGCGCCTGCATGCGGATATTATAGATATAATTATATCCCTTCTCCCACTTGGCCGTAAATGTGCCCGGATCAGTTCCGCTACTCCCGGACGGCTTCATCGCAAAGACACGGCCGTCATGCAGCGTCAGTTCCAATGTGGCACTCACATCTGTCACCGGAATAACCAACCCGAAAGCCTGGACAGGCGTTTGACCGATTTCATCCGCTGTCTGTACACTTCCGATACCGCGCATATCCCCATCTGCCGTAAACATCAGTTGATCGACTGCCGTCAGCGTACCTTCCAAACCGCCTGTCGAAAGGTTCAGTTTGGCGGAGGTAGACTTTTTAAATCCTCCGCTACTTTTCAGTACTACCTTCTTTATCAGGCAACCGTCAAAAGCCTCTCCCTCCTCCGATACGCGGAAGCTCACCTTTGCCAGCGCATGTTGCATCAGAAGCGACACCTCCGGATGCCAACGGTCTACCTGCCCTGTCGCCTTACAGTAGAGATAATCATCCTGATCGGTTTCCCATTGAACATCGGTCGTAGCATCCACCGGATTACCACCGTCATTAAAGTAGAACTTCTGCTTATCCAGCACCTTGACACCACTCATCAACGGTACTTTCGGAGTTCCCGAAAGCGACACACTTTTCTCGGACGGAGTATAACCATAGACTGTCCCTTTCTCCGTATACAGGCAAAGGGGATCCTCTCCTTCCGCCAACTCCCAAGCCGGTACGGCAGCAACGGCATTGTAAGTAAACGACTGGCTTTTGATGCCGCTCGCATAGAAACCCACTGTACCGCTACTACTCTCTTTGGTGACGCATACGCCTACGGATGTGAGCGGATTAGGGTTAGGTTCCTTATCGCCGGGACCTCCCGTTACAACGCTTCTCGATTCCACCTCCAACGACAAGCCCAGGCTCTTTATACTCAGAGGAACACCCTCTTCCGCATCACCGCCACCGGGCCCGGGCGGAACAATTTCCGCCTCGGTACAAGCTGCACACAGCAATAGAAACACAGTCGGTAATAGGTATAAGAACTTTTTCATGGGCTGTACTTTTTATGGAGTTATTATAATGGGATTTCGTCCTGTTCGTTATCGACCCAGGCTTCTACCGCTACATCCACAACAGTCAGCTTGTTACGACCAGCCGAGAACGTATAGATATAATTGTTACCAGCTTCCCAGGTGTTTCCCTGCAGAGTGATCGGATAAACGACTGCTGTATTTGAACCTTCCTGCAACGTGATTTCCACATCTATCTCATTATCGTCGAAAGTCGCTATCGGGTAAATTACCGCACTGACTGTCCGGGATACATTCTTTCCGTTTATCGAAGAGGTAGAAGTTCCTGTTGAAATAAAAGCATGTTCACCTTCTGTTCCTTCCTCGTCTATCTGTCTCATCAATATATAGTTTGTTACCGTACGGGACATACCGGTAGTAGTCGATGTTCCTGTGATCGCTCCGTCTGTCAATGCCATCATTCCATCTCCTGTCTTAAACTGATTTGAACCGCCGGTATGATTTTTAACTTCGAATTTGGTGAAGTTCACGTCCTTATCGCTCAGATGTCCCCCATCATACACACGAAACGAAATCATTGCCATAGCATGTTTCATATCCAAATTGATCTTATAACCCGGATTATTTTCGTTTGTATTATCCGGATCTGCATCCGGCGCAACGGGAGTCTGTCCACTGGCACGTCCGTTATTGACATTACGGCCCGCCTCTCCGGCAAAATACAGGTAGTCTTTTTCTGTTGAGAGTGAAAGGTTAACCAGATCGGCCTTAGCTGTCGCCGCCCATGCATTGGTTTTCCAATATTTTTTTGCATTGTTTGCTGTGGCATCGATTTCACCGCTAGCGAGAACTTTTACCGGAATTTTAAGGTCGGATTCTCTGCTTATAGATAGTGAAATACTTGAATTATAGGGATAATAAGCATACACCTTGCCGACCTCTTTTGTCAGATAATAAGGAACTTCTTTTGTTGATTCATAAGTATCTTTCTTTTCCTTAATCGAAATCCAGTTCTTTCCTGTATCATCACCCATATACCAGACATGGTGACCTGTATATTCTGTTCCGTCGGGCATGTACCAGCCGGTTGCTCCGCTGTTTGTTACCAATACACCCAATCCCGGAGCATAATCAGAACTGGTGAATTGTTTTACAGGATAAGTGATTGTTTCACCGCTTACTACCGATTTCGTTGCTGCTTTGGTTCCCGCATCCACTTTCAGGTTGGGAGTGATACCTAAAGATACCTGACCGTCGTTACCCGGTTCAGGGTCTATTCCTGTTTCTGTCTCCGAGCAGCTTGTCGCTGTCAGAAGGGCTATCAACATAACCCACATTGTCTTAGTTGTTTTCATTTTCCTTTGTTTTAAAGTGTTTCTATTTAATATTTTATATCGGCATATCATCCTGTTCATGATCCGTCCAGGCTTCCACACCGACAGATGTGGTCTGTATCTGGCTTTTATCTGTAAAGAAGAGGGTTACGACATGGCTTTTACCTGTCTGGAAACCGTCTTCGATATGGAAAGAGACTTCCGAAACTGTTTCATCTTCAGTTCCCCTGCCGTCTTTCGTCGTTGTTATCCGAAGGTGCAACGGGTGTTCTACTGTTCCGTCCACCGGAGAAACCGGGAGCAAGAGATATCCTTGCGGTTCGGGAAGATCTTCGCCGGCTGTTACCTCCGGGACCGGCAAGTTTGTTATATCCTGTACCGGGATATTTTTTATTCCATCATCTGACGATATATCATCCAAATGGGGAATCTCCTGTTCCAGATCCAGTTCCTGACGTGCATGTACGTCTACCGCTTCAATCATTTTTATTATTCCCCACCCATCAGCACGGTCACTGTAACAAACCAAACGCACCTGTGTCAGTAAATGATGGAACGTACAGGTTTGTATCGGGGCATACCCACTACCCGTCAGGATTCCCGTTGACATAATATCGGTTGTACCATCCACTATAAAGGTCACTTTGCCCGTTCCTGCAACGACTCCCGACTCACCCTTTACCGGACAATAGCCGTGCAGGCGGATATGACGACCATCCTCCGGGTATGACTGGGACTCGACAAACACGATCGGACGGTTCCCCTTACCTCCTGTTCGTACCGCCTCATATCTGTTCCACATGCCATAACTTTCTGTCGAAACGATCGTTTCATCCTGCCGGGCAAAGCAAACCTCTAAATCCTTTTCATAGCCGGAGCCAATCACTCCGCGCGTTGATTGTCCGATCGCCCCTTCCAGGCAGACCGCAGTTTCCGGGACTGGCTCCGGAGTAGGATTGCTGTCTGAACAGGCGGTGAGACCCGGAAGGATAGCGATGGATATGAATGCTGTTACTATGAAGTTGTTCATGACTTTACGGTTACTTTCCGGGAGTTATTATTGTACTGCCATTATTACCCGGTTGCCATTCGGCGATACCGGTTTCTACCGCTATTTTACCATCCTCCGTAAAGGTGAGTGTGATAAGGTGGGAATAACCCGCTTTCACACCTTCGCTGATATTGGAGACGGTAACATCCAATATTTTAGGACTCCCGTCATAAGTTCCTTTCACCTCTAAACCGATAGGTAAATCTTCTGTTCCCAGATTGACTGTTGGGTAAAGCAACAGATAGCCGGTCGAAGGTTTTTCAGCATCCGGGGCAGAAACTGTAGAAGGACAGTTTTTAACCGTTAGCGTTTGGTTGGCTGTTCCTGTTGCCGTCAGTTGAGCACCCTTGGTTTTATCGAGTGATAGTTTCAATCCCGTTGCTACATTCTTTACTTTGATGGAAGTTATCGCCGTCCATTTATCTATCGCTCCTGCAGAACCTGTACACCTGAACTGCAATTGGGTTAACAGATGGCTGAAGGTGAAAGTCTCGAACTTATTCACCAGCGAACCGGTCTGAACTCCTGTTGCCATTATATCCTCCTCACCCGTGATAGTGTAAGTGACACTGACCGGGTTAGTAGTTCCGCTGTTCAACGTCTTGCGGGGATAGTAACCGATCAGGACAGACTCACCATCTTCCGTCAAATAGGTTTGCTCCGGTTCAAATGTAAGAACCGTGTTACCTGTACCTCCTGTACGGACTGCATCGATAGATGGGGTATTCCACACCGAACCTGTGGTACCCGGGTTATCCAGGCGGGCGAACGAGACTTCCAGGTCATTCACATAACCGCCGCTGATCACTGCACGGGTAGCCTCCGCTATTCCCGCATTCACTTCTATTGCTTGCGCCGTTCCATCCGTTACCGGCTCTTCCGTATTGGTACAACCGCCTAAGAAAGTAGTTCCCAACAGACTCATGATCAATAATTTTCCTGTTTTCATTTTATACCAGTGTTTTATATTGTTATTAAGGAGTAACTACACCCGAACCGTCACTGCCCGGTTTCCAGTCCGTCAGCGTAATCGTCAAACCACTTATTTCATCATAGCGGACAACCAGGTCTAGTATCACATGTGTCGTGACAGTTGCAGTGAATGCATCTTTCACCTCTTCCGTTATATCCGTAGATGAAGCAACCTCGCTCCCATCCGCCAGCGTCATCATCAAACTAAGGTCGACAGATTCTTTGCCTTCCTCTTCTTCCTCACCCGGGGATAAACCGAACAGACTCAGCGAAGAGGCATACACACCCGGACTGACCTCTTCCGGTTCAAACGTCATAAAAGCAGGCGTATCGAACAGCGGCTTGCCGGAAGGTATATGAACCCGTGAAGAAACACCGGTCAACCTTCCCGACAAGACCGCAGGAACGACATCATCCTTATCTCCTCCTGTGACCTTTATATTCATTTCCAATGTACGGACAAGGTTTGCAGGAGTTAATTCTTTCGCTACCGTTTCACCCCCGACTACCTCGATCTGTTCCAGACCTGTGCCGTACAAGCTACCCGGACAGGCAATCTGTACGGAACTTGATTTTAACGAAGAAAGTTGTTGTGCTCTGCCGCAGGCTTCCTCATACCCCTTCTCCATTTCAAGCGTGACACCTGTACAACCTGTATTACAGACTGCAACCCGGTAACGCCCCAAAGGCAACGTGCCCTCATATCCCGAAGCATCCCCCGTACGCATTAGCGGACTTTCTGAATCTTCCGGATAGAAATACCAGGTCATATTATCCGGGCAACTATTGTCTGACCTTCGAAGCAGCAAACGTACTTTTCCGTTCTTTTCCCAATCCTCGTCAGTCATACGGTAGGCACAGGACGATACCGCCATAATCCATGCGGCACTGATCAGCCAAACGGCTACCTGTATCATTACATATCTTTTATTTCTTTTATCTCTTTCCATAAAATACCTCCTATCTGATTTGAAAACGATATGATAAGCTGATCTTTAAACCGACCATAAACCCCGTCGATGCAAAACGGGTTTCCAGATAATTACGGTTATCAAGCGGATCATACCGGTATTTCTTTCCACTGAAAACGGAGCGGTAACCGGCACAGACACGCATACCTACTCCAAAACCACCGACCAGAGAGAAGCGATAACCCATCGACAGTCCTGCCGACCAGAAACAACCTGTCCGCCCGTACAGCATATCTTCCGACAGGTCGATCGCGCTTCCACGCACATCAAAATCTCCGTATTCGGCAAACAAGCCGGTATTCAATCCGGTAAATCTCCCTAAAGAAGATAGCCAGATAGTAGGTTCGAGAGATATTTCGGACACAGCCCAACAGTCACGCGTCTTGTCTTTATAGGCAAAGTCGGAATATATGCCGGACAAAGCAACCGACCAACGACCGGAGAAACAACACTCCACTTCCAGGTTCGGCATGAATGCACCCGTTTCTATTTTGGTATCACCGGTTCCTAAACGGATCGATGGGACTACACCGCACCAGGAAAGAAGGTTCGTTTTCACAGCCAGATATACAGGGCTTTGCTTCACCGGAGTTTCTTCCATCCTCACAGATTCGGTTGACCGTTTTTGTCCCTCGGGAATAACTTCTTTGCCGACTGTATTTTTCTGTTTTGTCACCACCCGCACTGTTTCCCTGGTTGTTACGGTAGTGGCTAAAGCAATGTCCGGCTCTTCTGTCCGTTTACTATGATGTACCGTATCTGTTACAGAAGCCAAATGGTAATCTTCCAGTTCCGTACGATCGAAAAGGGGATCGTCAATACGGTACACTTCACGGTCATAACCTCCTGTCTCACCACGACGGTACAGGTCTACATAAGGAACTGCACCATATTCACCGATGGCGGCCGCTACCGCTACCGGATAACGGCTTTCACTGTAATGGATCGAGATATTTGCAAACCAAGGAAGTGGTTTATATACCTTATAGACATGTACCTGATCGCGATAGTTTCCGCTACGGTCGATATAAAAGGCAACACAATCATGAGGAATATCGAAACGGGTTTTCAGGTAGGCACGGATACGACCCGCACGCAATGAGGCTTCGTTCACAACCTCTTTATCTTCGTATTCATAGGCATTCACATGCGAGACGATCAAAAGGTGGCAATCGCCTTTCAGGATTTGGTCGCGGGATGCGTCGAGTAAACCGCCCATCCGTTCCAGTTGATAAGCGTTGTCTCCGTAGTCGGCAAGGAACAGGTCATTATCCTGGCGGAAAGAGAAAAGGAACGATTCTGCCTTATAATAGGTCGTAGTCTGGGCATCCGCTCCTATCCCCAAAAGGAAGTTGAGCAGTAACAGGAAGATTGTTCTTACCTGTATTTTCCGGTGTGGACCTTTTATCCTATACATATTAATATATAATACCAGTTTGTTCAATATTGAACAGTGACTATGATTATCAATAACTCTCTGCAAATGTTCACCTTATTTATATAATAAGGGTAGAGGGTGAAAAAAGCCCTTTCCCGAAGAACCTCCTTAGGGAGTTTTTAGGGTAAAAAATGAAGGATTGATGTCTTTTTGAGTCTTTTTGGAGGAAGAAACGGAACTGTGGAAATAGCAGTTTTCTCTTAACAGATTAAAAAACGATAGCAGTCCCAGCCCGTCTTATGCCACCTTGTAATGAAAATCATATTCTATGGCTAAAAAATAGGTTAACTTGTGAAATTTAGTAAAATAAATATGCTTTTTTTAAGAAAACACCCTACACTCCTTGTTTTTTCATTTTTTTCTTCTTACGTTTGCCACGTACTTCATTACAATTCAGGATTTTTCTTATTTATAAGACACTGATTGTAAGATAGAAAGAGGATGTTCTCCCTTATTATATAAATAAGGTTTACCCCACCCGCAAATAGCAGCCGATCGTCTCAGAAACCTGCCTATTTGCTTTGGCAACTTCCGATACGTCAAACTCCTTTAAATAGATACGGGTTGTCCTTTCCGACGTATGTCCCAGTGCCTGGCTAATCACACCGATAGGTACATGCAGGTGATACGCCTCCGAAGCCCAGGCATGACGGAACGAATAGGTCGTCAACGTCTCCGGTAAATCCAGCATCACACTGATATCTTTCAGGTACCGGTTTTCCGTTGCCAGACAGGCTTTATACTGTTCGTGGGTCATATCTTCCGACAATACCGGAAAAAGATAGTGCCGCTCTGCACTGCGGTAGCGGTCGATAAGCATCTGCATCTCCGCCGACACTTCCATTCGGATCAGCACCCCCGTCTTCTGACGACGGTATTCCAGCACCGTACCGTTCTCCACCAGGTTCTCGCCTGTCAGATGCACGATATCCACAAAAGGGATACCGCAAGCAAGGAAAGTAAACAGTGCCAGATCGGCTGCCAGTTGCTTGGCCGGTTCCTTTTTCAGATCGAGCGAAGCGATCTTCTTTATCACTTCCACCGGCACAGCCCGTTTACGTGTCTCCTCCCGTTTCAGCCTCAGCCCGGCAAAAGGTGATCTCTCCTGCCGTCCCTTGCCGAACGGCAAAGCACGGTTATACATCGCCCGAAGGCAACTAAGGTAGCTGTTCACCGTATTGACACGCAACCCTTTCCTCTGCAGCCACAACTGGAAGTCCTGCACGAGTTCCGCCGTCACATCCTTATGTGCCGGCCCCACATCTGTGATAAAGCATTCGAAATGGTTCCGCACAGCTCTATACAGATCGGCGGTACTCTCATCTCCCCGCCTACGTTTATCCTGTTCCTGCGTCGCCATCAGCCCGCAAAAATCTTTTCTCTTCATAACTCTTCCTCCATTCATTTTCAGATTGATCAAAAAGATAAAGATAAACATTCCCCCCTTTCAAAATGTTCGTTTTTCACCTCCCCGGCTAACAGCACTCCCCACTCAAATCCTTGTTCCATAGGAACAAACCTACCTCACCGCCCCGTTTCCCTCCCTTCATCCCCGTTCTTTCCGGAGATCATTGCAATGATTCTCCCCCATCATCACAATCTCCCCACGAAGTCATCACAATGACTCCGCACACTCATCACAATGAAGGGGGGTAATCATTGTGATGAAAAATTTAACACTGCTAAATATCGGGGAATTTCCTTCGGGGTTGTACTCTGAAGCCGAGTTGATAGGACTTTTATAAAGCCAGATACTCTTTTGAATGATTCGTTTTCATTTGACAGATTGCAGCAGGTTTGATCTTATCTCTGTCACCTGTTCTAAAAACATTGCAATGATTGCATTTCCACCAACCCAAACATCTCCGCCAAAAAGAAAATCCCCTCAATCCGTCATCACTAAACTCCGGATCAAGGGGATAAATGCTTTTGAATAGTCCTTCGCCTTGGTAGATGCCAAAGAAAAGGTATATGAATTAACAGAATGTCAATTCGTCAATATCGGGTGGAATACTGAACCCAAGTATTGTAATATTCATAATTGAATGATTTAACGATCTATTATTACTTTTCTATAGTCTCCGTCGCTTTTCTTCTGAAAGCCATTTCTCAGTAATACCTTTATAGAAATGATATTTTCCTCCACTGGATCTGCTGCAATTTCTTTGCCTCCGATTTCAACAAGTTTTTCCTCCAACATCTGAATAATCCTTTTGCCAAGACCTTTATTCAAATATTCCTCCTCACCGATCAGATAACCAATTTCAAATGTATGATTTTCCTCTACTACATCTCCATACAGTGCATTAAAATCATGCCCGTCTTCTTCCAAATCTTTCAAGAAAAAGCAATCAGTATAAAGACAATACCCAATCCTCTGATCCTCATGGCAAACAATAAAGTGCTTTAAGAAATCATATTTCCCGTCTCTTTCCCTTATCTCATCCAGCCAATCCTCTTTATCACCAAACCATTTCCATATATACTCCTTATCCAACCATTTATTAAAATATGGAATATCTTCATCCATCAGAGGTTTTAATACAAGTTCTTTCTTATTTATCATGAATTTTTCGTTATAGTATTTTATTTGATAACATCCATTCCTTTGCACTCAAACAAAAGCCATTCAGTCCTAGCTGGCATCAAAATATGAAAGCTCCTTACAAACTTAAAAGCCATTTCCATACAGGAAGGACTTCAATTGTTTTTCCGCCCATCTCTATCGTCCGTTCCGTATCGCGGGTAATAATCAATAGTTTCTTACATTCTAAGACTTCGGTAATTTTCAGCAAGGCTTTTACTTCCCGGTCAAATGTTCCATCGCTATTGTCAAGATTGTAACAAACTTGAATAACTGTGTAATCATCAGGAATGTAGAAGTCTACCTCAATACTTTGATTATAAAAATAAACAGCATCATTTCGCCCGTATTTACGCAATAAATTCACGGCTACCATATTCTCCAATAAAGAAGTATTCCCATCCAATAAAAAAAGATTCAGAATACCGTTATCCGTGAAATAATACTTAGGTGAAGTTTCTTTATCGACCAATTTCCCAGCAATATTTTGTATAGGATTAATAAGCCATGCATCTCTAGCGTATTCCATGTAGTTTATAACTGTCTGCGTTCCAACCTTTGCTCCGGTAGATGATACAATATTTGCAATCCGGGTAAATGACAAAGGTTGCTTGACGCTTTCGGCCAGTTTCTTGAACATGATACGTAAAGCGAATGTGTTATCTACCGTATGACGGGCTGCTATATCTCCCAGATAGATTTTTTGATAAACACTGGTCAGATAATCCCGTTTAACCAATAAATCAGCTCCTTCCGGGAATCCGCCAAAATAGAAATAGTCATTGAATTTTCGCAATACTTCGGCTTTGCCTTCCGTTGATAACAGGTGATTGGAAGTAACAGAAACATCGTTTGCTGTCAAAAACTCTTTGAAAGAATACGGATAAACATCAATAGGAATATAACGTCCACCTAAAGTTGTCTGAATGTCCTGGCTTAACATTTTAGCATTACTTCCCGTAATGTAAACTCGATGTTTCGTATCAGCCATACGACGAGCAAATTTTTCCCATCCGGAAACGTTTTGTACCTCATCTAAAAACAAAAGAGGTTTCTTTCCATACATTTCTAAATGAACTTCCAATAACAGATTTAAATCTTCTGCTTTCATTCCGGTAAGACGTTCATCTTCAAAATTGATATAAAGCATTTCATCCCACTGTACACCTTGTGCTAGTAGTTGCTGCATCCGTTGATATAACAGGTAAGACTTTCCCGCTCGCCGAATACCCACAAAAACATAATTTCCAAACTCCTCAAAAGTGAAACTTCGTGGAATCACCTTATATTTGGGGACTTCCACTTGATTGTCTGCGATAACCGTTTTCAGAATATTTTTATCCATATCTTTCTATATTTATTCTCCAAACAATACAAATATAGTCCATTTTTATTTTATACACAAAACAAAAATACACATTTATCGTTTTGCAGACAAAACAAAAATACACATTTATCGTTTTGCAGACAAAACAAAAATCATTCTACCCTAAAGTTTGTATGTCTAAAAAATAATACAATACAGTGCAGGAATCCAAAGAAACCTGCACCATATAAATAAAAATCAGGAATCAGCTTTGCGCTTCTTCACTTCTTCCACGAGCTTTGTAAAAGATTTATCCCTTTTACGTTTCTCATGTTCGGAGGCGGAGAAATGCCAGGCTTCCCGCTTTAGTTTCAGATAGCTTTCATACACTTTTGTATCTAACAGGCCCTTGTCGACCGCTTCCAGCACAGCACAACCAGGTTCATTGGTATGTGTACAATCCTTGAAGCGACACGATTCTGCATAGTTGGAAATTTCCAACATTTCAGCAAGTGAATCAGGATTATCTACAGCCAATCCAAATTCACGGATCCCCGGAGTGTCTATTAAAACACCTGAACCGTCCATCAAGACCATCTCCCGGCAGGTGGAAGTATGCCTTCCTTTTCCTGTGGACTGGCTTATATCCGATGTCAGCAGCACTGATCTTTCACAAAGTGCATTAACAAGAGAACTCTTCCCCACACCCGACGAACCGACAAACACCACTGTTTCGCCTTCCGATATGGATTCCCTTAATCGGGAAACTGTCTCAGGATGATGGATACTGGTGAAAAACACCGGCATCCTGCTAGCAAGATGTTTGATCGCCTCTTCTACCACCTGTCTATCAAAAGACAGATCGGATTTATTGAGTATCAATACAGGATCGATATTTTCTTCCAGTATCTGAACCATGAAACGTTCGACCCTGCGGATATTGAAATTATCATCGAGGCTCTGCACAATAAACGCCTTATCCACATACGATGCAATCGCCTGTTTCTCGGCTACTGTCCCACTTTTCTTACGGTACAATGTCCGTTCACGGGGCAGCATATCGACTATAATCCCTTTACTGTCATCGAAAGGTTGAAACAGGACCCAATCGCCCGTACAGGGCAACTCAAAGTCAGATCTTCCATACATCATATTTCCCGTCAACTCGCATTGAAACAATCCGTTTTCGGAAATAACTTCATAACAGGTGCGATGCACGACGGCTATCCGTCCGTGAGATAACGTATTATATGCCGATTCTTGTTTCAGTTGGTTCAACCTGTCATTCCAACCATACATATCCAAGCAGATCATAGCGTTATCTTTTTAGCGATATAAAACACATAGCCGTAGAATCCTTTGTGCTTACGGTATAATTCCTCTTCATGATGTGACATCGCGACAAGTTCTTCGGCAGTTTTATTTCCCGGATATTTGGCTAGAAACTTTTCCCGTGCTTTAACCAAAGGCGCAAAATAATGCTCTGTCCAGCAAGTTTCAGGCAAAACAAAGGAAGCGACAGGAAGATACCCTGCCTTTTGTATCAGAGCTACCTGATTGGGAATGGTATCTATTTCCGGATAAGCCTCCATCCAAAAATCATGGATCTCTGCGGGACGTTCTTCGGTAAACCATGTGCTTTCGGAAACAGCGATATATCCTCCTGTTTTCAGATATTTACGCCATTCGTTTAATCCACGTTCAAAGCCGATATTATAAATGGCTCCTTCCGACCAGATCAGGTCTAATTCACCTTCTCCAAAAGGAAGGTTATCCATTGAACCGACGATTCCTTCCACTCTATCCTGAAGATTCAGTTTCCTGGCATTGTCGTTGAACCGGTCGATGAATCCCGGAAAAAAGTCGAGACCTGTAATATGTCCCGGAGCATGCTGCGCCAATGTCACTGTCTGCCCGCCTGTACCACAACCCAAATCGGCAATAAGAGACCGGTCGGTCAGGTTGTCTATAAAGCTCAATGCTTTAAGGGTCACTTCGGGACTTCCGGGTCCCTGACGTTCCGTGTTTAAAAAATATTCGCAGATTAAATTAAAATCGAATTCGTGAATTGTTTTATTTTCGTTACTCATTTTCTTTATGTATATAGCATACCCGTGAAAGCATAACAATGCCGTCATCATTGTACACTGGTTAAAATTGAATTAATACAATAGAAATTACACCCGAGCAGAATTACCCGAGAATAAACGAAAGGACAACCTGTACAAGGAATACAGATTGTTTACTACACCAAATCCGATTTAAATAGGTTGTTTAACATGTGGCAAAGGTACATAATATTTTGTATTATGCTAATTATATATGCAGAAACTCCACCACAAACACAGTCCCTTCACCCGGATAAGAATGAACGTAGATATTTCCTTTGTGGAGGAAAACGATCTTTTGAACCAACGCCATCCCTATTCCATTGCCGACAGCATAGTTACGGTTACTGCCACGGTGAAAAGCGGTAAAGAGATGTTCCATATCCTCTGCGGGGATTCCAATGCCTGAATCGGAAAAGCGGAGGATGGATTTTTCTTCATAGAAAGATATCTGCACCGAGGAAGTTTTATCGTCGGAGAATTTACAGTTATTCTCCATCAGGTTGACAAAGGCAGTTTTCAATAGATAAGCATTCCCGGAAACGGTGATCATAGCATCGTCGTCAGTCTCTTCTTCAAAAAGCAGATTGACCTTATACTCCTTATTGGCTTTTAAAACCAGTTCGCGGGCATCGAGCAACAGCTCATCCAGGCGTACCTCTTCCATACAGATCTGCTCCGGCTGATAACTGGCACGAGCCAGATTAAGTAAGCCCTCAGATAATTTCACAACCTTATCCGCATCCGTCAAAGCCTCTTCCACCGCTTTCCGATAGGCTTCACCGGAACGCTCCTTGAGAAGCGTAACCTCCAGACCACCGATCAAGGCAGCCATAGGCGTACGAAGTTCGTGGGAGACATTACTGACAAACATTTTCTGCGCATCAAACGACTGCTCCAACCGGTCGAGCGTATGGTTGAAGGTCACAGCCAACTCTCCCAACTCGTCTTTTTCGTCCGCTACCGGAACTCTTTCGTCCAGATTGGATGCCGTTATCTTCTCCACCTTCCTGACGATATTCGAGACGGGCGACAAAGCACTTCGCGACAGAAAATACCCCACAACAGCCAGTACCGCAAGCCCGACACCCCATAATATCAACAGGATATTCCGTAAAGCATCGAGCTTCGCATAGCCATAACCGTCAAATGCAGCAGCCGTGATAACATAGTCTTTCCCCTCAAACGGATACAAAAGTCCGACCACCTGATAATCTCCTTCAAAGAATTCGATGGATTTCTTTTCGACAATACGCCGAATCATTTCCGGAGTTTCTTTCACCCGATCTATCTCTTTGGCATCATGATAGAGTAGATTGAAATCCGGTTCGTAGACAGCCACCTCCACCTCATCAATAAACTCCCGGTTATTCATGTAAATGGATTGCATGGTAACGGCATCGACCTTATGTTGCAGGAATAGATTAGCTTTCGTAATCCCCTCCTTTTTCAGGTCACGATAGAAAACACTTTTCCGGTTACTTTCCGACAAGAACCAGATCATGCCCATCAGGAACAGGAAGACAGTAGCTGTGACTGCCGTATAACGGATCGTCAGTTTAGTCCTGATTTTCATCGGTACGCAGTATAAAACCCATACCTGGCTTAGTATGGATCAGTTTAACAGGAAAATCACGGTCGACTTTCTTTCGGAGATAATTGATATAGACATCGATAAAATTAGTCCCCGTATCGAAATGAGTGTTCCAAACCTTATCGGCTATCTCCGCACGCGACAGGACACGTTCCGGATTCTCCATCATATAAGCCAGCAAATTAAACTCTTTAGGTGTCAGTTTTATCTCACGTCCATCGCGAAAGACAGACTTACCGGACAGATCGATACGAAGATCGGCATAGTTTAACTCCTGGGGTTGTGCAGTTTGCGAAGCGACAACTTTTCTTTTCAGCAGCACCCTGATACGGGCATCCAGTTCGCGGAAATCGAAAGGTTTGACCATATAATCGTCTGCCCCGGCATCGAAGCCGTCCAGCTTGTCGTCGGTTGTACCCAAAGCTGTAAGCATCAGAACGGGGATATCCGGATTCAGTTGCCGCACCTCTTTCGTCAGCTCAAAGCCATTCATCTTCGGTAGGATAATATCAGAGATCACCAGATCGAACCCCGAAGCCCGAAAAAGACGCAACCCCATCTCCCCGTCAAAAGCCACCGATACCTGATAGCCGGAATCTTCCAGACCGACCTTCAGGAGCTCCGCTACACGCTGTTCATCTTCTACTACCAGTATTCTTGTCATGGGAAAAGGCTTTTACAAATTACAGTGAATGATATCTGCAAATATAATCATTAATTATAAATCAGGCATCACCCCTCTCAGGTATGCATCTATCCCATACAAAGATGAAAACATTATTCTTCCGACAAACTGAACTCCTTATTAGAAAATAATTCGGCCAATCCCGATATCTGCTTCAAACGCAATATTTCATCTTTATCCATTCCTATATTACGTTGTATCCAGGCATCGGACATACCACATTTGGAAAGTTCGGAGACTATATGACTCATCAACTCGATATTATGGGTGCCGCGTGCCCTGTTATGGCGAATCGTCGATGCCATTCTATTGGACAGATCTTTTTCTATGACAGTAACGGGAAGCATTCCGTGTTCACGTTCATATATACGTTTCGACGTTTTCATGACCATATAACGGTGATAACCGTCAACCAATTCATACATATCTTTCTCCGGTACGTAATAGCATACGCAAGGTGAGGTGAAGCCATCTTCCCAGATGGAGACTTCCAGTAATTGCATTTCCGGGGGAGCAACCACATTGGGGTTATAGCTGTTAGCCATTACTTTTTCAACCGGAACAGGTCTTACTTTGTAGACAGGGCTAGTATATTCCTCCATATAATTCAGAGTTATAAAGTTGTAAAATATTTTCCTTTTGCTTTCTCTCATGAATATTCAATGAGAATCCCATATATTTACAATAGTAATCGTTTTTCAGAATACAGATACAAACCCGTTTATAGGTCGGCAGTTCCTTAAATTCCGGAATATCGATATCATCCAGATATTCCATACGGACCGGTTTCTTTTTTGTCTTATAATTCGTGCTGTCTTCCACCCGGATAGGGATCCCGATCTGTTGCAGTTTCTCGATCGTTTCCTCTGCAAGGCATCCTCCTTTATCCCGCCAGAATTTTATGCTGACAGACAACTTCTGTAAATAACCGTTACGCGTCTTATCTGGCAATGTTTTTAACAGGAATTCCATATAAGACTTCCAGGTCATTCCTTTAGGCAACTTGACCGATTGCCATCCCAAAGCGGAAGTGCCGCCATATAATCCGGCAAAACCGACACCGTTGACCCGTCCGATCATCTTTCCCCACATATCGGGATCTATCGCCCGGTATAGTTTCAGGCTAGCCAGCGCCTGGGAAATAAAAGGACTTGCTACCCGCTGTTTTTCAAGAGGCACTCCGGCTTGATAATACAGGTCGTACAAATGATTATAATCCCATTGAAACTTACCGTTGGCAATCCATATATCTTTCGTTTTCCAATCAAAGATAGGATAAGCGTTATAGACACGAGGCATTACCTGATGAACCCATTTCAAACGCCGATAGGTCTGTACCTTACTTTTTATATGGATAGCCCTCCATCTGTTGAAGCTCTCCTGAGTACGTATCCCGATCAAACAGCAAGTTCTTCCAGCCTGCTTTTTCTCATGCAGCCATCCTGCAAACAACAACTGAAACTGATAATCCCACATATCTTCATTATAGAATGGAAAATCTTCAGCTTTCAAAGAGTTTTCAGGCATTTTGTTTACCCAGATATTTTGCTGTAGCTTATCCCAGGGACGCCAATAGTTCTGGAACATCGAGGTACAGGTCGGTACTTTGAAGGGAACACAAACTCTATATATTTCCAAAATATCCGCATTAGAAGCCAGTGTCCGGTCTACATAAGATGTCGTTTCCTGGTACTGCACCTCATAATCCATATGAAATACACCCAGTTTTCGCTTCAACCGGTGTTCACGTATATAGTCGATACACAAATTCAACAGCACACCGCTGTCTTTACCACCGGAAAAGGACACATATATATTATCGAAGTCGGAAAATATCTTATCCAACCGCGCTTGTACTGCTTCGTAAACATTTATCTTTTCTCTCATCATCGCATCTATATTCCATTTTAATATATAGTTTCCACTTTTGAGTTACAAAAAAATGATTTGAAGCAAAAATATCTTCATGCCGGGTATGAACGACGGCCCGTATGATTGAAGTGCTTTTGAAATGCTCCAGAACAGCATCGATCAGGGATGACATCGTTTTATTGTCCTCTCCTCTCACATAATAGTTATTGATAACTACGCAGGTACTTTTGATCTCAACAGGTATAAAGCCTGTAACCATGTCTCCTTCAATGGCGACGAACCATAAATAGTGTTTAGAAGTTTTGAATGGGTAATTATTATTTTGCCGCAGCACACTACAGTTCATCACCAGTGGAGCGACCAGTTCGTATAGCCTCGGGGCAATTCCGGATAATACTTCTATACTCATATTCCAAAGAGACTAGGACAACAAAAATCTTTTGAAATACAAAATTAAACAAAATACTGTTCCAGGTTCATTATTTGCAAATGTTTTAACTTTAAATAGCGAGCTTCACCCTTTAATTTTCAAAAGTAGCAGAAAATAAAACATATTATCATCCCAACAAGATACGTCACAAAAAGTTTGTCATTCGGGACAACAAGATCATCCTACCTTTTGTTATTCAATTAGAAAAACGAAAGATCATGAGAAAAGCATTGAATATTATTATCCCTATCCTGATTTGTTTCCTGGTAGGACTTTCCGCCAGTTATTTTCAAGCTGACGCAATAAAGAACTGGTATCCGACTCTTATAAAACCGGTATTAACTCCTCCAAACATCACCTTTCCTATTGCCTGGAGTATTATTTATCTATGTATGGGATTATCTATCGGATCAATGATCAATTCAGGGAGTGAACGAACAAGGTTTTTCATTAAAGCTTTTATCTTCCAACTTTTCTTCAATTTCACATGGAGCATCGGTTTCTTCTATTTTCAGAATCCGCTTATCGGCTTCCTGAATATCATATTGCTCGATATCTTCGTGATTAATTACACCTTAAAAAGTTATCCTGTCAACAAAGTTAGTTCACTACTCTTCATTCCCTATCTAATATGGCTACTGTTTGCAACTTATTTGAATGGGTATATTTTGATGTATAATTGATTAGCAAGAACCCAGATAAAAGGACCCTTATTTATATTGTTCTTCGATCAACTTCTTCAAAGTCTCTTTACTTGGCAATATAGTCTGATATTTACTTGCAAAAATTTGATTATTTTCTTTTGGAAGAGTAATTTCGACCATCGCATCACTTTTATCAGCACACAAAAGAATGCCAATAGTAGGACTTTCATCTTCTAATTTGACAAAACGATCATAATAATTGACATACATCTGCATTTGTCCCAAATCCTGATGTTTCAGCATTCCTCGTTTTAGGTCAATTAAAACAAAAGCGCGAAGTAAACGATTATAAAAGACAAGATCCACCCGGAAATGTTGTTCATCAAAAGTGAAACGAACTTGCCTTCCAACAAAAGTAAAACCTTTTCCCAATTCCAACAAAAATATTTGCAAATTATCAATAAGTCGTTGTTCCAATTCACTTTCATTATATTGGGGAAGTTCCGGTAATCCAATAAACTCTAAAACATACGGATCTTTTATAACATCTTGCGGATTCTCTATAAGTTGTCCTTTCTCAGACAAGGATTGCACGGCCTCTTTATCACGACTCAAAACCAAACGTTCATAAAGAGAAGAATCATATTGCCGCTCTAGTTCACGCAGGCTCCAATTATTATTTATTGCTTCTATTTCATAGAAATTACGTTCTTCCGGATTAGTTATACGCATTAGTTTTAGATAATGAGACCAACTAAGTGAAAAATTAAACTCATGAGTTACAATCTGATTATTTTCAGATTTTCTAGACAGTGTCTGGAAAATTCGAGAAGAGTACATCTTGTAAAGTTGTCTCATATTTGCAAGGTTCTGTGGAGAAAATCCTTTTCCAAATCTGGCTGTCAGATGAATAGATAGATTTTCTAATAGTTTTTTACCATATTCAGCTCTTTCCTCTCCGTTCTGCTCTTCTTCTACGATCACTCTTCCTATCTCAAAATAGGTATAGACCATAGTCGTATTAACAGCAGAAACCACCCGCTTACGAGCTTCCGTTATCAATGCTTCTATGCGTTCAACCAATGAATTATTACCTGAAAGCTCTTGAATAAAATAAGTGTCGGTTTTCATGCTAAGATTTTTTAATTAAATATATATTACCCTATCAATCCAAATTATAAAGTTTCAACTTATTATACAACGTTTTCCGATCGATTCCCAATAGTTGGGCGGCACGGGTTTTATTGTTGCCGGATTCCTGGAGGGCACGTTTGATCAATTCGCTTTCGTGAGCTTCGTCTTTCAAGAGGATGCGGGTGTCTTTTGCAGGGGCATCCGTTAGTTCTTCAGGAAGTTCATGACGCGTAATATAACGTCCTGTGGCCAGAAGTGTTGCATATTTGATGACATTCTTCATCTGACGCAGGTTTCCCGGCCATGAATAAGACTGGAAAAGTCGGATCGTCTCGTTATCGAAACCGATAATATCTTTCTGTAATTCCGCATTTGCCTGGTCAAGGAAATTATTAGCAAAAAGCAATAAGTCCTCTTTACGTTCTTTCAGGTCCGGAATACGAACCGTAAATTCGTTGATACGGTGATAAAGGTCTTCGCGAAAATCACCTTTCTCTATTGCAGTACGCAGATTCTCATTCGTTGCCGAAATTAACCGTACATTAATAGCTATTTCATCGTTCGTTCCAATCGGTTTTATTTTACGCTCCTGCAGGGCACGAAGCAACTGTACTTGTACCTCATAAGTCAGGTTACCTATTTCATCCAGAAAAATCGTACCGCCTTGTGCCGCCACAAATGCACCGGTTTTATTATCTATCGCCCCGGTAAACGAACCTTTCACATGGCCGAAAAACTCGGATGCAGCCAAATCTTTCGGGATAGCACCGCAATCTACAGCGATAAACGGCGCTTTACTACGGTTACTCTGCTCGTGAATACGACGGGCAATATATTCTTTTCCAGTACCACTCGCCCCCGTTATCAACACGGACATATCCGTCGGAGCCACCAGACGAACATGGTCGAATAACTGTCGGGCAGCAGGACTTTGACCTTCAATATAAGTATTACTCTCCAATGATTTTGCAGCCGGACGATGTTCTGCCGGTACCGTTTTTATCAATTCACGTATCTTTCCCAATAATTCTTCCGGATTCAACGGTTTGGCTATATAGTCAGAAGCACCCAGCTTGATTGCCTGAACAGCCGTTTGTATTTCTGCATAGCTTGTCATCATGATCAGCGGCAAAGAGGTCTGTTTCTCTTTTACCCATTTCAACAGATCGATCCCGTCGCCATCCGGTAAACGCAAATCGGACAGGATAAGATCGTAACCTCCGTTTTCTATCTGACGCTTTGCATCTGAAACAGAGCTAAATGTTTTTACTTCGAAGCCCTTTTTACCCAACCAGGTCTTTAGCATCAAAGAAAAAGTTATATCATCTTCTACTATAAGAATCGACGGCATACATTATTAGATTAAAACCTCTGACAAAGATATATATTTTAACGGAAAATCAGGAACAAATCCAAGTCGCTTTACGCCATGCTCCTTCGAACGGCCCCTGTTTATGATTCTTTAACCACCAATGACAGAAGCCTAACTGAAGGATGAACAACAACACTCCTACTCCGAAACTGGCAGTGACACCCAGGTATTTATACAATCCCAGACCATAACCGAAATAGATAAACGAACCTATGATCGACTGGCTCAGATAATTAGTCAAGCTCATCTTTCCATAAGGAACTAATCCATATAAAATTTTATGGGAAGTTGCCTGTTGCCACAGAAAAACAAAGACAGAAACCAGAACACACATGAATGAAAAGTTACGGAAAGAGGATACAATCGTATTCATCGGAGTAAGCATGCTCCTGTTCGTCAATAAATCCGGCAACGACAAAGACAAATAATACAGAGGGATGAAACAAATAAGACCGATCAAAAAGGTTCGTTGCCAAAAAGTACGGTGTTCCGCAAGATTCACAAACAACTGTTTACGTCCGATCAACATACCCAACATGAACAAAGATGCAGTCTGGAAAAAGCGTCCGTAGCTCCAGCCCCATAGAATGCTGAACAGTTGGCCATCCCATAAATTCGATTTGACCATCTCCCAAAAATCAGGCTGGCTGAGGAATGGATACATTTTTCTGTGATGCACCAGCCATTGCTCGGCCGAAGCCATATAATCAGGATGCAGCATTGCATAAAAGAATTTACCCCATTCCACAGGCTGAAGCATCAGGATAACGGCAACAATTAATACAGCACGATCACTCCAGCGGCAAACAAGAATGAGTACGACACCGATTATTGCATAAAGGACAAGTATATCTCCCGGAAAGAAAGCCCCGTTGAAGCAACCTATAACAAACAATAAACAGAGCCGCCACAGAAAACGCAAACGGAAATCCTTGCCTTTCCTGGCCTGGTTATTATACTGAATAAAAAAGCTGAACCCGAACAATAAAGAGAAGATCGCATAGGCCTTCCCTCCAAAAAGGAAAAACAGTGTGTCCCAGACTCCTTTATCCAGGCTTTTCATAAAATCAGAAGTGACTTCCGGAAATTCGTAGAAATTAAAATGTTCGATATTATGTAAAAACATAATCGCCATAACGGCGAATCCTCTTAATGCGTCAACAACTTCAATGCGTGGTGACTTGAGTGGCATTTCGTGCTCCATGGTAAAATAGGTCTTTTTTAATATTGGGCACGAATTTAACAAATAAACCTAACCAAACAAAAAAAGCATCCCCAACAGATGCCTTTTTTGTTTCGCAGACTTAAATAGAATACTCAGAAATAATCTTTCTTTGTTTTAAACGGCTTAAATGTAGAAACGTCCACTTACGATTCTGTAAATATGAATGCGAATACCGTGCCAGAATCCGTAAAAGGTCTTCGTCTATTTCATAAACTCTTATAACTTAACAGAAAAGAGAGATAAAATGTTTTAGCTAACAAAAATATAACAAGGAAGACACTGGGGAACATAATACACAATTGGGGATTTTTTCTACAAACCTGTTCCACAAAAAGGCTGTTATCAACTAACAACTGCCGACTAGGCTCGCTGCCTGATCAATAATCTTTTTCACTTCGGCAATTACCTCTGAAAGCAACGATTTCCATTCTTCTTCAGGCAATGTGGCAGCATTCTTCTCTATAGTTCGTAGCTTTTCAACCAGAGATGTTACACCCAGCATTGTGAACAAGGGAACCATTTTATGAGATGTTTTTGCAGATAGTTCCCGATCGTTATCACGTAAAGAGTCTTCAAGCAGAGCATTACTCTTACCTGTTTCTTCAATAAATGTTTTCAGGATAGATACGGAAGCATCCCTGTCTTCACCGGCAAAAGCCGTCAGCGAATCAAAGTTGAAATCGGAAGTTACCACCAATTCCGTCGACAACAGTTTATTCAATAAAGAAATTAACTGGCGGGCAGTAAAAGGCTTATTCAGAAAACCGGTAAAACCGGATTCCAGATAATGGTCATGCTCATTCTCCACACTGGCGGAAAGTGCAATAACCGGGATCGAATCACTACCCGGAATGCCGGATTTACGTATGCTTTCCAACAACTGATAACCATCCATTCCCGGCATCTGAATGTCCGTAATGACAGCATCGAAAGCGGTGTTCTGCAATAAAGAAACTACCGAGAGCGGATCGGTACAACAAGTTACTTCCACATGATTCTGCCGCAGATATTCTTCTGTAAGAGCCAACTGTAGCGGATCATCATCGACCAGCAGGCAATAAACTTCACGCCCGGCAAAAGACGGTCCGGACGGCTCCACCGCAATTTCTTCCTCCAGTGCAGGAAGAACCTGAACATCGGCCACAGTAAGCGGCAACTCGATGGTAAAGTCGCAACCCTGTCCGACTACACTCTTCAATGAAAGTTCTCCTCCCATCAATGCCGTCATCTTCCGGGTGATAGATAAGCCCAATCCAAACCCTTCGGCTTTTTCAGTGGCAGAAAGACGGGTAAATTCTCCGAATATACGTTCCTGCTCTTCGGGAGGGATTCCCGGACCGGAATCACTTACCAGCACATTCAGCCGAGCACTGTTATCTGTTAAAGCAGTGATGGATATCACCATGACAACCCGTCCCTCACGTGTAAACTTAAGGGCATTCGACAACAAATTACCCACCACCTGGCGGATACGGATCGGATCTCCGATATATAACTTATCCGTCCCTTCTTCTTTCAGATTCAAGACAAATGTAAGATCCTTCGATTCGGCAATCGGCCGGAAACTGGTAAATATCTCATTGAACAAGGCCGACACGCTGAATGGAACTCGCTGTATCTCCATTTTCCCCGATTCAAGCCGGTGAAAATCCAGCAGGTCATTGACCAGTGACAAGATATGACTGGAAGAACCGGACATATTTTCCAGATAATACTGCTGCCGTTCGTCCGGATGCCTTTTCAGCAAAAGATCTATATATCCGATGATGGAAGAGAGCGGAGCCCTGATATCATGGCTGATCGTCAACATCATCTTTTCCCGGCTATGCAACAGGTCTTCGGCATACTGCTTCGCCTTCTCCAATTGCATTCTGTAATATTTACTTTTCGAGACATCACGGGTGATCATAAAGATAAAGATGATCACAATAATGACAGAGACGACGGCAATACCGGCAATCAGCAAAGATGTTTCACGCAAAATCAACTGTTTGTTCTGCATACGTTCCAGCGAAGCGTTCACCTCTTCTTCTTCGATATCACGTAATATCTGGTTGATCTTACGGGTAACTATACTATTATTATACCTCAGATTGGCAGCGCGTTCCAGTAACTGATCCGCCAACAGTTTACGTTGTCCCGCAACACTATCCTGCAGGCTTTTCAGCACACTGGCAATCGTATCCGAAGGATTATAAGCGTTCACCAGGGTATCCGTCACGATCTGGCGGGTTGTATTGACGATAATACTCGTATCTTCACGGCTGGGAGAGAAAGCATCTGCCAGACGGCGGAAAAAACCGCGCGGCTTCTTTTGGGAAAAGATGGTATCCTGCTTGACTACCACATGTTCTTTTATCTCCTTTTGCTCGATGAATGTATCCTGTTCGGCTATCACCTTTTCGATATTGATCGTATAAAGATGTTCCGTATTCGTTTCTTTCCAGGTTTCCAGCAAACGTCGGGTATTCAACCGTTTCTGCCTTAACAGCATATCGATCGTATCGATCTTCAATAATTGAACTGAGTCGGTGATCAGGACACGCAGTGAATCCATATTGCTGTGAGCCTTATTCAATGTCCGGTTAAAGTGATTTACATCATTCTGAGGCATACCGACCAACTGCCCCAATGCCTCACTTTCATAAAGCAGTGATAACGTATTTGTTACAAGGTAAACTTTCTGGCGGGCTTTTCCGTCCGGTTCTTCTTCACCGGCCACCTGTTCGATGATCCGATAGATATATACGACAGAGCAGATCGCTATTGCAATCAACAACAAATATCCCAGAATAACCTTAAGGGTAATATGTCCACTTTGTTCTGCCATAAAACAAAGGTAGAAGTTTATCTCAAAAAATCAATCCTTGTCGTAAACAATTCCCCATTTGTCCAACATATCGAAGTCGGTTTTCTTCAGTCCGACTTTCCAGAAAGGTACGGGATCATCATGATCTCCAAGGTACATACGATCACGGACCGTAAAAGACGGATTGGACACCGCCAATGTAGAATCGGAAACATCCGTATGTATTCCGGCAAGATCCAGCACTGTATGGAACACGCTGTTCGTGCTGACCGGCAGAGCCTGATGTGCTTCTGCCATCTGATATTTTTCCGGATAAGCTTCGCGGTATGTATCCGAGAACCAGATCACATAGGGTATATGCAACTGATAATAAGTAGGGATCGGAGATGCATGCAGATAACGCGCACGGGCATCATCGAAAATATCTTCACCATGGTCGCTCAGATAAAGCATGGAAGCACAGGCATTCGTTTTTGCCAGCATACCGGCAATTTCGCTCAGTACGTAATCTGTATAAAGGATTGAATTATCATAAGCATTGCGCAATTCCTTTTTATAGGAGGCACGAATTCCTTCCGCTTTATCCGGCTTAAACAGAGAAAAATCTTTCGGATAACGTTCGTGATAATTAAAATGCGATCCGTAAGTATGAATCACAAAAAACAGGTTTCCTTCTGTCTTATCCAGTTCTTTTTGCAGATAAGGGAGCAATTCTCCGTCATGTAGCGAAGTAAGATAAGCTGATTTCGGTTTGAATGTACTCATATCGATGAAAGCATCCGCCTCTCGGTAAAACGAACCGATCATCGAAGTACTCAGATTTTGATTGGCTATCACCACCGTATGAAAACCGGCTTCCCTAAAAGCGGTAACGATACTTTTTTCATCATATATCACTCCGTAATTTTCCGCACTGGCTGCCGACAGAATGATGGGGACACTCTTATGCGTATTATTGGATTGTGTCACCACATCGGTAAAATGAACCAGTCCATCCAGTTTTTCCATCCGGGGAGTCGTTTCACGCTCATAGCCATACAAGCTCCATTCCATAGCACGTGAAGTCTCTCCGACTACCAGCACATAAATTTCACGCTTCCCGCTGGCCTGTTCCGGCTTCATTGCATTGAATCTGAAATCAGCGGATGTGATATGATAGTTGCTGTTTTTCTCCGCTTTATTGATCGCGAAGTAAAGATTATAAAGGGCATTTCCCGGATAAAAATCATCTTTCAGAGAGACCTGATGTCCCTGGATCGGAGCCAACAAACAAAGAATAATCCCCAAAATGAAAACACCAAAACTCCGTATGGCCCATTTCTTACGGAAAGGCCCTGTCAATTTCGCTTTCATCCGGACAGACCAGGTAGCCAGCAATAAAGTCGGCAACGTATAAAAGAAAAAGACACCTATAATCACCAGAAAGATATTTCCAAGCAATTCACTGGCTTCGGAGGCTGTCGAGCTGGTCAGATTCAGGAACATATCCACAGCAATGACCGATTCGCCGAAAAGGTGAAGCAGCACCAATTGCCCTCCGTCCAGTATGACTTTCGGCAACAGACACCAGACTATGATTCCCGGCTTACGTGCCAGTAAAAGGAGGCCGACCCAAAAAGCATAAGGTAATATCAAAGAAGCAATCCCAACTGTGACAGGCAACGGTTCCGTAAAGAACAAGACACAATTAGGAACAATAAACAGCAACGCAAACAGGAACAGTAAATGTTCCTGGGATGTGAACCAATCCCTCAACTTTATAAAATAACTCATCGATATACCGTAATATTCCTAAAAAAACAACTATTCTTTTCTCTTCTCCCGCATTCATTTACGGGCGAACTGCAAAAGTAGGTGTTATTCAGCATATACTCATACTCAGCACATACAAAAAAAGTTATTTCATGATTATTAAAAATGCAAGTCCTTTTGATTAAGAACTTGCATTCTGCTATTTATGACAAATAAACATTACTGAACAGTAACCTCATCCAGGAAGAACCAGGCCGGATAACCTACTCCATAATGCCAGGACGGACAGGTTTTAACACCTTCAATCTCCACTTTTATATAGCGGGCCGTTACAGGAGAAGGAACATCGCACTTGACTCCTACAAATTTCACCTGTACGGAACGGTCTTCCTCCAGGCTCTTTTCGCCGAACGGCTGCCAGGTCTTATTATCTGAAGAGATAGAATAAGTTACTTTTCGGGGAAGTAATATCCATGCCCCCAGCTGGTGAAGGAAGTCACTTTCAACCGAACGGACAGGCATGTCTTTTCCCAGATCGAGAATAAAGGAACCATCGATTCCCTCCCATCCTATCCAGCTTTCCACGAAAGTGGTTCCACCGAACAGTTCATCGGTCAGGGCTGCCTCACCTAAAGTTTTATATTTACCGGACGGTTCCTGCAACCAGATAATCTTCGCACCCTTTGCCAGGTTCTTTGCCTTGCCGGGCAGATAACGCTCAGTATATAGTTTACAATATTCAGCCGGCGGATTGTTTCGTTCATTCAGGGTCGGAATATTGAACTCGCACGTACGTTCTTCAAACAGAGCCAGATTGGCTTTTACCTCTTCCAGGTCGTGATTTCCTTCAGCACGTGCTATTTCCAGTCCGGCATATTGCAACGGCAAACGCGATAACCGTACCCGTTTCAACAGAACGGGATCATCAGCAACCGCTTGCTCTGCCTGGTCGAACAATTCGTTATAACGCTTACGGCAATTCGTATTCAGCATACCATCCTTATGCGTAACCGGAGAATCATAGATCCAGAGACGTTGTTTACTGGCGAGCAAACCGCCTTCCAATAGTTTCTCATATTGATAGATATAGGGAGATGCTGCCCCATAATAACCATCCATAAATGCCCGCATCAGTGAATCGGCATTCTGATAAGGGTTCCACATCAGCTTACTGACCATATAAGCGCGCATCTCCGGGAAATCTCCGCCCTTCGATCCTCCGATCTGCGAAAAATGCATGGTAGCATGGTGATCTTTAAATAACTGAATATTCTTTTGCAGAATCGGGAAATTCGGGAAAGGGGAAACGTAATTATCAAAATTGATTCCGTAATCCCATACAAATATATTATTACTGATAGCAGACCAGCCTTCCATCGCTTTCATAAAATCCTGCCCGGAAGCATTGTCTGTTAACGGCACTTCGCGATCACAGTCAATATCACAAAGCATGATGTTGACATTCGGCAGCGGCTTGACATGTTTGGGCGGATGCATGGTATATAAATAAGCCAACGTCGAAAATTCCTTATCCGGAAAACGGGCCGCCAGTTTATTCAGGAAATGGATCAGACTACCGGACGGACCTCCCTCCTGTTCATCGAGTGCCTTACATGACGGACAACTGCAATTGGTAAAATTACCATCGTTCTGGCTGACGGAGATCATATTCTTTCCGGGATTGGCCTTAAAGATCGAATCGATCTTCTGCGCAGCCATCTCGAATACTTCCGGGTTGGTCAGACACCACTGGCTGGCTTTCCCGGGGCGGCGTTCGCCATTGATGAACGAATAATATTCGGGATGCGATTCTCCATATACGTCCGAAGGAAGAATACGATCGAACGTATGCACCCACATTCCTCCGGCAAAGACTTCGGATGGTTCTTCAAAACGGAACCATAATTTATAGACAGGGTCTTCCCGCAAGGCATAGCACTGGCTTTGGCGGTAACGGAAGGCTGGATTCTCCGCACGGTCCAGCTCCGGAATAACCACAGTAGAACATTTCTCCAACCTATAAGCATCTGCACTATAATAGGCTACTCCGAGATAATCTTCCAGCAAAGTTACGGCTCCATAGATATTCCCTTTATCGCCGCCACTGCTGATATAAACAATTCCATTATCTGTTTTCAGGCGAAATCCGTCTTCAGTCAGACCGGAGGTATCTTTTCCTCCAATCACGATATCTCCTTTACGGGGGGATTTATCCGTCAGTACAGGCAAAGAAGCTCCGCTTATCCGTTGCACAAAATCCTGCAGAAGAAGTGCCGCCTGATTATCTACGGAATTATCCTTTTCTATCAGAATACGGGATGCAGGTTTACCCTCTTTCACTACAGTCACCTGGGCTTGCAGGCAGGTGGCTACAGATAAAAGGAATGCAGTACATAGGTTTAGTGTTCTCATGTTCATAAGTGTTTAGTAGCTGTTTTTACAGCTTTTGTATGATTCCTATAAATTCTTCATTCGTTATATCCAGTTCCGGCTCTTTGTAATTCACATAATCTTCAAAATAATCACTGGCGATATCGGCAACGATCTCTTTCCCTTCCAGACCATAGGAAGAAACCAAATCTTCCACCTTACTTCTTATCTGCCGGATCACCTGCAAACGATCTTCATATCGATCCGGTTTTTCCATATCTGTAACATGTTCATTACGGGCAATCAGATATACGACTGTGTAAAATTTATCTACATTACCAAACACTGGGATAAACAACGCTTTTTTATCTTCCGGCAGAGCAGCCAGAAATTCTTGTATCTTAGTCATAATTCTCTTTCAATTAAATTCTGTAGGACAAATCTACACAAAATATCCCTGACTCACGAAAACACACCGACACATTTTTGAGAATCCGTAAATTAGGTAAATATATCCTTGATTCTGGTACAAAGCCGCTTGTTGTAATCCGGTAATTTTGTAATGTGAAATTAATAGAGAATGACATTACCTAATTAAACATTAAAAGTATGGCAAGAAATTCATTCCGGAAACTACGTATTATAATGGTCGCATGCTTTTGCATCATGGGAAGCTTATTCGTTGCAAGCTCCACTAAAAATGTTGTTACAACGACAGACATATCCGAAGCGACAAGTACTCATTTAAAAACTGATATAACAATGAACGAAAATCAGAATTTAACGCAGGTGTGGGACAAAGTGTTCCCACAAAGCGACAAGGTTGATCACAGTAAAGTGACCTTCCGTAACCGCTACGGTATTACGCTCGTAGCAGATTTGTATATACCTAAGAATGTCACCGGCAAACTGGCTGCCATCGCTGTCTCCGGTCCGTTCGGTGCCGTAAAGGAACAGTCGTCGGGCCTCTATGCCCAGACACTTGCCGAGCGCGGATTCCTGACTATTGCATTCGATCCTTCGTATACGGGCGAGAGTAGCGGTGAACCCCGATATGTAGCATCACCTGACATCAATACAGAGGATTTCAGTGCAGCAGTCGATTACCTCTCGACGCGCGATGACGTCGATCCCGAACGTATCGGTATCCTCGGTATTTGTGGTTGGGGTGGCATGGCACTCAACGCAGCAGCTATCGACACCCGCATCAAGGCAACGGTAACTTCGACGATGTACGACATGAGCCGCGTCAATGCCAACGGCTATTTCGACTCGATGGATGCCAATGCCCGTTACGAACTCCGGAAACAACTCAACGCCCAGCGGACGGAGGATGCGAAGAACGGTACGTATGCGCTTGCCGGTGGTGTAGTCGATCCGCTGCCTTCCGATGCTCCGCAATTCGTGAAAGACTATTATGACTATTACAAGACCGAACGCGGTTACCATCCCCGTTCACTCAACTCGAATAATGGTTGGAACAAGACCTCGTCCTTGCCGTTCATCAACATGCCGCTGCTCTCTTATAGCGACGAGATCCGTAGTGCCGTACTCGTAATGCACGGAGAGAAAGCTCACTCCCGCTATTTCAGTGAAGATGCTTTCAAAAAACTAAAAGGAGATAATAAGGAGCTGATGATTATCCCGGGAGCGAACCACGTAGATTTATACGATCGGATGGACGTAATACCTTTTGATAAGTTGGAAATATTTTTCAATAAGAATCTATCCAACTGAACCACGGATGAAAAAATCTATTAACTTTAGGGCCTATAAACGAATTAAAATCTGATATTCCGACTAAAATTAACGCATTATGATTAAAAGAGAGAAAAGTATTGAACTGCTGAACAGAGCAGTAGCTGATGAAATGACAGCAGTCAACCAGTACATGTATTTCCACTTCCGTCTGGATGATATGGGATATGACTTGTTATCAAGCCTTTTCAAACGTACTGCCATTACTGAAATGATGCACGTAGAACGCCTTGCCGAACGTATCCTGTTTCTGAAAGGTGAAGTAGAAATGAAATGCTCCGGCCCGGTAGAAAAAATCCACGATGTAAAAGCAATGCTCGAAAAAGCGGCAGAAATGGAAACCGGAAGTGTAGACGATTACAATGCATGGGCTAACGAATGTGCCCAACATGCAGATTCTGCTACCAAGAAGGTATTTGAAGGTTTGGTTATCGAAGAAGAAGGTCATCTCGACCAGTTCGAAACAGAAATCGAAAACATGGAAAACTTCGGTGCAAACTATCTGGCATTACAATCTATCGAACGTAGTAAAATTATTTCTTCGGGTGGCACTCCGGCAGAATAATATAAAAAGTTGTTATAAAAGACCACTATATACAGTGGTCTTTTATAACAACAATCTTTTCAAAAATATTGAACATCAATTTATTATCATTCTAACGGTCTCAACTAGCCTCAACGGAGCTAATGTAGTATCGACTTGTCTTAAAAACCATTTTTCATTGTACGTCAATTGTTCCCCAAGTTGTAACACGGTATATGGTCCATGATTTTCCAATTCTATATAAGTCCCTTCCTTCTGAGCAAAAATCTCAATCTCACCTTGACCCGGAGAAAGTTCCGTAATTGATATATCTGGATATTTTTTGATAAATAACAAGTTATCTATCAAATGGGCCAGCCATCCTTCTTTAGCTGTAGAAAATAACTTTTGAGGTTCCGGAACAGAGTCTTTGTTAAAATGATACCAAAGTATGTCATCATTAACAAATACCCCTTTCAAAGAAGATGCTGGTAAATCCGTATTTTTATCAATAGGGAAAAAACTAACTCCGCCTTTTGTACGACAAACATCCCATGCCGCCACTTTTTTCTCTTCTCGCGAAATATTAAAAATAGAATATGCAATCCTTACAGAAGAATCTCTCATATCAATACTGAATTTTTTCTGAAAACGAAAACCACTGACAGTATCAGGTTTACTATCCAATACTAAAGTATCCTGATCCATCCTAACGACATAAGACTCTGTATCTAATACTGGATATGGAGGCCATCCCCAATCACGCTGGGGAGACGGCCAAAGAGTCGAACCATAATTCAACTGATGCACTGAAGCAGGACTCAGTATTTCTCTTCCATTATAAGTATAAGAAAGTATACGTCCACCTTCGCTGGATGAAACAGAAAACGTATTGTTCCCTACAGATAATGTATGTACTCCTTCATTATTGTATTTGGTCATGGAAGGTGGAACACTACCCATCGAAATACCAAATGTAGAAGAAGGACGAGGCCCCATTACAAACACCAACGTTCCTCCCGCCATGATATCCTGATGACGGAGATACAACTTATTATAATCCATCCCATTTAACGAGGCTGATTGAATATAAATATTTTCCGAAGTTAAATTCTTGACTTGCACTTCAAAAGGCTTGTTGCCGACATTCAAAGTGGCCTGATCGATCATTGGTTTACCAAAAACATATAATCCTTCCGCCGGATTAACAGGATAAAAACCTAAAGCACTAAAAACATACCAGGCAGACATCTGCCCACAATCCTCATTACCACAAAGTCCATCAGGCAAGGTTGTATAAAGTGTAGTCATAATCTCATGTAGCTTTTCCTGACTTTTCCAAGGCACTCCTGCATAATTATATAAATAAGCAACCTGATGGCTTGGTTCGTTACCATGAACATACTGTCCTATAAAACCAGAAATATCTAAAGGGACATCTTCTCCTGAGACATTTGAGTGCAAACTAAATAAGGAATCCAAAGCATTAATAAATTCATTATCCGAACCAAATAAATTTATCAATCCCTGAACATCATGGGGAACAAAAAAAGAATATTGCCAAGAGTTTCCTTCCACCCAATCACATTCGCCATACGAAGAATAGAAAGGATCAAAAGGACGGCGTGGTTTCCCTATAGAAGAAACACCATTCATCAATTTATATTCTTTATCAAAATAGACGGAATAAGATGCCGCTCTTTTCATAAAATAAGCAAAATCATCCGTTTTCCCCAGTTCTTTAGCTAATTGTGCAATGCACCAGTCATCATAACAATATTCTAAAGCAGTTGCTACTGATTTATTATATTTATCATAAGGGATATAGCCATACTCTTTCAGATATTTCACACCAAAATCATTTTGCATAGCCGACGTGACCATTGCTTGATATGCTTTTTCCACGTCATACCCACGAATACCCTTAAAATAAGCATCAACAATAACAGGAATAGCATGATAGCCAATCATACAATTGGTTTCACTTGCCCATAAAGGCCAAACCGGCAATAAACCGTACTCATCATACTGACGAAGCATAGAATTTATGATATCATTAACCGTATTCGGAGCTATAAGAGTAAACAAAGGATTAGCAGACCGGAAAGTATCCCATAAAGACATTACTGTATAATTATTAGAACCATCTGTTTTATGAACCTTTTTATCGAAACCCCAATAATCATTATTGACATCAGAAAACAGATAGGGGGCCAATAAGGAATGATACAAAGCTGTATAAAATTTTTTCATCTCTGCCCTATCAGCTTTCACTGCGATTTTTGATAATTCTTTTTCCCAGCTATCACAAGCCCGTTTATGAACACCATCAAAATCCCAACCGGGGATTTCCGTATCCAGATTCCGTAATGCATTCTCGATACTTACCGCAGAAAGACCAACCTTAACAAAGATGACTTCTCCTTTTTCCGTATCATAATTAATCAACGCTTTTAGATTTTTCCCTACCGCCTGCTTCAAACCACCAGAGACGACCTGATCGTCTATAACCAGATTACAAGATTTAAAAGGTTTTGAAAAACGAGCAACAAAAAACAACTGCTGGTTACTCCAGTATTTCTCACCTGGTTCACCCCAACCTTTCGACAAACGCTTCCCTGCCAATGTCTGATCATCCACGATCTGCAAAGAAGTCTCTTTTACACTATCTGTCGAATAATGATGAAACAGATCCAATAAAATATGCGCATCATCCGTTGCCGGATAAGTATATTTATGGAAACCACAACGAGGAGAGACAGTGAGTTCCACCATAATATCATAATCCAGTAGTTTCACTTTATAATATCCAGGCGACGCAGACTCCTCTTGATGAGAGAAACGGGAACGGTATCCGGTATCTGGATTTTCGCGTGTTCCGGGTACCACATTAACCGCTCCAACAGTCGGCATCAGTAAAACATCCATCAAATCACTACGTCCTGTACCGGATAAATGCGTATGGCTAAAACCGATTATAGAGCTATCTGTATAATGATAACCAGAACACCAGTCCCATCCTTCTAAATGCGTATCAGGACTTAATTGAACCATTCCAAAAGGAACAGCTGCACCAGGAAATGTATGTCCGTGTCCATCTGTCCCAATAAAAGGGTCAACATAACTTAGAAATTCACTATTCTCAATGTTCGTTACTTTACCTGAGCTACATGCTATCAACAGAGTGAACAATATAAAAATAGAATAATAGTATTTCATAAACAATTAGTTATATTAAAAAGATCTCTGTTCAATTCCAAAATATGTTTGGCAAGACAAAGCTACATTCTATTAAATTCATAATCTTCTATTTAGCAAATGAAAACTCCAATTCATTTGCCCAATGTTCTTTCCAATCTGGATGAAAAGCACGACTGTTTTTCTTGGAAACACTTCGTTTACGTGCCAGTTCCATACAAGCTCCGCGAGCACCATCATCATTTACCCGACAGGAGAATTTTATCTTTTCTCCGTTATCCAACGATTTTTTAACATCCGGTATTTCACTCCATGGAATAGCACATTCCGTATATAATGTATTACCTTCACGACGTGTTACTAATTTTCCATCCTTCACCGCACCATCATAAGGTGATTTAGGTTGGCGAGGATAGAAATGTTTACGGGGCATTCCCGGAACCAACATACGCCATATCTCAAAGCCTCCTCCATATTCGGGTGCTACAGTATTCAAGGCATATTCATAATCTGTACATTTATAACCTACGTAGCGAGGTATCGTTCCCTTTGGATGTGACTCCATTCCATCTTCACCAATTGGCAAAACATTGAATGCTATCAAAATATTATCGGTAGGTTTATCCATAGAGGCATCAGGCAATACGGGGTCTTTCCGGTATGAAAAACGACGAACACCTTCCGGCCATTTCAGTTCAACAAGATCATCATAATCAACGGTTTCGCAAGAAACTCCAACTGGTAATTCCGGAGTAAATCCAACCAGATAATAACCGTTTTGACCATAGATAGATTTCCAGTTTCCTAATGTATCAAAGTCTTTTTTTACCATAGTAGCAGCAGTTTTCCCCGTAACGTTCTGTCCAGCTACATCAAAAAACAGACCGCCGAGTTTAACTGTATACCACCAACCTTCTGCTGTGCAACGAATTCTTACTTTCCCAGATAGATCCAATATCAAATAAGTACCATCCCAGACTTTAGGAATACGTTGAGTCATCAACTCTTTTCCTGTTTCCTGATCGTACACAACAACCTCGATATTATATTGGTCTATATCCGGAAAATAGAGAGCTGTACGAATAAATTTATCAGCTGGTAAATCCAAATCCACACCTATGGAACGGGTTGTTTCCGTATTTTCAATATAATTCATGATACGGGATTGACCATCCGGAGCTTGAAGAGCTCTTTGGTCTCCGTTATCAGCACTCTGCTTCCTCTCCTCGGAGTGCATAGCCCAAACTGTTTGCATACGAGCCACATCCGGATAAAAGAAATCATCGTCATTACGAGTTTCAAAACGATAAGTCCCTTTATTGGGTGTTTGATCTGCTACTTTTGCCGCAAAATAAAAATATTGATCATCGTAAGCTAAATAAGCTGTGGCCATACCATCTGCATTCGTTTCAAACTCCTTGAACGGATACCAGGCTGCTTCTGTCAACGAAACACTTGCACTGGAAGAACCTTTTATGGTTTGGGGAATCACATTTGCCCAATCGTCTAATTTTCCATCTACTTGAATAGTTTTTCTAGAAATGTAGTTAACATGCATATCTTCCCAATGTGCAGCTACCCCATCCTTGCCTCCATCAAAATAGACATCCAATGGATATGTATTATCTGCAGTTGCTTCTCCTCCGGCTATATTTACAGAAATAGTCCTTGTCTCATTAGGTCCTAATGAGACTTTTTCCGGATAATTCAGTTGTAAATTTCCTAATTTCACTTGGAGTCTACCACTAACTTTCCTATTCAATATATTCGTCAGAACAAGATCCATTGATGAATGATCCGATACCGGTACAGTCATATCCTTTGCCATTATTTCCAAAGGTTCATATCCCTCAATACGAGCATTTTTCAACGCATACAAAAGCTGTGAAAATGAGCCTTTACGACCATCAGTTCGCATATAATACCCCCTATAGTTAAGTGGAATTTCATACTTGCCATGATGAGGTTGTATCACATTCCCGTAAAAATCATATAAGATAAAAGAAGATTGTGCGTTCAAAATAAGACTTCCATCTTCCATTGCTTTATAACTGTTTAGGGCATCTTCTGCCTTAGCACGTTCTACCGAGCCTTGCGGCATAGTTACTATTTTTTTCCGGAGTGCAATCTTTTCCGCAATTTCCTTCTGGCTTCTTACATTACGGAACAAGATGTTTTCCGCACCGAAAGCTTCCCCCAAATCTCCGGTAATAACAACAGTCCCGTCATCTACATTTTTTTCATACCCATCGAAAACCATTACCCAAGGTAATCCGTTCTTAAATAATAATTCTTTAAAGTCTCTCTCTCCGATCAGAGCCTGTACAGCCCCCATGGCAGCTGCTGGTGACCAAGAACTATGAATGGATGGTATTATCTCCACTCCGTTCGTCGTACGAACTTCCATATTCGGAACTGTATTATGAGGATCGCCAGAATACATATATCCGCCATAAATTCCCATCGAACGATCATATCCTGCAGAACGATTGGCTGCCACAACCAGCCCTATACGGTCATCCGTATTTCCAACCCAACTTTCAGTATCCCAAATCAAAACCCTTCCTTTATGATCTTTACGGTTATTCCATTCGGGATATAGAACCGGGGATTCCATTCCCTGATAATGAATAGACAAAAAATCAAAAAACGGTAACATATCCATTGTTCCGTCACTGAACAATTTATCCCAAGCATTAGAATTCGAGTCACAGCCACCTATCAATACGTCCACTCCCTCCTTACGTGCTTCCATTACACCTTCGGCCATCGCTTTATAGATTTCACGATAACGTAGCATGTCGGCCTGCCAACCGGAAATAGAAATACCCTCCCAGGGTTCGTTCCAAAGGGAAACTGCTGTAACCGGCCCATTCGGCCATCCATGTTTCAGACACAATTCTTTTACATATTTCTTAAAATCTTCATCCAGTGAAGGAAGCCAGGAATAATCCTGTTTTGTCCGTTTATAAACTCCATTTTCATCCAGAAAAGAACGCTGAGTACCCAGAGGTGTCTGTGACTGTCCTTCACCAAACATCAATAGGACAGTTATATTATTGTCTTTATAACGTTTCATCTCTGCATCCATCCGACGCATTTCATTTTGATAATTACTCATAGTAGTCGGACAGTAAGATGCTCCGTATCGGATAGCTTGTACACCAATCCTGCTTAAAAAATCGACACCCAAATCATCCAATGATTGTTTCGGATACTGCATCTTGACAGGTGATGGTTTCATACTACGTACAAAACTGGTAGCCAAACGCCTACCATATTTTCCTAAATCGAACACAATAGCATAACCTCCGAAGATATCCGGAATTTCCGGTAAAATTTCCATATCAATATATCCATTCGGAGATATTTTGACAGGAGTAGAAATCGTCTGAAGCTCTTCAATCTTATACATCTCCGGTAACCAAATATCATTAGGTACACCCCTTGCTCCATAATGTATCACATATATAGATGCATTTACATCAATAAAGTCTTCCGTATTACTTATCAATTGAAAAGTAAATTTCACTTTTTCTCCTGGCCAGAATACATTAGCTGGAGCACTTGAATAAATAGTTTTGATATCATAATCGTAATGCCGTAGACCATTTTTTACTCCCATGACATTTTCATATCCAATCCACTCATAAGGTTCTTTCATTTGTGCATGCAATAAGCAGGAGAACACACATAAAAATACCAATAACAAATATCGCCTTTTCATATCTTCATTTTTTATTTAAACTGTTTAATATCCGATCCTTTTATATCTCCAGAATCTTTTACAACCAAAGGTTTAACATTCTGAACTAACTTACATTCCACATTCGTCAGCGTTGTAGCCATTACATTATCAAGAAAAAAAGCCGGGCGAACTTCGGAACCATTATATGACAACTTTACATTTTCACATATCAGTTGTTTTACATTCCGAATAAACCATCCCCAACAAGGTAATATGCGTGAATCTACATGCGGTTGTCCAACTTCAATATTATGCAGCGACGGATCGTCATGTCCTTCATATTCAATCGAGATATCACACAACCGAACTCGTTCGAAAGTACCACCTTTCCAACTCTCCACTGAGGATGCAGATTTTGTTATACGAGTCGCTTTTATTCGTTCTACTTCTATCGTACCACACTCATTGTCCTCATTCAAGATAAACATGAAAGGATTATCCAGATTATCTATTGTCAAATCGTGAATAGAAACATTGTCGACTCTTCTCGGAGCATTTCCCCATCCTCCTGGCTGTAATAAAACAGCAGATAGCATATTGGTTCGTTTATGTTCCTTTGAGGTTCGATGAGGAAACACTCCCGGTCCTTTAAATGTACAGTGAGTTATTCTTAGACCAGTTGCCGGCATAATCATGCGAATACCATTACAAGAAGAGTTAATATAACAATCGGTTATTGTCATATTTTCCCAGTAACCTCCGGCTATCGCGTCGTCACCGGTATAAAATTCAGAATTACGTATCAAAATATTTTTACCTCCGCGAATATGTATACCGTCCCATCCTTCCTTAATCGTAAGATGCTGAAAAGTTGCATTTTCTATTTCATAGGCCATAAAAGCATAATTTGCAGCATGAATAACTGTGATACCAGATAATGTTATATTCCGCGACTCTCCGAGCAAAATAGTGTGAGGTCCCCTCATGTTTTCCTCTCCATCCGGATCAAAAACATGGTCGCCATCAATTACTCCTTCACCAGAAATAGAAACATCTTCAACTCCAACCCCTAATATCAAAGCTCGGTTCCAGTTATATTTATCTGCATTATCATATTTCTCCATCTCTTTGGCCGGTATATAAGGAGCATAGTCTTCTAATTCCGAAACACCTTTAATAACAGCCTCCTTTTCAAGAAAAAGTGACACATGATCCTGGAGACGGATCGTTCCGGTCAAAAAAACACCGGATGGTACAACAACCGTTCCTCCTCCTTGTTCGGAGCAATACCGAATAGCTTGATCGAATGCATGTGTATTCAATGTTTTTCCATTTCCCTTTGCACCGTAATCCCGCACATTAACTCTTAAATCGGCAGATGACGCAATAGCCCGTACTGCCCCATGAAGCAAAACCAGACAAATGAATAACTTTATTATAATCTTTACATTCATGACTATGATCTTTATATTGTATAAGTATAGACCTGATTCTTCGAAGCTCGTATTTCTTTCATTCGAGAACTTTTACCGGAAAGAATTGTCTTTACAACCGAACTTTTAGGTAGATGATGGTGAAAATCGCTAAAAGCCCATAAAACATATGTATTATCTTTATGATACAGCACACCTGCCTCATTTTCCAGTATTTCGCGATCATATAAATAAGGTTCTACTTCATTATATGCTTTAAAGAAATCGAATGTCGGAAACTCATCGTCTTTACCTCTGACCGGAACAAGCTTTTCTTTATCAACATCCCAAAAGACGAACCAGGACATTCTGTAAGCCAACCCTTTAAATAAAACATCAAGAGGATCAAAACCCAAATTCCGTATCTCCTGTGGTTCAAATGTTGCGATACAATCCGTCCAAATATACATACAATCGAGCCTCATCTTTACTCCCGGACCACTGCGATGGACACCAAACACACCAATATCTTCCCCTGTATAATGATACCCCATTTCCTGCATATCACGTATCATGCTGATATGGGCCGGATACTGGGAAAAAATGCCCTTCACTGGCTCTTTTTTGGGGCGATAATATCCTAAATTATCTAACTGGTCCAATGTGGCACCACCTTTACGAACAGCATTCATATTTTGAACATGATGAAATTTATTACTCGTCATATTGAATGAACTATCCAGAAAAATCCCCCGGATACCGATATCATCATGTAGTTTTTTCCAGCATTTCATCCAATAAGCATAAATATCAGGATCACGCATATTCAATGCACAAAAACGTGGTGTATAATGATCTGCCTCTATCGCATTAGAAGCATTTCTTATCCAAGGCATTTGTGCTTTCTGCACAACCTCCATCACCGAACCCTCGACCGGAAGACGTCTCAGACGATCAGTTGGTTTTTCTTCCGCATAACTAAACATCTCTGCTAAAGAAGAAATAGCAGTATTTCCCCACATCTCGACCGTCACACCTGCATCATTTGCCTTTTTACATAATTGACGCATATTATCTTCACCTACAGTATCAGCTATTTTATAATCGATATTACAACACATATTAGAGACTCCATATACATTCATCGTATTCTGACATTCATTAGGCAAAAAAACAGTTTTCAATTCGGCAGCAATAAATGCAGGCATTGCCCGATTTATATACTTATCCATATCTGGTATCTGCCATTCTTCAATCACACCATAGGTAGTCACACGTTCCCGTTTCAATCCAGCATTTTCATGCAAAATATCATAAATAACATCTTTGGCTGCTTCATATATATTAGCCGCTTGAACTTCGGTTAATTCTCCTGGTAACCACAACACTTCAACCGGAGATGTTTTCAGTTCATGCCCTAAATCTGCACAATGTTCATGATAATGAACTAACTCCGACTTTCCTTCCTCTTTTTCAAACAAAGAATTAATATGTTTAACCTCATTAGGCCAGGTAAGCAATGTTCCTTTTGAAGAGGTTGTGAAAGTGAAGCCCTGTAATGTTGTTTGCAAAGGATGAAACTGGAAAATATTAGGATTCTCAATACCCGGTAAATACCATTCGGAAGAATAGAAATCTTTATTTGTTCCAAATTTAACCTTAGAAGGAACTACGCCACTACGCATCCAGAATTCATTTCCTATCACATCACCCCCTATTTCCCAAGTTCCTCTATCCAGAATTCGATAGATAGGAAGTGTACTACTATTATACACATACTGATAAGTAAATCCCTGCCACGTTTTATTCCCGATTTCACGTGTCAAAGGTTTCAATATGAGTTTAAGTGTGGTGTCCTTTGCCGGTTGCGGACCTTCTGTCCAATCCGATAAATTCCGTCTGTTACGCACCGTATGAAGCATCCATTCCATAAGACCGTCATTTATTTGATCTGCCGAAAATATCAGTTCTATAGAATCATCCGTTATTTTCTGATCAACCAAACGATAATTCAGTAAACGAATTCCATCAGGTGTCGTAATCTCTACAAACATAGGTCTTCTTGGACTTCTAAGTTCAATCCCTCCTATGCTAATACTTCCCAACCCTAAAAATTCGTCTCCGATCATTATCGTTTCAATCATTACATCGTTCTTCAATATTGATCGAGTTGTTTTTCTGGTTCTATTCTCTCCGGTCGTTAGTACAGAGGGAACTGCCAACAAACCTAATGCAGCAGTAGTAGATTGTTTTAAAAAGGTTCTTCTTGTCTTCATCTGTATAAACTTATTATTTGCTATTTATAAATATGGAATTTCACTTTTCTTATGGAAGGAGTCGTCATTCTAATAGACAATTCATCCCCATTCATCCGACGTTCAGAATGCCACACACCATCGTCAAAAGAGCCTTCTTCATGTAATAAGAACTCAATCTGCATATCAGATTTTTCAGAAACCGGATAGAAAGACAGTTGCATACCAAATCCACAAATAAAAAACTCATCTTTATCCGTTTGCAAAATCAAACCACCAGATTCAGATCGATATTCATTTTCATTACGTTGCTGATTATAACGCACTTGTATCCGATAATTCCCTAGTTGACAAATTTCTTCTTCCCGACCAGTGTACAATAAACCGATATTCCGATCTTTGCCACAATGCTGACTAAAGAAGGGTAAAAAACCCTTTAATGATTGATACGAACGTGCCACAACAGCAGCTGTTTCCGAGTTAAAACCATCTATTGCAAAAGGAGCAAAACACATAGCATTCCTACCCAAAGCATAATAAACATAAGCTGCCTGTCGCACAGACGGTGCTAACTCTGGCAAAAACAAAGGATTCCCTTGTTGTGTATATTGATCACAAACTTTTTTAAAATCATCCAAATAAACATCCGCCCCATACAAATCTATCGAAGGAGCACCTGCACGCCATACATCAAACATTTTTGAAACCGGACCACCACTGGGATAATTAGGAACCAAATCCTTCGAAAAACTGCCATCCAACCAAGCATTCACATACATAGGTATGGCATATTCCGCTTTACCAGCCAGAATTATGTCTTCTACATATTGAGAAACATACCAAGCAGAAAAGACTTCATCCGCACCATAACCAAAAACTTCACGCCATGTTCCTGTTAATTTATTTCCTGTAAGCTGAAGCATATTTTTCATTTCAGATGTAAGATTCAGTTTGTTTTGCTTCAGATATTCTATTAAAGTAACCGGTACTTGTTCTTTAAATGCAGCTTCAGCGATATTACTCCGATCCCTGGATGTACCTAACAAGCCTGTCTCATTTTCCACTTGCATCATCAATACAGTCTGTTCCTTTGCATCATACTCTCGTATATATCGCATCAACTCCGCAAAAGCTTTAGCATCAGCCTTTCTGGTATTTTCTCCAAAAGCAGATAAAGCACCAGAATTGATTCCATTTTTAATTTGCATTCTCGGAAAGCGCTTAATATTAGTCTTGACCCATTCTGGAGCATACGTCGACCACGTATTTTTCCAAGTACCAAACCAAATCAAAATCAGTTTCATGTCATTTTCCCGAGCTTGGTCTATAATACCCTTTACCAATGCATAATCATATTCTCCTTCACGAGGCTCAAACAGCTCCCAAGAAACTGTTGCTATGACTGAATTTAAATAACGTTCTTTCAAATCTTTCATTCGCGGAGATAAATATCTTAGATTGGAAGCTGTAGAATTATGTAGTTCCCCACTTAGAAAGATAAAAGGTTTTTCATCGACAATCAATTGTTTGACTCCTTCCCGATTCACGGTGATATAAGGTAATTTTTGTGCATCCACACAAAAGGTTGTAACAATTAAAACTACAGTTACAAGACTAAATACTCTGTTTTTTTTCATGGTCGTAAAGAATTAAAAAATAAAACAATGCCCTCATGAGAAAAGCCACAACCTCTCCCACGAATAATAATTTATTATATTTCAATCTATTATATTAGATAAATCACAAATATTATTCTTCCAGAACAATATCCAATATACCTCCACGCACTAAATCGGAGTGATTTATAGTAAAGCCTGCATATCTCTCTCCATCCAACTTCATATTTTTAATATATGATTTTTCACAAGCATTTACTCCCGCATTTATCGTAAAAAACTTCCCTGAATAATAGCTTTCTTGTAATCGAATTTTCACCTTATCAAAAATCGGAGCCGTTAACTGATAGACTGGTTTAGCTGGACAATCCGGATAAAATCCTAGCATCGAAAAAACCAACCAGGCAGACATGGTTCCACAATCATCATTATCCGTTATACCATTCTGATCGTCACCAAAATAAGTATCTATACAATGTCGCGTCCAATATTGGGTTCGCTTTTCCTCCCCTTTTACATAATTAAATAAATACGGGTATGAGATATCTGGTTCATTTCCCATATTATAATAACCTTTTTCAAAACATTCAGCCAACTTATTAATAAAAGCTTTTTCTCCTCCATTCAACTGTATAAGTTCCGACATATCAAAGGGTACAAAAAAATTATAATGCCAAGAACACCCTTCCACAAATCCTGGTTGACTATGCCATGCCGGAACACCCGGATTTGGGTCAAAATCAACCAACCATCGTCCATCTTTATATTTAGGTCTCATAAATCCAACTAACGAATCATAATAGTTCCGATAATAACCAGCACGCTTCATAAAAAGCAAATAATCGGAATCTTTACCAACTATTTTAGCCATGCTTGCTAATGCATAATCTGCCATACAATATTCCAAACCAGTAGAAACACTTCCCCAAACAGAGGCTTCGTTATCTTTCTTCCCGTCCGGTTCGGGTATATAGCCTAACTCTAAAAACTTCTTATAGCCAGGACGAACAATATCTGCATCCATTCTTCCGGTATCAGCATTTTCTAACATAGCCTGATAAGCTATTTCAATATCAAAATCGCATATACCACGCACATAAGAATCAACAAGAACCGGAATGGCCGGATCACCAACCATTACATTCGTCTCCATACTACACAATTCCCATTTTGGAAGACGACCTCCTTCCCGATACATATCTATCAATGAATTAACCATATCTGATTGACGTTCTGGATACACTAACGAAAGCAATGGATGTACTGTACGATATGTATCCCACAATGAGAACAAAGTATATCTGCTTCGGTTTCCTGAATTTCTGATCTCACCGGAAAGATAAGCTGGATATTCACCATTAATATCATTCAGGATATTCGGATGAATTAACACATGATAAAGTGCTGTATAAAACATACGTTTATATTTTTCTGTACCTCCCTCCAGGCTGATACGGGACAATTCTGTATCCCAACTTCCAATGGCATTTTTACGGACAGTATCAAACTGAAAGCCAGACTGTTCCGTATCCAGATTCAAACGCGCATTGTCTATACTAACATATGAAACGCCAACCTGAATTTCAACATGTTCTCCATCTTTCATATTATATGTAAAGTAAGCCCCTACGTCATCTCCTTCTGTTTCGATTGTTTGCAGGCCACATAATTCCTTATTATTCCAAAGACCTGATTTCTGAGGTTGCTTATTTACCCTTGCTACAAAATAAACAGTACTCTCCATTCCATTTCCACAGAAATTCCCTATCTTCTTATATCCTTCAATCTCTGTTGAAGAAACAATTTTAACAAATGCTCCCGAAACAGTTGATACAGACATACCGGCATTAAACAAGATATGTCCTTCACCCCCAGAAAAAGTAAAACGTTCAATTCCGCTTCTGAGGGTTGCAGAAGCTTCCGCCCTAATCCCATACTCCGGTAATGAAAGAGCATAATAACCAGGATGTGCAACCTCTTCTGAATATCTACATACATAATTGGCCGGAGTAATTTTTAACTCTCCAGAAATAGGCATTACAACAAACGTTCCCAAATCTGGACAACCGACACCACTCATATTCGTGTGGGTAAACCCCGAAAAGAAAGGATCCCCATAAAAATATGTGTAAGGTTTGTGTTCACTAAATGCAGGGTCATCAAACGGATCATACGAATTGAAAGGACTTACCGAAACCATTCCGAAAGGGCACATTGCACCGGGATGTGTATGGCCACCATTGGAGGTTCCAATAAAAGGATTCACGTAATCGGTAGGAGATTCATCAGCCCTCACTACAAAAGAGGCCAATAAAAATAGCCCTATAAAACAGTTATACCATCTCATTTTCTTCACATCAGTCTATTAATTCCTTATTTATTTCTTTGATATTTTCTTTCGGTTGATCATTTTTACAAAAGAACCAATTTCCAAGAACCAAAAAATCTATTTCCGTACTCATAAAACAGGTATAAGCATCTTCCGGAGTACAAACAATCGGTTCGCCACGCACATTAAAACTTGTATTGACCAAAACACTACATCCTGTCAGTTCTTTAAAGGCTTTTAGCAAAGCATAATAACGAAAATTTGACAACTCCGTCACCGTTTGTACACGCCCCGTAAAATCCACATGTGTTATCGCTTGTAATACAGAACGATGATAATATAGTTTTTCAAAATAAGAGAAATCATTATAATCATCCGGAACCGCAAGCCTATATTCAGGTTTAATTTCAGCAACCAACAACATATAGGGAGAAGGTACATCCAATTCAAAATACCGGGCAACATCCTCTTCCAATACAGTAGGGGCAAAAGGACGAAAACTTTCACGGTATTTAATTTTCAGATTCAACTTTTTCTGCATATCCGTATTACGTGGATCCGCCAGGATAGAACGATTGCCTAATGCTCTGGGACCAAACTCCATACATCCTTGAAACCATCCTACAATAAAGCCTTTATCCAACAAAACAGCTGTTTTATCATATAAAGCCACATCGTCAAGCCTCTTGGCTACCGCTCCAGCTTTCCGTATCATATTCCGGATATCTTTATCCGAAAAAGAAGGACCTAAATATGCACCAGACATTCCATCTGGTTTTTCACACGTACGTTTTTCCTGAAGATAAATATGCCACACAGCAAAAGCTGCTCCGATTGCTCCACCTGCATCTCCGGCAGCCGGCTGAATATAGTAATTTTCAAATAATCCACTTCTTTGAATTTTCCCATTTGCCACACAGTTCAAGGCAACGCCACCAGCCATTACCAAATTTTCACATCCGCTTAGTTGCTTGGCAGTGGCTACAAGTTTCAGTAAAATTTCTTCCGTAACCTGTTGAATAGCATAAGCCATATCCATATATTCCTGTGTAAGTTCGCCTTCCGGCTTTCGCGGAGGCAAGCCAAACAATTTCGTCCATTTCCGGTTGTTCGTCATTTTTAAACCCGTGGCATAATCAAAATAGTCCATATTTAAAAGAAAAGAACCGTCTTCCCGAATATCCACCAAAAAATCTTTTATCAAAGAAATATATTGCAACGTTCTTTCTGACAACATACCATAAGGAGCCAACCCCATTAATTTATATTCGCCACTATTTACACGGAACCCGCAATAATAGGTGAAAGCAGAATACAATAACCCCAAAGAATGAGGAAATTGAAGTTCCCGTAATAACGTTATAGTTTCTTTATTACCCCGACAAATCGTAGTAGTAGCCCATTCTCCAACTCCATCCACTGTCAGAACAACAGCTTCCTCATAAGGCGACGGATAAAATGCGCTTGCCGCATGCGATAAATGATGTTCTGGAAAAAGAATTTTTGAACAAATACCGAATGTTTCTAACTCTTTCTTCAGGATTCGTTTCATATATAGTTTATCCTTAATCCATACCGGAATCGCTTTGACAAAACTTTGTAAACCTTTCGGAGCAAAAGCATGATATGTCTCCAACAATCGTTCAAATTTTATAAAAGGCTTCTCGTAAAAAGCGACATACGAAATATCCTTACCATCCAAACCAGCCTCCTGCAAAACATAAGCAATAGCATGTTTCGGAAAAGACGAATCATGTTTCTTTCGTGTGAAACGCTCCTCCTGTGCAGCTGCTACAATACAGCCATCTATTAATAAAATCGCTGCACTGTCATGATAATATGCCGATATACCTATGATTGCCTTCATTTTCAAAATATTGAATAGATAAAAGGAGCCAAAGCCGAACCTTGGGTCAATACGATCAGCAAGCTAAAGAGAAGAAGAATTAATATTAATGGTATCAACCAATACTTCTTCCTCGTTCTCAAAAAACATAAAAATTCTTTTAGAAAATCCATATCTCTATATTTTTATTACTTTGACAATCAAATACTAAAACTGTTTTTCCACATCTTCTGCTTTATATATCTTACCTTTCACGACAAACACACTGCCTGCTCCTTTTTTAAAACTACGCAAACGTAAAGTATCTTCAAAAAACAATTTACGCAACAAAGCCATAGGTGTTACTATCAAATAAAAGATCAAAGCCAGTATAATTACTGAAAAAAAACGCTCTGCCTGCTGAGCTATGCCAAACCACAACCAAGAGAGCGGCACATAGATAACTGGAACCAAAGCCGTAACCAACAGAGTTAAGACTGCCATTTTATACCATAACGTCTCTCCCGACACTAATCCAACAATCAATAAGACCAACCCCAGGACCAGTCCTACATCTGTATTTTGTTTCCGACTTATCATATATTTCCATATTTTGCAGCAGCATCTCTGTTCCCTATCTTTGAATAAAGGGAAAATATCTCCTGCTTTAGTTTTACATTACCCGGCTCTTCAACCAATCTATTTTTATAAAATACTATTTTCTGAGCAATCTCTTTCATCGGTCTAAAATCAATTTTTTCACTTTCAGCAATCAAAATATCAAGATAAGGCAATGCCTTCTCCGGCATATCTGATTTCATGTAAAGTATAGCCAACTGGCGAACCATTGCCGGATCCTTTTTCAACTTATATGCACGGGTTGCATACCGGATACCTTTATTATATTCTTTTGCATCTATACACAAATTTACAGTTTGTTCATACACTACATATTCATAAGGATATTCCAAAATAAATGCCTCCCCGACTTTAATTGCATGATATAAGTCTTTTCTCGCTACAAATTCTTTTAGCAATTTATACATAGCAGCTTCCCATTTTATCGTATTAACTGCTAAACCTCCAGCTAAAGCCTCTTCCAACGACTTCTCTTTCTTATCATCAGGAGCGATTGGTTCATTAAAAGGCCACCCTTCTTTCAGCAGCAAAGTTGCATATTCCCCACACAAAGAGTCTACAACAGTCAGCGGTAATTCTTTGAACTCCGCTTCTACATTGGTCTGTTTATCATTATTTGCATATAAAAAAGAAGACTGTTTAAAACTCTCGACTAATGCTTCTGAAATCAGGAAATGACCTTTCAAATTAGGATGCAAATGTTCCAACATCAACTCTTTGCCGATAATCGAATCCAGAGCATACCCTTCAAACATCCTTTCTACATCCACAAACACAACATTTTTATATTTATAAGCCAAACGCTCCGTTATTTCATTTATTTCTTTCGGTGCTCTAAAACGTAGAGCATCCAATTCTTTTGCCCGGATATACATTTCCCGCGCTCGTTCTTTATTCTTTTTTTCATAAGCAAGATCGGCCTGTTCAAAACAAAAGGAAGCATTCAAAGAATCCGGTCCTTCCATACTGATAAAAGGTTCTTGGTCTTTTAAATTACAAACTGTATTAGTTAAAAACACACGTATTCCGGCTTTTTCATATTTTGTTAAAGTCTCATCTAAATTCTTTTCATATTGCTTTACACCAGCCTTGTACAAATCAGAACCCAATGGAATCTCCTGCTTCTTAACCATCCTCTCCATTAAGGTATGATCATAATCAGTCTTGTTTGCATCAGGTGATAAAACAGATATCATTTTTGACAACAATTGTCCTATTTTCGTTTTCCTCAATTCTATGCCTAATCGCGCAATAATAATGTTACTACCGAAAGTTCCGGTCGAACCAATACCCAAAGCTCCGTAATATTCATTATGTCCAGCATTGATAATAACAGCATCCGGATGCTGTGCGATGATCTCATCGGCAAAATCATAAATGGCATATGAATTCAACGCCGTCATCGAAAGATTGATCAATTCCAGGTTAATATCCGAAAAATCCTGATGTAAGCGATAATCCAACATACGTGGAAAAGCAGCATTATGAAAATAAGGAAATCCTACTGCTGTTGATTCTCCTTGTACAAAAATACGAATCAAATTATCCGGCTTTTGCTTTAAAAACAATTCCGTATTTCCATTGGTCGCATTTTTTTCCTTCAAAAAGTAACGTAATGAGACCTTATCATTCAAATGCAACAAATAAGGTTGCCTCTTATCTATTACAAAAAGAGAAAGATCGTGCCCAAAGTTAATTACATGTAATGCACCTTCCAATAACAATATAAGAAGTACAGGCAATAAAGCAGCTACTATTTTAAAAACACGATCTTTCTTCATCTTTTTTTATTAAAAAACAAACTTATGATTTATTTCCATGCAGGACTCTGTACAATCGCAGCATTTGCATCCAACTCTTTCTGCGGTATCGGATAATACAAATCTCTGGCATCATAACGGGGCATTCCTGATAATGTTACCGAATACCATTCTTTTATTTCTTTATCCAATCTTTTCCAACGGCAGACATCTACCCAATGTTGAACACCTTCTCCACAAAATTCTTTGAAACGTTCTTCTACCAAATCGTTAAATAGCTGATCACCGCTTGATTTAAGATCAATATCCGAAGGCGAATCTATCGGCAAATCATAGGCACGACGCCTAACTTTATTTAAATATTCACGAGCTGTAGCTTCATCTCCATTTTTCAGACTTGCTTCCGCATACATCTGATACACGTCCGCCAAACGCATCAAGTACATATTTATTCCACATGTTAATTGACTTGAAGCTGCGCTCTTTTTCAAATATTGGTATTTTCGAACTGCCCAACCTCTATAATCATCATTTTTTCTATCAAGGATATACTTACATGTAACAGTTTGAACATCATTCATAATAACTGGTGTACCCGGTTCCAAAGCAACAACGTTTAAACGAGGATCAGCTCCGAAGCGATCAATATTCGCATCATTAAAACATAAGTTAGACCAAGCAGAAGCAGCAGGTTTACCTTCTTCATTTTCATAACATAAGGCTATCAATGAAATATGCATCGATCCTTCTGCACCACTCCAGTTACCCCAACCTGTAGAAGAAGAACCTTCCTTGAAATTCAATTCCAAAATAGATTCATCATTAAATTTGGACTGATCGTCATTAAACATTTTTTCATACTCTGCATAATCGACCAAGCGTTTGCCACTCTTATCAATCACCTCTTTTAAATCCTTCGCTGCTTGAACGTAATTACCAACATACAATTCAGCCTGTCCTTTAAAACTACGACATGTCCATTTTGTAGGACGAGGTTTATCTGCTCGTTCAGACCACGTATCAGGCAGCAAACTCTCTGCCTCCGCGTAATCTTTCAATATCTGATCGTACACCTCATTTACTGTACTACGACCTAAATTAACCTGATCTATAGCTGTAGCTGTACGAACCCGTAAAGGGATACCCAATTTATCTCCATCGCCGTTACATGGAAAACCTTCTCCCCAATACTGAACCAAATGTTGATGGGCCCAACCACGCCAGAACAAACCCTCACCAATGATTTGAGATAAGCGGGCTTCAATTTCCGGAGAACGTTCTCCTTTATAATTCTGAGCTTCTTCAATTACTGTATTTGCAGCATTCACCGTTTTATATAAACCATCCCATAATAACAGAATATTTTCATTATCTGTGGATACTTCATGCAAAACCTGCTGATTCCAAACTTGGTCAGCCGACCAAGCCATATCCACAGTATGGTCACAAATAAAGGAATGTTTCCCCATCATATAAAAACCATACATGTGCATTGAGTTCGGCTGAGCATATAATGCATTTACAATCAACTCCATATCATCTATGGTCTTAGGAAAATATTCCGGAGACAAAGCTGATGGGTTCGATAATTCCAAAAAGCTATCAGAGCAACTGCTGAATGATACAGCACAAGCTACCATTAATGAATAGATTATCTTTTTCATAAATACTTTTCTTCTAAATTATAAATTCAAACTAATGCCAAATGTTACATTGCGTGTCACCGGTTCACGAAGCGGTGTATAATTATTACGCGTTAACTGATATCCGCCCATTTCCGGATCATCCCCTTTAAAATTGGTTATAGTCCACAAATTCGATCCATTAACAAATACTTCAGCTCCGGACAAACCCACTTTTGCCAACAATGTCTTCGGTAAAGAATATCCAAAATGTAACTTTTTCAGTTTAAAATAACGAACATCATCAACAAAGTAGGTTGAAAATTTTCTGAAATTTCCATTTGGATCATCCAACGTCACACGAGGATTCTCTGCTCCTCTATTATCCGGAGTCCATGCTTTAAATACATCATAAGTAGTGTTTTGATCACCACTGAATGTATTATACATCGTTCTTCCCTGATTATTAATAGAGAACTCACTTGTTCCTGACCATGCCATCGACAAATTAAAACCTTTCCAAGAGAAATTCGTATTTAACCCGTAAATAAATTCAGGCCACGGATTACCGATAATTTTACGGTCTTCATTTGTAATTCGGCCATCACCATCCAAATCCACATATTTGAAATCACCCGGAGCCGTACCGGCAGTCTGATAATAACCACCTTCTGCCTTTGCATTCAAAGCATCGATTTCGCTCTGTTCCTGAAATATTTTTTCGACAACGAAACCATACATTTGCCCCATTGGAGAACCATTTTCTGTCAAATAGTTTGCATCAGCATAACCTGTATTGAACCACAATTGAGGATTCAATTCATCACTTAGTTTTTCTACCTTATTCTTATTTTGTGAGAATGTTAAACTGATATCATAATTAAACTCTTTCACATTATCACGCCATTGTAACATCAAATCCCAACCTTTATTAGAAATCTCACCTAAATTTGCTGAAAAGTTCAAGTCAGGTACACCAACTGAATAAGCTACTGGTATTTTATATAACATATCTGTTGTTTTCTTATTATAATATTCAAGAGACACATTCAAACGATTGTTGAACAAACCTAAATCCAAGCCGACATCACCTTGCGCCACTTTTTCACACTGAATGCCACGATTAGCCATATATTTATACCAAAAACCTCTTACTACACTCTGATCATCCCAGGAATAATATAAGTTATCGTTTACAAAAGCTGATTCATACATGAACTTCGCAATATTGTTACTACCTATCTTACCCCAACCGCCACGTAATTTCAACAGGGAAATAGCAGGCACATTATCTGCTATAAACGCTTCCCTATGCAAATTCCAGCCAACTGAAAATGAAGGAAATACAGCATATCTATTATCAGGTCCAAATGTATCATACCCATCACGTCGAACCGTTGCTTCCAACATATATTTATTATCGTAAGCATAATTAAAACGAGCAAACTGCGAAATGCTTCTACTCTGTTCTTCCTTACCTGTAATATCCATATTTCCCGTACCCAAAGAAATATCTTTCGGATCTGTCACAGAGAATCCCATTTTAAAACCTCCAGATGAATTTTTCAACCATTTGTAAGCTTCATAACCCGCCATTATCTTAAAATCATGCTTTTCCCAGAAAGTCTTGCCATAAGTCAATGTATAGAACATTCGTAAATTCTGTTCAGAAGCAAAATCTTTTTGTAGTTTGGATTCCTGGGTCAACGGACCTACATGCCAATAATCATAATTTGTATTCTTTGCCTGAGAGCTAAAAGATCCGGTAAAATAAGCCTGAAAATCTAAACCATCAATAATATTCCAGTCAAAATTCAACTGAACAGAACCACCATATCCTTTTTTATTATTATGAATAGTCATTTCATTCGCGAATGGATTCCCCCCCTGATATCCATCAGGTTGAGTACCCCAGCCACCACCTTCTTTATTACTTGGATCATAAACTGGCATTGTAGGTATCTGGCGAGGCTGCAAAATTCTATTTCCCGGTTCAAAATCACTATTCATGCTTACGCTTGTTATTTGAGAGAATTTAAAACGATCGCTGAATTTAGTTTCTGTTGCAACACGAAATGATGCCCCTTCATTTTTATTTTTATCAGGCATCATAGTATATTCGCCATGATAATAACTACCGGACATATTATAGGTTGTTTTTTCACCGCCACCTGTCAATTGTAAATAATAGTTATGCCCAAAAGATGTGTCAAACAATAAATCATTCCAGTCAGTATCGGGTAAAGACTCTGGATGATCCCAGGAACCATCCGCAGGTTCAGCAAAACCGAACTTACGCTTTGCTGCAATAAAATCAGCCGTATTCAACATATCCGGCAATCCCATTGGCATGGTAAAACCAAATTCTGCACGGGCATTCACTCTCAACTTTCCTTTAGTACCTTTTTTGGTAGTAACCAAAATCACACCGGCTCCGGCTTGTGCTCCATAGATAGCCGTAGAGGATGCATCCTTCAATACCTGGATTGTCTCAATATCCTCGATATCAGGGGCACCACCAGGCATACCATCCACAATCCATAACGGATTCATATCATTAATAGATGCCTGACCACGAATTATTATACGTCCTTTAGTTACATCGACACCGGAAACACGCCCTGACAAAATATCTGTAACCCCCATACCTTTATTCTTAAACTCTTCAGGTTTAACCGAAACTACAGCCCCTGTGATATTTGACTTTTTCTGAGAACCATAACCAACAACGACTACTTCATCCAGCGTCTTATTATCTTCTATAATAATAATATCGTAAGCTGTTTTTCCTGCTACTACTTTGACCTCTTTTTCCAAATATCCGATATAAGATATTTTCAAAAGAGAACCTACAGGCGCAGAAATCTCAAATCGTCCGCTCATATCGCTAACCGTACCATTAGTTGTCCCTATAACAAATATGTTAGCTCCAATGACAGGATCACCATTTACATCAGTGACAATTCCTGAAATTTTCCCGACAACCTGCTGCTCTATCGCATCTTTAGTATATAAAGCAATATGCCGATCTGTAATTTTATATCCCAATGCATTATTACTAAATAGGACCTCTAGTACATCATTAATAGACTGATCTTTGAATTTGACAGATACTCTTTTATTCAGGTTAACATCATTGACATTATATACGAACGTAAAATCCGTTCTTTTTTCTATCTCTTTAATCACCTGAGAAATAGTACCATTTTTCACATCAAGAGTGAGTCTTGCTGTTTGAGAGTAAGAAGTTGCCATTGCCCCCCATATACTCATGAAGAAAAATAGAATAGTGAATCTCATAATAATAGTTGATTTTTTTACATTCTCACAGGGTATACAAATTCCCCTTAAGTACTTTTTGAGATAAAAAAGTACTCTTATTAAATGATTATTCATACATTTGTAATGCTAAAAGGTTATTACTCGGTAGTTAGTAGCTACCGTTGAATTAAAAACATTTAGTTTTAAATTGGGAATGTTAGTAGCGTTCCCAATTTTTTATCAAAATCATGTTGAATCCATAATATGCCTGCTTTTAAGGTTAAACATCTTTATTTATTTGTGATATAAATTTCTCCTTTGACTTTTTGATATTTATATTTAGCAGAGACCTGAAGTATAGATAATATTTCATCCAATGTTTCATGATGAAAAAACTGAGCAGTAAACTTTTTCTTGGCAAGCATATCACTTTCGATATGAATAGAGACATCAAAAGCTCGGCTCAAAGTTCTCATAACCTCCTCCAACGTATTATTTTCAAAATGAAAAACACCATTCACCCACGCAGAATATAAAGCTCCACTTACTTTTTGAACCTTCACTTCTCCATCTGTTCTGTTATATAAAACCTGTTCATTAGGTGATAATATAACATCAGCCTTTCCCGTGTTATTATTGTCGGCAAAAACTGCAACCGTTCCATCCAACAGTGTGGTTTCAATTATATCTGTCTTCGAATCAGAATGTATATTAAAAACCGTTCCCAGAACTTCCACCTTCATTCCATCCATTACTACAATAAAAGGTTTTTCTTTATCTTTAGTTATAGAAAATAAAGCCTCCCCGGTAAACTCAACTTCCCGGTTTTGACTCGTAAACACTTGTGGATAACGAATACTGGCATTACTATTCAGCCATACAACAGAACTATCAGGTAGTACAACTCTGGTTTTTGAACCGGATATCGATTTTACCTCCAGATAAGACATCTGAGATACGTTCTTCTCGCTGGAAGATATTATAAATAAAGAAGAAACGATCAACAAAGCCAAAGAAGCTGCAATCGAAAGATATTTCCATACAGAAGAAACTCCGATAGTTCTGCTTCTACCACATTTGATCCTATAGCAAACCTTATCAAATAGGGTATTTGGATCAGAAACGATCGGAACAAAATGAACTCGTTCAATATATTTCTGCAATTTCTCATCTCCAATTATATCATCATGCTTTTTCATTCTATACATTCGTTTCTAATAAAGATGATATTTTGGGGCCTCCCCCCTAATAGTAAAACCTACTTTTTTTATTATTTTTTTCATCATGCAGACACAGACGTCTCAAAAAGAGGTTCAAACTATTATATATCAATAGTTTAAAGCATACATTTTCTAGGTTTAATTCTATCGTTTCAAATTTACTTACCATGTAAAGCATAAACATTTAAATATCTATCCAACCTATTCATCATTAATATTCAACACCTAAAATCACTACAATTAAAATAAAATAACCATAAAAAAAAATCTAAGTCCCTTTATTTTCTTCATTCAACTTTCACTTTTTATTCTACCTTTGCGAGACAAAATAGTAAGAGATAAGTAATGAGTGACAATATAGAAGATAAAAACCTGATCAAAAAAATTTCACAAGGAGATGAAGGGGCTTTTCGTGCTCTTTTCGATCAATATTATCAAAGCTTACTCAGTCTTTCATTCTATTTTTTAAAATCCAGGGAACTTGCAGAAGAAGTGGTAGCTGATGTTTTTTACGCTATTTGGTTAAAAAAAGAATCACTGAACAAAGTAAACGATATTAAGAACTACCTTTATATTTCTACTAAGAACCAAGCGTTGTTGTATATTAGAAAATCTCCATTTATTGACAAACAACCTATTGATTTATATACGATTAATATTGCATCAGAAGAGTCTGATCCGGAAACAAAGTTACTGGACAAAGAATATCAAAAAATAATTCAAGAGGCAATTTTATCTCTTCCCGAAAAATGCAGAGAAGTGTTCCGGCTTTTCCTATCTGAAAAGTTGAAACATAAAGAAATAGCACAAATACTCAACATTTCAGAAAAAACAGTAGAAGCACATATCACAACTGCTTATAAACGAATTGCTTCATATGTAAATAAAGAATATAGTAAAGAGAAAAACATCAACAAAATGTTAAGCATTTTTTTCTAAACAAATATTTACGAACCATTTATTGCGGTATTTACAACACAACCACAAACAGACTTTTTATAAAACAATAGACAAAATATCCGCAAAGCGCCATCTTCACCACCACACTGAGCAGGAATCCGATAAACGCTCCTATTCCGGCTTTAAAAGCATCTATAGACTTTTTACCTCCAAACAATTCGCCTATCACTGCACCGGCAAACGGTCCAAACAATATACCCCAGGGAGGAAAAATGAATATCCCCGCAATCGTCCCTATCACACAACCCCAGTTGCCCCATTTACTTCCTCCGCCATACTTTGTACCAAGTACCGGGGTCAGATAATCCAGCAACTGTACTACCACGACTAAAACTCCCCATATAACCAGTTGAGTAACGGAGAACTGCACTTTATCCGTAAAATGAAGCAGCCAAAGTCCCAGATAAGACAAAGGCGGTCCCGGCAGAACGGGTAAAAAACAACCCGCCAACCCGACCAGCAGGCAAATAGCCCCTAATATGATCAAAAAGATATCCATCTCTTCCCGCTAAAACTGTTCCAGAATCTGAATCCGTTTCTCTATCGGCGGATGCGTTGCAAACAAACCGCTCATTCCACTCAATGCACTCTCAGCTTGCTTTCCCGGGTGCTGGATGAATAACTGGGCGACATCGTCACGTTCGACAGCCTCGATATCGGGATCTGCTGAAATCTTCCGTAACGCACTTGCTAAAGCTAACGGATTCTTTGTCATCTCCGCCGATCCGGCATCCGCCAGATATTCCCTTTTCCGGGAGATGGCAAAACGCATCAGTATGGAAAAGAAATAACCGACCGCTGCCACCAACAAAACCAGTAGCATCAGCAGAACGGCTCCGTTCTTTTCATCTCTCCTTCTTGAAAAAGAAGAATAATAAGCCGAACGCATAGCCAGCTGCGCCACCATCGCGAAGATGCCGACAAACACAATCGATATGATAAGCAGCCGGACATCATGATTACGGATATGCGACAGTTCGTGAGCGATCACTGCTTCCAGCTCCTGATCATCCAACTTATCGATGATTCCCCGCGAAAGTGTCACCGTATAGCTCCTCTCATTGATTCCACTGGCAAAAGCATTCAGAGAATCATCGTCTATCACATTGATTTTCGGCATCGTCATACCCTGACTCATACAGAGGTTCTCTACCAGATTATACACCCGTTTGTTTTCCATACGGCTCAAAGGCCTGGAGCCGGTCGCTGAATTGATAATACTCGTATTGGCAAAATAAGCAATCAGAAACCAAATCAGCACACCACCCAGCACATACGGTGCGATCTGTACGAAAAAGCCCATAGCCAACTGCATCTGTGTAACCTCCCCCGGCATCCGATAGTCTCCTCCGCCACCGCCGAGAAGCATCACATACAGATAACAAAAAAGCAACACCAGCACACAGACCAGCACCGGAAAAAGACAAAGCAAGAGCAGCGAACGAAAATTATTCCTGCTCTGCTGTGTTTGTATACCAACGTATTGCATACTTAGAATTCAATTTTGGGAGCTTCTTCCAAAGTGGCCCGCTGTGCGCCCAGATCGAACATGATCTCCTTACGGAATCCAAACATTCCGGCGATCAGATTGGACGGGAATGTCTCCACTGCATTATTCAACTCTTTAGTAGCCGAATTGAAATAACGTCTTACAGCAGACAATTTATTTTCCAGATCGGCAATTTCTTCCTGCAACTGAAGGAAGTTCTGATTTGCTTTCAGGTCGGGATAAGCCTCCAAAGTGATCTTCAACCCTGCCAATGCAGATGACAACGCATTTTCCGCCTTGATCTTTTCGTCAATCGTATGAGCGCTCATCGCACCGTTACGCGCATTGATCACCCGTTCAAGCGTATCTTTTTCATGGGCAGCATATCCTTTAACCGTTGCAACCAACTGAGGGATCAGATCGTGCCGTTGCTTGAGCTGCACATCTATATCCGCAAAAGCATTTTCACGGTTGTTCCGCAGCTTGACCAGCGAATTATACAACGAGATTATCCACAACGCCAGCACGACAATTACTACAATAGAAACTATTAGTACCATTTTCTTTCTTTATTATATAAGTTAGAATCTGCCCAAAGATATAAAAAGTATTTTGTAGTCATGATTCTTCGCCCGATATTTGTAATTCAATACAACTATTTCAGTATCATTTGCGCATCCGCAAAATAGTTTCATCCCAAATACAACCAGGCTGGTACGCTGCTATTACAGGAAGCTAAACAGATGATCATTTAATCAAGATTTAATATCAAACTCCTCTTTTTTCCCGACAGATTTTAATACCTTTGAAGCCACATAAAAATAAAAGTTGGAGATGATACAAAAAGAACTGATCGACGACCTGCAACTCAAATGGGGTCGTATACAACAGGCAATGCAAGCACAGCATGCAGATGCCTGCCTGCTGAGTGTAGATGTAAACCTGTATTATACAACCGGACGGATTTTCAGCGGATATTTCTATCTGCCTGCAGAAGGAGCACCCTGGTTCTTCGTCAAACGTCCGAACGGCCTGACCGACGATCATATCGAATATATCCGCAAACCCGAACAAATAGCCGAGATATTCGCCGCCCGCGGTATCCCGATGCCGGAAAAACTGTTACTGGAAGCCGACGAGTTGACATACAACGATTATATCCGCCTGCAATCCATATTCAACCCGAAAGAAACAGGTAATGCAACCGCCTTGATGAGAACCCTGCGCGAGATCAAAACACCGTGGGAAATCTCGCAGTTCCGTATCTCAGCCGAAAAACATGCCAAGACATACTCGGAAATTACCGAATGTTTCCGTCCGGGAATGACCGACCTCGAATTTCAGTATGAAATAGAAAAACGCATGCGTCAGAACGGTTCGATCGGAATCTTCCGTGCATTCGGAGCTAACATGGATATCTTTATGGGAAGTATCCTGGCAGGTGAAAATGCAGAAGCTCCCTCTCCTTTCGACTTTGCCCTGGGAGGCAACGGCATGGACGCATCCTGCCCGCTCGGAGCTAACGGCACAATCCTGAAAGACGGGACAGCCATCATGGTAGATATGGCAGGTAATTATACACCGTATATGACCGACATGACCCGCGTATTTTCTGTCGGTAAACTGACGGAAGATGCTTATCGTGCGCACCAGACCTCATTAACGATACAAAATGAAATAGAAAATGTCGTCCGTCCGGGTGTCGTCTGTTCGGAATTATATAACATTGCTGCCGGTATCGCAGAGAAAGAAGGATTTGCCGGAAACTTCATGGGAACCAAACAGCAGGCTAAATTCGTCGGACACGGTATCGGTATCCAGATCAACGAGCTTCCGGTGCTGACTCCCCGTTCCAAAGAAGAGCTGCAACCGAATATGGTATTTGCCCTCGAACCTAAATTCGTCATTCCGGGCGTAGGAGCCGTCGGTATCGAGAACAGTTTCCTGGTTACCGAAACAGGTATCGAGAAACTGACTCATTTCGTAGAAGAGATCATTCAATTACATTAATTAATAAACAATAAAAGCACATGAAAAAGACGATTACTTTTCTGCTTCTACTGGCATTCATCTTTATGCCGGCAAAAGCTGCAGATGTAGAAAATGTAAAACCGGTCAAGAACGTTATTCTTCTGATACCGGACGGAACTTCACTGGCTACCGTTTCTATGGCACGCTGGTTGCAATGGTATACCAACCCGGACAAACCCAACCTGAATCTGGACCCGTACCTGTGCGGTACCGTACGTACACACTCTTCGAACGCTCCGATCGGTGACTCCGCTCCGACTACTTCCTGTTATATGACAGGCTATCCGAGCCGTACCGGTTATGTCTCTACTTATCCGGAAAATGACGGTGACAACGATATCTATCCGACCGATCCCGAACGTGCTTTCCAGCCACTTACAACTGTGTTGGAAGCCGCAAAAATAACACAGGGCAAATCGACCGGCCTTGTTTTCACCTGTGAATTTCCTCATGCTACACCGGCAGACTGTTCCGCCCATAGCTACAACCGTGGCAAATATGAATGGATCGCTCCACAGATGGCTCATAACGATCTGAATGTAGTGATCGGTGGTGGTGTTTCCCTCCTTCCGGAAGAAAGTGAGGCCTACCTGAAAGGTAACGGATACGGCGTATTCAAAAACGACATCAACGGTATGCGCAACTATAACGGCGACAATATGTGGGCTTTATTCGCAGACCGCGAAATGGCTTACGACATCGACCGTGACCCGGCTCAACAACCGGACCTAGAAGAGATGACCCGCATCGCTATCCAGAAACTATCCAAAAACCCGGAAGGTTTCTTCCTGATGGTAGAAGGCAGTAAAGTAGACTGGGCCGCTCACGCAAACGACCCTGTCGGCATGGCTACAGACATGTTGGCTTACGACCGTGCCTGCGGTGCCGCACTCGAATTTGCCCGCCAGAACGGTGAAACAGCCGTTATCATGGTTCCGGATCACGGAAACAGCGGCATCAGTATCGGTAGTTCCAGATGTCCGGGTTACGACAAACTTAGCAAAGACCAGTTATTCCACCAGTTCTCACAGTATAAACTGACGGCTGAAGGTTTCGCAAAAAAAATAAACAGCGAACCAAATTCGGAAGTACAGAACATCTTCCGTAAATACGCAGGATTAGAACTGACAGCCGAAGAACTGGATGCTTTGAACCATTGTAAAGACTATAAAAACAGTCCGATCCCAGAAGCCGAACGCAAAACTGAAGGCAAAGGTTCACTGTATAGCGGTTCGCTGACCTCTTTCATGTCGAAACTGCTTACCTCAAAAACCTGTTTCGGATTTACCACCGGCGGTCATACCGGCGAAGATGTCTTCCTGGCAGCCTATCATCCCGACAAGGCCAGCCTGCCGATCGGTATGCATACCAATATCGAACTGAACGCCTACCTGTGTGCTTTGTTCGGCATGGACCGCGATAAGCTGGATGAACTTACGGCAGAGAACTTCGCCCCTCACACAGAAGTATTCGAAGACTACCAATGTGAGATTATCCCCGCTAAAGATGAGAAAGGTTCTCCTTCATTAATCGTAAAGAATAAGAAGAAACAGATCAACATCACACCGTTCAGCAATATCGTTACAATCGGTAAGAAAGGACAGGAAGAAGTCCGGCTGAATTCAGTCGTTGTCTATGTAGATAAGAACAATACATTCTATCTCCCGACGAAGCTGGCAGATTATCTGAAATAAATATAAAGCGGAGACTATTCGGTCTCCGCTTTTTTTATACTTTTGCAAGAAAGACAGATTATACACAAAATGAAAAGTAAAAGTTTAGTTTCTATCGATCAATGTTCCAAAGAGGACATTCTTCGTATTCTGGATAACGCCAGGAAGTTTGAGGAAAACCCGAACCGAAAGGTGCTGGAAGGCAAAGTTGCTGCCACCCTGTTTTTTGAACCCTCTACACGCACGCGATTAAGCTTCGAAACAGCTGTCAACCGCCTGGGCGGACGAGTGATCGGATTTCAGGATGCCTCTACGACCAGTTCTTCCAAAGGGGAAACACTGAAAGATACGATCCTGATGGTCAGCAATTATGTCGACCTGATCATTATGAGACACCATCTGGAAGGTGCAGCACGCTATGCTTCGGAAGTAACCGATATTCCAATCATCAACGCAGGAGACGGAGCAAACCAGCATCCCTCGCAAACCATGCTCGACCTGTATTCGATCCAAAAGACACAAGGAAAACTGACCGACCTGAATATCACAATGGTGGGCGACCTGAAATATGGCCGTACGGTACATTCGCTGATCGTCGGCATGTCGCACTTCAATCCTACTTTTCATTTCGTGGCTCCGGACGAACTTCGCATGCCGGACGAATACAAGAATTTCTGCGACGAACACGGCATCAAATATTACGAGCATACCACTTTCGACGAAGAGGTGATCAACCAATCCGATATCCTTTACATGACCCGCGTACAGCGCGAACGCTTTACCGACCTGGAAGAATACGAACGGGTAAAGAATGTGTATATCCTGCGTAACAAAATGTTGGAAGGAAGCCGCGAAAATCTCCGTATCCTCCACCCGCTGCCCCGCGTAAACGAGATCGCTTACGATGTGGATGATAATCCGAAAGCCTACTATATCCAGCAGGCACGCAACGGATTATTTGCCCGTCAGGCTATTATTTGTGAAGTTCTAAATATTTCAGTTGACAAGTGACAGTTGACAATTGACAGATAATAAATAACTGTCAACTGTCACTTGTCAACTGTCAACTTCTAAATAAACAAAGTTATGTCAGTAGAAAAGAAAAGAGAATTGCAGGTTGCCGCCCTGGAGAACGGAACTGCTATCGACCATATTCCTCCCAGCCAGTTATTTAAAGTCGCCAAATTGTTGGGACTTGAAAATATGGACAACACGATCACGATCGGCAACAATTTCCAAAGCAAGAAGATGGGTTGTAAAGGCGTGATCAAAATATCCGATAAGTTCTTCGAAGAAGATGAGATCAACCGTATCGCACTGATCGCTCCGAAAGTGATTCTGAACATTATCCGCGACTATGAGGTTGTAGAGAAAAAAACGGTTACTTTGCCGGACGAACTGGTCGGACTGGTTAAATGTAACAATCCGAAATGTATCACCAATAATGAACCGATGCCGAGCCGTTTCGAAGTGATCGACAAAGAGAAAGGCACGATCAAATGTCATTATTGCGAACGCAAGATAAATAAAGAAGACATTATTATTAAATAAGTTTGTATGAAGCAAGACTGGAAGCCCGGTACCATGATCTATCCTTTACCGGCCGTAATGGTTAGTTGTGGTAGCGAACCTTCAGAATATAATATTATAACAGTGGCGTGGGTCGGTACGATTTGTACCAATCCACCCATGTGTTATATATCCGTACGTCCGGAACGCCATTCGTATCCGATCCTAAAAAAGAATATGGAATTTGTGATCAACCTGACCACGCGCGAGTTGGCTTATGCCACCGACTGGTGCGGCGTTAATTCAGGAAAAGATCATCATAAGTTTGAAGAAATGGGACTGACGCCGGGTAAAGCAACATTGGTGAATTGCCCCACCATCGAAGAAGCACCGCTTTGCATCGAATGCCGGGTAAAAGAAGTGGTTGCACTGGGTAGCCACGATATGTTCATCGCCGATGTTCTCAATGTCCAGGCGGATGATAAATATCTGGATCCGCAAACAGGTGCATTCGATATGCAACGGGCAGACCTGCTGGCTTATTCGCACGGTAAATATTATGGATTAGGTGAGTTTGTAGGTAAATTCGGCTGGTCCGTAAAAAAGAAAAAATAAGCATATGAAAAAGATTCTCCTTCTATTGCCGCTGTTCCTCCTTTGCATTTCAGTCCATGCACAGAAGTTCATATATATTGAGGATAAAGCTTTCAACTTTGGTGCAAAGGTGGGAGTCAATTCTACATTCCCGATCATTAACTCATTGACAATAGACGGTGTCGAAGCCGAAAATATCCGTCTGCAATATAAAGTCGGTTATCAGGCTTCTTTCTTTTGCAGGATCAATATCGACCGCTTCTTTATCCAACCGGACTTGACATGGTCGCGCAAGCAAGGAGATGTTCTTTTTTCATTGCCGCAAACTACCGAATCAGACCAGGCAGCCGGAAGTATTTCGGAAACAGACCGGCTCCAACTAAAAACGACTTCACTGGAAATGCCTGTCATGATCGGTTATTATCTTGTAAAGGAAGGTCCTTATGCCCTCAGCCTGATGGTGGGACCCAAAGTGAAATACAACTACAAGTCACGTTATACGACCCATTTCTCTGAAGTCACCAACGAATACATCAATAACAGTACACCGTTCGGACTGGGCATCGCCACAGGGCTGGGCGTGAGTATCTGGCGTCTGTTTTTCGAATTCACTTACGAATTCGGGCTTAACAAGGTTGAGTCCGATTTTAAGGACAAATCCTCGTTAACCCCGATAGAAAGAAATATCTCGATAGACAAGCGGACCAATATGATGAGCTTCTCGCTCGGTTTCCTGTTCTGATCCGTTTGATTTTTCTCCGTCTATTTTCCGCATATATCCTTGAAAGGACACCAGGCACAGGCTTTTTCCGTCGTCGTCTGCACGAACGGAGTTTCCTGTCCGAATATCTCATCCAGACAACGGCGCAGTTCCGCTTCAAAGTCGGCCGAATAGACAGAGAAATCCGTTACCGGCTCTGTTTTCATCCGCTCCACGCGCCGGCTCACAGCTGCATCGAACGAATCGGAAAAGAGCGTACGCATATAATAAATTCCCGGCTGAAGGGTCTTTCCTGCAGGCACGTCGCCCAGCATCCACGAGTACATGAAAACCTGCATCACGGCTTTGGCACGGTCTTTATCTTCTTTATCGAACAGACTCTCTATAGAAGTAAATACCGAAGTCCCACTCCCACTCTTATAATCGATGATGCGGACCGTATCACGCACCTCATCGATCCGGTCGATAAAACCTTTCAACTGGATTTCCGTCCGACCGTCACCCAGGGTAAACAGGCGGTTGATCTTCCGCTCCGATTCGATATAACGGAAAGGTGTCAGTTTACTGTCACGCTCCAGTATCTTTTCCACATATTTCCGGATCATCTCACCGATCAGAAAGTTCTGCCCCGTCAAAGGACGTACGACATCCGACATGAAAAAGATCTCCGCAAATGCCCGTGCAATAGCACCGGTCAGGACAGGTGTATCTTTCTTAATCGCCTTCAGTAAATCGGCTGTTACCATCTTTCCGCAAAGAGGCATGTACAACTCTTCCATCACTTTGTGCAAGATACTTCCGAACACATTGCTCTCGATCGTTTCACTGACCTCCTCTTCCTCCTGTATACCTTCGACCACCGAAAAATAGAACTTCAGCGGACAATCCAAATAGGTATTGACCGCACTGGCAGAAATGGCCCTGTGCCCTCCTTTATGGAAAGCCTCCAACCGTTGCATCACTTCGTCCGTTTTCCGGACCTGCAAAGCCGGGGTTTTCGCGGACGAGACATTATAGACGACCAGTTTGTTCTGCAACGGCTCTTCATAATGGTAGTGCAGCTGATGGACAAAACGGCTGACTTCGCCTGTCTGCAAACCATTACTGCGGGTATCGTAGAGCAGGCTGACATGGCTCGCCCGATAAATCAGACGATAAAAATGGTAAGCCCATACACTGTCCTGATGCTCATAAGTGGGCAGGCCGAAACCTCTTCGCAAGTTATAAGGGATAAACGAGTTGGCCGCTTTCCTGAGTGGGAATATACCCTCATTCATGGAAAGGATGATCAGCCGGTCGAAATCCAGTGCACGGGTTTCAAGAACTCCCATGATCTGCAGACCGGACAACGGTTCGCCCCGGAAAGGGATAGTTATCGTATCGGTCACCCGTTTGAGCAAGCGGAAATAGGTGTCGATCTTCATCTCGATCCCGGCATCCTGCATGATCTCTTTCATACGGTTGACGGTCGTGAAGTAATGGAAGATAAATTCCTGCTCCAGGTCGTTGGTGCGCTGGGTGGCATCTTCTTCCTCTTCACCGGAGGATGATAAAGCGTGCATCACCTTATTCAGTTCCTGCAGGACATTGATCAGGTAATCGGAAAAGGTATTGACATCTGTTACCGGCAGGAAGAGGACGGACAAAAGAGGCGTCTTTCCCAGATCGGCGGCAGAAATATATATCTTGTTGTTTTCCGCAATATCTTTCACCAGGGCATTGACCGTTTCCGGACCGGTCGAACTGATATACCGATGGTTCAGGATAGGCAGCACGTCACGGAAATAGAAAACCGGCTGACGATCTACATAACGTACATTTTTCTGCAATGCCAGGATATACTCCATCAAAGAAGCGACTGGCGTACCTGCCAACGGATACCCCATCGTCACATTGATACGGCGTATCTGTTCGGGAATGGCATTCAGTACCGGAATAAGCAAATGTTCATCAGGTAGGATAACGGCTGTACGCAACGCTTCCTCGGGCGACATTTCATCCTCCTTGCAAAGTTCGTTCAGCAATGTGTACACCTGTTTTGCCTGACCGATACCGGAAGGAATACCGATCACCTCAATCTGCGTTTCCGTTTTTTCCTCCGGAGGAAGCGGATACTGCGACGGGAAGTTTTTAAGATTCCGTTCGACAAAATAGGACGCTTTATTATCCCGGTCCGTCACTTTATCCGAAGCATAATCCCAATAAAAATCAGCGATTCCCCGTTTCTGCAACTGCATCAGGAAACGTTCCTCCGCGACAGACAAGGCATTCAGACCGACAAAGACCACCTTCAGATAAGGCAGGTCACAACAGTCATCCTGCTCCATCTGTTCAACGACTTCACGGAAGATCATACCTTCATAGCCTCTTCCCTCCGCCACCAACGCTTCACGCAGATCGGTGTACAACGTATACAGAATTTTCCAGACAGCCAGAAATTCTTCCTGGTTCGGAGAATCTCCCTTCGGATAGAAAGACGACCAGAATGTACGGATTGCCGCTATCTGATCTTCATCCAGGAAACTGAAATCGTTCTCTATCTCCCGCAGGTCCGTCACATTCGTAAACAACATGCGGGCATCTGCCATATATTTATCGACATCATCAAAGTCGTTCAACAGCATTTCCCCCCAATAGAGGAACTCGTCAAAGGTTTCCATCGAGCCGCTATGCCGGATATAGATATCGTACAGCATGAACAGCATATTGATCTTATCTGCCGCCTGTTTGCCGCTCAACTGCACAAACAGGTCGTTGATGGTCAGGATCGTCGGAGAGAAAAGCGGCTTGTCCGCCACCTCCGAAAGATATTTTTGAAAGAACAGGCCTGTTCGCCGGTTAGGGAAAACAAATGCCAGCTTACTGACCTCCGCTCCGTATTGCTGATAAAACAAAGAGGCTACCTGGTATAAGAATGGTGTCATATCGATTCAATCCTTTCCAGTTCCTCTGATGTAAAACTAATATTATTCAACGCCTTCAAATTATCCAGTAACTGTTCTACCGAACTGGCTCCGACAAGGACGCTAGTCACACGATCGTCTTTCAGCAACCATGCCAACGCCATTTCAGCCAACGTCTGCCCGCGTTCCATAGCCAACTCGTTCAAGCGGCGTATCTTGTTTATTTTTTCCTCTGTCACCTGCTCACGCTGCAAATGTCCTGTCGACCTGGCAGCTCTTGAGTTTTCCGGTATTCCGTGCAGATATTTGTTGGTCAGCATCCCCTGTGCCAAAGGAGAAAAAGCAATCATGCCTACGCCTTCTTTCTTCAATAAAGGTAACAAATCAGGTTCCGTCCAACGGTCGAACATGGAATAACGTGCCTGATGGATCAGGCAAGGAACACGATATTCTCTTAATACGGCCAGTGCCTTTTCCGTCTGTTCGGCATTATAGTTTGAAATGCCCACATACAATGCTTTCCCCTGGCGGACAATATCCGCCAAAGCCCCCATTGTTTCCTCTATCGGTGTTTCCGGATCAGGACGGTGGGAATAGAAGATATCCACATAATCGAGTCCCATCCGTTTCAAACTCTGATCGAGACTGGCTATCAAATACTTCCGGCTACCCCAATTCCCATACGGACCGGGCCACATATCGTAACCGGCTTTTGTCGAAATAAGCAGCTCATCCCGATAAGCTCCCAGTCCTTTCTTCAGAATCCTGCCGAAATTTTCTTCTGCAGAACCGTAGACTGGCCCGTAATTATTCGCCAGGTCAAAATGGGTAATCCCGTTATCGAAAGCCGTATGGGCAATCTTGATAAAGTTATTGAAAACATCCACACTGCCGAAGTTATGCCATAACCCCAGAGAAATAGCTGGCAATAAGATACCGCTGCGTCCACAACGACGATACGTCATCTCCGCGTATCTGTTTTCATTTGGTGTATATATACTTTCCATGGTGCATTTTATTTCTTACAAATGTATATAAAAATTGCATATCGGACACAGTCTTTTTTTAGTGTCGAACATAGTTTTGCACAAATCAACTATCATACCATCATATTTTCGGCATACCGATTGAATTTCATGCAACACAAACATGATAGTTACCCAAAACAACTATCATGCAACGATCATAAACTGTCATTCAACTATCATTTTGGCCCTTTTCATCGAAAAATAAGGTATCCAAAAGCATTACAAAACAGGCTATTTTGCACAGAACATACTCTTTTTTTCAGCAATACTACGTCTTATTTAGCAGAAAACAAGCAGAAATCTTCTCCAAGTCTCCCATCTGAATGCCATTTACACCCCCATCTGAACGATGCTAAGACCCGGGTCTTGAAGGTGTCGAGACCCGGGTCTCAATAATATTTAGTAAGTATGTCATTGAAAATAAGAAGTATACTTCGTGAAAACAAACAGGTATTTTTATGATAGTATGACAGTACAATTTCATACTATCATACATACTATCACAGAGTAAATAGCATGAATTTCAATGTATTCAAAACATAGAATGATAGTATGACAGTTACTTTTTCAATCTACTAGTTATAAAAGATCACCACAAAATAATCATCTTCTTTGCTTCCGTTGCTTCTTTAGAATTATCAGTACTTACCGCTGCGCGATAAATATAAACACCCGGACGCACATGAGTTCCCGAATTATTTCTCAAATCCCAGTCTATCGTATAGTCTTTGAACAGTTCGGAAGAACCTGTCTCTTCATGCTTCCAATGCAGACGACCTGTCATGTCGTAGACCATGATACCTACTTTCATCCGGGATTCCGGACGGTTGTGCGTAATATGAAATTCGACATTTCCCCTCGCAGGTGTAGGAGTTGCGATCACATTGGTGATGAAAGGTTTTAGACCTTCAACAACATTAAAACTAAATGTATAAGTAGCCGAATTATTCATGATATCCCAAATTTTGAATTCTGCATGATGTAACCCCGGAGTTAAAACCGGAATACCGAATTTCACCATACCTTCCCCATCACTACCTATTATATTTTCATAATAGCTATTGAGAATATAACTACTATTCGGATTATTATCTATAGACAATGTAATACCATGCCCTATACTACTCTCTGTTATATTGATTCCACTTTCATCCCACACTTTTGCATAGAAATAAGGAGTAGAATTCACATCACCACCATCAATAAAAGTAGTATCGTTCAAAAAGAGTGACCGTATTTCCGGAGGCATATTATCATCTTTCGGATTATCCGAAGTCCCAAAAACAGAGAATTTCTTAAACGAGCCGCTTGCATCCCTTTTACTTTCACTTTCATAGGCATACATAGTTATTTTTCCGTTTTTACCAACTTTGTAAGATATGTCTTTAGGTACAAAAAAAGATATCTTGAACCTTCCGTTCCGTACAGAGTCACTGCCTAAAAAAATCGTATTGATATAATCTTTATATCTGATTTTAGGAACAGAATCCCGATATAGAGGTTTCCCATCTTTTTCACCATACTTAAATGAAATTTTATTATTACCCATAGTTTCTTTTTCATCAAGTGCGTCAAACACCCGGACGTTCAAAACTCCATTAAAATCCGACAGTAAATCATCAGAGGCAGTGCAGACAATTCCTTCCAACTCTACTTTATCCTGTGACTTAAACTCAAAAGAACTATCAGCCACGTCTTTTCCATTGATCGTACTTAACCTGAGCCGATATTTAGGGTAAGATAACTTCAATGCCGGGTCACCGATCAGACTGAAACCGAGCTTGCGAAGTGATGGTTTCTGCTTAGTACTAAAAAAAATATCTCCTAGCGCCTTTCTCTCATTATCCGATCCAAACAGTTCCTTAACCAAATTTTCATTGATATTCTTATTGTCTCTAGAAAAAGCTACACGGGTAGTTGTAAACAAAGCAATTCCTCCGCTTACTTTATTCAGGAAAACATCTTCTCCGGCTGAAGTAGCAACCTGATCAAACGGACAGAAATCGCAGGATGCAGTGATCCATATCGGTAAATACCTATAAGTGGATTGAATAATATCGCTTTGAGTAATCACAGCCTCCTCGCTTAATGATTTAGCACTACCATGTCCGGTATAATTCAACATGAAGCATCCTTCTTTTAATGTCTTCTGGATAAGCGGGGGAATATCCGGATAGGAACTTTTACCTGACCGGTCCTTTTTAAAAGCATCAAAAAGTATCTTGGTTGAAACATATTCAGCATGATTCTCTTCTAATGTGTCAGCCAATTCATCCGCATACTTTTGATGGTAAGTAGCATATTGATCAGCGTTACTTCCATCATCACCTATAAAGCAAACCTTATTCTTCCAGTCGCCAACGGGAGCATTCATATAAGAGATCACTTTATTCACAGCATTCCGGGCTTCAGTGATTGTCCGGACCGGAAAGCGTCCTATTCCGATATCTATTATGTCATTACTAATATTCACGCCTTCATTATCATCCAGTAGTCCAAAATAATCATCAACCACATACGAAGTATCATCTAATGATTCATTTGTCTGATAAGTCAACAACATATTATTTTTCATACCTGAAGGAAAAAGTTTCCATTCACTGGAAACAAACCGGTTATCATAGGCTCCATCTCCAAAAAGTAATAAATATTTAGGTGCGTTCGACTGTTCATTTTTGCTTCGGTCATAAAACATTTTCATCAGACGTCTGTAAGCTGTAGCATCCGGCGTTCCGCTGGAAAACTCATTATAGATTTCTTCTGGGGTAACAACCAGGATATTCTCCAATTGATCATGCTCTTCGTGTGCTTGTTTCAATCTTTCCGCTTCACTCTTAAAGGCAGATGGAGAAATGATCACCATATCTGCCTGTCGTAAAGCATGTAAATTTTGCTCTGCTACCTTTTGGCTATTATTCGCACTGATAACAGGAACAGAGTTGTCCAGCCTGAAAACCACAAACTCTCTCAACCGATCCTCTTTAGGAATAACAAATGAGAAATTGCTTTCATTCAACACTCCTTCAATTATCCGAGGATTTAAAGCATCAGTCACATCAAGTACAATCGTATTCGCATCAGCATTCTTTATTGTAAAACATGATTTATTTCCTATCGATGAGAGAGTTCGGAAGAACGTCGGTTGACCATAGACTTGCAAAGACCTCTGCAACTGTATATAGATATAATCCAGATAAGCCGTATTATTTCCTTTCTCTGAATAATCAACTTTGACGGAAAAACTATTTTCTTTTCTACCTTTCCAAATTCCATAGGCTTCTGCCGACCGGGCTTTTATATATTCATAAAGATCCAAATTAGGCGATACACCATTGATATAACTCTTCACAACCTCTTCCCCATTAATTGAAAGAACAAAATTTTTTGCATCGTTTGTTTTAGCTATTAAACGACAGTCAACAAAAGCATCTGTATCCAATATACCTTCTACCTTTTCAAAAGGAATAGAAACAGTGGAATACAGCGATTCACCAAAAAGTTCACGCCCGGACTTATTAACCGAAACCAAATCTTTCTCATGCAAAAGATAATCATCAAAATAGTCAAATTCTATAGTAGCATCTTTCGTTTCAGATGGGACAATATCCATTTCTTTTACCTCTGAAGAAGTGGTAAGAAAATAATATCCGTAAAGGGAATAGGGATTATTGGTATGTACAAATTTATTTCTTTTACTGTCTTTTCTATAGCTCACTTCTTTATATTCCCATTTCGTCGTTCCTCTTCCATAAAAAAGTATATAATTATCCTTTCTCAATACCGGAACAGCAGGCAAATCATCCACATAGGGTTTGGTAAAATCTTCCTCCAACGGCCAACCGCCATAGCCATAGACTGCGACTTTTGAAGGATCGTCGAAACCCATATTCTTCAATTCGGAATAAGTCAGTTTATATATTCCGTCTTTTTCGATCTGTATTTTCACCCAGTGTCCTTTGCTTAATACAGAATTGTCCGCATAGCGTCCACTTGCTTCCAATGAAAAAGAAAGGCAGAAACAAAGTAGGAATGCAATACTTGTTATTGCTGAGAATCTTTTTTCGTGTAGCTTCATATTTTCAACTATTCAATGATCTTTTAACGCTTTCTGTTTTGATTTATTATAAAAGAGCTGGAGAATCAAAAAATAAGTTCACTAACTTTGTTGAAATTGAAAATGACTTAAACAAACAGATCAGATGAAGAAAACATTATCGAATAACCTGTTGACTATTCAGGTGTCACCACATGGAGCCGAACTCAGCAGCATCGTTGCCAACGCGACCGGTAAAGAATTTTTATGGCAGGCAGATCCGGCTTTCTGGAAACGCCATTCACCCGTTTTATTCCCTATCGTGGGCAGTGTGTGGAATAACGAATACCGCCATAACGGAAAGACATACAAACTATCGCAACACGGTTTTGCACGGGACCGGGAGTTTGAACTAATAAAGGAAACTGATACGGAATTGCGTTTCCGGCTACAAGAAAACGAAGAAACATTGCAGATATATCCTTTCCCGTTCTGCCTGGAGATCGGTTATAAACTGGCCGGTAACCAGATCGAAGTTTTATGGTACGTAAAAAATACCGGAAACGAAGAACTTCATTTCCAGATCGGGGCACATCCGGCTTTCTATTTTCCGGACTACGACAAAGAAGATCAGAAAAGAGGTTTCTTTGCCTTTGATAAAACACAGGGATTGACATACAAACTGGTCGAGGAGAAAGGATGCATCGGAGAGAAAGAATATCCGCTTGTACTTGACAAAGAAGGATTGTTACCACTGGATACACACACTTTCGACAAAGATGCGTTAGTCATTGAAAACAACCAGATCAACCGGGTCGACTTATTGAAACAGGACGGAAGCACCTCACTCTCCGTATATTTCACGGCACCGGTTGTCGGCCTTTGGTCGCCTCCTGCTAAAAATGCGCCTTTTGTTTGCATCGAACCGTGGTACGGACGCTGTGACCGGGTCAATTATACGGGAGAATATAAGGATAAAGACTGGATGCAACATTTGGAGCCGGGAGAAGTGTTTGAGGCTTCCTATTTTATCGAAATTTATTAATTACTTTTGGCTTGATCCAAAAGTAATCAAAAGATCAAGGCTGCACCTGCCTCGCTACTCCGCATCCTGCGTTCGCTGTCGCCTCCGAAACTCGCTACGCTCAAACAGCGGATGCTCCAGGCGCTCACTCCGGCTGCTGCGCTTAACGCTCGTCAGCTGAGGCCTTTCATAGAACGCAAAGCGTTCTCTTGTGATTGCCGATACTGCTTGTTAAAACAGAAAGCACCTGTTATAATATATAGGTGTCGATATCGGCGATCCTAAGAGGAAGCAGAACTTCCTTGGAAAGGCCTCAGCGGGTGAGCGTCCGCGAAGGGGAAAGACGAAGCGGTTAAAAAAATCCGTTGTTTGAGCGTAGCGAGTTTCGGATTTTTGAGCGTAGTCTTTCACCGTAGCAGCGAAGCCGGTGCAGCCTTGATCTTTTGGTTACTTTTCTATCAAGAGAAAAGTAACTCTACTTTAAGCCTCTATTCTTCAGCAGCGGTTCCGTATTCGGTTCCTTGCCACGGAAGTTTTTATACATATCCATTGCATCATCGATACCGCCCGGAGTAAGAACATACTGGCGGAATTTCTGAGCTACGTCTTGATTGAAAAGATCACCGCTTTCCTTATAAGCCTGATAAGCATCGGCATCCAATACTTCCGCCCAGATATAACTATAATAACCGGCCGTATATCCGCCACCCATCGTATGATTGAAATAAGTCGTACGATAACGGGAAGGAATCTGTTTCAACAAGCCACGGTCACCCAGGACAGCCTCTTCAAACTTCATCACATCGGCACCTTCATGTACTTCTTTCAATACATGGAAATCCATATCCAGCAAAGAAGCAGCCAGATATTCGGTCGTTGCAAAACCCTGTCCGTATTTACCGCTCTTATCCAGTTTCTCGATCAGTCCGGCAGGAATCACTTCATTTGTTTCGTAATGTCTTGCATATTCTTTCAGCAACTCCGGTTCAAACACCCAATGTTCCATAACCTGTGATGGCAGTTCCACGAAATCGCGGGGAACACCCGATACGCCATAATAATGCACGTCCTTAAACAGGTTATGCAGGCCATGACCGAACTCATGGAATAATGTTTCCGCCTCGTCTGCACTCAGCAAAGCAGGTTGTCCGGGAGCCGGTTGGGAAAAATTACATACAATCGTAACAACCGGACCGAGACGTTTGCCATCTTTGTAAGTTTGCGAACGATATGTTCCACACCAAGCTCCGCCACGTTTGCTGGCACGAGGGAAGAAATCCATATACAGAACCCCCAGATGCGTACCGTCTTTATCCTTACATTCGAAAGCCTGAGCATCCGAATGAGGTAACGGTATATCTTTGATCGGAGTAAATGTTATACCATATAACTTGTTAGCCAAAAGGAAAGCGCCGTCACGCACATTTTCAAGCTTCAGATAAGGACGGACCTGATTCTCGTCCAGATCGAACTTAGCCTTTTTAGCTTTCTCGAAATAATAACGCCAGTCCCAACCTTCCGCTTCAAAATTGCCGCCTTCTTTCTTGATCTCAGTATTGATATCAGCCAGTTCGTCTTTAGCTTTAGCCAGTGCAGGTTTCCATATCTCATCCAAAAGAGCATATACCTGTTCCGGCGTTTTTGCCATACGATCTTCCAACACAAAAGAAGCGTAGTTGTCATAACCCATCAGTTTGGCTTTTTCCAGACGGAGAGTGATCAATTTAAGTACAACGTCTTTGTTGTCGGCATCATTACCATTGTTTCCTCGGTTGATATAACCTTTGAAAATCTTTTCACGCAACGCACGGTTGTCGGCATATTGCAGGAAAGGCATCACACTCGGATTATGCAACGTGAAAAGCCATTTGCCTTCCAGACCAGCCGAACGGGCAGCTACTTCAGCATTCATGATCAGACTCTCCGGTAATCCGGCAAGGTCGTCCTTATTATCTACAATTAATTGGAAAGCATTCGTTTCTTTCAGCATATTTTGTCCGAAAGTCAACTGAAGCATGGATATTTCGCTATTCAGTTCACGCAAACGGGCCTGTTGTTCTGCATCCAGGTTTGCTCCGCCACGGACAAAACTTTTATAGGTTTCTTCCAGTAATTTCTTCTGTTCTTTATTGAGATTCATCGATTCCTGATTCTCATACACCGTTTTTACACGGGCAAACAAATCCGGATTCATACGAATATCATCACTGTTCTTTGAAAGTAACGGAGATAATTCACGGCTCAATGCCTGCATCTCATCATTTGTATTCGCACTGTTGAGCCCGTAGAAAATTGCACTTACCTTACGCAGCAGATCACCACTCTGGTCGAGTGCGACAATCGTATTTTCAAAATCGGGAGCAGCTTTCTGTTTTACAATCTCTTCTACTTCCTTTTGCTGTAGAGCGATACCTTCTTTAAAAGCAGGCATATAATCATCCAGTTCGATCTTATCGAAAGGAGGAACACCGAACGGAGTTTTGAACTCAGTTAAAAGAGGGTTTTCTGTCATGGTTTCTGTTTTATTTCCTGACGAACCACAGGCTGTCAAGACAGCGGCTAATCCGGCAGCCATAATTGTTTTCTTCATTATGTTTTGTTTAAGTTACTAATTTGCACAAAGATAGAAAAAAGTTGACAGTTGACAAGACAGATGACAGTTGACAGGTGACAGTTGACAGATAAACTTTACGCTTATATATTGTCTCCTATCATTTGCCAACTGTCAATAATAAATTTAGCCAGTCAACCTAACCGTAACTGTCAACTGTCACTTGTCAACTGTCAACTGTCTTGTCAACTATTTCAGTCCCCTGTTTTTCAGCAACGGCTCGATGCTCGGCTCCTTTCCCCGGAAATTGGTATACATATCCATAGCGTCATCGATACCACCCGGAGTAAGGACATACTGACGGAATTTTGCAGCAACTTCTTGATTAAAGATATCACCAGTTTCCTTATAAGCTTCAAAAGCATCGGCATCCAATACTTCCGCCCAGATGTAACTGTAATAACCGGCAGTATATCCTCCCTCCATCGTATGGCCGAAATAAGTTCCCCAGTAACGAGGTGCTATCTGAGTCGGCAAACCGCGACCATACATCGCTTTCCCTTCATATTTCTCAATATCCAGGTCGGCCGGAATTTCTTTCATTACATGGTAATCCATATCCAACAAAGAAGAAGCCAGATATTCTACTGTAGCAAAACCTTGTCCGTACTTACCACTCTTCACGATCTTATCTACCAGTTCCTGGGGAATAACTTCGCCCGTCTTATAATGTTTGGCATATACTTTCAATACTTCAGGTTCAAATGCCCAATGCTCATTGACCTGCGAAGGCAGTTCTACGAAATCGCGAGGGACATCGGCAACGCCATAATAATGAACATCGCCAAACAATGCGTGCAGTGCATGACCGAATTCATGGAAAACGGTTTCTGCTTCATCGGTACTCAGCAGGGCAGGTTGTCCGGCTGCCGGTTTACTGAAGTTAAAGACAGTCGTTACCACCGGAGTGATCTTTTTACCGTCTTTATAAGTCTGCGAACGATAACCGCCACACCATGCTCCGCCACTCTTGCCGGGACGGGTATAGAAGTCCATATACAGAACACCCAACGGAGAACCGTCTTTGTCCTTACATTCGAATGCATAGGCATCGGGATCTGGTTTCGGAATGTCTGTTATTTCTGTAAAGGTGATACCGTACAGTTTGTTTGCCACATAAAAGGCCCCTTCACGTACATGGTTCAGCTCCAGATACGGACGCACTTCGTTCTCGTCCAGGTCGAACTTTGCCCGACGTGCTTTATCGGCATAATAACGCCAGTCCCAGGCTTCAGCCTTGAAGTTGCCACCTTCTTTCTTTATTTCGGCATTGATGTCGGCCAATTCTTCATTTGCCTTTGCCAACGCCGGTTTCCAAAGCTGATCCAACAGTTGGTATACATTCTTTTCGTTCTTTGCCATGTTCTCTTCCAGGACGTAAGCGGCAAAGTCTTCGTAACCCAACAGTTTGGCCTTTTCGAGACGGGCGGTAACCAGTTTCTTTATTACTTCTTTGTTGTCGTTGGCATTATTGTTATTTCCCCGGCAAACATAGGCATTAAACATCTTTTCGCGCAATGCCCGGTTATCTGCATATTGCAGGAAAGGCATTACACTCGGGTTGTGAAGCGTGAAAACCCACTTGCCTTCCATCGAGTCGGCAGTAGCTGTCTCGGCGGCAGCGGCGATCAGGGTTTCAGGTAAGCCTGAGAGGTCTTCTTTGTTATCGATAACCAATTTAAAAGCATTTGTTTCTTTCAGGGTGTTCTGTCCGAAGGTCAGTTCCAGTACTGAGATCTGCTCGTTCAGTTCACGCAGTTTAGCCTGCTTGTCGGCATCGAGGTTGGCACCGCTGCGAACAAAACCTTTATAGGTTTCTTCCAGTAGCTTCTTTTGTTCCTTATCCAGGTTAAGCGAAGCCTGATTGTCGTAAACAGCTTTCACACGGGCAAAAAGGGCCGGGTTCAAACTGATATCATCAGAATGGGCAGAGAGAATAGGATACAATTCTTGCTCGAGTTCCTGTATCTCGTCGGTTGTGTTCACACTCGACTGCCCACTGAAAGCATACATAACTTTATTCAGTAACTCGCCTGCCTGGTCGAGGGCAACGATCGTATTCTCAAAGGTTGGCTTTTCCGAATTATTCACCAGGACATCGATCTCTTTCTTATGCTCCGCCATTCCCTTCTCGAAAGCCGGTTTATAATGTGCTACTTCTATTTTATCGAAAGGAGGAACACCGAACGGAGTTGTATATTCCGAGAAAAAAGGATTGGGTGCAGCATCTGCTACATCGCTTTTCTTTGAGGAGTTACAGGCTCCCAAAACTACTGCCAGACTGGCAGCCATAAGCGTTTTATTCATAACCATGATATTGTAAGAATTAATTTATGTCTACATTAATTATACGATAGGATGCACAAAGATAGGGAAGTTTTATCTTTCTTTGTTCTTTTAACATTATAATTAGAATAACCATGAATAGAATATGTGAATTGTTTGGCATCAAATATCCTATTATACAAGGCGGAATGGTTTGGTGCAGCGGATGGCGGCTTGCTTCGGCTGTAAGTAACGCCGGAGGACTGGGATTATTGGGAGCCGGCTCTATGCATCCCGAAGTATTACGCGAACATATCCGGAAATGCAAAGCGGCAACCGACAAGCCTTTCGGTGTTAATGTTCCGTTGTTGTATCCGGAAATAGATACACTGATGCAACTGATCGTGGAAGAAGGAGTAAAAATAGTCTTTACGTCTGCCGGAAGTCCGAAGAAATGGACACCTTTTCTGAAAGGGCATGGTATCACCGTCGTGCATGTGGTAAGTAGTTCCGTATTTGCCGTTAAATGCGAAGAGGCCGGTGTCGATGCTGTCGTTGCCGAAGGTTTTGAAGCCGGAGGTCATAACGGACGTGAAGAGACGACAACACTCTGCCTGATCCCTGCCGTACGCCGTGCTACCTCGCTCCCACTGATGGCCGCCGGAGGAATAGGAACCGGTGACGCAATGCTCGCCACTTTCGCCCTCGGTGCGGAAGGCGTACAGATCGGAACACGTTTTGCCCTGACAACCGAAAGTTCCGCTCACGAGAAATTCAAACAACTCTGCTTCAACCTCAACGAAGGCGATACAAAGTTACTCCTCAAGAAATTGGCTCCTACCCGGCTCGCAAAAGGTGATTTCAAAACAGCAGTGGAAGAAGCCGAAGCACAGGGTGCATCTGCAGAAGATATGCGCGCTTTACTAGGCAAAGGAAGAGCCAAAAAAGGTATGTTCGAAGGTAATCTGGAAGAAGGAGAACTGGAAATCGGACAGGTTGCCGCCTTATTCAGAAAAGAACAGACAGTTAGTGAAGTGATGGCAGAACTTGTTGCCGATTATCGTAAAGCACTTGCCGGATTGAACAACGAAGCAAATCTTTTCTAACCGAGCATCCGGTGTCCTGATAATTTCCTCGTTAGGAAATTGGAGTTTCTTGCCTGGGAAACGCCAGTTCCCTGCCGAGGAAATCACAGTTCCCCGCGCAGGAAACTACAGTTTCCTTATTAAAAAAATTTAGGAAACTGCAAGCCCCTGACTGATAACCTGTTTAGGCAAAACCGAAGAGATCACTTTATTTTCCCTTGAAAGTCTGTATTTTCGACCAGCCATTGCAGGTTAAACCGATAATGATTCCGGCTACTCAACAGATGGATAATCTGATTCGGTGTCTGTGTCGCTGCCAGATAACCGCGAGGTTCGGCATGCGTCTGATCCATATCGAAGAAACCTGTCCAGGCGCCTCCATCCATGAAACGACTTTTACCGTCTGTCAGTAACTTTTTTACGGGCCATGTTTTTCCTTCGTCAAAAGAAAGGGCAGCATACATTCCATACCCTGTATATTCCCGTCCGTTTTTATCTTTAAAGGTCATTCCGTTCAATCCGTTCTTCAGGCGGAAAGGATGGTTCGTAAAAGAGACCAGTAAAAGAGGACCTTCTTTCAACCGCATCAATACCAGGCGCTGACCGCCGTCTATCGGAGGAAACTCCGAAGCACTATATGTCCAGGTACGACCATTATCTTCCGACAGGCTCATAGGCATACGTTCCAGACCGTCTTTATCGACAATGCCGTCACCACGCCCCAAAGCCATAAGACGACCGTCTGACAGTTGTACTACACCAGCATGAATTCCGGCAATGGTTCCACCCGAAGCACCGGCTTCGAAAGTTCCGGGATTGGTCTTTCCCATATCTTCCCAGGTCAGACCGTTATCTTTACTGAGATGCAAGGCAGTACCTCCATTACTCCGGGGTGTTGCATCAGCGGCTTGTATCAGCCAACCCTCTTTCGTTTTAGAGGAGCCTGCTATTACCTGATGGCGACGGGCATGTTCCGGGGCAACAAGATGGGGGCGACTCCAGGTGGCTCCGTTATCTTTACTGGTACGCATCACCATAGCCAGTGTTTCCCAGGTCCCGGCAGCCTCCACTCCATTCATATGAATCAGTGTCCCATCATTATTCAGGAGAGACGAGCCTGTCACATTCCGGTCGGGGACTCTAAAGAATTCACGCGGTTCGCTCCATTCAGCAGTACCTTGTTTCAGACGGCTTTCCAAAATAACCATTTCCCTACCCGACTCCTCGTCACAAGTGAACCAGATTGCCAATAAATCGCCGTTATCACACCAACTGACAGCCGGACAATGGTTATGCTTATAAAACGGGACACCCGAAGAACAGTCCGGAGTTTTTACATAAACGAGAGGCTCAGCAAAGAACGGGGTTTTCAACGGAGTTCCCCAATTATATTTTTGTTGGGAAATATTTTCCTGCGAAGCAGGTTCGATAGCAGGTAAAGGCCGGGTTTGCGGCATATCAGCCTGGACAACCCGGAATCCGGTCAACCAATGTTTATCTTCCGGAATCATTGCCAGACGGTTGGCGGAGCGCAGAAATCGTTCCGGCGTACTATGGCTTCCACCACGCGTTACTTTATATAATCCGTCAGCACGCCCCACAGGGTCTGTCTGCGGAAAAGCCTCGTAAGGTCCGTACCAGTCGCAGCACCATTCCTCTACATTTCCGTGCATATCGTACAAGCCGAAAGGATTGGCCGGTGTTTTGCCGACCTTTAGATTGATAGTCGAATCAGTTCCCCATACATTCTGCTGATTTTTATGATAAACAGCATGTAGTCCGTCATCCATCCAAAAGTTCCAGTAGGAACCGGCACGACAGGCATATTCCCATTCGGCTTCAGTCGGCAGGCGATATGTTTTTCCTTCCTTTTCCGAAAGCCATTTACAGAAGGCTTCCGCTTCCCGGTAATTGACGAAGATCACAGCTTCGTCGTCTTCTTTTGAAAGACCGTATTTTCCCCGTAATTCTTTATGGGAAGGATCGAATTGTTCGTACTGGGCGTTTGTCACTTCAGTTGTTCCCATCAGGAAAGGTTTTGTGATCGTTACCGGATGGATCGGGGCTTCATCGTAGTCCTCTCCCTGTCCGTGGCTTCCCATATGGAAAGACCCTGCCGGAATCCGGGCAAATTGCATTCCCAGACTATTCGTTTCCTGTGCGTTAATAGTAAAGGCACCTAATGCTATCAGGCAGTAACATAAGATTGTAGCGTTTCTCATCATTATTCATTTTTCCATATTCCGGAATAAAGATAAATATATTATCGGAAATACAATCCGGGATATTTATCAAAAAAAATTCCTGATAATCTTTGACTACCAGGAATCTCCTTTCTATATATTCTGTTTAATCGTACCGGATTTACATTAACCCTGTGTCTCCAGATAAACGACATGAGTCTGAAGATATTCTTCCAAACCATGCTTACCGTCAGCACCACCAATACCCGATTTACGCCAACCGGCATGGAATCCCTGCATTGCCTCAAAGTTCTCACGATTGATATAAGTTTCACCGAACTTCAAGGAACGCATCAGTTTAAAGGCCATATCCAGATTCTGTGTATAGACCGAAGAGGTCAGTCCGTACTCACAGTCATTCGCCCAGGCAATAGCATCTTCCACTTCTGTAAATTCTACAATCGGGAGAACGGGACCGAATGTTTCTTCCTGGATAATATCCATCTTCTGTGTACAATTAGTCAAAAGTGTCGGTTCAAAGAAATATCCCTGGGTCCCGATACGTTTGCCGCCATAAGCCAGGATTGCACCTTGCTTAACAGCTTTCTCTACTTTTTCTTCCACTGATTTCAAGGCACCGGCATCGATCAGCGGTCCCATATCCAGGTCTGTGATCTCACTGGGGTTACCCACTTTCACCTTACCAAAGCCATCCAGTAACTTTTCAATAAAGGCATCTTTAATACTGGAATGTACATAAACACGTTCACAACAGTTACATACCTGTCCGGTATTGATAACACGGGAAGCAATGATCGACTTCACAGTCAGATCCAGATCCGCATCCGGCATAACGATAGCCGGAGCCTTTCCTCCCAATTCCAACGACACTTTTGTCACATTGGCCGAAGCAGCTTCCATGGTCTGTACACCTGCTGATACACTTCCTGTCAGGCTGACCATACCGACTTTCGGATTAGCAGCCATCTCGTGCCCGACAACCGATCCGCGACCGTTTACGATATTGAATACACCTTTAGGCACTCCCACTTCATCCACGATCTGGGCAAAGACATAAGCATTCTCCGGAGTCAACTGACTTGGTTTCAACACAATCGTATTTCCCGTCAACATAGCTGGAGCAGCCTTACGGGCAACCAGGAAGAACGGGAAGTTCCACGGTAATATACCTGTTGTCACTCCGATAGGTTTCTTAAAGACAAAGATAGTTTCATGAGGACGGTCACTGGGAATGATTTCTCCTTCATAACGGCGTGCCCAACCGGCCATATAATCGATATAATCAGCAGTAAAGTTAACTTCGACATTAGCTAATCCCTGGGTCTTACCACCTTCACGTACAATAATGTCTGTCAGTTCTTTTTCCCTGTTACGAATTCCCTGTGCTATTTTAGTAAGATACTGTGCGCGTTCTATGGAAGTCAGGCGCTCCCATGCACCTTGTGCTTTCTCTGCGGCATCGATGGCTGTACGGACATCTTCTACTGTCCCGTCAGGCATACGGGAGATAACTTCTTCTGTAGAAGGATTCAACACATTGATCCACTTTCCGGATCGATTCTCGATGAACTGCCCATCGATGTACATTTTTAAATCTTTCATGGTCTCTTTTAATTGATAATTAATACTATTGGTTTCCCTTTGTCAAGGAATCAAATATTTGTTATACATGGTATTTTAAGAAAATCTGCTATACATTCCCTGAGTAAAAAAGAACCTTGTAAAAATAAAAAATTATTTGTACAATAAAAAACAATTAGTCGGCTTTATCATCTTTTATCATGAAACTAATTTCGTGCAAATGAATGTAAACTTTTTTCGAAGAACCGAAGGCTCTCTTCTATCCAATTCTCCATATGATCGTATGCCGCCAAATGTCCCGACAGAGGATAACAAATCCATCGTTTGGGAGAACGAATTTGATTATAGGCTGCAAAATTTGTATGAGGCGGCGTTATATCATCCTGTAATCCGAACCCCATCAACACAGGACAGGTGATACGTTCCGTCAAGTTCTTCAAATCGAAATAACTCATTACCGACAAGACCTCATCCTGTGTGAGATTTTGTTTTCCGGCTTCTGCATAAACTAAGCTGGCAGGCCACGGAACTATTCGGAAATAATCCGGATAATCTGCTAAAAACGGAACTATGGGGGCAGCCGCAGTCACACGTTTATCGAGCGATGCTGCAACCAAGCATAATCCTCCCCCCTGGGAAATGCCTGTCACAAAAAGATTCTTTCCATCATATTCAGATTGTTCAAAAACAAAGTCTATACTCCGAACCGTATCCATAAATGCTCCCCGATAATAATAGCGTAACGGAGAATCAAGGCCGTAAGTCATCCATTCCCCAAACCGATTATACGGCAGGTTGAGCCCTTGTCCGCGAGGAGGAATGACCAGTACACACCATCCGGGATAATCATTTTCACCAGGAATCCAGGTGGTCGCTCCATAACCCTGATAAACGACTACGGCCGGATGTTTGCCTTTATCTGTAGGAGCAGCCCAATACCCCCGTATTGTCTCACCTTCCAAAGATTTCATTTCCACTTCATAAACCTGACGTTCTAACGTCGAGGCCTCTTTCAGAAGCGACATTTTATATTCGGGTTTCACACTTTCCAACTCAGCCAGGGTCTGTTGCCAGAACTGATCGAACCCTTCCGGTTTATCCGGTTCCGACAGGATCATCTCCGGTTCATACCCAAATGAAAATTGTCGAAGAGTATCCTTTTCCGCAAGAATCGTCACATGATAAAAGCTGGGAATAAGGTCTTTCAATTCAAATGATATATGGCTGCGAAAACCAAGACTGTCTAAAACCGGAGAATCGGTTGCAAATGTATATTTTTCTGTTTGTGAAGAAATAATTTCACCAAAATCTGTCGTTACATTTATAAGGAGAGAGCCATCAATACATTCGGGAGATGTCAGTGTCAGGGAAAAATGAGGAAGGTGCTTTTGATCAAATATCCAATTTCTGTCCACCGCAATATCCAACTGTAAAGGTGAGGGAACTGTCTGAGCGAGAACAACCGATACCGGAGAAAACAGGTAACCGATAAAAAGCAGAAAAGAAAAAAAGATATCTCGTTTCATTCGACAAATGATAAATAGTATTTATGATCAATAAATATCTATGAAAACAAGTTTCGTATCGAGAAGAGATAGGAGAGCAGAATTTATATATTCTGCCCTCCCACTGCGGAACCATTTCATTGAAACTTTATTACTTCTCTCTTAAAAGAATAACAGAATTAATCGGCAACGTATAGAAGAACTCATTTCCTCCTTTCATAACCCGTTTTTCCGGTGAGATTTGCTTATCTCCTTTCGGCAAAGCATTCTGAGCATATTTATAAACTTCATATGTTCCTTTCGCACCGACATACTTATTACTGATTTTTATCTTTTTCTCCTGAGCTGTACCGTTCGCAAATATATACACCCATTTCCCATCTTTATTTTTTATTGCAGTACCCACATAAAATTCATCTGGGGTCGATATCGGATAAACTTCTGCTCCGGGACGAATAAAACGAGTCAGCAGGGAATAGGCAAAATATTGAGGACGAACTTCATAGTCTACCGTCATATTCTCATAACAGGTATCCTGCGCATAAGCATTCTTTACATATTTCCATAATCCTAATTGCTGCATCCCCTCGTAGCTGTCATTTTTACCATAATATTGATCTATCAAACTCCAATAACTGACACCACTTGCACCGGCATTCAATAAATTAATTGCTATACGTACCATTAACACGCCACGTTCATATAAATTAATATCCTTCTGCCTGGCAGCTCCGACACATTGATTTCCTCCGAATTCTCCGACAAAATGAGGTTTTCCTGCCGACTTGGATAATTCATAATTCTGTCTTTCCCAATCCAGAATAGTTGAATTTGGTGTTTCATACCCGAAAATATAAGTATGGGAGTTAAAAACATCCGCCACATCCGCCAACTCACGGGTACAGGCTGCCAGGTATTTATGCGTACCTATGCCTCCGTCGGAATTATCCGACAAGCTGAAATCGACCAGTTCACGTATTCCATCCTTTTTAAAACGCCGGTCCAAAGCCTTACACATTTCAATGTATTTTGCAGTAGAAGCCCTCTTCCCATTAACCAGGAACGACCAATCCGGTTCATTGACCGGAGTAATCTCTTTTATACAGGTATATTTCTTTTCTTTTATCAAATATTGGATTAGTGCCGAAAAGTTTTCACTCCATTCCTCGTTGCTTTCAGGGGCAACAACCCAATTCCCACTATTGCAGCCTGCCAGGAAATGTTTGTCGGGAGCACCCCATAATGTCAATGTCACTTCCATTTGTTGCTGCTGTGCCAAATCCAGTTCACGGTATAGTGATTGCATCTCCGGGGAGTTGAATGTAAACTTATCCCAATTTATTAAACCGGGGTCGTCATTATCATTCTCCGGTTCATACCACTGCGGCAATACCATTACACGGAGACGATGAATGTCCATATCCTTGATTCGCTTTTCTATGATATTCTTCCAATCCTTTTCTTTAGCTCCATCATTCCGGGTTACATTCTGAGAAAGGAAGTGAGGATCAAATTCTGCACCTATAGCCTGTAATACCGCATCTGTCTTCTCCCCGACAACCAGATCATGTACTGGTTCGGACAGATCACTTTGATATCTGATTATCATGCTGCTTCTAGGTTCGTTCAATGTCAGTGTCAAACCTTCGGAAAGCTCTTTTCCGGTTTTTCTTATCGAATCGCCGGTATCTTTATTGATGAGTAAATAAGTTTTATCCGGGTTCACTCCGGATAATTCAACCCTGCAATCTTTATCCGGACATTCTTTACGGCGAAAAGCAACGATATAACCACTGTCATCCGATTTGCGGTACAACTGATAAGCCAGCCATGTATTTTCAGCGGTTGTATTATCTATACCACTCAAAGGATAGTAGTCTTCCAAAAAGTAAGGACGCAATTCTTCAAACTCAGCTTGTCTGTCTCTCATATCATAAATAGAGACGCCTGCTTCCGTTATCTTCCAGTTGAACGTTACAGCAGAACTTAAACTGGAACGGCAGGTATATTTATCTACTCCCCATGCGCCGGTCCCATGCAACGGCAGATAGAAATTCAATCCGTATGTATGGCACTGATAACCATCCGGTTCTCCATAACTGTAGTCCGTCCTCCATAAAGGGGCACTTCGGGTAGTCGTTTCCAGATCCAGACGACGGCCGCCACTGGCACAATTATCGATCAGTAAATTCGGAAAACGTTCCAGCAGATAATCCCAGAAAGCATATAAACCTTCAATATATTTGATCTCGCATATACCCTGCCGTCCCGGTTCATCATTTGCTTCCCAGAAACCTGCCGGTTCGATATTAAAATCCTGCCGGTAATAATCGATGTTATTCTCTTCTATAAAATCGCCGATATATTCACTCATCCACCGGCAAGCCTTCGGATTTCCCAAATTGACGAGGCAAGCATCCGCACCAGGTCTTTCCAACATATATTCGGGATGTTCGATTGCCCAGGCAGAACCATAATAAACCCTTTCCGGCTCAAACCAAACCATAAACTTAGAGCCTACCTTATGTATCTCGTCCGCAATGGGCTTCAACCCTTCCGGAAAACGAACGGAATCGACCGTCCAGTTACCAACCGTATTTGCCCAATTCTTATTATTGGCAACATCTGCCGACTGATCATACCAACCGGCGTCGAGCCAGAAAACTTCCGGCAGGAGTTTAAATTGTTTGTACCTTTTGACCAATGCGATGGCATAATCGGCAGTCAAACAGGTATATTCATTACACGGGCTCGGATCACCATAATTAAATCCTTTACAAAACGGGTATTGAGCTGGTTTCCCATCTACTTTACGGGTATGATGCGCTAATATGAAACGACGGAATTGGTTATGTCCGATCATACGGTCATTCCCTTGCCAGAATAATAGACAGACACTCGATGTACGAATAGTTTCTTTGGGATAAAGATATGCCTTCAAACGTTCTATTCCTGATTTAAGCTGAATACTTTGTGCATCTGTGCAACGTACATCGGAGAACCAGGTTCCTGTCCATCCTATTGCAACCATCACACCCTGACCGGATGGCGATTCTATATTAAAGAAAGGAAAAGCCGTATGAGAAGAACGCCCGCCATCAGGGCGCATATACAGGTTCTCACCCGAAGTCAATTCTTTCAAACGGGGAGCAAAATCTGCTTTGGACGGAAAACTTCCATTCGCATAATGCAAACGAAAGTTGCCCGGCCGGTCATACCGGAAAACGATATCGGAAACACAGACATTCGCTATCTCAGGGGTATTTCCGGATCCGGTATTCGTAAAATGAAGTACCCATTCTACAGCTTGTGAGTCTGTAAAACCTTTTACATCACAATCAACCTTCAGACCGCTCGCAGGGTCCTGATAGGTATAGCAATATCTGACTTCATGCTGATCGTCGCTTTTCAGGGGTTTAGCCGAATATGCCCAATCTTTGATAAATTCTTTGGATGGCTTTCCTCCGTATTCGAATGAAAAAGGAGGAACAGTTCCTTGTGCAAAATGCGAGGATATCCAATGTTCCACATCGGTCGGCCGACTATCCATCGACGCAATTGTTTGCCCTATACATATATATGGATATATAATCAGGGCAACCACAAAATAAAATAATTTTTTTCTCATTTCTTTATAGTATTAACAGGTTCATATTTCAATAAAAGGGAAGAGCGAGGGTTCTCCAGCTCAAGCATCAATCCGTCAGTTAATTCCTTTCCTGACATATTGAGTACTTTACCGGTATCCATATTTGTAATTTTATATTCCTTTTTGGGAGTTACTCCCCGGAGGTTCACATTGATTCTATTCTCTCCGCACTCAGGACGCCTGAAAGCAACAATGATTCCACTGCCATCCGACGGACAGTGTAACTGATAAGCTATCCAAATATTCAGAGGGGTAATATCTCCCGTTCCTGTCAATGGATAATAATCTTCATAATAATAAGGCCGGATTTCATGGAACTCTTTCAAGCATTGTTGCATTTCCGGTATGGATGCCTGGGTATTTGTTACTTTCCAATTATAGATAAGGGCGGAACTCATGCTGGAACGGAAAGAATACTTATCCGTATTAAGGCTTCCCGTACCATGTATAGGTAAGAAAAATTCAAGTCCGTACGTCTGGTTCTGCAGTCCGTCCGTATCATAATAATGATAATAATCACTCCTCCATAAAGGTGCGCTTCTGCCCGTAGTCTCCCAATCGATTCTCCGTCCACCGCTAGCACAGTTGTCGATCAGAAGATTTGGGAAACGTTCCAACAAATAATCCCAGAAACGATACAGACCTTCTACATACCGGATCTCTTTCATGCCGATACGTCCGGGTTCATCGTTTGCTTCCCAATAATCAGCCGGTTCTATATTGCAATCTTGCCGGTAATAATCTATGCCATTCTTTTCAAGCATATCACCGATATACTTCGATAACCATTCACAAGCCTCCGGATTTCCTAAATCAAATAAAAGCCAGGTATTATCTTCCCGGTTCGGATCTCCCTGCATCGTTTTTTCAAGCATCCATTCAGGGTATTCCACGGCCCATTGGGTTCCTCTTACAACCCGTTCAGGTTCAAACCAAACCATAAATTTAGTCCCGACCTGATGTATCACATCTGCTACAGGCCGTAAACCTTCCGGAAAACGCAGGGTATCGATAGTCCAGTTTCCTGTCGTATTAGCCCACGATTTTCCATGTTCAAAATCAGACGCATCCGTATGCCAGCCCGCATCCAACCAGAACACTTCCGGTTTCAATCCAAACTGGATATATCTCTTTACCATAGCTATCGCGTAATCACTCGCAATGCAGGAATATTCCCCGCAAGGAGAAGGATCCCGGTAATTAAATCCGCTGGATAGTGGATATTCAGCCAATTTTCCATTGATCTTCCGGCTGTTATGTGCCAAAATGAAACGTCTGAACTGATTATGTCCATCCATCCGGTCTTTACTTTCCCAAAACATGAGGCTGACACTCGGAGTACGGATACTTTCATCCGGATATAAATATAAATTCATTCTTTTCATACCGGCGGCCATAGCCACTGTATTCTTATCCTTCGCAGAAATATTTGCCTGCCAGGTTCCGGTCCATCCGACACTCATAACCACTCCCTGACTTGCCGGTGACTCTATATTAAAAAACGGCAAATAATCTCCCTGGGAAGAACGTCCTCCTTCCGGACTCATTCGTTTCATTTCGCCTGTAACCAATTCTATGGAGCGGGGATGGAAATCGTATTTGGAAATATGACTGCCATCTGAATAATGAAGGTGAAAAGCCCCTTCCGCAGGATATTGTATGGATAAATCACATACATTTACATCTGTTATCTCTCGTGAATTTTCCGGACTTTTATTCGTGAAGTTCAGAACCCATTCCACGCCATGATAATCCGAATATCCTTTCACATTACATATGACTGATAATCCATTAGTCGGATTTATATATGTGAATATGTATTCGACTACATCCGGTTCGTCTACAGTCAGTTTCTCTGCCGAATACTTCCATTGTTCAATAAAGCTCTCTGACGGCTGTCCATCATAAACGAAAGAAAAAGGAGGTATTTTCCCTTCGGCAAAGTGCTCTTCGATCCATTGCTCTATACCGGGTAAGTGCTTCGACATTCTGACAGTAGTTTGCCCCACTACACTAAAACAACCTGTATATATCAGTAATAATGACAGCAATATTTTCCAACTATATGCTATACCTTTTAACTTGAATTGCCTGTTCTCCATTTTATTATAATTAAGTTACTATTCTGCAGAGTCAAAACACCTGTATTATTTCTATTCCTTATCTTTATCAGATGCTCTGTTGTACTATTTGTCCAATTATTTCATCCCTATGAAACAGTTGTTTCTCTAAGGTGAAACTATTGTTTCATTCTAATGAAACACATATTCCATTTGAAACTACAGCAATACCAGTGACCACTTTTTAATAGTGGCCACTGGTAGATCAAATCATTAATACCCCGGATTCTCCACCAAATTCGGATTAGCAGAAGTACGGCCATGCCCGATAGGCAAATAATAATTCTTTTCAGGGAAAGTCGGTGTTTGCGGTCTTCCGTCGATATCATCGACAAAATCCAAACGATACTTTCCACTGGCTGCATCATAGATATACCGTAAACCGGAATATGTACGTGTAAGAGCTGTAACGGCAGTTCTCCAACGTCTTAAGTCCCAATAACGATGGTTCTCGAAAACTAATTCTACTTTTCTTTCATGATGTATCTTTTCCCGGTCGATAGAAGTTAATTTGGCAATTCCAGCACGTTCACGAATCTGATTGACAGCGTCCAACGCATCACTGGTTCTACCCAGTTCAAACGCTGCTTCTGCATAATTCAATAAAACCTCACCGAAGCGGAAAATCAGATAATCGGTTGTCGACTCACTGAACCAGTTCATATTATTTGCCGTTGGATCAAGGTATTTCATTACACCGAACCCTGTATTAGTACAGCTAAGCTCTTTAAAACGTGTCAGCTGATCTCCGATTGCAGCAACACCCTCGTAGGAATCATAACGCCCGTCGATCAGTGTTCCATCTTTCGAAATGATGCCATTATGCATGTCTATTGTATTCTCACCCAATACACCACCTACAGCATCCGGCCATGAGGTTCCATTCGTCCAGATAGAAGCAGCGAACCGGGGATCTTTATTCCCCCATAATTCCTCCATCGTCCACAGACGGTTTTTTGCATATGCCCGGTCAATCTTACCAGGAGTGCCGTCTATATATTCGAATTCTTCCGCCATATCCAGATAAGGACCATGATAGTTACCGACACCCCAGACATTCGGACGAGGACATTCCGTCATATCCCATGACCATCTGTTCTTTCCGCCATCCGAAGCACTTGGACCGGTATGTTGCTTTACCATAATTGCTTCACAATTACCTTTTTTCAAAAATATATTCTTAAAGTTCTCCACTTTATCTGCATCCGCATTATAAAGGGCATACGGGCTTTCACTCATGATCTTCTTACTGGCATCATAACAAATCTGATAATACAGTGAAGCCTCTCCATTAGGAAAACCCAATAATCCGTCCAGTTGTACCGAACCAAATTGAGCGATGCTTCCTGCGTATAATGCAGCTCTGCTTCGAAGAGCTAATGCAGCCCATTTATTGGCACGCCCCGCATCCGTAGCAGAAGGAAGGATTTCAGATATTTCATCTGTCTCTTTCAGGATGAAGTCGTACAATTCTTTTTCCGTATTACGTTTCGGATACAATGCAGTGGAATCCGCATCGATAGACTGGACCTCAGTAATCAAAGGTACTCCTCCATAACGTTTTACCATTGCGAAATAACAAAATGCCCTTAAAAAACGAGCTTCAGCAATTCGCTCATTCACATTCGAAATAGAGGACTCAGCTGCACGCTCAATAAAGTCATTCAAATTCCGAATGGTATAATAAGCATTTCCCCACCACTGCATCTGAGTAGAGTTTACCTGAAATCCGTTATCTTTTATATCGAGCATATGAGCTTGTGCCCCGAAATTATACTTTGCCTCATCTGTAATTTCGAGCATTCTGACAGTACCTTCCATCTGCTCACTGTATCCCATAACGGTTCCCCAATCATTACCATCACGATTCATAGGCGAACTGTCATATAAACATGTCGCATCATTAATCATCACCGGCGTACAAGCATAAAGCTCTGCCAGATACATATCAAGTAATGCAGGATCATTCCATACTACAGCATCCGTATACCGATCGGTCGGAACTTTGTCCAATACATCATAACACGACGTCATTGTCGCAGCCAAAGCGACTATTGCTATATTTAATTTCGTTTTCATAATTGTACATGTTAAAAAATAAGATTACAACCTATGCTCATCGTATATTGCTGAGGATAATAAGTACCGGCTCCATAATTTTCCGGCATTTCAGGGTCAACTCCATATTTGTGCAGTGAATTTATTGTAAAAAGATTCGTTCCTGCAAAATAGATTCTCAATTTGCTGACTCTTATTTTTGACAACAATTCAGTAGGGATCTCGTATCCGAATGTCATGTTCTTCAAACGCAGATAAGTTGTATTATGGTTGTTGTGATCCGAATAGAAACCATTGGTAGACGAACCTCCCGGCCGTGCGATCAAAGCATCAGGATCGTTTGTCCTGTCATTCCACGTATTCTGATAACGGAAAGATGTTTCCGCCAGATAAGTCACAAACGTTGTGTAGCCGGATGCTCCCTGGAAAAGGGCTGACAAGTCAAAGTTTCTGTATTTCAGATTCAAATTGAATCCAAACATCCAATGAGGAGTCGCACCTTTACCTATTTCTTTCTGGTCACGCCAGTTGATCACTCCGTCGCCATTTAAATCCTTATATTTGGCATCTCCGGGACGTAAAGAAGAATTGTCGTTGTTCAAATCTTCGAAAGTGCAATTCCATGCATTTATCTCCTCCTGACTTGTGAACAATCCGTCGAAAACATATCCGTACCGGCGATCCGTATATCTTCCACTGTTCTTATATAATCTTTCCTGATCAGGATCCGTATATTCCGGCTCATCATAATAGTTCCATTTGGATCTGGAATAAGAAACATTACCTGAAATATCATATGCAACACTTCCTATATTACCTGTCGTACCGAGTCTTAATTCAAATCCTTTCGTATTGATACTATTCAGGTTTTCCGTAGGTAATGCAGCTCCGAAAGAAGATGGTAAAGAACTTGAGCGGGTTCCCGGAATTCCACTACGTTTACGGTAAAAGAACTCTGCATCCCCGTAAAGTTTACGGTTCCACAATGAATAATCGACACCGGCATTATAAATTTTCATTCTCTCCCAGGTCAGATTTATATTGGGTAATCCAGACGGTGTTAACCCTGAAATCAAATTAGAACCCAACGTATAACTCGAATCAAATGTATATCCGGTCAAATAAGCAAAATTAGCTACTGCGTCATATCCAGATTCACCATAACTTAATCGTATCTTCAGATTGTCAACAAAATTCAGTTGCTTCATAAAAGTTTCTTCTGCCATATTCCAACCTAAAGACACACTGGGAAAATATCCCCATCTATGCCCCTTGGCAAACCTTGAAGAAGCATCGGCTCTCAGAATAGTTTCTACCATATAACGATCCAGATAACTGTAATTTATTCGTCCGATCCAACTTACACGTCCCACGGCCGAGCTCGATGAATTATTCGCAGCAGTTGTGGAACTCCCGGCAAATAACTCATCCAATGCCGTTGATACAAAACCTGTACGCGAAGCGTTTAGATTTTTGCTTTTTTCATCAACTGATTCAAACATGAACAGACCAGATATGTGATGAGATTTTGCAAAAGTCTCATCATAATTCAGTGAATACTGCTGAATTAATTTTGTATTATTGGAGGCCCCCATATTCAAAGATGTCGGGTCCTGCGAATTGCGTACCAATGTATACTGATCTGTTTCCGAATTATATGTATAAAATGAAGCCTGTTTTTTAAAGGTTTTCTGATCGTACGAATCATTCCGGTAAATAATAGTTCCTTTGGCTTTTAATCCCGGAATATATTTGAAATCATACTGTAACGCTCCTTTAAACTGCGTGATATTATTTATCCGCTCTACATAACCGGCCAATTCAGAGTTCGTTGCAAAAACGGGACTACCCATCGTTACTTCAGCATAAGCCAGTTTGGAAGGATCAGGCAATTCCAAAGGATACATCGGGCTGGCCCTGTAGATCAAATCATTCCAGAAATTATTATTACTGGATATCATATCCGCACCGGATGTATAATAACGCTGTTCCTTGATATACATTAAATCCATTGTCGCTGAAAGGCGGTCCGTTATCTTTGTATCGACATTAGACTGGAAGTTATAACGGTCATAATGCCCTCCATTCTTCTTCAAAATGGTTTCCTGCGTATTATAACCAAAATAGCCATAATATTTCATCTTTTCATTACCACCGGATATAGAGACATTATGATTCTGCTGAGGAGCAAATTTCCGGATAGAAGCTGCATACCAGTCAGTATTCAAATACTTAGGATCTGTACCATCCTTATATTTCTGAATTTCTTCCTCTGTGTAAGGAGCAGTCTCTGCCGGGTTCCCCGAATATATCCATGTATCTCTGGAATATTGGGCTCTTTCAGCCGAACTACCGGACTTCATTACATTCGTCGATCCCTGAAGTGTATACGAACTGTTCACTGTGATAGTCGGTTTGGATGATTTACCACGTTTTGTCGTGATCAAAATTACTCCGTTACCGGCTCGTGCTCCATATATGGAAGCTGCACCGTCTTTCAGAATAGAAATGGACTCTATTTGATTGGCATCAATATTATTGAAACTTGTCTCCATTCCATCCACTATGATTAACGGGGCATCAAAACCACGTATATTCAAGCTGGCATCGTCAAGCCCCGGAAGACCGGAGGTCTGTTTACTAACCAAACCTGGAAGTTGTCCGGCCAACATATTACTGACATTGGCAACAGGAGCTACAGCTATTTTCTCCGTCTTTATTTGAGATACAGAACCTGTTACCGTAGCAACCCTTTGTTGTCCGTATCCGATTACCACAACTTCATCCAGTGCTTTTATATTTTCCTCTAGTGTGACAGTCAGCATTTTCCCAGGAGTTGTTTGTACCTGTTGAGTGACATAACCTATATAAGAAATATCTAACATAGCATTCTTCTTCACTGATAAAGAAAATACGCCATTTATATCTGTTATTGTGCCATTAGTAGGCGTCCCCGCTTCTACTACAGATGCACCAATAACCGGTTCACCATTCACATCAACAACCTTTCCTGAAATTGTATTCTCCTGTTGCTGACTAATTAAATTATTACTTGCCTTCTTAATGTCGGGTAGTACATCGGGCTCAGCATTCCGCGCATTAGCACATAATGAAAAAACGGCTAGTATACAAAATGCCATTACGGAATATGTATTTTTCATAATCTGTAAATAATTAAATTTAAAAGTTTATAATTCCTTTAACAAAGTATTTTCATACTTTCGAGACATACTGCTATAAAACGCTATATACTATATTCAATCACAAATATTATCTGAAGAGTTTTTTCTCCATATTTATTATCAATTTTCCATAGGCATTATTTCTAAAATTGTTAGACATATTATTACAAATCCTGACTATTTGATGTTATAAAAACGATTTTACTTTCCGGATAAGTCCTATCAAATAACACCAAACTATTACCAGTATAATTATTGCAGTAACCTGGGTATGGGTAATATCCGTTGCCATTCCGATAATAGGTGGTAATATTGCTCCCCCAAATACACCGGAAATAAGTAATGCAGACACTTCATTTGCTTTTTCAGGTACTCTCTTCAATGAAAAAGAAAACAGAATCGAAAACAAATTAGCATATCCTATTCCAAATACGGCAACACATCCCAGAATAAACCATAGATTAGTTCCTAAAGCCATTAATATCAGGCCAGCGATCGCAATCCATACACTGTAAATAAAAAATTTACCTGCTGAATATCTCATTAACAAAATACCACCGACAAAAGCACTGATTGTTCTGAAAAAGAAATAAACACTATTCCCCATCCCCGCATCTGCTAACGATAAACCACAACGTTCCATCAGATATTTAGGGAAAGTCATATTAATACTCACATCAATACCGACCAATACCAATATGCCAATAAAGAATGCCGCAAGATATTTATCCTTCAATAAATCGAATGTAACTTTAACAGAGATATTTTTCTGTTCCAGTTTTTTCTCTTTTACAGGTGTCAGTAAGAGCCAGATCAATGCTAACAAAGACATAAATGCATAAATCGGAAAAATCATTTTCCATCCTAAAAAACTTCCGACAATACCGGCTGTTAATAACGGGCCTAAGAAAGAACTGACTGCTTTAATAAATTGTCCCAGAGTAAGACTGCCTGTAAGCCGTTCACTTGTAACAACATCTGTTACCAAAGGATTTAATGAAGCTTGTAAAATGGTATTCCCTATTCCAATCAAAGCAAATGCTATTATTATTGATATAAAGCTATAATTGATCAGTGGAAAACACATCGCTAATGTCGTTATCAGAAAACTCAATAACACGGTCTTTTTCCGTCCGATTTTATTCATCAACAGACCTGTCGGTATGGATAAGATCAAAAACCACAGAAAACAAAAGAATGAAATAAGATTAACCCTGGAATCAGTCAATTCGCTAAAATCATTTTTGACATAACTTGTAGCAATTCCAATAATGTCTACGAATCCCATAATGAAGAACCCAAACATAACGGAATAAATACTGTATTTCAAATTGTCCTTTTTCATAATCTTTACTGCTTATTTAAGATTAACTAACTTTCAAAATCTCTTCTATGACCTGAATAAGAATATGAATCACCTTTATATGAATTTCCTGTATCCGGTCCGAATGCGCTGCACTTGGAGTACTGATTGCCACATCAGCTTTCTCAATCAATTCATTTTTCCCCAAAGATGTAAGAACTATCACTTTCATCCTATTTATATGTGCCTGATCTACCGCACTTATAATATTCCTGGAGTGTCCGCTTGTACTTATTGCCAGTAGCACATCTCCCTCCTTTCCCATAGCATCCACATAACGGGAAAAAATCTCATCAAATGAAAAATCATTCCCTACACAAGTCATATATGCCGGATCATTGATTGCCAATGCCGGTAAAGGACGACGATCATTCCGGAAACGACCTGTTAACTCTTCGGCAAAATGGGTAGCATCACATAAAGAACCTCCGTTTCCACAACTAATGATCTTATGTCCTGTTTGTAATGCTTCAGCACATATATCTGCAGCGTTATAAATACTTTCAACATTCGCCTCATTATTTATAAAGGTTTCCAATATGGATCGGGTTTCCCTTAAACTATCTCGAATAATCTCTTTCATAACTATTTAATCGGTTAAGTAAATACAATTGAAAGAGCTGCATAATCGCCGATGTGCTCTTCTAAAGCAGCCGGTTTAATGATACAAACACGACTTGAATTAGATAATGCTTCCCTTTTTATGATCTTTTGCACTACAGATTCCATCATTTCCCTGTTACGGGAATAAATTCCTCCTACGACTATCACTTCCGGATTTAACAGATCGATGACAATAGATAATCCTTTTCCCAAATAAATAGCAGACGTTTCATAAATACTCCGGGCTAATTCATCTCCCTTAATAGCCTCTTCTGCAACTTTTTGGGCAGTCACTTGATCCAACTCTTGTAAAGTACACCAAGGGACCTTTTCCCCTTTCTGGAGTTTTTCCGAAATAAACATCTTTGCCAACTGGGCGATGCCTCCTCCACTGGCAAAACCTTCCAGAGATCCCCTTTTTCCATAACCCACCGGTCCGAATTCTGCCATACGGATATGCCCTAGTTCACCAGCATTATCATTCGTGCCTGAATAAAGCATGCCATTCAATATTAACCCCGCTCCTAAGCCAGTTCCAAATGTAAGGAACACCATGTTCTTCGTTCCTTTTCCTGCACCGAGCTTCCATTCCGCTAATGCACAAGCATTAGCATCATTCTGAAGCGTGGCTTTTATCCCTACTCTCTTTTCTACAATAGACACAATCGGTATATTATCCCAGCCCGGTAAATTAGGAGGTGATAAAATAACTCCTTTATGGCTATCAAGAGGACCACCGCATGAAATACCTATTGCCTTCGTATTTAAAGAGGTAAGACCATGAATTTTCATTATCTCTTCAATCCCGGACAAAATAGTTTCAATAGTTTCATCCACATTTGTTGTTGCAAATCTTTTTTTATCTACAAGCATCAAATTTTCATTCTTTTGAACACCATAGATAACCGCACATTTGGTTCCGCCAATGTCTATTCCCAGCAAATTACTTTCTATCTCCATCATTTTACAGTATATAAATTAGTTTTCTGCAATAACTGCTTATATTCCTTCAGCTTAAAGGGAGGTTCACCGTATAAATAGTGATTGGTAAATTCCTGATTCCCCACTTTATAACGAATTAATAAAATACCCTGTCCCTTTTGTTCGGGTAGCGATGAGATCTGCACTCTACCATTAGCTGGTACATAGAACTTTCCTTCAAAAATTTGTTTGCCCGATGCTACATCTGTCACTTTCACATCTCCCTCGCTAGCATGGCGAGTGTCATTGACAGCAACAAGCGGATGATTACCATCTCTGGCATCATTCATAAAAATACAAACGTCTTTCTGAACATTCCTGATATAGTAATAAGCCATTTTCTTTGAATTATAATAATCCACTATCGCATCAGAAATCAAAGGCCATCCATCTCTCAAATTCCACCAGATAATCCCGGTTTTATTGAATTTATTGCCACGCCACATCTCAATAAAGTATTTCATTGCTTCTGCCTGTACAGATTGCGATGCAAAAATGAAATCTTCAAGTTTTGACGGGACTTCACCAAATAATAAACGGACCTGATTAATCATCAAATTATTCCTATCAAATGTCTTTCCCCAAACAGGAAAACGTCTGACAGACTTGGTCACCCATTCATCATTCCACTCATGATCCTTTACCCAAGGATATACACAATCTTCTGTCATCATCTTTTTCAAACTTTCCAGATTAGGACAACCATGATAGCCTATTTCACTGACAAAAGCACATTGTGCATCTATGTAGAATGGATCTTTGTAATATCCCCTCGGTCCCCAAAGATGATTTTCCGGCCAATACTTTTCATCACAACCTTTTTGATAGACAGCCTCACTGATATAAGGAGAACTGGGAAGATAAGGCCTTGTCGGATCGAACTCATAAAGAACCGAAGGAATGACCTGGCGCGTTACTACATCACGGTTCGGATCCAGATTAAAAGGTAATAAAGACCAACGCAAAGCTATATCATCTTCATTGTTACCTGACCATAAAGCAACAGACGGATGATTACGTAATTTACAGACAACTGATATCACCTCTTCTTCTATATTCCGGGTAAAGGAAGAGCGCTGTGGATAAAAAGTACATCCCATCGCAAAATCCTGCCAAATCAAAATTCCATTTTCATCGCATAAATCAAAGAAATGATGATCTTCATAAACGCTTCCTCCCCAGCATCGGATCATATTACAATTCAGATCAACCGCCATCTCTATCGCTTCATCAACCAACGAATTATCCCGGCTGTGCAAAGCATCCAACGGGACCCAATTAGTACCATGAATAAAAATACGTTCTCCGTTTACTATAAAACAAAACTTTCCTGGATCATCCGGCAAATTAATATCTGTCCTCTCCAACTGTACAGTCCTTAAACCAATACGTTTGGTATCAGTCGCCAAAACGGAACCATCTTCATCCACTAATTCCACCTTTGCTTCATACAACGCAGGTTCACCGTATCCTCTCGGCCACCATAAATCAGCATTCTTCAATTCCATTATATAACGGAATGCTGGTGAAACCACAGCGGTAGTTCCTTTATAGGCCTCTTTTCCATTTCGATTTAAAGTATATACAGCTTTCACTTTATCAAATTTCTCAAAAGGAAGTTTCAATTGAGCATCAATATACAAACGGACATTACGTTGTGCCGTATCCAAATTAGCCACCATATAATGTACATCTTTAAATCGTGCTTGTTCTAATACACGTAATTCCACATCACGCCACAGACCAGCACTGACCAACCTAGGCAATATATCCCAACCATAAGCATGAGGAGCTTTACGAATAAATGTAGATTCTTCCGATGGGAAATTACCAATACTAAAAGAGCCTAAGAAATAATTTTGCCCTTCAATAACGGAAGAACGAATAATGACTTGCAGCAGGTTATTCTCTCCTTGCTTAATTTCATTTGTTACATCAAATGAATGTTCGATCAACATATTTTCAGGCTTTCCTATACGTTTGCCATTTAACCAAATATCAGCCAGACAATCTATTCCACCAAAAAACAATTGAAGGCGTTGCCCTTTTTCTAGCTGCGGAGAAGTGAAAGATTTCGAATAGCACCATTGAAATTCTTCCCATTTGCGCAATTCATTTACATTATTCCCTATCATAGGATCATCGATTAGACCGGCAGAAAGCAAGTCTAATTCTACATTCCCGGGAACAGTGGCAGTAATAGTCTTTACTTCCATCTGTTTCATTCCGTCAGGGGACAATACCGGTTGCTCCGGTTGCTTCCAATATGACAGTTCCCACTTCCCGTTAAGAGAGATTATACCATCATCAGAACTCGCTGAAACTTCCAGGCTTATAAACGAAAGGAACACTGCAAAAATGCAAATAAGCTGTTTATTCATATTACCTCCTTTTTAATAATATTATTCACATATGAATTTTAATTGATGTTCTCCTGCTGTCAGCTCCACATTCTGTCCCTCAGCTTTTACCGTTGCAGTCGTGTTAGCCGGAACCGCAACTTTTAATAAGATTTCATTACCAGAACGTTCCCATTCAGAGCATATCAATCCTTTAATAGAATGATATTCTGCTTTGACCCAATCCAAACCTTTCACAAAATGAGGTTGAAACAGAATATGCCTGAATCCCGGAGATTTTTCATCATAGTTGATCCCTGCCAATACATTATACATCCATGCGGAAATATCTCCAAGAAATACATGATTCAGTGATGCATCTTTAAAAGTAGGCGAAAGATTCCAGGTTTCGGGTAAAGTAGTCAATCCCCTCTTTATCCAATTACCCCATGAAGGAACATCTTCCTGAATAGCCAGCTCATACGCCTGATCGGCATAACCATATTTAGCAAGCATACGTAATACGGTTTTACTTCCCAACATACCAAAATCAAGATGATTATGGTTATTTGTTATTATGCGACTCAGGTTATCTGCCACTTTCTGTTCATATTCAGCCGGTACTATTTCTAAAAACAGGGCAACTCCCTGTGCTGCCTGTGAGCCATTGGCATATAAACCTTTTTCCTTGTCAAGATAGCGGCTATTAATAAATGCTTTAAGCGAATCTGCTTTTTGTGCATAAACGGTACCGTCTTTTCCTATCAGTCGAGCAAAACGAGACATATACAAATTGTCCAAATAATAATAACAGGTTGTCGTATAATCTGTAGGGGTTTGCGTATCATAAAATACCCAGTCCCCAATGCCATAGGTTACAGTTCCATCCGAATCTTCACGCGCCGCCAAATAGGCAAGATATTTCTCGCATACAGGCCATATCGTTTCAATTGACTTTGTATCACCATAATAATTATAAATAGCCATCGGGACAATAAACATTGCGGCATCCCATACAGGTCCTATCCAATCATCATATCCCCATCCTGAACTAGGAATAATTCCCGAGATTCGTCCTTCCTCATTCTGATTATCCACGATATCATCGACCCACTTTTCATAAAAAGTGATCCCATTGAAATTTAGTAATCCCAAATCCATACAAATATGTGCATCTGCCGTCCAGCCATTCTTCTCACGTTGAGGACAATCTGTCGGAATACTCATCAAGTTAGACAGATAAGACTGATTAGTCGCTTGCCAAATTTTATTGAGAAGATCATTGGAACAACTAAATCTTCCGACAGGTGGTACCGCAGTGTGAAAGAATAAGGCTTTTAAACTTCCTTGAGTCAATTTAACAGGGCAATCAGCTTTTACTTCTACATATTGAAATCCATGGTAAGTAAAATTCGGACTCAGCACTTCGTCTCCGCCATTTAAGATATAAATATCAGTTTGAAAAGGCACATCTGGCTGAGACTTGTAATATACATCTATATTTCCTGTTTCAATATGCCCGTCAGCTTTCTGTATCTCAGCATGCCTCAATGTTATTTTCGTTCCTTTTTCTCCATTCACTGAAAGACGACAAAAACCAGTCATATTAATTCCGAAATCATATACATATATACTGTCTCCGAAATTTTTCATGGAAACTGCATCTATTTCACGTTCTACCTCAATGGCCGGCATCGTTTGAGCAACCAACAACGATGAAGGAGCCGTTACATGTCTGGCATTACTCCATGACGAATCATCAAATCCGGGTTTCTCCCACCCGTTTATTTCCAAACGAGCATCGTATATATCCCCTCCATAAATATTATTCTGGGTATACGGACCTGTTGCTGTCTTCCAGGATTCATCAGAGTTTACTATTTGAGAAGTGCCGTCAGCATATTTAATATGTAACTCGCAAATCATCCGTGCCCGGTTTCGCCAGCGTGCTTTTTCAAAATCCCATGTGGCAACTGGTGCTATTTCATTATAGAAACCATTACCCAGCACAGCAGACAAGACATTTTCCCCAGTTCCCAACAACGAAGTTACATCAAATACACTGTATAAATTCCTTTTGTCATAATGTGTATAGCCTGGATTTAACAAAGAGGCAGATACCGGACTTCCATTAATTTCCATCTTACAATAAGCAGCAGCACTCATAAATAATCTTGCCTGTATAACTTCCTTATTATTGACAACAAATGATTTTCGCAGCATAGGAGCCGGATCAAAATCTTTATCATGACCATCGGTAATCCAGTTACCCAACCATTCTTTCTGATTCATTTTAGCCGTTTCGAAGCTATCTACAGGAGATATTACTGTATTCCCGTTCTTATCAAAAGCCTTGACTTGCCAATAGTACTTAGTGTGTGATAATAATTTATCATTTCCCGTATATTTGCCGAAAGATTCCTCTGTATTTATAAGGCCTGAATTCCAATTAAACAGATCATCTCTAGTTAAACCATTCAGAGATTGCTTGTCAACATATATATATAAGCAGTATCCTTCTTGATCAAAACCAGCCTCTGAATAATAATTCCAGATAAACCGTGGATGTGGACTATCTACGCAAATAGGATTTACCGAATATTCACAATACATCCCGGTAATTTCAACCTTATTATTTTTACATGCACACAGTAAAAAGGTTCCTAATACAATAGTATAAATTCCGTATTTCATATTCATTTTCATAATAAATACTTTACTTAATCGGTTAAACAAATAAATAAAAAAATATCAATAGTATTATAGAGTTGAAATTTTACAATGCAAAACCACTGTTTCCACTTTCTTCTTCTCTTTGGACTGCTCCTGATGGCTCTCTATTGATTTCAATAAAATCCTCACAGCATTCTCTCCAATTTCATCAATAGGCATGAATGCTATATTTATTTTAGGAGCCAGTGCCCGAAAAGAAGGAATACTATGGATACAAGCTAATTCATATTTTTTCAAATCGATACCCTTGTCATAAAAATAGCGAAAAGCTTCAATAGCCAATATATGGGTCGAAAAGAAAAAGCCATCCACATCCGGTACATCATGAAATATCGTATCTAATGTCTTATCGATGTTATGCTCATAATCTACAAAAGGAACTTCTCCATAGAGTTCGGGTTCGACAGGAAAATCCATCTCCATTAAAGCCCTGGCGTAGCCTTCCCGCCTCATATTCATTGTCCGCAGATAGGAGTTCGTTGTAATTATAGCTATTTTACGAGCACCGTCCACAATCATTTTCCGCACTAATTGATAACTACTTTCCTCATTATCAATAATGACGTAATTTGTATCAATCTGTGGAAAATAACGGTCAAACAGAACTAACGGAAAAGATTCATCGACTAAAGTTTCTATTTCACTTTTTGAAACTTTCGTCGGTGCCAATATAATACCATCCACCTGTTTAGCTTTAAAAAGACGGATCAGTTTATTTTCTTTTTCAATTTTAGATTCAGAGTTACCTATCATAACCGAATAGCCTTGCTCATCTGCTTCTTTTTCTATAACACAAGCTATTTTGGAATAAAAAGAGTCTGTAATATCAGGAATAATCAAACCGATAGTTTTAGAATATCCTCTATGTAGACTTCTGGCTAACAAATTAGGTTGGTAATTCAATTCTTTAGCACACTGAAAAACTTTTTCTTGCGTGGCTAAACTTATACCCTTCTCATCACCCTTTCCAGAAAGAGTCCATGAAATCGTCGCTTTCGACAATTTCAATTTTTCTGCTATATCTTTAAGTGATGTTCTCATGATACATACCGTTTAATCGGTTAAGTGATGCAAATATATTAACTTGTTTCAAAAAACAAAGAATAGTGAAGTTAATTTTATTTAATCTGATTCATTTGTTTATAAGATAAGATTAATCCCATCTAAAAGGGCTCATAAATAAGCTCCATAAACAGAAGAAAAAAAGGTTCACATCTGAAAAGACATGAACCTTAATCTTTTAACTCTAAAGGAAGACTACAACTTATATTTATAAAGTTGTGACATCACCTTCTGATATTCATTCTGTAATTGCATATAATTCTGCATACTCTGATACAAAGTCGTTATATCGACAAAATATTCGATCATGCTAATCTGTCCGGTCTGGATTGCCTTGTTCAGCAAAGCCAAGCTATTCTGGCTCTTCAGTACCGTATTGTATTCATCCATCGAAGTTCGCAAAGCAACCGACTGATTATACAACTGGTGCAATTCGCTTTCAATAGCGGTCGTTGTACTCTCCAACTGTAAATCTGTGTAAAGAGCCTGTGCCTTTGCCTGCTTAACATTGTTCCTGTTAGAGAACAAAGGGATGCTGACTCCCACCAGGAAACCGTTAAAGCGTTCGCCACCGGAAGCTGTATTCAGACGATAGCCCAACTCAAAACCCGGCAAGCCTTTCGACTTATTGACACTTATCTGGCGACGAGCTGTCACCTGTTCACTTTTCAATGTCAATAACTGTGGATTGGAAGTGACAGCTTCCTGACAGAGTTCTTCAAAAGAGAGAATGTCTTCAACCGGAGCATACGTCGTATCGTTAAACTCGATAGCGATCCCGCCGTTCAATGTAGCCAACTCCTGCAATTTAGCGATACGGGCAGATTCATTCATACGGGCTTCCGTCTTTGCATTCAACAATTCCAGATTGATCTTGTTTGTCTCCAGAATATTGGCATCACCCGATTCCAACCGGGTAGCATACAAAGCGGCTAACTGTTCCGCGTTTTCCCGCCGCTGGTCCAACAATGCTTTTTGCTGATTCAGTAAAACCAGATCCAGACAGACTTCTTTAGCCTGCAGCAAAATCTGCTGACGGAATTCGGCCCCCTGACGATCGAAGCCGACAGCCTGCGACTTAATCAACTTACTCCGCTGAGCATACACGGTCGGGAAGTCGAATGATTGGGAAGCGACCAACTCTCCCTGCATCCCCATCCCCTCACGGTTACCGTATTGATGTACATACGATACCGACGGGTCGGCCAGGTTATTATCCAGCTTTACCTCCAGTTTCTTGGAAGCTGTAAGCTGCTTATTCGCCTGCAATTCTTTATTGTTGGCTTCGATACTGCGCAGAACCCCATCTATGGAATGTTGTCCGCTCGCAGAAAGTACGGTCGAAGCCAACAGAGTGATTACTATGAATTGTTTCATTTCTCCTTATTCATTAAAAGATAGACAATAGGAATAATAAATCCGTTCAGGAAGGTAGACGTCAGCAACCCTCCCAGGATCACAGTGGCCATCGGGCTTTGTATTTCGTTACCCGGCAGATCTCCGTTCAATGCCAGCGGGATCAAAGCCAGCGCAGAACTCAAGGCTGTCATCAGGATCGGATTCAAACGATCCAGCGAACCGTGTATCACTGCATCATATACAGAAAAACCTTCACTGCGCAACTGAGTATAGTGGCTGATCAGCAACATACCGTTTCGGGTAGCAATACCGAACAGGGAGATAAAACCGATAATAGCCGGAATACTGATCTCACCGGATGTCATCCACAAGATCAGCACACCACCGATCAACGCTAACGGCAGGTTCAACAGGATCACACCGCTCTCCTTCGCATTCTTGAATTCATTATAAAGCAACAGGAAGATTACCAGTAAAGACATCAAAGATGTCAATAACAAAGTCCGGCTGGCAGCCTGTTCGCTTTCGAACTGTCCGCCGTATTCGATATGATAACCTTCGGGCAACTGGATAGAATTCCCGATCTTGTTCTGGATATCATTTACGACACTACGCAGGTCACGTTCGGATACGTTTGCACTGATGACCAGCTTACGTTGTACATTCTCGCGGTTGATCGTATTCGGACCCGTTACGGAACGGACTTCGGCAATATAACTCAACGGTATCTTCTTCCCTCCGGCATCGATCATCAGATTACGAATATCCTCCATAGTTGCACGGCTTTCGTCGGAAGTCTTTACGGTCAGGTCGAATGTCTTTCCGTCATCATATACCTGACTGACTACTTCACCTCCTAACATGACATTAATATACTCTTCAAACTCCGGCAGAGGTATTCCATATTTAGCCATAAGTTCCCGTTTGGGAGTAATGGTCAGCTGTGGACGTTCGATCTGCTGCTCCACCTTCAAATCGACCAGGCCCGGAATACTCTGGATAGAGTTTTTGATATCATTACCGATCGTAAACAAACGGTTCAAATCGGTTCCGAACAGTTTGATCGCAATATTGGCCTCCGTTCCCGAAAGCATCGCATCGATACGGTGGGAAATAGGCTGGCCGATTTCGATATTGGCTCCGCTGATGGTTGACAGCTTCTTGCGTACATCGTTCATAACTGTTTCCCTGCTGCGATCTTTCAAGACGAACGGAGCTTCTATTTCCGATACGTTTACACCCAGGGCATGTTCATCCAGTTCGGCACGTCCTGTCTTACGAGCCACAGTCTGGATCTCCGGAACCTGCATCAACAATTCTTCCGCACGGTGTCCCATCTTATCAGACTCATCCAATGAAATCCCAGGTAAGGAACTTACATTGATAGTGAAAGATCCTTCATTGAAAGGAGGAAGGAAACTACGTCCCAACGTAAAAAATATTCCCAACGATACGACAAACAATCCTACCGTACAACCCAACACGATCGATTTATGTGCCAAAGCCACCTTCAACGCTGCGCCATACACCTTTTTCAGCTTATTGGCAACCCACGATTCTTTATCTATTCTCTTATCGGTTGCTTTACGGTTCAGCAAATAACTACACAAAACCGGTGTCAAAGTAAGTGCCACAACTGTAGAAGCGAACAAAGCGACAATAAATGCAATTCCCAGCGGAACCAGCATACGCCCTTCCATCCCATGAAGGAAAAACAAAGGCACAAAACTCACCACAATGATCAACGTCGAGTTCAGGATCGGCATACGCACTTCACGAGAAGCATCATATACAACATCCAGGATCGAACGCCTGTCGTCGGGAGGCAACATCCGGTTTTCACGTATCCGCTTATATACATTCTCGACATCGACAATGGCATCATCAACCAACGATCCGATAGCAATCGCCATACCTCCCAGCGACATCGTATTAATGGTCAGCCCCATATAATGCAAAACCAGGATAGAGACCAGCAATGACAAAGGCAACGCCACCAATGAGATCACCGTTGTGCGGATATTCATCAGGAAAAGGAAGAGCACAATCACAACGAAGATACTTCCTTCAAACAAACTATTCTTTACATTATTAATAGAACTGTCGATGAAACGGCTCTGACGGAAAATATCGGTAGATATATTTACATCGGCAGGCAAGCTCTTTTGAAGGTCAGCCACAATTTCATCCAGTTTATTTGTCAGGTCGATCGTACTGGTATTCGGCTGCTTGGTAACCGTGATAAGGACAGCATGTTTGCCCCGTTCGGATGCCGTACCCAATTTAGGACTTTTGCTTCCTACTTTCACCGTAGCCACATTCTCCAGCAGAACAGGAAAACCGTCCACAGTCTTGATCACACCTTTTGCCAGTTCTTCCGCTTTCGGAGTAGAAAGGACACCACGAATGATATACTCATTGTCGTATTCGTACAAGACACCACCATTTGCATTACGGTTCATGTTACGGCAAACCGTCAGCACCTCATTCAACCCTACTCCATAATGTTTCATGCGGGCAGGATCGAGTAAGATCTGATATTCTTTGATATCTCCCCCAATTACGGCTACCTGTGCCACACCTCCGGTAGATAATAAACGCGGGCGGATTGTCCAGTCGGCTATCGTACGCAGGTCCATCTGTGTCGTCGGGAGAGTACCTTCACCTGAGGCTTTTGTTTCGTCTGTCGTCAGCCCGATGATCATCATTTCACCCAGGATAGAAGACTGCGGCCCCAACGTCGGTTTCCCTACATTCTCGGGAAGACTTTCACTTACAACCGCCAGTTTCTCGGAAACGATCTGACGGGCACGGTAAATATCCGTTCCCCAGTCGAACTCCACCCATACAACCGAAAATCCGGTGGTAGAAGAAGAACGTACACGGCGTACATCCATCGCTCCGTTTACAGCCGTTTCGACCGGGAAAGTAACCAGACGTTCCACTTCTTCAGGAGCCATCCCGTTTGCTTCGGTCATGATAACCACGGTCGGAGCATTCAGGTCGGGGAACACGTCTACATCCGTATGAAAGGCTGTATAAGTTCCCGCTATCATCAGCAGCAATGCACAGATCAGGACTACCAATCTGTTATGCAGCGAGTAATATATTATCTGATTCAACATATTCTGCTCCTCCCATTAATGATTGTGAGTATGAGCCGGAATAGCATTAGAAGCAGAGGCGAGTTTAATCTGATAAGCGCCTTGTGTTACGACCACGTCACCCGGTTTCAAGCCGGATAATATCTGTACTTCAGAACCATTATTCGCTCCCAGTTTTACTTCCTGCTTTTTATAACCTTCTTCATCGAGACGGATAAATACAGAATAAATTCCTTGTTCTTCTATCAGGGAGGAAACAGGGACACTCAACACCTCCTGCATCGGAGTAGCAAGCAGATAAATCTCGACGAAAGAACCGGGAATAACGGCCCCTTTATTGTCAAACTCAAAAGTAACAGGAATATAGAATGAATTGGCATCCGATGCTTTTCCATACGAAAGCAGCCGTCCGTGAAGCTCGGAAAGCTTATATACCTGCTCATCATAAGGAGTACGGAAATTAGCAGACTGAACAGCCGGAAGATATTGATAATACTTTTCCGAAACCTCGGCACGAAGCACCAGACGGCTATTCTGAGAGATAGTTGCCAGCGGTTGCCCCACTGTCACATAGTCCCCTTCTTTTACCTGAAGATTCTTCAAATATCCGTTCATCGGAGATACCACCGACACGCCATTCTCTGTCTGCTTACCGGCAACAGCATCATAAGCAGCCTTTGCGTTTTCATAATTCAAACGTGCCTGTTCAAAATCTTTAGCCGAAACAATCTTATCTCCTACCAACTGCTGCATACGCTCATATTCTTTCCTGGCTGTTTCGTATGCATATTTGGCACGGGCAGCTACATTCCCTTCCGACAGGGAGCTGGAAGCCAGGCTCAGGATCGCCTGCCCTTTCTTTACCGGAGTACCGTCAACAAATGATAAACGACCGAATGTCACAATACCGGGAACAGTCGCAACCACCGTTGTTTCATCCCCCTGTGCTGCCAATACGCTTCCACTGGTTTTTATAACATCCGTAAAAGAAGCCGGTTCCATCACTTTTGTCTGCAACCCGACAGCTTTCGCCAATTCTTCTTTAAAAATGATTTCGTTGGAATGTGCACCTGCTGCAGCTTCGTTCCCATGATCATGGCCTTCATGCTCGTCTCCCTCGTGTTCGTGATCATGACCTTCATGTTCGTGATCGTGTCCTTCTTCATGTTCATGTGCTTCATGATCATGGTTATGCTCTTCAGGCTTAGCAGCTCCGCCACTACAGCTTGCGAATATGTAGGTACATAAAACCCACAATAAATATATCTTTCTCATTGTATTATAATATGTTATAAATGCAAATAAAATAGTTCGGCGTCTTGCTTAAAACACCGGAATGCGAATAAGGTTCGCTCCTATCAGAAACAATTATAACACAGGAGGGGCACGCAGTCCGCCGGAGCACGTGATCCAGGTATCGTGCAGAGACTCAATATAAAAGGCTCGTTCACGATCGAACGTTTGTCCGTACAACAACGGAACAGGAGGGTTAATATAATCAAATAAAACTTGCAAAGGGAAAAGTAAGTGACTTACATCACCATCTGTCACATGTGACAAAAGAGATATAAAAAGGGCCAGATTATGCCCGTTGCATCCGCAATCGTGGGAAGACGAACTTTTATGGTTATGTTCAGTCAACGATTTGAAACAAGGCATACCGTTACTGTGATGATGATGTGGCACCACAACCGAAAGCAGCATGATGATACTTGCCACCAGCATTATGTAACGGATTATATATTTCTTCGCTCTCATGATTTATGTTGCAAAAGTAAAAAGTTTATTTTGCAACTCAAAGGCAAACAGCAGATATATAGAAAAAAAAGACCGGCCGAGAGTCACCTCCCAGCCGGACAGTTGTTCATGGTATTAGCATTAGTGGTCTACTCATTCTGATTATACAAGCAAATGTTTGGTTAGGTCAATAATTTATAAACAAAAAATCTAAGACTAAAATAAAATAAAGTTCATCCATTCTAATGCTATTTCAATTAACATCACTTAGTATTAATATTAAACTGCAATAACTATTCGTTCAAACCATCATTGCCGTCTCTCTTAATTGAGATATGCGAATTTACGAAGCAAATACGGGAGTTCTATTTCGCAAATAAGGTATTTTGAGATGCGTCTATTTCTCATTCAAGTATTTACCGACTCGTCTTTTTCGAAAATAAGTAACATGGAGACACTTTAACGTCTATTGTTGCGTTTTCCGAAACAATACGCATTGTTTATTGTTTAATAATTGAACATATATATTATTTAAAAGGGAGAATTGGAATGAATACAGATGTATTAAATACAAATCTGATCGAGGTAATGAAAGATAAAATTCCGGATGGGGTCAACTTAGCGAACACCCTGATGGATATTCTTTATATAGGAAAAGAAGCCGTATACAGAAGATTACGCGGCGAAGTCCCTTTCACCCTCAATGAAGCTTCTATAATTTCAAAGAAATTGGGAGTTTCCCTGGATCAGATCGTGGGTATAAGCTATACCAATAACGCAATGTTCGACCTGAATCTTTTACATTATTCAGATCCTATCAAAACGTATTACGCGATTCTTGACCACTACGTTGAATTATTTGAATCCTTACGGGATGATCCGACCTCGGAACTTAGTACGGCTTCAAATATGATCCCCCAGACTTATTACCTGAAATACGATAATTTGTCCAGGTTCCGGCTATTCAAATGGATGTACCAGAATGAAAAGGTAAATTGTGTAAAGAACTTTTCAGAACTGAATATATCCGATGATCTTAAGCGTGCCCAAAAGGCATTTGTCGAAGCTAGTTCATATATACAAACAACACATTATATATGGGATAGCATGATGTTTAACTATCTGGTGAACGATATAAAATATTTCGCCAGTATTCATTTAATTACAGAAGAAGAAGTCACTAAATTACAAGAAGAACTCCTCAAGCTATTAGACGATTTGGAAACTATTGCTTCCAAAGGCAAATTTGATACAGGTAAAGATATACATATATATATATCTAACATCAATTTTGAAGCTACATACAGCTATGTGGAAACATCGAGCCTGCAATTAAGCCTGATCCGGATTTTTTCAATCAACTCGATCACTTCGAGGGATAAAGAGATGTGCAAAAATATGAAGGAATGGATTCAGTCCTTACGTAAATTCTCCACGATGATATCCGAAAGCGGCGAAATGCAACGGATACAGTTCTTCAAGAAACAACGGGAGATTGTAGAGAATATGTAAAAAGGCATGAGTTTTTATGTTACTATAATTGAAAAAGGACGGTTATCTTCTATAGATTTCCGTCCTTTTCATATGATATCATTATCTGATCTTACTTATTCAGCTTTTCACAGATAAGTTCTGCGGCTTTCTTTCCGCTCATCAGCATACCGCCGAAGATCGGCCCCATACGGAAACTTCCGCTAACTCCGTTGGCAGCCATACCGGAAACAAATAATCCCGGATAGATCTCTTTTGTGTTTTCAACGGTAGTCTGTTCACCCAGTTCCACATTCAATGAACGTTCACCGATCACACCTCCTGTCGGAGTATTCAGTCGGATATCGTTCTTGCGGGCAACTGTACGGGCTACTTCGCAGTCATGTCCTGTACCTTCCAATACAGCTTTAGCCATAATAGTCAGCGGGTCCACATGCATACCTTCGCGGATTACCGGAGCCCAGTTCACTACAACACCGGCTACGGCATCGTTATGGAATACTACGTCTTCCACCGAATAACAGTTAAAGATAGTAGCACCGGCTTTTGTTGCCTGATAGATCAATGCAGAAGTAGTATGAACCGAATCCATTATATAAGTACCGTTGCCTGCATCATGATAAGAAACACCCAGCTCCTTTACGATCGGCATAGCTTCTTCCTGTACGACAATATCATTAAACATCATAGCACCGCCCCACATACCTCCGCCGGGAGCCAGTTTACGGTCGAAAAGAGCCACTTTCTTACCGGCTTTAGCCAGATAATAAGCTGCTACGATACCGGAAGGGCCACCACCTACGATAGCCACATCAATTGATAAGTTGCTCTTCAGTTTTGCAAAATAAGAGTCAATAATTCCTGTTGAAACGATCTGTTCCATTACATTAAATAATTAGTGTTTAAACATCAGAGAGCACATAGAGGTAAAGCTCTCCTTTATTTAGCAATTCTACCGATTCTCCCTTCACGGCATTACCCGGGCAGGTTCTATGGGTATAATCTCAGCCTGTATATTAAGGCACCCCTATGATAAGTCGCAGCAAAGATAATAAATTATCCGAAATGTGGCGGCCGCTTATTCATTTTCCGTTCAACAAAGTCTTTGATAAACCCTACTGTTTCGTCTACACCCAATACAGATACATCGATAGAGAAATTATAAGAAGAAGCAACTCCCCACTCTTTATTGGTGTAATAATTATAGTAAGCGGCACGCGATTTATCGGTTTTCATCATCAATTCTTTTGCCTGCTCGACAGTTACATCTTGTCTTTCTATAATACGCTGGATACGATGTTCGGGAGTGGTATGAATAAAGAAACTCAGGCAGTCGGGATCGTCACGCAGGATATAGTCTGCACAACGTCCTACCAAGACACACGACTGCTCAGCCGCCAACTTGCGGATAGCGTCACTCTGAAACTTGAATAATCCGTCGTTCGACAAAATGTCGTTGTAAGGTGTAAACATTCCCATATAGGAATATCCCATAGTAAATGCATATGACAGTCCGCTGGAAGCCCGTTCGTCCGCTTTCTCAAAAAACTCCTCACTCAAGCCGCTCTCTTTCGCTGCTATCGCCATCAATTCCTTATCATAATAAGCGATGCCCAGCGCTTTCGCCAACTTCTGCCCTACTTCTCGTCCACCGCTGCCAAATTGACGGCCAATGGTCAATATGATCTTGTTATCCATAAATTACCAGATTTGATTATCCTGCGATAAATATACAATATTTTTTTAGTTTGGTACATGTTTAAACTTCTTGAATTGATTTACCAGTACAATTGCTGTTACGACCGTTGCGATCGTGTCGGCTACCGGCATACTGATCCAGACACCTAACGTTCCGAAGAAACGGGGAAGGATGATCAAACAAGGGATCAGGAACAATAACTGACGGGTAAGCGACAAAAAGATCGCTTTCTTTGACATACCGATCGAAAGGAAGAAGTTGGTTGCCACCATCTGGAACCCCACGATCGGGAAGACGGCAAATACGATATGAAGACCGAACACGGCAGCTTTCACCAATTCATCGTCGGTTGTAAACATATTCACGATCAGGGTCGGGAACAACTGGCATAACAGGAAACCCGTCGTTGCAACGCCTATCGCCCACTTCATCGTTAGCTTGGTCACTTCCGTCACACGAGGATATAAACGGGCGCCGAAATTATATCCGGCAATCGGCTGCATACCCTGGTTGAAGCCCATAATGATCATTACAAACAGGAAGATGATACGGTTTACAATACCATAGGCCCCGATAGCCATATCTCCGCCATACTCCTTCAATCCACGGTTGATCAGGATAACGATCAGACAAGAACAGAGATTCATCAGGAAAGGAGACATACCGATATACAGGATACCTTTTACTATCTCCTTCTTCAATTTATAAATACCTTTCTTAAAATGAAGCAATTGCGACAGTCTGGAAAAATGGATCATCTGCCCGGTCAGTGAAATCACCTGAGAAATTACAGTAGCCCATGCGGAACCTTTGATTCCCCAGCCGAATCCAAAGATAAAGATCGGATTCAATATACAGTTTATCACGACCGAAGCCAGTGTCGCATACATGGCCAGTTTCGGGAAACCGGATGAACGCAATACAGCATTCAATCCCAAATACATGTGTGTGACCACATTTCCATAGAGAATAATCTGCATATAATCGCGTGCATACGATATCGTATTCTCACTAGCCCCAAAGAAATAAAGGATCGGATCGAGAAGGAATAAAAAGACAAAGGTAAAAGCGACGCCGAGAAGAACATTCAGCACTAATACATTGCCGAGAACCCGGTTTGCACCTTCGTAATCTTTCTGCCCTAATTTAACAGACACAAGCGTAGAAGCCCCTACCCCGACCAACGAACCGAAAGCTGCCGCCAGGTTCATAAGCGGAAAGGTCAGAGCCAGACCGGAGATAGCCAGCGGCCCAACCCCATGTCCGATAAAAATACTGTCTGCCATATTATAAAGCGAAGATGCCGTCATGGCGATAATCGCCGGAATAGCGTATTGCGTAAGCAGTTTTCCAATACGTTCGGTACCTAATACCAGAGGAGAGTTTTCTTTTGCCATAAAAACCAATTGATATGCAAAGGTACGGATATTTCCGATTAATTTTTACCTTTGTTCTACTATAATAGTTTAAAAGATGGCAGAGAACTTAATCATAAGCGTTGGAAATAAAGAGCAGCAGTATCAAACACTATTCCCCCAGATAGAGTCATTACTGGCTGGTGAAAACGACACAATCGCCAATATGGCAAATGTAGCAGCAGCGCTGAAACAGACATTCAATTTCTTTTGGGTCGGTTTCTATATCGTCAAAGACGATATGCTGGTGCTCGCTCCTTTTCAGGGACCGATAGCTTGCACACGTATCCGGTATGGCAAAGGCGTTTGCGGTACGGCATGGAAAGAAGCAGCCACTCAAATTGTTCCTGACGTAGATCTATTCCCCGGACATATTGCCTGTAACTCCGATTCGAAATCTGAAATTGTAGTTCCGGTTATTCGTGACGGGAAAGTGGTAGCTGTACTCGATATCGACAGCGATGAGTTGAATAGTTTCGATGAGACAGATGCTGTTTATCTGGAGAAGATATGCCGGTTGATTTAATAACAATAATGAGACCATAATATAAATGAAGATGTGCCAGAATTGATATTTACCGGACGCAGATAACGCAGACGGTTTATTTATTTTGACACATCTTCATTTATAGGCTTTTGTAATATTTAGAAGACAATCTCCACCTTCCCATAACAAGGGTTAGCCTCCAATGTCTTACAATAATTTCCCCAGGCAATTTCCGGATAATCCCAACGATTGTTGACGTACAGGATCAACTGACCATCTGCGCGCTTACTTGAACGGCAGGCAACAGTGGCATCCGGTGAAAGAACCGATAAGCCTTTTCCTGTATTACCGGCATTCAAAATATAGAAATAGATATTTTCTTTCATTCCTTTTGCCATCTGAGTAAGCGGGCGATCGCAATTCGCTCCGGCATCTGCCCAATAATAATAATTGTGCGTATCACTCTGCCAGGGTTGCTCCGGACGGAAACCGTAAGGCACTTTGTTCGGATTATAGAGAGAGGTTTCTCCTTCATTGCCTGCAAAAGCACCGGAAGGATAATAGCTCCAATGTCCCCGGCGTTTCCATTTCAGCCGGTCCATCGTTTCAGGAAGATAAAAAGAAAGACCTGTTTCACGCAGGAAACCATTCGGTTGTCCGTTCGTCAGGTAATTGATCTCCATACGTCCTTCGGGAGAGATCAATAGACGGATATCCGTATCCACATCATTATAACGACCGTTCAGGATAACCAGGACATTATCGCCTTGTTTTGTATAAGTGATGCTCTGCTTCTGCCAGTCGGCATCCGATGTAAGGAACTTGGTTGCACTCTTACGCACTTCGGCTCCCGTCAGATGGTTCAGGTTGATATCCAGATTCAGGAAAGGACCTTTTTCTATAAAGACCTGTCCGTCGGCCGTTGCATGACAGATCAGGCCGGTTTCTTTACTGAACGGGATTTCAAAACGATCGCCTTTTACCACGATACGGTCAGCACTTTCCTCGACCAGTAGCGAACCTTTACGATCCGGTTGCGGCAGTGTGATTTTAGGTTGCCCTAATGTGACAAGCGAGGCATCGATCAAATCTCCCTCCGCTGTAAGGAAACTGACAAGCAGTTCGCCGCCTTCTTTCCAGTCTTCAGCGGGAAGGATCAGGACACCTTTCTGATGCGGTTCGATGGAAGCCATCCGGATATCTTTTTCCATCCCGTTATATTGGTAATGTACTTTTATCTCATTCAGGTTCGTATGATCGAAACGGTTATATACCGGAAGAACCAGACGTTCACCCGTTGTATAATCACTGACCTGCTCCGCTAACAAGCGTACTGGTGAATAGGCTTTCTTGGTAGACCAGAACTCCGGTTTCTCACGACGCCATACATCTACTATTCCCCATTCGCCATATCCTACGCAGTTTCCCTGAAAGTCTTCCGGCTTGGCAGTACGGGCAAACTCCTTCCAGAAAGAAGTACCCATCTTAGGCTCGGGTAACATAAATGTCTCGTCGATATATCCCCAGATGGCACCACCCAAACCGCCGGGAGCATCGAACAAACCGCTCCACATCTTATCGAGGGAGATTCCCCAGAACTCACGGATATTCGGATCATCCTGTAATGTTTTATAGGTATAACAAGCAGGATGTGCCCATTCGTCGAAAAGAGCCGGAATACCATGTCCCTGGAAGTTACGGGTGGCGCGTCCCCATTGGTTCAGGTTTCCATCCACATCTTGATAATGCATGCTCAGAATATCATATATCGGCTTCTTCTCGCCTATCGAACCGGGATAACTGAAGATAACAGGGCGAGTCGTATCCGTCGCTTTCACCCAATCCCAACAAGCCTGAAAATTCTTTCCGTACACACTCTCATTACCGATCGACCAGAAAAGGATCGATGGATGCGAGCGGAACGACTTTACCATTTCACGGCATTGCGACAAATAACGAGGTGTAAATTCTGCACTATCCTGTGTCTTGCCCGGCGCATAATTCTTCTGGCGATAGGTATCGACGAAACAAACAGCCGTTTCACACTCTACATAGATACCGAAGCGGTCGCAATACTCAAGGAACTTTTCAGAAGGCGGATAATGCGAAGTACGCACAAAGTTCATATTCGATTGTTTGAAACGGAGGGCATCGAGACTATCGAGTTCGGCAGTCGTGGTGCGTCCCAATGTGGGATGGATATCGTGGCGGCAAGCACCGCGTAACTTGACCGGCTTTCCGTTAACCAGCATACGGTCTTTTACGATCTTTACATCCCGAAAGCCGACCTTCTTAATGAAGCGGCTGATCTCCTTTCCTCCTTCACGAAGGGCTACGGTAAGGGTATAAAGGTTCGGATGCTCGGCATCCCATTTCAAAGGGGCAGACACCGGAAGTTCATGGATATTATCATTCTCTTTCAGTGCAAAAACAGATTGAGACAACGGAACATTCTTTCCGGAAGGATCGGTCAAGGCATAGGTAACCTCTGTATTTCCCGTGGTCCTACCGGTATAGGATACTTTCAGCACGGCATCGCGGTAAAGCGTATCGAGGTGTGTCTCCGCTGCAAAATCAAAGAAACAGGTTTCCGGCAAAGCAAAAACAGTCACATCACGCAGGATACCGCCTATCGGATGATGGGCGTATCCGGAAGCATAAGAGATATCGTCTATACGGTCGGTTACTTCCAGTTGTATCTCATTTTTCGCACCCGGACGAACATAATCCGTCACGTCCGTTTCCCAACGGGTAAAGCCGCCATGATGCTCACGGACCTGTTTTCCGTTTATTGAAAGAACAGCATGGCTATATACACCGTCGAAACGCAGTATCGTACGTTTGCCTTTATAATCCGCAGGAAGAGTGAATGATTTACGATAAAGGTATGGAGTATCGTGTTGGATGGCATAACCTTGCATAGCCAGTTCGCCGGGAACCTGGACGGTATTCCATTTTCCTTTCGGAGAAAAACGGAATTGCCAATCGCCATTCAATAGCAAAGAGGGTGAATCTACCCCCGCTATTTTACAAGGGATCAGGAAAGAAGACTCCGGAGAGAGTGTCTCCGATGACTCTGCCGCACCTATTCCCTGACTGAGCAGGAAACAACTACTCAAGAGTAATAATGTTTTTTTCATATATGTTTCATGTTTTATAGTTGTTATTTCTAATGTCACCACCAGAACCAATAGAATGCGACCAATATAGCTATCACGACCAACGACAGGATATTGAACAGGCGGCTCGTATGGAATAATCCGGGCCGATGCGTCGTATAGGCATTTTCCATCGGCTTACGGCTACCCAGTAGGATGATCAATCCGCAACAGAGGAAGAAAACGATCATCATACGATCCATCCACGGTAAACCGGGACAGAGGAACTTCATCAACGTAGAGAATACAAACGATCCGAAAGCAGCCGCTAATGCTCCGTTTGCCGTCGCCCGTTTATAGAAGAACCCAGCCAGGAAGATCGACAAAGCACCCGGACTGATAAATCCGGTGAACTCCTGAATATACTGGAACGCCTGATCCAGTCCCGACAACATCGGTGCGATCAATACGGCAACCAGCAACGACCCAAAACTCGCCCATCTTCCAGTCTTTACCAATTCATGCTGCCCGGCTTCCTTCCTGAAAAAGGACTTATAAATATCCATTGTAAAGATAGTGGATATACTGTTCATCATCGAAGCCAGCGAACTGACAATCGCCGCCGTCAACGCCGCAAAAGCAATCCCTTTCACTCCTACCGGAAGCAGGTTGCTGAGTAGCCAGGGATAAGCCTCGTCCGACTTTTCCAACGGAGCATTCAAAGCAAACGCAGCAATCCCCGGTATCACGACCAGCAACGGAACCAACAGTTTGATAAACCCGGCAAACAACATACCGTTCTGCGCCTCTCCCACCGACTTGGCAGCCAAAGCCCGTTGAATAATATATTGGTTGCATCCCCAGTAATACAGGTTTGCCACCCACAGTCCACCGAGAATAACAGAGATACCGGGCAAGTCTTTGTAGCTCGGATGCGATTTATCGAGGATCAGATGAAACTTATCTTCTGCCTGTGCATACAGGTTCGTGACACCCTGCCATACTCCCTCACCAGCTCCCAGCAAGTCCAAGGCAATATAAGTCGTTATCAGTCCGCCTCCAATAAGGAAGATCACCTGAATGACATCAGTCAAAGCAACCGCTTTCAATCCTCCGTAGATAGAGTAGATACCGGCAAAGGCGGCCAGCCCGACTACCCCCCAAAACAGAGGAATACCCATGACCTTCTCGATCGTCAGTGCTCCGAGATACAGTATGGAAGTCAGGTTGATAAAGATAAAAACCGCCAGCCAGAAGACAGCCATGACCGTCTTCACCCGCTTATCGAACCGCTCTTCCAGGAACTGCGGCATCGTGAATATCTTCTTTTCCAGAAATATCGGAATAAAGTATTTGGCTACGATAATCAATCCCAATGCGGCGATCCATTCATAAGTAGCCATTGCCAGCCCGATCGCATACCCGGAGCCGGACATACCGACAAACTGTTCGGCAGAGATGTTCGACGCAATGATCGAAGCACCGATCGCCCACCAAGCAAGTCCGCGTCCGGCAAGGAAATAATCGCCGGCATCCCGTTCTTCGCCTTTCTTCTTTCGTGAGACAAACAATCCTACGAAGAGGATCAGGGCACAGTAAGCAATAAAAACAATCAGATCTATTGTGTTCATGGTATTCATATTCGTTATCTAATTCTTTTGCCATGCCTTTGGCAGAATACTGCCACTACGATGGCAGAGCTCTGCCAAAGGTATGGCAGGGTTCTGCCATCGTAGTGGCAAAACCCTATTCATCTTGCATCAGAGCCGACCGGCCACCGTCCATCAGGATCGTTGTCCCACTAATGAAACGCGCCATAGGCGATGCAAGATAGACACAGAGGTCACCCACCTCCTCTACTGTCCCGATCCGTTTGACCGGATGCAGGTTGATCGTACGTAAACGCTCTTCCCGGGCATCCGGAAAAGAGTCGAACCAGGTATCGTTGCCCGCCGTATCGATGAAGCCCGGAGCGACACCGACCGTACGGATAGCAGGCCCCCACTCGATCGCCAGGTTACGGACCAGGCCGGTGATCGCCGTTTTCGTCACGCTATACGGAAAGCATCCGGGAATCGTTCCGAACGCATGGTTGGAAGTCATCAACAGGATAACGCCTTCCCCACTCTGTTCCAGATAGGGTTTGCATAGCTTCGACAACCGCCAGTGGGATGCCAGGTTCAGATCCAGGTTATACTGCCAGCGTTCTTCCGTACACCCGGCTGCACCCTCGAATACATTCATTCCCGCACTGGAGACCAGAATATCCAACCGCCCGAAAGTACGGATCGTTTCCTCCACCAGCTGCCCCAGTTGTTCGGGACAAGTGACGTCGGTCTGCACATACAGCGACCGGACTCCCTGTGACTCGACAGCCTCCCGGAATGCGGCTGCCGACGGATCATCCGCCGCTTTTCGTGCACATCCGGCGACATGAGCACCCGCCCGGGCAAACTCCCGGGCAGTACCCAGACCGATACCGGAAGATACACCGGTAACAAGTACCACTTTATCTTTATAGTCTATCGTAAAGCTCATACCAATCAGATATAGAAGTTATCAGGCGCGTTCGTCGTAATACCCGGATGTTTTTCCATCTCTTCCTCCACCAGGTCTACGCCCAGTCCCGGACGGTCGGACAGATGCAGATGGCCGTCGTACACCATTTCCGCTATCGGATGGTCGATCACCGTATCCCTCCAGGGAACATCATTGAACATAAATTCCTGACGGAAGAAATTCGGGATCGCAGCACACACATGCGAAGAAGCAAGCGTTGATAAAGGCCCGTTCGGGTTATGGGGAGCGATCAGGACGTTGTAGGCTTCCGCCATCGTCGCCATCCGCTTCATTTCAGACGGTCCGCCGCAACGGGTGATATCCGGCATGATGACATCACATACATGTTTCTCCAACAAAGAACGGATACCGAAGCGGGTATAATGGCGTTCGCCTACGCAGATAGCGACATCGGAAGGGATACGTTCACGCATAGCACGTAAGGTCTGCGAACTTTCCGGTCCGGCAGGCTCCTCATACCAGGTTATATCCAGCTTCGCCAGACGTTCGGCCATCTTCACCGCCACCCGGTAATTCAGCATGGCATGTGTCTCGATCATAATATCGAACTCCGGTCCTACCGCATCACGTACCGCCTTCGATACGTCGAAAGCCAAGTCTTGTTGTTCTGCCGTCAGGGTCAGATTGGAAGCCAGGTCTTCCCCATAGAAATAGTTCGTATGTGCGAACGGGTCAAACTTCAGTCCGGTAAAACCAGCCTCCTTTACTTTCAACGCCTGTTCCGTATAGTCTTTGGCATTATGTCCGCCACCGGTAAACCAGTAGTTGGCATATAATAAAACGTTTTTGCGATAAGCGCCGCCCAGCAACTCATAGCAGGGAACGCCCAGCACTTTTGCCTTCAGGTCCAGCAAAGCCATATCGATACCGCTGATGGCGCAAAGGCTGGCACCGTACGGGCCGATCCAGTTCAGATCGCGATAGAGCTTCGTCCAGATAAAATCCGTCTTCATCGGATCGAGGCCGATGATACGCTGCCCTACATGCTTGGCAGCTTCAAAGACGATCGGGCTTCCCGGCCAGTTGGTCGCTTCGCCCACACCGGTATATCCTTCGTCCGTATATATTTTAAGTAGCGTCCAGTTGTATTTGATACCTTGTACCAACCATACCTTTACATCTGTGATCTTCATTGTCTATTTCGATTTAATTACATGATTCCAAACTGGTCGAAAGCATCGCGGGCTTTCATTCCTTCCTGTATCTTCTTCAATACCATCCGTTCGCCACGGGCTTTTTCAAGGGCACGGGTAAAGACTTCTTCCTCAATAACGCGGGGAACGACACATACACCGTCGATATCTCCTATCAGGATATCCCCGTCGTCGATACGCACCCCATCCATTTCAATCGGAACGCGATAGTCGATCACCTTTCCTCTCGGAGCCTGGTCCTGTGCATAAGGGCCGTAAGAGAAACAAGGGAAGTCGAGTGCCAGAATCCCTTTCGTATCGCGTGAATAACCATTCACCACGGCACCGGCTGCCTTGCACTGCATAGCCCGGGCACTCATCAATTCACCCCATAAGGCATAACAGGGAGACGAACCGGAACAGACATAGACTTCATCTTCTTTCAGATCGTCCAGCGCTTCGAGCATCAATCCGAAAGAACGTTTCAATAACGGATTCTCCCCGCATTCCTTTCCATGTTCCAACACATCTGCTTCCAGCACTGTCATTGCCCGTCCGACAACCAGCATATCGTCACGAAGCGGACGTATTTGCGGGGGAAGAAACTGACGGGTATATCCCATCTTATCCATAATGTCACCGATCACTGCGGTATAAAGCTCCTCTTTTATCAAAGAGAACAACGCTTTATCATCATTCCATTCTTTCATTTTACTATAGTTTATCAGTATTTATATACTCCTGTTACTGATCACAAAGTTAGCCGGAGTGTACAAAAAGTAAGGCTTAAAACAAAGCTGCAACGTATGCAGGTAGGACCTTTTAAGAGGAAAATGTGTACAAAACGGAAAACTATTTGGTAACCTCCCTCGGAGTGATCCCCATCTGCTGTTTGAATACCCTAGAAAAGTATTGCGGCGACTTGAACCCGCAGATGAAACAGATCTCTTTTATAGACATTTCCGTATTCCTCAACAGTTCGATCGCCTTATTGATCCGTATCTGGTTCAGATAATCCAGCGGAGAGAGATTGAGATGCTGGGCGAAGAGTTTGCGCAGGTAACGTTCCCCTATTCCGGTCTGCCCGGCCACGTCGGTGATGGAGATATCTGTCTGATAGTTCATGCGGATATAAGAAATTGCCTTTTTCAGCGATTCATTTGTACAAATCGGCAGGTAGGATTCGTCCATATAGCGGTAGATCAGAATCAGCAGTTCCGCATAGTACATCACGACCAGGTATTGATAGTATTTGTTTTTCAGGTTCATCTCGTTCACGATACGCTGAACGGCCCGCATGATCCGGACATTATTCACGATCTTGATCAGCCGGTTCTCTTCCGAGAAGATAGTGACGGGCGTCAATTCGCCTGTCTCATCCTGGGCATGCGGATTGAAGCGGGAGAAGATCTCCGGCAGAAATTCCAACTGCATCAGCGTCGTCCCTTCCGAACCGGCCTCGAAGGTGTGTTCCACATTCGAGCAGATGATCATCATCTCGTTCTCATTAAAACTGATACTTTCGTTCTCCAGGTGCAGAATGCAATTTCCTTTCTTTACATAGTTGATCTCGATACGCAGATGCTGGTGTGGTCCGAATGTTTCAAATGGCTGGAAAGAGACAAAGCGGAAGACATCCGCCAGTCGTTTGTACTTCAGATTATCCGTTATCCCTTCCAAAAGTCCCCAGAGAGACTGTTCTGTTGTCTTGTTATCCATGGTATTTCCTTTCCCTTATTCAGAAGCAAAGATAGGGAAAAGGCAGTACCGGATTTTACACTTCCGGAAAAAAAGAAGGGCCGAAATGGTATCATTCGGCCCTTTAACTTATACAAAACGGAACTACTCGGTCCGTTCTTTTATTTTTCCAGTAAAATGATCATACCGCCACGTCCCATGATCTCGCATTGGTTCAGGGAAGACAGTTTTCCTTCCCATTGTGTGTTCCGGATCTCCGGCAACAGATAGGAAGACGGCTTGAAGCCAAGCAGTTGTTCATCCAAAGTGATCTTTGCCGTTTGAGGAAGATCGGTCCAGTTTGCCAGTACGACAAGCGCTTTATCTCCGTTGATATAAACGGTAGCCGGGATATTAGCATTATCTGTTTTTACCGGACAACGTTCATCCCAATAGCCTCTCATCACGGCATTCTTCATACCGAAATCGTCCCAAATATGCCAGAACGGAACAGGGTTTCCACTCCACGGCAGGCGGGGAAGCATACCGTAGACCATTCCACGGAACACATTCCGGGCATCCAACGTTTCACTCATCAATCCGAAAGGAATACCGGACATTTCCACCAGCCAGAAATCCAGCGTATTGTTTGCAGGGAAACCTTCACCGATCCAGGTACGATCTACGTAAGGCAGTAACTCCAGATAAAGATGCAGCGAGTTTGCATAGCCGGCCCACTGATTCATATGGTTCCAGGAGTGGATATCGATCAGGCGGCGTTTACCGTCGGCATCCATCACACGGCGGGCACGTTGCAAGGTCTGATGATCCAAAGCACTGTCGTCGATATAGACACCATCCAGGCCCAGGTTTTTAATCATCCAGTCCAGCCCTTCCAGGTAGTAATTGTTCCAACGGGAATCGGGGGTGGTGATAACCGAGATATCCATATCGCCGGCATATTTACCTTCTTTGAAAGCGTTATACCAGGCGGGGATGAAATGAGTTGTCAGGTTCTTGTTCAACCATTCGTGAGGACCGTTGCGATGGATCAGTGTACGGGCATCCTTTCCGGGACCGTCATGAATCACTTCACTGCCCAGGCTGCGCAATGCCCACAACTCCGGTATCTTCACCGTCAACTCACGGGTCGTATAATAAAGCCGGACATCCAAATCCTTGCTGTGTGCATCCGAGATAAAGCGCTTCAGATCCGGAACGGCTTCATCATAATACGGATAGTTAATGAACGGGTAAATATCTTTCTTATGATGTACATTGATCATATTGGCTCCCGCTTTCAGGGCGGCAGGGATATAATCGGCACTTACATCGCTGTTGGAATGGTAGAAACGTTTTTCCGCCAGTTCCGGCAAGTTAAGCGGTTTCACCGGAGTAACCAGCATATTGAAATTATAATGAAGGACATCGCCTTTCTGCATCGAACGTTCACCGCTGTAGGCTGTCATCAGGACCGTGCCGTCTTTATCGGGCTGAATGTCGATACCGCCCTTATTGGCATTTCCCCACGAAGCAGGCAGGTTCAACTTACCTAAACCATAATAGATATTCACCAGCGGACGCACATAGTTTTCATCTTTGAAGCAGAAGTTCAGACCGGCGTTTATATTTCCCATCCAGATCTTATCCTGATGTTTCTCTACATTCCATTGCCAGCTGATCAGAGAGTCGGGGCGCAAACCGCCTTTATGGCCCAATCCCATCATATACTTGGCGGCATACGCAGTATAAGGTACTTCCAGACGGATATCCTTCACCTTCACGTCTCCCAGTGACTTCACCTGTATCCGGTAATCGACCAGACCGTCGAAACCGAAGGTACCTGAACACTGCACTTCAAAATGACGGCTCTTCCGGGTAGCCGTCCAGTTTACCGACGCCTTATTCTGTCCGGTGATCCGCAGCGAACCGCCCTTCAATACTTCTTCGCCATTCTCAGTTTCGATCACGAACCGCATTTCACCTGCCAGGACAGGGTTATTGCTCTGATCGTTCAACTGGTTGCTCCGATCATAGCGGGTAGAAAGGGATTGAGGCAACCCCTCTTTCGATAGTTCCATTGTCCCTCCCAGCCAGGAGATCGTTTGTTTCTGTAATTGAACGGGAATATACGGAGCCGTCGGTTCATCCGCATTACCGATGGAAGAATCCAGCCAGCGCAGACGGGTTTTACGCCACCCTTCGTTATCTCCGTGGTTCGCAATGGGAGAACCTTGTACGGTCAATTCGCAGGTAATCTCTACAGGTTTTGCATCAGCTGCTTTGATCGTCACTTTTCCTTTATAAACACCGTCAGCCGTTACGGGCACATCAGAGCCGATCCATAATGCCTGTACATTTCCTTTAGGAACATTCACTGTCTTCTTAAAAGATTTACCGTTCGTATCGGTTCCTCCCAGATTAAAGCAACGGAAAGCAGCCGCCGGGATCTTGTTCCCTTTTTCATTCTTCCAGTCGGAGAAGGTGACAGACAGGTCCGATACAGTTTCATACGGAGCAAAGACTCCCACCTGCCAGGTATAGAACTCACCCGGTAGACAATCGCCCTGAAACTTTGTACGCGAATCGGCCGACCGTTCCACCCAACGCACAGGTATCGCATCCGTCATACGGATATCGTGTTCCCGGTCTTCCGTAAAACAGAAATAACCGGCTTCCGGGTTTTCCTGTATCAACTTCTTCACCGCATCCGACGAAGCCACACGGCGCATTTCCGAGTCCTGCTCGTTCACCGTTCCCTGTCGTTTCAAGTCATCGAAGGCATTCGTTACATCATCCTGCGCCTGCATCACACAAGGCAGGGTCAGAAGCGAATACACCATCAGGTACTTAATTTGTTTTCTCAACATTGTAGTATTCTTTTGATAATTGTTTGTATTTGTCCAGCATTCGGCGGGCAACGGTCACTTCATCTCCTTCCGTTACCGGAGTACGGGCCTTACCCGGACGATCGACGAAAGCCAACTCCCAGTCAGCCAATGAATCATAAAATTCATTCGCACGGAAAGCCTGGCGGCCTAAATCCATCTTTGCATCTTCCTCCCTGTAAGCCGTTCCGTTATCGAGATGTCCCTGCAACATATCATAGAACTGTTTCCAGCGTTGCAGATAATACCCCTCGATCAAACCGGTCCATTCGCGCCATGAATAATCGAACTGACGAACATCGACCTGTCCGCCCCAGATAGTCACCAGCGAAGAGGCATTCTTTTCAAACAAATTACGTTCTTCGTCGGTCGTACCCCAGGCACGGGCATCCGTCAACCACTGGTCAAAGTTAAACTCTGTACGGGTACGAAGCAAGATATCTACATCTTTTAATAATTCAAGGAAACGTCCGGAGTGCAGGGCAAACGCCTCTTTATCCTTTTTTTTGAATGCTTCCGCCGCTTTTTTATGTATTTCCTGTCCCAGGTTAGACATGATCTGACGCTGCACATCGACAATATCGAAACGATAAGGCTTGGAACCTTTCAATTGTTCTGCATCCTGCAACAAACAGGCTTCGGCTTCTATCAACGATTGAGGGTCGTAAGGGATATTGAAACCGGCATTCGGTCCCGACTTCTTTACATCCACAGCAGGACGGGCACAGATGATCGAACTGGACTCCACCCCGTTCGTCCCCGCACGATAAGGACCGGCAAGCAATAACTCCCAGGCCTTACCGGCAGCTTCAGAAGGTGCGCTGTAACGACGTTCCACATATTTATCCAACCACTCTTTCAGCTTCACCGAGTCCTGGTGAACAGGCATCTCAAATGCTAACTCATAGAATACGGGATTCTGTCCGATCGACTCCATAAACAAACCGGAGCCTACCACATTCGGCGTTTCCTGTTTCGCTTTCATAAACTGATTGGACGATACCAGCGGCAAATCTCCGTGAAGATTGACACGTCCGCCGAAGTTATGCAGATTACCTACCACAAAATCATGGTTGCAGAAATGATCTTCTCCCCCTAACGCACCGTTCAGACTCAATACGAGCAGGTCATGTTTCGGTACGACGGATGCAATATCTTTCCGGAAGCTCCAGGCTTGCATCACCCACATTGCATCCGGGTCGAACGTCTTCATCAATTTGTGGATAGAAGAACCTACTGCATTCAGATATTCAGGCGTATCCACAGGCGGTTTGCTTTCATGGAAAGGATCGGCTGCATAAAGTCCGTAGGTCCCGTATAATTTCTGTTCCTCTTCCAGAAAGGCTTTTCCCAGATCCGTAAACAACGGGTCGAGCGGATCTAACTGGCAGATACCTTCAAATCCGTACCAATCCGGTTGCTTCTGTATCTTGGCCTCCGGAAACTTTTCCATCATCTTACGAGGTACAGCACCGGAAAAACCTTGCTGTATCGGTGTCATTCCCAACTCCAACTGACGGTTTACCACTTGTTTACCCAATGCGATATGCGAATCGATCCATGATTTCGGCAGCGGCCCGCCGAAGCTCTCGATATTAGGCATCCACTGCCAGGCAAAATGGGCAGGATCGACCAGATAAGAACGTGCTTCCTCATCCGTAAAACCGAAACGAAGCAGAGTATTATACCAAACGCCTTCCAGACCGACAACCGATAAAGGTGTATTGATCGAGTTCATAGCCATATAGTCGATCTCACGCTGCCAGCGTTCCCAATCCCACCAGGCACCGGTATAGCTCAACGTACAATAATTAAAATAGACACGATACTTACCGTTAATGATCCGGTGTGTCGTCTCAACCGGAACAGGCAGTGTTTCCGGTAGGTTCAACTGATCGCCGAACCAAGAGACATGGGCGTTGCAATGATATTTCAGGTACTGGTTATAAGCTGTTGCTAAGGATACCGTATTGTTCCCGCGCAACACGACTTTGCCGTTCTCCCCGGCCACTTCATAGACATCGCTCCCGTTCTCCGGCCCGATCAGTTCCAGACAAAACTGTTTGCCATATCCCGGAGTAATACGTTCGATCAAATCATAAGCCGCCTGTATCTGCGGGTCTTTCCGGCAAGATGTAAAAAAGAGAAGAAGAATTAATAATAAATTAAATGTATATTTCATGATGCTAATGATTAATATCTATAATTGTCAGTTATTCTTTTGCCTTGTAGCGGATAATCGAATGCTCTCTCCTACTGTTTTAAACTCCGCCGAAACGTACTTATCCATATTATCCAGCCGGGCAAAGGTACAAGAAAATACCAGTGAGACCTTGCCTTTCGGTACATTCATTTGATCAGCCTTCGTGGAAATGCGTCTCACCTCATTCCAGTTTTTATCGTAAATAAAGAAAGAATCTCCTCCGGCATACTTCAGGTACTGCCCTTCTTCCAGTGCACAATCCAACCGGACCGTAGAATAATTGGCAATCTCCAGCGAGATATCCGAGATACGGTCATTCGCCTTTAAGATGAACTGAACCGGCTGGCGATCATTCTTATTCTCGAACTCCCATTTGGAAACGACCGGCTCACCGGGCTGAAGGATTTTGTTAGTATGTTTGAAACGTTGAACCTGAAGCGGAGATAACAACCAGGATGTCGCAGAAATCTCCGTCAAGGTGTATTCATTGGAAACATGTTCCATTTCCTTTTTCAGTTCCTTCGGGAAAGCTCCGCATAAACGGGCGTTTTCCCATTCGCGGATAGCTTTGATGATCGCATCCGACTCCCCGTTGTTCGCTACATTTTCTTTATTGGTGACCAATGTATAACCGGCATCAAAGGCAGCCGAACGAGCCAGTAGCCATTCAATATCCTCAATACTGGTATTCGCATCGAATTTAAACCATCCCAACATGCAAGGGATCAGGTTACGACGATAAAAATCCTGGTTCATCAGGCGGTAGTTCATCTGGCTCTCACGGAATCCGGTATACCAGGGCTCACCCCAATTCATCCGGGTAAAAGTATGCCAGTTATAATGGGTGGTCATGCTGGCATCGTTAATGCAGTTACGGTATTCGGGCAACAGATTTTCATACCACTCTTTCATCATCAGCGACAATCCATACTGTCCCAGACCGGTAGACCAGGCTCCTTCCAACCCGTCAAAGGAAATCTGCTGCACACCCGTATAATTGAAGATACCCGCTATATTACGGGCGATCTCTTTCGTCAGTTCCGTATCCGACAGAAAGACCTTGTAACCATGATCCATCAGCTTACCGATCGTATCTCCTTTTGAATGAGCTACAGCTTTCGTACCCAACGCCCCACGCTGGCAATTAAGTAATTTCCACGGAGCCGCTTCGCTTACCCGTTCATAACGGATCAGTTCATCACCGATCATTACGCCATGCAGGCTGTTATTTTCCATTTGGTTGAAAAACAAAGGATCGGCTATTTCGACAGTATGCTGATCCGAACTGAGATCGGATACCAGTATCGAACTTCCGACCTTTGCCAGACGCTTATCCGGGACAGGCGTTACATAGGCATCGTTGGTCGTAATAAAATTGGAAAGAGTATGAAATCCCAGTTTAATTCCGGATTGTGCAGCCTTATTCACGCAGTCTTTCAATCCGTCCAGTCCTGTAGGGAACTCCGACGGGTTGAGTTTAAAAATCCCCCATGTCAGGAAAGGACCTCCATGATACAGATATTTCAATCCGGTACGTTTCGTAAAGGCAATCGCCTCTTCTATATTATTCTCATTGAACGGATAGATAATATAGGCCTGTGCCGCTTCAGGCGCACGTTTCATCCAGACACCGTTCAGTTCAGGATGCGGCAGGCTTTCCGTTAATTCTATCTCTTCGATATGATCGAGCACCTTATCCGCCGGACAACCGAACAACGCGATTTTACTGCCGATAATACCACCATCTTCATAGGCCGGAGCCGTATAATGCGTATGTCCCCACATCGGAACGACCCGTTCATGATCCCGGTTACGGCAGTAAGCCTGTAAAATACTGCCGAACTCCGTATGTTTGGCAGTCTGTCCGCGATATAATACCTTCATCGAATCGGCAACATCGACCAGTGATGTCGTTGCAAAAATATCGAATGCCGGATCTATATCATCTTCCGTCGAAGGATAACCGCCGATTGTTTTAGGGTTCAGTGCTTGTATTCCTATTGCAAAAAGACTATCACGCACCACACCGACGCACTCCCCGATCGTTTGCGTAATCGTCGTGGCATACGGTCCCCAGACAACCAGATCGATATCTTTATCAGAACGGACCTCCTGCAACTCGAAAGTAATAAAACCCTTTTCCTGTTTGGTAGTCACCAGTAAGGTGGCCCCATTCTTCGGATAAGTCAATGACAGGATTCCCAGGTTATCATCCCAGGATGCACTTGCCGGATTTTCATATTCCCCGCCGACACGGATAGCCAGCAAAGGTGACAGTTGTCCGTCCGGTAAATATTCCGTCCGGTGTGTTTTATCCAATAAAGAAGAGATATTCCCATTGGCATCGACCTCCAATTTGAATGTATCCGTTTCAAAACTCATTATCTGCTTCCGGCAAGCAGACAACATACAACAGGCTAACAGACCTATTATAAATATATTACGTGTTTTCATACGATAGGTTAGTATTAAAAAAAACGGATCCCGGCATCTTATCAGTAAGCTAAACCAGAATCCGTTCTATATGTTTTACAATCTAATTATAACACAGGGTCGAAACTGCCTCCCCAGTCTTTATTCTGATCGAGGTTCGGATTCTTTTCTATTTCATCCTTGCTGATCGGGAAGAAATAGTAAGACTCAGGCATATACATGGCATCTTCACTCGTAGGATTCTGGAAGATCAGGTCGATCACTTGATAATCGAATTCCTCCGGCATCAAGGTGTAGCTAGCTGCCCGGTTCATTGCGTCAGTCATATCGATACCGGCTTTCAGGTTAGCCAGGATCCCGTACTTATGCTGTCCGTTCAAATAAGTATGCAGCATACGGTGACGGCGTAAATCCCAGAAACGCTGGCCTTCGAAGCAGAACTCGATACGTTTCTCATCCAGTAAAGCCAAGCGCATTTCCTCCCGTGACATTCCGGCTTTCAACCCATACAGATTGTTTGCTCCCGGTTCGATACCTGCCCGTTTACGGATAGCCACCAGCGTTTCATAGCCTTCAGCCGTACTTCCGTTCTCATTGGCAGTTTCCGCTAAGTTAAACATAATTTCCGGATAACGGATCTCGAGCCAGTCTACATCATTCAGAGTAACCTGTGCAACCGGAAGTTCTTCCATGATCCCTTTCTTACAATATAAACCGGTACGGTTATGATGTTCGCCTTGTATATTATATCCGAAAGCATCCAGCGAATTAGCGATGTTGGGAGTCGTATATTGACGACGTCCGGCTTTACCGCTCAATTCATAAATATCTCCGTTATAAACAATGACGGCATCGAAACGCGGATCTCTGTTTTTCCAGAATTCCTGTACATTATAAGAATATTTATCAGACTCACCGACTTTCTTACCATCTTTCATCGGGAACGATTCAACCAATCCCCAGGTCGGTTGGTCGCCACCGGTCGCATTCTTCGATTCCGACAACGGACGGACTGCATCTTCCGCACGTCCGTTCACTTTGGTTGGATTAGAATATATGATCGGCAGGATCGCCTCCGAATGTTTTTTCGTTTCAAAGACATCCGTATAGTTATCGATCAGTCCGTAACCATTCTGATCCAGCAACTCTTTTGCCGATTTCGCTGCGTTATAAGCATCTTTCCAATAACTGTTATTGTAAGGGCTCGACGGGTTAAACTGCGGACTTGCCTTATATAACAAGACACGGCTTTTAAACGCAGCAACGATACACTGGTCGATACGTCCGTAATTATCTCCGGAATTCTTGACAGGAAGAAGTTTAGCTGCCTCATCCAGATCGGAAAGGATAAATTCAAAACATTCGGCAGTAGAATTTCGCTTCACATTCAAATCATCTTCCAACGACTGAGGTTCTTTGACAATGGGAACACCTCCATGCAGACGGACCATCTTGAAATACTGGAACGCACGCATAAAATAAGCCTGCCCCTTCATCAGATTCTTTTCACCTTCAGGCAACGTCCCTTCATCTATATTCTTCAACAACGTATTGATATTACGGATACTGGCATAAGGCCAGAACTTAAACGACGTATTATTCGGTTGTACGGCATCTTTTCCCATAATGCCCAGACATTCATCCGAATTTGAACCGTCACGGGGCCAGGTTAAATTCAAAACATTCCCATATATGTCGGTCAGGAACGCCGATGTCAGCTTCGAATCATTCCATACATCCGGACCATAATTACTCAAATCTTTCGTATCCAGCACATTACAACCGGAAAAAGCTAAAAGGCTTGCGGCTATTACTGCATATATCTTTTTCATATTACTAAATAATCTATTAGAAATTAATACTTAAACCACCTGTAAATGTTCTCATCAGAGGATAAGAATCCAACGTATCCTGTTCCGGATCCATTTCGTCCATGCCTGAGATACAGAATAAGTTGGTTGCATTAACAAACACCTGAACATTATTCACTCCTAGTTTCGAGAACCATGTACGAGGCAATGTATAGCCGATATTCAGATTCTTCAAACGCATATAAGCTCCGTTCCTCATCCAGTAAGTAGAACCGGCTGCACCGTATTCTTCCTGCCATTCACCACTTACACGCGGATATTTCGCATCTACATTGTCCGGTCTCCAGACATCACCGGTCCACAACTCGAAGTATGGTTTGTCACCTACCTGGAATACACCGTCGCCATTCTTGGTCTTCAACATACGGTCGTAAGCTCCTACTCCCTGGAAGTGAGCATCCAACGTGATACCTTTCCATGACAGATTGAAACCGAAACCATAGTTGATACGGGGAGTTCCCTTATCGGAGAGATACGTATTATCGTTACTGTCGATCTTTCCGTCGGCACCTTCCGAATAGTTGGAACCGCGAATATCCTTGTACAGAAGCGTTCCCAGGATCGGCTTACGTCCAAACTGCGTAAAGCCTTCAGGAAGAGCATCCAGTTGTTCCTGTGTACGGATAATACCCTCACAAAGATATCCCTGCAGACGAGTGTTCGGATGACCGATCGCACTTCTCCATGCTTCCAGCCCTTCAGCCTCATCCAATACCTTCCAGGTATCTTTCACATAACCCAGATTAGCATATACGCTGTAATCCAGAGAACGATATGTATCCGACCATTTCAAAGAAACTTCAGTACCTTTCCAATCCTGCTCTGCATAATTCTCGTTACTCAGGCTGGCGCCATAAGTACCCGGGATGACACGGTTACGGGCTCTAAGGATATGATTCTTATTCTTATAGAAGTAGTCGAACTCACCACTCAGGCGGTTATCGAAGAAACCGAAATCAAGACCGATATCATATACTTCCAGTTTTGCCCATGAGATATACGGATTAGCCGTACTACCTACCGTCAGACCATTCTGGTAGTTATCACCGAAGATGAAACCTGTACCGTTCTTATACGATTCGCGCCACAAGAAAGCAGCGATGTTATCTTCACCGTCCCAGTTATTATCATCACCGGTCGTACCGTAAGAACCACGGATCTTCAGGTTGCTCAGCCATGAGATATTCTTCATAAAGCCTTCTTCCGACATACGCCATGCCACAGAACCGGAAGGGAAGAATCCCCAACGTTCACCCGGAGCGAATTTATAGTTACCGTCTTCACGGAAAGAGAATTCAGCAATGTATTTATCTGCATATGAGTAGTTGAAACGTCCGACAACAGACTGGCGGGCCTTTTCCCATTCACTACCGCTGAAGTAACGACGCTGTGTATCGCTGGATGTTACAAATATCTGGTCGATCGACGTAGTAAGCATGTCGTCGGCTGTACCGTTCAACGTCTTACCGCCTGATTCAGACTGTTCATATACCAATAAAGCAGATACGGCATGTTTTTTATTGAATACCTTGTCATACTGCAGGAACCAGTTGATCTGATAAGAATGATCCAGTTTGACCATCTCACGGATTCCTTCATAATTGGAACTCAGGTTGTGAACTACCATATCATTCGGATCGACCTTAGTCGGGACAAATTTATTATCCGCACTTGCACTCTTAAAACGATATCCTTTGTTATGGGTCAGGAAGCCTTTCAGATTCTCATCATAAGCCGTGTACTGGGCCAGGAAGCTGGTTTTCAATCCATCGACAAACTGTCCCAGGTCGAGATTAAAGCGAACCTGTCCGTCGATCGTCCGTCTTGTCGTTTTCTGATAACGATTACCAAGAACCATATCGACCGGATTCCATGAACCGGCTGTCACCGGATTGGCATTCGTATCGGTCGTCGGGTTACCGTTATCGTCCACATAAAATGGGTATAAACGAGTCCAGTTGAAAGTTGTACGATAAAAATCAGGCACATTAAAGTCGTCCACCTTATCGTACGGCCAATAAAAACGATTATACTCCTTCTGGTTACCGCTCAGGTTAAAGTTCACATTGAAACGTTTGGATACTTGAGCCGTAATATCGGAACGGAAATTGTATTTCTTGAAATCCAGTTTCTTATAAGAGCCATTCTCGTCATGGAAGCCCAGCATCATATAATAAGTAATACGATCGCTACCGCCATTGACACTGATATTATGTTGCTGAGAAGACGGATTTCTCCATACGTAATCATTTACATTATAACTCTTATCCGCAAAATAATCGAATATTTCCTGTCCGTAAGGAGACGGAAGCCCTTTGGTTTCCGCTACACGGTTTGCCCAGATCAGCTCATCGGTTGCCGAGTAATCCTGCAAAGGGCGGGTCGTATTGGAGACACTGAAAACACCCTTGTACTGAAATTCCGGTTTCTGGTTCTTACCGGCTTTCGTTGTTACCAATACAACGCCGTTACCTGCCTTCGAACCATAGATAGAAGCACTGGCCGCATCTTTCAGGAAGCTGATATTATCTACCTCATTCGGATCCAGAGCATCGAAAGCTGCTTTGTCTTTAATTACATTATTAATAACGAACAAAGGTTCACCGAAGCTACCACGCATACGGATCTTGGAAGAAGCCCCCGCCATACCGGAAGTAGTAGTTACCGTTACACCCGGAGCACGTCCTGCCAGCGTATTAGACAAGTTGGAGGTCGGGATCTTATTCAGATCGTCCGTCTTCACGGAAGTGATGGCACCGGTCAGGTTCACTTTCTTCTGCGTACCGTAACCTACTACTACCACCTCATCGATCAACTGCGTATCTTCTTTCAGTGTGATCATCAAATTCGTCTGGTTTCCCACTTTTTCAAGAAAACTCTGGTATCCGATATAAGAAACCTGCAAGGTTGCATTATCCGGAACCTGTAATGCAAAATTACCATCGATATCCGTTACCGTACCGATCGTTGTTCCGGCAACAGCTACAGCAGCACCGATGATCGGCTCGTTGTTATGATCCACCACTTTACCGGTCAGTTTCTTTCCCTGCTGTTGTGCGGTAGCGACATCTTCCAACGCTTTCGGAACAATGATGATCTTTTTGTTTTCTACTTTATAAGAACATTCAGGCAAAATCACGGTCAATATTTCATCGATCCGTTTCTTTGCCACATTGATACTAACCCGACGATTGGTATCGATCGCGTTGTCATTATAAAAAAAGGTGAATTCACTTTTACTCTCGATATCCTTCAAAACTTCTTTGACGGTAGAGTTTTTCATGTTTAAATCAATTCTGGTGCTTTGGGCGTAAGTTTCTACAGCAGAAACTTTAAACAGCACGACGGTTAACAAAATCAGGACTATTTTCATTCCCCGAAAGTTTATTTCTGTTAAGAAAGGACATAATAAGCCCTTCCCATAAAATTTATTCATATTTTTACATGGATTTTTCTAGTTAGACATTTATCCCATTCCCTGCCAAGAGATGTGATTGTTTAATTAAAATCTTCGGAATAGGTGAATGTTACCGCATTCGCCTATTTTCTTTTTCTCTATATGTCTGGTCTCATAAGCATTCTTTTTTTTAAGGTTAATACTCTATTACTTAGGCATAATAAATGCCTTTCCGTTTTTTATCTGATAACTGATCGGAATAATAAAACTCATCGCCCTCAATATCTCGTCGATGTCCTCCTGACGGATCGTAAATGACATATAAGTCGATTCAGCAAATTTTTCCGGACACACTATATCTATATTATACCATCCTTCCATACTGATCAGAATATCGGAAAGAGGGCGGTTATCGAAAACAAGCCGGTCTTTGATCCAGTCGGCATATAAACTAGCATTGGCCGATTTCACTGTTGCAGCCTGGAGGTCTTTCTTATACTCAAAAACCTCATTGGGCTTCAAATAAACTTCCCGGTGAACGGAAGGACCGGATATTTTTACGCTTCCGCTCAATAAGGCCGTCTCTATATTCTCTTTAAAAGGATAACTCGATATATTAAAACTCGTACCTAAAACTTCCACGTCCACATCACCCGCCTTTACGATGAACGGCTTTTCTTCGTCCCTTACCACTTCAAAGTAAGCGCCTCCGACCAGATTGACCGTTCTTTTACCATCAGCGAACTGATCAGGATAGACCAGGCGGCTCTCCGAATTCAGCCAGACAACCGTCCCGTCCGGTAAAGTAAATTTACCTTTACTGCCTTTGGCCGTTATCAGCTGGTTCTGCACCATCAGTTTCGGTTCCGTCTGTTCAATACTCAACCAGAAGTACAATCCGAACAAAACAAGCAAAACAGCAGCAGCCTGATACCAACGGATAAATGACCGCCGGGTTTTCTTCTCTATCCGTTCATGTTCGTTCAGAATACGCATCTTCAACCTGTCGAGAGCGATATCCACTTCCAACTCATTGTCGGCAGAAGCATTACACGAAAGCCACAGATCTCTCGTATCCGTAAAATCACTTCTGTTCTTTTCCGATTCCTTCAGCCACTGAAGTAATTGTCTTTTCTCTTCCAGGCTTGCCGAACCGTCCAGGTAACGGATTATTATAAGATTTATATCAGTTGTGAAATTCTCCATATTTTCCATTCTATTAGTAGTACAAAATTTCGGGGTTTTACCCTACCCCCTATTTGAAATATTTTTTATTTGCCTTTATGTTAAGATATTCCCGACAATAAAATGAGCAGTGAGATCAGCCCTTCTTCAGTCAAATGTTTTTTCAGTCCTGACAAGGCTTTACTTATCTGTTTCTCAACCGCTTTTATACTGACTTCCAATTGTTCGGCTATTTCACGGTTCTTTAAACCGTATGAGCGACTGAGTAAAAATATTTTCTTGCATTGCGGTGATAATGTGTCTATAAATAAGGTTATTTCTGCTTCCAGTTCTTTCAAAAGTAAACTTTGCTCCGAGTTCAGGATATTAGCAGACATATATTGTTCGAGAATGTCGCTTTCATTACTCTCATCCAATGAATATTCTTTATTCTGATATTTTTTATGCATCACATTGATGGATCTGTTATATACCGATTTGAACAAATAGGATTTTACTGCACCTTCAAATTCAATCGAATCGCGCCTTTGCCAAAGTTCGAAAAAAGTATCCTGCACAATGTCTTCCGCCAGGTCCGTATCATTTACGAAACGAAAAGCATACGTCCGTAAAGGCTTATAAAAACGTCTGAAGAGCGTCCCCAAAGCTGCTATCTCATATATATCTTTCTCTGAACTCATGCTTTTGAAAGGTTTAAGAGTCGTGAACAAAAAATAGGAACACACCAAAAACCGCAACAAGTCAGAGGACATTTCAGCCATAGTTCATATAGAACTATGTACTATATTAATATTCATTGGCTGTATGAAAAACGAATATGTTGTCAAAAAGGAGAGTTTTTTCCGAAATTACGGGGATTTATTACCTGAAAATTATAAAGCATGGTATAAATTTATAGAACCAGATACCACTTTATCCGGATTTACGGACAAAGTTCTCTATTATACTCACTATAAGACCGGATTAATAAGGAAGTTAACAAGGTTTTCACGCCAAATTACCAAAGTTCTATATGAACCGCGTTTTGGACAGAAAGCTCAGACAGAAAATAAAAAGAGGCTACACAACAACAATATATCGCCAATAGAGGACAAAAGAAAACTCCCGGAACTAAAGAACGAACGTCAAAATGGTTAAAATTATCTATTTCATACGGTTGAATTTCTACCTTTGGATACTGCCTGATAACTTCCGGTAATTTGTGTATATTAAAACATGGAACCATATTTCTCTTTAAAAAAAACGGGACATGAAGCCCTAATCCGGTCTGATTTATCACCCCGAATTCTACCCTTCCATTTTTATCACCAAAATGCTCAGATAAATAGCTATAAAAACAGGTGATAATTTCCCTCATATCTCTAAAGTATGATTAAATTTTATTTCGTAAAGATATGTATTTTTTTATCTTTCCTAAAGATGAAACGAAATTATTCTCATTTGTCCGGTCCATTCGGCTGCTATAAAACCTTTCAGTTTCCGTAAAGATTATCGTTAAATTGTCTTCCATTCCTCTTCCGGGAATCATCTTTTACTCCCGGAGCTGCGATCAGGCTTGTATAACCGTGTACTTTTATTAAACTTCCTCCCTGTATTTTAGTGACGGAGATCAGGTGCAGGGCTTCCAATTTACGTATCAAGCGATTGATCGAACCGATATTGATACCTGACAGGTCGGCTAATTCCTGTTGTGTACCGACGTACTCTCCTCTTTTGCACGGAACCTTCCGTCCGTTCAAATCAGTATAACCATCGGCAAAAAAGCAAATGTCGAATAACAACAAATGAAGCTGTCCCAACTGGCGGGTAGCCGGACACTTTAACAAATCCAGGGTATAACGTGGAATTTTTACGTAAGGCAATCCCATTAAATCGATTGCCAGCTTCTCATTAACAGACCGGAACTCATCCATAGCATCAAATTTATTAACAAATATTACGATGTAACTCCCGATGTAAAAGTGCAATTTACTATTCATCTTTAATCGTCTATCAATAAACCCTTTACACCACCCGGTGAAATTAGTTATATTTTTGTCCGATGTAACAAACGCGATTCCTTATATTATATATAATAAATATCTTATTCTTTAAAATAAAATATAAAGATACCAACATTTTTTTTTGAAAAAACAGAATATGCATCCTTTAAATCAATTGTAAAGATATAAAACACATTACAAAGACAACGTTGTTTCTTTGATTATTTCTTCTGTATTCCTTGTATTTTCTATAAAAGCGTTATATTTGCAGTACTCAACATATATCTAAGATGTGGGATAACCTGCTTCTGATCAGTTGCAGGCATTTTTTTGCCTGCAACTCTTCCCATAGGCGGTTTCGTACCCCCGTGGAGAGCATTAATGTGCCTCCAGCATCTTAGATGTGTTGAGTAACGGGAAGGGCGGAACCGTTTTTTTCCACCTGTGCTTTAAAGAAAATACTACCATGAATGAAGCAGAAAACACATCGACACTCCCGAAAGAAATCTCTAGTGAAGTCTTTTTCAAAGAAGAAGCCCGCCGTATACGGGAAGCATTCAACAGCAAAAGTAATGAGCTGGACCTCGAGTATCTCCGTCACCAATTGAAATGTATGAAAAGTCTGGCAACAAGCCTTGAACTTCCGTGGGATCGCTTTATTCCCATCCTCTTTCGTAGTCTTACCCTCTACATGCAACAACCGGACATAAATATAAACAAACGAAAAATGGCCCAGTTAACTGCACAATTAATTGATTGTATCACTTATCTGTCACAAAACGGACGGGAGATTAATGCTCTGGCTGTTTATTTCGACCACCAAATCAATGATCTTGACAACCTATTGGCAAAAAATGAAGAACAACAGGGTAATTCCGCGATAGTAGAATCCTAATAAAACAGGGCATAACTATCTCCGAAAAAATAAGGGACTTTTGAATTCAAAAGTCCCTTATTTTGTAATTAAAAGTCCTGTCTTAACATTTCAAAAGACCTGACCTTTCAAGCAGGTTGTATTCCTCCTGATTATTGTAGTTCACAAATTGCCATCAAAGCTTGTTCTGCTTTTTCTTCAGGTACAAAAATATGGTCGTGATAATAGGCTGCAACAACATTCGCACTAATATTCTTTTCTGCCAGTTTTGCAGAAAAAGCGGCTGTCAATCCAACAGCATCCAAACTGGAATGAACATTCAAAGAAATAAGCTTATAAACAGATTCATAGTCGATATGACTGTCAATAGCCTGCTGCTTTGTTATGATTAATGTCACTCCCTCTTTTTCTTGAAACATTCCTATCGGATTCAGACGGCAGATATCATTGCTATTAAAATCCGGGAAAGTACAAAAAACAAAACTCCGCTCATCCAATACCGGATCTACATTCGCTAATAATGTCTGCAATTCTTTAATACCTGTCATAATGTATTGATTTTAAATTAACATAATTCTCAAAGGCTTATAAACATATATATCACTATTTCCGTATATTTGTAATTGAACAAAGTTACAAACTTAATCAGACTAGCATGAAAAATTCCTCTTTTTTTATTTGTATACTACTCGTATGGATATGCTCTTGTTCACAACAAGGCACACAATCCGATTTGATGTCATTCGACAACAATCCTCGTATAAAAAAGGGCCATTTATCCTCTCTTGAGTTGAATGGTTGGTTTGTCTCCAATGGAAATGCGTCAATCGATTCGGTTGAACTATTCAATGACCGGAAGTCATTGAAGTTACAAAACGATCCGGCTGACAGCCTTAAAATATCCCAGGTTTATTATTACGCCAACACCAGAGATATTACCGGCGATTCTATTTATTTTTCCGGAAAGTTTAAATACAAAGGAGCCGACAGCACCTCTATCGTTTTCGGTATACAACAAATGGGACAGGATACTATGGCTAATGCCATGACTGAGATAGGGAAACGCTCCGGAGATTCAGAGTGGAATGATTTTACCATTAAAACAGCCATGTCTTCATTGACATCGGGTATCAATTTCTTCGTCTTCACTACCGGAAATATCGAATTGTGGACAAGCAACTGGCAGGCCCAATTAGATAAAAAACCGTTAGGGGCATTTGTCAATCACGAATTTTCAGTAGAAAAAGATAAAGAATTTGATTACGGATCGTCCTTCTGCCTATCCGCCCCGACCACACAAACATATGAAAATTTGGAGGTACTGGGTAAGGTCTGGGGGTTCCTGAAATATTACCACCCAGAAGTTACCCAGGGTAATTACAATTGGGACTACGAATTATTCAGGATATTACCTCAAATAGCCAAAGCTCCCGACAAAGACAAAAGAAATAAATTACTGAATGAATGGATCGACAAATACGGAAAGATAACCCAAACTGTCTCCTACGCAATAGAAGATTCCAGTAAATATTCACGTATCATCGATACGGACTGGATAAACGACGAAAATTTATTCGATGCCCCATTAATATCCAAATTGAATACAATCAAGAATGCAAAACGCAATCTTAAATTCAATTACTATCTGATCCCTTATCAAAGTGGCGGATCTTCTTTATTCGACCGTGAAAAAGAATATCCTCTGATTCCCTGGAAAGACCAAGGTTACCGTATCCTGACTTTATACAGGTTATGGAATGCCGTTGAATATTGTTTTCCATATACAGAAATGACAGATAAACAGTGGGATACATTACTAGGGAAATTCCTTCCCAGATTCGTGTCACCAGTTGATAACGAAGAGTATAAACTGGCTATTCTGGAATTACTCACTTGCATTAACGATTCACATGGTTTCGTTTATATACCCAGAGAGGACTTGGAAAAAACGATTTTGAAAAGACAATCCGACAGTTTTGTGGTCCCTGTTACATTAACAGAGTCGAAAAGCGGTGACATCGTGGTCAGGGATACACGGACATTCGAGTTGGAAAGAGGAGACATTATTCGTACGATCGATGGTGAGGATGTAAAAAAGATTATAACAGATCTTAGTCCGTACGTCCCCGCCTCCAACCATCCGACATTGGTCAGAAACGTATTGCCCTGGTTACTGCGGACCGATACAGGATATATGAATATCACTTGTATCCGCAACGGAAAAGAAATACAGATAGATATCAAAAACTTCGGACAAAACAGGCGTAGACAGCCCCATGAACTCAGCGACATGAAATGGCCGAAAGATTACAATCTGTCAGCCAAAAAAATTATATATATAGATGTGTCGACGGCAGAAAGCGATGCCATTACCGATATGATTCAAAACAATAAGAATGCAAAAGGCGTAATACTCGACATGCGAAAATATCCTTCCATGGCGGCTTACGGTACTTTACCCAATTTACTGCTTCCTGCTCCGCAAGAATTCATGTGGTTTTCATTTAACCGGAATGAAGCTCCGGGCAACTATAAATTATGTTCCATAGCAAAAGCAGGCTCCGATAATCCCGACTATTTCAAAGGGAAAGTAGCCATTCTGGTAAATGAAGGAACTCAAAGTCATGGAGAGTTTTCCTCCATGGCTTATCGCAAAGCTCCGCAAAGTGCCATTATCGGCAGCACGACAGCCGGAGCAGACGGCAATATCGGAAGTTTTTATCTGCCAGGTAAAGCCACCTGCATCTACACCGCTTTGGGAGCTTATTACCCGAACTGGGAACAATGCCAGCGCAAAGGCGTTAAGATAGACATCGAAGTCCGCCCGACAAACCAGGAGATCCGTAACGGACAAGATGTATGGATCGAAAAAGCAATTGAATATATATTAAAATAAACCAACCCCATAACAAGTGATACGATTTTAGTTTAGGCAAAGAGGGTGATATAATATCGTGGCAATGCAGTTGCACGAACAGACAGTATGGTATACGCTCTGAATGCCATCGAAAGCAATGCAGCCAATCTCAAACCACAATCTTTCTCTTTTCGCCAGTGAGAGAGTTTTGCCAGTTTCAAGGATATAACTGTTAAGCCATTCAGCAACGTTACATTACTCCAATTCCTTTCTGAACAACAGAGACCAGTATCATTGGCACAGCAAGCTTGCCAAGAGGTGTATTACAAGCACAACGGCAAACTCTACTTTGCCATCTCCTTTGGCTATGAACAGGAAGCGTATGAACTACGCAATAAGTATTTCAAAGGGTACTTTGCCCTCAAAACGGTAACCGCCATTAACGACAGTACTACATCGTGTTGTCCGTTTGAGGGTTTTATGGACTATCTATTCTAGATGATGCTAAAGTAGCGCAATAACCCTACGCCATCTATAATCAAGGAGAGGGACTATTTGATTTTGAACTCCACCAGCAACACATCCAAACTATCGGATTGGCTTGCAAAGTATGAGCAGATTTATTGCTATTGGGACAATGACGTGATAAATCGTTTAAAACTCAAAGAGTACCAAAACAGCTATGCCGAGCAGATGGCTAAGTATAGTTTACAACGAAGTGTTGACGGTTCAGAGGCTATACACGTTGCTACATCTCAATATTATCGGGGCTTATATGCGCAAAACAAGATACAGGAAGAGAATATTGAATATCTCCAAGAGCTAAAGCAAAAAGTATATGATAGTGTCCGATACTGGTATGACCAAAAGGATGGAACGTAGAAGAAGTTCCTTAATTTACACGACTATATCCAACAAAAAGAAACGAAAATATCCAACCTTGAAACCCATATAAAATAACTTAAGCAGGACTATGAGCCACACAAGACGCAAAACGATAAAACGTATCTCCACTTTCAAATGGACGCTTACAGATAGCGCAGCTATGAAAAACAATAGGATTAAAAACAAATGCCATTAAGCAGCTGTTCAAAAGAGATATGGTAGCGATTACGGGCAAAATCCATTTGTCCGAACACAAACAATCATTCAGTGTACAGGAAGTCAAATTGTTGGCTATTTAAGGAGAACAAGGATTCAGACAGACTGAAACTATCTATCAACGGGTAGAATATTTTCAACTAGTTCAAACAGAAATATCAAGGGATTAAGCAAGTGATAAGGCCACATATCAAGCCCCCAACAAAGTCAGAAATGGATAAAAACAAAAGTTTTAAGAGATAAATTAGGTCTGTTAGTCAAATATTTATAAATTTGTTGACGAAACGAAATTCTCATGAACTGAAGCACTTTCTCATGTACTGCTCATGTGGCAAATTTATGCGCTTATTATAAACTCTGTGCCGATTAGGATTGATGTGCATGTTATAAAAGGAAGAATTGAGAGGTAAATAAACAGCAAAGTTATGGCATTAAAACCGATTACTCTAAAAGGAGAGCAAAAAAGGGTTCTGTTTTTACAGGTTACTGAACCTATACAAATCAAGGGAGTTGCAGGAAGTGGCAAAACAACTGTTGCTTTATATCGAGCTAAACATTTGCTTGATACTCAATCAAATTTATTTCAAGAAGCAAAAGTTGCAATTTTCACATATAATAAAACTCTTGTAAAATACATCAATGCCATAACTCCGCATATTTCAGGAGGTTATCAGGCAAATAGTGACGAAATTAAGCCTATAAAACCCAAAGGGATGAATGTCTTTGTAACAAGTTTTCATAAATGGGCTTTTTCATTTATAAAATCACATGGAAACAACCTGTATGGTAGAACAGTAATGGGTGATTTGCAAAAATCAATCATTGCAAAATCTATAGCCAAATTTAAATCCCCTAATTTATCAATTACGGGTAAATCTTCCGATTTTTTCCTTGAAGAAATATCTTGGATGAAAGGTAAGGCCTTTCAATCCAAAGATGAATATTTTGATGCAAAACGAACAGGTAGAGGTACAAGTGATAGAGTAACGAAGCCAGACAAGGAGATAATTTGGAGTATTTATACAGACTACAACAATCAATTAAGAGCAAATTGCCAAGTAGATTTTGATGATTATGCTTTATTGTGTTTGGAAATTATTAACTCAAAACCAAATTTCACAAAACCGTTCACTCATATTATTGTTGATGAAGCACAAGATTTGAGCAAAGCTCAAATTCTCGTTATCTCACAGCTTGTTTCTGAGGAAACAAAAAGCATTTCTATCATTGCCGATGCCGCCCAACGAATTTATAAAAGCGGCTTTACTTGGAGTGAAGTTGGATTAAATGTAAGGGGAGGAAGGACTATTGAGTTTAAGAAAAATTACAGAAATACAGTACAAATAGCAAGAGCAGCGTTGTCGCTCCTTGACAAAGAAGACGACAAAAGTGATTTTACAACTGTTGAAACCGCAAGGAAAGGGGAAGAAAAGCCAATTGTTGGATATTTCCAAAATTGGGATGAACAATGTGCCTATTTGTTGCAGGCTCTAAACAAACTGAAAATAAGCAATAATATAAGTTCAACCGTTATTCTACACAGAAGTAGAAGCGGGCTAAATAACATTGAAAGTTTTTTAGCGGCTAATGGGTATCCTACACAAATCCTGTTAAACTCGGAAGACATTGACTTTGAAAGCGAATCAATAAAAATTTGCACATTATCATCAGTGAAAGGACTTGAATTTGAAAATGTGTTTATCTTTGATCTTAACGATGATGTTATTCCTTATCCCCCGGGATTTATTGACATAAACGATGAATTTCATATTTCAACAGAGAGACGGTTGCTGTATACCTCAATGACAAGAGCAAGAGAGAGACTTTATTTGTTATCTAGTGGAAATCCAACAAGATATCTATCTGAAATAGATGAAAATTTGCTTGATAAAATTGGGAATAAGAGTGCTTTAGAAATAGATTTAGATGACGATTTACCTTTTTGATAATGAAACGAGATAGTATAGAATTTCAAGAAGAAATAGCCAGTAGAGGGATTGAACATTTAATTCACTTTACACCGACAATCAACTTATTAAGTATTTTTGAGCAAGGTAAATTGCTATCAAGATCCTTGCTTGAACGGTTTGATATTGACCAAACCGATATTTTTGACTATGTCGAATTTACGGACAATATCAGATTTGATGATAAAAGTTATATAAATCTGTCTATTCAACACCCAAATTCGTTTTTATTCAGCCGTTTTCGACAAAAAACGGTTGACGAGAGCCATATTTATTGGTGTGTCCTGAAAATTGACAAAAAATATGTGTATCATGCTGATACCTTATTTTCGGTTACAAATGCTGCAAATAGCCACAATAAGAGAAATGTCGGTGTAACAGGTGATATTAACAAGTTCCGAATGATGTTCGCAAATTCATTGCCTATTATCACTTCATATAGCTCAAAAACAATTACAAGAAATGACTTAAAGAACAAATATCCCACCGATGAACAAGCTGAAGTTTTAGTCAAAAATGAAATTCCTGTATCTGATATTTTGCAAGTTTGTTTCAAGGACGAAAAAGATTTAGCCACAGGAAAAGCCGCGTTAAGCGATTATGATACAAGCAACTTTGCCGTTGATGCCTCATTATTTACCAATTCAAGAATATAAGATGAAACCAGAAACAAAATATAGAGGAAGTATTAAATTATCAGCCATTGGAGATGCTTTGGGGTGGATGACCGAGTTTGAAAAAAGTGCACAATCACTGAAAGAAAAATTTAAAATCGACCGAATCGATAATTTTTATACTTGGAAAAAAAATGTTGGTGGTAGATTTTATGGTTATGTAGATATTATCAAAGCTGGCTCTTATTCGGATGATACACAATTACTTCTTTCAGTAGCTCGAAGTATAAGAAAAGACGGGAGTTTAGATCATGACTATTTTGCAAAAGTCGAACTTGCCAATTGGTTAGATTATGCGAGAGGTGGGGGTAGGACTGTAAAAACAGCAGCAGATAAAATCAAAAGAAAATCAGTAAGATGGTTTAATAATTTTTATTCTTTCAAAGTAAACGGAGAAATTTACGATTATCGGCAAAGCGGTGCGAATGGTGCGGCAATGCGGATTTTGCCAATTGCATTAGCTAACCTTGGAAACGTTGAAAAAATCAAAGAAGAAATTTTTTGCAATAGCATAGTAACTCATGGACATCCAAGAGCGATTTTAGGGGCAATGTTATATGGATATGCCGTTGATCAGATTATTGTTTTTAGACCAGAGGATTTTAATTGGGAGAATTACATTACCCGAATCGGTTTGGATTTTCCTAAAAAGTTTGAACTTTCATTTGTCGATAAAGCAGAAATAAAAGAATGGATTAAAGAGTGGAATAATTCAAGCGATAAAACATTTGAGTATGTTTATGCAGAAACTATTGCAGAAACTCAAAATTATTTACGCTTTGTTTTTCAAAGCATAAAACAAAATTCACCTACTCAAGAAACACTAAAAAAGTTAGGATGCTTTGACCCAAAGACAAAGGGATCTGGAACTTCAACCGTTATTGCTGGAATTTATTTGGCTGCAAAATTTCACGATAAACCATTGAATGCAATTATAGAGGCTGTCAACTCATTAGGATCTGATACAGATAGTATTGCAGCTTTTACAGGAGGGCTTGTTGGTGCATTACATGGGAGTGGCATTATACCTAATAAATGGAAATCAGTTCAAGATAATGAATATTTGGACAAAATTGCAGAAAGACTTTTGTCCATTTCTGAAGACAGATTTGTAGAAGATACATTTGTTTTGACTTCAAACCTAAAATCGCTCAACAATCTAAGTAAAGATAATTTTTCTCTCGACACAGAAATAAAATTTATTCCATTAGGGAAAGGCAAAATCACTTTCATCGATAGACAACCGACATTGACAAAAGGCAAATACAATTTGATACTTGAAGCATACTTTGAAAACGGACAAAGCATTATAGTTTCAAAACTATTTGATAATTCCAGTGACACAATCACGATAGACAAAAATAATGATACTGAAACATTATTTCAGATAGCAGAGGATAAACTCAATCCCAAAGCATATGAGAAACTTAAAGCATTTATTGACAAACAACAGAAAATCACGAAAGAACAAATTGAGATTATAGTGACAATTTTAAAAAATGAAGATTAGAAATTTTAATAGATGGAATAACACCTTATTTATCAGAACACAAAGGTATATTCCAAGAATAAAACGTTAAGGCTGAAATGAATTTTATCGGAAATCATCCATTCTCATACCCTGAAAGAGTATTTCCGATAAAAGTCTTATCCTATTTTTCTTTCCATAGGAGAGGTACTTATCAGATAAAAAAAGGAAAAATGCATTCGAAATTCCAAATAAATTGCCAGCCTTTGTCCCTGAGTAATTTGAAGAGACAGCACTACAAATCACTGAAATACGGATAGTTACCAAATCGTTACCACTGCTTTTTGAAAACACTGTGAATTGTTTATTTATCAATCGGTTAAATCAAACCGTGAATAATCTAAAATACCAGTTTAACAATCCCTTCTACCTTATCCCCTCTTTTGAGTGGCCTGTATCCCTTTTCTGCATGAGGAATCAGGAAGTTCTCTCTTCCCGGATTATTATAACCGGCCACCAACAAGCGAGTGGCCTCTTTTTCTATCCATGGGCGGACATGTTGCGTACCATCGGAAATGACGGTAACAGAATTGCCCTCCTTACTCTTCAGACCTGCCCGGTAGATATTCTCTTTGGTAGAACGAAACAGATTTGAACCCGCTGCCGTCTGATCGTATGACCAGGGTTTCAATGGTTGTTTGGATGGCCCGGCCAATCCGGATACCGGTAAAGATTTATCAAAAGCCTCGGCCTCTCCTTTCAGGGCATCTATATTATCCTCGGGATACACAGTCCAATACCCTTTACGCTCCCAATCCAAATGAGTGAAAGAAGAAGGTAGCGTGAAAACCAATCCGGTTTGCCGGGGTGAAATATCCTGAAGCATCGTAAAATCATAAGTAAAAGTGACTTCACCATTCTTATGGAAACGATATTCCAATACACCTTCTGCTTCTTTATAATTTCCTTTCACCTTTACGGAAACAACCTCTTCGCCGGGTACAAAAGTAACCGACTGGGCCAGCCAGTCCTCGCAAACGGGGTTATAAGGCTCAAATTTCTGATCCTTTCCTACCATCTGAATCCCTTCGCCTTCTCCGTTCAAAGGTAACACCATCAATGAAGGAGACTGATGCAAAACAGTCTTTCCGTTACATTCGGCCGATAACAAACCGGTTCGTCTGTTTATAGAAAAATGTCCTTTGCCGGATTGTATTTCGATCGCATTCGGTCCTTCCTGCCAGGAAAGAGTTCCGGTCTGATCCGGTGTCTGTTCCTTCAATTGTTCAGGTAAGATGCGGAATCGATATTCATCGATGACAAAACCGCGAACACCAATCACCGCCAGTTCCATGATCTCCGCATTACGCAATTCTTCCAGTAAACGGACCTCTATATCGCCTTCAGTACGGGGAGCGATATCCGCAGTGATCTTACCGCTCTTCTTTCCTACTTTCCATTCAATGGAACATTCGGAAAGGTTACTGAAATTATGACGGTTCTCCACATAGAAACGGACAATGCCGTCGGCCGTCATATTACCTTTCTGCATTATCTTAACCGGACTGAAGGCTTTCTTCATTCCCCAATATTCCGGTTTTTCACGTCGCCATCCGTCTATCGGTCCCCAGGTTCCGTAACCGACCGCCTTTTCTCCCGGCAAGAAGAAAGTATCGTCGATACCCGCCCATATCGCACCACCCAGAACACCCTGGCTATGATACATATCATTCCACATCCGATCCAGCAACGGTCCCCACATCGAACGAAGTCCCGGATCGGCAGCCAGCTCCAAGCGGTTATAAGCATTCAGGTGGCAAAACTCATCGAATGTGACAGGGCGTTTGCTATTACGGTATTTATCCGGTCCGGTAGGTCCGGGATAGTGATGATTGGTCACCTCCAGTTCCCCGTTATCCGCATCCGGTCCCCACTGGCTAAAGATACGGGGACGGGTGGGGTCTATAATCTTCACGACTTCCGACGCCTTTTTGAAATATTCGGTAAACAGTGTCGATTCATTTCCCATCGACCACATGATGACGGAAGGATGGCTCCGGTTCAGGTTGACCATTTCCACGTGCTGATTTACCAGAACGACATCGTGTTTGTCGTCCGATACTTTGGTATTATGTGCCCAACAGAAAGGGGCCTCCACTTCTACTAGCATTCCCAGTTCGTCACAAGCCCCCAGCAAAGCCTCATCCGGCGGATAGTGGGAAGTACGGATATAATTCACATTGCCACGACGGAACAACTCGACATCCCGACGCCATATATCCCCATTTACCGAACGTCCGCGTAACGGCATTACCTCATGGCGGCAAACACCCCGAAGCTTCACCGGCATATTATTTACATACATCTGATTACCCCGTACCTCTATCTGACGGAAACCGATACGGCGGGTAGTCTCATGCAATATTTGTTTCCCGCTCTTTAACTGGCAGGTGAAAGTGTACAGAACAGGATGTTCCGAATCCCATTTATCCGGTTCCGTAACAGGAAATGAAAGCGTCATCTTCTCAAATGTCCCCACCCTGACAACACCGACCGGAGTTGTATTTTGTTTTAACGGGATCTCCTTTCCGTTTCTATCTTTCAAAATGAAATGAAGGGACAATCCTTTAGCTGCATCCGAAGATTCATTCATAACCTCTACTTCAGCCTTTAGCGTAGCATCCGTATAAGTCGAATCGAATAAAGTCGCAGCATGGAACATCGACAAATTCACTTCCGGCAATGTAAACAGATACAGATCGCGCGTAATCCCTCCCAACGGGTGTACGGCATACTGAGATCCGCTCGACGTGGAATCCGCCAGGCTCTCCGATATGACTGAAACTGCTATCCTGTTCTCTTTTCCGGCTTCTATTAGTCCGGTCACATCCAGTTCGAAAGCAGTAAAACCACCCAAATGGGAACCCGCCTCCTTACCGTTTATAAAAATCCGGCTGTCGCTGTATATCCCGTTACAACGTAACTTGATCCGTTGTCCGCTCCAGGAAGCAGGGACAGTAAATGTCCGAAAATAACCGGCAGGCTTCCCTTTCTCCACTTCAAATCCCTGCATTACCCATTCACCGGGAACTTCTATGCTTTTCCAACCTGAAACATTCCCTTTATTCCAGAATTCACTTTCCGGTGAAGGATTGAACAACCAATTTCCTGCCAAAGAAACTTTCTGTTTCTCCATCTTCGCAGGTAAAGGGGAAAGGCGTGGAACGATAAAATCATTCGCGAAAACCGATGGTAAGAATAAAATCGAAATCATCAGGAAAAATAGTATCCTTACTTTCATAATGTATTTGTGTTTTAATAAGATTGATAATCTTCTCTACATACGCAAATTAACAATAATTATTCGTATGCTTTTCCTCTTTGTCAAAACAAAAAAACTTCAAATCGGAACCTTCACAAACATAATGTATAAAATTAGGAACTAAAAAGCTTCGTACCACACACAGGAAACAACCGTTATACAGAAATGCCGGGAACCAGTCAGCTATACCAGCTACCGATTCCCGGCTGTATTTTAGAAATAAGATCAAAAATAAATCTTCAAACGCAGCTCATTTTCAGAAGTCCTTAACAGTTTTCAGGATATAGTCCTGAAAAGAACCGTCTGCAGCTGTTACGCGGTAAAAACGATCCTGAGAAAAATCGCCGGGAGCTCCCAGCCTGGGAGCCTCATCCAAAGGTGAAATGGTTGCAGCATCCGAAATAGAGACATACACCCACAACTTTGTCAAACCGTCTTGCGCAATCTGCTCCTTAAACATATCATACAACATCTCCTTCGTCACAGAGCCAGACGGACCAGCCTTCTGGATACTGTTCAGGCTATGGCTTAAAGTCGTTTTGAAACCAGTCTTGCCATTTTCCTCAACCGCTTCCATCTTTTTATTAAATATCACCTCACAAACACGGCCTTCTTCTATTTCCTGGTTAGCAGTTCCTTTCTGGATCGTATCATTATATAAGAAACGATAAGAATAGTCGACATTCGTCATTACCTTATCCGACGAATTTTCCAGGTCTTGCAAATTGTGATACAGGCAACTGTTCATAACGAACATCAGCAAACATCCGATCAATATATTATAAACTCTTTTCATTGTACTTGTTTTTTTAGTTACTATTTTACATGATCATTCCCATCCCGGATTCTGTTCGACTCCCGCTTTCAGGCAGAATTTACGGTTCAAGGGGACTAAATAACGTTTCGGTGTGAACCGGGCCTCTCCTATCGCATTATTAACAGTAAAGAAATTGTAGGTCTGCCCGTCACGTGAGATACGGATACCACGCAACGAACCTGTCAATTCAGGGATAATAAAACCTCCGGTTGCATAAGTACCATTACCGACACCACCACTCTGACGCATTCCCCAGCGCAGCAAAGACCAGTAACGATCGTTACATTCATACACCATTTCCACATTCCGCTCACGTTTGTAAGCCTCGAAGAGCGGATCGTTCCAACCATTTCCACTTTTCGAATTAAGGTATTGCGCCGCTTTTTCCGCACTGAATCCACCATGTTTCACCATTGTCGGAATCATATATTTCCGTGCATTGGCAAAATCTCCCTTCATCAGATAAGCCTCTGCCATATTCAGATAAGCTTCGCCATAACGTAATACCGAATAGCAATAGTCCAATTTCTGTGATCCCGGATCAGGTAAAGAAACCACATGATCGTAATGATACTTCACCATCGCATAGCCGGTCGAAGAATTATAATTATCCAGATCACCTGCCCTGCGTCCATATTCATCTTCCGCACCAGCATTTATCGGGCTGTTCGAGTTTGAACAGTTTCCGTCACGACGGAAGAATATACGTTCCTGTCCGTTGAAATACAGACAACTGTCATACAAGATAGTCGTATAAAAACGTAAATCCCTCTTCTTATCTTTACTGAAATACATTTTCTCATCCACATTGGAACCAGTCTGTACATAAGAAGCATCTTCCCAGTATTTGACGGAGCCGTCCACATCTTCAACCAGATAATCATCGACCAGATCCTGGGTAGGCCATGAACCGCCATCCATTCCCCAATAGTTCATCGTTGCGTGGATAGGATAATTCTTTTTAGCATACTCCGAAATATTACCGGCATGCCATAATCCCTGGTACTGCATAGGTGTATCATGTAAAGAAGTATTCAATTTCAAACGTTCCACAACCAGTATCTGTTCCTGTGCAGCAATAGCAGTTTCATAAGAACGGAACATGTCATAATAAGGGCTTAACCGGCTACCTTCGACATCCAGTCCCAAAGCCGTACCGGCAGCTATCACCTTATCGTAATATTCACTCTGCGCCGTTCCTCCGTCTACATAAGCGGCTGCCTGGTTCGCAACACGCATTAACAAAGCATAAGCGGCTGTACTGCTCGCACGTCCTCTGGCTACTTCACCGGTAGTCGGCAACGCGTTTGCCGCATCTTGCAAATCCTTAATAATAAAGTCGTAAGTGTCTTTAATGGAAGAACGAGGTATCTGCAGATCATCTTCCACAGACAATACGCGATCTATGATCTGTAAACCGCCATACTGACGGGCAAACAGGAAATAATGGGCTGCACGTAAAAACTTCAACTCACCGATCGTACGACTCTTAAACTCATCCGAAAAGATCGCACTTGCAGAAATCTCATCGATAGCAGTATGGATACGCCATAAGACGCTGTAATCTAGCCATTCATAATTATCATCCGCCGTAACTCCTTCCGAACGGTCTCTCGACCAGTAGGAGCTATTCAAGGTTCCCGTCATGGCATTCTTGGTAGAACTTTCGGAATGACATGAATAACGATGGCCGTAAGCACCCAGCCATAAACTTTTTTGCAGTACAGTGGAATAAATGGAATAGACATAAGACTCAGCCAATGTCTCACTGGTCCATGTATCGTCTCCTATGATCTTGTCATACGGTCTCGTATCGAGAAAATCCGAACATGATGTAGTTGTAAAAGCAAGGCATAAAGAAACAATGCCTGTATATAATATTTTTTTCATGATTTACTCTTTTATCTATTATTAAAATCCTAATTGAAATCCCACAGAATATGTACGCATCATCGGGTAAGCATATCCATCGAAGTTAGATGCTTCGGGATCGGCATATTTTACCGACGGTCCGATAGCGAATAAATTCACACCGGAAGCAAATACCGTCATATTCTGCAGCCAGGAAAGATTTCTCAAAGCGGCATATTTCAAATCGTATGAGATTGTCAACGATTTCAAACGTACATAATTGGAATTACGAGCCCAGAAATCAGAGGCGACATAGTTATTATTTTCATTCAACGAAGTATTACCAGGGCGTGGGAAAACGGCATTCGTATTGGTTGGTGACCAGGTATCAAGCTGATAAGTGAAATCCAGACGTCGCTCACCTTCCTGCGCCATAGCGACATTACTCATATAAGTTTGCCGACGACCCGTTCCCTGAATATTAGCCAACACACTCAATCCTTTCCAATCAGCTGACAGATCGATACCGAAAACAAAACGCGGACTTGCATTATGTCCGTATTTCCGTTGGTCCTGATTGGTAATCTGACCGTCACCATTGACATCAGCATACCACAGGTCACCCGGACGCAGGTCTTTCGAGTTGATACGTTTCGGATTATTCAAAACATCTTCAGGCGTCATATAAAACTGTGTACCGATAAAACCCGTACCAAGATATCCGAGTTTATACCCCTGTTCACGGGTATAAGGATTCGACAAGGTTACTTTATCTTCATTGGTGATCGCTTTGATGGAACGGTACCAGGTAAAGTTAAAACCGGCAGAGAAATTAAAATCTCCGACCTTATCCGAATATTTTACAAAACCGTCCAATCCTTCCGAACGGTCTTCCGCATCAGAGACGATCAAAGGCAAATCGTAACCGATCGGATCGGTGTATTCATATTTGGGAGCTACCAGATATCCTTTCGTACGTTCATAGAACCAGTCGAATGATCCTTCCAGCTTGTTTCCCAAAGTGGCGAAATCGAAACCGACATCTGTCTTATCACGTTTATACCATGTCATATTAATACTCGGAGTTGCACCCGGAGTAATAGAATTGACCAAACTACCGCCAATCACATACGCATTGGAATTATAGTTAAAAGTGGTCAGGTAGGCATAGTCATCATGTTTGGCTCCGTTCAGACCAATCTCCCCATACGAACCACGCACCTTGAAATAGTCAAATATCCCTAGTTCCTTCACAGGAGAAAAGAATTCTTCTTCCGAAATAGCCCATCCTAAAGAACCGGAAGGAAAAAATCCGAACCTGTTTCCTTTAGGAAAACAATCGGAGCCGTCATAACGACCGGAAAATTCCACCATATAACGATTATCATAGTCATAACGAAGGCGACCTACATATCCCATCGAAGCCTGCTCACTCTCTTTGTTACTTGCCGTTATACTGGAAGCATCACCATTCTGTATCTGATGGATCGTCGACAAATAAAACGTATTTGATCCTGCACTGAGCGAAGTACCATGATAATATTGACGGTTATGTACCAAAGTCAGTAATACATTATGTTTATCGTTGAACGTGTTTTTATAATCGACACGTACGTTGAAATCATATCTGTTATGCTGATAGGAAGAGCGGGTCATGCTGATGTTGGAAGGATCTTCCAGTGTTGCATTCCCATCGGCATCATAATAAGTCGCATTTTCATACCAGTCTGCCCGGTCTTGCGACTCGATATTATAGTTACCGTCAAAACCCAATTTCAACCCTTTCACCCAGGGTACAGCCCACTCCAGGTTCACCGCCAACTGATTATAAACAGTACGATACTTGATTTCACCCGGGCCATCCAGCTGCAAAGCCGGATTGTCAAATTGATTGGAGACCGTACCATCCTCATTATAGGGTCTTTCAAAAGGAGTCCTGTCTTTTAAACGGGAATAAAGGGTATATGCACTGGCACTCGGATAAAGTTCATCCCGCACGGTACCGTTCACATTTAATCCGACAGTCAAGCCTATTTCGTCAAAATTACTACTGATATTCGTCCTGTAATTATAACGGTCATAGTTCAGTTTATCGGCTTTGTAAATACCTTTTTGTCCCAAATAGTTCAAACTACCGAAATACTTTAGTTTGTCATTACCGCCGCTGATCGACACCGTATGTTCGTTCTGGGGGGTATAATTACGCAACAGTTCATTTTCCCAATTCGTGTATGAACCTACATTTGCTGCAATCTCTGCCAGTTCTTGCGGGGTTCTGAACGAATTGAGGCCATTTCCCAAAGATTGATTCAGTTTGTTGATTGCCGTTGCATATTCATAGGCATTCATCCGTTCCGATGGATAAGAAGGTGTATTGAAGGCAAAATTCGCCTGGTAGTTTACACTCAGTTTCCCTGCTTTTCCCTGTTTGGTTGTGACTACAATGACTCCGTTACCGGCATTCATACCATAAACAGCTGTAGAAGCCGCATCCTTCAATACGGTCATCGATTCGATATCCGATTTGTTCAATGCCATGAAACGGCCGCTTGAAGAAACAAATCCGTCGATTACATACAACGGATCTCCATTCCCACGTATGGAGACACTAGCTCCGTTCTGCCCCGGTTCTGCAGATCCCTGCTGCACGATCACTCCGGGCACACGTCCCTGTAAAGTCGATCCCATATCGGAAAAAGGTACTTCTAAAACCTTCGTATTATCGACCGAAGCCAACGCTGCCGTATTTTTCCGAACACTGGTCGAACCGTAACCTACAACAATCACTTCATCCAGCTTTTGAGTATCTTCCCGAAGTGTAACTTGAAAAGAAGATTTATTACCTACCGGTACCGACTGAGTTAAATAACCTATATAAGAAATTTCGAGAACAGCCCCTTCCGGAACTTCCAAAGAGAATCGTCCATCTATATCCGTTATGCTACCATTTGTAGTACCTTTTTGAACTACATTGGCCCCAATAACAGGTTCGCCGGTTTCATCGACAATCGTTCCTGTAACTTTCTTCCCCTTTTTCTGATCTAAACTATTATTCAACTCGGTTACTACCGAGTTGAACTGATCATGATCAGTTCCGGCATAAATATGACTTGAGAAAGGACCTGCGCCTAATAAAGTCGCAATAAACAAGTATCCCCCTCGTTTCCACACACACATTTTTTTGCTTTCCATAATAATAATGCTTTAATGAAAACTACTTTACACAATGCTTTAATTTGATAATGTTTTACGATTACAAAGTAAGTTATGTTCTCATTATCAGCGGGTATTATACTTATGGCAAGAACTTTTAAATACGGAACGGATTTCTAAAAAATGTATCAAAATAGGAACAGAACAAAATATTCAATGTAAACTTCTTTGTCGACGCAACAGGTGCAAAAGAGTAAAAAATCAATGATGATGCAGAATTACATAATTAAGTAAAAACAAATACTTAAAATAAAAGTCGGGGATGAACTTAATCACACCCGACTTATATTTACAGAGCAATAGCTACTCTTTTATTCTTTTCCCACTAATTCAGGGAATGCTTGCGTCAGTATTTCTTTTGCCTTTTCATAATCCTTCTCCATCACATATATCTCTATCTGAAAACCAGGGATATTCAGTACGGAAGAAATGATCTCATTTTTCAGAAAAGACTCGATACCGTCATTTCTCAACAAATCCGACAACAGAGTTGCCTGGAAATCGTTATCTAATGTTGCCAAATAAACTGTTTCCATACCTTTATAAATTTAGGGTTTCTTATTTCTCAAAGATATGCTTTTTTCTTTAGAAAAACAAGCTTTATTCCCAATTTAGCAACAGTCTGTTCACAACGATACAGATAAGGATTTGTTATAGTGTAAACTCACCTTCCAGGCGGATATCATCCGAAGCAGCACCGACCATAACTTTAAAATCTCCCGGTTCTACGACCTGTTTCAAATCCATATTATAAAGAGACAACTCTTCTTCACCCAATGTAAATGTAACTTTCTTACTTTCACCTTTCTTCAAAGTAACCCTCTCGAAAGCCTTCAACAGGATCGGGGCCTGGGAAACAGAAGCTACTTTGTCGCAAATATAAAGCTGGACAACCTCTTCCCCATCACAGTCACCCGTATTCGTTACCGTACAACTTACTGTTTGCAAAGCATCTTTACCATTTCCCTTCTGCATTTCCAGCTGACCGTATTCAAAGGTGGTATAGCTCAGCCCATAGCCGAAAGCGTACAGAGGAGTTCCTGCTTCTTCTACATAGGCACGTTGCTTTCCCTGCGAATAGAATAATGGTAGCTGCCCTTCGCTACGGGGAATAGAAACCGGCAAACGTCCGGCCGGGTTATAATCACCGAACAAAACGTCAGCTACAGCCGTACCACCCTGTTCACCCGGATACCAGGCTGTCAGCAAAGCCTGTGCTTTTTCTGATGCCAGATTCATGTTCAGGGTACGTCCCTGAATATAAACGACCACCAATGGCTTACCGGTAGCGGCTACCGCTTCCAGCAACTTTTCCTGATCGCCCAACAGGCGCAATGTGCTACGGTCGAAACCCTCACCGCAATCCATATCCGAAAGGATTTGGTTTCCCTCATTCGATACGGTAGCCGCACCTGTTCCGATATACTTCGTTTTAAAATCGCGGGCACTGGAACCACCGACTACCAGAACGACAGCATCAGCCGCACGGGCAGCTTCTACCGCAGCAGGAATATTACTGGTCGTTACATCACGGATGGCACATCCTTTTACATAATTGACTTTCGTGGAAGGAGACACCGCTTTCCGGATGCCATCCAGGACAGTCACTATTTCCTCCCGCTCCTGTGGAGCCGTATAATCGCCTAACTGGTTATACATCATATCGGCATTCGGGCCGATCACTGCAATACTTCCGATATTTTTCTTCAATGGCAACACCCCCTCATTCTTCAGCAGGACGATACCTTCACGCGCTACTTCACGAGCCAGCTCCTTATGCGTCTTCGAACGCACTACCTGTTTGGCCTGTTCGGGAGAAACATACGGATTTTCAAACAATCCCATACGGAATTTCAAACGAAGCACATTAGCTACCGCCCGGTCGAGATCATTCATTGTGATAGCGCCTTCTTCCAATGCTTTCCGGAGATTCTTACCATAGGCATTTCCGCCCAGATCCATATCGAGACCGGCCTTCAATGCCAACACGGCTGCTTCCTTATTATCCTTTGCAACCCGGGCTCCTACGATCCCTTCGATACTTGTCAAATCAGAATAGACAAATCCCTTAAATCCCCACTGTTTACGAAGTACATCGTCCAGCAGATATTTATTAGAAGTACAAGGGATACCGTCGATTGAATTGTAAGAGGTCATGATCGTTCCCACACCTGCTTCGACAGCTTTCTTGAAAGGAGGCAGATAATCGGAAAAGAGCTGGCGCATACCCACATTGGCACGTGCCCCGTTATGTCCGGCTTCAGGTATTCCATAAGCGGCAAAATGCTTCAAAGTGGAAAAAAGATGTTTACCGTCACTCTGGTTGTTCCCCTGCATGCCTTTCATAAAAGCAACACCTAAATTAGATGTCAACACAGGATCTTCCCCGAAAGTTTCCTCCATACGCGACCAACGCGGTTCACGGGCGATATCCAATACCGGACCATAGCCGATGTTAGCTCCCTGCGAACGGGCTTCCAGAGCGATCGCTTCTCCCATTTTATACATCAGATCCTCATTCCAGGTACTTGCCTGTGCCAGTGAAGTCGGAAAAACAGTGGTCCCGATAGCCATGTGTCCGTGCGGACATTCTTCGGCAAACAGCACCGGTATTCCCAAACGGGTTTCTTCCACAGCATATTTCTGTAAAGCGTTCAAAGCCTTAGCCGATAATTCGGGGTTCAAACCCGTCTCCAATGTCTTTTGTGTCCAGGGATCGGCACGTAGAACAGCCCAGAAGGAACCGATAGGCATCGCCTGCATCCGCTCCTTATATAATTCGGAAGGAACAACGCCGTTAGCTGTTTTCGTATACATTTCCCAACCCAACGGACAACATAGTTGCCCGACTTTCTCTTCGACGTTCATACGTCCTATCAGGTCATTTATCCTGTCTTCAATAGGGGCCGTCGCTTGCTTATATACCGGTTGCTGGGCCATAACCTGCCCGGCGCAAGCAATCAGGCCGATCAATAAAGATGTTGTTTTACTCATATAATTATATTGTTCTATTTTTTAACAGTAAACTGCAGAGCAATCGGTTCATTCTTTAATCCTTTCGGTAGAGAGACTTTTACTTTGCCGTCTTTGTTTGTATACTTCACCGTTTTGTTTCCTTTCAGCATTTTCATCTTACCTGTCGGAATGTTTCCGGACCACTCGATTGTTTCAGGTAAGTTTTCTCCTTCCGGCAAAGCGTAAACAGCATATAAGGTCTTACCGTCTTTATCGGCAGTAAACCAAACATTGCCATCATTATAAACCGGAGTGATGCGGGTATTATAAATCGCTTTTCCATTTACTCTCAACCAGTCACCGATAACATGCAGGCGTTCTGCTACTGCATCTTCGATAGTTCCTTGCGGAGTCGGACCGACTCCCAATAACAAACAGCCACCCTTCGCAGTAATCTCTGCCAAAAGTCCAATCACTTTAGTTGGAGATTTATATGGCGCATTAGGAACCCATCCCCAATCATTACTCAATGTAATACAGCTTTCCCACGGATTATTCAATTGCGTTTCGGGGATGCTACGCTCCGGAGTCTGATAATTCTCATTTCTTCCGCGGATCGTACGGTCAACAGAGATCAACCCCGGTTGTGTAGAAGTACGTACTTTCGCCAGCAACTTATCCAGATTGACATCCTCACCGGTCACCCAGCCGCCATCCAGCCAAAGGATATCGAAATTACCATAATCGGTCATCAGTTCATCCATCTGATTATATGTAAAGTCCTGATAGTTTTTCCACCAGTCCGGATGGTTTTCCTTCTTATAATTCTGACGACGGTTCGCTGTTGCGAAATAAGGATTCCAGAACCATTCGCAATGCCAGTCCGGCTTAGAAAAATAACATCCGATCATAAAATCTTTCTGACGGAAAGCATCGAAGACATGACGCGCCACATCTTTTTTCGGATCAGTACCGAAAGGACCGTTTGCTATGGAAAAATCCGTATACTTCGAATCGAACATACAGAAGCCATCGTGATGTTTCGTTGTAAAAATCATATATTTCATTCCTGCATCCTGCATGATATCCGCCCATTTAGCGGGATCGAACTGTGTCGGATTTAAAGAATCCTTCAAGCCATAATACCACTTCTTGTATTCATCGTATGTCATATCTTTCTTGCGGGAGATCCAGTCTACGTCTTCGGAACAGATGGACCATGACTCTACGATACCGGGAACAGAATAAAGTCCCCAATGGAATAAAACACCGAACTTTTGATCTTGCCATTTATCCAGTTTATCCAAAACCTTTTGATCTGTAGGCCATTCATAGTCGGTTGAACGTTCGTGAACAAAACCTTGTACCTGTTGGGCGTTTACATTCATCGTCAAAACCGCCCCAGTCAGACAGCCGAATAGTGTTTTCAGGATTTTCATAAAATAACCGTTTTAATTATTGTACATTATTAATTTTTCGTTTAAGTCTACTCTTAACGGGGATTAAAAAAGCACGGCAAGATACAGAAAATATCCTAAAAACCAAAAATGTAACTCTGACAATATGTAACAAAAAAGATGTACGGATCTCATTACCGATCCGTACATCTTCACTCTATTAGCTATTCTATTTATTCCAGAGAACCGTCCAATATAACAGTTTCTCCTTTTGCCAGTTTTACCGCTTTAACGATACCGCCATAGCGGACAGGAATAACCTCATCCTTCTTCGTCCGGTCTGCTTTTATCACAGCTTTAGTCAGTTTTCCGTCTTTCCAGAAAATATCCACTTCGTAACCTCCACGAACCCGTAAGCCGGTAACGGAACCGGCAGGATATTTAGCCGGTAAAGCAGGCAACAGGCTGATCTCACCGGCATGACTCTGCAACAGCATTTCAGTTATAGCCGTTGTTATCCCTAAATTACCGTCTATCTGCCAGGACTTCATAAACTCACAAGTCAGGTTGGGAGATAATGCCAGATCGAAATGGCGGTCGATCACACGTTGTACGCTGTCCGGTTCCTCAAAACGAGCCCAATAGACAGCAGGGAATGTTCCCGTCCAACTACCGCTATTATAAGAATAACCGGGGCGACGGTAATCGATCGTTTTTCTAAAAGCCTGAGCCAATTCCGGAGTCCCTCGCAAGGTAATCTGATTACCGACGGCGAATGCCCATCCATGTCCTACCTGGCCGCTCGCCGGATTGGAAGGTTCCCAATCATCGTTCCATTCCTGTAATTGTCCTGTTCTAGGACTGATTTTCATAGGAGCCAGTTTAGCATACGCTTTGGAAACATCTTCTTTGAAAGCACCGTCATTCAAAATATCAGCCGCTTTCATGGTATTCTCAAACAATGCACGGATGATCTGCATATCCTGCGCCGAACCGATACAAGCCCAACCGGTCTCTCCGTCCGGCTTCACAAAGCCATTCTCAAAGGATTCGGAAGGACTTGTCACCAGATAACCATCCCTGTCGGTCTGAATATTATCCAGATAAAACAAAGACGCATTCTTCAACAGGTCATAATGGTCCTTTAGAAAATCTTCATCCAACGTAAACAGATAATGTTCCCAGATATGCTGGCAAAGCCACGCACCGCCCACTTGAAACAAGGAGTACAATCCGGTTCCTCCTACCATCCAGGTAGTCCGCCAGATATCCAGGTTGTGATGTGCCATCCAACCGCGGGAGTTATACAAGTTTTTTGCCGTTTTCGCTCCGTCGACCGATGTTTCCCGGATCATATCGAACATCGGGGCATGGCATTCGGACAAGTTCGTGATCTCTGCCGGCCAATAATTGATTTCCGCATTACAGTTGATCGTCCAGTTCGCACTCCAGGCGGGTTGCATATCCTGATTCCAGATACCCTGCAAATTAGCCGGTTGCGACCCGGGACGGGAAGCGGAGATAAGCAGATAACGTCCGAACTGGAAATACAAAGCAGTAAGAGCCGGATCCATGCTCGGTTTGTAGTCTGCAATCCGTCGGTTTATTGGTAAAGCAGCTTCCGCCGATTCTCCCAGGTCAATGCTTACCCTCCCGAACAAAGAAGCATAATCAGCCACATGTGCTTTATACAGGTCGGAATACTTCTTTGCCTCCAATGAAGTAAGATATTTCCGGCAAATCGCCTTTTCATCTTTTCCATTCGTATAAGGGTCTTTGTCAAAACCGTTAAAACTGGTTGCCGCCATAAAAGCCAGAGTAGCGGAAGTTGCATCTTTCACATGCAGCTTATCGCCCGAAGGAGTAAGCGATCCGCCTTCCTGTTTAACCAGCAACCGCCCTTCAAAACGCATTCCTTTTCCCTCTTTATATACCGGAGGATGGACGCCCGTATAATTAGGATCTGTATGATAAGGAGCCTGTCCGTCAATCACAATCTGACCGTCTTCTACTTTTACTCCGCTCTCGATCTGGCTTCCCAGACCGGCAGTAAATTCAATAGCATTCTTCTTATCAGTCGAGATATTCATCACAATAGCCTGATCGGGATACGAAGCAAATAACTCCCGTTTATAATTTATCCCGTTCTGTGCATAGGTGATCGTCACCACTCCACGGTTCAGATCCAGTTCCCTTCTGTAACCAGAAACGTTCCCATCTCCCGGCCATTCCAACAGAATATCGGCAAGAGGCATATAATTCTGATTCCAGGGACCGAGCAAATTGGCGTCGATCACATTCTGTGCTTCCTGATTCTTTTCTTCCAACAACAACTTGCGTATCTCCGGAAGGACCTTGTAGGTTCCTGGCCGCTGCAAATCACGCGGTTCACCACTCCAGAACGTATCATCGTTTGTTCGGATAGTATCCCGGGTAACCCCGCCATACACCATCCCCCCCAAACGTCCGTTCCCTATCGGGGTCGCTTCATACCAGGATGCCGCCGGTTTATCCATATAAAGGATTGTCGAAGAAGTCTGCTTTGCCGGAGGAGGATCTCCGGCACAAGCCAATAGTGTTGTCGGCAGTAGCCACCAGACTATTTTTGCAAAAGTGTTTCTCATGAATAATTAATTATTTATCTCTATCCACTCTCCTTTGCGTGTATCAAAAGAAAGAATACCGTTCTCATTCGTAACTTCACCAGCATTTCCGGTGACAACCACTTCATCCGTCCCGAACGGTGAAGCGATCCGGATGATACCGCCCTGCTCCGGATAGATACGGAGTTTGGTAATCTTGCCGTTCTGCTTTTCTGCCGAGATAAGGAAAGCACCCATAGCACGTAAGTTATCGAACGAAACGTCCGACCAACCGGCAGGGATTGCCGGGAATATCCGGATAATACCTGTATGGCTCTGCAACAACATTTCCTGGATACCGGAAGCAAAAGCAAAATTTCCTTCCAACGTGAACGGGCGATAAGTGAATTTCGATTTGCCGGTCTTTGTCTGATCGCCGTTCGCATGGAATGTATTTCGGAGACAGAAACATTCGGCAAATGTACGCAGTTCCTGTGCGGCACCTTCGCCATCGAAAGCACGGGCTTTCATGTTACCACACCAACTGTATGAATAGCCAGTCCAGTAATCGGGACCATAATCCTCTAATTTCTTAATTGTAGCCCGGATGATCTTCTGCGATTTTTCTCCCTGGCTCCAATCCAGTAATCCCAGCGGATGAATAGCCATCGCATGAGAGAAATGACGGTGGGACTGATCGTATGAGAAACCTTTTGCAAAGGTCAGGGCACCCTCTTTATCCGTATCCAGTTCCGGTAATTGTTTATTCAGTTCCTGCCAGTGAACGGCCTCTTCCGGGATATTCAATTCACCTGCCAGCTCTGAAGCAGCGCTGAAAGCGAACTTCATTAAAGCCAGATCATAATTGGTCATATCTTTGAACCAGGCATTGATCGAATTATCGTATATCTCCGGACTGGAACTCATCGTCAGTTTACGGATACCCTGCGCATCCACTACAGATATCTGCTCCAAGAATGTAGCAACCTCTTTCAGGAAAGGATACGCACGATCTTTCAGAAATTCACGATCCATCGAATACTTCCAGTGAAGATAAAAATGTTGTGCCAGCCATGCTCCGGCAGTCTGCGACATAGAATACTGGATCCATCCTCCCATCGGCACGCCCTGCAAAGTACAGACACCGGGCACATTCATACCATCCGTTTCAAAATACTGGCGGGTATATTCTTTGTAGACATCCCTTTGATTCCATAACGTATTCAGATAACCCAGGCCTTCTTTCAGATGATTGCCCGTATAAGTCGGCCAGTAACTAAGCTGGGTATTCAGGTCATGGTGATAGTCTCCCTTCCAGGGTGGTAACTTACCATTATCCGCCGTCCATACCGCCTGCAAAGAGATCGGGTAAGAATCTTCACGGGTAGCAGAACCGTATTTATACATTTCATTGTCATATTGTTTCTGTAAAACAGGATCGGGAAGTGTTACGGAAGACTCTGCCCAGTAATTCTTCCAGAAATTCATATGAGACTGATAATCCTGATTTACACCGCGTGTCATCGCTTCCTGCGTTTTATCCGACGCCTTATCCTGTTCCAGCGAAGATGTCACGCTCCACACTCCGCAAAGAGTCTTTCCTTTTTGCTCCCAGCGTACATTTACATCATACGAAAAACCATTCCAGCCTTCCTGGTGATAGGAAATCTGGTTGGCTTCTTCATTTATCACTCCCTGGTTGTATCCGAGACGGCGTAAATCCTGTCCCTCTACAGAGTTACCCGCTTCCGATCCACCTGTACTATATTTAGGAGAGATCAATGTTGGAGTTATCGATGACGGTAAATTCTCAAAAACAAACCAGCCGACCGGCTCAGTAGCATGGACAAAGGTTTTCAATGTCGTTCCGTTCTCCCAGACCGCTTCACAAAGTGCATTATTCAGATACAAGCGAACATCGGACGGAGAACCCAATTCTTCCAGAGAGAACTCCAAAGCCGCCCCCGGTATCTTGGACGGAGCCGGTTGCTGGTCATAAGGCCAGTCATACTTCTTCTGTACCGGCAGGTAATCCCCTTTCATCACCTGCTCACGAACCCAGGCGAACCGGTTATTCGGTCCGGAAATGCTATCCATCGGACGAAGATCCCAAAGATCCGTCCTGTCCAGTGAAAAGCGTAACGCCGAATCCCGCTGCCACACCAGGGCACCGACTGTCGCATTTCCCAACGGCATTCCTTCATCCCAGGTCTTTGCCAGATCCAGGAACTGCAGATCGCTGTCCGATGGTACCACAGGCAGGTCTACAGAAACATTACAGGCTGTCAGCAGCCATACACTTCCTATCAGTAATAAGTTTTTCTTCATAATATAATACATCTAAAATTCTATTTTATCAACTCTCCTTTTATTCCGAAATCATCGATAACCAGCAATCCATTCCCCTCTTTTACTACGGCAATATAAAAATCCGTGCAGTCCGGAGTCGTGAAACGGACATTACATTTTCCGGGACGATTCAACTCATAGGAAAAGACCTCCTTACCGGTCGATAAGGATTTTCCGACCACCTTATAAACGTCCTTGGTATCTACCTTGTAATCAAATTCGACTTCATATTCCTGCCCCGGAGCAAAACGGATCATCGAAGGAGAAGTACGATATACCTCCCCGTTTCTTTCGCGCCAGGTAGCCAACGACCAATTCCCATGGATTGTATTATCCGTATAAACATCGTTTTTTTGGGACAGATGAGTGGTAAATGCACTGGGTTGACAAGCGATAAAAGGTCCCCATCCTTCATCGACATGTTCAAAATCTTCAAAATAAGCATAACCTGTTTTCTGTGCTTGGGGACATTCCACCAGACGAACGTCATCGAAACACACGGCAGCTGTATCCTCCGAAGCTATGCCTCCATTCAATGAAAGAACAATCTCTTTTTCGTCTGCCGGCATACGGAATGGTATCTTCAAGCGCTGCCAGGTTGTTCTGAAACGATCCGTATTATCCGTAAAATTCATTACACGGCTTTCCGAGATAGAGGTCTGTTCACTCAGCGTTTCCCCGCTTTGTATCGCCAGCACCGCCTCTTTCCGGCCGATGACATTTACCCAAACAGAAGCGACATATTCCTTACCCGGTATCAATCCGTTTACTACCTGGCTGACACCGGCTGCATCCATTCCTTTTATTTCCAGGTAATCCTGCCCGTAGGCTGTTTCCCTGACAGCCAAAGCATCCGTAGCTCCCTGTTTCTTCCAATAGTCGAATGACTGACTATCGAAGCCGGTATCTTTCACCGGACTACCCTCGCTCCAGATCATTTCCGGTAAAGGAGCCATCTCCTGCTTATAAACAACATATCCTTTGTCCGGAAGAGCATCTATCTCTATCTGACCGTTACGGACAGGAAGAGTCCCCGCCAACTTACGCCCCAGATCGCTCAACTCATACAAATAAACCGTTTCCTGTTGCTTCCAGGATGCCGGCAACTGCCAGGTCGTTTTCCCTCCCCGCACATTATAATGGTAGATCTTTTCTTCTGTTTCCGGATTCCAGGGAATGAATACACAGTCTCCCGTCATTAATATCTGTCCTTCCCTTTTAATTAGCGTACCGTTCTTCCCGTCACCAACTGCAAGCAAGCCCCCCTGTAATACTGCACGTGCCGTATCCAATTGTAACACCGGATAATGCATCAAATATCTGTAAGGTAACTGTTTGGTAAAAAAGTTACGAATCACACCTTTAAAATCACGTCCTTTCTGCCAACCCATAAAACCGATCTCCGCTCCCCGGTTATATCCTCCGAGTAAAGCCGGATGAACCGCGTACCCATCCCGATACTGATGGTGAACAAACCGGTGTATCAAACTTTTAGCCTCCGGATTATAATGAATCCACACAGCCTCTTTATCAAACACATCTGCATCTTCCGTCCATACAGCCCAGCCATTCCGGTTAAATAATCCGGCAGTCCGATGAGCCAGCCAACGGTATTCCCGGTACGTATCGAGATAAACAAAAGACAGGTCGGGCACATCTGTTTTCAGCCGGTTCAAACGCTCCTCAAAAGTTCCTGCCAACATATCCGCCTCTTTATTCAGGAAATAAGACTGGTCCAGCCAGCTCCATGCAGGCATATCCGTCACAATCCGGTCATTGAAAGCTCTCGCTTCCGGGTAAGATTCACTATGATTGATATGAACTCCGATATGAGCATTGTATTTCCGGGCTTCTTTTGCCAGGAACGCCAGATCGTCCTTTCCTCCGGCCCGTTCATTATAATTACCGGAGTAGTCCGGATGAGCACTGTCATGCCCTTCGCTCTGATATCCTTTCAATTCGAGCATCTGTCCGAAACCATCGGTCGCCAGGTAAAATTTCTTGATGTTATCCAGCTGGCGAAGAAACGGGTATTGAGCACAACTGGCAAAGTTCATGGTGATCGTAGCATACGAATTCTGTATCCTATCCACACCGAAAGGAGCCGGATAGACTCTCTGCAAGGCGATTGCCCCGTCCTGCCAGTCAACTTTATTATCCTGGTTACAATCATCGGAGAGGATTACTTTTATATAAGGCAGATCGACCGCTTCGCCGTCATGCCCCCGGTAAATCCACTCGTTTCCCCAGATACCGGTAACTACCGGACCGGGTGTCTGCACCGATTGGTATAAAAACTGACGGGTAGTGTACATGGAATTACTTTCAAGAGTCGCCACCAACTTATCCGAGTTCAGCAACAGGATGGAGCCGTATTGACAAGTGTTATCGACGGATTTCTCTTTTAACGGATAGAATCTGTCCTTATGCACATTATCGGCTATGGATAAACAACTTCCCGGAACAGTCTCCGGAACAGATACCAGATTATGATCCGGAAAAGCCAGCGTCTTTACTTTGAAATCATCTCTTTCTTCTATTCCGGTTACGGATAGCTGAAATACGTTATCGGTCACCTGACAGCAGACCTTTATCGTAATCCCTATTTCTTTCACTTTTAACGTATACAATACCCGGTCGGCCTCCGTTTTGCTTGTCACCTGAGGCAGATAATGATCACCATTGATCATGATAGCTTTTACATCAAAAGGTTGTCCGTCCAGCCGGGACTGATTTTCTTTCCAAAGATAAGACTGAACGGATGGAAAATCTTTATTCAACAGTACCTCCATCCGGGATGAAGATAAAATATAACTGCTTTTCTTCTTGGCAATCTCCTTCTTAGGCTCTTTCACCTCCCGGCAAACGACATTGGATATTTGTACATTTCCCTTATCATGCACACGGAACCCTGTCCGACCGGATGAGAGAGGAAGATTTGGTATGTATTTATGAGCAATCTGCTCCCCGTCTACATATACTGTCAGCGTGCGTCCGATACAATTCACTTTGATACGGCGCAAATGCCGGGCATACAATTTTGCGATATCACGGGCAATCTCTGTCTTACCGTCCGGCGTTTCCACATACCAGAAGGCAAATCCAAGATGATCCGTTGCCTTATCACATCCCACATATATCCAGTCGTTTTCATTTACATAACGGAGCAACACACCCACCTGTGCCGACGAGTTCTGCGGCAACAGGTCGAACTCGACCGTACTATTGACAGCCGAAAAGCCATCTACCCATGCCAGGCTATCCTGTCCGCTTTTCAAATACCAGGTATACGAAGAATCGTTTACTCCTTTCTCCGGTTGCAGAGAAGCATAAGAAGTGACTGAGATCAAACAAAAAGCCCCTATGGTTAGGATTTTATTCATCTATTTCAAAATTTATAGTGCTTACATGATACATTACCTGAATATACAAAGATAAAGAGTGAAAATATATAAGAGAAACATATTTCCACTCTCTTTTCCCAAATCTCGTATTTTGCAAAATATATCACCTATTTTGCAAACATCAGGTACGGATCACCCCTTTTTCATTCTTCCATAATAGCCACCTTCGAGATGACCAGATCCGGTCCGTTCTTGACTTTCGCCTTGAAACGGAGGATACCGTCGTTGGAGTCCTCGCGCATAATATGCAGTTTCACCCACGACTCTTCCCGATCTTGTTTGCCGGATTCATAATCACGACCTTCAAAAACCAGATGTCCCGTACGTCCTTTCTTATCCTTGTCGGCAAAACAGACATATAGGGAACCGATAATTCCCGGCGGACACTCGATGGTCAGTTCCATCTCCTTACCCTGCCAGTCCGGAGATACTTTCCAGGTCGTTTTCTTGTTGGCAAATGTCTTGTCCGGATCTGTGCAATCGATATACAACAAAGCATTACTGAACTCGCCCGTCACCGTACTTTTCAGCGGTTCGACAAAAGTAAACATCTTCTGCAGCGAAGGAATATCTTTCTCCTGTGAAGGGTTGAAATCCTCTGAATTCATATAATGCAATATGCTCTTCTTCAACTGCCGGGCTGCCGGGTTCTTTTCATCTTTCAGATCGAAGCCGCAAACAAGCAATTTACCCTTGCCCACTTTCAGTTCAAAGATAGCGGCCAGCTTGTTATTCCGATGAAAATCATCCACCGGCTGTGCGATCGGCTTATAATCTTCCGGATAATCATTTATATAAAACGCCCTCGCATCCTTATAGACAGACTGCCATTGCCAGTCGCTATGAGAGTCGGTAGGGAACTGCGCAAACAACGGATGTTTATCGCGGACCACCATCCCGATCGTATTCTTTCCCTGGCCGGGGAAGAAAGTCAACGACCAATATAAAGGATAGTAACTGATCTTATCGCATGTTTCCTCCGTACCCAATGCTGCCGCCTGCAAAAGCACTTTCTCTCCTTTTTCGAGACGTTTGATACATTCCGCATCCATCCGGTCCGTTATATAAACGGTTCCTGCCGGCTCTTTCCGGAGATCCGCAGACGAGTTTACCGACGGATATACCCAGATATTCCAGCGATTGGCTATCGCCCGTCCCTGCAAACCGACTTCGATCGTCAGCTTTTGAGCAGTAGTAACCTGTGACAAGTCACAACTGATTTTTCCTCCCAATTCCGAACTTCCGGTAGGCCAACGTTGTGGAGCCGTCTCCCCGGAAGCGATCAGGTTACTGTTCGCATCCTTTATTTTCCAGTAAAGGCCATCCTGCAAATCTTCCGTTCCGTAATGCGCCAGTTGCATCCCGGCAGTAAACGGTTCCTTGTTCTCCCAGACATATTTCGGCAGACGCAACAGGGCGACGGTCGTATCATGGTGTGCCCGGAATTGTTCGGGTGTGGTAATTCCTTTGCTATCATAAAAAACATCCAGCCATCCGATCAGCGCTTCCCCTTGCCCCTGATAATCCTGCATGCTGAGTAACTGGATTCCGGCACAGGAAGGGGTACGCAGGAAAGATTCTATCTCATATTTATACATGATCTGGTTGAGGGCACCCGAAGCTGCGACAAACTCTTCGTTCTGCTCTTCGATCCCGTTCTTACGTGCCTGCTCACGAAACTCTTCAAAATTTCTAGCTTTCAGGACACCGGTGTATTTCTTTATCTCCTCCCATTTTGGATAGACCGGCCATTGTCCGATCTCATGGGAAAGGATAGGTATATCCGATTTGGAATAAACATCTTCAAAGTCCCAGGCAGTGGAAGCTCCTCCGCGCAAACCGCGTGTACTACCCAAGCCATCGATATAATGGGTAGCCATATATTGGTCGACCGGCATGACTTTACGGGCGGTCGATACAGCATACAAACGGCGGGAGTCTTTTTCCCGTAAAGGCTTCATCCACGATTCCATTACTTCAAAATCGGAATTGCCTAACTCATTACCGATACATTGCATCACAAAAGAGGGATGATTTCCGTAGGCATCGATCATACGGACCAGTTCCTGTTGTACATAACGGTCTGCCGACGGATTTTTCCCCAATCCCTGCGGATGACCTTTCGTATCCATTTCTTTCCGTTCCTTTTGCTCGACAGACATCCACCAGTCTATCCAGATCGTTTCAGCCTGGATATAGATACCGATCCGGTCGGCAGCTATAAAAGCGGCTTCGGGCGGACACCAGGAATGGAAACGGACATGATTCAGTCCGTAGTCTTTATAGATACGGAAGATACGCTCCCAGTCCTCAACCTTACAGGAAGGATAACCGGTCAGCGGGAAATGGACACAATCGAGGTTTCCACGCAGGAATACAGGTTTTCCGTTGATCAGTATCTTCGATTTGGAAGAAGTTACTTCACGGAAACCGAATTCTATCTCACGGGTATCGTATATTTTCTTTTTATCCTGTACGGTAACTTTCAATTGATACAAATGCGGGGTAACATCACTCCATAGCTTGATGTCAGTTGGCATCGTAGCCTGGAAGTCCAGCACATTCGCACCTTTCTGTAAAAGCTGTTCGGTTGTCCGGGTGAAAACGACTGCTCCACTCTCCCGCTCCGACAGTTGCCAGGAGATACGGGCATCCACTTTTTTGGCAGATGTGTTCATGATGGTATCCGTTACCTGCAAAGTACAAGGAGAAACCTTTGTGAATAACTGCGGATTAGAGAAATGGACGGCTTCGACTGCTTTTAACTGCAAGCGACCCACCGCACCGTTCCAGATACTTTGTGTATATTCAGTATAGACATGGCCTTTATCGCCGATGTTATAAATCAGGTCATTATCGATACGGATCGTCAAACGGTGTTTCCCGGGAGACAAATAACCGAGGTCATGGTAATGGGGAGTAGAGAGCGCATCCTGCACGGATACTTCTTTCCCATCTACAAAAACACGCGACTCCCATAAGACACGTTCCAGTTCCATCCGGATATGTTTTCCGTTCCATTCGGATGGGATTTCAATTTCTTTCGAATACCAGGCAGGGCCATAATATTTATAGGCACGTGTCAGGATGCCGAAATCAGAACCGGAAGTTTTTTCGCCATACTGTGCTTCGTCGGTTGTACCCGGCAAAGTTATATGATCAGTGAAAGAGGTCCCCTGCCAGTTTTCTTTCAATCCTTTGTCTTCAGGATCGAGCCTGAACTGCCAGGTTCCGCTTAGAGATTGAGAGTTTTGTATCTGTGCAAAGACCGATACATACAAATTTGCTAATAAAAAAAAGATTACTTTAGAGAGTTTTTTGTTCATATATATCTTGTTATTGCTAAAGGTAAATGTTTTCATTTTATTCAGTCATAAACTTGAAATTATATTCGCTGAACGACCACACCTGCTTCCCTTTCAGGAGAATTGCTTTACCTTTCTTTCTGCCTTTTTTGTCGACAGTAACAGTCAGGTCGATGCGGGTGTATTCACCTTTTTCAAAATTATAGGATGAACCGTCATCATCGTAAAGAGAATACGTGGCCGGTTTATTGCCGTAATGACGTACTTCCAACGGATATTTACGGTCTTCAAACTTCGACATGGCAGGCCATAAAGGGATTATACCGCCATCCTTCACATATACAGGGATATGACGACCGGGAGCCACTGTGATCACCTCTCCTTCACCGGCAAACTTCCCGGTATAGAAATCGAACCATTTTCCCTGAGGCAAAACCACTTTACGTTCTTTCTCTCCGGCAAACAACGGAGCTACCAATATATTTTCACCCACCATAAACTGGTCTTTCACTTCCCGGCGGATAGCCATTGCATAGGGATTATCTGTTGCATCCAGCCGGCCTTCCACAGTCTGCGCTTCGGCAGCATACCCCTCTTCCAGATTCATCGCACGGACCGGAGGTGTCCCGTAGAAAGCATAATCGGCAAACGCGGTATATAAATAAGGAATCAATTGGATACGTAACAACGCTATCTCACGAATATCGTCCTCCACATCCGTAAATGTCCATGGCTTGGTCCCGTCCGCCCAGGCATTCAACTGCGCTATCGGCGAGAAACAAACTGTCTGCATCCGTCGAAGCCACTCTTCCGACGTTTTGGAAGAACGAACTTCAGGCGTCCATAACACACCGATGAAAGAACTGTTTATCAATGCTGTGATAAAACCACGATGATCATAATAATCGTTATACAGCACATACGGATAAGCATTCGTTCCGGCATTACCGGCACGTACCTGTCCGTAAGTACGTAAATTCTTTTCACGATACATCTTCACCGTCGCCTGCTGCATCAGCGAACCATACAGGTTACGGAGCTGTTCCGCCGGAATACCGGAAGGGAACGTCGCCACATCAGGCCAGAGCCAGGAATCGTATCCGTCGTTCTCATCCATCTTATAACCGCTCACTCCCAGATCGAGCTGGTGTTTACGGAAATGATCGGTCATGATCTTGCAGGCTTCCGGCATGGAATAATCAGGAACCTCTCCCAACCAGACCGTATGTGAACCCGTATACGGCTTTATCTTGTCATAAACCTCACTATGCTTAGATACATACGGATTCATCCACAGATTCAACCGGATATTCTCGTCGAGCATATCTTTTACAAAACCGGACGCATCCGGGAACCGGCTCTTGTCCCACTCGTAGGTACACGGATAAGCTTTACTATGCCATCCCGGTTCGAGGCCGATCACAGAAAGAGGGAATCCCCGTTTTTCAAACTCGTCGACTTCCGCTTTCACATCTTTGTCGGTAAACAAGGTCGGCGTACGATGCCAGAATCCCAATCCCCAGCGCGGAGGCAAAGCGCCTCCCCCATTGTACAGGTTGTAACGGCGTACAACGTCCAACATAGTCGGACCGGCAAAGAATACCATTTCCACACCTTCGGCTGGAACCAATACTTCTATATTATCTGAATAGGGTTGTGCAGGCCAGGTACGATCGGTGTTACGGTCTTGTTCCTCCGGGGCATCCGGACCTTTACGAACGGCTGTTCCGACCCAAAGATCTATGTAACGCGCCGAATTGATCAATACGCCGTAACCACGGGAAGAGATAAAGAAAGGAACCGGCGCATGAGTCCGCCCGTTATCGCTACCGGTATAATGGTCCATATGCAAACGCATGATTCTTCCGCGTTGTTCCACCGTCTTGAAATTAAGACCGAGACCGAAAATTTTCTCCTCTTTTTCCAGAGGGAAACTGATATAGGTTTTACCGTCCCTCAATTCAATCTTCACGTCGGCCGGAGATATCGGCAAAGCTCCATCCGGCATCTCCTGAAGGGCTTCTCTTTTCGGCGTAATGTCGAGTTCGCTTAACAAGTTGATTTTCTCCGGTTTTCCGACAGATAATTTCCAGACTCCGGCGTACTCACCAGTGCCCCAATCTTTCGAAGCAACATTCGATTGAGCAAAAGAAACAGCCACGTAACCGATAGCTGCAAACAATAAGGTAAGTTTTCTCATGGTATTGTATTCTACATATTTAGATGCAAAATAAAACTATTTAATCAGAATAACAAATGGATGGAAGATATTAAAAGATGGATAATATTGTGATCGGTTTAATCTTTATACGAAAGGCTTATTTCTTCCTTATCTTCTGCATTTTGTATCCTTTAATTTTGTACCTTGGTTCCTGTTTCTTTTAGCAGCTGATAATTGTCGGCCATACGGTTGATAATTGTCAGCCAATCGGTCGATGAATATCAGCCATACGGCCGACAGTTATCAACCGCTGATTAGTCGCTAGGGTAAATTGAATTAGTATGGGGTCTTTTTCTATTTAGCATGTATATAAATAGAAAAAGACTCCCTTTCTATAATTGAATTTATTCTACATACAACATCACTGTTCCGCCAATCGTATCTCCCTTCTTTAACGGCTTCCTGAACGGGGCATAATAACTACCCAGGAACATTTCATTTCCTGCCGTTACGAAATCTGCAACCAGGAAACGGATACGATCCTTCTCTAACCACGAACGCCAGTGTTGCTTTCCATCGGAAACAGCTGTCACCTTATTCCCTGCATGGTCTGTAAGACCCGCATACCAGATGTTCCGACGCGTAGAACGGAAATCGTTACTTCCCAGCTCATTATAATCCAAACTCCATGACCAGCTCGGTTCTACACGGGGATTCAGATGAGAAGGCAAACCGGAGTAGAACAGCTCCGCCTCACCTACCGGACGGCTGATATGATCGTCGGGATAAACGCTCCACAAACCGTCACGACGCCAAAACGTTTTATCGAACGTAGCCGGAGCCTCAAAAACCAGTCCCCACTGACGGGGATTCACGTCTGCCAGCGCATCGAAAGAATAGCTCACGGACAGTTTTCCTCCTGCATTGATAATCAGCTTATAACTTCCTTCAAACTCTTTATAGCTTCCTTTTACGCTAACGATCACATCGTCTCCGTCTTTGATTGCATCGATCTCCGCCGGTTTCCATTCGGTACAGATATCATTAAACAACGGTGTGTTCGCATTATGATTCGGATAACAGCCACCGCCGTTCAAAGGCAATGCCATCAGCCACGGACCGCCGTTCAGGACTTCCTGTTTTCCCTGCTTCAATGACAGGATCTGTCCGGTCGTACGGCTCACCTCACAGGAAAAGTGTTTACCTGTAATACGATAAACGTCATTTGTTTTCTTCAGCTGAGTAGCTACCGGTTGCAGTTCAGGTAATTCGTTCTGGACCTGTTTGCCGACCGGAATGATATATTCGTCGGCTACAAAACCGCGCGGATCGGTGAATGACAGATAAAGTTCGTTCGCCTTATCCGGATTTTCGATCGGGATACGTATCTGACCGTTCTCTCCCGGCCGGATCGAAGCAAAAGAGATACCCTGCTCCTCCCCGTATTTCCAATGGATCTGCAACTCACTGAAATCCGTATAAGTATATCTGTTTTCTAATGCTACAGTCAGTTCCTTTGCCGGAGACAACTGAGCAGTATGTACCCGGACAGGACTGTATATCTTCTTCATATCCCAATATTCCGGCTTCGGGCGACGCCATCCGTCGATCGGCCCCCAAGGACCATAACCGACCGCATCTCCGTTCGGCATCTGGAAAATATCGTCGATACCCGACCAGATAGAGCCACCCAGCACACCGTCCGTCTTATACATATTATCCCATGTAGGAGACAAAGCCAGCGCCCAGTCGCTGCGTACACCCGGATCCGTTACCAATTCACTCCGGTTATATACATTCAGGTGGCAATACTCGCCATACACCATCGGACGTTCGCTTTTGGCAGCAACTTTATATCCGTCCGGTCCCGGATAATGGATATTTGCGATCGGAGCCGTGCTTCCCTGGTTGTTGAAACCGCCGTATGCCTGATCATGGAACGTATGCGGACGTGTCGGATCGGCTTTTTTCACATAGACTTCCACCTGGGCAAATTCCTTGTTCCAGTAAGATTCATTCGCAATCGACCAGAAGATCACAGAAGGATGATTCCGGTAAAAATGGATTGTCTCCATATTTGCCTGTAAGACATACGGATAGTATTTGCTATCCTGATAATCGAGTGTTTTCCAGTTCTCGTTGGCATGATGGCCGATCCAGCAGACAGGCGCCTCCACCTCGACGAACATACCCAGTTCGTCACAGGCCTGAAGCAATTCTTCACAGGGAGGGTAATGCGATGTACGGATAAAGTTACAGTTTGCCGCCCGGTATAATTCGACATCTTTCCATTCCAGTTCGGGTGTCATGACACGGCCTATAAGCGGATGTGCTTCATGGCGGCAGACACCTCTCAGTTTCACCGGTTTTCCGTTTACCAGCAGACGGTTTCCCTCTATCTGTACTTCGCGGAAACCGAAGCGTTTCTCGATCTGTTCTGCCGTATGGTCGCCATTTTCCAATTCTATCTTCATCGTATATAAATAAGGATGTTCGTTATCCCATTTTTGCGGATCACGCACTGTTCCGGTCAGCCATCCGTTCCATGTCTCGCCGGGAGCCAATGAAGGAATCTGCCGGTCCAGCACAACCGGCAGTCCGGCAATAGAGAGACGGGCAGCGATATTCTTTTCTGTTTCTTTCCCGGAGTTCGTTACTGCCAGGTAGACTTTTAAGTCGGCATCTTTATATTTTTCGTCCAGGTCCGTCACAATGCGTATATCCGAGATATGCACATCGGGAACGGCAAAAAGCGTTACTTTACGGGTGATACCTCCGAGCTGGTGAGCGGCATACTGCGTCAGGCTACCCAGCATATCGGCCAGCGATTCGCTACGGACTTTCAGTGCTAATCTGTTCACGCCCGGTTGCAATGCCGGGGTAGCATCCAGTTCAAACGCAGTCATACCTCCCATATGGGCCCCAATCTCTTTTCCGTTCAGCCAAACGGTACATTCGCTGGATACACCGTCGAAACGTAATTTAACCTGTTTACCTTTCCAGTCAGCCGGTAAAGTAAATGTAGTCAGGTATCCGCCGAACCCGGCAGAATCGACCTTAAATCCTTGCATCGACCACTGGCCCGGTACGATGATCGGATGCCATCCGCCAGCCTCTGCCTCCCGGTTCTGAAAACCGGCTTCCGGTGAAGGATTGAATTGCCAGGTACCGTTCAGCGAGAGAACCGGATCATATACGCCCGGCACACTGTAAGGGATAGCTGTATAAACCGGCAAATGTTCTTCCGCATTCACCGTCGTATCGACCTGATAACTCTGCGTATGTGACAATGCCAGTTTCTGGTCGCCCTCGAACGGAACCGGTTTCTTCGGGTTAGAAGAATACAGGTTCAGTTCCGAGACCAATGCATTCGGTCCTTTCAATACTTCAAAGACCAATACTAGCTGCCCGTAAGCAAATGCCTTTTTCGGCAGGTCGATACGGTAACGTTGTTCTTTCCCTTTTTCCAACACGACAGGAGACTGTACCTCATTTCCATCGGCAACGATCCGCTGTCGGCGCTCACTGTCAGAGAGGTAAACGACCTCCAATTGATAATCGGCCTGAATATCCATCCGGTCGAAAGCATAAATAACAGTTCCGCCGAAATTACATGTCCGGGCAGTCATGCTCCCGCCTATCTCATCGGGCATCGTATAATTATCTCCTTTCACCAGAAACGGCTGTTTGCCGTCCACGCCGCAATCGTTGGAAGCAACCGGGTGCAAGGTGGTTGTCTGTGCACTTACCGTCAGCACAGAGAGCCACAAAATCAAAGTACTTAGAACAGGCTTTCTGTGCCTGGATTTTTCAAGGTTATTCATTCCGCTTTTGTTTAGTATTTTCCACTGCAATATTACGAATATCTATCCGCTCCGCCTCTATGACCGGACGACAGAAAAAATGGGAAGAGGGAACAAATTCCCAATAAAAATGTACAAAACGGAACTACCTTTAATAATGCTCATGATTATGTTAATGATTTGTATATCTGAACAAAGACTATTTTCTTTGTAACCAATCCCAGATATCTATCCGACCATATCCGGCAGAAAAACAGGATTTGAACCAACACCATATCGGAACAACTTAGAAACCGGCCGTCCGCTGGATATGTTGCGGACAGCCGTGAAGGTTACAGGCGGTACGACGGTCGCATCCATAGTCGATAAATGACAAAATAAAGGAGGTATATCTGAAAATATCCCTCAAAAACGTCCCATTTCATCGAGGTTCGCCAGAATGGGACATGTTTGAAACAAGCTTAAACAGCCTTTTCTTTATGGATAAATTATCTTTGCCCACTTAAGACAAAAGAACGAAAATGGTTAATATTCATGTATTATGCACCGAATTATCTCTTGATGCAATAGGGCTTGTCATGGGCACAATTGTCCTGATACGTTCTTCCGACAACAAGCTACAAAGAGCATGGGGATTTCTCGCCATCACTTTGTCTATACTCTTGTTGCTGGACAATACTGAATGGGTCTATTTATATGGGAAAGGAGGTAAAGGATTGCCGGACCGTGCAATCCTTTTACTTGATCATCTATCTTTATGGCATATTGTGCGTACAGTTATATTCTTCCAGTTCTTCTCCCTGTTCCCCCTGGCCTCGCTGAAACCCGGATGGCTGACATTGTCCCGTATCACGAACTTTTGTATTCCGATCATACTCATTACATGTATCGCCTGTTGTTATGAGCTTTTCAACGGTCAATATACGAAACTAAGGTCTTTTTCGGATATTATAAAACATATTGATAAACAGGATGTAATCCTGAGAATATTCCTTTTTATTGTCAGTGTCATTACTCCTTCCGTAAACTTTCTGTTCCTGTTCTTTAAACGTTGGATACCCTACCGCCGTAAACAAAATCATTCTACGGTTATTTATATGAGCTGCTTCGGACTCATTATGTCAGGATATATATGGTTGATGCTAGGAACTTCCGGTCTGAGTTTCAACATATTCGGTTATCTGGTCATCGTACCGATGATCTATCTGAACAGGCTTTACCTGCGCAATGAGAACCCGTTGTCGCTCCCTCCTAACCCGGCGGAACAACTGAAATCAGAAAATGCCGAAGTTGTCCGGGAAATGGAAGCCTCTGTCACTGTACTGGAGTTGAACAATCAGCTACTGAGCCTGATGAAAGAACAAAAGCCGTTTATAAATCCGGAATACTCTTTGTCCGATTTACTGGGAGAGATGAACACCAACGAGCACAGACTTACAAATGTACTGCGTTACAACGGTTTCTCCGGATTCAGGGAATATATCAACTTTATCCGCCTCCAGTATTTCAAGGAACAGGCGGCATTGCATAAAGATAGTACCGTAAAGGAACTGATGTTTAAAAGTGGTTTCACCTCACGTTCAAGCTTTTACCGTTACTTTTCAAGCATCGAAAAAATGTCTCCTACCGAATATATAGAAAAATTGAAAGAATAATCTATTTTCAATTCGTATACATCATGCGCATACTACAATATTTCATATTGCTGTTACCTTTCTCTGCCAGCCTTTTCTGGGCATTGACTTTATTCTGCGGCAGAAAAGGGAATGTATATTCATGCAAAATATGGATACTGTATGCATTGCTGATCATATTGAATGCGTTCATAGCCACAGCAGGTGAACGTATCATTTTCGTAGGCAATCCTATCACAGAAGCTATATTATTGCTTATCTGGGCGGGGTTTCTCTATTATACAGGTTATAAAATACATCATAAAAAGCAGACTGTTTCGTTTTATGATGCAGAACAGTCCTGTAACGAAAAGACAGATGAAACAGATAAAAGGGAAATCACCACGAAAGCTCATTATAAACTTCTTCCCCATTTCAACAGACTGATCGATGAAGAGCAGATATTTCTGCAAAATAATCTGCATATAGAAAAGATTGCCCGGATGCTCAGTACAAACCGTACCTATATTTCCAGACTGATCAATCAGGAATATCAGTGCAGCTTCTCTGATTATATCAACCTGAAACGGATAGAATATGCAAAAATACTGGCTCACTCCCACCCGGAACTGACACAGGAACAGATTGCAGAAAAAGTAGGTTTTACACACGCCTCCAGTTTCAGCCGCACATTCAAACAACTATCCGGACAAACCTTCAGGGAATGGAGCAGGAACAACCAGGAAAATAAAAACCCTATCCGGGAAAGGATAGGGTCATAATCATTATTCCGATTTCAAACTATCTACCGGATTGGCATTAGATGCCCTCCAACTCTGGAAAGTGACGGTACCGATAGTAATAACCAGTACGATCAGCAAGGCCAACAAATATACCCACCAATACATCGGTGTTTTATAGGCAAAGCTTTCCAACCACTTTTTAATGCCATAATATCCTACCGGGGCAGCCAGTGCAAAACAGATCAGGACAATATAAACATACGAACGGTTCAGCATCTCCAATATTTCCATATTCGTCGCACCATGCACTTTGCGGACACCGATCTCTTTCCGGCGGTATTGGGTTTCAAATACAACCAACCCAAAGACACCTACAAGCGATATAATAATAGCCAGTATACTGAACACCGTAATCAGGCTACGCAAGTTCTCTTCCTTATGATACAGTTGGTTAAATATCTCGTCATAAAACTCGATATCATACGGATAAGACGGGTCTATATCTGCCATCGTATTACGGATATGGGAAACAGCACCGCGTATATCTGTTCCGGCTTTCAGGCGGATATAGGAAACAGTCATAGGGAAAGGTATATTACCTGTCACAAAAGCAATATTATTCTCTCCGCTGCGGAGTGAAGTAAACTTCACATCACCGGTCAGACCTACAATACGACCTGTTTTCCACGATGTTACCTGATCACCGGCTTCCATGTTCATTTCCATCTTAGCCGCATGGTTAAAGATATACACAAAATCTTCCGACAGTTTGTCTGCTGGCGAGAAATCACGCCCTTCCTCTACCGGAATACCCATGACACGCAGGAAATTCTGTGATACGGCTATCATAAAGAACTGAAACTCCTTTTCCTTTATATAACCGCCATTGGTGCTGTAACCATCCTTCGAACCTACTTTTTCCATGGCGAAAGCCACATCTTCGATACCCGAATATTCTTTCAGGCGGTTCACATACGTCTCATGCGATTTATTGTATATCTCCCCGCTCAAACGGACAATAGCGACCTGATCCTTATCGAATCCCAAAGAATATCCACGCATATAATTGTTTTGAAGGCGAACAAAGCTGGCACCGATAATCAGCAGGATAGAGACGACAAACTGAATACCTATCAGCACAGTACGCAATTTACGCCCGGAAGGTGAAAGTCCGAAACTACCTTTCAGTACCAATGCCGGAGGGAAAGAGGTCACATACCATGACGGATACAATCCGGCAACGATACCGGTAACCAAGGCTACAACTCCGGTCAGTAATATAACAGGCAGGTTACTTACTATTGCCAGGTTTGCATCTACGAAAGGCAAAGCTTCCGTACGTCCCAATATCCAGACAACGAACAAACTCAACAGCCAGGCAACCATGCTGATGATAGCCGCTTCCACCAGCAAGGCACGTCGCAATACGGCATCCGGGCTACCCAATACTTTCTGGGTATTGATACTCTTGATACGCATCGGCGTCAGAGATGTACTGAAGTTCGTAAAGTTGATAGCAGCCACAATGATAATCAATAAAGCGATGAAGAACAGTAACATGGTCACTTCCTTATTTCCACTTCGGAAGATCGTTCCGTCCTGGCTCTCATTCATATAATAGATACTTGTCAACGGAGTCAGTTTGATACGTGTATCCTCCCCTTTATCTATCTTGGAGAAGTCAAAGTTGGCATTGAAATTATCTACTACGGTCTGTGCTGATTCAGGATTATCCAGTAACAGATAGCAAACATAATTACTAGCTCCGAAATTATCTCGTTGATAGGTTTCACCGATAGCTGTATAGATCAGGTTACGCATCTGGGTATTACCGGGAAAATCCTTATAAACTGCTCCTACCGTATACTCGCGGTTATCTTTCGATTGTACACTTTCTTCCGCATGAAGTGCTTTTCCCACAGCCGGCTGGTCACCGAACATCTTGCGGGCTACACTCTCAGGCAGGATTACTTTTTCCGGATCATTCAGGCAATCGCGGTCCCCTTCAATGATCGGGAAATCGAAAACTTTGGCTATATCCGGATGACAAGTTTGTACCAACTCCCGGTAACCGATCTTCTGCCCGTTCTTCACAACAGAAAAATAGACAGCAGGATTGTAGGGATAGATCAGGCTACCCGCTTCGATATGGGGTGACGACTGGATGACCGACTCTACAAAAGCACGGGGCAGAATCAATCCAAAAGTACCTGTCTGAGTTAATTCAAGACGATATACCCGATCGGCAGTCGGGTGGCAACGATCAAAACTACGTTCATAGTTCACCTGTATTAAAATAACGATAAAGGCAGCAAAAGCAACAGCCAACCCAGCTACGTTCAAAAGGGTCGCCATCTTGAAACGCCGCAATACACTCAGAAAGTTTCTTAATATTGTTTTCATATTATTTGTATTTACTTTTCACCATCCAAAATGCATGCCAAAACATTAAACAATTATATACCAACACATTACCTCGCAACCATCAAAAAACAATGTCTAATAATTAGACACTATTGTCAAATTATTAGACATTGAAACGGGGTATGGTAAAATATCAGCTATTCAGCCTTCTATTTTTATTCCGATTTCAAACTATTCACGGGATTGGTACTGGCAGTTCTCCAGCTTTGGAAAGTCACCGTACCAATGGTTATTACCAATACAATCGCCAGTGCCAGCAGAAAAACCCACCAATATATCGGAGTTTTATAGGCAAAACTTTCCAGCCATTTTTTAATGCCGTAATAAGCGAGAGGCACAGACAACGCAAAACATAGCAGGACAATATAGATATACGAACGGTTCAACATCTCCAATATCTCACGAATAGTTGCACCATGTACCTTGCGGATACCGATCTCTTTCCGGCGGTATTGGGTGTCGAACACAACCAGTCCAAAAACTCCTACCAGCGATATAATGATAGCCAGTAGACTGAAAACGGTAATCAGACTGCGCAGATTTTCTTCCTTATGATACAATTCGTTGAATACCGCATCATAGAATTCTATATCGACCGGATAAGCAGGATCTATATCTGCCATTGTTTTCCGAATATGGGATACGGCGTCATTGATGTTTGTACCGGCTTTCAGACGAATATAGGAAACAGTCAACGGGTATGGCATCCCGGTCACGAAACCGATATTATTCTCTCCTTTTCGAAGGGACGTAAACTTCACATCACCCACCAGCCCTACAATAGTACCAGAAGCCCACGATTCCAGCTTATCGCCTGCTTCTATATTTACTGCCTGTTTCGCATTACGGTTAAAGATATACGAAGGAGTCTCCGATAATTCATCTGCCGGAAAAAAATCACGTCCTTCCTCCATCGGGATTCCCATGACACGAAGGAAGTTTTCCGAAACGAAGATCATGAAAAACCGCAGGTCATTATTCTTTATAGAACAACTATTCGTGCTATATCCGTCCTGCGAACCCACCTTTTCCAAAGAGAACGCCACATCTTCGATACCGGAAAACTCTTTCAGACGGTTGACATATGTTTCGTGCGACTTCACATATATATCGCTGCTCAGACTGACAATAGCAATCTGGTCCTTATCGAACCCCAATGAATAGTCACGCATATAACTATTTTGTAAACGGACAAAACAAGCCCCGATGATCAACAGTATGGAAACGATATATTGAACTCCGATCAATACTGTCCGTAATTTTCTCCCGGACGGAGAAAGACCGAAACTTCCTTTTAAGACTAAAGCAGGAGGGAAAGAGGTTACATACCACGAAGGATATAGACCTGCGATAATCCCCGTAACAAGCGCGACTACTCCCGTCAGTAACACGATCGGTAGATTATCCGGTATATTCAGATTTGCTTCGATAAACGGCAGTGTCCCGGCAGAACCGAGCAAATAAACGATGAACAGGCTGACAAGCCATGCAAACAGGCTGATTATAGCCGCTTCGATCAGCAGTGCCCTGCGTAATACATTATCCGGACTTCCCAGTACTTTCTGAGTATTGATACTTTTAATACGCATCGGCGTTAGCGATGTATTGAAATTCGTGAAATTAATGCCAGCCACAACGATGATCAACAAGGCAATAAAGAACAATAATATAGAGACCTCTTTATTTCCGCTACGAAAAATCGTGCCATCCTGACTCTCATTCATATAATAAACGCTTGTCAACGGAGTCAGCCTGATGTGTACATCCTCTTTTTTGTTTATTTTGGAGAAGTCAAAATTTGCATTGAAATTATCAACTACGGTCTGTACCGATCCGGGATTATCCAACAACAGATAACAAACATAATTACTAGCTTTAAAATTATCCCGCTGGTAGGTTTCACCAATAGCCGTATAGATCAGATTACGCATCTGGGTATTACCGGGAAAATCCTTATAGACCGCTCCAACCGTATACTCGCGGTTATCTTTCGACTCCACATCTTCTTCTGCATGAATCGCCTTTCCTACAGCCGGTTGGTCACCAAACATCTTACGTGCTATGCTTTCCGGCAGAATCACTTTCTCAGGATCATTCAGGCAATCACGGTCTCCTTCAATGATCGGAAAATCGAAAACCTTGGTTATATCCGGATGGCAGGTTTGTACCAGTTCCCGGTAACCGACTTTCTTTCCGTCCTCCACTACTGAAAAATAAATAGCCGGGTTATAGGGATAAATCAGGGTGCCTGCTTCAATATGGGGTGATGACTGGATAACCGACTCTACAAAAGCCCGGGGCATGATCAGACCAAAAGTCCCTGCCTCCGTCAGTTCCATACGAAAGACCCGATCAGCTGTCGGATGGCACCGGTCAAAGCTACGTTCGTAATTCACCTGTATCAGAATGACGATAAAAGCTGCAAAAGCTACAGCCAGTCCGGCCACATTCAAAAAGGTTGCCATCCTGAACCGGCGTAATACACTCAGAAAGTTTCTTAGTATTGTTTTCATTATTGTTGATGTTTTACTTCCATCACTCAAATTACATGCCAAAACTAAAACCGACTGTGTATAAGAAGATTGCATATCACCCCTTAAAAAACAATGTCTAATAATTAGACACTTATGTATAATTATTAGACATTGAAACGAATAAAAGAAGCAGTGTTATTCAGACTTTATGCTCTCAACCGGATTGGAGTTCGCTACATGCCAGTTCTGGAAAGTGACCGTAACGAAAGTAATAACAGAGATAATAACAAAAGCCAGCAGGAATACCCACCAATACATCGGTGTACGGTAAGCGAAGTTTTCCAGCCAACGGTACATACCATAGAAAGCGACCGGAGTAGCCAGCACAAAACAAGCGGCAAGGATGATCAGGTAGCTTCTGTTGAACATGACCAGTATCTGGGAAGTAGACGATCCCAACACTTTACGGACAGCCACCTCTTTCCGGCGGTACTCGCTCTCGAATACAACCAGGCCAAATACCCCGACAATGGAGATAAAGATCGCAATAACGCTGAACAGAGTGATCAGGTTGCTGATCTTCAATTCCCTTTCGTATGTCTGCTGCAGGATCTCGTCATAGAATGTAGTTTTGAAAGGATAAATCGGATCTATCTTTGTTAAACAGGCTCGCACATGTTTCATAGCCGCCCGCAAGTCACTGCCTGCCTTTACTTTTACATAGGCAGCTGCGTAATATTTACTGTCGACCTCCCGTCCCCAATAGTGCTTTCCCCATACATAAAAAGTCATCGGCGACACTTCATTACGGAAAGAGGCGAACTTGACATTCGAAATGAAACCGATGATCTCATCGCCATCGATCTTCTCTCCCAGTTCCAGATTATACATCTCCCGGGCTTTCTCATTAAAAATATAGCTCCCGTTTTCTTTCAAATCATCTTCGGGGCGGAAATCACGACCGTCTGTTATCTCGATTCCCATGACACGCAGGAAAGAGGGAGAAACAGGGATACACTGGAAATTGATATCCTGGTCTTTGTACATACGTCCCCATCCCATATAAAAGTCACGGCTGGACAGAACCTGTTCCGCATAAGTGATATCTTCTATTCCCGAGAATGACTTCACCTCGCTGGTCAGGACTTCCTGGTTTTTATTGACTTTACTGTTCAATTCAACCACGATCAGTTCGTCTTTATCATATCCCAAGGGGGTATTTTGCATATACCGGTTCTGTAAATACATGAACAGAGAACTGATGATCAGGATAAATGAAGCGACAAACTGGATACTTATCAGTGCACTTCGAAGTACCCGCCCTTTCGGAGACAAACCAAAACTGCCTTTCAACACCAACGCCGGAGGGAAAGAAGTGATATAACAAGCCGGATAAATACCCGCTAATACACCTACCGCCACAGCTATGGCAGCTGTAGTCATAATGATACCCGACTGTGCCGAAAAAGACATGTCAGCATCTACCAGAGATGCGACAAAAGTCTGCCCGGCAATAAATAACAAACCCAGCGAAATAAGATAAGCCACGATACTCACAATGACAGCTTCTCCCAACAAACTCGTCCGGAGCACGCTATCGGGACTACCCAACACTTTCTGCGTATTGATACTCTTGATACGCATCGGGGTCAGAGCGGTACTGAAATTAGTAAAGTTAATACCGGCTATCAATAGGATGACAAAAGCGATCGCAAACAGTACATGCATCGTCTGCCGGCTGGCTTTCGGCATGGAATCGAAAGAGACATTCGTCAGGAAATGTAACTTAGGCAGCGGTGTCATCATCAGCTCGATGCCGTCTTTCTCCCACTTGAAATCTTTTCCGAATTGCTGGGAGGCATCGAAATTCTTTTTGAAGTTTTCTTTGACAACTTCTAAGTTGGACGGATCGTCCAGACGAAAGAAAAAGAAATAATTCTGGTTGCCATACTCATTGTAATTTTCTTTATCGGACATTTGCCGGTAAATTATATTCCGGACAGACGAGTTACGGGGGAAGTCTTTAAAGACACCGCTGATCGTAGCCAGTGTATTTTCGGATTCCACACTCATCAGACGTTTACCTATGGCCGATTCATTTCCGAAGAGGCGGCGTGCCATACTCTCAGGGATCATAACTGTTTCCGGCTGATCCAGGGCAGTCTCGTTCCCTTCCACCATATCAAAATGAAAAACACGGGTAATCCCGGATGTTGCATTTACAACGGGATCCTTGAAGTTCTGTCTTTCTCCTCCCCGATCTACGCTATAAAACAGCTCGGAATTCCAGGAAGACATAATCATTCCGGCTTTTACATGCGGGGATGATTCTGTAAATCCTCTTGCAAAAGGACGGCTAATAACAGCACTCATGCTACCTTGAAAATCCATATCCATCCGATAGATCGAATTGGCTTCCGGCTGGCAGGAGTCGAAATTGTTGTCGTAATTTACCTGCATCATGATCACCATAAAAGCGGTAAAAGCGATGCTTAATCCTAACACATTCAGAAGTGTCGCCATTTTAAAACGGCGAAGCACGCTGACAAAATTTCTAAAAAGAGTTTTCATATCGATTAATTATTACTTCGATTTAAGGTCGTTCCCACAAACAACTTTATTATAAAATACGTAATAATTTTACAGAGGTTGCATGATTCTCATTCTGTTTTTATACTTTCTACCGGATTTTCGCTGGCTGTACTCCAATTTTGGAACGAAACAATCAGGATCGTGATAGCTGAAACAAAAATAAAGGCAATTGCATACACCCACCAATACAAAGGTATCTTATAGGCAAAATATGACAGCCACCGGTTCATTGCATAATAAGCAACAGGTATCGACAGGATGAAACAAATTACCAAAATACGCGCATATACTTTATTGAACATAATCAATATCTGTGAGGTAGTTGCACCATGTACTTTTCGGAGACCTATTTCTTTTCTCTTATACTCACTTTCGAAGATCACTAAGCCCAAAACCCCTACTATCGAAATAAAAACAGCTACCAGACTGAACAGGGAGATCAGCCAACCGATACTCAATTCACGTTTATAAAGATTATTCAGGATCGTATCATAAAACGATACCTCGACCGGAAAATCCTTGTCTACCGAAGTAAACACTTTTCCAATGGAGGCAATGGCTTCGCGGATATTGGCTCCGGCTTTTATCTTTATATAGGCATATCTCGGATGAAAATCCTTCTCAGCCGGTACATAAAAAGCCATCGGTTCGATAGTGGTACGGAAAGAAGCATACTTTACATCATCTATAAAACCGGCGATCACGGCAGGAGGTACTTCAACATAAGCATTTCCTGTAATATATTCACCTGCCACCAGGTCATACTGCAACCTGGCTGTTTCATTAAAGATATAAGCTCCTCCTGCCGATGCTGCATCTTCCTGGTAAAAAGCACGACCGGATATAACCGGAATATTCATTACCTGAAGGAAATTAGGATCAACTGTGAATAATTTGAATGTTAGATCATTGCTTCTGTAGCCCCGTCCAAAAGTAGAATATTGATCCCCTCCTGACAATAAATCTTCGGCAAAAGCCACCTCTTGTATAGACGACTCATTCTTTAACTGGCTTTCCAATGTTCCTGTATTCTTTATCAACTTCCCGTTCAACTCAACAATAGCAACCTGATCTTTATCAAAACCTAAGGAGGAAGCAACCATGTAACGATTCTGCAAATAAATAAACAAAGCGGCTATGATCAATGCAAAAGAGATGACAAACTGGAAAGAAATAAGAAGACTTCTTAATTTTCTTCCGGCAGGAGTCAACCCGTATGAGCCTTTCAACACCAATGCCGGAGAAAAAGAAGTGATACGCCAGGCAGGATATACCCCCGCTAAAACTCCCACTGTTATGGTCAATATCCCCGTCAATGCCAACAAAGGAATATTGGAAGCCAACGACATATCTCCACTTATCATATCTGCAAGCCAGGTATTCCCCATTCCCCTTACAATAAACAGCGATATGATAAAAGAGACCAGACAGATTAGTACCGCCTCTACCAGCATAGCACAACGTAATACTTTATCAGAACCTCCCAGTATTTTCTGCGTATTAATACTACGGACACGTATCGGGACCAACGCATTACTGAAATTTGTAAAATTGATACCGGCAATGAACAATATCAATATAGCGACTGTAAATAAAACCAATACCAACGTACGATTACCCTTATCTTTCAGCGAATCAAATTGCGAATCCGCTTCGTAATAAATATCAGTTAATCGGGTTAGTCTTACATCACGTGTTTTCCAGTCGTACTCTTGTCTGTTTAAATGTTCTTTAAAATTTGCTATTATCTCATCTTTTTTATCGGGATTGTCCAATAAAACATATAACTGATAACCATTCGCATTCCAGTTATCCTGATCTACTTTTCCATTGATTCTCCAATATACAGCATTCTGTATCACGGAATTTGCCGGAAAATCTTTATATACGCCACCGACTGTAAAAGATAAATTATTATCCTTCAAAATTTTACCCACAGCCTGGTCGTTCCCAAATATTTTTTGCGCATAACTCATCGGTATCAGAACAGTACCCGGATTATTTATGCTCTCTACATTACCTTCCAACATCCGGAAATCAAAAATAGTCGCATATTCAGGTGTCATGGCATTTACCATACACCAAAAACCGACATCATCATTCTTTCCGGTTTCCGCCTTTAGCGTTAAGCGGCTTCCACTGGAAAAAAGCAATGCTCCTTTCTCTATATGAGGAGACGATTGAATAAAAGCATTGGCAAAAGGAGGAGATACGATTACCTGATTTCCCCAGTCCGGCGTATAAAGTCCTACCCTGAAAATCCGTTCCGCATTTTTCTGATACCTGTCGAATCCCCAGTCATATTGCAGCTGGATCATTAAAATTATAAAAGCTGCAAAGGCAACACTAAGCCCCAATACATTCAACAGGGTTGCCACCTTAAACCGACGAACTACTCCCAACAGATTTCTAATAATTGTTTTCATAATCGTATCGAATTAACGTTATAATCTGAATGATATATCCTCTTATGCTGCGCTATCCGTTATATCATTTTGGCTAAATCCATTCAAATAATGTGCCAAAGACATAAATATGTAGAAAACAAGGCGTTGCTTATGCAACGCCTTGTCGGAGGTGTCCAATATTTAGACACAGGTGTATAATTATTAGACAAAACAAACCATGAATCTGTCTAATTATCTTTTATGCTATATACCGGATTCTCATTTGCTGTCCGCCAGTTCTGAAAAGTCACTGTCAGGATCGTGATAAAGAAAATCAGAGCGAAAGACAAGGCGAATACCCACCAGTAAACCGGAGTTTTATAAGCAAAGTTTTCCAGCCATTTATTGACAGCATAATAGGCTGCCGGAGCTGCCAGTACAAAACAAACTGCCAGAATACGTATGTATGTTTTATTGAACATGATCAGGATTTGAGAAGTAGTCGAACCCAATACTTTACGGACACCTATTTCCTTCCGACGATACTGGCTGTCGAACACGACCAGACCGAAAACCCCGACCATCGAGATAAAGACAGCGATCAGGCTGAACAGGGTAATCAATGCACCCAGGTTTGTCTCCTTCTCATACAAATTATTCAGTACATCATCGAAGAAGCGGACATCGAAAGGATAATCCGATTGGATTTCACTCAACACCTTTTTTACATGCTCCATAGCAGCCAACTTGTCCGTTCCGGCTCCCACACGGATGTAGCCGAAGGTGGATTGTTCGTTACGGCTGGTTCCGGGTACGTAAAAGGCCATCGGCGTAACCTCCATACGGAAAGAGGCCGCTTTAATATCGGGGCAGAAACCGACAATTTCCGCTCCGTAGATTTTGTCACCCAACTGAATATCGTAGGCTTTCCGGGCTGATTCGTTGAAAACGTAGACACCCTCTGCCGTCAAGGCATCTTCGGGACGGAAGTCACGTCCTTCATTGACCGGGATACCTAATACCTGAAGGAAAGAGGGATCGACCGGCAGACATTGATACTGGATGTGCTTACCATTCAACTCACGTCCCCAGGTCGAATACTGGTCCTGTCCCGACAACTGAAATCCTGCTGCAGTCACATCCTCGATACCGGAGAAAGACTTCAGACGATTCTTGAAAGAATCCTTATTTTTCATAACTTTAGCAGTCAGGTCGGTCACGATAATTTCATCTTTGTCATATCCCAAGGAACTTGTCCGCATGTAGTTGTTTTGCATATACATAAACATGGCCCCGATGATCAAAGCAAACGAAGCGATGAACTGTACGCTGATCAGTACATTCCGCAGCAACCGTCCTTTAGGAGAAAGTCCGAAACTACCCTTCAACACCAGGGCTGGTGAGAAAGAGGTAATATAGTAAGCCGGATAAAGTCCTGCCAACACACCAAGCAGGATGGCAAGCACGCCGGTTACGCTAATCAATACCGGATGAGCCGTCAACGAGAGATCAGCTCCGACCAATGCCTTGAGTGGAGTATCAGCAGCCAGATAGACAGCCACCAGTGCCAATATAAATGCGATGAAACTGATACCGACCGCTTCCATCAATAGAGAGAAACGCAAGGTACTATCGGAACTTCCCAATACTTTCTGTGTATTGATGCTCCTGATACGCATCGGCGTGAGTGCCGTACTGAAATTGGTGAAATTGATTCCTGCAATAAGTATAATCACACAGGCAATAGCGATAAGCACCAACAGCGTCTGCCGACTCGTTTTAGGAGCCATATCGAAGGCTACATCCGTTACGTAATGCAGTTCCGGCAATGGGGTCAACTGGAAATTCGCAGTTTTGTTTCCCCACATATTTTTCTCCAGATCGTTTTTCTTGTAATAATCCAGAAACTCGCTAACCAGATTTTCAGCCGATGCAGGACTGTCCAGAAGTAGATAGGCATTGTAACTGGAGTTTCCCCAGTCATGCAATCCTTCTTTATCATCTATTTTCAGATAGACAGCATTCTGAAGGATACCGTTCACGGGAAAATCGCGGTAAACCCCTCCTACCGTATAATCGATCTCGGCAATGGTAAACATTCCCGAAAAGCGTCCTTGTGTATCTGCCGCTTTCATATGACGACCGACGGCAAACTCCGTACCGAATATCTTCTGTGCCATGCTGGCCGGAATCAATATCTTCTCGGGATCTTCCAGAGCCTTTGCCGAACCATCCAGCATATCGAAAGTAAACACATCGGCAAATGAAGAATAGACCGGCAAATTCGGTTCCATATAGCTGACCCGCTCTCCTGTGCCCACATCGGCCAGAAAAACCGTTTGGCTGTACATCGGATAAGTCAGCGCACCGGCAACAATATGCGGTGAGAAATTGAAAAACGCATCCGCCAACGGCCTGGAGAGAACTGCTTGTAAACCATCATCATCGCCCCACTTCATTTCCAGCCGGTAAATCCGGTTGGCCTCTTTATGGAATTTATCGAAATTCCTGTCATAATCGACCTGCATCATGATTACCATAAAGGCTGCAAAAGCAATGCTCAGTCCCAATACATTCAACAGTGTCGCCATTTTAAACCGGCGCAATACACTTAACAAGTTTCTAATAATAGTCTTCATATCTATAGTTCATTTCTTTCTGGTCAATATAATTCAAATACTGTGCCAAAAGAGATAAGCCAATAATAAACAAGGCGTTATAAATATAACGCCTTGCCGGATGTGTCTAATATTTGGACACTGATGTATAATAATTAGACAAAACAAACCATGAATATGCCTAATTATCTTTTATGCTGTACACCGGATTTTCATTGGCTACCCGCCAGTTCTGGAAAGTCACCGTCAGAATGGTGAGGCAGAAAACCAATAAGAAAGCAAGCATAAATACCCACCAATAAACCGGTGTTTTGAGGGCAAAGTTTTCCAGCCATTTATGGATAGCATAGTAGGCAACCGGAGCCGCCAAGGCAAAACAGATACACAATATATATATGTAAGTCTTATTAAACATGATCAGGATCTCGGAAGTAGTCGAGCCCATTATTTTTCGTATACCGATTTCTTTTTTGCGGTATTGGCTATCGAATACCACCAGTCCGAATACTCCGACCATCGAAATGAACACGGCAATCAAACTGAATAGGGTTATCAGCGAACTCAGGTTCTCTTCCTTCTCATACAAAGTATTTAATACCTGATCGAAGAACTTAACGTTAAACGGATAATCCGGATGTATCTCATTTAGTACACTTTTCACATGAGCCATTGCTGCTTGCAGGTTCGAATCACCCTTTACCTTTATATAAGCATAATCCGCTCCACCGCCATACCCCTTACCACGCACATAGAAAGCCATAGGAGTAACTTCTGTACGGAAGGACGCAAATTTTATATCCGGAATAAATCCGACTATGTTGGCTCCATCGATCTTATCCCCCAAACTAATATCGTATAGATTTCTCGCCCGTTCATTAAATATGAAAGCCCCTTCGGCTGTCAAAGCATCTTCCTCCCGGAAATCCCGGCCCTCAGTCACAGGAATATTCATGACCTTAAGAAACGACGGATCTATCGGCATGCACTGGAACTGTATATTCTCGCCTTTCAATTCACGCCCCCACTCCATATATTGATCCTGGCTCGATAGCATGAACTCACCATAAGTGACATCCTCTATACCTGAAAAAGTCTTCAGGCTACTCCTGAAAGCGTCCGAACTCTTCAATACAGGTGCAGTCAGGTTCGTCACAATTATTTGATCCTTATCATACCCTAACGGACTATTTTGCATAAAACGATTCTGCAAAGACATAAACATCGAACCGATAATCAAAGTAAAAGAAACTATAAACTGTATGCATATAAGCACATTACGCAATCTTCGTCCTGCTGGAGACAGACCGAAACTCCCTTTCAAAACCAATGCCGGAGAAAAAGAAGTCATATAATAGGAAGGATACAAACCTGCTAGCAGTCCGGTCAGCAATGCGATCAAAGCCGTTGCGGAAAGTAACAACGGATGGGCAAACAAAGACATATCCGCATCTACCAACTTCGCTATCGTACTGTTGCCAGCCATATGGACCATCCACAAAGCCAGTAAATAAGCCACCGTACTGATACAAACAGCCTCCATCAATAGCGAGAAGCGCAATACGCCATCGGAACTGCCCAACACCTTTTGTGTATTAATACTTTTCACACGCATCGGCGTCAGTGCCGTACTGAAATTAGTAAAATTTATACCTGCAATAATCAGTATGACCAATGAAATAGCGATAAGAACCAATACCGTTTGCCGACTAGACTTGGGAGTCATATCGAAAGTTACATCCGTTGCATAATGTACATCCGGTAAACGAGTCAAGCGAAAATTAGGCTCACCTGAATACCACGACATATTCTTTCCCAGTTCATTCTTTTTATAATAGACTAAAAAATCGCTCACCAGATCCTTTGCTGACTCAGGATGGTCAAGACGGACATAAAAGTTATAGCTTGAATTTCCCCAATTATGCAAATCTGCTTTCTCATCCATCTTCAAAAAAATAGCATTTCGGATAATACTATTAAGGGGAAGATCCTTATAAATGCCACCTATCGTGTAATTTCCTTCCGGTGTAGTGAAAAAACCGACCAACAGTCCTTTACTCTCCTTTGCTGTAATCTGTTTACCAACAGCCGACTCTTCTCCGAATATTTTACGCGCCAAACTTTCCGGAACCAGCACCTTACCCGGTTCTTTCAGAGCATCTACCGAACCATCCAATATATCGAAGTCAAAGACATCCGTAAAAGAAGGATCAACAATCATGGTCGGTTCCATATAGGTACTTTTTTCTACTCCTTTATCGACCGAATAAAATGTTTCATTATAAAACGGAGAGGTAACCGCCCCTGCCACAATATGCGGAGAGAAATTCATAAAAACATTAGCCATCGGACGTGACAGGACAGCCTGTGTCGACTCCTTATCCCACTGAAACTCCACTCGGTAGATATTATCTGCATTCTTATGGAACGTATCGAAGTTCTTATCATAGTCCACTTGCATCATTATCACCATAAAAGCGGCAAAAGCCACAGATAATCCAAGGATGTTAAGAATAGTTGCCATCTTAAAACGGCGCAATACACTGATAAAATTTCGAATAATTGTTTTCATTTCTTTGTGTTGTTTATATATGGCTAACTTAATTATCTTTTATATTATTCACCGGATTGGAAGTCGCCGCCTGGTAACTCTGCACCAATACGGTAAAGAACGAGATGAACAGGCAGAACAAACCGGCTGCCGCATAAATCCAGGGAGACAGCTCGATTCGATACGAATAATCCGAAAGCCACCCATTCATAAAATACCAGATTATCGGTATGGCGATGATAAAGGCGATTGCCACATAGGTAAGGAACGCTTTTACCAGCCGGACAAGTACCTGCGCATTTGTCGAACCGAAGACTTTACGTACTGCTATCTCGGAAGAACGCTGCTGGATAAAGTAGGTTGACATCGCCAACAGCCCCAGTAAAGAGATCAGGATTGCAATCATGGCAAAGATCGATACGATCTTCAGGGTCCGTTGCTGGGCGGCAAACGACCGCTCTACCTGCTCGTTAATGAACATTCCTGTAAATTCCATTCCCGTATATTTCTCGTAAACAGCCTCTATCTCTTTACGGGCTGCATACGGATCCCCCTTCACCTCTACAATGATATTGCGCGGATTCATATCTTCCCGGTTCGAACAAAGTATCACAAGTCCCGGAAGTTTTTGCATCAGGATATTATTCATCTGGAAATCCTGAACGATACCGGCCAATGGCGTATCGAACGCAGCCCTGTGCTTGAACGAGGCAGCATCTTCCGGCAGTTCCAGGGCTTTCATAAACTCTTCAGAGAGATAGTATTTGACCGATCCGGCGACATGATTATCACGCAGTATCTTAAAGCCCAGAATATCGAAATAGGTCTGATCGCCCCGAAACTCCTGTGAACTGATACTCTTATTATCGTAACGGCCACTGAAGTTCATACCCATAGTGAAAGGAGTTCCTTCCGCCAGTCCGACCCGGCTGACACACGCCAGTTGTTCCAGTTCGTTTGCCAGGGTATAGCTGCTTTTCTGATCAGGCAGTTCTCTTGCATAGATATCGAGCACATTCACCGTATTGTATCCTAACGGAGCATTTATCAGATACCTGATTTGTAAAAACATCGTGAGTGAAGCAGCCACTAGGCAGATCGTTATCAGATTCTGGAAAATGATAAAGAACTTACTGAACACCATTTTCGTCTGTTTACGGAACGTACCCCGTACCACTTCGATCGGCTTCGCATTCGATATCACGATGGCAGGCAGCAACCCGGCAATAAATCCGACCAGGACGATCAGACAAATGACGATAATACCATTCACCGGCGTGATCATCTCGGTGATCTCTATCTTTTTCTGCAACAGGTCGCCGGCATAAGAAGCAAAGAAAAAGGCAAGGAATAAACCGACTACAAAAGAAATAGCCGTCAGCAAGGTCGACTCCATGATCAGGCGGGTAAATAGCTCCTTTCGCGAAGAGCCCAGCAAGCGCCGGGTAGCCATCTCTTTTGCCCGGAATCCCGTCTGTGCCACCGTCAGGTTGATATAATTGATAACGGCAAACAGCAGGATCAGCAAGCCGACCGAAAGCAGAATGACCACAAACTTCCAGTCCCCCTTTTCTATTGTGACAGCTCCGAATGATCCCTCCGGTTCCCAGAAATACAACTTATTCAGCGGTATAAATACAACTTCTGTAGAAAAACCTCTTTCATATATCCAGAAAAAAGTATTGAACCAGTCTCTTACCTCTTCTGATTTGGAAGCAATATCAGTACCTTTACGTTCCATCACAAAGATGTTAACAACACCGGCACTATTATAATCGTCAAACATATTCTGTCCTACCGCTTTGATATTCTCGACCCGGAACAGAATATCCTGATCAGGAATGACCGAATGACGAATATTTTCCATCACTCCATTGACCACCAGTGTCAACTCATCATTGATACGAATCGTTTTGCCCATCGGGTCTTCTTTACCAAAGAACTTATTGGCAAAAGACTCGGAGATCACCGCATAGTTTCTGGCGGCCAATGCCTGTTCCCGGTTCCCCTGTATCAACGGAATATTGAAAAAGTCGAAGAATGTCGTATCGGCCAGCATCAGATTGGCTGTCAGCGTTTCATTTCCCCGCTGGATCAGGGTATTGTCGAATATCCGGCATAAAACATGACAGACTTTCTCTATCTCCGGATAACGTTCTTCCAGACGGTATCCGATCTGGTAAGCCGATCCGATATCCTGACCATTACTTACGGCATAGATACGGTCAGCATTTTCATTGTTGCGGTCGGTCGACAACTCGCCGACTACATAGGTTGCAATCAGGATCACAAACATCAGCGAGACGGACAGACCGAACAGGTCGATCGCCGTATACCCTTTGTTTCGTCCCAGGAAATTAAAGAAGGACTTAAAATTCAATACATTGTTCATTGTGGTGTTACTCTATATGTTACTACTAATTCATTAGCTATATATAATATGTAAAAAGGTTTTGGTTGTTTCGGTTAAAAGATAATCAGGCAAAAGCCTAATTATCTTTTATATTTTCTACCGGATTGGCTATTGCCGCCTGATAACTCTGTATGAACACAGTTACAAACGAGACGATCAGACAGAACATTCCGGCAACGACATAAATCCAGGGAGAAAGCTCGATCCGATACGAATAATCGGTCAGCCATCCGTTCACAAAATGCCAAATCAGCGGTATAGCGATGATAAAGGCTACCGCCACATAGGTCAGGAAGGCTTTCACCAACCGGATCAGTACCTGTGCATTGGTCGAACCGAACACCTTGCGCACGGCTATTTCAGACGAACGCTGCTGGATAAAGTAAGTCGACATAGCCAACAAGCCCAACAACGAGATCAGGATCGCGATACCGGCAAAGGTCATAACGATTGTCAAAGTTCTTTTCTGAACCGTAAACGATTCTTCGATCTGTTCATCCATGAACTTACCTGTAAAGTCCAGACCAGTCAATTTTTTATAAGTGGCAGCCACTTCCCGGCGGGCAGTAAACGGATCGCCATTCACTTCTACGATGATATTATGAGGACGATCGAGTTCCTCTTTGCTTTCAGTGAGAATCAGAACGACCGGAGAGTTCTTTTGTATTATATTACGTAACTGGAAATCCTTTACAATACCGGCAACAGGATGTTTTCCCCAGGCGCTGAAATCAAAATCCGTAGCGTCTTCTTTCAATTCCAGAGCTTTCACCGAGCTTTCGGCAAGAAAATATTTATCCGGATCGGCTACATGGTTATCACGCAGGAATTCAAACCCCAGAATATCGCTATATTCTTTATTACAACGAATGATCTGGAAAGGAATCGTCTTATCATCGTAACGGGCATTATAATTCATTCCCATATTGAAAGGAGTACCTTGTCCTAATCCTACCCGGTTAACGCTACCCAACTGTTTCAACTCACTCACCAGAGTATTACAGGATTGATTCTCCGGCAATTCATCTCCTTTTATATCGATAATATTGACTGAATTATATCCTAACGGAGCATTGATCAGATGCTTCACCTGCAAAAACATGGTAACAGAAGCTGCAATCAGACAAATCGTGATCGTATTTTGAAAAACAATAAAGAACTTACTGAATACCATCTTCGTCTGTTTACGGAACGTACCCCGCACCACTTCGATCGGTTTCGCATTCGAGATAACGATTGCCGGTAACAATCCGGCTATAAATCCGATCAGGGCGATCAGCAATATCACAACCATACCATTCAACGGAGTGATCATTTCAACCAGATCTACTTTCTTCTGTAACAGATCACTTACAAAAGGAGCAAAGAAGAAAGCAAGCAACAAACCAACTAAGAAAGAAATAGTTGTCAACAATGTCGATTCCATGATCAAGCGGGAAAACAATTCTTTCCTCGAAGAACCCAGCAAACGACGGGTGGCCATTTCTTTCGCCCTGAAACCGGTCTGTGCCACTGTCAGGTTGATGTAATTAATGACGGCAAACAACAAAATAAGCAAACCGACTGATAACAAGATCATCACAAACTGCCAGTTGCCTCTTTCTATCGCATAAAATCCATACGGATTGGTCTGTTCCCAAAAATATAACTCTGTCAGCGGAATGAAGCTAAGTCCCTTTACAGCTCCATTCATATATGCCGGTACAAAGGTATTGAACCAATCCATTATATCCTTCGACCGGGAAGTAATATCTGCACCTTCCTGTTCCATCACAAAGACATTGGTCATTCCATAACTGTTGTAGTTAGCAATCCAACCTTCAGGAATTAAGGTATTGATATTTTCGATCCTGAACAGGATATCCTGATCCGGGATAACAGAGTTCCGGATATCCTTCATCACACCATTCACCATCAGCGACAGTTTATCATTGATACGGATCGTTTTCCCCATCGGGTCTTCATTTCCAAAAAACTTATTCGCAAAAGATTCGGAGATCACGGCGTAGTTCTTTGCCGCCAATGCCTGCTCTTTACTCCCCTGCACTAACGGGAAATCAAAAAAATCAAAAAAAGTCGCATCAGCAAGCATCATATTTGCCGTTACATTATTCTCCCCGTTTTGGATCGGAGTATTTTCAAAGACACGGGTCATTGTATGACAGACTTTTTCAACCTCCGGATAATGTTCCTCCAGACGAGTACCCAACGGATAAGCCGAACCGCTCATTTGACCATCCGTCAAAACGTAGATACGGTCGGCATGCTCATGGTAACGGTCGGTCGACAACTCACCGACCACATAGGTTGCGATCAAAATCACAAACATCAGCGAGACAGACAAACCGAACAGGTCGATAGCAGTATACCCCTTGTTGCGTCCCAGGAACTTAAAGAATGATTTGAAATTTAAAATATTACTCATAATATCGATACTAGATTAGTTATTCACTTTTAACACTATTCACCGGATTCTCATTCGCCGCTTTCCAGTTTTGGAAAGTAACCGTCAGCATCGTGATTGCTGCCACAACGGCAAAGGCCAAAACAAACACCCACCAGAAGATCGGTGTCTTGTCGGAAAAGTTTTCCAGCCATTTATGCACTCCGTAATAAGCAAACGGGGCTGCTATGATGAAACATATACTGACAACCTTCAGGTAAATTTTATTGAACATATTCAATATCTCCTGTACCGTCGCACCGAACACTTTCCGAACGCCGATCTCTTTCCGTCTGTACTGTGTTTCAAAGACTACCAAACCGAATACGCCCACGATCGACAGAACGATAGCCAACAGGCTGAACAAGGTGATCATCTTTTTCAGATATTGTTCTTTATGATAGAGATTATTGAATACCGTATCGTAAAACTCGACTTCGAAAGGATAAGCCGGATCGATATCAGCAATCACCCGGTGGATATGGGCTACCGCTTCTTCTACGTTTGTTCCGACTTTCAGGCGGATATAGGAAACAGGTAAGACATCGAATCTTGCACTCAACCTGAATAGCAACGGTCTGTTAGACGAACGCAGGGAAGAAACCTTTATATTGTCGATAAAGCCGACTATATTACCTGTACCCATCCAGCTCTTTTCCAATGGATGTCCCGGTTCCATATCCGGAACGACATCCAGAACCCGCTTGGTAAAGATACAAGCAAAAGTAGAATCATTTTGTGCATCCGAACGGCTAAAATCACGTCCGCTGGTAACGGGAATACCCATCACATTCAGAAAGTTCCATGAAACATCGATAATTTCGCTATTAAATTCTTTATTATTATAACGGAAATCATTGGCTGAATAGACATCCGAAGCTCCTACTATGGTATTGGCAAATCCTACATCCTCGATACCGGCATACTCTTTGAACCGGTTTACCAACAAATCACCGGACTTCTTGACTATATCCTGACTCAACGTCACCATCGCTACCTGGTCTTTATCGAATCCCAACTTGTAAGAACGCATATAGTTATTCTGGATCTGTATAAAAGAAGAACCGATAATCAAACCGATGGAAACAACATACTGGAAACCGATCAAGGCCGTACGCAACTTCCGTCCTGAAGTAGACAGGCCGAAACTACCCTTCAATACCAGTGCCGGTTGGAAAGAGGTCATATACCATGCCGGATACAGACCGGCTACCAACCCCAATAATACAGAAATACCCAACACCATAAATAACAGCGGTATATAATGCAGTAAATTCGTATCCGCTTCGACGAACGATAAAACTTCCGTCCTGTTCAATATCCAGGTCAATAAAAAGGCCAACAGGCAGGCAAATACACAAATAGATACCGCTTCGGCTACCAAACTTGCTGTCGAACTGCCCAATACCTTTTGGGTATTGATACTTTTTATCCGCATCGGAGCCAGCGAAGTACTGAAATTCGTAAAATTGATCCCGGCAATGACGATAACCAGTAAAGCGATCAATACCAATAACCGCATCGTATCGACATTTCCGGTCTTAATAAAATCATCCAACTGACCAGGCATATAATAAATGTCAGTGATAGGTATCAGTTGCAAGCGGGTTTCTTTATTGACATTATATTTAGCAAAATCGAATGTACTATTGAAATTATCCTCTACTACCTGACGTGATTCAGGTGAATCGAGCAATAAATATCCCATAAAGTTCTGAGAAAGCCAATCATCTTCAAAGTGTTTATTCATTCGGGCATAAATTCCATTTTCCATCTGCGAGTTCTCCGGAAAATCTTTATAGACAGCTCCGACGGTAAAGTTCATTCCATCTACATAAAACACTCTATCTTTCGAACGAATACTTTTGCCTATAGCCGATTCCTTGCCAAACATCCGTTTAGCCATACTTTCAGATATCATTACCTTTTCCGGGTCTTCCAGGCAAGTTGCAATTCCTTCTACCAAAGTCGGTTCGAATACTTTGGGAAAATCCGGATAGCAAGGGATAAATAGTTCTTTAAAACCTCTCTCATCATTTCCCTCTCCTACGTTCACATAGGTTTTACTACTAAAAGAATTCAGCAATGTATAGGCTTCAATATGAGGAGACGAAGTAAAAGCAGCATTCGCTAACGCCTGGGGAATCACTGATGCATAAATATCCTCGTCACCGTGATTCATATCTACCCGGCAAATACGGGATGCGGTCGGATAACACCGGTCGAAAGTCCGTTCATATTGAACCTGCATCATAATCACCAGAAAAGCTGTGAAGGCAACGGTCAACCCTATCACATTCAGAAAAGACGCCATCTTGAAACGGCGCAGTACGTTCATAAAGTTTCGTAATATTGTTTTCATCTATACTAATGTTTTGTCTTCTATTCTTATTACACCTATCAATATTCAAATTACGTGCCAAAAACAATAAACGGCTATCTATCAAACATATAAAGAAATACAGATATTCAGGACATGTCAAATTATTGGACAGTCCTGTCTAGTTTTTTTACATCGTAAAGCATTCCTCTCCAAGATATTCATTATTCACGTTTCAGGTTTCAGTCCATTCGGACGTTTGTTTTTCAAGACAATAAACTGAAAGGAGATAAATTGCTTATCCGGAAAGGTCCTATCTTTTGATTTCAAAATAAGGGACTTTTGATCTCAAAACATATATGTTTTGCCAACGAAACATATATGCTTTTTTTAACGGGTAACGACTGCTCCCTCCACAGGTAGGCATCCGTAAAAAATAATACGGGACCGAAAAAAAACGGGACGGCATCCGTTTCAGAAAAACCTTTAGTATATAACTCAAAAGCCTTGCAGCTTTCCGAAAAAAACTGCAAGGCTTTTGGAACCTGATGACGTTTCAGCATAATCAAATCATATACAGATATTTAAAAACAACTGAAACCTGAAACGTTATTTTGTTTTTCCTATGGGGAAAAGTCATTCGTTCTCTATTTATTCGCTACGCTATCTACCGGATTGGCATTCGCCGCCTGGAAACTTTGTACAACGACCGCGGCAAATGAGATAAGCAGACAGAACAGACCGGCCGCAATGAAATAAAGCGGATTGAGGCTGATGCGGTATGAATAGCCCGACAGCCATTCTTTCATGGCATACCAGACAAGCGGCGTTGCGATAACAAAAGCAATCACCACATAGATCAGGAACGTACCTACCAGCCGGAACAGGATACTCTTATTATCCGACCCGAAAACTTTACGGACCGCTACTTCCTGTGCACGCTGCTGGATGAAATAGGTCGACATAGCCAGCAAACCTAGCAGAGAAATCAGGATCGCGATCAGGGCAAAGATCACTACAATCTTTACCAGGCGTATCTGCGAGTCGAACGATTCCTGTATCTCACTATCCAGATATTTAGCCTCGAACTCTACCTTGGTCACATCTTCCACGATCCTGGCAATCTCTTTATAAGCGGTGAACGGATCGCCCTCCACCTCTATCAGGATATTCCAGGGCCAACTGTTCGGTTGGTTGAAATCGCGGAAGCGTAACATGACCGGCGAACTTTCGTCCGTGATCCTCCGTAACTGGAAATCTTTCAGCACACCGAGGATAGGCGCCGGATCATTCCCTTCCAGGTTGAACGACTGGGCATTCAGTGGTAATTCCATATCGCGGAGAGCTCTTTCGGAGAGATACCAGCTCCAGTTATTACCCGATGCAACCTGGTTATCCTGCACAATCTCAAGCCCCAGCATCTTAAATGCAGCACTGTCGAGCACCATCTGCTGGAAACTGAGCGATTTCCCTTCATATACTCCTGTCAGGTTGTTAGTGCCGCTGAACGGCGTACCGTTACTGAACCCGATGGACTTGACACAGGTCAACTGACGCAGACCGTCCATAGCCGCCGTTTTCTCGCTGTCCGAACGGAACTGGTTTTCGGCAACCAGGATATTCCTTGTATTATATCCCAGTGGGGCCGTTATCATATGATGAATCTGGACACCCATGATCAGGGCTGCCGCCAGGGTAGCAATCGTGATCGTATTCTGGAAAGTGATAAAACATTTACTGAATACCATTTTAGTCTGACGACGGAATGTACCGCGCACCACTTCGATCGGCTTGGAGGCCGAAATCAACAAGGCCGGCAACAAACCGGAAAGCGTTCCGATCAACAGGATTATCCCCGCAGCCACAGCAAACCATACCGGTGTACAGGCTTCTGTCAGGGAAATACGTGTATCCAGCAGTTCATTGGCATACGGCACTGCGGCAATAGCCAGCAGGACGCCGAACAGGAACGAAACCAGGGTAAGCAGTAAAGATTCCATCATCAACCGCAGGAACAATTCCATACGGGAAGAACCCAGCAGACGGCGGGTTGCCATCTCTTTTGCCCGTTGGCTTGCCTGGGCTACCGTCAGGTTGATATAGTTGAATATGGCAAAGATCAGGATCAGGATACCGACCGACATCAATACGAGCACGAAGTTGCGGTCGCCACGTTCAAGCGTAGACCATTGGAAATCTTTAAAATAAAGTTCATTCAGCGGTGTAACCGTCACTCCTTTCCATACATCTATCTTATAAGGCCAGAAGATCTCTTTAAAATAGGTATGGATATCGTCGGCCCTGTTACTCAGGTCAGCCCCTTCATGCAACATCAGGAAACCGACGGTTGCACCGGCATTGTTATCGGTTGTCTTAGTCAGACCACCGTTAAACTCACCCATACGTTCGATGCGTATCAGCATATCGGTGTAAGGCAAAACGGATTTACGGATATCTTCCATCACACCGGTAACGATCACCGAGGTGGAATCGCTGATGCGGATACTTTTCCCTACAGCGTCTGCCTCTTGTCCGAACATTTTACGGGCAAATGTTTCGGAGATCACCGCATTATAACGGTCCTGCAAGGCTCTGTCAGGATCGCCTTCCAATAATTTGAATGAGAAAAAGTCGAAGAAGGTCGAATCGGCACACATCAGCGATGCCTTCAGTTTCTTATCGCCATAAAAAACCTGATGGTTATCCAGGTTATTCGGGATGACGGGACAAACCTTCTCTATCTCCGGATACCTTTCCTGCAAACGGTAAGGGATGGGAACGGCAGTAGCCGGTCCGTCCTCATTGCCGATCACACAGATACGGTCACGGTTCACATGGAATTTATCCACAGATAATTCCTGCACGGTATAAACAGCGATCAGGATAACGAACATCAGTGAAATAGATAATCCGAATACATCGATCGCAGTATATGCTTTATTCCTGCTAAGAAACTTCAGGAACGATTTCATGTTCAACAAATTATTCATCATTCAATTTATTTGATATTGACTCATTTCTATTTCATACTACCTGCCGCTCACGCTTTCTATCGGGTTGGCATTAGCAGCTTTGTAACTCTGGAAAAATACCGTTACAAGTGCAATTACAAGACAGAATATACCGGAGACAATAAAGATTAGCGGATTCAGGGAGATCCGGTATGAATAATCGGACAGCCACTGGTTCATGAAATACCAGATAATCGGTGTTGCTATAATAAAGGCCACACCCACATAAACCAAAAATGAACCGATCAGACGGATCAAAATAGCCTGATTATCCGATCCGAACACTTTGCGAATAGCCACCTCCTGCGAACGCTGATGGATGAAATAGGTCGACATGGCCAGTAAACCCAACATAGAGATAATAACTGCAATCGAAGCAAAGAGCGAAACAATCTTTGTCATCCGGACTTCAGACTCGAACGATTTCTGAACCTGTTCATTCAGATAGGTGGCATTGAAATCCAACCCACCGGAAGCCTCCTTATAGATCTCTTGTATTTTGTTATAAGCTGTATAAGGGTTACCTTCCACTTCGATAAGAATACTCCAGGGGAACATCTCACTCCGTTTGTCGATGCGAAGCATGGCGGGACGCATGTCATTCGTAATATTCCCCAGCTGAAAATCCTGCACAATACCGGCAATCGGCGTTGCATTTTTATTCCATAGGAAACTGGGGGCGTCCTGTGGCAACTCCATATCCCGCATGGCTTTTTCGGTGACATACCAGCTCTTTTCTGCTAATTGGTTATCACGGACAATCTTATATCCCAACATATTGAACGCTGTGCTATCCATGATGAACTGCTGGAAACCTAGAAATTTACCTTCATATTCGCTGGACATATTATTACTTCCACTCAAAGGCATCCCGGCTGCCAGCCCCACTCGTTTAACGAATGGCTGACGACCAAACTCATCGATAGCTGCATTACGGTCGGAGTTGTTTGCAAAACCATTCGCAACCTCCAGTATACTATTCGTATTATAGCCCAACGGTGCATTGATCAAGTGACGCGATTGCAGGATCATGACGATCGAAGCAGCGATCATGGCAATGGTGATTCCATTCTGGAAAGTGATAAACACCTTACTGAACACCATTTTCGTCTGCCTACGGAACGTTCCGCGCACGATATCGATCGGCTTCACGGAAGAAATCAATACAGCCGGCAACAGTCCGGCAACAACGCCAATCAGAAGAATCAAGACAATACCGGCAAGACACCAGCCAGGAGTGAAAGTCGCCATCAGATCGATCTGCGTCTGCAAAAGATCATTCACAAAAGGAACCGCCGCATGTGCCAGCAACCAGCCTATTCCGAAAGAAATTACGGTCAGCAAAGTCGATTCTATCATCATACGTATGAATAAATCTCCACGTGACGATCCTAACAAACGTCTTGTAGCCATCTCCTTCGCCCGCTGACCTGCCTGTGCGACCGTCAGATTAATATAATTGAATATGGCAAAGACCAGGATCAGGATACCTACAGACAAGAGAACGATGACCAAACGCTTGTTCCCTGTTTGAACAGATCCGAAATCGTTCAATTCAGAGAAATAAAGTTCACTCATCGGTATCAAGTTCACAACTTTGGACATATCACGCTGGTAAATCCAGAACGATTCCTTGAAATATGCCAGGATATCCGGTATCTTCGGACGCAGGTCGGCACCCGGCTTCATCTTTAAGAAAGCGACTGTCGAGCCGGCATTTCCGGGATGATCCATACTGATCGACCAGTTGTACTCATGAGCCCGCTCCACACGAAACATAATATCAGCGTACGGGATCGTCGAGTGTTTGATATCTTCCATAATGCCGCTCACCAGGAAAGAAAGCGAATCGCCGATAATAACGCTTTGTCCGATCGGGTCTTCCGTGCCGAACAGTTTATTGGCAAAAGTCTTTGAGAGAACGACATTGCTTCTGTTTTCCAATACCCGGTTCTTATCTCCTGCCAGGAGTTTAAAAGAGAAAAAGTTAAAGAAGCAAGAATCGACGGGGACTGTTCTGGCAGTTAATTTTTTATCATTGTTTTTTACGATCTGGTTACCCACATTGGTTGTAATAACCGGGCAGACCTGCTCGATCTCAGGATAGCGTTCCTGCAAGCGGTAAGCAATCGGCAAGGCCGTGCTCGGTCCTTTGTCGTTAGCCAACACATAAATGCGGTCTACATCCTTATGGAACTTGTCGACCGACAATTCCTGTACGGTATAAACGGCAATCAGTATAACGAACATTAAGGAAACAGACAATCCGAATACGTCGATTGCCGTATAGGCTTTATTCCTGCTTAAGAATTTGAGGAATGATTTTATATTTAATAGGTTATTCATATTCTTACTGATTTCATTTAGGCGAGAGAATAAACATATCCCACCTTCACAGGTAGGATATGCCGGTTTATCTTAATTTATAAATTTAGCTATATGCTTTGTTATGTATCGAAATATGATCAAATAAATTCACTGACAGAAGATACGATGCTACCGTCGAACAGGTTGACGATGCGGTGTGCAAAGCTGGCATCATGTTTGGAGTGAGTTACCATGACGATGGTAGTTCCTTCCTTGTTCAGTTCGGTCAGCAGCTGCATCACTTCGGCACCATTCTTAGAGTCCAGGTTACCGGTCGGCTCATCCGCCAGGATGATCTTCGGGTTGGAAACGACTGCACGGGCAATGGCCACACGTTGTTGCTGACCACCGGATAACTGCTGTGGGAAGTGAGTGGCACGATGGCTGATATTCATTCGTTTCAGGATATCGGTTACCATCTGTTTACGTTCGGCAGCTTTTACCTTCAGGTAAGTCAAAGGCAATTCCACATTTTCATACACATTCAGTTCGTCGATCAGGTTGAAGCTCTGGAATACGAAACCGATATTCCCTTTACGCACCTGGGTACGTTCTTTTTCTTTCAGGTGACCCACTTCTTTATCGATCAGATAGTAGTCGCCGGAAGTCGGGTTATCCAGCAATCCCAGAATATTCAACAATGTTGATTTACCGCAACCGGAAGGTCCCATGATAGCAACAAACTCACCGTCTTTCACTTCCATTGAAATATTGTTCAATGCAATAGTTTCAACCTCCTCTGTACGGAAATGCTTACTTAATCCTTCAATCTTAATCATAATGTTATTTTTTAATTCTACGTTATATACTTTGTAATATCTAAAAAACGCTCTGTTTTCTCTATATAATTCAAAATACGTGCCAAACTTAATAATTTACTGATATTCAAACCTATAGATTTTATTCTTTTTTCGAAGAGTGTCTAATATTTAGACACTCATGTCTAGTTTTTTTACACTCGGCAGCAAATCGGTCATTTATTCTTTATACTTTCCACCGGATTGAGATTGGCAGCCTGGTAACTCTGGATAAATATCGTAACGAACGATACGAATAAACAAAACAGACCGGCTGCTATAAAAATAAGCGGGCTCAATTCGATCCGGTAAGAATAATCGGACAACCATTGCTGCATGAATCGCCAGATGATCGGTGTAGCGATCACAAAAGCAATCAATACATAGACAAGGAAAGTACGGATCAGCCGGTATAATATCTGGGAATTGGTCGAGCCGAATACTTTACGCACCGCCACTTCCGATGAACGCTGCTGGATAAAGTAGGTCGACATAGCCAACAATCCCAGCAACGAGATCAGGATAGCGACGAAAGCAAAGATCGAAACGATCCGGGAAGTCCTTTCCTGTGCGGCAAATGATTCCTGTATCTGTGTATCTATATATTTCCCTTCAAAGCCGACATGGCCGATACGTTCATATATTTCCTGTATATCTTTATAGGATTCCACAGGATCGCCTTCTACTTCCAGCAGTACATTATACGGGGTCCATTCTTTTATATCATTCCTAATCTGAAGGCTGACCGGCTTCTTCTGATACATGATATTCGATAACTGAAAATCTTTCACAACACCGGCAATAGGATATTCCTGCCCCCACACTTTGATGGAAGGAGAATCTTCCGGCAATTCCATTTCACGCATAGCCTGCTGGTTCAGATAGGTCTTTTTAGGACCGGCCAGATGATTATCACGTATTATCTCAATACCTAATATACTCAGAAAAGCCGTATCGGCCCTGAATACCTGGAAACTGACCTGCTTGCCATTGATCTCTTCCGTAGAATTATTCCCCCGGTTAAAAGGAGTGCCCTGTGAAAAAGCGATCCGCTTAACAGAAGCCAGTTGGCTCACCTCATTAGCGAATGTCTCTATATCTTTCTTACTTTTATAAGATTCGACCGGAACATCCATCACATTCGTCGTTTTATATCCCAACGGAGCATGTATGAGATGATTCACCTGTGCTACCATCGTGATCGAAGCTGCCACCAGGGCGATCGTGATCCCGTTCTGAAAAGTAATAAAAAACTTACTGAACACCATCTTGGTCTGCCGACGGAAAGTACCCCGCACCACTTCAATCGGCTTGGCATTGGAAATCACAATGGCAGGCAACAATCCTGCAAGTATACCGATCAGCAGAATGACAGCTACAGCCAGCAATACATAACCAGGGGTAACAAAGTCCGACAGATTTATACGGGCATTCAACAACTGAGAGGCATAAGGAGAGAAAAATATTGCCAGAAAGATACCCAACAGAAAAGAAATGAAAGTCATCAGGGTAGACTCCATGATCAGTCGCAGGAACAGGTCTCCTCTCGACGAGCCCAATAATCTGCGGGTAGCCATCTCTTTTGCCCGGAAAGCCGTCTGCGCCACAGTCAGATTAATATAGTTGATGATGGCAAACAGCAGGATAAGTATCCCCACCGAAAGCAGGATCATTACAAATTGCCAGTCCCCTTTAGCCAGTGTATAGGTACCCATATCCGAGAAATAAAAATCCTCCAGAGGATTCAGAAGCACCTTGCTGTAAATTCCTCTTTGATACATCCAGAATACTTCTTTGAAATAAGCAACGATATCATCCGTTTTGGCAAGCAGGTCTGCTCCTTCCTTTACCATAATGAAATTGTTGACGGCTCCGGTATTATAGAACTGGTCGCTGTCCATTTCCTCTTCCATATATTTGAGCTGTTTGATTCCCATCAGGATATCGCAATACGGAATCGTAGAGTTTTGAATGTCTTTCATGATCCCGTTCACCTGGATACGGATGGAATCGTTCACCTGAACGACCTGCCCTATCGGATCACTGTCGCTAAATACTTTGCGGGCAAAACTTTCGGAGATCACGCCATAGCCATCGGCATCCATCACATGATTGCGGTCGCCAACCAACAGCGGGAAAGAGAAGAAATCGAAGAAAGTCGTATCGGCGAACATTAATTCGGCATTGAAGTTTTTATCGGCTACCGTTACAGATGTATGATAGAATCCCCAGGGAGCGACCGGACATACTTTTTCTATTTCCGGATACCGTTCCTGCAAACGGTAGGCCAGCTTATAGGCCGATCCGGTATTGGCTTCGCTGCTTAACACGTAGATACGGTCGCCTTTCTCATGGTATTTGTCGGTAGACAATTCCTGTACCGAATAAACAGCTATCAATATAACGAACATCAACGATACGGATAATCCGAAGATATCGATTGCCGTATAGGTTTTGTTCCGGCTTAGAAATTTGAAAAATGACTTAAAGTTTACCAGGTTATTCATTTGATTCGTGTTTTTAATATTTTATACCAGTGTATGCTAAATGCATATAGCCTGTAAAGAACCAAATAGTGTGCCAAAACGAACAATCATCTGATATACAAGAAAAAGAGTCAGACAGAATTCAAAGAAAATGTCAAATTATTAGACAGTGGTGTAAATTAATTAGACAGTTAAGAGCATAAAAATAAAGGCATTCCGCCTTCACAGGTGGAATACCTTCCCTTATAGTACATTTTATTAGTTACCGCCCATTGTTGTTATGGACATGGAGGCACTCTCTACATCATATTCATAATTCATAGTAGAACCAAAGTCAAAATCGAAATTCCCTGACTTTTTAGGATCATAATCAAAGCGTTCGATCTTGCTGACCGTTATTTTACCGGATTTGGAAACCGACAGGGAATAAGAGATATCGTTTTTCCCGCTTCCGAACCGGTAGAATGAAGGCAACAGTTTTCCGCTCTTCTTGTCATCGATGATCTTATACGCCGCATCTTTGTCTTTCTCAAAGGCAGCTACAAATTCATCCAGCAGTTTCTGATTGTTTGAGAAAGTAACCGTTTTGATGATCTTCTCCGTTTTCTTCGTCTCCCGGTTCTTGTTATAGATCACGTTCATATCGATCGTATCCATATTCTCACACTTTTTCATAAGAGCGTTCAGGTGTTCCTGCGCCTTCAGACCTTCGGCCATACATCCCATTAAAAGGGCCACACACAATAAAATAGTTTTCTTCGCTTTCATACCATTATTTATTAATTATTTATATTCGCTATACAATATAGTTTTCATCTCCTGCCGGAAATATTTATTCGGATTATCCTCCAGTATTTTCCGGTAAGGGTTGGTTGCATTTATTTCCTGTTCCCGCAATTGCTTCTCTTTACGGCTCAGATAACCGGCAATCTGTTCGGCCTGCTCCTGCCTGTCTTCCACTTCACGGACCGTATATTCCAGTTCCGGCAAGATCTCATCCATATTAGTAATGCGAACGCCATTACGGACTATATAACTTCCTTCGTAAGGATTGAACGGGTCCGGCTGCTCAGTCCGGAAAGTATAGACAAGAAACAATAATATGGAAGCTGCTACACTGATGCCGACCCATAACCACTTTTTTACAGATTTCCAGGGGAAAGACCGTTCGTTTTCTACTATCTTTTCATGGAACTCTTCCTTAATACCCGTTTCAAAATAACCGAATACGGATCTGTAGGATTCCAACGCTTCAGGCACTTCGGGACTGTTGAAAAACGAATACAATTCCTGTTCTTCCGTATTGGAGGTTTCTCCATCAAAGAAACGTTCCAGTAATTCTTCTATATGTTTCTGTTTTTCTGTTTGCATACTTTTACATCTTAAAAAATAATTCTTTTACACGTCTTCTGGCACGTGAGAGATTCATCCGGACTGCTTCGGGAGTACTTCCGGTCAATGTCGCTATCTCTTCCACCTCATAACCGTCGACATGTTTCATACGGAGAATGATCTGCTGAAGTCCGGGTAGCCGGTCGATGATACGCATCACCTGGTTCACGCTATCTTTCTGTTCCAGTTGAGAATAAGGAGTAACCTCGTCACTGATACTAACCGATTCGGTCAGTTGCTCCTTCTGCCGGAACTGGAACGATTTCAGGCGGTTCAGGCATAAATGCTTTGTCGTCTGCATCGCCAGCGCCTCTACACTATTATAATTGGAAAGTTCTTCACGAATATACCAGAGTTTAAGAAAAACTTCCTGTACCACGTCTTCGACCTCTTCCGGATCATCCAGCAGACGACGGGCACAACCGGCCAGTTTATCCCGTAAGGGCACTATTTCTATTTTGAACTGTTCTTTCTCCATTCTATTATAAAGACAATCGTGAAAAGAAAACATAACATGATCAGAAAGAAAAAATGCAATTTAAATAAAAAAAGCATCCGTACCTCCTACGAGGCGGATGCTTTCCGGTTAAAAAGTAAATGATATAAATATATGTTATTCTGCTTTCAGGCTGTCGATCGGATTATCGTTCGCTGTTGCCCAGGCACGATACAATACGCAGCCGATAATAACGACATAAACAAATAATGCCGCGATTATAAAGATGAAAAAGTTCAGATGGATGCGTTCCGAGAATTTCTCCAGCCAGTCGGAGGCACTGATATAGGCAATCACTACACCGATCGTAAGAGCAGGAACGGCTATATAGGAGATGTCGCGCGAGATCATCCGGAGGATGCTGGCGGCAGTCGCACCGTTGACCTTGCGGATCGCTATCTCACGTCCGCGGCGGTTGGTTTCGTCGGCAGTATATCCCAGCAGGCCGATCAGCGCAATGATCAGGCAGACGATGCCGCTGATGAAGATGGAGTCGCGGAACTCACGGTCGCCCTGGTATTGCTGAGCCAGACTCATTTTATAGACAGAAGCTTCCACCACTTTATTCGGCATTGCATCTGTCAGGATCTGGTTAACCTGTGCGATATTGTCCGATGTCATATCGTGCATCTTTATCAGGATATTTTCCGTAGGGGCAATACCACCCGGCTTCATGTCGTAGAAGAAAACCGAGGCACGGGTATCGGGACCTTTGATGGAGCCGATACGGAAGTCATCATAGACACCGCAAATGGTGTATACCTGATTTCCATTACTATGTTCGGATATCATCACACCTTTACCAATAGCACTTCCTGTCCAGCCCGCCACCTTCTCCATCTGTTCGACAAAACGACGGCTAACCATTATTTTATCGCCGTTAGCCTCACCCTGGCGGAAAGCGTGGCCCTCCAGAATAGGTATCTCCATCAGTTCAAAATAATTATCACCGACGCTGTACATATCGGCAATGTTAAACAGTTCGCGGTTATCACCCGGCAGACCGACATTATTACCCGAAGGATATTTGAAAGGCAACTCGCAACTGGCCGACACCAGGTTGACCTGTGGCAGACGGCGCAGTTCGTCCATCGCCCGCTCACGCTCCTGGGCACTCACCCCGCGGGTATTACAAAAGATCAGATTCTCGTAAGCGTAGCCGGGATCACTCGATATCATAGCACCATACTGGCGGTTGATCGTGATCAATAATGCCACCAGATAGGCCGTAGCGACAAACTGTACAAAAAGCAGGCACAGTTTCCAGTAACGCTTCGATTCTTTTACGCTGCGGAAAGCCGATGCCACCGGAATACGCAGGAAGAGCCAGGTCGGCACCAGGCAGGTAACGGCGAATACAACGATACAGATACCCGACAGAATCGTCAAAGTAGGTACCGTAAACAGGGCAGACAACGAAGCTGACAACAATTCCTCTACCTTCCCTTTACAAAGGATCAGCAGGAAAGCTCCCAGCAAGAGTGCCAACAACAGATGTAGCAAGGATTCGGAAAAGATCATTCCGAATATATTTTTACCCGAAGCTCCGTAACATTTATGTACCGCCACTTCCTTCGTACGTCCGATCAGTGTGGAGATAACGACTAGCACATAATTGAGCACGGCTATAAGAATCAGGATCGTAGCCAGGAAGAGAAGCATGGCATTCATGTCTTTCACCTCCTTATCATTATTATGGATATCCTGCAACGGCGAGATGGTATAGAACAGATCGACACCGGCCTGTTTCAGCCCTTCCATGTCCTGGTTGCGCTCCTGCATACGGCGGATGGAGGGGGCAAGCCCTTCCGGATCAGTGCCCGGAACCAGTTTCACGTAGGCGATGTAACGGTCGTTGCCCAGCCAGTTGGTCGTACTCCATTCCGGCATGCTTGCCAACGCTCCCAACACATCATAACGCAAATGGCTGTTTTCAGGTATATCTTCAAATACACCGCCGATGGTTTGCGGAGAGTTACGGTTTGCTTCACGAACGAAGGTCTTACCGACCACACTCCCTACTCCCCCCATTTTCTCGGCAAGAGAGCGTGAGATCATCACATAACCGGGACGGGCCAGGACATCTTTCGGATCGCCCACCAGAATCGGACGGGGGAATATATCGAAAAAGCTAGTATCGGCAAGCAGGATGGTCGCTTTATAAAATTGTTTCTCCGGCGACATGATCAGTTCATTGGCCGGTCCTATGCGGGTATAGCGCGTTGCGACTTCCACCTCCGGAACCTCCGCTTTCAAACCCGGAGCGATAGCACCGCTCACCTGTCCCCAGGTATCTTTCTTCCCGTCTTTGTTTAAGCCGGACTTGACCAGATAAATGCGGTCGTTGTCGGGATAAAAGTTATCGTACGAACGTTCGAAACATACTTTTGCAACCAACACCAGCCCCATTGCCAGCCCGACGGCAAGCGCCAGTATCTTAATCCCATTGTTCCTTCCCTTCTTAAACAGGGAACGGATTGCCATACTAAAATTCCTCATATTTATATCATTTATTCAGATTTCAAACTTTCCACCGGATTGGATACGGCAACCATCCAGCTACGATAGACAACGGTACCCAAAATAAGTAAAAGTACCCCTGCTACACTCAACGTGAACACACCTGCATTCATCGATATCTTTTCGGCAAATTGCTGCAACCACTTCTCGCCTGCATAATAAGAGGCACCGGCTCCCAGCAACAAAGCGGGGAAAGCCATCCAGGTTACATCGGAAGCTATCAGCGAAAGGATATCCTTTTCCGTTGCCCCGTTGATCTTGCGAACAGCTATTTCTTTTCCGCGCCGGTTGGTTTCATCATTGATATACCCGATCAGCCCGATCAGAGTGATGATCAGCGTTACGATACCGCCCAGCATCACCGCGTTGCGGAAAAGGCGCGAAGAGTTATACATATTTGCCATGCTGACACTGTAGGAAGATACAGGCATCTCCTTATCCGGCAAAGTGGCCTTGATGGTTTCGTCCAGCCGTGCCATATTCTCCTGCGACATTTTATTCAGTTTAATGACCAGCGTATTCTGCGGACGACCGCTATAAAACAGCGCCGAAGGTCCCATCAATTCGCTTCCGATAGCCCCGACACGGACATCGTCGTACACGCCTGCTATCTCGAAATCGTTAGGTGTACCATGACCACTCACATATATTTTCTTTCCTACCACGCCGTCTTTCCAGTCGAGTGCCAAGGCCAGTTTGTCGGCCATCATCCGGCTGATCATTACCACGCGGGAAGAATCGGAATAAGAATGATCGAATGCTTTTCCCTGGATAACGGACATTTCCATCAGAGAGGTATAATTGGCATTCGCCCCGTAAAGGTCGGCGAAATGAATAATGGTTTCCTTTGTTCCCGGACGATAGACCATATCCCCTGAACCGCTAAAAGCAGGTAAGCTACTGCAAGTAGATACATCCTCCACCTCCGGAAGTTTTTTAAGCTCATCTATCAAGGCGCGGCGGGAAGAACTCGGTACACCTTCCATCCAACAATAAGCCAGCCGTTCGTATTTATATCCCGGATTATCGTTTACCATCTTATTATATTGCAAACCGATCACTACCAGCAGACATACTAGGAAACCAACGGCCATAAACTGGATAAATAACAACGCCTTCTTCCATGAACGGCGTGATTCTTTATAGGAGCGAAATACCGATGCTACCGGTATTTTCGAAAACAGTTGCGAAGGCAGTAATCCCGCCACTAAAAATACAATTACACAAACAGCCACCAGCATCAGAACGGTATCGACCGTAAACAGTGATAACAACGACGCACTGAGCAATTCTTCCACCATCTCACGCAAAGCCAGTATCAACAAAGCCGATATCCCCAGCGAGACAAGCAGGTTGAGAAAGGTTTCCGAAAAGATCATGTCCGAGATATTCCATCCGGATGCACCGTAACATTTATGTACGGCAATATCTTTCGAACGGGTTACCAGTGACGAGATCACCAGTAAGACGTAATTCATCAGGGCTGCAAAAAGGATAGCAAATGCAATAGCCACAAGCATGACAGCCATCCGTTTCGTGGCCGGCGACTTGGCGTAAAGCTCCTCCAGCGGACACAATGCCAGGGCGTAATCGATTCCCTGCTCTTTCAATTGAGCAGAGTCGACATGGCGGTCGAGCATCTCAGCCATCGGCTGCAACAGGTTTTCGGCACGAACACCGGATTGCAGACGAACATACCCATTATAACTATCACCACCAAACCATTGATCGAGGTTCGTCCATCCCATAACCGTCTCGAAAGAGACCAGCGAAACCAACATGTTATATTTCAGATGGGTATTATCCGGTACTTCTTCAAACACTCCGCCGATCGTAAAAAGATGTCCGGGGAAAGAGGCGATTTCAAAAGTCTGTCCTACCACATCTTTTCCACCGCCTATCTTAGCAGCTATCTTTTCGGATACAAGGGCATACAATGGACGCGAAAGAGTCTCCTTCGCATTACCGGCCAACACTTTACGGGGAAGGACATCAAAGAAGTACTGGTCTGCCATTACAAAGTTACCGGTATATTTTTTCTTATCGGAAGTAGTAAAAAGATACTCCCCTATTACATTGGCACAGGTAGCCGATTCCACACCGGGTATTTCTGCTTTCATCCCCGGCGGAACACCTCCACTTACATGCGGATATCCTTCTATTTTCTTCTCTCCTACAGATACATTTTCCTGTATGGCAAAAACACGATCCGACTCGGGATAGAAATTATCATAAGACAGTTCGAAACATACTTTAGCAATCAACACCAAGCCCATGGCCAAGCCAACACCTAATGAAACTATTTTAATTCCATTATGTCTTCCTTTCTTAAAAAGGGAACGAAAAGCAATATGTACATTCTTCATTGTGGTCATCTTTTATAGGTTGTTTATTTCAGTAAAATAATGCGCTAAAGTTGCTAGTTGACAGTTGACAAGTGACAGTTGACAGTTATTTCGGCTTTCAGCCGATTTATTTACCGAGCGCGAAGCCTAACTGTCACTTGTCAACTGTCACCTGTCACCTGAAATATTATTCCAACACCAGGACTTCATTATCCTTATAGCTTTCGTAACTTGATACGATCACTTTTTCACCGGCTTCCAGACCTTCGGTCACTTCATAATACTGCGGGTTCTGGCGACCGATCTTGATCTTGCGACGATAAGCTTTTTTACCATCTTTATCCAAGACGAATATCCAGCTACCTCCCGTGCTCTGGAAGAATGTACCGCGCGGAATAATGATACTTTCTGTCGGCTGTCCTAATTCCAGATTGATGTAATATGTTTGTCCGCTACGGATATTGTCTGGACGTTCGCCGGTAAAGACAAAGTCGGTACGAAACTTACCTTCACGAACTTCCGGATATACTTTACGTACAGCCAGTGCGAAACTTGTTCCCTGACGGTCGAAGGCTGCACCTAATCCCGGTTTAACGCGGTCGATATAATGTTCGTCGATCATAGCTTCTATCTTATAATCGGAAAGGTCGTTGATCTGACCGATTTTCATACCGGCTGATACATTCTGTCCGAGGACTACATCCAACAAACCCAGTTCACCGTTGATCTGTGAACGGACATTCAGATGTTCTTTCCGTTCGTGTACCAATTGGATGTTACGACGCATATTAGCCAAACTCGTTTCCATTTCATCCATCTGGATCGTACGGGAAATTGAATCCTGACGCAAACGTTCAACGACAAGAGCATATTTCTTGGTTGCCAGTTCATAATCTTCCTTCGCTTTCAGAAATTCTTCCTTGGCGATCAGGTTTTCATCATAGAGCTTCTTTTGTTGCGTATAAGCACGGCGTGAACGGGCGATGTCGACATCGAGCTGAGCTTTCTCCAACTGGTTATTCAGCTTGTCCTGTTCCATCGCTACCTGGGTATTACGCAGGAAGTTCTGTTTTTCAGCCAACTGGGCTTCCGCATCCAGTATCTGCAAATCGAGGCCGGAGTTGGAAAGGCGGACAATGATATCGCCTTTTTTCACCTGGGCTCCTTCCTCAACAACCTTTTCCTGTACGATACCACCTTCTTCAGGACTTAACTGTACCACTGTGATAGGCTGAACCTGTCCGTCCACACGAACAAAATCGTTGAACTGCTCCTTGGTCACATTGCCGATACTTATTCCACGGGCATCTACTTTCAATGTCGATGCATGATCGCCGAAAATGATCCATCCCACCAGTACCAGGAATAAAACACCACCACCTACATAAGGTAAATGTTTCTTTTGAATGCCTTTTTTCTTTTCTAACTGTATATCCATTGTTGTATGTTTTTATTTCTTTATTGTTTGTTTCCTAGTTATTCGCGTTATTCTCAATGAATGCCTTCAATCAAAGGTTTCCCTTTATAATAATCGACCAGCTTGCATTTCATCAGATACATCAGCTTCCGCTGCAGCAGATCGGCTTTTGACAGAAGTAATGTATTTGCACTGGTTTGCAGATCGATCGGGCTCATCAGACCTTCTTCAAATTTACGTAAAGTTACCTGATAAGCAATTTCATCCGCTTTTGCTTTTTTATCCATCTGAATAGTTTCTTTGGCATAGCCCTCACGGTCGAGAATAGCTTGTTCGATGGCTGTCTCCAACTGACGGAGCACTTCTGTCTGCTGTTCCTGGGCAATACGCATATTATTGCGTGCCTTGCGCAGGTTGGTCAAACGGCTCAATCCGTCAAATAATGGGAAACTCAGGTTGAAAGAGATATATTCACCACGATTATTTTTAAACTGATTGCTAAAAGAAGCAGGTGCCTGTACAGCCTTCAGGTTCTCATAATAATTCGTAGAAACCCCGGCTGAGAAAGAAATAGAAGGCAACAAACGTCCTTTCGCCATCAGATACTGCATTTTATAGGATTTCAACTGAAGTTTTGCCTGCAAAGCTGTCGGATTATTTTCAGATGCGTAATCATATATTTCATCGATCGACTCCAACATGGTTGCATACGATTTATCCAAAAGCATGGTATCGACATCCAGCTCCATGTCAGAGGGGTAATTCATATTTTGCTTCAAAGTTAGCATCGCTGTATTAAGTAAATTCTGTTGATGGGTCAGATTGTAATCGTTGGCTGCTACCTGGGCTTCGATCTGTGCCACATCCGCTTTACCCTTCAATCCTAGTTCCTCCTGACGGCGGGTTTTATACAGGATACGGCTATTTTCTTCCAGCTGTTCGGCAGCCAGCTTAACGGTTCCCTGATAATACACTACATCCATAAAAGCCTGCATCGTATTAATAGCCAGATCATCTTTCGCCTTTTGGATATCGTTCATACCTAACTGACGGTTTGCTTTTGCCATACGCCATTGGTTGACCAATTGTCCCCCGTTAAATATAGGAATGGAGACTCCCAGGCTATATCCGTTATTGAAAGTAGATGTATTATTATAAACGTTAGTCTCCGGGTCGATCGAACGTCCAAAACTATATTGTGCACCAACACTGGCACTCATAGACGGAAAGAACGAAGCTACAGCAGAATTCAACTCTGCCTTATAAGAATCACTCGTATAAGCTTGTTTCTTGACTTTCGGACTGTTTTCAACGGCATAATGCATGCATTCATCCATTGTCCAGAGCTTTTCCTGGGCCATGGCGGCTGTTGCCAGGCTAAACGAAAGAATCGATGTGAATATTATCTGTTTCATTTTTGTGTTATTTTCTGCCTATAGAAGGGCAAAGACTGTGCCAAACCATTTAAAGAATTATTTATCAACACATTGACAAAACAAGTATTTTCTCAAAGTGTAAAAAAATTAGACAATGGTGTATAAATATTAGACAACAGATATTTATTCGTTTCATCCTCCTATTTTATATGTCTAAATATTAGACAGTGGTTAGGAAGTATAAAACCGAACCTGTATCTTTGCACTATAATATAGATATTATCATATATGGCTAAACAAGGCACCATACTGGTCGTGGACGACAATAAGGGGATTCTTACCGCAGTACAGATGCTGTTAGGCACCTGCTTTGAGAAAGTGATAACCATCTCTACCCCGAATAAAATAAAGACAACCCTGCACAATGAAGACGTGGACGTTGTTTTACTCGATATGAACTTCAGTGCCGGGATCAATACCGGCAATGAAGGACTTTTCTGGCTTTCTGAAATAAAGAAGGAAGACCCGTCGGTACAGGTAGTTCTTTTTACCGCTTATGCCGACATAGACCTGGCAGTAAGGGGGATCAAGGAGGGGGCTACCGACTTCGTTGTCAAACCCTGGAATAATGCCAAACTGCTGGAAACACTGAAAACGGCTTATGATATCCGGACAGCGAATAGGAAAGGGATTCCTCATGAAAGTAACAAGCAGGTTGTCTCCAAAGAAAGCGGTATGTTCTGGGGCGAAAGCAATGCAATGCAACAACTCCGCAACCTGATCGAAAAAGTAGCTAAAACAGATGCCAATATCCTGATCACCGGAGAGAACGGAACCGGTAAAGAAATGCTGGCCAGGGAAATACATATGTTGTCGAACCGTAAAAAGGAGGCAATGATCCCCGTAGATATGGGTGCCATTACCGAAACATTGTTCGAAAGCGAACTGTTCGGTCATATGAAAGGAGCCTTTACCGATGCACGTGCCGACCGACCGGGTAAATTCGAGGCTGCCAACAACGGAACACTTTTTCTGGATGAGATAGGAAACCTCTCCTACCATTTGCAGGCAAAACTACTGACCGCCCTACAACGCCGCAGCGTAGTGCGAGTGGGGAGCAACACGCCTATCCCGGTAAATATCCGTCTGATTTGTGCAACGAACCGCGATTTACAGGATATGGTGCAAAAAGAACTGTTCCGCGAAGACCTTCTATATCGTATCAATACGATACACGTAGAAATCCCCTCCCTCCGCGACAGACCCGAAGATATTGTACCGTTAACAGAGATATTCCTATCTAAATATTGTAATATCTACGGAAAATCTTCCATGCGCCTGAGTGCGGATGCAAAGGAAAAGTTGAAACAACAGCCCTGGTTCGGTAATATCCGCGAATTGGAGCATACGATCGAAAAGTCGGTAATCATATCGGAAGGGGAAACGCTAGACAGTTCGGATTTCGATTTTCCCCGGAAGAAAGAATCTCCGTTGAAAGAGGCTACCACACTGGAAGAAATGGAATACAACATGATCAAAAATGCCATGGATAAATACAATGGCAATCTTTCGCTCGTTGCCAGCCAGCTGGGTATTTCACGTCAGACGCTATACAATAAAATCAAACGTTACGAATTGTAATAATGTTAAAAGGCATATATCATAGTCTGACTTTCCGGCTGGGTCTGTTCGGAATATTTACCGTCTGCGGAACCTACTTCGCTATGACCCGCCAATGGGAATGGTTCATTCTCATTCTTATCGGTTGGATCTATTCCATTCGGATGATGAGTGAACTATACAAACGCAATGCCCAAAAGGTAGCCTTCATGTTCGATGCCATCGATAACAGCGACTATGCCTTCCAATATGCGACCCGAGGTCGTTCTTCCAATGACAAACTGGTCAGCGAATCGCTGAACCGTATCACCCAGATACTTTTCCAGGCAAAAGCTGATGCTGTCCAAAAAGAGAAGTATTATGAACTGATCATGAACTCGGTCAATACCGGCATCATCGTATTGGATGATATCGGAAATATCTACCAGAGCAACAACGAGGCACTCCGTTTACTGGGGCTTTCCGTCTTTACCCATGTCAAACAGTTGGCTCGCATCGATGATAAACTACAGGCTACGATCGCTAATATCCTCCCGGGGGATAAACATCAGATATCATTCGTAAATGAACGCGGTACGGTCAATTTGTCTATCCGTGTATCCGAAATGACCCTCCAGGAAAAACATGTACGTATCCTGGCAATCAACGACATCAACAGCGAACTGGATGACAAGGAAATCGATTCATGGATACGCCTGACCCGTGTACTGACACATGAGATTATGAACTCCGTCACCCCTATCACATCACTGAGCGACACCCTGTTATCCATCCATGAAGATGCCGACAGCGAGATTCGGAACGGACTGGAAGTGATCAGTACAACCGGCAAGAGCCTGATCTCATTCGTCGAATCCTACCGCAAGTTCACTCATATCCCGACGCCTGAACCGTCGTTATTTTATGTACAGAAATTTGCCGAACGGATGATAAATCTGGCCCGTTACCACAACAATTTCCCTAATATAACGATTAATATACATATAGAGCCGACCGACCTGATCGTTTATGCAGATGAAAAACTGATTACGCAGGTTGTACTGAACCTGCTGAAAAATGCCATGCAGGCCATCGGCAGCGAACAGCCGGACGGACAAATAGAACTGAATGCATCTTGTAACCCGGATGAATCCGTGATCATCGAGGTTAGTAACAACGGTCCCTGCATCCCGCCGGAAGAAGCGGAACATATTTTTGTCCCGTTCTTCACCACCAAAGAAGGCGGTAGCGGTATCGGGTTATCTATCTCACGGCAGATCATGCGGCTTTCAGGCGGTAGTATCGCGTTGAAGAGCAATCCGGCAATAAACAAAACGTCATTTATTCTAACGTTCCCGTAAGAAACCGGAGAATGTCCTTTACAAGATTTTACCAGAGGCAGTTTGCCCAAAAAGACATCAGGAAAGAACAGAAAGAAAGTAACTAATATTTGGAAATACAAGCAATAAAAAATATGAAACTACTAGACAAACTCAAAATTAATCACAAACCTCGTTCCGGAGGATTAGACCTTTTGAAATATATCGGTCCCGGATTATTAGTCACTGTCGGATTCATCGACCCGGGAAACTGGGCTACCAACTTAGCCGCCGGATCCGAATTCGGTTATGCCTTACTATGGGTCGTAACCTTTTCATCCATCATGCTGATTATCATTCAACACAACGTAGCCCACCTGGGGATCGTCACAGGACTTTGTTTATCCGAAGCAACCAACAAATATATGCCCCGCACACTCAGCCGGCCTATTCTCGGTTCGGCCATGCTTGCCAGCATATCCACCTCGCTAGCAGAGATATTGGGTGGAGCCATTGCGTTACGGATGTTGTTCAGTATACCTATAAAGATCGGTGCCGTGATCGTTACAGTGGCCTGTCTGATCATGTTGCTCAGTAACACATACAGTAAAATAGAACGCTGGATCATCATGTTTGTCTCCATCATCGGATTGTCTTTCTTATACGAACTGGCTTTGGTCGATGTCAACTGGGGACAAGCCGTGCAGGGATGGGTAAAGCCTTCTTTCCCTGAAAATTCTATGCTGATCATTATGAGTGTACTCGGAGCCGTGGTAATGCCGCACAACTTGTTCCTACATTCGGAAGTAATACAAAGCCGTGAATGGAACCTGGAAGACGAATCCGTCATCAAGAAACAATTGAAATACGAATTTTACGATACGCTCCTGTCGATGGTTATCGGATGGGCAATCAATTCGGCGATGATCATCCTGGCTGCGGCTACTTTCTTCAAGGAAAAGATAGCCGTAGACGAACTGGACCAGGCACAACAATTGCTGGTTCCGCTGGTCGGAAACAATGCAGGCGTTATCTTTGCCGCCGCCTTATTGCTTGCCGGTATTTCCTCGACGATCACATCCGGAATTGCCGGAGCATCCATCTTTGCCGGTTTTTACGGAGAGGCATACAACCACAAAGACTTACACTCCAAACTGGGGGTTATTCTTTCATTCGTTCCGGCTCTGCTTATCATCTTCCTAATCGGCGACCCGTTCAAAGGATTGATCCTTTCGCAGATGTTGCTCAGCGTGCAGCTTCCCATCACCGTCTTTTCGCAGGTATATCTTACTTCCAGTAAAAAAGTGATGGGTCAATATGTCAATTCACGTTCGACCACCATCCTGTTGCTGTTGTTGGGAACGATGGTGACCGTCCTGAATATCGCCCTGTTAATCAGTTTGTTTTAACAAAATATTTATTCCGGACTATTTCTATTATACCCGGCAGGATGGAGATAAAAATGATGAGGACAATCAGAAGTTCCAGATTCTTTTGAACGATCTCCATTCCGCCGAAGAAATAGCCAGCATATGAAAACAAAACCACCCAAACAATCCCTCCTACGATATTATACGAAGCAAAATGGCGGTAATTCATATGTCCCATCCCTGCTACGAACGGAGCGAACGTACGCACAATGGGAACAAAGCGAGCAAGGATAATAGTTTTTCCTCCGTGCTTTTCATAAAATTTATGTGTTTTCTCCAGATAACTCTGTTTGAATATTTTCGAATTTGGATTGCTAAACAGTCTTTCGCCGAAGAACCGGCCTATTATATAGTTAGAAGCATCTCCCAGTACGGCAGCAGCAATCAGCACCAATACAATCAAATGCACATTCATCGGATTACCCGGCAAAGCTGCCAAAGCTCCCGCCACAAATAACAACGAGTCGCCCGGAAGAAAGGGAGTAACCACCAACCCCGTTTCACAAAAAATGATTAGAAACAAAATGGCATATATCCAGATGCCATAAGTCGACACAAGTGCTGCCAGATGGGCGTCGATATGCAGCACAAAATCAATCAGGAGATTGAAGTATTCCATATAAATGTATTATAATCTGTTCGATAAAATTAAGGCACAAATATAGGAAAAAACTTGTATTGCTATGCAGCGAATAAAGAAATCGCTACCTTTGTTCCGTTAATAAAGAAATAACATATTTATAACAGATATGAGCGATATCAAAACGAACGAAGAAGAAGGCAAAAAGAGCCTGAATTTTATTGAAGCAAATGTTGAAAAAGACCTGGCAGAAGGAAAGAATGGCGGACGCATACAAACTCGTTTTCCACCTGAACCAAACGGTTATTTGCATATAGGACACGCCAAAGCAATCTGTCTGGATTTCGGTATTGCAGAACGTTATAACGGAGTTTGTAACCTTCGTTTCGACGACACGAACCCTGTAAAAGAAGATACAGAATATGTCGATGCAATCAAGGAAGATATAGAATGGCTTGGATTCCATTGGGGTAACATCTATTACGCATCCGACTATTTCCAGCAATTGTGGGATTTTGCCATCCGTCTGATCGAGGAAGGAAAAGCCTATATCGACGAGCAAAGTTCGGAAGTTATCGCCCAGCAGAAAGGAACTCCTACCCAGCCGGGTATCGATAGTCCGTATCGTAACCGTCCTATCGAGGAAAACCTGACTTTGTTTCAGAAAATGACTGACGGAGAGGTAGAAGACGGAGCCATGGTGTTGCGTGCCAAAATTGACATGGCTAATCCGAATATGCACTTCCGCGATCCGATTATTTATCGCGTATTGAGGACCGCACATCACCATCGCACAGGTGACAAATGGAAAGTCTATCCGATGTACGACTTTGCACACGGACAAAGCGACTTCTTCGAAGGTGTTACGCATTCACTCTGTACCTTGGAATTTGTGGTACACCGCCCGTTATACGACCTGTTCATCGACTGGTTGAAAGAAGGTAAAGATTTGGACGACAACCGTCCCCGTCAGACCGAGTTCAACAAGTTGAATCTGAGCTATACATTAATGAGTAAGCGTAACCTGCTTACGTTGGTAAAAGAGAAGTTGGTCGACGGTTGGGACGATCCCCGTATGCCGACTATCTGTGCATTCCGTCGTCGTGGTTATTCCCCCGAATCTATCCGCAAATTCGTCGATAAGATCGGATATACCACCTACGATGCCCTGAATGAATTTGCCTTGCTGGAAAGTGCCGTTCGTGAAGACCTGAACGCCCGTGCCACACGTGTATCCGCTGTGCTCGATCCGGTGAAGCTGATTATTACCAACTATCCGGAAGGACAAGTAGAAGAGATGGAAGCCATCAACAATCCGGAAGATCCGGAAGCAGGCAGCCATATCATCGAATTCAGCCGCGAATTATGGATAGAAAAAGAGGACTTCATGGAAGATGCTCCGAAGAAATTCTTCCGTATGACTCCCGGACAGGAAGTACGTCTGAAGAATGCATACATCGTAAAATGTACAGGCTGTAAGAAAAACGATGCAGGTGAAGTGGTAGAAGTTTATTGCGAATACGACCCGAACACCAAGAGCGGTATGCCGGACAGCAATCGTAAGGTGAAAGGTACTTTACACTGGTTGAGCTGTGCACATAGTTTGCCGGCAGAAGTCCGTCTGTACGACCGTCTGTGGAAAGTCGAGAATCCCCGCGATGAACTGGCTGCTATCCGCGAAGCAAAAGATTGCTCCGTACTGGACGCCATGAAAGAGATCATCAATCCGGACTCTCTGAAAATATTGACAAACTGCTACGTTGAAAAGTATCTGGCAAATGCCAAACCATTAGATTATTTACAATTCCAGCGTATCGGTTATTTTAATGTAGACAAAGACTCTACGCCGGAAAAGCTCGTCTTCAACCGTACCGTATCTCTGAAAGATACCTGGAGCAAGGTTAAGGACAAGGCTTAACAATGTGCCAATTAAATTATTCCCTATGAAAAAAGATGATATCTCACGCTTGTTACAACGTTATCTGTCTGCCCGCGAAATGGGAAAAGAGCCCTATTTCGATGCAGATGAAATCGATGAACTGTTGGGCAGCTTTGAAGAATCGGATAATTATGAATATTTCGATGAAGTTTTAACCTTAGGGTTAAAGCTTCATCCCGGTAATACAGATTTACAGTTCAGACAATGCAAGCTGTACGTCTATAATGAAGACTATGAGAGTGCATTGGCTTTGATCGATTCAATCGCTGAAACAGACAACCAGGACCTCGACTTATTGCGATTGGAATGTTACTGCATGCTCGACCGGTATGATAAACTGATCGAATATACGGAAAGGCTGATCGAATCTGATTGCGAATATCTGGAGACTATATTCGAATACACCGCTCCCCTTCTGAGTGATATGGAAATGACGAACGAAGCGCACGATTTCATACGACGCGGCATCGATCTGTTCCCTGACAACCTCACTCTGAAAGATGAGCTATGCTATAACATGGAGATGAAAGGAGATATCGACGGGGCGATCAGTATGTGTAACGAACTGATCGATAAAGAACCCTACTCCTACGAATCCTGGTTCACGCTCGGACGCCTGTATTCGATCAAATCGGAATTTGAGAAAGCAATCGAAGCATTCGACTTCGCACTAACCTGCGATGACTCGGACCCGGAGCTGAAAATACTGAAAGCATACTGCCTCTACATGAATGAGAATTATGAAAAGGCATTGGAGGTTTATCAGGAGATCGATGCCACTACCGAAATAGCAGAACGTATCAAACCGCTTATGGCTGAATGCTATATCAAACTTGAGGATTTCGAAGGAGCATATAATTTACTGAAAGACATTATCGGTAAAAAGGCAACCTCCAACGAACCGGCTGCCTACATCAACTTTATCCGGTGTTGTGCTGAGACAGAACGCGACAAAGAAGCGTCCAAGACGCTCAACAAAGCAATCGAACTGTTTCCCAACAACGTCAGGATACTCTCTTTACTGGCTCTGACCTATGTGGAAAACGGAGAAGACAAGCTGGCTATAGAGACCACCGAACGTCTGTTCAATGTCCTGGATAAAGGAGAGAACTATCAGCCCGAAGATTACGAAAGTCTTTTCCATGCAGGTCAGTACCTGTATATGAAAGGAGATATCGACAAGGCACTCAAATATTATAATAAAGTATACGCCGTCAATCCGGAGTTACCTTATATGCACCTTCATATGGCTATGGCTTACCTGGCAAAGGGCGACATGAAGCATTTCGGTGAACACTTCAGCCAGACATCTCCGAAAGAACTGGTAAAATACCTGGAAGAATCCGGTATCGATTTCAGTGATGTAGAGCAGCAACTGATGGGAAAACATATCCCACCGGAAGATCTGACGAAGGAATTCCTCAATAACAAAGACAATAACAACTAATGGACAGAAATCTAAAAGACTACGGTCTCCTACTTTTGAAAGGCATGGGAATGGGCGCAGCCGATGTTGTACCCGGTGTATCAGGCGGTACGATTGCCTTTATTGTTGGTATTTATGAAGAACTGATCGATTCGATCAAGAGTATCAACGGAGCAAGCCTGAAGTTACTTTTCACCGGTAAGATCGCCTCATTCTGGAAAGCGATAAATGCGAATTTCCTGTTGGCTATCGTTGCCGGCATTGCTATCAGTATCTTTTCGCTGGCAAAGATCATTACCTGGTTGCTGGTTACGCATCCGATCCTCGTATGGGCATTCTTCTTCGGTTTAGTACTGGCTTCTACCTGGTTCGTTTCAAAAGATATCAAGCAATGGAACTGGAAAACAATACTGAGTTTTATTATCGGAGCCGTCATTGCGTACTATATAACTGTTGCCACACCGGCAGAGACTCCGACTAATTTATTTTTCATATTCCTTTGCGGGGCCATAGCGATCTGTGCCATGATCCTTCCCGGTATTTCCGGTAGTTTTATCCTGGTCTTATTAGGGAAGTACTTCTATATTATGGAAGCGGTAAAGACTTTCAATATACCGGTCATGCTCGTATTTATCTGTGGAGCAGCCATAGGTATTACCTCTTTCTCCCGTGTACTTTCTTTTGCCTTGCGCCGGTTTCATGATACGACCATTGCGGTACTGGCCGGTTTTATGCTGGGTTCGCTGAATAAAGTATGGCCGTGGAAAGAGACGATTGAGACATATACCGACAGCCATGGAGTAATCAAACCGTTGGTGGAAGCAAATATCTTGCCCAACCAACTGGTATGGGAAGCAGTCGGATTAATGATCTTCGGATTCGCTATCGTCTATTTTCTTGAAAAATTATCCATGAAAGGAGCTAAAGCTTAAAAAAATCTCTTCCCTATGCTCACGCACAAGGAAGAGTTTGTTCTCTCGCCAAAGAGAACCTCATCAATTATGTTAACCTTATTCAAGGTCATAGAAGGGAGCAGTTCGCCAGAGTTGCTCCCTTCATGTTGAAAACACACATATTCTTAGTATTGTTTATCTTTTCACCTTATTTATTAGCAAATAACATGCCAGAATCGTATCTATCTGATAATTAGAAACATTGAATAAACCAGACATATCCGATAGTGGACAGTTGCCCGGTTTTGCTTATTGTATATCCGGCAACGCCATTTATATTGCAAATGGCGTGCCAAAATATACAAACACCTATTTATCAAACATATAAACATTATACACAAATCCTAATATGTCCAATTATTAGACACTGATGTACAAAATTTAGACAGTTATTACCTTACATCATATCTTGTAAAGAAATAAAAACAGGCCATAAACAGGACAGCAATTGTTATTATCATAGCAATCAGGTATCCGCTGATAAATTCGATACGCTGGCCGAACGATGCAATCTGTTCCTGATATTGCGGAATCTGGTCTACAGCGACGGACTTTTTACTGGTTGAATAATCTTCATAAGGATTATACCAGTGCGGACTACCTGAATCATTCGCATCTATATCTTTAAACCATTGCAGGAACCGTTCCTGAAAAGCATGCAGGTCATTCCAGTTCTTCTGAAAACGCAGGTAACCGCCTCCCAAGAAAGCTTCATTCATATAATCGAACTGGGCAATCGGCGAAAGCAACGTAAAATTACGGGTCTGCTCGAACTGACGGAACTGCTGCAAATAATAGGCATCATTAAACTTTTTATCGTTATTCATCAGGTTTGTCTGGTTCTTTGCACGTAACTCATGGCGAGGGAAAAACGCATCGCCACCATTGGACGACCAACTGCCCGGAGGCGCATTACGATTAATGTCGTCACTCGCTTCCCGGCGCTTACGGTCTACCTCTTCTGAAGCCGGTATGCCGAATAGCTTTTTTGCCCAGAACACAGATGTATTAGGAATAATTACCGCAGCAAACAACCAAAAGCAAAGAGATATGAGCAGACTGATATTGGAATAACGCGTTACGACCGACGATAACAGACCGAATACTGCGAAAGTAGTGATAAACAACAGACTGATCAACACAAATCCGCCCGTCTCCATCAAAAAGCTTCCGTTCAGCTGCACCTGTCCCGAAACAGCCAGAATAAGCAAACTGATTATTATACCGACCAACTCCATCATTCCCACGATCGTAACGATACTGAGCAATTTACTGCACAGGAAAGTACGCCGCGGCACAGCATTGGAAAAGACCAGTGCCAGCGTCCTCTCCTCCTTCTCGCCCGATATCGCATCAAAAGCAAAAAGCAACGTGATAAAACTCAGAAACATAGAGACTATGAACGACCAGCTCAGGCTGTCCCCACGGCTTAACAACGGATTGTTGCTATCGTGACGCACCGAATAACCGAACACATTGTAAGCACTATATTCGATACGGTTAGGCAAATAGCTCTCTTTACAATCTGCAATTACACTGTTTTCACGCGGAGAAGTCACAAAACTACTCGGTTGAGTCGCTACCTTCGACACATTCTCGGCACGTTTAGCCAATGACTCCTGTTGAGCCTGGTTGTATTTGGCGTAATTATCGTGCATACCTTTAAAAGAAGAAACAAATGAAACACTTCCCAAACTAAAGACAAGCACAACAATTACAAAAGAAACCTGAAAGCGCAGACTATATAAGTAGTTCTGCAATTCCCGTATATATAAAGTTGTAAACATAACTGTAATTATTTATTATCTGACATCATATTTCATAAACGACACGATTGTTCCGACCAACAATACGATCGCCAACCCCAGCAAGGCACATAAGCGTCCCAATGCATCGCCCAAAGCAGCAGAAAGTGCTACCGGCTGAGGGACATAACGAGGTACACCGCTGGTATCCAGATATGGAAATTCACTGTTTCCTCTTTCATATCTCCTATGGGCATCTTGATCTCCTGCATCCAATTCGGCACGGGTAGGAAAATCCTCCAGTTTCTGTCCCGTAAAGTAAGAGATAGATTCAAACAACTTATGATCCTTGAAATAAGTAATAAGGCTCTCCCGGTAATTGCGAAGACTCTCCATATATTTCAGGAAACAATTCGCATTGGTATGACACAAAGCATCTGTTGCCTGGCCAAACAATTCGGAAGGAGACAACCAGGCAATAACCTGTTGCAAATGTTGCTGCCGCATCAGTCCATCCAGGTAATCGCGTTGCAAAGCCCACTTCTTATCCGCATTATTCAACATGACAGGGGTTGACCAAATCTGCATCTGCTGATGGAATAAGGGAGTTTCGCGCGGTCCTCCTGCCAGTTCCAGATATTCCACACCATCTCCATTACAATTATTATAACTCAACCCACGCATATTGACCCGTTGGGCTGCACGCGGCCATTCTTCCCCATATTCTTTATAATACGTGTCATCATAATTATTCATCGCTGCCTGTACATTATCATACAGAGGTGCTTTAGAGATACTCTGAGAAAGATAAGTGGCAATATTAGGCATGAGGAAAAGAAACCAGATCCAGCACAGCAAGCTAATGATGATGGATGATGACGAATGCGTGACCCTGCTGGAGATAAACATACCCAACAAAAGAAATACCATCATATAAATAACAGATGTCAGGAAAAGCAATGCCACTCCGCCCCAATCGGATGCAGAAAAGGATATTCCCGGATTGACCACGATAATCAGGCAGGCCAACAGATAACAGAACAACAATATAGGAAGCAATATCAGCAACAGTCCCAACAACTTACCCATCAGGAAGGAAATACGGCTCACCTGTCCGGTAAATGTCAGTTTCATAGTTCCGTCTTCCCGTTCACGGGTGATGGCATCATACGAAAAGACAAGTGCCAACAACGAAATGAGGATAGCGATCACCTTTGAAAAGTCTATCGAGAAGAAGGCATTCAACGACGGATTATCACGGGTAATTGTATGGCCCGAAGGAAACAACGGATATTCCCAGAAGGCGATCTTTACCTTGTTTCCCACATTCGTCATTATACCCGTACTAAAAATACTCAGAGGTTCAGGCTCCTGTACGATGGTAGGACGTACCGCCGACCACACCCGGCTCTCTTTCAATTCCCGATCCGCCTGCGCCTGTTCGATCTTATAGACGCGAACCTGGTTCTCGTAATTGTCCACACTGACGATGATCGTAAACGGGATCACCAGGAGGCAGAGCACAAACCCTATAATAAACCTGACTGACAACAAGTTCAGCAGGAAATCTTTCTTTGCTATTAACCAAATCATATTATTTATCGTATTAGACAGTTTGTACTCTTATTCTAAAATAGCTTCCTGCATATAATCCAGATAGATCCGTTCCAGGTCGTCCTGAAGGAACTCTTCCCGGCTACGGAGCATGACAAGACGCCCTTCCTTCATAATACCGACACGGTCGGCCACCGCTTTGGCACGGAAGAGGTCGTGGGTGCACATCAGGATACTTTTACCGGCATTGCGCAGATTGATCAATATCTGCATCAGCTCGGCAGCACTCTTGGGATCGAGTCCGGTAGTCGGTTCGTCCATGACGATGTTGTTGGCATCTTTGATGATAGCGATGGCAAGACCTACTTTCTGGCGCATACCTTTGGAGAAGGTTTTCAACTTGCGTTCGAAGGCTTCTTCCTGAAGGCCGACACGGCGCATGACGTTATAATAATCGTCTTTTGTCAGATTCGTCTTCCCTCCCAGGCGGGCAAAGAAATCGAGATTCTGACGGGCGGTGAAGTTACCGTACAGCATGACGTTTTCAGAAACGAAAGCGACATGATTCTTGGTTTCCAACGGGTTCTCCATCACGTCGATACCGTCGATCAGGGCATGGCCCGAAGTCGGCTCGATAAAGTTCAGGAAGATATTGATGGAGGTGGTCTTTCCGGCACCGTTAGCTCCCAACAGGAAGAATATTTCTCCCGGTTTAATTTCCAGATTCAAGGCATCCAAAGCCAGGTTGCCGTCTTCGTATCTCTTTGTTAAATCGATTGCTTGTAACATAGTGTTCTTATTTATATTGTTATTATTATTTTATTTCTACTTAAGTGACTTAACCATTACAGGTTCATTTGCCGACGGTTTTAACCGACGGTTTTCAAATTGTTTCTCTTCTTCGGCTTTAGCCACATTCCTCTTAAATAGAGAGACTGTTTAAAATAGGACTAAAGTCCAAGAGATAGATCATTTACCAGTCCGTCTGCTAAAGCAGACGGCAAATAAACCTGTAACCAAGCATGTCCCATTTATAATTGATGCCCTATGCCCGGATAGGCTCAAATCTTCATAACTTACCGTTTACTAAGCTTCATCCCGAACCAGACAATTCCACCTACAAAGCCAATTAGCAACAGGATTAAGAAGATTGTTCCGAAGATAGATGTGGCGGCGTTTACCTGGATGCGGACTGTCTTATCCTCTGTATCCACCTTGCGGTTATCCGCCATGGCTTCCGTCTTGATCTTTACTTCCTGGGCACCTACTCCACCGTCTTTCGGCGGGATGATGGTTACCTGTACGGTCATTTCCTTTTCCGGTTCCAGACTGCTGATCACATCCGGTTCGATGCGGGTATCCCAACCCAAAGGCCTCTCAGCAGTCAGCTTGATGTTATCCAGGCGACGGCTACCACCGTTACGTACGGTCACATCCATTGTCACTTCTTTTCCTACGGTTGTTTCGTGGTAGAGGTTGTTTGCACGCACTTCGATCTTTCCTTTTCCGCGAGGGATGATCTCCAGATTTTCGTTACCGGCCTTCTCGCCGTTAGAGGCAGAAACAGTCTGAACCTGGAACTTGATCGGTTTGTCAATCACTACTTGCTGGTCGTCGCGGTCAGGTAAATATACCTGCAAAGATAACTTCTTTATGTTTACGCCCTGCGCAAATTTGATCTGGGTCACTTTACTTTCTCCGTCCATAAAGTCGTAAGTGATCTGACGCGGCAGGTCGAGTACTTCCAAACGATATACATCGTCCGAAGTAGAGAAGCGTTCGAGTGTCAGATCATACGTGGCCTTACTGCTCAGGTCCGCTTCCTGGCTGAACTGCATGGAGGAAATATCGATCACATTCACACTGGCATCTTTCTTCAGATAGATGTTCTTCTCATCCTTGTGGTTATTGTAGTTCAACGACACCGTAAGGTTCTCCGCATCTTTCAGCAATTCAAAATCGGCAGTCGCCACCTTTCCCAGTTCGATAAACGGCACACGGTACTCGTACGGCGAACCGATAATCGTCTTCGATTCGTTATCGACCAGCGATACATATATATTATATATTTTACCGGAACGCATCTCGGGCGTAAAAACATCGAAATGTTCTTTGAACTGGCTCAGATACTCTTCATTCCCTTCCAGCGCACTTTTCAGGGTGATCTTTACCTTGCGTTCGCCACGCTGGTCTTGATATTTCACGGCACGTTCCACCGTGATGTAACTCTGTTGCGAGATCAGCTTCAGGATCAGCTTCTGATAATCCACTTCCTTACTCAGCAACTCATTCTTCGAACGGTTGAAATCATTAGCGGAGATGGCTTTCTCATTATACAACTTCGTGTCGTTCTGAAACTTCTGTTTCGCTACTTCATAGTCGGCACGTGTCTTCTTCAGGTCGAGTAACAAGGCTGCTTCGCTGTCACCTTCCGCCCGGACGGTAAAGGGCATCAGTAAAATGACCAGCAGTACCGTGATAAAACTTTTCATGTGTTCGTTCATTTGTTCTTCTTATTATTAGTTATTTCAATTTCGTTCCTAAGTTTCTTTTAATTTCCTGCAATGGAAACTGGAGTTTCTTTGGCAGGAAACTGGAGTTTCCAAAGCAGGCAACTACGAGGAAACTGTAATCAATTATATATAAAACTACTAACTAAAAACAGCTTTCCTACGATTCAGGCAGGAAACTGCGGTTATGTTCAAAGTCATACATCGTCTTACGGTTTAGGTCAGCTACCGACAAGCGGTAAGTGATATAACTGTCGATGTAAGCCAACTGCACCTGCGAAAGACGCTCCTGTTCGATGGAAAGTTCCTGGCTCGTCATATCGCCGTTTTCAAAACGCATTTGGCTGATCCGGTAACTCTGTATGGCAACCTCCTGGTTCCGGCGGTTGATGCGGTAACGCTTCTCGGCCTCATACACGCTACGGACGATCTCACGTATCTCCTGTTCGATAGTACGTTCGGTATTGTCGAGATCCAGTTTGCGTTGTTTCAGGCGGACTTGTTCGCGGCGGACCTGATTCCTGGCACGTCCCCAGTCCAGAAGCGGATAAGAGACAGTCAGGGCAATCCCACGGTTTGCAGGACGGTCGCGCATATTGTCAAACGAAGAACCGACCAGCTGACCGACCGTACCGTCGCTGCGCGTACTTAATCCGGTAAAATCATAGTAAGCGGATATATTCCCCTTAAACTCCCGTTCCCGTTTGGCACGTTTCACTTCGATGGCCTGTAACTCGATATCGAGATTGTTTTCCTTGATCTCCATACGGTTGCGCAATGCCTCGTCGATGGCCTGCTGCATATCGACAATAAAAGCCTCGAACTCCATCTCTGCTTTCAAATCGATCTCCTCCCCGAGAGGTAAACCGATCAATAGCTTAAATTGGTCTTTAGCAGTAGATAGCTTTCCTTCGCTCTCCATTACACGGGCCTCGTCCTGCGCTACGGTAATCTCGGCAATCAACATTTCCCCTTCGGGAAGATTACCCGTTTCCTGTTTCAGCTTGGTGATGCGATAAGCCTCACGGGAATTGACCAAACGGTCCTGGTTGATCTTATGTTCGTACGCCAGTTTATATACAGTATAAAAGCTCTCTGTTACATTATATACTATATTCATCTGCACACGGGTGAAATAACAGGTACTTTTCTTATAATCCAGTTCCGCCACCTTCATATTCTCTTTCAGCTTATTGGCTGTAAAGATGGGCTGGTTGAAAGAGAGGGCGAAACGGCTGTACACCTGGTCGCGTTCCAGTTCCTCATAATCCTGTTGTGAAAGCGTAGTCCGGTAATTCTCCCAATACATTTTAGAGCTGAGGGCAAAATTACCTCCGGTGGGTAATACATAGGTAAAGTTCAGATTCCCTCCCACCTGCAGGGAACCGGTGGAGTTATAAACCGGCAGACCGTTGGCTTGCGAGATTTCCGTCAGCCCTTCCGTCCATGAAGGCGTAAAGAAATCGAAATTAAGCAACGGCTTGAACTGTGCCTTTGTGTAAAGATAAGAATAGCGGGTGGCATCCATGTCTTCCTTATAATATTTCACCGTATAACTCTCACCCAATGCGATACGAATCGCTTCATCGTAAGTAATCATCCGGGGCGTTTCCGTTTCAGCATGCCCTGCCAAAGCAAATCCCATTAACAGAGATACCAGTAATTTTCTTTTCATACTATATCGAATTAAGTCTTTCCGGGTAATAGATTACCCAATTATCTTCTTTTATTTATATATTCACATATAGTAAGGCAAACGGCGTGCCAAAATCATAACAGACTGATTATACGCGCCTCGCTGAAATGGGTAAGATTTTACTCATGGGTAACCGCCTTTATCTTTACCCAAATTGGGTAATTATTTACCCATTTGCTATACATCAGAAGATAATACAACCTATTCATCAGAAAGTTATAATCCTAAATAAGAGAAAACTCATACCTTTGCCTATCTGAAATAAATAAGTAATGCCATGAATATAAGAAAAGTAGCACGTAACATATTCTTATCTCTCACGTTCCTTACCACGCTGGCTTCTGCAACAGCCAAAGAACCTGTCGACTACGTGGATATGTTTATCGGAACATCCAACTCCCGGTGGATGCTGGGGCCTTATGCCCAGGAGCCGTTCGGGATGGTACAACTCGGACCGGACAACCAGGGAAATGTCTGGATGGGCGGATACGAATACGCCATCAACAGCGTTTCCGGTTTCAGCCATCTGCATGCCTGGACAATGGGCGGACTGATGATTATGCCGACAACAGCCGATCTAGCCCTGTCGAATCCGTCTTCCGACTCTCCCTACAAGGGAGCAAACGCAGGGTATCATTCCCGTATCCTGAAAGAAACGGAAAAGGCTTCGCCGGGATATTATTCCGTTTATTTATACGACCATGAAGTGAAAGCCGAACTTTCCGCCACTACTCGTTGCGGTATCCACCGGTACACCTTTCCCGAAAGAAAGGAGTCAAGGATATTGATAGACCTTCTGTTCCCTACCGAATGGGATTACGGATTCAGCGTAAAAGATGCCTGCATCACCCGGGTAAGCGACACGGAGTTGGAAGGTTATGCCGACTGCCAATCCGGATCATGGAGCAGGTGGAATGATTATAAGCTGCATTTCATCATTCGCTTCAGTAAACCGTTTTCCCGGCTGAACGGCTGGAATGAGGGGAAAGAAGTCGATGATATACAATCCATCTCCGGCAAAAACGACATCGGAGTCTATGCCCTTTACACTACGAAAGAAGGAGAAAGCATCACCGTCTCTACCGGCCTGTCGCTGGTCAGCATCGAGCAAGCCCGTTTAAATATGGAAGCGGAACTGGCTCCCCTAGAATATGACTTCGACCGTGTAGCAGCGCAAACCCGTACCAAATGGAACAAACTGCTTGGGAAAATAGAGATAGAAGGACAGAACGAAGTGGATAAAACAAAGTTCTATACCAACCTCTACCGCGCTTATGCCGGAAAACAAACCTGGAACGATGTGAACGGCCAATACCGCGATGCCTGCGAAAACGTACAGCAACTGGATCACGGCAATATGTACGGCGGCGATGCTTTCTGGAACAGTTTCTGGAACCTGAACGGCCTTTGGTCGATCATCTCCCCTCGTATCGTCGACGATTGGGTAACCACCCAGCTCGAAATGTTCAAACACACGGGATGGACAAGCAAAGGTCCGGCAGGCTTGGAATATTCGGGGATCATGGAAGGTTCGCACGAAACTGCGCTGATGGTAGCGGCTTACCAGAAAGGGATACGCAAAGACGGAGAAGACATTTACAAAGCCGTCATAAAAAATGTAACGGAGACGGGTATCAACCATCCCTGCGGCGGTAGTTGTGGTAATCCTTTACTGGATGTTTACATTAAGTATGGTTATATGCCGATGGAAATGGGAGTGGTATCCAAAACACTCGATTATGCTTACGACGACTGGTGCGTCGCCCAGCTTGCCTTTGCCCTCGGAAAGAAAAAAGAGGGAAAAGCATTGCTGGCACGTTCCATGAACTATAAGAATGTATTTCATCCGGAGAAGAAGTTTGTCATGCAGCGGGACAGTCTCGGCAATTGGGATCCCGACTTCAACGTATTCTCCAACAAAGGGTTTATCGAAGGGAACAGCTGGCAATACTCCTGGTATGTACCGCATGATATTCCGGGATTGGTCGATCTGCTGGGGAAAGATCTTTTCAACAGCCGCCTGGAAGAAGGTTTTATCAAATCGGAAAAGCATAAGTTCGCTGCTCACGTCTTCGACCGTACGATGGGGCAGGCAGCCGAATTTTATATCAATCAGGGGAATGAGGTCAATATGTGTACGCCGTTCCTGTTCAACTACTCCGGCAAACCGTGGCTGGCACAGAAATGGTCGCGTGCCATCCTGGATAGTTTCTACGGTTCGACTCCCTATCATGGCTGGGAAGGTGATGAAGACGAAGGACAGATGGGCGGCTGGTATGTGATGAGTGCCCTCGGCCTGTTCGAAATGAACGGAGGTGCTTCCCTACGGCCGGAACTGGAACTGACCAGTCCGCTCTTCAACAAAGTAACCATCCATCTGGATCCGGATTATTATAAAGGGAAGACTTTCACGATCGAAGCCCGTAACAACTCAAAAGAAAATATCTATATCCAGAAAGCATACCTGAACGGCAAAGAATTGAAACAGCCGCGAATCCCCTTTACCGCAATAACTGCCGGCGGGGTACTTTTACTCGAAATGGGCGATAAACCGGGGTATACATGCTTCTGAAACAGCTCCATGTTGCCGGACGAAATCATTATTCTATGTAACCGTCCGGCAAATTCATCTGTTTTTTATACTTTTGTACAAAGATCAGAAACAACATGCCACTATTCAGAAAGAACGAACGACCCGCGCAACCCAATCTGGAACAATTGCTTTCAGAGTTCAACCAGTCACTTACGTTGATTGTCGACAAACAATTGCTTATCGGCAACATTGCCGCCAAAGTGAAACAAATATGCCCTGTCGAGAGTATCTATATTTTCCTGCTGGATGAGAACACCGGGAAATACAAACAACAGAACGAAGCAAAGAACAAACCGGTGACCCTGACCAAACGAAGCCGCCTGACCAGCTGGCTATCGGTAAACGAAAAACATCTGACCGTATCCGAACATCCGGATATCATCGCTTACTTCCCTCCGGAAGAACAGGAAATAGTACGTCAACTGGGCGCAGAACTGATCTTCCCGCTAAAGGTGATGAACCAGATAAACGGAACGATCTTTATCGGAAAGAAAACCGACGGAACCGTTTTCACCCCACAGGAACTGAAGCTGCTCTCCATCCTGATCAACCAGGCGACTTTTGCCATCGAACATGCTTCGCTCTACGAGATACAGACCGAACGCCTGAAAAAGATGTACCGCACAGATCGTCTGGCAACTTTGGGAGAACTGGCTGCCGGTGCCGCCCATGAGATACGAAACCCGCTGACAGCCATCCGCAGTACGATCCAGTATCTGAGTAAGGATTTCAATGCCGACCCGACCAAAAAAGAGATGATGGATGAACTGATCTCGGAAGTGGAACGTATCAATAAGATCGTACAAGGCTTGCTGTCGTTCGCCCGTCCGTCGGAGTTGAACACATCGGAGGTAAACATCGAGCAACTGATCAACCAGACGCTTTTGCTGGTGACAAACACTTTACGTAAACAGGATATCGAAGTAGAGTTCGAATACTTCACCGACAATACGACCCTGCAGGCCGACACGGAACAACTGAAACAGGTCTTCCTGAACATTATTCTAAATGCAGTCGAGGCCATGAGCAAAAATTCTTCCGGCCACTCGCGTACATTAATAATAAGTATAGAAAAGGGAGCACCGATCAATACGCATTCCCGTTATCTGATCGTCTCGTTCGAGGATACCGGAAAAGGGATCGAACAGAAAGACATCGAGAATGTATTCAACCCGTTCTTCACGACAAAAGAAGAAGGGACCGGATTAGGATTAGCCATTTGCTACGGCATCGTGAAACGCCATGAAGGCGAGATCGAGGTAAAAAGTACGCCGGGCAAAGGCACTTGCATAAACATAAAACTACCGCAACGTATATGAAAGCAAAAATAGTAGTAGCCGACGATGAGCCGCGCATCCGTAAGATGATTGCCCGCCTGCTGACAGACGAGGGATACGAAGTCATGCCCGTCGAAAACGGACGGGAAGCGGTAGAGGCACTCCTCTCCTTCCACCCCGATGTGATCTTGCTGGACCAGCAGATGCCGGTACTGACAGGTGTGGAAGCATTGGAAGAGATCAAACGTATTTCCCCCAATCAGGTCGTCCTGTTCGTTACGGCCTTCGGTTCCATCTCCTTGGCCGTCGATGCCGTTAAGAAAGGAGCTTACGATTTTATCGAAAAGCCGTTCGATAACGACAAGCTGGTGCTCACTGTGAGCCGTGCCGTTGAACACAGCCGGATGAAAGGTGAACTATCGACGCTGAAGAAGACACTGGGAGAGAAACAAAGCTCCGTTATCGGAGAAAATACCGGACTCAGGCAAACCATGATACAGGTCCGCCGGGTAGCTGAAACGAATGCCACCGTCCTGATCCACGGAGAAAGCGGTACAGGTAAAGAACTGATCGCCCGTGCCATCCATACTAATAGCCTGCGTGCTAACGGCCCGTTCGTTGCCATCAACTGCGGAGCTATTCCGCTTACATTGATGGAAAGTGAACTGTTCGGACATGAACGGGGTGCTTTTACGGATGCCAAAGAGGCCAAGGCTGGAACTTTCGAGCAGGCAGACGGCGGAACTCTTTTCCTGGATGAAATAGGCGAACTGCCTTTGGATGCCCAGGTGAAACTACTCCGCGTATTGGAAGAACGGAAAATCACCCGTATCGGAGGGAAGAAGGCAATCCCCGTAGATGTCCGTATCGTAGCAGCTACCAACCGCAACCTGGACGATGAAGTGAAAGACGGCCGTTTCCGTCTCGACCTTCTCTACCGCCTGAACGTTTTTACCCTTATCCTCCCGCCACTTCGCGAACGGAAAGAGGACATTCCGCTGCTGACCAATTTCTTTATCCGCAAATATAACCGGACATTGAGCCTCGACGTACAATCCATTACACCGGAAGCCGTGAAGTTGCTCGGCTCTTACGGCTGGCCCGGCAATGTCCGCGACCTCGAGAATGCCGTACAAAGTGCCATGATACTGTGTACCGACGGTACGATCCGTCCCGAACACCTGCCCGACCGGGTGAAAGGATACGAACTGGCAGAGGAACAATCCGTAGCAGGAAGCGGCGGAAACAGTATCCGGGAGATTAATGCGCAAATAGAAAAAGAACTGATACTCGAAACGCTCCGGAAACATAGTTTCAACCGGACACTGACAGCCGAAGCACTCAATATCAGCCGGAAAACACTGTTCAACAAAATGAAACGGTACGGACTGGATTCAGCGATTGATAAATAGCAGACGACAGTTGACAAGTGACAGTTGACAGATGATAACTCAATAATTTACACATTGATTTTTAAACCGTCAACTGTCACTTGACAACCATCAACTATCAACTGTCACTTGTCAACTGTCAACTAAAAAATGAAGCAACCCTTGTTTTTATAACATTAGTTCTTAACTTTGTAGGTCTTACACGACATAAAACATAATTAGTTATACTATGGCAAAGATAAAAGGAGCGGTCGTTGTTAACCAGGAACGCTGCAAAGGGTGCAACTTATGTGTAGTTGCCTGCCCCAGCGATGTACTGGAATTACACCCGCGTGAAGTGAACAACAAAGGGTACCATTATGTGTACATGAAAAACCCTGATGCTTGCATCGGTTGCGCCAGTTGCGGATTGGTTTGTCCCGACGGCTGTTTAACCATCTACAAAGTAAAAATATAAAACAAATATGGCAGAAGAGATAAAATTAATGAAGGGAAACGAAGTCGTCGCCCATGCAGCTATACGCTACGGTGTAGACGGATACTTCGGATATCCTATCACTCCGCAGTCGGAGATCCTGGAAACCCTGATGGCCGAAATGCCGTGGGAAACAACCGGAATGGTAGTACTGCAAGCCGAAAGTGAAGTAGCAGCTATCAACATGGTGTATGGTGGTGCCGGTACAGGCAAACGTGTAATGACTTCATCTTCCAGTCCTGGTGTCAGCCTGAAACAGGAAGGTATTTCTTATATCGCAGGTGCCGAACTGCCTTGTTTAATTGTAAACGTAATGCGTGGCGGTCCCGGTCTGGGAACGATCCAGCCGAGCCAGGCAGACTATTTCCAGACAGTGAAAGGTGGCGGACACGGCGACTATCGCCTGATCACCCTCGCTCCTTCTTCCGTACAGGAGATGGCTGACTTTGTCGGATTAGGATTCGACCTCGCTTTCAAATATTGCAATCCGGCTATTATCCTTGCCGACGGTATCATCGGCCAGATGATGGAAAAAGTGGTTATGCCTCCTTTCCGTCCGCGTAAGACAGAAGAAGAGATCATCGCCGAATGTCCGTGGGCTGTACAAGGTAAAACGAAAAATCGTAAAGCCAATGTGATCACTTCACTGGAACTCGATCCGGCGAAGATGGAAGAAAACAACCTTCGTTTCCAGGCTAAATACCGCAAGATTGAAGAAAACGAAGTACGCTACGAAGAGTTCCAGTGCGACGACGCAGAATATCTGCTGGTTGCTTTCGGTTCTTCTGCCCGTATCTGCCAGAAAGTGGTAGAGATCGCACGTGGAGAAGGTATCAAACTCGGGTTGTTACGTCCGATCACGTTGTGGCCGTTCCCGACAAAAGCGATTGCCGCTTATGCCGATAAGGTAAAAGGTATGCTTTCTGTCGAATTGAATGCCGGCCAGATGGTGGAAGATATCCGCCTGGCTGTTAACGGAAAAGTAAAGGTTGAACACTTCGGCCGCCTGGGTGGTATCGTGTTTACTCCGGATGAAGTACTGAATGCGTTAAAAGAAAAGTTATTTTAATTTCTATGATACGCGGAAGTAAAACAGACAGCATATTGACAATCCTGTTCATGGTATTGGCAGCAGCAGCGATCGTTTGCTATTTTGCAGTCGACGATCGCCATGTATTCCTCTATTGCGGAGGGGCTGCCATATGCTTCAGACTTGTTCAATATCTACTGAGATTTATTAGTTAATTAAGCAACAATTATGGAACTCAACGAAATAATTAAACCGGAGAATCTGGTCTATACAAAGCCGGAATTGATGAACGACAATCCCATGCACTACTGTCCCGGTTGCAGCCACGGTGTGATACACAAGCTGATCGCTGAAGTGATCGCCGAAATGGGAATGGAAGAAAAAACAATCGGTGTCTCCCCGGTGGGTTGCGCCGTATTCGCATATAACTACCTGGATATCGACTGGGAAGAAGCTGCTCACGGACGTGCACCTGCCATCGCAACTGCGATCAAACGCCTGAATCCGGAAAAGATGGTCTTCACTTACCAGGGCGACGGCGACCTGGCCGCTATCGGTACAGCCGAAACCATCCATGCTGCCAACCGCGGCGAAAACATCGTGATCGTATTCGTGAACAATGCGATCTATGGTATGACCGGAGGTCAGATGGCTCCTACTACCCTCGAAGGGATGCCGACAGCGACTTGCCCTTACGGACGTAACATCGCCCTGAACGGCTATCCGCTGAAGATCGGCGATCTGCTGGCTCAGCTGGAAGGTACTTGCCTGGTTACCCGCCAGAGCGTACAGACCGCCGCCGCCGTTCGCAAAGCCAAAAAGATGCTTCGCAAAGCTTTTGAAAACTCAATGGCAGGCAAAGGGACTTCAGTTGTCGAATTCGTTTCCACCTGTTCATCCGGTTGGAAGATGACTCCTGAGAAATCAAATAAATGGATGGAAGAGAACATGTTCCCGTTCTATCCGCTGGGAGACTTAAAGAACAAAGAATAAGTAAATACAAAAACGACATGAAACAAGAAATAATTATAGCAGGCTTTGGTGGACAAGGTGTTCTGTCGATGGGTAAGATACTTGCTTATTCAGGCTTGATGGAAGGCAAGGAAGTTACCTGGATGCCTTCATACGGACCCGAACAACGCGGTGGTACAGCCAATGTAACAGTGATCCTGAGCGACGACCCGATCAGCTCCCCGATCCTGAACGAATATGACATCGCTATCATCCTGAACCAACCGTCTATGGATAAGTTCGAAAGCAAAGTGAAACCGGGTGGTATCCTGATCTACGACGGCTATGGTATCCATACACCGGTAAAACGTACCGATATCAGCGTTTATCGTGTGGACGCGATGGATGCAGCCACGGAAATGAAGAATGAAAAAGCATTCAACATGCTTATTCTCGGCGGTCTGCTGAAGATCGTTCCGATGGTACAACTTGAAAACGTGTTGCTGGGTCTGAAGAAGTCCTTGCCCGAACGTCACCACAAGCTGATCCCGATGAACGAAGCGGCCATAAAGAAAGGCATGGAGATCATACAGAAAATGTAATCTTGCAAAAAGAATATAAAGAGGGGCGTTTCTTTCGTAGAAATGCCCTTTTGTTTTATCTTTGCAACCCATGAAGCATTGCTTATACATATTATTGTTGCTGATAGTATCTGCCGTAACCGTTCAGGCACAACGCGAAGGAGGCCGGGCAGATCAGAGAGGTGGAGGAAGACGTGGCGGCTTCTCCCTGTCGAACCTGACATCATCGCAGAAAGATATACCGGACAGTCTGCTGGTTGCTGATAGTGCCGCTTTGAAATCCAAACGCATTACAGCCTATCGGCTCACTCCCTTTCTGGGTGAACCGTATGTAGCACCTATGGATACGAATAAACTGAATTTCAGTAATTCGACATTGGTGGAAAGTAAATCGCTTGCCGTCGGCTACCTGGCAAACCTGGGCTCTCCGGCACAAACCAAAATATTCACCGAACGACAGGAAGCACGTGATTTCATCTTTGCCGATGCATATGATTATTATATCACGACACCTGAAAACGCCTATTTCTACAACACAAAAATCCCTTACACCAACGTTATGTACACCACTGCCGGCGGTAGCACGAACAAGGAAGAACAGTTGAAAGGGACAATGACCATGAACTTCGGCAAGAAGATCAATGTGGGTGCCGATATCGACTATATCTATGGCCGCGGACATTATAAAAATAATGGTAACAAACTATTAAGCTATCGCTTCTTCGGCAGTTACCAAACCGACCGTTATGAATTGCATGCTTCGCTAAGCAACTTTAACTTTGTAAATTATGAGAACGGAGGGTTGGAAAACGATTCTACCATCAACCATCCGGACGAATATTTCCCGGAAGGACGTCCGTCCGATACCAAATCGTATGATATCCGTTATCTGACAAATGCATGGAACCGTGTACGTGGAAAACGCTATTTCCTGACGCAACGATACAATCTCGGTTTCACACGTGAACTGGAAGAAACGGATGAAGAAGGGAACCCGAAGGAAGTGTTTGTGCCGATATCCAGTATTATCCATACGATCGATTATGAAGATAACCGCCGCCGGTTCATCGCTGACAACACGGCACTGATGGATTCGTCCTATGTGGTCGATGATAACGGTTTGCGTTTCCCGCGTATCTATGGATTAGGGGCTGCACTCAACGATCAGACATCTGCATGGAATCTGAAAAATACGATCGGCCTTTCGTTACGGGAAGGTTTTCAGGACTGGGTGAAATTCGGTCTGACCGCTTTCGTCAGGTTGGAAAAACGCAGGTTCAAACTGGAGCCAAGGATAGAAGGACTCGACTACGGCGAATACGGCCGAGGCCCTTACTTCTCTGTAGACAATATCGACCTGAAGAATTTACCCACAGCAGAGATTTATGATGAGTTCTCCACCTATGTCGGAGCGGAACTTTCCAAACGCCAGGGTAGTATCCTGACTTATAATGCACGAGGTGAACTATGTATGGTTGGTAGTGATGTAGGTGAGTTTCGCGTGACCGGAGATTTGCAAACCCGTTTCAAGTTATTCAATAAAGATGCCGTTATCAAAGCAGACGCTTACATCAAGAATACAACACCGGCTTTCTACCTGCGCCATAATCATTCCCGGTACTTCTGGTGGGACAATCCCGGCTTTAACATGACCCAGCAAATCTATGCGGGAGGTGAAGTTTATCTGGAATCTTCAAAGACGACATTAAAAGCGGGTGTAGAAAGTATCCAGAATTATATTTATTTCAATAAGGAAGGATTCCCGGTACAGCATGGAAGCAACTTGCAGGTTGTCAGTGCACGTATCAAACAAGACTTCCGTTTCCGTGCTTTCGGATGGGAAAATGAAGTTTGCTGGCAATTAAGCAGTGATAAAAGTGTACTTCCTCTTCCATCGATAAGCGCTTACTCGAACATGTATCTGGCAGTTAAGCTGGCAAAAGTACTGACCGTTCAATTGGGAGCCAATGTGTATTATAACACGGCTTACTACGCTCCTTATTACGAACCGGCCACCCAACAGTTCCAGGTTCAGGATGAAGTAAAAGTAGGTAATTATCCTTTGGTCAATGCGTATGTGAATTTCCACCTGAAACAGGCCCGTTTCTTTGTGATGGCGTATAACCTGAGCAGCAAGTTTGCTGATCCTAACTATTTCTCTCTGGCCCATTATCCGTTGAATCCGATGGTACTGAAAATGGGTATTGCTGTTACATTCAATAACTAAGCCGTATGAAATCCCGGAAGTTACTGGTCGTTTATGTCATCCTGTTGGTATGTGTACTGATAGTCATGTTTCGTCTGTGGCCGTATAAGAAGGCGCCTGTCGCTCCCAGGGACTATCCGGAAATTAAGGCAGAGGGTATCCTTCGAATGGTTACCGAATATAATCAATCCGGTTATTATGTAGCCGGCGATACGATAGAGGGGTTCCAATATGAATTAAGCCAGGCAATCGCCGCCTTGTCCGGTCTGGAAGTTCAGACCCAGCTGGAAATGAGCCTTGCAGAAAGTTTCAAGGAATTATCGGACAACCAATGCGATGTCATAGCCCGCAATATTCCGATTAACAGTGAAATAAAAGAGAACTACCTGTTTACCGAACCGATCGTTTTTAACAAGCAGGTATTGGTACAACGCACGGAAGAATCCAACAACGGCATCAAACCGATCCGTAATCAGCTCGACCTGGCACAAAAGACATTGTATATCCCCAAAAACTCACCAGCTTTGCTGCGTCTGCAAAACCTGGCACATGAAATAGGCGACACCATCTATGTAAAAGAAGACGAACTTTATTCCAGCGAACAATTAGCCATCATGGTAGCCAAAGGGGATATCGACTATGCCGTATGCGATCAGCAAATAGCCCGTCTATCCAAAGACAATCTGCCCGAAATAGATATCGATACGGATATTAGTTTCACCCAGCTTCAATCGTGGGCCGTACGTAAAGACTCCCCTATCCTGCTCGACAGCCTGAACAGCTGGTTGTCACAAATTAAGCAGAGCGGTTTGTATGACCAGATTTACAAACGCTATTACGGAAAGAAATAATTACTTCAAAACAACTCTTTACCAGGCATGTGAAGGCAGAATGAACGAAAAAGTCGAACCTTCACCCAGCCGCGATTCAACCCGGATAGTACCTCCCATCTTCGTCACAAGTCCTTTACAAATAGCTAATCCCAAACCGATACCCTCCACATAGTCATTGACCTTGACAAAGCGGTTGAACAGGTTCTGCAATTGCGCCTCAGCGATTCCCTGTCCGGTATCTTTGACATAAAAGTTCAGTTTACCATCCCCCAGAGATTCATAGCCCATCGTAATGCTCCCCCTTTTGGTATTCTTGATCGCATTATTGACCAGGTTATTGATTAGCTGGAGCAAACGGATATAGTCGGCACCAAAAGTACATCTATCCAGTCCCTTTTCCAGGATCAGTTTCACATCTTTCGGCATACGGGGCCTTATGGAAGCATAAGTAGTATCCATCATCTCGTTCAGGTCGATCGGTGCATAGCTGATCTTTATCGCATCCGCCTCAATCTTCGACAAGTCGAGAATATCATTGATCAATTGCATGAGCAACTGATTATTGGCTTTTATTATCTCATAATAAGACATACGTTCTTCGTCCGAATCCGCAAAGGCCATCATTTCCGAAAAACCGGTTATTGCATTCAAAGGCGTACGGATCTCATGGCTCATATCTGCCAGATATTTAGATTTCAGCTTGTCTGCCATTTCCGCCTTATCACGCTCATCTTCCAGGCGTTTTTCTATTGCCCGTTTCACTGTAGCGTCACGCCACAATGCGAGTAACAGAGGTTTTCCGTTACTTAAAGAAATCGGATACTTAGCAACCTCAATATATTTAGTCTCTCCGGAAACAGTCTTGAGCCACCCATGAAATTCGGCCTCTTTTCCCGAACGGATCACCTGTCTATCAACCTCCAGGCGTTCCTCTGCCGACATTAAGGCATTAAAATTCACTTCAGAGTCATCGTGTCCTTCGATCTGGGATGTATCAATACCCGTTATCTCTTCCATAAATTTGTTCCAGTAAAGATAATTGAAATGATCTTCCGGATCTTTTACAAATACCCCCAGAGGCAAATGATCTAATATTGTATTAAGTAACTCATGAACTGTATCCGACCCATTTAAGGTTACTTTCTTTTGAAAGCCGTTAGAGCTATCATTTATTCCCATAATAACTTGCCATTTTTCCAATACGGGCATAAAGATATTAATTTTTATGGTACAGCACCATAGATAAATATGAATTTTCAAAGCTTACAGAAAAATACAAGACATTTATTACAAGAGCCAACATTAGTAGTATAGAATTTGACAAATATTATTTACCTTTACGGTGAATTTAATGATAGAAGATGAGATTTGACGAATTGGATTTGGAAGAGGCCGTATTAGACGGACTCGATGCTATGAATTTTCAGGAAACGACACCTGTACAGGAATTAACGATTCCGGTAATATTAGAAGGGAAGGATATTATCGCCTGTGCACAAACCGGCACAGGAAAGACGGCGGCATATGTACTGCCTCTGATCAATGAATTAAGTAAGGGAAATCATCCTGACAATGCCGTTAATGCCGTTATTATGGCACCAACCCGTGAGCTGGCCCAACAGATAGACCAGCAGATAGAAGGATTCACTTATTTCGTTCCGGTATCGGCTGTGGCCGTATACGGCGGAACTGACGGGGTAGCCTGGGAACAACAAAAACGAGGTATGGAAATGGGTGCCGATATTGTTATCGCCACTCCGGGACGTTTATTATCGCACCTGAAACTGGGGACTGTAGACCTTTCACAGGTTTCCTATTTCGTGCTCGATGAAGCCGACCGCATGTTGGATATGGGATTTTACGACGACATTATGCAGGTATATAAACAACTGCCTCCTACGTGTCAGACTATTATGTTCTCCGCCACCATGCCTCCCAAAATCAGAACATTAGCAAAAACAATTCTGAAAAACCCCGAAGAAGTTAAAATCGCCATCTCACGTCCACCGGAAACAATCATGCAAACGGCTTATATTTGCTACGATCCTCAAAAACTAAAGATACTTGAAGATCTGTTCCAGCAAAGCCGTCCGCAGCGTGTCATTATTTTCTCTTCCTCCAAAATGAAAGTGAAAGAGCTTGCCTCTACCCTGAAACGGATGAAGTTCAATGTAGCAGCCATGCATTCCGACCTGGAACAGTCTCAGCGCGAAGAGGTGATGAAAGAATTTAAAAACGGACACATCGACATACTGGTCGCTACCGACGTTGTTTCACGCGGTATCGATATCAATGACATCAAACTGGTAGTCAATTATGATATACCTCACGATCCGGAAGATTACGTACACCGCATTGGTCGTACTGCACGCGGTACCGGTGGCGAAGGATTAGCTATCACATTTATCAGTATAGAAGAACAGGCACAGTTCAAACGCATCGAAAACTTCCTGGAAAAAGAGGTTTACAAAATCCCTATTGATCCGAAGTTTGGCGAAACACCCTTGTACGAGCCTGAGAAATATGGAAATATGCGTCGCGGACGCGGACGTCCACGTAAAGAAGGTAACAACGGTGGAGGAAGAAATCAGGGAAACCGTCCGGGAGGAAAACCCAATAACGGAAACCGCCGCGGAAGACCTAAAAAAGAATCCTGAAAGAATATCAAAATACAGGTAAACAAAAAGGGATGCATTTAATATGCATCCCTTTTTTATATGTTTCTGTTTTGAATTATCCGTTCATGGAAGCCAGGAATTCCATATTATCATAAGTCTGTTCCATACGTTTCTTCACAAACTCCATCGCTTCGATCGAGTTCATATCCGACAGATATTTACGAAGTATCCACATACGGTTCAATGTACTTTCATCCTGCAACAGATCATCGCGGCGAGTACTTGAAGCTGTGATATCGACAGCCGGATAAATACGTTTGTTAGACAACTTACGATCCAACTGTAACTCCATATTACCTGTACCTTTAAACTCTTCAAAGATCACGTCGTCCATTTTTGAACCGGTTTCTGTCAATGCTGTTGCCAGGATCGTCAGGCTACCGCCATTCTCAATGTTACGGGCAGCACCGAAGAAACGTTTCGGCTTCTGCAGCGCGTTCGCATCCACACCTCCGGAAAGAACTTTACCGGAAGCAGGCTGAACTGTATTGTAAGCACGTGCCAGACGAGTGATAGAATCCAGAAGGATAACAACATCATGGCCGCATTCTACCATACGTTTAGCCTTGTTCAATACGATCTCGGCAATCTTCACATGACGTTCTGCCGGTTCATCGAAAGTAGAAGCGATCACTTCCGCATCTACACTACGAGCCATATCGGTTACTTCTTCCGGACGCTCATCGATCAACAGGATGATCATATATACCTCCGGATGGTTCGCTGCAATTGCATTGGCGATATCTTTCAGCAACATAGTCTTACCGGTCTTAGGCTGTGCCACGATCAGACCACGCTGACCTTTACCGATCGGAGAGAACAGATCGACTACACGAACTGCTATATTATCATATACTTTCGGAGCTTTACGAGCCGTCAGCATGAACTTTTCATCCGGGAAAAGCGGTGTCAGATGATCGAAAGGAACACGGTCGCGCACATCTTCCGGCGAACGGCCATTGATCTTATCGACTTTTACCAGCGGGAAATATTTTTCACCTTCCTTCGGAGGACGGATAGCACCTTCCACCACATCACCGGTCTTCAGACCAAACAATTTGATCTGCGATTGTGATACATATATATCATCCGGAGAAGTCAGGTAGTTATAATCCGAAGAACGCAGAAAACCATAACCATCCTGCATCATTTCCAAAACACCCGTACCGATCAGAATTCCATCGAACTCGTACTGTTTTTCCTGCGATGCGTTATTGTTGCGCTGATTATTGTGGTTATTCTGATTGTTCTGTCTGTTATTATTCTGACGAGGAGCGTTTTGCTGCGGCTGTGCTTGCTGCGGCTGCTGAGGAGCATTCTGCTGTTCAGGCTGTTGCGGAGCAGCTTTTTCCGGTTTGGCCGGCGAAGGAGAGAACGGGAAAAGTTGATCGAGCACCGACTTGGTGTCAGGATGTCTGAATACAACTCTCTTGGGTTCGTTTGCTGCCGGGGTTTCAACAGCCGGGACTTCAGTGGCTTCCTGTACCGGTACTGTCGGAACTTCAGGAGCGGCTTCTACTACCGGCAATTCCTCCGGAGCACCTTCAACCACAACCGGTGGTAATAAAGGCTTTTCCACAACTACTTCCGTAGAGACAGTTTGAGGAGTCTTAGTAACCTTCACCTCATCTGTCTGATTAGCCGGAACAGCTGCACCTGCCACTTTTTCTTTCTTTTCAATGCGTACTCTTTTCTTACGCTCGGGTTGTTCCTTCTTTTCCGCAACAACCGCTGCTTTCTTTTCTGCAACAACCGCTACTTTCTTTTCTGCAACCGGCTCTGTGGCTTCAGGAGCTACAACCGCAGCCGTTTCGGACTTTGCAGCTTTAGGTTTGCTTTCGGCTTTCGGAGCTTTTGCAGCAGCCGTTTTAGAAGGTTTCTTCGCTTTCGTCTGCTTTTCTGCTTTCTTAGCTTCTTTTTCTTTCTCCTTTTCTGCCTGTAAACCTGCATAAGAGATAGCCTGTTCATCAAGAATACGATAAACAAGTTCTTCTTTTTTCAAAGAACTTATCTTCTTAATTCCCAACTCTTCCGCTATACTCTGCAATTCAGGAAGGAGTTTTTCATTTAGTTCTAGAATGTTATATTTCTGCATATTGAGAAGTGAGTAATAAAAACGGCACACGATGAAAGATTGTACAACACGTGCTTACCGCTATCATTGTATCTTAATAGTTTTTGATAATAAAAATTTCAATGTAAAAACCGGATTGTCTAGCTAATTTGAATCATTAGTAACACATCTGCGGAGTAAATCAGTGCAAATGTAAAAACATTTTTAGTTATTCTGTCATTTTTGTCGAAAAAAAATTCACAATTAGCACACTCTTAGTCGTTTTGTCGAGACAAAAGCGGTTATCGGAGCGCTCTCCTACAATCCAGATAATGTTTTCGCCGCTACAAAGGAGCCACGTCCGCTCCTTATCCATACGGCTGAATTTATGATCGGAAAAATAATCACTCAGTTTCTTACGGCCTTTCATCCCAAAAGGAATGAACCAGTCTCCTTCTTTCCATTTACGTAATGTCAGGGGAAAAGAGAGTTTGTCGTAATCGAAATAAGCGATATGCTTATCTTTCCGGATACTGAAGTCAGTAGTAATAACAGATTTAAAGAAAGAAAGTTCAATCGGACCGTGCCAGATATCTTCCATAATATCTTCTGCCGTAAACGTATATTCCATAGTCTCCCCCTGATCTTTGGGCTCCAACAGCAAATACTCACGATCTTTCAATAAACAAAATCCGAGAGAATAAAACATTTTACCCGACTCTCTCTCCAATGAACGGAATACATCATCGGCTACCTGGCGGGAAAAACCATAAGGCTTCAACAACTCATATAAAATCGTTGCAGGAGAAGGATATCGGAGCAAGCGGGCAATCGGGATACGGTTCCCCTCTTTCATCAGTTCTTTACGGGCTTTTTCCACCTCATGCAGGTAGATGGTTTCGGTTTCTGCCAAATGGTCGGCAGTGCGCGCTATAGCCGATTTGACGGAAGGATTCAATTCTTCCAGCAAAGGAAGTACACGAAGACGAATAAAATTACGTGTATAAGCATCCGAGAGGTTTGTGCTGTCGGTAACATACGGCAATTGCTGTTCTTCCAGCCAGTCCAGTATCTCACTACGGCTGACCGTCAGCAGCGGACGCACCACATGGCCGTTTTTCGGACGAATACCACCCAGTCCCCGAATCCCTGTCCCCCGCACCAGGTTCATCAATACAGTTTCCACGCTATCGTCGCGATGATGGGCCACAGCGATAGCCTGTGCACCCAAACGTTGCCGCATCTCTTCAAACCAGCTGTAACGGAGTTCACGGGCTGCCATCTCGATAGAAAGATGGTGCTCTGCCGCATAAGCAACGGTATCAAAATCTATTTTATGAAAAGGCACCTGCAGGCTGCAGGCCATATCTTCGGCAAACTGTTCATCTCTGACAGACTCATCGCCACGCAAATGGAAATTACAATGCAGAGCCATACAGGGATAATCCAGCTGTACGAGCAAAGCAAGCAAAGCAACCGAATCAGCTCCTCCACTCAACCCGACCAGCACAGGCTTGTCCCCCGACAACAACTGCTGTTTTTCGATATATGCACGAACAATATTCCTCATCTGCCGTATAAAATTATGGCTTTAGCCAAACATATTATAATTCAGCTAAAGCCATAAGCTTTTATCTACTGTATCAGTTTTTATTCTTCCACACCTGCCAGTTCCGGGTCGATCATGATACGTCCGCAATATTCGCAAACAATCACTTTCTTACGCAACTTGATATCCATCTGTTTCTGGGGCGGGATCTTATTGAAGCAACCACCGCAGGCATCACGCTGGATATAAACAACAGCCAAACCATTGCGTGCACCCTTACGGATACGTTTGAAAGCAGTAAGCAAACGAGGCTCGATCGTTGTCTCCAACTTTTTAGCCTTTTCGCGTAATCTTTCTTCTTCCTGCTTGGTTTCGGAAATAATCTCTTCCAGTTCGCTCTTCTTCTGAACCAGGTCAGCTTTACGACCGTCCAGTCTTTCAGAAAGCTGGGCAATCTCTTCTTTCTTATGGTTAATCGACTCACCGAATTCACGTATCTTCTTTTCAGAAAATTCGATCTCAAGTCCCTGGAATTCGATTTCCTTCGACAAGTTATCAAATTCACGGTTATTGCGCACGTTATCCAGTTGCGATTTATATCTCTCGATCAGTCCGGTAGATTCTGTAATTCTGTGTTTCTGTTCAACAACAGCATTCTCATAATCCTGGATCTCCGACTGATAGTTCTGAAGACGGGTTTCCAATCCTGCAATCTCATCTTCCAGGTCCTGAACTTCCAGGGGAAGCTCTCCACGAAGCGTTTTGATCTTATCAATTTCAGTCATCATCGTCTGAAGTTGATAGAGCGTAGAAAGCTTTTCTTCAACTGTATACTCTTTTTCAGCTGATTGTTTATCTGTAGCCATTCTATAAATATTTTACCGGGTTTGAATTAACATTCGAAAAATGTACGGCAAAGGTAGGGAATTTTTTCGATATTATGTTATAAAAGATGTCTTTTGTACATACTTCGGATTCATAGTGGCCTATTACAGCCAGCAGAATACGATCCTCCACATCATAAAAGTCATTGTATTTAGCCTCTCCTGTAATGAACACGTCGGCACCGTACGCAATCGCATCTTTCACAAGGAACGCTCCGCTGCCACCACACAACGCCACTTCACGTATCGGCTTGCCAGTGAAGGCGGAGTGCTTTACGCAACCGACCTGAAACAGGTCTTTTATCCGTTGCAGAAAGGCCAGTTCATCCTCTTCTTCCGGCAACTCGCCCACTACGCCCGAACCGACCTGTTCCCACGTATTGTTTAAAGGGTAAAAATCGAATACCGGCTCCTCATACGGATGAACGGAAAGCAAAGCGCGTGTTATCGTAGGCTTACGGAAAGCAGGCAATATCGTTTCGATACGGATTTCGCGTTCAACATGCAACTCCCCTACTTCACCGCAAAACGGATTTGTACCTTCTCCTGCACGGAAAGTTCCGCTCCCTGTCAGGTTAAAACTGCACGAATCATAAGCCCCGACAGTTCCGGCACCTGCGTTGAACAATGTGGTTCGCACCAGTTCGGCATAAGCTTCAGGCACGAATGTAACCAGTTTCAACAGAGCGCCTTTCTGCGGACTCAACACACGCACGTTTTCCAAACCGATCAGTTCGGCCAGACGAAAATTCACACCGCCTGCAGCATTATCGAGATTGGTATGGGCAGCGTAGACCACCAGGTCATACTTGCATGCCTTCATCATACAACGCTCGATATAAGTCGAACCGGTCAACGATTTGAACGCTTTAAAGGCTAAAGGATGATGAGAAATAATCAGATTACACCCCAGTTCTATCGCCTCATCCACCACCTCTTCAGTGACATCGAGGCAAAGAAGCGCACCGGTGGCAAGCTGGTTTACATCTCCAACCTGTACACCTGCATTGTCAAAGCTTTCCTGCAATGGCAACGGAGCGTATTGCTCTAATTCTTTCAGTACATCCTTTATCCGTATCATAAGCAATAAATTATTCTTTTACGTCTACTTTCAGGCACAGTTCATCCAATTGCGAATCGTCGATAACCGACGGAGCATCGAGCATGACATCGCGGCCGGAGTTGTTCTTCGGGAAGGCGATGCAATCGCGAATCGAATCGAGACCGGCAAACAAAGACACCCAACGGTCGAGACCATAAGCCAGACCTCCGTGAGGGGGTGCACCATATTTGAAAGCATTCATCAGGAAGCCGAACTGAGACTGTGCTCTCTCTTCGGTGAATCCCAGCAACTGGAACATCTTATCCTGCAATTTGCTGTCATGGATACGGATAGAACCTCCACCCACTTCAACACCATTGATAACCATATCGTAAGCATTGGCACGTACAGCACCTGTATCACTATCCAACAGCGGAATATCCTCGGGCTTCGGAGAAGTAAACGGGTGGTGCATCGCATAAAAACGCTGATCTTCTTCACTCCACTCAAACAACGGAAAGTCTACAACCCACAGGCAGGCAAACTTATTCTTGTCGCGCAACCCTAACTGGCTTGCCACTTCAAGACGTAATTCGCAAAGTTGTTTGCGTGTTTTCATTGCATTATCACCGGAAAGAATCAGGATCAGATCGCCCGGTTTTGCACCGAAGGCATCTTTCATCTGCTGCAACGTTTCCTGTGTATAGAATTTGTCTACACTCGATTTTACGTTACCGTCGGCTTCCACACGGGCATACACCATGCCCTTTGCTCCCACCTGCGGACGTTTTACAAACTCGGTCAGCGCATCCAATTGCTTACGTGTATAAGTAGCTGCCCCTTCGGCGCAGATACCGCCGATATAAGCTGCATCGTCGAATACCGAGAAACCATGACCTTTCATGATATCCATCAGTTCGACAAACTTCATTCCGAAACGCAAATCGGGTTTATCGCTTCCGTAATATTTCATTGCATCGTGCCAGGTCATACGCTGGAACGGTTCTTTAATCTCAACACCACGAATTACGTTGAACAGATGTTTCGCCATTCCTTCGAAGATATTCAAGACATCTTCCTGCTCAACGAAACTCATTTCACAGTCGATCTGTGTAAATTCCGGCTGACGGTCGGCACGCAGGTCTTCGTCACGGAAACATTTAACGATCTGGAAATAACGGTCGAAACCAGACACCATCAGCAACTGTTTCAAGGTCTGCGGAGACTGTGGCAATGCATAGAACTGTCCCGGATTCATACGTGAAGGAACCACAAAATCGCGTGCACCTTCGGGAGTAGAATTTACCAGAACCGGAGTTTCCACTTCAAGGAATCCCTGTTTATCCAGATAGTTACGAACCTCAAAAGCCATGCGGTGACGCAATTCGAGGTTCTTGCGAACAGCATTACGACGCAAATCCAGATAACGGTATTTCATACGCAGGTCATCGCCTCCGTCCGTTTCGTCTTCGATCGTGAAAGGAGGAGTAACAGCCGCATTCAATATATTCATTTCCGAAACGATCAACTCGATATCTCCTGTCGGGATATTTTTATTCTTGCTGGAGCGTTCTCTAACCGTACCTGTTACTTGAATAACATATTCACGTCCCAGTTTATTTGCCTTTTCGCAAAGATCTGCATCCACTTCCTGATTGAATACCAACTGGGTTATACCATAACGGTCGCGGAGATCGACAAATGTCATACCGCCCATCTTACGAGTTCTCTGCACCCATCCGGCTAAAGTAACCACCAGACCTTCGTCTGCCAGGCGCAAGTTTCCACATGTTCTTGTTCTATACATCTTAAATAAGATTTATTTGTTTTAATTCCATGAATCAAAAGTATACATACAATGCATCTGTAAAATACTATTGTACTCTACGCGCAGCCGGTTTGCAAAGATAATACTATATTCATTAACTGTAATAATTTCATTGAAATTAAAAGAAAAACAGGACAACCGGACCAAAGGTACTTACGATTATTTAATGCAAAACAACTGTCATACTATCATAAATACACCTGGATTTTATCACGTAGTATATTGTTTATTTTCAATAACATAACGACTTATTTCCGTTGAGACCCGGGTCTGTCAACCCTTTACACCCGGGTCTCGGCACCGTTCAAACCCGGATGTAAAAAGCATTCAAATGAGGGTCTCGGAGAAATAATCCGCTTACTCTTCGCAAAAAATCCTATTACATCACTAAAAAAAGAAACCTGTTTAATATAAAACAACCCACCGACTACACTTTCAGGTACCTTATTTTTTCGATAAACGGGAAGATATGACAGTTAAATGAGGATTATGATAGTTGCCATGATAGTTATTTCATGCAACTATCATAATCATATACATTGACTTTCAATCCACACAAAAGAAAAATGAGAGTATGATAGTTTATTTTCAAAAAACAAATCAGGGAAAGAGAACTTCCGGATAAGATATATTATAGAGATTTAAAAATAAAAAAGAGAACCAACTAAACCGTTGATTCTCTTTCTCTGTCGGGGTACCAGGATTCGAACCTGGGACCCCCTGCTCCCAAAGCAGGTGCGCTAACCGGACTGCGCTACACCCCGTTTTACAACCCCTTTATTGTTGATTGCGGTGCAAAGGTAAGCATTTATTTTTATCTTCCAAATATTTCGTGTTCTTTTTTAATTGATTATTTTCGCATCTGTTTATTTACATGATTTAAAGGAAAGGAGGAAAAAGCAGCAGAAAGAAGAAGAATCGAACATGAACATATTGCAAACCAATATGTTATAATATAAACGTATCAACATTGAAAACAGTATGATAATTGCCTATACACGAACATATTCAAACAAGCAACAAAGTGACAATCAAAAAAATGCGATTGAACAGTTTGCCGCGAACAATAACATAATTATCGACAAATGGCATAAAGATACCCGTACAACCTCCTCACGACACAAGAACAGGCTTGAAGATATAATCAAGAATATGAACGCTGGCGACACACTGATTGTAGCCGATGTTACACGCCTGAGCCGAAGGTTGATGGAAATTATGCATTTGATCTTATTATGTATTGAGAAAAAAGTAACCCTTCATTGTCTTAAGGAAGGCTATACTTTTGAAAATAATGTCGACAGCAAAACATTAGCATTTACTTTTGGGCTCGTTTCGGAAATAGAAAGTAAACTAATCTCGACCCGAACAAAAGAATCGTTAGAGATAACCAGAAGCCGGGGTAAAGTGCTCGGGCGGCCGAAAGGAACACCCAAAATGGATCACCTGCTCTCACAAAAAGAACAGATCGAAAAAGAACTCAACGAAGAGAATGCGACTTATGCCGAACTGGCCGAATTTTACCAGGTATCGCTGAGTAGCTTTAAAAAGTTTGTCAGAGACAATATTTCACCTTCACTTCCCGGACGGAAAAAAAGAGGAAGAAAACAGGCAGAATAGAGACTATATATTAAGGGGAATTGAAACAAATCGACAGGCTTATGTTTTCAATTCCCCTTTTTTTATTTGTCTGTTGTTATTTCTCTATCCTGATGCGGGCATCTACCGCAAACAATCCCCGGTCGGTTGCTACCAGCGGATTAATATCCATTTCTTTTATCTCGGATGCAAAACGGAGCAAAGTGGAAAGGCGGACGATGATATCAGCATATTGTTGTTCATCGATACCTTTTTGACCACGCGTTCCCTTAATGATCGGATAACCGCGCAAAGAGCGGATCATGGAATAGGTTTCATCATATGATAACGGAGACAAGCCATAAGAGACATCTTTCAATACTTCGACAAAAATTCCTCCCAGTCCACACAGGATGACATGGCCGAAACCTTCCTCATATTTAGCTCCCAGGAATAACTCCTGCCCTTTCAGCATGGGCTGCACCATAACGGCCGTCACATCCGGCAAACGCATCATACGTTCAAATTCGAACAACAGATGTTCTTCACTACGAATATTCAGGGCTACACCTCCAATATCACTTTTATGTACAGGACCTACGACTTTGGCTACTACAGGGAATTTTACCCGTTTGGCAAAAGCGATCAATTCGTCTTTGTCGGTCGATGTAAATTCATCCACAAGCGGAATATTGGCAGCACCCAGTAAAGTACGAACCTGCTCGGGAGCCAAATATCCGTTTGAAGGAAGCTGGTCGATGATGCGGCGTACCTCAGGCACATTGACCCCATACAGTTGTATATCGGTACTCATCGGCTTCGGCGTATTGATCACACGTGAAAGGGCTGTTCCCAACGTCACTTCATCTGAGAAATTCACATGGCCTTTTTTAACAAAACTGCGAACCTCCGGTCCGGCTGTCACAATAGAAGGGAGCACCGGGAAGATCGGTTTTTTACATTCTTCCATCTTCTTATGAAGCACTTCATAAGCGTCATACAATTTCACCAGTCCCGGACTTCCGAAGATGACCATCATCAGATCGATTTCCTCAAAATGATTTTCGCAATAATCGATCGCGGTAGCCAGATGTTCCGGTGTTCCCGTTCCGATAATATCGATCGGGTTGCCCACTGCAGCCCCCGGATATAATTTAGATTTCAGTTCGGTAGCGACAGGCCCTTCCAGGTTCGGAACATTCAGACGGCCTTTGGAAAGCGCATCGGCCAACATAACTGCCGGACCTCCGGCATGTGTGATGATAGCACAGTTCTTTCCTTTTACATCCTTCAGGGTAAAGATACTGGCAACAGTCGTCAGTTCTTCACGGCTGAAACAACGTACGATGCCCGCCTTGCGGAACAAAGCCTCAACTGCCGAATCAGAGCTGGCAATCGCACCGGTATGCGAAGAGGCCGCACGTTTTCCGGACTCTGTACTTCCTGCCTTGATCGCTGCAATATGGCATCCTTTACGAATCAATGAAGAAGCATGATAAAGCAGTTTATCGGGATTCTTGATCTGCTCGATATACAGCATTTTTATTTTTGAGTCGAGTACAGGATCAAAATGACGGTCCATATATTCGATCACCTCCTCCACTCCGATCTGTTTGGAGTTGCCGACAGACCAGACAGACGAGAAGCGCAAGCCTTTAGTCAGCGCCGATTCGATAATGAAAAGCGCCGTACCGCCTGAACTGGAGATAAAATCCACTCCGTCCGGATGAAATTCGGGTATAGGTTGCGTAAATACGCCATGGAAATTCATATTCATCAGTCCGATACAGTTCGGACCGATCATGGATGCTCCCGCTTCATTCACACTTTCGAGCATCTGATTTTCCAGAATGGCCCCTTCGTGAGTCTCCTCTCCAAATCCGGCAGAGACTACAATAAAGGCTTTTACATTCTTCTGTTTTGCCAATACATCGACAGCTTCAGGACATGAAGGACCGGGAATTGATATAATAGCCATTTCCGTATCCGGTATATCGTGTACGGAATGATACGATTTCAGACCTTGCACGTCGTCTTCCTTGGCATTCACGACATACAACTCTCCTTTATATTTACCATCGAGGAGGTTTCGTACCAAACGCCCACCCGGCTTGTGTACATTATTTGAGCCGCCTACAACGACTATGCTCTTCGGGTCGATTAATTCTCGGTTAATCATAACATTTTGATTATTTAATTCAATGAACCGGAACAAATATAGCTTTTTTCATCTATTTATCCATCGGATTCCGGGTTATTTATTTACATTTTGCACATTCCAGACACAACCAGTCACACCAGGCATCCATACCGTCGCCTTTCATAGCCGATACTTCAAAAACCGTTAAATGGTGATTCACCTTTAAAGCATTATTTTTCAATGTCTCTATATCTGTATTGAGATAGGGTGCAAGGTCTGTCTTGTTAATCACACAGACATCTGCTTCTGCAAAGATATGCGGGTATTTCAAAGGTTTGTCATCTCCTTCGGTCGTACTTACAATAACCACTTTCTTCGCTTCACCGAGATCGAACATGGCAGGGCAAACCAGATTGCCGACATTCTCAATAAACAAGATCGAGCCGTTTGCCGGAGAAAGATGTTTCACCGCATGATTTACCATATCAGCCTCCAGATGGCAACCCGTTCCGGTATTTACCTGGAAGACAGGGATATTCAGAGCGGCAATACGATCTGCATCATTGGAGGTCTGCTGGTCACCTTCGATAACATACAACGGAAGTTTACCATTCAAACGGCGGACGGTCTCTTCCAGCAATGTCGTCTTTCCGGAACCGGGCGAACTCATCAGGTTCAGGCAGAATATTTCTTTTGCTTCAAAATAACCGCGGTTACGTTCTGCCAGCAGATTGTTTCGCTGGAGAATATCCTGTTCGAGTGTTATTACCTTATCCCCATCGTGGTGGTGATGATGATGTTCATGGCCATGATCATGATGATGATCGTGATGGTCATGTTCGTGATGATGGTGTTCTCCACACCCGCAAGTTCCACACATAAGCGTTTTGTATTTATTATTTAATAACAATCGATTTCACACGAAGTTCTTTTCCTTTAATGATTTTAACACAATAAGAACCGCATGCCGGACAAGGCGTGAATAAAGCCTCCATTGGAAAGAACTGTCCGCAATCCGTACAGGTTCCCTCACCGTCAATAATATGACGAACGATCGAAGCATGTTCGAGCATGGAACCTTTCACCGCACTTTCAAGGGCGAAGTCAAGCGTATGTAATTCCACACCGGCCAGACGCCCGATTTCCAGTTCCAGTTCTTCGACTGCTTCCGAATGACGACTGCGCGCCTGCTCTTCCGCCAGTTCGACTATACTTTGAGCAATAGACATTTCATGCATAATCAGTACTATTTTTCCGGGAAGCGGCAATGGCCAGCTGACCGACTGCGACTCCCCCATCATTACAAGGTATACGGCCCGGGACATACAATGAAATATCCTCATCCGCAAATAAGCGTTGCAACTGTTCCGTCAACCGTTTGTTTTGAAAACAGCCGCCGGAGATAACCACCCGGGTCGCCCCGGTCTGCTGCAGATAACGTTTAGCTTCTGCCAGCAGAAGAAACGCTATTGCATTATGGAATTTTGCCGCTATATCAGCGACAGAGACTCCGGAAGCCAGATCGTTCAGCAATCCTTCAAACATAGGGCGGAAAGAGACAACCCCTTCTTTTATTATAACCGGATACTGCGCCGACTGTTCACTCCCTGCTGCTTGTTCCAACCGCACGGGAGCCTCAGCCTGATGCGTCGACACGTCACAAAGCCCAAGCAAAGAGGCGACAGCGTCAAATAACCGGCCGGCACCCGATGTATAAGGCGTATTGATACCCTTTTCCATCATGGTTACCAGCAACCGGATCTTATCCGCACCTATCCGTTCAGTAAACCCTTCCGGAAAACGGGCGGCATCTCCCCAGTAATGCCATAAATAAGCAACAGCCATCCGCCAGGGTTCTACAGCTGCTTTATCGCCACCGGGCAAAGGGACATATTCGAAATGTGACAGGCGGTGATACACCTTCCGGTCACAGAGGAAAAACTCACCTCCCCACACTTTCCCGTCATCCCCCAGACCAGTCCCATCCAAGACGATAGCAACGACTTTTTCATGTAAGCCATATTCCAGCATACAAGCCGCAGCATGGGCATGATGGTGCTGTACTTTCAGCAACGGCAAGCCGGAACATGCAGCTACACGCTCCGCCTCCCGGGATGATAAATAATCAGGATGCATGTCACATACAAGCACAGAGGGGGTAAAGCGAAAAAGATGCCGGAAACGTTCCAGCGATTCTGTATAAAAACTGAATGTTTCCCAGTTCTTCAAATCACCGATATATTGGCTTTGCAAAACCGTATCCCCTTTCCCCAAAGCAAATGTGTTTACCTTTTCCGCACCAAAAGCCCATATTCCTTCTACCGGAACATCTGCAAAGAAAGGCTCCGGCACATAACCCCGCGAACGACGGATCAGACAAGGCTGGTCACCGCAAACCTGAAGAACCGAGTCGTCCACCCGGTTATGAATATCCCTGTTGTGATGAAGTAACAGGGCGACTTTACCGGATAGTTGTTCCTCTGCCTCAGCAGGCGTTATGGCAATCGGTCGATCACTCAGGTTTCCACTGGTCATCACCAAAGCCGGAGTGCCGAGGGCAGCAAACCAATCGTAATGCAGGGGCATATAAGGCAGCATGCAGCCTAACGTTTGCATATCGGGGTTTATATCAGCGGCAAGCCTTCTCTTTTGTTTCAGCAATACGATCGGACGCCGCCAGGAAAGCAGGCAATCTTCTTCGACCGGATTTACTTCTACATATTGTTTCAACTGTTCCATATCACGGAACATAACGGCAAAAGGTTTACCGTCACGCTGTTTTATCATCCGTAAACGGGTTACGGCCCGGTCGTTCAGGGCATCACATATCAAATGGTAACCACCGATACCTTTTGCTGCGATCACTTCTCCTTCACTAAGCAGGCGAACGGACAGATCGAGCAACTCATTATAGTCTTCCGTCTTTACATTATTATATATAGCATAATAAAAAGGCCCGCAATGATTACAGGCCACAGGTTGTGCATGAAAACGACGGTCGCTGACTGTCGTATATTCCTTCCGGCAATCCGGACACATGGCAAAGGCAGACATAGTTGTCTGCTGCCGGTCGTAAGGAAGATCACGAATGATGGAAAAACGCGGACCGCAATGCGTACAGTTAATAAAAGGGTACCGCAGACGATGCGGTTGTATCTTTCTGTCGCGAAGACATTCGGGACAAACGGCAATATCAGGTGCCACCTGTGTTACTTCTTCCGAATCGGAACGGCTGGGAATAATGGTAAAACCGGCCTGTCCGATATCTTCATGCTCCGTTTCCGAGATTTGTATGCTATGGATAAAAGCTACCGGAGGATGCTCTTCTCTGATCCGGGAAATAAACGTCTCCTGTTGCTCCGGTGTCAGAACAGCATGAATGCAAACACCGTTATTCCGGTTGTCTACTTCCCCTCTTATCCCCATCTCGTTTGCAATACGATAGATAAACGGACGAAAGCCAACCCCTTGCACCAATCCACGGATTATCAATTTCGATATCTTCACCCTTCTTTGTTTTACGATCCGAACAAATATAGAAGGTTTAACCAGAATAAACAAACCATACCCTCGACAAAGCTGATAATTTTTATTTATCACTTAATAGATAATATGTATCATTTAACACATCTTTTCCCGAACATATTGGCTACTTTTGGAGTTGTTAATAAAAAACAAAGAAGCTTATGTGTCTTGCTGTTCCTGGTAAAATAATAAGTATAGACCGGTCTGTGCCCGACCTGGCAATGGCTAAGGTCGATTTCAGCGGCGTCACGAAGGATATTTGTATCCAATGGGTGGATGCAGCGGAAGGCGATTATATACTGGCGCATGCCGGGATGGCAATCTCTGTCGTCAATGCCCGGGAAGCTGAAGAGACGCTGGAAGACCTCAGAAAACTGGAGCGTATATGAAATACGTTGACGAATATCGCAACAACGAGCAGGTGCAGGCGCTTGTCCGGGCCATCCGTAAGGCGACAACCCAGACGTGGCATATCATGGAAATATGCGGCGGACAGACGCATGCCATCGCCCGTTACCGTTTGGAAGAGATGTTGCCGGAACAGGTCCGCCTGCTTCATGGCCCCGGTTGTCCGGTCTGTGTCACACCGGTTACTCTGATAGACCAGGCTCTGGAATTAGCCAAACGCCCCGATGTCATACTGGCTTCGTTCGGAGACATGATGCGTGTACCGGGAACCCGTGAAGATCTGTTGCAGGTAAAAGCACACGGAGCAGATGTTCGTATGCTTTACTCACCACTCGATGCGGTCAGGCTGGCGGAGACTAATCCGGGAAAGGAAGTCGTTTTCTTCGCTATAGGCTTTGAAACGACAGCGCCGGTACATATGATGGCATTGAAGGAAGCGCAACGGAAGAAATTATCCAACTTCTCTTTACTGACTTCGCTATTCACCGTTCCGCCCGCAATAGATGCGATCCTTTCCGATCCGGAAAGTAAAGTAGACGGATTCCTGACAGCCGGTCATGTTTGTGCTATCACCGGAAATTCAGCCTATCATCAATTAGCAGAAAAATATAAGACACCGATGGTTGTCACCGGTTTTGAGCCGGTCGACCTACTGCTGGGGATTTACCGTTGCCTGCTGCAACTGGAGAACGGAAGCTATTTTGTTGAAAATGCTTACCGCCGTGCCGTGCCGGAAGAGGGTAATCCGGCTGCTCGCGCATTGATGGACGAGACACTTGAACCATGCGATCAGGAATGGCGCGGAATCGGCATAATTCCCGGTAGCGGTTTACAATTGAAGAAAACGTATGCAATCTATTCCTCCCGGGAGAAATTTCCATTCCTTCCGAGAGAAACTGAAATTTCATCCGAATGTATTGCCGGAAACATCATGAGGGGCGTGAGCCAACCTTCCGACTGTCCTTTCTTCGGAAAAGCCTGTTCGCCGGAACGCCCGATGGGGGCACCGATGGTTTCTTCGGAAGGGGTTTGCGCGGCATACTATAAATATAGTTGACAGTTGACAAGTGACAGTTGACAGGTTTCAGACGCGAAGCCTAAACTGTCACTTGTCAACTGTCAACTGTCAACTATAAAGATATGAAGAACGAAGATTTTAATTGTCCGGTTCCATTTAATGACTCCGACTGTGTATTAATGGCACATGGCGGAGGCGGACGGATGACACATCGGTTGATAAGCGATATTTTCTATCCGGCATTCCGCAATCCGTTACTGGAACAGGATCATGACGGTTGCGTGTTCCCCGTTCAGGAAGGACGCATGGCCTACTCGACCGACTCATTTGTTGTCGATCCGATATTCTTTCCCGGCGGCGATATCGGCGACCTGGCAGTGAACGGTACGGTAAACGATCTGGCATGTTGCGGTGCCCGGCCGCTTTACCTGACAGCCGGGTTTATACTGGAAGAAGGTTTGCCATTATCCGACCTGCAACGCATCGTCCGCTCCATGCGGAAAGCTGCCGATAAAGCCGGAGTACAGATCGTTGCCGGCGATACCAAAGTGGTGGAACGCGGCAAATGCGACAAACTGTTCATCAATACCAGCGGTATCGGAGTCGTGCCGGAAGGCATCCGTATCGCTCCCGACCGTGTACGACCCGGAGATGTCGTCATCTGTAGCGGTCCGATCGGAGCGCACGGTATCACGATCCTTTCTGCCCGCGAAAGCCTCGGTTTTGAAACAAATCTGAAAAGTGATACAGTTTCGTTAAACAATATGCTTTCTCAGTTGTTAAAAAATATAGAGGAAGTACATGTGCTTCGTGACCCGACACGCGGCGGAGTAAGCGGAACACTGAACGAGATAGCGAAAGCAGCCCGTGTTGAAATTGTTTTGGATGAAGCATCCCTCCCCATCCCCGATGCCGTGAAAGGTGCTTCGGAAATACTGGGACTCGACCCGCTTTATATTGCCAACGAAGGATTGGTGCTGGTTATCCTGCCGGAAACCCGGTCACAAGAGGCTCTCGCTGTGATGAAAAGCTTTCCGGAAGGAAAGAATGCAACGATCATCGGCCGTATAACCGGAGAGGATAATGCAATCGTAAAAATGAAAACACCGTACGGCAACTACCGGATCGTCGATATGCTGAGCGGTGAACAGCTACCACGTATTTGCTGAAAAGAAAACCAATAAATTGCGAAAATATGGAAAATAAAAGACCTACCGTCTACGAAGAATGCCGGCAAAAAGGCATCTCTCGAAGGGATTTCCTGAAATTCTGTACCACCATGGCGGCCCTTATGGGACTGGAATCCTCCGGTGTGGCCCAGGTTGTCAACGCACTGGAAACCAAACCGCGCCTGCCGGTTATCTGGCTTCACCTCCAGGAATGTACCTGCTGTACTGAATCGTTCATCCGTGCTGCGCATCCGATCGTGGCAACACTTCTACTCGACAAGATTTCACTCGACTATACGGAAACGTTGATGGCTGCAGCCGGTGAACAGGCTGAAGCAGCTAAGGAAGAGACGATGAAAAAGTATTACGGTGAATACTTGCTTATGATCGAAGGATCGATCCCGACAAAAGACGAAGGTTATTGCTGCGTAGGCGGCAAAAGTGCTTTGCAGATCACCGAAGAGGCTGCCAAAGGTGCAAAAGCGATCATCGCCTGGGGTAACTGTGCATGCGCCGGTTGCGTACAGGCAGCCAACCCGAACCCGACAGGGGCCAAAGCGATCCATAAAGTAATCAAAGGTAAACCTATTATTAATGTACAAGGCTGTCCTCCTATCGCAGACGTGATGGCCGGTGTCATCATCTATATGCTGACATTCGAACGTATGCCGCAACTCGACGGCCTAGGACGTCCCAAGATGTTTTATTCCCGCCGTGTACATGACTCCTGTTACCGCCGTGCCAACTTCGATGCCGGTCTTTTCGTGGAAAGCTTCGACGATGAAAATGCCAAACATGGATACTGCCTCTACAAAGTCGGCTGCAAAGGACCCAGCACTTACAATTCGTGCGGGATCATCAAATGGAATGAAGGAACCAGCTACCCGATCCAGAGCGGTCACCCCTGCCTGGGTTGCAGCGAGGAAAACTTTTGGGACAACAGTCCGTTCTATAAACGAATGCCCGACGTCCACGGTTTCGGAATTGAAGCGACAGCCGACCAGATCGGCCTCGCCCTGGGAACAGCCACAGCTGCCGGTATAGCCGTCCACGCCGTAGCAACCAATATCCGTAAAAAGAAACTCATCGATAATGAGGAACCGGAAAGTACATCTAACATCTAAATTTGCAATACCATGTCAGAAAGAATCGTTATAGACCCTATCACCCGTATCGAAGGCCATCTCCGGGTAGAAGCAGCCATAGAAGGCGGCAAAATCAAAGATGCATATAGTTCCGGAACAATGGTTCGGGGAATTGAAAATATAGTCCGTAACCGCGATCCCCGCGATGCCTGGGTATTCGTCGGACGCGTCTGTGGCGTATGTACCTCCATTCATTCGCTCTGTTCTGTCCGAGCGGTGGAACAGGCGTTGGATATCACCATCCCTCCTAACGCGGAAATGGTTCGCAATATTATGGAAGCAGTGCTTTACATGCACGATCATACGGTCCACTTCTACCAGTTGCATGCACTGGATTGGGTAGATATCGTATCGGCCCTGAAAGCTGATCCGAAAGCTGCCGCCCTCCTCGCCCAGCAATTATCGCCGTGGGCTAAAAACACGGAAGGCTATTTCAGAAACACTCAGGAACGCCTGAAGAAATTCGTAGCCAGCGGACAGCTCGGTATCTTTGCCAACGGCTATTGGGGCCATCCTGCCTATAAACTGACGCCGGAACAGAACCTTATCGCAACCGTCCATTACCTGGATGCACTGGAATGGCAAAAGGAAATCGTCAAAGTACATGCCGTATTCGGTGGTAAAAACCCGCACCCGAACTTCCTGGTGGGCGGTATGCCGTGCAGCATCGACCTCAACGAAGCGAATGCAATCAACGCCGAACGTCTGGCGCTGGTTAAACAGAAACTTCAGGAAGGGAAAGACTTTATCGACCAGGTATATATCCCTGACCTGCTGATGATCGCCGAAGTCTATAAAGACGAATGGAGCAAAATCGGAGGCGGCGTTAGCAACTATCTGTCTTATGGAGATTTCCCATTGCACGGATATGCCGGTATAGAGGATTATCTGAGTCCGCGGGGTATCGTACTCGACCGTGACCTGAGCAAGGTCCATCCGGTAGACGCCAACTCTTCGGAAGAGATAAAAGAATATATCTACCATTCCTGGTATAAATATACAGAAGGCGACAAAGCCGGTTTGCATCCGTACGACGGAGAAACAAATCTGGAATACACCGGTCCGAAACCTCCCTATAAATATCTGGATGTAGAAGATAAATATAGCTGGATCAAAACGCCGCGTTGGAAAGGCCAGCCGATGGAAGTAGGTCCTCTTGCCCGTCTGATCGTAGCATACGCAGCAGGTAAAGAACCACAGAAAACAGCTGTCGACAATGTTTTGAGACAGCTTAATCTCCCGGCTGAAGCTCTCTTCTCCACACTGGGACGCACAGCCGCCCGTGGTATCGAGACGCAGCTTGTTGCCGGTTGGTCGCTCGAGTTCTTCGACCAGTTAATGAAGAACCTGGAGAACGGAGATTCTCGTATGGCTAATCCGGTGATGTGGGAAAACGAAAACTGGCCGAAGAAGGCGCAAGGCGTAGGACTGACAGAAGCTCCGCGCGGTGCTCTCGCCCATTTCATCGTGATAGAGAACAACCGGGTGAAAAACTACCAGATGGTAGTTCCTACCACCTGGAACGCCTCGCCCAGGGATGAAAACGGCAACCTTTCGCCCTATGAATCGGCCCTGATCGGCACACCGATACACGATGCCAACCAGCCGCTCGAAATCCTCCGGACAATCCATTCCTTCGACCCGTGCCTGGCTTGCGCCGTGCATCTGTATGACGAGGAAGGGAAGTATGTGCACCAAATGGATACGTTTTAAATAGTATTGCTATGAAAAGTCGTAAAAAACGTCTTACTGAAGTATACGTATGGGAACTTCCCGTACGTATCTACCATTGGGTGAATGCCTTGTGTATCGTCATACTGTGCATCACCGGGTTCATTATTGCCGATCCGCCTGCCATACTGAATGCTTCGGAAGCCTATTTCAGTTATTGGTTCGGCGTAGTCCGTTTCATCCATTTTGTAGCGGCATTCGTGTTCTTCTTCAACTTCGTGTTCCGCCTGTACTGGGGATTCGTGGGAAACCGCTTTGCCCGGTGGACAAACTTTATTCCGCTAAAGAAATCACAGTGGCAGGAAGTATTGGAAGTAATAAAGGTCGACATCCTGATGATAAAGAACAAACCGGTAGAAAGCATCGGCCATAATGCGCTGGCAAGCCTGATCTACTTCGGTACATTCTGGGCATTTCTGTTGCAAAGTATTACAGGTTTCGGATTGTATGCCAAAATGAGCCAGTCGGTCTTCCCCCAACTGTTTGCCTGGACCATCCCGTTGATGGGCGGCGATTTGATGGCACGCCAGATTCATCATTTCCTGATGTGGTTCTTTATTCTCTTTGCCATTGTCCATGTATATCTGGTATTCTACCACGATTACATCGAACAACGCGGTGAAACATCCTCGATCATCGGTGGCTGGAAGTTTATTGAAGAAGATATCGCCGATAAGGAAGAAATAACGGAGACTGCCGAAGCAATCACCAAGATAGCTAAAAAAAATGACTGATATTGCAGACGGACATACGGGCGTATGCTTGTTCCTCATACCCCCGTATCTCAGACTGTAATATATCCTACAAGGAAAAGAACTATAGAATGGAAAAGAAAACTCTTATATTAGGTGTCGGCAATTTATTGCTGAAAGACGAAGGAGTCGGTATCCACGTGATCCGTGCCCTGGAAAAAGAAACGCTTCCCACCCATGTCACCCTGATGGATGGCGGGACGGGAGGCTTGCATTTGATCAGCTGGCTGACGGGATATGACCATATCATCATGGTAGATGCCACCCTCGACACTCATCCGCCGGGAACGGTCCGCCTCATCCGTCCGAAATACGCCAGCGATTATCCACCCTTGATGAGTGCACATGAAATCGGTCTCCGCGACATGATCGAAACAATGATCCTGACCGGCGACCTGCCGGAGGTCCATCTTATCGTCGTATCGGCCGCCAATCTGAATGAAGTAAATATGGAACTGACTCCGAAAGTAGAAGCCTCTATTCCGGAGGTTATAAAAGTGATACGGGAACTGATTTAAAAATACTCCTGTGCACGAATCGACAACCATACAGGTCAGTAAGGCGAATTACTATCCTGATATTCCCGGACATTCTCTTTATTCACGACTGTTGCAGGCATCACGATTTGCTTTTCTTCCGGAGACTTACCTTTCAGTATATCATCCGCCAGATCTATACATTTGGTAATCATGGACGGAGAATAAAGCGTTGTCGCTACATCCGTGACCGTTGTTGAAAGGATCAGTGAAAAGAAAGTCTGCGATCCGCCGCAACCAACAACTACTTTGATATCGTTACGGCCAGATTCACCGATGGCTTCAATCACACCTGCCGCCACTTCATCGTCCTGAGCATAAAAGGCATCTACAGACGGATCACTGGCTAAAATACCGGCAGCCGCAGCCTTACCATCGGCACTTGTGTATAATGACAGGGATTGTGTTGTCACCTGAGTAGAAGGTGATTTGGCCCCCATCTCCTCCGTAAAAGCACCGACACGGGCATCACTCGATGCCGGATCTTGTGTTACTTCGAAAGCAACCACATGCACAGCTCCTTTCGATGCTATATAATCGGCAGCATTCTTTCCGGCTGCCCCGTTATCACCCTGCACCAGGGCAGCGTATCCGTCTGTGATTCCATCCTCAAACATTATAACCGGAATCCCTGCCGAAAGAGCGACATCGAGTACCTCTTTACCGATGCCTTCGGGAACCACCACCAATGCCCGGCAACCGGATTCCACAGCCATCTTGATCTGATGAGCTTGCTGTGCGGCATCTTTCGCCACGTAGGTAGAATAAGTCAGCCCCTTCGCTTCGAGCTGGTTTGTCGCATAGTAACTCAAAGCGGTACGCCAGCTATTTGTCTGGCTTTTCAAACAGACAGCCACCTCAGGATGCTGTGCCGGACACGGCTCGTCATCATCGCTGCAAGCTGTAAATAAGATCATCACTGAAAAGATAACACTGGTAATAGTAAACAATCGCCTTAATAAAGATAATCTGCTCAAATTTGAAAATGTAATAGTTTTCATGTTCGCTAATTTTAATTCATATTTAGTGGTAACTATGATTCAGGTTCATATACAGAAAACGAAACTTAAAGCCTATGCCATTTCCTAAAAACGGCTATAGACAATCCAATAGACAATTACGATAGCAAAGAATAAGGCCCTGATTTATAATTTTTCAGAGACTGTCTATATAATCTTCCAGCGATACCTCCTTTTCAAGTCCCAGCTTCTTCCGGAAACGGAAACGGGATGTATTCACACTTGCCCGGTTATTTCCTAAAGCGAACGCTATTTCATCGGAGGATAGATGCAGGCGGACAAGCATCGCCAACAGTTCCTCACTACGGGTCACTGTGGGACAAACCTTTCTCAGCCCCGACAGGAAAGACGGATAAAGAAAACAGAACTGACGCCGGAACTCCTGTTCTTCTTCGTTAGTCAGCAGACGGGGAGACAGACTGTTGATCACCTCCTGCATGGTATGTTGGGCATCTGCCTTTTCTATCTGCAAACGGAGTTCTTCGTTTTTACGGTTCATATTTTGCCACTCGGCTAACATCTGACGAAGATTCGACTCATGACGCAACCGCAAAGCACGATGGCGCAGGATCAACCAAAGCAGGAAAGCCGTACCCAGCAGAAAGGATACTATACCGATCAGTACATAATATTGCGTGGTACGTTTCTGTAGTTGCAGTTCAGAACGTAACAACCGGTTATCCTGTTCCTTTTCCCTCGTTTCATATCTGACCCGGAACTGCGACATCAGTCCGGCATTCCGTCGCTCTGTGAATACCAGTCCAGCCTGGTGAGCCATCAAAAGATAACGGGAAGATTCGTCCGGGCGCTTTGTTTCTGCGTACAATCTTCCCAACGCATAATAGACCAGACGTTGCTGATTGACCAATTGATTCTTTTGAATATAATCTGTACAAGCCAGATAAGCATCAATCGCCAATTCCCGCTCTCCTTCTTCTGCCAAAACATCACCCAACAAACGATAAGTCAGGACCGACAGGTTGTTCAACGGTTTATCTTTCAGCTGTCCGATCAATTCTCGTGCCCTGATAACCGCCTGAAGATCTTTCCCCTTCGTTTCACCTACAGCCAGGATACAGGCATAATTATCATAAAACTCATGATAAAACGAATTTTGCGAACGGTCCGGCATACGAACTTGCATGCTATCCAGTAAAACACGGGCTTTATCGTATTCCTCACTTTGAAGGGTATAATAAACCGACAAGTTATCTACCCGCAGGAAAGCATCGGGAACACCGCTCCGTTCGGCAGCCTCACGGGCCTTATCGAGATGAACCGTCACTTCTTCCTCCAATCCCCATTCGTCATAAAGATGAACTATGTTAGTCTCGGCAGCACATAGTCCGTAAGGGTTCTTTTCCCCCTCACCGGATGCCAATAAAGCATCATAAACAGCAAGAGCTTTTTCAAATTCGCCAACCTGCTGATATTGATAGATTAGATTACCCAGTACAAATACGATCTTTGACTGATCTTCCAAAGTCCTTATGATCTCCAGACTCCGTTCTCCACAACTAATCGCCTTACGTATTTCACCAGCCTGATTGTAAATGACGGAGGCAATTCCGTTGTCCACGTAAAGCTGTTCATTCTTTCTGCCTTCCTCCTCGCGGGATAAGGCACGGTCCACCAAAGCAACGGCTTCTTCCAGACGCGTAGCTTCATAGAGGGAATAAGCTGTACAGATTTCCACACTACGAGGATGATTCCGTACAAACCAAAATTTCTTTTCTTTATATATACGGTTGAAATAATCTGCTCCATCCTTCCGTTGCCCGGCAAAGATATAGCAATAGACCAATTGCAGAAATCCATCGTCCATCAAAGCGACGACCGGCTTCATGTCATTATCCGTCGGTTCCAGAGAAATGAGCTGTTGATAAGCTGATATGGCTGCGGAGTAATTTTCGCCTTGCTGTTGTTCACGGGCTTCATCGAACAGTAATTGCGCCCGATTATGAAATTCAGATAATGAATCCGGAGACAAAACGGCTTGGTCACCTGGGCTATTACGATTTCCACATCCGGATAGTATCAGACAAAGGGCTAAAATCAAAGTGGCTATTCTCATTTCAATATACTTAAGTTGAATCTGGTTATCATTCCTCTTTCGGAATAATATCACGAATATACCACTTTTATGTATAAAATAAAAGAGCTTCGATACTCTATTTCAGCACATAATAAAGCATCGCAGCCAGGGCAGATCCTACAAGCGGTGCAATTCCGGGGATCCAGGCATATTCCCAGTGGCTGCTTCCTTTTGCTTTGATCGGGAGAATCATGTGCATAAAACGGGGAGCCAGGTCACGTGCCGGATTAATGGCGTATCCCGTCGGGCCACCTAACGAAAGGCCGATCACCCAAACGGTAAAAGCAACCGGAATAGCTCCCACCGACCCCAGTCCTATAGGTAAAGTACTGTTACTGTCGTAGGTCAGCTCTCCATCCGTTATATAGAAAACGACAAACATCAGGACGAATGCTCCCACCATCTCCGTCAGGAAATTGATCAGCGGATTACTAATAGCCGGATTCGTACAGAAGACCCCCAGTTTTATTCCCTGATCATCCGTCGCATCAAAATGATCTTTATAAACGAGCCAGACAATCAAAGCTCCGGCCGCTGCCCCCAAAAACTGCGCAAGGATATAAACAGGCACTTCGCTCCACGGAAAAGTACCCCCGATCGCCAAACCGATCGAAACGGCAGGGTTCAGATGGGCACCGCTATAAGGTCCTGCCACAACGACCCCGATAAAGACACCTAACGCCCAGGCTGTAGTGATAGCCAGCCACCCGGCACCATACCCTTTGGTCTTCGCCAGGCAAACATTGGCAACCACGCCTCCTCCCATCAGGAGAAGCAACATCGTCCCTATAAATTCTGCAAAAAAAGGTGTCATCTCTTTTATATTTCGCTGTCCATCGCCCAATTCATCGTCCGGCCAACAGCCTTATGCCAGTCTGTCAGCAAAGCCAGAGCTGTTTCAGGCTTCATCTTGGCGGTAAATATAGTATCAAGCGACCATTGTTCTTTCAGTTCATCCATATCTTTCCAATAGTTCACAGCCAGTCCCGCGAGATAAGCGGCTCCTAAAGCCGTTGTTTCAATGATGCAGGGACGCACCACGGGACACCGGCTGATATCTGCCTGGAACTGCATCAGGAAATTATTCGCAATCGCACCGCCATCCACACGGATCTCCTTTGGTTTGGCATGAATATCATTCTCCATCGCGATCAGGACGTCGTACACCTGATAGCAAATACCTTCCAAAGCTGCACGTGTCAGATGCGCTGCCGTCGTACCCCGGGTTATGCCTATGATCGCACCACGTGCATACTGGTCCCAGTAAGGGGCTCCCAAACCGGTTAACGCCGGAACAAAATAGACACCGCCGTTGTCGGGAACCGATTTTGCCATCTGTTCCGTCACCGGGGCATTCGGGATCAACCCGATACCGTCACGAAGCCACTGGATAGCTGCACCACCGACAAACACGCTTCCTTCAAGTGCATACGTTACCTTATCGCCTAACTTCCAGGCAATCGTCGTCAACAGGTTATTCTGTGAAAGTACCGGCTTGTCTCCGATATTTACGATCATAAAACAACCGGTCCCGTAGGTCGTCTTCATCATTCCTTCTTCCAGGCATAACTGGCCGAACAAAGCCGCCTGCTGGTCGCCCGCCATTCCGGAAACCGGAATACCGGTCTTAAATATCGGTGTAGATGTCTCGCAATACACCTCGCTGCTGCTCTTAACCTCCGGCAGCATGGAAGACGGGATCGTGAACAGATCGAGCAACTCCTGATCCCACTGCAAGGTATTTATATTAAATAACATGGTCCGGGAAGCATTCGTAACATCGGTTATGAACTGCGATCCCCGCGTCAGTTTCCAGACCAGCCAGGAATCGACCGTTCCGAAACAAAGTTCTCCCCGCTCCGCCCGTTCACGAATACCTTTTACATGATCCAGTATCCACTTGACTTTGGTTGCCGAAAAGTAAGCATCTATCACCAATCCTGTCTTTTGCTGGATAAAATCGGAATAACCTTCCGCCTTCAGCTCCTCACAATAATCAGCCGTACGACGATCCTGCCACACGATCGCATTGTAGACAGGAAAACCCGTCTCACGATCCCAGACGATCGTTGTCTCTCGTTGGTTGGCAATGCCTATACAGGCAATATGGGTATCCGTTACGTCGGCTTTTGCCATCGCCTCCTTGATCGCAAGCGATTGTGTATACCAGATTTCGTTCGGATCGTGCTCCACCCAGCCCGGCTTAGGAAAGTACTGCTGGAATGTTTTCTGGGAGAGTGTGATGACCTGTCCCTGACGATTAAACAGGATGGCCCGGGAAGTTGTCGTTCCCTGATCGATTGCCAATACATATTTGTGTCTGAAATTCATGTTATATCACTTTATAATCAGTAAACCACTTTCCTTAGGAATAAGTTCAGTTTATCCTAAAAAAGGAACTCCCGCAAATCTAATAAATAATTTAGATTTGCGGGAGTTGTATTTCAAGTAATCCGGTCTGCTATTCAAACATTTTATCGATGCCACCGACATCTGTCGGAATACTCTTGCGTTCTTCCTCTGTCGCTGTTTTACAAGGATCGGCATATTGCTCAGGAACATCAAAATCTTCCTCTTCCGAATAACCTAGCGTTTTGTCGGCATAGACTTTCTGCATGAACAAACCATAGATAGGCAACGCCATACTCGCTCCCTGCCCTTCCGATAAACGATCGAAATGGATAGAACGTTCTTCGCCACCGACCCAACATCCCGAAACCAGGCTGGGTGTAAAAGCCATGAACCAACCGTCGGAGTTGTTTTGCGTCGTACCGGTCTTACCGCCCATAGGTGCCTTGATCCCATAACGGAAACGGATACGGCCGCCTGTCCCCCCATCGATCACATTCTTCAACATATGAAGCATTTTATAAGAAGCATCTTCCGTCAACACCTCGCTCATCTGAGAATTAAAGCTGGCGATCGTGTTTCCATAGGAGTCCTCGATACGGGTCACATAGATCGGCTCCGAACGAATACCTTTATTGGCAAAGACGGAATATCCGCTTACCATCTCACTGACCGAGACGTCCGGTGTACCGAGACAAATCGAAATCACGGGGTCCATCTGATTCTTTAAACCAAAAGAGTGAAGCAAGCGCACGAAGGTATAAGGAGACATCTGGCTCATCAACCATGCCGTCACCCAGTTATCCGAATTCTGTAAGCCCCATTGAATAGAGACCTGTTCACCAACCCGTTTAGCACTGGCATTACGTGGAGACCAGGGGATACCATTCTCATCAAAATAGGTATTTTGCACATGCAACATTTCATCACACGGGCTGAACCCCTCAATCATAGCCAGCGAATAAAGGAATGGCTTAATGGTCGAACCAATCTGACGACGTCCGCCATTCACCATATCATACTGAAAGTCATTATAATCGATACCACCTACATAGGCTTTTACATAACCGGTACGCGGGTCCATCGACATAAAACCAGTACGCAGGAAACTTTTATGGTAACGGATAGAATCCATCGGCGACATAATCGTATCGATCGGTCCGCTCCATGAAAACACACGCATATCAACAGGTGTATTGAACACTTTACGTATCTCATCCTCCTTCTCTCCTGCCTTTTTCATGGCCCGGTAACGATCGGTCTGATGCATAGCACGCATCATAATGGTATCAACTTCACCCGGACGAAGGTCTATGGAGAAAGGAGCCTGTTTCTTCTTTTTGTTAGCCTGGAAGAAAGCAGGTTGCAAATCTTTACTGAAATGTTCGCGAACGGCTTCTTCCGCATACTGCTGCATACGGGAATCGATCGTTGTATATATTTTCAAACCATCCGTATAGAGATTATAATACTTACCGTCCACAGCTTTCTTATTCTTGTTACACCAGCCATACAGCGGATTGGTTTCCCAAGCCAGAGAATCTTCATAAAATTGCTGTTTCTGCCATCCTCTATACTCACTACGATCCGGTTTATTGCGAGTCATCAGAATACGCAGATATTCACGGAAGTAAGGAGCCGGACCATCCTTGTGATCCATACGGCTGAAACGAAGAGTCAACGGCAATGCCTTTAACGAATCACATTCGGCACGTGATATATAACCAGCCTTTTCCATTTGTTCCAGCACTGTATTACGGCGTCCGCGTGTACGTTCATTCTGACGCTTCGGATTGAAATAAGAAGGGTTTTTACACATTCCAACCAGTGTCGCGGCTTCTTCTATTTTCAGATTCTTAGGAGTCGTTCCAAAATAGACACGTGCAGCCGATTGAATACCAACCGCATTATACAGGAAGTCAAATTTATTCAGATACATGCTGACGATCTCTTCCTTCGTATAATTACGTTCCAACTGAACGGCTATTACCCATTCGATCGGCTTCTGGAACAGACGTTCCATAAAATTGTCAGCACTTGGTGAAAAAAGCTGCTTAGCTAACTGCTGGGTGATGGTACTACCGCCTCCACCACTCTTCTGCATCAGGAGACCACGTTTCACAACAGCACGGAACAATCCCTGCGCATCGATACCGCTATGCTCTGCAAAACGGATATCTTCAGTAGCGATCAGGGCTTTCACCAGGTCGGGCGAAAGGTCTTTGTAATTTGCCATAATACGGTTATCCTGACTATGCGCATAACTACCCAACGTTTTTCCATCTGCAGAAATGATCTGGGAAGCGAACTTGTCGATAGGATTTTCCAGCTGTTCCACACGGGGCATATACCCGATCGAACCATTTGCAATAGCTGTAAACAACAGGAACACAGTCCCTACTACTGCAACGAACAGCACCCAAAACGAAATTATAATGCCTTTTGTTACTTTTGAAGCCATAATATTTAATCAGTTGACAACTGACAGTTGACAGTTGATAAATAACAGCCGGCAGGTCGTAACCATTTCTTACTGTCAATCATCAACTGTCAACTGTCAACTTTTGAGGGGCAAAGGTAATAAAAAACAATTAAACCAACATTATTACCCCTAAACTGATCAATCCGATAAATACCCAAAGAATAACTCCCTGAACCATCGGACGAACTCCGACCTGCTTAATTACTTTTCTCGATAGCCCCGCCCCGATCAGAAACAGAGTAACTGTCAACCCTTTCTTTGCCAACCAGACTAACGAACTCGTTATCGTTTCAGGAATTGTCAGGAAGGTATTTGCCACCATAGCCAAAATAAAGAAAAAGATAAACCAGGGGATACTGATCTTCGCACCTTTCTGTTTAAAAATAAACATAGTAGCAATTGTCACAGGAATGATCCATAACGCCCGCGTCAACTTAACCATCGTTGCTATTTCAAGCGCTTGTTCACCATAAGCGGCACCGGCTCCTACCACCGAGCTTGTATCATGTATGGCAATAGCCGCCCACATACCAAACTGTTCCTGGCTTAATCCCAGTAAATGACCGATAGGCGGAAAGATAAACAACGCAATCGCATTTAGAATAAAAATAGTCCCTAACGACATCGACATCTCGTTATCATTGGCTTTCACTACCGGTGCAACGGCTGCAATAGCACTTCCTCCGCAAATAGCAGTCCCGGCAGAGATCAGATAGGCCGTTTTACGATCCATCATCAACCTTTTACCCAGATACATACCTAACGCCAAAACTGCAACAACCGACACGACAGTGAAAAGCATCCCTTCTTTTCCCGTTCTCAGCGATTCATGCAGATTCATTCCGAATCCCAGACCAACGACAGAGAACTGCAATAAATATTTAGAAGTCTTCTTACTGAATTTCGGGAAAGGTTGTCCGGCTGTCATTCCCAGCGCAAGCCCCAGGAACAGGGCAACTGCAGGTGAAACAAAAGGCATCAGACAAAAAATAAAAAGAAGAATGAAAAGAGATTTGTTATACTTCGTAAGTACTTGTTCAATTGTATTCATTACTATAATATCTTAGTTATCCTTTATTTTTGATGGCGCAAAGGTAGACTTAAAAAAGATATCGCACCAATCACATTATGGAATAGCTGATAACTTGAAGTTATAACATTCCCCTCTTTCCAATTGTTCAGATTTTAGCAAGCGCTTCCTCCAGATCTGCAAGCAAATCATCTATATGCTCCGTTCCGATCGATAAACGAACTGTTCCCGGATAGATTTCCTGATCGGCAAGTTCTTCGGCACTAAGTTGCGAGTGTGTCGTACTTGCCGGATGAATAACAAGGGATTTAACATCGGCAACGTTTGCCAACAAAGAGAAAATCTCCAGGCTGTCGATGAAACGGTGCGCTTCCTCTTGTCCTCCCTTTATTTCAAAGGTAAAAATAGAACTGCCACCTTTCGGGAAATACCGCTTGTATAAAGCATGGTCGGGATGATCCGGCAATGACGGATGATTCACTTTTTTCACTCTCGGATGGTCTTTCAGAAAATTCACAACCTTCAGGGCATTTTCCACATGACGTTCCACACGTAATGAAAGCGTTTCCAGTCCTTGTAATAAAATGAATGCATTGAAAGGACTGATGCAAGCCCCTGTATCACGCAGTAAGATGGCGCGAATACGGGTCACATACGCCGCCGGACCTGCTGCATCGACGAAACGTACACCATGATAACTCGGATCCGGTTCCGTCAGTTGCGGGAACTTACCGGAGGCAACCCAGTCGAATTTACCGGAATCAACAATCACACCACCTAACGATGTTCCGTGACCACCTATAAACTTAGTTGCAGAATGTACCACAATATCAGCACCGTACTCGATCGGGCGGATCAGATAAGGAGTACCGAAAGTATTATCGACGATCAAAGGGATTTGATGACGATGAGCGATATCAGCAACAACTTCTATATCTATAATATTGGAATTCGGATTTCCGAGAGTCTCGATGAAAATAGCCTTCGTATTCGGTTGAATAGCTTTCTCGAAATTCGACAGATCGGCAGGATCGACAAAAGTTGCAGTTATTCCATAAGTAGGCAACGTATGTGCCAACAAATTATAACTTCCCCCATAAATAGTTTTAGCAGCGACAATATGGTCACCGGCACGGGCAATGTTTTCAAATGCATATGTAATAGCAGCCGCACCGGAAGCTACAGCCAACCCGGCCACCCCCCCTTCAAGAGCGGCTACACGTTGCTCGAAAACACCTTGTGTCGAATTGGTCAGACGTCCGTATATATTACCCGGATCCTGCAAACCGAAACGTGCAGCGGCATGTGCCGAGTTATGGAATACATAAGAAGTTGTCTGATAAATGGGCACTGCACGTGAATCTGTTGCCGGATCGGCCTGTTCCTGCCCTACATGAAGCTGTAATGTCTCGAAATGTAATTCTCTTTTTGCCATGATCTTATTCTTTTCAGTTTGATTTATTATCGAATTATTTTCCAGCAAAGTTATCATACACGGAAATATCAAACAAGAAATATCATAAATACAGAAAATAACCCTATTTTTGCAGTATCATACAGAATAAACGAACCAGACAACAGTTAAAAAAGATCAGATAAAAGAATTTTATTCTATGGAGACTTTAGATAAAAAGGATTTACAAATCCTCCGTACGCTACAAGAAAATGCACGACTAACGACCAAAGAGCTTGCCGCCCGGGTAAACCTTTCGTCGACACCCGTCTTCGAACGCCTCAGACGCCTGGAGAACGGAGGGTATATAAAGAAGTATATTGCCGTATTGGATGCAGAAAAACTGAATCTGGGTTTTGTCGTCTTTTGCCGGGTCAAACTCAGTAAGCTCAACAAAGAGATAGCGACCGATTTCACACGAGTCATACAAGATATTCCTGAGGTAACCGAATGTTACAACATATCGGGCAGTTACGATTACCTGCTAAAGATACATGCTCCCAATATGAAATACTATCAGGAGTTTATCCTGAACGTTCTGGGGACAATCGACAGTCTCGGATCGCTGGAAAGTACTTTTGTGATGGATGAAGTGAAACATGATTACGGCATCCATATCTGATATCATTTATATGCCTGCATATACCGGATAAAACTTTCTTCCAACCCTCCGCTTTGCCCCTGCAATTGTACAAAGGAGAACATACGTTCGGCAGAAAAATTCGTGATATCGATCACTTTCAAGGTACCTGACATCAACTCGCGGGTAACGGCACGCACCGATACGATAGCCAAAGCATCCGAGTTTTCAAGAAATAACTTGATACTTTCGGTACTCCCTAACTGCATCAGCACATTTAACTGCGATAATTTGATCTGATGTTCGGCAAGCGTTGATTCCAAAACCGCCAATGTTCCGGAACCATTTTCCCTGAGCACCAGCGGAAGTGTACAAAGCTGTTCCAGCGACAGTTCTTCAAAATGAGCCAGTTTACTACCGGTATGTGTAATAACAACCAATTCGTCTTTCATAAAAGGCGTATAATGAAGAGAACTTTGGCGGGCATTTCCTTCCACCAGCCCCAAAGTGATTTTACCCTCACACAAAGCCTTTTCAATATCATGGCTGTTACCGTTCAGTAAAGAAGCACGAATATCGGGGAACTTCCTGATAAAAGTAGATAATATAGGTGGTAAAACATATTGGGCGATCGTAGTACTGGCCCCCAGGCGCAGGTCGCCACATATATTATCGGTCAGCAGATTCATCTCGAAGTCCAGTTGCCGGTAAGCGGCAAGCAGCGTATTGGTATGCGACAACAACAGTTCTCCGGCCCGCGTCAACATGATACGGCTGCCTGTACGGTCGAACAGAGGCATCTTATATTGCATTTCCAACTCATGAATATGCTTACTTATAGCAGGTTGACTTATATACAACTCTTTTGACGCTTTCGTAAAGCTCAGGTTAGTCGCTACGCTGTAAAATACCTTCAGACGAAAATCCATATTCCTATATTCTTTTAAATAAACTTATCAGGTACAAAGATATGGGTTTATTTACATACTTTTGTATGACCAATACATGAAGACAATATGAAGATCAATAAAAAATTAGTTACAACCATTATCGTTATCGCCGTTACCCTGTTCTTTATCCTTCCGGGTATCGGGTTCAGCATTCTGAATTGGGGTGTCCTCCCACCGGAGAAACTGACCCCGCTTGTCATCGAACAGACTAATAAATTTCTCGATGCCCACCTGGATTGCGAACGGATCGAACTGACTTATTTCGAAACATACCCGCATCTGGGCATCCGGCTTACGAACGGTCATCTGATCTCACATGCAGCAGAAGACTCTACAGCACATAAAGAAAAACTGGCTATCTCCTCCGATTCGTTACTTGCATTCAAAACGGCTGTCATCTCCCTCCGACCGACCGACTACCTTTTCGGCGGCAAAATAACCATAGGCGAGATCAGCATTGATGAACCCCGCTTCTATGGATATGTCAATAAAAAAGGAGCGGCTAACTGGGATATTTATTCCAGCAAAACGGATTCTGCCGAGACCGACAAAAAACCGTTGCCTCCTATTGACCTGCAAAAAGTCCGTATCTCAAACGGCCGTTTCACTTACGACGACCATGAAGCAGATTTATTTGCCGAAATCAACGGCTTTTTCCTCAATCTCGACGGCTCGCTAACCAACGGAAAAAATAAACTGGATATTGAAACAGGTTCTACCTCCATCCTGTTCAGCAGCCCGACTTATACATTGGAAAACAAACTGGCATTAAAACTAAAAAGCCAGCTCTTACTTTCTGACAACTTCAATACAATCACATTGAACGATGCCGAACTGCTGGTAAACGACCTCCCTTTTACCGCTAACGGCTCTGTCAGCAGTGTACCTCCGCTAAAACAGACTAAAATAGACATGGAGGTAGGACTCAAAGTATCCGATATGAACGATTTGCTGAAATTCATTCCCGATGCTTATTTTCAGAACAGAGAAAAAACACTGGCAAAAGGGGCAATCGTTGTGGAAGGCAACATACATGGTTACCTGGGCGACAGCATTGTGCCCTCTGTAAACCTATGCTGCAAAATAGAGAATGGCTCCTATCACGTCAAAGGTCTCAAACAAGGGATCGACACCATACAGATGGATATGGATCTTCACCTGAACGGTATGTATCCCGACTCTTCTTTCATGTCATTGGAACAGCTGACATTAAAAGGTCTGACAACCTCCCTGGACATGAGCGGAAAAGTCACCAACCTGCTGACGTCCCCCAATATAGATGCGAATATAAAAGGGAAGATCGATTTTACACGACTGGCAAAAGAGTTTCTGAACCCGGACACATTGCTCCTTCAGGGAACTATGGATGCCGACCTTTCCGCCTCATTCAATGTCGACGATCTACTGAACAGCCAATACGGGAAGGTACATGCATCCGGTCGTTTGAATATTGATACGTTGAAAGCCTATAGCAAGCCGTTAGGAATGGATGTCTTTATTACTAATGCCGGTTTCTCGGTCGACTCGACACAGCTAAGCAGTTCTTATCTGGAAAATAAAGATTTGTTAAGCACGACTTTATCGGTCGATAGCCTGAACATCAAATACCAGGATGCAATCAGCACAAACATCAGCCGATTGACTATACAGGCAAAAACATCTCCTGTCATAGATACGACGGCTGTTATCCCGATGACTGCTCAACTGAAATTTGACTATCTGCGTACCCGCCTCCCCGATTCCGTATGGCTGGTTGCCGGACAAACAGTCATGAAAGGAGGGATCAAATCATCCGCATCCAACAAACGTATACCGACTGCCGGTGCTACCATCTCAGTCGATACCCTTCGTTATTTCATTCTACCGATGCGTACCGGAATGATCCTTTCCGGAAATACATTTAATATAGAAGCACTCCCCTACCGCGATGCAATGCGTCAACGCTGGCTGGCACGGACCGATACGACTACCCATACCACAACCGCAAGAGCGACACGTACGCGCCGTCCAAGAACACCTGACCAGACACAGACAGACACGACTGATGTAACGACACAGTTATTACGCCGTTGGGAAGTCCGTGGCAGTCTTTCTTTCAACAAAATGCGCGGATTCAGCCGTCTTTTACCCGTTCCCATGAAAATGGACCAAACCACCATGAAGTTCAATACCAACGATATTACCCTTACCAATGCTCACCTGCATCTGGGTAAAAGCGATTTCATGCTGAACGGAGAAATAAAACGTATTCGCCAGGCGATGTTACGCGGAGGGAAATTACAAGGAAACTTCTCCCTGACATCCGACTATATCGACTGCAACCAGCTAATGAAAGCGATGAACTCAGGCATGCAATATACAGAGCTACATTCCGCAACTACCGACCAGTCAGTTATTGACGAAGAAAATCTAGTCACAATGGATACCCATGCATTACAGGATTCCATTGCTACAGCAACGTTAGACACAACAGACCGCGTATTCGTTATCCCAGCCTATCTGGATATGACGCTTCACACAGATGCAAAAAAGATAGATTTCAAAGATGTCGAACTTAGTAACGTTCTCGGTGAAGTGATCATCCGTGATCAAAGCATCAACCTCAGTAACCTCAAGATGGATTCGAATATCGGTCGTGGACATATGACCATGTTCTACACAGCTAAAGATGAGAGCGGCGCTTCTGCCGGTTTCGATATTGATATGGAAAATGTGATGGTCGAGAAACTGATCGGGTTATATCCTGCCATCGATACCCTGGTCCCTATGTTACGTTCTTTTGAGGGGGTAGTCGACTGCCAGATAACAGCTACTTGTAAAATGGATTCGGTAATGTCACTCGATCTCCCTTCTTTAAATTCAGCCTGCTATCTGCATGGAGAAAATATGGTACTGCTCGATGGCGAGACTTTTACGGAAATATCCAAGACGCTTATGTTCAAAAATAAGAAACGGAATGTCATAGACAGTATCTCTGTCGACCTTGCCATCAAAGACAATAAAATCGAAGTATTCCCCTTTCTGGTCGAAATGGACAGATATAAAGTGGCAGTCGGAGGAACACATAACCTGGACATGACATTCAACTATCATTTATCCGTACTCAAGTCGCCCGTTCCTTTCAAACTGGGAATAGACATCACCGGCAACCTGGACGATTTTAAATACAAGATCGTAAAATGCCGTTACAAAGATTTATTCAAACCGGCTAAAGAAGCCGAACTGGATAGCACACGGACAAACATCCGGAAAGAGATACGGGAATCGATACGCAATCAAATAAAAGAGACTGCTCCCGAATTGGTGAGCAGCCTCTCCTCAAATCATTCAGCGACTCCTCCGGATGGAGAAGCCAGTGTTTTATAACTCACGGCCGGAGTACATCCGGTCGTAATATTTCATATAGTCACCACCGGTAATCTCTTCCACCCATTGCTGGTTTTCCAGATACCAGCGGATTGTTTTGACAATACCGACTTCAAAACTGGTTTCAGGTGTCCAGCCGAGTTCTTCCGAGATCTTTGTTGGATCGATAGCATAACGCTGGTCATGTCCGAGGCGGTCTTTCACAAAAGTGATCAGGCTTTCGTTGATCCAGTCGATCCTAATCTCTCCGTCAGGACCGATCTCTTTCTTCTTCAATACCTGACGATATTCGGGGTGTTCAGTCATCAACTGACGAATCGTCTGAATGGTCAGTTTAACAATCTCGATATTCTGCTTTTCGTTATGTCCGCCAACATTATATACTTCTCCTACCCGACCGCGATGAATAACCGCATCGATAGCTTTACAATGATCTTCCACATACAACCAGTCCCGAACATTGGTACCGTCACCATACACAGGCAAAGATTTTCCTTCCAGGATATTTTTGATAATAAGCGGAATCAGTTTTTCCGGGAAATGATAGGGACCATAGTTGTTGGAACAACGGGTAATACTTACCGGCATTTTATAAGTATCGGAATATGCCTTTACAAACAAATCGGCACTGGTCTTGGAAGCGCTATACGGACTTCTTGGATCCAGCGGAGTCGTTTCATGGAAATAACCTTCTGCACCAAGACTGCCATACACCTCATCCGTCGATACCTGATGGAAACGAACACCTTCACGCCACTGCGGATAACCGGTCTCCTCTTTTCCCGTCACCCAGGCTTTGCGCGCAGCGTCCAGCAGGTTTTGTGTTCCCAGAATATTCGTCACTAGGAACAACTGCGGATTTTCAATACTACGATCTACATGGCTTTCTGCAGCAAAATTGACTACATAATCGAAATTATACTTTGCAAAAAGTTCATCAACCAGCGTACGGTCACAGATATCCCCCTTTACAAACTCACAACGTTTGCCATCGATATCTCCTGCTATTGTACCCAGATTACCTGCATAAGTAAGCAAGTCGAGAACTACAATCTTTATATCCTGATGCTCTGCCAGCATATATTTGATAAAGTTGGCACCAATAAAACCAGCGGCACCCGTAACCAGATAAGTCTTCATCGTCCGTATTATTTATATGTAAAATTATATTCTGCCTCACTTAAGAGAGGCGCTTTTGTATCTTTCTCTGATAAAGTTAGAGATTCCGTGTCGGAAATCCTCCAATCGACCCCAATCGAAGGATCATCAAAATGAAGTCCCCTTTCATGACTCGGCATGTAAAGATTATCTACTTTATAAGTAAATACAGCTTCGTCGCTCAAGACATGAAATCCATGAGCAAATCCCTGGGGAATAAAGAATTGACGTTTATTCTCTGCTGAAAGTTCGACAGCTACATATTTTCCGAATGTCGGAGAACCGACACGGATATCCACCGCTACATCCAGAACACGTCCGGTGATCACCCGTACCAACTTCGACTGCGAATAAGGAGCCAACTGGTAATGTAATCCACGAAGTACTCCCCTTGAAGAACAGGATTCATTATCCTGAATAAAATTTATTTTACCGATATGTTGCTCGAACTCTTCTTTCTTCCAAGCTTCCATAAAATATCCCCGTGCATCATTAAAAACCTTAGGTTCAATAATCCATACACCCGGGATTTCTGTCTCAATATAATTCATCCTTTCATTTTTATAACTAACAGAAGACAAAGTAACTTCTTTTTCCTTAGTTCTGCAACTATCAACGCCTGCAAAAAGAATGAAAAAGATTTGCATAATCCAAACATAATCCTTTTCTTTGCACTCGCAAAACGATAAGACGTTATTTGAAACAAATTGGTTCCTTGGATGAGTGGCTTAGTCAGCGGTCTGCAAAACCGTGTACGGCGGTTCGAATCCGCCAGGAACCTCTAAAAAGAGTAACAGATTATCGATAAATAAATATTGGTTCCTTGGATGAGTGGCTTAGTCAGTGGTCTGCAAAACCATGTACGGCGGTTCGAATCCGCCAGGAACCTCTAAGAAAGCAGAAAGACTTCAATTAAGAATTGAAGTCTTTCTGCTTTCTTAGTATATACGTGGGTCTGTTTTTCAGGAAAGTTTCAACCTGTAATTTGTAAACCGAAGCTATCAAAAAACAAATTATGTCGTTCAAACAGGGTTTTATGCTGTCTGTGGAATATTTTTTGTCATCCGGTCGAAGTCCTCTACTTTTGCGGCGTGAAATAAAAATCAAGGAAACAAAAATGAAACAAAAAACATTTCTACTATTGGCTGCTGCTACTCTATTGGCAGCCTGTACCCCTTCTCCTAAACAGGTTTCGACCACTGAAATCGTGGAAATAACAAATACACTGCCACAAAAGAGGACAAATGTTTATAATGTAGATTCACTGGTAAAAGATCCCTGTAATAACCCGGAATTATGGATAGGACATCTGGAGAACGACCTGATGAAATTCTGGAACGGAAAGAATATACCAGAAGGAAAAAGTATCTTCTTCTCTACGTTCAGAAGCAACGACGGACAGGTCATTCCACAAGATACGGCACAATGGCCGACAGAATATAAGGAAGCGATGAAAGTTGCCGACCTGAAAGGGCTGGTGGAAGACGCAACCCAATATAACTATATCCGTGCCCATTCACGCCAGACTTTCGCATACGGCATTGCGTATAATATGACAGGAAATACCGATTATCTGCAAAAATGCCGCCAGGGAGCAATGGCGATCCTACAGGCAATGGACGAAAACAACGGCTTGTATAACAAACAAGATATCAATACCGGCGAATGGATGGACCCTGCCGACAAACGTAACAGTCAGGATCTGGCTTACGGAATAACCGGATTAGGCTATTATTACTACCTGACTCATGACGAAGCGGTTCTGAAACCATTACTTGCTGCGCGTAAATACATCTTCGATACTTATTTTGACGAAGGTAAAGATTTTCTGACCTGGCTACCCACATCAGTAACGGAAGGGAATGACAATGTAGAGATCGTCTCCCAGCTGGACCAGTTGTATGCTTATATGCTCTGGGTCACTCCCTCTCTGCCAGAACCTTACCAGACAGAATGGAAAGCCGACTTGAAAAAACTGGCGAATGTAATGATAAACCATTTCTACAGCGAACGTTACGGTACTTTCTGGGGAAGTGCCACAAATGACCTGTCTAAAGAGTTAGGTACAGATCATACCGACTTCGGTCACTCTGTAAAAGCGATGTGGGTCATTTATGAGATCGGCAAAATCACCGACGATATTGCTTATGTAAATTTTGCCCGCGAAAAGATCAAAGTCATTTTAAACCGTGCATATATCGATGGAGACGGTTCATGGGCACGTCGTTACAATGCAGACGGTACATTAGACAAAGACAAAGAATGGTGGGGATTAGCCGAGCTCGATCAGGCTGCAGCTATACTTTCCTTGAATGACCCTTCTTATCTGCGGTTTACAAACAATACGTATAAATACTGGTTCGAATACATGGTCGACAAGCAGAATGGCGAAATCTGGCACATGGTAGATGCCAAAACCAATCTACCGTCACCGGAATACCCTAAGATACATGCCTGGAAGACATCTTTACACAGTTTCGAGCACTGTTTCCTGGGTTACGTGATCTCAAGCTATCACCGCAATCAACCTGTGACACTCTATTACGCATTTACAGAAAAAGAACCGGTTTCTTCCAGAAACGTTAATCCTTATTTCTTACGTGGTCATATCAAAGAGCAGAAAAAAGGAAACGTAATCGCATTAGATAATAACGAAAAAGGACGTAACGTTGTAGAGATAACGTTCGATTATATACATTAAATTCACGACCCTAACCCGCATAAACAATAATACTTGCATGGAAGGTGTGTCTACTTATATAGGTGCACCTTCCTTTTTTTATCCATGCCTAGTCCTAAAAAGCGTTACACCTATCCGTACAGACAAGCGCAGCCCGACAATCATTTTTCCATCTTATTAGAAAACTTGTATCCAAAAAGATAATCCTTAACTTAACTTCTGTACAGTTCCGTATTTCACCGGCGAACCGGAACCGGATACTTATGAAGCAAAGATTCTGAAGGAAAAATAGCAGAATGACATTTCAACATCCAAAGCATAAAAATCAGGATGTTTGATTACATGAATAACATAATTTTTCTCATTCATATATTTTAAACCCGTTATAACATTATAGGATAGACGCTTACGAAAAATCGGTCATCATCTCTATTTCTTTTAACGTATTCCATGCTATTGGATTCCCAAATTCTGCTACCTTTGCTTTTGAACTGGTTCCGGATGGATTTCCTTCCATTCGGATTAAAAGGGAATCGGGTGAAAATCCCGAACAGTCCCGCTGCTGTAAAACTCCGCTCTACTTTCCGATAAAGACAATTGCCACTGGAGGTCATCCCCTTAAAGGGAGGACACCGGGAAGGTATCGGAAATTAAGGAGTCAGTCAGAAGACCTGCCGTTCATTAAAGGCTGTTTCTACTCGTGGGGATAGGGGAACAGTACGAAAGTATACTCTAATTTTATTTTTCAAAAGTATCTCATGGAAATAACCAAGAGAAATGGGGCATCCGAACCTTATAACAGGGAGAAAATAACCGTTGCCATCCGGAAAAGCTTTGCCAGTACCGGACAGGAAATAACGGACGAAAACATCCGCAGCATGGTGGATGAAGTGGAGCGTTTTGTAAACAGCAATGTAGCAAACCGCAGTGTAGAACGCATTCAGGACGAAGTGGAACGTAGCCTAATGGAACATGGTTTTTATGCCGAAGCTAAAAACTATATACTCTATCGCTGGCAACGGACGGAACGAAGGAAAGCCCTCAATCACATTACACATGAAGTGGGCGATACGACCATAATGGAGACACTCAAGGGTATACAGGATAAATTCACAGCCAACGAATATAGTCTGACTATACTGGCTGAGAAGTTTTTCAGTTTCTGCAAACCGGAAATGCCATCCAAAGAACGGCTGACAGCACTCATCAAAGCGGCTGTGGAACTAACTACGCAGGAAGCTCCCGACTGGGAGTTCATCGCTGCCCGCCTGCTCAACTTCCAATTGGCAAAGAAACTAAAAAAGCAGGAAGAAGCTGTCGGTTTCCATACATTCTATGATAAATTAAGCTATCTCACCAACGAAGGATTATATGGTAACTATATACTGGCTAATTACTCTCAGCAAGAGATAGAAGAAGCTGCCGGATTTATCTGTCCGGAAAGAAATGAACTGTTTAATTATTCAGGACTGGATTTACTGGCGAAACGCTACCTTATCCGTACCCGTTCCCATGAACCGGTTGAGTCCGTACAGGAGATGTTTCTGGGAATCGCCCTGCATCTTGCCATGCCCGAACAGCACGACCGGATGTTGTGGGTTAAAAAGTTCTATGACCTGTTGAGCAGCCTCCAAGTTACGATGGCCACTCCTACGCTTTCCAACGCACGCAAGCCTTATCACCAACTTTCCAGTTGCTTTATCGATACCGTACCCGATAGCCTGGAAGGTATCTACCGCAGTATCGACAACTTTGCGATGGTCAGCAAGTTTGGCGGAGGTATGGGGATGTACTTCGGGAAAGTACGCGCCACAGGTGGCAATATACGAGGATTTAAAGGTGTTGCCGGAGGTGTGATCCGTTGGATGAAACTGGTAAACGATACAGCTGTCGCCGTAGATCAGCTAGGTATGCGGCAGGGAGCCGTAGCAGTGTATCTCGACGTATGGCACAAAGATTTACCCGAATTTCTCCAACTCCGCACCAATAATGGCGACGACCGGATGAAGGCCCATGATATATTCCCGGCAGTATGTTATCCTGACCTGTTCTGGCGTATGGCAAAAGAAGACCTGAATCAAATATGGTATCTGTTTTGCCCGAATGAGATAATGACTATCAAAGGATATTGCCTAGAAGATTATTATGGCGAAGAATGGGAACAAAGATATCTGGACTGCGTGAACGATAACCGTCTTTCAAAACGTAGTATAAATATTAAAGATATTGTCAGGCTGGTATTACGCTCGGCTGTAGAAACCGGTACTCCTTTCACTTTCAACCGTGACACCGTAAACCGTGCCAACCCAAATCCCCACCGGGGTATTATTTACTGTTCGAACTTATGTACGGAAATAGCACAGAACATGTCATCCATCGAATCCGTATCTACTGAAATCCTCACAGAGAACGGTGATACGGTCGTGGTGAAAACAGTTCGCCCAGGCGATTTCGTGGTATGTAATCTAGCCAGTTTGTCACTTGGACATTTACCTCTGGAAGACGAACAACTAATGAAAGAAAAAGTAGCGACAGTAGTCCGGGCACTCGATAATGTGATCGACCTTAATTTCTATCCGGTACCTTTTGCACAGATAACGAATCATCGTTACCGCAGTATCGGTCTTGGAGTGAGCGGCTACCATCATGCACTTGCCGTGCGCGGCATCCGTTGGGAAAGCGAAGAACATCTGACTTTTATGGACAAAGTATTCGAACATATCAACTATGCGGCTATTGAAGCGAGTGCTGAATTGGCGAAAGAAAAAGGCCGGTACGAATATTTTGAAGGAAGCGACTGGCAAACCGGAGCTTATTTCATGAAACGTGGATATAAATCAGTAGAATGGAACCGGTTACAGGAAAAAGTCAGGATAAATGGCATGAGAAATGCCTATCTTCTTGCCATAGCTCCCACCAGCAGTACAAGCATTATCTCCGGGACAACAGCAGGAGTAGATCCGGCAATGAAACGTTTCTTCCTCGAAGAGAAAAAAGGTACCATGCTCCCACGCGTGGCTCCTGCCCTGTCGGACAAGACTTACTGGCTATATAAAAGCGCCTACCAGATAGACCAGCAATGGAGTATCCGTGCTGCGGGTGTCCGGCAACTACACATCGATCAGGCACAAAGTATGAACCTCTATATCACCAACGAGTTCACCATGAAGCAATTGTTCAACCTCTACCTGCTGGCTTGGGAATGCGGAGTGAAAACGGTATATTATGTTCGAAGTAAATCACTGGAAGTAGAAGAATGCGAAAGTTGTACATCATAAAAAACTAAAAGAACAATGGAAACAAAAATATTAAAAAAGAACGCCTTGTTCAATCCGGAAGGCGACACAGAAATCCGTCTCCGGAAAATGATCGGCGGAAATACCACCAATTTGAACGACTTCAATAATATGCGTTACAAATGGGTGAGCAGTTGGTATCGTCAGGCAATGAACAATTTCTGGATACCGGAAGAGATCAACTTGTCACAAGATACAAAGGATTATCCTCATCTGGAACCAGCTGAGCGGACAGCTTACAACAAAATCCTCAGTTTCCTGGTCTTCCTCGATTCTCTACAGAGTAACAACCTGCCGGCTATCAGTGAATACATCACCGCCAACGAAGTCAATCTTTGTCTTCATATCCAGGCTTTTCAGGAATGTGTACATAGCCAAAGCTATAGTTATATGCTCGATTCTATTTGCAGTCCCGAAGAACGCAATGATATCCTCTATCAATGGAAAACGGATGAGCACTTATTGAAAAGAAATACGTTCATCGGCAATTGTTACAACGAGTTTCAGGAGAGCCAGAACGGCTTTACATTGATGAAAACCCTGATAGCAAATTACATTCTGGAAGGTATTTATTTCTATAGCGGTTTCATGTTCTTTTACAACCTGAGCCGTAACGGAAAGATGTCCGGGTCCGCCCAGGAAATACGCTATATCAACCGGGATGAAAATACGCATCTATGGTTATTCCGTAACATCATTCTCGAACTGAAAAAAGAAGAACCCGAACTCTTTACACCCGATAAGGTTAAAGTGTACGAGGAAATGATGCGTGAAGGAGTGAGACAGGAAACGGAATGGGGACAATATGTGATAGGCAACAACATCCAGGGACTCAACCAGCAAATGGTGGCAGATTATATCCGCTATTTAGGTAATATCCGTTGGCTCAGTCTGGGTTACGAACCGCTGTTTGATGATAACCGCAAGGAGCCGGAAAGCATGCACTGGGTATCGCAATATTCAAATGCCAATATGGTGAAGACAGACTTCTTCGAAGCCAAAAGTACAGCCTATGCCAAAAGTACGGCATTGGAAGATGATTTGTAACAGATCCTCCTTTTAAATCGAATAACAAGGGACCGGATATATGAATAATGTGTATCCGGACTCTTATCTAAATTTATTATTCTTCTGGTATTAAAACTGTTTTGAGGTATTTTAAAATAGCCTGTACATGTATATCGGCAATTATCGCTCTTCCCTTTTCCGAACAAAGAAACAAAAAATCGTCCCAGGTATCCATAAATAGATTTTCAGTAAGAATAGCCGGACAATTGGTATGCTTTAGAATGAACAAAGGATCATATTTCAAACCTCTGTTCCTGAAAGGGAAATCCGTGTCATGCCGGGATGTTACTTCTTCTGAAAAGACCGAAGCGATTTTTTGAGAAGTCATGACATCACGGGTATAAAAGACTTCCCATCCTGTTCCACCTCCTGCATTAGCATGAATAGAAACAAGCATGCAGTTTGTCTTTCCAACCTGATTGGAAATAGTATTTACCCGGTTACAGCGTTCCTGGAGTGAGACATCATTAATTTCCTTTACTATCAGCTCACAATCTATATCTTTTTGAGTTAGCGTTTCATGTACCCGCCTTGCAATATCCCGATTAAATTCCCATTCAAACAAACGTCTGCTTTCATTCGGCCATTCCGGAGAACGTTTGCCCGGAGTTTCTATACCATGCCCATTATCGATCAATATCTTCATAAAATAAAAAGTTAAAAGGAGCTACTAAATATATTACCAGCTCCTTTTATGAATAAAATGATTAACCTTCCAATCCTATTTCAAAAAACAACGTTGTACCCTTGTACGGTAAGTAGCAACAGCATCCCAAATCACACGAAATTCCTGTATAAAACCTGCTGCATTTACACATGCAATTCTATTTACTTCCTGCATAATTGTCTTGGTTTTTATTATTAATCTCTCAAAAACGGAACAATTTTAGTGATCATCACTTCACCACCATTGCAAGGCAAAGCCTGATGAACATATACCATTGCATAGGATTCCCGAGGAGGATTCGTTTCAGTTACTGACTTACAGACATAACGATAATTTACACCTTCCACAATCTGAACAGCTACCGATACAGGTGTATATTGAACTCCGACAACTCCACGCATCGCTTCCTGAAAGACTGCCATCTCTTCCGGCAACAATTCATGATGATCTGTCCAACCTCCTGACTTCCGGTCGATATGGTCGTCCTCTATTTCAACAGGTTGAATCTGTTCGTAAAGAACACCAGCTTCCGACACATGTGTCTGAGCCAACTGATAAAGAGCTTTCCCGGGAGCTACAGCTTTAAAAACAAACACTTTTTTTCCCGGTGCACCGAGCAACTCTGCATCCGGTTCTATTGCATCTTCATCCAATAAGATCAAACCACCTTCCAAACGTGATAGAAAACAGTTCTCGCCTGTATTAAAATTAACTTCACGTTCTACTGTAAAGGTCTCATACAATTTCAAACTTCTACCTTGTGAATTTTCTTTTTCTTCCATGCTTATAAAATTTAAGATTCAAATTATAATAAGACAGCCCTTAAACCATCCTATCTTTACTGGCAAAGGAATGGTAAATTTTAATACGTACAAAGAAATTCAACCCTTAAGAAGTGACAACAGGAGCATTGTCATAAGACAAAAGAGATGTCACCCTCAAGACGTCGGATTGTCACATCAGCGAAACTCAATAATTAATGATTATTCATATCGCCGATTCATTTATTTAGCTACTTTTGCGCACTTATTATATTCGACATGAATAACGTGCTAATTTTATTAGACAGCCTGAATGATTGGAAACCGTATTATAAGACAAGCAGTATCTTAACCGTTTCCGATTATTTGAAGAACAAATCTCTCCAGAAAGAAAAGGGGAATAAGTTTGTCATCAACCTGAGTAACGATTACAGTTATAATTCCGAAGGATATTACTGTTCGCTACTAGCCCAAACCAGGGGACACAAAGTGATTCCCGGAGTAGATATCATTAACAAGGTGGAAGCCGGAGCCGGTGTCCGTATGGACCGGAACTTACAAAAGCTCTGTTATCAGTGGATACAGAAAAATGATATCACCGAAGACATCTGGAACCTGGATATCTATTTCGGTACATGCAAAGAGAAAGGGTTGGAAAAAATAGCCCGTTTTATCTTTGAGAACTACCCGGCCCCGCTACTAAGAGTCAGTTTGAATACCCGCCAAAAGAATCAAATCGAAACGATCCAGTTCCTTTCGCTGGAACAGTTGAACGACGACGAACAAAGTTTCTTTGCCGATGCGCTGGACCGTTTCAACAAAAAAGTATGGCGTGCTCCGCAGTCCGTCAAATCAGCACGGTATAGCCTGGCTGTATTATACGACCCGGAAGAAAAGTTTCCACCCAGCAACAAACAGGCTTTGAACAAATTGCTGGATGTTGCTAAAAAGATGGATATACATGCCGAACTGATCACGGAAGAAGATGCTACTCGGTTAATGGAGTTCGACGCTCTGTTTATCCGAACCACTACGTCGCTGAACCATTATACTTTCCGCCTGTCACAACTGGCGAAGCAAAACGGGATGGTGGTGATCGATGATCCATTATCTATCATCCGGTGTACCAACAAGGTCTACCTGAACGAATTATTTGAGAAAGAAAAGATACCGGCTCCGCTGTCTATGTTAATCTTTAAGTCGAATGAAAATACATTCGAACAGATCTGCGAGCAACTAGGTTCTCCTTTCATCCTGAAAATTCCGGACGGATCGTTCTCTTTCGGAATGAAGAAAGTAACCAATGAGACAGAACTGAAAGCGGCACTCAATCTGCTTTTCGATAAATCGTCGATCCTTCTGGCACAAGAATTTACACCGACTGAATTCGACTGGCGAATCGGTATCCTGAACGGAGAACCGTTGTTTGCCTGCAAATATTATATGGCAAAAGGACATTGGCAGATCTATTGCCATTACGATTCGGGAAGAAGCCGGTGCGGACTGGTCGATACCATTCCCATTTATCAGGTTCCCCGTAAAGTACTCGATACGGCGGTCAAGGCAGCTTCCCTGATCGGGAAAGGGCTTTATGGAGTAGATATGAAGATGGTTAACGACCGGGCTATGGTTATCGAGATCAACGATAATCCGAGTATCGATCACGGGATTGAAGATGCCGTACTGGGAGACGACTTGTATTACCGTATACTGAATCATTTCGGGCGGACACTGGATATGAAACATTTTTAACCGAATGGAAAAGGAGTTGGAAATCAGGCAGGCAGTCCGTTCGGATCTCGATTCGATACTGGAGATTGAAACCGTTTGCTTCGGTGCGGACAGTTTTTCAAGGAGACAGATCTTATACCTTATTACCCAGGCAAAAGGAATCTTTTATGTTGTTACGGATAAGGGAAAAGTGATTGCATACAGTTCGTTGATATCGAATGCCCGTACTCATAACCTACGTATTTATTCCATAGCCGTTCATCCGGATGCTAGAGGCAGGAAGTTAGGGCAGCAATTGATGGAAAAAGCGATCGGATTTGCCCGGTCGTATCAACTCAAAAAAATTACGTTGGAAGTAAATGTGACTAACGAAGCCGCCATCGGCCTTTACCTAAAAAACGGATTCGAACACATCCGCATAATCAATAATTATTACGCGGATGGTTCGAATGCTTATTATATGTATAAGCTTATTAACTCCTAAACGTTTGATTAAAACTACAAATTCGTCGGGTTTCCCCCTACCTTAACTTCGGACAATCCGGCATTTCCGGAGATAAAACTGATGCGGACAAAGCGAATATTCTTTCCGAGGTCACCATCTATACGCTGCTTCTTTTCTTTCTTATTGCTGGTGCGCTGGTTGGATACGGTTATCCATGATTGGTTATCGGAAGATACTTCAATGACGTATTGATGTATATCGACTGTTGGGAAGACCAGTTCGATCGCGTTCAGATCATAGGAGGCTTCCAGATCGAGTTTCCACCAGGCAGCCTTATCTGAGGGGTCGGCAAACCAGGCGGTCTGGTCGTCACCGTCATTTGATAAAGTGCGGGAAGAAAGTTCCGCTGTCGAACTGACAAAAGAAGGACGGTTAACCGCCAATAACAACTCATTTACAGGTTCTTCTTTCTTCGGGGCAATATAGCGTTTATAAGGACGGTCCGCCACTTTCGGACGACCGGCCGACTCCCAGGTTGGCTGTCCTAATGTCCGAATAGTGAGGGTAGATGCGGGTAGCCCTTCAGCAGACGCTTCAATAATGGTAGTTCCGGCATAGTAACTACGGAATTCGATTGCAGCCTTTCCGTCACGGATCGTAATATCGGAGGTTTCCTCTTCTGAAGGAGGCATAAACTGGATGGACGAACCTGTTGGAAATTCACCGGGGCCGGACAGGACGGATAGCTTAACGGGGATCTCATTACTAACCGGTTTGCCGCTTGCATCCAACAAAGAGATCAGGATATGAACATCATCTGTCCCGTCGGGAGCAGCTATCGTTGTCTTATCCGCAGACAAACCGATCTTTGCAGGAATACCCGATTCAGGCCATTGCGGTTCAACCGGGTTCCTGTTTCCTTTGGCATAAGCCTCCCGATACCAGTACCAGGAACGCTTCGGGATACGGAAATAATCCACCAATCCCATAATAGCCAGACCGGTTCCACCGACTGTCCCGTGATCGAAGCCACACCAGATCACTTGTCCTCCACGCCATTCCGGACGGTTAAAGCCATCTTTCAGGTCTGCCCATCCCGGTTCGAACGTACCCGGACGATGTGTCGTTACACTACCATATTCAGAAACCATACTAGGTACACCGGGATTCAGGAAACCCGCCCCGTCGCCATTATAAAAAGCGATCTGGTTCTTCCCTAGTTTATCTACGCCTTTACGCTGGCTACCGCCGATAGCGACCAGGCGCGTCGGATCCCAAACATGCGTACTGTCGGTTGCCTTGTTCAGCAATTGCTTCATCCGTTCATTGGTGGATGCATCCGTAAAGAAAGGTTCATTACTCATACTCCATGCCGTAATAGAAGGACTATTCCGGTTGATTCGGATCAGCTCTTTCAACTGGTACAACACACTCCGGTCGAAACGATCCTGGTCTTCCGGATTCGGAGGATAACAACCGGACGAAGGAGTCCCCCAACCGTCACGGTCACCCGAACCGCCTCCCATACCCCAGAAAGCATTCTCTGGGAAGAACAGTATGCCGATCTCATCACAAGCCTGTGCAAATGAAGGGTCGTGCGGATAATGTGATCCGCGGATCGTATTGAAACCACAATCCTTCATCATCTGTATATCCCGACGGAAACCGGCATTTGTTACGGCATCTCCCCAGCCGGCATGATCCTGATGGACGTTTGCCCCCAACAGGTAAAAATGTTCGCCGTTAAGGAAGAACCCTTTGTCTGCTGTCCATTCGAACCAACGGATACCGAAAACGGTTTCTTTCCGGTCGGTCACTTTATTCCCCTGCTGAATCGTTGTCACCGCTTTATAAAGGTTCGGACTATCCGGATGCCAGAGAGCCGGGTCGATGATACTTGCCGGATACTGAGTGAATATTCGGGAACTGCCGGCTTCAAGCGTTTCTTTTGTTTCTGCTTTTGAAACAATTTTACCCTTGGGTGAAACGATCTCTGTCCGGATCGTAAACTGTTGCGGACGGGCATGGTCATTTCTTATTTCTGTCTCTGCCCTAAAAGAGGCAGACGATTTCGACACTTCCGGTGTTGTGATGAACGTTCCGCACCAGGCGACATGCAAAGGATCCGTTATATGTAAATACACATCGCGGTAGATACCTCCGCTAAACTGGTGATCGCCGGCACGTGGCGCCACATCCGCCTTCCAGAGATTGTTGACACGGACCGCTAAGATATTTTTTCCGGGTTTAAGGAAAGGTGTCAGGTCATAGCAGAAACCGGTATATCCTCCGGTATGCTCTCCTACCCGCTGCCCGTTCAGGAAAACTTCGCTTTGAATAAATATGCCTTCAAATTCAACCGATACTTGTTTACCCTTCCATGCTGCCGGCATTTCAATCGTCTTCCGGTACCAGCCATACCCATTGTATACGCTCTTCCACATGAAGTAAGGAAGAGAAAATGAGTGAGGAAGATTCACTTGTTCCCAACTTTGATCGGAAAAGGAGGTTTGTTCTGCCTCTTCCACATCGCCTAAAGTAAAGAGCCAGCCACGGTTCAAATTGATCTGTTGGCGCACAGGGGCAGCATTCAGATTCCAGCAGATCATAATCTGCAAGAAGAAAATAATCGTTACGAGAGTTTTTTTATTCATAAGTACTTTAATATTAATGGCGAAAAAAAACAGAACAGAAGGAGAATAGCATTTACCTGCTGTTCCCCTTCTATTTATACTAAGATCTAACGGATACTATTATTTACAGATTTTGGCAGCATACCCTCCGCCCGGAGCCATCTTGATCTTCAGCTTACGATCAGCCGGGACAGGTATGATTTCTTTTTTGTAATCGCTGGCAGCACGGTCGGCATTGATACCGTCTTTAAACAGTTCCAGCTTGTAATCGCCGTCACCCAGGAAAGAAAGATCCAGCTCCAGCTCACGCGGTTCCCAGTTGGTGAGGGCACCCACGTACCAGTTGTCGCCATGTTTGCGAGCCATTGCTATATATTCGGACACTTTTGCATCGAGCACCTGGGTTTCTTCCCATACGGTGGGAATAGCTGCTATAAATTCCGTACATTCCTTTTCACGCATATAATTCGTCGGATTGTCACACAGCATATTCAGAGGCGATTCGAAGATCACATAAGTAGCCAACTGGCGGCAACGTGTCCCCTGGCTCATCGGTTCGGAATAAACCGGACGGTAGTTTTGGCGGATCGCATTACGCATAGCCCCTTGTGTATAATCTACCGGGCCGGCCACCATACGGATGAACGGGAAAGTCACATCGTAAGTAACCATATCGTATGATTCGGGCGACCACTTCAACTGTTCCAGGCCGTTCACACCCTCATAATTGATCACGTTCGGATACGTGCGCTGCAACCCTGTCGGTTTACAGATCCCGTGGAAGTCGACCAACATATTATAACGCGCACAAGTCTCCGCCGCACGATACAGGAAGTCTATTATTTCCTGATCGTCACGATCCATAAAGTCTACTTTGAAACCTTTCACACCCATATCGGCATATCGTTTCACCACATTTTCCATATCGCGGTCGAAAGCATAATAACCGGCCCAGAGGATAATATCCACATTCTTCGATTTAGCATACGATACAATTTCTTCCAAATTGATTTCCGGGATCACCTGCAATAAATCAGCTTTCAGGTTTACAGCCCATCCCTCATCGAGGATCACATATTCGATGCCATGATCGGCAGCGAAATCGATATAATATTTATAAGTTTCGTTATTGATACCGGCACGGAAATCGACTCCGGAAATATTCCAGTCGTTCCACCAATCCCAGGCAACCTTACCCGGTTTGATCCAGGAGATATCCTTTACACGAGACGGGGCAGCCAGGCGATATACCATATCGCAATCGGCCAACTGCTTGTCATTGTCCGAAACAACGAACACACGCCAGGGGAAAGAACGGTTTCCTTTTGTCTTGGCTATATAATTCTCGCGTTCCTTTACCAGCATCTGCAACTGATTATGTCCGCCTTGCTGTTTCACCTTCGGATACGGAGCATGGACAGATTTCAGAGAAGGCTTGTCCGTCGTGTTATTCAGGAACATACCCGGATAACTTTCAAGGTCGGCCTCTGTGATACAAACTTTCTTTCCATTTCCCAAATCGACCAGGAACGGCAGGATCATCAGACGCTTGTCGTTCAGCTTTGTGATCGGTTCGTTGTAATAAGGCTGTTCGAACGAATTGGAAAATTGCTCTTCAAACGTCGGCTTGGTGCTGTTCACATAAGCGGCGAAGGTCTTATGGTCGGTAGAGAAGTTGTAGGATGCCTCCTCATCTTTCACGATCATATCTCCTTTTTTCTTCGTCACGAAACGATACGCCATACCGTCGTTATACAGGCGGAACACGATACTGTAATCGCCGCGGAAAGCGATCGTCATCTCATTATATATATCGCTTACTTCCGATTTCTTATAGAATGGTGAGGGGATCGACTTATCGACGGAACCTTTCGTCACTTTCGAAACTTTTGGACTGTTGCCCCCCAGCACCTCTCCGGTCTGCAAGGTCATGGATATAGCAGAAGGAGCCAACACCTCCGTCCCGTCATGGTTCAACGAGAACTCTACATTATCTCCAACTGTCACTACTGTTTGCAGCTTCCTGTCGGGCGACTGCAACTGATAACTTTTCTGCGCCAATAAAGGCATGCTTCCCAACAACAGGAAAGTAAGCAGTACTTGTACTTTCATGGTATCTATGTTTTTTATTTTTAACAGGGGCAAATATACGTGAATAAACGAAAATAAAATTTCTAAAATTGTACTATCTTTGTCAATATTGTGTCAAAAAGTATGGTATATAAATAGATCGACCTATGAAAAGACTGTTGAATATCTTTATTCTATGTATGGTATGCCTCTCTGCCGGGGCAGAATGGAAATGGCAGAATCCGATGGACGCTGGTTTTCCCGTGATCCAGAACCAGGGCTGGCCCGATGAGATCGGACAGACCTATGTACGCCTACCCGACCGGGCAAAGGCCGAAGTCAGAGAACCGGTTTGGAACCTCTCCCGCAACTCAGCCGGACTGGCTATTCATTTTTATTGCAACTCCCCCCAGATAACCGTACGTTACCAGGTAAGCGGTGGGTATGCTATGCCGCACATGCAATCGACCGGCGTATCGGGGCTCGACCTGTACAGCATCGACAGCGAGGGCAAGTGGAGTTTCTGTTTCGGTAACTACTCATTCGGGGATACGATCCGATACAGCTATACAAACCTGGGACAAGACAAGTTCCATAACCGCGGGTTTGAATACAGACTCTACTTACCTTTATATAATAGTATCAAGTGGATGGAGATCGGCACACCGGAAGGAACCGAACTGACTTTCATTCCCCAATCGCCGGAGAAGCCGGTTGTCCTTTACGGTACTTCCATCGCACAGGGCGCTTGCTCTTCACGTCCGGCTATGGCGTGGGCGAACATCCTGCAACGTGCCCTGGGCTATCCGCTGATCAATCTGGGATTTTCCGGTAACGGGCAGTTGGAAAAAGGCGTATTGAATTACGTCATCGAACAGGATGCCCGCATCTATATCCTCGACTGCCTGCCTAACCTCACCCAAAAGACCGAGCAGGAAGTGACAGACCTGGTGATCGCCGCCGTAAAACAGATCCGGGAAAAACGGAACGCCCCGATCCTCCTGGTAGAACATGCCGGTTACAGCAACGCACCCAGCGACCAGCGACAATACGAATCGTACACCCGCCTGAACGCCGCTTCACGCAAAGGATACGAAGCCTTGTTGCAAGCAGGTGTCAAGGACCTGTATTACCTGACACACGAAGAATTGAACTATCCGCCCGATGCCTGGGTTGACTACGTACACCCATCCGACCTCGGAGCCACCTACCAGGCGACAGCCGTTGAAAAGAAAGTACGCGACATCCTCCGGCTGTCGGTAGGAGACCGCCCGACGACCCAGCCTGTTACCCAACGTCGCGAACCGAACAATTACGAATGGCAGACCCGTCACCGCGACATATTGAAGCATATCCAACAAAACCCGCCCAAAGCCATCATCCTCGGCAACTCGATCACTCATTTCTGGGGAGGAGAACCGGCAGGACCGAGAAGCAGCGGCGCGAAAAGCTGGAAGAAGATCATGGAACCGGCCGGATTCCAGAATCTGGGATACGGTTACGACCGTATAGAAAACGTACTTTGGCGCATCTACCACGGTGAGTTGGATGGATATGAAGCGGATAAAGTTGTCCTGATGATCGGAACGAACAATATGGGAATCAGCCCGGACAAAGATATTGTAGAAGGTCTGCGTTTCCTCATCACAGCTATCCGTAACCGCCAACCGAAAGCGACGGTTAAAGTGATCGGTATCCTTCCCCGCCGGGAACACGAGGATTGGGTGAAAAACATCAACCTGCAAATCCGCACAATGGCAAACGAGGAAAACTGCCTGTTCAGCGATGCCGGAACAACCTTGCTCCTGCCCACCGGCAAGATCGACGAATCGCTTTTCAACGACGGCCTGCATCCGAACGAGAAAGGGTATCAGTTAATAGCTAAAACAATAGCCGAGGATTAAAGCAACAGATATAAAGACAGTAAGTTATGACACAGCAAAATGCAATCAAAATCTTTGAAGAAAAAAAAGTACGCACCGTATGGGATAGCGAAACGGAAGAATGGTATTTTTCCATAGTGGATGTAATTGCCGTATTGACGGATAGTGATAACCCACGTCGTTATTGGAGCGACTTGAAACGTAAGTTATCAAAAGAAGGAAGTCAGTTGTACGCTAAAATCGTACAACTGAAAATGCCCTCTGGTGATGGCAAATACTACAAAACCGACGTAGCCACCACCGAGCAACTTTTCCGCCTGATCCAGTCTGTCCCTTCGCCTAAGGCAGAGCCTTTTAAACTCTGGATGGCTCAGGTAGCAAAAGAGCGCCTTGACCAGATGCAAGACCCGGAATTATCCATCGAACAGGCTATGACCGATTACAAACGTTTGGGCTATTCCGACAATTGGATCAACCAACGTCTTAAAAGTATCGAGATACGTAAAGACCTGACTGATGAATGGAAACGTCACGGCCTGGAAGAAGGCGTACAGTTCGCTACTCTTACAGATATTATTTATAAGACATGGGCGGGAAAAACGGCAAAAGAATACAAACAATTCAAGAACCTAAAGAAAGAGAACCTGCGTGATAACATGACTAACAAAGAATTAGTTCTAAACATGCTTGCAGAGCTTTCAACGAAAGAGATCTCGGAAGCCATAGGTCCGGACTCTTTCGATGAGCACTCTGAAGTAGCCCGACAAGGAGCTACAGTAGCACGCAACGCCAGGTTGGAGCTGGAGGAAAAGACAGGACAGCCAGTTGTCACCCCTCTTAATGCCAAAAATATTCAGTCTTTGCAACAAGACAAAAAAGAGAATGAAAAGACTGAAGAAGAGTAGGCTGCCAGTATGTCAACCTTATCTCTTTAACGACCTGCGCACCAGCCAGTAAGAGACTGACAACGTGCAAATCTCAGCGATCGGTATATCATACCAGATGGCGTCGATACCGAATACAGCGGGGAGGACAAGTATACCGATTCCTACGAATATGAGTCCTCTCAAAGCTGATATAATGATCGAAATCTTCGCATTCCCGATAGCCGTAAAATAGCTGGATGCCAGGATATTCAGACCACACAACAAAAAGGCAAAACAATAGATCGAGACACCTCGCGACGCAATAGCAAAGGCCTCGCTGCTGTGATCGTTGAAAAACAATCCGATAATCTGTTCGCCGAACAATAACAATACCAGGAACAAACCGATCCCGATCGCAGAATTAACCCGCACGGCAAGTCCCAGGATCGACTTGATACGTTCCTGCTTCTTCGCCCCGTAGTTATATCCTATAATAGGTATGATACCATCCGATATCCCCAGGAATATGGTGGTTCCGATAAACAGGATATAATTGATTGCCGTAAACGCCGCCACCCCACTTTCACCCAGATACTTCATCATCGTGATATTGAAGAGGAAAACGGTAATTGCCACCGACAGTTCAGACATACCCTCCGACGACCCGTTATAGAAAGCATTCCATACCAGCCGCCAATTGTAGCGTCCACGTTGGACGGCAACGACTTCGTGACGCGAAAACAACCGGGGCACATTCAGGCAAGCACCGATCGTAAAGGCAATACCGGTCGCCAGTCCGGCTCCCATCACGCCCCAACCCAATACGGCAACGAACACGAGGTCGAGAATAATATTCAGGATCACGGTCGTCCCCATGACCGAAGTCGCATACAAGGGATGCCCCATCGCCTTAATGATATAGTCGCCGAAGAACATCGTACACAAAAACGGGAAGAAAGGGACCAATGCCCGGATATATCCTACGGCATCCCCCTGCAACACGGCATTCGCCCCCAGGAAAGAAACGATCTCCCCCGCAAATAAATAGATCAACAGGCTCACCGCCAAAGACATGGCAATCAGGAACAGGAATACCGAACGCAACGCGTTGTTCGCTTCCTGCTTATCACCTTTTCCCAGACTGATACTGACAATCGTCTGTCCCCCGATGCCCATCACGATGGCAAACGCCGAGATCAAACTATAACACGGTAAGATCAGATTCACACTAGCCAGCGCATTAGCGCCCACAAACCGTCCGAGCACAATCCCGTCGATCACGGACTGGATACCCAGAAATAATAGTCCCGCCACGCCGGGAAGTGCATACTTTGTAAATAACCGGGGAATCTCACCTGTCAACAATAACCTCTCTCTTTCCTGGCGGAAGAGAGCTTTTTCCTTACTCATAAAACAACTTGCTTTTGGTTCCGGCTGCAAAGGTAAGGAGGTCTTTTCAGAGAAAAATTACCATAAGATAATTTCGGTTTGCTCTTTTTATTTAGAAGAGGAACGGATACGGCTCAACGATTGCGGCGTGATCTGCAGGTAGGAAGCGATATGTTTCAACGGCACTCGCTGGAACAGATCCGGGCGCGAGTGCATCAGACTCTCGTATTGTTCGCGGGCATCACTCCAACTGTCGTTGATAAAATAGTTCTCATATTCCCGCAGGTAATAGTCGAGCAGCTTCAATCCCCAGATAGCGATATCGTGCGACTGTTCGAAAAGTTTGTCCAGTTTCGTGGCAGGGATGCGGAACAGGACGGTATCCTCCACCATCTCCACGTTATAGACCGAGATGTCGCGGTAAACGAAATTGATCATTTCGCCGTCGCTGGCAAACCATAAGGTGATATCTTTCGTATCCAGTTCGACATATGCCCGGACCAATCCCTCTTTGACGAACCAGACAAACGGGTCGCGGTCGCCTTCCCTCGTCGAAAGTTCTCCTTTCGAGAAAGCCACCTCCTCCATCTCGTCGACCAGCAACCGGATCGCTTCGTCGGACATGGGATAAACCGCCCGCTGTTGTTCTATGAATTTATCCATGCTGTTTTTGTAACAAGTCCAATAACAGGGTCAACGCAGCATCCGCCGCCGCCTGTATATTTTCCGCCCTGACCGTTCCGAAATGAAAACAATGTGAGACGATTTCACCTTTCAGGGCTGCGGCGATCCAAACCGTGCCGACCGGTTTTTCCGGGGTTCCTCCGCCGGGTCCTGCAATACCGGAAGTCGCTACAGCACAGTCGCATCCGAGGGTACGGATCGCTCCCTGCGCCATCTGTTCCACCACTTCGCGGCTGACGGCCCCATGCTGGCGAAGACTTTCTTCCGAAACACCCAATACATGCTGTTTCACTTCGTTGCTGTAAGAGACAACTCCCCCGACAAAATAATCGGAGCTACCTGCCACCAGCGTGATCATATTGGCTATCCGGCCACCCGTGCAGCTTTCCGCCGTCCCCATCGTCAGTTTCCGTGAACGTAAGACGTCGCCTACCCGTTCACCTAAGACTTTATTCTCTGCCATAATTCGATGCTATCTTCTGAAAAATAGGATGCATCCTTTTCCAAAATAGCATGCACCCTTTTTGTAAATAGCATGCACCCTTTTAAAAAAGAGGATGCATGCTTTTTTCTATACCGTAATTACACCTGATAATCAGATAACTACCCGTGAGAACGGAACAGCGTCCATCGGACAAAAATCCTTATCGAGGAATTTATAATAACCAGTGATGGCAACCATCGCCGCGTTGTCTGTAGTAAACGCGAACTTCGGGATATGCACTTTCCAGCCATACCGCTTCGCATGGTCGAGGAAGGCATCGCGCAAACCGGAGTTTGCCGAAACACCGCCGGCCACCGCCACCTCTTTTATATTCAGGTCTTTCGCTGCCTTGCGCAACTTATCCATCAGGATATCGATCACGGTCGACTGAAGGGAGGCACAAAGGTCACGTTTATTCTTTTCGATGAAGTCCGGATCTTCCTGTAGTTTATCCCTCAAGGTGTAGAGAAAAGAAGTCTTCAGCCCGCTAAAGCTATAATCGTATCCCGGAATATGCGGTTTGCTGAAAGTAAAGGCTTTCGGATTTCCTTCGTTGGCCAAGCGGTTCACCACCGGACCACCCGGATAACCCAGTCCCATCACCTTCGCACATTTATCGAAGGCTTCGCCCGCTGCGTCGTCTATCGTCTGCCCTATCACCTCCATATCGTTATAAGCATTTACTTTGATGATCTGCGAGTTACCGCCCGACACCAGCAAACACAGGAACGGGAACGAGGGAGCATGATCGTCTTCCGGCGTTTCCTTGATAAAGTGAGCCAGTACATGCGCCTGCAAATGGTTGATCTCGATCATCGGGATGTCCAAAGAAGCCGCAAACCCTTTGGCAAAGGAGGTTCCGACCAGTAGGGATCCCATCAACCCCGGCCCGCGTGTGAAGGCAACGGCGCTCAGTTCCGACTTATCGATGCCTGCACGCTTGATAGCCTCTGCGACCACCGGGATGATATTCTGCTGGTGGGCACGCGAAGCCAGCTCGGGAACCACGCCACCATATGCTTCGTGAACCGCCTGACTGGCTATCACATTCGACAGCATCACGCCGTCGCGTATTACGGAAGAGGAAGTATCATCACAGGATGATTCTATCCCCAATATTGTTACACTCATACTCTTCTCTCGTTTTTTTGTGCAAATTTAATGAATTCTATCGCGATATTGTTGTAGATTTGCGTTTAAAATATAGTAAAGATATCAGAGGACTCAAATACATAATCATTACCCTACTTGTTTTGTTCTGGATATTCTATGCGATGCCCTTTATCTTGTTGAAGATACCCTACATCCAACATCAGGTTTCCGACATTGCATCGACCGAATTATCCGGCCATCTCGGTGTGCCCGTAAAGATAGGAAATGTTAATATCGAATGGTTCAACCGTTTGGTCCTCGACAACTTATACCTCGAAGATCAGGAAGGTCAGACATTATTCGAAGCCAATCATGTGGCGGCGGGCTTTGAAGTTCTTCCGTTGTTTAAAGGAAAATTCGTTTTCACTACCGTGCGGCTATTCGGTTTTTCCGTCAATCTCAAAAAGAAGACACCCGAAAGTCCGCTCAATCTCCAGTTCGTGCTGGATGCTTTTGCCAGCAGGGACACGATCAAGAAGAATCCGAATATCGACCTGCGTTTCAACTCGATCCTGATCCGCCGGGGAAACTTCCGGTACGACGTGCAAAGCGAGGCCGAAACGCCAGGAAAATTCAACGCCAGACATGTGGCTATCAAAAACCTGAGTGCGAAGATTTCCATGAAGGCCTTCAACAAGGACAGCCTGAACGCCAACATCAAAAAGATGAGCTTCGACGAGGCTTCCGGCCTTACGCTGAATAAACTGTCGATGAACGTTATCAGCAACCGCGACAGTGCTTTCATCAACAATTTCGAAATAAAACTACCGGAAACGGATTTGAAAATCAGCCGGGCAAAGATCGACATGCAGGAAGTGAAGAACGCTTCCGAGCTGCTGAACCATGCCCCGTTGGAATTGAATATTTCCCCGTCGCAAATCTGTCTGAAAGACCTCTCTCCTTTCGTCCCGGCTTTCAGCAACTTCACCGAGACCATCGAATTATCGGCAGAAGCGTCCGGCTCCGTCAACAATATCAACCTGCAACGGCTGACAATCCGTTACAGCGACAAGATGCTGTTTATCGGAAAAATGGACCTGAAAGGGATCAGCCATCCGGAAGATGCCTATATCTTCGGACAAGTAAACAAGATGTATATCACGACCGACGGACTGGCGGGCCTGGTAAACAATTTCAACAAGAAGCCGGTCGTGCTGCCCGATCCTGTCGTCAGGTTGGGTACGATCAATTTTACCGGAGAGATATCCGGCTTCTTCGATAACCTGGTGGCGTTCGGAAAGTTCTCTTCGGCGATCGGTTCGGTGCAGACCGACATGATATTCGGTACAGACAAAGAAAACAATGTTGCAGCATACCTGAAAGGACATATTTCTACCTCCGGCCTGCATCTGAACGAACTGTTCAACGATGGCAACCCTTACGGGAACACCCGCCTGAGCATCTCGCTGGATGCCAAACGCTACAACAACAGCAGTTTCTTCGGAAATATTAAAGCGAACATCAACGAGTTCGAGTTCAAAAAATACAAGTACGAGGATATCCAGCTGTCCGGAAATTTCAAAAAGAACAGCTTCGACGGCATGGTACAGGTGAACGACCCGAACGGGAAGTTGCATGCCCAGGGTATGTTCCGCCACGAGGGGAAGAACTCTATGTTCAACTTCACCGCCAATCTGGAACATTTTCGTCCCGACAGCCTCAACCTGATCGACAAATATGAATCGCCGGATATCTCGCTATCCCTGAATGCCGATTTTACGGGGAATAATATCGATAACCTGGAAGGTAATATCACAATAGACAGCCTTTCGTTCCTGACGGCTCCAAGCAGCTTCTTCCTGAAAAAATTCCAGGTAACGGCATCCGGACATTCACTGGACCGCCATCTGACTATCTCGTCCGATATCCTGAACGGAGAGGTTACCGGTGCATACTCCTTTACCACGATCGTACCGAGTTTTATGAACACTTTCAAAGGATACATCCCGGCACTGATCAATGCGACGCAGAAGAAAAAAGAAGTAGAAGAGAACAATTTCTCGCTGTTGCTGACAGTAGAGAATACGGAAAAGATATCCGAAACACTCAAACTGCCGGTGACGATGGTCAACCAGGCACGCATCACCGGACACTACAATAACTTGTATAATAAATTCCGCATCGAGGCTTTCCTCCCTAAATTCAAACTGGGAAACTCCCTGTTCGAATCCGGTTACCTGACTTGCGACAACCCGCAGGATAATATCAACCTGCAACTGAGGGCAACCAACTACAACCAGAAAGGACTTCGTAACTACCTCGACCTAAAAGCGGATGCCCGCGACAACCGGATCAATACGCTGATCGGCTGGGCGAACAATAAGGAAAAGGTGTTCCGTGCCGAGCTGTCGGCGTCTGCCCTCTTCACTGAAAAAGAACAGGAAAAGAGGCCTTCTACCCTGCGAACCGATATTTCCGTCAAGGAGAGCCAACTGGTGCTGAACGATTCTCTATGGACTATCCATCCTTCGAATATTGTAATTTCCGACGGGCAGATAGGTATCCGTAAATTCCTGGTAGGCAATGAGAAACAATCGTTGCTGCTGGATGGAAACATCTCCAAAAATCCGTCGGATACGCTTTTGATGGACCTGAAACAGGTCGAGCTCAAATACATTTTCGATATACTGAATATCCCGGTATTGCAGTTTGCCGGGAAAGCGACAGGTACATTTAATATAAGCGACCTGTACGGCAGTCGTATGCTGAACACCGATCTGGAGATAAAAGACTTCTCATTCAACCAGACACCGCTGGGCAGGCTGAACCTTTTCAGCGAATGGGACGATGAGCAAAAGGGTATCCTGATGCTCGGCAGTATCTATAAGAACGATACGACATGGACCGACGTAAGCGGTTACATCTTCCCGGTAGGACAGAATGCCGGGTTGTCCTTATTCTTCGGAGCCAACGATATCAATCTGGAATTCCTCCACCCCTTTGTGGAAAAGGTGGCTAAGAATATGAAAGGACGGGGCTTCGGAAACGTCCACCTGCACGGTCCGTTCAAGTCGTTGACCGTCGAGGGAGATGCGTATGTGCTGGACGGCGGCCTGGGTATCGAATATACGAATACATATTATACCTTCTCCGACTCCATCCATCTGGATGCCGGTTCCATCAATATGCGGAACCTGACCGTCCATGACGAGTTCGGTAATCCGGGTATCATCAACATGAGTGTCTATCACAATCACTTCAAAGATGTCAGTTTCGACGTAAATGTCAAGACAAACAATATGTTGGTGTTTAATGCGACACGCAGGCAGAACCCATTGATCTACGGAACAGTCTTCGGTAGCGGATCGGCGTCGATCAAAGGAAATGACAAGCTGATCAACTTTGACATCAATATGCGGAGCGATCCTAAGACGGCCATCACATTCGACTTTATAAACAATACGACGGCTGCCGACTACGACTTTATCACGTTCGTCGATAAGAAACAGTTGAACGAATCCATCGCAAACGGGACAATCTCGCCCGACTCTTTGAAAATGGCTGCCGCCAACGAAGAAGAAGGTGCCGAAATGCGCATGAATTTCCTGCTCGACATCACACCCGATGCCCGGATCGAGCTGATCATGGACCCGGTTGCCGGAGATAAGATAACCGGCAACTGTAGCGGAAGCATGCAAATAGAATACGGGACAAAAACGGATTTACGCATGTACGGAAACATGGGAATTGTCAGCGGCAACTACAATTTCAGCTTGCAACAGATCATCCATAAGGACTTTAAGATACGCGAAGGCAGCTCCATCGACTTCCGGGGTGACCCGTTCAATGCCACGATGCAAATAAATGCCATTTATAATGTAACTGCCAACCTGCGCGACCTGGATGAAAACCTGGCACTGGAAAGTCCGCGAACCAACATACCCGTCAACTGCGTGCTTAACCTCGACGGCATGTTACGCAGCCCTGCTATCTCGTTCGACCTGGAACTTCCCGGTTCAAACGAAGAAATAGAACGTCAGATGAAAGCGTTGGTCGATACGGAAGACATGATGACACGCCAGATTATCTACCTCCTGGTGCTGAACAAATTCTACACTCCCGAATACAGCCAGAATGCCTACCGTTCGAGCGAATTCAGCGCCGTGGCTTCTTCCGCCATCTCCTCCCAACTGTCGAGCATACTCAACAGCTTGACGGATAAGGTGCAGATCGGTACGAACATCCGCACCAGCGATGACGGCATACAGGATACGGAAGTGGAAATGTTGCTATCCAGCCAATTACTCGACAACCGTCTGTTATTCAACGGAAGTTTTGGATACAGGAATAATACGTACCAGGGGAAGAACGACTTCGTCGGTGAATTCGACCTGGAATATAAGCTGACCCCAAGCGGAGAGATCCGCCTGAAGGCTTACAACCATGCCAATGATATGTATAAGTATCTGAACCGGGCCTTAACGACCCAGGGGGTAGGTGTCATGTTCAGGAAAGACTTCAGTAACATTTCCGAGTTCTTCCGCCGACGGAAAAGACTGCTGCCGATCGTGCCGCTTGCTCCGGCTGATACTATCTCGCCGGCAAAGACGGATACTACGGCTGTAACAACTCCTTTACCGCCTGCTGATAAGTAGATAACTGGTTGCTTTTAAGTATTTTCTTCCGCAAACGTTTTTCTGCGTCCGGCAAGAGGTAATCCCAAAGAGTTTTCATTTTGGCAAGCACCTGGTGCTCTCCGCCTTCAAGTATGGCGCTGTATTTCTCAAATAAAAGTGTATGGAAACGGAACAGTCCGGCTTTCTTTTCCGTGTCCGGCAGCTCCTTTCCTGCCATATATTCCTTCGCCAGCCAGGGGGAAGACAATAAGCCGCGTCCCAACATCACCCCGCTCAACCGGGGATACAAGCGAATGATCCGGTCGATATCGGCCGGACAGTTCAGATCGCCGTTATAGAAAAGCGGGTGTGCACATGCTTCGTAGAAACGGGTAAAGCTGTCCATATCCACATGCCCTTTGTACTGTTGCCGCCCTATCCGAGGATGCAAAGTCACATGTGTAAGCGGCAACGAATCGATAAAGGGAAGCAAAGCAAAGACTTCGTCCGGTGAATCCCATCCTAACCGGAGCTTGACAGAGAAATTCATTTCCGGAAATTCACGGACTGTCTGCAACAGGGCGGCAGCATCTCCCGTATGAGGCAGGATACCTGCTCCCCGGTGAAGACGTGCCTGCATCGGGAAAGGGCACCCCATATTGATATCTGCCTGCTGGTATCCTTGTCCGAGAAATAAAGTTACCAGACGCCGGAATTCCTCAGGCGTGGCCGCTATCAACTGGGGAACGACCGGAGTAGCCACATTCCTGCCGGACGTTATATCCCGGAGATCCTTGTTCCGGAAACCGTCTTTCTCCACCCGCACAAAAGGGGTATAGTAGGCTTCGACTCCTCCGAATACCTGTGCATGCACTTCCCGGTACACGGCATCCGTATAGCCTTGCAAAGGGGCAAAATGTATCTTGTACTCCATCAGGGGAACAGTTCTGAAAATAATGAATGAAGCTGTGTTTTAGCTTGTTTGAAATCCTGCTTTTTCCCTAATTCTTTCTCCAGAGAGGTTACACCTTTATCCGTAAATCCACAAGGGTTAATCAGGGAAAAATAACTCAGGTCGGTATTGATATTCAGAGCAAAACCATGCATAGCAACGAACCGGCTGCTCTTTACTCCGATCGCACAGATCTTGCGGGCACGTCCTTTTACATCCGGATCGATCCATACGCCGGTAGCACCGTCGAGACGTTCTCCGCGTATCCCGTAAAGGGCGAGGAAACGGATAATGACTTCTTCCAGCCGATGGATATACTGTTTGAGTCCCAACTGCCAATATTCCAGGTCGAAGACCGGGTAACCGGTTATCTGCCCGGGGCCGTGATAGGTAATATCCCCTCCCCGGTTGATATGGTAGAAAGAGACGCCACGCTGCTGCAACAGTTGTTCCGGTATCAGGAGATTGGCATCTTTCCCGCTCTTTCCGATCGTCAGCACGGGTTGATGTTCGCAGAAGAACAACTTATTTTCTTCGCTGCCTCCCTCCTTCTTTGCCTGAAGCAAGGTTTCAAAAGCATCTGTCTGAACCTTTAGCGCATCTGCATAATCAATGCGTCCGAGGTCGTGAAAAGTGAAGCTCTCCATTTCTTTCTTTTTTTTATTTTTCCGTTCGTATTATCGATCTCACCGGCTCCGTAACCCATCTGTATCTTCAACAACTTACCCATCAGGGAAAGGATTTGTCCCTGTCGTTTCAACATATAGGGAGAAGGTTTACCGGAATTGAATTTCCTGGGATTCGGCAAAGATGCAGCGATCAACGCAGCCTCCTCGCGATTTAACCGGGAAGCCTGCTTCTTAAAATGGGCCTTGGCTACCGCTTCTGCTCCATAAATACCGTCGCCCATCTCGATGGAGTTCAGATAGACCTCCATGATTCTTTCTTTCCCCCATATCCACTCGATCAAGAGGGTGAAGTAGGCTTCGATCCCTTTCCTTATATAGCTTTTGGCAGGAAGAAGGAATACATTCTTGGCTGTCTGCTGGGAGATGGTACTGGCGCCGCGTACGCGTTTTCCCTTTTCCGCTTCATCGCGTGCTTTCTGTATCTGTTCAATATCAAAACCGTTATGATCGAGAAACAAATTATCCTCCGAAGCGACAACCGCCTGTACCAACGGTTGTGCTATCTGCGACAACGGGACCCATTTATGTTCCAGCTTGAAGGGTTTCCCCCCCTTGTACTGATCGTACAACCGCGTCAGCATCAACGGCGTATAATAAACAGGGATGAACTTATACGCCACCACCGCCAGGATGCTGGATATAAAAAGAAACAGAAAGATATTCCTGCATCCGGTCAGAATCCGTTTTATAATAGGCATATTCAATATCGTTTACTGCCGGCAAATGTACGAAATGTTACTTTCCTCCAAAAAGAAAAGTAACCAAAAATTCAGGCTGTATTTGCCTTGAACTTCCGGTTACTTCCTAACCAATCTAGTATATGGGAATTATCTTTTCCAGTATTGTTCCATCTGTTCCAACGTCTTTCCTTTGGTTTCGGGGACGAATTTCCAGATAAAGGCGGCAGCCAGGATACCCATCAGACCGTATATCCAGTAGGCCATACCATGATTAAATGTTTCAGTCAGGTACTGATTCTTGTCGAGCATCGGGAAAGTCCATGATACCAGGAAGTTGGCAATCCACTGTGCCGCAACGGCAATACTCATCACCGTAGAACGGATAGAGTTCGGGAATATTTCAGCCAGCAATACCCAGCAAACCGGTCCCCATGACATGGCAAAACCAGCCGTATAAACCAACATGCAAACCAGCGAACCGATGCCGACGGAATGGGTATAGAAAGTCGTACCCAGTATAGTCATCGAAACAGCCATAACCAAAGCTCCGATGATCATCAACGGACGGCGGCCGAACTTATCGACCGTAAAGATAGCCAGTACGGTAAACGACAGGTTCACGGCACCTACCACGATCTGCTGCAACAAAGCGGCATCGGTAGCGGCCCCCATCGTCTTGAATATCTCCGGTGCATAATATAATACTACGTTAATACCGACAAACTGCTGGAATGCTGACAACAACACACCCACCAGAATGATCAGAACGCCAAACGAACGGATCGGGAGTATCAAAGAGACAAAGAAGCTGCCAATCAAAGCGATCTCCAACGCACTCGTACTGCCAGCCAGTTCCAATCCTCCGTAAGAGATCAGAAACAGAACCAACCAGGTTCCCATAAACTGGAAGTAAGGACGCATAGATGGTGCTTTTTCCTTGAAACTTTCTTTAATATCTACCAATTCTTTCGATGCTTCTTCCTTATCCATCAAACGACTAAGAATAGAGAAGGCTTTTTCTGTTTTACCACGCATGACCAGATAACGGGGAGTTTCCGGTACGAACATCAGGAAAACAAGGAATAAGACTGCCGGGATGGTCTCAGAGGCAAACATCCAACGCCAGCCGGTGGCATGCAGCCACGCTGCATCTCCTTGTAAAGCAATAGTATAGTTCACGAAATAAACCACCAGCATACCGAAGATGATAGCAAACTGGTTCCAGGAAACCAGATTACCACGGCGGTCGGCAGGCGCCACTTCAGCAATATACATAGGAGAAACCATAGAAGCCAGTCCGACCCCTATTCCTCCCAATATTCTATAGGCAACGAACAAATACATATAAGTATGATCTCCGCTTCCGGGTAGTCCCAAGCCGAATTCCGGCCATGCGGAACCGATCGCAGAGAGCAGGAAAAGGATAGCCGCAACGACCAACGTCGGCTTACGACCATACCGCTGGCTCACCCATCCGGCAAAAGAAGCTCCGAGGATGCAACCGATCAGCGCACTGCTGACCACAAATCCTTCCAGCGAATTAGCCTGATCGAGAGGTAATCCGTAAGGTTCGATAAAAAATTTCCGTAGTGATTCTACTGTTCCGGAGATAACAGCCGTATCATATCCGAATAGTAACCCTCCAAGGGTAGCAACGAGGGTAAGGCCAAAAATGTAACTATTGTTGTTTTTCATATCTATCAGACTAAGAAACAAAAAGTAACTTCTCCACTCCGGAGAAAGGTTCGGAGATGTGCTATCATTTGGAAACACGTAATTATCACACGCCTCCTGCCTTTCTCCAAGAGAAGAGAAAGTTACTCTTTGTAACTAATTTTATATATATAAATTGAGAATCATTTCATATAATTCCTGCTTGCCACTGATCTGCTTCGGTTCGCCGTCACGAAGAGCGATCGTACGCAAGTCTTCCAAAGTCAGCTTGCCGTCTTCGAATGCTTTACCTTCGCCGTTGTCGAAGCTGGCATAACGCTCAGTACGCATTTTCTTGTAATCGGAGTTTTCAAGGATGGCAGCAGCCGTTATCAAAGCACGGGCAAAAACATCCATACCACCGATATGAGCCAGGAAGATATCGTCCAGGTCGGTCGAGTTACGACGGGTCTTCGCGTCGAAGTTCGTTCCTCCGGTAGTCAGACCGCCACCCTGAAGGATAACCAGCCATGCCTGGGTCAGCTCGTAGATATCCATCGGGAACTGGTCGGTATCCCAACCGTTCTGATAGTCACCACGGTTAGCATCGATACTGCATAACATACCAGCATCGACAGCAGCCTGCAGTTCATGTTCGAATGTATGTCCCGCCAATGTAGCATGGTTCACTTCGATGTTCAGGGCGAAGTCTTTATCCAGACCATAATGACGCAGGAAGCCGATCACCGTTTCAGAATCCACATCATACTGGTGTTTAGTCGGTTCCATCGGTTTCGGTTCGATCAGGAAAGTTCCTTTGAAACCATTCTTACGACCATAGTCACGTGCCATGGTAAGCATCATGGCCAGGTGATCTTTTTCACGTTTCATATCGGTGTTCAGCAGGCTCATATAACCTTCGCGACCACCCCAGAATACATAATTCTCACCGCCCAATGCGATACAAGCGTCGATAGCGTTCTTGATTTGCGTACCGGCACAAGCGACAGCCGGGAAATACGGATTGGTAGCTGCACCGTTCATATAACGTTTGTTACCGAATACGTTGGCTGTCGACCATAACAGTTTCTTGCCTGTTGCCTGCTGCAAACCTTTGGCATGTTCAACCATTGTCTGCAGGTCTTTTTCAAACTCAACCATTGTAGGAGCCTCGTCTACAACATCCACATCGTGGAAGCAATAGTAAGGAATGCTACATTTGGTCATAAATTCGAAAGCGGCATCCATTTTATATTTTGCACGGCTGATACGGTCAGCCTCCGTGTTCCAGGGGAATGTTTTTGTCCCGCCGCCAAACTGGTCACCACCTTCGGCACAAAGTGTATGCCAGTAAGCCATAGCAAAACGGAGATGGTCTTTCAATGTCTTACCCATTACCACCTTATTTTCATCATAATAATGAAATGCCATCGGATTCTTAGAATCGCTTCCTTCAAACTGAATCTTTCCTATTCCGGGAAAGAATTCTTTTTCACCTTTATAAAAGTCCATGAAATTAATTGTTTTAATGATTTATATTACATTGGTATATTATTATTTGCCATTAATGTATCCAGACGTTCTTTCCAGATACTGTATGCAGCGCAGTATTTGTCCGCTTTCAATCCGTCAGGCTCGATCACATCGATCTTCTTCAGAGAGGCGAATGCTTCTTCCGCCGACTGATAGATTCCGGCACCGATACCGGCTCCCTTAGCAGCACCGACGGCTCCGTTCGTATCGAACAGTTCGATTACCGTTCCTGTCACACCCGACAAGGTATCACGGAAGACCGGGCTCAGGAACATATTGGCATTACCGGCACGGATCACATCGATGTCGATACCCATTTCGTTCATAATATCCATACCGTATTTGAAAGAGAACACGATTCCCTCCTGGGCGGCACGAGCGATATGCGCTTTACTATGAATATTAAAATTCAGTCCGTGTATAGAGCAGTCGATCTGTTTGTTCTGTAACATACGTTCGGCACCGTTACCAAACGGCAGGATAGACAATCCTTCCGAGCCGACAGGGATATCGGCAGCCAGATCATTCAGTTCGGGATAGCTGATACCTTCCGGCGCTACGTTTTTCTTCACCCATGAGTTCAGGATGCCGACGCCGTTGATACATAGCAATACGCCTAAACGGGTCTGCTCGGATGAATGGTTCACATGAGCAAAAGTATTCACTCTCGATAATGTGTCGAAGTTTACTTTTCCATTCACGCCATACACCACCCCGGAGGTTCCTCCTGTTGCTGCGATCTCTCCCGGATTCAGTACGTTAAGCGATAAGGCATTATTGGGTTGGTCACCCGCACGGTAGGTAACAGGAGTACCTTTCTTCAAGCCCAGTTCCGTTGCGACAGAGCCCAGCAGTTCGCCCTGCAAGCCGAATGTCGGCCGGATTGCCGGTATCAGATCGTTGCTGAATCCGAAGAAGTTCATCAAGTCCTCAGATACCGTCTCGTTCTTGAAGTCCCAGAAGATGCCTTCCGACAAACCGGAAACCGTAGTAACGATATCTCCCGTCATACGCATGGCGATAAAGTCACCCGGCAACATAAACTTATGGACGGAACGGAACAGTTCGGGTTCAAATTCTTTTACCCAGGCCAGTTTGGCTGCGGTAAAGTTTCCCGGAGAGTTCAGCAGATGGGACAAGCACTTCTTCTCCCCTATATTCTTGAATGCCCGGTCGCCATAAGGAACGGCACGACTGTCACACCATATAATGGACGGACGCAATACTTCCATCTTCTTATCTACCAGTACAAGTCCGTGCATCTGATAAGAGATACCGATCGCTTTGATATCTGTTCCCTGGATATCGGCTTTAGCAATGGCTCCTTTTATAGCCTCTTTCAGATATTTCCACCAGTCATCCGGTTCCTGTTCTGCCCAACCGGGTTTCACAGCCTTAATAGGAGCTTCTTCCTTCGGATAAAAATCGGCACCGACCGTCAGTCCCGAATTGGCATCTACTATAGATGCCTTGACAGAAGAACTACCTATGTCACAACCTAATAAATACATATTCTTACGTGATTAATTCTTATTAAATTTTGAATGCATCTTATTATATTTCACTTTATCGAAACGATAATAGCGGGCGGCACGATGGGCAACTCCTGTTTCAACCTCGTCGGTCGGCACTATATATTCCAGCGAACTCATTTTCTTATGGAAGTTACGAACGTCCATTTCCTTATTATATATGATCTCATAAGTACGCCTCAACTGGTAAGCCGTAAACTTCAACGGCAAGTAATCGAAAATGATAGACGGTTCTTTCTCCACCCATTCCCGTATTTCTTCCACGGCAGCTCCGATAATCTCCCTGTGGTCGAAAGGCAAAGCCGGAAGAGAATCGACAGGGAACCAGGCAAGCGAGTTATATTTATTGGTCGGATTCGATTTCCGTCCGATCTTGCTTAACGCCAGGTAAGCTACAGTAACGATCCGTTCGATCTTCAGCTTCATGGCATTTTCCAGCCACTGCATATCGTCTGCATTTTTGGTACGTGACGGAGACCCGAAGCTACGGAACTGTTTCAAAGGAACGCGTTTCAAACCGGTGGCTTCATTAAATACCCGATAAGCAGCCGTATCCAGATCTTCATTCTCGTAAATAAGACTACCGGGTAATTTGTAATGTTTCTCATCACTATTATCTATCTTCCGTTCCACCAGCAGTACGCAAAGTTTGTCTTCATTGACTCCCAATAGCACGCAATCGACAGATACGTGCGAATAAAGCATTTTCTTGTTTTCCATATGTGTTTCCATGATATTACGTTAATCAGTTGCAAATATAATCATTTATCCAATATACAAAACACACAAAACTATTTTTTCAATATTTATAACAGCTTATTTATCTGCTATTTTACTATCTTACCTCATACAATAACATTTATCACCCATAATGTAAACAAAACAATATTATGGTAAAACGTTGATATTTTTCTTTTTAACATGCTTTATCAAAACTTTCTAAACTATTCCCACCCCGGAATACTTTTATTAATACATTTGCTACAGATTTTACTTGATCATGGACATAAAACATATACAGTTCACATGCCGGATGTATTGGGCCAACGCAAAAGGGCTGCTGAATATAGCGGCAGAAGGTATCATACTCCTGGCATCCATCGCCTCCCTGTTTGTTCTGGTTTATCAGTTCGGGTTTCAGCAGACCAGCGAAACTATACATCATTTATACCTGAGCCGTATCTATATTTTACTGGGGTTCTTTATCGGGATCACGCTGCGCTATATAGTCCGGTTCAATGAGATTATACAGGAGAAGTTGCTGTATTTGGATATCGGGATCTATTTTCTCCTGTTTGCCGTTCTATCGGCAAAGGTCTTTTTCAGGGACGTCATCGAGCGGTCATTGCCTTATCTCGACTTCCTTTCGAAGCCGTTGTTCGTATATACTTTACTATTGCTGCTGAGTGTTATCCATTTATCGCGGCAGACATTCACACTGATGCAGACCCGTATCAAACCATCGCTACTGTTCCTGCTCAGTTTTATTTTCGTAATCCTGATCGGCGCAGGATTATTGATGTTGCCGAATGCCACTACCCGGCCGATCCATTTTGTGGATGCCCTGTTTACGGCTACGACTTCGGTTTGCGTAACAGGACTTACGACGGTGGATGTAGCGACCACTTTCACTCATATCGGGCATGTAATCATTATGATCCTGATACAGATCGGAGGGATCGGCGTGATGACTTTCACCAGTTTCTTTGCGCTGTCTTTTATGGGGCATTCTTCTTTTACCAGCAAACTGATGCTGAAAGATATGTTGAATGAAGAGCGTACCGGAGGACTGTTCCGGGTGATCCTGAATATCCTGTTTGTTACTTTCTTCATCGAAGGGATCGGGGCTTATTTCATTTATATGGATATAAGAGGCACGTTACCGGGTGCCACGGTACAGGATGATATATTCTTTGCCATTTTTCATGCAGTATCGGCTTTCTGTAATGCCGGGATCTCTACGTTAAGCGGTAATATGTGCGATCCGTTAGTTGTACATAATTACAATCTGCATGTCTGGATTTCCCTGCTGATCATCTTCGGCGGACTGGGTTTCCCGATCGTATTCAACTATCTGAAACTGTTAAGGCATTTTATCGTAAATACGTTCATGGTCGCTACCAGGCTGCAAAAACGGTATATCCATACTCCCCGCATTATCAATATCCATACTTATATCGTAGTGATAAGTACGCTGGCGTTGATCATCGGCGGAATGATCCTCTATTTTATTTTTGAAACGGACAATACGCTGGCAGGGCTTCCGCTCAAAGGGAAACTGGCGGATTCTTTACTGGGAGCAGTCACCCCGCGAACAGCCGGATTTACGGTAGCCGATATGGGAACACTTCGTCCGGTAACCTTGATGCTTACGCTTATTCTGATGGTTATCGGTGCTGCACCGATGTCTACCGGGGGTGGGTTGAAGGTAACGACGGTTTTCGTGGCGATCGTCACGGCATTGAACGTTGCCCGTGAAAAAGAGAAGGTGGAAGTACGTAAACGGGAAATATCTCCCGCAACAATCCGCCGGGCGTTTGCGACCATTGTCCTTTATTTCATTTTCGCCTCGGTTGCAGTCTGGATGCTGTCTTACACAGAAGAAGGGACGCCGATCTTTACACTTACCTTCGAAGTTGTTTCTGCCTTGAGTACGGTAGGGTCGAGCCTGAATTTTAGTCCGCTGCTTTCCATGGCGGGAAAGCTGATCATCATCTGCACGATGTTGATCGGACGTATCGGGGTACTGACTTTTATGGTCAGCTTTATAAAAGAGTACAAAAAGAGGGATTATACATACCCTCAGGAAAATATATTAATGTAATAAGAATGCCTTATGAAATTTCTGGTTATAGGATTAGGTAATCTGGGACGTGCCATCGCGGAAAATTTAACCCGCATCGGCGACGAAGTGATCGGTGTCGATTTGAATCTGCATAAAGTAGAGGCTGTCAAGCAGACCATTTCCGGTTCTGTCAGCCTCGACACGACCGACAGGGATGCACTGAACACGCTTCCGCTAAGCGAGATGGATGCTATTTTTGTGACCTATGGGAAGAATTTCGGTACTTCGGTACAAACAGTCGCCTTATTAAAGAGCCTGGATGCCGGCAGGCTGATCGTCCGTTCCATCTCTCCCATCCATGAAACGGTGATCCGTTCTATCGGTGTGTCGGAAATCATTCGCCCGGAACAGGATTATGCCGCCACATATGCTTCCCAGAGCTTGCTGGGCGATCTGTTCCAGCGTTGGTATCAGGTGACGGAGACGCATCATCTGTACAAAATAAAGACACCGGGTGCTTTGGTCGGACAGACTTTAAGGACGATCGACTTCCAAACGAACTTCGGTATCCGCTTGGTCGGAGTAGAACGAGCCAAAGAAATACGAAACCTGATTGGATTGAAACAAACAGAATATTATGTGGTCGACCCTCTAACCGATGATCTGGTGCTGGAATCCAACGACAAGCTGATCCTCTTCGGAAAAATGGAGGTGCTTCATAAGATCAAAGAACTGTAAGAAGAGAGAAACTATACAGAAGGCTTTTCAAAGCATATATGTTTCGTCATTAAAACATATATGCTTTGAATACAAAAGTCCCTTATTTTGATTACAAAATAAGGGACTTTTCAAATCTACTCAGTGAATGTCACTATTAAGAAAGAGGATACGATACATTCCTCTTTCGAATTATGGCTTACAGTTTCAGGGAAATCCTTCCACTATTTAATCTTCGTACAAAGAATATCAATCTATCTTCTTCACCAACACCTTGTCGATACGTGCCCCATCCATATCCACGATCTCAAATTCGAAAGTTAACCAATTAAGTGTCTCACCGGTCTTCGGGACACGTTCCAATATTTCCAGGATCAAGCCGCTCAACGTATTATAATCATGTTCGGCATAGAGATCTTCCATATCGAAATACTCCAGAAAATCATAGAAGTTATACTGTCCGTCCACCAACCAGGAACCATCGGCACGCTGAGTAATCTCAGCCTCTTCTCCCAATTCCGGAACCTGGCCGATCAAACCTTCCATGATATCTTTCAAAGTAACGATACCTTGGATACCTCCGAACTCATCCGTCACGATACCATATTTAACACGTGCCTGTTTGAACTGCTCCAACGCATTATAAACACTTTGGTTTTCCGGCAGATACTGAGCCGGACGTATTACCTGTTCCAGCGAGAAATCAGGTTCATCGATCCGTCCGAACAGATCTTTCAGGTAAACGACACCTTTGATATTATCGAATTTTTCGGAAGCTACCGGATATATATTAAACAGGTTTTCCTGTACCTTTTCACGGATCTTTTCAATACTATCCGTTACATCCAGCCAAACCAAGTCACTCCGGTGTGTCATAATCGAACCGACATTACGGTCTCCCAGGTTGAACACACGTTCCACAATGTCCTGTTCAACTTCCTGCACTTCACCTCCGTCAAAGCCTTCTTTGACGATCGCCTTGATCTCTTCTTCCGTTACTTTATTTTCTTCATTTGCTTTAATTCCGGTAATTTTAATAACAAAGGAAGTACTTTTAGACAATAACCATACAAAGGGTAAAGCCAGCTTTGATAGCAGAAACATGGGTCTGGCAACCAGCATCGAAACCCGTTCGGCATATCCCATGCCGATACGTTTCGGCACAAGCTCACCCATGATCAAAGTAAGATAAGTAACGATTATAACGATTACAGTCTTTGACAATCCTAGCGCATAAGGCTCAAGTACGGGAACATGACGTACCACTTCTGACAGATTATAGGCGAAAGCCTCTCCTGAATACAAACCGGTCAGGATTCCGATCAGCGTGATACCGATCTGGATAGTAGATAAGAAACGATCGGGCTCACCAGCCAACTTCAGGGCTGTTTGCGCAGATTTATTACCTCTTTTTGCCTCTAGTTCCAACCGGGCCTTACGGGCAGACACTAAAGCGATCTCAGACATCGACAAAATACCATTCAACAAAATAAGGCCGACAATAATAAAAATTTCCATTTGCTATATATACAGCGATTGATTAGGGAGCGAAGATATGAATTATATCGAAATTAATACTACATTTAGAACCTTAATTAATATATGATATAAAACATGAAACATCAGATCATATTACTTGGCAAAGATATCACCTCTGTTTATCACGGGATCAAAGAGTTTGCACCCGACCATGTGCATCTTCTTTGCACAAACGAGACAAAAGATGTAGCTGCCCCTTTATTTCCGCTACTCCCCGCCAGTATCCGCCGGACCTTATACCGGACCGAACCGTACGACGGAGAAAACGTTCGCAACGTGTGCCGCAAGATACACCAGGCCTACCCTACCGACGAGTTTGCCTATAATCTTTCGGAAGGAACCAAGCTGATGGCATTCGCCGCATTTACAATAGCCAAAGAATATAACGCCCCGGCCTTCTACCTGACTCAACTGGGCGACCTGATCCGGTTGGAAAACTTTGAAAAGCATCCGATGCAAAGCCAGTTGGATAATAAAGAGATATTGGGCCTGAGCGGAAATATCCTGACAGAATACCAGGACGCCAAACAATTGAGCGATGCCGACATACAGGCTTCCGTCTCCATCAAGCAGTTTATCGAACAATACCCGAAAGAACATACCATGATCCAGAAGTTCTTCAATATATTCTGCAATAAGGAACTATCCCGCTTACCGTCATCACGGGTTTTCAAGAGCGGGTTGCGCTTCAAGCAAAGACAGGATACTTTCCTCATTGCACAGCAAAACCATGTATTGCTCAGGTTAACGACTCCCAACGCAGGTATGTTATTTTTCAAAGGACGCTGGTGGGAAACACTCGTTGCCCATAAAGTCAGGACATGGAGCCAGAGACATCCCAACCGTCCCGAGGTATGGCAGAGCGTTCTATTCAGGACAGAAAACAACAGTTCCAGGACAAAAAACGAAGTGGATGTCTTGTTGAACAACCAACAGAAACTAATATTCATCGAATGTAAATCAGGAAATGTAACGCAGAACGATATATATAAGGTAGATGCGGTACGTGAAACCTATGGCGGAGATATCTCGCTGGCCGTATTAGCCAGTTATTACCCGGTGGAAGACAGTTTACAGGAAAAATGCAAGGATCTGCAGATCAATTTATTTGCCCCTGCCTATATCGACGATCGTATCCATCATCTGGATACCCTTCCCGACTGGTTGGAAAAGCTGTCCAACTCCCTACAGTTATAAAAAAATGAAGCCGTTCTACCTTCTCAGGCGGAACGGCCTTTATCAATCGATAAGTTTTTGCTAATCTAATACATATTAGAAAACAATATCGGGAGATAGATACTTACACTTATTCTAAATTCTAAACTTCATCATCATATTCATAGAGGGGAACTCACTTATTCCCCAACACCTTTATTTATGCAAATGACGTGCCAAAAGAATATAAAGTCGAAATACACCTATCTAATACACTAACTATCAACAGATAAAAACATTTTATATCACATCTTGTATTTCCGTACATCTCACAACTGTGGTGTGGAATCGATGTGGAAGTGTGGATTTTTTCCACACCACACTAAAAAAGCCGGTCTATTCCTAGACCGGCTTTCACACGTACCTTTATATATTATACTTTACTTATTTTACAAACTTGGCTTTCAAAAGATAATCGGCACAACCTTTTATCCCGTCAAACTGGGTACGGCCATCCGGCATACCTTCCAGTTCTACATAATATTCCTTTACACCGATCTGATAGGCCTGTTTGAAGATCATCTCAAAGTTCATAAAGCCAGATTGTCCAAGGATTGCACGATCTTTGATATGCAACAGTTTAATACGATTCGGATATTTCTTCATGTATTCCACCGGATCATTCTGCCCGATCACCGTCCAATATACATCCATTTCAAAGAATACCAGATCAGGATCCGTATCTTTCAGGAAAAGATCATAGATTTTTTCGCCTTTGTTATGGCGGCCGAATATAGCTTCTTTACCTCCGGGAAGTACTTTGGCAAACTCAAAGTCATGGTTATGGTAGCCAAAAGGAATACCTGCCGCTTTTACAATTTTTCCGGCTTCGTTGAAAACATCGCAAACATAGCCTACCTCTTCCACACTGCGGGTACGGGGTTGTCCGGGCTGAACCAGATATTTCACACCTAACTTGGCATGATCGTCTGCCGTCTTTTTCCAATATTCCATAATCATATTGCGGGTATCCGGCGTGTACTCGCCTGTCGGAGGATTCACGTGAGAACTGGTGATCTTCAATCCGGCATCTTCTGCCATCTTCTTGAATTCCATCATATCGACACCATTGATCTTGCCGTTATTGTAACCCGCCAGTTCAAGAGTGGAATAACCCATCTTTTTAAGGTTCTTCATTCCACCGGGAACGTCCTTCATCAGTTCACCTCCCAAAGAATAAATCTGTAAACCGATACTTTTGGCAGCAGTCGTTTCCGATACGACGGGAGTGGCTGCATGTAATGATTCTGCCTTTCCGGCTACCAGCCCCCCTAAAGTCAGGACAGAGGCACTTTTTAGAAAATTTCGTCTATTTACCATGGTCTATTAAAATTTAAGTCTTCAAAGGTATTGTTTTTAATCTGAAAAATAATTCTATATTTGTTCTAAAATAAGAGGCTTATAAATAAATTTAAGAGTATGGAACCTATTTATTGTCAAAGTTGCGGTATGCCGCTGATATCCGATACGGATTATGGAACAAACCAGGACGGGAGTAAAAACAAAGAGTATTGCGCGTTCTGTTTTAAAGACGGGAAATTTGTACAGGATGTAACGATGGATGAAATGATCCAAATCTGTCTTCAGTATTCAGATTCTTTCAAACACGACAACGGCGAAAGCTACACAAAAGAAGAAGCGCTTGCCGGCATGCAGTATTATTTTCCTCAACTGAAACGCTGGAAAAAAGAGTGAACCTCTACGAATCCAATCAAACTGTGTAATACGCCATTATGTACCAGGAATATCCTCCATGCCCGTCACTGGCTCCCTATATCGACAAATATTGGGAGGTGAAAGGCGAGACTGAATACGACATGCGTTATAAGATATTGCCTGACGGATGTGCGGATTTCATCTTTTCCATCCAGGAACCGTCGCAACCTCTGAACGGTGAAATGCTGATGCAGCCTTACCGTTTTTATTTCGTCGGTCCCATGCGGGTTTATTCCGAACTGGTCACACGTTCGACCAACCTTCATATGATGGGTGTACGCTTCTCTCCTTGCGGACTGGCGGCATTCACAAAGGTTCCTTTGGGAGAATTTACCGACATGCGAATCGATGCTTCCGAATTGGATATGCTTTTCGACAATAGTTTTGCAGAAATGTTATGCGAAAGAGAATCTTTGCAGGAACGCATACAAATCATAGAAAGGTTCCTCCTTTCCCACTTGTCCGCTATCATTCCCATAGACCGGCAGATGTTGCAGGCAACCGATCTGATCATCCGGTCGAACGGGATGCTCCCCATCCGTCAACTGACCGATAAATTATATCTCGGCCAACGTCATTTCGAGCGCAAATTCAAACACGTCACCGGTTATACACCGAAAGAATTCAGCAGGATCACCAAATTCAGGAACGCAACCCGAGTTTTAAGGGGCATAAAAGATACAGACATGCAGCAGTTAGCCATCGACTGTGGCTACTACGACCAATCTCATTTTATCAAAGAGTTCAGAAGATTATCTGGAAGCAATCCATCCGCATTCATGTCTTTACCGATACCGGAAGACGATCCGCTTACCTATATATAATAGAAGAAAGTCGATTTTTTACAACAGCAACCGCGAAGTTTCCCTTATGTTTGCCTCCGAAACAAAAAAATAGTTTTATGGAAAAGATCAAACAAGAGGCAATCGAATTGCTGAATAACTGCGAGGTAACAACATTAGCCTCCATCGACGAACAGGGTTATCCCCGTCCCATAGTCATTTCGAAGATCAAGACAGACGGGATCGATACGATCTGGTTCTCAACGGGAACGAGTTCTGAAAAGACAAAGAATTTTATCGAAAACCCGAAAGCAGGCGTCGCTTTCTTCAAGGAAGGCGACAGTGTGACGCTGACAGGCACCATCGAAGTAGTCGAAGACGCTGCGGAGAAGAAAGCATTATGGGTAGACTGGTTTTATGAGCATTTCCCCAAAGGTGTGGAAGACCCGGAATATTGCATACTGAAGTTCAAAGCTGAACGGGCAACTTACTGGATCGGCCATAAGTTCGTGAAGGGGAAAGTGTAAACATCATATACGTTTTAAATAAACAATCGTTCGATAACTGTTCTTTATTAATTTAACGCTTACACATACTTGTAATTATATAATACTATATATCAGTATATTACATGTATTACAACCCACTTCTCTAAACAGAGAAGTGGGTATAAAGTGATTACTTCTGCTAGTATTTGTTACTTATTTGTTCTGATTAGAAAGGTCTTTATACGCATTGTACCAGAATTGACCTTGCTCTTTTGAAAGTAAATCCGAAGAAATAAAAGTATTACATCTAATAATAGTAGGACTAAGGAAAGTAACTGGTATTATACCATCTTCACATAAATAGAATGCCTGATTTTCAGTATTAAGAAAGCCTACAACATCTTCTCCTGGGATAGTTAAATATGCTTTTAGATTCCATAGAACATGAATAACACTTAATAGTTTATCCATAGGGTTACATCTAACATTAAGGTGATTATAAAATGGTCTTCTTTTTCTGTATCTGGAAAAGAAATGGTGAGTATATATGTTAACAAATCCAAAATTAAGTTCTACCCAGTCACAAGTATTAGGGTACTCAATACTAGTAAAGACCATACATTTACCACAGCCTTTAAGTATTGCTAGATCCTCATACATATAAGGTAATATATAACCCTCAACCTCTTTTAGGTCATTAATATAGTCCTGTACTTCTTTGCTAAGTACTAGCTGGTGCTTTTCTTCTATATACTCTATTACATTCATAATTACTAATAATAAAAAAGGCTATTACCGAGGTAATAGCCTTTAAAGTTTAATCCATTTTGTCCAAATAAGCCTTTAATTGCTCTTTGGATAAAGTAGAAAGTAACTTAGTAGCTCTCTCTCGATTAAGTTCCTCGTCAAGTTGTTCAGCAGTTATACTGTCTTTAAACTGTTTAAGGTTCTTCAATTGAGATTCTAACATCGCAACTTTGCTATCTATTGCAGCTTTCAGGCTTGCCCCGTCAGCAGATGCAGGAAACCAAGTTCCGAAGTTAGCTACTTGTTCTTTTCTTGAACTTTTAACAATTTGGATAAAACTCTGTGCATTAATAATTGTAATCATTTTAAAAAAAATTAAAACATTGGCAATATCACCAAATAAAGGGAGTGCCTTAATTAATGCGAGGGCAAATGTAATAATTGCAATTTATTTCGAAAAATATTTCATATATATTAACTACATGTACTAAAGAAATAGGTACTAACAATACTAATAGTACCTATTCTACTACTACTTTTTCTTTAAAAGCTGTCAGAGAAATATTCTACAAATATGAGTATTATAGTAGTTACTAGTTCTATTGTGGGTTGTTAGTCACTCAATAAATGCAGTAGAATACATTCTAACGACGTTTATTTCAAAGTTGGGATAAAATCCGAAGCTGGGTATATAAAAGGAAAAACTTCCAGAAAAATCCCATGACTGGAACAAATAAAGGTGAAGCATACATAAAGTATGATTTCTCACTTTACTTGTAACCACATAAAAAAATGGATACCTTCATTTTTGAAAGTACCCATTTAGAGATATAATAGTTATTCATGGCAAAATGAATATTGATTTATAATATAATTGTTGTTTCTTCTTTATTTGGAGATACTGGATAACGAAAATTCAGTATCCTAATAAAGTATTCCAGACTATGAATCCGTTTTTCAGTAAACATTCGGTTATCCATTTTACTAATGAAAAAGGATGGTTCGGGACAATTATTGAAAATGACATACATTAGATACTTATTATACTTAGGTGGGATTATTTGCCGTTTTTTACAAAAATCCGCTATCTGCTCATAGTATTCTAAATATTGACTGTCAGAAGGTATTTCTTCCTTCTTCATATCCTCATAGATAAAACGGTCAGTAATTTTATATCCAGTACTTTCTTTGCTAATAACATCTAAGGTGATAGCCTTCGCATTTAGTTTCTTGATAGTGGATAAGCCGATTGAAAGAAGTTTCTTTTTGCCTATAACATCTAAGCTGTATAGAACAGAATTACTGCCATTATAGCCAATGCACTTCAATAGAAGAAGATAACCCTTTATGTCAGATGGTATTTCTTCTAACAGAAAATCATACTCAATTCGAAAAAAGTTTATTGTCGGTTTTACTACATGGTAAGTATTCCGATTAAATATACCTTTTTCTCCTTTTATCTGTTCAGTTCTGATTGTGAGTAAGCCAATTGACTTAAATTCCTGAATATAAGTGGATATTGTCCTTTTTGAATATCCAGTCATTTCAGCTAATGTTTCTTCCTTTATATGGGAAATGTAAGTTTCTCTATCTGTATTCAGTAATATACAACAAAAAGTATATGCTTCCTTATTTGTTAGTTTCAATAGTAAGTCTTTGGAGATTATGCGATAATTCATTAGGTGTGACCATTTTAGAAAGTAAATAGGTAATCTGCGAGATTTCCTGTTTGACCTCTGGAAAGAGGTGCAAACCATTATTAAGTAATTTATAATTAAGTAATAAACAAGGTGGTGCAAAAAATAACCCGACCACATGCAAAAAGTAAACCGGCATTTATTTTTGATTTAGGTTAGTATTATCTTTATTAATTGGAATCAGAATGTTCAGTTCTATCAATTTTGCGTATTGAGGATTGTTTATTCTCAATACTTTCTTACATTCTAATCTATTACTGAAAATTCGGTTGGTAGGTGTGTATAATACCATATTTTAGAAATTGGATTTAGAGAAGGACAATTCAAGTTTTCACATTAAAACCAAACACTGTCCTCTGATTTTGGAAAAATAAGTAATCTGGATAATGATAAAAGGTAAAACCGGTATCTATTTTATTGATATACACAAAGATACTGAAATATAGAGAGCTAACAAAATAAACTGTCACTAATTGAAAAATAAGTCTTTAGACATATATACATTTAAAATATACCATCTTAATTTATCCCCCCTCCCCATAAGAGAAGGAAGTCTTTTTCTTCTTAGATGTTGTTGGCTGGAAATAAGTCTTACATAATAATATATGTATGCTATACACACATGACTTCACTACTTCTAAAGTCCCCATACGGTAGTTGAAGTGAAAGTGAATATTTTGCTTGTTTTCCTACTGGATAATTCAGACGGGATTCAGAGTTCAAACGGGTGTAACCTGTATTTGGCTGGAATAGAATATATTTAACAGAACGAATTTACAACCAGTTAGAACAGAAATTGGATTCAATCCTTTATCTGGAGATATTCCTTTCACTTCCCAAAATTCATAATTAACAATCAAACAACTTATTAAACAACAAACGTATGGAAGGGATATTGAAAGTATGTGATGTTAAATTAACGTACAATACAAAGGTTAAGAGTTCAGAAAGACCTGTTATAGTACAAGCAGCAGATGTATATAAACTTTTAATAGATTATGTATATGATAAGGACATAATCCAGTATAAGGAATGTTTAAAACTAATCCTACTGAATAATGCTGGTAAACTTTTGGGTGTTGCTCATATTTCAGAAGGTGGAACAAATGAAACATCTGCTGATATACGAATAATTATGCAAGCAGCGATATTAGGAAATGCTTCCAGTATAATTTTAGCACATAATCACCCTAGTGGAAGTTTAAAACCTAGTGCACAGGATGATTTAGTGACTACGAATCTTAGAAAAGCAGCCAAACTATTTAATATTACTTTACTGGATCATATAATAGTGACAGATAGCGGATATTATTCTTATTTGGATGAAGGGAGGGTATTATGAAAGCTATTTTATTTATTACCTTCTTGATCTTTATGTTTGTCTATCCAGAATTATTTTTAGGATTGATTGCTCTTTACATGCTATTATTCTTAATTGTGTTTTTCTTCTTTGAAGTAAAAAACAAATTGGGGAAATAATCTGAATTAGAAACATTCACTAATGCTAGAAGTGAATGTTTCTCTTATTATCAGCCAGTTACGTTTTAGCCATTTTTTCAGATGGCAGAAAACAATCACTTTTATACATAATCAATTAAAACTGAATATTATGAGTTTAAAATATAGTACGACTACAGCGGATTATATGCAATGGGATGAAATGACAAATCTGGTTAGGCGATTGAGTAAAGATGGAAATTATAAGATGTCTTTACTTATTGCCGTTGGTTGTTTCTGGGGATTAAGAATCTCTGATATTTTATCATTACGCTGGGATACGATCCTTTATGTGGATGAGTTTACCATATTAGAGAAGAAAACAGGTAAGATGAGAACCATTCGTATTAACCCTCAACTGAAGAAACACATTGCAGAATGTTACAAACAGATACAGCCTGTTAGTGTCAAGTCCCCTATTCTGGTAAGTCAGAAAGGAACAACCTTCTCTATACAGCGGATAAATGTACTGTTGAAAGAGATTAAAGCCAGATACAAGGTGAAAGTAAAGAATTTCAGTTGTCATTCTCTTAGAAAGACATTTGGAAGACAGGTTTATAATCAAAATTCAGAGAATGCAGAATTGGCATTAGTTAAATTGATGGAGTTATTTAATCATTCCAGTGTGTCAATCACTAAAAGGTATCTAGGACTAAGACAGGAAGAAATATTAGAAACTTACGATTCTCTCTCGTTTTAGATGGAGATATATTATTGACAATATAAACGCTTTTCGTAACTTTGTACCAATTCCTTATACTCATAGTGTTGAGCCTCTAGGGAAGGACATAATTCACGAAAGGTGTTATTGATATTATCTTCTATTATCAAATCTCGCAAATTTGTATAATTGGAATGAAGATGATAGCAATAGCACCCGCATCATTTGATATATATTTACCTGTGAAGGGGAAACTATATCCTATTGGTGTGGGTTGCTGTTGCTTTATCCATTCCAAAGGCAATGCGAGAGCCTGATAATAGGATAAAGTAAATAGTGTTCCCACACCTTTTTTATTATTTCACATTCCGTAGGGAAACAGGAATATAAAACATTTTTATTATGTCAAGTAGATGTAAAGGATATTTAATAGGTTCAATATCCATTTTATTATCAACAGTTTGCACACCTCTAAAGTCTCAGAATGATTTTTGTGGTTCAAATAATATTATTGCACAATCATCAACTCTCCAAAAATTAACTAGAGGAAAAGGTCAGTTATTTAGATATATCTATAAAGGAGAAGAAGGAGCACCATTATCAACATTCAAATTATTTAATAACGAAAGTGCTATTATACTTGTATGTGATAACTCTCTATACGAAGAATATTATATTGAATGTACATTTTTAGGACAAACAGATCGATATAATATAACTGACACACGAACAGTCTTGAAAGAAGGAGAAAGATTCATAATCTATGAAGCTATTAATGAAGCGAACCAACATGTAACCTTTTTTGGTGATCCAGAATTTAAAAAGGTAGTTGCAATGACTTTTCAAGGTGTTCAAGTTCTATTTACCAATAATCCTAAATTACAATAGTAATATTATTTACTTGAAAATCAACAACAAATACTATTAAAAGAAAATGCGCAACGCTTGTTGCCTGTTCCTGCATTTTCAGTTCTATTTTAATGCTTACCGTAGGGAAACAGGGATAGTTCTATTTTACATATGAAACTTATAAATTATACATTCTTTATTATTCTAATTGCAATTAGTATGTCGTGTTCTTCATTAAAAAGCACTTTTGGACTTACTCAACATGATCGTGTTTATCCACTATATCAAACTTGCCTTTTAAAAAATGGACTTTGGGGAGATTGGGAACGACATTTTTCATATTTCAGTGTACAAACAGAGTATAATAAAGTTGGACTAAACATATATCTCTATGCGAAGGGTGAACATCCTTCTAATTATATGATAAAGATAATGATAGACAAATATTCAAGAAGTAATGAAGGATATGGTTTATACTCTTCCTATCAAGGAGAGGTTATTGTCAGTGAAACAAATATTCTTGATTACACAGAAATTAATGATAAGGGTAGACACAAATGTACTATCTTATGTGATAAAGATATGGATAAAGCTATACAAAAAAATGGTTTAGTAGGAACTCTCAATATACTATATGGTAATGGATTTGGAAGAGGATTTAATTTTTGGGATGATAGTAATTATTAAATATTAAATTATGAAACAATTGATTTTATTATTTTTCTTTATTGTACAATCCATAAACGGATATGCACAATACACAGGTAGTGGAGCAGGGATTGAACCTATAGATCCCAATGAATGGGGCGATGAAAATTTCAGTTATTGTTATTTCATAGAAAGTAAAAATAGCTATGTCTTGTATGATACTGATATTACAATATCAGCTAATCAACACGAAATAAAAATGACTTTGAAAAAAAAGAATTACCATTTTAGAATAAAAGAAATAATAGACTGTGATGATTTCGCTCTAATACACACATCTAATAAAGAAATATGGCTGAAAGCATATAATTATACTGATGAAAATGGGAAATACAATGACGATGTAATATTTTTTATCAATGGAGTTACATATATAATAACTAATACAAAAAAATAATACATAGATTTCAAATTGTAGAATATTATGATAGTATATAATTCTAAAACAGGAAAAAGCAAAAGTGTTGTAAATTGGAAAGCAATTAAATTTATTTGGGTTTTCTTCCTCATTGTGGTTATAATCCCTAGTTTATTTCCAGAAGCGAGTAAAAAAATTGCAATGTTCTTTTTAAATATAATTGCTTCTATTTTAGGATTAGAGTTACAAAATGAATAATTTAATATATAGTATGAGAAAATACTTATTTTATGTAATAATTATTTGGATTTGTATTTCTTGTATAAGACATCATGACTTTCAAGCTGTATCTCAAGAAGCTCTATTAAATGAACTGATAGAAGTACAGGCAGATTCTGGGTTAATAATGATTATCAATCAGACAGGGGAAATTATAACACAAAGTTCCCTTGTCTTATCTGGTGATACATATAAAGATGGAGATACCAATGTGTTTAATCAACCTAGATATATTGGTGGATTGATTTATCCTTTTCCTATGATGATTGCTTTAAAGGACAAAGTACTTATTCCCTCTGACACTGTAGATGTTGGAAACGGTGCTTATATCTACAAAGGTGCAAGAATGACGGATCACAATTATAATAATGGTGGATATGGAGTATTGACAGCTAGACAGGTATTTGGATATGGTTCTAATATTGGTATGGCTAAATTGATATTGAAAGGATATGAGGATCAGCAAATGAAATTTGTTTCTTCCATGATTGACCTGGGATTTAAGATTGATACAACTAATTGGAGTACTACCTCTTTACCCTGGCTTACTATTGGATATGAAACTATGATTTCCCCTGTAGACCTAATTCACTTATATGGAGATATTGCCAATAATAGAATAAAGGGTTATGAGAATGTTATTCCAGATATTCAGAATATGATGAGATTCTGTGTCGAAGAAGGTACAGGAAAGAATGTTGATTCTGATTATATGGAGATTGCAGGTAAAACAAGTACCATAATTACAAGTAAAGAGCAAGAAGTATCTTTCTGTGGTTACTTTTCCATTGATAATTCTATATATACTTGCTTGGTCATTATATCTAATCCTAAAAATGGTTATCCGTCTGGTGGGATAATGGCTGGGAATGTGATTAAAGAGATTACCCAATATATATATTAATGATTATGCTAAATAGATTCAAACATTTATTTGGAAATAAAAAAAATAAGGAATTTGGAATAAACAATATTACTCCAATAGAAGAAAAACAGATTGTTCCCAAAGAACAGGTTGATTTGATCCGCTTTTTTAGAAATGAACTACCAGATAATAAAAATCGCTATCACAAAGATATTTTACAATTTAATCATGAACAGATAGAATATTATCACGATTTTATACAATGGATTCTACCTACTATCGACAAAAGCCAGTTTCACCCAGAAGCACCGACCATTGATGATCACTTTAAAGAACAATTGCAGCAAGACGATTTGGCTAAGTCAAACTATTGTAGAACCTGTCAATTATATTTGAATTATGTTGGATTCCATTGTAACAAAAGACAGATTCAATGTCAGATTACAGGACGACTTTACGAATTGCCATATCACAATCAATTAAGGATTACCCGTATGCTAAATTCTCTCAATCAAGTGGGAAATAATCAATGCTCAACCAAACTATACCATGCTATCATGAGTGAGATCAAGCCAGATTCTGACAAAATTGATAACAATACATTAGACTATTGGGCAAAAACGCAAAGGATAAATATAAACTGTAATATTCTTATAGGAGCGATTGCTGGGGATATAATAGGTTCAATTTATGAGTTTAACCCTATAAAATCAATAGACTTCCCTCTATTCAAGAAATATTCCAGATTTACAGATGATACTGTAATGACTGTTGCCAATGCTAATTGGTTATTGACTAACAATATCCTGTCTGATATTATGTTAGACTATGGTAATCGTTATCCAAATGCAGGATATGGAGGTTCTTTTTATAATTGGTTACAACAAGATATTCCAGAACCTTATAATAGTTTTGGAAATGGTTCTGCAATGCGTGTTAGTCCTGTTGGATGGGCGTTTGAAACATTGGAAGAAACTTTGAAAAAGGCTAAAGAAAGCGCAGAAGTTACCCATAACCACCCTGAGGGAATTAAAGGAGCGCAGGCTACAGCAGCATGTATCTATCTGGCACGTACAGGTAAATCAAAGCTGGAAATTAAGGAATATATTGAATCTACTTTTGGCTATAATCTTAATCGAACCTGTGATAAAATACGAATTGCTTATCAATTCGATGTCACCTGTCAAGGTTCTGTTCCTGAATCCATCATCGCTTTTTTGGAAAGTAAGGATTTTGAACATGCTATTCGTTTGGCTATTTCTTTAGGGGGAGATGCTGATACAATGGGTGCTATTACTGGAAGTATTGCAGAAGCCTATTACAAAGAAGTTCCAGAGGAAATAAAGAAAGAAGTGCTTAAGAGATTGCCAAAAGAGTTTATAGATGTGATGGAAAGGTTTTATAAGAAGTTTATAATGAAAAATAAGTCAATTGACTAACTTGGAGTAAAATTAAAAAGAGAATGAGTTATATGATTGAAATTTCCAGAGTGAGTACTTTTTTTGATAGATAACGTTTTTATAGTCCCTGTTCAAAAAAGGTACTATCAATGAAGTTAGAAAGATTAGGATTACTTGAAGTCTGAATATTAGTAGGGAGGAATAAGAAGATGAAGTATTTAATGATTCTATTAAGTTTTTGTTTGATGGCTTGCAATGGGCGATCTGTTAAACAAGAAGAAAAAACAGATTCCAATATGACGGAAGAAAGTATTGAAATTCCAAATGGCTCACTAACGAAGGGAGAACAAGATTCTTTGATAACGGTATTGTCTCCTTATCTGGAAGTCGATACAGCTTTTACTAAAAGAAGGATTGAAATATCTGGGTCTCTTTCTAAGATAATAGATGGAGCAATAGATATTGATGAGGATTATACATGGCAAATTATAGCTCACGTGGATTCAGTTATCAAGCAATGTATAAATCATGTTCAATCAAATGAGCCTAAGCAGCTATTTGATTTATTTGATAAGGAGAAAAAAAATATTTATGCACATCCATCAAACACATGGAAAAATGAACAAAATTTGAATAATATGATATTGTCTTTGTATGAGAAGTATGATCGTTCTTCAAATAAAAGATTGCTTGCAGAGAAAGTGATAGAGTTATATGAAATTTCTTTCATACACATAAAGTTATTAGAAACATTTGGAGGTTATTCTCATCCTAGTTTTATACCACTTGCAAAATCCTTGAGAGAATGGTATTTGGTAATATTGAAGAATTATGATAAAGCAATTGAGTTACAAAGACAAATTTGCGAACGAATCGAAAAAGAAGAGACAGAAGGAAGGGCAAGCGAGAATTACGGATTTGAGTTGATGAAGTTATCTGAATTATATTTAGCAAATAACGATACGATTCGTATGGATTCATGTCACCAGATATTACAAAAGAATCCTTATATAGAAAAAATCTTACAAGAATATAATGAATATAAGAAAACTACACAAGAAGATAAACAAAAGGTCGATATTTCACAAGAATTTGAAAGTCTAAATTGTCCTCGTGTATATATCAAATATAAACAACCTATAAACGGATATACAGTTAAAGTATTATGGTTACCTTTTACAGATAAAAGTGGATATACTGCTGAAACAGGAAATGCAGTTCTACATTTTGAGAGTGAAAACAATCACTTTTATATCCAAACCCAAAGTTATAGAGATACAGCTGTTTATTCACATACTCATTTAAAAGATGGGGATGTTCTATTTTGGAATTATACACCTAAGAAGAAAGGTGAAATTCTTTCTAAATATTCACCCTTCTTTTTTTCAGATGTAAACTTTGACGGAGAAAATGAACTTTTAATTAATTGCTATAATGGAGGTTCTAAAGGCTCTAATACTTATGAGGTTTATAAAATTCATCCTTATTATGCTGAGATTATAAAAGATGCACCTTTTGCCAGTTTAGAGAATGATATGACTGACTTTGACCTTACAAATAAAACAATTACATGTCATTACCCACTAAGTTCTTTTGAATCTATTACACATATTTATAAACAAGTCAAACAAGAAAGAATGAATTTTGGAGAACTTGAAACAGACTATAAATTTGAATTAGTCAAAGTGGATATTCATAATCAATATACAGATAGTAAAGAGCACAAAGTATATATAAAAGATGGATATAATTACAAATTAGTAAAGGATGACAAAGCATCTGTTAATCAGAAAGATAAATAAAATTATAGATAATGAAATACAATATTTATTTACTAGGTTTATTACTATTGAGTTGTAATAATACACCTTTACAAACATCTGTTACAACACATGTATCTGATGATGTTAAACAGGCTAAAACGGTATATGTTAATTACAAACAAACTATTAAAGGTTATAGATTCTATCTTGAATACGAACTTATGGATAGTGAACCTCTATGGGGTAATCTTATTATCGAATCTCCTAATAAAAGAATAGATACTTGCTCAGTACATTGTTATATGAGTGATTTTTATTTTGATACAGGTATAGAATGGGATTCTTTACAAGATAATGAAACGATAACGGTTGATTATTACAAAATTTATAACAGTATTTCTACAGAAAAAGAAGATTGTTTTCCAAACTATATAGAAGATCCATTTGAACACTCAAAATTATTTGGATTTTATGATGCTAATTTTGATGGTAAAGATGAGCTTTTTATAAGGTGGAACTCATGGTTAGGACAAAAAAGTCGAGCGTTATATTCTTTCTACACATGTTCAGAAATGAAACCTATATTGGAGGATTATCAAATAGATAGTGGTTGGCTGTTTGATAAATTGAACAAAAGGATAATCAGCGATTTAACTTGTGGAATAGGATGTCAGACTTATTCTATTTGGGAATGGAATGAAAACAAGGATAGTTTGATACATGTAAAAGATATGAAAGAGATAGGATTTCCAGATTCTGTACACATAGCCACTAAACATATCTTTTATAAAGATACTAATATAGTACTGATAGATACTGTAATAGTCGATTTATTAAAAGGTTCTTATTTTGACCAAAATATACTATATCATGGATTAAAAAACATTAAATCAAATAACAGTTTGTCTGAATCTACTCCTAAACTTAGTTTTGTAGATCGTATATTACAATGGTTTGAATGTCTTATTGATGATATAACAAGAGAATAAAAGCACCTAACAGTGCTTGATTTTCCCTAAAGTCCCTATATAGTAGAAAGTATGAATGAATTATTCTTGCAAACAAATCAGGGGGCGTAAAATAAACTGTGTCATGCGCTGTTTTTCTTTCAAGCTCATCGGTCGGGGATCGGCTAGCGCCAAGGGGGTGCACCAGCACTCCCGACGAGCGTAAAATTACAACAACTTAAATCTATCT
>NZ_BMPB01000008.1 GCF_014647375.1 Parabacteroides faecis
GATCCCCGACCGATGAGCTTGAAAGAAAAACAGCGCATGACACAGTTTATTTTACGCCCCCCGCCCTCGTGATTCTTTCCCAGGACGCCATGTTTCCTTATTCATTTGTCAACGGTAAGCCTAAAATCTTGAAGCAGGAATCGCAATCACTTTCGATGAAATCGACTGTTTTTGTACCTGCAGGAAGGGGCGGAAAATAGAGTTTAAAGGCCTGTTCTCCTGATTCAGGCATGGTAAAACGTTCGTCCGGTGTAATACCGTCTGCCGATTTAAGTGTGAAGTGTGTACCGTTCTCGGTTTTCAGATAAGTATCTTTGCTGATGCTGACCCAATATCCCGGAGCATTGAACGCCTTCATGTGAAAGACTGTTTCAGTGCCGGTCAGTTCTATTTTATTGATCTCTACCGTTTCGGTATTACTGGATTTTTCAATAGGAAATTCAATGATCGTCGTATTCCCTTCCTTTTTTACTGACATGACGCGATTAGCCTTGTTTACCCATTTGTTGAGCTTACGTTTGAGCAGACCCTTGCTATATCCGCTCCAGGAATGCAGGATGATCCCTTCGGGTGAGATAATAACATAATGAGGTATTCCTCTGACGTCATATTTAGCTGCCAGTCCGCTCATACCTCCGAAATCATTCAGGTTTACCCACGACATATCTTTTGTTTTGGAAATTTCTTTCCAACCTTTTTCAGTGTCTGTGCTCAGGCTGATAACGGTTACTTTGTCTTTCATGGTTTCGGATATCTCTTTCATTTCCGGTAAAGCCATCATACAAGGACCGCAACCGCGGCTCCAGAAATCGATCAGGAGGTATTTCCCTTTGTAATCCGCAAGATGATGTACATTTCCTTCCAAATCATACAGGTCAGCATCGGCCATTTCATCGCCGGTTTTGACTGTAACAGGCGGATATAAATAGACGGAAATCTCTTTGCCTACTGCTGATTGTTTCTCGTCATTGGAGAGTTTTTCATACAGGGCGAATACTTCTTTTTTGTACGGAAAATCTTTCATATATTTCATTTCCATACTTAATCCCCGTAATTTATCCATCCAAATCGTTTCTACAGGAGTTTGCTGCATAATACCAATCTCTTTTTTAGAGATAATGTGTCTTACTGAATCCTGTTTTTTTTCTACTTCGGCCATTTCTTTTTTCAGTTTGTCACTGTCTTCCGCAGAAAGATTTCCGGATCGTAGAAGAGAAATTTTCTTCATTCTTTCAATGGATAATTCCTGGTCCAGGTTGGTTTCGTCGAATGTCGCCTGCTTATATCGGTTCAGTATTTGTTGTTCCTTGATATTACTGGATACATCCCAGGTGCGTAGCAGTTTATTATTGCCGCTTACAGTACAGACAGCATTCGGAGCCACCCATACATCCAGCCAGGTATTAGAGAAATCTTTATCTCTTGCCATAAGCATTACTGCTTCCGGTTTATCTTCCGCTGTTTTCTCCCTAAAACAGAAAGATTCATTAAATACAGTGTCCTGAGCGATCGAACTCATGACCTGTCCGTCACTTCGAAAGAGCATTATCACGGTACTGTCTTTTAGTCCGGTTACTGTCCCTTTTATTGTAAACTCGTTTTGTGCTTGTGCGGATACCGCAAAGATGAGCGATATACCTGCAAAAAGTGCTTTTACCATGTTTGTATGAATTAAGTAAATGCAATATTACGAATATTTCGTAATAAACAAGCAGGGTGACCGGAATATTATCGCTTAACGCCCGAATAATTTATTGAGCAGGTCTTTTTTACCTATTTTCTGCAATGCCTGTGTGATTTGCCGGCGAAATTCAGGTTTATACCAGAAGAAGAATTGGCGCTGTGCCAGTTTTTGTTCTTTTGTACGGGCTGTATAAACTTTTTCCAATGTATAAGGGTGGTAACCTGTGTAATACATTTCAGTAGCCAGTGTCATTGGTGTAGGAGTGAAGTCCTGTACCTGCTCCAATTGGAAATGTAGTTTTTTGGTTTCGATAGCCAGTTTTGCCATATCTTCTTCCGTACATCCCGGATGACTGGAAATGAAATAAGGAATTAACTGTTGGTTTAGTCCGTATTGTTTATTGACACGGTCGAATATCTTCTTGAATTGCCCGAATTGATCGAAGGAAGGTTTACGCATCATTTTCAGAACATTATCTTCTGTATGTTCGGGAGCAACCTTTAAACGACCGGACACATGTCGGGCAATCAACTCTTCTGTATAACTTTGTGCCGACTTATTCACGATTTCATCGTCATAGCGGTGCAGAAGCAGATCGTAACGCACACCACTACCGATAAACGATCTTTTGATGCCGGGCATACTGTCTACTGCTTTGTAAATATCGAGTAACGGCGTATGATCTGCATTCAGATTCCTGCAAACGACAGGAGAGATACAGGAAGGTTTTTTACATTTGGCGCAGATACTCTGATCTTTGCCTCTCATCTTATACATATTGGCCGAAGGACCTCCCAGGTCGCTGAGATTTCCTTTGAAATCGGGCATTTCCGTAATAGCCTTCACCTCTTTCAGGATAGATTCTTTACTGCGGGAAGCTATAAACTTTCCCTGATGTGCAGAAATTGTACAAAATGAACATCCTCCGAAACATCCCCGGTGCAGATTGACAGAGAACCTGATCATTTCGAATGCCGGTATCACTTTCCCTTTGTACTTCGGATGGGGTAATCTTGTATAGGGCAGATCAAACGAAGCATCTACCTCTGCTTCCGTCATGGGAGGGAAAGGCGGATTGACTACGATAGTTTGTTTTCCAACCTGCTGAAGGATACGTGACGCATTATATTTGTTTGACTCTTCTTCGATATGGCGGAAGTTTTTAGCCTGTTTCAATTTATCCCGCAAACATTCTTCATGCGAAAAGAGTACGATGTCATCGGTGCTTTTCTCCACCTTATCAGCCAAATAAGCTGTCTGGCGAATGTCTTTTAATTCATGAAAAGGTTTTCCTGCCTGCAGCTGCGTAATTAATTCTTTGAGGGGTAATTCCCCCATACCATAAATAAGGAGATCGGCAGGGCTGTCGACTAAAATACCCGGACGTAGTTTATCCTGCCAATAATCGTAATGAGTCAACCGGCGTAAAGAAGCCTCTATTCCGCCGAGTACGACAGGTACATCCGGATAGAGTTCCTTTAAGATTTTAGTATAGACAATACTGGGATAATCGGGGCGCATACCGGCACGGCGGTCCGGCGTATAGGCATCGTCGCTGCGTAAACGTTTATTGGCTGTGTAATGGTTGATCATTGAATCCATCGCTCCCGGTGAAACACCGAAGAAGAGCCGGGGAATTCCCAGCTTCTTAAAATCACGATAATCCCCTCGCCAGTCCGGTTGTGGAACGATAGCCACCCGGAGTCCCATAGCTTCCAGAGTACGTCCGATAACGGCAGCACCAAACGAAGGATGATCCACATAGGCATCCCCGCTAAAAAGAATTACATCTATATAATCCCATCCACGTGCTTCGACTTCCTTCTTAGTGGTGGGCAACCATGCTTCCGGTCTGAATGTTTTCATGCTGCAAAGGTAGGAATTTGAGCTATAACTTCAGCTTATAGGGGATAGAATTTAATGATTGGCGTATTAAAAAAGGATGCTTTACCTTTGTAACCGAAAAGAAAAATACAAGCGAAACAGCAAACATTATCAATAAGATATGTGTTCTCTTAGCAAACATAATTATTAAAAAGTAATACAGTATGAAAGCATTAACAGACGAAAAGCTCACTATCGTAGGTGCAGCAGGTATGATCGGTTCTAACATGGCCCAGACAGCTTTAATGATGGGGTTAACCTCTAATATTTGTCTTTATGATCCTTTTGCTCCGGCTTTGGAAGGTGTTGCCGAAGAAATGTTCCAGTCCGGATTTGAATATGCCAATATTACTTATACGTCTGATATCAGCGAAGCATTAAGAGGCGCTAAGTATGTCGTTTCATCCGGTGGTGCAGCCCGTAAAGCAGGTATGACCCGTGAAGACTTGCTGAAAGGGAATGCCGAGATCGCTGCCCAGTTCGGAAAAGATATTCGTTCTTATTGTCCCGATGTAAAACATGTAGTAGTGATCTTTAACCCGGCCGATATTACCGGATTGATCACGCTGTTATATTCCGGACTGAAACCATCACAGGTGAGTACATTGGCTGCATTGGACAGTACACGACTGCAAACAGCATTAGCACAGCATTTCGGTATCCGTCAGAACCTGGTAAAAGGTTGTCGTACATATGGAGGACATGGCGAGCAGATGGCTGTTTTTGCTTCTACTGCCACGGTAGACGGAAAACCGTTACTGGATCTGATCGGTACACCGGAACTGACGGACGAACAATGGGAAGATCTGAAAGTTAAAGTAATACAAGGTGGAAAACGTATCATCGAACTTCGCGGCCGCTCTTCTTTCCAGAGTCCGTCTTATCTGTCTATCGAAATGATCCGTGCAGCTATGGGAGGTGAAGCATTCCGCTGGCCTGCCGGCACTTATGTTCATACCGGTAAATTCGACCATATCATGATGGCTATGGAAACTGAAATTACCAAAGACGGTATCTTCTATAAAGAGGTAGAGGGAACGGCTAAAGAAAATGCCGAACTGACAGAAAGTTACGTACACTTGAGTAAACTGCGTGACGAAGTAATCGGCATGGGGATTATTCCGGAAATTCATTTGTGGCATACATTGAATCCCCACATGAAATAAGCTGTTTCTTTAATGATATATATGCGAAGAAGGGAGTGACCGGTCATCGGCACTCCCTTTCTTTATATAATGGAAAATGTTTATAAAGTTCTTTCCGGATACATCGCATCCCACCATTCCGGTTCGTCTTTCAACCATTTGGCAAACCAGGCAAAGATTGTATTTTGCCATTCCAGACGTTTCTTATAATCAGCCACTCCGTGGTTCTCGCCATCTACCTGAACGAACTCCACTGTTCTGCCAAGCAGTTTCAAGGCAAGGAACATTTGGATACTTTCTCCGATCGGAACATTTGTATCGGCATTTCCATGCAATAATAATAACGGTGTCTTGATCTTATCGGCATTGAATAACGGACTGTGTTTGGTAAAGAATTCCGGATTGTTCCATGGGTAAGTACCCGTATTGGCTACCGAACAATAACCATAACCCCAATATCCTTCTCCCCAATAACTACTCAGGGCGCTGATACCTGCATGGCTGACTGCGGCTGCAAACAGATCTGTGCGTGTTTGAAGATATTGAGTCATGAAACCACCGTAGCTGGCACCTGCACAACCGATCTTCTTCGGGTTTACGAAAGGGTGTTCTTTACAGAACAGTTCCGTACCACGGATGATTTCGTCGGCAGTCGGTTCTCCCCATGCATTCACATGACGGGCGGCGAACTCTTGTCCGAATCCGGTCGTACCACTAGGATTAAGGGTATAGACAACATATCCCAGAGCGGCATACATGTGCATGGAATAGCTGAACTCCAACGCACGGTTCGTCGGTGAAGTTCCTCCGTAATAATAGACGATCATCGGATATTTTTTATCCGGATCGAAGTTAGGTGGCAGGTAGTAACGCCCCTGTATGGTCGTTCCGTCTTCAGCCGTGAAGTTCCAGTCATGTACCTCTCCAAGTTTCACATCCCGTAGTTTTTCGGCCGACAGGTCATATATCAACCGGCTTTTCCCGTTTTTCAGGTCATAAGCATACAAACGGTTTGCATTAGAAACGCTCTGTCCGTAATAATACATCACAGGAGCGGTTTCTGCCAGAGAATAGTTATAAACTACATCTTCGGATGTATTGATCTGTTTGATCTTTCCGTTTGCCGGGTTACAGGTATAGATACGTTGGTAATCCTGATCTTCTGTCATCATGTAGATCAGGCCATCATATTTATTCCAAAGGGCACCTGTGACATTCGGATTGAAGTCTTTAGTCAATGCAGTCGCTTTCCGTGTAACCGGATCGTATAGGAATAACTGGCCGTCATATGTGTTGGACATCTGCCCTTCTTTGATGTTCAGGCCTATTCCGCCGAAAGCATCACCCGAGCCGCTGACCAGTAATGTTTTTCCATCGGGAGAGAAGGTTCCGCCGTTTACATATTTGGCATGTTCCCAAAGCGTATCGACTGCCATCGTCTGCAAATCGAGTTTATATAATGAGTTGCGTGAATGAGGCAGAGAGGTATAATCTTGCTCACTGGTACTGAACAACATGTAACGGCTGTCCGGACTAACGTCATTAATATATGTACTGTTATGGCCGAAAGTCAGTTGTTCATATAATCCCGATTGCAGATCATATCGCCAGATAAAATAACGGTTACGGAATCCCGGCAGGCGGTCATTCGGTTCCAGAATACGGAGCATATCGGGACCATCCTTCGGGCCTTCTTCCTGTACGGTGAAAAGGAGTGTTTTTTCATCGGGAGTGAAGTTGAAACTTCCTTCCGGCAGATTCATTGCCAGCACTTCTTCCTGCATCGTTGCCGGATCGACCGTTACCAACTCTTTCCCATTGAACCCGGTACGTGTAAAATACATCTTGCTGCTGGTGGGCATCCAGCTTGCATTCATGATAAAACCTTTATCCTGTAACAAAATACGTCCGCTGGCGGCATCGCGTAACTGTGCATACGATTCACTTTTCCCTCCTTCCAGGCGCGTATAGTATTTTACCAACACATATTTACCGTTGGGGGAGACACTGGCTCCGCGGAAGTTTGTCCCTTCCAGTATGTCGCGGGAAGTATACCGTTTCTCAGGATTCAGTGAAGCAACAACTTTTGCTTTCTTGTCACTTTTATAAACTGCTTTCAACGTTGGAGGACAGGTATCGTTGTCGGCAGTCAGGTATTTTACTACTACTTCATACCGATGCGGTTCCATCTCCAGTTCGGAGGTTGCATTTACTTTCTTGTTGTTTACATACACGTCGAATGATCCCGGACCGGAAACTTCCAATGTCCCTTTGGTATACTGGTCGCTGTTCAGGTAAAAAGAAAAGAAATGCAAGGCATATCCTTTTGGAGGTGCATCGAAACTGATCATTCCGGCGGTATCGGCATTCAGAACAGTTGCATTTGCCAATGCCCGGTCGAAGGGAACAGTTGAGTTCAACAGATTCTTGATTTCAAAGGGTTTTCCATTGACATTCAGGCTGTCTGCCATGATCGGTTTGTTCACCGGAACAGGACCGGCATGCAGGAATTGCATTACTTTTACATCCTCTGCCGCCTGTAAGGTAAAAGCAGATACAAGTAATACAGATAATAAGCTGGTACATTTATTCATGTTATATTTGTATTTATTAGTTTCGGATTCCGCTGACCATATAAAGCTGGTCGCTGTCTTCCATCGCATCGATATGGAAATAAGGTTCCATCAGGGCGGCAACTTCCCGGGCGGGAGGTAGTCCGAACGATATCCTGTTGGCTTGTTTGTTATGATGACCGTTTATATTTTCCCTTCCCTCACTGTGACAGATCACAAGTTCGCCTCCCGGCACAAGCAGGTTTGCCAGATGATCGATCACCTGATCCGGATATTCGAAATGGGGAAATACGCTATATGCTATGATATAATCGAATTTTTCATCTTTCAGGTCCATAATATCCATACAACGAAAATCCACGATCGGTGTGGCATATTTCCTGCGTGCCTCTTCGATCATTCGGGGAGACAGGTCGATACCTGTGATGTGAACAGGGGCATAGGTCAGCAGATACTGTTCCAGTATGCCCGTTCCGCATCCTACATCGAGTATACGAAGTCCTTTATGCAGAGTGGTCTGTTCCAGTATATAATTGATCTTTTCCGGTGCATGGAAACAAAGTTCGTCCCAGCGGTCGGCCAAAGCATCGAAGAAATCGGCTATAACAGTCATGGTAATTGTCCCTCCCAGACAAAGCTATCGCTAAATTGATTTTTTAACTGTGTCGGAGCTTCAAACAATCCGAAAACGGAGGAACCGGAACCGGACATAGAGGCATAAACGGCACCAGCCTTGTAAAGTGCCTCTTTGATCTGCCCGATGACCGGATGTTTGGTGAATACGCTTTGCTCAAAGTCATTTATCATTAACTTTTTCCATTCGGAAACGGGTCTGTTGACAACCTCTTTTAACGACAGGACAGGTGCAGCCGGTGTCACCAACGAATAGGCTTCAGGAGTGGAGACCGCTACGTCAGGTTTTATCAGGCAGAGGTGATAACCTTTCAGTGACAGTTCAACCGGTTCAAAAATATTCCCTGTCCCAGTAGCAAAGACGGGTATATTGCGGATAAAGAAAGGACAGTCGGCACCGATAGTTGCCGCTATCTTTTCCAATTCATCGTTTTGTATGTTCAATTTACAAAAATCGTTCAGTAATTTCAGCATGAAAGCTGCATCAGCTGATCCGCCGCCTAATCCGGCACCAAAAGGGATCGCTTTCAGTAAATGAATCTCCAAAGGTGGTACCTCGTAGTATGTTTTAAGCAGATTAAGTGCTTTTATCACCAGATTCTTTTCGATAGGGGCATCTACTTGTATGCCGGTTTGGGTGAAAGAGAGCTTTTCTGCATTTACTATTTCAAGCGCGTCTTTCACGGGTATTGGATAGAATACAGTTTCAATATTATGATAACCGTCCGGTCGCTTGCTGACGACATTCAGACCCAGGTTTATTTTGGCATTAGGAAAACAAATCATAGATAGATTTTTTTAATTATGTTTTGTAGACAAACGTAAACAAAATAATCTTTATAAGCAAGCTGTATATCGTGGTAAATTATTACTTTATATATTGTAGTTCAAAACTTTTTCATAGATCTGTAATATCCGGTTGAAATGATTAGGTATTGTAAGGTTACTTTTGAAGAATGAGGAAAGACTGATTTTACGGAAATATTGATTATCTTCGCCGCGTGTTAATTTAATTCCAATCGAAAATTCAAGAAAATGAAACGAATCGTTTTTTTAGACTATGTACGCGTGTTTGCCTGCTTCCTTGTTATGGTTGTTCACGCCAGTGAAAATTTTTATGGCGCTCCCGGGTCCACAGATATGGCGGGGCCGCAATCTTTTTTAGCCAATGAGGCAGACCGGCTGTGGGTGGCGGTGTATGACGGTTTCTCACGTATGGCAGTTCCCCTGTTTATGATTGTCTCCGCCTTTCTTCTTGCACCGATGAAGGAGGGACAGACCATGTGGCAGTTTTACCGCCAGCGTTGTATCCGGATCCTGCCGCCGTTTTTCATATTCATGATATTATACAGCACTTTGCCTATGTTGTGGGGACAGATAGATGGAGAAACATCCATAAAGGACTTATCGCGAATATTGCTAAATTTCCCTACGTTGGCCGGGCACTTATGGTTTATGTATCCCCTGATCAGTCTTTACCTCTTTATACCTATCATATCACCCTGGCTGAGTAAAGCCACGGCGAAGGAAGAACGTTTCTTTATCGGGCTGTTCCTGTTGACGACATGTATGCCATATCTCAACCGCTGGTGTGGTGAAGTGTGGGGACAGTGTTTCTGGAATGAATACCATATGTTGTGGTATTTCTCCGGTTATCTGGGGTATCTTGTTTTGGCACATTACATACGTGTTCATCTTACCTGGGATCGCACCAAACGTCTTGCCATAGGATTCGTCCTGATGGTCGTAGGGGCTGCACTGACCATCTATTCGTTCTATATCCAGGCTATACCCGGAGAACTTCATACTACTCCCGTAATAGAAATAGGGTGGGCTTTCTGTACGATCAACTGTGTGATTCTTACTGCGGGCACGTTCCTTATGTTTACATGTATAGACCGTCCGAAGGCTCCAAAGCTGATAACAGAAATGTCGAAACTCAGTTATGGTATGTACCTGATGCATATATTCTGGCTCGGATTATGGGTAACAGTGTTCAAGCAAACACTGGCATTACCGACTGTTGCCGCCATACCCTGCATTGCTGTGAGTACCTTCGCCAGCTGTTATGTTACGACAAAGATTCTCTCGCTTTTACCCGGTAGTAAATGGATAATCGGAGATTAAAAGAATGTAAGTGTTTAGTATAAAAAAAGTCCCGGTATTTTACTCGAAGAAAATACCGGGACTTTTTATGTTTACCTTAGTTCATTAAGGCTCTGCAATCGTTTCTTCTGCAAGGATACGTGCTTTATCGGCATCGCTCTGGATATTGGGCTGTTCCAGACCGTAATGTTTGATCTTATCTTCACGCTTCAACAGTAAAGCGATGATCAATGCCAACACACCGAAACAGGTAAAGATTGCCATCGGCAGCGTATAATCGTAGGCCGGTTTTCCGGTACCGTTGTCGATCTTGCAGTAGGTATCCAGTACCCATCCGATCAATAGTGGAACCATACTTAATCCGATATTCTGAACCCAAAAGATCAGGGCATAAGCTGTACCCAGCTGTTTTTCCGGGATGATCTTCGGAACGGAAGGCCACATGGCTGACGGAACCAGGGAGAAAGCGATACCTAATACGACCATGACAATGGTAGCAAACCACCATTCGTTGAGGATCGGCAATGTGAATAGCAGGTGTACGCCGATCAGCATCAATGCACCGTAGATCATGATAGTAGCTCCTTTTCCTTTACGGTCGTACAGGTTTCCGAAGAACGGTGTCAGCAGGATTGTACCGAAAGGCAGGATGGCCGGAATGTTACCAGCCAGGTCGGGGCTTACATTGTATTTGTTGACCATCAGGTCGGTTGCGTATTTCAGGAACGGGAATACGGCAGAATAGAACAATACGCACAACAGGGCGATCAACCAGAAACCTTTGCTGGAAATGATCAGACCGATATCTTTCAGACGGAACGGTTCTTCCTCTTCTGCCTGTTCGACGGCACTCATAGAAGCATCCAGCTTACGGTCCATCACACAGAATACAAGGAATGCGATCAGACCGATACACAACATACAGAGGCAAAGCAGGATAGGTGCGGAGATGCTACCGAAAAACTTCGCTGCCGGAACAGTAATAGACAGAGCGAGTGCCGTACCCAGACGGGCTGTAGCCATTTCAAGCCCCATAGCCAATGCCATTTCTTTCCCTTTGAACCATCTTACGATGATCTTGGAAACGGTGATACCGGCTGTTTCAACACCAACACCGAAGATAGCATAACCGAGAGCCGCAACCATAACCTGGGCTTTCCATCCGAACAATTCACCTTCCATGGTAAAGAAATCGGATATTGCATAATATTTAAGAGAACAACCGATAATCATTAAAATACAGGCACCGACTCCGGTAAAACGGACACCCATCTTATCCAGTACGATACCTCCGATGATCAACATGAAAAGGAAGACATTGAACCAACCGTAGGCACTTGTGAAGAAGCCGTATTCGGTACTATTCCAGGAAAGTTGTTCTTCCAACATCGGTTTAAGCGGTGCCATCACATCGGTGAGGAAATACCCGCATAACATAGTAAAGGCGACAAGTGCCAGCACGCTCCATCGTGCCACTTTTGAGTCGCTCAGTTTCTGATGAATTTGTTCAATCATGATATTTGTTTTAATTAAGTTATATTATTTGTTTTCTTTCATGAAAAGAGGCAGCGCATCGGCTACGATAAAAGTACTTCCTCCGATAAAGATCGTATCGTCTTCCCCGGCAGTTGCGAGGGCACGTTCGACAGCTACAGCTACATTATCGCAGGTGACACCGCTTAAACCATGCATCATACCTAAAGCTGCGATATCGGTTGACGACATTGCCCGTTCGACAGACGCCTGTGTGAAAAAGTAAAAAGCATCGGTAGGCATTAACTCCAGTACGCCGTTGACATCTTTATCGTTTACCATACCGACAATCATATATGTACGACGGGAACGTTTTATCACTTCTTTGAGCTGCATATTCAGATATTGCCATCCGCCGGTGTTGTGACCTGTATCGCATATCACTTTCGGCTTTTCCTGTAAAACCTGCCATCGTCCCATTAATCCGGTGAACTCTACAACATGCTCGAAACCTTCACGAACGGCTTCATCCGGAATATCGATATCTAGGCTGTGAAGCAGATTCAGGGCAGCGAGAACCGTTTTGGCATTTCTGACCTGGGCAACTCCGCCCAACTCGCCGAATAGCTGTCCGTATTCGACAGAGTCGAAATACCATTCACCCGTATCCATCAGATACGATTCGTTTAGCAGGTCCTCCTGCGAAGCAAAGTAAACCAACGTATCGTTCCTGTCTGCAGCATCGGCAAAGACCTGTGCGACACTTTGGGTATATATTTCTCCGACGAGTGCCGGAACTTTCGGTTTGATGATACCGGCCTTCTCGAATGCGATCTTTTCAACCGTATCACCCAGGAACTGCGTATGATCGAGGCTGATATTCGTAATGATGCTCAGGATCGGTGTGATAATGTTCGTACTGTCCAGTCGTCCGCCCATACCTACTTCAATAATGGCAAAGTCTACCTTTTCGGCACGGAAATAATCGAAAGCCATAGTAGAAGTGAGCTCAAAGAAGGAGGGATGAAGAGGTTCGAAAGTGGTACGGTGACGTTCAACAAAGTCTATAACATATTCCTGGGGGATCATTTTACCATTGACACGGATACGCTCGCGGAAATCAATCAAGTGAGGCGAGGTGAAAAGTCCCACTTTATATCCGGACTGACGAAGGATCGCAGCCAGTAAATGGCTGACGGAACCTTTTCCGTTTGTCCCTCCTACATGGATCGTTTTATAGGCTTTATGCGGATTACCCAGATAATTATCCAGTGCGATACTGGTATCTAATCCCGGCTTGTAAGCGGATGCCCCGCTGTGCTGAAATACCGGAATGCTTGTATATAGATAGTGAAGCGTTTCTTCGTAAGTCATGCTGTTTGTTTTTATAATTGGCAAAAGTAGTTAGAAAAATACAGACAGGCAAAGAATTGAAAACCTTTTAATATCAGTGTCATGTTCCAGGAAATAAAGAAAAGAGCCGTAAATTACATCACTTACGGCTCTTTTTATTGGTTGTTCAGTCGATCATTCCCTTACGATCTGATGGATCAGGATCGGGGTTTTGCCTGCCGGAGTGATCGTTAGTGTTTGTATATCATCAAAAGATATCTTGTTCAGTCTGATGTAACCGGCATATCCGCAGTACAACATATTGGTTTCACCTTCTTTATCTTCTCCGGAAACGGATACCATACTTTCGTTGTCGCCTGACAGATAGAATTCGATATACTGATCTACACCTTCACATTTCACATTTACTTTTTCACCCGGTTTCAATGTCTTGTAGGTATTCAGGTTCAAATCGTACATCATCAGTTCTTCATTGATTTCAGGAACTTCTTTGGTCTTTACGGAGAAAGAGGCCACCTTTAATTCCATTTGTTTGCCGGAATTGTTACGCATCCGGATAAAGTGAGCTTTCGAATCAACATTGTTGACGGTAAATTTGGTCCGGTCCGCCGGAATATCGGAGAGGGGAGTCCATGTTTTACCGTCTGCCGACCATTCGAATACACGTCCTTCCACATTACTTTGCGGTAAGTTGAATGTGAAAGATTCGGCATCTTTCTGGATTTCCCATCCCAGGCCGATATACTCGTCCGGTTCCACTTTTACGACTTCGAGCATGGGGACATATGCGATCAGGCCATCATCTTCCGACCACGGTTGATTTTTCAACTGGTTTACATTCGTAATGGTTGAAGCCGTACTTACCCGGATCTCGTTGGACGGAGTTTCTGTTGTCGAGAGCAGGTTACGGCTGGTTTGCCTGTATATTCCTTCAATAAGAGGCATAAGTACCCGCGTACTGACTTTGACGCCTTTCTGGTATGGATTCTGATTGAAAGAACGGTTGATTAATTTCATGCTATCCATAACGGCAGAGACAGCCAGGAAACGTTGCCAGGTGTTCTGGCGGTCTTTTTCATACCAGGCATGCGCCATGTGTAATGCGTTGGTTCCGCATCTGCCGAGTAGCTCGAATTGCATCAGCCAGGGATTGATCTCTTTGATCAGTTCTTTGTTGTCGCCCTGGTTATAGATCAGTTCAGGAGCCACCTGTATCTGTGCGAACAAAGCCCCGAGTTGATTCGCATCTCTTTCGCCGAAACGTCCGTTCCGATAACCGGATAGAAAATTATCGGCTAAAGCCTGATAGCGGGTCGATTCTTCCCTGCGGTATAAATGACCGTTAGGTCCCGGATCGCTGTTATTCTCGCAGAATGTTTTGAAAGCGATAGATGCTTTCGGCACTAAATATTCGCAAGCCTTTTCCCATGCCAGTTGCGGGTCGTAATTGTGTATATTCCAGCTATACATAGCGACACCGAACAGGGCCACTTTAGATGCTTCCGCATGTTCCATCGGATTGGCGACAAAGCCGGACATGGCGTTCGAAGCTTGTGTATCCAGACCGTAAGCCGGTCCCATCAATAAATGATCGCGGCAATAGTCGCTTACCGGGAAATTCCACCAGATATAAGCCGGACGTCGGATACGTTTGTTTACCCATTCAAGACCTTCCAGGGTGATATCGTCTACTACACGGTTACCGGTCCACATGATCTGAATAGCCGGATGGAGTTGTTCGCCGAGAATATCCAGATAGTCGGTACGAGCCCAGGCACGGTTATATTCTGTCGGACACATGATCAATGGCTGGATATCGTTTTTCTTTTCTACAAACTCCTTTTGGATATAATTCATCAGGCCTGCCTGTTTGGCTGCATTGGTCCCTTCCCCGGAAATGTCATCGAAGAAAACGGCGAAAGCACGTACGCCTAAATTGTACATCTGTTCGAATTTGGAAATAACATTACTGCTGTCGGTCGCATTCCATTGGATATCTTGTCCCGGATGGATTGCCCATACGAAATCGACTTTGTTACGCGCGGCTTCGGCTGTCAGTTCTTTGATCTGATTAGCCTGATCGACAGGGTAAGGTTCGCGCCAGCTGGCACTGTGGAAAGGATCGTCTTTCGGACCGTAAATGTAAGTGTTCATCTTAAACTCTCCGTAGAAGCGAAGCTGGCTGATACGGTCGGCATGGCTCCACGGAGTTCCGTAAAAGCCTTCGACAGTTCCCCGGTAAAGTACGTCGGGATAGTCTGTAATAGTGCAGAGGGGGAGTGTACGTTTTCCTGCTTCATTGTAGCTGACCAACTGTTTCAATGTCTGGGCTGCATAGAACAAGGAACGGTTGTCTACGATCTCGATGGTGATCTTTTTCTTGGATATATCCAGAATATAGGCACCGGAGCGTTCCATTTCGGGTGTTTTTGCTTTGAGCTTTTTGATTTCCAGCGGCAACGATTTGCCGGATTGGGCAAAAGGCAATGCTTTTTTCAATATCTTCACTGCATCGGCGTCCGGATTGCTGATACCTTGCAAGGTATATCCGTGGGAAGGGATATATTGCTGGTTGGAAATGACAATATGCTGCGGTTGGGGATATAGCTCCAGAGAGAGGCTTTGGGCATAAGTAATCCCCGGAATGCAACATAATAAAAGTGTTAAGAGTAGATTTGATAGTATTTGCATAGATCAACGGTTTAAGTGATTAATATTAGGTTGTAAAGTTATCACTATTCAATAAAAAAACAAGGATGGAACAAGATAATTCTGTCATTCCATCCTTGAATAAATTATTGTTTGTATTTACTTAGTCGACTGACAATAACAGCACCTTATTCGATTTATTTCCCCATTCTGTCAACAAGTCGCGTAAGTTAACGAATTGGGCCGGCGTATATAATTGCTTGTTCAGTTGCAAAGAACGTTCTACTTCTGCTTTATTACCGTCCTGTTTGACGGAAATGACGACTTTCCCGGCTGCATTTTCGATTGTTTTTACAGATTCAGGGGTTGCGAGTTCCATACCTGTCGGTATCGTTACCGTGTAAGCATAATGTTCGTTCGACTTACAGGGTAATAACAGGTTTTCTTTACGGGTACTGTTCATATGGCAATAGCTGCTGTACGCCAGACTGACAGGGGCATCCGGTAAAGTGACCATTACATAGCCGTTGTTCGCTTTCAATGGCTGTGAAGATGATTCGCTTCCTGCATACGCAGATCTGTTTCCACCGTAATAAGGTGCGTAGGCGTCACCGATCGTAGCCTTCACCTGCGATTCTGCTTTTTCCGGAGAAACAGATATAGCTACTTCATAATTTATACCGGCGTCAGGTGTACTGATAGCTACCGGGGTCCCGGCATTTGTCAGGCTGATGACCGGTGTTTGGTTGTTCCAACCGGCTGCAGCCATTTTACTGGACATCGGAGACATGATGTATTGTTTGCCGTCTGCGTTAGCAATAACGACCAGTTCCTTTATGGCATTCAATCCGAGGCTGGCAGGATCTGCATTGACACGATAATATGCGGCTGTTTCTGCCTTGATACCGGCTGCATTTAACAGACCGTTCAGCAAGTTTGTTTTTTCCGCTTCTGTTCCGTAAGCGGAGTAGAATACATCGTTAATTGAACGGATCTTGAATCCGGTATCGCGTAAAGGTACCTGGCTGTAACCGACATCTTCGGTCACATGTTTGAGGATCGCCTGTAGCTTTTCGGTGTCATTCTTTTTATCGGCTGTCAGGTTTTCAGCGATAGCATTCAACTGTACATCATTGGCAGGAGTGAACTGGGCAAATAACGTATGCAGGGCATCTTTGTTGGATGCATAAGTAGAGGCTGTCAGGAATGGAACATCTCCATTGGCAGTCGATACGAACGGATCACGGGAAGAGGCCGGCTGATTATTCAGTTTCCAGGTGACGGTTTTCATTCCGTCGGCAGTTGCCACTATGGGTTTGGAATTGACATTCTCCAGGGTATAGGCAAGCGGTTTGTTTTCAGGAACAGACAAGCAGATCGTATATTCCTTTACCGGAGAAGTCTGTAAAATCTCATCGTAGATATCCAGTTCCGGAAGGTAACCCGGTTTGGAGGTCAGGGTATAATCCAGATAAATGGTTGCCCCCAGTTCCAGTCCGGTATGGACAACAACCATCTCTTTCAGATTATTGTAAGCCGGAGCATCGGCTGCCGCGCGGGGTAGTACTTCGACAAAAGCATTATCCGGCGTTTTAACGATGTTACCGTCTTTCTGTTTGGTGTAAGAAGCATTGATCTTCAAATCCTGATATTGGGGATTGTATACAATGAAACTTTCTCCGTATGTACCGTTCATGGCAGTATGGGTGAAAAGGGTCAGTTCCATAGTATAGCGGAACTCCTGACTGCCGTCTGCATTCAAAATATATGCTTTCGATAACTTCCTGTATTCAGCTTCCGATGCAGCAAATATAGATGCTGTGAGGGCGAGCAGACAGAGAAGCAGCGCGAATTTATTTAATATCCTAGTCATCGTCTTTTACTTTTTAATAATTAAATAATCTCCGAAACTTTTGTGTGCATTGACGGCTGAACGGAAACCGTCCCAGTCGTTCGCTTCGTATACACGTTTTTTTAAAGCGAGCTTCTGGTGAAGCATCACTTTATCGCCTTGCTGGCTTAATGAACCTTCAAAGTCGGCGGCGTCGCTTTGCTTACTTTCGTTTTTAGCTTCATTCAGCAGGCTATATCCTTTGGGCAGCTGGATTGTTTCGTCCAGTTCAACCAGTCGGGAACAAGCATCTTTGAAACCATACTGACGTTCGGCGAGGTCGGTGTCAATGCGCAGATAGCTTTTTACCTGATTATACAGGTTGTTCATTACCATCGGTTTAAATACCAGTTCTTCTTTACCGGCAATAGCATATTCCGGTATCTCGTAGCGGAAAGTGATCTTAATAGGGGCAGCCTGATAGTCTTTCGGGTCTTTACCGTAATCAACGCTGATCAGACGGGCTTTAGGAGAAACATTCAATAACTGGCTTTCCAGCATATTCTTCCATTGTGACTGCCAGCCACGGGTAAACATACCGCGGATATTACTGTCCGACTGGCCTTCGGCAGTGATAGTAAACTGTCCGGTCAGTGTACCTTTCGCATCCAGTTTGTTGTTTGCATGAATGCGTACATAATGGTTTTCCGGAGCGGAGACGGGAGTCAGGCAAAGATCGGAACCTTCCGGAACGCCCGGCAGATAGTTTTGCTGTTGTTCGGCACTGCTCCATAATTCACGGCAGAAAGGAACCCAGGTCGGGTCGAGAGGCATATAAGTACCGCTTGATAATTTAACGACAGCGACACAGTGGTTGAAATGGTCGGCGGGGATACTTTCCACCCGGCTGCCTGCCATTGTCATAGCCGGATAAGCCTCAAAGCCTGCCATGCGGAGGAAGGAGATCAATGTCCCGGCGATATCTTTACAAACACCACAGCGGTCGGTATAATTCATCTGGGTATTATGAAGTGTAAAACCTTCTCCTTTTCCCATCGAGATACCCGAATAACGAATATTATCGGCAACCCAATGGGTGAGGACGGCGATCTTTTCCATTTCCGTTTTCTTCCCTTTGATAAGTTCGTCTACTTTTTTCTGGGCTTCGGGTAATGGAGCAAAACTTCCGTAATCTTCGTTAACCTTATTGAACCACAATGATTTATCCTGCCATTTCGGAGTGGATGACATCATTAGTTTCGGAGCCGCATCGAACAGGTCTACCATATTGGGTTCCCGTTTGGTCGGCATGATATCGTTCGTCGAGAATGTATATGCTTTACGTCCGTCTTCGTAACGCATAGAGGAAGCACAGTCACCCTGATAGAACTGGAACTGCATCTCTTTTTCCATCGGAATGGATACTTTGTACACTTTACGCACAGTCGGTTCGGTAACCCAGAAAGGAACGATATCATAAAATTGCCCGCGCATAGGAGGGATGAAACGGGATTCGTCATCACCGCCATCTGCCAATAATGCGTAGGTGAAACCTTTCTTGTCGATCTCATAGTCCAGAATATCGCCCGGATTCAACTGGCCTACTTCAAGCATGATCTGGCGGGCACCCCAATAAATGGCACGTGCCGGTGCTGCGTAATCACAGGCTTGTGTGACATCCAGGTTGATCACGTCTCCGTTGGCACGGTAAACGGTCGCTCTCTTGAATTGGGCAAAAGCTGTCAGCGGGTCGTAATCGTATTTGATGATACGGTTGGCGACTGCTCCGCGGGGAGTCTGTATCTTGATGGTTTTGCAGACAGAAAAAGACCCCGAACCGGTTGGTTGTACGGTTACGGATGTACTGTCCAGGAGGTTGACGCAATCATATCCGGCATAAACCTCCGGTTTTTGAAGCGTCGGGTCCGGTGCGAACCGGCAACTTTCTCCACTCTGTCCGTAGGCGGACGATAGCGTGAGAAATGATAATACGGTAAGTGTCAAATACCTCATAAGTATAGTGTTTTTAAATGATGATCAGATTAGTTGTGCAGCCAGTAAGCGACAGGCTTTCCGGTCTGTTTTGCCACTCCCTGTAAGTGGGATGGCGTCTACCTGCCTGATATATTTAGGCTGTTGATATCTGGGCAGGAGGGAGGCGATCTTATCAGGAAGGCCGTCCGTATCTGCTGCCTTTTCCACCAATAGCACAATTGCTTCCCCTAATCCCGGATGTGGAACAGCCGTTACCGCAAAGGTAACAGAAATTATTGAACGAAGTGTTTCTTCTACACATTCTATCTGTACTTTTATTCCTCCGGTATTGATGGTGTTGTCTTTTCTTCCCAGGATGGTGAAAGTACCGTCCGGATGTATCTCGGCAATGTCGTTCGTTACTAAAGTTTCGTCGCACACCAGAGGGGCATCGATAACAAGTGTTTCCTCCGGTGACAGAGAAAGTTGTACGGAAGGGAAAGGAGTGTAGGAAGAAGAGGCCTCCGGCCCGTTCAACCTGCGTAATGCGATATGCGAGAGCGTTTCCGTCATGCCGTAGGTAGAATAGACGGTGTTGGGAAATGCCCTGATCTCTGTTTCCAGTTCTTTGTTGATTGCTCCGCCTCCGATGATCAGTATTTCCGTTTGGTAGAGACGTACCTTTTCTTCCGGTATTCGAAGTGTATTGTATACCTGCAAAGGAATCATTGCTGCAAAGCGGAGCGGGGTTTTTACATCAGCCAGCGGATGTCCTGACGGCGTACGCAGGATGAGTTTTAATCCGGCAACCAGTGCACGTACGACTACCATCTTCCCGGCAATATATTGTAAAGGCATACATAATAAGGCTGTGTCGCCTTTTTGTAATTGGAGAAAAGAACAGGTGAGGATTGCGCTTTGCATCATCTGCTCTTTGCGAACGATAAATGCTTTGGGTGTTCCGGTAGAACCGGAGGTGTGTACCGTTATATAAGGAGATTCATTGAACCAGTCTGCCAGGAAGTTGTAAAGATCACGTTGTATTTGCGGCGTATTGTCGGAGAGTTCGGAAATTAATTGCTGTATATTATCTGCATGGCAAATAATATCGTTTTCCAGATGTAACTCCTGTTTATTAGGGTCTGTTGACAGTTCTTTTCTCTCCGGCTGTAGCACACTCTCTACCACCTCTCCGGAAGGGAAAGAGTTACCATCGTACCATAAACAATCTTTATGGATGGACAAAGGCATCTCTATGTTGTCTGTAAACAATGCCCCCGTTCCCAGCCCTTGTGGTAACGGATTATTGAATGTGGCACACCATTGTGCTATCGCGTTCAATCCGATATTAGATTCCAGGGCGGAAGTGATCCACCAACCGATCTTTTGTTTTTCAGCTTCATCTATCCATTCCTGACCGCCGCTTATGCCGCCATGCAGGGAAGGTTTCAATATGATATATTGCGGTTGGATAGCAGACAAAAGCTCTTTTTTTTCCTGCAGGGTATTATAACCGATCAGTTCTTCATCCAGTGCAATAGGAAGCGGTGTCTGTGCTGTAAGACGTGCCATCTCTTCCCATTGTCCGGCACGGATAGGCTGCTCGATAGAATGCAGGTCGAGTTCGGATAGCCGATATAATTTATCCAGGGCATCTACCGGAGAGAATGCGCCATTCGCATCTACCCGTAGTTCTATTTCTTTCGCAGAGAAATGGGCGCGGATATGTTTTAGCAACGCCAGTTCTTCCTCAAAGTTGATCGCTCCGATTTTCAGTTTGATGCAACGGAAGCCGGTTTGCATTTTTGTTTCGATCTGCTCCAGCATTTTTTTATAATCGCCCATCCAGATCAGGCCGTTGATCGGAATACCTGCCTCACTCCTTGAAAAAGGGGTGTCCCAGAGGGCAAAATCTCCTGTACTGAAATGACGGAAAGCTGTTTCCAGTCCGAAGAGGATGGAAGGATAGGGACGGAGCGCTTCCGTATCAGGCATTCCTGTTCGTTCCGTTTGCCGGCAGATCGTTGCCAGTATTTGTTCATAATCCGGCAGATCATCACAACTTAATTTAGGAAGGGGAGCACATTCCCCTATACCAATTCGTCCGGGATCTTCTTTCGAAGTAAGATATAAGTACCAGCTTTTCCGCGTAGTATATGTTCCCCTCGATGTTCCTGCCGGTTGTTTGAAATGCAGTACCCTGGGGATGATTTGTATATGATAAGACATAAGACAACAGCTTTATGGGAACTTCGGATAATCCTCAAAACGAGGGCGGCGTTTTTCCAGGAATGCTTTACCGCCTTCCTGCGCTTCGTCGGTCATGTAGTAAAGCATGGTTGCATCACCGGCAAGTTCCTGGATGCCTGCCTGGCCGTCGAGTTCGGCGTTTAAGCCGGCTTTGATCATACGGAGGGCAAGCGGACTGTGCATCATCATGGTCTCAGACCATTCAACGTACTCGTCTTCCAGCTTATCCAAAGGAACAACCTTGTTTACCAGTCCCATATCGAGTGCTTCCTGTGCATTATACTTACGGCAGAGGAACCATATTTCACGTGCTTTCTTTTGTCCGACGATGCGGGCCAGATAAGAAGAACCGAAACCGGCGTCAAAACTACCTACACGAGGACCCGTTTGTCCGAAGATCGCATTTTCCGAAGCAATAGTCAAATCACAAACTACATGTAATACGTGGCCTCCACCGATTGCAAAACCATTTACGGCAGCAATGACCGGTTTAGGCATAGAGCGGATCTGCTTCTGTACATCGAGCACATTCAGGCGTGCCACGCCATCTTTACCGATATAACCGCCGTGACCTTTTACATTCATATCCCCTCCGGCGCAGAATGCGGTATCACCGGCTCCTGTCAGAACGATCACATTTACATCCTGGCGTTCACGGCAAATATAAAGTGCATCGCTCATCTCCGTCGTTGTAGTAGGCGTGAAGGCATTACGGTAACGTTCGCGGTTGATAGTGATACGGGCAATCCCGTTATAAAAATCAAAAAGAATATCTTCGTATTCCTTTATTGTTTTCCATTCTCTTTGTGTAGACATAATATATAATTATTTAATTTGCCAATGTGCCAATGAAAGTAACTCCTGATTGGCATATTATTTTAGTTTATGATAATATTCTTTCAACAAGCGGACATCTTTTTCTTTTTCGGTAAACACTTCCATCAGGATCGGCTGGCTGGCTGGGTTCGGTTCCGTAAAGGCTTTCATCGCTTCTTCCAGTTCTTCGGTATTATGTACTCCCTGATAAAGGAATCCCCGTTCAGTCGCCCAACCTTGTGCAGACGTTTTATGCGAGGCCGTGACAAAACGGTGTGTCTTGTCCGACAAAGATAAGCCGGGTAATGCTTGGAAAATCTCGCCTCCTCCGTTGTTCAGCAACAAAATACGAACATTACAGCCATAATTACTGTTCCAGAGAGCATTCATATCATAAAAGAAACTCAGATCGCCAATCACGATAAAGTTCAGCTTGTCCGAAGCTGTAGCATATCCCAAGGCTGTTGAAAGCGAACCTTCTATGCCGCTCGTACCCCGGTTACAACAAACCTCCACCTCTTCCGGTAATGTATATAACTGGGCATAACGCACTGTCGAGCTATTCCCTAAGTGTAAAGCGGAAGGAGTCGGCAACGACTTGATCAGCGTACCGATCGCGGCCATTTCGGAGTAAGCGAATTCCGGTTCGGGCAATTCCTTTGTATTATTTTCCCAGACGCGGGGGAACTCGCTCGTTTTATTCTCCAGTAAATAGGCTATCTTCTCTAAAAATTCAAACGGGTCCATCTCGATCACTGTCGTCAGAGAGCCGTAAAGGTCGGCAACCTCGCCGTCTGCCGATACATGCCAGTGTTCTTTGGGCGGATGGTTACGCAGGAATTTTTTCAAACGTTTGGATACGATATGGCCTCCGTAAGTAATTACCAGTTCGGGGACCATTTTCTCTAACGTCTCTTCGGGCAGGGCATAAAGCGCTGCATCGAAATTCTTGACCGGAATACCGGGAATGGTCCTGTTTCCGGTATGTTCCGTCAACCATGCAAAATGTTTGTATAACAGTTTGGATATTTTCTTTTCAAAAAGATAGATTAGGCTCATCTGTCCGACTACCACCATGCGTTTGTTGTACTTGTTCAGCCGTTCGATCAATGAATTATATTCCCGGTCGTATATGTTGAGCCCCTGGTAACGGGTGATGACACGGACGTCGGGTAATTCGGTTGTCGTGAATTGGAACAAAGGTTCCGAGATCGGCACATTGATATGGACCGGACCTTTTCCATGATGATTCAACTCCAATAAAGCCTCGTTGACGAGACGGTTACAATACCATTCATCTTCGTCAGTCTGTATTTCCGGCAGGTTGACGGCTTTCTTTACCAGCGAACCGAATACGCCGGGTTGCGGCAATGTTTGTCCGTCCATTTGTCCGATCCAGGCAGCAGGCCTGTCTGCAGAAATAACTACCAAAGGAACCTGCTGATAGAATGCTTCCGCTACAGCCGGATGTATGTTCAGCAAAGCCGTACCAGAAGTGCAACAAATAGCAGCCGGTTTTCCTCCGTGCAATGCCAGTCCGAGAGCGAAAAAGCCAGCGCTCCGCTCGTCTGTGACGGAATAACAGGAAAAAGACGGATGATTTGCCAACGTATGAACGATCGGGGAATTTCGGCTTCCCGGACATAATACTACTTTGCTGATATTGTGCTCTTTTAGCAGAGCAACGAGTTGAAGAATATTCTTTTTATCTGAATACATATCAAATTCTCATATTGGAGTTTATATGCAAAAGTAACCATAATATCTGATTTAATAATAAGGATACGCATCAAATCAACCTTCCGCTGTCTATTGTTTGTTGATGATTTATAAAGTATTTATTATCAAATGTTTGGGGGTGAAAAATCACAAATATTTCTCTTGCCGGATGTCTGTCACGTCTAACTGGTTGATATTCTGCAGGTAACAGGGTGCTCTGTCAAAAGGTTGTCAAAACCCTACATATATAATAAGAATAAATAAAAGAGACTATTGTTTTTACTTTAAAATACAACTGTATTTGATTACAAAAACAATTGTATTCTGTTACGAAAACAATTGTTTTTGTGACCGGAAACGTATAGTCGTTTTTACAACAAAGCTTTCATCGTTTGTAGTTTATCTTCCGTTTCCTGCCATTCGTCGTTAAGTTCTGAGGAAGAGAGCAGACCTCCGCCGGCATAAAGCGTAAGTATTTTGTCTTCGATATGCATACAACGCAGGTTGACGTACAGGTCGGTTCTGCCTTCGGGGTTTAGCCACCCGATAAAGCCGGAATAATAGCGGCGGTCGTAACCTTCATGGTCCAGAATGAACCGGTAAGCATCGGCTTTTGGTAATCCGCAGACGGCAGGGGTAGGATGGAGCAAATTGAGCAGGTCGCCCAACTTATTGTTTTCACGCAAGGTAAACCTGAAATCGCTTTTCAGATGGCATAAAGCGCCGGCACGTGCCGAATACGGACCTTCCATGATCGAGTCGATACCGAGTGAAGTAAGCTGGTCGTGGATATAGGTGGCGACAATCTGCTGTTCTCTCTTATTCTTCTCGTCCCAATAGGTCGGCAGTTCGCCGTTTTGAAGCGGCTGTGTCCCGGCCAGGGCGACCGTGTTCCACGCTCCTTTTTCTCCGGAGAGGATGATTTCGGGTGTACCTCCGATCCAAGTCCCGGTCTGTGGCGTATGGCACAGATAGACATACGAACGGGTATATTGTTGGCAGGCTTTGTAAAAAGCCTTTGCAGGTGAAAAACCGGACAGACGGTTTTGTGTCAGACTGCGTGAAAGGACCAGCTTATCCAGTTTCTTTTCCTGCAAAGGTTTGATGAAGGAATCGAAACAACGGATATAATCACCTTCCGTTTTCCATTCGGATGGATTTTCAGTTCCATTCGGATGAAACTCCAGATCCATTCGAATGGAATCCATTGGCAAGACAGCCGGTACCTCTGTTAGATCGCGGCGGATCAATACAATGGGACAATCCGGGGTGACCCGGAAAGGAGCGATCACGAATCCTGTTTGTCCGTTCAGCTCTTCTATGCTGTATAAAAGGCGGGCAGAACCGGAACTCTGCATGACGAATCGCGGGTGTTTTTCTCCCGGTATACGGTAAATTGCAAAACTCCGGCCCTGCCTGATCAATGAATCTATTGCTTCGCTTGTTTCTTCTGAATTCATTTCTTTTTTAATATACTATTCACTACGCGTATGGAGGATACCAGTTTATCAGTAGAGGTAAACACATCTACGTTCCATACATGTGAAGAACGACCTTTGTGGATAATTGTTCCTACGGCCCGTACAGTATCTCCCTCATGGGCCGATGACATATGGCTACCGCTTACCTGCATTCCGACAACGATCTCGTCCGGTTTTGCCAGGATCATGGAACCCAATCCGGCAACAGTTTCAGCCAGGGCCAGTGTCGCACCACCGTGCAGGATACCGAAAGGCTGGCGCGTACGCTCGTCTACCGGCATGGTTGCTTCCACGCGGTCTTCAGAAGCATAAGTATATTGAATGCCCAGATTGCCCATCAGTGCATGTTTGGCACGTATGTTCAACTGGTCCAAAGGAACTTCCGTCGGTTTGATCGCTGCCAGGATCGCTGTTTCCACAGCGACTGCAACACCGTCCATATCGTTAGCCAAAGTGGTGAAGTCCGTACAACTCTTTACTGAATCGCGGGCGTTGCCCATCGCAACACTGGTTCCGGCAAGCTGTAACATCGGTACGTCGGCAATACCGTCGCCGATGGCTACCACTTCTTCTGTCGTGATATTCAGTTTTGCCATCAGAACGCCCAATGTATTCCCTTTGTTGATAAACTGGGGGACAACTTCCAGATAGTAATCTTCCGACCGGAATACGTCCAGTACACCGTCCAAACGTTTCTTCCAATGATTTTCCAAACCTACCAGTTCTGCTTCATCGTCGCTGGCAAGAACACATTTGCAGGGACTGAAGTCGACAGCCTCCGGAAAATTATCGACGCCGATCACACGCATATTGTTCAAGGCGGCTTCTTCCTGCACATGTTTGTTGTCAGGTTTGTCCGTCAGGATGTAATCTTTATGGTAAGTGAAAATGGCAAAGTCGTTTTTCTTTGCTTTCTTATCCAGATAGGGCAACATTTCCGGATTGATACGTTTTTCAAAAAGTAATTCACCCGTTTGTACATTGATGATCTGTCCACCGTTATATGAAAGAATGAAACCACCGTAATGATCCAGTTCCAGAGCCTTAGCCAGCGGCATGACCCCGTTGGTCGGTCTGCCGGATGCCAATACAATATGTATTCCCATCTGCTGAACTTTCAGTAAAGCAGCCTGGGTACGGGCAGTTATCTCTTTATTGCTGTTGAGCAATGTCCCGTCTACGTCTAAAACTAATAATTTGTACTTCATGGCTTGCTGTTTTTTTGTTTAGATGACAAATATACATAATTCTGACTTACCTTTTTACCAATCCTTGCATGAAATATACGGATAAACCATACTATTTATCCGTTTCAGGGATTGGTTTTATTGGAATTACAAGGCCGTTTGCCGTAATATATTTGTAAAGTTCCCTGTAAAAGGCATGCTTTGTCAAGGTAGAAGCGTCTCCCAGGATGATCAACTTCATGCGGGCACGGGTGATCGCGACGTTCATACGGCGAAGATCGTTCAGGAAACCGATATTTCCCTGATCATTGGCACGGACCAGGCTGATCATGATCACATCGCGTTCCTGTCCCTGGAAGCCGTCCACCGTGTGTACGGTGATCAGTCTCCGGAACGGTTTGAAAAAAGAGTTCCGCTTGATCAGGCTCCGGATATATTGTACCTGCGATTTATAGGGAGAGATCAGTCCGAAGTCGATACTCTCATCCAGCACGCGTTCTTTGCTGATCTTCTCGATATAACTTTGTAGTTGTTCGATCAACAGTTCTGCTTCCTGCCGGTTGATCCGGCTCTGGCTTTCAGACTGTTGGTCTTCTTCAAAATTACAATCAGCCGTATCGAACCAGACGATAGGAGTATCGTAAGCCAGGATACCACGATATTTTACTTCCGGTGCCGCCTGCAGTTCATCCCGGTAAAACCAGTGGGATGAAAAGCGCATAATATCGTCATGCATCCGGTATTGTATTTTAAGCAGCGATACCGTTTCAGGTTTACTGATGGCTATTTTCTGCATCAGCGTGCGATCGAGTCCGCCACGTGCCGCTTCTATACATTTGATGGTAGGAGGGAGTTGGTGGTGGTCGCCTGCGAGTATCACCCTGTCTGCTTTACTGATCGCGATCCAGCAGGCAGCCTCCAGAGCCTGTGCCGCTTCATCGATAAACAGGGTAGTAAAGTGCCGGTTCGTCAGGACCCGGTTGGCTGATCCCACTAAGGTACATGCGATGACACGAGCCTCATCGAACAGGTCCGTATCTATCTTTACTTCCAGTTCGGTGGCCCGGAAACGCAGGCGTGAAAGGCGGTTGCGGGCAGTATCTTTTTCCGCATGGCTTTTCTTACGGAAAGAAGATTGTATGTCCCGGATAGCCTTACGGATTCCCCAAAGTTCCGGATAGTCCGGATGCGATTCGAAGCGTCGTTCGTAGGTGAATGAGAGCATCTTGTCGTTCACTCGTGTCGGATTACCGATGCGGAGCACGTTAATTCCCCTGTCTACCAGCTTTTCGGATATCCAGTCGACAGCCGTATTGCTTTGTGCACAGACCATTACCTGGTTTTCCCTGTGCAGTGTTTCATAGATGGCTTCTACCAGCGTAGTCGTTTTCCCTGTCCCGGGAGGACCGTGTACGATCGATACCTCTTTCGTTGCCAGTACATGATTGACCGCCTCTTCCTGGGTTGTATTCAACCACGGGAAGCGGATGGGGAAAAGCGTTCTTCGGGTCACCGATGATTTCCCGAGTAAGACGTCGCGTAAATAAGCCAGCCGGTCGTTTTTCGCTTTCATGACACCGGAGAGTGCATTGAACATCGTCTTGTAGCTTGTCTCATCGAAATAAAGCTGAACTCCCAGTTCGCTGTTCACATTTTGCAGGTCGAATAAAGCGGATGGTGTCGGCAAGACGACAACCATCCGGTCATCCTGCACATAACTGATGACAGCCGAAAAGTTCAGATATTTGGGTTTCCCGCTGACATCTGTCGTGAAGAAACAGACCGGACGGCCGTATTCGAAATTGTGTTCTATCTCCTTATCATCCCGGCGTTCGACTTCGACGACGAGCTGGTTCAGCGAATTGTAATAACTTCTTCCCGGAATAGCAGGATACCAGCAAACTCCCTGTTGGATACGCCGGTGTATTCCGGTCCGCTCTGTCTGCTCCCTGTACATCTCTTTTTCGTATTCAAATTCTTTTTGCAGAAGATCATACTGATGTTGCAAGTCTGCAGATGGAGTCTGAAATTGATTGATCATTATTCTTTGTTTAAGAGACCGCAAACTTACATAAAAAAAAGGAAACGGATGGGGGTTTTTCCCCTTTCTTCTGTCATAAAGTCAAACCGGAAGATCTTATTTGCCGGTAAACAGTAAAGAAATAGTTGATATATGAAAAATGTAGTTCTCTTCCTGATGATTTCTTTGTTGATACTGCCTGGTTGCGGGGCAATGAGGAATATGAGCACTGAAGACAAGGCCGGCTTTGGGGCACAGGTCGGTTCTTTTATCGGCTGGATCTTTGGCGGATTGATCGGGGAGGCAATCGATGATGACGGAGGAGGTGAAATCGGTTCTTTCATAGGAACGGCAGTCGGTGGTATTGCCGGAGCATCGATCGCTGCCAGTACGGATAATGAAACTTATGTCGAGCGGAGCAGACCGGCTAAATATACGCCATCGTCTCATGTGCTTCTTCCTGACTTGAGGATAGAAGACATCTTGCTGGATGAGGATAGCCTGACTTATAACCAAAAGATCGATGCCGGTGAAACTTGCCGTATCTCGTTCGTGATCGTAAATAACAGTTTTCAGGAAGCAGTGAATGTTGTTCCCATAGTGAAAATAAAGGAAGGGGAACATCTGGAAATATCGGATCCTGTGCGGATAGCCAGGGTTTCACAGGATGAGCCTGTCACGTATGAAGTGACAGTACGTGCCTCACAAGAGTTAAAAACAGGTGAAGCAGTTTTCAGTGTCCGTCTGGAAGAAGGACGCGGTAATGGGACAGATGAGGAAATATTTACTGTCGAAACGATAGGCGCTGATAACTAGCTTATAAGAACCGGAAAAATCAGAATAAACGAGTATGTTTCAAAAGTTCCATTCAGTACTTTTGAAACATACTTGTCTTATATAATAATCTTTACCACTTATCGGGCAAGGATGAAATTTTCTTCCGCAGCTTCGTATTCGAATTATAATGATAATATGTCGGCTTAGAAGAAGGGAAATAATAGAGATCCTGTGCCTTGTTGTCAATTTCAACTTTGTATACGGGCAAAGGCAGTGTTTTCAGGCCGGACCCCGGACGGTAATATTCATCATATTCTTCCAATAAAGACATCTTCAATAAAGGAATAGGTTTGCCGTATAGTTTTTCCAGTGAATGCAGAATATCCGGCCGGGTAACGACGAACCGCCTCGGCGTACTTTTCGCTGCGTAAATATATTCCGGTTGCACGGTACCGTCATCCGCCTGCCGGATAATTTCCACCAGAGGCTTGTCCAAATACGAACGTAGTTTCAGCATACAGACTTTTTCACCGCCTGTAGCCGAGATACCGTAAGCATCCGGTTGGAGCAGTTTGCCGGGGTCCATACTAAAACCTTCCAGGCGAAGAGGCGGATGCAATTTACTCTCTTCGTTTTTCCTGTGGCTGTCGCCCAGCCATTTCGGGATTGGTGACATGGATAATAATCCGGTCATAATAAATACGCTGATACAGATATAAACTCCAGTGTCCGTTATCTGTATCCACTGACCTTTACCCCAGCGGCAGGGAAGAGGTTGTGGCTTACTTTCGTCTATGTGTACCCATTTCCGGCGAAGTATTCCCGCTGTAAGACAAGCTCCCCGTACTGATAACAGAAATAGCAGGAATACGACATAGATTGTTGTCGGTATCCATAATTCCGGATATTCTATATTAAAAAAGCTATCTTCACCTTCCGGTATGGTGGCCAGGAATGTTTGATAATGGTGTTCCGGATGATGAGTTGGGGTAGAAGGAGCAAAAATCGGAGAGATAAGTCTGGTGATAAGAGTATCTGGATAACAATAATCCAGTTTTAACGAGTCGTTGTGAGAATAAACAGAAACAGAATGTAAAGCTGGAATACCTTCCGGCTGATGGGTCCGGATATATTCGAGTGAAGGGAGCGCGCGTTCCAGAAGATCATCGTTTTCAGACAACAGGCTTTCCGGCGGCGAAGAGGAGGGCGGTGATGCCGGTATCAATATTTTAGCCACTAACAATAACGCTACGAGCATCGCCAACCCGTAGAAAATAAATCTTTTCCTTTCCATAAACAATCTTTTATTTTTAATTCATTCAGTTTTCCCCGCTATGGCGTTGGACGCTGCGAATTTATCATATTCATTCTAAATTTAGCGAAACGTATAACATAAATTACAAATCATTTTGTATCTGCCTTTTCTGCCTGAAAACAAGTGATAATTTTGATCATATAAAGTCCGGTAATTAATTAAATCATTACCTTTGCCCCAATCTAACGCATAAAACATAGTTTTCATGGATAATACGACAAAATCACAAATTATATCCCTCATACATCAGGAGGTAATTCCTGCTATTGGCTGTACTGAACCTGTTGCTGTCGCTTTGGCTGCTGCCAAGGCTGCCGAAGTTTTAGGACACCGTCCCGAAAAGATCGAGGTGTTACTTAGCGCCAACATTCTGAAGAATGCCATGGGCGTAGGAATTCCCGGAACCGGAATGGTAGGATTGCCCATTGCCGTTGCTTTGGGTACGCTGATCGGAAAGTCTGCTTACGAACTGGAGGTGCTGCGGGATATAACGCCGGAAGCTCTGGAGTTGGGAAAGGCCATGATAGAGAATAAGATTATCCATATTGCTTTAAAGGAAAATGTCGACAAATTATATATAGAGGTTATTTGTACTGCCGGCGAAGAGACGTCGAAGGTTGTCATCTGCCACGAACATACGCATATAATCTATGTGGAAAAGGATGGGGTGGTACTGACCGATCTGCGGAAAGAGTTATCCGGCGATACTATCTGCCACGAGGAAGAATTAAAATTATCTTTTTCTACCGTTTATGAGTTTGCGATGGAAATGCCGCTCGATGAAATCCGCTTTATCCTTGAAACAGCCGATCTAAATAAGAAGGCTGCACAAGCCTCTATAAAAGGTCATTACGGGCATACTGTCAGCAAAACCGTATCCGGAGAATACGGACGGAAATACATGGGCGATTCGGCCTATACACATATGTTGGTGATGACGGCTGCTGCCTGTGATGCCCGTATGGATGGAGCGATGATCCCGGTTATGAGTAACTCAGGAAGCGGTAACCAGGGTATTGCGGCCACGTTACCGGTTTTATCTTTCGCCGAAGATATCGATTGTCCGGAAGAGCAGTTGATACGCGCCCTGACACTTAGCCATCTGATGGTTATTTACATTAAGCAGAGCCTCGGACGATTGTCTGCCCTTTGTGGTTGTGTGGTTGCAGCTACCGGTTCCAGTTGCGGTATTACTTATCTGATGGGTGGTAATAAGGCACAGATTTCGTATGCGATCAAGAATATGATCGGAAATATTACGGGGATGATTTGCGACGGGGCTAAGCCCAGTTGCGCCTTGAAGGTTTCGAGCGGTGTCTCTACGGCAATGATCTCCGCTTTGATGGCGATGGAGAACAAAGTGGTGACTCCTGTGGAAGGTATTATCGACGAGGATGTGGATAAATCGATCTCGAATCTGACAGCGATAGGTTCCCGTGGAATGGAAGAAACAGACAAATTGGTATTAGATATTATGACAGGCAAGTCTTGCTAAAAGATTGTTTTTGTTCATTACTTTGGCCTCCCAACTGTTTCTTTGCAGTTGGGAGGTTTTTTATTTTATCTTACTTTTTGAGCTTATTAAAAGGGATGATAGTGAATCCTATTTTTTCGTATGGATTGTTAACACCATATTCATATAGTAATCCTATATTTCCATCAGACAAATTGACCAAATCTGAATAAGCACTAGGACCGGGATATACCAAATAGGTATGTGGCCACATTTGACCGTTGTCTTCACTTAATTTGATCGTCATTTTTTCTCTATTCTCTGTTGATGCCGGATTTGAAAATAAAATATAGTTACTGATTTTTCCACTTCTCATAAAATTAATCGTACTTCCCTGGCAAATAGGTTCTATCAATTCAGGGAGGTAATGCATTTTTGAAATTGTTTCTCCGCCATCTTTGCTGATTGCATAGGAGCGGGTTTTACTTTCTTCCCGATTATAATTTCGCATATTCAACATAAGCTCACCATTACCTAGTTCAACAACGCTACTTTCATTTCCTCCATGTTCGCTAACCACACCTCCGAGTTTCCAGGTGTCACCTTTGTCATCAGAATATATAAGTTGGGAATGATAGGATTTTGTACCAGCAACCATATGATTAGCAGAAACCACTATTCGTCCTTTATATTTTTTATTTTGTATTTGGATACCGTGGCAAGGACCTGTAGCATACCATGTCCAATCTGAATGTTTAACAGAAGATGTTATATCTTTGGGGACGGACCATTTTTTTCCGTCATCATCAGAGTAGAGAACAAATATTCTTCGTGAGTCTTTGCTGGTTTGGTCGATAATGTCTTTTTCATGGTCTTCTCCCAAATTCCAGCAACTTACTAAAATAATACGTCCGGTTTCTTGGTCTACAACAGGGGCTGGATTACCACACACATTCTCACCATCATCCCATATAATAATCAGACTACTCCATGTTCTTCCTCCATCTTCTGAACGTTTTAATACAATATCTATATCTCCGGTATCAGAACAACTGTTTTTGCGTGCTTCAGCAAAAGCTAATAGAGTTCCGGTTTTACTTTGAACAATTGCAGGAATACGGAAACAACTATATCCGTCCTGATCTTTCCGAAAAATATCAGTAGTTGGTTCCTGTGCTTGCAAAATGTAGCCTAATTGTAGAGCCAAAGTAAAACATGTTATTAATAATTTCTTCATAAATGTATCTTATTTGTGAGATAAATTAACAGAAAGGTTTTTTGATATCCAATAAACAGTTCGTTATATTTATGTAAATTAACTTGTCGGTCGGTTATTTTTTGGCTAAAAAGAATAAATCAGGAGACTTTTAGTATATAAACCTTATGGATAATAACATTTTTATCAGATCGAAAAGATATTTGATATAGACCTTATCGATAACTCTATCGATAAATTCGATTGGTTTCCGTAACAGTTTCATACTTTCAAATGTTTATCTTGTAAAGGCGTTAAGATCATGGAATATTTACTGTGTAATATATAATACAGTTTAAGATAGTTGTTACTCTTACTTTTGTATATATCACCAGTAGTAATAAAATAAAGTTCATCAATAAAAACCGACAATCGCCATGAAAGAAAAAATTGAACAATTGGCAGCTCTGAACCATCAGGCAGAGCTGGGAGGCGGCGAAGACCGTATCGCAAAACAACACGCAGCGGGTAAACTGACTGCCCGTGAAAGAATCGAATTACTTCTTGAAAAAGGAAGTTTTGTGGAAGTCGACAAATTTGTAACCCATCGTTGTACAGAATTCGGACTGGAGAAACAGCGTCCGTTGGGCGATGGGGTAGTGACAGGTTACGGTTTGATAGGTAAACGTACGGTATTTGTATTTGCCCAGGATTTTACGGTATTCGGTGGTGCTCTTTCCGAGACATATGCACGGAAGATCTGTAAGATTATGGATATGGCGATGCAACTGGGTGCACCGGTGATCGGTCTGAACGATTCAGGCGGAGCACGTATTCAGGAGGGTGTACGCTCGCTGGCCGGTTACGCGGAGATCTTTTTGCGTAACTCGCTGGCTTCGGGGGTTATTCCACAGATCAGTGCGATCATGGGGCCGTGTGCCGGAGGTGCAGTCTATTCACCGGCTCTGACCGATTTCATCTTTATGGTGAAAGATTCCAGCTATATGTTTATTACGGGGCCGGAAGTGGTAAAGAGTGTGACGCAAGAAGAGGTGACAATGCAGGATTTAGGCGGCTCGGAAGTGCACAGCAGTCGTTCCGGAGTAGCTCATTTCACAGGGGATAACGATATGGATTGTATTCTGAAGATACGCGAACTTATGTCATTCCTTCCAAGTAATAATATGGAAGAACCTCCGTTCATCCCGACGACCGACAGCGCGAACCGGATCGATGAACAGTTGAATAATCTGATTCCGACCAATCCGAATCAGCCTTACGATATGAAAGAACTGATCGAATCGGTTGCCGACGATCATAATTTCTTTGAAGTACAGGAAGAATATGCCAAGAACATCGTTATCGGCTATATCCGGTTGAACGGAAAAACGATCGGTGTTGTAGCCAATCAACCGGCCGCTCTGGCAGGGACGCTGGATATAAATGCTTCCGTGAAGGCGGCCCGTTTCGTGCGCTTCTGCGATGCTTTCAATATTCCGTTGCTGACATTGGTGGATGTGCCGGGATTCCTTCCGGGCGTTAACCAGGAATATGAAGGTATTATCCGCCACGGGGCAAAATTGCTTTATGCCTATTGTGAAGCGACAGTGCCGAAAGTAACGGTTATTACCCGTAAGGCATACGGCGGAGCTTATGATGTGATGAGCTCCAAGCATATCCGCGGCGATATCAATTTCGCTTATCCGACTGCCGAGATCGCTGTAATGGGACCGGACGGTGCCGTGAATATCCTTTTCCGCAAAGAACTGAAAAAGGCCGAGGATGTAGAGAAGAAACGCAAGGAATTGCAGGATGATTACCGTGAGAAATTCGCTAATCCCTACCGGGCAGCCGAACTGGGCTATGTGGACGAGATCATCGAACCGTCGGGAACACGTGCCCGCCTGATCCGCAGCTTCGAACTGCTGGCTAATAAACGGCAATCCAATCCGCCGAAGAAACATTCCAATTTACCACTTTAATACGCGAACGATTATGATAAAGAAAGTATTAGTAGCCAATCGCGGCGAAATTGCGATGCGAATCTTTCGTACCTGCCGCGTAATGAATATACCGACCGTTGCGATCTATACACATGTAGACCGGGGTGCCTTGCATGTACGATATGCCGAAGAAGCCTACTGTATCTCGGAAGATGAAACAGACACTTCTTATCTGAAACCCGATCTGATCCTGGCAATCGCCCGGAAAACCGGTGCCGCTATCCATCCGGGATACGGTTTTCTATCTGAAAATGCAGATTTTGCCCGCAGATGTGAAGAAGAAGGTGTCATATTTATTGGTCCGAGTGCCGATGTTATTGCTAAAATGGGGATTAAGACCGAGGCCCGCAAGATCATGAAAGCAGCCGGTGTACCTGTCGTTCCCGGAACAGAAGAGCCGGTTAACAATATAGCCGAAGTCCGCAAGGTGGCTAAAGAGGTCGGTTATCCGATCATGCTGAAAGCATTGGCTGGCGGAGGTGGTAAAGGCATGCGTCTGGTCCGGGATGAAGAAGGACTGGAAGAAGCTTTCCGTCTGTCGTGCTCCGAAGCCGGAAATTCATTCGGGAATGATGCTATTTACATTGAAAAATATATTGAGAATCCGCATCATATCGAAGTACAGGTTTTGGGTGATAAATATGGGAATGTGATCCATCTCTATGAACGTGAATGCTCTATCCAGCGCCGTAACCAGAAAGTGATCGAGGAATCGCCGTCACCTTTTGTAAAGGAAGAGACGCGCAAGAAGATGCTGGCTGTTGCTGTGGAAGCCTGTAAGAAGATCGGTTATTACAGTGCCGGAACGTTGGAATTTATGATGGATAAAGACCAGAACTTCTATTTCCTGGAAATGAATACCCGTCTGCAGGTGGAACATCCGGTGACGGAAGAGGTTACGGGTGTCGATCTGGTACGTGATATGATCCTGGTGGCTGCCGGTAATCCGTTGCCATACAAACAGGAAGATGTAGAGTTCAGAGGGGCGGCCATCGAATGCCGTATCTATGCGGAAGACCCGGAGAATAACTTTATGCCTTCGCCGGGTGTCATCAAGGTTCGTGAAGCGCCCGAAGGACGTAATGTACGTCTGGACAGTGCCGCGTATGCCGGATTTGAAGTCTCTTTGCATTACGACCCGATGATCGCCAAACTGTGTACTTGGGGACGTAACCGCGAATCAGCCATCTCCAATATGGCACGTGCGTTGCGGGAATATAAGATTCTGGGAATTAAAACGACGATCCCGTTCCATCAGCGTGTCTTGCACAACGAGACGTTCCTGAAAGGGAATTACGATACGACTTTCATCGATACCAAATTCGATAAGGAAGATCTGAAACGTCGTCAGAACAACGATCCGCTGGTTGCCGTGATTGCTGCGGCCATCAAGCATTTCGAACAGGAGAAGGAGGCCTCTGCCCGTATGACAACAGTCCCGTTGGTAGGCGAGTCTTTATGGAAATATTACGGTAAACTGCAGATGACTGCCAATAACTATTAAAAGGAGGATCTGATTATGTCAAAAGCATTAGCAACCTATTTTGCAACAGTAAATGATATGCCCGACACCGAATTCAAGGTGGAAATACTGGAAGACGGCCCGGTAAAGAAAGTCTCCGTAAACGGCAAGATATATAATGTAGATTATAATGTGGGAGGGGATAGCATCTATTCCATCATCCTCAATCATAAATCGCACGGTGTCCAGATATCCAATATATCCGACGATGTGTACGAAGTTAAGAACAAAGGCGATTATTTCCAGGTACAGGTAATCGACGAACTGAAGAAGATGCGCCTGTCGCGTATCCAGTCGGTGGCTGTCGGCCGTCAGGTGATCACTGCACAGATGCCGGGCGTGATCCTGAAAGTGAATGTGAAACCCGGTGATGAAGTTACGGCGGGAACTCCGCTTTGTGTATTGGTCGCCATGAAAATGGAAAACGAGATACGCAGCCCGATAGACGGGATAGTGAAGGAGGTTTATATTACCGGTGGCGATAAAGTCGCTGTCAATGATAAAATGTTAGTGGTAGAATAAATCCTATTTATTGTTTTTACTAAACAAATGTAAATTTGTCATTGTTCTTATATAAAGCTTACATAATATAAATAAAAACCAATAGAATTAGAAGTTATGGAAAACAAAGAACAACCTTTAGTAGAACTGAAAGCAATGGATAAAGGTCCGTTGTTGGTGAAAGGCCCGGTAAAACTGATCACACCCGATGGAAAAGAAATGATCATGGAAAGAACGGCGATTTGCCGTTGCGGTCATTCAAAGAACCAACCGTTTTGCGACGGATCACATATGAAACTGTGACCTGGTAATAATAGATATACATTTACATTCGGAAAATCCGTAGCTCCTCAAGAGCTACGGATTTTCTTTGGTTATAAATGATGGATTTATTCTATCTCCGGTCGGTCGCCACCACCTTCACCACCACCTTCTTCGGGAGGAATGATCGGCTTATCATCCGGCTCGACCTTCGCTTTCTTCCCTACACCACGACGCGACAGTGTTTCCGAGAATTGAACGATCTCTGCATTCACGGCATCGATCACAGTGCCGATCGCCGTTTCTTTCGCCTGATCTTTATCGACCAACTGTTCGAATCTAAAAAAAATGTAAATAAAATGGATTCCGACTGTCGGAAACTATTTTTTTTCGTTTTTGAAGCTTTCCGATAGTCGGACGAGCTAAATGTAGGTAAAAAATGGAAGAAAAATAGTTTTCTTAGGGGAAATTTGGGTTCTGATGTTAGAAAATGTTTTTTTTAGTCGTAAAGTTAAAAATCAGAACTATATTTGCACCCAATTAATATTAAACTTATAAAAAGGATGAAGAAAAATTTATTGTATTTATTTACTGTACTTTGTATCTTAAGTTTTTTCACCGCTTGTAGCGATGATGATGATGATGTAAAATGCCCTGTGGAAAATACTGTATTTACCGATAAGAACGGCTTGCAGTTGACCTATAGTGGTGAGGCTATGTTGGGAAAAGAGGTTTCGTTTACATCACAAAGTGTTGACAAAGCTGTATTGACTTTATCCGGTGCAAGTCTTGACCTGTCAGGTTTAATACCTGCTGGAAAATCAACTAACAATACTTCGACTGAGGGAATTGCTACAGCCGGTGTCGTACCGGGAGAATTGACGACTACCCTGAATGTTGATTTATTGGTAGAAGGCGAAAAAGTGTCTTTCGAAGGAACTGATGAGAAAGATGGCCGTGTCATTAACTATAAAGGAGAAGCAACCAAGGATGGTTTGAAATTGGATTTGAAAGTGACCATGCCTAAAACTGATTTGGTAGGTACATCATGGAAGTTGGCTCCGGTGGGTTTTATGGCTGCTGATCCTATCCATATTGTTTGGAATGCTGATGAATTTCCATTTAATGGAGGAACATGGGATATTCAAAGTGCTCTACTGTTGACAATGGGAATGGCCCCGATTAAGGATGGAATGACAGTCCCGCAATTGTTGTTCGGCATTTTGAATGAAGTGACTTTCTTGCCTGATGGAAACATCCAAGCCAAATATAAAAATACTCCTGCCGATACTGAATGGAAGGAGTCGCCATTGAATTTGGCCATGTATGCCGTAAAAGGGGATAAATTGTATGTTTATCTGAATGCAAATCAGATCATGGCTGTGGCAAATAAATCGCGTGCGGCTGACTTGAGTTTTGTTATGGGGCTGCTTAAAAATATTGTACCGATGTTGGCAGAAGGCGTTCCTCTGTCTTATACAACAAATGAAGACGGGAATACTGTCGTTTATTTAGGCAAAGACGTGTTACTTCCTTTGTTGCAGCAAATAGCTCCTCTGTTCGAAGATGAGCAGACTGTTAATTCATTGGTTGAACTTTTGAAAGGAAGTGCCGGTGAGGAGTTAGGCGCTTTGGTGGATGCCTTTTTGAAACCGGTCTTGGTAGCTATGCCTGATATTATTGCTACAACAACAGACATTCAGATCGGTCTTACATTGCTTCCTGTGACAGAATAATTTTAATTTGGAATTGAAGAAATATCCCCAATAATTTATTAAAATCAAAAAGAAGGTATCTCAAAAGGATGCCTTCTTTTTTGTTTAGTATGCAGGTATACCTTTATATCCCAAACAATTTATCCGTCAACGCCTTTCCTGAACAAAATGTTTTATCGAAAATTATCCTTATCTTCGTGCTGTTTTGAAGAACTTTATTTTAATAATTAAAAGGTATTAGTTTACTAACAGATTTATGAAAACAAAACTAATGTATTTATTCAGCATGCTTTGCATGCTAAGTTTGTTCACGGCTTGTAGTGATGACGATAAGGCAGGACCTATCGGAACAGAATTTGACGGCGTATATAAAGGAACGCTCGATGTAGATCTGGACGGAACCAAAGTCGGTGAAAATCTTCCCCAGAAAGTGTATGTGACCAAAGTCGGCGACAACCAGATCAAGATGGAACTGAAAAACTTCAGCTTCGGGGCTATGGTACTCGGAAACATTTCCGTAGACAAATGTAATGTAGAAAAACAAAGTGATGACGTTTGTAAGTTCGATGGCGAACAAAAGTTGACGTTACCTATCGTCGGCGATTGCGATGTGGTAATGAACGGTACTATTGCCGGTGAAAAACTTGATATGGTGATCAATGTAAAAGCTACCCAGTCAGGTGCAGCCATCACGGTGAAAGTCGATTTCACGGGTACGAAACTGGCTACCGACCAGAGTTCGGAGGCTAAGATCACAGAATTTACTTTCGACAGCAAAGAAGTCGTTTCACAGCCGGAAATTGATGGAACAAACATCACCTTTATGGTCTCAGATACCATCAAAGCGGAAGAATTGGCAACTTTAGTTCCAACAATCAAAATTTCTGATAAAGCGACTATCACTCCGGCAAGCGGTGTAGCGCAGGATTTCTCTAAACCTGTCACTTACACTGTGACTTCGGAGGATGGAATTACGACCACGACTTATACTGTTTCCGTAGCTGGCAAAATGCAGAAATATTCACTAGACGAATGGGTTGACAAAGGAACCGGTAAGGCTGCCTACAAAACGCCATTCCCTGATGATAAATGGGCTACCAGTACCGCCGGAGCCAGCTTATTAGCGCTTTTTGGTTATACGGGCGAATTTCCGGTTGTTCCAACAGATGACGCTGTTAGCGGAACGGCTGCTAAACTGGTTACTAAGAATACAGCGGATATATCTATGGCACCTGCTATTACTTCCGGCTCTTTATATACAGGTCGTTTTGCAATTGATTTTTCGAACCAGTTGAACAGTACGAAATTCGGTATCATGTGTGATAAAAAACCGTTGCTCTTTAATGGATATTATAAATATACTCCTGGTGAATTATTTTTAGATGGTTCTGAAAAAGCAAATATTATAGAACATCCGGAATTGACGGACGAATGCAGCATAATGGGAGTTTTATATGAAGTAGCTGACGAGAAGGAAACATTGACAGGCGTAGATATCGGCGATTCTGATAAACGTGTAGCAGTAGCGAAGCTGGCCGACGGTACGGCGAAAGCGGAATATACTCCGTTCAGCCTCGAATTCAATTTTCTGGATGGCAAAACGTATGATTCAACCAAATTGTATAAGCTGGCTCTAATTTTCTCTTCCAGCAGTAAAGGTGATGCTTTCCAGGGAGCACCCGGAAGTACCTTATATATAGATGAACTGGAAGTCGTTTTCGAATAATATACGATTCGTAAAATCCATATAGTGAAAAAGGAATGTGTCAAAGTTAGTTTTGATACATTCCTTTTTTATTTTTCAGCTACCACAAACATTTCATGGCTCATAAGCAGGGATACCAGTGATTATCTCGGCGCTTTCCGGTACAGATAAATGGCAATGAACGTATAGAGAATATTCGGGATCCAGGCGGCCACCATCGCACTTACATATCCGTTGATCGCAAAGGTCGATGTAACCGTGGTGAACAGGATGTAAGAGAAACTCAAAGCCAGTCCGATACCGATATTCATACCCATACCTCCCTTGATTTTGCGTGAGGAGAGAGAAGCCCCGATAGAGGTCAGGATAAATGCCGCCATGATGGAAGCGAAACGTTTATGATATTCGATCTGGAATGTCTGGATATTACCTATACCACGCGTTTTCTGCCGTTCGATATAAGTTGCCAACTGTGGGGAGGTCATCGTCTCACAATCGTTTACCGAGATCAGGAAGTCGGACGGAATGATCGTCAGCGTCGTGTCTTTACGGGAACCTTGGGTGATATGTTCGCGCATTCCTTCAAAGTCGCGGATCATATAATCGATCACGGTCCATTTGTATAGCGAGTCGTATTTGATCGAATTGGCCGTCAGCTTGGAGATCAGCTTCTTTCCTTCGAAATGTTCGAGTGAGAAACGATAACCCATGTTCGGGCGTGCGTCATAACGGTCGAAATAAGCGAACACACCCGGTTCCACTTCAATCTGTATGTTTCGGGCATATTCCACTTTTTTGTTCCTGATATATTTGTTCTGAAAATCGATACGCGTCACATTGGCCGGGGGAATGATGAAAGCACTCAATACAAAACTGGCTATCGCAATGATCGCAGCCGAGATCGCATAAGGCAGCATCAGCCGCCGGAAACTCATTCCGCTTGCCAACATGGCGATAATCTCCGAATTGTCCGCCAGCTTCGAGGTAAAGAAGATGACCGCGATAAACGTGAACAGTGGACTGAACAAGTTGGCGAAATAGGGGATAAAGTTCATATAATAATCCAGAATGATCGCCTGCAGCGGAACTTCGGGTTTCAGGAACTTATCGATCTTTTCGTTTATATCGAATACGACGGAGATAGAGATGATCAGCATGATCGCGAAAACATACGTTCCGAGAAACTGCTTGATGATATACCAGTCTATCCGTTTTAATTTGAATTTCATGCGAATGTCTTTTTAATTGAAAATTGAGAATTGAAAATTGAAAACTGGAATAGATTATGGAAATTCTCAATTTTCAATCTTCAATTTTCAATTCTTAAAGTCGATTATTTAGTTGCTGCACCATACCGCTTTTCCAGATAGCAAAGTCACCGGCGATGATATGCTTTCGTGCTTCCTTCACCAGCCACAGATAGAAGGCGAGGTTATGGATGGAAGCAATTTGCAGACCCAGGAGTTCGTTTACTTTGATCAGATGATGCAGGTATGCTTTGCTGTAAAGCGTATCTACGTATGAGTGGGCATCCGGATCGACAGGGGAGAAGTCGTCCTCCCATTTCTTATTGCGCAGGTTGATCGTACCGTATTGCGTGAAGATCTGCCCGTTACGTCCGTTACGGGTCGGCATGATACAGTCGAACATATCCACGCCGCGCTCGATCGCCTCCAGCAGATTAATCGGAGTCCCAACCCCCATCAGGTAGCGAGGTTTGTCTTTGGGTAATATTTCATTGACAACCTCGATCATTTCGTACATCTTCTCGGTAGGTTCGCCGACAGCCAGTCCGCCGATAGCATTTCCGTCAGCCCCTTTCTTTGCTATGTTCTCAGCCGCATGACGGCGCAGATCTGGATATACACAACCCTGTACGATCGGGAAGAGGCATTGGCTGTAGCCATATTTCGGCTCCGTGGAATTGAAACGGTCGAAACAACGGTCCAGCCATCGTTCGGTCAACCCCAGTGACTTTTTTGCATAATCATAGTCGGCATCTCCCGGACAACATTCGTCGAAAGCCATAATGATGTCGGCACCGATGATACGCTGGATATCCATTACCTTTTCGGGGGTGAAAAGATGCTTTGAACCATCTATATGAGAACGGAACTCGGCTCCTTCCTCGTGCAATTTGCGGTTGTCGGAAAGCGAGAATACCTGGAAACCTCCGCTGTCGGTCAGGATAGGGCGGTCCCATGTATTAAACTTGTGCAATCCCCCGGCTTTCTCCAGGATTTCAAGACCCGGACGCAGGTATAGATGATAGGTGTTACCCAGGATGATCTGTGCCTTAATATCCTCTTTCAGTTCGGTCATGTGGACGCCTTTCACTGTGCCTTGTGTTCCGACAGGCATAAAAATGGGCGTCTCGATTACCCCGTGATCGGTTGTAATCAAGCCCGCCCTTGCATTTGTCTTAGTATCGTTGTGTTGTAATTCGAATTTCATTCTTTATCTTTGCTTTGGGCGCAAAGGTAATATAATTCTATCAGAATCCGAAGTCATCTACTTCTACGTTTTTGACTTCTTCCTCTTCCGGTAAAACAATGGTTTGATGCACCACATTCGACTTCACGATAATAGCCCGCATCGGACGCACCGGACAGATCGATTCGCAGCCGCCGCAACCTACACATAAGTCGGGATTTACCTGCGGGATCGTCAGTGTTCCTTCGTAAGGCACCATGTGTACAGCCTGTGTCGGACAGTGTTCGGAGCAGGCACCGCAGTCGGTTCCTTCCGTCTTCACAATACAACGGTTGATAAAGAAAGTGGCAATACCTACCTGCAACGATTTCTTTTCTTCCACCGTGATAGGCATAATGGCACCGGCCGGGCAAACTTCCGAGCATATCGTGCATTCGTAATTACAATAACTACTGAGATAGGCCATGCGCGGCTTCAGCAGATAATCGAAACCATATTCCAATCCGGCCGGACGCAATACCTGGCTCGGACACTTCACCACACAGATATGGCATCCGGTACATTTGTCTTTGAAACGTTCCAGGCTCAGTGATCCCGGAGGTGTAACGGGCGGCCATTTTTTACGGCCTTTTCTCTTTCCGTGACCATTCCCATGTCCATTACCTTTGGCTTGTTCAACACCTTCCGCAATAGCCGAAACGATCGGGAGGGTAGCGGCAACAGTAGCTCCGGTAGCCAGAAAAGTACGACGGCTGTTCACTGCCGGTTGCGGTTCTGCTTCCATATTCATGGCAGCTTCGGCAATCTTCTTTTCTTCTTTCCTGAAAGGAGGGTTGAAACGGTATTGCAATCCGCCTTTGGAACAGGATGAAACACAGTTGAAACAATCCACGCAACGCGATGTGTCGACCGTCAGATTTTTAGCGTCGATCGCTTCTGCTTTACAGGTATGTTCACAGTTCCCACAATGAGTACAAGCCTCTTTGTCGAACGTAATACGGAAGAATGAATAACGCGAAACCAGACTAAGCAAAGCTCCAACCGGACATAACGAGTTACAAAACAGACGGCCGCGGAAAATAACCATCACGGCAAATACAACCAATGCCACGATACCGGCCATCAGACCTGCAATACTCACGGTACTGATCGTTACATGAAACAACGAGTAGTTATCCATTTTCATTAACCAGTCGGCCAATATATTATTTCCCCACATGACGGAAGGGCGGAACAAATTTGCTGCGATGCGTCCAAAATTACTGTAGGGATCGAGTAACAGGCACAGACCGGAAAATCCCAGTGCAGCCGTTATCGCTGTTGCCGCCAGTAGAACATAACGTACCCAGTTCAAGGGTTTATGATATTTGAACCGTCGTATCCCTTTTTTCTTCTTTTTGCCTATACAGAACAGGCGATTGATCATATCCTGGAAAACTCCGGCCGGACAGATTACCGAACAGTAGATACGCCCGAAGAATAACGTCAGCAGAAGTAGAACGGCTACGATCCCGAACATACCGCCCAAAATAGCAGGCAGTAACTGGACATGCAGCAGTTTATGTATATCCATCGGCATCTTATTCGTAAAGTCCAGGAAGAAAAGAAGGATGGGTATAAAAAACAGGACTGCGAGCAGAACTCTCAGTCCTTTTAAATAATTAGGTCGCTTCATTAAATCTTAATACGTTTGATATTGACTTTCTTTAAATCCGTTGTTCCCAGTTTTAATTCTTCTCCTTTACCGATGTGTCCGACAGCTTCCATATCCAGTTTCTTTACCTGGTTGAACAGAGCCAGAGCGGCCGTGTCGATCGCAATGATATTCGGAGAGACAATCATGGATTTCAATGTGGCTACGTCTGCAGCGCTTTTACCCTGCGGCCCGTTCTGGTGCATCATACGGTAAGCATCTACGATATTCAGTACCGGTTTCTTCTGCCAGGTACAAATATCGGCGATACATTGCTGCAGGTCGTTCTGATGGAAGAACCGGCGGTCCCAAACGATCCCCATATAATTCTTCATGGCACAGGACAGTTTTGCTCCACCATGATTCTTCAGGATAGGAACGTTGATCCAGGCATCGGCTTCGATCAGTGCTTCATGTATCTTGGCTGATTTTACTTTTACTCCGTTGGGGATAGATACTTCTTTGAAATACTTTTCGTCATTACCCGGCATGATAATACCTCCGGCTTCTTTTACGGCTGCAGCGATACCACTGCTTTCATAACATTTCTGCCAGTTATCGCAGGTATGGTCGAAAACGGTTACTTTTTCTGCTCCAGCATCCAGGCATTTCTTTACCAGCGCCTTGATAAGCTGTGGGTTGGTATTTCCTGCCAGTTCCGGTGTACGGTCCCATCCGATGTTCGGTTTGATAACGACTTTTTGCCCTTTTTTGATATACTTTCCGATTCCCCCCAGGGTCTCCAATGCTTTGTCAAGCATGACTTCAGGCTCGCCACCCATAACGGCTACCATTTCAGGGGCTTGTTCCACTGCCATCGTATTGGTTGATAAGGCAGCTTGCAACCCTTTAAAGTCTATTGAAAGAGCGGCACCAGCTACTACACTGGTCTTTAAGAAATCACGACGTTTCATCTTGTTGTAATTGGTTATTAGAATTATTGATAGTTGAAACAAAGGTAGCAATTCTCTGAATTATAGTGTATCTTTGCCCGTAAAAAATATTAATTTAATGGAATTATATACTTATATATCACTGCATTCCTTTGTCGAAGGTTGCATGAAACCGGCTGGGGAACCGGCATTTATCTTACAAGCTGAAAATTTATTATATACCGTTGCCAGGGAAGAATATCAATATGGATTGTCGTTGCTAAGGAAAGCCATAGGTGAGTATGAAGTACAGAAAGGAATTCCAAAGGAAGAGAGTAAACAAGCCATTCCTTTTTTTCGTGAAAAGCGGCGGATGCTGATCGGGCCGGAGATGGATCTTTATAAGTTATCTTTTTATGAAGACGGCACTTTTCTTCCCGGGAAAGTAAAAGACTCCGGATTGCCATATCTGCGTTTGTCACTCGATTATGAGCAATTGGCTGAACATTGTCTTTTTGAAAACATGTTCCTGATCCGCTGTAAATACGATGAAGGGCAGGTGTTCGCCAATTTTGTTACACAGATGGAGCGTGAATACGATAAGTTCTTTTTCGATGAAGAGCACAGTGGTTTTACGGCTGATTCGCGTTTCTTCTCACTTTTATGTAATGCTTGCCTGGAAGTAAAGAATCCGGCATGTGCACCGGAGAAAGAATGGCGGTTGACAGTCCTTCGCAATCCTGCCGATGCCGGTTACCGGTATGAGGACGGGCAATTGCGACCTTTCGTTCCCATCTCTTTGCCCCTGAATGTCATCCGCAAAGTAACTTTACTTGACAGTGAGACTGAAGAACTGAACTTTAGTGCCCTTGCCGGATTCATGCAACAGGTCGGTTTATCACCGGAACGTTATCTGGAAGGATTACTGGAACAATAAACCGGAGATTTATCATGGCTACAACATTCGATATACAATTGCCTCATTATAACCGGGGATTCCATCTCGTCACACGGGATATTGTTTCCCGTCTGCCGGAACTACCGGAAAATGGCCTGTTATTCCTGTTTATCAAACATACTTCTGCCGCGCTTACCCTGAATGAGAATGCGGACCCGTCTGTCCGTCACGACTTCAATACCTTTTTCAATAAATTGGTGCCCGACGGAGCTTCTTATTTTACCCATACGCTGGAAGGTGACGATGATATGTTTGCCCATATCAAGGCTTCGCTATTAGGATCGTCTGTAACTATTCCGATAAAGAACCATCGTCTGAACCTGGGAACCTGGCAAGGTATCTATCTTTGTGAATTCCGCGACGGCGGGGACAGCCGCAGGTTGAGTATTACAATTATATAGTTAGTTTCCGTAAATTTCCTAAGTAGGAAACTCCAGTTCCCTGCCTGGGAAATTACAGTTTCCTGCGGAGGGAACTGGAGTTTCCAAACCCGGGAATTACGAGGAAACTGTAATCGATTGTCAATTAGTTGGGTACGTTAAAATAGACAATAGGGAACAAATGACTATTCCTGTCAATTGGAATTTTTTCTGATAACTCTACAAGGATTTCCAACCGCTATACTGTTGGCGGGTATTGATTGGGTTACCACACTTCCGGCACCGATGACGCAATTATCTCCGATTGTGACGCCCGGAAGGATGATAGCGCCGCCTCCGATCCATACATAATTTCCGATAGTGATCGAGAGGGCTTTCGTTTTGAAAAAGAGTTCCCCTGAATTTTCATCCCAGTTTTCTACAAATCTTTCGCTGGCAGCTACCGGGTGTGTTGCTGTATATAGTTGTACGTTGGGAGCAATTAAAACATGGTTTCCGATCGTAATAATGTTATCATCTAAAAAGGTACAATTCATATTTATAACGACCTTATCCCCAATAAAGATATGTTTACCGCATTCGCAATGAAAATTGATATCCACGCTGACATGCTTGCCCACTTTCCCGAACATTTCATGCAAAAGTTCCGTCCTCGCTTCCGTATCGGAAATATCCGTTGCATTAAATTTCGAGAGTAATCTTTTATTCCGGATGATCATATCCAAAACCTCTTTGTCGAGCCGGTTGCAGTATTCACCGGCTAAAAATTTTTGATAATTGGTTTTCATGTTCTGATAACTGTATTAAATGCATAGTCGAATGGCAGTCTGCTTTGTAGACTTGCTACACCCGTAAAAATACGAATAAATCTATATGTATCATTATATTCCTCATGGAAATACGATATTCTGAATTTCTGTAATTTGGGTTATGATACCAGTAATTTGTCTACAAAAGATATTATATCCCGATTGTAATTTTGTAGTGTAGAAAATAACCATGCGGAAAAGCAGACGGATTTCTTCAGTAAAGTCTTGCTATAAAAAACAAATAGAAATTATAAAATAACGAATAAACTAATTAATTGAATTATGGAAATTATTAAGAACAGAGAATATGAAGGCGAACGTCCTTTATTTGCGACACATGATTTACAACTGGAAAATGTAACGATTCATACAGGTGAATCAGCTTTAAAAGAATGCAGTAATATCATCGCGGTAAACTGCCGCTTCGAGGGTAAATATCCCTTTTGGCATAACGATGGCTTTATCCTGAAAAATTGTCTTTTTACTGATGGAGCACGTGCTGCCTTATGGTATTCAAGGAATCTGCAAATGACTGACACTATTGTAGAAGCCCCGAAGATGTTCCGTGATATGGATGGGATCAAATTAGAGAATGTGCAACTATCCAATGCGTTGGAAACATTCTGGCATTGCCGCAACGTTGAACTGAAGAATGTACAGGTCGACAAAGCAGATTACCTGTTTATGCACGGAGAGAATATTCATATTGAGAATTACAGCCAGAATGGGAATTATTCATTCCAGTACTGCAAGAATGTCGAAATCCGTAATGCCGTTATCCATTCGAAAGATGCCTTCTGGAATACTGAAAATGTGACAGTGTACGATTCTGAACTGACCGGTGAATATCTGGGATGGCACTCACATAACCTGCGTCTGGTAAATTGCAAAATATCAGGAACACAGGCTCTTTGCTATGCACATGACCTGGTGATGGAGAACTGTACAATGGCGGATGATGCTGATCTTTGTTTTGAATATAGCAGTGTACAAGCTACCATTAACAGCCCGGTACATAGCATAAAAAATCCGCGTACCGGATGTATTACGGCTGAAAGTTATAATGAAATCATTATTGATGAAAACATCCTGCGACCGGCAAATTGTGAACTGAGACTGTGGGATAACATAACTTGCTTCAATCAATGAAATACTATTTTGATGAAATAATACCCCGTCGTGGAAGTAATTCCTATAAATGGGATACAGCGAAAGAAGAGGATGTCCTTCCCATGTGGGTAGCCGATATGGATTTCCGCACAGCCCCTTGTGTGGTTGAAGCATTGCACAAACGAGTGGAACATGGCATTTTCGGTTATACCAAAGTGCCTTCCGCTTATTACGAAGCTGTAACGAACTGGTTCATGCGACGGCACGGTTGGCAAATAAAGGAAGATTGGATTATCTATACTTCTGGTGTAGTTCCGGCCTTATCAGCCATAATCAAAGCTCTGACCATGCCGGGCGATCGTGTATTGGTACAAACTCCGGTTTACAATTGCTTTTTCTCCTCTATTCGTAATAACGGTTGCGAAGTGGTCACCAATCCACTTCTTTATACCGATGGAACTTACCGGATCGATTTCGATGGTTTGGAAAAAGAAGCTTCCGATCCAAAAGTCAAATTATTACTTTTATGCAACCCGCATAATCCGGCAGGCAGAGTTTGGACCCGGCAGGAATTGATGCATATCGGCGAAATTTGTTTTCGGAATGAGGTATGGGTGGTCGCTGATGAGATTCATTGCGAACTCGTTTTTCCGGGGCATTCTTATACACCTTTTGCCTCCATCTCGAAAGAGTTCCTGATGAATTCCGTTACCTGTATTTCACCTAGCAAGGCTTTTAATCTGGCTGGATTACAGATAGCAAACATTATTTCTGCCAATGAATATGTGCGTATGAAAATAGACAAGGCGATTAATATCAACGAGGTCTGCGATGTGAATCCTTTTGGAGTTGAAGCCCTGATCTCTGCCTACAATGAAGGTGAAGAATGGTTGGAAGAACTTAAACAATACCTGCTGGGCAACTATAATTACCTGAAAAGATATTTTGAGAAGTATCTCCCTCATTTGAAAGTTTTACCGTTGGAAGGAACCTATTTGGTTTGGGTCGATTGTTCCGCCCGGAAACAATCTTCGGAAGAGATTGTGAAGACTTTGCTGGATAAGGAAAAACTGTTGGTAAACGAAGGAAACATGTATGGTGAAGTGGGTAAGTACTTTATTCGCATCAATATTGCTTGTCCGAGAGCGCTTCTGATCGATGGTTTAGGCAGGCTTAGACGTGCTTTGAAATAAGAGGATATAAATACCTCATTCAGTGAGGTATTTATAAATCACGTCCGATATAGAAGCTATGATTTTCGCATTTGTTTCCATACTTTCATTTGAATCTTTGATAAATACAGCAACAGTGTATCTGCTTCCATCCGGAAGCAGAACAAAACCGATGTCATTTGTACCAATAAATTGTCCCTTTTCATTCAGATCACTGGTACCGGTTTTGTGTCCTATAACTGCCTTTGTTTTTAATAATGGCAGTGGCAAACGGTCTTTTCCGGTTTCACATTCGATCATGATATTTTTGATAAATTCCTGATATTCCTCTTTAAATAATGGCCGGGTAAGTAAGATGTCTAATAAACGGGCAGCCTCCAACGGAGTGCTCCAGTTCAGGTAGCAAGCTGATAAATCCAGATGCATATCATCTTCGGTGATTACGATAGAGAATTGCTGTAGACCTAAGGAACGGATATACTTATCCGCAACAGAAGGACCGCCTATATATTTGAATAAGACGTCGCAAGCTATATTATCACTTAGCTGGATAGTGTACTTCAACAGTTCACTGATCGGAAGGGATACATTTCCCTGGGGATATTTATCACGCAACGGACTGTAGGTGTTTTCGATCATATCCTCTTTCTCTATCCATATTTGGGTATCGAGAGGCAGATTGTTTTGTTGCAAATAATTGAGTACAGCCAATGCCTGATGAAACTTGAATACACTCATCATCGGATACCGGTCTTCGTTATTAACGGTAACAGTGTCTTTGCCATTTAATATGATGCCTACACCTATCCGGGCTTTTTTATCTTTGATAATTTCTTGAATATTGGCTTTTAATTGCTCTGACTGTGCCTGCAAACCGGCAATGTAGCAGAAACAGAAAAGAGTACAAAAAATAATACGTATGTGTTTCATAAATATAAAATGAATAACATTTATACCGCAATGCTTTCTTTGATCTCCAACTGATAAGCTCTTCCTCTGTCGGTCGTTATTTTTAAATTGCTGTTATCTTCTACTAGCGGACGCAGACGTCGGATCAAAGTGTTCAACGTTTCGTCGGCATTGTCTTTCCCCGGCCATAGTGTATCGCAGATATCTGCTCTTGGCAGGATATGGGAGGAGGAGAGGAAAAACATTTCCATGATCTTGTATTGTTGCGGAGTAAGTTTTAGTTTCTCCCGGTCTTCCTTATAGAAACATGCATGGTGACAGGAAAAAGTCAGATTTCCGAAGACCAACGTCTTTTCTTCTTGTGGCTGGCTTGCGCTTCTGCGACGAAATAAAAAGACAGAAAGGGCACCGGACAAGATGGCAACGATCAACAGTATCAAAGGAGTTCGTTTATCTGTAAGTGCCAGAATATCCGTAGTCGAGTAATTGATATATCCTTGAAAAGAAATTCCCAGTTCTTCCTGTGATGCTTCGGGGATATTCAGGTTGGCACTCAGCCAGATAACGGTATCGCTTGCCAGATAATTCTGTGTTTGGTCTTTTTCAGGAGTTACGTATGCGATAGATTTATCTGTTGTTTTCTTATTTTTTACGTGTACAATAATACCGCTTTTCTTTTTCAGTTGCTCAAACTTCAATGCTTCGGCAAAATCTTTATTATAACTTTCGATAGAGACCGGATTTCCGAAAAGAGCAGACAAGCGCGAATAAGTTTTAAGTGTATCCTGATTCATCCATTGTCCGGACTTTTGCATAATAGTCTGCTGCAATGCCTGATTCAGATCCGAAACGATTGCTTTCTGTGCTTCCGAATAATTATGAAAGCCGAAACTGAATGATAGTACAAGCATGCAGGCTGTAAAAATAACCGATAGATTTGCTGCTAACCGTGTGTTCATCGTTTTTCTTTTATTAACGCCCGAAGATAAGAATTTATTGTAATCCGTACCGGTAACATTCGTATCTATTTTCGTGAAATCCGCTAAATAACGGGATGTCATGCAATTGTCAGATAAATGTCAGACAGATGTACGCCAATTATTTATACCGTCGTTCCTTTTGCCGTCTACTTTTGTTTCGGATAATTCAATTAAAATATATTATATGAAAAAAATAGTTGGTTTATGCGTGTTGATCTTACTTTCTAAAAGTATCGAAGTATGCGGACAGGTTGATTCCCTGTCCCTCAAAGAAATCGAACTATCGGAAGTGAGCGTGGTTGCAGCCAAGCCATTAATAAAGGCAGATGTGGATAAGACCGTTTATAATATAGCGGACGATCCCGATTCGAAAACTAATACATTGCTTGAGATGCTTCGGAAAGTCCCGTTTGTAACTGTCGACGGTAATGACGATATCAAAGTAAACGGCAGCAGTAGCTTCCGTGTTTATATGAATGGTAAACCGTCCGGTATATTATCGAATAATCCGAAAGAAGCATTGCGGAGTATACCGGCTAATACGATTAAAAAGATAGAGGTCATTACCGATCCCGGGGCACGTTATGATGCAGAAGGGGTTAGCGGGGTACTGAATATTATAACCAAAGGTTCGGAGTTCGAAGGATACAATGCAGATCTGAACACGATCTTGTTGAACAGAATGCAGATGATAGGAGGATATGCTACGATCAAATACGGCAAGTTATCACTCTCTGCCAATTATTCTTTCAGCCATTATAAAAGTAAGATAAAGGCCGAATCTTTTCAGCAGCAGTTTAACAGGCCTGAAGAAACTTACCTGAACCAATATAACAATAGTTCCTATAAAACACCCGGACATTATGGAGGCCTGGAAGCTAGTCTGGAGATCGATTCTCTTAACCTGATAACCTTATCTGGCTTTTTGAATAATGGGCATAACAAATCGAACAGTTTCGTTAGCTATTCCATGGAAGACGCCGGATATGAACCTGTATATTCTTATGGGCATGACCGGAATGATTATGATAAATGGGGATATAATTCGATAAAAGCAGATTATCAACGTTCTTTCAGGCGAAATAAGAAAGAGATGCTTACATTGTCATATCAGTATGGTTATTCTCCACAAAACACCAATAATTATTCAGAAATTATAGATAAACAAGGAGATGCTGTTTCGTTGGAATATCTGGAAAATTTTAACCATCAACGGAATAAAGCAAAGAGTGACGAACATACATTACAACTGGATTATACAAATCCGTTTACTGAAAAACATAGTATGGAAAGCGGATTGAAATATATACGCCGGGTCAGTAGCAGCAAAGCGATTTCAGAAGTGAAAAGACAGGAATCGGATGACTGGAGTCCTTCGGATTATCAACCTTTTCTCGATTATAGACATTTGCAGAATATAATGGCTGTTTATGCAGGTTACGGCTATTCATATAAAAAATGGGGAGTCAAAAGCGGCCTTCGGATGGAACATACCTGGCAGGACGTAACCTATAAGGAAGGCGATGGAAAGGATTTCGGTTATCAGGCAACCGACTGGGTGCCGTCTTTGTCCGGATCATTTAAAATAAGCGATCTTCAGAGTCTTCGTTTGTCTTATAATTTACGTTTGCGCAGGCCGGGTATCGACCGTCTGAATCCTTATATCTCGATAACGGGAAAGAGTATCAACTACGGAAATCCGGATTTGAAATCGGAGAAACATCATCGCATTACATTGGCTTATAGCTATTTTGCCTCCAACTTCAATATGCAGGCAACCGTGCTTTATACTGAATCCCGCAAAGGGGTCGGTGAGTATCAGTTCCTGGATGCGAATAATGTGCAGAATCATACCTATGCAAATCTGGAAAATATAAGAGGCGGAGGACTAGGTGGTTATGTTGGATATAATCCTTCCGCTAAGACTTCGTTGTCGGTCAATGCATCTCTTTATTATCTGAACTTGTGGGTCGACAAGAAGTATGAAACTCTACTTCCCGGACTGGATAATCAGGGAGTAAGTGGAGGTATATATGCCAATTTCTCACAGAAGCTGAACCGGGGATGGCGTATCAATTTATCCGGTGGTTGCGGTAAACAGGAAATATCGCTGGGTTATCATCCTGATTTATTTTACTATTACGGAGCAACGATCTCTAAATCGTTTATGAAAGAGAAACTGACGCTGGCTTTACGCGGACAAAATTTCCTGCAACCTAACCGGAAAGGAACCGGTAAACAAATTTATCCGGATTTTAATCTCACCCAGAAAATCCGGTATTACGATAATACATTCGGTATTTCAGTAAGTTACCGTTTCGGGGAATTGAAGGAGAATGTGAGGAAGGTTGCCCGTAGTATCACGAACGACGACCTGGAACGTTCAAATAAATAAAAATTAGTACCTTTGTATTCCTAAAAAGAGAAGGTACGTGGAAGAATATCTGGATCAACTAAATGAGAGTCAGCGCGAAGCTGTTAAATATAATGAAGGGCCGTCGCTGGTGATTGCCGGCGCCGGTTCCGGTAAGACAAGAGTACTTACTTATAAGATAGCTTATCTGGTACATTTGGGGCTGGCACCTCAGAGTATTCTTGCACTTACTTTTACCAACAAAGCGGCACGTGAAATGAAAGAACGTATTGCAAAGATAACCGGTGACCAGACGGCACGCCGGTTATGGATGGGAACGTTCCACTCGATCTTTTCACGTATCCTTCGCTATGAAGCAGAACATATCGGTTACCCTTCCAACTTCACGATTTACGACGCATCCGACTCGAAGAGTCTGCTGAAAGCGATTATCAAAGAGATGCAGCTGGATGATAAAGTGTATCGTATCGGAATGATACAGAGCCGTATTTCGAATGCTAAAAATGCGTTGGTCACCTGGAAGGCTTATGAGCAATCCAAGGAGTTGATGCAGCATGATATAGATTCGAAAGTCCCTTTGTTACGTGAAATATATAAGCGCTATCAGAACCGTTGCCAGCAGGCAGGAGCAATGGACTTCGACGATCTGCTGCTTCAAACGAATATCCTGTTTCGCGACCATCCGCAAGTATTGGAAAAATATCGTAGCTTCTTTCAGTTTGTACTGGTTGACGAGTATCAGGATACAAACTTTGCCCAGCATTTGATCGTTCAGAAACTTTGCGAGCAACATCGCCGTATTTGTGTGGTGGGAGATGATGCTCAAAGTATATACTCTTTCCGCGGAGCCAATATCGATAATATCCTGCAATTCAAAAATCAATATCCGGGTTGCCGTATCTTCAAATTGGAACGCAATTACCGTTCTACACAGAATATCGTAAATGCGGCAAACAGTCTGATCCATAAGAATAAAGAACAGATATTCAAGAACGTATATTCGGAAAAGGAGCAAGGCAGTAAAGTCCGTGTCTCTTCTTCCTATTCCGATTATGAAGAAGGATACGCAGTAGCAGCTATGATCAATGAAATGCGGATGCGCAAGGATTATGATTATTCCGAATTTGCCATTCTGTACCGGACAAATGCCCAATCGCGTATTCTGGAAGAGGCGCTTCGTAAAAGAGGAATACCCTACAAAATATATGGCGGCTTGTCTTTTTATCAGCGTAAAGAAGTGAAGGATGTAATTTCTTATCTGCGCCTGATAGTCAACCCGCATGATGAAGAGGCTTTTAAACGTGTTATCAATTATCCTTCCAGGGGAATCGGTGATACAACGGTTAATAAGGTAATCAGTGCTGCTACGGAAAATAACGTAAGTCTTTGGACCGTACTGAATGCGCCGATTGATTATGCGTTGCCGATCAATAGTGGGACGGCGAAGAAGTTGTCCGATTTCCGTGAAATGATCGAACGGTTTATACAGGAGAATGCACGTCTTTCCGCTGAAGAAATGGCTGCTATGGTCGTAAAGGAGAGTGGAATCGTCAGTACGCTCTTTCAGGATCGTTCGGTAGAAGGGATCAGTAAACAGGAGAATCTGCAGGAGTTATTGAAAGGCATCGCTGAATTTTGCGAACTGAGACGCGAGGAAGGAGTCGAACAAGTTTCTCTGGCAGACTTTCTTTCTGAAATATCCCTGTTGACGGATCAGGATAATGACAAAGACGAACAGGCGAATAAAGTTACCATGATGACTGTTCATGCTGCCAAAGGATTGGAATTTAGAAATGTGTTTGTAGTCGGTCTGGAAGAAGAACTATTCCCGTCGTCCATGTCGAAAGATAATCCGCGTGCGGTGGAGGAAGAACGTCGTTTATTTTATGTAGCAATTACCCGTGCCGAAGAAAACTGTGTACTGACTTATGCCAAGAGCCGTTTCCGGAACGGGCAGAGTGCCATGTGTTCTCCCAGTCGTTTCCTGAAAGATATCGATGTGCAGTTTCTGGAACTTCCGGCAGACTCGTCAGCAGATACGTTTGCTGCTGCCCGTGAACGCTTTGAACGTCCGGCTTTTTCTTCACCTTTCCAGCAGCCTCGGGCAGTGGAGAAAGAAGAACCGTCTTTTATCTCTCCTGTGGCACAGGCACAACAACGTCAGCGTTTGAGAAAGGTGGAAACTGCAACTTCCTCTCCGGTATCGTCTTCTGCACCAGCTTCCGATCTCTCCGGTTTATGTGTCGGAGCCAAAGTACGCCATGACCGCTTCGGGGAAGGTGAAGTTATTGCTATCGAAGGAGATGGAGGCAATGCCAAAGCGACAGTGGCATTTACTCATTTCGGACAAAAACAGTTACTTTTAAAATTTGCCCGGTTGACAATCATAAAGTAAATAAGTTCACAAATTCTCAAAATGCAGGATTCGAGCGAAAAGGTCATAACTTCCATCTTCATATAGACGAACTGGAATGGTACATCAGCATTCAAAAAGATCCGTTTGGATATAGTTCTGATTTTTGTCTTTGAGATAGAGATCGGCATCACCTTCAAAGAATATTATCCATTAATGCCCCAGTCTAATTTGTATCTTGCAATATCTTAATACTAAATCCGGTTTACTTGAATGAAAATAATTTGATAATCTATCCTTATAGATGAAAAAATAATTACATTTGTAACTGATTACAATTAAAATCTTACGTTATGGGAAAGTTTATAGTTCAACAAGAAAAGCAAAAAGTCCGTAAAGAGACAATGGGTAAGTACTTTTACGATCTGTCAAGGTTAACTTTTGCGGCAATGGTTTTGGGGGGAATAATATCATTTTTTCAGGGAATTGAAATTAAATGGTGTTATGTAGTATTTTTGGGACTCATAGTCGTTTTTGCATTTGCCCGTATTGGTAATAACATCTTAAAATAAAGAAAATGATAACTTTTGGAATATTAGCAATCGTCGCAGTTGGTATTTATATTTATACGATAACCCCAGCAGGTAAGCGGTGGATCGATAAATTGTAAAAGGAGATTTCTAAAACAAATAAAATCAAGCCAATAGATCAATTATGAATCTATTGGCTTTTTATATCATAACAGACTGTTTATTTTTTGTTTGGTTCGAGGATCACTGGGGCGTACTACTGTTCCGTAATCCACAATGATTCCTTCGCGGTTGAGCAATAGATAATGAGGATAGCCTTTTAGTTCCAGTCGGTTCAATATTTTTATTAAAGATTTATCATCCGCAAAGTCCGTTTGATACAGGCAATCGATTCCCGGTTGTTGCAGATCCAGCCGTTTCACTAAATCTTCCCATGTCTTTCTGGGACCACCGGCACAAATGCTTACCATAACGACATCCTCCGGAGAAAACTCTTTACGAAGTTTTTTGAGCGGTTCCATTTCACCCAGGCAGGGAGAACAAGCTGTAGTCCAGAAATCCAGATAAATTACTTTTCCTTTATATTTGTCCATTATCTCATAAACAGGTTTCATAAAATCCATATCGACTTTCAAACCCGGCATATCGGAATAGTTCCCGTAAAGCATATAATTAGATACGGTACGGGGATTTTTCAGAAAATCTTTTTTGTTCTGATAAGCCGAATGAAGCACCTGGCTTAGAACAGGAATATGTACAATCGAATCAAGTTGTTTCTGCCGACTGGAGAAAAGCGTTGTGTCGTTTGATACTAGCGACCGTGAGATTGATGCAGCATAAAGATATTGCTTGATATTTTTCCCTGTGGGATAAGCCACGAAATCATCAAAAGTAGTCTTCTCTTTCTTTACTTTATATATTTGACAAGTAATAAAAGAACTAATGGTTTCTGTCAACTTGAATATATTTGACGGAATGATCTCCCCTTCAAAAAGAGAGTCGGCTTTAGCAAATATCTCCTGTTCGTTGTATCTTGAGATATCTTTATTTTGCCAGCTCCGGGTGCTGAGATAGTCGATCAATATGCGATAATAATCGATTTTCAAAAGTTTGTCCGTATATTGCCGTATCTCTTCGTCCGGTTTGTATGTGTCGAGAAACTCCTGTCTGCGTTCTTGCCGCAGTTGATATTCCTGTTGTAACTCAGTCTCAAAGGCTTCCGGTTCCAGATCTCTTCTGATTAAATAGTCTTCTATATAATAGCGTCCGCTCTGTGCGAAAGTATTTATTTCCTGATTCCTTTTTTCGGCATCTCCGGATATCTTCGGATTAAGAATGTTTTTAAAGTCTATCTCCACATGCAGGCTATCGCCCGGACTGACAAATAAATGGTCTGCATACTTACTGATCTGCACATTCCGGAGTTTGGCGTAAGGAGAGAAACGGAACGAAAAACTTCCATCTTCAGCAATAGGTACAACATATTTCGTCTCCTGGTCACGGAAAAACGGAACGATAAGTGTTAAGTCTTTTTCCTGCGGGTAAAAATCACTGTTCAAGACTTTTCCGGTAATAATAACTTCCTTCGAGTAATCCTTATATTCTTTGTCGGATGGATTACAAGACAGGCATAAAAAAGGAATCAGAGGTAATAATAGTCGTTTCATGGGATTCGGGATTACAAGATACTTTGTAAACAAAAATACGATTTTATATCGAGTAAGGAGTACGAATCTAATAAAAATCTATACTTTTGTAAGTACTAACTACTAATAAAAATATTTCCCTTTTTCGAGAGGGTGGGGCATGTTATCTTTATTATCGCCTGGCAGCATTTTGAAGATTTCATGCCTTCTTTGTGTCTACTCAAAAAAGGGAAATAGATGTTAAACCGGATTGATTATTGTAATCTGAAAATAACAGGTACAGTATAAGCGACTCTTATGATTTCACCTGATTTGTTTTTACCCGGAGTCCATTTAGGCATTAATTTAACAACCCGTAAGGCTTCTGCATCCAGCGAAGGAGAGATGCTGCGTACAACTTTGATGTCTGATATGCTACCATCTTTCTCTACGATAAATGTCAGAGACACACGCCCTTCTTCTTTCTTTTCAAAAGCCTCTGTCGGATACTTTATGCTTTTTGATAAAAACTGTAACAGCGCTTCCTGTCCACCTGGAAATTCAGGCATCACTTCACAAACAGTGTGCACTTTGTCATCATCCGGAGGAAGCGGTGCTTCCGCTATCGTTGCCGGGACAAATTCGGGAGTCGTTGCAGCAACAAGCGCTTTAGGGGCTTCCGTTGTCCGGCTATTTACAATCCGCGCCATTACATCGATGTTGTTGAATAACAACATGGCAGCAGCCATCGGGATTAATGCCAGATACTTTACTTTTCCGACATTATTCGTCCTTTTTTTGTTTAACATAGAAATTCTCTTTTTTAATGGTAAGACACTGAAATTATTATATAGATTTGCTATAGCCGTATCTGAATGTTCCAATCCTATGAGGTGATACTGATATTTTTTCTTGTTGTATCCGGCATGCATAACTTCCTGATCTGCCAGATATTCCAGGTTTATGCCGATCTCTTTCTTGAAGAGCCACACAAACGGATTTATCCAGCAAATAACAGAAACCAACTCTCCGAGCAAGACATCGAAAGAGTGAACTTGCCGGACATGGGCCGCTTCATGCTGGAGTATTTCTCCCAATATGAGCTCATTCTGTAGTTTCGCAGGGATGAAGATCCATCGGAAAAAAGAATAAGGTTCTTCCGTTTCCGGGATCAGATATACCTTAATTCCGTCGATCATACGCTTTTTACTCCGCCGATGTGTTACGAATAAATTTATCATTTCAGCTATGCACCGGATGGTTAAGATCAGCACTCCGGACAGATAGATGATGATAAAGCCGTTCATGCCTGCTTTTCCCCAATCCATATTCGCTTCATTGGCCGTTTTGTCCATACTTGCGGCAGCCTCGACAGGTATCTCCTTGGGTAAGATCGTTGAATAATAGGAAATCATTTCCGATATGGTCGGACGTGTTGACAGCCAATTACTGATATCAGGCAATTGATATAGAAAAGCGATCAGCAACATGCCCAATAACGTTATCCGTCTCAGTCCGAAAAATGTATCATTACGGAATAACAGGCGGTAACTTATATAAAGTAAAGCCAACGCCAGGTTTACTTTGATGAAATAGATAAATAGCGGCGTCATAGCAGAGCGTTTTTTAATTATTCTTCATTTTCAATCAGGTTCATCAAATCCTGCAGATCGCTTTTAGATAACTTCCGGTCTTTTACAAAAAACGTAACCATTTCTTTGTAAGAGCCCGTAAAGTAGTCCCTGACAACATTCGACATGAAAGTCCGCTTGTAGTCTGCCTCTTTGATCAAAGGTGAGAATTCGGTAATTGTTCCGTACTTCTTCGGCGAGACATATTTTTTACGTTCCAGGTTGCGCACAACGGATGCGACACTGGTATAAGGAGGACGGGGTTCCTGCATTTCATTCAGGATATCCCGGATAAAGCAAGGACCTAACTTCCATATATACAACATGATCTCTTCTTCTTGTGCTGTCAATCGTTCCATCTGTCTATAATTTTCTGATTAATAGTCTACTATTTTTTAGCAAATCTACTAATATTTAGTAGATATACAACCGGAAGCCTTGTAAATATTGTTAAAGGGGACCAAATACTATTGTGTCATTGCAGGGGTAATACTACTGCAAATGTCGGATGCTTGCTAGTTGCCTATGTAATACCTATATAAAAGTACTTTTTTCATGTTACTGACAACTGGTGCCATTACTATGGCAAAAGAGTGCCACAGGCATGGCACAGTAATGCCACTAGCTTGGCACTCTTCTGCCAACGTTGTGGCAGAGGGTTTACTCTCTTATCTGTATTAAGATTTGTAGCTGACGTTATCTTCTTCCGCTTGGTATACTGGGATATTCTGAATATAACATTATCTTTGTAGCTTATTTAATTGAATAAAGAAACTAAATGATCGATTTCAACGTAATACCATCTCCTTGTTATGTGATGGAAGAGAAACTGCTTCGTAATAACCTGGCACTTATTAAAAGTGTAAAAGAGCGGGCAGGAGTGAATATAATTCTTGCATTCAAGGCATTCGCTTTGTGGAAATCTTTTCCGATCGTTCGTGAGTATATACCGTATTCAACGGCCAGTTCGAAGTTTGAAGCACAGTTGGCTTTTGAAGAAATGGGAAGTCCGGCTCATACGTATTCCCCGGCTTATACGGAAGCTGATTTTCCTGCCATATTGAAATATAGCAGTCATATAACTTTCAATTCGTTATCTCAGTTTGAGCGTTTTTATCCGATGGTAAAAGCGGATGGGAACCGGGTCTCATGCGGTTTGCGCATCAATCCGGAATATTCGGATGTGGAAACCGAGTTATACAATCCTTGCGCACCGGGTTCAAGGATGGGAGTTATTTCAGACCTGTTGGGCGACAAGTTACCGGAAGGAGTAGAAGGACTCCATTTTCATACGCTTTGCGAATCCTCTTCGTATGATCTGGAAAAAACATTGGGGGAAGTGGAAAAGCGTTTCGGACGTTTCCTTCCTCATATCAAATGGTTGAATATGGGAGGCGGACATCTGATGACACGAAAAGGATATGACACGGAACACCTGATATCTTTACTTCAGTCATTCAAGGCTAAATACCCTAATTTAGAAATCATTATGGAACCGGGAAGTGCTTTTGCCTGGCAAACAGGCTTCCTGTTGACCACAGTTGTGGATATCGTGGAGAACCACGGTATAAAGACTGCTATAATCGATGCGTCGTTTACCTGCCACATGCCGGATTGCCTGGAAATGCCGTATAAGCCGGCCATCCGTAATGCCACTGACCGGATAGAAGGAAAACCGACTTACCGTATCGGTGGAAACAGTTGCCTGAGCGGTGATTATATGGGAGACTGGTCGTTTGATGAACCGTTGAAAATAGGAGATAAGATTATCTTTGAAGATATGATCCATTATACAATCGTAAAAACGTCCATGTTCAACGGAATACCACATCCGTCATTGGCTCTGTGGAGTAAGGATGACAAACTGGTTCTATACCGGACATTCGGCTACGAAGATTATAAAGGGAGAAATGGTTAAGTTGACAGTTTACAAGTGACAGTTTTTAGATAACTTTCCACTGTCAACTGTCACCTGTCAACTAAAAAAGTTGTAACTTAGCGGTCTCATTCTAAGCAGAAATAAATTAAGCGGATTAATATATGGGTATTTTTAGCTTTTTCAGTAAAGAAAAAAAGGAAACTTTAGACAAAGGGTTATCTAAGACCAAAGAAAATGTTTTTTCTAAACTCACCAGGGCCATTGCCGGTAAGAGCAAAGTCGATGATGAAGTATTGGATAACCTGGAAGAGGTGCTTATTACTTCCGATGTCGGTGTAGACACAACGTTGAAGATCATCGAACGCATCGAGAAGCGCGTAGCCCGTGACAAATATGTGACTACCCAGGAACTGACAACATTGTTGCGTGATGAAATCGCAACTCTGCTGACCGAAAATAATACGGAAGATGCTGAAAGTTTTACTCTGCCGGAAGATAAAAAGCCTTATGTCATTATGGTGGTCGGTGTGAACGGGGTCGGTAAAACGACTACGATCGGAAAGCTCGCTTATCAGTTCAAGAAAGCCGGGAAAAATGTTTACCTGGGAGCTGCCGATACATTCCGTGCAGCGGCTGTGGAGCAACTCGTTATCTGGAGTGAACGTGTCGGTGTCCCTATCGTAAAACAGAAAATGGGTTCAGATCCGGCTTCTGTGGCATTCGATACGCTTAGTTCGGCCAAGGCTAATAATGCCGATGTGGTGATTATCGATACGGCAGGTCGTCTGCATAACAAGATAAACCTGATGAATGAGCTGACCAAGATCAAGAATGTGATGAAGAAAGTCATTCCGGATGCTCCCCACGAAGTTTTACTGGTGCTGGACGGTTCCACAGGGCAAAATGCTTTTGAACAGGCTAAGCAGTTTACGGCCGCAACGGAGGTGAATGCGTTGGCTGTCACTAAATTGGACGGAACAGCTAAAGGAGGTGTGGTGATCGGTATTTCCGACCATTTCCGTATCCCAGTGAAATATATCGGTCTGGGTGAAGGGATGGAAGATCTGCAGGTCTTTAACAAAAAGGAATTTGTCAACTCATTATTTGGAGAATAATATTTAAAAGTAACTTTTCCCCTCTTGAGAGGGAGCAGGGGGTGTGTAACAATTACGTATTTGATACTTTTTACACACCCCTTTCCCCGCTCAAGAGGGGAATTGGTTACTATTTGTTTGTATATTAATCATATGAGAAAAAATAAAGTAGATATAATCACGCTTGGTTGTTCGAAGAATCTGGTCGATTCGGAACAGCTGATGCGCCAGTTTGTAGCTAACGGTTATACGGTAGAACATGATCCCCATAAAATAAACGGAGAGATTGTCGTTGTAAACACCTGCGGTTTTATCGGAGATGCCCAGGAGGAATCGATCAATATGATTCTGGAATTAGGGGAAGCCAAGAAGAAAGGAAAGATCGGACAATTATACGTTATGGGATGCCTTACGGAGCGTTTCCTGGAAGAAATGAAGCAGGAACTACCCGAAGTAGATCATTTTTACGGTAAGTTCAATTGGAAACAGCTCCTGTCCGATATCGGTAAATCTTACTATCGCGAACTGGCTTCCGACCGTGTGCTGACAACCCCGAAACACTATGCCTTTCTGAAGATAGCGGAAGGATGTAACCGCACCTGTTCGTACTGCGCGATACCTATCAGTACCGGGCATTATCAGTCTCTTCCGATGGAGCAGATAGAAGAAGAAGTGCGTCTGCTCGTTGCCCAGGGGGTAAAAGAGTTTCAGGTGATCGCACAGGATTTGACCTATTACGGACTGGATATATATAAGAGGTACGCGTTACCGGAATTGATCGAACGTATTTCTGATATTCCCGGTGTGGAATGGATCCGCTTACACTATGGTTATCCGTCTCATTTCCCCTATGATCTGTTACGGGTAATGCGTGAACGTGATAATGTCTGTAAATATCTGGATATCGCTTTACAGCATATCAGTGATCATATGTTGAAAATGATGCGCCGTAATATAACCAAGGAAGAAACATACGCCTTACTGGAACGTATTCGCAAAGAGGTTCCGGGCATTCATCTCCGGACAACGCTGATGGTCGGTCATCCGGGGGAGACGGAGCAGGATTTTGAAGAGTTGGTCGAATTTGTCAAAAAAGCACGCTTCGAGCGTATGGGGGCATTTGCCTACAGTCACGAAGAAGGCACTTATTCATTCAAGAATTATACGGATGATGTCCCTGAAGAGGTAAAACAGGAGCGTTTGGATTATCTTATGCGGATACAAGAACGTATCTCTGCCGAGATAAACGAAGAAAAGGTAGGCCGGACTTTTAAAATAATGCTCGATCGTGAGGATGAAGATTATTATGTCGGACGTACCGAGTTTGACTCACCTGAGGTAGATCCGGAAATCCTTGTTTTTAAAGAGCAATCATTGAATCCGGGAGAATTTTATAACGTAAATATCGAAGAATCACAGGCTTTTGACCTATACGGAAAAGTGTTGCTTTGATATAAAAACCATTAAGAAGTTTGTCTGTTTACAAAAAAATAACTAATATCGCTGCTGAATCTATTGATGAAGTAAGTATGAAAAACAAAGAACTGATAACAGAGTTGTCCGCGAAATTGGGGTGGACTTCACAGGAGGTAACAGAAATGTTATCTGCTTTTGGGGCTGTGGTCGGTTCAAAGTTAATGGATAATGATGCTATTTATTTACAAGGGTTCGGGTTGTTTGAAATCAAAAAGAAAGCAGAACGCATCTCTGTAAATCCGGCAAACGGGAAGCGTTATCTGGTCCCTCCGAAATTAGTACCTGTTTTCAAACCGGGAGCAACCATTAAATCTAAATTAAAAGAATTGAGCGACAATGAATAGTCGGCTAACGATACAAGACCTGGCCGCTTTACTAGCCGAGCGTACCGGAAAGGACAGGAATAGCTCCGAGCAATTCCTGAGAGAGTTTATTGCCATCGTATCACAGGGCGTTTTCACTGACAAAATGACTAAAGTAAAGGGGCTTGGCACCTTTAAAATTGTCTTGGTAGAAAAACGGGAAAGTATCCATGTGAATACAGGTGAGCGTTTTACGATCCCTGCACATTATAAGTTTTCTTTTCTACCCGATAAGGAGTTACGTGAATTAGTCAATAAACCGTTTTCATTCTTTGAAACAACAGAACTGAATGAGGATGTTGATTTTACAGACCTGGATATATCCAATGGTGCAGAAGAGAAAGAAAGCGAAGACGAATCTGTAGAAGAGATCCTTCCTGAAAATGAAGAAGCGGTTAGTGAAACTCCACAGTTACAGCCAATAGCAGAAGAAGTTTCCGCCCCGGAGGAAACCGTTGCTGTTACGGAGCCTGATTTACAAACAACAGGGGCTGTAGAAAATAAGGTAGAAGAATTGACGGAAGAATCTATCGAACCGGAACAAGCAGAGGTAAAAGAGACGGAAGATCCCGGAACAGTAGAAGAAACAGAGGAGAAATTTTCAGTACCTGAAACAGTAGAAACGGTAGAAGAATCTTCCGGACAGCCGGATGAAGAAATAAAACAACCGGTTACATCAACCGGTTTCAGTGAGACGGATTATCAGTTTGAAGACGAAAAACCGGCAGAATCACACTGGATGAAAGTTTGGGTTTCTTTGGGTATTGTAGCTATCATAGCCGTGTCCAGTTTCTTTTTGTATCAGAATCGTAGTTTATTTCTGGGACCGGAAAAACCGAAAGCATTAACCGGTCAGTCTTTGCCCGAAACGGCCATTGCCCTCCCGGATACAACTCAGGTAGAAGAAACAGAAGTGACAGAAAGCACTACTGTTGCGGAAGAAAAACCGGATACAGCTTCTACTGTATCTTCAAATCAAACCGCTGAACCCACAGTACAAACACCGAAGGTATTGGCAAAAGTAAAAATAGAACCGGGAAGTCGTTTAACCTTGATCTCCCTTGAATATTATGGTAGTAAGATCTTTTGGGTTTACCTGTATGAGTTCAATAAATCAGTGATCAAAGATCCTAACAACGTCCCGGTAGGTACTGAAATACAAGTCCCTGCGCCAGAAGTATACGGAATCGACAGATATAGTCGTGCCTCCGTAGATAAGGCCGCTGCACGCCAGACAGAAATATTATCCGGAAATTTGTAACTAAAAATCCGCCTTTTTAAGTAAAATAAAACAAAATAGTTATCGTTAGGTTAGTATTATTTAACTGCAAAAGTGAAGGATACGAATTTAACATTTCTAATTTTGTGCAACCATAAAAACAAGCAGAAACAATAAACAATATAAATAGGAAAAATCTATGAGTCAGACAGTAGACATTCGTGAGTTGAACGAACGGATTGAGAGTAAAAGTTCGTTTGTAAACATGATTACGATGGGCATGGACCAGGTAATTGTTGGACAGAAGCATTTGGTGGAATCATTATTGATCGGTCTGCTTTCAGATGGGCATATCCTTTTGGAAGGTGTACCCGGGTTGGCAAAGACGCTTGCCATTAAAACATTGGCTTCACTGATCGATGCAAAATATAGTCGAATACAGTTTACACCGGACTTGCTGCCGGCCGACGTGATCGGTACTATGATTTATAGTCAGAAAAGCGAAGAATTTCAGGTAAAACAAGGCCCGGTCTTCGCTAATTTTGTGTTGGCGGATGAAATTAACCGTGCACCGGCAAAGGTTCAGAGTGCACTTCTGGAAGCCATGCAGGAACGTCAGGTGACAATCAGCGAAAACACCTATAAATTGCCGGAACCATTCCTGGTAATGGCAACTCAGAACCCGATCGAGCAGGAAGGTACTTATCCGCTGCCCGAAGCCCAGGTCGACCGTTTCATGCTGAAGGTGATCATCAACTATCCGAAGAAAGAGGAAGAAAAACTGATTATCCGTCAGAATATCTCAGGCGTGAAACCGGATATTAAAACGATCCTGACAAAGAATGAAATTCTGGAAGCCCGTAAAGTGGTTCGCGAAGTATATCTGGATGAAAAGATCGAACGATATATCGTCGATATCGTATTTGCTACCCGTTTCCCGCAGGAACATGGCCTGGCAAATCTGTCTAACATGATTGCTTTCGGTGCATCTCCTCGTGCTTCTATCAATCTGGCACTGGCTGCACGTGCTTATGCCTTCATCAAACGCAGAGGATATGTGATCCCTGAAGATATCCGTGCTGTGTGTCACGATGTGATGCGCCACCGTATCGGTTTGAGCTATGAAGCCGAAGCAAATAACCTGACATCCGAAGAGGTTATCAGCGAAATCCTTAATAAGGTAGAAGTACCTTAATTTTAATCCCGTCCGGGTGAAAAAGAAGTTTCTCCCGGATGAAATTTTATTTTCTTCCGAAAGGAATCTTTTTTCCACCCGGAAGAAACAAAAGGAATAGTGATTAAAAAATTAAAAGGATTACGATGGAAACAAGTGAACTATTAAAAAAAGTCCGGCGAATCGAGATAAAAACCCGTGGCTTGTCACGCAATATATTTGCAGGACAATACCATTCGGCGTTTAAAGGTCGCGGTATGGCGTTCAGCGAAGTTCGCGAGTACCAGTACGGCGACGATATCCGCGATATCGACTGGAATGTGACAGCCCGCTATGTTCGCCCTTATATTAAGGTGTTCGAAGAAGAGCGCGAGCTGACCGTGATGTTGCTGATCGACGTATCGGGCAGTAGAGACTTTGGTTCCGTGAACGTAATGAAGAAAGAGGTGATTACCGAGATTGCTGCTACACTGGCATTTTCTGCTATACAGAATAATGATAAGATCGGTGTAGTGTTCTTCTCTGATAAAATAGAGAAATTCATTCCTCCACAGAAAGGAAAGAAGCATATTCTTTATATCATTCGCGAACTGATCGATTTCAAACCTCAGGATACGAAGACTGATATCGGCCAGGTACTGAAATTCCTGACCAACGCCATTAAGAAACGTTGTACGACATTCCTGATATCCGACTTTATCGATAAGGAAGGTTTCAAAGACGCCCTGACGATTGCCAACCGTAAACATGATGTGGTGGCTATCCAGGTATACGACCGTCGTGAAACCGAGTTGCCGTCTGTCGGATTGATGAAAATAAAAGATGCTGAAACAGGATCGGAGCGCTGGATCGACAGTTCTTCTGCCCGTGTCCGTGAAGCCTATAAAGAATGGTGGAACCGCCGGCAGGCAGCTATGAACGATTCGTTCAAGAAGTGCCGTGTCGATTCAGTATCTATTCGTACGGAAGATGATTATGTGAAAGCATTGATTGCTCTTTTTGATAAACGTAGTTAAGCATGCAAAAGAAAATTATAAATAAGGGCGTTCTGTTCCTTCTTCTGATCTTGCTGGCAGGAGGGAAGATGTTTGCACAGAAGACACTGATCGATGTGAAGATCGACTCGGCTGCTATTCTGATCGGGGAACAGACCGTTTTACATTTGACGGTTACCACAGACAAGGATAAACCGGTCCAGATCGTGATCCCCAATGATACGTTGATGCGTGGGGTAGAGGTTCTGAACCTTTCCAAGGCGGACTCGTCGGTTATCGAGAATGATCGCTTGCTGATCAAGCAGGATATTCTGGTCACTTCATTCGATTCGTCGCTGTATTTATTACCGCCGTTCAAAGTGATCGACGGGGTCGATACGGTTTATTCCAATCAGGTAGCCTTGAAAGTTTCGACCATTCCTGTGAATGTGGACAAACCGGAGGAGTTCTACGATATAAAGGATATCTGGAAACCGCCTTTTGTCCTGGCTGATTATTATCCGATCATTTATGGCATCTTGCTGGCTCTTTTCCTGATTTGTGTGATTGCCTATATCATTAAACGTATACGCAACAAGCAGTCTCTTATCCCGTTCAAGAAGTCGGAACCGAAACTTCCGCCTCATGAACAGGCCATCAAGGAACTGGATGAAATCAAACAACAGAAACTATGGCAACAGGGACGTAGCAAGGAATACTATACACTGGTTACCGAAACATTGCGTCGTTATATTGTAGAGCGTTTCGACATCAATGCTATGGAAATGACTTCTGCCGAAATCCTGGATATCATCCGTAAGCAGCATGAAGCTGATTCTGTATATGAAAATCTGAAACAGATACTGAATCTGTCTGATTTTGTGAAATTCGCTAAAATGAATCCGCTTCCTGATGAGAATGACTTGAGTATGGTAAATGCATACTTGTTTATTAATCAGACAAAGATTGAAGAGGTTGCCACTCCTGAAGTTGCCGAAACTGAAGAAAAGACAACTGAAACAAACGATTCTAATATAACAAAAGAATAAAATGGTATTTGCAAATCCTACATATCTGTATTTGTTATTGCTGCTTATCCCGATGATAGGATGGTATATCTGGAAGCTCTGTAAAAGTCAGGCTAGTTTGCAGGTATCATCTTCGGAAGCATTCGATGCACCGGGGGCGACTTCGTGGAAGGTTTATCTGCGTCATGTCCCCTTTGCACTAAGAATGGCAGCAATAGCTGTACTTATTATTATATTGGCGCGTCCACAGTCGACGAATAGCTGGCAGAACACTTCTACGGAAGGTATCGACATTGTCATGGCAATGGATATTTCCAGTAGTATGTTGGCACAGGACTTTAAGCCGAACCGTCTGGAAGCATCCAAAGATGTGGCTGCTTCTTTTATCAACGGCCGTCCGAACGATAACATCGGGTTGGTGGTTTTTGCGGCTGAAAGTTTTACACAATGTCCGCTTACTACCGACCATACCGTGTTGCTGAACTTATTCAAAGATATTCAGCCGGGTATTATCCAGGATGGAACTGCGATCGGTCTGGGACTGGCAAATGCGGTAAGCCGTATTAAAGACAGCCAGGCAAAATCGAAAGTGATCATTCTGCTTACAGACGGTGTGAACAATGCTGGCGAGATTGCTCCTGTTACGGCAGCCGAGATCGCCAAAACGTTTGGCATCCGTGTGTATGCAATCGGTGTGGGAACACAAGGCACAGCGCCTTATCCTTTCCAAACCGCATTTGGTGTACAATATCAGGATATTCCTGTCGAGATCGACGAACCTACGTTGAAGCAGATCGCGTCAACGACAGGCGGACAGTATTTCCGTGCTACGGATAATAGCAGTTTGAAGGAAATCTATTCAGAGATCGACAAGATGGAAAAGACCAAGATCAGCGTTCAGCAATACAGCAAGAAACAGGAAGAATATAAAAACTGGGCTTTGTTGTTGTTTGCGTTGCTTTTAGTCGAGATTTTATTGAGAAATACATTGTTAAGAAATATACCGTAAATATAAAGGCTTATGTTTCGTTTTGCACATCCGGACTTTTTGTACTTGCTTTTCATCCTTCCGGTACTCATTGCATTCTATGTATATGCGATGATCCTGAAGAAAAAAGCAATAAAGAAATATGGTAATCCCGAATTGTTGGCAGAGTTGATGCCGGAGGTTTCTCCCAAGCGTCAGCATCTGAAGTTTTGGCTATTGTTCGGAGCCATTACAATGGTTATCTTTGTTATTGCCGGACCTCAGTTCGGCTCCAAGTTGGAAACCGTAAAACGGCAGGGCGTGGAGATTATGGTCTGTCTGGACGTTTCTAACTCCATGTTGGCAGAAGATGTTTCGCCCAATCGTTTGGATAAGGCTAAACAGATGCTGTCGAAACTGACGGATGGTTTTAAGGATGATAAAATGGGATTGATCGTTTTTGCCGGTGATGCTTTCACCCAGTTACCGATCACTTCCGATTATATTTCGGCCAAGATGTTCCTTTCCTCTATCAACCCGTCGATGGTTTCGACGCAAGGTACGGCAATCGGATCGGCTATCAACCTGGCTATGCGTTCATTTACTCCCAGCGAAACGTCGGATAAAACAATTATCCTGATCACTGATGGTGAGAACCATGAAGATGATGCTGTAAAAGCAGCTGCCGCTGCCGCAGAAAAAAATATTCATGTAAATATTGTGGGTATGGGTGACCCGAAAGGTACGCCGATCCCTGTAGCCGGAGCCAATAACTACATGAAAGATAAAGACGGCAATGTGGTTATTACCAAGTTGAACGAACAGATGTGCCAGGAGATTGCAGCAGCAGGTAAAGGAATGTATGTACGTGCAGACAATACCAATTCAGCATTGAAGGCATTGCAGAAAGAGATAGAGAAGATGAATAAATCGGAACTCGACAGCAAAGTCTATTCCGAATATAACGAACAATTTCAGACACTGGCATGGATCGCATTGATCCTGTTGATCGCAGACTTCCTCACATTAGACAGGAAGAATCGTATTTTCAGAAAAGTAAAATTGTTCTCTTAATTCAATGGATAAGATGAGACATATACGAAAATCAATGATATGGATGGGAGCGTTCCTGTTTTGCTCAGGAGCGGTGTTTGCCCAGAAGGCTGAACGTAAGAATGTACGGGAAGGGAACAAGTTGTACAGCAGCGAAAAGTTCACCGAATCCGAAATCGCTTACCGTAAAAGTCTGGATGTAAATCCCCGTTCTGTTGAAGGTACTTATAATTTGGGAAATGCTTTATACAAGCAGAAAAAGTTCCCGGAGGCAGCCGAGCAATATCAGCTGTTGACCGGTCAGGCTGAGAAGATGGTCGAAACAGAAGAAGGGAAAGCCCGTCTTGCCAGTGTATTCCATAATTTGGGCGATATCAGCATGCAAAGTAAAGAGTACGCCAAGAGCGTAGAAGCTTTCAAACAGTCTTTGCGTTTGAATCCGCTGGATGACGAGACACGTTATAACCTGGCATTGGCTCAGAAGTTGCTTGAGAATCAACAAAATCAGGACCAGGATCAAAACCAGGATCAGCAGAATGAGGATAAAAAGGATGATCAGGAAAATAAGGATGATCAACAGCAACAAGACCAGCAGCAACAGCAGCAGGATGACAAGAAAGAAAATAAGACTCAGCAAGAACAACAGCAAAATGAACAGATGAGTCAGGACAACGCTCAGCAGATGTTGGATGCATTCCTGCAGGACGAAAAGAATACGCAGGAAAAGGTAAAGAAGGCACAGGCACAACAGCAACAGCGTCGTAAAACAGATAAAGAGTGGTAATAGATACAGAAACAGAAAAAACAACAATATAATGAGAAAATTAGCTTTCTTATTCGTTCTCTTTCTAACAGCCGGGATGATGGCACAGGCCGCTGATGTGACCTTTAAAGCTGTCGCTCCGAATGCTGTGGTGATGGGGCAACAATTCAGATTAGCGTACACCGTGAATGCGGAAGCGAAGGCTAGCGACCTTCGTATTCCTGAACTTGCGGATTTTGATGTCTTGATGGGACCTTCTACTTCCAGTAGTATGAGTACTCAGATCATTAACGGGAGTGTATCATCTGAAACGGCATTCACGTTTACTTATATTCTGATGCCTAAAAAGGAAGGTACATTCAATATCGGAGCGGCATCCATAAAAGTAAAAGGGGCCAATTATACATCCAATGCGGTAAGTGTTAAAGTTCTTCCGCCGGATAAGGCTTCTGAAGCGAGTGGGGGGGATAATTCCGGACAGTCTGCTTCCATTGGAAAAGATGACTATTTTGTCAGAATGGAAATTTCTAACCGCAATGTGTACGAGCAGGAAGGTTTCTTGGTAACGTTCAAATTATATGCTGCACGTATGTGCGGATTGGAAAATGCAAAATTTCCTGAGTTCGAAGGTTTTCTGGCACAGGAGATAGAACAGCCGAATCCCCAGTGGACACAAGATCATTATAATGGTCGTAATTATTTTACGGTTGTTTTAAAGCAAACGGTTCTTTATCCGCAGCGTTCCGGAAAGCTGACTATCGAAAGTGGGAAATTCGATGCTATTATCCGTATCCCGACCGAACGGAAAATACGTAGTATCTTCGATGAGTTTGAAGATGCTTATACTAATGTAAGGAAAGTCCTGGTTTCAAGTCCTGCTACGATCGACGTGAAATCATTGCCGTCCGGTAAGCCGGCATCATTCACAGGTGCAGTAGGAAACTTCACCATGACATCGGACATTAATTCCAATAATGTAAAAACGAATGATGCAGTCACGATCAAATTGAAGATTTCCGGTAATGGAAATATCAAACTGATAAAGAGTCCGGAAGTGGTTTTCCCGAATGATTTCGATACCTTCGAACCGAAGATTGAGACAGATCTCAAAACGACAACAGCAGGAGTAAGCGGAAGCAAGACAATCGAATACATGGCTATTCCACGTTATGCCGGAGATTTTGAAATACCGGCTATCTCTTTCTCTTATTTCGATCCGAAATCGGCAACTTATAAAACGTTGAAATCAGAACCTTATAAGCTGCATGTAGAGCAGGGTGAGGGAGGAAGCAGCAATTCACCGGTCGTTTCAAACTTCAGCAACAAAGAAAGCGTGAAGTATCTGGGTAAAGATATTCGTTTCCTCAAAGTAAAAGACTTCAATTTTGTTGCCAACAACGATATCTTCTTTGGTTCGTTCATGTATTACATGTGTTATCTCGTTCCGGCAATTCTATTTATTGTCTTCTTCTTCATTTACCGTAAACAGGTAAAGGAAAATTCCAACATTGCCCTGGTTCGTACCAAGAAGGCTAATAAGATCGCTGTAAAGAGATTGAAGAATGCCGGTAAGCTGATGAAGGAAAACAAGAAAGAAGAGTTTTACGACGAAGTTCTCCGGGCTTTATGGGGATATCTGAGCGATAAACTCAATATATCTCAGGCGAGCCTTACCAAAGATAATGTGGAAACAGAGTTGACCAGATATGGAGTGGACGAAACATTGATAAATGAGTTTATGGATATTCTGAATACCTGCGAGTTTGCCCGTTATGCACCGGCGCAGGCTTCGGATGCTATGGATAAATTGTATGAGTTAACCGTAGATGCCATTGGTAAGATGGAGAATACAATTAAAAAGCAATAAAATGAAGACAAGTATAAAGATGAAAAAAATATTGTTTTTTCTATTGATTCAGTGTCTGGCATTAAGTGCTTATGCGCAGGATGCAGCGATCAAGGAAGCAGAAGCTGCATATACTAAAGAAGATTACGGAAAAGCAATCGAACTATATGAAGGGGTACTGAAAAGTAATGGCGATTCGCCGGAGATATATTATAATCTGGGAAACGCCTATTATAAAGCCGGTAAGATATCTTCTGCCATATTGAACTATGAACGGGCACTGGTGCTCGATCCGGGTGACAGTGATGTCCGTTTCAACTTGCAGATGGCACGCCAGAAGACAGTAGACAAGATTGAACCTGTCGACGGTTTCTTTTTGGCCAGATGGTTTGACGCCGTTCAGAATATGGGAGCAGCCGATTCATGGGCTAAAACGGGAATTGTTTGCTTTATCTTATTTATCGGTTGTCTGATCCTGTTCTTCTTTTCAAGACAGATTCGCCTGAAGAAAGTAGGTTTCTATATAGGAGTACTGCTTTTAATCTGTGTGATCATCTCGAATATCTTTGCCAGAAACCAGAAAAACGAGTTGGTAAACCGTACTCATGCTATTGTTTTTGCTCCGACTGTAACTGTAAAAAGTTCGCCTGATGCTAGCGGAACAGATTTGTTCGTCTTGCATGAAGGAACCAAAGTCTTAGTAAAAAGTACGTTAGGCGACTGGAGTGAAATAGCTTTAGAAGATGGAAACGTTGGTTGGATGCCGACAAAAGATATTGAAACAATCTGATGGTAGAAAAAATATTAGTTTACGAACGGGATTTGTTCTTCATGCTTAACGGTAGCGATTCCCCTTTTCTTGACCGCTTTATGTGGATATTTTCAGGAAAAACGGTTTGGCTGCCGTTAGCCGCTTTTATATTGATCGTACTGCTGTATAAAAAGAAATGGAGAGAATCTATTCTGATTTTGTTAGCCATAGTACTAGTAGTTACTCTTTGTGACCAGTTTGCGTCTCATGTATGTAAACCTATTTTTACCCGCTTCCGTCCGACTCATCATCCGGACTTCATGGATCAGGTAAAAACCGTTTTCGGTTACCGGGGAGGAAAATATGGTTTTATCTCCAGCCATGCGGCGAATGCGTTTGGTTTTGCAACCTATATGTCGTTGCTTTTCCGTTACAGGTTATTTACATGGACCATCTTCCTTTGGGCTGTCCTTACTGCTTATACCCGCGTTTATCTGGGAGTTCATTTTATTTCAGATATCGTGCCGGGTGCTATAGCCGGTGTCTTCTTCGGTGGGCTGGTGTATTGGTTGTATGTAAAAGTACATCCGGTTGTTACAGGGTCAAACGGAGAAGTCAGTGCAATCTATTCGGATAAACGCAAGCGTGTTATTGTTTATGCCATATTTATCACGACCTTGCTGATCGCAATCTTTAATATTCCCTTAGCTGGCTGGTTAAGATAAAGTTAATTGTAGCAGAGATTCGGTACATGTCGTAAAGCATGTTTGTTTTCAAGCTAAATTTAACTAAATAATTTGTGCCTCTGATATATATTGCTTAAGTTAGTGCCATAAATAATTAACCGAAGTATTAACCTTCAAAATAAAGGAACACCATGACAAAGACAATCACTTTTAATGAATTGCGCAGAATTAAAGACCGTCTGCCTGACGGTAGTACTCATCGCATAGCAGATGAGTTAGGTTTAGCAGTTGAAACTGTCCGTAATTATTTTGGTGGATATAATTATAAAGATGGTAAAAGCTGTGGGATACACATCGAACCGGGTCCTGATGGCGGTTTGGTAGTATTAGATGATACAACAATATTTGAACGTGCTTTACAGATACTGGCAGAAGCAGAAGGCGTATCGGAAGCACAGCAAGCGTAAAGAAATTTACAGTACATAAAAAATCCCATAGCTGACTGAACAAAAACGCTGTGGGATTTTTTTATTATAGGTAGCATTTACCATTTTCAGATTGTTTAATCTATAAAAACACACGAGTATGGAAGATAAATTAGTAACATTAGCTATTCACACATTCGAGAAAGCACAAATCCTGAAAACAATACTTGAAACGGAAGGAATTGAAGTTTACATACACAATGTCAATCAGATCCAGCCGGTTGTATCGGCAGGTGTACGTGTGAGAATCAAAGAGAGCGATCTGCCCCATGCCTTGCGCATTATAGAGGACAGTAAATGGCTGAGTGAAGATACTCCTGAAGAAGCAACAACCCCACAGGTAAAGAAGATCCTGATCCCTGTCGATTTTTCCGATTACTCCATTAAGGCTTGTGAGTTGGGAATCAACTATGCCTATCATGCCGGAGCGGAAGTCATGATCATGCATGCCTATTTCAGCCCCTATTTTCCATCGGCAATTCCTATGGGAGACACACTGGCTTACCAGGTGAATGAAGAAGAATCTGTGCAGAACGTATTGAAACGTGTGCAGATCGATATGGAAAATATCTGTACATTGATCAACCGGAAGATACAGTCCGGTGAACTGCCGAAGGTTAAATATAATTATGTATTACGGGAAGGTTTGCCCGAAGAAGAAATTCTGGCTTATTGCAAGGAATATCATCCAACGCTTATTGTCATGGGTACGCGTGGAAAGAGCCAGAAAGATATGGATCTGATCGGTAGTGTGACAGGCGAAGTGATTGAGGTCAATAAAGTACCGGTTTTGGCTATACCTGAAAATGTACGTTTCAATGACCTGAGTGAAGCTAAAAATATCGCATTCGCTACCTCTTTCAACCAGCGTGACCTGGTCGCTTTCGACGAGTTCATGGAAATAGTAAAAGGATATGATATTCAGATTCATTTGTTCAATATATCGACCAGTAAGAATGAATGGAATGAAATACGTTTAACAGGTGTCCGCGAGTATTTCCAGAAACAGTATCCGGACGCAAATATCACTTATTCCGTACTGGCTGACGGTGATTTATTACTTGCTATTGAAAAATTTGTCCGTGATGAACAGATCGATGTGATCGCTTTAAGCACCTATCGCCGGAATATCCTGGCACGTATGTTCAATCCGTCTATTGCGCGTAAGATGTTATTCCACACCGATACGCCGTTGTTGGTAATGCATGCATGAAAAATTAAATAAAGGCTATGATATAAAAGCGGACTATCAAAAATAAGGGATAGTCTGCTTTTTTACTTAAAAAGGGAGATACATATAAAAAGTAGTACTTCAATTTCCTGTGTTCTGATTGTCATATAATTAGTTATGTCAATATATGGCACATTTATAATATTCATCGTTTTAATTGATATGTTTTGTTGATTTTTTGTTGCCCATGATATAATTATTTATATTTTTGTGCTTCGATTTAATAATAAAAAATAATCAAAAGTAAAATGAAAGAGTTAGTAGAAAGAATCAATGTAGCAATTGGAGAATTTAGTACAAATGCTAATTTGCAGGTTGAAAACGGAAACAAGGCAGCAGGTACACGTGCTCGCAAAGCTTCTCTGGAACTTGAGAAGTTACTGAAAGAATTTAGAAAAGTTTCTGTCGAAGCAGCTAAATAAAATTTTATTTCAGTTATAAGGGAAGGTGGTTATCTATTCATGATGATCACCTTTTTTGTTTTTATGAATATCAATCGATCCGGAAATCAGTTTCGAAAAAAGACATTACACATGTGAACAATGTGAAATTTGTATTGTTAGATGAAAGATAAAACAATATTAAACAATCTAAAACGACAAAAAGTATGATACCTAACACTGAATTGGAAAATGGTAAAGTTGAATTGATCCGTGAAATACTAGATATCAATGATATGCATGATATTGATTTACTTAAGGAATATAATAAAGAACTGACCGGTTCTTTAGATATGCAGGAGATCGCTCCGAATATGGAAAGCAACGATTAAAAAATCACTCCTTCTCTACAGACGATACATAAAAAGAGGCTGTCTCAAAATTTGAGATGGCCTTTTTTTCTTATACTAAAGATTCCTTTTTTCTTCATAACTAACAAAAGCCCTTTACTTATCCGCAGCCTTTTACTGGATGCCGTTTCGCATTCGACGGTAAGACTAAATAACACTTCATAAGCCAACGGTAACACAGTTTCTCATTGTAACTTCTTTCCTTTGCAATGAGAAACTAATAAGATCGATAGATATGAAACGAATACTTTACTACATGATGTTTTTGCTGGTTACCGGTAATGGGATGTTGATCGCTCAAAATACGATTCACGGAAAGGTAACCGATACGGATAATATTCCGGTAGATGGCGTAGCTGTCGTACTTCAGACATTGGATTCCGTTTATGTGGATGCTGTGGTGACCGATAGTCTCGGACTGTTTAACCTGAACCGGGCAGCTGATCAGGCTTACCGGCTTCTCTTCCAACATCTCTTATACGAACCTTTCCAGCAGGAGATTTCACAGGCGGATGCCGGAACGATTCGTCTGACAACTAAAGATTATGAGTTGGACGGAGTGGTGGTAAAAGCCGAACGTCCGAAGGTCAAAGTGGAGAATGGCGCATTGAAATATGATGTTCCGCAACTGATGAAAGATAAATCAGTGAGTAATGCTTTTGAGGCTGTAAAACAATTACCCGGTATTATCGGCGGTGCAGACGAGATTCAATTGCTGGGGGCGGGGGCTCCGAGAATTATCCTGAACGGACAGTTGACGACGATGTCGCCGGACCAGTTGATCACGATGTTGAAGAGTATTCCTTCTTCGCGGGTAAAAAATGTAGAGGTTATGTATAATGCCCCTGCAAAATACAATATTAAAGGAGCTGTTATTAACGTTATATTAGATAAAGGATCGACAGAAGGAACGGCTTTACAGGGTGAAGCCGGTGTTGATTATCTACAGAAACATTTTGCAACAGGTAAGGCACATGCGAACCTCTTATATTCTACTTCTAACCTGACTGTCGATTTTCTGGTAAACGGAGAGAAAGGACGATATTTTGAAGGGGAAAATATTATGGCAAGACACACCCTGGAGAATAGTGTGACGGAAGTTTATCAGTCAGGCCGTGGCAATGGCCGTATAAACAGCGGAGACATGCGGTTAGGTGTAGACTATAAATTGAAGAACGAAGATAAGTTATCTGCTGCATATACTTTGGGCGGCAATAATATAAAAAAGAATCGTGTAGCAGAAACTTCTTTTTCCGTACTGCAGGATGCGGAGACAAGTGACCAACGTTTCAGCCGAACAACCGGAGAGGATAAAGTAACTTTACATAATATCCGTATGCAATATGACGGTCATACGGGTATAACTGCCGGAATGGATTTTACACGTTATAATTCTCCGTCTTTCCAGAACTTTTTGGAAAACCGCGGACAGGAAACGTTGACGGATATGCAGAATAATTCCAGGCAGAATATTTCACAATGGGCACTATTTGCCAACCATACACACACTTTTGCCACCGGATGGACACTGAACTACGGTGTTCACGGTGGCTACACTTCCTCGAAAACTTATATCGATTATCTATATAATAAAGGTAATGGGTATGAACCAGAGCCGGATTTACTGGAAAATAATACGCAAAAGGAATACACGGGCAATCTCTTTGCGGAAGTGTCCAAGGATTTCGGAGAGCATTTTTCGGCAACTGCTTCATTGAAAGCGGAGTATTTCAGGTCGGATTATAATTCAAACGGGAGCAAATCGACTCTTTGGAATGACTGGACATTTTTTCCGAATGCTTCTTTGAGTTATGTTTTTACACCGCAACATATTTTGCAGTTAAACGTGAACAGCGACAAAACCTATCCTTCTTATTGGGAAATAACACCGCAGATAACACCCATAAACTCTTACTCTGTCGTGATGGGTAATCCAGCTCTGAAGCCTTATCGTTCGTATGAAGGGCAATTCCTCTATATCCTGAAACAGAAATATACCTTTATGGTTTTCGCACAGTACGAACCGGATTACTTTGCCCAGTTGCCTTATCAAAGTTCTACGGAACTGAAAAATGTGTTCCGGTATGAGAATATGGATTATAATTTAACGGCAGGAATAGGGGCTGTTATTCCGTTCCGTATTGGTGAGTTTATGAATAGCCAGTTTACGGCACAGGGAATCAGGATGCGTCAGAAACTGGATCATTTCAATGATATTTCTTTTGATAACAGTAAATATCTGGGGCAATTCTTTCTGAATAATACATTCACGCTTTCCAAATCGCGTCCGAACCTGAAGCTGGATTTGAATGGTTATTATATAACAGGAGCAGTGCAGGGTATCTACGACCTGGGTTCCGTTTATAACGTTTCAGCCGGTTTGAAATGGCAGTTCGCCAATGATAAAGCGACAGTTCTCCTGAAATGTGATAATATCTTCCGGAGTAATATCCCGAAAAAGATTGAGATCAACCAGGCAAACCAATATAGCCGCCTGACGAAGATTGACGATACACGTTGTGTGACGGTTTCCTTTATCTGGAAGTTCGGTGGTTATAAAACTAAAAAGCATGATAAAGTAGATACATCCCGGTTCGGTAAGTAGTCGTCCTTTCAGAATATTTTTTCGGCTATCAGAGTAATATTTATACCAGATGAATATTACCCTGATAGCCGAAATGTGTTATTTTGATAGCTAAACAAAGAAAAGACCCTATACAGCAATGACAAAAACATATCAATTTGATAATTTGTTATTTTATTATTACTTTTGCACCCAAATTAGGACAGAGCATTGAATATGAATGAAGTTTATACAAATAATTTAAAAAGACAGAATGCCCTCGTGATGTGTGGTATTCATGTTGTGCATGTCCATTGGTTTAGTGGTTTTATCTAAGTTATTTTCCTTTCTTTTTCCGGATGTTTCCGGAGACCGTTTTATAACAATCATTTATTTTATTAACGTATCGCGGGAGAAGTGTATCCTCCGCGTGTAAATTGATTATACATATGTTTGTCATTTTATGCCTATTATGTGTAGGGATAGGTATGGGTTACCTGTTCCGTCATATCCATAGTTTGAAAAGATTGGAAAATACAATATCTTATACCATTTTTATCATGTTGTTCGTGTTTGGTGTTACGATAGGAGCGAACAAAACGTTGGTCGATAATATAGGAGATTTTGGTTTGCAGGCAGCCCTGCTGGCTGTTTGTGGCGTACTGGGGAGTTTGCTAGCTTCTTATCTGGCTTTTAAAGTATTATCGGGGAAAGGGGGGAATGATGAAAAGTAATCTGATCGTGATAGCCTGCTTTTTTATAGGGATACTTTGTGGCATGTTAGGAGGAGATGAGTTGGCCGGTTACTGTGCCAAACTTCCGACTTGGTTATTGTATGCGCTGATTATTCAGGTGGGATTGAATCTCGGTTCAAACGGAGAGATGGGAACCATGTTACGGAATGTACGGATATCCAACCTTTTATTACCACTCTTTACCATAGCGGGTACTTTACTTTTTTCCGCGATGGCAAGTATCCTGCTGAAAACCTGGAATGTGTATGATTGCATGGCGGTAGGAAGCGGATTTGCTTACTATTCTTTATCTTCCTTACTGATTGTGCAGTTTAAGGAAGCCTCTGCGGGAATAGAGATTGCGACACAGCTCGGGACTATTGCCCTGCTGGCGAATATTATCAGAGAGATGATGGCTTTGTTCGGTGCGCCGGTCTATGCGTCTTTATTTGGAAAATTTGCTCCGGTGTCTGTTGCGGGTATTAATTCGATGGATGTCTGTCTGCCGGTCATCAGTCGTTATTCCGGGAAGAATATCATTCCGATCGCCATCATTCACGGGATTGTACTGGAGATTTGTGTTCCATTATTGATTTCATTGTTTTGCAGATAGTAATAATTTCCGGATGCAGACTTTTCCTCTGCGTGCTCGGTATTCGTCTGCATCCGGAAATATTGTATGTTATCTTCTGGGAACGATTTCAAACGGCACTCTCACGAATACGCCCTGTTTCATCAGATTCATCAGGTTCGGATACATCCGTTCTTTGAACGAATCCCAGCTGCGATGCTCCATCTGTGTCCATCCGGCTTCTGCTAATGCCAGACCACGCGGGTAAGTCATGTAAGTTATCCGATTGATATCTTTCATAGCTTCTCCCCATAACGTACCGGATATACCGAGGATATGTGCTTGCTGTGCAGCGGGAAGTCCGTAACCCGGATCAAATTGATAGCAGGTTTCCAAAGTGGTAACAGGCATTCCCCAGTTATTGAACTCCGGAAGATCGCCTTTCAGCTGCGGGTAATCCAGATAAGCATATTCTCCGGGAGCCATGATCAACGAATTCCCGTGTTTAGCTGTCAGCTCGATACATTTGGGTGTCAGTCCGGCACGCCAGGTGACCAGTGTTACATCTTTCGGATAGTCGAACAGATACTCGTTAGCCGGCATGCGAATATTGTCCAGTTCGCACCACAGCATAGGCTCCTTGCCATATTTGCGTACGGAAGCCAGTATCTTATCGAAGAAATAGTTCATAAGCTGAGATTCTTTGGTATATCCCAATTGTTTCATTAACGATTGGCAATGATCGCATTTGGTCCAGTTCTTTTCAATAACAGCCTCGTCACCGCCCAAATGAATTTTGGATGACGGGAATATAGCTGCTATTTCCTTGATAATATCATCGTAAACGGAATATACTTTCTCATTATTGGCACAGAGCATCAGATCGACTGTCTTACCCATTTCTTTCTGAATGGTATCCGTGTGTGTACAGCCCAGTTCCGGATAAGTCGCCAGTACGGCTACCGTATGGCCGGGAATATCCAATTCCGGTATGATCTCTATATTCCGGTCGGCAGCGTAACGGACCAGTTCTTTTAATTGTTCCTGCGTATAAAAACCGTTATCCGGCCCGTTCGGACCTGTTTTCGGATTACGGAAAGCACCGATCTCTGTCAGTCCCGGGTGTGCCTTTATTTCGACACGCCAGCCCTGATCGTCTGTCAGGTGTAATTGCAGGATGTTGTATTTGTATTTTGCCATCTGGTCGATGTAAAACTTAACATCTTCGAGAGGCAGGAAATGGCGTGCCGGATCGAGCATTAAGGCACGGTAACCATAGCGGGGTTCATCGTCGATACGGATAGGAGCGATCTGCTTATTCGCTGTATTGCATACATCGCCCAGTAATATCTGGTCCAGCGTCTTCAACCCGTAGAAAAGAGCTTTCTGTGTACTTCCTTTGATGGAAAGTTTGCTTTCCGAAATCTCGATCATGTAATGTTCTTCCCCTTTTATAGCAGGCTCTGTCCAAAGTTCGATCACGGAGTTTCCGCTTGCCTGAAAGCCTCCCATAATAGCGCTTTGGCCGACTCTGTCTCTCAATATACGTTGCAGTTCGAACAAACAGAATGCCTGCTTGGGCAAATTTGTTTTCACTACTGTTTGCGGAGTGACTGTAAAGTTCTTCTTACCTGTAACCTGCTCGATATGGTTCGGCAAAGGTAATAAGGCCGAAGTGTTGCTCTGCCCGAACGACAAAGTTGCTGTTAATAGAAACAGAGAAATGAGTTTGAGTTTTTTAGTACTTAAGATCATAGATGTTAGATTTATTGTTTTGTTAATTTTCTTCGAGGCAAAGATACATATCTGGTTGAATAAAAAAAACACTTAGAAACAGATAAGGACAGATAGGAACAGATAATGGCAGATAAAAGCAGTTTGTGGATCTAAATTCGGAGTTTTTTTTGTTTACATTTCTTAGTATTTGTCGTGTTATACGCATTATATTCGCGTTATATGTTGATATATGGCTGTTAACAGCATGTTTGTATTGGGGCTCTATTTGCTGTTAACACTTTCCTCTTTAATATAATAAGAAGTATTTATATATAAAGATTATATAATATAGGGATTTTCTGTTTTTTTGAAAACTGACGGAACTAATCCTGATTCTTCCGTTTTCACGACATAGGTGTTTTGTTCGCAAACCATATATGTTTTGATGATAAAACACCTATGTTTCGATAAGTAGGGTTTTGTGCTATTAGCCCGAATACGGAATAAATTAGTCATTCAACTTTATTTTACCTTTTAAACTAAATAAGTATCAAAAATGTTTTTAACTTAGAAGCGATAATCATTAAATCGAAATGATCATGGGAGCAAAGAAGAATTTTGTATTGGATACGAACGTTATCTTGCATGACTACAAGTGTATCGAAAATTTTCAGGAGAATGATATCTATCTTCCTATCGTCGTGTTGGAAGAGTTGGATAAGTTTAAAAAGGGGAGCGACCAGATTAATTATAACGCCCGTGAATTTGTACGCGAGTTGGATCTGCTGACCAGCAATGATCTCTTCCTGAAGGGTGCTTCGTTAGGAGCAGGTTTAGGAACATTACATGTGGTAACCGGCGATAAGTATCAGGAAAAGATTGCATTGTCTTTCCCGGAAAAGACGCCTGACCACCGTATCCTTTCCTGCACACTTTCCGTTGCAGAAAAGACTCCGAAAATACAGACTATCCTCGTTACGAAAGATGTCAATCTGCGTATGAAAGCCCGTGCGTTGGGTATTCAGGTAGAAGATTATATCACTGATAAAGTGATCAATGTCGATATCTTCGAACGGGCACAGGACACCTATGAAAATATAGAGCCTGATTTAATCGACAAGATCTATTCGACACCCGACGGACTCGATGCGGATATGTTTGAATTCAAGTCAAAACTGGAGCCGAACGAATGCTTTATATTGAAGAGTGTACGTGCTTCTGTTTTAGCTCGTTATAATCCGTTTACCGGAAAGATAAAGAAGGTAGAAAAGATATCTAATTATGGCATACAACCCCGTAATGCGGAACAGAGTTTTGCCTTTGAAATATTGAATGATCCCGATGTAAAACTGGTCGGCCTGACCGGAAAAGCGGGAACAGGAAAAACATTATTGGCACTGGCCGCTGCGCTTAAACAGGCTGGGGTATACAAACAGATATTACTGGCCCGTCCGATCGTTGCATTGGCAAATAAGGATATCGGATTCCTGCCGGGTGATGAGAAGCAGAAAGTGGCTCCGTATATGCAGCCATTGTTCGATAACCTGAATGTTATAAAGAACCAGTTTGCACCCGGAAGCCAGGATGTCCGCAAGATTGATGACCTGCAGAAGAATAACCAGCTGGTGATCGAAGCTCTGGCCTTTATCCGCGGGCGTAGTTTATCTGAAACATTCTGTATCATCGACGAAGCGCAGAACCTGACGCCGCACGAGATCAAGACAATCATTACCCGTGCCGGAGAAGGTACGAAGATGGTCTTTACCGGTGATATCCAACAGATCGACTCGCCATATCTGGATGCCCAGAGTAATGGGTTAGCTTATATGGTGGATAAGATGAAAGGACAGGACCTGTTCGCTCATGTAAACCTGGTAAAAGGGGAGAGAAGTCAGTTGTCTGAATTAGCTTCGAACTTATTGTAAAATACCAACTAATTATATGTAAAAGGGACTTTGAATTCAAAGTCCCTTTCTTTTTGAGCAGATTTTTATTTACTCATTGTTTTATAAGTCTCGATTAACTTTTTAATCGTTGCTGCTTCCGATATTTCCGTTGAAGAGTCTGCCGGTTTATAATAGTTTTCCAAAAAGCCGTCGGCTCCCGACCATACCGTTTCAATAATACCCTGAAAGCGGTCGCGCATCTGTTTACCCGAATTTTGACGGAAGCGGACCATATCATCCACCTGCTTCAATGCTACTTCCGGTTTACGCCAGGGACAGGTAGCGACATCGAATCCTTTCATGGCAAAATACACGGCAGTTTGTTCCGGCCGTTCATAATGCCAGTCGCAGATGAATACCTCTTTCGGTATCAGGTCGATAGCACGGTATGTATTGTTCATACTGGCTTCCCAGGCCCCTATACCCGTCGTTTTTCCATCTATCAGGCGGTCACCCCAGATCATCAGGCGCTTTCCCTGTTGAGCCAGGTGATTCTGTATTTTGGTCACTTCTCCAGCATATAATTCGGCTTTGTCCCGACCGTTGCAACGGGGACATTTATCGTCACCTATGTAAAAAACTTCATCCATACCGGCATGAAACAAATTTGTTTCAAAAGCATCGGTCAGTTCGTCTACCAAAGCAAATACTATTTTATGAACATCCGGATGAAGAGGACAATAACTCTTACAATATAATCCGTCCGGGTTAGGCCATCCGGTATAGTTTTTTGTGTCCACATGTGGTGTCTCGTCAAATTCGGGATATACACGAAGCAGGGCATAGGTCGTTTCCGCCCATGACTGATGACCGAGCAGGTTGATTTGCGGGGCTATCCGTATGTTATGTTTCCGGCAGGTGGCGGCAATCCGTTTTACATCCTGAAGCGTAAGCGGGTTAGGATCGCTTAATTCCGGATGAGATTTATAGGCATAGTTCCAATCCACCCGTAAGATAAGCAGGTTGAAATGCCCCGGAGCCAGTTCTTCCTCTATAAATTTCAGGAAGAGATCCATTTTTTGAACAGAAGGGGCAGCAATAGCCAGTCCACGGGTGGGGATAATGCTGTCCAGCGGACTTGCGTTTGCCTTGAGCATACCGGTAGCCGCCATACAAACCAAAAGACATAAAATACGGATAAAGTGTTTCATGGTATTTAAGTATTAAATTGTTGGTTACGAATATAATCAAATAAATTGGATTACCGGTCTCTTATCTTAGTTTGCCACCTCCATCCGCATAATGTAGTCATTCATGTAGTAGCCGTTGCCGATATGAAAATCACGTGTCGCATGTTCATGGAACCCCATATGCTTATAAAAACCGAGAGCCGGGTTTTCGCGGTTTACATTCAGTTCGACGGTGAATGATCCCGGATGAATACTTTTCAGGTAAGCGACACCTTGTTCGATGATAAAACGTCCGATACCCGAACCATGCAAAGAAGGGAGCGAATAGATTTTCTGGAATTCGTACAGGTCTTTTTCTACCGTTTCGATGGAGAGATATCCGGATGGTTCACCGTCTTTGCTGATGATGAAGAACTCGTGATGAAGTTCATTCATCTGATTGAGAATACTTTCCGGGGCATACATCATCTCGAACATATAGTCGAGTTGCTCGCGGGAGAGGATAGAACCATAGGTCGGCTCCCATATTTGGGATGCCAAGTTTCTGATTAACAGACAGTCTTCTGTCGTTGCTTTTCTGATTGAGAACATATTATGCTAGTTTTAGACGAACAAAATTAAAAATTAAATTATAGCGTTTTATTTTTTAGCTTGATTTTGCATTTATTTCAATGTTTATTCACAGAAAAGAATAACTTTGTAGGCGTTTAATATTAGGGAAAAATACAATTTAATAAATATATATAGAAATGGATACAAAGATTCAGGAACTGACCGACAAGATCTACAAAGAAGGAGTAGAGAAGGGGAACGAAGAAGCTGGACGGATCATTGCCGATGCGAATACTCAGAAACAAGCGATTGTTAGCGAGGCGGAAGCGGAAGCAAAACGTATTGTTGCAGCAGCGCAAAAACAGGCTGCCGAACTGAAAAAGAATACAGAAGCCGAACTGAAGTTATTCGCTACCCAGGCTGTAGAAGCGCTGAAGAGCGAAGTGGTAAACCTTATAACCGGAAAGATTACTTCCTCGAATGTGAAAGCGATCGTTTCTGACACTGCATTTATGCAGAAGGTGATCCTTGAAATGGCTAAGGAATGGGCTAAGAAAGAAGCGATCACTATCCAGACAGCCGATGCGGATGCATTAACCAAATATTTTGAAGCAAATGCCAAATCGTTGCTTGACGGTGGCGTGAAAATAGAAAAAGTAAGCGGAAAGAAAGCCGATTTTACCATTATTCCTGCCGACGGATCCTATAAAGTAAGCTTCGGGGAAGACGAGTTTGTTGCATTCTTTAAAGAATTCCTGCGTCCCGGGCTGGTAGAAATGTTGTTCTGATATGAGTAAATACTACTGTCTGATTGCCGGACTCCCTAATATATCATTGGATGATAGTAAGCTGACCTATTCCGTTTCTGAATTCAGAAAGGAGTTGGACGGTATTCTTACATCCCGTGATAAGAAGCTGGTAGACTTGTTTTTCCTCAAATTCGATAATAAGAACCTGCTTAGTTTCTCACAGCGTCCGGACAGTGACCCGGATGAAAAGGGAAGTATAACATACGACGAGTACAAAAGTCTGTTCGATGCTTTGAAGGATGGCGAGAAGCCGCCTAAGAACAAACAGATTCCTCCTTATTTCATAGAGTTCTTCAAACAGTATCTGGATAGCCAGAAGAAAGAGGAAAAGCTAACGATCTCCTGGGAAGACCGTCTGGCAGCCCTTTATTACGACTATGCGATGAAATGCAGCAACGGTTTCATCCGTAACTGGTTTGAACTGAACCTCAATATCAATAACATGCTGACCGCCATAACCTGCCGTAAGTATGGATTTGATAAAGCAGAATATATAGTGGGAAACAACGAGGTAGCGGAGGCTATCCGTACTTCCAATGCCCGTGATTTCGGATTGGGAGATGCGGTAGACTATCTGCCCGATCTGCAACGCATTGCTGAAGAGCCCGACCTGATGGCCCGCGAAAAGAAAGTGGATTTGCTGAAATGGAAATGGCTGGACGATAATACGTTCTTCAAGACTTTCGATATCGAAAGTGTGTTCGCCTACTTGCTGAAACTGGAAATGATCGAACGCTGGGTTACGCTGGATAGGGTGACAGGCGAGAAGACTTTCCGCGAAATAGTAGGAGCGATGAAGAAGGGAAGTGATAATGCGTTGGAAGAATTTAAAAGAAACAATAATAAATAATTATGGCTACGAAAGGAATTGTTAGAGGAATCGTATCCAACCTGGTAACCGTCGAGGTGGATGGGCCGGTTTCTCAAAATGAAATCTGTTACATTTCCGTAGGAGGCGTAAAGCTGATGGCGGAGGTTATTAAAGTAATAGGGAAAGATGCCTTTGTACAGGTATTTGAAAGTACACGTGGGATGCGTGTAGGTGACGAAGCCGAGTTTGAAGGGCACATGCTTGAAGTGACATTGGGGCCGGGTATGCTGTCGCGTAACTACGACGGTTTGCAGAATGACCTGGATAAAATGGACGGCGTGTTCCTGAAACGTGGTGAATATACATTTGCACTCGATAACGATAAATTGTGGGATTACAAGCCGCTGGCGAAGGTTGGTGATACAGTGACTGCCGGTGACTGGTTGGGCGAAGTGGATGAAAACTTCCAGCCTCATAAGATCATGGTCCCTTTCACGTTTAAAGGCACTTATACTGTAAAGAGCCTGGTGGAAGCCGGACAATATACCATCAACCAGACGATCGCGGTATTGACAGACGAAGATGGTAAGGATATCGATATTAATATGATACAGCGCTGGCCGGTAAAGAGAGCCATCACTTGTTATAAAGAAAAACCGCGTCCATACAAATTGCTGGAAACAGGTGTTCGTACAATCGATACGGTAAACCCGATCGTCGAAGGCGGTACAGGATTTATCCCCGGCCCGTTCGGTACAGGTAAGACAGTGCTTCAGCACGCTATCTCCAAACAGGCGGAAGCCGATATCGTGATCATCGCTGCCTGCGGTGAACGTGCGAATGAGGTAGTGGAAATCTTTACCGAGTTCCCCGAACTGATCGACCCGCATACAGGACGTAAATTGATGGAACGTACCATCATTATCGCCAATACTTCAAACATGCCTGTGGCAGCCCGTGAAGCATCCGTATATACGGCGATGACTCTGGCTGAATATTACCGTAGCATGGGACTGAAGGTATTGTTGATGGCGGACTCTACTTCCCGTTGGGCACAGGCTTTGCGTGAGATGTCTAACCGTCTGGAAGAACTTCCGGGACCCGATGCATTCCCGATGGACTTGTCTGCGATCGTGGCTAACTTTTATGCCCGTGCAGGTTTCGTTCATTTGAATAATGGGGCGACAGGTTCAGTAACCTTTATCGGGACAGTATCACCCGCCGGTGGTAACCTGAAAGAACCGGTAACGGAAAATACGAAGAAGGTAGCCCGTTGTTTCTACGCTTTGGAGCAGGAACGTGCCGACCGTAAACGTTATCCGGCCGTAAACCCGATCGACAGTTATTCAAAATATCTGGAATATCCCGAATTTCAGGAATATATCGCTAAACACATCTCTCCGGAATGGCTCGATAAGGTGAACGAGATCAAGACCCGTATGTTGCGTGGTAAGGAAATTGCCGAACAGATCAACATCCTGGGTGACGACGGTGTACCTGTAGAATACCATGTTACTTTCTGGAAATCGGAATTGATCGACTTCGTGATCCTGCAACAGGATGCGTTCGATACGGTCGATGCCGTGACACCGCTGGCCCGTCAGGAATTTATGCTGGACAAGGTGGTAAAGATCTGTCATGCGGAATTCCGTTTCGACACCTTCCTCGAAGTAATGGAATATTTCAAACAGATGATTAACATCTTCAAGCAGATGAACTATTCCGAATACGAAAGCGATCAGTTTAAGAAGTTCAACGATCAACTCGACGCCCTGCTCGCAGAGCGTATGGAAAAATAACAGAACGTATGGCAACAAAAGCATTTCAAAAAATATATACGAAGATTACCCAGATCACGAAAGCTACCTGTTCGCTGAAAGCAACGGGAGTTGGGTATGACGAGCTGGCTTCCGTAGACGGCAAGCTGGCACAGGTGGTAAAGATCATCGGCGACGAGGTTACGCTGCAGGTGTTCTCCGGTACGGAAGGTATCCGTACGAATGCCGAGGTGGTATTCATGGGCAAAGCGCCTACGCTGAAAGTAGGCGACCAGTTGGCCGGACGTTTCTTCAATGCGTATGGCGACCCGATCGATGGTGGTCCGATCCCGGAAGGAACGGAAGTGGAAATCGGTGGCCCGTCTGTAAACCCGGTTCGCCGTAAACAGCCGTCAGAACTGATCGCTACGGGTATTGCCGGTATCGACCTGAACAATACGCTGGTAACCGGACAAAAGATCCCGTTCTTCGCCGATCCTGACCAGCCGTTCAACCAGGTGATGGCGATGGTAGCCCTGCGTGCCCAATCGGATAAGATCATCCTAGGCGGTATGGGTATGACCAACGACGACTACCTGTTCTTTAAAAATACATTTAGCAACGCCGGTGCACTCGATCGTATCGTGAGCTTCATCAATACAACCGAAGACCCGTCCGTAGAACGTATCCTTATTCCGGATATGGCGCTGTCGGCTGCTGAATACTTCGCCGTACAAAAGAATGAAAAGGTGCTGGTATTGTTGACCGACATGACCAACTACGCGGATGCCCTGGCGATCGTATCGAACCGTATGGACCAGATCCCGTCGAAAGACTCTATGCCGGGTTCACTTTATTCCGACTTGGCAAAGATCTACGAAAAGGCGGTACAGTTCCCGGCAGGTGGTTCCATTACCATTATTGCGGTAACGACTTTGTCCGGTGGCGATATCACACACGCCGTACCTGATAATACCGGTTATATCACCGAAGGCCAATTGTATCTGCGCCGTGATAGCGATGTCGGTAAAGTAATCGTCGACCCGTTCCGAAGCTTGTCACGTTTGAAACAGCTGGTAACAGGAAAGAAGACACGCGAAGATCACCCGCAGGTGATGAATGCTGCCGTTCGTCTGTATGCCGATGCTGCCAATGCAAAGACCAAGATGGAGAATGGTTTCGACCTGACGGACTACGACAACCGTACACTGTCTTTTGCAAAGGATTATTCGGAAAAGCTGCTGGCTATCGACGTAAACCTCGACACAACCGAAATGCTCGACGTGGCATGGGGCTTGTTCGGCGAATACTTCAAACCGGCGGAAGTGAATATCAAGCAGGAGTTGGTAGACAAATACTGGAAAAAGTAAGAACGGTCCGCAAACCGTTCCATTCGGATGAAAAAAGAATTTCTCTCGGAAGAAACCGGAATTCCATCCGAAAGGAATTAAAAAACGATATAATATGGCAATAAAGTTTCAATATAATAAAACCTCTCTTCAGCAATTGGAAAAGCAGCTGAAGATGCGCGAGCGTTCCCTGCCTACGATTAAAAGCAAGGAAAGTGCGTTGCGTATCGAAGTGAAGCGGACCAAGGATGAAGTGACAAAATTGGAACTTCAGCTGGAAAAAGAGATTCAGAGCTACGAGAACATGGTGGCTTTGTGGAACGAGTTCTCTCCCGAACTGATTGCGGTGAAGGATGTGACACTCTCTACGAAGAAGATTGCCGGTGTGATCGTTCCTGTATTGGACGAGATTCAGTTTGAGATCGGACATTACAGTCTCTTTAATTCCCCTGCCTGGTTTACCGATGGTGTCGAGCTGCTGAAAAAGCTGGCGCGTACCGGGATAGAAGCCGAGTTTTCGGGAATGAAGCTGGAGTTATTGGAGCATGCCAGGAAGAAGACCACTCAGAAGGTAAACCTCTTTGAGAAGGTACAGATCCCCGGCTATAAAGATGCGATCCGTAAGGTGAAACGATTTATGGAAGACGAAGAAAGTCTTTCCAAGTCGTCACAGAAGATCATGCGGGCTAACCAGGAAAAGCGTAAAGCAAAAGAACAAAAAGAGGAGGCTGGCGTATGATAGTAAAAATGAGTAAATATGCCTTTATGGTATATCACAGGGAATATGATTCGTTCCTGGCACAATTGCGCGAACTGGGTGTCGTGCATGTGAAAGAGGGCAAGTCTATTCTCGATAATGCAGAACTTCAGGATATACTGGCTATACGTAAGCGTGTCAACTTGTTAATGCGCTTTTTCAAGAACCTGAATTCAGGAACGAAGGAGCTTCAGTTGGCTCCGGCCCGTGAACTGGATAAGAAAGCGGGACTGAAGTTGATCCAGAAGATAGAAGAATTGCAGGATAAGAAAGTGCAGCTTCAGTCCGTGAAAGCATCCCTTGAAAAGGATATTGCTTATATGGAGATCTGGGGTGATTTCAGTTGGGCTAATTTCAATCGTCTGAAGAAGGCTGGATATGATATTACGTTCTGGACTTGCCCGACGGCTAAGTATGAACCGAAATGGGGTGATGAGTACAATGCTGTATTGATCAACAATTTCCAGTCGGTTACTTATTTCCTTACTATAACGAAAGTCGGTACGACGATCGACATAGATGCGGAACGTCCGAAGATGCCGGACAGAGGCTTGCAGAAACTGAATGCACGTCTCGACCTGTTAAAGCAGGAAATGAAGGTATTGGATGCTGAAATGAAAAAGCTGGCAGCGTCTGATTATAATACGCTCGATTTGTTTGACAAGAATTTGCAGAATGAGTTCAATCTGTCGAATGTGCTTGTGCAAACCGATCGTCAGGCAGGCGATAAGTTGATGTTGCTGGAAGGCTGGGTACCTACGGAGAAGGCTCCTGCTATGGAGGAAACGCTTGAAAAGGATGGTTACTTCTATCAGCCATTGGAAATAGAAGAGGGAGATAAAGTACCTATTCTGTTAAAGAATGGGAAGTTTGCCAAACTATACGAGCCGATCACAAAAATGTTCTCTTTGCCTAATTACGCAGAGTTTGACCCGACACCGTTCTTTGCTCCGTTCTTCATGTTATTCTTCGGACTTTGTTTCGGAGATGGTGGGTACGGACTGTTAATGATTATTGCCTGTACGATCCTGAAACGGAAAGTTAATCCGGACTACAAGCCTTATTTGAGTTTGTTCCAGTATCTTGGACTGGCGACATTGATCGTCGGAACTCTTACCGGTTCGTTTTTCGGTATCGCTTTGGTCGACATACCTGCTTTTGCTTCAGTGAAAGAGTATTTTGTTTCGAGCGACAATCTGATGACGTTCTCGATCATAATCGGATTGGTACAGATTCTGTTCGGAAAGACGATCGCTGCACTGAAGATCATGTCACAGAAGGGCAAGAAATATGGTATTGCACCATTGGCATGGGTATTCATTATCCTGGCATTATGTCTTGTTTTCGGTTTGCCGATGCTGGACGTACAGTTACCGGAAGTAGTGAAAAATATTTTCCTGGTGATAGCCGGACTGGGATTGCTGGTAGCCTTCCTTTACAATACGCCGGGTAAGAATATCTTCCTGAACTTCGGTACAGGTCTGTGGAATACCTATAACATGGCTTCCGGACTGCTGGGTGATACATTGTCTTATATCCGTCTGTTCGCTATCGGTCTGACCGGTGCGATCCTGGGTGGCGTATTCAATTCGCTGGCTGTGGATATGACGGAAGGTATGAACATCGTATTGCGTGTGATCTGTATGTTGCTGATCCTTTTGGTCGGCCATGCGATCAACATCGGTCTGTGTACCATCAGTTCACTGGTTCACCCACTCCGTTTGATCTTCGTAGAGTATTATAAGAATGCAGAGTTCGAAGGTGGCGGTAAGGCTTACCAACCTTTCAAAAAAGCATAAACAAAACGTGATTTAAATAATAACAAAAAAATAATTAAACAAACAAATTTCATTATGGAACCAATTTTATTAGCTTATCTTGGTATTGCGTTGATGACAGGTTTAACCTTTATCGGCAGTAGTTATGGTGTAACAATCTGCGGTAACGCAGTAGTAGGAGCAATGAAGAAGAACCCGGATGCATTGGGTACTTACATCGCATTGAGTGCGTTGCCTTCTTCACAAGGTTTGTACGGATTCGTAGGTTATTTCATGATGCAGAAATTCCTGGTTGAAAGCATTACGATGCTGAATGCAACAGCTATATTCGGTGCCGGTCTGGTATTAGGATTCGCTGGTTTATTCTCTTCTATCCGTCAGGCAGAAGTTTGTGCAAACGGTATTGCCGGTGTTGGTGCTGGTCATAACGTATTCGGTGCAACGATGGTAATGGCTGTATTCCCTGAGTTGTATGCAATCTTGGCTTTGCTGGTTGTTATCCTGATCGGCGGAACTCTTCCGGTGTAATATTTAGTATTTAACATAGTAGTATCCCCTGTTTTATCGGTTGATAAGACAGGGGATTTTTAGTTTATATGGCGAAAGAAAAAATATTTACTTACATTTGTATGAATTGCAAGCAAACAATATAACACAATTGTAAAATATGAAAAAACATTTACATCTACTCTTATTAGCGTCAGGGCTTTTTCTTGTTCAGGGCGTGAGTGCACAAACAAATTCAGCAGACGATCCGCTGCCGGGTTATACGCAGGCGGAACGGTTTGCCGGTGATAAATTGCCGACGATGTTGTTTTCTACTTCGGTAGATCCACATTGGTTTAAGGCGGGGAACTGTTTCTGGTATGAATACAAGACTGGAGACGGGAATGTCTGGTATGTGGTTAATCCTTCCGCCAAATCGAAACGTCCTTTATTCGATCAGGATAAGCTGGCAGCAGAACTTACGGAGATCGTAAAAGACCCGTTTATCGCTCAACAGTTACCTATCCGGAAATTGGAGGCAGGAGAGGATGGGCGTACTTTTACGTTCCAGGTAACCTCTTCACAGGATGCGAAGAAAGATAGTACGGATAAAGATAACAAGACTAAGAAAGAGATATTCTATTTCTCTTATGATTATCCGACACGTAAACTGACACATCTGGCCGATAAAAAGAAAGATACGGAATATCCCGACTGGGCTTCTATTTCGCCGGACGGTAAAACCGTTGTTTATGCAAAAGACCTGAATCTGTACCGTATGTCGCGTGAAGATTACGAGAAACTGAAAAAGGATGACAAAGACAGTACCGTTACGGAAATACAGCTGACAACCACCGGAGTAAAAGACTTTGGTTTCGGACAGCCTTACAGCATTTTAAATACGGATACATTATGTAACGGCAAAAGAAAAAATCCGGGTTACTTATTGTGGTCACCCGATTCACGTCACTTTGCCGTATCTATCTCAGATAGCCGCGAGGTGAAAGACCTGTGGGTGATCAATGCCATGGCAACCCCGCGTCCGACATTGGAAACATACAAGTACCAGATGCCGGGTGAAAAAGAAGCGCCGATCAGCCATCTGTATCTGTTCGATATGACCAATAACTCTTATAAAGAGATCAACACCTGGGCATTCAAAGACCAGACCATCCGCATGGCTTACCAACCCCGCTTGCAGAAACAACGTGATATGAAGGAGCTGCCGAGTATTTGGTTGGGTGACAATAACCGTTTCTTCGTTACCCGTTCCAGCCGTGACCTGCACCGCATCGACATCTGTACGTATACCATCGGTGAAGATTCGATCCGCCCGATCATCGAAGAGCGTATGAATACCTATATCGAAGTCCGTCCGCTGGCATCCGTAAACAATGGCAAGGAACTGATCCATTGGAGCGAACGCGACGGCTGGGCACATCTGTATCTCTACGATGATAAAGGCAACCTGAAAAACCGTATCACATCAGGCCCCTGGCATGTCGACCAGATCGTAAAAGTAGACGAAGCCAAGCGTGTCGTTTATTTCCTTGCCAATGGAAGGGAAAAGGACGAGAATCCCTATTATGAACATCTTTACCGAGCGAACCTGGATGGAAGTGGCTTGCAGATGGTTTCAGTCGGTGATTATTTCCATGATGTCCGCATAGATGATAATGCACAATTCATTGTCCATAATTATTCCCGCATCAATACGGTTCCTAAGACAGACCTGTTGGATAATACAGGCCGGAAGATTATGGACCTGGAAGAAAGCGATTTCTCACAACTGTTTGCTGCCGGTTACCAGTTCCCGGAACCGTTCAAGGTGAAAGCTGCCGACGGTGTGACAGACCTTTATGGTGTTATGTACAAACCGTTCAACTTCGACTCGACTAAAGTATATCCTGTTATCGATTACGTTTATCCCGGTCCTCAAGTGGAAGCAACCCGTTATCCGTTTACCCGTATGAGCGTTCGTACAGACCGTTTGGCTCAGGCAGGATTTATTGTTGTTTCTGTCGGTAACCGTGGCGGTCATCCGAGTCGTTCGAAATGGTATCATAACTTCGGATACGGTAATCTGCGCGATTATGGACTGGCTGACCAGAAAGCGGCTATCATCCAGTTGGCTGATAAAAATAAGTTTATCGATATCCATCGTGTAGGTATCCACGGACATTCGGGTGGAGGATTTATGTCGACTGCAGCAATCCTGCAATATCCGGATTTCTTCAAGGTGGCAGTTTCCTGTGCCGGTAACCATGATAACAAGATCTATAACCGTTGGTGGAGTGAAACACATCATGGTGTGAAAGAAGTAGTATCGGAAAAAGGCGATACGACATTTACATACAATATCAAGAGTAATCAAGAACTGGCAAAACAGTTGAAAGGCCATTTACTGTTGGTTCACGGTGATATAGACAACAATGTCCATCCGGGTAATACGATGCGCGTTGTAGATGGTTTGATCCGTGCCAATAAGCGCTTCGACATGCTGCTTTTACCACAGCAACGCCACGGTTTCGGTGATATGGACGAATACTTCTACTGGCGAATGGTCGATTACTTCTCTGAACATTTGTTAGGAAAATCGGATAAGTCGGTGGATATACCGAAACGATAAGTTTTTCAGAAACGTTCGAAAGATCTTTTGACGGTAAGACTAAAGAGGCTTCTGCATTTGAATGCGGAAGCCTCTTCTTACATAAATAGACATTGTTATTTGATTTCTTCGCAGATAAAATAACAAATGAGTTAAGGACTATTGGTGAAAAAATCAAATCTAAGTCAATTTTTGAGCGTACTTGAGCGAAAAATAAATTTTCGGATCTATTCGTTTTCAAATATAATGATTATTTGAAATGATAGCTCCAGGACAATAAAAATGGAACATAGATAAAAAAGAATAGTCCAAAAAAAGATGATAAAAGAGAAAAACGATCTCTTTTAGTTTATTAACTAATGAATTTAGTTTTAAAACTAAAACTTTTAGTTTCTTTGTCCTAAACAATGGGAATTATGAAGCGATTGACTGCAAAAGAAGAAGAGATCATGGGCTATTTTTGGGAGAAAGGCCCTTTGTTCGTGAAGCAACTGCTAGAATATTATGAGGAACCTAAGCCTCATTTCAATACCTTGTCGACTATTGTCCGGGGATTGGAGGAGAAAGGGTTTCTTTCACATAATACATTCGGTAACACTTATCAGTATTATAGTGCAGTCAGCGAGGCAGAGTACAGTAAAGGCACATTGAAAAATGTCATTGCCAAATATTTCAATAACTCTTATCTGGGAGTTGTTTCTTCGCTGATAAAGGAGGAGGATATTTCCGTGGATGAACTCCGGCAATTGCTGAACGAAGTGGAACAAGCAAATAAGGATTAATATTATGGGAGATTTCTTTGTTTATATCCTTAAATCGTCTGTATGTCTGGCAGTATTTTACCTGTTTTACAGATTGTTGTTAAGCCGTGAAACATTTCATCGTTTTAACCGGATCGCATTGTTGAGTGTCGTTATTCTCTCCGTAGCCATTCCTTTTATCCGTATAATGACGGATGAGCCTGTTGCCATACAACGCCCGTTACAAAACTTGGAGTACCTTTTACAAATGGCGCAGATGCAGACGGAGACAGAAGTGCAGACACCTCAGTCTTTCTGGCTTCCGTTCTTGTTTGTCGTTTATCTGGCCGGCTGTATTTTCTTTTTTCTTCGTTTCCTTTATTCTACATTCCGTATATGGCGGATGGTCGGGAAAGGAGAGAAGCAGGTTCTTTCCAAAGGATGCAAACTGGTAGTTACGAACGACCCGATCTGTCCATTCAGTTGGATGGGATACATTGTCATTTCCCGGAAAGATATGGAAGAAAGCGGCGAAGAGATATTGACACACGAACTGGCTCATATAAGTGCTCATCATTCTTTGGATATGTTGATTTGTAGTTTTTGTGTGATACTTCAATGGTTCAATCCTGCCGTCTGGCTACTGAAACAGGAGTTACAGAATATTCATGAATACGAAGCCGATGAGAGTGTGATCAATCATGGCATCGACGCGAAACATTATCAATTATTATTAATAAAAAAAGCTGTTGGTTCACAGCGCTTCACTTCTATGGCCAACAGCTTTAATCACAGTAAACTAAAAAAACGAATTACTATGATGTTAAAACGAAAATCAAACCCCTGGGCGCGGTTGAAGTATCTGTATGTACTTCCGCTGACTGCTGTAGCAGTAGTCGCTTTTGCCCGTCCTGAAATCTCTCGCGAACTGGAGAAAATTTCAAGTGCCAAAATTAGCGAAATTGTTTCGGTTAAGGAAGTTATTGAGCCTAAAAAAGCTGAACCTATAGCCGAGGCTATACCGGCTCCTGTGGACAAACCGATTGTTCCTGTTCCGCAGAAAACGAAAACCATAAAGACTGAAACGGTTCCGGAGGAGAAAAAAGAGAATGTGAATCCTTTGGAAACCATGCAAAAGCAACTGGATGATTTTGGAAAAGGATCTGAAGAGCGCATGAGAAAGATCAAGAAGAAAGTAGAATGGTCCCGAAATCTGATCCTGATCGACAATGAAGTGGCAACCTATGACCAGTTGGATGCAATATCTCCGGAAAATATCCATAGCTTCTCGATGTTTCCCAAAGAAAAGTCTGAAGAACTGTTAGCCAAATATAATGCGACGGATAAACTTGGCGTTATTTCTCTTATAACTAAAAAGGGAGTTGATTCCGGAAAAGTAAAAGCGGATGAAATAAAAGTTGTCGGGTACGGTCCGATAGAAGATCATTTGCCAGGCGAGGTGAAACTCCGTATTAGAAATGAAAAAAACGGCGTGGAAAAACCTCTTATATTTATCGATGGGGTAGAACAGATAAGAGAAGGTGCATTGGAAAAGATAAATCCTAACACGATTGAATCGATCTCTGTACTGAAAGACGAATCAGCCAAAAGTCTATATGGAGAAAAGGGCAAGGATGGAGTGATTTTGATCACAACAAAAAATGCGTCAGCAAAAAAAGCAGTAAAATGAAGAAGACTTATTTGTGTCAATTAACCGTTGCCTCCTGTCTTTTTCTTGCTGCATGCAATGGAGATAAAACTGCAGACGGTAAACTATCCGTAATCCCGTTGGGAACAGCCATTGAAAAACCGGTAGAGCTGAAGGCATCCGATTATTTCAAACAGGTTCGTTATGTTCCGCTGGAAACGACCGACAGCAGCCTGATAGGGAAAGGCCCCTATGTACAGATTATCAAAGACAGGATATTGGTTTCTACTAACCAGAGTCAATGCCTGATGTTTGATAAGGGAACTGGAAAATTCATCAAACAGGTTGGGCATATCGGGAATGATCCGGAAGGGTATAATAGTGTTTTCTGTTGGGGTGATAACGAAACAGGAATGATTTATTTCAACGGATGGAATAAAGATTTGGTTTGTTATGACCAGGACGGTGTATTCCAGAGAAAGATTAAGATTCCATTTGAGACGATGGGAGCTTCATCGACCTCTTTTGGCTATCAGAATGATGGAACATTTGTTTTGTATAAATCGGGTATTTTGGGTGATGGGAAAAACAACCTTCTTTTCTTTAAGGATAATATGCCGGTAGATTCATGTTCTACAATGGCTACTGACGAACAGCCGTTCGATCCTTCCAATATAGGGTCGATAGCAATTTTTAAAAGCGAGACAGGTATCGAACTTTTTGGTCCGACGGCCTATGAAGGGACGATTGTTATTGATTATAAAGAGCCGGAAACCGGTTGTATTATTCTTAATGCTAATACTCGTTTGTGGCGTCAGGACAAGGAACTGTATTTTAAGGAGGCGTACAATGATACAATCTATCAGATAAAAGACAGGACTTTAATGCCGTCAGGCGTACTTGATTTGGGGAAATATCACTGGTCTTTTTCCGAGCGCTTTATGAAGAATAAAGACAATGCAGCTCTGATTACGCAGATACTTGATAGTGAAGACCGGATGATTGTCCGCTTTATCAGGGAGTTATTTCATAAACCGACGTTGTATAATGCTGTGATTACAAAATCGACAGGCGATGTTAAAGTCGGTTTGTATGCGGATGGTATGAAAGATGATTTAACGAATTATTTGCCTTTACAGCCTATGTCGGTGTCCCAGGCAGGGGAATATGTCGGTTTACTCTCCGCTGCAGATGCTGCTGAATGGTTTGAGGATAACGAAAATAAAGAGATTCCGCAACAGGTAAAAGAACTGAAGCGGATAGGCGAAGAAGATAATCCGGTAGTTGTAATAATGAAATAAAGAAAAGAGCCGTAAAGAACACTTTTACGGCTCTTTTTTATTGATCGGAACAATCTGAGCTTGTAATAAAGTCAGCCTTATAAATACAGACTATCGTCTGATAAATAAAACCTATCGGCATTGTGAACATATATTAATAAATATATCTACTTTTGCACTAAACAAATCTTAAACAACCAATAATTATGCGCAACACTAGTTTTAGTAAAATGGCAGTACTTCCTGTCGGACTACTTACATTAGCTTTAACGATGCCTTCCTGTTCATCCAACGAGTATAAGAAGCTTGAAGGCGATAAAGCAAAGCAGGTAGCCTCTATCATCCGCAATAACGGATGTATGGAATGTCATTCAGCCACCGCAAATGTTCCTTTTTACGGCAAACTTCCGATTATTGGCCCGGTTGTACAGGCTGATATGAAAGAAGGTACACATTATCTGGATCTTACAGCTATGCTGACCGCTCTTGACAACGGAAAGCCTGTTTCTGAAGTGGATTTGGCAAAAGTAGAAAACACTGCTCTCAGCGGTTCGATGCCTCCTGCCAAATATTACACCATGCATTGGGGTACCAGTCTGAATGACGACGAAAAGAAAGTAATTATCTCATGGGCAAAAGAGGCCCGCAAGAATAATTATGTATCGCCTACAGTTGCAGAAGAGTTTGCCAATGAACCGGTTCAGCCGTTAGTGGCCTTTATTCCTACCGATTCAGCAAAGGTTGCCTTAGGATTTGATTTATATCACGATACCCGCTTGTCAGGAGATAATACGATCTCGTGTGCAACCTGTCACGGCCTGAATACTGCCGGTGTAGACCGCAAGCAATATTCTGAAGGTATCCACGGACAATTCGGTGGTGTAAATGCTCCGACTGTCTATAATGCTGCACTTAACTTCGTTCAATTCTGGGACGGACGTGCTGCCGACCTGAAAGAACAGGCTGCCGGTCCTCCATTGAATCCAGTTGAAATGGGAAGTGCATCTTTCGATGAGATCTGTGCAAAACTGGCAGAAGATAAGGAACTGAGTAAACGTTTTCTGGAAGTATTTCCCGAAGGTTTTACTGAATCGACTGTAACGGAAGCTATCGCTGAATTTGAAAAAACGTTGCTTACTCCTAGCCGTTTCGATAAATATCTGAGTGGAGATAAGAATGCGCTTACAGCAGAAGAACTGGAAGGTTACCAGTTGTTTAAAGACAATAAATGCGCAACATGCCATGTCGGTATGAATCTCGGCGGACAGTCATACGAATATATGGGTATCAAAGAGAACTATTTTGATTATCGCGGTACAGGTCTGACAGATGGCGATAACGGACGCTGGGCTGTTACCAAAAATGAATCCGACCGCCATAAGTTCAAAACACCAACTTTGCGTAATGTAATGCTTACGACACCTTATATGCATGACGGTTCGATCCAAACGATCGAAGATGCCATCCAGGTAATGCATGAATTCCAGATCGGTAGACATATTTCAGATGCGGAAACAGCAAAGATCGTAGCCTTCCTGAATACATTGACCGGCGAATATAACGGAAAGCTCCTTCAATAAATACAAATTAGTTATTATATTTGCACATGCCCTTCCGCTTGTCACATATAATACTCCTGTTTATCGCTTTACAAAGCGCAGGGGGTGTTGTGTGGGGACAAGAGGAGGGGCTTGCTTCTTATTATCACGAACGTTTTCATGGACGGAAATCTTCCAGCGGCCGCATCCATGATAAAGACGAACTGGTTGCGGCTCACCGTACTTATCCTTTCGGGACATATCTGCGGGTAACCAATCTGGAAAATATGAAGACTGTGATTGTTTGTGTCACTGACCGGGGTCCGCATCGCAGAAAAAGAATTATAGATGTCTCATCCTCCGCAGCCGAAATATTAGGATTCAAGCGAAAAGGCATAACCCGTGTACGTATCGAAGAGGTACCGGGCCCGATCGATCAACGCTGGCTCGAACTCATTTATCCCCAACAACCTCCCAAACTGCAGACCGATCAGCTGCCGATGCAGCTTTACCGTATGAAAATAAACCCCTGAAAACCTTCTAATTAATTTCTAATTTCAGTTAAGAGTATTCTAATCGTTTTGATTGAGTCTGAAATATGTCAGTCTTATACCTTTGCTTCCAAAAACAAAGGAAATGGGCAAACGATTCATTTTATTATTATTAATCTTACACGTATTCAATCTAAAAACGTCGGCAGAAGTTCAACAAAAACCGCTGACGTTACAAGAAGCCGGTCGGCAGTTTTTTGTCAACAACCTGGAACTTATAGCCGAACGTTATAATATAGAGATGGCCGAAGCCGAAGTTATCCAGGCTAAATTGTTTGAGAACCCGGTCATTTCTCTTGAACAAAACGTCTACAACCGGCTGAACGGGAAATATTTCGATATGGGTAAAGAAGGGGAAGCTGTTGTCGAAATAGAGCAGTTGATCTATATTGCCGGACAGCGTAACAAACGGGTCCGGGTAGAAAAACTCAATAAAGAAATGGCGGTCCACCAGTTTGAAGAGGTACTCCGCACATTGAAAAGCGAACTGAACAGTAAATTCATCGAACTTTATTATACAGAAAAGTCTCTGTCGATTTATGACAAGGAGATAGAATATCTGCAACAACTCCTGGAGGTAATGAAGGAGCAGAACGATAAAGGCAACATCTCTTTGTTGGAAAAGTCGAGAATACAAGCACTTCTGTTATCTCTCCAACAGGAAAGGAACGAGACTTCCAACCAGCTTATTTCCCTGCAAGGCGATATGAAATTATTATTGGGTTTGAATGCATCCGAGACGTTTGAACCCGTTTTCGATGAATCTGTCCTGAAACAGATCGATATAACTTCCATCCCTTTTATCGAACTGAATAACCGTCTTGCCGAACGTCCGGATCTGAAGATGGCACGAACCAATATACAGGCTTCACGTGCAAATGTAAGCCTGCAAAAGTCGTTAGCCTTTCCGGAGGTCAGCCTGAAAGGTTCTTACGACCGTGCCGGAAACTTCTGCGATAACTATTTTGCTATTGGTTTAAGCATCTCGATCCCGGTCTTCAACCGCAATCAGGGAAATATCAAATCTGCCCGTCTCTCCGTCCTGCAAAATACAAGCCGGGAAGAATTGGCTCGCAAACAGGCGGAGAAAGAGCTTTTCACCAGTTATGCCCGGCTGGAAAAAGCGGTTAAACTATACAACTCTTCAAACTATGAGTTGGAACGTGATTTTGAAACCATTATCGACGGGGTAAACACGAATTTCAGGAAACGTAATATCAGTTTGCTGGAATTTATTGATTACTACCAGGCTTATAAAGAAACCTGCCTGCAACTTTATCAAACACAGAAAGATGTCTTCCTGGCTATGGAGGAGATCAACACGGTGACAGGTAGTGATGTTTTCAGCTATTAACGAATAACAGCGAATAAGAAAATGACAAATAAGATGAATAAGAATTGTATCGCATTAATGCTTCTGCTTCCTTTACTGGCAGCCTGTGGCAAAAAGACAACCGGGCCGGAAGAGGGTCCGGCCCCTCTCATGCTTACCGACAGTTTACAGAAGGTTGTTTCGGTTGAAACTGTTCACAATGTTCCTTTAAGCAATGAATTGCTATTGAACGGACGTGTCAGTTTCAATCCCGAACAACTGGCACATGTTTATCCCATCTTCGGAGGAAACATCACTGAGGTGAATGTTGAAACCGGCGATTATGTGAAGAAAGGAGACATACTAGCCATCATACACAGCAGCGAGGTAGCCGATTATGAAAAACAACGGAAAGAGGCAGAGCAACTACTACTGCTGGCAAACCGTAATCAGGAAGCCACAGAGGATATGTTTCGCAGTGGAATGGCTTCCGAGCGTGACAAACTGCAGGCCGGACAGGAGGTAGCAAATGCCAAAGCCGAACTTAAACGTATCGATGAAGTCTATGCCATCTATCATATAACCGGCAATTCCACTTACGAAATAAAATCTCCGGTATCCGGTTTCGTGATTGAAAAGAATGTCAGTCGGAATATGCAGATACGTTCCGACCAGACAGAAGCAATGTTTACCATTTCCGGTTTGGATAACGTGTGGGTAATGGCTGATGTCTACGAAAGCGATATCAGTAAGGTGTATGAAGGAGCACCGGTCCGTATAACGACACTCGCTTACAGGGAGAAAGAGTTTACGGGAACGGTAGACAAAGTATATAATATGCTGGATAGCGAAAGCAAGACCATGAACATACGGGTGAAACTAAAGAATGAGGATTATATGCTGAAACCGGGCATGTTCACCAATGTGTATGTGCAGAGCAAAGTGGAAGGGAAGGAAATGCCCCGCGTGGATGCCCGTGCCGTCATATTCGAAAACGGAAAACATTATATCGTGAGCATCGGCAGCGATAATATATTGCAAACCAACGAAGTCACCGTATTCAAACAGACCGAGAAAGATTGTTTCCTGGAATCAGGCGTGAAAGCGGGCGACCGTATCATCAACCGGAATGCATTATTGGTCTATAACGCTTTAAAGTAAACGGATATGCATAAGTTCATAGACAATATAATAGCCTTTTCACTGAAAAACAAATTCTTTATCTTCTTCTGCACCGTCATAGCCATTATAGCAGGTGCTGTCAGCTTTGTTCATACCCCCGTTGACGCTTTCCCCGATGTTACGAATACCAAAGTAACGATCATAACCCAGTGGCCGGGACGTAGTGCGGAAGAGATAGAGAAATTCATTACTATTCCAATCGAAATAGCTATGAACCCGGTACAGAAAAAAACGGATATTCGTAGTACCACTTTGTTCGGGCTTTCGGTGATCAATGTAATGTTTGATGATGATGCCGACGATTTCTATGCTCGCCAGCAAGTCTACAACCTGTTGAACGATGCCGATCTGCCTGAAGGCGTTACACCGGAGGTTCAGCCGCAATACGGACCGACGGGGGAGATCTTCCGTTATACCCTGCGTAGTGACAAACGTTCCGTCCGCGAATTGAAAACATTTCAGGATTGGGTGATCGAACGTAAACTGCGCGCTGTCCCGGGAGTAGCGGATATCGTGAGTTTCGGTGGTGAAGTAAAGACTTTTGAAGTAAGCGTTAATCCGAACCAACTCATCAATTATAATGTAACATCACTTGAACTTTTTGATGCCATAGCCAAGAGTAATATTAATGTGGGCGGTGATGTGATCACTAAAAGTTCGCAGGCTTATGTAGTACGAGGCATCGGTCTGATCAATGATACGAAAGAGATCGAGAATATCGTAGTCAAGAACATCAACGGTACACCGATCCTGGTAAAGCATCTGGCAAGTGTGCACGAGTCGAGTCTACCCCGTCTGGGACAGGTAGGCAGGATGGATGAAGACGATGTCGTGCAGGGTATCGTCGTTATGCGGAAAGGGGAAAATCCGGGTGAAGTAATCGCTGCCCTGAAAGATAAGATTGCCGATATCCAGGAGAACTCGTTGCCGGAAGATGTCCGGATCGTTTCGTTCTACGACCGGGAAGATCTGGTTGACCTGGCTGTGAACACGGTTACACATAACCTGATAGAAGGTATTTTGCTGGTAACTTTCATTGTGTTGATTTTTATGGCAGACTGGCGTACAACGGTGATTGTATCCATTATTATCCCGTTGGCGCTGCTCTTTGCCTTTATCTGCCTTCGGACGATGGGGATGAGCGCCAATCTGCTTTCGATGGGGGCGATCGACTTCGGTATCATTATCGATGGTGCCGTGGTAATGGTGGAAGGTCTTTTTGTTGCCCTTGACAGGAAAGCGCGGGAGGTGGGGATGCCTGCCTTTAATGTAATGAGTAAGATGGGGTTGATCCGTCATACGGCAAAGGATCGTGCTAAGGCGGTGTTCTTCTCCAAACTGATCATTATCACTGCGCTGGTCCCGATCTTTGCTTTCCAGAAAGTGGAGGGGAAGATGTTCAGTCCGCTGGCTTATACCCTGGGATTTGCCTTGTTGGGCGCGCTTATTTTTACATTGACATTGGTGCCGGTACTATCGTCCATGCTGTTGAAAAAGAATGTGCGTGAAAAGCACAACCCTTTCTTGTCATGGGTGAACCGGACGTCCGTTTCTATATTTGACCGTTGCCATGCCCACAAGAAAGCTACGATCGGTATCGCTACCTTGGTGGCGGCCGCCGGCTTGTGGTGCTTCACGCTGTTGGGTACGGAATTTCTTCCCCAGTTGAATGAAGGCTCTATCTATATCCGTGCGACGTTGCCTCAAAGTATTTCTTTAGATGAATCGGTCAAGCTCGCTAACCAGATGCGCCGCAACCTGGCATCTTATCCGGAAGTGCGCCAGGTCCTTTCGCAGACAGGTCGCCCGAACGATGGGACAGATGCCACAGGTTTCTATAATATCGAATTTCATGTGGATATCTATCCCGAAAAGAAATGGGAAAGTAAACTGACCAAGGCCGGATTGATAGAAAAGATGGAAGAGAACCTGGCTGTCTATCCCGGTGTCGATTTCAACTTCTCGCAGCCGATCACCGACAATGTGGAAGAAGCGGCCAGCGGCGTTAAGGGTTCTATTGCAGTAAAAGTTTTCGGGAAAGATTTATATGAATCTGAAAAGAAAGCCGTAGAAATCTATAAGATATTACAAACGGTCGACGGCATCGAAGACCTCGGAGTGATCCGTAATATCGGTCAGCCGGAACTGCGTATTGAGCTCGATGAATCGCGCCTGGCTCGTTATGGTGTTGCGAAAGAAGATGTACAATCGATCATCGAAATGGCGATAGGAGGTAAGAGTGCCTCTTTATTGTACGAAGATGAACGAAAATTCAATATCATGGTCCGTTACGAGTCCGCCTTCCGAAGAAGTGAAAATGAGATTGGAAAGATCCTGGTCCCTGCCCGCGACGGGACAATGGTTCCTATTAAGGAACTGGCGGATATCACGACCATAACCGGTCCGCTTATCATTTACCGCGATAATCACGCCCGTTTCTGTGCCGTAAAATTCTCTGTCCGCGGACGGGATATGGGTACAGCCGTAGCCGAAGCCCAGGAGAAAGTCAATAAGCAGGTGAAACTTCCCGAAGGCTATACCTTGAAATGGACGGGAGATTTCGAGAACCAGCAACGGGCAACGAAACGCTTGGCGCAGGTTGTCCCCGTCAGCATTGCTATCATATTTGTCATCCTGTTCGTGTTGTTCGGGAATGCCCGGGATGCAGGACTTGTGTTGCTGAATGTTCCTTATGCCGCAGTAGGGGGAATCCTGGCACTCCTGATCACCCGTTTCAATTTCTCTATCTCGGCAGGTATCGGCTTTATTGCTCTTTTCGGTATCTGTATTCAGAACGGAGTTATCATGATATCGGATATCAAAGGGAATCTGAAAGCGCGGGAGCCTTTGTCGGACGCCGTCAAGATGAGTGTGAAATCACGTGTGCGTTCAGTGCTTATGACAGCTTCTATGGCAGCTATCGGTTTGATGCCCGCGGCCCTTAGTCACGGTATCGGTTCGGAAAGTCAGCGTCCGTTAGCTATTGTCATCATCGGTGGCTTAATAGGGGCGACATTCTTTACCCTGTTTGTCTTTCCGCTGATGGTCGAAGCCTTCTATCGCCGCATGCTTTATGACAAAGATGGAAAGCTGATACAACGAAGACTGTAAATCTGCGAACGTTTGCGTATTCTGCGTCATCCGCGTTCTCTAATATAATCTGAAATCGTATATTTGTGCTCCTAAGTAAATAAGCTTTCAAATGGCAAAAATATTATTAGTAGAAGATGAAGTGAATATAGCCTCTTTCATTGAAAGAGGATTACAGGAATTCGGTCATGAAGTATGCGTTGCTTATGACGGTATGGCGGGTTGGGAGTTATTGCAAAAAGAGAACTTCCAACTGCTGATCCTGGATATTATCATGCCTAAGATGAACGGCTTACAGTTATGTCGCCAATATCGTCAACTCTATGGTTTCCAGTCACCGGTAATTATGCTGACGGCTTTGGGAACAACGGACGATATTGTGAACGGCCTCGATGCCGGTGCCGACGATTACCTGGTTAAACCATTCAGTTTCCAGGAATTGGAAGCCCGTATAAAAGCTCTTTTGCGGCGGTCGGGAATGGAAGTTACGGCCGGCTCTTTACGGTGCGGAGACCTGCATCTCGATCCGACCAGCCACCGGGCCTTCCGGGGGGATGCAGTTATCGACCTGACGGTTAAGGAATATCGTTTGCTGGAATACTTTATACTGAACCAGGGTACAGCCCTTAACCGCCTGACACTTCTGAAACATGTATGGGATAAGGATTTCGATACCAATACCAATGTTGTCGATGTCTACGTCAACTACCTCCGTGCCAAGATAGACAAAGATTTTACTCATAAACTGATCCGTACCGTAGTGGGTATCGGTTATATGATGGAAGCATGAAAACAGGGAATAAAATAGCTTTCTTTTATACGGCAATGACAGTCGGTATCATTGCTTTTGTCACGATTCTTTTCTATTTTATTGCGACCAGTTATATCAGCCGCCTGTATTATTCTTACCTGACGGAAAAAGCCTATGCTACTGCCGAGAAACATTGGGAGAAGGATGAAGTGGACGAGGAAAGCTATGCCCGTATACAAAAACGCTATGAAGAAACGTTGCCTGTCGCTACCGAAATATTATTGAACGCGGACAGTGTGGCAGAGACGCATACGACATTAGGCCGTTATATGACGGAAAAGGAGATTGCACGGTTGTATAAAGGAGATGTGATTACTTTTCATGAAAAGGAGAAAGTGGGAGCAGCCCTTTATTATCCGGACAATGAAGGTAATTTCATTGTACTTGTTATCTCTAACAATCAATATGGAGGGGACATTCAGCAACGTATCGGTTGGCTATTGCTCGCCCTGATCGTCATAAGTGCCGTCCTGATCTATTTTGTCGGTAAACTCTATGCCATCCGTATGGTCGATCGTATCGATGCAGCCTATCAAAGCGAGAAAGCTTTTATCAGCAATGCTTCCCACGAACTGAATAATCCGCTTACAGCCATACAGGGTGAATGCGAGATAAGCCTGTTGAAAGAACGTACCCCTGCCGAATACCAGGCAGCGTTACAACGCATTGCCTCCGAAACAAAACGTATCATCCAGTTGATGAAGCACCTTCTTTTCTTGTCGCACGGCGATAAAGAGATATTGAAGAATGCCACTGAAAAGATTATGCTGGCCGACTTCCTGATGCAGTTCGTAGGTAACCGCATCAGATTCACGACCGACACCTTTGCATACTGCCTGGAAGCAAATCCGCATCTTTTGAAGATCGCTATCGGCAATATCCTGAACAATGCCTGTAAATACTCCGGAGAGGGGCCTGTTGAAATGCGTTTGAAATGTTCCGTTCTCGAAATACAGGATTTTGGTATCGGTATTCCGGCTGAAGAATTGAAACGTGTTTATCAACCTTTCTACCGTGCGACCAATACCCGTGAATTTGCCGGGCACGGTATCGGTCTTAGTTTATCGTTGCGTATTTTGAATTCTTATGGTGCCAAAGTGGATATAAACTCCGAAGTAAATAAGGGGACAAGAGTTATTATAGACTTTGGATAATAAAGGCTTATCTTCATCTATTTATCGACAAACATTTTTTCCCGATAAAAAAATCTGAAATAAATTTGGTGGAATAAATTTATTTTGTTCCTTTGTACTATATAAATAGTACAATGTTTGTATAATATAATATATACCTATATGATTAAGTTTCTATTAGATTATTCCAGCGGCGTTCCGGTATACCGTCAGATCATCGATCAGATTATATTTGGTATAGCATCCGGACAGCTTAAATTAGGTGAACAGCTTCCTACGGTCAGGGCACTTGCCGTCGAGTTAAAGGTGAACTTGAATACGGTATCGAAGGCATATAAAGAATTGGAGATCCGGAATATTCTGGAGACTCAGCAAGGTACCGGAACTTTTATCAATAAAACGGAAAATGTAATTGCAGAAAAGGAGAGGGAAGATAAGCTGAAAGAAATTTGTGTGCAGTTTTCTTCTGTAGCATTTAGTTACGGCTTTACTCTCGATGAAGTCGTGCGGGAATTGAAAGACATTGAAACCTCTAAAAAATAATACTTATGACAACAAATGTAATCAACAAGGGATGGTTTAATCCAATTTCTATTTCAGTATTGTTGGTACTGATTTTTGTATCGGTCGCTCTGTATATTTTACATGTAGTAAATACGCCGGTTTTGTTGTTCCTGATTCTTATTTCAGGCTTATTGTCTCTTTCGATCCGTATTGCCGACCAATGGGAGCGGGCCGTGGTGTTGCGTATGGGAAAGTTCAAAGGCTTAAAAGGGCCCGGACCGTTTATAATTATTCCTATATTAGACAGTGTATCTGCTTATATCGATCAGCGGGTACGTGTAAGTTCCTTTAAAGCCGAGCAAACCCTGACAAAGGATACGGTGCCGGTAAATGTGGATGCCGTCATATATTGGACAGTGTGGGATGTGGAGAAGGCAGCTTTGGAAGTGCAGGAATATCAAAAAGCTATTGAACATATTGCTCAGACAGGATTAAGAGACACGATCGGTAAGCATGAATTGTCTACTCTTTTGCAGGAACGCGATAAAATAGCGGAAGATCTGCAGCTGCTTTTAGATAGAAATACCAATCCTTGGGGTATTACGTGCCAAACCGTTGGTATTAACGATATTGCCATACCGCAGGATCTGGCTGATGCGATGAGTAAGGAAGCTCAGGCTGAACGTGAAAGAAGAGCCCGTGTCATTTTGGGTACGGCAGAAACCGAGATTGCCGATAAGTTTGAACAGGCTAGTAAAAAGTATACCGATAATCCTGTAGCACTACACCTGAGAGGAATGAATATGCTTTTTGAGGGATTGAAAGAGAAAGGATCTATGATCATTGTCCCCAGTTCGGCATTGGACACCATGAACCTGGGTGCTATAGGAGGATTGGCATCGTTGGCTAAAAGTCACGAAGAGTCTGTAAAGTAATAGTTTAAGAACCAAACAAAATTAACGATTATGCGGATATATTCTTTAATGCTGGTATTATGTTGCGGTTTAATTGTAGCATGTAGCTCTACCGGTCATGATTTTCCTCGTGAAGAGACATTGGTGCAGGAATTGATGCCCTTGCAGGGGATAACCAATCCCTGGAAAGTAGAAGTGAAACCGCCTTACCTGATTATTCAAAATGTAAAGCGTCGTGACAGTATATTTCACATCTATGATCTGACAAGCCGTGAACTGAAAAGTGCCTTTGGAGTGGAGGGGCAAGGTCCGGATGAATTTGTTTCTTCATACTTATTTCAGGGGCCGCTTTCCGATTTTCTGATTGGTGATTTTGGTAAGAATCAGATTAGCCGGTTTGCTATCGACAAAGAAGGACAGCCTGTTTTCAAAGATGCAAAAACATTCGGTTATGACAATGCTTTATATGACGCAGCCTTTATTAATGACTCCTTATATATTGCAGATCCTAAATATATGTTAGTCCCCAGCCTTTATGTGTTGGCTGTAAAAGATTCTTTGCCGCGGAAAATATGGACATACAGGAGTCCGGATATCATGGATTATTCACTGGATCCGGATATGGGGAATGTGTATGCAAATGAAAGTCGTATAGTATTTTGCTATGGATATAAGAAGCAGATTGATTTTATGGATATCAATTTTAACCTTATCAAAAGGGTGACATTTGATTTTGATGCTTCTGATGTAAGTGTTCTGGCAAGTGAAAACGCAAAAGTAAGTTATGCTTATGGTCATTTGGGCAAACGCTATCTGTACGCATTATTTTTCGGAACATCATGGAAAGAACACAATGCAAACAATACGCGGGGAACGATCCTTGAGGTATTCGATCTGGATGGCAATCCGGTTATCCGGTATCATTTGGATGGCAAACGGCCTGTTCAATTTGCTGTCGATGAAGAAACCTTTACGCTTTACGGATCGATAGAGGACGGAGATCCGGAAGATAATTTGCTGGTGTATAAACTAAAAGGACTTTCCTAATTGGGATAGCGATACCGGTGATCATTGATTACAAGAACAAATTGTTTCGGGTTGAATAAAAAAACGAAATGGCCTGCTTTCACAAGGGGGCCATCTCTAAACCAAAACCTTAACTATGAAAAAATTTACGTTTTTCACCAGTAAAGATACAACTTATTTCTTATCTACCTCATGGTTTTCTTATTATTTTTTACAAAATCGCATTTTTAACAAATAGACTGCTGATAAACAAGCTCAGACGATCGTACGGATGGTGTCGACAGATTTGCTTAAGGTATCGTAAATCAGTATGCCTTCAGTCTGGCTGTCGAACTGTGCTATTAATTCGCCCTCCTGGTTCCATATAGAGGATTTGCCCGCACATTCATAACCGCCTGATGTCCCGATATAGTTGGACATGAACGTTATCATTTTATATGTTGAAGCTATTTTTGAAAGCTTTTCGATGTCAGCATCTACGCCGTTGACGGAATTGAGGACACTTGCCATATAGATGTTTGCATTCATTTTATGTGCATGGGCTGCATGTTCTTCGTTGGATAATTCGTAGCAGATGGCGGGGGCAATGGTATTTGCTTCGTCAAAAGGGATTACACAAGGGGTATTACCGGGGGTGAATATATCTTTCTCGGTAGGATACAGGTATTGTTTTGAATAAGTGATTCTCTCTTTTCCCGGTTGGAAAATAACCATACTGATAAATAAATTATCATCTTTTTTAGTAGGCAGGCCTGCACCTATGATCAGGTTCTTTTTATCACAAATTTCTTGCAACGGGGTCAGTCTTTCATCCTGTGAATATATCGCCAGCTCTTTTGCCAGTTCTGGTTCATAGCCCGTCAGCGATAGTTCGGGAAACATTATCAGGTCCGATTGTCCGGACGATGCGGCTTCAATAAACTTCAAATGCTTACTCAGATTTTTTTCGATATCACCTTTTATCGGTTCTATTTGTGCAATACTTATTTTCATATATTTTCTGTGTCTTTATAAAGTTCGTCCTATCCATTCATTGAAAACAGTCAATTGTTCTTGTGTATGGAAATAATGTTCCGATCCTTCGACAATCTCCAGTTGGCAGGAAAACTGTTCGGCAAATCGGGATATGACATCGTTTTCGCATAGCTCATCTTTGCCGCCGTATAGAATATGGGTAGGGGTATTCCAATGGGATATCGGATGATCCTTAACGAAACTGTAATAATCCCAATAGAGTTTTTGTCCTATAGGCGTGGATATGGTCTGTTGCCTTTTCAGTTCTTCTTCCGTTATGGAAAACCAGGTCATCATATTTTCGATAAGGCGTCGCATATCGACGATCGGGGAGAGGAACCATGCTTTTCCTATTACCTCCTCCGGATAAGCCAATAAGCTGAAATAGGCTCCTATACTGTTTGCAAATAAATCGATATGCTTCCAGTTCGTTTTTGCATATTGCATAACGGTAGTAAGATCCTTAACACAAGACCGGACTTTACAGGGAATGCCTTCGTTTATTCTATCTCCATGCTCCGGCAGGTCAAAACTCAAAACCTGGTAATCATTCAGCAGCGCATTTTGGGCTACGATCTCAATAGGTGTATCTGCCTTATTCGATCTATTTCCATGAATGGCAATAATGACTTTTTCGGATTTGCTGCCCCATGTGATAGCTGGTATATGACTTATTCTGAGAGCTGTTTTTTGCATGATGAATACATTTGTCATGTTTGGACAAAAGTATGGCTTAATTTTCAATCGGACAAAATATGGAGGTTCTATCTTTGTGCCGGTTGTGTCCCGAATTGCTTTTTGAAGCATAGCAAAGATTTGTCCTTTTTTTACACCAGGCGGATCATGTAATAACCTTAACTTTGTACCGGTATGAATAAATTTAAAGTTATACAACCTTCCGGGTTACTTGCTCCGTATGTAAAGCAATATTGGTTTCTGCGGATGGAAGACGTTGTGAGAAGTTCACAGCGCCTTGTTCCGTTGGGTTGTGTGGCATTAAGTTTTCATCGGGGGAACTTTGCGTATTCATCACAGGAAAAAGGGTGCTTGCCCCGGTCGCATCTCTATGGCATAACGGCCGGTTATACAGACCTTGTCTTTTCCGGCTGTATTGATTTTATCAGCATTGTTTTTCAGCCTGCGGGAACCTGTCGATTCTTCCTTATATCCCCCGGTGAACTGAAGGACCGGCAGACCTCGCTCGATGTATTGGACGACCCGGAATTGCTTGAGTTGGAGCAACGTTTGAACGAGACGGCTGATGATTTAGCCTGTGTCGGCCTTATAGAAAAATTTCTGTTCAGCCGTATGTGCCGGTTCGGCAAACAGGATGACAAACGGATTCATGCGGTAATAGACGCTATCCGGCAGGGAAATACAGATGTCGATAGTCTGGCGCAAACCGCCTGCCTGAGTTACAAGCAGTTCAAACGTGTTTTTAGTGAAAAGATCGGAGCAAACCCGAAAGATTTCCTGCAAATCGTGCGTTTCCAGAAGCTACACCATTTGATGCAGTTGCATACAAGTATGACATTGGCAGAACTGGCTTATGAATGTGGTTACTACGACAAATCGCACCTGATAAAGGAACTGAAAGATTTTTCCGGATTTACACCGGCTCAGCTTTTCAATGCCTGCGAACCGGTATATTCCGGATATCACGGACTGTTCCGCTCGGCGTTTATCGATCTTCCTCCCGAATAGCAAACAATAAATATATTTTATTATGAAGATTCTTATTTTTGGCGCGGGCGTGATTGGCTGCACCTATGGCTGGCAACTGACCGAGGCCGGGCACGACATCAGTTTTCTGGTTAGAAAGGGAAAAAAGATGCCGATTGAAGAACATGGTATTCATATCCATTGTACGGATTACAGAAATGGAGGAAAGGTGGAAGCGGAGACCGTTTTCCGTCCAAAGGTCCTGGATATTCTTTCGGCCGACAATGATTTTGAGTATATCATCGTTGCGACAAATAATCTCCATCCCGAAGAAGTCTTGTCTGTCCTGAAAGAATCTGTCGGAAAGGCCCATATTCTTTTCTTTCAGAATATATGGTATGATGATCTGGAAAAAATAAGTAAATACATATCGCCCGGACAATATTTCTTCGGTTTTCCTTTTATGGCTGGTGGAGGCCGGAATGAAAAAGGACTCGATACGATTATTTCCGGTTCCGGATATTCGAAAACAATGCTGGGCGAAGTATCCGGTGAAATAACGCCGCGTGTACGGAAAATAGCGGATGCAATGGACGATGCCGGCATGAAGCCATTTATATCCGGTCAGATCATCACATGGCTTCTTCCTCATTGTGCGTTTATAGCCGGGCTTTCGGCCGGAGTTCTGAAAGCCGGGGGCACGATGGAGGCTTTTCTTAAAAAACGGGAGATTGTCAGGGAGGCAATAATGGCTGTCAGAGAGGGTTTCCATGTCTGTTCTGCGATGGGAACCGATCCTAAAAAAGAGAAAGTGAACAAACTCTATTATCTGCCTATGTTTATTTGTATTCCAATCGTACGGAAAGTTTTTAATGATGAAGCGATGCAGGCTATGTTCGATGGCTATCTGCGGAATTCGGCAAAAGACGTGAGCAGAATGTTGGGCGATATTCTCTTACAAGGAGAGCAGCAAGGGGTTAAGGCTGTGTCATTAAGAAGATTACAACAGGATATTTTTAGCTGACCCGCTTCTCTTTCCGATTGTTTTTCGTATGTGCGGATACGGTCCGTGTTCATAAATGCACATACGAAAAACAGATATCCCGTTACTCTTTCAGCAATGGCAATTGGTTGAGCATATTTCTTAGTTTGATGGCGATGCGTGGCATCGGTTCGGCTATGGTCAGGCTTATCAGGTCATAGCCGGAGGCAATATCATTTATCACACGGATCACTTCATCCATCTTCATTCCGTCAGGTTCGACACCGACACCGGCAATGATTTCGGCAGGGTCCAACACGTCCAGGTCGAAATGAACAACGACCTTCGAGGCGCCGGTCCCTTTCAGCCATTCCATGACCGCCGCGCTGTTATTGGCAACCTCTTCCGGTGAAAGGCCCTTTATCCCCAGTTCTTTCTGACGTTCCTGCATACCTTTATCCCATGAGCGCAATCCCACGAGCAACGCTTTCGAAGCATCGACCTTTCCGGGCAGCGTGCCGATAATTTCCTCGTCACCCATCCCCAGGCAGGCGGTTAAAGCCATGGCATGATAGCCTTTATAGTCATCGTAAGGCAGATTTATATCGGGATGGGCATCGATCCAGACAATCGCCACATCATCCGGATATTTCGCAGCCAGATAAGTAAACGGCACGACACTCACCGAACATTCGCCACCGAGCGTAACGATCTTTTCCGGAGCGTTTTCCCCGATTATTCCGAGGGCGGCTTTCGTCTGCTTCAGGATTACGTTGCGGGCACTGACCCCTTTTTCCGTTTTCCGGTCGTTTATATCCAGTGAAACCGGTACTTCCACTGTCTTTTGCGAACTCTCGGGAGCCAGGAAGTTCAGTAACTGAGCTCCTAAATAATACCCTCTTGAAGCATCGTCTGCCGGAATATCGGGCATCCAGTGATCCACAATTCCACCCTGCCATTGCGGGTAGATCAAACGAAGTGTTGATGTTTTATTTTCCATATTCTGATTATTTGTAAATACTTTATCGTGTGCGTATGCCGAAGCTACGCCAATGAATAAAACAATTGATAATAATAACTTTTTCATGGTGCTGTCTTTTGATACAAAGGTAAATGGTAGGGGACAATCCTGCAAGTACGGCTGAATTATTCATAATACTGATAAATTTATCACTATACTGACTGACAGGGGGTATACCAGCTTTTTTTGCAGGTGTCCTGTTTTAATTTGTATCTTTATACCAAAATAACAAGTATGTATAAGAAGAAAATACCTTTTGACATTGACTGTGGCATAAAGATCACTATGGAAGTGATCGGAGGGAAGTGGAAGAGTTGCATCATCCAGGAACTGTGTACAGGGGCGAAGCGTCCGAGTGAGCTTCACCGCCTGTTTGAAGATGCCAGCCCGCGGGTCATAAACCAGCAACTGAAAGAACTGGAAATGCACGGGATGATAAAGAAAAAGATATTTAAGGAACTGCCTCCTCATTCCGAATATTCCATAACGGAAACAGGTAAAACCCTGCTTCCGATTATCGAACAGATGGAGAGATGGGGAGACAGTTTCCGTCCGGAGATGAAAAAGATTCTCGGGATAAAGGACTGAGAGGGCTGTCCCGACCCGGATGAACGCGAGTGAAACGTACGTATTTTCCGAAAGGTAGCGGAAACGGGCATTCATACGGTCGCGCTGCTTCTTGGTGTAGCACACGAAGGTAGGATACTTATCCAGGAAGTTTCCCATATCGAGCACGCGCAGGCCCAGATCATGGTAGTAGTTGTTCGACGACGGACTATTGTCTTCGTCGGTCAGGTCTTTCCATTCCACCGGCTTGTCGACGGTGTAGGCCAGGAAGCGGCTGAAAAGACCGTCGTCGGCCGAAGGGATAAAACGGGTGAACTGTCCGAAAGTACCCGAGAGCAGGATACCCATCAGCGGACGCGCACAATGTTCGTAGCCGGTTGTGTTGCTTTTGAATTGAACTTCATCCGTTTTGATCCTTATCAATATATTTTAAGTAACCTTTTACTGGTATTCTGTCGAGTTTTGTATGTTTTAATTGGATTTGAAGGTTGATATCTGCTATGGAACGAAATAAGTCTTCAAAAATACTTTCGTTTGAAATCTGGTCTTTGTTAAGGCTTTCTATATCTTCGTTTATCTCATTTAAACGAGAGAGGATAAGTTCCATTTGCTTGTGTAGTTCAGCTAATTCCAAATTATCGCTTTTATATGAAGCGATGTATTGCCTCACTCTGACAAATGCTCTCATTATGTTTATATTGACTTGCACTGCTATGGACGAACGTAATATTCCTGAAAGCATGGCAACTCCTTGCTCTGTAAAGGCGTATGGCAAATAACGTGATCCACCCCAACTTGAGGTTCCAAATTGGAACCTCAAGTTTTCTGTCAGTTGAAACATAAAATCAGCTGGAAAACGATCTAAATTACGTTTAACAGCTTTATTTAGGTTTTTGGTTTCAACTTCATATAATTCGGCGAGGTCACTATCCAACATCACACGCTGTCCGCGTAATTCGAATATTTTGTTTTCAATGCATAAATCTTTCATAGTTATAAATTTTTAGTTGTTGTTATTCCGACAAATGTAGATGTTATTTTATAAATGAACTTATTTTTATTGTAATAATTATGTCCAAACTCAAACGAATCATCGAATTTATCCTGGCCCTGCTTAACTTTTTGTTTCACTTTAAATCTATACCTGATGACGAAACTCCCGACATGGCCGACCCGTATCCGTCTCCTGTACCGCCTGCTGTGCAGTCTCCTGAAACACGGACTGATCCTCTGTTTGAAACTATCCCTTAGGATACGTTTCCGCTGACCGCCATCCCCGTCACGAAGAATGAACCGTTGTTCTTCATGACGGGGATTTTGTTTACAGAATATGTCTTATTCTTTTAACTAAAGATAAAATCACACAACATAATAAACTAAAAGACACCTTTTTATGTTTACCCGGAAATTAAAATACAGACAAAAAACATGATGATGAAAACAGAAAGAATCTTACCTGTGGATCTTTATAATTCCGTGTCGACACCGGAACTGAAACTTGAAAGTTCGCTGAAGATCCTCTATGTGAAAGAGGGTGAAGACGATAAATTACTACCGCTGGATTCGGGAACGTTGGTCGTGATCTGTACCGGAGGTACTTTTCGTTGCAAGGCTTTGCATCACCTGTATGAAGTGGCTCCCGGGCAACTCCTTCTGCTGGCGAGCGATGATGTGACGGAGGTAAAGCCTTTTCATGATACCGGGTTTACAGGAATCATCGTTTACGTTTCGGAAGAGTTGCTGATCAACCGGCAACGTCTCGTCTACCGCGATATCCCTTCGGACGAGGTCGAGGAAACACGCATTTATCTGCGCCTGATCGAATCGCAGATCGAACAGATGAAAGAGATGCGTGCGAAGGTGGTCGAATCGTTGCTCCGGGCTCTAATCATAAACTTACAGCAGGGAAAAACGATCATCGACGCGCCGAAAACAGAAAATTCACTCTTTTTTCAACAATTTGCGACCTTAATTAGCAGATATCACCATTCTCCTGCGTACTTTTACGCGGAGAAACTAGGGATCACCTCGCAGGAACTGAATATCCGGTGTAAACAAGGTGCCGGAATATCCGCCGCCGAGTGGATCAGCGAGTTCGTATTGCTGGAAGCAAAAGACCTGTTATCGAAGACCCGTCTGCGTCCTTCGCAGATCGCCACGATGCTGGGCTTTGCCAACCACGATACTTTTTCACGCTGGTTCCGCAGGCATACGGGCGAGATCCCTACCGAATGGAGGTAATATAAATTGGGTAGTATGAATTTATCATTTGAAAACAGCAAGATTAAAGGGAAAGTCGTTTTATCGGATTCGTTGCATGAAAGTCCGGCATTGTTGAAGGACAAGTCTTTGTATAAGTTTATCTGGGTGCTGTCAGGACGGTTGGAGCTGGATGTCGATCATCAGTCGGTCGTACTGGAAGCAGGCCAGCTGCTGACTTTATCGCATCTGCATCATCTGGAGTTTGTCCGGGTGGAGGGCGAATATCTCTCGCTGTTGTTCAATGGTAATTTCTATTGTATCTATGGCAATGACCATGAGGTGTCGTGCAACGGACTGTTGTTTCATGGTTCCTCGCATGTGGTGATTTTCGATCTCTCCGACGACGAGAAGCGGAAGATCCGGACCTTAACGGACATCATGCGCGAGGAGTTTGAAAGCCGCGACCACCTGCAGGATGAAATGCTCCGTGTGTTACTGAAACGTTTTATTATATTATGTACACGCATCGCGGAGAATCGGCAGGGGGTGAGGACGGAAAACGGCATGCAGTTTGAGACGATCCGTAAGTTTTATGTCCTGGTCGATACCTGGTTCAAGGAAAAGAAGCAGGTGCAGGAATATGCCGATATGCTGAACAAATCGCCGAAGACGTTGGCAAACCTCCTTTCCACCTACCAGCAACCCTCTGCCATACGCATCATCCACAACCGCATTCAGGCAGAAGCCGAACGCCTGTTACTCTACTCCTCCAAAAGCTCCAAAGAGATCGCCCTGATGCTGGGCTTCGAAGACCAGGCCACCTTCAGCCGCTTCTTCAAGAACGCAACCGGAATGAGTGCAACCGAGTACAGGAAGAAGAATAAGATTATTAAAGAATAGTAGATGTCTTATCCGATGTGAAGAGGTTGTCTAAAAAGTCACTCATTCTCCTTGAGAATTGAATATTTGAAATCAATCTCAGATAGGTATTCGAATAAAACAGAGTCAAAAATACTTTTTAGACGGTCCCTTCAAATTTTATCAATAAATAAACTACCCGTAATCAAAGTAACTCAGCTATTACAGGTCTATTTGCCGTCAGTTTTAACTGACGGATAGTTAATGTGTATATTATTCTTTAACTTTAGTCACATTTCTTCTTGAATTTATATACACGCATAAACTCCTCATACTCTTCCTGAAAGCTTTTATGACGATGATGTTCTTCCTGATTAAGTATATAATTACTAACTGCTGCAAGCTGGCTTTCTCCGATGGAGACAGAAAAATAATCATCCTGCCATTCCAGACGTTGCCCATATTGTTTATTAAACCAGTGAGAAGCTTCACCTTTAATGAGTTGTAATACTTTAGACGGAATTTGATCTTTTCCCAGATAGAGTATAAGATGTAGATGGTCTACATAACCTCCAACCAAACTAACCCATATACCTTTCTCTTTGGCATTGGCACAGATATGGGCAAAAAGAGTTTTACGCTGACTGCAGTCGGACAGTAAAGGTTGACGGTTTCTGGTACTCCAGACACAGTGTAAGATAATTTTTACATAGCTCATATATTTCTTTTGTTAAGGGGGATTTCCCCGGTTAAATCGACATTCTTTACAAAGGTAATATTATTAAAGAGAAATGGGACTAAAGTCCAGGAATAATATATCCATTAACTATCCGTCAGTTGAAACTGACGGCAAATGAACCTGTAACTAAGCCAGCCTTGTTTATGAACGATCGCTTATGCTCGAATAGGTTCAATTATTTCTATATTCGATAGCGAAGCCTAACTCTCAACTGTCATTTGTCAACTGTCAACTGTCAACTGTCAACTGAAAAAATGTTTCACATTTTTTCTTATTTAGCCAAATCGCCAACTTTTCAGGAAAAATAGATATCCTCTTAACCGTCTGCATTCTCTACTTTTGTATCGTCGACCTTTGCTATTAGGGCGGGGGATAGATAACAATTATCAGAATATAGATAAAATTTTACGAACAATTAGGTTAAAACAGCTGTTCTGTTAATAACTTAGTCTAAAAAAGAGGAGGATTGTAGGATGAAAAAGTACGATGCAATTATCATTGGGTTTGGTAAAGCCGGTAAAACACTTGCCGCAGAGTTGGGAAACAGAGGCTGGAATGTCGCTATTATCGAGCGTTCGTCCGGTATGTACGGAGGAACCTGTATCAATATCGGTTGTATCCCGACGAAAAGGCTGGTGCATATGTCGAAAGTCATTTCCTACCGCAAACCTTCTTCCTTCGAACAGTATGCCGAAGAGTTCCGCCAGGCGATTGCCGGGAAAAGGGAACTGACCTCGCTGCTGCGTAAAAAGAATTTCGACAACCTCGACTCAAAAGATACCGTGACTGTCTATACAGGCATCGCCTCTTTCCGTTCTCCTTACGAAATAGAAGTAAAAGCAGGTAACGAAACCCTCCTCCTGGAAGGTAAAAAGATATTCATCAATACGGGAGCATCTACCATCATCCCACCCATCAAAGGTATAGATGGAAATCCGTTTGTCTACACCAGTACCTCGATCATGGAACTGGACAAACTACCACGTCGGCTGGTGATTGTAGGCGGCGGTTATATCGGCCTGGAATTCGCCTCCATGTTTGCCGGTTTCGGTTCGGAAGTGATCGTGCTGGAAGGGGGAGACAAGTTCATTGCCCGCGAAGACCGCGACATTGCCGATGCGGTAAAAACGGTACTCGAAAAGAAAGGAATCACCATCCGTCTGAACGCTTCGGTACAGTCGATTGAACACAATGGCTCCGGAGTTGTTATAACATATAAAGAGAAAGAAGGAAACGAAGTACAACTTCCCGCCGACGCTGTGCTGCTGGCAACCGGACGCCGTCCGAACACCACAGACCTGCATCCGGAAGCTGCGGGGATAAAGATCTCCGACCGGGGAGCCGTCATCGTGGACGACCATCTGCGCACCAATGTCCCGAATATCTGGGCAATGGGCGATGTGACGGGCGGTCTTCAATTTACCTACATCTCTCTGGACGATTATCGTGTGATAAAAGACCAGCTGTTCGGTAACGGACGGCGAACGAAGGATGACCGTGTGGCGGTTGCCTATTCCGTATTCATCGATCCCCCGCTGTCACGCATCGGGATGGGAGAGGAAGAGGCGCTGCGTTCCGGAAGGAAAATAAGCATTGCACGGATGCCGGCTGCTGCATTCCCGCGGACACGTACCTTCGAACAGACGGACGGACTGCTGAAAGCGATCGTCGATACGGAAACAGGCGAGATACTGGGATGTACCCTTTTCTGTGCCGAGTCGACCGAGGTGATCAACACCGTATCGCTGGCCATACGTGCCGGAAAAGACTATACATTCCTTCGGGACAGTATTTATACGCATCCGTCGATGAGTGAATCGTTGAACGATTTGTTTGCATTAATAAAATAACGAAATATAAAATAGAACAAAACATGAAGAAAGCTGATATCGGACTGATTGGTCTCGCCGTGATGGGTGAGAACCTGGCTCTAAATATGGAAAGCAAAGGTTTTACCGTTGCAGTATATAACCGTAGTTTCCCCGGCGAAGAAGGAGTGGTGGACCGCTTCGTGAACGGCCGTGGAAAAGGAAAGAATTTTATCGCTACCCATTCGATCGAAGAACTGGTGGATGCCGTGAAGCGTCCCCGCATCATTATGATGATGATCAAGGCCGGTGCTCCGGTCGACGAAATGATTGAACAGCTCTTGCCTCATATGTCGCCCGGCGACGTGATCATCGACGGAGGCAACTCCGACTTCCATGATACGGAACGCCGTGTGAAAGAGGTGGAAGCCAAAGGTCTGTATTTTGTCGGATCAGGTATTTCGGGAGGTGAAGAAGGTGCCTTGCACGGCCCTTCTATCATGCCCGGAGGATCTCCCGAAGCATGGCCCATCGTAAAGGATATTTTACAGAGTATCGCAGCCAAGCTGGATGACGGTAAGCCTTGTTGCCAATGGATCGGCGAAGGCGGTGCCGGGCACTTTGTCAAGATGGTGCACAACGGCATCGAGTACGGTGACATGCAGCTGATCTCCGAAGCCTATTCCCTGTTGAAGAACCGGAAAGGCCTGGACAATGATGAAATGTCCGTCGTCTTTGAAGAATGGAACAAGGGCGAACTGGATAGTTTCCTGATCGAGATCACCACGAACATACTCCGCTTCCGCGACGAAGACGGCAAGCCGTTGCTGGATAAGATACTCGACGTTGCCGGCCAGAAAGGAACGGGAAAATGGAGTGCCATCGCCGCAATGGACGAGAACGATCCGTTGACGCTGATTACCGAGGCCGTGTACGCCCGTATGCTGTCCGCCCTCTCTGACGAACGCGAAAAGGCTTCCGGCTTGTATCCGGAACCGGTGCAGTTGGGTGAAAACCTGTATGTGGAAGAGATACGCCAGGCATTGTATGCTGCCAAGCTGATCTCTTATGCGCAGGGATTCTCCCTGATCCGCCGTGCTTCCGAACGTTATGGCTGGAAACTGGATTTCGGGACGATCGCACAGATCTGGCGTAAGGGTTGCATCATCCGTTCCGTCTTTCTGCAGAAGATCACGGAGGCTTACCGGAAGAATCCGGAACTCGAAAACCTGTTGTTCGACGATTTCTTCCGCACCAAGATACAGTCTGCTTTACCTTCCTGGCGTAAAGTCGTTGCGGAAGGTGCCCTGAGCGGTGTCGCCCTACCGGCCATGAGTTCCGCCCTGAGTTATTTCGACGGGTTGCGTACCCAGAGCTCGGCAGCCAACCTGATACAGGCGCAGCGTGACTATTTCGGTGCTCACACGTATGAACGGACAGACCGCGACCGTGGTATTTTCTTCCACACCAACTGGACGGGCGAAGGGGGTAATACGGTTTCAGGAACCTATACAGTTTAACAAGTGGAGGACCGGAGAATGAAAAGAGCAAACGACCAACTACTTGTTATTTTCGGGGCATCGGGCGACCTGACGGGCCGCAAGTTGCTGCCCGCACTTTTTGAATTGTTCATCGGCGATATGTTGCCCGAACATTTTGCCATACTGGGAGCTGCACGTACAGCGTTTACGGATGATGAGTTCCGTGCCGAACAACGTAAACATATCCTGGAAGCACGGGGAAATAAGGAAACAAACAGCGCAGATCTGGATAGATTCCTCCAGATACTGTTCTACCTGGCATTCGATTCGACCAAATCCGCCGAATATGTGAAACTGAAAGACCGTGTACATCTGTTGCTGCAACAAGAGAATATCCCGGACAGGATCATGTATTATCTGGCTACACCGCCGCTGATGTACGAGCTGGTACCGAAGTACCTGCAGGAAAACGGCATGAACGTGGCGGAATCGGAAGACGGCTGGCGTCGCGTGATCGTCGAGAAGCCTTTCGGTACAAGCCTGGAGACGGCGCAGGAGCTGAACAAGCATCTCTGCCGCATCTTCGACGAGAACGAGATTTACCGTATCGACCATTACCTGGGTAAGGAGACGGTGCAGAACATCCTGGTACTCCGTTTCTCCAACGGTATTTTCGAACCGTTATGGAACCGTAATTATGTCGATTCGGTGGAGATCAGCGCATCCGAAACATTGGGCGTGGAGAACCGCGGTAAATACTATGACGGGGCAGGGGCCCTGCGTGATATGATTCAGAATCACCTCATGCAGCTGATGGCGTTTGCCGCTATGGAATCGCCCGCCGTGTTCGATCCTGAACCTATCCGCGACGAGATCGTGAAGGTCTTCCGTGCCATCCGTCCTTATACGATCCGCGAGATCAACGAACAGGTGGTCCGCGGGCAGTACGACGGCTATCGTGAAGAGAAGAATGTCGCGCCGGATTCGAATACGGAAACCTATGTCGGCATGAAGTTCTTCATCGACAACTGGCGTTGGAGCGGTGTGCCGTTCTACTTCTTTACGGGGAAGAAACTGCCGGAGAAGTCGTCGGAGATCGTTATCCATTTCAAATCGACACCCCATCAGCTTTTTGCCGGACAATGCTCGGGCAGTTCATGTAACAAGCTGGTGATCCGTATCCAGCCGGACGAGAGCATCACGCTGCGTTTCGGCCTGAAGATGCCGGGTGCCGGATTCACAGTGAAGCAGGTAGGGATGGAGTTCCGCTACGATTCACTGTCAAAGACCCATTTGCCGGATGCTTACGAGCGTCTGTTGCTGGATGCCATGCTGGGCGATTCGACCTTGTATGCACGTAGCGACGCTTTGGAAGCCAGCTGGCGCTTTATCGACCCGATCCTGCATCACTGGAAAGAGGAAGGTTCGAAGAATCTCTTCTTCTACGAACCGGGGCAGAACGGGCCATTGGAAAGAATGATGTTAGGCGCAGACTCAGCAGGAGACTCCTGCGATTCCTGCGGTTAAACAACGTAGGGGCAGTTCGTGAATCGCCCCCTCAAATGAGAAACATATGAAAATAGAGAATTACAAAGACAACAAGGAGGCTTTGCGGGCTTTGACCAGCCAATTGATGGATTATATGGCCCGTAAAGAAGAGCAGACGCCGTTCAACCTGGCTTTGTCGGGTGGCGAGACAGCCAAACAGATGTTTGCTCTATGGGCGGATGAGTATAAAGATAAGATCGACTGGGAGAACATGCGTTTCTTCTGGGTGGACGAGCGTTGTGTGCCGCCGACAGATGCGGAGAGTAATTTCGGGCATGCGAACAAGTTATTGTTCGAACCCCTGCAGATACCTAAAGATCATATTCACCGGATCCACGGTGAAGGAGAACCCGGCACGGAGGCAATGCGTTATTCGCGTATCGTGAAGGAATATCTGCCTCGTCACGGGCAGTTCCCGTATTTCGATTGTATCATCCTGGGGATAGGAGGCGATTCGCATACGGCATCCATCTTCCCGGATAATCTGCCGTTGCTGACGGACAGCCGGAATTATGCCGTATCGCAGCATCCGGAATCGGGACAGTTCCGTATTACGATGACGGGTCCGCTTATCCTGAACGGTTCGCCGCTGCTTGTCCCCGTGTTGGGTAAAGGCAAGGCGGCTGCGATAGAGGAGTTGAAGCAGGGGTATTCGGCTACGAATGCAACACCGGCTGCTTATATCCTGTCGCATGCGGTAGATTCGATCGTTTATACGACATTGTGATGAAAGGATAGAAGTCCTTGACTTTATATATAGAAAGAGGTGCACCGAAAAGCTTTTTAGGCTTTCGATGCATCTCTTTTGTCGGGTTAATAGCTCTTGACTGGAATGTTAAAATGCTCGGATGCAACGCACGCTTTGATTGTTGCTTTTTGTTCTGCTGCTTAGAGTACCATCGTCAAAGGCTATGGTAAAAGCTGTATTGGCATCGTTCTCCGTGGAGCTCCAATGGGTATTGAGTTTGAATGCGCGTCCTCCTATTGAGGTCAGCGTGTTATCCAATATTTTATTATTATTTGTATATATCGTATAAAGTTCCGCTAACTCATTCTTTGAAGGAATATACCAGGGACTATTATCACTGCCGTTTGCTTCATATGCCTGGTTAAACACTTCATATTTCGTTTTAAAGTCAGCATTACTTCCATATTGAGTGAGCAGTTTCTGGGTTCCCAGCGATCCGTCCGTTTCGTTGCGGATACTTTGTCCGATGGCTCCGACTGCTGATTCATCAACACCCACAGGTCCCCATACCTGAGCTGTAACATAATCTTTCGCCATGATCTTACCTTTGATCTTGTTTGTAGGATCTATCCAGTACACGACACCGATAGCCGTTTTGCTCTTGTCTATCGTGGTTGACCAGGTATTATCCGAGTAATAGCAGTCGCCAACCTTCGGGTCCACATCTGTATCTTCCTGTTCGCTCGTCCAGTCTTTATCGATATCCACTGTTATTTTCGTGACAGTTGAAGGCTCGTCTTCGATAACCAGCAGGCTTCCGGCAGCATTGACGCAATAGTTGCGTTTGGCTGGGATTCCGGCAGGTAGGGTAATCGTCTTCAGTTTCTTACCGCTTGCCGTTGTCGCTGTAAACTCCATTGTGATTTCACCTATCGTACCGTCCGCTTCGGCAAAGAAATATTGGGAAAAGATCGTTTTGCAGGAAGAACTCTTGATGGTGATATCCTTGCCGTTATCAAATTCGTTTGCGTTGCCTTTTACTTCCCAGTTCTTTGATCCGGAGACAGTACCGGTGGCCACATTCAGCAAGCTGGGAACGGAGAATGTGATATTCATGCTATTGAAGTAACCGAAGTTTGTGGCATCCTTTTCCGCAATGGTCAGCTTGGTGAGCGGACGCGTGAGAGTTACTTTCAGGTCATTCAGGGCGCTAGCCTCTTTGGTGAAGTTTTTGGAGGCATAAAAAGCGTCGCAGTCTGCGGGAGTTGTGCTTCCTTGTTTCATCTCTACGGCTTGTAATCCTGTGGAGCCATCTGTTGTATAATATTTGTCGGGATAATGTGCTACACTGTTCAGTCCGGCAATGGTAACAGGTGAGGAAGATGCGGTGGCGTCCATATAATCTGCCCAAAGCAACGCCTTGTAGTTCCCGGAATTAGTCAGTTCGAATTCGAAAGTGAGATCGCTTGTTCCGGTGGTGCACATTTCCTGACGCACTTTGAGTACGGTAAGATCCTCATCCCACACTTCGAGCACGCAACGCAGTTGATGATTTGCCGGTGCAGAGGGCACGGTACGTGTTTCAACCTTTGCAAAATCAGCAGGCAACGACGCGGTAAGGCTCACCCGACTGCCCGGATTATTGGTTTGCAGCACATTGGCGGGTTCGTCCTGGCTGCACGAGGTTATCAATCCCAGAAGGGTGATTAACCAAAGATAAAGATTGTTCTTCTTCATTGTTTCTAACATTTTGATGTTTAATTATTATATTTTGTTCGTCGATCATTTGAGCAGACCGTCGAGGTCTATGTCTATATTTCCTTCAAAATCATCGTCAATATCCACGCCTCCTTGCATCTCGTTGGTGAGGAAACGGGCACGGACAGTGGTGAGATGTCCACGGCAGTAGGGCACTTCGAGGCCGGTAGTGCGTGCGACGACCGTACCTCTTTCATCCTGTATCTCTATCGAGAGCTGGACGAACGATTCCATGCCGTTCACAAATATGTAGTCTGTCCCGATACTACATTCCTCTGCGCCGTCCGTGGGAATAGTGAGCGGGACGGTGTATTGCACTCCCGTCTGCGAATCGGCAGGCTTACCCGACAGGACGTTGAATACGGTTGGCAGATAGAAGCCGTAAGCGAATGTGACGTTGAAGGCTTTGCCTCCGGACCGTTGTTTGCGGGTCTTGCGCAGAAAGTCCTTTACGTCCGTAGCGATCAGTTCATATTTTGCCAGCGGACGGACCATATCCACCGATACCTGCACTTTAGCGTTCCATTCATCCCGGTAGGGACGCAGGTCGAGTGGTGTAGTTCCGTAGAGGCAATCCCGGTAGTCGGTGCTACCTGTATAGGGAACGGTACAACCTACGTATTGTAAATCCTCCGTGTCGTAATACAGGTCGGTGCCTGAGTTTGCTTTCACGTAGTCGGTCCATACGGCGAGAGTGTACTCCACGGCATGCAGGCGGAGATTGATAGGAAGGGAGATTTGTTTGTTTTCAGTTTCGGCTTCATCCAGTATCGTTACTTGGCGTGTTTCGGCATGTCCGTCTCTCCGGGCTTCGATGATGAAGCGGCGTCGGTAATCGGAAGTAGCTTTCGTGGTTCCGGTCCGGACGTTCTTTTGTGTGATGATTTCGAGCGGAACGAGTTCGAGGTCGAGTGTCACTTCTGTGTTGATTTGTACCAGTGTGGGGTCGATACCCTCTTCACCTTCTTCGGTTATCGTGGGATAATCGTGTACGCAGCTGCCCAGCATGGAGAGTAACATGAACAACAGGATGGAATATTGTTTCTTCATGGTCGCTTACTTTTTTAAGTTGAACCGGTAGACAATCGACAGACCTACACGTGTGATGCCCCAATAGTTCCGGGTGTGCGTGTCGATGCATGCGCCGTTGTCTATATTATAATAGGTGTCGTATTTCATGTTGGCATAACCGGCGCCGAGGGTAAATTCTCCTGCCCAATGTTCATTGAACGGCAACAGATAACCGTAACTGATGCCTGCACCCACGAACGGACGATCGGTATCCTGATAGCGGTCGCGGTTCCACCGGACATTGAACCAGCCCATGTGCGCATGAATACCGAAGAAGTGTCCTCTGCCAGGCTTGGAAAGCCAGTAACGCCCTTCAGGTTGGATGACAAAGGTTTTTACAGCATGCTGGCTACCGATATGCCACGGACACCATAATACGGGTAATTCTACGGAAACATGTTTCGTGATTTGCACGTCTGCCGCCATGTTCATAATCGTTCCTGCCCAAGCTGCCAGGTTGGTTTTTACGGCAAGGTATCTATTCGCCGTAGGAACCGGAGCAGTAGGAGAGATATTGCCAATCGCTTTGTCGGATGGAGGCAGAGCGTTTGCTATTGTCGTGATGAAGATCATACAAGCGGAAAATAGTGCGGAGATGATGTTGCGGAGTGTTTGGGATGGAATAAGTCGTGTTGCCATATATATACGTAGTGTGTTTGAATAAAGGGAATCGTTTATCCGGAGACCGGATGTGAGCGTATCTGGGTGTCGGATGCGGTGATGATTGTTGGAGGTGAGTGGGATAACACGAATGTTGATTTTATTCTTCGTAGGATCGATTTAGCCTTCGGTCCTATAAAGGCACCGTCAACACCGAGTGAGTTGGTTGCAAAACCAAATTCTACGGTAGAAGCAGAGTATAACTTATCCTTTGCAACGTCCATCAGATCGTTGTAGGTGGTTCTCAATTCGGAAGCAGTGAATTTACTTTTACCTTTGGCGGCGATCTGACAAAGGTTGTCGATAAAGCGGCGTGCCACGTAGGTAATATTCAATGTGAAGTCGTCTTCACACTCTGTCAGCATGTTAGCGACGAGGTTGCCGGTGATGCTACGTTTCTTTGGTTCATTTGTAGCCATAATCTTTGAGATTTAATTAGTTCGTATAGAACTATGTCTTAATAAAAATAGGCGTGCGTTTTGAAATGAAAAACATACTAAAAAATGTGTTGATCCTTTTTTTACCACCTCCAAAAACATAAAGTACCTACTGGGTTTATATAAAATTAAGTTTTTGGCAATTATCGTATTGGTACCCGATACAATTCCGCTTTCCTGACATAAAAGGTCTATTCTTTGCAAAAACACATACTTGCTTTATAAATTAACGGCTTTGTAGAGGTTGTGTTGATTTATTTCATACCTTTGAAAGCATAATTAACCTAGTTCTATACGAACTATGTCCTTCCCTTTTAACCATAAAAACGGTTTATCTGTAAAAGAATTAAAAAAACATCGTTCTACCGACAACAATTATCGTCTACAGGCTGTTAGAATAGTGTATCAACAATAAAATCAACGGTTATGACGAAGATAATGCAAACACTGTGGGACGAGAGCTCGGATCTGACCGACGAAGCGATGGCTTCGGATGCCTCTGTCCTGTCTAACACCTATACAGCAGGTGATATTAAAGACGTTACGGAAACAATAGAGGGCGGCAATCAGGAAGCTGATGACCTGAACGAAGAAAATGACGTCCCCTGACATACTAATTCCGGGAAAGATCGCGCACTAAGAGCTTGTTCTTACGCAAACACATGTACCCCTTTTAATTACAGGATGTATCCCCTTTTAAAAAAACGAAGCTCTGATCTTTCCTGGGATTTTTTTATTCTTTCCTTTCATATAGCCTAGCGTGTATCCGAATTTAAGGAGTGACTTTGTAGTCCGTTATATACTGAAACCTGCGTTTGGTCTATTATTATCCCCGTGTTTGTCTATTAATCTGCAACGCCATGCTTTGTTCGAATAGTTTTGCAGCGTATTAAACTGTAAACTTAAAGTGAATAAGGTATGAAGACTGCATGGTTGTGGATGATTTTACTGTTTGTTTCTGTATGTCAGGGTGTAAATGCCCAGGTTTGGCTGAAGACTGAGTATATCGGCTCTTCCGGCTTCCGCGATGCGGATAACCAAAAGGTTGGCGGCAAAGGGGATATGAAAGTGATACAGGGAGGCGTGAATATTCCCCTGTCTATGAAGATGGATGAAAATAACCACCCGACCGCCTGGATGGTGGGAGTGGGCGCAACGTACGCATCGATGAATAACAAGAACCTGGCGGGGTATGTCGATCTGAAAGAGATATTCAATGCCCAACTGGCAGTGTCGTATATCCGCCCGTTGAATAAAAAATGGTCGCTGCTGGCAAGTGTCGGGGTGGGGACATTCATGGATACGCCCAACCTGTCGTATATCCGTTTCAATAATCTTATGGGAATAGGCATGGCTGCTGCGATCTGGCATCTGCGGGAGAACCTCGATGTGGGGATGGGACTAGCGTTGAATACGACGTTCGGTTATCCGATGGTCTTTCCGGCAGCTTTCGTGGATTGGCGGATCGAGGGACGTTATATGGTGAATGTCTCGATGATGGACGGGATCGAGCTGTCGGGTGGCATCCAGCTACATAAGTTGATGCGTTTGAAGCTGGTCGCTTCGATGGGCGGAATGATGGCTTTGGTGGAGCATGGCGGGAAAGATCAGATATTTACGCAGCAGTATGTCGTCTGCGGACTTCAACCCGAACTGGTCTTGTCGAAATCGTTCTCCATCCCGCTGACGGTCGGAGTGTCGGCTTACCGTGCCGCTTATTATAGCGACCGGACATTGAAAGCATTCTTCAAAGGAGACGAATATGATCCGCATTTCATGCCTTCTTTTTATGCAAGTGTAGCCTTGAAATATGGTTTCTAAGTCGATGACGTTTCTGATAAACCGAGTGGGATCGTTTTGTTATTACCGGGAAATGTACCACCTTTACTTCTCATATATAAATTAAGTTCGTGTTATGCCGAAGTCGGAAGGGACCTATAATAGTTTTATGATCAATTTTCTGATCGACAGGAAATACAGGGTAGCGAGACATTTGCTGCTTATACTGTTTTTCGTTTTCGTGTCGTTCAATCTGCCTTTTCTTACCTGCGCGGTTTTTCTGGATCAGGTGGATCATATGGTTTGGTATATTAGTCTGGCATTACTTGTTTCTTATCTGGGAGGAGTTTATCTGCATCTGTATGTTTTGTTGCCGGAGCTGCTACTTAAGAACCGGTATGTGCTTTACACGATTACTGTTTCCCTGCTCATCTTCTTGATGATACTGATCTCCTTGGGGGCCGATTATGGAGTAACACGGTATTACGACCAGGAACCGACACATTATTCTTATTTCTATAAAGACCGGATACCGGCAATAGAAATAGCTGGAAACTTCTTCCTGTATGCACTTCTGATTGCCGGGACATCCATTACGATTTTGCTGCGCCGTTGGATGCAGTTCAGCAAACGGAAGAACGAACTGGAGAAGGAGAACCTGAAGACGGAACTGGAATCTTTGAAGGATCAGATAAATCCGGAGTTCCTTTTCAATATGCTTGACGAAGCTGGGGAGCAAACCCCCAATGACCCTGAACGGGCATCTATGGTATTGATGAAATTGAGTAAACTGCTTCGTTATCAGCTGTATGACGGAAAGCGGGAGAAGGTACTGCTTATCTCTGAAATTTCATTTATCGAAAACTTTCTTGATCTGGCGAAGGTTCGTTACACGGGCTTGAACTTTACAGTGACGAAGGAGGGGAAACTTAGTCGTAAACTGGTGCCGCCTTTGCTATTTATCCCGTTTGCTATCTATTATGTGAAACTGTTGCCGTCGGTAAGTTCACCGATGGATATTCATTTCACTTTCCGTGCCGGGGAAAAGGAGCTATTCTTTTCCTGTATCTGTTTTGCTCCGGGAATAACGGATAAAGATCCGGAAAACGGCCGGGAACTGGAAGATATAAGACATCGTTTGGACTTGTTGTTTAAAGAATCCTATACGCTGGATACGGTGGATGAGGGAACTATTTGTAGAACGAATTTGTATATAAAGCTATGAAGAATACATCTGGTTTTCTGTTACGCTTGTTAGTCGATCCTCGTTACAGGATTTGCCGGCATTTCCTGTTGTTCGTTCTGAGCGTAATCATTCTGTCTGTGAATTTTTATGTCGATGTAATAGAAGACAGCCGCTTCCTGGTAAGCAATGTCATTCAGAGTGCTTTGTTGCTCGTCCCGATCTATTTGAGCGTATTTGTCCTCACACCCCGTTTATTGCTGAAAAATAAGGTTGGAACTTATGTGATTTCCGTTGTCTTGGTGATTCTTTTGGCACTTTTGTTCTCCTATATATTGCGGAAAGAAGCGATTGAGGAAGAATATGAGTTGTTCCAATTCTGGTTGGCTGCTTTCTTTTTCATCTCGTCCATTATTCAATTGTGCCTGATCATTGCCGGTGCTTCGGCTGTGATCGTCTTCCAGGATTATGTGAAATATGGGCAGCGGATCGACGAATTGAAGAATGCGACGATGCAGTCGGAACTGGAACAGTTGAAGAATCAGATCAATCCGCATTTCCTGTTCAATATGCTGAATAATGCGAATGTCCTGATCCGGGAAAGTCCGGTAGAGGCAGTGCATGTCCTGTCCAAACTGAAAGATCTGCTGAAATACCAGTTAAAGGACAGCACTTCAGAGAAAGTATTCCTGGCAGACGACATCCATTTCCTGAACGATTATCTCAATCTGGAAAAGATACGGCGTGATAATTTCGACTTTATCATCTCGATGGAAGGGGAGATTGCGGATATAACCGTTCCTCCTTTATTGTTCATCCCCTTTGTAGAGAATGCCGTGAAACATAATAACGATAATGAGAAGCTGTCTTATGTGCATCTTTATTTCAAGGTGGAGGAAGCTACACTCATCTTTATCTGTCTCAACTCCAAACCGGCGGAACAGAAAGAAAAGGCGGCAGACGGTGGGATAGGGCTTGCCAATATCCGCCGTCGCCTGCAACTTATGTACGATACGGATTGTTCTCTGAAAATAGATGAAACCGACATAACATATACAATAAATCTCCGTTTAAAACTAAAATAGATAATTATATGAATTGTATCATTGTAGATGATGAACCATTGGGTCGCAAGGCCATCCAACTGTTGGTACAGGATACACCGGCGTTGTCTTTGTGCGGGAGTTTCGGGGATGCTGTTTCTGCGGGTAAGTTTATGCAGGCGAGCCCGGTCGACTTGGTCTTTCTCGACATCAAGATGCCCGGCGTGAACGGCTTGGAGTTTGCCCGGACAATCCCGTCTGAAACACTCGTGATCTTCATTACCGCCTATGCGGAATATGCCCTCGACAGCTATGAAGTGGATGCGATCGACTATTTGGTGAAGCCGATCGAGATCGAACGTTTCAAACGGGCGGTACAGAAAGCTCATGCCTATCATTCTTTGTTGAAAACGGACAACAGCAAAAACCAGGTGGAATCGGTCTCTGCCGATTATATCTTTGTGAAAGCGGAGCGGCGTTATTTCAGGATACAACTGAAAAATATCCTGTTCATCGAAGGTCTGAAGGATTATGTCGTGATACAGACACCCGAACAGCGGATCGTGACGAAGATGAATCTGAAGTCGATCCATGAGATGCTCCCGAAGGATGTTTTTCTACGAACAAACAAGTCGTATATCGTTAATTCCGACCATATTGATTCGTTTGATAATAATGACGTGTTCATCGGAAAGTATGAAATTTCGATAGGCAACAGTTACCGGGATGCCTTTTTCGAGAAGTTTTTTATGAAGAATAATTCCACGGATTAGGCTTCGTTCTCTTTAAAATCACGTATATTTGTGGTGGAAAAATGAATAAAATTAACGTAAGATGCCTAAAATAGCTCCTGTCTTCTCCATTAAGAGTTATGGATTATACACAGCCTGGGATCGTGGATCGAAGGATTTACCTAAGATTATCAAACACACTTTGGATATTCCGGCAGAGCTTGGTGTCGAGTTTGGTTTTATTCTTTCTGTGAAAAAGGGTAAAGGTGAAATACTGGAATATTGTATAGATCATCCGCCTTTTTGTGATGAAGATGGGAAGGTGATGCCCCCGTTTGTGGGTACTTATTTTGTGAACAGTAACGATTTCGAGTTTTTTCTGGGAGATACGATCTGGGAACCTGCCGATGATAAACGGGGGACCTGGACGCTTGTGGTCAGTTATAAAGGGAAGGAAGTGGCTCGCAAATGTTTTAATATATTCTGATAGATGGCTGAACTGGCCTGTGGGAAATTGATATGAAAGAATCGGTACGGATATTTCGTTTTATCATTGTGGGGACACTGAATGCACTTATTACCGCCTTGGTTATCTGGGTGCTGATGAGTGGTATCGGCTGTAATTACTTATGGTCGAACATTGCCGGATATGTAGCTGCATTGATCAATAACTTTTGCTGGAGTAAGTACTGGATATTCTCTTCCCGTAGCGGAAAGTTCGAGCGGGAGATTCCCCTTTTCCTCGTTGCTTTCGGATGTGCCTATGGCCTTCAGTTCCTGTCTCTGCTGTTGATGGTAGAGATCGGAGACATGAATGAATACCTGGCACAATTCCTGGGCATGTTTGTTTACGGAGCCGTCAATTTCACGATGAACAGACGGCTTACCTTTAGAAAAAAAGAGAAATAAGTCTTACGCTTGTGTCGTCCCTTTCCATATCCTGATCATATAGAATGGCAAATGGGTAAAAGCAAAGACAAATGAAATGATCAGCAAAACCTTGCTTTCATTCCAACCGACGGTCTGCTGATGCCATAACCCGGCAATCACACATAATACCGACAATGTTATCCCAATCATATTAAGTGACAGATTCCCTTTACGATGCTGTTGCATATATTCCAGTTTGCTATGCTTGATACCGTAGCAAGCATAGATGTCAAGTCCGATAAGCATCCATAACACCAAACGTATCCAGGTATCGGCAGGCAGGAAAAGCATCATACAAAGACAGGTGACGATACCCGCTACCGGCACGAACGGTACGAGCGGTGTCTTGAAAGCCCGCTGCACATCCGGCATCGTCTTTCTTACCACTAATACACCGGCACAAACCAAAGTAAAAGCGAACAATGTTCCGATACTTGTCATTTCTCCAGCAACCTGTGCAGGAACGAATGCGGCAAGCAATCCGACCAGCAGCATAAACAGAAAATTACTGCGTGTCGGAGTGCGGAATTTTTCATTGATATGCGAGAAGAACGGAGGTAACAACCCGTCGCGGCTCATACTCAGGAATACACGGCTTTGCCCCAATAACGTAACCATGATGACCGAACAGTAACCGAACAGGATAGCCAGTACGATCGCCTTATTCAACCACGGATAATCCGGCTGTATCACTCCGGCAGCGTCCGCATGTCCCATGTGAGAGATCGCTACGGCAACAGGTGCGATACCTTCCTGTCCGCTGAACTGGCTGTAGTGCGCCACTCCGGTCATCACATGTGCAAAGAGCATGTAAAGGATCGTACAGACCAGTAACGAAACAAGAATACCGATAGGCATATCCCGTTTCGGATTTTTAGCTTCCTGTGCAGCAGTCGATACGGCATCGAAGCCGAGGAAGGCAAAGAATACGATAGCAGCTCCACGCAGAACTCCTGAAAATCCATATTCTCCCAAAGTGCCGGTATTGGCCGGAATATAAGGAACGTAATTGTCTGTCTGAATATACTTCCATCCTAAAGCGACAAAGACCAACACGACCGATACTTTCAGAAATACGATAATCCCATTGAAGATAGAACTTCCTTCCGTTCCCCGGATCAGGAAAATGCTCATCAGGACAACGATCAGGAAAGCCGGGATATTGACAATACCGCCATCCCACGGACAAGCCGTTAAAGCATGCGGCAGATGAATCCCCAGTCCTTCGAGGAATACAACCAGATACCGGCTCCAACTGATGCTGACCGTTGTGGCCGCTACCGTATATTCTAGTACCAGGTCCCAGCCGATGATCCAGGCGATCAATTCTCCCATAGTGGCATATGAATAGGTGTAGGCACTTCCTGCAACCGGAATCATGGAGGCAAATTCTGCATAGCATAATCCGGCAAAACAGCAGCCTAGAGCAGCGATAGCGAATGATAAGGTGATGGCAGGTCCGGTATATCCGGCAGCAACGGTCCCGGTAATAGAGAATAGCCCGGCTCCGATAATAACCCCAACACCCAAGGCAACCAGGCTCCAGGGGCCTAGTACACGTTTAAGTGTTTTACTACCCGATTCGTTGGCTTCCGCCTGCAAGGCGGCTAACGGTTTCTTTATAAATAATCCCATTTTTCAATTTGTTTAATAAGAAGATATATCAAAAGTATGTATTAAGAAATGCTCTCCTTCTGTTTTTGATAATTGGCGACAAAGGTAGGGATTACAGGAAAAATATACAAATTCAGTTCTGAATGGACAAACGTTCCCAGATAGACTCGGGGATCATCTTCCAGAAAAAGACGAGGACTACATATCGCCAGTCGATAATAGCACTACGTTTTTTCCGCTGCAAGGCCCGTACTATCCGCCGGGCTACCCGTTCCGGGCGCATCAATAGAGGATATTTATCGTTCTTCAATAGATCTGTTTTGACAAAACCGGGGCGTATGTCGGTGAAATCGATCTGCAGTTTCTCCATCTTTGCCAATTGTGCCAGGGCATCGATATAGGTATTCTGAAAACGTTTGGTAGCAGAATAGGCAGGAGCGGCGCCCAGACCTTTCGTCCCGGCAATAGAACTGATCACAGCCAGATGCCCTTTGCCTTCTTCCCGGAAATAATTGAAAGCGGCAGTGACCATACGGGTGAAACCGATGGCGTTAGTGTTTACGGTTGCCAGTTCTATCTCCGGATTTAATGCTCTATTCTGACTTCCAATGCCCGTGCTGAGAAGGAATAAGTCCATGCCTCCCAACTTTCCGATCAATTGACGGAGCTTGTCCACAGCGTCGGCCCGGGTCACATCAAGTTCTTGTATTTCTATCTGTTCGGGGGCCTGTTCTTTAAATTTTTCAAGCAGTTCCAAACGACGGCCTGCCACTCCGACACGCCAACCCAGCTGACGGTATATCTTTGCCACTTCATAACCGATACCGGAAGTTGCCCCAATGATCACAATCCTTTTCACGATTTCTTTTATTTAAATAATAGATGGACAAATGTAACTAAAACTTTATTAATTCAAAGTCATTCTTTATTTATAGCAAGGGATTATCCTGTTGAAAGAATAAATACATTCGTTATCAGTAACTATTACTTATTGGCATTCATACAATAATTACTATATTTGTGTTCTAAATCTTTAAACCATTTTTATACCATGAAACATTTATTCTTAGGAAAGTTATTGGTTGTGTTGCTCTCCTTTTTCTGTGTTTGTTCAGTGTCTGCACGCAAACCAATCAAAACGTTGCTGATCACCGGGCAGAACAATCACAACTGGCAGGTGAGCCATGTCGTGTTAAAACAGATACTGGAAAACTCCGGTCGTTTCTCCGTTGATTTTGCAGTGTCGCCTTCTCAAGGGAAGGACATGTCGGGGTTTGTACTGGATTTTACCCCGTACGAATTGGTCGTGTTGGATTATAACGGCGATTCATGGCCGGAAGAAACAAACAAGCGTTTTCTGGAATTTGTACAGAACGGCGGGGGAGTGGTTGTTTACCATGCAGCAGATAATGCTTTCTCCAAATGGCCGGAATTTAATAAGATCTGTGCCCTGGGCGGATGGGAAGGACGCAATGAAGATTCCGGTCCCTATGTCTACTGGCAGGATGGAAAGCTGATCAAAGACAGTTCGGCGGGTCCCGGCGGGTCGCATGGCCGGCAGCATGAATATGTATTGAACGGACGTAATAAAGAGAATCCTATAATGAAGGGATTACCGTTAAAATGGCGTCATACACAAGATGAATTGTATGACCGTATGCGTGGTCCCGGTAATATAGGCGATTTGCTTTATACGGCTTATTCCGATAAGGAAACAGGTGGTTCGGGACGTGAGGAACCGTTGATCTTTACTGTCGATTATGGAAATGCCCGTATCTTCCATACGATGCTCGGACATGCCGGTGCTACTGTAGAAGATAATACCGCTATGCAATGCACAGGTTTTCAGGTCTTGTTACTACGGGGGGCTGAATGGGCAGCAACAGGAAAAGTGACCCAGAAAGTCCCGAAAGATTTCCCGACTGAAACGCAATGCAGTTACCGGAAAGATTATAAAGAAAAGAAATAAGATAAATATCCTACTGTAAAGCTTTGTGTCGGTGCTTGTTCAAACTGCCGATGTTTTTCGGAAAATCTGCCGACGTTTTTTATAAAACCTGCCGACCGTCATCGTTAAGGTAAGCGATGGTGACCGGCAGGTAAAATATCCTATCCTTTATTCGCTCCGTAGCGTATCTGCCGGAGCTATTCTTGACGACAGGTAGGCCGGATACCAGGCTCCCAGTGTGATAAAGACGACCATGATGAGATAGGTTGATATCAGACTGGCAAAGATGCGGAAGAAAGTGACCGGCATGATATTCGTACCGATAAACTCCATCTTTGCTATATTGATGCAGATGATGGCAGCCGGAATACCCACCAGGCTTACTAACAGCCATCCTTCGCCGATCATCATTTGTAATATCTGACGGCGTGTAGAACCGATCGCTATACGCAAACCTATTTCCGGCTTTCTGTATTCGTTGCGGAACCAGAACGTTCCGATGATCCCCAGGAATATATTAAAGATAAGGAATGCCATAAATGCTATCCGGTACCGAATGGCATCAGTAACTCCATTGGTCAGATAGAGCGTATCTCTCAAATCTTCAAACGATGAAACCTTGTATAATACGAAATTCCCGGTATTCAGTTGTTCCCGCATATCCTTTTGGAAGTTCTCGATGAAATTATGCTTGTTCAATCCCGGTTTAACCCGTATGCTTATCTCCAGGTCTGCCAGTGCCATTTCTCCCCAGTCGACAATATCGGAGTTTGATAATAAGAAGTAATTGGCTCTTTCTTCCCGGCTGTAGTCATCTCGTTTTACTGCTCCGCAGACGCCTCCTATCTGGTAAAATTCGTCGTTTCCTCCGCATAAAACAGACTTACCTTTAGGATTTTGTTCTTTGGGAAATACTTTTTCTGCCATCAAACGGGATATGACGATGCTCTTTTCTGTCAGGACATCTTTCAGGGAAGATGGTTCCCCTCCGTTCAAAGGTTCGATGCGGAATACTTCGAAATAAGATGGGGTGACTTGCAGGTATTGACAGTTCTTTAAACTTGTCGTGTCTGGCCCCATCGGTAAATTTCTGTAGCTCGGACAGTAGGGAACACTCATATTCGACAGGCAGACGGCTTCTACCTGGGGATATTGCCGGATACGTTCGATAATGGAAAGATACTGTTCGGCAGCAATCTGTTCTCCTTCTTCATAATGAATGTATTTCGGACTGCTTGCCGGAACTGTTGCAAGTTGTACCTGATATGTATCTTCGATATGGTAGGCATTCTCAATGGATGCAGTATATCCGATTGTAATGAAGTAATCCATGATATACCATAGTAACATGAATACCAGGAATAATTCGGCAGCGATCCAGGCGTTTTGCCTGCGCTGTTTCCATATTAGTTTAAAAAGGTGCTGTATCATGGTTCTGTTTATTTATCGTTTATAGCATCAACAATCGGTCGTCTGAGTGCACGCCAGGCCGGGACAAGGGCCGACATCAGGTTTAAGACCAGGCAGAAGATCAATGTGTATCCGAAAATAGCCGGATTGATCAACATGCCGGGAGAAAGGTCGATAGAAGCGGTCAGCGAGCTGCCGTCCCAGTTATAATTGCCGAGCAACCATCCTTTCAATAAATAGATCAGGATATAAGATCCCAATAACCCAGCCAGTCCTCCCAGGAAAGTAAGCAGCAGGTTCTCATATAATATCTGCATAAGTAATGTTCTGTTTTCAGCTCCGAAAGCCTTACGGATACCCAGTTCTTCCATGCGCTTTTTCATCCGTGAGGCAGTCATGCCCGTCAGGTTAATGGAGGGCACTAACAACAACAGAAGTATGATCAGTATGATTTGCAGGTAGATCTTCAATAATTCCGGACTGTTAAAGGAGTCTCCTTCACTCATCCAGGCATGGAATACGGTATCCGGCTGATTGTTTAAAACAAAGTCGTATTGAACCGTAGTGGTATTGTAACGGCGGCAAAGTTCTTTGGCTTCCTGCCGGATGGCATCGAAGTCACCGGGCTTTTTTGCCAGTATGCAAACTTTCATATGCCCCAATATATAATCGCACCAACTACCTCCCTGAATCTGTAAAGGTCGGGTAGTAAAAGGTATCCACATCTCTGCGTAACTGTATTTTGCGATGGAGGGTATGTCTTTTACTACGCCGGAGACTATATATTCTTCAAAGTTCAGCATAAATGTTTTCCCTGCCGCGTCGGAGGTGTTGAACAGTCTGCGTGCAAGTGATTCATTCAACACTGCCTTTTTAATTCCGGATATGAACTCTTCTTCCGTGTAGGGTATCCCTGACAAGAAGCTAAACTGGAAAACTTTCCAGAAAGCAGCATCCGTACCCATAACAAGTCCGTTGTAAACATCATTGTTTCCTTGTACCTGTATGAATTCACTTTGTTCGCCTATAGGAAGAATGGCGGTGACAGCTTCCGGTGTCTGCATCCGGTAAAAGCATTCTTTAATGGTCGGGTAAGACAGTTTGCTGCTTCCGTATCCCTGGCCTTTTTTATTATTTACTTTTCCGTGCTGTACGATCATCATCCGGTCACGATTGGTTTCCGGGGCAATATCGGCTGTGCGGAAGTAATATAAAATAGCCAGTACCATGACCATTGTAATGGCCAGGCCGGTACCGGTTATATAAACGATGCTGAAGAACTTGTTTTGCCTTAGCATCTGCATTGCCTGCCTGAAATAGACTTTATACATAAAAGACTTTGTTATTATTGTTCTCGATCCATAATAGCAAAGTTTGTGCCATAAAGATAAAAGCTTGTTATTCAGCTTCAGACTGTACTTCGTGGTGTTCGTTATCGGACAGAGTGTTCATTTTCGTAAGGCTTAATATACCGTCTTCCAGCGAAAAACGATCATCATGGTCAGCCAGGAAACGAATTACGGTTATAATCTTGTCAGAAGGAAAAGAGATGTTTTCCATCAACTTTTTGGTTTCTGCCGGGCCGTCAGCCAAAGCTTCCAGTAAGGCATCACGAATGGCATTGAATGTATGATTGTTCAGGCCGGAATCGTTTTTAGCCAGGCAGACATCACAACAACCGCAATCAGAAGGGTCCTCTTCACCGAAGTAGGAGATCAGCATCCGACTCCGGCAGATACGATTTTCATTGATATACGCCATAACCCGGCTGATACGGCTCTCAAAACGTTCCTTTCGCTCTTCATAAGCCGACCGGGGGATGGAGAGGTATTTGACCTCTTCACGGGTCCGGGTATAAATGATTAACGGCGTTTTCTTGTGCGGGATATAATTTACGATCCTGTATTTGGATAGTCCGACCAGTACATCGTAAATATCCTGTTGACTCAATCCGGTACGTGTAGAGATCAGTCCCTCATTGATATAGACATAATCAGAAAATAGCCCGGTATAGGAACGGAGGATACATTGTATTACCTCGTCCGTTTTCTTATCCTGATGCAGATATCTGTAAAGCTCGTCACGTGTAGCCGTAAATACAAGGCGCGAAGCATTTTCCTGTTCTTCCGTGTATTCTATATAACCGGCCAGTTCCAGTATTTTTAAAGCATGGTGTGCCTGTAAATGCGAGAACTTATAAGCCGTGCAGAAATCGACGAGCGAGAAGTCGTGTACCGTATCCAGTCCGAAGCCCATCGCTATCTGGTAATAATTACCTAAAGCATCATAGACCCGGCTTATAAAATCCCTGTCGGGGAACTCGTCGGCCAGCCGTTTCTTTAGTTTCGTACAATCTATATTAGAACATAATGCGACTGCATAAGCCCTTTGTTCATCCCGTCCGGCGCGTCCCGCTTCCTGGTAATATTCTTCCAGCGATCCGGGCATATCCAGATGGACTACCAGGCGTACGTCCGGTTTATCGATACCCATACCGAATGCGTTTGTCGATACGATTACCCGGCATTCATTGTTTTTCCAACGGCTTTGACGCAGGTTCTTTTCATCCCGGTTGAGTCCGGCATGGAAGAAGTCTGCCGAAATACCTGCTTGTTGGAGCATGACTGCCACTTCTTTGGTCCGTTTCCGGTTACGCACATAAACGATTGCCGTTCCGGGCACTTTCCCCAGAATATAAATCAGAGAGTTCAACTTATCCTCTGTCTGCCGTACGATGTATGACAGATTTTTCCGTACGAAACTTTTTCGGAATACATTCTTTTCTTTAAAATGCAGCCGTTCCTGAATGTCGTTAACTACCTCCGGAGTTGCTGTTGCTGTCAGGGCAAGTACCGGTACTCCGGGAAGTTCTTCACGAATATCGGCAATACTCAGGTAGGAGGGCCGGAAGTCATATCCCCATTGTGAGATACAATGACTCTCGTCGATGACCAGCAGATTGACATTCATCGCCTGAAGTTTGCTTTTGAATATATCGGTACCTAACCGTTCGGGAGAGACATACAGGAACTTATAATCACCGAAGATACAATTCTCCAGTTGGGCGATAATCTCCTGTCGCGTCATTCCCGAATAAACGGCAGTCGCTTTGATCCCCAGTCTGCGAAGATTGTCGACCTGGTCTTTCATCAGGGCGATCAGAGGAGTCACGACAATGCATATCCCTTCCATGACCAATGCCGGCACCTGGAAGGTAATCGACTTACCTCCACCTGTCGGCATGAGTCCAAGGGTATCCTTTCCCTCGCAAACGGAGTGAATAATATCTTCCTGTAAAGGACGAAAAGCAGGGTATCCCCAATACTTCTCTAATATCTTATGGTAGACGTCCACCGGTTTCCTTCATATGTCATCGACCTTTATGTCTTTAACCATGAGTTGCAAGGTCGTGTTACCGTTATACGTATTTTCCTCGATCGTGTAGCAGATATTGAAAGGCTTCATTCCTTTAATATGGGTACTGTGTTGATGCATTCCGAAAGCGATACCGTGGATCGGTGTGTTCGACTTGTCGTCTATCAGTTCCAGTTTGATGTGCTCCAGTTCCTTTCCGACCAGTTTGCTTGTTCCGTAATCTTTCACGTTCAGCGAGCAAAACACAGGTTTCTGGTTGTCTGGACCGAAAGGATTCATTTTCTTTAGTTCACTCATAAACTTGGTATTGATATCTTTCAGGTCCAGTACCGCATCGATATCGATTTGCGGTGTCATCTGTTCCGGAATGATTTCATCGGCAGCCAGTTTCAGGAAACGTTCGGTAAAAGCATCCAGGTTTTCCTCTTTCAGGGAAAGACCGGCGGCGTATGTGTGTCCTCCGAAATTCTCCAGCAGGTCACGGCAATTCTCAATAGCTTTGTAGATATCGAAACCCGTAACCGAACGGGCGGAACCGGTGATCAGTTCGGATGATTTGGTCAGAACGACTGCCGGGCGGTAGTATTTTTCCGTCAAGCGGGAAGCGACGATACCGATCACGCCTTTATGCCAACCGCGATTATAAACGACGATTGCCTTCCGGTCTTCCATATTGGCGAAATCATCGATGATAGCATTCGCTTCGTCGGTAATCTTTTTATCCAGTTCCCGGCGTTCGTCATTGTATTGATTGATGTTTTCGCTCTTTTCACGGGCCGATTCCACATCTTTCGCCAGTAACAGGTCTACAGCTTCCTTTCCGTTCATCATGCGTCCGGATGCGTTGATACGTGGGCCGATCTTGAAAACGATGTCGCTGATCGTTATATCTTTTCCGGTAAGTCCGCAGATATCGATGATACCTTTCAGTCCCAGGCTCGGGTTACTGTTCAATTGCTTTAGTCCGTAATAAGCCAGGATACGATTTTCGCCGGTGATAGGCACGATATCGGAGGCTATGCTGACAGCTGTCAACTCCAGTAGTTTTTCCAGTTCCGAGAAAGGGAAATTATTGCTTTTGGCAAAAGCCTGCATGAATTTGAAACCTACGCCGCAACCCGACAGATGGTCATACGGATAGATCGAATCCACCCGTTTTGCATCCAGTACAGCCACAGCATCCGGCAGTGTATCATCCGGCATATGGTGGTCGCAGATGATAAAATCGATGCCTTTGCCTTTGGCATATTCAATCTTTTCGATTGCCTTGATTCCGCAATCGAGTGAAATAATTAATGAGACTCCGTTTTCGGAGGCATAATCTATCCCCTTGTAAGAAATGCCGTATCCTTCATCGTAACGGTCCGGGATATAATAATCCAGGGACGAAGAATAGGGTCTTAGATACTTGTACACAAGTGATACGGCTGTTGTACCGTCCACGTCATAATCGCCGTAAATCAGAATCTTCTCTTTATTTCCCAATGCCCTGTTCAACCGTTTCACCGCCTTATCCATATCCGGCATAAGAAACGGGTCGTGCAGGTCGTTCAAGCTGGGTTTAAAGAATTTTCTGGCCTCTTCAGCCGTCGTGATCCCTCTCTGAACAAGCAGCAGGCAGATGACCGGGCTGAAGCCGATTTCGGCTGCCAGTGCATCTCTCTTACGTAATTCTTCTTCTGTAGGGGTTTGAAAATTCCATCTGTTAATCATTATATATTGTTTTTTTCTTTTTTCTCTCTTATCACAGATAATGTGTCGATTGAATCACATTATCATCGGGGTTAACTCCCTGTTTCTTTTGAACCCGTAAAGTTAGAAATTAAAATGGAGAATATCGGTGGGTACGATGAAATATTAACAATAAAAAAACTGACTTTCCTTTCAGGATATGAAGAATGGCAGGTTTATGTTTTCTTCCGTAGATTCGTACCGTCTCTGTGATAAACTGAAAGCAGTGAAGGTGATATATAATTATTTTCGGTTTATATCGTTAGTTGGAAAATAAACCTGTATATTTGTCACAATATTTTAAAAAACAATGACGGAAGATATAAAAAAGGCCTGTGAAGTAATGCAGGCGGGAGGGATAATTCTCTATCCGACAGATACAATCTGGGGAATTGGTTGCGATGCGACCAATGAGAAGGCCGTGCAACGTGTGTACGAATTAAAGAAAAGAGCAGACAATAAGGCTATGCTGGTCCTGATGGATAGTTCAGCCAAATTAAATATGTACGTGAACGATATTCCGGATATTGCCTGGGATCTGATCGAAGTGGCAGATAAGCCACTGACAATCATTTATTCCAATGCGAAGAATCTGGCAAAAAACCTGTTGGCAGATGACGGTAGTGTCGGTATACGTATAACCAATGAAGAATTTTCGCGTCAGTTATGCGAACGCTTCCGTAAACCGTTGGTCTCTACTTCTGCCAATGTGAGCGGAGATCTTTCTCCAGCTAATTTCTCTGAAGTGTCCGAGGTGGTAAAGAATGGCGTCGATTACATCGTTTCTTACCGCCAGGATGATATGAGCAAGGCGCAACCGTCGAACATACTTAAGTTGGGTGCCGGAGGTCTTATTCAGGTGATCAGGTAATAATGAAAAGAAACAGACAGGCAGCAAAATACATATTATCGGATTTTGTATCGGCAGCGGTCGCCTGGTTTTTATTTAACTGGCTTCGCTATGAAGAGATGGCTGTGTATGAGGGGGCAACCTCTTTTGCTAACTATCTGAGTTATACTCCGGTTATAAAAGGACAGTTGATCATTCCGTTCTTTTGGCTGGCTTTGTATTATTTCTCGGGTTATTACAATAAATGGCTGGCCAAGTCAAGATTAACAGAGTTGTTCTCGACTTTTGTGACAGTGCTGATCGGGGTGGTATTTATTTTCTTTGTGGTGGTGTTGAATGACCTGCCGCGTTCTTTCCATGTTTATTATGAACTGTTTTTCTCTCTCTTCGGATTACAGTTTTTCATGACCTATATACCACGCCTGGCAATTACACAAAGTGGCATACGAAAGATAAAGAGCCGGAAATGGGCAACGAAAGTTTTGATTATCGGTGCAGGAAAGAGAGCAGCCCATATTGCGGGTGATCTTTATCGGTTGGGATACCATATATCAGGTTTTATCCCCGAAGACGATACGACTCCTGTACTTGTGGAAAAGAATGAGATTGCCGGAGAGTTATCTGATTTGCCGTCGGTCGTAACCGACAAGAAGATCGATGAACTGGTACTGGCTGCTGAAACGGAAGACGACAAAAAGCAACTTACGATCCTGTATTCGCTTTATCATTACAAATTGCCGATCAAGGTGCTGGCAGATAAGTTGAGCATGTTGTCGCAAGTGAAGATAAAGACGATCAGAGGCATCCCGTTGGTGAACGTGACAGAGAATAACCTGTCGTCGGTTGAGAAGAACATTAAGTTTGTGATGGACAAAGTATTGTCTGTATTGGTACTGTTGATACTCTCGCCGATGTATCTTTACATAGCCTGGCGGGTGAAGAAAGATTCGCCAGGACCGGTGTTCTTCCGGCAGGAACGGATCGGATATATGGGGAAGCCTTTTTATATCTATAAATTCCGGACAATGTATACCGATGCGGAAGATAACGGCCCTTTGCTTTCATCGGAAAAAGACAAAAGGATCACTCCGTTCGGCCATCTTTTAAGGAAATATCGGTTGGATGAGTTCCCCCAGTTCTGGAATGTACTGAAAGGCGATATGTCGATTGTCGGTCCGCGTCCGGAGAGGAAGTATTTTATCGATCAAATCGTGAAAAAAGCGCCTTATTACTATCTGTTGCATAACGTAAAGCCAGGTATTACCTCGTTGGGAATGGTGAAATACGGTTATGCCAATGATGTCGATAAGATGATAGAACGTTTAAGATATGATATATTATATTACGAAAATATGTCGTTAGTGCTGGATATAACAATTTTGATTTATACGGTGAAAACGGTGTTTACAGGTAAAGGTATTTGAAATGGCAAAAGAAGGTTTATTTTACAGGTTCCTGCTCTGGCGGGACAAGCATATAAAAGAAAAGCATTTTATTTTGGTGATCAGTTTTCTGGTCGGGATATGTACGGCTGCGTCCGCAATTATCCTGAAACAGTTAATTCATCTGATACAACATCTTCTTACCGGAAATTTCGATGTGAGCGGAGTGAACTACCTGTATCTGCTTTATCCGGTGATCGGTATATTGCTGGCAGGATTATTCGTAAAATACATCGTACGTGACGATATCAGTCATGGGGTGACAAAGATCCTGTATGCCATTTCGCAGCGTAAGAGCCGCATCAAGCCACATAACACCTGGACTTCCATTGTAGCCAGTTCGGTCACGATCGGTTTCGGTGGATCAGTAGGAGCGGAGGCCCCGATCGTATTGACGGGAGCGGCTATCGGTTCCAATCTGGGGCGTCTGTTCCGTATGGAGCAGAAGACGTTGATGCTGTTGGTCGGTTGTGGAGCAGCCGGTGCGATTGCCGGTATCTTTAAGGCCCCGATCGCGGGATTGGTATTTGTGATCGAGGTGTTATTGCTCGACCTGACCATGACATCGGTGTTGCCTTTACTGATCTCTTCAGTGACAGCGGCTACGGTTTCCTATATCTTTACAGGTACGGAGGCCATGTTTAAATTCTCGCAGACAGAAGTGTTTGAGATAGAACGTATTCCGTATGTATTGTTACTGGGAGTTTTCTGTGGATTGGTTTCTTTGTATTTTACACGGGTGATGAACCGGGTGGAAGGTATGTACCGTAAACTGGGTGTTTACTGGAAGAAGTTCCTGCTTGGCGGTGTCATGTTGAGCGTACTTATCTTCCTGTTCCCGCCGTTGTACGGTGAAGGGTACGATACGATCGGTTCACTGCTGAACGGACAATTTTCCCATATCATGGACAAGAGTTTGTTTTATGACCTGAATGATACTTATTGGGGAATTATCGTGTTTCTGTTCCTGATCCTGCTAACAAAGGTGTTCGCCTCCAGTGCGACAAATGCCGGTGGCGGATGTGGTGGTATTTTTGCACCTAGCTTGTACCTGGGATGTATTTCCGGTTTTCTCTTTGCACATACCTCCAATTACTTTCCGTTCACCATGTATATTTCAGAAAAGAATTTTGCCCTACTGGGAATGGCCGGAATCATGTCGGGAGTCATGCATGCTCCGCTAACAGGTGTGTTCCTGATTGCGGAACTTACCGGTGGATACGATCTTTTCCTTCCGTTAATGATCGTTTCTATCAGCTCATATCTGACAATTCTCATGTTTGAACCTCATAGTATCTATTCAATGCGTCTGGCACAAAAGGGCGAATTGCTTACCCATCATAAAGACCGTGCCGTCCTGACTTTATTGAATACGGACAGTGTAATAGAGAAAGACTTTCAGGTCGTTTCACCGGAAATGTCATTAGGAGATATGGTCAAGGTGATTGCAAAGAGCGGACGAAATACATTCCCGGTTGTCGATGAAAAGGGTGTTTTGCTGGGAATTGTATTATTGGATAACATTCGCAACATTATGTTCCGTCCGGAGTTATATAACAGATTTCATGTCTCTAAGTTCATGGTATCGGCTCCGGCAAAGATACAGATCGGGACACCGATGGAACAAATCATGGGTATCTTTGACGATACGAAAGCATGGAACTTGCCGGTAGTGGATGAAGAAGGACGTTATGTCGGCTTTATGTCGAAATCAAAGATATTTAATTCATACCGCGAAGTATTGGTAGAAAACTTTTCAGGAGATTAAAAGATGGAAAAAAAAGAGTTACGGATTGTGTATATGGGCACTCCCGATTTCGCCGTGGAGAGCCTGCGTGCCTTGGTGGAAGGCGGATATAATGTAGTAGGAGTAATCACTATGCCGGATAAACCAGTCGGACGTCATGGAAGTGTCCTGCAGGCAAGTCCGGTGAAAGAATATGCTTTGTCGCAGAATCTTCCCGTGTTACAACCGGAGAAACTGAAAGATGAAGCTTTTCTCGATGCGCTGCGTGCATTGAAAGCAGATTTGCAGATCGTGGTAGCTTTCCGTATGTTGCCGGAAGTTGTCTGGGATATGCCTCGTTTCGGCACATTCAATCTGCATGCTTCTTTGCTGCCGCAATACCGCGGGGCGGCTCCTATCAACTGGGCTGTGATTAACGGCGATACGGAAACAGGTGTGACAACTTTTTTCCTGACGCATGAAATAGATACCGGAAAGATCATCCGCCAGAAACATCTGCCGATTGCCGATACGGATGATGTCGGTGTCGTACACGATGCTTTGATGGCCATAGGTGCCGGCCTGGTAACAGAAACGGTAGATCTGCTGCTGGAAGGGAAAGTGGATGCCGTTCCCCAGGAAGAGTTCTTTAAGGATGCAGCCGAACTGCGCCCGGCCCCTAAGATATTCAAGGATACCTGCCGGATCAATTGGAACCAGCCGTTGAAGAAGATATATGATTTTATCCGTGGTCTTTCTCCGTATCCTGCAGCATGGACAGAGCTGGTAGCTCCCGATGGAAGCCGTATGGCATTGAAAGTTTATAAGACTGAAAAGCATCCGGCTTCGCATGATCTGGTTACCGGTACGATACATACGGATGCAAAAAGCTATATCGATGTCGCCGTGGAAGATGGTTACATCCGTCTGTTGGCGGTGCAATTAGCGGGTAAAAAACGGATGGAAGTAAAAGACTTCCTGAACGGATTCAAACAAATCGGGGATTATACCGTAGAATAATGATGAAAGGAACCAGACGCATTATCTATATAATACTGGGTTCTTTTTTCCTGATACTGGGAGCAATAGGAATATTCGTTCCGTTGCTCCCGACTACTCCTTTCTGGTTGCTCACTTGTTGGTTTTATATCCGGAGTTCCGAGAAGTTATACAACAGGGTGATGAGCAACCGCCATTTCGGACCTTATATCCGGAATTATATGGTAGATAAGGCAATCCCGTTACGTTCAAAGATCATTTCCGTAGCAGTGATGTGGCTGTCTGCTATTTTTACCTCTCTTTTTCTCGTCGATATTCTTTGGGTGAAGATCCTGCTGATCCTGATCAGTATCGGAGTCAGTTGGCATATCCTGTCATTCCCTACCAAGAAATAAAACATATATGATTCGCTTCTAAAACATAGGTGTTTTGCCTTCAAACCATATATGTTTTCAGAACGGACATCATACCGTTGTTTCAGAATAATAATTCTTTTCTTCTTTTCCTGTATTCACCGGGTGTTATGCCATAATGATTTTTGAACACACGTGAGAAGTAAGCATCGTCATAGAATCCTAACCGGTAAGCGATCTCTTTTATATTATATTCATTGCTGAGCAACAGAGGGAGTGCCGCATTCATCCGTAATAAAGAAATATAGTTTGCCGGAGTCGTCTGCAATGCCTTTGAAAATATTTTATGGAAATAGTTCGGTGAGATATTACAACAATCGGCCAATTGCTTTAAGCGAATTGGTTCGGTGAAATGTTCCTTGATATATGAAATGGCCGGTTCTATCGTATGGATAGAATAAATCTCGCGGGGAGAAGTCCATGAATGCTGCTCCAGCAAAGATACGATCATTGCCTGAATACCGGTTTGCATGCGTAATGATTCCAGAAGATATTCTCTGCCGGAGGTATGTGCGGAGGAGATCAGTATTTCTATATGGGGTAATGACCCGGCAACCATTTCCAATGTATCTGCGAAATTAACGACTAAAGGCATTGCCAGCAGACTATGATGAAGAATTATATCTTTGGGAATGAAATGCAGCCAATGCGTAGAGAACGATTTCCTGCATTGTTGCGATACCAGTTTACTACCGTTGATAAAATACAGATTTCCGCTTTCCAGTAGAAATTCCCCGTTTTCATCGGTAAGGAACAGTTCTCCGTCTGTGATCTGGTATAGCTTGAAACAGTTATCTATGTCCGAATGCTTTTTATTCCATGAACTGTTGCCTGAATAAGTTCCTCCGGTAAGCACATCGATTGTATGGTTTAAATGGATCATAATGTTATAGTCTGGAATAAGATTCTACAATAATAGCCAAAAATTATACAATGAGTATATAAAACGGATTATTTATTTTTGCCGGTACTAAATTCTAATTCTAACATCATGAAAACAATAGTTGGGAATCTGTATCTCTGGTGTATGATCTTGTCTTTACTGTTCAGTGGTTGTAGCCGGAAGAAAGAATGGACGGGTGGACCTCATGATGATCCGCGAAACAGACCGGAAGGTACTTCAGGAAGTAGGAGAGATGATCAGGAATAACAAATGAACCGGAAATTACTATATGAAAAATTTGAATAACTTATTATTGGGACTTGCTTTCTGTTCTTTATTATCCTGTGGAAACCAACAGAAAGAAATATCTGTCACCTCCTGCCTGTTCCCGAAAGGAGTTACGGCGGATGAAAAGGCCCGTTTAGCAGCTCATGTCGTACCTTCCGACCGTCAGCTGGAATGGCAGCAGATGGAGTTTACCTGTTTCATCTGCTATGGTGTAAACACCTTTACCGATGCAGAGTGGGGAACGGGGAAAGAAGATCCGTCTGTCTTCAATCCGACAGAACTCGATGCCAGGCAATGGGCACAGACAGCGAAAGACGCGGACATGAAAATGATTCTGCTGACCTGCAAGCATCACGATGGTTTCTGTCTATGGCCTTCGGCATATACCGATTTCTCGGTAGCATCTACTCCCTGGAAAGACGGGCAGGGTGACCTGGTTCGTGAAGTAGCTGATGCCTGTAAGGAATACGGCCTGAAGTTTGCCGTTTATCTTTCTCCTTGGGATATGAATCATCCGGATTATGGAACGGAGCAATATAATGATTATTTTGTCAACCAGCTTACAGAGTTGTTGACGCAATATGGCCGTGTTGACGAAGTATGGTTTGACGGAGCCTGTGGTGAAGGGCCGAACGGGAAGAAACAGGAATATGATTTCATGCGTTATTATGAACTGATCCGTCGCTTGCAACCTCAGGCTGTCATTGCTGTTATGGGGCCGGATGTGAGATGGGTAGGAACGGAAAGCGGTTACGGACGTGATACGGAGTGGAGTGTATTGCCGGCAGCAGTATCCAGCCTGACAGCTATTGCGGAGTCGTCCCAGCAAGAAACCGGCAGCGGTACTTTCCTGCCGGAAGGAGATAAGATGGCACAGGATCTGGGAAGCCGTACTTTATTGGCTGACGCCAGGGGAGTGATCTGGTATCCATCCGAAGTAGACGTTTCGATCCGTCCGGGCTGGTATTACCATGCATCGGAAGATACTTCGGTGAAAACGCCTCAAAAGTTGATCGATATCTATTACAGTTCGATAGGGAAGAACTCATTGCTACTATTGAACCTGCCTCCTGACAAACGGGGATTGATCCATGAGAATGACATTTCTTCATTAATGAATATGAAGCGGATACTGGGAAAGACATTTGAAAAGAATCTGTTGGAGAAAGCTGTTTCGTCTACCGGTGAAATCGGTGATTTAACTGATGGCAGGCTGGAAACCTATTGGCAAGGTTCCGGAAAAACAAATACGATAGAAATATCCTTTGAAGGGGAAGAGCAGTTCGACCGCCTTCTTTTACAGGAAAATATAACGGAAGGTCAACGGATCGAACGCTTTACACTGGAATGTCAGGTAGGCGATACCTGGCAAATGATAACAGAAGGGACAACTGTCGGATATAAACGGATTCTACGGTTTGCCCCTGTCCGATGCAATAAAGTCCGGATTGTGGTTTCGGAGTCGAGAGATCTTCCTCAGTTATCGGAGATCGGATTCTATAAGGCTTCTGAAGAGGAACAAGAATAATTAAATAATGATCTCCCGGTTGATTGTTCCCGTAAAGAGAACATTCACCGGGAGATTTATTTTATCGGCTCAACAATTAAATTCTTCATCGGAAGAAGGTGCGCCTTTCTCGAACTCTGTCTTTATTTGTTTCACCCATTTCCGTATCCTTTCGTTCGTTTTATCGGATTGGTTTTCTATATCTATCACCAGGCCGAGGAATTGTCCGTTTTCGACGGCTTCTGAACGGCTGAAATGGTAACCTTCTGCCGATGTTTTACCGATCAGGGTAGCCCCTCGTTCGGTAAATGCTCTTGCCAGAATACCGATTCCATCGGCAAAATTATCCGGATATTTCTTTTGGTCACCCAGTCCGAAGAGGGCGACTTTCTTCCCTTGCAGGTTGAGTGTTGCCAGTTCGGGGAGGGTCTCGTCCCAGTATGTCGGCAGTTCTCCGTCAAACCAGGTGGATGAGCCTGCAATGATATGGTCGTATGCATTAAACTCCTTTTCATCGGAACGTTCTACCGGAATTATATCGACAATATCTTCTCCGAACGCTTCCTTTATCTTTTGGGCAACTGCAGCAGTCTTAGCTGTAGCAGTCCCGTAAAATAATCCTATCTTTTTCATTGCTTGTTTTTATTAATTGTTTCTAATCTTATCAGACCTGAACCCGTAACAAAGGATTGTTTTTGTCCTGACCAAAAGACTCTGCCACTGTATTGGCAGAGTTGTGCCATACCTATGGCAGAGTTATGCCATTACCTTGGCAGAGTCGTGCCATAATAGTGGCATTACCAGGTACTGCCTTTCTGATTATCTTAATACTCCAATAGTTCTTTAGCCGCCTTATATATCTTCTCCTCATTGGGAAGGATAGCCTTCTCGAGTATCGGATTGAATCCGACGGGGGTAAAGATCGAACCGACACGCTGTATCGGGGCATCCAGATATTGGAACAACTCGGCACCGATCATACTGGCAATTTCAGCTCCAAAACCGGAGAACACTTTGTCTTCATGTACGATCAGCACTTTACTGGTCTTTTTAACGGATTCAAAAATAGTCTCTTTATCCAACGGAATAAGCGAACGGAGATCGATCACTTCGACATTCCTGTTATGCTCTTTCTGTAACCGTTCGGCAACATTCAGGCAGAGATGAGTGGTATTACCATATGTAATAATACTCATATCGTCGCCTGCCCGGCGGATGCGTGCCTTGCCGAATGGGACTTCAAAATCATCGGGAACGACGGCAGATGCTTCAACTGCATTATATAAAGCTTTCGGTTCGAGAAACAGGGTGAAGCCTTTCGACCGCATGCTCGTCCGGAGTAAACCGGCAGCATCATCGGCAAAAGAAGGATAGACGATCCGTGCACCGGGCAACGTAGTCAGCGCCCCTTCGATAGTCTGGGAGTGATATAAACCTCCTCCGATATAACCTCCGGAAGCCAGACGAAGCGTGATGTTGGGAGTGAACCGTCCGTAGCTTCTCCAGTATTCGTGGGTACATTCCACATACTGTTCTACTGCGGGCCAGAAATAATCGGCAAATTCGGCCCCTTCTATTACAACATGGATTTTAGGATCGAAGCGGCACATACCATTGGCCGTACCGACGATATAGTCTTCGGCAATCGGGGCATTGAAGACACGGGCATCGCCGAACTCTTGCTGCATTCCTTTTGAGATATTGAAAACGCCGCCTTTCTCTTTGTTGGCAATATCCTGTCCCCAGATGAACGTGTCCGGGTTGTGACGGAATTCTGCTTTCAGTGTTTTGTTGATGGCGGTGACCAATGTTTCTTTTTCTCCGTTTTCATCGTGTATGCCGTCCGTATATTTGGTAGGGATATAAGGCTCGGGCAAAACAAAGTCAGTGACAGTGGCAGGATCCGGATCGGGTGCGGCCAATGCTTTCCGGTTGGCTGCGCTCAGGTCTTTCTTTGCTTTGTCTTCTATCTCCTTCAATTCTTCTTCCGTAAATCGTTTGTAACGGAGAAGCATACGGCGGAATTTGTACAAAGGGTCGGCTGCCTTTACATAGTTCAGCTCGTTTTCATCGCGGTATAAAGTATGTTTATCCGAATTGGAATGGGAACCGATACGAACACAGTTTGCCTGTACGATTACCGGTGTACGGTTCAGGGCATATTCTTTTGCTTCCGTCATGGCATTCATGGAGTCGAATACGTCCTTACCGTTACAATGGATAATCTTCAGATTTTTGAAACCGGAGAAGTTGTCGGCCACCTTTCGGTTAGCTGTCTGATCCTCCTTCGGAACAGAAATGCCGTACCCGTTGTCCTGAATAACAAAGATAACCGGCAGGCGTTCCGTGCTGGCACCGTTTATCGCTTCATACACGAAACCTTCGGAAGTGGCGGATTCACCGTGGGAAGTGATAGCAACTCCTTTGTGTTTGTAGTAAACCATCGCACGTCCGACACCAGCCGCATGCAGGTCGTGTGTACCTGTTGCGGAAGAGATATTTTCTATGTTCCACTCCGTTTTGGCGAAGTGGTTCGACATATGCCGTCCGGCACCAGTCAGGTCGGTCGCCTTAGAGATACCGTTCAGTATAATTTCTTCAGGAGTCATTCCGGCCGATAATACCGTGAGCATGTCCCGGTAATAGGGGAACAGGAAATCTTCTCCCTTTTTGAAAACCTGCCCGATCGCAAGTTGAATCCCGTCATGTCCGGCGTATGGAGCATGATATGACCAACCTAACGATTGTAGCAGGTAGGCAGGGGCCTTTTCGTCGAGAGCCCGGCCAAGTGTCATCAGATAGAACCACTTTTTCAGGGTTTCTTTATCCGTAGTCTTTATATCGTACTTTTTCATGTTTGAGTAATTTAATTATTAAAGATTCCAGTTTTCCAGATAATCGGCAATATAGCGCAGGAAAGCACCGCCCAAAGCACCGTTGATAAGACGATGGTCGTATGACAGGGACAGATACATCTTATGGCGTATTCCGATCGTGTCGCCTTCAGGTGTTTCAATGACAGCCGGTTTCTTTTCTATATAACCGACACCCAGGATGGCCACCTGCGGTTGATTGATGATCGGAGTGGCAAAGAGGTTCTTGAATGTACCGAAGTTAGTGATCGTGAAAGTTCCTCCTTGTATATCATCCGGCGCAAGTTTATTGGCACGTGCTTTATTGGCCAGAGAATCGATGGCAACGGCAAGGCCGTTCAGATTCAGCTTGTCGGCATCACGTACGACCGGGACAATCAGGTTGCCGTCATCCAGTGAAACTGCTATTCCTACATTGATATGCTTTTTCAGAATGATCTGATAGCCGTTGACAGAGGCGTTAACCTGCGGAAATTCAGCTAAAGCTTTAGCTGTCGCTTCCGTGATGGCCGGCATATAGGTCAGACTGATACCTTCGCGTTTCCGAAATGCATCCTTTGTGCGGGAGCGCCATTGAACCAGTTTGGTTACATCTACTTCCACAACCGTTGTGACATGAGGTGAGACGTTCTTCGACATGACCATATGATCAGCAATGATCCGGCCGACACGATCCATCTCGACTATTTTATCTTCGCCGTTTGCCGATACGGGTATTGACGGAGCAGAAGCCGGAGCGGATGGGGCAGAAGTAACCGGAGTTGCAGAAGCTGCTTTGCTTTGTGGAGCAGGTTCCGGTTTGCTGGCCGATACTGCCTGTGAGGGCTGCTGCACTTTCGTTCCCGAAGCGGTATTTTTCTTTCCGGAGAGGTAATCTTTCATATCTTTTTTGCTCAAACGTCCCATGTAACCTGTTCCGGGAATCTGATCCAGTTCCTCTTGTGACAGATTGGCTTCGCGGGCCATTTGGAGTACGACAGGCGAATACCATCTCCCGTCTTCCTGGGCGGCTTGTGCTTTAGGCACCGGTGCCGAAGATATCGTGTTGCTATTCCCGGCAGGAGCAGCGGCTGTCGTTCCTTTTTCAACTTTTTGTTCTGAAGCTGTGTGATCGGGTGCATCCTCTTCTTCCGAACCTTCCAGCAGGATTACTGCGACTGTTGTACCTACTGCAACCGTGTCGCCTTCCTGGAATAATATTTCAAGTACTTTTCCGGCAACGGGGGAAGGTATTTCCGCACTGACCTTTGCCGTACTTACTTCGAAAAGTACATCGTCTTCTTTGATGAAATCACCTGTTTTTACAGACCAGGAAATAATGGTTCCTTCTGTAATACTTTCGCCCAGTTTGGGCATTTTTATTTCGAATGTAGCCATAGTATAATTAATTTATTTCTTTTTGTTATCGCCGGATAAATAAATCGACCGTGAATATTTCGGTCTGTTCTATTGTTATAATGGAACAAGGAAGAGATACGGAAAGTTCTATATTACAGGGTGTAAGTATTGAATATCCAGTTTTCGTCAGCATATTTTTTATTCCTTAACAACCGAATCTCCTCCAGGTCCTGGTCTGTGAATTTGTATGGCCGGAAGGCTGTGCTGCGCGCAGAGAAATAAGCCAGCAAAGACTGCTTGAATTTGTCGATGGTGATGGGGGCAGGCAGTTTGCCGCACAGATTGGTCACCGGACTTTTTACCGACGGAACGAAATAGGGACGGGCTGCCGTATCATGTCCGGTGGTATATTCTATCGATGGACAAAGCACATGTTCGAGCGTTTCCAGATCGGTGGAAAACAGAAGAGTGGCATGGTGCAGCATCCTCCGTTTATGGATGGCCTGTGCGCTACCGGATACTTTCAGACCGTCGATAGTCAAGCCCTGTCTTTCGTCGGAGCAGGCATGCAAACCGTAGGTCTCCAGGAAATCTATGATGCTGTTGGTAAATCCGGTCGGGCGGATCTGACTGCTGTTTTCGATAAAAGAAAGGTTCAGATTGCCCATGTCGTGATATACGGCACCTCCGCCGGAGTAACGGCGCGCCAGTTTGATTTGCTTTTGTCCGGCATATTCAAGATCTGCTTCCGCCCATATATTTTGATATTTACCGATAACGACGGCCGGTTCATTCTGCCATAACATGAAAATGTCTTCAGAGAAATTCTTCAGAAGATACTCTTCTGCTGCCAGATTGAACCAGGCGTCTGTATGGGTGTTGTGAATGCAGAGCATTACATATATAAACTTTCGTGAATGACTTCACCGACTGTCGGATGGGGAAAGATATTCTTTTTGAACTCTTCCGTCGTGAAACCGTTTTCGATAGCGATACCGGCTGTAATAATGATTTCGGAAGCCGGGTTTCCCAGCAGTTGGCAACCGATGATACGATCGTCCGTATCGGTGATCAGTTTGCATAAGCCGGTGATTCCTTCGTTCTCTGCCATAAAACGGCCGGAATAGGTCATCGGTATCTTTACTACATTATATATACTGCCGGCAGCCAGCAACTCTTCTTCCGTTTTCCCGACACTGGCGACTTCCGGATTGGTGTAAACGACAGCCGGAATCGCATTATAACTCATCCGGTCGTCATGTCCCAGCAAATGATTGATGGCAACTTCCGCTTCCCTGTATGCCGTATGGGCCAGCATGGAGAAACCGGTGACGTCTCCGCAGGCATAGACATTGGGGTGGGAGGTTTGCATGTATTCATTTACTTTTACGCCGTTCCGCAAGAGTTCGATGCCTAGGGTTTCAAGACCCAGATTCGCTGTATTGGCTTTTCGTCCGACACTGACCAGTATTTTATCTGCTTCGATCGTTTCCGTCTTTCCGTCTTTTTCAACGATCACGCTGTCGGAAGTGACTTCAATAACCTTGGTTTCAAGAAAGAACTCAACACCTCTTTTGGTGTATTCTGCCCGGAGCATGGCGGATATTTCCTTATCCATCGCACCGAGTATTTCGGGCATCATCTCAATGACTTTCACTTTTACACCCATGCTGTTAAAAAAGGATGCGAATTCCATGCCGATCACTCCGCCGCCAATAATGGCAACCGAACGGGGTAGCTCTTTTATATCCAGAGCTTCTCTTGATGTCCAGTAGGCAATATCAGACAGTCCTTTTATCGGTGGAATGACGGTTTCCGAACCGGTACAGAGCAAAATGTTTTTTACCGCAAATACTTCTTCACCGCATTGGATCAGGATGTATCCCTCTTCTTCTCCCCGGATCAAGGCTTCACCCTGCACGATTGTTACACCGTTTCCGTTCAATTTGGCTTTCACGCCCAGTGTCAGTTTCTTTACGGTCTTATTTTTTCGTGCGATGATCTTGCCGAGGTCGAACCCCGGGTTATCATCTGCCTGTATTCCATATTTGGAGGCACTCTTTATGCTATCCAGTATTTTTGCTGAATATAATAATGTCTTGGTAGGAATACAACCTTCGTTCAGGCAGACTCCGCCAATGGCATTCTTTTCAAAGAGTATTGTTTTTAATCCATTCTCGGCGGCCCGTTCACCGGCCGTATAGCCGGCGGGACCTCCTCCGATAATGGCTATGTCATATTTCATAACCTTTCGTTTTAATTATTCAAAAGTAAGGAAACGTTCTCCCATCGGGTCGAATTCTTTTCCTCCCGGTCCTTCGGTCGGTGTACCGAACGGCATTTGTGCGATCAGCTTCCAGTTCGGGTCGAGTTTCCATTCATTTTGCACCATTTCATCGATCAACGGATTGTAATGTTGCAGGGAAGCACCCAGACCGGCATCTTCCAGCATCGTCCAGATAGCGAACTGATGCATGGCGGAAGTTTGTTGCGACCAGATTGGGAAATTATCTTTGTAGGTCGGAAAAGCTTTCTGTAAGTTTTCCACTACTGCCATATCTTCAAAATATAAAATGGTTCCGTACCCGCAGTCGAAGCTGGAATTGATCTTTGCAAGCGTTTTTTCAAATGCTTCTGCCGGAACAATCGCTTTTAATGCTTCTTTTGTGATATCCCAGAACTTCTTATGGTTCTTTCCTAAAAGAAGAACGACCCGTGACGATTGCGAGTTGAAAGCGGAAGGTACGTTTTTCACTGCAAATGCGATGATCTCTTTAATCTCATTGTCTGAAATAGGAGAGCTGTTAGTGATGTGATAGTATGTTCTCCTGTGTTCTACTGCTTCTTTAAAATTTCTAGCCATTTTTACGTAAGTATTTATGTTTATTATTATTAGTAAAACCAATAAAGTTGTATTTTTGTTGCACGGGAGTATATATGTAAGTATAGGTGAAATTTATCGGAGATTTGTATGGTAGAATCAAAAATAATATTTACCTTTGCGCCCTGTAAAGAGAGAAACTCTATTAGAATCTTCGTTCTGATCATGATGCTAGTTCGGAAGGGAAGACAGATAGCAGGAGTTGTAATTAATTTATTGCGTTAATAAAAAAAGAAGATAGCAATGTCTAAAATTTGTCAAATTACCGGAAAGAAAGCAATGGTTGGCAACAACGTTTCTCACTCTAAGAGAAGAACGAAACGTAAGTTTGATGTTAACCTGTTTACTAAAAAGTTCTACTGGGTAGAACAAGATTGTTGGGTTAGCCTGAATATTTCAGCCGCAGGCTTGCGTACTATCAATAAGCTTGGCTTAGATGCAGCAATTAAAAAAGCAGCTGAAAAAGGTTATTTAAACGCTTAATTTGGAGGAAAAGAAAAAATGGCAAAGAAAGCAAAAGGTAACAGAGTTCAGGTAATCATGGAATGTACTGAACACAAAGAAAGTGGTATGCCGGGTACATCCAGATACATCACTACAAAGAATAGAAAAAATACAACTCAGAGATTGGAACTGATGAAGTACAATCCGATTCTGAAGAAGATGACTTTACACAAAGAAATTAAGTAATAGGAGATTTTAAACGATGGCAAAAAAAGCAGTTGCAACATTTAAGAAAGGTGACGGCCGTACTTATTCAAAAGTAATCAAAATGGTTAAGTCTCCGAAAACTGGTGCTTACATCTTCCAGGAAGAAATGATTCCTAACGAAGCTGTAAAAGATTATTTCGCGAAATAATCTTTCGTAATAAGAGATATAGAAAAGAGGTTCTTCGTCATGAAGGACCTCTTTTTTGTTTTCATATTTAGTATGTTACTTTTGGCTTGATCTTTTGGTTACTTTTCTATCAAGAGAAAAGTAACGGAGATTATAATGGATAGAATCAAATATTTTTTTACTTTTGTATGGGCGTTGACGATGCGTCACTAAATAATGTACAATAATAAAATTAATAATATAAACAATTAAGAACCATGAGATTTGATGTATCCAGCACTGCGCTGTTATCCCGTTTGCAGTCTATCAGCAAAGTTATTGCGTCTAAGAACTCTTTACCGATCCTCGACAGTTTCCTGTTCGACCTTGATGGTAATAAACTGACTATAACAGCTTCGGATGCTGAAACACGTCTGGTTACTTCTGTTGAAGTGATGAATGCAAAAGGAACCGGACTTTTCGCCGTTTCTGCCAAGATCCTGCTCGATCCTCTGAAAGAACTGCCGGAACAACCGCTAACTTTTGATATCAACGACGAGAATCTGGAGATCTTTATTCATTTCCAGAACGGTAAATACAATTTCATCGGTCAGAAAGGGGATACTTATCCGCAACAAAAACCGTTGAACGATAATGCGATCGCCATTACTGTAGATTCACAGATGTTGCTGAATGGTATCAGCCGATCTCTTTTTGCTACGGCAGACGATGAACTTCGTCCGGTTATGAATGGTATCTATTTTGATATCCATACGGATGACCTGACATTTGTGGCATCAGACGGACATAAATTGGTGCGTTTGCGTAACCTGTCGGTGAAATCACCGGAAAGAGCTTCCTTTATATTACCGAAGAAACCGGCTAACCTGTTAAAGAATCTGCTGGGTAAGGAAACTGAAATGGTTAATATCAAGTTCGACGACAACAATGCTTATGTGAATTGTACAAACTTTGAAATGGTTTGCCGCCTGATCGAAGGTCGTTATCCGAATTATAACAGTGTAATTCCACAAGATAATCCGTTCAAGGTAACGATTGACCGTGTATCCTTCCTGAATGCTTTGAAGCGTGTTTCTGTTTTCTCTAATCCGGCAAGCAGCCTGGTTAAGTTGCAGTTGAAGGAGAGTGAAATGGTCGTATCTGCACAGGATATAGATTTTTCGACTTCCGCAGAAGAAAAGATCGTTTGCCAGTTCGACGGGACAGAGCTGAATATCGGTTTCAAGGCAACCTATCTGATTGAAATATTAAGTAATATCAATTCGGAAGAAGTAATTCTTGAATTGGCAGACCCCTCACGTGCCGGTCTGATCGTTCCTGCAGAAAATGAAGAGAACGAAGACCAACTGATGCTGCTTATGCCAATGATGTTGAATGACTAATAAATAAAAAATGCAATTAAATCTGAGAAACCCGTTAGTCTTCTTCGACCTGGAGACTACGGGTATAAATATTGTTAAAGACCGTATCGTTGAAATCTCTTTTGTAAAGGTTCACCCTAACGGCAAAGAAGAGTGTAAGACGAGACGTATCAACCCGGAAATGCCCATTCCACCGGAATCGACGGCGATCCACGGTATTACGGATGAAGACGTAAAAGACTGCCCCACTTTTAAAGAGATAGCCAAATCGCTGGCAGCACAGATCGAAGGCTGTGATTTGGCCGGATATAATTCCAACCGCTTCGATATTCCTTTACTGGTTGAAGAATTCCTTCGTGCCGGAGTGGATATCGATCTGAACAAGCGCAAGTTTGTCGATGTACAGACTATTTTCCATAAGATGGAACAGCGCACACTTTCTGCTGCCTATAAGTTTTATTGCGATAAGAGCCTGGAGAATGCCCATACCGCAGAAGCTGATACAATGGCGACTTATGAGATATTAAAAGCACAACTTGATCGTTATCCGGATGATTTGCAGAATGATATAGAATTTCTTTCCAAATATTCCAGCTTCACCAATAATGTGGATTTTGCAGGCCGTATGGTTTACAATGAAGATGGTAAGGAAACCATCAATTTCGGTAAATACAAAGGAAAACTGGTAGAAGAAGTGTTGAAGAACGACCCGGGATATTATTCCTGGATCATGAATGGCGATTTCCCGTTGAATACGAAGAAAGTGCTTACCGAAATCAAATTGAGAGGTTTTAATTCGAAATAACAGCAATGAATAACTTTGAGTTTGCCAATCCTGTAAAAGTAGTGTTCGGGAAAGGCACAATTGCACGTTTATCCGCTTTGATCCCTACCGGAAGCAAGGTGCTGATGGTTTATGGAGGCGGCAGTATTAAGAAAAACGGTATCTATGACCAGGTAACAAATGCGCTGAAGGGTTTTGAAGTAACCGAATTTCCTGGTATCGAAGCCAATCCGCATTATGAAACCTGCATGAAAGTAGTGGAGATCGTTAAAGAAAAAAATATTGATTTCCTGCTGGCAGTAGGAGGTGGCTCCGTTATCGATGCTACCAAGTTTATTGCAGCGGCTTATTATTATGAAGGCGAACCTTGGGATATTCTCTCCAAAGGAGGTGTTATTAAAAAGGCATTACCTTTAGGCGTTGTACTGACGTTATCGGCAACCGGCTCTGAAATGAACGAACGTTCTGTTATTTCACGTGTGGAAACCCGTGAGAAATTAAATTTCGCGAGTCCTATGGTATTCCCTCAGTTTGCCGTACTCGATCCGGAAGTGACTTATTCACTACCGGCAAGACAGGTTGCTAACGGTGTTGTGGATTCTTTCATCCATGTCGTGGAGCAATATCTGACTTATCCGGTCAATGCCAAAGTACAGGATGCTTTTTCCGAAGGTCTGATGAAGGTGATCTATGAAGAAGGCATAAAAGTTTTGGATCATCCGCATGATTACGATATCCGTGCCAACCTGATGTGGGCAGCGACCAATGCATTGAATGTATGGATCGGCCAGGGTGTTCCGCAGGATTGGTCTTCTCATCGTATGGGATATGCTTTGACAGCTCAGTTCGGTTTGGACCATGCGCAAACACTGGCTATTCTTCTGCCGGGTGTAATGACTTATATGTTCAAGGAAAAACAGGTGAAACTGGCCCGTATGGGTGAAGTCGTTTTCGGCATAATCGAAGGGACGGAAGAAGAACGTGCCCGTAAAACAATTACAGCCTGCGAAGACTTTTTCCGCCGTATGGGGCTGAAAACCCGCTTGAGCGAATTCGGTATTAAAGAAAGCGATCTGGATGCACTCTCAGCCCCGGTGGATAAACAAGGCTGGCATTTGGGTGAACATCATAATATTGACAGTAAGGTAACACACGACATTCTGATGTTGCGTTTATAAGGAGAAAGATGCTGAAAGGTAAACATATCATACTAGGAATAACAGGAAGTATAGCGGCTTATAAGGCAGCCTATATTATCCGTGCATTAGTCAAAAAAGGAGCTGAAGTGCAGGTTGTGATAACCCCGGCGGGAAAAGAGTTTATTACACCCATAACCCTCTCTGCATTAAGCAGTAATCCTGTTATCAGTGAGTTTTTCTCTAACCGTGACGGTTCCTGGCACAGCCATGTCGATCTGGGTTTGTGGGCTGATGCGATGCTGATCGCTCCGGCAACGGCTTCGACGATCGGCAAGATGGCGAACGGAATAGCCGATAATATGTTGGTGACCACCTATCTGTCATGTAAGGCACCCGTTTTCATCGCACCGGCAATGGACCTGGATATGTTCGCCCACCCTTCGACACAGCAGAACCTGGACCGTCTCCGTTCATTCGGAAACCATATCATTGAACCTGCTGAAGGCGAACTGGCAAGCCATCTAGTAGGTAAAGGCAGGATGGAAGAACCGGATAAGATCATTGCCGTTCTGGAAGAGTTTTTTGTTTCCCAAACTGCCCTTGAAAAAAAAAAGATTGTAATAACAGCCGGTCCGACGTACGAAAAGATTGATCCCGTACGTTTTATAGGTAACTATTCTTCCGGGAAGATGGGATTTGCACTGGCGGAGGCTTGTGCACAGCAAGGAGCGGAGGTAACATTGATAGCCGGTCCGGTATCGTTGACGACTGTGCATCCGAACATACATCGGGTGGATGTGGAGTCAGCCGAAGAAATGTATCAGGCAGCTATAGCAGCTTTTCCGGATGTGGATGCCGGTATTTTATGTGCGGCAGTAGCCGATTACCGTCCGGAGGTACAGGCGGATGAAAAGATCAAACGCGAAAGTAAAGAAGAGATGACGTTGCATCTGGTCCCGAATAAGGATATTGCAGCTTCTTTGGGAGCAATCAAGCGGGAAGGGCAGGTATTGGTCGGTTTTGCTTTGGAAACGAACAATGAAGCCACAAATGCCGAAAGCAAGTTGAAGCGAAAAAATCTCGATTTCATCGTGTTGAATTCACTTCGTGATGCTGGTGCCGGTTTCCGTTGCGATACCAATAAGATATCCATTATCGACCGTCAGGGAGAATTGACCAGTTATCCGTTGAAATCAAAACAAGGGGTAGCTGCTGATATCGTAAACAAGTTGGCAACATTATTGAAATGAAAATGATTAAAAGACTGTTATTCCTGTTCCTGTTGGGAACGATTCCTTTTATCGGTAAAGCGCAAGATAAAGCAAATGAGTTTAATGCCCAGGTCAAAATCAATAGTGATAAGATTCAGGGTACTAACAAGCAGGTATTTATTACATTGCAGAATGCTTTGATCGAGTTTATCAATAACCGGAAATGGACGGATGCGACCTTCGGTATCAACGAACGGATTGACTGTACTTTTAATATCATTATCAATGAAATGCCTTCTGATAACAGCTTCAAGGCGGAATTACAGGTTCAGGCAAGTCGCCCGGTCTACAATTCAAGTTATATAACTACGTTGCTGAACTTCCGTGACACCCAGCTCGATTTTGATTATACAGAGTTCGAACCGCTGGAATATACGGAGAATTCTCTGAGCAATAATCTTACAGCTACGGTCATATTTTATCTGTACACCATTTTAGGACTTGATTTCGATAGTTTTTCACCTAAAGGAGGAAGCGCTTTCTACCAGCAGGCACAGCAAGTCGTTACACTGGCCCAGGCACAGATGTCATGGAATGGCTGGAAAGCTTTCGACAGTGACCGTAACCGCCATGCAATAGCGACCGCGCTGACTGAAAATGCATCGGAAGGATACCGCGATATGTGGTATAACTACCATCGCAAAGGCCTCGATGAAATGGCTGCAAATGTAGATCGTGGACGTACTACGATCCTTTCTTTATTGCCTGTCCTGGAGGAATTGAAGAAAACCCGGCCAACTTCTGTTTTATTGCAAATGTTTGCCGATTCCAAACTGGATGAAGTAGTTGCCATTTATTCCAAGGCAACCACGACTGAAAAGCAGGAAGGATATAAAATGTTGTCCAATCTGTATCCGGCAATGACTACACGTCTGGAGCCACTCAAAAAGTAAATAAGAACTATGCTGAAATCTTTATTTATACAGAATTTTGTCTTAATAGACAGCCTGGATATTCAGTTCAATAACGGCTTTTCGGTCATCACCGGTGAAACGGGAGCCGGAAAGTCTATTATTTTAGGGGCCTTATCGTTGGTGCTCGGGCAACGGGCAGACGGAAAGAGTATTAAGAACGGCTCGGATAAATGTGTGATGGAAGCAACTTTCGATGTATCCAAGTATCAGTTGGAAGAGTTTTTCCATGTGAACGACCTCGAATATGATCCGGAAATCTGTATCCTTCGCCGGGAATTGTTCGCTTCCGGTAAATCGCGTGCGTTTGTCAACGATTCCCCTGTGCCTCTTACTGTTATGAAGGAACTCGGTAGTCGCCTGATCGATATCCATTCGCAACATCAGAACTTGTTGTTGGGAGATAACCGTTTCCAGTTGAAGGTGATCGATGTAATGGCGGAAAATGAAATACTTCTGATTCTGTACCGGAAAGAATACCGGCGTTATCAGTCTTTGAAACGGGAATTGAAAGAGTTGGAAGAAAAGGCAGGGCAGAACCGGCAGGAAGAGGATTATATCCGTTTTCAGTTGGAGCAACTGACCGATGCCCGTCTGGTTGCCGGAGAACAGGAAGAACTGGAACAGGAATTGGAAACCTTGTCCCATGCCGAAGACATCAAAAGTTCCTTATATAAGATAACCGAATTACTGAATGGCGAAGAACAGGGAAGTGTCCGGCTTATCAAAGAAGCTCTTTCAACGGTCGATTCGTTGGAACGTTACTATCCTAAAGCCAAAGAGATTGCAGAACGTTTGCGCTCTGCTTATATCGACCTGAACGACCTGGCCTCGGAGACTGATGTTCTGAAAGAAGATGTTGAATTCAACCCGGAGCGCCTGGAATGGGTAAATGAACGTCTGAACACCTTGTATACTTTGGAACAAAAACACCGGGTTGCCACTGTGGAAGAATTGATCGCGATACAGGATAAATATACTGAACAATTACGCGATATAGATTCTTTTGACGAACAGATCGATGTTCTGAAAGGACAATTGGATATTTCTTATCAGGAATTACTCCAACAGGCTGCCGTTTTAAGCGAACAGCGTAAGATAGCATCGAATGCAATAGCCAAACAGTTAGTGGAAATGGTTATTCCATTGGGAATGCCGAATGTTCGTTTTGCTGTGGATTTTGTTGCCAGACCGGAACCGGAAAGCGATGGAATGGACGATATACGTTTTCTTTTCTCTGCCAATAAGAGTGGAGAACTACAACCTGTTGCTCAAACAGCATCCGGTGGTGAAATTTCCCGCCTTATGTTATGTATAAAAGCTATGATTGCCGGATTCACAGCTCTACCAGCTATTATTTTCGATGAAGTAGATACAGGTGTTTCCGGTGATATCGCCGATAAAATGGGGGATATTATGCAGGATCTGGGATCAAAGATGCAGGTGATCACTATCACTCATTTACCTCAGATTGCCGCCAAAGGAAAAGATCATTTCTTTGTCTATAAGGAAGATACGTCCGAACGTACGATAACCCGAATTAAGAAACTCAACAAGGAAGAACGGATCAAGGAAGTTGCCCGTATGTTGAGTGGCGCATCGTTGACCGGAGCTTCTATCGCCAACGCAAAAGAATTGTTGAAGGTCAAACGTTGATCAGGCCGTTAAACCATTTCTTCTTTGGCTGGTCATAGAAGTAATTACTAACTAAAAACGAAAAGTCATGAAACGGATTAGCTTTATATGTTTGTTGATTTTGTTGTGTAGTTTGCCGGGACAAGCTCAGTTTTGGATCAGTTTTGGTTGGAATGAACCCCATTGCCAGAGTTGCCTCTGGATGGAGCAAGCCATGCGGTTGAATGGAAGACAGGCAGCCGATTATCATAATATCGTACATAAATACGGTCAGAAGATAGAGAAAGAGGCCCGTAAACATTATCGTTACTGGGACCAGTCTGCAAAGAAGATCTTTAATCTGCGTATGGAGCGCGACCGTAAATTACAGCGTGTCCTTTCTCCTTCGCAGTTCCGCCTGTATGTTCGCTTTGTTCGTGAACGTCCGCAGCGTATTCATGATTATCAGGGTTGGTATAATAATCCTCATTATCCGAATTACCGTCCGTCCGATGTTTGTTGGCGTTATGAAGATCATTACTGGCATAATCAATGGGAATATTCAAACGGACGATGGAATGGACGTTTTGATGATGGCAAATGGTATCGGGGTAAATACGATCGTCCCGGTCATCATGATAACGGACAGTGGCGCCCGGACAATCATAATCGTCCCAATCCAAATCATAACCAGCATTTCAATAAACCATCGAAACCGGGAAATGACCGGTATGACCGGGATAAAAGATCCGATAAGCGGGGAGACAGCTATCGCAGTAATGAAAAACGCAATGACAAGCGTGATAAAGACAAAAAAGAGAAGGAAAAAGAGAATAAACGACAGGAAAGTAAACGTTCCGAAGTTTATCGCAGAAGCTAAAAACATATTAAGTGAACTTTCCTGAACATGAGTTTGTTCCTATTATAAAGAATAAACTCATGTTCACACATTTTCTGAATATTCTGGCTACGGTTATCAGCGTGGTAAGTTTACTGATCGTTACTTACGGAGCGCTGGTTGCTTTTATATCTTTTCTAGGAAATGAACTCAAGCGATTTACCGGCCAATACTCAACAGTCAATATCCGTCGGCTGCGAGCTGAATTAGGAACTTATTTGTTATTGGGATTGGAGTTGCTGATAGCTTCCGATATTCTTAAAACCGTCCTGGAACCCAGTTTGGACGAACTGGCTATCCTTGGCGGTATTGTTGTTTTAAGGACTATCCTTTCTGTTTTCCTGAATAAGGAAATAAAGGAACTGGAAAGTGAAAAGCAGGCTTCATAGTTTGTTGAAATTAGGATATATCGTTAAAAATAGTACTTTTGCATTGCAGTAAAAGTAGACGGATGTTCAGAGTCAATAAGCAGATATTATTATTTATAGCAGGTTGCGTATGGATCATAGCCGGAGTCAATATTCTCCGGATCGGGATTCTCACGTGGATGCATGAAGCCCATTACTCTGTGCTTAAGGTGGGAGAAGCCGTTATTGTGTTCCTCTTGTTCCTCAATTTCGTATTCCTACGTTTGTTCAGGAAGCATAGCCGGCGTATCGCTCAAAAAGGAGAAAAGAATTGTCCTTTCTCTTTCTTTGATATTAAAGGTTGGGTTGTGATGTTTTTTATGATCATTTTAGGAGTAGGAATCCGTCATTCCCGGTTATTACCCGATTCCTTTATTTCTGTTTTTTATACAGGCCTCTCTTCAGCCCTTATCATCACCGGAATATTATTTCTTATTCAAGGCGTGAAGGAACGGCGAAATAGTAAATAACCAGCAATTATGGCAAAGATTGAAGTTGGAAGTCTAAGTAACTACTTTGGTAACAAATAAAAGGGATTGGGGTATTTGAAGAAGAAGTTAGATGAATTTTATACATAAAACTTTTTGATAATCATTATTATATCTATTTTTGTATTAGATGCATTAACATCTAAAGAGTTTGCTGGATTTGTTAATTATGGATAAATTCTATTACGTATGAAAAAGTACAGTATATTATTAGTGTTATCACTTATTTGTTTGTTTTCAACGGCTCAAAATGACAACGTAAATAAAGTAAAAGCTGTTATTGATAAATACAATAAAGTTACAGGGCTTGATAAATTATCCAAAAATCCACCAAAGACATTTTTACAAGAATCTAAAATGACTTCTTTTTTTTCCGATCAACCAAATATTTCCTGGATAACAATTATTGGTGATTCTGAGAATGAAAGAGCGTATATGGTGCAAGAGTCATCAGATAATAGTAAAATCGAAACGCTATTTAATAAAGATAGGGGATGGATCCTAACTAATGATGGAACAACTTTGGAACTTGATGAGAACATGTTATCCTCTATGTCTAAGTTAACCGATTTTCTAAAATCTTCAACCGCTTCAATGACAGATATTTCAAATATGAAATATGTCGAAACTATTACTGAAGGTAAAAATACATATAACGTTTTACAGTTGATTTCCCCTGAAAACAGCAAGGTCAATATGTACTTTAATGAAAGAACGGGACTTTTGGATTACTCAGTTTCCTTTTTGAATGAAGAACAAAAGAAGGTATTGCATACTGAACAACAGAAACAAACATTTAATAACTATACTCAGTTTGGAGATGTAATGTTGCCTGATTTTTATACTGAGAACAACGGCAAAATAGGTCTAATGTTTGAAACAAAAAGAATATCATTGGATTATCCTATTGACAATGTTGATTTCTCAGAGAATAAGTTTAAATTAGGTTTGGATGCTTATTCGTATTATTCTAAAGGGTTAAACACAGAAAATGACAGAGAAGCTATCGAATTATTTGATAAGGCAATAACTATTCGTCCTAATTATATTGATGCTCATTTGGCAAGGATTAAGAATTATCAGAATTTGAATGATTACCAATCCGCCATTAATTTGTGTGATAGATTATTAAGAATAGATGACAATAATACAAGTGCGTTGTTTTATAGAGCTTCTTCATATTTAATTTTAGGTAATTATAGTAAGGCAAAGAATGATTGTAAAACAATTCTTGCATATGAGCCGGAAAATAAGGTGATAAGTGAATTTATGGATAATATCAGTAAAATTGAAAATGAAAATATTGCTATTAAAAATGAAATAAAAGAGAATCAAAAAGCAGAAAAGAAAAAAACAGTAATGAACATCATATTAGGTTGTTTGTCGATTGCTAATGACTTTGCAAATTATTATGTATCGACAAATACGGAAGGCGGAAGTTTTAATTCTGGAAGTTCTAGCAATATTAAATACACTTCTTCAAGGCAAGTTTGTCCTACTTGTCGGGGAACTGGTAAAAATGAAACAAGAGAGAGACCTCCTTTCTACGATTATTCGACAGAAACAAATGATCATCCTGCATGTTCAATATGTGGAGACAAATCTAATCACTGGCATAAAGATTGTTCTGGATGCGGAGGATCAGGTTATGTAAATAGATAAAAATCCTAAAGTAATAACGAAAAGGCCATGTACTTCGCAGTAGGTGGCTTTTTTATTTACATACCCAAACTATAGGGAGAGAGTTCTATAAATAGTAACCTCTTTTTTTGTTTATAGCAATGATGTAAACAAATCCTCTCATTTTATTTTTATCTTTGCATTGAAATAGTAGAGGTGATGAACAGTAAAGATGTTTTACAAATGTTTTCTAATCTTACTAATAAATAATATAACTTACAGAGAATAAGATTGATGAAAGAAAACGAAATGGTATTCGGCATACGTGCCGTGATCGAGGCTATCCAGGCCGATAAGGAAATAGATAAAATTCTTATAAAGCGCGAGTTGCAGGGAGAACTTTCCCGCGAACTGTTTGAAGTGCTGAAAGGACGTGAGATTCCTGTACAGCGTGTACCGGCTGAACGTCTGGACCGCCTGACACGGAAGAATCACCAAGGCGTGATCGCCTTTATTCCGGCTGTCACTTATCAGCGTCTGGAAGACATTATACCATTCGTTTACGAACAGGGGAAAAATCCTTTTATCGTCTTGCTGGACGGTATTACGGATGTCCGTAATTTCGGTGCGATAGCCCGTACCTGCGAATGTGCCGGTGTGGATGCTATTGTTATTCCGGCAAAAGGAAGCGTTACGGTAAATGCGGATGCAATCAAGACATCTGCCGGAGCATTGCATGTATTGCCTGTCTGCAAAGAGAAAAGTATTGAAGAATCCATCCGTTTCCTCCAGGCAAGCGGAGTAAAAGTATATGCAGCCAGCGAGAAGGCTTACGAAAACTATACATCTATTAAATATGACGGTCCGGTCGCTATCGTAATGGGAGCGGAGGATAAAGGCGTTTCGATGGATAACCTGCGTATCTGCGACAGTATGGTAAAAATACCGCAGTTCGGAACGATCGGCTCACTGAATGTATCTGTAGCCAGCTCTATCCTGATCTATGAAGTTGTCCGCCAGCGTATGAATGAAGAACAAAACAACTAAAAAGATAAACACAATGAAAAAAGTTATTGCAACAACAAATGCGCCTGCCGCAATAGGCCCTTACAGCCAGGCTGTACAAGTAGGAAACATGCTGTTCGCTTCCGGACAACTAGGAATCGATCCCGCAACCGGTAATTTCGTGGAAGGAGCCGTAAAGGAACAGACTGCCCAGGCTTTCAAGAATGTAAAAGCGATCCTGACTGAAGCCGGATACGATATCAGCGATGTCGTAAAAACAACCGTATTTTTGGCAGATATGGGTGATTTTGCTGCGATGAACGAAGTATATGCTTCTCAATTCGAAGGTGCTTTCCCTGCCCGTTCTGCTGTTGCCGTAAAGACTTTGCCTAAGAATGGTTTGGTAGAGATCGAAGTGATAGCTGTAAAAGAATAATAATCAGTACAATTTTCATGGGGCACTATACAAAACAATGGACAGTGCCCCATAAATAAAAGATAGAGTAAAGACATATTTAGTTAGTAGCGATCACCCCATCGGCAACCTTCATGTCATCTATTTTGACTGCTCTGCCATCTATTTCCACATCGAAAGTCAGATACAGTTCGGATTTATTCATTTCAGGTATGTAATCAAAAGAAGATCTTATTGCTTCATTAGCACCTGTTTCATATGTAATTACATCCCCTTCTTCTATATCCTCTACATCCTCTCCTTTGAATGTGTAAAGTAGTCCTTTTGCTTCACCACCGGAATAACGAAGAACCGGAGTTATTTTTATAACAGCATTTTTATAGAACCACTGGGGAGGAAATATGATATTTTGGATAGTCACAGGAACCTTACCACCTATAGCCTCTAACACTTGTGGCATTGTATTGATAGAGCTTTTATCCCAAAATAGCATTGTTTTTACCGAATACCTAAATTGCGATATCAGTTTATTGTCCTTTAGAAGAGAGACAATTATGCGCCCTTCTTCGTTCCAGGCTTCTAAAGGTATTAAAGTAATAGAATTGTTATTACGATTATGCTTAACTCTCCATCCGTTAGTTGCTTCAAAATCAACTGTTGTTTGTGAATCCGGATTTTCTACCTTATACGTAATCTCTTTTGTCTCATCAGCCCACATTCTTTCTGCAATCAAACCATTTTCATTTACATCAAAGAGAATTTTCATTGCTTTAGAATTTTCTTTGGGCAACTTTAATATAGTACCTGTCGTTAGTTTTAATTCGATATAGTCTCCTTTGTCCGTTACGCTTTTAAATGGAGAGTAGCCATCAACGCCATCTTTACCGTTGGTTCCATTCGCTCCGTCTTTTCCGTCGGTACCATTTACTCCATCTTTCCCGTTTTGTCCGTCTTTACCCTTAGCAGAAACAGGTTTACCATTAACTAAAAGTTCTTTAGAACCTTCTCCATAATCTACAGTCCAGTTTCCACTGGAGTTTACGCCGATAACAGGAGTCTTACCGTTTCCCCCAGTTGCCTGTACTTTATTGCCATTCGAATCTAAAACCCAGGAAGCAGAATTATCCCCAACCTTTTGTGTCCAATAGAAAATGCCATTTAACTCATCTACACCAATTACGGGATAATCACCATTCGTACCATGTTTTACCACAATGGTGTTTCCTTTAAGGAAATTAATGGCATATCCACTTTTGTCAGCCAGTTCATTTACACTGGTAATGTAATCGTTAGCTTCCAATAACGAAACAATTTGCTTTAAATCAACAATGTCGGCATTAGCCTGCTCACAGATTTTTTCTAATTTGGAAACTCTTTCTAATAAATCATCCACATCATCTCTTAGATCCTTTTGGCAGCTAGTGGCTGAAAGCAAAAAAATACTCGTAAATAAAATAAAGTTCTTTTTCATATATAATCTTTACTGTAATAATCATGTCATCACAATATAAAAAACAGTCTCGTAAGACTATTGATCTACAATTGGAACAATCAAAGATAAAATAAATAACATAAAGTTTTTCTTTTCTTACGAAATAGTATTCTCTTATTTTTTCACACACAATGAGACGTTTCAGGTTTCAGCCACCTCGATCAATTGTTTTTCAAACGATCCGACTGACTGGTGAAAAAGAATTTAAAAAGTCAGCTCTTTTAAATATAAAATAAGGGACTTTTGACTTCAAAACATATATGCTTTGTTGACGAAACATATATGTTTTTTTTCGATGGGTCACTATGTCTTGACAAGTGGATAACTACTTCTTTAAAATGGGTAGGCATCCATAAAAAACAGGAAGTGAACGGAAAAAAATAGGACAGGAGTTATTTCAGAAAAGCCTTAAGTATATAACAAAAAAAGCCTTGTCGTTTTTTGAAAAAACTGCAAGGCTTTTTCCTTTTTTATAACGTTTCAGTATAATCTACTCACATATAATATATTAAGACGACTGAAACCTGAAACGTGAGTTATAAAAACTTCCGGAGAGACAGGACAATTTATCCGATCATCTGAACACTACGTTTGATAAACTGGCTTAACGCTTCGCCTTTCAGCATACCATTGGCAAGCAAAGCCAGGTCGATCAACTGGCTGACCAACTTGTTGCTGCCTGCATATTCTGCCAGGATAGCATCACGCTGTGATGTCAGCTCATCGATCTTATGGTTCGTATTTGTCATGTCTTCTTTTTCTTCGGAAGTGATCTCTTCTTCCTTCTTCTTACTCTGAGCGTCACGAAGATCGGATTGACGAGCTTTCCAACCTTTCAGGTCTGCCAGGATCGGTTTCAACTTCTCTTCGCAGTTCTGTTCTTCTTCAGAAAGCACTTTCTTAACCAGTTCATGATCCGTATTCAATACCAGGTTGTAGTTGTCAGGTATTTCGCCATAGAATGACATACCCGGTTGCATAGCAGACATTTCACGCATACGGCGCATATATTCGCTCTGTGTAAGCATTACAGGATTTGAGTTTTCACCCAATGCTTCGAAAGTAACGATAAAGTCCGTCTTTTCGATCTTCGGCAACTGGCTCTTAAACATTTCCTGCAGGGCATTCTTCTGATCTTCATCCAATGTTACCTGGCCTACATTTTCCTTACGGATCAGGTTATCGATCGTATCGCTGTCTACACGGACGAAACGAGTCTTATCGAACTTCTGTTCCAACTGGCTGATAACATGTACATCCAGCTGGCCGTCCATGATCAATACACTGTAGGCTTTATCTTTAGCAGCCTGGATGTAGCTGTACTGGTCGTTGGCATTCGTTGTATACAGATAAATCAGGTTGCCGTCTTTATCTGTCTGGTTGGTTTCAACCAATGCTTTGTATTCTTCAAATGTATAGTATTTGCCGTCGACATCTTTCAGAAGAGCAAACTTAGCGCCGCGATCGTAGAACTTTTCATCGCTTAACATACCATACTGGATAAATAACTTCAGGCTATCCCATTTCTCTTCAAACTGAGGACGGTCGTTCTTGAATATTTCTTCCAGACGGTCGGCCACTTTCTTGGTGATATGGTTGGAAATCTTCTTCACATTCTGGTCGCTCTGCAGATAAGAACGGGAAACATTCAAAGGAATATCCGGAGAGTCGAGTACGCCATGCAATAATGTCAGGAATTCAGGAACAATGCCTTCCACAGAGTCTGTAACGAATACCTGGTTGCTGTAAAGCTGAATCTTATTACGATGCAGGTCGAGATTGCTCTTGATACGCGGGAAATACAGAATACCTGTCAGGTTGAACGGATAATCCACATTCAGATGAATCCAGAACAAAGGTTCTTCCGACATAGGATATAGGTCACGATAGAATTTCTTATAATCTTCATCGGTCATATCGGTCGGTTTGCGAACCCATGCCGGTGTGATCTCATTAATGATATTATCTTCGTCGGTATCGACATATTTGCCGTCTTTCCATTCCTGCTTTTTACCGAAGGCAATAGGTACCGGAAGGAAACGGCAGTATTTCGTCAGCAAGCCGCTGATCTTGTCTTTATTCAGGAAGTCTTTGTTTTCATCGTCGATATACAGGATGATATCTGTACCGCGATCCTCTTTCTGTGTTTCTTCCAGTGTATATTCAGGTGTACCGTCGCAACTCCATTTCATAGGAACGGCACCTTCCTTGTAAGATTTGGTAACGATCTCTACTTTCTTCGAAACCATGAAAGAAGAATAGAAACCAAGACCGAAATGTCCGATGATAGCTGCCGCGTCGTTCTTGTATTTTTCTACGAACTCTTCAGCACCGGAGAAGGCAATCTGGTTAATATATTTGTCGATTTCTTCGGCCGTCATACCGATACCACGATCGGAGATCTTGATAATCTTGTCGTCGAAACTTACATGGACCGTTAAATCTCCTAACTCACCTTTAAATTCTCCGACAGATGCCAGCGTTTTTAATTTCTGAGTCGCATCGACAGCATTTGACACTAATTCACGAAGAAAGATTTCGTGATCACTATACAAAAACTTCTTAATGATAGGGAAGATGTTCTCGCTTGTAACACCAATGTTTCCTTGTTTAGCCATTTTCTTTATATTTTTATGTTACACTAATTCGTTTGACGTTACGATATAAACAAAAAAAATGCCAGATAGGTTCTATCTGACATTTTGACTTTATTACCGGAAGAAACGACTTATTCCTGTTCCTTCTTTTCTACGGATGTTACTATTTTCTGTTCCTCCTTGTTGAAGTCTACAACGATCTTGTCGCCTTCGCCAACAGAAGCACGGATGATCAGCTCAGCCATTTCGTCTTCCAGATATTTCTGGATGGCGCGTTTCAGCGGACGGGCACCAAACTGTACGTCGTAGCCTTTCGTTGCGATGAAGTCTTTCGCCTCGTCGGTAAGCACCAATTCGTACCCCAGACCACAAACACGTTTGTAAAGACCCTGTAACTCAATATCGATGATCTTGTGGATCGCATCTTTATCAAGCTGGTCGAACATGATAATGTCGTCGACACGGTTCAGAAATTCCGGAGCGAACGCCTTATTCAACGCTTTCTGAATTACGCTGCGTGAGAAATCCTTATCCGGTTCACCGGCTGCCTGCGAACTGAATCCGACACCACGGCCGAAGTCTTTCAACTGGCGTGTTCCGATGTTGGAAGTCATAATCAGGATCGTGTTCTTAAAATCAATCCGTCTGCCAAGACTGTCAGTCAAGCGACCTTCGTCGAGCACCTGCAACAACAGGTTGAATACATCGGGATGCGCTTTTTCGATCTCATCCAGCAATACGACAGAGTAAGGTTTACGGCGAACTTTTTCTGTTAACTGACCACCTTCTTCATAACCTACGTATCCCGGAGGTGCACCGATCAGGCGGGAAACCGCGAACTTTTCAAGATATTCACTCATGTCGATACGAACCAAAGCATCTGCCGAGTCAAACAGGTATTCTGCCAACTTCTTAGCCAGGTGAGTTTTACCCACACCTGTCGGACCTAAAAACATAAAGGTTCCGATCGGCTTGTTCGGATCTTTCAGACCGACACGGTTACGCTGGATCGCTTTTACGATCTTCTGGACAGCATCATCCTGACCGACTACCTGCTTTTTCAGGTTCTCTGCCATTTCCAGCAGTTTCAGGTTCTCTGCTTTAGCAATACGCTGAACGGGAACGCCTGACATCATGGCTACAACTTCGGCAACTTTGTCTTCATCCACCGTTTCGCGGTGCTCCTGCAATTCCTGTTCCCATTTGGATTTTGCGGCCTCCAACTGCAACAAGTACTGACGTTCTTTATCACGGAAACTTGCTGCCAGTTCGAAGTTTTGCGACTTCACGGCTGCCAGTTTTTCGGTTTTCGTATCTTCTATCTTCGCTTCCAGTTCTTCGATACTTTTCGGAACTGTAATATTAGATATATGTACGCGGGAACCGGCCTCGTCCAGGGCATCGATCGCCTTATCCGGGAAATTACGGTCACTGATATACCGTTCTGTCAGCTTAACGCAAGCTTCCAGTGCTTCGTCGGTATAAATCACATTGTGATGTTCTTCGTAACGAGGTTTGATATTTTTCAATATCTGCAATGTTTCTTCGGCAGTAGTCGGATCGACAATCACCTTTTGGAAACGACGTTCCAAAGCACCGTCTTTCTCGATGTTCTTACGATACTCATCCAAAGTCGTTGCACCGATACATTGGATTTCACCACGTGCCAAAGCCGGTTTCAGCATATTGGCAGCGTCCATAGAGCCGGAAGCCGACCCTGCACCTACGATCGTATGGATCTCATCGATAAACAGGATGATATTCGGGTTCTTTGAAAGTTCGTTCAGTATCGCTTTGATACGTTCTTCGAACTGTCCGCGGTATTTTGTTCCGGCTACGATAGAGGCCATATCCAGGCTGATCACACGCTTGTCGAACAACACCCGAGATACCTTACGCTGGATGATACGCAGAGCAAGTCCTTCTACGATAGCAGATTTACCAACCCCCGGTTCACCGATCAGCACCGGATTGTTCTTCTTACGGCGGCTCAATATCTGTGCCAGACGTTCAATTTCTTTTTCACGGCCGACGATAGGATCGAGACGATTCTCGGCTGCGGCACGTGTCATATCCGTACCAAAGTTATCCAGTACAGGTGTATCGTTCGGCGATTTCGGCTGTGCAGCACCGGCTCCGGAAGAGGAGCGGGGAGCTTCTTTACGGGAAGAGAAATCCTCGTCGTCATCGTCCTCGTCATCTGTATAACCGTCGCTGATCTCATCGATCTCTTCCAGTTCTTCCATACGGTCCATACTTGTTTCGCCTATCAGACTGTTATATACGTTACGGTAATTTATCCCGGCTTCACCCAATGCTTTTGCGGCTACATTGAACTCTTCCTTCAAAATAGCCAGCAACAGATGTTCCGTCCCTGTCTCGTCTGTTTTAAACAAACGTGATTCTAACATACTCATTCGTAACACACGCTCTGTTGTCTTACTGATAGCTATATCGTGTAGTTCGGACTCTTCGGTTTCAAATGTATTTTTGATTTCCTGCTCAATCCTTTTCTTTATATCTGATACGTCGGCATGCAAATCATGCAGCAATTGCATGGCTTTGCCTTCACCGTCGCGGATGATACCAAGCATTAAGTGTTCCGGCCCGATATAGCTGTTCTGAAGCCTGGCGGCCTCTTCGCGGCTATATTCTATAACGTCAATAAGCCTTTTCGAATAATTATTTTTCATATTATATGAATCCTTATCTATTATAATAATGTACTGTGAATGCAAAATTAATAAACTCTCCATATATATCTAACAAATTTCATGCCATTATTCCTTAAGAAACCCCCAATATTTCTGAATAATAAAATTTCAGTGCAAAAACTTTCGTGATAAGGGGAAAAGCGTTACCTTAGTGCACTTTTTAAAAGATGAGATATTGAGTGTAATTAATATAAAACTAAATGGTTGATCAAGACAGAATTATTAAGATTAACATCGAGGAGGAAATGAAATCGGCATACATTGACTATTCAATGTCTGTTATCGTTTCACGTGCCCTTCCGGATGTTAGGGATGGTTTTAAACCGGTTCATCGTCGTATTTTGTTTGGAATGAATGAATTGGGAAATACATCCGACAAACCTTATAAAAAATCTGCGAGAATTGTTGGTGAAGTTTTAGGTAAATATCATCCACATGGTGACTCGTCCGTCTATTTCGCAATGGTTCGTATGGCACAGACATGGTCTATGCGTTATACATTGGTCGATGGACAAGGTAACTTCGGTTCTGTGGACGGTGACAGTCCTGCCGCTATGCGTTACACAGAGGCAAGATTAAGTAAACTTGCCGAGGAAATGCTCCGGGATATCGATAAGGATACAGTAGATTTTCAGTTGAACTTTGACGATACGCTGAAAGAACCGACTGTGTTGCCGACTCGTATTCCTAACCTGCTGGTAAATGGAGGTTCGGGTATTGCTGTTGGTATGGCTACAAATATGCCGACACACAATTTGACCGAAGTGCTCAACGGATGTATTGCCTATATCGACGCTCGCGGAGACATCGACATAGAAGGACTGATGCAATATATCAAGGCTCCTGACTTCCCGACCGGTGCAACGATCTACGGATATGCCGGTGTAAAAGAGGCTTTCGAGACCGGTAGAGGACGTATTATCCTTCGTGGTAAAGCAGAGATTGAAGTTGAAAACAATCACGAAAAGATTGTTATTACCGAAATTCCTTACCTTGTTAATAAGGCAGAATTGATCAAGTATATAGCTGATCTGGTAAATGACAAACGTATTGAAGGTATTTCCAACGTAAACGATGAGTCCGACCGTAATGGTATGCGCATCGTTGTCGATGTGAAACGTGATGCCAACTCAGGTGTCGTACTGAATAAATTGTATAAGCTGACCGCACTGCAATCTTCTTTCAGTGTAAACAATATCGCCCTGGTCAACGGTCGTCCGAGACAGTTGAACCTGAAGGATATGATCAAGGCTTTTATCGAACACCGCCATGAAGTTGTTATCCGTCGTACTCGCTTCGAACTGAAGAAAGCAGAAGAAAGAGCACATATCCTGGAAGGTTTGATCATTGCTTCTGACAATATCGATGAAGTAATCGCTATCATCAAATCATCCAAAAGTCCGAATGAGGCTATCGAACGTTTGATGGAGCGTTTCTCACTGTCTGATGTTCAGTCACGTGCCATCGTTGAAATGAGACTTCGCCAGTTGACCGGACTGGAACAGGATAAACTTCGTGCAGAATACGAAGAAATTGAAAAGTTAATCGCCCGTTTGAAAGAAATTCTTGAAAATGAAGATGTTCGTATGGACGTTATCAAGGGAGAACTGGAAGAGGTAAAAGAAAAATTCGGCGATGAACGTAAAACAGATATCGTATATGCTTCGGAAGAACTGAATCCTGAAGATTTCTACGCTGATGACGAAATGATCATCACCATTTCTCACATGGGATATATCAAGCGTACACCGCTGAGTGAATTCCGTGCCCAGGGACGTGGCGGAGTAGGAGCGAAAGGATCGGTAACACGTGACGAAGACTTCGTTGAATATATCTATCCGGCTTCTATGCATGCAACCTTGCTGATCTTTACGGCAAAAGGTAAGTGCTACTGGCTGAAAGTTTATGAAATCCCGGAAGGCGCCAAGAACGCAAAGGGTAGAGCAATCCAGAATTTATTGAATATCGAACCGGATGATAAAGTAAACGCATTCATCCGTGTAAAGAAACTGACAACCGATACCGAATTTATCAATTCACATTATCTGTTGTTCTGTACCAAGAAAGGTGTCATCAAGAAAACATTGCTTGAAGCATATTCACGGCCGCGTCAGAATGGCGTAAATGCCATCACATTGCGTGAAGACGACGGTCTGATCGAAGTTTGTATGACAAATGGCAATAACGAAGTGCTGATCGCAAACCGTAACGGACGTGCTATCCGTTTCCATGAAAGCGCCGTTCGTGTTATGGGACGTACAGCATCCGGGGTAAGAGGTATGACACTCGATGACGATCCTTCCGATGAAGTAGTCGGAATGGTATGTATCAAGGACAAGGAAGCCGATACCGTACTGGTCGTTTCCGAACAGGGTTACGGAAAACGTTCGGTTGTGGAAGATTACCGTATGACAAACCGTGGCGGTAAAGGTGTTAAGACACTCAACATTACAGAAAAAACAGGTAAACTTGTTGCCATCAAAAATGTTACAGTAGAAAATGATATCATGATCATCAACAAGTCTGGTATCGCTATTCGTATGAAAGTGACCGACTTGAACGTTATCGGACGTGCAACACAAGGTGTACGCCTGATCAACTTGGGTAAACGTAACGATGAGATAGCCTCGGTATGTAAGGTACTGTCCGAACCGGAAGAGCAGGAGGTGGATGAAGAAAACGCTGAACTGGATGCTCAGAATGAAAATAATGAAGAATTAACCGGGTTTGGAGGATCTGAAGATATCGCAAATGATACTGAAGAGACAACAAATGAATAATTTAAACAAATAGAAATATTAATCTCAAATTACTATCACAATGAAACGATTATTGTTAACAGTTGCATTATGTGTTGCAGCATCATCAGCCTCTTTCGCTCAGAAGAAAGCCGTTAAGGAGGCGCAAGGTATAGCAAAAGGGGCAACTCCTGATTTTACAGAAGCTAGAACCTTGATCAAGGGAGCTTTGGAAAATCCTGAAACAAAAGACGATGCTCAGGCATGGTATGTAGCAGGTTTTATCGAAGATCAGCAGTTTAGTTCTGAAAGAACAAAACAGATCCTGGGACAACAACCGAACGAACCGGTTATGTATGATGCATTGATCGCTATCCTTCCTTATTTCAAGAAGGCTTACGAACTGGATCAACTGCCTAACGAAAAAGGTAAGATCAAACCTAAATATACAAAAGACATCAAGAGCATTCTGAGTGCTGACCATGTATATTATTTCAACGGTGGTGCTTACTATTTCGACCAGAAAGATTACAAGAAAGCTTATGATTTCTTCAATCAATATCTGGAAATCTCTGAATTGCCGATGTTTGAAGGAACTCAGACTGCAGAAAAAGACTCTACTTTCATGACAGTTCAGTTCTATGCTGCTGTTGCTGCTACTCAGCTAGGTGATTCTCCTACAGCTATCAAGGCTTTGACTCGTGCTAAAGACACAGATTTCAGACAGAATGATGTTTATCAGTATCTGGCTTACGAATTTCAGCAGGCTGGAGATTCTGTAAGCTACTTAAATACTCTGGAAGAAGGTTTGTCAAAATTCCCGAATGAAGATTTCTATCTGATGAGCTTGATCGATACTTATATTCGTTCAGGTCAGAATGAAAAGGCTATCGAAAACCTGTCAACAGCTATCGCTAAAGATCCGAACAACTCACAACTTTATCATGTTCAGGGTATCGTTTATGAAACAGGTTTCAAGGATTATGCAAAAGCAGAAGCAGCATTCAAGAAAGCATTGGAACTTAATCCGGAAAACATCGATTCAATGTCAGGTCTGGGACGTATCTACTACAACCAGGGTGTGAACAAACAAGGTGAAGCTAACATGATCAATGATAGCAAGAAATATCAGGAAGAATTAGCTGTTGCTAAAGATCTTTTCAAACAGGCTCTTCCTTATTTCCAGAAAGCTCACGAAATGAAACCGACTGAATCAGAATATATGGTTGCGTTAAGAGGTATCTATTATAATCTGAACATGGGTCCGGAACTGGAAGCTATCGAAGCAGAAATGAACAAATAATAATCATCTCATTACATACAAAAATAGCCGTCTCGATTGAGATGGCTATTTTTTTGTCTATATGTCTCTCCGGTATTTATTTCTCTGTATACTTATTGTGAAACGACAGTCCAAACCTGTTCACTGATACTTTTCATTCCTTTTACAGAAGGATGTCCCCATTGTTTATCGATATCGCGAAGACGGATATTGGTTATTCCATAATGAGAGCATATCTCATTTATACTGTTTGTAATATCTTCAGAAAGCTCTGTATTCATCAGATTATAAACCCGGGCATTCGGATAAGATCGGGTAATATGGTCCAATAAATAACAGAAAGCCGGACGGAAATTATAAAGATCGGCTTTTGTCCAGTTTTCATATTGAAAATGGCCGATAGGGGAGCCAGCCCAACTATCATTGGTACCACCAAAGATAAAAATGATATCAGGATTACCTAAACTGTCCATACGGGTTACAAACGAACACCATACCAACACGCATTACCGGCAGGGATAACATACCCATAAAAGGTAGAATAGGAATCACCAAGAATAGATATTTTCTTTTGGGCAAAATGCCTGAAGAGAGACTCAGAAAAAGTATCAGAAAATGTATTAGATATTTGTTCATAACAAGAATGTTTTTACGCCGTACAAAGTTATAAAAATAGCCGTCCCATTTACGGAACGGCTATTTTTTATCTCTAATTCTACTGATGAATTACAAGTAAGGAATAATTGTTATATAAATACCTGTAATAATCGCAGATGTAATAACACCTGAAATATTCGCTCCCAAGGCGTCACCCAGGATAAACGAATCCGGATTTTCTTTACTGACCAGCTTTTGTGCCACTTTAGCCGTTGTAGGAACACAACTTACTGCAGCAATACCGATCACCGGATTATAGTTACCACGTTTAATGAAATACATTATATATCCTCCGATTATACCTCCGATACCGGAAAGAAGTAATGCTGTGACACCTAACACCAGTAATTTCAGAATTTTAGGATCGAGCAATAACTTCGCGTCGCATAATACACCTAACAACAACCCCAACATGAATGTCGAACCATACAATAAAGGTCCGCTAACAAAGTCATAAATATGTTTCATACCCGATTCACGTACGGCAACACCCAGGAATAAGGAGAAGAAAAGGGGAGAGGCCACCGGGAACAAAAAGCACAGGACAGCACATAAAATAACTGAAAAAGCCAGCTTAACCTTTGCATCATAGTTCTTGGGAGGTTTCGTAGTCGTCATTTTAATTGCACGCAAACGTTGTGGAATCAATAGTTTTACCAGATACGGATAACCTCCGTAGGTAAGTCCCAAATATAAGTAGGCAACTACCGTGATTGGTACAAACAAATGTTTTGCCAGGATCAATGAGGTAAATAACACCATCGGACCGTCAGCACCACCGACCATAGCGACAGAAGCACTTTCTTTTAAAGATAAACCGAATGCACTTGCAATGGGAACAGTCAGAAAAGTTCCCAGTTCGGCACAAAGTGCAAGGAAAAGACTAGCAAACGGTTTTTGAAGTAGAAAACCTACATCCAGTAGAGTACCGATCCCCATAAACACAAAGCAGGCGATCAAACCGTTACTGAACGTCAGTGTATAAACAGGTTGAAGAAAATCAATCTGCATAGTATTCATTAATTGATCCGTATCAGATAGCATCGGATCCAGAAAAAGATTTCCCAGACCACCTTCCGGCATGATCAGTGTACCACAATTGATTGCAACCATCCCTAAACCCATAGGAATCATTACCATTGGTTCCAGAACACCTTTCCAGCCCAGATAAACAAGCAGGGCACCAAGGGAAATCAAAAAAACACGTGCTATAGCCAGTATCCATCCACCGGCAACCATTGTTCCAAATCCTTGAAACAAGCTTAAAAAATCAACATTTTCCATATCTTATTATTTTTCGGTAGAAGGATTTTCCTTATTGTTTGTATTGTTTTTTCTTATCATCTGTTCCTTTTTCTTCAGATACATAATACGAGTATCCTGCGGATAATAATAATCCATCAGGTCCAAATGAGAAGCACCATGACTAACACCATGATAATATCCGGAAGGTTTTATATGGAGAAGGTCACTGTTTACACCACGGCGGAACTCTTCACGTTCATCATCCACCGGATCTTCTTCATTTTCATTCACCACATCCAATCCTAAGATATCACCGATTTTGGCACGTAATTTATTCAGCTTACTGAATTGTACCATTTCATCACTGTTAGAATGATGAAACTCCAAAGAGTCAGCCCAGGCTGCAATAATCTTGATCACACCGGCTACAATAAAACCTATGATGAAGGTCAGGGCCATCATTTCCAGGGTAGAAAGTAATAGACTTAACATAATTATTTAATTTAAAATCCTGATATAATACACTTTAAAGTGCATAGTTAACCTTTGTCTGACAGTAATCCAGTACAGACAAATAAAATAAAAAAAACAAGAAATAGTAAACTAAATAATAATTTTCCGTAATACGTAGACCCAATGGGCAGATCGCATACGAAGAGTGGAAAATTTTATAGATTGTGTTGTTAAATAAGATTCGAAAACTCTATTCAGCGTATTTTGCTCTTTCAATAAAAAGAATTCCAGAAATTTTGTAGTTACTTTGAACGGACGTTCACATCTGGTAGATAAAACCTGAATACGACTGGTAGGACAATAAGCTGTATTATGGTACTGATTCAAATCAAAATTCTTCAGTTCGTCCTGTAGCGGCAGTTTCTTGTTGCAGATAAAAGTAGTTTCATCCGGAGACAAAACTTTTTCATCTTCAATTTTGACCTGCATATTCAGTAACAGCAGAAACAGGAATAATAATATCAGCAATATTTTTTTCATCGCGGTGCGAAGATAAAACACTTATTTCATATAAAACATTCTTTAGATAATAAATGTTGAAAAAAATTATTGAGCCTGTTAAATCCAGATAAATAGGCAAGAGTTAGAGAGTTCCACAACCTCTATTAAACATAATGGTGATTATAAAAAAATAGTAATAAAAAGACAAATCAAAGTAGAACCAATAAAAAATCCGTATATAACTTCACAGTTACATACGGACCAAACAAATAACAAACTCTACTTATATGAAAAAACAAATACTACTAACATAATTATTACAGAATCTTACTTTTAAGCTCTGTGTATCATTATAACAATGATAAGGTTTATTTAGTTCTGAGTATGGAATAATTTTTGTTATTTTTTTCTGCTTGTTTTCAGTCAGTATAAAAAACTATTCTCATATGAGAACTATATTTTATTCGATATTATAACAAGACGTCAATTATATATGTTTTGCGACTATGTACTAATAAATACTAAAAAAGGCATGTATGTATCTTATTTGATACGCTACATGCCTTTTTACGTTGTATCTGGTCGCCTAAATAAACGCGATATACATCTCCTTATATCTGTTGCTCTGTCGATTAGCCAGATTTTCCTTAGCTATCTTTTCGCAATCTTCCATATCCATACCATTTTCAGGAACACTCCAGTACCACAACATGGGCGCTTGATTTTCTCTTTCTGCTGTTTCCATTTTTTTCCTTTTTAAATTCAACTTCATACCTAAGACAGAAAAAAAGAAAATACCCCTATCATCTTCCCGATTTTTTTTTGATTATTTATTTTCTTCTTTATTTCCGTCGTTCAGCATACGTTCGAGATATTTATTAATATATTTTATCAACCTGCTTTGCAGCATTTTCAAGCACTTGTTCATCTTCTCTGATATAAACAATTAATAATTTAGTGATATTAAGCTATGAAGACGTTGAAATTATTTTTAATGGCCACAAGTGTTCTGTTTACTTCTTTGACTTTTCAGTCATGTTTGGATGATAATGATGATTATCATTATGGGTATTTGATCCCGAACGCACTTGTGACGGTGAAGCCGGTTAGTGACAATTCATTTTTCCTGCAATTGGATGATTCTACTACCTTGTTGCCAGCAAACATCACCTCCTCTCCTTTTGGAGATAAAGAAGTTAGAGCACTGGTTAATTTCAGTGAAGTAAACGAGCCTAGCGAAGGATACAGTAAAGCTGTTCATATTAACTGGATCGACAGTATTCTGACAAAGCAAATAGCTCCGGATCTGGGAGTTGATAACGATTCCGTATATGGCAGCGACCCTGTCGAAATGGTTAAAGACTGGGTGACAATTGCCGAAGATGGTTATCTGACACTTCGTTTCAGAACATTATGGGGAGATCGCAGCAAAGCACATTTCGTAAACTTATTAGTAAGCCAGGACCCTGCTAATCCTTATGAAGTGGAATTCCGCCACAATGCTTACGGAGATATATATGGAGCAGAAGGCGACGGATTGGTTGCATTCAAATTGGATGGCCTGCCTGATACACAAGGCAAAACCGTTAAACTGAAATTGAAATGGAAATCGTTCAGCGGAGATAAATCGGCAGAATTTGATTATTGCACACGCAAGTCGACACCAGCCAATAAATCAGGAATAGGCGAAGAAAGAAGTGTATTAAATCTGAAATAAAACGGATCTATTTATTATGAGGTGGCGGAGTTGATCTGCCAGAAGAATGAGGCAGTGTTGAGATTTTCAGCACTGCCTTTTTGTATATTTAAAGAATGCGTCCTTCTTTATATAGTTCCTTCTGTATGGATTCTATTAATATAGGTTTAGTCAATTTGGTTCTGTTTTCTGCCAACAGACGTAAGGCACAACGACGTATTACGTTGGAGATGGAACCTCCCGATAGCTCATATCCCGCACATTGCCTGATCAACGCATCTGTTTTATCGAATTTCTCCTCTAACCATTCCTGTCTCAACATCTTTTTCCATAATTCAATGCGTAATTCTTCTCTTGGCATCGGGAAGTAAACAACCGACTGAAAACGACGCGAGAAGGCTTCATCTATATTTGAACGCAGATTGGTTGCCAGGATCACAATTCCCGGAAAATCTTCAATGCGTTGGAGCAGATAAGCTACTTCCTGATTAGCATGACGATCGTTGGAGGTATTGGTCGATGTGCGTTTACCGAAAAGGGCATCTGCTTCATCAAAAAAGAGAATCCAGTTCCTGTTCTCAGCAAGATCGAATACATACGCCAGGTTTTTCTCTGTTTCACCGATATATTTAGAAACGATCATGGAGAGATCGATACGGTATACATCCATCTGGTTGTGTTTACCGATCAATGTAGCCGTTAGTGTTTTACCTGTCCCCGGCGGACCGTAGAAAAGAGAACGATAACCTGCCTTCAGAAAACGTCCCAACTGCCATTCATCCATAATTGTCGATTCCCACCTGATCCAGTTGTTGATCTCTTCTATCTCTACCTTTACATTATAATCGAGAACCACATCATCCCAGTTCAGTTGTGTTGTAATCCTTTTTGCCGGAAATCCCGGACTATAATCCGGTTTAAAATCTTTCTCCTGTAATATACGGCTTAATGCCTCTTCCGAAACTTCCAGTTTGCCACTCAGGAACGGTTCGCCTTTCCCCTGTTCATCCAGCCGGAGTATATTGGCAGTACGGAAACGATGTTCAGGATCGAAAAGTTTACAGACATCTTTTCTCTTTTCGAAGTTTTCTCCCGCCAGGATAAAAGCCGCTGTTTCGCCGGTAGGAAGGAATCCCCCATGAGACAAACCTTTCCACCCTCCGAATTCCGTATAAGGGCGATCGAAGTTTTTATTGTTCACGAACAGGATATCAAGTGCCTGTGGGCACAAATGAGGAATCAGAGCAAGCATAATAACCACTTGTTCATCGAACGAAAGAGGTCCGCTGTCGATACCCAGTGTTTTCTCCAGCTTACCTCCGTCGGGACATCTGATCTCATAAATCGATGAGACAGGACATTCCTGACGGAAATAAAGCCGGATACTAACATCCAGTACCTGGCGGAACCATTCGATATATTGCTCCATCTTTTACAGGTTTTTGATTTACATACTAGCTTTCGCCCCTAAAAGATCAGCTTCATTTTCTAATGAGATATCGTCATTGACGGCCATCCCTCCTATTTCCGTAGTAGGTTGTACCCGTCCCTCGGACTGTTGAATAACATGAGTCAGTTCATGGCCCAGCAACTGTTGGCCGGTTGATGTCTCTGGTTTAAATTGACCGGGAGCAAAATGGATATCAGTGCCTTGTGTGTAAGCCAAAGCCCCGACTTCCGGAGCTTTGGAGGATTCCGGATGAACCCTGACAGATGAGAAATCAGTCCCGAATGAATCTTCCATGCGTTGTTTTACATCATCCGGGATTCCTGTTTTGTTTTCAAATTTCCCCTGGATCAGTTCTTCTTCGTCTTCTTCCTGACGTTGAATGGCATCCATCAGTTTAGCCTGTATCAAAACCGATTCCCGGTTATCTTTCATCTGGGCGCTTTGTACAGCTTCAGCCCGAAGCACATGAGATGTGCTCCGAGGGTGTTCTATTTTTTCTACTTTCATACTTAACTCAGGATTTATCTCCATTCGACCAGCATTGTTTTTTCCTGAAAAGGATACCTGAACATCTTAAATGACCAGGGAACTGAATCTAGCAAAATATCATAGGCTCGCTCTTCCACTTTTAGCATCCAGCGATCCTCACTTTCTTCCAACTTCCCTTTTCGTTTCAGAAATGCATCCTGAAATCCTCTAACGGATGTATTTCTCATTTTATCCCAATTCGTCTTAATCGCAGTTAACATTTGATCAGCCATATCAGTTTCTGCCTGTGTTAATTCCACATTACGAGGAAGTGGTTCTGATATGGGATAATTTACAAGAACTCTGTTCAATAACAAAGATGCTTCATTGTAATCAGGCTTTTCCGAAGTCATATATTGTAATAAAAATATGGCTCGTATCTGTTTTTCTTTATTAACAAATGATCTTCGATCTTCTGCCAAATATCCTAGTCGATAAAAAAGTATAGGCAAATAAGGTGATATTAAAACCAAACCTGCATTTTGAACCTCAAAAGTCTTTTCATTAAAATTTTCCATTTCCGTGTTTTTTAAATTGTTAATAAGTTGATTATTTGTTGAAGTTGACAGAGCATCATCTTTATGGCTATCCGATACCGTACCCTGAACTGTCTGTTTGTTAGTATTTATCGTATTGATGTCACCGTTCTTTATATCCAGGTGTGGTCCTCCGTCCAACTTCATTTCCGTCCGAAGCTCATTTAGTATCAGGAACAAACCAGGTAACAATGTTTTACCTTCAGATAATGTTTGTACCTGACTAGTAAGTATATCTATTAACGAAAGCACCTGTATATTATAACGTTGGGCTAACCCATAGATAGTCTGCCAGACGAATTGTTTACGCATGAAATAACCTCTGTTGGGATAAAGCAGATAAGCAAAAACCAGATTATGGACTACATCACGAAAGTTCAGGCGGCTTATCTCCGGATGGCCGGTATAGGGGTATAAAGCAACCAGAACATGCGTGTAGGTGTTAATAAACCCACTTTCACTTGGTTCTATCAATACAACGATCGATTCCAGCATTTTGTCCGATAACTGCCAGATCAGGCGTGTTCGAACTTTTACATTATCTCCCAGCGTATGGATCAACTGCCTTAAGGCATCATTATCCATTTGCATTGCTTCTAAAAGTAACGTTTCCAAATTCAGGTTTTCCGTATTTGCCAACCAGGGGAAAAAACCATATTGCAAATAGCAAGCTAATAATTCGATTCGGCTTTTAGAAACAGGGATAATTCGTATTTGTTGCGAATGGCTTTCCGGATTCCTAAGAAAGTCTGAGAAAGTTTCATTTAGTTTCTCTGCCAGTATTTTGGGAAACTTATCATCGAACTCATCTTCAGGGATCACACCTAGATCCAATGAAAGCGATTCTATTTCAATCGTTTCATCTGAAGAATCGAACCGTGATAAAACATCATCTACCACCTGTTCGAAAGAGGTACGGGAAAAAGTATCCCATCGTCCATATAACTGACGTGCATAGGATTCATCTTCCATATTAAAATCAAATGTTACCTTACCTATCGCGATCATATTTTTCCTTTATTTTTAATAGGAAAGCAGCTAGCTCTCCTGATTTTTTGTTCACTTCACCTGCAATAGACGATGTCAGCGCATCCCGCCATGAATAGTATAATTTCTCGAAAACAGTCATATCCCAGAAAGAAAGCCAGTAAATACCTATATCCAGATGGACCGGAGCCTTTTCAAGAATAAGCTGTTCTGTTTGTTTCCTGAATAAAGGATTAGCAGTGCGGGCTGTTGTCCCATTCAGAACAATGGTCATGGAAAAATCCAAGAGTAACTGCTGTTTCTTCGAAAACACCGCCTGATCATTACTTTCTCCTTCATCGTATTCTTCCTCCTCTTCTTCTGATTCTTCCAATTCGGTTTCCTGATTGATGGGAGCTAAAAGCAAGTGTTCGACTACATACATCGTTTCGCTCCTCCTGTTTAACATCAGAAGAAAACTACAGAGGCAATTCGCTGCATGTATAGCTTCCTCCTTTGAAGAAAAACGTCCCAGTGAACTCCAGTTCTTTCCGATCCCATAACGGAATAAAAGTAAATAAAATACTGAGCCGCTATCATTCAGCGGGAGCGTCAATATCTTATAATTGTCTATTTGAAATCCTTTTTGCAGAAAAGATTCAAAAATAAATCCATGCTGAAGCAAAGGGAACTGTAACCGCAGCCATTCATATTTGTCGTCAGTCCATTCTCGTTTTCTTAGAGGCACGTCACACAAACGTTTCTCCTCTAGGATATCTTTTCGGTTCTGTGTCACCAAACGGTAATCCAATAGCCATCCAAGTTTACTGAAAAAGGCGGAATCACCCAGCATACTCAAATTGTAACAAGGCAAGAGATTTGCTATCGGGTGTCCGTTTGCTCCGGCAAACCCGAGCAGTGTTGTAATATACAGGTCTAATCCCGACCTTCCTGAATTGGTCGTATCATAAATGTTGATGCCTTTAAAACGTCCGTATCCCCATTCAGGTACTAAAGACAAGAATTTTGTCCGGCGAGCTGTTATTTCTTCCTCCGTATCTTCGTAGATATTCAAGTTATCCAGGAAAGTAGGATTACTTTGTTCCCCATAGATCTTGTCGATCACATCCAGCCACTTCCGTTTTTCATATTTCAGGGTATGGGACCTCCCTTTTTCGGTTTCCTCCCGTTTGATATCATCTGTCAATTCTTCCCACTTCAAAAGCGGATCATTGCTAAGAACCGGTATCCGATCTGTCGGTAGTTCGGAAGTAAGCTGCATCCATTGCCGTATATTTTCTACTTCATTTAATCCTTTGGCAACAAGAAGATCGAAAATAAGCATATAAGCTTTCAACTGCCGGGCTTGTGCTTTTCGTAAATCACTCTTATCTGGAGCAACTCCCCACTTATTGATGCCATAACAATGCGGAAACTCATTTTGTACGCTGTAAAGAGTATAAATATCCCGAAAAGAACCAGCAGGTGACTTATAAAAATCAAGATTGCTTGTCCGGTGTTGGTCGCCATAAAGATTCATCTTATACAGGTACAATTGACGAGATACCTTCTCAAAATTGAAACTGATCTCTTGTCCTGCACATACCAGACGGATCAGTACTTCCGCTTTCTTTTTAGGGAATCGGACAGCGATGTTGTTCATTATTCCTGCCCCATCTAATTCCGGTAAATCAAGAGAACGGATTGATTTTACTCCTGCAATTTCTTTGATACGGTTATATAATTGAGAATAAACGGAAATTTGAATCGAATCAGTCAAGGAATCGTCATCGACAGTCAGGTAGTGAAGTCTGGGGCCTTCCAGTATTTCATCCAGAGAGGTTCCGTTCTGTAACAAACTTTGCAGATTACGGTAACGGATCCCTCCGGTAAACATATCTGCAGCTTCCGTATAAATCCGGGAAAGTATCAGCGACGGATCGACTTCCGCCTCTATCTCTATCGTTCCCGTTATGGTCAGCGTATTCCAATTCACAAAATAAATTTCGTGCAGAGACTCACAAAGGTTCCGGTTCTGGTGGAACAATGATTGGATCTTTTGTTTCAGATACTTTTCCCGTATCTTATTATCAGACCAAAAACAAATTTGAATTTTCAGGTCATACATTCCCCGGCAAGTTTTTACATCCGTTGGTTCGAAAGGAATAACTTCTACGTTCTCGATATCGTCGAATGAATCGAAAATCAGTTTCCGGTAATCATCCGGTGTAACCGGGGAAACAGGAAAAACCTCCAGTGGACTGAAAAGCCCGTTTACTTTCGGAACAAAATGCTTATTTTCCGGAGTCAGGTAATCCTCCAGATTGAAAGATAACTGATAATCCAAATCCCAAAGAACATAATTCAGCAAATCAAGAATTGTCACACCAGGATCATGTATGTTATAGTCCGTCCATATTTTGCCGGACATACCTTGTACATATTCAAGCGACTCTTCCTGCAGAAGGGTGTACAACGACTCTTCGGGTTTAAAAGATTGGATCACTTCTTCCATAGTTCTCTTTATTTAATGATCCAGGTCATATCGTCTTCACCCCATAGTTCGGTGATCTTACAGCAGATATTCACATTTTCCCCATAATTGCTACGGGTACGTATTTGCAAAGCATAGGCATTTCCCCGGGAAGCCCAGCGGAGTTTCAGTTTACTCAAAAAGAACATATACCAGGAACGTGTATAGTTAATACGGAAATGATTTCCCATGCAATGCATAGCTACTGCGTGTATCAATGCGTACCGGTCAGACTTACGGCTTCCGCATCCTGCAGTGAGTGAATAAGCCCGACAAGAAGGACTCCAGTTTGTCAGTGTATGCCATTTGCCGTTTGCCGGAACCTCTATTCTGATCTCCGGTGTCGGAACAGGAGGGACAGGAGGTATGGGAGGCAATGGCGGAACAGGTTCCGGATACTCATCGTCTACCAGATTCAGCATTGAGTCAATCAGATCATTAAACTGTCCTTCATCCGGCATTTTTCCCCGTCTGAAGTATTCCTTTAATGTTTTTCTATCTTGCTTGGGCATATTTTTTCAGCGTATTATAAATGTATTACTTATTTCTAATTCTCCAATACCTGCCTGATTATCCCATTTATCAGAATCGGTGGTCCTTATCAAATGTTCCTTACCGGGGAAAAGTATATTTCCGGGAATCGTAGGTTGTATAAACTCATCTCCTTCTGTCTTTCCGGAATAATAATCTTTCAGATAATACAGCTCCATTCCGATAAAGGTACGTTGCAGAACAACAAGCTTGACTACCGACTGAATATAAGGATTATCTCCTATCGTATTATGCATATCATCCAATGTAAATGCATAATTAAAAACTGGCAATCCGGTAGCTTCCTGCCAGGGAGCGATACAGTTATTTATTTGTTGTATCACCTGGTCTTCCAGGACTCCCAACGGTATTGGCACTCTTTCGGCAAGTACAATCCAGCAACGCACCGTTACCTCCTCGTAGAAAGGGTTATCCACATTCAGCTTAACAAATGTACTGGATTTGCTTTGCAGGTAATTTTCCACCTGTTTCAATAGCATGCCTTCACACAGCGGATAAGTACCGGGCGTATATCTATTGGGGACAACCGTAAGTTCCACAACCGGTTGACCGCCATGTAATGATTTACCAGGACAGCAATAGGCTTTCCCGATTTCGGGAAAATGTGCCAATGCCATTTCTTCATAATCCCGGGCAGAAACAGCACGGTTACGATGATTGATACGGTTGGCTATACGAACAATCATCTCTTCCCGGGTTTCTTCCGGTCTTCCTCCTTTAGCTCGTTCGATCTGACGGATCATATCGATACCGATAATATCTTTTTCTGGTTTTGTAATGGTTCCGGGCGGTATTGACCCGGGTAACTTTTCTACATCGAATCCTTCCTGCTCTGTATCCAGTGTCACCTGAACGGCATTTGTATAAAAACCGGAAATAATAGGATTTATTAGATTAGCTCCGGGCTTCGGATCTTTGAAAGCTGCGCAAAGCCAAAAGAGTCCGTCTTCATCCAACCACTCTTCCGAAACCGGATCAGGTAATTGTAACTCGATCTGACCGGTTTGCATGAATGCAGAGGTCGTATCTTCCAAAAGAGCCAGAGGAGAAAGTTTCTCCCAATCCCATCTGTTACGTTTGATCAACCATCTGACTTCAGGTTGTTGAACAGTACTGAGCGACAATTTTAACGATTTAATTTTGATGAATAACCGGATCAATGTTTCTCCGACGGCACCACTGATAGCAAACAACAGATTGCGACTATTGGATATTCCTTCAAACAACAGGATCTCGTCGTCTGTATCGATTTGTTTCAGGCAGTCTTCCATCAATGGATGAATATGATACAGCGTACTGGATGCTCCTTTTGCCCCGGATTGAAATAAAATTTCTTCTTCGGCGGTATAAGACGCGCGAACCTGATCCATAAGCGGAACTATCGGCATTGGCGGAGGAATGACAATACCCTTTTTTTTATGACTGTTCCGGATCATGATATCACTGAACATTTGCCTGTAAGTAGTATATCCGAATCCGATCTCCGGTTCCGCCAATATAAGTCTGAAAAGTCCGTCAGAAAAGGTTCCTTTCTCTACAGTCCATCTGAAAGTACTTGTTTTATTCACTTTTCCTTTTGGGAAGTTATATGAAAACAATTCGGTTAAGTCGGCATCTTCTTGTACTACCCACTTATTGTGTGACGAAAATGCTGTTTGTACTTTAAAGGAACTATTATCGAGAGGAGGTGTATATGTACTATAAATATCGGAATAGCCATTATTTGATGCCGGAAGTTCCAACCATTCGCAGGTTAATTCGGTTGAAATCAAGTCCTTTTGAGCCATTTCTTCATTACCCCAGATCATCCATGCTCCACGTTCAGGCATAGGTCCGAACGGATAAAAGGAACTCGATGCACTTACGGGACCAGCCAGGTTCTGTATATCCAGTGTTGAAATCCCGGTAACATCTACCCGGATATTCATTCGGGAAATATGACATTGAGTAGCCCAAATATACGGATAAAAGACCGCATCCGGATTCATTAACAGTCGTAATACCGGTGCATTCGTAACCTTTCCGTAAGCATCTGTGCAAACTGCTGTAGCTGGAAAATCCTCAGATAGCAGAAGATGTAACTTCAGACAACCGTTATCTGATAGGTAGATCAGTTCATATTCAGGAATAGGTGTCCAACCTTCCTGTGTACTGATTTCTAGACAAAAGGCATCGTTCAGATATTTCGGTTTTCCATAGGTAGAGTCGAACAGTTCCCGACTTTCATTTGTCAACGTAAATGAGAGAGTGATAAATCTTTCTCCTTCCGACAAAAGAAATAAGGGCGATTCAATCATCATTCCCATAGATACCGCTATAGCCTGCTTATCATTATCGAGGAACAAGTTCTGAGGTTTAAGAAGAGCAGGATCATCGGGATTTATATAGCTTGAAAGATCCTTTCTTAAAAGTAATCTGTCTTGTCTATAGGCTAATACAGTATGAAGAGCTATTTGGCTGATATAGCTTTCCTTTTCATTTCGGTAGATCAAAGGAATATCATCTGTTTGTTTTCCTGCTATAAAACCAGTTTGTGCCGGAATACATATCCGGTCCGATAATTCATTCGGTGTGAGTATCAACCAGGTATTATCAGGAATAAAAGCACGAGGACGTATTTGTAGTATTTTTTCTACATAAAAACCAGACAATTCTTCCCATCTCTTATTAAAACGACTGGCAATGCCGCTATAATTTCTTGCAAATGAAAGAATGAGAGCAAGTGAAGGGTCTACCAGACCGCTACTTTCGATATCTTTCGTATATAAATTTACATTTTCCTGCAAAAATCGTAGCGACTCCAATATTTTATAAAACAATAGGTCAAGCAGTTCATTCTGTGTGATAATAATATCAGAATGATCAACGTCTTTTCTCCCCCAATCAAATGTTAAACCAGCTAAAACATTCTCTTCCGGAAGAACATCCTTTAGCCAGTAAAAAGCAGAACTCAAATTTACTGTTATCTGGTTTTCCAGATCGATTGCCAACAATATTTTATTTTCAAAAGGGGCAGACGATAATAACCTTTTACGCCAGTCATCTATCTTATTAAGTAAATTCTCCACTAATAATGAACGATATTCCCAATTCCCTTCAACAAATTCTTGTTCCAGGGGAGATGTATCTATTTGCCTGACCTCCGAAAGAACGACTATCGACTGTTTCAGATACAAGGCTTTCCAGTATCCTTTAGGTGTATTTTCCGAGTTGAAATAACGGATAAAGGAGGCATTTTCCAAAGCACGGGTAAGCAAACTGAAAGAATCATCTTCCAGAATACGAAACGGACAGACGACTTTTACATCGTCTGATCGTTTCTGTCTGCTTAAACCATCTCTTCCGTTATATAAAACCATTCTTTCTTACTTATTTTGTAAATAAAACGGATATACAAAATTTGCATCCGTATTGGTTTGTCTGATCAAGTAATCCAGTTCGATCAACAGGACTCCGTCAGGCTCACGGGATGTGTCGATGTTTACCTTTTTTAGTGATATTCTGGGTTCGAATAACAGGATCGCTCGTTCTATTTCATCCTTCATCCGGGTTATAACCGAACTGGTAATCTGTTCAAAAACAAAATCTGCCAGATTACATCCATAATTTCTGTTGAATCGTTCTCCAACCCGGGTCGAGAACAGAATAATCAAACTCTGCCTGATATCTTCTTCATACTCCGACATTCTTGTCGTTCTTTTATCATTTTGGAAATCTGGAGGAAAACTCCAGCCCCTTCCTAAAAAAGATTTATCTTCCATCTTTTTTAACCTCCTATTATAACTGTTGGACACCCAACAACGATCTGTCCTCCATGAGCAGTAGTATCTCCCATACGAGCAGCTGGTCTTCCACCGATCATTACGGTAGCAGATCCTTTGATAATTGTATCCGGTGGTCCCACACAAACGCACATATCCCCCACGACGGCGGCTGGCATTTTGCCTATTAAAACATTTGGTACACATGGCCCCGTTACCGGACCTCCCACATGAGGTATAGGTGAAGGAAATGCCGGTGTTTGCATTGGACATGTATGCATATCAGTAATTCTTGCAGCCGGTGGCATAATTTTACTCCTTTCTTTTTTAATTTATCATTACCATTGCGCCTTTAACAACCGTCTGCCCTGAAGCAGACAACTCAGCTTTTGCATTGCCGGAAACAGAAATGCTAACCTTAGCTGCTGCCTTTACATTGAGACCTTCAATGGAAGTATCTGATTTGGCTTTTATATCCGCTTTCATTCCTGCATCCAGAACAATATTACCCCTCGCTTTCATCATCAGATCTTTCGATGAATTCAATGTGATACCACTATCATTCATTATGATCTCATTTTTATGTTGATCACAAAGTCGTATGCATTTTCCGTCATCATTTATCTCGATGCTGTTTTTTCCCGGAGTATACAGTTTTATACTTTTTTTCTTTTCGTCGAACTCAAGCTTTAATTGAGCACGTGTAACAATCGATTTTAAATCGTTCGATGATTCAGGTTGGTAGGGAGCCGCTTGTTTGCTGCTATACATACTTCCCAAAATAACCGGGAAACGGGGGTCATTATTAAAGTAACCGATCACAACTTCATCTCCCTTTTCAGGGAAGAAGAAACTTCCGGATGTATTTGTAGCATACAGAGTACATAAACGTGCCCATATATCTTTCCCTAGTAAAGGTATATTGACCCGTACACGAAATTCCTTTTCCTGATCATTACTTATTTCTTTCACTTTTCCGACATGTAACCCTTCAATACCAGGTAACAAACCGGCTCCTGGAGGTGCTATAACATCAGGTAAGTCTGTTACGTTTTCCGGCATAAGCCCCATATGAACACGCGTGATCCATTGGCCTTTTTCTATCGTATGTTCTACACCACCGACATACACACTCCCATTGAAACGTTTTCCTACATTTTCCAGCAAAACAACAGACCCGGGTTCAATTTCGGCACTCCCTATAAAAGAGAAGTCCCCCTGGAATCGGGACATGGCATTTCTCATAGCCATTGCATCTGCCCAGGTTTTCAATTCGTTATTCGATATAGGAGCATCGGTCTGGCAATATAGACTTTCCCCTCCTTTATCCTGTAAATATTTTACGGGTATATTGCCTTGTGAATTAACCGAAGGAGCCGAAGCCGTTTCGGAGATAGTTGTTTGACTGGCTATTTTCCAGGTATTAGCTACAACTTTCGAATATTGCTCAGAAGAGGAAAGTGTACCATTGAAACTAACCAGATTAACGCCATTGGTGACTGTCAATACTGGAGAAGCACTAACCTTCGGTCGTTCTACAATCATCTTCTTTCCCTGAATACAAATAACCAATCCGTTAGCTTCTGCGCGTGAACGAATAAAATCCCAATCGCTGCAATAATACTGAACCAATGATTCATGCTCGATTTGAGTCGGATTCACAGAAACAGATAGCCCGTATTGTTTGCCAAGCCGTACTATAATATCGGAATCTTTTACCTTTTCAAATAACTGGTTTTTACGCCCTTGAGTTGCCAGGAAAATAGAATCACGGCACTCAACTACCAATTGGGGACGTATCCCCCCCTGTATCTGGACATTCATACCTATTATCATACCGGAAAAAATCACGCGTTTGGGTTCATTATCATAACCAGCTTCAATTTCTATATCATTGCCCGGCTTAAAAGTATCGGCATCACATTCAGGAAAAGAGAACGAATCGTTATCTCCTGTATCAAACTGCAATGTTGCATTGCCTATCCGGTTTAAAATCCGGCAGACATGTAATGAGGAAAGCCCAAAAGATTCATCAATTTCCTTTCCATTTGTTTTTATTATATATGAAATAATCTTGTCACTGTTTGCTATTAACGAATTTTCCATCTCTAAATTATTTTTGGTAATTTCAATAATGTTCCTGCTATATCTTTCCGAAGGCTATTTAATTCATTTAATTTGGCTACCAATGGTGCTACTAATGCATCAGAATATTTTTTGTCACAGAGACTGGTTACATTGTCTCCTTCTTTTGCTTTAATTAATTCTGATAGCTTCCTGCTATTTGAATTAACAAGATCCCGATCTATCTTGAGTGTATTCACAAATGACAGGTCGATCTTTACGCGAAGCGGGTCACCATTCGGAGAAAATAATGTATAATTAAGCGAATAACTGCTCAACTGGCCTTTAAATAGTAAATCACCCCAGTTGATTACCACAAAATTCGGCCGTTGAATATTGCCATTGTAGTTATATATAACGACATCCAAATCATTAACCAAGTCCTTTACTGTGCTACTATTTGTTCCCGGAAGAACTCCTGTACCATCAAAAACAATTGAAAACGATAAAGTTTCTTTTCCGTATTTTTCAAAATGTTGAGCATTGTTTGAGGATTTTTGCTGTTTGCTATCCGACAAATTAACGTCTTTCGATATCTTGTAGCTGTCCGGATTTATAAGGACATCTATAGATACCAGCTTATTTGTGAAGGATTCATCCCCGTAAGCTGTCAAAGACATTTTTACCAATCCACCTTGCATATGCTTTTATCTTTTTCCTTTTCCACTGTTATTACCAATATTATTCCAACGAAGCTGTTCCAGGATATCCCGTTTCAACTGCTCTTTCCATTCCTGCGTAAGAAGTTCCTCGCGTGTCCGGACCTTTTCAACTGTTGTACGTACTATGATCTCTTTAATTACTATTGCCATAAATCAGATTATTCTAAGTATTTTATTATAAGCTAGTTCCAAAGATTCCATAGCCAACTCATTCTTATTGGATGCGAACGGGTTATTATCACATTTTACCGGATAAGCATTTGTAACGTACCACATCCGATGAGGAAGCTTGTAAGCATCTATCAAGGATATAGTTACATCTATCGGAACAACATTTGTAACCAGTTCCCCGTGAAGAGAACTGGCTGACCAGGCTTCCAGCAGATCTGTCAACATATTTTCTATCGGGCGCTTTAATATGAGATTCCCATGTTTGATCCTTACAGGAAGTTGATAGGAAAAACTATTTTCCCCACCTTCCTTTAATTCTTCAGTAGTCATCTCAGTTGTCAACCCTCCTACTTCCATAAACGGAATTTCTATCAATGCCCGAAAAGGTATGACAAAAGCCACGCTGAAATAAAAAGAAACAGCTGGCGGAAAGAAATCTGACAGTTCTCCCATAACTCCTATATGACTTACGAGTTTTCGATGGTCAATCCTTCATGAGCCAAATCCAGCGTTTCTATCGCAGCCTCATTTCCATCCGATTTCAGACTTACACCCGTTACCTTGGTTGGAAAAGCATTGATAAGTTTCCAAACCATCGTAGGGGCACCTGTCTCGTCCAACAGGCTGATAGTAACTGAACGACGCTTGATCGTATTCATTTTTATCTCATTGAACCAATCCCAAAACTTGTTGTCTGATTTGAAAACGCCTTTTTTGAGACTCACATTGCTGGTTTTCTTCAATCCAGGCATCTTAATGTTAGAGAATACCGGGCTGTTGCCATGACGGTACTCTATGACTTGTGCTTCCATATCCATACCTGATACTTCCTTAAAAGCAATTTCACCTATGTCTTCAATCTCTACTTTAAAATAAAACGCGGGTAACGGCCATACGTTATCTTGTTTTTCTCCTGCCATAATACTTTATTTTTAATGTTAAACTAATTGTTACTATAAACTACGATTTCTGCATTTGTTGCTGGAACGTGATCTCTATAAACTCAGCCGGGTGACTGATCGCTACCAGGACTGTGATACGGAGTATGCCTTCCAGAATATCTTCCGGTGTCATAGTATCACCTAATCCGACATGTACGCTATAAGCATCTTCAGGAGATGCCCCAGCCAGTCCGCCCTGCTTCCATACCCCCAAAAGGAAATTTTCAATCATAGCTTTCATATTCAACCAGGTCGAAGCTACGTTCGGCTCAAATACGTAAGCACGGGCTGCATTCTTTATCGATTCTTCCAGAAAGATCATGGTGCGGCGTACATTTATATAACGCCAGTCACCGGAGTTTCCATCCAGAGTACGAGCACCCCAGACTTTTACACCTTCTCCCTTAAAATAACGGATCGCATTAATACTTCGTCCGTATATATCGACATTCAAGTCTTCCTGAGCATTATTTGTTAGATTTACCGTGGGGGATACAGCCTTATTGATCGATACATTGGCAGGTGCTTTCCATACGCCACGGGTATTGTCCGTTTTTGTATAAATGCCAGCCATAGCAGCAGCAACCGGTAATCGATTTATTTTCTTACAAATTTCTTTTCTTACCAAAGCACCGAAAGGACTACTTTGCAAAAGGGTATTCAACAGTTTGTAGTCCAGTAGAACTTCATCAGCTTTTTCTACACCAGTAGCATTTTCTTTATTATCTGTTTGCTCTATTTTTTTTGTACTCTTGTACCCCAGTTCGTATTGCATAATGGTAAGTAAGAGTTTTGCACTTTCTGTAGTTAAATTAAAAGTATCAATATCACTCTCACTTACAACAGAGGCATTTATCCAAGGATAATAAGCTGCTGCATAATCAAGAGATATGGATCCTATATTTTCACGGAAATTTTTCACAACATCCCCTGAAGAATCATTCTGAGGCTTATATCCTTCAAAAATATCCAATATAGCTACTCTGTTCTTCATAGTGTCACAATGTCCTAACGCATACTCCATTGTCTTTTTCCATTCTTCAAAACTTAGGTTTACAGCTTCAGGAATAATCAACATAGTCGGCTCCATTTCTTTAGTTAAAGGAGTAAGACCTGCTTCACAATCTTCCGAGGTGAAAGCTTCCGAATAATCTCCTACCGATACGATATAACAGGCACCGCCCCCATTAGCAAAAAACAGAACGATATTATAATATAATGTATTGAGTATTGTTGGGGCTTCTGAGATGCTCCATAATGACTCACTAACACTATAAAGTTTTTTTATTTCTGTATTAACTGCTTCTACTAATTGTTTTCTTTCATTTTTTAACTTAGGTACTATATTATTGATTTTTACCTGTATATCCTTAGAGGTTATTATAATATCATTGGCCTTTAATTTTGCTACATCTGGTTGTGATATTAATTCTTTCACATTATCTGCTACAGTCTTTATATTAGCCACATCTGAAGGTATATTGTCATATTCAAGTGTTTTAACATCATCTTCTAATATAACTACTGTTGCTATAATCCTATCAGCTATGACTGTCGTTTCACCTTCAGGTTTCTTCTCTTCAAGTGCTGAAATTAGATTATTAGCCTCCTCCTGCAAATTTTGTATGGTGTTTATAGTGATATTAACACTTTCTATTTCAGCATCTTTCTCATCCAGCTTTTTCCCAGCGCCCTTGATATTCTCCTGATTTTCAACAGATAAGGAGTATTCTGGCTGAGGTCCTCCTCCAAAATACTTATTATATTCCAGCATTGAAGTAATACGGAAAGGTACATTCAGAAGAGACTTGGTCCCATTCATTGCTATTTGAGTGTGTCCTATGAAGGCTGGTACAGCCGTAGCAACAGGAACAACCGAATTTGGAAAGGCGTTTTTTTCCACAATATATACGCCGGGAGTTTTCATTGTTTCCATATCTTCAATGTTTTATGATTTTTGCATTTGTTGCTGGAATGTTATTTCAATAAATTCAGCCGGATGACTGATTGCTACCAGTACTGTTATTCTAAGTATACCATCCAAAATATCCTGAGCACTCATTGTATCACCCAGACCGACATGTACGCTATAAGCATCTTCAGGACTAGCCCCTGCCAAACCTCCGCGTTTCCATATTCCACGTAGGAAATTTTCAATCATCCCCTTCATATTCAACCAAGTCGAGGCAACATTCGGTTCAAATACGTAAGCACGGGCTGCATTCCTTACTGATTCTTCTAAAAAGATCATTGTACGACGTACATTGATATATCGCCAATCCAAAGAGTTTCCGTCCAATGTACGTGCTCCCCAAACCTTTATGCCATCCCCTGTAAAAAAACGGATTGCATTGATACTTTTACCGTTCAAGGGAACATTCAGTAGTTCCTGATCATCATTCGTTATTGTGTGAGACAGGGATATCACATTATTTACAGAAATATTAGCTGGTGCTTTCCACACGCCACGGGCATTATCGACTGCTGTATAAATACCTGCCATAGCAGCAGCAGGAGGTAATAAATTTAATTGTCTGCGTATTTCAGTAATAACAGCTTTATATAAAAGACTATTCTGATACAGAATATTGTGCCAGGCAGATTTATCGTTACCAAGGTCCTCTCTAGAAATGCCACTATCACTCAGTATTTCATCCAAACTGCCATCTGACAAAAAAGAGTCTGTTACATCACGTTCTGACAAAACAGAAGTATTGAGCCAGGGATGATAAGCCGCTCCATACGACAGATAGCTGGAACCAACACCATCCCGAAAAGTTACTATATCAGCATCCTTTTCATATTTAAAATCCAACAATGCAACCCGGTTCTGCATTTCTCCACAATGGCTAAGCATAGCAGTCTGTATATTAGCATATTCCTTTGCATCCAATGCCATTGCATCCGGAACCAATAACATCGTTGCCTCTCTCTCCTCTTTCAGGAGGTCAATTCCGGCAGTGATTGTCTCTACCTCCACCTTCTTTGCATAATTTCCTACAGAAACAATAAAACAAGGGCCACCACCGTTCGCAAAGAACATTTTCATACAATAATACAACATGAATAATGTATTATCGGTAGTAACAGTATAATATTTTTTATCAGTACCATTATTAAAGATCAAATCATCTTTTGATGCATTTGCTTCTTCTTTTGATGTTACAGTATACTTTACGTTGTTATTTGCCCCTCCAAAATAAGCCTCGAATTCACTCATAGATGAAATCCGAAAAGGTTTATTCAATAATGACTGACTTCCGTCATCTGCTTTCTCTGTGTATCCGACAAAAGCCGGAACCGCGGTTTCAACCTCTACAACCGAATTTGGAAATGCATTTTTCTCTACAATATAAACGCCTGGCGTTTTGTATGTTCCCATGGTAGAATGATTTATATGATTACTAATTTAATTCGTTATATGTATATAATTTCTTGTATACAGTGTATATCATCTGTATATATACGTCCCGGCTTCGGGAATGGCATTCCGCTGATCAGTACTTTTGTTTCAGTTGTATGCAAGTCGCCACCTAGAGAAATATTCTCAGTCAGACTTAAACGAAAATCATATGATTCTTTTAATCTGATTTTAGTTTCCGAACAGCAATAATAGGAATTTTCTTTTTCTATAAATTCCACTTTCTTAAACGTGAAGTTTTTATCCGTACTCTTTATTTCCAGCTTACGCTCTTCATTCTTCCTCCTAGATATGAATTTATAAACCCAATAAACCTTACAGGCTTGAAAATACAGAACCATATTATCTGTTCCTGCAAACTGGAATGGAATAACTATTTTTCCCCTTGATATATTTTTTAATACATCAGATGATTCTGTATAATAGAAAAAATCAGGATCGCGCACTTTCAAAACCAAAGACAGCTCATCCGAAATATCCGGTGACCGATCATTCACCGAAATCAAAGCCCATTCCCCAATTCCAATTGCCCGGAAGAGAATGCCACGTCGGTTAAACAACTGTCTGGTCTCATCAGTTAAGTTCATGTCTATCCCACGGCACTTCCTATCCTTATAAAAGTCATGCATTAAAGAAATTCGGAATATTATTTTAAAAGTATCCATAATTATGAATATTATTCAATTAAACAAATTTATTTTACATCGGAAGCCGTTATGTTTCGCATAGATGCATAAATTTCATTTCCATCAAATTCCAGTATGCGTATTTTACAAACAATAGAGGGGTAATAATGTCCGCCGAACAGACTCCATACATTCATTAATTCTTGCGTATCAAGTGTAACCATTTCAACTGTAAAATATCGTCCGTCTGAATAATTGACAGAAGAGTTTGATTGCAAAAAACCGATGGCCATTGAAAACATTTTTAATGATTCTAGATATAGTTTATCTTCAAAAACTGAAGATATCAATATTTTCAGATTCAGATGCCAGGGAGGAAACTTTTTTATAGAAACATTTTCATTATTACTTTGATGAGTCATAGCAGTGATGCCCATTGCTGTTTCACGCTCTATATTTATAACTGATAATACCAGTTTATTTGGCTCATCTTCTCCGCTCATGGACAGATTGCCTGTAAGTACGGGACTATATGGCAAATCCAAAATACTGGTTATATATTCTTCCAGCCGGAATTTGAGAGTGTTCATTATTTCATGGATCATATGTTTTCTTCTTAGATGTAATATATAGTCTAGCAAATAAAACATTTTATTTAGTATAAGACAAACAAATCCTTGTTTCGAAGGTGACAACTTGCAATAAATAACATGACAAGTGTAATGTCACCCCATCCTTCCCCACTTCTGTTGTGCCTTTGTTATAGAAGGATTGTCAATGAGGAGGTGGATCGCTACGCCTATATTCACTAGGTAACATATTATATCGTGACTTAAACTGACGCAGGAACGTTCGGGTTGTTTTAAAACCGGATTCATCAGCTATGGCATCCACTGTCTTATTACTATCGTCCAACAATAAAGAACAGGCATGTTCCAAACGATGGTTATTCACCAGCTCCAAAAGCGTCATATTGGCTTTTGCACTCAGTACTTTATTTACGAGCTCCTTATTTATGTGGCAATGTTTCCCTACTTCTGCTATATCGATAATTTTATCCAGATAATGCTTTTCTGTAACAACATACTGAATTATAGATGTATAAACAGGTTCAAATTCATCTTTGTCTTCTTCGTCAACATGAGAAGGATCAGATCCTGTAATAACAACGGATCGTTTACTCTCTCTTAGACGATAATAATGATAGTATATAAAACCTGATAATAAAATGGAGTATATTAATAAAATAATACAATAAATCCGATAACACTTGACTGTATCCTGTAACTTTATAATTGTCTGTTTTTGTTCCTCTTTTAATTGACGTGTATAATAAGAAAGTTCCTTTTCGTTTTTTTGCAGGCTGTATCCATTACAAAGCATCTGCAAGGATAGTAATTCAATGTCTATATCTCCAGCTTTACGGGCATATTTTAATGCTTTTGAAGCATGGTGAAGTCCTTTACTAATCTCATTGTTATTAAAATGGATACAACTCTGTATAATTTCTAATTGTTGCGGTGTATTCTTTGTGCTATCGCTTTGAGATAAATGATAACGCAGACTATCAAGGTTCCCTGACATTATATCGGACTCTACCGAATATATATAATCAGGAGAAAATAATAGCAAAACAAGCAGACTCAATATAGATGATTTCATTTATTGCATCATGAATTATTACTATAATTAACTGATCATTCCTAAGATATTAAGATGGGATAATGCCTCTTTTTTATATTGTCTACCGATGGGTATCACATGCTCACCCACATAAAATATATTACCGATATAAGCTGTGATATGTTTTATGTTAACAATGAAAGAACGATGTACGCGAATGAAAAGACTATTTGACAAATGCTGCATAGTGTCGGTTAACGTATATGCAACCGTGACCTTAGAACCACCTTGCAAATAGACATTGCAATAACTGCCAGATGCTTCTATATAAAGAATATCTTTAAATAATATTCTGCGGAAATGTTCCTGTATTTTAATAAATATACTATCCGATACAATTTGATCCGCGTTGCTCAATGTATCGACAGCAGCTTCCTGAATGGTCTGTTCTTCCAAATTAGGTGTATTCATATTGTTTCATTTTTATAGGCCTTACGACCTAGGTTACATATGCAAATGTAGCTTAGAAACAATATGTGTCAACAACGAAAGGATTCTTATTTTAACATAATCATACTATGCTGTTTAACAGAAATTTAACACAATAAATAGAGTCTTAAATTTTATGATTTCAGAATAATAATAAACGATTTCAGAATACAAACCTCAAAGTTCTACATTCATTTTCTTTCTCCATTGAGAAGGAGGGAGATTGTGTCGTGCATTGAAAGCCTGATAAAATGTGGACGAAGTCTGAAAGCCTACCAGCTCCGAAATCTCAATTACAGTTATATCTGTATCCTTTAGTAAGACTTCCGCTTCATCCAAACGGCGGGCTGTCACATAATCTGAAAAGCGGACCCCTAATTGTTGATTGAAGTAACGGCTTAATATCGTTGCATTCTTTCCTACTTCACGGGCGAGCATTTTGAGTGTCAGATCAGGATTATTCAACATCCTTTTTAAATGCTTGGCTAATTGTTCTTCTTCCGGTGGAGAGAGGATAATAATATCTGTTTTCTCTTCTTGTCTTGTGTTTAAGTGAGGCTGCAACGAAAATGCTATTTTGTATTTTATAGTTCTATAAAAGACCGATTGTCTCAAAAAATATCCAGCCGTCAGAGTAACAGACAAATTATATAGAATATTACAAATATAACAGGGAGTAAGCATACTCACAACAGAGATAATGTAAAAACTTAAAATATATAATAATTCTCTTTTAAAGAATCTTATTTGATACATGTTTTTATCGCTTATTTCCTTACTCATATCAGAGAGTCTCGGTACATAAACAAACAGTTGTATGATCAAAAGCAAGTAGCAACCGATACGGAAGGAAATCCACCAGGCCGGGCAATTAAGTTCGAATTCTGACCAATTATAAATCAGCATATCAGGTACCGGATTGAAAAGTATCATTCCAATATATATACCCGCCAGTATTCCCGGAAGAAGTAAATGTCGTATCCACAGCCGTGTATTCAATGATTTATCACTATTCTGAGTACAAAAATACAGATAAAACAAGGGAGTAAGTAATGTAAGTGCCCAACTGTTCAGACTGGGCATAAGAGCAATCTTCCTAAAGAGAAAAACTCCTTCATACCAACTATTATAGGTAGAAACAAACCAAAGTAGTGAAACGATGGCAATCGAAAGAGCGATCTTCTTGTTATACTTATTGTACTGAAACAAAGAAATCCCGGCAATGCTTAAAACAACCCAGGATAGTAAAGAGGTACAAATAACTAATATCTTAAATAGTAGTAATGGCATCATGAATTTGTTGAATGCAAATGTACTTACTAAAGTTGATAAATACAGGATTCTTTAATTTTTTTTACTTCAGACGGTGAATGTACAAAATAAAATAGCTTATTTTGCCCCCTCAAAACATACTATACCGGTCAGTTATCAGTTTTACAACAAGAATGAACAAATATAGTCAGGTAAAAACATGGTGTGCAATATTCTTTCTTTTATGTTCTTTATTCATTAACGGACAGGAAAAAACAATACCCACCGATACCCTCTCTAATATCCGTCTTCGGGAAGTGATAGTTACTGCCACCCAACCAAATACGCCAGGCACCAGTTCCGTGATCGGTCAGGATGCCATTCGTCATATTCAGGCTACCGATTTGTCTGATCTGTCGCAATTATTACCAGGTGTACTTACCCGCAACCCTGACCTGAACACACCTGCCGTTTTTACAATCCGCAGTGCTACATACGAAAATGCAACGAATGCTTTGGGAACTGCCATATTGGTGGATGGCATACGAATGAATAATAATATGAATATGCAGCAAATGGGACTCGAAGGCCAAAGTAGTCTCTTTAACAGTTCTGTTCTTTCGGGATTCGATATACGTTCACTGTCGCCAGCTTCCATCGAGTCGGTAGAAGTTATACGTGGAATACCTTCCGCCCGTTATGGAGATGCGACCAGTGGTGTTGTATTGGTCAACTCAAAAGCCGGATTACAACCCTATACAGTAGGATTACGTTTTACGGCTACTGAAAAACTGGCTTCTATAAGTAAAGGTATGGCTATCGGTAATCATGGCGGCATTCTCCATCTTGGGGCTGATTATGCTCTTTCTGCACAAGATCCCCGCATACCGGAACAGGCTTTTCAACGGTTAGGTATTCAAATTGCTCATTCAAAAGATTTCCCTACGGCATCACTTCGTTTCAACCTACGAGGATATTGGATGCGAGATAAAGGAGGCTATGGACGTAATTCGGTCGATGGTGAATTTCAGAAAGCCTTTAACCGGGGGCTTTCGTTCTCAGCAAACGGTCAGTGGAATTTGAACAAATCCTGGATATCAAATCTGGAATATCGTACCGGACTAACTTATGGCTATCAGAAAAATGAATCAAGCACATATTATTCCGGTACACAACAAGTCACTACTTATACCCGTCAGCCAGGTGAACAGGCAGGAATATTTTTAGCTCCTAATTATTTCAGTCATCTTTCGGTAGAAGGTAAACCGATATATGCCGACATGTCACTAACGGCCAATCTTAGAAATACGTTATATAATAATGTATATAATCACTTTCTTTTAGGAATGGAAATAAGTACAGAAGGCAATCGTGGCGAAGGTATAGTATTCGATCCCCTTCAGCCACCGTTAGAAATGATCCAGGTGCGCAGCCGTTCTTTCCGTAGTATTCCTTTTGTAAACCATTATACAACTTTTGCAGAAGACAAAGTCTCTTTTCACATGGGAAAAATGCGAACGGAATTACAGGCTGGCTTACGTATCACCCAACTCCAAACAAAGACACTCCATTATACACCGGCAGTCGATCCACGAATAAACCTCAAACAAATTCTGGTGGAGCAAAACAAAGATGCAATGTTGAAACATCTTAGTATACGGGCAGGCTGGGGACTAATGCATAAGATGCCGATATTAACTTACCTGTATCCGGATAAGTCCTATACCGACAAAAATTGCTTTACTTATAACGATATGGAAAATGGTGAACGCCTGACTGTGATGCATACTTTTGCAACAGACCGTACGTTCAACCCGAAGCTGCGCTTGCCTGTGAACCAAAAATTAGAACTAGGACTTAACCTGCAAATAGGACAAGTTGAAGCCGATATCGTATGGTTCCGGGAACACCTCCGGAACGGATTCAGTACATCGGAACAAGTTGAACCTTTTACATACCGTCGTTATGATCCGTTATTCAGCAAAGGCGAGCATCCCGAATTAACGTCCGATGGTGTGATAAATAACGGACAGCCTCTCCCCTATACTACTTATACAACCTTTGCAACCTATACCTCTCCGGATAATGGTATTGAACAGTTGAAACAAGGTATAGAATATACATTCGACATGGGGCATTGGGATCTTTTACATACTTCGTTATTTATCAGTGGAAGTTATCTGAACTTACATGAAAAAAACACTGCACTTTCTGCCAGATATCCCCAGATAGAAGCAAACGGTAAACCATATCCGTATGTCGGCATTTACGAAACAAATAGTTTCGCTGCCAATCTCAAAGTATGGCAACAATTCAGTACCCGTTTCCAGTTCATCACTCAGCTCCCCCGTATAGGACTGATTACCACTTTGACATTACAAGCCGTATGGATGGATAAACAACGTCGGGGTATGGAAAGTAATTACAATAATCCCGTTTATCTGATCGACGATAACGGAAACCGTATAGATGGAGATCCAATGACAGATACTGAACACCAGAAACGTATCAATCCGGTATATTATATGGATAGTGAAGGTGTACAGCATCTTTTCACCCCAGAAATGGCAAATGACAAACGTTTTGCAGATCTGGTACTGACTACAGGCACGCCAACTGCATTTTTGACGGATTCGTTCGGCCCTTATTTTTTGTTGAATCTTCGGGTAACAAAAGAGATAGGTCGTTATGTGTCGGTTGCTTTTTGCGCCAACAATTTTACGCAATCGAATCCGAAAAAATATACCTGTAGTACGCAACAATATACGATTCAAAATCCCGGTTTGTATTACGGAGCCGAGATAATGATTCGGTTTTGATTGATTATTTACAAAAAAACAAATATCGAATGAAAAAAGTATCCTATTTATTACTCGTTTTAATTTTAGCCTTAGCATCCTGCTCGGAAAGTGAAGATCAGTCTTATTCCGTTCATATCCAGTTGTTGCCTCCTGATGGTTATACAACATTACCTTATGAGGAAATGGAAGTAACGCTCACTAATAAAGATCAGGGGACCGTGTATTCTTTGCATTGTTCTTCGACAGGACAAGCCTCTCTCGATGTAGAACCTGGTTATTACTCCGCCTCCGTACACCATCAAACAAATGCCGGATTAATTTTTAGCGGAAGGATAGAATCATTAGCACTATTACCAGATCAGGGAGAAGCACCGGATATTATAGAACTTCCTTTATCACAAGCTAAAACTAATGCCCTTGTGATTAAAGAGATTTACTTTGGCGGATGTAAAGGGTATTATGAAAATTATCAAGCTGACCAGTATATAACTCTGTATAATAATTCAGATCAAACTATTTATCTGGATGGTTTGTGTGTCGGCGTAGTAGACCCTGGTAATAACCTTGAATCACCCTGGATGGCATATACAGAAATGAAACGTATTCCGGTAAATGATCTGACCTGGCAATTCCCCGGGAGTGGAAAAGAGTATCCTTTAGCTCCAGGAGAAGAAACGACCATAGCAACAAATGCCGTAGATCATACAGGTGGAGAGTTTCAGCATGCCAATTCCGTCGATCTGTCCGGTGTCGATTGGGGATTTTGGGATGTCAGTCTTGAGCGTCAGAACATTACAGCCGGTGTTAAACCGATGACATTGCTTGCAAACCTGAATCCTTTGCTGGTTATGTATGCACTCCCCGTTAACGGTCCTACATTTATGGTATTCAGTCTACAGGATTCTCCGGAAGAATATGTGTTAGACCCGGAGAACCGCGAACCACGCCCGAATGCTTCGAATCAGGAGAAACGTTATCTGATGGTTCCCAAAGAATGGGTCATCGACTGCATTGAATGTGTAAAGGATGCAAATTCTCCCAAGCGAGTACCTAACGAACTCGACAATGGAAAATGTTATATCCCTGGTGATCGCTATTCAGGCAGGTCTATTATCCGTAAGAAAACAGGTACGACTGATGGACGCACAGTTTATCAGGATACGAACAATTCAGCTGAAGATATAGAAGTAACGACTGCTACACTCAAAACAAAATAGTGCTATGAGAAGCCGGGAAGTACTGTTCGGATTTTTATTTTCGTTATCCACGATGGTTTCTGCTCAAACCGACACGCTGCATATTCCTTCTATCCGGGAAATATACAAGCATAATAACTGGTTAGCAGCCAACAATCCTGTAGGACTATCATTCAATCGCTTCCGTTCTTTTTCTGTGGCGGAAGCAGGCTATAGTTATCATAATGGGAATCTGGGAAATGTCAGTATACCGGCTTCAACTAGTATTTATTCAGTGTATAGCGAATCGTTCCAGACAGTGAATAAAGTTTCTCTTTATGGCAAGATCGGTTATACACAATATCAAAATGGGGAACAAAACTGGAATGGAATGACCGGTGATCATTGGCAGGCCATAAACTTATGTGACTCTATAAGTGGAAAGCAACGTTCGGAACAATATCAATTGGCAGCAGGTTTCTCTCTACCGGTTCACCAGCATTGGTTACTGGGAGCAAAAGCAGCCTATCAGGTACAACTTACAGCCAAAGACATTGACCCGCGTAATAAGAATCAATGGATGGAATGGCAATTCACTCCGGGAATGGGATATATGTATAGAGATTTACAGTTGGGAGCTTCTTTTCTTTACACACATCGAAAGGAAACTGTGAATTATCAAAATATGGGAAGCCATACAGCTTATCCAGTCTTGGCTGCTTATCCACTCGGAAACTTTAAAACCTTATCTGTAGGTGAAAATGTAAACTGGTATTATATTGGTCGGGAAGTAGGTGGTTCTTTGCAGTTAGGATTCAATCGTGGTCCTTTTAAACTATTTCAAGAAGTGGACGGAAGTGTTATCAATCAAGCCATTGAGAGCAACCGTGTACAAAATCGAAAAGAAGGAGAATCAAACATCTGGCAAATAGACTATAAAGGAAAACTTCAAAGAGTTTCTCCCCTTTTCCGACATGAATGGGTATGGCAGGCAACCTTTGGCCATGTGAATAACTATGATCCGTTGCAGCACCAGACTGAATCGGATACCTGGCAATCGGATGGAAAATTGCTTCGTTCTACTCGGCGTACAAGCCGGTATGCACTGACTTATGAGTATGATCAATTACGTGACGCATGGCATCCTCGTTTCTCTATTTTTTCAGGGATCAGCTATTATCAAGCAGAAAGTGCATTGCTATTTTATCCGGCTAAATTCACACAACCAATCCATCGGTTTACAGTTCATGCCACATTTGTTCGGAATTTTTTATTACCTAATGCGTTGCTCGATCTCTCTTTTGGGGGACAATATGGAAAAGGAGGAGGATCAATCCTCGATGAAAAACAACTACAATCAGGAGAAAATACTCCTGAAATTCCATTGTGGCAAAATCGCAACAGATTACAACAAGTATTCGATTATGAAACGATGTCACGTTGGGGGATGAATGCTTCCATTACTTATACACGATCAGTCCCTTTTTCCTGGTTTATCCGTGCAGGGGTTAATTTTGAGCGTATGCCTCAATATGTCATTCGTGAAAATTTTCAAAAAATAGAAGTCCATACCGGTTTGTTATTTTAAATAGAATATGTAATTTTGTCTAACAATTTTAAAACATTAGTATAATGAAAAACAATGAAGGGAAAATAAAAGAATCCTCAGAGGATACACCAATAACCCAATGGACTATCGATTATAAAAAGTGTACAGTCTGTGGTGAATGTATAGATGCTTGTAAACTTGGATTACTCGATGTTAAAAATAAGAAAATCATAATTATTGATCAATTTCGTTGTAGTTGGTGTGGTGATTGCGAAAATGCTTGTGCCTCAGAAGCTATCGTCTTGACTTAATGAAGAAAATGAAAACATACCATCTATTTCTTCTTGTCTTTATATATATAGGTTGTACAAATCAAAATCAGGATAGAGCCCATTTATTAAACAAAGAATTGGACGTAACTCCTATCATCTCTTTATCATTTGACTCTTTACTGCAGGACGTACATAAATTACCATCTCATCAACAGGTGGCAATTTTGTATAGGATAGCCTGTAGAGATGGAGAAGAAATAGATGGACTGTTAAAACAAAAAGCTCTTTTATTTGAGAGTTTACCTCTTGCTTCAAAAAAAGAAAAAAAGAAGATATTATTACAATTACTTGAATTATACAAAAAATTATCAGATCAGAGAGTATTTGATGCTGCGACGGAAGGTATTCGATTATGTGACAAACTGGAAGTTGATTATTCATTTTCGCAAGAGGATGAGTGGAAAATAAAAAAGATAAAAGCCTCATTACTAAACAAGAATGGATTACATGAACAATATTTACCTATTTGGTTTGAGCTATTGGCAGAACATCGTACAGCCAAAAAAATAGAGCTAGTAATAGAAGATCTTTACACAATTGCTCATTATTTTTCAATATTAGGCGATCAAGAGAAGGCTATTCCTTTATATAAGGAGGCCTATCAATTAGCTATGAATAATCATCTATCTGATTTGGCTGACAGATGCTTTTCTCTATTAGTATACCTTTTCTATAACTCGAAACAGTACACTGAGGTAATTAATTATACTAATGGAGTAGGCATAGATTCCGTAGCTGTATTCATGCCATCTATTTATTCTTTATTATCAACATGTTATTTAGAAATTCAAAAACCGGATAGTGCACGTTTCTATTTAACAAAAATGGAGCAAACTAAAAAAATGGAAAATAATATGATTCTTAATTGTAATATCGCAGATACTTATATTGCAGAAAACAATATAGATTCAACTCTTATTTTTTTAAATAAAGCAATGAAACAATATCAAAACCACACTGAGCGACTTCAACAAAATGAGATTAAAACCTCCCTTCCCTTTTATTTTTTACCCACTTATTCTTCTTTAGCAACTATATATCAACAAAATGGTAACTTTCAAGAGGCAAGTAAGTTATTTCTTTTTGTTGAATCTCTAATGAAAAAGGCTACAGAGCAGACTTTTCAGTTAGAAATACAGGTAAAAGCCCTTGCTCGTTACAGTTCTTTTTGCAGAGCCACTAAACAATATAAAAAAGCTGTAGACCTTCTGATATACCGGGACTCTATCCAGCAAATCATTACGAAAGCCGAGAAAGAACGTGATGACAAAAATCTTATAGACCGTCTGCAAATTAGTGATTTGATACACAAACTCGAAATGCAGAAAGTTGAATTGATGGACACTCAACGTCTACTAGTCGCTTTTGGTACCTGCATAATTCTTTTTATTGCTCTTATGGGAACTGTTTATCACATTTACCGCCAGCGGAAAAAGCGCATGGCCATTCTTATAGAGCAGGAGAAAGAAGAACAACAACGTCAGACATTGGTATCGCCAGAAAACGCAAAACCACTCAGCCAACAAGAAATACTCTTCCGTACAGCTCAAAAGAAAGTAAAATCAGGGAAACTATACCTCGACAAAGAGATATCGCTTGATTCACTGGCAAAGATACTGGATACCAACCGGACCTATTTGTCATCATGTATCAATACCTGTTCAGGCAAAAACTTCAATCAATGGATCAACGATTTCCGTATCGATTATTTGCTGGAGCGTATCCATTCCGGTCAGAAATTATCCGTACTGGCAGAGAAAGCTGGTTTTGTATCTACCGATTCATTCTATCGTAACTTTAAACGAAAGACCAATCTTACTCCCAACGAGTACCTGAAACAAAATCCACCCCAATAATTTATATTTCATTCTCCACTCCCTTTATTTCGGGAAATAATCAGATAAGGATAAGCAATAAGATAGGAATCCTACAATCCTTTACGTTTATTGTACAAACTCTCCAATATGAAAGATGTATGATAATAGTTGTGGAAAAAGAAAAAGTGTTGAAATATTACTACTTCAACACTATCCTATTCTGTGACCGCGACAGGATTCAAACCTGTAACCGGCTGATCCGTAGTCAGCTACTCTATTCAGTTGAGCTACGCGGCCAATCTTTATGTATCTGTTTAAACTGTGATCTCAAATGGTGACCGCGACAGGATTCAAACCTGTAACCGGCTGATCCGTAGTCAGCTACTCTATTCAGTTGAGCTACGCGGCCAATCTTTGTATCTGTTTAAACTGTAATCTCGAATGGTGACCGCGACAGGATTCAAACCTGTAACCGGCTGATCCGTAGTCAGCTACTCTATTCAGTTGAGCTACGCGGCCATTGTTTCGTGATTGCGAGTGCAAAGGTAGTGTTTTCTTTTAAACTTGCAAGACTTTACTACATCTTTTTTTCAAATTAATCTAACATTTTTGGATTGAAGATCAAGTAACCGATATTCAGTCCGAAGTTGAAATTCTTCGCTGGATAGCTATATCCATTGGCATACAGACTAATAGAGGCAAAAGGTAATTGCAGAACCAGAGCAGCCTCTCCCATATACTTAAATGAATGAAGAAATTTTCCATAATAAGGAGCCGCCACATACGGATTTTCACTTTTGACCTCCTTCTTTATTTCGTATAATGGCGCAAAACCATATAAGTCCAAACGAAAATGCAGAAGCTTACTGAACTTATAGATCGGTGAAATCCCGGCAGCCAAATATTGATTTGCCCGGAAAGCTTCATTAAACACAATCTTACTATGAGGTGTAGGAGTAAATGCCGGAGCCTGTAAAACTGATGCCGTATAGTTATTCATCAAGTTTTTGCTCGACACGACCAGTTCACCCTGAAGTCCCAGGTTGAAACGATTACTTAACACTTCATAGTGTTGCCACTCCCCTTTCAACTGCAACCAACTATGAACCTTTTTCTTAAACGGTTGACTTTCCGCTGTCTGCGAGGAAGGATCATAATTCTCTGTCCCTGTAACATATTGCGCTATCAGGAACTGTTTTCGTCCGGATATGGGATATTGTTTGGCATCCAACGAGTTACGTTCTATACTGAGCGAGCCGCTGAATAAGTTATACCAGCTATGATCAAACCTCGAATTAGGGAACAACATACTGTTGCTTTGGAAATAATAATCATTCAACTGCCCATAAGCGAATCCTATCTCCGACTTAGCCCTGTTCAGGAATGGAAATCCCAGTTTCAACTTCATATACAGCTCCTTTTGCTTTATGAAAGCCGGTAATACATCTTCATAGAACAAAGATTGGCTCTCCTGATATCGTTTATCAGAATAAACGCCTTCCCAATTAAGATATGTCGGAATTTTGGTCTGCAAATAAATCCTCCCGCTCAACAACACTCCGCTAAAGGAATTTCCCACCTGGAAATTAGCATTAACATCGGCAGCAAAACGACCTAAATATTGATATCCTAACCCCAGAAATAATTGGTTTGCCTGGTGTGATGAAATATTGCCACCAAAACCGACCGTTATTTCTTCTTTCATTTTTACGTCCAGATAAAGATCGAATTTTTTCTCCCTGCGATTGTAAACAGCATGTGGCATAATCTCTCTGATCTTGGAAGAGGTCAGCATTTTGAAATAAGCCCGTTTGAACTCTTCCATCGAAAACTCATGGTTGATGTCACGATGTAACTGCGACTCTATATATTTACGCTGCGATTCAGAGACTCCCGTCACATAGATATTCTGGAAAATCAATGGAGGCAAACTTTCCTTATAAGCAGCCCTTCGCATATTCACTTCGGCAAGCGGCACCCTGCGGGGAACTCTCTGCTTAATCGAATCGATCATCCCCATAGTGCGTTTATAACCAATATCCATCAATTCCTTTGCCTTCTGAAAATCCAGTAATGAGACGGTCGGAAAGCTGAACTTGATCATCATACCGTCTTCTTCGGGAACATCATAGTCTGTCTTTTGCATAATCATTGTTTCCAGCTGATTATATGCATTGTTGGAAGGCTTGTTATTCCCTCCGGCTACTGTAGAACCAAAAATGAAATCAGGATGGAAAGCCTCTTTCATCGGACCAACCGGGAAATTATCATAAATGCCACCGTCAAACAAAGGAATGCTGTCTTTCCAGATCGGTTGAAAAAAGAAAGGAAAAGTCATGGAAGCACGCACAGCATCTCCTAAATCTCCATTTTTGAATATAATCGCTTTCTTTGTATAAATATCGGAAGCGACACAACGGAACGGGACGAACAGATTATCGAAATTCCATCCGGCTTTAGCCGTAGCCTGCGAGAAAAGAGCCATGAAAGCCTGATTCATCTGGATCGGATTGATAAGGCTCTGCGGCAAAAAGTTTGCTTTTATCTGCAAGGAGTCAGTCATGTCGATAGAAAAATGACCGAATTCTGGCGTCGGGTCCGGCCGCTTGAAATAATATTTATACTCATTTTCAACCGTTCCCGTCTGCCAGTAACTAAATTCTTCCGACAACATTAATGCCAGCATTTCTTCCGGCGAATATCCCATAGCATATAAACTACCGATAATGGATCCGATAGAGGTACCAGTTATATAATCAATAGGTATTCCGTTTTCTTCAAGCGCTTTTATTACCCCGATATGTGCAGCACCTTTCGCACCTCCTCCGCTTAATACTAACCCTACTTTCTGGGCGTTGAGCAGTTGCAGGGAGATCAGAAAAAAGGTTGCCAGAACAGCTACTTTCTTCATAAATTACTTTTTCTCTGTTTACCTCTTCAAATGTAAAGCTAATTTCTCAGACTACAAGGAAACTAGATTGCATATTATGGAAATATTTAGGGGTGTAATCGAAAAATAATATGAAAATCAATAAATTTCAGGAAGTATTTAAAATATTAATGATACATTTGTCGATATTTGCAAGGGGTAAATCTTTATTATAGTTTTATGGGAATGCTTATTTCGATAAATAATCTATTTTTGATGTTAACAGTGGAAACAACCATATTACTTCTGCTTCTTCTGCTATCGGTTGTTATCTCCTTTTTTCTGTTGTACAGAAACCGGAAATTAGCTCGAGAAAACGACCAGTACAAAGTCAAACTGGCAGGAGAACAGACATTGAGCGAAACAGTAAAAGAACGTCTTTTTAGCATCGATATTCTGGATAATCTTCCTTTTCCGGTTTTTGTCAAGGATATCAATGATGATTACAAATATCTCTATTGGAATAAAGAGGCGGAGTTACGGTCCGGCACTGAACGTGAAGAAGTTCTGGGACATACGGATTTTGATATTTATGGTGCAGAACGCGGTATGAAATACCGCAAAGTCGATGAACAATTAGTCCAGATAGGCGAAAACTACAGAGCAGAAGAAGATTATGTAACCCCGGACGGCATTCTTCATAATACGATCGTACATAAATCCATCATCTCGCACGACAAGAACAGATGGTTGCTGATCATTCGCTGGGATATTACACAGATAAAGGAATATGAAAAAGAGCTGATCCAGGCCAAGGAAAAACTGGAAGATGCAGCAGATACACAAAACCTGGTATTGAACAGCATAAACTTTGGATTGATCTATATCGACAAAGAATATAAGGTACAATGGGAATCTACGTCCAATCTACAGGGGAAAGCCAAAGGACGCCGCTATACACCGGGAAAGATCTGCTATGAAACTGTTATGGGAAGAAAAGAGCCCTGTACCCAATGTGCACTCAGCGAAGCGATCATAAAAGAGCAGCCGGTGCGACATGAGTTTTCTGACGGCGAAACGACATTCGAGATCAGTGCAATCCCCGTTTTAGATCATTCGGAAACAAATGTTATCGGCGGTTTAATGAAGATAGAAGATATTTCAGACAAAAAGAGAATAGAACATCTGATGTATGAAGTAAAGAAAGCTGACGAAGCAAACCGTCTAAAATCAGCATTCCTTGCCAATATGAGCCATGAGATCCGCACACCGTTAAATGCGATAGTCGGCTTCTCAAACTTATTGACGGAGACGGATGATCCGGAAGAGAAACAGGAATTTGCACATATCATTTCCACCAATAATGAACTCCTGCTCCAATTGATAAACGACATTATAGATATGGCCAAAATCGAATCCGGCTCGTTGGATTATGTCTATACCCAGACAGACATAAATGAGCTGATGGAAGAGATTTGCAGCCAAATGAAACTGAAGAACAAATCTGAAGAAGTCAGTATATCATTCGACCAGAAGCTTCCTCAATGTATCATTTACACAGACCGCACCCGGCTGATGCAAGTGATAATCAACTTCCTCACAAATGCATTGAAGTTTACGCCTAAAGGAACTATCACATTTGGCTATACATTGGATGAAACTGAAAAGAATATCCGTTTTTATGTGAAAGACACCGGAATAGGCATACCGGAAGATAAAAAAGATAAGATTTTCGACCGCTTCGTCAAACTGAATTCATTCGCCCAGGGCACAGGACTCGGACTTCCTATCTGTGCTATGATAGCCGAAAAATTCGGAGGGAATATAGGCGTTGAATCCCGGGAAGGAGAAGGATCCCTGTTCTGGATTGAAATTCCGGTACAAAAAGCTGAATAAACCTAAAGAAATACAAAGGCTGACAACCAAAGTATAGGTTAGTATGTTTTCTTTTTCATACTTTTGCAACCTAAAAATAAAAGCAGCCGATGTCGAAACATTTAATCGTTTTCACAGGTATCATCCTATCTGTTTCTTTTTTATCCGGAAAGGCCCAAAATACAGAGCCGACCGATACACTCCATAAAGAGGCCATTTTTGTTGACGGACAGCAATTGAACGAGAAACAACTTAAACGTTATTATCGGCAATTACGAAAAGACTCCATCAGAGCTAACAAAAAAATATGGTGGTCGGTCCTCGGAGGACCGTCTTATACTCCGGAAGCATCACTCGGTGTTGGCGGCGCTGTGTTGGCCAGTTTCAGAATGAATAAGAACGATACAATCTCACAACGTTCCTTCCTTCCGGCGGGCATCAATCTTTCGATCAACGGAACAATCGTGGTTGCAGGAGCCGGGACATTCTTTTTCAATCAGAATAAATTCCGTATTTATGCCAGCTACGGATACAGGAACGAGCCGGCACATTATTATGGAAAGGGATACGAGACGATTGAGCATGTAGACAGAAGCGATTCAACCACTCGTTATCACCGGAGTTATTTCCAGATCTACCCCCGCTTTGTCTGGGAGATACGCCCCCACTTCTATCTGGGAGGGCTGTTCGATATAAATTTTACGGATGCCTCGGATATTAATCCGGTAATGGAAATAGATCCCTACTTCAACCGGTTCAAACGAAAATATCTGAATGTAGGTATCGGTGGCTTGATCCAATACGACACCAGAGACGATGTAGCCACACCGACACGGGGCGTATTACTAAGTGGAAACATGAAGGCTTTCGGCAAGTATCTCGGAGGCACTTATAATTATGAAATACTGGAACTTGAATATCGGCACTTTGTAAATGTGTTCCGCCCCAGAAGTACACTGGCATGGATCGCCAAGAGTCAGATCGGCATGGGAGATGTCCCCTACTCCGAATTACCGTCTTTCGGTTCACCCTTCGACCTTCGCGGATATTACTGGGGTAAATACAGGGATAAGTCTATGGCTTACGGAATCGTGGAATACCGCCATATGTTCGGTTCTCAGGCTAAATACAAAAGCGGAAACTTCTGGGCTAAATGCGGTTTTGTCGCCTGGATGGGAACCGGAACGATCGGTAATACTCCTTTTGACTGGAATAAATGGAAACTGAATTTCGGTGCCGGATTACGTGTACAAATGCAACCGGGTAAAAACTTCCGATTGGATATAGGAAAGGAACCGGGACTGGATGGAGTGCAGGTTTATATGAATATGACAGAAGCATTTTAAAGGATTTACCAAAACAGGACTACCGTTGTAATTATCAACCAATTACAGTTTTCTCGTAGTTTTCTTATTTGGAAACTCCAGTTTCCTCCGCAGGGAACTACAATTTCCTGCCTGGGAAACTGCAGTTTCTTCCCTGGGAAATTCCAGTTTCCTGCTTAGGAAACGAGAACGATACTGCATAAAAAAACTTCCGTTGCCAGTAACATGAATTACGGACAACGGAAGCTTTATTTATATTTCAAATATGCCGACTAAAACGACAACTTCATCGAGAAGCGAATACCTTTTGTCTGTATGCCCGGATGATCACGGTAAGTCAAACGCCATACATAATCGAGACGAAGGAACTTAAAGATGTTTTCGATACCTACCCCGGCTTCCATATAAGGCGTATTTCCTAATGTATAGGATCCTTCCGGGAACAAATACAGATCTTTACCGCCATAATAAGGGTTATTCTTATCTGTCAGATTACCCCACATACCACGGAATGAAAGCACCTCTCTCCATTTCAGCTTTTTAATCAGCGGAAGACGGTTCAAAAGAAGTCCGTTCATGAAATAGGTAACATCCCAGGATGCGTATTCATCACTGATAAATTCCATTGCGTTCATGTTCGTATAGGACTCCGGCTGGATTGTATATGACAAGTTTGCATTTGGCAATATCAGCAATGGATAAGGAACCTTGTCCCACACCTTGCCTGCCTTACCGATAATATCGATGTATCCGAAAGCAGAGAACCAGAAACGTTTCTGGATACCCAGGTCTGTACGGTTATAGGTATAATCGGCACCCAATACACCTTTTCTTGCTGTAATATGGCTCAAAGTGATTACCGGAGCATCGAAAGTAATCGGATAACGGTAATTACGTGTCTGATAGAATTTCTCGTTCGGAGCATAGCGGAACTTAAATTCCAGCTCTGTCATTGAATAAGATTTTATCGGAGTGATACGGCCATCTTCTTCTATTCTGTCGAAAACAGCATAGTCTGTCGAATATTCTTTCTTGTTACGCAGGACAGCACCGTAAGCAATACCGTTATAATGTTCGCGATAGTAAGTCAACTCGGCATTTCTCAAATAAGTAGCACGGGTATCTCTCTGACGTTTCCATGCCAGGAAGATATTATCCTTGTTGGTGTACATATACTGTTGTCCCAGCTGGTTGATATCGTACAGATATTCCAAACGGATGGAATTGACCGGATACTCTTTACGATATTCTTTCTTATCGTTGAACGAATACTCTATCAAACCATTATATTTGATCTTCCGGTCTGTCGTACCGTAAGCGGCATATCCTTCCAGGAACAATCTTTTACTGAAAGCAGTCGTAGTCGTACCTCCGACACGGAAGCGGGCACCTTCGATCGCATTACCACTGATAAAGGTATTGGCCGGTCCAAACTCAAATTTGTTTTTAACAGGATCAGTACTTGTGCCTATATACCCCGAAGTCAGGATCGTTATGATCTTCTCTGTCACATAGAATATCGGAACCGAACGTAATTTCTCCATCAGCTTATCGACCGTATTCTGATTCCGCTTTCCGGCTTCCTCGGGACGATTCAGGTCCCAGAAATCTTCCGGTTGCTTGTAGGCATTCTGCAGCGTGATGACCGGAGCACTTTCTTTAAATATCCCATCGTCCTCAGGAGGCAGGAAAGAATGATTGCTGTATATGTTCAGCCTTCGGGCATACATGCCTTTCGACTTCTCCGTCAGCTTGAAGTCTACATTTATATCATCTTTGGTTATGATACGTGTTCCGTCTTCCGTCCTTTCAAAAGTCTGTTCGATCGTCATTCCACTGACAAAGTTCAGGTTGATGTTTTTAGGGACATTCAATATCGCCTTCTTGACGAAATAGGTAGAATCGAGCGTCACGAACAAATGCCCCGTAAAGCCAAAGCCTTCGGAAACAAAAGGAACAAACCCCAGGTCCACACATTGTTGTCCGTTGACCTCCAGCGTATCGAGCAGATAATACTTATAGAAATTAGGCCCCATGCTGGACAACGGGCTTACAAAACGTTGCAGGAAGAGAGGAATATCATTCTTGAAAATATCTACTTCACGAAAAACTTCTCCCAGGAACTGCTGCATACCATCACGTGAGAAAACTTCATCCACACCCGCAGCCTTGGCTCCCAATACGACTCTTTTCTCCACCTTAGGATCTTTACGGTAAAAGACACCTTCCACCTTCTCTTTTTCCGATACGGGCAGGATAGTCTTGCCGATATCCAACGTATCGATATAATCGATCAGGAAGTCGAATTTACCGGCTTTACCATTTTCCTTTTTGGGTTTCGGATGATAATCGTTCATTGCGAAAACCATCTTCTCATACTGGCTATAGCTGAAGTAATCGTGGTTACGCGGATTGTTACTTTCGCGTGAATCGATCACATTCTTGACGAAGGCGACGGCCGGATTCTCTTTTTTACTGTATTTTTCCTTTTTGGGCTTGACTACAACTTCCGAGATAGCGAAGCTGGAAGGCGCTAAAGCTATCTTGAAATAATTCTTCTTTCCGACAGCAACTTTAAACTCTTTTTCTTCGTATCCAAGATAAGAAACGGATAAAGTTCTTTCATTAGATGATGTTGTCAGTGAAAACTTCCCGTCATCGTCTGTCGTTGCTCCGATAGTTGTACCTTTCAGTATAACTGAAACATATGGTAACGTTTCTCCAGTGATCGAGTCCGTTACAATTCCGTTTATTATTGTGTTCTGACCCTTTGATGCAAAAGCTATCAAAACGAATGTCAGAATAAAAACAATCTTTTTCCCCATTATTTTATATTAACTCCCTCGTTAAACTCCGCAAAATTATAACAGATTCTTTTTTCTGAATGTTCCAAATTGAACCGATTATATTCCAATTGACAACAAAATTCATTAAAAGGCCCCAATATTGATGTTTTCAGATTGAATTTATACGATCAATAATGAAATCCTTCCTTGCTTCCACAGGCAATTGGGGTACTTCGATCAATGTATAACCTGCATTCTCATAAACATCTCTCATTACATAATATGTATCTATCGCTTCATTAAATGATTGTTTACGTTCTTTATCTGTATGGTATATACTTTCCCACGGGGGAAGTATAAAAACCTGTTCACTATACCTATATTTATTAACGGCCAGTTCTATGTATTTCCGGTCGTTCAACCCTATTAACTGTGCATAAGCCAAAGTATCAGGTATGCCCCTGTCAAAGAACAGGACACCTTCCTCTTTTGCATGTGCAAGATACGAATCGACAGAGCGTTCCAGCATTATCTTCGTATATAACCCGGTATCTTTCCAGGGCAAAGCATCTCCTCCCTGCAGTTGTTGTTCTTTGATTATATCTCGTGCAACCTCTTTTACAGTCTTTAATCCATCTTTTTCAAGTTCTTCAATTAGCGATGTTTTACCTGTTCCAGGCCCTCCGGTAATCACATACAAGCCTTTATTATTCAACATGTTCAGTCACCTTTAAGATTGTTATGGTAAAAGGAAACACAATCCGGAAGAAAAGCTATAATGCCGGATATGTACTCGCAAATATACTGGATTATTTCTTTATATGTATCAATTCTCTCTTAAATTTAACAATTCACTTTTGTTTTCTCCTGTCAATCTTTCTACCTTTGTCCGCGAAAAGGGGGTGCCATACTGTAAACGGGCTGAGATTATACCCTGTGAACCTGATGCGGGTAATGCCGCCGTAGGAAAGACAGATAAGGCTTTTTCCCTCCTTTGGTATGTAAACATGAAAACAGATACGACGTATCGCTATCCGGTAGCACTTACAATTGCCGGTTCCGACAGTGGTGGCGGAGCTGGCATACAAGCAGATATCAAGACATTCTCCGCCATCGGTGTTTACGGAGCTTCCGTCATAACATCGGTCACAGCTCAGAACACCCAGGGTGTCAGAGGCATTCAGGCTATTTCTCCCGAGATATTGAAAGGGCAACTCGATGCTGTCTTTGAAGATATTACGATAGATGCTGTGAAAATAGGAATGGTACATAACAAGACGGCAGCCGAAATTATCGTTGAAACAATAGACAAATTTTCTCCCGCATATATCATACTGGACCCGGTGATGATCTCTACCAGCGGGAATAAATTGCTACAGGATGATGCCATCGAAATCATAGTCCGCGAACTGTTCGTCCGAAGTACATTAGTCACTCCCAATATCGACGAAGCGGAATACCTGTCAGGTGTAAAGATCTTCTCCGAAAAAGATATGGATCTGGCTGCCGGAAAATTATTGTCCCGGGGCTGCAAGGCCGTTCTAATGAAAGGCGGCCATCTGAAGACAAAAGATATGACCGATATATTATATATGTCGGAAATGTCTCCTGTCCGCCTGTCCGCCGAAACGATAGAAACGACGAACGGTCATGGGACTGGCTGTACATTATCTTCGGCTATTGCTGCTTATCTTGCTTTGGGTATGAATCTGCCTGAAGCAGTCGGTTCTGCCAAAGAGTATATCACACAAGCTATTCAGAGTGGAAAAGATGTAAAAACGGGGCATGGTCATGGCCCTTTGAATCATTTTTTTGCCCCGGTTCCATTACATAAAATAGAAATGAATAGGTCATGAAACTGATAGCCATAACGACTCCTAATTTCTTTGAAGGCGAAGGTCTGATCCTGACGGCTTTATTTCAGGAAGGAATGGAAAGAGTGCATTTGCGTAAACCCCAGGGGGATAAACAGGTATTACGTTTATTATTAGATACTGTCCCGGAGGTGTTTCACTCCCGTATCGTCTTACATGATCATTTTGAACTGACATCGGAATATAATCTTGCCGGCATACATCTGAATAGCAGGAACCATATTATACCGGAAGGTTTCAAAGGTAGTATCAGCCGTTCCTGTCATTCCTTACAGGAAGTAAAAGAAAATCGACAACTCGATTATGTCTTTCTCAGTCCTGTCTTTGAGAGCATATCTAAAGAAGGATACGGTAGCGGTTTCTCTTTGGAAACTTTGCAGGATGCCGCTTCCCATAAGATAATAAATGAAAAAGTAATCGCTTTGGGTGGTATCAGTAACGAAACGATCCCATCGATCCGTTCAATAGGTTTCGGAGGCGTAGCCGTTTTAGGTGCATTGTGGGGAAAAGTACCGGATATATCACAAAAAGAAACAATTATCAATCAATATAAAAATATACAACTATGCCTGAAAAGATAAACAGCCAGTATGCTTGTTTCACGGAAGAGAACACACTTCCGTTGATGTTCATCACACACCGTACTGAAAAATATACAGAAGAAGACCAGGTCAAAATAGCCCTGGAAGGCGGATGTAACTGGATACAGATACGAATGAAAGACAATCTTACCCTAGATGCTGCCGAAAAGCTGGTTCATTTAGCAGGATCATCCTGTCGGGTATGCATAGACGACAACCTGGAGATCGCTATTAAAAGCAAAGCTCTCACTGTACATCTGGGTAAGAAAGATATGCCGGTCAGCGATGCCTGGAAAATTATCCGTCAACAAGGATACGGCGACCTTTTCCTGGTAGGTGCCACAGCCAATACCTTTGAAGATATCGTGGAAGCAGACAGGCAGGGCGCCTCCTATATCGGTCTTGGCCCATATCGTTTTACGGAAACAAAAAAGAACCTGAGTCCGATACTCGGTCTCGAAGGATACAAAAGAATCATGGAACAATGCCGGGAAGCAGGACTAAAAATTCCTATATTTGCAATCGGAGGAATCCGGTATGAGGATATCGCCCCTTTGATGAGTACCGGAATTACAGGGATCGCCGTATCATCGGCTATTACCCAGGCGCCCGATCCTGTAAAGGAGATGGAACGTTTCTGTTTAATAATAAAAAAGTATAGCAAGCAAATAGATTTACATTGATCAAAATATAAACAATATAACAATGGCAAACAAGAAAAATACGATGCGTATCACCTACCCGTCATCGGAGAAGATATACATTCCGGGAGAGATCAACAAGATCAAGGTTGGAATGCGTAAGATAAAACTTCTGGATACCGTTACACTGGATGAAAACGGAGAAAAAGTTTGTAAGAAAAACAATCCGGTAATTGTCTACGACACAAGCGGACCATTCTCCGATCCGAAGATAAACATCGACATAACAGCCGGTATCCCACGTATCCGTGAAGAATGGTGCAGCAAGCGCAAGGATATCGAACAGTTGAGCGAACTTACATCGGAATACGGACGTAGCCGCCTGGAAGATAAAAGCCTGGATGCTATCCGTTTCCCGAAACGCCACCTCCCCTATCGTGCGAAAGAAGGCAAGAACATCACCCAGATGTATTATGCCAAACGCCGGATCATTACGCCTGAAATGGAATACGTTGCCATACGTGAAAATCAACAGATCGAGGCATTGGGACTGAAATCGTATATTACACCGGATTTTGTCCGTAAGGAAATAGCAGCCGGGCGTGCGATCATACCGTCCAACGTCAACCATCCGGAAGCGGAACCGATGATCATCGGTAAGAAGTTCCTGGTGAAGATCAATACGAATATCGGAAACTCGGCCCTCTCTTCCGGTATCAGCGAAGAGATTGAGAAGGCGGTATGGAGTTGCAAATGGGGAGGCGATACGTTAATGGACCTTTCCACAGGCGACAATATCCACGAAACACGCGAATGGATCATTCGTAACTGTCCTGTACCGATGGGGACTGTTCCCATCTACCAGGCTTTGGAAAAAGTGAACGGAAATGTGGAAGCACTAAGTTGGGATATCTATCGTGATACATTGATCGAACAGGCCGAACAAGGTGTAGATTATTTCACGATCCATGCCGGTCTACTGAAAAGTCATATCGATCTGACGGCAACCCGCCTGTCGGGCATCGTGTCACGTGGCGGTTCCATCATGGCGAAATGGATGCAACTGCACAATGAAGAGAACTTCCTTTATACCCATTTCGCAGAGATTTGCGATATATTGAGCCGGTATGACGTAGCTGTTTCGATTGGCGACGGGCTTCGTCCGGGTTCTATTTATGATGCGAACGATGCCGCCCAGTTTGCCGAGTTGCATGCAATGGGTGATCTGACAAAGATTGCCTGGGAGAAATTCGTTCAGGTAATCATCGAAGGTCCGGGACATGTCCCAATGAACAAGATACATGAAAATATGAAGGAGCAGCAATATGCTTGCCACGGGGCACCTTTCTATACATTAGGCCCGTTAACAACAGATATCGCTCCCGGTTATGACCATATCACTTCTGCTATCGGTGCGGCACAGATTGCATGGCACGGAACAGCCATGATCTGTTATGTAACTCCGAAAGAACATTTAGGACTGCCGAATAAAGAAGATGTACGTAACGGTGTGGTTGCTTATAAGATAGCTGCCCATGCAGCCGACCTGGCAAAGGGACATCCGGGTGCTCAGGTACGCGACAACGCTTTGAGTAAAGCACGTTTCGACTTCCGCTGGAAAGACCAGTTCAACCTGTCGCTCGATCCGGAACGGGCTTTGCAATACTATAAGGAAAGCGCTGTCACCGATGGGGAATACTGTACGATGTGTGGTCCGAATTTCTGTGCTATGCGCCTGAGTAAGGATTTACATAAAGAATGTAAAGAATAAAAAGAACGAGGGGGTGTCAAAAGATGATATTTACCGGACGCAGAATTCTACGATATCTGCGTCCGGTTTATTTGTTTTGACATACCCTCAAATTATTCATGCTTCCCTGAAAACAACCTCGCAGCCAGCTCATACCCTTCATTGTATAACGCTTCCAGCTTCTCCGGATTACTTTCCGTCCGCCCCACCTCCATCTTATTTTCAGGACGGATCACAAAGGCTTTCCCTTCCGCTTCCAGTTGGTCGATATAATCGAGTACTTCGTTATAACGCTTATATCTCAGTTTGAGCTGTTCACGTATAGCCGGATATTGTTTATAGATAAATCCTGGCAGATAAAAATTCTTATCTTTCTTGCGATACCCTTTATTCCGTGTCAGAATGATCACGTTTTTACTGAAACCGTCATCGATAGCCCGTTGGATGGGAATAGCATCACACACACCACCGTCTACCATCGGAATGCCGTCTACACGAGCGACCGGACAAAGGATCGGCAACGTGCAAGAAGCACAACAAATGTCCACCAACCTCTTTTTATCCTTCTTCTCTTCAAAGTATTCCGCCTTTCCCGTCAGACAATTACTCGTGACCATCACGAAGCGATCTTTCGACCTGAAGTAGGCATCATAATCGAGCGGATAGAGTTTTTCCGGATAAATATAGAACAGATATTTCATATCGATATATCCTCTGCCACGCAGAAAATGGCGCAGACCGATATAATTATATTCTTTCAATAAATCTATATTGCTGTAACGGGAGCGTCCCCGTTGCCGGGAAGCATACGAAATACCGTTGCTGGCCCCTGCCGACACTCCGATCGTATAAGGGAACCAGAGATTGTGGTCCATAAAGTAATCCAATACCCCTACTGTAAAAACGGCGCGCATTCCCCCACCTTCTAAAACAAGTCCTGTCTGATCATCTATTTTCATAATACGTAAAATTAAAAGACCATTGCCTGGCTCACACCGGACAATGGCCACAAAAATATAATAAATCAGCGATAAAAAAATAGTCTGTTTATAGAATAACTTCGTTCACTAGTGGACGATTTTGCCGGAAATCTTCGATGTTCTGCAAAGTCGTTTCTGCAATATTATGCATTGCCTCCTTGGTAAAGAAAGCCTGATGCGAAGTGACGATCACGTTATTGAAAGATAATAAACGTGCCAGCACGTCATCATCGATAATCTTGTCGGATTTATCCTCATAGAAGTAATCTCCTTCTTCTTCGTATACATCCAGTCCGGCTGCCGAAATCTTCTTTTCCTTCAGTCCTTCGATCAGGGCATTCGTGTGAATCAATTGCCCACGGCCGGTATTAATAATCATTACACCGTCTTTCATTTTGTCGATCGAATCCTCGTTAATGAGGTAACGGGTCTGATCCGTCAACGGACAATGAAGCGAGATGATATCCGACCCGCGATATAATTCATCCAATGTCACATAAGTAATACCTTCTTCCTCCGCAAACTTGTGATCGGGATAAAGATCATAAGCAAGGATATGCATACCCAACCCTTTCAATATCCGGATCAATATCTTGGCAATCTTTCCCGTACCGATTATACCGACTGTCTTTCCGTGCATATCGAATCCCATCAATCCGTTCAGGGAGAAGTTTCCGTCGCGTGTACGCCAATAGGCACGATGTATCTTTCGGTTTAACGACAACATCAATGCCAGCGAATACTCGGCAACGGCATAAGGAGAATAAGCCGGAACACGGACGACCGGAAGTTTTCCTTTGGCAGCAGCAAGGTCTACATTATTAAAACCGGCACAACGCAGAGCCAGTAGCTTGACACCGTTGTCTGCCATCGCATCGATTACGGCTGCATCGGCTGTATCGTTCACGAAGATACAGACAGCGTCGGCATCTTGCGTCAGGACCACATTATTGGGATTAAGATGTCCTTTATAATACTTTATATCGTAATTATATTTCTCGTTTACCTGATCAAAGGAAGCTATATCATAAGGTTTAGCTCCAAAAAATGCAATCTTGTATGACATATTCATTTATTTGTTTTTATTAAAACAGATAAAAGATATGAAATGTTGAAAAAATATCTACTTTTACTCCCGTTTTAAACAAGAAGAATATATGCATCAACCTGTTAGAAAAGCAATTGCGGCAGGTGTCATTCTTTTAGCTGTTTTGGTTCTGCTTTCGTTTTCCGTACGGAACATATTCGTACGGCAATACATCGACCGTAAACTGGAGAAGCTGGAAGAAACGCGCCGGATATCTGTTCATTACGACGACATAAGCATGATCGGTCTCAGCGGCATACAAATCAAAGGATTATCTGTGACACCGTCGGATGCCGATACGTTCCTGCGAAGCCATTCTTTCCGGGTGAAGCTGGATCGCTCCGCACTTCTTCTTTTTAAAGTCTCCGTAAAGAGTATAGAAGCCGACGACGTGAATATTTCCTTTATAAAGAAAGACAATACGTCCAATTTTGAATTTCTGTATCATTCTGTCCCATCTGCGGAGATAAATGCCCATACTGAAACAGAACAAAATTTTGCACGGAAGACAGGCCGGTTGTTCGGGCTGCTTTTCAAGTTACTTCCCGATAATGCGACCTTACGCAATCTAAGTGTTTCTTATCTGAACAAAGGAGATGAACTCCTGATCGAGATACCTTCACTGATCATAAAGGATAGCCGTTTCGCTACCGGAATACGAAGCACGGAAAACGGAGTACGAAGCGAATGGGTTTGTGAAGGTTCGCTGCTGGACAAGGGAAAAAAGATCGAAGCACAGCTGCATGCCAAAGAGAATACAAAGATCACCCTACCCTTCCTGAACTATCGCTGGGGAGCACAGATACAGTTCGACACACTCACATTCAAACTGGAGGAAATACTCAAAAAGAATGAGCTACACGCTGTCCGGGGACAGGCACATATCAGCGGACTAACACTTCATCAACGACGCATTTCTCCCGATACTGTTTTACTGGACCGGGGAACTGTCGACTGCCAGGTAAATATCGGAAAAAACTATCTGGAACTGGATAGTGTCTCCCAGGTAAACTTCAACCAATTGGATTTTCATCCTTATCTGAAGGCTGAGAAAAAAGATGACTGGCATATAACTGCTTCGGTGAATAAACAGGACTTTCCGGCAAATGACTTGTTCGCATCCCTGCCGAAAGGTTTGTTTTACAATCTGGAAGGATTAAAAGCCGACGGAACATTATCATATCGGTTTTTACTGGATGTCGATTTTGCCTCATTGGATAGCCTGCAACTGGAATCGTCGCTTACCGCCCGTAATTTCCAGATCATTCAATATGGGAATACTGATCTGCGAAAAATGAACGAACCGTTCGAATATACCGTTTACGAGAATGAAGAACCGGTGCGTACGTTCGAGGTCGGTGAAGGCAATCCTTCTTTCCGGCCTTTCCCGGCTGTATCCCGTTATTTGCCTCTGGCCATCATGCAAAGCGAGGATGCCGGTTTCTTTTATCACAATGGTTTTATCCCGAGTGCGATCCGTGAATCCCTGATACTGGACCTCAAAGAACGGCGGTTTGCACGGGGTGGAAGTACGTTGAGTATGCAGCTGGTAAAAAATGTCTTCCTGAGTCGTAACAAAACGATTGCCCGGAAACTGGAAGAGATGTTGATTGTCTGGCTGATAGAAAGTAACCGTCTTACCTCGAAGGAACGGATGTTTGAAGTCTATCTGAATATCGTCGAATGGGGACCGCTTGTCTACGGTGCAGCCGAGGCTTCACATTTTTACTTTGCCAAAGAACCTTCGGCCCTGACTTTAGGAGAATGTATCTTCCTGGCAAGTATCGTACCTAAGCCGAAACATGTTCGCTATTGCTTTGACGGTTTGCAATTAAAACCCTATTATACGGAGTTCTATCAGGTAATCCTTAGTCGTCTGGTCGATCGCGGACTGATAACGCCTCAGGAAGCAGAAGGTATACGTCCCGAAGATTTGAAAATAACAGGACCTGCCAAATATTACTTGACAGATACCCACTAAATATTCATTGCAACCAACAATTGTATAAACAGTTTCTTCTTCTATCCTGTTTTTTATATAGCTTTGCACAACTATGTATAACAATTAAAGCAAAAAGAAAATGTTTAAGAACAAAGCTTTGTGGATTACACTTGCCATTATCGTGGTACTTTTATTTGCCGGATACTCTTGGGTAAAAAGTACATACAACACAATGGTCACACAGGATGAAGGAGTAAAAACAGCCTGGAGCCAGGTAGAAAATCAATATCAGCGTCGTATGGACCTGATCCCAAACCTGGTCAATACAGTAAAAGGATATGCTACTCATGAAAAGGAAACATTGGAAGGTGTAGTCAGTGCCCGGGCCGAGGCCACCAAGACAACCATCGATCCGTCTAACCTGAATGAAGAGTCGATGAAGAAATTCCAGGCTGCACAGGGAGAACTGAGCAGTGCCCTTTCCCGCCTGATGGTCGTACTGGAACGTTATCCGGACCTGAAAGCCAATCAGAACTTCTCTGAATTGCAAGCCCAACTGGAAGGAACGGAGAATCGTATATCCGTAGAACGTAAGCGTTTCAATGAAACCGCACAAACGTATAATACTTATATCCGCAGTTTCCCTACCAATATCCTCGCCGGTATGTTCGGATTCCAGCCGAAAGCTTATTTCAGTGCGGAAAGCGGTGCCGAGAAAGCTCCGAAAGTAGAATTTTAATTCGATAAGTTCAGATAAAAATGAGAAATCTGAATAAAATACTGACGGGTAACCGCCTGCAGGCTTTACTGCTTGCAGGTCTGTTCCTGCTCTCTCTTTTCCCGCTACAACTTTCTGCAGTGCAGGATTATACTATCGAGACAGTTCCGAATGTCCGTCTCTTCGACCGGAATAATCATGTAAGCAATCCGGATGGGATCATTCATCCGCAGGATGTCGAGCATATCAACCGTTTGCTGCAGATTGTAGAAGACAGTCTGGGGATCGAAGTGGCCGTAGTTGCTGTGGAAAGTATCGGTGATAATGACGCCCGTATGTTTGCTACAGACCTGTTTCGGCATTGGGGATTGGGAAAGAAAGACAAAGACAACGGCCTTCTGATCCAGCTTGTCACTGAGCCGTCACAGCGTTCGGTTGTTTTCGAGACTGGTTACGGTATAGAAGGTATTCTTCCGGATGCAATCTGTTACCGCCTGCAACAAAAATACATGATCCCTGATCTGAAAACGGGCGATTATAGTGCCGGTATGCTGAAAGGGGTTGCCGCAGTAAAAGAATATCTGATGGCAAGCGATTATGAACGTGCAGCCATGACCGGAGGAAATACCAGCAGACAAACGGAAGGCGACGATCTTTTTCTATGGTTATTTCTGGTCATGATGATCATTTTTCCTGCCGGGATCTTTATTCTTGTATCCATCCTCAAATACCGTCCTCGTATCTGTCCCTGTTGCGGACAAAAAACATTGGTATATGTGGGCCAGCAAGTGATACAAAGGGCTACTTACAGTTCGGAAGGATTGGCAGAAGATACCTACAGATGTAAGAATTGCGGCTATACAGAAAAGAAAAACCGTCATATCAGCCGGTTAAGACGCAGTACGGGACCTGTCATCATTGGTGGCGGCGGACGAGGCGGAGGCTTTGGAGGCGGTTTTGGTGGTGGCGGTGGCTCCTGGGGAGGAGGACGTTCGGGGGGCGGCGGTTCTATTAGTCGCTTTTAAGCAAAATAAGTAGTCTGATTTGCGTAAACAGGTTAGATATTTTACCGAAAACAGGTAGAAAAGTTATTTGAGATCCCCTTCTTCATCCGGTTTACACCCGGGTGTAAACAATAACGAGACCCGGGTGCTGATACTATTCACACCCGGGTCTCACCGTATTTTTCTACCTACTCTTCTGAAAATAAACTATATACTTTATCAGAATATCTCCTTATATAATTCTTTTAATGAGAGTATGATAGGTACTATGATAGTTAAAACAAACAACTATCATTATACATATCACTGATTATAAATAACATATATCGATTTATGATAGTATGATAGTTGTTTTGCAAAACATGTTTGTACTATCATGAATTTAGTAGTCAAAACAAACATACATTTGGAACCACATCATTGCAGCTATCATCAAGTAATAATTCCATATACGACCATCGGATATGAACATCTGTATATTGTTTCTTATCATCAGTTTAGAAATGCTGTTGCTATGTATGAAATATGGATATGAACATATAAGCAGCGCATTAGATCGGTCAGAACTTTATCAGAATACCCCTTTTCATATGTTGAAAGAGTAGTAAATTGCTAAGAATATTTGCATATATTAGGTAAGTTACCTACATTTGCGTAATTAATTACGTATCTACTTAAATAAAACCGATAAAACATGGATTTCTTTAATCAAACAGGTAAAATGGCAATTGGTAGCAGGCTACGGATGTTAACCGATAAAATAACTAACGATGCCGAACGGATTCACAAAATGTATGGAATAGACATTCGTGCAAAATGGTTTCCAGTCTTTTTCGTATTAGCACATGGGGAAGCAAAAACAATTACTGCTATCGCAAAGGAAATAGGACATTCCCATCCTTCAGTTAGTAATATTGTAAAAGAGATGGTTACAAGAGGAATTGTAAAGGAGACAAAAGATAAGTCTGACGGAAGAAGAAACTTAATAATGCTATCTCCCAAAGGAAAAAAAATGTCAGAGATACTCATCGAGGAATGCTCTGATATGACCGTTACTATAGAAAATATTTCATCTGAAGCGCATAATGATTTATGGCAAGCCATTGAAGAATGGGAATGTTTATTATCAGGCAAATCATTACTGGAACGTGTAAAAGAGGTAAAAAAGCAAAGAGAAAGCAAGGATATTCAAATAACACTTTATGAACCTTGTTATCAGGAAGCTTTCAAGTCGCTCAGTGAAGAATGGATAAACAAATACTTCAAAATGGAAGAAACCGATTATGCAGCAGTCAATAATCCCCAAGAGCTTATTATAGATAAAGGGGGAGAAATTTTTGTTGCACTTTACAAAAACGAACCTGTTGGTGTTTGCGCTTTGCTTAAAATGAATGATGAACATTATGATTATGAGTTATCTAAACTTGCTGTTAGTCCTAAAGTACAAGGGAAAGGCATCGGGCTGCTTTTAGGGCAGGCTGTTATCAATAAAGTAAAAGAATTAGGGGGGAGAAATCTGTACTTAGAAAGCAACACTGCTTTAAAACCGGCAATTCATATCTATGAAAAATTAGGTTTTAAAAGGATTTTTGGGCATAGTACATCCTATCAGAGATGCAATATTCAAATGGAATTGATACTAAAATGAATAAAATACTATGGTGAGTAAATTGTTTATCTTGAGTATTGCACAACTATGCACAAAAAAATCTCAGCCCCTCCAAAATAGCACTACGCAAAATAGTATGAATAAGCAAGAAAGATGCAAATTCGTGGGACTTTTTCGACTAAACTTTAGCCCCACGATTTATCCACCGATAATATGCTTGAAACGGCTATTTTCTGCGATCTTCCCCCAAAAAAGAAATCCCTGATAACATCTAATTATCAGGGATTTGCTTGATTTTTCTTTTGTTTTCTGTGATCCGCCTGGGATTCTCCGAGTAGAGTTACCATGCTGATATTTAAAACTTTATATTTTTTGCTTCAAGCATATCCCATGATTTAACCCACTGATTTTCTACGTGCTTTTGCAGTAGTTTGCTCATGGAGAATACTAAGGGCAAAGATAATTTTTTATTTTTGAATCTGCAAAACTAGAAAGTTGTTTTATATAGCTGCTAGTGCCGATAAGGGAGTTTTTATTTTAGTAATTTCTCATGGTTTTACTTACCATTTGAATATTACCGAAACAAGAGATTGAAAAGTACATATACCTTTAAGTATTATACGCACTCCTTATAACCATTCACTTTTTCAATTAATTTGAAGCCTAAATATCAGTTGTCGACGATTTTTTCAAAAATAAAGACGAAAAATATTGCTTATTTGTATTTTATGTCGTATGTTTGCAATGAAATTGAAAATAAAGACAATTATGATACTGAGAGCAAAGTTTGAAAATATACTATCTTTCAATTATGAAACCGAAATTAGTTTCATTGCAGGGAAAGGTACATCTCTTCCGGCACATGTATATAGAGCCGAAAGAAGAGATGATATATCGGTTCTGAGATCATCTATAATTTATGGAGCTAATGCTTCTGGCAAATCTAATATGATCCGCTGCGTAAATCTTTTAAAAAATATTGCATTAGGAAGATTCCCAAAAAATAACTGGGATGTATTTAAGCTTGCACCTGAAAAAAAGGTAGATTCTAAATTGGAAATTGAGATTAAGGCAGGCTCTTCGTATTACTCGTATGGGGTAATCTTTAATATCAGGGGTATTAAGAAGGAGTGGTTGTATCAAATTAGTAGCAGGACAAAGAAAAAAATATTTGAACGTATACAAGAGATAGATTATGCTAATTACTCCTTTGGGGAGATTGAAGGAAATGAAGAATCTAAACAATTTGTAAAATTTCTTTCAGAAGGAACACCGATAGATAAAAGTTTTTTATCCGAATACCATAAAAGAAATGGGAAAGGTATAATTGCGATCAGCAACGTTTATAATTGGTTTGATGATAATTTGAAGATTATTTTTCCAGAAACTCGTTTTCGTGGTTTGTCTTTTCGACTGGAAAAAGATGATGAGTTTTCAAATGTGACCAAAAGACTATTGCGTTTCTTTAATACTGGTATTTCTGATCTTAAAAAAGTGGCAACTAATAAAGAAGAAACAGATTTACCCAAAAAGCTAATTTCACAAATCCTCTCAGAAGCTAAGCCAGATGAAAACTGCTGTGTCGCTTCTTCCGATCAACAATCTGTATATTTCTTCGAAACGGATAAAGAGGGGCAAACTAAGATATACAAACAAATGACTGTACACAAGAATAGTCAAGATGAGGATGTCATTTTTGATATGGATGAAGAATCTGATGGCTCTATTAGATTGTTGGATTTTATTCCAATGCTTATTGATCTTCAATTTAATTCAGCAGTTTATTTAATTGATGAAATAGATCGTAGTATGCATCCAATAATGTCTCAAAAAATATTTGAATATTATTTTTCGCAACTTTCTAATGCTAATAATACTCAACTTATTTGTACGACACACGAGTCCCATTTACTAGATGTAGATTTTATTCGTACAGATGAGGTTTGGTTTGTTGAAAAAGAAAGAGATGGCTCTACTCGATTGACATCATTGGCAAACTTTAAACCACGAGTAGATGTCCGTAAGAGCTATCTTCAAGGCAAATATGGTGCAATACCTTTCTTTGCTAATGTGAACACTTTAAACTGGAATAAACTAAAAGATAAAGATATGGAGAAGTAAATAACAGTTAACGACTATAAAAAAGAAAAGAGAGCTACTTGGCGGCTGCTCTCTATTTCAGAATTTGTTTTTGTGGGTTGTAGCAACTTCCTTAGAAGATAGTCACTTTTAAGAAATCCCGTTATTTCACGTGCAAAGCTAAAACAAAAATCGGCAATTCCAAAGTCCTTTTGATGTTTTTATGCTATAACAACCCTCGTTTGCTTATTGTTTAGTTATAATTTTAATGTGATTTTTATGAAGAAAAATCAACATGTTGTGCCTTCTGGTGATGAGTGGGCTGTAAGAGGTGAGGGTAATAGTAAAAAGACAAGAATTACCCAAACTCAAAGAGAAGCAATAGAAATTGCCCGTACGATTGCACGGAAAGAGCAGTCGGAGTTAGTAATTCACGGAAAAGATGGTCGTATTAGACAAAAAGATAGTTATGGTAACGATCCTTTTCCTCCAAGAGGTTAGAATATGATAGATAAAGTACGCATTAGGAATATTGATAGTTATCTGATTGGAATTCATGACAATGATAACTTTTTTGTATCAAAAAAGGTGAGTGAAATAAATGTCGATAAGTTAAATCTTCTTGGCTTTTCTATTCCTCTCATTAGTGGAGAACAGATTTTACCTCGCGCTTTAGGTGCTGTTTCTCGGTTAAATGCTAATGGTAGTTTCATAAAAAGAAGAGACTTACCTATGGAAACTAAATATAGAGAAGTTTGTATAAAAGACTGGCATGGTGATTATCATTATGTAGATGTTCCTTATAAAAGGTATCAGAGAGAAGATATTCCAGCCCCTTCAATAGAGTTGAAAATCATAGATATTTCTGGTAACTTATATGTTACATCACCTTTATTGCATAAGGATGATTTGAGTGTATCTAAAATTAAGCATGTTATTAATTTGTTTTTAGAGTTATTTGGTCCTTGTGAGATCCTTACTGAAAATTTGGTTCCAGCGATATCGTCAATTCCAACTACAAGGGTTAATTGGCGTATTCTTCCAGAAGGAGACTACCCTTGGACTAGATTAGCTCAGTTAGCTGGAGATTTGTCCAGTAATAGAACCGGAAAAGCAAAAGTTCAAGAACATAATATTGATACGATTCTCCGGTTTAGACCTTCTGGGCTAGTTTATGGGGCTGGTGGTTTTAGAGGATATTTGGTATTTAAGTTTCCATCTAAAAATCTATTTATAATGGAGAATGTAATTTATGGGAATGCAACGTATGTTTTTGAAGATGATTGGGAACAATTTTCTCAGCTAACCAAAGCAGAGATAATTCAGAATAGTCTTGTAAAGAAACGAATCGAACATCGTTCTGGATGGGAAGCTGAAATAAGAAGGCTTTTATCTTAAATATTGAGTCCAAAGACTTTATTGCACAAAAAGTCTTTGGACTTATTTAATAATTGGGGTTCAAGGTTACTCCATCAGGTAGCGGTCTATATCGTTTCTTACTTCATCATATTCAATCATCGCCTTATCCATTTTTTCTTTTTCTTCTTGCGTTTCTGTGCTTGTAATTCTTCTGCCAATGTAGCATTGTAATTGTTGCTATCTCCCAATGAAAAGATAGACAAAAGAGAATCACTACTATTACTGTTTTGCAGATTGTAAGGGTGTTTGTTATCCTGCTTACTAGCAAGATTGCAAGAAATCTTGTTTTCTTTTTCACTGGATTGAAATGTTTCTTTCTTCTTCTCGCCAGAGATTTTTTGTTCCTGAAATTTAATCTGTTCGGTTATAGAACCATTCTTCATTGTATTGTGGTAGTTAAACGATTCTGATTGTTGGCGGTCATAACCAAATAGTTTATCAAAGCCCTGTTCCGCTTGTTGGAACAGATTTACACGCTCAAAGCCTCCTGTCACCTTTCCTTCCTTGGTATTCTTATGATTGGTAAGTGGTGACAGCTTCTTCTTATTCGTTTGGTCTTTACGGCTTACGATTAAATGGCAGTGCATATTCAATTCATTATCTGAACGGCTACGGTCAAAATGAATCTTACCATAAAACTTTATATCCGAAGCGGATAGTCCTTTATTGAAGTTTTTGGCATATTCAGGAATAAATACTTCCCGTATATAGCGTTTCATAGCTTCGGCTTGTTTTTGTTCTGTGTTACCCATCGCTCGGAGTTCTTTTTTCGATGGGCTGATATGAATAGCAAAAAACTTAGCATCAGTTTTCAGGAGTTGCCCAATATTGCTATCTATATCTTTTATGGCGGTTGATTTATAGATGTTATCCTCCATCAGATTGAAAAAACCTTCAGTATAGATACCTTTTTCCATGCGTTCCAAATCTTCATGCTCTAAATAATTAGCTAGCTGTCGGCAACTCCCAGAATTATTATATGTTCCATTTGATGGCGGGGCAAAATCTATGTGCATAACCCTATGTGTTTATCAGATTACCGATTTCAGTTTTTAAGTTCTCTTTCCTTTTGCTATCCATCACACCACAAGCAGAAAGTTCTGAATAGAGTTGTATCAGGTGAAATAACTTTTTATAATCCCGTTGGTGTATTTGGTAGAGTGCATTTATCTGTTTGGATTGGTTATTTATCACATCAGCATGATTACAGAACTGTTCACTTAACTTTTTAAGTACGGCTGTTTGTCTCTCCTGACTAGCTTCCAGTTGAGAATGAATAAGAGTTTCTAAAGTTTTCCCGATTGTATCGAAACGTAAAGCGATAGAATTTGTAGCCCGTATCATCGGATTCAGTTGTTCTTCCTCGTAATGACGAATGAAGCGGATAATATCATCCTGTCTCTTATTTATTTTCGCCAGTTCTGATTTTACGGATTCAGGTGCTTCCGATGGGTTGATATGCGCCTTATCTATATATCCGAACGCCAACTTTACAACTTCGCTCTTTTTCAGTGAATAGCGTTTGCATATCTTTTCTACCAAAGCTGCCGTTTCCTTGTCTATGGAAATGGTGGTGAATATCGTTTTTCGACTGCTGTTTGGCATAGTAATTACTTTTTTATAGAAATATGAATAGATAAATACCTGATAATAAGGATTGAAAAGAAAATACTTATTACAGGTGTCATTACAGCGTGTTCTTGCAACACGCTAAAGCCGAAGGCTTTGCCCCGCAGGGCAAGAGGGAAGAACAGGACTTGTCCAGTTCCCTCTTGCTCGATTTAGCGAAACGGGCTGAACCGATAGGTGAGGCAGTTTGTGCTAAATCGGGGTGGTGGTACAGAGGAATAGCCTAAACACAGACTTCTTTCTTCTGCTATCTTTTGCTTTCAGGGCTGATTGTTTAATTGATTGCCTTTTTCAAACTGTTTGTAAGTTTGAGAGTCGGCACGTTCACGAACAAAAGCTCGAATATCATTTGCTTGATAATAGGTTTTCTTTCCGATGGTAAAGTAGGGTAGTTGTCCGCTTACCCTGTAACGTTGAAGCGTTCGAAAAGATACTTTCAATAGAAAGGCTAAATCCTGATTGTCGAGTATCTTTTCATTATCATCCAGTACCTTATCGGTGTTTATAAGAGATTTTAGGTCTTGTCCTATTTCAGTGAGTTTCTTGGATAACTTCGCCATCCATTTTTCAAAGTCTTCGTTGTCAATATACATCTTGCTTCATTTTTAAGTTAAACATTAAGATTTCCAATCGATTGATAAAGCAAAGTTCAGCAAACGGGCGCAAATAAATTAGGGGAGTAGATCATCTATTCCCCTATAAATTATTGATAAGCTACTGATTTACAAATACCCTCTATTTTTACTTTCTATCTTGATAGCGATTATTAATTCATTTAGAAACTCTGTCAGTTTTGTGGCTTTACGCTTAAAAACATCATCCCTTTTCTTGTATATGTCTGCAAATTTAAAGTTCATTCCTTTCTCAAATACCCGTGCCAGTTCTGAAAAATTCACAGGATTTCCAATCTTGTTTTTTACGGAGTGTGAATAAAATAAACCGCATATCAATTCCATTATATCAATCATATCAACATCATTAGATAAATACACATCAGGGTCAAAACTATTTTCTGTGTTTATCGGAAATAAATCAGGGTTATCCAAGCGGAATTGTATCACCTTAAAAGTAGAATCTAATATACTTAATACCTTAATTATTAACAACCGGATTTCAAGCGAAGATTTATCATCCTCAACCTCTAGACGCATATTCAATTCTTTTACCTCTGCTACAGTGTAATTTATAGCAAAGCATAATAATATAATATTCTGTTCTTCCTGACAAAACAAAAGGAGTTGCCGTACAAAATCATCATAAGCCATTGATAATTCTATACGGTCAATCTCATTGCCATTAACAGAGCAAGAGAGTAGTTTGAATAACTTTGTTTCTAAGAAACGTTTCACTTATACTTTAAATGGCTAGGTTACATATAATCATACATTTCACTTTTCTGCAACTATGAAAATTTCACTGCTTGATGTGAAATTGTTCTTACCGAGTAAATCTCTATAAATTGTTATTTTGCGGAATCCGACCTTTTCTAATAGGTCTGTTATTTCTTTCTCTGAATAATATCTTTCCCAAATAATAAAATGTTTGATTGTTCCTTCGACTACCAAGTTATGTTGATATGCAAATACTTTGTTCTTAGGATAATGGAATGTTTGGCTCAAAAGCAGATATTTATTTTCATCCCAGAAACCACCGTGAGGTGCGTATTCCCAATTTTTACTTTCCCGTCTGTCACTAATTATCCTTTCCGAGAAAACATCAAAAATAAAAGTTCCGCCATTAGTAAGAGAGTGATATATATTATCCAGTAATCGATCACGGTCACTATCGGAATGAGTTCCCATATCACAATAGATCATGGTTATAGTATCGTACTTGCCATTGGGGTAATTATTAATGTAGTCATTCAGAATGTATTTTATTCCATTCTGTTTTCTTTTAGCATACTCTATTGAAGACTTATTAAAGTCAATGCCTGTTACAACATAATTTGCATCTGCAAAAAGTGAGGTATATAATCCCGGTCCACATCCCAAATCAAGTAAATGACTTTCAGGTTTTGAATGTTTAAGAACGAAATTTACTATTTTTAAGACAGATTCTTGTCTTCGGCTAGCTTCATCGGACTGGAAATCGAGATGTCTTTTTAATATTTGCTGCTGAATATAAGGATCAGTCCAAATATTATGATTGGACTTTTCAAATAGAACTGGTTTTTTGTTGATGATTCTCATTTGTATTTTGAATATTTGTTATTATAAAAATCCCATAATAGGATAAGAAATACAATTATCCGTTACAAACATAGAAATTTACGCACCTTTTTCGGGCTAAAAATAATATTGCTAAAACGTTAGGAAGTGATACGCAAACAAGTAACAGAAAGGTTTTCTGCTACAACTAAAAGTTTGTATGGATAGAATATCCGCGTATCTACATATAGAGTGTATTGGTTCAGTGTGCTAAAATAGTGATTTCTATTTAAATAGCGATATATTTTAATGTTTTTCTGAAAATAAATTTGATGGGCAACTCTTTTTCACGAGTTCGATAAAATATTCTATGAATGAAAGAGAGTTATTTGCAGCAACGGAAAAACATAGCGGACTAAAGTAGTTCATACGTTCATTATTCGTTCTCTATTTAGGCTTTCTGTTTTGCAAAATACTAAAAGTTAGTAATATATTACAATATGTTATACTTGTCGCAAATAACTGCATAGTTTATTGAATAGTGCTTTCAACTAGTTCATGAATTTCTTTTATATGCAGATGTAGATGATCTAAATAACCCTCTATCATTTCTTTTAGCGTAACTTTAGTTCCTTCATAATCACACCAATAATTATCTAATTTCGTTACATCTACAGAATGAATAACCTGAATGATATGTAAATTATAGAATTTCCATAATTGGATTAAGTTAGCCCAATCTGCATTTTGATAATCTTGCAGAGCTATCCACAGATCATTGTCCTGACGATAATCGGGGAAAAAAAGTAGATCTTTGCTATATTGCAGACGAACCATTCGTTGATGATTGTTAGATGCCGAATCAATCAAATGACCGAGTATCTGCTTGATAGTGCGATTCTGCCTGTTTCTTCTTTGTGTTATCACTTCTACAGGTAAGTCGTTTAACAACCTCTCTTCCGTTTCAACAACCTTTGCAATTCCATCGGTTATATAGCTAAAATTAGTTCTTTGCATCATGTTTCAGTTTTAAATTCTTCTGCAAAAATAAGGCTTTTGCCTATCGTTCACTTGTAAAAAACTGACTTTATACAAATCGGAGCTATGCAAAACGATTGGATTTGATAACATTAAGCCTACAATCTTCGGAGAAGAATGTAGAATAAGGAGAATGGGAAGATAAATATTGAGTTGGCGAACAACCTGAAAACTTCTTAAAGTCTTTTACCAAGTGAGAGGGGTCATAAAAGCCACAGGAATAAGTCAGATCTGCAATCTCTATTCCCGGATTATTCTGTAATAGATACAGAACTCGCTGAAAACGGACTACTCTGTAATATTCTTTAGGGCTCATCCCTACATGGTTGGTGAATATTCTTTTAAACTGCCTATATCCTAAACAAGCACTTTCAGCAAGAGTATTCACCTCTATTTGCGGTTGATTGATTATTTGGCTGATAGAATTCTGTACCCTTTTGTGATTATAATCTATATCAATCAGCCGCTTCATGAGAAAAAGTTCGATAAACTGAATACAAGTCTGAACGTTTCTTTCGCTGGAAATGAAATTTTTAAGATGGTTTAATTCTATATCCTCTAAATCTTCAATGTCTATGTAACGGTTATATAAGTCACTCATAGGGCATTGTATAAAGGGGTTTAAGCCTAAAGGATGAAATATAATCGCAATCATATCAATATTACCCTTTGAAATTAAATTCCCATAAATGGAAAATTGTCCCCGAATAAAGTTCTTCGGTTGTAAACCTTTTGCGTGGATGTTCAAGTTATCACCTCGGTGAAAAACAAGATGCATACAACCCGATGGAATAGTTTGAATCATCACAGGTTCTACTTCATCGGTTTTTAGCACCCAATAATATTTAATATATTGGGAAAGTGATAGTGACGGATATAGAATTTCACTTTCTCTCATTTCACATCTATGTTGTATGCTGAATATCTTGCCGTAAATATAATGTTTAATCTCCGCATTACAATAATGTAACCAATTAAAACAGGCTATAGACTATGATGTAAGCTCATAACTAGTTTTTTGCGTCCTTTTATCTGTTTTTATTAAGTGATTCTGATAGTGAGTTTACTATTTTAACTTCCGCAGATTCTTATATATACATTTAGGTAGTTAGACATTAGTAGCTTTATGCTACCACTTCCAGACAGTTTGGAAAACGGCTCTTGATTCTTCTTTCATTTGCTGGTGAAATAGAATCAATACGTTTTATAAACCATTAAAAAATTAAATGTATGGAAGTAGTAACCATCGAAAAAAGAACATTCTCGTATGTCTGCGAGAAGTTCACGGAGTTTGCCAAACGGATAGAGAGTTTGTGCAACACTCATACTCAAAAAGTTGAAAACTGGCTGGATAGTCAGGAAGTGTGCCTGTTGTTAGGTTTTAGTAAACGAACACTGCAATATTACCGAAGTAGTGGGCGACTGGCTTATTCTCAAATTGGGAGCAAGATTTATTATAAGTCTTCCGATATTGAAAGAATTATTGCAGACAGTGAAACACAAAACCAATCATCCAAACAAATCATGCCTCATGAAAAGAACTAAAGAAGATTATCCGTCCTTCAACCTATTTTCCATTGTCGGCACATGGGAAAGCGTTAATCTGAATCCTACGGTTATCATCTACCGGAGCGACAAAGATTATCTTCTCTCTATTATCTATGTATCGGAAACCACCAAACAGGCTTCACCTGCCACTTATGAAATACAGAAAGAAGGCAGCCTGTATTTTATCGCTCCTGTTCCTAAACGAATTTACATAGATTATGATCCAGTGAAAGATATACTTAATTTTTCATCATTGGGTGATTATCTGCGTAACTAATCAATCAACCAGCTAATCATACAACTAATTAGCTATCAATCTTGAAATCAATATTTCAATAAAACAATCTTTCAATCATGGAATTAATAAATAAAGATATACCGCAAGTCAAAGAGTTTTTTTCTTCGCTTGACTCAATGCTGAATGGCATTGAGACTATCGTAAAGCACTATAAACCCCACCTGAACGGAGAACGTTTTCTTTCCAATCATGAGGTTTCTAAAAAACTAAATGTCAGTTTACGAACTCTGCAAGAATGGCGAGATACGGGATTAATACCCTTCATTCAGATAAAGGGTAAAATCATCTATCGGCAAAATGAAATTGATAAACTGCTTCAAAAGCACTATTTTGAAAGCTGGAAGGAATAACTAACTAAAGAGTATGATTTCCACTATCTTTAAGAGAAATCTCTTTTATTGAGGTGGAAATTATACCTTTGCATCCCAAACATTTGTAATTATGAAGTTTGTAATAGAATCCGGCACGCCTGCCGATATTGACGAGTTAGAAAAGCTATATGATGATTTGAATGATTATCTGGCAGCTACCACCAATTATCCCGGATGGATAAAAGGCATTTATCCTGTTCGTGAATGTGCAGTCGATGGAATACAGAATAATACTCTTTACGTTGTCAGGTATGACGAAAAGATTGTCGGTTCTATTATCTTAGACCACCAGCCAGAAGAAGCCTATAATAATGCAAGGTGGAAGGTCAATACAGACTACAGCCATATTTTTGTAATACGTACTTTTGTTGTGCATCCTTCATTCCTGAAAATGGGTATTGGTCGGGCTTTAATGGATTACTCATTTGAATTGGCTCAACAATCAGGTGTAAAATCCATTCGATTGGATGTCTATGAAAAGAATCTTCCGGCTATCTCTCTATATGAGAAATGCGGTTTTGAATATATTGATACCGTAGGCTTGGGATTAGGTAACTATGGGCTAGATTGGTTTAAGCTGTATGAGAAAGTTATTTAAGATACGACAGAACCGGAGAAAACTTTCCTCTTGTCACTCTCGAAAACATTGTTTTTCGGAATTCAATTTGAATCATTGACTTTTCCAGTGAAGTATTTAGTCTGTGCAAGTCTTTTTCTAAAAATACGCTCGGAATGCAATGGAGAGGAAGATTTTTAGAAAAACCCGTAGGGCTTGGGCTTGAACAGTCTAAATACGGAACTTACCTTTGTCAATGCTTCATATTGAGTTCTGAAAAACTTACTTTAAAAGAAAAGGATTGAGAAAGTGAAATTCATTCTTCCCAATCTTTTTGCCATATTAGCTACTGCTTTTTTATATCGCCAATTCCGACAAACAGCTATTAACTTTCTGCATATCCTTTAGAATATTCTGATCCAGCACCCGTGCATAGTGTTTCGTTACGCTGGTATCTGCATGGCCTAACATCTTAGCTACGTTTTCCATACTTACGCCATTCGCTAGGCATATAGAGGTGGCATAGGAGTGCCGGGCTGAATGTGTGCACAAATTTTTCTGTAATCCGCATACATCTGCAATCTCTTTCAGGTAGCTGTTCATGCGTTGATTGCTCAATACTGGCAATAGTTTTCCGGTACACTCTGCCACATCCTTGTACTTGTCAAGAATAGAAGCTGCCACAGGTAACACAGGAATATTGCACATGATTTTTGTCTTTTGGCGGTTCTTCCTTATCCAAAGTTCCCCTTTGTTATCCCGTACCAAATGTTCAGGTGATAAATCTTTTACATCGCTGAAAGCCAAGCCTGTAAAAATGCAAAAAACAAAAATATCCCGTACCTGCTCTACTCGCTTAATAGTAAACTCTTTGGCGAGAATGATTTTAATCTCGTCCATCGTCAGGAATTCAGGATCAGTTTCTTCTAGTTTAAAGCGATAGTAAGCGAATGGATCTTTTTTAATCCAATCGTTTTCCAAAGCAATGCGGATAATTTTCTTCAGGTTCTTCAATCGGGTGATTGCGGAGTTCTGTGCACAGCCCTTTTCAATCTTTAAGAAAGCATCAAACTTAGAAATGAAATTCGCTTCCAAGTTATTTAGAGCAATATCTGAAAGCAGATATTCTTTTTTGATAAATTCCTCTAAATATCGGGTAGTGGTTTCATACCGCTGCACAGTCTTACTAACGAAGTCTTTGCCGATCAACCTACGGCTTTGCTCGTTATGTTCCCTGAATACCTGCAATAGTGTTTTGTTATCTTCTTCTACACCATAATATAACTTTCTCATAAGATCGACTGTGATAGTCTTGCCCGATGATTCTAGTTCCCTATAAATTTGGTGTATGCGTGAACGTGTGATTTCTAAGTAGTGGTTCAGTTCCACCGACATACGGTCTTTACCTTTTGAATTTTCTTTTGCCTGATTCCATAGGTTTACAGGACAGCTTCTTTTTACTAAAACATCTACCATACAGCCGTTTACAGTAATTCTCATGCACACGGGTGCTTCTCCGTTCTTTAATAATCTGGCTTTCTTGATAAAGAATAGCACATTGAAGGTTTTTCTAGCCATTTTTACATCATTTTTAGAGTTACAAAACTATGTATTCTCTTCCAAAGTAGTGCTATGCAAAATACTATGAATCAGTGAGAAATAAGCTAAATCGTGGGACTTTTTTCAGCCCGATTTATGTACCACGATTTGCACACCAACAATATGCTTGAAATGTCTATTTTCTGCCACCTGCCAGAAAAAAGAAATCCCTGATAATGCTTGATTATCAGGGATTTGCTTGATTTTTCTTTTGTTTTCAGTGATCCGCCTGGGGTTCGAACCCAGGACCCCATCCTTAAAAGGGATGTGCTCTACCTGCTGAGCTAGCGAATCATCCTGTGCGTTACTTCTGTAATGCGGGTGCAAAGATAGAGGGTTGTTTTATATTATGCAAATATTCCAATAACTTTTTTACATAAATTTCTACCAAAAGTTCAGAACACACTGGCTTACTGCACATAACAGATACAATATTTTCACTCCGTCTTTTGGCACCACTCCAGATGTTTACCATTTGCAAAAGCCTGACACCCTTTATCTGCCCTTCCGCCCAACCCAACAAAAAGCAGGAAACAGCCGAATCACGTCACTATGTGACTGCATCAGCAGATACAAAAGAAAGATCATCGGGTATATAAGATATTATTTTTGAATCTGAAGATATTTCCGTAAGTTTGTCCTGGAAAAAAATTAATAAACATACTTTAATTAATATGGCAGACGATAAGAAAATTATTTTCTCGATGGTTGGCGTGAGTAAGACTTTCCCGCCCCAGAAACAAGTATTGAAGAATATTTATCTGTCTTTCTTCTATGGAGCCAAGATCGGTATTATCGGTTTGAACGGTTCCGGTAAGTCAACCTTGCTGAAGATCATCGCAGGCATTGAAAAAGAATACCAGGGAGAAGTGGTGTTTTCGCCCGGCTATTCGGTAGGTTACCTGGAACAGGACCCGAAACTGGAAGCTGGCAAGACTGTGAAAGAGATCGTACAGGAAGGTGTACAGGATATTGTAGACACATTAAAAGAATACGAAGAAGTAAACGAAAAATTCGGTGATCCGGAAGTGCTGGATGATCCCGACAAGATGGATGCACTGATCACCCGTCAGGCAGAATTGCAGGACAAGATCGACGCAACCGATGCCTGGAACCTCGACAGCCGCCTGGAACGTGCGATGGATGCCCTCCGCTGCCCGCCCGAAGACCAGATAGTCGATACGCTGTCAGGAGGTGAACGCCGCCGTGTTGCCCTTTGCCGCCTGTTGCTTCAGCAGCCGGATGTGTTGCTGCTCGATGAGCCGACCAACCACCTGGATGCCGAGTCGATCGACTGGCTGGAACAACACCTGCAGCAATATGCCGGTACGGTGATCTGCATCACACACGACCGTTACTTCCTCGACCATGTGGCAGGCTGGATTCTGGAACTCGACCGTGGCGAAGGTATTCCCTGGAAAGGCAATTACTCTTCCTGGCTGGATCAGAAGACGAAGAAGATGGCTATGGAAGAAAAGCAGGTCAGCAAACGCCGCAAGACGCTGGAACGCGAGCTGGAATGGATCAACATGGCCCCTAAAGCCCGTCAGGCCAAAGGTAAGGCTCGTCTGAACTCGTACGAAGCGTTGCTGAACGAAGACCAGAAAGAACGCGAAGCCAAGCTGGAAATCTTTATCCCGAACGGTCCGCGTCTGGGTAATAAGGTGATCGAGGCACAACATGTAGCGAAGGCATTCGGTGAGAAACTGTTGTTCGACGACCTCAACTTCATGCTTCCTCCGAACGGTATCGTCGGTGTGATCGGTCCGAACGGTGCCGGTAAGACAACGCTGTTCAAGATGATCATGGGCATGGAAAGCATCGACAAAGGTACATTCGAAGTGGGCGAAACCGTGAAAGTGGGTTATGCCGACCAGACACATAAAGATATCGATCCGAAAAAGACCGTTTTCCAGGTTGTTTCCGGAGGCCAGGAATTTATCCGCGTAGGAGGAAAAGAGATCAACTCGCGTGCTTACCTGTCACGGTTCAATTTTGCAGGTGCCGACCAGGAAAAACTTTGCGGTGTCCTGTCAGGTGGAGAACGCAATCGCCTGCATCTCGCCATTACACTGAAGGCTGAAGCCAACGTGCTGCTGCTGGACGAACCGACCAACGATATCGACGTAAACACGCTGCGTGCACTGGAAGAAGGTTTGGAAAACTTTGCCGGATGTGCCGTTGTCGTTTCCCACGACCGTTGGTTCCTCGACCGTATCTGTACGCATATTCTGTCGTTCGAAGGCGATTCGAATGTGGTCTTCTATGAAGGAACGTATTCCGAATATGAAGAATACAAGCGCAAACAGGGCGGAGATACAGAGCCTAAACGCGTACGTTACCGTAAACTTATTGTTGATTAATTACCATATAATTCATTTAGAACCATGAAAAAAAGAATGCTCTGCATGGCGGCTATCGCTGCTGCTTTCCTCTGTTTCGGAAGCGATGCAAACGCACAGAAAACGATCAAGTTGTTCAACGGGAAAGACCTTTCCAACTGGAACTTTGTCGTCGACAAAAATTCCGTTCCGGCCGAACAGGTTTATTCCGTAGGCGACGGCGTGATCAAGATCAAAGGACAGCCTTTCGGTTACATGTACACGAAAGAGAAATACGACAACTATAAGTTGCATGTGGAATGGCGTTGGCCGAATGGTGACCAGGGTGCGAACAGCGGTATTTTCCTGTTGATCGCCGAACCGAAGAATCCGTTCCCGAACGGCATCGAATGTAACCTGATGTTAGGCAGTGCCGGTGATTTCGTCCTGTTGGGCGGTTCCGACCTGGCACAGTATCAAGGCAAGCCCGGCGAACCTCGCCCTGGTTTCCCGGTAGTGAAAAAGAACGCTCCCAGCAGCGAGAAACCTGCCGGAGAGTGGAACGAAGCCAACATCTACGTGAAAGACGGTAAGATCAACGTCTACATCAACGGCGTTTACCAAAACACGGGATGGAACAAGCAGAAAGACGGTTACATCGGCTTGCAGAGCGAAGGGAAAGAAGTGGAGTTCCGTAATGTGACGCTCACTCCCTGGTAATTTATGGAATACATCATCAGACAAGAGACGGAGCAAGATCACCCGGCTATCTACGACCTGATCCGGACGGCCTTCGAAACGGCGAAAGTCAGTGACGGAGATGAACAGGATTTCGCTGTCAATCTAAGGAATAACAGTAAATTATACATTCCCGAACTGGCGCTGGTAGCCGAAGAAGGTGGCAAGCTGATCGGTCATATCATGTTGACCAATACGTATATCACCCAACCGGACGGCAGCCGGTTCGATGTCCTATTGGTTGCTCCGCTTTCGGTCGCCCTGGAATATCGAAGCAAGGGTATCGGCGGCGCACTTATGCGGGAAGGTCTGAAACTCGGCAAAGAGATGGGATATAAGGCGGCATTCCTGTGCGGCGATCCGAATTACTATTATCGGCTCGGTTTTAAGTCGATCGCTGATTTCGGACTGACACACAAGAGCATTCCGGCGGAATATGTCATGGGATACGAGTTAGTCCCCGGCAGCCTGAAAGGGATTACAGGGGAAGTGCGGGTTGAATAAACCATTCCGAATCAGTCTGAAAAAATAACCGGCGGATCTTAGAGTTTAAGATCCGCCGGTCAATAAAAGTAAAGCTGGTTTCTCAACCATTATTTCTTATAAAACTTTCTGACTTCCGTTCCTTGTCCGGTTTGTACCATAAGAATATAATGTCCCGTTGGAATAGAAAGGTAAGTTGAATAAGCTGTTTGACTACCGATCGGATATCTGCATACAGCCTGTCCATCATATCTGTAAACCATCAGGTTTGTCATTAATGCATTCGACTGCAAGGCAAGCAACCCGGATACAGGATCAAAAGTATATTCAAAACCAGTTGCCGGTTGTTCAATCGTTTCATTGGAAACGGTCAGAGAACCGTCCACCTTCAATGCAAACCAGCGCGTGCTTTCCTCAATATCGGTATAAAAAGGATACCACAGATCCCGTAAGCCCGACTGATAAGTAGCAACAACAACCAAAGTGTCACCAACAGTCCAGTCAAAACCACCCGTAAAGGAAACCTTCCGGCTTTCCCCTGCAGGTATATTCACCAGGTTATTTACTTCCCAGCTATATTCTTCGGTAGAAAGACCCGGCGCTGTGACCAGCAGACCGGCTGTTCCATAATAATCCGCCTGCTGATTGTTATGGAAAGTGACCTCGAAGACTGCCGTATTATTATCCGCATCATAAGTGACCTTAACGGGATCGGCAGACAGTTTCCTTTCGGCTTTAGAAAGCGTAACGTTACCGTCCTTCACATCGACCACCACATAATCATACGGATGATTAGCCGTGCGGATCGGTTTCATCACAGACTCCCCGGCTTTGCAACCAACCACATAGATGTAATAAGTAGCCGTGCTGTCCGGCACATCGAAGGTAAAGGTATTGCCTTCGATAAGCTCTCCACGTTTGAAGTTATCGATCAACTCCACGTTTGCCTCATAGTCTTCTCTCTGTACCTCGATTGCTTCGTCTTCCCTAAAAAGCTTGCTGAAAATGTAATAGTCGCCATCCGCACCGAAGTTAGACAAGGAAAAAGAAATCGGCAGATTATCGCCTAACTTAACCTGTCCGTTTCCTTCAATATCGATCGAACTGATCCCCAAAAGCGTTGCAGGCTCAGATGCCGCCGTCGGTTTCCGGATACCGGTGATTATCTGTTGATGCTCGTTCTGTGAATAAAAACCAATATTGATAGCACCTAACTCAAAATAACCGTCCCCGGCATATCCGGTTTTCAGATGGAAAAGATTATCCTTATTATATCCGTCGCAAACGAAAGACCAGCTATATCCCTGATTATTCTCGCCGCCCTCTCCCGAATAATAAACCGGACGCATAGCAGCCAGTTCAGTCTTCAACATAGTAGTCCACTCGTTTTCCGAGAAGAAAGCACGGTCATAAAGTTGCAGGTTCTTGTCGTACTGAAAATTCTCGACAAAGGCGTTCCATACATCTTCATTATCTGCTGTCGAACCATATTCATAATTGGTACGGGCAGCAATGCCACAATGAAAAATCAACGTCGACACATCATCGATCTCACGATCGGAAGACTTTTCATTCAGTTCAACAGGCATTTCATCCCAATAGTACTTAGAACCCGTAAGAGTTCCCCCGAAACCATGGGAGCTGCCGGCATATTTATAGCTGATATGCCCTACTCCACCCGCCGGATATTTATGAAAAGACATGATCTGGGCCATTGCTACAGCAGCAGGACCGGCCTCACTCAGATAACCACCGATTTCAGGACAAGAGGCATTATAAGGATAACCTACCTCCCATTTGGCTTTGACCAGTGGGATCACTCTTTCCGGAAACTCAGAAGCATCCGTATCTGAACTACCGGCTTTCGTCCCTGCTGTTTGCGCAACAATTGCACCACTTCGCAAAGCCTTGACATAACGGGTGTACATCATAAGAAAATTATTCATATTGCCGGACAAACCACCAGTCGGAAAAGAGCCGTTATCCGATATCCTCAAAAGTTGTTTCCCCTGGTCTTCACCGGAAACAATTACAAATCCCCGATCGTCACCGACATTATAAATGTATAACAAAGCATCTTCGACAGCCGACGAACGTAATGAAGAAGCAGCCATAATAGCTTTCTCCGTTCCGATATATGCCAACTTGAAATCAGGAAAACCCTCGGATTTCAAACCCGAAGTATGCGCTTCTGAATAACGCTCCTGTGCAATCCGGAGCGATCCGGCCAAACCTATTGGATCTGCAGATAAAAGTTGTACGCCTAAGGCAAAGCAACCCAGCAATCCAAAACTCAACATGCGAAGTAAATGTTTCTTCATAAGCCTTTGATTTTTTGTATATCTACAAATATAGGATAAAAATCTAACGTAACAATTTAGCTTCTTCTTTGTTGTATCTAAATCAACAATAAAAACGAACGCCAACATGAGACTGTACAGATCATTATATCTTCTTCTGCTACTATTGGTTATGCATATAACGGGGCAGGCGCAATTGCAAAAGGTTATCAAGGATATTTTTTCGGCTGATGATATAACGACGGAGCATGCCGACTCTGACTCTATCGATTCGTCCGGGTTACAAAAATACGATGCAACTTTCAAGCTGAAAAGCGGACAGATACAGAAACTCGACTCGCTACGGAAAGAGTCGGTCGCCAAAGAGAAAGAGATGAAATATCACGACAGCTGGTGGCAGACGGGGAAACATATCCTTTATTTCGTATTGGTATTGCTGGGGCAATTCCTGCTGTTCCGCCTATCTTCCTGGCTTTACAAGAAAGTGAAAAACCGTATCCAGCAGTTGAAAGACACCAAGCTGAAACCGATCTCCATACAGAATTATGAGATACTGGATACGCAGAAACAGGTCTCCCTGTTGATCTTTCTGGCGAATATCCTCCGCTATCTCCTATTGTTCATCCTGTTGGTTTTAACGATACCGATCCTTTTCTCCATCTTTCCGCAGACGAAGGAACTGGCGTATAAGATCGCCTATTATATCTGGAATCCCGTAAAAGATATCCTGGAAGGCATCCTCGGCTATATCCCTAATCTTTTCACGATCATCGTGATCTGCCTGGTTATAAAATACGTCATTAAGGGCATCCGGTATCTTGCCACGGAGATAGATGCGGGAAGATTGAAGATTAATGGTTTTTATTCGGACTGGGCGATGCCGACCTATCATATTATCCGGTTCCTGTTGTATGCTTTTATGATTGCGATGATCTATCCTTATCTGCCGGGAGCCAATTCGGGCGTCTTTCAGGGAGTATCTGTTTTCGTCGGGTTGATCGTCTCGCTCGGTTCCAGCACGGTGATCGGGAATATTATTGCCGGGTTCGTAATTACCTATATGCGCGCCTTCAAGCAAGGCGACCGGATCAAATTGAACGATACAGTAGGTAACGTAATCGAAAAGACCGCCTTCGTCACCCGTCTGCGCACCATCAAGAATGAGATCGTGACGATACCGAACTCCTTCATCATGTCATCACAAACAGTCAACTATACATCATCGGCACGCACTTACGGGCTGATCATCCACTCGGAGGTAACGATCGGCTATGATACCCCCTGGCGCAAAGTGCATCAACTTCTGATAGATGCCGCCAAAACAACACCCGGAGTGATGCCTGAACCGGCTCCCTTCGTTCTCGAAACGGCCCTGAGCGACTTCTATCCTGTCTACCAGATCAACGCATATATCCAGGAGGCGAACAATATGACGACCGTCTACCTTTATCTGGAAGACGATTGTTGGTGCGCTTATGAGCGTTCGGCATACTATCTGGTAGCAAAGGATTTTCCGGTGACCCTCGCCAAAGAGGTTGTTTACGACGGTTGTGAAATCATCATGAAAGCCTCTTTCAACGTAGACCACATGCGTCTCCCTTTGATTCCCTCCGCCGTCTTGATAACTGTTGCCGACGACCGTCTCCTTTTCCAACTCGACAAACCCATCGACGGCTTCGTCAAATGGAAAAGGGCACAGATAGGTAGTCAGCCTGCTTAATTCGTTTTCGTCTCTTCTTTCTTGGGGATCGTAGAAGCATTGCCATTCCGGAACGCCGTGTAATGGGGCGACATGATCTCTACGCCTGCCTTATCGAAATAGTCCTGGATATTCTGGTGAAGGGCCGAATAGACGTATTTGTCGTTATCTACTTCGTTAAAATAAATCAAGTCTATGTCTATGATCTGTGTCATAAGTTGGTTGTTTTTCGAGAGATTGTTTGTGAAATTCGTACTATGTTCGTTTTTAGTAGAAAAACAGTACTATTTACCCTGATTTTATCACTTTTATCCGGTAATCGTTTTCCTGCTGCAAGAGCCATTGTATTCGTTAGGCTACGCAGAGGCTTGGTTTGGACGATTGCCAGGGGATAAAAGTGCTAGAATCATAGTTCACGTAGAACTATGTTACGATAAGAGGACAGACTTTTTAAGATGATAAACAAGAGATTTTGTCGCATGCGACGTCGTATTTCGCAAAAATGAGGCAAAGTGTACATAAAAGCAGAACGACCCCGGCAAAATTTTCAGATACTGAATGTGTACTGTACCTTATAAGGCTGGTGAAAAAAAGGTACAATCAGCGTCAGAAATGATTCTGGACAGGTCGTTATAAAATAACGCCTGAGGATCAAATCTTTTAAAATAAATATATATCTTTGAACACGGAAAAAAAATAGTTCTACGTGAACTAAGTCCATTTTAAACAATACTTTTCGTTCTCTTTTTACCCTTACTAAAAGAATACGTTCCTACAATTCCCCACGTCAAGTACGGGAGACAAATTATGCAGGCATCCCGCTTAGTTGTTCACCCTTCCATTCAACGAAGCCGGTAATGGGTTTGTCAAGTTGAAAAAGCAGGCGGTCGTCGGCAACAGAACGGAGTACGGCGGAACGGCAGAGAGGGAGGCGCATTTGGTCGATGTTGAAGGAGGCCTTCATCAAAATTACTTCATAACCATCATGAACGACCTCGATATCCAGGCTCACCAGGAAATCCATCACGGCCAGGTAATAGGCCGAACGCTCGTATGCACACCAGGTATCGCCTTCCAGATAAAGGTGGACGTACCGATTGTTATCTACTTCGTTGAGTAAGATTAATTCTACGTCTGATGCTCGTTTCATAATGCTGAATATTTGTTGGTTCATGATCGTCTTATTTTATAAAATAGATGAATGACAAGGCGGCTTTTGTGGGGCCGAAGTAATTTTTGGAGACAGACAGCGGAGTGCCGCAGGAAGCACAAGGATACTTGTCGTAATCGAGATGAAGCCAGCCGAGGCCGACAGTCGCTTCCATGCTCCAATGGGAAGACAGGTGCCACTGGTAACCGTAAGACAGGCCAACACTGTAAAGTTTGCCCTGATAACGGTGCGACTGCATGTTGTCGCTCAGGAAGCGGATGCCGCCGATATTGTAATCGGCATACTGGGTGTTGAGACCGAAGAAATGACCGGCGAACTTTTCACGAAGCCAGTAACGGGCTTCAGGCTGGACCATCCAGTGTTTGAGACGCATGCCGTTGCCGAACTTCCAGGGGTTGTAGTTGGCGGAGATATCGAGAGTCCATTGCGGAGCGAGAGCCACTTCGATGCCGAGGTTGAGAGAGGTCGTAACATCGTAAAGGACATTCGTTTTTACCGCGAACTGAAGGGCGGGAACAACCGAAGATCCCTCACCGGAAACGTTCAAAGACTGTTGACCGGCAATCGCCACTGTCTGACGGGCAGTAACGTCCGAAGGTTGCGGTTGCTGGCCGGAGACGGTCGGAATAATTAAAAGGAGCAGAAACAGGATAAATATATTTTTCTTCATCGTTTATTGTTTTATATTTTGTTTGTCGATATTCCTTGTTTGTCTGTTTATTCTTCGTTTGCGGGCTGCCCGTTACTATCGTCGGGATCGGCTGCATTGTTGAGATATTCAAGGAGAAATTTACCCGGTTTGAATTTGACACTGTTGCGGGCGGCGATCATAAAAGGGGTGTTGCATCTGGGATTTCTGCCCGGACGACCCGTCTGCTTCCAAAGAGAGAAAGTACCGAAGCCCATTAACATCACGCTGTCTTCCTGCAATAAGGCCTTCCCTACTTCCTCTTCCCATATTTCCAGACAGGCAATAATCTCTTTCCTCTTCAAATGCGACCTGTCACGGATTATTTCTATTAACTCTGCACGATTCATAAAGTATGCTGTTTATTTTTTAATATCCCTTACACAACGATAGCTTGCCTTAGAACCTGCTCTCCACATCGACATACTTCCTGCAATATCTGCGGAATACCCCAAATAGACCCTATCTGAACTATTGTTATTCGTATTATTAGGAGAATATTTATTCTTTGTACAACTAAAGATAGTAGCAGCCCGGTCTATCGCTTCATTCTTTCTGTTAGAGGTAAGAATAGCCAATTCACGTTGGTTCGGCAATCGCCAGCCCTCTCCTTTCGATGCACACGGATTTATTAAACTTATTTCCGCTGCAGTCAGGCTCGTTTTATTAATATCCCCCACTTCAATACCATCAGATACGCGTGCTTCTTCATCGAAGTTAGTATGTCCGAAGGTCAAAGCATGAGAAACGCTTGCCCGTTTTGCTGTCGGATTTAAATTATCAAAATAAAGATATTGGTAAGTGTATCCATCCGATAATGTCGTTTCACTATGAGTTGCCAAAGCTGCAGTCCCCCCTGTTACACTTCTCAAATTACGGATACAACGATAACGTTTAACAGTCCCTTTATATCCTCCAGCGCTATTAGCAAAAGCAGTCGAACCACCCTCACTAGCCAAAAAGACTCTCTGATCGACTTGCGTATCTGCCATACCAGCATATATATGAGCAGTACTACTTGCATAAATATCTCCATGATCGAATTTATTTCTATTAACCAGGGTTACTTCTTCTGGTAAAACGTCATCCCCAATGAGATACTCGGTGTACTGATTGATCGCAGGAAGATACCAACGTAATTCATCAGCATCAATTTGTCCATTACCATTCAAATCCCGATTTTTATTCAAACAGCCAAAATCTGCAAAATAAACCTTTTTATTTCCGTCAGGCCAAAGAGTATTCGTAGCAAAATTCAGATAACTAGCCCATGAATACGCTTTTTGCTGACCATAAAATCCAGGAAAACTTTTTGATAAATTTCCCCACGTATTATAACGCCCTTGTGACAGACTGTTCGCCCATCCAACTCTTTCTCCCAGATTAGTAGCAATCTTCATATTGGGATTTTCCTGTGTCCATTCCGTACCCCAACCATTCACGTCATTATTTTCCATTCTATCCATATCATACATCGTACAGATCGAACGCTGTGAGAATGTATAGGCTGCCGTACTGATAGAACTATTGCTTGATGTCTCATTATTCTTTATATAATTGGTACAAATCTGAAGTATGCGGGGTTGTTGGTTGACGAAATCACTTAACTTCACTGCCCCATTATAATTACCATTACCATCGCCATAAAAATACTCATCGATGAAACAAGTATAATATACAATATCATTATCATCTGTCAAATCGTCACAAGCGTTATATAAATCAGTCTTAAACCCATCAGCATTCAAAAGACTTTTATCATTTGCCGAATATTTATATTTCATAAAATCAGTAGCAACATTTCCTTCTGTATTCCTTCTATAAGTAACCCAATTGACATCATCATCACCGGGATGGAAACTGTTTTTAGGTGTAGAAGCATAGATCAGAAACTTTTCTTTAAATCGTTCCAAAGTACAACCTGCAGCAGTTCCGTCCGGAGAATATTTCTCTCTCAATTCCCGAATCGTCTTTTTTGAGAAAGAAATGATCGTAGTTTCAAAATGCGCATCAAAAATTATAGCATTATCAGTTGACACGAGCATATCCCCATCACCTGACCAGTTTTCGCTATCTGTTTGAACTTCGACAATCAGGTCGTCTACACCTCTGACATTGACCGTATAAACGTAACGGTTGTTACGAAGGATTTTGTAATTGTTATAGTCCGTTGCACCTCCGGTACCCCAATCTCCCAGATGTATATAATAGGTAACATAAGCGGTAACTTCTCTACCGGAGATGTCACCATTTACTGATTGCTCAGTTGTTCCCGAAAAAGTACCTTTCAATATTACATAAGTCGAATTTTCCGGTGCATTATCAAAGTTCTCAGAGCTATCAGACATCTTTTCCCGTTCATCACGGGTAGAAGCACTACCTTTTGCTTCCTTCTTGCTTTCCATCATCAGGAAAGAGAACGTTTTTTTACCATCTTCCTCCACGAAGACAGAACTTTTATTTGTGTTATCATATGACATTCCGCTACACTCACCATTCTGCTCCAAAACGAACGACCGTTGAGGGATATTTTTCACCTGCCAGCTATCGACAATAAAAGTAGCCCCCGGAGTATTGCTATAAACTTTGAACTTTACAGACGACATGATCCTTTTCAAATCGATAAATCCGGAATTTCCCGATCGATCGACCACCCCATTTTCCGTAATGCAGCAGGCTCCTTTTTCGGTACTCTCTGTATTTCCAATAAAATAACCGCTCATCAGAAACTGTCCGTCCAGTACGGATGTGTTGTTTTCCTCCAGTTCGATACACAACTCATTCAAGCCTTCCAACGTATTCACATTTTCCAACTGGTATGTCAGATCACCAAACACGGAACTCTTATAATTTGCCACCGCATACACATATCTATCTCCGGTAGTTGTTTTCAACGTGACAGCGCCCATAGTCAATGCGTCGGCATCAAAGAAAAATGTATTGTCTACTTTCACCATACTGCCGCCATCTCTTTTAAAGATCAGTACAGCTAACGATCTGACCTGATCGTTCTCACTGATATCCGAAACTCTTGTCTCGATCTTCACCGGATCGGAGGTTCCGAATGTCAGCGTTGTAGTAACGGGCAGACCTTCTTCTACGATAATTTTTTTCGGTCCGATCAACGTCTCGTCCGTACAGGAGACGAATAACAGGAAGCCTGCCAACAGGTTGCATATATTTTTTATTGAATGTATCATAGTTTTTTCTTTTTATCGGATTATTGATGTAATACGAGAAAATATTAATTGAAAGTGATTTCGTCCTGTGTGATAGTGTTGATCGCATGCAGTTGGTAAGACAATTCTACTTCGTACTTCACGCTTATCTTTGCCTCGACCTCGATGTTGTAAGATACACCGTTTTCAAGAACCGTCACCGGTTGTCCGTTGCTCAGGAACGGTACAGAGATAGTCTTTTCCACTTCCTTCGGTGTGCTACCGTCTCCTTTATCAATGGTGATTACAACATTTACATCGATGTTTGCCGCTTCCGTTTTGGTAGTGCAATACCAGAATGAAGAAACACCACCATCATAACGAGCTGCGCCATCCACATGAGCATTAATTTCCGGTATGATTTTAGAGTCACGGGCAATCTTTGCGTCGTAGCGGGTTGCTACCATCGTTACAACAGTATTCGAACCTGCGCCTTCCGCTTTAGCTGACAGATTTACTACGACACGGGCAGTCAGTTGTTTCAGTTCCACGGTAACAGTACTTGCACTTCCAGATAAAGTAACGCCTTTGGAAATTCCAACTTTCACCAAACCAGGAACACAACCTACTGTCTGATCTACAAATTCGTTGTATGTATAAAGATTGTCGAACAATGTCCAATCGTTATTATGCTGATCGAGATTAGCGATCACGACTACGTCTGCTTTTCCTTCTTTTGTGCTGATATTGTCGATCGTTACAGTTTCATCCGTAAAAGAAGATGCTTCTTTTGTGAAACCGATGCGTTCGCCGGATTTGGAGTCGAAAACAGCTATCATATAACTGTCGATAGCAAATTCGTTGACATCGTTGTCAGCCTTTGTATTGATTCCGTTCGATACCATACGTACAGATAAAGATGTTTCACTGTTACTGTTTACACTTGCGTCTGTCATATTGTTGTCGATACCTTCTATTTCAGAAGAACAAGCTGCGAATGACAGCACCATTAAAATTGCCAGAATGATATTTTTTGTGTTCATAGGAATGTATATTTGCGATTTAAAATTTTACCCTTACGATTACAATGCAAATGTACAGCCTTGCCCGATAGCCGAAGTGCGGCAAATATTTCAGGCTGGAGAGGTATTTTTTAAAGCCGTGAAATTGATAAATATACCCTATGAAAACGATAAATACACCTTGTAAAAAAGAGCTTTCCGGACTCCGAAAAACAATAGAAAAAATATATTCTCATGAAATTGATAAAAATACCGCCGACTGATAATTTCCGATGTTTGCAACGAACGCCACCTTTCGGTCGGTATTTATTAAAAGTACCCCACAGGATTGAAGGATTATTCGATCTCCGGGCGGTCGTCACCACCTCCTCCGCTCGGTGCATCAGGTTCAATAGGGGCAGTAGGGTCACCCGAAACCGGAGGTACCGATTGTTTCAATACCTGCTGTTTGTAATGTACGATTTCCTGATTTTGCACCGCGATCAATGCTTTATAATCGGTATCCCCTTCGATAACGGCATACGCATTGATCAGTTTGACTACTTCCAGATAAACTTCATCCGTTACTTTACGTGCTTCCTTCAACGTATACTCCGGATTTGACAGCCGTTCATCGTTGCGGCTGGCAGTATAGGAACGTACGTAGCTGTTCGATTGTTTCAACTGGTTGATAAACGAACCGAGTGCCAGTTTTTGCACCTGGTCGGCATATTTATTTTCCATATCGTCGATAAAATTGATCAGGAGACCGGTTTCTTTGTCCAGTTGTGTCTTCACATTGATATTGTAGTCCTTGATTATCTGATTGATTTCGCGTGCGGCATTCTGAATCTCCGGATCAGAGACGGTGAGCTGTGCCTTCACGATACTTTTTATGCCGACATAGAGAGAGTCGCGGCGACGGTCGTACTCGACGATCTTGTCGGTATTGAGACTTTTACGGGAGATAGTCAATGCTTCGTCTTCGTGGTCGATGGCCTGTTTGTAACGGGTCAATACTTCGGCGACCTTATTTTTTACTTTCGTATCCGCTTCAATGCGGTTATAAAAGTCGGTGTTATAAAGAAAATGAGCCCCGTTGTTCATACGGGGCAAGCTGATTGTGCTTATTTCCATGATCTTCTGTTTTTATATGAATATTCTGTTTGTTTTATGTTTCTGATATTGCCCGGCAAGTGTGGAGACGGAAACGTGCGTCAAACATCCCGCGCCATTGTGCTGAACGAAAAAACGATTGTTTTTTAATCCAAACCGCCGGAAAGGAGGCCCTGACGGACGTTACTACCTCCCAACCGGCGGAACGGACATGGCTTGGCTCGTTTCCGGCACCAAACCTCCGAGGTGAAGAAATCGACGTGTGTCAATCTGCATTCTCAATTTACCTCTGTCTTCTGTGTTTCGACTTCCCAGTCGTCAGCACTAATCGTAGCCAAGGCTTTGGCATTCTCTCTGTATGTTTCATCACTGGAACCTCGTCCGGCAATCGTCGCACTGATACGGATCACGTAGTTGCGAAGTACGCCGGAAAGGTTTTTACCTTGTGTATCTGTCATATTTTTAAGCCGAACAAAGAAATAACGATCCGACAAGATCGGCGTGTCTTCGTCCTTATGGAGGATATCGCCTTTCAGGATGATCGTTGTAGGATTCACGCCTGTATTTTCGGTGACGTAGCATTGTATCTTAGGGGCATCGACCGGCGGATAACTGCTGTTTTCCGTCAGTATCGGGGCATCGGCTTCGGTAACAGATAACAAGTCGAGTGTGGATAAATATCCCTGGTCGTTTGTAGCGCGTCCATTCTTATAATCGCCTTCCTTCCATTCCACTTTATGCAGTGCGTCATCCACCAGGGCGGCGGCACTTTTCGCATCGACCACATAGATCCGTTTCAAACGAAAGCGGGCACCTTCGGTTTTCAGGTCGGCAGCATCCGCTTCGCGCCATTCCAGGTCGATATTTTCGATATCGATGCGGCTGGCGGTGCGATAGACCGACACAGGATTGGTACTGTAAAAGGCATCGGCCGGAACATCTTTGAATGTTTCTGTCGACCCGATGTAGTTGTTGCCCGGTTTCAGTTTGGTGAGATCTATAAAGTGGCTACACATCGGCTGGTTATCCACCCGAATATCTTCGAGCTTAATATACTGTTCCCTCAACTCTTTTATGTTTGTAAAGTTGGGCTTGCCGACATTGACGAGCACCGCATATATATACTTCGTATCGCTCTTGGCTGCAATACGTATCGTGTCGGGTGTAGCACCGCTGACATTCGCATAATCCACGTATGCCGAAGCCAGCAGCGTGCTATCCTCCCGGAACACAGCGGCAAATATGTTGTTGATCTTGTCTTCGCCTTTCCTCATCAGATGATCTTCACCCGTTGCGCCTTTTGTCGTGCTTTTCGCGGCACTTTTCGTCAATATCGAGCCGGGGGCAACCGACAAGGTCAGTGTCGCATCCTGCGGAACGATCACTTCGGGCTCCTCCTCGCCGGGAGCGGAACAGGCGGCCAGCAATGCCGCCGCCAGTAGAAAGAATATACTTTTGATCGGTTTCATATCTTTTTCTTTTATTTTATTTCTTCGGTTTGATGTACGGAGCCCCAGCCTGCCACTTCGACACGGACGTCGAGCGAGGCTTCGTCACTCTCGAAGCTGGTGCCTGAGAAGGTGACGTAGAGGCGGTAGATATAGTTTCGTTTCACATAATTGTGATCGTAGCCGTTCTGCACGCCGTTGCGGTTGACAGGCGACGTAAAGATGCGGGTCTGGTTCGTCTCCACCAAGGTAGCTTTGACGATCAATAGCGTCGGGGACGCATCGGACGAACTGTTCTCGAAAACGTAGTTGCTGTAAGCAGGCGACAACCAGGGGCTGTTGTCGCTGACCGTCCGGTTGAAGTCCGCCCCGAGATAATCTACCGGATGCGAACCCTCGGCAAAGGAGGAAGCCGCTTCGGAAGCACCTGCACCATAGACCAGGGCAGCATCGGCGGCTTCGGCTTCGACATCTCCCCAATCGGCTTCGCTGAAATAACGGGAGTTGCTTTTGACGTTGGCAAGCGTGATATGGTCGATACGCACGGTCTTGCCTTCGAGAGGCGTACCGGCGAAATTAGTTTCGATGTTGCGCATTTCCACACGGGCGGCAATGCGGGTGAGTTGCAAAGGGCTGGAGATATTATCCACGTTCGTACCTGAGGTGTAGCCGATCAGGTTGTCCTCCCCTTTCTCCAACGCCTGTGTCGAGCGGATCACCTGCGTACTGAAAGTGAGCGAGCTTTGCGACTGCGTGGCAAGCCCCGCCAGACGCGACTGCAATCCGGCGTAACTGCCTACCGTCCCGTCGAGGTCTGCAGGCACGTTCGCCAGTACGACAAGCAGGATGCGTTCGGCACTGGTTTCTATATCGGTTATGGCGAGCATCGAAAGATCAGGATCGTCGTTACGCCGGTAGCCGATCAGGGTGGAACCGTCGCTGTTGAAGACGTAGGCGGACAGGTCGTGTATGTCGCTTTCACCGGGCAGCGCGTTCGGATCGTCGGTCGCCTTGCTTCCCGCCTGGCTGCGCAATTGCAGCCCGACGGAAAGACGCGCCTGTTCAAGCGGCGGAGTTACTGGTCCGTCGTCTTTTGCACAGGAGGCCAACAAAGTGGATACAGATACGAATAAAAATATTTTATGTAGGATCATTGTCTGTTCGATTTAATGGGGATTGATTTAAAATTCGATATGATCGTCTATGGTGCCCCAGGGACGGACGGTCTGCCGGACGGAAAGCAAGGCTCCGTTTTCGCCGAAGCGCAGGACAACATACAGGATACCGGCTTCGGGAGCGACCAGCGGATCACCGTCGTCATCGTGGGTGGCGATACCGAGCGTCTGATTTTCGGCGGTCAGTTCGACGTTGATATTTTCACCGGCACACATGCGGTAGTTGGGCGCGAAATATTCGTTGTCGGCATCCCATCCGGCATCGGGATGGTAATAGACGCTATCGCCGGTCAGGTTACCCCGGTAGTCGAAGGCGTTCAACGTGCGGTTGACGTAGTAGTTGCAGTCGGCTTCACCGGGGACGGCGGAGGGGACGTTTTTTTGCAGGGCGTATTTGATATCCTGCGTCAGGATATTGACCTGCGAGAGTTTGGGGCGTACCACGATAGTATCGTCCGCCGCCAGGCCGCCCCCGGCTTTCGTCTGCACGAGGCGGCTGCCGTAAAAAAGGTCGTCGGGCTTTTGAGCCAGACCATCACGGCTTTTAAGTATCACCCTTAGTTCTTCTATCAACTCGCTTTCCGTTACAGTCTGGTTGCCTCCGGCAACGTTCCCCCAGGCTATCACATGCAGATTACGGTCTTCCGGATAATTCAGTCTTATTTCCTGATGGTCGTGTATCTGGGCTTCCGTCATACGGACGGTTTCCAGATACTCGTACCCTTCATCGAAAACATAGAGGGAGGCATCGTTAAGCGCGCTTGCGGTGACGTCGTCGCCTTTGGCGTTCTCCGCTTTCAGTGTCAGCTTGTAGCAGGGGGCCATATCTTCGTGGATACAACCGGTCAGGGTAAGGGTGGCGGCACATACGGCGGCAACCAGCCATCTATGGATATGATCGATCTGTTTCATATTATAATTCGAAATCTTCGTCTATGGTTATTTTGTCTAAATCCTTACCGTCCCAGCTTTGGATCTTGAGGATAGCGGATAGGTCGGTATTCTCCTGATTGACTCCCGGGGCGTATGAACCTTTACCGGTGATGTGTGCAGATAGCTTGTAAACGGTATTCGGCTTTACGCCTTTTTCCAGTTTGACGCGGTAATAGCGATCTGAAAGGACAGTCTTATTGTTCACGCTGTCATAAAGATCTCCTGTTATATAAAGGATTACGGGAGCAGCGTCGTCTTTAGTCTGAGAATTGGTGGTGACATAGAAATTTGCATGTTTTAAATCAATCACATTTTCATTCTCACCGAAGTAACTTGTCCCCATTCCTTCATCCATAAAATCGTAAAAGGGTATTACCGACTTATTTACATTTCCTTTGGCAATATCTCCTCCTTCTACTATCAACCCGAGGTCTTCTATACCACAGTAATATTTATCTTCGACACATTCTATCGGATGCGTTGCAACTCCTTCCGGCAGCCAGGTCGATGTATCGAACAGGTAAGTCCGCTGACGCACATTTGCAACGAATACACGTTTTATTTTGAATTTAAGACCTGAAATAGATTTAAGATCGGGATCCTTCCAGTTGAAGGAAAGTTCACTTAGTTCGATTCTGGATACAACACGTTTTACCTTTGCCGTAATGGTCGTCTCTTTGTTATCGATCGTTATATCTTCGTCTACGTAACTCATAGGAAACCCAAATTCCGACGCCAAAATCATATCGTCAGGCTGAAAGAAATCAGCAGATATATAATCATAATAGTCTGTTGCTTTAAAAGAAGATATTTCGACCGTATTCGCCATCACAAGCATTCTATATGTTCCGGTTTTCAGGTTGATAGGTTCCGATGTGTATTCATATTTATCAATATAACCCTTAAATTCAGTCAAACAATATCCATGCCCGACTACTTCATTATTCTGCTTATCGATAAAAACAATTGTCATATTCCGGATCACATTTTCCATGGAGGATAAGAATGCTTTAGTTGCGGCAATCCCATCCACCGACACCGAGACTGTGACAGATGCGTCCTCTCCACCCAGGGTCGGGGATGGTTCTTCTTCGTGTGAGCAGGCTGCTAGCAACAGGCTAGATAAGAGCGTGATATATAATTTAAAATGTTTCATGTCTGTATTGTATTATCTAACTTATTTTCGGAATTAATCGATCGAAGGATTCTCCACGACTTCGCCCCAGGCCTGCACCGCGATCTTGCTTGTCAGGGTGGCATCGAAGTCGAACGGGTTGTTTGAACCGGGGCCTTTAATCACGACGTCAATCGAGTAGATCACGTTTCGGCGGATATACCGGTGTTCCGTCACGTTGTCGATCGTATCGTGCTGACGGTTCACAACGACCGGGTAATAAGTGTTTTTCACTTCCTGCATTTTCCCGTTCTTGTCTTTGAAACGGTAGCTGCCACGAATGATCAGCATGGTATGCCATTCTTCCTCCTGCATGTTTTCAAAAACAGTGTAGGTGTTGGCGGCACAATTAGCGATCAGCGCGGTTTCGTCTTCCGGACCGCGGTAGTCGTAGAGATAGGCGGTACGCAGAGCGTCTGATAGTGCGGCGATGCCATCTACTTTGCAGATGCTGTCGAGATCGGCTTCTTCGCCCGACAGGAAAAGGTCGGGTTGGGTACGATCGGTGACTTCCACTGTACCCCAGTTTTGCTCGCTGATATAATGGGAGGTACTTTTTACGTTTGCCATAAAGACGGATTCGAGTTTGAAGGCGGTTTCATCGGCGTATTCGTCCACCGGACGTAGATAGAGTCGGTTGAGATAAACGCGGGCAGCCGTACGATAGACGGTCACCGGGGATACGCTGATCTGGTTGGCACCTGCTGTCTGCATACCGATGGTGTTCTTACCGGGTTTCAACAGGTAGGTTTGTACTCCCGAACTCATGGCGGGGTTTGTTTCTTGATTTTCCAGTTGTTGGGTAAGGGCCAGATACTGGTCCAGTGAGGTTAAACCGTCGAATGTACCAACAGGAGCGTTGGCAACGACAAGCATGCGGATGGAACCGGCTTTCAGCGGTCCGAGGTCTTCCACCGTATTCGTTCGGGTGACTTCGCTGGCGACGATCAATTTGTCCGTGTTCTCGCCGGAGGTTCCGAATACAGCTACGTAGAGACGTTCGACCGATGCGTCTCCGTCGGCTTTCGTCCCGATCTGCGGGATCGTTATGCGCAATGAAAGCGAACCGTCTCCGCTCCCATCGATCTCCTTGTCGCCGTCGTGGGAACAGGATAGAAAAGCGAGAAACAGAAATACATTGTAAAATAAAACCCTAATGTTCATATATTAATTGTTTTATTATCGTCTTAACCGGAAAGTTTTTTTGGTAATAAGATCGACCAGGGAAGTCCTCCCCGATCGATCCGTCTAACATCTATTAGATTTATTGAGCGTAAGTGATATGATTGTTAGTCGATATCTGGATCAAGGTTTACTTCGCCCCAGTTTACAACTTCAAATTTAGCTGACAAGCTGGATCCTGTGCTTTCAGGAGTAATTGTACCGGTACCCGGGCCTGTGATAGTCGGGCTGATTATGTATTTAACATTACGAAGTACACCATAATGTGCAGGGAAATTTTTGCCTGTTGTAGCATCAAGGTTGGTATTGTTGATAGGAACAGTCCAATAAGCATTTTCCGATTTTACTTTTGAACCCGTCGATGTCTTATATTCATAATCTCCCTTAATTACCAGAAGAGTTGCTTTATTATCATCTTTAGTCGCAGTGATCGCTGCGTTGGCTGCATTGTCATAAACGAAGAGCTCAACTTTATCAGCATCAGCAGTAAGAGATAAATCGACAACACTGCCATTATATGAGAGAGTTTTTGATGCATATTCTTTAAGATAAGGACTTCCCGATTGCGGGTCAGAAGCAAATCCCGACAAATTATCAGTAGCATTATTAACTACCGTACACCACGGTTTCTGTGCAGATAAAAGAGCTACGGCATTATCTGACAAACCTCCGACTCTTACACTGTTACGTACATTTGCTACAAAAACAGATTTCAAAGTAAACGTCACTTCATCGCCTTTACCAAAACCTTCGCGAGGACTAACTGTAATCTTGGGTACTTCCACTCTTGCTACATTACGATAAAGTGCAATATTGTCGCTTCCTACAAGCATATCATTAGTTGTATTATCAACATCAGATGCAGTCTTCGCAAATACATTCCGGCCTTTCTTCAACGTTATATCATGAACCTGGCTTGACATCAATAAATCAGCACCGGTAGGATCCATAGCAGTGTCATCAATTTTTCCGAGAAAACCTTCCAGTGTGTTTAAACCCTGAAACATATCACCTCTCGGATTGGCAATGACCAAAATACTTACAGCTCCTGATTTTGCGGAAATACAGGCAGTAGTGTCACTTACATTTGTTTTCACCTGATAATCGATCAATGCTCCTTCTGCCATAGCAGTGCCCATTGCACCTTTGTTGAATACTGCAATACCTATTTTAGAAATGGTGTTGTACGTGGCATCATCCGCTTTGGTACTCTTTAACCCGGAACCTCCATCCCCTACTGTATTGAACATTGCTGTCAGTGTAGCATCCATTTCTAATGCAGGATCCGGAATGTTAGGATCGTCATCGTTCGAACATGCGCTGAATGCGCAAGCAACCATAGTTGCATAAAGTAAATTCTGTAATTTCATAACTTAATTTATTTAAAAGTGATATACTATTTTACACCTATACTTAATCTAAAATCTTTTCATTTCACTTCTTTTCGCTTGAGAGACTAAGTATCTTTTCATATCGTTTCTTGTTGACAATGCAAATGTAGAGAAGCTGTTTCTGACCGCTTGTCGGTATATTTATCACCGATGTACGGTAATTTTTAAATGATAAAAATTCCTCTGTTTATCTGCACCTTTTTTAATGAATACCATGTTTTACACCCGCACCGGCTGACCGAACTGCGAAGGGTTGACACCATATTGTTCGATAAATCGCTTGCGGAAAGTCGCCATATCGTTAAAGCCGACCATCTCGCAGACTTCGATAATCGAATATTTCTGTTGCAGGATCAGTTCGGCGGCACGTTTGATACGGACACCGCGCGTTAATTCGAGGATGCTGCAATTGGAGAAGGCTTTCACTTTGCGGTAAAGCGTCGGAATGCTCATGCTCATTTCGTCTGCGAGGTATTTCGCATCGAAACAAGGGTCGTCCAAATGATCTTCAATTGTCTTCATGATTTTATCCATAAAAGCATTCCCCGCCACTTCGATCTCGTTGAGCGGAGCAGGCATGACGAGCGGACCGCCGCCCGAAAGTTCCGAAGGCTGGGTGTAGAATTCTTTCATCTGTTCGCGGCGTTTGATCTGGCTCATCAGTTTGCTGCGCAGTATTTCGAGGTCGAAAGGCTTGGTGATATAATCGTCCGCACCCGCTTCGATACCAGCTATCACGTCTTCGTTCTCCACTTTGGCAGTCAACATGATAACAACGGTCTGACAGGTGGCGGGGTTGGTCTTGATCTCACGGCAGGCGGTGAAGCCATCCTTTACAGGCATCATAACGTCGCAAAGGATAGCATCCGGACGTTCTTTCTTCGCCATCTCGACACCTTCGCCGCCGTCGCGGGCTTCCACGATGCGGTATTCCTTATTCAAGGCATGGCGGAGAAACCAGCGTATCTGGTCGCTGTCGTCGATCACCAGCAGTTTCTTACCCGTCTCTTTCTTCTGGGGAATGAGTTGCACGAAGCCGGAAATCTCTTCTTTCTGGATTTCATTAAGCTTGACAAGGCTGGCATCGGGTTCGACAAACTCGACCGGGAGGTCCATCAGTGCATGTTTACCCAACGGCCCCATCACAGTGCAACAGGTTCCCTCCTGCCCGGGAAGCGTCTCCAACATAAATTCGGCACGAACCGACTCGGCCATATCGCGGATCTGCTTCAATCCGATACGGGTGTTCTCCTGCTCGTTCAGGCCGTCGTCCTGGATGCTTACGGCACCATAGGCGATACCGTCCTTTTTGACAACAAAGATGTTGACGGTTATCTTTCCGTACATAAAAGTATTTTTCAGGGAGTTCGACAGAAGGGTTCGCAGGGCATACTCCATCTTCCGGCGGTCGATCATCATCCATAAGACAGGGGTTTGCGTGTTGATCTTGAAGTCGATATTGTTCATGGCGATCCAATCGACAAAGAGGTCGCACATCTGCTTCGTGATTTCGACGAGGTCGTAACGGGCGAGACGCATATGGTTTGCCACATCGTCGCCGTGGCGGATATCCTGCAACTGGTACATCATATCCTGCAAGGCGAGGGTATTACGGTAGGCGGAAAGAACCTGGGTAGACACGAGCCTGTCGAGTTCGCGGTTCTGTACTAACTGACTCAAATAGCCTAATATCAGCGACAAAGGTGTTCGCATCTCATGTACTGCTTCAACAAAAAATGAGTTGTGAATCTTCTCTAGTTCGGCAGCCTTATTGAGGGCTTCCTGGTATTTGGCTTCCTGTTCGATAGTCCAGTTGTCCGTTTCTTTGATCTTGTTTACCATGAGTTGCTGCATTTCCCGGTTACGCACAGTCAGGGTGTCGACGGATTGTTTCAACTCTTCGTTCTCGGCACGGAGGTCGGGGTATGGCACAGGGACGGATGGCGGAATCTGGGCGGAGGTTGGTTTCTGTTCCTGCTTATCACCGATCTTCTGTTTGAGGATGCGGTACAGGAGGATCGAGATACCACACATTATCAGTAACAGGAGGATGAGAATGCAAAGGAGATAGCTCGTCTCATCCGGCGAGGCTGCCTCGCTTTCATTTGCGGCCATCAGAGAGGCTGCATTCCCTGTCAGGATAGCTCCTGCGGGCAAAAACTTTTGAAGTAGATCAATCTTTTCCATTGTATCAGGTGTTTATTTTGTTGTTTTATAGGATACCTCCTGCTGTTTCCGGTCTTTTAGTAGAAGTTGGGTAGCATTTTGAAGTGTGTTTTTTCGGTTTTGCGCAAAAAACAGGTCGTTGCAGCAATACTTTGAAATACTTATTACCCATACAATCATACGTTTACAGACTGTTGAAATTTACAGGAGTGATATGCATAGTCCATACAGAACTATGGCTCAATTAGATAAACACGTTTTTTGAAATGAAAAACATATCAAAACATCTGACGCCAATTGGGAAAACATCAAAAAACAGTGAAAGTATAGAAGGAGTTTACGCAGAATGGCAGGCATATCCAAACCTTCGGTTGGTACCGTGCTCTATTTCACCCGCAGAAGTAAAAAAGAAGAGAAAAAAGAAAAACGTATAATTCCTTTATAAAATAAGGGCTCAGTCGTAACCATATCAAATAATTTCCTACCTTTGAAGCCGTGATAAATATAGTTCTGTATGGACTAAGGTTGCTTTTATCCATCCCGCTTCACCGGAAACAAATCATTTTCTTTTCCTTTTATTAATCTTATCGATCAACTCTCTGCTGGGCTTCAGACGTATGGTGTCACGCGACTCAAACATCATGGATTCCCCTGTTTGTGGATTTCGCACGGTCCGAGGTCTCTGTGATAACAGAAAGATCCTCCCGAAACCGTGAAAAGTTACTTTTTCATCTGTAAGCAGCCCTTCGACCATAATCGACACAACTGTATCCACACAAACACGACTATCCACTAAACTCATACTCATTTTCTCCGCCAGCTTTCTGGCAACTAAGTTTCTATTCATCCCTATTACTTATCAAAATACACACAATACATTATCGCTACAAAGTTCGGACTTTCAATCCATCTTCGCAATCGCAATATTTTTCTAAATATGTTCTATTTTTTCTGTGAAGGGGGAAATTATAGGGAAATTGGGAAAAGGAAGGTTTGATTTTGGTGAAAAGAGCGTTTCTATATTCAAGTGATAATTATCAATATTACTTACTAATCAAATCATGTATTGTTTTTACAAAATCTTCTGTCCGGGGTTGTAGTTCCATGACAGCTTCTTTATCGTAATTCAGAAAGTCTTCATAATCGGCTGCACTTCTCTTTGCAAACAATATGGTGTAAAACTTTCCGAAGTCTTTAGGCAATACACCTGTATTAATAAAATGTTTTCCAAACATTTGACGGACACCTTCATGTGTTTTCACTCCATCTATCATCTGATGAAGTAATAAAGCACTTACAGAATAAAAGCATGCGTAGTACATCCGGTTTACAGCTGTATTATAAAAGCCATTATTAATATGGCTATCTATCTCCTTTAGTAATGCTTCGGCTGCTTCCATGCGATACTGGATGATTTCATTCCTCAGTTCTTCATTCATAAGGCGACCCCTTCCTTCATTACATTCAGATAAAAAGGTGTAATACGTTCGCCCCATTTCTTCAACGTTTCAAAAAAGGGATTGATCTGTACGCCTGATTGAAGTTCTATTTCATAGATCGGTTCGATAATACGCATCTGATCCTCCAGAGAAATACGCTCCTTATCAACCAATATAAGTAAGTCTATATCACTATCAGACCGTGCGTCGCCACGTGCTTCACTGCCATAAAGAATTGCAGTAGCATCGGGAGCCACCTGTTTTAATACTTTCTTTATTGCTTTTACTATTTCCGGACGTTTCATAAACCTGATATTATATCATACAACAATCACAAAGGTAACATAAAGCAAACAAAAAGAGAACATAAAGCGAATAAAAAAGCCTGTCCCCTTCGCAAATCCGGGAACAGGCCGCACATGATCTTATCCTCGATTGATCAGAACGGAACCTCGCTGCTACTGCCCTGGTTCAGGAAATCTGCACCGGCAGGCGGTATCGGAGGTAACGGATCCTCACTGTTCATATTCGATGAGAACTCGCGCACGGCTACATCCTCATCTATATTCATAAACTTCGCATAATCGCCTTTAAACCGCAGACGCACATCACCTGTCGCACCGTTACGATGCTTGGCGATAATGATCTCTGCCAGGCCGACCAGCGAGTTACCACGCTCATCTTCCGTGATCTTATAATATTCCGGACGGTGGATAAAGCAAACCATATCCGCATCCTGCTCGATCGCTCCCGATTCACGAAGGTCGGCCAACTGCGGACGCTTTCCTTCGGCTCCCTGACGGCTTTCCACACCACGGTTCAACTGCGACAGTGCGATGATCGGTATGTTCAACTCCTTCGCCAACCCTTTCAATGAACGGGAGATCGTACTTACCTCCTGCTCACGGCTACCGAAACTCATACCACTCGCATTCATCAGCTGAAGGTAGTCGATGATGATACATCGTACCCCATGCTCACGCACCAGACGGCGAGCCTTGGTACGCAACTCAAACACCGAAAGACTCGGCGTATCATCCACATAGATAGGTGCATCATACAACTCCTTGATCTTGAAGTCCAGCTGCTCCCACTCATAACTTTCCAAACGTCCGCTCTTGATCTTCTCGCCCGGGATCTCACATACGTTTACGATCAGACGGTTTACCAACTGGACGTTACTCATTTCAAGCGAGAACAAAGCAACCGGCACATTATGATTCACCGCCATATTCTTCGCCATGGAAAGTACGAACGCCGTCTTACCCATCGCAGGACGGGCAGCGATAATGATCAAGTCGGAATTCTGCCATCCCGAAGTGATCTTATCCAGCGCATCGAAACCGGTACGCGTACCGCTCAGACCTTCCTTCTGGTTCGCCGCTTTCTGCAACAAATCCATCGCATCCTTGATAACGGGATTGATCTGGGTTACGTCCTTCTTTACATTTCGCTGAGATATCTCAAACAGTTTACCTTCCGCTTCCTGCATCAGGTCTTCCACGTCGATCGTTTCGTCAAAAGCCTTTCCCTGGATCATCGCAGTGAAAGAGATCAACTCTCTCGCCAGGTATTTCTGGGCGATGATACGGGCATGATATTCGATATGCGCGCTACTGGCAACCTTGCTGGTCAGCTGCGAGATATAAAACGGTCCGCCCACCTGATCCAGTTCGCCGCGCTTCCTCAGCTGCTCCGTCACCGTCAGCATGTCGACCGGCCGCTGGCTGGCTGCCAGATCCACAATAGCTGCATAGATCATCTCGTGCGACTTTTCGTAAAAGCATTCCGGCTTCAAGATCTCACTGATGATCGAATAAGCATCTTTTTCAAGCATCAAGGCACCTAAAACGGCCTCTTCCAACTCACGAGCCTGTGGCTGCAGACGTCCCATATCAGACACTACAACAGGTTTTTGTTTCCCCTTTCCGGAGTTTCCTCTTCCGGTATTTTTAGTTCCTTCTGCCATTCTCTTTAGTAATTTTCGAATGCCAAAAATACGATTTTTATTTGGTATTCATTCCTTTTTTCTACCTTTGCAGCCGTAAAAAGTAATTAACTAATTATGGACGACAGTATTCCGCGAGAAACATTAACAAGTAAAAATTAGCGGACGGAGGTTTCTTATTACCTCTGTTCGTATCAACAACGAAAGGAGGCAATAATGAGATCGTTTCTTTATTGTGAAGCCGGCTTTGTGGAAAAAGACAAGTGGCTTCCCGACTGCTGGGTAAATGTAGAATGCCCTACCCCCGAAGATATCCAATACCTTTTAAACCAATTTCACGTACCCCAATCATTCTTGAGCGATATCGAAGATACCGACGAACGTCCGCGTATCGAGTATGAAGGGAACTGGTTGCTGACAATCCTGCGTATCCCGGTACAGAGCACCGAAAGCGGTATTCCTTTTACAACTGTCCCGATCGGCATCATCACGAATAACGAGATCATTATCTCCGTCTGTTATCATAAGACGGAGTTATTGCCCGATTTCATTCGTTACAGCCGGCGTAAGGAGCTCGTCGTACGTCATAAATACGACCTGATCCTGCGACTGATCCATTCGTCTGCCGTCTGGTTCCTGAAATATCTGAAACAGATCAACAACGAAGTGGCACGTGCCGAAAAAGCGTTGGAGAAAAGTATCCGTAACGAAGACCTGCTGCGGTTGATGAAGCTGGAGAAAAGTATGGTTTATTTCAATACGTCCATCCGTGGAAATGAAGTGATGCTCTCGAAGCTGCAAAGTATTTTCCAGGAGCCGATGTATATGGATGCCGAACTGGTGGAAGATGTGGAAACCGAATTGAAGCAGGCGCATCTCACAGTGAACATCTACAGCGATATCCTTACCGGAACGATGGATGCCTTCGCCTCCATCATCTCCAACAATGTGAACACCATCATGAAACGCATGACCTCCATATCGATCATCCTGATGGTTCCGACACTGATAGCCAGCTTCTACGGCATGAATGTGATCAACTATGTAGAAGAACTACCGCACGGATTTGTCGTGATCGTACTCTTTTCCATCACCTTGTCGGCACTGGCATTCTTCATCTTCAGGAGGATCAAGTGGTTCTGATACATCTCCATCACAGATAAGATTAGGGGCTGCAGTAAGATATATACTACAGCCCCGTTTCATTTGTTTGACAGAAAAAGATATTTAATGCTCCTTTGCCACATATATGCAAAGGAGAGAACATACGGCACAGACAACAAAGACGATCCCCGTCGAATGCATCAGGTTTCCCATGCCGACCAAAGGAGAAACAACCCCGCCGAAAGCGAAAGAAACCGATCCCAGCAATGCAGACGCACTCCCCGAATACATCCGTCCCTTATCCATAGCCAGTGTCGTGGAAGAAGTGAAGCAAAGCCCCAACGAAAAAAGAATGCAAAGCATAAACACCTCATACACCCAGAAACTGCATCCGGCAAACAAAGCAACCATCTCACACACGGAAAAAACCAGTAACCCGATACTCCCGGCAAGCGTCCCGTTCTCCACCCGCTTAAATTTCACAGCCAACGCAGCTGCTATCACCACCGCCAGCGCATTAACCCCGAAACAGATACTGAAATCGAGCGGTGTAAACCCATAATGTTCCTGCATAATGAACGGTGCAGAAGCAATATTGGCAAAGAGTGCAGCCTGGGCGAACCCAAGCTGCAACATGTACCCCATGTAAGGACGGTTTCCAAATAAAGGTTTGAAGTTCCGGAAAGCATGTAGAAAACTGGATGAAACACGCCTTTCACGGGGTAATGACTCCTGATAATAAAAAGCTGCGAATAAAATCAGCGTGCCGATCAATAGCAAAACGCCGAAAATACCTTTCCAACCGGCTATCCCCGTCATTGCACCACCAACGACCGGTGCGAGTACGGGTGCCACCCCATTGATCGAACCGATAACCGCCAACATCTTCGCCAGTTCATGCCCTTCGAACATATCCGTAGAAACAGAACGCGAAATAACAATCCCTCCCGACGCAGCAATGCCTTGCAGTAACCGGAAAGCAACGAACTGATATATATCGGATGAATATATACACCAGAAAGTAGCTACGATAAAGAGCAGAAGCGACCACAACAACACGATCTTCCGCCCGTATTTATCGCTCAAAGGACCAAAAAACAACTGCCCTACCGCCAACCCGATCATACAGGATGTCAGACTCAGCTGCACCATCGACGAAGAGGTTCCGAACCATTCGGCCATCGACGGAAAAGACGGCAGATACATATCGGTAGCGAACGGCCCGAAAGCCGTCAGCATACCGAGGAATAATAACAAGAAAACTTTATAGTTTATTCTATTTTGAACCAGGACTCTCATTCGCAACCTCCTCCTAACGCATTATATAGACTAACAACAGATTGTAACTGTGAAAAACGATCGGAAACCATATTCAGACGGGCACTCAACAGCGACTGCCGTGCGGTAAGCAACTCCAGATAAGTTGCATTCCCTGTCCGGTACAGCGATTCGGATGTTTGTACCGTACGTTCCAACTCTTTGCATTGCCGTTGATGGCTGTCGAGTGTCCGCTTCACCGATTCTACGGCATACAGCGCATTATTCACCTCCTGCCCGGCATCCAGCAAAGCCTGTTTATAATTAAGCTGCGCGATCTGTTCTTCATCTTTCGATACACGAAGATTCGAGATCAGCTTCCCCCTATTGAATATAGGCTGTGTCAGCGAACCGATAGCCGATAGTATCCATCCGCCGGGATTTGTCACTACCTGCCCCAACGAATTGGTCCAGCCCACACTTCCCGTCAGTGTCAGATTCGGATAAAAGGCAGCCCGAGACTGGTTCGTGGCATAGTAAGCATTCGCCAGTTCCATTTCAGCCTGTACCACATCCGGACGTTTGGACAACAAGCGGAGAGGAACACCGGCATTAACCTCCTCCGGCAAGGTCTGTTCCGCCAGCGTACTCCGGGAGATGGATTGCGAAGTCATCCCTAACAGCGTACAAAGCGTATTCTCTGCCTCACGCTGCTGTCTCAATAAGTCGTTATGAGTAGCTTCCAGCTCACACAGACTGGCACGCGCCTGTGTTACGGCATTCTCCGTCTCCTCGCCTACCCGTAGCTTTGCCTCCATAGTCCGCACCTGCTCATTCCAGATATCGAGCGTAGACTGGCTGATCCCGATCTGCTCATCCAACATCAACAAAGAATAGTAATTGTTGGCGACAGTCGCGATCAGTTCCGAACGAACCGCCTGCCGGTAAGCCTCCTGCTGTAAAAGAGTGGCCTGTGTCCCCTTCTTCGCATTACGCAGGCTACCGAACAGGTCGACTTCCCAACTGGCCTGCAAAGGCAACTCATACGTTTTCACACTCTTCGCTCCGTCCGTACGGCTGATAGTCCCTTGCGGCGACAAGGTCAGCGACGGAAGGAAAGAAAGACGGGCAGCCATCAACTGAGCTTTTGCCTCATCCACCCGCAGGAAAGCAACCTGCATATCCGTATTGTTCTCCAATCCGTAACGGATCAGGTTTTGCAATAACGAATCCTGAAACATCTCTTCCCAGGGAAGATCCCCCAGCGTCAGGGAATCTTCCCCGACAGCCGGGTTATCACGGTACAGGCTGTCGACCGGCAGATTGTCCGGCCGGTGATAATTCCGGTAAACCGAACAACTGCTCAGCAAAGCCGTACATATTATAATACTATATATGATCTTTTTCATTTTCTATCTTCTTTTCGTTTACCCATCACCCGCTCTTCAATATATTGGAATACGATAAAGAAAGCAGGCGTCACAAATAATAAAGCAACGGTTCCGATAACCATCCCTCCGACCGTTCCCACACCCAGCGAACGGTTACCATTGGCCCCCACACCCGAAGCAACCATCAGCGGTAACAAACCGAACACCATCGTCAACGCCGTCATAAGGATCGGACGCAGGCGGACAGAAGCTGCAGCCATCGCCGCCTGTGTCAACGACATACCGGCCTGACGGCGTTCCGTAGCATATTCCGTCAACAAAATAGCCGTCTTTGAAAGTAATCCGATCAGCATGATCAACCCCGTTTGCAGATAAATATTATTCTCTATCCCCCACATCCGGGCAAACAGGAAACTACCCATCAAGCCGAAAGGAACGGATAAGATGACAGCCATCGGAATAAACAAACTCTCATACAGGGCACAAAGTATCAGGTAAATGAACAGGATACATACCCCGTAAATAATCACCGTATCATGCGAGTTCGCCATCTGTTCCTCTTCCCGCGTCATACCGGAAAATTCATAACCATAACCAGTCGGCAATGTCTGGGCAGCCACTTCCGATACCGCATTGATCACATCACCCGAACTATATCCTTCGGCAGGCATCCCCTGTACATTGATGGATGAAAACATATTGAACCGTGTCAGCGACTCCGCCCCATATGTCTTGGTCAGTTTTACGAACTGGCTTACCGGAGCCATCCCATCGGTCGTCTTCACAAAGATATTGTTCAACGACTGCATATCTTTACGGTAATCGGACGGTGCCTGTACGATCACCCGGTATATCTTCGTAAAACGGTTGAAGTTAGAGGCATAAATACTCCCGAAATACCCGGACAACACCGATAATACCTGATCGGTCGATGTCCCTGCACGCTGGCATTGTGCCTCGTCTACATCCACCCGGTACTGTGGGAAGTTCTCACTGAAAGAGGTATAAGCCATCTGCACCTCCGGACGTTTATTCAGTGCTTCCAGAAAATCATTAGTCACATTGCTCAACGCCTCGATCCCTTTTCCCGAACGATCCTGCAGATAAAGCTCGAAACTGTTTCCCGTACCATATCCGGAAATCATCGGCGGGGAAAAGACAAATAGTTTCGCATTCTTGATATGTGCCGTACGTTTATAGATCTCGGCGGAAACAGCATCCACACTGTTCTCTTCACCCTGACGTTCATCCCAATGTTTCAACTTGATGATAAACATTCCGTGCGAAGCCCCGCTACCCGATCCCATACCGAAACCGGCTACCTTATTGAAATTGTCTATCTGGGGCAGATCCTTCAACTCTTTTTCCACCTCGTCCATGATACTAGCCGTTTCCGCCAGCGTACTTCCGGCAGGCGCATCCAGGCTGACAAAGATAGAACCTGTATCTTCCGAAGGAACCAACCCCGTCTTGGTAGTACTCATCAGATAAAAAAGTGCAACGACAGCAATCCCCCAGGCACCCCAGGCCATCCATTTCCGCTTAACGAAGAACTTAACGCCACTCTTATATTTAAGAACCAGTTGTTTGAAAGCCGAATCGAAAGCCAAACGGAAACGGGTGGAAAACTCCGGCTTCTTACCATCCACCAGTATCTCGTTCGGTCGCAGGATCAGTGCACAGAGTGCCGGTGAAAGCGTCAACGCATTGATAGCCGAAATACCTACGGCAACGGCCATGGTTATACCGAACTGGGTATAAAACACCCCGGAAGTCCCTCCCATAAAAGAAACAGGGATAAACACCGCCATGAATACCAGTGTAGAAGTAACGATTGCAGAAGAGATGCCGCTCATCGCATCCACCGACGCTTTGTAAGGCGAACGATACCCTTCATCGAACCGCACCTGCACCGCTTCCACCACGATAATGGCATCGTCCACAATCGTACCGATGGCAAGTACCAGCGCAAACAAGGTCAATAGGTTAATGGTAAATCCCGCAATATACAGGACGGCAAACGTACCGATCAGCGACACGAAGATACTGATGGTAGGGATCAGCGTAGAACGCGGATTCTGCAAAAAGACATACACCACCAGCACCACCAGGATAATCGCCTCCAGCAAGGTCTTTATCACCTCGTTGATGGAAGCGTCGAGGAAGTTCTTGGTACTCATCAGTTCCACCACTTCCACATCTTCCGGCAGGCTTCCTTTCAGTTCTTCCAGATACTTATCTATTTCCTGGATGATTTCATTCGCATTCGTACCGGCGGTCTGGTTGATCATACAGGTACTTCCCGGCGCACCGTTCACCGTACCGGTATAGGAATAGCTTTGCGCTCCCAGCTCCACCGTGGCAATATCTTTCAGGCGAAGTACACGCCCGTCGTCATAAGCACGGATCACGATCTCCTCGAACTCCTGCTCCTTTTCCAACCGTCCGCGATATTTCAGCGTATATTGATAGACATTCTTGGAGTCCTCGCCGATAGCCCCCGTGGAGGCTTCTATATTCTGGCTGGAAAGTGCTGTTTCCACATCGCTCGGTTCCAGTTCGTACTGCGCCATCACATCCGGCTTCAACCAGATACGCATCGCATAGTCCCCTCCCATCACATTCACTTCACCGACACCGGAGATACGTTGTATCTGGGGTTTCACATTAATGCTCAGGTAATTGGTCAGGAAGGTCTCGTCGTATGTACCGTTCGGACTGTACAAACCGAAAATCTTCAGCATACTGCTCTGCCGCTTCATCGTTGTCACACCGACTTTGGTCACCTCTGCCGGTAACAGGGATGTGGCGGTAGATACTTTATTCTGTACATTCACGGCAGCCATATCCGCATCGCTACCCTGTTTAAAATAAACCGTGATCTCCGCGCTACCGGTATTGCTGGCGGTAGAAGTCATATAGGTCATATTCTCCACCCCGTTGATCGCCTCTTCCAGCGGGACGATCACACTCTTCTGTACTGCTTCCGCATTAGCTCCGCTATAAGTGGTAGACACACGGATCGTAGGCGGTGCGATGTCCGGATACTGTTCCACAGACAAAGCATACAGCCCGATCAATCCGGCCACCGTGATAACGACCGAAATAACCATCGATAAAATCGGCCGGTCTATAAATTGTTGTAGTTTCATAGTCAGTTCTCCTCTGTTTTAGTACCCGACACGACTGTACCGTCTTTCAACAAGCCGGCACCTTCCGATACGATCACGTCACCGGCCTTCAGTCCGTCCTCCACAATATACTCTTTACCGTCATTGACCTCAAACACCCGGATAGGTGTCGACACCGCTTTACCGTCCACCACCTTATAAGCGAAAATACGGTTCTGTATCTCGTAAGTACCGCCCTGAGGAATCACGATACATTCCTCCCGATCGTAAGGCACGATCACATTGGCCGAACCTCCGCTCATCAGACGCTTTCCCTCATTGCCGAATACCGCACGCATACTGACAGTCCCGGTCGTCTTGTCTATAATCCCGCTGATCACATCCACTTTTCCCTTCTGCTCATAGACCGTTCCGTCATTCAGCTCCAGAGAAACTTCCGGGAACGACTCCAACGCCTTATCCAGCGAACCATATTGGGCGGTCAGTGAAAGAACCTGTTTTTCCGTCAGCGAAAAATAAACATACATATCCGAATTGTCCGATACACGGATCAAGGGATCGGTCATCGAAGCACTCACCAGCGCCCCGATACGGTAAGAGGTCATACCGGCAAACCCATCCACCGGACTCTTCACCAGCGTATAAGACAAATTATTCTCCGCATCCCGCTTTTCCGCCTGTGCCTGAAGCAAAGCAGCCTTGGCACTCTTATAAGAATTTTGTGCCGTACGAAGTTCGAAATCGGAAATCACACGATCCTCATACAGCAACTGTTTTCCTTCCAGCGTCTGTTTGGCAGTTGCCTCATTCGCCTCTGCCGTAGCCACAGCCGCTTCCGCCTTCTGCAAGGCGGCTTCATAGGGAACCTGATCGATCACGAACAATACTTGTCCCTTTTGGACATGTGCCCCTTCTTCCACACACACCTGTGTGATCGTTCCTGAAACCTGCGGACGAACTTCCACATCCTGCTTTCCTTCTATCACTGCCGAATATTTGACAGACAACTGCCTGTTCTCCGGCTTCAAGGTCAATAAAGGGTAATTTTCACCTTCAACCTGTTGTTGCTCCTGTTGTTTACAAGCCACAAACAGCAGCAAACCTAAACCAATCGTAATAACACTTCTTGCCTTCATTTTCTTGCATTTGTTTTTCTCGAAGGCAAAAATAGAAGCTATCCTACAAGCGTCATTTGTACAATCCGCTCTCATATTTGTCCATTTTGCCCATCATTATATATTATTAGCAAAACGTTTGTCTATTTAGCGCATAGATTTGCTCATTTTAGACATGATATAATTACATTCGCGAAAAAAACAGCCATGAATCCACTAAGCCTGGAAGAACTATTCCCGATGTTTCCGCCTGCCTGTGTTTTAACCGACAGGGTGTTATTGGTTCCTTCATCCGAATTCGGACGGTTAAAGGAGCATTATATCGAACGTACCCGTGCCTTCATCCTGGTATGCAAAGGTTGCCTGGTACTGCAACTCAATGGAAGACGCTACGAAATGAGGGAACATACACTCCTGGATATGCTGGACGGGATCACCATCCAGATTCTCAATACCAGCACGGATATAAGAGCTTACTGCCTGTTCATCAACTACAAGTTTGCCAGTGAATCCCTGAAGAACCTGAAGCCCGGACCACTGACTTATATGTTGGACATCATGGACGCTCCCATCCTCTCTTTCTCTCCCGAAGAGAACCATATTCTGGAAAACCAAATGCTTCTGCTCCAAGACTGCCTCCGGAATACAGACAACTATTACCGGACAGAGCTGGCCAGGACTTACTTCAAAAGTTTAATGCTGGAGCTGGGCAACCTGCTTTTCAAACACAGAGCACCAGCAGATGAGACCCCTTCCACGATCGAAAAGAAAGAACTGGTCATGCTGGATTTCATGAAACTGGTATGGCAGCACTTCAAGACAGAGCACAATGTGGATTTCTATGCCGACAAACTCTGTATCTCGACCAAACACCTCTCACGAATCATCAAAGACCAAATGGGAAAGACACCTCATGCCGTCATCTCCGAAGAAATCTTCCACATGGCTATGACCCTATTGGAAGACGACAGAATCCCGGTTCGCCAGATCGCAGAAATACTGCATTTTTCAGACCAGGCGGCTTTTTGTAAATTCTTCAAGAAATACAAGGACATATCACCGATGGCCTATAGAAAAAAAATAGCCACGGAATAAACCGTGGCTACCTGGCCTGTTTTCATAGAAACAATCACTGTCTCCTGAACAACAATATATACTTATTTAAGGGTTGCGCCTCCGTCTCCTCCCTGATTCCGGACAATCCAGGGTAACACATTAAAATCCATTTTCAGATAAGCTTCATATTCATCCGGTTTTTCCGGATCGATCTCCGGAGTTCCCGTGCCGAGTCCAGAGATATTGGTCACCAGCAAACGATAAATATTGTTGCGTACGATCGCAAACTCCATGACTCCCATCTCATTCTCCTTATTATTATCCAGATGTCTGATCCAGTAATTGTAATAGCAATAATAGCTCGCCACTTCCGGATCTTTCCGGTAACGTTTCACAAACACTTTTGCCAGTTCTTCATCGGTCGATCCTTCCGTAATACCATCCAGTTTGAATCCGGCATCTTTCATAGCCTGGATACTGGTATAAAATTTATAATTCGCATAATAGATAACATCAGGTCTCGCATCGGTCGTCTCCTTATTCTCTCCCCAAAGAGTCTCAGGTGTAAAACTGGCCTTAAACCGCACTCCGGTGGAATAAGCATTCAACTGGTTCGTTTTAAACATACAGTTTTCAAGACAGTAAAAACCATGGTACGAATTAACCGGTACAGACTGCCAGTTTTCAGCAACCGTCTTCAATGGATAAGCATAATATCCGTCCGTATTATCGAAATCGGTAGCCCCATCTATCGTTTTCGAGAAGAAATAAGGATCGATCACATACCCGTTAACAGGATTTATCTCCCCGAAATTTCCGTTTGTAATGGTATAGGAAGAAGGAGCCCGGTTTGCAGTCAGGACTGCTGTATGACGGAAGGTGTAAAACCAACGGCTTAAGTTGATATACTGGAATCCGGACAGGCTGATGGAAACATATTTATCGCCATCGCCGGTCGTCAGATCGTATTTCTCTTTCGACTGTCCGACCAATACCTTAGCCATAGCCCGCTCCAGGTTTATAGTTATGATAGTAGGATCTTCCGACGGTAAAATCTCACGTACAGTCACTTTCAAATTCGAATCCGTAGTACCCTCATACAAACCGCTATTGTCGGCACGCCCTGACATCAATAAAGTACCATCCTCGGTCAAAACCCCGAAGCCGTCTTTATAAGTGGATCTGTCCACCAGGTTGATAAACTCATTCTCCGTATTGAAAGAACCTGTCACATCCCCGTTGGCAACCGTAAAAATATCATACGTACCCGGATCTATCAAAACCCTGTTAGCCGTGTACTTTACGATATGTTCACTCTGGTTTCCGGAAGAAGCATTTTCCGAAACCTGTGGTCCTGCCGTACGGGTTATATTCTCCAACGAGATCTTTTTATATAAAGCCTTCGTATCCGAATTGAACAGATAAACGGTAAGCGACTTTACATTATACTCATTGGCAGTACCGGTTTCATAAATACCCGAAGTTTCCGCCTCGCCGGCTTTGGTCGTAGAACTGTTAGGAACGACAAAAGCGAACCGGACATTTCCTTCTCCCTCGTCTACAAAGCCGGAATTATCTTCCGGTAATACATCTGCATCGTTAATACATCCCGACAAGCCCAATACCAGGCATAACAGTCCTGCTGATTTTACAAAAAAGTTGTTTTTCATATGATAAAAGCACTTAGTAAATAATTATACATTCAATGACGTTTATTATTCTCAAAAAATACGGCCAAATTCATACCGGCCTCTTCCGATCCTTCCGCTTTTGCCGCTTTCAGCAAACGAATGCCTTCATACAGATTCCCGGTCATCAACTCGTACACCCCTTTGCAATTTTTATAAGCCAGGGTTTCATGGGGTGCCATCCGCAGATACTCCCCGGCTGCCTGCCAGTTGCCCTGCTCGATAGCAGCCGCTGCCGCATTCAGATTGGCTACCGGATGAGCCGGGTAAATCTTTACACTCGTTTCTATTATCTGATAAAATTTCCCCGGTTCATTTTTATAGCTCAACGCCACCATATACAACTCGCGTAAAGAAAGCATCTGGGGATTCATTTCCGCCACCACCCTGGCCTCTTCCAGGTTAAAATTCAATTCTTTCTGATTCCGTACATCGGTCGCATCACTTTCCGGAGAAATGTATGAAGCCTTTAACCCGGATACTTCCGAAACCTTCGTCGAAAGCGTAACATCATTGGTTACAGCCACTCTCTTTACCTCCGGTGACCTACCCGATTCTTTCAGACCGATCGTTTCCTGGACAATTTCCCCGGAAGAAGCCAGCCTGTTTACCTTCAAAAACAGTTCCGGCATACGCATCCAATTTTCGGAAGCAACAGAAGTATTATAGATCACTTCACAAGGGTATTCTCCTGACAGCTCCCTGACAAGAAAATAGTTCTCCCCTTCAATACCTTTTCGTTTATTCAATACACGGTTCCGTTCATATATGCGATGTCTTTTTTTACCGTTCAGCAAGACAGGCGCAAGTTCTTTTTCCTGCCTGTTCTCTTTTATCACCGGAATAATGGTAAGTGATTCGTCAGATGTGAAATCATGGGTATTGACAATACATTTCACCGATACCATCAACGAATCACCTTTCACAAAACATGACTGCGATTTTATCTCCACATCAATATCCTTTGCATATAAGGAATTGCAAATAAAAAATAAGCTCAACAACACGAGCGGATTGATTTTCATATTTATTGTTTTTTTATTGTATAAAGTAAATTAGAGATATGCCTATTTGTGTCGGTCCCACATAATTGGTATGTGCCTTTTCTATGCGGGGAGTTCCTTTTTCCTGCCCGTATTTATCATAACTCAGATAAGCATACCCTAAAGCAATACTAGCTTCCAGGTTCCATAGCGGACTTATCATCCATTGGTATCCGTAAGAAATTCCGGCACCGACCAGATTTCCCTGAAAACGATAATCTGACAATATTCCTCCCCAATTAAAACGCGCATAATGGGCCTGTATACCTACAAAACTTCCCTGAAAAACTTCACCAAACCATCTTCTGAACTCCGGTTGTATAAGCAGATGTTTCATCTTCTTGTTATCAGCAAAAGTCCACGGGTTATAACTGATAATAGAAGTGAATGAATAGGCATCTTTACATTTTATTTCTCCCCCGATATTCAAAGACGACGTCAAATCATAAAGTACATTTGTTTTCACTGCTATATTCTGACAGTTCAATTTAGATAAAGAACTGATAATCATTATTATAAAAATCAGACTCTTAGGACTATAAAGCCTGATAAACATCTTACGATACATTATCATAATAACACCAAAAACAATTATACAATTACTTTTATATCGCATATCAGACATTATAACAAACTATTAATACTATATTGGATTATTCTATTTTCATTTTAATAAAAAAAATAATGACTAAAATAAATGAACGTTTTTTCTAGTCATTATTCTGAGACGAAAATTCAAGATAATATGATTATTGCAACTTCTTGAAAAACTACATATATCTATCTGTAATTCAGTAAAATAAAAAGATAAAAAACGCTTTGTTTTTCATTTAATATAAAATATATTTGCACCAAATAAATGACTAGAAAAAACGTTCGTTTATTTTAGTCATCACATCGGATCTTTATGAATTCAGCATAAAAAAACTCTGTATTTTCCGACTTTAATTGAAATAATATCGGAAAATACAGAGTTAAATATTCAACTGGACGAAAGCTTAAAGCAGCTATTCTTCCTCTTTATTCAGTTTTCTGACCAGGTCATCCGCAGCACGAAATTTCACGGTACTTCTGGGTGCAAGCATCAGGGGTTCCATTGTTTGCGGATTCCTGACCGGACGAGGTTTCTGAAACATTGGAGAAAAAACCCCAAGGCCCCCTATCCTTACTTTATTTTCTGATTTCACTTCTTCAAATACAGTATTAATAAATGTATTCAAAACATTCCGTACAGCACTTTGCGTATACCCCGTCTTTTCTGCGATAGAGTATATCAATTCTCTTTTGTTCATCATATTTTTACAGTTTTAAATTTTTTGTTCTTCCAACGATCCGCTGTTCCAAAGCGAATCGTTATTATTAAATAGTTTGTAGATTTGTTTCATCTGACTTCCCGACAAGTAGAGTTTTTTCAGGCCTTTTTCATAATCGGCCAGCCGGTGAAAATCCGACCCCACATAATCATAATATTCTTTATTCAACAAAACCCGGGCAACCGACCGGGCTTGCTTTCCATACAGTCCGGCCAACGAGAACAAATTCAACTGAAACTTATATCCTTTGTCTTTCAGAAAATAATAATCATCCTGCGTCATATACTGATACAGTTCCGGATGAGCGATAACAGGCCTATACCCTTCCAGCATAAGATCGAATAAAAAAGTCAGGAATTTCTCGGGTGCCGATAAGCGGGAAGTCTCCACCAATATCTGCTTACCGGGGAAAGTCAATACTTTTCCCCTCTTACGGGCATCAAAACCATTATCCAGCATATATTCGGCAGCCAGACATAATTCAATATCCGCAGGGCAACACTCTTTCAGAATGGAATATTTTGCCTGTAAAAGTTCTAACGAATTATTCGTACATTCTTCCGCAATATGAGGAGTAAGGAAGATTCGCTTTACCCCTACCTCCCTCATCCTATCCAATGCAGCCATCGAGTCCATTAAGGACTCCGCTCCCCCGTCCACATTGGGAAGCAGATGTGCATGCACATCCGTCATTCCCTCAAGCAATGTGGTATAAAGAATATTTCTCTTCGGTATAATCCAGGTCAACATAACGGAAATTATTTTGATTTTTTCTTTTCATTCCCGTAACCGTAGCCATAACCATAGCCGTATCCGTAACCATAGCCGTAACCATAGCCCGAATGGTTATAGCGTACGCCGTTCAGGATCAAACTCATATTCCTGAACTTATCCTGTTTATACAGCTTCTCCAGTTCCGGAAGCTGGCGGCGGTCCATCAAACCGGCACGCAGGATATAAATGGTCAGGTCAGCTACGCGATTCACAATAGCCGCATCGGCAACCAGACCTGCAGGCACATTATCCAGAATGATATAGTCATACCGTTTCTTCAGCTCTTCGATCAAAGTATCCAAACGGGTACTCAACAAAAGCTCGGAAGGATTGGGAGGAACAGGGCCCGTATGGATAATATCCAGATTCTTCGCAATTTCCTCTTTTCCTATGATTACATCTACATCATCCACTTTTCCGGATAAATAGTTTGTAACTCCCATGTTAGTGCTAGCACTAACATGGCTGCTAAGGGTACCCTTACGAATATCGAGATCGATCAGTATCACCTTTTTGCTGGTCAAAGCAAAGCTCATCGCCAGATTCATCGACACAAATGTCTTACCGGCATTCGGATTGAAAGAAGTAAACATCACCACTTTCATATCCTTTGCTTTCACACGCATGAAATCCATATTCGTACGAACAATGCGGAACGCCTCCGAAATACTGTCGCGCCCGTTTTCACGCACGACTATTTCATCTTTATTCTTCTTGTCACGCAAAGGGATCTCTCCCAGGAACGGAATCGATACGGCATCTTCCACATCTTTACGTGTACGCACGGTTGTATTCATAACTATCCGCAGCCAGATAATACCTGCCGGAATAGCCAACCCCAATACCATAGCCGCCAGTAAAATCATCATCGACTTGGGAGCCACCGGACTCCGGCTACCCTGGGCTGCATCGATCACACGGGCATTACTTTCCGTGATCGCCTGCGATAAGGCATTCTCTTCCCGCTTATTCAGCAGGTAGAGATACAGCTCTTCCTTGATCTTCTGCTGGCGTTCGACCGACAGCACATACTTCTGTTGTGTCGGTACAGCCGAGATACGGCGTGTCGTTTGTACCTCCCGCTCCTTGATATTCTTTATCTTGATATTCAGACCGACAATCAGGTTGTCAACCGCCCGGATTATGGTCTGTTTCATCGCATTCAGCGAATTGTTCAGATCCATAACCACCGGGTTCTTATTACTACTGTTGCTGATCAGTTTGTCACGTTTCAGCAACAGGTTGTTGTACTCGCTGATCTGTCCCTCGATATTCACATCCGCGATGCCGGTATTAGCCGGTATCAGGTCGGCACTTTTATGAGGGTCCGTGAGGTAATCGCGTATATATTTGGCAAGCGTCCTCTGGTTTTCCAACCCCAGTCCTTCTTTACTGTACTGACTGCTTTCCTGCAGGTACATGCCTGTCTCGGAGCTGATATCCGTTAACCGGTTTTCCCGTTTATACGTTTCGATATCGGCATCCACGCTTCCCAACTCCTTTTCAATAATGATCAGACGCTCATTGATGAAATTGGATGTATTCACCGTTACCTGGTTCTTGTCGTTTATCGCATCCTCATTGTAAACAGCGATCAACATATTCAGGATATCCTCCGCACGCGGGATAGACACATCCTGCAAGGTCAGGTTAATGATCGTAGCCGTTTTACTGGCCAATACCACTTGCAGGGCATTGCTGTAATTCAATGCGACATCTTCCCGGTTCTTCTTCCCGACAACGACAGACTTTCCGAAATATTTATCCGAATAATACAAGGTCGGAGTTACCACCAGCTTGCCGGCAGGCGTTGCCACCGTATCGTTCAACACGACCTTCTGCATTTTCCCCTCGGCCATAGAGAAATCCGACAGCAGCACTTCTTTTTCCGACAAAGGCGTCACTACCAATGAAAACGCCTGCGTCGCCTCCGCCTCCGGGAACTGTACGGCTACAGGCGACTGCGTATACAACTCAACCGTACGCAACCCGTCCTTCTCCGTATAGCTGACATCCAGATTCAGACGCTCGGAAACAATATTCATCAAACGTTTCGATTTGAAAACCAACACCTCGTTATCCACGTTGCTTTTTACATTGAACATATTCAGTTCTTCAAAAGCCGCCGATTCACTAAGACCACCCCCTTTGGTATTATCCTTGATCAGCACGGAAGCCGTACGTGTATACACCTTCGGCGCCCATTTCAGATACAGGAACGCCACCCCGCAACAAAACAGGGTGGACAACAGGAACCAGTACCAGTTAGCCAGGACTATATGGAAAAGGTCGTTCAGATTCAGTTCGTTTTCTTTTTCACGTAAATAAGTAGTTTCTTGTTCAGAATTCATTAGATTATCCGATTATTTAAAGATTAATACCGCGATCGTCGTCAGCAACGATATGACAGAAACCCAGACTCCGATCGAGTTATTCTGGTTAATGCTGCTCTGACCTGATTTCGCTTTATTCGGTTCTACATAGACAATATCGTTCTGTTGCAGGTAATAGCAGGGAGAATTAAAAATATCAGCCGACCGAAGATCATGGAAAAGGATCGTACGTTTCCCGTTATTTTCACGGATAACACCTACCCGGTCGCGACGGCCGTAGATAGTCAGGTCGCCTGCCATACTCAATGCTTCCAGCAATGTGATACGGTCGCCGGAGATAGTGAAACTACCCGGACGGCCCACTTCGCCCATCACCGAAACTTTAAAGTTCAGGAACTGTACCGTTACGATCGGATCTTTGATCAGGTCGCCTTCGATCAGTTTGCTCTTTACCAGCTCCGTCAACTGCATGCGGGTCAACCCTTCCACATGGATCTTCCCCAGGATCGGAAAATCTATATCTCCGTTCGTATCCACCAGATAACCTAAAACACGTTGCTGTCCGCCATTATTCGATCCCAACTGATAAGTCACCATCGGCATATTAAAAGGCAACGCCAGCTCCGGATCACGGCTGTTTACCATGATAGCCAGCAGGTCGTCGCTATGAATAATCACTTCATATTTCTGTTCGATCTCCTGCTGTTTCAATGGGATAACATCCTGTAGATAGATAATTTTCTTGGTTGAAGTGCAGGCGGAAAAAAACACCGCCATACACATCACCAGATAAGTCACATATTGTATCTTCATACTTTTCTTCTTTTCCGGATATTTACTCGCCTGAACCACCGGAATGACTTCCATGACTCGCCCCTTTCTCAGTTGTCACTACCAGGTCGACTCCCTCATATTTCACAACCGGAATGGTCAGCGCTACAGTCTGTCCTCCGAATACGACCGGAAAACCAAATACCGTAGTAGTGGTCTTTTCAATCATGGAAACAGTCGCTTTCATATCCCCGCTTACTCTGGCATCACGTTTCAATGTCATCTCACCGACACTCTGAGTTCCTCCCAGCAATGAAGCCAATGAACTTTCGACAGCACCGGATAAAGCTGTAACATCACTATCACTCAAGCCTGCCAATTGTTTCTTCAGCAGGTCGCTCGTAGTTCCGTCGATCTTCCAACCCAAGTGGAATGTCACATCGATCGCCTGTTCTTTTGAATCCATATTTCCCAGATTATCAATCACAACCGATGCCAGATCTTCAGTTTTAGATGTTCCCTTTTGTGATGAACAAGGCACTCCGAACGAGTGATTTGAAAATCCGTCGATCGTGGTCATATAATATCCATTTCCATTGTAATCGGCAGTACCGGTTTCATTCCACACGCCGTTCTTCTCCACATAATGCCTTACATCAGCAAAATAAACGCTGTTACTTGCCGGATTCTTCATCCGCAGAATAACAGGCTTCTCAAAAGTCTGACCGTCCGGTTCACAACTAACAGTAGAGAGGCTGGCACGAACGGTACCTGCCTGAGACTTTTTAGCACCTTCCTTATAAGCCGTCACAGTTATATCCGTTGCCGTTTTAACCGCACCGGCCGGAAATTCCAGTTCCACCATTTGCCGTTTAGCCTCTATCACTGTACTTCCGGCATCCGGAGTAACGGTAACAGGCTGATTTTTTTCCTCCAGTTCCTGCACCAGCGATACGACACTCTGCTTCTTGGCATCAGACGGGAAGCTGGCTTCTGCCGTAACGGTCACATACCCGCTCTTCTCAAAAGTGACAACGTAATCATTTTTCGATGTCATCTCCAACTGGAAAGTACCGTCGGCGGCCGTCGTTGCTTCCGAGTTCGATGCAGTTACTTTTACACCCTCCAAAGCATTATTTCCAACCATCACTTTTCCGGCAATGTAATAGACCTCCGCATCCAACGGATTTTCCACAATGACGGGAGTCGGTTCATCTTTCTTACAGGAGCTAAGTCCTACACCTACTGTTGCAGCAAGACATATAGCCATGCCCGCAACCAAATGCTTGTTCATTTTCATTTTGTCTTCTTTTTTGTTAAAAAAATATTTCTTGATATTATTTGGATTGTTCTGCCAGGATCACCAGGTTATCCTTGATAAAGTCAGGATTGTAGTAAGTGCGGTTTCTGTTTTCATCCGGACGTGTCTCGTAAGAACGTCCCAGCCTGCGTGATGTATACCGGGGCCCCGACTGCGCTTCATACTGCCAGTCAAAATATTCCGGCAAACGCACCCGGACAGCCCGGTGCTTGCTACGTTTTTTCCGGGGCAGAGGAATAGCAAAGTGAAATCCACCGTTCACCTCCCCTTCGGAATACATGGCAAACAAACCGACTGTTATCTCTCCGAAATGACGGCTGCAATCACCACGCACTCCATAATCGCCATAGATATACCGATGCGCCGATAAGTCGAACCGCAAATTATAATACGGCTCGTTATAGCGCACCAATACCGAGCCGTTTACCCGTCTCCATTGTGTCACCTCCCATCTACCGCCGTAAAAAGTGGATGCTCCCGTCAAGCCGCCGCTCAAGCCGAAAGCCCAACGGTCGGAATTTGTATGATACAACAGGTTCAGGTCCACCCCGATCCGGTCCTGATTAAAATTGCCTACACTCAATGTCGCAAACACATTTTTCGGTAACCGTATCTCCTGACGTACCACCAGCATCCCTGCACGGATATAATCCATTTCTCCTACCAGATTATTCCAGACCGGAAATATCACCTGCCCGGTAAAAGAGGCACCTTTCCATAAACCGATCTCTACAGCCGGTGCTATATCGAGTACGGCTCCGTATATTTTATCCAGCCAGGAATTTTGCAATCTGACCTGGGGATACAATACCAGATCCACTTTCCCTGCCGAACGGTTTACCGCTTTCGTCCCTTTCAAAGCCTTCATAACCTCATCCGTATCGTAACTTATCGCCAGTCCCTTCATCACGGCCGCCAGTGACAAACGCCCCTGCCGGTAAGCAGAGACAAACTCCCGGTCCAGCGACACCCTGATTTGAGGAATCCCGTTTTCCAATACGGCCAGTTGTATGTTTTCATCTGCAATATCCGGTTCATCCAATAAAGTCCGGATCACCTCAAACAATCCGCGATAAGTACCCCGGTAAACATTATCCTCATAAGCAATACACACCCCACCAGCCTGTACCGCCACTTTTACGTTTTCCATCCCCAGGTCGACAAGCGCCTCCTTTACTGTCGCCTTTCCTTTCCAACCAAACAGACAGCCCAGGAGAAATAAAAAAAGTATACGATATATCTTCAACATCCGACTGTAACGATTTAAGTCATTTCCAGCATCTGAACTCATACCGTATCCCGGCAGAGAGAGCTTTGAAATCATAGCAGAAAGCGTGTAGGGATAAATGATTGAAAAACCGTGCAGCAGCCCCTACACTCACTGCCTCCGTATCATATTCGACCATCAGTACGACAGGTTTCAGAAAAGCCGGACGATAGCTTACTCCTCCAAAAACGCCCTTATGGTAAGCATCTTTACGGAACGGGATATTACCTCCCAAAGAAAGCCCCAGATCATGGCCGCCGAATAACAGATGTTTCGTTCCAACAACATATACGGACGAGAAAAAACGGTTGCCTTTGACTTTCGCAAACATATTCAGTTCGCTGCTCGTAAAGGCATCATTCGATCCCAGAACGATTGCCGGATGCCACTTCCCCTCTTTCAGGGGGCGAAGACGCAATGAGACGGAACGGTCCTGTTGCCATTTATTCCCGTTTTCAAATTCTCCGTGAAGTAAAGTACAACGGTATGCAACCTCCAGGAACGGCAGGAAAGTCATATTGACAAAATAGTTTCCGGTATCATAGTCCCAGTAGCCGGGTGTCATCGCTTCGGGCAGGAAATTAGCTCCTCCCATAAAAGTTCCGTCTGCTTGCATATCCGCAGTCGGAATCGTCTGCAACCCGGTCATGCCCAGCGAATACTGGGCATTCAATGACGAAGCGACCGGTAACATGCAGACCACAAAAAAGAATTTCAAAAAATAGTTCATTTGATTTATCTGTCGACAGATATTTCTTTCATCCTAAAATCAGGGTTCGCCCAGAACTTCCACAATATACCCCACCTGGCGCGGTGTCAGAATGCGTTGCGTACGGTTCCATCCCGTCTTTCCCAGGCTACGGAGTAATCCGGCATTTGCCGTCACCCATACCTTCAACCGACGTGAGGCTGCCGCAGGAGTCAGATCCGGACTATACAATATCCCCAGTTCCATCCAGGTAAAACTGCGGTTCTTCCACATCCTTTCCTCCTCATCTTCCCCGGCGGTCTTTATCCTGCTTTTTCTATCGTCCTTCTTCATACCCACCTCCAGTCCATCGTGGCCGGACGTCTCTCCCTCTGCGACAGACCGGTCAGGTAAGCCATTCCGACATTCAGGCAACGAAGTGCCTCCATCCGTTTCGCCGTGTCGGTGATGGCAGACAACAGCAGTATCCCTTCCCGGATACGTCCCAGTAATAAAGCCTCTTCCGAAGAGGCCCCCTGCATGAGTCTTTCCCGCAGATACCTTGTAAACCTTTCTTTTCCCCAAAGCCTGAACAACGAGTCCGGGTCTTGCCCTTCCGGCAGTTCCATCCTATACACCCGGAGATCTTGCATACCCAGCTGGCAAACCGCCTTTTCAGCAGCCTTTCTTCCTGCTGCGTCCGCATCCAGCATCACGACCACCCGCGAGGTGTATTTCTTCAACAAGGCAATATGCCCGTCGCACAAAGCCGTTCCGCAAAGCGCCACCGTATTCCTGAATCCGGCTGCGTGCATCGCCAGCACATCTTTGTATCCTTCCACCAGAATGGCAAACTGTTTTTCACGAATCATTTTCCGGGCCATATCCAAGCCGTAAAGTATCTCGTTTTTACGATAAAGTCCGCTGGTCGGCGAGTTGATATATTTAGGGATATCCGGATTTTCGGTCAGACGGCGTGCTCCGAACCCGACCAACTGCCCCTCCTCATTCCGGATGGGAAACACCAGCCGGTTACGCATTGCCTTCCATTCTTCAGGAACCATCGCCGGTGAAGTCCCAACCCCGAAATCGAGCCAGGTCGGTGTCAGGTCCGAATCCCCTGAAGCGGCAGGAAGGAGAGACGAAAGAAACTGAAGATTTTTTTCAATTGAAATTTGAGAATCGAGATTTGAAAATTTGTCTGTTTCACATACCGGCTTTGTCAATTTGACTTCGGGTTTGACCTCAGATTTCATTTTCGACTTTCCATTTTCAATTTTCAATTTATCTATTGCCTCTCCGAACGATATCCCTTCTATCTTCTGTAAAAAACTGATTACGTCCCCTTTCTCTCCACAGGCAAAACAGATGAAACACTGCTTCTCCGGATTTACCGCCAAAGAAGGGTGACGATCTTTATGGAACGGGCAACACCCCAACAGGCTTCTCCCCTTCTGCGTCAGCTGTACATACCGCCCGATGATTTCTTCGATCGGCGGTGCAGACTGTTTTATATTGTTTATTTCCCATTGCGTCATGATGCAGGAGTATTACGATAGTTCGTGATCTTCGTATAAGATTCGTTGTAACGGTAACGGGCAATTCCTGTTGCCCCGTTCCTGTTTTTCACGATATAAAGTTTGCCTACTCCCACCAGGCTCTCCCCTGTCCGTTCGTCCCGTATAATCCCATGCTTTTCCGGACGATAGACAAAAATTACACAATCCGCCACCTGCTCGATCGTACCCGAATCCCTCAGGTCGCTCATCACCGGGACATGTGCCTTATCCGGTCTCGTCTCGCAGGCACGGTTCATCTGCGAAACAAGCAAAACCGGACAATCAGCCTCCAGTGACAGCTGTTTCAAGGCAGTCACATTACGTCCTACCACCTGATCCAGTGTTTCATTCTTCTGGCGGACCGACGACAACAGATGCAGATAATCGATCACCACCAGGTCGCACTCGCCCGCCTTACTCTTCAGCATCACCTTGGCTCGGATATCGCCGACCGTACAGCAAGGCGTGTAATCGATATACAACGGTAGCTTATCCAACTTCTTTCCTGCTTCCGCCAGCATCTCCAGTTCCTGTTGCGTCAATCCGGAAATACGCAGATGATCGGCATCCACATCGGTCATGCCAGCCAGGATACGGTTCAACAGTTGCAAGTCCGACATTTCCAGGCTGAACAGGCAGACATGCTTTCCGGCACGTGCCGCATTGACAGCGATATGAAGTGCCACCGCCGTTTTCCCGTCGCTGGGACGGCCGCCCAAAACGATCACCTCCCCACGATGCAAACCGCCCGTGACATAATCAAGTTCCTCCATCCCGCTCAATATCCGGGTGACATCCTCGGAAGCATTCATCCGTTTCCGGTGCCATTCCACAGCCTTTGCCGACAGTTCTCCCACCGTCTGCATCGGTTCCCCGTCGGCCGTATTCCGCCGGATATCCATCAACGACTGTTCCGCCTCCGCGATCAGCTCATCGGGCACGGCATCGAACTGTCCCGATTTAAAATTCAGCATAACGAACAATTGTCCCAGCAGACGCAGTTTATACCGGCGTTTCACCTCATCGGCATACAGGCTTACATTCTCTCCGGTACGGACATTCAGCATGGCCGGGAGGATGAAAGAAAGCCCGTTCAGTTCTTTCCACTGTGCCTCGTCCTGGCGACGCATTTCAGTCTCGACCGTCATCATATCCGGCCGCACACCCCGGTTGTACAAATCCATGATAACCCCGTAAACAAAGCTCAGCGACTTATCTTCAAACATCTCTTTACGCAAGGAAGAAGCTACCAGCATCGGAGCTTCCGCCGAGGTCAGCAGGCAACAGATCAACGTTTTCTCGACATCCATCATACGTCACTCCTTTCCTGTCGGTTACCGGCATCCTGCATACTGCGTCCCCCCATTTTCCGCTCGATATCGGCCAATGTGCAAGACGGCTCAGATTCCCGTTGCTGCGTGTCCGTTTCCAATTCGTAACCGGAAAAATAGTCGTAGCCACAAATACCGATACGTGTTCCTCCGGTCACGGCATTGATTACGATCAGATGATCAATAGCCAGTAATTTCAAATAATAGCCGACCGACCCGATACTGATACAAGTCAATTCCGACAATTCATGATAGGTTCCCATATACTCCCCCCGGCGGCAAATATGCCGGTACTTTCCTAAAATCACCGTCCCGTCGACATAAAAAGCTCTGATAATCAAAGTGACGTACATTTTTGCCAGATCGCGTTCTTTTTTTATCGGACAAGTTAACTTGTTCAAGATCTTTCTCGGCAACCTGATAAAAGCCTTTCCCAGTAACGTTGCAACCTGGGCATAGTTTCTCTGCTCTCTGTTCATTGTGTTTGGTTTAACTAAAATTAGTATTTGCGTCCTTATGTGCGCTCTATTCGCAAAAACAATTGAATAACATCAGATCATATCAGGTTTATATTTGCTCTCTATTTAGCTTTTATGCGTTCCTCTTTAATATAAAAAGAAGTATTTCTTATATAAAGATTTTATAATAGGAGGTTTTTCAATTTTTTTTCAGAATAAGACCGTTCTCCAACGCTTTAAAACAAAGGTACACAGTGCTTTTCTGATATAAAAAACTGTTTTTCACGTATTTATTACAACCCAACAGACTATACATCAACAGGTTAGTTATTAAAAATTCCGTTCTTTCTCTTCGGTTCGAGCTTCATTTCCTGTCTTATCTGGTCATGTATATGCAGATAATCCTCATGTGCATTCTTCAGAATGCTGCAGATGTACGATTTTTCAAAGTCGGTTTGAAAGATCATGTAGATATAATCCGCCAGTTCCTCATACGAACAATCACCGAACATCCCGCTTCTGACCATCCCCGACAAATATTCGATAAACAACTTCGGTTCCTTCACCCTGATCCGTTCCAGGTCGAGGGGACCGGTATCGTAATGGCAGTAACTGTATATCACCTTGCGGTACTGTTTGAAAAACGACCTGGCCAGGTCGTCCCATGTCCTTTTCTCCCTGATCTTCGGGTCTCCCAGCAAAAATGCCAGTAAAAAGATATCCGGTATCTCATTTTCCTGTTCGTCGATCGATTTTTTCAGCAAGGGGAATGACAGATGTTTACCTGCTATTCCTCGTATCCTTTTTTTAAAAGGCTGATTCCTTTTTGTAGATCTTGTCTGTTAAATAAATCCATAAGTCTATACTTTTTTATGTCTCCGTATAGTCTGTCCGGATTGTAAAACATATACCTTTTGTCTTCAAAACATATATGTTTTAACAACGAAACATACCTGTTTTGAATGTAAATATTTAACTGTTTTTATCTGACCCTATCTGTCTCTACCGGCATCTATCTGTCTGCGTGTTTTCGGGCTGCCGTACCTTTATAATGTTATCGATAACCAACAATTAATTTCAAGTATCAACCCTAATTTTTAAAATCTATGCCATTAAAGTACAGACTTGTCAAACGCAAAGACATGAGTAAAGATGCAGCAGAAGGAGCCGAGCTCTACTACGCGCAGACCAGCATCAGTAAAAAGGTCGATCTGAACCGCATCTGCAGCCGCATCAGCAAATACAGTACCGCCAGCCGTGGCGATATCCTGCTGGTCCTGGACGGTTTGATCACCGTCATGAACGAATCCCTTGCCGACGGCGAATCGATCCATCTGGGCGATTTCGGTAGTTTCCGTATGGTTGCCGGCAGCAAAGGTTCCAGCACCGAAAAGGATTTCAATTCTTCGTTGTTCAATCGTGCTCATATCGTATTTTATCCGGGTACCATGCTGATGGATATTGTCCGCGACGCTTCTTACGAGAAGTGGGTCATTCCGGGCAGCGATTCAGGCTCCGGTTCAGGTTCGGGCGGCGGTAGCGACCGTCCGGAGATTGAGTAAAAGAATCAACCAATTTGCCAATGTGGCAATTAAGATTGCAATAATTGGTATTCCCATTGGCATATTGGCATATTGGCACATTGACACATTGACAAATAATTTCATTATCGATTATGACAAAACTAGATTTTATCAAACAGTATCTTCCCCTCGCCCAAAAGGCGGCAGAGCGGTTCGGAATGAACCCGGTCATCATCCTGGCTCAATCCGCCATCGAGACCGGTTGGGGCGAAAGTGCGCTGTGCAGAGAGCATAACAACTTTTTCGGCATCACCGCTTATGGCCGTCCCAACCCTTTCTGGGAAGGAGACCGTACCGACCTGTCTGCCAACGACGGCCGTCCGTGTCTGTGGTTCCGCAGTTACCTCACTCCGGAAGCCAGTTTTCTCGATTTCGCCCGTCTGATCCACTCGGCCTATCCTGTGGCCGCGACTCTCACCTTCCACCCTTCCGCCTATGCCAAAGAGATTGCTTACAGCAAATATATCAGCGAAGTGAACGGCGATAACCGTGCGGCTTACCAGCGCATGTTGGTGGCGGTCAGCCGGTCGATAGAGCGATTGAAGGTAAATTAATTTTCAATTCTCAATTTATAATTTTCAATTTCCATGAATGTCCTTGAAACAATTCTCAACTTCCTCACCGATCTTGCCCGGATCATCTTCCCCCGCAAGCGAAAACCGGCAGCCGGTGACTGCCCCTGTTCTCATCCTCTGCCTGCTCCTCCTGAGCCTCCTCTCCCTCCTGATGAGGGAGACGGAAGTGACCCTGACCTGCATCGGGGCGATTCTCTCGCTCTCACCCAAGGGGACTGGGGAAACCGCAGAGATGGGAAGAAGAACCTCCCGCCCGGAGCCGACTGGCTCGGAATGTCAGGATATAGCCTGATGCTGATGGGCGGGGTCGGGTGTCTTTATAAATGGTTTATTGCGTAAGCGATATAAAAAGAGGGAGTGCACTGCCGATATGAGGAAGGTACTCCCTTCTTATTCTCTTACTTCAACAAATCGTTTTCCCTCAACGGAGTATAGGGGCCGTCTTTTACTTCAAACAACACAGAGCCGCTATCCAACACCTCCAATGTATGCCATTGATTAGCCGGAATATGTACACCAAAACTTCCTACCAAAGGATCCAACAGGGTCGATTCTGTTTCTTCTTTTTTATCATTATAAAACATCACCCGAATCTTCCCACGCAACAGCAAATAAGTCTCTGCCGTATGCGGATGGCGATGAATCGGTAAAATAGTCCCCGGCTCCAACGCATTCAGCAAACGCTGGGCTTTGGCATCCAAAGAATCATGAAAATTACAGTTCATACGCAAGCGGGGAGATTCCTGGGCTTGCTTCGTCACTTCATTTAATAAGGTTGAATTAATTAGTTGCATGACTTTTGTTTCAATATTTTTTCCAAACCATTTTATTCACGATTCCGGTATAGCTCTGGATCAGCTTGACTACCTTCACCGAAACATTCTCATCCACGTAGTCGGGAACGGGGATTCCCAAAGCGCCATCTTTATTCATCTCGACAGCCACATCCACCGCCTGCAACACCTGTTCTGTTGTAATACCAGCTAAGATGAAATTTCCCTTATCCAATGCTTCCGGACGCTCCGTACTCGTACGGATACATACCGCAGGAATAGGATTGCCGACAGACAAGAAGAAACTGCTTTCCTCGGGAAGCGTACCCGAATCGGATACCACTGCAAAGGCATTCATCTGAAGATGATTGTAATCGTGAAACCCCAGTGGTTCATGCTGTATCACACGCGGATCGAATTTGAAACCACGTTGTTCTATGTATTTCCTGGAACGGGGATGGCAGGAATAAAGAATGGGCATGGCATATTTCTCTGCCATCGCATTTACCGCATTCATCAGGTTGAAGAAGTTTACTTCCGTATCGATATTCTCCTCCCTGTGGGCAGACAATAAGATATACTTTCCTTTCTTCAATCCCAGACGTTCCAGTACATCACTTGCTTTGATCTGTTCCAGGTTATTATGTAATACCTCTGCCATCGGCGAACCGACTACATAAGTACGTTCTCTCGGTGTACCGGCAGCATTCAGATACCGGCGCGCATGTTCTGAATAACACATATTGACATCGGCCGTCACATCCACGATACGACGGTTAGTTTCTTCCGGCAAACATTCGTCGAAACAACGGTTACCTGCCTCCATATGAAAGATAGGAATATGCAAACGCTTCGCACCGATAACAGACAGGCAGGAGTTCGTATCTCCCAAGACAAGCACGGCATCAGGCTTCACCTCCGCCATCAGTTTATACGATTTGGCAATGATATTCCCGATCGTTTCTCCCAGATCCGCACCTACGGCGTCCAGATAATAGTTAGGAGCACGAAGTCCCAAATCATCAAAGAATACCTGGTTCAATGTATAATCGTAATTTTGTCCGGTATGGACTAAGATCTGATCGAAGTACTGATCGCATCGTTTTATCACCGCTGCCAAACGGATGATTTCCGGACGGGTACCGATGATGGTCATTAATTTCAGTTTATTCATTTCTCTTCAAATGGATTATGGAAGAGATTGATTTTCTTAGAATAACAAAGATAGAAGTTCTCTTAAATGTTCCAAGTCCTGCCTGGTATCTTTTACCAAAGCTATATAGAGAAAATCCTCTTGTATAAAATAGTAGACTTTACTTTTTTTGTTGACAACTATAAAACGGTATTGATGGTTTTCATCAGATAAATCCGGATCGACTTTACCCATATATGGATTAAATGTCAATAGGTCGACTTGCTTTCTAATCATTTGCCATACTTTACGGGCAGAAGCATCCCCCGTTCTCAGTCTGATATAATAGAGTGTTTCAGCAAAACTTTTTTCAGCCGGAGATGTCCAAATTACATCCATCCCATCTCCTTCCCCAACCGTTCCATCACCTCTTCAGTAGAATGAAATTCACCACGCTTATGAGCTTTAACCGCATAATCGGCCGAAGCATCCAACATTTCCTTTAAAATAAGCGTTTCTGAATTTCCTTTTGAAGCCAATTCTTTAACATACTTATAAACTTCAGATAACTTTTCTTGATCCAAGTTTATAAGCTCTTTAAAAATATCGACTCTCAATGTATCTACACTAAAGGTATTCATATCGTTTTATATTTGTAGTTCCTTTTTACAAAAGTAGTAAATCATTTAGAATAATCATTCTCTCTTCTTTATTTAACATTTACACCTCTTCAAAATAAGTATCCGGCCGGGTTGGGTCGAAAGGTTCGTTGGCCCACATAAAAGTCACCAGTTCTTCCGTATCGGAAAGATTAATGATGTTATGCGTATAACCGGGAATCATTTCCACGACCTCTATCTTTTCCCCGCTGACCTCAAAATCGATCACTTCATCCGTTCCGATCTTACGAAGCCGGATCAAGCCATGACCGCTCACCACCACGAATTTCTCATTCTTGGTATGATGCCAGTGCTGACCTTTCATTACCCCCGGTTTGGAGATATTGACTGAAAACTGTCCCCGGTCAGGCGTACGGATAATCTCCGTAAAACTACCACGATCATCTGTTTTCATCTGTACCGGATAGCTGAATTTCTCTTTCGGCAGATAAGACAGATAGGTCGAATACAACTTCTTCGTGAAAGGATCACCCAAATCAGGTACACTTAAATTATCTGGCATTTCCTTAAAAGAATAAAGCAGGTCAACAATACCTCCCAACGTGATCGTATGAACCACAGGAACGGCACAAAAGTCTCCCTCGTGATGTTCCCCACCCGACAAAGCAGCAATCAGTTCATCCACCACATCATCCACATACACCAGGTTCATAACCACACTCGAATCATTCACCCGGATAGGCAGATCATTGGCTATATTGTTACAGAAAGTAGCGACAGCACTGTTATAGTTTGGTCTGCACCATTTTCCGAACACATTCGGGAAACGATAAACCAGGACTTTCGCTCCGGTTTCTTTTGCATACTCGAATAATAAGTTCTCTCCCGCCCTCTTCGATTCACCATACGGATTATCCAAGGCCGCCTGCGTAGACGAAGAGATCATTACAGGACAAGTATTGTTATACTTTTTCAATGTTTCCTGCAAAGTAGATGCAAAGCCAAAGTTACCTTTCATAAATTCCGATTGATCTTTCGGACGGTTCACACCCGCCAGGTTAAAGACGAAATCGGCATTCTTGCAATAGACATCCAACTCAGCCGGATCGCTGTCAATATCATATTCGAAAACCTTTAGTTCAGTTCCCGAAACAGGGTAATTCCGTGCTTTCCCCGACTGGATATTATGGAGTTGGGAAACAAGATTTCGACCGACGAATCCTTTAGCACCGGTAACTAATATATTCATTACATTAAAATTTTAAGTTTGGAGGCTTGACATGAAGCTAATTTATTCGCTTCTGATTTCTCTTGGTTTTGCCCGTTCAATCAGTCCTAGATCTTCCTGAATAAAACGTAAGCGGAGTAATAGTTTTTTCATACCTTCCACATCCAGACGTGTGGTATTATGGCTATGATAATCTTCTATCTTAGACAGACATTCGCTACCTTCGGTAAAGAACTTGTCATAATTCAGATCGCGTGTATCACAAGGAATGCGGTAATACTCTCCCATATCGATCGCTTTCGCCATCTCTTCACGTGTTACCAGTGTTTCATACAGTTTCTCTCCGTGACGCGTACCGATCACCTTCACTTCTGTATCCAGATACTTCGGATCGATCTGTGCGTATGTCTCTTTCAATGCCTGTGCCAGAACAGACAGAGTTGCTGCCGGAGCTTTCTGAACAAACAGGTCACCGTTATGACCATGTGTAAAGGCATAGATCACCAAATCGACTGCATCATCCAGAGTCATCATAAAGCGGGTCATTTCCGGATCGGTAACAGTGATCGGTTTCCCTTGTTCTATCTGTTCCACCCAAAGAGGGATCACCGAACCACGGCTTGCCATTACATTGCCGTAGCGGGTACAGCAGATCGTCGTCTGCGCCCCTTCACCCAACTCACGCCCTTTTGCAATCGCCACCTTTTCCATCAACGCCTTGGAGATTCCCATCGCATTGATCGGATAAGCCGCTTTATCGGTCGAAAGGACGACTACATTTTTTACGCCATGTTCGATAGCGGAAAGCAACACATTTTCCGTTCCTTCTACATTTGTACGGGTAGCTTCCATTGGGAAGAACTCGCAACTGGGAACCTGCTTCAATGCAGCTGCACTAAACACATAATCCACACCGCGCATAGCAATATCTACCGATGTCTTGTTACGTACATTTCCGATATAGAATTTCACTTTAGGATTCTGCAAAGCGTGACGCATATCGTCTTGCTTCTTTTCATCCCGGCTAAAGATTCGGATTTCTTTGATATCGGAATCCAAGAAACGCCGAAGGACAGCATTACCGAAAGAGCCGGTGCCGCCGGTGATTAGGAGGGTTTTGTCTTTAAAAACTGACATAATATATTATTCTATTAAAATTTCAATTATTTCACTTCTGAATCGCCTTCTTGATCTCTTGTACAATATAAACCACATCCTCATCCGTCACACATGGTCCACTCGGCAAACAAAGTCCTTGTTTGAACAAAGATTCACTTACACCGTTCACATAACAAGGATTATTTTTATAAACGGGTTGCAAATGCATCGGTTTCCATAGCGGACGAGATTCGATACCGACAGCATCCAAAGCCATACGCATCGCCTCTACATTCTTGTTCGGCTCACAATCCGTATGCAAAGAAGAAGCTTCGTGTGTCACACCGGCAGCACCACCTACAGCTCCCTGAACTACCGCTTCATATGCATATTCTTCCCCATTCACATGTAAGTCAGGATCAAGTAAAATCGTATTCAGCCAATAGTTGCTATCGAACTGGGAAGAAGGATTTTCATGCAGTACAATTCCCTCTACTCCGGCAAGTAACTCCTTATAAAGACAGAAAGTATGCTGATGGTGAGCGATATGTTCTTCCAATACTGTCATCTGCCCGCATCCGATACCGGCACAGATATTCGACATACGATAGTTATAACCGATCTTTTCATGCTGGTAATAAGGATATGACTCGCGAGCTTGGGTAGCATAGAACATGATTTTCCTTTTTGCCTCTTCATTGGGACAAATTAATGCACCGCCTCCGGAAGTCGTAATCATCTTATTCCCATTGAAAGAAAGTACCCCATACCGTCCGAACGTACCGCAAACCTGTCCATCATACCGGCTACCCAATCCTTCGGCAGCATCCTCAATAATCGGAATATCATACTTATTGGCAATCGCCATAATCTCCTCAATCTTGGCAGGCATACCATACAGATAAACAGGAACGATAGCCTTCGGCTTCTTACCTGTTTTAGATATGCGATCTTTAATAGCCTCTTCCAACAACTCCGGGTCCATATTCCAAGTATCTACCTCCGAATCGACAAACACCGGAGTAGCCCCTAGATAAGTCACCGGATGCGAAGATGCACAGAAAGTAAAGCTCTGTACGATCACTTCATCCCCCGGTCTCACACCACAAGCCAACAGTGCAAGATGGACGGCTGCCGTACCGGCAGAAAGGGCAACAACTTGTTTATTTTCCCCTATAAATGTTTCCAAATCTTTTTCAAAAGCGTTTACATTAGGACCTAAAGGGACCACCCAGTTGGTATCGAAGGCTTCTTTTATAAAAGCCTGCTCTTTGCCGCTCATGTGGGCGAGACAAAGGTAAATTCGTTTGTTCATTATTATTTATGATTAAATCTACAAAGACAATAATTCTTTCAGAGTATGTATCTTTACATTAGGCAGGTACTCTTCCGGACAGGAAAAGTCCTGACGGTGGATATTTCTTCCATCATCCAACAGGCAGATCGTTTTCCACCCCAGCTTATTAGGTGTAATAAAATCTTTCCGAAGGTTATCCCCGACATAGATAAACTCCACATCGGCATATTTATCCTGAAAAAACATGAAATTCCTCTCCGATGGTTTTTCAGAGCCAAACTCTTCGGATATAACCAAGTTCTCGTTTTCGATAAATTGTTCAAGTCTCAATGCCTGGAACTTATTTCGTTGGGTTATAGAGCGTCCATCCGTGATCATCCCCAGTGTAAAATCCTGCTTCAAAACCTCCAATGCCTTCAAGGTGTCAAGCTCCAACCGGATATTAGGACGATGAGACCTGTAGACAGACAGTAAATCCGCTTTCGTCAACGACAAATCGTAAGTATCGATCAAACGAGAAAAAACATCCGCTTTCTCTTTATAGGTTTCCAACATAAAAGTATAGATCCCTTTCAAGGAAAACTTCAATTCTATCCATCCTGCAATTTCCCGATAAGCAGAGTATAAGAAATTAATTTCCTTATACAACGTATCATCCAGATCAAAAATGAGAATCTTATTTTTCATATACGATCACCTCGCTGTCATACCGGAGCATCAAAGTATTGTCCGCCCAAGTATCCATATAGTCCAACGTTTCACCCAACATATACTCTCTTACGACATATTCTGGAAAGTTGGCTCCCGCATAATAGGAAAGTGGATATCCCCCGCCGAACCGTGGATTGATCTCGATCCCGACCACATCATCGTCCGACTTCCTATAGAACAATTGGATACAGATGCAACCGACCACACCCGGCAAATAGCCTAACCGTTCCTTCAAGAACCGAACCAAATAGTTTTTGCGGGTAAACCCTTTGTTGATCTCACCGGCACGGATCTCTATTCTTTCGCGGGGCACGATAGCTTTCACCCTATTATCCTTGCCATAATACATATCGACCGTAAATTCCTTGTATTCCTGTTTGTCGATATATTCCATAAAGATCAACTTCGGATGATTCAATATTTCCGATGTCAGTTCCTCTTTACACCTCACGACATACAGATCTTTGCTTAAGGAACCGTCATACGGTTTGGCGAAAAGTGGAAAAGTCGGATGATATTTATCCACTGGAGCCGGGACGCGAATATCACGACTATTCAAGAATGTACCGGTATTCCGCTTATCCCGGCAAGCTTGTATGAAAGGCAATTCCGATACCATTGATTCTATCCCATTTTTCTGAAACAGTTCCTTATTCTCCGCCAAAACCAGCAACTCGGTATCGATAGTCGGCACGATAACCCGAATTCCTTTTTCTTTACATATTGTCAGCAACATCTCTATATAACCGGAATCGGTTACCCTCGGTACAGCTATACACCCGTCTGAAACAATCCCGGCAGGAGCCATCGCAGGATTCATATCTGTCGTGAACACCTTCGCTTCTGGATAAAAACGCTTCAATGTTTCTTGAAACTGCTTTGTCAGTGTGACCCGCTTTCCGGCGGAGGTGATTAAGATATTAGTATTCCCTCGAAGATCATGATACTCCAAAGCAGCTTTTGCAGCCAAAAGTGGTTTAAGAAGGTAATTTACCCCCCCCCCGTTAACACTGGTTAACATTTTAATATTCAATGTTTTTATCGTTTTGCATCTATTTCCAACAGCCAAAACCCCATCCGGAATATCCTTGGCAACAACCGAACCTGCACCGATCACAGACCATTTTCCGATCTTGACACCCGGTAGAACCGTCGTACCTGCACCGATCCAACTTCCTTCACCAACATGAACGTTTCCACAAAGCGTACTATGCGGAGAGATATGCACATAATCTCCTATCACACATTCGTGATCGACAGATGTTCCAGTGTTAACAATGCAATGTTTCCCTATACAGACACAAGACTGAACAACTGCTCCCTGCATGATGACCGATCCTTCCTGTACGGTAGCATATGGAGAGACTACCGCAAGCGGATGTATCGCCGTTCCAAACTCAACATTCAGTTTATGAGCGATCATCTGACGTATTTTATTATCGCCTATACTTATTATCAGAGGTGAAATATCTTCCTTCCCATGAAAAACCGGATAACCCAACAGTTCATTTATCTCCGGATTATCATCGACAAGGCCCTCTATCTCTATATGATTCGCTTTTAATATATCTATGATCACTTTAGCATGACCACTCGCACCGTATAAATACATATCCGTTTAATTATTACCCGTAAAAAACTCCATCGTAGCCTGTCCCTCTTGTGAAATACCTTCCCGGACAAACACTTTTTTTATCGTTAAAAAGATGATTTTCACATCCAACAGAAACGAACAATGATCCACATACCAAACATCCAATTCAAACTTTTTCGTCCAACTAATCGCATTGCGTCCGTTTACCTGTGCCCATCCGGTAATACCCGGCCGCACGTCATGACGACGCGCCTGCTCCTTACTATATAATGGCAGATATTGAACCAATAAAGGACGAGGCCCAATCAATGCCATATCTCCTTTCAGGACATTTATCAACTGGGGCAACTCATCGATCGAAGTGGAACGGACAAAACGTCCCACGTTCGTCAACCGATCTGCATCAGTAAGTAAATTACCGCCAGCATCCCGTTCATCCGTCATAGTCTTGAACTTGATTACTCGAAAAATCTTTCCGTTCTTTCCGGGACGCTCTTGAAAGAAGAACGCACCGGTACCCTTGTTGGCGAAATACAACCAAAGGGTAACAAGAAACAGTATCGGCCAGATGACAGCCAACACACAGAACACGAGTATAAAATCAATTACCCTTTTGAAAAAAATTTTATACATAGATGTCCAAACATTTATTAAAAGTTATCTTTATTTACTCATCTTATTAAGTATGTAATACCCTACGAGTCCTATAACCAGTGTACATATCAAACTAACACATAGCGTATTTTCACAATAGAAAAGCAAGCTATACAAAGCCATAAATGACAGTAAGATATAACAAATGAAAAAGAGAATCACACAAATCATTTGTGTACTTTTCCAATCTATAGTAGCCGGATAAGCAGGATTATGCCAAATTTTGCTCTTATTCTCAAATCCAAAAGGTTTGTCTTTGAAGACATTTCGACGATGTTCATTCAAATATCGCCCCATAAGCACAAAATATGTTCGGTTACGCATGATTGCTGCTAAAGTCAAAAAGACAAAACAGGTTGACAATGCGAGTATTCCACCAACAATATAGTTGGAAATACCATCTTTGTAAACATCCAACAATGTTTTATCAGCCTCTCTTTCGTAGTTTAATATAGTCCAACAAGCACCTATTACCACAAGAATCTGTCCGAAAGAAAATTTTGTCAAATCCCAATTAACAGAATCGTAATGCCTCAACATATACATACATTGCTGAAAATCATTAACTAACAAGTCTTTTTGAAAGGTTTGTTCCAAAGACTGTTTGGTAATTGATACATCATCCTGTTGTTTAAATTCAAACACTGTACTTAACTTTTCTGCATTACGGTTCAAAGACGAAAGAATTACCTTATCAATCCATTCTCGTATCATTGCTCCCATGTTTTAAAACGATTAATTTTATTTACTGTTTCCACCCAATCCCCTTCAAATGTAATGGCTCTATCATCTATATAGACATCAGCTATCGGTTTCCCTCCAAGAGCATTGCCTGGTTGATTAGGGTTCTGATTAATACTGTCAAAACAAACACCATGACGAATCAAAAATGACTTTATCGCTTCTTTGTTTCCTCGTGTTGTATAGATGATAATATACCACCCTTGTTCTTTTAATTGCCGCATGGCATCTACAGCTCCAGGCACAAGCGAACCAAAATGATTATCCCCTTGCCAGTCTTCATAATGCACCAAAGTACCATCAATATCCACACATATTGTCTTCATTTTTTTATTTATTGAGCTTTTCCATCCATTTTATGATGTATTCCTTGTGGAGTTTGTGGAGAGGCATTTATTTTAACTCCCTTATGAAAAACAAATCGATGTTCCTTCGTTACAAATATTCTACTTCGATAGTTTATTTCCAACAGTTTGTTAATTAGTCGACGGGATGGATGTCCCTCTTTTTCACCTTCAGGAGGACAAGAGATTATAAAACTACATGGATTCAGTCTCCTTAACAATTCAGGATTTACATTCTTCCTGCTTCCATGATGGGGCAACTGTACTGTTGTAAAATCATTTGTACTGTTTTTTTTATTCAACTTTTCATATTGATTAAAAGCTTCTTCTAACGCCTCTTTTCCCGCATCTCCGGTAAAAAGAAACTTTTCATTTCCAACTTCAAGCAAAATAATCAAGCTCGTTTGATTTACCTCCGAAGTATTTTCTTCATCAAACCATTCAATTTCTCCATTATTCGGGTCATAATCATCCTCAGTCATCGTAGCCTTCACATACGGTTTATTCCATTCATTAATCCATGTTTCAGGGGTTTTATCCGAAGCCAAAAGATATTTTTGGTAAAAAGATTTAGAAGGTCCTAAAATAGACAAGACTCCTGGAATCAGTTCGTCTTCGCTATATGCAGGACTTAATATAATCTTTCTGCATTTGGCTATATTTTCTATCTCATCAGCCATAGAAAACGAATTTTTTATACGCTCAGCCAAACTGTTTGGAGTAATCCTTTTATCCTTGAAATGCTCTGGCTTTAATTTTCCATCCTTCCAAGGACGATTCATAACGATTTTTTCTACTGTAATATCTCTATCTTCCAAAATCGCTTTCAATCCCGACAAATGATCCAAATCAGGATGCGTATTAATCATCATGTAAATGATAGGTTTTTGATATTTCCTTTTTAAAAATTCAGCTATTGCTCTACCTGTCTCTTCGTAACCTCCATCGATTAAAAATACATATGGATTATCATCCTCGTCATATAATTCTATCAAGATAGCATCACCACCTTTTGAGCCAGTCCCCACGGGGAAGAACCATACACAATATTTATTCTGATTTAAAGACATATTTCACATTGGTTTAATCATCAATACTACAATAAAATTTTATTCTCAAACGTCAATTGGTTATCTGCATCTTCCAAACTAACAAATGACGCACTATTTAATAATTTTTGCATTTTTTCAAAAGCACCTTTAGTTCCTATGCTGGATTTCACATAACGCATCATCCGATTTTTCACACTTCCATTTTCTCGGAAATAAGTTTCATATTCTATCCTTGTCATCATGCCATCTTGATTATGAATCAAATCTCCTATATGGAAATAAGCAATAAAATAATTATTATGAGACATTTTATATTTTATGAACTGCAAAGGGAAAAGGCGAAAATATCCTCCACCTGAAAAAGCAAAATCCTTGCCTAACATGTGTGTCAACGCAATGGGAAATTCTTTCAATTGAACATTATTATATTCTATTAAAACTGGATTGTTAGCAGGGAAAGCTGGAAAACCACCAAAATCTCTCACGGCCGGATAGATAGAAGAATCTCTCTCTATACCACATTCTGCCAAAATTTCAATAGCCCATTTATTTTTTTCTCCAATAGAAAAAGCCGGTGCACGATAGCTTACGACAGATTGTCCACTTACATCTTGTAGTGCATCAATAGCTTCTTTCGTATCTTCTTGCAATTGTTTTGGAGTCATTTGAGTTAACCATAAATGTTCGTTGGAATGGCAACCAATCTCATGTCCTCTCTCCGATATTTTTCTTATAACATAATGAAAATCAGCGGCGATTCTTCCTACACAAAAAAAAGTTGCCTTCTGATTATTTTCATCAAGAATGTCAAGTATCTTGTTTAAATAAGAATCAAACTTCCTATATTTTTCCACCCGACCTCCACAAAACTTCTTTTCGATATACCATTCCTCTATATCAAACGATAGTATATTCATAACTCTTCGCGCTTTTGTATTTGTTTTATTACTTTAGCTGGACGCCCCATCGCTATAGTCCATGCCGGAACATCCTTGATCACTAATGAACCGGCACCAACAATAGCCCCTTCACCCACTGTTACACCAGGCATCACAAAAGACTCCATACCAATCAAGCACCCCTTTTTCAAAACAATTGGTTTCAGTACATATCCTAAAGCTAAATATTCATCACCCACACAGTAATCTGAAAAATCACGTTGATGACATAGCAGACGTGTTCCACCAGCAATACTTACACCGTCTTCAATGATAATTAAATCCGAATGACCAGAATCAATCTTTACTGTATCTCCAATAAATACGTCCTTTCCCACATGACATCCTATTTGCCGCAATACCCATGGGCGTACTTTTCGAGGCAATAAGGGAGATAACATCCAATTATTCATCACCCAACTCAAAAGAAAAGAGTCTCTAAAAGTTTTATGTACCCGTTTTATCAATTGCCATAATGTAACTTGACCATAATCCTTTTCAGAATAATGCATTCCAAGAATACGCAAAAAACGATAAGTTAAACTTAATTTTTCAGAATTCATAACTATGCTTCTATTACATTAATAATATGTGGCCATACCACAGATGAATCAAAATTTTCGCATATCCAACTACGTGAATAGCGTCCCATAGAAGTCCGAATCTCTCCATTTTTTAGCATTAGTTCAATTTTGTCAGCAATAGACTCTGGCGTAATTTCACAATACACACCGGTTTTATCCTCAATTATCGAATCTATACAGCCTGTTGATTTTGATACGATTGCAGGTACTTCCATAGCCCCACATTCAATTGTAACCATACCAAACCCCTCTCTATATGAAGGCAACACCATTATGCTAAACAATGCAAAATACTTGTGAATCTCAGTATACTCAACACGTTCCACATGTATTACATCATTACAAGTATCTATATATTTACGCAGTCCAACGCTAATACTATCACGCGATTCACTACTGCCAATAATAAACAATTTAAGATTATTACCATCACTATATTTTTGCTTGAGTAACTTAAAAGCATCTACAAGTTCAGCCACTCCCTTGTCTCGCACTAAGCGTCCACAAAAACCAATCACAAAGTCACCGTCTTTTATTCCTAGTTTTTTTTTCAAAACATCCTGCTCCGAGTCTATCAATCTATCAGGATTAAATCTGTTGACAGTGTCAATGCCACCACAAGTACCGGCACCAAGGAAATATTCTTGTGCACTGGATTCTATTCGATACTTTTGTCTAATATTTGCGACCGATTTACTTACACATACTGTCTTATGTGCCATCATTGCAACAATCTTATCCATCAAAATGACAAATATTCGCTTGCCCCCATTTAGGGTCTCAAAAAGTACGCCATGAGCAAAAATAATTCTATTTGGAACACGCATCAGAAATGCAGCCATTGTTCCCAAAAGCCTAGCTTTAGCTTGATGAGCAATAACTGTGTCAATATTATTTCGTCTTATATATTTGCAAATTGCTACAAATGCCTTAATATCACTCCATGGAGACAACGTACGCACCAGTTGAACGGGATGATATTTGATTTGATTTTGCGTTGCATAGTCTTGTATCATGTCGTCAGGGCTACATATCAAATGCATATCATATCCATTTTGACGAAGATACATAAACTGACCACCAATGAAATTTCTGGCACTACTTGCCAGATTAATAATTTCAAGTATATTATGAGCCTTACTCTTATTAGTATTCATAATTTATCACCTAAAACTTTATTAAAAAATATTTTTTTAATCATATCTGCATTGTGATTCTTCTCACCACAAATTCGAGCATTGGTTGCCATTTCCCTTTGCAAAGTCGGATTCTCTATCAGATTTTGCAACCTCGTCAAAATTTCATCTTCTGTATTGCATATAATGGCAGCCTTCTGTTCGGTAAAATATTCCATTGAAGCTATATCATTGGGACCTATAGCCAAAATACAACGCCCCTGACTCAAATAGTCTGTTATTTTTGTTGAAAATGACAGCCTCGCTGTCTTATTGTGAATATCATATATATCTTCCACAAACACTAAAATATCAGACTTTATCTGCTCCTCTTTCACCTGATCCTGTGGGATCGTACCTTTTAAATAACTTGTACCATCGACAGCCAATTGTTTCACTTGCACCTCAGTCAGCAGAGTCTGTGTGTATATATCTAAATAGGCCTTACATCCTTTCTCGTTAATCTTCTTTAGAGCTCGCACAATGGCCATCACAACCCTATCGCGACCTATATTCAATTTACCCGTATATATTAATCGATATGGTTGTATTGGATTGTAAACTTCTGACACTTGCGGTAGTGACACAATGGGTTTTGTGACAATAGTAGAATTGACTCCAAATTCCTTGTCACACTCAGCCTTCATTTTAGGGCATATTGTAAGAATTTCATCACACTGATAAACAAGGCTTTTTACAGAACGACGCGTAAAGAAACGCCCTATCTTATATGACAATTTACTACTTTGTTTATATGTAAAATTGTCATCCCATAATACTCCAATTACACGTTTGGGATTACAATATTTGATAATGAATTCATTCAGATTGTTAAAATAAATATAACTCTCTATAGGGAAGACAAGTACATCAGGATTAAAGTCGTCCAAAAATTCCATAAGTTCCTTAGTCTTCCAGTTTCCCAACATCCATGCTATCTCACGTACAGCAAGAAATAACAGATTCCTATTGCGCGAAAAATATGCATAGCGTTTCTTTTCCAATTGCAATTCCGTACTTATTTCATTTGAAAAAATAGAAACTTCTGAACCAGTCATTGCTCCGCGTTTGAATACGCTTTTTACGACCTTCCCTTCCAATATTTGAAAGTACCTTGAGCACACATCCGAGTCTGGTAATTCAGCACGCATATAGATGTTGGCAAATTCATGCTCTATATTACCCTCAAGCAATGTGCTAAAGGAGTCATAGCCTGTCTTTTTACTCCAAGCAGGTATAGATGTGATAAGTATTCTTGACATTTAGAATTACATTTAAGAGCTCTGTTTTACTGTATACATACTGCATGTATATATTACAACTGGCACAAAAATAGAAATCATAAACCACCCCTCTTCACCAAACAATCCTTTAGTATATAGGAATACAGTAGCAATACATATACCTAAGTAATAATAACTTCGCGATAAATGGTTACAGAACTTTTTTTTCCAAACTATTATCTGACTAATAAGAAGCATAATGAAAGGGATACCAGCCAAAAGCCCCATACCACCTAATCTATCCAAAATAACAGAATGGCCGCCTACTTGATCCCCACCCCAAATCATATTAGACAGAAATGAATCCATTGAAATAGCATGCAAATTTTCTCGACCAGTTACAGCCCCTATTTCATCCTCTCCTCCTCGATAGAGAGCCAAAAATGATTCCATTTTTGGTTGCACTGCAGTGCCTTCAAACCAACCACATAAGAACTCTAAAAAATGCTCTACCACATTGAAAGAATATATTATGAGTACGCAAACCATTATTATTACAAGACGAAAGAAATTGATACCACTTTTCTTTCCATATGAAAGAAAAAAAATAATACAAATCAACATCGCTACTAAAGATGTTGTAACATTGGTATTTAAAACAAGTATAATATTACAAATTAATAGGACGAGTGCAACCAGTTTATGCTTCCCTTCTGCTGATATATAACCCATAAATGCTACAGGCAAAGACATTGCAAAAGCATGCATCAATGTATACCCAGGCAATCCCAAGACATGGATATCTAATTCGGCTTGGGTTGCCAATAATCTCATATCATAATGCATAACGATGGGAAGTACAGAAACAAAAGAAATTAGATAAACAGCGACTGATATCAAAGCGACATAGTTATATACTTTTAGATTATTACGATACCACAATATACTAACAATACTAAATGAAGGCAGTGTCCATGCTATCTCTATTAATAGTTTCTTCGATACAGTAGCTTTCCCAATACCAATAGTTATATCTGCCCCAAAGAGGAAAAACAATGTCAATATACCAAAATAACAAAGAGCCCAACCCATTAACTTGTTTTTATACGCATTAGGGTATAATATAACACACATTAGAAATACAAATATATCAACCGTCTGGCTATCTAATGGGAAATAATCTGACAGCAACGGGAATAAAATAAACGCTGCAAAAAATGTATATACAGTAAGAAATATTTTATCTTTTCTTGTTAAAATATCTGTATTTAGGTATTCCATCAAATATTTGAATATTAGAAAGTATCAATATCCATGAAAGATAAAGCCCAATTCTGAGGATTCAGGCAAATCTGTTTCATTTCGTCTGTAAGAACCTTGACACCATGATTAGCAAATTTTTTAGACTGTAAAAAACCAAGCTTTTTATAAAATTTATACAAAGGATGGTTTAATGTCATATCTGCAAGGACTAACTCAGGCTTAATTTCCTTATTGAATGCTTTAAACAAAGCTTTGAGGTCGACTCTTGTGTATTTATACAAGAATACTTCACCAATAAAAACAACTACAGTTCCATGAGGCTTCTTACCTATTTTGTATATAATACAACCAAGTCCATCCTTGCTCCACATCTTGATTCCACTTTGCGATTTCATACGCCACAAGAATGTCTCCTTATCATAGCGGATATGTATAGTATCACTCTTCAGCATTTCTGCCTCTCGAATATCTAACAAGTGCTCATCTATTGATATTATATGAGATTCAATATCCCAAATAGGAGTTCCTGCAAGTTTACGAATATCAAAACGAAGTTTCCACAATGTTTTCAACGGATTTAGATATTTTTTAAAGCCTGTCAAAGACTTAATGTAAACCCATCCCAATTTTTCGTAAGCTTTACGAGAAGCCTCTACACTAATGTTATAAATTAACTCACCACCTGCCTCATTAAAATATTCATTTAGAAAAGCTTCATTCAGTCTCAAGAATAAATGTTTTCCTCTACATTCCTTTGATACACAAGAATCAGCATATTGTACACAGATTAATTTCCTGTTACCATAATAGGCATTCATAAAAAATGACGTACGACTACCTACAATTTTTCCATTTTTTTCCGCCAAATAGCTTACGCCTGTCGATTCTTTCATTACAAAGCTAGCCTTTCTTTCCCAAGAAGTGAAGTGCTCAGACTTCCCCTCACATGACTTTGCAGGCCATACTTCACAATATAGTTTTACCAAATTATCAAAATCGCTAGGTTCAACTTTTCTTATAATAATATCATCTTTTTCCATCATCTCAAATTTCAAATTGTTTCATTTACAAATCGTTCAACAAATCTCGCCACTGCTTACTTATACTTTGTATTGAAAAGTTTTCAGATTTTGAAACAGCTGCTTTTTGCATGGCTTTTAATTTTGATGGATTTGACATCAATGCATCCAAACGCTCGACATATTGTTCAACACTGAATGCATCTACCAAGACTCCATTTTTATCATCATCAATTATGTCAAAAGCCGCTTCATAAGATGAAAAAAGAATAGGACAAACCGCGTAACACATTGATTCACACAAACTTAAAAGCCACCCCTCATATATACTTGACATAGTGAGTATGGAGGCTCTCTTATAATATGACACTACATTTGTTTGGAAACCTTCAAATGAAACAGATTCATGAAGATTATTTTTGTCGACATATAGTTTCATCCATTCAAGTTTTTCTCCATCACCTAAAATTTCAAGCTTCCAATCTGGATGCATTTTTGAAATTCTATTCCAAACCTCTACTAACAGATGAACACCCTTTTGTGGCACCAAACGTCCAGAAAAGAGACATAACTTTTCTTTATTATCCAAATCAACAACAACATTATCCGGCTTCTGACATGTTACTGGATTATTTATATATGTAAGTTTGGTAGGGTTCGAAATACAGGTTATATATTTGAATATTGGAATAAAACGCTTTGACAACAAAACATATTTGTCTGCATTCTTATACATTTTCCTATGGCGTTTCATTGAATATAACCATATTCCAAATCGTTTTACAAGAGCTAACGGTGTATTACCATAATGAAACTTATTACTTAACAAATAACAGTTAGGTGTATTATGTTCAACAATAATCAACTTTGGACGCTTGTTTACCATTCGTATAGCTGCAAAAACATCATCCTCTTTCCCATAATAGGAATCTTGATAAATAATACAGTCTATATGTTCATTATTAATAACCTGTAACAAATCATCACTCAGGTTGTTCTTTTGTTCAAAGTATTTTACATTTTGATCAAGATTGTTTAATAGTATCTTATCACTCAGCGGATACACAGAAAAAATAGAAATACTGTAGTCTATACACAACTCGTTAGCTAGATACTCAGTAACCTTTTCTATCCCTCCCAATCCAGGGTAACGAGTACAAAAAAAAAGTATTTTTTTCATGCTATTATTTACCAGTTAAAGCCACAATCCTATTGACTAAAGTACTGAATATATTAAAATACCCTAACACCTTATATATAAATACTCTCATAGGCTCCTCATTCACAATCGAATTACGACCGAAAATAATCTTATCCTCTTTCATATATGAGTAATTCATATCTGATGTGTAAATTCTCATATAATTAGAATACTTTACCAAATAATCGTTGGAAGCCTCAGAATAATAGCCAAATGGATAACAAAAGTCATGAGGTTCATAACCAAGTTCTTTTTTAAACTTTTGATCAACTTCAATAATTTCTAAATTAGGATTAATTGCATTTATATCTGCCATTGAAGGATGTGTAAAAGAATGTGCTCCAAAACCAACAATACCACTATTATGCATTTCGCGCACACTATCCCACGTCAAGTAGCTTTTATCTACACCAATCTTCCCCATTGATAGAAAGATGTTATACTTAAGTTTCAGAGATTTCATAAAGTCGAAAATCTCTGTATAATTTGAAATCCATCCATCATCAAAAGTAATCACAATATGTTTGTAACAGAATTTCAAGTTTTCAGTATTTTCCAACTCATCAAATGTGTATGTGACATATCCGTTATCGTGAAGATATTTCATCTGCTTCTTAAATATATCCACATTTGTTTGTTGACTACTATATCCCTTGCCCCTAACTATGTCATGATAGTAAATGACGTTTACAAACTTACTCCGTTTATTAAATATACTCCCAATCAACGGGACAATATTAAAATATATCACCTTTTTGACAAAATTCATATCACAATTTACTGATAGAGTAAAATATATTCGTTAAACCGACTTTTTTGATCAAACGCTTTAGAAGCCTCCAAAATATCTTCTTTCACAAATCTTTTAGTCGAACATATAGATTCAATTTGTAGCTGCAAAGTAACTACATCATTACACTCAACAATAGCACCGATCTTTTCGTTTATAATTTCCGGACTACCGCCAGTACGAAAAGTGACTACCGGAGTTCCACAAGCAATTGCCTCCATATTGACCGTAGGATAAGTATCCTGTCTGGTTGCATTAACAAAAACATCTGCTGCTGAATAAATTTGAGCAAGTTCTTGCTGGCTTGTCGTTTTATGGATAGAAATAATATTTGAAGGCAATTGTTTATCAGTATCAGCATTAGTACCAACAAGAACAACTTGATAATCGCAAGGTAATCGTTCCGCAAGTTTGATAAAAACATCCAATCCTTTGCTATATCCCCAACCAAATGACACACCAAGAACAATATGTTTATTACCTACACCATATTTAATCTTGAAATCACTTGATACTGGTTTGAATACAGAAAGGTCTATACCATTATTAATTACAATGACTGGATAATCCTTAAACATAGACTGCTTTACCAAACCTGCCAACCATTTTGATGGAGTAATAATGGTTAAATCAAGTCCTCTCCGTATTGCGTACTTCTTACGTTTATACAACTCCGTACTCCTGTCAAACAACCAACTATATACTTTTCGCTGTGGACAATTATGACACTGAATTTTCCATTTGTCACAATCAGCAATCACAAAATGTGAACAATAACCAGTAAAAGCCCAACAATCATGAAAAGTCCAATATACTTTGAGTTTTTTCTTGCGTAAATAATTGAACAATATCCCAATGTTGCAGTTATGGTTGTGAATATTGTGTAAATGCACAATGTCTGGAGCTAAAGATTCCAATTCAAATATTAACTGATGAGTTACCCTTGTTGCATTAAACCCATATCCACCAAAAAGTTTAGCTTTAAGAGCCTGCCATTTTACATATCTATCGCTTGAATACTTAATGCCACAAAAATGATTAGAATGACCACTTGTATACAAGATATAGTTTTCTATACCTTGTTTTGTAAGCAAGTCACTGACTGCAACACATATTCTACCAATGCTTCCTGCATCACAAGTTGCATTTATCTGCACTACCTTCATCTATTTAATGTACTTTCTAAACCATTTACCAACTCTATAAAACATCGGAATTTGACGTAATGGATAGTAAACGAACAAATCTTTTACTGCCCAAAAATATGATTTATTAAATAAGGCACGCTGAACGAACATGCTTTCTTCAAATTTTGGATCAATAACTATATTATCATTGTATACAATTTCTCCTAACTCCTCTGTTGGTCTATTACCATAAACAGCAGCCATACCATGGTCATAAGAGGGGTCATAATTCGTTGCTTCCGCATCAAATCCTATATTCGACACCATATTCACCTGTGGGTAAATATTATAAAGCCCATACTTAAATGATATATATAACATCTGTATATCATAACTTCTACTAATTCTGCCATTTCTCTTTTCACTTAAATGTCGTTCAAATTTCTTGGTGTACCAAATACGTTCGAACCAACTATTGAAATTAGCCTTATAACTTGGAGTCTTGAAACAATCATAAAATGTATCTATCCCAAATTCATACTTTTGGTGGGTACGCTTCCATGTTGCCATGCCATAAGTAGAAGCTGGAATTCTTGAATAATAATAAGATGCACTACCATAATGCTGTCCAAAATTTACACCTCCAATATAACCAATATTATCATTGTCTTTATATCGTTCCAACAAATCCTGACAATAAAAAAAGAATGATTTAACAGGAAGAGAATCATCTTCTAAGAAAATCATTCTATCCTCATATTCGAAGAGCCAACTCCAAGCAGAGTATCCACCCATTGCACACCCCTGATTCTTCTCATGGAATAAGTAATGAGCGTCACAATCCCAATCTACATTCTTTACGATTTGCCTAACTTTATCGCAAGCCTTTCGTTCATCTGGTCTGTCTTCACGAGGTGCATCTGCTGCTACATATAGTTTTGTTGGACGAACTGAACGTATTATGTCAAAAATTATCTTCGTTTTATCAGGTCTATTAAAAACCAATAAAAGTACAGGAGTTATAAGTTTTTGATTCGCAATCATATTTTCTAAATTCATTTACAATTACTTTTTTCTATCTTTTTTTATTTGGAATAAAAGGCACAAAATATTTGTAACAATGAATAGCATAAATGTAACAATATGCCCATAAGCAGCTCCATAATAAGACCCAATCCTCACAAGAGAACTAATCACCAATACAGATAATAAACTGGCAATTACTTTAGTTGTCAAAACGCTTTTAGAATAGCCGGCAGCAACAGTTATATCGTTCACTAAATAAAACCCAACAACAAAAATTTGTGCAACAGATAATATTTGAGAATATTTAGCTGATTCAATATATCTTCCAGCGGTCAATATGTCAATTACGAATGGAGCTAGTATAATATAAAATAATACAACCAATGTTTCGGCAGCAAGCAAAATAACACAAACTCTGATGAGTTTTGATTTATTAAACTTTGCAACGGATTCATACAAATCAGGATTGAATGTAGAATACAATGCCATTGTAAAAATATTTATGTATCTCGCGAATTGATCTCCTACACAATAAATACCATATTCATTTGTATCACCAACACGCTCTAATAAAACTCTACTATAACCATTAGTAAAAAACTCTAAGCATCCAGCAATAGCTAAAGGCCAACAAAAAGACAATAGCTTTCTTAACAATATTAAATCTATTCGTTTAAAAATATATTTTTTCAATCTAAAAAAAGTAATAAGAAAGAATACAAATGATGAAACAAATGTTGCAAATTCATACCCCCATGCTCCTTGATGAAGTAAAACAACGCATATTAATATTGTTATTACTCTAAATATACCACTTGATATACAATATTTACAATACTCCCTTGTTTTTCTTTCTATTCGATACTCAGCAAGCTGAAAACTAAATAAACCACTTATCCAAATAGCACCTATGGAGAATAATAATAATGGAAAAAGTGGTATATTTGATTCTGTATTAAACAAATAATGATAAAAACATATGCCACCCCCAACAATTATTGACATAAAAAGCGAAAATAAAATCAACGATTGAACCACCAACGTTTTTAACCGCATTCGCTCTTCTAAATCAATCTTATAGTAATTTGAAAGGTAAAATCTCGTTATAAAGAATTGGATTAATGGAGTCTCTATCGCAGCAAAGGATGACAAATAACCTATAATCCCATAATCAAATGGAGATAAATTCTTTGCAAGAAATGGATTAATAGCAACCAACAATACCATCGGGATAAGCGATGATAGCAAATATAATCCTGTATCTCTTACAATTTTCTTCAGCATTATTTTATTAACACAATTCTATTTTAACCATCTTATCCATCACTCCCATATAGTTATAATCTTCACTATTTTAATTGAAGCATCTTCCACATATACAAAAACGGAAATACCATGATCGCCTTCTTTGTTCATCTCTATCGCTGTTTCTACGAATTACATAAAATGGTTCGCATCAATACTACCTCTAAAATATCCTTTCTCTATTTCTACAACTTCCATTAACTATCTATTTGCTATTCCTTTCCAAACCACCATATTATGATCACTATAAGATGTCTCCGGCGAATAGCATTCACACCCTTTCAACGATTCCGAATAAAAAACATAATCAATCCTCCAGAGCTTGTATAACTGGCGGAACGTATATTGGTAACCACTCCCACAATCATGGAAACCGTCAACCAGATCTTTTCGCACTCGATGATATGTATAAGAAGCTGGTGTATCATTGAAGTCACCGCAAACCAGCACCGGATAAGGTGAGCATTTGATCTCAGCATGGATCGTATCGGCCTGTTCAGCTCGTTTCCGATAGTTACTTTTCATTTTTAACACCAAATCTTTGACTGCTTTTGCACGAATTTCCAAACTCTTACCGGGAGTGGTAATGATACCGCGATAAGCATTGACGCTTGTTGTCTCGAAATGGTTGTTGACTACACGGATGTATTAATTGTTTATCCGTACATCAGCTATCAATGACATATTCCGAGAATTTTCATAATAAAGAGCCTTTACCAAATGGATGGGGTAACGGCTGTAAATCATTGTTGGCAAATGGTCGGTACGCCGACTGATATATTTATACAAAACATAATCAAAAGCGTATCGGATACTGTCACGGTGGTAATAACCATCACCGGGTACTTCCTGAAAACAGACAATATCCGGCTGAAGTTCCTTTATGTAAGCTGCAGCTTCATTCATTATGTACATCTTATTCCAACTAAAATGACTGGTATTGTAAGTGACTACAGTCAGAGGCGTCCCTTCCGAATCTACAACTTCTAGTTTATTCCAATAGAGTGGCTGATAAACTGCCAATAAATAATCTATATGTAGTAGAATGGCAAACAGAGAAATAAGGCTTCTCCACTTCTTCTTTGTAAACAATTGGATTATTCCCATCAACAGATTACCCGCCAATATTGGCCAAACAGCTAATGTCAGAAGAGAAAGCCAAATACAAATACCCTCTACATAGTACCCTCCGATCAAACAAAGAAAGGATAAGATAACAAAGAATATCTGAAAAAAGTTATTTAAACTTTTCAAAGGTATAAAAAGACGAATTCTTAAAGTTGGAATTAATTTTCCGTTAAGTCATTAATCATTTTGTCAATGACAGATAATAGTTCTGGAACATTTTCTTTACTAATTCGAAAAATCTCAAGAGCATCCACATCAAAATAATGATGAACAATGATATCACGTATTCCCATCACATTTTTCCAAGGAATTTCCGGATAATTAATCAGAAACTGTCTATTGGTTATTTTGTCTAAATTCTTTAAACTTTCTCCGATAGCTGTCAATTTCATACAAATACTATCGAGAAGAGTAACACCACTCTCGCTTAACAAAAAATCATCAGGTGAATGGATAGCAGAAGAACGCTTGATGATTTGTATCAAAGAGTCATGAAGCAACTGCAAGATATGGAGTACTACTAGTTTATTACACATAAATACCCTCCTTTAAAATTCGATCACGCAAAAAAGAGTCCATTTGCTTTCGCAAACGTACGATATCTACTTTACAACCTAATAGTTCTTCCAATTCACATTTAATGCCTGACAAAACAAAGAAGCCGCGTAACTCTCCCTCCACATATATATCTACATCACTATTTTCAGTCTGTTCATTACGCGCAACAGAACCAAATATCCCCATCCGGGTAATACCGTAATTGTCGGCATTCCTCTGCATATATCCTCGCAGTAAAGCGATGTATTCTGTTGTTGATTTCATATGTTATAAATTTCTTATTTACAAAGATAGAAATTTATTCCTTATCCAACACCTCATACTCCGAATTCTTACTCTTGAACTCCGGTACAATCCCTTTCATCATTTGGACTGTTCCCATCTTATCGACTTTAATCGCCAATGTAATCAGCGGGTTCATAACCGTACAAATATCATTGTAATCATATTCTCTCACTTGGGCACGATATATTTTGGCATTATTGGTAGAAAGGGTATTTTCTTTCGTTGCCAGAAGTTCCTCATACAGCTTTTCACCTGGGCGAAGACCGGTATATTGGATTTCGATATCCTCGCCGGGAACAAGACCAGCCAGTTCGATCATACGACGAGCCAGATCAGCGATCTTTACAGGGGTTCCCATATCGAATACAAAGATTTCATTACCCTTACCCATAAAGGCCGCTTCGAGTACCAAACGACACGCTTCCGGGATTGTCATAAAGTAGCGGATGATGTCGGGATGAGTCACTGTTAAAGGACCTCCTTTTGCCAATTGCTCACGGAAACGGGGAATAACAGAACCGTTACTTCCTAAAACATTACCAAAACGGGTCGTGATAAAACGGGTTTTACCCGGATGCAAGCCTTTGCTGATAGCGATACTTAAACTTTGTACATAGATTTCAGCCAGGCGTTTGGAAGCGCCCATTACGTTAGTCGGATTAACCGCCTTATCGGTAGAAATCATTATAAATTTATCTACATTGTATTTGACAGCCATATCCGCTACATTGCGAGTACCATATACATTCGTATGAACAGCCTCACAAGGATTTTCCTCCATCAAAGGTACGTGCTTATAAGCAGCCGCATGAAACACATATTGAGGTTGAAAACGCACGAAAAGAGATTCTACACGGTCGATCATCCGGATATCTCCCATTACAGGAGTAAACTCTACCTGAGGAAATTTTTCTTCCAGTTCCAGACGTATATTATGCATGGGAGTTTCAGCACTGTCGAATAAGATCAATTGTTTCAGATTGAATGTACATAATTGACGACAGAGTTCGCTGCCAATAGAACCGGCAGCTCCAGTGACTAAAACCACTTTACCTTTTAAGGATGCGGCGATTTCAGCCATATTGATACAGATTTCCTCACGGCCCAATAAATCTTCTATATGTACTTCAGGAAGATTGTGAAAATTAACCCTGCCTTTCTTCAATTCATCGACAGAAGGGAGTATCAACATACGAACCTTCTTCTTTTCACAATAACGGACTAAACGCTCACTCTCTTCTTTTACTAAATGATAGTCAGTAAACAGAACAGCTTTAATATTTTTCCTGTTAACCAAATGATTAAAGTCTACCTGTTTTTTGATTGAGTAAATTCTGTATTTTCCTACACGTAAACAGGTGTGATCGCCAAAACGTAGGAAACCACAAACTTTATACAGCAGTTTGTCGCTCAGGGAAGCATCAAACAAGAAAGTCCCGGATTTATCACCCTGATAAATCAATAGTTTTCCTTGATTTAAGGATACACTATTGACTATAATCGTATAGAAAACAATCATGAAGACACGGAGTATTGTTAAAAGGAAGAATGTGAGGGATAAGTCTACTACAGCTCCTAAGGCTAATTCACGAGGAGATTGAATCGTCGTGGTCAGGTAGACCAAAACAACGATGAAAAGTACCTTTATTAATGAGGATAAAGCGAGACGTCCGGCTTCTGTAAATGCAGAGTGCCGGATCACACCTTTATAGGTCTGGCACAAAAAGAAACTTGCCAGACTACTGCAGAAAGAAATGAATAATATATGAAAAAGAGAATCGTCTACAAGCTCTGTCCCAAGGATATACCACAGGAATGACAGAGAAGTAGCAGTTGCCAGAATTGATAAAAATAAATCAATAAATAGGACGATCCAACGGTTAAAAAATTTAACGCGTGATAATACTAGTGCAAAACCATTGATATTCATAAGTCACAAATTAGGGGTGTTATGTAAAAAAGTTCGTCAGTCCCAAGCGGCCAACCTACATAAACAACTGAAAATCTTATACTTGAAGGTTATTGGAGTGACTAAAAAAAACGATCGTTTTTTCTAGTCAGCTTTATTTGACTAATATATGTTAACCTATGATTGAAGCGGCATTTTGAAAAAACAAGATCAAAACATTGAAAAACAAATAGATAAAATTCCCAAAACCTTTTGTATTTCAATAAATATCTCCTACATTTGCAGCACAAAAAAATGACTAGAAAAAACGATCGTTTTTTCTAGTCATTTTAATTTCAAGACCTTTCAAAATTTTATAAGATTCACAAGAACTAACATATTAATTCATCTGCAACATCATTTTTAACCATAAAAAAAGCCCTGAAAAGTATTATAAACTTCTCTGGGCTTTCTTTATAAGAATTGATTCCTTCTATTTATGCGTATCTTCTAAAATAAATTTCAATGTTCCGGCATTCACCAGTTCTTCCTGAGAAATAGTATAGCCTTTCAACTTCTTTCCTCCGGCTGTTACCTCTTTAATGTAGATATCTTCCGGAGTTTGATGCATCGACTCGATCACCAGTTCACCTTTCGGATAGAATTTCTTGTCCAGATCGATTGTTACCTTATTAAAGGTCGGTGATGTTAATACATAATCCATATCACCCGGACAGGCCGGATAAAATCCCATCATAGAGAATACAGCCCAGGTAGACATTGTACCGGTATCATCGTTACCAGGGAGACCGTTCGGTGCATTATGATAGTATTTACTTAACAATTCACGAACGAGTTTCTGTGTACGCCAGGCATCGCCTTTGAAATAGCTGAACAGGTAAGGATAAGCGATATCCGGTTCGTTAGCCATATCATAGTGGCCTTCGTCGAATACCATCTGCAGCTTATCTACAAATTTCTTCTGACCACCCATCAGCTTAACAAGACCGGGGATATCGTGAGGTACATAGAATGTATAGTTCCAGGCACTTCCTTCGTGGAAGCCAGGATTCGGTTCGAAGTTTTCTCCTTGTTTCGGGTTGAACGGAGAATAGAACGTTCCGTCAGGCAGAAGCGGACGAAGGGTTCCGAACTCTTTGCTATAATAGTTCTTATATCCCATAGAACGATCGTGGAATAACTTGGCATCTTCTTTCTTTCCTAATGCTTTGGCAAACTGAGAAAGGTTCCAGTCGGCAATATAATATTCCAGGGCGTGAGATACAGAGTTATCGTACTGTTCACGAAGAGGAACATAGCCTTTACTCATATAATCGTTATTGTCCGGACGAAGCAGGTTGAACTCTCCCGGAGTTGTGGCTCCCTTACGCATCGCTTCATAAGCTGTTTCGACATCGAAATCGCGAAGACCGCGCATCCAGGCATCTACTATATAAGGTATAGAAGGATCGCCTTCCATCGTCAGAGTTTCACGTCCGTAAAGTTCCCATTTAGGCAACCATCCGCTTTCTTTATACATATCGATCATCGTACGGATAATGTCGAGCTGGCGTTCAGGGAAAAGAAGAGTCATCAGGGTACTTACATTACGATAAGTATCCCACAATGAGAATACAGTGTAACGGTTGCCTGTGGTATGGCCCACTTTCAGGCTTTCCATCATCGGATATTCGCCGTTCACATCCTGGATAATGTTCGGATGGATCAACAGGTGGTATAAGGCGGTATAGAAGATCGTTTTATCGTCTTTGGAACCTCCTTCAACCTTTACACGGGACAGATCGCTGTTCCACATATTGCTGGCGGTAGCTTTTACTTTATCGAAGTTAAAGTCCGGCTGTTCCGTATTCATGTTCAGGCGGGCATTTTCGATACTGACGAAAGAGACGCCCATCTTCACTTCGATTGCTTCGTTTTCTTCCGTATCGTAGGTAAACCATACACCGATATCGTCACCGCTCATGTCACGATTGTATTTGGTATACAACTTATATTTACCTGAATAGATATCCCATTCGGCTTCCACACCCTTCATTTCACGCTGTTTTTTCCAATATCCCATCGATTTAGGAGCCTTGCTGACCTTCATCACAAAATAGATAGGGAAAACAGCCTGTGGGTTATAGCAGAAAGTTCCCAGCAGTTTACTACCTTCGATCTCGGTCTCATTAACGATACGAACGGTGGCTCCGGTCTCGTTGGTCAGTCCTTCACCCAGATTTAAAAGGATATTGCCTTGCCCTTTCGGGAAGGTGAAACGGCTGAGACCTGTACGCATACTGGCTGTTGCTTCTGTCTTGATATTATATTTTGTCAGGACATTGCTGTAATAACCGGGATGGGCGACTTCATCTTTATATTTACTGCCGTATTCACGGTAATCGACTTTCAGTTCACCGGCTGTAGGCATCAACAAAAGACTTCCTAGTTCAGGACAACCGACGCCGCTCAGATTGACATGAGCAAACCCTGTCATGAAATCATTGTCGGAAGAGTATGGAGTGGACCACCATTGGCTGTCTTTATCGAAGCGGTTACTCTCCGACCCCATCACATTGAATGGAGTGACACTCATCATACCTTGGGGACAAATAGCTCCGGGATTGGTTGTCCCGTAGTTACTGGTCCCGATAAAGGGGTTTACATAATCTACCGGCTGTTGCGCTGCCGCCATCAGGCTGCCACACAGCAGAAGGCTCATTACTTGCTTCTTCATTCTTGATTTATTTAGTTACTAATTAATATATTGTATTCTGTTATCATTAATAATTTACTAATGGAAATAGCAAAGTGAATCCTACCAAACAACAATCTCATCGACAAAAATAAACCCTTTGTTGGCTTCGTCAGCCTTCAAGCGAACGTAACGGGCTTTCCAGTCTCCCTGGAAGAGATATTCCTGGAAAGAGAGGTCTGCATCTTTATTGGAGATAGTTGTCGGGATAATTCCCTGAGAGGTGAAGTTTGTACCGTCTTCCGAGGTCAGCAGCTCGACACTGGCCGGTTGGTAAACACCCGGACCGATCAACTGCATAAAGCGAGCCGATACTTTGTGTATGTCGGTCACTTCTTCCATATCGATCACACAATCGAGATCGTTCAGATATCCCTGCCAGCGGCCATCCAGATAAGTCAGTCCACCACGGTATCCGTCGATCAGGGCATTCATACCTCCCGCCATATAGCCGGGATACAACTTACTATTATAATGTATAGACTTATTGATCGCACGATGATAATCGACTTTCTTTTCCGTCGGTGCTCCCTGCAACTGACCGTTTCTGAAAATAGCAGCTTTGACATAAGCAGAATCTTTTACCACAATCACGCCATCATAAAGGGCGGAAGAAGCAGTCGGAACAGTCCCGTCTGTCGTATAACGGATCTCTGCCGGATATTTCTCTGCATCCAGGAATACTTCTATCTGTTTCTTTACTGTATCGACAGACATGGTAACTTCCAGTTCGTCGGAAAGGGTAAAGGTGTTTATACCCATCTGCTGCAATTTTGAAATATGAGCGTTCATACGAGGTTTGAAGTCATTCCACTCACGCTTTTCCTGAGGAGTCCAGCCAATCTCGGCAACAGCAAGCGCACGCGGGAACATCATATATTCCAGATGTTTCTCATTCGTGATATATTCTGTCCAGGTATTCGCCTGTACACCTATAATATGTTTACTTTCTTCTGCAGTCAATGAATCGACCGGAACCGGGTTATAGCTATATACTTTCTTGATCGGGGTATATCCGCCGATAGCATAAGGCTGTGTCTTCGGATCAGCCTGATAGAAATCCAAATACATATAATTGCCCGGTGTCATAACCACATCGTGTCCCATACGGGCAGATTTAATTCCACCGCTTTCACCACGCCAGGACATAACGGTAGCTTCCGGAGCAAGACCTCCTTCGAGGATCTCATCCCAACCGATCAACTTACGGCCTTTAGAGATCAGATGTTCTTCCGCTTTATGGATCATATAACTCTGCAGTTCATCCACACTCTTCATGCCATTCTTTTTCATCAAAGCCTGACATTTAGAACAGGTCTTCCAAGCTCCTTTACCGGCTTCATCTCCTCCCGCATGAATATATTCGGAAGGGAAAAGTTCGATCACTTCATCCAGCACATCTTCCATAAAGGTAAACGACTTCGGGTTGCCTATGCAGAAATCACCATTCTTATAAAGCTGACCGGAACAACTTAACTCCGGATAGGCAAACAATACTTCTTCCGAGTGACCAGGAAATTCGATCTCCGGTATTACATTTATATGTTTAGAGGCTGCATAAGCAACGATCTCACGTATATCATCTTTCGTATAATAACCGCCATAAGCACCCGGAGTGCCTTCGGGAAGATATTTACGATCCTTTCCATCCCACCATTTCCGCCAGTCGGATTCTGTCCGGAAAGCCGTCTCTGTTGTCAGTTTAGGATATTTATCCATCTGTATACGCCAGCCACCGGCATCCGTAAGATGGAAATGCAGATTATTCAGTTTGTAGAAAGACATCACATCCAGCAGTTTGAACACTTCTTCTTTCGGAAAGAAGTGGCGGGACACATCCAAATGCAATCCACGGTACTTGAGACGAGGTTCGTCCTGTATGGATACATAAGGGAAGCCCTGTGGAGTAAATAATTGTCGGAGAGTCTGCTCACCATAGAAGAGGCCCGTTTCTGTAGCCGCTTTCAAGTCGATACCTTTGTCATTAACTGTAAGCTGATATCCTTCCGGATTTCCTCCCAATGACTTATCGACAACAAAATGAACATTTGCAGGTTTTTCCGTAGAGAAGACCGCAGCACTGTCTGCCTTGAAAAAACCATCGGCCACAGTGAATTGTGCCGGTAACGGGATTAGATTCAACTGCACTGTTTCCTTCGGAGAACAGGCTACAAGGAACAACGAACATGCTACGGTAATCCCAGCCATCGTCATGCGCGATTGTTTTGGCAATAACATCATAATTTATTTTTTGTGTATTTATTCTTGGTGCGGTAAATATACAAAGAAAAAGGGAAAATCCCGTAAGAGATTTTCCCTTTATATGAGAAGAAAGCCGCACCCTAGATATGAACAAACTCCGTATGACAGGATTTGAGTGCTTTGCCACCTTTGTAATCCGCTGTGCGATGCATCCCCGAAGGGTGCGGCCCGCCATTAGCGACAAGAGCTGTGTCTCGGAATTAAAATAAACTGATGAGTTTCCCAATCGAACAAGTGCGGCTAACTCATTTTTCTTATTACAAAGATATGTAAAGCCTTTGAATCTTCCAAACAAAATGTCAACAATTTCCCCTTAAATAATGAATAAAAAAGTGAAGTCGCAGTGTTTCAGAAGGTATGAATTGTAAAAAGCTAACAAAAAAAGGGTCCCGTTATCGGAACCCTTCCCCTATTGACATTTATATATCAATTTACTTTACTTTCGCTACGATTGCTTTGAAAGCTTCCGGATGGTTCATTGCCAAGTCGGCCAACACTTTACGGTTGATCTCGATACCTGCAGCATGCAAAGCTCCCATCAAACGAGAGTAAGACATACCTTCCAGACGAGCGGCAGCATTGATACGCTGGATCCACAATGCGCGGAAGTTACGTTTCTTGTTACGACGGTCACGGAATGCATAAGTCAAACCTTTTTCCCAGGTATTTTTTGCTACGGTCCACACATTCTTACGTGCACCATAATAACCTCTGGTAAGTTTTAAAATCCGTTTTCTTTTTGCTCTTGAAGCAACATGATTTACTGATCTAGGCATAATTCTAATCTGTTTTGAATGTTAGCGTCATCCTTTATGATGATCTTACTTGCTAAATACATTCGGTTAATAAAAATCTTTGTAAAACTCGCTTAATTTAAGAAGATTACTTCATGCCAAGCATTAGCTTAACACTTCTTACATCAACAGTAGCAACAAGGCCGGTATGAGTAAGATTTCTCTTAGCTTTTTTAGTCTTCTTCGTCAAAATATGACTTTTAAAAGCGTGTTTTCTTTTGATCTTTCCTGTTCCGGTAAGGGCGAACCTCTTTTTGGCACCGGAATTAGTCTTCATCTTAGGCATTTTCCAATTTGTTTTAATTATTAAACTTGACACCCTCTAACGGGCGGTTTTTTATTCTTTGTTTCCCTCTGCGTCAGACTCTGTCCTCGGCTTCAAGGTTATAACTTTCTTAGCCACAGGCTTTGCAGGTCCGGCAGATGCAGCAGGTTTCGGAGTAGCAGTAGCAGCAGGTGCGCCTGCCTTTTTCGGTGTCAACATGATGATCATGCGTTTACCTTCCAATACCGGCAACTGTTCGACTTTACCGTAGTCTTCCAGGTCATTAGCAAAACGAAGTAACAAAACTTCTCCCTGCTCTTTGAAAAGAATGGAACGTCCTTTAAAGAACACATATGCTTTAACCTTAGCTCCTTCTTCCAGAAATCCTTTGGCATGTTTCAATTTAAAGTTATAATCATGATCATCAGTCTGAGGTCCGAAACGAATCTCCTTCACTACAACTTTAACTGACTTCGCTTTCTGCTCTTTCTGTCGTTTTTTCTGCTGATAGAGGAATTTCTGGTAATCGGTTACTCTACAAACGGGGGGCGCAGCATTGGGTGAAATCTCAACCAGGTCCAATCCCATATCTTCAGCCATTTTTAAAGCTTGCGATGTCGGGTATACGCCCTGTTCTACATTGTCACCTACTAGACGAACTTCACGAACACGAATACGTTCGTTAATTCTATACTGTTCTTTCAGATTGTCATTCTTCATTCAAAAAGATTTATTCTCCTCGTTATTAGTTATTTATTTATTACTTTTTTGCCAACGATTCATCATGTCCTCTACTTCATCGTTCAAAAGCGCTGCAAAGGTAGCAATTTTCATCGAACCTTTATCACCTTCGCCCTGTTTTCTTACAGAAACTTCATTATTTTCTGCTTCTTTTTCTCCAACGATGAGCATGTAAGGAATACGTTTCAATTCATTGTCACGAATTTTACGGCCAATTTTCTCGTTTCTGTCGTCTACCAGTACACGAATATCCTGTTCTTCCAGTTGACGAGCGATATTCCATGCATATTCATTGAATTTTTCACTGATAGGCATGATACATACCTGATCCGGAGTCAACCACAACGGGAACTTACCGCCTGTATGTTCGATCAGCACAGCAACGAAACGCTCCATTGAGCCGAACGGTGCACGGTGGATCATTACGGGACGATGCTTTTTATTGTCTTCGCCTGTATATTCCAGTTCAAAACGTTCCGGCAGGTTATAGTCTACCTGGATTGTTCCGAGCTGCCAGCGACGGCCGATAGCATCTTTCACCATAAAGTCAAGTTTCGGACCATAGAAAGCGGCTTCACCGTATTCGATCTTTGCTTTCAGGCCTTTTTCCTGACAGGCTTCGATGATGGCGGTTTCTGCTTTTTCCCAGTTATCTTCCGAACCGATATATTTATCTCTGTTTACTTTATCACGTAAAGAAATCTGAGCTTCGAAGTTTTCAAAGTCAAGTGCCTTAAAGATGATAAAGATAATATCCATTACTTTCAGGAATTCGTCTTTCAGCTGATCCGGACGACAGAATAAGTGAGCGTCATCCTGAGTAAAGCCACGAACCCTTGTCAAACCGTGCAACTCACCGCTCTGTTCATAACGATATACAGTACCGAACTCTGCGAAACGTAAAGGCAGGTCTTTATATGAACGCGGGAATGACTTGAAGATCTCACAGTGGTGAGGGCAGTTCATCGGTTTCAACAGAAATTCTTCACCTTCCTGCGGAGTATGGATCGGTTGGAATGAATCCTTGCCGTATTTTGCATAGTGACCTGATGTCACATACAACTGCTTTGCACCGATATGCGGAGTCATCACCTGTTGGTAACCGTATTTCTTCTGAATACGTTTCAGGAAGTCTTCCAGTTTCAAACGTAACTGAGTACCGCGGGGTAACCATAAAGGCAAGCCTGCTCCTACTGCAGTAGAGAATGTAAATAATTCCAGTTCCTTACCGATCTTACGGTGGTCACGTTTTTTGGCTTCTTCCAATAACGCCAGGTATTCATCCAGCATTTTCTTTTTCGGGAAAGTAATACCATACAAACGAACCAACTGTTTACGTTTTTCATCACCACGCCAGTATGCACCAGCCACGCTCAGAATTTTAACAGCTTTCAGGTAAGATGTGTTAGGCAAGTGCGGTCCACGGCACAGGTCAGTAAAAGAGCCCTGTGTATAGGTGGTTATTTTACCGTCTTCCAGTTCGCTGATCAACTCAGTCTTATATTCTTCACCTCTGTCACCAAACATTTTCATAGCGTCTGCTTTGGAAATGTCCTGACGTTTGATTTCTTCTTTCTTTGCTACCAGTTCAAGCATTTTTGCTTCAATAGCTGCAAAATCACCTTCTTTGATTGTAGCTTCACCCGGATCTACATCATAGTAGAATCCATTTTCAATAGCCGGACCGATACCGAACTTGATACCAGGATAAAGTTCCTGCAGGGCTTCTGCCATCAGGTGGGCACTCGAGTGCCAGAATGCATGTTTACCTTCTTCGTCGTCCCACTTCAGCAGATTCACTGTCGAATCCTGCATAATAGGGCGAGACAGGTCCCATGTTTCTCCGTTCACACTTGCGGCCAAAACTTCCTGAGCCAAACGGGAACTGATACTTTCTGCGATCTGCATTGCAGTAGTTCCTTCAGCGTATTCTCTTACGGAATTATCCGGAAATGTAATCTTTATCATAATCTGTTCTCTATAATTCTTTAATTAGCATGCAAATTTAGCATTCTTTTTCGTAAAATGATATTTTTAGTCTAAAAGATATATGCTTTAAACCCAAAACAGACATGTTTTGTTGGAAAACATGTCTGTTTTGATTCAAAAAAACTGATTCATATCAATTGCTTGTCATACGTTTGATGATACTGTAAGCATTAATAATACCCAGCTCACCGGCTTTACTTAGGTCGGCAATTCCCTGATTGGCATCACCCAAAGACAAGCGTGCCAGCCCACGATTAAAATAGGCTTCTGCAAAATCGGGATCACGCTTGACTGCTTCGTCATAATCCTGTATGGCAGCCCGGAAATCACGCTGTACGCAACGCAGGTTTCCACGGTTGAAGTAAGCATATACGAAACCGGGATTCAGACGGATTACCATGTCATAATCGCGTGTGATCATTTCGTGTTCGTAAGCTCTCTTTTTATCCTTTACCTCTGCCGATGCCACATCGGATGAAGTTTTAGGTGCCGGGGCCTGTCCCATCTTGAAGTTCATACTATTCATAGACATAGACAAATCATCGGTACTGGATACCTGTGACATATTATAAACCAACTGTTTGTAACGCACCACCGCACGGTTGAAATAAGCCATGGTATAGGTTGGATCGAGTTCCACTACTTTATTGAAGTCTTTAATCGCTTCGGTAAAATCCTGTACCAACATATAGTCGACAGCACGTCCAAACCATGCATCAGCGTTATTCGGCTGAGTTTCTATTTTAGCTGAATAGTCATTTATGGATGCAAAGTGCACCGCAATCTGATCTTCCGTAAGAGCTGCTTCTTCGTTAGTGATACGCAACTTACGGGACAAAACCATGCGGGCATTATATTCCTCGATCATCTTATCATAATAGACGATCTTCTTGACCGGATCGATCTTTTCATAATAAGTCAGGACGAACTGAGGTTCCAGGTCTACACGCACATTACGATCCTGCACACGTCCACGCACATCGCTTTGATATTTATTTCTGCGCTCTTCATCCTTATCATATACCACCAAACGGTTAAATTTGCTGATGTTTTTATCTGACTTTTCACGCGTATTCTCCTCTTTACTGTCCGGAGAGGTGGCATCATTCCCCTGCCCCGTCGTATTATTGGAAGCCATAGCGTTGCCGGTCTGACCGGAAGCATTCCCTTTCTTACTATTATTTTCCATTTCGATAGCGGTCCAGTAATCGCGGTCGGCACCGACCTGATCATTCATCTTACGCTTCGCTTCCGAACGGCTGTAATAGCCCGGGGTAAAGTTCGGATATTGTCCCAGGACAACATCGAAGTCGCGGACAGCACCCCGATAATCACCGGTTTCAAAACGTAAAAGAGCACGGTTATAGTAAGCCATATAGTTATCCGGTTCTTGTTGGATAACCACATCGAAATCTTCGATAGCACGGTTGTTGTCACCAACCTGGTAACGAAGCAATCCACGGTTAAAACGGGCGATGAGATTATTTTTATCCATGCTGATTACCTGGTCGTAATCGTCCATTGCACCGCGAAGGTCGTTCTTCTGATAACGAACCAAACCACGATTTATATAATAACCGCTTTCACGCGTATTCAAACGGATGGCTTCATTCAGGTCTGCCAGAGCTCCGTCGAGGTCGTTGGTCTGGTAGAGCAATATAGCACGGTTACCATAAGAAGGTGCATAATATGGATCCATTTCAATCGCCTTATTATAATCGGCAAGCGCTTTCACCGTATCTCCCTTTTCACTGTACATCGCACCACGGGTCAGATAATTCATAGAATATTTAGGATGCGCTCTCATCAGCACATCGAATGTCTTCTCCGCATCATTATAGTCTTTTCGCTGAATATTGGCAACAGCCTTATTGACAAGCATCTGACGATCGTCAGGCTTGAATTCAAGTCCTTTATCATAATCGGCAATCGCTTCCACATATTTTTCCTGGCTCTGGCGGGCAATACCGCGGGCATAATAAGCTTGCACCAAAAAGGGATTCCGCTCAAGACATAACGTACAATCTTCTTCGGCCCCTTTGTAATCATCCAGATTGATTTTCGCGACAGCACGATAAAAATAGGGTTCCGCAATCCAGGGCTTCGCTTTGATTACCTGGTTAAAATACTGTATGGACAGCACGTAATCTTCAAAATATAAAGCATTACGCCCAATTGCCAGCACACGATCCGTATTGATCTGGGCCGACATCGCCAACGAAAATGCGATAAACATCAGAAAAAGGAATATTTTTTTCATCAGATTGCCTTAAGTGTTAAAAAGAGGTGTGTCGAAAGGTTTCAACGGACTTTTCGACACCCCTCCTTGTTCAGCGAACAAAAATAAGCAATTCGGATGAATGTTAAAACGGTTCTTGGTAAAATTATCCTCAACAAATCGTAATCTAGTCAAAAAACATAAACCGGACATAAAAAAGGTTGCGTTACAAAGTGCAGAACACCTCTAACGCAACCTTTCTCTACATTTATATATAGCCGGTTTTACTTCGGCTGTATTTTTGCCATCAAATGATCTTTTGTGATCTTGTCACCTTCCTTTACGCCCAACTCGGTAATCACCCCGGATACCGGAGCAACGATCCGGTTGTACATCTTCATCGCCTGATGGATGAGAAGCAACTGGCCGGCTTCAACTTCCTGACCCTGCTCCACATAAATCTTCACGATGGTTCCCGGGAGGTTGGAAATCACATCACCAACGAAGGGCTTATGCCACATCTTACGGTTCTTATATTTCTCTGTCAGCAGCGTTTTGTACTTACGGGCGGTAACTACAAAATCTACATATTCATTTTCTTTATTTTCCATATTTCAAAAAGTATATGTACGGATTTAATTAGAACGGAGGGATTCCGTGCTTTTTGGCCGGTCTGCATTCCTCTTTCAAAACAGAAAGTTTCAGAGCGTGAAGCAACAGCGCACGTGTTTCTTTCGGCTCGATAACAGAATCAATAAATCCTTTTGAAGCTGCCACATAAGGATTAGCGAACTTCTCGATATACTCTTTTACTTTTTCCTGACGCATTGCATTCTGGTCTTCAGCTTCCATAATTTCCTTACGGAAAATAATGTTTGCTGCACCTTCCGGTCCCATCACGGCAATCTCCGCACTCGGCCATGCAAACATAAAGTCAGCACCCAGGTGACGTGAGTTCATCGCGATATAACCACCACCGTAAGCCTTACGCAGGATCACAGTAATCTTAGGTACAGTTGCTTCAGAATAAGCATACAGAACTTTTGCTCCGTGACGGATCACACCGGCATGTTCCTGGTCTACGCCCGGCAGATAACCCGGCATATCTTCCAATGTAATAATAGGAATATTGAATGAATCGCAGAAACGGATGAAACGTGCGGCTTTATCAGCACTATCGCAATCCAGTACGCCTGCCAGTACCATCGGTTGGTTAGCTACGAAACCTACTGTTTCACCAGCCATACGACCGAAACCGACCACGATATTGGCGGCCCACAGTTCCTGAACTTCCAGGAAATCGGAGTCGTCGACGATGCATTTAACGACATCACGTACATCATACGGCTGTTTAGGATCAGCTGGAACAACTTCTTCGATGTTCAACATAGCTGTCGGCTCTTTCGGTTCAGTAGTCTTGGCACGCTGCTGATTGTTCCAGGGGATAAAGCTTACCAGACGTTTAACCTGTTCGAAACATTCCTGTTCGCTCAATGCATAGAAGTGAGCGTTACCTGTTGTTTCTGCATGAACACGGGCACCACCCAGATCCTCCATAGAGATATCTTCACCCAAAACAGTTTTGATCACATTCGGACCGGTGATAAACATCTTGGAGATGTTTTCTACCACGAATACGAAGTCGGTCAAAGCCGGAGAATAAACTGCACCACCGGCACACGGTCCCAGGATCAATGAGATCTGAGGGATAACACCTGATGCAATCGTATTTCTATAGAATATTTCTCCATATCCGGCCAAAGCGCCAACACCTTCCTGAATACGTGCACCACCAGAGTCATTGATACCGATTATCGGGCATTTCATCTTCAGTGCATGATCCATGATCTTTGTGATCTTACGGGCATGTTGCAAACCTAATGAACCACCGGCAACAGTAAAGTCCTGTGCATAGATACATACCGGAGCACCGAAAATAGTACCCGTACCTGTAACCACACCATCACCCGGAAAGTCTTTCTTATCCATTCCGAAATCACGGCCATCATGCTTTACAAACAAATCGTACTCATGAAAAGAGTTTTTGTCCAGCAAGGAAAGAATACGATCACGGGCAGTCAGTTTACCCATTGCGATCTGCTTTTCGATAGCAGCCTCGCCTCCCCCCATCTCTACGACGGCTTTCTTCTCCCTGAGGGCCTGAATGTTTTTACTTAAATCTGTCATATTATTTAATAGATTTTTATTATTTACCGACAGCTTTTGCTCTGTATGAACAACGAGCGGTCCCTTTAATAATACTATTTAGTTTTCCTTTATTCAATTGACGACGGATAGCCGACACATTATCAATGAACACATGACCTTCCAGATGCTCACATTCATGCTGTACAACACGTGCAGCAAAACCATCCACGACTTCATCATGTTCCACCCAATTTTCATCCATATATTTCACACGGATCTTACTGGCACGGGATACCTTTTCATGTACGCCCGGAAGGCTCAGACAGCCTTCTTCCATAGCTATTTCTTCTTCACTGCGTTCAACAATGTCCGGATTGATCATTGCACGCTTGAAACCTTTACATTCAGGAAAATCATCTCCCATCACATCTGCATCGATTACGAGCAAACGGATCGACAGACCAACCTGGGGAGCGGCCAAGCCTACTCCATCGGCATTGTACATCGTGTCGAACATATTTGTTACTAACTGCTTTAATTCCGGATAATCTTTTGGTACTTCTTCAGCCTCTTTTCTTAATACGGGCTGTCCATATAAATATACTGGTAAAATCATAAACTATAACTGATATTTTTTATTTTCCAAATATGATTGTAGGATAATAACTGCACTGATTTCATCAACAAGACCTTTATCCTGTCTTTTTTTCTTCTTCAGACCTCCATCCAGCATTGCCTTATGTGCCAGGACAGATGTAAAACGTTCGTCGTAATACTCAACCGGAACGCCCGGTATTGTCCGTTTCAGATGTGTAACGAAAGCTTCTACATACTTCATATTCTCCGAAGGTTCATTATTCATCTGTTTCGGCAAGCCGACCACAAACAAATCAACCGGTTCTTTTGAAACATAAACAGACAACCAGGGGACAAGCTCACCGCTCGGCACTGTCGTCAACCCATTTGCAATCATTTGCAAGGTGTCTGTAACCGCTAATCCGGTCCGTTTCCGACCATAATCAATTGCTAGTATCCTTCCCATCGGCTGCAAAGATAACACAAATATGCATTTATATTACACAAATACGCAAAAAGTGTGCAGCTTATAAGTTTAATAGGCATTCTTTTCACCTTTCGACATATTCAAAACCGTCACCACAATGATCTTCAGATCCAGGAAAAAGGACCAATTCTCAATGTACCACACATCTCTTTTCACACGACCTTCCATTTGCTCCAGAGTCTTTGTTTCTCCCCGGTAACCGGTTACTTGCGCCCAGCCTGTAACACCAGGCTTCACCAAATGACGCACCATATATTTATCGATAAGCGCCGAATATTGCTCGGTATGTTTCAGCATATGAGGACGGGGACCGACTACTGACATGTCTCCTTTCAACACATTGATAAATTGAGGAAATTCATCCAGATTCGTGCGGCGCAGAAAATCTCCGATCCTCGTTTTACGGGGATCGTCTTTTACCGCCTGCAATTTATCTGCATCCGAATTAACCCTCATAGTACGGAATTTATAACATTCAAATTCTTGTCCATACAAACCGGTTCGTTTTTGTTTAAAAAGGACGGGGCCCGGAGACGTTATTTTTATCAATGTCCCGACAATTACATAAAGTATCGGGTAAATTGTCAAGAGAATTCCCAAGGAGAAGACAATATCAAAAGACCTCTTCAACGCCCGATTATAGGCTGCTTGCAACGGTTCACGGCGTACGGCTAATAATGGTATTGACTCCATTATTTCCATAACGAGACTCTTCTTGATATTTCGATAGAATTCGGGCACAATATAGAAACGGATCATATGCTTTTCAGCAAAATTCATTATCCGCAATATCTTCTCATCCTGTGTTCCCGGCAATGTACAATATATTTCATCGATATCGTTAGCTTCCACATACTCCTCCACTTCATGCGTCATACCCAAATAATTCGGCAACACACTCTGCAAAGACAAATTATCATCAAAAAATCCCATGATACTGAAACCATAGGAAAGATCATTTTTCATGACCCGATATAACTCCATCCCATTTTTACCGGCTCCTACAATAATAATTCTTTTGAAATTATGGCCTTTTCTACGATACATCTTCAACGTGACACGAACAAAAACACGCCAAAGAGCAAAAATGACAACCGTTATTATATAATAAATCAACAGAAATGTAGCCAAAGCGTCACCTATATTCAGAAATATGAGGCAGGTTGCAAACAGAAATACTAATATAGAAACTAAAGCAAAAGCACGCTGAACAATTTTATCAATAAAGACTACAGCCACATGCAATTGCATGGGGACAAAATATAAAGCAAAGAAGTAACAAAAATTTAATAAGAGAACAACCTCTCTTAAGCTATTAGATAGTGCCTTTGTATAAAAATCCCCTAATCCATAAAAAACAGCAAAGAACAACAGATTTAATACTAACAAATCTCCTATTCCTATCAGCCACTGGATAAGGTAACCATGTTTCTTGTCGAATTCCATAACTGTGTTCTAAAATTCTACAAAAGTAATCAATATTCTGTGCAAAAAAAAGGCTGCACAACATAATGTGCAGCCTTTTTCAGGATATAATCGAAATAAATTATTCGTTAGCAGACATAATAACAACACGGTTCCAGTTGTTTTCGCTATACGGTTGTTCATCAGAACCTCTCCATTCGATAGAAATCTGATTAGAGTTAACGCCGTATTTTTCGATCAATTCTTTAGCAACGGCTTTAGCACGTTTTTCAGAAAGACCCATATTATATTTAGATGTACCTGTGTTCTTATCAGCAAAACCAATAACCTTGATAGGTGCATTGTTAGATTTCATGAATTCAGCAGTATTGTAAATATTGATCTGCTGGTTCTTGTCAATCTTAGAACTGTTCAAACGGAAGTAAACTACATTGTCTACATAGTTATTTACAACATTAGTTACAACTTCTTCGCATTCAGGACAAGATTCTGGACGTTTGCTCAATTCATCGTTAGCTGCACGCAGAGAGTTGATCTGATTGTTCAGGTCATTCAACAAAGCGTAATCCATCGGTTCCAAAACTTCGAAATCAGTTTTACCCAGTTTGAAAGTCAAACCTGCACTCAACTGTGCGATACCGTCTGTCAAGTGATACATGCTAACACGGTTGAACTGTTCATTCAACAAAGAACCCTGAACTTCCACGTTCAAATCAACACGTTTGCTCAAACGGAAAGCAGTAAGAATACCGGCATTCAACGTCGGAGATTCTGTTCTTGCACGGCCTTGATTTTCGAAACGCTGTGCATAACCGAAACCTACCCAAGGAATCAAACGGAATACTCTTTTTTCATTATAAACTCCCCAGAAATTGGTAACATCCCACAACAAATCTACATGAGCTGCTGCATATTTATTATGCTGCATGAACTCCGCATTGTCGCCTTCAAATCCGTGTAAAATACCACCGTTCAACTGAGCACGGAAAGCCAGATACGGATTGAACCACTTACCAAATGAGAACTGCGGAGCAAAATTCAGACGGTTTCCAAAATCTGCTTTATTATTTTGGTCACCCAACAACATACTTGCACCACCGGCAACAGAAATAAACCAGTTGTCGCCAGCTTTGTTTTTCTTGAAATTTGTCTTATAACCTTTTTCAGTACTAAAACCAACTTGTGGTTTAAATTCCTGTGCTGACACAGAGAAAACAAAACCTGACAACAAAGCTAAAAGTAATACTTTAGTCTTCATATTCATCAACTTTTTAATTAAACAATCAATTACCTTAAATAACGCTCAAATTTAGAGCAAAATTAACTCTTTTTTTAACTAAAACAAATTAAATCTATGTTTTGTTCTTAATTTATTCAAAATAATTCAGAATTTTATATCCTCCTTCTCGCAGGTAGGACTCTTTTTTCATCAGTTTTATATCATTCTGCATCATATCCTGAATAAGAGCATCAAGGGTGTATTTGGGTTCCCATCCCAAACGGGTACGGGCCTTTGTAGCATCCCCAATAAGCAAATCCACCTCGGTCGGACGGAAGTATTGAGGATCGATTCCCACAACTTCCTCACCTATCCGTTCTTTAAAACGTTCGAGATAAGCCTCACCTACTTTCTCTATAAACATTTTTTCGTCAATATAGTTTAATACTGCGACCTCATTAACATTTTCTCCTTTGAAAATAATTTCTACACCTATTTCATTAAAGGCTTTACGGATAAAATCACGAATAGTCGTCGTTATTCCGGTAGCTATTACATAATCAGACGGTTCATCCTGCTGAAGAATGGCATACATCGCACGAACATAATCCTTAGCATGCCCCCAGTCTCGTTTGGAAGATAAATTTCCCATATAAACTTTTTCCTGCATACCCAAAGCGATACGCGAAACAGCACGAGTCACTTTACGGGTAACAAAAGTTTCCCCGCGAAGCGGAGATTCATGGTTAAACAAAATCCCGTTGGACGCATGCATCTTATAGGCTTCCCGGTAATTGACCGTAATCCAGTAACCATACAATTTAGCTACTGCATAAGGACTTCTGGGATAAAAAGGAGTTGTTTCTTTCTGAGGCACTTCCTGAACCAATCCGTACAATTCGGATGTTGAAGCCTGATAAATACGGGTTTTAGGGATCAGGTTCAAGAGCCGTACGGCTTCCAGGATACGCAAAACCCCGAGCCCATCGGCATTAGCAGTATATTCCGGTGTATCAAAACTAACTTTCACATGGCTCATAGCCGCCAGATTATATATTTCATCAGGTTGTACCTCACCTATTATACGAGTCAGATTCAGGCTATCGGTCAGATCACCATAATGGAGAATCAGATTCCGGTTCTCTACATGAGGATCCTGATACAGATGGTCGATACGATCCGTATTAAACATAGAGGAACGACGTTTGATGCCATGTACTGTATATCCTTTTTTGACAAGATATTCCGCCAAATAAGCTCCATCCTGCCCCGTTATGCCTGTTATTAAAGCAACTTTACTCATTATACTAAGTTTATTATTGTTTGTTTAAATACCAATTATATAAAATTTCCACACCATCGGCTATCTCTATTTGATGATGCCATCCCAAAGCATGCAGTTTACTTACATCTGTCAATTTTCGCAATGTTCCGTCGGGTTTGGATGCGTCAAAAGCGAGTTCACCCTGAAAACCGATCTTATCCTGAATCAGTTTTGCAACTTCCTTGATGGATAATTCTTTACCCGTACCTATATTTATATGGGTATTGCGCACTTCATTGCCTTCCGGACGCACATCAGAAAAATTAATATGTTCCATAATGTATACTGAAGCATCGGCCATTTCTTCGCTCCACAAGAATTCACGAAGCGGCTTCCCTGTTCCCCAAAGTTGTACTTTTCCTTGAAAAATACCATATTTCCCAAGAACAGCCAGAATATCCTTCTCCGGAGCATCACCCGAGATTCCTTCTACCGGACGCGCATTCAAATCCTTTCGCAAAGCATCCCAATTATTTGAATGAAGACATTTGGCTAGATGAATTTTGCGAATCATAGCCGGAAGTACATGAGAAGTTTCCAGATTGAAATTATCGTTCGGACCATACAGGTTGGTTGGCATCACGGCAATATAATTCGTGCCATATTGCAGATTATAACTTTCGCACATCTTTATACCTGCAATCTTTGCTATGGCATAAGGTTCGTTGGTATATTCCAGCGGAGAGGTCAGCAAACAATCCTCAGGCATCGGCTGCGGAGCTTCGCGAGGATAAATACAAGTACTTCCCAGAAACAGCAATTTCTTTACATTATTAATATAAGAAGCATGGATCACATTATTCTGTATCATCAGATTGATATAAATAAAATCTGCACGATACAAGCTATTTGCCATGATTCCTCCCACATGGGCGGCCGACAAGAATACATATTCCGGTTTCTCGGTTGCAAAGAACTCATTCACCGCACACTGGTCTGTCAAATCCAGTTCGGCATGGGTACGCAAAATAAAGTTTGTATATCCTTTCTGCTTCAGGTTTTTCAGGATAGCCGATCCAACCAGCCCCCGATGTCCTGCTACAAATATTTTGCTGTCCTTATTCATTCCTTTACTAATTTCAATAAATACTGACCATATTGATTTTTAATCATTGGAGTGGCCACTTCTTTTAGTTTTCCGTCATCTATCCAACCTTTCCGGTAAGCAATTTCTTCCAGGCAGGCCACTTTCAAGCCCTGACGCTTCTCTATCACTTCCACAAAGGTCGAAGCTTCCGACAAAGAATCGTGTGTACCGGTGTCGAGCCAGGCAAAACCACGTCCTAACAACTGGACTTTCAGTTCCCCGTCTTTAAGGAACTCCTGATTCACAGTCGTGATCTCCAATTCTCCGCGTGCCGAGGGCTTAATCTGCGTTGCCACCTCAACCACTTTATTCGGATAAAAATAGAGTCCGACAACAGCATAATTCGACTTAGGAGACTGAGGTTTTTCTTCAATACTCAGCACATTCCCTTCTTTATCGAATTCGGCTACACCATAGCGTTCCGGATCGTTGACGTAGTAACCGAACACAGTTGCTTTTTGTTCGTTCTCCACATTGTTAACGGCCTCTTTTAACATAGCCGTAAAACTTTGTCCATAAAAGATATTGTCGCCCAACACCAGGCAAACCGAATCATTTCCAATAAATTTATTCCCTATAATAAAAGCTTGTGCCAGCCCGTCGGGTGAGGGTTGTTCGGCATACTCGAAATGCACACCATAATCCGAACCGTCCCCCAGCAGTCGACGGAATCCCGGCAGATCCTGCGGGGTCGAAATAATCAATATCTCCCGTATCCCGGCCAACATCAGGACAGAGATAGGGTAATAGATCATCGGTTTGTCATAAATCGGCAATAATTGCTTAGATACACCTTTTGTAATCGGATACAAACGGGTTCCGGAACCTCCGGCCAATACAATTCCTTTCATTAGGTTCAGACTTTTTAATTATTAAAATAGAGTACAAATGTATACAAAATATTCGATTTGTCCTTATTCGACAAAGACCTCTTTCCGATGTGTTTAAAGGGAAGAAGACAATTTAAGAGAGAACTGACCATAATGTATATAAAAGAAGATTTTTACAACCTTTCATTCCTGCCTTTTGTTACAGTAGAAATAATTTTAATAACAAATTGATATGAACACATTTGACGAAAGAATTAGTTCCGCCGTAAAAAACTGGTGGGTTTCACTTCTACTGGGATTATTATATATCCTGATTGCAATATGCCTGATGTTCACGCCGATGGCTAGTTACGTTGCATTAAGTATTTTATTCAGCGTTGCCATGTTTGTGAGCGGAACACTTGAAATCCTTTTTGCCGTATCCAACCGGAAACATATTTCCAGCTGGGGCTGGTATCTGGCCGGTGGTATCATCGACCTCATACTGGGTATTTACCTGATGGCAAGCCCTGGGCTGAGCATGACCGTCCTTCCGTTTATCCTCGCATTCTGGTTAATGTTCAGAGGTTTCTCTTCTACAGGTTATGCAATGGATCTGAAACGGTTCGGAACCGGAAACTGGGGTTGGTATATGGCTTTCGGAATTCTGGCTATTATCTGTAGCATCGCCATTATCTGGCAGCCGGGATTAGGAGTCTTTACACTCGTTTATATGATCGCTTACGCGCTGCTTATCATCGGTATCTTCCGCGTAATGCTTTCTTTTGAACTGAGAAGCCTGCATAAGAAAAACGAAAAAGAATAATTTCATCATTTCCCCAGGAGGACACTGTAGTTTCCTCCGGAAGAAATTCTGGTTCCCTGCGGAGGAAATTGCAATTCCCTCCGCAGGGAATTACAGTTTCCTTACCCGGGAATTACGAGGAAACTGTAATAAATTCATAATCAACCGATAAAAGGAATACGCCACACACACTGCTTTCATATAAACCTCGAGCCCTCCATTCTTACCACCCTAATCATTGTTCTATAAAAAAAATAACGTAGTTTTGTAACGCTATAGATACAGAAAAACACATTTGAGATTAAATCTAACTAAAAATAATAGTCACCGTGAAGAAGGAAGATGAAGAAAAGGTAAGCGGGCTACCGGAAAATGCCTACAGAGAACTCAAAGAAGGAGAAGTATATAACCCTATCATGTCACCCAATAAACAGTACAAAGAAGTGACACCCTGGTCTGTGTTTTGGGGACTTGTGATGGCCGTGATATTCAGTGCGGCTGCAGCTTATCTGGGACTGAAAGTCGGACAGGTCTTTGAAGCAGCCATCCCGATCGCTATCATTGCCGTCGGACTGTCGAGCGGCTTTAAACGAAAAAATGCATTAGGGGAAAATGTTATTATCCAGTCTATCGGAGCTTGTAGTGGCGTGATCGTAGCCGGAGCGATCTTTACCCTTCCTGCTTTATATATCCTGCAGGATAAATATCCGGAAATCACCATCAACTTTTTTGAAGTATTTATGAGCTCGCTGTTGGGTGGTATCCTCGGCATTCTGTTGTTGATTCCTTTCCGGAAATATTTTGTTTCGGACATGCACGGTAAATACCCGTTCCCGGAAGCTACAGCAACGACACAAGTGCTCGTTTCAGGTGAAAAAGGCGGAAGCCAGGCCAAGCCGCTTATCCTGGCCGGACTGATCGGAGGTTTATATGATTTTATCATCGCCACATTCGGATGGTGGAGCGAAACGATAAGTACACGGATCGTCAGTGCCGGTGAAATGCTGGCGGACAAGGCTAAAGTCGTTCTGAAAGTAAATACAGGTGCAGCCGTACTGGGGTTAGGTTATATTATCGGTTTAAAATATTCAATGATTATCTGTGCCGGTTCATTCCTGGTTTGGTTGGTGATCATTCCGTTGATGTCCGCCTTTTTCGGTGCAGATGTACTGACACTAGGCAACGACGCGATCACCGCAACAGTCGGAAGCATGAGTGCAGAACAGATATTTACCACTTATGCCCGCCATATCGGTATCGGGGGTATTGCTACAGCCGGAGTAATCGGTATTATCAATTCCTGGGGAATTATCCGCGGAGCCGTGGGATTGGCAGCCAAAGAACTGAAAGGGAAAAATACGGAAGCCGACACAGAAACGGTACGCACACAAAAAGATTTATCCATGAAGATCATCTCGATCGGTATCTTTGCGACACTGATCGTTACCTATTTGTTCTTCCATTTCGGTGTGCTGGATAACTGGTATTATGCCCTGATCGGTCTGTTGATCGTCGGGATCATCGCTTTTCTGTTCACAACCGTTGCCGCCAATGCGATTGCGATTGTCGGAACCAATCCGGTATCTGGTATGACATTGATGACACTGATCTTATCGTCGATCATTCTGGTTGCTGCCGGACTGAAAGGAACAGCCGGTATGGTCTCGGCTCTGATCATCGGAGGTGTTGTATGTACGGCACTTTCTATGGCGGGAGGCTTCATTACCGACCTGAAAATCGGTTACTGGCTCGGGAGTACACCGGCAAAACAACAAACCTGGAAATTCCTCGGTACACTGGTTTCTGCTGCAACCGTTGGCGGTGTTATCCTTATCCTGAACCAGACATACGGGTTTACCACCGGGCAACTGGCAGCTCCGCAGGCAAATGCAATGGCAGCTGTTATCGAACCTCTGATGAGTGGTTCGGGAGCCCCCTGGATACTGTACGGAATCGGAGCCGTATTGGCTATCATCCTGAATTTCTGCAAAATCCCGGCATTGGCTTTCGCATTAGGTATGTTCATTCCGATGGAATTGAATACCCCCTTGTTGATCGGTGGTGCTATCAGCTGGTATGTTGGAAGCCGCAGCAAAGACAAGGCATTGAATACTGCCCGTCTTGAAAAGGGTACATTGCTTGCTTCCGGATTCATTGCCGGTGGAGCTTTAATGGGTGTTGTCAGCGCAGCATTGCGTTTCGGTGGCATTAACCTGGTAAATGAAAAATGGCTGGAAGGAAACTTTGCCGAGCCTTTAGCTGTTCTTATGTATATTGCATTAATGGCTTATCTGGCGATAAGCTCGATGAAAGCGAAAAAAGAATAATATAAACAATGGATGCACCGTTAGTTAATGTTGGGATTATGACGGAAAAGGCACTCTCATTCGTATTCAACGGAGAATATATCCACACCGAGAGCAGTTCTTTTCTGACGGGAGAACAACGGGCGTTGTTCGTAAACGGGAATATAGTATACAACGGCAAGCTGTATAAGGAGCTTTTCTTTGAACCGGCTTCGCCTGATTCTTCATTCGACCTGAAAGCTGTTACGATCGGAGTTGATTTTCACTGGCAAAGACAGGAAGACCAACGATTCAAAGGTGCATTGAACCTGGTAGCGGGGAATGAAGGTATTGTGGTGATCAACAGCATCGATGTTGAAGAATATCTCACCAGTGTGATCTCGTCGGAAATGAGTGCCACAGCTTCAAAAGAGTTGCTGAAGGCACACGCCGTGATCTCTCGCAGTTGGTTGCTGGCGCAGATTGAAAAGACGTTCCGCCTGGGAAAAGCACCGGAGAAATACAAAAGTTGTGAACGCGACCGTGACCAATTGATCCGTTGGTATGACCGCGATGATCATGGTATGTTCGATGTCTGTGCCGATGATCATTGCCAACGTTACCAGGGTATCACCCGCGCCTCCACTCCGATAGTGGAAGAAGTGATCCACGAAACACGCGGCGAAATACTGACCGATGGCGAATCGATTTGCGATACCCGCTTTTCCAAATGCTGCGGAGGCGTAACCGAGCAATTCGAACATTGCTGGGAGCCTGTGCCCCACTCCTATCTGACAGCCGTTCGCGACAGCAAGGAGAGCGCTTTTCCTGACCTGACCGATCCGGTCGAAGCAGAAATGTGGATACGCAATTCGCCCGATGCTTTTTGCAATACGACAGATCAAAAGATATTGAGCCAGGTGCTGAACAATTATGATCAGGAAACAACTAATTTCTATCGTTGGAAAGTGACTTATACACAGGAGGAACTTGCCGAACTGATCCACCGCAAAAGTGGCATCGACTTCGGCGAGATACAAGATCTGATCCCATTGGAAAGAGGGAGTTCCGGACGTATCGAAAAGTTACAGATCGTAGGAACACGCCGTATTTATACGATCGGCAAGGAGTTGGAAATACGGCGGACCTTATCGGAAACCCATCTGTATAGTTCTGCTTTCGTTGTTGATAAGGAAAATATGCGCCTCAACATCCCGCAGCGTTTCGTACTGACGGGTGCCGGTTGGGGACATGGTGTAGGGCTTTGCCAGATCGGCGCAGCAGTTATGGGCGAACAGGGCTATTCTTATACGGAGATATTGTCACATTATTTCCGGGGAGCTAAAATTGAGAAAAGATATTAGTTCCTTTCCACAAGCATTCAGATACAAACATATTAAAATCTAAAAAGGTCGCTAATCTCACGATAGCGGCCTTTTTTTGTGTTTACCTATCTTTCCGGCTCCTAGTGGTAGCCGGTTGTCTTTACTCTCACGAGCTCTAACTGATTACAAAGGAATAAATAACTCTACAAGTAACCAAGCAAAATAGATTAATAAGGGTATTTTCCCCACAAAATGGGGAAAAATACCGATAAAATTATTAATAACCTTTGTTCTGTATCAGATTCTTACTCTTTGATATCTCGTTTGTTGGTATAGGGAATACATGATTGACCGATGCATTGAATGTACGGGACGGCCAGGCTTCTATTTCTGTTATCTCCAAATCGTCTTTCGACTGAGGAACCGGGATTTTAGCTTTAACACTATATCCATGTAAAGGTTTCTCCACATAATTCTTCGCAACACCCCAACGGATCAGATCCAACATACGATTCGAAAACTCTCCGGCCAACTCACAACGGCGTTCATTCATCAAATCTTCCTTCGTTGCATTCTGCTTAGGAGACAAACCGGCACGTTTACGTACTTCATTCAAAGAGGCATCTCCGTTCTGACCTTGCCAAATCAAAGCTTCGGCCTTCATTAGCAACACTTCGGCATAACGAATCAACGGTATATTCAGACTTGTTGTCGGATTATCGCCGTTCGGATTGACAGTCGTACCGATAGCATCTGCCGCCTTGAACGGATCCATATATTTATTGAACTGCATACCGGACAAACTTTCATTGGAGTAATATACCTTTTCCTGTCCCAGGAAAAAGAACTTGTCACCTGGTTGAAGAATAGTGGCAGGCAGACGTTTATCGCCTACTTCGAAAGCTTCGACCAACTCGATTGTCGGAGTAAAATACCCCCAACCGTTATATTGCCCCCAACCTTTATTCTCCAACAATGCGCCGGGAAGGAAAGAACCGGCCACTTCCGAAGACGGAGAAGAGAAAATATATTCATCACTGTAATTATTCTCGATCTTGAATACATCGGCGAAATTATCCAACAGGCGGTTCTTTCCTGAGTTGATAACCTTATCACAATATTCAATAGTGGTTGCATAAGAAGATGCATCATACTGAGCATCGAACAAAGCAACTTTAGCAATATATGCCCAACAAGCAGTTTTATGCGGACGGCCGTAATCAGCCTCTCCCCATTCTTTAAAGTCAGGCAATAATGCGGCTGCCTTTTCAAAATCTTCTATGCAATAAGTATAGTTATCGCGTACACTCTTGACACGGGGTACATCCAGTTCATCTACTGCCAGACCCGGCTCTACAATAGGTATACCTCCGTTTTCTCCATTATCCCCGTAATAAGGAGCGATCCAAAAGTAAGCCCAGGCACGGAAAAAATAAGCTTGTCCCAAGACTTTATCCTTTGTATCTTCACTGATATTCATATCGGGAACATTTAAAATAATATCGTTACAACGTTTGATCAACTGGTACATTTTCGGCCAGTTATCCACGACATCACGGCTATAATCCGCCGTAAAATTCTTCATGGCAGCACAACCGGCTTGTGTACGTCCTGTTACCACATCATCACTACAATTATAATAATGCATAAAGCCACGCCCGACAACACCGGCTTCCCCGGTCCAGAAATAAAGTCCGTCAGCTGCACGAAGCGCATCATTCTCCGTCATCCAGAAACGGTCGCTGGAAGGTTCTCCATATTTATTATAGGTAAGGAAATCCTCACAAGATGTTAATCCGGCCAATGCCAGACAAAGAATTCCTATTTTCAATACTGTTTTCATACTTTGATTCGTTTATATGCTTAAAATGTAAGATTCAATCCAAAAGAAACTACACGGGATACAGGATATGTACCGCCATCTACTCCGTAATTACCCACTTCCGGGTCCATTCCTGAATATTTAGTGAAAGTCAACAGGTTTTCACCACTTGCATACACACGCAGATTGGGTGCTCCGGGTGCATTTCCGAACAAACTTTTAGGTAAAGTATAACCAAGCGTAATATTTTTTACACGAAGGTAACTACCGTTTTCCAGGAAAAAGTCAGAAACCGTACTGTAATTCCCGTTCGTATCCGACATACTGATCAAAGGGATATCCGAATTATGATTATACCCCCATGAATCCAAAACGTCGGCAGACATATTCCAACCCTGGCCGGCAGCATAGGTCATTACCTTGACTCCGTTGAATATTTTATTTCCGGCAACACCTTGCAGGGCTATGTTCAGATCGAAATTCTTATAACCGAAAGATGCATTCAAACCATATGTAAACTTCGGAGTGTAACTACCCATATATTCGCGGTCATTATCATTGATGATTCCATCTCCATTCAGGTCTACGAATTTTTGATCACCAGGTTTTGCATTTGGCTGTATCTTCGTGATATTTCCATTCTGGTCCGTATGAGTATAGGCATCTATTTCCGCTTGTGATTGAAAAATACCATCTGTCTTTACTACATAATAAGAATACCAGGGTTGTCCGACTTTGGAACGTAACGGTTGCATAGCACGGATAGTCAATCCATGAGCAAAGAAATCACGATCTCCCAAATCCTTTACCTCCGAACGGAGAAAAGAAAAATTCGCATCCACATGATAAGAAAAACCTCCCTTTGATGTATCTCCATAACCTAATGTAAACTCAACTCCACTATTCTGCACTTTACCTACATTTCCCAGCGGAGCAACCGACACGCCACCGACAGATGCAAGCGGAACTTCCTCGATTAAGTCCTTTGTATTCTTAATAAAATAATCAGCCCCGAAAGCCAGTTTTCCTTCTAAAAATTCAATATCGAATCCTAAGTCTGTTTGTTCTGAAGTCTCCCATTTTAAATCAGGATTAGGAAATGTCGTCAATCCCAGTCCCAGAATCGGGTTTTGGTGGCTATTTCCCAAATATGTATAATCACCGGTCTGTGACAAGTTAGACATATAAGAGTAGTTACGCACACCGGCTACATTACCTATCTGCCCCCAGCTAACACGTAGCTTCAACAATGAAATCACCGGATTATCCTTCAAAAACTTCTCGGAAGAGATCTTCCAGGCACCGGACACTGCGGGAAAAATACCGGAATTATTCTTGTAATACAATTTTGATGAAGCATCACGGCGGATACTCGCAGTCAGGAAATAACGGTCATCATAAGAATAAGAGCCACGGGCATATACAGATACCTGCGATTCCTGTGTACGGCTTTCACTTGGTTTTGTCTTTGTCCAATCCGTACCGTTTACCAGATTTTGTGAATACTCATCCTCGTCAGGGAAATTATATACAGTTACATTCGCATCTCTGTAAGAGTTATAACTCATTGAATAACCACCCATCACATTCACCTGATGCTTACCAAACATCTGATCATACGTTGCGACCGTTTCCCACAACCAATTATTTGTACGTGAATACATCAGATTCCGTGAGTTCTCATCATTTGTTTTACCGATCTCAAGTACACGGACGCTAAAATTTTCATAATAATTATTTTTTGTCCCGGCTGAAAACTCTGAACGAATCTTCAAATGCTCGATAGGATCTATCACCAGGCTTGTCGTTGAAAACAGTTGCTGATTCGGGCGATTCTGGTTTAAACGCATCAGGGTTGCCACAGGATTCACTACTTCTCCGAAAGTTCCGGCTACTCCCAGGTCTTTTGCCCACAAAGGGACTGTCCCTCCAAATTTTCTTTTCCCATAATCATCCAAAACATAATTACCCTCCTGGTCCATTTCATAAACAGTAGCGGAAGGAGGCATAAACATAGCTGAAGCTGTGACCCCCGTATGACTGGAAGTATTTATATCGCCTCGTCCGTTTGTATATACATAGTTGACACGTTCGGAAAGAGATACCCATTTATTAATCTTGAAATCGATATTTGCTTTTACCCCCAGGTTTTCCGCATAGGTATTAAGTAAAGTACCCTCTGTCTTGTTATATTCAGCGGAAAGATAAGATTTCAAAGATTCACTACCTCCATTCAAGGAAAGAGCATATCGTTGTATCTTACCAGTACGAAATATTTCATCGATCCAGTTCGTATGAGTTTGCTGCCCATAAGGATAAATATCGGGATCGATGCCGGCCGGTATCGAAACTCCGTCCACATTGGCTGCATCGGTACGAACTTTCACATATTCTTCGGCTGTCAGCACTTTCGGTTTTCGCCAAGCCGACTGAACGCCATAACTGGCACGAGCAGAAACAGTAATTTTACCCTCCTTCGCCTTTTTAGTCGTTACAAGGATCACACCACCCGAACCGACATTCGTTCCATAAATAGCAGCAGAAGCCGCATCCTTCAGGATCGTGATGGATTCCACATCTTCCATATTGAAAGGAGCGCCGGATACACCATCTACTACATATAAAGGTGCTTCTCCGTCACGCGAACCTTTTCCGCGAATCGTTACAGAAGGTGACGACATCGGATCGCCGCTATTATTAGCGATCGTCACACCGGCTATCTGCCCCTGTAAAGCTCCGATCACACTTGTCGAACGGCTTTTTACATCATCTCCGATATCTTTTTTGGATACGGCAACAGAAAGATTCGATTTACGGGATTCCTGTCCGTAACCGATAACAACCACCTCTTCCAGATTCACCAGGTCATCTTCCAGTGAAACATTGATTTGCGAACGACCGCTCACTTTAGTTGTAAAAGGTTTATATCCCAGATAACTGATTTGCAATTCTGCATCCGCAGGGACTTCCAACTGATATTCCCCATCGATATTCGTGAGTGCTCCATTGGCAGTTCCAGTCTGTACAACAGTTGCTCCAATGATAGGTTCCGATGTTTTTGCATCAAAAACCACTCCTCTCACGCTGATTTGTTGCGCAAACAACACGCTCACGCAACAAAACGTGAGAAGAAAATAAGTAACCAACAATCTCATGTTCAATGATTTTAATTAATGTATTTGTTTTATGCTATTTAATATTTTATGAAAGATTTCAGTATTGGGATAAATTCCACAGAAATGTGAAGCTCCGGGACCATAGGCGAAAACAGGAACCATTATCGGTGTATGATCATCAGTCATATAACGAGCTGTAATATGTCCAGACTCACGATCTCCATCAACCAAAGTCAGCCCACCGGTCTCATGGTCGGCTGTCACAATAACCAACGTTTCTCCATTACTGTCGGCAAATTTCATTGCTTCAGCTACTGCTTTATCAAAACTAAGTGTCTCCATAACAGAGCCAGGTAAAGAATTGGCGTGCCCGGCATAATCAACTTTAGCACCTTCCACCATCAGAAAAAAACCTTTTTCATTCGTTTCTTTCAGTTTATCAATAGCAGCATGAGTTGCATCCGCAAGCAATGATAGCGACTCCTCGGTTGTAGCCTGCCCCATCCGTTCATCTATACAGATAACCTTTCCTTTGAGCTCGTTAATATCATCTATAGTAGTCGTTATATTATATTGAGGTCTCAACTCTTCAACCAAATTACGGCTATCTTTCCTTTTGGTAAGTACATTCATTCCACTGCCGTTCAATAAAGTCAGAGTACCTTTCAGAAGCCAATCGGTTATTTCATCCGTATTGTCACGCTCCGTTGCATGACCGTAAAAAGCAGCAGGGGTTGCATCTGCAATATTGCCTAATGTAACGACTCCACAGGCAAATCCGTCAGAAGCCAATACCTCCGACAGAGAAGGATATACCTCACCATCTTCACTCATGCTGATATAACGGTTACAATTAGATTGTCCTGTAGCAATCGAACTTCCGGCACCCGCCGAATCTGTGGTGTACTGGTCTTTCGCATTGGTCTGCTGTAACCCTACATATTTACATTGCAGAAAAGAAAGACCTTTATTTACCGTCTGGGCAGCACAAATCTGAGCCAGTCCCATTCCATCACCAATCAAAAGGATCACATTTTTAATCGGTTTTTCAGTACCGTCATTCAGGTAAGTCGGCGTGTAAATTTCCACTGGCTTTGTCAGCATCCTGTTCTTTTTACCGAAGCCCCGGAAACCGGCAGTGGTTTTATCCAGCCTGTCGGTTCGGGTAACTTCTTCACTTAAATTGAGCGTATCAGAAATAATCGAGAAATTCTTACTTTCAAAATTGTGAAAGAAATCGGAGCAAGCTTCCGGTTTATCCGTATTAATGATATCCACTCCCATATTATGGAATGTATTCCACGCTGTGATACCATCCGGAGCTCCCCAAAAACGAATCGGTTTTCCCAAGGCATGAACCTTTTCTATCACGTTTGCAACCAGTTTCTTTTCCGGAGCAATCATGGCTCCTTTTCCATTCCATACAGAATAGCGACCGAAAGCATCGCTGATTATCCCGACTCGTTCCAATTGTTCCGGGGTATAGTCAACGCCGATTTGTCCATCGAAATAGATATAAGACGGATATTTGGAAAAATCAGACGGAGACGGACAGTTTCCGGTAATTACAATACGAACTGCTGCCGGATTAACAGCCGGATCAAAAACTTCCGGATATTTATTCAACTTGGAAACTAGACAATCGAGAGTCGGTTTTTCCGGTGTTTTGAGTTCAATCAGTAATTGCAGTCTATTATCGGAGTTTTTCCAGGGACGTCCGTTATTTCGTTTATATAAAGAGAGTATAGGCTCTATATATAATTCATCCAGTGTAGATGCCGTACCCAATTCTTCCGGATCATGTGCAACCAGAAGTTCTCCGGTTTCCTCTACTGCGTACACATCCGCTTCGATTGAGTACAACTGCTGCGAATAGGCCTGATAAAAAGGAACCCGCTGACGGTAATCATTATGAGAATGAATCAGGACAGCCTGTTGTGCTGATAAATTTCCGAGTGGAAAAACAGTCAAAAAGCCAGCGATTAAAAGCGAGTTAAAAACAGAAAAGCGTCTTTTATTTATTTCCATTTTCTTTTTGTTTTTCTTTGTTTTTTTACGACCGCAAAGGAACAATGCGTATATTAAGAAGAAGTTTACATGATATTACATTTTTGTAAAATGTTGTTATCTTTGTCCCCGAACGTTCGACAGGGATTAAACTTCCCTGCTCTACTTAATTAAATACCGATTAATGAATAGCTATATCATCCTCTCCATAATTGCCGTTTATTTTGGCATATTGTTGCTGATTGCCTGGATCACAGGTAGGAAAAGCACAAGCAATGACGCGTTCTTCCTGGGCAACCGTAAATCACCGTGGTATATCGTTTCCATCGGGATGATCGGGACATCGCTTTCAGGCGTGACTTTCGTCTCGGTCCCGGGAATGGTACGGAGCATAGATATGACTTATATGCAAACGGTTTTCGGCTTTTTCTTCGGATATATATTAATAGCTAAAGTATTGTTGCCTCTCTATTATAAGCTACAACTGACATCGATCTACTCCTACCTCGGAGACCGTATCGGACGAAGAAGTTACAAAACAGGGGCTTCCTTCTTTCTGCTTTCAAAGATCGTCGGGGCAGCAGCACGACTTTATCTGGTTGTCCTGATCTTGCAGCATTACGTATTCAGCACCTGGAATATTCCTTTTTGGGTAACCGTCATTATCAGTATTTTCCTGGTATGGCTATACACGTACCGAAGCGGCATAAAGACGATCATCTGGACAGATACACTCCAGGCTCTTTGCCTGGTCGCTATGCTGGTCGTTATTATATGGAAAGTAAAAGATGCCATGGAGCTAGATATGGGAGGCATGGTGCGGACATTGACAGAGAATCCCCATTTCCGTATTTTTGAATTCGATGATTGGCACAGTACGCAACATTTCGTGAAACAGTTTTTCAGCGGAATCTTTATCACTATCGTCATGACCGGACTCGATCAGGATATGATGCAAAAGAACTTGTCCTGCAAAAGTCTGAAAGATGCACAAAAAAATATGTACACTTATGGTTTTGCCTTTACGCCGGTGAACTTCCTGTTCCTTGCCCTCGGTGTATTGTTACTAAGCCTTGCCTCACAAAAGAATATCGAATTGCCGGTATTAAATGACGATATCCTGCCGATGTTTTGTACTTCCGGCATATTGGGACATTCCATTCTGATCTTCTTTACGATCGGTATCATAGCGGCGGCTTTCAGCAGTGCCGATTCAGCATTGACGGCATTGACTACCTCTTTCTGTGTCGACATCCTCGGAGTGGAAAAGGAAGAAGCAACCAAGGCTAAGCGCACCCGCCTGATGAGCCATTTGCTCATCTCTGTCTTATTTGCCATAATTATCCTTATCTTTAAGGCCGTAAACAGCCGTAGTGTGATCGATGCCATCTATATGATTGCTTCCTATACTTACGGTCCTTTACTGGGATTATTTGTCTTTGGATTATTCACAAAAAAACATCCGCGTGACAAATATGTTCCTTATATATGTATCTTTTCACCGCTGATCTGCTTTGCAACGGATTATCTGGTGAAACAACATACAGGCTATGCCTTCGGTTATGAAATGCTGATGCTGAACGGAGCGATCACATTCTTCGGATTATGGGCGGCCTCAGTCAAACACAAATAAGAAAAACGAAATGGCTTATATCGCATAATCGCAAATAAATTCATTTAATATTAATTAACAATCGTAAAAAACAATAAGCTATCTTGTTCACACGTTTTATATAACAAAAGATTTAAACTTTTAAATATTTAGATTATGACACAAATAAAAATCTAGCAACTTTAAAGAATTCACCTATCACAACAGACTAGTCTATGTAAAAGGATACAACAATTCAGGTGATGGTAGTGACGGTTATTTTATATGGAGGAGAAAAGGGTATAAATTATCTTTTACCTAATCAATTTAATATTTTTGAAAACATAAGTGTTTCAAAAAATAGTGATTATACATATGATCTATAATATGACTGGACAAAATGCACTTTGGTTCATTAAATGCGCCTAACAATATAAAAGCAGGCAATGTATTTCTCTATTGACAAATCATTTGTAAGTATTTATAATAATACTATAAATGTATCTGATCCAAATTGATAATACTTCAATAACAATTTTTTTATATATGGGAACAATAATGTTATGAGCGAAATAAATGTAGGATATAATGTCTTTAATTATGCCAAACCGGGGAAAATATATGGCATAATGACAACTGTCAATATCACAAATAATATAATTGATTACTCTAACAATAAAATAGTTTTTGTTAATGACTCAAATTCTCCAATCACAAAAATAAAATCTTCAATAAACGTAGATGAATTAATCAATATTAGAACGGATGCAACATCAGTAACATAAAAAACATTTATATATGACAAATAACGCAAATCGATCATTCACTCCAGAAAACGGGAGCAATGCGACTTTTATTAAAATTAATTATCACCTAAGCAGTGATATTTATGAGACTTATCAATTAATATCAGTCATAAAAAAATTATCATAATACAACACAAACAGTTTATAATTACTCTTCCTATATTGAAATATTATATCATATGAAATATTTATACAACAGTTTTATAATAATTAATCTACTCATAATCCTAACTTCATGTTTAAAAGAAGATAGTATAGATAAGCCTGAACCTCCTGAACCTACAAGTAAAATGGACTGGTGGGATGAAGCGAAGTTCGGTATGTTTATTCATTTCGGGGTATATTCCGTTCCTGCCGGTGAATTTGCAGGAACAGATCTTGATGGAGTAGTCTATCCTACCGATTCACCTAAATTGTCAGGAGGTGTAGGTGCAGAGTGGATTATGTACACTGCTAAAATTCCAAGAGAAACTTATAAATTATATGCAAAAGATTTCACTTGCCATAATTTTAATGCAAACCAAATAGCCGATTTAGCAAAATCTTGTGGAATGAATTATCTGGTTATTACGTTAAAACATCATGATGGATTCGTCATGTATCCTACAAAATTAACAGACTGGAACATATCAAATAGTGGAGCAAAAGGATTGGATGTTATTAAAGAGATGCAGGAAGCATGCCTCAACAGAGGTTTAAAATTCGGTGTATATTTTTCACAAAATATTGATTGGATGACCAACGAATCGTATGGTTATGTTCCGGAAATAAAAGGCAGGTATAAAGAACACAAACAGTATGATGACTATACTGAAAATTTAATACGTGAATTTGTTACCAGATATCCATCCGTCGATTTAATATGGTGGGATGGATATCTTGAAAATACAAATACCAATTCAGCCAACCGTTTTTTACAAGCAGCTGAAAGTATAAGGCCAGACATTATATTTAATGATAGGTTATATTCAAAACATGAAGGAGATTATATTACTCCTGAGATGTCTTTAAATTTATCTATTCAAAAATTCAAGCGATTTGAATTATGTACATCAATAAACGAAAAAAGCTGGGGATACAGTAAGTCTAAAAATCAAAACTCTTATATGACCAAAGAAGAAATCATCATCGACCTATTAAGATGTATCCAATACGGAGGCAATTTTCTTCTTAACATAGGTCCCAAAAACGATGGAAGTATACCTGTACAACAATCTGAACCTTTAGAAAAAGCGGGATACATAATTCAAAAGATAGGAGGAATACAAGGTGCAAAAAGTCTAAACCAAATATATGGACAACATAATTGTTTCTGTAGATATACTGTAAAAAGCAGTAATACAAAGTTGTATATAACAAAGATGCCTAATGTAAACAATTCAGAAATAAAAGTAACAGGGATCAAAAATTCCATTATCTCAATGGAAACCAATCATACAGCAAAAAAAGAAGGAGATGACGTTATTATAAGCGGTTTCAACGGAGAATTCGATACGGCATGCCTTCTGCTATCCGGAGAAATTGATTCTTACGACGCAGGAATAAATATCCCATGCAACGAAATAATATCATCTTTATCGGCCTTTGCCAACGGAGAATTCGGCATAGAGACAGGGGATAACAATCAGTTTATGCTTACAAATTGGAAAGGAGAACTTTCCAATTCCATAGAATATTGTGTTAATTCAAAAGAAAACAGATCATATAATATATCCATTTATACAGCTGAAATGAGTGATTATGAAATATCAGTGGATATTGATGGAGAAAAATACGACAGAACAATAAAAAGAGGATATCAACGCCATAAATCAAAAATAATGGAGAATTACAATTTAAATCAGGGAACTCATTGTATAAAATTGACAATAAAACCAAGCGAGGGGAAATGGGCTAATTTTTATGGGATAGAATTCGAATAATCATATGATGGCAAAAACAGATATCCTCAAAATCCACCAAAGTTTGAATTCTAAATATTTTTATACCTTTGTACATCATAAATTGTTTGTATTAAACACAAAACAATAAAAGCGTAAGAATATGGAAATCAAAAGTGCAGAATTTGTTATCAGTAACACAGACGTAAAGAAATGCCCCGCAGGTAACTTTCCGGAGTATGCCTTTATCGGGCGAAGCAATGTTGGCAAATCCTCCCTTATCAATATGTTGACAGGCAAGAAAGGATTGGCTATGACTTCACAGAAGCCGGGAAAAACTTTGCTTATCAATCATTTTATAATCAACAACAACTGGTTTCTGGTCGACCTGCCAGGTTATGGTTTTGCCCAGCGCGGAAAAGAAGGCAGGGAGAATATCCAGCGGATCATCGAAGATTATATCCTGGAACGTGAACAACTCACAAACCTGTTTGTCTTGATCGACTGCCGCCATGAAGCACAAAAGATCGACCTGGAATTTATGGAATGGCTGGGTGAAAACGGCATCCCTTTCTCTATCATCTTCACAAAGATCGACAAGATCAGCAAAGGACGCTTACAGGAAAATCTGAAAGCTTATCAGGAAAAGTTACTTGAAACATGGGAAGAACTCCCTCCGATGCTTTTCTCTTCTTCCGAGAAAAAAGAAGGACGGGACGAAATACTTAACTACATAGATACAATAAATAAAAGTTTGAAAGGTTAGATCATCCGGGAGCGACATGGCTCTGGTTACATGGATATCGCCACAGTTATACCGGAGCGGAATGCTCTCCGCTCCGTAAGGTCACGCTTCACCAAGTATAATTGCCGTGTGACCGCAGCCTCCTGAAAGAAAAAAGTTTATTTCATTGTCTTTATTAAAAAAATAAATACATTTGTACTTTATCAAAACCGGAAGGAGTAAATATATGAAAGCAATGGAATTACAGGGTGAACGCCTGGAACTGTTCAACGAAATTATCAACCTTGACACAGAAAGTATCGAGAGAGTAAAAAAGTATGTCAAGCGGATTGCATCCAACAAATCTAAAATATCCCGTAGGGTAACTGTTGACGATATCGACTTCGTTACCGATGAAGAAATAGAAAGTGCCATGCACCCGTTATCCCATGAAGAAAAGATGGAAAGTCTTAGGTTGGCAGAGGAAGATTCGGTCTATTACACACAAGATGAAATGCGAAAAGCTGTCACTTCATGGAGGAATCTTTAGTTATTGCATGGAAACGCACAGCAAGAAAACAAGCTCGAACAATTTATGCCTGGTACAAAAAAGAAATGGGACTTAGAGCTGCAGATAAATTCATTAATGGGATTTTAGAAACCGTAGACTTGCTGGCATTAAATCCCAATATGGGATCTTATGAACCGGAAACCGAAACATGTAAAAGAAATTATCGTTCCTTTGTCGAACATAGAAACCATAAAATCCTTTACTATGTAGAAAAAAAGACAATCTACATTGTTAGCATTTGGCCTAACAGCCAGAATCCAGAAAGCTTTATCAAACAACTAAAATAAACAACAAAGGAAAGCCCGGCAGCTTTCCTTTTGTTTTTATTTTTATCCCAACGCTTCCTTTAACTTCGCAATCATACCTTCATACTCCTTATCCGACAAATAAACCTTCTGCGGATTCATAGTGAACGTACCTCCGAAGTCAGGGCCGTCCTCATATTTGGGAGCCAGATGGAAATGAAGATGTGAAAGTTTATCGGAATAAGCACCGTAATTTATTTTTTGCGGATTGAATACCTTCTGCATGGCACGTGTTACCTTTACCACATCTGCCATAAACGCATTTCTTTCCTCATCGCTCAACATATTCAGATCATGCACATGGTCCTTATAAGAAACCAGGCAACGCCCATAATATGTTTGTTCCTTGAAAAGAAACAGTCTGGATACGGATAAAGGAGCTATTTCGATCATCAGATCGTGTAATGTCTGATTGTTCGTGCAATACAAACAATCCTTAGGATCACTTAAATTCATGTTATATAGATTTATTAAATTGACGCTAAAGTAAACATAAAGCCCGGTAAAAGCAAGGAACTTCTACCGGGCTTTCCCGAATATTTTTATATCAGCCTATCAATAACTGATCTTACATCCGATAAAATAACTGCGCGGAATACCCGGACCATAGATATATCCGGCATCACGTTTCTCGTATTTATCAAAATCATCCTGATAGGAATTAAAGATATTCTGAACACCTGCATTTACCTGCAAAGTAACAGACTGGTAAAGAGGGAAATCGTATGCTACCTTCACATTCAGGTCAAAGAAATCTTTTGTCTTCTCTTCCCGGTCTTCCGGAATATAACCAGCCAGATGCTGAACCAGCATGCTCCCGGTATAAGTACCGGTCAACGAAGCCGTAAATCTTTTCACCGGAGTAAATGAGGAAGTGAAGTAGCCATACACATCCGGCGAACGGAACATCTTTTTCTGAGGTTCCAGATTCTTATTCTCGCTCCAACTTTCCGGCTCTTTATAACGGCTGCGCTGGATAGTTGCACCTGCCTGTATCTGCATCCACGAATATACCGCCTTTGCTTCCAGGTTAATCCCCATTACACGAGCCCCTTTCCCGTTACGGCGTTCCATCAGCAGGTTGTTATCATTGTCACGTCCTATCTCTTCCAGGATGAATACATTTCGTAAATCCGTATAGAAACCTTCTACCAGGAAATTAGTCTGGACCGGACCGAAACGACGATAAAAATCAGCAGAAAGACTCACACTCTGCGAGTTTTCCTCTTTCAGGTCGGGAGATATCTGAATAATAGCCACATCACCACCTACAGCCGTGATATGCAAATCTTCATCGAACGCCTGCGGAGCACGGAAACCGCTTGAATAGGACATACGCAGATTCACATCGCTGATCGGATTAAAACGCACATTGGCACGCGGACTGAATATAGCATGATCGATCAGGTTATGCTTATCCATACGCGCCCCGACAAGAAAACTCCATTTCTCATTCTTCCATTCGTTCTGCAGGAAAACACTTCCGATATGCACTGTCTGCTCGATCGTACGGTGATAACCCAGCATCTTATCCTGCAAATCATCGTAGTTATATTCAGCACCACCGGTAAATTCGGCAGGCATAAACAGGCATTTATCCCATTCATACGAATATTGGGCACCACCTACAAAAGTCATATCCGTCGTGCTGCCATAAGCATTCGGATTTTTATCGGCACCGTAATAACTGCTTCTTTGCGTATGTTGGGCAGAAGTATATACATTCAAACGATGCTTATAATCTTTCGAGAAGAGATCGAACTTCAACCCGCCCCCATTGATATTATGCTCCGTTTGCTCGGCTATATCCGCTTCATGAGGAGGCAGATCCAATAAGTTACCGCCACGACGGTATTCATTGATATTATGATATTCGAAAGTCAACTTCGAATAAGTGCTCGTCTTCAGATAAGAACGGAAACCAAGCGTACGGGCATTCAGTTTTCCCAGTTCGGTAAAGCCGTCGCCATCATGGTCGTAAGCCCCGCGATAGCGGTTCTGTCCGAACATATAGATGCCCGCCTTATGATCATCTGTCACCAGCGACGCATTGATTGTCGTATTATTATCCGGACGGTCGCCGCCAATCATCGTTAATGAATGGGCGATCTGTGCGGAATTCCTCAAAGGCTCTTTTGTAATGATGTTGATCGTACCTGCAATAGCGGAAGAACCGAATAAAGCTGAACCTCCCCCACGCATGATCTCCACACGCTCGATCATATTTGCCGGGATCTGCTCCAAACCATATACACCGGTCAGTGCACTGAATATCGGACGGCTATCCACCAGTATCTGCGTATAAGGACCTTCAAGTCCATTGATACGGACCTGCTGGAATCCGCAATTCTGACAGTTGTTTTCCACACGTACACCCGGCTGGAAGTTCAGACCATCCGCCAAAGAGGTAGCATGCGTCGTCTCAAAAGTTTTCGAATCGAGCACATTCACAAGCGAAGGAGCCAGACGGCGGGTTGTCTCGTTACGGTTTGCCGATACGACCACTCCGTCCAATGCAACCAAATCCTCTTCCGCATCAAAATTGACTTCCAGAGTTTTTCCTTTTTTCAAAGTTACCGGCTTCTCTATAGTCTTAAAGCCTAATGTTTTCATCACCAGTGTATACTTACCTTCCGGCAGGTTCTTCAGGTAATAATGACCGGTTGCATCAGTCGACGTACCGATCGTCGTTCCCTTCAGGAAAACATTGATAAAAGAAAGATGCTCGCCCGTTTTCTTATCCAATATATGTCCTACGATATTGGCATCCGACGGATTCAGGGTCGGAGCATCATCCGCCCATGCCGTCGTAAAGACACAGCACAGGCACAGTATAAGAGTTATAATCTTATTCATTGCGATTTGTTCTGATAAATAGGTAATGTTATAATGCAAAACACGGTACTTCCTAATCCGAAATACCCGATGTTTTATATTTTTGACCCAGGTCAAAAACGTTTACCACCCAGGTCAAAAACGTTTATCACCTTGGTCAAAAAGGTTTTCGACCTGGGTCGAAAAATTAGAAGGATGGGATGTTTTTATTAGAAACACCTATCCTTATCAATTGAAGTATTACTATTTGTTATCAGAAAACAGGAGGCGCACGAAGGGAAAGCTGCCCTTTGTCAGGGTGCGCATAGTCCGGATAAACCGGATATTCAACTATTTCAGCAATTTGTTGTGCACTAAAATTCAGATAAAGAGCATGTACTGCTCCGTCTTCCACACTAAGCGTTGTCAGTATGTGGAATAATTGTATTTCGGATAAGGAAGCATGATGGTGGCAGGCACCGCCGTTCAATTTCCCGAAAGGATGCGAATGGACAATCGTCGTACCATGTTCTATATGGACATGAATAAATAACGTAATGCTGCCATAGTAGGCGATAAAGATCACCGGTAACAGCCATTTCAGATATTTATTCATTGTTTGCCTCACACCCATATTATTTAGAAGGTGCAAAATTACAAAATATTTTTTATACATTTGCTTTTATATGTAATACTATTTCCTGCAACTAACCACTTCTGTATTTGTTTTAGGAATAAGGAAATAAACAGTAATAAAAGGAAAACAATATATATATGAAGAAAAAGCAACAAACGGATGCTGCAGTACTATTCGATGCCTGGTGTGAAGTATATAGTGCTTCCGACCTGCCACTTCCGGATACTCTCAGGGAAATACAAATCGATGAACTTATCCGTAAGAATAAGCAAGCAGCCTACCATTATCTATATAGTGACATTCCACTAAAGAAAAGACTGGTCTGGCTGAATAAACTATTTTCAGACTGCGGCTTGACAGACTATGAACAGTTGCTGGGATTATTGAAAGAAAACTCTAAATTAATCCGCAGGAATATCGAAAGACTCCTGCTCGACAAAGAAAAGAAAACCCGCAAATTGCTTGAACAACTCTATCCGGAACTGGATGAAGAGTCGCAAAACTGGGCCAGGCAATTATTCAAATACTGGGACAATACACATGCTTCCGCTGCCAAAATCAAATTCAGGAATAAACAGGCAGTCATCGACTATTGCAGTAAGCATATCGAACTATATTGTACGCAACAGATAGCCTGGTTACCGCAAAAACCTTATACAAGACTCCATTGGGCAAACGAAACAGATGTGGATGAGTTTGTACCCCGCCATGTAATCCGGTACGTATTAAGTGAATATATGTCTCTTAATCAAGTTGTCCGGCTACATGCCTGCGATGCGATCGTACCTTTCATCGAGGAAGAAGAATGGCAGGCGATGATGGAAGAACTGTTCCGCTACTGGCAATCGGATAGTGCTGAGGCAAACAGAAGGATGCTTCTGCTCCCTTATTGTTTTTACGGCTCCGAGCAGCAGATCGCACGGCTGTCTCCTTTGATCAAATCGTGGTCGAGAGCCTCCCGCAAACAACTTTCCAGATTTGTCCTCAAGCTACTGGGAATAAAATCGAGTCCCAATGCCCTCCGTATCCTGAATGAATGGATGGAAATCTCTCCCAACGGAACGTACAGGACCACGTCATGGAACGCATTCCGTCAGGCAGCCATCCGCAAAGGCATGACTGTAGAGGAACTGGCAGACCAGATCATTCCAACTTTCGGTTTCAATAGCCCGGCAGAGAAAGAGGTAAGCTATGGCACACGGACTTTCCGTGTAACTCTGAATCCGGACTTTACCCTTTCTGTATTCGATCTTGAAAAACAGAAAGTAAGCAAATCGCTCCCCGCCCCGACTAAACACGATGACCGTAAAAAAGCAGAAAAGGCCCGGGAGGAGTTATCAACTTTAAACAAAGTAGTCAAAACCCAGACTAAAATTCAGCGGAAACGCCTGGAACAGTCTTTAAAGAACGGACGAACCTGGCCCCGGAAGATATGGCAAACTATCTTTATAGAAAACCCGGTTATGCGGTATATTACGACCGGACTTGTCTGGGGTGTCTATAAGGAAGGGCAACTAAGGAAGTCTTTCCGGTATATGGAGAACGGAAAATGTATAACTGTCGATGAAAAAGAATTTATCCTTTCTGACGATGCAATCATTTCTCTGGTACATCCGGTCGATCTGACTTCCGAAATATTATCCGGATGGAAGAAGCAACTGGATGATCTGGGAATAACTCCTCTCCTTCCGCAGTTAACTGCTCCGGTATATTATCTGAGTGAAGAGGAAAAACAGGTAAATACGATTACCCGTTATTCCGGGAAACAAGTTTATATCAGTAACATTTACAACTTTGAAACGGCGGATATAACAACCCGGATTGAAAATGACATTCTCTATATTATAGATAGGTCGCTAAATATTGTGATACAACTACCGTTTGTTACTGAAGGAAATGAAGTTCTTTTGAAAGAGATATATTTCTCTTCATTGGAAGAAGATGAAGATATGGAAACTATCCGATTGCCTAAAAATGAAAAACTGCCGTTATCAGCCATACCGGAACGAATTATCTGCAGCATATTAAATATGCTGATCAATGCTTTTTCACTGGAGAAATAAACAGTTGCCAGTTCAGATAATAAAACGATCCTGTCCCCACTCCAAGCACGGGGACAGGCAGTCTACTATATTCACTTAGTATTTCGTTTATCGAAGAATTTCTTGAAAAACAATATCTGGTAATCGATGGAATTACTCCAGTATTCGCCATTATGTGCACCCGGACGGACAATAAAGTCGTGGTCGATCTTATATTTCAGCAGTTTTTTATGGAAATCGTTATTTACTTCAAAGAAGAAATCGCTGTAACCGCAATCGAAGATCAATGCCAGATCGCCATTCTGCAGGCGGTCTACCTGATTGATAACCGTATGATTATCCCATACCTCCTGATTCTCGCTTTCCTTCCCCAGCCGATCGCTCATATTCCAGTTATTCGGGAAAGGACGGATATCGACACCGCCGCTTGTACTCCCCGCTGCACCAAAAATATCCTTGTGACGGAAAGAAATCCACATCGCACCATGCCCTCCCATGCTAAGACCGGTAATAGCACGTCCTTTACGATCTTTTAGGGTCGGATAATTGGCATCTATATAATTGACAAGCTCTTTGGAAACAAATGTTTCATACCGATAGGAAGGATCGACCGGACTATCCCAATACCAACTGTTCTTACCATCCGGACAGACAAACATGATCCCATATTGATCTGCTATCTCCGGTAAATTAGGCTTTAGGCCGATCCAGGTTTTAGCATTTCCGCCATAGCCATGCAGTAAATAGATGACCGGAGCTGCCTTCTTCCCATTTCCCGGCGTTATTATAACAGTCTGAATATCCTTGTTCATCGCATCACTGCGAACATGGATAGTATCGACTACTGCTGCATGTGCAGACAGGATAAAAAATGCTACAAGCGATAATAAAAATATCTTTGCTTTCATGATCTGTATAGAATTTATTAGTAGAAAGCAAAGATATTCATTTTTTGGTTAGAAGACTTCTTTCCAATGCTTCAGATTTGTATCGATCGTATCCATTACCTCTTTTGAACGTCCTTCCATCAATAACTTGTACATAGTCTGTGCAAATCCCAACATTTGTGTAAACTCGATCTTCGGTGGCATTGCCAGCGCGTTCGGATCGGTCATGATATTGACCAGGACAGGGCCATCGGAAACAAAAGCTTTTGTAAGCGTCGGCAATACATCCTCCGGCTTGCTGACATTATAACCAGCCATTCCCATTGAAAGGGCGACACGTGCAAAGTCCGGATTCAACATCGTTGTCTGCCAGTCAGGCAATCCGGCAACTTCCATTTCCAGCTTAACCATTCCCAGGGAACGGTTATTGAAAACGATCAGTTTAACAGGCAGTTTATATTGTACGATCGTCGCCAGATCACCCAACATCATCGAAAGTCCGCCATCGCCACACAGAGCCACCGCCTGACGTCCCGGATAGGCTAAAGCAGCTCCGATAGCCTGTGGCATGGCATTCGCCATCGAGCCATGATTGAAAGAACCCAACATTTTCCGCTTCCCGGTAGCCTGTAAGTAACGAGCACCCCAGACACAGGTCATACCAGTATCGACAGTAAAGACAGCATCGTTCGATGCGAGTTCGTCGATAACGGAAATAACATATTCGGGCTGGATCTTTTCTTCTTTTCCTTTTACTTCGGCAGCCGATCTCAGGTTTTTCTTTACTTTATCATAATGCGCCAACTGTTCTCGCAGGAAACTATCATTCGTTTTTTGACGGATCAGAGGGAGCAACTCCTGCAATGTATCTTTTACATCGCCACAAAGTCCCATCTTTATCTTAGCACGGCGCCCCAAACGGTTCGCTTTAATATCTACCTGAACGATCGTATTATTCTGCGGCATAAAAGCTTCATAGGGAAAATCTGTTCCCAGCAAGACCAATACTTCTGCTTCATGCATACTGTAATAACCGGAAGGCATACCCAACAAACCGGTCATTCCTACTTCATTCGGGTTATCGTACTGGATTTCCATTTTACTTTTAAATGAATAGGCCACCGGAGCATTCAGGCGTTGGGATAATTCGACCAGTTCCTTATGGGCATCTTTCGCTCCTATTCCACAAAAGAGGGTCACTTTTTCAGCTTTATTCAACAGGTCTGCCAACTCGTTGATCTCTTCGGCAGAAGGGCAAACACGCTGTTTGGTAGGAAATGATTGTTGAGAGGATTCTCCCGAAGTTGCCGTTTGCGATGTCAGGTCGCCGGGTAGCCCGATCACTCCTACGCCCCGGAAGGAAAGGGCCGCTTGTATAGCTCCCTGCAACATACGGGGAAACTGTTCCGGGGTAGTTGCTACCTGGTTATAATAACTGCAATCTTCAAATAATTTGATCGTATTGGTTTCCTGGAAATATTCTGTTCCGAACTCATGGGTCGGCAGCGTGGAAGCAATAGCCAATACCGGAGCTCCTGAACGTTGTGCGTCATACAAACCATTGATCAGGTGAACATGCCCCGGGCCGCTGCTTCCTGCACAGCAAGCCAGCTCACCGTTCAACTGCGCTTCGGCAGCAGCGGCATAAGCACCTGTTTCTTCATGACGAACGTGTATCCATTTGATCTTTCCGTTTTTCCGTACAGCTTCATTCACCTCGTTCAGACTATCCCCCGTGACAGCATAAATACGCTTCACTCCTGCTTTTTCAAGCGTGTCGACTAATTGTTCTGCAACATTCTTTGCCATAATATATTTACTTTTTCTTTTATGTTTTGTTTTATAAAAGAACTATGGTAGAATGCAAAATGTTTTGAAAACAGGAAAAAGATTATATTCTAGTCCGCCTGATATCCATCCGTTAACGTCGATAGAAAAGCGATAATAGCAGCCTCTTCGTCCTGTGTCAGACCGAGGTTGCCGAGTTCTTCTTTGTTGACAGTTGCTGCAAATTCAGGTTGAGGGTATTCTTCTACATCGCGAACATTATAGAAATGGATTATTTCTTCCAATGTATCAAAATAACCATTATGCCCGTAAGGAGCAGTCAGAGCTATGTTACGAAGGGTCGGAACACGAAACTTGCCCGCTTCGGTACTATTTCTCAGAGTACTTCCCAAACCCAGATCAACCGTGTCGCGGCCACAAGAATTGTAAGGGAACGGCGTTGCAAAGAAAGGGTTATCCGGATTGGAAGGGATTCCTAAATTATCATAGGTATGATCGGTAAACAAGACCTTTCCTGCCCGTTCATCCGGTTCCAATATATGGCATTCGGCACAAAGTCCCTTTTCTTTAAATAGTTCCAAGCCTTGTTGCTCCTGTGTTGTCAGTTCACATTTACCCGCTTGCCAGGCATCGTATTTAGAAGAGAAAGGGTTCATCTCTGCCGAACGTTCATAGGCAGCAATGGCATTTGTTATGCATGAAAAGAGAGAGTCATCGGATGCCGGCTCTCCATATATCCTCACCAAATCCCGGTAGTAACCGGCACGGCGCACTTTTCCTGCAACCATAACATTGTCATGATTACCCATCTCCAACGGGTTTGTAAATGGTTGAGCGGCCTGTTCTTCCAGTGTGTTGACACGTCCGTCCCAGAAAAGTCCCCCGACATACGTCTCATCCTCTTCGTTATAATGTAACGGCGGGATATAGCAGGTATAGGCGGAAGTCATTGAGTTACGGTTACTGAAGCGCCCTTTGACAGCACCTTCAGAAGTGATACGGGAATATATATCTGCAAAACCCTTTTCTGCAGTGTGACAGGTTGCACAGGATTCACCCACAGGTTCCGAAAGATTTTCATCAAAGAAAATCTTTTTACCCAGTAGTTCTTTTTCACTTAATCCGGTATGCTTGTCTAGCTGACATGCAAACAATAAAGCAACACAGACCATCATTCCGGTTATCTGTTTCGTCTTTCTAAAACTATGCATATAAGATGAATTTCTTTATCCGTACAAATATATGATTTATTGAGTTGCATAGCAATAGATTTTATAAGTGTATATTTATCCTTTCTGTCACAAAATAGTTACCTTTGCAGCGATTGTTTAGGGAAATAGTTATGGGAACTTCAAAAGAAATGACATCCGGGGCAGCGCTACCGTTGATCTTCAACTTTGCCATGCCGGTATTGCTGGCTAATCTGCTTCAACAAACCTATTCTTTGATCGATGCGGCTATTGTTGGTAAATTTCTGGGAATCGATGCTTTTTCCGCTGTCGGGGCGAGTACGTCTGTTATATTTCTTATCATAGGATTTTGTAATGGATGCTGTGCCGGTTTCGGTATTCCGGTGGCACAGAAATTCGGTGCAAGAGATTACAGCACGATGCGGAAGTATGTTTCCATCAGTTTGCAGCTGGCAGCAGTTATGTCGGTTATCATTGCAGTCGTTACAAGTATATATTGTAAGGATATTCTAAGGATGATGCAAACTCCGGAGAATATTTTTAAAGATGCTTATTTCTATTTATTGGTTACTTTCATCGGCGTACCCTGTACTTTCTTTTATAATTTGTTGTCCAGTATTATCCGCGCTTTGGGCGATAGCAAGACCCCATTCTGGTTCCTGCTTTTTTCTACCATTCTGAATGTGATCCTCGATCTGGTTTGTATCCTGGTATTTAAATGGGGAGTTGCCGGTGCTGCCATAGCCACGCTTCTCTCCCAGGGAATATCGGCTGTTCTTTGTTTCGTTTACATGTATCGCCGTTTTGAGATATTGAGAAGTACACGGGAAGAGAGGAAATTTCAATCGAAACTGGCAGGAAACCTGATGTGGATAGGCGTACCGATGGGGCTTCAGTTCTCTATCACTGCTATCGGCAGTATCATGTTACAAAGTGCCAATAATGCACTAGGGTCGGCCTGCATTGCAGCCTTTGCATCGGCTGTGCGTATCAAGTCATTCTTTATCTGCCCTTTCGAAAGTTTGGGAATTGCCATGGCTACCTATACCGGACAAAATTACGGGGCAGGCAAACCGGAACGTATCTGGCAGGGTATCAAAGCCAGCGGGTTGATGATGATCGTTTATGCCGCTTTTTCATTCCTTATACTGATGTTGGCTTCACGCGAACTGATATTTATATTCGTCGATCCTGCAGAAACGGAAATTATTAAAGATGCCATTCAGTTCCTGCATATATCTTGTTCCTTCTTTCCTATTCTGGGTATTCTCTGTATTCTTCGTTACACGATCCAGGGAGCCGGATTTACCAATCTGGCAATGCTTTCCGGCGTATCTGAAATGATCGCCCGAACACTCGTCAGTATTTATGCAGTACCGGCTTTCGGGTTTCTCGCTGTTTGCTTCGGTGATGCCACGGCATGGATGGCAGCAGATCTGTTTCTGATTCCTGCTTTTATATATGTATATAGAAAGATCAAGAAATAAGGCAACCAGGGCATGCTATTAGGGAATGCAGATAGCGCAGAATACGCAAAGTAATCGAATCTCAGCAAGAAAGACTATCTATCCTTTCAGCCTTCAGCCACCCTTACGCATTGAAAAACAATTATTTCAGCTGAAGGGTGAATAAAATGGTACAATACAAATAAAAAATCCACTTTCAAAGCATATATGTTTTGAAAACAAAACACCTATGTTTCGCATTCAAAAGTCCTGACTTTACATTTCAAAACATAGGACCTTTTTCCGGTACCTACCGAATCACAGATGAGTGCTTACCCATTTATTTTGAGTAACTACCTGTTTATTTTGAGTAACGTCCCACGTTTCAGCCTGTCGCCTTTGAGAAACAGGTCGCACAGCTAAACTGAAGGCTGAAAGGTGATTAATAAAATGCTACTGAGAGGGACAAAAAATACTTATGTTTTTATACAGAAATACTTATGTTTTCCGAATCAAATACTTATGTATTTTGTTGATATCCGATAAGTCTGTCTACTGGAATTTTTAAGGGTAAGAAGTTTTTTCCGCGGAGAGAGCGGGATTCGAACCCGCGAAACCCTTTAGGGGTTTACACGCTTTCCAGGCGTGCCTCTTCAACCACTCGAGCATCTCTCCTTTAAGGAAGAATTTTGAGAACGTAAGCTCTCCATAAAACAAAAAGCAGCCTTTTTTGCTGCTTTTGCGGAGAGATAGGGATTCGAACCCCAGGAACCTTTCAGTTCAACGGTTTTCAAGACCGCCGCAATCGACCACTCTGCCATCTCTCCAATAAATCAAAACTGCCAGAACGTATTTAAACGTTGCTTTTCAAAGCATCTGGCCTCTCTTGTTTACGGGTGCAAAAGTAGGTAAAAGATTAATACGCTCCAAATATTCAGGAATTATTTTTATACTATTCATTTCAAAAAAATACTACAAAATAGTCCTTTTATTGTTTAAGTTTCTGATACTCTTCACAAACAGCAACCATCATAAAGATTGAATTAATTCACGCTGTGCCTTAAAAAAAGCAACTCTTTGCCTCTCTCCACTAACAGAAATCATAATGGAAGAACGGATAAGAGCCCGTAGCCACTTCCGTAGTTTTTCATAAGTCCCTTCATCCAGTGAGGCAACAGAACTCAGAATAAACGTTTTGATCATGCTTATATGGTAGTTTTTAATCTGTACGCACCAGTAGCTCGTATCAAAATTCACACTCGATATATAAATGAAAACTTTATTCCCTGTCTCTTCAAAATAACCGCGTGTTGCCAGAATTTCCATCTCATCCAGAAACTTCATCAACTCCTCTTTCAGAAGCTCCACATCTTCCTTCCCAATCAGATGGATACTCATGAAATAATTAATGTCGTTCACCAGATATTGGAATATCAACGGATCAAGTATATAATAAGAATTACGGACATATCGCGATTCTTCTACACTTGCCAACTGTATTCCAACAAAACGGTCGGTAACCTCGATTTCATCAAAACGCTTTGCTTTCCCCGGAACCCCACATTGATACAACCATTTAAAAAGATAAAAACGCGAGATATACTTATAATTCATATAAAGCTGTTGCGGCAATATATTCGTACAATCGATCAGTTCCGATTTTTCATCCTCGCGGGACAAACCCAATACATCGACATATTGCTCCAACATATCATAGTCTATCTCTTTCGGATTCACAAAATCAACCAACTTCAGTTGAAACGGCCTGCTTTTAGCTGTAACCGTACCGACTAAATTATCCAATGATATACCAAAAGCATTTGCTATAGTAACAATTTCAGCAAATGTAAATGCAACTTCCCCCCGCAAACGTCGATACACAGCTTCTTTCTCAATACACAACAAATCGACTAACGCGCTTACTAAGTTTGTTTTCTGAGGGAACTCTTCTTTGATCGTATTCAGAAGGTTATCATACAAAAGTTCTTTTTCCATGTCATAGAATTATAAGTTTTGATATCAACACACTGTTTTCATGCAAAGGTAAACAAGGAACCCATAAAAAAGTTACCGGATAAACCGGCATAGCTCTTTTAAATATCCAAAAAAAACTAAGAAAACGAACAGACATTGAATCTCGGTCACCGATAAAAGCAGAAAGTTCCGTTAATAATATATAACCTCATTTTTAAACATTTACAAGGCATTGATAACTTCACGCTGTTTCTCAAAAAATTGAATACGTTGCCTGCCCCCACTGACGGAAATCATAGTCGACGACCTGACAATGGCCTCAAGCCAGGACGAAATACGTTCATAAATCTGGTGATCCAACGAAACGACAGCATTCAGGGTAAATGTTCGTATCAAGCTGACGCGCAAGTGTTTTACTTCTACACAACGGTAACTTGTATCGATATGTGTTCCTGATATATAAAAATAGACATTATTTCCCGTATCATCAAACTGTCCCTTGAAAGCCAGAACTTCCATATCATCTAAAAACTGCAGCAAATCTATTTTTAATAGCAGCAAATCTTCTTCGCTCAATAAATGAATACTGATAAAATAACGGATATCATTCGCCAGATAATAAAAAATCAAGGGATCCCAAACATAGATGGTTTGATTAATCCGTTTCGCCGCAGCCACACTTTTCTCTTGTATCTTTTCAAGACGTTCCGTTGGATAAACATCCTGAAACCGGAGTTTTTTATTAAATTCTTTATTCTGATAAATCCATTTGAAAAGAAAAAAACGAGAGATATTTTTATAACTTAAATAAAGGGATTGGGGCAAAATGCCGGAACAGTCCATTACTCGCGATCTTTTATCGTATTTACCTAAATTATGGATATAGATATAATGCTCCAACATTTTGTAATCGATATTGTCCAAATCACCATAGTCAACCAGTCTCAATTGGAAAGGCCTGCTATTTGTAAACCGCCCTCCGACCATATTATCCAACGAAATACCCAAAGTACTGGAAACAATGGCTAGCTCAGAAAATGAAAACGCAACCTCTCCACGCAGCCGACGGTACACCGCTTCCTTCTCCAGATCCAATAAATCCACAAGTGTACTTGTCAGTATTCCCTTGTTCGATATTTTATCTCTGATAGCTTCCAGTATATTTTCATATAACAAATCCCTTTTCATAGTCTAATCTTTTCATGCCAGCTTACATCTTAGTAGCTTTCATGCTTATAATCACAAATATAACAATCGATTAAACGGGAGTCAATAGTATAAAAAAAACAAAGCCACCCAGTTTTCTGCTATTTTCAAGAATAACCTATTTATCCGATTCCCACATAATCAGATAACACAAGAAACAGGAATCGACTTACGATAATCACCACGTCAGTAATGTATAAACCGGTAAAAAAAGAGAAAAGAGAAAACCAATATTACATAAACAGTTATATTCTACCCTACTCGCCTCAATAACTCTTATTTATAGCTCAAAAAAGAAGATCCGTTATCTATTTCATCAAAAAAACAACAGTAATACTTATTATCAGAGAAATGCACTCAAATAAAAAAACATATATTTACTTATACAAATATAGTCAAAGACTTTGGAAGAATGGCAAAACGCGGACGAATAAAGTAAGTGTTTAGTAATTAGGATTATTCGGCCTTTTGGCGCTATATAATTCACTTTACCTATAATGAACAATATAGCGAGGTTGAGCGAAAGTTTTGCTACTAATCCATTGCCTTTTTCTTTCGGCAAGCATGAAATACTAAACACCCCAAACTAAGCCGAAACAATCAAAGAACGCTTGTTTTTCTTCAATTCCTGCTCAAAAATACTCCTTTTTTTCCAGCCAACGGAAAAAAGATGGTTTTTTGAATGAAATTAGGGATTTGTTACACGCTGGCGCTATATAATACACGCCTTCAAATAACTCTGTATCAGGTAAATTTGTAATCTGAAAAAAGAGTTATGAAACAAGTAGTTAAGGTGTCGTTCTACCTGAAAAAGAACCAAGCGAAATCGGACAATCAATGTCCCGTCATGGCACGGCTTTCTATCGGACAATCTTCCGAAACCGTGTTTAGTACAAAAATGTGTGTTCCGGTGTCTATTTGGTCATCGGGACGTGCCACCGGAAAGAGCAGTATGGCGATGGAACTCAATCGGCGGCTGGACGAGATAAGGGCTTCCGCCCTTTCACACTACCGCGAACTGTCAGCCGTAAAGGAAAACGTAACCGCCGAACAGGTTAAAAACCATTTGCTCGGTATGGCATCCGGGCAGGAAACCCTCTTAGCCTACTTTCGCAAGCATAATGAGAATTTCGATAAGCGTGTGGGCGTGAACCGTAAAGAGGGATCAGCGAAATCCTATTGGAACGCTCTCAACCACGTTACAGCATTTGTAAAATCGAAGTATAAACTCTCCGACATTCCGTTTACTGCGCTGGACAGGTCGTTTATAGATAAATTCGACCTCTATCTGCGTGTGGATTGCTCGCTGGCGCTGGGAACCATCGTGGTAGTCACAACACGAATCAATACTATCATCAAAAAAGCCATCGCCGACGGAATAATCACATCCAACCCCTTCATGGGATATGCCCCCGAACGCCCCGAACGGGTGCAAAAATATCTTACCCAAAAAGAGTTGAAGGCATTAATGACAACGCCATTAGAAAAACCGCATCACTATCTGATACGTGATTTGTTCCTGTTTTCGTGCTACACAGGCATCCCGTACTCCGATATGTGCAAGCTCACAGAGGAAGAACTGGAACTTGCGCCCGACGGCGAACTATGGATAAAGACCTCACGCGTCAAGACGGGCATGGATTACGACCTGCCCTTATTGGATATTCCCCTGCAAATCCTCGAACGTTACCGGGGAATAGCTGACGGCGGACGATTGCTGCCAATGTACAGCAATTCCGAACTGAACCGGGAACTGAAAACTGTTGCCCGAACCTGCGGCATCAACCGACGAATTACCTTCCATCAAGGCCGCCATACCTATGCTTCGGAAATTACACTCTCGCAGGGTGTTCCGATTGAAACAGTCAGCCGGATGCTCGGACACGGGCAGATTAAGACCACCCAGATTTACGCGAAAATCACCAACGATAAAATCGCCGAGGACATGAAAACCCTCGACGACCGTATCTGCGGGAAATTCAAATTTGCTATTTAATTACCCTAAAAATTTCGATTATGGAAACGAATAAAAAAGATAATGCCAACGACAGACGGAACAAACGCCGCAGTACATTTGCCGTCCTGTTTTATATCAACCGTACAAAAGTTCGTAAGAACGGTATGTGTCAGCTTTTGTGCAAAATCAGCATTGATGCCGATTGGGAACAGGTCGGTACAAAGGTTTCGGTCAATCCGAAGATTTGGAACCCCGAAACCGGACGGGCAGACGGTCGCAGCCAAAACTCTCTGGAAGTGAACCGTGCCATAGACAAACTCACGGAGCGGATAACGAACCACTATACCGATATACAGACAAAGCTGGGGTTTGTTACCGCCGAACTGGTTAAAAACGCCCTGAAAGGTATCGCGCAAAAGCCACTCACGCTGATAAAACTTTTTGAGGAACACAATGCGGAGTTTGAAAGCCGTGTCGGTGTGGATCGGGATAAACCGGCGCTTGACGTTTATAAAGTAACCTGTAAGCACCTGTCGGCGTTTATACATAAAAAATATGATGTGGATGACGTATCGCTTCGTTCCCTCAATCTGGATTTCTTTGACGCTTTCGACCTCTTTTTGCATACAGACAAGGGGTTGCAGCAGAAAACCATTCACCAGCACTTGTATAACCTGAAAAAGATAACCAAACGGGCAGTCAGTCAGGGAACGCTGCGCCGCGACCCGTTTATGAATATTTTTCCCGAACTGCCAGCCCTCAAAAGTCGTCATCTGAAAGAAGACGACCTGAAACGGCTAATGGAGTGCCGCCCGGAACATGAGAACTTACAGCGGGTGCGTGATTGGTTCGTATTTTCGACCTTTACGGGATTGGCTCTCGCTGATTTAAGAAAGCTCTCGACCGAGCATCTTAAACAGGCTGAAGATGGTAGCTGGTGGATAGATATGAAACGGCAAAAGACTGGCACAGATTTCACCGTGCGGCTGTTGGAAATACCTTTGCAGATTATCGAAAAGTATCGCCATGAGCGTACAGGCGACCGGATTTTCAATGTATATTGCAGACAATACGTCTATCAACTCATTAAAAAGGTCGGAAAACTTTGCGACATCGACACGATTACATACCACAAAGCCCGCCATAATTTCGGAACGCATATTACGCTCTCGCAGGGTGTCCCTATCGAAACGGTCAGCCGAATGATGGGACATAAGCACATTACCACGACGCAGATATACGCCAAAGTTACCGATAAGAAAGTCGCTGAGGATATGAAACGGCTGAAAAAACGGACTGCGGGCAAAAAGGTATCTTTATACGAAGATGAAACGGCGCGGGCAAAAATGCGTTACCCCAAATCAGTAAAACGTGTAGATTAACAATTAAAAACAACAATACAATGAATACAGAATCAATCATCATAGAAAATGGACAGGTAACAATCCGTCCCGGAGCAGAAAACGTATGGCTCACACAGCACCAGATAGCAGACCTTTTCGGCGTATTTGTTTCCGCCATCGGTAGTAATATCCGCTCGATCCTTAAAGGCGAAGTATTGCGGGAGAATGAAATATCCCGTCAGAGGAATAATGGCAACGGCTTTATTACGGTTTATAATATGGAAATGATAACGGCGATGGCTTTCCGGCTCAAATCAAACCAGGCGCAGCAATACCGCCGCTGGATGCTCAGACAGGTTTTCAATCCTGTTATACTCTGGAAAATTCCGGGAATGGACACTATGCTAAACTAATCTCCGGCACTAAACAGAAACGACCCTCAATTTTTGGGGTCGTTTCTGTTTAGATCAATACCTGCTCATCGAGGCTCTGTTTGCGGCAGTCCTCCAACAGTTGTACTAACTCTGATTCCTTATAGACGATTTTGCCGCAAATCAGATAATAGGGAAATACCCCGGCAGTGCGGTATTCCTGCAATGTTCGGCGGCTTATCCTCAAAAGGGCGGACAGCTCACTATCGGTTATAAATCGTTCCCCATGTAAAGGGCGTCGATCAGGTACTTTCAGTTTGTCGAGCGTTTTAATCACCTTTTCCAACCGTCGAAAAAGGTCGGCCACGCGCGGGTCTTGCCTGCTTAACAATTGGTTGTTCATGGCTTGTGCGTATTAAGGTGATGCGACGACTGCAACATAGCTTCCACATCTTCCAGTCTGTAAAAAACCTTGTGCCGGAAGATAGCATACGGGATCAGCTTTTTCTCCCGGTACTTTTGAAGGGTACGTTTGGTAATACCCAACATCTCACATACGTCCTGATTATCCAACCAGCGTTTCAGTCCTAAATCGTCCTGCTTTCGGTACAATATTTCGGCAGTACGTTCCATGTTTTCAACCCGTTCGGATAGTGCGTTGAAAACCCGTATATCCATACTTATTAACTCCATCTTATTACGTTATTGTATTCCCGGAAACCAAATGTATGGAAATACATTTAGCTATCAGACGCTCCGTTTTTCTATGGCACGGAGTGGCTTCAAAGTGGCAGTAAATGGCGCTCAGGTAATAGTCAATCACGCATCCGCTATGCACGATTGCCGTGATTTCTGACTAATGCCGAAATCACGGAAGCATCGTTTTTTTCTACTGTTCTCCGGATATAACTGTCTTCCTCATTTTTCTATGCCCATTTAAGAGCCGGTAAAAGGGAAGATGAATTCTGTTATCAGCAGCGAAAATACTTCCGTGTTCACGCTCCCGCAAGTTACGCCGCCGGGCGGCTTTTTGCAAAAAATCTTCCGACATCATTCTGACGTGGCGTATTTCCCGCAAAAAACTGGACGTGAACTAACCCCGGATTTTCCATGCTCCTGAAACAGAACTCATCATACCGGCTCCGTTACGGCATAAAAAAAAAGTCAGACGTTATGAGAACAATAGAAAAAAATAAAAAGAAACAAGAATCTATCAACCTTCCATTCAGCATAAAATGGGTGGTAAAGATTTTGGCTGTCGCAGTCGGGTTTTACGTGTGGGGTGTGGACTTTATTTGGGTCGTTTTGGGCGTGGTTTTCTGTTGGAACATACTGAAAGGCATTGCATCTTGCCTACTCTCTCTTATCGCTCTGATAGGTTTTTTCTATTTCCTATTCACTCACATATTCTAAAATTATACAGCTATGGTACAACCAAGTGATTATTTCAAAATGACGATTCAGAACTATTTGGAGCAACGAGCCAAAGAGGATGAACTATTTGCACCTGTATTCGCCAACCCGAAGAAGAATATTGACGATTGCGTCACCTACATACTCAATACCGTGCAGAAAAGCGGCATAAACGGTTTTACGGACGATGAAATCTACTCAATGGCGCTCCATTACTACGATGAAGAAGACATCAATGTGGGCAATCCTGTTAGCTGTCAGGTGGTAGTAAACCATACCATTGTGCTGACCGAAGAAGAAAAGGCAGAAGCAAGGCGCAAAGCCGTTCAGAAAGTACAGGACGAAGCCTATGCTAAGATGAAGCAGGGTAATACCAAGCCGAAAGCCAAGCAACCGCAAGTTAATAATGAACCAAGTCTATTTAATTTCTGACACTATGAAACCGCAAAATAAATTCCAACAGCAAGTAGTCGAAGCAAGCCGGACACTTCCGGCTCTGACCGACAAACAGATACAATGGGGTTACGATAACGCTATCGACCATATCGGACAAAGAACCGAAAAAGGCGTGATAACGTGTGCCAAATGCGGTCATTCATGGCAAGGCGGTGGGCATCTGCTCAACTCCCTATTAGGCAATGAGTGTCCGCACTGCAAAGCCAAACTGAAAGTCGAAACCACCAAGAAACGCATATTCAACACACGTTGGTATATGACCGCTATAACCGCCCACGAGGGTTTTCAGGTAGTCAGAACCGTGATGCTATTGTGTAGTGCCAAAGTAGGCGAACCCGCTAAATACGACTATTCAGAGGTTATGCAACGTTGGATTGCGCCCAACGGGAAATACTGCACATTCGCCAAACTCCGCCAAACAATGGGTACGTGCTATTATGATTCGTGGATATTCCACTCCGATTTGGAACTGCGGAAAGAGCCGAACAGCAAATACTCCACCAACGTATATAACCAAATCTATGCGGGCGCAGTCTATCCCCGCATGAAATTCATCCCCGAAATCAAACGTACAGGCGTAAAAAAGGCTTTTTACGGGCAGAAACCGTTGGAACTGTTCCGTACCCTGCTGACCGACCCTCGTGCCGAAACGCTGATGAAAACAGGTTATCAAAAGCTACTGAAACGCCTTATGGACAGCGATTGGAAGAAGATAGACAACTATTGGTCAGCTATCCGTATCTGCATCCGCAACGGCTACAAAATCAACGATGCAACGCTTTGGTGCGACTATATAGATTTCTTGCGCTTTTTCGGGAAAGACCTGCACAACGCCAAATATGTATGCCCTGCCGACCTCAAAGCCGCCCACGACCGCTATATGGCGGAGAAAGCCAAAGCGGACGAGGAAAAGAAAATAGAAGAACTGAAAGAGAAAGAAACCGAGTTTACCGCATCCAAAGGGCGATTCTTCGGACTTATGTTCTCTGACGGGATTATTACCGTTCGGGTGCTTGAGAGCGTAAGGGATATTAAAACAGAGGGTAAAGCGATGCACCATTGCGTAGGCAGTTACTACTCCAAAGAGGATTCTCTTATCCTGTCGGCGACTCTCAACGGCAAGCGCATCGAAACCGTAGAGGTTTCCATATCCAAACTCTCCGTAATCCAATGCAGGGGTGCTTGCAACAAGATAACCAAGTATCACAGCCAAATCGTGGAACTCGTAGGACAGAATATGCCTCTTATTCAGAAACGCATAGCAGCATAGAATCGGGCGGGAAATCCCGCCCACAACATCATTAAACAATGAAAATCATATATAAAGGATATTCGAGTCGCACTATTTCGCCCAGAGAAGAATGGGACAGCGAAGTGCGGGATGCGGTTAATAAGGTATTGGAACTTGTCGAAAGTAAGCAGGGGTTCAGAACCCCTTTCGAGATATGGCGCAGATGCGAACTTATCATCACGATAGGACATAATATCTATACCACCTCGATAGAGATACGACCGCCACAAATGGCGATAATCCGCAGACGTGCCAACTGGCACAACGGCTACGCCTACTACTGCAACGGCGTATTTTGGGCGAATATCAGCAAGACAAAAGTAGAATTAATATAAAATACAGTAAGTTATGAAAGCAAGTGAAGTAAATAGCGAAATGATTGGGAAGCGGTGTAAATGTATCTTTACCGGACTGATGGTTGCAGGAACTATCGAGGAAATCAAAACAGAAGAATATACGGTGGAGGTTAAGGTAAGGTACGACGAACCACACCAATGGGGAAATCAAATGTATGAAAACGGTTGGTCATTTGCCCGGATACATGATGATTTTGGCTCTCTCCGGCATCTTGAAATCATCGACGACGGATACCAAACTATCCGTGTCGTTTTCTCGGACAGCATTCGGGAGATAGACGGGAGATTTGCACAGGCTTACAAGAATTGGGGCGTGGTCAATCTGAAAGAGTGGATAGATAATTACGAAAGTTCCCGCTTTACGCAGATTGACGAGCATACTGCAATCATCACATCCGAATACAACATGGGACACATACAGGAATTGTTACAGAAAAATACGTCTGTAATCGTGTACGAAACCCTTTATTATCATGTATAAGCTATTCATCGGTTTTCGGAAACTCGGCGAGTTTCCCAGCATACGGAAAGCCAAACAGTACGCACAAGAGAGCAAACTATCTGACTTGTTCTCCCTCATCGGGGAGAATTACAGCGATAGTTGGTATGTTTCTTCTATCGGATAAGGACGGGCGGATTTTCCACCCGTTACTTTTTCCATGACTACCATAAACTTTTCGGGAGAAAAAGTAACAAAAAGCCTATTGGCCAAAAGGTTATTTAAAATAAACTCTTTTTTCTTAGAGAAGCCACTCTTCTTTCTTTTATCGTGTCTTTATCAGTAACATCTCCTATTAATAAAGGAGAAAGGGGATTGTGTCTTTTTGTCTTTTGCATTACCTGATCCTTATTGAAATTAGCATAACAATATAAACAGTTGTGACAGCAGGTATTGTATTCACCTATATCAATACTTTCGATACAGCCACATTCAGAACGCTGATTTTTGTCTTTTTTAGTTTCTAATTGATACCCAACAATGCCTTCAATAACGATATTGTCTATACATCTCCCATGTTTTATACCTATTGCTTTCAAATCAATCTTCTCAGCACAAGTTTGAATTTCAATGTCGTAGGAAGATGCTATTTTTACTAAATCCTTTGACAAAAGGATTATTTCACTATCAGATAATTCTTTTGAACCTGTCCCATCCAAATTTCGCTCTGTTTTTTTGTAGTTGTCAATGAAACTTATCGTGCATTTGTTTGTAAATGAAGAAAGCCTTTTTGCGATTTCTTCAAAGTACTGTATGTGATAGTTAATATCTATTTTATGTGATAAGAGAATGGGATCATATCTCCATATTACCTTATTGCTGCCAATTTTGTCTGATAATTCTTTAAATGTATCAATGACATTGCTTTTCTTTGGAACATTTAACTCTAATGCTTTATCATAGGAGTTTATTGTGAATTGAAAATAATAGTTGTAATCACTTAATTCATTGAGCCTACTCAGCATTTTTTTTGGATTTTTCGTCCAAAAAACTATGCAATCTACAACATCTGGATTAATTTCAATTTTACTTATTTGGTGAATATTCATTGGATTTCGCACATATATGTACCCTTCTTTTATTCTGTTATAGAACCAATCAGAATAAAATGCAGGAATGTCTGTACGACGACTAACGCTAAGTATCATTGTTTATCTGATTTCTTTATGACAACCAACTGAGCACTTGTACAAGATGTTTTTGTAGCATACATTGAAACAAGAAATCTTATCACAGCTTCTTTGAAAGGAGAAAAAATACCATTGTAAGAATACTCATACGCACGCATATCTTTTTTGTTTTTCTCATAATTAATGATAAAGCCTAAAGTTGCCTGGGAAATAATATTATTAGAATTTGATTTACTTATTATCTCTTTGTAATAATTTCGCACATCATAATGGTTTATATCATTGATGATGATCATTGATCTTGGTGGCATTTTGTCTATAATATGCTCTGTCATTTCTGATATGAAGGATGAAAGATCACCTCGCTTCAATATGTCAGATAGTAAATAATTTATAATTAATATATTAGGATATGTGTAATGAGGTGTTGATTTTAAATAATCAAAGCAATCCTGATTTATGATGTTAACATTATAAGGGAGAATATTTTTGACTTTATTTTGGACATCAGTCCAAATATCATTTGTGTCAAATCCATCATATGTAACATTCCCTGTGTAACCGATCTCTTTCAAGATTGAATCTACAGCAAATAATTCGGAACAGGGGCCGCAGCCTATGGACATTACATTCAAATCATTTATTCTTATTCCAGACTCATCTTTAAACCATCTTTTTAATACTCTAAAAAGATGTAATACCTCGCTTGAATACTGAAAAATATACCGACATACATAGCTATATGTACTACATACACAGTTAAATGTTCGGCTTCCATTTCCAAAAAACATATTCTGAAAACAAGAACTACAATTTGTAGAAGTACATGAACCCTGTTCTTTATTTGGGCAATCTGAACATTGCCCTTGCTTTTTAGAATAGAGCGAATGAGAATATTGTACCAATTCGTTTATCGACATATCAATCAATGCTAATTGTTCTCTGCAAAAATACCCATAAAAAAACACCTGACAAAGTGAATGTCAGATGTTTTTCAATGAGTTACACATATTCGGATTTATCCTATCTGCATATTTGTCGCTCTCTTAAAATCGAACGGTTTACACACGAAATAATAGCAGTTGGTCGCCCCGCCTGTCGTTACGACAAGTGTGCCGTAGCCTAAAAGCCGTCCGGTGACGCTTTCGGTTGCCTGTATGCCCTCGCATTTTGGCAAGACCAATTCGGCTACCCGTCGCCGGATGATGCCCGTTTTCAGCACCACCCGGCGATTAGTTACGACAAACAGCGAACCGACCTTTACGAATATCCTTTGCACCAGCGATACCAAACCAAGAAACAGCACCGTAATTCCGAGCCATTTCATTATCGGTGCGCTTACGTCCCAGAGAATGCCCCCCACCACCAACAGGCACAGCGGTTCGGCAAAAAGAAACCAATGTATCCGTGCCCGGTAGATAATTTCCTCTCCGGGTTGGAATTGAGATTTTAGAAAATTCATATTGATTCTGTTTATTATTGTTATTCAATATTTCAGACAGGTAACTGCACCAACCGACTGGGTTCAGGAACCGTTTACCTTTCCGGATTTCATAATGCAGATGGTTACCTGTTGTTACCCCCGTATTACCAACACAAGCTATTTGCTGGGTAATGCTTACCGTATCCCCCCGGTTTACTACCGTTCTGCTTAAATGTGCATAGAACGACCGGAAACCGCCTGCATGCTCAATCTCGATAAAGTTTCCATACCCCGAACAATACCCTTTACGGGTTACTACTCCGTTTCCGGTAGCAAATACAGGTGTACCTTTAGATTCGGAAATATCAATTCCCGTATGGAATTTTCGTCTTTTATAAACAGGATGATAACGCATACCGAAACCCGACGAAACGCGGCACGGCTTCCTTATCGGGAAGATGACAGGATAGTCGCATAGTTCATCAATAGTGAGGTGTATTGAATCTGCTATTTGCCGAAGCTCTTTTACCGTGTAAACAGTTTCCAAGCATTGTTCGATTACCTGTTTTCTATTCGGAAAAATACCCGGTTGCTCCCATACGGGCAGGTGCATCAAAGCGATGATGAACATTATGATGTATTTCATAATCAGGTTCCAAAATAAGGCAGGCATCCGAAAGAAACCGGACGCCTGCATTGTTTGTTTTATTCCTCACCTTCATCATCGCTCCCGCTGTCATTCTGCCAACTGAACGTTTTTTGAACTGTTTGCCCGAATGAATCTTCGATATACACGTCAATAACCTGCTGATCCGTACTGCATGATGTGTAATAAAGGCGAAATACTGTTTTATCCAATGGATACAGGTCGTTCGGCAGGAATACCGTACCGTCGTCCAATCTTAACTCGCCTTTTCCGTCGGGTTGGAAGTAACGAATGCTGAACGCCGTTTCGCTGTAATTGCCTTCCCTGACTATCCGACACCTGATTTCAACAGTTTCCCCCTCGGTAATTCGTTTTTGAACGGGCATCGTTTCCAAATCGAAGCTATACACCTGCTTTACGTCCAATTCGTTATCGCAGGCGACAAACATCAATACGATGGCTGCCAGCCATGCCGAGAGCGCAAGCGCCCTTTTGAATGTTATCTTTTTCATCTTGTTTATTTTTAATTAATCATGAATTTCAGTCCTATACCGAACTGCGTATGAAAGTGTCCGCTCGACGTTCCCCAGAGAATACGTTCACGCCCCGTCAGAAGAAGGATAACCCTATCCGTCAGATAGGCTTCAACTTCCAAAGTAATCGCACCACCGTACAGAAAAGCGTCCTTATTTCGTATGGTCGAACCATCATACAGCAGTTTGTCGCCCCAATTCACCGTTTCATATCCGGCCAATGCCGAAGCACCCAAAGAGAAGAAAAATGTTTTTGAACCGTCGGAGAGAAACTTATAATAATAGCCGCCCTCTCCTGTAAACTGCGCCACAGGGATACGTCCGTCTTTATAAGGATAATAGCGATTCAGATACTCCGCCCCGAATACCCACTTATTGGCATTTTTAGCGTATGTCGTCATGGCAATACCGAAGTAATATCCCAATTCGTTACGGTTATCCGACGAGTGAAAACCGTCCACCATGCCGCCCCGCAGTTCCAAGCCGCGCATCCCTTTCAGGGCGCGTTGGGCATGTGCCTGACCACCCGTGATCAGACACAACGCCGCTACAATAAAAAACACAGCCCTTTTCATGTTACTTCGTTTTCAATTCGTTTATAACTTTCGCCCGTACCAGATCGGCATTTTCTACCATAAAGGTCTGATGCCGTCCGCCTTCTTTCTCATGCAGTTCAATAACCAGGTGTTTATCGTCCGGGATAGTAAATTTAGGCAGGGCAAACACTGTGCGTTCATTCTTTTTTCCTCCGATAAGCGTTACATTATTATGCGCCCTGAGCGGCCAGATAACCTGCTCCTGAATGGCGGTACGTTTGGCGACCTTTTTATCGACAATTTTGAAGGTAATGTAGTCCACGTCAAAAGGTACATTGGACGAATTTTTCAGTTGCAGATGAAAATACAATAACCCGTTGTGCGAGTAAATTCCTTTCAACAGGTGTTGGATACCGAACCGCTTACTGCCTATATGCTTTATTTCCCTGTCGTTGTTCTTATAGATGGACTTCATAATCAATTTGACCAACAGGGGTGATTCCTGACCGAGTTCGTACATATAGATGTCCATTGCGTTGTTGGGTCTGTTAGTTGCCTCTCCGTCGTGGATAAAATCGGTCATCTCAATAGAGAGCTTTACCGGTTCGTCGGCATATTTCACATGTAGGCTAAGCACCCAGCGCCTTGCTGTATTTCTACAGTAGGTTTCCAAATACTCGCCTCCA
>NZ_BMPB01000009.1 GCF_014647375.1 Parabacteroides faecis
AGTAGTACTAATAGCCCGAGACTTTCTTTTTCCGGAGAAAGGGTTGATATATCAGCAGGTGGTAGGTAGTAATACCTGTCATATGGCTCAAAGAAAATGAGTTACGTTAGAGTAACGTTGTCCAAAGTCAAACATCTTAAAAGGTATTAAGGTGGTTATAGCGTTGGGGATCCACCTCTTCCCATTCCGAACAGAGAAGTTAAGCCCAACCACGTCGATGGTACTGCGTAAAAGTGGGAGAGTAGATAGCCGCCGTTTTAGTAAGCGCAAGCTGAAAGGTAGAAAGGAGTTCATTCGAAAGAGTGGACTCCTTTTTTCATTTATCATGGTTTCACTTTTTATCAGAATTGAATGTTACATTGAGCATGAATTTATGAGCAGTATAGATAATACACTCCCTGCCCTCTTTTGAGAAGGGGAAGGGGGAGTGTAGATATTTAGTCAAAGGAAAGTTTTATGATTTCTCCGTAGGAAGGTACATTCTTGAAGGCTTCTTTGATGTCATATTCTCCGGCATAAACCCGTGCACAGGTTAAAACGCCTCCGTGAGCGAATATGCAGACATTCTCTAATCCACTCTCTCTTATTTCATCAAGAAATGAACTGACACGTACATATTGATCTTTTAAAGACTCCCCTTCCGGTGTTTTGGTATCGATCCAATCTGCAAACCAGGCTTCGGAACGAGGATCGGAAGATAACTCTTCCCATGACTTCATCTCCCATTCCCCGAAATTAAGTTCTTTTACCCGGTCTTCCCGGATTGCATCCGGATAACCACAGTAAGAGGCGAGACGTACGCAACGTGTAAGCGGACTGCACCAGACTTTATTGAAAGTGAGTCCGGAGAGCGATTCTTTTACTTTTTCAGCCTCTTCTTCAAAGGAAGGACGTAATGCAACATCTGTCTGTCCGTATGCGTAGCCTGCAGGAACGTCGACAGAGGTGTGTCTGATCAAGTAGATATTCATATAGTGACTTTCTAAAGTGTTGTTGTATATATAACAGTTATCCCGAGATAAAAGCTCAATTCGCAAAGTAAAAATGTGGCTCCGCAACAATCACCGGTATATCCTTGTATTTTCTTTTTCATAAGTGTAGTCAGCATATACCAGGTAGCAACCGGAAGAAGACCGGCCAGAAAATAAACGGGTTTCGGTAGCCAGCATAAAGGAACTAGCAGGCAAATCAGACTGAACAGATATTCTCCTGTCGTCATGCGGCTATAGATCGTTTTACTTTTAGCTTCTTCCTCTTTTCGGGCATAAGGGAGACGGTTGATGATCATCCCTGCCACTCCTTTGCTATAAGGATCACCCGCTAATATGGCACAACCGGCCAATTCAACAGGAAGACTGCTGAGTAATAGGTAATACAGGCCAAAATAGCAGATTAAACCGATTACTCCGTAACTACCTATGTGGGAATCTTTCATAATGGCCAATACCCGTTCCCGGTTGGTTCCTCCTCCAAATCCGTCAAAAAAATCGGCCAGTCCGTCTTCATGCAAACAGCCAGTAATCAATAATCGGGTTATCATAGCCAGGGCTACGGCAACTCCGGCTGGTAGAATAAGGGAGCTTGCATACAATACGATAACCATCAATCCGGCAGTGAACCAACCGACCAGCGCCCATCGGCTGACTATATTTTTGAAATATTCGGTGGGAACCTCTGCCAGTTTCCAGAAAGGTAGACGTGTAAAGAATATGAATGCAGCCAGTATACGTAACATATATATAAATGTTAGGAATGGAAGACCATCCGGTTAGAAATATTTAGTTACTGCAGCTTGTTGGAATGTATGCATTTCATTGATCATACGTACAGCCGAGTCGATAATCGGGTAAGCACAAACTGAACCGGAACCTTCTCCTAAACGTAATCCCAGATTTAAGACCGGTTCTGCCTGAAGTACATCCAACACCTTTCTGTGTCCGGCTTCGTCTCCGCAATGTCCGAATATGCAATAAGGAAGCATTTCCGGATATAGGCGGGAAGCTGCCAACACACAATTGGTCATTATAAAGCCATCTACGAGAATCACCATTTTGAGTTCTGCAGCCCGAAGCATTCCACCAACAGCCATGACCATTTCATAACCTCCGAAATAACCGATCACATCCAATGTACTGTTATCGCCTTTGTAGTTTTCAAGGGCTGCTTTCAATACTTTATATTTATGTTGCACCCCGATGCTGTCCAAGCCACTTCCGGCACCTACACATTCGATCAGGGGAATACCTGTGAGGCAAGTCATCCACATACTTGACGCAGCTGTATTGCCTATGCCCATTTCTCCGAAACTGATGACATTGCATCCTTCTTTATGGCAGTCAGAGACAATATCGGCTCCATACTGAAGGGCCAACTCCATTTCTTCACGGGTCATAGCGGCTTCGTGCAGGAAATTCCGGGTACCTTTCCTGATTTTCCGGTCTATCAATAGTGGTATTGCAGGAAAATCGAAATCGACCCCGCCATCGACTATTTTTATTTCAAAACCATGCTGACGAGCCAGGAAACAGACACCGGCTCCGCCATTCAGAAAGTTGTGAATCACCTGGCGGGTGACTTCCTTGGGAGATTTGCTAACGCCTTCATCGGCAATGCCGTGATCAGAGGCATATATAACATTCATCGGATGCGTTAAAGCTGGTGTAAGTGTCTGCTGGATCAGTCCGACCTGGAGAGCAATTTCTTCCAATCTGCCCAACGAACCTTTGGGTTTGGTCAGATTATTTATTTTGTCTTGTAGTGCTTCCGCAATAGCAGTATCCGGTTTTTCAATATGAAAGGTAATCATTGTTCTATTATTTTGTTATTCTTTTATTTTCATGGGTATTCCGCTTATCATCAGTACAACTTCATCGGCACGGGAGGCTATGTATTGGTTTAGCCATCCCTGCAGGTCCGTGAATTTGCGCTGTACCGGATCAGGGGAGACACCTCCTAATCCTATTTCATTGGTAACGAATATGAGATAAGCATGCTGTTCGACCAGCCGGTTGAATTCTTCTTTCAGTTCTTTGAGAGACAATTCGACATTGCTGTCGTTGTCAAAAAAGAAATTAGTACCCCACAAGGTGACACAGTCTATTACGACTACCCGCCCATTCAGGTTGTGATGGCTCAGGTATTTTTCTTCTTCGATGTTTGTCCATTCCGGACCGCGGTCGGCCTGGTGGCGGAGAACACGTTGGCGGAATTCTTCATCCCATACACGGGATGTAGCCATATAGACCGGGTTAGCGCTTAATGATAAGGCTAACTTTTGTGCATATCCGCTTTTGCCGGAACGTTGTCCTCCTGTTACCAGTACGATATGTTTGTCAGGCATCGCTTTATTCTCCTTTCGGCTTATTGCGGGCAGCAGCTCGTTTCGCTTTATTTATCGGATTGTTCTTACTCGTTTTCCGCAAACTGGCAGATTTCGGGGAAGCTGCGAGACGTTGTGCAACGGCAGCTCTTCCTAAAGATTTACCGAACTTTGGGCGCATAGCCTCTTTGAGTGCCTTTTCTTCCGTTGTCAGTTTTTCTTTTGGTTTTTCTCCGCTTTTAGCCGCCTTTCTTGCGGCTGCATATTTGTTATATTTGACATATTTACCGGGTCTTAATTTACTGCCGGAACCGGAAGATTTCTTTTTTTCGGTAGCAGGAGCATTTGTGGCAGGAGTGTTGGCCTCTACGATTTTTTCTTTTTTCTCAACTTTTGCAGTCGCTTCACCAAAGATGAGATTTTGAGTTTTTCCTGCACCCGTACGGGCATGTTCCTGTGCCTGTTTGAAATTGACCTGAATATCATCGAGCATGATGATATCCGTCTTACTTACTTTCTGTCCGACTTCGGGCAGTTTACCATTGACGGTAACCCGTCCCATTTCGATGAATTTGTCTGCTTCCCTGCGGGAGCAAAGACCTGCGTCACTAAGCAGTTTGTTTAGTCTTATTTCCATATTCGTATAATTTTTTTATTGCAATAATAATGATAGAAGACAAACAAGCAATCCCATAGCTAGTTCTGTATTGCTGTTTATTTTAGTTGCTATTAACATATCTTCTGTCGTGAAAGGCCGGTCGTTAACTCCGATATGAGGTTTTTCTACAGCCTGTCCGAAATAGTCGTGCGTTCCTCCGAAACGGCAATCCAGAATGGCAGCCAGCGCCGCTTCAGGATAACCTGAGTTCGGACTGAGATGTGCACGACCGAAGCGCGTCAGAAAATCTCTTTTATGCCAGTTGCCGGAAACCAGTAACATCAAACAGGCTGTCAGCCGGGCTGGTATATAATTGGCAACATCGTCCAGCCGGGCAGCTGCTTGTCCGAAATCCTTGTATCGCTCATTTTTGTAACCGATCATTGAATCGAGCGTATTGATCATTTTATAGGCCATCATTCCGGGCAGTCCCAGAAAGCCGAACCAGAACATCGGAGCGATCACTCCGTCACTCAGGTTCTCAGCCAATGTTTCAAGGGCGGCAGCTCTGATCTCTTGCGGGGATAAGTCGGAGGTATCGCGTCCTACGATGCGTCCTACTTGTGTGCGTCCTTCTTCCACGCTGCGGTCTACTGCTTCAAAAACAGCTTTGACTTCCGTGATCAGAGTTTTTCCAGCCAGACAATAAAAAACACCGATCCCGATGAGGATGGCATATAATTGTGTATTTATGAATATAGCCGATAAAAGCAATAAACGGGTCAGAAGATAAACACCGGCGACGAGGACCAATGTCAGTAAACCTCCTTTATAAAAGCGGTTCTCCCCTTGATTGAGTCTTTTTTCTCCGAAAGAAATGAGTTTTCCGAACCAGACGATAGGATGGGGCCAGCCTTCCGGATCGCCTAACAGACGATCTGCCAGCCATCCGCCCAGAAAAGGAATAACCCTAAGTAAATATATCGATTGAGTTGACCAGTACATATTATTTGTTTGAGATACAAAGGTAGAAAATTGTACCGTTGTTTGTTTTGTAAATTCACTAATAAATATCTACCTTTGTCTTATGCTTAGGATAATAACACATATAGAACGATTATTACTGGTACACGACTGTGTGATTGTACCGGGATTTGGTGGGTTTGTACTGCAGGCTGTTTCAGCTGTATATGATGAAAAAGAACATTTGTTCAAACCCCAACGAAAAGAAATCGTTTTTAATGTCACATTGCAGCATAACGACGGGTTGCTTTCGGAATCATATATGCAGATGTATGATGTCAATTACCGGAAAGCGCAATTGATGTTGGAAGAAGATGTGGCAGATATGAAAGTGGTTTTACAGGAAGATAAGAAATTATCTTTGGGCGTGCTAGGTTCCTTTAGCCTTGGGATGGAAGGACAAGTTATTTTTCACCCGGGAGAATCTGATGCTTTCAGTGTGGGTTCGTATGGCTTGGTTTCATTCAATTTCCCGCAACTTCAGCCTGTTTTGGCAGAGCGTGAAGAGGTTGCTTTACTTACCCGAAAGAGAAAGAAAGATATATTATATATACCGGTTAACCGGAAATTACTTCGTGTCGCTGCGGCTTCGGCAGCAGCAGTCGCTTTATTCTTGCTTGTGTCGACTCCGGTAAAGGATGTCAATCAGGCGGCCTATACAGCGAGTTTTGTTCCGACAGAGATGGTTGTGAAAAGTGCTCCTGAAATAAAGCCGGCAGAGGAAATTGCTTCGGAAGAAACGATTGCACCTGAAATCAATGAAGTGAAGACTGAGCGTAAAGTTGCTGCTGTAGCTCCGTCCCGTGAAGTGAAAAGGCAAAAGATTACCCCTGAACCGGCAATAGCTAAGCCTAATCTTAAAATGTACCACATTGTAATCGCAAGTTTTCCAACGGAAGACCAGGCTGATAAATACATAGCAGGTGTAGACCGTCAAGAATGTAAACATGTAAGTAAGGTTGTTCGTGACGGGAAGTACCGTATTTATGCGGATAAATTCGATAACCGTGAACAAGCTGAAAGCTATATGGCGACCTTGCGTATGAATGAAAAGTACAAAGATGCGTGGCTGTTCATCAGTCGCTAAATAATACTTCTTGTATTTATTTTATTTGCTACTTACTCTTTTAAATACTGAAATAAAAATACCTCCGGGAGAATTTAGAATTTCTTTCGGAGGTATTTTGTTTTTCTTCCGAATGAAACTAAAATATCTTTCGGAAGTGTTCAGGAGTTATTGTTTTTTACTCCTCTTCTTGTTTTGATTGTTTTTTCTTTTTTAAACGGCCTGCTTTTCGTAGTGCCTGGTCCAGGATGTACTGGATCTGGCCATTGGTGCTGCGGAATTCATCCGCAGCCCATTTTTCGATAGCATCCATCATCTCTGCATCAATTCGCAGAACAAAGTTTTTGGTTGCATTCTCTTTTTTGGCCATCACTCTTATATTAATATTAAAAATTTAGGATCATTGATATAATGTACCTGTGTTAATAACAGGCTGGGCTGATTCATCCGCGCAAAGAACTACCAGTAAATTGCTTACCATGGTTGCTTTCTTTTCTTCGTCGAGTTCGACAATACTGTCTTTCTCCAGTTTCTCTAATGCCAGATGAACCATACTGACTGCCCCTTCTACGATACGTTCCCGGGCTGCAATGATGGCATCAGCCTGTTGGCGGCGAAGCATAACACCCGCAATTTCAGAAGCATAAGCCAGATAATTGATACGTGCTTCCACCACTTCTATTCCGGCAAGCGTGAGACGGCTGTTCAGTTCGTCTTCGAGTCGTTGGGTTACTTCCCCTTCGTTATCGGAACGCAATGTTACTTTGTCGGTTGTTTCGTTTGTATCGTATGCATACATTCCGGCGACCTGACGTAAGGCAGCGTCACTTTGGATCTGAACGAAAGATTTGACATCTCCTGAAATATCGAAGGTCGCTTTATATGTATCTTTGATTCTCCATACCACTACAGCTCCGATCATTACCGGATTACCTACTTTGTCGTTCACTTTGATTGGCTCCAGGTTCAGGTTGAAAATACGCAGGGTCACTTTTGTTTTCAATAAAAGTGGATTTACCCAGAAAAAGCCATTCTCGATAATTGTGCCGACATATTTTCCGAAGAATGTCATGACCCGTGAATTGTTCGGCTGAATAATGATTAATCCGTAACACATGAAAATTGCACATAGTGCACCAATAATGCCTAAAACAATACTCCAGGGTTGTTTCAGTGTGAACATGAAAATGGAAGCGCCCAGTATTACCAGGATAAATAATATGGCCAGGAAACCGGAGAGCCTAATGCCGTCAAATGCTTTTTCTTGTGCTTTCATAATAATTTATATTTGATATTATTTTGATATCACAAATTAAAACAATTATCTGTATATAACCAAATAAAATATCCCTTTTTTATAAGAGGATATTTAAAATATTATTTAGCTTTGTCTACTCAAAATTTACACGATTGGAATTTCAACTAGATACGGACAACAGAGAGTTTCAGGATGCCCTGCAACTGATCACTCATACCCGTCAGTCTGTTTTCCTGACAGGGAAAGCGGGGACGGGCAAATCTACTTTTCTCAAATATATCTGTTCGCATACGAAGAAAAAACATGTTGTATTGGCCCCGACAGGTATCGCTGCTATCAATGCGGAAGGGGTGACTTTGCATTCTTTCTTTAAGCTGCCGTTTCGTCCGATGCTTCCGGATGATCCCGACCTGAGTCTGAAAGATGGTCGGATTTTCGAATTCTTTAAATATAGAAAGGAACACAGAAAGATTATTTCGGAGGTCGAACTGATTATTATCGATGAGATTTCGATGGTAAGAGCGGATATTATCGATTGTGTGGACCGTATTTTGCGTGTTTTTTCCGGGAATATGCGTTTGCCGTTTGGTGGAAAACAGCTGTTATTCGTGGGAGATGTGTTCCAGTTGGAACCGGTTGTGCCATCCGACCAGAAAGAGATATTGAGCCTGTTCTATGCCAGTCCGTTTTTCTTTTCGGCAAGAGTATTTCAGTCGATCAACCTGGTACCGATCGAATTACAGAAAGTCTATCGCCAGACCGATCCTGTTTTTATCAATATATTGGACCGGATACGGAGTAATGCTGCAAGGAAGCAGGAACTGGATATTTTAAATGCCCGTTACTTCCCTGAATTTACGCCGAATAATGAGGACATGTACATTACGCTTGCCACCCGTCGCGATCAGGTCGATTTCATCAATGAAAAAAGATTGTCGGAGCTGCCCGGTGATGAATTTATCTCTACCGGACGTATAGAGGGGGATTTTCCGGAATCCTCTTTGCCTACGCAACTGAATCTGGCGATCAAGGAACAGGCACAAGTAATCTTTATCGATAATGATCACGAACGTCGTTGGGTAAACGGTACTATCGGAATGGTTTCCGGCATTGATGAAAACGGGAATATATATGTCCTGCTGGAAAATGGGATCGAACATCTGGTCGAACCTACCTCATGGCGCAATTACAAATATAAATACAACGAAAAGGAAAAGAGAATAGAGGAAGAAATTGTCGGAACTTTTGAGCAATTGCCCATCCGCCTGGCCTGGGCGATTACTGTGCATAAAAGTCAGGGACTAACCTTCAACCGGGTCGTTGTCGATCTGACGGGAGGTGTATTTGCCGGTGGGCAGACCTATGTAGCCCTGAGCCGTAGCACATCGCTCGAGGGGCTGGTTCTGAAAAGCAGGGTGACTTCTCATGATATTTTTGTCCGTAAAGAGATCGTTCAGTTCAGTCAGATTTTTAACAGCAAGGAACTGATAGAAAAGAGTCTTCGTGAAAGTGAAGCCGAACTTTTGTATGCCCGTGCCGCGCATGATTTTAACCGTGGAAATATGAAAAATGCAGTGGAATCGTTGGCACAGGCTGTCGGAAAACGCAACGAACTCGATAAGCCGTTGGTACAGCGTCTGCTCCGTTCCAAACTTCAACGTATAAATTCGCAACAGGCGGAGATCAGGAAACTGAAGGAAGATTTGTATGCACAGCGTGAAATCCTCAAAGAATATGCCCATGAATATTATCTGATGGGGAATGAGTGTGTCACGAAAGCCAATGACCCGAATGCAGCTCTCCGCTCATTCGACAAAGCCTTGAAACTATATCCCGAATATGTGGATGCCTGGGTGCGCAAAGGCGTGACCTTATTGGATCTTGGAGAAACATACGATGCCCAGGTCGCTTTGAACGAAGCGGTCAGGTTGAGTCCTCTTTCATTCAAAGCCCGTTATAATCGCGGGAAATGTTATTTGCGTATGAAGTATTATGAGGAGGCGGTCGCCGACCTTCAAAAGGCGGTATCCATCAAACCGAAACATGCTTCTGCGCATGAATATCTGGCGGAAGCTTACCGTTTTGTCGGTGAAGAAGAACTGGCACAACAACATCAGGATATAGCAGATAGTTTGCGGGAAAATCGAAATATTTAAGAAAGTCCATAAAAATCAAACGGAATCGTAATGTTTTGGTAACATAGATTATATATCTTTGCGGCGTTATATAAAAAGTGTTTCGATTGTTTTATTTTAAATACCATCTAGTATGAAGAACTTATCTGTGTTTGTTCTTTTTCTTTTTTGTCTGACATTTGCTGTGAATGCACAGGTTACAACATCCGGGATCAGTGGTAAGGTGACGGCAGAAGGAGAACTTCTGATCGGTGCTACAGTGCAGGCCGTTCACGAACTCTCCGGTACTACTTATGGCACTGTTACTAATGCCGACGGACGTTATAGTTTACAGGGAATGCGTATCGGCGGCCCTTATACGGTAGAAGTCTCGTATGTAGGATTTCAGAAAGCCGTATATAAAAACATTACCCTTCAGTTGGGTGAAACGTATTTGTTGGATGTGAAACTGACTGAGTCGTTATCGTTGGATGAAGTCGTTGTCACTGCCTCGAAAGCTGCGTTGTTCAATTCCCAGAAAACAGGAGCGGCTCAAAACTTCAACCAATCACAAATTCTTTCGACTCCTACGGTAAATCGTAGCATTTTCGATATTACTAAAATGAATCCGATGGGAATCAATACGAGTAGCGGGATGTCGTTTGTCGGTTCAAGTAATAAATACAACTCTTTTCAAATTGACGGGACGGCGAATAATGATGTGTTCGGTTTGTCTGCCAGCGGAACAAATGGTGATCAAGCGGGGGCAAACCCAATCTCTTTGGATGCCATTGAAGAAATTCAAGTGGTAATTGCGCCGTTTGATGTCCGGCAAAGTGGATTTACCGGTGGTGGAATTAATGCGATCACGAAATCAGGTACAAATGCGTTCCATGGTTCTGTTTACGGATATTATAATAATGAGAAATTTTATGGAAAGACACCAGGAAATGCAAAGGAACGTACACGCCTGGATGATCAGTCGTCTGAGACATACGGAGTAACTTTAGGTGGTCCGATCATCAAAAATAAATTATTCTTTTTTACAAACTTTGAACGGGTAAAGGAGGTTTATCCTACAACTAACAACATTGGGACTGAAAGTTCCAAATTAGATAAAAACGAAGTGGGTCTGATTATTGATAAGATATCTCAATTAACAGGCGGTTATAACGGTGGTGGTTATGGCCCGTTGGATGTGGATACTTATTCGAATAAATTCCTGGCACGTATCGACTGGAATGCAAATGATAAAAATAAATTTACCCTCCGGTATAGCTTGCTTGATGCACGCAGTATGAATTTTTCAAACAAACCAGCCGCTGCTCGTCTGAATGATAATGGTTATTATATGAAGAATTCCACTCATTCAATTGTTGCGGAATTGAATACGCAAATAAATCCTTTGTTGGCGAATGAGTTACGTATGGGATGGACCCGTGTCAGGGATAATCGTGATCCGTTAGGACAGGCTATGCCTTATGTTAAGATTGAACAATTGTCCGGTAATACATCACTGGAATTTGGGACGGAGAGATTTTCAATGGCGAATGCTTTGAATCAGGATATTTTTACGTTGACGGATAACCTGACTAAAATGGTGGGAAACCATGCGATCACAGTGGGAACATATAATGAATTTTTTAAAATGAGCAATTTATATCTGGCAAACAATTATGGTTCCTATACTTATAGCTCATTGGACGATTTCCTCTCGGTGGGGACAGCAAATGAAGTCGCTCCCAAATATTATGATTATTCGGTTGCACGTACGGAAATAACCGGGACTGACCGATGGGCTCCAGAATTTGGTGCCGCGCAATTAGGCTTTTATGTACAGGATGAATGGAATGTAACGAATTTATTGAGATTGACTTATGGAGTGCGAATGGATATCCCTTTGTTTTTCGATAAACCGCTGGCAAATGAAGCATTTAATAATTCAGACATAGCGAAGCAATACAAAGTGGCAACTAACCAGCTGCCTTCCACTAAGGTGTTGTGGTCGCCTCGCGTGGGTTTTCGCTGGAACCCGGATGAAGACCGCAGGACTTTGGTTCGTGGAGGAATCGGTATTTTTACCGGACGTATTCCTTTCGTTTGGATATCAAATAGCTTTACAAATACCGGTATTGAAGTAAGCCGTACTTCTTTTAATTTCAGAAATATGCCTCAAATCAAACCTGATGGTTTCCATTTCAATATTGATCCGTCCAAACAATACGAATCGCCGGGCACATCGGAAGTAAATGTTGTCGATAAAGATTTCAAATATCCATCTGTTTTTCGTACCAATTTAGCTGTGGAACATACATTACCTTATGATATCCGTGTTAGTTTAGAAGGTTTGTATTCAAAAACCTTAAATAATATTTTATATGAAAATATCAATTATCAACATACCGGTAGTTTGAATAATGGAGGAGATAATCGTCCCACCTACAAACAAGTCGATGCCAATTTTACACAAATTATGTATCTGACTAATACGAATAAAGGATATACGTATAATATAACAGCCAAGGTTGAAAAGCCTTTTGATTTCGGTTTAAATGCGATGGTTGCATATTCTTACGGACAGGCAAAATCTTTAACAGATGGAAATTCTTCACAGGCATATTCAGGTTGGAAATATAATCCTGTTTATGGAGGAGATGTTGCCCCCGAGTTAAGTTGGTCTATGTTTGATGTGCGTAACCGTATAGTCGCTTCGGTTTCTTATACAAAAGAATATGCCGGACATTTTGCTACTACAGTAAGTCTGTTTTATAATGGGCAAACCGGCGGTCGCTATTCTCTGCTTTATTCCAATGATATAAATGGTGACGGTTATGGGAATGACTTGTTATATATACCGACAGACGCAGAGCGTGAGAAAATGCTCTTTACGGATATTGTATCTAACGGAAAGGTCACTTTTACCGCGGCAGAGCAAAAAGATGCTTTTGTCAAATGGATTGAAGGAAATAAAGATATCAGGGATACAAAGGGAGATCATATTAAGCGTAATCAATTGGTAATGCCGTTCGAGCATCATTTTGATTTCCATATTGCACAAAATTTCTTTATGAATGTGGCTGGTAGAAGACATACATTGCAAGTTAATTTTGATATATTGAATGTTGGGAATTTGTTCAATAAGAAATGGGGATTATATCATCAGACTTCCACAGGTTATGATCTGACTCCTGTAGCTGCTTTTGCAGGTAAAGATGGTCAGTTTACTTATCAGTTCCGTGATCCGGGTGATATGTATACGAATACGGCTATAACTTCACGCTGGCAGGCTCAGATAGGTTTACGTTATATTTTCTAACGCGTATTTTATGATTTGAATTAAATAATCGGAAGAGGTTCACTATCTTTGTGAACCTCTTTCTTTTTGAGGTGATATGATTATGAAAAGATATATAAGTTTGCTTTTAGGATGCGTGATTCTGGCCGGCATTACTTTTTCCGGTTGTTCTTCGTCAAAACATAATGACCGTTACGTCGTGGTCCTTTCTATGGATGGTTTCCGTTCCGATTATCCCGACCGTGCTTATACTCCGACATTGGATTCTCTGGCGAAAGTCGGGATACGTGCCGCTTTTCGTCCCTCGTTTCCCAGCGTTACTTTCCCTAACCATTACAGTATGGCGACCGGCTTGCATCCGGACCATCATGGTCTGATCAATAATTTCTTCTATGCTCCCGACTTGGATAGTATTTATCGCATGGCAGATCCGACACCGGGCTTTTACGGAGGTGAACCGATCTGGAATACGGCAGAGAAGCAAGGTGTGCATGCGGCTTCTTTTTTCTGGGTGGGCAGCGAGTATTCGATTCAGGGACGTCAGCCTTCTATCTGGAAGCCTTTTGATAAGCATGTTCCTTATTCGGACCGTGCCGACTCTGTGGTAGCGTGGTTACGTTTGCCGGAAGATATACGTCCTCACCTGGTTATGTGGTATATAGAGGAACCCGATGGGATCGGGCATATCTGTACACCGGATTCTTCGGCAACCTTGCATAAAGTAGAAGAACTGGACCGGGTCTTGAATCATTTCTTTAATGAAGCCCGTAAACTGGATGTTTTTGATAAAATCGATTTTATAGTCCTTTCCGATCATGGGATGGCAACCTATACGCCGGAGAAATATGTCAATCTGAACGATTATTTGCCCCGCGATAGTTTCGATTATATTTTTGACGGTGTCCCGACTTTGCTCTATCCGAAGAAAAGTTATACGGAGACAGCTTATAATATTCTAAAAAAAGTCCCGAATGTTACGGTCTGGAAGAAAAACGAAATACCGGCAGAATACGTCTATGGGAGTAATCCCCGGATAGGTGACCTGGTCGTACTTCCCCATATAGGGACCTATCTGCATTTTCGTGAAAAATCTTATCCTTATCCGGGAGCAACTCACGGCTATGATAATTTCGCACCTGAGATGGAGGCTATCTTTTATGCGGCAGGTCCGTCTTTTAAAAAGAATGTGGAATTGCCGGTAATGGCTAATGTCAATTTATATTTGATCATTTCCCGGTTGCTGGATCTGGAACCCGCACCGAATGACGGTGACAGTCTGGTGGTGAATTCATTATTCCGTTAAACAATAAAAAAAGCGATCTGGAAAAGGTCGCTTTTTATTTTTATCAAAGGGCATCTTTTAATAATTGAAATTCATCCCCGGACAAAAAGCGATCTGGCTACTGGCACTTTTGATCTGAATCTTGTTTTCGCGGGCTAGCCAACCGATTGCAGACCATAAATCAGCTTCACACAAAGAAGTTGCTTTCTTCAACTCCTCAAAACTCCAACATCCACCATCCAGCAACAGATTCCAGATGGTACCTGCGTTTAATCCAATTGTTCCTTTCGTCATGACAAACTCTCTTTTATGTTTATGGTATGACATTAAAACTGAAATAAAAGCGGAAATGATATATTCCGCCTGTTATTTTAGTGTGTTTTATAAAAAGGAGCTTCCGGCAAAAGATTTTTTTTCTAAATCGAGCCTTTGTAGATACAAGGCCTTAAAAATGATCATTGTTTGTTTACAAGAGTTTTGGGAAAAAGATTTGTTAGAAAAAGATTGCCATAAAGTATCATAGTTTCAAATTAAATCTTACATTTGCAGTATATTGAGATTGATTTAAACTTGTATTTGAAGTTTTACTCGCAATTTAGATTTGTAAAGTATATTCATTCAACTATTATTCTATTCATCCTCAATAAACAATTAACTAAATAAGTTTTTATAAATGAATCTTTACATTTCAAATTTGAGTTACAACGTCACAGACGCTGACTTAAACGATTTATTCGCAGATTATGGTGAAATCCTTTCTGCTAGAGTTATCACAGACAGAGAAACAGGCCGTTCAAGAGGATTCGGTTTTGTAGAATTAAAGGATGACGAAATGGGCCGGAAGGCTATCGAAGAATTAAACCAGGCTACTTATGATGAAAAAGTAATCAACGTAACAGAAGCACGTCCGAGAGAAGACCGTGGCGGAAGCCGTGGTGGTTTCGGTGGTGGTAACCGTGGCGGTGGTTTCGGTGGTGGCAATCGTGGCGGTGGCTACGGTGGCGGTAATCGCGGAGGCTATGGTAACAACGGTGGCGGAAGAAGATATTAATCCGAATTATAGCAAAAGTAAAAGCGGCCCTTTAGAGGCCGCTTTTTTTGTTTAATATTATTTAGGAGCATAGGCTGCAAACTTGCTTTTGTTTGATTATTCCCCATCTTTTTTGGATATTTGGGGAAAAGTTCCACTGCGATGGAAATAAAAATCCTTTACAATGTAAATGTTTGCCGAATACCTTGAAAAAAAGCCTGCCGAAGTCATTCAGCAGGCTTTTAGTAGTGCGTCCGGGGATCGAACCCGAGTTTCCGCCGTGAGAGGGCGGCGTCCTAGGCCACTAGACGAATGCACCGTTTCGTGTCTTAGTTTTCATTGTTTGACGCTGCGAAATTAATGATTATTTCTTTTCGATGTTCTCTTTATGCGGAAAAAATGAAAAGAATTTTATCATGCCCTGTCAGAATGATACAATAATCGTCCTTATACCACTAAAAGGCGTTAAAAGGAAAAGCAATTTCGTTTATTTTTCATTGTTCTTCCTGTTTATTTATTCTACCTTTGCCCCCTGTTATTGAACAATATACTATTGAACAATTACTAATACCAGTATTAAAATAACTAATATTATGGCAGAACTAAAAGAAAAACTTTTCTCAGAATTCGCTCCGGTCTCTACTGAAGAATGGATGGCGAAGATTACGGCTGACCTGAAAGGTGCCCCGTTTGAGAAAAAGCTTGTTTGGAAGACAGGCGAAGGATTTAATGTAAATCCTTTCTATCGTGCAGAAGACATCGAAGGTTTGAAGACTACCGAGTCTCTTCCCGGTGAATTCCCTTATGTTCGCGGAACAAAGAAGGATAACGATTGGAAGGTACGCCAGAACATCGAAGTAACTTGTTTCAAAGAAGCCAACGAAAAAGCGCTTGACATTCTGAACAAAGGTATTACTTCACTCGGTTTCATCATCAAAGGTGATGAAGTGAATGCCGAAAATATTGCAACATTACTGGATGGTATCTGTCCGGAAGCTGTAGAACTGAACTTCAACACTTGCAACTGCAAGGCTGAAAAGTTGATCGGCATCCTGGAATACTGTCTGAAAGGAAAAGACGTAGACCTGAACAAATGTTTCGGTTCTGTCAACTACGATCCTTTCAAGAAACCTTTGGTAAAAGGTAAAGAAAATGGAAATTGGGTGGAAGCTGCATCTGCTGTGCTCAAAGCAGGACAGGCTTTACCTGGTTATAAAGTATTAGCTGTAAACGGTTTCTACTTCAACAATGCCGGTGCTTATATCACTCAGGAACTGGGTTATTCATTGGCTTGGGGTAACGAACTGATGGCTAAACTGACTGAAGCCGGTTTCAGTGCAGACGAAGTTGCCAAGAAGATCAAATTCAATCTGGGTATCAGCTCTAACTATTTCATGGAAATAGCAAAGTTCCGTGCTGCCCGTTGGTTGTGGGCCGAGATCGTTGCTGCTTACAATCCTGCATGTAACTGTGCTTGCAAGATGAATGCACATGCTCAGACTTCCGAATGGAACATGACTGTTTACGATGCTCACGTAAACCTGTTGCGTTCTCAGACTGAAGCGATGTCTGCTGCTTTGGCCGGTGTCGATTCTATCACTGTTCGTCCGTTCGATAAGACTTATCAGACTCCGGATGATTTCTCAGAACGTATTGCACGCAACCAGCAATTGTTACTGAAAGAAGAATGTCACCTGGATAAGGTGGTCGATCCTTCTGCCGGTTCTTATTATGTAGAAGTACTGACTAACTCGTTGGCTGACGTTGCCTGGAAACTGTTCCTGGAAGTAGAAGACAAAGGCGGTTTCGGTGCTGAAGTGGCTAACGGTAACATACAGAATGCAGTAAATGCTTCTAACGTAGCCCGTAAGAAAGCGGTTGCTACCCGTCGCGAAATCCTGCTGGGTTCTAACCAGTTCCCGAACTTCACAGAAGTAGCTGCCGGTAAGATCAAAGAAACAGCATCCTGCTGTTGTGGCGGTGGTCACTCTTGTGGTGAATCAACGGTTACTCCTCTTGATTTCTCTCGTGGTGCATCTGAATTTGAAGCATTGCGTCTGGCTACGGAAAATAGCGGTAAAACTCCGAAAGTGTTTATGTTGACTATCGGTAACCTGTCTATGCGTATTGCCCGTTCACAGTTCTCAAGTAACTTCTTTGCTTGTGCAGGATACAAGGTAATTGATAACTTAGGTTTCGAAACAGTGGAAGCCGGTGTTGATGCTGCCATGAAAGCTGGTGCTCAGATCGTTGTTCTTTGTTCTAGTGATGACGAATATGCAGAATTCGCTCCTGCTGCTTACAAAGCATTGGCCGGACGTGCTGAGTTCGTTGTAGCCGGTGCTCCTGAATGTATGGAAGACCTGAAAGCTCAGGGTATCGATCAATTTATCAATGTAAAGAGCAACGTACTTGAAACATTGAAGGCTTTCAACGCAAAATTAGGAATCGCTTAAGTAGAAACAATTATGAGACCAAATTTTAAAAACATAGATATCAAGAATGCCGGTTTTGCAGCTACCAATGCTGCCGAATGGGCAAAAGCCAATGGCATTGAAGCCGATTGGAAAACACCTGAGCATATCGAGGTGAAACCTGTTTATACGAAAGATGACCTGGAAGGTATGGAGCATCTGCACTATGCTTCCGGTTTGCCTCCTTATCTGCGTGGCCCGTATAGCGGTATGTATGCTATGCGTCCCTGGACGATCCGTCAGTATGCCGGTTTCTCTACAGCAGAAGAATCAAATGCATTCTATCGTCGTAACCTGGCTTCCGGTCAGAAAGGTCTGTCTGTTGCATTCGACCTTCCGACACACCGCGGATACGATGCCGACAACGAACGTGTAGTCGGTGACGTAGGTAAAGCTGGTGTTTCCATCTGTTCACTGGAAAACATGAAAGTTCTGTTCGCTGGTATTCCTTTGAACAAGATGTCTGTTTCCATGACCATGAACGGTGGTGTTCTTCCAGTATTGGCATTCTACATCAACGCAGGTCTGGAACAGGGCGCTAAGTTGGAAGAAATGGCCGGTACGATTCAGAACGATATCCTGAAAGAGTTCATGGTGCGTAATACCTATATTTATCCGCCTGAATTCTCTATGAAGATCATTGCAGATATCTTCGAATATACATCACAGAAGATGCCGAAATTCAATTCTATCTCTATCTCCGGTTACCATATGCAGGAAGCCGGTGCTACAGCAGATATTGAAATGGCTTATACACTGTGTGACGGTATGGAATATCTTCGTGCCGGTGTGAACGCAGGTATCGATGTGGATGCATTCGCTCCGCGTCTGTCATTCTTCTGGGCTATCGGTGTGAACCACTTTATGGAAATCGCCAAGATGCGTGCTGCACGTATGTTGTGGGCGAAGATTGTGAAGAGCTTTGGCGCCAAGAACCCGAAATCACTGGCATTGCGTACTCACTGCCAGACTTCAGGATGGTCGTTGACGGAACAAGATCCGTTCAACAACGTAGGTCGTACTTGTATCGAGGCTATGGCTGCTGCACTGGGACATACACAGTCTCTGCACACCAACGCGCTGGACGAAGCTATCGCATTGCCGACAGACTTCTCTGCACGTATCGCTCGTAACACCCAGATTTATATCCAGGAAGAAACGAAGATCTGTAAGGAAATCGACCCATGGGCAGGTTCCTATTATGTAGAGTCTTTGACAAATGAACTGGTACACAAAGGTTGGGCTTTGATCCAGGAAATCGAAAGTATGGGCGGTATGGCAAAAGCTATCGAAACTGGTCTTCCGAAGATGCGTATCGAAGAAGCTGCAGCTCGTACTCAGGCTCGTATCGACTCTGGCGTTCAGACAATCGTCGGTGTTAACAAATACCGTCTGCCGAAAGAAGATCCGATCGATATCCTTGAAATCGACAATACAGCCGTTCGTAACGAACAGGTAGCAGCACTTAAGGTATTGCGTGAAAACCGCGATGAGGCAGCTGTTCAGCAGGCATTGGCCGATATCACTGAATGTGTAAAAACTAAGAAAGGCAACTTGCTGGAACTGGCTGTTAAGGCTGCCGGCCTGCGTGCATCCTTGGGAGAGATCTCGGATGCCTGCGAAGTTGTTGTAGGGCGTTATAAAGCAATCATCAGAACTATTTCAGGCGTGTATTCATCAGAAACAAAGAAAGACGCAGACTTTATCAGGGCTTGCGAGCTGACAGAAAAGTTTGCAAAAAAAGAAGGTCGTCAGCCTCGTATCATGATCGCTAAGATGGGTCAGGACGGACACGACCGTGGTGCTAAAGTTGTTGCAACTGGTTATGCAGACTGTGGTTTCGACGTGGATATGGGACCATTGTTCCAGACTCCGGCAGAAGCTGCCCGTCAGGCTGTTGAAAACGATGTTCACGTTATGGGTGTTTCTTCTCTGGCTGCCGGACACAAGACATTGATCCCGCAGGTAATTGAAGAACTGAAGAATTTAGGCCGCGAGGACATCATCGTTATTGCCGGTGGTGTAATTCCTGCACAGGATTATGACTTCCTGTATAAAGCAGGTGTTGCTGCTATCTTCGGTCCGGGTACTTCAGTGGCTAAGGCTGCTGTTCAGATCCTGGAAATCCTGATAGGAGAAGAATAATACGGTATAGTTTATTCAATAGATGCTGCGCAGTTTCCGGAAGGGGGCTGCGCAGTTTTTTGTATATAAAATGGATTTATCAATACTTTTCTTATCTTTGTCTTAGAGATATGAGATAAGAATATTATTCTGTGTTTATAGTTCGTATTAATAGATTTGTTATATATGGTCCGAAACTCACAAGACCTCAAAAATGAAACTACACTTTGGGAGCTTTTCCGGAATGGGGAAGAGAGTGCTTTTTCTGCGCTCTTTGAGTTGACATCAGATAAATTGTACAGATACGGAACAAAGTTCGTCAGTGATGAGGAACTGGTGAAAGATTGTATCCAGGAACTATTCATTAAATTGTATGAGAACCGGCAACAACTGCCGGCTTTAACCAACCCGCTGTTTTACCTGTTCAGTTCATTGAAAAATTTATTGATCGATATGATCCGCCATAACCAGCGGATGGTCTATATTTCGCCGGAAGAATTGCCATTTCATGTACAATTTGCATTTAACCAGGAGGACGAAGAAGAACCGGATGAAAATATAAAAGCCAGGTTTGAAGAAGTTCTCTGCCTGTTGTCCGACCGTCAGAAAGAAGCGATCTATTTACGTTTTCAGGCTGATATGTCGTATGAAGAAATATCCCAGTTGCTGGGTATAAATAATCAGTCAGCCCGTAACATCGTTCACAGGGCTATGGAAAAAATTCGGAATTGTCTGAATATAGATGCACTTATAGTGTTGTTTTTAAGCTCATTGAACTGATAGCTTAAATTATTTCTTATTTTTTCTCTTTTGAGTGAGTACAAAACGCGACCCATTTTCGTTTCCCTAATGAATACATAACAGACATATTGCAGGATGAATAACTCAGAAGAAAATAAAAAATGTTCGGAAGAAGATCTCCGATTATTGAAACGGAAGATCAGGGTAGTTGATGAGGGGCTTTCTTCAGAGGCTCGAACGGAATTATGGGCAAAAATAGAATCTGCCATTCACCGTCCGCGACGTGTGTCTGTTTCCTTTTCCATGTTCCTGCGTTATGCTGCTGTTGTTGCCATATTGTTTACTGCTACATATTATATATATACAAATTCATCTTCTCAGGAAGAAGTCGATTATGGCAGTATTCTTTCCAATACTCGATTGCCGGATGAAGCTTCGGAAAATGTAATGGTGATCTTGGGAGATAAGGATAAAATAGAGTTTGAAGACAAAGATGTACAGGTATCCCATGACGAACAAGGGAATATGCGTGTGAATCAGAAACAGATAGATCTGCCGGAATCGTCAGCCCGGGAATACAACCAACTGATCGTCCCACATGGGAAGACGACCCGTGTAACATTGAGCGATGGTTCCAGTATCTGGGCTAATTCAGGGACAAAACTGGTTTATCCGGCAGTTTTTGCCTCTGAAAAACGGGAGATATATGTAGAAGGCGAAATATATCTGGAGGTGGCGCGTAATGAAAAACATCCGTTTGTGGTAAAAACCGATATGATGGAAGTGAATGTGCTGGGGACATCTTTTAATGTATCTGCCTATAAAAATGACAAACAACAGTTTGTTGCATTGGCTACAGGTTCTGTAGCGGTTAAAGTCACAAATAAAAAGAATGTGACAACCATGAAGCCTAATCAGCTGTATACTTTAGAGAAGAATACGTTTGCAACTAAGGTTGAGGATGCGGATATATATGAATATATCTGTTGGAAAGACGGTTTCCTGATCTTTCGTAATGAATCGCTGACAGATGTCCTGAAGAAAATAGAACGATATTATAATGTAGTCCTGACTTTTGATCCTGCCGAGGTTAGTAAAGTGACGGTAAGCGGAAAACTGGATCTCAAGTCGGATATCAGGGAGACTTTCCGGATCATATCTATCACGGCGCCGATAGTATATGAAAAAGAGGGTGATGTCATAAAGATTAGTGTTAAACAATAAAAAACGGAATACCATGGGATAGAAGAGACATAAAAAGAAAACCGGAAAGTACTGGTCCTACTTTCCGGCTAGGTTCTAATTAAAAAAGCTTTACTAAAAACATTTTTTAATCTAAAAACATATACAAAGGTATGAAATTAATCACAAATCCCCGGAATTCTTATAAAGAATTTCGGAAAGTACTTCATATTATGAGAATTACTTTGTTACTCTTGCTGTTTGTAACATATGGGTGGGCGAATGAAGCAACGTATGCCCAGGTTACAGAAATCTATCTATCTTCAGGAAATAAAACCCTGCAAGAAGTATTCAGCGAAATCGAAGGAAAAACCGAATTTATATTCTTTTATAATGACAATGCAATCGACTTGTCTAAAAAAGTCCATGTGGAAAAGTCTCACGGCTCTATCGATGAGATCCTGGATAACTTACTGAAAGGATCCGGCGCTGATTATAAAATTGTAGACCGTCAGATCATTTTTTATAAAAGGAAACAGGATCCAGAAGTCCTGGTCGCTCAAGCAGTTGTGGAAAAAAAACATATAACGGGACTTGTATTGGATGAGCATAAGCTACCGGTTATCGGAGCCAATGTGGTGGAAAAGGGTACTACCAATGGCACCGTCACCGATCTGGATGGAAAATTTGCATTGGCGGTTCAGGATAATGCTGTTTTACTGGTTTCTTATATCGGTTATATTACGCAGGAAATCCCTATAAAAGGTAACAACCAGTTAAACATTATGCTGCAGGAAGATTCCAAAAGTCTGGATGAAGTAGTAGTTGTCGGCTATGGTACACAGAAAAAGGTGAATTTAACCGGCTCTGTCGATGTGATTACCGAAGAAGTGTTGGCAAACCGTTCGGCTCCTACCATGTCCCAGTTGATACAGGGAGCTTCGCCTAACCTGAATATCAGTATGAATAGCCTGGGAGGTGAACCCGGTGCTGCACGAACCTGGAATATACGTGGTACCGGTTCTCTGGCGGGGAATCAGTCTCCGTTGGTTCTGGTCGACGGTGTGGAAACGAATATCGATATGGTCGATCCAGAGTCAATTGAAAGTATATCGGTTCTGAAGGATGCTTCAGCTTCAGCGATATATGGTTCAAGAGCTCCTTTCGGGGTTATATTGGTAACGACTAAGAAAGGAAAAAAGAATCAGGAAATGCATATACAGTATAATAACAATCTGTCTTTTGCTTCTCCGTTGAATATTCCTCATTTCGTGGATGCATTGACCTGGGTGACAGCTTATAACCAGATACAGGCAAACTCAGGATTGGCTCCTATCTACCCGGATGCACAGGTACAGCGTGTAAAAGATTATATGGCCGGAACGTACAAGCCGGAGTATAACCTGGACAGTCCGCCTGCCAGCATCTGGAGAGGAAGATGGGAAGGTAATGCGAATTACGACTGGCCCTCGATGTATTATAAGAAATCGGCTTTCTCGCAAAAGCATAATATCAATATAGAAGGTGGAGGAGAGAAAACGCAATACTATGTTTCTGCCGGATATCTGGATCAGGGTGGTTTATATAAATGGGGCGATGATAAATATCAGCGTTATAACGTGATGGCCAATGTCACTTCGGAAATCAAGAAATGGCTGAGATTTGACTTCAGTTCCAAATATTCCCGTTCTGAGATAGACCGTCCGTTAGGTATTGTAGGACAATCTCAGGGATATATTTTACGCTCTTTCTTGTCTTTCGGGCCGTTGATGCCTATGTATAATGAAGATGGTACGATCAGTAACCCATTGGTCCGTGCTTTGCAGAGTAACGGACGTGAACGCAAGGAAAATCACGATCTGGGACTAACACTGCGTGGTGAGATCGAACCGGTAACGGGATGGAAGACCAGCATTTCATATAATTATAATTATGGAGGCAGTTCCAATATACAGAATCCCAAACCTGTACAAGTTCAGAATCCGAACGGTTCGATCGGTAATATCGGTGCTCCGGAAAGCGGTTCTGTAGAACAACTGGCTTATTCATATTATACACTTGTTAACGGAATCACTTCGTATGAGAAAACATGGAAAGATCATAATTTCAAAGTGTTGCTCGGATATGAAAGAGAGACAAGTTATTTCCGTGGTCTGTACGGTTCAAAGATGCAGTTGATCACGGAAGAGGTTCCTTCGATCAATACGGCATTGGGTAATGTGACTTTATCGGATGAGATCACTCATTGGGCGACAGAAGGTTATTTCGGACGTGTTAATTATAACTACAAGGAAAAATATCTGTTTGAATTCAGTGCACGTTATAATGGTTCTTCCCGTTTTGCGAAGAATTCGAGATGGGGCTTTTTTCCATCTGTTTCAGTCGGATATAATATATCGAAAGAAGATTTCTGGAAACCGGTGGAACCTTATGTGAATTCTCTGAAACTGCGTGGCTCATACGGCTCTTTAGGAAACCAGAATGTAGCCAACTATCTGTATCTTTCCACTGTGCCTGTAAATAGGGATTTGCCTCATATTATCGGTAATTCGTTGCCTATATATGCGACGGTTCCCGGCATTGTTCCGAGCGACTTGACCTGGGAAACTGTGACCACGTTGAATCTCGGTGCAGATGTGAACTTTCTGAATAACCGTCTCGGAGTAGTCTTTGACTGGTACAACAGGGTTACCAGCGATATGTTCGGGCCGGCGGAAAGTGTTCCTGCCGTATTGGGAACGAGTATTCCCTACAGTAATAATGCCAAGTTGTCTACCAAAGGTTTTGAATTGACTGTAAGCTGGCGCGATCATATCACTTCGGACCTGTCTTACAATGTCGCTTTCAGTTTAGGTGATAGCCGTTCAACAATCCTTAAATACAAAAATGACAGCGGACGTATCGATGACTGGTATGAAGGTAAAAAGGTGGGAGAGATCTGGGGATTTGTCACAGACGGCATTATACAATCGGAAGGCGAAGCTATGCCCGACCAGTCTAAATATTATAATACCTGGGGACCTGGTGATATGAAATATAAAGACCTGGACGGTAATAATATTCTGGATGACGGTGCAAGAACACTGGATGATCATGGGGACCTGAAGGTGATCGGTAACCATACGCCCCGTTTTAATTACGGTATTACAGCCGGTTTGACATGGAAGAATTTTGATTTCAATATGTTCTGGCAGGGAATTGGAAAACGGGATTATCTGGCTAATGCCAGTTTGAACCGATTTTTCGGAGTTGTAATAGGTGGAACACCCGGATCGGAATCTGCCTTGTTCAGCAATAGTCCGGCCTTGGACTATTGGCGTCCGGCTGACGAACAGAGTGCATTGGGGCCTAATACCAATGCTTATTTTCCGAAGCCTTATTTCACTTATGAGCTGGAGAAGAATCGCCTGCCTCAGTCGAGATACGTGCTTAATGCCAGTTATTTGCGCCTGAAAAATCTTCAATTGGGTTATACGGTCCCGAAACATATTTCAAGAAAGCTGTTTTTACAGCGAATACGTATCTATGTATCCGGAGAAAATTTGCTGACAATAACAAAATTGCCTGATTCTTTGGAACCGGAGACAACAGTCGCTTCCGATCCGACTTTAGGAGGAGGAAATAAAGAAAATGCAGGGGCTATTTATCCGATATCGAGAAACTATTCATTCGGGATTAATCTAACCTTTTAAATCTACAGAGTTATGAAACAGAATAAATTGACAATTATATTTTTCTCATTGCTGGTAGCGTTGGCTTTTATGGCATGTAATGATGATCTGTTGGAAAAACATCCGCTGGATGAGGTCTCTTCCGCCGATTTTTTCAAACAGCCGTCGGATATGCAGATTTATGTGAACCAGTTTTATACGAATGCATTATTACCTGTTTATTATGGACCGGTATTAGGTACCAAGTACCGGGGAGGAGGTGATGATTTCAATAGTGACAATATGATCATCGGTAGCCTGATAGATCCCCGTTTGATGGGTAGCCGTACGGTCGGTTATGAAGGACGTGTCCGTTGGGATTTCTCGGAAGTAAGATCTGTGAATTATTTTTTCGATAATTACCATAAATGTGAAAGCGATTTCAATAGCTATAAACAGTATGTGGGAGAGGCTTATTTTTTCCGGGCATTGATTTATTATCAGTTATTGCAGACATTCGGAGATGTTCCGGTCGTAACAAAGACACTGAATACGGATTCCCCTGAATTATATGAACCTCGTACACCCCGCAATCAGGTTGCCGATCGTATTATCCAGGATCTCGATTCAGCAGCTATCCTGATGTCCGATCTGAAAACCGACGGTGTGTCGCGTATTAATAAATGGATGGCGTTGGCTGTTCAATCCAGGGTGGCCCTGTATGAAGGAACCTGGGAGAAATATCATGCAAACGACGATTTCAAGGCACAGGAATCCGATCCGGAGAAGTACCTGAGAAAAGCGGTAGAAGCAGCAAGCCAGGTTATGAACTCCGGATTATTCGATATCTATTCGACGGGGAATCCGGATAAGGATTATAATGATTTGTTCGCTCAACGGGATTATTCGTCCAATCCGGAAGTCTTATTGTGGAAAAAGTTCTCGACGGCTTTAAATATCAATAATAATAAGAATTACCAGTTGGAATATCCTAACGATAAATCAGTAACGAAAGATCTGGCGGACGCGTATCTTTGTAAAGACGGAAAACCGATCAAAGTAAGTCCTTTTTATAAAGGAGATAATACTTTGATGGATGAAATGCAGGATCGTGATCCTCGGTTTAAACAAACTATATTTACTCCGGATGCTCCCTGGATGATCAATGAAACGAATACGGCTTTTTGGAAAGACGTATATGACCAGGTCAATACAAATACTAAGTTTAATGCTCCTTCCGGGTATGTATTGCGCAAAGGATATGATCCGAGGGTGGAATATCATAGTCTGAACTATGAAGAGACTCCCTCTGTCGTTTACCGTTATGCCGAGGTCTTATTGAACTATGCCGAGGCGAAGGCGGAACTTGGTGAACTTACGCAGAATGATATTGACATATCTATAAAAAAACTCCGCGACCGGGTAGGGATGCCGAATCTGATCATTTCCGATATCTCCTCTGATCCGGAATGGGATTTTCCCTCTCTTTCTCCCGTGATCAATGAGATCAGAAGAGAACGACGTGTGGAACTGGCTTCCGAAGGTTTCCGGTGGGATGATATTGCCCGTTGGGCTGCTGCTGAAGAGCTGATTGTAGGGAAAAGACCGAAGGGAGCTAAAGCGAATCAGTTTACGGATTTTTATCCGGTAGATGAAAAGGGATATCTCGATCCGTTCAAGGGATCGCTTCCTAACGGATATGGATTTGATCTGAAACGGGACTATCTGAATCCGATACCAGAATCTCAAATCGTATTAAATCCGAATCTGAAACAGAATCCAGGTTGGCAAACTAACTGAAATTTATAGTTGATCCATTAGGGTGATGCGCTGATATATTGAGGCGAGCTATGTGTCCGGTCTCGTAGGAAAGAGACCGGAACATAGTTCATCCGGGATTGTTATGGACTGCCAATAATAATGATTATTTAATTTTGAAAACAGAATGAAACCATGAAAACTAATCGAAGAGATTTTTTGAAAGGTATGGCTGCAGTTCCCTTTTTAGGCTATTTTGCAGTCGGTGCGAAAGGAAATATAACAACAGAACTGGAAAGGATACAGAACGATTATCTCTCTACTTTGAAAATAGACCATTTGTCTGCTCCGGAAGATAAATTAAGGCCTCCTACGGGAAATAATAATAATGTTGTCCGGTTCGGTGTGATCGGTAATGGCTGGCGTGGTGATCAGTTGTTGAACTCTTTGGGGTTTGTTTCTTCGAAATATGTAGAAGATAATACAGTAAACGGAAAATATACCAAAAGACTTCAGGATTTACTGGATGAGGAGGACCTATATGTCGATTTCGCCGGTGTATGTGATACGTTTGATGCCCATGCGAAAAGAGGATATGAAATTTCGTTGAATAAAGTACGCAGGGGAGGTGATAAAAGGGAACATAAACCGGCCAGGATATTTCCTACTTACCGGGAAATGATAGCCAGTGACGAAATAGATGCAGTAATCATTGCAACTCCTGATCATACACATGCCCGGATCGCTATAGATGCAGCAAAAGCAGGAAAGCATGTATATCTGGAAAAACCGATGACCCATACTGTCGAGGAAGCGTTGGAGTTAAGGGAAGCTATAAAATCGACTGGTGTAATTTTCCAGTTGGGGCATGAGAACCGTCAGCAGATGAGCTTTAAGATAGCTAACGAGTTATATAAGAAAGGGGCTTTGGGCGTTGTTTCAATGGTACAGACCTATACAAATAAAAACGATCGGAATGGTGCCTGGATACGAACAAGAGAGTTTGACCATTTGGGTAGCCCGGATACAATTAACTGGAAGGAGTTTCTGGGAAAAGCTCCCTGGGTTGAGTTTGATCCGAAGCGATATTTTAACTGGCAACGGTACAGTGAATATGGTACCGGAGTGACAGGGAATGACTTTACCCATAAATATGATTGCGTCAACCAAGTGTTGGAACTGGGTATACCGGATACGGTCGTAGCATTAGGCGGGCAGTATTATTATAAAGGACATGGCGATATGCCGGATCTGTTCAGCGCTATTTTTACCTATCCGGAAAGGGGGCTTACCATGACATATGACAGTACACTGAAGAGTGGTATTTATCGTCAATCTCATATTTTAGGTTCGGAAGTGACAATGGATATAGATAATGCGATTATGATGTATAAAGATACTTACTCGGAACGATACAAAGAGCATGCTATCAGTTCAGACGATCCTATGTATTATTACGAACCTTGTGCCGATGTGGATGCAATATCTTCGGCAACGGCTAAGACTTACCTGAAAAGCGGTTATGGTCCGACTTATATCGATGGGAAAGTTATCGATGCCACTTTCCTGCATCTGAAAGAATGGATCGATGCTATTCGCGGATTCGGAACTACCAGTTGTGGTATTGATGTCGGGTTCGAAGAGGCGGTCACTTTCAATCTGGCAAACCTGGCTTATGAACACCGGCGACCAGTTCATTGGGATAAGGTGAATGAGAAAGTTATAATCGAATAAACTAATTATCAATCGGTATATCATGGGAAAAGAAATAAAATATTCAACAGGCCAACTATGGGCTCTTACGTTGTTACGTGTATTGATCGGCTGGCATTTTTTATATGAAGGATTGATCAAATTTTATACTCCGGGTTGGACAGCTAAAGCTTATTTACAAAACACGACAGGTCCGTTCGCTCCTTTGTTCAGAAGCATGACCGGGTCAGAAATCGTACAGCGCTGTGTGGATTTAATGAATGAATGGGGGCTAATTCTCTTGGGACTGGGATTGTTCCTGGGAATATGTTCCAGATATTGTAAGATTTTCGGGATCGTACTACTATTATTCTATTATTTGGCTTATCCCCCGTTTGCAAGTCTGGGCGTAAATGCTCATGTAGAGGGAAGTTATTGGATCGTAAATAAGAATCTGATCGAAATGGCAGCTTTGTTCCTGCTTTGCTGGTTCCCTTCCAGCCATATTACAGGACTTGATTATTTTATCCGGCAGTTCAGATTCAAACTAAAGGCTAGCCGGGGACAGTAATTCTAAATTCAGATAAGAGATGAAGAATAAAATGCATCAATATATAAGAACCGGAATAAAGGGGGTGATAGGATTACTTTCCGTTTTCCCTTTTACGGATACGTATGGGCAATGGGGGTATACGATCGGGCAGAAAGAGATACCGTCGGTAATTATCCATTCGGATACTTCCCTCGTGAAAGTTTATCCGGGACATCCCAGGCTATATTTTCGCGATACGGATTTACCGGTTATCCGTGAACGTGTTCGTAGTGACTTCAGGCAGGAATGGAATGAATTGTTGTCTTATCTGAAAGAACAAACCTTACAATTCTCTCCGGAGGTGCTGGGGCGGGGAAGATACCTCAAGCATTGGGATATCGGACGTAATATGGCATTTGTAGCTGTGGTCACGGAAGATGAAAACTACATCCGGTGGGTAAAAGAATGGGTACGGGTGATGGTGAACGACGGTCCTGTCGGAAATGACGATGAATACCGCGGGCGATTGATGTCGCTGGCAGTAGCCTATGACTGGTTGTATCATTTTCTGACTGTCCGGGAGAAACGGACTATTGAAAAAGCAATACTGGAACATCTGGATACGAACTGGCATTTTTCGGCTTATGCGGATTATGTTGGCGGACATTCACGTTGGGGTAATTTCTCTTTGCTGACCGGATTGCTGGCCTTGGTTACGGATAAACCGGAATTAAGAGGGAAATTACTGGAGATACGTGAACACTGGGTTCGGGGATATTTTCCTGTGCAAGGATGGATCACAGAGAAAGGTGGCTATCATATGGGATGGAATTACAGTGCTCCCTATTTGTCGGGAAGAACGCACAGCGTCATGTCTAGTGCAACAAATGAATGTGTGTATTTTCCCTGGCAGGCAGAAATACCTCTTTTTTGGATATACGGACGGCAGGGGGATGGTTTGTTTGCGAATACGGGTGACGCCTACTCGGTTGATACCGACTTGCAGGATGAACAGGAATTACTGTATATTTCTGCCGGAATTTATAAAAATCCGTATGCAGCGTGGCTGGCTAAACCGACTAAAGACCCGTTCGCTCGAATCTTGTATGCTGATAAGGGTGTCAGGCCGGTTGCACCGGATGATAAAGCAACGCCATTGCCTTTGAGCCGGGATTTTGGAAATGCTGGAATTGTTATGGCACGGGACCGCTGGGATGAAGAGACAACTTTGCTTCAGTTCCGTTCTGTCCCTTTTTATTCGGCGAATCATCATCACCGGGATGAAAATACTTTCACGATCCACTATAAGTCACCCCTGGCGATTGATTCGGGAATGTATGACGAAGGGTGTGAGAACGGCGGATACGGAAGTACGCATTGGTGTAATTATTTTACCCGTACAATTGCCCATAACGGCATCATTGTATTTGATCCTGAGCAGGAATATAAGGTATACGGTCGTTCGGTATCCAATGACGGCGGTCAGCCTTACCGGGAAGAAGAACCGACTAAGCTGACGGATATCCTGCCCGGCGGACATGCCCATTTGGATGGTATCACATTGTGCCGGGAGACTGATAAATATACTTATGCCGTAGGGAATGCAACCAAAGCTTATGATACCAATAGGGTCAGTCTTGCACAGCGTGAGATCATTTACCTGCGGGAAAATACGACATCTCGTCCCTTAATTATAATTTTCGACCGTGTGGAAAGTACCAGAGAGGAGTTTGAAAAACGTTTCTTGCTCCATACGGTCCATAAACCGGAAATAACCGGAAATCGTCTGGTTGCAGAAAACGGAGGGGGGAGATTGACAAGTTTTACCCTTTATCCTGAAAATGCCAGGTTGGAACTGATAGGAGGAGAGAGTAGAGAAGCCTGGGTGAATGGTGTCAATTATCCTTTGAATAAAAATTGCTGGCCAAAGCCCCAGATACAAACGGGTGCCTGGCGATTAGAAGTATCACCTGCAACTAAGCAGATGAAAGATTATTTCTTGCATGTGTTGTTTGTCGACGATGCCGGTTCTCCGGAAATAACATCCGATAAGGCAATATTGATTAAAGAAAATGGTAGACTGGGGGCGTCCGTTGCCGGTTGGAAAATTCTGTTTTCCTTAGATGGTACGCCTGCGGTGATTGATGAACATAAATAACCAGATGAAATGAGACATCCTTTTTATTTGATTTTTATAGCTGCTTTTGCGATAGCTTTGGTGGCACAGGCAAAGAATCCTGTAAAAATAGTCACTATCGGAGGTGGAGGGGCAGCGGTTTCCGTAAATAACCGGATGAGTTATCAGCAAATGGTTGATCAGATGATAGATCATTGGCGCGGACAGTTATCGAAAGTGTTGCTACATAGTCCTGACCTTATATTATTGACAGAGGCCTGTGATCGTCCTTCCGGATTGACTACAGCTGAGCAGTTTGAATATTATAAAGTAAGAAAAGACCAGGTAAAAGATTTCCTGGCTTCGGTTGCAAAAGATAATCACTGTTATATTGCTTTTGGAACCAAAAGGGAAGAAAACGGGAATTGGTGGAATTCATGTATACTGCTCGACCGACATGGAAAAGTGGCGGGCACATATAATAAAAATTTTCCTACCATCCAGGAAATGAATGAGATCATGCCTTCTGATAAAGCAGAACTCCTGCTATGTGATTTTGGGACTGTGGCCTGCGCTGTCTGTTTCGACCTTAATTTTGATGAATTAAGGGAACGGTATGCCTGTCAAAAACCGGATATTATTTTGTTCCCATCGATGTACCACGGAGGTTTGGAACAAAGCAAGTGGGCTTATTCTTGTCAGGCTTATTTTGTTTGCGCCTATGGTTTTCTGAATGCTCCGTCGGAGATACGTAACCCCTTGGGAGAGGTGGTTGCTTCGAGTACAAACTATTATAATTATGCTGTGGCTACAGTCAACCTCGACCGTAAACTGGTACATCTCGATAATAACTGGGAGAAACTGACCTCCTTGAAAAAAAAGTACGGCGATCAGGTTTCTATCTCAGATCCCGGATGTATAGGGGCTGTGATGATCACCAGTGAGCATGATTCGATTTCGGTGGGTCAAATGATAGACGAATTTGGTATTCAGTTACTGGATGATTATTTCAATCAATCCCGTGCAGTTCGTGAACAATATATTCTTTAGACTATTGTAAATTCTCTGTTTTTATTTAAGTTTACAGACTGAATCTTAAAAGAATGATATCATGCAAACTGTAAACTGCTTTTTGCCTTATTTTGTTCCGACACAAGTCATGCCGGTTATTAACGAACTGAAAAGCACCGGTTGGGTGAATAAAATATACCTGATGACCTCAAATCCTGAGGCTGAAAAACTGACGGGCTGTGAAATCCTACTTATCGATACATTGACAAGTTCACAAACATTACATGCAATTTATAAGCATGCCGACGGACGTAATGTATTATTTTATACCAAATACAGCTTATTGAAGTTAGGACAATACGGACTTGAACGAATGATAGCGGCTTCGGAAGGAAAGAAGTGTAACATAATATATGCCGATCATTATACTATCGGTAACGGCATCCGTACGGAACATCCTCTCATCGATTATCAGCCGGGAAGTCTACGTGATGATTTTGATTTCGGTCCGTTGTTGCTGATCACTTATACTGCTCTGAAAGTATATTTTGAACGTTCCAACTCGCTGCCTGACTACAAATATGCAGGACTTTATCATTTCCGTCTGCACTCTTCCCCATCTTATGGGATTGTCCATATCAGGGAATATTTATACTCCTGTACAGAAGAGGATAATCGCAAAAGCGGCGAAAAGCAGTTTGATTATGTCGATCCTAAAAACAGGGAGGTTCAATTGGAAATGGAAAGTGCCTGTAACACCATATTGGATTTTTATGGAGCTTTGTTGCAGGGAGAACCCACGATCGTTCATTTTAAACCGGAAGGTTTTGCTTATGAAGTTTCTGTCATTATTCCGGTACGCAACCGTGTCCGTACGATTGAAGACGCGATACGTTCTGTGTTCATGCAACAAACATCCTTTAAGTTTAATCTGATTATTGTGGATAACCATTCGACGGACGGTACTACGGAGTTAATAGGTCGTTACATCGCGGACGAACGTTTGATTCACCTGATACCGGAACGGGATGACCTGGAAATCGGAGGCTGTTGGAATGAAGCTGTAGCTCATCCGGATTGTGGAAAATTCTGTGTACAACTGGATAGTGACGATGTATATAGCGGTTCTGATACTTTGCAGAAAATTGTTGATACTTTCTATAAGGAACAATGTGCAATGGTGATCGGGACTTATATGATGACGGATTTCAATATGAATGAAATTGCTCCGGGTATTATTGACCATAAAGAGTGGACTCCGGAGAACGGACGGAACAATGCTTTACGTATTAATGGATTGGGAGCTCCCCGTGCCTTTTATACTCCTCTTCTCCGGGAATTGAAAATGCCAAATGTCAGTTATGGGGAGGATTATGCGATCGGTCTGGCTATTTCGCGTACTTACCGGATAGGAAGAATCTACGATGTTCTTTATCTCTGCCGCCGGTGGGAAGATAATACGGATGCAGCTCTGGATATCCGTAAAATGAATGAGCATAATGCTTATAAGGATAGCTTGCGTACAAATGAGTTGAGGATGCGTGGCAATATATTGTAAATTCAAACGTCTAAGGATCAGAAATGGATACGATCAACCAACAAGTCAGAAAGTTATTGTCAGACCATCTTATCTTTTGGGATTTGGCACGTATAAATTATGCCGCATTGGAGAAGGTGCAGACCCGGAATTTGAAAGTGAATGGGTATGAGGTGGCTCTCCAGTTCAACCCGGAACGTATCCGGTCGTCCGGAGCTAAGATAGATAAGCAGTCATTAGCGGCACGTCCCTGTTTCTTATGTGAGAAAAATCGTCCGGGAAACCAGCAATGGGTGGATTTCGGAGAAGAATATCAGATCATAATCAATCCATATCCGATTTTTAAAGAGCACTTGACCATTCCGATACAATCCCATCAAAAGCAGCAGATCAAGGGACGATATGGAGATATGTTGTTGTTGGCTGAGGCATTGAGTGACTTTATTGTCTTTTATAATGGTCCTAAATGCGGGGCTTCTGCTCCTGATCATATGCATTTCCAGGCTGGGAATAAAGGGCTTTTACCTGTAGAACAAAATTGGCTACAGGCGAAAAAAGAAGAAGTACGGACTTATCGATCAGCTACTTTATATGCATTGAAGCATTTTTTGCAGCCGATGTTTGTTCTTGTTGCAGAAGAAAAAGATGATGCAGTATTCCTTTTCGAACATTTGTATGACCTGTTGGAAATCCTTCCCGGGGAATATGAACCTATGATGAACCTGCTTACATGGCATGAGGCGTGTAAATGGATCACTTGCCTGTATCCCCGGAAGAGATTACATCCTGCTTGTTATCATGCCGAAGGGGATGCGAAAATATTAATAAGTCCGGCAACGGTGGAGATGGCCGGTATCTTTATTGCTCCTTTGGAAAAAGACTATCTGAAGGTGACTGTAGAAGATCTGCAGGGGATTTTGTCTGAAGTCTGTATTTCGGAGGAAGAGATGAACGGGTTAATCCAAAAATCAAAAATATACTCATTATGAATACAAAACGAACCTCACCCTGGAGTTGGATACCTACCTTGTATTTTGCGGAAGCACTCCCTTATGTGGCGGTGATGACGATCTCAGTCATTATGTACAAACGCATGGGAATCAGTAATACGGATATCGCCCTGTATACCAGTTGGCTTTACCTGCCGTGGGTTATTAAGCCTTTTTGGAGTCCTTTCGTCGACTTATTGAAAACGAAACGCTGGTGGGTGATTACAATGCAGTTTCTGATCGGGGCAGGGCTTGCCGGGATTGCGTTTACGTTGCCGATGGACTATGCCTTTCAATTGTCGCTGGCTATCTTCTGGCTGGTAGCCTTTAGTTCGGCTACACATGATATTGCAGCGGACGGTTTTTATATGCTGGCTCTTGATCCGCATGAACAAGCTTTTTATGTGGGGATACGCAGTACCTTTTACCGGATTGCGACGATAGCAGGTCAAGGGTTGCTGGTCATGCTGGCCGGGGCTCTTGAAGTGGCTACCGGTAAGATCCCGTTGGCATGGTCGATCACTTTCCTGATCATGGCTGGTTTATTTATCGGTTTTTGTCTGTATCATAAGTATATATTGCCTGTACCAGCTTCTGATAAGGCAGCTGTCACAGTGACGGCTACCACTATTTTCAAAGAGTTCCTGGCTACATTTGTTTCTTTTTTCAAGAAGAAGCAAGCTGTAGTAGCGATCCTTTTTATGTTACTGTACCGTTTTCCCGAAGCACAACTGGTAAAATTGGTGACACCGTTCCTGATCGATCCTAGGGAAGTGGGAGGATTAGGATTGACCACCTCGGAATTAGGATTGGTCTATGGGACGATCGGTATTATCGGTCTGACCCTGGGAGGAATTATCGGAGGCATTGTTGCTTCACAGGGAGGTTTGAAGAAATGGCTGTGGCCGATGGCTTTGGCGATCACATTGCCTGACCTGGTTTTTATCTACCTGAGTACTGCATTGCCGGAAAGTCTGATCACGATCAATGTCTGTGTTTTTATCGAACAGTTCGGATATGGGTTCGGGTTTACTGCTTATATGCTTTATCTGATCTATTATTCCGAAGGGGAACATAAGACAGCACATTATGCGATATGTACGGCTTTTATGGCGTTAGGCATGATGCTTCCCGGGATGATTGCCGGATGGTTACAGGAAACACTGGGATATGTGACTTTTTTCTGGTGGGTGATGGGATGTTGTCTGATCACACTGGCGGTGACAGCTTGTCTGAAGATAGATCCGGCATTTGCCAGGAAAGAGAAAAAGAAAGAATAATTTGTAACAGAGTAAAATATGATACTGATAGCCGATAGTGGTTCAACCAAGACGGATTGGTGTATGGTAGAGAAGGGAGAATCTGTTCTCCGTTTTCAGACTCGGGGTATGAATCCGTTTTTTCAGACCGAAGAGGAAATGGGAAAGGAGATAGAAACCGGATTATTGCCAGCATTAAAAGACCTTATGCCTTCCGCCGTATATTTTTACGGGGCGGGTTGTGCTTTCCCGGAAAAGAATGAAATGATCCGGCGTTCTGTCAACCGGTATTTGTCTGCACCCGTTGAGGTCGGCAGCGATTTACTGGCGGCGGCACGTGTATTATGCGGTAGCGGACCGGGGATAGCTTGTATTCTGGGGACTGGTTCGAACTCTTGCCAGTATGATGGGAAAGAGGTTGTAAAGAATGTCTCTCCCCTGGGTTTTATCCTGGGAGATGAAGGAAGTGGTGCCGTATTGGGCAAGCTCTTGATTGGGAATGTATTAAAAGATCAGTTACCTCCAGACCTTAAAGACCTGTTTCTTACACAATATGAACTGACTCCAGCATTGATTATGGATAGTGTGTACCGGCGGCCGTTTCCCAACCGTTTTCTGGCAGGATTTTCTCCTTTTATATTGGAACATTTGGATGAACCGGCTATCTGGGAGCTGGTAACCCGTAGTTTTCTGGCATTTTTTACCCGAAATGTGAAACAATACGATTGTTTTAATCTGCCGGTTCATCTGGTAGGTTCGGTAGCCTGGTATTATCAGGATATATTAAAAGATATCGCTTTCGATCTGGGGATCCGTATTGGGACTGTTGCCCGGAGTCCGATGGAAGGATTGATTTCTTATCATGGCTGATGTATCCTTTGATATTTGGTTGATTGTCTTTATATTTGTTGCGTTTGTAATCTTATATTTAATAAATTGTCTGCATGAAAAAAGTGTTATTCTCATTCTGCTTCCTCATCGCATTGTTATGGGGTAGTTCGTTAAGGGTAGAGGCTCAGCCTGCCCGTAAATTGATTGATGTCGTGGTTTCGCCTGACCGGACTGACTGGAAATATAAGGCAAAAGAGGAGGTGACTTTTACTGTCCAGGTTTTCAGAAATGAAAATTTATTGGAAGATGTAGTTGTCGATTATGAATTGGGACCGGAATATTTCCCAGTTAAGACAGAAAAAGATGTTCTGTTGAAGAACGGAAAGACAACATTGAAGGCTTCTCTGAAAGAACCCGGATTTCTGCGTTGTAAAGTGATCGCTAAAGTGGAAGGCCGTAATTATGAAGGAATGGCAACTGTGGCTGTAGATGAAGAACGTATACAGCCGACAACTGAAGATCCGAAAGATTTCGACAGCTTCTGGAACCAGGCGATCGCCGATGCCCGTAAAATACCGTTGGATCCTAAAATGGTATTAATGCCGGAAAGATGTACTTCTACTCAAAATGTGTATCATATCAGTTTTCAGAATGAGCGGTATGGTTCCAGAATGTATGGAATACTGGTCGTTCCGAAGAAAGACGGGAAATATCCCGCTATACTTCAGGTTCCTGGGGCCGGTATACGTCCGTATGGCGGAATTAATCTGGGAGATGATGTGATTACCCTGGAGATAGGTATTCATGGTATTCCTGTGAATCTGCCGCAGGAGGTGTATAATAATCTGGCATCAGGAGCTTTGAACGGATATCCCGGGATCAATAAGAATGACCGCGATGCTCATTATTATAAGCGGGTTTATTTAGGTTGTGTAAAAGCTGTGGACTTTATTTATTCCCTGCCTGAATTTGACGGATCGACGGTAGGTGTGACAGGTGGAAGCCAGGGTGGTGCCCTCTCTATTGTAACTGCAGGATTAGAACCCCGCATTAAATTCCTGGCAGCTTTATATCCGGCCTTATGTGATTATGCGGGGTATTTGCATAACCGTGCAGGTGGCTGGCCTCACTATTACCGGAATGCACAACCCGGACCGAATGAAGTTGAGACATTGGCTTATTTCGACGTAGTTAATTTTGCCCGTCGTGTCAATGCTCCGGGATGGTATAGCTGGGGATATAATGATGTCACTTGTCCTCCTACGTCTATGTATTCTGCATATAATGTTATTCCCGGCGCAAAGGAGTTACATCTTTATCTGGAAACCGGGCACTGGACTTATCCAGAGCAGGATGCTGCCCGTTTACAATGGCTGAAAGAGATATGTAAATAAAATGTAGGTTTATGACCGGAAAACGATTCATCCGATGTTTGTGGATGCTGATGAGGTTTCCGGTCATAAATTTTGTTAGTTTTGCATCTGTTTAATATCGTGCGTAATACATATCCAATATGGCATTTACTAAAATAACAGAGCAAGATTCATACTATGACAACCTGGAATGTAAATCAGTCCGGGAGTTGTTGGAAGATATAAATACGGAAGACCAAAAGGTTGCATCGGCTGTTCAGAAAACAATACCCCAGATAGAAAAACTGGTATTGCAGATCGTACCCCGGATGAAACAGGGAGGGCGTATCTTTTATTTGGGTGCAGGAACCAGCGGACGTTTGGGAGTACTTGACGCCTCCGAAATACCTCCGACTTTCGGAATGCCTCCCACATTGGTGATCGGTCTGATAGCTGGGGGGGAGAAAGCGCTTCGCAATCCGGTAGAGAATGCTGAGGACGATGTAAACCGGGGATGGGAGGAATTGCAGGAACACCAGATTACTTCTAAAGATATAGTGATCGGGATCGCAGCTTCCGGTACAACTCCTTATGTGATTGGTGCTTTGCGAAAAGCACGTGAACATGGGATCCTGACGGCTTCTATTTCCAGTAATCCCGATTCTCCGATGGCAGCAGAAGCAGATATAGCCATTGAAATGATCGTCGGACCGGAGTTTGTGACGGGAAGTTCCCGTATGAAATCGGGGACAGGACAAAAGATGATCCTGAATATGATATCAACTTCCGTAATGATCCAATTGGGACGTGTAAAAGGAAACCGGATGATCAATATGCAACTGAGCAATCAGAAACTGGTTGACCGGGGCGTTCGTATGCTAGCTGAAGAATTAGGAATCGGCTACAATGAATCTCATAATCTGTTGCTTACATACGGTTCCGTTAAGAAAGCACTCGAAGCTTACCGTCATTAATAACAGAATATGGATTGGCATTGAAGATTCAGGATTCTTTAGTTTTATTTTGTTCGATGTATTCCATAGGGGTCATGTCAAATTCTTTTTTGAAACATCTGCTGAAATATTTGGCATCGTTGAAACCTACACGGTAAGCAACTTCAGAGATATTGCCTTTTTGCTCGAGTAATAATTTGCATGATGCTTTTAACCGGATATTCCGGATGAATTCATTCGGTGATAAATTGGTCAGAGATTTCAATTTTCTGTACAGCATCGAGTTTGAGATATTCATTTCTTCTGTAAATGCCTGTAGGTCGAACTCCGGATTTTCGATATTCTTTTCAACAGCATCAATGGCCCGGTTCAATATCTTCTCATCCATGGATGTCAATGAAACCTGGATACTTTGGGTAAGAGGCGTGCTTTTGAACTTCTGTGCCGTGAGTTCCCTGTTTTCTATAATACTGAGTAGTTGAGCTTTCAACAACTGGAAGTTAAATGGTTTAGTGATATAAGCATCCGCACTGACCTGGAATCCTTCCAGTTTATCTTCATCTGATATTTTTGCAGAAAGAAGTACGACAGGAATGTGGGAAGTGCTGATTTCCTGTTTGATCGTTCGACAGACTTCGAATCCGTTCATACCCGGCATCATAATATCACTTAATATGAGTCCTGGATTTTTACTTTGCGCGATATCGATACCCTCGGAACCGTTTGTTGTCGTATAAACAATAAATTGTGTCGCAAGTAGATTCCGGATAGACTGTAAAAGTTCTTCATTATCTTCGATGACCAGGATTGAATGTTTTTTATCAGTCTGACTTTCTTCCGATTTCTCGGGCTGGGTTGTCTCTGCACATTCTGTTGTTGCAATGTCCAGAAGGATCTCCGGAGAATGGATGCCGCTGTTATCTTCTATCTGCTCTTCCCGGTAAGCTGTTTTTTCCAGAGGAATGGAAAATGAGAATTCGGTCCATTCATTTGGAATGCTTGTTACCTGGATGGTACCGTTATGCAATTCCACCAGGCTTTTGGTGAGTGATAAGCCGATGCCATTGCCTCGTTTTTCAGAATCTTTGTAATTGATCTCATAAAAACGTTGGAATATCGAATGAATATGTTTCTCACTTATGCCAATACCGGTATTGCCAACCGTAACGGTCAGTCGTTTGTATTCGAAGTCAGAAACAGCCCCTTCCGGTGAAAGTGTGATTTTTACTTTACCGTTTATTTTGTTATACTTGAATGCATTCGATAAAAGATTGTAGATGATCTTGTCTACTTTATCTTTATCGAACCATCCGGGAATGTGTGGTTTCGGATTCTCAATGATAAGTTCTATATTTTTACTTTTTCCTAAAATCAGGAAATTATCATTGCATATCTTGGTAATAAAGGATCCTATATCTCCAAATGATACGGTTAGTTTAAGACCTCCGTTTTCGGCTTTTCTGAATTCCAGAATTTGTTCTAGCAGACGGTTCAGCCGTTGTATATTGGTTTTCATTACATTGAAGACACTGTCTTTGTTATTATATTTTAACCTTAATTCTTCAACGGAACAAGTTATCAGAGAAAGTGGCGTTAAAAGCTCGTGGCTGATATTCGTGAAAAACTTCAGTTTTTCCTGTGCAAGTTCTTCTGATTTGGCATGCTCTATTTGTTCCAGTTTGAGGGCTTCCTTTATTTCCAGTTTATATCGGAATATTCGGAAAGTAATCCATAAAATAAGACAGATTATCAAGAAATATAAGCAATAAGCCCACCAGGTAGCATAAAGTGGGGGAAGCACTTTTATATGGAGTATTTCCGGTTGTTCTTCCATAAAACTGTTTTCGTTCGTTCCCTTTACCAAAAAACGATAGGTGCCACTTCTTAAATTGGTGTAATAAGCGTAACGGTGATTAGCATCAACATAATGCCACTCTTTATCAAAACCTTCCAACATATATGCATACCGATTCTTTTCCGGATTTTTGAATGTGAGGGAAGCGAACTCAATCCCGAAATTGTAATCGTTGTTGGATAAAGTAATGGACTTCGAGTATGAGGGATGTAACTGGGGGGACAGGTTTCTCTGTTTGCTCATTGGAAGATTATCGAATGAGTTATGGAAGATTTTAAGATCCGAGATAACCGTTTTCACTTTACTCGGTGTCTCTTTTATATCCTTCGGACAGAAGGAACAAAAGCCATTGGCCATACCGAAATGAAGCTGATTATCCAGATCAGACAAAACTGTTCCCTGATTGAATGCATTATCCAGTAAACCGTCTTCTGTGGTAAATATTTTTATTTGTGCACCTTTTTCTCCTTCCGGATTGTATTGTACAAGCCCTTGGTTTGTTCCGATATATAATAGGCCATTGGATTCTGCAATGCTGAAAATTGCATCACCCGGAATTTCCTGCATACAATCGATCAGTTCAAATTTATCTGTTTCGCGATTAAGCATGCTTAATCCACCGCCTTTGGTGCCAGCCCAAAGGCGGTGTTTACTATCCTGATATATACATTTTATTTCATTACTGTTGATAGTTCCGTTTTCCTGATTGTAATTTCTGAATGTCAATCCTTTTACGCCCTGGGAAGCATCGGCTAGAAATATACCGTTATTCTTGGTCCCCAGCCACATTTGATTTTTGTAATCGTGGCAAATGGATTGAACTTCTATCATTTCACCTTGATTAAGGTTAACATACGACAATGTATCTTGTTCAGGTGTCAGTATATTAATTCCAAAATTGCTTCCAATCCATATATTCTGTGCTTCATCACAACAAATATCTTTTATTATATCTCCGGCGATCCATCCTCCCCAAAAAGGGAAATGCTGTTTTACCGAGATTATTTTATTATTCTGTAATGTGCAGGATAATAAACCGCCGTATTCGGAGCCCATCAATAATTCATCACGTAAAGGATGTTTGAATATAATTTGTATATTTCCGATTCTGTCAGGGAATTTTTTTAAGTCAGGATCATTTACACGGGAAGTTAAACGGTTGGTACGGATATTGTATTTGACTAATCCGACCTTTTCTACTCCGAGTAAAAATTCATCTTTGTTCCATTTGTAAATAGCTGTGACAGATAATGGTTGTTTGAAGTCATCGATGGAATAGAATGGGTGATTGCTGAATGGCTGTTCTTTTTCATACATTAGATAAATACCTGAATTTTGTGTAGCCATCCAGATCATACCGTTTTTCCCTTTATACAGATCGTTTATTTCGTAGTTAGTTACTGTCCGTGTTGAATCTTGAAAAGAGGATCGATAATTATCAGGAATCAACGGACAAGTAATTATGTCGAGTCCCAGGCTTGTTCCAACCAAAAGGTTTCCGTTTTTATCCTGAGTGATCGAGTGTATTAATCGTTCGTATTTGATATCTTTGTCATACCTTGTATAAAGTATTTTCAATGGATTTGTGTGGTTTTCAATCTTGAATAGATGATTTACTGTGCCAAGCCACAAATTTTTATCTTTGTCTTCATAAATGGCCCCGATTCTTCCTTCATCCCCTAAATAGGGACAGTTTATGAATTCTTCTGTGCGTGGGTCTAGGCGACACAGGCCATTTCCCCATGTTCCTATCCATATAAAACCGTCGGAATCTTCATAAAGTACGCGAATGTCATCTCCGTAAATGCTGTTCGTTTTAAGGATCTTATTCTGATAAACATAGAATGAATCTGCTTTTTCGTCATATCGATATAATCCGTTAGAGGTTCCGATCCATAAAATATTATCTCTGGTATAAAGGAAGGTCCAAACATGTTTGCCTGCTAATTTATTTCGATCTACGGTTTCCATTTTTCCAGTCTTTTTATCCAGTATATTGATACCGTTTACCGTTCCGATCCATAGTTTGTTGTTTTTGTCTTCAATTAGTGTATTGACCCAGTTGTTGTTGAGAAGTGTGGGGGATGTGTAGGTCGATTTGTACACTTTATTTGTATAACCATCATAACGGCATAGTCCGTTCGTTGTGCAAAACCACATATATCCCTCACTGTCCTGATAAATATGCGTGATCTGCTTACTCGGTAACAGCTCCTGTTTATTAATAGGCTGAATATGATATGAAGCAAGTGGGGTTGCTGATATTATAAGCGGAATAAATAGCGATAAGAATATCGAGTAAAAATTTCTTGTGGACATAATAACTCCTTTAGATGTAAAGCTTGTAAAATTGCACTATGCGAATATATACTTTTTAAGGGAATCGGGAAAATGTAATACGTTGTAAATTTATGAAAAACTGAATAAGATTGTTAGGAAAGACCGTGTTTTAAGATTTAATTGGAGTTTTGGATGATTTGTCCTCCTTTATTGAATGATTTATCCTCTTTATACAGATTAGTCTTCCTGGAATACGTATATGTGCAATGTGTTAGCTGAATAATCTTGTTTTGTCGAATAGATATGTTTTTACAATTTTTTTCTTGTTTGAATGATCTGTCTTCCTCTTTGAATAGATATTTTCTTCTTATTTTTCCAAAAATAGTGTCTTTTGCATATGTTCAACCTAAAAAAATGCTTATGACGAAAGAGTAGTACGATTGTGAAAAAAAGGTTTTGTTGTTAACCTTCTTTTATGTTATCTCAAATTTTGTTTGATAATCAAAAATTATTTCAGCCTAAATGAAAAGAAAAATTAGAATTTTTATTCTACCGCTTATAGCCCTTTGGGGGGCTTGGGGTAGTTCCTGGGCAGAGAATATGGCTATAACTGAACGGGAAAAAGATGCAGATACCAGAATTTCGATCAACCAGCAGCGTGATATTTTGGTAACAGGGGTAGTGAATGATACTTATGGAGAACCTATGGTAGGTGTGAATGTCATTGTAAAAGGAACGACTATAGGTACAATGACGAGTGCAGATGGTAGTTTCAGTGTTAAAATACCTTCTGAAAAAACAGTATTGGTTTTTTCTTTTATCGGTTACAAGACCATGGAGATTCCTTATGCCGGAAAAGATAAAATAACTGTAGTATTAGAAGATAATGCGGAAATGCTGGACGAAGTACAGATTATTGCCTATGGTACGCAAAAGAAAGTAACGGTAACGGGAGCTATTTCTTCTATTAATACAGATGAACTGCTAAAATCTCCGACATCCAGTATCGGTAATATGTTGGCGGGAGCCGTATCCGGTATTTCGACTGTACAGTATAGCGGACAACCCGGTGCTGAAGATCCGGAAATATTTGTCAGAGGAAGTGCTTCATTGGATGCTGCCCGTTCGCAGCCATTAGTTTTGGTGGACGGTGTCGAACGTTCGTTTTTTCGGATGGATCCGAATGAAATAGAAAATATTACGGTTCTGAAGGATGCTTCTGCAACGGCCGTGTTCGGTGTTCGAGGTGCGAATGGTGTTATTTTGGTCACAACACGTAGAGGAAAAGAAGGGCGTACGGAAATATCCTGGTCTTCATCTGTGGGTATCAGTGAAGCAATGCGGGTTCCGGAAGTAGTGGGGAGTTATGAACACGCTAAATACTTCAATGAAATGCAGTTGAGCGATAATCCGTCGTTAGGTCCTAACGACCTGCGGTTTTCTCCTTATGTGCTGGAAATGTTCAGGACAAATGCGGATCCTATTATGTTTCCGAATACCGACTGGCAAAAATTATTATTTAAAAATTCCTCTTTGCAAACTCAGCATAACCTGAATATTTCAGGAGGAACGAAAGATATCAAGTATTTTGTTTCCTTGGGTTATTTATTTCAGGATGGTTTGCTTAAAAAGTTTTATGAAAGTTATGATCCGAATTATAAGAATAACCGATATAATTACCGGGCGAATCTGGATATAAACGTAACTAAAACGACTACATTGAAATTAGGACTGGGAGGGCGCTTGGAAACGAGAAGAGAGCCGCCGTTTGCTGATGTTAATAATTTGTGGATACAGATTCTTCGTGTGCAACCATTTTCCAGTCCCGGTTTTGTAGACGGAAAAGCGATCCATTTGAACAATCGCTATATTCCGATGGAGATGCGTAATCTGCTGGATCAGTATTATGGAAAAGGATATACCGATTATTCACAGAATACGATGAATCTGGATATGGATCTGACACAAAAGTTAGATTTTATAACCAAAGGACTTTCTTTCAATATAAAGGGCGCTTATAATACATCTTATACCGGCAGTAAATCATGGAGAGGGTCTATGGAATTCTACATACCGGTTTACAAATCGACTTTAACGAATCCGGGACTGGCTATCGATGATCCAAGTTTCGACCATTCGATTGTCTATCAGCTGGATGGAGCAGATAATGTTTTATCTCCATCCGAAAGTTGGGGAGAAAAAACGCGTGACTGGTATGCGGAAGCCAGTTTACGTTACGATCGTACGTTCGGTGATCATAAAGTAGGAGGTCTGTTACTTTATAATATGACCAAGCAGTATTACCCCAAAGCAAATACGGATATTCCGCAAGGATATTTAGGGTTGGTGGGGCGTGCTACTTATGCCTATAAAGATCGTTATCTCGTTGACTTTAATGTCGGATATAACGGATCTGAAAATTTTGCACCAGGAAGACGATATGGCTTTTTTCCGGCAGCTTCACTTGGTTGGGTTATTACGGAAGAAAAATTTATGAAGTCTGTCGACTTTATAAGTTTTCTGAAACTAAGAGCTTCTTATGGTCTCGTTGGTAATGATATTTTGAGTGAATATAAACGATTCTTGTATTTACCGGATTCCTGGTCGGCCAGTTCGGGTGGCTATTATTTTGGTGTGAATACACCACAATCTTTTCCCGGGGCTTCCGAGTTATTATTGGGAAATCCGAATGTGACTTGGGAAAAGGCGGCCAAACAAAATTATGGTTTGGATTTAAATCTGTTTGATCAGCGTTTGAGCTTTTCATTGGATGTCTTTTTCGAAAAACGAAAAGATATTCTTATTCAGCAGAATACGGTTCCCGGATTTGTTGCGGCAGATCTGCCAGCTGTTAATTTAGGTAAAGTAAACAATCATGGATATGAAATCTCTTTGGGATGGAATGATAAAATAGGTCGTGATTTCCGCTATTGGTTGAAAGGGAACATTTCTTATTCAAAGAATGAGATTGTTTATAAAGACGAGATTCCACAAAATGAACCTTATATGTATGAGACAGGACGTTCTACCGGATTGAATTTCGGTTATGTCTTCGATCGCTTTTTCGAAGCAACGGATTTTAAAGAAGACGGTTCGACGCTGGAAGGAATTCCTGTACAATCAGGAACATTTAAACCGGGAGATATTCTATACAAAGACCTGAATGGCGATGGAGTGATAGACGGTGATGATAAAACCTATTTCGGTTATAGCGATAATCCCGAATATATTTTTGGTTTGAATATGGGATTTGAATATAAAGGTTTTGATTTTTCTATGAGTTGGACAGGAGCTACTCATGTTTCCAGATTATTTGAAGAAGACTTTACCCGTCCGTTTAATACCGGAGATGCTCCGTTAATGAAGTGGATCGCTGATGAGCGTTGGACTGAGGAGAAAGGACAAGCTTCCAAATTTCCGCGTTTGACTCAAACCAACAGAGTCCATAACTCTCAGGTGAGTGATTTCTGGGTTAGAGATGCCTCTTATCTGCGTTTGAAGAATATGGAGATCGGATACACATTAAATGCGAATCTGTTGAAAAAAATAGGTATTCAGAAACTGAGATTATTTATGAACGGATACAACTTATTTACCCTGGATCATCTTGGCTTCATAGATCCGGAATCGAAGGTCACTAATAAGAATAAGTATCCAAATACTCGTATTTACAATTTTGGGGTGAATGTTAACTTTTAACGATTGAATAGTATGAAAAGATTATTAATGCCGATAATTATAATTGCAGGATCTTTATATTTCGGGGCATGTAATGACCTAAAGATAGGAGATGATTTTTTGGAAAAAGGCCCGGGGGCAGATGTTACTCTGGATACAATTTTTTCCTCTAAACAGTTTGCTGAACGTGCTTTGGTGGCGGCGTACAAACACTTACCTTATGGGGTGATGTATAGCTGGGATGCGGCAGAAGATAAATTAGGGGTCGATCTGCTTGAATCGACGACAGATCTTTGCCAATCTTATTTAGGATGGGGGTGTGGTGCCGAACGCCATTATTATAACGGACAATACAATGCATCACTTTCCGATACTTATGATGTGATGTATGCCTATACGAAGGAGCGTAGTTGGGAAGCTATTCGTAAAGCTTATATTTTTCTGGAAAATGTGGATCGGGTTCCCGATATGACAGAATCGGAAAAAGAAGTTCGTAAAGGAGAAGCTAAAATGATTATTGCTGTGCAATATACACAAATGATGCGTCATTTTGGGGGATTACCTTTGCTGGATAGAGCCATTTATCCCGGGGATGATTATAACTACCCTCGTGAAACGATTGAAAAAACCGTCAATTTTATTGTGAATCTTTGTAATGAAGCGGCTTCGGTTCTTCCTTGGCAGACATCGGCAGAAGAAGACGGACGGTTTACGAAAGCGGCTGCACTGGGATTGAAGGTTCGTGTATTATTGTTTGCTGCCAGTCCGTTGTTTAATGACAATCAACCTTATTTGGATGGCGAAGCCAGTTCTAATTTGATGGTTTGGTATGGTAATAAATCAGAACAACGTTGGCAGGATGTAGTCGATGCCTGTAAAGAATTTGAACAGGCGAACAGTGCAGACTCCTATAAATATGAATTGGTAGAGACTGGGAATTATCGACAGGACTTCCAGGATGCATGGTATAAAAGAAGAAATGGAGAGGTACTGATCTCTACCCGTGTAGCTAATACTTGTCCGGGTATTTGGGATGGTGATTTTTATTTCATGCAATCATCCGGTTGGTATGGTTGCAGCTGTCCGACATTGAATTATATGGATATGTTTGGTAATGCTGATGGTACTCCTTTTTCTTTAGACTGGAATAATATTCCTCAGGGAGTTAATCCTTTTGAAAACAGAGATCCTCGTTTGTATGAAACATTGGTTATCAACGGAGACAAATGGCAGGGAAGAACCGCTCAGACTTATATCGGCGGATTGGAGCAGCCAACTGAAAATGATACACGTTGTCGTACGGGTTCCGTGATGCGTAAGTTCCTTCTCGAACATGACAATGCCACTTTGGCCGGATCAGTTATTCATTGGCCTTATTTACGTTTGGCTGAAATCTACTTGAGTTACGCTGAGGCATTGAATGAAGTAGGGCGTACAGGAGAGGCATATGCCTGGGTCGATAAAGTCCGCGGACGGGTAGGATTGCCGAAATTGCAACGTAATTTATCGCAGGAAGAGTTTCGTGAAATGGTTTTGAATGAACGTGCTGTTGAATTTGGCTATGAAGAAATCCGATGGTTTGACCTGGTTCGCTGGAAACGTGCCGGCGATTTTACCAAACCATTGTATGGAGTAAAGATCAGACTTCAGCCGGACGGTTCATTTAAATACGAAAAGTGGCAGTTGGCAGAACGGTATTGGAAAAACAGCTGGTCGCCGAAATGGTATTTATGTGCATTTCCACCGAATGAAATAAACAAGGGGTATGGATTGGTGCAAAATCCGGGATGGTAATTTATTTGATAAATCATAGAAGTAGATTATGAAAATAATAAGAGAAATATATGTGGCTACATTTTTGTCTGTATCCGTACTTTCTTATGCACAGGATGCTTCTACAACAATAAAAGTTGTAGATAAACAAAATAACCCGCTGATAGGTGTAAAGGTAGCTTTAAAAGATAATATGTCGAATGGTTCGTTGACGGATGAACGTGGACAAGTCTCGCTTGACGATACGCAAAAGGGTGATATTCTCATTGTCCAGGCATCGGATGGCAGCCGGAAAGATATTCAGGTGAAAGAAGGGATGAACGTAGTTGTTTTGGACGGACGTTCGAAACCGGTGAACCGCGGATTCAATTTGTCCGGTCGTAATGAAGAGAGTACGGCGGCTGTTTCTACAATTTATATGCAGTCGGCTAAAACCTCTGATATAAATCCGGCTAACTCATTGTATGGAAAACTTACCGGATTAACAAGCTTACAGGCTACAACTGTTGCCTGGAGCAGTGATCCGGAAATGTTTGTCAGAGGAACCGGAACAACCGGAACAAAGACTCCTTTGATTTTGATCGACGGGTTCGAACGCCCGTTAAGTTCTCTTTCTCAGGATGAAATAGAAAGTGTTACGGTCTTGAAAGATGCCGCATCCCAGGCATTGTACGGAGTACGGGGGGCCAACGGGGTAATATTGGTTACGACTAAGCGTGGTGAGTTTTCCGGCATGAAGGTGAAAGCCAGTTATCAGTTTGGACTGAATACGCCTTTTCGTATTCCGACTATGGCAAACGGATACCAGTATGCGCAGGCGATGAATGAAGCTTTGCAGATGGACGGACTGGCAGCCCTGTATAGTCAGTCTGATTTGGCAGCTTTTCAATCAGGAACTCAGCCGGAACTGTTCCCCAGTGTAAATTGGGCAGATGAGGTTCTGAAAAATAAAGGAACGACTCATCAGTTCAATGCCTCTTTTACAGGAGGAGGTAAGAATATACGTTATTTTGCCGCCATCAATTATATAGGTGATAACGGTTTCATGAATACCGATCACTTCAGTCCGGATTATTCCAGTCAGATGGAATGGGATAAACTGAGTGCAAGGGCTAATCTGGATATTAATGCGACGAAACTCACATTGATCAAATTGAATCTGTTGGGTATTTTATCACAACATAATCGTCCGGCAACGAACTATCCGACATTGTTCCCCATGATTTATAATGTACCGTCGGCAGCTTTTCCTATCCAAACGAGTACCGGGGTATGGGGAGGTGATAATATCCGTAAGAACCCGGTTGCAGAATCGGTAGCAACAGGTTTTTCCATAGGGAATGATCGCTCTTTATATGCCGATTTACGGATCCTGCAGGATTTATCCGTACTTACTCCCGGCCTGAGTGCAGAACTGGCGATTGCTTATGATAACCAAGCCAGTTACTGGGATAGTAAAACAAAAAATTACGTGTATGAAAGTCTGCAGCCGGTCAGGGATAATGGAGGTAACATCACAGATATAACTCGTGTACGTTATGGACAGGAGACAGATTTGTCTTTTAGTTCCAGTTTAGGGTCTCAGAGCCGTGTCACTACTTTTGAAGCAAAAGTGAATTATGAAAAGAACTGGCTGGATACGCATCAGTTGAATACTTCAGTTATTTATCATCAGGAGGAAAACTCTCCGAATGGGTTGAATCAGACATACCGTCGCCAAAGTTATATTGGAAATGCAAGTTATGCTTATAAAAATAAATATCTTGCTGATCTGGTACTGACTTATTCAGGCTCCAGTGTACTGGGTAATTCGGATAAGTATGCATTCTTCCCGGCTATTTCAGCCGGATGGGTGATTTCTTCGGAAGATTTTATGCAAAATGCAACAGCTATCAATTATTTGAAAGCCAGAGCTTCGTGGGGTATTACCGGAAGTGACAGGTTTGCGTATGATTACGATAAATATTACTTCAAAACAGGTACCAGTGCATATTATTTTGGTGATAACAATAATTCTGCATCCGGTCATGGGGAAATTCGTTTACCTAATTTAAAATTAAAGCCGGAGACAGCTTCTAAATTTAATTTCGGTATCGATATGGAGGTATTCAACCGGCTTTCTTTATCGGCTGATGTCTTTTATGAAAAACGGACGAATATCCTGGTTAATTCGGCTCCTATTTATTCTACGGTATTGGGTGTTACGACCCCGATGTTGAATGACGGCGAAGTAAAAAATTATGGATTTGAAGCGGGCTTGTCGTGGAACGACCGTATAGGTGATTTTACCTATATGCTTGCCGGTAACTTTACTTTTGCGCGTAATGAGATTGTGAATATGGACGAAGGCTATCAACCATATGATTATTTGAAAAACACAGGCAATCGTATCGGTCAGTATTATGGTCTGGAAGCCATCGGTTTCTTTAAAGATGAGACGGATGTTGCTAACAGTACCCCGCAATCATTCTCGAAAGTGGTTCCGGGCGATGTAAAATACAAAGATCAAAATAATGATGGAGTGATTGATGATTATGATAAAGTAGCTATTGGCTATAGTACGATATTGCCGGAAATAACATATGGCTTTACCATTGCTTTAGGATATAAAAATTTGAGTTTGAGGGCTGATTTCCAGGGTGTAGCTAACTATACGCTGGTAAAGGATATGGAAAGTATGTACTGGCCGCTGGTGGGCAACAGGAATGTCTCTCAGCACTATCTGGAGAATCGTTGGACACCGTCTACACCTGATGCCATGTATCCGCGTCTGACTACAAAACAGAACGATAATAACTTCAGAAACAGTTCTATCTGGACTGAAAATGGAAATTTTCTGAAGTTGAGAAATCTGGAAATAGCATACACATTGCCTAAATCATGGGCGAACAAGATCAGGCTCGAAAATATCAACTTGTTTGCCAGAGGTATGAATCTCTTTTCCGTAGATCATGTGAAAGATATGGACCCGGAGCAGATGTATGCCACTTATCCTTCTTTCAGATCATATAACATAGGATTAACTCTCGATTTTTAAAATTAGACGTATATGAATAAGTATTTATTATCAACCATATTGGCTTTTACAGTATCTCTGCCTTCTTGTGATTATCTGGATTACAGTGAGTCTTCCGGATACGGGAAGGAGGATATGTTTGTCTACTTTGACCGGGCGAAAGGTATGCTTACAACAGCGTATTCTTATCTACCGGTAGATTTTGGAAGTTTTGACGGAGCGACTCGTGCGGCTGCAACCGATGAGGCGGAGTATGCATGGAGCACTTCCAATATTATCCGGTATAATAATGGTTCCTGGAGTCCGATTCTGACGATAGACGATGTATGGGGAAACTATTATGCAGCGATCCGGACTACTAACATGTTTCTGGAGAATCATCAAAAAGATTTTGAGAATATAGAATGGAATGATGATTATGCGCTTTTAATGAAACAATATCAGTATTATCCTTATGAAGCACGTTTTTTACGTGCATTCTACTATTTTGAGTTGGCAAAGCGTTATAAAAATGTTCCTCTGATAACGGACTGTCTGGAATTGGAAGACGCGAATAAGGTGGCACCCGCAGATTTTGAAAAAGTAATCGGGTTTATTGTCAGCGAATGTAATGAGATTGCCGATAAATTACCGGTATCATACAAAGATATGCCGGGAGCTGAAACCGGCCGTATCACGCAGGGAGCCGTCATGGCTCTGAAATCGAGAGTATTGCTGTATGCAGCCAGCCCGTTATATGCGGGAGCTGTCAGTCAGGAGAAATGGGTGGAAGCGGCAAAAGCAGCTAAGCAATTGATTGACAAATCTGAATCTGAAGGGTGGTATCAATTGGTTGATGAAAGCAGCTGGAATAATTTGTCTTCAAAAGAATTGATCCTGGAAACCCGGCAGGGTAATTCCAACAATTTTGAGAAGCTGAATTTCCCGATAGGATACGAAGGGGGAAACTCGGGAACCTGCCCTTCACAAAATCTGGTGGATGCCTTTGAAATGAGTGACGGCAGCCGGTTCGACTGGAAGAATCCGGAACATGTCAGTAACATATATAATCCGGAAAAAAGAGACTCTCGTTTGTTCAAGACCGTGTTATATAATGGATCGACTTTCAAGAATGCAACGGTTGAAACATTCATCGGTGGTAAAAACGGGACTCCTATCGACGGGGCGACTCCTACTGGCTATTATTTGAAAAAGTATGTGTTGGAGTCTATTAGCCTGGATCCGAACAATACAACGACTGGCCGCCATGTCTGGGTCCTTTTCAGATATGCAGAGGTATTGCTCAATTATGCGGAAGCGTTGTATGAGGCGTATGGTAATCCGGATTATACGGATAATACATTTACTTTATCGCCTCGTGCAGCCATCGATCAGGTCAGGACGCGTGCCGGTATGCTGGGTGTTACTACGGATAACTTCCGGGAAAGGATACGGAACGAACGTCAGGTAGAACTGGCTTTCGAAGATCATCGCTTCTGGGATGTCAGAAGATGGAAGATCGCTGATCAGACGATGGATATTTATGGGGTAAAAATAGAAAAGAAAGGGAATGATTTGATTTACACTCGTCAACTCGTCGATCAGCGGACCTGGAATGACAGAATGTATTTATATCCTATTTCGAATGCTGAATTATTAAAAAATACACTATTGAATCAAAATCCGGATTGGTAAAATGATAAGTTTAGGGATGTATTAAAGTCCTGTTATCAGGGTTCCTTAACATGGACTTTTTACATCCCCTTTTGAATATTGGTTAACAAATAAATTAATTAGAGATGAAAATATGCACTTTGCTTTTGGCTTTATTGTTATGTGCCTGTAGTCCTGTTTCGCGGACATTTTATATGGATAGTCTGACGGGTGATGATAGCAACACAGGAAATTCTCCTTCAACCGCCTGGAAGAGTTTGAAAAAACTGAATGAACAGATGTTCGAACCGGGTGACCGTATCTTGTTCAAATCGGGTACGGAATACATAGGACAGTTTGAACCGAAAGGTAGTGGTAGTAAAGAAATGCCTGTCATTGTCAGTAGTTATGAAGAAGGCAAAAAGCCCGTTTTACATGGTAACGGGCTCAAGCAACACACAGTGTTGCTTGAAGGTCTCGAATATTGGGAGGTTAATAATCTGGAGATAACAAATAAAGGGGAAAAACCGGATCCGGGCAGGAACGGAGTGATTATTTATGCTTGGGATAAAGGAGATGTTCACCATATCCATTTAAAGAACCTGACTGTTCATGATGTGAATGGTAGTTGTATTAAGAATGAAGGAGCAGGAAACGGTATTTACTGGCATAACGGTGGAGAAGAAGTACCGACCCGTTTTGTCGATTTACTGATTGAGAACTGCCATATCTATCGTTGTCATCGAAATGGCATTACCGGAAATGGAAATTCAGGCCGTGATAAATGGTTCCCGAGTTTGAATGTCGTTATCCGGGGGAATCTGATCGAACAGGTTCCGGGGGATGGGATTGTCCCGATCGCTTGTGACGGTGCATTGGTCGAACATAATGTGGTGAGGGACAGTCCTGATCTGTTAAGGATTGAAGATGCCGCAGCCGGGATATGGCCGTGGAGTTGTGATAATACAATTATCCAGTTCAATGAAGTAAGCGGTCAGTTCGCCAAGTGGGATGCACAAGGATTCGATTCGGATTACAACTGTCGTAATACGCTTATCCAGTACAATTTCAGCCATGATAATGCCGGAGGTTTTGTGATGGTTTGTAATGAAGGTAACTCTTTGGGAGAGCCGTATAATATAGGTACAGAAAATACGATTATCCGCCACAATGTAAGTATTAATGACGGTTTGCGTCCGTATCCGACTCGTCCGGGTTGGTTCTCTCCGGTAATCCATATTTCCGGACCGGCTAAACAGACGGCTATTGAGGATAACGTAATCGTTATCATGAAAAAGCCTTCTCCCGATATAGATCGTTCAGTGCTCGTGATGGATAACTGGGGTGGTCCCTGGGCGGAGAATACGGTTTTCAAGCGGAATATCTTCTATGTCATGAACGATGAACTGCAATATAAGTTTGTGACAGGTAATAGCATTAATACCAAATTTGAAGGTAACACTTATTATGGCAATTTTATCGACAGGCCTGAAGATTCTTCCGCTGTTGAAAAAGAATTAGATTTACTATCCAGCTTTCCATTCCATAAGGAGTTTCCCGAATATTTGCGGGAGAAAGTGTTGGATCGATTGAAACAAAGCACCGATCAGGCTAAAATAGAATAGTCTCTAACGAAAATAGGCATTCGTTGTGATAATCCGAAAAAACTCTCTATATTTGCGGCATGCATTGTTCCTGGCCTGTATTCGCAGGAAAGGATTAAAAGGGAATCGGGTGAAAATCCCGGACAGTCCCGCTGCTGTAAGCTTCATAACGGATAAGGCAACACTCATGCCACTGACAAAAGTTGGGAAGGCGCCCGATCCGGAAGTAAGTCAGAAGACCTGCAAGGCATACTATTTCGACGGCTTCGAGGAAAGGCCGGAAGAGAACAAAAGGCAATTCTGCCTCTATATTCTTACTCCCGTTCATCCTGTCGTTGTCCTGGTGTATTTGTTTTTAATTATTTTGCCATAATAATTAGGAAAAGAGGCATGGATCGGTTTGCGGGATGAGCTCCGTGTCCGGTGCATGCTTTTCTTTTTAATGAATGAACAGTAAGGCTGGAATACTTGTTTATTATTGGAAAAGTATGTTTATTTGCAAACAGTAATTAATTAACAACAGGCAATATGAAAAAGGTTACAGGTTTAGTTTTGATTATTTTGATGGCATTCATAGCCGTACCGGCCAAGTCCCAGCTGAAGTTTGGGGTGAAAGGCGGTTTAAACATATCGTCCGTTCATCTGAATTCCGATATACTGAAAGCGGATAACGTGACAGGTTTCCAGATCGGTCCGATGATCGAAACAACGATTCCTCTGGTCGGAATAGGATTGGATGCAGCGATCCTTTATTCACAGAAAGGAGTAGATATGAAAGCGGAAGGATCGGCATCTTCAACAAGTATGAAAACAGATTATCTCGATATACCGGTAAATCTGAAATGGAAATTCGGTATTCCTCTTGTCAAAGCCTATCTTTCTGCCGGTCCGTATGTCGGTTTCCGTGTAGGAGGGGATAAAATATGGGATGTTTTAGGAGATCAGATAAAAGCGAAAAACTTTAGTGCAGGCCTTAACTTCGGTGTAGGTGCGGAACTGATCAGTCATTTACAGATCGGTGTAAATTACGGTTTGGGACTAACCGATAACTATAGTTCTGACAAATTCGACCTGAATGCCAAGAACCGCGGATGGTCTATTACTGCTGCCATTTTGTTTTGATAACAGACATAAGATATGAAGGGCCGGGCTTTAACAGTCCGGCCTTTTTTGTTACTTTTGGCATCGTAAATGAAATATGCAGATGTCATACTACCCCTGCCGCTGGAAAATAGCTATACTTATAGCATTCCTGCGGACCTGGAGGCTGCCGTAACTCCCGGTTGCCGGGTCATTGTTCATTTCGGTAAGAAACGTTATTACACAGCGATTGTCATGGATGTGCATGAGCGTAGGCCGAATACGGATTTTGAAACAAAAGAGATCTATGCCTTGCTGGATGCAAGTCCCGTGTTGCGCAGGCCGCAACTTCGTTTCTGGAAATGGATAGCCTCTTATTATTTGTGTAAACTGGGAGATGTTTATAAAGCAGCCTTACCTTCCGGGTTAAAACTGGAAAGTGAAACGGCTGTGACTTATAATGCTGATTTTGAGGCAGACGGTCCTTTGCGCCCCAATGAGCAAGCAGTACTGGATGCCTTCAAAGGTGTACTCAAATTAACTGTATCGGAACTGGAGAAAAGAACCGGATTGCGTAATGTTGTACCGGTTGTGGCTTCTTTGATGGCTCGTGGAGCTGTTGAAGTCAGCGAAGAAATGAAACGAGGGTTTGTTCCGAAAATGCAGACATTTATCCGGTTATCGCAGGAATATGCTACTGAGGAACGTTTACAGGAGGTTTTTGCCGATTTTAAGCGGGCAAAAAAACAGGAACTTTTGCTGGTTTGTTTTCTCGATTTAAGTCATGCTTTAAACCCTGCTCTGAGTAAGGAGGTTTCAAGAAAAGAATTACTGGAGCACAGTGGCTGTTCATCTGCTATATTGGAAGGTTTGCTGAAACGAGGAGTCCTGGAGAGTTATGAGAAAGAAGTCGGACGTTTGCAGGTCCCGGTATGCCGGTTGCAATCGCTTAGTTTGCTAAGTCCGGCACAGGAAAAAGCCTATAACGAGATACATGATACTTTTACTTCCAAAGAGGTTTGTTTGCTTCATGGAGTTACTTCGAGCGGAAAGACTGAAATCTATGTCCGTCTGATCGATGAGGTGTTGAAGATGGGCCGGCAGGTTTTGTATATGCTTCCGGAGATCGCTATAACGACCCAGATCACGGAGCGGTTGGCTAAGTTGTTCGGAGACAAGTTGCTGGTATATCATTCCAAATTTTCCGACAATGAACGTGTGGAGGTTTGGAATAAGCTGCTTCATGGGGGAGAACCGATGGTCGTAATGGGAGTGCGTTCCTCTCTTTTTCTTCCGTTCAAGGACCTGGGGTTGATCATTGTGGATGAGGAACATGAGAATACCTATAAACAACAAGACCCGGCACCACGTTACCATGCCCGTAATGCTGCTATCGTGTTGGCGGGGATGCACGGGGCAAAGACATTGCTGGGATCTGCCACCCCTTCGATCGACTCTTATTTCAATGCAACGACCGGTAAATATGGATTGGTAGAACTGACTTCCCGTTTTGGCGATTGCCTGATGCCGGAGATCATAACTGCCGATATAAAAGAACTGAAGCGTAAAAAGATCATGAAAGATACGCTTTTCTCTCCTTTGCTGGTTGAAAAGGTAAATGCGGCGCTTGCTCGTGGTGAACAGGCTATCCTGTTCCAGAACCGGCGTGGGTTCGCTCCGATGATCGAATGTAAGAGTTGCGGCTGGGTCCCTCATTGTGTGAATTGTGATGTCAGCCTGACCTATCATAAATACCATAATCAACTGGTCTGCCATTATTGCGGATATACTATTCAGTTACCGCCCCATTGTCCGGAATGTCAGAGTGCAGAGTTAAAAATGATGGGATTCGGTACGGAAAAGGTGGAGGAGGAGATCGCCTCTTTGTTTCCGGCGGCAAAAGTCGAGCGGTTGGATTTCGACACAGCCCGTACCCGTACGGCTTACGAGCGTATTATATCGGATTTTGAGAAAGGGAAGACGCAGATACTGATCGGGACGCAGATGTTGTCCAAAGGGTTGGACTTTGGAAATGTGAGTGTAGTAGGTATTCTGAATGCCGATAACCTGATGAATTACCCAGATTTCCGGGCTCACGAACGCGCTTTCCAGCTGATGGTACAGGTGAGTGGGCGTGCCGGTAGGAGGGATAAACGCGGTACGGTTGTTTTACAGACTTCCCAGCCGGAGCATCCTTTGATACGGATGGTACAGCATTTTGCTTATCGGGAAATGGTCCGTTTGCAGTTGAGCGAGCGCAGTATGTTCCGGTATCCTCCTTATTACCGGTTGATTGTTCTGGTGCTCCGGAGCCGTAATGAGACTGTCTTGCAGGAAATGTCGACAATCTATGCTGAAAAGTTGCGTGTTCGTTTAGGAGAAAGGGTATTAGGCCCAGTGACTCCGCCTGTCACCCGGGTGCAGACATTGCATATTAAAAAGATCGTTCTGAAAATCGAAATAGCTGCAGCGATTGCCCCTGTTAGGGAGATACTGGAAGCAATTCATTTGGAAATGCAACGCTATCTTCCTTTTAAACAGTTGATAGTGCACTATGATGTCGACCCGGCGTAAACAATGAAGTATTCAATTAAAAAAACAATTAAATGACCAGTATGATGAAGCAGGAAAAGATAAGATTGTTATTTGTTTGTCTCGGAAATATCTGTCGCTCTCCGTCGGCAGAAGCGGTGATGAAGAAATTGGTAAAGGATGCCGGTCTTGAAGATTCTATCGAAGTCGATTCGGCAGGTATCATGGGATATCATGAAGGAGAACGTGCCGACCAGCGGATGCGTAGCCATGCGGCACGGCGGGGCTATGTGCTCGATTCTATCTCCCGTCCTGTCCGTACTTCCGATTTCTATGATTTCGATCTGATCATCGGGATGGACGATCGTAATATCGATGACCTGAAACAGAAGGCCCCCGACCTGGAATCTGTTGCTAAAATACACCAGATGACGGAATATTCCCGTAATAAATTATACGACTATGTCCCCGATCCCTATTACGGAGGCGCCTCCGGCTTTGAGTTGGTTCTCGATTTACTGGAAGACGCCTGTGGCGGATTATTGGAAACTATTTCTTCAGGTCAGGATAACTGATACGGGTATGGAACATCGTTTTCAGCTTGTCGACAAAAACACTTTTAATGGTTTCCACGTCCCGGAAGGTCAGCGGAGCACTCTTTAATAATCCGTCAGCGATCTGTCCGTCGATAATTTTATCCACCAACTGTTTGATGCTCTCTTCCGTATGTTCTTTCAGACTGCGGGAGGCCGCTTCAACAGAGTCCGCCATCATCAGCACGGCAGTCTCTTTTGAGAACGGGTTAGGTCCCGGATAAGTAAACACCTTTTCGTCGATCTCTTTATCCGGATATTGGTTTTTGAATGAGTTATAGAAATATTTGGCTTTCCCCAATCCATGATGTGTGCGGATGAAATCGACGACAGCTTTCGGTAACAATGCCTTCTCGGCTATCCTTACTCCATCGGTGACATGGTTGATGATCACTTTGGCACTCTGGTCGAAGGTCAGTTGGCTATGCGGATTCACACTACTTTGGTTTTCGGTAAAGAAAGCCGGATTTGCCATTTTTCCTATATCATGGTACATGGCTCCCGTACGCACCAGTTGCGCATTCGCTCCGATTTTTGCAGCCGCTTCCGATGCCAGTATAGAGACCTGCAGGGAGTGCTGGAATGTTCCGGGAGATGTTTCCGATAACTTTTTAAGAATAGGCGTATTGATGTTCGATAATTCCACCAACGTGATACTCGATACATATCCGAAGGTCTTTTCTAGCATGTAAACCAGAATATAAGTAAACATCAACAGAATGAAGTTAATACCGAAGTACAGGATCATCAGCCAGTTGATCTTGTTGAAATCGGCTTCCTGATATAAGGCAAGACTGATATAACATAATGTATAAGACATAAAGATCAGGAATGCGCAACGGATCAGCTGCGAACGTTCCGACAGGTCTCTCAAGCTGAAGGTAACGACCATCCCCGCTATGATCTGTAACAGCAGGAACTCATGCGGGAAAGGTACCATCAGCGAACATATCAATACGATGATAAGATGTGTAAACAGGGCTGTACGGGAATCAAAGAAAGTCCGGACAACGATCGGCACAATCGCATAAGGCAATATATAAATATTGAACAGTGCATACGTGACACACAACTCTGTCAATATACAACTGACAAATATACACAGGACGAGAAACAGCGCGTTCCGCCTGTTATGTAATATCTTCAACCGGAAGGACCACAGGTATAGCCAGAAACAGAAAATCATACCGAAGACCAGTACGAATTGTCCGCCAAGGATAATACTTTGACGTTGGGCGCCGCCCGACTTCGTTTCGTGTACGATCTTTAGGGAACGTAACACATTGTATGTGTGATTATCAATAATTTCTCCCCTGTCAACGATGCGTTCCCCCGCCTGTACCATACCGTTTGCCAGTGCTACCCCCCGGAGCATATCGTCTTTTACTTTCTCCGACATCGCTTCATCGTACGATACGTTTTCCGTCAGGTAATTATTAATATCACAAGACTGCAGGATCGATTTGTCCAAACGGGTCGGACAATTATTTATAATGAACTCATAAGCTGTTTTTACCGTGAAAAAGTCGCTGGCATAACGGGAATGTGCAATATTATTTTCCAGCAGGTTAACGCGTTCGTAGTTGTTCTTTTTCAGGTTTTCTACTTCCTGTGGGGCTATGATCCCTTTTTTGTACAGGCTGACCAGGCTATTTTCGATGTATTGCATATAAGCCGGCGTCGCTTTCCGTTTCAGGTCATTGTTGTAGGCAGTCCGTAACTTGTCGACTTCCGTATTTTCGACAGTCGCGTCCATGCGGAAATAAGGTTCGAAGTTTTTCAGTACACTGTCTTTTTCTGCTTCGACTTCGGCATCGGTTTTATAAATAGGAAAATCGCTCGGCGCAGTAAGCAATCCGTACCTCCAGGGCTTGCCTTCATAGAACTGATAACGGAATTTCCCCTCACGCGGGAAAAAGTAAGCAATTAGCAGAGATGCTACTATGAAATATACGGCCGGGTGTATGCTATAGTTTTTTAGTTTCATAAGATTCTCATTTGAGGGCGAAATGTACATAAAAAAGTTTAGTAAGAGAAAAAAAAGGACTACTTTTGCCGCATTATTATAGAATGAAAGAATTATGACTCAAAGGAAAGTTAGAGTCCGTTTTGCACCCAGCCCGACAGGGGCGCTGCATATCGGAGGTGTTCGTACTGCTTTATACAACTATTTGTTTGCCAAACAAAATGGCGGAGATTTGATTTTACGTATTGAAGATACCGATTCTCAACGGTTTGTTCCGGGAGCCGAGAAGTATATCATTGAAGCTCTTACCTGGTTGGGTATCAAGTTCGATGAAGGTGTGAACTTTGGAGGCGAACAGGGGCCCTATCGTCAAAGTGAGAGAAAGGCTATTTATAAAGACTATGTCGATCAGTTGTTGAACGACGGTCTGGCTTATATCGCTTTCGATACACCACAGGAACTGGATGCCAAACGTCAGGAAATCGCTAATTTCCAGTACGATGCATCTACCCGTTTGCAGATGCGCAACTCCTTGACACTTTCTGCAGAGGAAACAAAGGCATTGATCGATGCCGGCAACCAGTATGTTGTCCGTATCAAGATCGAACCGAACGAAGATATCCATGTAAACGATATCATCCGTGGTGAAGTAGTGATCAACTCTTCTATCCTGGATGATAAAGTATTATATAAATCGGCTGACCAGCTGCCTACTTACCATCTGGCAAACATTGTCGATGACCACCTGATGGAAGTAACTCACGTGATCCGTGGTGAAGAATGGTTGCCGAGTGCTCCCCTTCATGTCCTGTTATACCGTTATCTGGGTTGGGCGGATACGATGCCGCAATTTGCCCATCTCGCTTTATTGCTGAAGCCGGAAGGGAACGGTAAACTGAGTAAACGTGACGGTGACCGTTTAGGATTCCCTGTGTTCCCGTTGGAATGGCATGATCCTAAGACTGGCGATATTTCTTCGGGATACCGTGAAAGCGGTTATTTGCCGGAAGCAGTCGTTAACTTTCTTGCTCTGCTGGGATGGAACCCCGGTAACGATCAGGAGATCATGAGCATGGATGAACTGATCAAATATTTCGATCTTACCCGTTGCAGCAAGGCCGGTGCCAAGTTCGATTATGAAAAAGGTAAATGGTTCAACCACCAGTATATCCAGAAGAAAGACAATAAAGAAGTGGCAGCACTGTTCATGCCTATCCTTGAAAGCCACGGTGTAAAAGCCGAATCTGCTTATGTGGAAAAAGTGGTAGGAATGATGAAAGACCGTGTTTCTTTTATTAAGGAATTGTGGGATGTTTGTGCATTCTTCTTTGTTGCTCCGACCGAATACGATGAGAAGACAACGAAAAAACGCTGGAAAGCCGATTCTGCAGCCCAGTTGGCAGAACTGATCGAAGTGCTGCGCGTTCGTGAACCGTTCGATATCGAAGGAACTGAAGAAGAAGTGAAAGCCTGGATCGAAAGCAAAGGATACCATTTGGGAAATATCATGAATGCTACCCGTCTGGCTTTGGTCGGTGAAGGAAAAGGCCCTCACATATTTGATATTACAGAAGCTTTAGGAAAAGAAGAATCTATTCGCCGTATCGAAAGAGCGATTGAAGTGCTTAAATAAGTTATGTATAGTCTGGCAATCCACTTTTACGCATTTATCATTGCGTTGATATCTCCATTCCATAAAAAGGCCCGGATCATGCGTCTGGGGCAGTGGAGGACGAATTCTATTCTTCGTGAGAAGATCGACCGGAATGCAAAATATATCTGGTTTCATGCTTCCTCCCTGGGCGAGTTCGAACAGGGCCGTCCGATGATGGAGAAGATCAAGGCGGAACATCCGGAGTATAAAATACTGCTTACTTTCTTTTCTCCTTCGGGATATGAGGTTCGTAAGAATTACAATGGGGCAGATGTCATTTGTTATCTGCCCTTCGATACGCCTTACCGGGTTAAAAAGTTCCTGAATCTGGCAAACCCGGCTATTGCCGTATTTATAAAATATGAGTTTTGGGGAAATTACCTGCATGAGTTAAAACGCAGAGGCATCCCTGTTTATATCATTTCTGCTATCTTCCGTCGTGACCAGCTGTTTTTCCAATGGTTCGGTTATTCATACCGGAAGATGCTTTATTGCTTCACACATTTGTTCGTACAGGACGATCGCTCGAAAGAATTATTGAATGAATTTGGTATCAGGAATGTGACGGTTACCGGTGATACCCGCTTCGACCGGGTATTGGACGTTCGTAACCAGGCCCGTGAATTGCCGAATGTGGAACGTTTTGTTTGTGAAGGAGGAGAAGAGAAACACCTTACTCTTATTGCCGGAAGTTCCTGGCCGCAGGATGAGGAAATACTGATCCCTTATTTCAATGAACATCCGGAGATGAAATTAATTATTGCGCCGCATGAGATCCACCGGGAACATCTGATGTATATCGAGTCGCTGTTGAAGCGTCCCTCTGTCCGTTTATCGGATGTGAAGCAAGATCCGTCTTTACTGGAAGGAAAAGATTGCCTGATCATCGATAGTTTCGGATTGCTCTCTTCGATCTACCGTTACGGCACGATCGCTTATATCGGTGGAGGTTTCGGAGCCGGTATACATAATACATTGGAAGCTGCGGTGTATGGCATACCTGTCATATTCGGACCCAGATACCAGAAATTCAAGGAAGCACGCGACCTGATCAAAGTGGGAGGAGGTTTTTCCGTATCGGATAAACAGGTTTTCTGCGATAAGATGGATGAGTTGCTGACTTATCATGAAGTTTTGGAAGCTTCGGGTAATAGTGCCGGACATTTCGTTAGCGATAATGCCGGGGCAACCGATAAGATATTACAAACGATTCAGTTTTAAAAAGAGATACCGATTGATCAGATGTTTTTCAGGTTTATGCCGGATAAGAAACAGACATCTGTCAATCGGTACTCGTTTTTTTAAGCTCCGGGTTCTCAAAATCCCGTGTATTCCACTTTCATTCAATAGCCCGGAGCCTTGCGCATAGTTGATGTTTTTATGTATTGCGCTTTTTTCTCATTGATTTATTCTGTTGCCGGAGCTTCTTCACCGACCATCAGGGGAGTAATATTATTTTCTGCTCCCGGATAGCCGATATTCTGATTGATAACTCCTCCGGTATTTGTCTTGATCGCATTTTCCGGAACCGGCCACAGTACATGATGTACGCTCATCCGGTATTCGCCATAAGGGATAACGACTCCTTTGTTGTAAAAGTTATTATGCTTGATCACCCAATCGAAATAAAAGTTCACTCCAGCATCCTTACAGTTTGTCCCGGTTCCGCCCGGACCGGAGAAATTATCTAATTTATAGATGCGCCCCCCGAATTCTTCACAAGCCTTGCCTGTTTTAGCATACAGATAGGACATGCGGACCAGTTCCACATGGCGGTTTTCTTCGTAGTACAGTTCACGGGCACGTTCGGCCAATACCTCGGCGATACCGATCGTTCCGGTCAAAGGTTCTGCCCCGGCGCGGTTGCGGACAACATTCAGCATGGCGGCAGCATTCGCATTATCCCCTTTCCAATAGTAGCACTCGGCCATCATCAGATATGTTTCGGCTGAACGATAGACATACCAGGGAGTTTCACCGCCCTGGTAATCCTGTGTTTTTGTAGGGTCCGGAACAAACAGTTTGTAATGCGGCCACATATACCAGCAACGGATAGAGTCGGCAACGGACATGTCATTCGGGCGAACCAGCGGCTGGCCATACCACGGACTGTTATTCTTCTTCAGGCTCGGCTCATTGTATCGCAGATCCTCCATACGTTTCCAGCTGTCGTGATTATTCGGACTGCGCAAGTCGTTCTTTTCCTTATCGGTCCAGATCTCATACTGGAAATAATTCGTAGGGCGGCAAGTGCCGATACCACGGCCGTAATTGGCATCATTATCGATCTCCGTGTTCTTGTCTTCGGAGGCCGGAACAATAGCTGTCCCGGATTTTCCGTCCGGAGTTTTGATGGCTGCCCCTTTGGCCCAGTAGGGGAGTCCGTTACGCATCGTATAAATACGTTTATCTCCGGCTTCGACAATGTCAGGATAAGCCACCACGTACATGAGACCTTCCGTATTGTTCATGTCTATTTTAGCTTCTACGCTATGTAAGTCATGCATCAGGTTTGTATTCGGTTTGTTCTGGTTGCTGGTGAAACGTTCTGTCATCAACGGATGCCGGGCAACTACTTCCTTTCCCACTTCGATGGCGCGGTCGAAATCTCCCAGCGACATACATATTTTCATTAATAACATGCCGCAAGCATCTTTATTAGCCCTGCCGCGGTCCATCTGTTCAGGAACCCATTGATAGGCAAACTCCATATCCTTTTTACATTGTTCGAGTATGCTCCAGCGGTCATAGGAATAAAAGTCGAGCTTCGGCCGGGTGATCTCTTCACTTAACCAGGGGACGTTCCCGAACTGATGTGTCAATTTGTAATAACGGTAGGAACGATGGAAATAGGCTCCGCCCAGCACTGCATTCCGCTCTGCCTCGTCTTTGAATGTGGCGGCGTCGAGACGGCTGATCACAATATTGGCATACTTGATCCCTTTAAAACCTTCTGCCCAATACCATCCGTTCTTGCCTTTCATATCATTCTTCGTACGGGCAGGAAGCATCTCGTTATCGAAATCGACCAGCGAACCGCTTTCATCGGTTTTCCCATGTACGGCAATATCTGCTGTGTACATTTCCGTTAGTATCGGAGCGCCGTCGGTAAAAAATTCGTGGCGCATATTCCGTTCGCAGGCTACCAATGCGGAGTACAAACCGGCTGCGTCTACATAGGTGTTTTCCGGAGTGTAGAAGGATAGGGGCTTCGGTTCGAGCCAACTGTCGTTACAGGAGTTGAGTAAAGGTAACGCGGCTAAAGCCAGTATAAGATATTTTGTATTGTTCATAATCTTAATTCTTATAGGTTGATCAATGTTTATAAAGTAAAGTTTACACCGAAATTGACGGTTCTCAGCGTCGTGTCGCCGCCTTCCGGATCTCCGAAAGTCCATCCTGTGATGACGAACGGGTTACGAACGGCAACAGAGAAACGCATGTTCTGTACGGAGAATTTTTTCAGGAAGTTTTGCGGAACATTATACGACAATGTGATGTTTTCCATGCGTACAAATGTCTTTTTTACATAATTGCTACCGATGTTTTTAGATCCCAGGCGTCCGTAATCGTCGGTCGGATTATCTTTCGTCCAGCGCGGAATATCTACTACGGTATACCGGTCGAACATACCGCCTGTATTGGCAGCCCGGTTGAATGTCCCGTATTGTCCGATATGCGAATACATCATAAAGGATAAATTGAAGTTTTTATAGAATGTAAACTCATTTCTCCATGACCAGCGGTAACGGGGAGTTGTATATCCCTGGAATATCTTATCGTCGTTATCCATTACCCCGTCGTTGTTCTGGTCGATGTATTTAAAATCTCCCGGCTTATTCCCGTATTTGGCAGCCTCTTCTTCTTCTCCGAGCTGCCAGACGCCGTCGCGTTCATAATCCCATATCTGATCTGTATCGTGACCGATGAACCATTTGTTTGCTATATCATCCGCTTCTTTATATCCGATTACATTGCCGTCGGCATCCTTCACTTCTTCTTTGTCTCCATACAGATGTTTGATTTTCCGGCGGTTGAATGAGAAGGTTCCGCTTGAATTCCAAGAGAAGTTTTTATTCTCTATCAGATTGGCATTCAAAGTCAGCTCAAATCCACGGTTCGTCAATGTTCCCAGATTGGCTTTCACATTATCGTACCCTAAAATGGAAGGCAGCGAACGGCTCACCAACAGATCATTGGTTTCGGCCATGTAAGTTTCCATGCTACCGCTTAGTCTGTTTCCGCACACAGAGAAGTCGATACCTATATTGTAAGAGGCCGTACGTTCCCATTTCAATGCGCTGTTCGGCATGCGGTTGATGTATATCTGGGAGGTTACATAGACATTTCCGTTCTGGTCGATATAAGGATGCAGTCCGGAATTCAGGGAAGCCAATGCTTCATATTGGCCGATATCCCTGTTCCCGTTCTGTCCCCAGGAAAAACGGAGTTTTCCGTAATTCAGCCAATTGTCTGATGCCTTCATAAATTTTTCGGAAGTAAAGACCCAGCCCAAAGCTAATGCGGGGAATGTGGCACGTGGGTTCATTTGCCCGAAAGCGGAATAGCCGTCACGTCGGACCGAAGCTGTGATCAGATATTTATCCCGGAAAGAATAAAATACGCGTCCCATCAACGCATCTCCTGTTTTGTAGGTATCGTTACTGGAGACGGATGGAATGGCTCCGGCTCCGATATTATGGTATCCAAGCACGTCACTTGGGGTAAACTGCTGGTTCTTGGCTACCGTTTGCCACCATTGCCCCTTTTCCGCATTGAACAGGAACGTCGCTTCTACACGGTGATCCTTACCGAACTCCTGTTTCCAGCGTACGATATGGTCGAGCAGCCAGTTGAACGTCTTCTCGTTTTTTCGTTCCGACTTTCCGCCTTCTCCGGCCCATTCAGGATGTTGGGACGATTCATGGTTCATATATTCGTACCAATGGTAACGGGGAGTAAAATTCATTTGGTATTCCAACCCGAAAGGTAATTTCAGGATAGCATACAAATTGGCATTGAAATCATGGTTGATATCGCGCCGGTCGCGATACAGGTTGTCGAAGAACGGATTTTTGGTATTATTGTCGCCGGAAGGATACATCCGGTACGGACTATCCAGGTTGTCAATTTCGTTGGTCGTGTATGGTGAATTATGCTCGCGCTGATCGACATCGGCAGCCAGGTAACCGCCGATACGGGTCGCAAATTGAGAATTTAGTCCGACAGTAAGAAAAGAAGTAACTTTCGATTCCAGATTCAGTCGTGACCGGAAATTCCGGTAGCGGTCACCGGTTTTTACTCCTTCACGGTCGGCGTATCCCAGCGACCAATAATAAGAGAAATTGTCCGTCCGGTTGGAAATACTGGTGGTATAATCCTGTTGCAGACCGGTCTGATAAACGATGTCATCCCAATTGGTCTCCACACCGTTCAGATAATTTTCAATTTCGATATTCTGCAGATTCAGACGGGTCAGCCAGGTTGTGACCAGTGTCTTGTCATCAGGCAGCACTGAACCTGGATTTTTCTGGTCGTAATTGTACCATGTCAATGGATCGACTCCCATCGATGACAAGGTGCGCGGGTCGGCATACTTGCCGGGTTGTGCAGTTAGTTCGTCCTGGGATAGCAGACCCTCTGCATATTCCTGACGAAATGCCAGGAAGCCTGCTCCGTCAACCGTTTTAGGCAAGCGCGAATTATGTACCAGGCCGACGTTGGCATTGAAAGTAATCACCGGCTTACCCGTATTTCCTTTTTTAGTCGTAATGGCAATGACTCCATTGGCTGCTTTGGCTCCATAAACAGCAACGGAACTGGCATCTTTCAGGACATCGATGCTTTCGACATCCATGGCATTGATATCCTGCATGGAACCGTCGTAAATGACGCCATCCAGTACGATGAGAGGCGCAGAACCTGCACTTAACGTATTTTTTCCTCGTATTTGCAGGTCGGCTGTACCGGCAGCATCTGTAGACATGCTGATGGACAAACCGGCGGCACTGGCACGAAGCAGGTCTTGAACGGACCGTGGAGCTTCCGCTTCCATTTTTTCTGCTTTTACACGGGAAATAGCACCTGTCAGGTCTTTTTTCTTAGCTGTACCATAACCGATAACCAGTACTTCATCCAGTTCTTCGGTATCTTCTTTTAGAGTGATTGTGAGTATTTCCTGATTGGTAACAGGAATCTCTTGCGTTACATAACCGATATAAGAAAATACTAATATCGGCTTTTCCCCTGACACATTCAGTCTGAACATTCCGTCACTACCGGTTATGGTTCCATTGGTCTTTCCTTTTTCCATAACATTAACACCGATAAGTGCTTCACCTGAATGATCTTTTACAATACCTTTTACGGTAGTTCTTTGCGCATAGGCCTGACTAATAAACATCCCTGATAAAAATAGTATCAAGGCAAGTCGATGAAAAAAACTGAGAACATGATTTTTCATACAAATGTAAATACTAGATATCCATCAATCCCCGGAGTGGATGGTTATACAAATAAAAGAAGGCGTGAGGATTGTTGATTATATCTAGTTGGAGGCCTTCGACTGCCCTGTAGCTAATATAAACAACAACTCACGCCCTTTTATCTTGTACATCCATAGAGACATATGCATATAACAATGCCTATGAACAGATATAACAAGGAAAGGTTCGTGAGCGTTTTTGTTGTCTATTATCTAGCTACATTGAAAAGTGTCGAAGTTTCCAACTAAGATAATATCTTTAAAACGCTTCCGTAATCAATAAAATGTACCGACCAATAACGCTTTATCGGTGTGTACGGGAACAAAAATATGTAGAAGTGTTGGATAAAGCAAATAAAAACAAAAAAAGTTTTGAATTGTTCCTCTGTTCTCTTGAGAAAGATACGTTTCACAGAATAAGGAAAGACTGTGAAGATACGTCGTTTGAGACACGACTGACTTGTACAGGCAAAGCCATAGTTGCAGTCAGCTGTAAACCTCTGATAATAATTGACTATCTCTTGTTTTAAACAAATGTCATTTTGTCGGCATAAGGTTCGATGTGTTGGCGGTTTGACCAAATAATTGGATTTAAGATAACACGCGTGTTCTGTATTACTCTTCTTATAGAAAATGTATATACACATTTATTAACACAATGTTTGGCTGATACGCGTTTTTAACTCGGTTGAGAAAAGAGGTAAACTCGTTTTAAACGAATTATTTTTCATTTTAAATAAGTTTTATTTTGATTGTAGCAGAAATACCTACTCGTTTAAATGTATATACTTGTTAATTTAAGGGCGTATGTGTTATTTTATATGCGTAGGGAGAGCCTGATTATATGTTCTAAAGCATTTCATCGCTTCTAAAACTACCAGAACAACACTTAACTCTCCGGTGTTCAAAAGCTCGCAGGTGACCATATATTGCAATAAAATATCGGATATTTTAGAAATAATACGACAGAATAATATCAATATGTCTAGAATTATGACATCTCAAAGATGGCGAACCTCTCTACAATCGAATAAAAACAACCATCGCCTTCGGGCTATCCATACAACTTACCCAGCAGGCTATAAGATGACATTTTGTCAATTTGCTGTGAGGAGGATGGATAATAAAAACGTTTGAATAATTGTGTCTTCTTTCGAAATGTAGTAAATTTGTATAGGTACAAAAAGAACAGGAAATGACTATATTTGATGAATATAAGACATACACTGGTGATACATCAATCTCGTCATCCTTGCTTTGGGAATATGACTTGTCTCATTTTGATTGGTGGAAATCAAGAAAAGTAGTAGTTCAACGTGTCATAGAGAGGGGATGGCTAAAGGATTTTTATGCTGCATTTAAATTGTATGGCGGTATAGAAGGATTTAGGGAAATAATAAAAGAAGTTCCCAATTTGTCGTCCCGGGATATGAATTTTGTCTGTATTGCCTTTAATCTTAAAAAAGAAGAATTAAAATGTTACACACGGAAACTGTTGCGAGATCAACTCTTGAACTCTTAAAAATGCTGGAAAGTGAAAGTGTGATGTCAAATTTTAATTTGGCAGGGGGAACTTCTTTGGCCTTATATTTAGGTCATAGAATCAGTGTTGATCTGGATCTTTTTACACCGGAATCATTCGATGCAGGGAAACTAGAAATATTCCTTCGTGATAAATATGGTTTCCGTACTGACTTCATGGAAAAAAATACCTTGAAGGGAACCATAGACGGTGTTAAGATAGACTGCATTACCCATTCTTATGGTTATCTTGAGAAGCCATACACCGAGTCTGATATAAGATTGTATAGTATGGAGGATATCGTAGCCATGAAACTTTCAGCTATTGCCGATAATGGTTCGCGGCTAAAAGATTTTATTGATATAGCTTTTTTATCTACTCGTTTTCCTTTTAATTCAATGCTTAGGTTGTATGAGCGTAAATTCCCCGGGTCAAATCTCATCAGACCTTTCAAGGCTATTACTTATTTTGATGACATAGATTTCGAAGAAGATATTGTTATGTTGAATGGTAAATATGATTGGAAACTTATTGAAAGGAGATTGATTGATATGACTCAAATTCAAAATAAAGTTTTTGAGTCGTTTCCGCTTCCTTAATTTATATTTCATATATAGGTTAGCTGAATGGAAAAATTTGAAATGTAGTCATAATAATATTATTCTTATCAATCGATAGCATTATGAAAAAAAATATTAGTTTGTGTTCATTAGTTCTCTGTGTTGTTTCGTTTTCTTGTGGTTCTGTAAAAGATAACCAGGAATCGCAAGAGATTTTATCTTCTTATGTAAATCCTTTTATCGGTGCCTCCACCAGTATGGATGCGGGTGGATCTTATCATGGTTTAGGTAAAACTTTTCCGGGAGTGACGGCTCCGTTCGGTATGGTACAGGTCAGTCCTAATACGATTACCGGAGGGGATAATGGTTCCGGTTATAGTGATGAGCATACTTCCATCGAAGGTTTTGCTTTTACACAAATGAGCGGGATTGGCTGGTATGGCGATCTGGGAAACCTGCTTGTTATGCCGACGGTAGGGAAACTGCATACATTTTCGGGTACATCGGACGAACCGGATAAGGGATACCGCTCCCGGTACGATAAGTCTTCGGAAAAAGCATCTGCCGGTTATTACTCTGTGATGCTGACGGATTATCAGATAAAAGCGGAGGCAACGGCACTTCCTCATAGCGGAATGTTGCGTTTTACATTTCCTGAAAGTAAAGAATCGCGTATCCAGATAGATCTGGCAAGAAGGGTGGGAGGAACTTCTACCTGGCAAGCTATCGAAGTGATCAATGACCATACGATCCGTGGAGAGATGAAATGTCCTCCCGAAGGCGGCGGCTGGGGAAATGGCGACGGTAAAGCTGACTATATCGTCTATTTCTATGCCGAGTTTTCCCGGCCTTTCCGGTCGCATGGCGTATGGTCGGCCGATATACCGGACGACTGGACACGCAAACGCGGAGATATAGAGAGTGAACGCTATCATGAAGTAGTGAGAAATGCCCGGATCATTCCGGACGTAACTTCTTATGTGGGGAAGCATATCGGATTCTATGCTGACTTCGATACAAAAAACGGAGATCAGATTCTGATGAAAAGCGGCATCTCTTTTACCAGTATGAGGAATGCAGAAGAGAACCTTCATTCGGAAATGAATGCATGGGATTTTGATGCGACATTGGCTTCCTGCCAGCAGTTGTGGAATGACGCACTTTCCAAAATCACCGTATCGGGTGGGACGGAAGATGAAAAGCATATCTTTTATACGGCTCTTTATCACACGATGATCGATCCGCGTGTATGCAGTGATGTGAATGGAGAATATATGGGGGCGGATAAACAGGTGCATGTAACAGACCGGTTCTCTAAACGGACAATTTTTAGTGGTTGGGATGTTTTCCGGAGCCAGATGCCTTTGCAAACGATTATAAATCCGACTCTGATCAATGACCAGATAAACTCGCTGGTTGAGATTGCGGACCAGAGCGGAAACAACTATCTGGAACGATGGGAGTTGCTGAATGCCTATTCGGGCTGTATGCTGGGGAATCCGGCTATCTCAGTGTTATGTGATGCTTATTCAAAGGGAATCCGTTCGTATGATATAGACAAGGCTTATCAGTATGCATTGAATACATCCCGGATGTTTGGAAATAATGAAAACGGATATACGCCGGGTTCCATCTCTCATACATTAGAATATGCCTACAACGATTGGTGTATGGCTCGTTTGGCCGGATGGCTTGGGAAAGAGGCGGATAAGGAGCTTTTTGAACGCAGGTCAGGAACTTATACGACCCTTTACGATCCGGATTATGGCTGGTTCCGTCCCCGTAATGAAAAAGGGGAATATTTGCCGTTACCGGAACAGGGGAGACTGGCTGAAGGATATGGTTGTGTGGAAAGTAATGCCTATCAGCAAGGATGGTTTGTACCTCATGATGTGGAAGGCATGATCAAACTGATGGGCGGACGGGAAAAGGTTCTGGCTGATCTGACGGATATGTTTGAACAAACACCTGCCGGCTATTTATGGAATCAATATTATAATCACGCCAACGAACCGGTACATCATGTACCCTTCCTGTTCAATCGCCTGGGTGCTCCGGAACTTACGCAGAAATGGACGCGGGATATTTGCCGGAATGCTTATAAAAATTCAGTATTGGGATTGGTCGGTAATGAGGACGTAGGACAGATGTCGGCCTGGTACGTATTGGCGGCTAGTGGATTACATCCGGTTTGTCCAGGCGACCAGCGGTATGAACTGACCAGCCCGGTATTTGAGAAGATCGTCTTCAATCTGGATCCTGACTATGCGGAGGGTAAGACATTTGTGATTGAAGCTCACAATAACAGCCCTGAAAATATCTATGTCCAGCAGGCTACTTTAAATGGAAATCCTTACAATAAATGTTATCTGATGCATGCCGACCTGATGAAGGGGGGAACGTTGGTGTTACAGATGGGGGCAGAGCCTTCGGATTGGGGAAAATGAGATAAAAGACTTTTATATAGATTGAATATCTGATACATAAATAAGAAATGATACATACTATTCAAAAATCCGAACGCTTGAATGTTGTAGATGCGCTTCGCGGCTTTGCTTTGTTGGCTATTGTGTTATTGCATAATCTTGAACATTATAATATTTATTTCATTCCGGAGTTTCAGCCGGCCTGGTTGCAGGTTCTGGACAAATGGATGTGGGATAGCTTTTTCTTTCTGTTTAGTGGAAAGGCTTATGCTACTTTCTCCTTGCTTTTTGGCTTCAGCTTCTATATTCAGTTTCATCATGCGGAACAAAAAGGGCTAGATTTTCGGGGACGTTTTGCCTGGCGGTTAGTTCTGTTGTTTCTGTTTGCCCAACTTCATGCTTTATTTTATAACGGTGATATTCTGGTACTCTATGCCGTTGCAGGTTTTGTCCTTATTCCGGTGTGTAAATTGAAAGATAAAATTGTTTTTTGGATCGCCATCTTTCTGTTGCTTCAACCTTTTGAATGGGGCAGGATGTTGTATGCGTTATCTGATCCGGATTATGTCGCTGTCGGGAATAGATTCATGATCTATTCGGAACGGGTAGGAGGAGTGACTATGAATGGTTCTTTTTGGGAGGTCTTGCGCAGTAACATATGGGACGGACAATTGTATAGCAACTTCTGGCAGGTAGAAAATGGACGGTTGTTTCAGACATCGGCCTTGTTTATGTTTGGAATGTTGTTAGGACGTAATGGCTCTTTCATCAGGAACGACCGTACGATTGGCTTTTGGAAACGTGTCTTAGGCATAGGTATATTGGCATTCGTTCCGTTGTATCTGCTTCGGGTTTTTGTCCCCGAACATATAGATAATCCATCCGTATTGCTTCCTTATAAGATAATAACTCAATCTCTTGGCAATTTTGCCTTTATGCTGATCCTGGTTTCGGCCTTTGTGCTGATTTGGTTCAAAAAGGAGAATGGGGGTAACTGGCAGAAGTTTATTATCCCTTACGGACGTATGAGCCTGACCAACTATATTTCGCAGTCTATAATAGGTGTGTGTATTTATTATGGATTTGGCTTGGGGTTGTATCGTGTTACCGGAGCTACGGAGACTTTGCTTATCGGACTGGCTATTTTCACCGTTCAATGGGTATTCAGCCGTTACTGGTTGTCGTGCCATAAACAAGGTCCATTGGAGTATTTATGGAAACAAGGAACCTGGATAGGCAGTAAAAACAATAAAAAGAAGTAATTAGAGAGTGTAGAAAAAATAACCCCGACAGACCAGGTTTGTCGGGGTTATTTTTCTATGTTCCAGAATACAACTATTAATATTCGTCTGTAAACATCGGGTCCCAGGCCGGGAGGCGGGTCGGTGTTTGTTTGAGAACGTCTTTTACTTTGTCGGTGATATATTTCTTGTCGACTACCAGACGGAACATATATTCGTTGAACCATTCGTCGGTCATGATCAGGTGGCCGCTGTTGGCACCCGGTCCCCAGCTGTTTTCGACCATCCATTTTTTTGGTGTGCCGTTAGCATCGAGATCGACGGCCATCAGGGTCATGGCATGTGACGATCCGCTGGCGAATGTTTGGATACGTTGTTTCTTATCCATGCCGAAAGTAGTTCCCATCAGTGAGCCGTAGTCGTAATAGTTCACGTCCAGCAGACCACGTTCACGGTCGAAGAATTTACCCACGTCGCAAGAGAAATACATCATTGTGCTGTCTTTGATGGAGGCGATAGCCATTTCTTTGATATCTTCGATCGGAAGGTTTACGTAAGTCCAGTTCTTTCCGTCATAACGGTGGCGGTCGAAATCGATCTCATATAACTTGTAGTACTCACGGCTCGGATCGTTCATTAACATGACATAATTGTTTGTCAGGTCTTTGCCGATATATTCATCGAAGAATGATTTAGGAGTGTATTCTTTGGTTTCAACCGGATTGCCTTGTGCATCTTTACGTGTCCAAGTGAATTTCGTAGGCGGTTCACCCAGGTTGAGGACCAGCATCCGGTAAATAGTTCCCAGCATTTCGGTTTTACTCTTTTCCAGTGCGGCTACTTTACTCCCTTTGGCAGACTGGTCGCGCAGATGCAGGCCGAACTCTTTCAATTTAAGGCTGATCAGATTAGCCATTCTTCCTGTACTTTCACTGCTATTGGTTTCTACCATTACGTCAGACGGAACTACGCCATATTTACCCAGAATATCGGATATTCCGGTGAACTGTCCTCCGTCGCTAAGCGGATTTTTGAATAGCCATTCCACCATTTTGTCATCCATCGGCTTTTCGCGTGTGTCGATAATCCCTTGCAGGAACAGATTGGCTTTTTCCAGCTGGTCCCAGAAGAAGGAGTAATTCTGCGAGAATTGAAAATCTCCCATATTGTACTTTGCGATCGCCTGTGCACGAAATACGTTCAGACCGGTAAATAGCCAGCAACGGCCGGATGATTTCTGGTTGGTAATCCCTTTGCTGTCTACTTTATTGGAGAAATAAGTATCGAAATTATTTTTACTTTCTGCATTTACCGCCAGTTTGTTGATATCGTTATTACTGATGGCGTTATGAATAGCCTTGTCGGTAGGAGTCCCTTTGTACGATTGTTTGATCTGTTGCAGCATTTCCGGAGAAATTCCTCCGCTGGTTTGCTGTCCGAAGGCGGATAACGTAATACCCAGTGCAAGGGCTGTTATCCATAGGTTGTTTCGTTTCATGATATAGTTCGTTTATGTTATGTATTTAATTTGTTACAAAGATAAGGGATACAAATTGGAATGACTAGATATGGTAAAAGAAAAATAATATATGTATTTTCTGATAACTTTGGTAAAATTTACTGTTTTTAATTGTTTGTTTGAAAACAATATTACTAATGTTGTAGAATGTTATATTTAGGTAGTGTCGGAATTTGATACACTAATGCTTGCTATAATCGTTTGCTTAAGTAGTAGGTTTGTATAGTTTAATCCCTATTTATTGTGACAGTTGTTGTAACAAATGTTAATTTGAAGATATGTGTTAAAGAAATACATATTTTTATCAAATTTAGTGTTTATATTTGACGGATGTCTTGAAAAACAATCTTGTATACATAAATAATAATGGGGAAGATGAAATTTTCTATTTTCAGTTATTCAATTCTATTCTTTTCTTTGTTTTTTGTTATCAGTTGTCGGAAAACTGTAATAAAGCGGAGTGATTCTGACTCAGTATATATAACTTTCAATGATAAAGAAAAGATAGATCTGGATGAAAGGTATGTGACTTTTATTGACACCATTAGATTGGAAACAAATGATAATTCCTTACTTAAGTATATAGATCGTATCTGTGTTGATGAGGACATGTACTTCTTTTTTGACGGATCTTTATCTAAAATTGTCATTTTTGATAAAGAAGGAAACTATGTAAACCAAATAAGTAAAATAGGCCAAGGTCCGGGAGAATATGCTCAACTATCCGATTTTTTTGTCGATACGAAAGAAAAACAAATCGTATTGCTTTGTGATAGACCTGAAAAAATAATGTACTTCAATTATGAGGGGGAATTTATAAAGGAAAACTATTTTAATACTTTGTATATGCAAATTGCTTCAGACAACGAGTATATATATGTAGATAATCCATTTCATCCGGAATTAGAAAACTCACAAGTAATAGTTTTAAATAAGAAAGGAAATATAGTATCATATCAGTTACCCTTATTGCCGAATCCGGGTATAAATTTGATGGCACCTGGAAATTGCTTTACAAAAAATTCCACTATTCATTATGTTCGACGTTTTGATAATTCGATATATGAAATTAAAGATGGTGTTGTCAGTCAGCAATACTGTATAGATTTTAAACAACATAATCTTCCCGAAAATATATTTGATGGGATTGAGACCCCTGATCAATTGCACGAATTAGCACGGGAGAAGAGATATATCTATTGTTTATTTAATATATCAGATGGTGAAAAATACATGCTTATAAATACAAATATTGGAATTTATATTATTGATAAGGAAATGAGTGAGATACAGAAAATAGATTATATTAAAAATCCACTCCTTCCTACAGATACAAAACATAATTTTCCTATAGATAATACGAATGGTATTTTTGCGTGTGTTTACTCTTCATATATGTTTGATACGCAAAAAGAATGGATACAGAATGGTAAGTCTAAATTGAATGAAGAGCAGCGAAAATTTGTGTTGAGTGTAAAAGAAGAAGATAATCCAATACTGTTCTTGTATCAATTGAAATGAAAAAATGATTGGGGATATCATCGGATGGTGGTCTTAAAAAGACCTTCTATATACGATATTGCTGTTTTTAACTCGGATAGTAACCCAAGGTATTAATTGCAAAACGAATAGTTGGACTTCCCGGTGATACGGTTGCTATTGTAAATAGTGATCTCCAAATAAAATAATCTTATGCTTGTTAAGACATATTTATATATTCCGTAAATTACTTTTGTTGAAGTAATTTACGGAATATGTTTGTGATACTTATTTCTTAGCGAGGAACTTCTTACTCAGCCATTTTCTAACCGGTTCGTCATATAGTTTCAGGCATAGGTAAGCCAAAACTATATTCAATATACAAACACCCAAGACTACCTGCCAGGTCTCTGCGAGCGTGTAAAGTTCTTTGTCGATCAACCAGGCATAGAACAGGTACATCACAGGATAATGTATGATATAAAGAGGGAAAGAAATGTCTCCCAGGAATTTACATATCTTTGTCGATTTCGTATCGGTAGTGGTTCCCGATGCTCCCACCCAGATAAGGATAGGGAAAATCAGGATGATACAAAATGATTCATAAAGTCCGTTCATAGAAATCGGATCTGTCCCTTCCACGAATGGTACAGAGAACAACCCCAGTAATATGATCGAACAGATCCAGAATGCGCCTCTCACCTTGATGGGCTTGAAGTTACGGGATAAAAGCATACCCATTGAAAAGGGGAAGAGCATGCGTAATAATCCGCCTACAAAATTCACGCCATCCAATGTCCACCCGACTCCGATGTTACCGTAACCGGATACGTCGAGGGTGGCGAATGCTGCCAGTGCTGCTCCCATCAAAAAGACGACTACAGTCAATGCCTTGGTTGATAAACGGCGAATGAACAGGGCATAAAGAATATTACCGATATACTCGAAAAACAACGACCAGCTGGGACCGTTCAGCGGGAACATTTCGCCATTTCCTCTGACTTCATAACTGGCTCCCGGTATGGCGGGAATGAAGAACAATGAACAAAGCAGGGATAGCATGACCAAGGAAATAGAGACATGTGTCCCGTCCCATTTTACACTGCCTTGAATCAGGAAAGAGATAACACCCAGAACCGCTCCCATGATAACCATCGGATGAAGACGGATCAAACGGCGTTTAAAGAAATCTTTCATGGTTAGCGTTTTTGACCAGCGGTCGTCATACGCATAACCAATAACGAAACCGGATAGGATAAAGAAGAAATCCACAGCCAGATAGCCGTGATTGATACTATCGATGGTAGTGCCTCCGGCAAAAGCGTAGCCTTCGAACACGTGATACCATACGACTAAAAGTGCTGCCACCCCTCTTAATCCGTCGAGAAGATCGTAATGAGGTTTACTGTCTGTGAATGCAGCAGAAGAGATGTTTTGCATGATAAGAGTTTGTTATTTAGATTATTATTATTACGTGTAACTTATGAAGCTCCAAAATTATAAAACTTATGCGTCCTAAAATTTGTCCTACGTCAAATAGTACCGGATAAAGATTATTTCTGGGCTCTGATCCGGCTGAGTGTAGATGAGGTTATCCCCAGGTAGGAGGCAATATAGCCCAATTGTACACGCTGATACACTTCGGGAAATTGTTGTTTGAATTCCTCAAATCTCTCCTTTGCTGACAAGGTAAGACGTTCTTTATGTGAGCGGTGCAAACGCCTGTATTCGTTCTGATGAATGACTCTTCCCCAGTTGGCCAGTTCGATATTGGTTTGAAAAAGCTGTAGCAAATCGGCCAGTGATATTTGATAGGCTACTACTTCTTCAAGCGTTTCTACAAACTCTTCACTTACCTTATTATAGTACAACTCATCCATACTAAAGACAATACTTCCTTCATAGGCGAAAGAGGTGGTTATTTCCTCTCCGTTTACCAACCAGAAGGAGCGGGTCATTCCTTTCTCTATAAAGTAAGCCGATTTGCAAAACATATTAGCTTTTATCAGTTGATGCTTTTTAGGGAAATGACATAAAGTGACATGTTCTTTCAATGTTTGTATCGTTGTATCGGAAATTGGATATGAAGAGTTTATCTTGTCAATAATATTTACCATAAGAAATTCTTGATTATTTTCCATCACATGCAAAAATAAGAGGAATAATGCAACATTTCTCCTGTTGGGGAGATATTTTCATAGAAAAGGTGATAAAGTAGATTAATCAATCTAAATAAGAAGGATATTAAACAGACTTCAGACCGTATTTGATGTATAGCGTTTGGTCCTCCTGTTTATTTAGATTCATTGCTCTATTTCTATTTGTGGATGAATTATGTTTATAAATAGTTGAATAAAGTTTATATATGATTGAATTTTATTCAATATAATTTCTATATTTGTCCGGATAACTTTTTAGGAAGGTAATAATATGAAACAGATGAAATTATTATTCAGCGTCTTTTTCTCTTTTGTATTTCTGACTTGTTTCGGGCAGTTGCAACCATTGACCGGTCAGGGAGTGACCTTGAATACTCAAAGCGGAGATATTCATGGAAAACTACTTCTTCCTCCGGGAATGAAGTCTTTTCCTGTTGTTTTATTGATTGCCGGATCAGGCCCGACCGATATGGATGGTAATTCTGCCGTTGGGCAGATGACGAACAACTCTTTGAGATACCTTGCCGAAGATTTGGCAAAGCAGGGGATTGCTTCTCTTCGTTTCGATAAGCGGGGAATAGCTTCCAGTGCTTCGGCAGGAAAGAGAGAGGCAGACTTGCGTTTCGAAGACTATGTGAATGACGTAAAAGGTTGGATCGATTATTTGAAAAAAGATTCGCGCTTTACCGGTATTACGGTGATCGGGCATAGTGAAGGATCGTTGATCGGGATGTTGGCATGCCGTAATAATCCGAAAGTAAAAGCCTTTGTGTCGTTAGCCGGAGCGGGGAGACCGGCTTATGAAATAATAGAAAAGCAGTTGTCTTCCCAACCGGAATCGGTCCGGAATATAGTAGCCGCTATCAATGATTCGTTGCGACAGGGTAAATTGGTGGCGAATGTTCCGTTTGGAATGGAAGCGCTGTTCAGGCAATCGGTTCAACCTTATATGATATCATGGTATAAATATAATCCTCAACAGATAATCAAGGAATTAACGATACCGAGCCTAATCGTGCAGGGTAAAACCGATATACAGGTTCTCGTAGAGGATGCGGAACTGTTGAAGAAGGCTTCTCCTTCGGCAAAGCTTCTTTTAATTGAAAAGATGAACCATGTATTGAAAGATTGTGATACGACCGATCCCCAGAAGCAGATGGCAGTCTATACAAATCCTTCTTTACCGGTTAATGCAGTTTTGCTTTCGTCATTGGGTACGTTTATAAAGGAACAGAAGTGATTATGGGAGAAGTCAGAAAACGTTTGCCGTTGCAGTGTCCGGCCTGTGATTCTCCTCTGAGAGTGGGACGGCTCTTTTGCGAACAATGTGATACGGAGGTTTGCGGGAACTTTGAACTGCCTCTTCTGGCAAGGTTGACCGAGAAGGAGCAGTTATTTATCGTTGATTTTATCAAGTCGAGTGGCAGCTTGAAAGATATGGCGAAGAATATGGGAGTGAGTTATCCTACTGTTAGGAATATATTGGATGATCTGATTGATAAATTAAATAAGATTGAATAGTTATGAAAAGACAATGGTTGAATTTTCTGATTAATCCGTTTGAATGGATTGCCGGTTTTCAGGCGCTGGGGTGGGGGCTTTTAGGAATGGTCGTATCCACGGTTATCAGCTATCTTTCCGGATGGCATTATCATGGTTTATTGCATTTCGGTCCGGCACCGAATCCGGCCTGGTGGTGTTACGCTGTCGAACATCTGGTTGTTTGGATGGTGCCGGCTACTTTGTTTTATCTCGGAGGGTTGATCTTGTCGCGTTCCCGGATCAGGGTGATCGATGTGTTGGGGACAGTTGCTTTTGCCCAGATCCCTTTCATCTTTATGAATTTGTTCAATATGTTGCCTCCGATGCAGAATCTGGCAAAAGTGGATATGAATGTGCCGCCGACAGAATTGTTGGCACAACCTGGTTTCCTGGTAGGAGTATGGCTTTCATTGATCGGAGTTATATTTCTGGTCTGGGTATTGGTCTGGATGTTCAAAGCACTGAAGGTCTCTTGTAATCTGAAGGGGTATTCGTTGGGTATTCTCTACTGTGTAGCCGTGTTTGGTGGTGATATTCTTTGCCGTTACCTGATCGGTCTGTGTTATTAATATCAATGGAAAAAATATCTTTTAATCCGTAAATTACTGCTATAAGAGTAATTTACGGAGTGCCGGAATATTTTCCGCAATATGATCTGCTCCGGCATCTGAAAGTTCTTTATAATCTCCGAAGCCGTATAAGACGCCGATAGAGTCGATCCCTACGTTTTTGGCTCCGATGATATCGTGTTTCCGATCGCCTATCATCACAACAGACTCCAGATTGGTTATTTGATTGGATTGTAAGATATAGTTGATCACATCTGTTTTTGTGTGAAGAGAGCCATCCAGGCCACTACCGGCAACAAAAGAAAAATAGTCGCTCAACCCGAAATGATCGAGGATACGTTTGGCAAATATTTCCGGCTTGGAAGTAGCCAGTATCACAGTTCTACCGTTTTTTTGTGCATCTGCTAGTAGTTCTTCGATTCCCGGATATAATTCATTTTCCAGAATGCCTTTGTCGGCATATCTTTCCCTGTATTTGGCAACGGCAACGGTCGCCTGTTCATCCGTGAAGTTGTAAAAGTCTTTGAACGAATCCAGAAGAGGCGGTCCGATAAAAGGGGATAATTCCCGTAGGTCGTTTACCTGAATACCAAAATAATTTAATGCATATGCAACGCATCGGGTGATTCCGGTCTCTGAGTCGGTAATGGTACCGTCGAGGTCAAAAAGAAGATATTTATATTGTTTCATTTTTATCCTATTTGTATGTTACTTTTCTCTTGATAGAAAAGTAACCAAAAGATCAAGGCTTAATCGGCTTCACTGCTTCGGTGAAAGACTCTGCTGAAAAATCCGAAACTCGCTACGCTCAGACAACGGATTTTTTTAATCGCTTCGTCTTCCCCCTTCGCGGACGTTCACCCGTTTAGGCCTTTCCCAGGAAGCTCCGCTTCCTCTTAGGATTGCCGACACTGATAATTATATACTATGAACAGTACTTTCTGTTTTAACAGGCAGTGTCGGCAATCACAAAAGAACGCTTTGCGTTCTATGAAAGGCCTCAGCTGGTGAGCGTAAAGCGCAGCATCCGGAGAGAGCGTCCGGAGCATCCGTTGTTTGAGCGCAGCGAGTTTCGGAGGCGACAGCGAACGCAGGATGCGGAGTAGCGAGGCAGGTGTAGCCTTGATCTTTTGGCTACTTTTCCATCAAGGGAAAAGTAGGTTTAATTATTTTTTAGAAGCCCAAACCATTCCATCCTGTCTGATATGCCATACATTTCCATCTGTGCCGGGTAATGTGATTTCATACATGGAAGGAGTGTTGAACAGGCTGATCTGTTTGGCTTGTTCTGCCGGACATAATTCTTCCGGTTTGAGAGCCGCTACGGAAGGAGCATACTCACCGAATGTCGCAGCATACTCATTCTGACGGTAATACAGGTTGCGCAGAAGCCACTTCACTTCATCGTTCGGGTCTGTAACAAACGGAGTTTCTCCGGTTCCCGCAACCTTATCGGATATCTGTACAAATCCCCAGTATTCCGGCATGTGGATATTGATCACTCCGGTCGGAGCCCATACCCAGTTATATTCACGTATTTTGTCTTCACCTTTAATGGGGACTTTTACGTACTTGCCATCCTGTACCTCTGTAGTCCATTCCACACGTGAGAAGTTTGTACGGATATGTTCACCGTCGACAGGTCCTTTTTTACCTCTCGCTACCTGATAGATCGATGACCAGGGGATAAATACTTCTACGCTCCAGGATTTGTCGGTGTCTTTCGGGTTATTTAATGTGCCATCCACGTAGACGGCCGATTTCATACCGGCAAATTCCCAGTTGTTCAATACTTGCGGATTGTCACGGTAGGGTTTGCTCAGGAACAGATCCCATTCTGTGCCTAACGCATTTACCTCATATTCCAGGTAATTATGTGTATCGTTTGTCGGATTGAGGAATATTTCAAAGTCGTTATCCTGATAGATTACGGCATCATGTTCTGTGATCGTAGCCCATACATGAGGCTCTTCCATCAGGACGGCAAAATACATACCATTGTCATCGTAAGTCATTTTAGCCCGTGTCTGCAAAAGTGGTTTGGGGCGTTTGTCTCCTTCGATGTCTACAAACTCGGTTGTCCAGGGAATAGCATCCCATTCTTCGGGAGACAGTTTACCGTCTATCTTGATCGGAGCCGGAGCTTTGTAGCATACATACGTCGGAGGATTGTAAGGAGCCTGCGGCGTGTAAGTGATCTCTTTTCCTTTCTCCTGTGGCGCTTGTGCACAAGAAAGGAGTAACAATGCTACCATGGGTGCAGTAAAAACTGTTTTCTTCATTTGTTGTTTAATTTAGTATGTTTATTCTGATTCTCTCTGATTATTTGTTGACTTTTGTATTATTTCGATAGCAGCTCCCAGCCATGTATCTATATCATCCGGGTAATGTTGGGCGGTACGTGTATCGCTGCGTTTATGCCCCAGGCGTACGACGACGGCATTCAATTTCGGAATGGCAAAGACATATTGCCCGAGAATTCCTCGCATGTAAGGGATTTCCATATCCTTGTAAGTCAGGTGCCAGAACTGGAAGCCGTAGCAGTGGTTCGTTTCATTGTACTCTTTGAATATCAGATTAGTGTCGGGAGTCGTAGCTTCTTTTATATAGGATTCGGAAACGAGTTGTTTTCCGTTCCAGTTCCCTTTGTTTAAGATTAGTTGTCCGAAGCGGGCGAAGTCGCGGGCATTGCTGTTGAAGCAGCAATATGCTTTTTCGATACCGTCCTTTTTATCCAGACTCCAAAGAGCATCTTCTTCTGCGTTTAGCGGAGTCCATAGTTTTCTTGAAACGTATGAACTGATGTTCTCTCCGGTCGCTTTTTCTACGATAAGGGCGAGTAACTGCGTTACGCCACTCTGATAAATAAAGTGGATGCCAGGTTCTTCGATTTCTTTCATTCCCAAAGCGATCTGTTGCAGATCATCTCCGTAATACAGTTTGGTGGTGGGAGAGAAGGGGGAAGAATAGGCCTCGTCGAAGTCGACACCTGCGCTCATTGTCAGCAAATGGCGTAGCGTCAGGGCTTTGCCATTGTATCCTTTGAATTCGGGATAGAAGTCGTTGACAGGTTGGTCTACATTTTTGATGAAGCCGTCGTCTATGGCGCATCCTATAGCCAGTGAGACTATGCTTTTAGCCATGGAAAACGAGTTGCTGCGCGAGTGCGGAGAGTAATCTTCCCAGTATTGTTCGAAAAGTAAGGTGCTGTCTTTGATAATGACAAAGGCTACAGTTCCCAGATCCTCAAAAACAGGCTGGAATTTTTCCGGAACGGATAGTTTGTTGTATGCTTTCGATTCCGGCCAAGGTTGCGGGTTGCCGGCCTTCACCGTCCGGTTTTCAAAGATCGGATACTGGTCGATCTCCGGGAGCAGGTGAATAAGAGCGCGTCGCAGGTAATAATTGGAGGGCAATACCAGATAGCCTCCGATACAACATAGAGCCAGTAGTATTGCCCATCCTGTCTTTTTCATTTATTCTGAATCTTCTTTATACCAACTTGAATACATGTGGTAGTTTTTTGCAATCTTCTGGTTGATCTCTTTGGCTTGTTCCGGATCTACCTTCTTTACGAATTTAGCAGGGACACCGGCATAAATACTACCCGGTTCGACTATGGTTTTGCTCAGAACAACCGAGCCGGCAGCTACGATAGCCCCTTCACCGATCACTGCATGGTCGAGTACAACCGACCCCATTCCGATCAGGGCTCCGTTGCATATTTTGGCTCCATGTATCGTCACATTATGCCCGACCGAGACGTCATCGCCGATCTCTATAGTCGATTTTTCATATAACGTATGTAGTACGGAGCCGTCTTGTATGTTGACTCCGTTTCCTATGCGGATTGAGTTTACGTCGCCCCGGAGAACGGTTCCGAACCAGATGCTGCAACCGTCTCCTATTTCGACATCGCCGATAATAGCGGCGTTGTCTGCTAAAAATGTGTCTTTACCGATTTTCGGGGTAAAGCCTCTTACTGATTTTATTAATGCCATAATTTTATAGTTGACAATTGATTAAATTTCTGTTGTTTTCTCTTTTAACCACGCTTTTTCATCTTCATTCAGATGTGGGCTTAACAAGTCGTACACCATCTGGTGATATTTGTTTATCCAGGCACGTTCTCTGACTGACAACATCGGGACAATGATCAGTTTTGTGTCTATATAGCACAAAGTGAGTGTGTCGAATCCGTAGAATTTACCGTATTCCGTTTCGCTGTCTTCACGGACAAGCACCATATTCTCTGTCCGGATACCGTATTCTCCGGTCCGGTACATGGCCGGTTCATCACTGATCACCATACCCGGTTTCAGAGGTATGGGATTTGCCTCCATACGGATACTCTGAGGACCTTCATGTACGTTCAGACAATGACCGATCCCGTGACCTGTTCCGTGCAGGTAGTTAATGCCTGCATCCCATAATGCTTTCCGGGCGAGAATATCCAGTTGTACGCCTTTCGCTCCTGCAGGGAATTTGCATTTGGCAATTCCGATCGTTCCTTTTAATACACGGGTAAAATCTTTTTTCATTTGCTCCGTCGGTTCTCCCAGGGCGATTGTACGGGTGATATCGGTAGTCCCGTCCAGATATTGGGCGCCGGAGTCCATCAGAAGCATATTGTCCGCTTTTATTTCCGCGTCGGTTTCTGGTGTGGCTGCATAATGGACAATTGCTCCGTGGGCAGCATATCCGCAGATCGTTTCAAAACTGTCCATGATATACTGCGGTTGTTCGGCTCGTAAAGCCGTTAGTTTGTCGGATGCGCTGAGTTCGGTTACTTTTTCTCCTGCAGCTAATTTCTTTTCCAGCCAAATGTAGAAACGGGTCAATGCAATACCGTCTTTTACTACGGCATTGCGGAATCCTTTTATTTCAGTTTCGTTCTTGATACTTTTCAGGTGGTTTGCCGGTGTGATGTCTTCAACGATGGTACATCCTTTGGGCAGTGCATTGTAAAGCGACAGGTTTGTTTTTGCCGGGTCGATGAATACGGAACTCTTTTCCGGAAGCCGGGAAAGATATTTTTGTATCATCGTATAGTCGGCGAGGACCACTCCTTCTTTTTTTAGATGTTCGGCTGCTTCTGCCGTGATCTTTCCGGGATTGATGAAAAGTACACTTTCGTCTTCGGATACAAATGCGTAACTGATTACGACAGGATTGTACGTAACATCTGTCCCGCGTATATTGAATGTCCAGGCAACTTCATCGAGGGCGGCAATGATAAGGCTGTCGGCACCTTGTTTGCGTAATAGGTTGTTGATCTCATCCAGCTTTTCACGAACCGATTTTCCACTCAGTTCTACCGGCATTTCGAATAACGGATTGCCGGGGATAGCCGGTCGGTCTTTCCATACAAGGTCGATCAGGTCGTAAGATGCTTCCAGTTTGATCCCTTTCCGATTTAGCGTTCTTTCCAGTTGGGTGGCATCGGCAACACTGTAGGTTTGTCCGTCCAGTCCGACCGTTTGCCCGTTCTGCATTTCATGCAGCAGAAAGTCCGGGATTGTCGGAGTTTCCGGTAAGGCCATCTTATATAGTTCGATACCGGAGCCTTCCAGTTGAATACCAGCTTGTAAAAAATAGCGGGAATCAGTCCATAACCCGGCTTTATCGGCCGTTATGACCACTGTGCCGGCAGAACCGTCAAATCCTGATATCCATTCACGCGATTTCCAGCGGTCGGCAGGATATTCGCTCAGATGCGGATCTGAACTGGGGATGATGTAAGCATCTATATTTTTTTCTTTCATTGCCTCTCTAAGCGCGGCAATACGTTCCGGAATGTTTGTTTTCATCGCATTATTGTTTTAGTCAACATTACTATTGGCAAAGTTAATAAAATATCGGAGAAACCCTTTTCTTCACTTGGGAAATACCTGTATATTCTGAGCTATAAGTTGTGACATTTACTGAATATTTAATTTGCAAACAAAGAAGTTGGGGGAAGTATTGGAAGTGAAACCGCTGTTTGGGGTGTATTATTTGTTTTGCGATAAGTATATTTAGATAATATGTAATAGGGGTTTTTGTGCATTGAATGTCTTAAATATAAAGAATGTTACTGACGGGTAGCAGGGCAAGCCAATAAAGAAAAGTGCAGGTCGCATTCGTTTCTATGGCAGAAGGATAGGTAATTTTAAATAAAAATAATATATTTGTTGGACTTTACTTAATCGAATGATCATGAAAAGGATATTGTTTGTTTTGAGTGTAGTGGCTCTGTTTAGTTTGAGCTCCTGTTCTTCGTACTATTATTCTGTTTTGGAATCGAATGATACGATAGGTGAGAAGAATGGTAACAGAGATTTTGTCATAGAAAATGACAGTGTGTTTATTTCTTATTGTTTTTACGGTGAAGATGCACCTATATCTATAACTGTGTACAACAAGATGGATGAGCCACTGTTTGTGGACTGGCAACGTTCTGCCTTGATAATCGACGATGTGGCTACCAGTTATTATCAGGAAAAAGCACCTATTCAGGGGCAGACTGAATCCAGTTATTCCGGAGATGCATATAGATGGAACAGAAATTACAGCATAACAGATGGTTATTCCGCAGGTTCGTTTGCCGGGGAGATCGCATTGCCTAAAGGGGTAAGTTTTATTCCTCCGAAATCGAAAGTGGAATCTACACCTTTGAGGTTGTCGAATTTCCCATTTGACCGGATTCCGAAAGATCAGTATACCAGACAGAAATTTGCTAAGTCTAATTCCAGTGTGGTAACTGTAAGAGTGAAAAAATTTACAGAGGAAGATACTCCTTTGGCTTTCAGAAGTTATTTAAGTCTTTATACGGCAGATCAGGATAATGGAAAAAGAAAATACTCTACTTTTGAAAGTAGTTTTTATGTTTCCCAATTGATAAAGACCGGAAATGTATCACCGGCTTCTTTCGATGCAGGGAAAAAACAGGCCGGAGACTTTTTCTATGTACATAACGTGAAGGGGGCCGATGCCGGATTGATTGTCGGTGCTGTTGCTATCGGAGCTGCAGGTATTGTCATTGAATCGACGTTAACTCCTAATTCATATTGATTTGCCTGAAGGAGAGTTGAAAAAAATGGAGGATATGAGGAAGTGGATATTTTTAGTTTATGCATGTGGAATCCTGTTTGGGTTAAGCAGCTGTTCATCTTATTATTATTCGACACTGGCCTCTAATGACCGGTCCGGAAGTTATAATGTCAATAATGACTTTGTGATCGAGAATGATAGCGTGTGCATTATCTATAGTTTTTACGGAGAGGATGGTCCCGTTTCGGTTATTATTCAAAATAAGCTGGATGAGCCTTTATTTGTCGATTGGGAGCGTTCAGCTTTAATAGTAAACGGGAGAGCTACGAGTTACTGTAAGGACGCTGTTCCTATTGAAGGAGTTACCGAGTCTTCTTCATATGGGAGCACCTATAACTGGGATCGGCAGTACGGCTCGGTAAGCAGTCGTTCGCGTGGTACTTTCTCCGGAGAGATGCAGGTTCCTAAAGGGATCGAGTTTGTACCACCCCGTGCCCAGATCGAATCATCCGATCTGACATTGAATAAATTGGTTTTCGATATAATATCACGTGAAGAGCTGATCGACCAGCGTTTTGCAAAAGCGGACGGTAGTCATGCCCGTTTGAAAGCAAAAAAATTCAGGGAAAGTAATAGTCCTTTACAGTTAAGAAGTTTTCTTGCTTTTTTTACCGGAGGAGAAAATGGACGGGAACGTCATTATTCTTATTATGAGACTTCTTTCTATTTGTCAGAATTGGTAAAAGCGGGTAATCTGGCCCCCTCTAACTTTCAGGCCTGGCGGGATGAGTCCGGAAATTTTTTCTATAATTGCGATTATAGAAGTAGACGCATCGGATGGATTTGGGGGGCGGTGGCTTTGGGTGCTGCCGGATTGACTACCGTTATATTGCTGGCAACAAAAACACCGTCGCTTGATATGCCCGATATGCCTCATTTTTAACTTATGATGAAAAATATAACTGATTTGAAAACTGTCCGTCTCAGTGATGACCTGAATGCTGTCGTGATTCTGGACCAAACCCGGTTGCCTGCTGAAGAGTGTTATTTGGAGTTGTCTTCGGCAGAGGAAATATGGGATGCGATTTACAAGTTGAAAGTACGTGGTGCGCCTGCTATAGGAGTAGCTGCTGCTTATGGGATATATGTGTGCAGCAGACTGATTCAGGCCGGATCGTTTGATGAGTTTTATACGGAGTTTCACCGTATTAAGAATTATCTGGCAGGTGCTCGTCCTACGGCTGTCAATCTGGTCGCCGCTCTGGAGCGGATGGAGAAAGTTGTGCTGAATAATGTTTCGGCAACGGTGCCTGACCTGGTAGAGTTACTACATGGGGAGGCGATGGCCATTCGTGAGGAAGATGCAGCTGCATGTCGGCGTATCGGTGAATATGGCTTGTCGCTGTTGCGTCCGGGAATGGGGATTCTGACCCATTGTAATGCCGGACATCTGGCTGTTTCCGAATATGGGACGGCGCTGGCACCCATTTATCTGGGAGAGGAGAGAGGCTATGGCTTCAAGGTTTTTGCTGATGAAACCCGTCCGTTGCTGCAGGGAGCACGGCTCACTGCTTATGAATTGCATCGGGCTGGAGTAGACGTTACGCTTATCTGTGATAATATGGCTTCGTCTGTTATGCAGAAAGGGTGGGTGCAAGCTGTTCTTGTCGGTTGCGACCGGATCGCAGCTAATGGCGATGTTGCGAATAAGATTGGAACATCGGGTGTGGCTATACTTGCTCGTCATTATGGTATTCCTTTTTATGTTTTGGGACCTACTTCAACGATCGATATGCAATGTCCCGATGGGAAATCCATTGTTATTGAGGAGCGCGATCCTGATGAAATAACAAAAATGTGGTATATACATCGTATGGCACCAAAAGATGTAAAAACATTTAATCCGGCTTTTGATGTGACACCCTATGAATTAATTACTGCAATCATTACGGAAAAAGGTATTTTTAATCCGGTAGATGGAGGAATTGAGTAATAGTGGATAATTCAGTATGGCTATAAGTGGGAACGCAGTGTTTTCAATGCCTCCGTCAGTTTCTTTTTAGTAACCTATTTGTGTTATAGTCAGTGTCTTGTGGAATTTTGTTAAGCGATAGAAATGGAGTAGAAAAAGAGATCTGTTTTCTGTTGAATTCAAAGAAAAATATTCTTTATGTAGAATAAGAAGACATATAAGTCTTTAATTGAATTTGATAAAAGTAACCTATTAGAGTAGTAGTATATTAATCTGTTTCAGGTTGTCAACGCAAGTGTATTGTTGATAATTAAGCCTTGAAATTCTTCTTATTTGTAGTTCTGCCAGAACTATGTCCTCCGTGTGCAAATGTACGAACTAAATTTATAAAAAACAAAGCAATAAATGCAAATTTATTTGTTTTGTTTGCTGATTTGTGCGTTAAATTTTGTTGTACAGACGTGTTCCCGTGTTAGTAGAGATGTTTTGTATCCAATTCCTGGTATTTTAGATTAAACTTGCTTGAATCAGTCCACATTTATATTAAAAACATTCCAATTTAATAGCGTAAATTATTTATTCATTTTGATAATCAGAATGTGTGATAAGCAATCACCATAGTTCTGGCAGGACTCGATGCCAATGTGAAAAATTGAAAAACAAAATAGCCGGATAAAGTTTCTTCAATGTGAATGTATTGTTAACCTATTAAAAAAATGTCTATGAGTGGATAAAATTAAACCCGGATTATTGCAGTATGTAATACTGAAACAGAAAGTTATACCTAAATATCTAAAGTAATCAATTATGACAATTTATTTCAAACCCAAGAGATTTGTTACCAAGAATGTACCATCTCTTATGCTAAGTTGTTTACTTATCTTCATTTTTTCTTGTTCAGATGATAAGACGAAGACTAATGGAAGTGGACAACCCTATGATCCGAATACTCCTGTCAAACTGGAAACATTTTATCCCGATTCGGGAGGAATGGCAACCAAGATGATCATTAAAGGTACGAATTTCGGTACAGATCCGGAAGCGATAAAAGTATATTATAATACCAAAAAGGCGGCAGTTGTACGTGCCTCCGGTAATATGCTTTATGTAATTACTCCGAGGCAACCCGGAGCAGAATGTCAAATTTCTGTGGTTGTAGGAAAAGACTCTCTTACTTTTGAAAATACATTTTCTTATACAACACAAACTACTGTTTCTACTATAGCCGGAAAACCGGTGGGAGGTGATGATGGGCATGGAGAGATGATTGATGGAACATTGGCTGAGGCTTCCTTTGATCAACCCTGGTTCTTATGCGTGGATGCTGAGAAAAATATTTTTGTCAGCGAACGTCTTGGACATGCAGTTCGCCAGATTAATGAAGAAAAGAATGTAGTCAGTACATTGGTTAAGGGTTCAGGAAACTGTCCGTATCCTAATGCCTCTGCCACGGATGCAGAAGGCAAAACTGTTTTTGTAGCTTTAGACCAAGGTTCCCAGGGATTGATAGAGTTTGATCCTGAAACTCAGTGGGCCCCTAAAAGAATTAAACCCAGGGCTAAGGAAGGTACTCCTGCGTTTACACTGGACTGGATGCATTCGGTCGCTCCTAATATAAATGACGGGTTAATCTATACACGTGCTTATAACGGGCAACTGGTTCGCTTTGACCCGAGAACAAAATCTGCAGAAAAGTTGGACGAAGGCTTGTTGAGTAGTTCCGATAGCTTTGTTAGTTTTGATACCCTTGAACCTGATATGTTGTATATCTGCTATTCGGCTAAACATTGTATATATAGTTATAACATCAAAACAAAAGAACATGAACTTTATGCCGGTGTTCAAAATGAAAAGGGATGGCAGGATGGAGAACGGGAAGATGCCATGTTTAATGATCCGAAACAAATCTGCTTTGATGAAGACGGGGTGATGTATATCGCTGATGCCGGAAATCATGTAATAAGAAAAATCACACGTGATGGTGTGGTAAGTACTGTCATTGGTATTGCCGGTGTAAAAGGATATGTGGATGGTTCACCGGAAGATGCTTTATTTCAATATCCTACAGGGGTGGCTATCGACAAAGAGGGTACTATTTATGTCGGCGATGCAAGGAATAATTGTGTTCGTAAATTGGCTATAGAATAATCTAATAATTAAAACAAGTTTAAAATTGATGATATGAAAAAACTCTTCATCATACATATGTTGCTATGGTGTGCTATGGTTATGGTCGCACAGAAGCAAACATTTACGATACAAGGAACAATTATTGATCCGTCATTCAATAATGAACCGCTATCCGGGGTGAATGTCTATTTGAAAGATCGTCCGGGTGTTGGTACGGCTTCGGATATAGACGGTAAATTTTTTGTAAAGGCCAGCAAAGGAGATGTGATTGTTTTTACCTATCTGGGATATGATAATTTTGAATATCAGGTAGTAAAAGATGAAAAGAATCTGGTTGTCAAAATGGTGACTTCATCGGTTCAGTTGGAGGAGGCCGTTGTTACTGCCATGGGGAGTAAGCAACGAAAAATTAGTGTGCTTAGTGCTGTTTCAACTGTCGATACAAAAGATTTGCAAGTACCGTCTACTTCAATCAACAACATGCTGGGAGGTAGAGTTGCCGGAGTTATATCTTTACAAAGTAGTGGAGAACCAGGCAAAAATATATCGGAATTCTGGGTTCGTGGTATGAGTACTTTCGGTGCTAACAGTAGTGCTTTGGTACTTATTGATGGGTTGGAAGGCGATTTGAGTCATATAGAACCTGCTGATATTGAAAGTTTTTCTATTCTAAAGGATGCCTCTGCAACAGCAGTGTATGGGGTTAGAGGTGCTAATGGGGTTGTATTGGTGACAACCAAACGTGGAACGGTGGACCGTTTGAGAATTACAGCACGTGCAAATTTAACGGTATCTACATTGAAGCGCTTACCAGAATACTTGGGAGCTTATGATTATGCAAAATTAGCCAATGAAGCCCGGGTAGTATCAGGGTCTACTCCATTATATTCACCGATGGAAATGGATTTGATCAAATACCAACTTGATCCGGATTTATATCCTGACGTAAATTGGCAGAATGAGGTATTGAATAAGACTTCTTTACAGCAAACTTATTATATCAATGCACAAGGAGGAGGTAGTATTGCCCGTTATTTCATTAGTTTGGGAATGTCCGATGAAGGCGCAGCCTATAAACAGGATAAGAATAGTAAATATAAGGCCGGTTCCGGATATAATACATATAATTATAGAACAAATCTGGATGTTAATGTGACAAAAACAACCCAGGTCTATTTGGGACTTGACGGAACTTTGACTTCCAAAAAAGAACCGGGTATGGCGAATACCGATTATTTGTGGTATGCGCAAGCTGCTCTGACTCCGCTTACGATTCCTACTAAATATTCTAATGGTATGTTACCGGCTTATGGAACAGGTAGCCAGTACTCTCCTTATGTGATGTTGAACCATACGGGGATGAAAACATCTGAGACTTACTCCAATATGGTGACGCTTGCTTTAACTCAGGATTTTTCACCGATATTGAAGGGGTTGAAAGTGAAAATACAGGGTGCTTTAAATAATAAGAGTTACTATGATGAAACACGTTATGTTTTGCCCGATATGTATTATGCAGTGGGGCGTTCCACCGACGGGGAGTTAAAACTGGTAAAGAAAATCAATTCCGAAGCGGCTATGTTTGGTAATTATCAGAGACAATGGCGCAAATACCATTTTGAAGCGAATGTGAATTATGAAAATATGATCGGTGACGATCATCGTTTTACTGGGTTACTCTACTACTATATGAGTGATGAGAAAGACACATACAATGTAAACACAAGCATGGATGCGATACCTAAAAGGTATCAAGGGTTGTCCGGACGTGTGACATATGGTTTTAAAGATACCTATTTCGTTGATGCTAACTTTGGTTATACCGGCTCTGAAAATTTCCGTCCGGGACAACAATTCGGTTTCTTTCCTTCCGGTGCGGTCGGATGGGTTCCGACAAACTATGATTTTATGAAAAAAACTTTGCCTTGGTTGAACTTCCTGAAATTCAGATTCTCTTACGGGCAAGTAGGTAACGACCGTATTTCAGATAAACGATTTCCTTATTTGACTATTATCAATTCGACAGCCAATACAGGGTGGGGAAGTCGTTACTCCTGGGGGGTAAACGAGTCGATTGTCGGTGCGGATAATCTGGCTTGGGAAAAATCAACCAAAGCAGACTTAGGTATTGAAGGTCGTTTGTTTGATGAACGTGTGAATTTTGTTGTGGACTTCTTTAATGACCAACGCGAAGGTATTTTCCAACAGCGTACCCAGGTTCCTGATTTTGCGGGCATTATAACGATGCCTTTTGGTAATGTCGGACGTATGAGAAGTTATGGATCTGATGGGAATATTTCTTATACACAAACGTTTGGTAAGGACTTTACTTTTACGGTTCGTGGAAACTTTACCTATTCAACAAATGATGTTCAAGATTGGGAGCAGGCATATCCTAAATACGAATATCAACGTATTGCCGGTAATCCATTGAATATACAGAGAGGGTATATTGCTTTAGGGTTATTCAAGGATGATCAGGATGTGGCAAGTAGTCCTGCCCAGTTCGGTACGGTTCGCCCGGGTGATATCAAATATAAAGATGTTAATGGAGATGGAAAAATAACGACAGACGATAAAGTGCCGTTATCTTTTTCTGATTATCCACGTTTGATGTATGGTTTTGGGGGTGAGTTTAGGTATAAAAATCTGACCTTATCGGTGTTATTTAAAGGAACTGGTAATACGGACTATTATAAAGCAGGTTTACCTGACGGATATGGTAATTATGATGTATATGAAATGGGATATATACCGTTCCATAAAGCCGTGGTGGGTAATGTTCCGGCATTGGCTGGTATCCAGGGAAACCGATGGACTCCAGCCTGGTATTCGGGAGATCCGTCTACAGAAAATCCGGATGCTATGTTTCCTCGTCTGACCTATGGAAAGAATGAGAATAATACACAAGTTTCGACTTTCTGGAAAGGTAATTCCAAATATTTGCGTTTACAGGAAATAAGTCTGACCTATAACCTGAAGTCTTTAGGCTGGTTGAATAATGTCGGGATTTCTTCCGTAGACCTGCAATTGGTCGGGTATAATCTTTGTGTCTGGGATAAAGTAAAGACGGTAGATCCGGAACAAGCTGGTAAAAACGGGAATGTTTATCCCATACCGGCCAGATATGCGATACAAATGTATGTTAATTTCTAAAAAAAAACAGGATATGAGATATTTAAGATATTTGAAACATTTAATCATTGCTGCTTTTATTGCTTTGTATTGTTCTATGAGCTCGTGTAACTATCTGAATGTAGATGATTATTTTATGGATACATTGGGATATGATTCGATCTTTCATAATAAGTTGAATTTGCAACAATATTTATGGGGTACAGCAGCTTTTTTTTATGATGAAGGGGCTATTTGGGGGAGTACGTATACGCCGGGAGTTGTCGCTTCGGATGAAGCTTTTGTTATGTGGGACCATGACGAGTATCCGGGCACGCAGTTTGTTTTGGGAAATATAAATCCGGACAATCTGATGAGTATGAATGTCTGGCCTCAAATGTATAAGATTATACGGAAAACTAATCTTATTTTTCAACGAATAGATGAGTGTAAAGATCTTACGACTTTAGAAGAGCGTGAAATATTGGGGTATGCTCATTTTATGCGTGCTTATGCTTATTATCATATACTGATGAATTTTGGTCCGGTAGTTTTGATAGGTGATGAAACACTGGAAACGAATGAGAAGCCGGAGTATTACAATCGGGAAAGAGCGACCTATGATGAGTCGGTCGATTATATTTGTGACGAGTTGGAGTTGGCTGCGAAATATATACCTTTAACTGTCTCTATGGGACAATTCGGTCGTCCTACTCGTGGAGCGGCATACGGTTTGATTGCACGTCTGCGTTTACAGCAGGCAAGTCCTTTGTTTAATGGTGGCGCAGCGGCTAAAACGCATTTCGCATCCTGGAAACGTTCGGTCGATGGAGTTGATTATGTCTCACAACAATATGACGAAAATAAATGGGCGATTGCTGCAGCTGCAGCAAAACGCGTGATAGATATGGGAGTCTATGAGTTGTATACGGTAAAACGCGATTCAACGACCATGCCGTTACCTAAGAATGTCCCTTCGGGAGATTTTCCCAATGGAGCCGGAAATATCGATCCTTTCAAATCGTATAGCGATATGTTTACGGGAGAAGCTTTGTCACAGAAAAATACAGAGTTTGTATGGGGACGTACTTCCAGTAATGTAAGAGAATATACCCGGCATGCATTTCCTATTGATAATTTAGGTGGATGGAACGGCATGGCTGTGCCTCAAAAAATTGTAGATGCGTATTATATGGTAGACGGTCGTGATATCAACGACTCGAGTGAAGAGTACCCCTATTCGGAAGTCGGATTTTCCAGTGAGAAGCAATCTTTCTCCGGTTACCAGTTGAATAATGGTGTGTATAATATGTATCTGAATAGGGAAATGCGTTTTTATGCCTCTATCGGTTTTTGTGAATGTTTTTGGCCTTGTCTTTCAACGAGTGAGAGTGGTCGTAGAAATCAGACGATCACCTATTTTAAGGGTGGAAATTCAGGAAAAGACCGTACCAACTCAGATATTCGAAACTATCCGATTACTGGTTATGTAATAAAGAAGTATATCCACAAAGATGATGCCTGGGCGGGAAATGATGCGGAGAGACTGGAAAAACCTTTCCCCATAATTCGTTATGCAGAAATTCTTATTTCTTATGTGGAGGCACTTAACAACCTGACGGGAGGACATACTATTACGGATGCTGACGGAAACAGCCGGACATTTACCAGAGATGAGAATGAAATGGCTAAATATTTTAATATGATTCGTTATCGTGCCGGGCTTCCGGGTTTGACATCAGCTGAATTATCATCCCGCGATCAAATGTTCGATCTGATAGTACGGGAAAGAATGATCGAGTTCTTGCATGAGAATCGTCGTTTCTATGATGTACGTCGCTGGGGAATTTATGAAGAGGTCGATAAAGATCCTATTGTCGGGATGGACACGGAATCGCGTAAAGACAGTTATTATGAACGTACAGTTGTAAATCATCCGATTGCCAGAAACCGTAAGGTCGAAAGAAAAATGATCTGGTTGCCTATTAGCCGTCAGGAAATAAGAAAAGTGCCGAAAATGGATCAAAATCCGGGATGGGATAATTAATAATAATAAAATATATGGATATGATAAATAAGGTAATATATAGAATAACAGCATGTTTGTTCTTTGTCGGACTTATCGCTTGTAACCAGAGTAATATGTTTCAGGAAGAACAATATAAAAAAGTGCTTTATGTGCTAAGTGATGATAATATGGCTTTTCAGGTCCTTCACTCACTGAATGAAACAGAAAGCACTGGTTATTTGACTCTTTATGCTGGAGGTACACTGGATATAGACCAGGATGTGACGTTTACGTTGGAACCTGATGAAGAATTGCTGGATGAATATAATTTGTTGAACTATGACTTGGATACGGACAAGTATGCGAAAAGATTGTCTCCGTCTAAATATACGATCGATTCATATTCAGTAACGATGAGGCGGGGAGGAGAAATGCCTTATGCTTTATTGCCTATTAAGATACGTCCGCAAGGACTTTCCCCGGATTCTTTGTATATGATACCATTGAAGTTGACGAGCGTTTCTGCTTATGAAATTAATCCGAAGAAAAATCGTGTGCTTTATCAGGTAGTTCTGGAGAATGATTATGCTTCGGAAAAGGATAATACGTTAATGTCGATGAGAGGAACTCGCCAGATAGGCGACGGGACTGTTTCTAAAATTGCTGCAAATAAACGTATGTATCCTTTAAGCAAGCAGGAAGTAAGGATTAATGCCGGTATGGAAAACAGTGGAAATAAAGCTGATCTGGAGTTGATCAATAAATATAGTATTATTGTAAAGATTGGTGAAGAAAGAACATTGACTTATAATGGTGTCTCTTATTATCCATTGACAGTATATCCTTATAAGAAAGAAAATATACAGGTTGAAATGTTGGGAAGTGAAGACGATAAAGAAGTATTGACTGTCGCTGAATCGAACCGATATGGTGAAGAATTGGGAATAATGAGATTCCATATTTCTTATCGATATCGTACTTTGGTTTCTCCTGCCTCGGAAGATCAGGAGGCGGAATGGAGTGATTGGGTCGTTGTTACTGAAAATATGAAACAGTTAGCAAAGTAGTATACTGGTTCTTCTTTGTAGGTCCAAAAAAGCAGGAAACAATCGTTTTTGGCTTTTTTGGACCTCTTATAAAGTATCATGAAGGAATGATGAAAAATATCAGTTGATTTATGAAACCCTTATTTATGATTATAGTTTGTGTCCTGTTGAATGGAATGATGTCGTTTCGTTTATTTCAGGAAAAAACAACAAGTGAACAGATTCTTTCCTTTTTTGATAATCTCCGGATGGTTCAACAGGAAAAGTTGTATTTACATTTGGATAAGCCCTATTATGCCGGGGGAGAACAGATTTGGTTTAAGGGATATCTGGTAAACTCGTCTACCCATAAACCGGATATGCCGGATAACTTTATTTATGTGGAATTAGTTAATCAGGATAATAAAATTATTCGCAGGCAAAAAGTGAAGAAAAATGAAGGAGGGTTTTGGGGAAATTTGTCATTGCCTTTGGATCTTCCTGTAGGCGAATATACATTGAGAGGATATACTAATTGGATGCGTAATACTGATTCCGGTTTTTTCTTTCAGAAAAATATTCCGGTAGCCAATGTATTGGATAGGTCTGATTCTGTAGATTTCAATAAGGAAGATATAGGGGAAAATGATTTTAGTGTTTCCTTCTTTCCCGAGGGAGGACATTTATTAATTGGATATCGTCAGCAAATAGCTTATAAATGTCAGCGCTCGGATGGCTATAGTGGAGTGATGAAAGGATATATAGTTAATCAGTTAGGGGATACGCTCACACAATTAGAGAGTGAACATGATGGTATGGGAGCTTTTTCTTTTTTTCCGGAGAAAGATAATTCATATTATGCATTAGTCCGTTCTCCCGGATGCGCAGAAAAAAAGATACAATTGCCACAAGCGGAAGATTCTGGTATTACATTGTCATTAAATCAGTCGGCAGGAAAAATACGTTATCGTATCTTTTCGTCTCTGCCTGCAAGTAAGCAATCGGATTCGTTATATTTGATCGGCCATACAAGAGGATCACTTCGCTTTTTGTTACCGGTGAGTAATGATAACTATACGGGGGTTATCAATTCCTCTTATTTCCCGGATGGTATTTCTCATTTTCTGTTGATGGATCAGACCGGGAATAAATTGAGTGAGCGGTTGATATTTAATTATCCGGAAAAGAACAGTTGTTGGACTTTACAAACTGATAAGAAAAAATATGATCGTCGGGAAAAAATAAAAGTAAATATCAAGTTAGATACTGAGTCGGAATCATCAGTGAAAGGGTTCTTTTCCTTAAGTATTACGGATAATAATTCGGTTTTTATGGATTCGCTATCGGGTAATATTTATTCCGAACTATTGCTTGTATCGGATTTGAAAGGGTTTATAGAGAATCCTGGATGGTATTTTAAAGAGAAGTCCAGAAAGGCTATAAGGGGGCTGGATTTATTGATGTTGACGCATGGATGGAGTCGTTTTGAAGTCAACCCTTTTACCGAACAATCACATGTGCCCGCTTATTTCGTGGAGAAAGGACAGTATATAAGTGGGAGAATTTTGAACTTTTGGGGTAAAGAGGCGAAAGAGGCGGCAATAGTTGCCGTTGATCCGGTAAATAATCTGGTCAGGTCTTTGGAGTCGGATGAAAAAGGCTGTTTCCTGCTGGATGGAATTGATTATTGCGACTCGACAACTTTTGTAATACAGGCCCGTAGCAAAAAAGGCTTGGCTGTTGTCGATATAAAGATGGACGAAGAAACTATTCCGGTTGTAAAAAATAAAAATTTATTTCCTGATTCATTGTTTGTTTTTAATCCGCATTATTTATCCTCTGCAATAGATGCCGGTGGTATGCGTGTAATCAATCTGGAAGATGTTGTCATTGAAGGTAAACGGAGCCAGACAGCTAAAGAGAAGGCCGAACGTGTGTGGGCTGATTATTCGATGACAGAAGAGATGCTAGGAAAGTCTGTATCCAGAACTGCAAAAGATTTATTCAGAAATGCTATGGGAGCAGCAGATATAAGTGATCCGTTAGTAGTGATTGATGGGATGTGTTGTTGGGATGATAATTATATATTGGAAACGATTTATCCGGATGACATGAAAAGCTTTGATGTATTTAAGGACCAGAAGCGATGTAAATATGGTTCTGTTAGTAAGTCGACTCCTGCCGTGGTGATTACATTGAAGCCGGAAGCGATGAGCCGTAAAAGAAAGGGGGTTGCTTTATTTCATTCGCTTGGATATGTGAAGCCGGATCAATTCTACCATCCGGTATATGATATGCCTGATGAAAAACAGTTGGAAAAAATGGATGTACGTAGTACGATTTATTGGAATCCAACTTTGGAAATAGACTCACAGGAAGGTGCAAATGTGGAATTTTATGCTTCGGATATCCCTGCATCATATCATGTTGTAATTGAAGGTGTGGATGAAAGTGGGCAGTTGTATCGGTATTCAGGTGATTTATTGAAAATTGTAGAATGATGAGTAAATTGTTGTATATAAGTCTGTTTATTCTTCTGGTTCTGTTATTACAGGTTGGATATAGTTATCATTTTTTCTATATCGAACAGTTTCAGTTGTTTATGTTTTCGGAAGATTATCTGTTTGAAACGATTTTTCATCCTGGAGGCTTATCCATATATCTAGGAGAGTTTTTTGTACAATTTTTTTATTATCCTCTGGTTGGCGAGATTATTACAGCATTTTTATTAGTATGTGCAGCCGGATTAGTGAAAAAATCCAGATCTTTCAATAATACATGTTTTTTACCGGAAGGTCTTATTCTCCTGTTTTTACTGATTGATATTCTTGATTTTAATTTTCTTTATGCAGGGATAGTTGCTTATTTGTTTTGTGTAATTTTTCTGCTGGCTTACCAGCGTATTCGGAAAGATATCGTACGTATCCTGACCGGATGTCTGATGAGCTGCTTGTTATATCTGATAGCCGGATCGGTATTTGTCGTTTTTGCAGTCTCATTATTGATGCTGGAAATAAATGTATATAGAATAAAAAAAAGCATGCTTCTTATGCCTTTGGTTTTCATGATTCTGCTGGTGTTTTATCTGGATCATGCCGGGTATCTGTATTATTCGGAGATTATATGTTTTGCAGATGGGATATATGCATTGAAAGGAGGGGCAGGCTGGGTTATCTATGCTCCGTGGTTTTTATTGGCTTTCAGTCCGTTTCTGAGTTCATATTCGGATTTTATTTTTAGCATGATAAAAAATAAATATGGGAAGGTTGGCATGCAGGTGGTTCTATTGTTCCTCTGCGGTGTTTTTTTATTGTCCGAATATGATGACAGGAAATCTTTGCCGGTGAAAAAATATGCTTATTATGCAGCTCATAAAAAGTGGGAAAAGATATTACATAGTTGTAAGATACAGCCTCCTGCGGATTTATTGTGTCTTAATTATCAGAATTTAGCTTTGGCTGAACAGGGTATTTTGGCAGACTCCTTACTGATGTATACACAACAGGGGAGTAAAGGACTGTTTGTTGACTGGAATATGACTCCTTTTGTATCTATGACACTACAACAGATATGTTATTGCTATGGAGATATAGCATCGGCTCGAAAATATGCTTTTGAATGTAATGTCTGCGCACGATCTGTCGGATATCCACTGGCATTGAAAATGTTAGTCGTATGTAATCGGGAAGAAGGAGAATGTGCCGTTGTGGATAAATATCTTTCTTATTTGCATAAAACGTGGGTCTATCGAGATTGGGAGGTGGACACTCTTAGCTTGAGACCGATTGAATCTCGGGTTGATAATTTTGTATATCGCCAGAATATGGATCAGTTGGCTTACGATAACGTCTATGATAAGAAATTGGCTGATTTTGTTTTATGTTCATATTTACTGGATAAAAACTTGAATGAGTTTTTGAAAGCATTTTACTATTTTTATAAAAATGAAAAAAATATTCCGGTTATTTATCAAGAGGCAATTCTTATAGGAGCGCGTAGTAATCTTCAAATACTCGATTATTTCTCGATACCGGATGCCTTGAAGGAACGTTTTCTGGCTTATCAATCTTTTTGTAAGGCAAATAGATCGAAGATATCTGTATCCGGAAAAGAAAGTAGAAACGTTTGTTATACAAAGAGTTATTGGTATTATTATGATTTTAATCCGGTTCGGTTATGATTAAATATTTATTATTTTGTTGGTATGTAATTCTGTTTTTATCTTGTGGTGGGGAAGAACGACCAAGCTATGCAATGAGGGAACTTATATTTCCGGATTATAGAGATGTTACAATACCGGTTAATATAGCACCGTTATCTTTTTACGTGAATCTGCCGGAAATGGATAAAGATGTCCGGATATTATTACGTACGCAAACCTGTGAGTTAGTCCGTCAGGGTAAAGAGATTTATTTCTCCTCACATGAATGGAGAGAATTAGTAATGTCGGATAGTGTACTGAATGTTTGGGTTCAGAAAAAGACCGATCGTCTGTGGAATAATGTTGATTCTTTTAAGATTTATGTATCCGCTGATCCGATAGATCCTTATCTTTCTTATCGCCTGATAGAACCGGGATATGAAGTGTGGGGAAATATGGGTATCTATCAACGTTGTTTGGCTAATTATGAAGAAAATGCTATTTTTGAAAATTCAGGTGTAAAAGAGACTTGCGTGAATTGCCATACGACGAATCAGGGAAACCCGGAAGAATATATATTTCACCAACGTTCTAAGTCGGCAGGAACTATCTTGGTTAAAGATGGTGTTGTTAGCAAATTGAATACGGATTATTCTGAAAAAATAAAAGTATTAGTTTATCCATCCTGGCATCCTTCGGGGAAATATATTGCTTTTTCTGTAAATAAGACAGTACAGACGGTACATTCACAGCATAGGAACCGTATTGAGGTGATGGACCTGCACTCTGATATCGTGATCTTGGATGTACAAAAAAATATACTTTTAACCAGTTCTCAATTATCGTCGGCTAATGCCTATGAGACTTTTCCTTGTTTTTCTTCCGATGGAAAAAAGTTGTACTTTTGTTCAGCTCCAGCGATATCGTTACCGGATTCATTTAATTTTGTGCAATACAATTTATGCAGTCTGGATGTGGATTTGGAAAAGGGTGTCTTGGGAAGTAGAATAGATACGGTGATACGGGTAGACACACTAAATGCCAGCCTCTCTTTTCCTAAAATTTCACCGTCCGGGCGTTTTATGCTGTATACACGGCATGCTTACGGTAATTTCTCTATCTGGCACAGAGATGCGGATTTATGCATGTATGATTTACAATCCCAAAGAGAAATAGATATATCTGTCTTGAATTCGGAAGAGGCGGAAAGTTTCCATTCCTGGTCGTCGGAAGGACATTGGATTGTTTTTAGCAGCCGTCGGATGACAGGACTTTTTACTTGTTTATATCTAGCTCATATTGATTCTTTAGGACATGCAGGAAAGCCATTTTTATTACCGCAAAAAAGTAATGATTCTTATTTTTTTCAATATAAGTCTTATAATGTACCCGAATTTATGAAAGGGATGGTTCGAACAAACAGGAAGGAGTTGGAGATGGCTATAAGGAGATGATGTGCATAACTGCTACGAAGAGTTTCATAGCGGATCTGGTTTTAGCTTCTTTTGTGGAGGCTTCGTGAAAATAAATTCCCGAAAGTTTTGCTAATAACGAAAGAATCAGTAATTTTGCTGCCCATTTTGAGGATATAATTAAAAACAATAAATAATTAAATTATGATCGTAGTTCCATTGAAAGAAGGCGAAAACATCGAGAAAGCGCTTAAGAAATTTAAAAGAAAGTTCGAAAAAACAGGAGTAGTAAAAGAACTGAGAAGTCGTCAGGCTTTCATAAAGCCTTCTGTTGAAAAGAGAAAACAAACTATGCGTGCAGTTTACGTTCAGCAATTGCAGCAGGTAGAAGAATAAAATATCCTGCCAGGCTTGTTTTATTGAATTCTTATTCCTATTTTCGTTGCATAAAAGTTGATGCAACGCAGATATGTTGATAGATTCATTTTTAGATTATCTTCGGTATGAGAGGAACTATTCCAATTATACGATAGAGGCTTATTCGAAAGATTTGCGTCAGTTCGAAGAGTATGTAAAAGTGAATAAGGATAACAGATTTGCTCCGGATGAAGTCGATGCGGATTTAGTTAGATGTTGGATCGTTTCTTTAATGGACGATAAGATGTCTCCTGTGTCGGTCAATCGGAAATTAAGTTCTTTGAAGTCTTTTTTTAAATTCCTTATGAAGCAGGGAAGCATCTCTGTTAATCCATTAAGGTTAATAACCGGACCGAAGACAAAGAAGCCGTTGCCTTATTTCGTCAGAGATAAAGAAATGGAATTGTTGTTGGATGGTGATGGGTTTGATGAGGATTTTGAGGGTGTAAGGGATCGTCTGATACTTGAAATGCTATATGATACAGGTATTCGTCGTTCGGAATTAACCGGAATTTGTGATTCTGATGTTGATTGTGATACGATGCAAGTGCGTGTAACAGGTAAACGTAACAAGCAGCGACTGATTCCATTTGCAGAAGGATTAAAAAACTTAATACAGGCATACACTGAAGTTCGAAATCGTGAAGTTGGTTCGGAGAGCGGATGGTTTTTTGTAAGAAAAAACGGGGAACAACTATCGGCAGGCATCGTCTATAATATAGTAAAGAAGAAATTGTCGGAGATCCCAACATTGGCGAAACGTAGCCCTCATGTATTGAGACATTCGTTTGCAACAAGTATGTTGAATAATGGAGCAGAGCTGAATGCTGTGAAAGAACTGTTAGGACACAGTAGTTTGGCTTCAACCAGCGTTTACACACATACAACCTTTGAGGAATTAAAAAAAGTGTATCATGCTCATCCAAGAGCTAAAAAAGAAGGAGGTTAATTATGGACATTAGAATTCAAGCAATCCATTTTGACGCAACAGCTCAGTTAGAAGCGTTTATTCAGAAAAAAGTTAGTAAGTTGGAGCAATACTTCGACGGCATAATATTAGCAGAAGTAACGTTGAAGGTTGTGAAACCCGAATCAGCTAAGAATAAAGAAGCAGCTGTGCATCTAAAAATAAAGAATGGCGATTGCTTTGCGGAGAAGATAAACGACACTTTTGAAGCGTCTATTGACGAATGTGTTGAAGCTTTGGAAAAGCAATTAGTTAAATTCAAGGAAAAAATCAGAGCCAAATAAAAAAAACGGTAGATAAATTTGGTATGTAAGAAATAATATCTAAATTTGCAGCCGTTTCGCCTACACGACGAAACGGCTTCTTTTAGAAGAAGGCTCGCCTCTTTAGCTCAGTTGGCCAGAGCACGTGATTTGTAATCTCGGGGTCGTTGGTTCGAATCCGACAAGAGGCTCAAAGGAATTGAAAATTAAAAATAGGGGCAGTTACCAGAGTGGCCAAATGGGGCTGACTGTAACTCAGCTGTCTTTCGACTTCGGTGGTTCGAATCCATCACTGCCCACAACTAAGGAACAATCTAAAAAGCAGATTGGTTCGTGAAAGAATTAAAATTGCGGAAGTAGCTCAGTTGATAGAGCATTAGCCTTCCAAGCTGAGGGTCGCGGGTTTGAGCCCCGTCTTCCGCTCTTTTTATTTCGCCTGTGTAGCTCAGCGGTAGAGCACTTCCTTGGTAAGGAAGAGGTCCCGAGTTCAAGTCTCGGCACCGGCTCAGATGATATTTAGAACATGATCATTAATCAAATAAAGAACAATTAAGTTATGGCAAAAGAGAAATTTGACAGATCGAAACCACATGTGAACATTGGTACGATTGGTCACGTTGACCACGGTAAAACAACTTTGACAGCTGCTATCACAACAGTATTGGCAAAGAAAGGTCTTTCAGAACTGCGTTCATTCGATTCTATCGACAACGCTCCTGAAGAAAAAGAAAGAGGTATTACTATTAACACTTCTCACGTAGAGTATTCGACTGCAAACCGTCACTATGCTCACGTAGACTGTCCGGGTCACGCCGACTACGTAAAGAACATGGTTACTGGTGCTGCTCAGATGGACGGTGCTATCATCGTAGTTGCTGCAACTGATGGTCCTATGCCTCAGACTCGCGAACACATCCTGTTGGCTCGTCAGGTAAACGTACCGAAGCTGGTTGTATTCATGAACAAATGCGACATGGTTGACGACGAAGAAATGTTGGAATTGGTTGAAATGGAAATGAGAGAACTTCTTTCATTCTATCAGTTCGACGGTGACAACACTCCGATCATCCGTGGTTCTGCACTGGGTGCATTGAACGGTGATCCGAAATGGGAAGATAAAGTAATGGAACTGATGGAAGCTTGCGATACTTGGATTCCGCTGCCTCCGCGTGAAGTTGACAAACCTTTCTTGATGCCGGTTGAAGACGTGTTCTCTATTACTGGTCGTGGTACTGTTGCTACTGGTCGTATCGAAACAGGTATCGTAAAAGTTGGTGAAGAAGTTCAGATCATCGGTCTGGGTGCTGACGGTAAGAAATCTGTTGTAACAGGTGTGGAAATGTTCCGTAAACTGTTGGATCAGGGTGAAGCTGGTGACAACGTAGGTCTGTTGCTGCGTGGTATCGACAAGAACGAAATCAAACGTGGTATGGTAATCTGCCATCCGGGTAAGGTTAAAGAACACTCTCACTTCAAGGCTGAGGTTTATATCCTGAAGAAAGAAGAAGGTGGTCGTCACACTCCGTTCCACAATAAATACCGTCCTCAGTTCTATATCCGTACATTGGACGTAACAGGTGAAATTACTCTTCCGGAAGGAACTGAAATGGTTATGCCTGGTGATAACGTAACAATCGACGTTGAACTGATCTACCCGGTAGCTTGTAACGTAGGTCTTCGTTTCGCTATCCGCGAAGGTGGACGTACAGTAGGTGCTGGTCAGATTACAGAATTGATTGACTAATATTACTACAATATGTGTAGCCAGTCTTTAATAGAGACTGGCTATTTTACGGAAGTAGCTCAGTCGGTAGAGCACTGGTCTCCAAAACCAGGTGTCGGGAGTTCGAGCCTCTCCTTCCGTGCTAAAAATCTATAGATTCGATGAAAAAGATAATTACTTATATTAAGGAATCTTATAACGAACTTGTTTATAAAGTTTCTTGGCCCACTAGAACAGAGCTTTCCAATAGTGCTGTGGTTGTTATGTTTGCTTCCCTTATAATTGCAGCAGTAATCTTTGTTGTAGACTTAGGCTTCGAAAGCGTAATGCGTTTCTTCTACGAGAAAATCTTTTAATCAGTTTTAGATATGTCTGATATCCAAAAGAAATTTTATGTTCTGCGTGCCATTAGTGGTAAGGAGAATAAGGTCAGAGAATATCTCGAGGCTGAGTTGAAGAATACGGATCTGGGTGAGTATGTCAACCAGGTTCTGATTCCTACGGAGAAAACTTTTACAGTGCGTAATGGTAAGAAGGTGATGAAAGAAAGAGCTTACTTGCCGGGTTATGTATTGGTAGAAGCAGCATTAGTCGGAGAAGTCGCTCATCGATTAAGAAACATTCCCAATGTGATTGGTTTTCTGGGCGGGTCTGATAACCCGGTTCCGTTGCGTCCTTCTGAAGTGAGTCGTATTTTAGGTACGGTTGACGAATTGCAGGATCAACAGGAAGAACTGGATATCCAGTTTTATGTTGGTGAAAGTGTTAAGATCACCTTTGGACCGTTCAGCGGTTTTACTGGTGTAATCGAAGAAGTCAACGCTGAGAAAAAGAAACTTAAAGTGATGGTAAAAGTCTTCGGACGTAAAACACCGCTTGAGTTGGGTTATATGCAAGTTGAGAAGGAGTAATGCTTTTGTTACGAAAAGTGTTTTCTTTCTGTTATTGATGTTATATATCTAAATTTTAGAAAAATGGCTAAAGAAGTTGCTGGACAAATCAAATTGCAGATTAAAGGAGGAGCAGCAAACCCTTCTCCCCCAGTAGGACCTGCTTTAGGTTCTAAGGGTATTAATATTATGGAGTTTTGCAAGCAATTTAATGCCAGAACCCAAGACAAGGCTGGTAAGATATTACCTGTGGTAATTACTTACTATGTCGATAAGTCTTTCGACTTTGTCGTTAAAACCCCTCCTGTTGCTATTCAGTTGCTGGAAGCATCCAAACAGAAGAGTGGTTCTGCTGAGCCGAACCGTAAGAAGATTGCTGAAATCTCTTGGGATCAGGTAAAAACTATTGCAGAAGACAAATTAGTCGACTTGAACTGTTTTACTGTTGAAGCTGCCATGCGAATGGTTGCTGGAACAGCTAGAAGTATGGGTATCACTGTTAAAGGGACATTCCCGGGTAATAATTAATAAACTTCAATTGAAATGAGTAAACTGACAAAAAATCAAAAGTTAGCTTTAGGCAAGATTGAAGCTGGGAAAGCATACACATTAAAGGAAGCATCAGCATTAGTAAAAGAAATTACTACTTCTAAGTTTGATGCATCTGTAGATGTAGATGTTCGTTTAGGAGTTGATCCCCGTAAAGCTAACCAAATGGTGAGAGGTGTCGTTTCACTTCCTCACGGAACAGGTAAGCAGGTTCGGGTTCTCGCATTATGTACGCCGGACAAGGAAGCTGAAGCAACTGCTGCTGGAGCTGACTATGTTGGCTTGGATGAGTATATCGATAAGATTAAAGGTGGTTGGACTGATATTGACGTTATCATCACTATGCCTTCAATCATGGGTAAGATCGGTGCTTTAGGTCGCGTATTAGGCCCTCGTGGTTTGATGCCTAACCCTAAGAGCGGTACGGTTACCAATGAGATCGGCAATGCAGTGAAGGAAGTTAAGCAAGGTAAGATCGACTTTAAAGTAGACAAATCCGGTATCGTTCATACATCAATCGGAAAGGTATCTTTCAATGCCGATCAGATTCGTGATAACGCGAAGGAATTTATTTCAACTCTTTTGAAGTTGAAGCCGTCTGCAGCTAAAGGTACATATATAAAGAGCATTTATCTTTCAAGTACAATGAGCGCGGGTATTAAAATTGACCCGAAATCAGTTGAAGAAAACTAATTAAAATTATTGCACAATGAAAAAGGAAGATAAAGGCATAGTTATAAGCCAGCTTACAGAAACTGTAAAGGAATATCCTAATTTCTATTTGACTGATATCGAAGCATTGAATGCTGAGAAAACAAGCAAATTGAGAAGAGAATGTTTCAAGCAGGAAATTAAGTTGGTTGTTGTTAAGAACAACTTGCTTAAAAAAGCATTAGAAAATGTGGACGGTGATTTCTCACCGCTACAGATTGCTTTGAAAGGCAATACAGCTGTTATGTTTTCACAAACAGCAAATGCTCCTGCTCGTCTGATCAAAGAATTTACAAAAGGTGCAAAGAAAGGCGAAATCGCTAAACCGGAATTGAAAGCTGCCTATGTACAGGAAAGTTTCTATGTCGGTGCTGAAAACCTGGAAGCCCTTGTAAATATCAAGAGCAAAAACGAACTTATCGGCGATGTTATTGCATTGTTGCAATCTCCGGCGAAGAACGTTATCTCTGCTCTTCAGTCATCAGGACAAACTATCCATGGTCTGTTGAAGACTTTGGAAGAAAGATAATTATTTAATATTTTACAGTAAACAATCATTTAAATCATACAAAAATGGCAGATTTGAAAGCTTTTGCAGAACAATTAGTAAACCTGACCGTAAAAGAAGTTAGCGAACTGGCTACAATCCTTAAAGAAGAATATGGTATCGAACCTGCAGCTGCAGCTGTTGCTGTTGCTGGTCCTGCTGCTGGTGGCGCTGCTGCTGCAGAAGAGGAAAAAACATCTTTCGATGTTATATTGAAAGCACCGGGTGCTAACAAATTGGCTGTTGTTAAGGCAGTAAAAGAATTGACAGGTCTTGGTTTGAAAGAAGCTAAAGATTTAGTTGATGGTGCTCCTAGCGCAATCAAAGAAGGAATCGCTAAAGCTGATGCTGAAGGATTAAAGAAACAGCTGGAAGAAGCTGGAGCCGAAGTTGAGCTTAAATAGTATTTATAACCTGGTTTCCAGGTGATTTGGTTAAGAGTCTCCCTTAAAGGAGATTCTTAACCTTTTTGTGTCTATAATTTCAATAAGTTCAATAAATTCCTTACTAGATGTCTTCAACAGCTGAAAACCAAAGAGTTAATTTTGCTTCGATTAAGAATCAGTTTCCGTATCCGGACTTTCTCGAAGTTCAATTGAAGTCATTCCAAGACTTTCTTCAACTTGACACACCTCCAGAAAAGAGAAAGAAGGAGGGGTTGTATAAGGTATTTGCGGAGAATTTCCCCATTGCAGATACCAGAAACAACTTTGTGTTGGAGTTCTTAGATTACTATATAGATCCGCCCCGTTATTGCATTGATGAATGTATAGCGCGTGGATTAACCTATAGTGTGCCTTTAAAAGCAAAGTTAAAACTATATTGTACAGACCCGGATCATGAAGATTTTGATACTGTAATCCAGGATGTATATTTAGGCCCTATCCCCTATATGACGGAGAGAGGTACTTTTGTGATAAATGGTGCTGAACGTGTTGTTGTTTCGCAGTTACACCGTTCTCCGGGTGTATTCTTTGGTCAGAGTACACATGCTAACGGAACGAAATTGTATTCAGCACGTATCATTCCGTTTAAAGGTTCATGGATCGAATTTGCTACAGACATTAATAATGTGATGTATGCTTATATCGACCGTAAAAAGAAATTACCTGTAACTACCCTTTTAAGAGCTATTGGTTTTGAAAGCGATAAAGATATTCTTGAAATCTTTAACCTGGCTGAAGAAGTAAAAGTTTCGAAAGCTAATCTGAAGAAACTGATCGGTCGTAAGCTGGCTGCCCGTGTATTGAAAACCTGGGTAGAAGATTTCGTGGATGAAGATACTGGCGAAGTTGTTTCTATTGAACGTAATGACGTTATCATCGATCGCGAGTCGGTTTTGGATAGCGACAGTATTGAAGCTATTCTGGAATCTGGAACACAGAATGTTTTATTACATCGTGAAGACCAGAATCTTTCAGATTATGCAATCATCTATAATACGCTTCAGAAAGACCCGAGTAACTCTGAGAAAGAGGCTGTACTATATATTTACCGTCAGTTGCGTAATGCAGAACCTGCAGATGAAGCAAGTGCCCGTGAAGTTATACAGAACCTGTTCTTCTCTGAAAAACGTTATGATTTAGGTGAAGTAGGCCGTTACAGAATCAATAAAAAGTTGAACCTTACCACCAGTGATGATGTCAAGGTTTTGACTAAAGAAGATATAATCGAGATCATCAAATATCTGATCGAGTTGATCAACTCGAAAGCGATTGTGGATGATATCGACCACTTGAGTAACCGTCGTGTACGTACCGTAGGTGAACAATTATACAACCAATTCGGTATCGGTTTGGCTCGTATGTCGCGTACAGTACGCGAACGTATGAACGTTCGTGACAATGAAGTATTTACTCCGATCGATTTGATTAATGCGAAGACTATTTCTTCTGTCGTTAACTCTTTCTTCGGGACAAATGCCTTGTCACAGTTTATGGACCAGACAAACCCGTTGGCTGAAATTACTCACAAACGTCGTCTGTCTGCCCTTGGACCGGGTGGTTTGTCAAGAGAACGTGCCGGATTCGAGGTTCGTGACGTTCACTATACACATTATGGCCGTCTTTGTCCGATTGAAACTCCTGAAGGACCGAATATCGGTTTGATTTCTTCTTTGTGTGTATATGCAAAGATCAATGATCTGGGATTCATTTCGACTCCGTACCGTAAGGTTGTGAATGGTCAGGTAGACTTTTCCGACGAGAGTCTGCAGTATTATACGGCAGAGGAAGAAGAGGAAATGACTATTGCACAGGGTAATGCTCCGCTGGATGAAAATGGTAAATTTATTCTTGAAAGAGTAAAGGCTCGTTTCGAAGCAGACTTCCCTGTTGTTCCGCCTTCTGAAATCGACCTGATGGACGTGGCTCCTCAGCAGATCGCTTCAATTGCTGCATCTCTGATTCCGTTCCTGGAACATGATGATGCGAACCGTGCGTTGATGGGATCTAACATGATGCGCCAGGCAGTTCCTTTGTTGCGTACGGATGCGCCGATCGTAGGTACTGGTATCGAGGCACAGGTTGCCCGCGATTCACGTACACAGATCATGGCCGAACGTGACGGTGAAGTTGTATTTGTAGATGCAACTTGTATCAAGATTAAATATGACCGTACAGAAGATGAAGATTTCGTAAGCTTCGAAGATGCGGTTAAGACATATGTTATTCCGAAGTGGCGTAAGACTAACCAGAGTACTACTGTTGACCTTCGTCCGATCTGCCATCGGGGTCAGCGTGTAAAAGCAGGAGATATCCTTACTGAAGGTTATTCTACACAGAATGGAGAACTTGCTTTAGGGCGTAATGTGAAAGTGGCTTATATGCCATGGAAGGGTTACAATTATGAGGATGCCATCGTACTGAACGAACGTATGGTTCGTGAAGACTTCTTTACCTCTGTTCACGTGGATGAATATATCCTTGAAGTTCGCGAAACAAAACGTGGTATGGAAGAATTAACGTCTGATATTCCTAACGTAAGCGAAGAAGCGACTAAGGATTTGGATGAAAGAGGTATTGTTCGTGTAGGTGCTCGTATCGAACCGGGTGATATCCTGATCGGTAAGATTACTCCGAAGGGTGAATCCGATCCTTCTCCTGAAGAAAAATTGCTTCGTGCAATCTTCGGTGATAAAGCTGGTGACGTGAAGGATGCTTCTTTGAAAGCAACTCCGTCTCTTCGCGGTGTTGTTATCGATACGGCTTTATTCTCTAAAGCGGTTAAGAAACGTAAGTCCAGATTGACAGATAAGGCTATTCTTCCGAAGTTGGATGAAGAATACGAAATGAAGATGGCCGACCTGAAAAACCTGCTGGTAGAGAAATTATTGACTCTTACTACTGGTAAAGTTTCTCAAGGTGTTAAGGACTATATGAATACTGAAGTGATTGCAAAGGGTGCTAAGTTTACTCGCAAGGCTTTAGAAGACTTGGATTACAATGCTGTTCAGGTTAGTAAATGGACTGCCGATGCTGATAAGAACGAACTTATCAAGCAGGTGATCCTGAACTATCTGAAGAAATATAAAGAACTGGATGCCGAACTGAGACGTAAGAAATTCGATCTTACTATCGGTGATGAACTGCCGACAGGTATCGTTCAGATGGCAAAGGTTTATATTGCTAAGAAACGTAAGATCCAGGTAGGTGATAAGATGGCCGGTCGTCATGGTAACAAAGGTATTGTTTCCAAGATCGTTCGTCAGGAAGATATGCCGTTCCTGGAAGACGGAACTCCGGTTGATATCTGCTTGAACCCGCTGGGTGTGCCTTCTCGTATGAACCTTGGACAGATATTTGAAGCTGTATTAGGTTGGGCTGGTAGAACAATGGGTGTTAAGTTTGCAACTCCGATTTTCGATGGTGCATCTTTGGATGACCTGAACGAAATGACTGACAAGGCGGGTATTCCACGGTACGGTAAATCTTATCTGTATGATGGTGGTACAGGTGAACGTTTCGACCAGCCGGCAACAGTTGGTGTTACTTACTTCCTGAAACTGGGACACATGGTTGATGATAAGATGCACGCTCGTTCAATCGGTCCGTACTCTTTGATTACTCAACAGCCTCTGGGTGGTAAAGCTCAGTTTGGTGGTCAGCGTTTCGGAGAAATGGAAGTTTGGGCACTGGAAGCTTTCGGTGCAGCACATGTTCTTCAGGAAATTCTTACAATTAAGTCTGATGACGTTGTAGGACGTTCTAAAGCTTACGAAGCAATTGTAAAAGGTGATCCGATGCCACAACCGGGTATTCCGGAATCTCTGAATGTATTGCTCCATGAGCTGAGAGGTTTAGGTTTAAGCTTTACTCTGGATTAATTCAACAACAATATAAGTAGATGGGTTTCGGCTCATCTACTTTATCTATTGATAACTCTTTATAAATAAACAATATGGCTTTTAGAAAAGAAAACAAGATAAAGAGTAACTTTTCAAAAATAACCATCGGTCTGGCTTCTCCTGAAGAGATTCTTGAAAACTCTAGCGGCGAAGTGTTGAAACCGGAAACGATTAACTATCGTACGTACAAACCTGAACGTGACGGTCTTTTCTGTGAGCGTATCTTCGGTCCGATCAAGGATTACGAGTGCCATTGCGGAAAATACAAACGTATCCGTTATAAAGGTATTGTCTGCGATCGTTGCGGGGTAGAAGTTACAGAGAAGAAAGTGCGTCGCGAACGTATGGGACATATCCATTTGGTTGTTCCTGTCGCTCATATCTGGTATTTCCGTTCTCTACCCAACAAAATCGGGTATCTGTTAGGCTTGCCTACCAAGAAACTGGATTCTATCATTTATTATGAACGTTATGTGGTTATTCAGCCGGGTTGTGTAGACACAGTTGCTGAATTAGACCTGCTTTCGGAAGAAGAATATCTGCAGATTCTGGATAACCTGCCAAAGGAAAACCAGATGCTGGAAGATACTGATCCCAATAAGTTCATTGCAAAGATTGGTGCTGAGGCCGTTTATGATTTGCTGGCTCGTTTGGATCTGGATTCTCTTTCTTATGAACTGCGTCATCGTGCAAGTACAGACGGTTCACAGCAACGTAAGAACGAAGCTTTGAAACGTTTGCAGGTTGTAGAATCTTTCCGTGCATCCAGAGGTCGTAATAAACCGGAATGGATGATCGTAAAGGTTGTTCCTGTTATTCCTCCCGAACTGCGTCCGTTGGTTCCGCTGGATGGTGGACGTTTCGCAACATCTGACTTAAATGATTTGTATCGTCGTGTTATTATCCGTAATAACCGTCTGAAACGATTGATTGATATTAAGGCTCCGGAAGTAATTTTACGTAATGAAAAACGTATGCTTCAGGAAGCTGTGGACTCTCTGTTCGACAACTCTCGTAAATCGAGTGCTGTTAAGACAGACGCTAACCGTCCGCTGAAGTCATTATCCGACAGTTTGAAAGGTAAACAAGGTCGTTTCCGTCAGAACTTGTTGGGTAAACGTGTTGACTACTCTGCTCGTTCGGTTATTGTTGTTGGTCCTGAATTAAAGATGCATGAGTGCGGTCTGCCGAAGAATATGGCTGCCGAGCTTTATAAACCTTTCGTTATCCGTAAATTGATCGAACGCGGTATCGTAAAAACGGTTAAGTCTGCTAAGAAGATCGTTGACCGTAAAGAACCGGTTGTTTGGGATATTCTGGAATATGTAATGAAAGGTCATCCTGTGTTGCTGAACCGTGCACCGACACTGCACCGTTTGGGTATCCAGGCATTCCAGCCTAAACTGATCGAAGGTAAGGCTATCCAGTTGCACCCGTTGGCTTGTACGGCATTCAACGCCGACTTCGACGGTGACCAGATGGCTGTTCACTTGCCTTTAGGAAATGAGGCTGTATTGGAAGCACAGATGTTGATGCTTGCTTCTCACAACATTTTGAATCCGGCTAACGGTGCACCTATTACCGTTCCTTCTCAGGATATGGTGCTTGGTTTGTATTATATTACAAAACTGCGCCCTGGAACACAAGGTGAAGGTCTGGTATTCTACGGACCGGAAGAGGCAACAATTGCATACAATGAAAAGAAAGTGGATATCCACGCTCCGATCAAAGTGTATGTAGAAGATGTTAATGAAAATGGTGAGATCGTTAAGGTATTAACTGAAACGTCAGTAGGTCGTTTGATGGTAAACGAATTCGTTCCTGCCGAAGTTGGTTATATCAACGAAGTGCTTGGTAAGAAATCTCTTCGTGATATCATTGGTAAGGTAATTAAGACTTGCGGTGTTGCCCGTACTGCTCAATTCCTGGATGATATCAAGAATTTAGGATACTACATGGCATTTAAGGGAGGTTTGTCGTTCAACCTGGCCGACGTACTTATCCCGCCTGAAAAAGATGAACTGGTTAAGGAAGGTTACGATGAAGTAGAACAGATCCTGGCTAACTATAGCATGGGTTTCATTACCTTCAACGAACGTTACAACCAGATTATCGATACCTGGACACATGTCAACAGTAAGTTATCTAATATCCTGATGAAGCAGTTGACTGCTGATAACGACGGATTTAACTCTGTATACATGATGATGGACTCCGGAGCTCGTGGTTCTAAAGAACAGATCCGTCAGCTGTCTGGTATGCGTGGTTTGATGGCAAAACCTCAGAAGAGTGGTGCTGAAGGTGGTCAGATTATTGAAAATCCTATCCTTTCAAACTTTAAAGAAGGTTTGTCTGTGTTGGAGTACTTTATCTCTACTCACGGTGCTCGTAAAGGTTTGGCCGATACCGCTTTGAAGACTGCCGATGCTGGTTACCTGACTCGTCGTCTGGTAGACGTATCGCATGATGTGATCATTAATGAAGAAGACTGTGGTACATTGCGTGGTCTGATTTGTACAGAACTGAAGAATAACGAAGAAGTGATCGCTTCTCTGTATGAACGTATTCTGGGCCGTGTATCAGTACATGATATCCAGCATCCGTTGACTGGTGAACTGATTGTAGCTGCCGGTGAAGAAATTCGTGAAGATGCTGCTAAGATGATTCAGGATTCTCCTATTGAAAGTGTGGAAATCCGTTCGGTACTTACCTGTGAATCCAAGAAAGGGGTTTGTGCTAAGTGTTACGGTCGTAACCTGGCAACAGGCCGCATGGTTCAGAAAGGTGAAGTTGTCGGAGTTATCGCTGCACAGTCTATCGGTGAGCCGGGTACACAGTTGACACTGCGTACATTCCACGTCGGTGGTATCGCTTCTAACATTGCTACAGAAAACAGCATTACATCTAAATATGACGGTATTCTGGAAATTGACGAACTTCGTGCTGTTGAAGCTGACGACGCTACAGCTGGTAAGAAGTATCAGGTAGTAGTAAGCCGTTTGGCTGAAATGCGTATCGTCGATCCGAATACAAAGATCGTATTGCTGACTCACAATATACCTTACGGTTCTAAATTGTTCTTCAACAATGGAGACAAGATCAGTAAGGGTGACGTAATTATTGAATGGGACCCGTTCAATGCTGTTATCGTATCGGAAGTTTCCGGTAAGATTGAATTCGAAAGTGTAGTAGAAGGTGTTACTTACAAAGTTGAAAGTGACGAAACTACAGGTTTGAAGGAAAAGATCATCATTGAATCTAAAGATAAGACAAAAGCTCCGGCTGCTCATATCGTAGATGAAAACGGCAATTACCTGAAGAATTACTCATTACCTCTGGGTGCTCACGTAGTTAAAGAGAACGGTGATCCGGTTAAGGCTGGTGAAGTTCTTGTTAAGATTCCGCGTGCAGTAGGTAAGGCTGGTGATATCACCGGTGGTCTTCCCCGTGTTACTGAGTTGTTTGAAGCTCGTAACCCATCTAACCCGGCTGTCGTTTCTGAAATCGACGGTGAAGTTGGATTCGGAAAGATCAAACGTGGTAACCGCGAGATCACTGTAACTTCTAAGCTCGGTGAAGTGAAGAAGTACATGGTACCTCTGTCAAAACAGCTTTTGGTTCAGGAAAATGACTATATCCGTGCTGGTATGCCGTTGTCTGACGGTGCTACTACTCCTTCGGATATCCTTGCTATCAAGGGGCCGACTGCCGTTCAGGAATATATCGTGAACGAAGTACAGGACGTTTACCGTTTGCAGGGTGTGAAGATCAACGATAAACACTTTGAGGTTATCGTTCGTCAGATGATGCGTAAGGTAGAAGTGGTTGATCCGGGAGATACACGCTTCCTGGAACAGCAGATCGTTGATAAGCTGGAAGTAATGGATGAAAACGACCGCATCTGGGGTAAGAAAGTTATTACCGATCCGGGAGATTCTCAGACAATGCAGGCTGGTCAGATCGTAACAGCCCGTAAGTTGAGGGATGAAAACAGTATGTTGAAACGTCGTGATATGAAACTTGTTGAAGTTCGTGATGCCGTTCCTGCTACTGCCAACCAGATCCTCCAGGGTATTACACGTGCTGCATTGCAGACTAACAGCTTTATGTCGGCTGCATCATTCCAGGAAACAACAAAGGTATTGAACGAAGCTGCTATCAACGGAAAGGTAGACCGTCTGGAAGGTTTGAAAGAAAACGTTATCTGCGGTCACTTGATTCCGGCTGGTACAGGCCAGAGAGATTTCGACAAGTTGGTTGTCGGTGCTAAAGATGAATTTGAACGCATCTTTGCTAACCGTAAGAATGTTGTTGATTTTAATACAATGGATAAAGATGATGAGTAAAAAACTTATCAGATAATATAAAAAAGGCTTTCGGTATTTTCCGGGAGCCTTTTTTGTTTTTGTTAATTTGCTTAATCTGCATAGATAGTTTACTTTTGTCTATCGCCTATAATAACTAAACATATAAAGTATCATGAAAAAGATTTTATTGAGTATTCTCTCTGTTTTATTGTTTGTCGGTTTCTTATCGGCTAAGCAACCGGGTGTGCCATTAAAGGTAATGACGTTTAATATCCGTATGGATACAAAAGATGACGGAGATAATCAGTGGAGTAACCGGAAGGATCTGGCTGCCAATTTGGTTAAGTTCTATAATACCGATATTTTTGGTGCACAGGAAGTGTTGAATCATCAGTTGAATGATCTTCTGAGCCGTTTGCCCGAATATACATCTGTCGGTGTCGGTAGGGAAGATGGCAAGACAAAAGGTGAGTACGCTCCCATCATTTATAAGAAAGACCGTTTTGTGCTTGAAGACAGCGGTAATTTCTGGTTGGCGGAAGATATGAATGCGGTAGGTAAAAAAGGCTGGGATGCCGCTTGTGAACGTGTTGCTACCTGGGGGATCTTTAAGGATAAGGAATCCGGTAAAAAGTTTTTCTTCCTGAATACTCATCTGGACCATATGGGAAAAGTAGCCCGTCATGAAGGTGCCTCGTTAGTTTTGGAGGAAGCTCATAAGCTCTCCAAGGGATTGCCCGTTATTGTTACAGGTGATTTTAATGCAACTCCGGATGATGACCCTATCAAGGTGTTGACAGATGTAAATGATCCCCGGCATATCACTCATACACGTGAAATAGCAGATTTGAAATATGGTCCGGAATGGACTTTCCATGATTATGGACGAATCCCTTTGGAAAAACGTGAGTGGATTGATTATATTTTCGTAAAAGGCGACATAAAGGTTATGAATAATGGCGTCTTAACAGATACACTCAATCACCTTTATCCGTCCGATCATTGTCCGGTTATTACAACTTTGGTAATTAAATAGAATATATTGGTCTATAGAGAAATGTATATTGGAGTAATTCCATTTATGTCTATTTTTGTAGATGTTTTATTTTGTTAATTATCGAAGAAATATTAGTTAATAGCTATTTTGTGTTTGGAGGTTTTTTGTACAGTTTGTATCTTTGTAACGTTCATGATGCAGATATGCGTTTGAACTGAAAAAAACCTTAGCCTAAAAGTCAGGATAATAAATATTAAACACAATAAGGTATTTTTTTTACATTGGTCTAAAGAATTGAGAATTAAAAACACAACTGGAAAAGGGCCGCCTGTGAAGGTGGCCCTTTTTATTTGCATTATATTTCATGGATACTTCTTATATCTGTATATTTGTGCCCGATTAGTTAAACTTAAAACATAAAGAAAAATGGAGAACAATAACAAACCGTCTAACGAGATACAAGTAGAACTGTCTGAAGAAATGGCACAAGGTACTTATGCCAATCTGGCAATTATCTCACATTCAACATCCGAGTTTATATTAGACTTTATCCGTGTGGTTCCGGGAGCTCCGAAAGCACAGGTAAAAAGTCGTGTCATACTGACTCCGGATAATGCCAAACGACTATTCTTTGCTTTACAGGATAACCTGGCTAAGTATGAAGAACAGTTGAAAGGTGGTAATAAGACTGCTAACTTCGAAGATTTTATACCACCGATGGGTGGTGTTCAGGGAGAGGCTTGATTTATAGTATCTTTCTAAAAGAAAAGGGATCGTTTCTTGATAATTGAAACGATCCCTTTTTAATTTTTAAGCATGTGTGTTACTGCACTTTCTTGTTGATAACAATGTGGCTGATGTAACCAAGGATGATAATAGCTAAACCTGCAATAAGGATAGTGTTAGTTACACCTCCGGTAATAGCCGGTACAGCAAGAATGATTACACCGATTAAGAGCACGATTACCCCAAGATTTTTAACTAATTCGTTCATGGTTATAGATGTTTTTATAATTATTTTCTTTTCTACCGCAAATAAAGTAATAATAACCCGATTGCAAAAATATTTTAGAATAAAAATAATGAAACCATCGAATTTAGCTCCTATATTTGTAGTATCAATACAGTTATATATGCTACGAATACTTTACTTGGTTTATTTATGGCTGTTTTTTGTACCTGTCTTTGTGGTGCTTACTATCATTACAGCCCTAACCGTTATTGTTGGTTGTTTATTGGGAGGAGAAAAGATTTTCGCTTATTATCCGGGCATGATATGGTCACGGCTGACTTGTTATCTGGCACTTTGTCCGGTGAAAGTAAAGGGGCGGGAGAATATAGACCGTAAACAATCGTACGTCTTTGTGGCGAATCATCAGGGGGCATTTGATATTTTTCTGATTTATGGTTTTCTGGGAGTTCCGATTAAATGGGTTATGAAAGCCGGGATTGGAAAGATTCCTTTTGTCGGTGCTGCTTGCCGGGCTGCCGGATTTATTTTTGTCGATAACTCGACATCTAAAGCTGCTATCCGTAGTGTACAGGAAGCTGAACGTTGTTTGAAGAACGGTGCATCCGTAGTGGTATTCCCGGAAGGTTCACGTACATATACCGGTAAGATGATCCGTTTTAAAAAGGGGGCTTATCAGATGGCACTCGATCAACATTTGCCGATCATACCGATTACATTGAACGGACCTTTTGATGTATTACCGATCGGTTCGCTGAATGTGCATCGCCATAAGATGGAGATGGTGATCCATCCCGCTATCCCGACAAACGATATGGATCCATCCCATAAAGGGATGCAGCTATTTGCAGATCGTACTCAGGATATTATAGCTTCCGCTTTATGGGACAAATATAAATGATGTTACTTCCAGGCTTTTAACAGGCCGGTTTTAGTTACACCCAGACTGAAGCCGACATTTTTCCCTAGCATTGTTCCTGTATCGGCTGCAACAGAACCGGTAAAGAGCCATCCTTTTAACTGAGGGTGCGTATAATTGATATCTATCAGAGTGGAAGTTCCGTATTTTTTGTTTAAGAATGGAAAGTAGGAGGTACCCCAACCGTTCATAGCCGTGAACAACACACGATAGGAGAGAAGTGTATTGATATTTCCTTCAGCTCCGATATGCCAGCTTTTAACACGATTGTTCTCAAACCCCAAAGCTCCGTCTTTATTATACTCAGGTGCCGGGATCAGTGGAGAACCTATCCCGCGGTTGAAATAAGAGAAACCTGTCCGATATTCTCCATTGTTGTAATAATCATCGTTTCCACCTCCGCGTCCGCCTTGCCATTTATCACGGTCGAATGTAATAAAGTGCATGGGGCCACTTTGGTTCATTGTTACCAGATATTCGCCAACAATTTTATTTAACCAGGGAATAGTAGGCAAGTCTACTTGTATTCCCCACAAGCCATCGCTTTTATTTGCAAACTCTATTCCTGATTTGTCGTTGAAATAATGTTGATAATAAAAATGTCCAGCCCAATCTTTCATTGTATAGCTTAACTTAAAGTCGAAAGAGCCGTAATGACTACCTAATACATTTATCTGATCGGATAGAGAAGCGTCGTCTCCTCCCTTTTGTCCAAAAATAACGCGTATCAGATCTTTAAAAGATTGAGGCTGTTTCCCAAGTCTGGCATCAGTAGATGTCCCTCCCCATTGTGCAAAGTGTTGTGCTCCCAAGGTGAAAGACAAAGGAAAATCGTTTCTTGTATCTTTGATACGGAGGAAGAGTGATTTATGATGCCATAATACATTCTTTACATAAGTCTGTTTCGCATTGGCAAAGTCTTCCAGATAATCGGTATCAAATGACCTGCCTATGGCAAAATCTCCTCTAACCTGAAGCAAGCCTTTGGTTAGTGGCACCACAGTAAATTCAGGCATACTTAAATTTATTTCAGGAATGGGACGGGCATTAGGCGATTGGACCATATCGCCCGAACTCAGGTTACGGTCCCACAACGAATTGTAACGTTCTTTGCTACCGATGCTGAGCAATAAACTCCTGTATCCTATTTCCGCATAAGCTTGCTGAATGAATACATTGCGATGGCGTGGTACAGCTGCCACAAGATCGAGGCCTGCCCCCCAGCGAAACTTACTTCCGAAATGCTGATTATGGAATACACCGGCATTTAAGAAACCGTTCCCCGCATCCAACGGGATAACTCCATACCGATTGCTTACCATCCAGAACGGAGTATTTGAACCTGTAGCTGCAGAACCGAACAGCTCTGCTTTATAAATAGTGGAATCTTGTATTTTGTTGATCTGGGAATAACCATGAACCGAAATACAGAGCAAAATTATTCCTGCAAATATAATATGTAAGGCTTTCATTCTATTTATTTTTTGTCCGCAACAAAGGTAATGATAAATATAATGCTACTATTGAAGCATTTAAAAAAGAAGCTTAAGCATTATAAAAATACAAATATAATTGTATCTTTGTTGTCACGGCTTGATTTACAACGTTTAATATGGATGATAAGCAACTTTTTTTTGAATTTCTTGAACTTGAAAAGTATAGAATTTCATTATCTTTGGGGGAATGCCTGTTAGATTCCAGACCTTTAGGAAGAGGAGAAACCGGCATTGTCTTCAAAGCTCGCATGAATGGAAAGGATGTAGCTTTGAAATTCTTTTTGTTCAGGGGGGGACGATTCGGGAAAGGAAATGTGGTTAAATAAGCTTAAAGCCAGATACCTGACAATTTCTCTTCTGGAAACGAGAGATAACATTGTGCAGTATGCTGACTTTGATATTGTAACCATACAAGGGGAAGAGATTCCTGTCCTGGTCATGAAACTATATAAATGTTCATTGGAAGAATATAGGAATATTCTTTCTATGGATACTTTTCTCAAGCTGTTCCGTTTCCTAACGAATACCGTTCATTTTTTGCATAGCATGGGGATCTGCCACGGAGCAATCAGGCCGCGTAATATCCTGGTGGATGACCATAATGAGTTTGTGTTGACCGATGTCTCCATCATTGAGAACAGCGACTCCGGTTACTCGGATATTACTGCGATAGGAGAAGTCTTGCAATGGTATGCTTTTGGCAATACCAGCAACGATGTAGCGATAAGCAAAGTCTTCCCGTCTTTGGAGCTGTATGACCAGATTGTGGAACGTTGCCTGACACAGGATAACAGCCAACGGTTCCGTTCAGTGGACGAGATATTGTCTTTTGTCGAGATTCAGAAAGAACGTGATCCGAATGAGTTGTTGAAAGAGTTCAGCTTGATTTGCCGGAAGAACTTTCCTAAGGAATTACCGGAGTTTGTCCATTGCTCCGACCAGGCGAAGATCGCTAAATTATTCTCCGAGTTTGTTTCCAGAAAGGACTTCTTCGGCAGCAATCTGATTTACTTTACGGATGTGGAGCGAAATATCTTTTCTCCGCAGATCTGCAAGAACGGATATATCAAGTTTGATAACTCCGCTCAGTATAAGGTGCTGGATATCTGGATTCATAGCGACAGTGACATGCGTAATGATTATATCCTCGTTCACCATTCGAATACATTGCCGGAAAAAGTGAATGGCAAGGATGTGTACCGGTGGGCCGTTTACGAAGACCGTACGCAGATCACCTGGGAAGAAGCTATGAACGGCTTCGCGGAAAACGATGGAGATATTGTGGCTCTGGACCGTACCAAGGTCGAGTTTTTCAACCGTATTCCCCGTGAAGGTTATACTTTTATAGCTTTAAACCACCTGCATAGTCTGGCTTCTCCTGCCAATACCGGAACGTTGCGCGATTATTTTTTCCGTTTCAGCTTCAGCTATGTCAACCGTTATATTCTGGAAGATATGAATAATCTGACCAAGCAGCACATTGCCGCTCCGCGAAGGAAATGATCAGAAGTTCTTTGCTGTTATCCAGTCGAATACCGTTCGGTAAGTATAGTCACGGGATGCCTTTTCCGAAAGGATCAGGTCATGAATGCCATTGGGTATTGTGTCGCGTGTGACATGTTCTCCGAGCTTAGGGGCATACTTTTGAATATCATGTACATCGAGCACGATATCGGACGACAAATATTCGTTATGCCATTCTTTCGTCTCCGGATAAGATTTGTTGGACGACATCACAAGGATCGGGCAATCCAGCTTCAATCCTTTCCGGACTTTCTGCTGTCCTTTCTGAATCGCCTTTATCCACCCCGCCTTTTTAGGATGTCCGTTAATCATTTTCCAGTTTGTATCGTATTCCCATTCCCCCTTGAATTGTTTCAACAGACTATGTGCATAAGAGGCGATGCCGTAACCCTGTACGGTCAGATTTGGGAAAAGTCTTCCGACGAATGCCACAGCCGGGATAGTGATCTTCTCCATAAACCAGCCGAAATTCCAGTCGAGGAAAGGACTATTCAGTATCAGTCCGTCAACAGGTAGATGACCATTCTTGCTGTCCAGATACAAAGGTGTGATCAATCCTCCCGTAGAATGGGCCATCAAGAGAATCTTGTCGTTCCCTTCCGAGCGTATGGTTGCCAGTGCCGTATCGATATCTGCAAAATATTCTGTAAGGCTTTTGCAGAAAAACGGATTCTGATTGGGCAGGATGGAACGTCCGTATTTCCTCAAGTCCATCGCATAAAAATTGTAGCCATGTGCATTCACGCTGTCTCCCAGTTGCTTTTGGAAGAAATAATCGTTATAACCATGAATATACAATACTGCTTGTTTCACATCGGGCAGTTGGGGTTTTTTTACCAATGTACAGACCACTTTCCCTTCATAATCGTCAGGCATCTGAAACGTACGCCGCAGGTATCCGTCTCCCAATACATCGGGGACGTATTGGGCATACATGCTGATAGCTAGAAAAATAAGTAAGGATGTAAAATACAGTTTGCGTCTCATAATTGTTTTCCTTTTATAACCGCGACGGGTATGTCATTGTTCCGGTTACAAAGGTAGGTAAACTATTAGCACAAAAGAACCGGTGTTTTGATCTTTTCCCTATTATTATTTGGAGCCTGTTTAAATTTAAAATATCGAGCTCAAAGGGATATTTCTTTTTATTATCTACAATAATAAGATCATATCTAGCACTATTTACTACTTTATGAGTACTGAATACAACCATCCTACACTTATAGGTTACAACAATTCGCTCTATGTCCACCACCTGTTACCTGACATGATTTGTTTGTTTTTCTGCCTGGAAAACTTTTGTTTATTCAGTACGAAACTAAAGTTTCCCAGGCAAGAAACTTTAGTTTCCTCCTATAGAAACTTTTTATTCGTCCTTATCCCTTTCTCTATTGAAAAGCAGAATGGCATATAAAGTGGTAGATAACAATAAATATTGTAGATATATTATCATCTACAACCACTGTATAAGAAGCTTGTTTACAAGGAGTCTATGACATGATTGTAGATGTTGTAGATAGTATAAACTATTTAAATTTCGTTTTTTTGAGCTTTAAAGCAGATTAGATAGGCGTTGTTTTTCGATTAATATGATTAGTCTTGCTCTTTATTTCATTAAATAAAAGAAATGTGTACTTTTAGGACTTCATTTATAATCATAAAGGGGAGATAGTTATGAGACGTATTTATTATTTGTTGCTGGTTAGCCTGTGTTGCACCAGTTTGTTTGCAAAAACAAAGAAAGCTGTGTATATAATCATTGACGGAGTTCCTGCCGATCAGATCGAGCGGCTTCATACGCCGGCCATATTCGATATTGCTTCCAGAGGAGCTTATGCGAGGGCTTACACCGGAGGTGAGATAGGCGGATATTCACAGACTGCAACGATCTCAGCCATCGGTTATACCAATCTGCTGACGGCTACCTGGTTTAATAAACATAACGTAGGGGGTAACTCCGACCTGAAACCCAATTATAACTACTGGACTATCTTCCGGATAGCCAAAGAACAACCCAAAGATTACAAAACAGCCATTTATTCCAGCTGGACAGACAATCGTACCGTTTTGATCGGGGAAGGAAAGAAGGAAACAAACTATTTGAAAATAGATTATGTAAAGGACGGTTACGATCTCGATACAATCCGCTTCCCGAAGAAGGAAAAAGATTTGCATATTTTCGATATAGACGAACAAATTTCGAAGGATGCCGCCGAAGGAATCCGTAAAGATGCCCCTGATCTGAGTTGGGTTTATCTGTGGTATACCGACGACGCGGGACATATTGCCGGAAACGGAGCTTTCTTCGATGAATATGTTCGGAAGGCTGACAACCAGGTTGCTCGTATTTGGGAAGCTGTCAAATATCGTGAAGCTAATTTTGATGAAGAATGGATGATCATAGTAACGACCGACCATGGTCGTGGCGAGAATGGTCACGGACACGGAGGGCAATCCGGGCGCGAACGTACTACCTGGATTTCGACCAACGTTCCGGTAAACAACCATTTCAAGGCGGGCGGTCTGGCGATCACGGATATTGCCCCTTCTATCTGCCGTTACATGGGATTCGAGGTGCCGCAATCAGTCCTTTGGGAACAGGATGGCATGCCGTTCATCGGTAAAACGGATATTTACGATTTGCAGACTTTACCTTATGATAATATGGTGGAACTCTCCTGGAAATCTTATTCGGGAAATGTCCCCGTTACGGTTTATGCCGCTGCCGACAATAAATTCAAGGAGGGAGGGAAAGACGAGTGGATAAAAGTCGCAGAGCTTCCTGCCGGAGCGACGGAATATACAGTCGATCTGCAAACATTGCCGTCTTCGAAATTCTATAAGTTCGTTGTGCTGTCTCCCGGAAATCATTTAAACCGCTGGTTACTGAAATAGAAATATAATATAAGTATTATGAAGAAAACTTTATGTGTATCGAGTTTATTGCTTTTGACCGGACAGCCGATGATTGCGCAGGAACGTCCGAATATAATCGTTTTTCTTGTAGATGATATGGGATTGATGGATACCTCTTTGCCTTTCCTTACGGATGCAGAGGGGAATCCGGTCCGTTATCCGTTGAACGATTGGTATCAGACACCTAACATGGAGCGCATGGCCCGTCAGGGAATCCGTTTCTCTACTTTTTATGCACAGAGTGTAAGTTCTCCGTCGCGTGCCTCTATTATGACCGGACAAAACTCGACCCGGCACAGAACAACCAACTGGATCAACTCCGAAAGTAATAACAAAACCCCTTTCGGACCCGAAGAATGGAACTGGGAAGGCCTGTCGAAGAGCGATGTCACTTTGCCCCGTGTCCTGCACGATGCCGGATATAAGACGATCCATGTCGGTAAGGCCCATTTCGGATGCCAGAGCAGTGAAGGTGAAAATCCGCAGAATATCGGTTTCGACGTAAATATCGCAGGCTCTTCGATCGGGCAGCCGGGTAGTTACTATGGTGAGAATGGCTACGGAAATATAAAAGGGAATAAAAGCCGTGCCGTGCCAGGACTGGAGAAATATCACGGTACGGATGTCTTTCTGAGCGAGGCTTTAACTCTGGAGGCTAACGAACAGATCAATAAGGCGGTGGGAGAGGAGAAACCTTTCTTCTTATATATGTCTCATTACGCTGTTCACGGTCCGTTTGAAGCCGACAAACGCTTTGCCGCTCATTACGGTTATACGGGAAAGCCGAAGGTAGCAGCCGATTTCGCCACCTTGATAGAAGGTATGGATAAATCGCTGGGCGATATTATGGATCATCTGGAAGAACTAGGTATAGCAGAAAATACCTTGATCATGTTCCTGGGAGACAATGGTTCTGACGCTCCTCTCGGTGATGATAAAGGATATACCTCTTCTGCTCCTTTACGGGGAAAGAAAGGAACGGAATATGAGGGTGGTGTCCGTGTTCCGTTCATTGCTTGCTGGGGAAAGCCGGATGCACAAAATCCAAATCAAAAGAAATTACCGATAGAAGCAGGCGCGATCCAGCAGCAATTGGGTACGGTCATGGATCTGTTTCCGACCGTTCTGTCTCTTGCCGGAGCTGACAATCCGAAAGGACATACGATCGATGGTGTGGACTTGCGTGTTCAGTTTGAAGGGAAAAAGAACGCTACCCGCTCGGAGAAAGTATTGATGCATTTTCCTCACGAACATCGTGGAAGTTATTTCACCACCTATATCGATGGCGACTGGAAGCTGATTTACTACTATAATCCTGAAAGGCCGGCCGAACCCCGTTACCGTCTATACAACCTGAAGAACGACCCGGGCGAATCGCTCGATCTCTCCCTTCGTGACGGCAACCGGGTAAAAGCGATGGTGAAAGCCATGAGTGCCCAGCTTGAAGCAGAAGGGGCGCTTTATCCGGAAGATGCGGAAGGGAATGTGTTGAAACCATTCTTGCTTTTTTAGATAAAATACTAAGAAAAAGAATCGAAGTATTTGTGGTGTAAATAATTCTCCTTACCTTTGCACCGCAAATTTTAAGTATTAACAAAAATAAAACAGCGTTTTATGAACAATTACGAAACCGTTTTCATTTTGACTCCCGTTTTGTCTGACGCACAGATGAAGGAAGCGGTAGAAAAATTCACGAACCTCCTGAAAGCAGAAGGCGCAGAAATCGTGAACGAAGAAAATTGGGGATTGCGCAAATTAGCTTATCCTATCGACAAGAAAACAACAGGCTTCTATCAGCTGGTTGAATTCAAGGCAAATCCGGAAACTATCGCTACTTTGGAAGTTAACTTCCGTCGTGACGAACGTGTGATCCGCTTCCTGACTTTCCGCCAGGACAAATATGCAGCAGAATATGCAGCTAAGAGAAGAAATCTGAAATCATCTAAAGAAACAGTAAAGGAGAATTAATCATGGCAGCAACTCAATCAGAAATCAGATATTTAACTCCGCCTTCAGTAGACGTTAAGAAAAAGAAATATTGCCGTTTCAAAAAGAACGGTATCAAGTATATCGATTACAAAGATCCTGAATTCCTGAAGAAATTCCTGAACGAACAGGGTAAAATTCTTCCGCGTCGTATCACTGGTACATCTTTGAAGTTCCAGCGTCGTATCGCTCAGGCTGTAAAAAGAGCTCGTCACTTGGCGTTGCTTCCTTACGTAACCGATTTAATGAAATAATAAAAAGAGAGGAGACAGAATATGCAAGTTATTTTGAAAGAAGATGTAATCAATTTAGGTTACAAAGACGATATCGTAACAGTAAAAGACGGTTACGGACGTAACTTTCTAATCCCCCAGGGTAAGGCAGTAATCGCTTCTGAGTCTGCTAAGAAAGTATTAGCTGAAAACCTGAGACAGCGTGCTCACAAATTGGCTAAGATCAAAGAAGATGCTCAGGCATTGGCTGCTAAGTTGGAAGGCGTTGCATTGACTATCGGTGCAAAGACCAGTTCAACAGGTACAATCTTCGGTTCTGTTACAAATATCCAGGTTGCTGAAGCTTTGGCAAAGGCTGGTTTTGAAGTAGAACGTAAGATCATCTATATTAAGGATGCTGTTAAGGAAGTAGGTAACTACAAAGCAATCCTTAAACTTCACAAGGAAGTTTCTGTTGAAATTCCTTTCGAAGTAGTTTCTGAATAATTCAGTAAACGATATAAAGTGAAAAGGGCAGTCCTTCGGGATTTGCCCTTTTTTATTTTCCGTCATTTCTTTTTATAGAATTGATTTGTAGTTTTCATATTATTGGGCTAAATCTGTTTTCTAATATTGGATTCTCTTTGCTGTAAACAAGAGACGACCAATTATTTATAGAAAAAGACTTCGCTTAATCAGCAAAAAAATGCTACATTTGCCCCGAATTTGCATAAAAATACTGTAAAATGGCTAGGATATCTTCTCTATGTATTAATCTGCTGATGGTCTTGTTTTTGACCCAGCCTGTACTTCAGGCGAGGGAGAAAACGTTTACTGTCGTGATTGATGCTGGTCATGGCGGAAAGGACCCGGGAGCGAGAGGTACGGTTATCAATGAAAAAGAAATCAATCTTTCGGTAGCTTTGAAACTGGGAGATAAGATATCTGCGAGCCACGATGATGTAAAAGTTATTTATACCCGCAAGACTGATCGCTTTATTGAGTTGGATGAACGTGCAAATATCGCGAATCGGAATAAGGCGGATCTTTTTATTTCTATCCATACAAATTCAGTTAAAAAGGGTAGTACAGCTCGGGGAACGGAAACATATACGTTGGGTTTGGCTCGTACTGATGAAAATCTGGCGGTGGCTATGCGTGAGAATTCGGCTATATTACTGGAGGATAATTATGAACAAAAGTATGAAGGCTTTGATCCGAATTCTTCTGAATCCTATATTATCTTTGAGTTTATGCAAAATAAGCATATGGAACAAAGTATAGGTTTTGCTTCGGAGATACAAAAGTGTTTTGTGTCTGCTAAACGGGCTGACAGAGGGGTAAGACAGGCTGGCTTTTTGGTTTTAAGGAAAACGAGTATGCCGAGTGTATTGGTAGAACTGGGATATATTTCGAATCGCGATGAGGAACATTTTATGAAATCATCAGATGGACAAAATAAACTGGCAAATGCTTTGTTCGATGCATTTACTCGATATAAAAAAGAATATGACCGAAAGCAAGGAGGAGTATCGGGAGGGAATTCTTCTTCCGGAAGCGTAACGACATCGGTAGAAACTTCTTATTTTGCAGATGAGCAAGTAGAAGAAGGGGTAGCACCCGGTAGCGAACAGGATATTCTAAATAGAAAGAAGAAGTCTTCCGTCTCTTCACAAAAAAGGCAGAGTACAACTACCGCTGCGAGAACAAAATCAGTCACAACAGGTAAAATTGTCTATAAAGTGCAAATTCTTACCTCGGATAAAAAACTTTCTTCGGGGGCAAAAGTGTTTAAAGGATATAAGAATGTGGATTACTTCGTGGAGAAAGGAATCTATAAATATACTTGTGGTGAAACGACTGATTTTGATTCGATCAGGAAGTTGCGCAGGCAGGTAGCTAAAGATTTTAAAGATGCGTTTATCGTAGCTTTTAAAGATGGCAAAAAGGTGAAATATTAAAGAGAAACATATAATTTAAAGGGATGAAAAGTATATTGACCAAAGAGGCAAAGATCGGACTTGTGAGTATAGTCAGTCTGGCATTGCTTTATTTCGGGATTAATTATCTGAAAGGTATAAATTTATTTAAACCGGTAAATCATTATTTTGTCACATTTCATAATGTAAAAGATGTAACAGTCTCTAGTCCTGTTTTCATTGACGGTTTTAAAGTGGGGTTGGTGAGAAGTATTGTTTATGATTATGAGAATACTGATAAAATAACGGTTGAGATCAGTCTTGACGATGAGATGCGGTTGACTTCAGGGAGTTATATAACTATTATAAAGACGCTTTTAAGTGGTGGAGAGCTTCATATTCATCTGAATAAATATGTACAAGACTATTTGAAACCAGGTGCTACAATCGAGGGGCGCATGGAGGAGGATATGATGCAGGCCGTACAGGAAAAGATCTTGCCGGGGGTAGAAGTGCTTTTGCCTAAGCTGGATTCGATATTGGGCGGCTTACAGGCCTTGATCAATCATCCGGCAATATCTCAGTCCCTGGATCATATTGCGAAGACCACAGGGAACCTGGAGGTTTCCACCCGCCAGCTGAATAGTTTGCTGAGTAAAGATGTTCCGGGTATCGTTTCTGACCTGAAAGTAATAACCGGTAATTTTAATGAAGTGAGTTCCGGATTGAAGGAGCTGGATTTGGCCACCACGGTCAATTCGATCAATGCAACTTTGGCGAACCTGCAACTAACTACAAACAAGCTGAATCAGAAGGATAATACATTGGGCTTATTGTTGAATGACAGGAGTTTATATAATAATTTGGATAGTACGATGCTGAATGCTTCCAGGTTGTTGCTGGATCTGAAGCAGAATCCGAAAAGATATGTTCATTTTTCTGTTTTTTGACCAAAAAGATGATTAAAGAGTCTAATCTTATTTAGAAATTTTCCAATTAAGGAAAAATATATATAAACATAATTGTAGGCATGCATAAGGCCTTTAGATAGAGGAAAGTAACTTACTCTATAGGTCCTTTTGCATGGAAAACAGTGGGATAGCGTAGTTAATAAAAGTGCCCCAAAATAAAGGCTTCGTGAATAGATGAGTGTGTAAGTGGCTGTAAATCAGTTTTGTTTTTATAACTACTTGAAAGTAAATGGGATATTAAACATTCAAAAGAACCAAATAATTCGGCACTTTTTTTTTACGAATTAATTTCTAAACTTTGTAGTCGGAAAAATAAAAAAGTATAGTTGGGAGAGTAATAAATCATGCAAACTGAATATCAGACATTGTGGAATAAATGCCTCGCTGTCATAAAAGACATCGTGCCGGAGGCCGCTTTTAACACATGGTTCATGCCGATCGTCCCGTTATCCTACGAGGATAATAAGTTCACGATCCAGGTGCCAAGCCAATTCTTTTATGAATATCTTGAAGAGAAATACGTCAATGTACTGAAAGTTACATTGTATCGTGTGATTGGTCAGGGTACAATACTTAACTACCGTGTGATGGTAGATAAGACAACAGGTGGTACGGTGGATTATCCGGCAGAAAATGGTTCAGTAGCAGTAAAGAAAATAACTCCCAAAGATGCAAATAAGGCTCCTAATCCATTTATTCAAACTGCACCGCAGGATTTAGATCCTCAATTGAATCCCAAGTATAACTTTGATAACTATTTTGAAGGAACCAGTAATAAGTTGGTGCGTACAGCTGGTGAAGCCGTTGCTCAGAATCCCGGAAAAACAACATTTAATCCGCTGTTCATTTTCGGACCGTCTGGCGTTGGAAAGACACATTTGTGTCATGCTATAGGAACCCGTATCCGCGAACTCCATCCGGAAAAGAAGGTGTTATATGTTTCTTCCCACTTGTTTCGTGTACAGTTTACTGATGCGATCCGTAAAAATACGACGAATGACTTCTTGAATTTTTATCAGAATATCGACGTGTTGTTGCTGGATGATATCCAGGAATTGATCGGTATGGATAAGACTCAGAATACATTCTTTCATATATTCAATCACCTCCATCAGTTAGGTAAGCAGTTAATCCTTACTTCGGATAAGGCTCCTGTCGACCTGCAGGGTATGGAAGAGAGATTGATCACCCGTCTGAAATGGGGACTTACTGCTGAGTTAAGTCGTCCGGACCTGGATCTTAGAAAGAAAATCCTAAAGAATAAGATCAACCATGACGGTATCGTTATTCCGGATGAGGTATTTAACTTCATTGCAAATAATGTAACGGAAAATGTTCGTGACCTGGAAGGAATTCTTGTTTCGTTGATGGCAAATGCTGTTATTAATAATAAGGAAATAGATCTGCCTTTGACTAAGCGTGTCGTTAGTCAGGCCGTTCGCTTGGAAAAGAAGCAGCTTTCTGTTCAGATGATCCAGGAGATAGTTTGTAATTACTTCAATTTGGACCAGGCGGTTATTCAGACCCGTTCCAGAAAACGCGAAATAGTACAGGCTCGCCAGATAACGATGTATCTTGCCAAAAAATATACGGATTGTTCGTTCTCCCACATCGGTAAGATTGTCGGAAAGAAAGACCATGCAACTGTACTGCATGCTTGTAAAACGATCAAAGATCAGATGGAAACGAGTAAATCTTTCCGTTCTTCAGTAGAAGAGATCGAAGTGAAGTTGAGAGGCTAATAAATCTCTACATATAAAGATTAAAAAGGATGTTATTTTTATAGCATCCTTTTCTGTTTTGGAAAACATTGAATGTGTTGATGTTTTCTTTTTGGAAAATATTTTCGATGGTGTGAAAAGTTATTTTATTGATAATCATATGGTGTATAAAGAGAAATGGAAAACCTTGAATTCGTTTCGATTTTAGTTGTTGAATAATTTGGTCAATAAATAAAGTATTCTTAAACTTGCACTATTATTAATACAGTATTTATCGTGAACCATAAAACTTACACATTCGATGAAGCATTTAAAGCTTCACTGGAGTACTTTACAGGTGATGAGCTTGCCGCTAAAGTATGGGTAAACAAGTATGCCTTGAAGGATGCATTCGGGAATATTTATGAGGGATCTCCCGTAGATATGCACCATAGGTTAGCTAATGAAATTGCTCGCGTTGAGAAAAAGTATCCTAATCCGTTATCAGAGCAGGAACTTTATGACCTATTTGATCATTTCCGTTACATCGTTCCTCAGGGTAGTCCGATGACGGGAATAGGCAATGATTATCAGATTGCCTCACTCTCTAATTGTTTTGTTATAGGATTGGATGGAGAAGCAGACTCATATGGCGCAATAATCCGTATCGATGAAGAACAGGTTCAGTTAATGAAGCGCCGCGGAGGTGTTGGACATGACTTGTCTCATATCCGTCCGAAAGGCTCTCCTGTAAAGAATTCTGCATTGACATCGACAGGATTGGTGCCGTTTATGGAACGTTATTCCAATTCGACACGTGAGGTTGCACAGGACGGACGTCGTGGTGCGTTAATGTTAAGTGTATCGATCAAACATCCGGACTCGGAGTCTTTCATCGATGCCAAAATGACAGAAGGCAAAGTAACAGGTGCAAATGTATCTGTCAAGATTGATGATGATTTTATGAATGCTGTGGTTAGCGGCAGTCCGTATAAACAACAATACCCGGTCGATTCGAATGATCCGACAACGGTGAAAGAAATTGACGCACCGGCTTTGTGGAAGAAAATCATCCATAACGCATGGAAGTCTGCTGAACCTGGGGTATTATTCTGGGATACAATTCTTCGTGAGTCAGTTCCGGATTCGTATGCAGATCTTGGTTTCCGTACGGTTTCTACAAATCCTTGTGGTGAAATACCTCTCTGTCCGTATGATAGCTGCCGTTTGCTGGCTATCAATCTTTATTCTTATGTTGTGAATCCGTTTACAAAAGATGCTTATTTTGACTATGACCTGTTTAAAAAGCATGTAGAACTGGCACAACGTATTATGGATGATATTATCGATCTGGAATCTGAAAAGATCGAAAAGATCCTGGAAAAGATCGACTCTGATCCGGAATCGATGGAAGTGAAGGAAACTGAACGTCATTTGTGGGAAAAGATCCAGAAGAAGACGTTGCAGGGACGTCGTACAGGTGTGGGTATCACAGCTGAAGGCGATATGATTGCCGCTTTAGGTCTGCGTTACGGAACAGAAGAGGCTACGGAATGTGCAGAGAAGATCCAGAAAACGTTAGCTTTGGCAGCTTACCGTTCATCGGTAATGATGGCGAAAGAGCGTGGAGCTTTCGAAATTTACGATTCAAAACGTGAAGAGAAAAATCCGTTCATAAACCGTCTGCGTGAGGCTGATCCGGAACTGTACGCTGATATGCTGAAATACGGTCGTCGTAACATTGCCTGTCTGACGATTGCTCCGACTGGTACGACCAGTTTGATGACACAGACAACTTCCGGTATCGAACCAGTATTCCTGCCGGTATATAGACGCCGTCGTAAGGTAAATCCGAATGATGCGGAAGCCCGTGTCGATTTTGTGGATGAGACAGGAGACGCATTTGAAGAATATGTAGTATTCCATCATAAGTTTGTTACCTGGATGCAGGCCAACGGTTATTCCGTTATTAAGAAATATACCCAGGAAGAAATTGATGAACTGGTCGCTAAATCACCGTACTATAAAGCTACATCGAATGATGTGGACTGGTTGCAGAAAGTCCGCATGCAGGGACGTATCCAGAAATGGGTGGACCATTCTATCAGTGTAACCATCAACTTGCCGGCTGACGTATCGGAAGAATTGGTAGATTCTCTGTATGTTGAAGCATGGAAGTGCGGCTGTAAAGGTTGTACGGTTTATCGTGACGGTTCACGCTCCGGTGTATTGCTAGCAACCGAAAAGAAGAAGAAAGACGATTGCAACTGTATGGAACCGCCGGTGATCGTCTCAACACGTCCGCGTGAACTGGAAGCCGATGTGGTTAAATTTCAGAATAATCGTGAGAAGTGGATCGCTTTCGTCGGTTTGCTGAACGGTCGTCCGTATGAGATCTTTACCGGGCTTGCAGATGATGATGAAGGTATCATGTTGCCGAAGAATGTTTCTAAGGGAACGATCATCAAGAGCTACGATGAAGATGGAAAGAAACATTACGATTTTCAGTTCAAAAACAAACGTGGTTATAAGATGACCATCGAAGGCCTGGACGGAAAGTTCGATCCTGAGTTCTGGAACTATGCAAAACTGATCTCAGGAGTATTGCGTTACGGTATGCCTATCGACCAGGTTATCAAGCTGGTTCAGGGTATGGAACTGAATAATGAATCGATCAATACCTGGAAGAACGGTGTTGAACGTGCCTTGAAGAAATATCTGCCGAACGGTACGGAGGTAAAAGGACAGATATGTCCGAACTGCGGTCTGGAAACCCTTATCTATCAGGAAGGGTGTCTGATCTGTACAAACTGCGGAGCTTCAAAGTGTGGATAAGTGTAACACTACAAATATTTTTATAGGAATGCGGGGAAAATCCCCGCATTTTTTATACCTTCGTCTCCGGAACTAAATTTGATACACATGAAAGTCACCTTTAATATAAACTTCCATACCGTTTGGGGTCAGAAGTTATGTGTGGTTGGATCTATTCCCGAGCTTGGCTCATGGGAGCCTGCTTTGGCGAAAGAAATGAACTACAAAGGGGATGGAAACTGGCAGCTTGAGCTGGAACTGGAACTTACATCGCCTCAGCAGACCATTGAATATCGCTACTTTTTAAGTATAAACGACAAACAGATATTTGAAGAGTGGGAGAAAAACCATCAGGTAACATTTGAAGGACATGCCAATCATTATACGCTATATGATTACTGGCAGATACGTCCGGCTAATCTGGCCTTTTACTCTTCGGCTTTTACCAAAAGCCTGTTTGCACATCCCTGTAATACATATGAAAGAGTTGTAAAAAGCGGAAAGAAACTGACCATTAAGATATCTGCTCCCCGTGTAGAGAAATCGCAAAGTATTGCCATTACCGGGAATCAGGAATGTCTGGGAAACTGGCATCCGGATAAAGCGTTGATACTTAGTTGCGATACATTCCCCGACTGGCACATCGACCTGGATGCGAATGACATCACTTATCCGTTGGAATATAAATTCCTGGTATATGACAATGATAAACATCAACCTTTATACTGGGAGGAAGATGAGAACCGGAAGCTCGACTTACCTTCGCAGGATTTCGGAGAAACGGTAATGATCTCCGGATTGTATTTCCGTGATAATTTACCTTTATGGCGGTGTGCGGGAACAGTTATCCCCGTATTTTCTTTACGTTCCGAACAAGGGTTCGGTGTCGGTGATCTGGGAGACTTGCGGATGCTGGTCGATTGGGCGAAGAAAACCCGCCAGCGTATTATCCAGGTATTGCCTATGAATGATACGACAATGAGTCATACCTGGATGGATTCTTATCCGTATAGTGCCATCTCCGTGTATGCCCTTCATCCGATGTATATCTGTTTGCCGCAGATGGGAGAATTGAAGGATGCAGGCCGTGCCGCTTTTTATAAAACAAAACAAGAGGAACTGAATGCAAAAGACTTCGTCGATTATGAAGTTGCAGTAGGATATAAGCTGGCTTATTGCCGTGAGTTCTTCAGTCAGGAAGGACAGTCTGTTCTGTCGACTCCGGAATATCAGGAGTTTTTCGAACAGAACCAATCCTGGTTGATTCCTTATGCCGCTTACAGCTATCTGCGTGAAAAGTATGGAACATCCGACTTTAACAAATGGGATAAGAATGCGACCTATAACAAATCTCAGATACGTGAATTATGTTCGGAAGATAGCGGAGCATATCCGGAAATATCGTTCTATTATTTTCTGCAATATATACTCCATGTACAATTCAAGTCGGCGTCCGACTATGCCCGTAAAAACGGTATTGTCCTGAAAGGTGATCTTCCGATCGGAGTAAATCGGACCAGTATCGATGCCTGGACGGAGCCGCAGTATTTCAATATGAACGGTCAGGCCGGAGCACCTCCCGACGACTTCTCTGTGGAGGGACAGAACTGGGGATTCCCTACTTATAACTGGAATATCATGGAGAAAGACAATTTCTCCTGGTGGAAGAAACGTTTCCGTAAGTTGAGCGACTATTTCGATTGTTTCCGTATCGACCATATATTAGGTTTCTTCCGTATATGGGAAGTGCCGTTGGATTATATCCAGGGACTTTGCGGTCATTTTAATCCGGCTTTACCTCTTACCGAGGACGAGATAGAACAATATGGTATGGTATTCAACGAAGCCCGGTTTACGACACCGCATATTAACAGGAAGTTCCTGCCCGAACTCTTTGGCGATTTAGCTGAAGAAGTGGAGGGAACCTATCTGGCCCAGTCTTCATCCAATCATTTTGTTTTGAAATCGTTCTGCGATACACAACGAAAGATCGATGCACTATTTGCAGGAAAAACGGATGATGTCTCTTTGCGGATAAAGAACGGCTTGTTTGCCATCGCCAATGAAGTTCTGTTTTTGCGTGATCCGCAGGAAAAGGAAAAGTACCATCCCCGTATTTCCGCCAGTCATTCTTATATGTATAGTGAGTTGAATACTTCCGATAAGTATGCATTCGACCAGTTGTATTGGGATTTCTTCTATCACCGTCATAACGATTTCTGGAAAGCACAGGCATTTAAGCGCCTGACGCCATTGGTTGGAAGTACCAATATGTTGGTGTGCGGTGAGGATTTGGGAATGATACCTGATTCCGTACCCGATGTCATGAACAAACTTCAGATCCTTAGTCTCGAAATAGAACGGATGCCCAAGAGTCCGCAGAGCGAGTTCACCGATATGCATAATCTGCCTTATCATTCCGTTTGTACGACATCGACACATGATATGTCGCCACTCCGGAGCTGGTGGAAAGAAGACCGGGGAAAGATACAACGCTATTATAATAATGTATTGCATTATGAGGGACAGGCGCCGAAAGAATGTTCGTCGGAGATTGCTTCCCGTATTGTGGAAAATCATCTGGCGACAAACTCCATGCTGACCATTATCCCGTTACAGGATTGGTTTGCCATCGACGATACGGTAAAAAGGAAAGATATTGAATCGGAGCGGATCAATGTACCTGCCAATTCCAATCATTATTGGCGTTACCGGATGCATATCCCGTTGGAAAGACTGTTGTCGGAAGATCGGTTTAATGATAAGATTGCAGAATTGATTACTGCTTCAGGAAGAAAATAAGAACAGGATATAACAATAAAAAAGCCCGGTAGTAATTTACTGGGCTTTTGTTTTCTTTGTCGTATCGGGTGACATATTACAAACTCCGTTGAAACGGGCATTCGGTTCTATTTCGAGTGACTGTGCAAACACATCTCCTTTGATATTTGCCGTAGCTTTCAGGACTAATTTTTCACTGACACGTACGGAACCTTCTACTTCGCCCAGGATCTCGGCATTGGAAGAGACAATATTACCGATAACTTGTCCTTTCGGTCCGACAACGATCTTGCCGTTACAACTGATATCGCCTTCTACCTGGCCGTCTAATCTGAAATCGGTTTCTGTAATAATATTACCTTTTACGGTTGTTCCGGTGGCAAGGGTGTTATGTAGGCCACCAGCAGAGTTTTCGTCTTTTTGTTTTATTCCCATCATGATACTTTGTTGCTTGAATCGCAAATATAGACTATTTTTTTGCAGAAAGGTTTACTTTATCTACTTTTACAGATAAAATAACGAAAAATGACAGTACAAATAGAGCTGGAGGCCATGAAATTTTACGCTTACCATGGTGTCGCCCCACAGGAGACACGGGTCGGTAATACGTTTGTGGTGAACCTTGTTTTAACGGCACCTCTTGATAAAGCGGTAGCCGACGATACTCTGGAAGATACGATAAATTATGCCGTTGTCTATGAGGTTGTTAAGAGAGAGATGGCAATTCCATCCAAGCTGATCGAACATGCTGCCGGACGTATCCTGGCGGCATTAAAGGAAACGTTCCCCCAACTTCTTATGATCGAACTGAAACTCTCCAAACTGAATCCCCCTTTTGGCGGAGATGTTTACAGTGCCTCTGTAATTCTTAGAGAGACCTACAGTTAGTTTTTGGAGAACTTTCTCTATCTTTGCATAATTAAAGCACAAATAAACAAAACACCATGGCATTTACCAACAACGTAATGATTGTGCGCCACGGATTGATGGCGAAGTTAGTGAAACTTTGGAAAGAGAATCGTCTCCTGGACGAGATTGACCGTTTGCCCATAGAATTAAGTCCCCGTAAATCGAAAGTGATAGGCCGTTGCTGTGTACATAAGGAGCGTGCTGTCTGGAAATACAAGACACTTCCTCTGCTGGGATTCGATATGCAGGACGAAATAGACGAACTGACTCCGTTGTCTGAATATGCCAAACGAGCACTGTTACGTCCGGAAAACAAGAAGGAAAACCTGATGTGCGTTGTCGATGAGGCATGTTCTTCCTGTGTACAGGTAAACTATGAAATTACAAACCTATGCCGTGGTTGTGTGGCGCGTAGCTGTTATATGAACTGTCCGAAAGACGCCATCCAGTTCAAGAAGAACGGACAGGCACGGATAGACCATGATACCTGTATCAGTTGTGGTAAATGCCATCAGAACTGTCCTTACCATGCCATCGTATATATTCCGATCCCTTGTGAAGAAGTTTGTCCGGTGAAGGCGATCAGTAAGGACGAATATGGCGTGGAGCATATCGACGAATCGAAATGTATCTATTGCGGTAAATGTGTGAATGCCTGTCCTTTCGGTGCCATCTTCGAGATATCGCAGGTGTTTGATGTCTTGCAGCGCCTGCGTAATAAGGAGCAGATGATCGCCATTGTAGCTCCTTCCATCCTGGCACAATTCAGTGCGCCGGTGGAAAATGTATATGGTGCGATCAAGGCGATGGGATTCACGGAGATTGTTGAAGTAGCCCAGGGAGCGATGGAAACGACCCGCCGGGAAGCAGAAGAGTTGAAAGAGAAACTGGAAGAAGGACAACCTTTTATGACGACCAGTTGCTGTCCTTCCTATGTGCAGTTGGCGGAGAAACATATTCCGGATCTGAAGAAATATATCTCTTCTACCGGTTCTCCCATGTATTATACCGCCCGCATCGTCAAAGAGAAATACCCCAATGCCCAGGTTGTCTTTATTGGTCCGTGCGTAGCCAAGCGCAAGGAGGTGAAGATGGACCCGGCAGTCGATTTCACACTGACATTCGAAGAGATTGGTTCTATTCTGGAAGGACTGGATATCAAAGTAGAAGAAGCAAAACCCTTCTCCGTTCTCTATAATTCTGTGCGTGAAGCGCATGGCTTTGCCCAGAGTGGCGGTGTTATCAATGCCGTAAAAGTGTATCTGAAAGAGGAGCAGGTGAACGCCGTACAGGTAGCCAACCTGACGAAAAAGAATGTCGCTCTGCTTCGTGCCTATGCCAAAACAGGCAAAGCCCCGGCACAGTTTATCGAAGTCATGGCTTGCGAAGGTGGTTGTGTAACCGGTCCTTGCATCCATGCGGATAAGGTTACGGGACAGAAACAGCTGATCAAAGAACTTACTAAATTCTAAACAACAATGACAAAGAAAATCTTATTCTCATTTTCATTGGCAGGTGCCTTGTTGCTAACGGCATGCGGGCACCGCGAACTACCGGCAATGGGTGACTATTCCGTGCAGGTATTCCATGACACGCCGGTGAAGTTCACACCGGATCAGTATGCCGGTTATAGTGAGCCGGGACCGGATAGTATCTATCATCTGGTAAACGGACGTATCATTCTGAAGAAGGTCACGTTGCCTGACTATAAGCGCAATGTTTCCGTCAACCTGAAAGTGACGATCGCATCCAACGGTGACCGTTGGGATAAGTCGGGTTCCTGCTTTATCCTGCCGAAAGAGTCAGCGATCAATTTACTGAATATCGCCAAAGGGGAGAAACAATTTCCGGCTGTAGACAGTACGAAGCTGGAAAATATGATTGGTATCGTTTCCGGTGAAGACTATGAACCGACAGTCGAGCTGATGCGTTTTATGACACCGTTCGGGGTGGGCCATTACAGCAGTCCCGACGACTCGTTGAGCAGCAAACGCAAACCGGTTTATATCGACCAGTGGGCTGACAGCGTAAGTTGGGAGCAGAATATCACAGACCTGTATCCTTTGTTTGAAGGAGGTGCTTACGTAGGAGTCTTTATCGATACCTGGACGGCCGAGGGATATATTGCCAGCGTGACAATCGATGTGGACGAGTCGGATATCACTTGTGATGCTTTGACGAAGAGGCATGTAGAACCGTTAATGAATACGGTTTATTATATCGGCCAGTCTTATCCGGATATCTTTGCCCGCAAAGACGTCTCGACCGGTTTTACTATCCCGGAAGGTGCGAAGAACGTCCGCCTGAAATATATCGTAACCGGGCATGGCGGTCATAACGGTGGTGACGAGTTTGTCCAGAAGCAGAATGTTATCTCAGTAGATGGAGAGGAAGTTCTGAACTTCATTCCCTGGCGTAACGATTGTGCCTCTTTCCGCCGTTTTAATCCGGCGACAGGTGTTTGGCTGGAGAAACGTCTGGCTTCTTATATCGGCCCTAAAGGGTATGCCGAAAAAGAGGTGGAAGAGCCGGTTGCTTCTTCCGACTTCTCCCGTTCCAACTGGTGTCCGGGTTCCGATGTCGTTCCCGAAGAAGTGGAACTGACGGATATCCAACCGGGCGAACATACCCTGACGGTCAGCATCCCCGAAGCCCAGGAGATAGACGGCAACAAGCTCAACCATTGGCTGGTTTCCGCTTATTTGGTGTGGGATGAATAAACATACGTAGGGGTGGGCAAACCCGCCCCTACATAAACCTATTAAATCATTGTTATTATGGACACCTTACTCCCTTTCGCCCTTTTGTGCTTCACCTCCTTTTTTACACTGACAAACCCGTTGGGCACTATGCCGGTCTTCCTGACCATGACGAACGGAATGAGTGATGACGAACGTAAAACCATTGTCCGCCGTGCAACGATCGTATCGTTTATAACCTTGATGGTCTTTACTTTCTCCGGCCAGTTCCTCTTCACATTCTTCGGTATTTCCACAAATGGTTTCCGTATTGCCGGAGGTATTATTATCTTTACCATCGGATTCGATATGCTGCAGGCACGTTATTCCAAAGCAAAACTGAAAGACGATGAGGTAAAGACCTATGTAAACGACATCTCCGTCACTCCGTTGGCCATCCCTATGTTATGTGGGCCGGGCGCTATTGCCAACGGCATCATGTTGATGGACGATGCAGATACATTGATAAAAAAGATACTGCTTATCAGTGTCATAGCATTGGTTTATTTTATTACCTTCCTGATTCTCCGGGCATCTACCCGGCTGAACAAGTATATGGGTGAGACAGGCAACAACGTGATGATGCGTCTGATGGGCCTTATCCTGATGGTTATTGCTGTGGAATGTTTTGTAAGCGGATTCAAACCCATAATGATTGACATACTACAACAAGCTAATTTATGATAGAAGGAATACAGGTCATCGGTTTTGATGCCGATGACACGCTTTGGGTGAATGAAACTTATTTCCTGGAGACGGAGCAGAAGCTTCGTCTTTTGTTGGCCCCTTATGTGGATGGGGATACCGTATCGGCAGAGTTGTTCAGGACGGAAAGCAGGAACATGCCTCTTTATGGCTACGGTGTGAAAGCTTATATCCTTTCTGTTCTGGAAACGGCGATCCGTATTACGGACGGGACAGTCCCGGCAAACGTATTGGAGCAGATTCTTCTTTTGGGAAAAGAACAGCTGTCCAAACCAGTAGAACTTCTGGACGGAGTGGAGGAGACGTTGAATGCCCTTGTGGGTCGTTATCGCCTTATTGTGGTAACGAAAGGCGACCTGCTCGATCAGGAGCAAAAGTTACGCCGTTCGGGAATCGAACATCTTTTCCATCATGTGGAGATTATGAGCGATAAGACCGGCAGGGAATATCGTTTGTTATTGAAACATCTCGACATACAACCAGAAGAGTTCTTGATGATAGGGAACTCTGTCCGTTCAGATATCCTTCCTCCGTTGGAACTGGGAAGCTATGCCATCCACGTACCTTATCAAACGACCTGGGCGCACGAAAAGGTAGATGAGCCGGTTGTCAGCCCTCGTTTTTTTACCGTTGATTCTTTATGGGATGTGATATCCTTGCTACCCTAAGCCCGCTTGCCGTTAGATCTAATCTTTTTCATTCTTACTATTAATCTTTTTTGTCCGGACTTTTGAGTCTGTAAGGTGTGCTTTGCGTAAATGTAACACTATAGTTTCATAAATGTAAGGATAGCCTTACATTTATGAATTCTGCATCTTACTTTTATAAAGGTTAGGAGAAAAAGACTTAAAGGTTACTATGTCTCCTCTTATTTGTAGTGAGGAAACGGCTAAAGGTCGGTGAACTTCTTTTTCCCTTTCAGGTAGAAAGAGAGAATAAGGCTGTTGCGCATCAGTTCCGGGATAGTAGCCAGTGTTGTTTTAGCAAGGTTCTCTTTCCTTTTGGCAACATAATCCGGCTTCATTTCGAAGAATGCTTTCCGAGCTTCGTATACCGCTTTGGCATTCTGAATGTATCCGCATAGCAGAAATTTGGTGGCCGCAATATAATCCAGAAAGAAACGCGCACGCATCACATGCTTCAGGTCTTTTTCGGAAAGATTCTTGTAAATCATCAGCAGGTTGTTTCGGAAATTGAGGAAGGTCTTCCGGGGACTTTCCACCTGTAAGGTAGCACCTCCAACATGATAAACAACCGATCCGGGTGTACATACCAGTCGATACCCGCGGGAACGCAGGCGCCAGCACATATCGATCTCTTCCTGATGGGCGAAGAAACCTGCATCCAGCCCGCCTATCTCCTTATAAATAGCTGTACGGATGAAAAGACAGGCACCCGTAGCCCAAAGGATATCGGCAGGTGCGTCGTACTGGCCATTATCTTTTTCTACGATATGTAGTACGCGGCCCCGGCAGTAAGGATAGCCGTAAATGTCCATATAACCTCCGGCAGCCCCGGCATATTCGAAATATTCCTTATTACGCTGTGCCCTGATCTTGGGTTGGGCGGCAACTATTGTCGTGTCGGCTTCGAGAGCAGACAATGGAGCATCGAGCCAGCCCGGTGTAACTTCGACATCACTGTTCAGCAGAACGGTATATTCATTGTCTATCTGCTTGATTGCCTGATTGTATCCTTCGGCGAAGCCGTAATTCTTATCGAGCTGAATGATCCGTACGGACGGGAACTTTTCTTTCAGCATAGCAATGGAGGCATCCGTAGAACCGTTGTCGGCAACGACTACTTCAGATAGTTCGGAAGGACTGTAATCGATGACCGACGAAAGGAATTTCTCCATCAGCTTGCAACCGTTCCAGTTCAATATAACAATAGCGACTTTTTTTGAATTACTATGCATCTTCTCGTTTGTATTTCCAACGTTTGTGAGTCCAGAGCCAATAAGCCGGATTACGAAGGATCATCTTCTCCGTCATGCGGGCATACGATTCGGTAATCTCGTTTTCGGCAGTTTGTTTGGCATGGGCTGTCATTAACTTCATTTCAACCGTGTAATATCCGCGCTTCACTTTCTGTACATCGAGGAAGATAACCGGCAGGTCCAGTTTTCGTGCGATACGTTCGGCGCCGTTCAGCATCGGAGTGTCCTGATTCAGGAAGTTTGTCCAGTAATGCAGGTTCGCCTTGCTTGGTGTCTGGTCTGCAATGAAGATCACGATGTTCTTGCTGTTTTCGCGCTTCAGTGTCATCATGTCACGTACCGTATCATTCTTTTTCATACCATACGAACCGAAGCGGGTGCGGAGAAAGATGAACAGGCGGTCGACTGCCTTATTGTTCAGGGGGCGGTAGATTTGCCATAGTCTGGATTCCGTATATACCAGGCTGGAGGCACTGAACCATTCCCAGTTTCCGTAATGTCCCATCAACATCATAACCGTATTTTGTCCTTCCGCCTGTAGCTTGGTTGCGACTTCGGGGTTCTTGATGTGGGCACGGCGTAACACTTCCTCCGGCGATATGTGCGCCAGTTTGATCGTCTCGACAATATAGTCGGAAAAGTGATGATAGAAGGCTTTCTCCAGCCTGCGAAGTTCTATTTTGGACTTTTCGGGAAAGGAAGCTTCCATATTGCGGCGGACTACCCTTATCCTGTAACGGATTACCCTATAGATAAGTACATACAGGATATCTGACAGTACATATAATACCGGCATGGGTAGGAAAGCATGAACTTTGGCCCATGAATAGATCAATCCGTATTGAATTTTATTCCACATATCAGCTGTTTGTTACTAATTCACAATTCAGTGCGGTACGGTCTTCATTCCAGCCGGTCAGTGTTACCCGTCGGGTCTCGTTTACCAGCGAACTGTCGTAAGGTATCTCTACTTTGATATAATTTTCTGTGAAACCATGCATCATGCCTCCTTTACGGGTATGTTCGAACAGAACTTCCGCCTGACTGCCGGTATGGGCATCATAGAAAGCATGTAGTTTCCTGTCGGAAATGTCCAGCAGTTGCTGGCTGCGGGCATGTTTTATTTTCGGGTCTACCGAATGGGCGATCTTCAAAGCCTGTGTTCCCGGACGTTCCGAGTAACTGAACACATGCAGTTGACTGATGTCCAGGCTGTCGATAAAGCTGCGTGCCTCTTCGAACAACTCGTCCGTCTCTCCGCGGGTACCGACAATCACATCCACACCGATAAAGGTGTGCGGCATGATCTCCTTGATCTTCTCGATCTTATGGCGGAAAAGGGCCGTGTCGTAACGGCGGCGCATCAGTTTCAGAACTTCATCGCTTCCGCTTTGCAGGGGAATATGGAAATGAGGGGCAAATCGTTTGCTGGAAGCAACGAAGTCGATCGCTTCGTCTGTGATCAGGTTCGGTTCGATGGAAGAGATGCGGTAACGCACGATGCCCTCCACTTCGTCGAGTGCACGGATCAGGTCGATGAATGTTTCACCGGTCGATTTACCGAAGTCACCGATGTTGACTCCCGTCAGTACAATCTCTTTACCCCCTTTGCGGGCTACTTCCTGTGCCTGTTCCACCATGCTGGCGATAGTACCGTTGCGGCTCCGTCCGCGGGCAAAGGGAATGGTACAGTAAGAACAGAAGTAATCGCATCCGTCCTGCACTTTCAGGAAATGGCGCGTACGATCGTCTGCCGAGCAGGAAGGGGAGAATGTGCGTATATCTTTCGTTTGTGAGGCGATCACTGCACCGCCTTCTTCTTTTTTCTTCAGGTCGTCCAGATACATTAATATATCCAGTTTCTGTTCGGCACCGAGAACCAGGTCGACACCTTCTATATGGGAAACCTCTTCCGGTTTGAGCTGTGCGTAACAACCCGTTACAACGATAAAGGCTCCCGGATGTTGTTTACTGATCCGGCGGATGGCCTGGCGGCATTTCTTGTCGGCAAGCTCTGTCACGGAACAGGTATTAACAACACAGATGTCTGCTTTCTCACCCGCACGGGCTTTGCGTACCCCCTGTTCGGCAAGGACCTTTCCTATCGTAGAGGTCTCTGCGAAGTTGAGCTTGCAGCCCAGGGTATAATAAGCAGCTATTTTGTTTTCAAATACGGTTTTGTCTATCATTGCGATTGAATTATCGCGCAAATGTAGCTAAAATTATTGACATGTAGATTGTTGATGTTTTATCTGGTTACAGCAATGTCGTTATTTATTTAAACTTAGTGAAAGACTTTGTTTTTTATATGATATAGTGAATAGTAAATAGCAATTATATGAATTATTATGAATAACTTTCAGCCAATTTTGTAACAAACTAATATAATGATATAATATGAAAGAGTTATTTTTGAGTTTTAAATATTCCTTTAGCTCAGGTACAGGAGAATTGGAAGGTTATAGATATATTCAAAATGTATTTATTGACATTTATGCTTCAGATATAGAAACCGAAGAAGAAGTGTTAATCGGTAAATCTAGATTAAAATTGATACTAATAAATCAAGCTATTGAAGATCATTTTAGCCTACCGGAACTGTTTGACACAGACCCGGATTTATTTTTTATAGGAGATCAGGTCTTTGATCTGGAAAATGAAAACATTTGTTCTGTTATTCTGGATAAATATCCGGAATGTAGCTTGAGTTTGAATATCGGAGTATTGGATAGGTTGGTACTTATTCCAGAGTATAGGGGATATGGTATTTCTCAGAAAGTAATCAAAGATACGATATTCCATTTTATGACAGCTTGTGGTTTGTTTGTTATTCATCCTTTCCCTTTACAATTTGAAGGAGAACATTGTATGGGAGAAGATACTTGGGAAGACAAGAACTGGTATAAAGGGCTAGAAACCAATGAAAAGAAAGCATTCAAACAATTGACGGCTTTTTATCAAAAGCTTGGATTTGAGCAAATTAAAGGTGTTGAAGGTCTATTGTTTTATTGTCCTTTCTATAAAAATAAGAAATTGGATAAGGTAGATTTGAGTGAATTAACTGTTATTCCAGATTAGCACGTATAAGGAGAATATATTTAGAATGGCATGTAGATTGGGCAGATATGGATGCCCTCTGCATGCCATTTTACATACTTCATATTAGGGTTCAACCAGAATTATTATCGGAGTTTTCTTTTAGAGAGCAAGATGCCAGACGTAAGAGTCTGGTCAGGGATAAGATTTGTTTCATACAGTGTTTACTTTCTGTGATAAGGTAAATATATCAATAATGATTGTTAAAGATAAAGTGTGTAATATAAATTAAGTTGTTTATTTGATGGCGAGTACGTATATTTCGTACGATTTATTCGTGCAAGTGTGAGGATGTTCGTAATTAAAATGTATAACAAACAGAAAGAAATGAAAAAGTTAAATGCAAGTCTGGTAATGATTCTCCTTTCAATGGCAGGATTCACAGGATGCCAGCAGTCCGGTAGTCAACATGACGATCTTATCACAGTGGATGTCAGTGCCAGTTATCCCGAGAAGGAACTGGTTCTACAGGATTTTATGGATGTGGAATATGTTCCGTTGGAAACAAATGACGAATTTATTACGCAGGGCATTGTGGAAGCCATCGGTAAGAAGGTCATAGTAGTAAGGAATATGCGGGACGGGAATATTTTCGTTTATGACAGGGCGACTGGGAAAGGGATAAAGAAGATAAACCGCTTTGGACAAGGTGCCGAGGAATATTCAGGGATTAACTCTATTATATTGGATGAAGATAACAGTGAAATGTTTGTCTCTGACTATCCCGCACGAAAAATATCGGTGTATGACCTGTCCGGAAATTATAAGAGAAGTTTCAAGTATGCAGATACCGGCTATTATGACGATATCTTCAATTATGATCGTGATCATTTGATTTGTTACAAGAAATATTCGACATCGAAAGAAGATGAACAGGCATGCCATTTGCTTGTTTCCAAGCAAGACGGAAGTGTCACCCGTGAAATCCGAATCCCTTTTAAAGCGTATAAGACACCGGTCATTATGAAAGATGAATTGACGGTTGTGCCTGAGTTTCACCTGATGTTCCCCAATCAGAATAATTGGATACTTGTGAACACCTCGTCCGATACGTTGTACAACTATTTGGCTGATGGCCATATGTATCCTATCATTGCGCGGACTCCCTCCATCAATACCATGGAAACGGAAGTCTTTCTTTTCCCGACCGTTATTACCGATCGTTATTATTTTATGCGGACTATGAAGAAAGAACTTGACTACAAAACGTTTAAAGGATTCCCTGGTACCGATTTGTTCTATGACAAACAGGAAAAGACTCTTTCTCAGTTTACCATGTACAATGGTGATTATTCAAATAAGAGATCGATTTCATTCCTTTTTAAACCCCGCAACTCTGAAATTGCAATCAGCCAGTCTTTGCAGGCTCCTGACCTCGTCGAGGCTTATGAGAAAGGACAGCTGAAAGGCAAATTGAAAGAAATTGCAGCGGGTTTGGATGAGGAAGCCAATCCGGTGATTATGTTGGCAAAGTACAAAAAATAGAATATAAACCGGCAGATGAATGTAGCGGTTAAGGGTTAAACTCTCCCTATCTGTTGTGTATCTGCCGGATAGTCTGTATTTTTGCACGAAATTTAAGCATCTGTGCTATGATACAAGAGAACTTCATTAAGATATACGAAAACAGTTTCAAGGAAAACTGGTCGTTACCCGCCTTAACAGATTACAGCAAGAATGTCACTTTTACATTTGAAGATGTTGCGAAGGAGATTGCACGCATCCATATTTTGTTTGAGGAATGCCAGATCCGCCGGGGAGACAAGATCGCCCTGATCGGAAAAGACAGTGCCCGCTGGTGTATTGTTTATATGGCAGCTGTGACCTATGGTGCGATCATAGTACCGATCCTGCAGGATTTTAATCCGAATGACGTGCATCATATTATCAACCATTCCGAATCGGTGTTCCTGTTTGTCAGCGACCGTATTTGGGATTCGTTGGAAGAAGATAAGATCGAAGAGATACGCGGTGTATTCTCTCTTTCCGATTTCCGTTGCCTGCATCAGCGTGACGGTGAAAGTATCCAGAAGCTGATGAAGTCGATGGATGAAAAGATGGAAGAGAAGTATCCGAACGGATTTTCCAAGAACGATATTAAATATGCGGAATTGGATAACGACAAGGTTGTCCTGCTGAACTATACTTCCGGTACGACCGGTTTCAGTAAAGGCGTTATGCTGACAGGCAACAACCTGGCCGGTAATGTGACTTATGCCAAGACACTGGATCTGATGTATCGGGGTGATCGTGAATTATGTTTCCTGCCGTTGGCGCATGCCTATAGTTGTGCTTTCAACTTCCTGGTACCGATGGCTGTCGGTGCACATGTTTATATGTTAGGAAAAGTACCTTCTCCGAAGATTTTGCTGAAAGCATTCGAAGAGGTGAAGCCGAACCTGATCCTGACCGTTCCGCTGATTCTGGAAAAGATCTATAAGAAAATGATTCTTCCCCAGTTGAGTAAGACAACGATGAAGCTGGCTCTGAATATCCCTTTGCTGGATTCCCGTATCTATGCACAAATCCGTAAACATCTGGTGGATGCTATGGGAGGCCGTTTCCGCGAGGTTATTGTCGGAGGAGCTGCCATGAACCAGGAAGTAAGTGATTTTCTGTATAAAATCAAGTTCCCGTTTACGATCGGTTACGGTATGACGGAATGCGGACCGCTGATCAGTTATGATAATAATCGCGAATATGTACTAGGTTCTTGCGGGCAGATACTGAAAGGTATTATGGAGGTACGTATCGATTCTGATGATCCGTATAATACGGTAGGGGAGATTCAGGTTCGTGGTGAGAACGTCATGAAAGGCTATTATAAGAATGAAGAAGCGACTAAAAATGTTTTTACCGAAGACGGCTGGCTTCATACCGGCGACCTGGGAACGATCGACCACGATAATCGTATCTTTATCCGTGGCCGCAGTAAGACAATGATCCTGGGTGCCAGCGGACAGAATATTTATCCGGAAGAGATTGAATCGAAGATAAACAACCTGCCTTTTGTCATGGAAAGTATCGTTATCGAAAAAAACGGTAAGTTGGTGGCTTTGGTTTATCCAGATTATGATACGGTGGACGGAACCGGTATTTCTCATACCGATCTGCCGGTCATTATGGAACAGAACCGGATTGAGTTGAACAAGCAACTGGCTTCCTATGAAGTGGTATCTGAAATACAGTTATACCCGACCGAGTTTGAGAAGACTCCGAAGAAAAGTATTAAAAGATATTTATACAGTAACTACTAATCTCTATTATTGTCTCTTGATTAACAGTCTCTTGCATTCGTTGCAAAAAATATTTGAAAAAAAAGTCTCTTATGTTGTACAACATATTTGATTAATACATACATTTGCATCGTTTTAAGACAAGAAGATATTATAGACCGTTTAAATTAAAGACAAAATGAAAAAGTTAGTTGCATTTGCTGCTATCGTTGCAGCCGTTTCTTTCACATCTTGTGGTAACAAATCTGCAGAATCAAATGCTGAAGTTGCTGAAACAGAAACTACAGTAGAAGAAACTCCTGCAGTTGTTGAAGAAGAAACAGTAACAGAAGAAGTTGCTCCTGCTGAAGGTGATTCAACTGCTGTTGCTACTGAAACAGAAGCTGCTCCTGCTGAATAATATTCAGTAAACAGTTAGAAGGACAGTCTGTATGCTTACACATACAGACTTTTTTTGTTTATAACGGTATATCAATATGAAAAGAAATCTACTCATTATCCCAGTTGTCGCGTTGTTCAGCCATGCGTTGTCATCCCAGAATCCGGTCGACATGAATCTGTTGTTACAAAATGTAGAAATACAGGGAAAGCGTTTTTCCGGTTTGAACGGGGGAGAGGTCAAACGTCTGCAGGTTGATAAGAACCTGAGTAGTGTGACGGGGACTGTCTCGGAAGCCTTTCGCCAGATGCCTTCGCTGGTCACTGATATTGAAGGGGGAGTGACTTATCGCGGTTCCAGTAAGGCGGGGATGCTGATCAACGGTATTCCTTACGGATTGCTGGAAGAATATAGCGGAGATGTCCTGATCCAGTTGCCTGCTTTGTTCTTCAACCGTATCTCCATGTCTGCCCTGCCCGACATCTTGCTGGTTCCCGACGGTGATGCCGGTGTACTGAATCTTTCTTCTGCCAACTATACGAAATCCGATTCTCCTTTGACGGTTACATTGGGGGCCGGGTTACAGGAACGGTATAATGTCGGTGCGGTCGTCAATCTGCATCCGGGTAAATTCCATATTGTCGGAAAATATAATTATCGTAAGGAATACCGTGAACGTTCATTCGATAAGACTACATGGACGGAGGCGGGTACAACCCTGATGAATAACAATGCGAAGGCACGTCCCGATGTTCATCTGGCGGATTTGAGCGTTGGTTACGATCTGACTTCAAATGACCTGCTGACGGTATATGGACTGTATCATTTAATGGATTACAGCCGTTATGGCGGGATCAATAATAAGGTCTTGAATCCGGACGGGACTGTGAAGAATCAGATGACGCGCCACCGTTACAACGACCAGCGTCAGGATGCTTATGCTGTGGAAGCGAGATGGAATCATCGTTTTGCCAATCCGCTGGACCAGTTGAGTGTGACATTCAATTACAATGATTTTAGTTACGACGAGGATAATCAGTATGAGAATGAAAAGCCGGGCACCGGAAATATCCTGAAGAAAGATAATATGTTCGCCAATCAGGACAAACATAATTATTATTTGTCTGCCGCATTCAGTAAATTGTTTACAAACGATTGGTATTTCAAAGCCGGTTATATCGGACGTATAAAAGATGAAAAGTACAGGACTGAGACGAACGATATCAGCCTGGATGACGATATCTGGACTCCGGTAGATAATAAGACATACGATTATTCTTTCAACCGGAATACTCATTTGCTGTATGCTTCTGTAGATAAGCGATGGAATCGTTTTTCAGCCGAGGCTGGTTTACAGGCGGAGATAAATGCACAGGAGTTTAAGACTTATGTCCCGGAAGTGGATAAGTCGGAGACTTCGGATTCGGAAAGAAGTCATACTCGTTTCCATCTCTATCCACGTGTGAAACTGTCTTTGCAAACCAGTAAATCCGGTAGCCTGTCGTTGAGTTATCTGCAACGGGTGATCCGTCCTTACGGAGCGGATCTGAATCCTTTCATTCAGTATGGCGACCCGACGCATTTGACACAGGGAAATCCTGACCTGAAAGATGAGTTCATTCATTCTTTGGAGTTGTCTTATTTATTGGTGGCGGATCGTTTCCGTTTCTCTCCGGCTATTTATTACCGGAATAAGTCAAACCGGATCATGGAAGTGGTGAATGATGAGTCTGTCTGGCAGAAAGAGAATATCGGACACAGCCAGTCATTCGGTTTTGAACTGTCCGGCAACTGGAATCCTATCCGTATACTGAATATCGGTTTCTCCGGAAATGTATATAAAGATGAGATTGACGGACGTACGGTCGGCTATGATGAAAAGAAATCGATGGTTTGTACGGATTGGAAGGGGAGTGTAAGTATTGCCATAACACCGACCACCGAGTTTCAGTTGGATGGTTTCTTTATTTCGGACCAGTTGACACCGCAGGGAAAAATAAAGAGCCACAGCAGTGTGAATGCCGGACTCTCGCAGTATTTTATGAATCGTAAATTACGTGCTAACTTAAGTATCAATAATATCTTCGACGGTCTGGAGGAGACAACGATTATCGATACGAGCAAAATGCATATGGAGCAAATCCGTAATCGGGATGCCCGGGTTACGTGGTTAACGCTTACTTATAGTTTATAATCAAAATAAATAAACCGGACGCAGATGTCGCAGAATACGCAGATTAACGCAGACTTATTTTATTGATAATTAATCTATCTGCGTTACTCAGCGCCCGTCTGCGACATCTTCGTCCGGTAAATATCGTCTTTTGACATACCTTCTTGTTTTCATTTTATATCGTATCCTTTTTCTTTTTGGGTATATAAAGTATCAAACGAATAGACTGATCGTAAGTAAAGTAGCTCCATACCCATTCTATCAGTACCATCAACTTATTCTTGATCCCCAAGATAGAACGTAAATGAACCAGCATCCACACCATCCAGGCAATAAACCCTTGTAACTTCAGCTTTTTTAGATCGGCGACAGCTTTGTTGCGTCCTACGGTTGCCAGTGTTCCGAGATTTATGTAATGGAAGGCTTTCAATGTTTTTCCCGATTCCAGGCGTTTGAGGTTATCTGCAAGCAGACTTCCCTGCTGGATAGCTACCTGGGCTACTTGCGGATGGCCGTTCGGGTATTCTTCTTCTGTCTGGAAACAAACATCGCCGATAGCAAATACGTTTGTCATCCCTGGCATCTGGTTAAATTCATTGACTGTGATCCGGCCACCCCGGTTCAATGCTTCTTTATCGATATGATCAAAATGCGTGGCGGTTACACCACTGACCCAAACGAGGGTTTTGGTTGTGATAGTGGAGTTGTCATCCAGTATGACTTTTCCATCCTGATAGTCTGTTACCCGTTTATTCAGTATGATGTTTACGCCCATCTCTTTCAGGAATTTCTCTGCGTTCTCGGATGCTTCGGTAGACATTACTCCAAGTAGCCTGGGAGAACCTTCTATCAAATAGATATTCATATCCGACTGTTTCAGGTCCGGATAATCCTTCGGCATAACGAATCTTTTCATTTCAGCCAGTACTCCGGAAACTTCTACGCCAGTGGCTCCACCACCAACGATAACCACATTCATCAGTGCTTGTTTTTCTTCCGGGTCGGTAGAGATTGTAGCCTTTTCAAAGTTGGAAAGCAGGGTGTTCCTTAGTTCAAGAGCTTCCTGAATCGTTTTCATCGGTAATGCTTTTTCTTCAATATTCTTGTTACCGAAGAAGTTGGTGATGGTACCGGAGGCTATCACCAGATAGTCGTAGCTCAGTTCACCGATCGATGTCTCGATCAGGTTTCGTTCGGTGATAACGGCTTTCACTTCTGCCATTCGGAAGTAGAAGTCTTTTTGTTTCTGGAATATCTTTCGGAAAGGAAATATGATTGATCCCGGCTCCAGACCGGATGATGCTACCTGATACAATAAGGGGGGGAACTGATGGAAATTGTTCTTGTCAATCAAGACTACCTGGAAGTTGCTTCCTTTCAGTTTATTGGCCAGCTTTAATCCCCCAAAACCACCACCAATAATAACAACCCTTTTCTTATCTGTTTTTGCAATGTTGAAGCCCATGATGTTCTATTTTATGTTTTATAATAGAACAATCGGATGGGGGAATAAGTTTGTCTGAAACGATTGAGAATGAGCGGTAGATGCAACAAAGTGCAACCATTTACTCTTTTGGCTGCACTTCGTCTTATAGGTAATTAAAGGAATTTATTTAGTTAAATATCCCGGATTTTGATTGATACCAAAGTAGGTTTCTCTTTCCGGTATCGGGAATATCTTTTGATAGGTTTCAATATTCAGTTTACTTTCTGCCAGATTGTTCCTTTTCAAATAAGCAAAGTAAGAGAAGAATCCTTTTAATTCTTCTTCCCAAGTAGTAGTCAGGGCTGTCTCTACATTATCTGTATTTATGCTTTCTTTGCCTCGTTTATTTCTGACAGTATTAATGAGGTCGGTTGCTTTACTTTTATTACCTGTATGAATTTCACATTCGGCAGCTGACAATACAATATCCGTGTAGGTGAAAACCGGAAGACGATCACTTTTGAGTATTAGATTGCAATAATCGCTATTGCCATCTTGAATCAATGAGAATATGAGTTCTTGGCTGTTGGAACCACATGCTTTTTCTCTGGAAGGTTCAATATTGTAATCTCCATTATTAATGATATCGTTTAACAATCCGAGTGCCTTTGTATATTCTCCAGTTTGTATATACATTTTTGCTAATACAGCTCTGGGGGTATCTTTAGATACGAATATTAGATTATTATTTTTCTTTGCAGGGAATAATTCAATACACCGTAATAACTGATCTTCAAATAGAGCGAATAAATCTTTTTCTTTCATTTGATTTATGGGAGCATCTATTCCGTTGTCTTTTACATAGGGAACGTTACTCCATAGGATTGCTAACTGGTAATAAACTATTGCTTCCAGATTTGTAAATGCGGCCAGACCTAATTCTACATTATTTTGTTCGGACAATTGTTTATATGTGCGCATGATAGGAAGTGCTTTGTATGCTAGTTCCCATGCTTGGGCAACTGTTGAATTGTATGAGTCCAGTTCATGGTTAAAGAACACTTCCCAGGCTTTATTTTCATAATTATTGAAACTTTGTGAATAGAACGCTTCCATCAAATAGTTTTGATAGAAGGAATTACGCATTCCCAATAGAATATTAGCATAAAGATTTTTTACATCATTGCTGGCAATTTCTTTATTAAAGTCACCTTCTTGTGCGATGCATAAAGTAGCACTGGTCTGTTCATCCAAGCTGGTGATAATGACATTATCAGTTGTCATTAAAATTGATTTGGCCGGTTCTATGGTTAACTCCAGGTAGTCATTATCGGAAATCGTACTCTTGAATTCCGGTTTCCGGAGTCCCCAATCATAAGTTCCTTCTGATATATTATCCATTTTAAATACTTTGTATTTTATCTGGCTGTTAACCTTCACTTTGAATATACCACCCTCTTTTCCTACTTTAAGCGTATCCATTTCAAAGCTTAGATCTTTGTTTCCGACTCCAAATTCATTGCCGGCTATTCCATCTCTATCCCAATCAATAAAATAAGACAGATCGGGAACATTTACATCCTTATTTAAGGATTTATACCGTTCCACGATGTTGTTTGCAATAGAAGTAACATTCAATTGTGTACTTTTATCCCATATATCTTCCTTATGTTGGTCAGATAGTTTTCCATCAACTTTAAGATCTTCGCTAATACTAGCCATATATTCTGTTAGTTTAGCCTCTGATTTGCCATTTAATAATGTTGCAGATACGACTATTAAAGCTCCTGATTCATTTGTCCCGGCTGTGATAGAATATGTATTGAATTCTTTCTCTGCATATTTTTGAAGTCCAAAACTTGTTAATAATTCCTTTTGAACCTGTGTGTTAGCTTCTTTATAAGAAAGTTTATCTTGTTTAATCAGTTGTATCAGTCGGTCTTTTTTCAGATGGGTCAGGATATTGATGTTTATAGATGTACCATCGGAAAGGTCTGATAGAGCTTGAAGAGTGATTTGGCCGTTTGACAGGTCACCATTGACTTCATTAAAGAAATATCCTTCAGCTTTAAGCAAAACATACGGAGATTCCAAAGTAATATTGTTTAGGTTGAAATTCCCTTCGTCATCTATAATCGTTGTTGTGAAACTTCTTCCGGTTGGAGATAACGACTCGTTCAGTTCTTGTATGTCTACAGTAGAACCTTTTACGAATGGACCTTTCTCTACTTTACCTTGAATATTCCATTCACGGGGTTTGTTGTTTTTTTCATCATCAGAACAACTAAAGAAGAATGTCAGCACAATTAATAGGCTAAGAATGTTTGTTCTTGTCATAATTTGTTTTTAATATAGGTAAACGTTTGTTTTTTAATACACTGGTAAAATAAACGAAATAAAATCACATACATTATATAATATCTGATAATTAACACTTTGGAACTGATTATTTGTTTACAGAGACAAGGTGTTTCCTGAAGCCTTCTGAGTAATCTGTGCGGAAATCCCCATTCTCGTCGGCATAAATGAACAGATATTCCAGTTCCGGATGCTGTTGCAGGATTTTGTGGGCTTCTTCCCGGCCCATGGCCATGAAAGCTGTTGCGTAGGCGTCGGCTGTCATGCAATCGGCAGCAACGATGGTGGCACTGAGGATCGGTTGACCTGCCGGATAACCGGTTCGGGGATCGATGGTGTGGGCGTATTTCTTTCCGTCTTTGATATAGAAATTACGATAGTCACCGGAAGTGGCAAGGCCATGACGACCACATAACTGTACGATTTCCTGTAACTCCTGGTTGACACCCATCGGATCGTCGGTAGGTTTGGTGATACCGATACGCCAACACTCTCCTTTAGGGTTGACTCCTTTGACTGTCGTTTCACCGCCTATGTCGATCATGTAATTTTCAATACCTTTACTATCGAACAGCCGGGCAATGACCTCGCAACTGCAACCGTCTCCCAATGAAGAACAATTCAGCAGGATGCGTGGATCATCCTTGATTACTTTCTTTCCTTCCAAACGTATTTTCTGATATCCGACAAAAGCACGTATGCTATCTATCATCGCAGGTGTGACACTGTCATTTTTGCTGAACCCGAATCCCCAAAGATTGATGAAAGGGGCACAAGTAATATCATAAATGCCATTGGTTTGTTCGGATACTTCCTTTGCTTTGTTGAATACCTCCACAAAAAGATCGTCCACTTCTATGTCTTTATTCCTGTTGACCTGAGAAATGACTGAGGTAGAATCGAACGGGTTGAGGCAATGGTAATAACGTTGAAGTTCTGCATGGATCTCATCTTCCAGCGACTCGGTATAACAGAATTGAATCTGATAAGGAGTGTGAAGTATTCCTGCTACTTTAAAATACTGTTCAGGTTGTTTGCAACCGATTAATAAGGAGATGATGAAAAAAGACAGACCAGCTGGAAGTAAGTAGGAATGTTTCATGCTTTAGTTGAGATAAATTATGTTCCGGATATAGCCAGCTACCTCGGTCTTTGTTCGCTTTATCCGGCAGGTTGTGTTTATTAGGTCCAATTATTTATTCATATCACAGTTGTGAAACACAAGAAACTCATCTGTGAAACAGACGGAATCCAACTGTGATATGAAAGAAATCCAGTTGTGAAACGAAATAGAGACTTCGTTTTTAGGGTTATAATCCCATCAATATCTTTTTCAGTACCGTCTGTGCCGAAATTTCGCGATTGGCGGCTTCCGGGATCACGATGCTTTGCGGGCTTTCGATCACGTCGTCGGTAACGATCATGTTACGGCGAACCGGCAGACAGTGCATGAAATAAGCATTGTTGGTCAGTGCCATCTTTTCCGTATCGACAGTCCAGGCACGATCTTTACTTAATACCTGACCGTAGTTAGGATCGGTATAAGCGGCCCAGTTTTTGGCATAGATAAAGTCTGCACCTTCGAAGGCTTTCTTCTGATCGTATTCCACACGGGCATTGCCTACGAACTTAGGATCCAGTTCGTAGCCCTCCGGATGGGTAATCACAAATTCATAATCCGTCGCATTCATCCATTCGGCAAAACTGTTGGGGACAGCCTGCGGAAGAGACTTGGGATGCGGAGCCCAAGTCATAACCACCTTCGGACGGGCTGTTTTCTTATATTCCTCGATTGTGATCAGGTCGGCAAAACTTTGTAGCGGATGGCGGGTAGCCGCTTCCATACTGAATACCGGACGACCGGAGTACTTGATAAATTCAGAGATGATCTTTTCGTTGTAATCGTCTTCCTTGTTTTCGAAGCGGGCGAAAGAACGCACACCGATGATGTCGCAGTAGCAACCCATGACCGGAATAGCTTCCAGCAGGTGTTCCGGTTTGTCTCCATCCATGATGACGCCGCGTTCGGTTTCCAGTTTCCACGCACCCTGGTTCACGTCGAGAACCATCGTGTTCATCCCCAGATTCATCGCAGCCTTCTGGGTAGAGAGGCGCGTACGCAGGCTGGAGTTGAAGAATATCATTAACAGCGTCTTGTTCTTGCCAAGTTCTGTGAACTGAAAGCGGTCTTTCTTGATCTCGAAAGCTTCGTTAAGCGCCTGCTTCAGGTCGCCTAAATCCTGTACACAAGTGAAATGTCTCATATTATTAATTTAATGATGGATACAAAAATAGGTATTATTTTCGTATTTGCCCGTTTCCTTCGATAATGTATTTATAAGTCGTCAGTTCCGGTAAAGCCATCGGTCCGCGGGCATGTAACTTCTGGGTGCTGATACCGATTTCTGCCCCGAAACCGAACTGTGCGCCGTCGGTGAAAGCGGTCGATACGTTGGCATAGACACAGGCGGCATCTACCTGTTGCTGGAACAGGCGGATAGCTTCGAATGATTCGCTGACGATGCTTTCGCTATGTTTAGAACTGTAACAGGCAATATGTTCCAGTGCTTCTTCGAGCGATGCTACGGTACGGATACTCATCTTGTAGTCGAGGAACTCGGTACCGAAGCTGTCTTCGTTGGCAGGTTGCAGCAGTGCTGGCGGGTATTGTCCCGACAAAGCTGCGAAAGCCAGCTCGTCCGCATAGATCGTGACATCGCTCTCTTTCAGTTTATCGCAGATAAAAGGAAGATCGTTGAGCCGTTCCTGATGGATGATCAGACAATCCAATGCATTGCAAACGCTTACCCGGCGGGTCTTGGCGTTGTTTACGATGGCTTGTCCCTTTTCTTTATCTCCATCTTTGTCAAAATAAGTATGGCAGATACCGGCTCCTGTTTCGATAACCGGCACGCGGGCATTGTCGCGCACGAAATTGATCAGCGAACTGCTGCCACGGGGAATGATAAGGTCTACCAGGCCGACGGCATTCAACAGTTCCGTTGTCGCTTCTCGTTCGGGAGGTAATAAAGTACAAACGGCCGGGTCGATGCCGTGGCGTTCCAACACGGTATGGATGATAGTAACCAATGCATGATTGGAGTCGTCTGCATCAGAACCACCTTTTAGTACACAGGCGTTTGCACTTTTGAAGCATAGAGAGAAAACATCGAATGTGACATTCGGACGTGCTTCGTAGATAACGCCTATCACTCCGAATGGCACCGATACTTTACGGATTGCCATGCCGTTCGGGCGGATGGCTTCACTGATCACATTGCCGAGCGGCGAGGGGAGTGAGGCTACGTTCCGCATGTCTCCGGCAATACCGGCTAGGCGATCGGTGGTCAGTTTCAAACGGTCGTATTTGGGATTGGCCGGGTCCATACGGGCCAGGTCTTTCTCGTTGGCCGTAAGAACTTCCGCCTGTCTGTTTATCAGTTCGTCAGCTGTATCGGTCAGGATACGGTTTATAGCCTCGTCGCTTAACGTGATAAGTTGACGGGATGCGGTAACGCTTTGCTTTAATAACTCTGTTATATTTGTTGACATATTATTTCCTGATATTATCTTTTCCCATGATTAAACATACCTATTAATTAATCCAGATATAAGTAATCGTAGTGAACAAGCGGTTTCAAATCACGTTGACCGATCAGACCAGTAGCTTCCCGGCTGTCGTATCCGGCACAACCGACTCCGATCTGTTCACCTTCTTCATTAATGATCTTTACGATATCATTCTTTTCGAAGTCCCCGATGATAGCGGTAACGCCCACCAACAACAGGCTGGTAGCCTTGTTTCCGGTTAAGGCCTCTTCCGTACCCTGATTGATGTGTATCTCTCCTTTGGCGAAACCTTCAGAGTGAGCGATCCATTTCTTTACGCTGCTGACTGGTTTGGATGCCGGTATGAAACGTGTACATACGGTCTGGCTGCTTTTTGCCAATAACGAAGGCAGGATATTTTCTTTTTTGCCATTAGCAATAATCACGGTGATTCCTTCGTCAGCTACTTTCTGCGCGATAGTACATTTCGTCAGCATTCCGCCACGTCCGAAAGATGATTTGCTGGTTTGTACATATTCTGAAAGATCCTGTTTACCACCGTCAATCTCCCGGATGACCGTTGCTGTCGGATCGGCAGGATTACCGTTATAGATACCGTCGATATTACTCAGGATAATAAGCGCATCCATCCCCATCATGGTAGCGATCAGGCCGGATAGTTCATCATTATCGGTAAACATCAGTTCGGTAACGGATATTGTATCGTTCTCATTGACGATAGGAATCACTTTGTTGTCGAGCATCACCTCCATGCAATGTTTCTGGTTGAGGTAATGCGTGCGGCTACCGAAGTTCTCCTTTGTGGTGAGAACCTGGCCGCAAGCGATCTTATGTTCGCGGAATAACTCAAAGTAGCGGTTGATCAGCTTGGCTTGACCTACTGCTGAATAGAGTTGGCGGGCAGAGACGGCATCGAGCTTCTTACCGGGTTTCACCTCGCTTCTTCCGGAGGCTACTGCTCCGGAAGATATTAATACCACTTCTACTCCGTTGCGGTGTAACTCCGCAACCTGATCAACCAATGCCGACATACGGGTGACGTCGAGTGAGCCATCCTTTCTTGTCAATACATTACTTCCTATCTTTACTGCTATCCGTGTAAACTGATATGTCATTTTCGTGTAATCTTCTATTTTTTATCTTTATCCCTGATTTCCACACGGCGGATTTTACCGCTGATGGTTTTAGGTAATTCTTCGACAAATTCTACTACACGAGGGTACTTATATGGAGCGGTAACGCGCTTAACATGATCCTGTAATTCTTTGATCAATGCTTCGCCCGCTCTCTCCTTGTAATCCTTCGCCAGTACAATCGTAGCTTTTACCACCTGTCCGCGAATTTCATCAGGTACACCTGTGATCGCACATTCGACAACAGCAGGGTGTGTCATCAGTGCACTTTCCACTTCGAACGGGCCGATGCGGTAACCGGAGCTTTTGATCACATCGTCGGCACGACCGACAAACCACAGATAACCGTCTTCATCACGCCAGGCAACGTCGCCCGTATAATACATGCCGTCGTGCCAGGCTTCATGAGTAAGCTCGGCATCGCGATAATATTCTTTGAACAGACCGATCGGTTTGCCCTGAGTCGTATGAATAACGATTTGTCCCTGTTCTCCATCTTCTGCGCGGGTTCCGTCCGGACGGATCAGGTCTACATCGTATTGCGGGTTAGGTACCCCCATAGAACCTGGTTTCGGCTCCATCCATGGGAATGTAGCAACAGTCAGTGTTGTTTCCGTCTGACCGAATCCTTCCATTAATTTAATGTCGGTGAGTTTATAGAATGCTTCGAATACGGCAGGGTTCAGTGCTTCACCGGCAATCGTACAATATTGCAGGGAAGACAGATCGTATTTCGTCATATCTTCACGGATCAGGAAACGGAAGATCGTAGGAGGTGCACACAAAGAGGTGATCTTGTAATCCTGGATCATTTGTAACATATCGGCAGGAGTGAACTTCTCGTGATCGTAAACGAATACGGTTGCTCCGGCAATCCATTGTCCGTATAGTTTTCCCCAAACGGCTTTCCCCCAGCCGGTGTCGGCGATGGTGAGGTGAAGGCTGTCACGGTGCAGGTTGTGCCAGAAACTACCGGTTACGATATGTCCCAGCGGATAAGTGAAATCGTGTGCCACCATTTTCGGATTACCTGTCGTTCCGGAGGTAAAATACATCAATGAAATGTCATCATTGCTGTTCGGGTGAGACGGGCGTATGAATGGTGCGGCATTTTCGATCCCTTTATGGAAATCTTCGAAACCTTCCGGTATTTCCGGACCTACGGAAACTAATTTCTCAATAGTCGGAGATTCCGGCAGTGCATCGATAATATGTTTGGTGATAATATCTTCGCCGGCACAAACGATCATTTTTATATCGGCAGCGTTATTACGATAGACAATATCCTTTTTTGTCAGCAGGTGAGTTGCCGGAATGACTACGGCTCCTAGCTTATGTAGTGCGATGATCGAAAACCAAAATTCGTAACGACGTTTCAGGATCAACATGACCATGTCGCCGTGCCCGATTCCTAAAGACTGGAAATAGGCAGCCGTCTGATCAGTATATTTCTTCAGTTCGGCAAAAGTGAAATCAATATGTTCACTCTGGTCGTTTGTCCAGCACAAGGCTTTTTTGTCGGGTTCTTCTGCAGCCCAAGCATCTACCACGTCATATCCGAAGTTGAAATTTTCGGGTACTTTTATTTTGAAGTTATTTATAAAATCTTCCTGCGACGTAAAGGTCGTCTGATCTAAGAATCTTTCTAACATGACTTTTTAATTTATAAAATGATAGCCAGAAAACTGACCTTCTCTCCATCCAACGCTTTCATACCATGAGGCAGTTCGGAATTAAAATATATACTGTCTCCTTCTTCCAGGATCAAATCTTTGTTATTGATCTGCAGGAGCATGCGGCCCTTTAATACCAGATTATATTCCTGTCCGGGATGCGAATTCAGATAAATAGGCTCATCTTCCGGTTTCGGATGAACAGTAACCATGAACGGATCGGCTTTACGTCCGACAAATCCGGCAGCCAGCGATTGGTATTTGTAGGCTTTGGTGCGTTCAACAGCGATACCTTTACCTTTACGAGTAATAAAATAAGAACTCATTTTAGGTTCGTCGCCAAACATCAAGGTAGTAAGTTCTACACCGTATGCCTGTGAAATCTGATGTAAAAGGCTGACTGAAATATCGACTGTGCCGCTTTCCAGTTCCAGGTATTGCTCTGTGGTCAGGTTACAGACCTTGGCGATCTCTTCAGGAGTAATCTCCAGTGCGTCCCGCAATCCGGCCAGACGCTCAGCTATCTGTTTTATCTGTTCGTTCATCTCCGTAGATTATTAATATATTTATGTTGCCCCAAAGATATGAATAAAAAGCAAAATGACTAGAAAAATGGGGGATAGAATGTTATTTGGATATTTCCTTTGGAAAAGAGATTGTTAAATCTTATATTTGCTTTGAAGTTCAAGCGGTAACGCTTTCTTTACGATAATATTACCTTGAATCAGACTAATAAAGAGTATAATGGGGAGAAATTTTTTTCATGTTTACCTGATTGTTGTTACATGTAGGATATTCATTCTTTTTTTGTATAAAGTACAGAATAAATGTCTAGGGTATATAAATTGTACTCGTTCAACGAATATAACTGAAGTATCTCCCGAAGATCAGCTTGTATATGATACAGTGTGCAAAAGGATTAATAATTTCCTGATAAATGAAAAACACTTTCAGGATAAAAATATAAATATAGTAGTAATGGCACATCAGTGCCATATCAGGAAAGATTTGGTGAATAAAACATTGAAAGCCAAATATGATTTAACTTTTTCAAATTATCTTAGAGAAAAGCGTATTAAATACGCGTGTACTTTATTACTTGATCCATCCAATATGAAGATAGACGTGATTTCAGATGCTTCTGGATTTAAAACAACACGAACTTTTGTCAGGAGTTTTAGGTCTGTGAAAAATGTATCTCCGACCGAATACCGGCATCTTCAAGTATTCAAAAGAAATATGTTTTGTTGACAAATTGTTGACAGACCTGTCGTTTTCGGGTTTGGCATGTGACAAAAATGGCTTTGTCCTTTCTGTATCTTGCTTTTTCTTGTCTGCGTGGAATTTTTGTTATTCATTTGCTGGAAAGAAAAGGTTTAAGAGTTTGATACAAATAATGAAGTGTTAATATACCTTGACTATGAAGAAGAGAAAGAAGAAGTGATTCTTCTTTGGGTAGTCCGATAAAGACGTTTGTCGGACTACTTTTTCTAAAATATTAGTGGGCTATGATTAAGTTTACGTATTTTGTTTGGAGAGAGTTGATCAACTTTATTTTTCCATAGTTTTTTGGTTAGTAATAAGGAAGTCCCGGCTTGTGAAAGTCGGGACTTTTGCATATAAAAAAAGGATAACCTTTCGATTATCCTTTTCTTGAGAGCGGAAGACGGGACTCAAACCCGCGACCCTCAGCTTGGAAGGCTAATGCTCTATCAACTGAGCTACTTCCGCAATTTTAATTGCTTTTGAAAAGTTAGTGGGCAGTGATGGATTCGAACCACCGAAGTCGAAAGACAGCTGAGTTACAGTCAGCCCCATTTGGCCACTCTGGTAACTGCCCCTATTATTTTCAATTGCGATGCAAAGGTACGATTATTTTTGAAACCTGCAAGCGTTTAGTCAGAAAAATGAATCATTTTTAATGCAGTCACTGCTGCTTCATCCCCTTTATTTCCGTACTTACCGCCTGCTCGGTCTTCCGATTGCTGCATGTTGTCAGTAGTTAACAGACCGAAAATGAACGGAATATCATACATCAGATTTAACTCGGTAATACCTTGTGTAACGCCTGAACAAACATAGTCGAAATGGGGAGTATCGCCTCTGACAACGCATCCCAGAACGATCACGGCATTTACATCTTTTGTTTCAGCCATACGTTTGGCTCCGAAAGTCAGTTCAAAACTACCCGGTACACGTTTGACATATATGTTTTCCGGTTTTACACCATGTTTTTCCAGCGTGTTACAGGCACCTTCCAGTAGTTTTTCTGTGATGTGCTTATTCCACTCTGCGACTACAATACCGAATGTCATTTCTGAGCCGTCCGGAACGCTGTTGAAGTCGTAATCTGATAAATTTTGATAAGCTGTAGCCATAACTCTATATTTAAAATAAAAGGATGCCTTTTTTGATGAGACATCCTCTTATATAGTTTATATCGTATGATTATATTATTTAGCAGCAGAAGCACGGGCGATATATTTATCGATATCGGCAGCTTCCATTGAGTTGAAATATTTTTCTTTAATCGTAGTATATGCTTTAACAGCATCACTGTACTGTTTCTGGTTTTCGTAAGCAATACCTGCTTTTTTCAGATAAACCGGACTGATCACTTCGTTGTCTGCTTTCTTGGCTGCTTTTTCGAAATAGCTGATACCTTCTTTTATATTACCCATATTTACGTAGCAGTCACCGATCAAACCTATAATAGCCGGAGAAATCATGTTGTCATCTCCGCTGAATGATTTCAGTTTATCAATAGCCTTTTCCGTATCGCCCATTTTGAAATAGCAGATACCTGCATAGGCTTTTGCCAGATTACCGGAAGTTGTGCTTCCATATTGATCAATGATTCCTTCAAAGCCGTCGAAATCAGCTCCATTGCCGTTCAATGCCAGATTGAAAGAGTCTTTAGCGAAATACTGTTCTCCTTTAAATATAGCAGCGGCTGCTTTCTTTTCCTGAGGAATCAAATAACCGTGTTTAATTCCCAGAACAGCTCCAACAACAAGTGCGATAGCTATAATTCCGTAAATGATCTTTTTTGAATTGTTTTCAATGAACTGTTCCGATCTCGAAACAATCTCTTCTACTTCTAACTCCTTGTTGGTGTCTTTTCCCTTAGTAGCCATAATGTGTTATAGTTATTTATTATTTTATCTACAGATTTATGCCAATGGCAATTCAAAGCGCAAAAGTAGTTTTTTTTACTGATATAATCTATACTTAGAAGTATATTTTTTAATTTTGTACGATTAATAAAGTACAGATGATACTCAGAAAGCTTTCTATTCTCAACTACAAAAATATTCTTCAGGCGGAAGTTGTTTTCTCCCCGAAAATGAATTGTTTCTTTGGAAATAACGGGATGGGGAAAACGAACCTGTTGGACGTGATCCATTATCTTTCGTTTTGTAAGAGTCATATAAATACTCTTGACAGTCAGATCATCAACAATGATCAGGAGATGTGTGTGATCCAGGGAGAGTATGATTACGAAGGGAGGGCGGAGGATATTTTCTGTGCTATCCGTCGCCGTCAGCGAAAACAGTTCAAGCGGAATAAAAAGGAATATGAAAAATTGTCCGAACATATCGGACTATTGCCTTTAGTCATGGTTTCACCTGCTGATTCGGATTTGATCCGTGGCGGAAGTGACGAACGACGCCGATTTCTGGACCTGATCATTTCACAGCAGGACAAGCAATATCTGCATGCTCTGATACAGTATAACAAGGCGTTGCTTCAGCGTAATATGCTTCTTAAGAATCAAAGTACGGATGCCGCTTTGTATGAAGTATTGGAAATGCAGATGAGTATGTACGGAAAAATGGTTTTCGATAAGCGTCAATTACTGGTGGAGAGTTTTATTCCTATTTTCAATGAGTACTATCAGACTATTTGCCGTTCTACCGAACAGGTCGGATTACGCTATATTTCCCAGTTGGAGGATAGAGACTTGACAGAATCATTGGCTGCCAACAGGGAACGTGATCGTATCCTGGGATATACATCCAACGGCGTGCATAAAGATGAACTGGAAATGACACTGAATGAGCAGCTGATCCGCCGAGTAGGTTCTCAGGGACAGAACAAAACTTATCTGATTGCGCTAAAATTGGCCCAGTTCGCTTTTCTTAACCGAAAAGGCCAGACGACTCCCATTTTGCTTTTGGATGATATTTTTGATAAATTGGATGCGGCTCGTGTTGCCGAGATTATAAAACTGGTTAGCGGTGACAGTTTCGGACAAATATTTATAACTGATACCAACAGGAAATATCTGGATGAAATACTGCAAGCTATGAATCATGATTATGCCTTGTTCAGGGTAGAACAGGGTGAGGTGCAACCTATGGAGGATCGTGTATGAAACGGCGGAACACACAAGCTATCGGTGAAGTCCTGAGAGATTTCTTTGAAGATAATACGGAACTTTATGAAAAGATTCTGGAGATTCGGGTGGAACGTGCCTGGAAAGAGGTGCTCGGACCGATGGTTATGCAATATACCCGTAATATATATGTACGCGATCATATATTATATGTATCGCTGACTTCTTCCGTATTAAGGAGTGAGCTTACTTTATGCCGCGAAAGGTTGGTGAAGAGCTTGAATGAATATGCTGGTGCTACTGTTATTCATGATATAATTATCCGGTAATAACTTCTTTTTCTGTAATGATCATATCCATTTTTTTGTCGAAAGGTTCAACCGGGATCATTTCCTGTAACTGAAAATCGAAACAGATTCCAATTTTAGGTGCTTGTAAAGTGGATAATAACCGGTCGTAATATCCTTTTCCGCGTCCCATGCGGTTCAATTGGCGGTCGAATGCCACACCGGGAACAACGATCAGATCAATATCCGTTTCAGGAATAGTCGTTTCCTGATCGGCAGGTTCCAGAATGCCGAAAACTCCGGGTTTTAAGGAATCTATTCCTTCGTAAGGTAATAAACGAAGATCGTCGCCAACTACCAGTGGGAGGAGAAGTTGTTTTTTATCATACCATTTTTCGAGAAAAGTGGCTGTCTGAACTTCTCCGGGGATAGCGTTGTATAATGCGACACAAGAAGCCTGCCGGAAGAGTTCAGTCCCTTCCAGCTGCTTCAGTATTGTTCCAGAAAAATCAAGCAATGTAGTCTTCTCGTACGAACTCTTTAGAGAGGCTATGTATTTTCGAAGGTGTTGCTTGGATTCTTGCAATTCCTTTATCTGCATCTTTTTTCTCTAATGTAGGAATCGATTTTCCTTCGTTTATGATCTGAATGGCACGTAATAAAGTAGGGTCGTCTTTCAGGAAGATCGGATAGAATCCGGCTTCGTCGAAGAAATTCCGTACAATATACGCATGTAACTGGTTTTCGATCAGTTTGCCTGATATATTGATCAGGTTCGGACGTTTCTTGATGCCTTTGGATGCTGCAAAATTGGTGAAATCGTACAACAAAGGTTGAGATTGTAAATATTTGTACAGATCCTGATAATCCGTGAACGATGATAACTTTTCACGATTCTGATCAGAATATTCCAAAGCATACAGATAAAGCGTTCCGCTGTTAACAATGCTGGTGAAATAAGTAGTGATGCCGCTCGTATCACGCGGAATGAAGATATCCGGCATGATACCGCCACCGCCATAGACGGTTCGTCCGATCATGGTATGATATTTTTCCGTGTGTGTATTCTTGATACTGTCAGCTGAATCGAATTCACCATGAATGAAGCGATTATACAGATCCTGATCGTAGTCTGCGGAATCTCCCAATTTATAGTCTTTTTGAATACTTCGTCCTGAAGGCGTATAATACCGGGCAATCGTCAGTCTGATTTCTGAACCATCGCTTAGTTTGATGGGCGATTGTACCAACCCTTTTCCATAGGTACGGCGTCCGATGATCAATCCGCGGTCATTATCCTGGATCGCACCTGAGAAAATTTCACTGGCAGAAGCTGAAAATTCATCTGTCAGGACAACGATAGGAGTCTCTTTGCAAGTACCGGTACCATTGGTGTACACATCGTTTCTCGGGAATGCTTTACCTTCTGTGTAAACGATTAGCCGTCCTTCCGGCATAAATTCGTTAACCATATTGATAGCAGCATCCATATAGCCACCGGTATTTCCACGCAGGTCGATGACGAAAGAACTGCATCCCATTTCTTTCAGTTTGGCAATCGCTGTGATAAATTCGTTATAGGTTGTCCGTCCAAACTTACTAACTTTGATATAACCGATTCCTTTACTCACCTCATAAGAAACATCCACGGAATTAACCGGAACATCTCCGCGTGTCACATCGAAGTAAAGCAGGTCGGGAGCACCTCCACGTTTCACACCAAGTTTAACCGTACTGTTCTTCGCTCCGCGTAGTGTACGCATAATCTTTGCCTGGCTGGTGTTATTCCCGGAATAAATGGAGTCGTTGATCGTGATGATACGGTCGAACGGCAATAATCCAGCCTTTTCGGCCGGACCTTTAGGGATGACGCTGATCACCAGGATGGTATCTGTCTGCATATTGAATGAAACCCCGATGCCACTGAATGAACCTTCCAGGTCTTCGTTTACGATCGTTGCATCTTCGGCAGGGATATAAACGGAGTGGGGGTCTAGCTCACTGAATATTTTAGGTATTGTGCCTTCCACCAACTTACCCATATTCACAGTATCGACATACTGTTCATCGATAATATCGAGTATGGCATTTATTTTATTCCCGCTGGAAAACATCCGGCGTTTACCATGTTGGGTAAGAGAAAGATAGTTGTTCCCGATAAAGATACCGAGAGCAATACTAGCTGCAATGATAACAGGTAACCAAATAGTTAACCTTCTGTTTTTGTCCATAAAAACGTATATTTTATTCGTTTATATCAATATAATCTATGCTAATACCTGCACGTTGCAATAAATTGCATCCGTCTTCCATCCGATACTTCTCTGAATATACAACACGCTTAATACCTGATTGGATAATCAGTTTGGCGCATTCTATACAAGGTGCCGAAGTAACGTAGATTGTTGCCCCTTTGCTGCTGTTTGAAGATGCCGCCACTTTTGTTATGGCATTAGCTTCGGCATGTAACACATAGGGCTTGGTTACATTATTTTCATCTTCACAGATATTTTCAAAACCGGCAGGTGTCCCGTTGTATCCATCGGAAATAATCATTTGGTCCTTAACTATCAGTGCACCGACCTGTCGCCGTTTGCAATATGAATTTTCGGCCCAGACTGCGGCCATTCTCAGATAACGTTTATCTAATTCATATTGCTTTTCTGTTTTTTCGCACATTGTTTACCTGATTTTGTACTTATTATTTTAGCTAGCAAAGGTAAATATAATTGATTTAACTATTGTATGTTTAGCTATTTTTATATCAATTGCTATTTGCTTTCGGTTCAGCCTGTTTAATGCCGTTTCGTATAAGCAGGGCATCGATGGTCGGCTCCTGTCCGCGGAAGCGTTTATACAATATAGCCGGGTCTTCTGTTCCTCCTTTCGACAGGACGTTTTCACGGAATGATCGGGCTGTTTCACGGTTGAATATCCCAGTTGCCTTGAAAACGGAAAAAGCGTCTGCATCCAGCACTTCTGCCCATTTATATCCGTAATATCCGGCTGCATAGCCTCCGGAGAAGATATGACCGAAACTGCTGCTCATCAATGTCCCGGATACTTCCGGAACAATAACGGTCTGTGCCCATGCCTGCTTCTCGAAAGCGATAACATCTCCATCAAATGGTTCTGTCCGGGTATGCCATGCCATATCCAGCATACCGAAACTCAGTTGGCGGCAACAGAAATATCCTGTGTTGAAATTGGCGGCATCGACTAGCTTGCGGATAAGCTCCTGAGGTATCTTTTCTCCTGTCTCGTAATGTACGGCGATCTGATCCAGGAATTCTTTTTCCGTCAACCAGTTTTCCATAAGTTGGGAAGGAAGTTCTACAAAGTCGCGATACACGTTCGTACCGGACAGGCTGGCATATTTCCCTTTGGCGAACATGCCGTGCAGCGCATGTCCGAACTCATGCAGGAGGGTATTCACTTCGTCGAAAGTCAGTAAGGACGGTTTGGTTTTTGTCGGACGCGTAAAGTTCATAACAATGATGATCTGTGGACGGCTGTCGTTACCATCGGCTTCGTTGTATTGCTCTTTGATACTGTTCATCCAGGCTCCCGATTGTTTACCGTCGCGTGGATGGAAGTCTGTATACAGGATAGAAAGAAATTTACCGTCGGCATCATATACTTCGTAAGCATCGACTTCCGGATGGTAAACAGGAATTTCTTTGTTTTCCCTGAATGTGATTCCGTACAATTGTGTTGCAAGTCCGAAGACACCGTTTTTAACATTATTCAGTTCGAAGTACGGACGCGTCATCTCGTCATTTACATTGAAACGGATGTCCTTCAGTTTTTCGGAATAATAACTCCAGTCCCAGGGCATGACGGTGATATTCTCTTTTTCAATTCCCATCGCGAAGCCCTGAACGGCATTGTATTCATTGATAGCAACCGGTTTATAAGCTTTTAGTAATTGTTCCAACAGCCTATATACGTTGGTCGGTGTTTTAGCCATCGTTCGTTTGAGTGAATATTCTGCATAGGTGTTGTGTCCCATGAGCCGGGCTATTTCCAACCGGATGTTGACGATCCGGCGGATAATCTCTTTGTTATCATATTCATCCCCTTTATTTCCGATGCTCATATATTCCCGGTACATAGCTTCACGCAGAGGGCGTAGAGCCGAATAGCGCATGAAGGGAATATAACTGGGGGCAGACAGGTTGAACAGCCAACCATCTTTCCCTTTTTCCTTTGCCCTGTGTGCTGCCGCTTCGCGGATGCTTTCGGGAAGTCCGGTCAGATCTTTTTCTTCTGTGAGGAGCAGTTCGTATCTGTTTTTGTCTTTCAATGCATTCTGGTCGAAGGTTAGCGTCAAGGTACTTAGCTCTGAACTGAGTTTACGATATTTCTCCTTGTCTTCCGGACTTAAATTTGCTCCGCGTACGCAGAATGATTCGAACGTATCTTCCAGTAATTTGGCGTCTTCCGTTGATAAGCTTAGCTGTTCCTTTTGTCCGTAAATATTTTTAATACGTGCGAACAGTTTCTCGTTGAGAAATATATTATTGGAACTTTCCGATAATTTCGGGGAGACTTGTTGTGAAAGATCCATCATTTCATCATTAGCTTCTGCATTAAGCACATTGAAGAATACTGAACTTACTTTTTCAAGTAGCTTGCCACTCCTTTCCAATGCAACGATTGTGTTTTCGAAAGTAGCAGGTTGTTCGTTTTCTGCTATCTCCTGAATTTCTTTTTCCAGTTGTTTGATTCCTTCATCGAATGCAGGTTCGTAATGCTCGATCTTTATGTCGTTGAAAGGAGGTGTTGCAAACGGAGTATTATATTGTTGAAAGAATGGATTATTTACTGTTTGTGTCATATCTCTTATACATTATATATTATATTTCTTGATTATTTCCCTGATATTTCTTTTTAAGGTGCAAATATGGAAAAAATACCTGGGTTATAGAATAATTCCCCTGCAGATTTCCTATTCGATTCGTTATCTGTTTGCCTATCGATAATTGTGGGCAGACTTGTTCATAATTATCGACAAGTTTACCTATAATTGTCGACAGGTTTACCGACAATTATCGACAAGCAATTACAATGTGAAGAAATAGTCTTCATTACATACGATTCTTTGTTTTATAACCCGTAGAATAAATATTTTGTTCTCGTAATCAAGTGTAGTTGTCCGAAAGTAATGAAATTCGAACCTTTTTAGAGCAAGTCTAAGATATTCATAGTGTGGTGTATTTGATGTTTTTAACAACTTAGTATGTGTTTGACAACACATCTCTGGTCGTGCTACATTTTCTAATCTGTTATTTATCAATATCTTCGTTGTTTTAAAAAAATAGAGTTTCTAAATAAATATGAAAGCTAGTTTGTTTTTTTAGTTTTTAAGTGATACATTTGGTCTGGATATCATATCATTTTAATTATATAAGCATAAACTTAAAACCAAATACAAATATGAGTTATCTTAAATTTGACAAAACAGTAATGATAAACCTGGAGGAGTCGTTGACTCGTGAAGTACTCCGAACCAACCGGACGGGGGCTTATCATTGTACGACTGTTGTGGATTGTAATACAAGAAAATACCACGGATTACTCGTTATGCCTGTGCCCGAGATAGACGACGATAACCATGTGCTGCTTTCTTCACTGGATGAAACAGTGATCCAACATGGTGCGGAGTTCAACCTGGGTTTACATAAATACCAAGGGGATAACTTTAGCCCTAAGGGACATAAATATATCCGCGAGTATAGTTCAGATACAGTTCCACGTACACTCTATCGGGTTGGAGGGGTTATTTTTTCAAAGGAAAAAGTATTTTCTTTGTATGAAAACCGCATCATGATCAAGTACACTCTTGAAGACGCCCATTCTGCAACCACCCTCCGTTTCCGCCCTTTCCTTGCTTTTCGTAGCGTAAAATCACTAACCCAGGCTAACGGGAATGTGAATCAGTCGTATACAGAAGTACCCAACGGGATAAAGACTTGCATGTATCATGGATATCCGGAATTATATATGCAGTTCAATAAGAAAGTGAAATTTGTTTATGAACCTTATTGGTATAATGGGATTGAATACCCGAAAGAACAGGAGAGAGGTTATCCGTATAAGGAAGACCTGTATGTCCCCGGTTATTTTGAAATTCCTATCAAAAAGGGAGAATCAATCATATTCAGTGCCGGTGATAGTCCGGTTGCCACTACGCGTTTGAAGAGTTTGTATGAAAACGAGGTGAATGCCCGTACGCCGCGTACCAGCTTCTTTAACTGTCTGAAGAACTCGGCACAGCAATTTTATTTCCGTCCGAAAGAAGACGATGCTTATCTGCTGGCCGGCTATCCGTGGTTCAAAGTGCGTGCAAGAGACTTGTTTGTGGCACTTCCCGGTTGTACCCTGTCTATTGCCGACCCTGTGCGTTTTGAAAAGATTATGCACACAGCCATGCCGGCTGTAAGGGCTTATATGGCTGAAAATAAACCGGATGCAGTTATTCGTGAAATAGATGAACCAGATGTGTTCCTGTGGGCTATCTGGGCTATACAACAGTATGCCAGAGAGGCAGGTATCGAACGTGCCAAAGAACTGTATGGAGAATTTGTGAATGAGATATTAGAGTTTATCTCCGGGCAGAAACATCCGGATATGAAGGTGATGGAAAATGGCCTGCTATTTGCCAATGGCCGCGATAAAGCGATTACCTGGATGAACTCGACCATAAACGGTAAACCTGTTGTACCTCGTTCCGGTTATATAGTAGAGTTCAATGCCCTGTGGTATAACGCTCTTTGTTTCTATACAGAATTGATGGGCGGCGTGCCAATCGAAAAATACGATAAGCTGATCAAGGCAATGGATATTTCTTTCCAGGAAACATTCGTGAATGGATATAACTATCTGTTTGATTCGGTGAATGGTTCTATTGTGGATTGGAGTGTACGTCCTAATATGATCTTTGCTGTTTCTGTTCCTTATTCTCCGCTGACGAGAGTTCAGAAACGCAGCGTCGTAGATATCGTTACGAAAGAACTGTTGACACCTAAAGGACTGCGTTCGCTTAGTCCGAAGAGTGAAGGCTACAGACCTTATTATGTCGGTCCGCAATACGAGCGTGATCAGGCTTACCATCAAGGTACGGCATGGCCCTGGTTATTGGGAGCGTATCTGGAAGCTTATCTTCGGGTATTCGGAAAGAGCGGTGTCTCTTTTGCCGAACGTATGTTGATAAGTATGGAGGATGAAATGTCATTGCATTGCATCGGTACTATACCGGAGTTGTTCGATGGTAACCCACCGTTCACCGGTCGTGGTGCTATTTCGTTTGCAATGAATGTGGCCGCTATTCTCAGGGTAGTGGATTTATTGAAGAAGTATAACGCCGAATAAAACAAGTACCAGATGAAAGCATTGATGTTTGGATGGGAATTTCCTCCGCATATCCTGGGAGGATTAGGAACGGCCAGTTATGGACTGACCAGAGGCATGGCTATGCAGCCGGATATGGATATAACATTTTGTATACCGAAACCCTGGGGCGATGAAGACCAGAGTTTTCTTAAAATCATAGGAGTTTGTAATGTCCCGATCGTGTGGCGCGATGTAGACATGGAACATGTGAAAAATCGCTTGTCCAAGTTTATGGACCCACAGAAATATTTTGAATATCGTGACCATATATATGCAGACTTCAGTTATCGTCATGTGAACGACCTGGGGTGTATGGAATTCTCCGGACGTTATCCGGATAATTTGCTGGAAGAGATCAATAACTATTCCATTGTAGCCGGTGTAATTGCTCGTACAGAGCAGTACGATATAATACATGCACACGACTGGCTGACTTATCCGGCCGGTATCCATGCAAAGAATGTCAGCGGTAAGCCTCTGGTGATTCATGTGCATGCAACCGATTACGACAGAAGTCGCGGTAATGTGAACCCGGATGTATATGCTATCGAAAAGAACGGTATGGATAATGCCGATCATATTATGACTGTTAGTAACCTGACTCGTCAGACGGTAATTGAAAAATATCATCAGGACCCGTCGAAAGTAACGACCGTTCATAATGCAGTGGAACCAATGAGTCCCGAAATCCTGGCTATCCAGGATAAGAAGGGAGTGAAAGATAAAGTAATCACGTTCCTGGGACGTATTACTATGCAGAAAGGCCCTGAATATTTTGTGGAAGCAGCAGCTAAAGTGTTGGCTAAAGCTCCGAAAACACGCTTTGTGATGGCTGGTAGCGGTGATATGATGAATAAGATGATCCGTTTGGCGGCTGAACGCAATATTTCCGACCGTTTCCATTTTACCGGATTTATGAAAGGTAAACAAGTGTACGAAGTGCTCAAGGCTAGTGATGTGTATGTAATGCCTTCTGTATCAGAGCCGTTTGGTATATCTCCGCTTGAAGCCATGCAATGTGGTGTCCCGTCTATAATTTCAAAACAGTCGGGTTGTGCGGAGATTCTGGACTATGCGGTGAAGGTGGATTATTGGGATATTGAAGCGATGGCTGATGCCATGTATTCTATTATTACCTATCCGGCTATGCATGAATTCCTGAAAGTGGAAGGAAAGAAAGAGGTAGATAATATCAAGTGGGAATATGCCGGACAGAAAGTTCGCCGTATCTACGAACAAGTGATTAATAAATAACGACAAGACAAAAATTAAAACAATTATATTATGAAAACGATCTGCTTTTATTTTCAGATACATCAGCCGTTCCGCCTGAAAAGATACCGTTTCTTTGATATCGGAAACGACCATTATTACTATGATGACTTCCAGAATGAAGAAATTATGCGTCGTATAGCTGAACGTTGCTATTTGCCGGCTAACAAGGCAATCCTGGAAATGATCAAAACAAGTGGTGGCAAATTTAAAGTTGCATTCTCTATTTCCGGTTTGGCTTTGGAGCAGATGGAGATCTATTCTCCGGAAGTGATCGATAGCTTTAAGGAGTTGGCAGCTACAGGCAATGTGGAATTCCTGGCTGAAACATATGCTCACTCGCTGGCTTCTTTGGGCGAGAATATCGAAGAGTTTCAGGATCAGGTAAAGAAACATAAGCAAAAGATACACGACCTGTTCGGTGTAAAACCGAAAGTGTTCCGTAATACAGAATTGATCTATTCAGACGATATTTCTGATGCAGTTTATAAGATGGGTTTCAAGGGTATGTTGACTGAAGGTGCAAAACATATTCTGGGATGGAAGAGTCCGAATTATATGTATAGCTCTTGTATACAGCCTCAATTGAAACTGCTGTTGAAGAACGACCGTTTCAGTGAAGATTTATCTTTGCGTTTCAACAACTATAACTGGAATGAATATCCGTTGACTGCAGATAAATATATTTCATGGATCGCGGCTACTCCGGATTCGGAACAGATTATAAATCTGTTTATGAATTATGAAGTGTTGGGTTCTTTAAATCCGGCAGAAACTGGTATATTCGATTTCTTTAAGGCATTGCCTCGTTTTGCAGCTGACAAGGGAATCGGTTTCTCTACACCATCGGAAGTGTTTGCTTTGCTGAAACCGGTTGATTCGATTTCTGTTCCTTATCCGATGTCATGGGTTGATGAAGAAAAGGACTGCAGCTCCTGGTTAGGTAATGTCCTGCAACAGGAAGCATTCCATAAGATTAACAGCATAAGCGAACGTGTTGGCCTGGTAGAAGAACGTCGTATTAAACAAGACTGGAATTATTTACAGAGTAGCGATCATTTCTTCTATATGAGTACGAAGCATGGAAATAGCGGTTTTAGTCCGTATGATAATCCGTATGATGCATTCAATAACTATATGAATGTTTTATCTGATTTCATTGCCCGTGTAAATGCTCAGTTCCCGGAAACAATCGAAAACGAGGAACTTAACTCACTTCTTACAACAATCAAGAATCAGGGAGAAGAGATTGAAGATCTTCAGAAAGAGCTTGAAAAGTTGAAAAAGAAAACAACAACGAAGAAGAAAACGGAAGCGTAATAATACTGAAAAAGACTGATTCGTAGAGTCAGTCTTTTTTTTGTATAAGTTAGTTTAAGCAATAAAAAAGCGGATAATCAAATAAGATTACTCGCTTTTTTATATGATATAAAGTTTATTATTTGTACTCTGTTGTTGTTACAATAATTTTTGTAGCATCTTCGGATTTAAGTAATTTCACTCCTGAAGGTAATAAATAGTTATTTAATGCAGTTGTATATGTTTGAGATTGGCCGTAATAACTATTTGATTTAGCTGTAATACGTTCAACCGGAATCAAAAGTAATACCATATCTTTATCCGGATTGTTCTTTATATGCTCTTGCATTAAATTAGCGATATTTCCGAATGGATAAGACCGACTGCTGGCATTATAGTCTGCACGGAATGCCGTTTTATTATCCTCTATCTTATTATTAACAAAGAATGTTGGCAAAGAATCTTTAGGCAATAATAATAAATTAGCAGGAGCCGGAAGTGCCCATTGCCATTCTTCCTGTGGATACGCTTTCATTGTCAGAGGAATATTGTTGATAACCCGGTCTCCTATTCTATCAACGATATCCTGTGCAGGAATAGTTAACTGGGTATATACACCGGCTGGTGTTTTCAGATAAGCTATTGAATCACTCGGTTCCAATAACGAGTTTAAATCCGTATTCTTGAAACGGTTCAACTGCAATACTTCTTTTGTAACATTGAATGTTTCACTAGCACGTGCAGTCGAATCCTGCCCTTGGCTACCTTTCAAATTGTATTTATAATAAATAGAAATAGCAGAATAGTTGATTTGTAGGATATTTCCGCTACCATATGTGTTGGTAACATACAAACCCTGAAAGAATTTATTGAAATTCTCCTGGCTATTAAATGTACTCGGATTCTTGACTGACTCATCGTAAAACTTCTGACCGAACTCTTTTGGCATTCGGATTGTGATAGTCGGGGTATATAGTGGGTAACCATCACTGTCTTTTGCTCCTCTGATACTATCAGGGATTGAATTGTCATATGCTGTATAGGTCTGCATACCTAGTGATTGCGTCATATCGCAATATTCCAGCGGATCGAAGTTTGTATAGAAATCCCTTTCCAGTTCTTTAGTTACCTGATATATCTGAGCACGCATAGGAGCTAATGAATCACCAACCCAGGCACTGTTCTGATACATGATCTTAAAATCGACCGAGTCTATCTGACCGTTGATAGGTTCCTTTTTAAATTTGAAATCATCCGGACAGTAGAACTGGCAGATGTAATCAGATTTCACATTACCGTACAACGGATCATAAAACTCGCCGAGTAGTCCACTAGTAGTTCTTGCATATACCGAATCCATCAGCAAGGTTGTTGCTTGCATCTGGAACGTATCTACATACACGGGCATTTTGTCTCCGTCAGGCTGAATTGTCGAGCCAACCAGATTCAAATCATCACTACACCCACTCAGGATTGTTATTCCCAAGCCCAGGCCAATTAATAAAGGCTTGATATTCATCATTTTTCTCTCACTTATTTAGAATCTAATACGACATCGTAAAATTCGTTGAATGCATCCATATAAGTTTCCGGCGATTGATAAGGAAGGAACGGAGTGTCCTTTTTAGTGGCGATATAATCCAGGATATCCTGATTGATCGTTTCACTACCTTGTATCACGCCATCTGCCATATCGATAGCCAGTTTAGTCAGGCCGACAAAGCTGGTATCAGCTTTGATGCCTTTCAGGTCACTGTCTTTTGCACCGTCAGTTTTCAGCTTGTGGGCCAATTCTTTTCTTAACGGTGAATTAAAGTCATCATTATAAATAGAGTAGACTATTTTTGCATTTTTAAGACATGGATCGTCTGCATACATTCTTTTTATATATAATGCAGTCAGTGCAGACATCCATCCGTGACAATGTATCACATCCGGGATCCAGCGAAGTTTCTTCACTGTTTCCAATACACCACGTACATAGAAGATAGAACGGTCGTCGTTATCTTCATAATCATTCCCATTCTCATCGCTAACAGTATGTTTACGCTGGAAGAAGTCTTCATTATCAATGAAGTACACCTGCATGCGTGCGGCCTGAATGGATGCTACCTTGATGATCAGCGGGTGATCCGTATCATCAATGATAAGGTTCATACCTGACAAGCGGATTACTTCGTGCAACTGATTGCGTCGCTCGTTGATATTTCCGAATTTAGGCATGAAAGTTCTGATCTCGCGACCACGCTCCTGAATGCCTTGCGGCAGATTCCTGCATATCGTTGCAATCTCAGATTCGGGAAGGTAGGGTGTTATTTCTTGGGCTATAAACAAGATTTTTTTTGCATCCATTCTGTAAACTAGTTTTATAAAGACGGCACAAAGATAATAAATTTCTTTCATTTACGGTAATTATTTATTTGCTTTGCACCGTCAATAAGCATCTAAAAAAGATGAAAATAGTAAACAGCATCCAAGAATTGAAGCGTTATCTTGCCGAAGAAAGGCAGCATAACAGGAAAATAGGCTTTGTTCCCACCATGGGAGCATTACATAACGGACACCTGAGCCTGGTTAAGCGTTGTGTAGAAGAGAACGATGTATGCGTTGTCAGCGTCTTCGTTAATCCGACCCAGTTTAATGACAAAAATGACCTTGCCACTTATCCCCGTACACTGGATAATGACTGTGCATTATTGGAACCGGCCGGTTGTAATTATGTATTTGCTCCTACAGAAGCAGAGATGTATCCCGAACCGGATACACGGACTTTTGACTTTGGAACCGTATCGGCAGTGATGGAAGGTGCTCGCCGTCCGGGACACTTTAACGGTGTTGCCCAGATCGTCAGCAAACTCTTTTATGCCGTGGAACCGGATAATGCTTATTTCGGGGAAAAGGATTTCCAGCAGATCGCCGTGATCCGTGCGATGGTAAAACAGTTGAACATTCCGGTAAAAATTAATGCCTGCCCGATTCTCCGGGAGGATGACGGACTGGCTTTAAGTAGCCGTAATGTCCGATTAACGTCGGAACAACGTCAAAAAGCGCCCCTGATTGCACGTACGTTAAAAGAAAGTACTAACTTTGCAGCCGGAAAAAGCGTACAGGAGGTGATCGAATTTGTTGTGAATACAATCAATGCGGATCCTGTTATGCGTGTTGAATACTACGAAATCGTAGACGGATACACGATGGAATCGATTAAAAACTGGTCGGACGCCGATTATGTAGTGGGCTGTATCACCGTTTATTGCGGTGAAGTTCGGTTGATCGATAATGTAAAATATAAATAGCTGGTAAATAAGGAGATATATCTGTTCGGAAAAAGTCAGGACTTTTGATTATAAAAGTCCCTTATTTTGAAGACAAAAGTCCCTTATTTTAAATGCAAAAGACCCTACTTTTGTTTGAGGGACATTTAATGATAATCAAATTATATAAAAACGATGTTTATAGAGGTAGTTAAATCAAAGATTCACCGGGTGACGGTAACGGAAGCTAATCTGAATTATATCGGTAGTATTACTATCGATGAAGATTTGCTGGATGCCGCCAACCTGATTCCGAATGAAAAGGTGGCTATTGTGAACAACAATAACGGTGAACGTTTTGAAACGTATATCATTAAAGGCGAGCGAGGCTCAGGCGTGATTTGTCTGAACGGAGCGGCAGCCCGAAAGGCACAGCCTGGAGATATCATCATTATCATGTCATACGCCATGATGGATTTTGAAGAAGCCAAAACATTTAAACCGGCTGTTGTGTTTCCTGATACAGCAACCAATAAACTGATATAGAGCATCGAAGCAGCAATTGAAATGTTTTAGAAATAAAAATAAGAAAGCTCGCCGGATGCCGGCGGGCTTTTTTTGTGACCCTATGTTTTCGTTTTGAAATTATTATAGAGTATGTATACAAACAAACAGATCTGGAATGTAAGTTACCCTATCTTTCTGAGTTTATTGGCGCAGAATATTATTAATGTGACCGATACGGCTTTCCTGGGAAGGGTAGGTGAAGTTGAGTTGGGAGCCTCTGCGATGGGTGGGCTCTATTATATATGTGTGTTTACTATTGCATTTGGTTTCAGCACCGGGTCGCAGATCATGATGGCACGAAGGAATGGCGAGCAGTTGTACAAGGATGTAGGGCCGGTCATGATACAGGGGGTATTTTTCCTTCTGGCACTGGCTGCCGTGATGTTTACTTTGTCCCGTTTCTTTGCCAAAGACATTATGCGGGTGATGATCTCTTCCGATACGATCCTGATGGCGACGGAAGAGTTTCTCGACTGGCGTGTGTTCGGTTTCTTTTTCTCTTTTGTGAATGTGATGTTCCGTGCCTTGTTTATCGGTATTACCCGGACAAAGGTGCTGACATTGAACGCTATTGTGATGGCATTGACCAATGTGCTGCTCGACTATCTGCTGATATTCGGAAAAGGAGGTTTTCCTGAAATGGGTATCAAGGGGGCCGCTATCGCTTCGGTGGTGGCAGAAGGTGTGTCGATCGTTTTCTTTTTAGTCTATACCCGTTTGACGGTCGATATAAAGAAGTATGCACTGAATCAATTCCGGTCGTTCGATATTGAATTACTGAAGCGTGTGTTGAATATCTCCATCTTTACGATGTTGCAGTACTTTATATCGCTGAGTACTTACTTTTTGCTTTTTGTAGCAGTAGAACATCTGGGACAACGGCAGTTGGCGATAGCCAATATTGTCCGTAGTGTGTATATCGTTCTGTTGATCCCGGTCAATTCTTTATCGACCGCGACCAATTCTTTTGTCAGTAACAGTATCGGTGCCGGTCATAAAGACCAGGTTATCCCGATCATTCGTAAGATATCTTATATCTCTTTGAGCATTATGGCAGGCTGTGTTTTTATTGCTTGTATTTTTCCTTCGGCCATATTGTCGATTTATACGAATGACATTACTTTAATACATGCGTCGGTTCCTTCGCTCTATGTTATCTCCGGAGCGTTGCTGATAGCTGCTGTTGCCAATATCGTATTTAATGGGGTGACAGGTACGGGAAATACCCGTTCGGCTTTTGCGATGGAGGTGGTGACGCTTGTTTTTTATACGCTGTTTATCTATGTGGCGGGGATGCGTTTGCATCTTCCGGTGGCGATTTGTTTCCTGACCGAGGTGATTTATTATAGCGGTTTGTTGTTGGCTAGTGTAATTTATTTGAAAAAAGCGGCGTGGCAGAATAAAAAGATTTAGAGGATTACATCCTTTTTCTTACCTTTGCACCCTATTACGTTAGAAATTAGAAAGAAAAAAATAAATACACATACAAATTATGTTTGAAAATTTAAGCGAAAGGTTAGACAGATCGTTTAAGCTGTTGAAAGGTGAAGGCAAGATCACCGAGATCAATGTGGCTGAAACACTGAAAGATGTGCGTAAAGCCCTGCTTGATGCCGACGTAAACTACAAGGTGGCTAAGTCATTTACCGATACGGTAAAAGAAAAAGCGTTGGGACAGAATGTACTTACGTCTGTTAAACCCAGCCAGTTAATGGTAAAGATAGTACACGACGAACTGGCCAGCCTGATGGGTGGAACAGCTATCGATATCAATCTGGCCGGTTCACCAGCCATCATCCTTATGTCTGGTCTGCAAGGTTCGGGTAAGACTACTTTCTCCGGAAAGTTGGCGAATATGCTGAAAACCAAAAGAAATAAGAAGCCGTTGCTGGCTGCTTGTGACGTTTATCGTCCGGCTGCTATCGAACAGTTGCGTGTAGTCGGTGAACAGGTTGGCGTTCCTGTTTATATGGAACTGGAAAATAAGAATCCGGTAGAGATCGCTATGAACGCAATTCGCGAAGCCCGTGCAAAGGGTAACGATGTCGTGATTGTCGATACTGCCGGCCGTCTGGCTATCGATGAGCAGATGATGAAAGAGATCGCTGCCATCAAGAGCGCTATTCAACCGGACGAAACATTGTTCGTAGTGGACTCCATGACCGGACAGGATGCCGTTAATACTGCAAAGGAATTTAACGAACGCCTGAACTTCGACGGGGTTGTTTTGACTAAACTCGACGGTGATACCCGTGGTGGTGCCGCTCTTTCTATTCGTACGGTTGTCGATAAACCGATCAAGTTTGTCGGAACCGGTGAAAAGATGGATGCACTCGATACATTCCACCCGGAACGTATGGCCGACCGTATCCTCGGTATGGGTGATATCGTTTCTTTGGTAGAACGTGCACAGGAACAATACGACGAAGAAGAAGCCAAGCGCTTACAGAAGAAGATTGCCAAAAACCAGTTCGACTTCAACGACTTTATCGCCCAGATCCAACAGATCAAGAAGATGGGTAACCTGAAAGAACTCGCTTCCATGATCCCCGGTGTCGGCAAAGCCTTGAAAGATATCGATATCGATGACAATGCCTTCAAGAGTATTGAAGCAATCATTTATTCAATGACTCCGGACGAACGTGTCAATCCGGCTATCCTGAACGGTTCTCGCCGCCAGCGTATTGCCAAAGGTAGCGGTACGACGGTGCAGGAGGTAAACAAACTGATCAAACAGTTCGACGAAACCCGTAAGATGATGCGTATGCTTACTGCCGCTAAACCGGGAAGTAAGAAATTTCCTTCATTAAAGAGATAAACATTAAAGACATATATTATGGAAGACAATCATTATCAATTACTGGACGGAAAAGCGGTCTCTGCTCAGATGAAGAAAGAGATGGCTGAAGAAGTTGCCCAGATCAAAGCGGCAGGAGGTAAGATTCCTCATCTGGCAGCCATTCTGGTGGGTCATGACGGAGGTAGCGAAACCTATGTGGCCAGTAAAGTGAAAACCTGTGAAGAGATTGGTTTTAAATCCACATTGATCCGTTATGAAGATGATGTGACCGAAGAAGAATTACTTCGTCGTGTGGATGAACTGAACAATGACCCGGATGTAGACGGTTTTATTGTACAGCTTCCGCTTCCGAAGCATATCTCAGAGCAAAAGATTATTGAAGCGATCGATTATCGTAAAGACGTTGACGGATTCCATCCGATCAATGTGGGACGCATGTCGATCGGTCTTCCTTGTTTTGTCTCCGCTACTCCGGCCGGTATCCTTGAGTTGCTGAAACGCTATGAAATAGAAACCAGCGGTAAGCATTGTGTTGTGTTGGGACGCAGCAATATCGTCGGCAAGCCGATGGCTATGTTGATGATGCAGAAAAGTTATCCGGGTAACTGTACGGTAACGGTTTGCCACAGTCGTTCAAACAACCTGAAAGAAATGTGTCTGAGTGCCGATATCATTATTGTCGCTTTGGGTGTTCCTGAATTCCTGAAAGCCGATATGGTGAAAGAGGGTGCTGTGATCGTTGACGTGGGTACTACCCGCATGCCGAGCAGTGTTACTAAGAGCGGATATAAGCTGACAGGCGATGTGAAGTTTGATGAAGTAGCACCGAAATGCTCTTATATTACTCCGGTTCCGGGAGGTGTCGGTCCTATGACAATCATTTCTTTGATGCGTAATACGCTGTTAGCCGGGAAGAAAGCAATTTACAAGTAAAATATTTGTATTTTTTCTTTGAAAAACGCTTGCAGAATAATAAAAAACATCTATCTTTGCACCGTCTTAAAGAGAAATACTCAAAGAGACTGAAATGGTGAGCGTAGCTCAGTTGGTTAGAGCATCGGATTGTGGTTCCGAGGGTCGTGGGTTCGAATCCCATCGTTCACCCCAGATAGAATAAAAAGCCATCCTGTTAAAGGGTGGCTTTTTTGTGTTTATCCTATAAATACTCCTAAATACTCCGCCAGAGATTTTCTTCCCTCTTAATAGTAAAAGGCTTGGCTAGTGTGAGTGTTTTTATACAAACATATGCTATGAAAACTTGTGTGTCAATATTGTAGGCATAAATGTCAGAATTGTGAATTGATACAAATAAAGGAATTCTACTTTTGTTGCATAATATTTGAATTACTTAAATTTAGAGATTATGGGAAACACAATAGTAAAATGGACTTTATCTGTGTTTGTAGGAATAGCTTTGGTAACCGGTAATGTAAAAGCACAGACAATTATTCTGACAAGTGATCAACAATTGAATGATTTAACAGATCCTGATAAAAAGATAGATAATTCATTAGGATATGATTCTCGGGTGGAAAGTCTTCGTGATGTTTGTAAACGTGGAAAAAGTTATGGTTCAAAAGAACTGATAGTCGCATTTGATGAATTTTTCCGCCAATATCGTACTGATAAAAATACGGAACGCAATCTGACTCCTGATATGGATGAATATGTTGATAAGATAAGAATTATCAGTGATTTTGTTTCTAAGCAGGATATGGGACTATGTCTGAGTTTACTTAGTCCGCTTGAATTAGGTTTGGCTTATAAGAATCAGACAGGGAATAGTGGGCGCTGGCTTGCTTATAAAGTCGGGTTACGGAATCCTAGGACAGGGCAATTCAGTCTGCAGATGTGGCAACAATTGTTTTGGACAAATAATAAAGGACAGACTCCGGTTAAACTTAAAGGTGTAAAGGCTTATGCTTTTAAAGAAAAGGTTGTATCAACCTCTATGCGGTCAGTAAACCCGGAAGATATTGTTTTATTGAAAAATGTAAAATATGAGGTGATTGATTCTATCGGAGTTACGGAGCAAGGAACGATTCCGATGAAGCGCCTGCGTATCTATGGTGATGGTACACAATGTGTAGGTTCTGACCGGGTCATGGTTATGTTGGAATATGAAACTCAGGAAATGGACTATTTTGATCCGGATGCTCCGGGTTTTCTAAATAATTTATTGAAAAAGTACCATGATAAAAAAGTAAATTTGACTTCTCTCTACTCTGATGAAATGCATATTCAACAGGATTGGTTTTATTTTGGTCATCACGAAGAGGGGCAGTTTGCAGAACGTTATTTGACTGAGAATATGGCACGTCGCTATACGGAGAAATATAACCAGAAGTTTGACGATCGTTACATGCTTTATTTTGCTTATGGAGCTCCGATATTTCGTCCAACGACTGATGCTGTTGTTAATATTCAATATGTTTTGGGAGAAACACCGGAGGCGATACATCGTACGTTCTTGCTGCGTGATCGATATTACCGGATGCTGAATGATGATGTTGTTGATTTATTCAGAAATGCAAAAGAGTATGGTGAAAAGCTATTTGGCCATGAATTGAGTACTTCAGCGCATGCTTCGTGGGCTCAAAGTCCGACTATTGATTACTGGAATTGTGAGAAACTTTATAGCAATCGTTATAAATATGAATATACCTCCAATTTTGTTTGGGGCAATACAGTGCATCAGGCATCTGCTGCTTGCTACGATTATTTTAAATGGAGTGAATATTTGCAACCGACCGGTAATGATTTTGCAGAAGGTGGATGGAGTGACCGTAATTATTATGGGGCGGCAATGGCTGCGTCTATTGGTGTGATCAATAAATATCCGAATGCTTATGCTGCAGCCTGGGGTATGCCGGATAAGGCTTTGGAACGTAAAATGGCAGTGAATTATGCCTATGGAGCCAGTCCGAGTGAGCCGATACGCCTGATGACGGGAAATGTGCACCGTGATACTGAGGTATTGATTCTTTATCCGATGAATTTAGTTGCCGTAGAACCGCGTTTTGGCAGTTGGATGACACAATATGGATATGCTAATTATCTGACAGCCGATAAGCTGCTTGAAATGGGTTCCGTACAATCGGACGGACATATTCAGGTTGCAGAAAAGAAGTACGGAACATTGGTCGTTATGTTTGAACCATTGCCGGAAAGGGGATTGCTGGATATGATGGAGTCTTTTATTAAAGCAGGAGGAAAAGTCGTTTGGTTCAGTACTCCACCTCTGGTTGACAAGAGTGGGGTAAATTGTATTGATCAATGGCAAAAACTATTTGGAGCTCAATATCATCATGATTGTTATATGGGAGAAATAGCATCCGGAAAAATAATTGATTTTTCAGAAAGTTTGTCTAATGTTCCGGAGCAGGCGATTCTGACAGATTTTATTGTCGACCGTATTTACCCTGTAACACCGGCTTCCAATGCGGAGATTGTAGCTCATTCTGATAAGAAAGTGATTGGGACAATGGTAAAATATCCGAATGGAGGGATTGCTTGTTATTGTGGTTTCCGTCCGAGGGATGATCAATCGGCAAGTTTGGGTTATGAAACCCGTACATTGTTTGAAATACTGAATGCTTGCGGAGCTTATCCTTCTACCGGGAAATTCGCGGTGAATGATAATCCGTCATATCTTTCAAGGACAGGTGATTATTTTGTCTCTTCTTTTCCGAATTCAACGACGATGGTGGTAGCACATTACCGTACACATGCTGAAAGTTGGTTTGGCGGATTTTCAAGAAATCAGGAAGACGATGCAAAAGTATTACTCGAAAATCCTCTTCCATCAGATCGGATAAACCTAAAACAAGCGAAAATAAATGGGCATGAGGTGTCATTTGACGGACGTTTATCGTTAGGGTTTCGTTTGGACGGTCAGCAGTTGATCGCATTCTCCGGACAGCAATGTAGTGAAATTACTATTGATGGAACCTATTATAAATTTGCTGATAGTCCGGTGGATCTTACATTCTCGCCTGTAGATGATAATATGTCCTCTTACCAAATATATGTGGCTGGTGAAGGTAAAGTAAGTATACCTCTTCCTGAACAGGTGAAAAAAGCAGATGTTCACTTTAATGGTAAAAAGATCAATTGCTCGGTGATCGGTCGTTATCTGACTATGGCGATTTCACCTGCTTATTCCGGAAAAAAATTAGATGTCGTTTTGAAATGATCGTGTTTTATATTGAAGATAAATAAAAAAATATGTTGTTATGAAGTACTATTGGATATTAGGGATAATGTCTTTGTTGTTACTCGTTCCAGCACAGGGACAGGCGCAGGATAAACTTAATTTGTCTGCACAAATGCCGATAATAGCTTGGTATGGTATTAGAGCAAATGAAGCGACAGTTGAACGTTTTAAGGAGTTGAAAGAGGCTGGGTTTACCATAAACTTTAGTGAATATTCGACTATGGAAGAGGTGGAAACAGCACTTGATGCAGCAAATAAAGTTGGCATTCAATTGATAATTGCTTGTCCTGAATTGCGTAAAGAACCAGAGAAAACTGTTCGGAGGTTTATGAAACATCCGGCTGTTGCTGGGTATTTTTTAAGGGATGAACCTGTTGTAGCTGATTTTGCTGCATTAGCAGCCTGGGCTAAAAGGATACAAGCAGTAGACAACAGTAAATTTTGTTACCTGAATTTATTTCCAACAGGAGGAGAGGAACATTTAAAATTTTTAGGTGTTCAGAATTACCGGGAGTATGTTTCCCGTTTTAATAAAGAAGTTCCTTTACCTTTTCTATCTTTCGACCATTATCCGGTTCTTGGTGATAATGTCTTAAAAGCGGAATGGTATGAAAATCTGGAAGAGTTTTCTGGTGAGGCTGCGAAAGTCGGTAAAGATTTCTGGGCGTTTGCTCTTGCGACCAAACATGGACCGTATCCTATTCCGACACAAGCTTCTTTACGGCTACAATTATACAGTGACCTGGTTTATGGAGCTCAGGGATTGCAATATTTTACTTATTGGACGCCGGCTGGTGACTCTTTCTATGATTATCAACATGGACCGATTGGTCTGGATGGTAAACGGACGGAAATTTATGATTTAGTAAAAGAGATGAATGCAGAGATCAAATCAATTGCCGGAATTTTCTTAGGTGCAAAAATTTTATCTGTTAGACATACAGGAAGTGTGATACCAAGAGGAACGAAACGATTGACTAATCTTCCGGAAAAAGTGAAGGTGCTGGATACACATGGATATGGAGCTATTGTTTCGTTGATTGAAAATGGCGATAAAAAATATCTTACTATTGTAAACAGAAGCCTGAAAGATACGATGGAACTTACTTTTTATGCAGATCCGTCCGTAAAACGTGTATTAAAAGATGGTAGTCTTGTTCAGGCTGACACATATACAGCAACCCTGATGATATCTCCGGGAGATATATTGATTTATTTGTTAGAAAAATAGAAAACAGAAAATATATTTATCAAAATTGAAACTTGAAAAATCATTTTTTTAATATTTAATAAAAAAAGAATTTGTTCCTTTGATATTATTAAAATCTATATCACGTATAAATAAATGAGACAGATGGACAGAGACCTAAAAAAGCAGGTTATAACCTGTATGATTGACAAAAAGATTTGTCAATCATACTATTCTATAATAAAATCTTGTGTCTGGTTAGTGTTATTAAAAGATTCCATTTTGGTTATCCTGTGTAAATCATCCCTGGTAGTAAGTAGGGAAACTGGATAAATAACTATTCTTTCCCGTCCTGGGAATTTTCATTCAACTTTTTGTATTTAAAAAAATCATTCATACGAAGCAAATAATCTGTTTTTGATTCGTGGCAGGATCTTTTTTGTCGTAACTGAAGTACTGCCTAAATAATAAATACTTGCAATTAGTGAATAGAAGTTGTGATTTTTTTGTCATAAAACAAAATGTATATGATTGAAAAAATTAACAAAATATACTGAACTGCCTCGGAAGTGAGTTTTCTCTGTTTTGTTGGGATAGGAGAAACTTATGAATCTCTCAAATACATATATAATGATGTATATGCTTTGTTATCAAACTGCTTATAATTAACAATAAGCTAATCTTTTATGAAAAATGTCAGATTAACAAAATTAGGAGGTAAATCCGCCTTACTGATTACCTCATTGTTGTTAACCCCGCTCTATGGTCATTCCGAAAAATCTTATGTTATACCGGAAGGTCAGGAAAAGACTGGAGTTCTTCAGCAAACATTCCAATTAACAGGGATTGTCTTAGATAAAGACGGTTTCCCGCTTATTGGTGTAAACATCATGGAAAATGCAACCAATGGTGCAATTACCGATGCGGATGGTAGATTTTCCATTAAAGTAACTTCACAGTCCGTATTGCGTGTTTCCTATATTGGATATGTAACGCAAACGATAAAAGTTGGGAATCAGAAAGAACTGTCCATTACATTACTGGAAGATACAGAAACACTTGAAGAGGTGGTAGTGGTTGGATATGGTTCTCAAAAGAAAGTGTCTGTAACCGGAGCTGTAGCTGCGATACAGACAAAAGAGTTAAAACAAAGTTCTGCTGCAAATTTGTCGACAGCCCTGGCCGGACGTTTACCGGGTTTGACTGCTTTACAGACATCCGGACAACCCGGAGGTGATGATGTTACATTCTATTTGCGTGGTGCAAGTACGACAAATGGAGCAACTCCTCTGATTTTAATAGACGGCGTGCCACGCGACAATATTTCTACACTGGATCCGAATGAGATTGCTTCCGTATCCATTTTAAAAGATGCTTCCGCTACTGCTGTATTCGGTGTTCGTGGGGCTAATGGAGTTATCATGATTACTACACGCCGTGGCGAAGTTGGGAAAACTGAATTAAGTATTTCTGCAGATTATAGTTTGCAGCAATTTACCGCACAAGCGGATCGTATTCACTCCTGGGAGTTTGCCGAGTTACGTAATCAGGCATTTCGTAATGATGGGTATTCTGAAGCCGATTTACCTTATACGGACTATATGATTGATATGTATAGGAGTGGCAAAGATCCCGTATTTTATCCGGATAGAGATGTCTATAATGAATTTTTTAAGAAATGGGCTCCTCAAACTCGTGTTAATGTAAATATGAGCGGTGGTACTGAAAAATTAAGCTATTTTATGAATGCGGCTTATTTGGGACAAGGAGGACAGTTCCGTACTGAATCAGAGAAAGATTTAGGATATGATCCAAGTTATAAGTCGGATCGTTATAATTTTCGTGCAAACTTAGATTATAAGGTTGCCTCCAATTTGAAACTCTCTCTGAATCTGGCATCTTATTTGGAAAAAGTAAATACTCCGCAAACAAAAACTCTTTTTGGAGGTAGCGTTCCCGCTATGATTGAAAATATGAGGGCTTATATTTGGGGAACACCTCCAACAGATCCGGGGCCATTGACCGCAGATGGCTATACATTGATAGATGGAACATCTGTTCCGGCTGGTGAGGTCATAAATCAGTCCGGTCAGGATCGTAATACTTACGGGGAAATAAATCGTAGAGGATATCAGCAGGAAACAAATACCAATTTAAATTCCTCTTTAATAGTAGATTGGGGACTGGATTTTATAACGAAAGGACTGAGTACCAAATTTATGATCTCTTTTGATTCAAAAGCCGTGACAACCTTGCAGGGAGTTCGTTCGTATGATGCTTATGGTGTATCGGTCGCTAGAACAGCAGAGGAACAATCTTATTATACAAAAGTAAGAACAAATGAAAATAATGCTATTTCTCTTTCGAAGTCTATGTCGACCAACTATTATATGAATATGCAATATTCGTTGAATTATGTCCGGAAATTTGGGGTACATGATGTAACGGGGATGGCTTTGGTTCAGCGTGATAATTGGCAGGAATATGCAGCGGATCTGCCTTATAATATGTTAGGAGTTTCAGCGCGTGCTACTTATGGATATGATTCTCGTTATTTGGCAGAAGTAAATATTGGGTATAATGGTTCCGAGCAATTTGCCAAGGGACATCGTTTTGGCTTTTTCCCGGCTTTCTCTGCAGGCTGGGTAGTAAGTAATGAAAGTTTCCTGAAAGATAATAAGGTTGTTTCTAACTTGAAGTTACGGGCATCTTATGGTAAAGTCGGTAATGATAAATTGGGTAGTACACGTTTCCTGTATATAAGTAACATTACGAGTGGTGGTGGAGTGATACCTTCTTTAGGACGTGGACAAGCCATATCACAAGGGAAATTAGGAAATACCAATTTGAGCTGGGAAATTGCTTATAAACAAAATTATGGTATTGATATTCAGTTGTTTAATGAGCTTTCTTTTACGTTTGACTATTTTAAAGAAAAACGTGAAGGTGTATTGATTTCCCGTGGTACGGTTCCGGAAATTCAGGGAGTAGCTCTTGGCAATTTACCAAAAGTCAATATGGGACGTATTGATAATCATGGATATGAATTAGAAGCAACTTACAATAAGCGATTAAATGATGATTGGTCATTTACGGTAAAGGGAAATTTTGCGTATAATAAGAATACCCAACGTTTTATGGATGAAGCACAGAAGACTGCTGATTATGCATATCGCTACAGGAGTACAGGATACAGTATCGGACAGTGTTTCGGATATAAAATAGACTATAGTAACGGTAATGGATATATCAATACACAGGAAGAGCTGGACAAAGCTTTGGCTACTTATCAGGTAGGAGGAACTCCTCGTATGGGGGATTTTCTTTATATCGATATAAATGAAGACGGTGTAATTGATGAGAAGGATCAGGCCCCGATCAAGTATAGTGATATACCTCGTATTACATATGGTTTTTCAGGTTCTGTAAATTGGAAAAATTTTGATTTTTCATTCTTATTTTCCGGTATGGCCAAGGCATCCCGTGTATATACTGGTTGGGGAGCTACAGAATTTGGTTTGGTTGGTTTCTATAGTGATTATCATTTGCAGGCCTGGACTCCTGAACGTTATGCAAATGGTGAAGAAATTAAATACCCGGCTTTGGCGTCCTCTCCCGGAACTAGCCAGAAGGCAAATGATTTCTTTATTATGGATCGCTCTTTCTTACGTTTGAAGAATATAGAACTAGGGTATACATTACCTAAAAAGCTTTTGAAGAAAGTCGGAATTAATAGTACACGAATTTATGTAAACGGGAATAACCTATTGACATGGAAAGCCATGAAAACAGATGCAATCGACCCGGAACAAAGTGCAGAGCTAAATTATCCGATTACTAAGATGATGAATTTTGGTATTAATGTGACATTTTAATCATTGAAAGGAGAGTTATATGAAACTAACATATTTCTTAATATCTTCAGTTGTTCTGCTGGGAACATTGAATTCTTGTTCTGATGTCCTGGATGTAGCTCCTGACGGAACGCTCACTATGGAGGAAGTATATGCAGACCCGGATAAAGTAGGGGCTTTATTGAATGCTTGTTATAACAATATTCCTCAAAAGGGGTATGCCTATTGGTTTTTCGATCCTTTATTGACGGCTTGTACTGATGAAGGATGGTCTTCGGAAGAGGTGCAAGGTACAAGTATTCAGGCAATGTATAATGCGAATGAATCGGCTTCATCTCATCCGATAAGAGATATGCACGACGGACATGGTGCTGCCAATAGTGCTTATTGGACCAGATACTGGCAACAAATACGTCTGTGCAACCAGTTTTTGGAAAATATAGGAACGGCGGCTGTTAACAGTGAAACCGAACGTGCTCGTTTTACTGCCGAGGCACATGTTATGCGCGCATTTTTTTATTCCGAGTTGGTTAAATGGTTTGGGAAAGTTCCCATCGTGGATAAAACGGTGGCGTTTGATGCTGATTTTTCTACATTAAGACGCGAAACGGTATATGATGTGGTTAAATTTATTGTAGAAGATTGTGATGCCGGTCTCAATTCTGCAGAACTTCCCTGGCGTATCACAACAGAAGATGAAGCTATGCGGGCAACCAAAGCATTGGCTTGGGCTATTAAATCTAAAATGATGTTGTTTGCGGCCAGTCCTTTGTTTAATGAGGGAGAAGATCATTGGGAAGAAGCTTATCAGATGAATAAGCAAGCAGTGGAGGAATTGAAAGAGAATGGGTATGAATTATTTTCCACATGTACAAATCCTTCTACATTTGGAACATATGGTGCCGCGGCTTTCCATCAACTGGTTTGTCAGAATGCAGACTATTCAGCAGGACCACGTGATAAAGAAACGATTTGGCAACATCGCGCCGGTGGTGTTTTTGTGTGGCATGTCGGTTATATAGGAAGTAGTATGGATGGTACTTACAAATGTGGGACATGCCCTACTCAGGAGCTGGTCGATGCTTTTGAAACAGCAGATGGTCAACCGATACTCGATTTGTCTAAACCTTATTTGGACGACAAACATTTGCAACCGAACTATAATCCTGCAAATAAACTGTATGATCCTAAAAATCCATATAAAAATCGGGATCCTCGTTTGACTGCAACTGTTTTATGTAATGGTGATTCTTTAATATGGAACAATGGAGAAGTTTTTACAGTAGAAACTTATGTTGATGGTCGACATGGGATTAGTCTGGATCCGTCGGACAGAGCTCACAGTCGTACAGGTTATTATCATCGGAAATTAGTTACTCCGCAGGCTTCCAATACGAATCCGATAAATAATTCAAACTGGAAGTTCTTCCGATTAGGAGAAATTATCCTGAATTATGCAGAAGCGGCAGCAGAATCGGGACATATAGCAGAGGCTAAAGCTGCTGTAGATGAGATAAGGGCCCGTGTGAATATGCCAGCTTTACCTGCAGGTTTATCAAAAGATGAAATGATTTTGCGTGTCCGCAATGAACGGCGTGTTGAATTAGCCTGGGAAGAGGTACGATATTTTGATTTGCGTCGTTGGCAGAAGCCGGATGGAAATTTGAATGCTACATGCCGCTGGTTGACAGGAATGAGAATTACAAAAAATAATGATGGCTCATTTAATTACCAACGGTATAACATCTCGTCAAATCCACGTGGTGGATATCAGAATAGAGATTTATTATTGCCATTACCGTTGGACGAGGTGTCCCGTTTAGAGTCAACAACAGGAGTTTCCTGGCAAAATCAGGGATGGTAATATGCTGTATAACTTGAAAAGAATCTAATTATGAGCTACATAAAAAATAAAATATCCATATTGGCAGTTTGTGCTTGCTTGAGTTCTCCGGGAATATTAAGTTGGGCACAGAATGCAGATCCTTCTATTCAATTGAAAGGGTTTGTCATTGATGAGTTTGGAAAGCCGGTTTCCGGAGCTCTTTTAAAGTCGGAAAATGGGAAATGCGAGTATCTGACAAGAGTTGATGGTACGTATGAAATTGATATAAAGGATGGTAGTCGATATATTACGGTTTCATATATCGGTTATGATGATAAAAAGGTTTCTGTTGTAAATTTGGAAGATCAGGAATCTATTCAGTTGTCATATGATGCTGAGAAAATGGATGAGATGATCGATTTAGGATATATGTCGTTACCCCGGAAGGCGGTAACCGGAGCTGTTTCCAGAGCTTTGGGGTCCGATTTGGATAAATCTCCTGAATCGAACTTAACAAAAACTTTTGCAGGTCGGTTTACCGGACTGACGACCATAGAAACAAATTCTGAATTATCCCGAGGAGCGTTGAGTTCTTCATCGACTGGGGTAACGCAACTGATCCGAGGACTTTCGACTATCAACGGACGGGAACCTTTAGTTATTGTGGATGGTATCATTTGTCCTAATACGAATTATACGTATATTACTCCTAAAGAAATAGAATCAATAACTATACTGAAGGATGCTGCGACAACTGCTATTTATGGTATTCAGGGTGCAAATGGTGTAATTTCGATTAAGACCAAGCAGGGACACATCGGAAAAACAAAAGTAGAGGTGAATTTCGACCAGTCATTTCAGCAAATGACGAAAGAACCTCTGTTTATTAATTCTTCTGATTACACAACAATGAGAAATCAGGCTGGATATAATGATGGTTTGGGGGCTTATTCTCAGTTCTCTAAAACAGAGATTGAACAATTTCAGGCTGGAGGCAATGAATTATATCCGAATAATAATTGGTATAAAATGTTTATACGGCCTTTGACTTTAATGTCCAGAGTTGGTGTTAATGTAAAAGGAGGAACCGACAGGGTTCGTTATTTTTCAAATGTGAATTATATGCACCAGCAGTTGCCGTTTAAAACGGCTAATGAAAGTGATTCCAAATATGATCCGACTCCTAAAAATAACTGGTTTAATTTCCGGTCGAATATTGATGTGAAAATAAATGATTATTTAAGTGGCTTCATGCGGTTGTCCGGAAATATTAAAACAGAAAAGACTGCGGGTTATGGAAATGAGACTATTTATAATCATATATTTAATCTGCCGCCGACTATGTATGGTCCGTTGACCCCGGCTGGAGAAGGTCTTAGCAATGGCAATCAGGTCGTAACACATGATAATGAAAAAACTCCTGTATATGGGATGTTGAACCGTTCGGGTTATATTCAGGCTCTTGTCGCTAATATCAACGCACAGGCCGGGTTGACTTTGGACATGGGTTTTCTAACTAAAGGTCTCTCCGTAAGTGGGACAATGGCTTATCAAACGAATTCGGTGAATCAGACGACTACGACTCAGAATTTTGAACGTTATGTTCGTTCAAAGGATTTGTCAAAGTTGGATTTTTCATTATTGGGTTCAGATAGCAATACCCCTCTTTCTTACGGAAAAAGTTCCACTTTCTATTATAATTTGAATCTTTTTGCGAATGTAGATTATAAACGTACGTTTGGTGATCATAGTGTTAGTGCTATGGGATATGTTTTTTATTTGCAACAGGAGAAAGAAGTCTCTTCCGGATCCGGTATGTTACCGTATAAGCGTGAAAGTTTGGGACTTACTGCAACCTATGGTTACAAAGACCGTTATTTTGTAAAAGCAGATCTGGGATATTCGGGTTCTGAGCAGTTCCATCCGGATAACCGGTATATCGTGACTCCGGCTATTTCCGGTGCCTGGATCGTTTCTGATGAAGCTTTTATGGAGAACTTGAATTGGTTAAGTAATTTGAAATTAAGAGCTTCGTATGGTATTACGGCAAATGACCAACTGGGGGGAGAACGATTTTTATATCTGGATTATATCGATGTAAACGGAAATGAAGGGTTAAAAGGTAATCCGGATTTGATGGCAGAGAAGATGAAAAAGCAGAATTATGGTTTTGACCTGGGGGTGTTCAATGAATTAACCGTTTCGTTTGATTGGTATAAATCTTTATGTGATAATATGCTGGTCAGTAGTGCCGGTCTGGTTCCTGAATATCAGGGAACTGTACTTTCCAACTATCCGAAGACAAATACGGGAAAAATGGAAAATCATGGCTTTGAAATAGAGGCGATGTATGATAAAAAGATAAACGAAGACTGGTCTTTTTACGTGGGTGGCGCTTTCAGTTATAATAAGAATAAGGTTATTAATATTAATGAATCTCCTTATTCAAATGAATATGCTTATCCGTATCGTACAGAAGGTTTTAGTTATGGTCAACAGTGGGGATATCTGATTGATTATAGCAATGGCAATGGTATGTTTAATTTTCAGGAAGAATTAGAAAATAGCGGTTTAAAGTATGCATTTGGAACTCCTCGTGTCGGTGATTTTATTTATCAGGATTTAAACGGTGATAAAATAATAGATGAAAAGGATAAGGCTCCAATCTTGAATACTTCAATTCCGCAGCAGTACTATAGCTTCTCCGGAGGTTTTAAATATAAGGGTTTTGAGGTAAATCTATTATTTCAGGGTGTAGGTAAATTTTCCAGAACGATCAGTGGTGTAGGTGCATATGAATCTGAATATCAGGGTGTATTTACTGATCTTCATTTAAAAGCATGGACTCCTGAGCGTTGGAATAATGGAGAAGAGATTACTTACCCGGCTTTGTCGTTGAAAGCATCTACTAATCATCAGCCGAACAGTTTCTTTATTATGGATGCATCTTACTTGCGTTTAAAAAACGCAGAGATCGCTTATACATTGCCTTTGAATACATCAAAGAAAGTTTTTGCAGAAAAAATCCGTTTTTCTTTAAGCGGACAGAATTTGTTTACGATCGATAATATGCGCTCTAAACATATAGATCCGGAAGTGGCCAACATGGGTACTTTCCAACCGTATAGAGTGTATAATATCGGGGTGAGCTTAACATTTTAAATATAGATATTATGAAGAATCTGATTAATATATTGATAGTTGCCGCTTTCGCGTTGTGTTGTTCTTCCTGTGCGGACTTGGATATAGCTTCCGATGGTCGTGTGTCGTTGAATGATATTTTCAATCGGTACGAACGTACATCTGCTTATTACTCCAATTGCCTGGGATATATGCCTCAGGTTGGATTTACGTATGAAAATACCAATACACCCTTGGCTTCTTTTTGTGATGAAGCTCATGATGCGAATGACAATCAGGATGGTCCTGTATCCAAATGGTATAAAGGGTATACAACTTCTGAATATAATCCGTTAACAGCCAGCTATATGGATCCCTGGTCGCATTATTTTGAGGGTATTCGTCGTTGTAATACATTTTTACTTTGTATCGATGATCCGGAAATGGCCACTTATGCTTTTAATGAAGTGGAAAAGAACGGTTGGATTGCAGAGGTCCGTGTTGCACGTGCATTTTATTATTTACAACTGATAAAACGTTATGGGGGAGTTCCTTTAATTGAGACTCCTTACGAGACAAATCATGATTTCTCAACAGACAAACGTTCCTCTTTTGAAGAATGTGCGGATTTTATTATTGCAGAATGTGATAAAGCTTTGGCTACAGCAGAATCTGAGGGACAATCAGTTGGTTTCCGTTGGCAAATTAATGATAATGAAAGAGGGAAACTGACACGGGCTTTTGCTTGTGCTGTAAAATCTCAGACAGCTTTGTATGCAGCAAGTCCTTTGTGGAATGATAACGGTGCTGGTAAATATACCTGGGAAAAAGCAACAGAAATAACAAAAGAAACTTTAGATCTTTGTTTGAAACATGGTTTTGAGTTGTATAGCCAGGCTCCGGATCCTACAATCGCCCAAAATGCATATGCATATTATTTTATTACCCGGTCGGACCCAAGCCGTTCGTGGGATAAGGAAACTATTTATGAAACGACTTCCTGGCGTACAAATGTTTGGAAATTTGCAGGTACTCCTATCACAAGTGGTATGGAGAAGGCTGGTGCCGGACCTTCGCAGGAATTGATAGATAGTTATGAGATGATTGATGGTACTCAACCTATTTTAGGTTATTCGGATGCTGAACATTTACAACCTATTCTGAATACGGCTTCCTCTTATGATCCGAAAAATCCGTATGCAAATCGTGATCCTCGTTTTTATGCATCGATCTATCATAACGGATCAATCCGTTATTTGGATCAACCGAATGGAGATGTTGTAGAAACATATGTGGGTGGAAATTGTGGTATATCTGATAATGTGACAGATATTCGTTATACCCGTACTGGATATTACATGCGTAAATTCAATAATTTCAAATCCGGAATTGGGCAGGATGCAGATGGGCTTATGCGTATTTTCCGTTTGGGGGAATTGTATTTGAATTTTGCAGAGGCGGCTTATCAGGCTGTAGGCCCGGATGTTCAGGTCGCTTCAAAAGTAGGGGCAGAAGCATTGTCTGCCAGAGATGCGGTTAATAAGATCAGAACTCGTGCCGGTATGCCGGTTTTATCTGCCGGTATGTCGAAAGATGCTTTTGAAAAACGTTATAGAAATGAACGGCGTGTGGAATTGGCATTCGAGGAACATCGTTTCTTTGATGTTCGTCGTTGGAAAATTTTAAGTGAAACAGACAATTTTGTGACAGGAATGAAAATTGTAAAAGAAGATGATGGAACTTTCACTTATAATCGAATCAAACTTGCATCCCGCGGAACAAATACTGATAAATATTTGCTTTACCCGATTAAACAAACAGAAGTAGCTAAGATGCTGAAGCATACGGGTACTAACTGGCAGAATCCGGGGTGGTAATTGAGAATATAATTAAAAAAAGCATACAATGAAGAAATATATTCTATTCATAATGTTCATCTCGCTTTTTATATATGGATGCGACGATGATGACAATAATAAGGGAAATATAGATCCTGTCACCAATGTGGAGTGTACACCTTTTATTGGTTCTGTGACATTGAATTGGACGAATCCGACAGAGGCCGATTATTATTATACATTGATTTCTTATCAAAATTCTCAGGGAGAAAATGTGAATAAAAAGGTTAGTAAATATAGTGCTGATACAAGTAATAACGTATCGGTAGTTGTTGGAGGATTTACGGATACGGAAGAACATGAGTTTGTTTTAACCTCTTATGGCTATAGTGGAGCGTCCTCTTCGTCCGTAACGGTGAAAGGCATTCCTCTAGGCATAGAGAAGGCAAAAGATTATGTGATTGAAACTGTTGGAATAGAGTCTGCCAGTGGAGGTGCTAAAATTACCTGGACGAATGAGACATTCGTTGGTGTCGACTTAATAGTTTCATATTTAGATAAAAAGAATGTGGAGCAGGTAGTTACGATTAATGCAACTCAAACAGGGGCATATACTGTTACCGGTTTTATTGCTGAAACAAAATTGACGGTTTGTGCAGTGAATCAGTTAGATGGCAGTAAGTCTGTTGAAAGAGAGTTTATGATCACTCCGACCATAGATCCGGATGATGTCGTTTATCCGGATGTGGAATATGTCACTTTCCAGGCAAATATGAATGATATGACATTAGTTGCTTCTAATCCGGAAAATTCGAATGAATATACAATTGTTACGACCGGAGGGGATCCTTATATTTATTCAAACGGTTTGTCTGCGGCAAAAGAAGGTTCTACTATGGTGTTCCGATATAAGTCTACTAAGAGTATTAAACTTCAGATATTCTGGTGTACTTCATCTTCCGGACCGTCTGAAGCCAATTCGACGACGATAGAGTTTCCGGCAGCAGAGGAATGGACAACATTTGAACAAGATTATACAGCAGGAATGGTTACTGTCGGCTGGGGTAGTTCTGGTGATTATATGCGTTGTGATTTCGGCACTAATGCAGATGTGACAATAAACATCAGAAATATACGATTTAAATGATTTTTCGATAAATCTGAATAGTAGAGGAGGGTGTATGCAGATAATTTCCGAAAAAAAACTTTGTAGCACCCTCATTTATATCTATGAAAAGTAATTTAAATATATCTTTAGATGTTATTTTCATCAGATATAATAAATCAAGGAATATATGAAGTCAAAGAGTGTTTGTTTTTTGTTGTTTTTTATTTCTCTTTTTGGGTTTATGGGATGTACTGAAGGCTATTCCGGAGGTAAAGTGAAAGTGGTGGATTTAAAGTGTCGCGGTTTGGTCAACCCGGAAGGGGTTGATGAAGCTGTTCTTAGTTGGCGCATCGAGTCAGAAGAGAATAATGTTACTCAATCTGCCTGGGAAATAGAGATTGCTTCTTCCCGAAAAGACTTAGAGAAGGGAAATAATATTTGGAGTTCAGGAAAGAGGGAATCGGAGCAACAAGTGAATGTTCGTCCGGATGTCGCTATACTGGAACAAGGATCGCTTTATTGGTGGCGTTTACGTATTTGGGATGGAAAAGGGCAAGTGACAAGCTGGAGTGAACCAGCATCTTTTTCCCTAGGACTAAATACGTCTGATTGGAAAGCGAAATGGATAACTTCTGTTTGGAAGCAAGATGGTCCGATGCCTTATTTTCGTAAGGAATTTAATACAGAGAAGACAGGAACGCAACTACAGAGAGCTGTTGTTTATTTTTGTGGTTTGGGATGTGGTGATCTTTATTTGAATGGTCGACTTGTCGATAAAAAGAGGATTCTCGATCCTGCTCAAACGAATTATGAGCAGTATGCTTTGTATTCAACATTTGATATCACATCCGGATTGGTAAAAGGCGAAAACTGTTTAGGCGTGATGCTCGGTGAAGGCTGGTACGGACAAGACAAAGTCTGGGGGGCCTGGGCGAAGTATGGCGATCCTCTTTTCAGATTGCAAATGGAAATAACTTATGAAGATGGTTCTAAGGAAACGATCGTTTCGGATGAATCCTGGCAATGGATTCCCGGACCGGTATTAAAAGGTAATATTTATGCAGGTGAAGTTTATGATGCAACAAGGGAAATCAAAGACTGGTCAAAGGCTGGAATTTTAGCGGATAATTGGAATGAGGCTGTACTGGCTGAAAGCAATATTCCGATAGATTTATATCCTCAGCTTATAGAACCTATCCGTTTAAAAAATGAGATCAAAGCTGTGAAGAAATGGAAAGATCCTTCCGGTAACTGGGTATTTGATTTTGGAGTGAATATTGCCGGTGTGCCACAAATAAAGGTAAAGCAACCCAAAGGGACGCATTTGAAAATGCGGATGGGAGAACTTCTTCGTGAGGACGGCTCGGTAGAATATAATACGACTGGCGTATTTGCAACAGGTGTCGTACAAACGGACGAATACATCTGTGCCGGAAATGGGCAGGAGGTTTGGAATCCTCGTTTTACATACCATGGTTATCGTTATTTAGAACTTTCCGGTATGGTGACGGAACCCGAATTGGATTGGATAAAAACGATACTTGTACATACCGATGTTAACAAGAGAGGTGAATTTGAGTGTTCGGATCAACAGATCAATAAGTTGCATGAGCTGGCGATCAGGACAATGCTAAGTAATACGCATGGTCTACCGACAGATTGCCCCCATAGAGAACGATGTGGCTGGTTAGGAGATGCACATGCCGTAGCTCCTTTCGAGAATTATAATTTTGACCTGAATAATTTCTGGATGAAATATATGAAGGACATAAGTTCCACCTCTTCCGTTTTTGAAAAAAATACACTTCATCAAAAGCTTTTCAATACGATCTTCTATTTTGCAGATAAAGCACCGGGAATCCCATATATGATCGCTCCAGGAAAACGTCTTTGCGGGGTTGCTTCTCCGGATTGGGGGACAGCTGTTGTTCAATTACCCTGGTATACTTATTTGTATTTTGGAAATGAGGAACCTTTACGTACATATTATCATGAAATGAAACAATGGGTGGAACATGTGGAACATTTGTCGGTTAACGATACGCTTCCAACCAGACATATTGTGCCTTATGGTTTGGGGGATTGGTGTCCGCCGGAAGGAAACAATACGATTGATTGTCCTGTCCCATTAAGTTCTACCGCCTTTCATTATTTAGATGCATCCATTATGGCTAAAACAGCGGCTATATTAGGTAATGATGACGATGCTGAATATTTTAACAATTTGAAAAACAAGATAGCTGCAGCTTTTGTTTCTGAATTTTATGACAAAGAAAATAAAACGTTCGGAAGTCAGACTGCTGATGCGATGGCTCTTGATTTTGGGTTGGTTCCTGCAGGAGATGAGAGAGCTGTTTCTGATGCAATAGCCAGAAATATGAAGGAGAAGTATAATAATTTCATGCATACCGGGATCTTTGGTTTGGGACGTATCGGACAAGCCTTATCGCGTTTTGGCAATGGTAAAGCCGCATGGGATATGTTCACTAAAACAGGCGAAAATAGTTTTGCTTATATGTGGACGGATGCAGATGCAACCTCTCTTTGGGAAGTTCTTCCGATAAACAAGAAGAGTAAGGAGGTATGCTTAACCGGATCTTCACTGAATCATCCCATGCAAGGAGGTTATGATACCTGGTTTTATGAAGATATAGCGGGGATACGTCCGGATATATCAGGACCGGGATTTAAAGTAATACGCTTTGAACCGACAATGACCTCCTTTTTAGATTGGGCGAAGGCATCGATAGATACGTCTTATGGGAAAACAGAAAGCGAGTGGTCTCAGGAAAATGATCGGTTGATCTGGAAAATAACATTACCTCCCAATACTTCAGGTATTGTTGCTTTACCCGATAATAAAAAGATAGATGTCAATAAACGAGTTTTTGATAAAGACGATTATCCGCTTATTGAAAACAGGGGAGATGTCTCTTTTTACAGATTTCCGTCAGGAATATACCGGATAGAAATTTATCAGGAAAAGTAACCCGGATTGCTTTTCCTGGTAATAATCTTTTGTTACCGAATGAATGCGGGATTCGTTTTTGAATCTTGGATCGGTTTTGTTGTGTCTTATTTTTATAAACTTTGAATTTATAGATTATGAAACTTGTTAATGAACTTTGTATAAACCTGCTTGGTGTTTTAGGATTACTAACGACTTTATCCGGATGTGGAAATCAAAAGGATACTATTCAATCGAATATTGATATTGCTGATTCTTACTGGGATATTTATTCTGATACATGGGTGGCGACCGATGCTTTGGGACGGACTATGCCGAGCCAGGAAGAGGTTGGTAATGTTAAGGATGACAAACGTCGTGTAGTCGGTATTTTTTATATTACATGGCATTCGGATAATTTGGCTAATTTGAAATCTCCTTATCGTGCAGATGTCAGTAAAGTATTGGAAGAAGCACCGGAAGCTCGTTTGGATGCTAATCATCCGGCATGGACGGAGGGATCCTACCATTGGGGAGAACCGGAGGTCGGCTATTTTCTGAGCCGGGACGAATATGTGATCCGTAAAGATATGTCTATGTTGGCTGATGCTGGTGTGGATGTCTTAGTTATGGATGTAACAAATGCCGTTCGTTACTGGGACGAATGGGAGACTTTATTTACCACCATGCAAAAAATGAAGGCAGAAGGGAATAAAGTTCCTCAATTTTGTTTCTGGGCTTTTAACGGACCGGTAATTTCGGTTGTGCAGGATTTGTATGATAAAGTGTATAAAGAAAATAAATATAAAGATTTATGGTTTTATTGGGGAGATAAACCTTTATTATTATATAATGGAAAACCGGCAATGGATGCTAATGGCGGCGGTGTAAAGAATCCGAATCCTCATTATGATCCGAAAGCTTTGACCGATTCTTCGCATCCCCATTATAATGATCCGGACTATACGAATGAGTTCTATACAGATTATACACGGGAAGTAAAGGACTTCTTTACGCTTAGAACCATGTGGTGGGGATATTATGAATGGGCTGGCGAACGTTTTGTCGGAACAGAAGGAAACTGGAGTTTCGGTTATGATTTGGGTGACGAACGGGTTTGTAAAATGCATCCGTCTGATTTGGTTGCTACTTTTCAGGGGAAAAATGAACAGGCAGCCGTTACTCCCGCCCAACATCCAACTTCCATTGTTGGAAAATCCTGGACTCGTGATCATAAAGAACCTCGATTAAATGACCATGATATGCCTGAACCAACTTATGTCCCGTGGTTGGGAAAGACAGTGGATGATCCTACTGCATATGGAATCTATTTTCAGGATCGTTGGGAAGAAGCTTTAAAAAACGATCCTCAGTTTCTGTATTTGAATGACTGGAATGAATGGACTGCCGGAAAATACAGCTCAGGAAAAGCGCCGGGATCGGAATTACCGGGACCGACGGAATTTCTGGGACGTAAAAATCCATTTTATTTTGTAGACCAGTATAATGCAGAATTTAACCGTACGATTCAACCGATGAAGGGAGGCTATACCGATAACTACTATATGCAGATGGCACAGAATATCCGTCGTTATAAAGGAGTCCGTCCGATACCTGAGAATAAAGGCTATCAAACGATGCCTGTAAATGGAAAGTTTGATAAATGGAATAAAGTTAAAGTCGAGTATCGTGATACTAAAGGCGATATAACTCATCGCGATTATAAAGGATATGGTGGAAACCATTATGTAAATAACTCCGGAAGGAATGATATTGTCTTATCCAAAGTGGCAGTAGATAAAGAAAATATTTATTTCTATGTGGAAACAATGAATAATATGACTCCTTCAACGGATCCGAACTGGATGTTGTTGTTGATTGATGCGGATAATAATTCTTCGACAGGTTGGTATGGCTATGATTATTTGATAAACAAAACGGTGGTAGATGGGAAATCGACCGAGTTGAAACGGTATGACAAAAAGAGTGGGGAATGGGTGACTGTCGGTGTTCTTCCTTATTGTATAAAAGATAAGTGCCTGGAATTGGCCGTGAATCGTGATGATCTGGGATTGGTCGGTGATACTTTTGTCTTTGATTTTAAATGGGTTGATAACCCGTCGGAATTGAAAGACCCAATTTCTTTGTGTGTGAATGGTGATGCTGCACCGAACCGTAGATTTAATTATCGTTGTATTTGGAAAAAATAATAATATAAAGAATGAAGTATAGCCTTTCCACACATGTTTTATCATCGTGGGAAGGTTATATGGTTTTACTGTTACAGGAATAAAACGGATAATTTGGTGTCGCAAACAGTGCTCCGAAGTACGAAGGTGAAAGGAAAATAAAAAAACGGGACTGCTATCTTTCCCAAGATACAATCCCGCTCCAAATCTAGAATAAATAATAGAGAAGGTTTACGGTTTCAATAAGAATAATGCAAACTCAAAAAAAAATTATCATCTTCTGTTTGGGAATCAGTGAAAAACTCTACTTTATTTTCCCGTGCCAGCCAGCCGACAGCGGCATATAAGTCCATATCCGAAAGACCAGTAGCCCTTTTCAATTCAGAAAAACTCCAGCGTTGCCGTATACGAACTCCATCCATTGTCCTCCAAACTATGCCGGCATTTGTACCTATAACAGCTTGATTCATCATTTTCTGTTCTTAGATAGATGTTACTTTTCTCTTCCACCACCCAGTGCATGATAAAGGTTTACCACACTCTGTATCTCAGAAAAACGGTTAGCCGTTTGCGACAGTTGCGCACTCAGTAAAGACTGGCGGGCGGTCAGGACTTCCAGATAAGTAGAAGTACCGTGCTCCATCAGCAGAGAGGTGCTTTTCAACGCCTTTTCCAGCGAAACGATCTGCTTGTCGAACAAGATCGTTTTCTCCCGGCTTGTCTGATAAGCAACCAACGCATCGTTCACTTCGCTTCCGGCATTCAGTAAAGTCTGCTGAAAAGCCAGGCTGGCTTCTTCCTGTTGTGCCTGCGCAATGCGGTATTGGGCAATGACCTGTCCACGGTTGAACAAAGGCTGTGTCAGCGAGCCGACTGCCGAAGCCAGGAACTTACCCGGATTGACAATCATCGCCCCGGCCGAGTTGGTCCAACCCGCACTCCCGCTCAGCACTACGGAAGGATAAAAAGAGGCACGGGCCTGATTGGTTCCATAGAACGCTGCTTCCAGTGAACGCTCTGCCGAACGGACGTCAGGACGGTTGGATAACATCTGAACAGGAACACCTACCGACAAGTCCTCCGGAAACTGTTGCTCATCCAATGTGCCCCGTTCAAAATAACGGGGCGTCTCGGCTAACAGCAAAGCCAGACTGTTCTCCACCTGATTGATCTGCTCTTTCAGATCGAGGGAGGATGCCTGTACCTGATAATAAGTAGCTTCCATCTGTGATACGGCCGCCTCATCAGCCATGCCCGCATTCTTCAAGGCACGGGTAGAAGAAACCGTTTCACGCCATGCCTCCTCCGTCTCACGTGTGATGGCAAGCTGTTCGTCCAGCATCAACAGCGTATAATAGGAATTGGCGATTCCGGCTACCAGCTGGGTCCGCACGGCCTGCCGGTAATCCTCGCTTTGTGCGTAAACCGCTTTTGCCTGCAGTTTAGCGTTGTGCATACGCCCGAATATATCGAGTTCCCAACTGGCAGTGACAGGCAGCGAATAAGTCTGTGTCGCCTTGCGGGCATCAAAACTGCTCACGGTCCCTTGCGGAGACAAGGCAAAGGAAGGCAGGAACGCCAGACGGGCGGACATCAAAGCCGCTTCAGCCTCCTTCACACGGAGTTGTGCCGACTGATAGTCAGTATTGTTCTGCAATCCCTGTTCGATAAGGGCCTGCAACTTCGGATCGGAGAAAAGCTCATGCCAGTCTCTGTCACCTATTCCGGCAGTGTCGGCCGTCTCTATCCCTTCTCCGTACAAATTGTCGGGTACGGCCATTTCCGGTTTATATTTACTGTATATACCACAACTGCTCAACAGAACAGTAACTGCGGATAACAGGATTATCTTCTTCATATTTTATTATTTTAGTTGTTTATATCAGACGTGCCACGCTCCGCATTACTTCTCTCCTGCTCCAGAGCCACCTGCACATCGGCTTCTTCTTCCATCGGCTTACGGATCTTCTCCTGTAAAAACTCGAAGATAATATAGAACACCGGAACTACGAATAACAACGCCAGCGTTCCAACTGCCATACCACCGACAACACCTGTTCCCAACGAGCTGTTACCGTTGGCACCGGCACCGGAGGAGAACATCAACGGAAGCATACCGAAGATCATCGTAAGCACCGTCATCAGGATCGGACGCAGACGGACCTGGGCGGCAGAATAAGCCGACTCGACGATACCCATTCCTTTACGGCGGCGCTCTATCGCATATTCCGTGATCAGAATGGCCGTCTTCGCCAGCAAACCGATCAACATGATCACCCCTGTCTGCAGGTAAATATTATTCTCCAGTCCGAATATCTTAGCAAACAGGAAACTACCCATCAAACCGAACGGCACGGAGAGGATAACGGCGAACGGCACCAGGAAGCTCTCATATAAACAAGCCAGGATCAGATAAATAAGCAAAATACAAACCACATAGATAAACAGCGTTTTCGCACCACCGCTATTCGATTCTTCACGGGCCATACCACCATATTCATAACCATATCCCGTAGGCAGTGTCTGGACTGCCACCTCTTCAATGACCTTCTGCACCTCACCGGAAGAATAACCTTCAGCCGGATTCACATTTGCCGTGATAGCGCTGTACAGGTTGAAACGGTTGGATACTTCCGGACCAAGCACCTTATTCAATGTCACAAACTGGCTTATCGGCGCCATTTCCGTTCCGTTGCGAACAAACATATTATTCAGCGACTGTTCGTCCAGACGATATTCAGGGGAAGCCTGCATCATGACACGGTACACTTTTCCAAACTGATTGTAATTGGAAATATATGCACCACCGCAATAACTGCCCAGGGCATCGAGTATGGTAGCCGGTGAAATACCTGCACGCTTACATTTGGCCGCATCGATATCGACCGACACCTGCGGGAAGTTCATCGCATAAGAGGTATATGCCATCGCAACTTCCGGACGCTGATTCAAAGCTCCCAGGAACTGCATAGTCGAGTTGTAGAAAGCCGTCATGTCGCCACCGGTCTTGTCCTGCAGGTTCAACTCGATGGAGTTACCCATACCATAACCGGGGATCATTGCCGGTTGGAAACTGAATATCTGTGCTTCCTTTATCGCATAGAACTGGGCATTCAGGCGGCCAACCACGGCATCCGACGAATGCTCTTCCCCTTTTCGTTCGCTCCAGTCTTTTAAACGGATAACGATCGTACCGTAAGAGGTTCCTTGTCCGGACATAAGTCCGTATCCTGCTACCTTTGCATAATGTTCTATTTCAGGTGTATTTTTCAATATATCCTCCAGTTTGTCCATGACCTTTGTCGTTTCACCTAACGTACTACCCGGTGAAGTGCTGACATTTACCATGATCACACCCTGGTCTTCCTGCGGAACGAGCCCTGTCTTGGTGCTCGACATCAGAAATGCCAGCAAAACAATAGCTGCTGCGGTCAGCGTCCATACCATCCAGCGGTGATGGATAAAGAACATGACACCTTTCTTATATTTGCCCAATACGGCGTTGAATGAAGCGTTATAGGCTGCACGAACTCGTCCGTTAAGACTTTTCGCACTCTTATTTCCATCCGAAGGACGCATAAGTATGGCACAAAGAGCCGGACACAGCGTCAAGGCTGAAATCATGGAAAGACCGACTGAAGTCGCCATCGTAATACCGAACTGCGTATAAAAAATACCGGATGTTCCTCCCATGAATGTCACAGGGATAAATACTGCCATAAACACGCAGGTACAGGAAACGATAGCCATCGTTACATCTCCCATCGCATCTTTAGTGGCAAGATAGGAGGATTTATATCCGGCATCGAACTTCGACTGCACCGCCTCCACCACCACGATCGCATCATCCACAACGGTTCCGATCGCAAGCACAAGAGCAAATAAGGTCAGGATGTTGATACTGAATCCGGCAATCATCAGGCAAGCAAATGTTCCGACCAGCGAGACTATAATAGATATGGAAGGAATCAGCGTACTCTTAAAATCCTGCAGGAAGAAATAAACCACGAGGATTACCAGTAAGATGGCAATAACCAACGTTTCCACCACATTATGGATAGATGCGAACAGGAAGTCGTTCGAACTCATCATCGTCACAAACTCCGTTCCCTTCGGAAGATCCTTCTCCATTATATTCATCTGAGCAGTGATCTTCTCATTCACAGCCGTTGCATTGGAACCTGCTACCTGGAATACCATGAACATAACGGCAGGTTTACCGTCCATCTCACTCTTGAAACTATAGGTAAGTGTACCCAGTTCCACGTTAGCCACATCTTTCAGACGGAGTACCGAACCGTCGCTCTGCGAACGGACAACCGTGTTCCTGAATTCATCCACACTCTTCAAACGTCCGCGATACTTCATCGTGAACTGGAAAACATTCATCGAGTTCTCGCCCAACGAACCTGTCGGCGCTTCGATATTTTGTTCACCGAGCACGGCTGTTACATCCGATGGAACCAACCCGTATTGGGCCATCAATTCCGGTTTCAGCCAGATACGCATACTATAGGTATCGCCCAACTCCATGACGTCGCCCACGCCTTCTATACGTTTGATTTGAGGGATCACATTGATGTCCAGATAATTGGCAAGGAATGTCTGGTCATAATTACCATCCGTACAGACAAACGAGTTGATCTGCAGGAAACTGGTTTGACGCTTCTGGGTAGTCACACCGATCTTGGTCACTTCGGCTGGTAACAATCCCTGTGCTTTGGATACACGGTTCTGTACATTGACCGCCGCCATATCCGGGTCCGTTCCCTGCTTGAAATAAACCTGTATGGTAGCCGAACCGGCATTGGTAGCAGTAGACGTAATATACATCATGTCTTCCACCCCGTTGATACTCTCCTCCAACGGCATGATAACGCTGTTCATTACCGCTTCCGCATCGGCTCCTGTATAGTTGGCCGTTACATAGACTGTAGGCGGTGCGATATCAGGATACTGCTCCACCGGCAGCGTAAAAAGCGAAATAAGCCCCACAGCGAGGATAAGCACGGAAATGGATATAGCCATCACCGGCCGTTTTATAAATATATTACCTTTCATAGCTTTACTTTTATTTTACTTGTGTTCCTTCACGTACCAACCCGGCACCTTCAGATACAATTTCATCACCGGCCTTCAAACCGGTCAGCACAACGTACTCGCGTCCGTCATTTATTCCGGCTACGGTAATTAACGTAGAAGTTGCTTTTCCGTCTACAACTTTATATACAAGGGTCTTATCCTGCATCTGAACGGTCGCCCCCTGCGGGATAACGATGCAGTCTTTATAGGTGCTCGGCATGATCACACTACCGGATGCCCCGCTGTGAAGCAGGCGCGACTCATTCGGGAAGACCGCACGAGCCACAACCGTACCGGTCTGCCGGTCGATCACGCCACTGATAGATTCTATTTTACCTTTCTTCCCGTACAACGAGTTATCATTCAACTGAAGATCCACTTCCGGCATATTCGCCAGAGCATCGTCCATCGTCCCGTGCTGCCGGGTCAGAGCCAGAAGCTGGTTCTCGGTCATGGAGAAATAGACATACATATCCGAATTATCAGACACCGTCGTCAACGGCTGTTGGAGGGTCGGTCCGACCAATGCTCCGGCACGGTATGGCAAAGCTCCTACAACACCGTCCGTAGGGCTCTTCACCTCCGTATAAGACAGATTATTACGGGCATTCACGACCTGTGCTTCCGCCTGCACCAATTGTGCCTTGGCTGTGAGAAACGTATTTTCAGCCGTTTTCAGGCTAAACTCCGAGACAACCTTCTGCGCATATAGTTCCTTCGAACTGTCATACGTCAATTCTGCTGTCCCCAATCCGGCTTTTGCCGCTTCCATATTGGCTATAGCCGTTTGCAAAGCTGCCTTATAAGGAACCTGGTCTATGATAAAAAGTACTTGGCCCCGACGCACTTTCTCCCCTTCCGACACGCAGAGCTTCTCAATAGTTCCCGATACTTGCGGATAGATATCGATATCCTGCCGCCCCCGGATAGTCGCCGAGTAGGAAGTTGAAAGTTCTTTATCAGCCAACGCCACTTTCATCACAGAATAAGAAGGTTTCACTTGTACATCCGGTGTTTGCTTACAGGATGTCATCCACATCGTACAACCGACAATCCCTATCAGTCGTATCCAATTCCCATTTACTTTTAACATACTATATTCTTTATAAAAATTGCCTCAAAAGTACGCGATGGGGATAAAAGCGTGATAACACAAAATTCCCGAATACTGTCCCATTTTCTTTATTACACTTTTTTAATAGCCTAAATACCAATCAGTAGACTTTTGGAATAAAAAAGATGAGAAATAGAATATTCCGGTTACTCTTTTAATGCTCATCTTTACACCGATAAAAGCAAACAGTATGGATAATAACGTAATAACAACGATAGACGTTGAGGATTTCAAGGACTTTAGTCACATGATAGATTATGTAGACAAGGATGTTGTGGCTGCCCGCAATCTGGAAGACATTTCTTATAATAATATTACCATCAGATTGAATTTCTTCCTGATTATTTCTTGTGTGGAAGGATCTATTCAGCTAGACATGAACAATAAGACCTATTTACTAAAAAAAGACGACATCATAATCTGCTTGCCGACTACGATACTGAGCCAGACAAAATTCAGTCGCAGCCATAAACTCAGAATTATGGGATTTTCCACCAACTTTTTACAGCGTGTCGTAAAAAGAGAAGAAATTTCCAATAACATATTATCTCATATTCATAAAAATCCCCTGCGGCATATTGAAGAAAAAGATAAATCTCCCATTAAATTATATGAAGACCTTATCATAAAGAAAATAAACGATCCATCTATTCATTATAAGAAAGATGTGTTACATTATTTATTTTCAGCCATATTCTGTGATATGATGGCTGCTATCTACAAGTATTCAGACACCGAACTGGATAATGAAGAGGAGCCGGAAACGGGCATAAAAAGGGCTTCTTATGTTTTCAAATGTTTCATTATGGAAGTATCGAAAGACAACGGATTCCACCGGTCGGTTTCCTATTATGCCGACCGTCTCTGTTATTCACCCAAATACGTTTCCTTTGTCGTCAAGCAGGTCAGCGGACGGACCGCCCTGGAATGGATAAACGACTCAGCCATAGAACAAATAAAATACCAATTGAAACACTCCGATAAATCGATCAAAGAAATTGCGGATGATTTCAATTTCTCCAACTTATCTTTCTTTGGAAAATATGTAAAGAAACATTTAGGTGTATCTCCGACCAAATACCGGGATATACCGGAAAATATCGGAGTCTATTAAGTAAGGAAGAAAGAGGCCGCCTGGTTAATGTGCGACCTCTTAAAAATAAAAGCCGGACTGTTCTAAAATCCCTTTCCAAACACCCCTACAGTTTAATTATGAATAATAAATGCTTAATGATTTATACTCAATAACGGCATATTCTATATTAGTACTTATCATTGCAGCAAAGATAAAGGATAAACTTTCCGGCATAACAACGAATATTTCCTTATAACTGTTCCATTTTCTTCTATTTGAGATTTTTAATAGAAGGTGTCCGATCCGGTTCCGAAGCCGGTTAGCTCTTTTTCAATGTAGAATAGAAATTTATCCGTACCTTTGAAAAGACAATCACGACAACCCCAAAAACTATTTTATCGGATAAATATTATAACATCATGGCAGACAACTATCTTGAAAAAAAATATGAAGAATTTCAGGCTAAAAAAACTTCTTCGGCAAAAAGCAGCTATGGCAAAAAGAAAACAAGTCCTATTCATAAAATGCGAAGAGTTTTCGTAACCGAAGGAGCCGACGGGATCGGTAAAGCCATCGTCAAGGCATTCCGTATGGCAGGCAACCGGGTCGCTTTCTGCGACCGGAATGAGATTTCAGGAAGAGAGACTGCTGAAAAAACAGGTACGACCTTTTATCCTGTTGACATCAGCGACAAAGAGGCTCTTGAAAGTTGCATGCAACATCTCTTTGACGAGTGGGGAGATCTGGATATTATTATCAATAATGCAGGTATCAGCGACTTTTCCCCGATCACGGAAACAAGTGTGGAAGATTTTGACCAAATCTTATCCGTAAGCCTGCGACCGGTGTTTATCACATCGCGGCTGCTAGCCATCCACCGCCAATCATTGGATACTCCCAATCTTTACGGCAGGGTGATCAACATATCATCCGCCCGTAATCCGATGAACGAACCGGGCAGTGAAGGATATGCAGCATCCAAAGGAGGCGTTCGTTCGCTAACCCACACACTCGCCTTGTCATTGGCCCCATGGCATATCACAGTCAATTCCATCGCACCGGGTTGGATACAAACACACGACTACGAACAACTTCGTCCGGAAGATCATGCCCAACAGCCTTCCGGCAGAGTTGGAAAGCCGGAAGATATTGCCCGTATATGCCTGACTCTCTGCCAGGAAGAAAACGACTTCATCAATGGGGAGAACATCACGATCGACGGGGGCATGACAAAAATCCGATAAGTTTGTTCTTAAAGATAAGTCATAATCTGAGAATCCTTTATATATTTGTTTTTCACAAATAAACAACGTTCACGTATATAAAGATTCAAGATCATGAAAACAAAAATATTCATAGCACTGTCACTGGTCATTTGCTCAGTTGTCCTTTGTAGTTGCGGTAGCTATATGACCGGCAAAAGTGCTGTCATGAAAATAGAGAAAGGGATGACAAAAAAAGAAATTGTCAGCTTGTTGGGTGATCCTGATTTTCGCCGGTTCGATGAACAGTATGAAGAGTGGGAATACAAAAAAGTCAATCCGCTAACAGCAGAAACAACGATCATAATCGTCGATTTCATTCATGAAAGAGTCAGTAACATGAACTCCTTCAACGGAGACAGCCACCCCAATCCTCCCGTTGCGGTCTATCCTCCGGGCGATATCGATTACGGAAAGCCGACACCTCCTCATCCAAATGGACACGGGAAACCTTCCAGAGCAGTAAGCGACGGGGAATTTCAACAGCTATACAACAAAGTAAAACAGAAACCGTTTAAAGACGATCAACTGGAGCTTCTTGAAATGGGGGTTAGCAATAAATATTTCACCTGTAAACAGTGCATACGCCTTATGTCTATCTATACGTTCGACGACGATAAACTGGAAGTACTGGAAATAGTAGCTCCACGCATTGTCGATTCCGAAAACTATGAAGACATTATCAAATCGTTAAGTTTCATCTCCAGCGAAGAGAAAGCTGAAAAAATACTACGCCGGGCAAGAAAATGAGTAAGTTCCATCGTATCTCTTCTCCTGCCGCCCATATCCGTCTGCCGGAAAAGTTCACTTATCCGTTCCATTACACGCCTCATCCTTTATGTGTGATGGCTGCGGAAGAAGTGCAGCAATACCTGCAAAGTAAAGAAGAGTGGAAAAACGACCTGCAACAGGGAAAAATGTTCGGAGTCCTGATCGTACGAACACCAACGGGTGAGATTGGTTATCTCGCCGCCTTTTCCGGTATCCTGGCCGGAAAAAACCTGCATGATTATTTCGTTCCTCCCATTTATGACCTGCAACAACCACAAGGCTTTTTCAGTATCGAGGAAGACCGTATATCCGCTATAAATGCCTGCATCAAACGGCTTCAGGCTGACGAAAATTACCTAGCCACCAGACAGAAACTGGCGGACACCGTTGCCCTGGCGGCAAAAACAATAGACACGGTAAAAGAAGAATTTAAGGAAGCTCAGCTAAGACGTGAAGAAAAGCGGCTCGGCAATCCGGACGAAAACGAACTATCAGCCATGATACGTGAAAGCCAGTTCCAGAAAGCAGAATTAAAACGGTTGAAACAACAGTGGAATGATCGTACCGCTGCCATACAGGCTGAGGTAAAGAAATTTGAATCTGAAATCGAACGGCTGAAAACAGAACGTAAAACCCGTTCGGCTGCTTTGCAGCAACAACTTTTCGAACAGTTCAGGATAGTCAATGGTAAAGGTGAAATAAGAGACCTATGCGATATCTTTAAAGATACGGCACAGAAAGTTCCTCCAGCCGGAGCCGGAGAATGTGCTGCTCCCAAGCTTTTGCAATATGCCTACCTGCACCAACTGAAACCTGTTGCAATGGCTGAATTTTGGTGGGGAAATTCACCGAAGATGGAAATACGCCATCACGGATATTTCTATCCTGCCTGCAAAGGGAAATGTGAACCGATATTGAAACATATGCTACAGGGACTGAATGTGGAGGATAACCCGTTACTGACAGACTTACACCGCCATACGGAACTTGAAATATTGTTTGAAGACGACTGGCTGCTGGCTATCAATAAACCGGCAGGAATGTTATCCGTTCCCGGTAAAACCGATGCCGATTCAGTTTATCAACGATTAAAGACACAGTATCCCGATGCTACCGGCCCCTTGATCGTACACAGGTTGGATATGGCTACTTCCGGAATCTTATTGATTGCAAAAACGAAAGAAGTACACCAGAACCTGCAGGCACAATTCAAAAACCGGACAGTAAAGAAACGTTATACGGCACTGCTGGACGGAGTGATCACTGCTGACAAGGGCATTATAGATTTGCCGCTTTGTCTCGATCCGTCAGACCGTCCCCGCCAGATCGTAAACGAAAAATACGGAAAACCGGCAATGACAAGATATCAGGTTCTTTCCCGTAGTAATAATCAAACACGCATTGCTTTTTATCCTCTTACCGGCCGGACACATCAATTGCGCGTGCATGCCTCTCATCCGCAAGGTCTCAACACCCCTATTATCGGTGATGAATTATATGGGAAAGGAGCCGAGCGCCTCTACTTGCATGCAGAATTTCTGGAATTCCGGCATCCAGTCTCCGGAGAAATCATCCGGATTGAAAAGAAAGCTGATTTTTAGTCGGTAAGCAGCCATTCAACACATTACCGATATGCTCTCTATTGACTAAAATCGGACTTCCGTTCTGTGGATTAATTTCGTACTTTTACGAAAAAATTATGTTCAAAGCAAATATGATTGCCCCTTGCGGTCTGGATTGCAATTTGTGCAATGAATCTTTGAAAAGAGAAAATCCGTGCCCCGGATGTAACGGCAGTAATGAATATAAACCTGAGTTTTGTTCCATCTGCTGCAAAATAATCAATTGTGAATTCAGGGGGAGTCTACAAGGTGATTATTGTGACAAATGTCCACAATATCCTTGCGAACACTTACATGAAAGAGAATACCGGTATATGAATCAATATCCTCTTTCTGAATCGCCCATGAACAATTTAAAGATGATCAGAGAAAAAGGAATGGATTACTTTTTAGAAAAACAGAAAGAATATTGGACTTGTCCGGAATGTGGAGGTATTATTTCCGTCCATACAGGTTTATGCAGTAATTGCTCAAAAAACTATCAACATAATATGAATATGGCTTCCGCAAAAGATTACGACGAATTACTCCTGCTATGGGAGGCTTCTGTTAGGAGCACACATCATTTCCTTACGGAGGATGATATACAGTATTACAAACCTTTAATACGTAACGAATACTTCCAGGCTGTAGAACTCCATCTCATAAGAGACGGACAAACCCAACAAATCGTTGCTTTTATGGGGTTAAGTGACGATTTGATCGAAATGCTTTTCGTTCACCCGGCACAACAAGGCAAAGGGTATGGAAAGAAACTGATAGAATACGCCATACATAAAAAGAATATCCGTAAAGTAGATGTAAACGAACAGAACGAGCAGGCTCTACGTTTTTACCGAAACAGAGGATTTGAAGTGATCGCCCGGGATGCCACGGACGGGCAAGGCAAACCTTATCCGATCCTGCATATGCAATTAAAGCCTGTCCGGTTAAGAAAGGCTGAGATTAAAGAGCTCCCGGAACTCCGATGTGTATTCGAAGAAAGTGTCAGAACCTCCTGCCGCAAAAACTATTCGCCCGAACAAATAGATGCCTGGATAAACCGCGCATCACCCGAACGCTGGCAGGAGTTATTCAGCAGTGATCTTCAATTCATCATTGCAGAAGAAACCGAATCTTTCCGGATCACAGGATTTACGTCATTCAACCAGCAGGGATATTTGCACAGTATGTTCCTTTTACCCCAATTTCAGGGACAAGGGATCGCTACGATCTTACTGGACCATGCAGAAGATTTCGCACATCGGAACCATCTCCCATCTCTTTTTGCAGAAGTCAGTCTCACTGCGCGTCCCTTCTTTGAGAAGCACGGATTCATCGTTGAAGAAGAACAATCAGTCAAAATAAAGGACACCGAAATGACTAATTTCAAAATGCGTAAGTTCTTTATCCACGATTTATAAGAATAAAAAAAGAGGTAGATCATTTCTGATTTACCTCTTCTGTAGTCGGGATGAGAAGACTCGAACTTCCGACCTCCACGTCCCGAACGTGGCGCGCTAGCCAACTGTGCTACATCCCGTTTTTGATTACGGCTGCAAAGGTACAACTATTTTTGAACCCACAAATACTTTTGCCGTTTTTTTTCAAAAAAAGTTACTTTCATCCCTTCAAATTCTTTAAATGCATTTTTTTCGACATTTTTTTCAAGAAACATTTGGAGTGTATCATATTTTCCCTACCTTTGCACCCGTTAAACAAAACAAACGGTACCATAGCTCAGTTGGTAGAGCAAAGGACTGAAAATCCTTGTGTCCCCGGTTCGATTCCTGGTGGTACCACTGAAAATCAAGCAGTTATCTAAAAGATGGCTGCTTTTTTTATGTAAAAGAGTAAATACTACAAGAAAAATAAAACCGGGAACTTTATCTATAATACATCTGCATGCAGGATCAATGCCCTAATTTAGAAGCAGGATTTGCCATTGCCGCCCGATAACTCTGGAAAGTAACCGTCAACGCTGTCAACACCACAATGATTACTAAAGCCACCAAGAACACCCATAAATAAACCGGTGTCTTATATGCAAAGCTTTGCAACCACACATTCACTCCATAATAAGCGACCGGGATCGAAATAACAAAACAAACAATTGCAATCCGGAGAAAAGACGAGTTCAGCATCCAAAGAATCTGCCGGACTGTCGAACCCAGTACTTTCCGCACGGCAATTTCCTTTTCCCGTCCCTGTAATTCAAAAATTACCAATCCGAATACTCCTACCAAAGATAAAAAGACAGCCAAAAAACAAAGGATAGTCACCAGAGTTCCTTGCCGTTGGCTTTTACTGTAAAGTTCATCCAACGCTGTATCAAAAAAATGGATATCGACCGGATAGCCCGGAATCAATTCATCCGTGACTTTCCGGATATGTTCAATTGCCGGCCGGGGATTTCCTCCCGCAATCTTAACATAGGAATATCTTTCCGGTACCGAACGGCGATAATGATCTTTAGCCGAAGTCCAGAGCCCCATCGGACGTAACTCTTTATACAGGGATTCATAATGTACATCTTCAAAAATACCGACAATCCGTACCGGAACATCATTATCCATAATACTCGTCCCTACCATTTCCGATATGTCACCCAGTTCTTCGGTTGTAAAACGCGATGCTATCTCCCTCGCAGCTGTTTCACTCAGGATACAAACCGCCTGTGTATTATCAGGAGCCTCATCCGACGGACGGAAATTCCTGCCGGCAATCATTTTAATATCCATTAACTCCGGAAAATCAGTCGATACACCCAGCCAACTCATATAGTAATGTTGTCCTCTGTAATTATATCCGATAAAAGAGCGGGATTCATCCGATACAAATTTAAACTCGCTAAAAGAAACATTACTGATATCAGGACTCTCCAAAAGACGTGATTTGAATAATTCACTTTTTTTCAAAGCCGCCCCCATACTGAGCCTCACTTCCAACACATTCTCCTTATTAAATCCCAGATCCACATTTCCTATATATTTGTTCTGCAGGAAAACGAACAAAACACCCACAACCAACGTAATCGAAATGACAAACTGGAACCCGATCAGTAACTTTCGTGTAATCTTCGCCCGGTCACTCAGGGTAAAAGACTTGTTCAGTGCCATAACCGGAGGGAAAGAGGTTATATAAAAAGCCGGATACATGCCAGCCAGTATACCACTTCCTACAGCAAGAAGGAATGTCCATACAAGAATCTTCCAATTGGAATACAAATCCAACGGATGTCCCAGCATGCCTATAATCCACTGAACATTATTCAAAAGGAATACCAAAAGCAGTGCAAAGAAAAAAGCAAGAATAGAAACACCTAAAGATTCCAAAACCAGATATTTCCGGAGTGTAGCATCCGAACTGCCCAGCACTTTCTGAATCGTAATCGATTTGGTGCGGATCGGAGCCAATGCTATCGACAGGTTTATATAATTGACCAACGCAATACCGATGATCAGGATGGCAATAAAGAATAACATATTCGTTCTCAACTTATTGCCGACAGGAGCCGCATCTGCACGAACCTGCTGACCAAAATAAAGATCGGACAAAGGCCGGAGACGAATATCGTCAATCGCAAAATCCTTCAGAAAATCCCTGCTGTCAGCCATATACTTTTCAGTAGTAACAGACGCTGATTCCGGTGATGACATCAACAGACAACAATAATAAAGACCTGTATTCCAGTCCTCCATCATTTCCTTTTCCATTATCGGAATATACAAGGCATTCTTCACACGGGTATTTTCAGGAAAATCACGGAAAACGCCACCCACTATATATGCAGGTTCAAAACTTAGCCCATAAATGATTGAACCTTCCGCCCCAGCAAATTCAGAGAAATAAACCGGTTTACCGATCGGATTCTCTTCGCCAAAAAGTTTTCTTGCCATACTTTCCGAGACCAGCATTCCCTCCGGACGCTTCAAGCAGTCCGAACTTCCGGCTATTAACTCAAAACCAAAAACTTTTGTATATTCCTGAGTGATTCGTTCCACTTGTTCCATATAACTCAGAGCATCAGGTCCTTTACCGGCTGATACACCAAAACGAATAGAGGAACAAACAAGATTGTTTGTAACGGCAGCAGCTTCTATATAAGGAGAAGCTGCAATAAAACGTTCAAGTTGAGGACGTGAGAAATTAGCCTCCCATATCCCGTCATTACGCATATTTTCCAACTGAAATATCTTTTCCCGGTTTGTCAGGGAGGCATCAAAACTATATTCATGACTGACATGTATGCATATCACGATGAATAACAGAAAAGCAAAACTAAGTCCTAAAAGGTTAGTGACCGTTGCTAATTTATAACGCTTCAGAACGTAAAGTAAATTTTTGAATGTGCTTTGCATATTTGAGTTATTTTAATTTTAAACCCCTGATTCAGAAATACAGAACAAAGCTATTCCTCTCTACATTCTTATACTATTTTTTTTGACAAACGGTCACTTTCTATTGGTGAACTGCAATTATTCCATCTCAAACATTTCTGAATCGTCGCTTCTATCCCTGCTCTTGCTCTTATCTTTCTTCTTGTTCATATTACCGAAGTTGTAAGTCAGGGTAAAGCCGACACGTCTGCCGCCACGCCAGTTTTCAGAGTCTTGCCAGAAACCGTCACCGGAGGTAATCGTACGAAATTTACGAGAATCCAAAAGGTCACGGGCATTAACACTCAATGTCAGTTTATCGTTCAGGAACGACTTACGCAAGCCGAGATCAACCGAGTAATTCGGTTTACGATATCCTTGCGCCATCAGACGTTTGGAATTGTAGTTGCCTGTCCCCTGCAAAGACACTCCCCACGGCAAACTCAAATTAGCGATCATACGAACATCCCAGGCAAAACTCTCGTCCGTTTCTCCGGTAACCGGCGTCGATGCACCTGTCGGAAGATAAGTAAAACCATCCAATTTGGAATAATAGAGATTGATCGTTGTCGTCAGATCGAGTATCTTAAACAATTTGTCTTTACCGACGATCTCCAGACCGCTTGCCTGCGATTTTGCTACGTTCTCACTGGTCGTATACATCACATTATCTTCTGTATTCAGGAAACGGATACGCTGGATTACATCATCTGTCGAACGATAGTAACCGGAGAGTGATAACGTGTGTCCGGATTCCCACGACTTGATATAATTCAATTCAAAAGAGTGGGAATATTCCGGTGTCAGTTCCGGATTACCGAAAGAGATATTGGAAGCATCGGATATATTCCGGAACGAATTCAACTGTCCTCCCCAGGGACGACGCAAACGACGCGTATAATTTACTTGTAATTCATTATTTTTAGGTAAAGAATAAGAAATGAAAGCACTTGGGAACAGCTTAAAATAATCCTTTTCGAAGCTCTCGGAAGGTTTGCCGTTAAACTCCTGGTCAAAATCCAGCGAACGGGTATCCACACGCCAGTATTCTCCACGCAGACCGGCCTGATAACTAAGGTTTTCCCATTTGCCACCATACGTCATATAAAGAGCATGTACATCCTGATTATACAAGAAACGGTTGTATAATGTCTGATCCTGCTGGATATTTTCGGCAGTCGTTCCGGTATAGGTATCTACCGGACTGGCATTACGTTGGAAAGTTCCTTTATAACCGGCTTCAATGCGTGACATATCGGATATCTTATTGCTGTAATCTGCCTGTACTTCCCAGGTTTTATCTTTTATGTCATTCTCCTGGGTCTGATAGATAGGATCTGCAGACTGGGAAGGATCAGTATATTTAGTCGATTGCTGAAAAATGTCCATTCCGTCGCGTTTCCATTGATTGTTACTGACTGTCAGGTCGATATTACTTTTGTCCGAGAACTTATGGACATAATTCAATTCCAGGTTATACATCTTCATATCCGAGTCGCCATTCGTTGTGCGGTCGCTGGTATAAAGTGTATTCCTTTGGCTGTCGGTAGAAATATAATGGATCGTTTCACTATTATCGCCTCCTCCGGTCATACCCGTCACATTAAGCGACAAGTCATCGTTTTTGGTCATATGCCAGGTAGCACCGAAGCGACCAAACCAGTTATTATGCTGCCGCTTGGAATCGTTCGTCTGGTCCAGGAAGCTGTGATCTGTCGTATTCTCCCGGCTGGTAATGCCACCCCCTTTAAATTCACGGTTCCGGTAGTTCAGGTTTGCATAAGCATCTACCTTGCTACTGCTATAATTGATATTGCCACTTGCCTGATAACCTCCATCCGTATCGGCTCCCGCCTTTACACTTCCGTAATAGCCTGGTTTGCGGTCATCTTTTAAAATGATATTGATAATACCCGCCGTTCCTTCGGGGCTGTATTTGGCAGAAGGGTTCGTTATTACTTCTACCTGTTTGATATCTCCGGCAGGCATCATTTCCAGAATATCCGCCTGGTTATCTGAGGTCAATCCTGAGGCTTTGCCATTGATCCAGATCGTTACGCTGGAATTTCCCCGCAATGAAACAGATCCTTCATTATCAACTTCCACGGAAGGAATATTGGATAAAAGATCACTGACAGAACCACCTTCGGAAGCAATATCCTGCGTCGCATCGAACACCTTCCGGTCGATCTCAAAACGCATCTGAGGCCTTTTGGCCACAATCTCCACTTCATTTAACTGGTTAGCATCTTCTTCCAGTGTCAGTTCTCCCAAATTGAGTACCTGGCTATTGGTACCGATTGAAATAGTTTTGGAGACTTCTCCATAGCCGATATAAGAAAAGGTAACGACATATTCCCCTTTCTTCAATCCGCCAATGCTATAATTTCCATCACTTCCTGTAACAGAACCTTGCAGAATTTTATCCGAACCTTTTGCCTTCACCTGAACAGTTACGAACTCCAACGGTCCGCCCAGTTCCCCATCCATTACAGTACCTTTAATTCCTCCGTCTATCGTTGCTCCATTCATCGCCGGTGTCATGCACACAAGCATACCGGCCAGCAAAAAACTTACCTTTTTTTTCATTATTGTCTAAATCAATCTTTTTCCCATTTTGTCAATTGTTCTGTTTGACTAAAATAAAAAGAAATGGTTTATTCAGAAAAATGATAAAATAAGTAAATATTTGCCATCTTTCGATGGTTTTTTTAAACAAATCCTCACTTATGTCCTGGTTTTGAAGATTTAGATTATCTTTGCATCATATCAACTTACTTATGTTATGAAAAAGATCCTCTTTAGTATAGTTATAATAATATTTACATCTGTAAATTTTCATTCGAAGGCTCAAACGCAGAAAATTGATAATTATGATTTTTTTGATTCTGTTGTAAATAATCATAATCAAATATTTCAAACATCTTGCATTCCGTCAGCTGTCGAAATGGTACTAAAGTATTGTAAAGTTGTAGATTTTAATTTTTACGACTTACAAAATGAATGGAAAAACAAAATCGACGGTACTTTCCGTAACTTTGATAATAAAGAATTATACGGCGTTACTTTTTCCCGTAAATTTGATTTACCTCGGGATGCAAACTTTCCGATAGATAGTCTTTTTCTAACTATAGAAAAAGAATTGAAATCCGGGAAAAAAGTGATTATCTCCCTTCCGTCGGACAGCGGTTGGCATATGTATGTCATCTACAAACAAACACCAGATGGAGAATTTATTTCATACAGCAAACAATGGAGTCATACATTAATACTTAGGAATACAAAAGAAATTGTGAAAAAAGTCAACGGGACGGATATCATGACTTACAGTATCAATAAGAAATAGAATAAGAGTACACTAAATGTAAATAAAAATGGCAAGGGACAGTTCAGTTCGTCCCTTTTTAATGTGCCACAGGTTGATATTATGAAACTTCAATATGTGTTTCTCAAGGATATTCATTAGCTAACGTCACCGATATAATCGCCAGGGACGAACGGAATTTTTCTCCATCATAAGGAGATTCCTTCCCTTTGATATCGTACATGATAGAAGCTTCGCCCACATAACCTTTTTCCGGGAAGAACAATGCTTCCGCCGTTGTTTCATCATATACCCACCGGCCCTCACCGTTGACGGTATGTTCAAATTTCCGGTCTCCCAAACAAGTATATTCGTCCGTCCAGAACCTGAAACTGGAAGGATCCAGATACTCTTTATCACCTATCACTCCGCTACCGCTATCGATATATCCCAAATCATTATCCAAAGGTCTTATAGTCACCGGTCCGCGTCGATGGCCCGTTATATCATCGTTCGCCGTATTTGCTCCGAACAAAGGAGTGATACGAAGATTCTTAATAACATTCGTATAGTTTGTTTCCGTACCGGTTGCAGCCATAAAACCAATGACTAATTGATCTGGCGTCTCAACCTCATACGTGATCCGCGGAGGGACAGTAGCTATAAGTGGAAAATCATTATTGATAGCTCCCGGCAAACCATTTTCAATATAAGTAAGTTTTTTAGGGAAAGTAAAATTCTCGATCACAGTCGTCGACTCATTTCCGTGTTGTATAGCAACCGTAATTTTAAAACCACCGACAGAAGAATCGGGATTTGTTTCCAGTTTTATAATCGCTTTCCGGTATTCCGGTTCATCCGGATCGGTAAATGTACCTCCTCCGGCTATGTCAAACCCCTGTGCTATAGGAGGTATTATATTTCCTGCCTGGAAACCACCTTGTAGATATCCTCCGGTATCCGTAGCCAGAATAAAACCAGCCTGATTCCACAAATCTTCAGAGCTACGACTTCCTCCCGTATGCCTTGTTGCCAACACAGGATATCCCCAATCACCTTCATACAACTGATATCTTAACGAACCGCTAGGATGGCGGGAAACGACTTCCCTAAAATCAGGCCCCGCTGCCCCCCGGATTGTCACATTGCTATATGTATTATACTTGTCCGGTTTAGTGCTTGGGGTCTTACGCGGATCATCATCATAAAAAACGCCATTCCGTTGTTCATGCCCTTCCATACGTACCGTTTTAAAATTGTTCTGATCCAAAGCAATCGCCAGATATCCACCGAGAATTCCTTTGATTCGTTGTCCCTCTATATTATTCCCTTCCAACGTTTTATTGGTCCACCTGTAAGTGTAACCAAAACCGGCTCCTTCCGCCCCATATTCCAGTTCACCTGTTCTATCGGCATCCATCAGAAACATAGTAATACCATCGGTTATACCTCCGGTTGAACCCGGAGTCGTGTACATCATATATTCAAACTCAATCTTTAAACCATCATTGGTCGTAAAAGGATAGCCAGGTAGATAGAATGCTCCTACTTCACTTTTAAGGGTAGTAAGCTGCAAACCGAGGTTCTTGACAAGATCCGCTTTATTACTCCTGTCTACTCCCGGTTTTGCCGTTGGATTATTCGGTCCGGGCCTTTCAACCTCATCCATTATTCCATCCAGAAAAGAACGGAAAAAAGGGAAACCTCCTATTCGTGTTTGAGCCGTTCCGGAAGCAGACATCATCGACAGAAGTATTATCAGTATAAGGTAAATATTCTTTTTCATTGTACATTATTTGTAATGGTTAATAATCTCTGATACAACGGATCGGAAAAGCATACGAACGGTCGGCATCATAAAACTCCAGACCTTTACGATAGAGTAAAGGATAATTGACAGTAATACCATCGTATGGAGTTGAAGACCAATAATAACCGTATGCTCCGATATGGACAACATCTCCATCTCCATTCGGATAACGATGTCCTGACACGGGAAGATACACCGTTCCCGAAGGAGGTGTCTTTTTATCCCTGTCCGGAACTATGGAACCCGACGCCCTGGCACCCAATTGCAGTCCGCTGTTCAGAAGGGACTTTCCATCCCTGTGACTATCGGCATGCAAATTGTAGTCGGCTGTTACATTCGCAAAATCGCCACCGGCTGGCAACTGAGGTTTTGTCGGCGTTTCATCATAAAGCAGATCCAAATCCTGATAGGTAGGCAAACGCCATTTACCTTCCACCCAACCCTCTTTGGATGAGATATAGCGGCAGATATCACCGATACCTTCGCTCGCGTTAAAACCTACCTCATCTTCATATTCCCTGAAAGCATCCATATTATCTCCAGTAAGAGGAGGTGTGTCGAAACCGAAGTTATCGTGAGCATAAGGAACCTGATCCCATCCAATAAGACCGCCCCCCAAATTTCCTACCGAAGTTTCCGGCGGATAATAAACAATATGCTTTACCGGATCGTACGGAATACCTGCCGGAGCGAACATGAACAATGATCCCCATTTACAGAACACACCCTGCGAATTTGCCGGGATCGTATTGTTATCTTCTTCGGTAACGGCAAATGTCAGCTTACCGGAACTGAGGACAATATTACTGCGGGCAAACATATCGGCCATCGCTACTCTCCGGACGATCATCGTATCCCGAAGACGTCCGGCAGTAAATACGATCTTTCCACTTACATAATCGTTTCCATCCCAGGGAGAGTCTACTTCCTTCAGATCAAGCTTAAAACCCGAATTTATGTCCGTTCCCTTTTCACTTGCATAGCCATTCGCAAACTTCAGCCAGCCGGTAGTCATAGAATCTATTACTTCCGCTTTCCAGTCGCCGTAATAATCGGAGCTAACCCGGTGATTCAATAATTTATCGATACTCCACGGTATATCGACCATCTTACCTTCCGTTCCCATAAAATACTGTCCGTCGTAAACGATATTCTTTATCCCCGTCATATCCACGATCAGGATCGAGGTTTTCAGGTTGGACAGGACAGATGCGGATTTGAGAGCCTGATCGAAAGTCGTATAACCGATCCCTTCAGCTGCCGTAACAGTTACGATATATTTATGATTACGATATAAAGGGACATCATCGCCTGTCTTAACGCCGGAACCACTTCCCGGATCTGTCTTATCAGAAGTAAAATTGACACGGTAATAGTATTCCGTTCCCTGATAAATCCCTTTCAATATCAAACAGACGCCTGCTACAGAGCCTGCTTTGGGTTCTTCATAAGCATATATTTCGCCTGCCAGAAGCGGTCCGGCAGAACCGGCTTCCTGCATATAGGTATATTTCATGGCTGCATCCTGTGTTGCGTCCGGCTTACCGGCTGCACCCGGGATCCGGGGATCCAGGTTTCTTGAATAGGGATATTTCTCATCCGACTCTTTTAATAAAACTCCGTCCGATTCATTCCATGCCGGAGCGATAAACCCTGCCGTATGATAATTGACCAGATAGATTTCCTGTAGATTGAAAACATCGCTGCTCACCTTATTCTCCACATCGATACGTGCCAACATACGGATCAGCTCAACACCGGTAATACTCATTCCCGGAGTAATGCCACTTACGGAAGTTTCCCCGTACATCGGTATCGGAGTGTATCCCGGCTCCGACACATTCCATTTATAAGAGCCGTCTTTACCGGCAGATGTTTTAAATACCAGCTCCTCCAGAAAATCCTGTTTTTCCGTATCGACCGGATTATCCGGTAACGCTGCTTTCACTTCCCTGGCTGCATTGGCAACGAGTACAACGGAGCCGACATTTTCATCTTTCAACAGATCCAGTTTAAACTCGATCTTGTAGTCATCCCCCGACTCATTCTGAGAGAAATTTTTCACTTCAAGATGTTGGATCAATCTGGCAGGCGCCGACTTGTCGAAGATCAGTAAATCGATTGTCTTCACCACGGCTTCGCCCTTATTCCCTTCCATGGAACGCGTTACGGTCGGTATCTCCAATCCGGGAACGGTCATTTCCATAAAGACCAATCCTCCATGTACTTTTCCGATCTCCTGCTCATCCACGCAAGCTGTTGCATGGAGCAAGAGGAAAAAGAGAGTTGCACTCATTAATGTCAGCCATTTACTATATCGTTCCATATTACATCGTGTATTATCGGTATGCCGTTCAACGTTTCACCTTGATCAGCTTGATCAGGTTGCCGGCTTTGACCTCTGCCGTCGCGTAGCAACCTTTTTCATTTTCATTCAGCGTTCCGGATACGGAAAATTCTATTTCCTGCACAAGTTCTCCCGCCACTCCGCCAAGGGTAACGGACAACCAGCCGTATAAGCTACTTTGAGTATCTTCCTCCGGTTGTCCCGTTTTGTCGTAATATTTGGTTTCTCCCAGGCATATTCCCGAAGGGAAACCTCTGTCGTCATCGATTCGGTCGTAATTGGTGGTTGCCGTAATACTGGTTTTATTACCATCATCCGGCAAGTAGAGATTATCACGGGTCACGGTCAGAAAATACTGAGGGTCGATGATTACTCCCTGTCCGACTTCCGTCCACGGAACTACTTTCTGTTCAAACTCTACTATCTGCTTCCTGACAACTCCTGATATCCTATAGACATTATTACGCCTGATTTCGGTGATATATTGGGGTGGACCGCCTCCGGTAGAGAAAGATGACAAGGTCGATACGGCATTCCTCGTTCCGTCGGAGGTCCCGATTCCCCGGATATCCAGGATCAGTTTATCAGCATCGCCCGGAGCCGAACAGGTTCTTTCCGGTGTATAAAAAGCACAGACAAATTGCAATGTATCGGCCAGTTTCAACGGATCGGAGTCTGTATAACTCCAGGACACCTCTTTATCGGGAGCATCGACCGTCTGCATATATCCGAAATTCCTTGTCACATCAGGAGCCATCAGACAGCCTTCGTCATGCGACTTCAGAAGGTTTACGGCAGTCGATCGGCCAACCTCCGACTGAAACGGCAATTCCGTTCTAAGCCAGAGTTCGACCCGCGCCACGGCACGTTTAACTTCCATTTCCACCCTGGCGGCTTTACTCTCGGTGTCATTTTCCTCCGTAACGGATATATTATAGGAAGCAGCAGTCATGGGAATACCCTTCGTAAGGGTTGCCGTATGATTTTCATTGAATATTTCAGCCATAAGATATGTCACCGTCTCCAAATCTCCGGGAGCAGTCACTGTTTCCAGAAAGCCGGTCAATGTAGCCGGTTCATTCAATATCACGACCAGCATCTTATCCGGATTGCAATGCACCTTCAAAGTAGTCCTGAACTCTTTAGCATCCCGGTCGTCATTCTCCAGTGTCATCATTTTATTGATATCGACGGAAGGAAAGACCGATGCATCATCGAACACGATAAAGCGGGCCGTATGGATATGATCGTCTGCCAGGGCTCCGTCCGTAAGAACTTCCACGGCCATCAGTCCCCGCAATCCGTCGCCACCATCCACCGACTGCTCCACAGAGCAAGCATTCAGAAAAATGGTTGCTATGGATATACTTATCTGGTTCAATATCTTTTTCATTCTTTCTTTATCCAAAAAGTCAGACACCAATATCATTGATCCATATTATCCAGTCGTTCACAATCACTTTAACCGCAATGAATCCGCCGGGATCGCCTCCGGGCTCTTCCTTATACAGCACCACGATATGCCATTCGCTCTGACGGTCAAGATATTCCTGCATGGGTAGCAGGCTGCCGTCAGGACGCGAAGCCGGTTTCGTATGTTCCAGCAGATACATCAGATCGTAATCCCATAAGACTTTTCCGGTCGACGTGCTACGCACAATAAGCCGGTAATCATAATCCTTCATATAAAGCAACCGGTTGGAGTTGATATGGGCTTCGGATAACTCGTCCGCTCCACCGCCTGCTGTCAGAAGATAAGGGCGGAATGTTACCGTCTCCTTCCTTTTCGGCCTATTATCATGTCCATATACAGCACCTTCGGGAGTCACGATCTCGAAAGTATAAGGAACATTTTCCGTATCGGCTGCAGCTCTCGGACTTTCTTCCACCCTCGCCAGTACCAGATCAAAATGATTGGTTTCCTTGACCAGAGGTATCTGATATACCGACAGATCCGCCTGATAACGAATGTCCTGTGTTACGCCTATCCATACAGAAGGAAATTCATGGGAAACGATCTCCGATCCGCGTACCAGCGATAATCGTATATCTTCCAGCTGCGTTTGCCCGGGGATCAGTGTATTACCGCTGCCATCGGAGAGCCGGAAACTATCCGACAGTCCTCCGACAGTCAGTATTTTATAGTTACCGAAAGCGAGGTCGTCCCCGAGGAACATTCTTTTACGTCCGATAAGTTCCTCACGGAGAGACTGCTTCATAAACAGATACCGTCCTTCAGCATTGAAGACAAATATATCGACCGAACCGACCTGTGGCTCGAAAGAGTCGGCATACTCCATATTATATTCATAAATGAATTCGAGATATATACCGCAATCATCCATATTGTCTTTGATCTTCTCACAAGATAGCAGGAATAACGGCATCAAAGCTGTTAAAACCGACCTGACCAAATACCGATATGTTCCTTTCGTATTCATATTTCTGCATCCATCGTTCTCTATCTTATTCCATTTTTCACCAAACACCATAGTGTCCTAAAACAGAAGCGATTGCAGTTTCCTGAATTTTTTTAATAAGGGAACTGGAGTTTCCTACGCGGGGAACTAGCGTTTCCTCCTAGGGAAACTGCAATTTCCTGCCGAGGGAACTGGCGTTTCCTACCTGGGAAATCATTCGCTTCTGCAAACCGCATTAAATGCCTATTTCATTCTCCCAGATAACCCATGGGGCAGTCTTCACCGTTATACCCAGATAACCGGCAGACTGGTCGATCGGATCTTCCGGATCAGGATCGCCGGGCCCCGGATTGTTAGGGTCAGGATACCACGGAGTTCCGGCACCATTCACGGAACCAAGCGTCAGTTGATACCAGTTGTTACGGACAACACCGTATTTGCCGAAATCCATTTCCTTCTCCGTCTTATTATCATGCCGGATTTCATAGTAATAGTAATTCAGACCGTTCTGGTACCAGCGGACAACCTCTTCTTTCTTATTCTTGATCAACTCGCCGCCGTTAGGTACATCTTTCAGCATATTTTCCGTAAGATCCATAAAGTCGGAACCGACATCTACTCCCTTTTTGAAATCGCTTATCTTTCCATACATATTATCGCAAACTTTTTTCAGGTTCGAATCATCTTCAGCTTTATCATAAGCATCCTGCAAATCCTTCAGATTATGATAGTCTTTACCTGCGAAATTGAACCAGTCACCGGTTTTAGTAGTATGCTCTTTAGGGTAATAGGTTCCTTTTATCACGATACGGCTTGCATTACCGAACTTTTGTTCGGCTGCTGCCATTGTATTTTCCAGACAATAGGCAATAGCCGGTTCATCTGATTTTGAAGGTTCCATCCAATCATAAGGATCGAGCAAGACCGGAGCATATGTGTCCGGATCGATGCTGGCAAACGCAAGACCGTCTCCCACCACACCTTCGAAGTTCGGGTCGTGGGTGTAAAAGTTACTTTCATAAAACGGAGTACTGCCAGAATGTGCCACCTCCAGTATAGTCTTATCTGCGCAAGGAAAGAAAGTCGTGTTCACTACATCGAGTGTCCAGCTTTCAAAATCGAATTTTGCGCCTTCGGGAAATGTTTTAATCTCATCTTTCAGCCACAGTTCAACCTTAGAGGTCAGGCGTTCAATCCTGACATCGAACCGGTTGTCCGAGAGCTCGGCTCTCAGTTTGGTGTCTTCATCTTTTTCCCCATCTTTCGGTTTGATCATCTTACCAGTGATATCGATAAGCAGGTCGGTTATTTTCGAACCTGCAGGCAATCCCTCATCATTACCGCTATTGATCATAGCAAATCCTTTTTTGATATCTTTTACATTATCTGTCACCTCGTCTTCTGCCACTCCGGCAATTGCCGCATTTATCGAATTGAAAGTAGAGGTTACCCCCATACCGCTGATCACACCAGCCAATTGAGTTCCCGGATTGGCAACAACCAAAAGCTTCGTGGCATCAGCAGATACCTTAACAGCCTCCAGAGTAGATGATGCCGGGGCTATTTCGATGAAATAAGCACTCGTCGACGGGATGCCCAGCACTTTTCCGGCATTGTCAAATGTGACCAGGTAAAGCTTTTTGATATCACTTTCATCGGCACCAGGGTTTTCACCGGAAGCACGTGTCGTCGGATGTGTCTCGATCCTGATCGACAGATAAGCGACATCCGCATTCGAGACTTCGGTATTTTTATAACCATCGTCGTCATTACAGTTGGTCAGCAAGGCTATCGCCAAGGCTGACATAAACATAAATCTGAGTTTCATTTTATTGTTTTTTTAGTGTTCATATTGATATATTCTTTCAGTTTATCCTGATACTGTTTTTCTTTAACTTTATATTTTTCAATCAAAGCCAGATGCTCTTGTGCATCGGTATTTCCGGACTCTGCTGCCCGCCGGGCATATTGTTCCGCTTTATCCAATTCACCGTTACGGGCATGGAAGGCGGACAGGTATAACCAGGCATCCGGATCGTCTTCCAGCCCGGTGAGATATTCTAATCCTGCTTTCATATCACCGGATAAATAACTGAATACAGCCATAGAGAGACGGTTGATCTTTTCCTCAGGATACATCGCAGCCGCTTTTTTAATCACGTCACTGAACTGCGGGCTTTCCGGTTCATACTGATTCGCCAGCAAATAGAATTCATACAATGAAAGCATATTCGGATGGGTTTGGTAAACCTCTTTTATCGTCTCAACGGAATATTCCGGTACGGTAAAACCGATCCGGTAAGCACAACGGCGAAGCAAAGGAAAAAGACGGGTCAGCATATAACAATAGCTCTGTCCTCCGTTATACTGCATCAGAACCTGTTCACGCCTGTCATTCATTTCTTCTTTACCGATGATACCGAGAGCATATTCTTTTTCCGTAGTTGTCATGACCAGGTCTTCTTCAACCAGTTTCCCCAACCCTTTCCAGTCTTCGCCATATCCTTGTGAAGAAAGAGTGATTCCTTCCAGATCATAATTCCGGCGAAGCCATCCGGTGAGAGAGGCGGCACGACGTTCGGAAAGACGTAAGTTGTTCTGCCATGTTCCCTCAGGAGATGCATAAGCCGATATCTTTATCGTATTTATATCGACACCCTGTACATTCTTTATATCTTCCAGACTGCGTCGTATCTTATCCAGTTCATTCCGGTTATTTCCCATGCCGGGATCGATCTCGGCATTCCCGACCCGATAGATTATCAGGGCTTCACCTGTCTCAATCCGGGTCTTTATCTCTTCACGAGGAGGAACGGGAATTCTGACCGGAAGCACATAAACCAAACTTTGTTCCGGCTTTTCCATGAACCGGATACTGTCTGCTATTATTTCCGTAGAGATACGATGATATTCACCCCGGCAGTTCCGCCGTTCCTGCACCATCGCCACATTTGCATCTTTCATCCATCCTTCCAGAGGTACAATACTGTTATATGTTATTTTCTCATGGATCGCTTTACGCCGCCCTGTACTGAAACAGGCATAAACAGGTTCAACTTCTCCTGAAAGCTTCTCCACCCTGTTTACGACTGCCTGCTGGGTTTTACCACGGATAACAACGGGAAGCAGCTTCTTTTCATTCTCTCCGGAACGAATGACCGGGAAGAAATATAACTGCTCTCTCGGAGTTACGGATATTCCGATGGTTTCGATGTCAAGTATGGCACGCACGCTGTCTTTTTCTTGCCTTATGTCACGTACAACCACACGAACATCAGACACTTTCTGTTGCGCGTTTACGTCGAAGGGAGAGAGAATACAGGATGCAATCCCCGCTAAGAAAAAGATTCTTAATTTTATGTTGTTACAGGTTACCATAATGTGATTATTTTAATAGAAAGACCAGCGTCAGAGCAAACTTCGTCGGTCCGAAATAATGCTTCGTCCGATGGCGGGTCAATGGCTGACATTTCCCGCACGGATATTTATCATATGAGAGATAAGCGTAACCGACTCCTACAGTGGCTTCGATCGACCAGCGGGGAGCCAGTATCCAGTTATAGCCGTAACTGACGCCCGCTCCGGTCAACCATCCTTCGTACCGGTTGTCCTTTATAGTCTTAAAAGGTCCGATACCCCCGACATTATAGGAAGCATAATGGGCATGCACTCCCCAGAAATGTCCAGTAAAAGGCTGGCATAGCCACCAACGGACTTCCGGTTGCACGGCAAAATGTTTGAATTTCTTCGTATCGCTGAAACTCCATAAATTCAGACTGGCAGGAATATCGATCGTCATTCTGGTTCCGGCCTTAAATTCCAGTGAAAGGTTAGGCGATGCCATGGCATCCATCAAAAGGTTGTTCTTTAAAGCAATCTTCTGGGCGCTGGTTACTGCACAGGACAGAACAGCTATCAATACTAATATTAATTTTTGCGTTTGCATAGGATATTCTTTTTCCTAAGGCAAAAGTACGCGACCGAAATACATTGAGAAAGACAACTTTATCCAATCATCCGGTAGCTTTTCTACATTTCAGAGAAATCGGAAAGCCTTCTCTTTTCTCCGGCTTACAGAATAGTTGAAAGGATAAAATAGTCTTGTACTTTTTAGAGAAAATGTTTTTTCATTTTCTCTAAAAAAGAGAAAACAAAAAGATCAATTATCAAAGTTTGCAACAAACGTCATTAATCCATTTCTTTCGGTTCTTCTTTACTGTTTTTTTCTTACATTTCGCCAGGCTAGATTTCGTTTTGATATAAACAGACATCCACAAAAATCTGATAATTATGAAAAAGAGAAATTTACATGATGTATTCATAGAGGTTTTATACAGAAAAGAGGCTAAAAAAGTTAATCTCATAAACCAGATATCGGATATCCTAAAGCTGGAAAAAGAATCTGTCTATCGGAGAATGTCAGGAAAAGTAAACTTTTCTGTCAGGGAAATAGGTATACTGGCAAGGGCCTTCAATATCTCGCTGGATAGTTTGCTGTATAAAGAGATAGAACTTCAATGGCTTCCGTTCGTTTTTGAATCTCCTTCCAAACTTCAGTCGATGGACTCCTTGTATGATATGATAGAATTCAATCTGAAACAGACGGAAGAGATTAACCGGCACGAACCGGGAGAAGCCGGAAATGTGTATAACATATTACCTCCGGAGTTTTACATTCGTTATCCTCTTATAACCAAGTTCATGTTTTTCAAATGGGGAAACTATTTTGTACAATCCGAAGAGTTCAGTAACTTTTCTCAATGGAGAGTCCCTTATCGGCTGAACCAAATCATAGAGAAGTATAATGATGTCTATAAATTCCGAAAAGTATTCTATATCTGGGATCATTCGCTGATCTGGACACTGACCAAAGAAATATATAATTTCTACCGGATGCATATCATTACAACACAGGAGAAAGATGACATCAAAAGTGAACTGAAAGAAATCTTATCCAAAATCGAAAAATCACTGAACGGGACTTATATTCCTTTCATGCCTACTCCACCGGAAATAGCCTTTTATGTATCGTCCATGAATATGGGATTCACAAGTTGCTATTATGTCTCGGGAGATAAACACCTGGCATTGTTCCAGACCAACTTCAGTTTTTCCATGATCGACAATTCGGCAGAAAGTTTTGAAAAAATAAAAGAATGGATCCAGTCGCTCTGCAAAATATCCACATTACTTTCCGGTTGCGGACGTATTGAAAGACGGTTGTTCTTCGAAAAACAGTATGCTATTATCGATGACATTTTAGGCTAAACTGCTCATTTATACCACATATCATTTATTACCAATTGGTAAGTTTATCCGGAATCTAAAGTCCTACCTTTGCGCCCGTCATTATTAAAAACAAATTGATATGCAGAGGGATAGCCTTGATTTTAGAAGAATGGACGTAGGAAAGTTATTTACCAGACTACTCTTTCCTACGATTTTAGGAATGGCCGCATCGGCACTGTTCACTGTTGTCGACGGTATATTCGTGGGGAACGGGATAGGAAGTGACGCCATGGCGGCTGTCAATATCTCAGCACCTATTTTCATGTTCATCGCCGGACTCGGTCTGATGTTCGGTATGGGAGGTGGGATACTCACTTCCATCAACTTGTCACAGGGTAAATACAAAGTAGCCAACATCAACCTGACCCAGTCGGTCATAGCATTGATCGTTGTCAGTTTAATTATAACATTGCTACTGACCTTGTTTCCTGGGCAGATAGCAACTATTTTCGGTTCTGACGAATATTTGAAGGATATGGTCGTAGAGTACCTCTTCTGGTTCTCCATCAGCCTTCCATTTACCGTACTCGTTGTTGCTCTGCCGTTTTTCACACGGCTTGCCAACCCGAAAATATCCATGTGGGCGATGCTTGCGGCAACAATTGTGAATATCGTGTTGGACTATCTGTTCATTTTTGTATTTAAATGGGGATTGTTCGGTGCGGCGATAGCAACCGATATCGGTGAGTTTGTTGGGGCAGCAATCATGCTTATCTATCTGTTCGGACGTTCACGTTTGGTAACTGTGAAATTCGTCTGGCTGAAAATGAGTGTCAAAAGTTTATTACTGACACTCCGGAATGTAGGATATATGATCAAACTGGGTTTCTCTGTGTTCATTAGCGAAATCACATTATCGGTCATGATCATCGCAGGTAATTATGTCTTTATGGATCACCTCGGGGCAAACGGCGTAGCGGCTTACAGTGTTATCTGCTATTTGTTCCCGATCATTTTCATGGTGTTCAATGCGACGGTACAATCGGCACAGCCCATTATCAGCTATAACTACGGATGCGGACAGATGAAACGGTCGGACAACGCGCTGCGTTTATCCATGACGTTCACGTTGATATTCGCATTAGTCATCACTGCTTTGTTCGCTTGTTTTTCCCGTAGCATCGTTTCGCTTTTCATTCCTGATACGGTGAGCGATGCATGGAAATATGCGGTAACCGGTCTTCCGTTATTCGCAACGGATTACCTGTTTTTCGGCATCAACATCATCATGATCGGGTATTATACGAGTATCGAACGGCTGAGACGGGCCATTTCCCTAACTATCCTGCGAGGGATATTGCCGGTGGTATTCTTTTTCACATTACCTTTGTTGATGGAGGTCAAAGGGATCTGGCTAGCGGTAGCAGCCGGTGATATCGCTACGACACTGGTAATCGTTTGTTTATTAATCATGGATAAAGTACGTGACAATGGAAACATTTATAGAAGGAATCTGCAAACAGTGTGAACTGAAAGAAACGGAAATAACTCTGCTCCGGCAGACTCTCCGTACGTTACATTTTCCGAAAGGGAGTACGGTTATCGGAGAAGGAAAGACGGACGATTCGATCTACTTTATACAGAAAGGTGTATGGAGGGCTTACATCGAACGCGACGGAGAACAGCAAACACTTTGGTTCTCCATCCCCGGAGAAACGGTGTTTTCTTCCTGGGGATATTTTCGAGGACATCCTTCCCGCTATACGATCAGCTCGTCCAGTGACAGTATAGCAATTGAGATGAGAAACAGTACCATACAAAAACTGTCTGATTCATCTCCGGCTTTCCTGAAATGGATGCAGGAGCTTTTGGTGAATATACTCATCAATGAAGATGATCTGCTTATCGACCTGTCGAGTCCCAAAGCCGAGAACCGGTATCTGACTTTTATAAAAAAGATGCCAGAGCTATTCAATAGTGTCCCTTTAAAAGAGATTGCCGGATATATAGGTGTCACTCCGCAATCTCTTAGCCGTATCAGGGCCGGACTGAATAAAAAAAGTTGAGATACGAAAAACAAAGTTTCCCTGATTACAAAATGCAGATTATCTATAAACTCTACGAATTATTATTGAGAGCTTGTTTAAATTTTAAATATCGAGTTAAAAAGGATATTTCTTATTATTATCTACAATAGTAAGACCATATCTGCCACTATTTACTACTTTACAAGTACTAAATACAACTATCCTACACTTATAGGTTACAACAATTCGCTCTATGTCTACCACCTGTTACCTGACATGATTTGTTTGTTTTTCGGCGGAAAAATAAATCTATGTCAGCTAATAACTCTTTCAAACAACATATGAAATGAAGAAAACCAAGCAGACTGTCTATCGGAATCATGTCGCGCAGCGGGCGATGAGTATGAATGAAATTGTAACATGGGTAAAGGACGAACAGACGCGGGAGAAGCTGACGCTTTTTCGTGAAAAGCTGAGGAGGGCTTATCCTGACAAACGTTATGCGTTTACAAAGAAATTACCTCAATTGCTCTTTGCCGGAACTTTCCGGAAAGGCGAATTGAAAGAGTATAACGGATGGGTGTTGCTTGTGAGTAGTTGTAGATATTGTAGATAATTCATTATTGAAATTGGGTTTGTAACAGAAGCAAACTTTTGGATAGTAGTCATGTTTTGAATCCCCAAAGCAATAAATAACATCTTTTCTGATATGATTTCCGATATTTTCTGTAATATTGCACTAGCGATAAATAAAATACTGATTATGGATACATCAAGTCTCACGAAAGCAACATCATTGTTCATCCTAACTTTAATACAAAGAGACGATGGACAAAAGAACAAAACTTTGGAGACGCCTACAAATGGCACGTGTGTTTAAAGCTCGTATGATTCTTTATGCCGCTTATGGGTATTGCATTATCCGTGAAGATGGTAGCTATTATGAGCATCCTCATTGGTTTGAATTGGCAAAGGATAGATGGGCGCAGGTTTATAAAACTACGGGAACTCCGTGTAGTTGCTGGATCTGTAAAGGGGAGGAGTACGACCGTAAGGTATATAAGAAAGAGACTCTGCGTATCATCAAAGAATCAGAAGATTAAATGTTTAATGAAAAGAAAATGATGTTGAAAGGTAAAACAATTCTTGACGGTTTGTAAGTGTATAATAGAGCCATACATCAAAACTCCTGCGAGTACAATTGCGTGTTGTAAATCGCAAAAGAAGGACAAGCAAATGTGCAATCGTCTATTTCGTAGTAAGTCCAAACAATATATTCGTGAGGGTAAGGAACCTCCTTACAGGCTCCGTGAAGTGATGAATGTTTGGAGCTTTGTCGGTGACGGAAAAGTTTATTGGGGATATGATTGGCAAGGTGTTAAGAATTTGATGAGAAAGTAATTAAATATCTTCCCCTTTGTGTCTCCATGCAGAGGGGGGAAGATGTTTTGAATAATTCCCTGAAACATACAAAGAAAGCCTTGTTTTTCTATTAAAAAAGAAGTAGCCTAAATTTGTTAGACAGCCTCTGATGATCATTGATTACATATGCTAATCGTCGGTAATCACCATCTATTTCCCGATGCAAAACTTCCCAAAGATATTCCCCAATATCTCATCATTACTGATCTGCCCTGTAATTTCTCCCAGATAATGCATGCACTCCCTGATATCCTGGCTCAGAAAATCCCCTGAGATATTCATTTCCAATCCATTGATTACACGGCCGATAGCTTCGTGGGCTTTTGTTAAGGCTTCATAATGGCGGACGTTGGTGACGATCACATCGTTTTGAGATACTTCGGGTAAGGTGGCGGCCTGAATCAAGTGCTGTTTCAATACTTCTGTATTGGACTGCTGTTTAGCTGAAATATATAACCTGTCAACAGGGATTTTACCAAGTAATTCTTGTTTGATTTCCAGTTCGGCTGGCGAAAGCAAGTCTGACTTGTTAAATACAAGAATCACTTTTTTACCCTCTGTCTGCGGGATGATCGTTTGTGCTAATTCCTCGATCTGCTTTGCAGGGCTGGTCAGGTCGATTACCCAAAGTACGATGGATGCCTGGCGGAGTTTCTGGAAAGTACGTTCGATACCCAGGCTTTCGATCGTATCGCTGGTTTCACGGATACCTGCCGTGTCGATAAAACGGAATGTGATGCCTGATAGGTTGATCGTGTCTTCTATTACGTCGCGGGTTGTTCCGTGGATGTCGGAAACGATGGCACGCTCTTCTCCGACCAATAGGTTGAGTAAAGTGGACTTACCGGCATTCGTTTCGCCGATGATGGCTACAGGAATACCGTTTTTAATGGCATTGCCCACACTGAATGAATCGGCTAATTTGTGTATCAGCTGTTCTATGTTTGTAGCCAGTTGCTTCAGATTGGTACGGTCGGCAAACTCGACATCTTCTTCGCTGAAATCTAGTTCCAATTCGATCAATGAAGTGAAATCGAGCAGTTGACTGCGTAGCTTGGTCAATTCATTACTGAAACCGCCACGCATCTGGTTTATAGCCAGTTTGTGCATGCCGGCTGATGTGGAGGCGATCAGGTCGGCAACAGCCTCTGCCTGGCTCAGGTCCATTTTTCCGTTCAGAAAAGCGCGTTGCGTATATTCTCCGGGAAGGGCAGAACGACATCCCTTTTCGATCAGTAACTGAAGGATCTGTTGCTGGATGTAAACCGAACCGTGGCAAGTGATCTCGACGGTGTCTTCTCCTGTAAACGAATGAGGGGCGCGGAAGAGGGCGACAAGTACATCGTCGATCAACTCTTCCCCGCGGCGGATACTACCGTAGCGTAAGGTATAAGCCTTCTGACTCTGAAGATTCTTCCCTTCGGTCTTGGGAGCGAAGATAGTGTCACAAATTGTTATGGCGTCAGTGCCGGATACACGGATGACAGCTACGCCTCCGGCTCCGGGGGCTGTCGATACGGCACAGATAGTATCCTGATTGATCATAAATGAATGTGTACTTATACGGTTATTAGTTCATATTCCTGGGTTCCCAATCCGATCTTTTCGGCATGCTCCAGACCTGCCTGCCAGTTGGTATCCGGATGGATCAGATGGAATTTATCTTCCCCTTCCAGATGTTCGTGTGGATGAGCTTCGGCCAGTTTGTTGCCTCCGATCAGCGGAGCGTTGATTACCATATCGGCACATGCCTTGTCCAAAGCGACCGGGTCGAAAGACGCTGCAATGCCAAGGTCTGGAACAATGGCTGCATCATTATGATTCCAGCAATCGCATTCTGGTGAGACATTCATAATAAAGCTGATATGGAAATTAGGCTTGTCGAGTAATACGGCCTTTGAATATTCTGCGATTTTATAGTTGAGGCGTTTGGATGTATCGCCTTCACCCATAACGGCTGCATCGTACTGGCAAAGAGCCACACATTGTCCGCAACCAACGCATTTATCATAGTCGATAGTGGCTATTTTGTCTGTATCCAGGTGAATCGCGTCATGTGCGCAATGTTTCACGCAGATATTACAGCTTTTACAATTATCACGGTCGACTACCGGCTGTGAAGCCGAATGCAGTTCCAGTTTTCCTCCGACACTGGCACAACCCATGCCCAGGTTTTTCAATGCGCCGCCGAAGCCTGTCTGCTCATGACCTTTGAAATGATTCATTGTCAGTATAATATCGGCATCTGCAATGGCTGAACCGATCTTCGGTGCTTTGCAGTATTCTCCGTTTATGTCGATTTCCCGGTAGTCGGTACCTTTCAGACCGTCGGCAATGATCACTTCACATTTGGCGGAAATAGGGTTGAAGCCATTTTCCATCGCACTTTCCAGATGGTCTACAGCATTGGAACGACGTCCGGAATACAAAGTGTTACAATCAGTAAGAAAAGGCTTTGCTCCCAAAGAACGAAGCAACGTAGCCATACGGGCTGCATAATTAGGACGGATATAAGCCAGGTTTCCCGGCTCTCCGAAATGAATTTTAATCGCTGTGAATTGATTCTTAAAATCAATGTTTGCAATGCCTGCACGTTTAACAAGACGTTCCATTTTATCCAGTAAATTGCTGGAAGGTGTTGTGCGCAGGTTTGTAAAGTAAACTTTCGATTTGTCCATTCTCTTATTGGTTTTTGTCATGCAAATTTACGTGATTATTGTCATAAAGTATTACATTTGTATCAAATAGTTTAGTTTATGGACATATACCGGGTAAACCATCAGCAATTGCTGAAAGGGATAAGATGCAATTTTCAGCGATATCTTTATAAACAGATACAGTGGGATGATCGTCTGATTGGAATTTTTGGTTCGCAAGGTGTCGGGAAAACAACCTTATTACTGCAACGGATCAAGTTGGCTTTTGATGATTCCGACAAAGCTTTATATCTGGATCTGGATAGTATTCTTTTTCAACGGGAAAAGATGGTCAACGTGGCTATGCAGTTCTATAAAGAGGGAGGTACGCATCTGTTTCTGGATAGCGTGCACCGTTATTCCGACTGGATGAGTGAGACCAGAAAATTACTGGATCGTTGTCCGGATCTGCATATCGTTTTCGCTACATCTTCATTACTTCCGGTCTCGAAAGTAATGAGAGGGTTTAAGAACCAAGTGTCTTGCCATATATTGGGTACGATGTCATTCAGGGAATATCTTTCATACGAGTGCGTATTGGATTTGCCTCCGATCTCGTTGGACGATTTGCTGGAGAACCATGCGGAGGTCGCGAGGAATGTGAATGACCAGATTGTTGTAGCTCCTATTTTCCGTAACTATCTGGAACATGGCGAATATCCGTTTTATTGGGATGATCCTGATGCTTATCCGTACCGTTTACAGGACCGGGTGAGGGATACGATTGAAATAGATTTGCCTGCCATTTACCCTGTCGGCTACCAGGTATTGAATGAGATCAAGAGGTTAATGATGCTGGTTTCGGGGCAGATTCCCAATGTGTCCGATATCGCGGATCTGGCAACACAGTTGAAGTTGGAGGCAACGGATGTAAAACGGTATTTGGATTATCTGAAAGATGCGGTTTGTTTGAGATTCTACCAGTCGAATAAGAGTGCAAACCATCGTTATCAGAAAACTTATTTAGGTAATACGAATTTATTGATGGCCTTTGAAGAGGACGTGAATGACCGTGTTGTGCTGGGAGAAACTTTCTTTGTCGACCAGCTATCGAACTTTGCAACGGTGGAGTTGCTCGGGAACAATGACTTTCTGGTAAATGACAAATATACATTTATGGTGGGTGATCCTTTGATGGATTATGAGCGGATCAAAGAGGTGGAAAATGCCTATGCCGCTATTTACGGCCAACCGAAAAGTCAGAACAATAAACTTCCGATCTGGTTACTGGGACTTTGTTATTGATAGACTTCTTATACAAATATAGATATGATAGATAGATTGAAAAATCGCAGGACTATCCGCAAATATACAGAGCAGGATATTCCCGGGCAATTGTTGAATGAATTACTGGAAGTGGCAGCCCGTGCGTCTAACACCGGTAATATGCAGTTGTACAGTGTAGTTGTTACCCGCGACAAGGCAAATAAAGAGAAACTGTCTCCGGCTCACTTCAACCAGCCGATGATCAGGACTGCTCCGGTTGTGCTGACTTTCTGTGCAGATGCCAACCGTTTTGTCAAGTGGGCTGAACAGCGTAAGGCTGAGGCTGGATTTGATAATCTGCAGACTTTTATTGCTTCGACTATCGATGCGATGTTATTTGCCCAGGCTTTTTGTGATGCCGCAGAAGAAAAGGGGCTGGGGATCTGTTATCTGGGAACTACGGCTTATAATGCCGATAAAATCATCGAGGCTTTGTCACTGCCCCGTTTAGTTGTCCCTATTGTTACGGTGACGGTCGGTTATCCGGCTCTGCCGCTACCGGAACAGGTGGAACGCCTACCTCTGGCCGCAGTGGTTCATCAGGAGACTTATGTGGATTATACTCCGGAATCGATCGATGAATTGTATGGTGAAAAGGAAGCGCTTGAAGTCAATAAGCAATTTGTAAAAGAGAATAACAAAGAGACGCTGGCACAGGTATTCACAGATGTCCGCTATACGAAGAAGAATAATGAATATTTCTCTGAAGTACTATTGAAAGTACTGAAAGACCAGGGATTTATGAAGTAATTCATCCTTTATATAGATGAAGAAAGCCTCTTGCTTTTCGAACCGTTCGTCAGCAAGAGGTTTTCTTTTTTACAAAATGGTCAGAGAGATCAAACGGCAGTGTTAGTCTGTTTTCAAACTTTTCACCGGATTTTCATTCGCTACCCAATAATTTTGAAATGTTACGGTAATGACTGTAATCACCGATACTATAGCGAATGCGATGAGAAACACCCACCAGTACATCGGTGTTTTATAGGCAAAGTTATCCAGCCAGCGGACAACTACATGATAAGCAATAGGAACAGCCAGGATAAAACAGAGGCAAAGGATGTGCAGATAAGTTTTGTTAAACATGATTATTATCTGCAATGTGTTGGAGCCTAGCACCTTTCTTACTCCTATCTCTTTACGGCGATATTCGCTGTCGAAAACAACTAAACCGAATACGCCGACAATGGATATAAAGATTGCCAGCATACTGAAAAGAGTTATTAAAGTGGTTGTCTTTTGTTCTTTCTCGTAAAGCCGGTTTAATACTTCGTTGAAAAAACGAATATTAAAAGGATAGGCCGGATCGAAGGATTGAGCGGTTTTTTTTATATGTTCCATAGATTCCTTCAGGTTTGCACCGCTTTTTACTTTGATATAAGCATATAGTGGTGTTATACCCCAATTATCTGTCCCCCAGATATAAAAAGCCATCGGCGCTATTTCCGAGCGAAGAGAGGCGAACTTGATGTCGGGAATAAACCCTACGATTTCTCCGTTCTCCACTTTTTCACCAATCTCCAACTCGTATTGTCCGCGGGCTTTTTCATTGAATATATAAACTCCGTTTACCGTGTTCTTGTCTTCTTCCCTGAAGTCACGTCCTTCCGGAACATCAATACCCATCACTTTTAGAAATGACACATCGACTGGCAAGCATTGAAATCCGATATCCTTATTTTTGTATTTACGCATCCAGCTCATGTATTGGTCGGAACTGGATAATAACACTTCTGCATAGGTTACGTTTTCTATACCTGAGAATGTTTTTAATTGGTTTGTAAAGGCTTCACGGCTTTTCTGTACCGTATTATTCAGATCCATCACGATTAATTCGCCTTTTTCATACCCTAACGGAGTATTCATCATATAATGGTTTTGCAGATACATGAACAAAGTCGTGATAATTAAAGCGAATGATGTGATAAACTGTACACTGATAAGTGCATTGCGTAGCTTCCTCCCTTTGGGCGACAGCCCGAAACTCCCTTTCAACACGAGTGCAGGCGGGAACGAGGTAACATAAAACGATGGATATACCCCGGCAAGAGTACCTGTACAAACGGCTATCAGAGCAGTAACTCCCAATAAAGGGAAGTGTGCGCTCAATGATAAGTCGGCATCCAATAATGTAGTTACGGATGTGAACGACAAAATATGTATCCAAATCAAAGACAACAAATAAGAAACGATGCTAACGGAAACAGCCTCCGTCAATAACGATAGGCGTAATGTGCTTTCTTCGGCACCTAGTACTTTCCGCGTGTTGATATTTTTGATACGCGCAGGTGTTAAGGCCATGGTGAAGTTGGTGAAATTTATTGCGGCAATAACGATAATGATGATTGCTATGGCAAATAAAACCGCCAGTGTATTCTTGCTCGCTTTAGGTGTGGTATCGTATGTCGTGTCTGTTGTAAAGTGAATCTTTCTGAGAGGTGTTAACCGTAATCCGACGGAACTGATCCAGATATAATCGTCGCCCAGCGTGGATGTGTCGAAATTCTTTTTAAAGTTTTCTACCAGGTCCTCACTGTTTTCCGGGGCATCCACCCTTATGTATAACTCATAGTTGTTATTGTTCCATTCATGCGCATTTTCATCTTTGGGTATAGGAAAATAAATATTGTTCGTCACCACTGTATTGGATGGGAAATCTTTGTATACTCCGCCAATAGTATAATTAATGTCGTTAGCTTGTAATTGCCTGTTTAGAGCGGATTCGTTTCCGAACAATTTATTCGCTATACTTTGCGGTATTAATACATGCTCCGGTTGTGACAAAGCATTTGCAGATCCTTCAACCATATCGAACTCGAAAACGTCGGTGTACTCGGGATAAACTCTGATCATTGGTTCCAGATAACTGACCTTTTCTCCATTCTTGTCGATGGTAAAATAGATTTCCTTTAGCCAGGGAGAAACCAATGCACCTGCTTTAATATGTGGGGATGATTGAAAAAAGATATCCGCCAGCGGACGGTTCGTAGGAATGGTTACTCCGTCGCCAAACGTTCTTTCCACACGGTAGATGCAATCGGCTTTTCTGTGAGACTTGTCGAAACTCCAGTCATAATCCAACTGCATCAAAATGATCATAAAAGCGGTAAAGGCTATCGATAACCCTAATATATTGAGTATAGTCGCCATCTTGAAACGGCGTAATACACTGAAAAAGTTCTTTATTAAAGTTTTCATGGCTCTGTTGACTTTTGCTTATTAAATGAAATGATTGAATATTAATTACGGTGCAAATGTATTTAAGTCTTTGACATAAAAAAAGCAGGAGCATTTATGATATATGCTTTGGCGCAAATGGTAACATAAATGTCACTCTCCGTTACATTTTATAGTCTGATATTTATATACATTTGTAGAAAATATGATACTCTACTTTATGCCTGATATACGGAAATGGATTTTGCCGATTCTTTTGGCTGTTATCTGCCAGCAGTCGATACATTGGGTGATCGGCTTCTCATTGAACAAGCTGGAGATGATCTCGGTTCAACACTTGAAGGAACTGATCGTTGCTATTCCTATATTATATTATGGAAACTGGCGGATGCATGCCTATATAGAGAAAGAAATATATTATGATAAGTTTTATAACGGTCTTTTGAAAGAGTATCTTTTGTGGACATTCTATTTCGTGTTAGGCATAATCGTTTATGTTTTCTATACGTATCGACTGTTAGATGTACCGGATTATTTCATGAATTACCTGGTTTCCGTGATAGCATGTCTTCCCATCCTGTTGTTTTATTATACACTTATACGGGCCGAATATAATAAGAGGAAATTCGAGTCTCTGATCCTGGAACTGAAAAAAGTAAATACAGCAAAGGCTGAAGCCGAACTGAAAGAACGCTTATATGAGTCCAAGCTTGACTTTTTTACAGATATCGCCCATGAGTTCAGTACACCTCTGACACTTATTTCTGGACCCTGTAAACTGCTCCTGGAACAAAAGAATGTAAGTCCTCAGGCAATAAAATACGTTCATGTCATTAACCGGAATGCAAAGCGTATGAATTCGTTGATCAGTGATTTGATGGATTTTAAGCAGATGGAATCAGGCTATAAACAGGCAGAGGTAACTGGCCTGAATGTTTCAGAGATTACAGACCGGGTGATCGAGGCCTTTAAGGTTAACACATCAGGCTCGGAAATAAGTGTGATAAGGCAGTATGAACCTAATCTCTTTTGGAATTCCGATGAGAGATTTCTGACTACGATTCTGATTAACCTGGTATCAAATGCCGTAAAATATAGTAATGAGGAACCGGTAACAGTCGATATTTCTACAAAAAACGGAAATCTCAGGATCTTAGTAATAAACAAAGGGAAAGGCATCAGCGAAGAGGACATCGGGCATATCTTTAACCGGTTTACGATTCTGGATAACTATGGGAAGCAAAAAGGGTGGAGGCGGAATGGATTGGGATTGGCCATTACAGCCAGTATGGTGAAACTTCTCTCGGGAAAGATTAATGCCCGGAGCATTCCCGGTGAAACAACGACTTTTACAGTTGATTTGCCTCCGTTGCAAATTACTAAAACTGAAAAAGATAATGGGATAGGTACGGTCAGTAACTTTCTTATTCCCGAATTTGTTTTACCTTCGATAAAATACAAATATATAGAGGACCGGCCTACTGTCACTGTAATCGATGATGATCCGGAAATGCTTTGGTATATATGTGATCTCCTGTCTTCTGATTTTAATGTATTACCGATAAACAGCTCTTCTAAGGCGATTGATCTCCTGTCTAAAAATCATACTGATATCATATTATGTGATATAATGATGGAAGAAATTGACGGAATTACGCTGGCTGCCTTGTTGAAATCGGATAAAAGTACCTCTCATATCCCTTTGATCATAATCTCTGCCGTACATGATATTGAGACACAGACAGAAGCGATTCAAGCGGGAGCTGAGTTCTATATCACAAAGCCTTTTGACAGCGAATATCTTAAAACGACAATAAGAAGCCATCTGAACCGTAAAGAAGATTTGAAAGATTACTTTGCTTCTCCGTTAAGCGCTTATGAGTTGGATATGGGCAAACTGCAACATACGGAAGACCGAAAGTTTTTAAAGAAAATACATGCAATTATCAATAAAAACATACAAAACGAGAATCTGTCTCCTGATTTTATCGCTAGTGAATTAGGGATGAGCGTGCGTAGCCTGTATCGTAAATTAAAAGAGGTGACTGATAAAGGTCTGCAGGAAATTATATATGACGGAAGACTTGCAGTAGCAGAAAACTTACTGTTGAAATCCAAATTTACCATTCAGGAGATTGTCTTCAAATCAGGCTTTTCTAACCGCACGAGCTTTTACCGGGCTTTTCTGAAAAAGAATGGCTGTACTCCGAAAGAGTTCATCGAGGTAAATAATAAAAGGTGATCACCTGGCTTATAGTTCCTCGCTACTCAATATCAGAACTTCATAATGCATGAAAAGTCCGCTTTCTATCACACCCGTAATAGATTTGATGGCATTTTCCAGGTTATCCGGGATATTGTCGAAGCGGACATCGAGTATCAGGTTTCCATTTTCTGTGATGACCGGACCGTCTTTGCCTTGTGCCATCCGGAGTTTTATTTCTACAGGGCTTAATGACTGTAAAGCCTGGTCTACATGGACCAGTGCATCCGGAAATATCTCAACCGGAACCGGGAAGCGGGAGCCTAGTTTCGAGACCATCTTGGAAGAGTCTGCTATAATAAATGTCCGCGGACTGGAACTGATCAGCAGCTTCTCTTTGAACATGGCACCGCCACGTCCCTTTATCATATTATGGCTGAAGTCTATTTCGTCTGCCCCGTCAAAAGTCCAGTTGGGTTTATGTTCAAGGAGACTTGTTAGAGGTATGCCGAGTTTGGCGCAGGCCATCTTTATCTCCTGGGAAGTCGGAATTGCCCGGATATGGAGTTGTTCGTTCCGGATACGTTCGGCAATCTTTAACAGGGCCAGATAAGCAGTCGAACCTGAGCCTACACCGATAATATCATTGTCAGTTACCATAGAGGCAATCTTTTCGGCGACCTTTTCTTTCTCTTCCCGGTTGGAAATCTCTTTACCCCATTCCAACGAATTAATTATTGTTTTCTCCCTTTCCATGATATTCTTTTTTTATGAAACAATATGATTCGTGATTTAGTTGCTTTCTCTTAATTTTTATTTTAAATATATGATAGAATAGGCTGTTTCTTGATTTATAACGATTGGCTTATACTTAAACGTTTTATTTGTTATATTTGCTATATTGAAAAGACAGGGAATCGTTTTTTTATGTTATTTGTTTGATTTTTTGCCTTGAAAGGTCATAAACTTTGAGATATCAATAATTTAAATACTACGAAAATGAGAAAATTAGGTGTTTTATCTTATGTTTTGTTTATGCTGACGTGTGCTGTCCATGCACAGAACTATTCTTTCAACGGATTAGATATGAATATGGGAAATTTATCCAGATTATCAAATGCGAAGACTCGTTCCATAAGCCCTGAGAATTATACAGGAGCAAAGGGTAATGGAGCTACCGCCGATCCTTTGAAAGATAAAGATATTATTAATAAAGCGAATGCCTGGGCTGCTTCTAAGGATTTAGGTAAAGGATGGAAAGTAAATCCTTTTATTATAGTAAAACCGGGAGAAACGATAACTATAGCTGAGATTGAAGGTTCAGGAGCCATTCAGCAGATTTGGATGACCCCGACAGGAAACTGGCGCTTTTCCATTATCAGGATGTATTGGGATGATGAGACGGAACCTTCTGTAGAATGTCCGGTAGGTGATTTTTTCTGTAGCGCTTATAGTGAATATGCACAACTATCATCTTTAGCTGTATGTGTAAATCCGGGAAGTGCCTTTAATTGTTATTGGAAAATGCCTTTTAGAAAGAAAGCACGGATTACTTTGGAGAATATCAATAATCGTGATGAGATGAGATTGTATTATCAGATAAACTACACTTTGACAGATGTGCCTGAAGATGAAGCTTACTTTCATGCTCAATTTCGTCGTTCAAATCCCACGGAAGGCTCGTTGCATACTTTGTTGGACGGAGTGAAAGGGAAAGGACAATATGTTGGAACTTATCTGGCGTGGCGTGTAAATGATAATTGTTGGTGGGGAGAGGGTGAGATTAAATTTTATATGGATGGAGATAAGAATAATCCGACGATTTGTGGAACGGGGACGGAAGATTATTTTTGCGGATCATATAATTTTGAAAATCCTAAGACGCATCAATATCAGGAATTTACGACTCCTTATGCCGGGATGCACCAGGTAATCCGGCCTGATGGCTTATATCGTGCGGTTACGGCTTTTGGACTTTATCGCTGGCATATTCTGGACCCGATCCGGTTTGATAAAGATTTGAAAGTAACAATACAAGATTTGGGTTGGAGACATGACGGACGCTACAATAACCAAAAATCGGATATTTCTTCCACTTCTTTTTGGTATCAGGCAGAGCCGCATGCTAAATTTCCATCTTTACCCAATAAAGATAATCTGGAGATTCCCAAATGGTAGAAACTTATGAAATATGAGAAAAGCGTCAATTAAAGATATTTAAAGAGAGAGCAGGCGTTTCTAATTAAATAATGTGGCAATTGCCACATTATTTATATTCTGTCCAGTACAGTTTCTATCAGTCTGGTTAAAGAACCTTTATAGTTTGTGTTCATATTCTTGTCTACGCGGCCTGCAATGATACAGCAGACTGTCATAGCGCGGTGTCCCATCAGGGCGGCGAGACCGGCCAGAGATGAACTTTCCATTTCAAAATTGGTAATTTGCCGTCCGTTGTAATTGAATGCTTCGATCTTTTCATTCAATTTCGGATCAGCAAGAGGCAGACGCAATTCGCGTCCCTGCGGACCGTAAAAGCCGTTTGCTGCAATCGTGACGCCACGGATAATATCGTTCCCTGTGATCTGTTCTATCAGAGAATGGTCGGCTGAGACGACATAAGGTGAAAGACCGGAAAGTTTCCAGTCTAGTTGTTCTTTCAACGCTGCTTCAAAAGCCGTATCCCTGACACGTTCGGTATCTGCATAGAAATAAATAACCCCATCAAAACCGATGGATTTCTCCGCAGCAACATAAGTACCGACAGGAACGAATGGCTGAAGACCTCCCGACGTTCCTACACGTACCAACGTCAATTGTTTGAATGCCGGTTTTACTGTTCGGGTTGCAAAGTCGATGTTTGCCAGTGCATCCAGTTCATTCAGAACAATATCTATATTGTCCGTACCGATACCATGGGAAACAACGGTAAGACGTTTCCCTTTATAAGTCCCTGTGATAGTATGAAACTCCCGGCTGGAAACCTCGCACTCCTGCGTGTCGAAGTAAGAAGCAACGGTTGAAACCCTGTCAGGATCACCGACCAGGATCACTTTGTCTGCCAGCTGTTCCGGCTTAAGATGCAGATGGAAAGCGCTTCCATCTGCATTTATAATTAATTCGGATTCGGGAATAACTCTCATCTTTTTAGTCTTTAAGCGGTTTTGAAGGTGCATTAACGGGCTTTGCTATGGCTTCGCGCATAGAAGTGTCCGCATCGATGTTCTTCATTTTATAATAATCCATGATACCCAGATTCCCTGAACGGAAAGCTTCTGCCATTGCTTTCGGAACTTCCGCTTCCGCTTCGATCACCTTCGCACGGGCTTCCTGGGCTTTTGCTTTCATTTCCTGTTCCAGGGCAACTGCCATTGCACGGCGTTCTTCGGCCTTAGCCTGGGCGATATTCTTATCAGCCTGTGCCTGGTCCATCTGAAGGAATGCACCGATATTCTTACCTATGTCGATATCCGCAATATCAATGGACAGGATTTCAAAAGCTGTACCCGCATCTAATCCTTTACGAAGCACCAGCTTAGAGATCGAATCAGGATTCTCCAATACTGTTTTATGGCTTTCGGAAGAACCGATAGACGATACGATACCTTCACCGACACGGGCCAGGATCGTTTCTTCACCGGCGCCACCCACCAACTGTTTGATATTGGCGCGAACGGTAACACGGGCTTTAGCTATCAACTGGATACCGTCTTTCGCAACAGCGGTCACCGGAGGCGTGTCGATCACTTTCGGATTAACCGACATCTGAACGGCTTCGAATACGTCACGACCGGCAAGGTCGATAGCGGTAGCCATCTGGAATGGCAGATCTATATTAGCCTTAGAGGCTGAAACCAGTGCGTGAACCACTTTCTCGACATGTCCGCCAGCCAGGTAATGCGCTTCCAGTTCATCACGGGTCAGAGTTTTCAAACCGGCTTTATGCGCTTCAATCATGGCACGGGCGATAACATAAGGAGGAACATTACGGATACGCATCAGAAATAGCTGTATCAACGAAATGTTTACACCCGAAACCTTGGCCGAGATCCATAGCAGGAACGGCACATAGTAAAAGAAAATTGCCAGCAGCAATACCGCTGCACCCAGTAGGATAAAAGGCAAATAGTTCAATTCTTCCATATAAATTAAATTAAGCGTGAATATCTGTTTGTTCTTTTCTCTTTACCAATACGTTGTAGCCGTCTACGCGCAGCACTTCGATCGGTGTATTTTCATCTATCAACTCGTCCAACGACTTGGCTTCGACCGTAATACCTTTGATACGCGCTTTCCCGATAGGGGCAAGGCGGGAGAGGGTGATGCCTTCATCGCCCGGTTCGATACCCAGGTCACGGCTCGACGTCAGTTTGGAGTCGACATCTGTTTTCAGGGCAACCTTGTTGAACGACCTGGCGCGTAATAACCACACAAAAGCTGCGGCAAAAGCGGTTAACGACAGGAACAAGGTGATATGTCCCGCCATTTCACCGACAGTATAGGCGTAAATCACACCTGCTGCAGCGAAAAGGAATCCTCCGACACCGGCGATCGTTATCCCCGGCAGAAGAAATATTTCCAGCAAGATAAGCACGATGGCTACCAGCATTAAGAAGACAATAATGGTTATTTCCCAGATCATAATAGTTGCGTGTTCTATCTGTTACTTTTTAAATAATTAATTTCGATGTTACGAGCTTTCTTTTCCAATTCTTCCGGCTGATCGAGCAAGCTGTTCAATTGTTCTTCCGCTTCCAGAATGGACGGTTTCAGCTGTTCCTTTTTAGCACTATTCCCGGAAGAATAGGAGGCTCTGAGGTCTGCCAGCTTTTCATTCAGTTCTTTTATTTGTTTGTTCAGTGCAACAACTTTGCCGTAGTAACTTTTGGCTTCCGGACTCTTGATCTCATCCAGTTTGTAGTAAACCAGGCTGTTGTTTATCACGAATTCGAAATCTTTCTCGATCTTCACTTCACCGTAAGGGATCTCCTTATGGGCCAGTTCTACCAGGTTACTGTAATCGCTTCCCGGTTTCCATGAATCCTGTATGGAAGTGATGGCGGCACGGGCGCGCTTCATCTCGATGTCTTCACTTTCTACACGGCTGTGTTCGTTGTTCGGGATGAACAGGTAGACACAAACTTTGTCTTCCGGTTGGAAGCGGTCTGAAACGAACCATCCCAATTCTTTTGTCTCGTCATACACCATCATGTAGTCGTTGAACGGTGAGTTGAAAGGCATACTCAACTGTTCCGGAGCCAGGTAAGTGTCCGAATTGATGTTATAACGGGTTACGAACAAGTCATATCCTCCCAACGATCCGTTTCCTTTGGATGCATAATAGATCGTAACGCCATCCGACAAGACAAAAGGATAGTTATCGTCTTCTTTGCTGTTGATATTCATGGGTAACTGTTTTTCATCTCCCCATTTGTCCATCAGTTTGGATTGGGTGAAAAGACAATAACGGTCGTTATCCGTAGCATGGGCATAATAAATCTTGTCACCTTTCTGATTCATATAAACAGAAGAAGCGACAGGTTCGTTTGTCTGGAAGAAGTCTTTAAAAGAAACCAGTGTTCCGCTTTCTTCGCTTAATGTATAGGCTGCCAGGAAATCATCTTTGTCGACAACGATGCTGTCTATAATCTGCACATCTTCCGTTTTTTCCATCATCCGGTGAGCGTTCTCTGCCAGGTTGAGTTTGGTTTCAAAAGCCTGCGTATCCTGTTTCTTCTTTGTCAGCAGGTCGATGTATTCTTCCAGCATTTCGGCAGCTTCATCAAAGCGGTAGGTTTGATAATAAACGTCTGCCAGGTAGCGGTAAGCATCCTGTACTTTGCGTTTCACTGCAACTTTCAAATGTTTTTCCGCACCGGCGATATCTCCGGTCTCATAGCAGCAAACACCGTACCAAAGGTTATAGGAAGAGTTGCTGGGAGCTTGCTTCACCAGTTTCTCAAAGGCAGGTTTAGCCTCGGCGTATTGACCTTCGTTGTATAGTTTTTTTGCCTGGTCCAGGCTCTGTGCCTGCAGGCTGCAGCAAAGTAATGTAATTCCAATTGTGTAAAACAGTTTCTTAGATAACCGGCTCATGTCTCTTATTATAATATAATTATACTGATTCAAAGATAATAATATTTTTAGTTAAGCATACAATTCATTGGATAAATATCTATTTTTGTGCCCGATTTAAGAATAGATATGGCAAAATTGACAGTAGAAGAGCTCCTGTTCCGGAAAGTAGAAGAGAAGGTGAAAAAGGCTATTTATGAATATGGCCTGATTGCTGACGGCGACCGTATCCTGATCGGATTGTCGGGTGGAAAGGACTCTTTAGCCCTTGTCGATCTGCTGGGACGGCGTTCCAAAATATATCATCCCCGCTTCGAAGTGGTTGTCGCACATATTGTAATGACCAACATCCCTTACAGTTCGGATTTGGAATATCTGAAAAGCTGTGCCGACGAACATGGATTGCCTTTTATCATTCATGAAACAAGTTTCGACGCTTCTACCGATACGCGTAAATCGCCTTGTTTCCTTTGTTCCTGGACACGCCGGAAGGCTTTGTTCGATATTGCGAAAAAACAGAACTGCAACAAGATAGCTTTGGGACACCATCAGGATGATATTCTTGAAACATTGCTGATGAATATGACACATCAGGGGGCGATCGGGACGATGCCTCCGCGTTTGAAGATGGATAAATTCGCCATGGAGATCATCCGTCCGATGTGCCTGGTCGAAGAGAAAGAGCTGATCCGTATAGCGGGATGGAGGGGATATCGCAAACAGATCAAAAACTGCCCGTATGAATCGGAGTCCAGCCGTTCGGATATGAAAGAGGTCCTGGCACGCCTGGAGGCTATCAACCCGGAGGCACGTTACAGTATTTGGAACAGTATGAACAATATTCAAAAAGAGTATCTTCCACAAAAAATAGATAAGTAGAATTTTGTTATCATCTTATTGCGTATTCTTTCTGAAAATCATCAATATTTGAAATTATCTCATATCTTTGCGACTATTAATAAGGTCTTGAATTCCAAATGAAAAAGGAAAGAATTTATATATTTCCGTTATTGTTTTTGATGCTATTTATGCAGCTATATGGGAAGGATAGCCATAAATCGGATAGTTTGATAAACATCCTGCATGAAGATCGTGATCCGGCAAGCGTGTTAAAGGCTCTGAAAGAACTGGCGGCAATGAATCGTGATAAAGCAGTAGAAGTTCAATATCTTACAGCGATGTTGGATAAGGCGTCGTCGGTCGATTCTATCTCTATGGTTTACGATGCTTTATCGAATTTATCCCGTTATTATTATAACATTCCGGATATGGATAGTCTGCAGTTGTGGGCGCATTATATCGATTCTCTGATTTTGAAAAGAAAGGATAATCCTGATGTATATTATGATGTTCATAGTTTTGTAAGCAAGCAGTTTTTATATCAGGGGGATGGAGAGTTATCGGTCGATGAAGCTGTCAGAATGCAGAACAAGGCAAAAGCGAGCAGGCAGGTATATGGACAAATCTGTAGTTCCGAAACATTAGGAATCATTTACCAGACAAGCCAGCAGGATAGTCTGGCTTTCTCTTTCTTCCAAGAAGCTTTGCGCTTATTGGAAGAATCGAATGGGGATTTGCAGTACCGTATTTATATTCTTTCCAATATGATAAGAACCGCATTATCCTCCAATCGATTGGAGGAGGCACGGGAGGCTTTGGATAAATATGAGATCAGTTTGGATCTGCAGGATGAGATAAATAGAAAAAATCAGATAGTCAATCGTTCTAACTGGCATCGTTGGATGTCGTATGCTTTTAATGTGGATCTGTTTTTAAAGAAGGGGGAGATGCAAAAGGCCAGACAAAGCTTAGAACAGATGGTGGAGTATGGAAGTCAGATAGAGCGTGCAGGAAAGTTCAATATTGCCGTTTTATCCTATTTTAATGAACTGGCTTATTTCCATTGTGAGAACGGTGCATATTCCTTAGCTTTGGCTGCGGTCGATTCTATTCTTTCCCAACATGACGACCCCAATGTGATCCGTCAGAAAATAGATATTTTATCTCATTTAGGCAGGCATGAAGAAGCGGTCGGTTTGTATAAAAAATATCTTCAGGGTGTTGATGAAAGGAATGACAAAGCTTTTATCAGACAGGTGGAACAACTCCGTACCCTGCATAATGTGAACGATAAAGATATTCAGGATAAAGAACTTCAAATCAGTCATCTGAAAGTGAGGCAGAATCAGCGGTTGTTCGTTATTTCCTGCTGTGTGTTAATACTTTTGGTGATACTTATTATTATTTTACTCCAGTTCTTAAGACGTTCCCGCCGGTTGAAGAACGAATTGCTGGATGAGAAGCAATTATTGATAGAATCCCAGAACGATTTATTTAAAGCGAAAGTAAAGGCTGAAAATGCCAGTCATATGAAAAGTGCTTTTATGGCTAATATAAGCCATGAGATACGCACGCCGTTAAATGCGATAGTCGGTTTTTCCTCTTTGGTTATCGACCCGGATTGTGATGAAGACGAAAGGAGAGGATATTCATCGATCATCCAGAATAATTCCGATTTGTTATTGAATCTGATAAATGATGTGTTGGATCTTTCACATATGGAGTCCGGTAATTTGGTCGTGTCTTTGAAGCCTTGCAGGTTATACTCCATTTGTAAAGATGCCATAGATAGTGTGTTGCACAGGGTCGAGCAGGGGGTAAGTCTTACTTTGTCGATGCAGGATGAGTCATTTGTTTTGAATACAGACCCTGTTCGCTTCCAGCAAATGTTACTGAATCTTTTAACGAATGCGGCCAAGTTTACCCATCAGGGGAAAATTGATTTGGCAGTCTATATAGATGAAGAACAACGACAGGTGCGGGTTGAAGTGACCGATACCGGTTGCGGCATTCCACCGGATAAGCAGGAGAAAGTTTTCGGACGCTTTGAAAAACTGGATGATTATGTTCAGGGAGCCGGTTTGGGGCTTGCTATTTGTAAAATGATTGCCGAGCAACTGGGTGGCTCTGTTTATATTGATTCGGCTTATACTGATGGAGCGCGTTTTGTTTTCATTCATCCGTTCGATGTTCCCGAAATCAATAAAGTATAGATTATGAGAAGTTCCTGTACATATATAATATTCTTATTGATGTTTTTTTCTCAAACCGCATTTGCTGTGATAGAGGAGGAAGGATCGGAGGACGATTTGCGTTTACAAAATACACGCTCGGTAGCTGGTTCTGCAAAAACGCTGACAGAGCTTGAAAACTATATAAATAAATATTACGACCAGCCTGAGGTCATTGTTTATATCGAGGCTTTGTTATCCGAAAGCTTTCAGGCAGACTCCCTGACGTTTAGTTTTAAGGCGCTCTCGGAGTTGATGATCTATTGTCATAATCATGGAATGACGGATCGTTATAATTATTGGGTAGACCATATAGACTCATTGGTTGAAGAGAAAAAAATAAATCCGGATATCTCTTATGATGCCCACCTGAATAAGGCGAATATGATGTTGGAGAGCGGCCAGTATGAGCAGGTTATTGCCGACGCAATATCTTTATATGATAAAGCTCACAAAAATGACCATGTTTATGGGATGATCTGTAGTTCGGATATTCTTGGATTGATTTATTTGTACAGCCGCCGGGATAGTGCTGCCCTTGTCGCTTTCCGGGATGTATTGTCCGGATTGGAAAAATTGGGTGAATATCCGGGCTATCAGTTGAGAGTTTTATCTTATCTGATCGATTTGAATTTATGTTTAGGGAATATAGATGAAGCAAAAGAATATTTGGCCAAATATGAGCAGGTTCTGAGTTGGAGGGATGAAGAAAATAAGAAAAAGAATATCGTTTACGAAATAAACTGGTATGAGTGGTTAATGTCTTCTTTTCAGGTGAATCTATACTTACATCAGGATAAACTGGAGGAGGCAGAAAAAGAATTGGCTATAGCATCTTCTTTTTATAAAGAAGGAATGTTTCCTCATGAAGATTACTCAGTCTACTATTTCCTATATACAAAAGCTTTTTATTATAAGAAATTGAAAAAATATGATGAAGCACTTGCTTTAATAGATTTCATTTTAGCTGATAACCCCGAATTTGAAGTAATGAAACTTAAAGTAAATATTTTATCTGAAACGGGAAGATTTGAAGAAGCGTTGGACGTATATAATCAGATATACCAAATCACAGAGAAAGATAATAATGAGTCGCTGATACGGCAGATCAATAACTTAAGGCTTGCGTATGACATCAATGAACAGAATGTCCGTGAGAAAGAACTGCAGATAAACAAAATACAGGTAGAAGAGAAGCAGCGTCTTTCAGCCTGTGTGATTCTTATTTCTTTGGTTCTTCTGATTCTGTTCATCGTTTTATTTTTGTATTACCGTCGTATTCAGAAGTTGAAGGATGCTTTGATCGTGGAACGCAATTCATTGATTATATCGAGAGAGAATCTGAATCAGGAGAAAAAGAATGCAGAGATAGCCAATCAATTGAAAAATGCGTTCATAGCAAATATCAGCCATGAGATACGTACTCCGTTGAACGCAATTGTCGGATTTTCCTGCTTGTTGTCAGATCCTGTAACGGAAGAAGAAGAAAAGGTCGGATTTGTCAATCTTATCAGTAAAAATACAAACCTTTTGCTCAACCTCGTAAATGATGTGCTGGATCTTTCGCGTCTGGAAGCCGGAACGGTCAAGCTGGCTATCGAACCTTGTGAGTTGGTAGGATGCTGCAGGGAGGCTTTGAGTAATATCCGTTATTATTTGTCTTCAGATATAAAGTTAACATTCGATACTTCTGTAGGTTCTTTTACGATAATGACCGCATCTCAACAACTAAGCCAGCTGATATCACGCTTATTGGATAACGCTGTCAAGTTTACGAAAGAAGGCGAGATCAACTTGTCCTTATTTGTAGATGAAGAGGCCCGTATCGTTCGTTTCACTGTTACCGATACAGGGCCGGGGATTCCTTTGGATAAACAGGAAAAGATATTTGAACGTTTTGAAAAGCTGGATGAATTTTCACAGGGATCTGGCTTAGGGCTTACCATTTGCAGAATAATAGCGGAACACCTGGGAGGTGAGGTCAATATAGATCCGGAATATACGAATGGTGCACGTTTTGTTTTTACTCACCCTTATATAAATTAGAAAATGCAAGGATTTTATACAATTCTTTTATTGATCGTATCCAACATCTTTATGACATGTGCGTGGTACGGACATTTGAAAATGAAACAACAGTTCAGTTGGTTTGAGCACCTACCCTTGATCGGTGTGATCTTATTCAGTTGGTTTCTGGCCTTTTTTGAGTATTGCTTTCAGGTACCGGCTAACCGTATGGGATTCAGGGAGAATGGAGGACCGTTCAATTTGATTCAACTGAAAGTAATTCAGGAGGTTATTACGCTTGTTGTATTTGTCGCTTTCAGTACGGTTGCTTTTAAAGGAGAGTCTTTTAAATGGAATCATGCGCTGGCTTGCTTGTTTCTGGTAGCGGCCGTATATTTGGTATTTAAGAAGTAAATAAGCAATAGCAAAGGATGAACCCACCTTTGGAATTTATTCGTTGGATGAATATATTTCTGAAGGTGGGTTCGTTGTATGGATAAGATTATTTTCTGACTATCACTTTTTGTTAGTAATTTTATTTTGTCTAATTAGAGATCGTCTATGAATTATGTATATCTTTGTGTATTACGTAACACATAAAACACTTAATTATGAAAAATTCAGATCCGAAAGTCATGGCAGAGAATGAAAGAAAAGAGTTGCAGGACCGGTATATCCGTTTCGATTGGGCCATCAAGCGCTTGTTGCGCCAGAAGGCCAACTTCGATGTGCTCGAAGGTTTCCTGACCGTCATGCTGCGCGAAGAGGTTCATATCCTCGAAATCCTTGAAAGCGAAGGTAACCAGAAGAGTGCCGATGACAAGTTCAACCGTGTCGACATCAAGGCGAAGAACAGCAAAGGCGAGATCATTATCGTCGAAATTCAGAATACCCGCGAAGTGCATTATCTCGAACGCATCCTTTACGGCGTAGCCAAAGCCATCACCGAGCATATCTCGTTGGGTGAAGGTTATCAGAAAGTGAAGAAAGTCTACTCCATCAGTATCCTCTATTTCGACCTCGGTGTGGGAACGGATTATTTTTACCACGGGCAGAATCATTTCACGGGTGTACATACCGGTGACCGCCTGCGAATCAACATGCGCGACCGTGATGCCGTCATCACCCACTTGCCGGCTGAGATCTTCCCCGAATACATCCTGATCCGTGTAAACGAGTTCGACAAAGTCGCTATGACCCCTCTGGACGAATGGATCGAATATCTGAAAGACGGGACGATCCGTCCGGACACGACAACGCCGGGCCTTCGTGAAGCCCGCGAGAAACTGAAATACTACTCGATGTCTACGAGTGAGCGACATGCATACGATGAACATCTGAATGTAATCATGATTCAGAACGACGTGCTCGACACTGCCAAATGGGAAGGCCGGATCGAAGGGTTGGCCGAAGGAAAAGCAGAAGGTGAGGCCAAGTTACAACAAACAGCAGCTAATATGAAACGTTTGGGCATAAGTACAGCCGACATTGCTGAATGTACAGGATTACCGGTAGAGGAAATAGAGAAGTTATAGAGGCTGCTGGTGTCGGACGAGTATATATGATTTCTTATAATAACTAACACAAAGTTTTCAAAATTCATCTGCCATCTGTTACCTTTCTGTGTATCTTATTGGTTATTAGTGTAATAAATGTGGCAGATGCGTTGTTTTATCTGCAACTGCATCTGCCATCATCTGTCACTCTCTCTTTGTAATCTGATTCATATAGGTGAAATTAGTCATTGCATCGTTTAGTAGTAACTGCCTGGTACCTTGAAATTAGTATAAAGGTGCTTGTTTACTAAAACCAGGATGTACAGGGTAATCGTCTAAGGTGTAGAGAATCGTCGACTATGATGTACAGGGTATTCTGCTATCATGTAGAGGGTAAATATGGTGAATAAGAATGATGGTGCTAACTGCTTGTTAATCAATTGCTAAATAGTGGATGTGCAGGGGCTTGTTATTCTGATAGCAAGGTGACAGATGGTGACAGATGCAGTTGCGGATAAAACGAGTCGTCTGCAACGTTTATTGGATTGATAGTCAGTTGGATAATAGAATGTGTGACAGATGGCAGATGGATTTTGAAAACTTTGGTTCTGTGTTAATTCAGAATCGCTTCACTTGTGTTTCAATGAAGTTTATAATCTCTGTTTCCTGTTCCGGATGAAACCATTCTATCTCTTCGTCCCGCTTGAACCAGGTCATTTGTTTGCGGGCATAGACGCGGGAGTTGCGTTTGATCTTTTCAACGGCCAGGTCGAGCGACCATTCGCCGTCAAAATATTTGAATAATTCTTTGTAACCGACTGTATTGAGAGAATTCAAATGGCGGAAAGGATAAACCTTGCGGGCTTCCTCCAATAAACCGTCTGCCATCATCTGGTCAACACGGCGGTTGATACGGTCGCATAGCTCTTCGCGATCGCGTGTCAAACCTATTTTGATGATCCTGAACGGACGCTCTTTCCGGCTGTTCGTACGGAAAGAAGAGTAAGGTTTTCCTGTCATCCGGCAAATCTCGACCGCATGAATGACCCGTTTGTAGTTCATCCGGTCTACTTCTTCATAATGCACCGGGTCTGCTTCCTGCAATTCCTGCAGAATATTTTCCAACCCTTCACGCTTGAACTGAGCGTAAATGGCTTCGCGTATCTCCGGGGTAACAGTCGGAATGTCATCGATGCCTTTACATACGGCATCGATATACATCATAGACCCGCCGGTCATAACGACTGTCGGTGTTGTCTGGTGAAGTGTATTTAAAAGGGAGATAACGTCTTCTTCAAAGTTACTGGCACTGTAATAATCGGTCAGGTTTAAAGTCCCGACCATGTAATGCCTGACTCTTGCCATTTGCTCTGCAGTGGGGGCAGCTGTCCCGACAGGAAGGTCTTTATAGAGCTGACGGGAGTCGGATGAAATAATAGGAGAACCGAAATGTTCTGCTACACGCAGGCTCAATTCGGTCTTTCCGACTCCTGTCGGCCCGAGTAATATGACAAGGGAATTCATTTATTAAAAACGCTCGTCGTCGTACGGGTTATCTATCGGTCCGTCGGCTAAGCCTTCGAAACCTTCTTTATCCAGTTCGTCGATGTCGTATTCTGAATCGCCGTAAAAATCTTCGCCGATCTCTGTGCTTCCGTTCTTGGTCTCGAACTGGTCGAAGTCGATTGTCTGAGCAGGAGGAAGGCCGATCGATTTGCTGACGATCGCTTTGTCGAGATCCTTGCCCGGTTCGATTTCGCGGAGTTCCATGAAGAAAGCACGTTCGGTCATGTAGTCGAAAACGAACATAAGTTTCTGATGCTCGTCTTCAAGCAATTCTTCCAGGCGAGTTTCTTCCATTATATAGTTATCCACTTCCGAAGTGGTGTCCATTTCAACTAATGTAATTTCTGTATTTTTGCTCCAATCGTCGTCACAAATAAAGAAAGAGCACATTTGATCTTTCGTGTAGCCAACCGAGTCCAGGATGGCATCGTGCAGGTCAAGGAAAGTTGCTTCCGCATCAATCTTGATTTCGCGTTTGAAGTCATCTACTTCATCTGATAGAATGAGGAATCTGAATACCATAGTCTTTTTAGTTTTTTGTTGGTTCAAAAGTAGTAAAAAATATCAATACCCATATATAACAGTCTAAAAAAAGAGGCATATTACGTGAAGTAAATAAATACAAAAGGCCGTCAGTCCTGAAAGAAGCTGACAGCCTTTTGAAATAGTTTGTATTTCTTATCGTTTACTCGTCGATGGAACCTCTGACGATACCACGTTCGGAAGTCTTGATAAAGTTGAGTATCAAGTCTCTTTCCTCGCTGGGTTCGTATTCGGTCTCGATAGCTTTCAACGCTTCCGTATTGTTCAAACCGCGGGTATATAACGTACGGTAGATATCCTGGATCAGGAACACTTGTTGATTGGTAAATCCGCGGCGGCGCAATCCTACGATATTGATACCGCAGTAAACGATCGGATCGCGGCCGATCAGTGTGTAAGGAGGAATATCTTTACCGATACGTGAGCCGCCCTGAACCATCACATGTTTCGAAATGCGGGTAAACTGGTGAACTAGGCTACCGCCGCTGACAATAGCAAAATCGTCAATCTCCACTTCGCCGGCTATCTGGGATGCATTCCCGATGATGATATGATCTTTCAGTACGCAGTCGTGTGCAATATGGGAATATGCCATGATCAGGCAATCGTTTCCGACAACGGTTTTTCCCTTCGAAGCAGTTCCGCGGTTGATCGTGACACATTCGCGGATCGTCGTATTGTTTCCGACTTCTGCGGTTGTCTGCTCACCTTTGAACTTGAGGTCTTGTGGAACACCGGCAATTACAGCTCCCGGGAAAATGGAACAGTTGTTTCCTATCCGTGCCCCGTCGAGAATGACTGCATGTGAATATATATGACAATTGTCGCCTATTACTACATCCTTTTCAATCACTGCGAAAGGATCTATCGTTACATTCTCACCGATCTTTGCTTCGGGATGAACGACTGCTAAAGGGGATTGATTCATTGCCTTCTTTATTATTATTTGTTTTTAATGATCTGAGCCATAAATTCAGCTTCGCAAACCAGTTTGTCACCTACGAAGATATACCCCTTCATCGTTGAAATACCGCGGCGGATAGGAGCCAGCAGTTCCAGACGTAGGATCAATGTATCTCCGGGAACCACTTTCTGACGGAATTTCACGCCGTCGATCTTCATGAAGTAAGTGGAATAACGTTCCGGTTCGTCTACTGAATTGAGAACAAGCAAACCGCCTGTCTGTGCCATTGCTTCAACCAGCAAAACACCCGGTGTAACAGGTTCCTGCGGGAAGTGTCCGGTAAAGAACGGTTCGTTTGTGGTAATATTTTTTATTCCGACAATGTAGTTACCGCCGATTTCGATGATCTTATCGACCAACAGGAACGGGTAACGGTGCGGGAGTAATTCGCGGATGCGGTTGATATCCATGATCGGTTCGGCGTTCGGATCGTAAACCGGAGCCTGTACCTCGTTTAATTTGATGTCCTTGCGGATCATGCGGGCCAGTTGATTGTTGATCTTATGTCCCGGACGGGTTGCGATGATACGTCCGCGGATAGGCTTGCCGATCAATGCTAGGTCGCCGAGTACGTCGATCAGTTTATGGCGGGCGGGTTCGTTGTCGAACACCAGAGGTTTATTATTGATATATCCCAGGTCGTGTACATCCTTATGAGGGATACCTACTTCGTCGGCCAGTTTGTCAAGTGTTTCCTGCGGCATCTTCTTGTCGTAGATAACGATCGCGTTATCCAGGTCTCCGCCTTTGATCAGGTTGTTCTGGCGGAGCATTTCAACTTCGCGGACAAATACGAATGTACGGGAAGCTGCAATTTCTTCCGGAAATTCGCTCAGGTCGTTCAGTGTAGCGAACTGGTTGGACAATACCGGAGAATCGAAAGAGATCAGTACGTTTACGCTGAACTTTTCATCCGGAAGGATGATGAGTGAAGAACCGGTTTCTTCGTCTTTAACTTCAATCTTATGCTTTACTATATAGAAGTCTTTCGGAGCGTTTTGTTCAACGATCCCTGCTTGCTGGATTTCTTCGGAGAAGAAGCGTGAGCTGCCGTCCAGGATAGGGAATTCCGGTGCGTTCACTTCAATCAGGCAGTTGTCGATCTCATAGGCATATAAAGCTGCCATAGCATGTTCGACAGTGCTGATCTGAATGCCGTTCTTGGATAGAACGGTACCTCTTTGTGTGCTGGCCACATTTTCTGCCAATGCATCGATAACAGGTTCTCCTTCCAGGTCGACACGTTTAATTTTGTATCCGTGGTTTTCTGGTGCCGGGTTGAACGTGATCTGAATGTCCAGTCCGGTATGCAAGCCTTTGCCTTGCATCGAGAAACTTTTGGCTAGCGTCTTTTGTTTCTGCATATTATATAATTATTTATTGATTTCTTTCTTTAGTTGTTCGATCTCGCGTTGTAACTGTCCCATCGTGCGGTACATATCCGGCAGACGGTTGAATATGGCACTCGAACGCATGAAGTTTTTCGCATCGATAGCAGGAGCACCCAAAACGGTTTTTGCTTCCTTAATGTCGCTGATCACACCTGCCTGGGCACCGAATACTACATGGTCGGCAATATGGATATGTCCTGCCAGACCTACCTGGCCGCCGAACATACAGTGACTGCCGATCTTAACAGAACCGGCTATACCTACCTGGGCCGCCATTACCGTATTTTCTCCAACTTCCACATTATGGGCGATCTGAACCAGGTTGTCCAGTTTCACACCTTTATGAATGATGGTAGAACCCATTACGGCACGGTCGATCGTCGTGTTGGCTCCAACTTCTACGTTGTCTTCCAGTATGACGTTTCCCAGCTGCGGGATCTTCTTGTAATTTTCTCCTTCGGGGGCGAACCCGAATCCGTCCGAACCGATTACCGAACCGGCATGCAGGATACAGTTGCTTCCGATCTTACATCCGTTGTAAATAGTCGTGTGCGGATAAAGAATGCAGTTATCTCCGATAGTTACATTATCCCCGATATATGCGTTGGGATATACCTGACAATTCTTTCCCAGTCTGACATTATCCCCGATATAGGCGAAATTGCCGACAAAGCAACCTTCTCCCAATGTGGCAGAAGCTGCGATAAATGCGGTTGAAGAAACTCCGGTCTTTTTAGGTTTTGACTGTTCTACCAGATTGAGTAACATAGCAAGAGCAGAATAGGCATTTTCTACTTTTACTAAAGTAGCAGTAATCTGTTCAGCCGGAGAAAAGTCGTTATTTACCAGAACAATGCTCGCTTCTGTATTATAGATATAATGTTCGTACTTAGGATTTGCCAGGAACGTCAGTGTTCCGGGTTGTCCTTCTTCTATTTTTGAGAAGTTGCTGACTTTCACTTCCGGGTTGCCATCAACGGTTCCGCCAAGAAAGTCCGCTATTTGTTGGGCTGATAACTCCATTACTTATTTTGTTATATTGTATTTGAATTGAGACTGCTCCACTAAGAACAAAGCAGTTTGCAAAAATGGTGAAAATTATTGGGATAGCCTATGCTTTACAGGGAATAATTCCTTTATCATGCAGATATCCTGCCATTTCACGTTGTACTGCCTGTGCTGCTTCACGGGCAAATGATGCGAAATTTTCCGATTTGTCTACGTAAATGATCGCACGTGAAGAATTAACAAGCAAACCGCACTGATCGTTCATTCCGTACTGGGCAACTTCCTGCAGACTGCCTCCTTGTGCACCGACACCCGGTACCAACAGGAAGTGGTTGGGAGCCTGTTTACGGATATCGAGGAACATTTTCCCCTGAGTTGCACCGACAACGTACATCATCTGTTCGTCGGTAGCCCAATCCTGCGACTTCTTCAATACTTTTTCAAACAGACGTTCGCCGTTGGCATCTTCCGTCATCTGGAAATCCTGTGAACCTTTGTTGGAGGTCAATGCCAGCAGGATCACCCATGCTTCCGGATAGATCAGGAACGGTTTCACGCTGTCTTCACCCATATAAGGGGCCACCGTAACGGCGTCTACCTTGATATGATCGAAGAAAGAGCGGGCGTACATCTCGGATGTGTTACCGATGTCGCCACGTTTTGCGTCGGCGATAATGAACTGGTCCGGATAATTTTCACGCAGGTAAGTGACTGTCTTTTCAAACGCGAGCATCCCTTTAACTCCCAGACTCTCATAGAAAGCCAGGTTCGGTTTGTAAGCTACGCAATAGTCGGCTGTAGCGTCGATGATCGCCTTATTGAAAGCAAAGATAGGATCTTCTTCAGAAAGTAAATGCTGCGGGATTTTTTTTATATCTGTATCCAATCCAACGCAAAGGAAAGATTGTTTCTTTTTAATGTTTTCGAATAATTGTTGCTTGTTCATCTTGTCTTGTGTCAAATAGTGAAATTGTTATAGTTCGGCCTCTTTCAGACGTTCTGCATTTTCGGCAACAGTCAGTTGGTCGATGCAGGATTGTATGTCGCCATCCATGAAAGCTGATAAATTATAGATCGTGTAGTTGATACGATGATCGGTGATACGTCCTTGCGGATAGTTGTATGTCCGGATCTTCGCGGATCGGTCGCCCGACGAAACCATTGTCTTACGTTTGTTGGCAATGTCGTCCAGGTATTTCTGATGTTCTTTGTCGTAGATAAAAGAACGCAGGCGGGTGAGTGCACGTTCCTTGTTTTTCGGCTGGTCGCGTGTCTCCGTACATTCGATCAGGATCTCTTCGCTCACGCCGGTGTTCGGGTTTTTCCAGACATAACGCAAGCGTACGCCCGATTCGACCTTGTTCACATTCTGGCCGCCGGCACCTCCCGAACGGAATGTATCCCATTTAATTTCACCTTCATTAATTTCAACATCAAACTCGTCTGCTTCGGGGAGCACAGCCACGGTGGCTGCTGAAGTATGTACACGTCCCTGGGTTTCGGTGCTGGGCACGCGCTGAACGCGGTGTACACCCGATTCATATTTAAGTGTACCGTATGCTTTTTCACCGCTGACGGTAAAGATAATTTCCTTATATCCGCCCGACGAACCTTCGCTGCAACTCGACAGAGCTACTTTCCAACCTTTGGTTTCGCAGTACTTCATGTACATACGATATAAATCGCCGGCAAAAAGGGCGGCCTCATCGCCTCCCGTTCCGCCGCGTATTTCAACGATGGCATTCTTGTCGTCTTCCGGATCGCTGGGGACAAGCAACAGCTTGATCTCTTCTTCCAGTTCCGGGATACGGGCGTTGCAGGCATCCAACTCATCACGGGCAATTTCCCTCATTTCGGGGTCCTGTTCCGTTTCCAGCAGTTGGCGTGCTTCTTTTATTCCGTTTAAAGTATTGACATATTCGTTGCGGGTAACCACGATTTTCTCCAGATCGCGGTACTCTTTATTGAGTTTTACAAACCGTTTCATATCGGCAATCACTGCCGGGTCGGTGATCAGTGTCCCGACTTCTTCAAAACGGCTTACTAATCCGTCTAGTCTTCCTAATAAATTATTATCGGCCATTTATCAGATTAATATACGAAGCGACCTTTTTCGCTTTCAATGATCAATTCGTTTTTATCTGCTTCTTCCACGAAGCCTACAACCTGTGCGTCGATATTGAAGCTTTTGGCAATGCCGATCACTTCTTCTGCATGTTCGGGCGATAGGTAAATTTCCATGCGGTGGCCCATGTTGAACACTTTATACATTTCGCTCCAGTCCGTTCCGCTCTGTTCCTGAATAATGCGGAAAAGGGGAGGGACAGGGAACAGGTTGTTCTTTGTCACACGTTTGTTTTCTACAAAATGCATCACTTTGGTCTGTGCTCCGCCGGAACAGTGTACCATACCGTGTATCTGCGGACGCAGTTTATCCAGCAACACTTTGATCACAGGAGCATAGGTGCGGGTAGGAGACAATACCAGTTTTCCGGCGTCGATACCCAGTTCTTCGATCTTGTCGGTCAGTTTCAGTCCGCCTGAATAAACCAATTCGTCAGGAACGGCTGCATCATAGCTTTCCGGATATTTGCTTGCCAGATATTTGGCGAATACGTCGTGACGGGCAGAGGTCAGGCCATTGCTGCCGGTTCCGCCGTTATATTCTTTTTCGTAGGTAGATTGTCCGTAAGAAGCCATGCCGACAATTACGTCTCCACCCTGTATATTACTGTTGTCAACCACATCCGACCGTTTCATGCGGCAGGTAACGGTACTGTCCACAATGATGGTACGAACCAGATCGCCCACATCGGCAGTCTCGCCTCCGGTTGCATAACAGCCTACGCCCATTTCACGCAGTTCGGCCAGCAGTTCGTCCGTTCCGTTAATAATGGCGGAGATGACTTCGCCGGGGATCAGTAGTTTATTGCGTCCGATAGTGGAAGAAACGAGTATATTGTTTACTGCGCCTACACACAGCAAGTCGTCGATGTTCATGATCAGTGCATCCTGAGCTATACCTTTCCACACAGACAGATCTCCGGTTTCTTTCCAGTACATGTAAGCCAGGGATGATTTCGTTCCGGCTCCGTCAGCGTGCATAATGTTGCAATATTCAGGATCACCGCCTAGTATATCGGGGATGATCTTACAAAATGCTTTAGGGAATATTCCCTTATCGATGTTCTTTATCGCATTGTGAACATCTTCTTTTGAAGCGGATACACCGCGCAGGTTGTAACGTTGGTCACTCATTGTTTTTACATATTTGGCTGCAAAGATACTATTTTTTTATGTTACTTATCTAAGTTTAAGCACATCTCCTTCTTCAGGAACGTAATCTTTGTCTTTTTTATTCATCTTATACAGGCTCTTAATCTGTATTCCGTATTTCTGTGCAATGCTGTGCATGGACTCTCCGATCTGTACAACATGGTCGTAATTAGGCTTGTCTGCCTTTTTCTTCTTCTTTTCCAGATAGACGATATCGCCTTTCTGCAATGGGAAGTCTTCCGGCACCTCATTGTATTTTTTCAGTTCTCTGACGCTGAAGTCCAGATTGCGTGCGATCTGGTCGAAACTGTCGTTCTCTTTTGCATAGACATACAACAGTCCGAAAGTTCTGTATATCGTGTAGTTGACCGACGGATATTTTTGTTTCTTCTTTTCCTGATGTGTCGTTTTCTGTATTTTTCCGGAATCGTAACGATAAAGTTCGTAATCCTCAATCACTTTGATCAGTTTATTGGCATAGGCACGGTCGGTTGCGTAACCGCATTTCTGCAGGCCTCTTGCCCATCCTTTATAATCGGTGATCTTTAGACGGAACAGAGATTCGTAGCGTGAGCGTTTCAGGAATTTGGAATGGTCTTCATACGAATCTTCCACCCGTTTGTACTTCCGGAAACATTCACCGCGTAAATCATCATCATGATATACGCGTCCGCCACGCCAGTCTGAATGGCATTTGATACCGAAGTGGTTGTTTGAACGGCGTGCCAGATCGCTTTGTCCGGCTCCGGATTCAAGTAATCCCTGTGCGAGTGTGATACTGGCAGGAATCCGGTGTTGCCTTTGTTGTTCCACAGCCAGAGTGCTGTATGTCTTTATATATTTTTCGTAGGAAGGTATTTTCCTCTGGGTTGCTGCTTCCGCAAATGTCGCAATGAAAAATAAAAGGCAAAAAATACGTATCGTTAGTTTCATAAAAGAGCTCTCTAAAGTATTTATTTTCGCAAAGATAATGAAGCTGGATATATTATTCTTCTAAATAATCTATAAAAAGCAGGTTTATATACTGCTAATTTTAGCCAGATAATCATAATGCTCACCTTCCTGTATCTTTTCCGCTTTGAACCCGTTGTTGGCAGCATGTAGGCAGAGCGTTTGAAAATCCAGATATAACCAGTCGAAGCGGTCGCCTTTTATATTCTTATATTGCATACGAAAATCTACTTCACCGTAATAGTCGTCTTCCATATCTATATCGAGATTACCGTCTTCGTCTTCAAAGAGGTAACGCAGGTCGGAGGAATCCATTAACACGTAACCTCCCGGAGCAAGCAGGCGCTTTAACGCGTCAAAGAAAACCGGAAGATTGCTGATCTTTCCAACGATTCCCGAACCGTTCATCAGCATCAGGATCGTATCGAAGGAACCGTGGAACTGTTCGCTAAAAAAATTATCCAGGCTAACCTCTTTTACTCCTCTTTTTTGCATCGTTTCAACTGATAATGGAGATATATCGATCGCTTTGACTGTCTTGTCCATTTCCTGTAATGCCAACGAATGGCAACCGCTTCCGGCTCCGACATCGAGAATGTTACCGTAACTTATCCGGAGGGCTTCCTGTTCGAGTGCGGGCATTTCTGCGAAGTTACGGAATAACTGTTTTACCGGAATCTCATCTTCGTCGAACATGGAAGAGAAAACGCGCAGTTTACTGGCTTTACCGTTAGCAAAATAATCGGCGATAGCCGCACCCATCGGGTCTTTTTGAGGTGTGAGCAGAGGTATTTGCATATACTGATTGGAATTATTCGTATTTTATCGGACAAAGATACAAATTTACTATCTTTGTTTGTCTAATTATTGAGCTTATGAAAGAAATCAAACTGGAAACCCAAATAACAGTATATTCGCTGAACGAAGTCCCGGATGAGGAATTGCCTTTAGTGAATGCTGCCCTGAAAGCAACCGGACAATCGTATGCACCTTATTCGAAATTTCATGTCGGTGCGGCTGCGTTGTTGGCCGATGGGACGATTGTGACGGGCAGTAATCAGGAAAATGCAGCTTATCCTTCCGGCTTGTGTGCCGAGCGGGTTGCCTTGTTTCATGCCGGACATCAGTATCCGGATATCCCTGTAGTAGCCTTGGCGATTGCTGCGTCAACGGGAGGGGAGCAAGTAGAAAGTATTTCTCCCTGTGGTGCCTGCCGTCAGGTTTTGCTGGAAACGGAACAACGTTATAACAGGCCGATGAAGGTATTGCTTTGTGGGACGAAGGAGGTGGTAGTGGCGCCGAGTGCGGCATCTCTTTTACCTCTTTGCTTCGGTAAAGATAATCTTTGATCTTTAAAAGGTGGAGTCTTAATATGACCGGTAGGAAATAAAAACAGGGCAGGAAGTCGAACTTCCTGCCCTGTTTTTTATCTTGATCCGGTTATCCGATCAGATTCCCAGAGAAGCTTTGATCTGGTTGATCTTTTCTTCGGCAGCTTTTTCTGCTTCCGGCAGATCTTCCAGGCTGTTTACTTTGGAATGAACTTCACAGTAGAATTTGATCTTCGGCTCTGTACCTGAAGGACGGATAGATACTTTCGTATTGTCTTCAGTGAAATATTGCAGCACGTTGGATGTTGTCGGCATATCCAAAGTGATTGTCTCGTTATCGCTGTAGCTGTAACCTTTCAGAGATGCATAGTCATAGAACAAAGATACTTTTGAACCTGCGATTTCCTGTAACGGATTTTCGCGGAAGTTCTTCATCATGGCTTCGATCTCTTCAGCACCGCTCTTGCCTTTCTTCACGACAGAGATACCTTTTTCTTTAGAGAAACCGTATTGTACGTAAATATTCTGTAACAACTGATACATGGTGATATTCTGGTCTTTCGCCCATGCAGCGATTTCTGCCAGAATAGCACATGCAGAAACAGCATCTTTATCGCGAACGAAGTCTTCGCAAAGGAATCCGTAGCTTTCTTCACCGCCACCGATATAGTTTTTCTTTCCTTCGTTTTTCTTCATTACATCGGCAATCCATTTGAAGCCTGTGTAAACGTCGTATAGTTCGACGCCGTTACGTTCGGCGATCGTACGGATCAGCTCTGTGGTAACGATTGTTTTTACGATATATTCCTTACCGTTGATCTTACCCAGTTCTTTCCAACGGGTGATCAGGTAATAAACGAACATCAATGCAGTCTGGTTACCATTCAGTAAAACCCATTCACCGTCGTTGTTCTTTACGGCAGCACCTACGCGGTCAGCATCCGGGTCGGAAGCCAGTACCAGGTCAGCATCTGTTTCTTTTGCTTTTTCAACAGCCATGGCCAATGCAGCCGGTTCTTCCGGATTCGGAGAGATTACCGTAGGGAAATCACCGCTTACCACATCCTGTTCGGGAACATGGATGACATTGGTGAATCCGAATGCTTTCAATGTAGCCGGAATGATCTTTACCCCGGTACCGTGGATCGGAGTGTAAACGATCTTCATGTCGTGATGACGTTTGATCGCTTCCGGAGAAAGGGAAATCGTTGTCAAAGCGTCGATGTACAGGTTGTCAATTTCCGAACCGATGATTTCGATCAGCTCTTTATTTCCTTTGAATTTGATATCGCTGGCGTTGCGGATCTTATTTACTTCAGCAATCGTGTTACGGTCGTGCGGAGCGATCATCTGTGCACCGTCGTCCCAATAGGCTTTGTAGCCGTTATATTCTTTTGGGTTATGGGATGCTGTCAGGATGATACCGCTCTGACATCCCAGTTTACGGATAGCGAAAGACATTTCCGGTGTCGGGCGAAGGTCTTCAAACATGTAAACTTTGATACCATTAGCAGAGAAGATGTCGGCCGAGATTTCGGCAAACTTACGGCTGTTGTTACGGCAGTCATGTCCGATAACAACTTTGATCTGATCCAGGTTGGCAAATTCTTTTTTCAGATAATTTGACAAACCTTGTGTAGCGGCACCGACTGTATAAATATTCATACGGTTGGTTCCTACACCCATGATACCTCTTAAACCTCCTGTACCAAATTCAAGGTCTTTGTAGAATGATTCGATCAGTTCTGTCGGATCTTCATTGTCCAGTAATTCCTGTACTTTTGCTTTTGTTTCGGCATCATAACTTTTGGTAAGCCAGCTTTGAGCTTTACTTCTTACCATTTCTAACAGTTCGTTGTTTTCCATACCCAAATATCTTGCATTTATATATGTGTTATTTCTTAATTTATGAGAAAACAAAGATACAAATTAATTGTTGTAAACAATGGCTTGCATCCTTATTTTCAAGAAAAAAGACAAGTTATTTCTTACCATGTAAACGGATAAGTATAAGAGGTTTGATTTCCACAGGCATCTGTTACGACCAGTTCCAATGTGTGTTTCCCTCTCGACAGCCGCTCTTTATCGAAGTGATAAGTGATAACGGATTGGCTGTTCATCTCGAATAAGACGAATTGTCCGTCGATTTCTCCCCGGTATGTTTGTACACCGCTCAGATTGTCCGACAACCTGAATGAAATGGCTTGCTTGCTGACCCATGTGGCGGGATTGAGCGGCGTAATAGTCGGAGGTACAATGTCTTGTCCTGGCGTGTAGCTGCCCATTTCGCGTATATCTGCATCGATCCAGCCATTGCGGTAAACGCCTCCGGTCCATGACCTGCGTCCGTTTTGCAGGCGGACAATTCCGTATTGTTGTTTGTTTTCCAGTGTATCTGTCTGCAGGCGTAGGGAGAGTTTGGCTGATTTGTGTAAGGCGACCGGTTTATTATGCAATGTATGTACGGCTCCCAATGCTGTGCTGTCTTCTTTTACCGAATAGCGGAAATACAGGTCGTCATAGAGATTTCCTTTCGGGATTCTCAGGCGGATTCCTTTGGCTCCGAAACGGTTGTCACTCCACCAATGGAAAAGTTCGGTATTATCCGTGTCGATTTCCGGTATAGGCTGCTCTTTCCCTTCAATCCGAAGGGTTAGCTGGGTGGTGTTGCCGAATGCATCAGCCAGACGGTAGGTTAAATGATACGTACGGGGTTCATCGACCGTCAGGATACCGCGGTTAATACTTTCAATGAACCGCAGGCGGTTACCCGGATCGACAAAGCTTTTCATATAGAAAGAGCGATGTTCTTTCCATTCCTCAAAGTCTGTGAAACTGTTCAGATACCGGGTTTCATCGAAAGCAAAACGGTCCAGGTTGCTATGATAGATGACCTGGCTGTCTGCTGTCAGCGTGATTTCTTTAACACCGTAGATATTGGAGGTATTATCCATATAGTCGTAACCTTTTACCGCCAGTCCTATCTCTCCCCATGCCTCGATCTTTCCTGTCAATGTTTGTTTGCCGTTCTTGGCGGTGACGGGCTTTAGTTCCAGTTTCCGGCGGCTACCGTTTACTACGCCTTTTCCTTCTACAGGACAGATCATGATACCTTGTATCCGGGGAGGTTTGCTGTCCTGTATCAGCTCTTTATAATACTCGATCGGGTCCATCGGTTCCTCTGTTTTCGTGTCGCGCACTTCGAAATGGAGGTGAGGACCGCCGGAGCTGCCGGTATTTCCGCTTAAAGCGACCAGTTCGCCTTCCTTGACCGGCAATTCATCGGGAGTGAGTGCCAGGTTTACATTGAAACTCTCTGATTCATACTGTTTATTTTTAACATAGGCTGCGATCTTCGGGGAGAATTTCTGTAGATGTCCGTAAACAGTCGTTGTACCGTCCGGGTGTGTGATATATAAGCCGTTACCGTATCCCCACGGACTGACTGATATGCGCGAAACATAACCGTCTTGCACGGAATGTATCGGTTTTCCTTCCACTCCTTGTGTTTTGAAATCTATTCCTGAGTGAAAATGATTGCTTCTTAGTTCTCCGAAATTGCCGCTAAGCAAGACCGGATGATCCATCGGTTTGCGAAGTTGCTGCGCTTCGGCTGTAATGCTTGTAATTCCGGCGAAGAAAAGAAATCCAGCCAGTATATGATGTTTCTGCATGTTTGTTTTAATTCAAATCTTTATCAGGCAAAGATAGTAAAAAGTCGGTAATGATCGGTAAATGATCGCTGTAACCGCCTTCATATTTAAAGCCATAATAGGTTCGGAAAGGACGTTTGCCATGCCAGGTCTTATCTTCGGTAAGCAGGAAAGGCGGTATGAATATCCGGTTGCTTCCGGGGGCAACATGCATGGTGGAATTTTTATCAAGCAGATTTCCGGAAACAATGATATGGTCGAGCTGATTCCATTCACCCTGGTATTTGTGTGTTCCCGGATGATTCAGGACGTGGGGATCGGCGAAAAGGTTATAAAGTTTGTTCGCCTCCGTTCTTGTGGTGATTTTTTCGGCAGCCAGTATTTGTGTGATACTGGTATTTTCCGGTGTATCGTTGAAGTCACCCATGATCAGGATTTGAAGATTTGTGCGAATTCTCAGTAAGGAGTCGCAAAGCTCACGTACTGTTCGGGCAGCGTCGAAGCGGTCTGCTTCGCTCTCTTTTTCACCTCCGTAGCGTGACGGGAGATGGCAGACGAATACATCTAAAGTGTCGGAAGTGATGACCTTTCCCCATACATGGAGAATATTACGGGTTTGTTTATGTTTTTTGTGCGTAAAGATAACCGGATGTTCTTTGTGACCGATGTAGCCGAACCGGTCCCGTTGGTAGAGAAGAGCAGAATTTATACCTCTTATATCTGAACCATGTGTCATACAATATCGGTATTGTTGCAGTTTTAATGGTGTCCGGTAGAGCAAATGGGTCAGGACGGAATCATTTTCCACTTCACAGAGAGCGATTAAGGCGGGTGTATCCCATTCACCTGCGGCACTAATCACTTTCGCTACCTGCTGGAGTTTATGATAATACCGTCCGCGTGTCCAGTGATGGTTGCCCGACGGGAGGAAGTCGTTGTCGTTCTTGTCCGGATTGTCTTCTGTGTCGAAGAGGTTCTCTACGTTGTAACTCATGACTCTGAACCCGGATTGGGCATTTGCCGGAAGGGTGAGAAAGGCTAGAACGTAAATGAGTATAGTTAAGGTTCTGGTCATATATACTTGTTTTTATTTTTCATCTTCTTCCAGAGGTACAAACTCGTAAGCTCCGATATCCGGGCCGTTGTTCGTTAACCGGTTGACGCCGTTCCGGTCAATCGGATATTTTTGTGAAATGAATAAGTCTGCTTTACCGACACCCGGAGATGTATCCTTACCGGGGCGGAAGTCATACATGAATTTGTTCGTTTTTCCGCCGGTCATTCTGTATTCCATTTTACTGTCGTCTTTTCCTTTAATAAAAATGACGTCGGTAAAATTTTCACTATCGTTCTGGTCCATCATAACCACACAATGGTTGAAATGATATTTCAGATTGTTATTTCTTAATAAAGTAGTCTTGGTTCCTGATGAAATTTCAATTTCTTTACCGGCTCCCAGACTACCATCGATGATACAATTATCGAAATTGGCCTGCAATAGATCATACGGACCTATTTTATTATCGACAGCATTGTCTATTAATCGCAAAGTAAAACTCGGTTCTCCTTCCTGAACAGTGGAATGCCTGCTTTTGGCAGATATATAGTTAGCCAGCGTGCAGTGAGTAAAACTATATTTGCCGCCATTTAACAGCACGACGTCTACTGTGGCATTCGTAAACTCGCAGTTCGTAGCTTCTATATTACTGTTGATAGCTGTCAAAACATTTCCGTCCATATTGGTGACCTGCGAATTATTGATCTTTAATTTGGACTTTTCGGGATCTGAGGCTTCACACGTAATGCCGTTGTTTCCGTTTCGTACTATTACATTATTAAATACATTGTCAAAACTTTCTTTTTTGAAAATGATGCCTCCCCATTGTCCTGGTGTGCGGTCGTATGGAAGTTGGTCGTCCAGAATGAAGTCAAGACGGTCGCCACGGAAGATGATCGGTTTCTCTATTGTGCCGTTGGCGATAACTGTGCCATCGACTATGATTTTGGCCTTGTCGTGCATATAAAAGATTGTTCCTTCTTCTATATTTACGGTTACGCCTTTATCGATCATCAAACTATCGTATATCAGATACGGGCGTTCTGCTGTCAGTTGGGTATCTTCACTCAATGTCTGGCCACCTTTGATCAGTTTAACATCCTGTCCGCATGCTTCCAATAGCACTGTTTGCGTCACACTATTGTAATTGAATCGTATGGAATCCTGAATTAATAACGGTTGATCTTTGCCGGTAGGGTTGACAGTTACTTCTACAAATATATACATACTGTCCTTGGCGGCAATCCTAACATTGTCAAAATTGTCCCCTTTGCGTCCGTCCACGTTGATACGAAATCCGCTGCTAGCAGGTGAGGCTTGTATTATTCTTTCTATATTCAGTGGTTCGTTGTTTCTGTTGTAAACCATGAATTGTTTTGTAACGGAACCGATCGTTGTAAAGACTGTATCAAAAGATAAGGTATCTGTCGAAAAACTCAACCGGTGATTCGGATTGGTCGAATAATTTTCGTCCAGCCCGTCGCATCCAGCCAACAGGTTGAGTAAAAGAGTACATATGATCAGCAACGGCGCTGTAATTTTTTTCATTTTTCCTAAATGTTAAAATGTATGCCTTTGTGTTCTTGTTTCTTTATAAACAAACGATTTATAAAGAATGTTTTCAGGCCTTAACATAAAAAAAGAGGAAAAACACGATTAAAGTGTTAATCCTCTTTCTATAACGTAGAATATTAAAATTTATTTTGCCGGTACGCTTTTTAATAATTCCAAAAGATGTGCCCACCACAAACCGACGGTTTTAATTTCGATCCGTTCGTTCGGTGAGTGAACGTCTCTTAATGTCGGTCCGAAAGAAATCATATCCAGATTAGGATATTTTTCGAGGAATAAACCACATTCCAGTCCGGCATGGATAGCCATGATTTTGGCATCCTTATTAAATAAACGTTTATAAGTATCTTGTGCTACTTTCAGGATTTTAGAATCCGGATTCGGAGCCCATCCCGGATAACCGTCGCCATGAGTAACGACAGCGCCGGCCAGTTTGAATACGGAAGCCACCTGGTTGGCGATCATATTCTTACATGACTCGATGGAACTGCGTTGGCTGGTTCCTACTGTGATGATGAACATTTCTGATTCCGCATCCTGTTTGATTTTTACGGAAGCCAGGTTGGTGGAAGTCTCTACCAGGCCTTCGATGTCATGACTCATACCGATCACGCCATGAGGACAGGCATGTAATGCCCAGATAACCTTTTCCATATCGAAATTGCTTATGCAGAATTCCGGACGGTCAGTCGATTCCATGGTGATCTGCACGTTCGGATCGACATGTTTCAGTTCATTTTCTATATCGGCAGTATAGTTGTTGAGCAGGACGCGAACCTGTTCTTTATCTTCCGGATACAGACCGATCACTGCGTGTGCTTCGCGGGCAATGGCATTGCGTAAATTTCCTCCTTCGATAGAACATAGGGTGAAATCTGCTTCATTGTTCAGTAAATATAAGAAGCGAACCAATACCTTATTGGCGTTACCCAATCCTTTATGAATTTCACCTCCGGAATGTCCGCCGTTCAATCCTTTAATATTGATTTTGAAATATAACATATTAGGATTGGTTGCACGTTGTTCGCAATGGAACACAGCCTGCGTGTCTTTTCCTCCGGCACAACCCATGAAAATTTCCCCTTCGTCTTCGCTATCCAGGTTCAGCAGGATATCGCCGGTCATGAATCCTTTTTCAAGTGCTTTTGCTCCGGTCAGACCTGTTTCTTCGTCAACAGTGAACAGGCATTCTATCGGTCCGTGCTCGATATCGTCGGAAGCCAGGATGGCGAGTTCGGCAGCTACACCGATGCCGTTGTCGGCACCCAGTGTCGTTCCGTTGGCACGCAGCCAGTCACCGTCAACGATTGTTTCGATCGGATCGTTGTCGAAGTCGTGGACTGTTCCGTTGTTTTTTTCACAAACCATATCCATATGAGACTGCAGGATAACGACCGGCAGGTTTTCATATCCGGGCGTTGCCGGTTTCGACATCAGGATATTTCCGGCTGTATCTTTTTTCAGGACGATTTTATACTCTTTAGCGAACGATTCCAGATACTGGATCATTTTGCCTTCCTTCTTTGAAGGGCGGGGCACTTGTGTTACCTGATGGAAGAACTTCCAAACGATTTCAGGCTTTAAGTCAGTAATCTTCATAATGTTACAATATATTACAGATGTTACTCTATAGTTAATAATGTGATCGTTTTCTGAGTTATGTATGAAAAAAAGTAGAATTAAATACCAAAAAGATACTTTATAATCACTTAAACTCTTATATTTGCGTCCACAAATATAGAGAAAATGCTTACAACGATATTGCTTACGGTCATAATTCTTGTTATTTGTGTTGTGTTACTTGCTATAAAAGTGATATTCAAGAAAGGGGGAAGGTTCCCGAATACGCATGTGGGAGGTAACAGAGCACTAGGTAAAAAAGGTATACATTGTGCCAAGACGCAAGACCGGGAACAGGCCAGGCAAAAGAATCTATATGATAGAGTAAAAGAAACAGAAGAATAAAATAAGGATTTAATTTACACTTTATGAAGAACATTAACTACGTAATTAATGGTGTGCTCGCGGTGGCTGTCGTGATATTGTTCATAATGCAATTTTCCGACAAGAAAGAATCGACAGTAACAAAAACATTTGCATCCGGAGATGGTGATACTACCAGTCTGCTCCCTATCGCTTATGTGAATGTCGATTCGCTTTTGCTTAATTATAATTATTTCAAGGATCTGAACGAACAGCTCCTGAAAAAAGAAGAAAATTCACGTGCAAATGTAACGCAGCAGGCACGTACCTTACAAACCGAAGTGCAGGAGTTCTATCGTAAAATGGAAAATAATGCCTTCCTTACTCGTGAAAGAGCACAACAGGAACAGGAACGTTTGATGAAAAAAGAACAGGAACTGAAAGATCTGGATGCTAAATTATCACAGGATTTATTGTTGGAACGTCAGAAATTGAACGAACAGCTTCGTGATACTGTTGTTTCAAAATTGAAAGTATATAATAAGGATAAAGGATATCAGGTAATTTTCAGCAATACGGCAGAAGATAATATTTTATTGGCCGGCGATGCTTACGATATCACAAACGAATTGATCGACTTATTGAATAAGAGCTATTCCAGCGGAAAGTGAGTAAGAGATTAAAATAATATATAGAAAAAGCTGTTGCATATTGTAACGGCTTTTTTTATGTATTTACGTGTTATTTCTGCTAAGGTAAAGAAAATGTTCCACACATGTGGGGTGTTTCCCCCACTGGGGTGGGGCTTTATCCCCACTGCAGTGGGTAAAAGTCCCCACATGAAAAAATGTTGTGGGGAAAAATTGGAGATTTATTTCTTTTTTCCGGATACGAATGACGAGTAAAGTAACAGGACGGCGGCAATTGTCAGGCAGATCACCCATTCTTTCATATCCTTGAACATTAGCCCGGAGGCGCAGATCATCAGAACGGAAGCTATTATGTTGAAGCGGTGCAGACGACGTTCGCGAAACTCCATTTCTTTAGTGGGCAATGTCAGGAAACAGACCGCCATGCCGGCGGCACCTACAGCGAAGAGATAGGGTGCCAGAAACCACTTGGTGAGGAATAAAACGGCACCTGCCAGTATCAGTAAACCGGCAATATTGAAAATGATTGTTCTTGCTTTTTGATTCATTATTTCTTTTTGATGATATAGACGTCTTCGTTCGGTTTCTTCATGAAATATTCTTCACGGGCGAACCGTTCCAGACCTTCCTTGTCAGTGTGAAGATCGTTCAGTTTCTTACTGTTTATCTCAATTTCTTTCTGATAATGTTTGATCTCTCTTTCCAGGCTGCGGATCTTTTCGTCATACGTATACCGCTTATACAAATTGCTGTCGCCCACCGTAAAAGTGAGGATCAGAAATCCGATGATAACCAGCCAATAGGCATTTATCCTGGATAGATACTTGTTGTAAAAGTCTTTTATGCGTGACATGGAACTTCGTTTTCGCAAAGATAAATGAATTATTTTGTATATCTTTGTGTTGTTAATAAAAAAGCAAAGAATGGACAATTATATTGTATCGGCAAGAAAATACCGCCCCTCTACTTTTCGTAGTGTCGTAGGGCAAAAGTCTCTTACCACTACACTAAAAAATGCAATACAAAGTAACAAGCTCGCTCATGCCTATCTTTTTTGCGGACCGCGTGGTGTCGGGAAAACTTCATGTGCACGTATCTTTGCTAAGACGATCAACTGCCTGAATCCGACAACCGACGGAGAAGCCTGCAACGAATGTGAATCGTGTCAGGCGTTTAATGAGCAACGCTCTTATAACATCCACGAACTGGATGCTGCGTCCAATAACTCTGTGGACGATATCCGTTCGCTGATCGATCAGGTGCGTATTCCGCCCGCTATCGGGAAATATAAGGTTTTTATTATCGATGAGGTACATATGTTAAGTTCGGCGGCCTTCAACGCTTTTTTGAAGACGTTGGAAGAACCGCCTCATCATGCCTTGTTTATTCTGGCTACTACCGAAAAACATAAAGTGTTGCCAACCATCTTGTCGCGTTGCCAGATTTATGATTTTTCCCGTATTTCAATAACGGATATGGTGGAGCATCTCGAATATGTCTCTTCACAGGAAAATGTAACGGCGGAACCGGAAGCATTGAATGTGATTGCCCAGAAAGCTGACGGAGGTATGCGTGATGCTTTGTCTATCTTTGACCAGGTGGTCAGTTTTACCAACGGAAATATTACTTATCAGGCTGTTATCGACAACCTGAACGTGCTTGACTATGAATATTATTTCCGTCTTACCGATGCTATTCTGGCAGGAAATGTCCGTTCATCTATTCTTATACTGAATGAAATATTAAGCAAAGGTTTCGACGGGCAGAATATTATAACCGGTCTGGCGGCTCATTTTCGCGATCTGCTGGTCTGCAAGGATGAAGCGACACTGATATTATTTGAGGTCGGTGCCTCTATCCGCGAACGATATAAGGAGATGGCAAAACGTTGTCCGGATCAATTGCTTTTTAAAGCGATCGAACTGGCAAACTCCTGCGATCTGAATTATCGTGCCAGCCGCAATAAACGTTTGTTGCTAGAACTGACACTTATCCAGCTTTGCCAGTTAAGTTCTGCCGGGCAAGTTGTCGATGATAAAAAAAAAGGAGTAATTGAACCGATCGCTTCCGGTGCTCCCGGACAATCTGTTTCTCAAGGGGCGCAGCCAGTCTCTCAGGGACAGCCGATGCGTCAGCAGGTTCAGCCCGGGCAAATGGCTAATCACATGCCTCAGCAAACTGCCGGAATGAATGGCGGTAATGGGCAGGTGATAACGACGAATATGCCTTCATCGGCAACCATTATTCCGCAAGGACCTTCGGCTTCTTCTCCTAAAAAAACGTCACGTCCGCCTCATTTGAGTACTTCCCTGAAAGAAATCGGTGTTGAAAAACCGAAAAACCAGATGACACAACAAGAGAGCCGGACTGTACAGGAAATGGTAAACCCTTTTTCGCAAGAAGATCTGGTTCATTATTGGGATGCTTATGCTGCTAGCGGGATGATCGATAAGAAGGTGTACCTGAAAAATACCATGATCAATTGCAAGCCCGTTTTGCAGGAGAATTATTTCTTTGAAGTGGGTGTTCATAATCCGGGCCAGCAGGATGAGTTGAGCAATGGCTGTGTGGATCTATTGAACTACCTACGTATTCAGTTGAAGAATACACGTATACAGATGCGTGTACGGATTGTGGAAACCAATGAGAAACATCTGGCTTATACTTCTACTGAAAAATTTGAACATCTGTTAAGCGTGAATCCGGTTCTAGCCAAGTTGAAGGATGAGTTTAACCTGACGCTGGATTGATTTTGGGTGATACAAAACAAAATTAGTCTTCCCGGCGTTTTATCTATATAGTGAATCTTAGTTGAGTTGTAATAAAGAATAATTGTATGGATACAAATCTTATGAAATCAGAACAAGACGTTGTGCTTAAATCGATAATGAGCCGTAAAAGTGTTCGCCAATATACTGACCAGCCGGTCAGCCGGGAACAACTCGAAATATTGGTGAAGGCTGCCGTGTCTGCACCGTCGGCGGTCAATAAACAACCCTGGGCATTTATCGTGATCGACGATCGGGTTACGCTCGACATACTTGCGGCTCTATTACCTTATGCGAAAATGGCTGCTAAGGTATCTGCTGCAATTGTTGTATGCGGTGATTTGAGTAAAGCTTATAATGGTTTGGAGGATGAATACTGGATTCAGGATTGTTCTGCTGCAACGGAAAATTTACTGATAGCGGCTGAGGCAATGGGCTTAGGTGCTGTTTGGACTGCTGTTTATCCGGAGGAAGATCGCGTTGAGATTGTCCGTAAGCAATTGGCTTTACCGGAATTGATCGTTCCGCTGAATCTGATTCCGATAGGCTATCCTTTACACGGCGACACTCCGAAAAATAAGTATAAACCGGAGATTCTCCATTTCAATCGTTGGTAAATACAAGCTCCTGTTTTCTGTTTAGACGAATATTATCGTGTTTTTGATTAGGCTTTATTCCCTGAATATATGTATTTTAGCGGATAAATAAAACGTTGATTTGTATGGGCATGAAGAATTATATCCTGTTACTGATGGCTTCCGTACTTTGTACGGGATGTGCGACAATGGATCCGACATCGAGGACAATCGTTGGTTCTCAAGTCGGGATGCTGGCTGGGACGGTTACCGGTGCGGTAATCGGTCATGCAGCCGGGGGATATCGCGGGGAAGCGATCGGGTCGTTTGTGGGCTCGGTTGGAGGTACGGTTTTGGGTGCTACTGCGGCTGCTTCTCAAAATCAGCGTAATAGCAGAAGCACGACAAGTGCCAGGGAGTATCAATTACCTTATGTCGTTATAGAAGATATTTATTTGGAAGACAGGAACAATAACCAGATCGTAGATGCGGGAGAAACTTGTCGTATTTCGTTTATCCTGTCTAATGAAGGCAGACAGACGGCTTATAATGTCGAACCGGTTATTAAGATAGAGCAGGGCAGTAAATATGTGAAACTGTCCAAACCTGTTATGATCCGCCAGTTACAACCGAATAAGCGGGTGAGCTATACGATTACATTGCATGCTTCCCCAAAATTGAAAACCGGTGAGATAGTCCTTTCAGTACGACTGAAATCTGCGGATGGTTATCTGACGGATAAAGAAACCTTTACGCTGCCTACCGGAAGATATTAATATTTAATTCTTTATCGTATGGTAGTACGATGGAGAAACAACTTCCTTCACCGACTTTCGAACGGAGTTCAAGATGACCTCCGAGTTTTTCGGCGATGACCGTGCTGATCGACAAACCTAATCCGGTCCCTTTGTCGGTATCGTCCATTTTGTAGAAACGTTCGAATATCTTTTTTTGATGTTCTTCAGGAATTCCTTGTCCGGTATCTTCTACAAATAATACGATCTTTTGGTTTATTTCCTCCAGCTGATAACCGATCTTTATATGTCCTTCCTGTGTGAATTTGACAGCATTGTTAATGAAATTGGAAATAACCTGCCTTAATCTTGTTTTATCCACACGGGCGAATATCGCTTTTTCCGGAATAGACTTTATGAATTCCAGATTCCGGGGGACAGAGAGCTGATGTGCACTGTATATTTCCGATAATAGTTGAGATAAATTGTAGTTTTCGAATGAGAAAGACATCTTTCCCGACTCCATGCGTGACAAGTCGAGTATATCGTTTACCAGTTTCAGCAATAACTCGCAATTCTGGTTGATCGTATTGATGAATAATATTCGTTCTTCCGGATCTATCTCTTCATCGGATGCCAACAGGTTTGAAAAACCGACGATTGCATTTAATGGCGTACGTATTTCGTGGCTCATATTGGCGAAGAATGACTCTTTTCGTTCAACTTTGAGGGCCATATCTCTTATTTCCTCGGCTTTTTCCTTGGCAATTCGCAAACTTTCTTTTGACTTGATCAGTTCTTTCTTTTCCTGTATCAGTTCGCTTTCTGATTTCTCAAGTTTCTTTTTCGTCCGCGCGATATGAAGGTAAAGTATGGATATATATAACAAGGCTATAATTACTACAATAAGTAAAACGTAGCTTGTTGTCAATTGATTGTGTTTGAATTTAAGTTCAAGCTCATTGTTTTTCAGCTTTAGGTGATCTGTTTCATAGATTGTCCTGAATTCATTTAGCTGTGAGTCCAGCCATGCACTATTGATTGAATCTTTTAAAACATTCAGTTTCTGATATTCTTCAATAGCCTCCCTCTGGAATCCGGCAAGACCCAGTAGTCTGGCCTTTTGTTCCTGGATTGCAGGATTGAGATCGGAGTTTGTCTGCTTCATAAACTCACAAGCTTTTTGGAATGTGTCCAGGGCTTGGTTATATTGGCCGGTTGCTTCAAAATAATCGGCCATCGCCAAAAAGTAATTCTGCTGTTTTTGGTTTGCTATATCCGGATAATTTCTTTTTATCTCATCAAGAATGTTCAATGCTTCGGAAGTCTTTCCGAGTTTGGTATAGAATTTAGCTTTCCATATTTGTAAATCTACCCATTCGTTCATGAGAAAGCTCTTTTTTTCACTATTGTCAACCTTTTGTTTCCTAATGAATTCTATCAGTTCTTCATTGCTCCTGATAAATTCCAATCCCTTTGAATATTCATTGGTGATACTACAAATTGTGATCAGATTCTGGCAGATATCCATTTTCCAGGCTTTCCACCGGGTTTCTTCGAGAGGGATTAGTGAGAAGGCTGTTTCAAAAGATGCTATTGCCTCTTTATACCTTTTTGCTTCTTTCATTGCCGATCCAAGTCCCATATTGGATGCAACCAATCCCTCCAGGCTATCGTACTGCCTGGCTGTGTCATACATTTTCTGGGCGGTCCGGATCGCTTGTTGGATTTGTTTTTGTTCAAGTAACATTTGAACTTCCAAGTTCGCCAGATAGAAATAATAGTTGTATTCTTTATTTTCCAAAGCCAAAGGGTCCATTTTATTTTTCCAGAAATAAAAAGAATCTATATTATTCTTATTTACATAATAGATAGCTCTGTCACTGAACGATTCACATACGAAACCCAGTCGATTTTGCCGCCAGGCCTCCTTTTCTTTTAATTCCGCATAGTATAGGAAACGGGGAGAATCAAACAACAGTAGTTCCAGTCCTGTTATTTTATATAGGTAAAAACTATCGCGTGGCATGGCATCAAGTTCTTTGGCCAGGCTGTCTTCCAGCAATTCTATATCCTTTTTACCAATTGTGTTTTCTGCATACAGAGGAAACTCAACTGTAAAAATAAAAGCAGCCAGTATCAGATAGACTAATAATGCAGGTCTGCTTATGCGGAAATGTATCCGCCAAATGTAGCTTTTGATCATATCAAATTATATAGCCAAAATATTACCCTCAATGTGGCTACAAATTAAATGCTTATTTTTGATATTTCATCTCTTATGAGATAACTAAAGCTACCAATATTCAACGCTTTTTACTATTTTTATGAAATTGGAGAGGAGGATAATCCTAATTCGTACAGGCAAGCTTGCACTTCGAGTGGGTTTCCCGTGTGTTTGCCCACATCATCCGATAACTTGACGCATTCCCGCCATTTCTGGTTGACATTCATTTTGCATTGGGATAATTTCATTACTATATTGGACGGTTTGAAACCAGTATCGTTCGTAAGATTCGTTCCGATGCCAAAAGCACATCTGATCTTTCCATGACAATAGTCGAGAATCTCAAGCGCTTTCCCGAAGTCGAGTGCATTACTGAATACGATCGTCTTGGTGGTTGCATCGATGCCGAATTCTTTATAACGAGCTGTCAGTTTGTCGATAAACTCAAATTCATTTCCTGAATCACATCGGACGCCATCGAATAATTTTGCCTGTTTGCGGCTGAGGTTGGATAGGAAAATATCGGAAGTATATGTATCGGACAACGCGATTCCCAGGTCACCGTCATACACATTGACCCAATTTTCAAGCGCCATGTAATTGGCATGTTTATAACCGAATTGTGCTCCATGAAACATGAACCATTCGTGCGGATGCGTTCCCATCATCTTCATCCCGAATTTCATGGCGAAATAACAGTTGGATGTACCGGTACAATATCGGGCATTTTTGCTGAGATAATCGATCACTGCCTCTTGTACATCGAATGAAAATCTTCTGCGCGTACCGAATTCCGAGAAAGGTAATTGCCGTTCATTGGAGAGTCCTGTTTTTTTGGAGAGCTTACAAAAGATAAGCTCAGGGTCTGCTATATTTCCTGAAAAACTATTTTTTATTTCGGAGATGATTGCAAGTAGAGGAACTTCATACAACGTCACTTTATAAAGATAGTCTACGACTTCGACATGCAGGTGATGTGCCTCGTCCAGATAGACTTCGATCTTTCCGGGATCGAAACGGAAGGAGGAAAGCCATTCCCAATAAACACGGGGCAAGAACCGGCAGCTGCGTGTCATATACTCCAGTTCTTCATACGTGAGTATTAACCGGCTTAGGTTATCGATCTCCGCTTTGAGCTTTTCCAGAAACTCTTCCGTATATTCTGTTTCGTCCCTGTCTTTGAAACTGAAACGTCCCATCGCATAAGGAAATAGTTTGATATAAGCATACGAGGTCGTAAACTTATAGAGGTCTGTATCTAATATCGTCCTGACAATCATCCTTCAATCTTTTCTTATTATAACGCGATAAAGTTAGTATTTGTTGGCAAAGAAACCGTCGGATATTGATAAATGGGTATATTTGTGATCATGAAAAATGAAATATCACGATATACGTTCTATAAAAATAAATACGGTAGTGAGCTATTGATAGATGTTGTCCAGCTAAAAGATATCAAAAAGTTTCTGAAAACCGGAACTATTCATACGCTGACCTACCATGATATTACGTTTATTACCGAGGGGAAAGGTGATTTCTCTATCGACAATCTGCTGTACGAAGCTTGCCCCGGCGATGTGTTTTTTTCTAAACCCGGCGAAATACGTAACTGGGACAAAGATCATATTATGAATGGTTATGCATTGATTTTTGAAAATGAGTTTTTGTCTTCTTTCTTTAAAGATGATTTGTTTGTCCAGCATCTTTCGTATTTCAATCCAGGAAAAATAGCAGCCAGGCTTCATCCGGAAGAATCTCTTTTCAAGCGTTTGCTGCAGTTGGTAAGCAATATAAAAGAAGAGATCGGTTTGTATGGTCGTCATGGAGATCACTTATTGAGGGCGCAATTATACGAAATACTTATGCTGCTCGACAGGATCTATATTGAAAAAGGTACGAAGGAAAGCATTCCTAAAGAAAGCAGTAACCTTCATATCAGCCGATTCATTCATTATGTCGGGCAGTCTTTTAAAGAACATCGTTCTGTCAGATATTATGCCGATAGGTTATGTATCACTCCGAATTATCTGAATGAGATCGTTACGATTTCCCTGCAGGTAAGTGCCAAACAGTATATCCATCGCAAAGTAATGGAAGAGGCAAAAAGAATGCTCACCTATACAGATATACCTGTATCCGGGATTGCCATTTCACTTAATTATGATACGGTTTCCTATTTTGTCCGTTCTTTCCGTGAACATACCGGCCAAACACCTTTGGTATATCGTAAAACGCATAAACCGTAAAAAGTGACATTTCTTCCATTTTTTGTGTTGTATCCCGAAAGTCTCATTACCATACCTTTGCCATATCAAGAACAAATAATAATTTAATTATGAGAGATTCAGGGAAGACGATAGGAAACCTCGTCGATAAACAAAAAGTGGCATTCCTCGGTTCGGTCGACCGGGAAGGATTTCCAAATATCAAAGCGATGTTGCAGCCCCGTAACCGGGAAGGAATCCGGATATTTTACTTTTCAACCAATACTTCCTCTATGCGTGTGGCACAGTTCCGGGAAAATAATCGTGCCAGTATTTACTTTTGTGACAGACGTTTTTTCAGGGGAGTTATGTTGAAAGGTACGGTTGAAGTGTTGACAGACCCGGCAAGCAAGGAAATGATTTGGGAACCCGGTGACACGATGTATTATAAAGAAGGTGTCACCGATCCTGATTATTGTGTCTTGAAGTTCACCGCCTTTTCAGGAAGATATTATAGTGGGTTCAAGTCGGAAGATTTTAGTGTTGGGGAAATATAGATAAAATCACAGGGTTTACCCCAATACGTCACTGTTAATTTATGCATTGCCCGTGTTACTGCCACATAGAGCATGCTTTTGTCAATTTCCGAGCAGTAATTTTTATTATTAGCCTGGGGGACGATCACTTCGTCGAACTCCAGGCCCTTTGCCATGTGGGAGGAAGTGATGATAATGCCTTTCACGAAAGCTGAACTTTGACTGGACAGGAAGTAAATATTATCTGTATGTTTCAGAAGCTTATCGGCTATTTCTCTGGCTTGTGTTTCTGTTTTGCAGATGATTCCGAGTGATTTGTATTTGGATTTCCTGAATAGAGAGATCAATTCGGTAATGCCGTCGATCTCTTTTTCAGAATTCTGAAACCGGAGTATTCGGGGGTGTTCCCCATGACGTACAACAGGTTCCAGGTCTGTGTTCGGTCGGATGTTTTGTGTAAAAGCTGTTATTTCAAAGGTGGAACGATAACTTTTACAAAGTTTCATAATTTCTCCTGTCGCAAATACTTTTCGAATCATTTCGGCTGTCGATGATCCGTAGGGATTGACTGATTGGCATGTATCACCAAGGATTGTTTTCCGGCAGGAGTAAAGTTTTTGGATTATTTTATATTGTATGGGGGGATAATCCTGCATCTCATCTATCAGCAGATGTTTAACTGGAGAATGGGGAGGATACCCTTCCAATGCCAGATGAAGATAGGCAAGCGGGGCAAGGTCTGTATATTCCAGTGTATGGTTTTTGCGTGTCTTGAACATCTTTGGTTTTCCGGCCCATTCAAAGAAGTCTTTATATACTTGCAGATCGTTGTTTCCGGCAAACATCTTTTTTATTTCTTTTTTCAACAGGGTTTTCTCTGCAGTAGTTACACTGAAGTTATATTGAATGGCCATCATTTCCATAATATATTCCGTCATCGTCTCAAAACGTTGGCGCATCGGGTAACGGTTGAATCGTCTGAACTGTTCTTTTATGAATTCAGCCGGGATGGTGATGTACCTGTTTAGCTTTACATCTGTAGCATGAAGATAAGTGTTTTCTATGTGAAGGATGAACTTGTCCAGTTGTAGAACGAAGTCCGGTGAAGACTTGTATTGTATCCGTTCAATAAAATCCGGAGTCGGTCTTTCCAGCAGTTCCGATACTTGTTCGAAGAAGTTTTGGTATTTGTATTTGTTGTAAAGTATGCTGGAAAGGATTTGTTCCATGCTGGTTTCCGGTACGGTCTCTTCGCCAAGTTCGGGAAGAACATTGGAGATATAGTCGGCAAAAATCTTGTTGGGGGAAATAATAAGAATATCTTTTGATGAAATATTTCCTTTTAATGCGTAGAGTAAATAAGCGATACGATGCAATGCGATGGAAGTTTTACCCGAACCTGCTACTCCTTGTATGATAAGTATGCTGGCATCTTCATTTCGGATGATCCGGTTTTGTTCACGTTGGATAGTGGTGACGATGTTTTTCATTTTGTCGTCTGCGTTGGCACTGAGTTCTTTCTGCAATATATCATCGTGAACGGTCAAAGAACTTTCAATCATGAACTCCATCCGCCCTTTACGGATACGGTATTGACGTTTGAGTGACATATCGCCGTAAACTTCACCGGACGGGGAGATGTAAGATGCTTCTCCTAATTCATGGTCGTAAAACATACTTGAGACCGGAGCCCTCCAGTCGTATATCAGGTTGGTACGGCTTAGAGGATCGTAAAAGGTATGTATTCCTATGTAAATGGGTGTGGTTAGCTTTCCTTCTTTCTTCTCGCAAAAATCTATCCGGCCGAAATAAGGGATGTCCAATATCTTACTCAATCGTTTACGCTTATCGATCACGTTCTCGCCCAGGGCAAAATGATTCAGGATACTTTCTCTCATGGAGCGGATTTCGTGAGGGTCGATATCTTTGTTCGACCATAGATAGTCTTTATGTTCCTGTAGGGTGTCAACATGTTCTTTAACCGACTTATCCGTGTTGTTGATCGTATCGTTAATGATCTCCAGTATTTGTTGTAGATATTGTTTTTCCTGTTCTTCTGTTTTGTTGAATATCATAACTGTCTCATTTTATATTAAAAAAGATTCGAAAGGGTGGGCAAAGTTAGTCTGGGATCTCCGGGTATGAAATAGTTATTTATAGCTATATATCAAGGCTTTTTTTTATTTTTACATGCTGATTAAAAAAAAATGAAAGATGAATATTCTCGATATAGCGCGACTGAACCAACAAAAAGCCTGGAAAATTGTAGAAAACAGTGGTATTATCCAGGCATGGGAGAGCATAGGAGCAGAAGTTAATCTGGTTGGGTCCTTGCGTACCGGTTTATTGATGAAACACCGGGATATTGATTTTCATATTTATTCTTCTTCATTGAGTTTGTCCGGTAGTTTTCAGGCGATGGCCAAGTTGGCAGAAAATCCGTTTATCAGGAAAATAGAATGTGTAAACCTGCTTCATACTATTGAGGAATGTGTAGAGTGGCATGCCTGGTATCAGGAACCCGATGATGAACTTTGGCAGATCGATATGATCCACATTCGGAAAGGTTCCCATTATGACGGTTATTTTGAAAAAGTAGCTGAGCGGATCGGGTTACTTCTGACTGATGAAACTAGATTGGCTATTTTGCAATTGAAAGATGAAACGCCTGAGACTGAAAAGATAATAGGTGTGGAGTATTATCAAGCTGTTATTCGGGATGGGATTAGGAATTATGCAGATTTTCAAGAATGGAGAAAACAGCATCCGGTAACAGGGGTTGTAGAATGGATGCCGTAAAATATCCGTTTATTTTGAGGCAGCAGTAGATTTGTTCTAACTAAGCAAGCCGGATTCTATTCCCGCTTTTATCGCTTCTATAGAATTTTGTACTCCTAATTTGCGTAAAAGATTCTGCCGATGGATATTGACGGTATGGATACTGATACAAAGCCGATGGGCTATCTCTTTACTCAAAAAACCTTGTTGTATAAGGTATAATATTTCTATTTCCCGTGAAGTAAGGTCTGTGTGCGGACGGATTAACAGGGAAGGGGAGAATATTTCTCCGTTTTTGAGATTGATAACGGTACAATCTACCTGTCCGGATTCTTTCTGGTTGGGAGATATATCCATATTCCCCAGTATGAGCCATGCTTTTCCGCTGGAGCTTTGTTCCAGAACCTGTTGTTTGCTGCTGACACGTATATATTGTTGCCGGGTGTCGCGGATACGAAAGCTGTATATATTGCAATAATCATTTCGTTTTTCGACGGGAAGGCTATAGATGAATTGTCCCAGCCTAACTTGGAGGTCTGCCAGTTGTTGGCGGTCATCGGGATGAATACGTGATTCCAGATAATCTCCTTGTTTCTCCAGAGTGGCTATTTTATGGCGGTCGTATCCTAATAAATCAGCAAAATTGGAAGAGGCAAAGGTGTATTTACATTTATATACATCGACAACAAATGTGCAAGTGTGACTGACCTTTGACATTTGATGAAGCATAGACCTGTCACGTTCCCAGATAGAATAGTCGATCTCCATCGCAGATAAGTTTTGCTGTGCCCACAATTCTTCGCGGGTAATATCAGTAGATTTCATAGGATATGATTATAAATCCAATAAATTAACAGAACCGGATAGTTTATATTACAGTTGTTTATTTAGCTTTGCAAACATAACTAATTTATTTGATATGGAGCGAGTGTATGATCATAAGTGCAAGTAGGCGGACGGACATTCCGGCCTTTTATTCGGAATGTTTTTTTAATAGGATTAAAGAAAAATATGTATTAGTCCCTAATCCGTATAATCCCCAAATGGTCAGTAGGATAGATTTAAGTCCGACTGTTATTGATTGTATTGTCTTTTGGACAAAAAATCCGAATCCTTTGATAGATCGGTTAGATGGATTGAAGGATTATAAATATTATTTTCAGTTTACCCTGAATCCTTATGGGGAAGATATTGAAAACCATATACCTGCCGTACAGAAACGGATTGAAATTTTTAAGCGGCTTTCAGATAAGATAGGAAAAGAGAAAGTCATCTGGCGATATGATCCTCTATTGACTAATAAAAAGTATGATATTTCTTTTCATAAAGAAGCATTTGCAGAGATTGCTTATGCCCTCAAAGATCATACGAATAGATGTATGCTCGGATTTATCGATCATTATCAACATATTCGTAATGAAGTCGGTAAATTGGATATTCATCCTTTAAAGAAAGAAGAAATAGAGGAAATGGCTATATTCTTTAAGCAGACTATGGATCAGTTTTCTACCATAGAGTTCGATACCTGTACAAATAAAGTAGATCTTACTCATCTGGGAATACCTGGTGGAATGTGTGTCGATAAAAAGCTGATAGAGAATATTTGCGGTTATCCTATTTCTGCCCGGAAAGATAAAAACCAGCGAAGTGTATGTAATTGTATAGAGAGTATCGACATCGGTACTTACGAAAGCTGTCTTAACGGTTGCGTTTATTGTTATGCCATTAAGGGAAACTATAATACTGCCGAATTTAACAGCAGGAAACATGATAAGAATTCCCCTATGCTGATTGGTGATGTAAGGGAGGGAAATATTGTGAAAGATAGAGAGATGAAAAGTCTTATCAATGGTCAGCTTTCTTTGTTTTAGTTTACCAATCGATTTCTTTTATTCCTTTATCCCGTAAATAGTCATTTGCTTTACAGAAGTGTTTACAGCCAAAGAAACCATGATCTGCGGAACGGGGAGAAGGATGCACTGTGGTTAATACGAGATGCTTATTTGCGTCGATAAGAGATCTTTTCTCTTTTGCATAGTTCCCCCATAACATGAAAACCAGATTTTTACGTTCATTACTTAACTTTTTTATGACTGCATCTGTAAAGGTTTCCCATCCCATATTTCGATGTGAGCCGGTCTCGTGAGCTCGTACTGTAAGGACTGAATTCATAGGAAACACGCCTTGTGCTACCCACCGATCCAAATTACCGGAAGTAGGAATGGGTTTACCCAGACTGTCATGTATTTCTTTAAAAATGTTGACTAACGAACCAGGGATTGCAACCCCGTCAGGAACAGAAAAACAAACGCCGTAATACTGGCCGGGATTAGGATAAGGATCTTGTCCTAAAATGACCACTTTCACTTTTTCGAAAGGGCAGGCATCGAATACATGAAATATCTGATGTCCCGGAGGAAGTACCTGAGACTGTTTATATTCATTCCTGACAAATGTAACCAATTTTTCAAAATATGGTTTGTCAAATTCTTCTTGTAAGCGTAATCGCCAACTTTCTTCAATCCTGACATTCATATAAAAGGTAATTAAAAGAAAAAAACTCATGAAATACAGTACATCTGCGATTTTGTGTGGGTTGATTTCTTTAGCAAAGATATAAAATAAACTTTATTCATTTCCTTTCAAAATGTATTATTAAAAGATACGGTAGTGATTCCGCTGAGTTATTTCACAGAGGAACTTCAGATCGTTAAGCTTGATGGACGAGATGAGGCGCTGACCGGTGTTCCTTATGCACGTGTCTCGGATAATTATATCGTGACAGGGATGTCTGGAAATACACCTTTTAAGCTATTTGATAGACAAGGTAACTATCTGGCGGATGTCGGGAATATTGGACAGGGACCAGGTGAATATCAATCAGTATACCATATGTTGATCGATGAGGCCAGTCAACGTATCTATATACTTCCATTTTTCGGGAGTAAGCTGCTAGTGTATAACTTTGGGGGAAAACCCTGTCTTTCTGTTCCTTTGGTGCATGAAAGGGTAATAGGGAAGCTTGCATTGCGGGGGGATACGCTATTGGTATTAGCTTCGCCGCAGCCTAATAATTTCTCTTCGTGCGTCTGGATGCAGGATATGGATGGAAATTTGATTTATGAGTTTCCTACCGAACGGTTAAATTTCGATTTTCGGGGTGTAACGATCTTTTCCTGCCAAAACGAAGAGCATGTGGATCTGAGTTTCTGGATACCACAAGCTCAATTGGATTCACTTTATGAAGTGGATTTGGAGAAAGGAAAATTGATTCCCCGTTTTACAGCTAATTTTAAAGGTGATGCACTAAAACCGCATATGTATCAGGATTGGCCAGGTTATTATGTGGGTGAGGCTACCGGTCAATGGTGGCAGTCGACAGAAGATGAGAACGGAAATCCCCTGCGGAGATTGGGCGGTGAAATTCCAACCTACTATATTGTGGATAAGCAAACACTCAAAGGTGCGTACTATGTTTTGGAAAATGATTTCTTTGGTGGAGATCGGTTTGAGAGCCCTTTTGTATTAGAAGAGGGATACTTCTCTAGCTGCCTCGATCCCGGAGAATTAACGGAAAAGATTGAGAAGGCACTTCGTTCCGACCGTCTTTCGGAGCGGATGCGGAAGCGGCTTACTGAGGTACAGACAGGTATCACCGAGAACGATAATAATTATCTACTTTATGCCAAGCTGAAACAATGATAACTTTTAATTAATTAAGAACAAGACGAATAATATAATTATCTGTGATAATAGATGTTTTTTTAATAAGATTTGTTCCTGAGTTATAAAGATTAGTTAGGTGGTAATATTTTGAAATATAGTGGATTTGAGATGAATTCGGGAGGGAATTTAGCTTTTGAAAAAAAACTCCCGAATTACACACCTTGAAACCGAAGAATTCGGTGTGTTTTTCCTGTTGATATAAAAGAAAACTCCTGAATTTGCTTGAAATTCAGGAGTTTTCTTCGTTCTTTTTCTTTTATAAGTGGTGCCACCAGGAATCGAACCGGGGACACAAGGATTTTCAGTCCTTTGCTCTACCAACTGAGCTATGGCACCATTGTTTTGTTTAACGGGTGCAAAGATACGGACTTTTTTTTTATATGCAAGAGTTTGTGAAGAAAAATACCAAAAATTATTCATTAAGTGAATTCCATCCCTGAGCTTTCAGTTCAACTTCTCCACCGTCACGGCCTACCAGATAGTTGCCCAGTTCGGGACGAGTAATATGGCCTATGACTTTAACTCCTTTCATTTCAGAAACTTTGTCATGGTCGGTAAGAGGAACGGTGAACAAAAGTTCATAATCCTCACCACCATTCAAAGCTGCAGTCACTAAATTCATGTTGAACTGCTCTGCCATAGCAGCTGTTTGATAATCTATAGGAATACGGTCTTCGTATATACGGCAACCTACATTACTTTCTTTTGAAATATGGAGTAATTCAGACGAAAGTCCGTCGGAAACGTCCATCATGGAAGTTGGAACGATACCGGCTTTGTCGAGTGATTCGATAATATCTTTACGGGCTTCCGGTTTTAACTGACGTTCCAATAAGTATTCTTTACCAGTGAAATCAGGAGTAAATTCTTTTTCTCCTTTAAACACTCTCTTTTCTCTTTCAAGAAGTTGTAAACCCATATATGCAGCTCCCAGATCGCCGGATACGCAGACCAGGTCAGTGTCTTTGGCTCCGCTGCGAGTGACGATTTTATCTTTCTCGCCTTCACCAATACAGGTAATACTGATACACAGGCCTGTCAATGAAGCAGAAGTGTCTCCCCCGACAATGTCAACTCCATAAATATCACATGCCAGTTGAAGTCCTGAATAAAATTCATCTAGGTCTTCTACCGAGAAACGTTTGGATATACCGAGTGAAACAGTCATTTGTTTCGGTTTTCCGTTCATTGCATAAATATCGGAAAAGTTGACAACAGCCGATTTATATCCCAGATGTTTTAAGGGAACATAAGTCAGGTCGAAATGAATCCCTTCAAGCAGGAGGTCGGTTGTTACCAATACTTGTTTTTCTTTGTAATCGAGTACTGCGGCATCATCACCTACGCCTTTTACCGTACTTTCGTTTTTTAACTCTATTTTCTCTGTAAGGTGGCGGATTAAACCAAACTCGCCTAATGTTCCTATTTCTGTTCTTTTGTTCATCTTTTATTTATCGTAACAATTTATCTTTATGGAATGTTGATATATGTTTTTTGATTTCATCATCGAATTTTTTGTCCAGACAGAATTCTATCGTGATCGGCAGATAATACATACATGTTTTCCATTCTTCAGGAATATATGGATTGTCTATTAACCGCGCAGCATCTTTTTCTGTAGCCAGGATATATCGGCCGGTTGAACTCATTTTGTCGAATACATTTTTCATACGGCGGATGTCGGATTTTTCGAAAGTATGATGATCGGAAAAGATCAGTGGGGTTACTTTTTCCGATAGCTTCCTGGCTTCTCTGATAAATCCGTCAGGAGATGCAATACCCGATAGAATCAATAGTTCGTCTTCTTTACGGATATCACTCCGGGAAAGAGACTTTGCATGGCTGTCGAATACCGGTTTAATATCAGCGTATGCTATATGAGTGAAATGAATCGACTGGTGTGCCAACAGTTTCATGTTCTCTTCTATAATACGGTATTCAATGGGCTTCATATCTTCTTCGCATTTTGTGACAATCACCATATCTGCACGGCGTATTCCGCTGACCGGTTCACGTAGCCTGCCTGTCGGCAACAGTTTGTCGTTGTAGAACAAACGGTGATAGTCGGTCAGTACGATCGCAAAGGAAGGGGCGACATAACGATGCTGAAAGGCATCGTCAAGTAGGATCACTTCCGGTCGTAATTCTTTGGGAAGCGCCAGCAACTTATCGATACCTCCACGACGGTCGGCATCTACTGCTACGAGAATATCTGAAAATTTGTGTTTCATCTGATATGGCTCGTCTCCGATCTCAAGACTGGTGCTTTGCTCGTTTGCTAAAATGAATCCCGTAGTTTTTCGCTTATATCCCCGGCTGAGTACAGCTATCCTGTAGTCTTCTTTCAATAGACGGATAATGTATTCGGTATGAGGGGTTTTTCCTGTTCCTCCCACTGCCAGGTTTCCTATACAGATAACAGGTATCGGGTATGATTCCGATTTTAAGCATTTCCAATCGAAAAGCTGGTTACGGAATCTTACTCCCAGTCCGTATAAGAAGGAGAGGGGAGAAAGCAGAGGATGTATTTTTATGTCGTTTTCTGTCGGCATCTCGGATTATAAAGGTTTAACATCGTAAGGAAGTCTTGCCTGGATTCCTGTTGTCGATTTTATATTATTCAGAGTTTTGAAATACTCATATTCATTACCCAGCACATTTTTTACGATGGATACTTTTACTTCTCCCAGCTGTTTCTCGATAAATTCTTTCCAGAAATCTTTTGAGCCGGAAACGTAGGTTAGACTGTAATCGCTGAGGTCGGCTAATGTAGCGGCTGTTTCGATCGCTTTGTCAATACCTCCCAAATCATCGACTAATCCGCGCTCTTTGGCCTGCTCGCCTGTCCAGACGCGTCCTTGTCCGATTTCGTTGATTGCTTCTTTGCTCATATCACGACCGTTGGCACAACGGGTAAGGAATGTATCGTATCCTCTTTCAACGAACGACTGGATCAGCACTTTCTCATCTTCTCGCATCGGACGACTCATATCTCCCAGGTCGGCATAAGTATTGGTTTTTACAATGTCCGTTGTAAGAGATAATTTATTGAATAAACCGGTTACATTAGGGAAGATACCGAAGATACCGATCGATCCGGTTAGCGTATTAGGTTCAGCTATTATTTTGCTGGCAGCACATGAAATATAATATCCTCCGGATGCGGCAACGTCACCCATGGAAACAACGATCGGTTTTACCTTTTTTAGTTCTACCACCTGGTGCCAGATTTGTTCGGATACAAAAGCACTACCACCCGGAGAGTTAACACGGAAAACAACCGCTTTGACGTTCTCATCATTTTTTAGTTTGATCAGTTCGTTGGCTACCTTTTCTGTGATAGCTTGTTCTGTATCGTAAGGCGAAGAAGGCAGTTCAGGTTGGATTTCTCCTTCTGCATATAAAATTGCAATACGGTTAGGTTTTTCGCGATCGATCGTTTTAATACTTTTGATTTTGGATATATCTGCCGTTTGCAGGCGTTTGTCGCTTTGGCCTGCCAGTTCTTTAACAAACTCTTCTGTTTCGGTACGATATTTTAATTCGTCTACTAATCCGCATTCTACTGTCTTTTCTGCAGCAGCGAATGCATAACCCTGGTTCGCGAAATTATTAATATCGGTTACCGGGATATTTCTGGCTTCGGCAATACCGTTTGTTACATTTTCCCAGATACTGCCCATGTATGACTGGATCTGTTCGCGATTGGCATCACTCAGTTTGTCAAGCATAAAAGGCTCTACGGCTCCTTTATAAGTGCCGACTTTGAAGATCATCATATCTACACCTACTTTTTTGAGCAGTTCTTTGTAAAACATTGTTTGTGATGCCATTCCGACCAATCCCAAAGTGCCTTGGGGATTCAGGAATACTTTATCGGCAACAGAGCAAAGGTAATAACAACCCTGTGTGTAATTGTCGGAATAAGCGACAATGAACTTACCGCTATCTTTAAAATCGATTAAAGCTCTGCGAATGGCTTCAAGGCTGGCTGAACCTGTGCTCAACGATTTTGCTTCTATATATATACCTTTGATATTTTTGTTCTCTTTAGCTGTTTGGATTGTAGATAATATATCTTTTAAAGAAAGAGTTTTATCTGTCTCACCCATCAGCATAGCGATAGGGTTTTCCTGGATATTATCAGATAAGTTGCCGTCAAGCGTTAATTTATAAACGGTATTACTTTTGGGAGTATACTCAGGTGTACTGCTCATACTGGTGGCGATACCAATCAGAGTAAATACAAATACAATGGAAATCAGGCCAACAGCAACGAAAACTCCTAAGGCTGAGGCAAACATCATTTTAAAAAATTGTTTCATATCTGTGTCGCGTAATTTTTATCAGACAGCAAATATAGTTAACTTATTGATACTAATTGTTCTTTGTGCTCGTTTATTTGGTCTGATAATAATATCTTTTATAAAGGATAGTTCCTGACGCTCCTGTAATGTAAATGGAACAAATGAATTTTTAATAATGAAACTCCAAATTCTTGAATACAGGGATTTGGAGTTTTTATTTTGATATTCCTGTAAAAGATACCTGATGTTAATGACTTGTACAGAAAAAAGTTTACACAATCACAAAAAGAAAATGTGTAAACCAAAGGTCAGTTATCAAAAATATACGGATGAGTTTCGTATAGCAGTCGTCAAAGAGTATTTGGCAGGTGGAATCAGTAAACACGCACTGAGTAAAAAATATTCTATCCCTCAGCAGTGTACTGTAAGCAATTGGATTCGTAAATTTGTGGGCGAAGAAAATGAAGAAGTACCCATGAAAAAAAACGAATCCCCAAGAACGGAAAGTGAAGAAATAAACCGCCTCAAACGGGAACTAAAAGAGTCGAAACTGGCTCTTTATCAGGAAAGAATGCGTGCAGATGCCTATGACACGATGATTGATGTGGCAGAAGAAATGTTCAAGATTCCGATCAGAAAAAAGCTGGCACCAAACAGTCTTATTATCAGTATCATGAGATTGATTTTGAGCGGCTTGTATTCAAAGGTTTTATATTGGAGTATGTCCATGATATCCGTCTAAAAGCTTCGCGTATATGTTGCCAGAAATTATTTGAGATGTGCAAGAGTTATTTTGGGGAGAAGTTTACAATGGGACGTGATGCCTTTTATAACCTGTTGAGAGAAAGCGGTCTGATGCTTCGGATAAAAAGACGTAAAGCACGGACAACTTATTCGGATCTATACGCTCCTTTCTATCCAAATCAGATAAAAGGTCTGATTCCTACTGCAGCGAACCAGATTTGGGTAAGTGATATTACCTATGTCTGGACATCGAAGGGCTTTTGCTATTTATTTCTTATAACAGACCTTTATTCCCATAGGATTATGGGCTGAGTACTTTCTTCATCTATGAAGTGTAAAAATGCAGAAGAAGCTCTGAATCAAGCAGTAGAAACTGCCGGTTATCCACTGACTGGTTTGATCCACCATTCAGACAGAGGTATTCAATACACTTGCTTTGCTTATATGGAATTATTGGCAAAAAATGGTATGCAAGCCAGCCGTACAGAACACGGGGATCCACTGGAGAATGCTGTAGCTGAACGGGTTAATGGCATCCTTAAACAAGAATGGCTTTCTTTATATTCCTTTGAAAATGAGGATGAGATACGGAAGGTATTAATTCCGGCTATCGAGTTTTATAATAAGGAAAGGCCCCATGCCAGTAATAACAGGCTAACGCCTGAGCAGGCATACAAACAAGACAAGGAGTTGAAAAAAATGTGGAAAAATTATCCTTATACGAAAACTCATATCTCTGTTTATCAATAGAGATTAACGCTCGTCGGGAGTGTTGCTCCACTCCCTTGCCGCTTAGGCGATCCCAGAGCAATGACTTTTTGGATGGGTGATTTTTATTCACTAACTTTGTTTCTCTTTCCAACCGACAGAGCTTTCTGTAAAGTTGTTGTAGGAATAAACACAAAAGGTGTAAACTGAAGTTAGGATTTTAGTATTGTTATGTAAATTGTTTTTAGTAATAAATGTTTTATCTGTAAACTACTTTCAGTAAAGGTCGTGCTACAGTATAAAGTATTCGTTTGATATATATCAAACGCAAAGAACACATATATGCTTCATTCGTTTGATGATTGAG
>NZ_BMPB01000010.1 GCF_014647375.1 Parabacteroides faecis
AAGCTCTATAGTGATATCGGAGGCCGGTAAAATGGTAGTGTTGTCTGCAACAACATTTCCTTTATCGTTCATTGTAGCCGGAATAATATATTCGATATCTTCTCCGGTCAATTCTCCGTTATGATTAAAAGAGCTTTTTGTTTTCTTTATTTTGTAATAAAAATTACCGTCTCTTGAATCCAACACTTTGATAACACCTTTAGTGATCAAAGAAACTGAAGAAACTTTACGTGCTATCTTTAATGTTTCAGCACTAGCTTTTGTAGAAGTACTTTTCAAAGTAACCTGTCCGTAGAATAAATCTCCCGGTAAGCTTGCTGCAACACCATTGTTTTGTTTGAGGCTTACCTGTAGGTCTGAAATAATATTGGCTTGGTTCAAAGCACTGATATTTTCGTTATCTCCTGAGAGTCCGGCCCATGCCACCACTGTGATCTGATCAGATCCGGGACATGCGATCTCTATCGGTTTAGCCTGAAGCAAATAAGTTCTGTCCACAGTCATTTGTTTGTAGAAATCTCCGCTCTGGTCAAAAATGAACAGTGTCGTCTGGTCTACATCACCTTTCACCGTGATATCTTTATTGTCCGAGTATGCTTTAAGAACCACTGAGAAAGGAACTTCTGTTTTAGAAGTAGCGTCTTTGATAACGCTGTCGTCAATGCCATACGAAGAATCACTGTCTGCAGAACAACTAGCGAAAGCGACCATAGCGATCAGTGTGCAAACAGCAACAATACAATTTGTAAAAATTCTACCCTTTTTCATGACCTTAATTTTTTATATGCTTAAAATTACCCTATACTCAGTAGAGAACATTTATCCGGTTAAGACCCTCATCAAAACCTATTGTCTCTTGCTGATATTGCAAATATAGATACAAAAACAATGTGAGTATCAAATAAAGCGATAATAAAAGTTAAAACGATCAAAATAGTTGCTGAAAATATCAAATAATACGATGTGATTCTCTCAAAACGTGTGTATGTCTCTCATTTTATACCTGTGGAAACAACAGGGATGAAATCTCTTTATGTTCTTATTTGATAGAAATACATAGTTTTTGTGATATGAATACGCCTGTGTGAAATTTTATGTATGGAGGTTCAGGTGTAGTGGCGATTTGCGTAAAAGATGCGAAAAAAATATGATAATCATGTCTTATTTCGTAAATAAACTGTTTTCAATGTTCTCTAAACGAAAATTTATTAGCATCTTTGCATAGATGATTATGTGCAATTATGGGAGAACACTTGATTGTTGATTGACAGTATATTCGGGAGAAAAATTATCTTAAGAACTAAAATATATATCATTATGTGTACTAGAGCTCTGTTCAGGAAATGGTTCGTCTTTCTTGTTTGCTTTGTTTTTTGCGGTCGACAGGCTTTTGCTGCAGGGGATTCTGTCAATCCTTTGGAAATAACCGTTCTTATTGTTGTCCTTATTCTTGTTCTACTATTCGTTCCTGCTGCTTTCTATTTAAGAAAGATGTATACCGGATTTACAGGTCAGTCTCAGAAAATCGTAAAGGAAAATGAGTTGCTGGCACTCAAACAAAATGAGGCGGACCGGAAATATAATGAGTTGGAAGCCGCGAAGAGAGAATTGGAAGAGCAAAAAGAAGCTGTAGAGTCAAAAGCCATCGAGCTCGAATCCCAAAAGAATGAGTTAGAATCCCAATATGATGCACTGGCGGCGGCCAATGAAGAATTAGCTAAGAAATGTGCTACCCAGGAAACGGCTATTTCCACTCTGAACAGTAATAAAAAGGATCTGGAGCAATTGCTCGTTACCAAGATAAAAGAAAGTGATGCCTTGCAGCGCGAGGTTGCCGATAAACTTTCGGAAGCCGAATCCCGATTGAAAGATGCCGAATTGATCCATGATAATTTCTTTATCGAGACAATCCATGAGATGCGTACGCCTCTTTCCCTTGTATTAGGTTCGCTGTCATTAGTCGTACAGAATAAAGACGATAGCCGTGACATGTCTACCCAGTTACTTTCGGCCTATCGTAACACATTAGCTTTGCAGGACCTTGCCGACCAGCTGATCGGGACACGCCGCGCCAACGATGTCGCCAACTATTTGCGTATAGCCCGTTATGACCTGATAGAGATATCCCGTCAGATTTGCGACCTGTTCGTCGACTGGGTGGCCATGAACAATGTCGATTTCCAGGTGAATACCCAGACCTCTATGTTATGGATCTGGCTGGATCGTCGCAAAATGGAATATGCATTACGTACATTATTGTCTAATGCATTCAAAAATACATTTGTTTACGGCAAGGTTACGTTGGATATTTCGGTAGTCAGGAAAGACGGCAAAGCCTATTGCGCCATATCGGTACAGGATGAAGGGTTGAATGAAAACGAAAGTACCCGTCGTGGTTTGCGGCAGGTACATGATATGACGGACGATATTGGCGGATTCTATAGTAATGAAACGACAACATCGGGTACTACCTATACATTATTAATACCGCTAGGCAAACAGCACTTGTTGGAGCGTCGTGTGGAATTTGTAGAACCGGAAGCCGACCTTGTCAAGCTGAATGATCGTCAGAAGGAAGAAATTGCAGAATTTATCCAGATCGTTCCGCAAAAAAGGACAACCGGCAAGAAAATCCTAGTCATCGACGATAGCGACCAGATCCGTTGGTTCCTGAAGCATGTTTTTGCGAAGGAGTATGAGATACTGGAAGCCCGTAATGGAAATGAAGGTCTGAATGTCGCTTTTGCAACCAATCCTGACCTGATCCTTTGCGATGTGATGATGCCGGTTAAAGACGGTTTCGAGACCTGTAAGGAATTGAAGGCCGATCCGCGAACATCCCAGACTCCAGTTGTTATGCTGACAGCAAAGGTGGAGAGCGAAGATATTATTGTCGGTCTCGAAGCGGGTGCGGACGATTATATCACCAAGCCATTCGATATTGAAATTTTGCGTAGCAAATTGAACAACCTGGTAAAGCGTCGTGAGCAATTGAAGCAATACTTTACCAAGACGCTTGCCGGAACAGTTTCGCAGGAAACAGATGAAAATGAATCGAGCATACCGAGCAATCCGTTCATGGATCTGGTAGTGAAGAATATCGAAATGCATTTGGACGATTCTACTTTTGAGGCGAAAGTGCTTGCAGACTCGCTGAATATGAGTTTGCCGACGTTGTATCGTAAAATCAAGCAGTTTTCCGATTGTAGTATCCTGGAACTGACCCGTACGATTCGTTTGAAAAAGGCTGCCGAATTGATCCAAACGCAGCAGTATTCGGTACAGGAGGTGGCTGAAATGGTTGGCTTCAACGATACCGCTACATTTCGTAAACGTTTCACGGAGCAATATGGAACAACGCCTTCGCAGTATGGGCAACCATAATTTTATAGATCATATATAATACTGTATTAGTTAAAATGATCTGTTTTATTTGATATTAGTGATAAAAAGTCGGAAATAATGATATTTCGGTGACCATTGAATCTTCCAGAGCTTTTGTTCTGGAAGATTTTTTATTACAATAATTAACAGAATAGGGCGGTAATACATTTCAAATAGCTTGTTTAAAAGAAATTGTCACTTCGTTTTAAACGAAATTTTTTTCATTTTAAATGAAATGGCTGTTTATTTAAGATAAGAATTGTGTTAAATAGTGTTGATTTGAAGTTTTTCGGAGATGTTTTTTGACTGGATTTATATGTTTTCGAGCAGGAATCTTTTCTGGAATGTCAGAGATGAGTGAAGAATATAAAGTGTTATAAATATCCCGGATGTGAATTTTATAGAAGAATTAGTTGTAATAAGGATGTCGTTCTTATTCCTTTGTTATGTATTTTCTTTTATGCCTGTCAATTTGATACTATTGAAGCTCTGGAGAATGTCCTGAAATGTGTCCGTCTCGTCCCGGTTCTCGAATAGTTGTCTTACGAGGTGCTTCAAATAGCATTTTGATAATTGGTAAATTACTTGGTTGCCTGATGAACCAATCGATATGAGCTGCCGTTTACCGGAGCACGACGGTAACCGGTAGCTTATGTAAATGACATTCAGATATCCCTGTTATTTTTGTTTTTTACCATTGATGGCTTCCAGCAAATATTTTCCGGGTTTGAATTTAACGGTGGTCCTAGCCTGGATCTCAACCGGATCACCGGTTTTGGGGTTACGAGCCATTCTTGTTGATTGTGCTCTGGGCGTCAATGTCCCGAAGCCCACAATAACGATTTCTTCCTTCTGGCACATTTTCTCTGTAACGATCTCCATGTAGGATTCCAGCACTTTCTTCGTTTTTTGCTTGTTCAATCCGGATTTTTCCGCTAATGCTACAATGAGTTCTGCTCTGTTCATAGGTATTTTGTTTTAATGATTAATAATTCTGCAAAGCTAATGAAAACAAGCCGTATAATTAAAATGTTTGGCATGCAAAATATCGATGAACGCCTGCAAAAGATATTTTTACCCCTTTTTTGAGAGTATTACATTTATTGAAAACGTATTGAAAGACTCCTTGAAAAACATTTAGAGTTTTACCGCTGATATTCTTTTTGAAGTTGATAGTTTTATCTATTAAGATAGAGAGAACCACCTATACCCCATCTTTTTCATAACGATTACTTTTGCTACATGAAAATAAGGTAAAATATAAATATAAGGATAGGGTAAAGTCAATCCGAAATTATTAGATTATGAAACATAATAAATTAATTACAAAACAAACCATTTTTCTGGCGTTAGCACTTGTCGCTTTATTTGCTACGAGTTGCATAAAAGACGATTTGGATGGGTGTCCTGGTTTGACGCTCAAAGTTGTGAATCAGGATAATGAAGACGTCACTCCGCTGGGTGTTGTATCCTCTACGACACTTTATGTGTTCGATGAGAATTTGAAATTACTGGAAACACGCAACCTGGATGAGACTTTTATTAAGAACCGTCAAAGTATTCAACTGAATTATCCGTTGGATACTAAGCTACATTTAGTTGCTTGGGGAAATTTAACTAAAGAAAATCAGATCGTACCAGATGTGAAAAGTGCAGAAGATTTGAATGTCATGTTAAATGCGAATAACGGAGAAGCCCAGTCTCCTGATAGTTTATTTTATGGTTTAAAAAAGCTTGCTATCCAAGCTGTAGGTAATCAGGAAATTGTAATAGCTCCGATAGTGGGACAAGTTTCTATGAAAACCGAAGGATTGCAATATGCTATTAAAAAGAATCCGGCATTCCGTTCTGCTAAAGCCTCCGGTGATGCTTCTGCTTACGAGTTCCAGTTGAACCGCACGTTGAGTGGTTATAATTATAAAGGTGAGCAGATCGGCGACAGTGTCTATTATAAACCTGAAGGTAATTGGGATGAAACGGCAACCGAATGGATAACGCCTCAGACAACAAATGTTTGTTACGGTAACAATCTGTCAAGTTCTTTCATGGATGAAAATGGAGTCATACAGACGGTTAATGAATATGAGTATGAAGACGGAACAGTAGGTCCGATAGACGTAAAAGTATACGAAAATATCCTGATTAAATTCCGATGGAACGACCAGGGAGCTTTCATCGGTGCAAAAGTAATAGTCACTCCGTGGGGCGTTGTGGAAGATACTCCAGATTTGAAACCTAAAAATTAATCGATCATGATGAAGATGAATAAAATAGTATATGTGGGACTGGCCTTATTGTTATGTGCATCCTGTTCAAATGACAATGATCCGAATATCTCTTCGCTGCCGGAGGCAAAGATATCTTTGCAGGTGAAAGCCAGCGGAGCGAACAAAAGGAATTCTCTGAAAGCTGCTACAAAAGCCAGTACGGATGCCAACGAATTGCCCGGCGAAGCTTACATTAATAATATAACAGCATTCGTGTTCAGCGAAGACGGTTCGCAGTTGCTTTCTACTGCTCCCTATTATCAGGAAACAACTCCGGCCAATGGAGAGTTGACTATTCCGAATATTCCGGCGCGTGCAACCAAGGCCCGGATCGTACTGGTCGGGAATGCGGATGGAACTTTGAGCAATATCACTTCGTATGCAAGTCTTGAGGCAGCTCTTTGTCAACTATCCTCACAGGCGCAGGATAATCTGACTATGAGTAGCCAGGTGATCGAAACGAAAGAGTCACTGGTAGCCGGTGATGAAAATTATATCGGATACGAATCGATGGGTGAAAAAAATATCAACGGAATATCCACACCTTTGGAACTGACTCGCCTGGCGGCCCGTCTGGACGTTGTCGGAATAAAGACAAATTTCACCCGTCCCGAATTGCTGGGGCGTACCGTAACAATAGAATCTATTACGGTTGACAACCGGAAGACGGCTTCACGTTTTTTCAGTCACGATTATTGGGGAGCCGTTGTTGCTGCCGGCAATTTAGGAACGAGTCCGTCCACCCCTATGGATCTGGTAGTCGACAACAATACATCGCTCAGTGAAATAGCTTACCGTACGTACGTGATGGAAAACGACGGAAGCGAGCAGCCGACCGAATTGCTCATCAAGGCAACCATAAGCGCCAAAGATCCTTATCAGGCCCGGACACGCGAATTCAGGGCCGTTATCAACGAAAAAGGACTGTCGGCTTACGGACATAATTTTGTGAAACGTAATTACGTATATAAGATAATCATATCGTTCAACGATGATAGTTTTGAAGAAGATGAATTATATGCATCGGTTGACATCAATATCATAGTTGCCGAATGGGATAGGGAAATTATCGATATACCTGCTATTGATAACTAATTAAATATTCAGGTAAATCTCTCAAATGATATTTGTAAAACTATCTATTTACTATGATATAGAATTACCCGTATTTTTTGAGACTTTTGCCAATCTAATAATAATGAAACCTCCTCTACATTTGCAATGTCAAACAAAACAGAGAAGTTCAAACATTCTTTTTAGTGTAGGGTAAACTAATAATAAAATATATCAACAATTTAAACATTTTGTATTATGAAAATCAAGAATTTGTTTATTATGTCATTGGCCGCTCTTTCATTGGTGGCATGTTCCAACGATGAAGATGTGACTCCTAAAACATCTAATGTGGTAGTGAATCTGTCTAGTGTGGCTCCTGAGACAAAAGCCACGACAAAGGCTGAAGATTTCGAAACATTAGCGCTTCAAAGTTTGACAGCTGAAAAAAAGATCTCTTCAGGTTCATTGTATGTTTTCGAAAACGATGTTCTTATAACGAAAGTAGTTATAACCGGAAATGAAGTTTCAATTCCTAATCTAACTGTCGGTAATACATATAGTTTTGCGGCAGTTGTTAATAACACCGCTACTACGGCAACAACGAAAGACGGTTTGAAAGCAGAAGTGATAGCATTAAGTGGAAAAGATGCCGGTAATTTTGTTATGTATGGTGAAAACAAAGTCAATTTGGAAGTGAAAGAAGTACCAGAGGGAGGTCAGAATTCTAATAATGTATCCATCGAAGTAAAACGAGTTTTGTCTGGTGTGCAATTGGTTTCTATTAAAACTGATTTTGGTGAAAATGTCCCTTTGTTTGCAAGAGAAGGTACAGCTGTTGTTAAATCGATGCAGTTGCTTGAGACAAACCCGACATCACGATTAGATGGAGGTGTGATTGCTGCTAAATCTGATAAAATAGAAGGTGTTGGTGCAACATTGAACCTTACGTTCACTAAGAACGAGACAGGTGTAACTGTTGGAGATAACAACGCTCTTCGTGCATACTGCTGCCCGGGTACGATAAAGTATGTTGTATTGAATGTTACTTATAATTATAAAGGAACGGATTATAATAGAGCATATAACATTACTACATTGAGTAATCTTGACGGAGGTTTACTTGGCAATTATTTATATGGTTTGAAGGTTACATTGTCTGGTGCCGGTTCTGATGCTGGTGGTGATCCTGATAAATTTGAGTCTGCAAAAGCAACTTTGAGCGTAGCCAATTGGTCTAATGGTCAGATTCATGATGTACCTAATCAGGAAAATTAATAGAATATACTTCCTACAATAAAAAAGTCCTGTCAAGAAGATTGACAGGGCTTTTTTTCTTCAAGAAGCTCCGTCAATCCGATTTTTTCGCCTTCTTTTCCCCAAGAAGCCTTGACAATCCGATTTTCCCTTCGAATAAATTAGGATATCCTCTGTCAATCGCTTACCTTTATTGCTCTCTGAAAAAAAATAAAGTATTCATCCTAATTTAATGCACATGAAAAAAATTGCGACACTAAATTTAAACATTCTCCATGTCGAAGAAAGTTTCGGCTACCTCAAATTGGTCAGTGCGGAAACCCCTTTGTTGAATCCCGGAGGCGGAGGCGACCGTCCTGAAATCGAAATGTTGCCACCCAGGTGAAAGCACTTATTAATAAATATGGTAATCCTACCGAACTTTCTCAGACGGAAGAAAGCGGTGTGTTGCATAACCTGCTTCAGGATCTCAAAGCCTTGCCGCAGGAAAACCGTACGAAGATCGCGTGAAACAAGTGCGCCTGCAGGCCGAAGCCGACTATCGTTTGATGGTGGAACTGGTAAACGCCCTTGTCCTGATAAACGGCGATGCAGCCTATGCCACTTTTATCGACCATGTGAATGTGTTTCGACCGCCAGAAAACAGTAATCAAGACCCGCAAGACTGTTAATACCAAGAAAAACGGCAGCAGCGACCGCCCGGAGATTGAATAGGCCAGCTGATTCACGCCGGTAAAAGAAAAAGAAGGAGGAGAATGCGTTAAAAAAACATTCTCCTCCTTCTTTGTTTTGGCACCTCGACCTTTGTAAATCTATCTCCCGTTAGGGGTGTAACTATCAATTTTCATCACTTTTCCACATTGCCACTTTTACCCCTTAAACATGATATTCTGACCTATCCTCACTTATTTCGGCATCTCTTACATTTGCATTGTAAATCGAATGAAATAGTAAATAAAGAAATAAAATATAGGGTCATGAAATTACAGAATATCTTCGCATTAATCGTTACATTGATTGGTTTTGCTGCTTGTACTTCTGAGAGCGAATTGCCTGATACCCTTGTAAATGGCGATTTAGTTCCGGTAACAATAAGTTTAGGTTCTATGCAGACAAAAGCTTCTGTCGGTTTAGATACGGATGAGGGTACTATCCAAAATGCTGTTATTGCTATATTTGATAACAAAGGAATTCCGACAATTGCTCCGATAGTATTAAATGCTTCAAACAGCGGTACAACGCGTCTTCCATTGGTTGAATCTAATGCTTATGCTTTTGTGAATGTTTCAAATGAAGATATTGCTGCATTGGAAACAATCAGCGATGAAACAGAATTTAGAAACTATACAATTAAAAAAGCATTAACCCAAGATGCATCTGCTTTGCCTAAATACGGAGAAAAAATGAACTTTACTCCAACAGCAAATGGAAATATTGCAATTACAGTAAAGCAGTTGACAGCACGTGTTGAAGCAATGGTTGATATAAAAGTTATTCAGGATGAAAATGAAATCACAGAACACGGATTATCTTTTTCAAAAAGCAATTTGTCGTGGACGAATATGAAGTTTAAATCCGGGAATACACAAACAGATGGAATTGACGGTCTTTTTACGACAATTATAAATGGAATGACATACACAAATGTTTTTAATCGTGCTTATACATATCCAGGGACAAATCCGCTTATCAATCTTACAGGTTCTATCAGTGGAACAATGAATGGTTTTACAGAAAAGCAGGTTTCTTTATCTTATACATTCCCTAACTCTTTAATCGCTGACAATGTTCATCTGGTAAAATTCATTGTAAAAGTAGATGTTACGCAACCCGCTAACCCTACGTTTACTTACGAAGTAATTCCAATGGAAAAAGTCGCAATTAATGTTCCTAGTTTTGATTAATATATAGGTGTAAAATTTCGAATATAAAAAATTAGCATTATGAAGAAATATAGTATTTATCTGGTGTACATGCTATTCGGACTTTTTTTGTTCGGGTCTTGTTCCGATGAAAGTATAGTCAATAAGAAAGATGTGGTAGAAGGTGTACCTGTGTCGTTGAAGATTCCTTATACGGCACCAGAAATGGATATAATTATGACAAGAGCAGGGAAGAGTGATGTGAAACTTCTTTCTGATTTGTATGTGTTTACATTTGATAGTTATTCAGGTGAATTTGTTTCTGGAGAAAATGTACTAATAGAAGGAAGTAATTCTTCGACTGGTAGTATTTCTATAAATACGACATCTGGATATCGTAACATTTATGCTGTTGCTAACACTTTATCTGGTATGTATCCAAGTATACAGTCGAAACTTAACGAGGTTATTGCAAATGAATTGAAGGAAAGTGAATTTCTAAAAATAGCTGCAGAACTTTCTTCAGATAATGTAGAGAATAACGATGATATAATGCTTATGAGTGGACAATGGTCTAATGGCTCTGAAACAAAATGTCTGGTACCTGCAGGTAATGGTACTTTGTCTGGTACTATAAAGATTAAACGTGTTGCTGCCAAAGTAACTTTTAATATTAAAACAGGTCCAATAGAAACAGCTAAAGGTACATTTACGGCAAAAGAATATCAGGTATTGAGAGTTCCTTATGGTGCTAAGTTGTTTGAAAATGGAACAGCTTCTATTTCTAATTATTTTGATGTAAAAGATTTTATGCCTATTAAAGAAGGTGGTTCTTTTACTTTTTATATGTCAGAGAATTTAAAACAACCTTTGAAAGAGTGTTCTGATCATAATGACCGTGAACTTTATAGAGAAACTGAAAATGAAGATAAACTTTCTCGTACGTTTATAAATGCGGATCCCAATGCCACTTATGTAATTATTAAAGGTTCATTTGTTGGCAAAGCTGATGACCCAACTGATGGTAAAAGTGGAAGTGTAGTTGCTCCTCGTGTATTATATATCATTCATCTGGGCAAAGGAGCTGGTACTGTTGCAAATGAAAGTTATGATGCAAATGATTTTGACACATATCGTAACACTGATTATATATATAATTTGACTGTAAATGGTGTTGACAATATTGTAGTAGAAGTATTAACGAACGATCCTGATAAAGATAATAAGCCTCGTGAAGAAGGTGATGTTATTTTTGGGGGTGATAATGATGTTATATTGCGTTGTGATGCTCACTTTGAACAACGCCTTTTACATTTTACGAAGGATAAGTTGAAAGACTATTCTTTTGCAGTAAAAACTCCTTATACTGATAAAGTTTATGATATTAATAGTGATGGCATTTATCCTATAATGGAGGGTGATGATTTATATTGGGTCACTTTTTATAAGAATCCGAATAATGAATCTTATTGTTACTCTTATACTTCGGCAAAGCAGAGTAGTGATGCAAATTTGTGGACTGTTGAAAAATTGGTTAAGGAGTTGAAGAAATGGAAAGAGGGAACTGATCATGAAGAGTGGGGAGAAGAAGTTAATTTTACATGCTTTGTAAATGAGTTTTATTATAATGATAAACCTAAAGAATGGTATAAATATGTCAATACAGGCGAAGATCGTACATTACAAATTTTGTGTGAGACATCTTCTCAACAGGCAGGATTAGGAAGTAGTTCTGTTACCAAAAATGCTCAATATGTAATTACTCAACGTCCGATTGAAACCATTTATAAAAAGGCACAATCAGTAGCAGGTTCAATAGTTGCATGGGGAATTGAAACAGTGAATGAGACTGGTCGATTAATTAGTGGTGGCGGTGGAAGTAATGCAGATCATGGACGGAAAAATATGGCTTTTAATGGGGATTGGGATGATTTTCTTAATTTTAATAAAAGACCAAATGATGATGGAACTGTGAACTATATGAAACAAAATTATGAAAAAGCATATTATGCATGTCTTCAACGTAATAGAGATGAAAATGGTAATGGACAAATTGATCCGGACGAAATAAAATGGTATTTGCCTTCCAGTAAGCAATATATTTCTTTGTGGATCGGAAATGAGGCTATATCATCAGAGGCTAATATTTATGGAGCTGAAGGTGGTGATGGGAAAATTTCTCCTGATCGACATTTTTATACAAGTACAAATGGTGCGCTAGTTTATTGGGCAGAAGAAGGGTATTCTTTAGGTGGCGTTGGAGGTGATAATAAGTATGTTTTGAATAATGATGGAGGTAGACGTCAATATCGTTGTGTACGTGATTTAGGTATAACTAAGGAGCAGTTGGAGGCGTCGAATTATACTTTGTCGCCTATTTATAAGAAATCTGGAAATTCGATAACATTAGACAATTTAAGTTCTGTTTCTTTAAGGACGCAGAAGGCTGTTGGAGAATTGAAAGTTCATCATGAGCGGGAAGACATAAATAAGCCTTATTCAGGAGGATTAACTGTAGCGAGTGAGGTTTGTAAGGAATATAGATGGGGATGGGTCGATGTTTCAGAAGATTGGAATGAAGTTACAAAAAATGCCAATAATAATCCAACTAATTCTTATTGCGTAAATTCCAAAGATTTAGGTTCCGGTTGGCGTTTGCCTAACCAACGTGAATTAGGTGTAATGTATGTTGCTGGAACCGGAGGTTCTGGGTTGTGTAGAACTTATTATAGTGGAGTGCCATGGGACTGGAAAGATGGAAACTCTGGTAGATGGTATAAAAAAGGTGAATCCCATACATTTCAGATTAGTAGCGGTGTGACTTTGAAAGCTAAGAATACAAAAACAACTTTCCGTTGTGTAAAGGATAACTAACTTTATAGTAAACTCATAAGATTTGTTGCGAGATATTTTTCCCGAGAAGATCTTATGAGTTTATTTTTATAACTTAATTATGAAAAATATCTCCAAAGAATAATGATAAAATTAAATATAAAACCATGAGTTATATTTAAAATATAATCTGATTTCTTTTTTGAAAAATGCAATTAAGAGTAAAAGTACCTTTTTTTCATGTAAAGATACATAAGTTTTCGAGATTGCAGTTGCTTGTCGTACCTTTGTTTCATAATGATTTAAAAAACGTAGTACGGCATTTAAGTATGTAATAAAGAAAACTGTATTCGGATTTGTTATGTCTTTTGCAGCAAAAAGTTCCCGAAAGTTCCCGAATAGTCCCGTATCCTTCCATAGGGTTCCTCGCCCCCTGACCTGTATCCTACCTTTGCAACATATTCAAGAAACAAAGATTTGATAGGGTTCGGATAAAAACAGTTACAAATAGAAGAATATGGGGTCTTAAACCTACTTATTCCTATTTAAACCCTCTTATTCCCTGCTAAACCTATCTATTCCGATTCTGCAGGTTTTACCCGCTGTACCTTTGTTTCATAATCATTTAAAACAAAATCAGTATGGCACTCAAGTATGTAGTAAAGAAAACAGTTTTCGGGTTTGATAAAACCAAAACGACAAAGTATGTAGCCCGTCCTCTACCGGCAGGCACAGTGAATTATTCCGCTCTTTGTGATCAAGTAACCAAACTTGGTATAGTAGTCCCTCGTAGTGTGGTAAGGATGGTTATCGACAGTTTGGTCGAAGTGTTGGAGTATAATCTGGCCAATCATATGTCGGTGAAGCTAGGTGATTTTGGTACGTTACGTCTGAGGTTCAGTTGTAAGAGCCAGGATAGCGAAGAAGCTGTGAATGCGGAGACATTGCGCCACCGCAAGATAATCTTTACCCCGGGTGCTTCTTTCAAGAATATGTTTCGTGATGTAAGTATCCGGAAATTTGAAATCTCTAAAAACAACGAAACCGGTTTGGGGAGTGGTAGCTCAGGAAGCCATCCGGGAAACGAAGGGATTTCATTAGAGTAGACGATTTGTTAAAGTATCTGAAATATTGCCGTTTTTGAAAAGCAGTGAGACGTAGGAAAAAAGCTCCTTTTATGAGTTGTTTTGAGATTAACAAGCTGTTTATTAGGTTTTTATCATATTTAGATATCTTACTCTCACTGCTTTTTACTCCTTTGAGCATAGTATACCTTTGCAGTGTAATCGATTACTCATTGAAAAATAAAGAATTCATTATATCCTTTTTTTATAATCATTTAATAATTACAAGTATGGCATTAAAGTATGTAGTAAAGAAAACAGTCTTCGGGTTTGATAAAACCAAGACAGTGAAGTATGTAGCCCGTCCATTGTTGGCTGGAACAGTTGGTTATTCTGCTCTTTGCGATCAGGTAACTAAAGTAGGAATGGCGCCGCGTGGCGTAGTGAAAATGGTGACCGATGGCCTGATTGATGCGATCATGTGGAATCTGGAAAATCATTTGTCGGTGAAGCTGGGTGATTTCGGGACATTCCGTCCTGCTTTCGGTAGCAAGAGCCAGGATAGTGAGGAAGCCGTGAATGCGGAAGCTTTGCGCCACCGCAAGATCATCTTTACCCCGGGGGCTTATTTCAAGGATATGCTCAGCGAAGTAAGTATTCAGAAGTTCGAAATTCCCAAAACTGATGAAACCGGCAGCGGTTCAGAAGGTGGTGGCGGTTCCGATCGCCCGGAAATCGAATAGGTTCCGTTGGAGTAAGTAACAAGAATGTGTCAAAACCTGAGAATGGGTTTTTGACACATTCTTTTTTATGTGAAGTATTTACAATGCTTGTATCTCGGCTTCGGTCAGACCTGTTGCGTGGGTGATGGATGGTAGGTCCATTCCCAGGTGTTTGAGACGGGCGGCTACGCTTTTGATGCCTTCGGCAAGTCCTTCGGCTTTCCCTTTCTCAATTCCTTTTTCCAATCCTTCTTCATATTTGGTCTCCATGCAGGCATATAAATCCCTTTCAGTTGATAAGCTGAGTTCGTAAGCCAGTCGTTCGTCGGGGGTCATGCGTTCGATTTCCACAATGCTTTTCAGCTTCTGGAAAATCTGCTCGTTCAGTTCCTTGGGTAATCGTTCCATGATCTCAATGTTATTTAGTGCAAATAAAAACTTCTTATATAATGTATCACATTCGGAGAGTCTCAGGTTAAACTTAGGCATCTCCAGATAAATTTCCATCAGTGTATCGCTGAAAGGCTCTTTCAGTTCCCGGTCCATCCGAATGATGTCCCATCGGTATTTCGCCGGATGTTTACGGTCCATGATGTAGTTTAAAAAACAAACGACATATACACGGTTCACCGCATAGTTCCAGCGAAGTCGCTTCGGCTTACTGCTGTTTCCTTCCTGCTCTTCTTTCAACAACTTCAATTCCTGTTCCAACTGCTCTTTGGCGTACGTCGCCTGTTGCTGGATGGCAAAAGAAGCATAATACAAAACTCTGTCGGAGAAGTATTTCTGGGAACTTTTCTGCATTTCCACGATGATCAGTTCATGTTTGTCTGTTTCGCAGAAAATGTCGAAAACGGCTTTACGATCGTTCCGGCATATTCCCAGGGCTTCTACATTTCGGAAAGTGATGTCGGTAATTGTTTCGTTCAGCAAACTGTTCAGGAACCTGATGATCATGTCTTTGTTGATTTCATTCCCGAAAATTCTTTTAAAGCCCTCATCGGTAAAGGGATTGATAAACTTCTCCTTCGGAGGGAAAAACTCTTCATTCATAGCTAAGAAATTTAAATTGGTTTTTGCCAGCTATCGCCTTGATAGCATGGCGATGCAACAAATGTATGAATTATTCGTGAAACGGATGCTATACCATGTGTGATTTATATTTATAACAGTACGACATTCTTAGAGTGTGATCTGTAAAAGCATATCTTTTATCAGATTTGTGACGAATGGAAGTCGGTATTTCTATCCGCAGGCGGTATTTCTATCAAAAACGGTAAATATGGTAGATTTACCCTATTAACTTGAAAGACTTGCCTATTATTAAAGATAATCGGAATAACTACTTTTGTAAACGTTGAAAATCTTTCTTTTTATGTAGATTTGCAGGGTAGAAAAAATAATAATAATAATGTATATGAAAAAAGTACTTTTCCTCTTTTTGCTTTTGGCAGGTATGACGAATGTCTATGGACAGAAGTTTGCGGTGAAGTCAAATTTACTTTATGATGCGACTGCTACCATAAACCTGGGAGTGGAAGTAGGGTTGGCTCAGAAATGGTCGTTAGACCTGTCGGGTAATTATAACGGTTGGATGCTCGGTGACGAAGCCCGTTTTAAACATTGGTTGGTTCAGCCGGAAGTGCGCTACTGGCTATGCGAAAAGTTTAACGGACATTTCTTCGGACTGCACGCACATTATGCTGATTATAATGTAGGCGGTATGAAAATTCTGGGTAGTAATATGGAGAATCATCGTTATCAGGGAAATCTCTACGGGGCCGGTTTATCTTATGGTTACCAGTGGCTGTTGAGTAGCCGGTGGAGTATGGAAGCTGTGATCGGTGTGGGTTGGGCTCATCTGGATAATGATAAATATCCATGTGCAGTATGTGGTACGATCGAAAAAAGTGGAACCAGAGACTACTTCGGTGTGACGAAAGCTGCTCTTTCTTTTATCTATTTCTTTAAATAAGCAGGACGATGAATAAGAAAATGAAAAATATATATATACTGGCAGCAGCACTGGTAGTGCTTTCTCCGGCTGCAATGGCACAGAACGGTGTACTATCGAATGCGGTGAAAGTAGTTTGTAATGATGCGGTGCAACGGGGAGATTCGCTTTACCTGGATGCGGTCATCACTTTGAATAACAGTTCCGTTAAAACATGTAAGTCGCTCGAATTGACGCCGGTGGTGGAAGTCGGTGACAAGAAAGAAGGTTTTCTCTCCGTATTGCGTAACGGCCGTATCCGTCATAAAGTATATTCCCGCGAGATCAAATTGAATAACCTGGTGGAAATACCGCATTATAGTGTGGCAAAGGTGAACAAAGACCAAACGGAAGAGGTGATTCGTTACCAGGCCGCTATCGGTTGGGAAGACTGGATGAAGGATGCGAAGATTTCGCTGGCAGCCGATCTTTGCGGTTGCGGACAGGAAGATGCTAATAAATTGTTGGTAACGGATCATATCCGCCGCCGTCCGGATGCACGCTATGAGGTACAACCTACGCTGGCGTATATAACACCGGTAGCAGAAACGGAAAAACACCGCGCAGAAGTGGGTACGGCTTATCTGGACTTCCAGGTGGGCAAGTCACAGATTCTTCCCGATTTCCGGAATAATGCTGCAGAATTGGATAAGATCAATAGTACGATCCGTTCGGTGACGTCGGACAAAAATATTACTCCGAAAGGTATTATGCTGAAAGGATATGCTTCTCCGGAAGGCTCCTATGCTTCGAACGACCGCTTGTCTGATAACCGTGTGAAAGCGTTGCGGGATTATATTCGTTCAAAGAATGATTTCCCTCAGAGTTTCTTTACATTAGAAAATGAGCCGGAAGACTGGGCTGGTTTCAAGGCACAGGTTGTAGCTGATTCGGAGGTACCTGCACGTGATGAGGTACTCGGCATTATAGATAGTGATTTGCAGCCTGACCAGAAAGAGGCCAAATTACGTGCATTGAAAGGTGGATCGGCTTTCAGTTATGTATTGAAAAATATTTTCCCGTCATTGCGCCGTTCGGAATACCGTATCGACTATACGGTCCGTGAGTTCACAGTGGAAGAAGGCCGTGAGATTATCAAGACACGTCCGCAGCAGTTGAGCCTGAGCGAAATGTTTGCCGTAGCCAATAGCTATGAAACAGGAAGCAAAGAGTATAATAATGTATTTGAAATAGCTGTACGTATGTATAGCTCTGATCCGGTGGCGAATCTGAATGCTGCTAATATCTCTATAGGAAAAGGCGATTATGCCGCTGCAAAAAATTATCTGTCGAAAGCCGGTGATTCAGCGGAAGCGATCCATGCCCGTGGTGTTTTGAAATTAATTGAAGGTGATCTCGATGGAGCTGAAGTGTTGTTGAAAAAGGCAAATGATGCCGGTGTGATAGGAGCAGCTAATAATTTGAGAGAATTGCAGAAGAAAAGAGATGACAATGCTCTGTTTGATAGTTTCAACGCACATAATTGATACATACACCGTGTGAGATTGTTATAAATAGAGTCTATTTTTGCATTGGAATGATTTATGAAAAAGCATAAAAGTAATAATATGGAACATGCTGCACAAGTCGAGAACGTTTTAGTGAACGAGATCAACAACCGGAACGGAGTACATCTCTATCTGGAAGGAAACAAATGGTGCGCCTATGAACGTTCCGCTTATTATCTGGCTCAGCTGAAAGTGCCGGTTGTAATAAAGAAGGAAGTAGTTCGTGACGGATATGACGTGATTTTGTTGAAAGCTTTTTTTGAAGTGGACGACATGCGTTTGCCTCTTGCTCCGAAAACTATTTTGAAACAAGTGGCTGATGATAAACTATTATTTCAGCTGAACGATCAGATAGACGGTTTCCCGGAATGGAAAGCTTGTCAACTGAATAAATTACCAGCATAAAAGGTGAAGCCGTGAGGCTTTGGTTAAGTATACTAAGTTGTAAAATTGAGGGTGTATTAAGTCCCCGGAAGTGAGTGGTTATCCTTCCGGGGCATTTTTTTTAATTGAAAGTTATAGAGGGGTTTGGAAATAAACGATCAGCCGGGCATCCGGAGAAAGGGTGAGGGTAAATTCCGTTCCGGTCGCTTCGTTGAGGCTGCCTTGCCACCAGGATGTCAAACGACGGCGGGTGATGGGCCAGCGGAGACCTTCGGTTGTTATTTCTCCGCAGGGATACATGGAAAAGATAGAGATTTGTTGGCCGGGTGTGCATGGCAGTGTTGCTGTTTGTAGCACGGGAACAAAACGGCCGTAATCCGAAATCATTTCTACCTGATCGAATAAAGGTTTGTAATCAGTCAGAAGGGATATATTTCCCAGTGTATGGTCTTCGCGCAGTCCGGTAGCTCCCAGGATCAGTAGGTTCCGGAAGCCTGAAGAGTGGGCGAAACGTACGGCTTTAGTGAGGTCGTTTATTTCCTGGTCTTCCACCGTATGGATGCGGTCGTCATATAGTTGCAACATTGCGGGGGGGATGCTGTCGAGGTCGCCGACGATAGCTGTAGGGATCAGTCCCCGTTCATGCAGGTTCTGCACTGCCCCGTCGCATGCAATGATGGCCGGTGCGGATTTTAAAAGTTCCAACGGCCCGGCTGTTTGCGGAAAACTACCGTTAGCAACCACTATACAATCATAAGATGTTGTCATTTGTATTTATTCCTTTCTTTAAACTTTATTCTTTTAACTCGGCTTCAATTTCTTCAATGGAAGGTAGGCTTCCCTTAAAATCTTCCGGACATAAGCGTGTTAGCTCATATTCTGAAACTCCGATAGGTTGGCTGATGCCTTTTAATGAATATTCGGCAATAAAACTATCTTTGTTTTTACATATTAATAACCCGATTGTTGGATTATCGGTTTGGTGTTTTAATAAATCATTTACGGCAGTTAGATAGAAACTTAATTTGCCTGTATATTCTGGTATAAAATCAGTTGCTTTCAATTCTATAACAATATAACATCGTAATTTCAGATGATAAAATAGCAAATCCAGATAAAACTCTTTATCTCCCACCTTTAAAGGAACTTGGCGGCCAACATAAGCAAAACCTGCCCCTAATTCAATCAGAAATTTTGTAATATTATCTGTTAAAGCATTTTCAAGCTCACGTTCTTTATAATTGTCCGTGAGTGTGAGGAAATCGAAATTGTAGGGATCTTTTAGTAATTGTTGAGCCAGGTCACTTTGGATCATTGGCAATAAACGGGAAAAATTAGAAATGGAATGTCTTGTTCGCTGAAATTCTTGTTGCTTGATATGTAGATCCAGAATGCTACGGCTCCAGCCATTTTCAATTGTTTTATGGATATAGAATATGGCTTCTTCTAGGAATTTGCATTGAGCAATAATACGAAGATTATGGCCCCAGGGAATTTGGCATACTAATTCTTGAATATTAAATGTATTTTCTAATTGGCCAACAAGTTGTTGGCCAATTGTAATGCCGTTATAATAAAACAGATACCACTGTTTTATGTATTTGATATTACTGATAGAGAAACCTTTCATATCAGGAAATTCCTGTTGCAGATCATTGCTTAATTGTTTTATTAAGCCATCCCCCCACTGTGATTGTTCTTGTTTGGAAACAATTTCCTTTCCTAAATCCCAATATAAATTGATTAATTCGGAATTAACTTTCAATGCAGCTTTTATTTGGCTGTTTCGAATACGGGATTTGAGGTCAGTAAGCCATTGCTTGTATTGGACATCAGATTTAGGAATTGTATTCATAAGGTTTTGTTTTTTATGAGTTTATAATACTTTACAAAAGTAGAGTTTATTTTTTAGTATTTCATATTTGTTTCGTATTTATTCCTTTCTTTTTCCACGTATAATATCCGACAATAGCTAAAATGCCGTAGCAAATGTACAAAAACATAGTAGGATATAAGCCACGCAGATAATAAAGATAGACGGATACGAAATTGACGATAACCCAGAATATCCAGTGTTCGATAATACGGCGCGCCAACATCCAGGTGGCAACGATTCCGACGGAGGTGGTGAATGCATCGCCCATAGGGATCGGAGAGTCTGTGAAATTGTGGAGTATGTAATAAAGCAGAGCGTATATGGCGAGGATAGCTGATGCTATCCCCGCGAATAATGACCAGGTGATATGACGGTAGAAAATTGTGTCATCCGGGACTTTTTCTTCGGAAATATTTTTTCCTGCGCAGGTCCATTTTCTGAAACCGTAAATGCTGATGGCAACATAGTAGATATTCAGTCCCATATCGGCATATATTTTTGAGAAGAAGAAAACAAAAACGTAGACCAGTGAGGTCATAAAACCGACAATCCACATTGCTTTATGCTGTCTGATCTCCAGTAACAGGTAAAGAAAACCTGTTATGACACCGAAATATTCCAGTAGTTGCTCCATTTTTTCAGAATTTGAATGTTACTCTTGCCATGACATTTGTACCTGCCTGGGTGAAATAGCCGTCATATTTGTGGACTTTACCTCCGCTGATGTAGGTGGAAACCCAGGCATTTGTTTCATATTGTTCGTTAAAGAGGTTGTTGATCGTAACATCTACTCCAAGCTCTTTGATGAATTTCGGTTTGAAGACATATCCAACACGCAGGCTGTTCACAAAGTAAGGATCGATCGAACGGTCTTTGGTGGAAGTGTTGTCGATGTACTGACGGCCTACGAACTGTGAGTTGAAACTCGCGGAGAATCCTTTCAGATTGAAGTCGAACATACTGTTGGCAATGATACCGGGGGAGAAGGCTATATCTGTTGTTCCCAGGTATTCGCTAGCCTGGCCGCCGTTATCATAATCGTCCATAAAATGAGTATAGTCTTTTATTTTGTTACGGCTCAGGGTAACGTTTCCATTCCATTCCAGCCAGTGGGTGATACTTACACCTCCGGTCAGTTCGATACCCATACGGTAGCTGTCTTTGATATTGCTGGTCAGATCCTCACCGATTTCGCTGATTTTGCCACTAAGGATCAACTGATTGTTATAATCCATAAAATAGAGGTTGGCACCGACCCGGAAACGCTCGTTACCGAAGCTATAACCGGCTTCATAATCGTACAGGGTTTCGTGTGCGGGACGTTCATGGGGTTTGGCTTCCGTGAAATTGTCGCGGTTGGGTTCCCGGTTGGCAACGGAGAAGGAGATGAAAGCATTATGACCGTCTTTCTGGAAATTGATGCCCGCTTTCGGGTTGAAAAAATTCCAGTGCTTGTCTACATCGACGTCACCGCGGGCTTTGTCGTCACTTCCTTTAATGGTATAATGAATACCGCGGTATTGCAGGTCGAGATATCCGTTCAGATACGGGTGAAACCGGTAGTTGCCTTTTACATAAAAGTTATAGTCCAATTTGTTTCCTCTGTTACGGTAATATTCGTAGTCTGGCTGTGGAAGTGCTTCTCCGCTCTTTACCCACATGACACGACCGAAATGGTCGCCTACATATTTGTTTACAGCCGAACCGATACTCATCTGAAGACGTTCGGAACGGTAGTTTGCACTATAGACAACGCCGTAGAAATCATTATCCAGCCATTTACGGCGGACGAGGTCTGATTTGCGGATGGTATCGCCTTTTCCGTTTATGTATTCGGGTAATTGGTATTTTTCGAAATCTGAATCTGCTTTATAATCTTCGTAATATCCTTCCCCATGTGTATAATGGAGAGTCAGGTTCATGTTCCATAGGTCACCCAGGCGTTGGCTGGCCATCAGATGATAGTTCTGTTGCCAGTAATTGTCAGTCTGGTTGTTGTAAAACTTTTTGACTCCGTTTTCTTCGTATTCTCCGCATGGATTGTAAGTTCGGTCGCTGTCCAGAAGAGAGGAGGGAACGCCGTTCCATGCCTGATACGTCTTCTCTATATTTCCGAAAGTCTGGAAACGGACCAGTGTGTTATCTCCGTAATAAGTACCGGAACCGAAGTAAGAATGCATATTGGCTTTTGCCCGGTCGATATATCCGTCACTTTGTACATTGGAATAACGGGCATCGAACACGAAATGGTCATGAAGTAATCCGGTTCCCAGCTTCACTGAGTTTTTAACGGTTCCGAACGAACCTGCCGAAAGGGAATATTCGGCATAAGGTTTCAGGTCCGGCTTCTGTGTCTGCATGGCAACGGTAGCCCCGAAGGCTGCGGCTCCGTTAGTGGATGTTCCGGCTCCGCGTTGTATCTGTATGTTGTCGACAGATGAGGCAAAGTCGGACATGTTCGCCCAAAAGACCGTATGTGATTCGGAGTCGTTGACCGGCACGCCATTTACTGTGATGTTGATACGGTTGGCGTCTGTTCCGCGGATACGGAAACCGGAATAACCGATCCCTGTCCCTGCATCTGAAGTCATGATGACAGACGGAGATTGAGAGATCAGATAGGGAATACCCTGGCCGTCGTTTTTGCGGGTGAGTTCGTTTCTGGATACTTCGCTGTAGGCTACCGGAGTCCCTTTGGCTACCCGGGTGGCTGTGACGACTACTTCGTCCAGCGACAGATCGCGTGAAATTTTTAAAGAATCGACAGGGTCCGGTTGATTTTCCGCTGTGGCCCATGTGACCAGCGAACCGGCAATAAATAATAATACACTTTTCATCCTTTTTACCTTATTGTTTAAAAACTGATAAATGAATAGGAGAGGAGTGTTGTGTGAAGAAGTATACCATGTTTTACAATTCCCTTCGGCGGCATTATCCGTATCAGGTAATATGGGTATAATCTCAGCCTGCGGTACGTACGATATTCGGTACGCTGCAAGCACCCCTTTGTATTCGGATGGCAAAGGTAAGGAAAGTTAGGGGATTGTACAAATGGTAAAACCGCCGCGAATCACTTCGGGGCGGTTTCTGTTCCACAATCTACCATCAATTATGTTGTAATTATTTACTGTGGATATTTTCTGTATGCTATTCAATCGTTGTATACCATGTACTCTTCATCCAGTTCAGCGGAGTGTACCAGGAATCTTCCTTACCTCCCAGGTGGGCATTCAGATTATCCGAGTTATAGTCTTTTTCGTCAGACGGATACTGGATGCGGTCGAGAGGCAGGGGAGTGGCTACGGACTGGTTATCACGTTTGAAATAAATTTCCGGATAACCGGTACGGCGAACGACGTTCCAGGCTTCATATTCCTGGATTGCGCCATGATGTATCCAGCGTTGTGTCAGAATACTCTTCTGAGGATTGCTGGCATCCCACTGTGTTTCGGCATACGCTTCTACGACAGAAGCGGACGGAGCTGTCAGTGCATCGCGGAAAGTTCCTGTAGAATTCAGGTCGAAATAAAACTCGGTAGAGAGTTTCATTGCATTTATGAATTCACTTTTGGCATTGCCGCTGGCCCAGTTGTTGGCATAAGCTTCCGCCTTCATAAAAGAAACTTCGGCAGCTGTCATCCAGAGACCAGGGAATCCCGGGTTACGGGTGAAGGTCGATGTATCCAGTGCGGCGTAATATTTAGCAGTACCGTGTGTCGAGATACTCAGGTTCGTTTCCTGGTCCGTAATGGTTTCTTTCGGGTCGAGGCCGATATACTCGTTGTTCCAGTTACTGTCGTATAACACTTCCAGACGAGGGTCTTCATTGTTTGTGTTTGCATTTAAGGCACGTTGCATAGCACCTGACATGCGGTTGTAGCGGGTGTTTTCGATTGCGTTCTGCAGGTCACGGTCGAAGTCGAACTGATCGTCGTCGGTCTGTGGTACAGTGATATTATCTGAATTGACATCTACCATAGGATAAGTTCCCGGGTTTTCCAACATCGTCTTGATCGCTGTACGGGCTTCGTTGACCAGATCGCCGTTGGAGGCAAGATGGGTAGCAACACGTAAACGCAGTGAGTTTACATATTTCCGCCATAAGGAAACATCTCCGTTGTTTACGTAATCTTCTGCGCTCAGGAAAGTACTGGCATTAGATGGAAGCGAACGGCCGTTAAGATATGTATTGACTTCGTCCAGGTCGGTCAGGATCATCCGGTACAAATCGATGTCCGAATTGTATTTGGGTTTGGAGGTCGCAACATTCCCGGTTGCCCATAATGTACCGGCTTCTGAGAATGGAACTCCTCCCCAGGCAGAACACACTTCATACAATTGTTCTTCCATCACAGTACGTCCCAGCAGGAAGAAGATACGGTAATCTTCTTTTTCTTCTTCCGGGAGATTATTGAATTCGCTTTCCAATACTCTGAACTGAGTCAGTGTATTGTAGAAGTTTCTCCAACGTTCGTTGAAATAACCCTGTCCGGCACCGGCAAAGCGGTCCTTGCTGTTTGTATGGCCGATAACACCGGAGAACAGGCCGGAAGTGGTGGAAGATACATAGTATCTGTAATAAACCGGATTCATCCATGTATTGGAGGCTTGCCAGACACCGACCATTAAAGCCGGACATGTCACCTTTTGCGTTTTCGACGGATCCTGGTATTGGTCCGTAAATTTGTCGTCACTGCAGGAAAACGTTGCCAGTAAGGCTGCGCATCCGAGTGCGAGTGCATATATTTTTTTCATAAATCTTTCAATTTTATTATTCTATATTTATTTCGTCGATTAGAAGCTTGCACGTACTGAGAAGCCGAATGAACGTGTTGTGGCTGTAGAACCGCCAATCTGTGCCTGGCTGATCCAGGTCGTTCCGTCAGTACATTCCGCATCGAATTCTTTCAGGCTCTTATAGAAGTAGAAGAGGTTACGACCGTATACGGAAACCATCAGGTTTTTGCAGCCGAATTTGCTGGTGATGTTTTTAGGTAATCTGTAACCAAGGCTCAATTCGCGCATTTTTACATAAGAGTTTTTCTGTATCGCATTTTCGTAAGTGATATTACCGGAATATCCCCATCCATATTGGTTGTAATAGACTTCACCGGCTGTAATGATCGTATTGTTTTGACTGCCGTCCTGTTTAACACCCGGCTGGATAACACCATTATCGTAAACCATATTGCCGTTCACTGTTGTTCCGGCAGCCTGGTCGGTCAGGTGACGTTTGGAGGGGTCTGACAAGTCGTTGCCGTCTGCATACCAGGTAAGACCGCCACGGGATGCGTCACGGTTGTCCAGCGTACAATCCAGGATACCCAGTTCTGTCATGTACTGGTAAGGCAAGTTCATTACATCACCGCCAATACGGAAGTCGATTGTTGCATCCAGATAGAAGTCTTTGTAGTTCAATGATGTACTGAATCCTCCGACTACTTTTGGCATGGCATTTCCTGCTTTCTGGCGCTCTGTATAGTCTACGATATACAAACCGTTGTCGTCAACGATTTTATTACCGTTTTCATCTTTTACCGTTCCATATACATACCAGTCACCCATCGGGCGGCCTACGGATGATTGAAGCACTGCTGCCCCGTTATCCACTGTAGAATGGTCGATAGAGCTGACGCCGTCGATCAGTTTGGTTACTTCGTTCTTATTCCATGCCCAGTTTGCACGGACATCCCATGTCCAGTCTTTGGTTTGAATAGGAGTACCGTACAGAGACATTTCAACACCGCGGTTTTTCAACTCGCCGACGTTCATCAGGATGGAAGTACCTCCCGAGGAAGCAGACGTCGTAGTCTGAAGGATTTGATCTTTCACCACATTACTGTAGAAAGAAAGTTCGAAACCTAAGCGGTTGCCGAGGAACTTGTTTTCCCAACCTAATTCGAATTCATACTTTTGTTCCGGCTGTATCTCGTTGTTTCCAAGAGATTGTGGAACCTGGTTGTAAATATAGCTTCCGACTGCACTCTGGTTGTAACCGGTGGCGGCTCTGTAAAGTTCAGGTGCGTTACCTACCACACCGTAACTGAGACGTATTTTACCATAATCCAGCCAGCTGGGGTTGAGGTCTTTCAGCAAGGATGAATAAATGATGCTACCGTTGACTGAAGGATAAACGAATGTGTTGGAGCCAGGGGCCAGCGTGGATGATTTTTCCTGGCGAACAGTACCTTCCACATAGGCCCAGCTGTCATAACCGAATGATGCTGTGGCGAAGAAGGCTTGTTTTAACAGGGATGCTTTTTTCATGCCGGGGTTTGCCGGTGTTAAACCTGAAGAGTTCAGGTGAAACCAGTTTTCAACGCTCAGACCGCCGCGGGTACCCACGGATGTGTCGTACTGATTTTCCTGGCGGGCAGACCAACCGGCATTTGCGCTGACATTGTATTTTTCGGCAAATGTACGGTCAAACATCAACATAAGGTCGCCGTAGTAGATTTCATACTTGGAGTTTTTCAACCCATAGTATCCGGTGTAATTGCCCGGCTGTCTGAATACGTTCGGGGTTTCTGTCGAGTTTTTGCTTTCGATTACGTTGTATGTCAAGTCGGTTGACAAACGTCCGCGTGCGGTCAGACCCGGAATTATTTCCCATGATGGCGTCACACTGGCGATGAAACGGTTGTTGTCTTCCAACTGTTCTTTGCCGAAGATATTCCAGAAATATTCGGTTGCCATCTGATAGCCTGCCGGATTCCAATCCCATGCTTCATCTGGGGTCAATGTGTTGCTGTTGTAGTTTGTGTTCATGTAGCCGAGACTGGTCACTGTGCTGTTCTTTAAAGCTGCGATATCATCGTAACCGGTGAACATACCCTGATAGTTTGTCAGCAATCGGCTGATACGGTAAGCACGGTTCTTTACATGCTGGCGCATATAGTTGGCCGAATAATCTACTTTTAAGTTTTTCAGGATATTGGCGCTACCAGATAATGCAAAGTTGTGCTTGTTGTTATGTGAGTTCAACTGCGTAGGAGTATTGTCTACATAAGTGTAGGAGAAACGCAGATTTCCTTTTTCCGTACCGTTGGTAATAGCCAGGTTATAAGTCTGGTTGATACCTGTCTGGAAAACATCGTTCCACTGGTTGTGGTCGATAGGTGCATGGGTACGGGTTACTCCGTTCCAGTTGTATAACTGTGTCGTGTAGTCGTACGGACGTCCCCATGAATAATACGTGTTACGCGGACTGATCACCTGGTTACCGTTCCGGTCGGTACGGGTGTTCTGGAATCCGGTCTGTTTCTCAAAATCACTGGCGGTGGACAATAGCGCATTATCATAGCCCGGCCCGAATTCTTTCTGGATATTGGGCATGTAGGCTACTTTATCAAAGCTTAAGTTTGCACTGAAGTCTACACCCAGACCACTTTGTCCTTTACCACTTTTGGAGGTGATCATTACAACACCGTTAGCAGCTTCCGAACCGTACAGGGCTGAGGCGGCAGCCCCTTTCAGGATGGAGATACTTTCGATATCTTCGGGGTTGATATCGACCATACCGTTCGATTCTACACGCTGGTTGGTCCAGTATCCGTCTTTGTTGGCGTCGCCGTTGTGAATGGGCACACCGTCCATCACGATCAATGGCTGTGTTGTACCGGTGATAGACGACAGACCGCGCACTGAGATGGATACAGAAGAGGTTCCACCACCCGGAGCAGCCTGTATGCGCACACCGGAAGCCTTACCATACAATGATGTGGCGAAGTCGGGAGTTCCGGTTTTGATCAACTCTCCGGCATCGATTGTACTGACTGCATACCCCAGCTTTTTGGCATCTTTCCTGATACCCATGGCGGTAACGACTACTTCGTCCAGCTTCTGAGTATCTTCAGAAAGTTTGATAGAAAGAGAAGATTGGCCGGTATATGGCATCTCTCTTGTGGCATACCCGATGAAAGATATCTGGATGATATCTCCATTCTTTACACCGTTCAATGTAAAATTACCATCATTGTCGGTAATAGTTCCATTTGTGGTTCCTTTCACAACTACAGATGCTCCGGCAATCGGGCCGAAATCATCTTCTACAGTACCGATGACTTTCCCACTCTGCTGGGAAACTGCGGTTTCATGTTTCTCTGGCGCTAAGTCAGCATATGCACTTACGGGAAGTGTCATCGCTCCTGCGACAAGAATCAAACTGACAGGTTTGAAGTTTTTCAACATAATAATTGATTTTATTAATAAATGAGGCTCTCTCTTGGTCCCCTTCTTTTGGCTTTTTACTCTATTTTGTTTAAAATGTGTATAGAATGCTTTAGATTCTGACGTTTAAATCTGGCGTGTTCATAGTTCTAAAAGAACTAATGTATTCTTGTTTTATTAACCATTGAAGACTAATGTCTATATATTCAGTTAGTTATGTTGTTGTTTAAATGTATTGTATATTTGATATACCGGATGTAGGATCCTAGTAGATATTTCCAATCCGGTCAATTTATATATATTGATCTGTTTTTTTTGAAAAAATACCGGTTTTTGATAGTGAATTGTTTATTAAGAAGAGGAGAACAGGCAATTTGTCGTATTCTGTTGCCTGGTTTTTCTACAGCTCTTAAATCTTAATTAATGAGCTGTTGTTATAAGGTTATAATGTATGTATACAGATGATTATCAAAGATATTTATACTACCTGATGATGAGGTATGAGCTCGTATCTTCTTTTTTAACAGTATGTGTCTCCTTATTGTTTATTTTATGTTATGATAAATAAATCTTCGCGTTTTTTTTACTTTGGAATGTAGGAAAGGATTATTTACGATTAGTCATGAACCTTACAGCCAATTGAATGTTAAAAAAGAGTCTACCGGTCATCTTTTTTTAAATAAATGCAATATAATAAAACAATTATTCTATATATTTGCACCGTGACAATAGTATAGAGTTCTTTTAGAACTAAGTCATTTCTCTTATCTTTTCTTCATTTCCCCCTTTTGTTTTTCATCTTTTCATTTTGTATCTGCTTTTATATGGCAAAATAGTTTTGATATCTCCCTTGCAGAATTAAAAAAAGAACCTGTTGCCTTATATGTAAAAGAACTTTTCTGATAAAAAGATTGCATTTGTTTGAAAACTCACTGATTATTTGTATATTTGCGGGCGATTAAGCGAAGATGAGGAGGGGGCGGGTAGTCCCCTTCTTTTGTTCTTAACAGTATGTTTATGATTGAAAAGGGAGTAATAACTCAGTTGGTTGAAGAAAAATTGGCTTCTTCCGACAATTATTTGGTTGACGTAGTCGTTAAACCTGGAAACCTTATCATTATTGAGATAGATAATGATGAGGGTGTTTGTATTGATGATTGTGCGGAGTTGAGCCGGTATGTGGAAGAACATCTGGACCGTGAGGTGGAAGACTTCGAACTGGAAGTCGGCTCGGCAGGTGTCACTTCTCCTTTTAAAGTACTTCGTCAATACGTGAAAAATATAGGGAACGAAGTGGAAATGCTGCTGAAAAGTGGGGTGAAACTGACCGGAGTATTGAAATCGGCAGATGAGAACGGAGTGGTAGTAACAGTTGAAAAGCAAGTGAAACCCGAAGGTTCCAAACGAAAAGTTACTGTCCAGGAAGATCAATCCTATACATTCGATGAAATAAAATATACAAAATACCTAATAAGATTCAAGTAAAGAAAGATTATGGCCAAGAAAGAGGAAACAATCAGTATGATTGACACACTTGCGGAGTTCAAGGAGTTGAAGAATATAGATAAGGATACGATGATCAGCGTGCTGGAAGATTCCTTCCGTAACGTAATCGCTAAAATGTTCGGTACGGATGAGAACTATGACGTAATTATCAACCCTGAAAAAGGTGACTTCGAAATCTGGAGAAACCGTACGGTTGTGGCTGACGACGAACTGGAAGACCCGAATCTGCAACTTACGTTGACCGAGGCTCGTAAAATCGATGCTGACTGCGAAGTGGGTGAAGAAGTGACCGATGAAGTTCATTTCGCCGATTTCGGACGTCGTGCCATTCTGAACCTTCGTCAGACACTGGCTTCGAAGATTCTTGAATTGCAGAAGGATAGTTTGTATGCTAAATATAAAGATAAAATAGGTACAATTGTCGCAGCTGATGTCTATCAGGTGTGGAAGAAAGAGATTTTGCTGCTGGATGACGAGGGTAATGAGTTGCTGCTCCCGAAATCAGAACAGATCCCTTCCGATTTTTACCGGAAAGGTGAAACTGTCCGTGCAGTTGTACAGAAAGTGGATAATTATAATAATAATCCGAAGATTATTCTGTCGCGTACAGATAAAATTTTCCTGCAGCGTTTGTTCGAACTGGAAGTTCCCGAAATCAATGATGGCCTGATCACGATCAAAGCTATCGCACGTATCCCGGGAGAAAGAGCAAAAGTGGCTGTTGAGTCATACGATGATCGTATCGATCCGGTTGGTGCCTGCGTAGGAATGAAAGGTTCCCGTATCCACGGTATTGTCCGTGAGTTGAGAAACGAGAACATCGATGTAATTAATTATACATCCAATGTATCGCTGTTTATCCAGCGTGCATTAAGCCCGGCTAAAATTTCCTCTATACGAGTGAACGAAGAAGAACATAAGGCAGAGGTTTATCTTCGTCCCGAAGAAGTTTCATTGGCTATTGGTAAAGGTGGTTTGAACATCAAACTGGCTTGTATGTTGACCGAATACACAATCGATGTATTCCGTGATGTGGAAGGAGCTGATGAGGAAGATATTTATCTGGATGAATTTACAGATGAAATAGACGGCTGGGTAATTGACGCAATGAAGAATATCGGTTGCTATACGGCTAAGAGCGTGCTTGCTTTGAGCCGTGATGAAATTATTGAACGTGCCGACCTTGAAGAAACAACAGTCGACGAGGTGCTTGCTATCTTATCTGCCGAATTTGAAGATGAAAGTCAGGAATAAAAAAGTAGTACGACAAAGTTAGATATGCCTATAAAATTAATACAAGTACAAAGAAAATTGAACGTAGGGATCAACACGGTTGTTGAATTTCTACATAAAAAAGGTCATCCTGTTGAGGAGAATGCGAATCCCAACACGAGGATCAGTGATGAACAGTATGCTTTGCTCGTAAAAGAGTTTGGAAAGGATCTGCCTGAGGGTGGTTTTGAACGTCCGCGGGTAGAACGTCCTCACAGAGAGAAAGAGAGAGAAGTCGCTTCTGTGAAAGAAGAGAAGGCTTCGGAAATTAAGACAGTGATCCCGGAAGAGTTCAGGCCTAAGATCGTAACGAAAGGCCGTATCGACCTGGACGGACAGCATAAAAAATCGCAGGAGGTTCCTGATGTGAAAGAAGAACCGGTAGCCAAGCCGCAACCGGTTGTGAAGCCTCAGCCTGTTGCAGAACCGCAACCAGTAGTTAAACCTCAGCCTGTTGCCGAGCCGCAACCGGTTGTAGTCTCTGCTCCTGCCCCTGCTCCTGAAGAAAAAAAGGTAGAAGCCCCTGCTAAACAGGAAAAACAGGAGACTGCACCTGTAGAAAAGCCTGTGGAGAAAAAAGAAGTAAAAGAGATAGTTGTGGAAAAAGAAAGAATCGAAGAGAAAAAACCGGAAGTAACAGTGAAGCCGGAAGCGACAAGAAGCTCTTCTGAAGAAGTGGACAAAACGGCTGCTGAAGGTCAGTCTTCTGTAGAATCGGAAGATGATAACTTGTTCCGGTTGAACACTCCGAAGTTCGAGTCGAATATCAAGGTAACCGGCAAAATTGACCTGAATGCCTTGAACCAGTCTACACGACCTAAAAAGAAAACAAAGGAAGAGAGACGAAAAGAACGCGATGACAAACGCGAAAAGTTCAATAACAACAACAGACCGGGACAACCGGGATTCCATAAGGGACCGAAAGATCCGAATGCTAAGCCGGGTGCACCGGTAAAGCCGGGCGCTCCTGTGAAACCAGGTGCTCCTGTTAAGCCGGGTGAAGTCGGTGCAGATGCGAAAAAGAAACGCAACCGTATCAAGAAGGATCGCGTGGATGTGAACAATACTCCGGGTACGAATTACAGCCGTCCGGCTAATCAGCGTGACGACCGGGGTAAACCGCGCCTGAAAAAGCCGGTTAAGGCAGAAGTAAGCGAGGAGGATGTACAGAAGCAGATCAAGGAAACACTGGCTCGCCTGACCAATAAAGGTAACAAGAATAACAAAGGTGCCAAGTACCGTCGTGATAAACGTGATGCCGCCGTCAAACGTGAGCATGAATTGATGGAACTGGAGGAACAGGAAAGCAAGGTATTGAAGCTGACCGAGTTCGTTACGGCAAACGACCTTGCCAACATGATGGATGTACCTGTGACAAAGGTTATCGCTACTTGCATGAGTATCGGTATCATGGTTTCTATCAACCAGCGTTTGGATGCGGAGACAATCAATATCGTTGCCGACGAGTTTGGTTTCAAAACTGAATATGTAAGTGCAGAGGTGGTGGAAGCTATCAATGCAGATGAAGAAGATGATAATGAAGAAGACTGGGTAGCACGTCCGCCTATCGTAACTGTAATGGGACACGTCGACCACGGTAAAACTTCTTTGCTGGATAATATCCGTAAAGCAAACGTAATTGCCGGTGAAGCGGGTGGTATCACTCAGCATATCGGTGCTTATAATGTGAAACTGGCGAGCGGACGCCGTATTACTTTCCTGGATACACCGGGTCATGAGGCATTTACCGCGATGCGTGCCCGTGGTGCCAAAGTGACGGATATTGCTATTATCATTGTTGCTGCTGACGATGCTGTCATGCCGCAGACTATCGAGGCGATCAACCATGCTTCTGCAGCCGGGGTTCCTATCGTATTTGCTATTAATAAGGTAGATAAGCCGCATGCTAATCCTGAGAAGATCAAGGAAGAGCTGGCTAATATGAACTATTTGGTGGAAGACTGGGGTGGAAAGTATCAGAGCCAGGATATCTCTGCCAAGAAAGGTGTCGGTGTTGAAGAGTTACTCGAAAAAGTATTGCTTGAAGCTGACTTGCTGGATCTGAAGGCTAACCCGAAGAAACGTGCAGTCGGTTCTATCATCGAATCTTCTCTGGATAAGGGACGTGGATATGTTTCTACCGTATTGGTAGAGAACGGTACATTACAGATGGGAGATATCGTATTGGCTGGTACGCATCACGGTCGTATCAAAGCAATGTTCAACGAACGTAACCAACGTGTGGAAAAAGCTGGTCCTTCCGAACCGGTACTGATCCTCGGCTTGAACGGTGCTCCGCAGGCTGGCGATACATTTAATGTATTGGAAACAGAACAGGAAGCTCGTGAAATTGCAACACGTCGTGAACAGTTACAGCGTGAATTGGGTATCCGTACGCAGAAGATGCTTACGCTCGATGATATCGGTCGCCGTATTGCTGTGGGTAACTTCCAGGAATTGAATGTGATCGTGAAGGGTGACGTGGACGGTTCCGTAGAGGCATTGTCCGACTCTCTGATCCGTTTGTCAACTGAAGAGATCCAGGTGAATGTAATCCACAAGGCTGTCGGTCAGATTTCCGAATCGGATGTAGTATTGGCTGCTGCTTCGAATGCGATCATTATCGGATTCCAGGTACGTCCGTCTGTACAGGCTCGCCGTAATGCGGAGAAAGATGGCGTTGAAATCCGTCTGTACTCTATCATTTACGATGCGATCGAAGAAGTGAAGAGTGCCATGGAAGGTATGCTTTCACCGGAGATCAAGGAAGAAATTACTGCCTATGTGGATGTACAGCAGGTATTCAAGATCACGAAAGTGGGTACGGTTGCCGGTTGTATGGTTAAGGAAGGTAAGATCAAACGTACGAACAAGATCCGCCTGATCCGTGACGGTATTGTGATCTATGCCGGCGAACTGGGATCTCTGAAGCGTTTCAAGGATGATGTGAAAGAGGTTGTGGCCGGACTGGATTGCGGTTTGAATATCACAAACTTCAATGACATTCAGGTAGGTGACGTAATTGAATCGTACGAAGAAACTGAAATAAAGAAAACTTTATAAACATGAACTGGTTAGACATTGTATTAGTATGTCTGGCAGGAATTGGATTTGCGAAGGGCCTGTTTGATGGAGTCATCAAACAGGTTGTTTCGCTTATAGCCCTGATGGCTGCGATATTTTTCTGTGCCAAAGCTGCAGCCTGGCTGAGAGGATATATACTGGCATCGGGCTGGTTCCCGGAAGAGGGAGTGACCATCCTTAGTTATATAGCCGGATTTATCCTGATTCTGGGTGTGGTCATGCTGGCCGGAGAGGTTGTGCACAGGGTGATCGGGGTTACGCCGCTCAGTATTTTGAATCATCTGGCTGGTGGCCTGTTCGGTTTGTGCCTGATGATCCTGTTCGTCAGTTTATTGTTGAACATACTGGAGGCAGTCGATCGGGGATCGGTATTGATTCCCCGCGAAGCGAAGATTGAATCCCGTTTCTATAATTCTGTTAAAGAAATAGTTCCAACCATTTACCCCGGAAATTTGTTCTCATGGAAGGAATAGTATAATAATTGAGAATTGAGAATTGAAAATTGGGAATTGCCGGGGTGGATGTCTTTAATTTTCAATTCTCAATTCTTAACTTTCAATTAATTAGATATGCAGGAGTCAAACGACATACTAAATGAGGTAACAAGTGGTGACTATAAGTACGGCTTCGTTACCGATATCGATACGGAATTGATTCACCGTGGTCTCGATGAAGAGACTGTCCGTATCATTTCTGCTAAGAAGAATGAGCCGGACTGGTTGTTGCAGTTCCGGTTGAAGGCTTTCCGCCACTGGCAGACATTGGAGATGCCCACATGGCCTCACCTAAACATTCCACCGATTGATTATCAGGATATAATCTATTACGCTGCTCCCAAAAAGAAAGAAGGGCCCAAAAGCCTCGATGAAGTGGATCCGGAGTTGCTGAAGACATTCGACAAACTGGGGATTCCTTTACATGAGCGTGCCCAATTGGCTGGTATGGCGGTCGATGCCGTAATGGACAGTGTTTCAGTAAAGACGACCTTTAAGGAGACGTTGGCAGAAAAAGGGATTATCTTCTGTTCATTCAGTGAAGCAGTGCTACATCATCCGGATTTGGTACAACAGTATCTGGGAAGTGTAGTAGGCTACCGGGACAATTTCTTTGCAGCTCTGAACTCGGCGGTTTTCTCTGACGGCTCGTTCGTTTATATACCAAAAGGCGTACGTTGCCCGATGGAACTTTCCACCTATTTCCGTATCAATGCGGCAAATACCGGACAGTTCGAACGTACATTGATCGTAGCTGACGATGAGGCGTATGTCAGTTATTTGGAAGGATGTACCGCGCCGATGCGTGACGAGAACCAGTTGCATGCAGCGATTGTCGAGATCGTTGCCAAAGAGCGTGCCGAGGTGAAATATTCGACTGTTCAAAACTGGTATCCGGGCGATAAAGAAGGAAAAGGCGGTATCTATAACTTCGTGACCAAGCGTGGTTTGTGTAAAGGGGAAGGTAGTAAGATATCCTGGACCCAGGTAGAGACAGGTTCTGCTATAACCTGGAAATATCCGAGTTGTATTCTGGCAGGTGATAATTCGGTCGGCGAGTTCTATTCGGTCGCTGTTACCAATAATTATCAGCAGGCGGATACCGGAACGAAGATGATCCATTTAGGAAAGAATACCCGTAGTACGATTGTCTCCAAAGGTATTTCGGCCGGTCATAGCCAGAATAGTTATCGTGGTCTGGTAAAAGTATCTCCGCGTGCCGAGGGTGCCCGTAACCATAGCCAGTGTGACAGCTTGTTGTTGAGTTCGACCTGTGGTGCACATACATTCCCTTATGCTGATATTCAGAATGAAACAGCGGTGGTAGAGCATGAAGCTACAACAAGCAAGATCAGTGAGGAACAGTTGTTCTATTGCCAGCAACGTGGTATTTCCGTAGAGGAGGCTGTCGGTCTGATCGTGAACGGATATGCTCGTGAGGTAATGAATAAACTTCCGATGGAGTTCGCTGTGGAGGCTCAGAAATTGCTGACCATCTCACTGGAAGGAAGTGTAGGATAAATCAAATTGTCAATTAATAAAGTTATGTTAGATATAAAGAACTTACATGCCAATGTAAATGGCAAAGAGATATTGAAAGGAATCGACCTTTCTGTAAAGGCTGGTGAGGTACATGCCATCATGGGGCCGAACGGTTCGGGTAAAAGTACCCTGAGTAGTGTACTCGTTGGTAATCCGGCTTTCGAGGTAACCCAGGGAGAAGTTATTTTTAATGGGAAGAACTTGTTGGAACTGGAACCGGAAGACCGTAGCCGTGAAGGTATTTTTCTCAGTTTCCAGTATCCGGTTGAAATTCCGGGTGTAAGTATGGTGAACTTTATGCGTGCCGCACTGAATGAACACCGTAAATATAAAGGATTGGATCCTGTTTCTGCGACCGACTTTCTGAAACTGATGCGTGAGAAACGTGCTATTGTGGAACTGGATAATAAGTTGGCCAGCCGTAGTGTGAACGAAGGGTTCTCAGGTGGTGAAAAGAAACGTAACGAGATATTCCAGATGGCTATGCTGGAACCTAAACTGGCTATTCTGGATGAAACGGACAGCGGTCTGGATATCGATGCCCTCCGTATCGTAGCAAACGGTGTGAACCAATTGCGTACGCCGGAAAATGCAGCGATCGTAATCACTCACTACCAACGTCTGTTGGATTATATCAAGCCGGATGTGGTACATGTGTTGTACAAAGGACGTATTGTAAAAACAGCCGGTCCGGAACTAGCCCTTGAACTGGAAGAAAAAGGTTACGACTGGATCAAGAAAGAGATGGGAGATGAGTGAGATGAGAGCCGAACAACAATATATCGACCTTTTTACCAAATATGAAGACCTGGTATGTCGGCATAGTGCTGCGGTGATGAATGCTCCGCGTGCCGAGGCTTTGGCCGATTTCGATCGCCTGGGGTTTCCTTCGGTAAAGAGTGAAGATTATAAATATACAGATGTGGCGCAGGCTTTTGCTCCTGATTATGGGGTGAATATAAACCGCCTGGCTATTCCGGTCAATCCTTATGACGTGTTCCGTTGCGATGTCCCGAATCTGAGTACATCCCTGTATTTTGTTGTGAATGATACTTTTTACGACAAGATGATGCCGAAAGCTCATTTGCCGGAGGGTGTATATGCCGGTGGTTTGAAAAACTTTGCGGAGAAATATCCGGAAGTGGCTGCCCGCTATTACGGAAAAGCAGCCAAAAGCAATCATGACGGTATAATCGCACTGAATACGATGCTGACCCAGGATGGTTTTGTGCTTTATGTACCGGAAGGTATAGCGGTGGAACGTCCTATCCAGTTGATCAATATATTCCGTAGCGATGTGGATGCGATGGCTAACCGCCGTATTCTGATTATTATGGAACCGCGCTCGGAAGCTAAATTACTGATCTGCGATCATAGTATAGACGATGTGAAGTTCCTGGCAACTCAGGTCGTCGAGATATTTGCAGCTGAAGGTGCTTATTTCGATTATTACGATCTGGAGGAAAGCAGTATTTCCACATCCCGTTTTGCCTCTGTTCATGTAAAACAGGAGGCTTCCAGTAATGTTCTGGTAAACGGTATTACATTAAATAACGGTCTTACACGTAATAACTATTATATCGAGTTGAACGGTGAGTATGCAGAAACGACACTTTGCGGTATGTCTGTAATGGACCGTGAACAACAAGTGGATACGTATAGCCATATTACACATGCCGTTCCTAATTGTACAAGTAACGAGTTATTCAAGAATGTGCTGGACGATCATGCTGTCGGAGCTTTCAGCGGGCGTATCCTGGTGAAAGAGGATGCTCAGAAAACGGCTGCTTACCAGACAAACCGTAACCTCTGTGCTACGCGTGAAGCTCGTATGTACAGTAAGCCGCAGTTGGAGATCTATGCGGATGATGTAAAATGTTCGCACGGTATGACAACCGGGCAGTTGGATGAAAATGCTTTGTTCTATATGCGTAGCCGTGGTATTCCATTGAGTGAGGCACGTATGATGTTGAGTGTTGCTTTTACATCGGATGTGATCGATCATGTACGTCTGGATGCGTTGAAAGACCGCTTGCATAAGCTGGTTGAAAAACGTTTCCACGGAGAGCTGGCACGTTGTGCCGATTGCCGTATCTGTAAATAAGATATTATTCTGATCTTTATAAAGGCCCGGATAGATGTTATGTCTGTCCGGGCTTTTTGTTTATCTTTGTATTTCACCAATCATTTATTATTATATGCAGTTGACTCATATCGCAATCTGGACGAATGAATTAGAACGTTCCCGCGAATTTTATACGACGTATTTTAATGGAAAAAGTAATGAGAAGTACGTAAATCCCAAGAAAGGATTCGCTTCTTATTTTGTAACTTTCGAAGGAGGTGCTTCCCTGGAAATTATGCAACGGACAGATGTAACAGAAGAGAAGAATGGTCTTTTTATCGGTCTTGCTCATTTTGCTTTTTCTGTCGGTTCAAAGGAAAAGGTGAATAGTATGATAGAACTGTTCCGTGAAAATGGCTATACGATACTTGGGGAACCGCGGACAACGGGAGATGGTTTTTATGAGGGATCCATTGCTGATCCGGACGGAAATATTGTAGAAATAATTGTCTGATATGGAGATACGTATTGAACAAGCGACAGATTATCCTTATAACCTGCTTTTGTTGGCGGATCCCAATCGTGAGTTGGTGGATAGTTATCTGAAAACATCCGATTGTTTTGTCGCTTTTTATAAGGATCGGATGGTAGGAGTGATTGTTGTTCAGAAGCAGTCTGTAAATCAGGCTGAAGTATTAAACGTCGCTGTAGATGAATCTTTTCAGCGGAGAGGTATTGCGCGCCGTTTACTTCGTTTTGTCTTTGATGAATGGGCACGACCGAACCGGATCACTCTTCTGACAGTCTGTACCGGGACTTCTGCTCCGGGTCCTATGATGTTATATCAACAGGAAGGTTTTGATCTGAAAGAGTTGGACCGCGATTATTTCGTTCGGAATTACCCGGAACCGATCTGGGAAAACGGTGTTCAATGCCGGCATCGGTTGATACTGGAAAAAGAACTATAATAACTAATTGATATAAAATAAATACAGAAAGACCGGATAATAATCTTTCAGGCTGGCATGTAGCTTTTTCAAGGCTTTGGAAATATGGTACTCGACGCCTTTGGTGGTTATTCCTAATGTTTCTGCAATATCTTTATGCGATTTGTTTTCGTAACGGCTCATGATAAATACGACCCTGGTCTGTTCAGGTAAACCGGCCAGGGTTTTATTGACAATTTCCTGTGCTTCGGCTGTGAATAGTTCGCCTGGATCGCAAGCCTCCAGGGTGGATATGCGGGTATTCAACTCCCATTCGGCATGATTCAGTAATTGTTCGTTAACATCTTCTCTTACCTGCAAGTGCTGTAAATAGTTTAGGCATTTATTTTTGATGGTGGTAAGGATATAGGCCGGTATATTTGAATTTTCTTCCAGCGAATGGCGATTCTCCCAGTAATACATCAAGGCTTCAATGGTAAAATCTTCAGCAACAGCAATATCCCTTACATACGTATTAGCAAAGCGGATAAATCTGCCTTGGTAATCAGTAAATAGTTGATTGAACGCTTTTAAGTCTGTTGTATTCTCCATTTCTCCCTGAGCGTAATAAGTTGTAAATATAATAATATTTATACAATACGATCATTTATTTAACACAATAGTGCTACAAATTATAGGATTAGTGTGTCGCTATAGGTAGCACTATTGTTTCCGGGAGAGTAGAACTACTGTGTCGTTTCGGTAGCTCTACATGCCTAACGATGGTGGAAGTGAAGTTGGGGAAGATGCCCATTTTTTATTAGGAGTATTACCCATTACAAAGGATAGTTTTCCTCCGTTCATAATGTCAGTATGCAAAATATAATTTTTGTCGTATGGTTTGCCATTAAGGCTAGCCGACTGGATGTAGATATTATCTTTTGAAACACCTTTAGCATCAATATGGAATTTTTTACCATTTTCAAGTGTGATAACACTTTCTTCAAAACTTGGACTACCGATTACATAATAGGGCATTCCCGGGCAGACAGGATAAAAACCAATCATACTGAATACCAGCCATGCGGACATTTGTCCGGCATCGTCATTTCCGGAAAGTCCGTCCGGAGAAGTAAAATATTCCCGGTCGATAATATTATGTACCCATTTTTGTGTTTTCCAGGGTTCACCGGCATAAGCATACAAATAAGCTATATGATGACCGGGTTCGTTGCCGTGCCAATAATAATCACCATCGAAAAAGGTGTCTAAACGTGAAATGAACTTCTCTTTTCCTCCGATTTGTTCTATCAGTCCGGCAACATCCTGAGGAACATACCAGGTATAATGATAGGGAGTTCCTTCGCAAATGGATGGAGTGAAGGCATATGGGTCAAACGGTTCTATCCAGCTGCCGTCTTCATGTCTTCCACGGGCATATCCTGTTTCGGGATCGATTACATTCCGGTAATTCCCGGCACGTTTGATCAAAATATTGTAATCGTCTGTTTTATTCAGCTTTTTAGCAACTTGTGCAAGGACAAAATCATCGTATGCATATTCCAATGTACGAGATACCTGCTCTTGGCGATGAAATGCATCCATGACAGGATCTTCTAAAGGAATATAGTTATATTTTAAATAAGATTTCATAGCCCGACGTCCTTTTCCATCCCGGTAACTGGTGGAATCCGGGTTTATTTCAAATGCATTTTTGCGCATTAGTGCATATGCTTCCTCATAATCAAATCCGGGTATATCTTTTATTATTGCATCACCGATCATAGCAATACAGTGATCACCAATCATAGCTGCTGTATAACTGTTCCAGGATGGAAAAATGGGTAACCAACCACCTTGTAATCCTTTTAATACAAGCGAGTGAGCCATATCACCGTTACGTGACGGATTGAGAATTGTAAAAAGAGGGTGAACGGCACGGTAGGTATCCCATTGGGAAAAATCACAGTAATATGTGCCTTGTTCCATCTTCATTGTTTTTTCACCTCCGTCAAATTTGGGGTATGACCCGTCTATATCGCTGAATGTACGTGGAAGGAAATGAGCATTGTACAAGGCTGAATAGAATTTGACTTTGTCTTCTTCATTTCCCCCTTTTACTGCAATTTGTCCGAGTGTCTCATTCCAGATAGAAGAGGATTGGTTGCGTACAGCTTCAAAATTCCAGGAAGGAATTTCAGCCTGTAAATTTTTGCGGGCATTCTCTATGCTGGTAAAAGATGTTCCTATCTTTATCAGCTTATCACCCGGTTTATCGGATGATAGTTTGAGCCATGCAACCGGATGGTTCAAACTCGTACTATCAATATCGAAGTGTGAAAATTCATCGTTTAGCTGGATAACAAAATGCCCGCTGAAACCTGCACTTTTTCCATATCCCTGATAGATACGATGAACGGGGTTATATCCTGTGATCTCTTTTTTCTCAGGATCAATTCGGATAATGGCTTCTCCTTCATCACTGTTTGGGTCGATTACAATATAATGATCGCCGTCTTGCCGGAAACCTAGTCGTATGATCCCGGCTCGTGATAGGCCGGTGATCTCTGCTTGGATGGCATAATCTTTCAATAATACGCTGTAATAGGAAGGGGTGGAGATTTCTTCGGTATGGTCGTAAGCCGAAGCTCGCTTTAGCGGGTCTACTTCCAGTTTATTACTCAAAGGCATGATCGTTACACTGCCATAATCCTGAGTACAGGAACCATTCATCCAGTGACTGGCGCGGAATCCTTGAATTGCATCCTGAAAAAAGTAGTAAGGAGGATGACATTTCTGTTCTGTTGCCTGGCTTTGGGCTACCCAATTAGTCATACCATGAGGTACGCCGACTGCGGGCATGATCTGTCCGCGTTCTTCCGTTGAGCTTTTATCCTTTCCTTGCACAATACGGATGTCCGTACCTATCAAGGGATTCACATATTTTTCAAAACTCTTTTCCTGTTGATTGCAAGATAACAGGCACAACGAACTTAATAATATATTCCAGGCTTTCATATGGTATTACTTTATTGAGTGATATTGCAAAGTTAATTATAAATGGTTACACATTGGATAAGTTAGGATGTTTCAACAGTTACCCCTGTACGATGTCGTTTCTGGGGGATCATACATCAGTGACGGACTGATGTTTTCCCAAAGGAGAGGCATACGAAAGAATCGGTAAACCAGACGGTAGGAGAACTGTTGAAACATCCGCTTTTAAGCATTTTTATTTAGGTTCGATGACATATTGGTTTTGTGTCAGACCTGGATTCACATCTATCTGCTTCTGAGGAATCGGACAAATCAGATTTGTTTCATTTAAAGAGAAACCTTTACTCTTCAACACTTCTACTGCCCGGCCGGTACGAATCAGATCAAACCATCGATGATTTTCGAATGCCAACTCAACCCTACGTTCCTGTTCTACCATTAGGGCAAATGTTGCTTTATCCGTGGTATGAAGATCGACAGGTGTTGTTTCTGTTGTCTGATAACCAAAGCCGCGTCGGCGTGTCATATTCAGGTACTTGCAGGCTTCTGCGGTTTTCCCGTTCTGGTTTAGAGCTTCGGCATACATAAGGATTACATCCGCATAACGGATAACAGGATAGTTGTTGCTGGCATCATTGCTTTGATACGGAACATCCATGAATTTGCAAACATAGCGTGATTCTACCCATTCTCCGTTTTTTCGATTGTCGTAATATCCCAGAGACATGGAAAAATCCCGTCGGAGATCACCTTCTTCATAGGCATTGTAGATATCCATTTCCGGGATATTGTTTCCACCGGTACCACCGACAGTAACAACATTGGTCCCTGAATTTTCAGGCGCAAAATTGTTGGCAAAGTTAGAACCTTCACCATAACCTCCTTTAAGGAACTGGATTTCAAAAATACCCTCTTTACTATTATGGTTGACGGGACTGAACACCTCTTTATACCCTTCTATATTGAGAGTTCCCGGTGTATTTTCTAACAGAGAATAGCGGTTGCTATTTATAATTTCACCCAAAATAGATTCGGCTTCGGCATATTTATGTAGGGTCATATAGATCTCTCCTAATAACGCTTTAGCTGCTCCTTTCGTTGCACGTCCGTCTTCTGTTGTCGGGTAACTGTCCGGTAGTTCGGCTGCTGCCTCTTTCAGGTCGGATATGATCAGGTTATATATATTCTCTTTGGGTTCCCGTAGGATATCATATGCTTCAGAGATTGTTATTTCCTTCAATACCAACGGAACATCACCATAAACCCGCACCAGGTTGAAATACATCAGGGCACGGATGAATTTACATTCCAATTTGTAACGGGTAGCCAACTCTGCGTCGATATCTATACCATCAATACGTCCTAAGACTGTATTGGTCCTGTTTATAGTCAGATAGGCGGCGGTCCAGAAGTCTTTGATATAACTGTTTTGTGTGTCTATGTAGAATTTATCGAATTCATCCTGACTGGTTACCGAGCCGGATAATTGATTACGTGTATTATCAGATGGTATTTCTGCAAATACATACCAGTTACCATATATATTGGATTCCTGTAATGCTGAATAGGCTCCGTTTACTGCTGAAGTAAAATCTGCAACAGTTTTATAAAAATCATTTTCACTCAAATCCGTTTGAGGGTTCTGATTGAGAAAATCGTTGCAGGAAGAAAGACTGACACCGAACAGTGCGATTGTAATAATATTATATTTTAGTTTCATAATTCATCTGCAGTTTAAAAAGTTACGTTAATGCCAAATGTACAAGTACGATAGAGTGGGTACATCCCATAGTCTGTACCGGCTGCTGTTACATTGTCTTCTTTGAAGCTAGTTTCCGGATTGTAACCACTGTAGCTACTTATAGTCAGGAGATTTTGTGTCGATACATAGATACGTGCTCGTTGCATACCACATTTTTTAGAAAAAGTATCAGGCAACGTATAGCCGACTGTCAGATTATTGACACGCAAGAAAGATCCACTTTCCACCCAACGTGAAGATATGGCGTTGTTTTGTCCTGTTGGTTGTGAGTTTGCCCTGGGAATCCATCCTGTTCCCGGATTCTCTTCTGACTGCCAGCGGCCGAGCATTTCCCGCAATTGATTCTGATTACCTTCGCCTTGCGTATAGAAACGTCTGCCTAAGTGAAGGACATCATTTCCAACAACACCTTGTAATGAAAAACTGGCATCGAAATGCTTAAAAGTGAAAGTATGGGTCATCCCCCAGGTAAAATCCGGCATATTGTTGCCAATGATCGTACGATCATCCGCGTCTATTACTTTATCACCGTTTACATCTTCAAACATAACATCTCCGACTTGCGTATCAGCAAAATGTGGGTAGTTCTTCAGTTCTTCTTCTGTCTTGAAAATACCTTTCATTTTGTATCCATAGAAAGAACCGATAGGTTCGCCAATCATTGTAATATGAGTAGTACCTGCACCTCCATCACTAAAAATAGGATCGCCTGTAGGACCTAATGCCAGGACTTTGTTGCGGTTAACTGAAATATTGCCTGTTGCTTCCCATGAGAAATCTTTCTTTTTGAATGGTATGCCGGTAACTGTAATTTCAAGTCCTTTATTGCGCATCTTACCTATATTCTGCATCGCGTTACTGAAACCGGTAATTGTCGGTATATCTACATTCATTAATAAATCTGTAGTCTTGCGATAATATAAATCTAATGATAAGGACAGGCGGCTGTCCAGGACAGAGATCTCAATTCCCAAGTCTGTTTGACGTGTTTTTTCCCAGGTCAGGTCTGCATTAGAGAAGCTTTTTTGTGCGGCCCCGTTAATGATATTACCTGTACCTGTGCCTAATACGTAGTTGGCATTTTCCATAATACCGATGGCTGCATAGTCCCCAATATTATTATTACCAGTGATACCATAGCTGGCACGTACTTTCATGTCTGATAACCATTTGATATCTTTCAGGAAATCTTCCTGTGATAAACGCCAGGCAATAGATCCTGAGGGAAAATAGCCGTATCGGTTATTTTTTCCAAAGCGGGAGGAACCGTCAGCACGAATAGATGCAGTGAGGTAATATTTATTGTTGTAACGGTAATTCACACGGGCCAGATAAGATAATAAAGTCCATGATTTCCGTTCGGATTTACTACTTTTTACGGTAGCATTATTTAGAGTCTGGATTTTGTCATTGGGAAAATCGGAGCCACTGGCTTCCGTATAACGATAAATATTCTTTTGGGCTGTGAAACCGGCGACAGCGTCTATTTCATGTTTATTCCATGAATTAAAATAAGTGACAGTGTTTTCATTCAGCCAGTTAACTGTTTCTGCAGACTTTTCTGTCGCTTTTCTTTCTGTAGAAGGTAGAGGGGCTACATTCCCATTGTTCGGAATCGTGGATGGACGGAAATATTCATTTCTGTATTCTCTGATATCTGCTCCGATCGTTGATTTAATTTTCAGATTTTTTAATGGAGATAATTCGATATAACCATTACTGAACAAACGTAAGTCTGTATCATAATTATGGATATATGTACAGGCTAAAGCATTTGGCACACCTGTTAAACCATCGCTGGCTACAGCATACATTGACTGTGATGCCCATGTTCCATCCTCATTGTAAACGGGAGTGACCGGAGCTGTGGCTAAAGCAGAATTGATTACACCGTCACTGGCCCAATGTCCTTGAGTTGTTCTGTTTGCATTCATGTAAGTAGGAGCCAGGTTTACTCCCATTTTTAACCAGGGGTTTAATTCGCTATCGATCTTAGCTCTGGCAGAGAAGCGCTCGTAATCACTGTTGACTACAACTCCCTGTTGATTAAAATAGCCGGCAGAGAACATATATTTTGTCCGTTCATCACCACCGGTTACGGTCAGTTGGTAGTTTTGCACAGGTGAAGTCCGGAATATTTCATCCTGCCAGTTTGTCCCTTCTCCTAAAGATGCTACATAGGCCGCATCGTCATAGAATGCAGGATAACGATAGCGGTTTCCGGAAGGTCTTGAACTTACCGGATCATTGATCGTTGCCCCGGGTACTTTGTCTAAATAGTGATTATTAAAGGCTTCCCTGCTAAACTCGACAAACTCCTGGGCATTCATTAAATCCAATTTTTTGGTTACATTCTGGAAGCCGGCATAGATGTCCAAATTGACGCTGACTTTACCTGTTTTTCCTGATTTGGTGGTTACCAATACAACACCGTTAGCTGCACGTGAACCATAGATGGCCGCCGCAGAAGCATCTTTTAAAACTTCGATCGATTCAATATCGTTAGGATTGATAGCATTCAGGTTTTGTTCACCTAACGGATATCCGTCTACTACATATAACGGGGCACTCGATGCTGTAATAGAACCTGAACCACGTACACGGATAGTGGCTGCTTGTCCTGGTTGACCGCCAACCTGCTGAACCTGTACTCCAGCCAGTTTTCCAGCCATGGCTTCCGTGGGATGCGATACCTTTAAGTCTTTTAAGGAGTTGCTTCCTACCTGTGATACAGCACCGGTCAGATCCTTTTTTTTCATCACTCCATATCCGACTACAACAACTTCATCCAATGATTCGGAGTCTTCTTTTAAGGTTATATTGATTATACTTTGATTTCCAACAGCTATTTCCTGGGGTGTGTATCCAATATATGAGACGACAATGATTGCGTTGGCGGACACATTTTCGATTGTAAACTTCCCGTCCATGTCTGTTATATTACCGTTGGTCGTGCCCTTTACAATTATATTTGCACCCACAATAGGTCCCATAGCATCTTGTACTATGCCACTGATTGTCCGTCTTTCTTGTTGCGGACTTTTCGGAAATGAGGCTAATTTTTCTTTTGAAAGAATGATCTGTCGGTCAGATACATAATAACGAATATTGGTCCCTGTAAAAATTTGTTCAAGTATCTTTTCCACATTTTCTTCTTTTGCTTTTACAGATACTTTACGGTTCAAATCGATGGACTTATCCATATAAAAGAAAATGTATTCACTTTCTTTTTCGATTTTGCTGAGTACTTCTTTGATTGTCTGGTTATTCGACTCAATAGTGAGGAATGTTCGTTGCGAATAGATTTCGGAAGCAAAGCATATTTTTATCCCCATGAACAAGAAAAACAGACATTGACTAAATCTGATGCTTTTTTTCATTTTCTGTAATGATTTAAGTTAGTAAATAGTGATGAACTTTTTTAGAATTGTAGTTTTTTTGATTTTATATGATTTAAGGATCCATAATACAATGATTTTAATGTTTGACTTTAATTTCTATGCTCTCATTTTTTTTCTCAATTTCAATAGGTATCGCTTTTTTCAAAGAACTTAACACGTCTTCCAGGTCTTCTTTCAAATCCAGTTTGCCACTGCAACTGACTTCGTTTATGTCTTCTCCGCAGTAGAGTAATACTCCGTAATAGCGGGATAGTTTTTTTAATATCACTTCTAATGATTGTTGCTTGAATTGATAATATCCATCTTTCCACGCAACATAATCGTCTATATCCACACGACTAACCGTTCCTTGATTTATTTCTTTATCGTAACGGAACATTTCGTTCGGTGACAGAATATCTTTATGCTTATTTCCTGATTTTATTTCGACTTTGCCACTAACAAGAACGACCTGCATATCCTTTTCATTATCATATGCCGTTACATTGAATTGAGTTCCTAATACTTTGATGTCCATTTGTCTGGTTTTGACAATGAATGGCTTTTTTTCATCTTTGCTGACTTCCAGATAAATTTCACCTTCTACAAATATTTCTCTTTCCTTTTCAGAAAAGACTACAGGGTAAATTACTTTGGAATCAGAATTTACCCATATTTTAGTCCCATCAGAAAATGTTACTGTAGAACGTTTGCCAACCGGTACAATCAGTTGGTTGAATGTTGTTTTCTGCTTTTCTTTTTTTATCTGTTCTATTTTTTGGGAGTTTATATTGATTGATCCTTCCTGCTTATATTCAAGCTGGCTGTCTTCTCCGTCAATAGTCATTTTTTCATTGTTTGATAAGATGAGTTGTACTTTTGAAGAGGTACTGTCTGATTGTGGGATAGCTTCTATTATTGATAGATAGTTTGTTTCCTGTTTGTCCGATTGTAGCGTTATGTATTTTCCCAATGACAGTAAAATACAGATGGACGCAGCGATTCCTATAACTGATAGAAGCAGATATCTTTGTCTGCTTTTTCGATCAGTCGAATTGTTTTTTTGTTCAATGCACTGCCATAAAGCTTCGCTTTCGCTGTTTGGTAATGCCGTTTTATTGACATTGGTCCGGATAGCGTTCAAAAAAAGACGAGCAACCTCTATCTCTGCTGCCAATGATTTATTCTCTGCCATCTGCTTTTGCCAAAACAACAGGCTTTCTGCAGTCGGAGATGATTCGGACTTTAGAAAAAAATCATCATTCAGTAGTTGATCAGCTGTATATTTGGTATAATCTTTATCCATTTAATGAGTATATTTTATGAAAAGGACAAGCTGCCTCTTTTTTTATACTCACTATAAAAGAGTTTTTTTATATGAATTGTTTTTATTGGACTGAAATAGATAAAAGAAGAATAAATATTTCAACAGAACCATACGTATCCCTGATCTTTTTCAGAGAACGCTGGATAAGATTTTGGGCAGATTGATAGTTCATGTCCATAATAACGCAGATTTCATCAAAACTGAGTTCCTGAATATATCGGTAATAGATGATTTCCTTCTGACGTGGGGTTAATAGAGTTAGAATTTCTTGTATCCTTTTTATTTGATTTTGGTAGAGTTCATTGTTTACGTATTGCTCTTCAACGGTTAACTCTAATGAAAAAGAGATAGTTTCACTATTATAACGTTCATAGTGAGACTCTTGATAGAGTGCATTGATCAGACAATTCTTTAATGCAATAAGCAAGTATAATTTGATATTGTCAGGAATAATAAGCCGTTTTCTATTGTTGTACAATTTGGTAAAGACTTCTTGGATACAGTCCTTTATTAGTTCTGTATCCGATGTGAAACGTTTACCATACTGGAAAAGTGTTTGTATATGTACTTTATATATCCAGCCGTAAGCATCTTTATCACCAGCGATAAACTGACCCCATTTTATTTTACTTTCATCTTCTTGCATATAGGTGATTTGATTCGCAAATATAAAACAAATAAAGTAAAATCAAAGCGCTGATGTTATGGATTGCTGTAGTTCTTTTATAAAAAGCGTTCAATACTTATGTCTGAGAGGGTATGATATAAATAAATTTAGAGGTAGATGTAAATTGATTTACACCTACCTCTTTAGGAAAAGACATTTCTAGGTATCATCTAAATGTCTTACGTTTTCCGGATATATCATTTAGATGGTTTCAAAAACTGAAAAGTTCATGATTTGGGGATCGGCCTTTGATTCGTCTACAACTAATTTGATCGCATCGAGTGTTTGAGGTTCGAAACGGTCTATATGTTTATGTCCGATGCATGATCCTGAAGCGAGGTCGATCCATTCGTTATTCTTTTTTCCTTTCAGGGAATATTTTAAGACCCGTTCTCCTTTGGCGATGTCTTCCTGTAGGATGACACGGTTTATGCTGGTCGGTTTGTCAAACGACAGGATATACTCCGAGCCGGTTCCGGATGTTTGCTGAAGAGGAATTCCGTATTGGCGAACTATTTCTTTACCTAACGTTTCTATCTGGCGGACATCAGCATCAGGTATAAGTCCTTTATCGTTGATAACAAGGCCTAACAACATATTGGTATTCCTTCCTACACTGGTTTCGTATTTGGTAAGCAGTTCAGGAATATTGAACATCATGCTATCTTGTCCGGCTGTCCAGAACCATCCGCCCTGGAAAGAGCGGTTCCAACGCAAAGTGAAATCAGATTCTCCCGGGCACCAGAACGGGGCAAAAGGATCGCCGTTCAAACCATTTATCACACGTGTTCCGTCGGCATTGGTGGTCGAGTCGGCTGTTGACCAGCAGGGATAAGGTGCGACACCTTCTTCATTCCCTACCCATCTGACCAAGTTAGGATGTCCGTACGGACCTTGAAAAGCAATTGCATTCGGCTGCAGTTTCTGTACAAGCGATAATACATCCGCACCCCCTTGTTCTTTGGACAGTACACCGCCATCGAACCATATTTCGAACAGTTCACCGTAGTTACTCCATAATTCGGTCAATTGCTGCGTTACAATTTTATTGTATTCTTCCTGACTGACCGGACCTCCTTCCTGAACAACTCCCGGATTATCTACATACAGGTAACCGTTTGCGGTTGTACTGGCATAAATGCCCGGTTTGATATTATATTTTTTACAGGAAGCGATGAAATCGGCAACGATATCTCCTTCACCGTTTTTCCAGGGAGATTGTTTGATGCTGTAGTCATGCGCTTCTGTAGGCCACAGGCTGAATCCACTACAGTGCTTCGCTACGAGGACAGCATATTTGGCTCCCAGTTTATGAGCTGTTTCCAGCCATTGGTCGGTATTTAATTCAGTAGGATTGAAGACGGAAGCATCCGGATGTGTGCCCCAATTCCTGAAATTATAGTCCGGTTGGTAGACCGGCATGTCAAAATGGATCAATACACCCATTTCTGCATCTGCCCAGGCTAGCTGGCGGGCATTAGGGGTAACGACAGTTGTTGTTTCGTTTGAAGAGCAGGATATAAGTACCGACAAGGCTGCCAGTAATCCTGCAAATGTCTTTTTCATGATGAACTTATATTTTACGATGCAAGTATAATAAAAAAAGATGTAGGAGCGAAATTTTTCCCGCTCCTACAAATGAGGTCATTTTAATTTGCCCAACCCGGATTTTGAGGTAATAAGTTCGGGTTGTAAGTAAACTCGTCAGTTGGTATCGGATACAGATACAAACGATCGTACCATGTGCGTGTCATACCTGGATAAAGAACGCGGTATTCGCCTGTTGCCGGATCACGCGGACCTAAATAGGTCTTCAGGTTTTCCAGTAACTTACCGGCTTTCCATCTGCATAAGTCATTCCAGCGAAGACCTTCACATGCTAATTCTACACGGCGTTCGCGACGTATTTCATTCAGCAGCGGAGAGATGGCTACTTCCCATTTTGGCCAGTTCGGATCAGTGAATCCTACATTTACCGTCAGATGCTTCATACCTACACGGTCACGCAGTTTATTGATCGTTTTGTCCAAAACAGTCTGGTCGCATTCTCCCAGTTCGGCTTTTGCTTCTGCATAGTTCAGGAGAACTTCACCATACCGATAGATCAGGTCGTCCAGTGTACATTTGATATATTCGTTATCTTCTGCTAACGGAGAGTACATCTTATACAAACGGTAACCGGTAAATGACAGACTGTTGAAGACCGGAGAATTTTCGTATTCCTCCGAACCGTCAGCCAATATGGCGATAGGGCGTTCAGGAGTGTAAACACATTGTTTCAGACGTGGGTCACGATTTTCGAATTCATCAGTGAATTTGGCATCTCCTTTGTAACGATCGCTTAATGCAATAGGTTTGCCATCATCACATAAGAATGATTCGACGAAATCTTTAGTCATACCTGTACCTGCCTCACGTACAGTACGGGGACGATTGTTCATACGCTTGTCTGTCACATAAGCTGCAAAAAAGATTGCTTCTTTATTATTCGTATAATCCTGCTGATTAAATAGAGCATGGTAGTCGTCTTCGATATTCCCTGTTGAATAGATGTCGTATTTACCGCTATTCATAATCTTTTCTGCAGCTTCTATGCTGGAACGAAGATACTTATCTGCATTATCAAGATTTCTGTACTTTCTCCATGTACCTTCAAATAGACAAACTCTGGATTTGAGTAATAAGGCTGCGTATTTGCTAAGCCGTGTGTCGATCATTGTTTCCGGTAGCCAAGCTGCAGCTTTATCTAAGCAAGCACAGATTGAATCGATAACAGCTCCGCGGTCATTTCGTGGGTTATACAGTTCTTCCGAAGAAGTCGTAAGATCAGTTGTTAACCAAGGTACATCACCGAATCGAAGAACCTTTTCGTAATAAAATTTGGCTTTAAAGAAGTAAATTTCACCGACATACTGATTGATCTTTTCTGCATTCCCTTCCACTGTATGATAACGAGACAGGAAATAATTACAACTCCGGATATTTGCCCAATCGCCTTTAGCCCAGCCTCCTCCGGCTGTAGGGATCGTATAATCACTCCAGATAAAAGCATCTTTTGTCTGATGTGCCTGGTTATCGGAAGCATTGTCGTTGCCATAAGCACCGGTATTATCCAGCGTGGTGTAGAACTGATTTGCAAAGTTTTTCAAGTCATTTTCTGTCTTCCAATAGGTCTCGTCGTTGATCTTATCTTCCGGGTACAAGTCCATAAAGTCATTATTACATCCGGAAAATCCAAGTAATAAAGACAAGCTTGCTATATAATATACTTTTTTCATTCTGTTTTTTGATTTAATTATTCTACAATGTTCCATTTTAGAATGTCAGGTTTGCACCAAAAGAGAATGACCTGATAAATGGATAAGCATTTACTGTTGCCAATTCAGGATCGAAAGTGTCGGGCATTCCTGAGAATTCAAACAAGTTGTCTGCATTGAAATAAACTCTCAATTTGGAGATTTTAGCCTTTTCCGTGATGTATTTAGGAATAGTATAACCCAGCGCTAACTGTTTACAACGGATATAAGCACCATTCAGCATGAAGCGTGTCTGGTTTTCATTTACGGCAGAACCATTCAAGCGGGCACGTGGAAAGAATGCATCGCGGTTGTCTTCTCTCCAATAGTCATAATTGATCTTTTGGGGAACAGACCATTCAGATGTATAATGAGACAGATAGAATGTCTTCGACGGCATAATATCACGTTTCATAGTACCCTGGAAGAATAACGTGAAATCGAAGCCCTTATATTCGGCTGTACCACGGATACCGAAGTTATAACGCGGTGTTTCATTACCAATGATCTTCAGGTCACCTGAGTTGTTGGCTGTGTTTTCACCTCTTGTAACCTCTCCATCGCCATTCAGGTCAGCAAATTTAATATCACCCGCATATTGCGTGTAACCTACTATTTTTGACTGGTTCCATGAAGATGCTTCTTCGTCAGACTGAAATAAACCATCTGTGACAAATCCCCAGATTTCTCCCAGTTTCTTACCTTCATAATAATTGTCAGATAAGTTTTTTGTCGGATTATCATATTTGGTGATTTCGGCCTGGTAGTCGGATAAAGATAGTGTTGCACTATAAGCCAGACCGTTTTGTAAGGACGATTTCCATGTCAAAGCCACTTCCCAGCCACTCGTTCTTAAATCGGCTGCGTTCATTTGCGGTTCACTGGTACCGAGGATGGATGGCAATGTTTTCGATTTGGTCAGCATATCTTCTGTTGTACGAACATAGTAGTCGAATTCACCGGTCAACTTACTATCAAACATAGAAAAATTAAAACCTAAGTCCCACTGTTTCACAGTTTCCCATGTCAACTGGTCGCTAACTAACCCCGGAGCATATACGCCCATTTGTTTCTCTCCGTTGAACAAATAACCTACTTCACCTGTAGAATAGGTAGAAATATAGGGATAATAAGAAGCATAACCGCCCTGGCTTAATACCTGGTTTCCTAAAGCACCGTAAGAACCTCTGATCTTGAAATCATTCACGATATGAGAGATCGGTTTCCAGAATTTCTCCTGTGAAAGTCTCCAACCTAATGAGAATGTCGGGAAAAATGCGAAACGATCGTCTTTCGGGAAGCGTGAAGAACCGTCGTAACGTCCGTTTACTTGTACCAGATACTTGTCGTCGTATGCATAGAACAAGCGGAAAAATGCACCACGGATAGCCCACTGGTTCATGTAGTCGGTTGTTGTACGATCGCCGGTTGCCAGATTCAAGAATGGAATATCATTTGCGATTAGGTTGTTTCTGCTCAGACCGACTCCTTTATAGGTTTGGTTTTCCTGGTTAAAACCGACCATTCCTTCGAAAGCATGTACTTTATTGAATTTTTTCTTATAAGTAGCATACGCATTGAATACATCATATTGTGATTCATTTTTTGTATATGATACCTGATTCGGAGAAGTATGCGGGAAGATCGAGCCCTGATTTCCATCCGCATCATAATCGATATATTCGCGAACATGGTTTTTGAAAGAATAGTTATAATAATTATATGTATAATCCACATTGATTTCCAAACCTTCCAGTGGGGTTAATTTGGCAAATGCCGTAGCATACATATTATTATTTCTCATTTCGGCATTACCACCCTGAGACAGCCAGGCTGCCTGGTTAGTGAAATAACCGTCACCGCAGTAACCGGCAAAATGTCCGTCCGGATGATAAACCGGCATTAACGGGCGGCTGTCGCCCGGAATCGTAGCTCCCAAAGAGTTATTTCCATATTTATTCTGAGGACCGGTGTTCATTTTTACCATTGATAAAGTAGCTCTCAATCCCACCTGTAACCAGTTGTTTACTTTGTAGTTTACATGTTGCAGTACGTTGAAACGTTTGTAATCTTCATCCGTCCATTTGGAGATACCGTCCTGCTGGAACATACCGGCTGAGGTCATGTATTTAGCTGTTTCGCTACCTCCCTGTACACTGATGTTGTACTGTTGCATCGGATAGCTTTTCTTATTCAATGCCTCATACCAGTCTGTATTTCCGCAATAACGGTATTTGCTGGCTGCGTCGTCCGGATGATGAAACACCGGAAGATTGTTATTCGGATCATTATAATATTTTTTGACATGCTCCATTGTGATGTCGTCAAAATAATTGCTACCGTTACTTGTCGTATTGGCATCATTCATCCACTGGGTATATTCCATTGAGTTCATATAATTAGCATGAACGGTTGGAACATTGATAGAATAGTTGGCGCTTAAAGAAACAACCGGCTTTTGTGAGACGAAACCTGTTTTAGTCGTGATTAAGATTACACCGAACGCAGCACGTGCTCCGTAAATAGAAGCCGATGCAGCATCTTTCAAAACAGTAACATCTTTTACATCCTGTGGATTAAGCAGGTTCGGGTCCATTTCGATACCGTCTACCAGAATAAGAGGTTCACCACCGGATAGGTTGGTTGTACCACGGATGTTAAATTTGGAGCCTGTTCCCGGCGCACCATTGGAAGAGGTAATGTTCAGGTTGGCAATGGTCCCCTGCAATCCGGCTCCCAGGTTGGTCAGCGGACGGTCTTCGATAACTTCCGAACCGACCGTTGCGACAGAACCTGTCAAGTCGGCTTTTTTCATTGTACCGTATCCTACAACAACTACTTCTTCCAGTGTTTCTGCATCTTCCTGAAGGATGATTTCCATTCTCTTGCTAGGGTTCGCCTTTACCTCCTGTTTGACATAACCGATAAAAGTGATAACCAGTGTGGAGCCTGATCGGGCATTGATCGAGAAGAGTCCGTCCACATCAGTCGTAGTACCATTGGTTGTTCCTTTCTCAACGATGTTGGCACCGATAACGGCATCTCCATTCGTATCGATAACTTTACCTTTGATAGTACTGTTTTGTTGCGGAGCAGCGGCCATATTCTGTTTACCGAGTACGATATGGTTCCCTTCTACAGAATATGTAATACCCGAATCAGCTAACAACTCTTTCAGAACTTTTGCAACTGGTTGATTTTTGGCTTTTAAAGATACCTTTTTGTTTACATTTACCTGATTGTTATAGATGAACAGATAATCTGTCTGATGTTCTATCTCGTTCAGGACCTTTTCCAGTTGAACATTTTTTTGGTTGATACTGACTCTTGCATTTTGTGAAAAGATATTATCCGCATAACTGTTGAGTATGCAGACCAAAAGCAGGAACGTCGTGATTCTCATAATTCTGAAAATTTTTAAGGGTCGCGGTGCCCGATATTTGCACCTCGACAAAGTGTTTCTTTTCATACTTTCTTTGATTTGAAATTAATAAATTAATAATTCGTTTGTGTCAATTGATGTCTGCCGGCTATTGCCCCCCAGCTTTCACCGGCATTACGGTTAACAAGTTTTTATCCCATAAGCATTTAATTTTTGGTGAAACATAGTGTTTAAATTATTTGATATAAATCATGTGATTGTCGTCATCGCGTTCGTAGGTAAACTTTATATCCTTCTGCAACACTCTCAGGGCATAATCGACGCCGTCTGTTTGCCTGAACTTGCCGGTATACAGGTATTTCTGTACCTGTATGTTTGTGATATAGATGTTTATCCCATAGTATTTTTCAAAATCTTTCATGATTGAAGCGAATGTTTCTTTCTTGAAACAGATCAGCCCCTCCCTCCAGCGGTAAGAAGAATAATCGTCGACAGGCTTTACCCGTAATTTCCCATTATGCAGATAGGCTTTATTATGAGGGGTGAGTGTCAGGCTTTCTGTATCATCCGTCAGGGATGAGATCCTGACACTACCTTCCATCAATGTTGTTTCAAATATTTCGGTACCCGAATAAGAATCGACATCGAATTGGGTTCCCAGTACTTCTACATTGTATTTATTCGTTTGCACGATGAAAGGTTTGGTTTTGTCTTTCGCTACATCGAAGTAGGCTTCTCCATCCAGTTTGACCAAGCGTTCTTTTGAATTGAAGGTAATGGGATATTGGATTGTGGTACGTGCATTCAGCCAAACATTCGTTCCGTCCGCCAAAGTGATATTGATCCGCTGTCCTGCCGGGACCGTGATCGTTTGTAATGCTATAGGGGTTTCTTCCCTTTGCATTTCCTGGTAGATAAAACTCCCGCCAAGCGTAAGGGCAATGATGGCTGCGATTTTGATCAACTCAGTTCTAAGAGAACTAAGGTCATTCAGTTTCTTCCGAAAGAAATTTAATTTTCATTCGGAAGAAACTGAAAAAGCTCTCGATAGAATAAAAAAAGACATAAAATGTAAAATATCTTTTTGCTATTACTGTACCGGGAAAATTGGATTTCTACCCCGTGTAAATGGAATTAGTATCGCGGGTAATATTTTTTAACGTATCAGAATTTTGTTAAAAGGGCTTTTTTTATGTCACTCTGCTAAAGAAGAATAGAGCGTTTGAAAAAGGAAATTGATTTTATATTATTTTTTTCATTATTTTACTAGGGATATTCAGTTGTGAACTGCTATTAATATAGAAGGGTAATCCTAAACAACAGAAATGAACAAAGAAACATTATATAAATTTTTTGAAGGCAACGCATCTTTTGAAGAGGAAGTGGCTGTAAAACAGTGGATGGAAGAATCCATTGAGAACCGTCAGAGCTTTTTGAAAGAGCGAAAACTCTTTGATGCAATGTTGCTTTTAGGAAACGAGAAAGTTATAAAAGCCGGGAAGAAAAGATATTCAATAAACCTTAGTTCTCTTAGAACTGAGTTGATCAAAATCGCAGCCGTTATAGCGATCACTTTGGGGGGAAGCTATCTTTACCATCAGTATTCGTTTGAAAAAGAATTGATGGCAACGAATACAATCAGTGTTCCGGCAGGACAGCGGATCAATATGACTTTGACTGATGGTACGAATGTTTGGCTAAATGCCAGAACTTCACTTACCTATCCGGTAAAGTTCAGTAAAAAGAACCGTCAGGTGATATTGGATGGTGAGGCTTATTTCGAAGTGGCGAAAGATAAAACCAAACCCTTCATCGTACAAACGAATAAATACAATGTAGAAGTACTGGGAACTAAATTCGATGTGAACGCTTATTCTGAAACGGGTGAATTTGAAACAACATTGATGTCAGGTAGCGTAAGGGTAGCTTCCACCAGTGATCCGGCGCAGAATTTGACGTTGAAACCGAACAATAAGGTCTATTTACAGGACGGCGAATTGCATGTTTCCGTGGTAGACGATTTTAATCCTTACAGATGGAAAGAAGGACTGATTTGTTTTAAAAATGAATCGTTTACATCCATTATGAAAGATTTTGAAAAATATTACGGATTAACGATTCAGGTACGGAATAAAGAAGTACTTAAATACGTTTACACCGGTAAATTTCGTCAGACGGATGGCATAGATTATGCGTTGAGAGTCTTGCAGAAGGATATAAAGTTTAGTTATCAACGGGATGATGAAAATCAGATAATCTACATAGAGTGAGAAGAATATAATATCATAATTTATTAACCTTAAAAAAGGAGCTTATGGAATATACATGAAAACAAAAAATGCCGGCAAACGCTGGGGGGCAATTACCGGCATTCAATCAACACAATTCAATTAAAAACTGTATTAACTTCAAATCATCAACAAAGGTATGAAAAAAAACTCTTTGTCGGGTAGGTATTATCCTAAATCCCCGCAACTTAAACAAATCTTTAGAATTATGCGAATCACCACATTCCTGTTATTAGTTTGTGTTTTTTGCTCTTTCGCGGAAAATACACATTCTCAGAATGCCCGGGTAAGTATTAGTAAACGTAATGCGCAACTGGACGAGGTTCTTAGCGAAATAGAGAATCAGACAGACTATTTGTTCATCTATAACAATCAGGTAGATGTAAACCGTAGAGTGTCAGTGAAAGCAAAGAACCAACCTGTTTCTGCACTACTCAGTGATATACTGAAAAACTCGGGGGTTAATTATGCAATGGAAGGTACTCATATCGTACTTACCAAGACAGACGAAACTGCTGTCGCAGCGGCACAGCAGCAAGCCCGTAAAATTGACGGCACGATCCTCGACTCCAACGGCGATCCGATAATCGGAGCGAACGTCGTTGTAAAAGGAACTACCAACGGAACGGTTACGGATATAAACGGTGAATTTTCGATCGAAGCGGAAGCGGGTTCTACTTTGAATATTTCTTATATCGGTTATTTGACAAAAGAAATGCCGGTTGGAAATGAAACGAATATCCGTGTGGTATTGGTGGAAGATACCAAAGCGCTGGACGAAGTTGTCGTGATCGGATATGGTACTCAGAAGAAAGCTGACCTTACTGGTTCTGTTGCGAATATCAGCACGGAGAAACTGAGTACACAGAGTAATGTGAATATCGGCCAGGCACTTCAGGGCAAGATCGCCGGTGTGGATATCGTATCCCAGGGAGGTGCTCCGGGACAAAGTAGCCGTATCATGGTTCGTGGTATCGGAACGTTGAACAACGCCAATCCGTTATATATTGTAGATGGTATGTATATGAGCAGTATGGATCATCTGAATCCGAATGATATCGAGAGTATCGACGTATTGAAAGATGCTTCTTCTGCAGCTATTTATGGTTCGAGAGCCGCTAACGGTGTGATCATTGTCACAACCAAATCGGGTACGAACACGGAAGGTAAGCCGATTATCGATGCTTCCGCCAACATCGGTGTACAGACTCCTTCTAAATATCTTGATATGCTCGGTGCTAACGACTGGGCACGTCTGACAACTGTTTCCCGTGAAGCGATCGGAGCCAAGCCGCTGGAAATGGGAATAGACATGAAAGAAAATAATGATTGGCAGGATATTATGATGGGACCGGCACTGATGCAGAACTATAACCTGACAGTGCGTGGCGGAACGAAATACTTTACTTATTATACCGGTCTGGGGTATGTCAATCAGGACGGTACGATCAAGGGTACCAACTATGAACGCTACAATGCCCAGTTCAAATCTGAATATAAGAGAGGTTGGTTTACATTCGGTAATAATGTCGTGTTCAGTTCACAGCAGAACAATCCGTTGTATGGATTTGCCCGTGGCGGTTATCTGGGAATTATCCTCCAGTCGATTCCTTCTTTACAGCAATATGATCCGACCAACGAGAAGGGCGGCTATGGGAAAGTCTATGGCGATGCAACAGATATCCCGAACCCGCTGGGTATTCTGGACGAGAACTTGACCCGCAGAACCTGGGATTCGTACAACGCTTATATCAATCTGTATGCGGAGGTAAAATTGCCGTTGGGATTGAAATATCGCCTGAATGCAACGCCTGACTTCTCCTTTGAACGGAATACTTCTTACGAGAATATTTATGATTTCGGTTTGCGTAATAATGCGGTTTCCAATATGACCGAATATCGTTATCGTAAAAATAATTTCCTGATCGAGAACTTGTTGACATTCGATCAGACATTTGGGAAACATAAGATCAGCGCCTTGTTGGGATATTCTTACCAGAACTACCGTACACGTTATATCATGGCTTCCGGTAAAGGACTGCCCGAAGGAATAACGGAGGTCGGAGCGGCTACACAGGATCGTATGAATGATGCCTGGTCGAAAGAAAGTGCGTTGACTTCCATTATCTCCCGTGTTTTCTATTCGTACGATAATCGTTATCTGATCACTGCGACTTATCGTCGTGACGGTTCTTCTAAGTTTGCGAAAGAAAATCGCTACGGTCATTTCCCTTCCGTTTCTGTCGGTTGGAACGTGGCAGAAGAACATTTCATGGAAAATTCAAGAAGCTGGCTGGATCAGTTGAAGTTAAGAGGCGGTTACGGTATCCTGGGTAATCAGGAAATCGATGACTATATGTATACCAGCGTTGTAACTTCCAATATCAACTATCCTGACGGAAACGGTGGGGTGATCAGCGGTGCTTTCCCGAAAGATTTCGCTAGTCCGGCTATTAAATGGGAAGAAACAGAGATGACTAATATTGGTGTGGATCTGGCTTTCTTAAATTCGCGTTTGATGGTTACGGCCGATTGGTACCGCAAAAATACAAAAGATATTTTGCTGAAAGTTCCTATTCCTGTCTCTACGGGTGGTGCAAACGACCCTGTGCTTAATGCGGGGAAAATCAAGAATACCGGTGTAGAATGGACCGTAGGCTGGAATGATGCGCCTTCAAAAGACTTTGCCTATGGCGTAACGTTTACAGGAAATGCAATGAAGAATGAAGTGGTTGCAATGGGTACTGCCAACGGGGTGATCGAGGGTGGAACAAACCGTACGAATGTTCCGACAACCAGAACATTGGCCGGATATCCGATCGGTGGTTTCTGGCTGATTCCGACAGAAGGTATTTTTCAGAACCAGGCGGAAATCGATGCGTATGTGAAAGACGGTAACCTGATCCAGCCGAATGCAAAACCAGGGGATATCCGTTTCAAAGATTCTAATAACGACGGAAAGATCACGGATGACGATCGTGAATATTGCGGCAGTCCGTTCCCGAAAGTAACATTGGGATTGAACTTCAATGCAAGCTATAAGGGTTTTGACCTGTTGTTGGGAATGCAGGGTGTTTTCGGTAATAAAATTTATAATGGTACGCGCCTGGAACTGGAAGGAGTGAACAAAGGTACAAACTTCCTGGCTACTACACTGGATTATTGGACACCGGAGAATACAGGAGCTTCGCATCCGCGTCTGGTATGGGATGACCCGAATCAGAATACCCGTCCGCAGAGTGACCGCTTCCTGGAGAACGGTTCATTCTTCCGCTTGCGTAATGTGCAGTTGGGATATACATTCCCTAACCGCTTGTTCCAGGATAAAATTCAGAAATTACGTGTGTATGTCAATGCTGAAAATCTGTTTACGATTACCGGATATAGTGGTTATACACCCGATATCAACAATAGCGACAATGCAACATCACGCGGTTTCGATAATTTCGTTTATCCGACAAACAGAGTCTTTATGCTGGGACTTAATCTTACATTCTAAAATACCATATAGTTATGAAAACAATAAAATTAATCATATTCGTATTTATTGCCGTTGCATTAAACAGTTGTGAAGGCAAGCTGGATCTGACTAATCCGAACAAGCCGACCGGTGCTACATTCTGGAAGACGGAAGCCGACTTTAAGCAGGCGATGGCTTCCTGTTATACTCCGTTGAAAAACTGGAACGGCGGTTACTATGGAACCCGCGGACTGATGACTCGTATTTCCCGTGCCGACGATATCGAATTTCGTAATGATATCGCTGATATCTATTCGATGCACCGTTTTACGAACGACCCGAACAATTCGGTGGCACATAATATCTTCTATCAGTTCTATAATGCTATCTATCGTGCAAATTCTATTTTGCAGGAAATCGAAGGAAAAGATTTTCCGGAAGATTTTATAAAGAAGACCCGCGGTGAAGCTTTATTTATCAGAGGCATGTATTATTTCCAACTGGCAAAAGAGTTTGGAGATGTGCCTTTGAGATTGGAAGCATCCCAGGATCCGGTGACATTCCAGTTGGCCAAGTCGAGCCAGGCAGATGTTTATGCACAGGCGGCAAAAGATTTTATTGAGTCGGCCAATTTACTTCCTGTATCGAATGATAAGGGAAAACCGACAAAAGGTACGTCTTATGCTTATTTGGGTAAATTGTATGTATATACAGAGAAATGGCAGGATGCTAAAAATACCTTGGAACCATTGACAAAAGCACCTTATACTTATAAGTTAGTCGATGATTTTACCTGGAATTTTGATGAGGAACATGAAAATAATGCGGAAAGTATTTTTGAGATCCTGTATGAACCGGTCGGCGGATCTGACCAGTGGGATAATGGCGAAACGGCCAACTCGGCACAGTCTACCACTATCGCAGTTGAATATGCGGCCGGTGCTGTAGGCGGATGGTTTGAAGCTAAACCGACACAGAAAATGATGGATATTTTCCTGCAGGAAAAAGCGGCTAATGGCGAGTACGATTATCGTGCTCTGACATCTGTCGCCTGGAATTATCCGGGATGTATGTATTATATGAAACCTATTCAGGAGGTACTATCCGGTGACGATCTGAATTCCTATTGGATTCTTAAATATCAGAACTCCAAAACCCGTGAACAGGAAGTGGAAACAATTCCTTCTTATATCAATGAACGGGCTATGCGTTTTGCGGATGTGATCCTTCTGCTGGCAGAATGTGAACTGAACCTGAACAATACGGCACAAGCTATCAGTTATATCGATCAGATCCGTACCCGTGGCGGTAACCTGCTTCCTTATTCCGGTAAAACCGATGCGGCATCAGTTAAGAATGAGTTGGTTCATCAACGTGCTATCGAGTTCTTTAAGGAAGGGGAGCGTTTCTACGATCTTCGTCGTTGGGGATTACTGGAACAGGAATTGAAATCGCAGGATCCGATCCGTTTCGCCAGCTTCCAGAAGCGTCATTATTATTTACCGATCCCGGCTAAAGAAATACAGACGAATTTACTATGTACTCAAAATAGCGACTGGTAATAAATTGTATATTATAAAGATAAGGCCGTTACCGTTTGGCGACGGCCTTATTTGTCTCTGATCATTAATGTAAAAATAGATTGTATGAAATATAACAGTGTAATCGCGCTAATAACCGCGGGCTTTTGCCTGGCTGTACAAGGTTATGCGCAATCAGTGAATGGCGTAACACATTCCGGACAGTCTACCGGTCAACCGCCTTTCCCCGTGACATCTTATATGGAATTACCGAATCCGGCCGTGACAAACCTCGACTTGTGGGAAAAAGTGAAAGGGACGAAAGTCAGTTGGGGGTCGACGGATATCCGTTACAAGAAAGAAGAACCGGCTCCGGTGGGATCGATAAAAAAGGAAATAGCATTAACTGCCTGGAAAGGGGAACGTGTCGCTTCACAATTTGTTGTCTGGGGGGATCAGCCGCTCACAGATCTTTCTTTTTCGGTAAGTGACCTGGTTTATAAAAATGGAAAATACACAATCGGCAATAGTCGGCTCTTATGCGGTTTTGTCCGTTATGTCATGACAGATGAATTGAATAAGGATGGAAAAGGAGGATGTGGCGACCGTCCTGATGCGGCTGCTTTCGATTCGTCGCTTGTAGCAGATCCGATAGACCATCTGACGCATACTTTGTCTTTACCTGCCCGGTGTACACAAGGCGGATGGGTGCGTGTATGGGTTCCTCAGGAAAGTCTGCCCGGCCTTTATGAAGGGACAGTGACTGTAAAAGACGGGGAAAAAATATTGGAGACTTTAGCTTTGACCGTACAGGTGAAAGATCGTACCTTGCCTCTGCCGTCCGATTGGTCGTACCATCTCGACCTGTGGCAGAATCCGTATGCCATAGCCCGTTATCATCAGGTGGAACCCTGGAGTGACGCTCATCTGGAATGTATGCGTCCGTATATGGAAATGTACCGGCAGGCTGGCGGTACAGTTATTACTGCCTCTATCATGCATAAGCCCTGGAACGGACAAACCTATGACTATTTCGAGTCTATGGTTACATGGATGAAGAAAATGGATGGTAGCTGGTCTTTCGATTATGCCGTATTCGATCGTTGGATCGGATTTATGATGAATGTCGGTATCACTCAGGAGATAAATTGTTATTCGATGGTGCCGTGGCGGCTTTCTTTTCAATATTTCGACCAAGCAACCAATAGTCTGAAACAGTTGGATACGAAACCCGGAGATCCGGAATATGAGAAGGTGTGGGTCGCTTTACTCAAATCATTTGCAGCTCATCTGAAGGAAAAAGGATGGTTTGATATTACACATATATCGATGGATGAACGCCCTATGCCTGTCATGCAGGAAACATTGAAAGTAATCCGTAAAGCTGATCCTGATTTCAAGGTATCTCTGGCAGGAGCTTTGCATGAAGAATTGTCGGACGATCTGGACGATTACTGTGTAGCTTTACGGATGAAATACTCCGAAGAAACGAAGAAAAAACGTCGGGAGGAAGGAAAGATAACGACTTTCTATACGAGTTGTGAAGAACCGCGTCCAAATACGTTCACCTTCAATCCGCCTGCCGAATGTGAGTGGTTCAGCTGGTATGCGGCAAAAGAGGATCTCGACGGTTATTCCCGTTGGGCGCTCAACAGTTGGGTGATCGAGCCGTTGCTGGATAGTCGTTTTTATACCTGGCCGGGTGGCGATACCTATCTGATCTATCCGGGCGCAAGAACTTCCATGCGTTATGAACGTTTGATAGCCGGGATACAGGCTTTTGAAAAGATAAGAATATTGAAAAAAGAATTTAAGGCTTCTGGAAATCAACGGGCGATAAAGAAGATAGAGAAAACGCTGGGGCGGTTCGATGAAAATACATTGGAGACTATTCCTGCCGCTGTGGTCATAGAGGAGGCGAATAAAATAATTAATAGTTTTTGATCTTATTAAAATAGCAGAACAGAGGGGATAGTTTATAAGCTTTCCCCTTTTTTCTTTGCTCAAGTATGCGTATAAAAAAACGGAAGGCTCTATTTATTTACGGAAAATTTTCCTATGTTTGTAAAAGACATTTAGGGACGGGAGACTTCGGAGTACCTTAAGTATGATATTTGGTAAATAGTAGGAATGGATAGAGGAATTGAAGAAAAATACTTGAAAGAACTTGTAAAAGGTAGCCGTAAAGCCTTTGAAGCTATTTATATGATCTATGCTCCTCGTGTGGAATATTTTTTGCGTGGCCTGCTGAAAAATGATCTTGAAGCCGAAGATATAACACAAGATATATTTTATAAAGTATGGAGTAATCATGAAACGATAGCCCAGGTGGATTCATTTAAGTCTTACTTGTTCCGCATGGCGAAGAATGCTGTATATAACCACTATTCCCATCTTCTGATAAAAGAAAATTATATCGAAATTCAAAAGAACATACAACCATATGAGGATTTGGTAGAAGAGAAAATTTATGCGGAAGATCTGGAGTTGCTGATCATAATGTCAATCGAGAAAATGCCCCCTCAGAGAAAGAAAATATTTAAAATGAGTAGGTTGGAGAACTTATCTAATGATGAAATTGCAACACTATTGAATATAAGTAAACGTACTGTCGAGTCTCATATTTCACAGGCTCTGGCTGATTTAAGAAAACTGCTTGTCCTGTACGTAATAACTTTTCTGTAGGATAAAATGATTTTTTTTTGATTAGGGACACCGTGTGCTCGGCGTCTTAGCTGTCTTATATATGTAACACCGATTAAAATGAAGACAAATTATATAAATTCCGTAATAACGAAATTTTTCGGTAATGATATGCCGAAAGATATTCAGGCTCGTTTCCAGCATTGGTTCCTGCAACCGGAAAATATGTTGGAGAAAGAAGAGGTGCTTCATGAGATCTGGAGTGAGATAGATGTGAAAGCGGATGATACGACACGCCGGAAATTTGTTCAGTTGAATACTCGTATCGATGTCGTTCAGGGAAGGAACAAGCAGTATGCACTAAAGAGAGTAGCAGCTGTTGCCGCTGTATTCCTGTTGCTGATAGGGACGAGTTGGTTGACCTGGAACCTGAAAGACAGGCAGGAAGCGGAGTCTTTTTATATTGTAGAAGCTCCGTTAGGTGAAAAAAGTAAACTGACATTACCCGACGGAACAATAGTCTGGTTGAATGCCGGATCGCAGTTGACATATTCCAATTACTTTAATAAGAATAACCGGAATGTTACGCTGAACGGAGAAGGATATTTTGAAGTGACTAAACAGGGAGGGAAAGAGTTTGTCGTTAATTCTGCCGGATGCGGGGTACATGTCAAAGGGACGGTATTCAATGTAAAAGCTTATCGGGAAGATCCGACAATGGAAGTCCGCCTTTATGAAGGTTCTGTCTGTTTATCCACACCTTCGATCGATGAAGAGGATGGGATTTATATGGAGCCGGGTGAAAAAGTCAGCTATGATAAAACGACTAATGCCATTAAGAAAGACAAATTATTGCATTTGGATAACCTGTCATGGAAAGATGGATATTACCATTTTACAGACAATTCGCTGGAAGAAATTTCTGCGGAACTGGAACGTGTTTTCGATGTCCGTATAAAAATAGAGGATGCTGATATAGGGCAGCATAAATATCATATATCGTTTGTAAATCAAGAAACGTTGCCTGAAATGCTGGATGCGATCAACAATGATAAAAAGTTGGTTATAACGTATAACAGGGATACGGTCGAGATAAGGAAGAGAAAATAAATATTCAATTTATTTAATAGAAATACTAGTATTAAGCTGAAGCGTACGGTCGGCTGACGGATATTTCTATGCATGAATGTAAACTTTGTATAAACAATTAAATTAATTAACATGAGAACAAGACAGTCCTTTTATGAAAAACCGCTTCTACTGTTTTTCCTGTTGATGATCTTTGTTTCTTCTACAGTGATGGCACAAGGTGCCGAAAAGATTTCGATGAAGTTGACAAATCTCACGATAGAACAGGTGTTGGAACAGATCACGAAACAAAATGGCTATTCGTATGTGATAAAAAGCTCCGAGCTGGATATGCAGAAAAAGACTTCTGTGGATGTCACGGACGAATCGATCAAAGATGTTCTTTATAAGGTGTTTGAAGGGCAGCCGGTTTCGATCGAGATTGTAGGTAAGAGTATCCGTATTTCTAAAGAAAGCCGGAGTGTCTCTGCAGGGAGTTCACAAAAGAAAGTGGTAAAAGGTGTTGTTACCGATGAAAATAACCAGCCGTTGGCAGGTGTGAATGTCGTTGAGCAAGGAACAACCAATGGTACGATCACAGATATGAACGGGAACTACTCTCTTGAACTGAGTGATCCGAATGCTGTTCTGCAATTTTCTTTTATCGGTTCGAAAACGATCATGCAGAAAGTCGGTAATCAGACTTCGATCAATGTCGTTTTGCAGGAAGATTCGCAGACATTGAGTGAAGTGGTAGTTGTCGGTTTCGGTACACAGAAAAAAGTGAATCTGACGGGATCGGTTTCGACGGTTGCATCGAAGGCGTTGGAGTCGAGACCTGTTATGAATGTGAGTCAGGCGCTCCAGGGGTTGGTTCCGGGTTTGAACTTTTCATATGCAGGTTCCGGGAACGGTGGTGAGCTGAACAATGAAATGAAACTGAATATCCGTGGTGGCGGTACGATCGGCGACGGTTCGAAATCATCTCCGTTGGTACTGATCGATGGGATGGAAGGCGATATGAATGCGTTGAATCCTCAAGATATCGAAAGTGTTTCAGTATTGAAAGATGCAGCAGCTTCCTCTATCTACGGATCGAGAGCACCTTTCGGGGTTATATTGATCACGACTAAAAAAGGAACGGCCGGGAAAATCGCCGTGAACTATAACAATAGTTTCCGTTGGTCTTCAGCGATCAATACTCCTGATATTGCCGATTCATACACGTATGCCCAGTATTTTAACCGGGCAGCAGAAAATATGGGAGAAACCGGACGCTTTACACCGGAATGGCTGGAACGTATTAAAGCGTATCAGGAAGGAACTTTCCTCCCGACAACTGTTCCTGATCCCAATAATCCGAGTCGTTGGGACTGGCAGGGTAACTCCAATAATGACTGGTATGACATATATTTTAATAATGCCGCTTTTTCACAGGAGCATTCAGTAAGTGCCAATGGCGGAAGTGAAAAGTATCAGTTCTATGTGTCTGCTAATTACCTGGACCAGAGTGGTCTCCTGAAGTTCAATACGGATAAGATGCAACGTTATACGGTTACCGGTAAGATCAATGCCAAGCCGACGGACTGGTTGAGCTTTAATTATAGCTCCAAGTTTATCCGTAATGATTACAAGAAACCGTCTTCTGTGGATGATAATGTGTTCTATCACAATATTGCAAAACGCTGGCCTATGGAACCTTTTCTCGATCCTAACGGACATGGAATGAGTATGGCGGAAGGATTGTTGCAAGGCGGTGATTATAAGACTCAGAAAGATAATCTGTACCAGCAATTTCAGTTGATCCTGGAACCGATCAAAGACTGGAAGATCTTCGGCGAACTGAATTACCGGACTACGACGGAGTTTTTGCATAAAGATATAAATCCTGTAACCAAATATGATGTAAGTGATAATCCGTGGACAAATCCGGCAGAGCAATCGTCCGTACTGGAACAGGCTACCAAGAATAACTTCTTCAATCCGAACGTTTATTCGGAATATTTCAGGGAGTTCAACGAAGGTCATGCCTTGAAGGTCATGGTCGGTTTTCAGGCGGAACTTAATAAATACAGGGAGTTAGGTGCATCGAGAACAGATATGATCACCTCCAATTTACCGACGTTGAATACATCGACCGGTACTGATAAGATTACAAAAGGGGGATATAGCCATTGGGCTACAGCTGGTTTTTTCGGCCGTATCAATTACAACTATAAAGAACGCTATTTGCTGGAAGTAAATGCCCGTTATGACGGTACTTCCCGTTTTTCAAGAGATCATCGATGGAATGTATTCCCTTCCGTTTCTGCCGGTTGGAATGTAGCGCGTGAAGCATTCTGGGAACCTTATTCCGATATTGTAAATAATTTGAAACTGAGAGGCTCATGGGGTGAGTTGGGAAATCAGAACACAACGAACCTGTATCCTTATTATCAGTTACTCAAATTTGCGGCGAATGATGCTGATAGTCATTGGTTACTGAATGGGGTAAAGCCGAATACGGCTAATGCGCCGGATTTGATTTCCGCTTTATTATCCTGGGAAACAATGCGCTCCTGGAATATAGGTATCGATGTAGGTGCATTGCAGAATCGCCTGACTTTCAGTTTTGATTATTTCAACCGTAAAACGTTGGATATGGTTGGACCGGCACCGGAACTACCTGTGATCCTGGGTGCTACTGTTCCCAAAACGAATAATGCCGACATGGAATCGAAAGGCTTTGAACTGGACGTGGCCTGGAGAGACCAGATTGGCAAAGTAAGTTACGGTGCACATATTATGCTGTCGGACGACCGTCAGCGGGTAACCCGTTATTCGAATCCGACCGGAACCCTGAATACCTGGTATGAGGGACAATATGCCGGGGAAATATGGGGATATGTAACTCACGGTATTGCAAAAACAGACGAAGAAATGCAGAGCTGGCTTGCGAACCACAAACAATCGTTTGGTAATAACTGGGCAGCCGGTGATGTCATGTACGAAGATCTGAACGGTGACGGCGAAGTGAACGAAGGTAGTAATACGATTACGGATCCGGGAGATAAGAAAATAATCGGAAATTCGAGTCCGCGTTATAAATTCGGTATCGATCTGGATGCTTCCTGGAAAGGATTTGATATCCGTATGTTTTTCCAGGGTGTAGCAAAAAGAGACTATTGGTTGGGTGACAACATGTTCTGGGGTGCAAGTGGCGGATTATGGCAGAGCACCTGTTTTACGGATCACCTGGACTTCTTCCGTTCGGAAGGAGATGAGTGGGGAGCTAATCCGAATGCTTATTTCCCGCGCCCGATACTGGATGGTGGAAAGAACCAGAAAAAACAGACTCGCTATTTGCAGAATGCTGCTTATTTGCGTATGAAAAACCTGCAAATAGGTTATACATTACCTGCACATCTGACAAGTAAAGCCGGCTTATCAAAATTACGGATCTTCCTCTCTGTAGAGAACTTATTTACGATCAGTGGCTTACCTGATAGCTTTGATCCAGAAACATTAGGATCAGGATATGGAAACTGGAACGGTTCGGTAACAGAATCCGCCAAATCATATCCTTTATCGAGAACTGTCTCAACCGGATTAAGTGTAACCTTTTAAATAGTAATAGAATATGAAACTGAAATATATCTTACCCGTATTGATAAGTGCGTTTTCCATGACATCATGTAATGATTTCCTGGACAGGGAACCGCTGGACAATATTACGCCTGAAGCTTTTTTCTGGAGCGAAAGCGATCTGGCTGCCTATACGATCAAACAATATAGTTTTACCACACATGACGGCTGGAATCTGGGTACATGGAAAAATGATAACGATACCGATAATCAGGTGACAGGTTCTTTCAACAGCCGTTGGGTTCCTGGCGAATGGAGAGTGAACGAATCTTTTTCTACCCGGGGTGACGATCCGTGGAATTTCGATAAAATAAGGAATCTGAATTATTTCCTTGAAATAGCGGTACCCCGCTGGAAAAACGGTGAAATAAACGGGACGGAAACCAATATCAAACATTATATCGGGGAGGCTTATTTTATGCGTGCCTGGCAGTATCTGAGCAAACTTCAGACATTGGGTGATTTTCCGATTGTCCGTAACACGTTGCCGGACGAACAACAGGCTTTGACGGAAGCCAGTTACCGGCGTCCGAGAAATGAAGTAGCCCGCTTTATTATTTCTGATCTGGATTCTGCGATCATGCTGATGAATAATAGCCCGGTCGGAGGTAAAAACCGGATTACCCGTAATGCCGCTTTATTGGTAAAATCGAGAGCAGCGCTCTTTGAAGCAAGTTGGGAAACTTACCATAAAGGGACGAACCGCGTTCCCGGTGGACCTGGTTGGCCCGGAGCTTCTACTGCTTATTTGAAAGATTATACAATTAATATCGATAGTGAAATCTCTTATTTCCTGGATGAGGCGATGAAAGCAGCTGAGGAGGTGGCCGATAATGTTTCTTTGACCATGAATAATTTCGGAGAAAAGCTGGATAATCCGTATTATGCACAGTTTGCTGCGGAAAATATGGAAGGATACGAGGAGATATTACTCTGGCGGGCTTATGATATGGAATATAAGGAGAAGCATTCAGCCGGTTATTATTTGCAGCGTGGAGGAGGAAATTCGGGTTTTACCAGGGATTTCGTGGAAACATTCCTTTGTGAGGATGGCCTTCCGATTTATGCTTCTTCCAAATATGTGGGTGATAATACGATCGCAGATGTGAAGGCGAACCGTGATTTCCGTTTGCAATTGTTTATGAAAGAGCCGGGCGAGTTGTTGAGTGAGTTGTCGGATGTCGATACATTCGGGTATCCGGATATTCTGGCCAAACAGGAGGTTCGTGCCGTAACCGGTTATTGCCTGCGTAAGGGGATGCCGCATACATGGTATCGTGACGGGGATTATTGTGTGGAAGGGTCACATGTATTCCGTGCGGTAGAAGCCTATCTTAATTATATCGAGGCTTCCTGCATGAAGAACGGCGGAAGTAGTATCGACAGCAAAGCGGATTCTTACTGGAAAGCTATTCGTGAACGTGTTGGTCTTCCGGTGAATTATCAGCAGACAGTAGCAGCTACTGACCTGGTAAAGGAAAAGGACTGGGCTGTATATTCCGGTGGTCAGCCTGTTTCTAAATTGCTGTACAATATCCGTCGTGAACGTCGTTGTGAATTAATGGAAGAAGGCTTCCGTATGAACGATTTGAAACGCTGGAGAGCATTAGACCAGGTAAAAAATTATCAGGTGGAAGGTTTCAAATTGTGGGGATCTATGCAGCATGAATATGTGGATAACCAGGGAAATTCGACTTTGATACCGGAAGGTACGGAAGGAAAGACGGCTAATGTTTCCAGCCAGAAGAACAGTTTCTATTTACGTCCTTACCAGATCATTAAAACGTCCAACCTTGTTTACGACGGATATAATTGGTGTGATGCTCATTACCTGAGCCCGATCGCCATGCAACATTTCCGCATTACGGCTACTGATCCTGAAAACGGAGAAACTTCTGTGATCTATCAGAACCCGGGATGGCCGTTGAAAGCAAATGCCGGTGCAATCGGTTATTGATAAATAGGAATAAAAATAGGATTTAATTAAGACCAGTTTGGTGAGAAGCATTTATTTGCCGGATTACCAAACTGGTTTTTTATTGAGTAATTTGTATAAAATAGAAAGTGTATGATCAAATATTGGATATTGATTTTTGCCGCGTTATTTGCATTGGTCTATCCGTTGCAGGCTCAATTGAGTGAACCGTTGCCATTTATGACTACTTCTTCTCCGGTAGCAGCGAGAATAGTAGACTATGAGATGAAAGATACAGTGACCGCTCCGGCAGCATTAATCCGTCTGCCGAACCGGAAAATAGCTTATATGGTCCGGCAGAATGGTCGGTTGGCTCCATTTTTCCTGAAAGCGATAGAGACCGGGTATTGGGATACCCGTTATGAAAAAGAGACAAATTATGATTCTGTCTTCGCTGATATGAAGGAGATGGGAGCTAATACGGCTTATGTGATGTTGCATTGGGAAGACATCGAGCCGGCAGATAATCGGTTTGACTACCGTTTCGCCGATGAAATTGTTGCTGCCGCCCAAAGACAGGAATTGAAAATCGGTTGGGTATTGTTTTTACATGCACAGAAGGAGAGAGTGCCGACCCTCAATCCCGAAACGGCCTGGACATTTCATCTGGACGACAGGGATTCTTCCAATTATACGATGCAATGGGTGAAACGGGATGGCGTACTTTATTCGAATATCCGGGATATACTGACCTACGGTGTCCGTCCCCTTCATGTATATGGTCATAAGGAGGTTTTTTACCGGATAAGAAGAATGCTTTATAATCTGGCTGTCCATTATAAAGATGATGAGACGGTTATCGGGGTACAACTGGGGAATGAGGAAGGTTTCAGTTTTCTGGATGAGAGTGATTTCAATCCGGTAACGGCTGAATTATTTGAAGAGTGGAAACTGAAAACCAACAAAACCGATTATGTACAGTTTAAAAAGGAGGCCATCGACTGGTGGTGGCAACAGTTTACTTCCGCTTACCATGAAGGAGATCCCTATAAGATATTATCTTTCAACCTGGATGCCGGACAGGCAGAAGCCGGTGATCCGGAGCGTGTTCGAATGACGGGAACGAGTGCGGCTACCTATGCGGACGGAAACCTGGATGCGATCGGTACGATGTTTTATAAAAACTGGGGGTATAAAGCGATAGCTGGGATCGATCATCGCTATAATGATTCGTATAATTATAAACTGCCCATATTGATCCCTTCCGAGATCGGTATAGGACATTTCAATACATCTGTCAATTTTCGTCACTTTGTAATTCATTCCCTGGAAAGGGCGGCACAGGGTTTTGGGGTCTACTGTTACGGGGAAGTAAGGAAAGAACTGATGGAATTGAAACCGGTCAGGGATGATCTTGTCGGGATGTTTGAAGCCATATCCCGGAATGAGGATATTATTTATGAAGGATTACCGGGGCCGGGATTTGTGCGTTGTGAGGTCGGTATTCCGGGTGTACAGGTCAGCCATTTGAATGTGGATGGTCGGGAGACTTTGGCGATGGTTTATTTCCCGGAAGCAAAATCTTTTGCAGACAGTGAATTGGCATCTATGGAAACTATGAAAATTAAACTGGATTGTACGGCCCGAGTATCGGGAACCTATAAGATTCAGGTTTATAAGAATGGAGAAAATATAAATGATCTTTCTATTTCGTTACAGGAAGCTGATTCTGAGTCGATGGAAATTAAGGATGTGAGAAAAGAAGATATTCTTTTTATCTCGGTCCGGGAACATTTTCCTTTGAACTAGACGGATTTGAATTCTTATATCATTCTATATGGTCTAAATAACGTATCTTTGGGTTGAAAAATAACATTAGATTTAAAATAACTGTAAGAAATGAAAACACAACTCGTATTATGCATAGGCGGAACTTTGTTGACCGGATTTTCTGCCTGTAAAAAAGAAGCACCGGCGGAGGGGAGGCCTGTGAATGTTATCTATATCCTGGCTGATGACCTGGGCTACGGAGATATAGGCTGTTACGGACAGCAAAAGATCAAGACTCCTAATATCGACAGGATGGCACAGGAAGGTATGTTGTTTACCCAGCATTATGCCGGTTGTACGGTTAGTGCCCCTTCCCGTTGTTCCTTGATGACGGGGTTGCATACCGGCCATTCGCAGATCCGCGGTAATAAAGAGATCAAACCGGAAGGACAGCAACCGATGACTGAAGATACTTATACTTTGGGGAAACTGATGAAGTCGGCAGGATATACGACCGGGATTTTTGGTAAATGGGGACTGGGCTATCCCGGTTCGACCTCTGTTCCGGCAAATATGGGGTTCGATGAGTTTTTCGGTTATAACTGCCAGCGTCAGGCACATTCTTATTATCCGGACCATCTGTGGCATAACAACGACACTGTATTTCTGCATGAGAACGATAATGAAGGAAGAAAAATCTATTCACAGGATTTGATCCATGAACAGGCTTTAAAGTTTATCCGGGATAATAAGGATAAACCTTTCTATGCAATGCTTACTTACACCTTACCGCATGCGGAATTGAATTTGCCGCATGATTCTATTTATCAAATGTATGAAAATGCATTTGAAGAAGTCCCTTATGATGGGAAGATGGGATATCATCCGTCGGAAAAACCTTATGCTTCCTTTGCCGCTATGGTCACGAGACTGGATAAATATGTCGGTGATGTGATGGCAGAGTTGAAAGAACTGGGGCTGGATAAGAATACAATTGTTATTTTTACCAGCGATAATGGTCCTCACAGGGAAGGTGGTGCAAATCCTGATTATTTCCGGAGTTACGGTCCGCTGAAAGGTGTAAAAAGGGATGTTTACGAAGGAGGTATCCGGGTGCCGATGATAGCCTGGGGGCCTGAAAAGATCAAAGCTGGCGTGAAAAGTGAGCATATCAGTGCATTCTGGGATGTAATGCCGACCTTGGCAGAGCTGACAGGGGTAACCTTACCGGAGGCTGGCGACGGAATCTCTTTCCTGCCAACCTTATTGTCGGAAGGGGAACAGAAGCAACACGATTATTTATATTGGGAATTTCATGAACTGAATGGGCGCGAAGCTTTACGCAGTGGAAACTGGAAACTGATCCGTCAACCGGTTGTTGGCGAAACCATCCTGGAACTCTATGATTTGAGTTCAGATATCCATGAGGATAATAACCTGTCTCAGCAGAATCCGGAGAAAGTGAAAGAATTGGAAGTGTTAATGGACGGTGCACGGACAGAATCACCATTATTTAATTTCGGAAAATAAAGAACAAACTAAAATACAAATGAGAAAATTAATTGGTTATATTTTATTAAGTCTGATCTGCCTGCCGGTATTGGCTGCTTATCAACCTGAGTTTTCAACAGCCGGTTTCTTCCGGATGAAAAACTCCGGACGTGACGTTTATTCCATGAATCCGGCATGGCGATTTTACAAAGGGGCTGCTGAGGGGGCGGATGCGAAAGAGTTTAATGATAAAGACTGGACAGTCGTATCTTTGCCGCACGGTATTGAATACCTCCCGACAGAGGCAAGCGGTTGCATTAACTATCAGGGGGAAGTGTGGTATCGTAAGCATTTTACACCCGATGCAGCTTTGAAAGGAAAGAAACTTTTCCTGCATTTTGAAGCGATCATGGGGAAAAGTAAAGTCTTCGTAAACGGTAAACTGCTGACGGAACATTTCGGAGGTTACCTGCCGGTCATAGTCGATGTGACAGACGCATTAGACTGGAGCGGTGAGAATGTGATTGCCGTATGGACAGACAATAGCGACGATCCGTCCTATCCTCCCGGAAAAGCGCAGGATGTATTGGACTATACCTATTTCGGAGGGATCTACCGTGATTGTTGGCTGGTGTCTCATAATAATATTTTTATAACCGATCCGAATTATGAAAATGAAATAGCTGGAGGAGGTTTATTTGTCGCTTTCGATAAGGTTTCAGATACATCTGCTGAGGTTTTGCTGCAATTGCAGGTACGTAACGAGACGAAGAAAGCGTTTACAGGTGTGGTAGAATACGAATTGCAGCAACCGGACGGTAAACAGGTTGCTTTTCTGAATGATAAAGTGAAGATCAAACCGGGCAAAACTGTAACCAGCTCCGATAAACTGTTGGTACAGCAACCGATGTTATGGACACCCTCTACACCGACCTTATATAACTTATTGGTGCGTGTGCGTGACGAACAAGGGAATGTGATTGACGGTTATCGTCGCCGTATCGGTATCCGTAGTATCGAGTTCAAAGGAAAAGACGGTTTCTGGCTGAACGGTAAACCGTATGAGAAGCCGTTGATCGGAGCGAACCGCCATCAGGACTTTGCCGTTGTCGGCAATGCGGTTGCCAACAGTATTCATTGGCGGGATGCAAAAAAGCTGAAAGATGTCGGCATGGAAGTGATCCGTAATGCCCATTGCCCGCAAGATCCCGCCTTTATGGATGCCTGCGACGAGCTGGGATTGTTCGTGATCGTCAATACGCCGGGTTGGCAATTCTGGAACGATGCACCCGAATTTGCGCAACGTGTCTATAGCGATATCCGTAATCTGGTGCGCCGTGACCGTAACTATGCTTGTGTCTGGTTGTGGGAACCGATCCTGAATGAGACCTGGTATCCGGCTGACTTTGCCAAGAATACTAACGATATCGTACATGCTGAATATCCTTACCCATCCTGCTATTGCGGTAGTGACAGTGAGGCACGTGGTCACGAAGTCTTTCCGGTACTTTTTGCTCATCCTCAGAATGCAGATAAGGAATGGGCGATAAAAGAATTGGATCCGTCAAAAACCTATTTTACCCGCGAATGGGGAGATAATGTGGATGACTGGAATTCGCATAACTCTCCCAGTCGTGTTGCCCGTAACTGGGGTGAACAGGCGATGTTGATACAGGCGCAGCATTATGCTTCACCTTCCTATCCTTATACCAGTTATGATGCGTTGTTTCAGACTTCCCGTCAGCATGTAGGCGGTTGCCTCTGGCATTCGTTCGATCATCAGCGCGGTTATCATCCCGATCCTTTTTACGGAGGTATCATGGATGTGTTTCGTCAGCCCAAGTATTCATACTATATGTTCAAGGCTCAACGTCCGCCTGTTAAAAGCGACCTGATCGCAGAAACTGGGCCGATGGTATTTATTGCCAATGAAATGACTCCGTTCTCAGGTAAAGATGTCATGGTTTATTCCAACTGTGATGAGGTACGTCTGACCTTTAATAAAGATGGCAAAACATCCACTTATAAGAGAGACAAGGGATGGCAAGGAATGCCGTCGCCGGTAATCACTTTCCCCGATATGTATGATTTTATGGTAGACAAGGCTCTGTCGAGAGACAGGAAACAGGAGGATGTCTATTTACTGGCAGAAGGTCTGATAGATGGAAAAGTGGTTGCTACCCATAAAGTAACGCCTGCCCGCCGCGCGGAGAAACTGTTGCTCTGGGTAGATAACGAGGGTACGAACCTGGAGGCAAACGGCTCTGACTTTGTAACAGTAGTTGCAGCTATTGCCGATAAACAAGGTAACATTAAGCGTTTGAACAATTATTTCATCAAGTTCCATATCGAAGGTGAAGGACGTATTTTGGGAAGTGCCGATATTATGGCGAATCCGGCTCCGGTGAAATGGGGAACTGCCCCGGTACTGGTACAGTCTACTTTGAAACCGGGGAAGATCAAAGTGATGGCCAGTGTTCTGATGGAAGGCTCCCAGATGCCGATCAGCGCAGAGCTTGAACTGGAAAGTACTCCGGCTGTTTATCCCTTAGTCTATAATCAATCGGAAGCCGTTCTTATACCTCTGACTGTAACCGGTAAAACAGATGTACAAATGAGCAAATCATCAGCCGAACGTGAAGTAGAACGTCTTCAGAAAGAACTGAATGCTTTGAAACTGAAGGAGGTTGAAAGACAGCAGACCGAATTTGGAGAAAAGAGGTAATTGATATAAAGTATGAAATTTATCAAAAGTTTGCCTTAATTTTGTAGCAACAAATAAAGGCAAACTTTTTTATACCAGAGAACGAATGAAACTGAATAAGATTCCGCATACTTATACAATTATATCTGTTGTAATCCTGATATGTGCCGCCCTTTCCTGGATTATTCCTGCTGGTGAATACTCCCGGGAAATACGGGTGGTCAACGGTACGGAACGTACGGTTATTGTAGATAACTCCTTTCATGCAGTCGATCCCGCCCCGCAGAGCTGGCAGGTTTTCGGTGTGTTACTGGAAGGATTCGAGAAACAGGCAGGTATCATAGCTTTTCTGTTGATTATCGGAGGAGCTTTCCAGATTATGAACAGTAGCCGGGCAATCGATACCGGGATACTATCTTTTTTACGGAGTTCGCGTAAAGTGGAGAAATATGGGCTGTTTCGCATGGTCGGAGTGAATAATGTGGTGATATCCTTGATTATAATCCTATTCAGTTTGTTCGGAGCCGTATTCGGCATGAGTGAGGAGACGCTTGCATTTGTTATAATTATTGTGCCGCTTGCCATTTCGATGGGATATGATTCTATTACGGGACTTTGTATGGTCTATGTGGCAGCACATGTGGGGTTTTCGGGAGCAATCCTGAATCCGTTTACAATCGGTATAGCACAGGGTTTGTCGGACTTGCCGCTGTTTTCCGGTTTCGGTTACCGGTTGTTTTGCTGGGTGGTGCTCACTTCCATTCTGATCGTTATCGTTCTTCGTTATGCAGCCAGGGTGAAAAAGAACCCGAAATTGTCTCCTATGTATGAGGCGGATGCTTACTGGAGGGAGAAAGGTGAAGTTTCTTCCGAAGAGGTTCCGGAGGAAAAGACAACCCGTTCGGCCTGGATTGTCTACTTGTTATTATTACTTTCATTGATCGGCTTTTCGATATATTATCCTTCTACCACCTTTGAAGTCGGAGAGAGTGCTGTTAGTTTTCCGGCAGTACCGGTGTTTACCGCCTTTTTTGCTTTGACCGGCTGGTTGGGATTGCGCAAATCGAATCAGTTCTTTATTTTGAATCTGCTTGGTTATACCATTGTCTTTCTGGTAGTAGGTGTGATGGGGTATGGATGGTATCTGATGGAAATATCCGCAATCTTCCTGGCAATGGGACTTCTATCCGGATTTGCCAATAACGAGGGAGCTGACGGGATCATTAGCCAGTTTCTTACCGGAGCCAAAGATATGCTTTCGGCTGCCCTGGTAGTCGGGCTGGCAGGTGGAATTATCCAGATTTTGCAGGATGGGCATATTATCGATCCGATCCTGCATAGTATGGCGGCTTTGATGGGGGAGGCTGGAAAGATTGCTTCTCTGGGTGTTATGTATCTGATCCAGACAACGATCAATATTATTATTCCTTCCGGTTCGGCGAAGGCGGCATTGACTATGCCGATTATGGCACCATTCTCGGATGTGATCGGTATTTCCCGTCAGGCAACAGTGCTGGCGTTTCAGTTCGGTGACGGGTTTACCAATATGATCACACCTACTTCCGGTGTTTTGATGGGGGCGCTTGGTTTGGCTCGCATCCCTTATGAAATATGGGTGAAGTGGTTCTTCCGTATTCTTATACTGTTTATTTTGCTGGGAATGTTATTGTTAATTCCTACGGTTTTGATACCTTTGGATGGATTCTAATCACTTATTCTAAAATACTGCGATATGAAAAAAAGCTTTTTAGGGCTGTTAGCCTGCCTGGGCATGATGATTGCCTTACCGTGTTGCGAACCGTCGCCTGCCGAATGGAAATTAGTTTGGGAAGATAATTTCGACCAGGCTGATAGTTTTGATCCTGCCTCCTGGAGTAAGATTCCCCGGGGTACATCCGACTGGAATAATTATATGTCTGACTTCGATTCCTGTTATGCGATGCGTGACGGTAAGTTGGTATTGCGAGGACTGGTCAATTATAGCCTGCCGACCGATACGGCACCGTATGTGACCGGTGGCGTTTATACAAAAGATAAGGTCGGATTCAATAACGGCCGCCTCGAAATCCATGCCAAACTGAATGGAGCGACCGGTGCCTGGCCTGCTTTCTGGTTATTGCCGCAGGATGCCAAATGGCCCGGAGGTGGTGAGATCGATATCATGGAACGTCTGAATAATGATAGTATCGCTTATCAGACAGTCCATTCTCATTATACATTTAATCTGGGGATCAAAGACAATCCCAAACAAGGAAGTACCGGCGTTATCGACCCGAATGATTTCAATACCTACACGGTAGAAATGTATGCGGACAGCCTGGTGTTTTTTATCAATGATACCCGTACATTCGCTTATCCGCGGATCGAAACAGAAAAGGAAGGACAGTATCCGTTCAATGACAGTCAGTTCTATTTGTTGTTGGATATGCAGCTTGGCGGAAGTTGGGTTGGTGCCGTTGATCCGGAAGACTTGCCGGTAGAAATGGAGATAGATTGGGTTCGTTTCTATCAAAAGCAGTGAAAGTTTTTAGTTAATTATTTGGCGTAAGACAACAGTATTGTTGTATAAAAAGTTTACCTTTAGTGCGCAAATAATATTTAAATGTATAAAATTTTACTGTAATGATTGGATCTATTATTCAATTGGCATTGAGTGTACTGATGATTGTCAGTATGTGGAAGATTTTTGAAACTTTCGGCCAAAAGGGATGGGCTTGCATCATTCCGTTCTACAACATCATCGTGATGTTGCGTATTGTAAAATGGGAACCGGTTAAATTCTGGTTTTTCCTGATTCCTATTTATAACATTTATCTCTCCTTTCTGCTGTATAGAGATATAGCTGCAAAGTATGGTAAAGGTGACAATGCGTACGCTGTAGGTTTACTTTTGTTACCGTTTATTTTCTTCCCATTACTGGCGTTCAAAGAAACTCCGATTGCGGAAACTGTAGAGTAAAGAAGTATTTGAGGGTACAGAAAAGCCTTTCGTCTCGGATGAAAGGCTTTTTTTATATTCTTATATCTGTATAAAAGAATAAATCGCCGTTGTTAAATAAAACATCGTATCTTTGGCGTTTGTTATACGACTAAAGATACAATTGCTATGTTAGATATACAGTCTATCCGGAAAGATTTTCCAATACTGGAACATAAAATATACGATAAGCCGCTCATTTACTTCGATAACGGTGCTACTACGCAAAAGCCTCGCCAGGTAGTGGAAAAGATTGAAAGCGGTTATTATAATGTAAATGCCAACATTCACCGCGGGGTACATTTTTTGAGCCAGGCGGCAACCGAAGCACATGAAGATGCACGTAAAACCGTCCAGTCTTTCCTGAACGCACGTTCATCTAACGAGATCATTTTCACACGTGGTACAACAGAAGCGATCAACCTGATAGCTTCCAGTTTTACTGATGAATGTATGTCGGCAGGAGATGAAGTGATCGTTTCGGTAATGGAGCATCATTCCAATATCGTACCCTGGCAGATACAGGCGGCACGCAAAGGAATTGTATTGAAGGTCATTCCGATGAATGAAAAGGGAGAACTGGATATGGAAGCATTCCGTGGGTTATTTTCTGAACGTACGAGGTTGGTTTCCGTTACACATGTATCGAATGTGCTGGGGACTATTAATCCGGTGAAAGAGATCATCGAAGAAGCGCATAACCATGAGGTGCCGGTATTGATCGACGGGGCGCAGGCTGTTCCTCATCTGACAGTCGATGTGCAGGACCTGGATGCTGAGTTTTATGTTTTTTCCGGACATAAGGTGTATGGTCCGACAGGTATCGGTGTATTATATGGGAAAGAAGAATGGCTGGATAAATTACCTCCTTACCAGGGTGGTGGCGAGATGATTGCGACTGTCTCGTTCGAGAAGACTGTTTTTAATGAATTACCGTTTAAGTTCGAAGCCGGTACACCCGATTATATCGGTAGTACAGCATTGGCGGAAGCCTTACGTTATGTGAATCGGCTGGGCATGCAGAATATTGCTGCTTATGAGGACGAGTTATTGCGCTATGCAACTGAAAAGTTGAACGATATAGATGGTATGCGTATTTTCGGTCAGGCGGATCATAAAGGCGCTGTCCTGTCTTTTCTGGTGGGAAATATTCATCATTATGATATGGGGATGTTGTTAGATCGTTTGGGGATCGCTGTCCGTACCGGGCATCATTGTGCACAGCCTTTGATGCAGGCATTGGGGATTGAAGGTACTGTACGTGCTTCTTTTTCTTTCTATAATACGAAAGAAGAAATCGATACTTTTGCCGCCGGGATAGAACGTGTTAAAAAAATGTTTTGATCAGTAGCTTATGTTGTATTATCTGAAAAAATATCCGATATCTCTGACAATCATTCTGGTTGTTATTTACTTGTCATTTTTCAAACCGCCTTCTGTGGAGATCGGAAAGATCCCGGGAATAGATAAGGTGGCCCATATCTGTATGTATGCCGGATTATCGGGAATGCTGTGGATTGAGTTTTTGCGTAATCACCGGAAATATGACGAGGTGTTATGGCATGCCTGGGTAGGAGCCGTACTTTGTCCGATCCTGATGAGTGGGGCGATTGAGCTGTTGCAGGAATATTGTACCTCTTACCGGGGTGGTGACTGGTTCGATTTTCTGGCAAACATAACAGGAGTAGCATTGGCTACCTTGTTCTCTTATTTCGTATTGCGTCCCTGGATGTTGAGAAAGAAGATAATAGAATGATAACAAACTTACATATCAGACTCTATGTTGTTACCTTATTTAGAAGCGAACCGGATAGAAGCCGGTTGTGATGAAGCGGGACGCGGATGTCTTGCCGGATCCGTTTTTGCTGCTGCGGTTATTCTGCCTCCTGATTTTAAAAACGATGATTTGAATGACAGTAAACAACTCAGTGAAAAGAAACGTTACGCCCTGCGTCCGATAATAGAACGGGAAGCAATTGCCTGGGCTGTAGGTATTGTGACTCCGGAGGAGATTGATAAAATAAATATACTGAAAGCTTCTTTCCTGGCTATGCATCGTGCCATCGACCAGTTGACGGTAAGACCGGAACATCTGCTGATAGACGGAAATCGTTTTACTCCCTATCGGGATATAAAACATACGACGGTTGTAAAGGGGGATGGGAAGTACCTGAGTATTGCTGCCGCTTCCATCCTGGCTAAAACATATCGTGACGATTATATGGATGAACTGGCTAAAGAATATCCGGATTACCATTGGACTGAAAATAAAGGTTATCCGACTAAAGCCCATCGCGAAGCGATCCGTGCAGTCGGTATCACTCCTTATCATCGTAAAACCTTCACATTATTACCGGAACAACTAACATTGGATTTTTAGACTTTTATCTTCATTCTTCATTTCTTGGTCTGTAGGCTTTGTTCGTTAACCTTTTTCTAGGTGAATGATTGGCTGTTCGGGTGGGCAGTCTGGATTTGTCGTTCAATGAAAAACACTTTTACTTTTCTTGGATATTTCTTTTTTACTTGACATAGTTCACATAGAACTATATCAATAATCCGTCTGCAAATATAGTATTTTTTGCAAAAACAAGATACTTTAACGCTAAAATTAGCAAAATAACGCTATAATTTTATTCTTTTTATACGAATATACCCATTAATTCCTCCTCAAAACATTAGTTCTATGTGAACTAATTCCTCCTCAAAACATTAGTTCTATGTGAACTGTGTTAATAATTCCACTAGTGTTGATATTTTGAAAAACTTAGTTTGAAGAAATATGCAGGTAAATCGATTCAATAATTTATTGTTGGATTGTCCTCTTTGGAAGCTAATAAGCTGTCGTTATTTATTTTAGAAAAGAAATGCTAATTTCTGCTGTAGATAAACGCTAAATAATTTCTATAAAAAGTCTAATTTTTGATTCAGGTCAGGTATGAGGAACAATAGCAGCTAGTAGAAGGGATAGAAGAAATATTTCTTTTTTAACCTAATCAGTGAATGGTTTTTTATTCAAGTTCTAATCATTAAATAATTAAGTTATGAATAATTGCACAAAGAAAGTTGCCTGCATGGCTATTCCTTTGTTTTGTCTTAATTTGACCATGGTGGCTGAAAACACTATTTCAGATTTTGATGTCCAGAAGGCTGTAGTAGTAGAGGCAGCTTCTGTTAATCAGAGTATCCGCAAAGTAACAGGTATTGTTAAAGACGAAAACGGAGAACCGGTAATTGGTGCCAGTGTTGTAGAAGTAGGCACGACGAATGGTATTATGACAGATATGGATGGTAAATTTGAACTGTCCATGAGTGCTAATGGCTCATTACAAATCTCTTATGTCGGTTTTGTTACCCAGACAATGAAACCGGGAAATAAAAATAATCTCCAGATCGTTTTACAGGAAGATAACCAAGCTTTGGATGAAGTTGTGGTTGTAGCTTTCGGTAAAAGTACAAAAGAAGCTTTCACCGGTTCTGCCGGTATAATGAAGGCAGACGATCTTCTGAAAGCACAGGTGTCGAATCCGGCTCAGGCTTTGGCCGGACGTGTTGCCGGTGTACAGTTGAGTAACGCTTCTTCACAGCCGGGTAGTTCGCCCTCTATTACTATCCGTGGTTTTGGTTCTATTTCTTCGGATACGGAGCCTTTAATCGTAGTGGACGGTATGCCTTTCGATGGTGACCTGAACCTGATCAACTCCAACGATATCGAGTCGATGACCGTATTGAAGGATGCTGCCTCGAATGCCTTGTATGGTGCCCGTGGAGCCAATGGTGTGATTATGATCACAACAAAGAAAGGTAAGAATGGAGACGCCAAAGTGTCTGTAGATGCTAAATGGGGAGCAAACTCCAATGGCCTTCAAAATTATAAGACAACAAATGCTCAGCAGTTTTATGAAACTTATTATAAAATGCTGTATAACTATTATATAACGGAAGCTGGTGGCGGTATGTCTGCTACTGATGCCCATGCATTGGCAAATCAACATCTGACAAATTCGTCAAGTGGTGTTGGTCCGGGATATATGGTTTATTCAGTTCCGGAGGGACAAGATTTTATCCAGCAGGGCGGAACAATGAATCCGGGAGCGACTATGGGAACTCTTTATAATTATAACGGTCAGAAACTTTGGCTGCAAGCCGACGATTGGGAAGAAATCGGATTGAAAAACGGTTTCCGTCAGGAATATAATGTCTCGGTATCCGGTGCCTCTGAACGTATTAATTATTATACCTCTGTGGGGTATCTGGATCAGGATGGTATCCAGGAAGGTTCATCGCAGAAACGTTTGACAGCACGTGCCAAACTGGACTATCAAGCGAAGAAATGGTTAAAAGTCGGTGCAAACTTCAATTATTCCAAGTACAATTACAGCCAGACATCTGAAGGTACGATCGGTACCGGAACGATTTGGAGTACAATCAAAACTCAGGCGCCTATTTATCCGGTTTATTTCCGTGATGAAAATAAGAATATCATGATCGATAAATGGGGAGAGAAAATGTATGACTTCGCACAAGCTTATGATCTGAGTCGTGCAGGAGGTGTTGGTGGTAACTGTATTTTTTCTAATAAATACCGATCGGATGAAACAACAGGTAACTCGTTTATTGCTAGTGGTTATGCAGATATAAATCTGACTAATGATTTGACATTCACATTTAATGCCAATGCCTATGATTACGACCGCCGTTATACCTATGCTACCAGTCCTTTTGTCGATTACTACACCAGTTCATCCGATAACGGTTATCTGTCAAAAGCATCTTACCGTACCTTTACTTATAATACACAACAGTTATTGAATTACAACAAACAATTTGGTAAGCATGATGTAGGTGCTATGATCGGTCATGAATACTATAATTACAAATATGAATCGTTGAGTGCCTCCGGGCGTAATTTCGGAATCGATAATACGCGCGAGTTAGCAACTCTTTTGAATCTGAATAATAATCCGTATTCTTATTCCAATTCTTATAATAACGAAGGTTATTTCTTCCGCGCCATGTATAACTATGATGCAAAGTATTTCGGTTCGGTGTCTTATCGCCGTGATGCTTCTTCACGCTTCGCAAAAGACCACCGTTGGGGTAACTTCTGGTCGGTCGGTGGTGCTTGGCTTATTTCGAAGGAAGCTTTCTTTAATGCACCTTGGGTGAATTCTTTGAAACTGAAAGCATCTGTCGGCTCACAAGGTAACGACAATATCGGGGATTATTTATATGCCGATTCCTACAAAGTGGTAAATAATGACGACCAAGCTGCTTATCAATGGCGCCAGAAAGGCTCTAGTGATATTACCTGGGAAACTAATACGAACTGGAATGTGGGTGCCGAATTCGATCTTTTCGATGGACGTCTGAGTGGTAGCCTGGATTATTTCTACCGGAAGACCAGTGATATGTTGTTCTCGCTGAATACACCTCCTTCTATCGGTTATACCAGTTATTTCATTAATCTGGGTGACATGCGAAATGCCGGTCTCGAGTTAGTATTGCAGGGTACGTTGATTAGAAATAAAGATTTCAAGTGGGATGTTAATTTCAATATCTCTCATGTAAAGAATAAGGTACTGACCTTGCCGGATGCAATAAAAACGACAAAGGTAGACGGACATAACGGTTATGTTAACCTGGATAAGTCGTTTGTTTCCAAATATAAATATTTCGTAGCCGAAGGGCTTTCTCTCTACACATGGTACTTACCTAAGTTTGCCGGTCTGGATCCTGAAACGGGAGAATCATTGTTCTATAAAGATATCCTCGATGATGCAGGAAATGTAACCGGACAGGAGACAACTAAAGATTCGAGTCAGGCAACCGACTATCTGATTGGCGATGCTCTTCCGTCTTTCTATGGCGGTTTGGGAACATCTTTGACCTATCGTGGTTTCGACTTCTCCATCAATCTGAACTATCAGTTGGGTGGAAAGGCATACGATTATACTTATCAGACATTGATGCATACCAGTACAACTTCGTCTACAACATGGCATAAGGACATATTGAATGCCTGGTCTCCGGAGAATACAGGTTCAAATATTCCACGTTTGCAATTTGCTGAAAAGTATTCACAGAATCCTCGTTCAGACCGCTTTATTACTAATGCGAGCTATCTGAATGTACAGAATATCAACCTGGGATATACATTGCCCTCAAGCTTGACACAGAAGTATAATATCCAGAATATACGTGTTTACTTCTCCGGTGAAAACCTGTTTTACTTCTCGGCACGCCAGGGATTCGATCCTCGTTATACGTTGAAGGGATATAGTAATCCGGAACTCTATTCTCCGATACGTACTATCTCTGGTGGTATTTCATTGACATTCTAAACATTAAAAAGAAAACATCATGAAGAAATATAAGATTTTATTGGCTGCGGCGACTCTTGTGGGTTTTAGTAGCTGTATTGAAGAAACATTGCCGACAGAATATGTACTGAATGACCAGATCCAGGCATCGGAGTCGGCATTGCAAGGAATGGTTAACTCCATTTATACCTCGATGGGTGGATACAAGAATGAAGATGGTGGTATAGAAATGATTTCTTATGGTGGCATGCGTGCCATGCTGGAGCATAGTACGACCCAGTTTGTTTGCTCGGGAGCGAACGGTTATAACACAATGGGGGCCTATTGTTATGGAGCGATCAGTGCAACAGGTTCCAATCGCGGACTGTATCCTTCTTATCTCTACTATTCTTATATTAAGAATGTAAACGACATCATCGGTATGATCGATGTGAATGATCTGGATGATACTAAAAAGGGATATCTGGGAGTTAGTTACGCTTATCGTGCTCTTTATTATCTGGACTTGGTTCAGATAATGGAATATAAGAAACCTACTGACAGCCGTTACAGCTATGTAACTCCGGAGAACGATCTTACTAATTTGGGGGTACCTATTGTAACGGAGAAGACGACATCTGAAGAGGCTTCCAACAATCCGCGTGCAACGGTAGATGCTGTTTATGACCTGATTCTGAGCGATCTTCAACAGGCGGAAACTTATCTGGACGGCTATACCCGTACGGATAAAACCCAGCCTAACCTGGCCGCTGTGTATGGTTTGTATGCCCGTACGTATGCCAACCTGGCTTCTCGTGTAAAAATATCGGCAACCTATAAGGATGAAGCTTCCTACTGGCAAAAATCCGGTGAATATGCGGATAAGGCAATTTCTGTAGCCGGTTGTACCCCGCTGACGGAGGCAGAATGGACCGATCCGGTAAACGGATTCAATAACCGTAACTCTCAGAATTCATGGATGTGGGCAACTTCTATTTCTGAAGGTAATACTACGGCTGCCACGGGAAATAATGAATCGTTCTCTTTTGCGATGATCTTCGGAACAGAAACGACTTTTAGTGTGTATGGCTGGCGTGTCGGCCGTTCGCTCGATCGTAAATGGTACGAACGTCTTTCGGATAACGACTTCCGTAAGAAATCATGGTTGGATCCTAGCTTCTTCTATGAATCGAAGAATCAGAAAGAAGGAGAGCCATATCTGGTGGAAAGAGATGCTGATGGTAAGTTTATCAATAATAAGTGGTCGGTAAATGACGTAAGTACAAGTACGACCCAGAGTGACTGGAATGACGACTATTCCGGATTCGGACCTGATAAGTATCAGTATAAGTATAACAGTTCTGCGTCCTGGATCCGTTCACGTATAAATTCGTCTAATGGGTTCCTGTCATGGCCGTGGTTATATGTTAATATGAAGTTCCGTCCGCATAACGGCGATTACCGGACTCATACGGTTGGTGGTGCAGTCGATTATCCGATCATGCGTATTGAAGAAATGTATTTCCTAAAAGCGGAAGCTGCTCTTCATACATCGGGTGTTCCGGCAGCTGCTACAATTTTGGAAGAAATTGTGAAGACACGTAATTCTACCTATACCTGTACGGCAACGACTACTGATGCATTCCTGGATGAATATGTATTTCAAAAAGGTATTGAGTTCTGGGGTGAAGGTATCAACTATTTTGATGCTAAGCGTCTGGAAGTAGGTATCCATCGTGCTTATAAAGGAACGAACTGTGAACGTTATCAGCATTGTATTGATATGGACGGCGTATATGTTGGCTGGACTCCGGGCTGGAACCAGGCAGAGTTGAATGCTAATCCTGCTATTTATCATTATAATAATCCGTATACAAATCCGACGACCTATTATGTCTATAAGTCTAATGATGAGATAAAGCCGTATTATGGTACTGAAATCACCGAGTAATCGGAATTGATTGAAATAGAAAAGGGTATGTCGATTTTCGGCATACCTTTTTTTATTTCTGAAAAGAAGATTCACTTATCCTTGGTTGTAAAAGTACAGGAAGTAAAGTAAAAAGAGGTACCGGATACCTGGGTTTAGAGTAGTTGGAATAAATATTTTTGTTGGGTTTTCTCTTATGACCGGAGTTCACGTAGGACTCCAGCAATTAAAGGATGAGACGAAGTCTTTTAATACATAAATTGGCAACAATATGTTTTTTTTATTTATTTTTTATACTAAACCGCGCTCGTTTTATAAAAAATAGTATATTTGTATACTGATATTTAGATAGAGTCCTACGTGAACTATGCTCAAAATATCTATTACACTAATGAATACAGGTTTAAGAAGTTAGGAGAAATTGTGGATAACAAACAGTCTGATTTGTCAGATTGTGCTTTTGGGCAGGCTATGAAATATAGCCTTTGTGGTCTTTTTTTTATAGTAAAAACCATTAATTAATTTTTAACATGACGACAAACACTAAATGGATGAAGTTACATGCATCGGCAATATTCGCCATACCCGTATGCATATATGCTTAGTATCTTCTCTTCGTATTTGATTTATGAGTTATAATCACTAATTATTTAAGTTATGAATTACACTAAGAAAGTCATTTTTGTACCTATGGCTTTATTTTGTCTGGGGTTGCCGTTGGCTGCCGAGAGTAATGTCTCTGCAAAACAGGCAATGACAGAATTAAGTGCAAATGGTAGCCATTCCGCAATTGCGGTGCATGAAGCAACATCGACGGCTCAGAATACCCGTAGAGTAACAGGGGTAGTGAAAGACGAAAACGGTGAACCGGTGATCGGCGCCAGTGTTGTTGAGGTAGGTACTACCAACGGTATCATGACAGATCTCGACGGTAAGTTCGAGTTATCTATCCCGTCAGGCAGTTCGCTGCAAATCTCTTATGTGGGTTATGTTACCCAGACTATCCGGCCGGGGAACCGGAACAATATCCAAGTCGTATTACAGGAAGACAGCCAGGCACTGGATGAAGTTGTAGTGGTTGCTTTCGGTAAAAGTACAAAAGAAGCCTTTACCGGTTCTGCCGGTATAATGAAGGCGGACGATCTTTTGAAAGCACAGGTAAGTAACCCAGCCCAGGCGTTAGCCGGACGTGTTGCCGGTGTTCAGTTGAGCAACGCTTCTTCACAGCCGGGTAGTTCGCCCTCTATAACTATCCGTGGTTTCGGTTCTATTTCTTCGGATACGGAACCGCTGATCGTAGTGGACGGTATGCCTTTCGACGGTGACCTGAACCTGATCAACTCCAACGATATCGAGTCGATGACTGTCTTGAAAGATGCTGCTTCCAACGCGCTGTATGGTGCCCGTGGTGCCAACGGTGTGATCATGATCACGACCAAGAAAGGGAAAAGCGGAGAAGCCAAAGTGTCTGTAGATGCTAAATGGGGATCGAACTCCAATGGTCTTCGGAACTATAAGACGACGAATTCCCAGCAGTTCTACGAAACATATTACAAGATGTTGTATAACTATTATATAACAGAAGGCGGTGGAGGTATGTCGGCTACCGATGCTCATGCTCTGGCAAACCAGCATCTGACCAGCTCTTCCAGTGGGGTAGGCCCGGGTTATATGGTCTATACCGTTCCCGACGGACAGGATTTCATTCAACAGGGGGGAACCATGAACCCGGGAGCGACTATGGGGTCTCTTTATAACTATAACGGACAGAAATTCTGGTTGCAGGCCGACGACTGGGAGGATATCGGTTTGCAGAACGGTTTCCGCCAGGAATATAACGTGTCGGTTTCCGGTGCTTCCGAACGTGTTAATTATTATACCTCTGTCGGTTATCTGGATCAGGATGGTATCCAGGAAGGTTCCACGCAGAAACGTTTGACGGCGCGTGCAAAACTGGATTACCAGGCAAAGACATGGCTGAAAGTCGGTGCGAATTTCAACTACTCCAAATATGATTACAGCAAGACATCCGAAGGTACGATCGGTACCGGTACCATCTGGAGTACGATAAAGACCCAGGCTCCTGTCTATCCTGTTTATTTCCGTGATGAAAACAAGAACATCATGGTCGATAAATGGGGAGAGAATATGTATGACTTCGCTCAGGCCTACGACTTGAACCGTGCAGGTGGTGTGGGTGGCAACTGTATCTTCAATAACAAGTATAATGTAAATGAAACAACCGGTAACTCGTTTATCGCCAGTGGTTATGTAGATGTAAATCTGACCAAGGACCTGACATTCACGTTCAATGCCAATGCGTATGATTACGACCGGCGTTATACGGAGGCAAAAAGTCCTTTTGTCGATTATTACACCAGTTCGTCCGATAACGGTACCCTCTATAAGGCCTCTTACCGTACTTTTACTTATAATACGCAACAGTTGCTGAATTACGGCAAACAGTTCGGCAAGCATGACGTGAGCGCGATGGTCGGTCATGAATATTACAATTACAAATATGAGTCACTGAGCGCTTCCGGACGTAATTTCGGTATCGATAACTCTTGGGAGCTGGCGACACTTCTGAATCTGAACAATACTCCGAATTCTTATTCCAATACGTATAATAACGAAGGGTATTTCTTCCGTGCGATGTACAACTACGATGCAAAATATTTCGGTTCGGTCTCTTACCGTCGTGATGCTTCTTCCCGTTTCGCGAAAGACCACCGTTGGGGTAACTTCTGGTCGGTCGGCGGTGCCTGGCTTATCTCGAAGGAGTCGTTCTTCAATGTGCCTTGGGTGAATTCTTTGAAACTGAAGGCTTCTGTCGGCTCACAGGGTAACGACAATATCGGCGATTATTTGTATGCCGACTCTTATACGGTAGTGAACAACGATGACCAGCCTGCTTTCCAATGGCGTCAGAAAGGCTCCGGCGATATCACCTGGGAAACCAATACAAACTGGAATGTGGGTACCGAATTCGACCTGTTCAACGGACGCCTAAGCGGTAGCCTCGATTATTTCTACCGGAAAACCAGTGATATGCTCTTCTCCCTGAATACACCTCCTTCTATCGGTTACACCAGTTATTTCATTAACATGGGGGATATGCGTAATGCTGGTCTTGAGTTGGTATTGCAAGGCACGCTGATCCGGAATAAGGACTTCAAGTGGGATGTTAATTTCAATATCTCCCATGTGAAGAACAAAGTACTGACTTTACCGGATGAAATCAAGACAACCAAGGTGGACGGTCATGACGGTTACGTCAACCTGGATAAGTCGTTCGTATCCAAGTACAAATATTTCGTGGCTGAAGGTCTTTCTCTCTACACATGGTACTTACCTAAGTTTGCCGGTCTTGATCCTGAAACAGGAGAATCCTTGTTCCATAAAGATATCCTCGACGATGCAGGAAATGTGACGGGACAAGAAATGACCAAGGATGTCAACCAGGCTACCGATTACCTGATCGGCGATGCGCTTCCGGCTTTCTATGGTGGTTTGGGTACATCTTTGAGCTATCGCGGTTTCGACTTCTCCATCAACCTCAACTATCAGTTGGGAGGTAAGGCATACGATTATACCTACTCGACATTGATGCACACCAGTACAGCCACTTCTTCAACCTGGCATACAGACATGCTGAATGCCTGGTCGCCGGAGAATAGAGGTTCAAGTGTTCCACGTTTGCAGTTTGCAGAAACATATTCGCAGAATTCGCGTTCAGACCGTTTCATCACCAATGCAAGCTACCTGAACATCCAGAACATCAATCTGGGTTATACATTGCCATCCAGTTTGACACAACAGTATAAAATACAGAACATACGTGTTTACTTCTCGGGTGAAAACCTGTTCTACTTCTCGGCACGCCAGGGATTCGACCCTCGCTATACGTTGAAAGGATATACTAACCCGGAACTTTATTCTCCGATACGTACTATCTCGGGCGGTATTTCATTGACATTCTAAACACTAAAAAGAAAACATCATGAAGAAATATAAGATTTTATTGGCTGCAGCGGCTCTTCTGGGGTTAAGTAGCTGTATTGAAGAAACATTACCGACGCAATACGTGCTGAATGACCAGATACAGGCGTCGGAATCGGCATTGCAGGGAATGGTAAACTCTATTTATACCTCGATGGGAGGATATATAAATGAAGACGGCGGTATAGAAATGATCTCCTACGCCAGTATGCGTGCCATGCTGGAACATAGTACAGGCCAGTTTGTTTGTTCCGGAGGTAACGGTTATAACACGATGGGCGCCTATTGTTATGGGGCGATAAGTGCTACCGGATCTAACCGCGGACTGTACCCTTCTTACCTGTATTATTCTTACATAAAGAATGTAAACGACATCATCGGCATGATCGATGTGAACGATATGGATGATACGAAGAAGTCTTATCTGGGAATCAGTTATGCCTACCGTGCCCTTTATTATCTCGACCTGGTACAGATCATGGAATATAAGAAACCCACGGATAGCCGCTACAACTATGTGGCGCCTGAAAACGACCTGACCAACCTGGGCGTGCCTATCGTAACGGAAAAGACCACATCGGAAGAGGCTTCCAACAACCCACGTGCGACGGTGGATGCAGCCTATGATTTGATATTGAGTGACTTGCAGCAGGCTGAAACCTATCTCGAAGGATATACCCGCACCGATAAAACCCAGCCTAATCTGGCGGCTGTCTATGGTTTGTATGCCCGTACATATGCTAACCTGGCTTCCCGTGTGAAAACATCAGCTTCCTATAAGGATGAAGCCTCTTACTGGCAGAAATCCGGCGAATATGCGGACAGGGCTATTTCTGTAGCCGGTTGTACTCCGTTGACGGAAAGTGAATGGACGGATCCGGTGAACGGCTTCAACAATCGTAACTCGCAGAACTCATGGATGTGGGCAACTTCCATTTCGGAAGGTAACACCACTGCTGCTACCGGCAATAATCAGTCATTCTCTTTCGCCATGATCTTCGGGACAGAGACGACCTTCAGTGTGTATGGTTGGCGTGTCGGTCGTTCGCTCGACCGTAAATGGTACGAACGTCTTTCAGACAACGACTTCCGCAAGAAATCGTGGCTGGCTCCTAACTTCTTCTACGAGTCGAAGAACCAGAAAGAAGGTGAGCCGTATCTGGTGGAAAGAAGTGCAGACGGCAAGTTCGTCAACAATAAATGGTCGGTCAACGACATAAGCACAAGTACGACCCAGAGTGACTGGAATGACGACTATTCCGGATTCGGACCTGATAAGTATCAATATAAGTATAACAGTTCTGCGTCGTGGATTCGTTCACGTATTAATTCATCCAACGGTTACCAGTCATGGCCATGGTTGTACGTCAATATGAAGTTCCGTCCGCACAACGGTGATTACCGGACACACTCGATCGGTGGTGCCGTCGATTGCCCGATCATGCGTATTGAAGAAATGTATTTCCTGAAAGCCGAAGCGGCACTTCATACATCGGGTGTACCGGCAGCAGCGGCCATTTTGGAGGATATCGTGAAGACCCGTAATCCGTCTTATACCTGCACGGCAACGACTGCCGATGCGCTTCTGGATGAGTATGTTTTCCAGAAAGGTGTCGAGTTCTGGGGTGAAGGCGTCAACTACTTTGACGCTAAGCGTCTGGAACTGGGTATCCACCGTGCTTATAAAGGAACGAACTGCGAACGTTACCAGCATTGTCTCGACATGGACGGTGTATTTGTCGGTTGGACTCCGGGTTGGAATCAGGCAGAGCTGAATGCCAATCCTGCCATTTTCCATTACAATAATCCGTATACGAATCCGACGACTTATTACGTATATAAGTCGAACGATGATTTCCGACCGTATTATGGAACTGAGATAACCGAATAAGAGCCTGTCCTGACGGGTTTGTCCCGGGATGACAGAACTTCTATACAATAAAAGTTTTCGTAAATAAATCCTTCATTCCTTCATCTGTATGACTAATCGCTTGATTGTGGTTATTCTATGGATGAAGGAATATTATATATATGAAGGATTTTTCTTGTGTTTTATATTTTTTAGTTCATAAATGATCGCATCCTATACAATGAAAAGGCTAGGTATTCACCGGTAGGCTATCAGTTTGCCTATTCTATTTTAGTACATAGCCAGTGACTCCTTAGGTCAATTATCCTTTCTTCTTTTCTGTTTGTCAATTATCGAACGTTTGTTTGTCAGATGTCAAACGCTTGTTCGATAGCTGTGATATAAGCGTTTGACAACTGACAAATAAGAAAGAAGAGATAATGTTTTAGATAACAAGTAGTTATAAGATTCGTTATTGCTTATTACCTAAGCTTCACTTCTTGCCTGAAGAATTAAACCTAAACAGACATCAATATCTGGAAGGATAATGATGTATTAATCCGAAAAGAAGACTGTTTCCTTCATTACACTAAAAATCCTTCATCTGTAAATAACAAATAATTAGTTAGTTATATTACAGATGAAGGAATGAAGGACTTGTTTCTGAAAACTTTTGTTGAAATGCTCTTATAAATTATCCTTGTTCTTTTGTCCGGAAAGCCAACGCATACATACGCATCTGTTTGACCATAGCCACCAAACCGTTTGAGCGAGTAGGGGAAAGATGTTCTTTCAAACCGATCTTCTCTATGAAATAGAGGTCGGTGTCCAGTATCTCCTGCGGTGTATGGTCCGACATGATATTGATCAGCAGCGAAACGATACCTTTCACGATCACTGCATCACTTTCACCTTTGAATATAATTTTACCGTCTTTATAGTCCGCCTGCAGCCATACACGGCTCTGGCAACCTTCGATCAGGTTACTTTCTGTTTTATACTTTTCTTCCAGCGGGGGAAGGGAGTTGCCTAAGTCGATCAGCAACGCATACTTGTCCATCCAGTCGTCGAAGGCTGAGAACTCTTCAATAACATTGTCCTGAAGTTCGTTGATAGTCATCGTTCGTATTATTTCTTTTGTCGGTTATATATTACTTCCAGAACCGTTTGCCCTACAGCTTTGAGGGTTTCGCGGTCGATATTGTCCATATTGTCTTTCTGTGTGTGCCAGTACCATCCGAAACCATCCTCACTGTAATTGATAATGTCGAGGCATGGAATATTACGCCCTTCGATTACAAATTCGTGGTCATCGGTGACACCTCCGCCGTTCGCATTGATGAAATACTTTCCGTATCCCAGGTTACGCGCAGTATTCCATACTTCATCGACATAGCGTGCTGCATAACGCATGGAGGTCATTTCTTTATAGAATACGGCATTCTTCGATCCTACCATATCCAGCAGGATACCGAATTCTGCTTTGTAATTGGGTATGTGAGGATTCTTTGCCCAGAACTGCGAACCCAGGCACCAGGTCGTACTGGTCGGTTCATTGTATTTGTTTCTGCTGAATTCGGGTACACCGTAATCTTCCGCATCAAAGAAGATGATATCGACACCGATACCGGGATTGGTTATACTGAGCTGGCGGGCGATCTCCAATAAAACACCGACACCGCTGCCTCCGTCGTCGGCACCGTCTATCGGCTTATGATGGTTGGCGGGATCAGGATCTTCATCTGAATAAGGACGGGAATCCCAATGGGCGAACAACAGGATGCGCTTGTCGCTATCCGGGTTATAGGAGCCGATAATATTTTTAGCTTCCAGTCCCGTATTGTCATAAGCAGTGAGGGTTGCTTCCTGCTCATATACCTTTGCTCCGAAACGTCTCAGTTCGGAAGCCAGGTAATTGCCACAATCTTTATGGGCCTGGGTGTTAGGTACACGCGGACCGAATTTAACCTGGTTCTCTACGTATGTGTAGGCACTGTCGGCATCGAATGTCGGCGTATTTGTTTGAGGTACTGCCTGGCTCACCGTTGTATTCTCTTTTTGTTGGTTTTTGGCCTGACTGCATGCTGCTAATGAACATGCCAGCAGGGCGATATACAGAATGTGCATCATATCTGTTTTTGTTTTTTGTTTATCCATTATAGGCTGACTGCACACGTGACATGACACGCAGCAGATTGCCTCCCCATATCTTTGCTATATCATTTTCACTGTATCCGTCTTTCAGAAGGCGTACGGTGATGTTAATCAGTTCATTACTAGCCCGGCATCCGATCAGTTCGCCGTCGCCGTCGAAATCGGAACCGATGCCTACATGATCGATGCCGATCAGGTCCACGATATGATTGATGTGGCGTACGGCATCGGTGAGCGATGCTTTTTCAGCATCTTCATTGATAAATCCCTTATAAAGGCAGACCTGTACGACACCCTGTTTGGCGGCCAATGCTTTCAACTGGTCGTCGGTCAGGTTACGCGGATGGTCGCATAAAGCACGTGCCGAAGAATGCGAAGCGATGATCGGCTGTGTGCTTATTTCCAGTGCATCATAGAATGTGCTTTCTGCAGCATGCGATACGTCTACCAGAATACCCAGCCGGTTCATTTCGGCAATCACTTCTTTTCCGAACGGGCTAAGGCCGCCCCATTCGGCTTCTCCGCGTGCAGAGTCGCAGATATCGTTGCTACCATTGTGGCAGAGCGTGATATAGCTGACACCCAGTTCTTTGAAACGGGCTATATTCCTGATATCTTTACCGATGGCATAACCGTTTTCTACACCCAGCATGATTGCTTTCTTGCCGGCAGCTTTCGTTACCCATACTTCCTGAGGGGTATGGGCGATGTTCATTCTGCCGCGGTTTATTTCCATCTGGCGATGTATCTCGTTCAATCGGTTCATGGCAAACGCCGTTGCCTGTTGCAATGATGCGTCATCCCGTTTTCCCTGAGGGATATAAGCAACCATGATGGCTGCATCTACCATGCCTTCCTCCATAAGCGGAAGATTCACTTTACCGCCCTCTTTCTGGCCGATATTGAACTGGCCGGGGAAGATCATCGGTGTGTCGGTGTGGGAGTCGAGTATAACATTCCGGCTGTGGATACGTTTGGCTTCTTTGAACAGACGTGCCGCTTCTACATGATGCCTGAATAATTCGAGCATCAACTTGTCGCCATTGGATGCCATTGCTTCGGGATGCCATTGAATACTGAATATCTCTCTTTCGGGATGTTCCATCGCCTCGTTGATGCCATCGGGAGCAACGGCTGTTTCCTTGAATTCGGGAGCAACCTCTTTGACTGCCTGGTGGTGTACCGAGTTGACCAGTACATCCGGTTCCTTTTTCAGTATTTCAAAAAGACGGGAAGAGGTATCGGAGATACGGACGGAATGTGAAGCCTGTTCACGGGGCATTGCCTGACTGTGTTTGAATACGCCGCCTGTATGTTGCGAATAAATATCCTGATAGACGGAGCCGCCGAATGCCACATTGATAAGCTGGTGCCCGCGACAGATACCCATGACAGGCAACTGGCGATTGGTAGCCAACCGGAGCAGGATCAGGTCGAACTCATCGCGGAAGGTATCCACATCCTGTAACTGCGGTATCGGTTCTTCTCTGATATAGAGCGGATTGATATCTCCACCGCCACTCATCAGTAATCCGTCCAGGCTGGAAACAATCGCTGTGAGAGCTTCCAGGTCGGTTATAACCGGGATCAGCACCGGAGCACCCCCAGCCATCAGAACAGACTGTACATAAGTCTCGGCTATACAGGAAAGTCCGTCTTTCCGGTTTGAAGATATTCCTATGCGGGGGGGCTGAAGTTTTTCTTTTTTCGGATTGAAATTGTCAACTTCCCTGAATAAGGCTTCTAAACTCGGACGGCGGACTTGATTATTCATAACAAAACTATTTTAGTTGATAGTTGACAAGTGACAGTTGACAGTTCTTTTTCTTTGTTATCTGTCCACTGTCATCTGTCACCTGTCCACTTATTAAGCGTCAATATTTGCGTATGTAGCATTTTCTTCGATGAACTCGCGGCGCGGACCTACGTCTTCACCCATCAACATGGAGAAGATCTGGTCAGCTTCTGCTGCGCTGTCGATCGTGATCTGCTTTAATGTACGGTTATCAGGATTCATGGTCGTATCCCACAGCTGGTGGTCGTTCATTTCTCCCAAACCTTTGTATCGTTGCGTGTGAATCTGGTTTTCATTACCTCCACCGAATCTGTCGATGAATGCCTGACGTTGTTGTTCTGTCCAGCAATATTCTTCCACTTTACCTTTCTTACAGAGGTAGAGAGGAGGGGTTGCCAGATAAACATATCCGTTCTCGATCAGGGCACGCATTCTGCGGAAGAAGAAAGTAAGAATCAAAGTGGCAATGTGGCTTCCGTCCACGTCGGCATCGGTCATGATGATCACCTTATGGTAGCGGAGCTTGCTCAGGTTCAATTCCTTCGGATCTTCTTCTGTACCGATAGTAACACCCATAGCACGGAAGATGTTCTGGATTTCTTCACTTTCGAATACTTTATGGTCCATTGCTTTCTCCACGTTCAGGATCTTACCGCGGAGCGGCAGGATTGCCTGGAACACACGGTCGCGGCCCTGTTTAGCCGTACCGCCTGCAGAGTCCCCTTCGACCAGGAACAACTCGCAGATAGAAGCGTCTTTCGATGAACAGTCGGCCAGCTTGCCGGGAAGTCCTCCACCGGTCATCGGCGATTTACGCTGAACCAGTTCGCGTGCTTTACGGGCAGCCTGACGTGCCTGGGCAGCCAGGACAACTTTTTCAACGATAATCTTCGCCTCTTTCGGATGCTCTTCCAGATAATAGGAGAGGGCTTCACCGATTGCCTGGTCTACAGCACCCGTCACTTCGCTGTTACCCAGCTTCGTCTTGGTCTGTCCTTCAAACTGCGGCTCGGCAACCTTGATAGAGATAACGGCTGTCAGACCTTCACGGAAGTCATCGCCCTGGATCTCTACTTTGGCCTTTTCCAGTAGTTTGGAATCTTCTGCATATTTTTTCAGTGTACGTGTCAGACCACGGCGGAAACCAGCCAGGTGCGTACCACCTTCAATTGTGTTGATGTCATTTACATACGAGAACACGCTTTCGTTGAAAGATGTGTTGTATGTCATAGCAACTTCTACAGGAATACCCTGTTTTTCCGTTACGATATGGATCACATCGGGGATCAGGGATTCTTTGGAACGGTCTACGTAACGAACGAACTCCTTCAGACCTTCTTCCGAATGGAATAGATCCGATTTGTAAGTTCCGTCTTCTTTCTGAACGCGTTTGTCTGTTAATGTCAGATTGATACCTGCATTCAGGAATGCCAGTTCACGTAAACGTGTTGCCAGTATTTCGTATTTATATTCCGTTACAGTAAAAATGGTTGCATCCGGCTTGAAAGAGATGGTTGTTCCGGTAGTAGTGGCCTCGCCGATCACTTCCACGCCATGGAGCGGTTTACCACAGGAATAATCCTGCATGTATAGTTTCCCGCCTTTGCGAACTTCAGCTTTCAGGTAAGTGGAAAGGGCGTTCACACAAGATACGCCGACTCCGTGTAATCCTCCGGATACTTTGTAGGTCCCTTTGTCGAATTTTCCTCCGGCATGTAAGATTGTTAAAACTACTTCCAGAGCTGATTTACCTTCTTTCTCATGAAAATCTACAGGGATACCACGACCATCGTCCGATACTGTGATCGAATTGTCTTCGTTAATTACCACATCGATCTGGGAACAAAATCCGGCTAACGCTTCATCGATCGAGTTGTCAACAACTTCGTATACGAGATGATGGAGACCTTTTTCACTGGTGTCGCCAATGTACATGGACGGCCTTTTACGTACTGCTTCTAACCCTTCAAGTACCTGAATACTGTCCGCAGAGTATTCTCCGGAAGTATTCTTCATTTCTTCACTCATGAGTTTCTATCCTTTAAAATCACTAAATTTCTATATATCTAAAAATGCTAACAAATGTAGTGAAAATAATCGACTTAGAAGGTAAAAGTGATGTGAAAATAGCAAAAAATACGGCTGGTGGGAGTATAAACGAAAAGAGGTCGAATTATCACTAATCCGACCTCTTGTAAAGTAGCCCATAGGGGAATCGAACCCCTCTTTCAAGAATGAAAATCTTGCGTCCTAACCGATAGACGAATGGGCCATCTGGGTTAAAAAAGCCGGGCTGTTGAGTCCGGCTTATACTATATATAGTATAACCTATTCCTTAAGCAAGTTTGTTGACGTGCTTTGTCAGTTTGGATTTCAGGTTGCCAGCTTTATTCTTATGAATAACGTTTTTCTTAGCAAGCTTATCCAGCATAGAGCACACCTTAGGTAACAGAACCTGAGCTTCATTCTTGTCTTCAGTTGCACGCAGTACACGCATTGCATTTCTTGCAGTTTTTGCATGATATCTGTTGCGCAGACGTTTTGTGTTTGTCTGTCTGATTCTTTTGATTGATGACTTGTGATTTGCCATTTCTTAGCTATTCTTTATTGAATTTTTAATCTTGTTTATTGTAGCCCATAGGGGAATCGAACCCCTCTTTCAAGAATGAAAATCTTGCGTCCTAACCGATAGACGAATGGGCCATCATGTCAAAGTTCTCACTTTCAGCGCTCTGGGATTGTTGATTTCCCGATTGCGAGTGCAAAGATAGATGTTCTCTCTGAACTACCAAAACATTTCATGGGAAAATTTAATAGTATTTCTCGTTTTAACTTCTATTTAGAACTTATATCCTGCAAATGTATTTCTAAAGCCTTCACGGAAATGTTTATTTCCCAGATACATACGCATAGCGAAGCTGCCAGGAGCAGCAGGGCGATACCGAATATCCAGGCGGCGATGATTTGCCATGAAATATAGATGAAGAACATGGAAATCACGCAAAGCAACAGGCTGAGTATACCGAGTATCTGCATCGAGCGGGTCAGGTAAAGCCGTTTGCGGAGGTTGGCGATCTGGGCAATATCTTTCGGATCGTGTGTCTGCTGGTGCTTTTCCTTTAACGCGCGGACTACGCTGGCGTATGAAAGAAAACGGTTGGTGTAGGCCAATAGTATCAATGATATGGCTGAAAACAAAAGCGACGGGGTAGTAAGATCTAACATAACTCAAATGTATTTATACTATTATAACCTACAAATATCGTAAATAGTTTGTTGTTTTGTATCTTTGTCTGCCATAAAGCGGTGAAGATATGTTATGTAAAACACGCGGGATCGTCCTGCATGCTATTCCATATAACGATAAGTACTCTATTATATATATGTATACGGAGGCGTTCGGACGCGCTTCTTATCTGGTTGCACGCAGCCGGGGAAAGAAGTCGACCGTATCCAGGGCCTTGTTCATGCCTCTGTCGGTGTTGGAAATGGAAGTGGAGCATCTGAATAAGCGCGACCTGCACCGGATACGTGAAACGAAACTGTGTTATCCGCTCACCGAAGTGTTCTGCAATCCGGTGAAGAATGTACTGGCACTGTTTCTGGCGGAGGTGTTGTTGCGAGTGGTGAAGGATACTGAACCGGACCAGCGGCTTTTCGATTATCTGTATGAATCGATCCGTTTGCTGGAATATGCCGATAAAGGGGTGGCAAATTTTCATCTGGTATTCCTGCTGCGTCTGCTTCATTACCTGGGTATCTATCCGAATGCCGATTCTTATTCGGCCGGTTGCTATTTTGATATGCAGAACGGGGTCTTTGTGGACCGTGTCCCTATGCACCGGCATTACCTGACCCGTGAAGAGAGCCTCTTTTTTGCCCGGTTACTGAAAATTAGCTTTGAAAATATGTCATTATACTCATTTTCCCGGCAGGACAGGGTAGGGGTTATCAATCGTATTGTTGAATATTATCGGTTGCATTTGCCGGAATTTCCCGAAATAAAATCACTTTCGGTGATGCAAAGTCTTTTTGATTGATCAGATTACCGGCTGAATACTTGCCAGTTTGCGGAAAAGATTATACTTTTGCCACACCTTATACAAAAGTTGGTCTTGTAGTTCAATGGATAGAATAGAAGTTTCCTAAACTTTAGATCCGGGTTCGATTCCCGGCGAGACTACCAGGTTAAAGTGTTGAAGGACTGTATCTAAGCATCAGCTTCAGATACGGTCCTTCTTTTTAACCGGAAATACTCCTTTTATAATATTCTATTTCTTATTGTAGATTCAGACGTTGTCCGGATAGTAGCTCCCTGACGGTGAATGTACCTGTATAGGAACTTGTTGTCAGTGAAACAGTGTCGGATAATTTGCATCCGGATTTGACGGAAATATTGTAATTGCTGGCATTATTGGCCCTGAATGAATCGAGTATACTTCTGTCGGACGATGAGATCGTATAGTTCGGTATTGTATATGTCCTTCCGTTTATAATAACGCGTATCTCTCCCGATGTTGAAGTGTTTTTATTCACCAGATTTTCAACATTTATTGTCGCATTACTGAATCCTGGTGCACTGACCGTTACCTGCTCGCCGCTATCATCCTGCGTAGAAGTGAACGCTACGGTTTGTTCTCCGGTAGGAACCTGATTATAGGTGTAACTGTAACCGCCATTCACGGCTGTCCATCCGGCTTGCGACGTCGTTAGCTTTGTTGTGGCGACGAAGACGGTGAGCGGATATTCCGGTGGATAATCAGCATATCCGGGAATAGTAAACCTGAGTGTCGCAGTATTTCCTTTACCATAAACGATCATGTTATTGTTATTGACAGATACATTTTCAAACTGGCGTGATACCAGATTGATCTCTGCCGTCTTAAAATAGTCGTTCTCTATGGTGACAGTCTCATTGCTGTTATCCAGGCTTGTTTTGAAATTAAGTGTTTTGGCACCCGGACTTTCTGCCCAGTATACATATTTATATACTCCGTTGATGAAGTTGATCTGTAGATCTTTATTCGGATCGGTCGGATATAAATATTGAGTTGTGATCTCACACTTCAGCGGATAGAGGTAATTAGGTATTCCATCCGGTATCCGGAAAGATAATGTGATATCCTGGTCCTTGCCTGTGTATAACTCCGGAGTGAAAGCTGCCGGGCTGAAACTGTACAACGTACTCGATGTGACTGTGATCGTACGAGAGAGCTTGCCTGCTTTCACCGAGATTGTAGCTTCATTCTGTCCGGCATATACCCGGGCAATACGTGCTGTTATATTTCCATTTCCGTCGTACGACAGGCCGCTGATGATGTTGCCTCTGTCTTCCTGGATAGATACGCTGATCTCTTTGTCGTTCGGAACTTCATTTTCCGTATAATGGGCGGTCACGTTCAAGGTACCTCCCTGCGTGTACAGGAAGTTCAGGTTGCTGACGGTAAGCCGGTTGTTATCGCTGTCGGAGATGGAGGGTGAATCTTTGAATATATCGGCATAGATATTGTTGGATACCTCTGCCTTCTTGGCATCCTCAAAAGAATTACTACCCTTTGCATCTTCGCTGAAAGATTTGATGATCACTTTGTACTGAAAGTTCCTGACGATTGTATAAGGTCTTTTATTGTTGTCAAGGAATTGTATCTTATAATATAATTCCGAGCCGTCTTTCAGGCGTCCCTTGATAATAAGGAAAGACTGATTTTCGTAATAGTTCGGATTTTCGAACATATACTTATCTTCCAGATTACAATCGGTATCGCTTTGGTCTGTTCTTGACAGGGTTTCCAGAGGTAAAGTTGTGATATCATCCTGGATGGCGAACGGGTTCGGTTCCATATTCGGAATGAAAGGAGCTACTGTTCCTGTTGAAACTATATTCGCCAAGGCGTAGCCGGTGACAGTGAAATTGTCTGTTTCATTCTGAACCGTCACCTTTGCCTGGTTACGGAACAGGGTTACGCTCAAAGGCGAGGTCAGGGAAGAAACTTCACTTCTTCCCCAGAAAACCATCTTGCTGCCGTATAAAGCAGGCATAAGTTCTTTTTCATCTTTTTCGGCGAAAGCCTTGTCGTCGAATGAAGACCAGTTGTCGTAATTGGCAACTACATGGACGATCCTGGTTTCTTCGGATACTTCCGCTTTGAAAGAGCCGTTGCCGACGCCATTCGTCTCCTGGCTGTCGAGGTCGGTCGCATGGACACGTCCGATGAAGAGTCCGTTCATGTCGAAAGTCAGCAACCATACGTCCGAAAGATTATTTTCGAAAGAGGCAGCACGTGTGGCAATCCTGTATTCCGGGATATTCACGGAAATCTTCAAGGTCGCTTTACCGGGAATACCGGGCTTCTCCACTTCATATTCGTCCTGGCAGGCGAATAAAGCGAATGAAGCAATTAAATATATGATAACATTTTTCATAACTTTCATCTTTTACTATTTAACATCTCTCACGCAACGTACGGAAGAACGTAGCGGATTGAAACCGTTACCGCCTCCGACCCTGGGGTCCATAAATTGTACGGTACTACTGGCTCTGGCACTCCAGTACCAGCTTCCTTCCAGAATCTTTTTTACTTCGGCCGCCTTGATGTTCTGGAGTACGTCGATCAGATATACTTCTGCCAGTGTAGGCATACGCCAGTCCGAATAAGTCTCACCGGTCGTTTCATCTCTTTCAACATAGGTAGAGCATTTATTTCTGGAATTCAGATAACTGTCCGATGTCGTTACTCCGAACTGTGAAGCCAGCATCACGCGGGGAGAGATACGCCGGTTATTTTCCTCCGTATCGATCGTCTCGTTGTTTGCATCTCTCAGCGGGTAACCCAGAACTGCATTATTCCTGATGTATTCGGCATACGATCGTCCCAGTGCAGGATTGGCAGCATAATGTGTATATCCGCTACCGAAATCTTCATCGAATTCATCCGGATCGGGCAACGAGGAGAAGTCGGCAACAAAAGAACCGATCACGTACATCTTTTTATTATTCTGTCCCTGGCTGCCGCCTGGTGTTTCCGCTGAGATATCGGAACTAAGGTACAAGGCCGGATACTGTGTAACCGTGACCTTCTGTGTAAAACCGATTCCGTTCTTTACTGTGAATTCGATCTCTTTCGCAACAAAGTTTCCGGGAAGCGTACTGTTTATTACAATGTCTCCTGACTTAACTCCTTGCGAACAGGTTATATCGACTCCGTTAGCCCCGTTTGTGACAGTTGTTCCGTTGACAGTGATATCCGTTATTTCGACGTCCGGGGTGGATGACTGGAATGTCGTTGTATAACTCGTACGGTTCGGTAACGTGATCGTTGTCTGTTCCACGTAGAGAAAGTTGAATCCTTCTACCGAAACCAATACCTCTTTCGTTGTCCAGTCTTTGATCGTATAGTTGGCACTGATCTCTTTGGCAGATTCCGGTGTTTCAGACCCTGGTTTGTCTACCAGGATCGTAATATCGTATAAATGGTTACGTTCCAGTTTATAGATAGCGTCCCGTTCGGCTTCCTGTTCTTCGGACGGATTAGCCGTATCATCGGACGGTAACCGGAAATTGACAGGCACCTTATAGTAATTCTGCGTATATTCTTTTCCATCCGGGCCGGTTATCGGAATATTCATGATCAGATATGTTTCGTTCTGTTGATCCTGGCTCCAATCGTTCGGATATGAATAGACGACCGTCTTGTCCGAGCCTGCACCGGAGGCGATATCCGTAAAACCTGACATGCTCTGTAGCTGCGGGGTAGCCGGTGTTGCTGTTTCGAGTACGGATGCATTGGTTGCATACCGGTACAGCTTTTTGCTGATATTTTCGCTTTTCAAAGCTGAAAAACTATTTGTATAAGCTGTTGACACCCGTATTTTAGCAGCAGCCCTTTTCAATGGCACAGTAATTTCTTTGTTCATTATCACACCATCGTTCAGGATCTGGGCGGACGTGCCATCCATCAAAAAGCTATCCTGTATTTTATCGGGGTCCAGGGTTGAAACGGCTTGTGCTTTCAGTTCGGAAAGGGTAAGACCATTCGCCGGAACAGTTTGTGAATAGTTTGCTACAACATATGTATTATATGTCTTATCCCGGTTGAACTGTTCTTGCTTGGCGTTCAGAGTCACTGTGTATTCTCCGCTTACCGCTTTTCCGGAGGCTAAGTTTATATGTTGATAGAAAAAGCAGGCGTCTTCTCCTTCCCCGTAAATGAACACATCCAGTGTCTTCACCAGGTTTTCATTCAGGTTGTCTTCACCGGTTTCCGTATCTGCTTTTGTGATGCCGGGTTGCGCCAATGATAACCGGATCGCTATTTTACCGGAATCGGCAAAAGGCTTATTCTCTAGCTCTTCCTGGCTACAGGAAGAAAGCAATAAAGTAAGCACCGATAAGCATAATATGATATAATTCTTATTTCGTTTCATAACCCTTTTCTCCTTTTATTTATATTCTGTTTGTGTGATCAGAATATCTGTATCATTGTCACCCGGGAATTTTCGTGATCCGTTACTCTGGAGCGGATTGATCTTGAGTTTTTCCCCTTCGACGGTGATATACAACCGTACTTCGCGTTGAGAACCTCCCCACGGCTTTGTTGCCCCGACTTTTATTTCGTAGATATTATCTCCTGCGATCCCTTTTGAAATAGCCAGTTTCCCGGCAGTCGATCCTTCTTTCCCGAAAGTAAATTCCAAACCGTTCGTTAATGTCGCTGTCCAGATAGCTCCTGCCGGACCTGTCAGGCGGAAGTTATAGCTGACATAGGACGTTTTATTTTGTGGCTCCCCATTCTGTACATAAGGATATTGTATGATCCCGTCAGTGGCACTCGTATTGTTTGCACTGAATTCATAATCTCCATCCTTTACCACGTGACCGATCTCTGAAACAGATTTGGTCCAGGGGAGAGTGATAGTTTTAAGCTCCAGTATATTGTCCGGATGATCGATGATCCCCATGACCGTATATACCGTATTCCGTTTCAGGCTGTATTTATTATCCGTCTGCCCGTTGTCGGTTATGTAACCTTTGTATTTATAAAGTTCTCCGTCTACTGTCACAGAAATACGTAAATAAGGTGTGATCAGCGAATCGGGCGCCCCCGGACCGGCTATGTTCTGATAACTGTAGAAAGAAGCCACCGCCTTATCCGGTGTGATAACGGAGAGGTCTTCGGGTACACGTTCCAGCGTATTATCGGAACTGATCGTCCGGCTCTCCTGTCTTTTTTCGACTGGCGAAACCATGACCTCATTTTGATATTTGCCGAGCGTATTGGTAACTTGATTGACCAGCTCGATTGAGTTCACGACTACTTCACTGTCCGTATACTTACTGTTTTTGAACATGTAAATGTCCAGTCGTGAAACCAGTCGTTCCATTGGCACGGTTACCTCTGTCAGAAAATCTTCTATGGGCGTTTCTTTCCTACCGACCATCAGGATATTAGTATCGCTGAAACCGTTCCGGTTCGAAATGGTCAGGTTTTCCAGTTCCTGTAAAGTCAGGTCACCTAATTCTTGTAAAGCGATTTCTCCTTTTGACGGAATTGAAAAGACCTTGTCCGGATCGTTATAATTCCCTATGGTATAGATAATCTTTGTCTGTGGTGAAACCTGGACCGACCGGATTAACTCATCCGTATATTGCGGAGTTATGACTGGAACCAGTTCGGTGTATTCACGACTGCCGTCGGCTTTGTTGAATACATAGAGAGCCAGGCTTGAAAACTTACCGTCCCCCCCTTTGCTCAGGTTGTCTGCTGTTGCGCGAGTGGAGATAGTCATGTTCAGTCGTGCATCCATTTTCGCCGAGGTCTGATTCGTATCCTGGTCTTCAGTACAGGATGTAGCCAGCAGGGCGACAATGAAAACACCTATTGTCGCTATATATTTGTTCTTGATTTTCATATCTTTATGGGGCTTATCCGAGGCCCGGTATTATCACCTCTTCATCCCAGGGTTTGACTGTGACCGAGGTCCCATTGAAACGGAAGCGGATCCCTACCGTCACTTCGTTGATCCCGTTGACCGTGATCCGGTTATCTTGCATGAAATCCTTTAGCTTCAATGTATATATTGTTTTATTAGTCTCTTTTCTTATCAGATTGATATAGATGCCGTTATCGTCGTTGAATCGCAAAACATTGAACTTTGTGTCGAAAGCGGGTGAATTTTCCTCTTTACGGGCAACCGGCCTGTACGAAACATTCTCCGAAGAGAATGTTTTCGTAAAGTCGACTGTCGGGCTCAGATTACCGATCTCGATGTCGATCGGTGATGTGGCATCTGCCAGAGCAGCCTCTTCCAGTCCAACCAGTTCAATATACATTTTTATGTGCGAGCTGCTGAAATAAACGGTATCTTCACTTGAGTTATCCTGAAATATTTCAATGTCTCTGCTTCCAATGTACAGGCTGTCATTAGTGGTGATCAATTCTTTTGTAAAATAGTGAGGGGCTGCAACCAAAGCTGTGTTTAAAGTTGAAGCCTGGTCGATCCGGGTGTCGTTCCGGGAATTACCCCAGCAAATGATCCGGTATTTGCCTGCCGGAAGATTGAGGGGAGTTCCCTGAACGCGTCTTAAATCACCCTGATCCAGTCCGATCGTTTGTACTAGTGCTCCGTTTTCGCCATATACATACAGATCCACTTTCTCTATTTTTTCAGGGAATATATCCTTTGTCCCGTCTCCGAAGTATTTGAAGACCAGGTTGGTGTCACAACTAGCCAAATCTTCTTTGATACAACCGGTCATCAGGACAACCCATAACATGATGCTGAAATATATAATTCGTTTCATTTGTTCTGTATGTTGAAATTATATTGAAATTGGAAATTACTGATCCAGGTCGAATCCCGGAGTGATCGTTTCTTCTGCCCAAGGAGCAATCGTTACATGAACCAATACGTTAAACTGGATATTTTCCAGGTCATTATCGAGCATCGGTATCAGTTCGACCTCCATATTATAGATCGTACCCGGTTTGAAGTCGGCAGCCGTCATTTCAACATCCGGTGCTTTGAAATACTTCACGATGTTGGCGAAGCGTGCCTTGTTGGCCAGCGACGGGTTGAATGCTGTCGTATTGGTAGACTGCATACCTTCTACATTGATATTTGTCAGGTCGAGATGTATTGTCGGTACCACTGATCCCGGGAAGAAGTTGAATGCATAGCTCTTTCCTGTCGCAGGAACCATATTTATTGTTTGATAAGCTCCTCCTGAATAGTTGTTGTAGCTGGCATACGATGCAGCATCGTTGGGAGTAGGCTGATTGAACAACCATTTGCCTTCCAGGATATTGTTCACGGCTGAAGCGTTGCTGTACAGGTCTTCTACATTTGTCGAATCATGATAGGTGTTGAAGAATTTATTCAGGTAGATACCTTTCAGGTCTGCAGTAAAGTCTGTCCAGGTGACTTTGGCTTCTTCTGTTTTTCCTCCGACAAGACGTGTGAATGTAAATTCTTTCTTGTCAGTGAAATAGATCCTGTTAATCTGTATACGGGCAAGGATCGGTTTAATGGTCACATTGGCCGTATAGGTTTGTCCTGAAGTCGGGTCCGGTTCGACCGGTTCGGCGACGATCGGTGTCAGGTCTTCATCGACACCGGAATACAATACGCCTGATCCCTGCTGCTGGTCGAGTGTAGTTGTTACCTGGTTATCTACCACCGCACTACCCGGGTTGCCATAGATATATACTTTGGAAACGGTTTGAGGTACATTGATGAATTTTAAACCAGATCCTTCTCCTGTGCCGGTCAGTTTGCTCCAATCGGAATCGGCTGCAACATCTTTATTTACTGTCTTTGATACAACGACACTGTTGCTGGCATCTGTCAGATTGATAAGTACGCTGTTGACATTTATAGTATCTTTAGTCAGGAAATTCCCGGCTTCTGAGGCTCTTGTCTGGATTCCCGGCATTCCTGCCAATGATACGGAAATGGATTTAGGACCACCCGCATCGGGAACCGGGGATTCATCGTCATTGCTACATGCAAATAAAGTGGCTACAGCAAATAAAGCTGTAAATAAATTTCTGAAATTCATAACTCTCTGTTATTAATGATTAATACTCTGTGTGGAAGTCTTTCCCTCCTGTCTGTCATTAGTGGTTTCTTATGCGTTTATGAGGCATAAGAGTGGCTGTACATATAAAAATATATGTAAAATGTTTCTTAATTTGTAATACTCTTTTTTTGTTTATTTGAGGATATAGATGAGGCTCAGACCAGCTTTGGTGGGACCGAAATAATTCCTGTGGCCGTCTTTTATTTTACTACCACATTGGCCGCAGGGATATTTATCGTAATCCAGATAAGCATAACCAACTCCGATCGTCGCCTCTATGCTAAGGCGCTTATTGAGTATCCAATGATAACCATAGGAAACACCGGCTCCGTAGAGGTTGCCCTGATAACGGTGGTCTTTGAGTCCCAGCATCTTGATGCCGCCAACGTTGTACTCGGCATAATGTGCATGGAGTCCGAAGAAATGTCCGTTGAATCGTTCGCAGGTCCAGTAGCGTAGTTCGGGTTGAACCAGCCAGTGTTTGAGTTTCTTGCTGTCGGAAAATGTCCATGGATTATAATTCCCCGACAGGTCGAGTGTAAATTTATCGGATAGCCCTATTTCAAACCCCAGATTCGGGGTTGTCGTTGCCCAATATAATGCATTTGTTTTGATTGCATAAGCCGGTAAATGGTTTCTATTATCTTTTACTTGTGCTGCTATGCCACTGACAAATGCATAAATAATGCATATTATCAATATTCCTCTTCTCATCGTACTTTTACTCACAAATTGTTAAACATCCAAGAAGAACCTCCCTTATTGTTTCAGACGCCTTACGCCCTGATTTTTACCCTATGAGATTCTTGCTCTCTTTATGAATGAAACAACTATAATTCAGATAAGTTTTAGAAAGTATGTAGAATAAGAAATTTTGGCATAATATTTACTTTTGATGATACAATTTAAGGTTAAAAGGGTTCGAAGACTACTTCTTCGCCATCCAGCAAACCGGATAATTCGTACGGACTTATAAATAACTGGTCGAAAAACAGATAATCACCGTTCGGATATTCCATATAAATGGATCCGTAATAATCATCATCCCATTCCCAATAAAACGAGTTGCGAAGTTCTTCAAAGTCTCCCGGAAAATCGCTGAAAGAGCGTACGATCGTTTCTTTGCCGCTACCATCGGAATAGAAGATGAGGCGTTGCGTGCAGGGATAACCGTTGGAGTCTATATATTCATCATACCATCCGGAACCGTTACACAACAGATATTCAGGATTTTCATCAACAGGATCGAACGGTTTATCCTGACAACTGTTGAATCCGCAAAGGATGGTAAGTAATAAAATAAGACTAAATATGCTTTTCTTTTTCATAACGATTCTCTTTTGTGAAGATACAAAGATAGTTTATGTTTTAATAAAATTAAAATGTAGGCAGATCAGTATAATATATGATAGGATAAATATGTCAAATTTAGAAAGATTTGAACTATTCATCTATAAACCATCAGTCATCAATAGGGCTGGTATAGTTACAGGTCTATTTGCCGTCGGTTTTAACCGACGGATAAGTAAATGCTCTATCTCTTTGGACTTTAGTCCCATTTAAAGAGTCTCTCTATGTAAAGAGAAATGTGGCTGAAGCCAATAAAGAGAAGCAACTTGTAAACCGTCAGTTAAAACTGACGGCAAATAAACCTGTAATGGCTAAGTCACTTTGATAAAGGGATAGCTCATTATTGATAAGTTTTGAACCTTACAACCTTTATTCCGGCAACTCATTTTCCACCGATTCGCTCCATTCCCCATTGTTTCCAATGATCAGATTGAAGGTGTTTTCCGAGTCATCGGGTTTGGGTGGTGTATATAGAATGCCGGTATAACGGATTACTTTATTAGCGATGGGTAGAATATCAGTCACTGTCCTACAACGCATAACCTGTCCGTCTATGTCGGTTGAGGTAAGTGTGGCAGATATTCTTTTGCTGCCGGATGCTACGAATGTGTAGAAGGAATGAGTCTTTCCGGTTTGTCCTTTATCTTCTGATTTAAATAAATAAGTGAAACTTTGTTCTTCGGAGGAAGCGAGTCCTTCTTTGGTCAGTATATTCAGCTTGGCCGGATAATTTTTTACCGAAATATCGAATTGTTTTATTACATCCGGTACAGGATCAATAGCCTTAAACTCTATCCTGCTTACAATCCGCTCCAGGTCAATATCCATATTCGTTTCTTCTGTCTTTTCCACATTGAAGACTTTTGTGCCATAGAAAGTATCGGATAGCTTGTCGAACGAAAACGTATTTTTCACAAATGAAGACTTCTCTGATTGATGAGCTAAAAAGTAGACCTGATAGTTACCGGCAGGCAATGTGTCATATACAATACTGAAATCATTATCGGTCTCTACATTATATATATGGTGTTTTACCGGTTCCTCCAGGTCGTTTTTATCATAAACCAGATATTCGATTGTCGAGCAGAAGTCCTTTAGTTCTTTATCCGGGTTTTCTTTATCCGGGACTGTCGGTTCAGGGAACGCGTTGGACGGCATACTGCGGGTAGAAGGGAACGGAAGTACCTCTTTTTGAAGTTGAACACTGAATTGTACGGGAAATAAATTCTTTACAATTTCAACCTCGTCCGAAGCCGGATCATTACAACCTGCGAGCCAAAACAGGCAGGCAACTGCACATAATTCTTTCTTTTTCATAGCAAAGGAGTTATTAATGATAAAATCTACACAAAGGAAATACTAATTTCGGAATTTAAAAAATATTAAGGAGAGAACTTGCCGGTTATGAGCAGAACTTTTTCTAGATTTGTAGAAAACAGACTCAATGTAATAACCTTAAAATTAAAAAGAAAATGGCACGTCCAGTAACTTTATGTACCCTTCAATGGGGAGATTTACCCCTTGAAACAGTTTGTGAAAAAGCGAAAGCGTTCGGATATGACGGATTGGAACTGGGATTACCCAACCATCTGGATGTTCGTCGTACGGATCAGGCCTATTACGACGGCATAAAAGAACTGCTGGGTAAATATGACCTGAAACTTTATTGTATATCGATCCATCTGATCAGCCAGGCTGTCTGCGATAATATCGACCAGCGACATAAAGCAGTTCTGCCCGATTGTATCTGGGGAGATGGAGAACCTGAAGGCGTACGCCGGCGTGCAGCCGAATATATGGTACAAACGGCTCATGCCGCTAAAGCATTAGGCATTGATGTGGTTGCCGGATTTACAGGTAGTCCTATCTGGCACTGGCTTTACTCTTTTCCTCCTGTTACGGATCAGATGATTGAAGACGGCTATGCCGATTTTGCCCGTCGTTTCATACCAATTATGGACGAGTATCAGAAATTGGGTATCCGTTATGGTCTGGAAGTTCATCCGACGGAAATTGCTTTCGATACGTATTCTGCCCGTAAGGCGCTCGAAGCATTGAACAACCATCCGGCCTTCGGTTTCAATTACGACCCGAGCCATATGGGTTATCAGGGCGTCGATTATGTCGATTTTATTTATCAGTTCTCCGACCGTATCTTCCATGTACATATGAAAGATGTTTATTGGAGTGATACCCCGAAACAGATCGGGGTGTTCGGAGGTCATTCCACTTTTGGCGATTCCTGCCGTTATTGGAATTTCCGCAGTATGGGACGCGGCCGGATCGGTTTCGAAGAGATTATCCGTGCTCTGAACGATATCGGTTATCAGGGACCGCTGTCGGTTGAATGGGAAGACAGTGCGATGGACCGCGAACATGGTGCGCGTGAATCCTGTGCCTTTGTTAAACAAGTGGATTTCCAGCCTTCGGGACATGCCTTCGATGCATTCTTCGATAAGAAATAAAAAGGACTGACTATTAAACTATGCCGTAGCTGGAGTAGTGACACTACTATGGCAGACCATTGCCATTACGATGACAAGGTAATGCCACTAGCATGGCACAACTGTGCCACTAGGGTGGCACTACCTCTTGTCTGCGGTAAAGCTTTCGTTCGTTACAGGTCATTTATCACCTCATAACTTTTCTTTATAAGCTTCGGATGGATTTTCGCCATAAATAATTAACTTTGCGGTTGGTTGAAAAGTAAAAACTAAAGTATGAAGAAAATTAGAGCCGCCATCGTTGGATATGGCAACATTGGAAAGTATGTGTTAGAGGCCCTGGAAGCTGCTCCCGATTTTGAAGTAGCAGGTGTTGTACGTCGTAATCCGAATGACGTACCAGACGAACTGAAAGCTTATACTGTGACTGACAGTATCACTAAGTTAGATAAAGTAGACGTTGCCGTTTTGGCAACTCCTACCCGTAGCGTTGAATCATTCGCTAAAGAAATTCTTTCATTAGGTATCAATACGGTAGATAGCTTCGATATCCACGGAGGTATCGTAGACCTGCGCCGCTCGTTGGATGCTGTAGCCAAAGCACATAATACAGTTGCCGTTATTTCTGCCGGATGGGATCCGGGAAGCGACTCTGTTGTTCGCGCCTTACTGGAAGCAATGGTTCCGAAAGGAATTACTTATACAAACTTCGGACCGGGTATGAGTATGGGACATACGGTTGCTGTAAAAGCGGTCGAAGGTGTGAAAGCCGCTTTGTCAATGACGATCCCGATGGGTACAGGTGTTCACCGCCGCATGGTATATATCGAAGTGAAAGACGGTTATGATTTCAAGCAGGTGGCTGCTGCTATCAAAGCCGATGATTATTTTGCACACGATGAAACGCATGTGATGCAGGTGGAATGCGTAGATAACCTGCTGGATATGGGACATGGTGTGAATCTGGTGCGCAAAGGTGTATCAGGCAAGACACAGAACCAGTTGGTTGAATTTGACATGAAGATCAACAATCCGGCTCTTACTGCACAAATCCTGGTTGCCGTTGCCCGCGCAAGCTTCAAACAAAAGCCGGGTGCTTACACTATGATCGAATTACCGGTGATCGATATGATCTGCGGTGAAAGAGAAGACTTGATCAGACGACTAGTTTAATATAAAAAATATGCTTGATTTTATTACCTGGACGGCTGACCCCGCCATCTTTTCCATTGGTTCACGCGAAATTCGCTGGTATGGACTTGCTTTTGCCATCGGCTTCTGGATTGGTTACACCATCGTGAGCCGGATGTGGAAAAATGAAAAACTTCCTCCTGCATGGATCGATTCCTTGCTTATTTATACTATGGTAGGAACTGTGGTCGGCGCCCGGCTAGGACACTGCCTGTTTTATGATCCCGGATATTATCTAGCTAATCCGATAGAGATATTCAAGGTTTGGGAAGGCGGACTGGCAAGTCATGGCGGTACGTTAGGTATTGTGATCGCCATTTATTTCTATTCCAAACGTGTCTCACATAAAAGTATGCTGTGGACATTCGACAAGCTGGTGGTTCCGACCGGGCTGGTTGCGGCTATGATCCGTCTGGGTAACCTCATGAATCATGAAATATACGGACATCCGACCGATATGCCGTGGGGATTCCGTTTTATCGAGAACTTACATGCCTGGAAAATGGGAGCGGAGCCAATCTTTACGGTACCCAGCCATCCGACACAGTTGTATGAGGCACTGTGTTATCTGGTCACTTTCGGGATATGTATGTGGCTTTATTTTAAAAAGCAAGCCTGGAAACGCGAAGGACTTATTTTCGGGGTCTTTATGATCATCGTGTTCGGATCGCGTATCTTCATCGAATTTTTGAAGAACAATCAGGAAGCTTTTGAAGATAATATGATGCTGAATATGGGCCAGTGGCTCAGTATTCCGTTTGTTTTGGCCGGTTGCTGGTTCGTTTGGAGAGCACTGACGAGAAAGCCGAACAATTACGAAGAATTAAAAAGACGAAATTAAGGAGATGTATAAGTTAAAAGAAATAGCAGATAAGGTATATTACGTAGGAGTTAACGACCGTCAGAAGGCCCTCTTCGAGAATATGTGGCCGCTTCCGTATGGTGTTTCCTATAATTCATATTTGATTGTAGACGAAAAGACTGTATTGGTGGATACGGTGGATGTTTGCTACTCTGATATCTTTTTGAAAAAAATAGCAGATGCACTGGACGGACGGACGCTCGACTATCTGGTCGTGAACCATATGGAACCCGATCATGCCGGAAGTATCCGCCTGTTGCGCCAGCAATATCCCGACGTGCAGATCATTGGTAATAAGCAGACATTCGGTATGCTGGACGGCTATCACAATATAACGTCCGGCCTTTACGAAGTGAAAGAAGGGGATACGCTGAATATCGGCCGTCATCAGCTTTCTTTCTATATGGCTCCGATGGTACACTGGCCGGAGGTGATGGTGACATACGATTCGACGGACAAGTTGCTGTTCTCTGCCGATGCTTTCGGTACATACGGTACATTGGACGGCGGTGTGATCGATGAGGAAATGAATGTGGATCATTACTGGGAAGAAATGATCCGTTATTATTCCAATATTGTCGGTAAATACGGTAATCCGGTACAGCGTGCTTTACAGAAACTTTCTGTATTGGGTATCGAAACGATCTGTTCGACTCATGGCCCTGTATGGCGTAAATATGCTAAGAAAGCGGTTGAGATATACGATCGTCTGAGCCGTTATGAAGGAGAAGACGGTGTTGTCGTTATCTATGGAAGCATGTATGGTAATACGGAACAGATGGCGGAAGCGATCGCTTCATCGCTGTCGGCACATGGCGTGAAGAATATTGTGTTGCATAATGTCAGCAAGAGTCCTGCATCCTATATATTGAAAGATGTATTCAAATATAAAGGTATCATCATCGGCAGTCCGACTTACTCGAACAGTTTGTTCCCGGAAGTGGAAGCTATTCTGAGCAAGATCGAAATGCGCGAGGTGAAGAACCGTTTGTATGGTTACTTCGGTTCATTTACCTGGGCCGGTGCTGCGGTAAAACGCCTGACGGCTTTCGGAGAAAAGATGAAATGGGAAACTGTTGGTACTCCTGTTGAACAAAAACAGGGCTTGAAAGCCGATAAGTATGAAGAATGCTGGGCTTTGGGCGAAGCGATGGCGAAACAGCTGACGGCTGACAAGTGATAGTTGACTGTTAAAAAAGGATCTAAAAAAACTATTAATAACCTATCAGTTCCGGTGCGCGGAGGAGGGTGACTATATCTGTCACTTGTCAACTGTCAACTGTCAACTGAAAAAAACGCAAACGTTATGAGACTGATTATTGAACCTGATTACGAGCAACTCTCAAAATGGGCTGCTAATTATGTTGCTGCAAAGATTAAGAAAGCGAATCCGACAGCAGAAAAACCGTTTGTACTGGGATTGCCTACCGGATCATCTCCGCTGGGAATGTACAAGAACCTGATCGAGCTGAATAAACAAGGTGTTATTTCCTTCCAGAATATCATCACTTTCAATATGGATGAATATGTAGGTCTGCCGAAAGATCATCCTGAAAGTTATCATTCTTTCATGTGGAATAACTTCTTTAGCCATGTGGATATCAAACCGGAAAACGTAAATATTCTGAATGGTAACGCTCCTGATCTGGAAGCTGAATGTGCTGCTTATGAAGCAAAAATGAAGGCTGTGGGTGGTGTAGACCTGTTCCTGGGTGGTATCGGTCCTGATGGTCATATCGCATTCAACGAACCGGGTTCTTCTTTGTCTTCACGTACTCGTGTAAAATCATTGACTACAGACACGATCATCGCTAACTCACGTTTCTTCGATAACGACGTGAACAAAGTACCGAAAACTTCTGTAACGGTTGGCGTAGGTACTGTACTGGATGCTAAAGAAGTATTGATCATGGTAAACGGTCATAACAAGGCTCGTGCTTTGCAGCAGGCTGTTGAAGGTTCCATCAATCAGATGTGGACAATCACTGCTTTACAGATGCACCCGAAAGGTATCATCGTGGCTGATGAAGCTGCTTGTGCTGATATCAAAGTAGGTACATACAACTACTTCAAAGATATCGAAAAAGATAATCTTTGTCCTTGTAGCTTGCTGAAGTAAGGATTAAAAGCTTATAAAACGAAAAACGGAGCTGTATCCTTTTGGTACAGCTCCGTTTTTGTTAGTCTTTATTTCCTGATATGATACTCGGGTCGTTGTCCATGTTTTGGACGGCTTTACGGATGTTCTTCAGTTGTTTGCCGAAATTGAGATTGAAATTGAATTTAATGACTACCGTTCTCGCCATATTATTACTGTGAATATCCGATTTTACAGGATTGAGGGCCGACCAGTTTTCGTTTTCAGATCTGTAAGTACGGATAAAAGGATTGTATACCCCAGCCATTACCGACCAAGCCGACATTTTATATCCAACCATGAGTGTGTGCATCAAATCGCCTTTCATCAATTGTTCTCCATAAACATATCGGTTTGGAGGAACAATGGTTGCGAAATTGGCGAGCCAGTGACGATATGAAAAGTCAAGATTGACACGAAGCGATTTCATTGTATAGGTATGTAAATAGTTGTTGCCGTGACTGATGTAGCGGTTGAGGCCGGGAATAACAGAGATACTGAGGTGGTCTTTCCAGGGTTTTATGTGGAAATCTACTTCAAAAGCTAGGTTCTGAAAAGATTTCTGATTATCGTATGTTCGGACAAATTTACCCTCTTCGTAGAATATGGATTCCATGATCGGCTTGTGCTCATAATTATAGGTTACTAATGCGTCTATTCCGAAAAGACCTTTGTTATATCCTGCATTGAAGGATTGATTGATGCTTTGGAACGATTTCAGGCCGGGATTTCCTCTTCGTACTTGTAATACGTCAATGGGTTGTTCCACGTCGTTGAGATAAGCGATAGAGGGAGTGTTATTCTTCAAAGCTGCACTGTAACGGAAAGATAGGTCCTGATTTGGATTGTAAGTGACGCGTAGAGACGGTTGCAGGGCATATTTTTCATTCTTATTATTGCGTTGGCTATAATAGAAGCGGGAGAGAGTCAGGTTTGCCATGTAACTCCATTTTCCTGTTTTCAGTTGGTATTCTCCATAGGCGAAACTTTCGCTTTGATTCATCGTTACATCGGTAGTTGCTGTTCCTGTATATTTATTATCCGTATAAGACTGGATATGTTTTATACCTCCGGTGAATTGACTTTTTCCTATTCTTTTTTCATAAATACCTTCTGCTATCAATGAATACTTTTTTCCTGAAATATCGGATAATATATCTGTCTCAGGGATATTCTCTCTTATTTCCTGATAAATACGGGTATTCTTGGTCTCTATATAAGTCCCGACCAGATTAAATATCAATGACTGGTTGCTTTTTAGATTGTGGTGAAAGTAAAGGTCGAGAGCCGGGATATGATTTTTTTCTACCGTATGGTCGTAAATAGACAGAGGAATGTCCACCCCCGATGAGTAGAGCTTGCTTTTACGATCTTCATATCCGGCGGGAAAATCGTTATAGCTATACCGGAATTGTACATTGAAGATGTATTTATCTTTTTCCAGCAGACTGTAATTCAGATTTGAATACAGTACTTTTTTATTAAAAAGTGTGGGTTCTCCTATTTCCTTTCGTTCTAGTTCGTGATCGGGAAATAGGTATTTTTCATCGTATTCACGTATCCAGTCACCTTTGCGCTGGATAAAGCGGACATTAGCTGAAAATTCTGATTTGCCGTTATTATAGTTTGCGGAAAGCATATCGTCTATGGAGGTACGATCTTTTCCGATACTGTGAAAAGCACCGCCACGGATGCCGCCTCCCGATTCTTTTTTACGTGTTATATAATCTATTACTACAGCGGCATTTCCGTAACGCACTCCCGGGCTGTCGTGATATTCGATCCGGACAATATCCTCCGGATTCAAGGCTGCTATTTCGGGATAGGTGACAAGTATCCCGTTGACTCTCAATTGTACTTCTCCATTTCCCGGGGTGGTTATTTCTCCGGATATTACATCTACCATAATACGGGATAACTGCATTTTATTTAGTAGATCAACTCCGTTCGTAGAACCTTTTCGCTGAGTCTCGGAAGGTAATATCGACAGTCTGTCTCCTTTATTGATAACCGATTTAGCGGTTACGGTCACTTCGTCCAGGAGAAAGGATGAGGTAGTCACAAATGTAGAATCTCCCAACATGGTTACTTGTTGGGCCGATACAGGTAGGAGCTGTAAAAATATAGTAGCGATAAATGATAAAATTGTCTTTGTCTTCATACGATTCATTTCTAATTCCGTTCATTCGGTTTGTTGTAATTCAAAATTGTAATTGTTTGGATAGCCTATCTATATATCGGTGACGAATGACCGAAAAGAATATTTTAGAAAAGTGAGCTAAACTTTATTTTCTTTGCAATAGTTTCGATCAGGTAACGTTTATACTGTATACGATTAAAAAAAGTAAAAATGTTTTTATTTTGCTTTTAGTGTTTATCTTTGGTCCGTGTTTATGAGTAAAAACGGGCCTTATGGAACGTATATAATTGTTTAAATTTATTGAGATAGTATTTTGTGTTTAATATCTAAAACAATTTAGTAGTATGAAAAAGATCGCTTTATTATTGTTGCTTTTCGTCGCATTTCAGGCAAGTGCACAAGAATTTCATTTTATTCCGAAGATCGGTTTGAACTTTGCCAATATGACAAACTCAGGAGGGAGTATGAAGCCGGGTTTGAATATCGGAGCTTCCGGTGAAGTGATGATGACTAATAATTTTGCTATAGAACCGGGGATCTTTTATTCGATGCAAGGAACTAAAGGTAAAGAGAGTGGCGTTAGCGTTAAGTTTAAGAATGATTATTTGAATATACCTGTTTTATTTAAAGGTTATGTTTATGAAGGATTTAATTTGTTTGCAGGTCCTCAGCTAGGATTTAAGGTCTCTTCTAAATTGAAAGGGTCTGAATCTGGAACTTCTGTTTCAACAGATGCTCTCAGTGATTGTTTTAAAACTTTTGATTTTGCGCTTGTAATCGGTGCCGGCTATCAATCACCTATGGGGGTAATGTTTTCATTAAATTATAATATTGGATTGACGAATACTATTGATAAAGATAATCTTGCAGCTGCTATCAGAAATGTAGGAGTGCCTGGGATAAGCGCTTCCGACCTAGACGGAAAGAGTCGTAACGGTGTCCTGCAATTCAATATCGGTTGGCGTTTCTAAAAGGATAGGAGGATTTTTGATAGTTATAAAGTCTTGAAAAATCCTCCTATACATCTGTTATTTCCAGCTTATATTAAGCGCATTCCAGTTGCTTGAATTATCGCTGTAGTTGTTCCAGTGGTATATGCGACCTGATTTCTTGTTGAGATTCAAGTATGAATAACTTGCACCCAGATAGATATAAGTTGATGTGATATAAATATCCGATCCGGTAGGATAACAGGGGATGAAGTTGTCGTTTTCTAAAAATTGCCAATAAGTTCCATCGTTATATCCTCCGGAAAAAGATATGGCTCCGGTCGATTTGTCTATAGTAAATTCAACCGTTTTCCCAGATTTAAGAAAGTCTTTGATTTGATATTTATTGCTACCTTCCAGATTTTCAATTTCTCCCTCCCATGGACTATACAGGTCTTCAAAAGAAAAAGTGGCTTGTAATGTATTCCATTTTTCTATCATGACAGAACCGAAAAATTTAGCTGATCCATCAAGCTTTGTATAAGGATCAATGTTGTCTCCCGTAAGCTCCAGTTCGAAAATGTATTCCGTTCCGGCTTCGGCATCGGAAGATAATGTGATTTCCAGTTTCGTCGTTGGACTACCTGCTGTAAATTCAATGGTGGAGGGTATCGTTAGTTTATCATCTTTTGATAGGATGTTTATCGGCATTGACAAAGCAGATGATGTTTTTGTTCGTGCTACTATTAATGTGACACTGCGGCTACCTTCGATAGGGAGCATTAGGGAAGCGGCATTCTCTTTTGAGAAATAAACTTGCTCACAACTTGCCGGAATTGCTGTTCCGGGTGCATAATTATCGTCTTCGCTACAAGCTGAAAATAAAAATATTGCCAGGTTGATCAACAAATAAGCAGTGTGTTTTATATATGTTATTGTCATATCGTTTTATTTTTATGTGATTGGATTTATTCTTCCCAGGCTTCGATGGAACTCGAAGGATCAGGATTATTTATGATACTAAGATTGTACTTATATTCACTGCTGGTGATATAGACATTCATCCAGGGGGCGGCATATCCTTTAATGGAATTATAACGGTGGGTAGCAGGAGTGTTGGTTCCTGTATATCCCCGGATAATTTGTTTTTCCAGTCGTTTATAGTCGAATGCAAGAATACCTTCTCCCCAGAATTCGATCCGTTTCTGGACCAGTAATTCATCGATAAATAATTCCATGTTGGAACTGTTACATTTATAGGAACCATCTTTATACCGGTATGTATTCATGAAATTTTCCAGTAAAGATATACCAGTCTGTACACCTTGTGTGTGAGCCACGGCTTCCGCTTCGATAAAATACATTTCCTCTACCCGCATAAGTGGAATGTTGACCACATTTCCAATAAGATAATTGCCCATATTCCCCTGATTGGGACGGAATTTGAAACCGGTGTAGGCGGGGATATTAGCCCATTGTTCATCACTCAACAATGTTTTATACTGCGAGGGAACCGGATTTTTACCAGCATCGTCTGGGGCAATCCAGCTTGTTTTCCGCCAGTCTGCATCAGGAATCTTGTCAAAAAGACTTTTCCCAATCATTCTGTAGGCTCCGTATTGTGTGGTTCCAAAAGTCTGCTCCGGACTTATTTGGGATATGAATGCTTTCCACGAACTAAGTCCGTCATTTGCTCCGATAAGGATGGCAAAGATCCAGGCATCATTTACGGTATTGAAACCTGACGCAGTATCGTGCCATTGTGCTTCTCCAACAGGAGTATAACCTTTGTCGATCACTTTGCGGGCATAGCTGGCTGCATTGGCATAACAGTCGGAAGCTGAATTTATATTAAGAGAGGCATAGGTTTCCAGTTCTGCATCTTTATCGTGAGAGATCTGGGTTGCCAGGTCATCAGGATATAATTCGAATCGTGATCCCAGTTCCATCCACAATCTGGCTTTCATTCCGTATACAACGCTGAGATCAGCCCAGTTTTTCTTTTCCCGCTGGAAATTCGACAGGTATTTCTCTGCATTGTTCAGGTCATTCATGATAAAACGGTACATTTTATAGAAAGGAACTCTCGGATTATTACGGCCTTCCTCTTCCGATGTATTTTCTGTAATCAGGGGTACTGTTAGTCCGTAAATACCGTTTGCTTCCGCCTTACTGTCGAGGCTGGATACGCCTGTGTGTTTATATTCAAAATAACGGCTCAGGTCCATGTAGGCCATGGCGCGGTAAACCAATGCGTTTCCTAAATAACTTTTTGTCGTTTCGGTCATTGTTTCCGGGTCGATAGAGCCGATCAGGAGGTTGGCATTATTGATCAGGTTATAATGATAGGTCCAAAACATTGAAGGCACTGGATAATCACCGAGATAACTCGTGGTTCCGAAACCATAATTGAAATAATCGTAACTGGTACTGTATACCGGCATATCCTGAAGCATAACGTCACGCCACATCATAAATCCGGCATATCCGAAATTTGTATTATCACTGGTTCCCCCGTCGTAAGTCGTCATATAGGCAATAACGGAGTTGGATAAAGCGCCCAGTGCCTCTTCCGATACACTGACCTGATCGGAAGTGGCAATATCAGTTGGGAATGTTTCCTCCAGACAACTGCTAAATGTAATGCTTGCCAGAGAAATGAATACTATATTTTTGAGTAACTTCTTCATTGTTTCTTTATTTTAAAGTTTAGAATTGAATATTGATACCTCCGGATATTGTACGCATTTGAGAATAATCACCAGCGGATGTGCTACCATCAAAGCTGGTGCGAGGATCGAATCCTTTTCGCTTAGACCAGTAGAATACATTATCGCAGGCCATATAAAGACGTACTTTATTGATCAGTAATGCTTTAGTGAGGCGTGTCGGAAGTGTATAGCCCAGGTTGATGTTCTGGAGTGTCAGGGTACTTGCATTGGTTAGCCAACGGTCGGAACCGGCAGCTGTATATAAATCTCCGTATTGCCAGCGTGGAATATCGGAGGTGGGATTGGTTTCCGACCAACCTTTGAGAGCATCCTTATGAATGTTTTTCCCTGTTGCATCGGCATATGGGGCTGTCATCAGACCGGAATAACCTGAATCATACGATTTCCCGCCGATGGAGTAGGCAAAGTTTACATTCAGATCAATACCCGCATATGACAAGGTTGTTCCAAAACCACCATATACTTTCGGCATGGCATTGCCACAGAGATAATAGTCCGCTTCATCATAATTAGTTGTTGTTTGTCTTTCCCCATTTTCGTTATCATAATACCACATGGGAATTCCATCGTTCGATACTCCGGCATATTTTTTCAGACGCCATGTGTTGAGCGGCAGACCTTCGGCAATGTATTTTTCACCACTAATATAACCGGGGTATCCATCCATAGTGGTCGACTTTTTATCTTCGGGAAGATAGGTGACTTTATTTTTATAATAAGTCATGTTCAGATTTACATCCCATTTAAATTTCTTGGTATTAAGGATGGTCGTGTTCAGGTCTATCTCCAAACCGTTGTTGACCATATCACCAACATTGTCCCAATATCCGCTGTATCCCAATGATACTGGAACGGAGAAATAGAATAACATATCATTTGTTTTCCGGCGGAAATACTCTATACTACCGCTAAGGCGGCTTTTGAATAACTCAAATTCAACTCCGACATTAAAGTTGCCGTTTGTTTCCCAGGTTATCTTTTTATTTCCTTTATTGGCAAAGGTCAATGATATCTCATTATCTATACTACCGATATAATAATAATCTGTATATAGGTAATTGCCAATACCATCGTTCCCTTGTTCTCCGTATGACATTTTTGCTTTCAGCATATTTAGCCAATCAACATTATACCAGTTCTCTTTATTTATGATCCAGGCTCCACCCAATGACCAGAAATTACCCCAGCGATGGTCCGGATGGAATTTAGAGGAACCGTCACGCCGGAAAGAACCGGATAAAAAGTATTTTGTATCGTAATCATATTGAACTCTGAAAAAGTAACCTTCCGTATTGGATCTCGAGTCGTAACTGTTCATATCATTTTTTACGATAGCTCCGGCAAGTTCATGATTTCCAAAATAGGAGAACATATTCCTTTTGGCTCCCGTAAGCGTTGTCTGTACAAATTTATAATACTCATGTCCTAATAATACGGAGAGTGAATGTGCATCGATTGTTTTATTGTAGTTCAGGAGTTGCTGGAAATTAAGGGTGTAGGTGCGGTAATGGGATATTGATACTGATCCTCCCAAAGAGGTGTTGTAACCGTAGAAGGAATTGCCCACAGATGAAGAACGGTTTTCCGTATCAAATACACTAGCATTCAGTGTAAGTTTAAAATCTTTCAGAAAAGAAATATCCGCATATCCTTGTACATTGAACGAATTGCTGTTATTATAACTGACATCCAGCAAATCGCTCTGTATGGCATTGGATTTTTTATAAGTAGGACGGGTGAGGCCGGCATTGACACCATCGCCATAATCATACACTTTACCATTCTTATCGGTCATAATATTCCCTTGTCCGTCCCGTACATAGACCGGATAGATAGGTGCTATACCGTGGGCTACTCCGAAGGCTCCGCTTAAACCGTTTGTTTCGGTATGTGTATAAGTCATGTTTCCACCTACTTTTAACCAATCCAATGCCTGATAATCCGCTTTCATACGAGAAGAGTAACGTGTCAGGTCAGAACCATAGCAGATTCCTTCGTTTTTCATATAGCCTAAACTTCCATAAAACTGGAATTTTTCCGTTCCTCCGCTAAGATTCAGGTTATATTCCTGGCGAAGTCCGTTACGGAGTCCTTCGTCTTTCCAGCTATCCGGAGTAAGTAAATATTCTTTACCGTTATAATTGACGATATTCCCTAATGTGGCGTTGGGGTTTAGTTTTCCATTTTCTCCGATGAGGTATTGTCCGTCGGGTACATTATATATAATGTACGCAAGTCCTCCTTCATTACCTTCGAGCCCCATTGTATTATTTGCCTGGAGGTGTGCGTCGTAAGCGCTCAATCCCTTTGCTCGTTTGTAATAGTTATATAATCCGAGATAATAAGCTTCGTAATATTCTCCCGGTTTTTTGATGTAATCGTAATCTTTTTTGGCATCTGTGTTGACTCCCCATTTACTGTCAAAGGTGATCGTAGCTTTTCCTATTTTGGCTGTTTTGGTCGTGATCATAATGACTCCATTGGCACCGCGGGCACCATACAAGGCGTTGGATGCTGCATCTTTTAATACAGTGATCGATTCGACATCGGACGGGTTGATATCATACCAGTAGCCATCGTAAGGCATGCCATCTACCACAACCAACGGGTCGTTACTGGCATTGATAGAACTGATACCACGGATACGGAGTGTCGGAGTGGAGGTCGGTGAGCCTCCTTCGGTCATCTGTACACCGGCTACTTTTCCCGCCAAGGCTGAAATAGGGTTGCTGACTTGTCGTTCGACAATTTTTTCGGCTTTTACCACTCCGGCTGAACCTGTGAAAGCTGACTTCTTGGATTTACCGAATGCAACGACTACTACCTCTTCCAGGTTTTTAGCATCCGACTCTAATATTACCTTTACCGGTTTAGAGCTGATAGTAATTTCTTTGGTTTTCATACCTACGTAAGAGATCACTAATGTTTTGGCAGAGCCGGGTATATTGGTTAGAGTGAATTTCCCATCCATATCAGTGATGACTCCGGCGGTTGTTCCTTTTATTAATACGGTTGCTCCGATAAGCGGTTCTCCGGATTCATCGACGACAGTACCTGTAGCTGTTCTTTTCTGTTCGGAAGAATAGGCATCACCGCTTCTATCGTTGGAAGAAAGATAGACAATGTTATCTTCTATCTTATAAGTTATATTTTTCCCTTTGAGTACTTTATCCAAAAGTTCTTTGAGAGAAACATCTTTTACATCGACGGCGTCGACCGATATGCCGGATAATCTGTCGTCATAAAAGAATTGGTACTTTGTCTGAGATTTGATTTGATTAATAACCTGTCCGAGTGTGGCTTTCGGAGTAGATATATTAATCTGTGAGGTTGCCCACTGATGGGTGGAACAGCATAGAATGGCAATTAGTAATGCCTTCACTAAGCCTGGCCTTTGAAATAGACGCGTGCTTCTCATAAAATCTATTGATATTATTAAGTTAGTAAAATGTGATTTCCTTATGTTTTATTGTTGCAACATCAATAAAACAACCAGGTAAATAAAAACACTTACTCTCTTTTTCTGATTTTTTTATTTTTTCCCCTAAAAGGATGAAATAGTGGCTTCCCTTTTGTGTAATGACTTGAATATTAGTTGTTATTCGGTCTGTTGGATAAATACTTTTTTATCTGTGATTTTATATTTGATAGGAATGACATTGTTTAAAGAATTCAATGTCGATTCGATATCGTCTTTTTGGGGGATAGTTCCTGAATAGGTATTATTGTTATCAGTTCCTGGTAAAATTATTATCTCTACATCATAGAAGCGTTCGAGTACCTTTGCTATTTCTATGATATTGGCTTTATCAAAAGGTATCAGGTCGTTATGCCATACAGCATCGAGTTTTGTATCATCCTGTATAACCTTTAAGTATTTTGTATTTTTGTTCAATACCGCTTTTTGACCAGGTGACAAAACGATCTGTCCCTCGTCATTTTTCCCTTTTACTTCAATCTCTCCTTCTATTAATGCAGCTTCTGCCGTCGGGGTATCCATATCATATTTCAGATTGAATTTTGTGCCGATGACCCGTACGACGAGAGCTTCCGTTGTTACGAGGAAGGGACGTTCCGGGTCTTTGGTTACTTCAAAATAGGCTTCTCCAACCAGTGAGATCGTTCTTTTATCATCAGCAAAATGTGCAGGATATTTAAGTTGAGAATTTTTGTTGATCCAGACTTTAGTCCCATCCGGAAGTTCTATCTCTTTTACGGGTTGGTCAGCAGAAACAGAGACAATCAGTTCCTCAGCAGTGAATCCGGATTGGAAGAATCGGATTAATCCGGCTCCGCAGATAATAAGAACAGCAATAGCGGCTGCATATTTTGCTATTCTGAAAGGATATTGTTTTTTCTTTTGTTGTGTTTCGTATTCTTCTATTTTTCTGTTTAGCTTTTTTTCTGCACCGGCTATATAAATGTCGCTGGAAAAACGCTCTTTTTTCCGGGCGTTGAAAGCTTCTTCCAACGTGAAAAGTTTACGTGGATTTTCCTCTGACTGGGCAAGCCACTCGTTTAGTTGTTTCAGATCTGTATCCGAACATTCATTTTGTAAGTATTTTAATATTAAGTTTTCGTCTAACTCATTCATATTTGTTCTTCCTTGTATCAAATAAAACAATTTACCTAGTAAAAACACTTACTCTTATTTCAACAAAAGTAAGAATAATAAGAAAAGCAGATACTTTAATCGGACCCGCAGATATTTTAAAGCTTTATACATATGGGCTTCAACTGTACGTAAAGATATGTCGAGAGTTTCGGCTATCTCTTTATTTTTAAGGTCATGCAGGTAACTGAGCTTGAATATCTCCCTGCATTTGTCGGGTAACTCATTGATAGCATTGTATACTTCAACTTGCAATTCTCTGTTTTCCATGTGTTGTATGGTTTCGTTTTGTGCGGGGTCATAAAATTCAATCTTTTTCAGATAAAATTCAATGGCGGTTGCCGAATACTCGTTTTCTACTTGTTTGTGTTTTATGGCGTTGAGGCATTTAGTATAGGTGATACGATATAAAAATGCCTGGATTTGATCTCCTATTTCAATACTATCTTTTCGTTTCCACAATTCGAGAAATGTATCCTGTACTATATCTTCAGCTTCACTTTCAGGTAGAAAGCGGGTTGCGTAGAAGAGCAATCCGGGATAATACTTGCGAAATAGTATATTGTAGGTTGTTGTGGCAGTGTCCATAAGAGATATTTGTATCATCCTTGTTTTTCTGCATCAAAGTTATGTAAATATTCTGTTGTTGCATCAAAAACAGGTAAAAACTATTGTTCCCGGCTTTATGATGCTTAAAAATCGGATTTAGCAAAGAATAGATCGTAAACTGACTAATTATATAGAAAAAGGAATCTTATTTTTGTATTATTAAATTGAATATCACCATGAAACAATTCTTTGTAACTTGTTTATTTTTGACTTTATTTTTGCATTTAGCCTGGGGGCAGGAACAGATCTTACCAGTCCCTTCCCATCGACCCAGTCCGGCACAGCAAAAACAGATTGCCCGTAAATATGGGATGTTCATCCATTTCGGACTGAATACATTCCAGGATCAGGAATGGACGGATGGTTCCAAGCCGGCTTCTTCTTATCGGCCAACGACTGTCGATACCGATCAATGGATCAGGGCGGCAAAGGAGGCCGGCATGAAATATGTCATTCTTACGGCAAAACACCATGAAGGATTCTGTCTGTGGGATAGTAAATATACGGAATATGATGTAGCGAGTTCGGGTAATACCACAAATGTAATTGAATCGATAGCAAAATCCTGTAAGAAATATGATATCGGTCTGGGACTGTACTATTCTTTATGGGACCGTAAGGTGAATGCAGATGTGAAAGATCCTGGTAAAGACGCCGCCTATAATGAATACATGCTTCGCCAATTAGATGAATTGATCGATATTGTGCAGCCGCATACCAATATTGTAGAGTTCTGGTTTGACGGAGGTTGGGAAAAAGAGAATTACCGTTGGCCGGTGAAAGAGATTTATCAGACGATAAAATCGAGACAGCCGGATTGCCAGATCGGTATAAACTGGACGATCGGCTTGCCGGATAATCCTGATGCTCATCCTGTATTGCCGGAAAACCAGCAGGATGGTTATCCGATCCGTTACTTCCCGAGTGATTTCCGTCTGGGAGATCCCTATCTACCTGCTGATAATGATCCGAAAGTCTTTACTCATGAAGGAAAAGAGTATTATATGCCGTGGGAATCGACCATTTGTATCAGCGAACGTTGGTTCTATAATACGACCGACAAAAAGTATAAACCAGTTGACGAGTTGGCAAAACTGTACCATCAGTGTACAAAGAATGATAATATCCTTATCCTGAATTGTCCACCTGATCGTAGCGGTAAAATACGGACAAAAGATATCCAGCTATTGAAAGAGTTGCAGGAAAAGATTCAATAAAACACTCTTATATATGGGCAGAGCAGTTAATGATTATACATATCTTTGTTATAAAAATCTAATATTTTGATCTGGGCATTGTAGGCCGTTTGTGCCGGACTGTCGGGATTCAGTTCCATGGCTGTCAGGTAATTATTTAGTGCCTGCCGGATATCGCCCATTTTACGATATACATTTCCACGCAGGTAAAATGCTTCATCGTCTGAGGCATTTTTTTTTATGTATTCATCCAACAAACGCAAGGCTTCTTCTGTTTTATTATCGTTGATAAGTTGTCTGATTGTTTCCATATTGAAATAATGTGATATTTTGTGGACAAAGATAATTCTGAAGTGCTTACATACATAATAATCACGGTTTAAAAAACTGTTTTTTTGTTACTGATGTACGGTTACGTTAATTATTTATGTAAGTTTGCACTCGATTTCTAAAAAGTGAAAAGTGATTATGCAAAAGAATCTGGTAATAGTGGAGTCACCTGCCAAGGCAAAAACCATAGAAAAATTCCTCGGGAAAGATTTTAAGGTTATGTCGAGTTACGGTCATATCCGCGATTTGAAAACAAAAGAATTTAGTATCGATATCGAGCACAATTATGCTCCGCAGTACGTGATTCCGGCTGATAAGAAGAAGTTGGTTTCCGAATTGAAATCCGAAGCGAAGGCTGCCGAACAGGTATGGCTGGCATCCGATGAGGACCGCGAAGGAGAAGCTATATCCTGGCATCTGTACGAAGTTCTGGGATTAAAACCGGAAAATACTAAACGTATTGTTTTCCACGAAATTACCAAGAATGCTATTTTGCATGCTATCGAAACGCCGCGTGATATCAATATCGACCTGGTGAATGCACAGCAGGCACGTCGTGTATTGGACCGTATCGTGGGTTTTGAACTTTCTCCTATTCTATGGAGGAAAGTGAAACCAGCACTGTCTGCCGGTCGTGTACAGTCGGTTGCTGTCCGCCTGATCGTAGAACGTGAGCGTGAGATCAATGAGTTTGTCTCGGAAGCAGCCTATCGTATCATAGCTAATTTTACGCTTCCTGACGGGACAACGATCCTGAAAGCGGAGCTGAGCAAGCGCCTGAAAGATAAAAAAGAGGTAATGGAATTTTTGGAATCCTGCAAATCTGCCTCTTTTAGTATCGACGAGATCACAAAGAAACCAGTAAAGAAATCACCTGCACCTCCTTTCACTACTTCAACATTACAGCAGGAAGCTGCCCGTAAGTTGGGATACTCTGTGTCACAGACCATGATGATCGCACAACGTCTGTATGAATCCGGGTTGATCACTTATATGCGTACCGACTCGGTGAATTTAAGTGACCTGGCGTTAGGAACGTCCAAAGAGGCTATCCTGGAAACTTATGGAGAGAAATATTATAAATTCCGCCAGTATCATACGAAGAGCAAAGGGGCGCAGGAAGCGCACGAAGCTATCCGTCCTACCTATATAAGTAATACGGAGATCAGCGGATCGGCGCAGGAAAAGAAATTATATGAATTGATCCGCAAACGGACAATTGCGTCACAGATGGCGGATGCCGAACTGGAACGTACGACGATTTCCGTTTGTATCAATAATAAGAAAGAAAAGTTTGTAGCTGTAGGTGAGGTGATCACATTCGACGGTTTCCTTCAGGTATACCGTGAAAGCTACGATGATGAAAACGAAAAGGAACAGGAGAATGGTCTGTTGCCGCCGGTAGAATTGCATGAAGTATTGTCGTTGAACGATATCGTAGCAACGGAACGTTTTACTCAGCGTCCGCCGCGTTATACGGAAGCCAGTCTGGTGCGCCGTCTGGAAGAACTGGGTATCGGTCGTCCTTCTACGTATGCTCCTACCATTCAGACGATACAGAATCGCGAATATGTGATCAAAGGCGATAAAGATGGTGTGGAACGTGTTTATAGCGTGATCACCCTTGCAAAAGATAAGATCAAGGAAGTCGATAAGAAAGAAATTGTCGGTGCAGACCGTAACAAGCTGATGCCTACTGATATCGGTACGGTTGTGAACGATTTTCTGATGTCTTATTTCCCGGATGTACTGGATTATAATTTTACAGCCAGTGTGGAAAAGGAATTTGATGCCGTTGCTGAAGGAGATATGGTCTGGACAGAAGCGATCGATAAGTTTTATAAGTTATTCCACCCGATCGTAGAAGAAACTGCCGCCGTGAAAACAGAGCATAAGGTCGGTGAACGTCAGCTGGGCGTAGATCCTAAGAGCGGTAATCCGGTGTTTGTAAAAATCGGCCGGTATGGTCCGGTTGTACAGATTGGTCAGGCTCATCCGGATGACAAAGAGGCTCCTAAACCCCAGTTCGCAACATTGATGAAAGGCCAGTCTATCGAAACGATCACGCTGGAAGAAGCATTGAAATTGTTCGATTTGCCTCGCACGATCGGCGAATATGAAGGTAAAGATATGGTAGCCGCTATCGGTCGTTTCGGACCGTTTATTCGCCATGACGGGAAATTTGTTTCTATACCGAAGGATATGAATCCGCTTTCCATTACGGCCGAGGAAGCGATTGAGTTGATTGATGAAAAGCGTAAGAAAGATGAACAACGTTTTCTGAAGAAGTTTGAGGAAGATCCTGAACTGGAAATATTAAATGGCCGTTATGGTCCTTACATTACTTATAAGAAAGCCAATTACCGGATACCGAAGACAGTTACGAATCCGGAGAAACTGACTTATGAAGAATGTATGAAAATCGTTACCGAAGCTGCAGAAAAGCCTGCGGCAACGAAGAAACGAACGACAAAGAAAAAAGCATAATCCGATAGATCATAAAAAAACTCCTGTTGATTTCTCAGCAGGAGTTTTTTTATATTATATATGTATTGATCTGATTACATTCTTTCCGGAACTTCGATACCCAGCAACGACATACCAGATTTTACGATCTTGGCTACGTTTGCTGACAATACAAGGCGGAATTGTTTGATCTCCTGATTTTCTTCACGTAGGATAGAAAAATCATGGTAGAACTGGTTGTATTCTTTCACCAGGTCGTAAATGTAGTTGGCGATATAAGCCGGGCTGTATTCTTTACCTGCTTCTTTCACTGTCACTGCATAATCGGCGATCATCTGGATCAACCCTTCCTCTTTCTCCGAAATGGGGGTGCTAGCCGGCAATTGTTCGGGAAGAACAATTCCTTGTTCGGCAGCTTTGCGCAAAACGGAACGGATACGGGCGTATGTGTACTGAATGAACGGACCGGTATTTCCGTTAAAGTCGATAGATTCTTTCGGGTTGAAGGTCATATTCTTACGAGGGTCGACTTTCAGAATAAAATATTTCAGTGAACCTAATCCTACGATGCGGGAAATATTATTCGCTTCATCCGGAGTCATTTCATCCAGTTTTCCCAGTTCCTGAGATATTTCGTGAGCCGTGCCGATCATTTCTTCCATCAGGTCGTCAGCATCGACAACAGTACCTTCACGGCTCTTCATTTTTCCTTCCGGGAGTTCTACCATTCCGTAGGAGAAGTGCACCAAGCCTTTACCGAATTCGAAACCTAACTTATCGAGCAGGATGGATAATACCTGGAAATGATAATTTTGTTCGTTTCCTACGACATAGATCATTTTGTTGATCGGGTAATCGTCGAAACGCAGTTTGGCTGTACCGATATCCTGTGTCATATATACGGAAGTACCGTCGGCACGGAGTAGCAGCTTTTCATCCAGCCCGTCTTTTGTCAGGTCTGCCCATACCGAACCATCTTCACGGCGGTAGAAAATTCCCTTTTCAAGACCTTCCATTACTTTGCCTTTTCCTTCCAGGTAAGTTTGTGATTCGTAGTATATTTTGTCGAAGTTTACCCCCATCATTTTATAGGTTTCATCAAAACCGGCGTAAACCCAATTATTCATCTTTTCCCATAATGCGCGGACTTCGGCATCGCCGGCTTCCCATTTACGAAGCATTTCACGTGCTTCAGCCATAAGCGTAGATTGAGCTTCAGCTTCTTCTTTAGTCAGGCCCTTTGCTTCCAGGTCTTTCAGTTCCTGTTTATAATGCTTGTCGAATAATACATAGAAATCACCGATCAGGTGGTCGCCTTTTTTGCCGGATGATTCAGGAGTAACGCCCTCACCCCATTTCTGCCAGGCGAGCATCGATTTGCAGATATGAATACCACGGTCGTTTACAATATTCGTTTTAACGACTTTGTTCCCGTTTGCCTTCATGATCTCTGACAAACTGTAGCCAAGCAAATTGTTACGTACGTGACCGAGATGCAGAGGTTTGTTTGTGTTAGGAGAAGAATATTCGATCATCACCAACGGAGATTGTTCCGTAACAGGTATGATCCCGTAAGATGGTTGTGCATTGACCGTATTCAACAGGTCGATCCAGCAAGGACCGGCAACGGTCAGGTTCAGAAAACCTTTGATTACGTTGAACTCAGATACAGCCGGTTCATTTTTCAGCAAATACTCGCCGATTTCCTGGGCTGTCTGTTCCGGTGATTTCTTGGATGTACGAAGAAAAGGAAATACAACCAGGGTAAGATGTCCTTTAAACTCTTTTTTTGTCTTCTGTAACTGAATCTGGGCCTCTGAAACTTCGGCGCCGTACAGTTCTTTAATTCCGGCAATGATCGCACCGGTGATCTGCTGTTCAATAACCATATTCTTACTTCTATATATTCTGATTTTATTTTGGATGCAAAGGTACATGATTATTTTCTAAAAACCTGCGTATAGGTATTTTGAATTAGCAGGAACCCGAGCCTTTACTATAAATCTTCTTTTTGGATGATCACTTGCTTTTTTCATGCGAAAGCCGTTGAATTATGTATGGTTAGCATGTGTATATAGTTAAAATGTCGAGAAAGTTGCGGAAAATGTAAAATGCCCGTGGGGGTGTTGTGAAATAGGAGATATATTGTATAATGCGTGTATGATATCAGAAACGGTTATCGCGCAATGATTTATTTGACATTTACGATCTTTGTAATGATATAGAAAGAGTGTTTTTGGGATAATTTATATGCTTAAAGTTACGCCAAAATAAATAGTGGTCGTTAATGATGGGATATAACTTTAGAGTCGATAGTTTTTATAGAGTAAGAGCCAATAGCACTAGAATTTTACAAAATCTCATGGGAGATCAAAAAAGGCTTATTAGATGATGTTGGATAAATGCGGCACATACATAAATTTGGTTTGTCTCTTATTTTTGATTGCTTTTTCATCTTGTGTAGATGAAACAGTCATTAATAAAAGTACAAAAAGTTCTTATCTGTCGATCAGTGGACTCGGACTAAGTGGTACTCACCCGGGTACTGCAGAGGATTATTATGTAAGTTCTTTTCGTGTCCTGGCTTTTGACCATGTGACAAATTTATGTATATCCAATGTCCTGTACTCTGCAGGACAGTTAGTGAATAACACGGTAGAACATCCTATTGATCCGGGAACTTATCGTTTTGTATTTTTGGCAAATGAACCGACGGAGTCTTTGATTTCATCTGCTTTGGATGCGATTACTTCATATAGCAACTTAGACAATATTGCTTATCCGGCAAATGCTTTTGCCTCGAATAAGAATATTCCTATGATGCAGGAAATCGAATATGTTAAGGTTTTGACCAAAGGGGCAGGAGCGGAATTGAGTGGTGGTACGATAGTCTCCGAATTGAAACTGAAGTTGAACAGAATGGGAGTTCGTGTTGACGTGTTACTGAAGGCAGCTGATGATTTTGAAACAGAATTTAAAGGCGTTACATTCAGTAATATACCTGATAAGGTCGCTCTGACAGATAATTATACAGGTACTATTGAACGAAGTGTGACCCGCCAATTGCTAAGGACTTCCGATGCAAGTTATTTTTCAGATACGACGATTGCCGGTGTTACATGGGCTAAGAAAATTTCTCGTATCATTTTACCTGCCAATGAGCCAGCTTCTTCAACCGATGAGTCGAAAGCTGTTATTTTCACATTGAATATGGAAACGAGGTATAACCCGTCATGTAGATTGGCTATTAGTTCGGAACCGGATGCAAATTATAGTTTGCCGAAAAATACGAAATTGGATTTTACTGGAACTATAAAGGATTTTTTACTGGTGAATATCATAGCGTCTGACTGGAATTATGATTGGATCGGTTGGGAGATACCAGGGAATAGAATATTGAATGTTTCGGATACAAAGGTGAATATTACTGATTTTAACGGAGCACGAATTTCGTTTAAATCGAATATGCCGTATGTATTTGTGGATGAAAAAGTCGTGGATCGGAGTACCGGTGCTGAATTACAAACCAGCCAGGTCTTTAATGTCTTGTCTTACAGGTCTGATAATAGTAATTTGAATAAAAATGAAAGATTCAATTATAATCCTGCGACGGGAGATGGTTATATGGATATTTTACTGGACCAACCCAATGTGGCGGGAACAAAGACCTATACACTCACATTGGTAGGTACGGATGATTATTGGAGTAAAACAAATCTTATAAAAAAGACGATTGATGTCACTGTAAATCAAAATGGAGTGCGCTTTGACTTCGGATCAAAGGCTGAAGGCTATGATTCTTATATAGGTGCTTTTTTCAGAAATAGTGAAAAAGGTGAAAGAGTAATCAGTGGAAACAGATGGGGGGTGGCGGATGCCTGGACGGCAGAAGTGGATGAAGCAAACGGGGGCCGGGATTTTATAGTATTAAGTACAACTCCCAGTTTTGACCCTTATATAGGAACTGACAATCCTGGTGATCCGGAAAAATATCCGGTTACACCTAATCAATATCAGGGGGAAAGTGGTACCTCCGTGAAAGGGAGAGGACGTATTTATTTCCGGATTGGCATGGCAGAAACAAGAGCCGAAGGAAGTGCTCCGAGATATGGGGTAGTGAATGTCACTTATGCTCATGGTAATGCTACTTATACAGCCCAATTATATATTCGCCAGGGTGAAGAGCCTGATTATCTGATGAGAGGCGGGGGACAGTCCGGAACTTCCAGTTACGGAGCTAAATTCTCTCCGTATAATTTGACGGTGAGTACTTTTAAAAATACCCCGAATACGACTTTGAAGTATTATGAGATGAATTATAGTAATCTTGCTACTGAAGTCGATTTTGTAAAATATCCGACTCAGGCCGGAGCTCATTTTCAATGGGGATTACCGATAGCTAATGCAGTTATGGGACGTCGTGCATATCATCCGACTAATAAGAATCTGGGTAGTGTTTCCCCCTGGAGTGTCACAGGTTGGCCAGGGAATCAATATTTTATCCAGTTGTCGGCTTTCTCTTACTGGAGAGCAACGTCGGGTGTGAAATATGAGGAGTATTATGAAGTATGTCCTCCCGGGTATTACCGCCCGACAGACGGTCCGTTGGATCGAAGGGCAGTAAATAGTACGGATGCTCAGGTTTATATGTCGGATTGGAGAATGTCTTTGTTCACGTCTCCCATGAAAGGTGATGCGTCATGGAACACAGTAAATCAACCATTTGAATCGGCTAATAAGCCGGTACTGTATACTCCTGGTGTTCTTGCAGAACTCTTATACGGATGTTATGCGGATGGCTTTTTTGACAGGCGTCCTGTTATGGAGAGGAATATGGTTGTGGGAGATAGCAGAGACCCGTCCACAGGTAGTGCACCTGCCGGATCGTCTAAAAAATATAAAGGGGTTAGTTTGGATAATACGGAAGCTGCTTATCTCGGTACATTGTTTTTCAATGCAAGTACCAAAGCTTCTTTGTTCTTGCCGTCGGCAGGGAGAAGATGGTATCTGGATGGCAGCTTGGAATATGCTGGTGAAACCGGATATTATTGGGCCTCTTCTGTTGCTCCGGGGTGGACGGATACATCCACTGGAGTACAGAATGGTAATCCTTATGGTAATATGTGGAATTTTGAATTCAATTATGATGCGACAAAACCCATATCTACCAGTCATTTGTTTGGGAATACAATTCGGTGTGTAAAAAAATGAAGAGAAAGTTGATATATAATATAATTAGGTTAAGCTGTTTTTTCATACTCATGTTTATGTCGGCTTGTAACCATGAGGTGCTTATCTCGGATCTGCCAGGTCCTGATGAGCCCTCTGATGGCAAGGTGAGAATTGAAATTTTTAATCGTGCTGACTCTCATAATCTTCCTACGACTAGAGCGGCGGATGAATGGAGTGTCGGAATGCAGCCCTGGGTACTGGTTTTCAGAGGAAATGACAACAATGCCACTTTCGTAGAGGCTGTGCAGGCTTTTGAAATGATCGGGACAGGGAAGAGGTATGTCTTGTTGACAGAACAAACCGATGGTGCCAGTTATCAGATATTGATATTGGCTAATTCAAAGCAGAAATATTACTACGGTTCACAAGTGTATAATTTTGTGGATTTTCCCGCTGGTCTGGCTGTCGGAGATAAATTATCGGTTGTCTGTAATAATCTGAAGACTGATCTCTTTACTCCTTCGGATGGAAAATATATGCCGTATGATAACGGTGAAACGATTCCAATGAGTTATTTGCTACAAGGTTTGACGAATATAGATAATACAACCAAAATAGCGAATTCGGATGATACTCCGTTGCGAATGACGCGTGTGGTAGGGCATGTTCTTATTTTTAACGAGGCTGGTAATTTTAAATTCAAAGGAATAACATCGGTCGGTAATGTCCCTCGGCAGGGGCAGTTGCACAATTTGAGTACAAACATAATGAGTAGTGTAACCAATCTGACGGAGTATAGAAAGGATGCTTCTTATTCGTCCAATCTGATCGATGCGGCAGGAGAGAATACAAATGGGAAGCCGGTTTATTTCTATGAAACGAATTCAAGAGAGAATGATACATATATGATTATTCAGGGAGAATACGAAGGAAAAGATTATTACTATAAGATGTCGATGATTAATATGTATGACCAATTTAATCCGAAAAATCTGTTACGTAATTATGCCTATATATTTCAGATTAAGCAAGTATCAGGGGCGGGGTATGAAACGATTGCTGATGCTAAGCTTTCAGGTGCGTCTAATGTGAACCTGAAAACCGAGTTGCTGGTGGATGACAGTGATACACATGAAATAGTGGCTAACGATTCTTACTACCTTGGAGTGAGTAATTCTGTTTTTATAGCTTATACCAGTAGTGCAGTTGAATATAATATATTCGATTTTATAACTAACTGTACAATAAATTTCTCCAACTCCAAAACAATAAGCGGCAATATCTCGTCGGCTCTGTTTAGGTTAACCTCGCCAAGTGATGGAATAATACCTATTGTAGAATCTACCAATCCACGAAAAACGACAGCGAAGGCTTCTATTTCAAATGGACTGGCAGATCAGGCTCGTGTTACGCTTAATTTAGGCAATCTGGAGAAAGTCGTAGAAATAAAACAAAGAAGTGCGGTCCCTTCAGGTGGGGAAGTTCTTGGATATATACCTTCAGGAGAGAGTTATTCGGGTAGAACAATAAACTATTATTGTCTTTCTGCTTCTCTCGATGATGCAACGTCCACTAAAAATTGGATCAAACTGCGTCCTTCATCTATGGTGTCGCGTAATGATACTACCAATATAACGGTGGATGATGGAAAGATATTTGTAGAGGTGGAACCCAATTCCTCCGGTACGGCAAGAAGGGGAGTGGTAAATCTTACGACAATAAGTAGTTCTTCTTCAACAGGAAGTTTTACACAACGTATAAAAATAGATATTGCTCAATTGGGTAATTAGTAAATAAAAAGTCATATAGATGAAAAAAGTATTTATACTTATATTATTGATGCTCGGTTATTTTGTTCCCGGGAGTAAAGCGCAGAAGGTTGCGGTCAAGAGTAATCTGTTGTACGATCTGACAACAACCATGAATCTTGGCCTGGAAATAGGGCTGGCTCCTAAATGGACGTTGGATGTTCCGGTCAATTATAATCCCTGGAAACCGGATAACGGCAGACGTTTACGTCATTGGGGAATACAACCGGAAGTGCGTTATTGGTTCTGTGAGCGTTTCAACCGGACATTTGTCGGATTACATGCACATTATGCAGACTTTAATGTTGGAAATCTTCCGGGACTATTTAGTGATAACATGCAGAAAAACCGGTATCAGGGACATTTATATGGTGGAGGATTGTCGATCGGCCATTCCTGGATATTGAAAAAACGTTGGAGTATTGAAGCTTCTGTCGGATTGGGATATGCACGTATCGAATATGAGAAATATCCTTGTGCGGAGTGCGGTTCCAAACTGAAAGATACGGGACGAAATTATTTCGGACCGACAAAAGCGAGTATATCATTTATTTATCTGATTAAATAATAAAATGAGAATGAGAAGAAATATACAATTCATCATATGCGTAATGGCTGTTTTATACCTGGGCTGTTTTCCGGTAATGGGACAATCGCGTTCTTATGAAGGGGCTATAACTGTGAATCCGGTACAACTGGAACAAGTTGGCGATTCTCTTTATATCCATATGGAGATCGTGTTGGACGGTGTGAAAGTGAAATCTACCCGTGGTGTAGATTTTATTCCGCAACTGACTTCTACAGAAAAGATGTATAGTTTACCGAAAGTCACAATGAAAGGAAAGGATGAATATCGTGTGTATGAACGTACCCTCTCCCTGATGAGCGCCAGAGAGAAAGCTGTGTATGAAAAACCTTATCTGGTTGAACGTCTAAATAAGCGGACCGACAAAACGATTCAGTACCGGTATGCTTTGCTTTATGAGCCGTGGATGGCAGATGCTCATCTGGACGTGAAACGGGATGAATGCGGTTGCGGAGAAACATTATTAATGAATGTGGAGCCGGTTGCCGATAAGGTTGCATTGGAGCATATACCGGAACCTTATGTCGTTGTGCCTCACATGGCTTTTATCAAACCTGTGGTGGAAGATATCAAACGTCGTGACATACAAGTGGAAAGTTTTCTGGATTTCGAGGTGAATAAAACGAATATTCGTCCCGAATATATGAACAATCCGCAGGAACTGGCAAAGATCCGTTCAATGATCGATGAATTGAAATCCGATCCGAGTATCGAAGTAAAAGGGTTGGATATTATCGGTTATGCTTCTCCGGAAGGTTCTTTGGCGAACAATAAACGTTTATCGGAAGGGCGTGCTATGGCTTTACGCGATTATCTGCTATCCCGGTATGATTTTTCACAAGATCAGTATCGTACTGTTTTTGGTGGTGAAAACTGGGAGGGCCTTGTGAAAGTACTTGATGCCGGAGATATGGAATATAAGAATGAGATATTGGCTATTATCGATACTTATTCGATAGATACCGAGCGAAAGGCGAAGTTAAAACAGTTTCGCGGAGGTGTACCTTATCAGTATTTACTGAAAAATATTTATCCGGGTTTGCGTGTTGCCGTTTGTAAAGTTAATTATAACGTGAAGAACTTCGATGTGAATGAAGCGAAAGAGGTGATCAAAAGACGTCCGCAGAATCTGAGCCTGAATGAAATGTTCATGGTGGCGAATAGTTATCCGGTCGGTTCCCGAGAATTTGTAGAAGTTTTTGAAATTGCGGTAAGGATGTATCCGGAGAATGATGTAGCAAATATAAATGCGGCAGCAGCGGCTCTTTCTCAGGGAAATCTGGTAGCGGCAGAGCGTTATCTGAATCGGTTGACGGTAAAAAATGTTCAGTCGGAATACGATAATGCGATGGGTGTATTGGCACTGTTGAAAGAGGAGTATGATACGGCAGAGAATTATTTGAACACTGCTGCCCGTTCGGGATTGGAAGCGGCTAAAAATAATTTGAAAGAATTGGAAAAGAAAAGAATCAATATAGTTGAGATAGAGAATAAAATGAGATAAATAAATGAGTAAAAATTACTAATTAAATTTGAGTAAAATGAAGAAGAAAAATCTATTTATGATGGCATGCGCAGCATTACTGTTTGCAGCATGTAGTGAAAGTTTGCCGGATGGCGGCGGAGATGGCGGTGGTGTCGACAATACAGATGGAGAAGCCTGGGTGTCCCTTAATGTCCGAACAGGAGGAACGACCAAATCCTTGAATACTCCCACCAATACTGAAAATGGTACTGAAAATGAGACAAAGGTGAATGAAATGATGGTTGTATTCTTTGATAACCATGTGGATACTCCTACTCCTGATCCGAGCGTGGTAGATGTAAAGCTATGGGGGTCTAGTGATCCGGAAATAAATACACCTGGACAAGGCGGTGGAACTGCGACAAGTGCATTCAAGGTAAAAAAGACAGCGAAAGCTTTTATGGTTGTATTAAATCCGTCCACAGAATTTAAAACTGCGGCAACTTTAACAAATGCTAAGTTATCTACCGTAAACGCAGCGATTGTAAATACTGATGTGACTTCTGTGATTGGTGCTGGCAAAAATAACTTTATGATGACAAATGCCAAAGGAAAGCTGGAACCAACAAAGATTACAGACACTGGTGGCACTGTTGATGTAGAAGATATAGACTTGGTAACCTATCCAACTGCAGGGGAAGCGGAAAGTAAACCGCAACAACTGACTGTCGATCGTGTCGCTGCGAAAGTACGTTTGTTCGCAGATGATAATTATACAGGAAACAGTATCGATGTTGCTACTGTTGGATGGGCTTTGAATGTAACGAATAAAAAATATTTCCCGATGTCTGAAAGATCCAAGACGTGGATGGAAACACCAGCAGCTGGTGGTCGTGGTACTTGTATATCTCCATATGATATATGGAAGTTCGGATCTTACAGGAAAGATCCGAATTTTGAGGGTCAGAAGACGAGTATGCCTAATATCGGTGCATCTCCTTATACGGATAATTACGAATTCTATACTCAGGCTGATGCCACCGCAACAGGTAAGTGGTCAGCTGCAACAGCCGGTCCTTCCACAGGTCCTAATGCCTCTAAGATACCGGCATTGTATTGTTTGGAAAATACTCAGGAAGAAGCTGATAATTATCAAGCCTATACTACACATGTATTGCTGAAAGCTACAATCGCACCTACCGGATTAAAACTTCCGAACGATGGGGGTGTCTATAATGGAACAACTAACAGTGATGCTGATGTCGATGATTCAGGAAAGATTATATCCGGAAATGATTGGATTAAGGTCGGTTCCGGTTATTATTCCTATGGCTTGCTTATAAAATATATTGAGGCTGAATTGGTTTCAAAATATAAAAGTGATGATTCTGATAACTTTCCTACTTCGTTGACTACTACATTCAATACTTACCTTACTTATTTGAAAGGAAAATCTGTTGTAGATGTGGATGCGGTTGCTCTTCTAACAAAAGAAGCTTTTACAACTCAATATGGCTCTAGCGATAGTGAAATAGAAGCTGGAGCTAAGGTCATTGCTGCTTCATTCAAGCAAGCTGGAGTTAGTACTCACGGTGCTGATAGCTATGGTTCTGTTTCTTATTATAAAGGAGGAGATTCCTATTATACTATCATGATCAAACATGATAATGATGAGGATAATACAAACAACAAGCTTGGAGAATTTGGGGTAGTACGTAATTCGGTATATGATATTACTATTAATTCGATTAAGAACCCTGGATATCCGACTATTCCTCCTCCAGATACAGACAAGAAGGATGAGGAAGAAGAAGCCTTCCTCTCTATAGAGATCAATATTAATCCTTGGACCTGGTATAAGCAGGGAGTAGATTTATAATTTTGAATGGACGATCTGATTTTTTATAAGAAGTTGTGGGAGAAGCCCTCCCACAACTTCAATTTTAACAAATAAGTTTCCGGAGACTTAAAAACTTTGGGATTTTTATTTTGACGGAACGAAATGTTCTGTCCACTAAATTGGAAATAACGAGAAAAGAGAAATATCTTTTCCTCTCTATATAGAATAACTAGAAAAGAAAGAATATGAAGCTAAAAAGCCTATTACGTCACATTACCATATGGGTTATCCTTATCGGCTCTTTGATGACCTCGTGTGACAGCTTTAATGAGGATCTGCCGGAATGCCGTCTGCTTGTTAAGTTCAAGTATGACTATAATATGGAATTTGCGGATGCTTTTCATGCACAGGTCGATAAAGTAGAGCTTTATGTCTTTGATAAAGATGGAAAATTCCTGTTCAAACAAGTAGAAGAAGGAACAGCCTTGTCGACAGGCGATTATCTGATGCCGGTGGTACTTCCGGTCGGGCAATATCAGTTTATGGCATGGGGAGGGGCGCATGAATCCTATGATATCTCTTCATTGGAGAAAGGTGTCTCTTCTATTTCTGATTTGAAGTTGCTCCTGAAGCGTGAAGAATCCCTTATCATCGATAAAGAGGTGGAACCCTTGTGGTATGGAGAAATTATAAACGTTGATTTTACCGGGACAACCCATCAGACAGAGGTGATCAATCTGATAAAAGATACCAACAAAGTCCGGTTTGTCTTCCAGGGTAGTAATGAAGACTCCTGGGGGGTGAATGTAAATGCTTATGATTATGAGATCATAGAATCTAACGGATATTTGGGATACAATAATTCCTTGCTGGATGATGATGTTCTCAGTTACCGGCCATATCATATAGAGCAAAAGAATTTTGCAGCGGCAACAGTCGAGCTGAATACGATGCGTTTTTTAGAAGATCGTAATGCTCGCTTTGTGGTAACAGAAAAAGCGACTGGGAAAAAAGTATTTAATATCAATCTGACCGATTTTCTGATAATGACAAAGATTGAAGGTCATAATATGACTCCGCAAGAGTATCTGGACCGGGAGAGTGAATACAAGATCATCTTTTTCTTTTCAGATAATGACCCGTGGCTTGCATTGCGAATTAGTATAAACGGTTGGACTTGGTATTTTCAGAATGAAGGCGGACTATAAACAGGTGCAATATTTGGAATGTGTATCATTTTTTTTCCAGTAGTGCAGTTTGTGAGGAATAGGTAATGGCATTGCATTGATTGTTTCGGAAAATGAAACTCGAATCTCGTTAGTTGTTTACATAGTGGCCGGGGAAGAGCCCCAGATGCGTTATAAGAACCGTAAATGTGAGGATAATTTATTGAAAAGCAGCATCTTTGTATAAAATAAATGACGGGAAAATACATTCCCCGTCATCATAAATTCGACATAAAATACTGACCTGTAAATCAGGTAAGTTTAATATTAATACTAGTGTGGGTTCCAGGGGGCAGTGATGTTCTCTGGAATTATTTTTTATGCTATAAACCTGATTACTTTACTGCACCTTCTCGTTCAACTCAGCTCCGGCCTTAAATTTAATAGCTTTGCGAGCTGGAATTGTAATGGTCTGTTTGGTAGCTGGGTTAACACCTTTACGTTCACCTCTTTCGCTGATAGAGAAAGAACCGAAACCTAAAAGAGAAACTTTGCCTCCGGCTTTCATTTCATCGGATACTGTTTCAATAAAAGCATCAACTGCCTTCTTTGCATCTGTCTTGCTCAATCCTGATTTTTCAGCAACAGATGTAATAAATTCTGTTTTGTTCATGATGGTTTGATAATTAATATGTTAAACAATTCTGTGATAGCCTAAAAGTCGGTCCAAATGTAGTTTTTATTTAATATTCTGCAAAGAAAAACATTGTTTTTTTTATTGATTTACTATGTTTTAGTACTATTTGAAGAAAAAACAATCAAAATATATTTACCTTTGCCGCAAATTGATATGTATATGATGAATCAAAATGGCTCCGGGTTCTTGAATAGTATACCGCCCGTTACAAAAAACCTTATCATTATCAACCTGCTTTTCTGGGTAGCCAGTCTGGTTTTACCGAAAGTAGGGATAGATTTGGTGCAACTATTGGGATTGCACTTCCCGGGTGTGAAAGATTTTTACCCGTTTCAGTTTGTTACTTATATGTTCATGCACGATACACATTCCTTTGCTCATGTCTTTTTTAACATGTTCGGGGTGTATATGTTTGGACGTGTACTTGAAAATGTATGGGGACCGAAACGTTTCCTTTCCTTTTATCTGGTGACAGGTATCGGTGCCGGTATCATACAGGAACTGGTATGGGCATATTCCCTTCAGTCTTTTGCGAGTGCCAACGGGTTGTCGCTTTTCCAATTGGTCCGGATGGATCCGTCGCTGAATATGATGATCACGATAGGTGCTTCGGGTTCCGTGTTCGGTATCCTGCTGGCGTTTGCCATGCTGTTTCCGAATGTTCCTTTGTTCCTGATGTTTATCCCGATCCCAATTAAAGCTAAATATTTTGTTGTGTTTTATGGTTTGGCTGAACTATTTATGGGTGTTTCCAGTTTTGGTGGAGATACAGTCGCACACTTTGCCCATCTAGGGGGGATGTTGTTCGGCTACTTTATGGTTCGCTACTGGAAAAAGAAAGATGCAGGCAATGGAAAGTATTTTTACTAATCTGAAGAATACATTCCGGACAGGGAATATACTGGCTAAGCTTATATATATTAATGTAGGGCTTTTTATCCTGATCCGGTTGCTGGGAGTGATATTTCTGCTTTTTAATGTTCCCGGCATACCTTTTTTACAATATTTACAGATGCCTTCATCGCCGGAACTTCTGATGTACCGGCCCTGGACGGTTATCACTTATATGTTTACCCATTTCGACTTCCTGCATATTCTTTTTAATATGCTTTGGTTGTATTGGTTCGGTGGACTGTTCCTTACATTCTTCAGCGAACGTCAGTTGGGGGGATTGTATCTGTTAGGCGGTATTGCAGGTGCAGTTCTGTTTATGCTTGCTTATAATATCTTCCCGTATTTTCAGACGGTAGCTTCTTCCAGCTATCTGATGGGAGCATCGGCTTCGGTGATGGCAATTGTTTTTGCGGTATCGTTCTACAGGAAAGATCTGGAAATTAATTTGTTCCTGATCGGACGAATCAAATTGATCTATCTGGCATTGTTCACTTTTGTGATCGATCTGCTGGCTATTACCTCTGATAATGCCGGCGGACATATTGCACATATAGGAGGCGCCTTGTTCGGTATCTGGTTTGCCATGCAGATCCAAAAAGGAAAAGATCTGACTGCTCCGATGAACCGCGTGCTCGACTGGGTAGCGAATCTGGGGAAAAGAAAGCCTAAAATGAAGGTGACCTATAAACGTGCAGAAACCGATTATGAGTATAATGCCCGTAAACAACGGGAGTCGGCTGATATAGATGCTATTCTGGATAAACTAAAACGTTCCGGATACGAAAGCCTTTCGGCTGATGAAAAAAGACAATTATTTGACGCGAGTAAAAAATGAGTGAAGGGATGAAGACACTGAAGTTGTTGTTCAAATCATTGTTCGTTCTTGCCAATGTTTTGATCGTAGTGCTGTTAATTGCTTCAGCCTATTCAGATCGTGTTTCTCCTGATACTATCCTGGGATTTTCCTATTTGGGATTGGCTTTTCCTGTTTTATGCGTCCTGAATCTTTGTTTTGCTCTCTATTGGCTGTTTTTGTGGGAATGGCGTTTCCTGTTGATCGGTTTATGTTCTTTTCTGATCTGCTGGGGACCTGTGAAGAAGTATTTTCCTTATCATAGCCGGGTAAAGGATATCCCGAAGGAAAATGTATTGAAGGTGCTTACTTATAATGTGATGGGGTTTGCATACAAAGACCACACGAAGGAGTCTCCCAATAAGATCATAGAATATATCGCTAACTCAGGAGCAGATATCGTTTGTCTACAGGAATATGCAGTGGGTAAATCAGAGAAATTCCTGACTCCGAAAAAGGTTTATCAGGCATTGGATATGTATCCTTACCGTTCTGTTATTCCTATTAATTCATCGGGGTATTTGAATTTTGGTATTGCTGTTTTTTCTAAATATCCCATCTCAAACTCCCGGAGAATAAAATATGAAAGTGATTTTAATGGTTCTTCTGTCCATGAACTGAACGTGAATGGAAAGACATTGACCCTGATCAATAATCACTTGGAGTCGTTTAAGCTGACAATGGAAGACCGGAGCCGTTACACCGCTTTCATTAAAAATATCAGTACGGATACTTTTGACGGCATTAAGGGCGCATTGGAGCAGAAGCTGGGACCGGCTTTTAAAATGCGTGCCAGGCAAGCTGAAGTGGTTGCTGCTGAAATAGCTAAGGCAAAGGGTGATTATGTGGTAGTTTGTGGTGACTTTAACGACACGCCTATCTCATATGCCCATCGCACCGTTCAGGGACCTTTGGTCGATTCGTTTGCCGAATCGGGACAGGGGATGGGAGTTACTTACAATCAGAATATGTTTTGGTTCCGTATCGATAATATATTGCATTCAAAGAATATGAAGTCGATGAACTGTACCATTGATAAAATACGATATTCGGACCATTATCCATTGTGGTGTTATCTGAGTATGTAACTCTGTTGTTCAATTGCTATCTTCTGCAGCATCGAATACATCGCCGAACAGATTCTCTGCAAAGAAAAATGTCGCATTACAGAAAAGTAACGGATCTTTGATTAATGCGATCGTATTAATTTTTCCATTATTGGCAATGACGTTTTCTGCTGGATAAGTCTTGTATTTCTTTTCGTTATTCGGGTCGTACTGATAAGTGATATCGGTCAGTTCGATTGTGTATTTTTCATCGAAGCAATAAATCCTCATTTTATATTTGACGATTGTCTTGTCCGTTTCGTTCAGCAGTAATTCGACTTTGGAGTTGATAAATATCGTTCCTTTCGACTTACTGGAAGTGACGCTTGACAGGAAAACATCTTTCCCATAATTCTTTTTGGCCCACTTGTCGATTGCGTTGAACAGTTCGCCCTTTTTCATGCCTTCGACATCTACTTCATCGCTGTAACAAACCTTACCCTCTTTCATGGGTGCGCATGCCTCTACACTGCCTTTATGCCCCTGTGCCATGGCAAGCATAGGGCATATCGACAGTAGCAGGATTACTAATCTCTTCATTATCTTACTGTTTATCTGATCCATACGTTAAGTATTTCTCCGATCACTATTTTTTGTGCTCCTTCGCTGGATTCTCCTTGCTTGATACACTGGATCATAAACCAGGTTTCCGGATCATCTTTTTTCTTGAAAGAGATCGTGTAGATGTCGTTATCTCTGATCGCTTTATAAACTTCACTTTCCGGACTGATGGAGATGGAAGCAATGTTCTTTCCAAACATCTTACCCATTTCTTTCCAGGTAGCATAATGCTCCTCCAGATTTTCCTTTTCGGCCGGAGTTACCTCCATTTTGCTGTCAGGTAACATATTTAGTAAGGTTGACGGAACCTTGCCCGGTTCGAACGCGCTTAAACCCTGGCAAACTTCCGTATTGTTGCTTGCAGGAACCTGAGCTATGTTTTGTGCGGGTACTGTTACAACCTGGGTCGTTTGCTCCTGGGCTGGAGTAACAGCATAAGCCGGAACTGTTACGGCTGCCGGTTTTACACCGAATGCTTCACTGGCGCTCCGGAACATCTCGTCTGCAAAATCGATTGTCTTGCGGCGGAATTTACCGTTGCCGCGATTTAGTTTGTCTTTTTTCTTATTCAAAGCGTATTTGTCGGTAATCCATTCTTCTGCTGTATATTTTTCCGGTTCACGTTGATAAGAAACATTGTATTCGTAGCGGATGCCGGCCAGTTTGATGTTGGCAGAGTTGTCTTCACATTCAATCGTTACGCGATAGTCCATCAAGGTACGGTCCAGTGACAATGCTGTGCTTTGGAACACCAGATATTCTTCGCCTACTGCTGCGATATCTCCTTTGTCCTTGTCTGAATAAACCAACCGGCGGCCTTCTTCGCTGAAAAACTTCTCAGCCCATGTGTACATGACGTTATAAATCTGATCCTTGGAAAGTGAAGGCATACTTATCTCTTTGGTAAAGATAACTTTGCCGCCATCTTCAGGAACGGCTCCGGCTAAATACTTCTGATCTTCCTGTGCTATAAGCAGGGAAGGAATAAATAATAATAAGAATAATAGCTGTCTCATGGTGAATTCTGTGTTTTTTTACAGGCAAAGATATATATTTGTGTTTGAAATTAACTATGAGAGTGACAAATAATTAATCTAATTACTACTTGACAAAGAAAAAAAGCCTATATTTGCACCCTGTGAAAAAACGAAAATAAATAATGTAATAACATAAACTCAAGATTCAAATGCAAAACAAAGGATTTGTAAAGGTCTTCGCGGTGTTACTTACGCTTGTATGTTTGTTCTATCTATCGTTCTCATTTGTAACAAGATATTACAACAATAAAGCCGCTGAGTATGCAGGCGGGGATCCGTCGAAAGAGAGTCTTTATTTGGACTCATTATCTACTCAGAAGGTGTGGCTGGGCTATACGCTTAAGCAGTGCCGTGAAATGGAAATTAGTTTAGGACTTGACCTGAAGGGCGGTATGAACGTCGTTCTGGAGTTGAATGTGGCAGATGTTATCCGCTCACTTTCAAATAACAACCAGGATGAAAACTTCAACAAAGCATTGGATTTAGCCTATGCACGCCAGGCAACCAGTCAGAGAGACTTCATTGACTTGTTTGCAGAAGAGTACAAGAACCTGGACAATGGTGCACGCCTGTCTGCTGTTTTCAGTACTTTCGAATTGAAAGATAAAATTACTCCTCAGAGTACAGATGCCCAGGTTGTTGCAGTGTTGAAAAATGAGTTGAAAAGTGCTATCGATAATTCATTCAACGTATTGCGTACCCGTATCGACCGTTTCGGTGTAGTATCTCCTAACATCCAGCGTTTGGAAACAGCAGGACGTATCCTGGTGGAACTTCCTGGTGTAAAAGAACCTGAACGTGTACGTAAATTGTTACAGGGTAGTGCAAACCTGGAATTCTGGGAAACTTATCAGTTACCGGAAGTTTACCAGCAGTTGGTTGCTGCCGACAATATACTGGCAACAGTTCTGAAAGAGCATAATGACGAAGCTGCTGTCACTGAAACAGAAAGTGTTTCTACTGACGGTACGGATACGACTGCAACTGCTACAGAAACTGTAACAGATAATGCAGCTGCTACAAGCGAAGCTGATTCTTTGCTGCAGCAGATCGCTCAGGATAAACCTGAAACTCAGGCTAACCAGTCGATGGAAGAATTTGCAAAACAGCATCCGTTGTTTGCTTTGCTGCAGATCAACCAGTACAATGGTCAGTTAGGACGTGGTGCAGCCGTTGGTGTAGCTAACGTAAGAGACATTCCTAAGATCAACGAATATCTGGCAATGAAACAGGTGAAAGACGTATTGCCTCGTAACCTGTCTTTGAAATGGGGTGTAAAAGCAATCGATGAAAAAGAACAGTTCTTCGAATTATATGCTATCAAAGTTACTAACCGCGACGGAACACCTGCTTTAGGTGGTGACGTTGTAACGGATGCTAACGCTGACTTCGTTCAGCAAGCCGGCCGTTCTGAACAACAGGTTAGCATGGCTATGAACGCAGAAGGTGCTAAAGCATGGGCTCGTTTGACAAAAGAAAATATCGGTAAAGCGATCGCTATCGTTCTGGATGACATGGTTTATTCTGCTCCGAACGTAAACGATGAAATTACCGGCGGACGTTCTCAAATTACTGGTCACTTCACTCCGGAAGAAGCGAAGGACTTAGCGAACGTATTGAAATCAGGTAAGATGGCAGCTTCTGTGCATATCGTACAGGAAGACGTTGTCGGTCCGTCACTGGGTCAGGAAGCTATCAGTTCAGGTGTTATTTCATTTGCACTGGCTTTGATTCTGTTGATGATTTATATGTGTGCATTCTACGGTATTATCCCGGGTCTGATCGCAGACGGTGCCTTGGTGTTGAACATCTTCTTCACAATGGGTATCCTGGCTTCTTTCCAGGCTGTACTTACTTTGCCGGGTATCGCCGGTATGGTATTGACACTGGGTATGGCGGTCGATGCTAACGTGTTGATCTACGAACGTACAAAAGAAGAGCTTCGAGCCGGTAAATCGTTAGGTAAAGCTATTGCCGACGGTTACAGCAATGCCTTCTCTGCTATCTTCGACTCCAACCTGACATCTATCATTACCGGTGTCGTATTGTTCTACTTCGGTACAGGTCCTATCCGTGGTTTCGCTACCACTATGATCATCGGTCTGTTCGCATCCTTCCTTACAGCTGTGTTCCTGACTCGTATTGTTTATGAAGCATTACTGGCTAAAGATAAACTGAAGAATGTAACATTCGTAACTTCTATCACAAAAGACCTGTTGACTAATCCGAAGATCAACTTCCTGGGTGCCCGTAAGATCGGTTATCTGATCCCTACAGGTATCATCATTCTGGGAGCTATCTCCATGATGACAATTGGTTTGAATAATGGTATCGACTTCACTGGTGGACGTAACTATATCGTTCGTTTCGATCAGGATGTAAAGACAGATGAAGTTCGTAATATGCTGGATGAAAAACTGGATGGTGCTGTAAGTGTTATCACGATCGGTACTCCGGACCAGGTTCGTGTATCTACCAACTTTAAGATCGATGATGCAGATCCTGCAGTAGACCGGGAAATCGAATCATTACTGTTCGAAGGCGTTAAACCGCTGCTTCCGGAAGGAACAACATTGGATCAGTTTACAACTACTTATATTCAGAGTTCTCAGAAAGTAGGGCCGAGTATGGCTGACGACATCAAGAACAGCGCTATCATGGCGGTTATCTTCGCGATGTTCTGTATGGCAGCTTATATCCTGCTCCGTTTCCGTGATCTCTCATTCTCAATCGGTGCATTTGCATCAGTTGCAGTAACAACATTGTGTATCATTTCTTTCTATACCTTATTATGGAAAGTATTACCGTTCTCTATGGAGGTCGACCAGACATTTATCGCGGCTATCCTGACGATTATCGGTTACTCTATCAATGATACCGTGGTTGTATTCGACCGTATCCGTGAAACGATCGGCTTGTATCCGAAACGTGACCGTTATCAGGTAATTAATGACGCATTGAACTCTACATTATCCCGTACATTCAATACATCATTGACTACATTGGTTGTAGTACTGTGTATCTTTATCCTGGGTGGTAGCACAATCCGTAGCTTTACGTTTGCTATCTTGTTGGGTATTATCATCGGTACTTATGCTACGCTGTTCATTGCAACTCCGATTGCATACGAATTGCAGAAGAGGAAAATAAACAAAAAAGCTGCTGCAGAACTTGCTAAGTAAGAAGCAGAAGTCATAGAATTATAGAAAAGGCCACCTCATTTCGGGGTGGCCTTTTTCTTTTTTGTGATATGCTTCTAAACATATAAACCGGAATTGTTCGGATTCATCTAAATAATTACCTTGTAGCCCACTTTAATGAATCGTGGATAAGAGTTAAAACGTCATCAATTTAGACTACATTTGGGTGAACAATTGTCGGAAAAAAGAGATTTGACATGTGTTTAGACCTGAATAATGAAAAGAAAAAATGGAAGGAGATAAATTATTAATAAGAAACGCCTCACAAGTTATTACCTGTTCTGGTTTTGCTGCTAAAAGAGGAGCGGAAATGTCTAACCTTCATATTATTGACGACGGTGCTGTCGTCATCTCAGGCGGTATAATCACACACGTAGGACCGACTAATGATATTTTGCGTACAGTCGATGCAGACGATTATCTGGAAATCGATGCGACCGGACGGGCTTTGCTTCCTGGTTTTGTAGATAGTCATACACATTTTCTTTTCGGAGGTTATCGGGAGAAAGTATTTTCCGAACGTTTGAAAAAGAATCATTCTTTGTCGCCTGTAGAATATAGCGAAGATGTTCTCGGAACTGTCAGTGCTACCCGTTCTTGTGATTTTGAGCAATTGTGGGAGGCCGGTTATGAACGTCTGGATGAAATGTTTAATATGGGAGTAACGACTGTAGAGGGGAAGAGCGGCTATGGTCTGGATTTTGATACGGAGTTGAAACAGCTTCGAGTTATGGCAGACTTGAATGACGAGCATCCGATGGATGTTGTTTCCACCTATTTCGGAGGACATGTTACTCCTTCCGAATATACTCATCAGACAGATGATTACATTACTTATATGATAGAGAAAGTTTTGCCGGAGCTTCGTTTGGAGAGATCGGTAACTTTCTGTGATGTTTATTGTGACCAGGGCTTATTTTCTTTACGGCAGACAGAACGTTTGCTCCGTGCTGCCCGCAGCCTGCGTTTTAAATTGAAAATGCATACAGATTCGATCGCTTCTTTTGATGGGGCGGAACTGGCTGCAAAGTTAAAGACAGTGAGTGCCGATCATTTACTGTATGTTTCAGACGTAGGTATCAAACGTCTGGCATGTAGCGGGATTGTTGCTACTTTGCTTCCTTTTAGTTCCTTTTCACAGAATAAGCCTTATGCCCGCGGACGTGAAATGATCGATGCCGGTTGTGCGGTAGCATTGGCTTCTGACTATAATCCGGGGAATTGTTTCTCATGTTCTATTCCAATGTTATTTGCCCTGGCATGTATCCAGATGAAATTGACTCCCGAAGAAGCTTTAACGGCGCTGACCATAAATGGTGCAGCCGCTTTAGGATTGGCGAAAAAGACCGGTAGTATCGATGTAGGGAAGAAGGCTGATTTGATATTATTGAAATATCCGTCATATAAGTTCTTACCTTATAATATCGGAATGAATATCGTAGATACAGTGATCAAGGATGGTATTCTCTATATGATCTGATTGCCGGATATTATCTTGCTTTTTTGTGAAATAGGTCGCTATATCGTGCTTAAGATGCTTAAATATAATGCTTTAGCATGGTTTTTGTGTCTGGATTACAGTGACTAGAAAAAACGATCGTTTTTTCTAGTCACTGCGAAGATACCTACATTTTTTTATTATTTAATATTTATATATATATAAAACTACTGATAGATTGCATTTTATATTCAGGAATTAAACCCTAAATATAATTGTCATTTATGTCTACTCTATGGCCTAATTAGTGACTAGAAAAAACGATCGTTTTTTCTAGTCATTTTAAGTATACTGGGAATAAAATTCAAAGTTTACGATTTCTGATGGACATAAATGTACGGCAACTAAAAGAGAGTAACGAACAGATATTTAAAGGTATAGTAGAATCATATTGGCCGCGTTTACATAAATTTGCTCAAATTTATGTATTGGATAGAGAAGCCGCCAAAGAGATTGTACAAGATACCTTCCTCATTCTGTGGAAACAACGGGAAAATCTGGACGATGAGACTTGCCTGATAACTTATTTAATGGTTGTATGCCGGAACAAATGTCTGAATTATTTGAAAAGTCTGCAGTTTGAAAAGGTTGAAATAAATGAATTGACAGAATCGGCTATTTATCAGCGGAGTAATATTTATGTATTGGAAGACGATTCACTAGAGATTTTAGTAACAAAAGAATTAGCATCGGCTATAGAAGCATCACTTTCTAAACTACCTTCCCGTACAAGAGCTATTTTTATGATGAGTCGTTATGAAGGTCTTAAGAACCGGGAGATAGCCGAGCATCAGAATATAACGGTAAAAGCTGTTGAATTCCACATAAACAAGGCATTAAGTCATTTGAGACATGATCTGTCCCAGGAATATTTTATTTCCGTTGTTTTTGTTTTCTTGTATCTCATCTTAAAAAAATAACTACTTTAATATTGTTGCTGATTTTCAGACATTTATTTGTTGTTTGAAAAAAATATTCATCAAAAGTCAAAAAAAGATTCATTTTCTGTTAGGGTAAAATTAAAAAATGTTGTTCCTCTTCCATCTGACATCAAAAGAGGATATATGGACAACAATTTAATTATATGTTTTATAGAACGGCAATGTACACTGGATGAAGCTCGTGAAGTTCTTCGCTGGATTGAAGCCAGCGAAGAAAATAAGGCAGTTTTTCGGAATATGCAGGCTGTGTATGCTTCTATCAGTATTGATAGCGCAGACCGTACCGGGAATGTGGATGCTGAAGATGTACAACAGATCATGAAAGAGATAAGTCGGAAACGTTATCGTTTGGCTACTTATATCGGTGCGGCTGTTTGTTCGGCTGCTGTTATCCTGTTTGTCGTTTTATTCCCTTTCGAACAAAAAGATCGTTATGAATATGAAAAGGCTTTAGCCGGAATTACGGATAAAACGGAGATCACATTGACAGTAAGCGATCAAAAGGAGATAGAGTTGTCCGATACATCCGTTGTTGCCTATGATAAAAAGGGACAGATCGTGATCAATGATACGGTGACTGTTCCGAAAGAGAAAAAAGATAAAAGTGATCTGAATACAATCTATGTCCCTTATGGTAAACGTTCAACACTGATTCTGGCAGATGGCTCCAAAGTCTATCTTAATTCCGGCTCTTCCCTGGTTTATCCGGTTGTCTTTGCAAAAGATAAACGTGAAGTTTATTTGGATGGCGAAGCCTATTTCGAAGTATCCAAAGAATCCCAGAGAAAATTTATCGTACAGACAAGCTGTAAAGCTATAGAAGTATTGGGTACAAAGTTCAATGTTTCAGTCGATAAAACGCAGAATTTATTTGAAGCGGTATTGGTCACAGGTAAGATTGGCCTGGAAAGTAATGCCGGTAAAATAGAACTTACTCCTAATCAATATTATGTCTACCAATCAGACTCCGGCCTGGATGAATTAAGAACAGTGGATGTCAGAGATTATATTTCTTGGATAGAAGGACGGTTGAGATTTAATCGTGAGCCATTGGAAAAAGTGATCCGTAAACTGGAAAAGTCGTACAATATAAAAATCGAATTTTTTAATCCTAAATACCTGGAATATCTGATATCAGGAAATCTTGACCTAAAAAACACCGCAGAGGAAACGATGGATGTCCTGATGAGAATTCTTATTCCGAACTATAACCCGCAAAAACAAAAATTATTCTTGATAAAAGATAAAAAGTCATCCATATAAAATTGAAGCATTATGAAAGACTGTGTAAAAGGAAAATTATTGTTTAACAAAAAGAATCTATTATTATGGGAAAGAAGTCTAGCATGAGAAAAGCTGTTCCGAATGAACGGGGACCTTGGAGACGATTTTTGGCCGTAGGGCTATGTGGTTGTGTATCACTGACCATGTATGCAAATGTCTTGAAATCGCAGGTGAGTTTATCGTTCAACAATACTACATTAAAGAATGCACTGGAACAGCTTCAGGAGCAAGCAGGTGTTAGCATCATTTATTCAAATAATGTATTGAATGATGAGGCTGTTGTAAATCTTAATTCCGGAAATGTATCATTGGAAGAGGCTTTACACCTATTGCTGCTTAATCAGAATTGTTCGTACAAAGTAGAAAACGGGCAAGTAATATTGTTTCCTGTAGAGAAAGCACAGCCAACAGTAGCTGTTGTTTCTCAGGAAGGTTTTAAGGTCAAAGGTAGTGTTTCCGATGCATTCGGCCCTTTGGCAGGTGTGAATATCATGGTAAAGGGAACCATGACAGGTGTTATATCTGATGCGGATGGTAATTTTGAGATTACTGCCCCTTATTCAGGAGCCAGCCTGATCTTTTCTTATATAGGTTATCAGCCTCAGGAAATAAAGATCGACGGGAAAAAGATGCTGGCTGTTACATTGGTGGAAGATACCAAAGCATTGGAAGAAGTAGTAGTTGTAGGTTATACGACTCAGAAAAAAGCCACAATTACCGGTTCTGTATCAACTATCACTACTAAAGATTTAAAACAAAGCCCGACTGCAAACCTGAATAATGCCCTGGCCGGTAGAATGCCCGGTTTGATGGCAAACCAATTCGGTGGTGGTGAACCAGGTGTGGATAAAGCTGACATTCGTATCCGTGGTATGGGTACTTACGGAGACAAATCGCCGATCGTTATTGTCGATGGTGTTGAACGCGACATGAGTTATCTGGCTCCTGAAGAAATCGAGACATTTACAATTTTGAAAGATGCTTCTGCCACCGCTCCTTATGGTGTACGTGGTGCTAACGGTGTTATCATTGTTACGACTAAACGTGGTAAGGCTTCTGAAAAACCGAGTGTGAATTTTAAAGCATCGGTAGGAACGAATGCCCCGGTTAAATTCCCGACTTATTTAGGATCTGCAGACTATGCAACCTTATATAATGAAGCAATGATAAATAGTAATCCGGGAACAGATCCTTCAAAGTTGGAGCTGTTTACACAGGATGCTATTAATAATTACAGAATGGCAAAAGGAGATAATTCCGATGGTTTAGGTTATAACTGGGATTATTTCGATTATGCATTTAAACCGGGTATGCAGCAGGATTATAGTTTGTCTATCCGAGGTGGTTCCGAGCGTGCACGTTATTACGTGATGGCCAACTATTATTCTCAGAGCGGAAACTATGAGCATACGAATTTGACGGAACATGATACACAGGCACGGTTTAAACGTTATAATTTCCGTGCGAATGTCGATGTCGATATCACAAAAGATTTTTATGTGCGGGTGGATTTAGGTGCTCGTATCACGGATCGTCATGCTCCGGGAACGACAGCTTCCCAAATCGTTAGTTTGTGTAATACATTGCCTCCCTATTTGCCGATCACACTACCGGACAATGGTAATCCGGATAATGAGGATTATGTATTGAATAATCCGTATGGTATGCTATACGGAGACTATAGACATCGTAAAAATATTTTAGGAGAGTTGTCAAGAACCGGATATCTGGTAGAAAAGAATACTTATCTGAACGGATCGTTTGCAATCGGGCATAAACTTGATTTTATAACGAAAGGTCTGAAAATTGAAGGTGTGTTCTCATACGATGCTTCTGAAGGTAATTGGGTTAACCGTAAACTGGGAGGTCGTGATGATGGTTATATGAACTTTACTAAATATGCTACATTCCAGCCGGCAGAAGGTAGTTACGGTTCATTTTATATGAATAACCCGAATTATACAGGTAAATATATTCTGGGAAATCCCTGGTATGATAAAGATGAGACAATCGAGAATTCATATAGTCATAATGCTGCTGAAAGTAAGACCTATTATCAATTGAAGCTGGATTATATGCGTACATTTAATGATCATGATGTTACAGCTATGGTTTTGTTAAACCGTTCGAATCGGACTTATGATAATCGTGTCGCTTATCGTTATCAGGGATTGACGGCAAGAGCAACATATGCTTTTCAGAATAAATATCTGGCAGAGTTCAATATCGGATATAATGGTTCTGAAAACTTCGCTCCGGGCAAACGTTACGGAACGTTCCCTGCCGGATCTGTCGGATGGGTTATTTCCCGTGAAAAGTTTATGCAGGGTGCCGATAAATGGTTGAGCAATTTGAAATTGAGAGCCTCTTACGGTTTGGTTGGTAGTGATAAAATATCAGATAGTAATGACGACCGTTTTGCTTACCTGCAATTTTTCCAAAAAGGAGATGGCTACTCGTATGGTGTGAATGAATTTGGAAATGGTTATGACGGATTGAAAGAAGGTAATTTTGCGAATCCCAATTTGACTTGGGAAAAAGCACGCAAGTTGAATATCGGTATCGATGCATCTTTCTTCAACGAACGTCTGACTTTCTCGGCAGATTACTTCTATGAACATCGTTATGATATCATTACCAATTTAAGTAATTCTGGAAAATTGGGATATCCGGGCATAGTCGGAAAAGATGCTCCTTTCATTAACTCCGGTATTGTTGATAATAGAGGTATCGATTTTGAAATTGGTTGGAATGGTAATATAGGAGATGATTTCCGTTATTATATCAAACCGAATTTCACATTTGCACGAAATAAAATTAAATTCATGAATGAAGTATCGTATGATAACGAATGGCGTGCAAATACCGGTAAGCGAATCGATGAATATTTTGTTTATGAAGTAGATCATTTCGTATATGATCAGGCAGAAGCTGATCGTTTGAATGCAATGAACAATGGAGAAGGTTTCCAGCCTTGGGGCACATTATATCCGGGTGACGTAGTTTATAAGGACTTGAATGGAGATGGAAAGATCGATGACGAACACGACCGTCGGGCAATGGGTAATCCTCGTACTCCGGAAATTCAATTCGGTATTCCTCTCGGTCTTCAGTATAAAGGTTTTGACGTAAGTCTGTTATTCCAGGGAGCTGCCAACTCCAGCATTTTGCTGAATGGTGCAGGTGTATGGGATTTCCCGCAATATGATCAAGACCAGATTGGTAAGGTAAAACCAATGCACTTAAACCGTTGGACTGAAGAGACTAAAGATTTTGCGACTTATCCTCGTTTGACGATTGGTAAAAATGACAATAATAAGAATTCAAACAGTAGTTTATTCTTATACAATGCTTCTTATTTGCGTTTGAAGAATGTTGAGATTGGATATACTTTGCCCAAAAGCGCTATTCGTTTTGCCGGATTGCAGAATGTCCGTTTTTATATACAAGGTATGAACCTGGTTACTTTTGACAGCCTGGGTGATGTGGATGTTGACCCTGAAACAAAAGAAGGAGACGGAGCTTGGTATCCTATTCAGCGTATATTCAATTTTGGTGTTGATATTACTTATTAATTTAATAACAGACGACAATGAAGAAATTATATATATTGGCCGGCTTGGTTGCAGGATTATTAGGTGTGACATCCTGTGATGATTATTTGGACCGTACACCGGATGACAAAACAACAGAACAGCAAGTTTTCACACGTTATGATAAAGTAGAATCTTTGGTGACTGACTTATATGCACATGCAAAATATGCACAGCATCCGTTGATTTACTTTAATCACTTCAGTTTGTCCAGTATTTCGGATGAATGTAGTGCCAGTAGCCATGAAGGAGCAATTCCTCACCAGTTTCATACAGGGAACTATGGCCCTTCGCAGGGAATGCCTTCAGGTAGTAGTGCAGGACAATACTGGGATGATCTGTATTCTACCATCCGTTCATCCAATATCATACTGGAAGGTGTTGAAAAATATAACACACCGGACAATCCGCAGGATGGACGTACAGGAGATTTAAAAAGACGTATTGGCGAGGTTTACTTCCTGAGAGGTTATTTGCATTTACTGTTGATTCGTTCTTACGGTGAAGCTGTTTATGTCGATCATGTGATAAATCCGGGTGATGACATGACTTTCGAGAAAGAATCGTTCCATTCGATGGTAGAAAAGATCTGTGCAGATGCCGACTCGGCTTATAATCGTGTCGATAGCTGGAATGGCGGACAATATTTCGGTCGTGTAGATAAAGGAGCCTGTTTAGGGTTGAAAGCCATGGCTCGCTGGCTTGCAGCCACACCTCTTTGGAATGGGGGCGAGTTGCCTAACGACAATCGTTTGTTCAAGTCTGAATACGGTTATGACCAGAAACGTTGGGAATCGGCAAGAGATGCAGCCAAAGCGGTTTTGGAGTGTACAAAAGAAGACGGTTCTTTACGTTATAAGTTGTACGAAACGTATGCAGAGGATGACTTCAGGGACGTGGATGGCAAGGCCGATACGAATAATAAAAAAGTTCAGCAGCGTTTGTGGCAGATGATGTTTGATATGAATGCTATCCAGGATGAATGGGTTTGGTTCGTAACAAAAGATAAAGACACAGGCTGGTCCGGCGATGTATTGCCTCCGTCACAAGGTGGTCATGCCCGTCAACGCCCCTTACAGGAACAGGTAGATGAATATGAGTATATCGGCCCGGATGGATATGGTTATCCGGTTTATTGCAATCATGCAGAAAAAGATGGATACGATGATGGCAATCCTTATGAAGGTATTCAACGTGATCCGCGTTTATATCGTGATATCCGTTATCATGGTTCCTGGTATGGAGGTAACCAGTTGAATACGGCTGAAGGCAATGATGCTGTGGCCGGTAGTTATTTGGATCAGGCATCTCATACTGGCTACTATTTGAGAAAGTTCTATAAAGACGGTTGGGACCGCGGTCATGGTGGTCATACTATTAACGGACCGGCTATTTGGCGCTTACCGGAATTCATTTACATTTATTGTGAGGCCGTTAATACGCTGTCAGGTCCTAATGAAGAAATTTATAATTTGATCAACAAGGTACGTGCCCGTTCTTTTATGGCACCAATGCCACCGGCGGCTAAATCGGATAAAGAATTGATGCAAGAATATATACAACGTGAACGTCGCGTAGAGTTATTCTATGAAAATAATCGTTATTGGGTTTCCCGTCTTTATCTCCAACCCGGGGATTATAGTACAACTACTAACGTGAAGGCTACGGAATGGCCGTATCCGAAAGATCTGCGTCAGTCTCATGGTATGAAGCCGGTAGAAGACCCGAATGGTAAAATTGAAGTGAATGGGAAAAAATATCGTATGGAGCGTTTTGTCGTAGAAGACAATCGTGTGTTTACAGCTCCGAAATCATATTTGTGGCCCATTATGCAAGAAGAGTTGAAAAGATGCCCCTCTCTAGTACAGAACCCTGGCTGGTAAGATAAGCCAGAACTGATTTGTGTTTTTAATTTGATGAAAAGCCTGCTGTTTCAATTGAGCGGCAGGCTTTTTTTATCAATAGATCCGGTGAGATTAAATAATTCATTATACATTTGCAGACTTAATTTTTTAGACAAATGAAATTATCATTAGCAATCCTTTCGCTCGCAATCCTTTCGAGCGGGAATGCCTCGTTTGCCCAAACCGACAAACAAGACAAAAAGGCGAAGGCTTATATGGTTGCCGACGCCCACCTGGACACCCAATGGAACTGGGACATCCAGACAACGATCAAAGAGTATGTTTGGAATACGCTCAGTCAGAATCTATTCCTGTTGAAACGCTATCCCGACTATGTGTTCAACTTCGAAGGCGGTGTAAAATATGCCTGGATGAAGGAATATTATCCGGTGCAGTATGAAGAGATGAAAGAGTATATCAAGAACGGCCGTTGGCATATCTCCGGCAGTAGTTGGGATGCGACGGATGTGCTGGTGCCTTCTACCGAGTCGTTTATCCGCAACATCATGCTCGGTCAGGAGTACTACCGGAAAGAGTTCGGTGTGGAAAGCACGGATATCTTCCTGCCCGACTGCTTTGGCTTCGGCTGGACGTTGCCGACGATCGCTTCCCATTGCGGACTGATCGGTTTCTCATCCCAGAAGCTCGACTGGCGTAACAATCCGTTTTACGGAAAAAGCAAACATCCTTTCATGATCGGTATGTGGAAGGGAGTGGACGGCGCCTCCATCATGCTGGCTCACGGATATGACTACGGCAGAAGATGGAAAGACGAAGATCTGTCTGAAAGCAAGTATCTGCTGGACCTTAGCAAACGTAATCCGTTCAATATCGTTTATCGTTATTACGGAACAGGCGATACGGGCGGTTCACCTAATCTTGCCTCTGTCCGCTCCGTTGAAAAAGGTATTAAGGGCGATGGTCCGGTAGAAGTGATCAGTGCCACCAGCGACCAGATGTTCAAAGACTTCATGCCTTATGGCAAACATCCTGAACTGCCAGTCTTTGACGGCGAACTGTTGATGGATGTGCACGGAACCGGTTGTTACACCTCCCAAGCCGCTATGAAACTATATAACCGCCAGAACGAAGTCCTGGCAAATGCCGCCGAGAATGCTGCTGTTGCAGCGGACTGGTTGGGAACGGCTACTTATCCGTTGAATACATTGACTGATGCCTGGAAGCGGTTTATCGTTCACCAGTTCCATGACGACCTGACGGGAACGAGTATTCCCCGGGCCTATGAATTCTCATGGAATGATGAATTGATCTCCCTCAAACAGTTTGCCGGTGTATTGACATCCTCCGTGAGTGGCGTAGCCAGTCAGTTGGATACCCGTGTAAAAGGTACTCCGGTTATCCTGCATAATGCGCATTCTTTTCCGGTAACCGATCTGGTAGAAGTTGTACTGGATATGCCGAAATCACCGAAAGGGGTGACCGCTTATGATGAAAAAGGAAAGAAAGTAGCCACCCAGATGCTTTCTTATGAAAACGGAAAAGCCCGTGTGTTGATTGCTGCTTCCGTTCCGGCAAGCGGCTATGCCGTTTATGATGTGCGTGAAGGAGGTTCGGCAACCCGTACGGTTTCTTCTGAAGCGAACACATTGGAAAACTCTCTGTATAAGATACAGCTGGATGGAAAAGGAGATATCATCTCTCTTTTCGATAAGAAGAACAATAAAGAACTGGTGAAGGAAGGCAAAGCAATCCGTTTGGCTCTCTTTACGGAGAACAAATCGTATAACTGGCCTGCCTGGGAGATTATCAAAGAAACGACTGATAAAGAACCGATCTCTATCACCGGAGATGTGAAGATCTCTCAGATCGAGAACGGGGAGTTGAGAAAGTCTCTCTGCATAGAAAAGCGCCACGGAGAGTCCGTATTCAAACAATATATCCGTTTGTACGAAGGAAGCCGTGCCGACCGTATCGACTTTTACAATGAAATAGACTGGCAATCGACCAATGCGCTGCTGAAAGCCGAGTTCCCGTTGAGTATCGCAAACCCGGAAGCAACCTATGATCTGGGTATCGGAAGCGTTAAGAGAGGAAATAATACGCTGACAGCCTATGAAGTGTATGCACAGTATTGGGCAGACCTGACGGATGCAAACGGTTCGTATGGCGTATCTGTCCTGAATGACAGCAAGTACGGTTGGGACAAACCGAACGATTATACGCTCCGGTTGACTTTGCTTCATACACCGGAAACAAAGGGCGGTTATGCTTATCAGGATCGTCAGGACTTTGGTTACCATACATTTACTTATAGTTTGCTGCCTCATGCCGGAGCGTTCGAGAAAGCACAGACAGGTGTTTCTGCCGATAAGTTAAACCAACCGATCATGGCTTTTGCAGCTAATAAACATACCGGCCGTCTGGGTAAATCTTTCTCTTTTGTCAATTCGGATAACACAAGTGTCGTTATCAAGACGCTAAAGAAAGCCCAGGCATCCGACGAACTGGTAGTTCGTGTATATGAAACCGGTGGAGTGAAGGAACAGACTGCCGAAATTTCTTTTGCAGATGCGATTGTCAGTGCAAGCGAAGCCGACGGAACAGAGAAGACAATAGGCAAAGCAGCCTTCAATGGTAATAAGTTGCAGGTATCTATCAAGCCTAATTCGGTGAAAACCTTCAAGGTTAAACTCAAATCGTCAGATGCTCCGGTTGATAAACCCCTATATGCAAGCCTGGCTCTGGATTATGATAAAAAATGCGTCAGCTGGAATGAATTCCGTCGTGAAGCAGATTTCTCTTCCGGTTATTCTTATGCCGCAGAATTATTGCCCGATTCGATCGTAATCAATTCCATTCCGTTCATTCTGGGTGAAAAAGAAGCAGCCAACGGTCTGACTTGTAAAGGGGATACGATAGAGTTGCCGGCTGGAAACAATTATAACCGCGTTTACTTCCTGGCCGCATCGAGAGAAGGTGACAACGAAGGTATCTTCAGACTGGGTAAAACGGAACAGACGATAACAGTTCCCGAATATACAGGCTTTATCGGCCAATGGGGTCATACGGGCCATACGGAAGGTTTCCTGAAAGAGGCGGAGATCGCTTATGTAGGAACTCACCGGCATGCTCCGGGTGGAGACGAAGCGTATGAATATACTTATATGTTTAAATTCGGTATGGATATTCCCAAAGGGGCAACCCAATTGATTCTGCCGGATAATAAAGATATTGTATTGTTTGCTGCAACAGCAGTGAAAGAAGAAAATCCGCAGGTTTCTCCGGCTTCTGCACTATTCCGTACGGCCTTGAAATCTCAGAACGGTAATAAGGCAAATGCTCCGAAAGTAAATCTGATGAAAGGGGCAAAGGTGATTGCTTGTTCAGGATTCGTCAATGATGAAGAGTCTCCCGAACGTATGATCGACGGAGATACGCAGACGAAATGGTGTGATATTACCGGTATGCCTAATTATGCAGACTTCGATTTGGGAGAAAGCAGGAAGGTCAGCGGTTGGAAACTGGTGAATGCCGGGCAGGAAAGTCATTCTTATGTAACCCGTACTTGCTTCCTTCAGGGAAAGAATAGCTTGTCGGAAGAGTGGAAAACGTTAGGACGTCTGGATGACAACCGTAAAAATGAAGTGACCGGTTTGTTGACGAAACCCGAATCGGTTCGTTACATCCGTTTACTGATTGCTCAACCGGCGCAGGAAACCGGTAGCCGCGATGCTCGTATTTATGAGCTGGAGGTTTATTGATGGATTGAGGAACCTTCTTGTTTGTGTTGTCAATATAGTAGTTTTGTAATACAAATACAATTTCTTTCTAATCCAAATACCCTTATCTTTTATATTTTTGACCTGGGTGCTAAACGTTTTTGACCTGGGTGGTAAACGTTTTCGACCTAGGTGCTAAACGTTTTTGACCTTGGTCAAAAATATGGAAGATAGTATGCTTTATATTAGAACACTATTGTTTTTGAACCAGAAAGTAATAGTCTTTTACTTATCCTCCTTTATTCCGGCTGCCTGGTAGACTATATTTTCCAACAATTCCTGCATCTTTCCGATAACCGGCTCTTTCTCCAATCCGTACTCCGAAGCTAATCGTTCCATTTGAGGGAAAGAAGTCCATACTTTCCCATCCTTATCTTCCCATACCGATATCTTTAGTGGCAATTCGATGGAAATAGCCGGATTTTCCTGCATCAGCTTAGTGCCGACTTTAGGCGAACCGAATACGATCACCTGGTTCGGGCGTAGTTTCAGACCTGCTTCTTCCGCATTTTTCCCATGATCGAACTTAGCGAATACCGGAATATCCTTTTTATGCAGTATCAGTTCGATACGCTTCATTGTTTCGTCTACACTGAATTTGCTTTCCTGATTATTCATATTACTTCCTCCTTTTTGTGCCAGTGCTGCCCCTGCAATCAGAAGCCCTGCCAGAATTGATATATACTTTTTCATATTATACTTCTATTATCTGTCATTTCCCTGCAAAAATAAAAGAATAACGTATTTCTTTAGATAACAGTTTTACCTGTTGATTTGTCAATTTTACCTGGGGATAATTTTATCCTGTATCGAACAGGATTATTTATCCATGTAATACCTATTTTTTTGTTTTTCTTGTTAGGGTAAATTGAAAAAAAGTTGTTCTTCTTTAGAATCTTATAAATTAAAATTCTATTATGAAAGAAAGAATTGCCTATTGTCTTTTACTGATAGTTTGTGTACTTGCCTATTTTAAAGTTCTTCAAGCTGATTTTCTTTATTACTGGGATGATCAGGTTATCGTAATGAATCAATATACTGTTGGAGGTTGGAATTGGAATAACTTGTGGCATATTTGTACTGATTTTCATGCGGGACAGTATGCGTCTGTCATGGAGATGAATTTCTTGATATTATATACCTTCTTTGGTTATGATCCTTTCTGGTTTCATCTGGCGAATCTGTGTTGGCATCTGGGGTGTGTTTGTCTGGTTGGCTTATTTGTTGTTCGGTTATTAAAAATACATGGTTGTTTTTCAAATAGAGATATTCATCTGATTGCATTTTTGACAGCCTTGATTTTTTCTATTCATCCATTTAATGTCGAAGCAGTAGCCTGGGTTAGTGCCGTGAAGATTTTAATATATAGTTTCTTTTATTTATTGGCTGCCATTTGTTACCTCCGGTATATCAGGACAATGGCGAAGAAGGATTATTTGTTGACCCTGTTTTTATTTATTGTTTCCTTTCTGGCAAAAGAGCAGGCTGTTACACTCCCATTCCTGTTGATACTCATTGATTGGTTTGGTCATCGAAATTTGAGAGAAGAGAATTTGTGGGTTGAAAAACTCCCATTTTTCGTGTTGTCTTTATTCTTTGGGATAATTACAATTCTCTCTCAGCAAGGAGGAGGGGATGCTCCTGTTTATCCATTTGTACAACGTATGATTTTGGCCTGCTATACACTTTTTGAATATTTGACAAAGTCTTTATTCCCTATTGGATTGAATTATTTATATCCGTTTCCCATCCTTCCCGGGGAGAGTTTACCTATAAGGTTTTGGATTTATCCTTTCTTGGTGATATGTCTGGTTTCTTGGTTATGGGTCAACAGGAAAAATAGGTTGTTATTGTTTGGTGCATGTTTCTTTTTTATTCATCTATTGGTGGCATTGAATATTATCTCCACATCCAGGCAAGCAATCGTTGCAGACCGATATTCGTATATAAGTAATATCGGAATTGTCTTTTTAATGGCTGTAATACTCGTATGGTTAAAAAGTAAATGGGAAAATACATATAAATGGAAAGGAATACTTGCTGCTTTCCTGATATATAGTTTTTATTTGGGGGGATACACACATATTTATTCTACACGCTGGGAAAATACTGAAAAAGTGAAACTTCATATCAATGAATTATTGAAAGAAAGAGAAATGACAGATAAAAAACAGGCTCAGTCAGAATAGTCTGAGTCAAATTATTAATATAAATATTTTACATTATGAAAGTGAAAAACATTATTTCGTTAGGTGGTGTGTTTGCTCTGTTAATGGGGCTGGGATTGAATCTGGAATACGCACTGGATGATTATGGTTTAAAGAGTAACTCATTGGATTTATTCGTATTGGCGCAAGCGAGTAATTCGGGTGGGGATCAAACTCATGGGCATCAAGCATCAACGACTGCTCACTGTGTGAAAACAACAACAACGGTTACAACAACTACTTCCGGAAATTCTTCTTCTGTAGGTGGAGGTGTCTCTGCTGGATGGGGAGGTGTTTCTGGCGAGGCGTCTGGAACTACAGGTAGTTCTACTGGAAATACGACGACGACAACTGTAACTACAACTGAAGAGTATAATGCAAGTAAGCTATATTGTGAAGATGTTGCTAATATGGTAGAAGTCTGTGTAAATTTTGATCCTTGTAAGTGACAGATATTCTATAAAATAAGTGTTTTGTGATTGATATCAGTCTACAAAACACTTGTTCTATATATTTCTAAAGATACATTTTTATATATAATATAAATTAGACATGAAAAGATATACATTATTATTTATTTTAGTCGTATTTTTTTTATCCTGCAAGAAAAATTCTCAGAATTATCCCAAGGAAATATCCCTTTTGAGAAATATGGAAGAAACAGTTGAAGTGCATATTGATTTAAATAAAGACTGTTTGCCTTTTGATAGCTTAATGAATAAAGTCAACTATGTAAAGTTGGAAACTACCGGTGATAATCTTATAGGAGAGATTTCTCAACTTTTGTTTGTGGATGATAAAATTATTGTGGTGGATGCCAGACAATCTAAAACAATAACAGTCTATGATGAAAAAGGTCATTATTTATATAAAATAGGAGTGTTAGGACAAGGACCGATGGAGTATGGAGCATTGAATCATGTAGCTTTTACTCCGGAGAAAGAAATGCTTGTCATAACAGATTTGAAGGGTGGACGACTAAAATATTATAGTATAGATGGACGTTATGTGAAATCGGTGAAACTACCTTATTGGTTTAGTCGTTGTGAGTTTATAACTGATAATTTGATTGCTGGTTTTTGGTCAGGAGGGACTGTTATACCTGGAGAAAATAAAAATTATAAACCTCTTTTGGTAGTTACAGACTTATTAGGTAATGTTTCTTCTTCGGCTTTTCAGAGTTATTATAGCAAGGAATATACAACTACAGTTTTCGATCCGATTCGAAAATTCGCAGATCGGGTGTTATACAATAACCCAAATACAGATTCGATTTTCCTGTTGACCCCAAATGGCATTGAGTTAGCTTATCATTTGAATATAGAAGGAGCTAAACCCATGATACTGAATGAGGATGTTACTGATGAGTTATTGAAAGAACAACGCAGGAATAACCCATTTTTCAATGGAGATTTTATAGAGTTGAAGGATGGTGCTATATTTCATATTTTTGAGTCAGGATTTCCTGCTTATCGTTTTGGTATTTATTCAAAAGCGAAACAACGCACTTTTTGTTGTACTGGTATTCGTTATAGTCCTTTTTTCTGCTTTTTTGGTGCCCCTAAAGCTCGCTATGGTGATAATACGGTAGTTGTGGATGCTCGTTCGGACATTGCTCTTGCTTATAAAAATGAACTATACAAACTAGGGAAGAGGGAGGAAATCGACGAGTTTTATAAAGATTTGACTGAAGATAGTAATCCTGTCTTGTTCTTCTACGAATTAAAATTTTAGTTCTATGTATAAGATAGTAATTGGTATTTTACTTTTTGTCAACATATTATTAAGTGTAATATGTTTGAATCTGTTCAAAGATAAAACGTTGTTGGTATCCGGAAAACAATCTGTAGAAGATGATAGGCAGCTAGAAGTTTTGGAGAATAATTTCAAATTAGGTATCCGTAATGATAACTCTATATTGGATACATCTGCTGTAATTCATGATTTGAATAAAAATAAAATTAGTTTGTCAGAAATTCCAACAGATGCGCCTTGCTTGGTTATTAGATTTTCAGAAACCAATTGCGATGAATGTGTTCGCTTTCTGTTGATAAAAGTGATGAGATTATATAATAGTGATCTTTTCAACAAAAGAATTCTCTTATTCGCTTCTTATCAAAATCGGAAAGCACTTAGAATATTGATAGATCGTTTGAATATTAAATATCCTGTTTATTTGATCGATAAATTACCCATTCCTTGTGAACAGATAAATTATCCTTATTGCTTTATATTGGATAGTACAAAGCGAACGAGTCATGTTTTTGTCCCTGATAAATATGAACCTCAGGTTGCAAATACTTATTTTGAACTAATAGAAAATCGGTATTTTAAAAATGGCTTTTCAGAAACGAATAGATGAGGAGATTTTTTATAATATGGTTTATAATCACTTTTTTATGTGTGATTGTAAGGATTTTTGGAGGAGAGATATGTGTTGTTCCGTCATCCAGTATGGAACCTACAATTCTTGTCGGCGATTGGTTGTGGATAGATAAGTTGACCTATGGTGCTCGTTTACCAGCTCGTTGGAGTGATATTCCATTAATAAATGTGTTTACATGGAATACGACTTTACGACAAAAGGATGGAAGAATAACCTGGGGCTATCATAGAGTTGGAGGTGCTAGAAATCCTAGAGTCTCTGATATCATTGTTTTTAATAGTCCTGAGAGGCCGGATATTTTATTGGTAAAGAGAGTCGCAGGGATTATTTCTGCCGGGGATACTGTTACATTTAATGAAAAGACCTATTTGAGTCTAAAGAAGATACTTGATAATGAGTATGCTTCTTCCTTTGTAAGAAAGAAAAAGATATATATAAATGGTAGAGCCGATTCGTCTTACCGGGTAAAACAGAATTATTATTTTGTGTTAGGAGATAATGCATCTGAATCTTACGACAGCAGGTCATTCGGCTATCTTCCGGAGAGTTCTGTTGTAGGAAAGGTTGATCGTGTGTTATTTTCGATTGATCCTGACTGTTCGAAATTTTGTAGATTTCGTTTCCTTAGATTGTTTCATCATTTGCTTTGATAACAGTTTTACCTGTTGATTTGTCAATTTTACCTGGGGATAATTGCTAAATGTAATGGCGATATTGTTATTCCCGGACGATATGCCGCATTGTAACTTTGCAATCAGAAAAATGAGTGGTATGAAACGCTATAGCAAAAAGACAATCACTTATTAGGTATAATCACTTAGAAAGAAGTACGACAATGAAAATGAAAAGATTTTTAGTCGCCTGTTTGGTTTTGGTTGCAGGAACAGGTATGGTGTTTGCCGGAGTTAGTAATGAAAACAAAAAAGAAAACGAAATGAAAGAGAAGAAAGCGAAAGACGAATTTATTATTGATGAGCATACTGCTATTGTAATGACTGACCCTCAAAATGATTTCCTTAGTGAAGAGGGTAAAGGTTGGGGATTGTTTGGGGAGAATATAACCAAGAACGGTACGGTAGAACATTTGCGGCAGATATTTGATGTGGCAGCTCAAAAAGATATGCTGGTTTTCATCTCTCCGCATTACTATTACAAACATGACCATGAATGGACGTTCGAAGGTCCTGTAGAGAAAATGATGCATGAGAACGGCATGTTTGAGCGAAAGGGACAGTTGACAGATGAAGGTTTTGAAGGTTCCGGAGCGGACTGGCTGGATATCTATAAGCCTTACATTAATAATACAAACAAAGTTATTGTTACAGCTCCTCACAAACTGTTCGGTCCTGAAAACAACGACCTGATCCTTCAGTTGAGGAAACGGGGGATCAATAAAGTCGTGATTTGCGGTATGTCAGGTAATTTATGTGCAGAATCCCATTTACGTGAATTGCAGGAGCGGGGGTTCGAAGCCGCTGTCGTTTTCGACGCTACTGCTTCGGCACGCATACAGGGAATGGATGCGGATACTGCTGCTTTTATAAATTTCTCATTGTTGGCTGAAAAAGTATATACAACCGATGAGTTTGTAAAAGAGATGCAGACAAGATAATTGTGTGTTTAAAGAAAACCGGGTTACCGGGAATTATTTTTAGGGGAGATGTGTCGTAAAGATACATCTCTTTGTTTTTTGAGAAGGTTTAGTTCAAGTTGTTTATACATAGTGTCTTATAGGGGATGAAGGCAGAAACGTCACTTCTTTTATTTCCCTGTGGAAGGAGATATATCCGTATTATTTTACTACTTTGGCAGAAAATTTTTGAAATCGCATGCAGTATTCCCGCAGTCAATACATTTATATAATAAACACGCGCGGCGTTGATGGGTGAAGCAGAACTGATAAAGCAGTGTATGCGGGGTGCAAATGCAGCCCGTAAAGAACTCTACGATACTTATGCGGAACAGATGTTGAGCATCTGCTTCCGGTACACAGGAGGTATGGACGTAGCTTACGATCTGTTGCATGACGGATTTTTGAAAGTATTCTCCTCCTTCTCAAGTTTTTCGTACCGTGGAGAAGGGAGTTTGAAAGCGTGGATGAGCCGTATATTTGTAAATACGGCATTGGAGTACCTTCGAAAAAAGGACGTCCTCAAACAAGTAGTCCCCCTTGATATTATTGCTGAAACAGAAGAAGAGCCTCCGGAGGAGATCGAACAGATCCCGACGTCGGTCCTGATGAAGTTCGTCCAGGAGTTACCGACGGGCTATCGCACTGTGTTTAACTTATATACATTTGAAGAACGAAGTCATAAAGAGATTGCCGAGCTTTTACACATAAACGAACGATCATCATCGTCGCAGTTGTGCCGGGCGAAAGCAATGCTGATAAAGAAAGTAAACGATTACATTCAGAAAGAAGCCAGAAGATGAAGATGGAAGATAAATTAATAGAGGAATACCGGAATCGGTCGGTTGAATACCGCTTGCCGTTACCGGAGGATGGCTGGGAGAGGCTGGAAGCTGCGTTCGCTCCGGCTCCTGAAGTTCGTCGCTTCCCTTATCGTTGGTTGGCGGCAGCAGTGTCTTTTTTGGCAGTTTTGGGTTCTGCTCTTTACTTTATGGGGATAGATAAGGAGATAGAACCGGTCTTGTCGGACATCGTTCTTCCTGTTCCACAAAGTGAGAATCCGGCTGTTACACCTGTACCGGTCGTACCTGTTGAGCCTGTAAAACCGCAACCGATCGCTAAGGCGTTGGTCGCTAAAGTAAAAAAGGTTGAAGCGGAATTGCCTGACTTGTCGCAGGTGGTGTCGGAAGTGTATATGTCTATCTCTGCCTATTTTCATGCGGAGATAACAGAAGAGAATGTCGTGGAAAATAATTCGTACAATAATCGTTCGGTAGTGGAAAGCGGACGGTACGAATATGTTCCGGAGAAGAGTTATGAACCGGTTCCGGTGAAAGCTGCTTCTTCCCCGAAAGGATGGACATTCGGTTTATATGCCGGAAATATGTTTAACGGTAATACCTCTGCCACAGGAGGTTTGCAGATGTTCAGCATGTCGGCAACCCGTTCGGATGTAAGTGTGAATAATAACCCGGGTTCAGGGACATTCGACGACTATATGAAAAATGTGGCGTCGAATGCTCCTTACTTCCGGGATGCAGATGATTTTACAATGTTTGAGAAGATCGCTGCTGAAAATTACCAACGCCCGACGGGGACAAAGGTGAAACATCGTTTCCCTCTTTCTGCAGGTGTGACGGTGAAGAAAAAGATCAGTGACCGTTTTTCGCTGGAGAGCGGATTGGTTTACACTTTCCTTTCTTCGGAACTGACTGCCGGTGAAGGTGACTATTACAAACAGGAACAGCGGTTGCACTATCTCGGAATACCCGTGAAAGTGAATTATACCATCTGGAAGAAAGACCGTTTATCTCTTTACGCTTCTGCGGGAGCAATGGCGGAGATGTGTGTGGACGGGAGTCTGAATACGGATTATTATCTGAATAATACCCGTCAGCGTAAAAGTAAAACAGACCTTGATGTTGATAAAGTGCAGTTCTCTGCCTTAGCATCGCTTGGGGTACAATATGATATAGCAAAACCCGTTAGTATCTATGCCGAACCCGGCATCGCCTATTATTTTGATGATAAGAGTGTGGTTGAAACGATCCGGAAAGAGCAGCCACTCTGTGCATCGGTACAGTTCGGGGTTAGATTTGCTTTTTGATGAGATGTGATGTTGATTTCCTGTACAGGAAAAAGATGAGCAGGGTTTCCGACGGGAGGCCCTGCTCTTTTCTTTATGATTTTATTAAAAGTCTTTTAATGTGAATTCTATTAGAATAGGGTTGCTCTCAGGTGTGATTTTTTTTAGTTCCGACAATTTTTCCTGGGAAATGAAAGAAGAAAGTTTATCACTTAATTGTATATCTATAGCAGGTATACATCCAATAATTGTATTTCCTCTCTTTCCTAATATTTTGATATATCCTCCGAGTAAATCATTTATTGGTTTACCTTCCAATATATGACCATTACTTTTGTTATAATATACATCTGCATAAGATTCAAATCCAAAATTGTATGAGAATCTTACTATATTTGAAGTTTCAAGAACTTCTCGAGCATACCATACTGTTTTGGGATGAGCATGAATGTACTCGTCGACATCAGATCCAGGTATTTGATCCAAATCTATTTTTGATTTATTTTCGCCAAAATCAATGACATATGAAGGAGTTATACAATCCTTATGTATAGAATAGATGGTGTCACAAAATGCATAATGGCATGTTATTTTACCATCTTCCTGTTCTGAAAAAGGAATTCTAGTGAAAAAACTCATATATGATTTATTGGGCTCATGTTGTAAGGCTGCTTTTGATTTAAACCATGTCTTCTTTTCTCCTTGAGGACTTAGCATTGTAATGTTTCCAGTTAAGAAGCCATCTCCGATATGAGAATTATTAGTTTTATTGGTATAAAAATAAATATTACCATTTTTTTCTATACAAAAATCGCTGAATGCAAGGCTGTATGGCTTATTCCCTAGATATTTACCCGCATAATTATATTTATAAAATGAGTTATTATTTGTCAACCAGATTTCTTTATCTATTTTATTCAAGGCGAAATTTTGTGGAAAACGAATTTCTCCTGGTCCCTGTCCTTTCTTAGCTGGTTTACAGTTAAATTTTCCATTTCTATTGAAAATGTATATAAGCATATCCTGGTCATTTTGAATAAAATATAACCCTTCGTCATATTCGAGTTCCCTTATATCACTTAGAAGTGCTTGTTCTGTTGTTTCTAATGGTAGAATATGTAGAGAGTCAATAATACTTGATAAAAGTAAATGGCTCTCCTTATTAGGGGTTAATTTGATAGTGGTGATTTCACTTTCAGATATATTATCTGTACATGAAAAAATGCTCGAAAGTGATAATATACATAATGTATAAAGCCTAACTGTTTTAATCATAATGAGTAGTGTTATATAGTTATTAATGACAATCTTTCATTGAATAATAAAATATACATTCTCACGAAATGTTTAAGCTTGCGAGAATTGGTTTTATAAGAGGAACAACTTTTTTTGATTTTACCCTAGCATGAGAATGAAGTTTTTTTACTTTTTCATCAAAATAAATTGAAGGATGCAAATGGCAATAGTAAAATAGTCTTTTATAAGATCGCTTTTTAGTTGCTTTAAGGCGTTTTTAATATGATATTCAACGCTTTTTGTTGAAATGCCTAGCTGGTCTGCAATTTCTTTATTCTTGAGTCCGTTATATCGGCTTAGCATAAAAATCTCTTTGGTCTGCGCTGGTAATTTTTCTAAAGAGGTTGCTATTGCCTGAGCCAATTCCTTTGTGATAAGTATTTCAAGTGAATCATCTTCAAGAACATATACATTGCTTCTTTGATAAACGGTACATTCATTCAGATCATCTATCGGTATTGTATGCAGTTGCAGGCTCTTTAAATAGTTTAGACATTTATTACGACCGACAACCATCAGATAAGTGATCAGGCAGGTATTATCTTCCAGATACTTCCTTTGACTCCAAAGAACCAGAAATGTATCCTGCACAATCTCTTTTGCAGCCTCTTTGTTTATCACATAAATATTGGCAAATGCATATAAACGAGGCCAGTAGGATTTAACTATCTGTTCAAAGACTTTTTCATTACCATCCTTTAGTTGCTGTATTAGAAGTGATCGGCCCATAATCCAAATGGAGTTTTATCCATCAGTTCCCGAAGTGGATGGTTTTTATATAAAGGAAGCGTGAGAACTGTTGATATATCTAACAATGAGGCTCTCGACTGCCCACAACTCTGATATAAACAACAGACTCACGCTCTTTATCCTGAATACACAAGTACATAATATACCTGTCAGTGTATAACAAGGAAAAGAACATGAGCGTTTTGTTGTCTATTATCCAGAGTAGTTGAAATTGTCGAGATTTCATTGTTAGGATAATATCTTTAAACGCTTATGTTTTGCTAATAAGTTGCATCCGGCAACGCTTTGCCTGTCTGCATATCATTTGCAAATATAAACAGAAGTTTAGTTTCTACTTTGTTTTTAAGTGTTTTATTTGAATGATCTGGCGTAATCGTTTAATATTCGCATCTATTGAGATTTTTCCTCTCCGGAAACTGATACTCTGCTCTTCCTCTTTAGAGCTCCGTTCTTCTACTAAAAAACGCCCCTTCTTCACGGGCAAGATTCATTAAATGTAAAACATAGATTAGCAAAGAAATTCCATACGACTGTTATTCCTGTAGCTACTACTTTGGCATAATAGAAAGGAACTTTCAGACGTTGATGCAACAACCATAAAGCTGCACTATTTATCATTAACCCAATCAATGATACAAATGTAAAAGTCGCAAACTCTTTTCCTATTGCCGGATTCCGGCTCTCAAATGTCCAAGATCGGTTAAATATGAAATTGGAGCAAACAGCAGTCAGAAAACCTAATGTATTTGACAGATACTTTTGCCATCTCAGATGCTCTTTACAGATATATGTTACAGTAAAATCAATGACCATACCAAGTAGGCCAACCAAGGAGAAACAGAGGAATTTGGATATAAGTTGTTCCATATTATTGAGAATTACATATTAGACACTTTGTTCTTTCACTATATTGTCTTGTTAGCTATGGATATTTTGCATCTGCTATTATAAGTTCCTTAGACGTAATATTAATATTTATTTCTCCTAGTCTCAGATATTCATTAGGACCTCCCCCTTGATTATCTATTACACGGATCAAATCTATACATTGACCATTCCCCCAATATAGAAAATCATTTTGGAATATGAGATAATAAGCTAATAATGTAATGCTTATTAATAATAGTATATATTTAAAGTTTACCATATATCTATATATAATGTAGGAAGAACAACTTTTTTTGATTTAGCCCTAGCTGAAAGATGAAGTTTTTTACTTTTTCATCAAAAAAAATTGAAGGATACAAATTGTAATAGCAAAATAGTTTTTCATAAGATCATTTTTAGTCGCTTTAAGGTACTCTTTTTGATATGATATTCAATGTTTGTTGGGATGCTATTTTCTGTACAGGAAAAAGATATGCAGGGTTTCTGACGTGAGCCCTTGCTTTTTTTTTATTTCTTTACTTTTATCATAAAGAGGACTGGGTTACATTCATCTGTATTTCTGTTAGGTAGTTTTTCTTCTATCATTTTTCTTAATTCATCAGCTTTGTTTTTATCTAAATTTAAATACCCATCTTTTATCCAGGTATCAAAGTAGTCCATGCTGTTTTGTATCTGTTCCTGCTCCTGTAATGAAAGGAGATAATCTTTGTATTGACCAATAGGGTGTCCAGTTGCAAGAAATAGAAATTCATCTTCTAGAAATCGAAATGTTTTAACATATCTTTTTTTCTTCTCATAAACGGTCAGCATCGGAATAGCTATATCTATATGTTTGATAAAAACTTTATCATGGATTTCAAATATATCGCTGATACCTCCTAATGTCTTTTTCTCTAAAAGTATATCCAGGGGAGGACGAACATGATTTTTTAAATCGCTTCTATCTTCTTCACTCATAGTTCTGTCTTTATAATCAATGTAGTATAAAGGGGTTAGCTTGTTTTCTGATAAAAGAAGAACAGAGTCATTTAAGTCTTGTGCGAATAGGATATTGTTTTCTCTTTTACGAAAGATACAGGCGGAGTTATATTCTACTACATCTTTTGGCATTGGATAATATTTTTCGACTAAGTTTCCGTTTTGATCCTTAACGACTAACGAATAAGAAGGTGTACAAGATTGCGAATATTCTTTGTATAAGAAAAAGAGTCCATTTTGGTATTCAAAGCACGTGGCATCATAATCCATCGGTATATCTTTGATGAACTTATTTTCAAAAGTGAATGCTAATATCCTTTTCCTGGGACTATCGCACAGATAAATCACGTTTTCTTCCTCATCAATAGAGAAATCTGATAAATGAACAAATTCCTCTGGTCCTTCTCCCTGGGTACCTATGCGATACAGATACTTGCCGGTATGATCAAATACATATACACCTTCCCGATTAGTTTGTTCTATTATAAAGATAAATTTATCTGACATTACGACTTTTCTTATTTCTCCTAATATAGATTCGTCTGTAAACTCTAAAGGGATCATTTTTACCTCTTCTGCAAAATCGGAAAGTTTTCCGTAAATTGTTTCAAAGTCTGTTATAGGAATTGTTTCTATATCAGATGAAGTTTGAACTTCACTGTTTTTAGATGAACAGCCATATAAGGAGGTAATGAACATGGCTAGTAGTAATAAATGTTTTTTCATATTTTGCTTTTATGAGAGGAACAACTTGATCCGATTTTACCCTAACAGAAAAAGAACATTTTTTACTTTTTCATCAAAATAAATTGGTGCATGCAATTTGTAACAGTAAAATAGCCTTTGCTAAATCCCATCAAAAGCCTTTTTGTCTATAAGTTTTTCCTGTGCCTTTGTTTGTGTTTTATTTATGCAATGATAAGTGCGAATTATTATCAAAATAAACAAGAGGGGCTATCCAAAAGTGGATAGCCCCTCTATCGCAGGTCCTATAACCTGTTTCATATGAGGTTATTTTATACCATAGGCATAAATCTCGGCGAGAGATGAGTTCTGCTCTCTGTTGCTTTCGGTGATTTGTATTTTGAAATAACGTCCTTTCGTTGGAGTTATGGGGAATATTTGGTTTTCGTATACCTGCTCTGCTTTAAATTTACCGACAGAAGTCCATGTCTGCTTGTCGGAGCTAACGAAGAATTCACCGGCTTTTACGTCTTTGTATTGAGCATGTTGTCTTTCCGTTAATCCGATGTGGGAGAAGGTAACAACTTCCTTAACATCGACTACCAGTTCGTGAGGCAGATTGATTGAACCACCTTGCCACTGTGAGTGCCAGAATGTGTTGATATTACCATCTAACAGGCTTGTTGCTACACCGTTACCAACACCTTCGCCACTCTTTTCTTCGGTATTGGCAGTAATGGACCAGCTTGAGCGGTCGAATTCCTTACCGACAATACGGATAGCCAACGGATACAAGGCTTTTTCGGAAACTTCGAACAGTGATGCTTCCTTAAGTCGTACAGGCAACATATAGTCGATAGGTTGCAGGCTGCTTCCATTAATCGTAACGACCATTTTTTCAGTAGTTACTCCGCTAGCAAGTGTCACGCTTTTCTCAAATGAATAACAATCGTCTGGTAAGGCTACGAAAGAGGTTCCGTTTTTAGCATTGTATTCATCCACATAATTGGCATCTACTTCGAATAGGCAGTCGATATCCCATTTGTTGTCTGTATCGAGTCCGAAGTCTATTTCGGCTGTTTCAGTTGTAAAACCGATTGTGTACGGTTTATAAGTGAGATCGGTGGTTGTGAAGCCTAATGTCGGTGTGAGTACCTGCGTTATTTTGAGAAATACTTCGTCCTTATTTACATTTATGGAATCAGTCTCACTGTAAATGTACAAAGGTAACACACATGTAGCTTCGGGATTATTAGCCATAATCTTTTCAACGTTCGGCACATTGATGGAGACTGTCACGTTTTTGAAACGCTCTTCGGACGCAAAGCTAAGCTGGGTAGTTTCGAAAGAATAGCATTCCGGGCTTATGACCTTATAGTTTATTCCCTCCGGCAAACTATATTCACTGTCGACGGTTTCCTGTGGTAACACACCGATATTAACGTTGGCTGTTAATCCCGGTTCGCTTCCGCCTTTGTAAATGGAGAGGTTGTATGTATTGTCTTCACCTGTGTTGTATAAGGTCAAATCTTTTGTGCCGGAATTGTTTATATACATTACTTTATGGTATTGTTCCGGAACCAAATTCTCCAATTCATATTTTGATTCGTTGCAGGCTCCTAATATGATTAAAGTTCCTGCCGCCAATATTAGTTTTGTTTTCATACAAATTGTTTTTTAGATTAATAACCGGGAGCTTGTACCAATTGCGGATTACTATATATCTCACTGTTTAGGATAGGAGCCAGATACTGTTTGTTATCCCATTTGATCGGCTGGTTTATCAGCGTCGGTTTGTTGAACTCTTCAAACGAAGGGTCAGTGGTCATACCGTTCAGTCCGTAGCGTTCACCGGCTTTCAGAACTTCGGGAGCGATAGTCCAACGACGTACATCGTAATAACGGTGGCCTTCCTGATACAGTTCGACGAAACGTTCGTTGCGGATCCATTCGGTTAGGCTCATTGTTGACAAATCTGAACTGGTAAGTTCTTTGATACCCGCACGTTTGCGGATGACATTCAATTGTTTGAGTGCATCGTCTGTCTGCTCCAGAGCTGCATAACATTCTGCTAAATTCAAATACAGTTCCGCCAAACGGATGAAAGGTGCCCGTATACGGCTTCCGCTAAGTCCGCCGGAGGTGTTATAGATAAGATCCGGTGTGATGAACTTTTTTGTCAGGAAACCGGTACCTGACACATTGCGTAAACCGGGTCTGTAACCATTGGTGTTGGAATTCTTAAAGTTTAACCATAGAGGTTGGTTATTAACCATAACAGGTGAATATTGACCGCCGTCGAATGCAATCCATGCATAGTAGCGGGCCTCACGGTGAACATTGAATTTGATGATGTCATTTTTAACGTCTTCTTTATCCAGACCATCTGTTTCCAGTTCCGGACTTGAAGTACCTTCGTAGTAACGTTCATACCACTTACTTTCCGGGTAGAAGTTTTTATCGTTTTCCGGAGTTTCACCGTTTACGGTATAGAAACGCTTTACCGCATTTAAAGTGGGAGCCCAACCTGAATAACCTCCGGCCCAACTGCCGTCACTCTTTTTTATGCTTCTTTCAGGCATGCGGCTGATGTTCGGGTTTACTTCTCCCAGTCCGCTGCTCGATACAATCTGTCCCCAGATGATTTCTTTGTTGTTGTCACCTTCGGTAGCTGTAGACAAATACTGGAACATACGGACACGTTCTTTGAATTCACGGTTTTTCTCCGTGTCTTCTTCCAGGCCGGGAATAAATGGCAACGGTATTTTCATACGGTCGGCGATTGCATTGGCCGTTTCGATATCGAATAATTCATAGCCTGCATCTGTGGCAGCTTGCAGGGCTTCCTTACAAGCAGTCAGAGCACGGTCCCATTTCGTTTTGTCGTAAGTGGAGCTAACCAATTCTGTTCCGTATCCGGGTGTTTCGTAGTTCAGGTTCCGCCAATTTTTATTGTAGAACGAACCGTTCCATAATGGAGAAGCTGCATACAACAGAACTCGCGCTTTCAGAGATTTGCAAATAGTGGCATCGGCACGTCCCAGGTCGGCTGTCTCACGTTTTACGGGAAGTACCTTTGCCGCTTCATCCAATTTGTCTACGATGTAATCGACGCAGTAATCGAAGTGAGAACGTCCCGGAATGTCGTCTTTCGAGATGTTTTGGTCTACTTTTGCCGGAATGATCGGACAGGGTCCGAATGCTTCCAATGCCCGGAAATGGTAGTAGGCTTCCAGGAAATAAGCTTCGGCCCGGTATTGGTTTTTATCCTCTTCCGTGACACCTACGGGGTGTAACAACTCCAATTGTTCCATGAAATAATGGACGTAACCGATATAATTGTAAATACTTTCCCACTTGGCTGGATCGGATGAGGGGGATATGGTTCCAAATAACATTTGCTGCTCCTCTACACCCCAATCTTTGGGATGTACCATTTCGTCTGCAGAGTTTTCAATATGCTGATAGATGAAAGGATTCGTACCGGGTATGTAAGAATAGGCCGTGAATAAAAAACTTAATGTAGTGGCCTCATCTTTCATCGTGTCATCGTAATCTGGTTGTGCCGGCGGAATAACGTCCAGATAACTGCACGCGGATAATCCCAGCAGGCATATCGACAATGATGCTTTTATTAGTCGATTGGTTTTTTGTATGAATTTCATATATTTATATCTTTATTGTGTGTTGTATTTTTAAAATCTAAGTTGAACTCCCAAATTAAAGGTACGCTGTAACGGATAAGCGTTCCATGAAAGTTCCGGATCCCACAATTTGAACGGACTGAAAACGGCCAGGTTATCTCCTGTGAAGTAAACACGGCAATGTGGGAAATTGTAACCGACTTCCAATGTTTTGAATCGCAGGAAGTTCCCGTTACGTAACCAGTAAGAACTTTCTTGCGTGTTGTTGGATATGTCGGCATCGGTAGTGCCTAAACGCGGATAGGTGGCGTTGGGGTTGGGATTGTCCACAGACCAGTGTTCGTCGGCAATCCACTGCATCAGGTTACGGGGCAGAGTTTCGGAGTTGTCGCCATCACCGCCAGCCGAGATAAAGGGAGCGTAACCGGAGTTAATCATAATTTTGCGTTTAGCCGAACCGTTGAAGAATACACCGAAATCGATTTTCTTGTATCTGACATTCAATCCCAAACCGTATTGGATACGAGGCATATTATTGTAGGTAGACAGCAAGACTTTGTCTTCCGAAGTGATTTGTCCGTCCCCGTTTATATCCCGGTATTTGATGTCACCCGGCATGATGTTGGCACCCAGTTGTGATTGGTCCGCCCAATTGTCTATTTCTTCCTGGCTTGTGAATAAACCTTCTGCTATGTAACCTTTCAAGGTGTTCAGCGGTTTCCCTGTATCGGTCTGCCACACGTAAGGATAATCCGGTTCGTCTACGTATTTGTATTCATTCTGGTTATAAGTGAAGTTTCCGCGGAAATCCACAATCCAGTCTTTACCTATTTGTTTATTCCAGTTAACACTTAATTCGACGCCTTGGTTTATCACCTCTCCGATGTTACTCCAAGGGGTAGAACCCCAGTATCCCAGTATCTTGGGGAAGGAAGCACGTTTCATCAATATACGGTCGCGGTGATCATGGAAATAATCGAATGTGATGTTTACCTGGTTGAAGAGTGAGATGTCGGTACCGATATCTAATTTCTTAACGTGTTCCCATCCTGCATTTTGTACGGCCAATATATTGAAAGAGTGTCCGCTACGTTCGATTGAGTTTGTCGGTAAGCCTGTGGTATAGCTGCTACCGTTACCGATACCCACTTGGTTTTGATACAGAAAGTGTTGTGCACCGCTGTTGAATGCATCGCTACCAACCAATCCGTAAGAACCTCTGACTTTAAAGTGATTAACATATTCAGAGATGGGTTCCCAGAATTTTTCGCTACTGATTATCCAGCCTACAGATGCTGCCGGGAAGAATTCGAAGCGGTCTTCTTTAGCCAAACGTTCGGAACCGTTGTAACCGAAGTTGAACTCCAGCAAGTATTTATTGGAATAATCATAGGTAAGACGACCGGAATAACCTTGGTTACGGTTAGGTAGGGCACCGTTCCGGTATTCGCGCATCATATACATGAACATGGCTGTCATGTTATGAGAACCGAAACTACGTTTCCAATCCAGCCGTGCATCAAGGTAGAATGTCTGGTCGGCAGCTTTACTGATGTCCGATTGCTTGACGAAGTCTTCGCCTGTTCGCAACAGGGTGAGTTCGTATTCGTTTGTTTCAGGGTTATAAGAACCGTTTTTTGCTTCGTAGAAGTAGGATGCCATTGTGCGGTTGTAGTCAGAAGATGAATAGTTTTTGAAATTTACCAGCACCTTGGCAGATAACCCTTTGGTGATGAAACTGAAATCCTGATTGATGGCGATTGAGGTATTCAAGGTGTTGTAGTTGTTTTCCTTGAATGAACTCATCATGTATTCATACGGGTTTTGTCCATACTTTCCCGATTTGATCAGTGTGTTACCGAAACGGATGTGTTCGTCACCGTCTTGAGCCGGGAAATAAGCCGGGAAAGATACCGGATTGGCTACCATCACGCTCTTGTATAAGTCTGAGGTGCTGTAATTGGGGCCCTTCCTGTTTCCTATTTGTGCCATCATTCTCATATCGATGGTGGTCGTGCTGGTCATCTTATAGGAGATGTTGTTCTGGAAATTGTATTCCCAATTGTTGATGTTCGGATTGTAGTAGTAATCGGATGGAGCATCGAGTAAACCCGTATCGTGGTTAGCTTGCAAGCTCATATAATATTTGACGCGTGAACCACCGCCCTGCACGTTAATGTTGGCGCGCTGGTTAAAGTTTCCCTCTTTGAAGAGTAATTTGTACCAGTCTACATCCGGATAAATGTATGGATTGACTCCATTCATTGTATTCAGAATCTGTTCTTCCGAATATCTTGGGGTAATCGGTGTGAGGCTGCGGGCTTGCTCTGCTTCGTTATAGGTTCGCATGAACGTGGTACCGTTGGCGAATTCAACTTTGTTCATCGGTTGGAAATAAGATGTTTCCAAAGATACGTTGACAGTTGTCTTCGAATTTTCAGCACCACTTTTAGTTGTAACCAACATAACGCCATTGGCACCTCGGTTACCGTAGATGGCTGTAGCCGATGCATCTTTCAGTAAAGAAAAACTTTCGATGGACTCTGCCGGGATACGATTCAGGTCACCACTGGATATTTCTACTCCGTCGAGCAGGATCAAAGGAGTTGCCACCCCTCCGAAAGTGTTGATACCCCGAATATAGAACTCTGAAGCCTGTCCGGGCTCACCGGTACTGGTAGTCGAGATGACACCGGCCAATTTTCCGGCTAAAGAATTGGTAAGCGAAGAAGTCGGAGTTTTTAAAGTAATACCTTCAACTGATGTAATAGCACCTGTAATCGACACTTTTTTCTGCGTACCGGCACCTACAACAACCACTTCATCCAGCATTTCGTTGTCTGATTGCATTTTTACAGTGAGGACTCCCAAATCGCCAACCTCTACTGTCTGTTCCTTGTAACCGATGTAAGAAAATAACAACTCTGTTTGACTGCCTGTAACAGGGATTGTGAACCTACCTTCAGTGTCTGTGATAGTACCCTGGCTTGTTGTTCCTTTGATACGGATGTTTACACCAATCAACACCTCTCCTGTGGAAGCATCAAACACAGTTCCTTCGACAGTTCGTTTGGATGGGTGCGTGCTTTGGGTAATCTTCAACACCGGGGTGTCATCCGGACCGGCGGTGGCGCAGAGCGGATAACTGCTAATGAAACTTACGCAAAGTGGCAGAATCACAATCAATTTCCGTTTTCTTTTCAATGATACTAAATCCATGTGCGGATAATTTAAAGTTAAACAATATATAAGTTCTTAGAGAACTAAGGTGATAAAATGATTTTTGAAAGGCTGGTTGATTCAGTGTATGCTTCTAAATCTCCGCTGTTGGATAAATTATGTTAAACGATTAGTTAAATTTAATAATGTAGATTGTATTGTTAAGATTTATTTCACTACTTTGTACCAATATCGGACTTAGTTCTCTAAGGATTATGTCATCGAATTAAAAGAAGAATAAAAAAGTAAAAATATATTTTAGTCAGGGATGACATGAAAAACAAAGAGACAGCCGAGGTGATTTGGATGTTCCCTCTTGTTTATTTCGGTAAAAAATCGTACTTGCCGTTGCTGAAAATAAAATATATAAGATAGGTTAAGATAATATTTAAAGAGTTAACCTCCAGGCAAAAGAAACCCTGCCTATATGACAAAAAGAAGAAGGTATCCCCAAAAGGATACCTTCTTCTTTATAGGATGATTTCTGTTTTTAAAGATTACGTCTTTGAAACATGTACCCGTTGTGTGGGAGCCATGTTTGCATTGCGGTAATTGATCTGTTCAATTACGTTTTCTGCTAAATTGCGGAATGCGGCTCCAGTGATCGTATCGGGATTCAGGGCAACAGGTGTTCCGTTGTCACCTCCTTCACAGATACTCTGTACGATAGGTATTTGTCCTAACAGCGGGACATTCAGTTCTTCTGCCAGACGTTTGGCTCCTTCTTTTCCGAACAGGTAATATTTGTTTTCCGGCAGTTCGGCAGGGGTGAACCAGGCCATATTTTCAACCAGTCCCAATACCGGCACATTGATCTTTTCGCCTGTGAACATGCTGATACCTTTGCGGGCATCGGCAAGGGCAACTTCCTGCGGAGTGCTGACTACGATGGCACCGGTGATAGCCAGTGTCTGTACCATTGTCAGGTGAATATCACTTGTTCCCGGTGGCAGGTCGATCAGAAAGTAATCGAGATCGCCCCAGTTGGCGTCGCCGATCAGTTGCTTCAATGCATTGCTTGCCATAGCTCCGCGCCATAAAACCGCATCTTCCTTGTTTACGAAGAAACCGATCGATAGCAATTTTACTCCATAGTTCTCTGCCGGTTGGATCAGGTCGCGTCCGTCTACCTCTTCCATATAAGGACGGGCATCTTCCACATTGAACATTTTGGGCTGTGAAGGACCGAAAATATCGGCATCCAGTAAACCTACCTTATAACCAAGCCCGGCAAGAGCTACTGCGAGGTTGGCGGCAACTGTACTTTTACCTACACCTCCTTTACCGGAAGATACGGCAATGATATTTTTTACCTGCGGAAGTAGTTTATCCGGTTCAGGACGTGCTGCCTGACGTGCCAGTACTTCGATGTTTCCTTTGATGTCTACATCTTCACCTACATAAGTCAGGATAGCTGTTTCGGCAGCCTTTACGACTGATTTGATAAACGGATCGTTGGGTTTCTCGAAAAGGAGGGAGAAACTAACCTTATTGCCGTCGATCCGTATGTTGTCTTCTACCATGCCCATTTCGACAAGGTCTTTCCCTGTCCCCGGGTAACGCACTTTTGCCAGTGCGTCCATGATCAGTTTAGGATATATAGCCATAATATAATTGTATAATTGGTTGTCTTATTTGCCGGAAGCCAGTGCGCTGCGCTTACTCCGGTTGAAACTGCGGTAGGGGTCGAGTTCGATCTCTACGTCCGGTTCGATCAGTTCGTCTCTTTCTTCACAAACAAACTTGATGTATTTGATGTTCAGTCCGCGGTCGAGCCATTGTTGTTCGTAATAGGTTTTGATAGACAGGATATCGTCTACCAATCCTGAATGATACAGGTCGTCGTTGCTGAACAATACGGGATATTTGTTGGCTTTTACCATTTCACAGGTATAAGTGTACATGAAGTTACTGTCTGTCTTGAGGTGGATAATGCCGTCGCCTGACAGTATTTCGCGGTACATCTTCATGAAACGGGTAGAAGTCAGGCGCTTATTGACCTTTTTCATCTGTGGGTCGGGGAAGGTCAGCCATATTTCGGCTACTTCTCCGGCTGCGAAGAAATGTGAGATCAGTTCGATGCTGGTCCGCAGGAAAGCAACGTTGGTCATACCCGATTCGTAAGAGTCTTTGGCTCCGGTCCACATGCGGGCACCCTTGATATCTACACCGATAAAATTTTTGTCAGGGAACAGGCGTGCCAGTCCTACTGTATATTCACCTTTACCACAACCCAATTCAAGTACGATCGGATTGTCATTCTTGAAAAACTCCTTGTGCCAGTGTCCTTTCAACTCAAATCCTTTCTCTTGCAGAACGGCAAACGGATACTGGAAAACATGCGGATACTCCGCCATATCGTCAAACTTTGCTAACTTATTTTTTCCCATGCTGCAAAGATAATACTTTATTTTTTCGGGATGACATATCCAACCGGAAGATAACATAGCAACTCCTTGTTCTGTAAAAGCAAAAGGTAAACTGCTCCCTAAATTGTAATTAGGGGGTATCACAAATTGTGATACCCCTATGTGTAGTAGCTCATTAGCTTCTGATAACCAAAGGTATTCTATTTATATATCAGATATAGTTCTATCATATAAGGCAGATACCGATTCTTCCCTATTCCGGACGATCCTGTCAAATTCTTCTTCCCGTTCTTTGCTCATCCGGGCTTTTTGTATCCATTCGCTACTGCCGTAAACTCCGGCTTTCTGGTAATCAAACGGTTTGAATTTGATTTTCCGGATTGCTTTCTGATCTTTGAATTGGAAATCCAGTTGGTAAGGGGCTTTAAATCCCGGGTCTTGTATGATCGAATGTTTATCTTTGATCTTTTTCCATGTTTTCAGGTCATAATCCAGAAACTTTGGATCTGCATTACCGCGTAAATCCCAATAGCAATTGTAATCCATATCCATATTGGCTTTGTCCCAGGGGCCGGCAAGATATACTCCGTGGTCCATTAATATAATATTGGAAGTGAAACTAAAGGATTGGTGATCTTCAACCCTTGTAAATTGTAACTGCTGGTAATGGTTGAAGGCAAAAATATTGTTTCGTATGATGTTCTCTTTTCCGTAATGTTGGTGGAAACCGCCGCTTTTACAACCGTATACCAGGTTGTTCTCCATAACGACACCTGTACTTCCTTCATCCGTATAAAGTCCCCAGCCTCCATAGTCGTAAGAATAAATGTGATGGATCACATTATTGCAAACCCGGGTACCGGGTGAGATACCGAGGGTATAAACGGCCCCCATATCCGACAGTTCTCCCCAACCGATATGATGGATATTGTTGTAAGCGATCTCATTGTTGACAGCGTAACTTTTTCCGTATCCCCAGACCCAGCCGACAGAAACTCCGGAGTAAAGCAGATCGGATATTTCGTTGTGAGTCACTTTGTTGTCGGATGAATTGAAAATAGCAACTCCGACTCCACAAGGGAAGACGAATCCGGTCTTTTGGATAATGTTGTTATCGATTGTAATATGCTTTGTGAGATATGCAGGGTCGGGTGTTTCATATTCCCCGATCTTAACGGCTCCGGCTCCCAGGTCGGTTAGATAAGAGTGTTCCAGTTTGCAATTCGTACAAGCTTTCCGGAACCAGATGGCGTAGTTTCCCGTATGCTTTATTACGCAGTTCTCAAAACGGATATTGTCTGCGTGATCGAGTTGGATAGCTGCATCGTCAGGTGAGGCGGCCTGTGCCGGATCATTCCCGGTTTTAGGCATTACATATCCCGCATGTTCAAAAGACAGGTTTCGGAATGTAATATTCTTAACCGGACGGTCTTTATCGCCTTTTATAGAAAGTAATCTGTTTAAAACCGGGGCATAAGCGACAGATGTTTCCATCACTTCTCCTTTACGCGGTATATAATACAGGTCGCCGGATGTTTCCAGAAACCATTCCCCTTCGGTATTCATGGCTTGTTTGTAATTCTCTAGAATAAACCGGCTTCCTTTCCCTATAGGGTTCCAGGGTTTCATCCCTTGTCCGTTCAGGAAGAAATAACCAGAATCAGGTATTGCCTGGGATAGATATTTGCGGGTATTGTCCCATTTATGGTAACACATGACCATAACATTATTCAGTTCTTCAGCAGAAAGTCCTTTCAGTGATTCCATATCTTCAGGTTTTACCCTGATGCGTTGTGTCGCATATTCGGGGGATCGGCCTGTCCCTTTATAATGAACGGTTTCTTCAGCTCCTTCCACGAAGAACCATCCTTTATCGGGTGTCCGGGCACGGATAGCCCTGTTTCCATTAACAAACAGTTGTTCAATCTTTACTCCATAGCGTGTTACTTCGTCGATATGTGTTTTCCACCATCCCTGCGGTGTCTTTTCCCAGGAAGTAAGAGTGATCGCCCCGCTGAATACCGGCATATCTTTTTCATCTCCTTCAATGAGAACAGGGGCAGAAGGAGTTTTTTCTATCCGGATCGTTTTATTTAAAGGATAGAAACCCGCCTGGACATGGATACGGACAGTATCGTTTCCGGTGGAATTAAGCCCTTGTTTCAAGGCCGCTTCGATTGTTTGATAGGGAGATTCAAGCGTTCCGTTTTCTATACCTTTGGTTTCGGATGATACATAAATCGTATTTTGGGCCATGATGGCAGAAGAACAGAGAGAAAACAGATAGAAGAACAGTAGTCGTTTCATGATGGTAGAATTTATCGTTAGCCTTAACAAAAGTAGTATTTTATACATAGAAAAGCTCAGTTCTAAAAGTAAATTTTTTACCTTCCGGACTGAGCTTATCTTACTTATTGTCTGTATTTTGTTTTATCGGTCGACTGATTATACCCTTCCCATTTTTGCAACAAATTCATCGAAGAATATATCCCGGTAGTTGTTACCGATGGCAATCTCATATTTGTCGATATAAATGTCGTTGTTATCGAAAGATGCTATTTGTTGGGTATTGACGATGTAGGAACGGTTCACCCGAAGGAATGCTTTGGGAAGCAGTTCGTGTATCGCTTTCATGCTTGTTTTAGTGATGATACGCTGATCGGGAAGCTGAATGATCACATAGTCTTTCAATCCTTCGATGAACAATATATCTTTGAAATTGACTTTGAAGAAACGACGTTCGGATTTGACAAACATGAACTCGCTTTCTACATTTTCGATGTTTTCCTTTTCTTCTGTCAGCAAAAGTGCATGATATGTTTTGGCTTTCTCTACTGCTTTTTGGAATCTTTCGGGGATAATCGGCTTGACCAGGTAGTCGACGGCGTCCACCTCATAGCTGTCGATTGCATATTCGGCATAGGCAGTTGTGAATATGACGAGGGTGCTTTTGGGTATGGTACGGGCGAATTCCAGTCCGGTTACTTTAGGCATGCGGATGTCCAGGAAGATCAGGTCGACCGGATGTTCTCCGATAAACCGGGCCGCCGAAGTGGCATTATTGAAGCTACCGGCCAGCGTCAGTTCTCCGGTTTCATTTATCAGCATCTCTACCGCTTCACGGGCCAGAGGTTCGTCGTCTACGATGATACAGTTCATAAGTCCAGGTATAAATTAACGATGTAACTTTGTTTATCTTCTATGATTTCCAGGGAATGGCGGGCGGGATATAATAATTCCAACCGCCTCCGGATGTTTTTCAGTCCCAGGCCACCGATACGGTTGTTCTTTTCTTCCTCTTCGGCAGGCTTTGAATTTTCACACCGGAAAAACAACCGGTTATCCTGCACGTTGAAAGAAATATATACGAATGAAGCATTCTCTCCGTCCGTATTGTGTTTGACCGCATTTTCAACAAAAGGGATGAACAGCAGGGGAGGTAACCATACACTGTTGATATCGCCTTCTTTGGAAATGGTATAATTAAAATTGTCGCGGCGTATTTTCTCCAGATTCAGGAAATCGTTCATAAAACGAATATCCGAACTGAGTTGGATCCTGTCCTGGGTACTGTCATTAAACTGATAACGCAGCAGGTCTTCCAGCTTGAACAATACTTCGGCTGCTTCATCACGTCCTTTCCTGATCAGCACATAGACATTATTCAGCATATTGAACAGGAAATGCGGATTGATCTGGCTTTTTAGGAATTTCAGTTCCGATTGCAGGGTGGCGGCTTCCAGTTCATTGACACGCAGGTTATTGCTGATCCAATGTTTAAAAAGAATCATGGCTGACGAACCGGCTACCAGTAAGCCGCTGGATATCGTTGAGGACAGGATATTTAACAGGATTACCGACTGGCTGGTGGGCAGGCTCTCAAAACGTGTATCTTCAAAAAGTGTTTGGAGAGTGCCTAATATCACAATAGAAATGAGGATCAGGCCCGATGCTGTTATCAGATAAAGAAGGAGACGCCCTTTTAGCAGAAATCGTGGTACTAATATATAAGCATTTACATAAATGAGCATGTTTATAATCAGGAAATAACCGATCCATGAGCGGATACGTGGCGGAGTAATAATCAGTTCGTCCGGCGTATCCCAGAATACATTGATCGTGATAAGGAAAACGACCAGTTGTAACAGGAGATGCCTGTAGATCCTTTTCTGCGGATTTAGCAGGAAATCTGGAACTATATGATCTGTATTATTTACCATGTGTATTCAATTTTAATAGAATAGTACTTATCCCCTGATCTTTGTCCTGCGTAACGGATAATGAATAGTTATCCGGGTAGAGAAGGGCGAGACGTGCATTGAAGCCGTCTAGCTCTTTGATAACCGGTGTATCGGTATCGTTAAACCGGCAGATAATGACAATTTGTTGTCCTTTCCGATTGACTTGCAGGAGAATAGATGGTCTGCATTCTTGTTTCCCTGCTTTTTTCAAGGCATACTGGATAATCGGAACAAGCAGGAGAGGAGGAATAAGTACTCCTGTCAGTTCTTTATCCGGAACGATCTGATAATCGAATGAATCGGAATAAAATTTTTCCAGTGCCAGATAATTGTTCACAAAAGTGATCTCTGAATTCAGTAGCACTTTATCGCGTGCTCCGTCATACAGTTGATAACGTAGTAGCTGGCTTAATTGCAGTACCATATCGGCTGCTTTTTGCGGTTCGCTTTTCGATAATACGGCAGTCCGGTTCAGCGTGTTGAATAGCAGTGAAGGGTTCACCTGTTCTTTCAGATTATCCACTTCCGATTGTATCTGCTTTTTTTCCAGTTGGTTCACCCGTTGATTCTCTATCATCCAGTGTTTCAGTAGAACAGTCATGGAGATACCGGTAATACAGATCATGTTCAGCATGAAATCCGATAAACTATCCAGGATACTGACTATGTTGAAGTAAGAACTTCTGACCGGAGGAATACCGGATGAAGTAAATATCCAGTATTCCTGTACGTACCGTATCAATATAAGCAGTAAAACGGAACTGGTCGAATATAGGATATAAACCAGATATTTCTTTTTAAGCAATAGTTTGGGAACCAGCAGATAGAGATGGAGATAGCCGACGATGACATAAGAGATCAACGTACAGAAACCTGCCAGATAAACGTAATGGTCCAATAACTCTGCTTTTGCCCCGTATGTGTAGATATTCTGGTTGAGCGACACCGCCGCCACTGCCAGGAGCAACAAGATATGGCGAGCTATTCTGTATCTGGAACTGACCAGAAACCGATACAGAAAAGTTTGTTTATTTATAGGGCTGTCTGTCATATAGCGGCATCCTCTTTAAGTGTCCGAAATTACTACTTTATTTGTTACCAGTCTGTAAAACGCTTAAAATTCTAGCTTATAACTGATGTTACTGATGGGAATACTGTTTCCGTTACGTTCCATCACACCGGATTTCAGGTTATAATGATAACCGTAATATTCCTTTGTACCTGTTACATTCAGTGCCTTGATCGCAAATTCATGTGCGACTTTCTTTTTGTTTATTTTATAACTGACGGTGAAGTTGGCGATGAACATCACCGGATATTGTTGTGAATAGGCACGTGTTTCGTCATATTGTGCTTCTTTATCCGGGTGGGCCAGACTGGCTTCCGTATCCAGAGGGGAATAACGTTCTCCTCCCTGTAAAGTGAATTTGGCATTGGCACTCAGGATATTCTGTCTGTTTTTCCCTAGCATCCATTCTTTCCCGATCAAAGTGTTGAGTATATACCGGCGGTTGAACCGGGTATTGTGCCAGACACCGTCTCCACCCTTGTATCTGGAATCGAAAACGGAAGCCGTTATCAGGTAATATAATCCCCTGCTCAGATATTTTTCTAATGTGATATCCACTCCGATATTACGTCCTTTCCCTTTATTAACCAGGGCTTCTTCCACATAAAATTCTCTCCGGTTGAGGACGGAATAAGAACTGTCGGCAATGACCGGAACATCGTACAGGAACTGGGCATAAGGTTCGACTTTGAGAAGCAGGTTATCGGATAATTTGTAGCCGAATGTCAGCATCAGGTGATGAGCTTTTGTGAAATCGAGGTTCTTATTGACGGATTCCTTACCGGAACTCTTGGAATTGACGAAATAGACGTCCATTTTTTCCATGCGGCTGTGTAAACCGTAAGCCAGGGCAAATGAGGTCCGTGTGGTAGGTGTCCATTTCATTCCTAAACGGGGTTCCAGAGTCCAGTGATTGTTCAATGTCAGGACCTGGCTGTTTAATCCTGCATTCACAGAAAGCCGGTTGGTTATCCCAAAAGAAGAACTGCTATAAACAGAGATCAGGTCGGTTTGTCCTTTCCCTTTGGAGAGGGTATTTAACGGAGCTGTTTCATACGGTGCGAGGTTTAATCTCATATCGTAGAACATCCGGGTATAGGTGAAACCGGTCTGGTTGGTATGCCGCGCACTGAATTTCCTGTTATAGGAAGAGGTCAGAGTTAAATTGGTATTGTTATACTTCTGATAGGTGAACGGGGTAAAAGTATGGTCCGGTGCATAAGAATCTTCGGTGGCATTCATTCCGGAATAGGTGGCGGCCAAAGTCGTTTTCAGTGTCGCTGCGTTCGGGAAGAAATAGCGGTGACTGATTCCTCCGGCTGCCATATATTGCTTGGCTTCCGACTTGAAATTATCGCGGGTATGTTCCCATTCCTGCGGATTCTCTTCGAAATCACCTTCGTATTTGTCGATCAGGCTGGTTCCCCACACCGAGAAAGTTCCGGCTTTACGTGTCGGGAAATTCAGTTTGAAATTGAGATCCTGGTAATCGAGTGTACCACCCATATCCAATCCTGGATAGATACGGTTCAGTAATCCGGTCGTGGAGTAGCGGTAGTTGAAAATATAGGAAGCCTGATGCTTTTTACTTAACGGTCCTTCCGAAGCGATATCTAAACCTAATATACCTGCCTGTAAAGTGTTTTCCATTTTCCGGTTGTTGCCGTTCCGCAGTTTCATGTCGAAAACTCCGGAAACAGCATTCCCGTATTCGGCAGGAAATGCACCGGTGAAGAAATCGGAATTTCCCAGGACCTGGCTGCTGAGTGAGGAAAGGACACCACCGCCCAGTATCGAAATGTCGGCAAAATGGTTCGGGTTGGGTATTTCCACATCTTCCATTCTCCATTGCAGCAGATGGGGAGCATTTCCATGGATAGATATGCCGTTACTGGAAAGATTGGCTGCTACACCGGCAAAAGAACTGACCAGGCGTGCGGGATCATCCAGTCCTCCGGCATAGCGGCTGGCTTCTTCCACACTGAGCATCCGGGCACCGGTGACTGCCATCTTGTTGAGTGGTTGTTCTTTGTTTATCTGCGGACGGATAACGACTTCGCTTAACTCCCGGACGTTCTCTTTCAGTGAAATGTCCAGATACACTTCTTTTGCGGAAGTGACAAGAACTTCCCGGAATATACCGGGTTCGTATCCCAGGAAAGTCGCCTCTACATTGTGTCGCCCTACCGGAATGCCCGATAGTACGAACTGGCCTTTCTCATCGGTGGTAGTTCCTGTTCCCGGCATATCCCGGAGCATGATCGTAACATCGGGCATCGGGTGACCGGATGCTTTGTCGATAACTGTTCCGCGTAGTGTTTGTGCGGGTTGGTTGTTCCCGGTTTGTTGGGCGTAACTTCTGGTTATGGATACAGACCAGATAAGCAGGAATAAAAATGTAATTATACGATGCATATTCATTATTGAATTGTTTTTTTGTTTTTGATGCGTGTCAGGATATCGTAAACACATTCGAAGATTGTGCCTTTCCATTTACTACGTGCTATTTCTTCACTGAAAACCTCTTCGAACGTATCGAATACTTTGATGCAATCCTCCGGGGCTATTCCTGAGCGGCTTGCTACTGCTGAAATGACTTCTCGCTTGTTCATAACAATCTTGTTTTATGATTATGCGGCGAAGATAATCCTGTATGGAAAGTGCTTTTGAATTTGTAGACGGAAGTGTTTTTTTCGTATATAAAATCCTTCCTGCTGTCGACGAGGTATTGTTTCATTTCAGTAACGAAAAAATACGTTTCGGCAGATTCCTGTTTCGTTTCGGCAAAATAAAGTAAGTTTATATTACATCTATATAATATGTTTGCACTGAAATGAATGATTGGAGGATTAAAATAGTAGAGAGAAATGGCAAACACATTACTGTTGGGGCTGTTAGCTTCGTTTACGTGTGCCGACTATAGGTCGGTACAGGCAGAGAGTAAACCAGTCGCGGAAGACGAAAAAGTGATTCCGGAGGTTTTGGATAAGTCTCTATTCGAAGAGGCGGGACTGGTTATTAATAGATGATCGGATGGATTTTAAAAACATTCGTTGTGAGTTTTGAATTAATTCTGTTACTTAAAATTTAAAGACGTATGAAGAAGTTGTTTTTATTTGCTTTGGCTGTGACAGCTTTATTCTCTTCCTGTGAGAAAGATCCGGACCTGAATAAACTGTCCAGTGATTATGCTGTTTATACGAATTATGATAACAGTATTCAGTTTAACAAATTCAGTTCTTATTATCTTCCTGATAGCATCCTGATTGCCGGTAGCGGTATGAAAGCTCAATACTGGAAAGACGAGAATGCCCAAAAGATCATTAATGAGGTAGTGACTGAGATGGACGACCGTGGATATACCCGGGTCGATGACAAGGATAAAGCTGATGTCGGCTTGCAATTGTCGTATGCCCAGAGCACCACGCAGATTATTTCTCCGGGCTATGGTTATGGTTATTATGGTTGGTGGGGAGCTGGTTTCTGGGGACCATTTTGGAATGATTGGTATTATCCGTACCCGGTTTCTTATAGCTATGATACAGGAACCTTTGTTGCGGAAATGGTCGATCTGACAGCTAAGCCTGCTGATGAGAGCAAAAAGGTCGATCTGCCGGTAATCTGGCATGCGTATGCTTCAGGCCTGATGTATAACAACTCGCGTATCGACATGCAGTTGACTCTTCGTGCAGTCGGACAGGCTTTTGAACAATCTCCTTATCTCAATATATTGTATACCGATAAATAATAAAACCGGAAGATTATGAAAACGATAAGATACATTTTAAAAAAACAAATCATATTGTTGATGATGCTGTCCGTTTTCTGTTTGAAAGGACAGGCACAGGTAGAGGATAAGTTGCATTTTAATGTAGACTGGCAGATGAATGCTCCGATCAGTACGGATTTTGCTGATAAAATAAGTGGTTGGGGTATGAATTTTGAAGCAGGGTATTATGTAACTCCCCGTTGGTCGTTGGGAGCGTTCCTGAGTTTTCATACGAATCATAAATATGTAGACCGGCAGACATTACAATTATCGCCGACCGAGTCGTTGACGACTGACCAGCAGTTGTCGGCTTTCCAATTACCTTTCGGTCTTTCCACTTCTTACCGTCTTGGGCAGAACGATTATCTGAAACCCTATGTCGGTGTCAGGTTGGGAGCTATGTACGCGGAAAACTCGAGTTATATGACGACAGTCCGTTATTATTCGAATCCGTGGGGTTTTTATGTATCGCCTGAATTGGGAATGAATATTTATCCGGTACCTGACAAGCGTTTAGGTTTTCATGTGGCTTTGTATTACAGTTATGCCACAAACCAGACGGATTTGCTGACTTATTCGATGAACGGACAGAATAATCTGGGTTTCCGTGTCGGTATTTGCTTCTGATATGTTCGTGATATATATTTTTCTTATAAAGAGGATATCTGAAAATCGATATCAGATACCCTCTTTATTTCTTTAAAACCTTACATTTGTGTTTACAATAGATTATTAAGCTATGCAGAACAAATACAATCATTATTTTAATTTCTTCCTTTTTTCCGGGTTAGCCTGTTTCTCTTACTTCTTTATGGTGCTTTATTCGGATCTTTCTCCGCAGCACCAGCATCTGCTGATTTCTTTCTGGGCTTTCCTGTTGGTTGTGTTTGTTTTTAATGCATTAGGATTCAGTATAATGCTGATCAATGAATGGCAGAAGAGAAGCTATCAGTTCCTGGTAAAGAGGAAAAATCAATTGATGATTAATTGCATTTTGATGGCGGGACTTTTGTTTTTGCTGAATTATCTGTTGTTTTCCATTGTGAAGGTTTTGTTGGAGATTCCTTCACCTTTCGCGTTAAAAGGGGCTGGTATTAGAATGATCTTTGTTGTCTGGCTGGTGGAGATGGTGATTGTCAGTCTCACGATGGTTGCGAATTTTTACAGGCAGTTGATCGTCCTTCATGAAAAGGCGAATAAATTGGAAGAGAGCGCTATAAAGGCGCAATATGTCGCCTTGCAGAATCAATTGAATCCGCATTTCTTATTTAATAATCTGAATACTCTGATTTCGGAAATAGAATATAATCCGGGGAATGCCGTGGTGTTTACCCAGCGGTTGTCGGAAGTCTACCGGTATATTTTGCAAAGCCAGCAGGAAGGACTGGTCACTTTGAGTTCGGAGTTGACTTTTTTGAAATCATTCATATTCCTGCATCAGGTAAGACTGGGGGATTGTATTTTTGTAGACAACAAAATCGATCCTTCTTTGTTGGAAAAGAAAATACCGTCTTTTACTTTACAGTTGTTGACCGAGAATGTGATCAAACACAATATAATCAATTCGGATAATCCGATGACCATTCATCTGAATACTACGGAAGACAGGAAAATGTTGGTAGTAAGTAATCAGATAAGGCTTAAACAAAATGTCGTGAAGTCGGGTACCGGACTCAGGAATTTGTCCTCCCGCTATAAACTGATGAATAATCGGGATATTATCGTGGAGAATGATTCAACATGTTTTACTGTCAAAATTCCTTTGCTGAATGAATAAGATAAGAGCAGCTATTATTGAAGACGAAATTCCGGCAGCCCGTCTGCTGAACAAGATGTTGACAGAGTTGCGTCCTGAATGGGAAATATTGTTATTGCCTGGAAATGTGGAGGGGGCTGTGAAATGGTTCAACAGCAATCCGCATCCGGATATCCTGTTTCTGGATATCCAGTTGACCGATGGCGTTTCTTTTTCTTTTATTGAACAGGCGAATCCCGAAAGTATGATCGTGTTTACGACAGCTTACGATGAATATGCGATCCGTGCCTTTAAAGTGAACAGTATAGATTATTTATTGAAACCGATCGATAAAGAACGGTTAACCGAAGCTTTGGAGAAGTTTGAGAAATTGATCTCTAAGTATTACAGGCCGTTCGGTCAACAAGGGGATATCCTGGAAATACTACAGAATATAACCAGCCCTGCGAAAAAATACAGGACACGTTTCCTTATTTCGGGCGAAGACAAGCTGTTTACTCTGCAGGTCGATGATATTGCTTATTTCTATTCTGAAAATAAGATTACTTTTGCCGTTACCCACCCAAATAAGGAGTACATTATAGATCTGTCTCTGGATAAGTTGTGCGAGCAGCTCGATCCGGACCGTTTTTTCCGGACGAACCGGCAAACAGTGGTGAGCGTTCAGGCTATCCAGAAAATAGAGAGTTATTTCCTGGGAAAAGTGGTCGTGAAAGTAATACCGCCTTTTAAAGATAAGATCATTGTGAGCCGCGAGAAGATTAGTGCTTTCAAACTGTGGTTGAATTATTGACAAAGGATCGGTTTCCTGATTTTTTGCAGGCTTAAATGATTGGCTTATTTGTTTTTTCCGTGAATATGACATACTTTTGAGACGATAATAGCCACAAATAACAAGATAAGCAAATGGATAGAGACTTAGAAGCTAAGTATCTGGAAGCATTAGGAAAAGGAGATCATGAGGCGTTCAATATGTTGTTTATGTCATATCATTCTTTAGTAAAACGATTTCTACTCGGTTTTATAAAGGATGAAGATGAGGTATTGGATATTGCTCAGGATGTTTTCGTTAAGGTCTGGACTCATCGGAAACTTGCGGCTTCTGCCGAATCATTCAAGGCGTATTTGTACCGAATGGCTCGAAATGAGATTTATAATTATTATAAGTTACATGCAATTCATGAAGATCATTTGGAAAAATACCGAAATCAATTTATCTGGGTGGATGATTTGCTGGAAGAACGTATTTTAGCTGAAGAGTTAGGACTTTTGCTGGACATAGCAATTGACAATATGCCTCCTCAGAGAAAGCTCATTTTTAAAATGAGCCGAAAAGATGGTCTTTCCAATGAAGAAATATCCCATCAGCTGAATATCAACAAAAGAACTGTTGAAAACCATATAACTCAGGCTTTATCTGATTTGAGAAAAGTCTTAAAAGTAGTACTTCCTTTTTTTATTTGAAAAAAAATCATTTTTGACTGTGTGTATTTTTTATCCCATTTGTCTTAATAGTACAGACTAAATAAAATATGGATAAAAAGCATCTACATACATTACTTTCTCGCTTCTTTGGAAATGATTTTCCTAAAGATGTGTGTAATCGGTTTGCAACGTGGTTTATCAGACCGGAACAAACCCGCGAAAAAGAGGAAGTATTGGAAGAAATATGGAATTCCTTGCCTGTAACTATGGATTTTGATTCTTACGCAGAATTGAAAAAGGTAAATAAACGTATTCATTCCGGGCAAAATCAATTCTATCATCGGTTGGTCATTGTTGCTGCAATTATTATATTACCTCTATTAGGTATTTTTACTACTACATGGTATTATGAAAATTCAGGAATAAATGTGCATATGTTGGAATGCTTTGTTCCAAATGGCGAAAGAAAACAAATTACTTTACCTGATGGATCAACAGTCTGGTTAAATGCTAATTCTGTTTTGATTTACCCTGAAAAATTTGGAAATACGCGAACACTCTTTCTAACAGGGGAAGCTCATTTTACAGTAATGAAGGACCCAAAAAGGCCTTTTATAGTAAAGACGAATTACTTGGATGTAGAAGCTTTAGGAACCGTGTTCAATGTACATTCTTATCCGGAAGAAAACGAGACTACGACTGTTTTGGAATCAGGTAGAGTTAAAGTGGATGATAAAATAGGTTCGTCCGGTTCTGTCATATTGAATCCTAATGAACAGTTGGTTTATAATCATGCTGACGCATCTTTTGTTAGGTGTTCTGTGGATGCTTCCCGGTTAAGTTCCTGGACAAAAGGTTATTTAATTTTTCAACAGGAAACATTGGGGAATATTTTTCGGGCATTGGAAAGACAATATAATGTAAAAATCAATTATAATGATACTAAGTTTGCAAATATGACATTTACTGTTCGTTTCCATGCACATGAGTCCTTGGAAGATGCATTGACTGTTTTAAAAAGAATTGGAGTTAACTTTAAATATAAAATTGTAAACAATGATGTATATATTCAGTAATAACTAAAAAAAATAACGATATCATGAAAAAAAGGTATCCGGGAAGCTGACGGCCAATCACTTCTTCCCGGACTGAAATCGAAAATCATCCCGATTTTTGGAGCATTATATATGCCCTAAAATCAAAAAGATAGTATTCAATTTAATTCTTAAATGTACAAAGTTATGAAAATATATAACAAATCACGAAAATGTATGGTAAATACTTTTGCTAAACCTATTTGCTTTGCATTTTTCATGTGTTGTTCTTTTAATCTAAAAGCTCAAAATCAATCAATTACACTTACTGGTCAAATGACACTGAAAGAAGCTTTTGTTGAAATAGAAAAGCAAACAGATCTTTCTGTAGATTATAATGACCAATTAGTTAATACGAATAAACGTATTAACAAGCCTTATACAAACACAAAATTAAGTGACGTTTTAAATACTATATTGAAAGATGCCGGTTGTTCATACTCTATTCAGGGAAGTCATATTCTGATTACTCCTGAAAGTAACCAACAGGTAAAAACTCAAACTATAACCGGTACGGTTGTTGATGAATCCGGTCTCCCGATTATAGGGGCTAATGTTATAGAAGCAGGTACGACTAACGGTATCATGACTGATATTGATGGGAAATTTTCTTTATCTGTATCGGCTGGTTCAAAAATTCAAGTTTCATATATTGGCTATTTATCGCAGGAGATCAAAGTCGGAAATAAGAAAAGTTTTGAGGTCGTACTGAAAGAAGATACTCAGGCGTTAGAGGAAGTTGTCGTAGTAGGTTATGGTACACAGAAGAAGGGTGTTGTAACCGGTTCTATCGCAACGGCAAAGGGCGATGATATCATCAAGAGTCCGACTCAGAACTTGGGACAGGCATTAGCGGGTCGTCTGCCAGGACTGGTTGTAAGTAATGGCAGTGGTGAACCGGGTGCTGACGGAGTAACGATCAATATTCGTGGTAAGAGTACAACCGGTAATAATGATCCGTTGATACTGATCGATGGTATTGCAGGTCGTGGTTCTTTGGATAGACTTAACCCGAATGATATTGAAAGTATTACGGTTTTGAAAGATGCTTCAGCCGCTATCTATGGTTCTCGTTCTGCCAATGGTGTTATTTTGGTAACGACTAAGAGAGGTAAAACAGGAAAACCGTCGATCAGTTATTCTTTCAATGTTGGTGTACAGCAACCGACACGTGTACCGGATTTGGCAGATGCTGCGACTTTTGCTGAAGTTACGAATGAACTGGAATCTTACGACGGACGTGATCCTCGTTATACAGCCGATGAAATTGAATTATTCAGAAACGGACAGGATCCAATACATTATCCGAATACAAATTGGGCGGATGAGGTACTTAAAAAAGGAGCTTTGCAACAGAGGCATAATATTTCAGTTTCCGGTGGTACGGATGTTGTTAGTTACTATGTAGGCGGTGGTTACTCCAGTCAGGATGGTATTTTTAAAAATGGATCGACAAAGTATGAACAATATGATGTTCGTTCAAATATCGATGCTAAAATCACTAAAGACCTGAAAATCTCGGTAGATATCGCATCCCGTTTGGAAGATGCTAATTTCCCGAGTATGAGTGCCGGTGATATATTCTGGCGTATTACCAGATCTTATCCTACCGTTTTGGCTCAATATCCGAATGGATTGCCAACGAATGGTTTGGATAGTAACCCTATCGTGATGGCTACAGATAAGACTGGTTATGAATATGATAAGAAAGCAGTGTTTAATGGAACTATTACTGCAGACTGGAATTTGTCTTGGTTGTTAGATGGTCTGGGAGTAGATGCTTATATGGCTTATGACCGTATAGGAAAAGACCATAAAAAATGGCAGACGCCTTGGACATTTTACACATGGGATGAGGCTACTGATACGTATACGGAACACATGAACACACTTGTTCAGCAGACTTCATTGAAGCAAGAACATTTAGCTGATTGGTCATTGACATTGAATGCTAAATTGAAGTATAAGAAAACATTTGGCAGTCATGGAGTAGATGCTATTTTAGGTTTTGAACAGAATAGCTATAGAAAGGATAATTTCTGGGCGTCTCGTGGTAGCTTTATGTCTACGGCTATCGACCAGCTGTTTGCAGGTACTTCAAACAAGGATTATTATGATAACTCCGGTGATGCCTCGGAAAGTGCACGCCGCAGTTATTTCGGACGTGTCGCTTACGATTTTGCCGGTAAGTATATGGCTCAGTTCAACTTCCGTTATGATGGATCGTATATATTCCAGGCTGGGCAACGTTGGGGATTCTTCCCTGGAGTATCCGCCGGTTGGAGAATGTCTGAAGAAAGCTTTATTAAGGATAATATCGATTGGATCAATAATTTGAAGATTCGTGGATCATTTGGTAAGCAGGGTAACGACAATATCGATCCTTTCCAGTATTTGCTGAAATACAATCTGGGACGTAATTACGTATTTGGCGGAACTGATATGGTCGGTCTGTATCAAAAAGGTTTCCCTAATAATAATGTAACGTGGGAAGTGGCTGATACCTGGAACATCGGTGCTGAAGGAACATTTTGGAATGGACTTTTAGGCTTTGAAGTTGAATATTTCAAAACAAAACGTTCTAATATTTTGGCAAAACGTAATGCCTCTATTCCTAAATATACAGGTTTGATCGATTTACCGAATGAAAATATCGGAAGAGTTCAAAACCAGGGTATGGAAATTCAGTTGAGTCATTTCAATAAGATCGGTGAAGTAAATTTCCGTGCAAGTGGAAACTTTATGTTCGCTAGAAATAAAGTATTGTTCATGGATGAAACTCCATGGGGTGAGGGACATGAATATATGAATGAAACAGGAGGCCAAATGGGAGCTGGTCTACAGTATCATGCTATAGGTATCTTTAAAGATCAGGCCGCATTGGATGCCTACCCCCATTTGGATGCAGCTCGGCCGGGTGATTTGATTTTCGAAGATGTGGATGGTGATGGTGAAATTACTTCACTGGACCGTGTTCGCCAGAAATTAACTAATTTCCCGGAAATTATCTTTGGCCTGAATTTATCTGCTGATTGGAAAAACTTCGATATTAGCGTATTATTCCAGGGACAGGCTCGTGCAGTAAAAGATGTAATCAGTCGTATGGATAACACTTCAAATTTCTATAAATGGAGAGCAGAAGATCGTTGGACAGAAAATAATATCGATGGAACTATGCCTCGTGCTGGTGGAACTATCAACTATGGTATCGAAAACCCGTGTAGTTTCTGGACACAAAATGCTTCTTTCGTACGTTTGAAAAATCTGGAAATAGGATATACTTTACCTAATTTGTGGTTTAATAAACTGCGTATATCCAATTGTAGAGTTTATTTGAGCGGACAGAATCTGTTTACCCTGGATCATATAAAATATGTAGATCCGGAAGGTAGTGGAGAAGGTAACTATTATCCTCAAATGCGAATCTTTAATCTAGGATGTAACTTAACTTTTTAAAAAAGGAAAGAAATGAAAAAGATAATATATTTGGCAGTTTCTGCACTGTTAAGCTTTAGTTCTTGTAACGATTTTTTGGATAAAAAACCGCTAGATTCGCTTACAGAGGATGCCGTTTTTAATGATGACGCTTTACTTACGGCTTATGTTACAGCCTGTTATAATGCTTATCCGAATGGTTTTGATGAAGCAATGTCATCATCGGCTACAGATGAGTCATATACTCGCCATGGGGATGGTAGTTCTAATATTGTTGCCAGAGGGGAAATGAACCCGGATAATGTTGAGAATTTTGACTCCGGCCGATTTTCTAATTTTAATTACTGGAATACAGCGTATGAGTATTTGCGTAACATCAATACGTTCTTTACAAAATATGAAGAAGCTCAGGTTTCGGAAGAACTAAAGAGTCGTCTGTATGGAGAGATGAAATTTATTCGTGCTTTTGTATATTCTAATCTGATATGGCGTTTTGGAGGTGTTCCAATTATAACAAAAGCTTATACATTGGAAGATTCCGATTATTCTGTAACACGAAATACTTATGAAGAGTGCGTTGATTTCATCTTACAGGATTTAGACGAGGCTATTGAACATTTACCGGCCAAGATGGAGGGTGAAAATAAAGGTCGTGCATCTGCTGATGCCTGTAAGGCTTTGAAATCTAGGGTGCTGTTGTATGCCGCAAGTCCTCTGGTAAATACTTCTAATGATTTGAAGAAATGGGAATTGGCACGTGATGCGGCTAAAGCTGTCATCGATCTGCCGGGTTATAGCCTTGCTTCCGACTATAGAACTCTTTTCCTGGAAGATAATGACGAAGTCATTTTCAGACGTTATTATACAAAGGCAAATGCAAACAGAGTGAACTTGTTTAACTCACCTAACGGTTATGGAGGTTGGGGTGGTAATTGTCCTATTCAGAATTTGGTGGATGATTATGAAATGAAAGCTACCGGTAAAAAGCCGGCAGAAACAGGTTCCGGTTATGATCCGGCAAATCCGTATGAAGGTCGTGACCCTCGCTTTTATGCAACCATTCTTCATAATGGAGCAATGTTCAGAGGTCGTGAGGTTGAAACATTTGTTCCAAACGGACAAGATAGCGAACAGGGAGCTATTGGAAGTTGGAACTGCTCTAAGACCGGTTACTATTTGCATAAATTCCATGACGAAAATCAGGTTATTAATGAATCTGAAGCGACTACTGCTCCATGGACTTTCTTCAGACTGGCAGAATTTTATCTGAATTATGCAGAAGCTCAGTATTATTTAGGTAATGAAGAAGAATGCCGTAAAGCTATCAATGTAGTACGTTCCCGTGAAGGCGTAGAAATGCCTCCGGTAACAGCCACCGGCACCGAATTGCTTGAAAAGCTTCGTAACGAACGTAGAATAGAATTAAGTTTTGAGAACCAACGCTATTTCGATTTGAGAAGATGGAAAATCGCGGATGAGTATGAAAACAAAAATTCTATCGGTATGAAAATAGAAAAGGATGAAAATGGTAATTTCAAATATACTGAAATCACTGTTTTGGAACGCAACTTCCTTCCGCAGCACTATTGGTTACCGATTCCCCGTTCAGAAATCATAAAGAGTAATTATACATTGGAGCAAAATCCATACTATAATTAATTTGAAAGAAGAAAAAGCGCATAAATGACACATATTTGTCAAATATCAAATAAGTAAAAAGCATTTTTATTTATTAATTTGCGTCGTTGTGTGCTTTTTCTTCTTTTTTTGATAAAGATGAGGATATAAAGAATAAAAAAATAATATCATGAATTTAAAAGTAACTGTACTATTACTGTTGAGTATTTTGATGTTTTCGGTAGATAGCATTACAGCAAAAGAAACGGCAAGTAATAAAAAAGAGAAATCTCCGCGAATAATTAACATCGTCAATTTTATTCGCCAGACAGACTATCGCCTGGAAAATTCGGATGCACTGATGTTTGAAACGGTAGAAAAGCAGATAGACCTTGTCAATCGGTATGACTTTCCCGCTACTTTCTTGTTTCAGTACGATGCCCTGATCAATCCGGAATACCAGAAATTGATGAAAACCAAGCTTAGCCCTAAATGTGAACTCGGTGCGTGGTGGGAAATCACCCAGCCTCATGTGGAAGCGGCCGGATTGAAATGGCGCGGAGAGCATTCATGGGTATCGACAGCCAATATCGCCTTTACTCCGGGATATACTCTGGCAGAAAGAGAAAAGCTGGTTGATGTCTACATGGCAAAGTTCAAGGAAATTTATGGTAAGTATCCTAAATCCGTAGGTTCCTGGTATGTTGATTCACATACATTGGAGTATATGTATAAAAAATACGGCATTGTCGCTTCCTGCAACTGTAAAGACCAGGTAGGAACTGACGGATATACTTTATGGGGCGGTTATTGGAACCAGGCTTATTATCCCAGTAAGCTGAACGCTTATATGCCTGCCCAGACAGATGATTTCCAAATCCCGGTACCGGTATTCCGTATGTTAGGCAGCGATCCGATGTACCAGTACGATGCAGGGATCGGAACGAATCATCAGGGAGTCATCACTCTTGAACCTGTTTATAAAGACGGAGGCGGTGATAAAAAATGGGTTGAATATTTCATGGAGTCTATAGTTGATGAACCCTGTCTGGCATTTAATTATGCGCAGGCCGGACAAGAAAATTCATTTACATGGTCAGGTATGGGTAAAGGGTTGGAACTTCAATTTCCGATATTCGACTCATTAAGTAAAGCCGGAAAGATCAAAGTAGAAACGCTCGAAGAATCCGGTCGTTGGTTTAAGGAACAATTCCCTAAAACTCCGGCTACTGCTATTACTACGCTGGTCGATATCCGCAAGGAAGGAAATAAGTCTGTATGGTATAACAGTCGCTTTTATCGTTCTAACCTGTATTGGGAAAAAGATGGTTTTTGCTTCAGGGATATTCACTTATTCGATGAAAAAATGAAATCGGAATATCTGGATACTCCGGGTACAGGCGGACAATTTTTCTATTATACATTGCCGGTAATCGACCGGTTCTACTGGAGTACACCCGAAGATAAAACGGGCCTCAGAGTAGTGGAACTGGATAAGAATGGAAGTAAAACGGATGTAGTTCTGACAGACCCGGTTGTCAGTGAACCTTCGAATAGTGTGTTGAAAGTAGAATCCAAAGATAAAAGCGGAAATACTTTTATCTTTACATTTTATGAAGATAAGATCGATGTTTCATGTAAAGCTACCGGAAAAAAATTGGATTGGGCTCTGGAACTGAAAGTTCCTCAGGAAAGGATCGGCCAGTTGCCATTCAAGAATTTCGGTAAATCTTCTATCCAATCGGAATTCAGAGGATTCAATTATACTATAACGTGTAAAAAAGGTAATATCGTTAAAGGCAATAATACTGACTATGTCCTGCGCTTTGTCCCGTCAGGCAATGGATTGGTAATTAATTGTGCGAACTGATTTTTTATAAGAGCCTGGCCCCTGGTTTACAGATAGGGACCAGGCTTTTCTCTTTGGATAGATACACACTATCTTATATAACTGATTCTAAATTTATTATTATGAGAACATTTGTTTTTATTCTTTGGACATTTCTTGTCTTCAGCAATTCTGTTGCTGCTCAATTTACGGAAAAAGAGTTTGATGTAGATCTATGGACCAACGGACTTCCGAATACGAATGGTATAGATCGGACACCTTTTGATGACAACATCCAGAATTACAAACCTTCGTTACGTGTTTTTTTACCCTCGAAGGAGAAAGCGACCGGACGTGCCGTTATTGCTTGTCCCGGTGGGGCTTACGGAGGTTTGGCTTATGGGCATGAAGGATATGAGTGGGCACCTTTCTTTAATAAATTAGGTATTACTCTGGTTGTTCTGAAGTATCGTATGCCGCGTGGAAACCGGGAAGTCCCGTTTTCTGATGCAGAAGAGGCGCTTCGGCTGGTAAAAGAGAAGGCGAAAGAGTGGAATATTAATCCGGCTGATATAGGGATCATGGGCTCTTCGGCCGGCGGACATCTGGCTTCCACTATGGCAACACATGCAAAATCAAGTGTGCGGCCGGCTTTCCAGGTGCTGTTTTATCCTGTGATCACAATGGATAAATCATTTACGCATCTCGGCACTCATGATAATTTATTGGGAAAGGATGCTTCCCGGGAACTGGAAGATCTGTATTCCAATGAAAAGCAGGTAACTAAAGAAACCCCGAGAGCTTACATCGCTTTTTCGGACGATGATGATGCGGTTCCTACCAAAAACGGTGCACTTTATTACCTGGCATTAAAGGAAAATAATGTGCCGGCTTCTTTCTTTATCTATCCTTCCGGAGGACACGGATGGGGCAGCAGGAAAGATTTCAAATACAATAAGGAAATGTTGCAAGATCTGGAAGCCTGGCTTTTGAGTTTTTAAAAAAACAGGGTATCATTACAGATACTATCAAATATATTACATCAAAAATCATTTTTATAACCAATATTTTGCTTAGAATATAGAGCTTTGGAACGGCTAATGTTCTGACTAAGATAATTCATATAAATGATTTTACTATAAAATAACAAGCGGATGAAAAAGCTTATATTATTTATTACTGTTACTACTTTCTTCAGTTATTCCGGCGCTAACGGGCAGTCCGTTCGTTTGACCGGCTTACAAAGTGATCACCTTGAAACCCCGATAGGTATCGATAATCCGGCTCCCCGTCTTTCATGGAGGATGGATGACAGCAGGCAAGGAGCGAAACAGACTTCATATCGTGTGTTGGTGGATAAAGACTCGATGAAAGTTGTCAATGGGAAAGCTGATATATGGGATACCGGAAAAATAAACTCCGGAGATATGTTGATCACTTATGCTGGTAAACAACTCGAACCTTTTGCTAAATATTACTGGAAGGTGATAGGTGGCGATCTGGAAAATAAAGAAGTATCTTCGCCGGTCAGTTCTTTTGAAACAGGAATGATGAATATAAAGAATTGGCAAGGAGCGTGGATCGGCGACGGAAAAGATATAAATTATGAGGCAGCCCCTTATTTTCGTAAGAAATTTGCAACCAACAAAACGATCAAATCGGCCCGTGCCTATATTGCTGTTGCCGGTCTGTATGAATTGTATATCAATGGTGAGAAAATAGGCAATCATCGCTTGGATCCGATGTACACCCGTTTTGACAGACGCAACCTGTATGTCGCTTATGACGTGACAGAACAACTTCGGAACGGACAGAATGCGATCGGTGTCCTTTTAGGAAATGGCTGGTATAACCACCAGTCGAAAGCAGTTTGGGACTTCGACCGGGCTCCCTGGCGTAACCGTCCGACTTTCTGTATGGACCTTCGCATCACTTACAGCGACGGAACTGTAGAAACCATCCCGACCGACCTTAGTTGGAAAACATCTTCAGGTGCATTGACCTTCAATAGTATTTATACCGGAGAACATTATGATGCCCGCCTAGAACAAAAGGGCTGGAATACTCCGGACTTCGATGATTCCAAATGGCATGGAGTCGGTTTCAGAGGTGTTCCTTCTCAAAATGTGACGGCACAACAGATCCGTCCGATCCATAATGTACTGACTCTTCCGGCGAAATCTCTTAATAAGATAGATGATAAAACCTATGTATTCGATTTCGGTCAGAATATGTCGGGTGTGACCAATATAAAGCTGTCCGGACAGGAAGGTACGGAGGTTCGGATTAAGCATGGGGAACGGCTTTTTGATAATGGCCGTATCGATATGTCCAATATCGATGTTTATTACAGGGGAGATAAGGAAAAAGATCCTTTCCAGACGGATATTCTGATCCTGAGCGGTGGCGAAGATGAGTTTATGGCTAAGTTCAATTATAAAGGATTCCGTTATGTGGAAGTAACCAGCGATAAGCCGATAGAATTGGATCAGAATAGTCTGACTGCCTATTTTATGCACAGCGATGTTCCGCCTGTTGGTACAATCAAAACATCGAGCGAACTTGTCAATAAATTATGGTGGGCAACCAATAATGCTTATCTCTCGAATTTGATGGGTTACCCGACCGACTGTCCGCAACGTGAAAAGAACGGTTGGACAGGAGACGGTCACTTTGCTATAGAAACCGCCTTGTATAATTTTGACGGTATTACAGTATATGAGAAATGGCTGGCAGACCATCGGGATGAACAGCAGCCTAACGGTGTACTTCCTGATATTATCCCTACAGGTGGCTGGGGATATGGTACGGACAACGGATTGGACTGGACGAGTACGATAGCTATTATCCCCTGGAACCTGTATATGTTTTATGGTGACAGCAAACCTTTATCCGATTGTTACGAGAATATCAAACGTTATGTCGATTATGTGGATCGCACAAGTCCTAACCATCTGACAACGTGGGGACGTGGAGACTGGGTTCCGGTTAAATCGCGTTCAAATAAAGAATTTACATCGTCTGTTTATTTCTATGTCGATACCAGGATTCTGGCAAATGCAGCCAGGTTGTTTAATAAACAAGCAGATTACGAACATTACACAGCTCTGGCTGAAAAGATCAAAAAGGCAGTAAATGACAAATATCTGAACAAGGAAACTGGAATATATGCAGAGGGTTCCCAGACAGAACTGAGTGTTCCTTTGCAATGGAAGATCGTTCCTGAAGAAATGATTGCCAAGGTGGCACAAAACCTGGCAAAGAAAGTGGAAGAAGCCGGATTCCATCTGGATGTCGGTGTCCTGGGTGCGAAAGCGATCCTGAATGCCCTGAGTGAAAACGGATATCCCGAAGTGGCCTATAAAGTAGCTGCGCAAGATACTTATCCGTCATGGGGTTGGTGGATTGTCAATGGTGCAACGACTTTGCTGGAGAACTGGGATTTGAAGGCTGAGCGCGATATTTCGGATAATCATATGATGTTCGGAGAGATCGGCGGCTGGTTCTATAAAGGACTGGGAGGTATTTTCCCCGATCCGGAACAACCTGGTTTCAAACATATCTTGTTACGTCCCAACTTTGTAAAAGAACTGAAGCATTTTGAAGCGCAACATAATTCTCCTTACGGGCAGATCATCTCCAAATGGGAGTGGAACAGGAAAAAGATCACGTATGAAGTGGTTGTTCCGGCAAATAGTACGGCGACCCTTTATTTACCTGATTATGTAAAAGGCGATAAAGTGATCAAGCTGGAAGCCGGTAAGCATAGTCTTGTCTTGAATGTGTCAAAATAGTCAATAATAATACAATTTAAAATCGGATGATAATGAGACGTTCTGTTTATATGTCAGTGGTAATAGCCGGGATTGTCAGCCTGAACGCCTGTACATCGACGTTGCAGGAAGAGACAAATTTACCGGGTGTCCCGTCTTTAAAAGAATTGTACAAACCTTTCGGAGAAAATGATGTGAAGAACTTTCAGTTACCTCCGAAAATTTATCATCCGGAAACTTGGTTCCACCTGATTGGCGGGAATGTTTCCAAACCGGGTATCACAGCCGATTTGGAAGCACTCTCAGCTGCCGGGTTATCCGGTATCCAGTTGTTTCACGGACAGTTTGGCGGCCCCTGGCCGGGAGTAGAACCGCAAATAGCCTGCCTGAGCCCTTCGTGGGAAGAAACGATAAAACATGCTGCAGAAGAATGCCGCCGGTTGGGTTTGCGTTTTACGATGCAGAACTGTCCGGGCTGGTCGATGGCAGGCGGTCCGTGGATCAAACCGGAAAATTCGATGCGTCATCTGGTATGGAGCCGGACGGATATAGACGGAGGTAAACAGGTCGCAATGGATTTGGCGGTTCCTCAACCGAGTAGTGAAGACTGGCGGGATTATAAAGATATCACAGTCCTGGCTTTTCCTACTCCGCTGGATGATACAAACCAGCCACTTCGACCGCAATCTATCCGAAGTAATATCGATTATCCTTGGAGTGATTTTTTGATTGAAAATAAAGATCAGGGACATTGGATCAACCAGGAGGAAGGGCAACCGCATTGGGTGGAAGTCTCTTTTTCCCAACCGACGCCTCTTCGTACAATCGAATTGTCCGAAGTTCGTAACTATAATTATAACTGGTGCTACGAACCGGGAGTGAATATCAAGGTTCAGGCTATATTGCCGGATGGAACGGAGAAAGATATTCTGCAGACAGATGCCCCGCAAAGCAGCTGGCAGGATAATAAGTATTTTACATTAGCCTTGTCCGAAGTTCCTGGCGTAAAGACGTACCGTATCTCTTTTACCCATAAGCGTCCTTTGCTTCTTTCACATATGAGCCTGTATTCTGCTGCCCGGAAAAATAACTGGGAAGCTGAGGCGGGATGGACGTTGCGTGATTTTGTCCGTGCCGGAGAGGAGCCGCAACAGTCACCCGAAGCTTTCGTCTCTTTGGATCAGGTAAAGGACATCACCTCTTCGATGGATGCGAACGGACATTTGAATTGGGAAGTTCCCGAAGGAAAATGGACGGTCTTGCGGGTTGGCCATGTTTGTACCGGAAAACAGAACGGACCGGCTCCAAAGGAAGGAACCGGATGGGAATGTAATAAATTGTCGGAAACCGGACCTGATATACATTATGCAAGTTATATCGGCCGACTGGCTAACGGACCGTTGGAGGGTGGTTTGTTAAATGGTATGTTGTTGGATAGCTGGGAGTGTGAGACACAAACCTGGACGGAGGAGATGGAGAATGAATTTAGTTTGAAATCGGGTTATCCTCTTCGTCAATGGTTGCCTGCCGTATTCGGTTACGTGGTGAATGACCATGAAACAACAGCCCGCTTCTTATTGGATTGGCGTAATACGATCGGTTCTCTTTTTGCAGATAAGTTCTACGGGCGTATGGTCCAGCTGGCACATCAGAATGGTCTGGCGGTTTCGTATGAAACGGCTGCCGGAGATATAGTCCCGGCTGACTTACTGGAATATTTCAAATATGCGGATATACCGATGTGTGAATTCTGGCAACCGCTTTCCGAAAGTTTTGTCGGTTCAAACAACTTCAAACCGATTAAGCCGACGGCTTCTGCTGCCCGGATGTATGGTAAACCCCGTGTGGCTGCCGAAGCATTTACCTCTTTTGAACTGACCTGGGACGAACATCTGTCGATGCTGAAGGAGGTAATGAATGTCAATAGTGTCGAAGGAGTGACTCATCTCGTATTCCATACTTATACACATAATCCGCGTATAGACTTTTTACCGCCGGGCACCTCGTTCGGTTCAGGGATCGGAACACCTTTTCTGCGTCTGCAAACATGGTGGAAATATATGCCGGAGTTTGTTAATTATCTTTCCCGGTGTACTTATCTGCTGGAACGTGGACGTCCTGTTTCCGATGTGTTATGGTATCTGGGGGATGAAATCAGCCATAAACCGGATCAGAATTATCCTTTCCCGGAAGGTTTCAAATATGATTATTGCAATCCGGATGTTCTGTTGAACCGTTTATCTGTGAAGAATGGTAAGATCGTTACTCCGGAAGGTATCGAATACAGCGTATTATGGTTGAACGATAACAAGCGGATGCTGCCGGAAACCTTGGAGAAACTTCTGGCTTTGGTACGTGAAGGTGCTGTTGTTATCGGAGATGCTCCGGAAGGACTTGCCACGTTATCCGGACAGGAGTCGGCTCAAAAGCGTTTCGATGCTGCGGTTCATGCACTTTGGGGAGAAGCGTCGAAAGGTTGTAACCGGATAGGAAAAGGAATGGTCGTAAGCGGCATGTCTCTCGATGAAGCATTACGTGAGCTGAAGATGTCTCCGGATGTAACGGCTACAGGGGATGCGTTATGGTCGCACAGGCAAACAAAGGGAGCTGACTGGTATTTTGTTACTGCACCTAAAGGTCAGGGCTTTAAGGGCGATTTGAGTTTCAGAAATTCAGGTTACGCGGAAATATGGGACCCTGTTACGGGAGAAATGGAACCGGCGGTTAACCGTAAGGATGGAGATCGGACTGTTGTTTCTTTAGATATGCCTCGGGCTGGAAGTTGTTTTGTTGTATTCCGGCATGATCGCAAGGGTGAGTCAAAACCTGTTTTATTGGAAGAAGCCGGAACAATACCGGTAGGGAATGAATGGACATTGGCTTTCCCGGATGGATGGGGCGCTCCTGCTTCATTAAAGACGGATGAACTGAAGGCTTGGAAAGACCTGGATATTTCACCGGAAGGGAAAGCTTTTTCTGGTACAGTTACTTATACTACCTCTTTCGATATAGAGAATGCGAAGGAGTATGCCGGTTATTCGCTGGATCTTGGTGCTGTAGAAATGATAGCCAGTGTTTCTCTGAACGGAAAACCGCTGCGTGTATTATGGACTCCTCCTTATCGCCTGGATATTACGGATGCCGTTCAGACAGGCAAGAATATATTGACGGTAGAGGTTACGGGTACCTGGTTTAACCGATTGGTGTACGATGCCGGCCAACCGGAAGAAAATCGTAAGACTTGGACGATTTCCGGACCATCCAAAGACGCTCCGTTGAGGGATAGTGGCTTGTTGGGGCCAGTCGTTCTGAAGACGTTCAAAAAATGAGATAAATGTTTTATGCCTATGGGGTAAATGTCAATTGTTACAGTTTGTTCTATGTATTATGCATGCGAATAATCAAGAGTAGGCTTTGATCAGTGTGAATATAAGTCAACGAGCTGTTTCTGCAAAGGTATTTAAGCTCAGAATCTTATGTTTTTGAACAGTTTCTGTCTCCAGAATGATTCGGAAACTGTCAGTTGTTGAAGTGTTATTATTATCGATAATTATCCTTTATATCAGAAATAAGAATTAGATTTTTGTTTTGACCTTTCATTATGATGTAATAATTTATTATTAAGATTAATCTGCTATTGGTGAACTCTTCGAGATTTGTATAAAATATAACTTCTATGCAGATGTATAAATAAACTCCTTCTTTGACTACTTGATATAAAGTATTGATATTCGGATAGTCTGTAAATCTGTAATTTTTTCAGTTTGTTGATAAATACTTTTGTTAAGTCAAAACAGTTTCTAAATCATATGAAAATAATATGTATGTTTGTAAAAACCTGAATATATATAATAGCCATGAGAAATATAAAAGTATCGGAAAAACCGGAAACAAGTGGGGGGAATAAGCCTTCAGTAACAGTATTAATGCCGGTATATAATGCAGATAAATATTTACGGGAGGCTATAGATAGCGTATTGTCTCAAACCTTTGAAGATTTTGAGTTTATTATATTGGATGATGGCTCTACGGATAGCAGTTGTGACATTGTCCAGGAATATGGGGATGATAGAATCCGGTACGAAATATTCCCACACGATTACCTGACTACTTTAAATAATGGTATAGATTTATCCCGGGGGAAGTATATTGCAAGAATGGATGCCGATGATATAATGATGCCAAATAGGTTGCAGGTACAATTTGATTTTATGGAAAAGCATACAACTATAGTTGCTAGCGGTAGTTTTTTTACATTTATAGGAAATGAGCAAAATATAATAAAACGGCCAGTATTGCCGGATGAAGTGTTGACATCACTTATGTTGTTTTGTGCTATAGCGAATCCTACATCCATGATTCGAAGAAAAGTAGTAATGGATCATCATATACGTTATGATCATAATTATATTTTTGCAGAGGATTATAAATTCTGGACAGAGTTAGTAAAATACGGACCGTTGGCTAATATACCATTGGTTTTATTAAAATACCGTATATCCGAAACGCAAGTCTCGTCTGTACATAAAAATCAACAAATAAGCATTTCACAGAAAATCAGTAGAGAGATGATATCCTATTTTTTATCTCATATTGATAAGAAAGATAATATGCTTATGGAAAAAGTTACCAAGGAGCTTGTTCCTTATTTAGAAGAACAATTGAATGATTCCGTAATCTCTTTTGACATGTATTCACAATTTATGTTTTCGTTGATATGTGGACTTAGAAAACAAAAGTATATTAACATATAAAATGTGTTATGAAATTTGCATATCTCATATTATGCCATAAAAATCCATCTCAGTTAGCCGATCTGATAGATACACTGCAGGATGGCAGTAACTATTTTTTTGTACATGTAGATAATAAAGTAGATATAGTCCCTTTTGTGAAAAAAAAATATTTCATTCCGGATCGTGTCTTTTTTTGTAATGAACGTGTAAAAGTATCCTGGGGAGGTTTTAGTCAAATTGAGGCTACAATGAGTTTGATTAAATTACTCGTAAAGACTGGAATAAAGGTCGATTATGTCCATTTGTTAAGTGGTCAGGATTTTCCATTAAAAAACAATAGCGTAATTAAAGATTTCTTTGAACGGCATAATGGCTTGAATTTTATAAACTATTTTCCTATGCCCTATCAAAACTGGAGCGGTAATGGAGGTATGGACAGACTGACTTATAAATGGCTTATTGATGAATCGGGATATGAAAGAGCTTGTTTTCTTGTTGAAGCTCAAAAGCAACGGGGAATGACAAGAGTTTATCCTTCTGGTTTTGATCCGTATGGGGGATCGCAATGGTGGTCATTGACAGATGACTGTGTCCGGTTTATTGAGCAGAATTGTGTTTCGGGAGCTCCATTATATGACTTTTACAGAAATACTTACATACCCGATGAGATGTTTTTTCAAACCGTGTTGGTGAATTCTTTTTTTAAGAAATCTTTATGTAATAATAATCTTAGATACATTGATTGGGAGAAAGGTCCGGAATACCCGCGTGTCTTACGATTTGACGATTTTCCTTTACTGGTATCTTCATTGTGTTTGTATGCACGTAAGTTCGATGATACAATTGATATGGAGGTAAGAACTGCTTTAAAAAACAAAATTCTGATTTGATGTTAAGTAACATGTGCCAATATCTTGACTTTTCCTGAATAAAATGAGATACATAAATAATATTAATTAGATTTGTATCGTCTACTCGCGTTGATTTTATTGTTCTCGCTTAATTAAAAAAAGTGTTCTATGAGAAAAGAACCGGCCATATCTGTTTGTATGCCTTTCTATAATGTAGAACACTACATAGAAGAAGCCATAGAGAGTGTCTTAAATCAGTCTTTTCGAGATTTTGAATTGATTTTGATTAATGATGGTTCAACAGATAATAGTGTACAAATTGCTCAAAAATATACCGATGAACGTATATTTCTGATTAATAATCCTCATGGTTTTATAGATTCCTTAAATGCCGGATTGGATCGTGCAAAGGGTAAATATATCGCAAGGATGGATGCGGACGATAAGATGCATCCTGATAGATTATTGATTCAATATAATTATATGGAATATAATCCTGAGATAGCGGCTTGTGGAGCAGGTCTTAAACGCTTTGGCTCGAGTGAAGCAGCCTATATTCCAATGATTTTAGATTCTGACGAAATAGAATTAGCCTTTACTAAGGCTAATTGTTTTACCATAGGAGTGATCAGGACAGATTTTTTGCGAACGCACAATATTCGTTATAATAAGCGATTTATATATGCTGAAGATTATAGGTTGTGGGCAGATATTGTCTTAGCAGGAGGTAAATTGTGTAATTTGCCGCAAATCTTATATTATTATCGGGTACATGATAGGCAAATCAGTGTAGTCTTTGATGATCAAATGCGTAATAACTCATATATAATACGTAAAGACGTTATTAATTATTTATTGAATAGAGATAATATGAAATATATGAAAGTCTGTTCAATCAATAGTATATTGAAAGATCTTTATATTCAACAAATAATAGAACTGAAGGATTATTGTGAGGTGATGTCTCATTTAATTGAAAACTAATTATATGAATGAATTAACTGTAATTATTCCATTCTTAAATGAAGGAGAAGAAATATATAATACCGTAAAGAATTTGCGGGAAACAGCCGGTGATAAAATAAACATCATCTTGATTAATGATGCTTCTGAGGATGGTTTTGATTATGAGACTGTTGCGAATGAGTTTGCTACTACCTATATATATCACCCTGAAAGAAGAGGAGTAGCTGCATCAAGAGATGAAGGCATCGATCTCTCTCCGACTGAATTCTTTTTGTTGTTAGACGGACATATGCGTTTTTTTCAGACAGATTGGGGGGAGTTGATTGTTGCAGAACTTCATAAGGATAAGCGGGCATTATTTTGTTGCCAATCTATATCATTTAAAAAGGATGAGAATGGAAACGATGTAATTGAAACAAATAGGGCGACAACATACGGCGCTTACATTGATCTTTCCAGGGATGGGGATTTGCAGGCTAAATGGAACACGAAAGATCCTGATCCGGGAGAAAATGTAGTGGACATTGTTTGTCTATTAGGAGCGGCTTATGCCAGCAATAAATCTTATTGGAAATATTTGGGAGGATTGAAGGGGTTACGTGCCTATGGCTTGGATGAACAGTTTATTTCGATGAAGGTATGGATGGAAGGTGGAAGGTGCAGATTACTGAAACATGTTGAAGCAGGGCATTTATACCGAAACAGTTTTCCCTATAAGACGGAAGATATAGATCTTCTCTATAATAAATTTTTGGTGGCAGAGTTATTTTTGCCACGAGAGGAAAAATATCAAGTGTTTGAATTTTGGGAAAAACAGATTCCAGCTTTGTATAAACAGGCTATTGAAAAATTGGTAGAGGATAGGCTTTTTATCAGAGAACAATCATCCTATTATCTGACGATTTTTAATTGTTCTATTAATGATTATTTATCAATGAATAGAGATATTTTAAAATATATGTCAAATCAATAAAGAAAGGAGGTTGTATAGTGAGAGTGGATTCAAAATATATCAATAAGTAGAAGTGCTAGTTGAATGAAGTATAAATTTTATTAAACTTAATGATTATGGGTGAGAGTGATTTGAAAAACAAACAAAAGTTAGCTATTGAGTTGAATATGAAATTCGATGAAGCTTGTGATTTATTTAGTGAAGAAACACTTAATAGTATGAGAATGGAAAAGGTTCTTGGGGGAGATGATGATTGGGGTGTAAATATATTCTCATGCTCAAAAGGGAATTGTGGAAAATGTAATTGTGGTGTAATTTGTGGAGATATTGACGTTAATATAAATGGTATTATCTGTGTTAGTTTAGATTTACCAACAGTTCCTAAACCTACATTAACAAAGCCCTCTTTAGCTAATTAGCATAAGAGGATACTGCGAAGAATCAAATGACATGCAGATGATGCAAATCAGACAATGATCACATATTATATTCTTGCAAATAAAATATTATCTATGATTATCTGCTTAAATCTGTGTTATTTGCATGCCATTTTGAGCATATAAGATGTGCTCGTATATGATATGTCTGAAAACTAAGTTATAAAAATAGCGTAAATGAGAACATTTTTTATATGTATATTTTGTTTGTTTTGTCAATTGTCTTTTTCTCAACAAATGACTTCTGAAAAAATGTACGGTGATATAGATTTCTATTTTAAGACCTTGGAATGTAACCATCCATATTTGTATAAAATAACTAATGAATCTAAATTTGATTCACTCAGAATTGATTTGAAGTCGAAATGTAAAGAGGATATGGAAGTTAAAGATTTTAATAGAATATTATTATCATTAAATCAATATACAGATGGACATACTCAAGTTTCAAAACAAAAAATATTTAATAGTGATCCCTCTGTATTTCTTAATTTGAAGGTTAATGATAATACATTTATGCTTAATAATGATCGTGTTTTATCTATTAATAATAAAGATATTACAGAAATAATAATAGAAGTTAAATCTTTTTCTTCTAAAGAGTATGGTATTCATATGAATGAATTAAATATCTGTAAGATAGTACCAGAATATTTGTCCGTATTCCACGGTGTGAAATTACCATATATTATAAAATCAATAAATCAAAAGGGTGATACGACTACTCGTGTAATTTCTCAATTAGATTCTCTTAGGAGAGTAACAAGAGAGAAATTGTTGTTTAATTTCTATCCAGAAGAATCTGTTGCTGTAATATTTTATAATTCCTGTGATTTTAATAAATATGAAAGAGAATTTGAAAAATCATTATCTTTAGGTTTTGCGAAAATGAATGAATTGAAGATAAAAAATTTGTTTATTGATGTAAGATCAAATGGAGGTGGTTTTATACATTATAATAATATTTTATTGCAATATCTGAAAAAAAACAATAATAAGACTGTAATGCATACGCTTGTGACTAAAATTGTAGTAGAAGAACAATTAAAGCGTAATTATGAAAGGTTAAACAAACGTTTTCCAGATAATTTATGGGGGAGGTTGAGAAAGCAAATGATTTTGTTGTCAAAAAGAAAAAAACTATTGAAATTTGAACACACAAGGGTTGTGTCGGAAAGAATGAAATCTAAAACACTAAAAAAATGTTACAAAGGCAATGTGTATTTAATTCAAGGAAGGGAGACCTATTCTGCTGCTATTATATTAGCAGAGGAGTTTAAAAGAAAGCAAATAGGAGTTATTGTGGGAGAGGAAAATGGTAGCTCTATTCCTTTCCCATCCGGACCAGTTAATTATACATTACCAAACTCAAAGATTTCATTTACTTGCTCATTTCGTTATTCTTGGTATACTCCTCCTGTTGAAACCTGTAATGGTTTTATATTACCTGATATTGAATATGATGTATTTAATAAGATACTTACAATAGAAGATTATAAGCGAATAATTGAATATAATAGAAACAATAAAAAATGATCTTATGTATAAAACAAGCAAATATAATTATTTTATTGAAAATGATGGAAGTGTCATATACTCCAATGGATTGTCAAATCATTGTTTTTCAGTTAAGAAAATAGAACATGAGAGATTGCAATTGTTGTTAAATGACTTAATATCTTTTGAAATTAATTATAATTCCGTCTTTTTGAAATTTGTGGATTGGGGATTTATTATTAATGAGGATGTAGATGAAATAGATATTATTAGATATAGAAATAGAAAAGCTACTATTGAATCAAGACATTATAATCTGGTAATAAATCCGACTCTTGAATGTAATTTTAATTGTTGGTACTGTTATGAAAATCATCCTATAGGATATATGAGTAAGAATACAGTCGAACTTATAAAGAAACATATTGATTATATGGTTGAAAAGAGGCATATTGATTCATTACATTTATCTTGGTTTGGTGGTGAACCTTTATTGTATTTTGATGAGATCGTTTTTCCTATTTCATCTTATGCAAAAGAAGTTTGTGCATCTAGTAATATACCTTATAGTTCTAGTGTTACAACGAATGCTTCTAAGATCAATATGGAAATGATTTATAAAATGATTTCTATCAATATGAATGATTTCCAAATTACTATTGATGGTTCTCCTGTCAGACATAATAAAATAAGAAATGAGAAAGGAATCCCCTCTTTTGATTTAATCATGAATAATATAAATAGAATTTGTGAATTAAACGAACATTCTCATATCACTTTGCGAATAAATTATGATGATAAAACGTTAAAAGATAATCTGTTAAAAGAAGTATTTGAAAATATACCTATTCAGTATAGGAGACGAATATCTCCTAATTTTCAACGAGTTTGGCAGACATTTGATAAGAAGGGGAAAGATAATTTAGAAAATGTAGAACGAAAAAAAATTATTCAAATATGTAATAATTTGGGGTTTAAATTTGACAGTCCTTCAAATGCCTTTCAGCCAGGTAAATACTATAAGTGTTATGTTGATCGTTTTTATCATGCAGAAATAAATTATGATGGTAAGGTTTATTCATGTACAGCTCGTGATTATTCAGATGACTATGTCACCGGTGTATTGAAGGAAACCGGTGAGTTAGTTTGGAATGAAACAGAAAGAGTAAAACGTTATTCGAAAGCAACATTTGAAAATGCAATGTGTCTAAAATGTAAATATTTACCTTTATGTTTAGGACCTTGCTCACAAAAAATCAAAGAAACTTCTAAAGAGCATCTGAAAGACTTATGTTATCTGAATTATACAGAAGTTTCACCAGAAACAGTTATTATTGAATATTTCAATAGAAAAATGAGACTTTTAAGAGAACATGATGCTGGATATTAATATTATTTTATTCAAGCTAGATAGATTAAAATACAAATGTAATGAATAAATTTCCCTTTTACCAACAACATGATTCTATGGATTGTGGCCCAAGCTGTTTACGAATGGTTTCAGCTTACTATGGTAGGAGATTTGAATTATATAAATTACGTGATTTATGTTTCGCAAACAGAAACGGTGTTACGATGCTTGGTATTTCCGATGCTGCTGAAAAGATCGGGTTTCGGAGTATGGGACTTCGGACTAGTTTCGATAGATTGCGGAAAGAGGTCATTCTGCCTTGTATAATTCATTGGCGACAAGATCATTTTGTTGTAGTGTATAAAATCAAAGTCAAATTGAGAAAAGAAGGTTTTGAAGGGAAGGTATATGTTGCTGATCCAGCTTTTGGCTTAGTTACTTATTCGGTCGTTGAATTCTTAGATGGATGGATTAGTACGAAGGAGAATGAAAAAGATAAGGGAATGGTTCTGATGCTATCTCCTTCTTTATCTTTTTATGAATCAGACAGTGAGTCAGAAATAGATAAATCAAAAAAATATAGTTTACTACATTTTTTCTCCTATATAAAACCTCATAAAAAACTTTTTTTTCAGGTGATTTTAGGAATGGTAATGGGGATGATTATTCAGTTACTTTTCCCTTTCATTACTCAATCGATGGTCGATTTTGGTGTCTTGAATAGTGATTTGAACTTTATTATTCTCGTATTAGTTGCACAATTTGTATTATCTTTCAGTCAATTAGCTGTGGGGTTTGTGCAAAGTTGGATATTTTTGCATGTAACAACCCGTATCAATATCTCTTTGATTTCCGATTTTATAACAAAAATGCTGAAACTTCCGATTAATTTTTTTGAGTCTAAAAAAACTGGAGATATAATGCAGCGCATAGGTGATCATTCACGGATTCAGGAATTTTTTACAGGAACGTCGTTAAGTACACTATTTTCTTTTTTCAATTTTTTTATTTTTGCTATTATTTTAGGATACTATAATATTTGGATGTTAGTTTGTTTCGTATTGGGACACGCTGTTTATGTAGGATGGGTAATGCTTTTTTTAGGAATACGTAGAGAACTGGATTTTAAACGCTTCGACAAATCTGCTCGCAATCAGTCTAGTATTATTCAATTGATTACGGGCGCAGAAGAAATAAAGTTGAATGGTTGTGAACGTAAAATCAGATGGAAATGGGAGACGATTCAGGCTGAATTATTTGAAGTAAGCATAAAAGGATTGACTGTTAGCCAGATACAAAGCATTGGTGCATTCTTTATTTCTAATATTTTAAATATTGGACTATCTGTTTTTTCTGCTTATCTGGTTATACAAGGTCAGATTACATTGGGTATGATGATGGCTCTCTCTTATATTATAGGGCAGTTAAAAGCTCCTGTTGAAAATTTTATAGGTTTCGTGCATTCTTATCAGGATGCTAAAATAAGTTTGGAAAGACTTGGTGAAGTGCATTTCCGGGCGGATGAAGATAAGATGAATGAAACCCGTCAGAAGAATCTATCACCCGGGAACAAGGATTTGGTACTAAAAGATCTTTCTTTTAGCTATTTAGGTCCTTCATCTACTCCTGTATTGGACAAGCTGAATCTTATTTTCCCTTATAATAAAGTGACAGCTATTGTAGGGGAAAGCGGTAGTGGAAAAACAACCATATTGAAAATGCTTCTTGGGTATTATGAACCACAATCCGGAGGGATAAATGTCGGTGTTACTAATCTTAAAAATATCGATACTAATTATTGGCGATCTGTTTGTGGTGTTGTTATGCAAGATGGTTTTCTCTTTTCCGATACAATTGCAGAAAATATAGCAATCGGTGACGAGAGAGTGGATACCACCAAGCTTTATTATGCGGCAAAAGTAGCCAATATTCATGAATTTATAGAAGAACTGCCAGCGGGTTACAATACAAAGATCGGGCAGGAAGGAAGCGGGATCAGTCAAGGGCAAAAACAACGTATTCTTATAGCGCGGGCTGTTTACAAAAATCCGGAATATATTTTTTTAGACGAAGCAACTAATTCCCTGGATGCGAATAATGAGCGTATTATTATTGATAATCTTCAGGATTTTTATCAGGGGCGTACTGTTGTGATTGTAGCCCATAGATTAAGCACTGTAAAAAAAGCTGATAAAATAGTTGTTCTGGATCATGGTAAAATCGTAGCCGAAGGTACTCATACGGAACTAGTTGAACAACATGGCTATTATTATGACTTAGTTAAAAACCAATTAGAACTGGCAAACTAATATGGAATTGAAGGATAATTCAATAAAATTGAACGTAAGGAGTGACGAAATAGAGGCCATTTTGGGAAAAACGCCTAATTGGTTGATGAGAACAGGGATAATGGTTATGTTTATCATCTTTTTGGTGTTGCTAATTGGTAGTTCCATGTTCAGATATCCGGATATTGTCAATGCAAAAATTGTTATTTCGACCGAATATCCATCGATAGCTTTAGTCTCTAAAGTTGGAGGACGTTTAGTCAATCTGGACGTTAAAGATAAAGAGCTTGTTACGGTCAACCAATTATTGGCAGTACAGGAAAGTGCGTCTTCTGCAAAAGATATGTTACAGCTGAATGCCTGGATCAATAATAACAGTCAGCCGGAATTGATAAGTCCCGTCGATGCGATTTTTAGCAAAGAGCAGCAGTTAGGTGAAGTTATGCCTTATTTTCTCGATCTCAAAATGGCATTTGTGAATTACAGTAAATTTGTAGAACTAAATTATCATGCTCAAAACAAAAGGTTATTGGAAGAACAAATTGAATATATGAATAATTATGTAATTCATGCTAAAAATCAAATTGATTTGTTCGATAATGAGATGAAGTTAGCCAGGAATGATTATTTAAGGGATTCTTCTTTACATGAAAAACAAATAATTTCTCCAATGGAAATGGAGCAATCTAAAAGTGTATTACTTCAGAAAAGGATTTCTCAGGAAGGAAATATGGCTTCTCTGGCAAATATAAAAACACAACTATCCCAATTAAAACAAAACTTGTTGGAGCTCGAATTGGATTATCGCAAACAGCAACAGGGTTATCTTGCCGATATACGCCAGAAATTGGAAGCATTACGTGATCGGATAGGACAATGGGATAAGATGTATGTGCTTCGTTCTCCTTATTCCGGACAAATATCATTTTCTACTTTTTGGACTGAAAATCAATATATTTCGCAAGGAGAAACTTTCGCAAATATAGTACCTTCTTCCGGAGGCCTTTTTATTGGCAAACTGGAGTTGCCTGTTCTCAAATCTGGAAAAGTGAAAACAGGTCAGTTAGTCAATATCAAACTTGATAATTATCCGTATATGGAATATGGCATATTAAAAGGTGCGATTCGTACTATATCTGCCGTACCGAGCAAAGAGACTTATAAGGTTGAGGTACAATTCCTGGATGGTATGAAAACAAGCTATGGCATAGATTTGCCCTTCTCACAGGAAATAACGGGAACTGCTGAAATTATTACAGAAGACTATAGTATATTGCAACGTATATTTTTCCCGATTAAATCATTGATTAAAAACAATGGTCCGACCTTTTTCAATAAAACGGATCATCTTGAGTCTTATTTCCATCATACAATATAATCTGATACAAATGAAAATATCTTTTACATATGTACTTTGTTTGTTTTTTACATTGAGTATTCAATTTTCTGATGCCCAAAAGCTATCTCGTCAAGAAATGATAACGGATATTGATTATTATTTTGATATACTGAGAAATAAGCACCCGAATCTATATAAAAAATATACTCCAATGCAATTTGATTCATTGCAGCAAAGGTTGACCAAACAGGTCGTTGATTCAATGGACTGTAAAGATTTTAATCGGTTGTTATTGAGAATAAATGGGCTTACAGATGGTCATACTTTGATTTTAACAAATAAGGTTTGGGGAAGAACTCATGAAAAAGATAGCTTGCCTTATTTTTTAATAAAGGATAGCTCTTTGTTTTTGCAAAATAATTTAATATTATCCATCAATAAAAAAGATGTCAGAGATGTAGTTCAAGAAATTTCTAATATGCTTAGTTGGGAGTATAGTTCTTTATTAAAGGAGGAATATATTAATTCTAATTTGCCATTTTTCTGCTCTTCTTTTTATGATATACATCCACCTTATTTGATTTGTTTAAAGAATCTTGAAACGGGTGTAGTAAAAATGGATACGGTAGAAACAAAAAAAATATTGTATACAGCAGATTATAAACAAACATTTAATTTTGAATTTTTTGAAAAAGATTCTATTGCAATATTTCATTATAATTCTTGTGATATTGGAGCTGATTTAAAGTTGTTTGAACGGGCATTATCGGCTGCATTTGAAATAATGGATAAAGAACATGTTAAATATTTGTTTATTGATATTACTAAAAATGGTGGGGGAAATAGTGAATATAATAAATTGATTTTTAAATATCTGAATGTTGCAAAGGTTAAAGATGGTGTAAGTTATCATGTAAATAAATCAATGGCAAAGTCGAATGCAGAGAACATGATGAAAGGATGGAAAGAACAAATATCGAAAGAATTTTTTTTGAAGCGATGGTTGTTGAATTATAAAGTAAGGCGATTTAAAGGTGCTATGTTGAACTATGTGGAGACCGGAGTATTGAAAGACAAAGTGGTTTATCCTAAAAATAAAAAAGGATTCAAGGGGAAAGTCTTTCTCCTTCAGTCTCGAAAAACTTATTCTGCCGCAATTGATTTTGCTGCTGATTTCCGTCGAATGAAAGTCGGGATAGTTGTAGGAGAGAAAGCTGGTGCTCCAATTGATTTCTGTGGGAATTGTGAAAATTATATATTACCTAACTCCGGTATCAGTGTGGTATGTGCAATGTCTGAATATAAGTACGATTCTCCGGTAACGGGGATGGATGAAAATGGAATCCTGGTTCCTGATATACCTTATGAAGTATTTAATCGAAAACTTAGCTTAGAGGATTATTGGGAGATAATAGAATTAAATAATTGTTCAAGGTGAAAATATGCTCAAATAAAATTTGTACAAGCTATCTTATCTGTTTTTTATCTTTAGAATATGTTGTTTTCGGTCTTAGTTATGAGTGATTCCAATAGGAGATATATAAAAAAAGAGACACCTCATTGAAGTATCTCTTTTTTTGCTCTTCCTCTTGGACTTGAACCAAGGACCCTCTGATTAACAGTCAGATGCTCTAACCAACTGAGCTAAGGAAGAAAATATGTCTTTCAGTCTTTCCCGATGTCTTTTGCTCTTCCTCTTGGACTTGAACCAAGGACCCTCTGATTAACAGTCAGATGCTCTAACCAACTGAGCTAAGGAAGAATATGTCTTTCAGTCTTTCCCGATGTCTTTTTGCTCTTCCTCTTGGACTTGAACCAAGGACCCTCTGATTAACAGTCAGATGCTCTAACCAACTGAGCTAAGGAAGAATTTTCAACCTTCAGGGGACATCTTGCATCCCTTTCTGAAATTGCACTGCAAAAGTAGAGGTTCTTTTTGAAATATGCAATATCTTTGCAGAAAAAATTTGAAAAAATGAATACGATAGGCTTAGGAAACGCTTTAGTGGATGTTTTACTACAGTTAGATAGTGACGATGTGCTCACAGAAATAGGTATAAAGAAGGGTGCAATGGATATGATCGGTCAGGAACAGATGATCGCTATCCGTAAAACACAGGAACGTCTGGAGAGAAGCCAGGCTCCGGGAGGCTCCGTTTGTAATACGATGCGTGCAATGGCTTGCCTGGGGGCAAATACAGGCTTTATCGGAAAGATCGGAACGGATACTGTCGGCGAATACTATGAGAAAGCATTGAAAGACGCAAATGTAGCTCCTTACTTTATAAAAACCGACGGAATTTCCGGTAGTTGTACGGTGCTTATCTCTAAAGACGGCGAACGCTCGATGGGAACATTTCTGGGCCCGGCTCCGACAATTACCCCGGATGAGATCGGGGAAGAGATCCTTAGCCGATATGATTGCATCTATATAGAAGGGTATTTGCTGGTAAATGAGGATTTGGTCCGTACGACCATGCAAAAAGCCAAAGCGTTGGGGCTGAAAGTAGCTCTCGATTTATCTAATTTTAATATCGTCAATGCCTTTAGAGGATTGTTGGATGATATTATTCCTAAATATGTAGATATTCTTTTCTCCAACGAAAGTGAAGCGGAAGCATTTACCGGATTAAAAGCACAGGAGGCTGTAAAAGCCCTTTCCGGAATGGTTGAGGTCTCTCTGGTCACTTTGGGGAAAGAGGGGGCTTTGATTGGTAGCAACGGACAGATCATCGCAGTTCCGGCAGAAGGAGGTAAACCTGTCGATACGACAGGGGCAGGCGATCATTTCGCTGCCGGATTCCTGTACGGACAATCCGTCGGCGCTTCTTTAGAACAATCGGCCCGTATCGGCTCACTGCTGGCAGGCTATATTATAGATGTAATAGGAGCGCAGATACCGGATGATAAATGGGAACAAATAAAGTTAAAAGTAGATGCGATATTATCCTGAAATAGGTTTTATGTATACATTTACATCGTTAATTAACTAAATATTCTATGTTTAAGAAGATACGACGAGAAAGATTGATAGGTTTGTTTTGTTTACTGCTCCTGGCTGGGAGTATTATACCCGCACAAGCTCAGAAAGATAATCGTTTTGAAGTGAGTAAGAACCTGGACATTTTCAATGCCCTGGTGAAAGAGGTTGAAATGTTTTATGTAGACTCGGTCGATGTAGAGAAAACAGTTCGCAGAGGGATCAATGCCATGTTGGGCGGTCTGGACCCTTATACCGTTTATTATCCTGAACAGGATATGGATGAACTGAAAATAATGACTACGGGTGAGTATGGCGGTATCGGTTCTTATATCCGGGAACGGAAAGACGGCGGTGTATATGTGACCGAACCTTTTGAAGGAATGCCTGCTGCTTTGGCGGGGCTGAAAGCGGGAGACCGTATTTTGGCTATCGACACGGTAGATACGAGCAATAAAACATCCAGCGAGGTAAGCGAGTTGCTGAAAGGTGTACCCAATACTAAAATGATTCTGAAAATACAGCGTCCGAACGAAAAGAAACCGCGTGAAGTGGAGTTGATACGTAAGCAGATCCTGGTCGACCAGGTTACTTATTACGGTGTACGTGGCGATGGTGTCGGCTATATCTATCTGAAGGGATTTACCGATAAGAGTGCCCAGGAGGTGAAAGCTGCTTTGGAAGACTTGAAAAAGAATCATCAGATAAAATCATTGATCCTCGATTTACGGAACAATGGCGGTGGTTTGCTGGAAAGTGCCACACAGATTGTCGGTATGTTCGTTCCCAAAGGAAAAGAGGTGGTATCTACTAAAGGCAAGATCAGCCAGTGGGACCGTACCTATCGTACCTCTAACGAACCGATCGATACGGTTATGCCGATGGCGGTCCTGATCAACGGTAATTCGGCTTCAGCAGCAGAGATTGTTTCCGGCGCCTTGCAGGATATGGACCGTGCCGTATTGGTGGGACAGCGTTCTTATGGGAAAGGATTGGTACAATCTACCCGCGAACTGCCTTATGAAGGACGTCTGAAAGTCACTATGAGTAAATATTATATCCCCAGCGGACGTTGTATCCAGCAGATGGACTATACGCATAGAAAGGCGGATGGCAGTGTGGATGCCATACCGGATAGTCTGACCTCTGTGTTCTATACTTCCAAAGGCCGTCCGGTTCGTGACGGTGGTGGCGTACGTCCGGAATTTGAGATAGAAGAGGAAGAAATGCCGACCATGATGTATTATCTGGCAACCGATTTTGTCCTGATGGATTTTGTTACGGACTGGGCACAGAAACATAAAACGATCCCTCCTGTCGAAGAGTTTATCGTTTCCGACGAAGATTTCGAAGCTTTCAAGAGCTATGCGAAAGAAAAGAACTTTACATACGACCGTCAGAGCGAAAAGGTTCTCAAGAATCTGAAAGAGGTCGCTAAGTTTGAAGGCTATATGGATAGCGATTCGACTATCTTCAATGCTTTGGAGGCACGTCTAACTCCTGATTTGGACCGTGACTTCAACCATTATAAAGATCAGATCAAGAAGCTTATGGCATCGGAGATCGTGAAACGTTATTATTATCAGAAAGGGGAGTTGCTGGAAAGCCTGAAAGAGGATGAAGTGTTGGATAAAGCCATTGAAGTTTTAGGTGATCAGGAGCTTTATAATAAGACATTGAGTACACCGGAAGAAGGTGTTGCTCCGGCTGAAGAAAAAACGAAAGCTTCGACCGGAGGTGGTGATATTGCATATGTGTTCGACCAGACGATAGGATAATACTTATAAGAGAATAACAGAAGGGAGTAAGCTGAACAGTTTACTCCCTTTTTTATGATGTCGAAAGTGTTTTATTTGAATTTAATATGCAGGACAACCAACTCTGAGACGGTTCCCACCCGGTAAGGAGGCCCGGCTATACCGATACCCGAAGAGACATAGAACTGGGTAGGTCCTTTTTTATGATACCCGTAAGGACATTCATAGATCAGTTTCATTAACAGGGGATAAGGCCAGAGCTGCCCGTTGTGGGTATGACCATGAAGGCCGAGATCGACACCGTTCATTGCCATTTCGGCGAATGACCAGGGCTGATGATCCAATACGATGATCGGTTTGGTTGTATCGATGTCTGCCATTAAAGTGTGTAAGGCTTTTCTCTTTTTATTGACATAATCGTCCCTTCCGATCAGGTAAAAAGATGAATCCGGTTGTACGACCGAGTCTATCAGGAGCGTTGTCCCGGTTTTTGCCAGCCAGCGGTATTTGGCGAAACGGTTGGCACGGTATTCATGGTTGCCATTGACGACATATACGCCTAAAGGAGCCTTTAGCTGTTGCAGGTCATCCTCGATATGTTCCATTTCTGCAAAACGTGATTCGTAATCCATTATATCGCCTACTAATACGACCATGTCCGGATGCTGTGCATTGCTCAAAGAGACATATCGCTGTACCATCTTTTTCCCTATCACTTCTCCGATATGCAGGTCGCTCATCATCACAACTGTAAGGCTGTCACGTTCGCTGCTACCTTTCGGAAGAGTCACATATACCTCTTTCACGATCGGATGGGCGACAGTCAGATAGGCTTTGATCATCAGTCCGGTAACTCCGATGATGATCACAAAAAACAATGTCAGTTTGGTTTGTTTCCAGTGTCGGGTAAGCCACTGGGGGAACCAATGGAAAAGACGGTTCGACAATCTGATCACTTCCAGCGTCAATAAGGAAAGCGTGATATAGACAGACGCTATATACCATGAATTACAGATATATTGAATAGGCGTCATGATATTATCCGGCAATTCTTTGCGGAAAATAAATCCGAAGAAATAGAGAGCCAGTTCAAGTACAAAGAATAACGTATAAGGAATACGCCAGCTCTTTTTTGCCGGTATTGCCTGATAACCCCGCCAAAAGATGTAGGGATTCAACAACAGTTGTGCTACGATCGATTGAATAAAGACTTTCATATTTTGCTTGCCTTACTTGAATGCAATATTGAATACCACCATTTCGCTGTTTGTCCCGATGCGGAAAGGCGGTCCCCAAAGTGATAAGCCTGAAGATACATAAATATGGCTGTTTCCCCATTGTTTGTATCCGTAACTTTGCTGGAACAGGCGGTCGGTCAGTAAACTCATCGGCCAGATCTGTCCGCGGTGTGTATGCCCGCTGAACTGGAGGTCTATACTGGCCTTTTCCGTTTCCTGGAGGTCATACGGCTGATGATCCAAAAGAATAACAGGTTTGGCCGGGTCAATGTTTTGTGATAATGTCCGGAGAGACAAGCGCGACGGATTATGGCGGTCATCGCGTCCGGCAATCTGTAATCCGTTGGGAAGTGTGATCACGGTGTCGCGTAAAAGTTTGATCGGTGTCGACCGGATGAATTCGGCGCTTTTCTTTATTCCGCTGATATATTCATGATTTCCGGGAACCATATAGATACCTTGCGGAGCCTGTAGTTGCGATAACTCTTCCTGCATATTCTCTGCGTAAAGAGGCGTCACGCTGTTATCGATCAAATCGCCGCCGATCAGAATTAAATCCGGTTTTTCTGCATTGATCATGTTTACATATTTCTTCAACTGTGCCTTGTTCGTTCCATAACCCAGGTGAACGTCGCTGATAGCAACCACTTTTATCGGGGATGAATTGTTGTTGACAACCTTGTTGATAACTATGTTGAAAACTTCTGTCTTTGGGTGTTGATAATGATAATATCCGTAGCTTAACAGGCTTAAAGTCAGTAGTAAAGAGATATAGAACCCATATTTGAAACTCCCGTTGAAAAGTTTGAATATATCGAATGCAACCAGGAACAGCACCATATATAAGGTAAATACCAGCCAGCCGGTACCCACTTCATGGATCGTATGCGCCAATACATCCGGATATTTTACATTCCTGGCCAGCATACTGACGGCAAATGAAAGCGCACAACTCCAAAACAGAACTGTCAGAAGTACTTTCACACCAAAGGGTTGGGCCACGAGAGCTTGTGCCCCCCTCGTAAATATATAGATATTCCCTGCGAAATAAGCGCAAAAGAGGGCAATGAAAATTGTAGGCATTTTGTCAAATTTTCGGCAAATGTACATAATAATCTTCAATTCATTTGTGAAAAAAGGTTTTGGCTATTTTAGTCGGTGTCCGTTCTTATTTCGGGTATCCCACCGGATTGTTCATCATCAAAACCTGGCTGTCGGATAATTTAAGGATCTTTTTCAGGGCAGCCTGATCCATGGTCGCTCTGGGAACTGTCGATAACCCGATCCCGGCACAGCATAAATTGATATTCTGCGATACAATCCCTGCATCCATGGCTGCCATTAGTTTTGTATGATCACCTACATTTCCGAAACGGGAAAGATCGGATACCAAAACAAGAGAAACCGGAGCCTCTTTCACAAAATCCTGTCCGGCACCTACAGCCCCGCGATGATCGCCTTTAGCAATCGGGTTTAGAGCATGTGCTTTAGCGTCATACAGATAAGCACCGTCTTTCATGATCACATAAACGTCGATATCTTGTTTGTTTAAAGCGGAAGGAGCCGTACGCTTTCCATCTGTCCGGTTAATGCCGTTGGCTGCCCATAACAAGTCTGAAAGGTCCTGGGCGCTTAATTCTTTGGATGCGAATTCGCGGTCGGAATGACGGTCGGAAAAAGCTTTCATGACTGCTGTTCCCCGTGTCTTGTCCGGAGCATTGAGTTTAATGACTTTAAGATCTTGTGCACTCATAACTGAAATGAATAATAAAGCGGTTAAAAGGAATGAAATCTTTCTCATATCTATATTTATTAATAGTAACTCTTACAAATTTAAAAGAAATTCATCTAAACAAACAGCAAAATACATCTTTTACAAATCTTTAATCCTGTTAAATACGAACGTTTCGTAGAATCTTCTACATTTGCATCGGGTTTACACTTAAATTAAATTGTTATTTGAATAATAAATCAATCGATAACCTCTAAATTCTTTAAATTTGATGAAAGAAAAACTGCTCTACTTAGTGTTGGTGTTGATGATGGTTGTGCCTTTCCGTGCACAAAGCCAAAATGCCGCTGACTACACGATCAAGGGACAGGTCGTTGATTCCCTGTCTAATGAAACAGTTCCTTATGCTACGTTAAACATCGCTTTGGCAAATGCCCCTCAGAAAGCGATTAAATTGTTGGCTTGTGATGATGACGGTAAGTTTACCACTACCCTGAAACAACCCGGAAAATACATCATATCCATGCAATCGCTGGGAAAAGTCCCTGCAGTAAAACATTTTACCTTGTCTGAAAACAAGAAAAGCCTGGATCTGGGAAAGTTGTATATGAATGACGATTCTCAGCAGTTGAATGAAGTAACTGTCGTTGCCCAGAAACCGTTGGTAACGGTGGAAGTGGATAAAATCACGTATAGCCTGGAGGATGACCCGGAAGCTAAGACCAATAATGCATTGGAAATGTTCCGTAAAGTGCCGATGGTAACTGTTGACGGTGAAGACAAGATCCAGCTGAAGGGTTCTTCAAACTATAAGATTTATATGAATGGTAAACCTTCGAACCTGTTGAGCGGTGAAAATGCTTCAGACGTATTGAAGAGCATGCCGGCAAGTTCGATCAAGAATATCGAAGTTATTACTGACCCGGGATCAAAATACGATGCAGAAGGTGTTGGTGGTATTATCAATATTATTACGGCCAAAAATGCCATGCAGGGATATACGGGTACGGTTCGTGCCAATGCCAGTTCTTTAGGTAGCTTTGGCGGCGGTGGTTATGTGTCTTTGAAGGTTGGTAATTTGGGACTTACGGCAAACTATGGATACAACAACCGTAACTCTCCCTGGAATGATTCATATAGTGAACGTACTACTGAAAAAGATTTATTGGCAGATGGTCAACCGACAAAATTGATAGAAAACGGACGTAGTAAATATAAAGGACCATTCCAATATGGTTATTTAGAAGCAAGTTATGAAATCGATACATTGAATCTGATAAGCGTCGGTGCTAATTTGTTCCGCGGAAAATCTAAAAACTTATCGGAGCTGGATGCTGTATTGAATCCTTTGGGAAACGAATTCAATTCATCTCCGGTTTATAAATTCCATCGTAACAGCGTTTCTGAAGGAACTTTCGGCTCTACCGATTTGAATGTGGATTATCAGCATTCAACCAGCAAAAAGGATGAGTTGTTGACTGTCTCTTATCGTTTCAGCCAATCACCCAATGACAATGAAAGTAATACGGAACTGTCTGATGTTGTTAACTATTATCTGTCTAATGAATATCCGAAATGGAATATTAACGATGCATCTACAATGGAGCATACAGGACAAGTCGATTATACAACTCCAATTTTTAATAAGCAAACATTAGAAGCCGGTGTGAAATATATCAATCGTCAGAATAAGAGTAATACGTTGGAACAGATTTATAATGATTCAACCAAAATTTGGGAGGATCATTCACGGGATAATAGTCAGTTCCGTCATACGCAACATATTTATTCTGCCTATCTCGGTTATTTGATACGTTTAAATAAATTTGGAATCAAAGCAGGTGTACGTGCTGAGGGAACAAGCTTAAAGGCTGAGTTTGCACGTAAACCGGATATGGATTTCAGTACCGATTATTTTGATGTAGTACCGAATGCTACCTTAACTTATCAGATAGACATGTCTACTCAAATCCGTTTGGGATATAATATGCGTATTCAACGACCGGGTATTTGGTATCTGAATCCGTATATCAACGATGTCAACCCACAAAATATTTCTCAGGGTAATCCAAACCTGGATTCGGAGAAGAGTAATAATGTGAATCTGAACTTTAGTAAGTTTACTCAAAAATTCAGTATTAATGCCAGTCTGAGCTATACATTTGTAAATAATCCGATTGAACGTTATTCTTTTACAGCAGATTTTCCGACAGACGATCCTCGTTCGCAATATAATGGTGCTATGTGGAATACCTATGATAATATAGGAAAGAAACAGCAGGTGGGTATGTTCTTGTATGGAAACTGGTCACCTACAACTTGGTTCCGTATTTATATGAATGGTGGACTGGATTATACAGATCTGAAAGCTCCTACTTTGGATTTGAAGAAAGACGGTGTTAGCGGACGTGTGTTTGCCGGTACCCAGTTTACGCTGCCGAAAGACTTCCGTATTAACCTGAATGGTGGTTATTTCAGTCCGTGGATCATGTTACAAGGTGAGCAGTCGCCTTTCTATTTTGCAGGTCTGAATGTTAGTAAAGATTTCTTGAAAAAGAAATTGTCTGTTTCTGTGGGTGCTAACAATCCGTTCTGGAAGACGATGAAGATGGAAATGACTACTACTGGAAATGGTTTCCATGATGTATCGACTAACTGGCGCAGTGCCCGTGAATTCCGTTTCAGTATATCCTACCGTTTCGGTACGATGAAAGGACAGATCAAGAAAGTACGCCGTGGTATCAGCAATGACGACTCAAAAGGCGGTGGTGAAAATAATCAAGGCGGTGGAGAACAGTCGATGTAATTTTTAATTATAATATCTGAAAGGTCCGGATTTTTTGTCCGGGCCTTTTTTTGTTTCTATGCGATCTGTGTTCATTTACCTGCCTTACTAATTCAAATTACTACGGCTACTAATCAATGGTTGACAACCATCAACCGAACGGCTCATAATTATCGGCCGATTGGCTCATAATCATCAACCGAACGGCTGACAATTATCGGCCGCTAAATAGATAGGTGGAAAAATCTTCTAACATCGTATAGATGAGCAATGAAGAACGATATGAAGATTCGGTATAAAGCTACTGATTTTTTTCTCTCAGTTACTCATAAAAAGCCATACTTGGACAAAAAAGTACCTTTTCTTAGACAAAAAGTGCCTTTCTTCCTGAAAGGATCGTTTTATCTTTGCTATCGGAATAAAGAAATAAATAACATGAAACACATTCTTATCGGTTTACTGCTGGTATTGTGCAGTACATTAACTTATGCCTCCCGCAAGGAGATACTTCTGAATAACGACTGGATGTTCCGTTTTTCTCACCAGGTGCAGAAAAACAGTGCAGAGAGAGTCAATTTGCCACATACCTGGAACAGTGGAGATGCCCTTTCCGGAAAACAGGATTATTATCGCGGAATGGGAAATTATGAAAAAAAACTTTTTGTAAAACCCGAGTGGAAAGGTAAACGACTTTTCCTTCGTTTTGAAGGTGTCAATACCGTTGCAACGGTATTTGTCAATTCTGTTTGTCTGGGTGAACACAGAGGTGGTTACGGTGCTTTTGTATTCGAAATAACAGATAAGGTAAAATATGGGGCTGAAAATGAGATATTGGTAAAAGTCAATAATGCCTTACAGCTGGATATAATGCCATTGGTCGGCGATTTTAATTTCTATGGTGGTATTTATCGGGATGTGAATCTGATCATTACCGATCCGGTTAATATTTCATTGACCGATTATGCTTCCCCCGGTGTCTATCTGATCCAAAACAAGGTGACAAAAGAACAGGCCGATGTAAAGGCAAAAGTACTTGTATCGAATAGTTCGTCTGAAAACGTGCCGGTACAGGTGAATGTAAAGATATGGGATGGAAACAAGATTGTGCAGCAACAGGATCTGAATCTGACGGTGGATGCCGGTCAGGTACATACGGCAGGTTTGGAGTTTTCCATTAAGAACCCTCATTTGTGGAATGGCCGGAAAGATCCGTTTATATATCGTACGGAAGTGACTTTGCTGGCAGACGGTAAAGAAATAGACAGAGTGGTTCAGCCGTTGGGGCTTCGTTTTTACCATGTGGATGCAGAGCAAGGTTTTTTCCTGAACGGCGAACATCTGAAGTTACGTGGCGTATGCCGCCACCAGGATCGTGCGGAGAGGGGAAATGCCTTATATAAAGAACACCATGAAGAAGATGCTGCCATTATCGCAGAGATGGGTACGAATGCCATCCGTCTGGCACATTATCCGCAAGCTACTTATTTTTATAATTTGATGGACAAATATGGTATCGTGGCTTGGGCTGAGATCCCGTTTATCGGGCCGGGCGGTTATCTGGACAGAGGATTCAACGATCTGCCTTCTTTCCGTGAGAATGGGAAAGAACAATTGAAAGAATTGATCCGCCAGCATTATAATCATCCGTCTATCTGTTTCTGGGGATTGTTCAACGAATTGAAAACACACGGGGATAACCCGATAGAATATATTAAGGAACTGAATGAACTGGCTCATCAGGAAGATCCGACGCGCCCGACAACGGCTGCCAGCTTCCTGTCGTATGACAGCGATATCAGCAAAATTACCGATGTGATTGCCTGGAACCAGTATTTCGGCTGGTATGGAGGTTCTCCTTCTGATATGGGGAAATGGCTGGATGCCAATCATAAAGCCCATCCGGACTATAAGATCGCTATCAGTGAATACGGTGCCGGAGCCAGTATTTATCATCAGCAGGATTCAATTAAGCCGGGCGTAGCTTCCGGTTGGTGGCATCCGGAGAATTTCCAGACTTTCTATCATATGGGAAACTGGGAGGCAATAGCTGAACGTCCGTTCGTTTGGGGATCTTTTATCTGGAACCTGTTCGATTTCGGAGCTGCCCATCGTACGGAAGGCGACCGCCCGGGTATCAATGACAAAGGATTGGTTACATTCGATCGTAAAGTGAAGAAGGATGCTTTCTATTACTATAAAGCAAACTGGAATAAAGACGATAAATTCGTTTACATCGCTAACCGCCGCCATCGCGATCGCACTACACAAGTGGCGGATGTAATGGTTTTCTCAAATTTGCCGGAGGTAGAACTGTTTGTGAACGGCAAAAGCATGGGAAAACAGACACCGGATAATTATGCAACTTTTGTGTGGAAAGGAATAAATCTGGCGGATGGAGAAAATACGATAGAAGCTCGTGCCGTTCAAAAGAAAAACAGTATAACGGATAGCGTGAACTGGACTTGTAAGTAATATAATAGATGGTTTTTTTCTACTAAATTGTGGTTCTTGCAAAAAGAATGATAATTGGATAAAGGTTATTGGGAATAATTTTAGTAGGAAAGTCTTTAAGGGATAGGGTGTTAGTGATTAATGCCTTATCTCTTTTTTTATGTTTTGAATGTAGTTCTTGATGGACTATGGAGATTTAAAAGGCAAACATTATGGGCGCAAATGTAATCGAATGTTTTGTTTGCGAACACATAAATTCGTCTGATTGAAGTGCACAAATTGTCCACAAAGAGAAAATTAACAATGGCTGTATGTCTTGATTACATGTAACTTAGTTCTTTTTTCGCATTTGCATTTTGTAATGCAGTTTCTATTCAGAGTCTTACCTTTTGATCTGTCAGAGAGCAATTGATATATAAGTGTTTTGTGTTATATTCCGTTTATTGTGGTAAAATATTTCCCTCTGATAGAAAAAGAGTCTTTTTATTTGAAAGTTTCCCCGGCAAATCCAAACAAAATACATGCCGGATGGCAACATTATTTAATAAACAGGTAAATACCAAAACTTTAATGAACTCGATGAAATATACCAACTTGAAAGTAACTCCGGATTTTTTTAATAAATAATCTCCATAGTCCATCAAGAACTATTGCATTTAAGTTAAGCGAACAAAACTAATTATCCTTTGTACTTCAAAAACAAAAGGTGTTTTGGCGTACATAATTATTAATTCATTAACTAAATCTGGTGTTATTATGACGAAGGATTTTAATTGTTTTTATTTACCCAGGGCGGTGTTTGTTGGAGCGACAATGTTCCTGGCATCGGTTGGAGTGGCATCTGCCAGTTCGTCTATTTATGGACCTGGTACTTCAGGTACCAATGTTTCGCTTGCATCTCCACAGCAAGCGCAGAAAACGGTGAGTGGAGTAGTGGAAGATCAATTTGGCCCGGTTGCAGGAGCAAATGTTGTAGAAAAAGGAACCACTAACGGAACCATTACCGATATGGAAGGTAAATTTACGTTGAACGTTTCTCCTAATGCTATTCTGGTCGTTTCTTTTATCGGTTATACAGAGCAGCAAATTCCCGTAGGCAATCAAACTTCATTTACTATTCAGATGAAGGAAGATTCTCAGGCTTTGGATGAGGTGGTCGTTGTAGGTTACGGCACACAGAAAAAAGTGAATTTGACAGGTTCTGTTTCTTCCGTCGACTTTACGGAACAAGCCGCAAGTCGTCCTATTACTAATGTTTCATCGGCTTTGGGTGGTTTGTCTGCCGGTTTGCAGGTTATGCAGAGTAAAGGTAATCCGACCGACGATGGCGCAACGATCCGTGTTCGTGGTACAGGTACATTGAATAATGCCAGTCCGCTGGTATTGGTCGACGGTATGGAGGCCTCGATGGATGCCGTTAATCCACAGGATATCGAGACTATTTCAGTATTGAAAGATGCTGCATCTGCTGCTATTTATGGTTCGCGTGCTGCTAACGGTGTCATTCTGATTACGACAAAGAAAGGTAACCGTGAAAAGATCCGCGTAACTTATTCGGGTACTTTCTCTATGGCTCAACCTTCCAATCTGCTGGATTTTGTAACGGATTATCCTACGCATATGCGTTTGATCAATGAAGCAAAATTCAATGAGGGTTACAATGATGTATTCTCGGCTGCAACGATCGAAGCCTGGGAAGCAGCCAACGCTGATCCGAACGGTTTGAATGCAAACGGTGTTCCTAACTGGCTGGCTTATCCGAATACAGACTGGAACAAAGAAATGTATAAGAATAATCTGGTTCAGGATCATGTTGTTTCGGTGAACGGTGGTAGCGAAAAAGTTACATTTTTATTGTCAGCCGGTTATATGGACAACCCGGGTCTGGTTGAAAATACAGGTTTAAAACGTTACACATTGCGTGCCAATGTTGAAGCAAATGTAAACAAATGGCTGACCTTGGGAACCCGTACCTATGCTATTATGAACGATAAAGAGCAGGGTAATTACGCCGATACCGGTATGTTGAACTTTATCCGTCAGACTACGCCGGGTTTGATCGGTATGTATGATGGTAAAATGGGGTATAAGGAAGCTGCCGAAGAAAGTTCTACAGCTAATAATATCTGGGCATATCTGAAACAGACTGATGGGCAGAACCGTTCTTCCCGTTTTAATACGACGATGTACAGTAAGATCAAGTTCATGGAAGGTTTGAGCTGGGACTTCAATTTCAACTACGGACGTCGTTTCGACGAATATAACTCACATACAGTCCCGCAGGCTCGCTATACATTCAGTAATGGTGAGATTGCTTCTACGGCAACGACTCCTGACCAGATGACAACAACCTGGAAGTCGTATGCAGAAGAAACATATACGCTGGAAAATATTTTGCGTTATGACAAGAGCTTCAAAGGCGGTCACGATTTGAATGTAATGGTGGGATACAACGAATATTTCTATAAACAATATGAGCATAAGCAACAGAAAAAAGGATTGATAGACCCGAGTATCAACGTCCCCGATGCTGCCACAGAAATGCAGACCAGTACTGGTACAGCAAAAGATGAAGCGCTTCGTTCTGTATTTGGCCGTTTAAACTATGCTTATCTGTCCAAATATCTGTTTGAGGCAAACTTCCGTTATGATGGTTCTTCCCGTTTCAATTCCGATTCGCGTTGGGGTATCTTCCCGTCATTCTCTGCAGCATGGCGTTTGTCGGAAGAAGAATTTATGAAGAATATCGACTGGTTGTCTAATCTGAAGATCCGTGCTTCATGGGGACAGATCGGTAACAACCGTATTACAGATAAAGATGGCTATCAGGATTATTACGGTTATCAGGCTACCTATAAGACTTATAATTATTCTTTCGGAGGGGCTCAGGCCGCTGCCTTGGCGCAGAACAGGATAGGCAACTCCCGTCTGGAATGGGAAAGTACAACCGTTACGAACTTTGGTGTGGATGCCGGTTTCCTCAATAATCGTTTGACAGCAGAGTTGGACGTATATAATAAGGTAACGGACGGTATCTTGACAACTCCGAACCTGCATCTGACAATGGGTATTAAGACTCCGCCGACTATGAATACAGCTGAGGTTACAAACCGTGGTTTCGAATTGACAGTAGGTTGGAAAGATCATGTAGGCGACTTCAATTATGCTGTTTCTACCAATTTCTCTTATAATCATAATGAGGTAACAAAATACCTGGGTAAATATGAGGCCGGTTGGGTAGAGAAAGACGGAAAGAAAGTATGGCAGTCTAACATCGGTGATGTATCAGTCGATAAAGATAAAGGACGTATTGTTGAAGGGCATCCGATCAAAGAATACTACACCTTGAATACCTATTCCGGTAGTGGTTCTCACTTCAACAGCGATGGTTCCGTAGATATTAAAGGAGGTCCGAAAGATGGTATGATCCGTACGGAAGATGATATGAAATGGTTGAATGCCATGATAGACGCTGGTTACAAATTTATGCCCAACCAGAGTGTGGGTAAGAATAATATCTATTACGGTGATTTGATTTATGCCGATTTGAATGGCGACGGTATTTATGGCAGTTCTTATGACTATGATTTTCAGGGCTCCTCCGCTATGCCTAAATTCGGTTATGGTATAAATATCAGTGCCAGTTGGAAAAACTTTGATTTGAGTATGTTGTGGGCCGGTAACGGTGGCTACAAACTGTATTGGGAAGAAGATCCGTATAATAGTGTCGCTATTAGAAATGGTTTTGCTACATCTGAACGGGTTGCAAACGATCATTATTTCTATGATCCGGAAAATCCGACTGATTCGAGAACCAATCTGAATGGCTACATCCCTCGTTTGGTGGAAAATTCAAAACAGAGTCGGCAAACCAGCAACTATTATTTGTACAACGGTACTTATATGAAATTGAAGAATCTGACAATCGGTTATACATTGCCCGTCTCTTTGACAGAAAAAGTTTCTGCGGAAAGAGTTCGTGTATATCTGTCTGGTGAAAACTTGTTTACCATAACATCATTCCCCGGTCAGGATCCTGAAATGGGGGCAACTACAAATTATCCCTCTTTGCGCCAGTTTGCTGCGGGTATTAGTGTTACATTCTAAAAAAGAGAAAAGACAATGAAATTAGTAAATAAAATATTAGTTGTTACAGCTGTTGCTTCGGTTATGACAGCTTGTAAACCTGATTTGTTGGATACGAATCCATACGATAAGGTAGGTTCCGGAGCCATGTGGGGAAATGAAACGATGTGTGATATGGGTGTGAATGGTATCTATGCCACATTGCGCGAGGCAAAGGTTGCACATGAAATGTTTACACAAGACGCTATGGGATTTGCCGGTCAGGCCCGTGATCCTCAGGATTTGTTGAATGGAACAATTACTGCCGGCAATAGTTTGTTCTCTGATACCTGGAAACAGTTGTATGAAGGAATTCACCGTGCAAATGATGCCATAGCCCATTTACCGGAAGCTCCATTGGATGATGCAAAGAAAGATCGTTTGATCGCTGAATCCAAATTCTTGCGTGCTTACTATTATTTCCGTTTGAACCGTGTATTCCAGGGTGTTCCTGTTTATCTGGAACCGGTGGAAGACAGCGAGTGTACCAATGGACGTGAAACGGCTGACAAAGTATGGGAAGTTATTATCTCCGACTTGAACGACTGCATCAACAGTGCTAATTTGCCGAATAAGTATGCGAAAGGTGATGCCAATTATGGTCGTGCAACGAAAGGTGCGGCATATGCTTTGCTGGGACAGACATATATGTGGATGAAAGATTATGCAAAAGCGGAAGCTGCTTTGCGTAAAGTCGGAGATGTCGGTTTTGCATTGTTTCAGGGGGATTACAAACAACTCTTCAAAACAGATAATGAACAATGTGATGAGATGATTTTCTCGGAACAGAATATTGGTATCAAAGATTATGGTTCCAAAACACAATTCTGGTTAGGTTCACGTGTTTCTTTTGGTTCTTGCTGGAATAGTTATCTGCCGAGTGTAAACTGGGTGGAATCATTTGAATGTGCAGACGGTAAGCCGTTTAACTGGAATGACTTCCTACCGGGATATAATGAGATGACTCCTAAAGAACGTGTGGTTTTCTTCCTCCGCGATACTGTCGGTGAGTGGGATACTTATTCGGAAGATATAAAATCAAAACTGCGTGCAGGTTTTGAACTGGCCGTGAAAAATGGAGCTGATATGTCTAAATATCTACCTTCCGGAAATGAAGCCCGTTTGCGTAAAGCCTACGAAAATCGCGATCCTCGTCTGGAAGCGACTGTCATTACTCCGTATGCTGAATATAACGGGGCAATCGGTTCAAAAGAATATACTTATACCTTGCGTTGGCCGGCAACCAACTCGGATGAAGTCGAACCGTATGACCTGAGAACGGATAGCCAGACTTTGTTCTACTATCTGTATCGCAAATTTGTTGCGGAAGGATCGTCTGAAACTCCTAATCGTGAATATTGCCCCTGGGATTATCCGTTGATCCGTTATGCAGACGTAGTCTTAATGTTGGCAGAAGCTATCAATGAACAAGGCTTTAAGCAGGAAGCTGTTGATTTGGTAAACTCTGTACGTGAGAGAGCCGGTGCTGCATTATTGCAGACAACAGATGCCGGTAAACCTACTTATGTAAGTGGCCAGGAAAATATGCGTACCCGTATCCGTAACGAACGTCGTTGGGAATTATCTTTGGAAGGTGTTAACCTGTATGACGAAATTCGTTGGAGAACGATCGGTGACTGGTGTAAAACTGGTGATGGTTCCAAAGAAATCTGGGGTACTGTCGTAAATCCGTTCTCATGGGGTGGAGATTATCTTTATACCTGGGCTATTCCAAGCACGGAATGTGAAAGAAATAGCAATCTGGTTCAGAATGATGGTTGGATAAACTAATTATCGAGATCTGTTCTACCGAATAGTTACTCTGTTAAAAGAATAATCCTTAAACAGGAATTGTAAGAAGTTCTTTTGATGAGGAAATGTTTATGGGATAAGGTGTTATTGATTAATGCCTTATCCTTTTTTTTGTGGAGAGTGTAGTTCTAGCTGGACTGTGTCCATATCATGAAACAAAACTGTACGGCACAAAAGTAACACATCGTATGATCTGTTAACATACATTTTTGTCTAATATTGGTGCATTTATTGTCCAAAAATAAAAAATTAACACAATAGTAATGGGCTGTATATGAATATAGTGCATAGATTATGGTCAATTTGCACTAACTATTGAAGTTCTGACAGGTAGAAATAGAACATTCATTTCTCAAAATTAGGTTATATCAATTACTGTTTTTCTGTTAATATTAAATAATAGAATTCTAACGACTTTTCTAAACTACTTTTGTTCTGCTATTGAAAAACAAAAAGAGACAGAGCTTTATTCTCAGTTGTTTTCTTATTTGTAAAAAATTACTGATGAGCCAAAATCTAATGATTAGTTAATGAATAAATGGACACAGTCCAGCTAGGACTATTTCCTTTTTATGTGAAACGAACGGGCTAAAATTCTTGCACAACAAGTTGTAGTGATTTGGTGTGCGCAAACACAATTTATTCATTAACTAAATCTGGTGTTATTATGACGAAGGATTTTAATCGTTTTTATTTATCAAAACGGATGTTTTTAGGAGTAACTATGCTTTTGACATCTGTGGGGTTGGCTTCAGCCAATCCGGGAATAGAGATTCCCGTTTCCGATGCGCTTGTTGCTTCTCCTCAACAAGCGAAGAAAAAAGTAACAGGAACAGTTGAGGACGCTTTAGGACCGATTGCCGGAGCCAATGTTGTCGAAAAGGGCACAACTAACGGAACGATCACCGATATGGACGGTAAATTCAATCTGGAAGTTTCTCCTAATGCTGTTTTGGTTATAACTTTTATCGGCTATACGGAACAGCAAGTTTCCGTAGGTAGTCAAACGTCATTTACTATTAAACTAAAGGAAGACTCACAGGCGTTAGACGAAGTTGTTGTGGTGGGGTATGGTACACAGAAAAAAGTGAACCTGACAGGTTCGGTAGCATCCGTTAGTGCGGAAAAAATAGCCAACCGCCCGGTGATGAACCTCGGACAGGCTTTGGTGGGCGCGGCTCCAGGTGTACGCGTTACTCAAGGAAGTGGTAACCCTGGTGACGAAAGTATCGGTATCCAGGTGCGTGGCCAAGGTTCATTCAACAATAGTAGCCCATTGGTATTGGTCGATGGTGTTGCTGCTGATATGGCTCCGCTGAATACGGATGACGTTGAAAGCATCTCAATCTTGAAAGATGCCAGTGCGGCGGCAATCTATGGTTCACGTGCAGCCAACGGTGTTATTTTGGTAACAACCAAAAAAGGGAAAAAAGACGAAAGCCCAAGAGTGACTTTCAATGCTATGTTTGCACAGGAAAAGCCGATTACCGATTTTAAATTGATGTCAAGTACGGCCGATTTCATGGAGTTGCACAATATTGCTAAGCTGAATGCCAACCCGACTGCCAATACACCAGACTATAGCCTTGAAAGTATTGAAGAATGGCGTCAAGCTGATTTGAATCCGAACGGAATCTATACGAATCCTGTTACAGGGCAACAGATTCCAAACTGGTTGGCATACCCGAATACAGACTGGGCACAAATTTTGTTTGAACCCGCCTTTTATCAGAAATATGGTGTCAATGTGTCGGGAGGTAGCAAGAATACCACTTATCTGCTTTCGCTGGGTTATCAGAATAATCCGGGTACATTGGATAATACAAGCATGGAACGTTTCAATATCCGTGCCAATATAGAAACAAAAATAGCAGATATCATTACTTTCGGAACACAAACCTATGGAACCAAAGAGTTCAAGGATCCGGGAAGTACGTCTATGACTTATTTGCTTCAGGCATGGCCCGGGCAGACTCCTATCTATGATGGCAAGTATGGATGTAGCGAACATCCGGAAGTAACCCAGAAGGATAATATTTTGCAAGGAGTGGCAGCCAATGGAGGACAGAATACATATACACGCCTCAATACGACATGGTATGCCAACGTCGAGTTACCTTTGAAAGGTTTGGTAGCCGAAGCCAAATTCAACTGGAGCCAGTACAGCCGCCAAGACGAACATTACTCTCAAAACCTGCCTCGTTATAGTTTTCGCGAGAGTTTTGAAACACCGAAAGAAGGATTGGGTGTCTTGGACCAGGCTACGACTTATCGTTATTCGTATGAATCGACCAGTTATACGGCTGACTTGATGTTACGCTATAACAATACATTCGGGAAACACGATGTGGCAGGTTTGTTCGGTTATGAGCAGTATCGTGGTGAAACTACAGGATTCAGTGCAACAAAGAAAGGTTTGATAGATTGGAGTATTACTGATATAACATCTGGTGCGGAAATGCAATCCATTGGTGGTAGTGCCAAGTCGGTGAATGCTATATTATCTTATTTCGGACGTGCAAACTATGCTTATGATAACCGTTATTTGTTTGAATTCAGTTTCCGGTCAGATGCTTCTTCCAAGTTTGCTCCCGGACATCGTAGCAGTTTTTTCCCATCCGGGTCTGCTGCTTGGCGTATCAGTGAAGAATCTTTCTTCGAACCCGTCAAAAATGCAGTTAACAATTTGAAACTTCGTGCTTCTTATGGTTCGTTGGGTAACACCGTAGGGGGTAATTATGACTGGCAAGCTTTGTATAAGAAAGTGAACAATGTGTTTGACGAAAGAGTACAAAATGGTTTGATACAATCTTCTATTCAAAACCTGGCACTTTCTTGGGAAAAAGTGACCACTTATAACATCGGTTTGGATGCCTCTTTCCTTAACCAACGTTTAAGTTTGGAAGCTGATTTCTATTTGCGAAAGACTTCGGATATTCTTACTAATTCCATTATGTATAAAACAATGGGTAGTATCAGTGCTCCTATGTCAAACACAGCCAGTTTGTCTAACCGTGGTCTTGAACTGAACTTGGGTTGGAACGATCAGATTAAAGATTTCCGTTATGGCGTAGGGATCAACTTGGCTTTCAATAAGAATAAAGTAACCGATTTTAAAGGCGAATTGCGGTATGAGTTGGATGAAGATGTCAAAGATATCTGGGGTAATCCGACAATGCGTTATACTAATTTGGCAGATGTTTCTACCGGAGGTGATACCCGTCGTGTAGAAGGACACATGATAGATGAGTTTTTCTTGCGTCGTCCTTATTCCGGTGACGGTTCTTATAAGTTGGCCGACGGTAGTGTTAATCCGAATGGAGGACCTCGTGACGGTATGATTCGTACGAAGGCCGATTTGGATTGGGTGGCTGCGATGTTGGCTGCCGGATATACTTTCAATAATAATTTGAAACAAATTAATTCGAATGGTTCCAATTTATGGTATGGCGACTTGATCATGGCCGACTTGAATGGTGATGGTAAATATGGAAATGATGATGACCGCGAATTTACCGGTAAGAGCTCGACTCCGAAGGTTACTTTGGGCTTTAATATCAATGCCTCTTGGCGTGGTTTTGATTTGAATATGATGTGGTCAGGACGCTTTGGAGGTTATCATTACATTAATTCAAAAGGAGCAAATGGATCTATGATTACTAATACCGGTGATGCTTTGCCTGGCGATGCTTGGAACAGATATTATTTCTACGATTCGGAAGCTTCACATGCTGGCATCATTAAAAATGAGCAGGGCGTTGTCATCGGTTCTTCCTACGATCCTGCAGCTGACCCGAATGCCCGAATCTCTAACGAGTATCCTCGTCTGCTTACTTCCGGTGGTACTACCCCTTCAAATACATTCTATTTGTATAATACGTCGTTTGTTAAGCTGAAATCATTACAAATCGGATATACATTGCCTAAGAAGTGGGTTGCACCTGCAAAGATCAATAATTTGAGAGTATTTGTATCCGGTGAAAATTTGTTGACTTTCAAATCCGATAGATTCCCAGGCGTAGACCCTGAATTGGGTGGCTCGCTTGCCGCATACCCGATTGCACGTATGTTCTCAGGAGGTCTGTCTGTAACCTTTTAATTAAAAGCACATAAAGATGAAAAAGATATTTAATTTGTTAACATTGGCGGCTGTTTTCGGAGTCGCAACATCCTGTACGGATATTTTGGATACGGCACCTAATGATAAGCTTTCCAGTGGTACTATGTGGACTACCGAAGAAAGCGTTGACCAGGGCGTTATTGGCGTGTATTACTCCTTGCAGAGACCTTTCCATGGAAATCAAATTATTGGTGCCGATGCCATGATTGGTTATTATGGGTATGATGCGTTTGGTATGACCGGACAGGGAGAGTATGGCATGCAAAACTTGTTTACTAAATCGGTCAATCCCAGTAACGGGTTTTTCTTAAAAACATGGCAATGGATGTATGACGGTGTGCATCGGGCTAATGCCGCTATAGCTGGTATTGAAAATGCTCCTATCAATGAAGCTAAAAAAGCTCGTTTGATTGCTGAGTGTAAAGTACTTCGTGCATTCTTTTACGATCGTTTGAACATTCTTTTCGGTAATGGCGGAATAGGGGTACCTTTGTATACGGAACCGGTGAACCCGTCTGAATGTGACAAGCCTCAAAGTTCGGAACAGGAGATATGGGCTCAAGTTATTAAGGATTTAAGCGATGCTATAGCTGAGCCTAATTTACCTGACAATCAAATCCAAGGAGAAGGACGAGTAAGTAAAGGGGCTGCTTATGCTTTGCGTGGTAAGGCATATCTGTTGACAAAGGAGTATGATAAAGCAATAGCAGACTTTGCTAAGGTAGGTGAGTGTGGTTACAAATTGTTCCCCGACTACAAACAACTGTTCAAGGTTGCTAACGAGCGTTGTGAAGAGATTATTTTGGCAGTGCAGTATATAGAAGATCCTACGGGATATGGTACGGGAATACAAAAGTATTGTGCGGCATTTACCCAGGGAGCTAAAGATAGCCGTGGCTGTTGGGGTGACTTGCAGGTGACTCCTGCGTTGGTAAACCTTTATGAAGAGGTGAATGGGCAGACTGTTAAAAAGTTTGCTTGGGAGGACTATTTGTCTGATTGGAAGAAAGTGACTGACATGGAGACAGCCAAAGGACACACGAAATATCGCAAAGTATTCTTTATTCGCGATAAGTTCGTGAATGGAAAGGAAATCCATTCTACGGTTACGAAGGCAGTTGATACGGAACTGGCCAAATTGCCCGCAGAAATTCAGGCTATTTATTTGCCGGAAGGTAATGAGGCTCGTTTAAAAACAGCATATGCCAATCGTGACCCGCGCTTGGCTTACAATGTTGTGACACCTTATGCCAATTATTTGGGGGTAAATAGTAATTCTACGGCAGAAGCGTGGTACACGTTTCGTTGGCCTGTTGCTGGTAAATATTATGCAGATCAGGCAAATGCCGAACCGAATGCCAATCCGGAGTTACCGAACGATTATTATGCTTCCGGTTTTATGAATGCACAGGCTGAATTTAAATATATTCATCGTAAATTTATCGGTGAGGGGTTGGAATACCTGCGTCGTGAGCAGAATCCGGTAGATGAACCTATCATTCGTTATGCAGATGTACTGTTGATGTGGGCCGAAGCACTTGTTGAAAAGAATGACTTGGCAGGTGCTATGGCCAAGGTGAAAGAGGTCCGTGACCGTGCCGGTATACCGACTATGGCTTCTAGCTTCTCAGATCAGACAACTGCACGTAACTATGTGCGTGACGAACGTCGTCGTGAGTTTGTGAACGAAGGTATAAACTTTTTTGATGAAATGCGTTGGCGTACGTTGAAAGAAACAAAATTCAGTGAAAAGGTTGCCCAGCATGCATGGGGCGGAACAGAGAGTACCGGAGGTACTGTTTATGATTGGATTGGTGACCAGTGGTATACTTGGCCTGTTCCCAAAAGTGAAACAGAGCTTAATCCGAATTTGATACCTACACCGGGTTGGGAATACTAATCGATACGAGCACGCACTTTGTTGATTGTATAGAATAATAGAAAGAGGGTGTCAAAGTAATCTGACACCCTCATGAAATAGAAATTTATAAGAATGGATTAGTCTATCCAACCCTCATTTTGTTTTAGGTTTTCATTCATCAGAATTTCAGACCTAGGAATAACCCAGTTGTATAAATGGTTACCTCCCCAAGTATAAGAATATTGAGGTTCACCCCAAATCTGTTTTTCCCTGTTCATTCAAACATTCAGCTAAAGAAAGGACTATATCCGCATAACGAATTAATGGTATATCAATTGGCGAATAACTTCTGTTTGGTATTTCATTTGCACCTTTAAACCCATAATTTGCTCAAATCTTGAGACTGCCTCTTTCTTAATTAAGGTCGCTACACGTAACCCCAGAGTATATATGATTATTGTAAGCTTCTAAAATGCCACTAGCTATCCTAGTATAAGGATTGCTATAAATAAGTCCTGTCGTCTTGTTGTTTACTGCCCCGTAAAGACTCCAGCATATAATACTGAAACTAGAGGTGGAGGGATATGCTTTAATATAAACAAAAGGCAGAAACTCATCGTCTTTTTGCTTATCCATTCGAGCCATAATAGCTGCAGCTTGTGCATAAGTAAAAGAAGATCCTGGAGGACAATTGTTCTCTTCTATAAATGCTGCTCCTTCATACCTATCCTTAAGCTTCTCCCACGCAGTCTTTTCTTCCTTTTTAGAGCCATCAGATTCTGTGTTAGAATCATCAGGTGGACCAGGAAAAGATATAATATTATAACGCATATTATAAGAATATAGCCAGTTTGAAATATCCGTAAGACCTAAAATATTATATCCTACACATCCTCCAAATTGTGCTATTGTTTCTTCGATTGTTAGAGGTCCGGTCAAGAATGTAGTTTTCCCTTTACTCTCATAATCCGACCAATATGGACCCATATCAAAGCCATGATACATAATAGCCCCAATAACCTCTATTCTCCAATCATGTAAATTAAAGGGGCCGTTATCGTTAATGCTTTTTGTAACGACATCTATGGTAGAATCATCCTTTTCATCAAATACTGTTTCGTTGCTACACGCAAAAAACAACATAAAAGCCACTGATGCAAATAATAGATTTTTCATAATAATAATTTAATAAGTTAAACAAATGGATTATAGAACTACAAAGAGTTAATAAATGCTTTAAATTTATTATTTTATCTACATACCACAAAGCTAAATATTATGTTATTAAACACAAAAAACACCCTACTCTCACAAGCAAGACGGCTAACTTTAGTATTAATATCAAATCAAATTACCAAATCCTGTAATACACCCCCACTTCGACATATGGCGACAGTCCGGATCGTCCTGCCTCATAACCGACAGACAGCCCAATCCCCAAAGGCGGGCAGGTATTTTCTTTGTTATATAGACGGTCTTCGGAAAAATATCTATACTATCCAGGGCGACATTATATCTGCTCACCCACGCCCTGTAATTTTGTGTGACGTACTCTTTCCTGACTTCATCACTTTTCTGCGCTACCACGGCGTGAATTGATTATCAACGAGTTATCTTTTGTTTTAGGTGGCGCAAGCTAAAAAACGTAATTTTGCGGCATGTATGTGCGCAAGAAAAAGAACCGCTCTGGCACTATCAGTGTCGTTGTAGTAAGCAAATCCTCCGGTAAGTATGAGGAAATAAAGAGCTTTGGCACCGCGGACTCAATAGAAGACACGGAAAATTTGTGTGATGCCGCCTAAAGATGGATTAACAGCTATGCAGGTCAGCGAGAACTCGAAGAGACCAAGCGAGTAGTCGGCAATATGGATGCTGTATTGATCAACGGAACTCAGTTGCTGCTTGATTGTATCTATGATAATATTGGCTTCAATCGCATACCGGACGAGATCTTGCGACATCTTGTGATCGCACGTGTATCTCAGCCTGCGCGAAGAATAGAAGCACACATGTTTGCATTTGCTTTGTCGCCTATAAAATATATAAGGAATTGGAGCGAATTATCAAAGAAAAGAACATTGACCTGAGCGTAGGAAAGGTACTTGATGCCGTCAAAACTATTACTACCATCAGAGTGAAGATGCCTGAAAATGAAGAAATTTATACTAAGACCCTATTCCTGACTGATAAACATCGGGCGATACGCTCACTATTTGACTTCGCCGATGAACCGAAATGATTTGGGTGGCGCATTGACGAAGTCAGGAAAAAGAGGAGGGTGTGCCAAAACTCTCTTTTCAACAAAATCCCCCCTGTCACACATAGCTGTAGCAGGGGGGATTTTTATATTTTGGATGTTTTGACACACCTCCTCTTTTTTTGAAATAGATGGGTTATTACCAGTTCGGATTCTGTGTCAAATCCGGATTGATTTCGATTTCTGTAGCGGGTATTGGCCACAGGTAATCGCGGTTTTCGCGGAATACACGGGTTAGCATACGTTTTCCTGTGATGCCGAATTCATCTCCGTTCAATAGAGTATGGGATAATTTCCAGCGACGCAGGTCACTGTCGCGGATACCTTCGCCAGCCAACTCGAATGCTCTCTCACGGAAAATACGCTGGAATACTTCATCCTTTGTATTGGCGGCCAGATAAGAAGGACCGCTGTTCAGCAGGGCGATTCCGGCACGGGCACGAACTTTGTTGATGTATTCGACAGCCTTTGACTGGTTGCCCGTTTCATTATAACATTCTGCCAACATCAGATAAACATCTGCCAGACGAAGAATCGGGAAGTTAACAGGGGTATGGGCACGGTCGGTAATTTGTCCGTTCCAGTCGCCTTCCGGTACAAATTTTCTCCAGAAATAGGTTTCCCATCCCCCCTTATTGTTTCGCATGAAACCGTTATTTTCGTTTACGGCAACAACGTCACCTTTTTCGTTTTTCGCGAAGATGAAAGTCATCAGACGTTCTTGGTTACGGTTCCATCCCAGATAAGTTGTGTAAGGAGCGATAACGGTGGCCGATAAACGCGGGTCACGCTGTTCGTACATCTCTTTTACTTTTTCCGATTCAGCCGGGATATCCAGTACTTCCGAACCGTCGCTGTTGACCGTGCATCTGAATACACGTTCCTTAACCTGGTTGTCGGAGTTGAAGCCGGGGAATACTTCGTCCCAGTCGAACGGGCGTCCGTCCTTGTATTCATACATGTCGACCAGGTTGGTGGAAGGTACCGTATTGTTCCAGCAACTGCCATAGGAGTTACGGGTTCCGGCATAGAAACATAAAGGCATACCGTAGCTGTTTCCTGTTCCTCCCAGGTTGATGATGGAGAAAATCATTTCGGAACTGGTATGGCCCGTCGGAGTGAATAACTCAGCGAAGTCATCATGTAATGCATGTCCAGCTTGGGATTTTTCCAGGTTTTCGATGGCTTTGTCGTATTGTTTGTCGTACAAGTAAACCTTACCCAACAGGGCCTGGGCTGCTGACAATGTAACACGTCCGTAGTTTGCATCGTTCCATTGGTCGGGAAGTCCGGCGCCCAATGCCTTTTCCAGGTCGGCAAGGATAAAAGCACGTGTTTCTTCTGCAGAACTTCTGGGTTTCAGTAGGTTGTTGAACTCTTTTTCCAGATCGGTCGTTTCGTCGTATATGGGAAGTCCTCCGAAATAGTCCAGCAGGTGGAAATAGATTAATGCACGGAGAAAACGAGCTTCACCCAACATCTGGTTTTTAGGTACTTCGTCGATAGGAGCTTCGCCAATGCTGCGGATAGCCAGATTGGCACGCTGAATGGCGTTGTATCCGTTTTGCCATTTGCCGTTCAGGAATCCGGTACGCGGGGTACAGGTTCCCAGCTGAAGGGCTTCATACTGGTCATATCCGGCTGCGACATCGGAGTTGACGTCTATCATAAACATTTTACCGTACAGGTCGGTGTTTTTCAGGGAGGCGTAAACTCCCATCAGACCTTGCTTACACTGGTCTTCCGTCTGCCAGAAAGTACTGGAACTCAACTGGTCGTATGGAGCCCTGTCCAGGTCGTAACAGCCTGTCAATGTAAATAAGGCTGCTAAAAAAGACATGATATATTTTTTCATTTTATAATTCTGTTTATTAGTTAGACATTCTGATTAGAAAGTAACATTAATACCGATTACAGCTTGACGCATGGTCGGATAGGTAACGCCGCTCACTTCAGGGTCGTATCCTTTCCACTTCGAGAAAGTGAAGAAGTTTTCCAAACTGCCGTATACTCTGACTCTGTCCATATAGGCAACCTTGGTCCATTGACTGGGCAGGGTATAACCTAATGTGATGTTACGAATTTTCAGGTACGCCTTGCTGGCAACCCAGAAGTCGGAATACTGTTCGTTACGGGTATCGCTATAGTCCAGCAGACGTGGATAACTGGCATCCGTACGGCCTTCGTACCAACGTCCGTCGATAACTTCCTGGTTCATCTGGTAACCCTGGCGGACACCACTTTTATACAGGTTGCTCAGATATACGTCTTTAATGCCGGCTACACCCTGAATCAATGTAGAGAAGTCAATGCCTTTCCAGTTGAATCCCAGGTTCACTCCATACGTGAAGGTCGGGTTCTTGCCATTTCCGATAACGGTACGGTCATCATCGTTTACCAGTCCGTCGCCATTCAGGTCTTTGTACAGGATATCACCTTTTTGAGGAACTCCGTAAGGGAATACGACCTTACCTTCTACTTCCGGGTTATTCAACATCGTTTCAACCAGTGCCAGGTCTGCATCTGTCTGGATGATACGGTCAATTTCGCGGACATACAAAGACCAGATAGGAAGTCCTTCCTTCAACATTCTGGCTCCGTCGTACGAAGGTTCGTCTCCTTTAAATTTATCGACATTGTTTTTGATGTAAGTGAAGTTGAAGCCTACATTATAGTCGAAATCCTTACCGACTCTGTCGGACCAGTTCACAGAGAACTCAACCCCCTTATTGGTTACCTGGGCGGCATTCTGCTTAGGAATTGTCGCGTTACCGTGAACCATAGGAGCCGGAAGGTCAATCAAAATGCCGTCTGTTTTCTTATTGAAGAATTCGAGACTACCGCTCAAGCGATTGCTAAACATATTATAGTCAACCCCCAGGTTGGTGATATAGGTCGTTTCCCAAGACAGATTGGCATTGGCGATGGCAGTTTGAGAAAGTCCCATTGCCACGGTACGGCCTAATACGTAGTTGGTCTGTGCATACAGCGATTGCGAGAGGTAGTTGCCGTCGTTATCTCTGTTGCTTCCCAGGGTGTTGTTACCCAGCGAACCGTAAGAACCGCGTATCTTCAGGTTGTCCAGCCAGGTGAAGTCTTTCATGAAGTTTTCTTCCGAAATACGCCAGGCAGCAGAGAACGATGGGAAATAACCCCAGCGGTTATCTTTCTGGAAACGGGAAGAACCGTCGGCACGAAGGTTGGCTTCCAATAAGTATTTGTCATCCCAACCCAGGTTGATACGTCCGAAGAAAGAGCGCATCGCCCATTCCGTAACATTACCGGTTGAGGAAGATTCACCGATAGCTCCTCCGATTACACCCAGTGACGGGTCGAGCAAATCCTTACGGGTGGCACTGAAGTAAGAACGTTTGTATTGTTCCTGGCTGGCACCAATCATGATATTTGTGCTCAGGCGGTTATTCAGATAGTTACGTTCGTAGCGGGCGATGGCATCCATGAAATTCCTGTAGGTCTTTTCATTGTAATTATAGATGCTTGTCTGGCCCACACCATCCGTATATAACGTATTTGTTTGGAAATTATACATCGGGACGAAGTTCGGTTTCGAATCCTTTTGTTTGTCATAATAATCATAGGTATAAGAACCCTGGATAGTCAGACCTTTTAACGGAGTCAAAATCGCATACATACGGGTTTTCAGCGTGTTTATTCCGATGTTACCGCTCACATTCCTTAAACGATTATATGGATTGTTTGTAGCGTTCTGAGGGTCATCTTCATTATTGGCATTGATACCCAACCGGTTCTGGTCGTCCAGATAGGCGATACCCGGGTTTCCACCGGTTAAGCCGTAGGTATAGATATCGTTGATGTTCTCGCTGACCGGAGTTGTATTGGCTGTATATCCGCTCAGGTTTACACCGATTTTCAACCAGTCTTTTACCTGCGAATCGATATTGGCACGGAGGCTGAAACGTTCGTATCCGCAATTTTCCAGGATACCCGGGTTATTCAGATAATTGAAAGATGTATAATAAGTCACTTTTTCGGAACCTCCGGTTGCTGACAGGCTGTGTTGATGGGAAACACCGGTTTCATACACATCGAAGATGTCGCTGTTAGGATATGCCAGATAGTTCGGAATACCATGCTCATTCAGACCGTTCGGGTCTTTCGACTTCTCACGCCACAAATTTATCACGTTCTGGGAGAAAGGCTCGGGTTTATTGCTGTTGCGCATCCCTTCATTCATATACTCCATGTAGCTGGCATAGTCGGTGACTACGTCGTATGGCTTGTTCAGGCTCTGGAAAGAAACATAACCGGTATAGTCGATTTTCATCCTGCCGGCCTTACCTGACTTGGTGGTAATCAGGATAACACCGTTTGCTGCACGTGAACCGTAGATGGCCGATGAGGCAGCATCCTTCAATACGCTGACTGTTTCCACATCCTGCGGGCTGACGCTGTTCAAATTACCTTCCACACCATCAATAATAACCAGGGGAGAGGAGTTGTTCAATGTTCCCTGTCCGCGTACCTTAATATCCGCATCTCCGTTGTTGGAGGGGATATTGTTGCTGGATGTGATCTGTACCCCCGGTGCAGTTCCGGCCAAAGCCGTAGAGATGTTAGTTAACGGGCGGCTTTCGGCCATCTCGCTGACATTTACGGAGGTAACGGAGCCGGACAGGTTCACCTTCTTCTGCGTACCGTAACCTACTACAACGACTTCGTCCAGTGCCTGGGAGTCTTCCGATAATTTAATCCGTAATGATTTCTGGTTATTCACCGGAATCTGTTGTTCCTTGAATCCGATAAATGAAACGACCAGTACGGAATTAGGTGATACTTCCAGGGTAAAGTTACCGTCCATATCGGTAATTGTCCCGTTTGTGGTTCCCTTCTCAACTACATTGGCGCCTGCTATCGGACCGAACTGATCTTCGACTACTCCATTAATAATGTATTTGGCTTGTTGAGGAGAAGCAGCAACAGGGTTCGGTAAGGCTGTACCCGTAGTTCCTGTTGCCGGACTGGCCGTTGCCAATCCTACAGATGCTAGAAGCAGGGTTGCTCCCAGGAACATCTGTTTTGATAAGTAAAAACGATTAAAATCCTTTGTCATAATAACACCAGATTTAGTTAATGATTAATTAATTGTTTACCCGGTTTACTGATTCTTTTTCCGTGAGTTTCAGCCTGGGTATTTGGCAAAAACCACATAGTTCTAATGGAACTACGCTGTTTTTTTGATTTGGATGGCGAAAGGATTGAAGATCAATTAGTATATAATGACTGTTGAAAACGGTGTGGATTTTAGGGTAACTTTAGGTAAGGCACTGATAAATAAATGGAGAGCGGAGAAAGACAAATCATTGGTATTTGCGTTGCAGATACTGAAAAGATGTTTGGAATGATTAAATCATCACTGTTATTATTATTGAATATCGTTAACATTCTTATCCGGAGGCTAAATATACAAAGGCTTTAAAATAGGGAGATTATCGTTTTTTATAAATAAGCGCTGGACTATTAGTGCATATTAAATGGATAAATTAATACACTCGTTAACATTAATAACATATATATTTGCATCGGTATGATTGGAGTTCCATTAGGACTAAGTTATATTTTAATATATGTGAAAACAGCTTGCTTCAAAGGTGGTATCAAATACCTTAACAGACTAAGACATACCTTTATTTACAATGAAATAAAAAGAACCTTTTGACTTATTTTTATCCATGCCTTTGGACGATAAGTGCATATGAAATGGATAAATAGACGCCTCTGTTATAGACAATCTTTCTACTTTTGTGATCAAAGCAAAAAAGTAGTACCATGAGAACACAGAAATGTTTAACCTTATTTTGTTTGCTATTCGGAATAATAGCATCAGCAAATGCTTATGTCGAACGTGATCTGCTGCAAAAGGCGGCAGATATACCTGAATTGAAATCCGTTTTATTGATGGACCGGCAATGGGTTCCTTATCCGGATTATACCGATCGCACTGCCTGGGAGCAATTTCTGGGAGATTACAGGAATGATTACATCAAACAAGGAGAAAAACGTTTGGATTATGAATGGAAAGTTGTTAAAGCAACCGACTATATCGAATACGAACGTAGCGGAAACCGGCGGATCATGGAAGATCCTTTCGGCAGTAACAACGGAGCCATAGCCGACCTGGTAATGGCCGAACTGGCAGAAGGAAAGGGCCGCTTTATCAATCAGCTGATCAATGGTGTTTTTCAGTCCTGTGAGATGACTTCCTGGGTATTGTCGGCACATTTGAGCGCACAACATTCAAAACGTTCTTTACCCGATTATAAAGAAGATGTGATCGACCTGACTGCCGGCGACCTGGGTTCCTTATTGTCCTGGACTTATTATTTCTTCCATACCGAATTTGATAAAGTAAATCCTGTTATTTCCGAACGCCTGCGCCATGAGTTACAGAAAAGAATACTGGATACTTATATGAAGGAAGACCGTTTCTGGTGGATGGCCTTCAATTACAAACCCGGGACTTTGGTCAACAACTGGAATCCGTGGTGTAACTTTAATGTACTGCAATGTTTCCTACTGTTGGAAAACGATAAAGAGAAACTGGCGGAAGCCGTTCATCGTACAATGGTCTCGGTCGATAAATTCATCAACTATACTCATTCGGACGGTGCCTGCGAAGAAGGTCCTTCTTATTGGGGACATGCTGCGGGAAAGATGTATGATTATCTGCAATTATTGTACGACGGGACCGGTGGAAAGATCAGTCTGTTCGATCAGCCGATTATCAAAAATATGGGTGAATATATTGCCCGCTCCTATGTAGGGAATGGCTGGGTGGTTAACTTCGCGGATGCCTCGGCGAAAGGTGGCGGAGATGCCCCGATTATTTTCCGCTACGGAAAGGCGGTAGGCAGTGATGTGATGATGCAGTATGCCGCTTATCTGAACAGCCTGTCAACCAGAAAATCACTTTCTTCCGGGAGAGATATGTTCCGCACCTTACAAAGTCTCCTGTATGCAAAGGAGATGGGAGAGGTGGAACCTTCTTATCAGTCTCCGGCTTATACCTGGTATCCGGAAACGGAATTTTGTTATATGACGAATAAAGCAGGTTTCTTCCTGGCTGCGAAAGGTGGATATAACAATGAAAGCCATAATCATAATGATGCCGGTACTTTCTCTTTGTATTCAAATACGACTCCGGTATTTATCGATGCAGGTGTCGGCACTTATACCCGCCAGACATTCAGTAACGAACGGTATACGATCTGGACAATGCAGAGCAACTACCATAATCTGCCGATGATAAACGGAGTGCCCCAGTCGTTTGGTTCCCGATATAAAGCGACTGCGACTTCTTTCGACCCGAAGCGGATGACTTTTACCGCTAATATTGCTACCGCTTATCCTGAAGAAGCCGGGGTGGACAAATGGGTTCGTTCGTATACATTAAATAAGAATAAGGGCGAAGTGAAGATTCAGGATTCATTTACCCTGAAAGAGTTGAAAGAACCGAATCAAGTCAATTTCCTGACCTGGGGTAAGATCGATGTCTCTTCGGAAGGAATCGTCCGGATAGATGTAAACGGAGAAAAGGTAGAATTGCTGTATGATAAAAATACTTTCACCCCGTCTGTAGAGACAGTCGCGTTGGATGACCCGCGTTTATCCAACGTATGGGGAAAAGAAATCTATCGTCTCTCTTTGAATGCCGGAAAAATGGTAAAATCCGGTACTTACACATTTACAATTAAACAAAACAATAAATAAAAGAAGAATGAAAAATTGGATCGCTTTAGCTTTCTCCGCATTCCTGATCTCTTGCGGGGGAACACCTAAAACATTAGAAAAGAGTTTTATTGACGAGAATATCGATTTCGCCCGTGCACAGCTCGGTAACGAGATAGAAGTCATTGAAGCCAGTGGCAAATGCCTGAATCCTGTGACTTTGAAAAAGGATAGCTCAGTTTATTATTGCGGCTATGGAGACTGGCGCAGTGGGTTCTTCCCTGGCTCGGTGTGGTATCTGTATGAATTGACGGGCGATACGGCCTTGCTTCCACTCGCTCAGAAATATACATGGGCCATAGAAGAAGCCAAGAACCTGACCTGGCATCATGACATCGGGTTCATTGTTAATTGCAGCTTCGGTAACGGTTTGCGTCTGACGGCCGATCCGTCTTATAAAGATGTGATGGTACAGGCTGCCAAGTCATTATCAACCCGTTTTCGTGAGGCTCCCCAGGTAATCCAGTCATGGAATGTAGATAAAGGATGGCAGTCGGAACGCGGTTGGGAATGTCCGGTGATTATCGACAATATGATGAACCTGGAGCTGATGTTCGAAGCGACCCGTCTATCCGGTGATTCCTCTTTTTATAACATAGCGATTGCTCATGCAGACCGTACGTTGCAGGAACATTTCCGTCCGGACGGCAGCTGTTACCATGTCATCGATTATAGTCTGAAAGATGGTTCCGTTCGTAACCGTCATACGGCACAGGGATATGCACATGAGTCGGCCTGGAGTCGTGGACAGGCGTGGGCTATTTACGGATTCGTTGTTTGCTACCGTGAAACTGGCGACCGTAAGTATCTGGATCAGGCTTTGAAAACATTCAATTTCATGAAAAATCATAAAGCAATGCCGACAGATCTTATTCCTTATTGGGATATGGATGCTCCGAATATACCGAATGAACCTCGGGATGCTTCTGCTGCTTCCTGTATCGCTTCCGCTTTGTATGAGATCAGTACGATGGATGTTGAAAATGCCTCAGAGTATAAAGCCTATGCCGACAGCATAATGACGTCGTTGGCTTCCCCGGCTTATCGTGCTGCGTTAGGCACGAACGGAAACTTTATCCTGATGCATTCAGTCGGCAGTATTCCTCATAATTCGGAGATCGATGTACCGTTGAACTATGCCGATTACTATTTCATCGAAGCATTGAAACGTAAAAAGGACATCGAAAAGATGTAAATGTGAAGATAATTACAAACAGGGAAGATGGATTTACTCCATTTTCCCTGTTTTTTTTCTGTATTCAGCCGGTGTTGTATCGAATTGTGCTTTGAAGCAACGGGTGAAATAACGGGGAGAACCGAAGCCTAACATATCCGATATCTCTGCGATTTGCAGGTCTGGCCGTCCGGTCAATAAGGTAGCAGCCCGTTTTAGTTTACAATTCAGCACGAAATCATTCGGAGTCATTCCTGTCAACGCCTTGAATTTGGCATACAGGGAACTGCGGCTTAATCCCAGTTCTTTAGCCAGTGTATTCATATCGAACTCCATATTGTTCAGATTCTCTTCGATGATCTTGTTTATGGTATCCATAAACTTCTGGTCGATCGGATTGCTGGCAAGCGATTGCGTATCGAAATCCTTTTGTTCGTTGAATTTCTTTTGCAGGATAATGCGGTTGCGAACCAGGTTGTTGCAGCGTGCAAGCAGCACTTTGGCATTGAACGGCTTGCTGATATAATCGTCAGCCCCGCGCTGCAAACCTTCTATGCTCTGTTCCGTTGAACTGAGTGCTGTAAGAAGAATGACCGGAATATGACAGATGTCAAAATCATTCTTGATTTTCAGGCACATTTCCGTGCCGGACATTTCAGGCATCATAATATCGCTTATGATAATATCCGGTCTTTCGTTGCGTGCGATTTCGAGTCCTTCCTTTCCGTTGTGTGCCAGTAAAACTTTGTACACCGGTGAAAATAAGGAGTTGAGGATCTGAAGTAACTCTTCGTTATCATCGACCAGTAAGACGGTGTATGTCGTGTCTGTATCTGCAAATGATAATTCGGAAGTGCTTTCGGGTAGTTCTTTGATGATACTTTCCGGAAGGATCTCGTTGCGTATGGTTTCATTGTCAGGTTCGACAAACTGGCATTCTTCTTCTTTGAAATGCGTCCGGTCTTTAGGCAGGAGGACGATGAAAATACTGCCGTATCCGGGTGTGCTCTCTACTTGTATTTTACCATGATGCAATTCGATAATGCTCTTCGTGAGCGACAGGCCGATGCCGGTACTGGGTTGTGCCGTATCCGATGTCTGGTTACCTGCCTGGTAAAAGCGGTCGAATATCTTGTTGATATCTTCTTTGTTGATACCGATGCCGTTATCTATTATTTTAATGATGATCGTGTTCTCATTCTCTTCGATCACCATCTCGATACTCGCTCTTGGTTTGGTGTATTTGAATGCGTTTGAAAGCAGATTGTAAAATACTTTCTGCATCTGTTTAGGGTCGAACCAGCAGTTGATATTTTCCTTTTCAGAGGTAAAAAGATAGGTTATCGACCGGCTGGAAGCATACTCATAAAAAGAAAGATAAATTTCTTTCAGGAACGGGACAATATTTTGTTCATACACTTTTAGTTTGACATGTCCCTGCTCCAGTTTGCGGAAGTCCAGTAACTCACTGATCAAAGCCCTCATACTGTGGGTGTTCCTGTATATCTTCAATAACTTATTATAGGTAGAAGGCGCCAGCGAACTACTTTGAAGCAATAGCTCGATCTGTGAAATGATCAGCGTCAGCGGTGTGCGGAACTCATGTGAGATGTTGGAGAAGAACTGGAGCTTTGCCTGGTTCAGTTCCTCGATCCGCTCTTTCTCTTTTCGTTCATATTGTAATGAGGTCCTTAAAAGCAACTGTGATTGTTTGAAACGGAAGAAGCCATAAATCAGTCCTCCGCCTACCAATACATACAACAGGTAGAATAACGGTGTCGCATAGAAAGGAGAATGAATAGTTATTCCCATCCGGATCGTCTGCGGTTCGATTTTGGTATCGTACTGTTTTTCCCGTACGATCAGTGTGTATTCGCCGGGGTTAAGGTTGGTATATTGAATGCTGTTGTCGCTGTTACTGATCCATTTGGTATCGAAACCTTCCAGCTTGTATTCATAGGCCGTTTCCTTTAACGTATTGATATAGTTATTCGAATTAAAATTCAGAATGAGATTGTTCTGGTTATGGTTCAAATGGATTTCCTGCGTATAAGGAAGTGCTTCGGATAATATGCGGGATTGATCCTTAGGGTAAACCGGCTCGTTGTTAATATACAGATCTGAGAAATATAACTGATAGTCTTTGGAAGGACGGAACAGGTCCTGTTCGAAAAAGGCACTTAAACCGTCTATTCCTCCGACAAAGATCTCGCCGTTTTTACAGACAAGCAGTCCGCATCCTTTATTGATACCCGATACGGGAAGAGCGGTACCCAGTTCCACCACTTTGAACATCGACTGTTCCGGATCGAAGAATGAGAGTCCCTTATCACCCGAAATGATCAGGTAGCCTTGCAGGGATTCTTCAATTTCATAACAATAGTTACTGAGGATCATGCTGTTTTCGGTTGTGTATCCTTTGAAAGAGTTATTCTTTTTGTCATAGAGGTATAATCCGGCACCGGAGGTACCGAAAAAGAGCCGTCCTTTCTTGTCTTCATAGATCGTGGTAACGGTTTGATCCCCGAGGCCGTTCTCGCCACAACGGAAGATTGTCTTGTCTTCCTCATCCTCCATGTTGATCTTATAAATCACTCTTCCGCTGGTTATCCAGATATAATCGTTCGAATCGATGGCGAAGCAATGATTCCCATATTGTTTCCCGCTGGGGAAAACCGGGCTGATATGTTCCGTGTCGAGATCCATTTTGACACTTCCCCATTGGGTCAGGAATACCAGATATTTGTCTTTCCAGATTGTCATTTGGTTGATACGGTCGCCGGCTTTGACCGCATACGAAGGATCTTCAAAATAAGGATTTCGGAATTGCTTCCGGGGAATATCGAAGATAGATAATCCGCCGGTATGGGTTCCTATGTAAAGCTTGTTGCGCTTGGCGCTGTAGGCTATGTCTTTCAGATTGTCATGGGCTATGGAGTTTTTGTCGGGATCCGCCATGAAATAGGTAAATGTTTTCTTTTGCCGGTCGAATAGGTTCAAGCCTCCTCCCTCGGTGCAAATCCAGATATTCTCGTCCTTATCTTCTGCCATGTGGCCGACAAAGGGGAAACTGACGCAATCGTTTCTGGACTTATCCGCCGTGTAGAAGGTGAAAAGGTCCATTTCGGGATTGAAATAATGAACACCTCCGTAATAAGTCCCCAGCCAGATACTTCCCTGACGGTCTTTATAAACCGGGAAAACGGAGGAGTGGGCGAGACTGCCCGGAAGGTTATCCCGGGTATAGACCTGGAAATGATCGTTATGCGGATTATATTTATTCAGTCCGGTAAAAGTCCCTATCCAGAGATTTCCGAAGTTGTCTTCCACGATGCCTCTGACCTGGTTGCTGGATATATTGTCGGCTTTTTGCGGATCATAACGGAAGCGTTTAAAGTTGCCGGACGTTTCTCTTTTATAAAGTCCGTTCATTCTGGCTGAAATCCAAAGATTTGCGTGGGAGTCTTCAAACAGACCGTAAATATCTTCGTTCAGAATGATGGAGGCCAACGGTTTATTCTCTTCCTTCATGTATAATCCGGCATTCGTGCCGATCCAGCATTGTTTTTGGGAATCGACAAAGATGCAGGTGGCATGTTGGTAAGTGTATTCCAGTTTAAAACAAAACTGCAATTCTTTTATTTGCGGGTCCCAGATAAAAACAGAATCAGCGACTCCGACCCAAAGCCGGTCGTTACCGAAAGCGACAGCTGTGACTCCCGATTGTTTCAGGCAGCTGAATTGTTGTGTATGCAAATTGTATCGTACGAGGGAATTATCAGAATTGAAATAGATATTCCCCTGATTATCTCCTGTTATGAAATCAATACTGTTGCCGACTGTAGTCTCTTTATTTGTTTCGTTTTTCAGAGTCGGTTTATGTGTCGTTACATGAACGCCATCGAAAACGCTTAATCCTTCCTCCGTCCCGAACCACATACGCCCTAGCTCGTCCTGATAGATAGACATAACGGAAAGTTGAGAAAGCCCTTCTTTCATCCCGATATGTTTAAAATAGATAGGGAAGGCGTAAGAAAGGACATGCAGGAAGATGAAAAGGATGATTGTTTTTCTCATGGCTTTATCACTATTTGCCTACGAAGATACAGATAAAATCCGAAACAATTTTACACTGAGAGTTATATAAAACGGTCTCTTTGTAAATCATGTGAACAATAAGCTACTGGATATAATGAAACCGGGGCTGTACTAGAGGTAGTTTGGGGTGACATTTCTACTCTTTTTCTTCATTTATAACGGTTGTCGCTAAAAAATAGACTTTTTTCTCTTCGGGAAACTAATAATATAAATGTACGCACATGTACATTATTTATAGGAAGTCTCATTCTTACCTAAGAAGAAAAGAATAATAACCATTGTTTATATGTTGATAATTAATACTTTGGGTAAGAAAAATGACTGACTAAATTAAAGGTTCCTTTTTTCTAGTCACAAAATTACAACAATCTTTTTAACCACCATTCTTTTTAGCAATATTTTTTTCTTTCTCTATATCCTTTCTTATCAACAGAATAACAATGTTAGTACAAAATTAGTCCTTTTCAGTATAAACTCAAAACATACACAAAAGAATGACTAGAAAAAAGGAACATTTAAACTCGTCATTTAACATTTAAGAGCAAGCGAACGAGTTGTGTAAACAGGTTTTAGATAACACTATTATTAATATTAAATTTATTGATTATGAACAAAAAGTTTTCTACTTTGATGGCTGGCTTCATGCTAGCCGCAGTAGGGGTCACTGCTCAACAAAATCATGCTGGAAACGGGGAAATTCCTTATCGTACTGACATGGTTAGAAGTGCAGTCACTTCTGTGCATTGTGACGGAGTAAACAAAATTGACTCTACAAAATGGTACCAGTTGGTAATAGAACACGGTACAGATGAACAGGCAAAAGCTCCATTAGGCTCTGCCACTACTGTTCTGACTATGGAACGTGATTATTCTACCGGAGCATTACATCTGGAAGCAAAAAAAATTGAAGATGCTGCTTTGACTCACTCTCTTTGGAAAATCAAATTTGATGAAGATGCCGTAAGCGGTCATAACTATACCTTTATTAATAAGGAAACAGGTTATGCACTGACTTTCGATCATACCAGAGCTGTAAACTTAACTGCTGCAGATGCAGCAGCTGCTGTTCTTAATGCAGAGGCAACTATCTTGGATGGCTGCAATGATATGTGGACCTGGTATTCTAATGATGATAACGGTGATACTCGTTTTGATAATCACTTGGTTTATTCTTACTATCATAAAACTAAAAAAGTCATGGCAATGGCTTTGAATGCAAACAATGAAGTCGTTTTAGTAAGTGCTCCTCAGAGCCTGGCTAAAGTCGATGCTAGTGGTTTGCAGAATATTATCTCTTTCCAGCCGGTAATTGCCGGAGCAAAGGTATTGAGCGCTGCTGAAATCAATTCTATGATTGATGCGGACGATTCTTATAAAACATTCCCTCCTGCTGCTGGAAATAATGCATCAAACCTTGCCGGAAAGTTAGCGAAGTTCTTATTCAACGTTAACATGACAAGCAATCCGTTGGATGCTTCTGATTATGTTGCAGAAGATACTCAGGTTGCCGCTTTAAGCCGTGATAATTATAGTAATGCTGAAGGTAGTAATATTATTACTGCAGGTCAGCCTTCTGTATATGCAGGTTATGGCATTCTGTTCAGAAAAGATCAGACTACAGACAAGTATTTACGCGTTTCTACGACTTATCATGAAGGTGCAACTACCAGCAATTACAATGGCTTGAAGCTGGAAGATGCTACTTTCGTAAACACAGCAAAGATTGATGCTACAAGTGCTCGTTTCCACTTCAAAGTAACTTACTATCCGACAAACGATAGTTTGGTTATCGAACCGTTGAATGCTTCTATGCCGAACAAGAGCCTTCTTCCTGCTGATGTTACTGCTAACCTGGCTGCTTTGGCTGCATTGACTCCGGCTCAATATCTGAACACAATCAATGCTGGTGTCGCTTATGGAACTGCTGGTTCTGATTTTGCAAACTGTCTGTCTAATAAGGCTGCAGGCGTTCCGGTTGCTTTGGCTGCAATAAACTTTGCTACTCCGGGTAACCAATCTCAGGTGTTGACGGTTAGCGTTCCTTACGGAATCAATGCTGATGAAGCTAAATTCATGGCTATTTCTAAAGAAGGTTATAAATGTTCTGCCAGCAGCCATGCATTGGGAATAGTTGGATATCCTGGTAACCCTGCTTATGTAACATTCAATTGCGACAATCATAATGGTGACGGTACAGGCGCTGTTGAGTATAATGCAGATATGAAGATGAAGGTTACTTTCGATAATACTTACAAAGCATTAGTTCGCACTACAGTTGATAATGGCGTATATCTGGTTCGTCTGTCTACAGCTAATCCGAATGCAAACGATGTAACGCTGACTCAAAAACGTGCTGACGGTTCTTATATCGTTGCCGATATGGGTGGTCACCTGGTATATGATGTATTGGAAGCTGATCAGGATTTCAAACGTATGCCTGCAACTCAATGGGTTATTGAACAGTTAGGTTGTGATGTTGTTAAAAAGGAAAATGCAGATCCTACTTATAACAAAACTCCGAGAGTTAAAATTACAAACCGTGAATATGGTGTAGTTGGCTTCGAAGGACAACTTTATGATGCTGGAAATGGTAAATATTATATTATCAACCATGAATATGCAAAAGGTATGACTACCAGCGGTACAGTTCATGCAACAGCTGAAAATAACTTCTTCTCTTGTGGTGATACTATTTATTTTGAAAAGATTGAAACTCCAAATACAGCCGGTTATTCTGTAATTGCCAGCGATGTATTGGCTGAAAATGTATATGCATTGCAGCATTATAATGCTAACGTAAATAATTTGTTCCTGGGCATCAGTGCAACAGATAATTATATCAAGGGTATTCCGGGTGATCCGACTTACTATGAATTGCATCTGATCAAGGGTGCTCAGGCTTATGGTTATACTAGCGCTAAAGCCGGTGCAACTCAGTTGAGCCGTGATGTATATGCAGTGAAAGTAAAGGATGCAAACAAGATCGACAATGACCATAAATATATTGCTCTTGACCATATGCATCGTTATATCGTTGCTGACGAAGCTGATATTCAGGCAGGAAAGAATGGTCTGACATGGGCTATCTTCTATCTGAAAGAAAATAACAATGTAGACAGTACTCCTTATTATGCATTGGTAAATGAAACTAGCGAATGGTCAAAGATCGGAGCTGATAAAAAGGAAATCGTTCTGAACAATAACCAGACAGCCGGTAAGATGGCTATCAAACAAGGTACTAACGAAAGTTATATCGATCAGTTATGTGGAACAACTTCTGATGTATTTGCTTTGACTGTTGATCCTCGTCCTTTGTATAAATCTTTGAGCGCAGATGCAGCTACAGCTGAATATGTAAATAACCTGGCGAAGTCTGTTACATTGTCTTCTCTCTCTGGAAACGAATTTTTGTATGAAGATTCAAGATCTGGTATCCTGAACTATCTGGCTGTTGAAAACAAGTCAGTTCAGACAAAACATGAAGGTCTGTACGTTGATTACGTTGCTAAATCAAAAGATCGTATGCCTCAGTATCTGTTTGCTGTAGCAGCCGATAGCGTAAAGGCATACTACTATTGTGGTGAAAATGCTCATGGTGCAACTCACGGATTGAATCCTGGCTGTGATCATAAAGTATCGTATCCGGGTTATGTAAGCGGCCGCTTCCTGGTTAACCTGAACGACTCTATCCAGAACTCTATCAACAAGGTAGAAGCTGCAAGCAAATTCCAGTATGACAATTACACTCGTCTTGCTTTTGTTGAAGCAGTACACCGTGGTGATTCACTGTTTGTATTGAAAGCTCCTTATACATTGAAAGGCGAAAATGCTATTACAGGTGCGGATGCTGACGGAAATATCCTGATTATCCCTGACTATCTGGCTAAAGATCAGGAAGGTATTGTTTATGACGCAGTTGTATTGGATGGAACTCATAACAATGTTGCTTTCTCTTTGCGTTATGTAGGTGATACAGAAGAAGAAGGTTTCTTACTGGAATCAAACGACGGTCAATTCTCATCGGTTGGTTCATTCGAAGGTGCTTGGTTACGCTTTGTAAATGGTACACCTGTACTTGCTAAGTTCTTCAACACTAACGGGAACCATAATACAGGTGATATCATTGACGGTAATGGTTCGACTGGTGTTACTGACTTTGGTCAGGTATTGAACCAGGCTGCTATTCTGACTTTAGGCACTGTTGACAAAGTAGCAACGGATAATGAATCTATCTCTACTTCTACAGTAGAAGTTTCGACTATCAACGGTTCTGTAGTAGTTAAGGGTGCTGATGGTAAGAAGGTTGTTATCAGCAATGTTCTTGGTCAGATATTGGTAAACACAGTGATTACTTCAAGTGAAGCTACTATCGCAGTTCCTGCCGGTGTAGTTTATGTAAAGGTTGAAGGTGAAGCTGCAGTACCTGCAATCGTAAAATAAAAATTATTTGTAATCAAATAATTCTGATAGAGTATCACGCAGCGCAACGGCGTTAATTATCCTGTGACAGGTGAACAAGTGATATTTATTAATACTAAAGTAATGAAAATAAAGTTCTTCTGTTCTACCTCTGTGAAGAGTGAAGACAGACAAAAAACAAGCCCCGGAAGATCTCTCTTTCGGGGCTTTGTATTTAAATGATTCGTAACTATCGATTTTTATTTTCCGGGTGGTGCCTAATAATAGGATTGGGATAGCTTGTCTGCTTGTATTTGTTTATCTTTGCACGGAAAAAGTTTGTAAACATTTATGACGAAAGATATAACACCCGAATATGTGTTTGGTGATCTGCGTTATCTGCAATTGCTGGCACGTAGTTTTCCTACCATTGCAGATGCAAGTACAGAGATCATCAATCTGGAGGCGATCCTGAACTTGCCGAAAGGGACGGAACATTTTATGTCCGATATTCATGGTGAGCACCAGGCCTTTAACCATGTCCTGAAAAATGCTTCCGGGGCGATCAAGCGTAAAGTGAATGAGATATTCAGCAATACGCTGCGCGATTATGAAAAGAAAGAATTGTGTACACTGATCTATTATCCGGAGCAAAAGCTGGAGTTGGTCAAATGTAAGGAACAGGATCTGGATGACTGGTTCCTGATCACACTGAACCAACTGGTACGGGTATGCCGGAATGTATCATCCAAATATACCCGTTCGAAAGTGCGTAAGGCGCTTCCGAAGGAGTTCTCTTATATCATTCAGGAGTTATTGCATGAGTCGTCGGACGAGCCTAATAAATCAGCTTATGTAGACCAGATCATCAAAACGATCATATCGACCGGACGGGCGAATGATTTCATCATTGCTATGTGTAATCTGATACAGCGGTTGACGATCGACCTGTTACATGTGATCGGTGATATTTACGATCGCGGTCCGGGTGCCCATATCATAATGGATACGCTTTGCGACTACCACCATTTCGATATCCAGTGGGGGAACCACGATGTCTTATGGATGGGGGCTGCTTCGGGGAATCTGGGTAGTATTGCCAATGTGATCCGTATGTGCCTGCGTTTCGGTAACCTGGCAACCCTGGAAGACGGTTACGGCATCAATCTGTTACCGCTCGCTACCTTTGCGATGGATGTATATGGAGACGATCCCTGCGAACTGTTCATGCCGAAGACCAATGCATCTGATTCGACTTTCGATGAGAAGACAATCCGCCTGATTTCGCAGATGCATAAGGCTATTACCATTATCCAGTTCAAGCTGGAAGGGGAGATTATCCGCCGTCGTCCGGAGTTCGAGATGGACGACCGCCTGTTGCTTCACCATATCGACCTGAAGCGTGGGATCATCAATCTGGACGGAAAGGAATACGAGTTGAAAGACAAGAACTGGCCTACGCTCAATCCGAAAGATCCCTATGCCTTGTCGATCGAAGAGGAAGATCTGATCCGCCGGATACAACACTCGTTCGAATACAGTGAGAAGTTGAAGAAACATATGCGTTGCCTTTTCCGTCATGGAAGTATGTATCAGGTTTGTAATTCAAACCTTTTGTTTCATGCCTCTGTGCCGATGAACGCTGACGGTTCGCTGAAAAGCGTCAGCATCGAAGGACAGGAATATAAGGGAAAGGCTTTGCTGGATAAGGTAGATCAGCTGATCCGTACGGCCTATTTCGATTCGGAGGATTCTCCGGAGAAAGATTTTGCGCTGGATTATATCTGGTATCTCTGGGGAGGAAAAGACTCTCCGTTATTCGATAAGAGCAAGATGGCTACCTTCGAGCGCTGTTTTATCGACGATAAAGGGGTGCAGAAGGAGGAAAAAGGCGCTTATTATACGTTACGTGAAGAAGAGAAGATATGTGACAGGCTGCTGGATGAGTTCGGAGTGACGGGTGTACATCGCCACATCATCAATGGTCATGTGCCGGTACGTTCCATCCAGGGAGAGAATCCGATTAAGGCGAACGGGAAATTGTTGGTCATCGACGGCGGCTTTTCCAAGGCTTATCACCCGGAAACAGGTATTGCCGGTTATACGTTGGTGTACCATTCCCGCGGGTTTCAGCTGGTACAGCACGAACCGTTCCTGTCTACCGACCAAGCCATCAAAGAAGGCCGTGATATCCGTTCCACGACTATTGTGGTTGAGCTGAGTTCCCACCGTCAGATGGTAAAAGATACCGACAAGGGAGCCGACCTGCAACGTCAGATCCATGATCTGGAAAAGCTATTATATGCTTACCGCAATGGCTTCATCAAAGAGAAGGAACGCAGTGAGTATTAGAAAGATTTGAACTATTCATCTATAAACCATCAGTCATCAATAGGGCTGGTATAGTTACAGGTCCATTTGCCGTCGGTTTTAA
>NZ_BMPB01000011.1 GCF_014647375.1 Parabacteroides faecis
GGTTGATATATCAGCAGGTGGTGGGTAGTAATACCTGTCATAAGCTCAAAGAAAATGAGTTACATTAAAGTAACGTTGTCCAAAGTCAAACATCTTAAAAGGTATTAAGGTGGTTATAGCGTTGGGGATCCACCTCTTCCCATTCCGAACAGAGAAGTTAAGCCCAACCACGTCGATGGTACTGCGTAAAAGTGGGAGAGTAGATAGCCGCCGTTTTAGTAAGCGAGAGCTGAAAGGTAGAAGGAGTTCATTCGAAAGAGTGGACTCCTTTTTTGTTTATATGAATCCTTAATATGTAAATGCGTATTCTTATATTTGTATTTAATCTAATTAAACAGGAGACAAACGTGGCGAATACAATAGAACAGGACCATACCAAACAGATCAATCGGGTTATTGATTATATAAACTCTAATTTGAACAGACAGATTTCAATAGAAGAACTTTCATCTCTTATTGATATTTCTACTTACCATTTTCATCGGATATTTACATCTTCTATGAGTGAACCGGTCGGAAAGTATATCCTTCGGAGAAGATTGGAGCGTGCTGCTAATGTATTGCTGAGCGATCCTGTAGCTATCAAAGATGTAGCTTATGATTGGGGATTTTCTTCCGCATCTTCTTTTTGTCGTAGTTTCAAGCGTCATTTCGGTGTATCGGCTGAAGAGTACCGTCGCAAAAATGGACAGCAGAATAGCAAGAAATGTCAATTCAAAAGCATAAACGAGCAACATACCTCACTTTATTCACGGTATTTTTGTCGTGATAAAACAATTAAAGTAAATGGTATGAATATGAATTGCACTTTTGAAATTAAACAGATGCCAGAGAGAATCGTTATTTATTGTCGCCATCAAGGAGCTTTGGATCAGATGCAGGAGGCTTTTGCTAATCTTATGAAATGGGCTTTACCCAGGGGATTTATCTCTCAACCGGATATGCGATTATTGTCTGTCTATCATGATGATCCCCGTGTAACTCCGGTCGATAAATTAACGGCTGATGCAGCTATGTTTGTATCTGAAGAGGTGAAACCGGAGGGTATGATCGGCTGTTATAGATTATCAGGTGGTTTATATGCGGTTGGACGTTTTGAATTATCGATGTCTGAGTTTCCCTCTGCCTGGAATGCGATGTTCGATCTGTTAGAAGAGAATGGTTGTAAATGTGGTTATGGATATCATTATGAGATTTATCAAAACAATCATGATGAGCATCCGGAAAAGAAGTTTATTGTGGATATTTGTATACCGGTTGAACCCGTGTAAACTGTATTTAATAGAAAAGCCCTATTCATTAGAGCTTGAATAGGGCTTTTCTAAATATGATTGATTTTATAAAGAATCACTTAATACATATCTTAACTGATCCATCATCAGGGATATTTCAGTATCTTCTATTCCGGCCACGATCAAATCCGGGATATCCTGATTGAACTCTTCCTGAAATTTATAGAAATCTCTGTTTTCTTTCTCTACAGCTTGCCTATAGAACTCTATGGCTCCTTTTATGTTTTGTAATGCCCATTCCGTATGGCCTGCGTTTAGCAGATCCTGTGTATTAGGTTGATTGGATAGTATCTTTTTATAGTAGTTTCGTGCCTGGTCATATTTACCGGTCAGGAATGAACACCATGCTATTGGGCGCCATGCCTTATTGTTACCATCCAGGTAATCGACTTTATAGAAACATTTTAAGGCTTCACTGTAGTTCCTGAGTTCCAGATAACAATGTCCTATACTAATTGTAATTGACAAATTGTCGGGATTCAGTTTCTCGTATCTGCGATAATACTTTAATGCTTCTTCCGGTTCTTTCAACGAACGGTAACAGCCTGCTATGCGGCGGATAACCCATTTGCTTCCCGGATTTAAAAGATCCGCCCGCAGATAAGCATCCAAAGCTCCCTGTAAATCGTCATTCATTTGTTTACAGTAACCTATTTTCTGGAAAAGAATATCACTGTCCTGATTTGTTTCGGCAAGCTGGTTGAATATGGTCAGCGCATCACTGAAGTAATTTTTACGCAGATAAAATTCAGCAATGCTACTTAGACTTTCTTCATCAGAAATATAAGGACGCAGAATGCTCAAATTATGGAAGTCAAGCGGCATAGTAAAAATGTCGTTGAAATCCAGATGTCCCGGATATATTTTAAAGAAGCGGTATAAATCTTGTATATATTGTCCTGTGATAGCTTCCAGTTTTCCCCGTTTGCTGATCAATTCTTCTTTATTCTGTTGGATCATCTCTGTAGCCTGGCTATCGAATTGATTCATCATCATTTTCTTGGCCTCTTCTGGTAATTGCATCATACTGAAGTATAACGAATATTTATCGGAATTGCACATAAATGCAGCAAGCGTCATGGAGTCCAACATCAGCTTTTCACCGTTGTTCTGATTGAAACGATCGCCGAATGATGAATGTTCGGTTGTGAACGGCAATAGCCAGTTACTCAATTCGCGGAAAAAGGGGAAACTTTTCAAATGAACGAATGTAGAATGCATCACATCGGCCCCTTCCTGTTGTAATTCGCTGAATTCTTCCATTTTTTTGCCTAAAGAGCTGTCTGCAAATATATTTTCCCATTCCGGATTCATTTCTTCTCCCAACTGTTCCGGCGTAATATCCTTCAGATTGATTTTATTGCTGATCTTCGGGCTTAATTTCATCATCTCGGGGATAATCTCATTTTGTAGTTTCCGGGTGATCTTCTCTGTTTCACGAGCCAGGATAAAACGTAATGTGATAGTCCGTATCGCTTTAGTGAAGCCCGGAGTCTCGGAAAGAGCATCCAGCCTGTTTGTTATTTGCGGATAAAGAGCTGTTCTTTTTCTGTAAACATATAATGTCAGCAGGATTGAAATCAATGCACGCACTTTTATCTCTTCATTTTCATGATTGGCTGCATCAAACAGTAGCATTAGTTTTTCCGGATCGAAAGCAGCTTGTAGTCCTAGCATCAGTGCTGAAACAATCTGGCAACCGGCGGTGAACGGCAGTTCGTTATCGAAAAGTATATTTTTGATTACTACAGCCTCTTCAATAGTAAAAGGATCGGACACCCATATCTTATTGAACAGGACGATCAGCATAGCGTCGTATTCAGCTCTGTTGCCTGTAGCATAATGCTTGCTTAACTGAAGGTGCAGATTCTCAAACGTCACATTCGGCTGAACCTGCAAACTTCTGCGTCGGCTATAGAAAGCCAGTGGCGACTCGATCGCCAACGCCTTGTTTCTGATACGGTCCGCCAGTTCGTATGAAGACGTCTGTATCCTGTTGTATATCTGTTCCTGCATCGGGTCTTTTGCCCCTTCGATGCGGTAGCGTAACATATATTTATATGTGTCCTGCAGCTCATTCAACTTATCCTGAAACGATATTTCACGACTTCCGGATATGAGCGACTGGATAGAATCAAAGGCATTCTTTAATTCTTTACTGTCCAATGAACCGATTATGCGGTTATATGCTTTATTTATTTCTTGTAGTGTCATATAATATTAACAACAAATGGTATGCCAAAAGTATAGTTTTTGACCTAAAATTCCTATCTTTGCACACCTAAAATAAATTAGCACATGAAGAATATCCGCAATTTCTGTATTATTGCTCATATTGACCATGGTAAGAGTACTTTGGCTGACCGTTTGCTTGAATATACCAAGACAGTCGAAGGCAAAGACTTACAAGCGCAGGTCCTCGATGATATGGATCTGGAACGTGAACGAGGCATTACGATCAAGAGTCATGCCATCCAGATGAAATATAATTATAAAGGTGAAGAATATATCCTGAATTTGATCGATACTCCGGGACACGTAGACTTTTCATATGAAGTTTCCCGCTCTATTGCAGCATGTGAAGGTGCTCTCCTCATTATCGATGCCGCTCAGGGAATCCAGGCGCAGACTATATCCAATCTGTATATGGCGATCGAGAACGATCTGGAGATTATACCGGTAATGAATAAGATCGACCTTCCCAGCGCCATGCCGGATGAAGTGGAAGATCAGATCGTCGAACTGCTGGGCTGCCCTCGTGAAGATATTATCCGGGCAAGCGGTAAGACGGGTGAAGGAGTTTTTGAAATACTTGATGCAATCATTGAAAAGGTCCCTGCTCCGAAGGGAGATCCTGAGGCACCGCTTCAGTGCCTTATCTTTGACTCTGTATTTAATTCGTTCCGTGGTATCATTGCCTATTTTAAAGTAGTGAACGGTGTGATCCGCAAAGGAGACCATGTGAAATTCATTGCGACAGGAAAAGAATATGATGCAGATGAAGTCGGTATATTAAAACTGGATATGTCTCCACGTAGTGAGATCCGCACCGGCGATGTCGGTTATATCATTTCCGGGATCAAGACTTCCCGTGAAGTTCGGGTAGGGGATACGATCACTCATGTAGCTCGTCCGGCAAAAGAAGCTATCGCTGGTTTTGAAGAGGTGAAACCGATGGTATTTGCCGGTGTTTATCCAATAGACAGTGAAGATTTTGAGAATTTGCGTGCTTCGTTGGAGAAGCTGCAGTTGAACGATGCTTCCCTGACATTCCAGCCGGAAAGTTCGGCCGCTTTGGGATTTGGTTTCCGTTGTGGTTTCCTTGGTTTGTTGCATATGGAGATCGTGCAGGAACGTTTGGATCGTGAATTCAATATGGATGTGATCACGACGGTGCCTAACGTATCGTATAAAGTATATGATAAAAAGGGAAATTGCATGGAAGTGCACAATCCGAGCGGTTTGCCGGAACCAACCTTGATCGATCATATTGACGAACCGTATATCCGTGCATCTGTCATAACCAATACGACTTTTATTGGTCCGATCATGACACTTTGTCTGGGTAAGCGTGGTATTTTGCTGAAACAGGAATATATTTCAGGTGATCGTGTAGAGATCCATTACGATATGCCTTTAGGTGAGATTGTGATCGACTTTTATGATAAATTGAAAAGTATCTCTAAAGGATATGCTTCTTTCGATTATCATATCCATGATTTCCGTCCGAGTAAACTGGTGAAGCTGGATATCCTGTTGAACGGTGAGCCTGTGGATGCTTTGTCGACTTTGACACATGTGGATAACAGTGTGACATTCGGCCGTCGTATGTGCGAGAAACTGAAAGAACTAATACCGCGTCAGCAATTTGATATTGCTATTCAGGCAGCTATCGGTGCGAAGATCATTGCCCGTGAAACAATCAAGGCTGTGCGTAAGGATGTAACGGCTAAATGTTATGGTGGTGATATTTCACGTAAGCGTAAATTGCTGGAAAAACAGAAGGAAGGTAAGAAACGAATGAAACAGATCGGAACAGTGGAAGTTCCTCAGAAAGCTTTCCTGGCCGTATTAAAGTTAGACTAAATATTCCTTCATAAGCGGTTTGCATAAACGAAGCGATTAATAATCAAAGTATACAAGGTGATGTCGTCTGTTTAGGACGGCATCACCTTTTTATATGATATGACTCTCTTACCTTTTAGAGGAAACACTGCATATTTTAACTTGTCAGATTATATGTAATTAATGATAAGGCTTGTACAATCTGACTGTTCGACCTGGGTGAAGCGTAAAGTCGACCTGGGTCGAACTTGTATTTGACCTTGGTTGAATATGAGTTTCACCAAGGTCAAACGTTTAAAATATTATGACTGATGATATAAGAGGTAGTGTCTTTTTACATAAGAAACTACATATAACAAACTAAATATCTTTAGGCGGAGATATCTTTTTATAGAATGTTGTACTATTCAGGTAACTGCTCCTGATTTTTTACCAGGCTTATACCACCATCTTCCAATGTGATAAGATGTTGTTTGTATAGAGCACCGACGGCCTGTTTAAAACTCTTTTTACTACATTGAAAAAGTGACTGAATGACTTCCGGATCACTTTTGTCATGGACAGCAATAAACCCTCCCTGACTTTTTAAGGATTCGAGAATGGTTCCTGCCAACCCTTCTATTTTCTGATATCCCTGCGGCGTGAGGCTTACATCGATCTTTTCATCTTCCCTGACTTCTTTGATATAGCCTTTGATTTCTTCGCCTTTTTCCAGACGGCGGAAGACTTCATTATAATATAGCAATCCCCAGTGTAGGTTGTTTATAATGACTTTGTAACCGATCTCTGTTTCATCGGCCACTAACAGATCGACTTCCTGATTGGGTGTATATTCGGGCATGACATTGTCCAGGTACTTGTCGATACGCGCAGAAGCAACGATCCGTCCTGTGATATGATCGAGATGGACATACACCAGATACCACTTACCTTCGCGCATCGGCATTTTTTGTTCCTTGAAAGGAACCAGCAGATCTTTCATTAATCCCCATTCCAGAAATGCTCCCGTGTTATTTACCGATTTGACTTCCATAAACTTAAACTCACCGACAATAGCCAACGGATGAGCTGTAGTAGCTATGAGCCTGCCTTCATTATCATGATAAATAAAAACTTCCACCTCATCTCCCGGTTTCACATTTTTAGGAACATATCGGGCTGGAAGAAGTATCTCTTTCCCATTGCCCCCATCCAGGTAAACCCCGAAATCCAGGTCTTTTACTATTTTAAGTGTGTTGTATTTTCCTACTTCTAACATAACATTTTTGTTTTGAGACAAAAGTACATGATAATTCAAGATAGAGGGATAAAATCTCTTATATTTTTACTTTATCATGCAGCAATATATTAATAAATGCATCGTTATAAATGTAACTTGGACTAGAAGAACACATTTATGTGGTTTGGGGTTGAACTAAAAGTCGTATATTTGCAACTTATTTGAAGAAAAACAAAATTATGAGATTGAAATTAGCTTCGGCAGTGTTGTTTATTATCTTAATGGGAGCTTGTTCTGTTCCTAAAGATATTACTTATTTTCAAAAGGGGAATGATATAACAGTGGACGATATAACTCGTATGAAGAATTATATCGACCCAATGATTAAAGTAGGTGATGTTTTAACGATTGCAGTGTCATCGACAGATCCTTTAGCTGTTGCCCCCTTTAATTTGCCTTTGGTTTCTTTTGTGAAGGAAGGGGGAATTGTATCTAGTTCATCTAATGGAAGTAATTCTGCAGGAACAAAGGATATTGGAGCATCGCAAGCAATGCAAACATATACAGTTAATGCTTTAGGATATATAAATTTTCCGGTATTAGGCGAATTAAAAATATCGGAAATGCGTAAACAGGAAGTAATTCAGTTAATACAAGACAGAATACGTAAGTATGTGAAAGATCCGATTGTTAATTTGAATATTATAAACTATAAGGTAACGGTATTAGGAGAGGTCACCAGACCGGGTAGTTATTCCGTTGGAACTGATCGTGTATCTATTTTGGATGCATTAGGATTTGCTGGTGATTTGACAATTTTTGGTGATCGTAAGAATGTAAAGGTGATTCGGGATATAAATGGTGTTAAACAGATTATAGTATTTGATTTAACAGAAAGTGATTTTTTGATGGATCCTGATTTCTATTTACAACAAAATGATGTTGTGTATGTTGAACCTAATGATAAGAGGAAGAAGAACTCTCGATATAGCCAAACAGAACAATTTACTCTTTCAGTAGTGACCGCTATTGTTAGTGTTTGTTCTACTGTAACTAGTATTATCCTTGCAATAACTAAATAAAAACGAATCGATCTATGGAAAAAGCAGAAATGAAAGAGGCTCCATTGAGTTTGTTTAGAGGGTTGAAAGAAATTATGCAGTATTGGAAATGGTTTCTGATATCTGTAGTAGTTTGTTTATTTTTGTCAGTTTTATATGTTTATATGACTCAACCGGTTTATCAAGTCGATGCAAATGTGTTGATAAAAAATGAATCGGATAAAGGGGGAGGCGCTGGAATGGCTATGTCTTCAATGTTGCAAGGCTTTTCTTTCGGTAGTTCGTTGACTATGGGAGGTGGTTCTGTTGATGATGAGTTATTGCTAATTAATTCTTATACCTTGATTCGTAAATCTGTTGCTGATTTAAATTTGAATACGATTTATACTTCAGGTAGTTTTTTCTCAAAAAAAGATTATTTTGGAGATTCTCCGTTTTTAATAATGCCAAAGGATAGTCTTTTGCCTGAAACATTCTCCAGCGCTTTAGTTTTTAAATTGAATGTAGAACGTGATGGAACAGTGAAAGTTAAAGCAAAAGAAGGTTGGTCATCTGTCGGTGAAGTGTCAGGTAAAACTTTTCCTTTGACTTTATCCGTTGAAGATTATGGAGATTTCCTTATAACAAAGACGCCTTACTTTGAGAAAAATCCTGTGGAATCAATGAAAATAGTTTTTCTGGGATATAATTTGACAACTGAGTCGATTATGAAAAACTTAGTTGTTTCTATAAAGGAGAAAAAGGCTAATGGTATAAATTTGACGGTAGAAGAAACAAATATAAATAGAGGAAAAGCTCTTTTAAATACTATTATCAGAAAGTATAATGAAGAGGGTTTGCAAGATAAAAATACATCGGCATTACGCTCAGTTGATTTTTTTGATCAGCGTATAGCTCTTAATGAAAGAGAGTTAGAACAAATCGAGAAACGTTTGGAAGCTTTTAAGAAAGATAATAATTTGACAGATCTGGAAACAGAAGCTGAAATTATGTTGACAAAAAATGGTGATTTTAAAGAAAAATTGATTGATTCGGAAATTCAATATGCAACAGTAAGTTTAATAGAGGACTTTTTGAAGGATCCGGAAAATAAATTTGCTTTGGCTCCATTTAATTTGGGCATTACCGAAAAGACTGCTGCGGAAGGATTGCAACAATATAATGATTTTTTATTAGCTCGTAAAAGATTATTGAATACGACAACGGAAGATAATCCCAATGTTCAATTGTTAACTGAACAAATAGAGATTATGCGTAATAATGTATTGGAAACATTTAAGAGCATTAAGGCTGGTTTTAATTTTGCACGGCAGGATTTGACGAAACAGGAGCAGGATTTTATTTCCCGCATTAAGAAAATGCCTACCCAAGAAAGAGAATTCCTTGATATAAAACGTCAACAAATGATTAAGTCGGAGTTATATTTGTATTTGTTGCAGCAAAAAGAAGAAGCAGGTATGAAATTAGCAACTTCAATGGAAAAGGCTAAGGTTATAGATTCGGCTTATAGTCTTAGTAAGCCACTTAAACCCAATAAATTATTTGTTTTCTCGATAGCTTTGATTATGGCAATATTTGTTCCGACTGTTATATTGATAATGAAAAGTCTTATGAAAGATATTTAATTGTTTCAGAAGGAGTAGAGTGATGAATAATGAGAAAATACTTTTCTTACTTGGAAAAATCGATTATTTGATTCTTGTTTTGGGGTTATTTTTGATAGTCGTATTAGGATATAGGAATCAATTAATTTCATTCGGAGTTCCATTAGTAGTGTCTGCATACTTTATAGGAAAAAACTTATTAGTTTTGAAGGATTTAAAAGTCCTTATTCCTCTTAGTTTACTATTGGTAATAGGAACGCGAATAGGAAAAGGTTATTTTCTGATCAATATATTGCGTGATTATGCTTATTTTTTATCTCCAATTACAGCTTTTATTATGGGGTATTTCATGCAAAAATATATGTCTTTAAGTAAATTCATGTTATTGATTGTTTTTTTTGGAACATTATATTCCTTGATTTACTTTTTGCAAATTACATTTATTTTTGATACTCTGTTTGTCGCGGATGCTGAGGATACTAGATATTCAGTCGGTACAGGGCTTCCTGCTCCTATTTTGGCTTTGGTTTTTATTGTTTTGGGTAAAAAGTATTTGAAAGAATTTAAAATAAGTTCATTGTATTGGTTTCTTTTTGTTTTAGTCAATCTATTAGCTTTTTACTATTTTGCTTCACGTGTTTATTATTTGACATTGTTATTATATTTTATCCCGCTACTTTATAATTGGCTTATCCGAAAATATAAAAAGATTGGTGTTTATATGTTTGGAATGGTCATAATGATTATAGTCACAGTTATAGTAATATTGTTGAGTGGGGATAATTTCCTGGCTGAAAAAATGCGTAATTCTTTGACAGAAATGTTTATCCAGTCATTTGATGATTACGATTCTGTGATTCATAATTGGCGTGCATATGAACTGTTTGAAGCTATTAAAGCTTTTATGAATGGAGGTTTATTGGATAAGTTTTTGGGTTATGGTTTTGGTAAAACCATTTATTTGGAATTTGAACTGATTATGCCGTTATTAACGATAAGTGAAATCCCTATTTTTCATAATGGATTTGCTTATCTACTTATCAAAACAGGGCTATTGGGACTCGTATTAGAATTATTTTTTAGCGCGTTTTTATTTTATAAGGGATATATCTATTCAAAAGGTAGAGATGATCTGAAATTTCAATTTTATATCTTAGTTTCTTCTATATTATCTTTTAATTTTTCATTATTAGTAGTGAATGGCTTTTTCTCTGGAGAATCTTGTTGTTTATTGATATTGAGTGGCTTTATTTATTCTTTGTTAAAAGATGAAAATCAGAAGGAGATGTTGCTATGAAAAAAATCAGTATAATTATAGCTACTTTTAATGCAGCAGAGACCCTGAGTGATTGTCTTGATGGTATACGTGTACAAAAGAAACATGATATCGAATTGTTGATTATAGATGGAGGATCGTCCGATTCAACAGGAGAAATAGTATCTCGAAATAAGGATATTGTGGATTTTTATATTAGTGAACCTGATAAAGGACTTTACCACGCATGGAATAAAGGTATTTGTAAAGCACGTGGTGAATGGATTTTGTTCTTAGGTGCAGATGATTTTTTGTTGCCTTCTACGTTAGATAGATATAGATCTTTCCTTGATGAAAATGTATTTATATGTGAATATATATCAGCCCGAGCTTATTATGTGGATGAGAATGACAAGCTTATTAAAATAATAGGAGAAAAATGGAATTGGAATGCTTTTAAGAACCGCATGACAGTTTCTCATGTAGCTTCTTTACATAAAAGATCTTTATTTGATGAAATAGGACTTTTTAATCTGGATTTTAAAATATGTGCAGATTATGAATTTTTAATGAGAAAAGAAGATCAGTTGAAAGCTCTTTTTATAGATGAAGTTGTAGTTAAAATGAAATCAGGAGGGGTTAGTTTAAGTAAAAAAGCAGTGAGGGAGACTTGTATAATAGTAAATATGCATACTAAAAAGAAATACTTGAATAGATGTATTTTTGCTTTGGAAAAGTATATAAGTTATTATCTGTTTTTGTTAAGAATAAAAGTAAAAAGGTTTATTTGATATGCAGATTATTAGTTGGTTTGAGAAATTAATGAGAATGCGAAATCCTCATTTTTCGTTATCTAAGAACATAACGAACTATACGTTGATGCTGTTTATCTTGCATTTATTTTTCTGCAAAGTCAGAGGTTCTATTATCTCATTATTAGGAGGTAAGATAGTATGGAGTCTGTTTTTGGAAAAAAATGTTTCTTTATATTATTTGAGAAATATGAAAATCGGAAAAATGGTATTAATAGAAAAAGGTTCAATAATATCTGCAATGCATCCTGGTTCTCTTTGTATTGGTGACAGTGTTAAAATATCAGCTTATTCAACCATTCATGTGTCTAAAAATTTGCAGGATATTACAGGCCATATCAAAATTGGAAATGAAGTGGGGATTGGTGAATTTGCTAATTTAGGTGGAGCAGGAGGTTTGGAAATAGGTCATAATTGTATTATTGGAGCTTATTTCTCTTGTCATCCAGAGAATCATAACTTTGAAAATCATGATAAGTTGATTAAACATCAAGGTGTTTCGCGTAAAGGTATTGTAATTGGTGATAATTGTTGGATAGGTGCAAAAGTAACGATACTGGATGGTGTTAGAATTGGTAATTCTTGTGTAATAGCAGCTGGTGCTGTGGTAAAAGGTGAGTTTCCGGATCATTGTGTCATTGCTGGGGTTCCTGCTAGAGTAATTCGTAAATATTGAGTTGGAAAATGAAAAAAATAGTATGTTTCCATTTATATAATGACTATAGTGGTAGTCCTAAAGTTTTTTCTATGATCATTCGTGGACTACTTTCGAAAGGATATCAGATAGAACTTTATACCTCTAGGACAGAAGGCTTTCTTACCGATATAGACGGCGTTACTTACCATACTTTTAGTTATAAATGGACAAAAAGTAAGGTTATGACTCTCTTTAGAATGTTTTATGCTCAGTTGTATATTTTTATATCGTCGCTGAAATATAAACAGAAAAAAGATACATTGTTTTATATTAATACAATATGTCCTGTAGGAGCGGCATTTTCTGCTCTATTAAACCATATACCGGTCTTATACCATGTTCATGAAAAGTATGTTAATCCAAACGCTTTACATCTTTTTTATGAAAAGACTTGGAAGATATGTGCAACGAGAACAATTTTCGTATCTAAATATCTTCAAAAACAGTACGATAAAAAAAATATGGAGTCTGTGGTTGTGTATAACACTTTGTCAGAAGAATTTTTGAGTCATATAGAAATAAAAAATAAAAGGAGCAGACCCTATAATATTCTGATGATTTCTTCATTGAAAATATATAAAGGGGTGGATGTTTTAGTGGAATTAGCCAAGCGGTTACCGCAATATAATTTTTCTTTAGTTTTAAATAGTTCACAAAGCGAAATCACATCTTTTTTTTCTGGTATCTCCTCAAATTTGAAAATATACCCAGCGCAACCAACTGTATATAAATTTTTGCATGAAGCTGATTTGGTTTTAAATTTATCCAATCCTTCATTATGGGTTGAAACTTTCGGTTTAACGTTATTAGAAGCAATGGCTTACCAACTTCCGGTTATTTGTCCACCTGTTGGAGGACCTATTGAACTTGTAAAGAATGACGAAAATGGTTTTTGTATCGATTCTAGAAATATGGATGAATTGATAGAGAAAATTATTTATATTTTGGAATCAGGGAATTATGAAAGATTATCTAAAAACGCAAAAGCCCAATCCTTATTATTTGATTATGGGAATATGATTGATGAAATAGAAAATCAAATTAAAAGAGTCTAACATGAAAATTGCTATTTTAGGGACAAGAGGAATACCTAATAATTATGGAGGGTTTGAACAATTCGCGGAATATCTTTCTGTTTTATTAGTAAAAAAGAATCATAAAGTAACAGTCTATAGTCCTCATTTTCATCCGTATAAGAAAAAAGAATATAAGAGTGTGCATATTAAATATATCTATAGTCCTGAAAAGTATATAGGAGCATCTGCAAATTTTGTGTATGATTTCTTATGTCTGCGTGATGCTCTAAAAGAAGATTATGATATTATTCTGGAATGTGGATATCATAGTAATGCTCCTTCTTATTATTTAATGCGGGGAAGAAAAAGACCTGTTTTGATAACTAATATGGATGGTTTAGAATGGAAAAGGAGCAAATGGAATATTATCACTCGATGGCTAATAAAAAAATTAGAAAAATTAGCGGTCAAGAAATCACATTATTTAATATCTGATAATACTGGTATTCAACAGTACTATTTGAATGAATTTGGTGTTAATTCTTATTATATTGCTTATGGAGCGAATCCGGTTTATGCTTTTAACGAAAATATTTTATTGTCTTATTCTCTATCAAAAGAGAATTATTATGTACTGATAGCCCGTTTGGAACCGGAAAATAATATTGAAATGATATTGGATGGTTTTATATTGTCAAAATCAAGTTTACCTTTTGTCGTCATAGGAAATCATTTAACAAAATATGGTGTCTATCTTAAAAAGAAATATCAAGGATTTAATATTCATTTTATTGGGGGGATTTATAATAAAGATATTTTGGATAGTTTACGATATTATTCTAAAGCATATTTTCATGGGCATTCTGTAGGTGGGACTAATCCTTCCTTGTTAGAGGCTATGGCAAGCCAAGCATTGATTGTTGCTCATTCGAATGATTTTAACCGGGCTGTACTGAAAAATAATGCTTTTTTCTTTTCTTTAGATCGTGATGTGGCTCATGTTATTAATAGTTTAGATAATATGATGAATGATGAGATTGCTATGAAGAAAAAAAATAATTGCGAATTAATAATAAAGGAGTATTCATGGTCTGTAATAACAAATCAGTATGAAAAATTATTTGAAAACATTTTAAAAGATTCTTTATTCTAAGAGATTGATTGATAAAAAGATAATAGAATATCTATATTTCTTTTTTCTTCAGTTTCCTTGGATGTTAAGTAACTATATATATATTTATTCCTGTAGTTATTGTCTATTTTTGATATTTCGATTGATTGAAAATTGCAGGAATCAATATTATACACTTTTTTGCCAAGTATATTGGCTAATACTTTTATCCGTTTTGCTAAAATTGGGGCTGAATTATAGTCGTCAGTAGTGATAAATACCGGCGACTTGTCCCCTAAGACAACATATGAAATTGCATTGCTGGCATGAAGAATTACAATTTGTGATAAGTATATGAGTTCATTTGTCTTATATTTAATGATTGTTCTTCCATTAAATTCATCTCCTTTATATTCGGATTTTGGATGGGCTGCTATTACAACAGGAATCTGATATTTTTCTTCCAAGAATGAGAAGAATTTATTTATGCTTTTATGATATTCCTTGCCATCGTTTTCTTTTATTTTATAGACATGTTTTAGATCAGGATGATAAGGGAAATATGTATCAACGAATACTATATATTGTTTTTTTTGAATATCATTAGTGTTGTTTTTTTCTAGATTCTTGAAATCTTCATAATCTGGATGATTTATTTTGTCTGTGTGAGAAATGATTTCAGAAGATGTGAAAAGTCTCTGAAAAGATTGTATATTGTAATACTTCTTATATATTCTATAAAGAATCCTGTTAGTAAAATTAGATATGGATGTAAAGAAATTTTTAGTGAATAGTTTTCGTATTTTTTCTTGTAAAGGAATAGGTAAAACACTATTACCGTACATGTCTATACATATAGTGTAACAGTTATATCTGTTTAATAACCGGAAAAATTGTCTATTTTTCCAATATTCGTTGACTTCAATAATAAATATATATTGTGAGACATCAATACTTTTCAATTGATTCTCTATCATTTTCAATGTGTTAAATTTTTTAATATAAATCTCTTGTATTTCATCATTTAAATGCATGCCTGGATAAAATACTTGTGAAGCATCCCAGTATGAAGTTGATAATCCTTTTTCAAGATACTTGTCTATAAAAAAATTAGATTTATTTTTTTTTGTCAAAGGCTCATGTCCAATAATAATAATATTCTTCATATTATAATTTTATTTCTGAGTTAGATTTGTTTATTATTTTGCGACTACAAATGTATACAAAAAAAGTGGTACAAATAGAAATAAATAAAGATATATATGCAGTCCATATCATACCGTACCTTGTTAAACATAAAGACAATATACCCTGTATAAAAGACAGAGAAAATGTGATGTACATCAACAAACGAGTCTTCTTATAAAAGAATAAGTAATTTACGTACAATAAATAGATACATTGAAAAAAAGCAGATAAGCATAGGGGAGGTAATAAATAGATTGCATCTTTATATTTAGGTAAAAAAATCGGGATGAAAAGGCTTACAGTAATGAACGTAACAATGGATAGGCCCAGGAAGAATAAAAACATAAGATGTTCTTGTTTACGAAGCGTTATTTGAACTTTTTCATTATTGTTTGATAGCTGCTTATATATAAAAACAGAGTTTGTTGCATTGAAAGCATTTCCTACAATACTTATTATGTTGGCAAAGTTCATGGCGAAACTAAAGATCCCAACTTCTGTGGCTGTAAAAAAGTAATTGATAATGTTCCTGTCTAATCCCTGTCTAAACCAAAAGGATATATTGTGAGGAATGAGTGGGATGCCGAATTTTAAAGTGTCAATAATGATCTTTTTTTCAGGTATTTTGATAGTCAAATATCCTCTTTTAATCATTATAATAATACTTAGAATGAAAAAAATAGATACTACTAACATTTGTGCATAAACTCTACCTAACCATCCCTGGTGAAATATAATTATTAATAATAAAGATAATCCAAAGTTTAAAATAACAGATGACAGACTATAAAAACCATAAGCTATTGTTTTTTCTTCAATTCTCCAAATTTCCAGATTAATTGATGTATATAACTGCATATAGCATATAAGTAGTGCAATAAATTGATATTGGGTAGATATTCCAACCCATTTTTCTACAGATTGATTAAATATGAGTAATATGAAACTGATAAGGACTAATGTGGAAGTTGAGGTAAACAATACAGTATTAATAACCTGTCTAAATTCTTTTTGCGTTTTTTTAAAAAAAGAGACAGGGATATATCCTATTGTACTGAGTGAAATAAAAATACTCAGTAATGATATTAATATGTTAAATAAATTTAATTGGCCATATTCGTTAGGAGTGATATAGTTTGCAAGGATGATTAGTAATAAAAAACTTATTCCATTATTGGCAAAAGAGAATATCGTAAATAAAGTTCCTCTTTTTAATGACGAATTATGTAATAATGATTGAATGTTCATTCTTTCTGATTTATATTTAGATTATTTTTTGAAAAGAGAATAATTTAGTCGGTAAAGATTGATGGAGGTTCCTTCCTTGTAATAAGAAACAATAAAGTTTTGATCATCAAGATTTACTATATCTCCATAACCGATATCGAAACATTCGCTTTTGTCTATAATAATGGGAGCACTTGCTATTTTTCCATCTTTTAAAAGGATTATTCGAAATGAATAATAGTTGTTGTTTTTATTAATTTCAATATCCCGATAACTCATAACTAGATAATTATTATGTGCTATAAGGGAAGGAGCGTGGCCCTTTATAGGTAACTCTTGCCAGTTTTTCCATGTCTTACCAAAATCATGACTTTCTGCTATTAGTAAGTTAAGAGGTTCAAATATATCTCTTCTGCAAACTAAATACATTTTATTTTTGTGATAGCATAAAGATGTTTCATTCATCTGGATGTTTTTAATATTATCATTGTCCACTTGTTCATTCAATGCGCAAACGAAATCCCAGGTATATCCCATATCTGTGGACTTTATTAACCAAGTCTCGTTATTAATATTGTATAAGACAGAGTAAATTGTATTATTTATTAAGACCATATTCCCTTGAGTTGCTGTATATGATTCTGTATCTCCGGCATAGGTCATTGGAATCATCTGGGTATAAGAATCTCCGTTATTGTTGGATCTGATTAAATAAACAGAACTGGTATTATCTAATCTTCTTTCAAAAAAACGACATATCAAATCTCCATTGGGTAGATAAAGATATTGAGGATCACGAGCATCTTTACCTTCTGAAGGTTGATAAATGGTTTGGGGAGCCGTCCAAGTCTTCCCTCGATCTTCACTTATCATTTGCATGATTTTTCCATCATAACTTGCGTGATCTGTTCCTTGTCTAAATGCCAATAGTATTCTTTTAGAATTATTAGTTGTAGTAAGTGAAGTAAAAGCAATATGCCATCCGTTATAAATTATACTTTTGGGGCTTATTTCATCCTCTTCTTCTTTTTGGCAGCCAACCAGTATTGATAGCAAAAAAAGAAGACTTAATGTTTTGTGAAATATTATAAATGGATGCATTTTCATAATATTTTGTAGTTTATTGATGAAGACTGCTTAATATTTCTAATCCATAAACCTCTAATATTATGTGTTCTACAAATTCACGAAATACTCCTTCACCTCCCTTTTTAGAAAGAACTATTTGTGCCTGTTCTTGAATATAAATTGGTGCACTGGCTGGTGCTGCAGATATTCCTACTGCATTTAATGTCGGAATATCATTTATGTCATCTCCAATATAAGCAATATCTTTTAAATCAATATTTATTGATTTACATAGATCCGATATGACCTGTAATTTATTTTGTACTCCTTGATAAAGATAATCTATTTTAAGTTTTTTAGCTCTTCGAGCAACTATTTCAGTGCTTTCGCCAGTAATGATTCCAACAGGAATTTTTAATTTGTGACAAAATAAAACACCTGCGCTATCGTATGTATGGAATTTTTTCCATTCATTTCCTGTCTGATCGTAGTACATTCCACCATCCGTCCATACGCCATCAATATCCGTTAAAATTAATTTGGGAAGAATCATATTTTTTTAATATAATTTGGATAAATAATTTCATTTGCTGATATTTCTTTTAGAACCATTTTTCCTACGACTTCATTTTTTTGTGACCATTTGAATCCATCACCGGGACTAAGCAAGTGTATGTCTCTTTCCTCTATAATATCTCCTGGGTATAATGTCTTTTTCGTGGCAATGGAACGTTCAAGTTTTATTTTTGCAGCTTGTACATTTGGTTCAATATATAAGTCTTCTGTTCCTAACCATCGTTCAGCGATGCGGATGTCTCTAACCATTCGGTTTACGCCATCTGGACCTAAAGAGCCTATTTGATCTGTACCTTTCATGTGTCGATCTATAGTGATGTGTTTTTCTATAATTTCTGCTCCCATACCGATTGCAACAATAGGTGCAGATATGCCAATTGTATGATCTGAAAACCCAATCTTATATTGCCCATAATGTTTTTTCAGATAGGTAATACTTCGCAGATTTAGATTATCCGGATGGGTTGGATATTGTGAGACGCAATGCAATATAGATATATTCGAATGATATTTTGTAATCACATTTAATGCAATATCTAGTTCTTCTTTTCCTGCCATACCGGTAGATAAGATTATTGGTAATTTTGTTTCAGCCATGACCTCCAATAAAGGTAAATTAGTTAAGTCCCTACTGGCAACTTTAAGTATGTCTGGTGTAAAAAGTTTTAAGAGTGATAAACATCCTATGGAACATAATGTTTCAACAAATTCCAGTCCAAGACTTTTTGCATATTTATAGATTTCGAAATGATCTTCATCACTTAGTTCAAGAAATGCCCTATGCTCTCCATATGTTTTCCCAAAAGAATTGGGATTATTATATGGCTTGTTCATTTGGGATTGGGTTAGTTCTTCATTAAGATCTCTCTTTGTAAGTTTCACGGCATTGACTGTTTTGAGGTCAATATTGAAGACATCTTCATGTACGGGTCTGGAAACTAGTTCGATGATCAATTTTGCTATATCAACAGAACCATTATGATTCTGTCCTATTTCTCCTATTATGTATGTCTCTTTTGTATTCATTATTTTTCATTTTTTATGATTTCATTTTGCATGGAAAGAAGCCAGTCCGGATGTTTTTCTAAAAAAAATGCTATTTCCGAAATTGTAATATTAGCAGGATCTGTAAGACTTGTATAAATTTTTTGTATAGTTCTGAAATCTTTTTCAGTATCTATGGTCAATCTAATATCTGTTCTTCCGTTTAATTCATCAGGTCCTTGTAGCCATTTTATATTAAAATTTTCAGGATGAGTATATATGTAATTAGTAACATGTTCGTGATATAATGACTCATTTGTCATTGCTTGTATTTGTAATAAAGCTTTTAGTGTGACAAACTCTGTCCAAAATCCAAAATGTGTTTTAATAGAAGGTTTTCCGTTGATATTAAAGCTTATATAATCGGCATTTGTTCGTTTGGCTTCTTGAACTAACAAATTGATGGAGTTTTTTTCTAAAAAAGGATTATCAGAGCATATTCTGATAATTTTGTCTACACCGTAATATTGAGCAGCCTGAACAAACCTATCTAATACATCATTTTCGCATCCTCTGAAAATATGTGTATTTTTATCTTTGAGTACTGTTTCTAATACATCGTTTTCTGAATTAGCCGGTGCTGCTATAATAATAGGTATTCCAGAAAATGAAGACAATTTCTCTACCAGTAATTCTAAGATAGATTTTTCTTTATAAAATGGTAACAATATTTTATTCGGTAATCGAGTAGAACCAACTCGTGCTTGAATTATAAATGCAATCATAATAATCTGTATTTTATTGTTCTATCAGTGATAAAACGAAATATATATGTTTTTGTTGTAGTAAAAACTTATATTTTGTTTAAAAAAGTTTTCTCAAAAATTAAACGCCAGTGTTCCCAGTTTAATTTGTTGTTGTACAGGTGATTACATCCATCTTTCAGTGAGGGGAGTTTATTTTGTTCTACTACCGTTTTTATTTTTTGCGCAAAATCCTCACCAGTACATGATAGAGGTAATCTGTATCCATTAATTCCGTTTTCTACGTAATTGGGTATTCCTCCAGTATCATAAGTGAATATGGGAAGTTGGTATGCGGATGCTTCGCAAAAAGCAATACCTGCACATTCTGCTTTAGTGGGAAGTAATAATATGTCGCATTGTTTTATTATTTTAATAAATTGACAATATTCATTTTCCTTGTTTTTATTTAGAAATCCGATTGATTCTATAAATGATTCATTTTTGTGGTGAATAGGAACATCTGTACCGACTATATATAATTTTGTGGGTATTCTCATCTCATTCAGGCGTTTCACACAGTCTATGGCAATTTCCCCTCCTTTACGTTTCCATTCGACAGCTAAAAAAAGGATATTTAACATGCTGTTTGATTCTTTTTTAGGGGTAACAATATTGTTTTTAATATCTTTTTCATCGACATTCGCTCCAAATTCAATTACATAAACTTTATTTGGATTGATCCCATAATCATTTTCAATAGAAGCCTTACACCAATCGGAACTAGCTATGATTTTTGATGCTTTGTTCAAGGCTGTTAGTTCTATCAGGTTTCCCTGTTTGACATTGAATGGAAGAAAATTACTTACTCTATCATAGTAATTATATAATAATGTAAATGTCGCATCAGCTAAATAAATAATAGGTTTTGTTGTTTCTAGTTTATATAAGTATTGAGATCCGGATACGGCAAATATCAAATCGACAGATTCCAAAAGTGACTTATCAATGGATCTGGATAGTTGTTTGGCAACGAAAGTAGTGTGTATTATCGAATATCTTTTTTTTAAAAGTCTGGTAATTAGAAATAAACATATTTTATATATATGTGTGAGAAAATTGAATTTAACTGGAATCCAGATAACTTCAACATTACATTTACTAATTTGTTCATAGATTTTAGATTTTGTACCAGACCATGTTCTTTTATCCCATGGCATATTGTCTGATATGAAACCTATCTTCTTTTTTTTCATAAATAATTCCTATAACTCTTTGTGATAAACTTATAGTACAAAGGTAATAATAAATTTGTTCATTAGTGTTCATAGAAAAATTAAGTTTTAATTGTATGTTATTTTAACAACAGGAGTACATATAGTTTTGTTTTTCTTTGTTGTATAGCGTTGGTTAACAGTAGATTAAGTTATTGTTTTTAGTGATATAAGGATGATTTGTTGTATTTGGCTTGATGTGTTTTTTTGCTTTTTAAACTACATCCTTTACAGGAACAACCGCAATCCTTTCCTTTTTTATATTGGAAAAAAATATTATAATATTTTTTTCCAATATAAAAAAGGACTACTATGCCAATTAGCCATATTGTCATTTCCTGCCACATAATCAAAGATTTTTTAATTCAATAAATTAATAAACAAACTCCCTGTCTGATAAACCACGAACGAGACGATCCATGCTAAAACACATGTATATACAATCACAAATATTCCCCATTTCCACGATCCCGACTCATTGACGATGGCTGAGATCGTTGCAATACATGGGAAATAGATAAGGACAAATAACATCAGACTCAAAGCGATAAGAGGCGTAAAGACCGGATTTCCTTCTTCATCCAGATCCTGTTTTATGCGCTCGGATAAGGCTTGGGCGTCTTCTTCTTCACCAGTGTATAGCACACTCAAAGTACTGACAACAACCTCTTTGGCTGCCATGCCAGTTAACAGGCTGACGCTCATTTTCCAGTCGAATCCTAACGGACTAAGAACCGGCTGAATGGTCTGTCCTATTGTACCGATATATGAGTTTCTTTGATGCTCCATATTCTTTAACCGTTCTAACTCTGCAATTGTTTCCGTTTTTTCTTTGGAATCCAGTTCTGCATTTTCTACTTCTGCGATTTGCTGGTCAAATGCGTCTCCCATCTCGCTGTGACGGGGGAAATATCCTAAGAACCAGATAATGATGGAAGCCACTAAAATGACGCCCCCCATTTTGTGCAAATACTGCTTGGCTTTCTCCCACATATGGATCATGATCGACTTTCCTGTCGGCATACGGTAGGGAGGGAGTTCCATAACAAAAGGAACATCTTCTTCATTAAATAGAAAACGCTTGAATAGCCGTGCCATAATAACAGCCAGTAAAATTCCGCAAACATATAATGACAAGAGTATAAAACTTGCATTATTCGGGAAGAATGCCCCGGCAAGCAGGACATAAACCGGTAAACGTGCACTGCAACTCATTAACGGATTGATCAGCATAGTGATCATCCGGCTATTGCGGCTTTCGATTGTACGGGATGCCATAATAGCTGGAACATTACAACCGAATCCCATTACCAGAGGTATGAAAGATTTACCATGAAGCCCCATTTTATGCATAATCTTATCCATGATAAAAGCGGCACGTGCCATATATCCGGAGTCTTCCATGAATGAAATGAACAAGTACAATATCAAGATGTTAGGAAGGAAGACAATAACACCGCCGACTCCACCTATAATACCATCGACAAGCAAATCCTTTAGCGGGCCTTCGCTCATAGTACCCCGTACAAAATTTCCGATCCAGCCAACCAGGTCTTCAATCCATTCCATAGGGTATGCACCCAAACGGAATGTCGCTTCGAACATGATCCACATAAAAAGGATGAATATTGGAAATCCCAACACTTTATGGGTGACGAATAAATCGATGATCTGCGTACTGGTCGCTTCTTTTATTTTATTTTGTTCGTAGGTCTCTCTCAATGCACCGGAGATAAACCCATAACGGGCATTTGTGAATGCTGTTTCGGAATCCTCCAGTAATAATTCTTCTATTTGGACAACATTCCTGTCCCGTTCTTCCAGGATTGTATCGGAACCAGGTAATGTTTGGATGAATTTTTCTATTTCCGGGTCTCCCTCCAGTAACTTGATGGACAAATAACGTTTGGAAAGGCTTTTTGCTACATTCCCATTTTGTTTTATCGCATTTCTGACATTTTTAATTCCTTTTTCCAGAACTTCTCCATAATTTATATGGATATGACGGATTACAGGATCTTCTTCCTCGTATACTTTTATGACCCGTTTAAACAGTTCTTCAATACCGAAACCGGTTCTACTGATAGTCGGAACAATAGGGGTTCCGATCATCTGGGATAGAGAGTTATGGTCGAATTTATTACCTGATCGCTCCAATTCGTCGTACATATTCAATGCGATGACAGACCGGATATCCATGTCAATGAGTTGGCAAGTCAGATACAGATTTCTTTCCAGGTTGGATGCGTCGATAACATTGATCACCACATCCGGTTGCTCTTCACTGAGATGTTTGCGGACATACAACTCTTCCGGTGTATAAGTGGATAAAGAATAAGTTCCGGGTAAATCTACAATACGGAATGTATAACCGTCTTGCTGAAAAGTACCCTCTTTGGCATCGACGGTTACTCCGCTGTAGTTGCCCACATGTTCATGTGCTCCGGAAGCGAAGTTGAAGAGGGATGTTTTGCCACAATTAGGATTTCCTACCAAAGCGACGTTGATCGTTTTTCCCTGATGTATAGCGATTGCCTGTAAATCTTCAGTAGAGGGTAATGTATAAGAGTCTGCGGAACGGGTTTCATTTTGCTGGGATATCTGAGCCTTGGCAAACTCTGCAGAACTGACCACTTCGATCATTGCAGCATCGTTCCGCCGTAAAGAGACGTCATATCCCATTACACGATAATGAATAGGGTCTTTGAGCGGAGCATTTTGTATAACATCCACTTCTTTCCCTCTTATGAATCCCATTTCAATAATGCGCTTACGGAAAGCTCCGCGCCCCATTACTTTTACAATAACACCCTTCTCGCCAGTGTGAAGCTCCGATAATCTCATTTTTCTTAAATTCTTGTGCAAAGTTATAGTGAAATACTTAGATGACCAATACCTATTAATTGGTATTTTTTTTAGTTTTGTATTCAGTAAGGAATGAAAATTAGTATGACAAATAGAATTATATTAAGTTTGGGGTCAAATACGGACCAGGAAAGGAATATTGCAGATGCGGGCCATCTGCTGGATAGTAGTTTTGTTTCCATCAGTTTTTCTGTTCCGGTTTACACAGTTCCTATAAACATATCCTGTTCCGGTCATTTTCTGAATCAGGTTGCAATTGCATTTACGGAAGAAGGGCCGGATGAGGTTAATTATCGTTTGAAACAAATAGAGCGGCAGTTACGACGTACGCCTGAGGGGAATGCAACCGGAGTTATCCCTATCGATATCGATTTGCTTCAATGGAACGATCTTATTCTGAAGCCGGAGGATCTGCAAAGAGATTATGTAAAAGCCGGGATTCGTTTCCTGCAAGAGATAGAATCCGGTGGTCATCAAAAGATAAACTGAATAAATAAATCGTATGGTTAAATACATTGTACTTGTCGTTTTTCTGGTACTGAAGTTCTTTACATTGGATAATTGTTTTTTCTGGGATAATATAGCCGGTTATTCCAAGCCGGCCAGTTACTTGTTGGAATATGGCTTTCTTTCTTTTGTTTATCCGCCTGACTATGTATCGGAACCTCCTTTGGCTCATATGTATTTGGCCGCATTATGGTCCCTGTTTGGCAAAAATCTGTTGATTGCCCATTTGTCTGTAACCTTATTTTCATTGGGTGTCATCTGGCAGGTTTATCGTTTGTGTGAAAAATTGAATACGAAATATACTCCCTATATCTTCTTGCTGGTATTATTGGAGCCTACGCTTTCTACCCAACTGATACTTATTTCGCCTGATGTTATTATGTGTTTTTTTGCATTGTTAAGCATCAATCTGCTTCTGGAGAATAAGAGAGGCTGGCTGGCGTTGTCTGCTTTTTGCCTGGGAATGGTTAGTATCCGGGGACTTGTTGTTTGTGCCGGGTTAGGACTGGGTTATTTAGTCATCTCGAAAGTAATCGATAAAAAATCTTTCAAAGATGCGTTTTTCTATGTTTTCCCATCTTTTATTCCGGTTTTGCTGGCTTTGGGTGCATGGTTTCTTTACAGAAAACTGGAAACCGGGTATTTTCTGTATCAGCCGGGTTTTGAATATCAGGAGCATCGTGAATTGGCAAGCCTGAATCATATAATTAAGAATATAGCGAGTTTGGCAATACGAATGCTCGATTCGGGCAGGATCGTTGTCTGGATACTTTTGTTTGTGGCTGTAATCAAGATGGGTATAAAGAATTTTATCTCATTTGTCATTCATTCCCGCTTGAGTATTATTTACCTGAGTGTGCTGTTCACCATGTCTCTGGTGACAATACCCGTGACGAATCCTTTTGGTGACCGCTACTTTATCGTATTATATATTTTGTTAGCGTTGATTACCGGCCAGCTTTTGTCGAAAATTTATGAGACAAAGAAAATTAGGGTTATTTTTATCAGTATGATACTGGTACTGGTCAGTGGAAACTTTTGGGTTTATTCCGAAAGAATGTCTAAAGCATGGGATAGTGTTCTTTGTCATCTTCCGTACTATTCGTTACGGCAGGAAATGATTGCATATATAGAAGAACAGGGGATAGACGTGAATGATGTCTCCGCTTCGTTCCCTCTGGATTCTTTCTTTTCAGATACGGAAGCAAATACGGATAACCGTTCTTTTTCATCTTTGAACCTGGATAAGAGCCAGTACATAATATATACAAATATTTATAATTGGAATGACGAATCTATCAAGACTCTTCATGCTGATTGGAAATTACAGAAAGAGTTTAAGCGGGGATTGATTTTCATTCAATTATATGTCCCTAAATGATATGATATTACCTCCGAACGAAAGTTTAGAAATGACTTATTCGGATATACTGTTTCTTCTGATCCGGCATAAATACCCCAGTTTATAAAAGGCGAACAGTTTGAGCGAGGGCTTTTCCCCTGTCAGATTTTTCTCGATAGCAGATTGGGTGATCTGGAAAATCCGGGCCACAAATCCGGTTAGCCCGTATCGCTCTAGTTTGGTATACCATTGAAGAAGGCGTACATGGGTTCGTTGTTTCTCTATATTCCGGGAAAGGATGTCGATTGCATTACGTATTTTTCTCAGGTATTCCCTGGAAGGCTCTTTACTGAGGTGATATACCGGATTATCGATGTGGTGAAGAGGTATATGTTTTTGTTCCAGCAGTATGCCGAAGTAAGTATCTTCATATCCGATGTGCATGGCTTCATCAAAGCGGACCTGTTTGAATACACTACGATCGGCCAGGAAACTCATCGATATAAATTGTGCATAAGGATGACGGTTTCTTTCTGCTGCTGTTTTTTCTTCGACATGAATACCGTAATAATAGCGTAAGGCATGTTGTGCTGACGGTTTCCCACGCTGGTAGCAGAAGCCGCCGCAAACGACACCTCCTTGTATTGCCTCCTGTAAATAATCTGCGAGAAAAGTCGGGTGAACAGGCAAAACATCCGTATCTAAAAATAAAATGTATTGATATTTAGCTTGGTCTGCCAGCCTGTTCCGAAGGCGTGCCGGTCCGATGTTTTCTGTTGCCGGAAAATAACAACAGTTACTCAGTGTTGCTATATGCCGGTTTATTTCATCTATTTCAGATCGGGAACCATCGTCGGCTACCAAAATTTCGAAAGGAATATCTAACCTGGTTGCTTCCGCATGTATTCGAGCGACCAATTCTGTGCATATCGCATTATATGTTGGAATTAATATGGATAACATTTTATCGGATGATTACGGTTTCAAAAATTTCAGAAAACTGTCCAGCCTGTTCTTTACGGGAATAATTTCTCAATACTTTTTTATCGGTCTGCGAAGTCGTATATCCTTTTTCTTTCCACTCCGTAAAGCAATCTTCCAGAAAGCGACAGGCTTCTTCTACATGACGTGCTGCTATACCGGCTTTTGACTCTTGGAGAGCCGATTCCAGATAACTTTCGTCACTGCGGACACAAAGAATTGGTTTTTCAACCGCAAGCGACTCAAAGAATTTTGTTGTCATAATTCCTTTCGGGCCTTTCTCTTTCGAACGGTTGGCAAGCAAAAGTAAGACGGAACTATTATTAAGTACAGATGGTATTTCCGTAGCTTGTACATATCCTTTAAAATCCATGAAAGACGATACACCGGCTTTATCAGCTTCAGCAGTAATTAGTTTTTGCGAAGCCGAATCGACATACCAGTAAACACGGCATATCTGGTCGTTGATGATATTTTTATCCGATAGTATTTTTAATGCCTCCAATAATAATCCCGGATCGCGCATGGCTGTACTCATCAACCTGCCGGTATATGTAATGATGAATTTGTCTGTCTTTTTTTGTTCCGGATAAAATAATTCAGGATCGAATCCATTATAAATGAGTCCGACATTCGGATTATATTGCTTTAGCGTTTCCACATGCCAGGGCGAGACTGTCGTGACAAAATCAGCCATTTTCAAGGCCTGGTTTCGTTCGCGAAGACTTTTCGTTTTGAAGATCGAAATGTACAATTTATTTAATCCGAAGATATCCGGTAAACGATGTGACATAAATTCATCTCCGGTAAATTGTTCGATGATATCCCTTAAATCGACGACTAGAGGTAATTTATATGTATGGGCGATACGTTGTGCTGCAGGTAAAGGAAAACTTCTGAAACTACTGCATAATACCAGTTCGAATTTATTCTTCCTGATTAATTTTTGAGCTTCCCGATACATCCGTACATCTTTATATCCCCAAAGAAGATCGAAAAGAAGTATACAGGCCCATTGTAGTTTTCTGATGATTTTGTTTTTGGCCGTATAGAAATTGATATGGGTGACCTCGCATTTATTAGCCAGGAATGTAAATGTGTTTTGTTCAACGTGTTCAGCCAGAACAACAGGCTCCCACCCGTAATTCCGTAGGTATTTGCATAAATATCCCATACGCGGACCAAAAGCAGGTGGGAAAAGGTCGCAAATAATCAGTATTTTCTTCATAACAAATCAATGATATTTTTAGAAGCATTTCCGGTTCCGTATTCCTGAATTTCTTTTCTTTCCGGTTGATTGCCGAGGCAATACAGGATATTTTCTTTTTTATATCCGGCAATCTGATTCCAACCAGCTTCGACAGTCTCTACCCATTCTGTCTCATCCCGCAGTGTTATGCAAGGGGTATGATGGAAGTAGGCTTCTTTCTGTACGCCTCCCGAATCTGTCAGGATTGTGGCAGCATGTTTTTCCAGCATGACCATATCGAGAAAACTTATCGGAGGAATGATCAGTATTCCTTCCTGACTTTCGAGTGATTCGAACAGTCCGAATTTTTCCAGGCAGTTTCGTGTACGGGGATGGAGAGGTAGAACAGTCGGGCAGGAATGAGAAGATATTTCCTTTATCGCATTGACAATTCCGGATATCCGTTCCGGGATGTCTGTGTTTTCAGCCCTGTGTACCGTACAAAGCCTGAACTGTTTGCTGGTCAGGTCCAGGCGGTCGAGTATGTCTGATGTACTGTCTGCCAATTTGCCGAAGGTTAATGCCGCATCGTACATCACATCCCCGACATGGTGGACTCCCTGCTGTATTCCTTCGCTGGCCAAATGTCTGACGGCAGCAAAAGTCGGACAGCACAATAACGTTGCCATATGGTCGGTCAGTATACGGTTGATCTCTTCCGGCATCTGTTTATTGAAACTACGGAGGCCGGCTTCCACATGAACTACCGGTATATGCAGTTTGGATGCCGCTAATGCACCAGCCAGTGTTGAGTTTGTATCGCCGTAGACCAATACATAATCGGGTAGCGTGTCCTGTAATATTTTTTCTATTTCAATGAGCATACGACCGGTCATCTCTCCGTGTGTCCCGTTTCCGCATTGCAATTGCCAGACAGGTTGAGGGATTCCCATGCTTTTGAAAAAAATGTCGCTCATGTTTGTATCGTAATGCTGTCCCGTATGGAGAAGCAGTTCTTCATACCGTGTATCATTATTTTTGTTGTATTCAAGGATTGCCCGGCTCACCATGGCTGCTTTAACAAACTGAGGCCTAGCTCCGACAATAGTAACAATTTTCATTTTTTTGCGAGTTCGTTTAATAAATGGCTATAAAGTTTACGTAAATAACTACCGGAGTTTTCCATGGCACTGGTGTTATGCCATAGAAGAGTCAGTTCTCCACCTACGTTTTTTACTTGTTCAATAAGATTCAGGCTATATGCCTGTGCCTCTTCATAACTTAATCCCATATATTTTTTTTCTTCTAAAGAACAATCCATGATAGTGAGCGGATGCTGTAAAATGGAAGAGAGACGCCGGGTAACCGGATTTATCCAGCGTACCGGATAACTGGTGCCTAACCTGAATCCGGCCACATCTGCATACCCCATTGTAAAATCATCCGTTATACCGGCAGCTTCCAAATGTGTCATGTCTTCCGGTTCACGGCTGGAAAGAAAATGGTGGCGGTTCAGACGGATACTTTTGCCCGTATTCTCTTCAAGTATTGTCTTTTCTTTTTTTATCAGAGAAGGAGATTTACCGGCTTGATAACTACTGTGCAGGCCGATTTTCATATCATTGGACAAGACAGACTCTATCAGTTGAGATATATCTTTACTGTGCAGGCTATAATGGGGTTTATCTTGTTTGCATTTGCCCCCGCTGCGGATGAAAAGAATCGCCTGGCAGATCTCTTTGCCTGTTTGTTCCCGTAATAAATTATTTTGCTCGAATATCCACGGGAATGTGTAATACGGATCATTTTCCACGGGACCCAACTTCCCTTGTATGGATGAAATAAGCCCTCTTTTATCCCGTATCGAACGGATAAGTCCTTTCCATGTGCGGTAAAGAGTGGGAGCGTCCAGGTCGTGTGTCAACCAGATATGTTGTATCTCTTTCTTTACTTCCGGTAGGCAGAGCCCGTATTGCTGCAACCATTTGCGTAAGAGCAGACGATATTCATCCACGATCGGGCGGTGTAGAAATCCTGCCCGGTAGGGTAGAGACATCTTTCCTGGAAAACGTCCGTGTTCATCTCTTATATTGCGTTGTATAATTTCCTCATAACGGGTTATAAGAAAGTAGGTGCTGGCAATAATGTCTGCATGAATGACCAGTGTGCCGCCTACTTGTTCGACAAGGGGAGAACCGAATAGGAGAGGAGTACCTTCGATCTCCTGTAACGGCAATTCCGGAAGAGAAGAAGTCGTCCCGTATGTATGGTTGGTGAAAAAGCCGGACGGTATGATTACGATACTGTAACGTTCAAAATGTTTGCTGTTATTCGTATATCCGATAGCAGCTACAATTTCTTCGGAAATATCTTCTCCGAGAAGGAAACGTATTATGTAATGTATAGCATGATTGTTCATATCCGTTCTTTTATCTTTAGCCAAACTCTATATAATAAACTGAGATTTCCTTTGGTTATTGTAAAGAAAGGGGTTTGAATTGCTCCGAATTCACGAAAGAAGCGTTCTACTCCGGGGATCATCGAACCTTCGAAGTCGAACAATACCGTGTGACGAGAAGTATAACGGATACAATCCCAAAGAAGCAGGCTATGTGCTCCGGAAGCTCTTAAGGCCGGATCGCCACCTCCTGCCAGGTAATAAGCGGAACTTTCCTGCCAGGCAATGAAAGCTACTGCATGCAAATTCCCTTTATCGTCATACGCTCCCCATAAATCACCCTGGTTCCGTTGGCGGCAGGCTGAGATGAGTCGTATCAGGGTATCCTTTTTTTTAGGAGGAGAGAGGTGCTGGCGTTCGAAAGTCAATGATTGTATCTTTAGAAAATCATCTACGGATATTCCTTTCCGGGTTGTGATGAGAAACTTCTCTTTTGCTTTTGTTATGTTCCGCCGGATATTGGGACTCATATTTTCCCAAAGAAGGTTTTCATCCTGTATATTATTCAACAGGTAAGTATACCGTGTCGTTTGTTTATATCCCTCCCAGTAAAAAGGCAACCAATCTGTTATTCTGTAATTGAAGTTTTGCAGGAAATGGGGATACGCCTTTAGGATGTCGATAAATTCTTTGCATATCGCCTGGCGTTGTCCCAATGTCCGGGTATATTTGGCATCTTTGGGTTCCGGAGTAAACCAGGGGCCCATTGTTTGCGTATAAACAGGCATCGATACGACTCCCTCATGGGGAATGTAAAGAGGCATGGCGGCACGTATCTTCCCTTTCTCTTCTGCCAGCAAGACATCCCATTTTGTTTCGCCACAAGCTGCATTCAACCACCAGTCCCGTGAAAAAAGCGGCAGGCTGCTTTCATTACTGCACAGGAGGCGATATTTGTCTTTGTTTGTCATGATAGGAAGATAATTAAATAAAGACTGTGTCAAAAGTTGATATTAGGGAACGCAGAATACGCAGACGAAGCGCAGAATCTCGCAGACTTGTTAAAAAAATAAATCTGCGAAAGTCTGCGTTTTCTGCGTAATCTGCGTCCGGTAATAGCTTTCTGATAATCTGCGTAGCTTATCCTTTCAGTGCTTCAAATATCAATCCGGATAACTCTTCAGCCAGTTCAGGATTATCATTGACGCATTGTTTTGCAGCATCGCGTCCCTGTCCCAGTTTTGTATCGTTGTAACTGTACCACGAACCACTCTTCTTGATGATGTTCAGATCTGCTCCCAGGTCGATGATCTCTCCGGCCTTGGAAATACCTTCGCCAAACATGATATCGAATTCAGCTTTACGGAAAGGAGGTGCCACTTTATTCTTCACCACTTTCACGCGAACCTGATTACCTTTCACTTCGTCGCCATCCTTCAATGTTCCGATCTTACGGATATCCAGACGTACGGAAGCATAGAACTTCAGTGCAAACGCCGATCTTATCACGCAACTGGTTGATAAAGACACAAGTCGTGTTTGTCTTATTGATTGCACCGGTCAGTTTACGCAGTGCCTGTGACATTAAACGAGCCTGCAATCCCATCTTGCTGTCGCCCATATCGCCTTCGATTTCTGCTTTCGGTGTCAATGCCGCAACAGAGTCGATAACGATAATATCTACGGCAGACGAACGGATCAGCTGTTCGGCAATTTCCAAAGCCTGTTCGCCGTTGTCCGGCTGCGAGATCCATAAGTTTTCCACATCGACACCCAGTTTTTCAGCATAGAAACGGTCGAATGCATGCTCTGCATCGATAAATGCTGCGATACCACCCGCTTTTTGTGCTTCGGCAATTGCGTGGATTGCCAGGGTTGTCTTACCGGAAGATTCCGGTCCGTATATTTCGATAACGCGTCCTTTCGGATAACCGCCGACGCCTAAAGCGGCGTTCAGTGCGATGGAACCGGTCGGAACCACTTCGATTGCTTCTATACTTTCGTCACCCAACTTCATGATAGAACCTTTTCCGTAGTTCTTCTCAATCTTGTCCATTGCAGCGCGCAATGCTTTTAACTTGTCGGCATTCACAGCCGGTTTACCTTCCGGGGTTTTTCCCTCTTCGAATAAATTGTCTTCTTTTGCCATCCCTTTTATGAATTAAGGATTTGATTAGCATGGTCTTTCGTCTTCACCTCTTTCGGACCGATTATCTTTTCGATGACACCGTCTTCGTTGATAATAAAGGTGGTACGGAGAGTCCCCATGTATGAACGTCCGTACAGTTTTTTTTCTGCCCATACGCCAAAGGCTTGTTGCAGGGCTGTGTCCGTATCAGCAATCAGGTTGAAAGGCAGATTCTGTTTCGCAATAAATCCCTGATGGGATTTTGCACTGTCTTTACTTACCCCGACCACTTCATAACCGGCTGCCTGTAGTTCCTGGTAACCGTCACGCAGGCTGCAGGCCTCTGCCGTACAACCGCTGGTGTTATCTTTCGGGTAAAAGTAAAGAGCTAACTTCTTTCCTTTGAAATCGCTGAGTTTTATTTCATTTCCGTTCTGATCAATCCCCAGTACTTCGGGGGCTTTGTCTCCTACTTGTAATGCCATATTATAATTCCAGATCTACATTAAACATTTCGTGCCAGGGTAAGCCCTGCTCGTTCAGTTCCTTCATGAACGGATCGGGGTTAAATTCTTCCACGTTCCATACACCCGGCTTTTTCCATATTCCCTGCATAAAGAGTTTGGCGCCGATCATGGCGGGAACGCCTGTCGTATAACTTACACCCTGGGCACCTGTCTCTTTGTAGGCTGCTTCGTGGCTGCAGTTGTTGTAGACATAGTAGGTCTGTTCTTTTCCATCCTTGATACCACGGATACGGCAACCGATCGAAGTCTCACCCGTATAGTTTTCACCCAGATCGCCCGGGTTAGGCAGTACAGCTTTCAGGAACTGGATCGGGACGATCTCCTGTCCATTGTACATGATCGGGTCGATGCGTGACATGCCGATATTCTGTATTACACGTAAATGAGTCAGATATTCCTGTCCGAACGTCATCCAGAAACGGGCGCGTTTGAGGGTCGGGAAGTTCTTTGTCAGACTCTCCAGTTCTTCGTGATACATCAGGTATGATTCGCGCGGACCTACATTCGGATAGTTCAGCGGCTTGTGTACCGACAGCGGATCTGTATCTTTCCATTCTCCGTCTTCAAAATATTTACCACGCTGGGTAATTTCACGAATGTTGATTTCCGGATTGAAGTTCGTAGCGAATGCTTTGTGATGATCGCCTGCGTTGCAGTCGACGATGTCCAGATACTGGATTTCGTCGAAATGATGTTTCGCTGCATAAGCTGTATATACCCCTGTTACGCCCGGATCGAATCCGCATCCCAGAATCGCTGTCAGCCCTGCTTTTTCAAAACGGTCTTTATAGGCCCATTGCCAGCTATATTCATATTTCGCTTCGTCCAGCGGTTCGTAGTTGGCGGTGTCGAGGTAGCTGACACCGTAAGCCAGACAGGCGTCCATGATGGAGAGGTCCTGATAAGGTAAAGCCAGGTTGACAACCAACTCAGGCTTGAAGTCATTAAATAATGCAACGAGCTCGTCCACGTTGTCCGCATTGACCTGTGCTGTCTTCACCTTCACGTTCTTGATATCGGCAGCAATCTGGTCGCACTTGCTTTTCGTGCGGCTGGCTACCATGATATCGGTAAAAACATCAGCGTTCATCGCGATCTTTTTAACAGCAACGGTACTTACGCCCCCTGCACCAATAACTAATACTCTTCCCATTTACAAATAGAATTAATCTTGTTAATATACAGTTTACAAGGTTTTAAACCAAAGGACAAATATACGATTTATCTTTGGAAAAAAATCAAACAGTTGCCTAAAAACAATCAACCTGCTAATAGCCTGTTCTCTCCGTATCGGCAAGGGGAGAACAGGTCATGGGTTTTGAAAATAGAAGTAGGGACTTTTGATGATGAAATAAGGGACTTTTGAAAACAAAAGTCATAAGCTTTAAGTACGAAAGGGGGAGTTGGGTGATAAAAAAAAATAAAAAAATCAGATGTCTTATATATCTTTATATATAGTTCTTTCTATATTAAAGAGGAAATTTCTAACCTTCTTACAAAGTAATTTCATGATGTCGTTTAATGTGTTTATTCTTAGTCGTTTAGGCAGAAGGGTTTGGTTTCATTTTCAATTTCACTGAATCGAATGAATTTGTGGAGGTTAGTAATGTAAACGTTTCCTGAAGATGCAGCGTTTGTAGACCAAACGGCATCTTACCTAATGAGAACCCAATGTTAGGATAAATATTAAAGTTAAAGTATATATAAATGCTTGGTTCTTATTGGGAACGCGTTATATTTGTATATAGAATGCGAGATTTTTAGAGTTATTAAGAGTGCGCATTTAAACCCTGGCGATGGAAACAGAGTCTAAACAGTAGAATAAATATATTAATGTAGAGGAGAAACGAATATGAAACCCATGAAATTAACATCTTTAGTGGTGATGCTTCTGGTCGGCTTCAGTGCCGCAGCCCAGGAGGAGTTCTTTGATGATGTGTATTTCTCTTCAAGTAAAGAAAAAAAGAAAGAAAAGACAGAAGAGAAGGTTATACAATCCAAAAAAGAAGATGCAAAGGATTCTTCATCTGCAATCGTATTGGCTTCGGCATCGGATTCACAACCGACGCTCGTTAAAGATAGGGATGTGGATGAATACAATAGACGATATACATCTGTCGACGTTGAGGAACCTTATAACGAGGATCTGGATGATGAGGACGGTACTTATATCGAAGAGTTACCGGATAACAATCAGAAGGTAACGAAGAAATCGGAACGTCGTTCGGATACCGAATATACCGAACGTATCGTACGTTATCATTCTCCGAGTAAGATCACGATTGCCGGTGCAGACCAGGTGGATCTGTATCTGAGCGACGGTTATTACAGCTATGGTTATGATACGGATTACTCCGACGGTAATACGAATGTAAATGTAAATATCAACATGGGTAATAGCTGGGGAGGCTGGTATGGCTGGAACTCTCCGTGGTATTATAACTGGTATGATCCGTGGTATAGTTATAGCCCCTGGTGGACTTACTCATCCTGGTATGGCCCTCGTTGGGGATTCGGCTGGGGCTGGGGTGGCTTCTATGCAGGTTGGAGCAGTCCTTGGTACGGCGGTTATTGGGGCGGTGGTTATTACGGCGGCGGCTACTATGGTGGCGGCTATTGGGGACACCATCACCATCATAATTACTATAATCCCTATAGTTATAGGTCATCCGGACGTTCGACGTCAAGCCGTTATACTTCAGGAAGAAGCTCTTCAAGCAGGTATAATAATAATGGGGTAAGCAGTAACCGGTATTCATCTAACAGAAATTCGTCGACTCGCGCGACATCATTGAGAAGCGAAAGTAATCGTTCGTCCAGTGCCAGAAGTTCTGATCGTTATTCAACGCGTTCCTCTTCTTCGTCTTCAGTAAGAGGGGAATCAACGACAAGAAGTAGTAGTTTGCGTTCTAGCGGAGGTACTTCTTCCGGTCGTGTACAGTCGGATGCAACCGTACGTACCCGTCCAAGTACAACTACCCGCAGAAGTGAATACAGCGGTTCAAGCACTCGTTCTTCATCAGGATCTTACTCAGCTCCTGCCAGAAGTAGCAGTAGTTCTTCCCGCTCAAGTTACAGCACTTCTCCTTCCAGAAGCCAGAGTACCTATTCTGCTCCTGCCAGAAGTAGCAGCAGCAGTAGCCGTAGTTCCGGATTCAGTAGCGGAGGTAGCAGTAGCAGCCGTTCAAGCGGTGGCGGAGGAGGCGGTGGCCGTTCTGGTGGTCGCAGATAATAGAAAAAGAGAATTGGTATAATGTAAGGGCTGGTATTTACTTGCCCTTATATATTTTAATGTATAAGAAATAACAGAAACGATGAAAAGAATAACGTGCTTATTTATATCGGCGTTTTTTTTAGCCGGAGGTATTGCATATGCACAAGGTGAGATGGATGCGTACAAAATGTCACGAAATGAATTGAACGGGACGGCCCGTTACTTGGGAATGAGTGGTGCTTTTGGTGCATTAGGTGGGGATATATCGTCTATGTCTACCAATCCTGCCGGATTGGGGATATATCGTAGTTCTGAAGTTGTTACTACGATAAGTCTATCGTCTGCGAAAACGAATTCCGATTGGAACGGCACAAGCGTAGATAAAAGTAAGACAAGGTTTAACTTTGACAATATTGCTTATGTCGGTTACTTTCCGACAGGAAATGATGAAGGAATTGTCGGTTGGAATATCGGACTTTCTTATAACCGGGTAAAGGATTTTAACCGTTCTTACCGGATGAATGGTGCCCAGGCTTATTCAGTCGCTGATTATGTGGCTGATTTATTGTATGGCACAGATAAAAATGATCTTAGATATGGTGATAAAAATTATGATCCTTATTTTGACAGCAGTATCTCATGGCTGGGAATTTTAGGTTTTGACGCCGGTTTCGTAGATAATTATGCTGGAAACAATAAGGAATACCATTCTGCATTCGGGCATGAAAAAGATGGAGAATGGCTTAATTATAGTCCTCAGAACGTTAATCTGCTAGTGAATGAAAAAGGTTCAATAGGGCAATATAACATTTCTTTTGCAACCAATATCTCCGATCGCTTTTTCTTGGGAGCAACGGTTGCGATAACAGATTTGGATTATACTCTTAGTACGGAATATACGGAAGACTTTACTCAAAACAGCCAGTTACGGTTGGATAATGGATTGTCTACTGATGGTACGGGCTATGCATTCAATATTGGGGCGATCGTTCGTCCGGTAGATTTTCTGCGTGTGGGTGTGGCATATAATTCTCCGACATGGTATAAAATGACGGATTATTTTCACGGAACAGCTGGGACAACCATTAATAATCAAGACTGGAATACACAAAATACGCCTGATTATCAGTCTGGTGATTATCGTCTTCGTACTCCGGATCGTTGGATCTTTAGTATTGCTGGTGTCGGACAGAATTTCCTGATTAGTGCCGATTATGAATTGACGAATTACAAGAGGATGGTGTTGAATGACGTGGATGGTTATGAGTTACGCACTACTGAAGATGTTAAAAAAGATTTTGGAATGTCCGGAACTTTGAAGGTCGGCGCTGAATATAAGATTACTCCCCAGTTTTCTGTTCGTGCCGGTACCTTATGGAAAACATCTCCGATGAAGCAGCATGTAAAAGATGGAATTCCGCCGAAGAATGAGAAGGGGGAATTTGAAGTCGATGCTATAGGTATCGTGGGTACTATTCCTAGCTATACAGTTGATAAAGGTACAAATTCCTATTCTGTTGGTCTGGGATATCGTTTTACTCCAAATTTCTATATGGATTTGGCTTGCGTTTATCGTGTATATAAAGAAGACGGGTATGCTTTTCCCAGTACATATCAGGCAGGAATAAGTGATATTGATAAGTTGCTGGATGAGGGTATTGTCGTTAAATCCGATCCCGCCTCATTAAAGACTAAAACAACACAGGTCGCTTTAACTTTGGGTTATAAGTTCTAAATATATAGTTTGTTAGCAAATGTCCCCTGTTTGTACATAAAATGTACAGGCAGGGGACATTTTTGTATAAAAATAACAGAAATATTTGTCTGTTTAAAATACTTTTTGTTCTTTTGTTTTCGAAAACAAAATTGTCTAACATTTAAAACCTCGTTGCCTATAGCATAAACATTACTCAAAGAAACTATAAAACATAGAAGTAATGAAGACTTTAAAATCGATGACCGACGAAGAACTGGTTGTCCTTTATGCGCAAGGTAATAATGCTGCATTTGATGTGTTGTTGAACCGTCATAAAAGTAGTATCCATTCCTATATTTACTTTATAGTCCGCAATAAAGAGTTGACAGAAGATATCTTTCAAGAGACTTTTGTCAAAGTGATTATGACTATTAAACAAGGTCGTTATACAGAAAACGGCAAGTTTAAGGCATGGATTACACGTATTGCACACAACCTGATCATTGACAACTTCCGTCAGGAACGCAGTGAAAATACTGTGTCCAATGATGAAGTGGAAGTTGATCTATTCAATAACATCAAACTTTGCGACGGAACGATTGAAGACAATATCGTACGCCATCAGGTATTGTCGGATGTGAAGAAACTGGTAAAACATTTGCCCGACAGTCAGCGTGAGGTGCTGGAAATGCGTTATTATCAGGATCTGAGCTTTAAAGAAATTGCCGATATTACGGGTGTAAGCATCAATACTGCCTTGGGGCGTATGCGTTATGCGATCCTGAACATGCGTCGTATGGCAGATGAAAACCGTATAGAATTATCTATGGCCTAATCGGTTTGCGTAGCGAGCCTATTAGGATTTTTATCATCCGCAAAAATATTCTCCGGTTCATATAATAAGTAGAAAAATATCCCGTTTTATTATCAAACGATTAAAAAGGGGATGCCTATGAAGAGATTTTCTACACAATGTATGGATGGATTGAAGGATAAAACTAAAAAGAACCGGAACGAGAAGAAAAGTACACCAAGCAGACAAACGCTTGATTTCCTATCTCAGTTTGCAAGGAGCTACCACGTAGAACCTGCATTGCAACCGGAGTTTTGTGGTTATGTGATGAACTAAGAAATTGAAGGAAAGAGGACACTAACGTAGTGTTCTCTTTCTTTTTTTGTACCTTTGCCAAAAAGACATGAAATTATGAAACATAAGATTGCTCCTTCTTTGCTGGCTGCCGATTTCCTTCACTTGCAAAAAGAGGTGGAAATGATCAATAATAGTGAGGCAGACTGGTTGCACATGGATATTATGGACGGTGTTTTCGTCCCGAATATATCTTTCGGTTTTCCGGTGCTGGATGCTGTCAAGCCTATCCTGAAGAAACCGATGGATGTACATCTGATGATTGTCGAACCCCAGAAATTTGTCAAGGAAGTAGCTGCGGCAGGTGCTTATATGATGAATGTGCATTATGAAGCCTGTACGCATCTGCATCGGACTATCGGTGCGATAAAAGAGGCTGGTATGAAGGCGGCTGTTACTTTAAATCCGCATTCTCCGATTAGTTTGCTGGAAGATATTATCCAGGATTTGGATATGGTTTTGCTGATGTCCGTTAATCCGGGTTTCGGCGGACAACGTTTTATCGAGCATTCGGTGAATAAAACGGCCCGTTTGAAAGAAATGATCCGTGAGAGAGGGTTGGATACGTTGATAGAAGTAGATGGCGGTGTCAATCTGGAAACCGGAAAGCGATTGCTGGAAGCCGGAGCCGATGTGCTGGTAGCCGGTAGTTTTGTTTTCAGTTCCCCAGATCCGATACAAACGATAAAAGAATTGAAAGAGATGTAGATAGTAGCATAACAAACCAACCAAAACCAACCTTTGTATGATAATAAAAGAAATACAAAAGCGGCCATTTGTCAGGCCGCTTTTTATATGGATAACCGGAATCTTGCTGCAATCCATATTTAATTGCAGTATTATCTCATTCTTATTGATCGTTATTCCGACGGTATTTATTGCGTTTGCCTGGCTGGCTCCTGGCATAGATGTAGCAGGCTGTAATTATGAATTACGCTGGATATGGGGTGTAGTCTTCCTTTCATTATTGCTTAGTTTTTCTATTCAGCGGACTGCCTATTGGCAGGGCCGGAGGGGAGAGTCAGACACTTCGTTCTTAATGGAATTTGCCGGAGGAAAGCAGGAATATTTATTGAAACCTTTCGATCGGTTGAACTTGTCTAAAGAAGAAAAGTCGGTACTGGCAACTATTACGCTTGGGTATCGTAAAGATATGAGTCGTGATGTGAGAAAACGATTTTCCTTAACAGGTGTTGCCCATCTGTTGGCGGTAAGCGGCTTTCATGTGGCGGTTGTTTGCGGATTTCTTTCTTTGTTGTTTTCTTTTTTACCGAAGAGTCCTTTTTATCGCTGGTTGAAATATCTGTTGACCCTTTGCCTTCTCTGGTGCTTTGTCGTTATTACCGGATTAGCACCGTCGGCTGTCCGTGCCGGTTTGATGCTGACGCTTTATCTTACCGGGCGAGTGCTCAGGCGTACTACTGACGGCTATAATACATTGGCTGCAGCAGCTTTCTGTATGCTGGCGTTTAATCCTTTATATTTATTTGATGTCGGTTTTCAATTGAGTTATCTGGCTGTCTTGTCTATCTTGTTTCTGCAACCTCGTTTACAGGATCTCATTATGGTGCGAAACCCGATCGTGGCAATGCCATGGGGTTGGATTACTGTTACGTTGGCAGCTCAGGCGGGGACAACCCTGCTCTGTCTGTATTATTTCGGACAGTTCTCGTTGGTTTTTCTCTGTACTAATCTGCCGTTGACCTTTTTGGCGACCTTTCTTATTCCGGCAGGACTTATCTGGATGTTGCTCCCAGCAGGTATTCCCGGATACGGATTGTTACAGTTGTTTGTGGAAAAGATGACACATACATTGTTTTGGATCGTAGATTCTTTTAGCCGTGTGACACAGGTCGCTTTTTATACCCGGATCGGTTTATTGGTTACTGTGCTGGGGTATGGTTCTATACTCTGTTTTTTGTTGTATCTCAAAACCAGGCGTCCGGGAATGCTTTTGGCTGGTTTGCTTCTATTGTTATTTATATTCTTTGATTTGCTTATTGAACGTTTTTTTACTGTGTAGAACGCAAAAAAATACTACCTTTGTCCATGTAAATAAGATTATATATGATTACAAAAATCATTCACGAAGAGAAAATTCAGAAAGCTAAGAAATACGTCGAAAAAGGCGAAAGTTTTGTTATTGTAACCCATGTCACTCCTGATGGTGATGCTATCGGTTCTTCTTTGGGGTTGTACCATTTCCTTACTACTTATGGTAAAGATAATGTAACCGTTGTTGTCCCTAATGAGTTCCCGTCGTTTTATAGATGGATGCCTGGGGCGAAAGATATCGTGATACATGAAAAGTATCCTGATTTCGCAGAACAGTTGATTCATGATGCAGATGTTATTTTTTGTCTGGATTTTAATGAACCTAAACGTATAGAGAAGCTGGCTCCTGCCGTGATTGCTTCGGAAGGACGTAAGGTAATGATCGATCATCACCTGAATCCTGCAGATTTTTGCAGGGTAACGATATCATATCCGGAAATGTCATCGACAAGTGAGATGATTTTCCGTTTTATCTGCCGTATGGGAATGTTCGACCTGATGACGAAGGAGGCCGCTGCATGTATTTATACTGGCATGATGACGGATACCGGTTCTTTTACTTATAATTCCAATAAGCCGGAAATTTATACGATCGTCAGTGAACTGATAAAGAAGGGGATCGATAAGGACTTGATATATCGCAAGGTTTTCCAGGTATATTCTGAATCCCGTTTACGGATGCAAGGGTATGTATTATACGAAAAGATGAAGATTTATCCGGAGCATCATGCTGCTTTGATAACTCTTTCGAAGGAAGAGCTGGATCGTTTCCATTATGTGACAGGAGACACGGAAGGTTTTGTCAATATGCCGTTAAGCATCGAAGGGGTAACATTTAGTGTATTCATCCGTGAAGATAGGGATTACATTAAAGTTTCACTTCGTTCGGTAGGTGATTTTCCTTGTAATCTGTTTGCTTGCCAGTATTTTAATGGAGGCGGTCATAAGAATGCTTCCGGCGGAGAGTTTTTTGGCTCTTTGGAAGATGCCATAGCTACGTTTGAAAAGGGATTGAAGGAATTTAATCCTAATAAAACAGAAGAAATAGAGAAACTTGCCTGAGATATGGCAGATATTATATACATTTGTCGCTCATTTATACATTAAAGAATTACAGATGAAGAGAGGTTTTTATATCCTGATGATTTTGTGTGCTGCCTTGATGGTGGTGTCATGCGATAAAACAAAGTCGTACACCGAGCACTTGAAGGATGAGAGGAAAGCGATTGAGAGGTTGATTGATCGTGAAGGATTTAAAGTACTTAAAAACTATCCGTCAGATGGTGTTTTTAAGGAAAATGAATTTGTGAAGTTGGAAAATGATGTGTATCTGAATGTGATAGATTCCGGTAATGGGAATCGGGCAGTATTGGGACAAACAAAGGTCTTTTGCCGATTCGAAGCGTATGGAATATTGGATTCGGATACCGCCTATTTAATGGCAAATAACCTGACTTACGGGCCTTCATATATCTATGGATATCCAACTGAATTTATTTTTGGCCCCAATTCTTATTCAGGAGATTACGTAGGCTATTTTCCTGATAAATTTGTAGGTGAAGGGTTAGCTACGCCTTTATATCATGTGGGAGAAGGGGCTATCGTTCGATTGATAGTGCCGTTTAAGCGAATGGGGTATGATTTTCAAAGTGAATATTTCCCGGTTTATTTTAAAAAAGTAAAATATACATTCGAAAAATAATCTAACATACTTATGACTCTAATTAAATCTATTTCCGGTATTCGCGGTACAATAGGCGGAGCACTGGAAGACGGATTAAATCCGTTGGCCATTGTGAAGTTTGTAGCAGCTTATGCTACCTTCATCAGAAAAAACACAACAGTTACAACAAACAAAATCGTAGTAGGACGTGATGCACGTATCTCCGGGCCGATGGTGAAACAGGTAGTTCTGGGTACACTTACCGGTATGGGGTTTGATGTGGTCGATATCGATCTGGCTACAACACCGACAACCGAGTTAGCCGTAGCAATGGAAGGTGCTTGCGGTGGTATCATTTTGACTGCCAGCCATAATCCGAAACAATGGAATGCCTTGAAGTTATTGAACGAAAAAGGTGAATTTCTGAATGCAGCCGAAGGTGCTGAAGTGTTGGATATTGCTGCTTCTGAAAGTTTTGAATTTGCAGATGTCGATCATCTGGGAAAAGTGATCGTCGACAATACATATAAACAGAAACATATTGAGAGTGTACTCAATCTTGATTTGGTGGACGTAGAAGCTATAAAGGCTGCTAATTTCCGGATAGCTATCGATGCAGTAAACTCCGTAGGTGGTATCGTATTGCCGGATTTACTTTATGCATTGGGTGTAAAGGAGATTTTTAAGTTGCATTGTGCTCCTCACGGAAACTTCTCTCATAATCCGGAACCTATCCCTGAGAACTTGACGGAGATTTCAGAATTGATGAAACATGCGAAAGCAGATGTCGGTTTTGTTGTGGATCCGGACGTAGACCGTTTGGCTATTATCTGCGAAGACGGTGAAATGTTTGGTGAAGAATATACATTGGTTGCCGTAGCGGATTATATATTGAGTCATACTCCGGGTAATACGGTTAGCAATTTGAGTTCAAGCCGTGCATTGCGTGATGTGACTCGTGCTCATGGTTGCGAATATAATGCAGCTGCCGTAGGTGAAGTAAATGTTGTTACTAAGATGAAAGCAACAAATGCTGTGATTGGCGGTGAAGGTAACGGTGGGGTGATCTATCCGGCCAGCCATTACGGTCGTGATGCTTTGGTGGGTATCGCTTTGTTCCTTACTCATCTGGCAAAGAAGAAAATGAAAACAAGTGAACTGCGTGCCAGCTATCCTCCGTATTTTATCTCTAAACAGAAAGTACAGCTTACTCCGGAGATTGATGTGGATGCCATCCTGGCCAAGGTAAAGGAAAAATTCGCTCAATACGATATCACTGATATCGACGGTGTAAAGATCGACTTCCCGGATAAATGGGTTCACCTTCGTAAGAGTAATACCGAACCGATCATTCGTATCTATTCGGAAGCTCACACAATGGAAGAAGCCGAAGAGATTGGCGGCGAGCTGATCGCGGTTATCAATGAGATGTGTAAGTAAAATTTAATACATATAATAAATAGGAGAGGATATTCGAAAGAGTATCCTCTTTTTGTATATATATGCTTTACGGATTTGGCGTTTGTCTGTTTAAATGTAGCGTTTAATCATGATAATTAAAGTTTATACGTTAAAATGGGATTAACCGATTGTAAATGTCATAATATTTTATGTTCTTTGTTAGAAAGGGAAGGCAAGTATGGAAAAACAACAGTTAACGCCATATGGGGTATTCGTTATCCTGTTTAGTCTATTATTGGGTTGTTCGTTTCAAAAATCATCTGTAAAGGAGGCTGAAACGAGCAGGGTCGATTCTTTGCTTTCTTTTTATAGGGACTCTTTGGCTGTAAGGCCGTTAGCTGTTATTTCTAAATTAAGGACTGATCAGGAAAATGTATCGGATAGCATAAACTATTATAATCTGAATCAAACGATCTCCCGTTGTTATTATTTCAGCAATCAGGTTGATTCTGCATTCTTATTGAATGATCGGGTCTTACATTTTGTTGAAAAACAACCGGAAAAAGATGGTCGTCTGCTGAAATTATCGGCAGATGCCTATAATAGCCGGGGTGTTTTCTTTCAGGATATGAATCAATGGGACTCTGCCATTGTGTGTTTGCATAATGCTTCAGAAGCATTATCGCAGGTAAACGATTTTGAACGTTTACCTGCGATAAATGTCTATATTAATCTGGCTGATTGTTATCAGCATCAGGGTGATTATGGCTGGGCCGGTTATCATTACCGTAAAGCATTGTTTCTTTCTGATTCTTTAGGTGTTGGTGATAAGATGAATTATCCTATTTATTCCGGATTGGCAAAATTGTATCAGGAACTGGAGAACTATTCGTTATCTGATTCTTATTTTCGGAAGGCAGAACAATATTGGGATAAAGGAAGCGATTATGAAAAGTACTATTTTGCTAATTCCAGAGGTAACTATTATTATGTAACCAAAGAATATGATAATGCATTAGTTTGGTTCCAGCGGGCAAATGTGATTGTAGCAAACTTTCCTCAACCTATTTATCGGGGTATAGTAGAAGGGAATATCGGTGAAATATATTTGTTGAAGGAGCAGCCGGATTCCGCCCGCTATTATCTGGAACGTTCTGTTGCCTTTTTCGGGGAATCCGCATTGCAGCAACCCGGCATAAAGTTTTATATGGATGGATTGTTTGCATCTTTAGCTTTGCAGGAAAATGATTTGCAGGAAGCTGCGCGGCGATTGAATCAACCTTATGATACGCTTCATACGGATCTCCAGTACCAATATTATCATAACAAGCGGTTGGAAGAGTTATACCGTAAAAAGAAAGATTTTGTCCAAGCGTATTATTATAGGAATCAGGCGAACCTTTGTGGCGATTCTTTGCGGAATATGAAGATTGAGAATAGTATTCGTGAGACCGAATTTCGTTATCGGCAGGATACGACTCTTTTGAAGAAAGATATCATGATTACGCAAACTGAAGCTAAGGCACAGCAATGGATGTGGCTTGCATGGATTGCCGGACTAGGATTAATTATTGTTGTTTTATTAATGGTATGTGCGCTGCTTTATATCCGTCGGAAGAAAGAGCTTCGTTATAAACAGCAAATAGCTACTATCACCCAATTGCGTATGGCGGTTGTCAGAAATCGTATTGCTCCTCATTACATATTTAATGTACTGAACTCGGTTATGCCTATCTTCCGCCGTTATGAAGAACTTTCCGAACCGGTAAATTTGCTGATCGATGTATTGAGAGGCGACTTGCTTTCTTCTGAACAACTGGCGGTTCCATTAGAAAAAGAAGTAAGTTTTGTAAAGAACTATCTGAAGCTGAAAATGCTAGGGGATCCGGAACGTATCCGGGTGGAGTGGAGCATCTCCTCCGGCGTATCTATGGATACGTTAGTCCCTTCAATGTCTATCCAGATACCGGTTGAGAATGCAGTGAAATATGCTTTTAATACAGAATCTTTGAATCCGTGCATCATGATATCTATCTCTGTTGAAAATGAGGAACTTCATGTATCGATAGAAGACAACGGCATTGGTTACCATCCCGGTGCACATGCCAGGGATGAGAGAAGTACCGGCCAAGGGTTAAAAATCTTGTATCGTACGATTGATTTATTGAATACTCGTAATATCCGTAAAATGCAATTTTCAATTCGAAATCTGCATTCAGTTTCTGAAAAAGGGCACGGAACCTGTGTCTTGTTAATTGTTCCACTAAATTACAACTTTATTTTATGAATACGAATGAAATTATTACTATCATTGTTGACGATGAACAGTCTTGTCTTAAATCTTTGGAAAGTGATTTATCACGTTTCCCGGAGATACGTGTTGTAGCAACATGTACATCTCCTGATAATGCAGCCCGCGAAATAGTTCGTTTACAACCGGACCTGCTTTTTATTGATGTCGAAATGCCTGGAATGTCCGGCCTTGAACTATTAAGCCGGATACAATCTGATATCCATTCGGATATGCGTATTGTTTTTTATACAGCTTATGATAAATATCTTTTGGATGCCATTCGCGCTTCTGCTTTTGATTATTTGTTGAAACCGTATAAATTGAATGAACTGGATGCTTTGATAGCCCGGTATCGTTTTCATATTGCCCAAAGCGATAAAGTGAATATTGAGCAGTCTTTGCGTAGAATGTTATTATGTAATACCAAGTTAGCTGTCCAGACAATTTCTGGATTAGTTCTGGTAAAATGTGAAGATATTCTTCTTTTCCTATACCTGAAAGAACAACGATGTTGGCAAATGATGCTTGTTCCCGACCGTAAACTTTATAAACTCCGCATGAGTACTACTGCAAAAGATCTGTTAGGTATTAATTCTTCATTCGTACAGATCAATCAGGATTGTATCGTAAATCTTAATTATTTGTGTACGATAGAGAATGTAACACTGAAGTGCGGATTATATCCACCGTTTACCGATATTGATTTGACTGTGTCGCAGAGGTATTACAGAAGACTAAGAGAGGTGCTGGATATACTGTGAATTTATTAAAATGAGTGTATTTATGAATGAAATGGTATCGCTTATCACAGTGATCTGTTAGATAATCGTTGTTAGCATATTTCCGAAATTTGAGTGTCTCTTTATTAAATACATTTGTCTGTAAACTATGCATAAAATGCATCTGATTGTATGGGGCAGATAATTTACTAAAATTACATGGAATATGAAAAAAAGGTACACTCGTAAACTAGCTGTTATGATGTGGTTAAGTTTAATCGGTCTTTTACCGATGATGGCCCAAATAACAAAACCCATAGAGATTAAATCTATGGAACAATTACAGAAAGTATTATCATCACCTCGATTAAGAAGTGATGCAGTAACAGATTTACCTATTACTGCAAATGGAATACTCGTTGATAAAAATGTACTAGTGAATGCTGGTTCATTTAGAATGCATGGCGGCCCCTTAATTCGGGCCGAAGGTTATACTGGTATTCTTCTAACAGTAAAAGCCGGTGGAAATATTGCGATTGAAAACACGATTGATGGAGCAAATATTGATGCTCAAAATATGCCATTGATCCAAATCGAGAAAGAGGGGATATTGTCTCTAGAGAAAGATGGAGTTTTCAAAAATAATAAAGGAATAGAGCATGCATTATGTCTCCTAAATTATGGACTTTTTAATTTAAATGGAGGAACAATAACTGGAAATTCGGGTAGTGGAAATCATGTAATAGCTAATTTTGGCATAGCGAATTTGAACAGTGGACAAATAGTAAAGAATGAAGCTTCCGGTTCTGTTTATGTAGGCAGTCCTGGTTCTGTTTCTCTGAATTCATCAAATGTTACTCTTAATGGAACAGATGCAACTCTATTTGTAGATCAGAGTTCTCCTCTGAAATTAACATCTTCTCTAAAATATGAAATTACAATTGAAACCATAATGGACGAAGGCGACATTGTAGCTGTCGGATCAGGTAATTATCGCTTGACAGAAAATGATCTTACAAAGATGATTCATAAAAGTACTCAACACCCGGACTTGGTTTTTAAATTGGAAAACAATCAGGTTATATTATCTAAACCATCTTCGGGAACGGGGGAAATAACTACACAGGAAGAACTACAGGATGCGATTAATAAAGCGTCAGGCACAGCAAATAATCCCACAGTAATAGAAATTAAAGGTGATATAACATTGACCAAAACTATTGAAATAACTAATAAATATGTTATTCTGACAGGTGGTACTATTTCAAATGGCATTACAACAGATCCGGCTACTTTGTTTAAAATCTATTCCGGTCAATTAATTTTTCAGAAAATTATTGTTGATGGAGGGAATACAGGTCCTGCTATGCCATATCATATGTCTTGTCTCGTTAATGTGCAAGGTGGAACAGTAATTATGAATGAAGGGGCTATATTTACTGGAGCAGGTCTAACTGGTGATGTTTCTGCTGTTTGGATATTTAAAGGAGAATTTATTATGAACGGCGGACAAATTACTAAGAACTACTTCTATGGTGGTTTATCTATGGCCAGTGTTGTTAGTATTTATGACGGAAGTTTCATAATGAATGGTGGTGAGATATTCAATAATGTAGGAAGTGATTATTATATTGTAGGATTGTTCGGTTATTCCAGCAAAGTGAATTTTGTGTTTAATGGGGGAATGATTTATCAAAACACAGGAGGAAATCTTCGTTTTGCTACAGGTGACTTTGTTATAGATAAAAACACTCCGGATCAGTTTATTAGTGATGCTATTCAAATTCAGAATGAGAGTGTAATTTACATAAAACGAAGATTACTTTTTACTCTTACCATACAATTTAATGCAAATTGGACTATCCCAGATAATTTTGTATTAGCCAGAGGATATTCCGGCTATCAGATCACTGAAGATGATTTAAAGAAAATCAAGTTACCGGACGGTTATATTTTGGTTTTATCGGATAATACTATAATAATTAAGAAATCCGGTAGTAGTGGTGAAATTACGGATGTAGACGGACTTCAGGCTGCTATTGATGCAGCTTCGGTTGGATCTATTGATAATCCTACATTAATAACAATCAATAAGTCGTTTGCTATTACAAAAACAATTTTAATTAAAAAGAAACATATTAAGCTGACTGGAGAAACTTTGACTGCGGGAGCTACTACCGGGAATTACTGTCGTATGTTTGATGTGACAGATGGGGGATCTTTGATATTAGAAAAAATCACCTTAGATGGTAAGTTTGGAAGTTTTTGTTCGTTTGCTCGAGTTGATGTTTCTTCTTCATTTATTATGCATCATCAGGCTATTCTGCAAAGTGCACAAAGCGGTACGGATTGGCTTACATTAGAAATAGCAGGCAGTTTTGTTATGGATGGAGGTACTATTCGTAACAATACAGGTAATAAGTGTCCTGTAATTTATTTGGCCCCAACAAGTAAGTGGACTTATACCGGTGGAAATATTATAGATAATAAATCGACAATAGATAACGCTGTGTACTCAATTGTTTCATCTTTGGGGCAGGCTACACTGAAAACATGTGAGATTATTGGTAATTCAGGTATTGCTATTCTATGTGGTGGAACAATAAATATTGATGATGTGAGTTTCTCTCAAAATACTTGTGCTTTAGGGTTATCCAGTAAAGGGACTGTCTATATAAAGAATAATAGGACATTAAGTGATCAGGTTTATTATTTATCGGAATCTGGTACTAACTATTTGGCTATTCAATCATCTCTTGTTGCAGATGTAAATATCAATGTGGTCTCAACGTTTGTGAAGGAAGGATTTGTTTTGGCTAAAGGCTCCGGTTATACTCTTACTGAGTCTGATTTGAAGAGATTTGTTTTAACTTCAGCTTTAGCAAAGAACTGGATTGTGAAATTAGTTGATAATACGGTTGTTTTAGTAAAGAAAGAGTCATCTTCTGATATTGATACCCAAGAAAAACTTCAGGCTGCTATCGATGCATCCAAAGGAACTGTAGATGCTCCGACAACAATTACTATAGCCAAAGAAATATTGATTTATCGCTCTATTTTAATCAGGAATAAATATGTGAAGCTGACAGGGGGAACCTTAAAGAATACTGCTAGTGCTGATTTACGTATGTTCGATGTTGGTTCAGGTTATCTTGGATTAACCAAAATCACATTAGACGGTAATAAGAAAAATACAACAGGTTATTGCACCTTGATCGAAATGAATGGCGGAAGTTGTGAGTTATTGGAAGGAGCAACTTTAACAAATGCACTGGCTAGGGGAGGTAGTGATGCTGTTGTTTCCATAGCTCATGGTTCTTTAACATTTAAAGCAGGTTCTATCTCCGGTAATACAAGTGATGGTGGGGATATCATTTGGGTGAGCGGAGCAGGAAATTTCTCTATGATAGGAGGTTCAGTTACTGGAAATAATAATAGTGGACGATATATTATGGCCGCTATAGAAATGACTTACGGTTCGATGAACTTATCTGGCGGCTCCATTGGTAATAATAGCGGTAACCGGTATGGTTTGTATGTAACTAAACCTTTTACATTAGGGGGAGATGCTAAGATAGAGGAAGTTATTATATTAAACGGCGAAGGTAAGATTTTGGTTTCATCTGTTCTGAAGAATAAAATTACGATTGGTTATATGAAAACTAACATGCCTTCAGGAACGATCGTAGCAAGCGGAACCGGTAATTATAAATTGACTGAAGCCGATGTAAAACAGTTTACATATCGATATGCTAACACCTATAGTTTCTCTTTAAGTGGGAATAATATAGTATTGACTAATCTGGATGCTGTAAATAAGCTGTTTAATGTTAAAGTTGAAAAGTATAAAGATGGAATATTGTCTGTTGATAAAACGACGGCCAAAGAAAATGAGTTAGTGACGGTGACGGTGAAACCTATCTCTGGTAAGAAGCTTTATACAGAAATGTTACGTTATAATGAAATAAATAAACTGACCTCAACAAATGAAGAGAACGTTTATACCTTTAAAATGCCACCAGCTAATGTACTGATTACTGCTTCATTTATTCCAAAATCGGTAAACGTGACTCCTATTGATACCATAGGTTCAGGCTTTATTCCAGGTAAAGATCCGGTTCCTGATGGAGGTATCAGCGATTTGGACTCTCTCATTGATCGTTTAGGCGGAGGAAATCCCCCAATGGATATGAAACCGAAAGCTAACCCGGTTCCGGAAAATAATTTACCGGATCCATTAAGCGGTGCTGTTGATAAGGCCAAAGGAAACGGAGATGATGTTATCGGTTCATTAGAAGAGTTAATTACTATCGTAACTAAAAATGCAAGTGGAGCTGCCTTGACAACGAAAGTTCTTTATTCATTACCAACTAAGGTTACTTTACGGGTTTATTTGCCTAATCGGTTGATTGTGAGTGAACAGTTGAGAGCTTTGGGCACATCTAATTATTACATTCTGAATGAATGTGAAGGTAATGTGACCCGAATTATACCAACATATGATCAAAATGAGAATACATTGACATTTAGTACTGATAAATTGGGCACGTTTGTCGTACTTAATGAAAATAATCCGACTGCAAACGAAAGTATAACTAATGATGATGTACAAATTTCTATTGTAGATGGGGGAATTGTAGTAAAAGGTCTGCAGTATGGCACACATTACACTATCTATGATTTTTCCGGAAGGGTATTGAAACATGCTGTTTATAACGGTGAAACTGTGCTTTATCATCCGGAGGTTAGTGGCAGTTACATTATTGATTATTTCAGTGGTAGCCAGAAAGTGTTTTTTAGTAAATAAGCATAAGTAAATACGTATTTGTATACGATTTGGCTAGTGAATCGTTCACCTTGAGATTACCTATTTAAACAGAAAAAACAGTATGTTTAATAAGTAGAGGTGAATGGTTCCTGGTCTTTATTAAATGTCTGTATAGAAACAATGTATCAAATAAATCTGATTGTGTAGAGCAGATAAATTAAATTATTGAGTTATGAAAAAATGGTTTTTATTAATTTTATGTTTTATATCCGTAAGATGGGGATATGCAGAAAATGTGTCAGTCAATCAGGCGATGCGAGTGGCAGAGAATTTCTCGCAGCAGATATCCGGTAATCAGTTACGAAGTGTCCAAACCTTACAGTTGGTTTATACGGAGCGTCCAAACTTGCGCTCGGGAGGAGTAGAAGCTTATTATTATGTATTCAATAATGGAAGTAATGATGGGTATATAATAGTATCTGGTGATGATCGTGTTTATCCAATACTCGGTTATTCTGCTTCCGGTAATTTTTCTTATGAGACTATCCCGGATAACATGAAAGGGTGGCTTCAGGGATATGCAGATCAAATTCGCTATGCTTGTACAAATGATATAGAGCAGGATATTGAAATAAAGGAACAATGGCACAACTTGATTCAGGGTACAAAACTTCCGATTTTACGCAGTCAGACATTGTTGAATACGGCCAAATGGAATCAGGATATGCCGTTCAATAGTAAATGTCCTCTAATTCAAGGAAAAAATGCATTAACCGGATGTGTTGCGACCTCTATGGGGATAGTAATGAAGTATCATAAACATCCATCTCAGGGAGTGGGAAGTGCTTCTACCACTCAAGGTTCTTATAAAGCTGATTTTGGAATTACCTATTTATGGGATAAGATGTTGGACGACTATAGCACAGACTATACGAATGATAATGTGGATGCCATGGCAACTCTTCTTTATCATTGCGGCGTTAGTTGTGATATGAAGTATGGTGTAAGTGCTAGTTCTGCTCAGACTGCGCGTATCATCGATGCATTAACCCAATATTTTAGATATGATAAAACAATTTCATGTATAGAAAAAGATGATTATGATGCTTCTGAATGGCAAAAAATGTTGACAGATGAGTTGGTTACTAATCGACGGCCGGTCATTTACCATGGCTCGGGTACAGATGGGCATACATTTATAATAGATGGTTTTGATGGGAGTATGTATCATATAAATTGGGGATGGGGAGGTTATTCTGACAACTGGTTCTCCTTGACGGCACTAAAACCGGATAATCATGATTATACGTATGACCAAGGTATGATTATTAACATTAAGCCAGATGAAGGCGGACAAAGTTTGAACGAGCTTCGAATTTCAAATGCAAATGGATATACAGGTGGTTTGAAAGTAAATACTACGCCGGCACAGGGAGGTCTGTTTACACTTACAATCTCAGGGATAAGATGTTTCTCTCCAAGTTTTACAGCATCTTTATCCGTCGGACATTATGATAAAAATGAGAATCTGAAAGAAGTGGTTGCAACTCCACGGAATTTTTCTTTTAATCCTTATAAATATTATTATAATGTATCATTTTCGTGTAAAATAACAGAGCCTATAGAAGAAGGAGACCGGTTATTTCTGATTTCTCAGGTGGGTAATGGGGATTATAAAATTGTGGAAGGTGGTCCGAATGTTGCAGATGTGATTAATCTGACAGCCGGGGCTCATGTTAATACGTATCAAATAACCTGGAACGAACTGCCTGGTGTAACTGTCGCTCCAGAGAAGGGCTATAATGCTGATTCTGTTACTGAAGGAGGTGATTTTAAGTTTAAAATTAAGAATACAAACACCAATATTATTGTTGTTAAAAATGGTGAAACAGAGCTCAGCCCTGATGCTAATGGCATATATACCCTGTCAAATATTCGGAAAGATATTTATTTGACCTTTTTTCTTGAGGAACCGCCAATTTCAATCTATACAGTTACTTTACCTTCAGTTGTTGGATTCGATATTAAACCGGCTTCCGGTTATGATCCGCTTTCGATACCTAAGGGAGAAGATTTTGAATTTACAGTTATTCCCCAAACCGGTTATGAGGAATATAGTATAGTGGTACGAGTAAATGGTTCAGTAATATATCCAAATAGTAATGGGTATTATATTATCCATGATATCCATGCTAATCAAACGGTAGAAGTAGTTGGAACGGCACCGGACCCGGCAGTAGTCTATCATATTGTGACATTACCGAAAGTAGAAGGAGTAACTACTGATCCGGAACCGGGGGATTATAAGGTGGAAAATAAGAAAGATTTCACTTTTTCTCTTGTTCTCGATAAAGAATACAACCAGTCTGTTCCTGTTGTCACAATAGACCGGGGAGATATTATTACTCCGAACGGGAATGGCTTATATCTTATTGAAAATATCTGTGAGCCGATAGTAATCAAGATTGACGGAATTAAAGAAAACACGGATGTTGCCAGTGAAAAAATTGAAGCCAGTAAAATTAAGGTTACGGCCTCTGATGGTACTGTTTGTATTTTTACACCACAGCCAATGAAAGTCTATGTAGCTACATTTAATGGTAGTATATATAAAAATCTGGGTGTTGTAAGCGGAGATACACGTGTACAGTTACCAAACGGGCGATATGTAGTGATTGTTGGCGAAAATTCATTTAAGGTTATTTTGTAAATATCTTGAATATACCGTTCACCGTCTACTCCCATTTAATATGGCATACTGGTTTGTTTTTGTTAAAGTGAGTGGTTTTCGGGTGAACGGTTTTATTCCATTTTTTTATATGTTATAAGAATAACCGCCGGAACTCCTGTTCAAAATTCGGAGTAAAGACGTTTTTCCCCAGGTTGGTTTTTATATCTTCCATCAACCAGAAACGTCCGCCGTCCAGTTCTTCAGTATCTGGTTGGATTTCTCCGTTATAGACGGTACGGAATGTATTGACCAGTTCTTTTTCGATAGTCGATTCGAATATATAACGAGTCATGAATTGTGGGGTAAATTCGGTGATACCCAGTTCCTCACGAACTTCCCGGCGAAGAGCTTCTTCCACCGTTTCACCATAATCGATATGTCCGCCTACAGCCGTATCCCATTTACCAGGTTGGATATCTTTGTTCATCGAACGCTTTTGCAGGTACAATTCTCCTACCTCATTAAAAATATGCAGATGGATGACCGGATGTAATTGTTTACTACCGCTATGACATTCCCGGCGTGTAGCCTTACCTATTGTTTCTCCCTCTTCATTCACCAGAGGGAACCATTCTTCTTCCATTTTATATAGATATTTAAAGCTGACTGATCACAGAAATCAATTCTTTATCCGATAACCCTTCTCCATAAGTCGCATAATCCAGGCGGAACGTACAACCATTCTTATATTCGGAACAGCCGTATGCCGTTTTTCCCCGTAGGATATTTCCTTTCTTACAGATCGGACAAACAGGTTTTTCTATTTCTTTCGGTTTCTCTTCCTTTTTAGCACGCGGCTTTCGGGGTTTCTTTTCTTTTTTCTCCTCTTTAGTCCCTTTTTCTGCTTTCGGTGCTTCTTTGACTGCCTCCTCTATGGTGATGGTGCGGGTCGACTGGTCGGAAAGAACGTTGATGACTACCTGGTTGACCATTTGTTTCAGTTCTTCCAGGAATGTCCGGGCTTCGTATGTACCCCGCTCTATCTGACGCAGTTTCTTTTCCCATAAACCGGTGAGTTCTGCACTTTTGAGCAACTCTTCATGTATCGTTCCTATCAGTTCCTTTCCCGTTGCAGTAGGGAACAGGTTCTTGCGTTCCTTCCGGATATAATTCCGTTTGAACAGTGTTTCGATAATGGCAGCACGAGTAGAAGGACGCCCGATGCCGTTTTCTTTCAAGGCATCGCGCAAATCCTCATTCTCTACCAGCTTACCGGCAGTTTCCATGGCACGGAGCAATGTCGCTTCCGTATATGGTTTGGGGGGAGTCGTCCAGGTTTCTTTCAGTAACGGCTTGTGAGGTCCGGACTCTCCTTTGGTAAAGTCAGGCAAAACACCTTCTTCTTCGGTTGGTTCTGCATCGGGATCTTTTTGCTCGGCACCGAATACGACACGCCATCCCGGTTTTAATATCTGTTTTCCGGTTACTTTAAAATCGACTTTACCGACTTTTCCAAGTACAGTGGTGGTCGATATTTCGCAATCCGGATAAAAGGCTGCGATAAAGCGGCGGGCAACCAGGTCGTATACCTTTCGTTCATTCTCTGTCAGGTTACGGGCCGGAACGCCGGTCGGGATGATTGCATGGTGATCGGTTACCTTCGAGTTGTCGAATACTTTTTTACTTTTAGGGATCTTGGCGTTCAACAGAGAAGCGGTCAGCTCGGTATAATCTACCAATCCTTTCAGCGTATTCGGGACCTTTGGATAAATATCCTCACTCAGGAAAGTGGTATCTACACGCGGGTAGGTCGTCACTTTCTTTTCATATAAAGATTGTATCAGTTTCAATGTCTCATCCGCTGTGAAGGCAAATTTCTTATTACATTCCACCTGTAACGAGGTCAGGTCGAAAAGACGGGGAGCATATTCTTTTCCTTTCTTTTCGGATATATCAGTAACGGTAAAATCTTCCTGTTGGACGATTTCGAGGAACGCTTCCCCTTCCTCTTTCTTGGTGAATTTACCTTTGGTGGCAGAAAATGTCGTATTCCGGTAGACCGTTTTCAATTCCCAGTAAGGCTCGGGCTTGAAGTTATCTATTTCTGCCTGGCGGTTTACGATCAGTGCCAGTGTTGGTGTCTGAACGCGGCCGATGGAAAGTACCTGGCGGTTTTGTCCGTAGCGGATCGTGTATAAACGGGTTGCGTTCATACCCAACAGCCAGTCGCCGATGGCCCGTGACAGTCCGGCTTCGTATAATGTCTTGAATTCTGTCTGTTCTTTCAGATGCTGGAAGCCTTCACGGATCGCCTCTTCTGTCAAAGAAGATATCCATAACCGGTACACCGGGCAGGTGCAACCGGCTTTCTGCATGACCCAACGTTGTATCAATTCCCCTTCCTGGCCGGCATCACCGCAGTTAATCACCATTTCGGCGTTCTGCATCAGTCCTTCGATTATTTTGAACTGCTGCTCGTAAGTCGGGTTGCTGATCAGTTTGATTCCGAAGCGGGGCGGGATCATGGGAAGAGCGCTCAGGCTCCACCGTTTCCACTCGTCGGCATAGTCATGCGGTTCCTTCAGTGTACACAGATGTCCGAATGTCCAGGTAACCTGATATCCGTTTCCTTCAATATACCCGTTCATCTTTTTTGTAGCCCCCAGTACTTCGGCAATCTCACGTGCCACACTCGGTTTTTCAGCAATACATACTTTCATCTGCAATTTAATCCTTTCGTAAAAATCACACAAATGTACGGTTTCCTGCTGACTTAATAAAATAGTGAATGGAGTTTGTGAGGTATATAGAATATCTCTATATTTGACAAGTCTTAGGATTGAGAGGGAATAGATATATGCCTTTAGCAATTATTTATGTATAATAATTCAGAACAGGAGAAAAAACTAATTGCAAGTCTGATTCATGATGACGAATCGGCTTTCTGTGAATTATACGCTTTGTATAAGAACAGACTGATGTACTTTGCAATGAAGTTTCTTAAATCCAGGGAATTTGCGGAAGATGTTTTTCAGGATGCATTTACTTCGGTATGGCAAAACCGTCGTTTTCTGAATCCGGATTCACCTTTTGCCCCCTATATTTATACAATTGTAAAGAACCGAATCCTTAATTTACTGGCTGGAATAGAAAAAGAACAACAACTTAAAGATATCATATTAAAAGGCTCTGTGGATATAACTAACGACACGGAGGATAAAATAGTAGACGCCGATCTGAACCAGTTACTGGAAAAAGCCTTGCAGGACCTGACCTCACAACAACGCCGTATTTTCGATTTGAGCCGGAAGGAAATGAAATCTCATAAGGAGATTGCAGAAGAATTGAATATATCTGTGTATACCGTTCAGCAACATATTTCCGCATCATTGAAAGTAATACGTTCTTATTTAGTTAAATACGCCGGGACATATGCCGATTTGCTCTTACTCCTTTTTTGTTTAAATTCATAATAAAAGTTAATAACATCCCAGTTGTACCCGCTTCCGTGGTACTATAATTATACGCACCAATAATATGTCAGAATTGAAGCATATAAACAACATATTAAAACGATTTATTGATGGTCTTTATACCCGTAAAGATGCCGATGATCTATTGAAGCATCTTCATGAGGGAAAATATAATACGGAGATCAGTGAAACGATGGACGCTGTTTGGGAAACAATAGAAGATGATGAATTGTCATTGGCCCGGCAGGAATCCTATAAAGAGGAAGCCCGTCTGTTGCTGGATCGTATCCGGAAACCGGAAAAGCGTCTTTCTTTTACTCCTTATTTTAAATACGTAGCTATGTTGGTTGCCGTATTCGCCATAGGGTGGGGAACCTTTAATATGTTCCGCTCAAACCAGCAAAAAGAACTGGCTTATATTGAAATACGGGTAAAAAACGGGGAGCATAGACAAATCACTTTGCCGGACGGTACTTCCGTTACGTTGAATGCAGGTTCCTATTTGAAGTATCCGGAACATTTTATCTCTGATATCCGTCAGATAGAGATGGATGGAGAAGGTTTTTTTGAAGTGACGCGGAATGAAGAGAAGCCTTTTGTTATCCATACCAAAGATGCTCATGTGAAAGTATTGGGGACCTCTTTTAATGTGAAGGCTTATGATATAGACGAGCAGTTGACGGTGAGTGTCCGGACCGGAAAGGTACAGGTCGATCTGCCGGAAGCCATGATGCGCCTGGCTCCTGACGAACAGCTTGTCCTGGATAAAACGAAAGGAGAGTTCCAGAAACGGAATGAAGATGCAAAGCTTTCTACTATTTGGATAAAAGGAGGGCTTTATTTCAACAGGACTCCGATACGGACTGTGGTAAATGAACTAATCCGTATGTATAACCGTCCGATAGCATTTGCTCCGGGAGCTGAATATGATGAATATATTTATGGAGAACACGATAATAAGAGCCTGGAGTCGGTACTTAAATCAATTCAATATTCGACAGATATAAAATACAGAATAGAGAAAGACAAAATAATTTTATATAAGAATTAATTATTAACTTATTTAATTTGATACTTGCATGAAAGACACCAGTTAACGAAAAATTAAAAGAAAAGGAAGATCACAGAGATCCTCCTTATACTCTACGATTGCCAGGCGTCCACTCCAGGCAATCCATACGGAGTCGTTTTAAATTACTATTCAAAACAACCATAAAACATCCAAATTTATGAACTTCCTTAATATTAAGAAGTATTGTTGGGCTTGTTATTCTGTTCTTTTTGTTTTTTTAGCAGTTGTGTGCGTACAACCGGTAACAGCTCAATCGGTTAAATCAGAAGTGATAACCATTCAGGTTCACAACCAGCCTGTAGAAAAGGTTTTTAAAGAGATTTCCCAACAAACGGGAGTCAAGTTCTTTTATGGCGAGACCGTCATCAATAACAAATTGACGGTTAATCTGGCCTTCAACGGCAAGCCGTTAAAAGACGTCCTCAGTGAAATATCCAAACAAACAGGTTTGGATTTTAACCGTGAAGATAACACGGTTTCTGTAAGTGTCCGTAAAGCAAAAACCGGTGCGTCTCAACAGGCTCAGCCGGAGAAGAAGATATCGGGTGTGGTAACGGACGATAAAGGGGAGCCTGTTATTGGTGCGAATGTCATTGTAAAGGGTACCACAAACGGTACTATTACGGATCTCGATGGTAATTTCAGTCTGGAGGCACCTGACGGCAGCACATTGACGATTTCCTATATCGGATATTTGAATAAAGAAGTACGTGTTGACGGACAATCCCAATATGATATCAGGTTATTGGAAGATACGCAAACATTGGACGAAGTCGTTGTTGTCGGCTTCGGTACTCAGAAAAAAGTCAATCTGACGGGTGCCGTAAGTACAGTCAAAATGGATGAGGTGATGGGTGATCGTCCTGTTGTCTCTGCCAGCCAGGCTTTGCAGGGAGCTATGCCGGGTTTGACGATTACCACGGATGCCGGTAGCCCGGGTAAAAGCATGAAACTGAATGTGCGTGGTACCAACCGTCTGAATATAGACGAATATGGCGAAGGGGAACCTCTGGTGTTGGTTGATAACGTTCCGATGGATATCAATATGATCTCTCCGGCCGATATCGAAACGGTAACGGTGTTGAAAGATGCTGCGTCTGCTGCTATCTATGGTGCACGTGCTGCTTTCGGTGTTATTTTGATCACGACCAAACAGGCCAATAAAGAACAGAAAGTTTCTATCAATTATAACAACAACTTTGCTTTTTCCAAACCCCAGTCTTTGATAGAGAAAGCATCGCCTCTGGAGACAGTCCGTTTCTATAATGATATGGGTTATAAGAATGGCCGCTATAATAACGGACAGGACATTTCTGCCTGGTTAGGCTATCTGGAAGATTATCAGGTGAATCCCGGTAAATATCCATTGGGTTACTATATGGATGAGGGCGGAAACCGTTATGACCTGAGAGAAACAAACCATCTGGAGCGAATGATGGATAACTATGGTTTTCAGCAATCACATAATGCTTCTGTCAGTGGTGGTACGGCTAAATCTGCCTACCGTCTGTCTTTCGGTTACCTGGACGAAGACGGTATCCTGGTTTCAGACAAGGACGGTTATAACAGATATAACCTGTCTTCTTTCGTAAGTTCTGAAATTGCTTCTTGGTTTACAGTACAGGCCGATGTTAAATATTCGAAGGCGAAGAAGACGAATCCGAATATGAATACATTGAGAAACTGGTCGCCGTACCGGTTGGCTCAGTTGCTGCCAACTTATTATCCGGAAGGTGACGTCGAAATAGACGGAGAAACGTATCCGATAGGTACTCCCCGCTGGAATATCATGAACTCTCCGGTTCAGTCTGAGAATACGGAAGATATCCGTCTTTTCGGCAAGGCTATTTTTAAACCGATGGAAGGGTTGTTGATCAATGCGGAATATACATTCAACAGAACGAACTACGATAAGGATGAATATCAGAAGACAGTGAAATATGTCAATGCAGAGAACAACTATTTCTCATTGGCCGATTCATATAGCGGCAATTCATCTTATCAGTTGGATGAACAACATACCAATTATAATGCGATCAATATCTACGGAAACTACGATAAGACTATCAATGACCATTCTTTCAGTGTAATGGCTGGTTTCAACCAGGAATACAGTTACATGCGTAAAGTATGGGGAAAGAAATTACATGTTGTAAATCCCGAACACCCTTCCCTGAGCGGTGCAGATGGAACGATGACTACAGGTGACGAATATGACGAATATTCATTGCGTGGCTTGTACTACAGACTGTCTTACAACTATAAAGGAAAATATTTATTTGAAACAAACGGGCGTTATGACGGTTCTTCCAAGTTCCCTTCAGGTAACCGTTTCGGTTTCTTCCCTTCTTTCTCATTGGGTTGGAGAGTTTCCGAGGAACGTTTCATGGACTGGTCGAAAGAATATGTCACTAATTTCAAGTTAAGAGGTTCTTTCGGACAGGTTGGTAACCAGGCTATTAAAAACTATGCTTTCCTGGGTGTAATGGCAACGGATGACGGATGGTTGGAAAATGGCGTATGGAACATTACCCGTAAGGTTCCGGCTTTGTTCAGCTCAAGCTTTACCTGGGAAAAGGTTGAAACCCTGGATATCGGTTTCGATCTGGGTATGTTTGATAACCGTCTGGATCTGGTATTCGACTGGTATCGTCGTGACACGAAAGGTATGTTGGCTCCGGGTAAGGAACTTCCTTCTGTGCTGGGCGGTTCTTCTCCTTTGGAAAATTCGGCAGATTTGCGTACGAAGGGTTGGGAGTTGGCAATCAATTGGAGAGACCGGATCGGTAAAGACTGGCGTTATAATATCGGTTTGAATCTCTATGATTCACGTTCCAAAGTAACGAAGTTCGACAATCCGACAGAGATGTTATCTACTGCAAAAGTAACTAATTATCGTGTAGGTCAGGAAGTCGGAGAAATCTGGGGATTTGTAACAGATCGTTTCTATACGGAAGATGACTTTGAATATATCAATGAAGAAGAAGGTATTTATAAACTGAAAGAAGGTATTCCGACACTTGATCCGTACGTTCGTGATCCGAGACCGGGCGATATCTTGTTTAAAGACTTGAATGGTAACGGAAAGATCGATACGGAAGGGGATAATACCGCGAAGAATCCGGGTGACAGAAAGATCATCGGTAATAGTTCCAGACGTTATCCGTATGCTATCAATGCCGGCATCGGCTGGAAAGGTTTCGACCTGACATTCTTCTTCCAGGGAGTTGGAAAGCGTGACCTGATTGTCGGTACGGATGGTAAGTCGAATTTCCTGGCATGGCCACATACCAATACGGATAATCCGAATGCTGCTGCGACAGTCCTGAAACATCATCTGGACTACTGGACTCCGGAAAATCGTGATGCTTACTATCCCCGCTTAGGTAATCAGACCGGCGTTAACCAGGGAGCGGATAGCTTCAACAGAAGGAATCAGACAAAGTATCTGATGGATGGATCGTATATCAAACTGAAGAATGTCACATTGAGCTACTCCTTCCCGAGTACCTGGCTTGAAAAGACAAAAGCGATCTCTGCCTTTAAAGTATTTTTCAGTGGCGAGGATCTCTGGACAAAACATCATATGTATAAAGGAATGGACCCGGAACAGACAATGAGTATTAATGACTTGTATCCGTTCATGAAGAAATTCTCTTTTGGTATTAATGTTACTTTATAATTTGTATAATACTTGATTCTTATGAAAAAAATATATTTATCAGCTTGCTTGGCTGCATTTCTTTTAGGGGGAACATCTTGTTTGAATGATGAGTTCCTGGACAAATACCCGATTGACAAAGAAACGGAAAATACCGTCTTTACGACTTATGATAATTTCAAGATGTATGCGTGGGGATTGTATAATAAAACGCTGATCGCTTATCAGAATTATCCTCAGGCAGGAGATATATCGGATATGTTATACGATTCGAACGATGCCCGTGGAATAGCCTGGGTGAATAACCGCATGTCTCCCTCGAATGTCAGTGCAGATACCTGGACCTTTGATTTTATCCGCCAGGTGAATCTGATGCTGGATAATATTGATAATTCACAAATGACCGAGAAAGATAAGGCTCACTGGCGTGGGGTCGGTTATTTCTTCCGTGCTCATGGCTATTTTGAGTTGCTTAAAAAGTTTGGTGATCTGCCCTGGCTGGAACATGTGGTCGGCACGGATGATGTAGACATTCTGTATGCCAAACAAGATTCCCGCGAAGTTGTAGCCAATCATATGCTGGAAAATCTTCTTTATGCCGAAGAGAATATAAAAGCACAAGGGGATGGTGATAATACAGTCAATCCGAATGTTGTACGTGCTTTAATTTCCCGTTTCGGATTGTATGAAGGGACCTGGAGAAAGTATCATGGCAGTGTGGATAATATAGATGGTTCGAAATATCTGGAAGCCAGCGTGAAAGCCTCTCAGAAACTGATCGACCAGAATCTGGGCCTGATGGCTGATTACGATGATGTCTTCAATTCATTAAGCCTGAAAGGGCAAAGCAGTATCCTTTTGTACAGGGAATATCAGGAAAATGAAAAAGGGAAAGGGCATGACCTGACTCAACGTACGACCGGTGAACGTTTGTATGAAGGTTCAAAGAAACTGGTTGAACACTATTTGTGTTCGGATGGGAAACCTATTTCAACTTCTGCTGTGTATGATGGGGATAATACCGTTTATGATGAATTCAGGAATCGTGACTTACGTCTGTATTATACGATTTGTCCTCCTTATAAAGTAACGGTTTCTACAGACCTGTCCCATTGGGAATATACAGATGAAGCGGTAGAACGAGAATATATCGATATGATGGGCAAACTGACCAAAAATAATCAGGAAAGAAAGATGTTGCCTCTAAAGAAGACTACTTCCTATATCGCGAATATTCCTAACCTGACCGCAGTGAAAGTCAGTGGGGTAGATACACAGACCGGTTACTTCATGTATAAATATTATAATGCATTGCCCGGTGCCGATAAGGGGGAAGTGCAGGGTACTGACGGACCGATTTTCCGCATGGGAGAGGTGTTGGTGAACCATGCCGAGGCGATGTTCGAGTTAGGACGTTTCGACCAGGCGGTGGCTGATGCAACGATCAACAAACTGCGTGCACGTGCCGGTGTGGCAGCCATGACCGTGGATGCGATCGGATCGGATTTTGATACGCTTCGTGATAAAGATGTAGCTCCTGTTTTGTGGGAGATCCGTCGTGAAAGATGTTCTGAACTGATGGGATCCGGTTTCCGTTTCGATGATATCAAACGTTGGAAGAAAGGTGAATACCTGAATGAGCAACCGGTCGGTGTCAAGATCAATAATATAGGAGATTACAATAGTGAGGCTCTGGCTAAAAGTTTATATAAAGGAACGGATATGCCTCGCTATGTGAACTGCGTAACTTACATCGAAAAGCCGAATCCGGGCTGGGAAGACAAATGTTATTTGTATCCTATCCCTTTGAAGCAGACTGTATTGAATGAGAACCTGGTGCAGAATCCGGGGTGGAAATAATACATACACTATTCTGGAATCTTCCGAATGAAAAAGTAAAATCATTCGGAAGATTTTTATTTAATTTGTATCTTTAACGCTTCTATGCGGTGAGATATTGACATTATCTAATAAAAACACGATATCATGAACAGAAAGCTAATGCTTTTAGCAGCAACGTCAAGCCTTGCTTTTACTGGCTTCGCGGCAAATTACACAAATTTTATCATCATCAACCTCGACGATGCGGGTTATGGGGACTTCTCCTATAACGGGGCATACGGATATAAAACGCCGAACATCGACCGTATGGCAGCCGAGGGAGTCCGTTTTACTCATTTCCTGGCCGGACAACCCATCAGTGGCGCATCGCGTGCCGGTCTGCTGACAGGCTGTTATCCGAACCGTATCGGTTTTGCCGGAGCACCCGGTCCGGGTTCCGATTACGGGATCAGTCCCGATGAAATGACGATAGGGGAGTTGCTGAAACAGAAGGGATACAGTACGGCTGTTTTCGGTAAATGGCATTTAGGAGACGCTAAACAGTTCCTGCCTTTGCAGAACGGTTTCGACGAATATTACGGATTGCCTTATTCCAATGATATGTGGCCTTACCATCCGCAGCAGGGCGAAGTTTTCAACTTCCCGGATCTGCCGACATACGATGGCAACGAAGTGGTTGGCTACAATACTGATCAGTCGCAGTTTACGACAGATTATACGAACCGCACGGTCAACTTCATAAAGAAAAATAAGAATAAACCGTTCTTTATCTATCTCGCACATTCCATGCCGCACGTTCCGCTGGCTGTGTCCGATAAGTTCAAAGGAAAGAGTGAACAGGGACTATACGGTGACGTGATGATGGAACTCGACTGGAGCGTAGGTGAAGTGTTGAAAGCTCTTCGCGAACAAGGACTGGAAGAAAATACGCTGATCGTCCTGACTTCCGATAACGGTCCCTGGGCGAACTATGGAAACCATGCCGGTTCTGCCGGAGGGTTACGTGAAGCAAAGGCGACAACTTTCGATGGTGGTAACCGTATTCCTTGTGTCATGTACTGGAAAGGGGTGACGCAGCCGGGAACAAGTTGTAACAAACTTGCTTCCAATATCGACCTGTTACCTACATTGGCCGAGATCAGCGGCGCTCCGCTGCCCCAGCGTAAGATCGACGGTGTAAGTATCCTGCCTCTTATCAAGGGAGAGAAGGATGCCAACCCACGTGAATCATTCGTTTATTATTATCATAAAAACGATTTGGAAGCAGTAACAGACGGCAAGTTCAAACTTGTTTTCCCGCATAAGTATGTGACTTATGGTGCTTACGTGCCGGGTAATGACGGTCAGCCGGGTGATTTGACGAACCTGGAACTGAAAAAGGCTGAAATGTACGACCTGCGCCGTGATCCGGGAGAACGTTACGATGTCATTTCCCAATATCCGGAAGAAGCAGCCAAGTTGATGAAGATCGCCGATGATATGCGTAAGGATCTGGGAGATAACCTGACACGTGTGAAAGGGCCGGGACGCAGAGAACCAGGAAAATTAAAATAAAGAAAATGAAAAACGCTGATCTAATTTTGAAGGCAGGTCTGTTAGCAACATGCCTGCCTGTCATTGGTTGCAACTCAAACAAAAAGACGGAGAAAGAGGCGGAAGAACGCCCTAACATCCTCTTTATTTTGTCTGACGACCACACCGGTCAGGCATGGGGTATCTATGGAGGTATCCTGGCCGATTATGTTAAGAATGAGAATATCCGCCGTCTGGCCCAGGAAGGTTGCGTGCTGGATAACTGCTTTTGTACGAATTCGATCTCTGCACCTAGCCGTGCGGCTATCATGACCGGTGCTTACAGTCATCGTAACGGAGTGTATACACTGGAAGACGGGCTGGACCCGGCTGTCGACAATATCGCCAAACAGATGCAGGCAGGCGGTTATCAGACGGCTCTGATCGGTAAATGGCATTTAAAGAGACAACCATCCGGTTTCGACCATTTCAATGTATTCCATGACCAGGGTGAATATGTCAATCCGATCTTTAAGACTGCGGAAAACTGGGTGGATGACGATAAGGGTAAACAGGGCGTTGAGGTAAAAGGCTTCTCGACCGATATTGTTACCGACCAGACAATGGAATGGATACGTAACCGCGATAAAAACAAACCGTTCATGATGTGCTGCCACTTCAAAGCGACACACGAACCCTGGGATTTCCCTGAACGGATGAAGCATCTCTATGACGATGTCGTTTTCCCCGAACCGGAAAGCATGATGGAGTTCGGACCGGAGGAATCGGGAAGAGCTTTCCAGGGACAGCAACTGGAGAATATGGGTTGGCGTTGGGAGACTGCATCGAAAGATCCGGATGCCTGGTGGTGCCGTTATCCGGAACTGCCTTTCTCTACGAAGGGAATGGATAAAGTGGCTGCCCGTAAGAAGATTTATCAGAAAATGATCAAGGATTATCTGCGTTGCGGAGCAACTATCGACGATAATATCGGTCGTCTGTTGAAGATGCTCGACGAAGAAGGATTGAGCAAGAATACGATCATAGTCTATGTTTCCGACCAGGGATATTTCCTGGGCGAACATGGTATGTTCGATAAACGCATGATGTATGAAGAACCTCTGCATATGCCGTTCGTGATCCGTTATCCGAAAGAGATTCCGGCAGGCACACGCAACAAAGATATTATCCTGAACGTGGACTTTGCTGCTACACTGGCCGACTATGCCGGAATAAAAGCTCCGGAAAGATCACAAGGGGTAAGTTTCCGCGACAACCTGAAAGGTGAAACACCTGCCGACTGGCGCAAGGAAATGTACTACCGTTACTGGACACATCATTCCATTCGTCCTGCCCACATGGGTATCCGCAACGAACGTTATAAACTGATGTTCCTGTACGGCGACCGTCTGAATGCAACCGGTTCGGAAGAAACGCCGACTACTCCGGCATGGGAATTTCATGATCTGCAGGTCGACCCGAAGGAAGACAAGAACATGTATAACGATCCTCAGTATGCCGATGTCATCAAGGAAATGAAGCAGGAATTGTTGAAGCTCCGTGCGGATGTTGGCGATACGGATGCCGATACGCCGCGGATGAAAGAGATCATGGACCAGTATTACTGGTAATATTTATACGCTTTTACTGAAAAGGAGGCTGTGACATAAGGACTGGATAGCCCGTGCCGCAGTCTCCTTTTTATCTCTAAACAATTTATAAACCACTAAAATAATAAAAATGAAGAATGTTTATATTATGACTGTTGCCAGTCTGTTTCTGGGGTTGACCCCGTTGGCGGCACAACAGACGACAGGTAATATCGTCGAGTATTTCGGTAAAGAAAGGGTTGAACGTGTGGACGAAGGCATCATACTTCATTCTTTCAAACAGGGGTATTTTGTTCCGGTGACAGCTCCTTCCGGTTATTTGTTCACTACCTCTGACGGATTGGGCTGGGAGATCGCTACCGGGAAGTTCAAAGCTCCTTCCGGAAACGACCTGACAACAACCAATTACGGACGGACCCGTGAAGCTGTGCAATGGACGCCGATCGAGGCCGACTCTACCGGAAAGTTTGCCAACCGTGCTTTACGCCGTGCCTATGTCTTCACAGAATATAATGCCGACAAACCTCATATCGCACTGCTCGAATCGAGTGGGAATACCCGCACATTTATAAACGGTATGCCTCACGAAGGGGACCATTACGATTTCGCTTATACGTTGATTCCTTTCCGGATGCAGAAAGGTAATAATGAATTTATTTTCACACCCGGACGTTTCGGCAGGGTAGCAGCTAAACTGATCATTCCGTCCAAACCGGTAATGTTGACCAAACGGGATATGACACTTCCGGATATCATCAATGGGGAAGGAGAGAAGTGGGGAGCTATCCGCATCGTTAACGCACAGGAAAAAGCTCTTTCCGGATTAAAGATACAATGTAAACTGGAAAATGGGGAAACAGCTACCCTGACAACGGATGATGTAATGCCGATGATGGTCCGCAAGGTAAAATTCCGTATCCCTGCCGCAACGACGGCAAAGACGGGTGCAACGAATGCAACGGTTATCCTGCAGGATCGATCAGGCAAAGAGATCGACCGCGCCGAAATTGTTTTGCAGCAAAAAGATGCTTCTGTCATACATGAACGTACTTTCATCAGCGATGTGGATGGAAGTGTACAATATTACAGTGTGAATCCTTCGACTACCCAGGGAGATAATCAGGCTTTGTTCCTATCTGTTCATGGTGCTTCTGTGGAGGCCCGTAATCAAGCCCGTGCCTATGCACCAAAAGATTGGGGGCATATAATCGCTCCGACCAACCGCCGTCCGTTCGGCTTCAATTGGGAAGAGTGGGGGCGTATCGATGCAATGGAAGTATTGGCAGAAGCTGAAAAAGTCTTTAAGACAGACCCTGCCCACACCTATCTTACCGGACATTCGATGGGCGGACACGGTACCTGGTTCCTGGGTGTCACCTATCCCGACCGTTTTGCGGCTATCGCTCCTTGTGCCAGTTATCCGGATATTGCCCGTTATTCGCGGCCGAATGCCGATGCTGCCAATGTAGGAGAGAAACATTTTACGACGATCTGCCAGGCTGCCAACGCCGGACGTGTACTGGATTTGAAAAGGAATTTCCTGCAATCGGGTATCTATATTCTTCATGGCGATTCGGATAATGTCGTTCCTATCCAGCAAGTGCGTCAGATGCGTGAGGTGTTAGGCACATTTCATCCGGACTTTTGTTATTATGAATATCCGGGCGGTTCGCATTGGTACAGTAATGAGAGTGTTGACTGGAAACCTATTTTCGATTATTTCCGCTGGCATAAAGTACCTGCTGCCGGCGAAGTGAAACAATTGGAGTTCCATACTGCTTCCCCGGCCATCTCTGCTAAGGATTATTGGGTAACCATCAACCAGCAGGATACGGCCTATGCTTTCTCTTCCGTTTCTTTCAAACAAACGGATAACGGCATTTCAGGCACGACTTCTAATGTGGCATCGCTGACATTCGATCTGCCGGCTTTGAAACTCCCGGCAGCAGCAAGCATCACTATCGATAACGAAACAATGCAGGCAGATGGCACTAAACCGGCTGTACTGAAGAAAGTTTCCGGTAAATGGGCATTGGTGGATGAAGTTTCTGTGACAGAGAAGTATCCTTCCCGTTATGGCGGTTTCAAACAGGCATTCGACAATTATGTTGTATTTGTATATGCAACAGGAGGTAATAAAGAAGAAAACAACTGGTATCAGAATAAAGCCCGTTTCGATGCCGAGACTTTCCTTTACAGAGGAAACGGTTCCATTGATGTGATTGCCGACAAAGATTTTATCCCTTCTGCTTATGCTGACCGGAATGTAGTCCTTTACGGAAATGCAGCCAACAATAAAGCGTGGAACAAGCTTCTGAAGAATGCTCCGGTACAGGTTCTGAAAGGTGAGATCCGTATGGGAGATAAAGTGATGAAAGGTAATAATCTGGGTACTTATTTTGTTTATCCTCGTCCCGACAGTCGTACAGCCAGTGTCGGTGTTGTAGCCGGAACAGGGATTGAAGGTATGAAAGCAACCTATCCGAATGATTACATCTCCGGTATTACCGGTTTCCCCGACCTACTGATCTTCAATGTGGATATCTTGAAGGAGGGCATCCATGGTGTTGAGGTATCCGGCTTCTTCGGTAATGATTGGAGTGTGGAAAACGGTTGTTTTATAACAGAATAAAGATGAGGCTAAAGATCAAGGCTACACCTGCCTCGCTACTTCGCATCCTGCGTTCGCTGTCGCCTCCGAAACTCGCTACGCTCAAACAGCGGATGCTCCGGGCGCTCCGTCTTTCACCGTAGCAGCGAAGCCGGTGCAGCCTTGAACTTTTGGTTACTTTTCTTTCAAGAGAAAAGTAACATTCATTTCTGATAAATTACCAATCGGAGTAGTTCCTCTACCAGGTATCTCTTTAAAAATAAGCCGGAGAGAAGTATTTTCCTTTCTTTATTCCGTATATTTGAAAACGAATCAAAAAGAGCGGTATGGAGAACTATTATCTTTCACTTGTATATCTCTGTTGTGCGTGGCTTGTTTCTTCCTGCAATGTCTCCACTTCCCGCAAGCAGACAGACTTAATGACGAAAGACAGTATTTGTGAGACTCCGGCTCACAATATGTCAGCCAGGGAAATCCCTGCCCAGGAAGTACCGATGCGGTTATTGGAAAAGCTGGCGGAACTTTACGGGGATGAACCTCCCGGATTTACCGGTTTTTCAGTCACCAATAAGAACTGTCCTGATTTTATTTGCGGCGTATATGTGAACGAATCCAATAGGTTGGTGGTCCAGATTAAAGGCGATTCTATTGTGGCACGTAAACGGTTGGAAGATGTGTTGGATTCGAAAGACTTTCTCATTGAAACCGATGCTATATATACCCAAAAAGAACTGATAGCACTTAAAGAACAACTGCTTGACAGACAAATAACATTGGGTGATTTACCCCTTCTCAGGAATGTGTCTTATACTAAAATGAGAACGCATGATATTGAAATATGCCTGATTGTCAATACTCCGGAGGAGCAAAAAAAGTTTCGTGAGCAAGTTATGGACTCTCCGGCTTTCTGTTTTACCGGACCGGAAATCCCCGATGGAAATACAGTGGTGGGAGTGAGTGATACGATGGGGATTGTTCTTCGTCCGGAGTATCCCGTCTATTCAGCGGCAACAAAAGAAATCCGGTTTATCTTGTATAATAGTAGCAGGCATATGGTTCATTGCGACAGATATTATTTTATTACCAGTGAGGATGAAGAAGGCGTATGGCATCAATTATCCGGGAATCATTATGCTTTTTTAGATGTTGCTAACGGGGTGGGGAGCGGTGAATATACAGAGTTTTCTGCCGGTCTTAATCTGGATATGCATAAGAATCGTGCGGGGCGTTACCGTTTTTTCTTTCATGTAATTCCCGGAGATGTGGGGTTTGCAACAAAAGTACTGATGATGGCTGAATTTCGCCTTTCGGATGATAAGGAGGAACTAAACCGAATAACTAAAAATCCTATGCCCGAAAGCTTCCTGGGAGGTTTGTCTGAACAGGAGTTTAGTAAACAGGAAAAGCATATGCTGGAAACAACCGTATTCACAGTCGTAGAACAGATGCCCGAGTTTTCAGAAGGAGGACAAAAAGCCCTGTTAGCTTTTATAGCAGATAACATCCCGGAAAATATAACCGGAGAAGGACGTGCAACAGTCTCTTTTACTGTAGAAAAGGATGGCTCGTTGAGCGATATTAGGGTTATTCGTTCTTCTTCGTACAAAGAACTCGATGACGAAGCAATCCGTATCATCCGGAAAATGCCGAAATGGATACCAGGTAAACACCGTGGAAAGACTGTCAGAGTGAAATATACCATTCCGGTCACTTTCCGTAAAAAGCAGGAGAGTAATAATCAATAAATCAGATGAAGTATGGAAAATCGACTTCTTTTATCAGTATGTATCGGTGGCCTGTTGTTTACTTTCGCCTGCAACATCTCCACTTCTCGTAAATCGGCGGACACGATGCCGAAAGACAGTATTAGTGAGACTCCGGCTCATAATATGTCAGGTCGGGAAGTCCCTGCCCAGGAAGTTCCGATGCGGTTATTGGAAAAGCTGGGTGAACTCTATGGAGATAATCCTCCCGGAGTTGTTGGCTTTTCGGTCGAGAGCAAGAAGTGTCCCGACTTTATCGGCGGCATCTATATTGATGATCGGGATACGTTGGTTTTCCAAATCAGGGGTGACTCTGCCACTGTCCGTAAACAACTGGAAGAGATATTGGGATCGAAGGAGTTCATTGTCGAACCAGGTTTGACCTATACTCAAAAAGAACTTTTAGTAATTAACGAGAAACTGACTGAACGATGGCGGCAACTCGAAAGAACTCCTGTGATGCGTAATGTGATAAGTACAGGGGTTGGAACACATGCTATCGAGATATGCTTGATTGTCAATACTCCTGAGAAACAAAAGGAATTCCGTGAGAATGTGATGGACTCCCCGGCTTTCCGTTTTACCGGCCCAGAGGTGCCCCCCATAAATACAACAGAAGGAGTGAATGATATAAAAGGTGTTGCTCTTCGTCCTGAATACACTGTTTATTCAACGGAAACCAAGCAAGTAAAATTTATCTTATACAATCATAGCGGAGGTCCTGTTTATTGCGGTGCACATTATTACATCACCTATGAAGACGACAAAGGTGTCTGGCGCAAACTGCCTATCAATGATTTTGCAGTCGATATCCTTTATAGTGTAGAAAATGAAGACTGTTGGGAGTTCTCTGCTTCCCTTTACCCCGATGTGTATCCGAACCATACCGGACGTTATCGTTTTTTCTATGATGTTACCATCGGAGATATGCAGGTTGGTGACAAACTGTTGATGATGGCAGAATTTCGCTTGTCGGATAGCAAACAGGAACTGGCACAGGCTACCAAGACACCTGTTCCCGAAACGATTCTGAGTGGTTTATCTGAACAGGAATATCGTGAAAAGGAGGAACATTTATTTGCAACGCGGGTATTCACTGTCGTAGAACAAATGCCCGAATTTCCGGATGGCGGTCATTCCGGTCTTTTAAAATTCATTGAGGATAATATCTCGAAGAACATAACAAAAGAAGGACGTGTGGCTGTTTCGTTTGTCGTGGAAAGAAACGGTTCGCTAAGTGACATTCAGGTCATTCGTTCTTCTTCATATAAAGAACTCGATGACGAAGCAATCCGTATTGTTCGGAAAATGCCGAAATGGATACCTGGCAGGCAGCGTGGTAAACCGGTAAAAGTAAAATATACCGTTCCGGTAGATTTCCATAAAGGAGAAAATAACTAACAGAAATGAGATGGCAGGTATTGAATTTCCTGCCTCTTTTTTTAATAAGTGAGAAGTACGCCTTCTCTTATCTTTTTTCTGTATATTTGGAAACAGTATAACGTCTAATAGGAGGGTCTGTTTATGCGAATCATAGGATTTCTATTCGTGTACCTGTTTTTGTTGGCCGATTTGGGTGCACAGGTAAAAGACCGGTATCTTGAACTCACTCATGATACTCTTTCTGCCGAAATGGTTGGTACTAACTTCCTGCGTACGACATTTTCTTCCGTTCCGCAGGCTTTCTTTATGAATAAGGATTGCATGAACGATTGTAAAGCCTGGGAAATAGAACAGTTGGACGATATCTATCGGTTCAAAGCGGTTGAGGGCCATAACCTTTTTCATTATTCTACAGACGAATTATCAGCTAAAACGATGGAAGCATTGGCTGACCGGGAGTTATATGACCTGCTTTCGAATCTGTTCCGCCGTGCCTTCCTGCTGGCAGAAGATGCAGACGGATATAGTCTCGGCCTGGATGGGTATACCTGTTATTTCGCTTCTACGGATACTTGTGGAAAAGTGAGCGTCGGTTTGAAATGGGCACCTGAGGTCGGTTCTTTGTGCCGCGAATTGACCGACCTGGGAGATTCTGTTTACAGCCGGATTGTCAGGAATGAGACTGATTGGGCTTTGACGAAGCAGGCTGCTGCCGCCCTTTTGGAGAAATTGGAAAAAGAACCTGTCGATACTGTCCGTAATCCGGTTTATCGCGGCATCTGGCAGCTGGGATTACAACAGAAGAATCCGGTGGAGTTAAGTGAGGAACCTCAATTCCCCGGTTTTGTAGATATTGAAGCGTATTTTTATGATAAGATGGAGTATCCGGTAGATATGTTAAAAGCAAACAGGGGTGGTTACGCCGTTTGCCAGTTTACGATAGACACAATGGGAATGGTAAAAGATGTTTTTACGCTGGATAGTAGTGAGCCTGCCTGTGAAAAAGAGGTAAAGCGTCTGATAAATACAATGTCGCATTGGCTTCCGGCCTATGATAAAGCCGGCAAACGGGTGGAATGTATGTACGCTGTTTATGTCTCGTTCCGTCCGCAACGTTATTATACCCGGCAGAAAATACGCGAAGCATGGGATAAACAGAAAGAACAGCTGTTTGTCAATTATGAATCGGTAGCGGAGTTTCCAGGCGGTAGTGCTGCCTGTTTAGAGTTTATCAGGAAACATGTACAATATCCTTCTTCGTATATCGGTTCGAATAAGAATGTGAGGGTTACTTGTACATATACTATAAATACGTATGGAGAGTTGAAGGATTTTGAAGTTATTCGCAGTAGTAATATTCCTGAATTTGATGAAGAGGCTTTGCGGGTACTTCGGCTTATGCCGCGTTGGAAACCGGCAACCAGTTGCTATCAGCAACCTCGTTTTATAGAATGCAGATATACTATTCCTGTTATATTTACAGACTCGGGGAAATAAGAATCGTTAGTCAAAAGCATTAAATTAAAAAGCAGTATGGAGAATTATTATCTTTCACTAGTATGCATTGGTTGTATGTGGCTTGTTGCTTCCTGCAATGTTTCCACTTCCCGTAAACAGACGGATTTAGTGCCGAAAGACAGTATCGGTCAGTTCTCAGACCGGGAGAAGCCTGTACAAGAAGTCCCGAGGCGTTTGTTGGATAAATTAGGAGAACTCTATGGGGATAACCCTCCCGGTGTCGTCGGTTTTTCGCTCGAGAGCAAGAATTGTCCGGACTTTATCGGTGGTATCTATATCAACGACCGGGATACGCTGGTGATCCAAATCAAAGGCGATTCAGCGACTATTCGTCAGCGATTGGAGAAAGACCTGCAGTCGAAAGAGTTTATTGTCGAGCCATGTAAAACATATACGCAGAAGGATTTATTAGCCATTAACGATAAACTGGTGGAACGATGGAGGGCTTTGGAAAATACGCCTGTAATGAGAAACGTAACCGGAGCCGGAGTCGGGACGCACGATATCGAAATCCATTTAATCGTTAATACGCCGGAGAAACGGAAGGAATTTCGCGAACAAGTAATGGATTCTCCCGCCTTCCGTTTCACCGGAGTTGAAACGCCTGTCGAAAAAACAACTGTCGGGGTGAACGATACATTAGGCGTTGCTATCCGTCCGGAGTATACGGTTTATTCGACAAAAAGCGACAGTGTGAAGTTTATCTTGTATAACCGTAGCGGCAAAACTATTCATTGCGGTGAACATTATTTTATTACTTATGAAGATACCGGAGGTGTCTGGCGTGAATTGCCTATTAATGAGAATTTTGTAGACATAGGCCATTGGGTGGAAGATGATGATTACAGAGAGTATACTGCTTTTCTTTTTCCGAAAGTGCATCCTAATCCTCCGGGCCGCTACCGTTTCTTTTATGAGGTTACTGTTGGCGACTATCGGGAAGGAGCTCAATTGAAAATGATGGCCGAATTTCGTTTGTCTGATGATAAAAAAGAGTTGAAACAGGTAGCCAAAACTCCTCTCCCGGCAGTGATATTGGGTGGCCTCTCCGAACAGGAGTATTATAAACGAAAAGAACAGATACTGGAAACTAAAATATTCAACATTACGGATGAAATGCCTGAATTTCCAGACGGAGGAGTAGAGGGACTTTATGCTTATATGGCCGCCCGTGTACCAAAAGATGATAAAAAGAGAAATGCAACGCTTCAATTTGTCGTTGAGAAAGACGGTTCGCTAAGTCATATTGAAGTGGTAAACTCTTCCGAAAACAAACGTTTTGACGAAGAGGCTGTCCGTATTGTCAAAGAAATGCCGAAATGGAAACCGGGTAAGCGCCGGGGTAGGGTCGTTAGGACCAAATATTCGTTATCGTTATGTTTTTATTAAGAGAGGAGGAAGATAATCTCTAACATCCCCTGCATCTGCCTTGCTATTGCGGATCTTATGTTTACTGTCGTTTGTGAACCGGCTTCGCTCAAACAGGTCAGCGAGCTCACAGACGACAGTGGAATTTATCGGTTCATTACTCGATATTCTTACGAATCTTAGTCAGATACTCCTTCATCGCTTCGGAATCTTTATCTTTGATGATATCTTGCAGGATATTCAATTCCTCCTGTATCCGGGAAATCTGTTTCGGAGTACGCGGATTGAAGAGAATTTCTGTCAATAGATAATCATCTTCAGACAGCAATCCGCGTGCAATCTTCATGTGACGTTTGAACGTTGTACCCGGTGCATCCTGATGTTTCATGATGGCGGCAAATACCATGGTCGAAGCAAACGGTATACCTAAAGAATAAGCAACCACCTTATCATGTTCCTCAAACGTATATTCACGTATATTCAGGCGAAGGCTGGAATAGATATCTTTGAAGAAGATCTTTCCCAAATGGTCACCTTCCGATATGATGATCGTATTTTCCTTTTCCAGATTTCCCAGATTGGCAAAAGTCGGACCGAACATCGGGTGAGTGGAGACATACGGGAATCCGCAGGTTTCGTAGAACTCTTTCAGATGCGTCTTCACGGAAGCGATATCTGAAATAATACAATACGGTTGCAGATAAGGAAGAACGGTTTTGAACGCGTCGATCGTATAATTCAACGTAACGCAGTTGATAACCAGTTCGGGAGCAAAGTCTGCCACCTCTTCCGGCTTTTGTAACCGTACAGCATTGTAGATGAAACGCATGCGCTTCGGATCATTTTCCAATACAGCTACTTCGTGATCAAAACTCAGCAAATCGGTGAAGAAAGAACCCATCTTTCCGGCACCTAATATTAATATCTTCATTTCTTATTCATTCATGATGATCATCTGCTGACGAACAGACTCTTCGTGTATCTCTTTCAATATTTCCTTTACAAACTCAACATTCAGCTCCATTGTCTGTCCCATGTCCGAACGTTTTTCCAGTATTTCGCTGTAACGCGGTGACTGCAGGATGGGCATGTTGTGCTCCTTCTTATACACACCGATCTCACGGGAGATACGCATACGTTTAGCCAGCAACTCGAGCAATTGTTCGTCGATACCGTCGATCTGGCGGCGCAGTTCGGCCAGGTTTTCCGTTGTCTGTGTCTCGTTACGGATAACCAGCAGGTTGACAACATAATCCAGCACATCCGGAGTGATTTGCTGTGAAGCATCGCTCCATGCACAATCCGGACACGGATGAGATTCGATCATCAGACCGTCGAAGCTCAGGTCCATAGCCTGCTGTGAAAGCGGAGCGATCAGTTCGCGTTTACCACCGATATGGCTAGGATCGCAGAAGATCGGCAGGTTCGGCATGCGGCGGCGCAGTTCGATAGGAATATGCCACAGTGGCAGGTTACGGTACATCTTCTTGTCATACGAGCTGAATCCGCGGTGGATAGCTCCCAGTTTGTGGATACCGGCTCCGTACAGACGTTCGAATGCACCGATCCACAATTCCAGGTCCGGGTTTACCGGGTTCTTGATCAGGACAGGAATATCTACCCCTTTCAACGCATCGGCAATCTCCTGTACGGCGAATGGATTGACGGTTGTACGGGCGCCGATCCACAAGATATCGATCCCTGCTTTCAAAGCTTCGAATACGTGGTCTTTCGTTGCCACTTCGGTAGCGACATACATGCCTGTCTCTTTTTTCACACGTTTCAGCCATTGTAATCCGACTGCACCGATACCTTCGAATCCTCCCGGTTTTGTACGTGGTTTCCAGATTCCTGCACGGAATATTTTAACGCCTTTCGATGCAAGCTGTTGAGCTGCCTCCATTACTTGTTCTTCTGTTTCGGCGCTACACGGTCCCGAGATGATGATGGGACGCTGAGGGTCCACACCGGGTAATAAGATTGATTCTAATTCCATTTCCATGATTGTATACTTTTATTTGTTTATTTCTAATTGTTTGATTCTGTTTAATGCTTCCTGTAATGCTTCATTCTTGCAGCAAAGGGAGATGCGGATATAACGTTCGCCACAGCTGCCGAAAATAAATCCGGGAGTGATAAAGACATTGGCTTCGTACAACACTTTGTTTGCCAGTGCTTCGCTGCCTTCAGCTTCTGCCGGAATCTTTCCCCAAAGGAACATGCCTACCTGGTTTTCATCATACGTACATCCTATAGCATGCATGATCTGTCCGGCCAGGTCGCGGCGGCTGCGATAAGTACGGTTCATATTGTCATACCATTCTTTCGGAGCTTTCAGGGCTTCCACCGCAGCATGCTGCATCGGTTTGAACTGGCCCGAGTCGATATTGCTCTTAACCTTCAGTATCCATTGAACGAACTGTGTATTTGAAGCCAGCATAGCCATACGCCATCCGGGCATGTTGTGCGCCTTGCTCATCGAATTCATTTCGATGCAGATGTCTTTTGCTCCCGGCACACTGAGGATACTTAGCGGATGCTCGTTCAGGATAAAACTGTACGGATTGTCATTACATATAATAATCCCGTGTTTGCGTCCGAAAGCAACCAGCTTTTCAAAAAGCTCCATGCTAGCATTGGCTCCGGTCGGCATATTGGGGTAATTCACCCACATCAGCTTCACATTGGAAAGATCGCTCTTTTCCAGTGCTTCGAAATCCGGTTGCCATCCCAATTCCTCTTTCAGTTCATAGGGGATCAGGTTTGCCTGTACCAGCTTGCTTACCGAACTGTAGGTCGGATAGCCCGGGTTGGGAACCAATACGCCGTCGCCCGGATTCAGGAAAGCCAGTGAGATATGCAGGATACCTTCTTTGGATCCGATCAGCGGCTGGATCTCCGTCTTCGGGTCCAACTCCACACCATACCAGGTCTTGTACCAGTCTGCGAAACCTTTACGTAATTCCGGAATACCTACATACGGCTGATAACCATGCTCATTGGCATTATGGGCATGTTCGCACAATGTCTCGATCGTCTGTTCCGAAGGAGGCAGGTCGGGACTACCTACGCCCAGGCTGATTACATTCTTGCCTGCGGCATTCATTTCGGCTACCTCTTTCAGTTTCTTCGAGAAGTAGTATTCCTGTACGCTGCCGACGCGGTCGGCAGGTGTGATATTACACACTTTGTTTTCCTTCTGCATATTCACCTAAAATTTTTAAGTCCTTTGTTAATGGTATGATCGCATCCAATGCTTGTTTGTATCTGGTATAATCAGTAAATGTCAGGTCGATATAGAACAAATATTCCCATTCGCGTCCGATGATCGGGAGCGATTGTATTTTAGAAAGATTCATGTCGTAAAAAGAGAGGATGGAAAGCACTTTGGAAAGACTACCGGAGGTATGGGGGAGAGCGAATACCAGTGAGGATTTGTTGATGTCTGCCTTTTCAAGCATGTCTTCAGCCGTCCATCGGTCTGCCAGGGCAAGGAAGCGGGTGAAGTTTCGTTTGTTTGTCTCGATCCCTTCGGCAAGGATTTCCATGTTGTATATTTGAGCAGCCAGCTTACCGCAGACGGCGGCGTGTCCTTTCAGGTTATTCTCGGAAATCCAGCGGGCGCTCATGGCAGTATCTTCTTTTTCCACCATCTTCACGTTCGGCAGGGTATCGAGGAAGTCGGTACATTGCATCAGTGCGATCGGGTGGGAGTTGACTTCCGTTATTTCATGTATCGTCGTACCCGGCAGTGCAACCAGCGAATGCGAAATACGCAGTTTGTATTCACCGATCACCCGCAGACCGCTTTCACGTATCAGTTCATGATTCTGCAGCAGGCTTCCGGCAATCGTATTCTCGATGGCCATCAGACCCAATATCGTGGAGTCTTTCTTGATGGTCGTGATTACATCTCTGAATGTATTGCATCCAACAATCTCAATTTCTCCACCTTCATAGAAGCTACGGGCTGCGATGTCGTGATACGAACCGGCTATTCCCTGAATTGCTACTCTCTTTTTCATCTTTCTGTCTTAAAGTCATAAAAAAAGTCCCACCGTAACCGGCAGGACTTCATATTATTATTGATACATATTATCTATCATCAACGCTTTACATATAAATTCCTGCCTTCACTTTGCTAAAGTAAAAGTAATAAAAGAAATATGTAAAGCTAAATCGATTCATTTGTCTCGTTTGTTTTTAAATACGCAGCAAAAGTAACGCTTTTTTGGAAACTACAAGCGAAAAGTGATATTTTTTTTGTGTTACCCTATAAAAATAATGTTCAGACTACTTTTAATCCGGCTTGCAGTGTCAACATTTCTTTCGGAACGGACTTTTTAATGCTCTCGATCAGCATGCCTGCGATCGTATGGCGGATAAAATCCTTGCGGGTGATCCAGACGATTTCGCGTGCCGGTTTAGGGATCGCAAAAGGACGTACCAGTGCTTTTTGTTCCTCGCTAAGTTGCAGAGTTGCCAGTTCCGGTATGAAAGTGACGCCATTTCCGCTTTCCACCATTCGCATGAATGTTTCCAGGCTTCCCAGACGGTAGGCAGCCTGACGCAGTTTTACTTTCTCCATCTGGCAGAAGCGCATCAACTGGTCGCGGAAACAATGTCCTTCATCCAGCAGCCAGAGATGTTCGTCACTGATGTCTGCGGTACGGATCAGATCCTTTTTGAAGACCGGATCGTTCTTGGCAACATACCCGAAAAATTGCTCATAATATAATGTATCGCCTTGCAACTGGTTTTCCGACGGTTGGTTGGCAATGATAGCAGCATCGATCTCTCCGTTCAGTATGGCTGCCATGGTCGGAGCCGTTTTCATTTCCAGGATACGGATATCCAGTTCCGGATGTTTTTCCGACAACTGCTGGAAGAAACGGGGAAGCAGATACGGCGCGATGGTCGGGAGTACTGCCAGGCGGAATGTACCTTTCAGCGACTGTTCTTCTTCATTAACGATATCTTTGATCAGGGAAGCCTGATAAAGAACCGTACGTGCCTGGTCGATTACCTTGCGTCCGGCTGGAGTAGGGCAGACCGGCTGCATATTACGATCGAATAGTTTGATCCCTAGTTCGTCTTCCAGTTTCTGGATCATCATACTGAGGGTAGGCTGTGTCACTCTGCAATGTTCTGCCGCTTTGGCAAAATGGCGGTATGTGTCTACCGCAAGGATGTACTCAAGTTGCTGTATATTCATTGTCTTTCAATTCTCATGATATTAATCCTTACGAAAATCAATTACAAAGATATAAAAATTCTGTTATGTAGCGTATTACTTTAAATCTTTGTATAAGGTGAAATTGTTTTGATAGATTTTATCTATTAGTGTATAGTAATTATCTGTTTGACAGATGTTTATATCTAGTGTATCTTTGCAGTATAGAAAAACAAAAACGTATAACATATAAAAATTAAGAATTATGAAAACATTAGATTATTTGCATTTAGATGCATCAGCAGCAAACAAAGTAGTAGAAGCATTACAGCAGTTATTGGCCGATTACCAGGTATTCTATACAAACCTGCGCGGATTTCATTGGAACATTAAAGGACATGGTTTCTTCGTACTTCACAGTAAATTTGAAGAAATGTATGACGATGCAGCCGAAAAGGTAGACGAACTGGCAGAACGTATTTTGATGTTGGGTGGTGTACCTGTAAACAAATTCAGTGAATATCTGAAAGTGGCAAGAGTAAAAGAAGTATCAGGTGTTTCTTGTGGCGATGAGGCTTTGGAAAATGTCCTGAACACTTACGGACAGTTTATTGCGGAAGAACGTAAACTTCTTTCCCTTGCATCGGAAGCAGGAGATGAAGCTACAGTTGCACTGATGAGCGATTATCTGAAAGAACAGGAAAAATTGGTTTGGATGTTAGTAGCTTATTCTACTTGCGACTGCAAGAAGTAATGAGAAATAAGTATAAGTATTAATAATTCATTCGTTGCGTTAAGAAAGAGGTTACCGTGAGGTAGCCTCTTTTTTTGTGTAGGGTAGATAAAATTTTATGCAGCGTCTGATATGTAAAATGTGAGGTCTGTTTTCATAGTGAAAAGCCTGTAATTGAACCGGATTTTAGTAACTCCAAAATTGCATCTTCTTACAATTTTAAACCTGTGATTGAAATATTTATTTTATTGTGTAACAGCTATATATAAGGAAAAATAAGAGATGTGGGCTATTTCTTGAATAATGAGTAATGGCTAGATTAAACGATCGTTTTTTTTAGTCACCGCAAAAGTATGCATAAAAAATTGAATAAACAAAATTAAAAAATCATCATCCCTTGTGAAACATGCCATAATGCAAAATTAGAAGTTTAAAATTAACATTTTATCGATACATGAAAATGACTAAAAAAAACGATCGTTTTTGCTAGTCATTTTCGTCGTTACGATTTGTGACTGACGAACTTTTTTGTGCCCTAAAAACAATGAAAAATGGCTAGTATTATGTTGATTATCACAGGGGTGATAATTTCGATCCTACTTTCTTCTTTTATTATACCGCGGATATTGGTTGTAGCTTTCCGGAAGCGGTTATTTGACATTCCTGACGAAAGAAAAGTCCATCAGGGCATTATTCCTCGTTTAGGAGGTCTCTCTTTTGCTCCCTCTATTCTCTTTACATTATCCTTTACAACGGGGCTTCGTTACCTTATCGGTTACGAGATTCCGGAGGAGATGTTGTGCTTTATCATACCGGAATTTTATTTTTTGGTCTGTGGGTTAACATTACTGTTCCTTGCCGGGATAAAAGATGATCTGGTGGGGTTACGTTATCGTTCGAAGTTTGTTATACAGATTATAGCAGCCGCCATGATCCCTTTATCCGGTTTATGGATAAACAATCTGTATGGCATCTTGGGGATTCATGAATTAACTCCCTGGCTCGGAATACCATTGACTATTTTATTGATTGTGTTTATATGTAATGCGATCAACCTGATTGATGGTATCGATGGCCTGGCTTCAGGTTTGAGTTGTGTATCGTTGATCATTCTAGGTTGCTTGTATATTCATAATCATTTATGGATGTATGCTATGCTTGCATTTGCTTCGTTCGGAGTGCTAGTCCCTTTTTTCTATTATAATGTATTTGGCAAAGTCGAACGATGCCGGAAAATCTTTATGGGGGATACCGGTAGCCTGACATTAGGTTATATCCTATCTTTCTTAATTATCCGTTATTCTGTTTGTGCTCCTGATATTATACCTTACTCGGATGGGGCAATCATTGTTGCATTTTCAACAATAATTATCCCTATGTTCGATGTGATGAGGGTTATGTTTGTACGTTGGCGCAGCCATAAGGGGATATTTGTTGCCGATAAGAATCATATTCATCATAAATTATTGGATATGGGGTTAACGCAGTGGCAAGCGATGTTATTTATATTGATTATGGCTTGCTTATTTAGCGGTGTGAATATTTGTTTGATATCATATATTGACAACAATATTCTGATAGGATTTGATATTCTTGTTTGGACAGGCCTTAATCTATGGTTTGACAGGATACGGAAAAAACATCTGGCAGAAAAGTCTACTTAATGTAGACTTTTAGGAATATCGTTGGATTTTGAAATATTGTAAGAATAAGAATAAATAAGTTTTTTATAAACAGAAAAATTATGAAAGCATGTTTTATGGGGTTGGGATATATTGGACTTCCCACAGCTATCATTGCAGCAAAGCATGGAATAAATGTTTTAGGTGTCGATATCAATCCGGGTGTGGTGGAAATGACAAACCAAGGTAAACTTCATATTATTGAACCAGGGATGGAAGAGTATTTGCAAGAAGTTGTAAATGCAGGATTGTTGAAAGCTTCTACCACACCTGAAATCAGCGATGCTTATTTTATGGTTGTGCCCACTCCGTTCAAAGGTAATCACGAACCGGATATTTCTTATGTGGAAGCAGCCACCCGCTCCGTTCTTCCTTATTTGAAGGAAGGAGATTTATATGTAATAGAGTCAACATCTCCGGTGGGAACTACTGAAAAGATGCAAAGTCTGATTTTTTCAGAGCGGCCGGAATTGAAAGATAAAATATATATCGCCTATTGTCCGGAACGGGTTTTACCGGGAAATGTCATTTATGAATTAGTCCACAACGATCGTGTGATTGGAGGAATCAATGAAGAATCGACGGAAAAGGCCATTCAATTTTATGGTCGGTTTGTACAGGGAACCTTGCATAAGACGAATAGTAAAACGGCAGAAATGTGTAAATTGACGGAAAATTCATCCCGTGATGTGCAGATCGCTTTCGCCAACGAACTTTCACTCATCTGCGACAAAGCCGGTATCAATGTATGGGAACTGATCGAATTAGCCAACAAGCATCCGCGTGTCAATATTCTACAGCCTGGAGCGGGAGTAGGAGGGCATTGTATTGCTGTAGACCCTTATTTCATCACAGCCGAATTTCCGTACGAGTCGCAATTGATATCCAAAGCACGAGAAATCAATAATTACAAATCCTTCTGGTGTGCCGAAAAGGTACAGAATGCCATATTAAGGTTTGAATTAGAGCATCACCGCAAACCGGTTGTTGCTATGATGGGACTTGCTTTTAAACCTAATATTGACGATTTGCGTGAATCTCCGGCTAAATATATTACAACCAAAGTGATGCAAGCCTGTAATAATGCGGATATTCTGATTGTTGAGCCAAATGTGAAAGAGCACAAAGTGTTTAAACTGACCGATTATAAAGAAGCCTATGAGAAGGCGGATATTGTGGTGTTTTTAACGGCACATGAGCCATTTAAAGAATTACCTTATACGAAAGGTAAGGTTATATTAGATTTTTGTGGTATTTATAAAAGGTAATTATCTGAATATTTTATTTAGCCAAAACAGATTTAGCTTAAGTATAATATAGAACTTCCAATACGAGAATGGACCAACTTAAAGCTGGAGCTTTACTTTCTTATGTGGTTTTAGGGTTGAATACTTTAATAGGATTGCTCTATACGCCATTTATGTTGCGTATGCTAGGACAATCTGAGTTTGGGCTCTACTCATTGGCAGCTTCTGTAATTGCTTATTTAACTGTTTTGGATTTAGGTTTTGGTAATGCGATCGTCCGCTATACCGCCAAATATCGTGCAGAAGGTAAACAAGAAGAACAATATGAAATGTTCGGTATGTTTTTTCTGCTCTATCTGTTTATTAGTGCGTTAGCATTTATCTTAGGTGTACTGTTAGTGGCTAATGTAGATTGTTTGTTTGATACCCATATGACGGTAGATGAGATGGGTAAAATACGGTTGATGTTGTTGTTGATGGCTTTTAATCTGGCGTTTACATTTCCTATGAGTATTTGGGGAGCTATTATTACAGCCTATGAAAATTTTGTATTCCAAAAAGTTATAAATATTGCCCGTATTCTTCTGAATCCAATTGTAATGATCGTTTTGCTTTTGTTTGGCTATAAGGCTGTGGCAATGGTAGTCGTGACAACCTTTTTTAATGTTGCCACTTTAGTAATCAATTGGATTTACTGCAAGAGAAAGCTACATGTCCGCTTACGCTTTACTCATTTTAAATGGGACTTTTTGAAAGAAGTGTCTATTTATTCTTTCTGGATATTTTTGAATGCTATAATGGACCGGATCTATTGGAGTACAGGACAGTTTGTTTTAGGTATTTTTCAGGGTGCAGCGGTGGTTGCCGTTTATGCAGTAGCTATACAATTGCATAATCTATATATTATGTTTTCTACCGCTATTTCCGGTTTGTTTTTACCTAAAGTAATGGCGATGGTGACACGGAATGAAAATCGAAAAGTAATTTCTGATTTATTTATCAGAACAGGACGTATTCAATTTATTGTAATAGCTTTCGTATTAACTGGTTTTATAATATTTGGTCGTCAATTTATTCAACTTTGGGCAGGCGAAGGGTATGAAAATGCTTATTGGATTTCTCTGTTATTTTTTATACCCTTAACGGTTCCATTAATTCAAAATCTTGGAATTACTATTTTACAGGCTCGTAATGAAATGAAGTTTAGATCTATTTTATATGTGATCATAGCTATCGCTAGTTTGGGACTATCTATTCCAATGGCAAAAAGTTATGGTGGCATAGGTTGTGCTTTTGCAACGGCTTTAGCCCTTACGGCAGGACAAGTTGTGGTAATGAATATTTATTATCAAAGAAAACAAGGTATAGATATTATAAAATTTTGGAAAGAGATAGGAAAAATGTCAATTATTCCTCTTATTGTAACATTATTTTCTCTCTTGCTTATATGGAAAATGAATATTGACATATCAAATATTACTCGTTTAGTCGGTGGTATTGTTTTATTTTCTTTATTCTATCTTCCTCTTTCCTGGTTTGGGGCTATGAATGCTTCAGAACGTTCGCTATTTAGTGGCATATTCCTGAAATTGATAAAGGATAATGTATGATTAATATAGATAGTAAGGAAAAGTGCTGTGGTTGCTGGGCTTGTGTACAACGCTGTCCAAAACATTGTATTACAATGGTAGAGGATGATGAAGGTTTTCTTTATCCCAAAGTGGACTCATCGCTTTGTATTGATTGTAGTTTATGTGAAAAGGTTTGCCCTGTAATTAATCAGGGGGAACCAAGAATGCCGGAAGGAGTTTATGCTGCAAAGAATTTGAATGAAGAGGTTCGTATGGCTAGTTCTTCCGGGGGAATTTTTACGTTGTTAGCAGAAGAAGTAATAGCTAAGGGTGGTGTTGTTTTTGGTGCCAGATTCAATGAAGAGTGGGATGTAATCCATGATTATGTAGAAACGATAGAAGGTTTATCTGCTTTTCGGGGTTCTAAATATGTACAAAGTAGAGTGGGTAAATGTTATTCACAGGTAGAAGAGTTTTTGAAGAAAGATCGTAAGGTTCTATTTTCTGGTACTCCTTGTCAGATTGCGGGTTTGAAACGTTTCCTCAGGAAAGAATATGATAATCTCTTGATGGTGGATTTCGTTTGTCATGGCGTTCCGAGTCCGGGTGTATGGCGAGAATATCTGAAGGAGGAAACCGCACGCCAGTGCGGTGGAAAAAAATTAATTTTGTCTCACCCTATATCAAATGGCAGAGACGCTCGCATTGAGAGCATCTCGTTTAGAAACAAATGCCTAGGTTGGAAAAAATTCAGTTTTGTTCTCACTATCTCTGTGTCCAATAGACACGGAGAAAAAAAAATAGTTTTGCTTTCAGAACCTTTAAACAAGAATATTTTCCTGCGAGGCTTCTTGGCAGATTTGTATTTACGTCCGAGTTGTCATGCTTGTCCGGCGAAGAGTTTGAAGAGTGGAAGTGATATTACGATTGGGGATTTTTGGGGAATACAAAATGTGATGCCTGAGATAGATGACAATAAAGGCGTGAGCGTGGTGATGGTGAGTACGGAGAAAGGAAAGGAAATCTGGGGAGAAATTGCAACTATTAACTATGAGGTTACTTTTGATGATGTGGTTGCTGCAAATTCAGCCTTGATTCGTTCCGTGAACCTTAATCGATATCGGAATATGTTTTATGGAAACCGGATGAATACGATAGAAATGCGGGTGGCAAGTTTGACAAGTATTTCCTTTTGCCAACGTTGCCATAGGTTGTTGTCTGTGATTTTGCTAAGGTTGGGACATCTTGATAGATTGAAGGATAAATTGAAAAAAATATCATGAAGATTGGTATTATTACACAACCGTTAGGTTTCAATTATGGAGGATTGCTGCAAAATTATGCGTTACAAACCGTATTACGCCGTATAGGGCATGAGGTCGTTACCATGGATCAACCGAATTGCCAGATCGGATTGTTTCAGTTGTTAGCCTCTGCAGTTAAGACTTTTTTACTGAAATTGATTGGAAAAGGAAAGGGACGACGTTATCCGTTTGTGGCGAAACCAAGTCAAATAAAGCACATTGCAAGGTATACCGATTCTTTTATTGACAAATATCTAGTGCATTCTACGAAGATGATTGATGCTAATGAGTCTGCCTGTTATGTGCGAGAAAATCATATAGAGGCATTCGTGGTGGGTAGTGATCAAGTGTGGCGGCCTAAGTATAACGTGGACATATACCATTCATTTCTTGATTTTACCAGAGGGATGGATGTGCGGAGAGTAGCGTATGCGGCTTCTTTTGGTGTGGATACGTGGGAGTATTCTTCCCGGGAAACAGATTGTTGCAGGCAATTAGTCCAAACTTTTCAAGCTGTATCGGTACGTGAGGAGTCTGGTGTAACGCTATGTTCAAAATACTTGGGCGTGAAGGCTATCCCTGTACTTGATCCGACCATGCTTCTTGACAAAGAAGATTACGAGTTTTTAGTGGAACAGGAGAATGAATCTTCATGTGATGGAAATATGCTTTGTTACATATTGGATAAGAATGAAACGAAGAATCGGATAGTAAATGAGGTGGCGGAATACTTACATTTATCTCCTTTCACTGTAATGCCGATTCAACCTTTGAATGGAGAGACGATGAAAAATATCAATCAATGTGTGTTCCCTCCGGTGACCAAATGGCTGAGGGGATTTATGGATGCCAGTTTCGTTGTGTGTGATAGTTTTCATGGCGCAGTGTTCAGTATAATTTTTAATAAACCTTTCTTGGTGATAGCTAATCAGGGGCGTGGGATGGCTCGTTTTTATTCCTTATTACGTATGTATGGTCTAGAGGGTCGATTAGTTACTGATGATATGGATCTCTCCTTGCTTGAGAAGCCTATCGATTGGATCGTTGTGAATAGAAAAAGAGAGGAGATGAAAGATATCTCTTTGGCTTTTTTACGGGAAAATTTGAAATAGATTAGTTATTATGCTTGAAAATCCTAAAGTGTCAGTCATAGTTCCTGTCTATAAGGCAGAAGCTTATTTATATCGTTGTGTGGATAGTCTGTTGGTGCAGACCTTCACTAATTTTGAGATATTACTGATAGATGATGGTAGTCCAGACCGTAGTGGAGAAATCTGCGATGAATACGCAAGAAAGGATACTCGTGTACGGGTATTCCATAAGGAGAATGGTGGAGTGTCTAGTGCTCGGCAATGTGGTTTGGATAACGCTGTTGGCGAATACACCATACATGCTGATCCTGACGATTGGGTTGAACCGGATATGTTGGAGGAACTGTATATAAAAGCAATAGAATCTGGTGCAGATATGTTGATATGTGATTTCTTTGTAAATGCAGGTAATAAACAAATATATTGTAATCAAAAACCGACAGTTTTGGATCATGAAAGAGTTATGTGTGAACTTTTCCAGCATTTGCATGGAAGCTGCTGTAATAAACTAATAAAGAGAGCCTGCTATAATATCTATAATGTGAAATTTCCTGAAAATTTTTCTTTTTGTGAAGATCTTTATACAAACGTCTCATTATTGAAAAATAACATAAAGATCGCATATATTTCGAACGCTTATTATCATTATGTACAGGATATAAATCTCAATTCAATAGTAAAGACATATAGTATTCATGATTTTGAATATTGCAAAATGCTATTGAAAAAGTTTTCAAAACTGACAAGTGGGACATCTTGTTTTGATCTATGTGTATGCAATATGTCTTATTTGATAGTTAGTAGAGCGTTTAAAGCAAATATTTTTACGTCTGTAGAGTTTAAAAATAAATGTGGTAAGTATAGAAAAAATATGTTAGCATATGAATGCCGGAATAGTCTTTTTATGTATGCATTAAATTTATCATGTATCGGGTATTATAAAATTGTTTATTCATTTTTTGTGATAATAAAAAAAATATATAAAGTGTTAATATGATAAGTGATATGGATGATATTTAATTAATATATTATTATTTTATCAGTATATATAGTAGATATTTTTATGATACTTTTACAGACAATATTGGTTTATTTATGTTTGACATTTATGATGATTGTAACATCTAATTTAGCTGTACATAGTCATAAAAAATGGATGATTATTATTCCTGTATTATTGTTTTCAATTATATTTGGAATGCGTTATGGAGTTGGAATAGATTATTATGCATATTTGGATATATTTAAATATGGTAATAATTCTTATTATGGAGATTTTGAGCCTGCATTTATGTTTATAATATCTTTGTCTCATTATTTTAATATAGGTTCTTTTGGATATTTTTTTATTTTAGCTTTCATCCAGATTTTATTTTTATACTTATCGTTTATAAAACATAGATTTGTTTTGCCTTTTTTGCCTGTTGTTTTAATATTTACAGGAATAGCAATGACTGGTTTTATGAATTCAATACGCCAAACTATAGCATTTTGTATATTCGTTTTTTCAATACATTATATATCTAACAAAAAACTAATTTCTTATTGTGCATTGATAGTATTATCTTCTTTATTTCATCGATCTGCATTAATTTTGTTTCCTCTTTATTTTTTATGGTATAATAAAGATCAATGGTTTAGTGACATAAACAAGCAAGTAGTACTTGTTTTAATTTCATTTATTACGGCAAATATAATTTCTTTGCAACAAATTGTAGAATATTTTGATCTATTGATAGAGTGGTTGGGATATTCTCGTTATTTAGATAATCATGGTGATAAAATGTATAATGAGTCATCTATTGGATTGGGATATATAATGATTTTGTTTATTTACTTGTTAATTATTTCCAATAGTAAAAAGATGAAATTAATGTTTGCAGATAAAACATTTAATATAATGTATGATCTTTTTATAATAGGAGTGCTTTGTGAATTTCTTTTTCACAGTAGTCAAATGATGATGCGAATTACGTATTATTTTAATGGTTTTAAAATAATATTGATGACTTATGCATTATTTTATTTTTATAAGCAACGATTTTCTAATGGCATATGTTTTGCTAGATTTGTTGTTGTATCATTGATTTTTATCTTGTTTTTTATCAGAATAATTCTTTTCTCAGAAACAAATACAGTACAGTATGTTTTTAGTTTTCAAAAAGAATGGCATTCTATAAAAGATGCTCAACATACTAATATGATTCGAATTTTAAAAGCAAATTGATATGATACCTAAGATTATTCATTATTGTTGGTTTGGAAATAATCCATTGCCTACATTAGCGATAAAATGTATAGCTTCATGGAAAAAGTATCTTCCAGATTATGAAATAAAAGAATGGAATGAGGAGAATTTTGATATAAATATTATTCAATATGTAAAAGAAGCCTATAACGCTAAAAAGTATGCATTTGTAAGTGATTATGCACGTTTTTGGATTTTATATAATTATGGTGGACTTTATTTTGATACAGATGTAGAAATTATTCGTCCTATGGATGAGATTATTATTCGTGGTTCGTTTATGGGATGTGAATACGATGGGAAACCTGGAAGAGGAATGCCTTTAGTTGCTCCTGGTCTTGGTCTTGGAGCAATAAAAGAACTTGCCTTTTATAGGGAAATATTGAGATTATATGATGGAATGAAATTTATTAATGATGATGGAACTTGTAATTTAACAACAATTGTAAAATATACAACACAAGTATTATGCAAATATGGATTAAAAGATATTTCTGGTATACAGGAAGTATCTTCAATTATTATATATCCGCAAGAGTTTTTTTGTCCTTTGCATGGAAGTCAAGTGAAATTTACAAAGAATACATATACAATACATCATTATATGGGGTCATGGGTAAAACAAGGTATTAGGAAGAAAATTATATTTATTATACATAATCTTATTTGCCAATATTATAAAATGAAAATTGCAATATTTCGAACTTTTTTATAGTAGATAATAATTTGTATTATGTATAAGAAAAATGAATTACTTATTATTGGTAGAAAACCAATATTAATAGGGGGAGTTACTATTCATGTAAGTCGATTAATTTCTTTGCTGGATAAAGTGAATGTATTGTATGATTTTTATGATTTAAATATATTTAATGTGTATAGTTTTATTAATGTCATTAAAATAACAAAATATGCACATTTGCATTCATCTTCTCCTTTGTTTCGATTTTTTTTTGTTCTTATTTGCAAAATATTTAATACGAAATCTATAATTACATATCATGGTGATTTAGGACGATTTTCTTCTTTTTATAATTTGATAGACTATCTTTCTGTTCGATTGGTGGATATACCTATTGTTATAAATAAGAAAAGTTATTTTAGAGCAATTATGTATAATAATGAAACAATTTGTATGAGTGCTTATATTCCAAATATGTATGTTGAAACTTTAGATGTATCGATTTTGAATAAGATAAATGAGTTGAGAAAATGTGTAAATTTTCTTGTTTGTACTAATGCTTCTAGCTATGCTTTGGATAAATATGGTAAAGAAATTTATGGTGTCAAAATTTTGGTGGATTTATTCAGAAAACATCCTGACTGGGGATTGATTATATCTGATCCTTCTGGTGGTTATTCTAAATTGTTATGCAATTTAGAAAAAAATATCTTAGTGATAAGTAAACCTCATAGTTTTATTCCAGTTTTAGAGAAATCGGATTGTTTTGTAAGATATACGTCAACAGATGGTGATAGCCTTTCTATACATGAAGCTTTAAACTGTGGTGTACATGTCGTTGCTACAAATGTTGTAGACAGACCTGAAAATGTTTATCAGGTTCTCCATGGAGATATAGATCAATTAACTTCTTTATTTCAACACTTGGAACTTGAAGGTGTTAAACCGAAGTGTGAAATTGATGATTTACTTGAGATTGATATTTTGAAATTTTATAAAAAAACTATTTTTAGATAATAACACAAATAATTTAATATCTTAAGTTGAATTTTACTATGTTGTAGCAAGTTTTCTTATTTGCTGATTCATTGATCTCTATTAATAGCATTATAAATACAACAAAAGTATCTTTTACTTATATGATAATTCTTGAAGAAAATTGTTAGGTATAAATCGATTAACTATAAATGGATTTAGGTAGATATTATTATACTCTTCGTTATTTAAAGTTCTGTCAACTTTTTTATCAGGTGATATACCGGATAAGAAAATTGATCAGACATTACATCGGATTTAGATACCCCTTGTTACTACATCAAAAAGGAATTTCATTATCTTTTTATTCTTTTATTTCTAAAAATAACAGTTTATATAAAGATGATATTTTCTGTTTTTTAAATCAGACATCAAAGTTTATTCATTGGAATGATGAGAAATATGGGAAACTGTGGTCTTATAATCTAAATTATATGGACTTTCTTCATCAGGATAACTCTTCTTTGGAAATTGGACGTTACTGGATCAATAGATTTATAAATGAGATAAAATTAAACAGAAATGGTTTGGAACCTTATCCAATTGCTTTGCGAGGCATTAATTGGATTAAATTTATCTCTCTGAATTATTCGAATATTTCATTGGAAGAGAAAAAAATATGGGATGCCTCGCTATATGCCCAATATAAAATTCTGCAGGATAATTTGGAATACCATTTATTGGGAAATCATTTGTTAGAGGATTCTTTTTCTTTGTTATGGGCTGCCTTGTATTTTGAAGATAAATTAATTTATAGACAAGCGGAGCAATTGTTATTCAAAGAACTGGAGGAGCAAATTCTGCCTGATGGAGCTCATTATGAATTAAGCCCAATGTATCACGAGATTCTTTTGGATCGTTTATTAGATTGTATCAATATTAGTAAAAATAATCATCGGTTTGATAAGCAAATATTACTTACAAATTGGTTGGAGGAGAAGGCTGTTTTAATGTTAGGATGGCTGGAGGCAATCATATTTAGGGATGGTTCAATACCGTTGTTTAACGATGCGGCAAATGGAATAGCTCCTACATCAAATGAAATATTCGCTTATGCGCAGCGATTAGGTTTAGTTTGGGTAAAGATCCCTCTAAAAGAATCTGGTTATCGTAAATTTTCATCTTCCCGAATAGAATTGACTATGGATGTTGGTATGATTGGACCGGATTATATTCCAGGTCATGCTCATGCTGATACATTTAATTATGAACTTCGGATAGATGGTAAGCCTTTTATTGTTGATACGGGAATCTCAACGTATAATAAAAATAAACGGCGGCAATATGAACGGGAAACAAGAGCTCATAATACAGTGACATTAGAGGATATGAGTTCTAGTCAAGTTTGGGGAGGATTTCGAGTTGCAAAGCGTGCTACTATAATTCTTTTAGTTGAAGAGGAAGATAAAGTGAGGGCTATTCATAATGGATATGAGGATTTAGGTGTTAAACATGAAAGAATATTCCGTAAAACAGGAGATTGCATAATAATCAGTGATAGCTTATTAGCCAGTACATCTATTCAAGGAATAAATATCATAATTTTTAGTCCTTCTGTACAAATTCTGTCGGTAGAGAATAATTTGGTTTATACAAATCAGGGGAGAATATTAATGAATGGAGTTGACTGTATTCGGTTAGAAGAGTGTGAGGTATCCAATTCTTACAATGTCCGTCTGAGTACACATAAGATCTGCTGTTTATTTACTTCTCATATGGAGTATTTTATATATTTATAGTACATTGTAATGAAAATTCTTTTTTTAACGGATAATTTTCCTCCAGAAGTAAATGCTCCGGCAACTCGAACGTTTGAACATTGTAGACAGTGGGTTCTGGATGGAATAGATGTTACAGTAATAACCTGTTTCCCTAATTTCCCTCAGGGAAAAGTTTATAGAGGATATAAAAATAAGTTTTGTCAAAGTGAGATAATAGACGGCATACATATTATTCGTGTTTGGACTTATATAACAGCTAATAAGGGATTTGTAAAACGGACATTAGATTATATAAGTTTCTCTGTTTCTGCTTTCATTACCGGATTATTTCAAAAAACGGATTTGATTATTGCTACTTCCCCTCAGTTTTTCACAGCTTTGGCGGGACGAACATTGTCTTTCTGGAAAGGAAAGCCCTGGATAATGGAAGTCCGTGATCTATGGCCTGAATCTATTAAGACAGTGGGAGCAATGAATGACAATATCTTGATTCGATATTTTGAATGGCAGGAAAAACGTTGTTATCATTCCGCTCAAAAAATCATAGTAGTGACAGATTCTTTTAAACAAAAGCTGGTAGAAAGAGGTATTGATTCGTCAAAAATAGAAGTTGTAAAAAACGGAGTGAACCGATCTCTTTTTGTTCCTGAGGTTAAAGATCTGCAGTTGTTGAATGAATTAGGTTTACAAAATAAAAAGATTATCGGCTACATCGGTACACATGGGATGGCACATAAATTGGATTTCATTCTGCAATGTGCTAAAAAGATGGAAGGAAAGAATAATTATCATTTTATTTTTCTTGGAGATGGAGCTGAAAAGCGCAACCTATTGGATTTGAAGGAAAAAATGAACCTCAAAAATGTGACAATGCTTGATTCTGTGTTTAAGTTAGAAGTAAAAAGGTATATTTCTATTTTGGATATTGCTTTGATAAATTTGCGGAAATCGGAACTGTTTACGACTGTTATTCCTTCCAAGATATTTGAAAATGCAGGTATGGAAATCCCTATTTTAATGGGAGTGAATGGTGAGGCTCGCGAGATTATTGAGTCTTATCATGCCGGTTTATGTTTCGAGCCAGAGTCTGAAATTGATTTTTGTGAAAAGTTGGACTTATTGTTGACGGATAAAAACTTATACAACGAATGTAAAGAGGGGTGTAGGAAATTATCCTTGGACTTTGATCGTAATTTGTTGGCAAACAAAATGCTTCAAATAATTACAAAAATAAATGGTGAAAAATAATTTTCAATGAAAACAATAATGCTCGTCTTCGGGACCCGTCCCGAAGCAATTAAAATGGCTCCCTTGGTGAAGGAGTTTGAGAAGTATCCAGAACAGTTTAAAACAGTGGTTTGTGTGACTGGTCAACATCGCGAAATGCTGGATCAGGTGCTTCATCTTTTTGAAATCCATCCGGATTATGATTTGAATATCATGAAGCAAGGACAGGATTTATATGATGTGACTGCCCGTGTCCTTACCGGCATGCGGGATGTACTCAAAGAAGTACAACCGGATCTCGTACTGGTACATGGCGATACGACTACTTCGACGGCTTCTGCTTTGGCTGCTTTCTATCAGCAGATACCGGTGGGGCATGTTGAAGCGGGGCTTAGGACACATAACATGTATAGTCCCTGGCCGGAAGAGATGAACCGCTTGATAACGGGGAGGATTGCTACGTATCATTTTTCTCCGACTCAATTAAGCTGTCAAAATTTATTGGATGAAGGTGTGAAGCAGAAGTCTATTCTTATCACAGGAAACACTGTGATCGATGCTTTATATCTGGTAGTCGATAAAATTAAAGGAAATGAAGAGTTACAAAAGGCATTGACGGAAGAATTAAAAACTACCGGATATGAAATCAGGGATCGTCGCCTTGTTCTTATTACCGGACACCGCCGCGAGAATTTTGGAGAGGGTTTCATTCAAATGTGTAAAGCTATCAAGGCATTGGCGGAGAAGTATCCGGAAACGGATTTTGTTTATCCGATGCATCTGAATCCGAACGTGCGTAAACCGATTCATGAGGTTTTCGGAAATTCGGATTTGCAGAATATGTTTTTCATTGAACCGTTGGAATACTTGCCGTTTGTTTACCTGATGGAAAAATCGACCATTGTGCTTACCGATAGCGGTGGAATACAAGAAGAGGCTCCGGGATTAGGTAAACCGGTATTGGTTATGCGTGATACAACCGAACGTCCTGAGGCTCTGGAAGCGGGAACGGTTAAATTGGTGGGGACAGATTATGATAAGATTGTACATGAAGTTTCCGCTTTGTTGGATGATAAAGGATATTATGATAAAATGAGTAAATCTGTGAACCCCTATGGAGATGGTAAGGCTTGTGAAAGAATTGTTCATTTTGCAATGACAATTTGTTTCATAAATACATAGTTACTATCTTTCTTTGTGATATGAAGCAAACGCGAGAATACATATTATCTGAAATAAAAAAGACTTTACAAACGGTAGCACCGAATGCGAAGGCTATGCTGTTTGGTTCTAGGGCGAGGAATGATGCCCGCGAAGATTCAGATTGGGATATTTTAATTTTGATCGAAAAAGATAAGATTAGGAACGAGGATTTTGATTCTACTGATCCGTGAGATATCCCGGTCGGTAATTCCGGAGACGTCCATGCTTTCAGCATGTTTTCGGTAAGCCTCCAACAGACAATCATAGATGGCATATCCGGTCGCTTTGTTGCAGCGAATCATGCGTCGGTAGTTTTCTTTGTAACTCATGCGGTAAATAATTTGTACAGACCACCGATCAGTCTCGCAGCCATCAGACTGTAACCGGCAATATCTATGGGTTCCTTTCCAGAAGGCGTTGGGACGTCCGTAGGCGGTGATACCGAAGAAATTGTTATGTTCCTTTGCAGTGTACTTTCTCCCCAGCCGGTTTCGATGGCCGATTGGGCAAGGATAACAACCGGATTGATTCAGAAACATTCCCCCGCCTTTTGGGCGGGAGAGTGGTATAGTTTGATAAATTCCTGTTTTAACATGACGGATGATTGATACGTTACTATTCGATTTCCGGACGGTCCGAACCACCTCCTGTAGGCGGAGTGACGGTTTCGGTATCCATCTTTTCATATTTGGCATTTTTGCGGATCTCGTTGAGCATGGTACCCGGTGAGAAGACAATACGAGCCTTGTTGAAGAGGGAGACATTGAAGTCCTTTTCGTTTTCAGTTCCTTTGCTGCCTGCAACCATACGGAAGTTACCCAAGCGGCCCATCTGGATTACATCGCCTTCTTCCAGGCGTTCTTCCATGACGGAAAGAAGACCTTCGATGACGAGCATCACATCACCGATAAAAGCGGTGCTTCGAACGGCAATCAGATCACAGAGCTTGTTGAAATCGAGTTTCTTCAATGAACGGACCTGTGCATAAAACAATTTGGAACCGGCGGCAGCGTCTTTGCGCATGTCGGGGCGTTTTACTAAGTGGAAACTTAAAGCCATAATTTATTAATTGAAAGTTGATAATTGAAAATTACTGGTTGGTTATCGATAACATGACAAAGATATGAACCCAGAAAAACGGCTGCGACATGAAATGGCGTTACCGGTTATAAAGAGTTTAATAAGGGAGAATAAATACACAAACAACACGCGTAAACCTTGATTTTCATTTCTTTATATGGTATTTATTTCTTATCTTAGAGGTAATTAATACACATGGAAATGGAAGACGAAAAATTTAAAATCCGCAGTTACGGATGGACGGAACTGGCACTTTGTTATAATCCGAATCTGCATCCAAACTCTACATCACGTTTACTGCACCGCTGGGTGGTGAGAAACGAAAAGCTAGTCAAAACATTAAGAGCAGCCGGGTTCTGCGAACGACAACGGAAACTGACACCGAAACAGGTTGGGGTGATTGTCGATTTTTTAGGGGAACCGTGATTGAATTGAAAATGGAGAATTGAAGATTGAAAATTTGAAAGTCCCTTATTTTGGATGCGAAAGATATATGTTTTGAAGATGAAATAAGGGACTTTTAAAGGTGAAAGATATATGCTTCAAGGAAAAGGAGATCGGTTTAGTTAGCATAGAATGTTGTTTTACAGCATGATACTAAAAAGATTATGCGTAAACCGATTAATACGAATAAAAAAAAAGAACAACGAACATGTTCCTGAAGAGTATGTGGCTTTTATGATCTCACTTTTTGCCGGACTGAAGCAGAACGGTCTGTTCGGTGATTATTCATACAAGAAGATCGCTGAATTTATAAATCCGTTTTTCATATTTAAGTATGCAGCGAGTACCGTTTGCAAAAACATGAAACTATTCGATAAATACTCGGACTATTACACTGAAATACAAGAGTTTATAAAAACATTAAAAAACAAAGTCAAATCAACAGACAAAAAATAATATTTATTAACCCGCTGTGAAACAGCATTCTAAGAAATACAGAACGGGTAAAATTGGTACTATAATCCGGAGATGTTCATATCTACCTTTGCAGAGAGATTAAATGAAGTAAGTTCTTTGTTTTGCTGTAATCTGAAAAAATGCCGGAGGCTTATATATCTTTATAAAAAGTTCTTTCTATATTTATATAGCCTTGCAGACCTTAGGACAAAACGATTTCACCGCATAGCCTATATCGCTCATTTTCAGAAAACTAAGAACAACAAACTAATTTCATTTTCGATTTCAGTAATTTTTCACTTTTAAATTGTATTGTTATGAAAAAGAAAAAGATTGAAAATGAATTACTTACGAAAGATTCTTCTATTAGGGACCTTCTCGGACAAACTTTTATCAAGACACCCCGTTCGATGTTTAAACGGATGCAAAGTAACAACATTATCGACCGCCAGGTAGCTCATCTGCACCTCTTGCTATTCGGTCTTTGTTATCACACTGACGGGTTTTGTACTGTAAATAAAAGGACTTATATCTGCCGCAGAGGAGAATTCATCGGAAAACAAGCCACCCTGGCAAAATGGATGGATATAAGTGCCAGTACACTGAGCCGCTTATTAAAGAGAATGAACTATCTTGGACTGGTATCCCTTCAGCATGTCATCGGTGGAAGCCGCATCTGTCTGACCGGTTACGATGAATTTACTTTTGTACCTACCGAACCGGAAACCGGAAGAAAGGAAAAGACTGACGTCCTTAAAAGTTCAGCGGCAGCCCAAATGGCGGAAGCCGAAGCGAAGATGGGAGGACGAAGCATGCAGGATTCTACAAACTTACCTAACTAATGACGATTATGGAAGCAATAGAATCTGTACGCCAGGTGGAAGAAACAGTGATTGGAAACTGTTTCCGAAAATGAAAAGAAACGCCTCGCCATCCTTATTCATATTGCCAAACGCCGTGAACAGTTACGGCATTTGGGTTCAATTATTTCTAATCAAATAATAAATGAAATTTATATCTAAACTAATTATTGGGGGAGGTATTTTATTGCTTCCCTGGAATACGTATGCTCAGTTTACTAAAAAACTGAATTACCGGACAGAGACCGGGATCGGCTTTAGCGGAGGGGAACATACGCCTTTCTGGCTGACTGCGAACAAACAAGGGCTTTCGTCTATCGAAAAGAATAACGGTTATCTGCGTGCAGGGATTTTCCGGGAGATGGAAGAGGATAAACGCTTTTCGTATGCTTTCGGGGTGGATCTGGCTGTAGCCTATAATTTTACGTCGACATTCATTATCCAGCAATTATATGCCGATTTGAAATATCGTTGCCTGGGACTGAGTATCGGCAGCAAGGAACGGTATAGTGAATTTAATAATCCGCTTTTGAGTAGCGGGGGATTGACGTTTTCGGGGAATGCTCGTCCCATTCCGCAAGTGCGTATCGGTATTCCGGAATATACCGTTGTACCGGGGACAAAAGGGTGGCTGGCCTTCAAAGGGCATGTTGCTTATGGCATGTTTACGGATGATGGTTGGCAGAAGGATTTTGTAGCTCCGGGAAATAAATATACGGAACATGTGCTTTATCATTCCAAAGATTTATACGTGAAAATCGGTAATCAGGAAAAGTTTCCACTGATCTTTGAAGGAGGGCTGGAAATGGCTGCTCAGTTCGGAGGGAATGCATTTATTGGGAATGAAAAGATCGATATGCCGAATGGGATAAAGGATTTCTTTAAAGTGTTTATTCCGAGTGGAGGTGGTAGTGATACGCCAATGGGGGAACAACTTAATGTATATGGCAACCATTTAGGTAGTTGGAATTTTTCACTCACCTGGTATGCTCCACAGGACTGGACGGTTCGCCCTTATTATGAACATTATTTTGAAGATCACTCACAAATGTTCGGGGAATATGGCTGGAAAGATTGTCTGGCAGGAATAGAAATAACGTTCCCTAAAAATCCAATTGTTAGCAGTTTTGTTTACGAATATATTTCAACAAAGGATCAGACTGGTGCTGTCTATTGGGATCATACGCCGGAGATACCGGAGCAAGTAAGTGGATCTGATAATTATTATAATCATAGTATTTATACTGGTTGGCAGCATTGGGGAATGGGTATCGGAAATCCTTTAGTGATGTCTCCTGTTTATAATGAGGATGGAGACATCAGTTTTAAGAGTTCACGTATGCAAGGACATCATTTGGGGATCATGGGGAATCCAGCAAGCGATTTGCAGTATCGTATTCTATTGTCGTTTACCCGCAACTGGGGAACGTATGGTTTACCTTTTTATGAGATCAAAAAGAATGGAAATGCGTTGGTCGAATTAACTTATACGCCCCATCAGTTGAAAGGCTGGGACTTTACAGCATCGCTTGGTGTTGATAGAGGCGGAATGCTTGGTAAAAGTGCCGGAGGAATGCTGACAATCAGAAAAACGGGATGGATATGATGAATTCAATGAATATAATGAAATGGTATATAATAGCAGTACTGTTAGTTCTGATAGTCAGTGCTTGCGGAAAAACACCGATCAACGGAGACTTGGATGGCCGTTGGCAGATCCTAAAAATAGAATATGCTTCCGGAGAAGAAGAAACACCGGAACGAGCATATTATAGTGTGGCTTTACATACGATCAACTTGATGCAAGTAGGTGTTACGAGCCAGACTGGGAATATGGAATATACCGGGGATTCATTGTTTGTCGAAATGCCCATCAGTAAAATTGAAGATCTATTGCCTTTCGGCATGAATGGGACGGAGCAACGTTTTGGTGTAAAAGAATTAACGTCGAAACACCTGATCTTACAATCGGACTTTGCTCGGTTGGAGTTCAGAAAGTTCTGATTTGAAATTTGTCAGAAATATCCCATCTTTTTCTGAATCGAAATATCAATAAAAACAAATAAAATATGAAAATGAACTTGTACAAACAGTCCTTTTGGGCTTTGCTTGTGGTGATACTGAGCTCTTGTGCGTCACCTAAAAACATTATTTACATGCAGGATGTGGAACCTTTTCGTCAGGGAAATATCGAACAGATATACGAACCGATCATCCATGAGGATGATTTGCTGGCAATCATGGTGAACAGTCGTGACCCGGAACTGGCATTACCCTTTAATATGCCGATGGTAACTTATCAGTTAGGGACAAATAATGGTACGACCGGTCAACAGCGTGTGCTGGGATATCTGGTGGACCGCTATGGGGATGTCGATTTCCCGATCCTGGGCAAGATACATGCTTCGGGTCTTAGCCGTATGCAGCTGACAGAATTGATCAAGAAACGATTGATAGACGAGGACTTGATCAAGGACCCGATTGTAACGGTGCAGTTCCTGAACTTTAAAGTCTCTGTTATCGGAGAAGTAAGTCGTCCGGGGAGTTTTACCGTATCGGGTGACCGTATCACGCTACTGGAGGCTTTGAGTATGGCTGGCGACCTTACGATTTACGGTCGTCGCGATCGTGTGGCTGTGATCCGTGAGAATAACGGCAAACGTACGATCCTGTTTCATGACCTCCGTTCGGCGGATATCTTCGATTCGCCTTGCTATTATCTCCAGCAGAACGACATCGTGTATGTGGAACCGAACAAGGCAAAAGCGGGGCAAAGCGGCATCAACCAGAACAATACGGTAGGTGTGTGGGTATCGGTTGTATCCCTGCTGACTACAGTTGCAGTATTAATATTCAAATAACAAAGGAGTATAAGAACGATGAATCCCGAACAAGAAACAAATATGCTTCGTGCAGAGGAAAATGAGTTGAATCTGATTGATATCTACCGGGTTGTACGTGCGAACTGGTATTGGTATCTATTGTCGGTAGTGGTCTGTTGTGCGATAGCGGTACTTTACCTGGGGTGGGCACCGAAAATTTATCAGCGTACGGCAACGGTACTGATCAAGGACGATACGAAGGGAGGAGGCGCAGCCAGTGAGGCTGCCGTCTTTGAAGATTTGAATATGTTCAATATGAAAAGAAGTGTGGATAATGAACTGCTGGTCTTCAAGTCGAAACAGTTGATGAAATCAGTTGTTAAACGTTTGGATCTGGATATCAGTTACAGTATCCGTGAAGGGTTGCGTACAGTGGAGTTGTACAGCCATTCACCGGTGGTGGTTCGTTTTCCGGAGATAAATGAAAATTTGGAAATCGGATTGACGGTAGTACCTGTATCGGATAAGGAGGTAAGCTTGTCTGGTTTTACCTCCGAAGAACTGGAGGAAGAGGGGCAAACCCTGGAAGACCAAACGCTGACAGTGGCGTTGAACGATACGGTATCGACACCTATCGGGAAAGTGGTGGTAACTCCGAGCTTGTATTACACAGATCTTTATTATGGAAGTGAGATAACGGTCACCAAAAGCAGTCGGGACCGGGTTGCACTAAATTATAATGAAGCCTTGCAGGTCGCATTGGCCAGTAAGACCGCTACTATCTTGAATCTTTCTCTGCAGGATGCCTCCGTTTCCCGTGCGGAAGATGTTCTTAATACTCTGATCGCAATTTATAACGAGGATGCGATAAGCGATAAGAACCAGGTGATGGTCAACACATCGAATTTTATTAACGACCGCTTGATCATCATCGAAAAAGAACTGGGAAGTGTGGATGCAGAGATCGAAGTCTTCAAAAGGGAGAACCAGTTGACGGATATTCATTCGGAAGCAGGTCTATACCTGCAGGAAGGTAGCCAGTATAGCCAGGAAGGGCTTGGTCTGGAGAACCAACTAACGTTGGCAAAATATATCCGGGAATATCTGACAGACCCACATAAAGGGGCTGATCTGATCCCTGCTAATACGGGTATCTCGGACGCAAATGTAGAAAGTCAGATATCGGAATATAACGCCTTACTTCTGAAACGGGATAAGTTGATCGGTAATAGCAGTAATAAGAATCCGGTTGTGATGGACCTGAACAATTCGCTAAGTGCGATGAAACAGACAATTATACGGGCGGTAGATAACCTGATCGTGGGGTTGAATATAAAAATAAAGAATATACGTGAACGTGAAGCACAGACGACCCGTCGTATTGCCGCTGTCCCGACTCAGCAAAAGTATGTGCTATCGGTGGAACGCCAGCAGAAGATCAAGGAGGAACTTTACCTTTACCTCCTGAATAAGCGGGAGGAGAATGCATTGTCGCAGGCGATTACGGAGAGTAATGCCCGCATCATTGACCCGGCACAGGGAAGTGAGAAACCGGTGGCCCCTAAATCGATGCTGGTTCTTTTAGCCGCCTGTGTGTTAGGCATGGCGATTCCTTCCGGTATTCTTTGGATACAGTTGACGATGAACACTACAGTATGTTCAAGGAAAGATGTGGAAGATAACCTCTCCATCCCCTTCCTGGGTGAGATACCTTCGCGTAGCAGGAAAGACAAGAGTGAGATATTAGTGCATGAAAATGGTCGCGACGGTGTCTCTGAGGCATTCCGTATTGTCCGGACGAACATGGAATTTATGCGTGTAAAAGCAAAGGACCTGAAAGTAGTGATGTTTACCTCTTCGAATCCGGGTGCAGGAAAGACATTCGTGTCGATGAATCTGGCTATGAGTCTCGTTCTTACGAATAAGAAGGTAATCTTGGTCGATACCGATATTCGTAAGGGTACCCTTAGCGCCCGCATTAGTCACGCTAATGCGGGACTGACGCATTATTTGTCGGGAAGGGTGGAAGATGTGGATAAAATTATCGCTTCTTCGGGTCTCAACGATCGTTTGGATGTGATTCATGCAGGACCTGTACCGCCTAATCCTTCGGAGTTACTTTTAAGCAACCGTCTGGAAGAGTTGGTAAAGGCTTTGCGTGACCGTTATGATTATGTGATCCTGGATAATGTGCCTGCCGGTATGGTAGCGGATGCTACGATTGTGAATCGTGTGGCCGATCTGACGATTTATGTGATTCGTGCCGGCCTGATGGACCGTCGCCAGCTGCCTGAAGTAGAAAAACTGTATAAACAGGAAAAATTCCACAATATGGCGGTAATCCTGAACGGTATCAATATGAAACGTGCCGGTTATGGTTACGGCTATGGTTATGGCTACGGGTACGGTTATGGTTACGGAAACGAAAAATCTCAAAAAGGTAAAAAATGAAGAAAATAATTCGACAAATGTTGATCTGCCTGTTGTGGGTGGCCTGTGTGTCTGCAGCTTACGGACAGCATGCGGAGAATGTGTCCGCCGATACATTACAACAGTTTTCCCGGGAGCAACAGATGCAGGCACGTCTGGAAAACTATGTGCAGTTATTGTCCACGCATAAAAAGCCTGACAGACCTCGCGTGATGGTGATGCCTGTGATGGGATTCCGCTCTTCTCAGATGTCATATGGTTTGATGGTTGCGGCGATGAAGCGTACGGGCGGATATATAAAGGCTAAATATAGTTTCAGTAACACTCATTCAGGAGATTTCGACTGCGATGACGGAGGTGTGTCGGATGAGGATGGACAGGTTCAGTGGTACACAGGAAAGGCGGAGAAAAGCCGCTGGGCTGTTACGGGGGGGATCGTGCAACGCCTTTGGAAACCATTTTACCTGTATGCCGGGGTTGGATATGGAAGCCGTACGCTGGTTTGGGAAACTGTTGGAGGCAAGTGGGGGAAGAACAAGGATCATTCGGTAGAAGGTATGGAAGCAGAAGCCGGGTGTATTCTGTCAGTCGGTCCGATGGTGTTTTCACTCGGTTTACAGACGAACAGTTTTAAGTACCTGGAAGGGAATCTGGGAATAGGAGTTATTTTTTAATCGATGAACGGAAAAACAGAAGAATCCATGAATCTATTGAAGTATATATTGTTTTTTCTTCCTGTCGTATTGATGTTGGGAAGTTGTGAAAAGGATGCTGAGCCTGCAGCTGTATCGATAGGGATGCAGCTGGAAGAACCACTGCATATAGGACGAACGTATGTCCGGTTGAAAGCTCGTGTGACGAGTCAGGCTGCGTTGAAAGAGACGGGGTTCCTGTGGTGGAAGACTGGTGACCGGGAGCATGCTTCGGAGGTTGCTTGCCAGGATTCTTTGTCGTATGGTTTGCAGGTATTGTTGGAGGGGCTCGAGCCGGATGCGTCGTACGAATATTGTTTGTATGCAGGTAATGGGACAGACCGTCTAATGGGTGAGCCGGGCAGTTTTAATACGTTGTTGTATGGTGATCCGTTGCTTTCAGATTTGCAGGTAGACGGGGAGGTAGCTAATCTTTTCACTTTCAGGGTGAAAGATGATGGAATAGATGGAACGGGTCATAACTTACTCTCGAAAGGTGTTTGCTGGAATACGGAAGGCAGTCCGACGATAGATGACCGGAAGCAGGAAGCGGAAGGGGAGGAGACTGCGTTTACTGTTTCCATCCCGGACCTGCAGGAGAACACAACCTATTATCTTCGTGCTTTTGCATTGAACGACAGCTCATATTTAGCTTACAGCCCAGAGATAACGATTCACACGGGTAAAACGCTACCCAGAATCAGCGGTATTCAGTTATTGGATTCGTTGAAGAAGGAATTCTGTGCTACGCTGGAGGATATCGGAGGCGCTGAAATTATTTCGAGGGGGTTTTGTTGGAATACAACCGGCATGCCGACTGTGGAGGATGAAAAAGAAATAGTGAGCGATGATTTTACTGGCATGCTGACGAATTTGAAATCTAATACGCTTTATTATGTGCGTGCATTTGCTGAGAATGCGTTTGGGATAGGTTATAGTGAGGAACTGGCGGTCAGTATCGTATCGCTGCCGATTGTGGGTACCGTAGTACGTATCGATCCGGAGAACAATGTCTTCCGTTCTGTACTGGTGACCGACGGTGGAAGTGAGATAACGGAAAAAGGTTTCTGTTGGAACATGACAGGAAATCCATCGGTTGGAGATCATGTTGTAGTGGCTGACGAAGATTTTACGGCCATGATATCTGAAATGGAATCGGGTACCTATTATATCCGTGCCTATGCCGTTAATAAGGCGGGGGTTGGTTATGGTGAAGAGTTGAGCGTTTCGATTCATGTCCTGACGATTCCTGTTCTGGATAGAGTCCGTATCATTGATTGGGAAACCAACCGGATACAATGTTCGATACTTAATGTGGGCGGCAGTAAAATAACAGCCAATGGTTTTTGCTGGAGTACACATGACTATCCGGATGTTTCGGATTACCTGCTGGATGCAGATGAAGATTTTACGGCCGTTATGGGGACAATGTATCCAGGGGTTTATTACATAAGGGCTTATGCGAGTAATAAAGTCGGTACGGGATATAGTCGTACGCTGGTACTGGATACACGTAAGGTTCCGGAAGTAGGGGAGATCGAAGTCTTGAATGCTGCAACATATACATATCGTTCGAGGTTATTGGATAACGGCGGAGGGAATATAAGCAAGTGGGGATTCTGTTGGAATACAGTCGGTGAACCGGACATCTGGGATGATAGTGTGCAGGCGGATAATGACTTTACGGCAACGCTCGGAGAATTGTCTCCGGGGGTATATTATATCCGTGCCTATGCGATCAATGAAAAGGGTGCTGGTTACGGTCCTGAATATTCAATCGTTGTATCTCCATCGGAAAGTTACTGATTTGGAAATAAAGTATAGGGAAACCGATGTCCCTTCACGATCTTTACCTTTCTTATAATTATTTTGTAACCGAAGAATCCGGCTGTCTGCTGGTTGGGTTCAAGGAGGATTCTGTAACTTTCATTGTAAAAGAGTTATGGAATAAAGATACTCTTTGCCTGGCGGAGGTGGATGATCTGTATACAGAATTACAGAGGATCGGGGAGATGTGTAACTGTAAGCAATACCGTATCCTGGCACATGGCGGATATCTGCCGGAGGCTCTTTCTTTCGAGTTGCATGGTTTGACAGTATCCGACGAAAGCTATCTGAAAAGCCTGGAAAGCGGAAAACACATCGAACTCTTTTCCCATAATGAAGCCGCTTACCGCGCTATTGAGGAAGGCTTCCAAAAGAACCGTATCGGGGCAGTCGTACAGGCTACCGGAACGGGTAAATCATATCTGATAGCCCGTTATATTGTGAACCACCGGAAAGAACGAATTTTGGTTGTGGCCCCGAATGTTACCATTATAGCAGAGATAAAGAAAGCGGTAGGATGGAAAATGCGGCATGTTACTTTTATGACTTTCCAGGCACTATCACGCCAACGTGACAAGATTCCTCCCATGCAGGCAGACCATATCATTATCGATGAGTTCCACCATTTCGGTGCGGAGGTATGGGGAAAAGCCGTACAGGATGTGATCGATGCCAATCCGGAAGCCCGCGTATTGGGTATGTCGGCTACCCCGATCCGCCCGGAAGAGATGATGGATACGGTAGAGGTCTATTTCAAAGGGAACCTGTTTTATGAACTCTCCCTTTCGATGGCCTGGTATTATAAGATTCTGCCGGTACCGGTGTTGGTGCAGAGCGTATTCGATTTGAATAACCAGCTGGATAAGGTTCAACACCTGCTGAACAGAAGTGGCTGTACGGATGAACGACGGCAGCGTATTCAGGAGAAGATTGATTTTGCCCGGTTGGATTTCCGGGGTTCATGGAGTGCTTCGGAACTGATACGGCGTTACCTGCCGAAGGATGTGAAGAAGATTCTCGTTTTCTGTAAAGATAAGGAAGACCTTCAACATATGATGCCGGAAGTATCGCGCTGGTTGATACATGGCGGATTTGTATTTGAAATGTTTGAAATACATAATGGGTATAGTAACCGTGTAAATGAACGGACCCTCCGTGATTTTTGTACTGATACAGGTAAATTGCATGTGCTGTTCTCTATCAATATGCTGATCGAAGGATTGCATGTGGAAGGGGTGGATGCAGCCATGTTCCTGCGCCGGACAGAGTCGTATGTGGTTGCTTTGCAGCAGCTTGGGCGTTGCCTGAAAGCCGGTTCAGATGCCCGTCCTGTTGTGTTGGATTTTGTGAATAATCTTTCCGGACGTTCTGTTTATGAAGCGATGTCGTATGAATTGTCTTACCATCCTGCTATCCGTGCGCCGAAGACATTCAAAGGATTCACTGAGTTTCAGGTAACAGGTTTCTTGTCGGATATCCGTGCCCGGGTGGATGATATGCTGACAGAACTGGATGCGTGGCCGGTGATGTATGAACGGCTGATAGAATATAAAGAACGGGAGGGATGTTGGCCATGTGCAGCCGAGGGCCGGTTGGGTAGTTGGTGTAACACCCAGCGGATCGCACGAAAAAAAGGGACATTGTCTGACGAATATATCTCTCGCCTGGAAGATATCGGTTTTGAGTGGGAGGTACAGGATAGCCGCTGGATGCAATATTATGAAGAGTTGAAATATTTTATAGACCGGATGCACCGTCTTCCTAAAAAAGGAGAGAACAGTCTGAGTACATGGTGCAATACACAGCGGCAGAGTCGTAAAAAAGGTCTGTTGTCCGAGGAACGGGTGCGATTGCTGGATCATATCGGCTTTGTATGGGAGCAGGACTTGGATGTCCAGTGGATGAAGAACTGGAAACAAGTGGTGCTCTTTTATCAGCAAAAGGGATATTGGCCCAAAAGTAACGATGGAAAACTGGGTGCCTGGTGTAGTACCCAGCGTAAGTACCGTAAGCAAGGAGTACTTGTATCCGACCGCGTCAGGATGATGGATGAAGCCGGTTTTATCTGGAATACCGATGATATCTGGCTGGAAAACTATGAAAAATTGAAACTGTTTTACCAGGAGAAACGCCGCTGGCCCACTGTCCGTGAAAATAAGCTCGGTAGTTGGTGCTTCGTTCAACGGCGTTTATCTAAAAACGGAAAACTTCTCTCCTGGCGAAAACAAATGTTGGAGTCGATCTCTTTTCCTTTATAAGGTTTGTTGTTTACTTTTTTGTTTCGGGAATTTTCACATTTAAACCCTTTATGTAAGGGTTCATAGCACTATTATTATTGTCTATAAAATTTGCTTGCTTGTTTTCTGTACTTTACTTATTTTTGAATTTTCATTTAAAAATGTGAGACAATGAAAGACTACAAACCATCTAAAGTTCCTATGGCAAGGACTATACAAAGTTCTGCTGTAAAACAAGAAATGACGTTCATTGATAATAGGAAAAGTAATCCTGCTTTGAAATATATTCGAGAGAATAGCCCTGTGTTGCAGAGGCAATTAAGTTATAAAAAAAGTATCATTGACTATTACCATGCATCGAAATTGTTAACATTTCCTATAGATATATTCAAGATGTCTGAGATGCAAGCAAGGTTGTCTGAGGTGATTCTAGACCCTAGAGTTTTTGAGTTTGAAGCTGTTGAAGAGTATATTAGAATAGGTGGAGATAGCCCATTGAAAGATGTATTTATAAGTTTAGATGATGACCAGATACGCAAGTTGTATATGTATAAAACAGAACCAAGCGATAAAATCAATGTATCAAAACTTGAGAATGATTTTTATGTTAAGAGTGGTATTACTATTAAACAAGCGGTTGATGATGCCATAGCAAGACTCGATGTAGGTGGAAGTTTACCTTTCGACTACAGTAGGCATGATTTTCAGCCTGCATCTAGAGGTATAGAAAATATGCAGATTCAGTTAGGTGGTAGTAAATTAGATTATAGAAGGGGTAAAGGAGATACTTCTTGTACTAATGTTGTTGTTGATTCTGATCTATTTCTGTTGATGCGAACAAGGGATACAGAAAGATGGAAAAAAGTTATACAAGAAGCTCATCGTATAAGTTTTTTGAGAAAAGTAAAAGTGATTATAATGCCTTATCCGGGAACTGAATATTAAGAGGTTTCATGTTGTCTGAACTAGACCAGATTTGATACGAAAGTATTTGAAATACATATTATACTGAGTATCTGAATTTGTAGATACCCAGTATATGTTATTTCTAATGCTTATTATTCTGTTTGAGGATATTCGTCTTCTTGTTTATACCAACTTATTTTCCGGGAGAAGAACATAATCGTTCCTAGGATTACAAATAAACCGATACTTCCTATAAGCAAGGCAACATCTTCGAGTTGCAGGACGACATACAGGAAAATATACAATAAACATAACATGCCGGTGAGTGCCCCGGTCTGTATCCTGTTCCTGAAAATACTATAGGTATAGGCGGTGATCAGTCCGATGGTGGCTATACTGGCAATCAGGTAGGCGATGCCGAAGTTGATTTGTTCGGATATGGACAGGAGCAGGCTGTAGAACAGTATCAGAGCCAGGCCGACCAGGAGATACTGGATCGGGTGGATCCGTTTTCCGGTCAGTATTTCGACAAAGAAAAAGACAACGAATGTCAGGGCAATGAACATGATAGCGTATTTGGCGGAACGCATGTTCTGCTGGTAATGGTTTACCGGATCGACCAGGTTTACACCGAAAGAGGAGTCTTCGAACGAGTAGGTTTGTCCGTCGGTCCACATTTCCGGGATACTCCGGTTAAAGCTGAGGATACTCCAGTTGGCTTCAAAGCCATTTTCAGTGATGGTATGGTCGGGGGTAAAGTTACCGATGAAGCCGGGAGATTTCCAGTTGCCTGCCACATGGACTTTAGTCGTTTTACCGATTGGGATGAAATTTATGTTGCTGCTTCCGTTCAGTTTTAACTGGCATTTGAAGGTAAGCGGCTGTTCGGATTGAAGCACTTCGGGATCGTTTAACGGGATGGCGAGCATTTTGCCTATCTGTGTATCCAGATTGCCGGTGGTTTCTACCGTGTATTGTTTGTTCTCCAGCTTGAAATCTATGTTGTCGGTGATGCCCCGGAGGTCGGAAACACCGACTGCCATATAAGCCTGGTCCCAGTGGATAGTGCCGTTTTCTATCTTGGGGAAATTGATTTTGTCGAAGTTTCCGGAAATGTCTGTTTCACTTTTGTAAAGGATCGTTTTGTATATCCCGTAATATCTTTCTTCCGGGAATAGCCGGGTATCGATTGTCAGGTTTCCGGGAGTGATGGTCAGGACATGTTCCTGAAAATAGGTTTTATTGTTCGAATCGACATGCGTTGTTGTATAAGGGATGGAGAGGACCGGGCCGCAGAAGGTCTGGGCGTTGCTCCATTTGGCATTGATCTTTTCGATCGTTTCGATACTTCTGTCCTGTCTTTCCCGGATCAGATCCTGAATCATTAACCCCGGTATCAGTAAAATGAGGGTCAGAACTCCGATAACCATAGCCTTAAATGTAATGGACTGGTTGATTTTGCTTGCTTTTCTGATTGTTGTTTCCATAAATTTAACTTGTTTGTATGGGTTGAAAAGTACTTTGTGTTTCAAAGTGAATAGGTAAAAAAAATTATTTGATAAGCTCTTCCAATGCATTCAGGTGTTCCCGAAAGCATTTTCTTCCTTCTTCGGTGATTGTATACTGGGTATTAGGTTTCCGGCCGATGAACTGCTTGGTGGACCGGATATATCCGATGGTCTCCAGGGCTTTCAGATGGCTTGCCAGGTTTCCGTCGGTCAACTCCATCAACTGCTTCATGGTATTGAAGTCGGCTGATTCGTTTACCGACAGGATAGACATGATACCCAGTCGTATCCGGCTTTCGAAGGCTTTATTTAATTTGGACAGTATGTTTTTCATTCTTTCTTCAAATCATATTTGATGTACATAGCTGTGCCGTAAATGATATGGCAGACTCCGAATCCGATAGTCCAGAGCAAGAGGCTCCCGTCGGGAAACAAAGCGGCGATGATACCCAAAATGACTTCTGTCAGGCCCAGGTAATGGACTTCGTCGAGGGTATATTTGGATACATTGATCAAGGCGAGGCCGTAAAAAGTAAGTGTCATGGTGATTGCCATTGCCAGGTCGCCGCGCAACAGAAAAATAAGCGCAAAGATACCTCCGGCAACCAATGGAATACCGAGGTGATAAAGTGTCCTTTTTATCAGGCTTTTGGAGGGCATCAGGTTCTTCTTCACTGACTTTTTCCAGGAAAAATAGATACCGAAGCAAATAGAGAAGAGCAGGACGGCAGCAGCATCCGTGATCAGCAGAGTGATTTCGCGGAACATCGCTTCGTGTGTCGTATTGAAGTCTGTGTTTGCCGGTTCCCTCAGAATATGGAAGTAGGCGAGTGCTGCCCCGATAATCGCTATAACTCCGGCTGATATGCCGGATAAACCGCTTAACGAAAGGAATTTGGATGATCTTTCCATCATCTCGCGAATGGCTTTTATGTCTTCTACTTGCTTGTTCATATACTTACGATAAAAAGTACTTTGTGGTGCAAAGTTAAGAAGGATTCTGAAGAATCCAAATAAATGGGGTAAAGTTTTTAGGGTAATGTTATGGATCTAAATTAAAATTTAGTAGATTATTGTCGTTAAAGCTATCAAAATCAGATTTAAACAGTTGATCTTGTATAATTCTATATTTTTTGAATTCAGTTTCAGCAAAAGCTTTCGCAACTTGTGCTGAAATTGTACTTGAATTTTTTCCATCGGAAGCAGTTACCGAGAATTCCTCGGTAACTGAGTCGGGGTCCAATTCTCCATCATTAAATATATTTTTGAGGTGAAGTGAAATATTATCGGTCGAACAGTCAAATAAAATGGCTATTAGTTTTTGACTTAGCCAAATGGTCTCATTTTGTACTCTGACTTCTATGCCATTTTCTTTAGCTTGATTTGTAAATATCAGAAATTCAACTGTACTATTCTTAATTTGGAATTTTTTGCTCATTTTTTTATAGTCATTTGATTGGCTTTTAATTAATTCAGTTACATGTTTACTGATTAACGAATATTTATTTACAAAGATAGTGTCTTTATGTGTATAATTGATGAATTAGGGTTTAAAAGTGAGTACAAATTTATTACTTAAATCTCGGACTTACTCCTCTTACGTAACTCTCTGCTGGATTGAGAGGTTCGTTTTGTGGTAATGGGAAGCACAAGTTTACTGGATGTGATAGCTTTCATATAATAAATATTTATCTTTGTCTTCTGAAAATAAAGCTAGCAAATATGGAAAATAAAACGATATTACCGGCGGAGTGGTATCCGCAAAGTGCGGTTCAGCTTACCTGGCCGCATGAAGGGACGGATTGGGCGCCGATACTCGACGAGGTGGTACCTTGCTTTGTGGAGATTGCCAGAGAGGTGATCAAGCGGGAGAAGTTACTGATTGTTTGTCCGGATGAATCGGTGGTACGCTCTCAGTTGGGAGAAGTGGATTATAGCCGTATTATTTTCCGGGAGATGGAGACAAACGATACCTGGGCACGTGATCACGGCGGTATTTCCGTGTTCGAAGAAGGTGCTCCGGTCGTATATGATTTTGTATTCAACGGCTGGGGAATGAAGTACGCAGCCAACCATGATAATCTGATCACACGGAAACTGTTCCATGGCAAAACGTTTGCAGAGGAGGTGATCCCTGTCAATATGCAGCCGTTCGTGTTGGAAGGCGGAAGTATCGAGTCGGATGGAAAAGGCACTTTACTGACTACGGTCGAATGTCTTTCTTCCGTGAACAGGAACGAATATCTTCAGCAGGAGGAACTGGAAAATTATCTGAAACAGGTATTCGGCCTGAACCGTATTTTGTGGTTGGAGAGCGGTTACCTGGCTGGTGACGATACCGATAGCCATGTCGATACGCTGGCCCGTTTTTGTAGTGAGGATACGATTGCTTATGTGCAGTGCACGGATGAAGAAGATGAGCATTATGCCGAATTGCAGGAGATGGAGGAAGAGCTGAAAGAGTTTACGCAGGAGAATGGCGAACCTTACCGTTTGATCGCTTTGCCTATGGCTGATAAAGTGGAATGGGAGGGCGAGCGTTTACCGGCAACTTATGCGAATTTCCTTGTTATAAATGGGGCGGTGCTTCTGCCGTTCTACGATTCTCCGAAAGATGAGATTGCGAAAGAGGCTTTGCAGACAGCATTCCCGGACAGAGAAATTGTAGGTATTAATTGCTTACCGTTAATTAAACAACATGGTTCACTGCATTGCGTGACGATGCAGTACCCGGAAGAATTTGTTAATTGAGAATTGAAAATCAGATGAAGATAGGATTGATTCAACAGGCGAACACCTGTGACCGGTTAGATAATATAAAGAAACTGAAAAATAATATCCGGTTTTGCGCTGAAGAAGGGGCGGAGCTGGTTGTTTTGCAGGAATTACATAATGGCTTGTATTTCTGCCAGACGGAAGATACTGGGCTATTCGATCTGGCAGAAACGATTCCGGGCCCCTCCACGGAAGAGTTCGGTGCGTTGGCTAAAGAACTGGGAATCGTGCTGGTGCTTTCCCTCTTTGAGAAACGTGCTCCGGGATTGTATCATAACACGGCTGTCGTGCTTGAGAAAGACGGAACGATTGCCGGAAAGTACCGGAAGATGCATATACCGGATGATCCGGCTTATTATGAGAAGTTTTATTTTACTCCCGGCGACCTGGGATTCGAGCCTGTCGAAACTTCCGTCGGCAAACTGGGCGTATTGGTTTGCTGGGACCAGTGGTATCCGGAGGCAGCCCGCCTAATGGCGATGAAAGGAGCCGAACTGTTGATCTATCCGACAGCTATCGGCTGGGAGAGCAGCGATACGGAAGAAGAAAAGAAACGTCAGCTGGATGCCTGGGTAACAATACAGCGCGGACATGCAGTGGCAAACGGTCTTCCGGTGATCACTGTGAACCGTACGGGGCATGAGACGGACCCTTCGGGACAGACAAACGGTATTCAGTTTTGGGGCAACAGCTTTGTTGCCGGTCCGCAGGGAGAACTGTTGGCTGAGTTCCCGAACGATCACGAGGAGGTGCGTGTTGTGGAGATCGATAAAGCACGGAGTGAGAATGTGCGCCGTTGGTGGCCGTTCTTCCGTGACCGCCGTATCGATGCTTTCGGCGGATTGACGGAGCGATTTTTGATCTGATATGAAATTTTGTAGTAAAGATGAAGCCGTCCGGTATATGAATCGATCAGGATTATCCGGACGGCCTTTTATATTTATCGTCGATTATAAGCAGGAGCATGTTTGGGTGGAGGAGCCGGATGCAGTTGATCCGGAAGAGTTGCTGTATGACCTGAACGGTTTTACCAATGTGACAGGTAATGGGAAGCAGTATCCAAAGAAGCAGGTCGAGTGGGAAACCGAACCTGTCTCTTTTGAAACGTATTCCCGGTCTTTTCAGACAGTATCCGGTCATATCCATGCCGGTAATTCTTATCTTGTCAACCTGACTTGCGCTACTCCGGTGCGGACGAACCTGACACTGAAAGAGATCTTTTATTCTTCGCAGGCTCCTTACAGGTTGTGGCTGAGAGACCGTTTTGTTATTTTTTCTCCTGAAATATTCGTACGTATGGAGGATGGTTTCATCTATTCGTACCCGATGAAGGGGACGATCGATGCATCTCGGCCTGATGCGCGGGAACGGATTCTGACAGATAAAAAGGAAGAAGCCGAACATGCCACGATTGTCGATCTGATCCGTAATGATTTGAGTCAGGTGGCATCGGATGTAACGGTATCGAGATATCGGTATATAGATGAACTGGAAACGAACAAAGGCCGGTTATTACAGGTGAGTTCAGAGATCAGGGGAAAGTTACCCGATGACTGGAAAGCTGTTTTAGGGACTGTTTTGTTCAGCCTGTTGCCTGCCGGTTCCATTACCGGTGCACCAAAGAAAAAGACGATGGAGATCATCGATGAGGCTGAAACATACCGGCGGGGATTCTATACGGGAGTAATGGGATATTTCGACGGTAACCGTCTGGACAGTGCTGTTATGATCCGTTTCCTGGAACAGGAAGGAGAACGGCTGCTGTTTAAGAGTGGGGGTGGCATTACCTCCCAAAGTGATTTGCAAAGTGAGTATAATGAAATGAAACAGAAAGTATATGTGCCCATTTATTGAAACAATCAGAATCGAGAATGGAAAGGCTGTGAATATGGCTTTCCATAATTACCGCTTCAACCGGACGCGGAGAGATATTTTTGAATGTAATTTACCTGTAAATCTGGCTGATTTTATCCAGCCGGGAGAATATACCGAACGGACCCGCTGCCGGGTGGAGTATCAGGAAGAGGTGGAGAAGGTTGAATATCTGCCGTATACCATCCGTCCGGTAAATAGTTTGAAAATAGTCACCTCCGACGGGTTGGATTATACTTATAAAAGTACTGACCGTCAGAAATTGGACGGACTGTTCGGGCAACGGGGAGAGGCCGACGATATACTGATCGTGCGCGATGGTCTCCTGACGGATACTTCGATCGCTAATATTGCCTTGTGGGATGGTTCCAAATGGGAGACACCCGAAGTCCCTCTGTTGGAAGGAACGATGCGGGCATCTCTATTGGGGAAGGAAATGATTGTTCCGGCTGCAATCCGTCCGCAGGATCTGTCCCGTTATTCGCTGATCCGTTTGTTCAATGCGATGATCGGGTTCGGTGAGATTGAATTTCCTGTGGCGAATGTCCGTTAGATTATTACGTATGTGATACGCGGAATGAATTTATTTCAGGCCCGGTTATTTAAGAATGTAATAAATGGTATTACTGATACGGGCCTGATATACTTTATTTTCATGCATAAGAGAGCATAGAGCCAGACAAAGTTCGGTGTCCTGAAAATTTGTCGCTCTTTGTAATTCAGCAAATGTACTTCTTCCAACCTGGCACAAAGTCTCATACAATTGGGATATGCTCTGAGACATCTTTAAACTTAGTGTATTCATAAGCTGTTATTTTATAAGTTAATACTATGTTGATCGGGTAGAGTAGGGTGTACTGTCCCCGTATCTTTGTTTCGAAAGCTAAAGTACAAGGAATATTTGTAGGAATCTGCCCTTTTTTTGCTGTAACGGTAATTTTTACTCCTAAAACGGAATATTCGGAAACTGAAATAAAATGAGGTGAATTTACCCCTCTTTCGGCAACCGCAACACGAACCGGATCAGTGCCACGAATACCTTTCCGTATTTATCCAGTTTGATTTCACCGACACCCCGTATATCGCTGAATTCATCCAGCGTGACTGGTTTCTTCTGTACCATATCTTCCAGTGAATCATCGGAAAAGATGATATAAGCCGGTGTCTGTTCTTTCTCGGCGATCTGTTTGCGAAGTTGCTGGAGTGAGTCGAGCAACGTCTCTTCGACCGATGCGGATTTGAGTGGCTTGATCGGGCGGTATTTGAATTTGGAATCTTTTCTTCTGAAATAAGTTTTTTCTTCCGGCTCCTTGTAAATAGACATCATTGCCTTCTGCTCTCCGAACAGTATTTTTCGTCCTAACGGAGTAACTTTCAAGATACCGGCGTTGACGTAGTCGATTTCGATATACCCCAGCTGAAGCATCTGGTACAGATATTCTTTCCATTCTTTATAAGAAAGGTCTTTTCCGGCACCGTATGTTTTCAGTTTATCGTATCCTTTCTCGGTAATATCCGCTTTTTCCGATCCGCGGAGAATGTTAATCAGCATATTCATGCCGACAAACTGGCCTGTACGGAAGATGGCGCTGAGTGCTTTTTGTACCAGTATGCTGCCGTCGAACCGTTCGGGAGGGTTCTTGCATACGTCGCAGTTCCCACAATCCTGGTCGGCCTCTTCCCCGAAATAACTCAACAGGATACGGCGGCGGCAGATATCCGCTTCGCAATACCGTCTCATCCGGTTGAGTTTCTGGAGGTTGACGTCTTTCTGCCCGCTTCCTTCGGCAAAACGGCGGAGAACAAGTATATCGCCTACCGAATAGAACAGCAGCGTATCGCTTTTCATCCCGTCGCGTCCGGCACGTCCTATCTCCTGATAATAGTTTTCAATGCTGCCCGGCATATTATAATGGATCACCCAACGCACATTACTTTTATCGATCCCCATCCCGAAAGCTACGGTTGCACAAACCACATTTACCCGGTCATTGATAAAATCATCCTGCGCCTTTTCGCGTTGAGCGGGAGGAAGTCCGGCATGATAGGCGGTAGCTTTGATCCCGTAAGAGGAAAGTTCTTCCGCCAGGAACTCGGTATTATTCCGGCTCATACAATAGACGATGCCGCTTTGCCGACGGTGGGCATTGATGAAGTGGACGATAGCTGCCGTCTTTTCCTTTTTATTCAGTCCTCTCCGGATGGTGAGAGACAGGTTGGGACGGTCGAAGGAAGAAATGAAGATTTCCGGATCACGCAGGTTCAGTTGGTTGACGATATCGGTACGGGTTACTTTATCGGCTGTCGCTGTCAATGCCACGATCGGTATCTTTGGAAAATGTTCTTTCAGGACGGACAACTGGGTATATTCAGGACGGAAATCATGTCCCCAATGCGAGATACAGTGAGCTTCATCAATGGCTATCAGGGAGATATCCATACGGGGAAGCAGCCAATGCAGTTCGCCTACCAATCCTTCGGGAGAGATGTAAAGCAACTTTATTTTTCCCTGGATGCAGAGTTGTTTGATCTGGTGGCGTTCTTCTTCCGGCATCATGCTGTTGAGCGCGGCTGCCGGAATACCGTTGGCTACCAATCCGCCTACCTGGTCTTTCATCAGGGCGATCAATGGGGAGATGACAACTGCTGTTCCGGGCAGGTAAATAGCCGGAAGTTGATAGCAAATAGATTTTCCTCCACCGGTAGGCATCAGCACCAGCGAATCCTCTTTCCTCAAAATGCGTTGTATGATCTCCGCCTGCAACGGGCGGAAAGAAGTATACCCAAAAAACTTCTTTAACAGCAACAGTAACTCTTTCATCATCCAAAAATCAATTTACAAAGATAGTATAATTTCTAAATAACTGCTTGGTCTGCCTGATTATTAGGAATGCTTCGGAATTAACCCTTGGGATATAGTCAGTTACCTGGCAGGCCTATCGGACAAGCTTTGAGACGGATATATTTTATACCGTTTTTCTTTTCATATCACAGCTGTGAAACAAAAGAAATTCAACTGTGAGACAAACGGAATCCATCTGTGATATGAAAGGTGTACGGTTGTGATATGCAATAATCTTCCTATGAAATGAGGAAGTGTGGCTATATTTGACTATCTTTGCGTCCATTATTTATTTAACGAGCCGTGATGGCTCAACATTTTTATTAGATGACATTTGAACAATTACAACTGATCGAGCCGATACGTAAGGCTCTCAGAGAAGAAGGTTATACCATTCCAACCCCTATACAAGCAGAAGCGATTCCCTATGTGTTAGATGGATACGATTTATTAGGTTGCGCACAGACCGGAACGGGTAAAACTGCCGCATTTTCAATCCCTATTTTACAAAATCTGTATAATGAACGTCAGAATGGGTTTGCACGTGGTATCAAGGCTTTGATACTGACACCGACCCGTGAACTGGCTATCCAGATCGGGGAAAGTTTTGCCGCTTATGGGAAATATACCAAACTGAAACATACGGTTATATTCGGTGGAGTAGGACAGAAGCCCCAGACGGATGCGTTGCAGCGGGGCGTGGATATACTGATCGCGACACCGGGACGTTTGCTGGATTTGATCAACCAGGGTTTTATCAACCTGAAGACATTGGATTATTTCGTGTTGGATGAGGCCGACCGTATGCTGGATATGGGATTTATCCATGATATCAAGCGAATCCTGCCTTTATTACCTAAGAAACGCCAGTCGTTGTTTTTCTCGGCTACCATGCCACCGGAGATAGAACGTCTTGCCGGAACGATCCTGGTGGAACCGAAGAAGGTGGAGGTTACTCCGGCTTCGTCGACAGTCGATAAGATCGACCAGTGGGTTTATTTTGTGGAAAAGGCGGAGAAGGTAAGTCTGCTAACTCATTTGCTGAAAGATTCCGCTTTGGAATCGGTTCTGGTATTTACCCGTACGAAACATGGAGCGGACAAAGTGGCGCGTGTCCTGGCAAAAGCAAATATCGGAGCGGAGGCTATTCATGGCAATAAGAGCCAGACGGCCCGCCAGCGTGCATTGACCAATTTTAAAGATCATACGACCCGTGTACTGATCGCAACGGATATTGCTGCCCGGGGGATCGACGTGGATCATCTTACGCATGTGATTAATTACGAATTGCCGAATGTGCCGGAAACGTATGTACACCGTATCGGACGTACAGGCCGTGCAGGACGTAGCGGAGTGGCTTATTCTTTCTGTGATGCGGAAGAAGTACCGTACTTGAAAGATATACAGAAACTGATCGGTAAGCAGATTCCTGTTGCCGGTGGGAATGAGTTTGAAACGGCGGAAGTAAAAGCAGCCGTGGCCGATAAGAAAGAAGCCATCAAACAGGAGTCCAAACGCCGGAATATGTTCGGTAGCAAACGCGACGGCAGCTACTGGAGGAATAAGAAACGGACAGAGGCTGGAAATCAGAAGGTGGCTAAAAAGAAACCGTAAAGAGCCTGATTTTTCGCGGATTTTAATTATTTTTGTGCAGAGTATGAATTTGAACTGATGTAAATGCCGGAAATAAAAGAAGACATAGTTACACGTATAAACGAAGGAGATATGAAAGCCTTTGAGGTGTTGTATTCGACTTGCTATGTCTATCTTTGTGCAGTGGCTACCAAATATATATTTAACGCCGAAGCATCCCGCGAAGTAGTAAATGATGTATTTATAAATGTGTGGAATAATCGTTCCACACTAACATATCCGGTACGGGCTTACCTGATACGTGCCGTACAGAATCGATGCCTTAACCATCTTCGCCAGCAACGTCTTCAAATGGTTTCCATGTCGGATGTGCAGGAGCATTTGTTGACTATTCAGGAACAACAGATCGGCGAAGAGTCCCATCCTTTAGCTTATCTGGAGAATAAGGAATTTGAAGAACGGATTTATTCAGCGGTAAATCAGTTACCGGATAAATGCCGTGATATCTTCGTGCAATATCTCTATCATAATAAATCGTATGATGAAATTGCCGAATGTAATCATATCAGTCCTAGTACGGTCAGGGTACAGATCAAGATCGGATTATCAAAGTTAAAGACACTTCTGGGTGATTATTACCCTCTGTTCTTGCTTATTTTTAATTTTTCTCAAAAATAAATGCTTTTCTTTTAAACGCAATCTCCAAAATGCGTGTATATAATGAAAACCGGGTGGATTAACACGGTTGTAATTATATATGAATACAGAAGAAAAACATATTGAAAATCTACTACTGGACTATTTCGCCGGTGAACTGTCTGAAACCGAAGAAAAGGAATTGTTGCTTTGGCTCGAAGCCGATGAAGCAAATAAGGGAAAATTTTCAGAAATGGCCGACTGGTGGGCTATTGCACATGTACCTCTGTTCAAGTCGAATATGAAATCCGATTTCCGGGATCACTTCGGGGATCTGACCGGAAAAACTCTCCCGATAAAAGAACACAGATTATTTAACTGGCGCATCTGGGGAAAGGTGGCTGTTTCCGTATTGCTGGTTGTGGCAATAAGTACGACATCTTATTATGCCGGAAAAAGTGACCGGAAACCGAAAAGGGAACAGATAGCCTGGTTTGAAACGGTTACTCCTGCGGGCTCTCAATCGAAAGTCATCTTACCGGATCATTCGGTTGTGTGGGTGAATGCCGGATCTTCCTTGAAATATAACATAGACTTTACGAAGCAGAACAGGGAAGTATTGCTGACCGGTGAGGCTTATTTTGAGGTGGCAAAAGACTCTTTGCGTCCTTTTGTCGTGAAGTCCGGGAAACTGGATATCAGAGTGCTGGGAACCTGTTTTAACGTCAAGGCCTATGATAATGAGGAAACGATAGATGTAGCGCTGGTTTCCGGAAAGGTAAATGTTCATCTGGACGATGATAATAAGGAAGAGAAGGCTAAAGATATCGTTCTGGTTCCGAATCGGATGATCAGTTATAATAAAGAGACGAGTCAGGTTAAAATGTCGAAAGTGGATGGTGCTTCTATTTATGCCTGGACCAATGGCCGGATCGAGTTCGATAAACAGCCTTTCGACCGGATAGCGAGAGATCTGGAAAGAAAGTTCAATGTACAGATCCGTATCAATAGTAAGTCTTTACATAAGGAAATATTTTCGGGTAGTTTCTCCGCTGATCAGACGCTGGATTATATACTCCGGGAAGTCGATGTGGAGAAGAAATATACCTGGAAACAGATCGGTAACGAATTTATAATAGAAGACAAATGAGATTTTAATCTAATTCGAATATAATTACTTACAGAGAACAACTAATCATAATTTAAATCTAACATTTTAGAAATGAACTATCTAAAAAAGACCGGGAAGCTAATGGCTACAGCATGTATGATCGCTGGTTTACCTTTAGTATCCGGAGCCGCTTCTGCGTCAAAATTACAGACTCATGTCATGTCTGTCCAGATGGAAAGTGCAAGTTTAAAAGAACTGTTCGAACTGATAGAACAGAAGTTCGATTACACTTTCCTTATCCGTAACAACGATATCGACCTGAACGAGCGGGTTTCTCTTGATATGAGGAATCGGTCGGTCGAAGAAATCCTAAGGATTGCATTGAAAAATCAGCATGCTGATTTTATTGTAAACGACAACCGAATTGTCGTTTACAAGGTTAATTCTAAACCAGAATCGATTAAATCTTTTGAAAAACAGGTTACTCAGCAAGAGATAAAAATAACTGGTACTGTTTATGATGCAGTTACAGGCGACCCTGTTATCGGTGCTAATGTTATCGTGAAAGGTACTACGAACGGTACTAGTACGGATTTTGATGGTAATTTTACAATGGAAGCTCCGGCAGGCGCCACATTGGTAGTCTCTTATATCGGTTATTTGCCGATAGAGGTAAAGGCGGCAAGCGAGATGAAGATCAAAATCAAGGAAGATACCCAGAACCTTGATGAAGTGGTAGTAGTGGGGTATACGGTTCAGAAGAAAGAGAGTCTGACAGGTGCCATGCAGGTAATCAGCAATGAAAAACTGATGGACTCGACTTCCCCTACGGTAGAAAACCTGTTGTCGGGCAAGGCTCCTGGTGTATATGTAACTACCGGTGGAGGACAACCGGGTGCTGCGGGTAAAGTTGTGATCCGTGGTAAATCAACAGTAAACGGTAGTACAGATCCGTTGTGGATTGTAGATGGAGTAATCGTTGGTAGTAGTGCCGGGAGTTTGAACCCTGCCGATATAGAGTCGATGTCCATTTTGAAAGATGCGGCTTCGACCGCTATCTATGGTTCGCAAGGAGCAAATGGTGTAATCGTTGTAACAACCAAAAAAGGTAAGACAGGTAAGGCTACGATCAACGCTTCCGTAAAACTGGGTGTCAACCAGTTGCACCGTGGTAATCTGGATATGATGAATGGTGCTGAATTATATGATTATTATGATTCATTTGCCAATAAAGGAGCTATTCCTTCTTACTTTACTCCGGATTTGCGCGACCGCAATTTTGACTGGTGGAAAGAAGGTACGCATCTGGGACTGGCACAGGATTATAATCTGTCGGTATCCGGTGGTTCCGAAAATATCAAGACCTATGCTTCGATCGGTGTTTATGATGAGGATGGTGCCGTAAAGGGATATGACTATACTCGTTATAATCTGCGTTTCAATGTTGATTACAAGGCTACGGACTGGTTGACCATCAAACCGAAGGTATGGGCTACCCGTAGCGATATCATGGACCAGCAGCATGATATCAGTTCGATCATGTATGTGGATTTCCCCTGGGACTCACCATACGATGAAAATGGCGAACTGATACAGCAATACAAACCGACGAACTGGATTAATAGTGATGCTACAAACTATTTGTATGACAACCAGTGGAACTACGAAAAGAAAACATCCTATGAGTTCATGGGTAACTTCGACTTCGATATCAAGTTAACTGACTGGTTGACTTTCGCTTCCGTTAACAACTATAAATACGGAAGTACGGCTTTGAAGAATTATAAAGATCCACGTTCGCAGGGTGGTAAGGCTGATAAGGGCTTGTTGCAGGATAAGACTACTTCCTATTATCGTGTCTACAGTAACCAGTTGCTCCGTTTCAATAAGGTGTTCGACAAACATTCCGTGAATGCGATCCTGGCTTATGAATGGAATACCTATACACAGGAAATAAAAGATCAGACAGCTGCCAGCTTCGCCCCCGGTTTCTCTGTGGCGGATGTGGCGGTAACTCCTAAAAAGACCAAAGGTAGCCAGAGCGAATGGGCTGTACAATCTTATTTGTTCAATGCTAACTATGCTTATGATAACCGTTATCTGTTGTCATTCTCTTTCCGTCGCGACGGAGCTTCAAACTTTGGACAGAATGCCAAATATGGTAATTTCTTCTCTATCAGCGGTGGTTGGAATATTCATCAGGAAGAGTTTTTCAAGGCATCCGATTGGGTACAGCAATTGAAGTTGCGTGCCAGCTACGGTTCGGTAGGTAACCGTCCGACACAGTTATATCCTCAGTACACCTTATATAACCTGGGGTCAGGATACAATGGCGATCCGGGTGCTTATATCTATCAGGTGAAAAATGATGATCTTACCTGGGAAAAAACATACACGGCCGGCGTAGGTATCGATGCGATCCTGTTTGATCGTTTGACTATCAATCTGGATTATTATAACAAGAAAACAACCGACTTGCTGTATTACGTACCGCTACCGGGCGTAACGGGTGTAACAGGTGTATACCGTAACGTCGGTTCTGTAAAAAATAACGGTTTCGAGGCTTCTTTGAGCATGGATATCCTGAAAGGAAAAGACTGGAACTGGAATATATCGGCAAATATCGGTCTGAACCGTAATAAGGTAACCGAACTGTATGGCGGCAAGAGTCAGATCATTACAGGTAATGCAGGTACGAATACCTATATTTATATGGATAAGGTTGTGATGCCCGGACATGATGTAGATACATGGTATGGTACGGAATGGGCCGGTGTAGATACGGAAACGGGTTCTCCGCTATGGTTCACTACAAATGAACAGGGCGAGCGTGTAACAACCTCCAGCTACGGGGAAGCTTCTAAAAATCAGGTCGTATTAGGAAAGCAGACTCCGGATTTCTATGGAGGTTTTTCCACAGACGTATCCTGGAAAAACTTTGACCTGTCGGCCGTATTCGGTTACTCGGTAGGTGGCAAGATCTTCAATTACGACCGTTCGATGTACGATAGTGACGGTGCGTATGTAAACTACAATCAGATGAACCTGAAGAAAGGTTGGAATCGCTGGGAAAAACCAGGTGATATCGCAACCCATCCGAAAGCTGAATATGGAAACAAGAGTCAGTCGAGCCGTGGATCTTCCCGTTACCTGGAAGATGCCAGCTATCTGCGTCTGCGTAGCCTGACATTAGGTTATAACGTGCCGACTGCCAAAATTCCTTATATAGATCATTTGCGCTTGTTCTTCTCCGGTGAGAATTTGTTCGTTGTATCCGGCTTCTCGGGTATCGACCCCGAGCTTCCTGTTAACGAAGTGAGCAAGTCGGGACAGAACGGTGTCGCTATCGCTCCATATCCTCAGGTGCGTAAATTTATGTTTGGTCTGAATGTTACATTTTAATTAAAGGAAAACGAAATGAAAAAAATAGCTATAGCAGCGTTGGCTGCTGCTGCCACAATGATTACCAGTTGTGATATCGACCGTGCCCCGTATGGTTATTATACGGATGATAAGATCATGGCCGATAAGGAAGCAGCCGTAGATGTTTTATTGAACGGATGTTATTCTAAAATGAAGACCGCTTCTGAACATCTTCATTATTGCGGTGAATTCCCGAGCGATAACGTTTGTAAGGATAAACCGACAACTAATCCGTTCGGTACTTATTTTACGTATCAGCATACTGTAAATAATTCCGGCCTTTCTACCGTTTGGAATAGTGCATACAATATTATTTCCCAAACAAGTTCGCTGATGAACATGATCCAGGAGGGTGAGTCAGTAGAGCTCGATAATAAATTGGGTCAGGCTTATTATATGCGGGGAATGATGTATTTCTACCTTTGCCGTGTGTTTGGCCGTCCTTATTACCAAGAACCAGGCAAGAATCTGGGGGTGCCCATCGTGAACGGTATGCCGGAGGACCTGTCGAACCTGAATCTTCCGGATCGTTCAACCGTGAAGGAAACTTACGAACAAGTACTGGCCGACTTGAAGAAAGCGGAACAACTGATGACTGGCTTTAAGTCGGGTACTTATGTATCTAAGTATGCGGCTCAGGCTTTGTTGGCAAAAGTATATATGTATATGAGCGGTACATTCGAAAACCCTGATAAGGAGTTTGCTCAATTGTCATATAATTATGCGAACACTGTTATTGAGAGCGGACAGTTCTCTTTGTTAAATCGCAGTTCATTTATGAGATATAATGAACTGGCTCCTGACGATCCTTCTCAGACAGAAACGATTTTTGCCGTGAAATATATCGCATCTGATGTGGCCGACTGGGGCGATCCGATAGGAAGTATGTATGCGGAAATCGACGGCCAGGGCTGGGGAGAAGTATATGCAAGTGCCAAGTATATGGATTTGTTGCATGAAACCGGTAAAGATACCGATGCCCGTGAAGCCTTTATCCATCCGCAGTATAAGACGGATGATAATGACCAGCAGATCCCTGCATTCCGTTTTGTCGCTGAGTTATATGTGGATGGAAAACTTTCCAGTTATGTATATCGCCAGGGAGAAACGAAAGAAGTGGGTGGCAAGTTGGTCGCTACGATCGAATCAAAGGAATATGAACTGACTCCGGTAGATGTGGCAAATAAGCGTTATTCGATTGTTTATGAGGGTAAGACGTATGTTGGAGATTATGATTACTATATGCTGGAAAGCCAGGGTAATCCGAAATTTTTCAGCTATAAATGTTCTAAACAGGACGGGTATCCTCATTTGTATTCACCGATCATTTCACGCTTGGGTGAAATATATCTGATACGTGCGGAAGCAAGTGCCAAATTAGGCAATTATCCGAAAGCATTGTCTGATCTGAATGTGGTTCGCGAACGCTCACTACCGGATGCAGCCTACACTTCCCTGGATGCAACCAATGCACAGGAACGCATCATGAAGGAAAGACAGCTGGAACTGGCTTATGAAGCGGACCGTGGTTTTGACGTGTACCGGGTGGGAGAGACAATGGTACGCCGTTATCCAGGTTTTCACGATGGTATTCCTGAATATCCGGCAACAAGTCCGTTCGCAATTCAGTATATACCTCAATCGGAGATCAATGCTTATCCGGGTACACTGACACAAAATCCATAAATGGATAGTATGAGATCCGTATGATTTGTTATATTTGCAGGCGTTGATTGTCACAATCAACGCCTGCATTATTATATATGAAAAACATGAATATGAAAAATCTACTATGTGTAGCAACCGGAATAGGAGCCTTGTCCGGATTAAACGCCTTCGCTCAGACTGGGCAGCAGCCTAATGTTGTAATTATTGTAGCTGATGATCTGGGGTACGGCGATCTGAGTTGTTATGGTGCGACCCGTATTCATACACCGGGTATGGACCGGATAGCCAATGAAGGGCTGCGTTTTACACAGGGGTATTGTACGGCAGCAACTTCTACACCCAGCCGTTATTCCTTGCTGACAGGATTGTATCCCTGGACTAACAAAGACGCCAAAATACTTCCGGGGAATGCGGCTTTGATCATTAATACCCAGCAAATCACTTTGCCGAAAGTGATGAAGCAGGCGGGATATGTGACAGGTTCTGTCGGTAAATGGCATCTGGGATTGGGTGACGGTGCCGTCGATTGGAACGAAACTGTTTATCCCGGGGCGAAAGAAGTTGGATATGATTATTCTTTTATCCAAGCAGCGACCAACGACCGGGTTCCTTGTATTTTTATTGAAAACGGAAAGGGTGTCGGACTGGAACCGAATGATCCGTTATATGTCAGTTATAAGCATAATTTCCCGGGTGAACCTACCGGTAAGGATAACCCGGAATTGCTTCGGATGCATCCGAGTGTGGGGCATGCCGGATCGATCGTGAATGGCGTACCCCGTATCGGATTCCAGAAAGGCGGCAAGGCGGCCCAGTGGAAAGACGAGGATATGGCTGAATTGTTCCTGGAGAAGGCGAAAGGATTTCTTAAAGACAATAAGGATAAACCGTTCTTCCTGTATTACGGATTGCACCAGCCTCATGTGCCTCGTGTGCCGAATCAAAAATTTGTCGGAAAGTCGGGCATGGGACCTCGCGGGGATGTTATTCTGGAGGCTGACTGGTGTGTGACGGAGTTTTTGAACGAGTTGGATAAGTTGGGATTGACAGAGAATACGTTGGTGATCTTTACCAGCGATAATGGTCCCGTGCTGGATGACGGTTATCAGGATCAGGCAGTGGAACTGGTTGGTGATCATAAAATGGCAGGTCCTTACCGCGGTGGGAAAACCAGTTTATACGATGGGGGTACTTGTATTCCGTTCCTGTTGCGCTGGCCGGCTGTCGTTAGCCCCGGAGTGTCGGATGCTTTGATTTGTCAAATGGATTTGCTGGCCTCTCTGGCGGCATTGACAGGGCAGACCTATTCGGATAAGACTGATAGCCAGAATACCTTGCCCGTGTTTTTGGGAAAAAGCGATCAGGGACGTAAAGAGCTGGTTACTGAAGGTTATTTCAATTATGCCCTGCATCAGGGTGATTGGGTGATGATCCCGCCTTACCCTGCTTATTATGACGATCCTGACGGCGTCGGTTTTTCAGGACTGGGAAACTGTTATCAATTGTATAATATAAAGGAAGATATCGGACAGGAACATAACCTGGCGGAGAAGGAATCAAGGCGTTTGAGGCAAATGATTATGACGTTTGAAAAGCTTAAAAGAGAGACCGGAAAGATTACAAATTATTAATTGGTGATTTTGATTGATTCTTTTTTTCTAAACATATTTGAGAAGTTGATTAAATATTATAAATTTGCCCACTTAACATAAAATACTAAATAAAGAACATGGAAAACACTCGTCGTTCCTTTCTTAAAAAAATGACTGCAGCCGGAGTTGGTGCAGCAGGTTTGGCTATGGCTGGTACCGCCTCTGCCACTACAGTAGCAGGTTCTCCGGAACCTCAGAAGAAGAAAACAGCCGGAAAAGATGATGGCAAACTGCGTTTCGGATTTATCGGAACAGGTTCACGTTGCCATGAACACATCAATAATGTGTTGGCTATTCCGGGAAACAAGATCGTTGCTATCTGTGATATTCAACAGGGGCCGATCGACAGAACTCTCAAACACATTGCTAAATTTAACGTAGATGCACCTAAGGTTTATAAGGGCGGTGAACGTGAATTTGAAAAGATGTTGAACAACGAAGAATTCGACTGTGTGATCATTGCCAGCCCTTGGGAATGGCACGTGCCGATGTCGTTAGCAGCTATGAAGGCTGGCGTTCCTTATGTTGGCGTGGAAGTTTCCGCAGCTAATACAGTTGAAGAATGCTGGGATCTGGTCAATGTATCGGAAGCAACAGGCAGCCATTTGAACATCATGGAAAATGTGTGCTATCGTCGTGACTGTATGGCTGCATTGAACATGGTTCGCGAAGGTTTGTTCGGTGAACTGCTGCATGGTGGTTGCGGTTACGAACATGACTTACGTGATGTGAAGTTTAATGACGGTAAGAATTATACTTACCAGAAGGGTGGTGAGTTGCGTATGGGACCGGAGGCTTTTGCTGAAGCTCAGTGGCGTACGAATCACTCCGTACATCGTAATGGTGATATTTACCCGACTCACGGTATCGGACCGGTTGCCAACTGTATGGACATCAACCGCGGTAACCGTTTCCTTTCTCTTTCTGCCATGGCAACTCAGTCTCGCGGATTGCATAAGTTTATCGTAGATAATGGTGGCGAAAACCATCCGTTGGCTAAAGTTCGTTTTAACCTGGGTGACATCGTGACTTCTATGATCAAATGTGCGAACGGCCAGACAATCATCGTAACCCACGATACAAACTCTCCTCGTCCTTATTCTTTAGGATTCCGTATTCAGGGAACAGAAGGTTTGTGGATGAACGATGGCGATCATGTGTATGTAGAGAATCAGTCTAAACCTCACCGTTGGGATGACTCTGAAGAATGGTTTAAGAAATACGACCACAAATTGTGGGCCCAGTTGGATGCTCAGGCAAAAGAAGCCGGTCACGGTGGTATGGACTTCATTATGATGTACGACCTGATTGACCGCATCAAAAACAAACGTCCGGCTCCTATGGACTGCTATGATGCTGCAGCTTGGAGTGCTATCTCAGGTTTGTCTGAAATGTCTATCGCCCGTGGCGGTGCATTAGTTGATTTCCCTGACTTCACTCGCGGACAGTGGATTCACCGTAAACCGGAATTCGGTTTATAATTAATAAATAAGCGATAAAAAAAGAAGGAGATGTGTCTTTGGATGCATCTCCTTTTCTTTTTATAAGAGCCGGATAGAATAGTGTATTTGAGCCGTTAAGAAAAATCTTATTTGTCTGTTGTTTTGTATATTTGTGGAAAATAAGAAGGATAAAATGGAACAGCAAGAGACTACTATATTCAGTTATTCGGATATTATATTCAGTTTTTTCCTGAATAATGATACGGTCTGTAGCCACAAAGCCGTGTCGCATCTGTTGATTTATGTGTATTCGGGGCAAATGTCTATCCAGGAGAATGGGCAGGAGATTACTGCCGGAGCCGGTGAATGTGTATTCGTTAAGCGGGATCATACGGTGACTATCAATAAGGGACCTGCCAAAGGGGAACAATATAGGGGGATTACACTGAAATTCAACAGGAACTTTCTACGTGACTATTACCGTTCCTTAGACCGGAAAGATATTCCCAAAGGAGCGAAACCATTGGCTGTGTCTGTTTTGAAACTTCCTGAATCTGCCGATATCCAGAGCTTATTCTTTTCAATGGTCCCTTACTTTAATTCGGAGAACAAGCCGAATGATGAGTTGATGCAGTTGAAACTACGCGAGGGATTGATCTCCCTGCTGGCGATGAATAAAGATTTTTATCCTACGCTTTTTGATTTTACGGAACCGTGGAAGATCGATATACTTGATTTCCTGAATAAGAATTATATGCACGATCTGTCTATGGAGGAGATCGCTTTATATACAGGGAGGAGCCTGGCGACTTTCAAGAGGGATTTCAGGAAAATAAGCAGTTTGTCGCCTCAGAAATGGATTATGCAGAAGAGGTTGGATGTCGCTTATGAAAAGATCAGGAGCGGGGGAGAGAAAATATCGGACGTGTGTTTTAGTGTCGGTTTTAAAAACAGGTCTCATTTTACTACGGCTTTCAAAAAACAATTTGGGTTTACACCTGCCCGGTAGATATGTATTCCTGTGTTCTGAGCTTTTCCGAAACATCTTTTTGAGCCAATGGGAAAAACTTATAGGATGGATTCCTGTTTATCTTTGTAATATATAAAGAAAGAAGGTTCAACTATAAAAATTATTGGCAATGAAGAAGAATGTGACTTTTAAAAATCGTATTATCGATGTGGCAGCCGACCTTTACCTACCGACTGGTTTTGATGAAAATAAGAAATATGCAGCTATTGTTGTTGTTCATCCGGGAAGTAGTTGTAAGGAGCAGACGGCTGCTATTTATGCGGGAAAACTGGCTGAACAAGGATTTGTTACCCTAGCTGTCAATGCTTCCTATCAGGGAGAGAGCGGTGGTGAGCCACGGGATATAGAAGATCCGGCAACACGTGTCGAAGATATACGTTGTGCGGTGGATTTTTTGACAACACTTCCTTATGTGGATGAAGAACGTATCGGTGGTCTTGGTATATGTGCCGGCGGAGGTTACATCGTGAATGCCGCAATGACGGAACGCCGTATCAAAGCAGTAGGTACGTCTGTAGGTGCTAATATTGGCCGGGTAAATAACGAAGGGCCTGCCGAAGAGGTGATCAAGGTGCTGGAGATGATTGGCCGACAGCGTACGGCGGAAGCTCGTGGTGCAGAACCGCTGATTGTGCCCTGGGTGGCAGCAGAAAGCAAAGATGCCGAAGATATAGATTTGCGTGAGGCGTATGAGTATTACTTGACTCCGCGTGGACAACATCCGAATTCAACAAATAAATTACGTTTTATAAGTATGGCTTCCGTAATCGCTTTCGATGCTTTTCATATGGTGGACAAACTGCTGACGCAACCTTTACAGATCATTGTCGGTGCTAAAGGCGGTGTGTTCAAGTCTTTCCAGGATGGCAAAGAACTTTACAAACGGGCTGCATCGAAAGAAAAGGATTTGCTTGTTTTTGAGAATGCTTCCCATTATGACCTGTATGATAATCCGGAGTATGTGAATCCGGCTGTTGAGAAACTGACAGGGTTCTATCGTAAATATCTGGGATAACGAAGCAAGATAGATATCTTCTGATAGACAGGGATAAATAAAGAGCGTATCTGTGTTCCGTAAAGGATGATGGATATGCTCTTTATTTATTTATAAGTTCTGTCTTTTTCAATCTAAAGCTTCTATCTCTTTCAGCCATAACGTTGCCATCGCATCGCTCGGCATACGCCAGTCACCGCGTGGGGAAAGACTGACGGAACCGACTTTCGGGCCGTCGGGCAGGCAACTTCGTTTGAACTGTTGCTGGAAGAAACGGCGGAAGAAAGTGTAGAGCCATTTTTTGATTGTCTCTTTGTCGTAATTGTCCTTGAAAGCCTGTTGTGCCAGGAAGTAGATCTTGACAGGTGAGGAGCCGAAGCGGAGGAAATGATACAGGAAGAAATCGTGTAGTTCGTAAGGGCCTACCAGGTCTTCCGTTTTCTGTTTGATATTTCCGTTTTCATCTGCCGGGATCAGTTCGGGGCTGATAGGGGTATCGACGATATCCAGCAAGGTAGCGCGGGAGGCTTCATCCACCCGGTTGTGGGCAACCCATTCCACCAGGTATTTGACTAATGTTTTAGGGATGCTTCCGTTAACACCGTACATCGACATATGATCGCCGTTGTAGGTCGCCCAACCCAGTGCCAGTTCCGACAGGTCGCCGGTTCCGATCACCATACCGTTTTCCTGATTGGCTACATCCATCAGAATTTGGGTACGTTCGCGTGCCTGGCTGTTCTCGTAAGTAACATCATGGACAGACGGATCGTGGTTGATGTCTTTGAAGTGTTGGAGGCAGGCATCTTTGATCGAAATTTCTTTTAGTGTGACACCCAATGAACGGATCAGGTCGCAAGCATTGGTATAGGTGCGGTCGGTGGTTCCGAAGCCGGGCATGGTGATACCGAGTATCTGGTTGCGGGGGATACCGAGCGCATCGAAGGTCATCACGGTTACCAACAGGGCTAATGTGGAATCCAGTCCACCCGAAATACCGACAACCGCCGTTTTAGAGTGGGTATGGACCATGCGTTTGGCTAGTCCGGCCACCTGAATCTGGAAGATTTCTTCGCAACGCTCTTTTAAAGCATCGCCGGAAGGAGTGAAAGGATGCGGGTCGATCGGGCGCGTCAGTACCGGATCTCCGGAAGTTTCGGACAGGGCGAACGGGACTACGATCGTTTCCTCCGGTAATAAAGTGGAGGCTCCGTGCATGAAGCTGGTGTTCACGCGACGGTCGTTTTGCAGGTTTTCAACGTCGATCTCACTAATGATGAGTTGTTCCTGCATGGTGAAGCGCGGCGATTCTTCCAGGAGATTTCCGTTTTCGGCAATGATGCCGTTACCTGCAAAAACAAGGTCTGTACTGGATTCTCCGAAACCGGCGGAGGCGTAGACATATCCTGCCATACAACGGGCAGATTGCTGGCAGATCAGTGAACGGAGGTAATGGTGTTTACCGATCAGTTCGTTACTGGCGGATATATTTACCAGGATATTGGCTCCTTCCATCGCCAGTAGGGAACTAGGGGGAACGGGAACCCATAAGTCTTCACATATCTCGATACCGACTTTTACCTGTCCGGAGGTGAATAATAGGTGACTATTCATCGGGTATGCGTTGTTTCCGATCGAGATGGTTTTATCCCATAGCTCGGTAGCGGAAGTAAACCAGCGCTGTTCCTGAAATTCTTTGTAGTTCGGCAGATATGTTTTGGGAACTACGCCTATTATCTTTCCGCTTTGAAAAGCGATAGCGGCATTGATCAGTCGGTTGTCCGTTACGAGCGGGGCACCTACGATGGTGAGCAGGTTCAGGTCGGCGGTGTCGTTGACGAGTTTTAATAGGGCCTGTTCTGCATTCTTCAGTAAAGTTTGCTGGGCAAACAAGTCCAGGCAGGTATAGGCCGTCACCGATAATTCAGGAAAAGCGATCAGTTGGACTCCCTTTTCCGATGCCTGACGTATCAGGCTTTCTATCTGCCCTATATTATAAGAACAGTCTGCCACCTGTACGTGAGGGACGGCTGCTGCTACTTTTATAAATCCGTAGTTCATATTCTATTCTTCTTATAGTACTTCGCAATATTTTTCAAGTCGTTTTTGGCTTCGGTTGTCCAATAAAGAACATTTTTCTTTAGAACCATGTTTCTATTTCTTTTTCTAGTTCCTCATTAGATATGATACGTCCGTGTTTTATATCTTCTTCCGATTTTCTGATAGCCGCAATCATTTCTTCTTGCGAATGAACGACGCAAGGACGAGGGTTCTCTTTCTTGGGCATAACGCGTTTCACGTATTTCTTGATTTTTTCCAAAACTTCCAGATCATCTATTTCGTCCAGATAATCTTCAACGAAGTTCTTTTTCCATTGTTGTAATTCCATTGCCGTCATAACGTAAACTCCTTTCTTATATAATGATGCTCCAAAGGTATGTATTTCTCTGGGAATATGAAAGAAGGGAAGCCATACTTCGTAGCATGCTTCCCTTTAAAACACAAAACAATCAACAAAAAACTATCTGATAAATAATAATTCGCGATATTTCGGTAATGTCCACATCTGGTCGTCTACAACCAGTTCCAGTTTGTCGATGTGGTAGCGGATTTCTTCCAGCATCGGGACGATGGTATCGTGGTAGGCAATGGCCTTTTCGCGTTCGCTCTCGATCTTGTTGGCAACCTTACGGGCTTCGATCATTTCGTCGACCTTTTCCTTGATGAAGTTGGTGCGGCAAGCGATGTCTTCGATGATCTCCAGGTTGCGGGCGGAAAGGACGGATGCCTTGTCTGCCGGGAAAAGATCTTTCATTTTATAAACGTTATCGACCAGTGAAGTCTGATAGCGGGTGGCGATAGGGATGATATGGTTCATCGTCAGGTCGCCTAATACGCGGGCTTCGATCTGTATCTTCTTTGTATATGTTTCCCATTTCACTTCGTTACGGGCTTCCAGCTCTTTGCGGGTCATGACACCTGTCGACTCGAACATATTGATGCTACTTTCTTTCAGGTAATTGTCGAAAATGACCGGAACACTGGTTTCACAATCCAGGCCACGGCGTTTGGCCTCTTCTTTCCATTCATCGCTATAACCGTTGCCGTCGAAATGGATGGCTTTGCATTCTTTGATGTCTTTGCGGAGCACTTCCAGGATGGCGGCAAACTTGTCTTTGCCGGTTGCAATCTTTCCGTCTACCTCTGTTTTGAACAGCTTCAATTGTTCGGCAACGGCGGCATTCAGAGCCAGCATCGCCGAGGCACAATTGGCTTCGGAACCTACGGCGCGGAATTCGAAACGGTTTCCGGTGAAAGCGAAAGGAGAGGTACGGTTACGGTCGGTGTTATCGATCAGTAATTCGGGGATACGGGCGATATCCAGTTTCATTCCCTGTTTACCGGCCAGCATGAGATCCTCCGGTTCACTCTTTTCCAGATGGTCTAAAACCTGTGATAACTGGGTTCCCAGGAAGCTGGAGATAATTGCGGGAGGTGCTTCGTTGGCTCCCAGGCGGTGGGCGTTGGTTGCGCTGGAGATACTTGCTTTCAGTAATCCGTTATGACGGTAAACGGCCATCAAAACATTTACAACGAAAGTGATGAAGCGCAGGTTGTCCTCCGGAGTCTTCCCCGGGCCCATCAGGCCGATGCCTGTGTCGGTACCCAGCGACCAGTTGTTGTGCTTACCTGATCCGTTTACTCCCTTGAATGGCTTTTCATGCAACAGGACACGGAAACCATGCTTGCGGCTGATCTTACGCATCAAGGCCATGACGAGCAGGTTATGGTCGTTTGCCAGGTTGCATTCTTCAAAGATAGGAGCCAGTTCGAACTGATTAGGAGCTACTTCGTTGTGGCGGGTCTTCAATGGGATACCCAATTTGAGGGATTCGATCTCTAACTCTTTCATAAACTCCATGACACGGGTAGGAATGGCACCGAAATAGTGATCTTCCAGCTGCTGGTTCTTGCTACTTTCGTGGCCCATCAGCGTACGACCGCTAAGCAACAGGTCAGGACGGGCAGCATACAGACCTTCGTCTACTAAAAAATATTCCTGTTCCCATCCCAGATAAGCATATACTTTCTTTACATCCGGATTGAAATAGTGGCATATGTCGACGGCTGCTTTATTGACAGCTTCCAATGCTTTCAGCAAGGGAGCCTTATAGTCCAGCGATTCGCCGGTATAAGCAATGAAGATGGTCGGTATACACAAGGTATCGCCAACGATGAAAGCTGGGGATGAAGGATCCCAGGCCGAATAGCCGCGTGCCTCGAAGGTATTTCGGATACCGCCGTTCGGAAAACTGGAAGCATCCGGTTCCTGTTGGATTAGGAGTTTTCCTGAAAATTCTTCAACCATTCCGCCTTTACCGTCGTGCTCTACGAAAGCATCATGTTTTTCGGCGGTTCCTTCGGTCAGAGGATGAAACCAGTGGGTATAATGGGTTGCTCCCATTTCGATCGCCCATTTTTTCATACCGGCGGCTACGGCATCGGCCGTTTCCCGGTCGAGAGGAGTGCCGTTGTCGATAGAATCGACTAGTTTGGCATAAGCCTTTTCCGGAAGATATTTGAACATCTTCTCACGGTTGAATACGTTCTTTCCGAAATATTCCGACGGACGTTCTGCCGGGGTGGCTACTTCGGTGGCTCTTTTCTTGAAGGCCGATTCTACAACTCTGAATCTTAACTTTGACATACTATTTGATTTTAAAGTAAGTGTTTGTTATTATTTATCTTCCGGGAAGGTAGGAGGAACCTTCCTTTCCACATCCTGATGCAGTAATCACATATGTGGAGGGATTGCTGCCCTATAAAAAGGAGTATAGAGTTACCTGCCATAGTTGGGGCTTGGCATTGCGGTATAACATTCTATAAAATCGAAAAGCAGCGGCCGGCTTCTCTATACGGTCCTTTTCATGAGATAACCTGAATTGATACGTTGTTTACTCTTTTGTTTCATCCTGCTTCCTGTATTTTCAATTCTCAATTTTCAATTATTCAGAGCCACTTCTTCAGCCTGGCCATTGCCTCCAAAGTGTCGTCCCGGTCGCCAAAGGCGGTGAGTCTCAGATAGCCTTCGCCACTCGGGCCGAATCCTACGCCCGGTGTCCCTACGATATTGACTTCGTAAAGCAACTTATCAAAGAATTTCCAGGAGGAGAGACCTTTCGGAGCTTTTACCCAGAGATAAGGAGCATTTTCACCACCCCATACCTTCAGACCGCAACCCTGGAGACCCTCTTTCATAATACGTGCGTTAGTCATATAATAGTTGATCGTAGCCTTCACTTGTTCTTTTCCTTCCGGAGAGTAGACCGCTTCGGCACCCCGCTGGGTGATGTAGCTGGTCCCGTTGAATTTGGTCGTTTGACGGCGGTTCCACAGCTTGTTCAATTGTACCTTTTCGCCTCCCAGGGTAAAGCCGTTCAGTTCTTTCGGTACAACCGTATATCCGCAACGTACTCCGGTGAAACCGGCAGTCTTCGAGAAGCTACGAAATTCGATAGCAACCTTTTTCGCCCCTTTGATTTCATAGATCGAGTGGGGGATGTTCGGGTCCTGTATGTAAGCTTCGTAAGCTGAATCGTACATGATCAGTACATCGTTTGCCAGCGCGTAGTTTACCCATTTCTTCAACTCGTCTTTTGTCAGGCTTGTGCCTGTCGGGTTGTTGGGGTAGCAGAGATAGAGGATATCTACCCGGCGGCTTGGAAGTTCGGGAATGAAATCGTTTTCTTCCGTGCAGGGAATATAAACGACATCGCTCCATTTTCCGTTTTCCAATACTCCGGTACGTCCGCTCATGACGTTGGAATCTATATAGACGGGGTAGACCGGATCGAGTACCCCGATACTATTATCGTGGCGGAGAATATCGCCTATATTTCCGCAATCGCTTTTGGCACCGTCACTGACGAAAACTTCGCCCGGCTCCAGAAATATCCCTCGGCTGGCATAATCATTCTTGATGATAGCGTCGATCAGGAAAGGATAACCCTGTTCGGGACCATAGCCGTGGAAATTCTCCTGGGTTGCCAGGTCGTCGACGGCTTTGTGCATCGCTTCGATAACGGCTGGTGCCAGCGGTTGTGTTACATCACCGATTCCCATGCGGATTATTTTGTCTTTAGGGTGCGTTATCTTGAAACTGTTTACTTTTTTCGCAATGTCTGAAAATAAGTAACTGTTCTGTAGTTTCAGGAAATGTTCGTTAATCAGTGCCATATTCGTTCTGTTGTTTTATGTTGTTGTCTTGTGGAGACAGGGGGCGCCTGTCTTTTGTTATATTTCTATTGTCCCTTCAAATACGGTGACTGCTCCTCCGGTCATATAGACTTTTCCATTGTCTTTATCCCAGTGGATGGTGAGCGGTCCACCGTCCATGATCACTTTTGTTTTACGTTGGGTCTTACCGCATACGACTCCAGCGACGGCGGTTGCACAAGCACCTGTTCCGCAAGCCTGGGTAATCCCTGATCCCCGTTCCCATACCCTCATCCGGACTTCATCGTCTTTCAAAACCTGTACAAACTCAACATTTGTCCGGTCGGGGAAGAGGGGATGACATTCCAGCTTAGGTCCGATAGCCGGCAAGTCGATATCGTTTATATTAGTAACAAAAATAACCAGGTGAGGGTTTCCCATCGACAGGATAGTGCCGGTATACGTTTGTCCGTCGGCTTTCAGTTCAATGGATGGTTCAATTATTTCCGGGGTTCCCATATCGACCGTTACTTCGGTTACGGTGCCATTGGAAACTGTTAGTTGCAGAATCTTGATGCCTGATAATGTTTCCAGTGTGACTGTCTCTTTGTTGGTTAGTCCTGCTTCGTAAACATATTTACCTATACAACGGGAAGCGTTTCCGCACATCATGGCTTCGGAGCCGTCGGCATTGAATATCCGCATGCTGAAATCGGCTTTTTCCGATGAACCGATTAAAACCAATCCATCTGATCCGATACCTGTATGCAGTGCACTCAACTTAATGGCTAGCTCTTCCGGATTTTCCAGCGGATAAGCCATCGAGTTTATGTATATGTAGTCGTTACCGGCCCCGTGCATCTTTGTGAATCTAATTGGATTTGTCATTTCGATTGTTTTACTCCTTTTGGTATTTCTTTTTGTTTTGTTATAATGCAAATATACGACGTTTTGATATTTTATATGCAGTAAGTGCATCTAAATGTTCTATAAAACTACGTGTGGTGATAAATTGTTTTAATAATCCCCTTTGTTTGTTATGAATTATAACTATATAACAGTGAATAGGAGTATATTGTAAGTTGACGTAAGTGAAAACTTGCTGAAATATCGTTAAAAGGAGACTTGTTATTCCTAGTAAGTATGACTATTTGTCAATGAAAGGAGATAAAAGAGACGCCATTCTGAACGAAAAGTAAGTGAATCGTTCAAAATGGCGTCTTTTTGTAAAATGAGATTCGGCGATTTATCCGAATCTTTACTGGAAAAGTTTGCTTATTCCTTTTTTATAGTAACGGGTCCTATCAATCCAGCCGGCAACAATTTACTTTCTGCATTCCATCTGCAGACTGTTGCAGAAGCATGTTGCTTGCTGTTGGGTTGCTTGTCACCGACAAGACGGTTCCACCATGTGTTCACGACATCCACTTCAATCCTGTTGGTGCCTTTCACAAGAAAATCGGAGATTTCTATGGAGTAAGGATATCTCCAGAGATAAGGCAGTTTATGTCCGTTGATTGTGACCTGTGCCATCGCTTCAACTTTTCCCAGATTAATCCATACAGGAGAAGTCGTCTCTTCGGTATATTCAAATTCATTTGAATAGGTTGCAACTCCCGTGAAATATTTGATGGAAGGATCATCGAAGGTTGTCAGATCTTTTAATTCCGGCAGGATGATACTTTCAATGGTGTCATTTGCTGCTTCAAATTTTACTTTCCAATCCCCTTTTAGTGTTTGCACAGTCGTTTTTTCAGGGAAGTTCGGTCTGTCTTTCTTCTTTTCTATCCCTTTACGGAATACGATAAACCAGGAATCTGACTGGTCGAACTCAAGAGGGATATAGGTGAAACCGTTCTCTTCCCTGAATTCGTATAGGTCGCGTTTTTCTCCGGTAACAGCATTCCATAGTTCAGGCTGTTTTCCTGTAACCCTGAAACCGAACTCACCCTTGTTCTTGTCATCTTTCTGATTGGTAATAAAGTAGGCATCCGAATTACCTGTACTTCTGTGCGTGAATAAGAAACCTTCCGGCATGACCATATCCGGTTTCATATCCAATAATTCTGCCGCTTCATTGATCTCCATATTGGAAAGAACCATTCCTTTGCCATACTTGTGTGCATGTTCGCCGTTCCCCCATAATTCGTTTGCCAGGGAAGCAACCCTGTTATCTGCGGAAGGATAATCTTTGCCGCTGGGAGAGGATAGGGGTTTGGGACCTAAGACAACCAATCCATTTTTAACGAGTTCCGCTATCTTTTCCAACATTTCAGGACGCATGGTCTGTTGGTTGGGTAAAACAAGCAACCTGTAGGACATGCCGGATTTCAGTACCAGTTTACCATCCTTAACATCTGCATATTTATGTAGAACTTCACTGTTAATGAAGTCATAGTCATAGCCACGAGGCAGAGACGGGTTTTTCTCACCTGTCATTTTGGGGGCATCTTCCCCGATAAAATACGCGACATCCGCCACATGCTTTCCGGTTTGTAAAATGGCAGTCGACCTGCGTACATAATCGAAATAGGAGCCGGAATGCGGGAACCAGTTGCTGTGCCGGTTGAAGTCCATACCGAACCAGGCATTAATACCCGGCTTTTCTTCATAGGCCTGGTGGATATACACATGCAATACAAAATGGTTTATCCCTTCTGTCCAGGACCAGTCTCCCATCTTCTTCATATCCCGCGGAGTCAGGTTGAACGACCAGGAAGAGGTAAAGGCTTCGGCTGAGGTGAACGGTTTCCCGTATGTATTGGCAGCCGATGAGGCACAACGGCATTCAACGGCTCCCAGGCTTGGATCGCTTATCCAGAACTCTCCGCCGACGTCATGGCTTGCACCGCCATAATTCAGAAACTCGGCAGGGAATCCCCAGTGTCCGTAATTCTCCAGCCAAAGGCGTAATCCGTTTTCTTCACATTTATCATGGAGTCCTCCAACATAATCAATTGCTATGCGATCGGCAACCAACCGTCGCAGATCCCATAAAAAGCGGTCGGAACGTTCGGCGCTCTCTACGATACGCCCGGTTAATACGGGCATCCATGGATATGGACTGTATCCGTATTCTTTCTCAAACAGTTCGCCGAAACCTTCCGTCCATGTTTCTGAACCTTGTTCGTAGCTGTCCGCCACAACGTGCCTGAAACCTTTGCGCTGTTCAGCCGGAATGCGGCGTATGATCTCACCGACATAAGCATCGAAATGTTTGGTCGCTGTGGCTTTACTCATTTTATCTATTTCATAACCTGTACTTTCGGGAGAAGCCGGTGCGTTCTGTGTTCCGGTAAGTGCCATTCCCGTTCTTAAAACGATCCATTCCCCTTCCGGAGCCTCCCATCTTAAGACACCTTTTTCATCCACATTACCGGTGATATCGATGATTGCACCGGCACTTATTTTCAGCTCATCATTTTCCGGTTCGGCCGATTTGTTCCACATATAAGTATCGGCTTTCACCTGCGGGATATCGCTTAACCGCCCTAACTGTTTTTCTACAAAATGGGATAATCTGGCGGCTCCTGATATTTCAATTTCTCCGATATGTCCGCCATAATAGCCGTCTATGATTATCCGGAAATCGGAAGCCGTAACAGCGTCGAAACTTTCTGTAGCAGGTCCGAATGTCATACCGCCCATATTGGCATCCAATCTTGTGCGGGCAACATCGCGGTAGGCAATGGTTTTGTAATCGCCTTCGCTTTGTTTGATCTGCAATTTGAAGTTTGCTCCGATACCGCTTTCCACGGGAACGAATTCGATGCTTCGTGCCGTATAAGGTTCTTTGGTATGGATATCGATGATGACAGGATATTTATCGGCTTTGAATGCGGTTTTCCTGTTTCCGTCGAACATGGCTTTTACTCCTGGCTGGTCAGCATGTATTTCTGCCATGGCGGCAGTTATGTGCCCCTGATCATCCTTGGGAGCAGGAAAAGCCTGTACGGAAACCTGTTGGAAGAAGTCTGCCGGTTGTTCCAATTGAATCTCTATCTTCTTTCCGCCTGTAACCCTGGCTTCAGACGAAGTGAGATAACGCATCGCTTCTTCAGGTTGTACCCAGGGACCTCCGGACATGCTCCATCCGGGTCCGTTGAACATACCGACTTTGATACCGAGCCTGTCTGCTTCTTTGATGGCGTGCTCTACGCAACTCCACCATTCCTCGCTGAGAACTTTCACTTTCCCCCAGGGATTCCCCGGGTCGACAACGTTGCCGATAAGGGCTTCACCGATGCCGACTTTGGCCATCGTTTCCAAATCGCGTGTAATGCCCTCTTTCGATATATTATCACTGATCCAGTACCAATAGACCCAGGGTTTCGTTGATTCGGGCGGATTGTCGAATGCTTCTTCAAAGACGGTATCGCTTTCCTCTTTACACGCATTGAACAGGATATTCGTCGATAATATCAGCAAAATAAAAAATACATTCTTCATTCTGATCATTTTAATGTTTGTGATTAAAAATAAATTCCGAAATATAAAGTAGATCTATATTCCGGAATTTAAGTTGTTTCTTAGAAAGAACTACTTCAGATAACCTTCATTTTGTGTCAGATTCTTATTACGTTCCATTTCCTGGAAAGGAATGGGGTATAACAGATACCCAGGTTTGATATTATAAGTGTTAGCCGGTAAACCAACGTCTTCTTTTTTGATGTATTCACCATACGCTTTCATAACTTCAAGTGCTTTGCCTGTTCTGATCAGGTCAAACCACCGGTGGTTTTCAAAAGCAAGCTCCATTCTTCTCTCATTAGCAACTATATCTGCTGTAACAACACCATTGTATGCTTCTAAACCTGCTCTTTCACGTACACGGTTTAAGTATTTATTGGCTTCATTCGGTTTCCCTTGTTCTACAGCGCATTCTGCTAACAGTAACAATACATCTGAATACCGGTATACTGGCCAGTTATCATCCATATTACGAAGTTTGGCATGTGCATGTTGATATTTCCGGATAAAAGGAAGGGCTAACTTATAGTTTGCTATCTCCGGATCTCCGACATAAAACCAATTATCGATTTTAGTGTACATGTCGTTATCGTTGCAGACAGCTATTCCTATAGACACATCACGACGCTTGTCTTTATCAGAGAAAAGATTGATCGTTTCAGATGTAGGAACATTCCAGCCGGAATTTTCTACTAAGTTACTTCCTTGCACTCCTGTTGCAACATCAGCATTAGCTGTTCTCGGTAAGAAAATGTACAGCCAACTACTTTGTTGTCCCTGATCTCCCTGCTGATATTGGATAGAGAAAATATGTTCTTTTCCGTTTTTCTTGCCGGTATCGAATACATCTGCAAATTCAGTTTCAAGATCATATCCCATTTTTGTAACGTCCAGCAATTGTCTTTCTGCTTCAGCATAATCACGATCAGGTTTGGTCATCAAGACATAGGCGTATAACGTCTTGGCGGCTCCCTGAGTTGCAGACCCGTCCTGAGGAAAGCTTACAGGTTTTAAATAGTCGATAGCCTCTTTGACATCTGTAATTATCTGTGCATATACTTCCTCGACAGAAGAACGTGGCAAATCATTATTTTCAGCACTCGTTACTTCATGTAATTGCAACGGCACACCTCCGAAGTACTGAACTAATTGGAAATAGACGAATGCTCTGATGAATTTAGCTTGTCCCAATGTTTTCTTTGTGAAATCTTCAGAGAAATTCTTTGTTTCAATTCTGTCTATCACTGTATTTGCTTTAGATATGCTTGTGTAGCAAGATTTCCACATGTCACGTACATACGTATTTTCTATAGCAACCAGGAAGTCGGCGATATTCTCTTTATCGGTTGTGGGATATCCTCTTCCTGCTTCATATCTGGTATAATGAGTATTATCGGATCTCATTTCCGACATAGACCAACCTTTATCATTATAAAGTTCACGCAAACTTGCGTAGGTGTTATTTATGGCTTGTGTGAAATGATCCTCTGTTTTAAAGAAACTCCCTTCTGTCGAAGAGCTTTGTGGCGGAATATCTAAAAAACTACTGGAACATGCAGTATTTAACAGCGCTGCTGCAAAACATATTATAAATATTTTTTTCATGTCTGATACTTTTTATACGATACAACTTAAAATGTAATATTACAGCCAATAGTAAATGTTCTTGGTATCGGATAGTTTGTTCTGTCTATACCTAATCCTCTCCAACTTAGACTACTGCTACTGCTAGCCTCAGGGTTGGTTCCCGGATAGGCTTTTATTATAGCCAGATTTTGTCCGGAAATATAAGGCCGTATTTTTGATATGTATGCATTCTTTTTAATAGGTATATTATATCCGAGTGTTACATTGCGGAGCGATATATAAGATGCGTCATAGACCATTCCCGTATGATAACTACGGAAAAGTTCTGTTGAAGGACCGTAAGTACGGGGGATTTTACCGTTACCCGGATTTTCTTCAGATCTCCAACGATCTTTTACATCTTTCGATACATTGAATACACCATCGAGATTCCAACAGTTTTCATATATACCGGCAACAACATCACCTCCGATTTGTCCTTGTAAGAAAATGCTTAAGTCAAAATCCTTCCATGAAAATTCGTTGGTAATACCAAATAATACACTCGGATTAGGATCTGCAATTTTAACACGGTCATAGATATCGATCACACCATCATTGTTTGTATCTTTCATGCGTGCCGATCCGACAACGGATGTTACGTGTTTGGGCTGCGAATTAAATTCTTCCTGTGTCATATAAACGCCGTCGAAAACATATCCCATGATTATACCGATAGGTTGGCCTACTTCCAGACGGTTCCAGTCTTCAGCAACATCGTATCCACCGATTGGCACGTTGTTGGGGCCGAGGGCTTTCACCTCATTTCTGGGAATGGTCAGATTCAGATTTGTTTTCCATTTGAAATTGCCGATAAGGTTTCTGGACTCGATAGATAGTTCATGACCCCATGCACGGAATTTACCGATATTTGCTTTGATATTGTCAAAGCCGGTAGACCAGGGCATATCTATTTGGTAAAGCATTCCGTCTGTGAATTTGTTATAGAAGTCGTATGTCATAAAGATACGGTCATTCAGGAAACCCAATTCCAAACCAATATCCCATTGATCCGTTTCTTCCCAGGTCAAACCGCTGTTACCTATAGCTGTAAGACCTTTACCGGGTACCAATGTATTTCCTAAAATATAGTTGCCGACTCCTACTGTAGACCAATGGTCATAGTTACCGATATTGTAGTTACCAGTGACACCGTAGCTTGCTTTGACCTTCGCATAATTCATTACATTATTTACATGACTCATGAAAGATTCATCCGAGAAAACCCAACCTGCGGAAACAGAAGGGAATGTAGCCCACCGATTGTTTACACCAAAACGGGAACAACCGTCACGACGGATATTGGCCTGTAAGAAATATCTGTCTTTAAAGCTGTAATTGACACGTCCGATTATTGAAGCCAGAGCCCATTCATCGATACCGGCACTTCCTCCTTTAGTAGCAGCGGCACTTATCCAGGGGATATCATCGTCTCCGAAATCAGTTCCGTTCAGATTACCGTACTCGGAAACAAATTTCTGAGCGGAATAACCAGCCATAAGGTCAAACTTATGATCTGCGATCTCTTTAGCATATGTCAGCAGGTTTTCAGCTGTCCATGTATAATATTGTTCCGAGTTATGCTGACTATAAGCTTTATTAGGCGGTGCCTGTACCCACGACCCTTGTGAAGTCGACGGAGTCCATTCTCTGAAGCGGCGGGAACCTAAGTCTGCACTGATCTGGAATTTATATTTTATTCCGGCGTAAATATCCACGTCGGCAAAAGCATTAGCCAGGATTGTATATATCCTGTAATTATTAAGTCTTTCATTTGCATAACGTTTCCAGTTCGGCTGTCCGAACATTCCCGGCGAGTTGATCGCGATAGTAAGGTCTCCGTTTTCATCATAAGGACTTACGCAAGGGTCAGCCGAAAGAGAGGCACTTAATATTTGTCGTTGACCGTCCGTATTCGCATTAGTATAATTCTGAACCATCGGAGATATATTCAATCCTAAACGGATCTTATCATTTACCTGATAGTCATTATTCGCTCTGAAAGTGAAACGTTCAAAATTGGAATTAACTACCAAACCTTCCTGTTTGAAATAGCCGAGAGATATATTCGTATTGAATTTATCTTTGCTGCCACTTACGTTCAACGTGTAATTTTGTATTGTAGCTGCCGAGCGTGTCACTTCTTCATACCAGTTTGTGCCTTTTCCATATTGTTCGGGATGCTGGTACATTTCCGGAACTCCGTCGGTATAGCCTTCGTATTTGGCTTTATCTTCGTACCATTCTTTCTTATATTGTGCGAATTCTCTGGCATCCATCATATCGAAATTATCAAAATCACTCAGCCCTTTAAGTGTCTGAACTCCGAAATAGGTGTTTAAAGTAACTTCAGTACGTCCTTGTTTGGCTTTTTTGGTCGTAATAAGAACAACACCGTTAGCTGCTCTGGAGCCATAAAGAGAGGAAGCTGCCGCATCCTTCAGGACGGTGAAGCTTTCGATATCATCGGGGTTCAGATTATTCAGGCCTGTTGATATAGGCATTCCGTCGACTACAATCAGCGGTTGGCTGGAGTTGTTGATGGATGCTGCACCACGGATTCTGAATGCCATTCCCTGACCGGGAATACCCGACTGCTGAACGACTTGTACGCCAGGGATCTGTCCCTGAACTTTCTGTGAAAGCTGTGCTACCGGTACATCGGCAAAATCATCTGCTTTCATCGTACTTACGGCTCCCGTCAATTCTCTTTTTTTCTGGGTACCATAACTTACGACAACGATTTCGTCCAGTTTCTGGCTGTCTTCTTTTAATGTCACTGAGTATTGGTTGGCACTACTTACCTTTGTCTCAAACGATAAATATCCGATAAAAGAAACTTCAAGGATATCTCCTTCCGAGACCTGTAAGGAGAATTTACCATCCGCATCGGTAACGGTTCCGTTGGTAGTACCTTTGATCACCACATTGGCTCCGATCACGGGGTAACCGGTGGCGTCGATAACCGTTCCTGTAATGATTTTTCCTTGTTGACCTGTAATAGTATTTGTTGTGTCTTCTTTTCGGCTTAATATGATCTGTCTGTTACTTACCTTATAATCGACATCAGTCCCATCGAATAAATAATGTAGGATAGTTTCTATACTATTTCCGTTAACAGAAACAGATACTTTACGGTCAACGTTTACCAGTTTGCTATTGTATAAGAAATAGAAATCAGACTTTTCTTCAATCTTATTTAATACTTCTTCCACTGTTGCATTTTCCATTTTCAGGGATACAAGTGCAGATTGGGAATATAAAGCTTCAGCGTTGGCTTGAAATAAAAAGCCTGCGAGAAAAAGGGAAGCGATCCGCATACGCATTGGAATTTTTGGTAATAAGTCAAAATTAGACTTAAAACCTTTTTGTTTTGACAAATTCTTCATAATTTCACATTGTCTAAATTGATTAGGTTTATAAATAACTTAATTAAACGATTACCATTCGTCAGGTGAGATTTTCGGATAGGTAATGAATTTGGAATAAGCGGGGAAATGTAGTCAGCATTTTCCCGTTTTTGTCTTTACGTTTTCATGTCATAATTTATTTTTTAAGTTAACAAATAATTAATACCAGTTCGCTTTTGTATATTAGACGTACTACCTTTCAAACCCCCTATGAAAAAAGTGATTTTTTTATTTTAATGATCGTATAATGACTGTTCGCCTTGAATATGAATAGTCATCACTTTGTTCAGGCTCTATGATCCGGCATTTGATAGGTGCTGTCTTTTCTAATAGTTGTAGTATATTGCTTAATGATTCAGTCGTGAAAGTTGCGGAATATTCATAATTGTATATTTCTTTTCCTTCCAGTTTTATATCAACGTTGAAATGGCGGGATAAACGCCGGATGATTTCAGCCATACTAGCCCGGCGGAAAATCATTTTTCCGTCTTTCCATGAAGTGGTGACCAATAGGTTGGCATCAGCAACATCCATCTTGTTGGTTTCTTTATTAAAGGTTACCTGTTGCCCCGGATGCAATGTCCTGAAGGAGGGTTGATCGATTTCCGATACATCGACATGGCCCTTGGCTAAAGTTGTTTCAATATTTTTGTCTTCTTCGTATGCGTTGATATTGAACTCTGTACCGTAGGCACTGACTACCAGGTTGCCCGGGATAGTAACGTTAAACCGGTTTTCTTTATCGGAGGAAACTTTAAAATAGGCTTCTCCGGATAATGAAACATTTCTCTCTTTTCCGGTAAATCTTTCCGGGAAGGAGAGACGGGAACCGGAGTTCAACCAGACTTCAGATCCGTCAGATAATGTTACTTTTGATACTAATCCGTAGGCAGATGTGACCTCTAATTGTTCTATAGGCTTGTTATTCCATTCATTTAATGTGTTATATAGGATATAACTCGTAATCAATGCAGGGATTAATAAAACAGCAGCACTGGAACGGAGTAGTCTCCAGGCTTTATTTTTATAACTTTCAAAAGCGATCCGTCTGGATATTTTTTTCCAGTGTGCGGTCGGATCGATTTGTCTTTGGAGATTCAGATCATCAGCCCTTTGAAGGATAAAACGTAAATCATCGACTTCTTTTTTTAATTCAGGGGAATCCTGCATTAAATGATCGAAAATCTCCTTTTCTTCTGCTGATAAACGATTTTCCAGATACGCTATAATATGTTCTGTGTTTATTTCCACTTTTATGATTTTTGTATTAGACGTATAGGTCCATCAATTACCCTATATTAAAATGTGTTAATGGATAAAGAGTAGTAGCAATGGCAGATAATCCTTCAGTTCCACCCTCAGGTGTTTTAGAGCTTTCGTCATATGAGCTTCTACTGTTTTTATGGAAATATTGTGTTCGATAGCGATTTCGTTGTATGTTTTTCCTCCGAATCTATTCTTTTCAAAAACGCTCCGGATATTTTCCGGGAGTTTGGACAATGCGGCATTTAGCATTTGCTCCAGCTCAATGGTTGTGTATATATCTTCGGATGAATAGCTTTGGACAGAGATCGACTCTTTTTGTTGCCAGTCCAGTTCCGATTCTTTTTTTCTTAGATTGTCTATACAGCCATTTCTGACACTGGTAATAAGAAAGTTTCGGCTAGAGGTGTTTATTTCTATGTTTTTCCTGTTTTTCCATATTTTAAAAAAAGTATCCTGTACAATATCTTCACAGGTTTCCCAATTATCTATGTATCGGTGGGCAAAGACACACAAAGGGGAGAAAAATTGAAAAAAAAGAGTACGGAATGCAGTTTCGTCATCTTTAATAGCAATTTTCCAAAATAAATTATCAATTATATTAATCTCCTTTTCCTTTGTATTGTCCATCGCAATAGAACTCTTTCTCCTTTACTATTGTGTGTAGTTCTTGAAGAACTTATGCATTTCAAGGGTACAAATATAATTTATTTTACTATTCGTGGTTGTTAATTGTGTAATAATCAGAGTTCATTTTTTGTGTGTTAATAATAACATATACATCCATAATAGTGGTTAATAAACTTTTGACTATATCTAACAGGCATATTATAAGCAAATTACCGTATTCGTTTATTCATAGTTCTTCAAGAACTAGGGTGTGAATTCTTTTTTCTTATCTTACTATATTCCTGTTTTTTTTTAATTTAAAGAAAAGATAAAGCGATCTTATAGATGAATCATCAATCCTGACTGCATGAAAATATTATATCAATATTTGAAGAATATGTATTATCGTTTATCTTTACATTCTATTAAAATGTAAAATAATAGGTTATGAATCAGGAAAGTGCTAATTTTCAATTTGAAGAAAAGATAGAATGGCAAGACCTCGGTGGAGGTGTGCAGCGTCAGATCATGGGATATAATGATGATTTGATGATGGTAAAGGTGAAATTTGAGACCGGAGCAGTCGGGGCACCTCATACACATCCGCATACACAGACTACTTATGTGGCCAGTGGCGTGTTTAATTTTATGACGGACGGGGAAACAAAGATCGTCAGGACAGGAGATGGCGTTTATATGAAACCGGGTGTTTTACATGGATGCGAATGTGTGGAAGCCGGTGTGTTGATCGATACGTTTAGTCCGGTTAGGGAAGATTTTTTATAACTGCCGGAATGTTATCCGGACGACTATAACCTTGAAAGTGTTTCACCCTAATGGAACAGTTGTTTCAACGTAATGAAACAGTTGTTCCATTAGGGTGAAACACTTTTATTGTGTAGTTTAACGATTTTAGTTGACTACTTTCTGCCTAATCAATAAAAAGGGTTGACTCGGTTTATGTCACGGTCAGTAAGCCGCTTCATGTACTCCTTTGATGGAACGTCCGCTCGGTTCGTTCATATTACTGAAAGTAGCATCCCACGCCAATGCTTCAGCTGTGGAGCAGGCGACGCTCGGAACGGAAGGAACGCTGCGTGCGGCACTTTCGCTGGGGAAATGTTCTTCGAAGATAGTACGGTAATAATACTCCTCTTTGTTTTGAGGCGTATTGATCGGGAAACGTTCTGCCGCATGTTTCATCTCTTCGTCGGTGATCAGTTCGGATGTGATCTTCTTTAGGTTGTCAATCCAGCTATAGCCTACACCGTCGGAGAACTGTTCTTTCTGACGCCAGGCGATTTCTTCCGGTAACATGCCGGCAAAGGCTTCGCGGAGGATTTTCTTTTCGATGGTCTTGCCCTGGCACATTTTGGCTGCTGGGTTCAGGCGCATTGCTACATCCAGAAATTCTTTGTCGAGGAAGGGGACACGGCCTTCCACGCCCCAGGCACAAAGGCTTTTGTTGGCACGCAGGCAATCATACATGTATAATTTGCTTAGTTTACGTAAGGTCTCCTCGTGGAATGCTTTGGCATCGGGTGCCTTGTGGAAATAGAGATAACCACCGAAAACTTCATCGGCTCCTTCACCGCTCAACACCATCTTGATACCCATACTTTTGATCACGCGGGACAAGAGATACATCGGAGTGGAGGCGCGTACGGTCGTTACATCGTACGTCTCAATATAATAGATTACGTCGCGGATGGCATCGAGCCCTTCCTGTACCGTATAGTTGATTTCGTGGTGGACGGTGCCGATGTAGTCGGCTACCTTCCTGGCTGCGGCCAGGTCAGGGGCACCTTTCAGGCCGATAGCGAAAGAGTGGAGTTGCGGCCACCAGGCATCGGCTTTGTTATCGGTTTCGATACGTTTGGCAGCGTATTTCCTGGCAATGGCTGAAATGATGGAAGAGTCCAGGCCGCCGGAAAGGAGGACACCGTAGGGAACATCGCTCATCAGTTGGCGTTGGACGGCGGATTCGAGGGCATCATGTAATTCTTCTGCACGGGCGGGGTTCTCTTTTACATTTTCATAATCCATCCAGTCACGGACGTACCATCGGGTGAGGTCGATATCTTTGCTATAGAAATAATGGCCGGGTTTGAACTGGTCGTACATGGTAGCGAAACCTTCCAGACCTTTCAGTTCGGAAGAGATGAGAAGATGGCCGTGGTCGTCGTAACCCATATAAAGGGGGATGACACCGATCGGGTCGCGGGCGATCAGGTAGGTATCGTTTTCTTCGTCGTAGAGGGCGAAGGCAAAGATGCCGCTGAGCCGTTCGACGCAACCGGTACCGTATTTGCGGTAGAGGGCGAGGATGACTTCGCAGTCGGAACCGGTCAGAAATTCGTATTCGTCTTTTAGCTCTTCACGGATTTCACGGTGGTTATAGATTTCACCGTTTACGGTCAGGATCAGTTTGCCGTCTTTACTTTTCAGAGGCTGACCACCGGAGGCCGGGTCGACGATGGAGAGGCGTTCGTGGGCAAGGATGGCAGTGCGTCCCTGGTAGATGCCGCTCCAGTCCGGTCCGCGGTGACGGATTCGTTTACTCATTTCCAATGCCTGGCCACGGAGGGCGGAGGCGTCTTCACGGATGTTGAAGATTGCTGTAATGCCACACATAATCGTTATTGTTTTATTTTGTTAGATAGTTGTCTATTGCTTTTGCCGTTTCCCTGCCCGAAGCCATGGCGCGAACGACCAGGCTGGCACCACTGACGGCATCGCCGCAGGCGAATAGTTTGCTGTCGGCTATCTGGTGCTTATGGTCGACGACAATGTTTTTACGGGTATCTACTGCCAGTGAAAGCTCTTTGACAAGACCTTCCTGTTCGGGATGGACAAAACCCATGGCCAGGAATACGAGGTCGGCTTCGATGATCTCTTTCTTTCCCGTCAGTTTCATTTCGGGACGGCCTCCGTTTGCAGATGAATGCCATTCTACTTCCTCTACTTCTACGCCTTTCAACGTATTTTTATCTCCGATGAAACGGCGGGAAGCGAGATTCCACCGGCGAAGGCAACCTTCTTCATGGCTGCTGCTGGTCTTTAGTACCTGTGGATACATGGGCCAGGGAGTTTCAGGGTTATGACCGATAGGCGGTTGCGGCATGATCTCGATCTGTGTCACACTTGCTGCACCGTGACGATTGGCTGTTCCTACGCAGTCGCTTCCGGTATCACCGCCGCCGATGACGAGAACTTTCTTGCCTTTACAGTTGATGATACTTTTGGGAGGGATGACGATACTTTCCAAAAGACGGTTTTGTTGTCCCAGCAGTTCGAGAGCGAAATGGACGCCTTTCAGGTTACGGCCATCGATCGGCAGGTCACGGGGTGTTTCAGCTCCGATGGCGACACAGACGGCATCGTATTCCTTTACTATATCCTTGGCAAGGATTTCTTTTCCTACCATGGTGTTGACCCGGAACCGGATACCTTCCTTTTCCATCAGGCGGATACGCCGGTCGATGATGTTTTTGCTCAGTTTGAAGTTCGGAATGCCGAAACGGAGCAGACCACCCGGTAGTTCGTCTTTTTCAAAGACTGTGATTTCGTATCCTTTGCGGTTTAACTGATTGGCAACAGTCAGTCCTGCCGGACCGCTGCCTATGACGGCAACGCGTTTTCCGTTACGTACGGGGGTGACCGGCTGTACAAAACCTTCACGGAAGGCAGCTTCGATAATGGCGACTTCATTTTCACGGATGGTGACGGGTTCATCGCAACTTAGTTTCAGTACGCAGCTTTTTTCGCAGAGGGCAGGGCAGATGCGGCCGGTAAACTCCGGAAAGTCGCAGGTCTGTTCCAATACGTGATAGGCTTCACGCCATTGTCCTTTATAAAGGAAGTCCTGCCATTCCGGTTGTTTGTTTCCGAGCGGGCAAGCCCAATGGCAGAAAGGAACGCCGCAGTCCATGCAACGGGAAGCCTGACGGCGGCGATCGCTGCTGTTGAGTGTTTGTTCTACTTCGCTGAAATCGTCGATACGGTCTTCTACAGGACGATAGCCTGCTTCTTGTCTATGTATGGTGAGGAATGCTCTTGGATTTCCCATGATGTTTAAATGTCTAATGTCAAAAAAATCAGTTTAATAATCTCGCTGCATCTCCGCAATCTTCTGCTGCAACTTTTTCATCTGTTCTTCCTGCAGGACTTTCTTGTATTCGATCGGGACGATCCGGATGAATTCATCTACCTGTTTATCCCAGTTGTCCAGCATCTTTCCGGCCAGATGGCTGCCTGTGTAGTGGTAGTGCTTACGGATCAGTTCATGCAATTCCTTGCGGGTGGCACTGTCTTCGATCAGGGAGAGTTCGACCATTTCCATATTGCAGTAATAATCGAAATCGCCCGCCTTGTTCCATACGTAGGCCACACCGCCACTCATTCCGGCAGCAAAGTTGCGGCCTGTGCGACCGAGCACAACCACGCGGCCTCCCGTCATGTATTCGCAGCAATGATCTCCTACACCTTCCACTACGGCTATGGCTCCGCTGTTACGCACGCAGAAACGTTCGCCGACACGACCATTGATGTAGACTTCTCCACCGGTTGCCCCGTATAATAAGGTATTGCCGGCAATCGTATTGTCCTCGGCAACGAAGGTGGAGCGTACCGGTGGCATCAGGCTGATACGTCCGCCGCTAAGACCTTTTCCGAGATAATCGTTCGCTTCTCCTTCCAGGCGGAAATGAACGCCGTGGGCAAGGAAGGCGCCGAAGCTCTGTCCGGCCGAACCTTTGAATTTTATATTGAGCGTATGTTCCGGCAGTCCGGCATTTCCGTAACGTTTGGCTATTTCACCGGAAAGCATGGCGCCGACGCTGCGGTCTGTGTTGGCGATGGCATAATCGAGCGATACTTCCTGCTGCTGTTCGATGGCTGCCTGTGCATGACGGATGATGTCCACATCTTTCACATTCTCTATTTGATGTACCTGGTTGGTCAGATGATGGATAGCTGTGTGAGCCGCTTGTTCCGGAAGATGTAACAGGTGCGTGAAGTCCAGTAAATCATATTTGGAATTAGTTGTTTTCTGGTCCGCGCCCGTCTGCGTATTCTGCGTCCCTTTTCTAATTATAAAATCTGTCCGTCCGATAATATCATCCAGTTTGCTGTAGCCCATTTCCGCCAGATATTCGCGCACCTCTTCCGCCAGGAAAGTAAAGAAGTTTACCAGATACTCATGCCGTCCGTGGAAACGTTTCCGTAACTCTTCGTCTTGTGTCGCAACGCCGACAGGGCAGGTATTCATATGACATTTGCGCATCATGACACAACCCAGGACGATCAGGGCAGAGGTGGCAAAACCAAATTCTTCAGCTCCCAGCATTGCCATCAGGACGATGTCGCGTCCGGTCTTCAGTTGCCCGTCGGTTTGCAGGCGGACTTGTCCGCGCAGATTGTTCATAACCAATGTCTGCTGCGTCTCCGACAAACCCAGTTCGGGGGGTAATCCCGCATAACGGATCGAACTGATCGGTGACGCACCTGTTCCTCCCTCTGCCCCGGAGATGACAATACGGTCGGCCTTCGCCTTGGCAACTCCGGCAGCGATCGTTCCGACACCGCTTTCCGATACCAGCTTGACACTGATCTCTGCTTTCGGATTGACATTCTTCAGGTCGAAGATCAGTTGTGCCAGATCTTCGATCGAATAAATATCATGATGGGGAGGAGGGGAGATCAACGAAATACCCGGTATGGAATGACGAGTCCTGGCAATGATATCATTGACCTTATATCCCGGTAACTGACCGCCTTCTCCCGGTTTGGCACCCTGGGCAACCTTAATCTGTATCTCATCCGCGTTGACCAGATATTCCGTAGTAACGCCGAAACGTCCGGATGCCACCTGTTTGATCGCGGAGCGGAGTGACGAGCCATCTTTACGTGGCGTGAAGCGTACCGGGTCTTCACCTCCTTCACCGGTATTGCTCCGGCCGTGTATCTTGTTCATCGCCATGGCCATCGTCTCATGTGCTTCTTTGCTGATGGAGCCGAAGCTCATGGCGCCTGTGACGAAACGCTTCATAATTTCGGAGGCGGGTTCCACCTGTTCGACCGGAATAGATTTTTGTTTCTTGAAAGTAAGGAAGTCACGCAGGAAGATGGGCGATTCTTTTTCGTCCACCATATGGGTATATTCTTTGAACTTCTTGTAACTGCCCAGGCGTGTAGCCAGTTGCAGGGTAGAAATGGTTTCCGGGTTCCAGGCATGTTTCTCCCCGTCTTTTCGGAAGCTGTATATCCCTTTATGTTCCAGCATCTCATCAACCGGAAGGTTAAAAGCCTGCTGATGCTGCACGATCGCATCGCGGGCGATCTCATCCAGGCGTATACCGCCGACGTTGCTGGTCGTACCGCCGAAATAGGTGCGTGCCAGTCCGGCATCCAAACCGACGGCTTCGAACAGTTTGGCTCCGCGATAACTGCGGATAGTACTGATCCCCATTTTACTCATCACTTTGAAAAGCCCTTTGCAAATGGATTTTACATAATTCTTGCGTGCCGTTTCGTAGTTCAGCTGGATCTCATGTTTCCCTTCCAGCTCTTTCAGGATGGCAAAAACCATATACGGATTGATGGCACTTGCTCCGTACCCCAGCAGGAGGGCGGCATGCATAACCTCGCGCATCTCGCCGGTTTCAACGACCAGAGCTGTCTGTACACGTTTTTGTACGGAGATCAGGTGATGATGTACGGCGCTGACGGCAAGCAGCGACGGGATAGGTGCCCTCCTTTCATCTACGTTCTTATCGCTCAGGATGATGTAGTTCACACCGTCGGTAACGGATTGTTCCGCTTGTTTGCACAGCTCGTCGAGAGCTGCTTTCAAGCCTTCCCGTCCTTTTTCCACTTCAAACAACATAGGCAGTTTGACTGCATTGAATCCTTTATAGCGGATGTTGCAGAGCAAATCTAATTGCGTGTTGGTCAGGATCGGATGATTCAGCCGTACCATTTTACAATGGCTTTCACTCGGCACAAGGATATTATTACCTACGGCTCCTATATATTCTTCCAGACTCATGACCAGTTCTTCGCGGATCGGGTCGATCGGAGGATTGGTCACCTGGGCAAATTGCTGACGGAAATAATTGAACAATAACTGCGGACGATCGGATAGAACGGCCAATGGCGTATCATTCCCCATAGAGCCGACCGGTTCGGCACCTCCGGTACACATCGGCATGATGATCTTTTCCACATCTTCGCGGCTGTACCCGAAGGTGCGTAACATTTTACTGTAGTTTTCGACTGTATGGGGTACTTTACGTCCTGATTTCAGTTCGTCCAGTTCCACGCGGTTGTTTGACAGCCATGTCTTATAAGGTTTGGCTTCGGCGAGTTGTTTTTTCAGTTCGCCGTCATAATATATTTCGCCTTTCTCTGTATCGACCATCAATATTTTTCCCGGTTGCAGACGGCCTTTCTCTTTGATCTCGTTTGCTTCAAAATCCATTACGCCCACTTCGGAAGCTACCAGCATCATGTCGTTTTTCGTGATCAGGTAACGTGCCGGACGCAAACCATTACGATCCAGCATACCTCCGGCAAACCGTCCGTCGCTGAATAACAGAGCTGCCGGTCCGTCCCACGGTTCCATCAGGATAGAATGATATTCATAAAACGCTTTCAGGTCATCCGATATCGGATTCTTCTCATTTGTACTTTCCGGTACCAGCATCGCCATGGCATGAGGCAGACTCAATCCGGAAGCGACCAGAAACTCCAGCACATTGTCCAGTGAGGCACTATCGCTCATCCCGGGCTGAATAATCGGACGGATACTTTCTATATTCCCGATCGTAGGTGAGGTGAGTACGCTTTCCCGTGCTTCCATCCATCCCCTGTTTCCACGGATCGTATTGATCTCCCCGTTATGTGCCAGCAGACGGAATGGTTGGGCCAGGCTCCATGTCGGGAACGTATTCGTACTGAAGCGGGAGTGAACCAATGCCAGTCCACTTGTGAAATAATTATTTGTCAGGTCGGGAAAATAATGACGAAGTTGCATCGACTCCAGCATTCCCTTATATACAATATTTTTAGTGGATAACGAGGTCACATAGAAGTCATTTCTGCCTGGCAGGTCAGAGGTTGCTACTTTATTCTCAATACGTTTACGGATAACGTACAACTTCAATTCCAGCTCCTGTTGGTTATCGCATCCGGTCACGAAGAGCTGCTTGATATCCGGTTCAGTTGCCAGGGCATCCTTCCCCAATATATCGCTGTTGACCGGAACTTTCCGCAGGTGCATCAGGGTTAGTCCTTCCTTTTCAATCTCTTCGATCATAATACTGAGGATAGCGGATCGCTGTGTTTCGTCTTTAGGAAGAAAGACCAGACCTGTACCGTATTTCCCTTTTTCCGGTACGGGAATCCCTTGCAACAGAATAAATTCGTGAGGAATCTGCAATAGAATACCTGCACCATCCCCCGTCTTGTTATCTGCACCTTCTGCACCACGGTGACGCATATTTTCCAATACTTTAAGGGCTGACTCTACAATGTCGTGCGACTTTCCTCCGTGAATGTTTACCAACATTCCTACACCGCAGGCGTCATGTTCATTCGCTGGATCATATAATCCCTGTTTTCTGTTCAAATAGATCTGTTCTTTCATTGTTTGTTGACCTTATGTTTGTGTAATGCCTGTTTTTGTTGTCAAATTGTTTGACAAATATAGAGTGTTTCTTTCATTGTGATATATATTGTGGTGTTAAAGTGTGACGTTTTTTTACTTTATCTGAATGGATGGTTTCTATTTGATATGATAATTGTTGTTTTGGTATCAATATGAAACATGTATAGTTCTTTTTGCTTTTAATCTGAAAGAACTTCTTTTTGAAATGGTCAAATAAATAACAAAAAAGCCTTCCAGTTTTCCTGAAAGGCTTTTATATAGAAAATAAAGTGATTAATGTTTCTCTTAGATCTGTAATACCAGAATAAACCTGCATCCTTTTTTGTAGTCTTTATCGATTGACAGGTTTCCATTCAGTTTATTGGCGATCAGAGCACAGATTGGCAATCCGAGTCCGTCGCCATCTGCCAGGTCTTTGACTTCGTTGAATGGCTTGAACAGGTTCTCTTTTTGTTCATCAGGAATTCCTGTACCGTTATCTGTTACGATAAGATGGCAAAGATGAGCTCCTTTTCTCTTGAATTCCAGCCATATTTTGCCGGATGTCGTGTATGAAGCAGCATTATTCAACAAATGTAGTAAGACACGTTCCAGCTGTTCCGGATTTGATTTTACTTCCAATTGAGGAGCATCTACGATCACTTCTACATCAGGATGTATCTTATCCTTTACTTTATCCATCGCTTTTTTGCAAAAACTACCCATGTTGAAGGATTGTGTCTCGTAAGTCTCCATTAAAGAACTTTCAAGAGAAGAAAGTTCCTGAATGTTCAGGCTGAATTGTTTCAAAGCATCTACACGTTTCTGGATAGAAGCCGCTTGTTGGGGAGCTGTATTACGTAATTCTCCTGCCGACATATCAAGCATATTGAGTGTAGGCTCCATTTGTTCGGAAATACTTTGAATAAATTTGGTTTGCTGTTCACTATGCTCGTTGGTTGTCTGGATAATGTTTTTCAGCTTTTTGTTGAGTACAATGAAACGTAACAACAGGAAGGCAAGTAAAGCCAAAGCCGCGATAAGAATAACCACCAATGTGCAGAGACCTACTATCATGTATTGTTTGCCCGATAGTTTGTCATCTTTTTCCTGTATGGTTTTCTGGCTTTCATCATATTTCAGTTGCAATGCTCCCAGTTCATCCTGTGCATTGAGTGCCTTTACTGAATCGGTCCAGACGATATACTTTTCATAGGTACGTTCCATTAACGGAGCATTATTTGCCGTACGGGCAATGGAGATCAGATGTCTGTAACATTCACTCACTTTGTCGTATTCTTTTTTGTCTTTGAACTGGTTGATCAGTTTGTTAAAACTGGCGTCTCCCTGATCGTTTTGTCCGAAGGTATAATAATAGCTTGCCTGGGTATATAATAAATCTTCGGCGAGCTTGTCGCTACCGGCTTGACTGACCAGGTTATCCAGAGTATTCAACTGAAGTTGGGCTTGCACTGCATTTTTGAGCTTGATGTACATTTGTAGCCGTTCTTTTGTCAGTTGGAAACGCTGGTCGTAGAATGTTTTCTGTGCTTTTTGTTCTTCGGTCAACAGAAACTGGGTCATTTGCCGGCAAAGCTCAAACGCTTCCTGATAGTAGTTTTCGCGGTAATAAAGATATGTCGCTTTTGTTCCACAATCAATGGCTTGCGTATAGTCTCCTTCATTCGAGAAGGCTTTGTAAGCTTGGATATAAAGATAACGGGCTTTGGTAAAGTCCTTTTGTTCCAGGCTGTTCTGTGCCTGTTTCATTAAATCGTTTGCTTTGTTCTCCGCAAAAAGCGAAGTACAAAAACAAATTGCGAGGGTGATAATAAAATACGTGATTCTCATAAACTTTATTTTTATTAGAAGCAAATATATGTATTTATTCAAAATCAAAGCATGAATTAGGTTGAAAAAGTTACAGCATAATCTCTGTTATTCGGAGAAATTATGCTTTTATTTCTATTTCGTATATCCGTGATTCGTCTTCCCAGGGATGGTATCCTTGTCCTATATATTTGAATCCCAGCTTTTCATAGAAGCCTATATGCTCGGTGCTGAGGTATAGTTTGTTAAAACCTGCTTTAACCGTATCTTCTTTGGCTTTCTCCAATAAAAGGCTGCTATAAAAATTTCCTCGTTGAGTTTCGTCTATATACACAGCGCAAACCCATGGATACAAATCCATCCGGCTGATAAAATCGTTCGTGATCAGTCCTGCACAGCCGATGATCTGATCATCTTTTTCCAACAAATACCATTGTGGAAAAGAACTCGGAGAATCTATACAATGATTAATACTATCCTCATACATGACGGGATATACAGAAGGCCATTTACTTTGCAGATAGTTGATCGCTATGTCTTTGTATGCCGGATTTTCTTTTACCGATATAATTTTCATGATGTTGTATTTAATGGGGTGAATGAACGCTTTTCCATTGAAGCGTATTGTTCTCAAAGCTGACGGATAATTTACCCAGATCTTTGAGCCAGGAAAGATAGGAGCGGATCGTGCTGCCTACCAGTACGTATTGTTCAAAGTTCATCGATAATCCGTATTTGTCGAAAAGCATCTGAAGAATGTTTTCGCTATTTTGAGGGATGGAGCAGATTTCGAGCAGGGTGTCGGCTATCTCGTAAATCTTATTCCGGTTGACAGATACCAGTTCTTTTATGTCAGTTGTCATTTCTGCATGCGAAGGAATAAATCGTGCAGCCTGCATCTTTTCAACAAAATCCAGTGTTTCCAGGTAACGGGCAACATCGTAAATGAAAGAGACCTGGTATTTATTCAGAGTTGATTCACTACTGATGCAATCTGCCAGGAAAACGGTATCATCAGGAGTACGAAAACCTACCATATCAAAAAAATGGCCGGGTAGGGGAATGATCTCCAGTTCACGAGGGAAATCCTTATCGGCAAAAGGCAACGTTTGGCTTTCTTTCGCTAACAGGAATTTATTCCGTAACTCTTTACAGGGATATCCTCCATATAAGAATGACGGTTCTAATATGGGGTATTGTGTAAAAGCTGCTTCTATCCCGTTAGCAAAAACCGGACAGCCGATTTGTGTTTGTAAATAAGCATTTCCTCCAATATGATCTGCATTGGAATGGGTATTGATAATCCCTTTTATTTTCCAGTTTTGTGCAGCAGCAATCTTAATGATTTTTTTGGCCGCTTCTTTATCGTTTCCGCTATCGATCAGATAAATATCCGTATCGTTTTGCCGATAGATACCGATCTTTGCCGGTGAGTTTATATAGTAGCTTTGTTCTCCTGCTTGTTGAAGTTCATACATAGCTTTTGATTTATATTGTAATGATTGCTCAAATATACTATAATAGAATTGAATTTTTCGTATATTTGACAAAACCAATAAATAATCAGATCATGGACATAAATGTATTTCTCAATAATTATCGTGAAGCATTTGGTGAAAAAGTGGATCTTCCAATCGTCTTTTGGTATTCAGAGCAACCGGTAAACTCTGTTGATAAAATCGGAGGATGTTTATTCAAATGTATGAAGGATGTCAGGGATGGGCAAACGGTTACTTTGAGTGTGGAAAATATCGGTTGTGGCGGTGGAAAATTCTATACTGGTTTTACAGAGATGCCCGAACGGATTCCCGGATTTGTGTCTTTAAAAGAAAAATACAAACAAACCCCTGAAGGCGTTTCTGAGTTTTTGGAGGAATTGCAAGTTCCGAGAGCAAAGATGGATTATCTGAATTTTGCCCGAATGGATAAAGTTGAGAACTTCGATAATCTGGAAGGAATTCTGTTTCTGGCAACACCCGATATGCTTTCCGGCCTGGCTACCTGGGCGTTTTTCGATAATAATTCACAGGATGCCGTTACTTCTTTATTTGGCTCCGGTTGTTGCTCTGTAGTCACACAAGCTGTTATTGAGAATGCGAGAGGGGGAAAGCGCACTTTTATCGGATTCTTCGACCCTTCCGTGCGTCCTTATTTTGAACCGGATATTTTAAGTTTTATGATACCGATGTCACGTTTCAGGGAAATGTACGATACAATGCGGAGTAGCTGTTTGTTTGATACGCATGCCTGGGGAAAGGTAAAAGCCAGGATGGAATAAAGAAATTTTGATATTGTATAAACCTCTATGCATTGTATTTAAAATGATTTAGTAATTTTGTTGGTGGTTAATTGAAACAGCTAACAAATAATACAATGCCAGATTATAAACATATACTTTCCTGTTGGCACAAACTGGAACATTTTTCTCCGGCTCTTCTTCCGAAAGATAATAGTGTAAAACGTTTGGGGGAGGAGCTTCCATGGATGCGTCCATTGGAAGCAAAAGATCCGAGAAAGACGATTCAATACACTATTTATCTGGGTGTCTTTTCTCTGACATCTGTTTCCGATTTTGTAAAAGAATTCTTTAAGGATGAAAGCGTCAATCCGAATCCGGTTAATGCCAAGGTTTGTTATGCTTCTATTAAACTGGATTGTCAGGGTATATACATACAAAATACATTTGGTCTTTCTACGATGCCTTGGGCATTGAAACAGTTGGAAGAAGATAAGGTGGAAACCGATACCTGGTCGGAGGATTTTAATCAGTTAAAATCTAATCTGTTTGAGCAATTAACCGAGAACCGGAAAGAACTGGCTGAAGACTTTCTGAGTTATTTGTCAGATACCCAGACACTCGAAAATCTACAAGAAATTCAATCATTAATCATGCGGAAACTGAAGTGGAGTACTTCTCCTGAAACGGATATATACATTCGTACAGAAGAAGTTTTCAAGAAAAATAACCCTTCAGATCCGGATGAATCGAATGCTGATATATTGAACAGTTTCTATATCGACGATTTGGAGCGGATAATTGCTTCTTATGAAAAAGAAGGTTATAATACAGCATTTAAGAATTATTTGAGTGCCTGTTTGAATGAAGATTTCGCTCATTCGGACCTATCCCTGCATCCTGAGATTCTGAAAGAAAGTCTGATTCCGGAAAATTACCCGGATGGTTGTTGGCCGTCTCCTTATGGGGCAAGTTTGATGCAACAGTTTGCTGTAAATACTGTCAATAAAGAGTTGGCCGGTGAGAAACAAGAGGGACTATTTTCTGTAAACGGACCTCCCGGTACAGGAAAGACAACCTTGCTAAGGGATATTATTGCTGCAATTCTGGTGAAGCGTGCTAAAAAGATGGTTGGTTTTACTGATCCGGCAAAGGCTTTCCGTAAAATAGGTGAGGTACAGGTCAGTGATAAATATACTCCGTTTATTTATGCACCGGATCCTTCCATCAGTGATGGAGGTATTGTTGTTGCTTCTTCGAATAATGGAGCGGTAGAAAATATCTCAAAAGAACTACCCTTAAAAGGAGAAGTAAAAGGTTATTCTGATCAGGTTGGATATTTCCGGCAGGTTAGTGAGGAATGTCTGGATGAACAATATTGGGGAATAATCGCTGCTGTATTAGGAAATAAAGAAAATCAACGAAAACTGATCGGTAGCATCTGGAATGGGAATTCGGAGAAGGAAACCTATACGCTAAAGCAACAGTTAGCCGATTATAAACCCACAGAAGAAGAATGGTTAAATGTTGTATCGTCTTTTAAAAAGAAGCTCCATGAAGTCGGGGAAGAGAAATCCCGTCTGACCGGTTTTATGAAAGATGAGGAAAACAGAGAGAAGATTCGGATTCAGTGTGAAGATGCAGAGAACCGTTTGACTTTTGATAAGGAAGAATTGAATAAACGGGAAAATGCATCTGCTCTGTTGTCTGCTGAAATAGAAGAGGGTACGCGAAGAAGGGATGAAATAAAGAGTGAAATGCAACTGTTGCAGTCTACTCGTCCCGGATTTTTTACATATTGGTTCAGCAAGGAAGTACGAACTCAATATAAAAAGGCTGTGGCTTCTGTTTTGTCGGAATACAATAGGCAGACAGAGACTATTGCAGAGCAGAAAGCCCGGTTACATGCGCTTTATTCAGAAATAGAGAAGCTGAAAAAGAGACAGGAGAAGAGTAAAAAGGATTATGATAAAGTAAATGCATTATATACTCAGCTGGTAGATTCTACTGAAAAAGCTCGTCAGGAGTTAAAAGGAGCCTATGCTGATGCTGAGTTTTGGAAACAAATCGAATCGAAGGAAACACAAGAAACCTCTCCCTGGTATTCTCAGAAACTGAAGCAGTTGCAATCCGAATTGTTCATCGAAGCGATGAAGGTGAACGAACTGTTTATACTCCGGGCAAATGCAACATCGAGTCGGATAAAAACGACATTGGATGGTTTCTTCAATTACCTGAAAACGGGTGGCGACCTTACCGAGAAGGAGATACAGGCGATGTGGAATACGTTTTGGTTGGTTGTTCCTGTCGTCTCTTCCACCTTTGCATCTATCCAGCGTATGTTCAGTACGTTGGGTGCGGCTTCTATTCCGTGGTTATTTGTAGATGAGGCAGGACAGGCCGTTCCACAGGCGGCTGCCGGGGCTATCTGGCGTTCGAAACGGGCCGTTATTGTAGGTGACCCTTTCCAGATAGAGCCTGTCGTAACGATACCGGAGCAGATCATCAATAATTTTAGTCGTTATTTTGGACTGGATAAGACGCAGATACATACTTCACTTTCCGTTCAGTCGATGGCTGACCGGGCGAATCCGTATGGCTGGATTACTAATGATACCTGGACCGGTTCACCTTTACGGGTTCACCGCCGTTGTATCGATCCGATGTTTTCCATTGCTAATGAGATCGCATATAATAATATGATGTATAATTCGACTCTGGGAGGTTCGTCTGGTTTGATTATGCAGAACGGATTTGTACAGGTTGAGGGTCAGGTGCGTGGTCGTCATTATGTACCGGAGCAAGGAACTGTCATCAAGCTGATGATTATGGATGAGATCCGTCAATTACAGGATTTACCGGATTTGTTTGTCATCTCTCCATTTTTGGAAATACCATCTGTCCTGAAAAAAGAATTGCGTCAACCGATAAAGCAAGCACTTGCCCCCTTTAAACCGATCGGAGATGATGAACTGAAGAAATGGCTGGATGCTCATATCGGAACGGTCCATACTTTCCAGGGAAAACAGGCTGCAGGTGTCATTTTATGTCTGGGACTTGATGAAAAGACAAAAGGCGCTGCTGCTTGGGCTTCATCCAAACCCAATTTGCTGAATGTGGCTTTGACACGTGCAAAATTACGGTTTGTAGCTGTAGGAGATGAAAGGGTTTGGTTGGGGCAGCCTTATTTTTGTAAGTTGAAAAATGTATTTAGTATGAAATTTATAAAATGAAATAAATGTTTATAGAATTGATTTGTTATATTTGTAAAATATATTGTAGTCTTAAAAATCATCATTTAAAGAAGACTTCTGATAGTCTTTTGAGAAAAAAATATTGAAAATCGAAATGGAAGTGTCAAATATCCAATATCTTGTTGATAAGATACATAGAGCAAAGATTAGTTTTTTGAAACTTATTACAGCTAATGATGTGGGTGCAACAGGTGCTCATCAAGCAGGATTTCATCTTCCCAAAAACTCATGGAAACTTTTTTTTGATTCTCCAGGTATTAAAGGATATAATAAAGATAAGTATGTAATAATCAATTGGGGGAATGGCCTGAATACCCAGAGTCGTGCTATTTATTATGGAAAAGGAACACGTAATGAATATCGTCTTACACGTTTTGGGCAGAACTTTCCTTTTCTTAAAGAAAATAATATTGATGATGTGTTGGGAATTATACGTAATTTTGATGATACATACGAAGGATTTATTATCTATAAAGAAAGTGTGCAGGATTTTTTTAAAGAGTCTGGATTTACTAAAGATAATTTTAATACAATCATTATCAATAGTGATAAAAATATAGAGGTTCTTAAAGATGCCCACGGAGAACTTCAGCCGGATAAATCGGAACAACTTGTTTTGTTTCCTGTTACTAAAGATAATGACAAAGATGAGATCAGAGAAAAAACATTTAGGCCGAAAGCCCATATATTAAGTCTACTGGGAGATGAACTTATAAAAAGTCCTGTAATGGCTATTTATGAGCTTGTAAAGAATGCGTACGATGCTGATGCTATGAAGGTTGATGTCAATTTTAATAATATTGATAAGGAGGGAACGGCATTTATATCGGTTGAAGATGACGGAATTGGTATGACTTCAGATATAATTGAAAATGTATGGTTAGAGCCAGGAAGTGATTTCAGGAAGCCTGTTGATAAATTGTCAAATGCGAGAATAATAGTAAAGTCTCCAATATATAGGCGTGTACCTATGGGGGAAAAAGGGATTGGACGTTTTGCTGTTCATAAACTTGGATCTGAGATAACCCTTATTACTCGTCCATTACTAATAAAAAAAGATAATGAAGGTAATATTATATCGACTTTGCTTGCAGATTATGAGATAAAATTGTCTATAGATTGGAATGAATTTAATCAATCCCGACATTTATCTGATGTTCCGGTAGTCTGGAAAATAAGAAAAGATCCGCGAGTATTCAAATTTAAAGATCGGAGTGGTACTTATATTGAGCTAAAGAATTTGAAAGACATATGGACAAAAGGTATGGCGAAAGAGTTGAAAGGTTATACTATTTCGATGTTATCACCTCGTTTGGAGAAAAATAGTTTTAAAATAAATTTGTCTTTTGATAATCAATGGCTATATGACTCCCCTTCTATAGAAGATCTTTTAGAGGAAGCTCCTTATAAGATTTTGATTTCTGTGGATAAATATTTTAATATGGAACTTGATTATAAATTCTCTTTAAAGAATACAAGTAAGATTGGTGAAAGGGAAATAAAAGATGATGAACGTTATAACATTAATATTAAAAGCGCATTAAGACCGTATCTTCGTTCGTCATATGAAAAACAAGGATTTGACGATATAGAGGTTGAGGAAAAACTCTTGAGTTTTGATAAAGAAGTACAAACATTGCCCTTTGGAAATTTAATTTTTGAATTTTATTCATATGATTTGGATTCAGCTTCTTTAAGAGATTATTCAAGCGATAACAAATTAACAAAAACTGTTTTAAGAGAGCATTCGGGTATTAAGGTTTACAAAGGTGATATGCGTGTTTTTGACTATGGAGAAAAAGGAAATGATTGGCTGGGAATAGATTTAGAACGTATTCAAAATAAAGAGTGGTTTTCAAATAATCAAAATATAGGATATGTCTACTTGAATCCGGAGCAATCTGTTTCCCTTGTGGAAAAAACAAATCGGGAAGGATTTATTCATAACAAAGCATATGATTTATTTTTTATTGTTCTCAGATATCTGCTTACAGAATTTAAAAATATTCGTTTAAGTGATCGCAGGAGATGGTTAAATTTTAATCGAGGGGTAACGGAAAAGAATTTTGCGGCAAGAATTAATAACTTTAAAGAACTTGTTGAAAATTCAGAAATAGATACCGCGGAAAAAAAAGAAAAATTAATCATAGAGGCAAAAAAATTAGAAGAAAAATATGAGGAAGATACTAAAATACTTATGATTCCGGCGGGAGTTGGTATGACTGCCTCTGTAGCTTTACATGAAATAGAGAAGCTTGTTCCAAGAATGGAGGAAACTATTCAATACGAGTTTTTGGATAAGGATATAATAGTAAATCAAGTAGCAGAATTAAGGGTTTATACTGAAGGTATTATATCAGTGCTTAGAAAAGGAGGTAGTGAAAAGACGGATATAAACAAAGCTATTCAGCGAGCGGTAGATAATTATAAACGTAAATTAAAGGATCGAAGAATAACGAATATATTAGATTTGGATGAAAATATAGAAAATCTGAAGGTTGAAAAAAGATTTTTTGTTACAATAATGATGAATCTTATAGATAATAGTATTTATTGGCTTGATACAGTGAATAGGGAGGAACCTTCAATTTTTATTAAGAGTTTTCTGGATAACAATGTTCCGGTTGTCATAGTAGCAGATAATGGTCCGGGATTTAAAGATGACATATCTGATATAATAACACCTTTCTTTTCAAGAAAGAATGATGGTATTGGTATAGGATTGTATCTTGTAGATACAATTATGATGAAATATGGAAAATTTGATATTGTTACAGAAGTTGAGGCTGAAGATTATGGAATTCCAAAAGAATATGGAGGAGCAGTAGTTAAATTGACTTTTAATAAAATATAACTTATGAAATACTTTGAACCTAATGTTGTTATCGTTGATGACAAAGAAGATGAGGTTTCCGGACTCATTGAATATTATCAAAAATCAGGAGCTGGTTGTAAATTTTTTAATGCAAATTTGTATGATGGTGATGATCGTCCTGAAAAAAAAATGTCTGATGTTATTTTATTATACTTGGACTTGTACTATAAAGAGGGAATCGATTTGGACTATGAATTGCCGGCAGATTGGGTTAGAGATATTATTCCTCCAAAGTCGTTCTATATTTTGATACTATGGACAAAAGATCCTTCACAGGCGAGTGGCGTTCTCCGTGAATTGGAAAAATATAATACTAAGCCTTATCAGGTATTTATTGAAAATAAAGGAAATTATATAAATAAAAGTACTGGGAAATATGACTATAGCAAATTAATTGATTCTATAGAAAATAAATTGTCTGATATACCTGCATTTGATGAGATTCAGATTTGGAAGAATAACATAAAAAAAACTTCAAATATAGTTTTGGGGGGATTAGTTTCTGAAGATGTAAATGAATCTACAAATAAAATAAGAAAAATAATAGTTAGTCATGGAGGAGAAGTTGTTAAAAATTCGGAATCATTATTAAAAAGATCGGTGTTATTTGAGGCCCTAAATAATGTTTTAGTATCAAGTATTCCCCAATATGATTCAGAGAATAATATATCAAAGGAAGATGAAGCAAATCTTTATGATTTGTCAAAAATAAATACTGTTCATGTTGATAGGCGGCTAAATAGTTGGTTCCACTTTACATTGAGAGATGATCTGAAAGATAAACTTTTTCCGGGTATTATAGCCAGAAATGATAGTGCTTTTTTGCAAAAATATTACTCTATACAAGATGATGTAATTGTGAATAATCTTCTTAAATATCAACTTGATTCTGAAAGTACAAAAATAGAAGATATTGTTCTTAATATAACTAGGCCGTGTGATTATGCTCAGAACAAATATGGTAAAAATATAAAATTGTTAAGTGGGGTCAGAATAATTAAACCTGCCAGGAAAGATTCTGATAAATGTGAAATTCGTTTGAATGGAAAAACACCTGACTGTATAAAAAAATTCGATCATTTATTTCATGATGATGTTGAAAATGATATAACTTTAATTTTTGATTTTAGATATGTTTTTTCATTGCCAGGTACAGTTTTTTTGAGTGAGTTTTATAATTTAAAAATGCTTAATAAGGAATTATTATCAGAAATTCAATTTAGCTACAGTAGCTATGCAAGTAGGCCTGGATTCACAAAGATTTTCTAAAAGATATGCATGAAAGACAGAATATGGTAGAATATGAATTACAATGTTAAGATATGTTGTTTTTTTATGTATCCATAATTAAAAATGAGTTCCTGTAACAGAGAGAGGGTAAAATCAAGATCTGATTTTACCCTTTTTTATTAGAACTCCTGTTTGAGAATAAATTCAAATGATTAATTTTTGAGTGGGGATTGAAGATATCTGATCAACGCATATAAATGTATTATTTGTTTTGTTTTTCTTTTACCCATTCTGTGAATGTTTTGAGTGTTAATATTTTACTTTGTCATTGTTTATCAAATGATTTGAGATAAGGCTGTGGGACAACCAATGTCACTTTGCTTTTTTTCATTTCCGCTAATTGATTTCTGGAAATACCTTGTTGTAGGGTCTTTATAGGGATACGATCTGCTTCATTGATGATTTGACGCCATTTATCTTTATAGGTTGTTTTTGCTCCTAGTAAGATTAACTTATCATTAGAGAATAAGAGATTATGATATTCTTTACTACCAGGAAATATAAAATCCGGTTTTTTTGTTATTTTCAGTAAGGGGTTGATACTCAAATATTAATCCTTGTTTTTGAAAAAATGTTTCCAAATGGTGTTCCAAAGATTTACCCGCACAACTTTTACGGCAGTTCAGAACCATATTTGAAAATTTAACTTGTTCCTCAATAGAAGTAAACAGGTGCGTGAGTTGTTTTGTATAGAGTTTTTCTTCGAATGCTTTAAATAAGTTGAACTCTGTTTCAATCCATTTTAATAACTGTTTATCGATTTCATTTATAACTTTTTGATCAGAGACACGCCATGCTTCTATATAGCAGTTCATAGCAAATATAGCCATTTCCTTTGTAGGAGGAAATTCTGAAAATTGACTAATAAATCCTGAAAATATCTCTTTTAGCTTCTTTTCAGGATTATAGGTTGTATTTTTATTTATAAAATGATTGGTGTCATTGGAGGAAAGATTAAATGATGCCATAAAATCGTCAATATCATTGTCCGCCTGAAGTATAAAAGCCTGAAAATTATCTGTATCCATTTGGCAAATAATCAATACATCACCAACATTATCATCCTGTAAAAAAGGAAAATTTCGGCCAAAACATGTAATACGAAATTCATTACGTGTTCCACATCCGTAATATTTTATTTTACTCGAAGTTTCAAAATCATTTTGCCATTTAATTAAAATTTTACGTTCTGTATTTATCCCTTTTCTCCAGTCTTTATCAATCCATGTGGAGGTGACATCTTTAGGTATATAGTATCCATTTGATTTGCTCCTGTTTTTCCTGCACCATTGGATGATATATATTTACAATATGCATTTTGGGATTGTTTTATTGTGTTAACAACAAGATCAACTAGTTTGCTCATGTTTATTGTCTAATAGTGATTTGACGACCTTTTCAGAAACAGCGGTGATTAAGGGCACGACAACGGAGTTCCCACATTGGCGATAAGCTTGAACATCAGAAACAGCATTAATTATATAGTTGTCTTCATATCCCATTAGTCTGGCACACTCGCGAGGTGTGAGTCTTCTGGGATTAGAGTTTTCACCCTGCGGTATAAGTACTTCAGAACCATCTTTATAATATCGGGCACTTAATGTTCGTGAGATTCCATTTAAATCAGTCATGCCATAACCAAAACCATTACCTTTTGCTTTATGTTTTTCTGCATAATTTCGAAGATATCCCCATAATTTATCTGATAGCGTATATTTATCTTCAGGATTAGGTTCAAGAATATCACTTATTGTTTTTTGAGGTTCTGATAATTCAGGGAAAGAAAAACTTTCTTTGCCTTTGAAATATAGCTTATCAAAACCTATGATCATAATACGCTCTCTGTGTTGAGGAACGAATGCTTTTCCATCCATTATTTGATAATAAATATCATAATCCAAAGCTTTTAACGTTTCTGAGATAATTTTAAATGTATTACCTTTATCATGTGAAACGAGATTTTTAACATTTTCTAGAAAAAAGGCCTTAGGCCTTTTACGATCGATAATATCTGCCACATCAAAAAATAACGTACCTTGGGCTTTATCCAGAAAACCATGTGCACGCCCTAAACTATTTTTTTTGGATATTCCAGCTATTGAAAATGGTTGGCAAGGGAAACCTGCACATAGAATATCAAAATTATCTGGTATGTATTTTTTAGTATCTTCTTTGGTTATATCTCCAAAAGGCATCTCTCCGAAATTTGCCATATATGTTTTTTGGGCAAATTCATTCCATTCAGAAGAGAATACGCATTTTCCTCCTTGTTTTTGCATTGCAATGCGAAAACCTCCCATCCCAGCAAACAGATCAATAAATGTAAATAGGGGTTTTTCTGGAGAGGGATAAGGTATATTGAAGATATCCTTGAAAAGACCATATTGTAAAGGATTTTCTGCAACAAAACTTTTTAGATTAATATTGGGATATTTATATGTAACTAGTTCTTTTATTCCTGCAACGGCTTCCTCTTTATATGTTTTTGCACTTTCTGAGTCTCTATTGTGCAGATAATGAGTAATAAGAGCTAACTGCTTGTTCAAAGAATCAGGTCCATATATACGGATTTTCATCTTTTTACCTGCAATATCACTAATATATATTTTTTCCGGAAACAGTTCAAGATTTACTTTTTTCTCCATGTCATTATTCTCTTTCTAATACAAAGGTACAATAATCATTCATTATTTATTCAATGATTGACTCTGTAATTTTTGTAAGTGTATTTTCTCTTTGGTTTGGCTTAAGTTCACATTCCCAAATAATCAAAACCTTCCATCCTGCTTCTTTCAATTGTTTTTGTTGTTCTATATCTCTGATTTTGTTTTTGTTGATTTTTTCCATCCACCAGTCTGTTCTTGTTTTGGGGACGACGAAATAGGGGCATCCTTCATGTTTATGCCAGAAACAACCATTTATAAAGATAACGATTTTGTAACGAGGTAATACTATATCAGGTTTGCCGGGAAGATTTTTGACGTTAATGCGATAACGAAATCCTCTATGAAAAAGGTATTTACGAACTATGATTTCCGGTTTAGTGTTGTGATTCTTTATCCGGGACATATTATAGCTCCGTGTCTCTTTTGAATGTACGTCTGCCATTTGCTATTGTCATTTTTGATACAAACCTATAAAAAAGAATGGATTTAAAATATATAATTATATTATTTTTTGAGGCATGTTGAAGAATGGAATGAGGAAAATATTCAAATTCGTGCCCATGAATTAGCAGAAAAGGCAAAAGAAGTTTGGAAGTATCCTTATTTGCCAGTAGATATTCTTGAAGCCTATAAATCATCAGATATTGAAAATCCTGAATACACATTAGAGCATTATGAATATTTGAAAGATGATATATTGACATTGTATTATGCTTTACGTAAGAGGATTATGAATACAGATCCTTCCGTAAAAGAGGAAATGAAGAAATTGTATATTGCTTTTAAGGCTTATACAAATTTTGTTGATATTGTCCCTCAGAAATCGAGGTTGCGCTTGTCTTTGAATATTGCTTTTCCGGATATCCTTGATCCTAAAGGGCTATGTAAAGATGTCTCGGAAGTGGGACGATGGGGAAATGGAGATGTAGAAGTTGGCTTATATAACTTGAATGAAATAGATGATGTTATGGATTTAATTCAACAAGCCTTTGATAAGCAAATGGAAGATTATTGAATTTTGATAAAATAGGACTATTTTAAATGCATCCGAATATACTTATTCACCGGTTTTTCAAAATAGCGGTATGATAGTAGGCTGCAACAGATGGTAATCAAGAGTAATATTGGGATTACTATTTGCCACGGATAATTCCAACCGGTGCTTTTGTATAATTCTATAATAAACAGGTGGATAAGGTACATGGCGTAACTTATGTCGCCACCGATTACAAGATATTTATTACTCAGAAAGCGGGAAATCATTCCTTTGTTCATTGCAAAGACATAAAGGAGCAAAGAGACGGGTAACCAATAATATACCGAATACCGATATACTTTAGGTAGTACACCGGCTGAACCACAATAATAAAACGCAATGAATAATGCTACCGCTCCGATTTCAAACCATGTCGCCCGATTTACACTCCAATTTCCTGTACTCTTGTCATACAGTTTGAAGAGCAACATTCCCACAAGGAAATCCGGTAGCCGAGTCAATGGATTCACATACCAGTAAGCCCGTATCTGCTCTTCAGGAGTGAAATACATACCACAGGCAACTATTAAACCTGTTGCAATCAATATCCAAAACAACTTACGGGTATCGTTTAGCCATAAAGCTAAAAATGGAAACAAGAAATAGAACAGTTGTTCACACCCCAAACTCCAGGAGGGGGAGTTGAAAGCAAAGAAGTAGTCCGTCTGCGGAATGAACGGGTGAACCAAAAATAATTGTGACACAAGTTTTAATACCGTATCCCAGTTCATTGCCAATAGAGCCCCTCCGACCAGAGGATACAACATAAGAGTGGCGATATGCAATGGATAAACTCGTGCGAAGCGGGCTATCCAAAACTCACGACGAGATATACTTTTAGATTCAAATTTTCGTTGATAATTGTATGCGATGATAAAACCACTTAATACAAAGAAAAAACTTACCCCGACAAACCCTTCTTTATATAAAAAATGGGAGAAATGAGGATCGATTACATAACAATGTGCGGCAAATACCATCAATGCAAATATAAACCTTAACGAGGTAAGAGGTTTTATCATGTCTAAATTTTTATTTCTGATTATGGCTGCAAAGATAATTTAAAGTAATCTCACGTCCTAACGATTCATCTAATCATTACAGATTGTCATTTTGATAATTATCCCTTCATTCTCTTGCTTTGTATGGAGAAGGGTAGGTGAGGAATGCTCTTTGGGGGCCTCAGCAGAGGTTGAGGTTTATCATAAAGATTTTTGTAGGAGATAGAAAAGAAATTTGATAAGACAATAAAACAATCATCGTGATGATTTCAGGGCTAGTGATAGGGAAAAAGCAAAATCTGCAGCAATCTGTCAACTGAAAATGAACTGTTCAGAAAGAGCTTCTAGCTTTCAGAAAGACACGTAAACCTGGTATTAGAGTATAATCCCGAAGATAATTTCCCAATATTTTGTAGTGTTAAAATTTTCATCACAATGATTGTCCCACTTCATTGTGATGAGTGCGTGAAGTCATTGTGATGACTCTGTCGGGACATTGTGATGATAAGGAAGATTCATTGCAATGATTTCCGAAAGGAGGGGTTATGAAGAGAGGAAAACAGGGTGATAAGGTGGTCTTTTCTTTCGGAACAGCTGTTTGAGTGAAAACCGCTGTTAGCCTGATCAGTAAAAATCGAACATTCTGAAAGCGATGAATGTTTATCTTTATCTTTTTGATTAATCCGAATAAAATGGAGGAAGAGTATGAAGAAAAGAGATTTTTATGGACAGATGCTGTTGCAGGAAGAGGATAAACGTTCCTGCGGAGATGAAAGTACGGCTGACCTGTATCGGGCAGTCAGGAATCATTTTATATGTTTCTTGGGTGGTAAGGAATTGTGCCTGAAAGATGTGACACCGACTTTGGTTGAGGCGTTTCTGAAATGGTTGCGTGAGAAAGGGCTGCGTGTGAATACGGTGAACAGTTACATGAGTAACCTTCGGGCGATGTATAACCGTGCCCGAAGGGAATCGAAGGAGAAAACGGGAGAGTCGCCTTTTGCCGGGATTCACCTCAGACGGGAAGAGACGCACAAGCGTGCTGTGCCGGTGGAAGTGATAAAGGAAATAGCCGCTCTGGATTTGAAAAGTGAGCCGAAGAAACAGCTTGCTATTGATTTGGCACTGTTTTCGTTTATGGCTTGTGGCATTCCTTTTGTGGATATCGTGCATCTGACGGGTGAGAATCTGGTGGAGAACGGTACGGTACTACAATACCACCGGCAGAAGACGGGAGCCTTTATCCAGATGGAAGTGACTTCGGGGATGCAGATGCTGCTCGACCGGTATAAAGACGAAGAGAGGCGTTACCTTTTCCCTGTATTGCCGGAAGATGCGACCCACGAACAGTATAAAGCCTGTCTGGCGACGGAAAATCGTTACCTGAAAGAAATCAGTGTGATGCTGGATTTGCCGGAAACATTGACGACCTATTCGTTCCGCCATGCCTGGGCTTCGGAGGCGTACCGCCTGCATGTAGCTATCGGCGTGATCAGCCAGGCACTGGGGCATACATCGGAAAAAACGACCCGTCTCTATTTGCAGAAGTTTGACGTATCGGAAATAGCCAAAGCAAACCGGCAGGTTTCCGAAGCGGTCGGCAGCTGTTTGCGGGTGGGGTAAACCTTATTTATATAATAAGGGAGAACATCCTCTTTTAGTCTTACAATCAGTGTTTTATAAATAAGAAAAATCCTGAATTGTAATGAAGTACGTGGCAAACGTAAGAAGAAAAAAATGAAAAAACAAGGAGTGTAGGGTGTTTTCTTAAAAAACGCATATTTATTTTACTAAATTTCACAAGTTAACCTATTTTTTAGCCATATAATATGAATTTCATTACAAGATGGTATAGAACAGGCCCGGACTGCCATCGTTTTTAAATCTGTTAAGAGAAAACTGTTATTTCCGCAGTTCCGTTTCTTCCTCTAAAAAGACTCAAAAAGACATCAATCCTTCATTTTTTACCCTAAAAACTCCCTAAGGAGGTTCTTCGGGGAAGGGCTTTTTTCACCCTCTACCCTTATTATATAAATAAGGTGAACATTTACAGAGAGTTAGTGATAATCATAGTCACTGTTCAGTATTGAACAAACTGGTATTATATATTAATATGTATAGGATAAAAGGTCCACACCGGAAAATACAGGTAAGAACAATCTTCCTGTTACTGCTCAACTTCCTTTTGGGGATAGGAGCGGATGCCCAGACTACGACCTATTATAAGGCAGAATCGTTCCTTTTCTCTTTCCGCCGGGATAATGACCTGTTCCTTGCCGACTACGGAGACAACGCTTATCAATTGGAACGTATGGGCGGTTTACTCGACGTGTCCCGTGACCAAATCCTAAAAGGTGATTGCCATTTGTTGATCGTCTCGCATGTGAATGCCTATGAATACGAAGATAAAGAGGTGGTGAACGAAGCCTCACTGCGTGCAGGTCGTATCCGTGCCTACCTGAAAACCCGTTTCGATATACCCCATGATTGTGTTGCCTTTTATATTGACCGTAGCGGAAATTATCGTGATCAGGTGCATGTCTATAAGGTGTATAAACCACTTCCGTGGTTTGCGAACATTTCGATTCATTACAGTGAAAGCCGTTATCCGGTAGCGGTAGCGGCTGCCATCGGTGAATATGGGGCAGTCCCTTATGTAGACCTGTACCGTCGTGGTGAGACAGGAGGTTACGACCGTGAAGTGTACCGTATCGACGATCCTCTTTTTGACCGCACGGAACTGGAAGATTACCGTTTGGCTTCCGTAATGGATACGGTACGCCATAGTAAACGGATAGAAGAGCCGGACATCGCTTTAGCCACCACCGTAACAACCAGGGAAACAGTACGGAAGGTGACAAAGTATAAAGAGACAACCGGGAAAACAGTTGTTTCCGAGAAAACCGGATTGCAAGCAGATAATAAAGAACAGACGGAGAAAGACCGGAAAAGACAACCAACTGAATCTGTAAGGACGAAAGAAACTCCGATGAAGCAAAACCTAGTATATCTGGGGGTAAAAACAAACCTTCTTCCCTGGTGCGGTGTAGTCCCTTCGATCCGTTTAGGAACCGGGGAAACAAAGATAGAAACGGGGGCATTTATGCCGAACCTGGAAGTGGAGTGTTGTTTCGCCGGTCGTTGGTCGGTAGCCTTGTCGGGAATATATTCCGACTTTGCCTATAAAGACAAGACGCGCGATCACTGGGCTGTATCCGAAATCTCCCTCGAACCTTGTATCTGGCTATCTCCTTCGGGTAGGTTTACCGGATTGAATACCGGCTTGTTTGTCGAATACGGAGATTTCGATGTACGTGGAAGCGCGATCGACGTGTCGGAAGATATGCTTTATGGACGGACAGGTTGTTTCTGGTCGGCAGGTCTGTCGATGGGTTATCGCTTCTCTCTGGTCGGTGGCTTTGGAGTAGATATGCGTGCCCGTGCCGGTTACCGCTCAGTTTTTAGTGGGAAGAAATACCGGTATGATCCGCTTGATAACCGTAATTATCTGGAAACCCGTTTTGTTTCGACAGGTTTTATGATTGGTTTAAAGATCAGTCTATCCTATCGTTTTCAAATCAGATAAAAGGAGGTGAGGATATGGAAAGATATAGAAATAAAAGAGGTATAAGATATAAAGGATATAGGATGATGCAGGTAGCCGTTTGGGTGATCGGTATCGTCTGGATTATGATGATTTCATCCTGTGCCTACCGCATGACGGATGAAGATTGGGAGAAGAACGGAAAAGTACGTTTGCTGCTTCGAAAGTCAAACAGTAGTTGCCCGGATAATATGACCTGGTATTTCTACCCGGAAGATTCGGAAAGTCCGCTCATGCGTACAGGGGACGTTTCAGGATATGAGGGTACGTTGCCTTTGGGGCGTTACCGGGTAGCCGTCTGTAACACCGGTTGTACGGGTGTCACGCTTGAAATGGAGAAGGGGTATGAGGAAGCCTGCGGAAGGGCGAAACAACTCTCTTCCTTAAAATCAAGTTCCGTACAGATAGCCTGTCCGGGTAGCTTGTATGGTACAGGTCTGGAGCAGATTGAGGTAGTCGGAGGGGAAACGGTAGCAAAGGAGTTGACTCCGGCAAACCTTGTCCGTACTTTGGAAATGAATATAAAAGTCACAGGAGGGGATAAGGGGGATGTCGTTCCTACGGTATTGTCCGGAAGGTTGACCGGTGTATCGTCACGGGTTCATATACCTTCCGGCAAGCCGCTGTTCGATACGCCTGCTTTTATGACGTTCGAGCCGGAAGAGGTCAGTCCGGGTGTGTATGCCTCTTCCCTGAGCTTATTCGGTTTATCCCCGGGTGAGGAAGAGGAGGGAAGCGACGAACCCGTCGACCTTTCCCTTACGATGACATTGGCAGATGGAAAGGAAATCACTTCGTCCACGGATATAACGGAAGATGTGAAAGATGCGTTCACCGCAACTGTCACGACACATGTGATACTTGATCTGGTTGTCCGCTATGATGAAATAAGCGGTTTGACGATCACGCTGACGGACTGGAAACCGGGCAGTGACGGTTCGGGTGTGGTAATTCCCTGAAACGAAATGAAAATGAGAACAATAGTAACAATAAAAACACTGGTATAATATGAAAACAGGAAAATTATTGATCATGAGTCTGTTAGTGGCTGCTTTCTTAGGTGATTGCACGAACACGGAAGAGCCGGTGACGGATGGAACTGGCGAGGCAATAGAAGTGAATGCCGGAATAGCGGAGGCTACCCGTGCAGTGATCAGCGGCGGTTATACGAATGACCTGGAAGTCTCGTTCGCCCGTCTGGATAACCCCGGAACAACGGGTGCTCAATGGAATACCCCGTCTATCGATGCGGTTCGCACAGGTGGTACAGGTAACACGGTTCTAACGTTTGAACCGGAACAAACCTATCTGCCGGAAGAAGGCGAGTCCGTCTTGATCGGTTACTATCCACGCTGGGTATTGAACAGTGGAACCGCCAACCCGGTCAGTGTCACTTATACTATTGCGGGTGAGGAGGATATAATGGCAACAGGAGTGCAGACCGGTTCGCTGGTGAATAAGTTCGAGACTTTCACCTTCAGCCATCTGCTTACCCAATTGCAGTTTAAATGTACGGGTTCTACCGGAGCGATCGCAAAATGGACGGCTATAACTTCCATTAAAGTAAAGAATGTAGCAACAGGATTGAAACTATCGCTCGATAAAACCAAGGGGGCTCAACTGACGGCAACAGGAATAGCCGACCAAACGCTAACGGTTAAAAACTGTCCGTCTACAGTTTCGGCTTTGGATGCCGAAAAACCATCGACCGGCTATCTGTTGCTTTACCCGACAGCGAATATGGGAACAGAAGATTTACCTGTCAGTTTAGAAGTGAAAGGAACTTATGACGGAAGTCCCAAAACATTGAACGTAACCGTCTCCAATATCAGTGAAGGCGTGAAAGCCGGTTATTCGCACCTTATCACGCTCACCTTTACGGAGGACGGCAAAATAGCAGTAGAAACCGGTATCTCCCAGTGGCAACCGGGTAATAACGGCAGTACTATCATTACCCCCAAAGAGTAACCTTTCCCCTCTTCGAGAGGGGGCAGGGGGTGTGTAAATTAAAAAAACAAGACAACTATCAAAATCATGAATAACTTCATAGTCATAGCATTCATATCCATCGCCATCCTTCCGGGCCTCGCCGCCTGTTCAGACAGCAATCCTACTCCAGAGCCGGTTCCGGAAACAGCGGTCTGCCTGGAAGGGGCGATCGGACAATCAACGCGCGGAGTGATCGGTTCCGGCTATGAAAAGGATTTAGAGGTTTGCTTTGCCCGGCAGGATGAAACGGTTGTTCCAAGAGAAAGTTATGGTGCATGGGGTATATATGAAGCAGTGCGAACAGGCGGTAAGGGGAATCGTCCGATCGTGTTTGTCGAGTCCCAGTCATACCCGGAGGATGGTCGTCATATCCACCTGCACGGCTATTATCCGGCAAAGGGTGAAGCGGAAGCTGTGGCAGGAACGGGCAAAGTAACCTTTATAGTGGATGGTACAATTGATATTATGTCAACGGGAATCCTAACAGGCAGCGGATATGTTCCGGTACAAACCTGTACGTTCCGTCATTTACTGACACAGGTTCGTTTGGTTTGTTACAGTGACCAGGCTGATAGATGGGGAACGATAAAAACAATCGAAGCAATAGACGTACATACACGGCAGGAACTGGATTTGAAACAGGAAACTCCCCATTTGGATGATATATCGTCAGATGATGGAATAAAAAATATTCCGGTACAGGATATAACAAACTTACCGGTCCCGGAGGCAATAGCCGGTGAAGATCTTCCCGAACCGCAAGGATATCTCCTGCTTCCGGTTTCCCCGGTGGACGGAACTGCAGAACACCCGTTGCACCTTCGGATAACAACGACGAAAGACGGCAGGGGAACCGAACATGAAACAGTTTCGGAAATCTCTTTCTATATAGAAGGTGGCTTTCAGACAGGTAAAAGCCATGTTGTAACACTCTTCTTTACGGATAAGAGTAAAATACAAACAACTTCTGTCAGTGTGGAAGCCTGGACGGATCATGAACAGGATGATATGCCGATATAAAATATTACATAGAAACACTTTAAAACGAAGGAAAATGAAAACAACTAAGACAATGTGGGTTATGTTGATAGCCCTTCTGACAGCGACAAGCTGCTCGGAAACAGAAACAGAAATCGACCCTGAACCGGGTAGTGGCGGTCAGGTAGCTTTGGGTATCACTCCCAACCTGAAAGTGGATGCGGGAACCAGGGCGGAAACGAAATCGGTGGTAAGCGGTGGAGCAATCACCTATCCGGTAGACCAATACGCCAGTTCCGATTATGCGCCGGGATTGGGCGTATGGGTTACCAATAGCGGGGCAACCGGTTGGTACACTCCCGACGGAACAGAGTATGAAGGTCACCATGTCTGGTATATGGGTGACGAAACAGGAAAGAACTGGATTTCGGTCAAGGATAAGAAAGATACTTATAAATTAACGAAAGAAGTCCCTTATTATCTGACCAAAACGGTCGGAAAGGTTTATGCTTATTATCCTTATGATGCAACTCTAACAACTACCCTTTCTTCCATAAGTAGTGAATCCGACCTTAAAATCCCAGTAAAGGTCCTTGCCAGCGGTGAGATAGATGCCTCTACAGACAATGCTAAAAGACGTTGGGTAGATGGTAAGTGGTCACCTGTAAGTAATAAAACTCCGGAAAACTTGTCGTTGTCGACCGAGAAGGATTACCTGTATTTTGCCGCAACAGAAGGCCGTTATGTCAACAATGGACGTGCGGACGGACAAACCCCTGTAACACCGGATGCCGATCCGGATAATAACAATGCAGACAACCCCGGTTATAAGATCAATCTGGATATGCATCATGGGATGGCGATGATCTCTTTCCGTGTGTACGATGGCGGGCACTTAAGCGATAACGATGTGAAGTTTACAAAGTTTGAGGTAAAGAACCATACCGGTGGTACGAACCTGTTTAAGACCGGCAACGGAAAGATGGCACTGAAAGACGGGGCAATCACGGAAACATCTACCACTACCGGTATGGCACGTACGATAACTAATTATATATTGATGAGACAGATAGAAGAAGGAGGGACTGAAGGTGCACATGCTTTCATTGCTGCCGGAAGCGGTTCGTCTGCTATAAAAGGTACATTCGTTTCCCGGACAGTCAGTGCGGTTATTTATCCGATTGAAACTTTTGGAGACAATGAAATCGATGTGGAGATCACGTTGCAGGAAGGGTCGAAAACGGCAGTCGTTTATCCGATCACCTTGCCCGGAAACAGTTGGGATGCCGGAAGCAATTACATCTATACGTTTTCAGCCGGACGTAACAAGCTGACGATAATGGATGTAACGGTAGAAGCCTGGGCTGAAAGTGAGCAGGAAGAAATACCGTTGTAATTAACTTATATTAAAGACAAAGCCCATGAAACAGAACTTATACATATTACCGGTTATACTCCTGTTGCTGTGTATCGGTTGTACCGAGGCGGATATCGTTTCGCCCGGGCCCGGTGGTGGTGAAAGGGAAGAAGGTGTTCCTCTAGGTATCAGGGACCTGGGCTTGTCATTGGAAGTAGAATCCCGGAGTGTCGTTACAGGAGGGCCGGGGGAGGAAGACAAGAATCCGAACCCGCTCACCTCTGTTGCAGTATGCGTTACCAAACAAAATAGCAGCGGTGCTGTCAGTTTCTATGAAAGCAGTGTCCGGGGTCAGTTATTTACATACAATGCCGTGGCTACACTGCCTGTCTGGGAGTTGGCGGAAGGAGAAGAACCTCTTTGCCTGTATACCGAAAAAGGAACTGTTTATGCTTATGCCCCGTCCGAGAAAAGCGTTTCGCTTTCGGGAACTCCGAAAGTGCCGTTGATGAGCGGTGTCAAGGTATTGGACAAGCAGAAGTTTTACTTCTATGACGGCGGTCAGCCGGTGGATGCCGCGACCGATGTGCAATGGGAAACCGACCAGGACGATTACCTCTACTGCATGGCGGCGGAACAGGTAGACCGCTGGCATCCGGAGGTATCGCTTCTGATGCAACATGCGCTCTCGAAGGTGAGCTTCCGGGTCTCGGAGGAAGGTTCGGCTTTTGCCGGTTGCCTGATAGAGAAGGTGGTATTGAAAAGCAGCGGAGGCTTTAACAAGTCAACCTCCGCGAAACTGAACCTTTCGACGGGTGGCTTGGAAGGTACGCTGACGGCAGTCGATCAGCTGGTGTTTACGGCAGGTGGCGATATGCGTGGTATCGGGAGCGTAACAGGAACGGGAGATACCCCAAAAACACCTGTTCAGGCATTCGGGTTGGTTGTTCCGGTGACGGGTGCCGGTGTCACATTGGAACTGACGCTGGATGATGGCCGGGTATTTACGATGAAGCCGTCTGAGAGTAGTGGAACGGATCCCGGCACGTTTACTGCCAAATGGGAAAAGGGATATAATTATATCTACAATATCCGTATGCAGGCGCAGGGTATCGAACTGACGGATATACAGGTGGCAGGCTGGAATGATGGCGGTGAATATGATATACCGGTAGAATAATGGAACACACATAAAACATTATAACATGAAACGATATTTGATCTATCTGATAGGGTTACTGTTTTGTGGATTACTGATCGGTTGCACAGCCGGTCCGGTGGAGGAGATGCCGGAAACGGCGCAGCTGGTGGCAATCAGTTTCGGGAAGCCCGACCTGGGTATCCCGGTCGTCCTGACCCGTGCAGATGAAACGGTAACGCCAGCCCCGGAACCGGCCTTCTTACCCGCAGGTGCGACCGTGCGTATCTGCGGCTATCTGAGGGGAGAGGCGGGTACGTCTACCTCTCCTGTATCTTTTGCGACGGCTGCCCCTTCGTTTGAAGTGACCTATGTGGTGGAAGCGGACGGTTCTTTATCTCCCTGTGTGGTGGATGATACCGGAACGGAGCTTCCCGGAAATGCCGGAGAACTGATCGTAAGGGGAGGTGTCTATGATTTTTATGCCGTTTCCCCTGCCCGAAAGCCGGTGAAGGATGCCGATAATCGTTATACAATGACCGCTCTTCCTCATAAGGAAGACATAATGACCTCTTTTGCCCGTGAGGTCACGATCTCGCGTACTTCGCGTGTAGTGAAACTGGAAACCTTCCGCAGGCAATGTGCGCTTCTGGTGTTCAATGTCGCCCCTTCGCCGGGTAACGCACTCTCGTTTGAACAACTATTCGGAACGAAGCTGGTATTGAGCAATATCTCTTCCTCCAATGCCGGTCTGATCGTCGGTGCCGATACGGGAATATCCCCGACCGGCGGTGAAGGCGGTGCGGAGACGGAGGTGTTATTCGGTAGCGACGAGTTTGTTCCTGTGGAAGAAGGTTCCGATCCGAAGAATATGAAACTGAACAAGGCAAAAGGAGTTATCCTTCCTAAAAACGACCTGCCTTTCGAGGTGGAGATCAGCGTGCAGAGGGATAACGAGACAGCCACCCTGAAAGCGACCGTCGACAAACGGATCACTTTTGATGCGGGCAAACGGTATGTATTTACCCTGGAAGTAAGGAACGACGAAAGCCGTTTGAATCTGAGGGTATTGGCATGGAATGCCGTTCCTTTTTCCGACGGAAATGTGGGAGGTCCCGATAAACCTTATCCTGACCCCGATATTCATCAGGGGATAGGTGTCGTGATGACTGTGGCAAGTTGGAAGAATATCATCTGGAGCGGAAACGGAGAAGTCGGAAACTGAGAATAATGTAAGAAACAATACGACAATGAAACAGATGAGTGAAATAAAGAACGGACTAAGGCTTTGCTTGTTTTTCTGGATGGCTTTTCATTATTTGTCCGGTTGCACGCAAACGGAAGTGGTGGATGAACCGCAGTTGCCCGAAGAAGGAAAAGAGGTTCGGGCGACGTTTCACCTGAATGTGCTGGCGAACCGGGACTCTCAGACACGGAGCATCGCGTTTACAGCCGACGGTACGACTGAAACGGATTCCATTCCGGCAAATCCGAAAGATACAGTTGTGACAAAAGCAACTACAGCATTGCCTGACGCAGAGGAAAGCGGGATCGCTCATCTGTGGATCGGTCAGTATGATACGGATGGCAATTGTATCTTCAACCAGTATTTTTCTGTAATAACCGGTAACGAGGTAGATGTCCGTTTGAAAGATAGCGGAGGCAAAGAACATCATATCTGGTTTGTAGCGAATACCAGTGACCTGGGAAAGATCGAAACCGAAGCGATTTTGCAGAAACATGTGTTGACGTATTCATCAGAAGGAGACGGTCTGCCTTCAAACCGATTGTGCGAGATGGTGGGTTCATGGAGTGGTTCCGTTGATGAGGGAGGTGTAGAAAATATCCATGTGGATTTGACGCGGTTGGTGGCAAAAATATCGTTTGCCTATCTGATCGGAGGAACAGGCTTCTCATTTACTCCAACGTCGGTGACGTTAAACTCCGTACCGGACAGATATCAGGTTAAAGCTCCGGTAAACCAGTTGACAGCCGATATGATTTATAAAACATATAATGGAACGGCCAGTAAGGACGGTGCTACGATGTATTGGTACCTGCCAGAGAATATGGCTGGTACGGTAAGCGACGAGAATACTGTCAAGTCAGATAAGAAGAAAACGGGCAAAGGAGTGACAAATGCCACTTATATAGAACTGACCGGTCGGGCAGTGCAGTCCGGTGTGACTTATGAGAATGTCCGTTTCCGTTTTTATCCGGGCAGCAATGAGAATAATTACGATATCGAACGTAACTCCCATTATACGATGAATGTCACACTAGCCGGTATAGATATAACCGACGAACGTATCACGGTGGGTACGATTCCTCCGGTCGAGATCACTCCGGGGAATATGCCTGCGGGGATAGGTGGCGAAAAAGAGTTACAGATCACGGCTCGTCCGGGACAGTCATGGGCAATTCGATTGCCGGATTGGCTGTCGGCACTGATAAAAGGCAAAGATCTTTCCGTACCCACAAGCGGAAGTATCACCTATCAAGGCCCTGCTCAACTACTGTTTAAGGCGGAAACAGCCAATCCCAAAGCGGAAACGCGCACTTTTTCTTTTCCTCTTACTATAACGAGTGAAGAACAAACGATAGAGATCGTACAGGATGGTTCGACTTTGGAGGCTGGCGGTTCGATATCTCTTGGCGCCGTTTCCGGGTCGGAGGGCAGTTCTATTTTTACGGCAACGAAAGGTTTGCCGTGGCGTGCTGTCCTGTCGGATGGAGGTTGGTTGACCTGGGCATCAACCAATCCGGGAACCGGCGGTGATGCGGCCACAGGTGAAAGCCAGAATTTGATAGTAAAAGCTACGGCTAGTAATCCGTATGCAAAGGAACGCTCGGTAAATATAACGGTGGAAGGGGGAGAGTCGATCGGAAGTATGGATTATCATAATCTTCAAAAGAATATATCGGTTTCGCAGGTAGCTTCTACGGTAACTTGTCCGTCCAATCCGGTTGTAGTGACAGCCGAAGGGGTAAATGACGCAACTTCTTCATTTACTGCGACCTCCGGTCTATCATGGCAAGTAGCAGTATCGGAAGATAATAAGTGGATAGGCTTGACCGGTCAAACGACAGGCACGACGACGGCTGAATCCCAAAATGTAACGTTTAATGTTCCTGTAAATCCAAACTCCAGTGTGCGCAGTGGAGCAATAGCCGTACGTATAGGAGACGAAAGCGAGGGACCGACAGGAACGATAGCTGTGCAGCAGGGGGCATCGTCGTTAACAGTAGAAAATAACCCAACTCCTTTGGATCCGACGGTCGGAACTACAGCCACATTAGGATTTACAGGAACCAAAGGCTTGAGTTATAATATCGTTTGTCCCGATTGGCTTGAATTTACCAATGGGACTACGGGAACGACAACAGGAAGCCGGCAGGCTATTGAGTACAAAACAAATAGCGTAAACAAAAACAAAGAAGCACGTAGCGGTCAAATATCAGTAACAGCAGGAAATATTGAAAAAGAAACTGCGATTACTCAGAATGCTTCGTCATTCACGGTCGAACCTACTGAAATAAATTTGCCGTATAAAGAAAGTACGGGAACTGTGACTGTGACAGGAACTTTGGGATTGCCTTGGACGGTGATGCGGAGCGGTGGAGACGACAATGCTGTAATAGCAGCAAGTACAGCGAGTGGTACAGCAACAGGGGAAGGGCAGACTGTTACATTCAGTGCACCGGTCAATGAGAATAATGTACGTTTTGCAACATTTATTATAGCAGTAACTGGAGGAAACCATTCTGCAACAATTATAGTGAATCAGAATGCGACTTTGGCTGCAACCGAATTTAAAATAGATGAGTCTGTTTTAAAAAGATATTATAATCAGATTGTTACTAATGTGAATCCGGATTATAGTTGGATAACTCACCCGCCGTTTAATGTTGAAGGTGCAGATAAGTCTTCGTCTTTTGGTATAACGAATGTGGTATTGAATGATAATCCCACGATGACAGGGTCTTATATATTGCAAGTACAGAGAGGACAAAACTCTGCAGATGCTCCTTATAGTAATCAGAAGAATTATTGTGAAAATTTAGTGGAAGATGGCTACAGTGATTGGCGTATACCTACTGAGTTGGAAGCATATGAAATGTGTGCTAATAGGGTAAAAATAGAAAAGGGAGAGGGGGTTACACCTTTCTGTGCGGCATGTAATGAAGATATTGAAAGCAAAGGTCGATGGATGTTGAGTTGTTCACGTTTTAAAGGAGGGCCTGATTATTGTAGGGTACGGTCAGTTGATTGTGTACTTGATTATAATCGTTACTACTATGGAGGATTTGTCCGTTGTGTGCGTATGGTAAAGAAATAATTATTATTGAGTTTGAATTGAAAAAATATAGACGAATTAAATTTAGTTATCATGAACAAAGCTGAATTAGTGAATGAGTTAGCCGCAAAAATGCATATTACGCAGGGACAATCGCGGCAATTTCTCAATACCTTTCAGGAAGTATTGACAGAAGCAATGAAAAAAGATAGCCCTGTCATGCTTCAAGGTTTCGGAACGTTTGCCCCTTGGGTACAAAAAGAACGTTCCGGTCGTAATCCTCGTACGGGGATTTCCTGTGCAATACCGGCACGTACGAGTGTCAAGTTCAAACCCGGAAAATTTTTACTCAAAGAGCTAAACACTTGAAAAGGCTAGTACACAGAGGGTAGTGGTGCAGGATTTTAATTTGCCGGATATTCATCAGGGAATTGGTATTGTGATGACTGTGGCAAGTTGGAAGCATATCGTCTGGAGCGGAAACGGAGAAGTCGGAAACGGAGAATAATGTAAGAAACAATACGACAATGAAACGGATGAATGAAATAAATAACGGGTTCTGGGTCTGCCTGTTTATGTGGACGGTCCTACATATTTTGTCAGGTTGCACGCAGACGGAAGTGGTGGATGAACCGAAGTTGCCTCAAGGAGGTAAAGAAGTTCAGGCGACATTTCACCTGAATGTGCTGGCGAACCGGGATTCTCAGACACGTAGCATCGCGTTTACAGCCGACGGTACGATCGAAACGGATTCCATTCCGGCAAGTCCGAAAGATACGGTTAAGACAAAAGCGGCCGACCAGTTGCCCGAAGGGGAGGATAGCCGGATCGCTCACCTGTGGATCGGCCAGTATGATGCGGATGGGCATTGGATCTTCAACCAATATTTTTCTGTAGTAACCGGTGGTAAAGTAGATGTCCGTCTGAAAGACAGCGGTGGAAAGAAGCATCATGTCTGGTTTGTTGCCAATGCCGGTAACCTGGGAAAGATCGATACCGAAGCGGCTTTGAAGGAACATGTCTTGACGTATTCTTCCACTGATGTAGGCCTGCCGGAAAACCAATTATGCGGAATGACAGGTATGTGGAACGGTGTAATCAATGATGGGGGAGTAGAGAGTATCCATGTGGATTTGACACGGTTAGTGGCAAAAATATCGTTTGCCTATCTGACCGGAGGGATGGCCTTCTCGTTTACTCCGACATCGGTAACGTTAAACTCCGTTCCGGACAGATACCAGATTGAAGCCCCGTCAAATCAGTTGATAACCGATGTGACTTATAAAACATATAGCGGAACCGCCAATAGAGACGGTGCTACGATGTATTGGTACCTGCCTGAAAATATGGCCGGTACGGTAAGCGGCGAGAACGCTGTGGAATCGGAGAAGAAGAAAACGGGCAAAGGAGTGACAAATGTCACTTATATAGAACTGACCGGTGCCGCAGTGCAGTCCGGTGTGACTTATGAGAATGTCAGTTTCCGTTTTTACCCGGGTAGCGGTAAGAATAATTACGATATCGTGCGTAACTCCCATTATACGATGAATGTCACACTAGCCGGTATAGATATAACCGACGAACGTATCACGGTGGGTACGATTCCTCCGGTCGAGATCACTCCGGGGAATATGCCTGCGGGGATAGGTGGCGAAAAAGAGTTACAGATCACAGCCCGTCCGGGACAAGAATGGGTAATCCGATTGCCGGATTGGCTGTCGGCGCTGATAAAAGGCAAAGATATGTCAGTACCCACAGGTGGAAGTATCACCTATCAAGGTCCTGCCCAACTACTGTTCAAGGCGGAAACAGCCAATCCCAAAGCGGAAACCCGTACTTTTTCTTTTCCCCTTACTATAACGAGTGAAGAACAAACGATAGAGATTGTACTGGATGGTTCCACTTTGGAGACTGCCGGTTCGATTTCTCTTGATGCCGTTTCCGGGTCGGAGGGCAGTTCTACTTTTACGGCAACGAAAGGTTTGCCGTGGCGTGCTGTCCTGTCGGGTGGAAGTTGGTTGGGTTGGGCAGAGACTAATCCGGCAACCAGCAGTGATGCAGCCACCGGTGAAAAACAGAATTTGATAGTGAGAGCTACGTCCAGTAACCCGTATGCAAAGGAACGTCCCGTAACTATAACGGTGGAAGGTGGTGAATCGGTCGGAAGTGTGGATTATCATAATCTTCAAAAGAATATATCGGTTAAACAGGCAGCTTCTACGATACAAGGGTCAGAAGTAGAGGTGGAGCCGGAAGCTGCCAATGCTCAATCATCATCCTTTATCGCTACCCCCGGCTTAGTTTGGGTGGCCAATGTGACAAATGGTGATTGGATCTCTTTTTCGGGGGCAACATCAGGCAGTCCCACAACAGGAAGTGCCCAGAGTGTTTCATTTGATGTAATGGTGAATCCGACAGCCTCCCAACGGAGCGGTGCGATCACAGTTCGGGCAGGTGATGAAACCGAAGGTCCGACAGGTGTGATAACGATAAAGCAGAAAGCTTCATCGCTAACAGCTTCCGGTGACAAAACAACATTGGAAGCAACAGCCGATGACAGTGGTGCACTAACGTATCAGGCAACTAAAGGATTACCTTTGTCTATTACCCATCCTGAGTGGTTAACTCTGATAACACCCAAATCGGAAACTGCGACCGGTGGTGAACAGAGACTTGAATATAGAACAAGCAATCTGAATTTAAACGGTACAAACAATAAAGGTAACATATCGGTAACAGCCGGAGAAATGACTGCAAATGTGGCGGTCGAACAAGAAGCATCCGTTTTTAGCATTACCAATGGAGCAGCGACAATAGCAGCAACTGGAGGGAGGACAACCGGTTCGGTAACGGCTACTCCCGGTTTGCCTTGGACTATATCTCCGGAAACCCATAATGGTATAACCGTGAGTCCGACCAATGGTAGAGGTAATGCTGAGTTAATCTTTGCGGGAGCTGCCAATACCGGTGCCGATCGTACAGGTACTTTTACTGTATCGGTAACAGGTGCCAGTCCAACACGAACAGTGACGGTAACAGCTAAACAGGCGACAGACAAAATGGTTACGATTGATGTAGCTATCGTAGAAGATTATAGAGAGACAGGGAAAAGTTTAATTTATTTTCCACCATTTAATTATGATGGAGGGATTTCTTTTGGAACAACAGGTTCTGATAGGAATGGTGTTTCGTCTAACTGTAGTTTAACTAAAGCTTATTCGATAGAAGTAGAAAAATCACAACGAGTAGGAGCTTTTACTTATGCAAATGCCATAAGTCAGTGTCCATTAGGTTGGCGCTTACCTACTATGATAGAGTTGTATGCGATATGGAGTAAGTGTAAAGGAAGTAATAGTAATGCTGCGGATGAAGAAGCAGCATCGACGGCACTTGGCGATAAATTTATCAGCGATTGGTACTGGAGTAGTTCGGTTGGCAGCGGCGTCATTGATCATCGCTGCAGGGTGGAGTTCAGTAACGGCGCTTTTAATTACTACAAAACGAACCTCACTAGTTATGTTCGTTGTGTACGTGATATCTAAGTGCGCCCAGCTTAACTTAATAAATGATGATGGTCTGTATTCCAAGGTTTGGAGGGCGTTAGAATACCCTTATGACAAAGAACACAGAGACTGGTCCATCGGTAAAGAGTGATCAAGCACATTTACCAAACCACGCTCCGGTGCTTTACTCCAACGGGTAAGGTATTGAACGGAAGAGTGAAAAGGCAGCGGTGAGAGAACCGTGTCAGGTGAATATATAAGAACAGATAAAAGCGATCTTTGACATATTGAGGGTTTGAAGAAAAATAGTAAGGTAAGCTGTAAATGATATTGATTGGAATTGATTACATTTGCATGTGAACGATTAATCGTATTGCCTTATGAAAGATAATTACATCCGTTTCGACTGGGCCATAAAGAGGCTTCTGCGGCAAAAAGCCAATTTCGGAGTGCTGGAAGGTTTACTGACCGTGCTGCTGGATGAAAAGGTGGAGATCATCGAACTGCTGGAAAGCGAAGGCAACCAGCAAACCCTTGACGACAAATTCAACCGGGTAGACATCAAGGCTAAAAACAGCAAAGGAGAGATCATCATTGTGGAGGTGCAGAACACTCGTGAACTGACTTTCCTGGAACGTATCCTCTATGGTGTGGCGAAAGCCATTACCGAGCATATCTCTTTGGGTGATAGTTATTACGAGGTGAAGAAAATCTACTCCGTAAATATTCTTTACTTCGATATCGGTAAGGGAAACGATTATCTGTATCATGGGCAGAATATCTTCACCGGCGTACATACTGGCGATCGTCTGGAAGTGAGTGTAAAGGAAAAAGATGTCCTGGTGCATAAGCTGCCGGCGGAAATTTTTCCGGAGTACTTTCTGATTCGTGTGAACGAGTTCAACCAGGTGGCTGTCACTCCGTTGGAGGAATGGATAGAATATTTGAAAGACGGAACCATCCGTGCCGATACCACCGCTCCCGGTTTGAAGGAGGCTCGTGAAAAGCTACTCTATCACAATATGAGCGACGAGGAACGCCGCGCCTACGACGAACACCTCAGCGATATCATGATACAAAATGATGCGTTGGACGGAGCCAAATTGGAAGGACGTATGGAAGGTGAACTTCTTAAACAAAGAGAGATCGCAACCAACATGAAACAGTTAGGTGCGGATATTCAGTTTATTTCGCAGGTAACCGGTTTGACTGCCGAAGAAATAGGTAAACTGTAACATACTGTAGAAGACTATTTATCTTTAAACCCTCAATATCTCAAACAGAGAGATATTGAGGGCTTTTTTATGCCCTCACAAAGAAAGTAAGGTTAAAAACGATAATGATAACATTTTAAACAACTGATTATGAACAAAGCAAAATTAGTAAACGAATTAGCGGAAAAGATGAATATCACGCAAGAGCAGTCGCGCCAATTTGTCAATGTCTTTCAGAAAATATTAATGGAAGCGATCAAGCAGGAGACTCCTGTCATGCCCTAAGTCTGTATTTGATTTCCCTCAATAGATTATTCATTCAACGCCTATCAGAAATACCCATGAAGAAGCAAAACAAATTAGAAGCATTATTCCCCAACGGGAAAGTGCCGGACGCAAAAGACTTTAACCGAAGCCTCGACAAAATGTCGAAAGAAGGTCGTAACCATTTCCATGAAAAGATCTACAAAATAGCCTTCACCGTCTGGTGCACCTTACCTAAAAAACACCAGAAATTTATCCGAGAAGTAATCATCCACGACCGCCAGTCATATGTCGACTTCATGCAGCAAAGAACCGTCATGTCCTGCCTTCGCTGTCCCCTCCGTTACCCTGTTTTGTTTATCCGAATGCTCCACCTAACCGAAATCGTCGAACGCACTGCACAAACCTCTGTAAATCATATTGTCATGTCCGTCCTGATCTGCTTTCAAATTTGTGGCAAGATCGGTACGCTTGCCGGACATCTTGGCAAAGATGAGATTGCTTATGAAGAGGCGTTAGTGTTGGTGGGGAAGATGACGATTGTGGAGTTTTGCGGGGAAATGAGGTATTAAAGGGTAAAGGTAAATAACACGATTATGGATTGTTTAGAACATAAAGGATATCTGATTTAAAATAACCATTCTTTATGATTGGATGATAAATCTTGTAATGATTGCACGAATCTCCCGATGTGAAATCCGTCACATACAGCATGATGAACTTGTATCGAGAGCGGCATTAAAACAGAATCTTCTGTTTCAATAAATTTACCTATTGTAAAAATGGGTGGTAAATAACATCCCTCATTAAATACATTCACATTAAATCCTGTAAAGCTCACCCAAGGTAAACTCGAAATCGTAAAAGAATTAGGGGGCTCATTTTGTTTCGGTTTTAAGGAAGTTGATTGTGAATAGTTACCCATATCAGCAATACAACTGTCATAAAATCGACTGAAAACGCGATTATAGTTAGTCCATATACTGGAAAATGTTTCATTATCCTTATTAAACACCGTATAACTTGGATGTACCTCATCCCAATAACCTAACTCTCCGTAAGAATTAATATCCATTCGAAATTCCTTATACTGATTTACAATGTTTGCAATCATATATATTTGTACAGGATATATCTTTTTATTCATTTTTCTTACAACTGCTTTTACATTTGTAATGTCAATATTAACGGTCAAACTATATGTGCAGCGTAATTCATTCATGTAGTGAATGTAATATTCCTTACGATTCCATTTTTCGATATCTATCTGATTAAATTTCATGTCTTTCATTTTTTAACAAGCAAACACATTCATCATTTTATAATAAGCTCTGGAGGAATTTGGGAATGAAAACTTGTGTCAAGGAGATATTCCCTGACAAGCCCGGAAGAAGTAACTATATGGTGTCGATTGATGCCATAAATTAGATAATGCATTAATTCACAGATACAAAAATATGGAATTTGCAATAGATTCCAAAGAAAATCAAACAATCTTTGTTTGATTTTTACCGTTTGTTCCATGCCGGATTCTTTTCCAGAATCTTTTGATATATGGGGCAATCCGGTGTATGGGCCCCTTCAAGATAGCCGGTACTTAGCAGGAATTCGTTGACGATCTCACCACCGGTGAATTTGAATGTCTTTTTGAATAATTTGGTCCATTCATCTTTGGTTTTAGGGTGATGATGGTCCAGCCAGTTTTTGAATGAGCCGTATTTGTTTTGCAGTTGTACAATGACCTGGGCATTGTGGATGGCAGCTTTGATTTTTAATTTATTCCGGATGATGCCGGAATCGGATAAAAGTCTGGCTTCATCTGTTTCCGTGTAGTTTGCAACCTTTTCAATATGGAAATTATCGTAAGCAGAACGAAAGCTCGGTTCTTTCTTTAATATCGTCGACCAACTTAGGCCCGCCTGGTTGATCTCCAGGAGAAGTCTGCCGAATAACTCGTTATCGTCTTCGATAGGGAAACCGTAACTTGTATCATGATAGGCTTTATTAAGCTCGACGGCTGAATCCTTAGATGTTTTTACATATTCGCAATAGGACATAAATTCTGTTTTGTTTGTTATGGGAGATAAAAGTAATCAAATATCTTTAATTCAGTCTATATGCCTAGTTATTTGTTTTTCTTGTAACTTTGTAGTTTTAATAAAAATGAACCGTTGATGCCCGAAAATCAGATATTGATCATTGCGTTAAGTAACCATCCTGTTTTGGGACCTTTGCTTATTCCTTATTTTGCCAGAACTGTATCGCCGGAAGTGATCAGCGTGGAAGAGCAAGCCACGCACGCCGGAAATGAAGCGGGGTTGTCTGATATGGAGAAACGGGCAATCGCGATCGCACAGAGTTACTCGGAAAAGAAACTGATGCAGGTGTATTCCCGGCAACAGACAGTTACCGGCTTTCTGAATTCGGTGACACCGGAGATGCTGAAGAAACAACTCCGACCGTTCATCGATAAGAAGATAAGGGAGATGGTCCGGTTGATACAGGCAAACCATTTATCTGTATATATAAAGGAAGCTGGAAGTAAGTTGCTTTATGAACATGACCGGGTGCGCTTTTCCGGGGAGGAGGCTGAGATCTCTTTTCGTTTCGAGATAACAGACCATTCTTTTCGGTACACAGCCTTATGTCACATGAATGGAGTGGAAGTGTCTTTATTGAAAAAGAGGCGGTTTCTGTTGTTGTCATCAAAGCCTGCTATATTCCTGCTGGATGACCAGTTGTTAGCATTCAAACGTATAGAAGCGGCGAAAGTTACACCTTTCCTTTCACGGAAATACGTGGAAGTTCTGTTGGCTGAGACAGAAAAATATCTGGAACTGGTGGCACTTCCTTTGATTAGTGATTATCCGGCCAGTTCTTCCGGATTTGATATGATCCATGAGCCCCGCACTTGTGTCCCGGAATTGTCTGTGGAGCGTTCTATCAATGATGAACCGGCACTTCAACTGCGTTTCAGGTATGGAGAACGTTCTTTTTCGCCGGGAAAAAGAAACCAGTTCGCTTATCCCCGGTTGGAACATGTCGAAGGGAAACCGGTCATTTATTATTTTACACGTGATTTGCAATTGGAACAAACGTACATCTGCTTACTTGAACAATGGCATTTCAAGCAGATAACCGATGTACAGTTCGTTCGGACCACAGAAGCGGGTGGTTATACATTTATCGATTGGCTGCAACAACATAAAAGTGAGTTGGAGGCTTGTTTCTCTTTTGTGCAGACCGATACCTCTCTGTGGTTCTATCTGGGAGATATTTCGCTGACACAGGAAATTTCCCCTTCTCCCGATTGGTTCGATATTCGTATCACGGTTCGTATGGGTGATTTTCAATTCCCTTTTATCCGCTTCAGAAAACATATTCTGGAGGGGAAACGTGAGTTTGTTTTACCGGACGGGCAGGTCGCCTTATTGCCTGAAGATTGGTTTGAGAAATATAGCGATCTGTTTGCTTTCGGCGATGACCGGCCCGGGGAGATCAGAGTCCGTAAGATGCATTTGGGAATTGTCTCTGCTTTGGAGCAGGATGAATCCGTATCGAAGGAATATGTGCAGAAAGAATCGGTTGCTATTCCACCAAAGATAAAGACGACGTTACGTCCGTATCAGCAGGAAGGTTTTTCCTGGTTGGTCCATTTGGCGGCGAATGGTTTCGGTGGTTGCCTGGCGGATGATATGGGATTGGGGAAGACATTGCAGGCTATTACCTTGCTGCAACAGATATATGATCCGGAGGAACCTAAAGAGGCCACGATTTCTCCATCCGCTCCGGAGAATGTTACAGTCGATCAAAGCGGGCAACTTTCCTTTTTCGGAACAGATTCGCCGGATGACAAACCCTATGAGGAAGTGAAGGACAGACAGGAAGAATCAGTGGCTATTCCCGCTTCCCTGATTGTTGTGCCTACTTCTTTATTGCCTAACTGGAAACGGGAAATCCGTAAGTTCAGTACATTGAGTGTCTATACTTATACCGGAGATCAGAAAAGGAAAGATCCCTGTAAAAACTTCAACCGGTATAATATCGTGCTGGTCACTTATGGACTGTTGCGGCGTGATATCGAGCTGCTGGAGAAGTATCGTTATACTTATGTGATACTGGATGAAAGCCAAAACATAAAGAATCCGGCTTCCATGACCTATCATTCGGTGGTCCGTCTGCAATGTGAACACCGGTTGGTACTGACCGGAACACCTATCGAAAACTCACTGAAAGATCTATGGGCACAATTCAATTTTATCAATCCCGGTTTATTGGGATCGGCAGATGGTTTCCGGAAACATTTCATCCATCCGATTACCAGGGAGGGGAATGAGAATGCCCGTAAACGTTTGCAACAAATCATCCGTCCTTTCTTTTTGCGACGGACCAAACAACAGGTGGCACCGGAACTTCCGCCATTGACGGAAGAGGTCGTATATTGCGAAATGACACCGGAGCAATGCGAAGTGTATCAGAAAGAAAAGAATGCGTTGCGGAACACGATCTTGCAGGAACGTTACAAAAATTCTTTTGTCGCTTTGAATGGTATCACCCGCTTACGTCAGCTGGCTAATCATCCGCAGATGGTTTTACCGAAATATACGGGTGGTTCGGGAAAGATGGAACAGGTGCTGGATGCTTTTGAAACACTGGTGAGCGAAGGGCATAAAGTATTGATCTTTTCTTCTTTTGTCACACACCTGAAATTGTTGGCGGATGCTTTTACGCAACATGGATGGCAGTTTGCAATGCTGACCGGCAGTACATTGGACCGGGAGGGCGAAATTGCCCGTTTCTCAACCCGCCAGGATGTGTCCGCCTTTTTCATCTCGCTGAAAGCGGGTGGGGTAGGACTGAACCTGACGGATGCCGATTATGTATTTATTATTGATCCCTGGTGGAATCCGGCGGCTGAGATGCAGGCGGAAAGCCGTGCCCATCGTATCGGGCAGGATAAACAGGTCTTTGCCTACCGCTTCATCACTGCCGATACGATCGAGGAAAAGATCCGCAACCTCCAGGAATCCAAGAGTGAGCTGGCTGAAACATTTATTACGGAAAACGACCCGTTCAAGTCGCTGACAGATAAGGATTGGGAAGAGCTATTATGAATAAGTGTTATTAATTATATCGTATATCTCCGTTCTCCTTACAAATTTTATGTCGGGAGTGGTTTTCGGCTATGTAATTGTAACTTTGTCGAAACAATACGGAAATATATAATATTTTAACCAAATGCCGGATAAAATGATTATTTCTATTAATGTGTCAATTATTTTGCATTAATATGAACATTGTGTTTGATAAAGTGCGTATCTTTGTGGTCGAAATAAACAAGATAGAACCAGATGGAACAACTTAAACATGAGTGTGGAGTCGCCATGGTCCGGTTACTGAAACCTTTAGAATATTATCATCAAAAGTATGGTACCTGGATGTATGGGCTGAATAAACTCTATTTACTGATGGAGAAGCAGCATAACAGGGGACAGGAAGGAGCCGGTTTAGCCTGCGTGAAGTTAGAAGCAACCCCCGGTGAAGAATACATGTTTCGGGAAAGAGCATTGGGAACAGGAGCTATAACCGAGATATTCGCCGCCGTTCATGAACATTACAAAGATTTACCGCCCGGTAAATTGAATGATCCGCTTTTCGCAAAATCAAATCTTCCTTTCGCCGGAGAGCTTTATATGGGTCACCTCCGTTACAGTACGACCGGTAAGTCCGGTATTTCCTACGTCCATCCTTTTTTACGCCGCAACAACTGGAGAGCCAAGAACCTCGCTCTTTGCGGAAATTTCAATCTCACAAACGTAAACGACATCTTTAAAGAAATTACAGCGATCGGCCAGCATCCGCGTAAGTTTGCCGATACGTATATCATGCTCGAACAGATGGGACACCGTCTGGACCGGGAGATCGAACGTTTGTACCAGAAGTATGAAGACGAAGGAATGAAGGGGATGGATATAACCCATGCGATCGAGGCACATGTCGATCTGTCGAACGTGTTGAAGCGTTGTGTACCGACCTGGGACGGCGGATTTGTGATCTGCGGTCTGACCGGTAGCGGCGAATCGTTCAGCGTACGTGACCCCTGGGGAATCCGTCCGGCGTTCTATTATGCGGATGACGAGATCGTGGTACTGGCTTCCGAGCGTCCGGTCATCCAGACGGCGATGAACGTGCAGGCCGAAGATATAAAGGAATTGCAACGCGGCGAAGCGATGTTTATCAGTAAAGACGGCCGTTTCCGCACTTCGCAGATCGTGGAGCCGAAGGTGAATAAAGCCTGCTCTTTCGAGCGTATCTATTTCTCCCGCGGCAGCGACGTGGATATTTACCGCGAACGTAAGAAGTTGGGGGAGAATCTGGTTCACCCGATACTGAAAGCTGTCGATTACGACCTCAAACATACTGTCTTTTCTTTCATTCCCAATACGGCGGAAGTCGCCTATTTCGGTATGCAGGAAGGACTGAACAACTATCTGAACAAACTGAAAAAAGAATGGATCGCCGACCGCAGCCATCTTTTGCAGGAAGAAGAACTGGATCAGATACTTTCCATGCGCGTTCGTGCTGAAAAAGTAGCGATTAAAGATATAAAATTGCGTACCTTTATCGCCGAAGGTAACAGCCGTAACGACCTGGCAGCCCATGTGTACGATGTTACTTACGGAAGTATCGAACCATTCGTCGATAATCTGGTTGTAATAGATGATAGCATTGTTCGCGGAACGACCCTGCAACAAAGTATCATCGGTATCCTGGACCGTCTGCATCCGCGGAAGATCGTGATCGTATCTTCATCTCCGCAGGTGCGTTATCCGGATTATTACGGGATCGATATGTCGCGGATGAACGAGTTTATCGCTTTCAGGGCAGCGGTGGCTTTGCTGAAAGAGCGGGGAATGGAGTCGGTGATAACGGATGCTTATTGGAAAGCCAAGAAACAACAGGCACAGGAGGACGGTACGATTGTGAATTTTGTAAAGGAAATTTACGCACCGTTCACCGATGAGGAGATTTCGGCCAAGATGGTCGATTTGCTTACTCCGGCGGGTACACGTGCCAAGGTAGAGATCGTCTACCAGACATTGGACGGCTTGCATGCTTCCTGTCCGAATCATCCGGGAGACTGGTATTTCTCCGGTGATTATCCGACACCGGGCGGTGCACGGATGGTGAACAAGGCTTTCATCAATTATATGGAAGAAGAATATTTAATCAGATAACAGTTGACAGATGACAGTTGACAGATTCGCTCTAACTGTCAACTGTCACTTGTCAACTGTCAACTCAAACATAAGTTTATGCAAACAGAAAAAACAGCAACATTGATCTTAGACGACGGGACTGTTTTTCGCGGTCTTTCTTTCGGCTGCGAGAAGGAGGTTACCGGCGAAGTAGTGTTCAACACGGCCATGACGGGATATCCGGAGAGTTTGACCGATCCTTCTTATGCCGGTCAGCTGATGGTTCTGACTTATCCGCTGGTAGGTAACTACGGTGTACCTCCCCGTACATTCGGTCCGGACGGGATCGCCACGTTTATGGAAAGTGAAAAGATCCATGCGGAGGCGATTATTGTAAGTGATTACAGTCATGAATACAGTCATTGGAATGCTGTCGGAAGCCTGGGAAGCTGGTTGAAAGAAGAGGGTGTTCCCGGAATTTACGGAATCGATACACGTGCGCTGACCAAGAAACTGCGTGAGCACGGTGTCATGATGGGAAAGATCGTGATCGGTGATGCAAAGACCGACCTTACGGATTTCGGACAATACGGAAATGTGAATTATGTAGACAAAGTGTCTTGTAAAGAAGTCATTACTTATGGGGAAGGTGAAGGAAAGAAACGAGTTGTCCTGGTGGATTGCGGCGTGAAACATAACATTATCCGCAGCCTGCTGAAACGGAATGTGACCGTGATCCGGGTTCCCTGGAACTATGATTTCAATACACTGGAATATGACGGCCTGTTCATTAGCAACGGTCCCGGCGACCCCGATACCTGCGACGCAGCCGTTCAGAATATCCGCAAAGCGCTGGCAGGCGACAAACCTATTTGTGGTATCTGTATGGGAAACCAGTTGCTGGCAAAAGCAGGAGGTGCTTCCATCTATAAACTGAAATACGGACACCGCAGCCACAACCAGCCGGTTCGGATGGTTGGAACGGAGAAATGTTTCATCACCTCGCAGAATCATGGATACGCGGTGGATAACACGACGCTGGGTGCCGATTGGGAACCGCTTTTTATCAATATGAATGACGGTACGAACGAAGGTATCAAGCATAAAACGAAACCATTCTTCTCGTCGCAGTTCCATCCCGAGGCTTGTAGCGGGCCGACGGATACGGAGTTTATGTTCGATAAATTTGTCGAGTTACTATAAAGAGGAATGCAGGTGATGCATCTTTGCGCGATCAGGCAACACACCTTTGCATGGTAAGGCAAAGACCCTTTGCGTGAACAAGCAAAGCATCTTCGCCAACGGCAGCGACACCTCCTAAGTGGGGGCAGCGACAGTGTCTCTCCGAAGGCAGTGAGGCAAGCTCACCAACGTTGGTTAGTCGGTGCGCCTAAAAAGTGTTAACAAGAAAAATAAGGTCAATATGAAAGAAGATATAAAAAAAGTCCTGATATTAGGTTCCGGCGCTCTCAAGATCGGTGAGGCGGGCGAGTTCGATTATTCAGGCAGCCAGGCGTTGAAGGCCATCAAGGAAGAGGGCATCCGGACGGTGCTTATCAATCCGAACATTGCAACGGTACAGACTTCAGAAGGGGTTGCGGACACGGTTTATTTCCTGCCCGTTACTCCTTTCTTTGTAGAAAAGGTTATCGAAAAGGAACGTCCCGAGGGGATCCTGCTGGCATTCGGCGGACAGACGGCTCTGAACTGCGGGGTGGCTCTCTATCAGAGCGGCGTGCTTGAAAAATATAACGTGCGTGTGCTGGGTACTCCGGTACAGGCCATCATGGATACGGAAGACCGTGAACTGTTCGTTCGCAAGCTCGACGAGATCGATGTAAAGACGATCAAGAGCGAAGCGGTAGAAAACATCGTAGATGCACGCCGTGCTGCTCGCGAACTGGGATACCCGGTGATCGTGCGTGCCGCTTATGCACTGGGTGGTCTGGGATCGGGCTTCTGTGATAATGAAGAAGAACTGGATGTGCTGGTTGAAAAAGCCTTTTCTTTCTCTCCGCAGGTCTTGGTTGAGAAGAGCCTGAAAGGTTGGAAAGAGGTGGAATACGAAGTAGTGCGTGACCGTTTCGACAACTGTATCACGGTTTGTAATATGGAGAACTTCGACCCGCTGGGAATCCACACCGGCGAATCGATCGTGATCGCTCCTTCACAGACACTGAGCAATACGGATTATCACAAACTGCGCGAACTGGCTATCCGCATTATCCGTCATATCGGAATTGTGGGAGAATGTAACGTGCAGTATGCCTACGACCCTGAAAGCGAGGATTACCGAGTGATCGAGGTGAATGCCCGTCTGAGCCGTTCCTCGGCATTGGCATCGAAGGCAACAGGTTATCCGCTGGCTTTTGTCGCTGCTAAATTAGGTTTAGGCTATGGCTTGTTTGACCTGAAGAACTCGGTAACGAAAACGACCAGTGCCTTCTTTGAACCGGCACTCGACTATGTGGTCTGCAAGATACCGCGTTGGGACCTGGGTAAATTCCATGGCGTTGCCCGCGAACTGGGTTCCAGCATGAAGTCGGTAGGAGAGGTGATGGCTATCGGCCGCACATTTGAAGAGGCTATTCAGAAAGGTCTGCGTATGATCGGTCAAGGTATGCACGGCTTTGTGGAAAACAAAGAGCTGCTCATCCCGGATATCGACAAGGCGCTGAATGAGCCGACTGATCATCGTATCTTCGTGATAAGCAAGGCTTTCCGTGCCGGCTATACGATTGACCAGATCCATGACCTGACAAAGATCGACAAATGGTTCCTTCAGAAACTATATAATATTATCCAGACCGCAGGAGCTTTGGAAAGTTTCAGCCGGATAGTCGATATCCCCGACAATCTGTTCCGTCTGGCGAAGAAGCAAGGTTTCTCTGATTTCCAGATTGCCCGTGCTATCTTCAAAGATCAGATGGAAGACGGTGAAAAGGCGATCCTTCAGGTTCGTCAGGACCGTAAATACCGCGGCATCCTTCCGGTGGTGAAACAGATCGATACGCTGGCAGCCGAATATCCGGCACAGACCAACTATCTGTACCTGACTTACAGCGGAACGGAAAGCGATGTGCATTATCTGGGAGATAAACGCTCTATCGTGGTGCTGGGTTCGGGTGCTTACCGTATCGGTAGTTCGGTAGAGTTCGACTGGTGCGGTGTGCAGGCGCTCAACACGATCCGCAAGGAGGGCTGGCGCTCCGTTATGATCAACTACAATCCTGAAACGGTTTCGACCGACTACGATATGTGCGACCGTCTTTACTTCGATGAGCTGACATTCGAACGTGTAATGGATATTCTCGAACTGGAGAATCCGCACGGTGTGATTGTCTCTACCGGAGGCCAGATCCCGAATAACCTGGCGATGCGTTTGGACGAACAGCATGTCAATATCCTTGGAACATCGGCCAAGAGTATCGATAATGCGGAAGACCGTGAGAAGTTCTCAGCCATGCTCGACCGTATCGGGGTGGATCAGCCTCGCTGGAAAGAGTTGAGCAGTACGGAAGATATCAATCAGTTTGTGGAGGAAGTAGGTTTTCCTGTATTGGTTCGTCCGAGTTACGTACTGAGTGGTGCGGCCATGAATGTCTGCTCCAACCAGGAGGAACTGGAACGCTTCCTGCAACTGGCGGCTAACGTCAGCAAGAAGCATCCGGTGGTAGTAAGCCAGTTCATCGAACATGCCAAGGAGGTGGAGATGGATGCGGTAGCCGATCATGGGGAGATCGTAATGTATGCGATCAGCGAGCATATCGAGTTTGCAGGCGTACACTCCGGTGATGCAACGATCCAGTTCCCGGCGCAGAAGTTGTATGTGGAAACGGTTCGCCGTATCAAACGTATCAGCAAGCAGATTGCGAAGGAATTGAATATCTCCGGCCCGTTCAATATCCAGTATCTGGCTAAAGGCAACGAGATCAAGGTGATCGAGTGTAATCTCCGTGCTTCGCGCAGCTTCCCGTTCGTGAGCAAGGTCCTGAAGATAAACTTTATCGAGCTGGCTACCCGTATCATGTTGGGTTTGCCTGTCGAAAAGCCGAATAAGAATGAGTTCGACCTCGATTATGTAGGTATCAAGGCTTCCCAGTTCTCTTTCAACCGCTTACAGAAAGCTGACCCTGTACTGGGTGTGGATATGGCTTCGACCGGTGAGGTGGGTTGTATCGGCGATGATGTCTCCGAAGCGATCCTGAAGAGTATGCTTTCCGTCGGTCTGCGTATCCCGGAAAAGAATATTCTGCTTTCGACCGGTACGCCGAAACAGAAGGTGGCGATGCTGGATGCTGCCAAGATGTTGGCAACAAAGGGTTACAATCTCTTCGCGACAGGCGGAACACATCGTTTCCTGAAAGAGAACGGCATCCCGAGCACCCGTGTTTACTGGCCGAGCGAGGAAGGCAAACAGCCGCAGGCACTCACCATGCTCCACGAAAAAAAGATCGACATGGTAGTAAATATCCCGCGTGACCTTTCCGCCGGTGAGTTGGATAACGGCTATAAGATCCGCCGTGCCGCTATCGACCTGAATACGACACTTATCACAAATGCCCGTCTGGCAAGTGCCTTTATCGAAGCGTTCTGTACGCTGACGGTAGATGATATACAGATTAAGAGCTGGCAGGAATATAGGTAAGAACGAAATGAAAAGGAGGATGTTACAGCATCCTCCTTTTGTTTTATCTTTCAATCCAATTAATAACAGTAAGTTTCGATATTCGATCAAAATGCTTTTCATTATCAGTGACCATAACCAGATTGTTAGCACTGGCAGTACAAGCAATGAACAAATCAAAATCATCAACAAGTTTACCTGCTTTCCTTAATTTTGCTTTTTCTTCTGCGTACCTATCGATGGCTGTGGCAAACGGGATGATTGTAATTTTCTCAAGGAAAGCTTTTAGAATAGTCTCATTTGCTAGGGGATTAGAGCAACATTCTACTCCGTATTTCAATTCTGCAACAGTCACTTCGGATATACAACAATTATTCCATCCTACCTGACTAATCTTTTTATTGATATCGTATTTACCTCTGAACAGGAAAACACAGATATTCGTATCTAATAGATATTGTGCTTTCATCATTCAAAGGATTCTATATGTCGTGTCCCTAATACCCGGCTGTTACGTATTTCGTTGATTAACTCTTCGGCACTTTTATCATCTTCCCATGCTCCATAAAATTTATCTGGCAAATCTTTGTATTCTTCTTTTGCTTTATCATCCAGGATAGAGTTAGAAAGTCTAGCTATTAGTTTTAGCTTTATGTCTGTACTGAGGTTCTTCAATAATCCCCAATAGGTTTCTATTATGCTGGTCTTTTCCGGGTTGGCATAAGATGCTATAGGTTCGGAAACCTTGTCGGATGGCTTGTTCTCATTTTTGTAAGGCTTTGTTGTCATAAAGATTATAGATTAAGTTGTTTATACTATGCGACAAATGTAAGTATAATATTTTACACCGCATGAGATATCAAAACAGAATTACAGCAAATGGTTTATATAACTTTACAGAAGCTGAATCATCCTTTCGGATGGTGTGGAAACCGATGATATGGGTTTACACATAAAATTAAAATATCCATTTAAATTTATTAGCTTTAGTTGCACAAATATATGGAGAATAGTTAAGAAGTTATTTTAATTTTGTAGTTCGTTGGAAAACATATCTTAAGAGAGAACAGTTATACTTATGTTATAATTCAACCAATATGAAGATAGGACTATTTATCCCGTGTTATATCAACGCGGTGTATCCGGAGGTTGGCGTAGCCTCCTACAAACTCTTGAAGCATTTGGGCCTGGACGTCGATTATCCTTTAGACCAGACTTGTTGCGGCCAGCCGATGGCAAATGCCGGTTTTGAAAACGAATCCCTGAAACTGGCTCTCCGTATGGAAGATTTATTTAAACAGTACGACTATGTGGTCGGACCGTCTGCCAGTTGTGTTGCATTCGTAAAAGAGAATCATCCCGGCATCCTGGAAAAGGCCGGACATGTTTGTCAGAACAGCAGTAAGATATACGATATCTGCGAGTTTCTGCATGATGTAGTGAAACCGGAAGAACTGCCTTCTGTTTTCCCCCATAAAGTGAGTATTCATAACAGTTGCCACGGGGTGCGCGAGTTGCATCTGTCATCCCCCAGCGAAATGAATATCCCATACTTTTCCAAACTGCGTGATCTGTTGCAGTTGGTAAAAGGCATCGAGATACTCGAACCGAAGCGCATCGACGAATGTTGCGGTTTCGGAGGAATGTTTGCCGTCGAAGAGCCGGAAGTCTCTGTTTGTATGGGACATGACAAGGTGAAAGACCATATGAGTACCGGGGCCGAATATATCACCGGAGCCGATAGTTCCTGTCTGATGCATATGCAGGGTGTCATCGAGCGTGAACACCTGCCGATAAAGACCATTCATATCACTCAAATATTAGCCGCAGGATTATGAGTACGAAACATTCAATAGCAGCTGCCCGTTTCATAGCTAACAGGAAACAGGAAGCCTGGCACGATGAGACCCTTTGGATGGTACGTGTCAAAAGAGATAAGATGAGTCATTCGCTTCCCGAATGGGAGCGTTTGCGTGAGTTGGCCTGTGATATCAAAATGTATTCCAACAGCCATTTGGATACGTTGCTGGAAGAGTTTGAAAAGAATGCCATAGCCAACGGAGCCATCGTACATTGGGCGAAAGATGCGAAAGAGCATAATGAGATCGTCGAAAAGATCCTTCAGCAGCATAATGCGCATACGCTGATCAAGAGCAAATCCATGCTGACGGAAGAATGCGGTATGAATGAGTATCTGTTCAGTAAGGGGTATGACATCGTCGAGAGTGATCTCGGTGAACGTATCCTTCAATGGATGCACCTTCATCCGAGCCATATCGTGATGCCTGCCATCCATATCAAACGCCAGGAGGTGGGCGAGATGATGGAACGTGTCCTGGGTACGGAGAAAGGCAATTCAGATCCAACTTATCTGACACATGCTGTTCGTAAGAATATGCGTGAAAAATTCCTGACGGCTGATGTTGCTATGACGGGAGCCAACTTTGCTGTTGCTTCGACCGGTGAGATTGTGGTTTGTACCAATGAGGGAAATGCAGATATGGGGACTTCATTCCCTAAAGTCCATATCGCTACATTCGGGATGGAGAAGATCGTTCCCAACCAGGAGGCTTTGGGCGTCTTTACCCGCCTGCTTGCCCGTTCCGGTACCGGACAGCCGATAACCTCTTATACTTCTCATTACCGTAAACCTCAGGATGGCGGTGAGTTTCATCTAATCATCGTAGATAACGGACGTAGTGATATTCTGGCAAAGCCGGATCATATCCGTACGCTAAATTGTATCCGTTGCGGCGAATGTATGAACACCTGCCCGGTATATCGTCGGACTGGCGGTTATTCCTATACCTATTTTATACCCGGTCCGATCGGTATCAATCTGGGCATGTTGAAAAATCCGGAAGAGTATTCTGATAATGTTTCGGCTTGTTCCCTGTGTTTATCCTGTTCAAATGTCTGTCCTGTAAAGATAGACCTGGGCGAACAGATTTACCGTTGGCGTCAGGATCTGGACAAGATTGGAAAAGCCAGCTCGGAGAAGAAAGTAATGTCGGGCGGTATGAAGTTCCTGATGGAGCGTCCGGCACTGTTCAATACAGCGTTGAAGTTTGCTCCTCTGGTAAATAAATCACCTCGTTTTATGATCTATAATGGATTGAATGCCTGGGGAAAGGGGCGTGAGTTACCGACCTTTGCCAAAGAATCGTTCAATGATATGTGGAAGAAAAACAAGATACAAAAACCGTAGGGGTAGGGTTTGCCTGCCTGTAAAAACATAGGAAAGAATGAGTAGTAAAGAATCTATATTATCCCGTATCCGTAGTCATACCGGTACTCGTTACGAGCAGCCGGAAATCACATTGGATGCCATTCATTATGAAGATAAAACCGGACAGTTTTCCGAATCGTTAAAGGCTGCGGGTGGTGCGGCCGTTGTTCTGCAAGCGGGGGAAGATATCAATGAGCTGATCCGGAAACATTTTCCTGACGCGAAACGTATTGCGTCGAATCTGTCTGAAATAACTTGTGCCACTTTCGATCCTGATTCGGTATCCGACCCCAGGGAATTGAATAATACAGACCTTGCTATTGTGGAGGGTTGTTTCGGGGTTGCCGAGAATGGTGCCGTATGGATTACGCAGCAAGTAAAACATAAAGCACTTTATTTCATCTCGACCGGATTGGTGATCCTTATCAATAAGGAAGATTTGGTTAATAATATGCATGAAGCTTATAAGCGGGTGGAAGGTACAGACTATAAATATGGCTTTTTTGTCTCCGGTCCGTCCAAAACAGCCGATATAGAACAGGCATTGGTGTTCGGTGCACATGGACCGATGAATGTCTTGGTTATTTTAAGATAAAACTACTTTTTATTTGATGGAAAATGGTCAAAAGATCAGGGCTGCACCGGCTTCGCTGTTCCAATGAAAGACAAAGCGGACGCTTATTAGTTGAGGTCTTGATCTTTTGGTCACATTTCTTTCAAGAGAAAAGCAACATCCAAATCTGATTAGGACCGACCCCATAATCTGTATCCTCTCAAATCGTTTTTCACTTTATAGATTACGTGTGTACATTATAATATATATATATAACTATTTAGTATAGAATGAAACAATTGGAACTCATTATAAAAGAACTAGATCTTCCGGCTGGCTATTATGATAGACTGACAGAACTATTAGAAGAGAAACAACTTCCCCAAAAAGAATATCTTCTGAAGACCGGACAGGTTTGTACTTTTATCGGAGTAGTGGAAGAAGGTGTGTTACGGTCATTCCGTGAACAGGATGGAGAGGAGTTTATAAGCGACTTTTATGTCCCAGGTTCTTTTGTCACCTCTTATCGGAGTTTTCTGCGAAAAGAACCGAGCGTAGGAGCTATTCAGGCATTGGAAGATACAACGCTTAGCAGTCTTTCATATGCGAATTTTGAACTTTTGACAAATGAATCTCCTTTATGGTTTAAGTTTGGAAAACACATTGCCGATACCCTGTTTGTGAAGAAATGTGTCAAGGAAACTTCTCTTTTGAAGGATTCAGCCTTGGAAAGATACCGATTGTTAGTAAAAAACTATCCCGGTATAGAACAACATGTAGCACAGTATCATATCGCTTCTTACCTAGGAATCAAACCGGAATCTTTGAGCCGGATCAAATCTCTTAACATAGGTCAATGAAATAGTCGCTCTTTCACTCTTTCTTTGCCATATAATTAAAAACATAGAAAGATGGTACAAGAAAAAGTATTCAGAAGAGATTTGTTGACAGCCTGTTTTTCAAAGCAGACCGTGTCGAGAGTTGAGATAAAAGAAGTAACTCTTCCTCCTGCAGGAAAAGCTGATTATCATTTACATCGTTGCCCGGTGGTAGGATGTATCGTTTCCGGGGCCCTTCTGTTCCAGTTGAAAGGAGGAGATCCGATGATAATAAAAACAGGCGAAGCTTTCTTCGAACCCAGGGATCAGCCGGTACTTCATTTTGATAACGCTTCGGAGACAGAACCGTTGGTTTTTACAGCCTTTTATTTGGTAGAGGAAAATGAGGACCTGATCACAATCCTTCCTGATATATCTTGATTATTCACTCTTTTCTGTTAAAGTTCGGGTAATTAGGTAAATAGTATTATTTTTGTGAAATCCTTAATCTGTATTCACGAAAATAATACTCAATATTCTTTTACCATGAGCAACATAAAAATGATGAACAGAAGAAAATTTATCCGGACAGGTGTTGCCGGAGTAGCTGGTTTGTCGCTGGCACAGGTTGGTTGGGCTGATATGCAGCGGGTACTTCCTTCCGATGTGACGGTCGATAAAGTGGAGTTAGGCAAAACAGGACTGGAAGTTTCCCGTATCGCTTTGGGTACCGGAACGAAAGGATGGAATTATGAATCCAACCAAACCCGTATCGGAATGGATAATTTCCTGAAACTGGCTCATCACGGCTATGAAAGGGGAATCCGTTTCTTCGATATGGCCGATATGTACGGTTCCCAGCCTTTCGTGGGTAAGGCCTTAAAAGAACTGCCTCGTGAAAAAGTAACTCTGATGACAAAGATGTGGACGTATGATGATGGATCGGAGAAAAGAGAACCGGTCAGGAAAACCCTCGACCGTTTCCGTCAGGAAGCCGGTACCGAATATTTCGATATCTTACTGATGCATTGCATGACCAGCGGCGACTGGCCTGAAACACGTAAATTCTATATGGACGGTCTTGCCCAGGCAAAAGAAGAGGGTATTGTGAAGGCTGTCGGAATATCTTGCCATAACTGGGAGGCTATGAAGGAAGCAGCCGATAATCCGTGGTGCGATATTATTCTGGCCCGTCTGAATCCTTTCCAGAGCCATATGGACGGAACACCCGAAGATGTGAATGTTCTTTTAGGGAAGGCCCGGGAGAATGGAAAAGGTATCATGGGAATGAAAATATTCGGTGAAGGAAAGCATGTTGCAGATGATGAACGCGAACGTTCGATCCGGTTTGCTGTTACCGGGAGCAATTTACACTGTATGACGCTTGGCCTGGAGTCGATCGCCCAGATGGATGACGCCATTGAAAGGGTAATGAGGAATGTAAAAAATATCCGATAGTGCTACGCATTGGCTTGTTTAGGGGCAACGGTGACAAATAAAATATTAGCAGGAATCGCATTGATCCTGCTGATAATATCGTGTATTTTACGGTTTTTTTATTCTTTATCTCAATTGTCCTAATATGCGTTCCCAGCGAATTGATTTCCAAAAACTTTTTTGGGGAGTCAATGAAAATAGAACGAAGTCGGATTTTCCGATAATAGCTTCTTCCGGAATGAAACCGAAGATACGGCTGTCATGTGAATTGTCGTGATTATCCCCTTCCATGAAATAAAAAGATTGTTTAGGTGTGTAAAAGGAAACATGTTTCCCATTAATAATTATATGAGATTTTAATTCAGAAACTTTATTGTTTTCGCGAATGATTAATGACCGATATAAAGGTAGAGTGTTCCGATTAATTATCAATGTATCACCTTTTTCAATCACTTGTACAATACGTTTGACCAATAACAGTTGTGGATTTGACGGACTATTGAACACGACTATATTCCTATTTTCATGTTCAAATCTCTTTCTTTGTTAGCAGATATTTCTTATCCTCTTTCCAAACCATATAAAAACAAGTCTCTTGGCAGTATCTGTTATCAGCTATAAAGTCTGAGACAAAGACTGAATATCCCGGAACAGCTTCTTCCATACTCTCTTTATCAACTTCTTGACAGATTATGAATGTATTGTTTTTTGTGTATGACTCATTCTTATTTAAAAGTTGTATCAGTTGGTAATACATGTTCATTGTTGTATCTGACGGTATAATAACAGCGTATTGATACGTAGGTTTCCATATGGAATCCAATTCAGGGAACATAAGTATTATTCTATTATTGAGAGAATCGTTTTTATTATCTCCAATAGTAATAGTTGCATTTCTACAAAAATTAAATTGATAATGAGAACAACACCAAACTATTGTACATAATATGATGCAAAGAATAATTGAGCCTTTCTTCTTCATAATTATAAATATTTTTTGTTAGCTAACGAGTTCCCTGCATAAAATAGTGAAGCTACACTTTTGATATAAAAATCTGTAAGTTCCGGCTTTGATTTTTCGGGAAGGAAGAAGTCAGAAGCCATTTTGTTTGGATGTAAAACAAAATAATAAGGAGCTTCATATTGTTCTATATACCAATTATCATATAAACAATCATTCGGTATATGAAAAATCGTAATATTGTTGCACTTTTTTGCTCTCAGTAATTTTTTTATTATGGATGGACTATAAGTTACCAATAATGCACATTTGATCCCATTTTCTTTTAACTCTTTAATTTTATCTAATTCATTGGATACGCATGTTTGACAGCTTGTTTCTTTGATACGTAGCATTAAAATTGGTTTTTTCAATTTTTCAACGAAAGCACATAAACTGTCGTTTTGAAATTTTTTATCAGGAACAAAGTTTCTCCATTGATTATTGGCATTTGCTTCCGCATTTCTTAAGAGAGTGAACATCATCATATCATCAATATTATCAGAAGGCCGTCGATTATTGTAGAATAAGCCGGCGGCGATAGCCAAAGTGATAACTGAAACAATTATATTGATCAAACTTATTTTCATAAATTTTTGATTTTAAAGAATACCAAAACTAGATTATCATCCTCTTTTATATTCTCGAATAATCTCATATTTTCCTCTTTTGCTGAATAATGAGTTATTTCATCTATATGTTGTTTCAATCCTTTCAGGGTTGTAGGAGGAACTAAGGCTACGAAATAATCATTATAACTGTATATGCCGCTTGAAAATTCCATGGAAAAATCCGTATCATAGTAAAATCCTGCAGTATTTACTGTTTTTTTACTTCTTTTGTCGTAAAACGAAACAAAACGCCTGTCTTGTTTGTCGCATGTCACAAACAGAATATGTGTATCATTCTCAGCATAAATAAATAGATAAGTATGAGCTAATAGATAATTGTTAAAATCATCGTAACTTTCAAATGTTCCCATTTTATTCTTTTCGAAAGGAGTAAAATCACTGTAATCGAATTTATACCTCATGTATAAAGCCGTATCTGTTACAGTATATACTTCATTGAGATACATAGGGGTATATAAAATTTCATCTCTTTTCCGACTTAAAGGATCGTATCCCAAAGATGAGTGAACTGTTTCTGAATAAGTACAGGCTGCTTTTTTTAAGTGTCCTAAGCTGTCAGTATATAAAATTTTATATTCGCTATATTGCCCTAAATGGTTGTTCCGGTCCCCTTTATCTGTGGCTGTTACATATTCACCATTAGGAAGAATTTGAAAATTGCGTCCTATTCTAAAAGGAACATCATGGGATGCTATATAATTTCCATCTAGGGAAAATTTCATCCATTTTCTTTTTTGATTGTCATAAATGACAATTTGTTGTTGTTTTGTGTCGATTGCAAATGCTTTTGGTAAATAGAATTCGAAAGGAGCACCACCTTTTTCTCCCAAGGCCTTTAAGAACTTTCCTTTGTTATCAAAAATATAAAGCTTCTCTGTTCCAAGTCTGTCGAATGCATAGATTTTATTATCATAAAATCCAATGTTGGTGCAATAGGCAAATAGAGATTCATCTGTTGTTTCTAGCGGAACATAATGGAATTCTTCAATCAATTCAGACGATGGAACCGGTTCTTTGATGTTATTTGTTACTTTTATAATTTCAAATTTATCTTCTTCTACCGGAATTACGGTTATACTATCTAAACTGACAGTAGGGAAAGGTCTGTTTTTCATTCTGATTTCTTGACAACCAAAACACAAAAAGCCTATTCCTAAACCTAAAATCATATTTTGTAGATACCATTTTTTCATATTTGTTATATTTTTAAGAGGATGCGCTAAAAGTATTATCCTCCTTTTGTACATCCTCTGATTTGTTCGAAATTACATTTAATTAGCTCTACAGTCTTTTGTGCAAAATGGATTCCAACCATCATTACATTCCCAAGTATTCCCTTTATAGGTTATAACGGCACCACCTCCTGCATATGTGATCTTTTGACCCTTGATATAACGGAGATAACATAGTAGTCATAGTAAAAAACTAAAAAAACGCATCCAATATGCCATAGATTGTCGATTGTCCATCCATTTTCCGTATAATGGCTGAACACCATCCATTGGTCATCCTATCCTGTCAGAAAACTATTCCTCAAGATAGGATAATATACAATAAAGCAGATTATTAATAAAAAGAGGTTAATCCACTTTGAATACAAATAGTCATTGGCCTTAATCTTTTTCATAATATACGGTATTTGTTTCAGTGTATGAAATTTACTAATTGAGTAAAGTTTTGATAACTAGCGTGTTTAAGGTGTAATTAGCTGTTTTTTCAATTTATTACCCGAATCTTGGTGATAAAAATAGTTATTTATTTTAGAAAATTGTATTTTAATTGAAAAAAAACGACTTGATTGAGTTTTTTATTTTTAGATATTTGTCAGTAATCCGAATAGCTATACAATTGATTTGGTTATTCTGAAAAAATACCTATCTTTGCCCCATAATTTTATAAATACACCGATGAAAATATCCAAGTAAGCCGGTTTCAGAACATATTTATGAGTAGCTCCCGATCCGAACGGGAGTAAGTTTCTGTATAACCTTCCGGCTATGTCCTGCGCTGTATCCTGGCGCATTTTTTATTTCCAGATTTTAGTTTCTAACATTTTTAAAGCAGATAGACTATGTGCATATCAGTACAACAACTTTGCTATATCCATGCGGATAAAGAACCACTATTTCAAGATATCAGTTTGACGGTAAACAAAGGGGAGCAATTATCATTAGTGGGAAATAACGGTTCCGGTAAATCAACTTTGTTACGTATTATTGAAGGAAGTCTGAAACCCTCCTCCGGGGAGGTCGTTTGTTCTTCCAAACCCTATTATGTGCCGCAACATTTCGGTCAATACGATCAGTTGACTGTGGTACAAGCCTTGTTGGTCGAATCCAAAATCAATGCATTACATGCCATTATAGCGGGAGATGCGTCGGCCGATAATTTTACCGTTCTGGATGATGACTGGAATATTGAAGAACGAAGCCTGGCCGCCCTTTCCTCCTGGGGATTGGAACATATCCGGCTGGACCAATCGATGAGTACATTGAGCGGCGGTGAAAAGACGAAAGTGTATTTAGCCGGTATTCAGATACATTCTCCTGAGATCATCCTGATGGACGAACCGACCAACCATCTGGATGTAAATAGCAGAAAGAAGCTTTATAGCTTTATCGAGTCGAGCCGTGCCACCATGCTTATTGTCAGCCATGACAGGACACTGCTCAACCTGCTGCCTTACACCTGTGAACTGGAAAGAAGTAAGATTACATTGTATGGTGGAAATTACGACTTTTATAAAGAACAGAAAGAGGTCGCATTGACAGCCTTGCAGAATCAATTGAGCGAGAAAGAAAAAGAGTTGCGGTTAGCAAAGAAGATTGCCCGGGAAACACTTGAAAGAAAGAGCAAATCGAGTGTAAGAGGGGAGAAAGCCGCCATAAAGAAAGGCATTCCCCGGATAATGATGGGAGCCATGAAACAGCATGCCGAACAAAGTACCGTTAAATTGAAGGATATACACGATGAGAAAATGGGGTCGATCAATTCCACCATTACGGATATCCAGAACACGCTGCCGGATATGAAACAGATGAAAACGGATTTCAATTCCCCCAATCTTCATACCGGTAAAACATTGATCACTGTAAAGGATATGAACTTTGGCTATGATCAGGATGGTTTATGGAAAGAACCGTTGAACCTGCAGGTTCGGAGTGGCGACCGTATCCAGTTCAGCGGAAATAACGGAGCGGGAAAAACGACATTGCTGAAGTTGTTGCTGGGCGAATTGGAACCGACTGAGGGAACAATTACCCGTGCAGACTTCAAATATGTATATATCGACCAGGAATATTCGATCGTGAAACCTCACCTGACGGTTTTTGAACAGTTGGAGCAATTCAACCTGTTTGCCAAACCGGAGCATGAGTTAAAAATGATCCTGAGCCGTTTCCTTTTTCCGGTCGGCACATGGGATAAAAACTGTTCAAAATTAAGCGGAGGGGAGAAGATGAGGCTTGCTATTTGCTGCCTGATGGTCAGTAATAGCACGCCGGATATATTTGTTTTGGATGAACCAACGAACAATTTGGATATCCGGAGTGTTAGTATAATAACAACGGCCATCAAGGACTACAATGGTACAGTGCTTTTGGTTTCGCACGATCTTTACTTTGTGAAAGAAATAAAAATAAACAGGTTCGTTGAACTTTTTTCTTCAACCCCTGTTATTAAGATATAGTGTTTTTCATGGTATTAGAATTAAGTTAGATTAGGTTATCCGTCTTGTTCGTGAGAATAGGGCGGTTTTTTTATGTCTTATGGTTTATATTTGGATAGAGTTAGTATATCCTGTGCATTTTCGTTTTTCATCAGTGCTTCGGGGGTTGCATTGGTTTCATTCATATACTTCAGAATGATTTGCAGTCCTACCCAGCTTCCGATATTGCCGGGAGCATCGCTTGCCAGGAATTGTGCGGGCATATCTTCAAAATATTTTGTAGTAGCCATCTGATCCGGTGTGTACAAATGTTTACGTTCGACAATCGCTTTCCAAAGATTTGCTTCATTGTTTTTGCACCATTCCCATGCTTCGTCCGTGTAACCGAACAATTGGGCGGGAGACATATCCGGTAAGGCAGATAAAACCAGATATTTGATCTTACCTTCATAGACCATCCGGTCGAGTAGTACATTCTCTTTGCCGGTGAAAGGATATTCGGACATCAGCCAACCTGCGACATAATCGGGAACTATATGTGACGGTTGCATTTTGCGAAGTTGATAATCATAGAAAAAATCCTGGTATAGCGGATAATCCTGCCCCATATATTTATCGATGGAAATAGACAATAGGCTATCTCCGACCAGCACATTCTGATTTAAACCAGAAATGTGCATATATAAAGCCGGAATCTGCATTGCTGGAAATTTTTCATGTACCCAGGCAAATGCATTACCAAGTGATTGTTCCATCTCTGTTACCGATTCGTATTTTGCAATAGCATCCGCATAGAGCTTTTTCAGGGTCGGCTCCGAATAAAAGTTTTCCAACTTGGTGAAAAAGCCGGGCAGATCCGGTGACTGCATATTCAGAATACCTTTCCCCAGAATCTCTGTCATTTGAGGATATTGATTTAATAACTGCTGATTGAGCGTGGTGTCATCGGAACAAATCAGTTCATACAACGCTTTATCAAACCGGTTAACAGGCATCGGAGTCGCATCCGTGATATTGTTTGCGTTCGTATTTTGTCCGTTACAACTACAAAAGCAGACGGTCATAAGGAATGTCAGGAATATTTTGAAATTCATCGTTCTATCTTTATGTTATATATTTACTTTTTTCTCTGTCATTTTAATACGTTAAAAAATATTACCCGCGGGGGTATTTTCATTTACCCGGTATATTAATCCGATTTATCCGGCATAGTAATGACAAATTGATAAACGGATATTTATCCGTTATATTGTGTGGAAAACTTCTTATTACTACCTTTGCAGCCCTTTTGAATATCCTTTATGCAATTTACGAATAAACAAATCTGGCAGATTACCTATCCTGTACTTATCAGTTTGCTGATGGAACACATGATCGGGTTGACCGACACGGCTTATTTGGGTCGGGTAGGAGAGGTTGAATTAGGTGCATCGGCATTGGCCGGTGTGTATTACCTGGTTATTTATATGTTGGGGTTCGGCTTCAGTGTCGGAGCACAGGTTCTGATTGCCCGGCGTAACGGTGCTCACGATTATACACGGATCGGTCCGGTCTTCATGCAAGGGACACTTTTTCTGTTGTTACTTGCGGCGGTTTTATTTACCGCATCTCATTTGTATTCTCCGTTGATCCTTCGGAAACTGATTGGTTCGGACGATGTATATCGGGCTACCATGAGTTATGTCGACTGGCGTGTGTATGGCTTTTTCTTCTCTTTTATTGCCGTCATGTTCAGGGCGTTTTATGTGGGTATTACCAAGACAAAGATATTGACTGCCAACTCAGTCGTGATGGTATTGACCAATGTTGTCCTGAATTATATCCTGATATTTGGTAAGTTCGGTTTTCCTGCATTGGGAATTGCCGGTGCGGCGATTGCTTCCTCTATTTCAGAGGCGGTGTCGGTCCTGTTCTTTATTATTTATACCTGGAAGAAGATCGATTATAAGAAATATGCGATGTTCAGTTTTGTGGGGATCGATTTCAGGATGCTCAAACAAATATTGAATGTGTCTGTCTGGATTATGGTACAGCATGGCATTGCATTCGTGGGGTGGTTTATCTTCTTTGTGGTGATGGAGCATCAGGGAGAACGTCCGTTGGCTGTTACGAATGTGGTGAGGAGTATTTCTTCTTTTCTTTTTATGTTTGTGAATGCGTTTGCTTCCACATCCAGCTCTTTGGTCAGTAACCTGATCGGTTCCGGTAAATCGGATCAGGTTCTGGGATTATGCGGACGTATGATACGGCTTTGTTATTTCTTCGTGCTGCCGTTAGCTATATTGATCGCCTTGTTCCCGGATTTGGTTTTGCGCATCTATACGGATAATCCGGACCTGATACAGAGTTCGACTCCTTCTCTTTGGGTGATGCTTTCTTCTTATATATTGGCCGTTCCTGCTTTTATCTACTTTTTTAGTGTGTCGGGAACCGGGAATACACAGTCGGCACTGATGATAGATATGGCTAGTATCTTTGTGTATGTGGCTTATACATTTCTGGTCGGTATCTGGTTGCATGCCGATGTCGCTGTTTGCTGGACAACCGAACATGTTTATAACGGGATGTTGCTGATTTCGTTCTTTTATCTCTGGAAGGGAAATTGGAGGAACAAAAGGCTATAAGTTTATCCTGAACAAAACATATATGTTTTGTAATTAAAAGTCCCTTATTTTGAAATCAAAAGTCCTTTATTTAAAACTCAAAAGTCAGGTCTTAACATTTCAAAGGATAGATATTTTATCCAAAGCCTACTGATAGATGGTCCGGTGCTTATCCAACTAACTTTAACATCCCCCTTGTTCCCCTCTCCGGGCATGGAAAAGTTATTCTTGCATTATAAAAGAAAGGCTCATCTCTTTATAATGTAAGCTATTTGCGGATATAACCGGAATTTCCTATTGCCATATTTTTTCGCATTTTCATATTTGTTGTTTAAAGGTATCCTCAGTTCTAGTGGAACTATGTTAATTTAATCCGGATTGTTAATTGTTACAAATATCCGTATTAAATAAAAATCACAAGTTACAAAAATGATATTTAATATAATAAAACTGGCACTATCCTTAATTATGTTCCAAAAATTATCCTGAAAACAATTACTTGATCAACTGAATCTTTATGTGTTAATGATGTGTAAAATGATTAATGCGTTGAAATACAATGAATAGTCTCTTCCTGTGTTTGTGCTATTAACCATAGTTCCACTAGAACTAAGAGTCAGTAACATTAATATAATTGCTTATGAAGACATAAAATGAACCTATTTAATTGTATCAATAATTAACATATTTAATTGTTAAACTTAATATCAATATAATGAATAAATCTATATACAGTAATATAAAAGGAAAAGCTGTATCCCTAACTATTCTATGTGCTTTTAGCTATACAACATCTTTCGCATCGGTTAATATAGGAGTAGATAGGGGCAAATCGGCTTCAAGTGGGATAATACCGAATCAAAGTCAGACAACCTTTAATTTAAAAGGAAAAGTAATAGATGATATGGGAGAGCCTCTTCCCGGTGCAAATATAGTTCTTGTAGGTGGTACGAGAGGTGTTGCCACAGATATCGACGGATCGTTTGTGATCAGTGTTTCGATTGGTGAAAAACTAACTGTTTCTTATTTGGGTATGGAAGATCAGATTATAACGGTCAAGGATAAGAAAGATCTTATAATCACGATGAGACCTAAAACAGATGAACTGGAGGAAGTGACCGTTGTCGCTTTTGCCAAACAAAAGAAAGAAAGTGTTATCGGATCTATTACTACTTTGAATCCATCGGAACTAAAAGTTCCTTCCAGTAACCTGACTACAGCAATGGCCGGTCGTTTGGCCGGTGTGATTGCCTATCAACGAAGTGGTGAACCGGGAAAAGATAATGCCGAGTTCTTTATTCGTGGTGTGACTACTTTCGGTTATAAAAAAGATCCTCTTATTCTTATTGATAATAATGAAGTTACCACAACGGAATTATCCCGTATTCAACCGGACGATATTGCCTCTTTCTCTATTATGAAGGATGCCACAGCAACTGCCCTTTACGGTTCTCGTGGTGCGAATGGCGTTATCTTGGTTACAACGAAAGAAGGAGCGGAAGGGGCTGCACAGGTCAGTGTCCGATTGGAAGGTTCTATGTCACAGCCAACGAAAATGGTGGAATTAGCCGATCCGATAACTTATATGCGCCTTCATAATGAAGCCGTATTGACACGTAACCCGATGGGAGCACTACCTTATTCGCAACAGAAGATAGATAATACGATTGCCGGTGTGAATCCGTACGCTTATCCGGCTACGGACTGGTATAACGAACTGTTCAAGAAAAATACGTTCAACTACCGTGCCAACTTTAACGTAAGTGGTGGTGGTAAAGTAGCTCGCTATTACATTGCCGGTAGTTATATTTCGGATAAGGGTGTATTGAATGTCGATAAAAAGAGTAGTTTCAATAATAATATCAACCTGAAACGATATATGCTTCGTGCCAATGTAAATATCAATGTTACTAAAACAACAGAAGCAGTCGTTCGTTTGAGTGGCGCATTTGATGACTATACCGGACCGATAGATGGTGGCGATCAACTGTTCGCTAAAGTTATGCGTACTAACCCCGTTTTATTCGCTCCTTCTTATCCGGCAGATAAAGCCAATCAATATACCAAACATATATTATTCGGTAATGCAGATAAGGGACAGTACAACAACCCATACGCGGATATGCTGAAAGGATATAAAGATACGCAGACATCTCAGATGGCAGCTCAGTTCGAAGTGAAGCAGAATCTGGATTTTATCACGGAAGGGCTGTCTCTTCGTGCTATGTTTAATACGAACCGATATGGCTATTTTGATGTCTCTCGTCAATATATACCATTCTTTTATAGGATAGGCTCATATAATAAGTTGGAAGATACCTATATTTTAGCACCTCTTAACGAACAGGATGGGCGGGAAACATTAGACTTTGTTCCCGGTAATAAAGTTGTTAGTTCTACAACTTATTTTGAAACAGCAGCTAACTGGAGTCAAACTTATAATGAAAAGCATGCTGTCGGTGCTATGTTGGTTTTCACACTTCGTCAATCCCTGACTTCCGACGCCAATACATTACAACTTTCATTACCTTCACGCAATGTGAACTTTGCCGGTCGTGCTACTTATGCTTATGATTCGCGTTACTTCCTTGAAGCAAACTTTGGTTATAACGGTTCCGAACGTTTTGCAAAAAAAGAACGTTTTGGTTTCTTCCCTTCAATGGGACTTGGTTGGCTTGTTTCCAGTGAAGCGTTCTGGAATGACGATCTGAAGAAAACGATTAATAAATTGAAACTGAAAGTTACTCACGGATTATCCGGTAACGATGCGATTGGTAGACCTGAAGACCGCTTTTTCTATATCTCGGAAGTAAATATGAATAGCGATGGTAAGCAATCGTCGTTCGGTACCTACGGGAATTTTGGAGGACGTACGTTGAATGGTGTTTCGATTTCTCGTTATCCGAACGAAGATATAACCTGGGAGACTGCCCGGAAAACAAACATGGGTGTAGAGTTAGGATTGTTTGATAAGTTAGAATTGCAAGCAGATTATTTTATGGAATCTCGTTGGAATATTCTAATGTCACGTGCTTCTATTCCTACTACTATGGGACTTCAGGCCGATGTAATGGCTAATGTGGGAAAAGCTAAAAGTAGTGGTATCGATCTGTCGTTGAACTATAACCACATGATCAATAATGATGCCTGGTTGACGGGGATGGCCAATTTCACTTATGCGACCAGTGAGTTTACAGCCTATGAAGAACCGGATTACAGCGATACCCCCTGGAAATCTAAACTGGGGACTTCCCTAAATCAGAATTTCGGTTATGTAGCTGAACGTTTGTTTGCAGATGAAGAAGATATCCGCAATTCGCCGACTCAGTTTGGTAATTATATGGCCGGTGATATCAAATATAAAGATATCAATAACGATGGTAAGATTACCGAATTGGATATGGTACCGATGGGATATCCGACCAGTCCGGAAATTGTGTATGGTTTCGGTCTATCCGGAGGATATAAACAATGGGATTTGTCTTTCTTCTTTCAGGGATTGGCTCGTGAATCATTCTGGATCGACACATCAACGGATAACGGAACTCTACCTTTCCTCAACGGACAGAATGCTTTGTTAAAAGCGTATGCAGATGATCACTGGTCTGAAGATAATCGTAATCTGTATGCTTTGTGGCCACGTTTATCTTATGAAGCTGTAGAGAATAATCAGAAACCGTCTACCTGGTTTATGCGCAATGGTTCGTTCTTGCGTTTGAAATCATTGGAGTTTGGATATACTGTTCCGACCAATGTGGTTAAAAAAGCCTTTGTAAAGAACCTTCGTATCTATTTCAGTGGTACGAATCTGCTAACATTCAGTCCTTTCAAATTGTGGGATCCTGAAATGGGTGGAAATGGTTTGGGCTATCCGGTTCAGCGTGTATTCAATTTGGGAGCTCAGATTTCCTTCTAATGAGAGTAATAACGAGTTTTGTCTTATTTGATTCTATTAATCAATAAATTAGTTTACATGAAAGCATTTTATAAAATATTAATGTTTACAGCATTACTACAGGTATTAACCTCGTGTGACGGTTATCTGGATTTAGTTCCGGATAACGTAGCAACGGTTGAGTCGGCTTTTACGAATCGAGCTGCTGCTGAAAAGTTTTTATATACTTGTTACAGTTATCGTCCGCAGTGGGGGGATTTATTTAATGATCCGGCTATTAACGGGGGAGACGAGACATGGCAGTTTTATCCGATAGCATCACATGTATTTCCTACTTTTACAGCTTCTTATTTGCAACGTGGTTTTCAAAAACTAGATGATCCTTATCTGAATTTTTGGGATGGTCTGCAAGGTGGTAAAGGGTTATTCATTGGTATCCGTGATTGCAATATCTTCCTGGAGAACATAGCTAGTACGGTTGATTTGGAAGAATCTGAACGTATTCGTTGGATTGCTGAAGTGAAATTCCTAAAGGCATATTATCATTATTATCTGTTGAAATGTTATGGTCCTATACCTATTATAAATGAAAACCTTCCGGTTTCTGCTTCACCTGAACAGGTTGCGGTTTATCGTGATAAAGTGGATGATGTGGTGACTTATGTAAATGATCTGATTTTAGAAGCATTGCCAGATTTGCCGGATTATAAAGACATGGTTATGAGTCTTGAGGCAGGTCGTGTAGACAAACAGATCGCTTTGGCTGTTCGTGCAGAGATGTTAGTTATGGCAGCCAGTCCTTTGTTTAATGGCAATACGGAAATGGCGGGACTGATAGATAATCGCGGAACAGTTTTATTTAATCAGACTTATGATCCTGAAAAATGGAAAATTGCAGCAGAAGCTTGTAAAGAAGCGATAGAATCCTGTCATAGTGTCGGTAAGAAACTTTATACGGAAATTGAACCGATCACATTGACTCAAGATCCTGTATTTCAAATACAAACCATGTTGCGTCAGGTCGTTTGTGAACGTTGGAACTGTGAGTTGATATGGGGAGGTACAAACAGTCAATGTAATGATCGTTCCAATCATGCGACCCCTCGTGTTTTACGTGTTAATTCAGAAGTAATCAATACTATTAGTGCTCAATGGGCTCCGACAATTAAAACAGTAGAAAGTTTTTATACATCCAATGGGGTTCCTATGAACGAAGATAAGGAATGGAATAAAGAATCTTGGTATGCAAAGCGGTATGAGTTACGTCCCGAACCTTCTTCCGGAGATGAGAAATATTTAGTCAAAGAAGGGCAGCGCACTTGTTATATGCATTACAACCGTGAACCTCGTTTTTATGCCAGTATAGGTTTTGACCAGGGAATCTATTACGGAAACGGAAAAACTGAGTTCGAGTCATGCAATTATACCAACTTTTTGAATTTGGGCTGGTCCGGTTATCAAGGAGGTAGTTCCTATTCCATAACCGGTTACGCTCCTAAGAAAATGGCCAGTTATAAAAACGGTATTACTGCCAATAATATTTCATCTCCAGAATTTTATCCTTTTCCTGTTATCCGTTTGGCCGATCTTTATTTGCTCTATGCGGAAGCTTTGAATGAATATTCCGGTCCTTCGACAGAAGTATACGAATACATAGACCGGGTTCGTGAACGTGCCGGATTGGAAGGTGTAGTAGAGTCATGGAGTAAATATTCTACCGATCCGTCTAAACCAACAACGAAAGATGGTTTGCGTAGTATCATTCACGGTGAAAGAACGATTGAGTTTGCGTTTGAATCCAAACGTTACTGGGATGTACGTCGTTGGAAAGAGATCGACACTTACAATACTCAACCTCAGGGATGGAATATTATGGGTGAGACACCTGAAGACTTTTATAAATTGCAGAATGTGGCCGAGGTTCCTGTAAAAGTAACGGTGAAAGATTATTTTATGCCTATCCGGGAGACGAATATTATTACTAATAAGAATCTTATACAAAATTACGGATGGTAATGAATTTTATATCTAATACATTATAATAAGATGAATATGAAAAATAAGATTATACTGTCTGTTATGACACTGGGTTTGATCACCTGGTCATGCAGTGAGTCACCTGTTGGACAACAACCTCTAGATTCTATAGCTCCTGGAGCTGTATCGAATGTGAGTGTGAAAAATATTCCCGGAGGGGCTATTCTTAGTTATACTTTGCCGGATGATGAAGATTTACTTTATGTAAAAGCACTTTATGATTTGAAAGAAGGTGTCGCTGAGGCTAAAAGTTCTCTTTATAATGATACGATTAAGGTAGTAGGTTTTGGCGATACCGAACCACGTGAAGTCTCACTTATAGCAGTGGATCGGAGTCGTAATGAATCTGTCCCTGTGAAAGTAACAGTGAACCCCGAAGAACCTCCTGTGTTAACAATCGGTAAAACACTTGATTTAGTGCAAGACTTTGGTGGTGTACAAGGACAATGGACAAATACAAATCGGGATGAAGTCACTGTTCATATAGTACGTAAAGATGAATACGGAGATTATCAACCTTTGGAAACATTCTATACGACGGTTGTAGAAGGTAGTGGAGCTGCTCGTGGGTTGGATACAATTCCAATGAATTTTGGAATCTATGTAAAAGATCGCTGGGGAAATGTCAGTCCGACTCTTTATAAAGAGTTGACACCTATGTTCGAAACCTCATTTGATAAGACTAAATGGTCCGATGCTAAATTACCGAACGATATTGGTGAAGGAGTAGGTTGGGGAATGTCTCGTATATGGGATGGTATTTATGGTCCAGGTGATAATGGCTTTAGTTCGCCAGGTGGAACAGGGGTTTGGCCTCAATCGATTACTATTGATTTAGGAGCGGTAGGTAAGATCAGTCGTTTATTACTCTATCAACGTGGAGATGCCTATATTTTTTCTGAAGGAAACCTAAAACAGTTTGAAGTTTATGGTACTACAGATCTAGATCCTACGGGTAATTGGGATAGTTGGACCTTATTGGGTACTTTCGAATCTGTAAAGCCTTCAGGTCTTCCTTTAGGTCAGCATAGTTCGGAAGATGATGATGTTGCCCTTACATCTGGAGAGAATTTCATTATGCCGTTGGATGTCCCACCTGTTCGTTGGATTCGTATCAAGGTTACCAGAACTTGGGCTGGTGGTGATAACTTCCAGATTGGAGAATTGTTTGTGTTTGGAGACAACAGATCCGAATTATATCAATAATTATAAAAAGAATAGTTTATGAAATTCAATAAAATATATTTTGTATTACTGATGCTGTTGGTGGTTGCCAGCCAGTCGTGTTCGGATATGAATGAGCTTACTGACAAGTATCTTGACGAAGGGGAGATTACTTATGCAGCGAAAGTAGATAGCGTGGGTGTCCGGGCTGGTGAGAACCGGATTCAATTAGATGTTTATGTAAAAGCTCAACGTGTAGAAAATTTGCGCGTTTATTGGAATAATTATGAAGATTCTGTCGATGTGGAGATCGGAGGAAAGACTGGTGTTTTTCCTATTATGCTCGATGGTATGCCAGAAAGTGGATATCTGTTCCAGTTAGTCAGCTTTGATAAGTTTGGTAATCGTTCGTTAGAGTTTGAAGCTACCGGATCGTCTTATGGAGAGAGCTATAAGAACAGTCTTTCTAATCGAACTTATACTACCGAATTTACCCATTATGATGTGGAAGGCGATTCGATGGTGATCTATTGGGGAGGAACAGTTAGAGGTGCGGTTGGCATGGAGTTACAATATACTGATACTTCCGACAAAACGGTTCGCATGGAAGTTCCGGCTGATGCTACTACGACAACTCTGTATAACTTGAAGGGAAATATAAGTTACAACTCACGCTTCTTACCAGAGGAGAATGCTATAGATACTTTTATTTCTACTTCTAAAAGTATACCGGTTTATTATGAACGTCCGATAGACAAATCGAATTGGAAGATTGTCGGTTTCAGCTCAGCTTCAGCTTCCCCTGAATGGCCGGCAACGAATGCCATCGATGGTGATATTAATACTCCTTGGCATACGGAGCATAACCCTACGGCTCCTTTCCCTCATTATTTTATTGTAGATATGGGAGAAGTGGTTGATATATCGAGTTTTGAAGTATATCGCCGTATGGATGATTCAGGTGGTGCTCAACCGACTCATCAGATATTCTATGCTGAATCGTTGGCTGATCCGACAGATGCAGATGATGCAGGCTGGATGAATTATGGCATTTACAATTTGGATAATGTAGTCGATATCCCTCAATTTTCAAGGACGGCTAATGTTGTTAAAGCACGCTATTTCATGTATTATGTCGCTTCGAACTCTCGTTCATCGTATGCTTATATTGGTGAAATAGGGGCTTATTCTCCGGCAGGTGATGGCTTGATTCATTAGGTATTTATTACCCTTTTCATTTGCTAATCCGGTGTCAATAGTAATACTTTAATCACTATTAGCACCGGATTTGTTTATAATAACCGGTTTGCAGAATATATGAGATATTCTTTGATTAAAGAAATATGTGATATGAACTATAAACTTAGTTTAACCTTATGGATAATATATTGAAAAACAAATTACGTGAACGGGTATTGTGGTTTTGGGGATTCTTCGGTTCCAAAAGAGACAAGGTGGCATATATAAGTACAGAAGAATGGCCTTATATAGAGCGTTGGACAAACTATATTTTTGATGATTTTCTTGTGCGACTAAGTAAGCATTATCCAAATCTTTCTCATAATGATTTGAGAATATGTTGTTTAATAAAACTAAAAGTAGATCGTTTGCATATTGCTTCATTAATGGGAATATCGCCATCCTCTGTATCTACCTGCAAGTTTAGGATTAAGAAAAAAATTGATGCAGGGAATGTTAATAAAATACTTAATCACATGTCTTTGGAGTCATATTTATTGACTTTTTAGTTGATAGCGTTATAAAAAGATAAGGATATGTTATAGATGGAAATAGTAAATCTAATTCTTTCAGTATTATTGTTTGCTAATATATTGGTCTATTAGATATTTATTCTTCATTGTCTATGTTTTTCTTTTTTGTTGTATGACTAATAAATTGATTAATAGTGTTCTATGGTGTAATGATGTGATGACTTTGTCTATCGATGAAATGTTATAATTAGATTTTTTTATTGTTTATTTGTAATGAAAAAAATGGTGATTTGATGTGTGTTGATTTTTGAAAATAAATTTACTTTAAATGAATGATGTTTATAGAGTATTCTTATTGTTTTAATTTTAATTGATTCAAAATGAAAAAAAACTATTTATTATTAAGTGCTGTTTTATTACTATTTTCTTGTAGTAATGCTATTTTGCCAGATGAGGAATCGGCTGTCTCTGATTTATTAGCCCAGCCAAAGACTTGGCAGAAACAGTTAGAATATGCCCAAAAGAACAATGATCTAAAAACAAAAACAAGTTTTCAGGGGATTAGTTTTCAGGGGTATACGTACAAGGGTAAAATTGATAGAGAAGTCGATATTCCTGTAATAATTGAAGAATTACTTTCAGATAATTCGGCAATTGTTCAGTATACAGATTTAAATTTTTCAAATTTTGAGATTATTCCGATAGGGATGGTAAGGCAATCTGTGAAAACATTAAGTAGCGAAGATCCATTTTCATATCTCAAATCCCAACTACAAACTTCTATTATGATAGGAATGGAATTATTAGAGTTAGAATGGACTTACAAGGGAGATACTTTTTATTCCACAGCAATAGTCTCGAATGAACATGGTGGTCTTATTTATGATAATATAGGAATTTATATTATTGAAAAAAGCTCTAAATTAGAGCAAAAAGATAAAGAGATAGAATTGAATGTACCATTTGTTAAAACGAAATCTGAATCTGAAGGTCCTGTAGTACGGCAGTTTAGCCAGTCAGATTCGGGACGTAATTATTATGGTCAGACGGTTTTTTCATATAGCATTAGCTGTAATTCATATTTTAATGCAGGGGTCTTATATGATCGAAAATTAAGATCAAGTCATGATTCTGCTTTTGGATGGTCCTGTAGTGCTGATGTAAGAACAATTAGTGGTCAGATCAATATTTCAACATATCATGAATTTGCTTGGGCATATGCTTATGGTGCAGCTTGTTCAGTATCGATTGGATGGAATGGAAATGGTTTTAAGATATCTGGAGGAGGGACTGGGTCAACTGGAACGACAGTTCACAGACAATAATGAAATCTGGTGGTCAATAGTAACTGACGTAATATTGATTACTATTGATTATAGGGTTTGTAAATTATATACTCTTACTGGATATGGTTATTTTTTGATGATTAGAGAGTTGTGGTTGAACTAATGGCAATGATTGTGTTAGACGTTGTGCAGAGCAAAGAAAAGCAGCGGATATGATAACTTATTGTGCAACAGCTTTTAATATTGCAACATGCTTAGCAATTGCAGGAGCTAGTGTTACTACCTGGTGGGGGGCTGAATTTGGAATAGCAGCTGCTAGAGATTATGCACATGACAGTTATGATGTTTGTGTGAGGGGTTGCTAAATGTATAAATATGATGAAAATGAATAAGTATATAAATCTGATTTTTTCATTGTTATTAGTTGTTTATATGTTTGTTAGTTATATAATTACAGATGGTAGGCAGTTGTTATATGGTAGTGATAGGTTTATGACATATCTTCCTCCTATTTTAATGGTAATTACACTATATATAGCTATTGTTCATGGAAAACAAATACTTATAATGTATAAAAGTAAACAGATATATAAAGCTATATATGTGTTAATTATGACATTGATTCTGTTATCCTTATTTATATATACAGTATTACTTTATTATAGTATATAATTGTTGATTATACCGAATAAAAATAGTTTCATGAAAATAATTTACTATATATTGTTTGTAACAGAAAGATGAAAGATCAAATTAAATATTTGAATTTGTTATTATTTATTATTGCAATATTTGGAAGTATATTTTTTATTCCAAGTTTTTTGTTGATAGATATTATGTAATTCAATATGATTGGATACGAATGAATTGTCAAGATTGCCTTCAATTTTGTAAACGAAATGGTTATTGGAATCAAACTGGATGTCCGTTAAACTAAAATTTATATAAAATGAAAGGATTTGATATATGTATTAATGATGAAAATGTTAAAGCTGGGCTTGAAGCAGGGGTGGTGGTAATTAATATTGATGTCTATAATCGAATATCTGTTTGTGGTGTAGACTATAGTAATTTTGCATCTGTTAATTGGATTCAGTCAAAACTTAACCCTGAGGATAAGATAAAAGTAACAGTTTTAGATATTGATGAGAATTCACCATTTAGTGTTGATGTGATTGATAGACAAGAACTTCTCAAAGAGTATAAGATGTTGAAACAGGATTTAGAAAAGGAAGGATTGCTGTAATGAAAGGAATTGAAATATTGTTAGGCAAAGAGATAATAGATATTGCATTAGGACATGATATTAGTATAAATGTTTGTATCTATAATAGATATGGTAAATGTTATATACAAGTATCTGGACTTGACCAAGATATGATCTCATACTGTTGGCTTGAATCTGAACTAGAATTGAATGATGTAATTAAGTTAGAGGTTAAAGAAATAAATAAAAGTTCAGACCTTAAAGAAAAGAGGAAAATTTTTTCCAAAACTATCCTTGCTGGTAAAGAAGATATTAAAAAAATTAATAAGGAACGTTTGGAACGTTTTCTAGTACTTGAAAAAATTTTGAAAGATGAAAATATATTATAATATATAATATATGTCAAGTTAGTTGCGGTAAATAATGTATATGAGATTTATAGTATGATAATATTTGTTTTATTTTGGATGTTTAAATATTTGTTAGTGATTGAGAAGAATAGTAAAATTTGTATAATTTGCCATTTGTATTAAAGTGTTTATAAATAAATATTTTGTAGGAGTTAATAAAAAAGATATAGTTTTGAATGTAACTATCACTTTTGTTCTATTTTGTATAATGTTTTTATCATTTAAAGGATTTGTTGAGGTCAGTATACTCTCGAAGTGGTATGCTTTTGTAGCTGGGGGTATATTCTACTTCTTGATAACTTTGTTTGTGATAAAAGAAATAATTATATCTCTTGACAAAATAGTTATAATGACTATTATCTTTATATACTATTTACTCATTCATATGTGTTTAATTTCGTTAGAACAAAACAGAATATATGTATTATCAGTTATTGTTTTTATTCTATTTTATCTTTCTTTTAAGCAACTTCCTATAGGTTCTCATCAAAGTATAAATTTTATCATACTTTGTGTATGTTTTATTCAAGCTTGTTTTGGTCTGATACAATGTATGGAGGTGTTTCATATTTATGGCTCATTTAATCTAGTTGGTAGTTTTGATAATCCTGCAGGTTTTTCTGCTTGTCTTTCTACTGGGATTCCATTCTGCTTGTCTGTGGTAAGTAAGAAAGGAGAGAAGAATTATATTGAACTATTTCTTTTAACTATTATTGTTATATCTATAATTTTATCTGGTTCAAGAACTGGAGTTATAGCAGTATTTACTATTTTTGTTGTATACTTTAAGGATGAATGTTGTAATATTTTAGTGAATCGTAAAAAACTTATTTTACCACTATTTCTTATATTATTTATTATAATAATGGGACTATTAATTTTGAAAATAGATTCTATTATAGGAAGGTTTTTTATATGGAAAAATTCTTGTATTATGATACTTAATAAACCTATATTTGGGTATGGTACAGGTGGATTTATGAGTAACTATATGTTGTATCAAGCTGATTATTTTCAAAAAAACTCTAATACTCTATACTCTATGTTGGCAGATAATGTTATTCATCCATTCAATGAATATTTGTTTTTAACTATAGAATACGGTATTATAGGATTAATATTAGTAATTTTAATATTGTTAGTTATAATAAAATCTTCGAGACGAATAACTATATCACATATATGTTTGCTCTCAGTTGGAATATTTGCTTGTTTTTCCTATCCGTTACGTTATCCATTTGTTCTAGTTCTTTTAGCATATAGTTTAGCTAATATTAAAACAAAAGAGGTTTTTAGTATTTCTATTAATGTTTTAGGTAAAGTTGTTAGCATTATGTTGATTGGTATTATTAGCGCTGTTTTGGTAAATGATATACGATTTGAAAGACTTTGGGGAAATTTAGTACAAAAAAATAAATTTAGGAATAAGGAGTTATTACTTAATAGTTATGAGAAATTATATTTTGAATGGAATGGGGATCCTGCGTTTCTTTATAACTATGGGGCAATATTAAATAGAGTGGAAAGTTATGAAATAAGTAATATTATATTAAATAAGTGTACTCATTATTGGAATGATTATGATGTACAGCTTTTATTAGCAGACTGTTATCTGCAGAAAGAAAAATTTGAAAAGGCAGAGGAATGTTTTGTATTGGCTTCAAATATGTGTCCGAATCGTTTTATTCCTTTATATCAGTTAGTACATTTGTATGATCGGATTGGTCAAAAGGAAAAGGCGTATAATCTTGCTGAAAAGATTATCCATAAAAAAGTGAAGATATCTTCTTTTAAAGTTCAAAGAATAAAAAACGAAATGATAGAATATGTTCAAAAAGGACTCTAAAGCATTATTTATTAGTTTTTTACTAATAACTGTATTTATCTCGTGTCATTCAATTGATAAATTGGATCAGGCTTTATCTCTGGCAGAAGAGAATAGATCTGAGTTGGAGAAAGTACTTGAGTATTATAAAAATGATCCTAATCCTTTGAAGTTGAAAGCAGCTATTTTTCTTATTGAGAATATGCCGGGACATCGTTCTTATATAGGGGATGAGATAGAAAATTATTATAAAGAGCTGGAATCAATTATAAATACAGATACGACTGTTGATGTCAAGAATGAGGAAATAAAAAAAATCACTCGTAACTACTCGAAAGTCTCTTTTCAGGAAGAAGAAGATATAAAGATAGTTACTGCTGATTATCTTATACGTAATATTGATCAGGCTTTTGATTTGTGGGGAAATGGACGGCTCGTTAAGCAAGTTGATTTTGAACAGTTTTGTGAATTGATACTACCCTATAAGTGTTTTGAATATCAGCAATTGGATGCATGGCGGGATACTTTATCTGTGCGGTTTGATAAAAAATTAAAATCTAAACTGGGTTATGATCAATCTGATAACTCTTCCTATTTTGTTGCTTCCCAAATAAATGTGGATATAAATGCTTCATTTTCGGGAACAAAAGAAGCTGAAACTAAAAAGCCTGTAGGATTACCTTTTTTGAATTCATCAATTTATAAAGTCGCTTATGAAGATTGTTTTGGATCTGCTTTGTTGGCAACAATGGTAATGAGAAGCCATGGACTTCCTGTTACTATGGATTATATTCCCCAATGGGGAGGAAAGGAGGGAGCACATGCATGGTATACGCTTTTAAGCGATAATGGAAATTATTTGCCATTCAGTTTTGGTCTTAGTTCTAATCCAGGGGATCTATTTTTTCCATATGAATCTATTCCAAAGGTATATAGAATTACTTATACAGCTAATGAGAGGGTTGTTTGCTATTTGAATGAAGCAACCTATAAACATCCTTTTTTCGAAGTTTTTGAAAAGGATGTTACAAATGAATATGTACAAACGAGTAATTTATCTGTCCAATTAGTAAAAACTCATTTAAAAGATAAATATGTTTATTTAGCTGTTTTTGATAATCGGTCATGGAATGTTGTGGATTTGGGTGTTTGTAAAGGTGGTGGGGGTGAATTTCAAAATGTAGGTAGGAATATTATCTATTTGGTATTAGGGTATAATGGAAGTACTTTAGTTCCGGTTTCTTATCCGTTTCTCGTCGAAAAAAATGGAGACCTAAAATACTTTATTGCGGATACAGCAAGTAGAAGAAATATTTGTTTATGTCGTAAGTATCCTAAAAGTGTAGCTCTGGTAGATATTGAATATAGAATGGTGGGAGGTGAGATCCAGGCTTCTAATGATAAAGATTTTGGTCAGTATCAGCTGTTATACAAAATAAAAGATTTTGCTTATCCTGACTTGATAAAACTGAATCCTGATCAAGAATATCGTTATTGGCGTTATCTTTCGGAAAAGAACAGTTATTGTAATATTGCAGAGTTACAGTTTTTTGAAAAAGATAAGGATAGCATCGCTTCAGGTAAAATTATTGGAACGGATAAGATATATCAGAACAATCCGGATATGGTCAGGGAGAAGGCTTTTGATGGAGATTATTTGACATTTTTTCATGCAGAACAACCGGATAGTGCATGGATTGGGTTAGATATGGGGAAAGCTGTTACAATAGATCGTGTACGTTGTTTGCCAAGAAGTGATGATAATGCGGTACATTACGGAGACGTTTATGAATTGCAATATTGGGATCGGACAGGATGGAAGTCTTTAGGAATAAAGAAAGCAAAAGATAAATATTTATGTTTTGACTTTGTTCCGGATAATGTTCTATTACTGTTGAGTAATCGAACAAGAGGAAAACAAGAACGTATTTTTACTTTTGAAAATGGACGGCAGATATGGTGGTAAGTTTTATTTACCGCTTTATCAAAACTGTCAATCGTAACGACAAGTCAAAGAAAACCATTTTAGCATTTACATTCTGTGTTATATGGCGTTCTGCTTTAGCCAGTTCTTCCATTATATCGAATACATTCCGTTCGTTGACGAAAGGGGCAAACTTGACGGCAAAACCAGCTTCGTCCATATTCATATAATTCAAATCCGGAGACTGAAAACGATACATAAAGTTTTCGCGTATCAAATGCTGGCAATATTGGAGGAAGTTCTTTTGCCGTTCCCGTCCGATACCGGCCAGAATATCTCCCATTGCTTTCATTCCTTTTACATTTCGTGCCCAGGAATTACGCATCATCGTTTTAAACTGTTCCAGATAGAAGCTGTTCTCTTCGCTGAGGCTGATCGCTTCTACTGCCTTCAGGTAATTGCCATTGGCCAGATGGGCAACATGTTTGGCATCGTCGGCTGCCAAACCGAATTGCATCATCATAGCTGTTGTTATCGCTTCGGGATGGATGGAACGGACATTAATCCGTTGTGCCCGTGAGAGAATTGTTCCCAATACCTGGTCGGGTATTTCCGAGACCATCAGGATAACTGTATTTAAAGGAGGTTCCTCGATAACTTTCAGAAGTTTGTTAGCACAGGTCGGATGTAGTTTTTCGGGTAACCAGACCAATAAGATACGGTAAGTCGCTTCATATATTTTCAAGTTCAGTTTACGGATAATCTCGTCGCTTTCCTTTGAATAGATGATAGCCTGTGAGTTACCGGCATCTATATAATCGAGCCAGCCGTCTATATTGAAATAGGGACGGTCTTTCAGGAACCCGCGCCACTCGGTCAGATAATCGTCGCACACTTCTTTTTTCTTTTCTTTCTTGGCAACGATAGGAAAGACAAAATGTAAATCCGGATGTGCCAGTTCATTGTATTTCAGGCAGGACGGACATGTCCCGCAAGCATCAGTCTCTGTCCGGTGAGTACAATTCAGGTAACGGGCATATGCCAGTGCCAGAGGAAAAGCTCCTGCACCTCCCTGTTCTGTAAATAGCTGGGCATGTGGAACAACACCTGTTTGTGCTGAATGGATAAGTTGTTTCTTTATTTCTTCCTGACCGATTATATTTTTGAAATACATGAATGCTCCTTTTGTATTGTTAGAACAAAGGTACGAATAATCGGGAAAAATAAGAATATATCGGTATGATATAGCTTCAGACCAAATGAATAAAGTATAGAAGAGGTAGATAATCCTTTAATTCTTTGCGTAAAATCTTTAGAGCCTGCTGGATCCGGTAGTCTATAGTTTTACTGGAAACTCCTGCCTGTTCAGCTATCTCCTTGTAGCTCATGTGCTGGAACCTGTGCATGACGAATGCCTGCCGGTAGCTGTCCGGTAGTTTGTTAATAGCTTTTTTGAGCAATTCTCTTAGCTCGGTAATCTGGTAGTAATCGGTGTCCTGTAACATTTCCTGCATTTGCTCAAAGAAAATGGTATCAGCTTTGTTTTTTGCCTGTAGACTGGCTATTTTATTGATGGCTCTATTATATATAATCTTGAATAGATATTGGCTGAGTGACTTTTCTATAACCAGCTCTTTGCGGGATTCCCATAACCAGAACAGAACATCCTGAACGATCTCTTCTGAATCTTCTAAAGAAATAAACTTGTGGCAATAGGCACACAGCATTGGGTAATATTTCCGGAATAAGAAGGTATATGCTTCCCTGTCCGATTGACGTAAAGCTGACAAAAGAAGATTATCATTCTGGTATTGCTCTTTATATATACTCCCTTTCATATGTTTTTCTTATCTAAGAGCAAATATCATAATTTTTTTTTGAAAAAAGTCAATTTCTGTTTAGGAACTCATCTGATCTCACCTGTCATAATAATAAAAGGAGATTAAATGAGCGAGAATAATATAAATATTGTAGAGGAGCTACTTCCCCGCTATTGTGACGGAAATGTTTCAGCAGAGGAGAAAGAGAAAGTTGAAATCTGGATTCGTCAATCTGAAGAACATTATAAAATTGCTCAGCAGATACAACTGATATACCTGGCTTCGGATACTATTGCTATCATGGATCAGGTAAATACAGATAATGCTTTGGATAAAGTCGACGGGCGTATCCGAAGAAGTCAGCTGAAGACGCTGTTTATGTGGGGACAGAGGGTTGCTGCGATATTATTTATTCCGTTGTTGGCTGCTTATCTGTTGGAAGTTCTTATTCCTGAAAAGCGGGATATCCGTATGTTGGAAGTCCGGACAAATCCGGGAATGACAACCAGCCTGACATTACCGGACGGCACAAAGGTGAATCTAAATTCCGAGTCGTCGCTGGTATATCCGGAAACGTTCGATGGGGATCTCCGTTCGGTCCGGTTGGAAGGTGAGGCTTTCTTTGAAGTTGTAAAAAATCCGGAAAAACGGTTTGTTGTAACGACTCCTCACAATGCCAGGGTCGAAGTATTGGGAACTTCTTTTAATATGGAGGCTTTTAAGTGGGATTCTATTGTTTCGACCACATTGATCAGTGGTAAAGTCGCTTTTATTTCCAGGTCCGGACAGGTGAATATGAAGCCGGGGGAAAAGCTGGTTTATAATATACAAGCAGACCGGGCGAGCATATATCAGACAAATGGAGAAGCTGAAATATCCTGGAAGAATGGAATGATTATTTTCAGGAAAACTCCGTTTGAAGAGGCTTTACGTATGTTGACAAAAAGGTTTAATGTAGATTTTGTAGTGTCGAATAATAAATATGTAAAAGACTTTTATACCGGATCGTTTACCAATCATCGATTGGAACAGATATTAGACATATTCAATGCTTCTTCCGGAATTAAGTGGCGTTATATTCCGTCGGAAAATCAATTGGATAGGAAAAGTAAAGTAGAAATCTATTAAAAACAGAAGCGTATGGCAAACGGACCCCCTTGAAACAAAAACATTCGGATAAATATTGGCGTATTCATCCGAATGAAATGAACTAACTGAGAGAAACCTGTTTGGCGACAGGTTCGTTTCAAATCATTTTTTCCTTAAAAAAAGTACACAAAGTTATGCAAAAATTATCTATTACCCAATTTCTATGGGTGACAAAGTCACTTGGGTTAACCTTAAAAAAGATTCCATTGGTTATGAAACTGTTTTTTGTCTTTTTGATAAGTTCAATTAGCTTACTACATGCCTCTGGTAGCTATGCACAAACTGCCCGGATTAGTTTGGATACTAAAAATCAAACAGTGCAGGAAGTCTTGGAACAGATAGAAGCTAAAAGTAATTTTTCTTTCTTTTATAACAATCGTCATGTCGATTTGAATCGTAAAGTATCGGTATCTGTCGATGATGCTGATATATTTAAAATACTGGATACCGTTTTTTCCGGGACCAATGTCGGTTATTCAGTTGTGGAAAATCGAATTGTGTTGTCTGTAAAATCGTCAAATCCTATTATATCCCAAAAAGGGAAGAAGATTACAGGGACGGTGGTCGATGCTGCGGGTATCCCTATTATCGGAGCAAATGTAATGGTCAAAGGAACGACCAATGGTGCTGTAACGGATATAGACGGACATTTTTCTTTAAATGTAGAAAAGGGAGACTTGCTGGAGATCTCTTATATCGGCTATCTTTCATCTGAAATAAAGATTGGTAATGAACAGTCGTTGGCTGTTACATTAAAAGAAGATACCAAAACATTGGATGAAGTGGTAGTTGTCGGATATGGTACACAGAAAAAAGGAAACTTGACAGGATCTATCGCAACGGTTAAAAGCGAAGAAATGACCGTTGCTCCGGTTTCCAGTACTATAAATAGTTTAGGTGGTAGATTACCCGGATTAGTCTCTCAGCAGGCAAGCGGACAACCTGGGGCGGACCAGGCAACTATAAAAGTGCGTGGATTTGCGGATAATGCTATTTGGATCGTGGACGGAATAGAAACTGATTTTAACCGGGTCGATCCGAATCAGATCGAGTCTATCAGTATATTGAAAGATGGTTCCGCTTCAATTTATGGAGCTCGTGCCGGTAATGGTGTTATTTTGGTAACCACAAAGAGAGGTGTTGTCCAAAAGCCGACCATTGCTATTAATTCATCCATTACTTTTCAAGGTATTACTACTATGCCTAAACCTGTATCTTCGGGTGATTATGCTACTTTGAAACGGGAAGAGTGGCTTCAGTCCGGTAAACCGGAATCGACTGCTCCCTATACGGAAGAACAGATACAGAAGTTCTATGACGGTACGGATCCGCAGTATGTAAATACAGATTGGTATAACGAATTGATCAGAAACTGGTCTCCGTTGAACCAGCATAATATATCGGTACGCGGAGGTAGTGAGAAGATTAAATATTATGGTTTTTTGGGCTATTTAGGCCAGGAATCTATTTGGAAAAATAATGGTGGAGATTATAAGCGTTATAATTTACAGTCGAATATCGATGCCAACATCACAGATCAGCTATCGTTGCAGTTGGACTTGTCTTTCATAAAATCTGATAATATGACGACAGTTCGTGGCCAGTCCGCAGGGGAAAATACGGTTTGGCAGGATTTTTGGAATACGTTGCCTATTTATCCGGCTCATTTGCCAGATCCGACGAGAATCTCTTATGCTGATGGAAAGGGAACAGGGGGTGCACATGTTACATCCAATACTGATTTATCCGGATATACCAAAGATGAAAAGCTTACTTTAACCGGTACAATCGCTTTAAAATATAATATTAAATGGGTAAAGGGACTCTCTGCTAAATTCTTTGTTAATTATTATGACGATATTAAATTCCAGAAGAGATTTAACAGACCATCTTCCTTTTATAGATATGATGTGGCGAGTGATACATATATCAGTGCAGGAGGATTGGGAAATTCGGCCCAATTATCACAACGGGATGATCGGAGTAAGATGCTGACCAGGCAGTTCTCTGTTAATTATGATAATACGTTGGCAGAAGATCATACCTTGTCTGTTTTGGCTCTGTATGAAGCGATTGATTATTCGGGAAACTGGATGTCAGCAAGTAGAGAAGATATGCTGACTCCTTCCATTGAGGAATTATTTGTCGGTAATACTGAAACAATGAAAAATGACGGAGCCTCATCGGAGATGGGACGTAAGAGTTTTGTCGGAAGATTCAATTATTCCTATAAGAATAAATATTTGTTGGAAACAACATTAAGAGCGGATGCCTCGGCTAAGTTTGCTCCCGGACACAGATGGGGCTTTTTCCCGAGTGCTTCATTAGGGTGGAGAATCACAGAGGAATCCTTTATGGAAAATGCTAAATCTGTATTGGATGACTTAAAGGTTAGGGCAAGTTACGGACGTTCAGGTAATGATGCTGTGGGTAACTTCCAGTATCTATCCGGTTATAAGCTGAATGGATATTATCTGTTGGGAGATAAAAGTATGTCCGGTATTGTGACAACAGGCTTGGCTAATCCTATTTTGTCCTGGGAAAAATTTGAAATATGGAATGTCGGTCTGAATTATTCATTCCTGAATCAGTTGATTTATGGAGAAGGGGATGTTTTCTACCGGAAGAGATCAGGTATCCCGGCTAAACGCTCTATGAGTTTGTCTCCTACATTTGGTGCTAGTTTTCCTGATGAGAATCTTAATAGTATGACAGATAGAGGTTTTGAATTTATTGTCGGTAGTTCAAAAAACTTTAAAGATTTCAGCTATAACATCAGCGGTAATATTTCGTGGTCCAGAGCAAAATGGGATCATTATGAAGAGCAGATGTATACAGATCCTGACCAGAAAAGGATAAATCAGAAGTCCGGACAATGGATAGACAGACAATTTGGATACGTATCGGACGGATTGTTTACTTCTCAGGAAGAAATTGATAATTTGGGTTTTGATCAGGATAATAAGCAAAATGCATCTTTACGGCCGGGAGATATTCGCTATGTAGATGTAAACGGCGATAAAGTGTTGGACTGGAAAGACCAGGTTGAGATAGGTAAAGGAACGATGCCTCATTGGATGTATGGACTGAATGTCGATCTGAAATATAAAGATTTTGATTTTGCGGCTCTTTTCCAGGGTGCTTTCGGATATAACAGCAATATCACATTATGGCATAATACATTAACATTCCCACAGGAGCTGTATGATCTTCGTTGGTGTGAACAAAATAATGTATCTGATGCTCTTTATCCTCGTTTAGGTGGTGCTGCTACCAATGGTTATACATCTGATTATTTTTATAAAAAAGCAGGTTATTTACGTCTGAAATCGTTGGCTATTGGATATAATTTGCCCAAAGAGCTTTGTACGAAATTATTTATAAAGCAATGCAGAGTCTATTTTGCAGGTACCAATTTGTTGACATTCGATAAGTTAAGAAAATATCATATTGACCCGGAGGCCCCTTCCGGACAAGGCGGATATTATTATCCTCAACAAAAAACTCTTTCTGTAGGTGTTAATTTGTCATTCTAATAAAAAGTCTAATCGTATGAAAAAAATATTTTTGTCATTAATGATAATCGCTTCATCTTTTGTTTCCTGTTCAGATGTTCTGGACAAAACTCCATTAGATATCATCTCTGATGAAGCTGTATGGAATGATGAAGCTTTGATTGAAGCTTATTTAGTTCAATGTTACTATCACATGTCTTATTTTGGAAATGAAAGTGGTGGTGCAGGTTGGCAAGGTGATGGCTATTTCCCTGCATTCGTTGTGAACCATGTTTCTGATGAATGTTTGTCTCAATGGAGAGATTGGGGAGAAGCTATGACCGGATATAATTATAAGTTTGGCGGACTAAAAATTGATGGTGGTTTGTTGGACTGGTGGGGATATGATCCTATCCGTAAAATCAATGAATTTATAGAAAAAGTCCCGGAATCTCCGTTAAATCAGGATCTTAAAGGTACTCGAGTTGCAGAAGCTCGTTTTTTGAGAGCTTTTTCTTATTTTGCCATGGCAAAACGTTATGGTGGTGTTCCCTTGATTTTGAAAGCGCAGCAGTTGACTGATCCGGAGGAAGAATTATATCCTAAACGGGATACGGAAGAAGCCGTCTATAATTTTATTATATCTGAAACAAGTGAAATAGCTAATGAATTGCCGGAAGAGGCCGGAAGCGGAAACCTGGGACGTGCAACGAAATATGCTGCTTTGGCTTTGAAGTCGCGGGCAGCTTTATACGCTGCAAGTATTGCACAGTTCGGTAAGGTGCAATTGGATGGAGTAGTGGGAATCCCTGCAGAAAAGGCAAAGGATTTTTATCAGATATCTTATGATGCTTCCAAGGAGATCATAAATAGCGGAAAATTTGCTTTATATGATCAGGATGCGGATAAAGTAACAAACTTTAAAAATATATTTTTAGTTAAAAATAATAGTGAGGTTATCTTTGCAAAAAGACACGATAGTTCAAACGGTTTGATAACAGGTGGAAATGGATGGGCTGTTGATTTCTTTCAGTGTCCTCGTCCCCAGGGTTGGAACAGAGGTAACCTGGACGGTCCTTATCTGGAGTTAGTGGAAGATTTTGAGTATGTGGATGGTACTCCCGGAAAACTGAACCGTTCAGAAGTGGAGAATGGTCTGTGGACTATGGATAAGTTGTGGGGGAAAAAGGATCCTCGTTTCTTTGCAACGATATATACACAGGAAACTCCGTGGAAAGGTAGCTTTGTGGACTACCATAATGGCTTGCTTTTACCGGATGGGACGATTATGACGAAGGATTCTTACAAGGGAGTGTTATGTACAGGCGATCAGGATCTGGAAGGTACTTGTTTTGGTGTAATGAAATATTTGGATGAATCTCATGATAATATGGCAGGAACAGAGTCTGCATGGGCTACTTCTTCCCAGGATTTCTTATTATTCCGTTATGCGGAAACCTTACTGAATTTAGCGGAAGCTGCTTATGAATTAGGTAAGAATGGTGAAGCTTTGGATGCTATCAATCAGATACGGGAACGTGCCGGAATTGCCTCGCTGAAAGAGATCAGCCAGGATAAGATACGTCATGAAAGAAAAGTCGAACTGGCATTTGAAGGACACCGGTATTGGGATGTCAGACGTTGGAGAACTGCAACCACTGAATTATCAAGAAGTTTTTCTGGTCTTCGATATATATTAGACTATTCTAGTTATACAGATGATGAGAAAAAATATAAACTGGAAATTCTGGATAATATCGACGGAAGTGTTTCTACACCGTTGTTCAAAGAGGAAAATTATTATTTGCCTATAACTTTGAGCAGAACGTCTAGCAATCCTAATATGGTAGAAAATCCAGGATATAAATAAATTTAATAAAAACGGTCAGTTTCAGGTAATGGATCTGGACTGATCGTTTTTATGAAAGAAAAAATAAGATATGAATCTAAAAGTAATTATTTGTTTGATTATGCTGGCTTTTACTGCAACGGGTATGAGTCAGGCGAAAGATGTAAGTGATGAAATTACAGTAGCGTGCTATTATTTCCCTAATTATCATACACGTGATACTACCGATTTGCGTATTAGCCGTCAGCATTTTGAAAACTGGTCGGAATGGGAGTTGGTAAAGCATGCCAAACCTCGCTTTGATGGTCATTATCAGCCTAAAGTACCAGCATGGGGATATACTGACGAAAAAGACCCCAAAGTGATGGAGCAGAAAATACAGGCTGCATCGACGCATGGTATCGATGTGTTTATTTTCGATTGGTATACCTATGAGGGGAAACCTTTTTTAAACCGTTGTCTGGATGAAGGTTTTCTTCACGCATCGAATACTGATTCCATTAAATTTGCTCTTATGTGGGCAAACCACGACTGGATGGAATTATATCCTTATACTGCTGGTGATAAACATGATTATTTATATAACGGAAAGGTTACCTCTGAAATGTTCGATCGTATTGGTGATAATTTGATCGAGCAATATTTTACTAAGTCAAATTATTGGTTGATAGATGGGAAGGCTTATTTCTCTATTTATGATATTCAAAATTTTATTAATAGTTTCGGTTCTTTGGAAGCTACGATAAAAGAAATGAAAAAATTAGATCGGAAAGCTATTGATGCCGGATTGAAGGGGATACATTGGAATTTGGTAGCTTGGAGTACGGCAATTTTGCCCGGTCAGGATGCTCCGCTGAACAATAGAGAATTATTAGAAAAGTTGAAGTTCGATTCTGCGACTTCTTATGTCTGGATTCATCATGTCGGATTGCCGCAGGTTGAAACCGATTTTAATTATGTCAGGGATAAATACCTGGAACATTGGGATAATGCCGTGAAAGATTATGGAGTTCCTTATTATCCGAATGTAACTATGGGATGGGATCCAAGTCCGAGAACGAATCAGGAGAAGGAGTGGAGTGGTAGTAATTATGGCTATCCTTATACGAACACGATGTCGAATAATACTCCGGCAAATTTCAAAAAAGCTTTACAAATGACCCGGGATAGATTATTGGCAGACCCTGATGGCCCGCGTATTTTAAATATCAATTGTTGGAATGAATGGACGGAAGGTAGTTATCTGGAACCCGATACGAAAAACGGAATGTCCTATCTGGAAGCTGTAAAAAGTGTTTTTAATAAAGAATAGAAAATATGAAAAATCGATTGTGTTTATTATTTGTGTTTTTGTGTTGCTCGATCCTTTTGTTTGGACAAGGAAAGAAGCAGAAGTATGATATCGCAGCATTTCTCTATCCGGCGTATGCTTCTGACGATCCGCGTTTACGTCCGTTCTGGCCGATGGGAATAGGTGAGTGGGAGACTGTTATGACAATGCAAAAGAGAAATCCCGGACATTATTGGGACCGCAAACCTTTGTGGGGATATATTAATGAAGCAGATCCTTCGGTTATGTCGATGGAGATAGAACAGGCAACAAAGCATGGTGTAAATGTTTTTATTTTTGACTGGTATTGGTATGACGGTCGTCCGTTTATGGAGACGACTTTGGATAATGGTTTCCTCAAAGCTGATAATGTGGATAAAATGCAGTTCTACCTGATGTGGGCAAACCATGATGTGGTGAATGTCTGGGATACCCGCCTGGCCAGAGTCAAAGAAGATAATGTGATCTGGACCGGCAAAGTGGACCGTCAGGAGTTTGAAAAGATCTGCAAACGTAATATCGAGAAATATTTCAAACATCCTCAATATTATAAGATAGACGGAAAACCTGTTTTTATGATTTATGATATACCACAGTTAATAGCAGGTTTGGGAGGAGTCGAAGAAACAGCAGATGCTTTGGAATGGTTTAAGAAGGAAACGAAAAAGGCAGGGTTTCCCGGACTAGAGTTGCAGATAACGATGTGGTCCATTAATATGAACTATAGTGGGTTCGATGCTGGAAAAACAACGAATCCGGAGAATTCATTCGTAAAGAAATTAGGATTCACTAGCGGTACTCATTATCAGTTTGCCCATTTTACGAATGTAAATGAAGATTATAATGTCATTATGGATGCGGTTGAAAAAGAATGGGAACGCATTGATTCTTCTTATGACTTTACTTATTATCCTCATATAAGTGTGGGATGGGATAATAGTCCCCGTACAGGTGTAAGTGCAGTTGTGAAGAATAATACACCCGAAAATTTTGAAAAAGCACTTCGTCGTGCTAAAGCTTTTGCCGACCGGCATCCGAAACAAAAGCCATTGATAACGATAAATAGTTGGAATGAATGGACAGAAACTAGCTATTTGATGCCTTGTGATATGTTTGGGTACGGCTATTTGGAAGCGGTTAAACGGGTATTTGTGGATTTAAATGAATTATCAAATGAAAAATAAATATTGGGGAGGGGTTATAGCTCTTCTTATTCTTGCATTTGTTAATGTACAATGTGACTCTAGTGTAAGATTTATTGGAGATACATTAGAAGAAGGATTTAAATCACCTCCTAAAGGTGCGAATCCGGGAGTTTATTGGTACTTTATGGATGGAAATCTTTCGAAGGAAGGGATAACGAAAGATTTGGAATCAATGGTTCAGGTGGGAATTTCTCATGCAATCTTTCTTGAAGTAAATGCTGGAGTTCCTCGTGGAAAAGTTGATATGCTCAGTCCGGAATGGATGGACATATTTAAACATATGGTTTCAGAAAGCGAAAGGTTAGGAGTGCGTTTATCCATTGCCACCGGACCGGGATGGGCTGGAACTGGTGGACCATGGGTGGATGTAGAAGAATCCATGCAACATCTGGTAGCTAGTACGGTGGTGGTAAATGCTTCTGACATATCCGGTGTTATCCTTCCTAAACCTGTTGCGAGAAAACGCTTTTATGGCGATTTTGTGTTTACACCGGAACAGAGGAAAGATTGGGAAAATTTTTATGAAGATGTAGCGGTATTGGCCTTCCCTACGCCGGAAGGAGATGAAACGATTGTGGATACAGATGAAAAGGCTCTTTATGGCAGACATCCTTTTAGTTCCATGTTTGGTGTAAAACAATTTTTACCAACATCTGCTTCTTATCCTGAAGCGGAAGGATCGGTTGTGAATCCTGCAGATATGATAGATCTTACCTCCCGATTGAGGGCAGATGGTTCCATTGAAGGAACGCTTCCGGAGGGCAGGTGGACTATTATGCGATTTGGAGTACGTAATACGGGCGCCGTTACGAGTCCGGCTCCGGCTCCCGGATTAGGTTTTGAAACGGATAAAATGGATACAACAGCCATATCTCATCATTTGAATAATTTTGTAGGGGAAATATTTCGTTATGCTGGTTTTCAAAAAAGAACATCACGGTCTCCTTATGGTGGTCTGGCTATGCTTCATTTTGATAGTTGGGAGATGGGATCGCAGAACTGGACTTCTAAGTTCCGTGAAGAATTTAAACAACGGAGAAAGTATGATCCACAACCATTTTATCCGGCATATACAGGTGTTATTGTTGGTAGTCGTGAATTAACAGAAAGGTTTTTATGGGATTTGCGTAAAACAATACAAGAACTGATACTGGAAAATCATCTTGGATATATTAGGCAATATGCTCACGAATATGGGTTGGGATTATCGATAGAGCCTTATGATATGACCCCTGTTGCAGATTTAGAACTTGCAGCAGCAGCAGATGTTCCTATGTGTGAATTTTGGAGGGCTGGATTTGGTTTTAATACGACCTTCAGTTTGATGGAGGCAACTTCTGTGGCACATCTCAAAGGACAGCCTGTTGTTCCTGCCGAAAGTTTTACGGCTCTTAATGATGGCTGGGATTTGTATCCTGGTCAGTTGAAGAATCAGACAGACTGGGCTTTAGCATCAGGTGTTAATCGGATGATGTTTCATACTTTTGTACATCAATGTTTTCCTGATAGTGTAAAGCCTGGGATGACGATGGGGGGGATTGGAGTTCAATGGAACCGTAATCAAACCTGGTGGGAGATGAGTAAAGCGTATCATGATTATCTTTCCCGTTCTCAGTTTTTATTGCAACAGGGACGTACCGTTTCAGATATTCTTTATTTCTGCCCGGAAGGAAATCCTCATGTATTTAAAGCGCCGGTTTCGGCTTATAATAAACCGGATTCTGCTTATGATGTTCTTTATATTCATGCTAATACGACTTTTGAAAAAAGGTCGGCTTCAGAAAATCAGGATGTAAATATTCTTCCGGATAAGAGAGGGTATGCTTTTGACGCATGTCCGCCTAGTCTTTTATATAAAGCAACGGTGAAAGATGGGCGAATTATATTTCCTAGTGGAGCTGAGTATAGTATACTGGTATTACCCAATTGGGAGACAATGACACCGGATATACTCAAAAAAATAAAAGAGTTGGTAATAGGTGGAGCCACAGTTGTCGGTATGCCACCTAAAAAGTCTCCGAGCTTACAGAATTATCCTCAATGCGATAACGAAATTAAAGCATTAGTAAAGGATATTTGGGGAGAGGGAGAAATGCCCATAACTGTAGGAAAACGTATGGTTGGAAAAGGACAGATTATTTGGGGACAAGATCTTATAAAGAATCAGGATAATTTGTATCCGGATTATGATTGTACAGCAAGTATACTTTCTGATATGAATATTCCGGAAGATTTTACCTCTAATGGGGCTTTACGATATACACATCGTACAGTGGCCGAATATGACATTTATTTTGTTTCCAATCGCTCAGGAAAGAAAATTCAAACAGATTGTATTTTTCGTGTAGATAATAAAATTCCGGAATTGTGGGATGCTGTGACTGGGGAAATTAGGGATCTGAAATCTTTTTCAACAAAAGATGGACAGACGATTGTTCCGATGCAGTTCGATATAGATCAGAGTTTTTTTGTGGTGTTTCGTAAAAAGGGAGAACCATCTTCTGGAAAAAGTAATTTCTCTTCGTTTACTACAGTTTTAACCCTGGATAAACCATGGTCTGTTTCCTTTGATCCGAGTAAGGGGGGGCGCAGAAAAGGTTGTATTTGATAAGCTTACAGATTGGAGTACAAATGAAAATGATAGTATTAAGTTTTATTCTGGTACAGGGGTATATCGTCAAACATTTGATATGAAAAATATCTCGGATAAACAATATTATCTTCATTTAGGTGAAGTAAATGTTATTGCTAAAGTTTGGCTTAATAAAAAAGAGATAGGAACTGTTTGGACATATCCGTGGCAGCTTAATATTAGTGATTATATTAAACTAGGAGAAAATCAACTAGAAATAGAGGTCATTAATCCTTGGGTTAATAGATTAATAGGTGATAAGGTTTTATCTGATGGGGGTGTACAGAAACATTATACCAGTACTACCTACCAGCCTTACAATAAAGAATCTCCTTTGTTAAAATCCGGTTTGCTAGGTCCCGTGAGAATTCTAGAGGTTGTAGAAAAAAGTAATTAAATTGTGTTTTTGTATGAGGTATATGTTTAAAAAAATAGGAAATCTGAGAAATCAGTTATATTTATTATTTGTTTTTTTATGTTGTCCGATCTTTGTCTTTGGAGGGGGAAATAAGCAAAAGTATGATATTGCAGCTTATATCTGGCCTGCTTATCAGGATGATCCGCGCTTTAAGGAGATGGGTGTTTTCCCGGATGGAAAGGGAGAATGGGAAGCTATCTATAAGGCAAAACCGAAATTTGAAGGGCATCGCCAACCCAGGGTTCCTCTGTGGGGATATTTGGATGAGGCGGATCCGAAAGTTCAGGAGAAAGTTATCGATACAGCGCTTGAATATGGAGTTAACACATTTATATTTGACTGGTATTGGTATGATGACAAGCCTTTTTTGGAGAGGGTCTTGAATGATGGTTTCCTGAAAGCCGGGAATAATGAAAAAATGAATTTCTATTTAATGTGGGCTAATCATACACATACTACTTATCTGGATCCTAAGGAGCCGGATAAAAGTAAAGTGTTTTGGAAGGGAGAAGTGGATTTTGATATTTTTGATCGTTTTACGGATCACGTTATCAAGGACTATTTTATGAAGCCTAATTATTATAGAATAGATGGAAAACCGGTGTTTGCTATTTATGAACTGGGTACATTCATTAATGGTTTGGGTGGCATGGAAGAAGCAAAGAAAGCATTAGACCATTTTAGAGAGAAATGTATGAAAGCAGGCTTGCCAGGTGTTCATTTGCAGGCTATTTTGTGGGGTGCCCTTCCGGCAACATTATCGGCTGTTCCGGGAGATAAGTCGGAGACTCAGGAGAATACAGTTAAATATTTAGGTTTTAATAGTTTGACCAATTATCAATGGTGCCATTTTGTCCCGGCTAATCAGGATTATGCCTCCTGGGGAGAAAAAGCTGTTTCCAAATATAAAGAATTCAGTGAAAATTTTTCTATCCCTTATTTTCCACATGTCTCTATTGACTGGGATAATAATCCTCGTTTCCCTGGTGGTCCACAGCCTGCTGTATCAGGGGTTACACCTCAAAAATTTGAGAAATTCCTTTACAAAGCCAAAGAGTTTGTGGATAAACATCCGGATCAGACTCCTTTAGTAACGATCAATGCCTGGAATGAATGGGGAGAAGGAAGTTACCTGGAACCGGATACAGAATATGAATATGGCTTTTTAGAAGCTATAAAAAAGGTTTTTAAATAATGTTATACATAATTGCTTTATTTCTTTAAATTTAAGTATATGAAAAATTTATTTATTATCATTTTAGCTTCTGTGTGTTTGAGCAGTTGCGGGATGAAAAAGGAAGAAAAAAAGTACTATGACATTGCTGCATATGTATGGCCGGCCATGTTTAACGAACCTCGTTATGCCGAACTCGGAATTTTCAAGGACGGTAACGGAGAGTGGGAGGCTATATACAATTCGAAACCTAAGTATGAAGGTCACCGACAACCCCGCGTGCCGCTGTGGGGGTATCTGGATCAGTCTGATCCTAAAACACAGGAGAAAAATATTGAGACGGCAATTGAGTATGGTGTCAATGTATTTATCTTCGACTGGTATTGGTATGAGAACAGACCGTTCCTGGAAGATGTCCTTAATAAGGGGTTTTTGAAAGCAGAGAACAGGGAAAAAATCAAGTTTTACCTTATATGGGCCAATCACGACGCGAACTCCTATTGGGATCCTAAGAACCCGGACAAGAGCCAGATCTACTGGCAGGGAGAAGTGAGTCGTGAGGAGTTCGACGGCTTTGCCGATCGTTTGATCAGCGAATACTTGAAACAGCCTAATTATTATACTATCGACGGAAAACCGGTTTTTGCTATCTATGAGATCAGCACATTTATAGATGGAATGGGGGGACAAGAGCAGGCCCGTGATGCGTTGGAAAGCTTCCGGGCAAAATGTATCGCAGCAGGCCTTCCCGGTGTACATTTCCAGGCTATAGTGTGGGGAGATATTCCGGCGACGTTAATAGGTACGCCCGGAGATGACACACCGACACAGGATAATACCCTCAATTATTTAGGTTTTGAGAGTCTAACAAATTATCAATGGGTTCACTTTGTTCGTCCAAACGAGGATTATCAGACTTATGGTGAAAAGGCGGTGGCTAAATATGGGGAGTTCGACAAGGATTTTAGTAGTCCTTATTTTCCGCATGTCTCAATAGACTGGGATCCCAGCCCTCGTTTTGAGGTCGCTACTCCCGAACATCTTACAGGTGTAACCCCAGAGAAGTTCGAAGGGTTTCTTCGTGTTGCGAAAGAATATGTAGATGCTCATCCTAACCAGCCGCCGTTGATAACTATCAACTCATGGAACGAGTGGTCGGAGGGCAGCTATTTGGAACCCGATGCGGAATTCGGCTACGGATATTTAAAAGCGATAAAAAAAGTTTTTAAATAGCTCCTTACACAAGCTATATAGATTCAAGACCTGTTTCGAATAAAACCGAAACAGGTCTTTTTTGTAATGTTAAAAAACAAAATAGATAAGGGCTCAATCTATTTACTTCTACTTATAGTGAAGATCAATGTATCGGTTGTATTTTTTCAAAGATACATTTTGCGATATAGAATAACAGTAAAAAAGGATATACTGCAACATCCATGGCAATGAATAATACGTATTTCATTTCAGTCTTATTTAAATTTTATATGTAAGACAGAAATCTGTCAAAAACCCCTATCGGTATAAGACATTATTTCTTACTTTTCTTTAAGATGCTCAGAAAGATAAAAAAGCTGCATCCTGCATTCTATTGGATGTAATTATTTATGAATTAGTCTTTGTGGAAGGAAAATTTTAGGATGGGTGAAATGTCCCTCCCGGTAATAACCCAAAGGGACATTTTACTTTTATATTCTGTTATTGGGCCATCAGGTAAGACTTGAATGTTTCAAAATCTTTACTGAGCTCAATACTTTGTTTTGTGCCCTGCATGAAAGCCTTCAACTTAGCCGGGATTTCTATATCTGTTTCCAGAATACGGTCGACGGTTCCTTTAAACTTAGCCGGATGGGCTGTCTCAAGGAAAAGACCGGTCTCGTTTGCATCAAGTCCGTTCTGTATCAAAGCTTGGAAACCACAAGCCCCATGCGGGTCGAGCAGATATCCGTCATTTTTATATACATATCTGATCGTATGTTCGATCTCTTCATCGGTAAAGCGGTATCCGTTGATGCGCTGGCATATTTCTTTATGTTTATCGTTATAGATATCGAACAAATCCATGATACGGGCAAAGTTACTCGGATCGCCGACATCCATGGCGTTTGCTATGGTTGCAACAGAAGGATGTGGAGTGTAAACACCTGTTTTCAGATATTCGAGGAATACATCGTTGCGATTATTGGCGGCAATAAAGCGCTTAACAGGCAATCCCATCCAGTTTGCGAAAAGACCGGCAGTGATATTTCCAAAGTTACCGCTGGGGACAGATATCACCAGATTATCCGCTTTACCTATTTTATCTAATTGTGCATATGCATTGAAATAGTAAAACGATTGCGGCAGGAAACGAGCTACATTGATCGAATTGGCAGAGGTCAGTCTCATGTGACGGTTCAATTCATCATCCATAAAAGCTGATTTTACCAATGCCTGGCAATCATCGAAAGTACCGTCTATTTCCAGGGCTGTGATGTTTTGTCCGAGTGTTGTGAACTGGCATTCCTGAATCGGGCTTACTTTTCCTTTCGGATAAAGTACATACACATGGATACCCGGCACACCTAAAAATCCGTTGGCTACGGCACTTCCGGTATCTCCTGAAGTGGCAACCAGTACATTGACCTGCTTCAAGCCTTCTTTCTTAATGAAATATCCCAACAAACGTGCCATAAAACGGCCGCCAACATCTTTGAATGCAAGTGTCGGACCGTGAAAAAGCTCAAGGCTATAAATGTTTTCACTGACGTTTACTACCGGCGTTTCAAATGACAACGTATCTTTTACGATTTCGTTTAATGTCTCCGTTTCAATATCTTCACCGAAGAAAGCTTGTGCTACTGTACAGGCTATTTCGTGAAAAGACTGATTCTTCATATTCTTGATTGTCGCTTCATCCAGACGGACAATACGCTCGGGCATATATAACCCTTTGTCTCCTGCAAGGCCTTTTACAACGGCTTCTTCGAGAGTAGCCAGGGGAGCTTGTTTGTTTGTGCTGTAATATTTCATAATAATTCTCTTATAAATTCATCTTTTTCTAGTACGCCATATTTTCCGTTCAGTACACTGAACTCGTCGAAGCGGGTGACTGCATCCGGTTCCTGTCCGGGTTTATAGATCAGAAAAGGAACGGGGGTGTTGGTATGGGTACGGATCGAACAAGGGGTCGGGTGATCGGGGAGTACGGCGATAGCTACCGGTTCATCCCATTTTTGTAGTTCTTCGTAGATGATACGGATCGCCCGTTTATCCAGATATTCGATTGTTTTTATTTTCAGTTCTACATCTCCTTCGTGACCGGCTTCATCGCTTGCTTCCACGTGGAGGTAAACAAAATCGTTTGTTTTCAATGCTTCAAGGGCAGCATATGCTTTCCCTTCATAGTTTGTATCGTATAGACCGGTTGCGCCTTCCACGTTGATGACTTCCAGACCGGCATAGACTCCGATACCCCGTATTAAATCGACTGCCGAAATAACAGAACCTTTCCCGAAGCCGTACATTTCCTGCATGGTCTGCATAGCAGGACGATAACCGGGAGACCAGGGCCAAATGCTGTTTGCCGGATCTTTTCCCGCCGCTATACGTTTTAGGTTGACCGGATGATCTTTCAATAGTTCCTGCGACTTCAGGATCAGGTCATTCAACAGGTCGGCTGTCTCTTTTGCTTCCGGTGCTTCCGGTTTGATCATCAGCGGACGGAAGGGGTGGAGAGGAACATCATGGGGCGGGGTACAATCCAGCCGTTTATCGCCGTTCTTGACGACCAGCAGATGGCGGTATGAAACACCGGTATAGAATTTAACTTTGTCGGAACCAAGTTTTTCGTTGAGGTATTGGATTAGCTCGTCGGCTTCTTCGGTAGAGATATGTCCGGCAGAATGATTCTTCAGGATCTCTCCCTCAACACAAATAAGATTACAGCGCATAGCCATCTCTCCAGGTTGCAAGGTGACGCCAATGCTTGCTGCTTCCAATACGCCGCGTCCTTCATATACTTTAGGCAGGTCGTATCCCAATACGGCCATATTGGCAACTTCGCTTCCCGGATGGAATCCGTCGGCAACGGTTTTCATTTGTCCGGTGACTCCCAAGGCTGCTAGTTTGTCCATATAGGGAGTGTCTGCATATTGCATAGGGGTTTTGCCTCCTAATGCCTCGATTGGCTCATCTGCCATTCCGTCTCCTAAAATAATAATACTTTTCATCTTTATTGAGAATTAAAGAAGGTGTGGAAAAACAATAACCTATTCCGATAACCTATGTTTAATGAGGTTACCGGAATGTGGCTATAATTTAATCATCTTCGGATTTATCGAATATTAGCTATGGAAATGATATCGGCGAAAACGCCTGCCGCCGTTACATCGGCTCCGGCTCCATAACCTTTTATTATCATAGGATACTCGTGGTATCTTTCGGTAGAGATCATAATGATGTTGTTGCTGCCTTCCAGTTCGTAGAACGGGTGGTGGCTATCCACTTCCTGTAAACCGATTTCACAGGCACCTTTCTCCATCTTGGCAACAAAACGAAAACGTTTACCTTCGGCTTCCAGTTGCTGGCGTTTGCTTTCAAATCCGGCATCCAGTTCCTTTACTTTGCACCAGAAGTCGTCAAGCGAACCTTCAAAGTATTTGTCCGGAACGAACAGATTGCGTTTTACATCTTCCTGTTCAACCTTATAACCGGCTTCGCGTGCCAGGATTACCAGTTTACGCAATACATCCTTACCACTCAGGTCGATACGAGGATCAGGTTCTGAATAACCTTCTTCTTTTGCCATCAGGATCGCTTTACTGAAAGGTATATCTGCACTGAGTGTATTGAATATATAATTTAATGTACCTGAAAGAACTGCTTCCAGCTTCAGGATATGGTCACCGCTGTTTCTCAGGTCGTTCATCGTATTGATGATAGGAAGTCCGGCTCCTACGTTTGTTTCAAACAGGAATTTGATACCGCGGTGACGGGCTGTTTCTTTCAGCTTGATATAATTGCTGTAAGAAGAAGAAGCTGCGATCTTATTGGCTGCCACAACCGAAACGTTATTATAGAGTAATGTTTCATACAGGTCGGATACTGCCGGGGTTGCCGTACAATCCACAAATACGGAATTAAAGATGTTCATTTTCAGTATCTCGTCTTTCAGGTGTTCGGGAGAACTTTCTTCTCCGTTCTTCTTCAGTTCGTCGATACAGTTTTCCAGGTTCAGACCTTCACGCAGGAAAAGAGCGCGTTTACTGTTGGCGATCCCTACCACATTCAGCTTCAGACCGTTTTGTTCCATCAGTTTAGGTTGCTGAATACGTATCTGTTCCAGTAGATTACCACCCACTGTTCCTACTCCTGCAATAAACAGGTTCAATACCTTATATTGTGACAGAAAAAAGGAATCGTGGATAGAGTTCAATGCCTTGCGTAGGTATTTGAGCTTGATGACGAAAGAAATATTTGTTTCGGAAGCGCCTTGTGCACAAGCGATCACGCTGATACCTGCACTACCCAGTGTACCGAACAGTCTGCCTGCAATACCCGGTGTGCGTTTCATATTTTCTCCGACGATGGCGACTGTCGCCAGATCTTTCTCGGCAACCGTATCGTTCATGTCTCCCTGGGCACGTTCAAGGGCAAACTCTTCGTTCAGGACTTCTACTGCCAGGTCTGCATCGGCATTACGGACAGCGAAGGTCGTATTGTTTTCAGAACTTGCCTGTGATACCATAAATACACTGATACCGTTTTTAGCCAGTGTTTTAAAGATACGGTAGTTGACACCGATCACACCGACCATACCTAAACCTTGTACGGTGATCAGGCAAGTATCATTGATGGAAGAAATACCTTTGATGATGGCTTTTCCTTCTTCCTTTACTTTTTCCTTGGAGATATAAGTACCTGGTGCTTCCGGATTAAATGTATTCAGGATGCGGATAGGAATATTTTTATGATAAACCGGGTAGATCGTCGGCGGATAGATCACTTTGGCTCCGAAGTTACACAACTCCATAGCTTCGGTAAATGTCAACCGGTCGATAACGTATGCAGAACTGATCACACGTGGGTCGGCTGTCATAAAGCCGTCCACATCCGTCCAGATTTCCAGAACGGAAGCATCGAGGGCTGTAGCCAGGATAGATGCGGTATAGTCGGAACCTCCGCGTCCCAGGTTCGTTACTTCTCCGTTTTCTGTGCTCGAAGAGATAAAACCGGGAACGAGCGATACTTTCGGCAGCGGATTGAATGTCTCTTTGATCAGTTGGTTGGTTTTCTCGAAATCTACAGTATGTTTATTGAACTGTTTGATTGTCTTGATGAATTTCCGGGAGTCGAATAATTTGGCATCTTCAATCACATTGGATACGATCAAAGAAGAGATACGTTCCCCATAGCTGACAATCGTATCGGATGTCTTGACCGACAGATCATTGATCAGGTACACACCTTTGAAGATATTTCCCAGTTCGTCCAACAGGCTCATCACTTTCTTCTGTACCTCGATACGTTGCATCTTGTCCGGGATAACTCCCTGGATCACGTCCAGGTGGCGTGTTATGATTTCGGAGAATTCTCTCTCGTATCCTACATCGCCTTTGGCTGCCATGGCAGATGTTGCCAGCAGTTTGTCGGTAATGCCGCCCAATGCAGATACGACAACGATTACAGGCTCTTCAATAGCCTCTACTATCTTCTTAACACTCAGAATACTATTCACGGAACCTACGGACGTTCCGCCGAATTTCAATACTTTCATCTTTTTATAGTTGACAGTTGACAATTGACAGTTGACAATTGCCCGAAAAGGACTTTTGTAACATGTAAAAGTCAACTTGAATTATTAATATGGATAACTTGATAAAGTGAAAAAAGGATAATTGACCATTAGTGACATTTATCTGTCAACTGTCACTTGTCAACTGTCCACTGATGCGTAGTGTTTAAATTCTAACCCCCCAAGGGGTCATCAATGCCCATGTATAATATGCTATACCTGCAATCATTCGGTTCTATTTCTTGTTTTTGTTGCTTATTGCAGGGGCAATATTACACATTATTTTTCAAATACAAGCAATTTTTGTGCAGAAAGTGATAAAATCGTGGAAAGTTGATAGGAAAATAGAGTGGATGATTACTATTGTTTAGTTGTTTTCCCCTTTTTTACTTTCCTGAGCCAGAATACAGGAATAAGGCAAAGTAACGTCACGATAAATGCAATATAGAAATCGTCATTGATGCCGCCTATATAGGCTTCCAGGTCGAGGCGTTCGAGTATCAGTTGTTCGGCAAGTGATTTGGCGGTTCCCTCCGTTGCCCCGGTTGTTTGCAAGGCAAAGGCACTTAGTTTGTTGATGGTCTGGTGGTATATTTCTCCCGTATAATTCAGTGCTTCGCTGTACCGTTGGGTGTGGTAACTGGTACGTTGCGTAAGTACATGGCTGAAAATAGCCACACCGAAACTACCACCCATCTGCCGGATGATGTTGGTAAGGCTAGAAGCCTGTGCCATCATGTCTATGCGGATATTGGCAAGCGAAAGTGTCAACAGAGGCGTGAAAAGTATTCCCATACCGATACCACGGAGATACAGGCTCATCATGATATACCATTTCTCGGTCAGGAATGACAGGAAGATGTTGAGATAGAAACTCAAAGCCATCAGGATCAGTCCGCCTGCGATCAATATTTTAGGATTTATCTTTTGTCCCAGGGCGCCGGCGGTAGGGGAGCAGAAACCCTGAATGATCCCTACGGGAATGAAGAACATACCGGCCTGGAGGGCTGAATATCCCAGATTATTCTGCAAGTAAAGCGGAATCAGGAAGGTACTTCCGAACATACCTACCCCGAAGATGAACATCATCACATTTGCCAGGGTGAAATTCCTGTCTTTGAATATGCGCAGGTTGATCAGTGGATATTTTACAGTCAGCTCTATATAAATGAATAGAATGAACATAATGGCCGATATCCACATCGAACCTAATACGATAGGACTGTTCCAGCCCTGCGTATTGGTTGAAGAGTTGACTTCCGACAATCCGTACATGAATAAAGGCAGAAAGATACCGGAAGTGATGAATCCGGGAATATCAAAAGGCTGTACTGTCTCTGCTTTGTATTCTTTTTGTAAAACGACAGTGACGAATAAAGCTATTATCCCGACCGGCACATTTACATAAAATATATAATTCCAGTTCAGGTTATCAACCAGATAACCACCGATAGAAGGGCCGAACGAAACGGATGCCGCAGATGCAATAGCCCAGAAGCCGAGTGCAGTGCCTCGTTGTTCCGGAGGGAATACATTACTGACAATAGCCATGCCGACCGGCATGATAGCTCCGCAGCCCAACCCTTCGATTACACGCCAGAAGATTAGTTCTTCGATAGAGGTAGAGTTCCCGCACATGAAAGAGCCGAAGGTAAAAACCAGTAGAGAAAGGAAATAAATGCGTTTATACCCGAACCGGTCGGATAGCCATGCCGCAGCCGGAAGGATACTCGCAATGGCCAGCATATACCCTGTCAACACCCATTCGGCTGTATTGATACTGGCACCGAGTGTCCCCATGATGGCTGGCAGTCCGGTATTTACCACGGTCGAGTCCAGTACGGCCATAAAAGTCCCGATCATGATATTGCCTAATACCAGCCATTTGTAAGCTCCGCTATTTGTATTTTCGTCTTTCCCCATTATTGTTCCTTGATGATCTTAACAGTTGCAGACATACCTGATACCAGTTTGGGCATTCCGGTCTTTTCTTTGCCTTTTTTTACGCTGTCGATGGATATTTTTAGAGGGATGCGTTGGGCTACTTTCGTATAATTCCCGGAAGCATTATTCGGAGGAATCAATGAAAACTCGGATGCTGTGTTCGTTCCGATATAGAATATTTTTCCGGTAAAGGTAAGTCCGGGATAAGCATCCAAGGTGAAATCGGCAGATTGTCCTAAACGAATCGTTTTGAATTTAGTTTCTTCCAGGTAAACGGCTACCCACAGGTCTTTCCCTTCATTAATGGTGAAAAGCGTTTGTCCGGGCTGGATCATATCGCCCGGCAATGACCATCGTTTCGCTATTACACCATCTGTCGGAGCTATAATGCGGTAATAGCCTAGTGAAACACGGGTGGATTCAATAGCGGCATCAGCCGAGGCGATCGCTGCTTCACCGGATGCGATCTGTGCACGTGATACCTTGATCTGGTCTTTGGCCATATCCACTTTGATGCCTGTACTTTTCCAACTGTCTTCCGCATCCTGGAATGTTTCCTGCGAAACGGCGTTGGTGCTGTATAATTTTTTATCCCGTTGATAGTTTACTTCTGCTTGATGGTAAGCTATTTCAGCCAGTTGAAGGTTTTTGACAGCGGTGTTGAGGTTTTCTTTTTCCAGTTTCAGGTTAGCTATCATTTGTTCACGGCGGGCAACGGCTTCCTGTAACTCTGCGATAATGCTGCTGCTGTCGAGTTCGGCAAGGATCATACCGGCTTTGACCGTATCGCCTTCCCATGCATATTGCCGGACCATTGGCCCCATGACCTGGGTAGCGACGCTTACCCGGTAACTGTCGAGGTTGGCATCGTCGGTCGAAATATATTTACGATAGTTCCACCACCATAGAAAGGCAATAATGACGGCGATAACCAATATGACAATAAGCCATATCATACTTTTGCTGGGCGTTTTCTTAGAGGTACTTACACTATCCATAGTTTTGACGTATATTTTACTGCTTAAAACAAATAAAATATATAAAGGTTCCGGTTATAAGAGTGATTAACAAGTTTGTGCGAAAGCTTTTTTAGCGATTCTCCTTTTCCAGGTCGGCCCGGCTTTTACTTTGAGTCACTAAATAAACCCCAACAAAAACAAGGACTGCCGACAATGCTTTTTGGAAGGAGAAAGTATCTTGTCCCACCATAACGGTAATCAGCGAAGCAATGATTGGCTGTACATAATTATACATACTGACTGTTGTGGGGCGAATACGTTTCAAAGACATCGGGATCAGCAGGTAAGGAATAAATGTAGCACCTATCAGGACGAAACTGATGGCTCCGATCTCTTTCATGTCGAATACTTCCCGTTGGAAGGCGGGTGTCTCAAGCACATGCTGGTACGTGAATGGCAACAATACGAGCGTGGAAAAAAGAAACATCCACTTCATCATTGTCACGGCCGAATAGCGTAAACTCAAAGGTTTGGATAAAACCAGATAGATCGAATAAATAACCGCACTGGTTGTGATCATCAGGTTTCCGGTAAGGCCACTGGCCTGTCCGGGGCTATGCGTGGATGCTAATATTAAGGAAACGCCTCCGCAACATCCTAATAATACACCGAATGCTTTCATCTTTGTGATCGGCTCTTTCAGGATAACGGCAGCCAGCAGCATGACGAAGATAGGGACAGCCGTCGCAATGATGGACGCATCGACCGGTGATGTCCGGTTGAGTCCGACGATAAATAATCCCTGATTGAAACCTACGCCACAAAGGGCACAGATAAAGAGCATGCCGAGGTCTTTCATTGTAACCTTTTCCCGTTTAGTAAACAACGAGGCAATCCAAAAGAGCAGGCAGGCGGACCCCATTCGCATAATGGTAAGTGCCTCGGGTTGCACATGAGCCGGTAACAGATATTTGGAAATGGGCATATTGATAGCGAACATTATATTTGCTATCAGAATCAATATATGGCCCTTTAGTTTTTCTGAGTTCATCGTCTTGCTGCTTTACTGAACGCAAATGTAATCATAATACTTACATAACTGACTTATGTCTGCATGAATTGTAAATCGGGATTCAAATATAATCCTTATCTTTGTGTTTGAAAAAGAACAAACATAATTAAAGATATATATGAAACCAACCCGTATCATTGAGATCTGTGCCAATTCAGCTCAAAGTTGTGTGGAAGCCGAAGCAGGAGGCGCTAAACGTGTGGAACTATGTGCCGGTATTCCTGAAGGAGGTACGACTCCCAGCTATGGCGAGATCAAGACAGCTCAGGCATTAACCTCTTCTATTGATATAAATGTCATTATCCGGCCGCGTGGTGGTGATTTTCTGTATACTCCGGCTGAGATAGATGCTATGTTGCTGGATATTGAATTGTGTAAACAGCTGAAAGTTCATGGAGTTGTTTTCGGATGCCTGACAAAAGAAGGAGACATTGATGTCCCTCTGATGCGGAGATTGATAGAGGCTGCCAAACCGTTGTCGGTAACTTGTCACCGGGCCTTTGATGTGTGCCGTGATCCGTTCGCTGCACTGGAGCAACTGATAGAGTTAGGTTGCGACCGTATCCTGACTTCCGGCCAACAGTCGGATGCTGTAAAGGGCATTCCTCTGATCGCCGAACTGGTAAAACGTGCCGACGGACGTATCATCGTCATGCCGGGTTGCGGCGTACGGGAAAATAATATCGCACAGATAGAAGCGGAAACGGGAGCGAAAGAGTTCCATACTTCTGCCCGCAGCATCGTTTACAGCCGGATGGAATACCGGAATGAGAACGTTCCGATGGGAAGCAGCATTGTTTCTTCGGAATTTGAAACAGTGGAGACGGATCGTAAAAAAGTGGCAGCTTACCTGTAATAGAAAATGAAATACCGATTGTCCTTTGTTGCCTTTTTATTGTTTACCAGTGCTTTTTGTAAGGCACAACAGGATTCTATTGTCCCCTTTGACAAAGCCTACAAGCGGGTTTATAATATAACAAAGGTAACAGGAGCAAAGCCGGTTATGGATGGGCGCCTGGATGAAGATTTCTGGATGAAGCAGGGAGAATGGTCTGACCGTTTCGTCCAGATTATCCCTTATGAACGGAAGATACCGGCTTCTCCCACCCGGGTAAAGCTGTTTTATGATAATAAATACATCTATGTCGGAGTCTATTGTAAAGATAGCCATCCGGAAAAGATGATCCGCTTTATTGGCAACCGCGACGATAATAGCATGGGAGACCTTATCAGTGTGGCCTTCGATACGTATCATGATTACCGGGCGGCTCCGGAATTCAACATCAATCTGGGAGGAAACAAGACTGACCTGGTCGTTACCGATAAGCTGAATGTCAATCTGAGCTGGAATGCCGTATGGGAAGGAAAGACCCATATCGATATGGCCGACTCCAGCTGGACGGCAGAGTTGCGTATCCCGTTCAGCCAGTTGCGTTATAACCAGCTTTCGGACGATGGGATATGGGGACTTCATGTCCGTCGCATTATCCGCCGGAACAATGAGGTACAGAACTGGAGTATGATCCCTTTGAAGAATAACGGTCATGTCTTTTCTTTCGGGGAAATGCACGGAATGACCGATCTGCCGAAACCGCGCGGAATAGAATTTCTTCCTTATGTAATGGGCAAATACCGGAATGAACCGAAGATACCCGGCAGTCCTTATCAGAAAGGACATAGCTGGGGAGGTAATATCGGGTTGGATGCCAAATTCGCTCTTTCCGATTTTACGTTGGACCTGACTGTCAATCCAGATTACGGACAGGTGGAACTGGACCCTTCGGTGATGAACCTGACTGCTTATGAAACCTTTTATGACGAAAAACGTCCTTTCTTCCTGGAAGGAAAACATATCCTGGATTTTGCCAACGGTAGTGACATGATGTTCTACACCCGCCGTATCGGTGCTGCGCCGTCTTATACTCCGTTGGGTATTGATAATATAAATAGTTTCGCCGACAGTAAAGACAATGTACCGATCATTGGTGCTTTGAAACTGACGGGAACGAACAGGCACGGTGTGACCCTGGGAGTCGTGCAGAGTGTAACAGCCCGGTCTTCCGCCAAAGTAACCCGTAGCGGGATGGAGGACGTCGAAGTTGTGGAACCCCTGACCAATTATACGGTGGCACGTGTCCAGAAAAACTGGAAAGGAAACAGTTTGCTGGGAGGAATGCTTACCTCTGTCAACCGTGCACTCGACCAGCCTTACCTGGAAGATTTTATGGTGCGTAATGCGTTTACGGCCGGAGTTGATTTTACGCAGTATTTCAATAACCGCCTTTATTATATAGATGTAAAAGGAATGTTCAGTTCTTTGAACGGCAGCAAGGAGGCGATAACCGTTCTGCAAACGAACCCGGTTCATTATTATCAGCGGGAGTCTGCTGCCGGTTATTTAGGCGTGGACCCGGAGCGTCGCTCTTTGAACGGGACCGGCGGTTATGTGAAGGCCGGACGTAAAGGGAATGCCAAGTGGGCTTTTTCCGAAACATTCAGCTGGTCGTCTCCCGGCTTCGACCTGAACGATATGGGATATATGAAGGAGACGGACAACCGGACGAACGAGACGGAAGTGGCTTACCGTCAAACGGATATCTGGAAGCATTTCCGGTATAATGCGTTTACGTTGACTCAGAAGAACCAATGGAATTATGGCGGAACACCTTTCAGTAACGATGCGGCCCTTCGTTGGCAAAGCATGACGATGAACCGTTATGAGATGGATATGAAAGAAACATTTGTCTGGAACCGTCTGGACAGCCGTATGCTTCGTGGTGGTCCCGACATGCGCCTGAATCCTTATTTCCAGACTTCGCTTAAAGTGAATACGGACAAAGCCCAACGGATGATGTTTATGTTGAAATATGAAGGAAATCATAACCTGGACGGCTATAACCGTTTTAATACGCTGTCGCCTAGCCTTACCTTCCGTTTAGGCAACCATGTTTATTTATCGGGACAGGTAGATTATGCCTGGAATACGGACAATATGCAGTATGTCGGCACATTGAAATCGTCGGCTGCCTCATCTGCTCAGGATGATCCATCACTGATCTACCTGATGGGGCATATGGATCAGAAAACATACGGGGTAACGATGAGGTTGCAGGTGAACGTGACACCGGATATCTCTATCCAGTTCTACGGTTCCCCGTTTACTTCTACGGCGAAGTTCAGTGATTTTAAAGAGGCTGCCGATACGAAGTCTCATACTTATGACGAGCGTTTCCATATCTTTTCCGGAGATGAACTCAACTATGCTGACGGAACTTATCATATCAAGAGCGAAGGTCGTGAAGCCTCCTTTAAGAATCCGGATTTCAGCTTTAACGAGTTCCGCTCCAACCTGGTGGCACGTTGGGAATATTTGCCGGGTTCTACCTTGTATTTTGTCTGGGAGCACCGCATGTCCAACCAGGAAAGCCGGAAGATAGATGGCTGGGGTAGTAACCTGGACCGTATGTTCGGACTTCCGGCAACCAATACTTTTATGCTGAAGATGAATTACTGGTTCAATTTGTAACTGGATTACTTCAGCTATACAGATTAAATAGTATCTTTACAAAAACAAAATAAAATAAAGCATCATGGAAGAAGCACCAAGAAGACTTTATCGTTCGAATAACGGAATGATTGCCGGAGTTTGCGGCGGCATAGCCGATTACTTTGGCTGGGATCCGACACTGGTACGCGTCGGTTATATCCTGTTGAGTATATTTACTGTGTTTTCCGGGGTAATAGCTTATTTGATACTCTGGATAGTTATACCTAAAAAAGGACTATACGAATAATGAATTTCGAGTTATCTTCACCATTCAGCCCGACGGGGGATCAGCCGGAAGCAATAGCGGCTCTTTCGGAGGGCATTCAGAGTGGTGTGCCTTTCCAGACGCTCCTCGGAGTAACAGGTTCGGGAAAGACATTTACTATTGCCAATGTGATCAAGGAGGTGCAGAAACCGACCCTGATCCTAAGTCATAACAAAACACTTGCTGCGCAGCTGTATAGCGAGTTCAAAGCCTTTTTCCCGAATAACGCCGTAGAGTATTTCGTTTCCTATTACGATTATTACCAGCCGGAGGCTTACCTGCCTTCTACGGATACTTATATCGAGAAGGATTTGCAGATCAACGAAGAGATAGACAAACTGCGTCTCCGTACCACAGCTTCCTTATTGTCGGGACGGAAAGATGTGATCGTTGTTTCTTCCGTATCCTGTTTGTACGGTATGGCGGACCCGACAGCCTTTGCCGAGAAGGTGACGCATCTGGAAAAAGGTATGCAGATCGACCGCGATAAACTGTTGCGCCGGTTTGTAGATGCCTTATATGTGAACAACAAGCTGGAGTTTAACAGTGGTTGTTTCCGTGTGAACGGCGATACGGTCGATATTTTCCCCGCCATCGAGTCATTCGACGGCGTAGCTTACCGTATTGAATTCTGGGGAGACGAAATCGACCGTTTGTCTTCTTTCGACCCGAAGACAGGGCAGGAGATAGATGAGCAGGATGAGCTGAATATCTATCCGACAAACCTGTTCGTGACTACACAGGAACGTATCAATGCGGCGATCGGCCAGATCGATGTCGATCTCGGTACACAGGTGAATTTCCTGAAAGAGATCGGCAAGCACTATGAAGCGAAACGTCTATACGAACGTGTCACTTTCGACCTGGAGATGATCCGCGAGCTGGGACATTGTTCGGGCATCGAGAACTATTCCCGTTATTTCGACGGGCGTATGGCCGGTGAGCGTCCTTATTGCCTGCTCGATTATTTCCCGAAAGATTTTATGTTGGTGATTGATGAAAGCCATGTGACGATACCCCAGATACGAGCCATGTACGGAGGGGATTATTCCCGTAAGAAGAACCTGGTGGAATATGGTTTCCGCCTGCCTGCGGCGATGGATAACCGTCCGCTGATGTTTGATGAGTTCGAGTCGCTTACTCCGCTGGCTATTTATGTCAGTGCGACGCCAGCCGATTATGAGTTGGAGAAGAGTGAGGGAATCGTTGTCGACCAGGTGATCCGTCCGACCGGACTGCTCGATCCGGTCATTGAAGTTCGTCCGACATTGAACCAGATCGACGACCTGATGGAAGAGATAACCCTGCGTTCGGCCAAAGATGAACGTGTCCTGGTAACGACCCTGACCAAACGTATGGCGGAAGAACTGACTGCTTATCTGACCCGGATGGGAATACGTTGTAATTATATCCATAGCGATGTAGATACATTGGAACGTATTCAGATCATGGACGATTTGCGGAAAGGTTTGTTCGATGTGCTGATCGGGGTGAACTTGCTTCGTGAGGGACTGGACTTGCCGGAAGTTTCTTTAGTCGCTATTTTGGATGCGGATAAAGAAGGTTTCCTTCGTTCCCACCGCTCCCTGACGCAGACAGCCGGACGTGCTGCCCGTAATGTGAACGGAAAAGTAATTTTCTATGCAGATAAGATCACGGCCAGCATGCAACTGACAATGGATGAGACAACCCGCCGCCGGGAGAAACAGCTTGCCTATAACGAAAAGCATGGGATTACCCCGAGGCAGGTTATTAAGACGAGTGTATCTCTTCTGGGTGAGAAACAGCAACCGGCCACAGCAGAACTGTATGCTTATGTCGAACCGGAACCAAGCCTGGTTGCCGATCCGGTGGTTAAGTATATGAACCGTCCGCAACTTGAAAAAGCAATCGAACGAACGAAGAAGCAAATGACGGAGGCTGCCAAGAAGCTTGACTTTATCGAGGCCGCCCAGTTCAGGGATGAATTGATTAAGTTGGAGGAGTTACTGAAAACAAAGGTATAAAGGGGAAATCTCCTCTTATGGATGGGGAAAATGATGAGAATATGAGTCAATATATAGAAATAATTGAACCTATCTGAGCATAAGTCTCAGTCATCAATAAGACATACTTAGTTACAG
>NZ_BMPB01000012.1 GCF_014647375.1 Parabacteroides faecis
GAGCTGCTCGATTGCCTTGTTCTTGATCCTTTCAAAATCAAATTCTTCACTCATAAAAAAACTGTGTTAGCAAAGTTAATACTTTATTTGTTTGCTTTGCTGACACAGTTTAAATTACAGCCTCTGCAAGCCACCGGCCTTACCGAATCGGAGATACAGGCACTATAATCACTATACATTTATATATAGCAGGCGATCTATACCAGGTTGCCTGTTTTATTATCACACTAAAACCTTATTCATGAAACAGCCAGTGTATAGCTTGTCTTATGCTCTATTTATAGTTTTCCTTGCAACGTCCCTATTGCTAACACTGTATTCCCAAAAATTATTACTGCATTTTTCAATGGATAGATAGTCGTAATATAAGCTGTTTTAGAACCAGTTGTTTTATAAGCAATAAAATAGCCGGAAGAAGTACGAAACGAATGATGTTCTTCTGTTCTAGTATGATTTTCGACATCCTTTAGAAAGTCTGACTCTTGAATCAATGTTGTAATAGTCGGTATTAATGGAGTCCCAGGTTGAAAAAAGGAAATCTGCTGACCATCTGAATACTTATCAAAGTCATCACGACGCATAGCTGTTGCATAATCAATATATTCAAAAGTGTGTCCTGCTGCTATGTGAACAATTCTATCAGGCTTAATGAGCACCTTACAACTTTGATTTGTAAACTCAATCTGGGAAGTAGACAATGTACCGGCAAAATGAGTTAAAAAAATATTGTAATATTTGTATACCTCACTCCAATTAGGACTATAGGACTTACAAGCCATTACCGCCATTTTGACATTTGGCGGTAATAGTGTATAAGTGGCAGTCAGATCAAATATATAAATCATGTCGCTGTCAGTGGTAGGCGTAAGGCACATCTCATTGAATACATTTGCTATATCAGTCAGGGGCCATGTTTCTAGCAGAGTCAGGAAATGAGTACTTGATTTGCATAAGTTAACCAATGCTTCCAACCCTTCCGCTTTTTTGAGCAATGGAATCATCTCCGAGATCCGCTCCAGTTTATTCTTTTCTAATGTTTTTATCAAACAGTCAATAATCTCATACCTGTTTTTGAGCAATGAGAGTTTACACAACTTTAATAAGGTTTCTTCGGATGGGGAAGTCTGCTCGAAACTTTGGACAATTTTAATCAATGCGGTCATATCCCAAGATAGCTTAAGGAGCTCTATTACGGTATCCGGCTTATTCGCCAGGCGTTTGGGAGCTGCTTTTACTAGTTCCACGATAGTCGAATATTCATTGGAGAACATATTGCTCCCGTTCATTAGTTCGATTACATGGTCTATATCCCATTCTGGGGGCATGGCGGCAAAAGAATAGATTGCTTTCTGCCATTTATTCCAGTTCTGTGCGCATTGAGCCACTTTTATGATGTCCTCGAAAGGACGTAGTCGTAGTCTGGGGGGGAAATCATAAGCAAACAACCCGTAATAATTCGGTGTTGTGAAATTAACAAGCAGTGTAAAATCGATTATCTCATCTATTGACAGAAGGAAGTTGGCATTTCTTTTCGATGCCATTGCTGTAATGGCATCGATCTTCTCTTTAGCTCCTTTTTGGTATACCCCATCTATCAGTTTATCTACATCTGCCTCCTCCATCGTTTCGATAGCAGCAAAACTGAGTACCTCATTTGGAAGGTTTAGCAATAGTTGATTTTGTGTTATTCGGAGGATATTTGCGTACCATTGTTCTTGGGACAAAGAGACCGGATTAACAGTCGTATTACTGCTGGTGAGTGATTTCGTGTTCTGTTGTTCTTGGATAGTTACGTTCTGTATCAACTGGATAAGCAACTTAAACTCCCAATCTTTAATACCCTTCAATATCGTAGCAAGCTTTGTCGATAGAGCGTAACAGACCCTTCCTATATCCTTCTTATTGTTTTCTGTCAATATACGAAGCAATTCTTTGTGGTATGCAGGATTACAGTTTTCTAATACTTTTTCCGCTGTAGGGATAGGGGTATCCCCTTTTTGAAGCTTTGCTTGTGCAGGTTTAAAAAATGTATTTATGTGTTGTGCTATTTCTTCTTGGATAGTTAATTGTTGGGGATTCGGTGCCGGAGATGTTCCCTGTTCCAATATACTGTTAACTTGAGCCTTGCTTTCTGGATTGGGAACGGTGAGATCTGGTATTTCTGGTTGTAATGAGGTGAGAGTCGGTGCTTCTGTTGGCTGTCCCAGCACCTGATGAATACTACGGGTTGATCCGGTTGGCATTGGAGTTCGACTTTCTGTTTTTATTGAAGCTTGTTGATATTTGTGTTTTTTACCCATAATTATACTGCTGATTTTAAGAGATAATAAAATAAGTGTATCCTCCTATTTTTTCAGCCTGTAAGACTTAGGAGATATAACTTCGCAAATCTATATAAAATACTTTGAATTATAAGCGATGTAGGCATATATATGTGTGTAATGTATTGAACTGTAAAGAGATGGAAAATTTGTTTGCAGGCTTAATAGTGTCGTTTACAAACAATATCTGTCGTTTGCAGGGATAAATTGCAAAATCGTTCACAATCTTTTGTATGGCATATAGCTCATCTGTATCTCTGTCTGGTAATATACTATGTGTTCAAAAATAGATGAAGTTAGTGATTGTTTAAATATTCCTATATATGAAGAATTATATTTTAGTAAGAATACTTTAATTATCAAAATGACTAGCTAAAACGATCGTTTTTTTTAGTCATTTTGATTTTTTACAAAACGGTCGTTTATTATTCGGATCAGTTACAATAATCCATAAAAAACACTAGTATGCAAAACAAATTACGCGGATGGCTGGCAGACAACAGCTTAACGGCAGATCCGAAAGACCGGATTCTGGTACTGGACCCCGCAGGTGATGCCGGGCTTGAAGAAATCTACAAAGAGATGCTTGAAGAAGATACAGGACTCAGGCAATAGACTATGACTCATGTCGTTACACTCTTTCAACGTATTGTGGCACGCTTCCTGATGAACGGCTTTAACGTCAATACCGGACTCTTCCATGCAGTGCCCCGTTTTACCGGAATTATCGAACAAGGCATCTGGAACCCCGAAAAGAACGGGATTTACGTCTCTTTCATACAAGATAAAATGATACGCGAAGAGATCGCAAAGACAGAAGTTGTCATAAAGGGAGAAAAGGCCGACGTGATGTATATCAGCGGCGTGGAAGACCGCAGCAACAACATGACCGACGGCAGCATGACACCCGGACGCAACTTCGCCATTTTCGGTGCTTACCTCCGTGTGGTGGGCGACAATGAAACGGTGGGGATCACTTTTCGCAATACCGCTACCGATGCCGTTGTCAAACTCGGCAACGACATGTTCAGCACCAACGATCCCGGCAAACTGATCTTTATCGTTCCTTCCGAACTAGGGAACGGAACTTACGAACTCACGATAACTACCCAGTATATGAAAGGGAAGAACGCTTTACGCAAAACTCCCCGTGTCATTTCCACCTCTGTATTTGTGGGCGACGGCAGTGGCGGCGGCGACCGTCCCGAGATCGAATAAGTACGCCCTGTCCTTTCGCCGTACCCGGACCCCCGGCGTTCCCCTTGCAGGAACCGGGGCGTTCCCGATGCAGCGAAAGGATGGTTCCCCTGCCGGGAACCTGTGCGGTTGTTTCAAGGCTTCGGCGCCTTTTATCCGGTACAACAGACGGAACGCCCCGGACGTAACCCCAAAACGGGTGAGCCGAAAACGGTCCCTTCCCGCCGGACAGCGAAGTTCCGTCCGGGAATTGCTTTTCTAAAAGATTTGAACAAAGATAAAATAGAATAGAAGTGTTTACTAAAAAAATATAGGGAGTATGAATATGGTAGATAAGCAGCAATGCGACAGGCAACGAAGTGGCTTGTTGCTTTTTTTGTTTTATATAGGGTGGTGGTTTCATAAAGTGGAAAAGATAATGCCTACAGGCTCAACCGACCTGTGGCGGAGAACTTCAAAACCGGTAATTGTCTTTTTGATGGTTTCGATGCTGGCTCTTGTCAATATGGCTGCCGTAGAAGCAAGGACGGTTACGATCGATTTGGATCAATTGAAAGATGGGGATAAATCTGAAGTAGATGGGTGGATGTTGGAGACCTATGGAACTACTCTTTGGTTAGAAGAGAGTCAAGCTTTACATCCCCTCTTTTTATTTGTTAAAATCACTACATCTAGTGATTGATTGTCTTCTATCTTTCCTATTCCTTTGCAATCGTAAAATACTAATAGTTCGAACACGATGAAACAACGCTACCTGTATGTCCTGACTGCCGGCTCTCTTCTTGGTTTACAAACGTTGAAGGCTGACGAAGTGAAAGTGAATATCAACGAGAATGATACGATCAAAACGTATAACATCGATGAGGTCATTGTGACTTCGTCTACGAAAGAGACGAACGATTTACGTTTGTTGCCTGGTTCTGTTTCCATCCTTTCCCCACAGGCTATTTCAGGACGTCAGATCGATGCGTTGAAAGATATCAGTTCGTTCGTTCCCAACCTGTATATGCCGGATTATGGTTCTAAGATGACTTCGGCTATTTATATCCGGGGTATCGGTGCACGGAGCAGCGGACAGTCGATCGGACTGTATGTGGATAACGTGCCGTATCTGGATAAGAGCACATTCGATTTTGAACTCAATGATATCCAGCGTATGGAAGTGTTGCGTGGTCCGCAGGGAACTTTGTACGGACGTAATGCGATGGGAGGGATCGTGAATATTTATACACTTTCGCCGTTAAATTATCAGGGAACCAAAATCTCTTTATCCGGTGGAAATTATGGGGCGTTCAAGGCGAAGGCTTCGCATTACAATAAATTGAGCGACCATGTAGGTATTTCTCTTAGCGGTTATTACGACCGGAATGACGGATTCTTTGTCAACGAATATAATAATACCCGGGCTGATAAAGAAGAATCGGCAGGTGGTCGTTTCAAACTGGACTGGCTTATCAAGCCGAACCTGAAAGCGCAATATACATTCAACTACGACTATGTCAATCAACGGGCTTTTCCTTACGGACTGTATGATAAGGCAACAGGGGTGGTCGCTCCGATCCGCATCAACGATCCCAGTTCCTATGAACGGAATATGCTGAATAATAGCCTTTATCTGGAATGGAAAACGGATAAGATACTGCTTTCTTCCACTACTGCCTACCAGTATCTGAAGGATGATATGAAGATGGACCAGGATTATACGGAAAAGTCGGTATTTACCTTGAACCAGAAGCAGAAACAATATGCGTGGAGTGAAGAGGTAGCGATCCGATCCAATCATAAAAAGAATTATCAATGGAGCTTCGGGGCATACGGTTTCTATAATAGTCTGAATACGGACGGACCGGTTATCTTTAAGGAGGATGGCCTGGAAGGTATTTTGCAGAAGGCATTTGATGAAATGGTCAAGAATCCGAAATTGACGGTGTATGGAGATGATAAGAAGCAGATTTATTTCCCCGGTTATTTTAAAACTCCGACATTTGGTTTTGCTGCTTTTCATCAATCTACTTACAATAATTTGTTTGTAGAAGGATTGTCTGTAACAGCCGGTATCCGTTTGGATTATGAAAAAGCGAAGCTGAATTATGATTCGGCCGTAGATAGCATGAAGATCGGGGTAAAAGTAGGGCCGCGTCCGGAAATTGTTTTACCCGTCGATACCCGTTTGGAGGGAAAGACATCACAGGATTTTTTGCAAGTCTTGCCTAAAGTCTCGTTGCGTTATCAGTGCAGTCCGGGAACATTTACATATATTTCTGTTGCCAGAGGGTATAAAACCGGAGGGTATAATGTACAGATGTTTGGAGATTTGGTGCAGGAATATGCACGTTATGATTTGATGAATAAATTCATGCCTGCTATGGCTGAAAATTATAAGCCGTCGGCTGTAGAAGATGTGGCTTCTTATAAGCCGGAACATAGCTGGAACTATGAATTAGGTGTCCGTAGCGAATTGATAAAAGACCGGCTGAATGCTGAGTTGACACTTTTCTATATGGATATACAGGATATTCAGTTAACTACATTTGCAAAGACAGGTAGCGGCCGTATGATCACCAACGGCGGTAAAGCAGATAGCTATGGCGTGGAAGTAAGTCTTCGCAGCCGTATTGCCGAGGGATTGACTGCCGATCTGAATTATGGTTTTACCCGCGCTACTTTCCGTGATTACCTGGCGATCGACCGGGAAAGCAAACAAGAAGTGAATTACAAGGATAATTTTGTCCCTTACACTCCGCGCCATACCGTGAGCCTGGGACTTCAATATACGAAGTTATTACGTAATTGCTGGTTGGATCAGTTTACCGTCTCAGCACAATGTTCCGGAGCAGGGAAGATCTTCTGGACGGAAAAGAATGATATCAGCCAGGATTTTTATGCCGTATTGAATGCGAAGGCCGGTGTGCGCAAAGGCGCTGTCAGCCTGAATGTATGGAGCCGCAATATAACGAATACGGATTATCAGGCTTTTTATTTCGAATCATTCGATAATTCATTTATACAAAAAGGCAAACCGTTCCAGATCGGGGCAGAGGTTGCGGTAACTTTCTAAAATAAATTATATGAAGGTATTATTCTTGTTCTGTTGTCTGTCGCTCTCTGTTTCCTTGGTAAAAGCAGACGACCAGGATACCACGAAAGTCCGTCAGATTGATTTGAACGAGGTTGTAGTCCAGTCATTCAAACAAAACAGGGATCTGCGCCTGGAGCCGCTGTCGGCATCGTCTGTTACCGGTACAGCCATACAGAATAAGAACATTACAAGTATCAAGGAATTCAGTTCATTCATTCCGAACCTCTTTATGCCTGATTACGGCTCGAAGCTGACCTCTCCGGTCTATATCCGTGGGGTCGGCTCAAAGATCAACGCTCCTTCCGTCGGGCTTTATGTGGATGGTATCCCTTACTTTGAAAAGTCGGCATTCGATTTTGACTTTGCTGAAATAGACCGTGTCGAAGTGTTGCGCGGGCCACAAGGAACTTTATACGGACGTAACACGATGGGAGGGATCATCAACGTATATACCAAATCACCCCTGAAGTTTCAGGGAATGAACGCCTCGATCTCCAACGGAACGTACGGTGTCCGCGATTATGCCCTTTCCCGCTATGCGAAGATAGGGGAGAAATTCGGCTATTCCCTTTCTGCCGATTATAGCAGGAGCGACGGCTATTTCACCAATACCTTTACCGACAAGAAGGCCGATGACCAGAAAAGTGGTTCCGGGCGTATTCGTCTGGAATGGCAGCCGACGCAGCAATGGTCGCTGGGTTTGATGAGTTCCTACGATTATTCCAAACAGGGAGGATACCCTTATGCAGTCTGCGATTCGCTGACCCATAAGCCCGGTGAGGTAAACTATAACGACTATAGTTTTTATAAACGCGTTCTGTCGACAACCGGCCTTACAGCAGAGTATAAAGGAACCGAATATAGCCTGAGCAGTAAAACGGCCTTTCAATATCTGTCAGACCATCAGGGTATCGACCAGGATTTTTCTCCGGCAAGCGTTTATTTTGCCCGGCAAGACCAGAAGCAGAAGATGTTTTCGGAAGAGCTGAATCTGAAATCGACAACGGCCAATCGGTATAAATGGCTGTTCGGTGCTTTCGGATTCTGGCAGGGGATCGATAATACGGTGATACTCGATTATCTGGCACAAAAATACACAACCCGCAAATTCTATGATACGCCGACTTATGGCTTTGCCCTGTATCACCAGTCCACTTTCGATGATCTGTTGTTCGACGGCCTCTCCGCTACTTTCGGTATACGGTATGATTACGAACGTGCTTCTACCGATTTTGTCGGTTTCAAAGATACGGAAGAGAAAACGGAACAATCGGATGCTTTCTACAGTAAACTGAAATTCAGCCAGGTGACGCCTAAGTTTGCCTTACAGTATCTATTCCCGTCTTCCGGTATCCTTTATGCGACTGTGACCAAAGGATATAAGACCGGCGGATTCAATACCTCTTTCGAACGTGAAGAGGATCGCTCTTTCCGCCCGGAAACAAGCTGGAACTACGAGATAGGCGGTAAGCATCCATTTCTGGATAACCGCTTGCGTGCCGATATCGCCTTCTTCTGGATCGACTGGAAGAATCAGCAGATCAGCCAGACCCTTCCCTCCGGACGTGGTTCGATGTTGACCAATGCCGGACGGAGCGAGAGTAAAGGGGTAGAGGTTAGCTTGCAGGGGAATCCGGTGAACGGGCTGATGGTGCAGGTGAATTATGGTTTCACCCATGCTACGTTTAAGGAGTATGTCGATGAGAAGAAAAAGATCGATTATTCGGGCAATTATCTCCCGATGGTGCCTTCGCATACCTTTGCCGTCGGTGCCGATTATACGATTCCGACACCTTGTTCCCATATCGACCGTATCATGATCAGTACGAATTTTACCGGAGTGGGACGGATCCACTGGAAAGAGGATAACAAAGTTTCCCAACCTTTTTACGGACAATTGAACGGAAAAGTGTCAATAACCAAAGGATTCGCTACCTTTGCAATCTGGGCAAAGAATATCACCGATACACAATATACCGCTTTTTATTTCGAATCGGCAGGAAAAGGTCTGGCACAGTCGGGCCGGCCGTTTACGATTGGCGGAAGTGTGGCGATAGCACTTTGATATGGCTTACATCTGATAAGATATGATACAAAAAAATAAAGCGTTTAATCTCGGAACTTTCTTCTGTCTGTACATTGCTCAGACCATTCCGATGAGTTTTTTCTCTACCGTGATCCCGGTGATGATGAGGCAGGAGAATTTCTCTTTGTCAGCCATCGGATTGCTGCAACTGATCAAGCTGCCCTGGATCCTGAAGTTCCTGTGGTCGCCGATGGTGGACCGTCATGCCCGGACAACGGGCGATTACAAGCGGTGGATCTTCTCTTCTGAGCTGATCTATGCCATCCTGATCTTTGCCGTTGCTTTCCTCGATTTTAAAACGGACTTTTATACCATCATCGCTTTGATCATCGTGTCTTTTATCGCTTCAGCCACACAGGACATTGCGACCGATGCACTGGCTGTCCTTTCCTTTAACCGGAAGGATAAGAGCCTGGTGAACAGTATGCAGTCGATGGGTAGCTTCGGCGGTTCGATGATCGGCGGCGGGGTGTTGCTGCTGTTGTTTAAGCAATTGGGTTGGAACAGCCTGCTGCCGTGTGTGGCTCTGTTCGTGATCGTGGCTTTGCTTCCGTTGCTGTTCAACCGCGGCCTGGAGATTGCTCCGAAAGATACGCATGAAAGGGCGAAGAAAGCAGATGTCTTTTATTTCTTTACCCAAAAGAATATATGGAAACAGATCGGTTTCCTGTTCCTCTATTATTCCGGCCTGATCGGTACACTGGCGATGTTGAAGCCTTATCTGGTCGACCTGGGATATTCCATGAAAGAGATCGGGGTGATGAGTGGCGTGGTCGGCACTTCCTTCGGTTTTGTTTTTTCTTTTATCGGAGGGTTTGTCGTACGGCGGATCGGGCGGCATTGGGCGCGTATCCTGTTTTCCGTCTTTGTATTGCTTGCCACGCTTTACTTCCTGGGACTTTCATATGTTACCCCGACGATCGGCATGTTGTATGCCGGTATTGCCTTGCTTTGGGGGAGTTACGGCATGGCGACGATCGTTGTTTATACTACGGCGATGGATTGCGTACGTCCCGGACGGGAAGGTACCGACTTTACGATACAGACAGTCATTACCCATTTGAGCGGGATGCTGATGGCGATATTGAGCGGAAAGATTGCCGACCATACCGGCTATCACGGATTGTTTTTCTTTGAAGTCAGCCTGGCTGTCTTGTCGTTTGTTTATATATTAATCGTGTTCAGAAAAGAGAAAGAAACAGCATAGTTATGATACAGGACTTATTACAGAAATATAATGTACCGGTTCCGAGATATACCAGTTATCCCCCGGCCAATTATTTTACGGATACATTTACAAATACAGATTATGAATCTGCCATAGAAGCCTCTAACACCGCCAGTCCGGGACACATCTCATTTTATGTGCATATTCCTTTTTGCCGTCATCTTTGCCATTATTGCGGATGTAATTCGTTTGCGATGATGAACCGGGATGTGGTAGAACGTTATATAGAAGCCGTACATGAGGAGATCGACCGGGTGAAAGAGCGTCTGGCTCCCGGACGGAAAATCTCCCAGATCCATTATGGCGGAGGAAGCCCTACCGCAATGCCGGTGTATGTGTTGAAGGAACTGAACGAGCATCTGCTATCCGGTTTTGAGACGATCGATCAGCCGGAAATAGCAGTGGAATGCCACCCCGGATATCTGGACGAAGAATACTGGCAATGCCTGGCAGAAGCAGGTTTTAACCGCTTTAGCCTGGGAGTCCAGGATTTCGATGAGAAAGTATTGAAGACGGTAAACCGCCGTCCGGCCTTGCTGCCGGTTGAAATGATCTTCCGGATACTACGCAGTAAAGGTGCACGTATCAATATGGATTTTATTTACGGACTGCCTTTCCAGACAGCCGAAAGCTTCTCCGAAACCATCACCCGGGCGGCTGTTTTACAACCCGACCGTCTGGTCACTTTCTCTTATGCACACGTTCCCTGGGTCAACCGGCAACAGTTGATCCTGGAAAAAGCCGGGCTTCCGGCCAGTGAGGAAAAGAGCCGCATGTTTGAAGCTGCCAAAGAAATATTAGGCGGCAACGGTTATAAAACGATCGGACTGGATCATTTCGTCCGCAAAGACGACGAACTGTACACAGCCCGGCAAAACGGACAGTTACACCGTAACTTTCAGGGCTATTGTACCCGCCGTACGACAGGACAGGTGTATGCTTTCGGAGTGACGGGTATAAGCCAGTTGAGTTCCGCCTATACACAAAACAGCAAAGACATCAATCGATATATCGAACAGATCGGGAGCGGTTCGTTTGCTATAACGAAAGGATATACACTGAGTCGTGACGAACAGATTACCCGTGAAGTGATCGAAACGTTGATGTGTAATTATACATTGAACTGGCAGGAAGTGGCAATCCGTCTGTCTTGTCCGGTAGATGAGGTAAAGGCAGCAACGGCCTATGATGAGAATCGCATACGGGAGTTTGCCGAAGATGGTCTGATCGAATATGACGATGATCATATCCGCATGACTTCCGAAGGTGCCCTTTTTGTTCGTAATGTGGCTGCATCGCTGGATAAACTGATGCTTCACTCAAATAAATCATTTTCAAAACCAGTCTGATATGAAACAGCATACTACGGATATTCTGATAATCGGAGCCGGATTGACCGGTTTGACCACCGCTTTTCATCTCGTGCGGGGAGGAAAACAAGTACATATTCTGGAATGTAACGACCGGGTAGGAGGACAGATACATACTTTCCGGGAAGATGGTTTCATCTTTGAAAGCGGTCCTAATACAGGAGTCGTTTCTTATCCGGAAGTGGCAGAATTGTTTTCGGCTCTATCTCCGGCATGTCAATTGGAGACGGCCCATGACGAGGCGAAGTGCCGCCTCATCTGGAAAGGAAATGCATTCCGTGCGTTGCCTTCCGGCCTGTTCAGTGCCGTGACAACCCCCTTATTCACGTTGAGTGATAAATTCCGTATCCTGGGAGAACCCTTCCGTGCCAAAGGTACGAATCCGGATGAATCGGTAGGAGAACTGGCCGCCCGGCGTTTAGGAAAGTCTTTCCTGAATTATGCAGTCGATCCGTTTTTATCCGGCGTCTATGCGGGCGATCCGCTGAAGCTGGTTACTCGTTATGCTTTACCTAAATTATACAATCTGGAACAGCAATACGGTGGATTTATCAAGGGAACGATCGCAAAAGCCCGGTTACCTAAAACGGACCGTGACCGGCTGGCAACCAAGAAGGTATTTTCCGCATCCGGTGGTTTGGAAAATCTGGTGAAGGCTATGGAAGAAACCATCGGCCGCCCGAATATCACGCTATCGGCTTCCGGTATCACGATCCGTCCGTCGGAAAATGGCTGGCAGGCTACTTATAAAACATCGGAAGGGGAGCAAACCCTTCATGCCAATACGGTGGTAACGACCTGCGGCGCTTATGCATTGCCGGCTCTGTTACCGTTTATCCCCGCAGTAGATATGGATAAGATCAGCAACCTGCAATATGCTCCGGTAGTACAAGTCAGCGTCGGTATCCGTAATACAGGGAATTTACATTTTAATGCTTTCGGGGGGCTGGTCCCTTCCTGTGAAAAGAAAGATGTGTTGGGAATCCTTTTTCCGGCAGCCTGTTTCGATAACCGGGCACCGAAAGGAGGGGCGCTCTTCTCTTTCTTTATCGGTGGTGTCAAACGCTCGGAACTGACCCGTTTGACGGATGACGAGTTGAAGGCCTTGGTGATACATGAGTTCCATGCGATGTTGAAATTCCCGATCGGGATACAGCCGGATATGATCCGTATTTTCCGCCATGCCCATGCTATTCCTCAATATGAATTAAGCAGCGGTGAACGTTTTGCTACGATCGATAAATTACAAACACGCTATCCCGGTCTGATACTGGCTGGTAATATCAAAGGCGGTATCGGTATGGCCGACCGGATCCGGCAGGCAACAGGTATTGCTGAAAACTTGCTCATGTAAGTCAAAATTACTTTCTTTGTAAAAAAGACAAGTTCATGGATGATATGGATAAGATGGTCGAGATTGCACGGTTTCAATACCCGGCCGAGGCACAAACGTTGATAGCGTTGCTCAAATCGGAAGGGATCGAGTGTTATCTGCGAAACGAATACACGAGTCAGTTATATGCCAGCTATGTGGATGTCGGTGGTGCCCGTGTGGAGATCCTGGAAAGTGATGTGCCTGAAGCTTTGGAGATTATGAAAGCCGGTGGATATGATATACCGGAGGAAGACGAAGAAGCAGAGCAGATACAGGTCGTAGCCGGTTGGGCACGTCATATCCCTTTTCTACGTAATTATACGTTGGAAAAGCAAATTGTCATCTTATTCGTGATTATTGCTGTACTTTTGGTATTATTGATCTTTTTTGGATCACAAATCTCATCTAACTAAACAAATGTAACCAATGGCCCGTAGAAAGATTACAAATAGTCAGGCGGTATGTCTCACCCTTTTGTGGGGTGTTTTAGCCTACATGCTGCTTGTTTACAGCGAAGAGATCACATTTGATGTGATTTTTGCCCTGGTAGCATCAGCTATCATTGTGTTCGTTCCTGTCTATAAAAACATAAAACGTAGAAATGAGTGACATTTAGTTATTATTGCCCCTTTAAAATGTCTAAATGATATTTTTTTATCATTTTTTCTTTCAAATATTTGCTAGTTTGAAAAAATGGCTTACCTTTGCGACGTTCTTGAATGAAGGACGTTAAATAGCAAATTGGTATAACATTCTAAATAAACAGTTCTTATGAAGGCAAATGAAGTTTTAGACAACTTAAAAAGAAGATTTCCTAACGAACCCGAGTATCATCAGGCAGTTGCAGAAGTTTTAGGCACAATTGAAGAAGCCTATAACGAACATCCTGAATTTGAAAAAAGCAACCTGATCGAACGTCTCTGTATTCCTGATCGTATTTTTTCATTCCGTGTAACCTGGGTGGATGATAAAGGACAAGTACAGACAAACATGGGTTATCGTATCCAGCATAACAACGTGATCGGCCCGTACAAAGGCGGTATTCGTTTCCATGCTTCGGTAAATCAGTCTATCCTTAAGTTTCTGGCTTTCGAACAGACTTTCAAGAACTCATTGACTACACTGCCGATGGGTGGTGGTAAAGGTGGTGCCGACTTCAGCCCGCGTGGTAAATCAAATGCTGAAATCATGCGTTTCTGCCAGGCATTCGTAATGGAATTGTGGCGTCACATTGGTCCGGATACAGACGTTCCTGCAGGTGATATCGGTGTCGGTGGACGTGAAGTGGCTTATATGTATGGTATGTACAAAAAACTGGCTCGCGAAAACACTGGTACATTCACTGGTAAAGGTATTGAATTCGGTGGTTCGCTGATCCGTCCGGAAGCAACAGGTTACGGTAATGTTTACTTCCTGTTGGAAATGTTGAAGACTCGTAACATCGATATCAAAGGCAAGGTGGTTGCTGTTTCCGGTTCAGGTAACGTAGCTCAGTACACAGTTGAAAAACTGATCGAACTGGGAGCTAAACCGGTTACTATGTCAGATTCTGACGGTTATATCTATGATCCGGACGGTATCGACCGTGAAAAACTGGATTATATCATGGAATTGAAGAACCTGTATCGTGGACGTATCCGCGAATATGCAGAAAAATATGGTTGCAAATATGTTCAGGGTGCACGCCCCTGGGGGGAAAAATGCGATATCGCTATGCCGAGTGCCACTCAGAACGAATTGAATGGCGACGATGCCAAGGCATTGTTGGCAAACGGATGTTTCGCTGTATCTGAAGGTGCTAACATGCCTTCTACTCCGGAAGCGATCGATGCATTCCTGGAAGCTAAGATCCTGTACGCTCCGGGTAAGGCTGCTAACGCTGGTGGTGTTTCTGTATCAGGTCTGGAAATGACTCAGAACGCAATGAAGCTGAGCTGGACAAGAGAAGAAGTAGACGAAAAACTGAAAGGTATCATGAAGTCTATCCACGAACAGTGTGTAAAATACGGAACACAGGCTGACGGAACTGTAAACTATGTGAAGGGTGCAAACGTTGCCGGCTTCATGAAGGTTGCAAAAGCAATGATGGCGCAAGGTATCTTATAATTGACAGAAATGCCGGTTACAATATAGATTTTTGGTCATGGAAAAAGGGAGTCGAAACGGCTCCCTTTTTTATTTTATTTCTTACAGTTTTTTTATTCTACGTATAAAACCAGTCCTTTCAGATATTCTCCTTCCGGATGGTAAATATTCACCGGGTGATCGGCAGGTTGTGTCAATTGATGCAGGATGCGGACGCTGCGTCCAGATTGTGCAGCGGCACTGAATACCGCTAACCGGAAATTCTCTTTACTCACAACTTGCGAGCAGGAGAATGTGAACAGGATACCTCCCGGTTTGATCTTTTCGAAAGCGATCGCATTTAATTTACGATATCCCTGCAACGCATTGCGAAGTACATTTTTATGTTTGGCAAAGGCTGGAGGGTCCAGAATGATCAGGTCGTAATTACTTCCCATCTTTTCCAGGTATTTAAAAGCATCTTCCGCAAAAGCCTTATGACGGGGATCGCCCGGGAAATTCAACTCCACATTCTTATTGGTCAGCGAGATCGCTTTGGCAGAACTGTCTACCGAATGAACGATTTCTGCACCGCCGCGCATCGCATAGAAAGAGAAACCGCCTGTGTAGCAGAACATATTCAATACCGAATGACCTTTCGCATACTTTTCCAGTAACGAACGGTTCTCACGCTGGTCGACGAAGAATCCTGTCTTTTGGCCTTTCTGCCAGTCCACGCAGAATTTCAATCCGTTCTCGATGGCAATATCTTCAACCTCTCCGCCATACAAATAACCGTCTTCGCTTCCGAGATTCGCTTTGTAAGGAAGGGTTGCTTCCGATTTGTAGTAAATATTCTGTAGTGAATCTCCCAATACCGTTTTTAAAGCTTCGGCAATATTGTGACGGGCATAATGCATACCGACCGAATGCGCCTGCATAACAGCAGTATGGGCATACATGTCGATGACCAGTCCCGGAAGATTATCACCTTCCCCATGAATCAGACGATACGTATTATTGTTTTCCACACCGGCTAGTCCCAGTTCACGCCGTAGATCATAAGCAATACGGATACGATTCGTCCAGAAATCCGCATCGATCGCGGCTTGCTTGAACGACAAAATACGTACGGCAATACTACCGATCTGATAGTGGCCGATAGCCAGGAAACGCTGGTTTGCACCGTACACTTCTACCACATCGCCCTCTTCCGGGTTACCTTCAATGCTCTGGATCGCTCCGGAGAATACCCAGGGATGGAAGCGCAGTAACGATTCTTCCTTTTTCGGTTTGAGAAAGATTTTACAATAATTCATTCTGTATTATTTATCTTGATTCAATTGGTTGTATATTCTCAGGCAAGCCCAGGCGTCGAGGGCTGCATATTTCTTCTGTTGTTCGGTCAGTATATCTGCCTCCCAGTTACTCAGGCGTTGTCCTTTCGATATCTTTTTATCGAAAAGGATCGCATATATCTTTTGCAGGCTGGCATCCTCGATACCGAACTGTCCGACGTAATTCTGCAGATCCAGGAAGTTTGCCGGTTTGATATCCGTCCGTTTCCGCATGGCGCCGAAGTCATCACGCAGGGAAAGACCTATTTTCAGTATCTTTTCATTCACCAGAAAATCTTCCAATGACTGCGGAATGCCGATCCGGTTCAGCCGGAAAAGGAAGCAAGCCTCGTCTGTTGAGATCTGCATCAGCGAAATTTTATAACGTGTCCCTTTTTTAAAACTGGGGCGCGTTTCCGTATCGAAACCCACGGCCTCGAATCCGGATAAATAGCTAACGGCTTTATCACTGTCTTTTTCTGTATCGATCACGATAATCCGTCCTAAAAATTCTTCTATCTCAAGAAGCGATATTTCTTCCTTTGTTATTGTGTGTGTATATTGTGTCATCATTCCTCGTTCGTTTCAATAATTTCATCATCGCTGTAACGGGCAGCGTGAAGTGCTTTCAGTGCGTTTAAGAGTTGCTGTCCCCAGAACTCCTGGAAATTGGTACGGCATAAGGCAATAGACTGAAGCATGACTTCTTCGTTTCCCTGACGGAAAAGTGAAACGAAATTCCCGACATCCTGATAAACATCGGCGAGGTTTTCAGAGATAAATGCAGCGATAGGCGTATCGCTGTATTGCATATCCGGATGGAAGGTTTCCAGATAGGAATCCTTCTCTCCCAGCAGTTCAGCAATCCGGTTACGAACAGATTCGTACATGTCTTCCGTAACGGTCAGCTCCGGTTCGTCATCTTCGTCCGGTTCTACTTCCGGTAGAAGTGTTGCTTTCAGATAAAGTAACGGCAATAGTTTGACAGCTTTGTCCATAAAATCGAACAGCTCTCTTTCTCCGGCTGTTTCAACAAATGTACAAAACTCCAGCGCTACAGTTACAAACTCCAGCGTATTACGTTCGTATATAGGGTTGTTCTCCTTTTCCATGTTACTTCTTATGGTGTACCTAAGATTTCTAACTTGCAAAAGTAACAAATATATTGCGATAATCAGAATTATTAATTCTTAATTAAGGTCTAATAAAAAGATGGTCTCTTGGATTTGTCTGTTTGTCACATTTATAGTCGCTGTTGATAAACCTTGGGAGAAATACGTAAGAAACGATAAAAAACAAGTGATCAGAAGAATAATTATACCCTTTCTGTTGTATATTTGTAAAGGATGAAATCAGCGGCTGATAATTGTCAGCCGATCGGTCGATGATTATGAGCCAATCGGTCGATAATTATTAGCCATATGGCCGACGGTTATCAACCACTGATTACCCGCCGTACTAATTCGAAAAAGTATGGCATATAGATAGAATTAGTATGTAATCTAAAAATAATGCCATGGCAATAAAATTTAAAGTTTATTCAACGCCAAAGCCAAACGGGCGCGCTGGTGCAAGATTAACACATGCCCGTGCAATCAGCCGGGGAACTTATAACTTGGAGAAAGTATGTAGGCTGATAAGCGAACGTTCTGCCGTATCGTCTGCCGAAGTGAAAAGTGTCCTTGACTCATTTGCCTGGGTGATTGAACTGGCATTGGAAGACGGTTGTCATGTGGAACTGGATGATCTGGGCTATTTCTCACCATCGTTGAAAACTGTTTTGAATAAAAAGAATGAAAACAGGAATATGGTTTATGTAGATGGGATCAATTATCGTTGTTCGACCTCTTTGCGTGAGAAGTTACGTGCGATCGATCTGGAATATGTAAAAGTAAAAAAGAAACCGGGAGATTGGGAGACACGGAGAAATGAGTTGGTAAAATATATGGAAGATTGGGAAAGCGTCACTCCCCGTACTTATGCAGAAGCTTTTGGTTGTAGCCGTTACCGGGCGACACTCGATCTGCAACGGTTTGTGGAAGAAGGGGTATTGGCAAAAGTTGGTTATCGGAATAAGGTGATGTATTTGCTGGCGAATAACGAATGAAAGGACTGAATTATGAAAAACCATATTTTTGTTTATAGTATAATAGCATTGATGTCACTGCTATCCTGTAATAAGGAAAAAGGGACTATATATACGGTCGATTTCTCTTCCGGAAATTTTCCGCAAAAGAGTGTAGATCTGGATGATTATGTCGGTTCATGGAAAAAAGTGGTTCTGGAGACAGATTCGTTTTGTTTAGTGGATAAGTCTGCTCATTTCTATCCATGTAAAGAGTATATCATTGTTTATTCGCCCAATAGGATCATGATGTTTGATTATGGCGGTAAGTTCATAAAGAATATTGCTCAGGGCGGCAACGGACCGGGTGAACTTAACTATTTATCAGACTGTACGATTGATGAAGAAAATCAGATGCTATATTATCTGGATATATTTGATACAGAGAATATACATTCTATCTCATTAAAAGATGGGGCCATTGGAACCATCCCGATTGCTATCGGGAAAATGTTAAAATCATTTGTGTTCCATCATGATGTTATAACCTGTTTCCCGTATGTAGGAAATAGAAGTCAGTCGTGTTATACACAGGATTTGAAAGGCAATATACTTGATCCGGCTTCTTTAAAGATAGAGGAACCCGATGGTCCCTTTGTTCAGTCACCGATCAATATGTTCTTTTTGAATGACGATATATTCTATCAGGGATTATATGAAGATACAGTTTACAGTGTAACAACACATCTGCCCATGCTTGTATTTTCAAAAGGCAATAGGCATGCGGACGATGTCAATACTAAAGATATCCGGGAAAATCAGGTGTTTTTTAATTCCCTGTTTTCTTCCGGAAATAACTGTGTGCTGTCAAGAGTTGAATATGTGTTGAAGGCGACTGATGAGGAGGGGCAACTCCTTGAAATGATTCCGGATGAATATAGATATTACCTTTATGATCATCATTTAAAAGAAGTAAGCGAAATAACCGGATGTACATTCACGCCGATTGATAAGAAATATGTAAAGGATAAGCTGCCGGATCTTTTCCCTCTTATCTCTTCGTTAAATCCGCGTAAGATCGTATTGGCATTTCCTGCAGAGGAACTGGGCGGTGAGTTTGATGATAATCCGATTTTATATGTTGGTGATTTAAGAGATCGATGAATGGAAAGTGGAATAGGATAATTGTGCTAAAAGTGAAATATGGATAATATAGGGACGAGGATATATGTATTATCTATTTTATTCATTCAGATCCTTTTGTGTATTTCTTGCGCAAATGGAAGGAATGAAATGATATTTTCCGAATCAGAATCTCTTTTGAATACTGATCCTGATAGTGCTTTATTGGTATTGAATTCAATTGTTTATCCTGAAAAATTGAGCGAGAAAGAGTATAACCGTTATATTTTACTGAAAATTCAGGCGGAATATAAATCTTATCAGGATATAACATCTGATTCGGTTATTCTTTCTGTTCGGGATTATTATTTGGAAAAGAAGGATAACCCCAACCTGGCTTTGGCATCGTATTATTGTGGTTGTTATTACAAAGAGTGTGATGATGGAGAGAATGCGATGAGGTATTTTCTGGAGGCTGACAAGTATGCGGGAAAAGGTGATGATAATAATTTAAGAGGGTTGATTTTGAGTGCGATTGGAGTCATTCTACTGGATCAATTTGACTGTGAAGGAGCAATACGTTATTTTCGTGAATCAGCAGCTTTAGACAGATTGACCGGGAATTTGAATAATGCGGCAGTTTCTTACATGCAAATCGGAGATTGTTTCCAATATTTAGAACAACCGGATAGTGCTTTACATTATTATATGAAGTGTCTGCATTTGGTAGATGAAGGGAATTTATGCCATGAACAGTCCAATATCCGGCAGAACTTAGGAATATTATATGCCCGGAAAGGAGACTTGGCAAAAGCAAATCAACTTTTGAGAGAAGCATTGGAACATGCTCCCAATCAGGACGATCAAATAAAAATATATCTCTCTTTGTTAGATTTATATGTAGAAAATCATCAGATAGATTCTGTAAATTTCTATATGAACCATTTGTTACAGAAAAAAGACAGCATAAAAGATATATATGTAAAAGCAAATTTGTTTCAGGCTCTTTCAGAGAGAGAAGAAATGTTGGGGAATTATCCGGAGGCGTTGGAATATAATGAAATGTATGCCGAGAATCTTTTGCAGATAATTACGATCAATTCGGATAAGAGATTGTTGGAGCTTCAGAAAAAATATGATTATGAAAAAATACATTTACATAATACTCGCTTAAGACTGGAAAGAAGCTATACGTTTATTGGATTATTAGTGTTAGTTTTCTGTATTGTTCTTTCGATAATATTTTTATCAAGAGAGTATCGAAGACGTGAAAATGTAATGCTGGAATTAGAAGATAAAGTATCGCAATTGAATAGTTTGGCGAAAAAATATGATGAAAAAGAGAAAACATTTGTTTCCTATTTACTTAAACATTTTAAAGTTTTAAAGAAAGTATCCAGTTTGGAGATTTATATAAATAAAAAACAATCTCATAAGGATGAATTTTGGATAAAGAAATTTAATGATATAGTCTATGGTCAAGATACTTTGAATTGGGATATTTTATATGATGTAATGAATGAATTGCATAATGGTTTTTTTATCAAATTGAAAGCATTATATCCGCAGTTAAAGGAAGTAGATTTTCGTATTCTATGTTTGACTTATTCAGGCTTTTCAACAGAAGAAATAGCGATTGTCTTAAACTTAAGTATAAATACGATTAATACAAAACGTTCAGCTATACGTAAAGGTCTTGCCATTCCTTCTTTTGCCAATTTGCGTGACTTCCTGGATGACAAATTGCTTTGATAAACCTATACTATTAGAAAGAAAAAGTTATATCTGATATTTGTTATATTCTTGAATATCATTATTCTATCTTGCTTTTTGTGTGTGAAAAGTTATATCCCTGAATAAGGATAGTTAAAAATAGATACTTTTACTCCTGGTTTTTTAATTTAATTAAAAGAGTGAATGTATGAAACTAACTAAAACACTATTCGGTATTTTTATTGTGGCAGTATGTTTATTAAAACCATCTGTGCAAACTATAGCATCTTCTTCTGCTAATAATGAATTGTCTTCTAAAATAATGAGTTCTACCAAAGTCTATTTGAAAGGACGATTATCTACTCCGACAAAACGAAATGTTTCCCAACCTGTTGAAGTCTATCAGGAAAATAAGACTTTGATGATTTCTTATTTGTCTGAATTGGAAAAAATAGAAATTATAATTAGTGATGAATGGGATTCAATTGTGTATTCGGAAATCGTATCTGTTTCTGAAAGTACTGTATCATTTGTTGATTTGAGTGGACTTAAAAAAGGGAGTTATACTCTTAATTTGAGAAATATTGAAGGAGAAGAGTTATCCGGAATGTTTGCTGTTGAGTGATAGACTATCTGTATTTTGTTTTATAAATGACAAGTAACATAAATAACTGGATTGATATGAAAAAGAAAATTTACTTATTAACTGTTTTAATAACCGTTTTGTGTTTTAATTCAAATGCTCAATTGAGATTATTGCAGAATGGCCGTGTACAAGTGGGAACATTAAGATTAGATGGAGAAGACGCACTAAATGTAACAACAATGCAGGTTTTCGGACCTCATGGTGACATGCGTTCAGGATCGAAGTTAACCTTTGGTGATTTTGGAAAATTTCCAAGTAATGGCTGGAATGTTTTTATAGGGGAATATGGCTCTGACGATACTGATCAATTATGGTTACATGGTAAAAACGGAATTTATTTGACCAGAGGTGGGCAGGCAAGTAATGTGATCGGTTATTATAATCCGTCTTCCAACAGTAATTTTGTATTTAATACGAATCTACGTGTGAACGGAGTCGATATAACTTCCGATGCCCGGTTGAAAGAAAATGTTCAATCGCTTCAAAATCCACTGGATCTTCTGTCTCATGTGAGTGGTGTAACTTATAATTATAAGCTTTCCGAAATGAAAAAATATTGTGAGCCGGATAAATCGAAGTTTACTGAGGAACAAAGCATACAAGATAATGCATCAGATATGCAAACATCGATGGATGCAGCCGCCATCGAGAAAGCAAACAGAGACAAACTACTTCAAGATGCAATTGACCGCAAGGATGCAGAAGAGGCTGGTCGTAAGAGAATCGGTTTTTTGGCTCAGGATGTAGAAAAAATTCTGCCGGAATTGGTTAAGACGGATGAAGATGGTGTAAAATCTATTGATTATATAGGCTTTATTCCTTTATTAGTTGAAAGTATCAACGAAATGCGACTTACTATCCAGGAACAACAAAATGAGATAGAGATGTTGAAAAGTTTACTGTCTGTTGAAACAAAATCGACATTGCGTTCAACATCAACTGGCAATCTAAATGTGATAGAAGGTGCAAAATTATATAATGGAACCGGGGCATCTGTTTCTTATATATTGCCGTCTACTTTTAGTAATGCATATTTACAGGTCTTCGATATCTCCGGAAGGATGGTAAAGAAAATTACTCTGACTGTTGCCAATGACGTTGTAGAAATTAACCCTACCGAAATTGGTTACGGAACGTTTGTCTATGCCTTGTATGTAGATGGACAAAAAGCGGATACGTTGAAGAAATTTGTTAATTGATTTAGCTATGAAAAGATATAATATACCAAGTACATACATAAGAATATGTATGATGTTTTTTCTTTTGTTTGACTTTGTTGATTCAGTATATTCAAAAAGCTTTAAAATCGCAGAAGAATCAAATAGAACTTCGGCTCTGCTTGTATCTGATAGTGTGAGAATAGAACAACAATCAGATAGCATCTCTGTATTTGCTACAAGTTCCTGTGTTAATACTTTTGAAAACCAGACGGTTTCTTCAAGACTTTCAGTTCAAGGATGTAACATTCTTACATTACAAAATGTGACAGTATCCTCTAACGGAGATTTAACACTATCTGCTCCGGATGCTATTTTGATAAATGGTTTATTTGAAGTGAAGCTAGGAGGTCTCTTGAATATAAAAAGTGAGTTAACTCAATGGACCTTCGATTATGGATACGATAATTCTGGAAATAGAAAAATGCGTAGTGCAAATTTCGTGAAATTGTCTGATGTAGATTAATTTTTGTAAATCAGAGATTAAAAAGACTTGTTATGAAGAAAAGAATAAGTATATCAACAATCCTACTACTTTTTGTTGCATTAAAAATATTGGGACAAACGAATCTGAAAGTCCATACTTTAGGCAATTATGATAATAAATTATCGGACACGATAAGAATTGAAACAGAGTTGATACCTTCTTCACTTAAAGAACTATTGGATTCCCGTACGAAAGACGATAATAAGGAGTTGGAACAACCGAATGTGGCTACATTTTCTGTAGATAAAAGTAAAGAGGTTGGAACGATTGTCGGCACAGTCGATGTTACAGAAACAGGTAGTGCCAACTATGTAATTCCAATAGAAGTACCAAAGGGAATAGTAGGATTAGAACCTGCAGTTTCAATTAATTATAACAGCCAGTTTGCTAATGGTTTAATGGGGTATGGATGGAATGTTGCTGCATTTTCTGCAATATCTCGTTGTGGTAAATCATATTATTATGATAATGTAACTGAGGCACCTCAACTCTCCAGTTCCGATAATCTGATGCTTGATGGGCAACGTTTACTATTGATTTCGGGGCAAAATCTTGTAGATGGAGCCAAGTATAGGATGGAATATGATCCATTTACAGAAATTACATATAAAGTAGTAAATTCTGTTCTGTGCTTTGTGGTTAGGACAAAAGATGGAATGACAAAAGTTTTCGGTTCCACTTCTGATTCGAACATAGGGGCTTCGAGTGGAAGTACATTATTTTGGGTATTATCAAAAGTGACAGATAAGAATGGTAATACAATAAATTATAAGTATGATGAAATTGTAAACAATGGTGAGTTTTATCTTACAAAGATCGAATATGCAGGAAACCGTAGCGTAGAATTTGCTTATGAAACAAGAAGCGATAAGCAAAAGACATATTTTGCCGGTGCACAAATAAATAATAATAAAATACTGAAAAGTATTTCTACATATATAGGCCAAACCAGGATCAGACAGTATCAATTTAACTATACGAATGATGGTTTCTATTCTAAATTAATTGAATTGATAGAGGTTGGGCAAAATAATAAACAGCACAATTCAACTGTTATAAATTATGGAAGTAGTGATGCTCAACAGAATGAATATTTTTCAAGTTTGTCACAAAAAAGGGAAGGGAATAAACCCCTGTTTGCTGATTTTAATGGAGATGGAAAGGCTGATTTTCTTTCGTATCCGGAAAAAGATTCGTATACGACTTCAGATGTAGCTACTTTATTTATAGCACAGAAAGTTTATGGAAGTGTAGACTTTGTTAAAAAGTGTACTATTCCTATTCAGTCTTCATCTGGAGTGTTTCAGGGTTTTCTTTTAGCGGATCTGAATGGAGATGGATGTGCAGATGTTGTTAATATATCTAAGGCTTTAAACGGAACTTATCGTTATAATTATTATATGTATGATGGAAAGAAGCTTACATATGATTACAAAGGATTTAATACAGATAGTAATGAGGCGATTGTAGGTGATTTTAATGGTGATGGTAAACAAGAAGTATTGGTTGTTAAAAATCAGAAAGTCTTTGATGGTGAGGGAAAGGAAATAGCTTCTGGAGGTATTGATGATTGGGGAACAGAATATATTGAAGGTTATTATCCTAATAATAGATATCTCTGTGACTTTAATGGAAATGGAAAGGCTAATATACTTGTAATGAATGCGTCTGCTGGTTGGGTGTATGAGTTGAGTGGAAGAAGTTTTGTTAGATTGAACTCTTTTAATACATCAGAAATTAAAAATTATTATTTTCCATATTTTGGAGATTTTAATGGCGATGGTTATACGGATATTTTAATTCAAAACACATATTCAGCAAGTGGGAATGATGTCAGTATCTTATTTTCAACGGGAAAGGGATTCATAAAGCAAGAAATATCAAATGCAGATATAGGGAAAAGCTCTAAAGTTTTTGTAGCAGATTTTAATAGAGATGGAAAATCAGATATTTTTCATATGAGTGTTGTTAATAATGCTGTGCGAATGAAAGTTGGAACATTTAATGGAACAAATTTTACAACGGCATATTATTCAACTGTTTTAAAACCGTCAGATATGTCTGTCCCAATTGAATATGAAAATTATCTTTTTCAAGTTGAAGATTTTGATGGAGACGGTAGAGGTGAATTTTGTTGTGCGAGATATGTGGATAGTTATATAATTCATTCTTTTACAGATAATCAGACTTTACTAACAAAAACAATAACTAATGGACTTGGTGCACAGATATCATTTCAATATGCTCCAATAACAGAGGAGAGTGTTTGTTCTAGTAGCAATAATAATAATTATCCGGTATCAGGTAATAGAGTTCCTTTATATGTAGTCACTAATGTTGTTCAGAATGCGAATGGATATAGTGAGAATATATATTATCGTTATAAAAATCCCCGAATTCATTTACAGGGAAAAGGCTTTTTAGGATTTGGTAGTATTGAGGCGGAAAATTATAATAAAGATAGAAAGATAACAACTCTTTATGGTTATAATGAATATTATTATCCTTTTATTCAAGAACAAAAGGTAACAACAAGAGCAGGCGCAAATGTATCTACTTCAGTCTATGAAAACTCTTATGTATACCAAGGAAATAAACGTGTAACTCCTTATATAAGAAAGTTGACGGAGACGGATCATTTGACAAGTACTTTGAAAACTGTTGATTGTACGTCTACTGATAGTTGGGGAAATCCATTAACTGTTATTACTAAGTATGGTAATGATCTTACAGAAACAGTAACAAACACTTACTTGAATAGTGGAGCGGAAAATGTATGGATATTTGGTTTACCTCTTTCTCAAACGAAGCGAATAACAAGGGGAAGTGATAGTTGGATAGAAAAGCATACGTTTGAGTATAATGACAAATATTTGCTGGGAAAGTCGGTTGAATATACTTCGGATGGGACTAAGAAGGTATTAGAGAATGTTTTTGGATATGATACATTCGGGAATATTACAAAGAAAATAGTTAAAAATTATTCTTCTTCTAATGAGTTGATAACCAAATATGAGTATTCTTCGGATGGAGTTTTTTTAACAAAAGAGACAGATCCATTATTGTTAGAGACTACGTGGAGATATAATTCACTGGGACAAATCGAATTGAGCACAGACCCTTTAAAGAAAGCAACAACGTATAAATACGATAGTATGGGGGATTTGGTCAAAACTATTTTTCCTGATAATACATTTTCAACTACCATATTAACATGGAGCGATTCACCGACAAATGCTGTTTATTGTGTAACAGAGAGTTCTTCAGGTAGTCTGGTTACGAAAAAATTTTATGATGCTTTTGAGCGAGAGCTAAGAAGTAGTATAATAGAATTTGATGGTTCCGAAAGAAAATATGATAAGAAATACGATAATGCCAGTCGTCTTTCTCAGGTTTCTCTACCGTTTAAAGGAAGTTCTGCAACGAAATGGAATATTTATAATTATGATAATTATGGACGATTGATACGTTTAGCTTATGCCTCAGGAAAATCAGATACATATTCTTATTCCGGTACGAGCATAACATTGACTAAAAATGGCATTCCTTCGGAACAAAAATATAATTCAAAGGGAGAATTGGTCTCAGTATCTGACCCTGCTGGAAAAATAACTTATAATCTGCGTCCTGATGGTCAACTTTCAAGTGTTGTGGCTCCAGGAGATATAACAACGACTTTTGAATATGATGAATATGGTAGAAGGAAAGCGATTGTAGATCCAAGTGCAGGTAGAAAAACTTTTACTTATGATGAAGCCGGAAACTTGAAAGAAGAGACCGATGCAGACAATAGAAAAAAAATATATTTATATGATGCATATGGGCGTATTATATCGAAGGAGTTTCAGAATGAATTCAAAACAACGTATAATTATGAAAAAGATTTATTGAGTTCTGTAACTTCTACTAATGGAACCTCACATACGTATCAATATGATAGCGGTATGTATGGTCGTCTCACTAAAGAGAGAGATAATGGTCCCGATGGAATGTGGTTGGAAAAGACTTATTCATATTCTTCCGGAAATTTGTCTTCCATTAATTTCACATCGCAAACAGGGGCTATCGGTACAGAATCTTACGTATATTCAAATGGACATAAAAGTGAAGTGAAATTTGGTTCAACCAGTGTTTGGAAATTGAGAGAGGAAAATGATATGGGGCAGCCTGTGTCTGTAGTAACAGGACCATTAACACGCTCTTATTCTTTTGATGAGTATGGTATTCCGACAGGTAGAACGACTTCTGCCTCTAATAATCGGATATTACAAAATGATACTTATACTTTCAATCGTTTAAATGGAAACCTCACGGCTCGTGTAGATAATACAAGAGATGTATCTGAAAATTTTAGTTATGATAATCTAAATCGTTTAACTCAATCTGCTGGTGGAACAGTAGCGTATGATATAAAAGGTAATATCATTCGAAAAGGAGATACTGGCAATCTTTTTTATTATAATACACCGAATAAACCTTATGCTATATCCAAAGTGGATGCTTCTAGACAGAATTCAATTCCTCCAAGAAATCAGGCAGTGAGTTATACCTCATTTGAGCGTCCTTCCGCTATTACCGAGAATGGCTATGAGGCTACGTTTGTCTATGATTTGGCAGGAAGTCGTAAGAAAATGCAGTTGAAATATAGCAAGAATGTTCAATTGGAACGTTACTATTTAGGTAACTGTTATGAAGCTGATTACAAAAACTTATTGGAAAAACAAATATTATATATTGGTGGAGATGCATATTCCGCTCCGGCTGTTTATGTGAATGAGGGTAACTCTTGGGCAATGTATTATATTTGCCGTGATTATTTGGGTAGCATAACACATGTGATAAGCAGTAGTGGAACTGTTACACAAGAAAATAGTTTTGATGCTTGGGGACGTTTACGCAATCCGGCCACAAACGTTGTTTATTTACCAGGACAGGAACCCACCTTATTTTTAGGTAGAGGTTATACCGGGCATGAACATTTGTTACAGTTCGGTTTGGTAAATATGAATGCTCGTCTATACGATCCGGCCATAGGACGTATTCTGTCTCCTGATCCGTTTGTACAAATGCCTGATTTTTCACAAAACTTTAACCGATATAGTTATTGTCTCAATAATCCATTGGTTTATGTGGATGAAGATGGGGAGTTCTTTTGGTTTATTGTTGGCGGGGCTGCGATAATTGGAGCGATAACGAATGTAGCAACACATTGGAAGGAAATAAAAGCTATTGGTGGTTGGAAAGGTTTTTGGAAAGGAACCGGTTATTTTGTTGTAGGAGGAGTTGCTGCCGGAGCAGGTGCAGCAGCAGGCGTAGCGGCAGCCGTAGGATTTGGTGGAATGATGAGCGTTACTGCAGCTCAAATGGCTGCTGCATCCACTGGATTTATACCAGGAGCTACCATCGGTGCGGCTGGTGGTGCTACAAGTGGTTTTGTGTTAAACACTGGGAATAGCTTGGTGGATGGCGATCGATTTGGTGGAGCTTTGCAGAGTGGACTAATGAGAGGTCTAACCGGTGGTATTTTCGGAGGATTATCTGGTGGATTGATTGGAGGGGCCCAGGTGTTACAGCATGGACGTGACTTTTGGACTGGTAAAATAACCAATCGTACATTGGTACAAAGAGCAGCAACTGTTGCAGAAAGAAATGTAGGAGGGAAAGGGGCTGTTGCAGGAACAAAAAAACATGGATATGCAACGGAAATGCTAGAAAGATATCAGAATATGTATGAAGATAGGCAACTTTTTTTTAAAGAATACAAATATGATATTAATGGTAGAAAGAATATCCTTGATGTTTTGGATAAGAAAAATAAGATGATATATGATTGGAAATTTGGATATCCGAATAAAACTCCATTCCAATTAAATTCAACTCCTCAGATGCAAAATTATCGTAGATTATGGGGATACCCTTCTGAGGTTATAAAACCTTAAATGATCTTTTGCGAAAATGATTATTAGATGAAAATAAATATTTTTGTAATAATTGTCAAGTGTTTAAGGAAAATAAAATATTTTAAAATTTGATTGTATGAATGAAATAATAGAAATGAAAGATATCTTAAAAGACTGGCAGAAACAATTTCCTATTTTGTCTCGATATTCATCTACAAGTCTGTATATGAAGGCTGATCTTGTTTTATTAGGATTAAAATTAGAGAAAGTTTTTTCTACTGTATATCGACCAACATTAATATGTCTTCCTTTATGGGAAAAATCAAAAAAAACAATTCCCATTTTCTGGTGTGAATTGTTAGATAATAAGAAATTACAATTTGATATTAAATATCAATTACATAATTACTTATTTCCAGCGGCGATTGAGTGCGCTAAAATACAATTTGGATTTGTTTTTAAAGAAGAGGTTTTATTAAGTGATTTATTTTTTTATTTGAATAAATATTTGTCTTATCGTTTATTAGAAAATGATCCTTTAATTTTGTATCGTTTGTTTGAATTTAAGTTAGCTATTGCTCTTTATTTTGATGATTTAAAATTGATAGATAATATTAAAATTGAAATAGAAAAAGAGTCAAAATTATGGGAACCTGAACGTTTTAAATATTTATTCGAAAAATCTATAGAAGAATGGAAAGATGATTTATATAGAAAATTTGAAAATAGGGATACTTTTATAGAACAATTGAATCAGAATGTTTCTGATAAGAAGATTTCAAAGCTGAAATCAGCTCATCTGCTGTTTTGATTTTTTAATAATATGGTAAGGCGAATAGTAATAAAAATAGGTGATGTATTTTGTGCTGAGATTGATAATCAGCACAAGAGATACTTTCAGTATATTGTGAATGACATGGAGCAATTGAATAGTTCTGTGATACGAGTGTTTAAAACTCATTATCCAATGGAACATAAACCAGTTTGTGATGAAGTTGTAAAAGATGAAGTTGAGTTTTATGCACATACGGTTCTGCGGGCAGGTATTGTAAATAATGCTTGGTACAAGGTTGGTAAGTCAAAAGATCTAGGAGGTGATGAATATATGGATGTACTGTTTGGAATAGCACAAGCCTGTATGGGAGATTCTCCTACAAATATAAAATGGGTAGATCCGGTAGAGAACTGGTATGTTTGGCATATAAATGAGCCAAGTGTTCGTATCGGAAGGCTTACAGAAGAATATCGGCATGTTGAGATGGGGCCGGTAATGTCTTATATTTCTATTGTTGATAGGCTTAGATATGGACATTATACAAATAAATTTCCAGGATATTAATCTGTAAAAGGAGATATGATGAGGTTAAATAAAAACTTATTGTCAAACAAAGATTGTACTAACTATTTATTTGGAAGTATAATCTTTGTTTGATATGAATTTAGGTGATTATATAATGATGAATGAAAGAGGTGATTAATATAAATAATGTTTCTTCTCGTTTGATTGATTTAAATTCGATAGATAATAGTGAGGAGATTATTATATCTAACTCAATTATAGATGAGATAAATTTTGCATCTTTGATATTTTCGAAGAAAGTCTGTATCTCTAAGTGTATAATTGATAAGTTTGTAATTCATTCAAGTTGGTTTGAAGGGGAACTGAATTTTGTTGATAATATTGTTCTTTCTGATATTGATTATCAAATGGGAGGACATAATATCACAAATTTTGTTTTGGAAAGAAATCTTTTTAATGGATTCTTTAGCTTTTTTGATTGTCAGTTTGAAGGAGATGTTATAGTTAAAAATAATATATTTAAAAAGGGGAGCGATCTTTTGCTTAAAGAGGATAAGGGATTTGATAATTTATTCGAACGACAGTTGATTATAGAGAATAATATAGGTCGTTTGGATATGTTTCTTGATTTAATATGAAAAAACGAATAGTAACAAAAATCGGTAATGTCTTTTGCGCAGAGATTGACGATAAATTTAAAAGATATTTTCAATATATCGTAAATGATATGGAAATGTTGAATAGTTCTGTGATACGGGTATTTAAAACTCATTATCCGATGGAACATAAGCCTGTTTGTGATGAAATTGTGAAAGATGAGGTGGAATTTTATGCACATACGGTTCTGCGGGTAGGTATTGTAAATAATGCTGGGTACAAGGTTGGTAAGTCAAAAGATCTAGGAGGTGATGAATATATGGATGTATTGTTTGGAATAGCACAAGCCTGTATGGGAGATTCTCCTACAAATCAGGTGCAGGTTTTGGCGCTGAGTTGAAAGCTGGATTCGTAGGAGGTGCGTTGAGTGCTGCTTTTAGTGGTATATCCGGTGGTTTGATACGTGGGTTTACGGATATGGCTAAAGGATATTCTTTTGGAATGGAAGAACAACCTCTGAGTTTGTAATAGGAAATTCAATAGAAAAGACAGATTATAAATCAATGGGAGATAATTATAATGACAGTTTTACTGCTGAATTGAATGATGAAAACCTGAGAACTAGAATTCAAGGAGAGCTTCTCAACCAGTAAAGGCATTTCAGTGGATGCAAAACGCTATTAGTCGACGTTTTTTTGGCACCCTGGTAGTTATGAAATTCCCTATATTTATAGGTTTAGATAATGAAATATATATTTGTCATACTATTTATGTTTTGTGCAAATCCTTTATTTGCACAAAGATATGTTTTGGGTGAAAGTAATTTCTTGAACCATTGGACTCAGGAGTATATGGATTGTCGGTTGTATCTATTGGACAATAAATATACTATGAAATTATCTTTGATATCAGATGATATCGTTTTTAATATGTTTCCCTTTTATGGGTATGTCCGAAAAGAGGGAAATTTGTATTATTTGAAAGATATTCCAACCAATGCTGAAATAGTCTTGGAAAAGGATAAGTCTGCTAATTTCAATATAAAAAAGGGCTTTTCATTTATGCAAAAGAAATGTCTTACTTATGAAGACAAAGCTGATAGTGATGATTTTTCTTGGTTTGATATCGATGTTGAGAATGATAAAAAGAAGAAAGATGTTCAATCAGTAAGAGATAAACAGTTACCTGATAAACTAAAATTTAGGTTTGGGGAATATATGAATGGGAATGTTCATGTGTCTCTTGAAGAAAATGGCTCATATACAATTGCATATAGATTTCAAGAGTATTTGATTGTAATTTCAGAAGGAAAATGGTCAACCAGAAATGGTATTTTAAAATTAAGAGATCCATTTCTTAATTATTCGTTTACAATGTTGATAAGCGTGGATAAAAAGTTGATTGCGATTGATTTTCCAAATGAACTGAACGAGGAGTGGATATACTCCTTTGTGGAAGAAGGGAATAAATATAAAAAAATAAATTTGTAGGAATAAAAATTCCTTATCCAGGCAAAAATATAATAAACGGGATCTATCTTTTTCCTCAAAAAGATCAAATGTATCCTTTTTCTATGTGGTAATTCTTTGTATAAGAGTGTGTAAGATAGAAATATGAAAAACAAAAAAAATGAAAATAGCAAACTTATTATTGATTTTACTTCTACCTATCTGTTTAGGTAGTTGCGCTCCGAAAGTAATAACCCATATCGAAAGAAGTTACTCTCCTCGTGCTGCGGCAGAGGAGGTTCATTTATATGGAGTGGGACAAACCGTACCGGAATCGGCAGAGTTGATAGGAACTGTAAAGGTAGTGGATAGTGGAGCTTCAACCAAATGTAATTATGACCAGGTTGTTGCACTGGCAAAACAGACAACCTCCAAAAACGGAGGAAATGCGTTAGCCCTGACCGATCATCGGGAGCCTTCTTTTTTATTCCAAGCAAACAATTCTTTTCGTATACCATTGATGGAGGTGGAATTATATTTGGCAAAGTATAGTAATAATAGAATATTATTAGACAGTATCATGAATAATATTGATAAAAAATCAAAAAAAATGGCATCCTGATCATTTTAATATATCTATTGAACTTTGGAAAAAGGAGTTGTTTGAAAAAGTGGATCACTGGGATAAGGTTCTTTGTTGTATTCAGAATAATTTGAATAATCCTAAAATAGCAAAACTGAATAAGGCCCATCTGATATTTTAAGATATAAAGAAAACGCAGTCAAAATATTAACATATTCTAAAATCACCGGACAATTACCTCATGACAATTGTCTGATGATTTTATGATTGATAGGCCTACGTACGAGGTTACAGTCGCTCAAATGACTGTTGCATCCACAGGATTTATACCTGGAGCTACTATAGGTGCTGTAGGAGGTGCTACAAGTGGCTTTGTATTAAACACTGGAAATAGTTTGATGGATGGCGAGCGATTTGGTGGAGCTTTGCAGAGTGGACTAATGGGAGGTCTAACTCCTAGTAATTATAATTTAGGAAATACTATAAAATCAATGTGGCTTTATTAAATTTGTAACTATGCTAAAATCTTTTTATAACTTAAAAAAAACTTTAGTTCAAATATATGAGCTGAAAAATTCTTTTTTTGAAAAAAATATTTCATGTTATTTAGAAATGATAAATAATAGGGAGTATTGTATTTATTTTATTATTGGACCAGGTGATGATAGGTTGATTTTATTTCTGTCTTTCGGATCAATGTCTGTGAAGGGGAGTAGTATTTTTTTGACTGATATAGGAAGTAATTCGACTTTAATTCTGGAAAAAAGAAACAATATTGATCTATTTGTAAAAAAAGGTTTTAAATTAATGCATGGGAAATATTTTATTTATGTAGATGAATCAGACTCTTTTACACATAAATCTATATTGGATATAAACGGTGAATCAGAAAAAAGAAAGAAGAAAGTAGAGGACTATTTAAGTTTAATAAACTCAGATCGTATCCCTTTACAATTAGGAGTGTATGATAATGGATATGTTTATTTAGATATAAATATAAATTTTGATTTTAGAATCTATTATTTGATAGAAAGAAAAGTTTTTTTGTTATCAGAAGGTAAATGGATGAAAGATGGTAATAAATTGCAGTTATATGACTCATGTTTGGACTATTATTTTTTACTCCTAATTGATTCTGGATCATTAATTTCAGTTTATTTTCCAAATGAGATAAATGAGAGTGATCGATATTATTTAGTTAAAAATGGATTGTATGCATTTATTATGAGATGAGTGTTAATATATACCAGAATAATACAACATGATATTATTTAGAGTCTGTTTGTCGGTGCGGCTTCGGGTGTGGCTGGTGCATGGGCTGGTGGAGCTGTGGCTGGGTCGATAACAGCGGGCGGTTTCATTCATGGAAGTCTATCAGGTTTGGCTGGTGGATTTGGTGGAGGTTTTGTTGGTTGTTTCGGAAATACTTGGTTATCAGGTGCTGGTTTTGGCGTTGGGTTGAAAGCTGGATTCGTTGGAGGTGCGTTGAGTGCTGCTTTTAGTGGTATATCCGGTGGTTTGATACGTGGGTTAACGGATATGGCTAAAGGGTATTCATTTTGGGATGGAACAAAAACTTCTCAATTTGTAGTGGGAAAAGCTGGAAATTATAATGATATTGCAAAAACATACAATGCAAGTGCAGATGCTGGAATTAATGATGCTAAGTTGAAAAATAGACTTTGGTCTGAGTTTGATGTTGTGGAGGGAAATTTTAGAATTGACATTCAATGTTAAATATGTGAAAAAGTTTTCTGAAAGTATAGCTTATAAATATTCCGCATCTACTTATATGACTGTGGGAAAAGTGTTTGAAGCTGTTGATATGATGAGAACAGCAACTAGACTTGGTTATTGGAATGCATCTGGAGCTGTGAACTACTATAAAAGCATAGGGGTTCCTAGTATTTGGTGGTAATGTTAATTTTATTTAACGGCATGAATGCTTCTCAGAATATTATATATGATGAATATGTCTTGTCTGATGTATCCGGGTTGAGATATATCAATATAACGCGAAATAATAGAATGATAGGTGTGAATATAAGGATTGTTCTTTTATTGATAAATAAGACTTATTACAGTATGAGGATTGATCTTCTTGGGTATAATCCAAATATTGAGACTTTATTTTCTTATGGATGTTTTAATCAAGAAAATAATGTTGTCTTCTTGAAAGATGTTCCTTCCGGATTTCAAATGGTTCTGGAAAAAATAGATGAATTGTCTTTTCTTTGTAAGAAAGGTTTTTATTTTTTAGAAAATAAAATATTTCAATATAAGGAAAGTTCTTCTATTGAAGAATATTTCCCTATTGATAGATGGATTGTAGAACATAGAAAAAGAGAAGATTTGTTTAGAAAAGAAAAATTGAATTATCCTATACCTTTTAAATTAGGTACTTATGGGCATAGTCTAATAATAGAAGTAAATAATCGATATAAGTTATTCGAAGATGCTGATGTTGATCTACGTTTGCTATTATCTGAAGGCTCATGGAGAAAGGATGGAAATGAATTAAGATTATATGATTCTAGTCTTGATTATTCATTTCTATTGTTAATTAGAAACGATGATTTGTTAAAAATCGTTATCCAGACAATAATATAATAAACGGGATCTATCTTTTTCCTCAAAAAGATCAAATGTATCCTTTTACTATGTGGTAATTCTGTGTATAAAAGTATGTAAGGTAACAGCATAAAATACGAAAATAATGAAAATAGCAAACTTATTATTGATTTTACTTCTACCTATCTGTTTAGGTAGTTGCGCTCCGAAAGTAATAACCCATATCGAAAGAAGTTACTCTCCTCGTGCTGCAGCGGAGGAGGTGCATTTATATGGAGTGGGACAAACCGTGCCAGAATCGGCAGAGTTGATAGGAACTGTAAAGGTGGTGGATAGTGGAGCTTCAACCAAATGTAATTATGACCAGGTTGTTGCACTGGCAAAACAGACAACCTCCAAAAACGGAGGAAATGCGTTAGCCCTGACCGATCATCGGGAGCCTTCTCTTTTAGGAAGCAGTTGCCACCAAATAGCAGGCAATATGTTGTGGATAGGTGATGCGACCAATCTGGAAACTGAAATTGCTCCGGTAGTTACGACTTCCGGTCGTGATAATAATGCAGGTGTTTCTAAAAGTTCGTTTTATCATAGTACGATCTATGCCAATATCGGTTATGCCTTTATGACGAATAAATTTTATCTTCCCAACGGAGCGTCGGGTCATCCCAGGAAAGGAATGGATTGGCAAGTCGGTTATGATTGGGTGTCAAGGAGTGGTTTTGGCGCTGGTCTGATGTATTCGGGATATAAGTCATCTTACAGTTATTCCCATGTGGATGTGAATGTAGGGCTTGCTTATATTGCTCCTCAGTTCGTGATGAAACAAAAAGTGGGTCGTTGGGGAATAGAAGAAAAGTTCGGCATCGGTTATTTTAAATATCGTGAATCGGCGAAAGGAGTTAGTGAATCGCTATCGGGATTTGGGTATAACTTCCTGATCGGAGCAGAATATTATTTGTCTGATCATATAGGAATCGGAGCGAATTTAGGGTATATTGGCAGTTCTCTTCCTAAACAGGATAATATGGACTATAAGGATGGAGAACATTCGGGAATATTTCGTTTGCATCTGGATGCTGGAATACGTTTTCATTTCTGATAGATTACGGATTGTTTTTTGGGTAGAGGATATACTGGATATGAATATCTTCTTTGGTTCGATGTAGTTAATATGAATGCCCGTTTGTATGATCGATCCGGTCTTGGAACGTTTCTTAAGTCCGGTTCCATTTTTAAGAAATCACCTAAAACAATAAAAATGAAATACTACGTTATGATTTAAAATGGCAGTCATGAAGTTGAAGATGCTTCGGCAGTAGAAACTGTTATAAAGATACGAATAATGGATTTAGAGGAAAATAAAATATCACTGGCGGCTATTAGGCAATATTTAAAGTTGCTTATATCTAATGTAGATGTGTTTACGAGACTGGAGTTTAAAACATTGCGGGGATGGATGCTATATTCACTCTCTCTAGTGTTTGCCCTCTGTATTCCTTGTGTAATCATTCTTTTTATTACCGGACTCTTATCGGGGAATATAGAATTAGAATTATTAGTAGCAGTATCTCTGATTCCTTTTATGTTTATTTTGCCCTTGACGTTACTGCTTACTTTTATTCATAATTACAGGTTGCCTAAGGTGTTGAGAAAATGCATATTAAACGGATTAGAGCGTTATCGTTGGGATGGTCCGATACAACAGGTTGGACAAACGGCCTTTGAGTGTTTCAGGGATGGTTGTCTTTTTAGGACAGAAGTCCGTTTGTGGAAAGATAAAGGACGCGAGAGAAGATTCATCTCTATGATTATACCTTATTTTATTCCCAAGTCGGTAGAGGATGAAGAGAAGTATATGAATGATGTGGATAGCTACTTGGAGGGAAGATGTATTTTTGAGATAAAGCAGGATATGGCATTTATTATGGTTCCGGTTAAGCTTTTCCCTCGATTGGATTTGGGTGGAAGTATCACTTGAAACCGAAATTCCGGCTTTGGAATGAATTGGACTACATCAGGTGTTTATAGTGAAAATGGAAACATAACATTCAAGTTGGATGTCAGCGTATAAGGTTTTGGGAATGAATGATATATATTAACTAAATTGGTGAATGATTATAGTAAATTAGATTTTAATCATTTAAATATTAAGCCATGGTAACAATGTTTGTGAAAAAATATATTTTAATTCTTTTGGTAAATATTTTTTTTATGAGAGGTTATGCTACGAATGATGGTAGAAATGAGTATTTATTGTTTGAAAATTTCTTGGAAGAAAAATTGTTACCAGCAGATTTCTCTACTATTAATAGTAATATAATAACTGACAGTATTTTTTTTAATGAAAAACTATTATTATATCCCCATGAAAAATCAAAAATAACAGGAGATATGTTAAATTTTTTATCTGATATTGATTTGATAAATAATAAGGAATCTTATGAGGATATTGATGATAATAATTGTTCGAAAAACTATGATAAGTTTCTGGAGTCAAGAAAAAATAATTTGAAATTGTATAATATAGGAAGAATTATAATTTCAAAAGAATTTGAGAGTTTTATCATTTTGTCAATTGATGGAGATGAAAATGAGTATAATTGGGTAAGAAATCTTTATTTGATAAATGTGAATAATCAAAAGTGTAAATCATTAACAAGGATATCTTGTTATGCTTGCTTTGATGGTGAATCTCTTTGTCTTTATACAGAAAGAAAAGCAAATAATTTGTTTGTATTGCAAGATGAATATATTAATTGTAATTTGTCTATGGTCGATGAAATACAGAAAAAATCATCTGTAGTGAAATTTATGTATGATAAAAAAGGAATGGTGAAAATATTAAAATGATAAATGGAAAACAAATTTGTTATAAACTTAATTTCAGCAGAGTACATTTTTATTTTAGTTTTTATCATCAAAGTCTTTTAATAGAAGTAGTATGAATGATTAGTTTGGATGGAATATGAAGTATATTTTAAGAATATGTATTGTTTTTCTTTCCTTGAGTGCTAAAGCGTATGCTCAATCTCCAGTCTCTTTCCGGGTAAAGGCTGGCGCAGGAATTGCGAGTATGTGGGGTAAGAACACGGAGGAAAATGCTAAATTCGCTTATAAGGTGGGCGTTGGAATGGAATATGGTTTTAATAAAACCTGGGCGTTACAACCTTCTTTGAATTTTGTTTCAAAGGGATCTAAAGAAGATGGAAAAGATTTGGGAAAGGCTACGGTGAATATGCTTTATCTTGAATTGCCTGTTATGTTGTCAGCCCGGCTGCATCTTACGAAAACATCTAACCTGGTTATTTCGGGAGGACCTTATATGGTTTATGGAGTAGGAGGCAAAACATCGATCGATGTATGGTTACCGATTCCGGGTACTACAGGATTTCATAACGTTCATAAAGAATATAAACTCAATACCTTTGGTAATATGACCGATGGGAATATGGGATGCAAACGCTTTGATGCCGGAGTTGGACTGGGAATTGCCTATGAGTACCGGAGAATTGTAGTTGGATTGGAAGGACAGTTGGGACTGGTCAAAGTACATGATGGAGTTAGCGGACTTTCCGAGTTGGAGAATATGACTGAACTAAAAGACTATGCTCCTAAAAATCTATTGATGTTAGTCTCGGTAGGATATAATTTTTAATTGTGTTAAGTTCGGATAATATGACATATCCTCAATCGTACTCATTTGGGAATGACAACACATGGCGGGATGCGAAATCGAAATGGAATAACATGCCGATACCAATTTCTTGTAGCTTATATTTGTTACAGGAGAATCGCTATTATATTGATATTAGTATTTGGGAGTCGGATGATATTGTTTTTGGAATGTTTCCGTCTTATGGCACTTTTTACAAAAGAGGAAAGTTTTATTATTTAGAGGATATCTCAAGTGGAGCTGAGCTTGTATTGAAAGAAGTGAAGTATTCCAATTTATTGGTGAAGAAAGGCTTTTGTTTTATGAAAAATGAGTGTTTTTTCAAGGATGAATATACTTATGATTCGGATGAGAATATGATTGATTTTGAGGAAGAAGCCGTGAAAAGACAAAGGAGGGAACTGGATTTATTGAAGAATAAACAAACAGATCCTGTGCCTTTGCAATTGGGTGTCTATAAAAATGGAACTATTTCGTTGTTTTTAGAGCTTGATTTTCATTATAGAATTCTTTTTTTCAGTGAGAGTCCTCTTTGCTTACTTTCAGAAGGGAAATGGGAAAAACACGGAAATGTACTGCATTTGTATGATCCTTCTCTGAATTATACGTTTTTGGCCTTTGTAGATGTGAAGGGTGTAAAAATGATTCGTTTTCCGAATTGTGGCTATCCAGATTGGATGTATGACTTATCTATAGGATATCCGTTTATTATGAGATGAATGAGAAAATCGTTATTCGATGTCAGGTTCGCTTATGTAGAGTTTCATTATTTCTTTGTTAAAGAATAGGAGGTATATTGCATATCCGATGTTTTTGTTTAATTTTGTTTAAAATAAGGAAGTTGTTGTGAGATATTAAGATTGATGGATTTCGAGAACTTTTATATAACATGGTATTCACGTGTCAAACATTTTGCACGCGACTATGTCCTTTCTGATGAGGAAGCAGAAAACATTACACAGGATGTTTTTCTTGATTTCTATCAAAAGAGAGATACTTTGGATTTCCATATAAACGTAATAGCCTATCTGTTTACCTCTGTAAAGAACAGATGTATAGACTATCTGCGGCGTAAATTACTGGAACAGGAAGCAGCCACGAAAATGCAGGAGGATTTTGATCTGTCCTTCCGTATGAAGTTCGATTCTTTGGAAGCGTTCGATGTGGATGGACTTTCGGAGGATAATATAAAGGATATAATAGAAAAAGCACTTAACGCACTTCCCGAACGATGCCGCGAAATATTTATATTAAGCAAGTTGGAAGGGAAAAAACAGAAAGAGATAGCAGAAGAACTGAATGTATCTGTCAAAACTATTGAAACACAGATGACTATAGCTTATAAAAAGTTAAGGGAAGAGCTGAAAAACCATTTACCTCTATTGTTGTTTATTTTGTCTTCCTGGGAAAATTGAGAAAAACTGAAAAATAATCCGATTTCTTTAGGGGGATTATTTTTTCTGTTCGTTTACTATATAAAGAATAGTGAATAATGGACGAAAGAATCATAAAATATTGTCAGGGAATATTATCGAAGCAAGAACAGGACCGACTTTTAAAAGAAGCCTATAATGATCCTGTACTTAAATCTCAAATAATAGATTATCAACACGTGCATAGCCTGTTGGAGTTGGCTCCGGAAAAAGCCGATTCCCTGCAGGGACACGAGGGATATGGCAATTTTAAAAGACTTGTAGATTCTCAAAGGAGAAAAGTGTGGCTGATTTCGTTTAGCCGGTATGCAGCAATACTAGCGATCGCTTTTGTGTCTGCATGGATGCTGGCGTCTTACTATTTCTCCGGTAATATCACAGAGAAACAAGAGTTGATAGCTTTTCAGCAGGAGTTAGTGGTTCCTTCCGGTCAACGTGCAGAGCTTACGTTGCCCGATGGAACGAAAGTTTGGTTGAATGCCGGTTCCAAATTATCTTATCCTTCTTTCTTTGAAAAGGAACGGAAAGTCTTTTTGTCGGGGGAAGGTTTTTTTAGTGTTGCTAAGAATGAAAAAGTACCTTTCATCGTTTCTACCCGGACGATAGATGTTAAAGCTTTAGGTACCCAGTTCAACGTGTTTAGTTATCCGGAAAGTGATTATACCAGTGTTTATCTTCAGGAAGGAAAAGTAAAAGCTTACTTTCCCTCTTCCGAAACAGAAGGGGTAGAACTTTCTCCGGAACAATATCTGATACAGGAAGGAAAACAATTTAAACTATCTACCATGGACCCCGATGATCTGTTATGGCGCGAAGGTATTTACACCTTCAAAAGACAGAAGCTGGCAAGTATTATAAAGAAACTTGAATTATACTATGATGTAAAGATCATAGTGAAGGATAAAGAAATATTGGATTACGAATATGTCGGGAAATTCCGTCAGAGGGATGGTGTTATGGAGATATTGCGGTTAATCCAGCGGATACATAAGTTTAAAATCAACAAAGATGATGACCTGAATCAAATAGTGCTGAGTAAGTAAAATAATTATTAACCTTAAAAAATAATATGTATGAGTCCATGAAGAATTAAAAAAAAATCGGCAGATATTGGCGTATCTACCGATTTAGCGAAAAGCAAACCCATTTGTGTTCAAAAAATTAGTATTTACTTAACAAAACAAAGATATGAAAATAAATCCTTTGTTAACGCATATCCTGTGTCTAAAAAATTATCAAAAGGCATTCAGAATTATGAAACTATCCTTTTTTATCCTGTTTGTTTGTGCTTGTCAGTTGTTCGCTGTGAATACGGAAGCGCAAAATGCTGTTATCGAATTGAACTCTAATAAAATTTCAATAGAAGAGCTTTTTAAAGAGATTGAAAAACAGACTGATTATCTGGTGATCTATAGTACAAGCGGTGTTCGTTCAAACTTTGAATTATCATTAACGAAAAAGAAAGCAAAAGTATCCGAATATTTGGAGGAAGCTTTAGCCGGACATAACTTGAAATATGAGTTTGTGAATAATTACATAATCCTGTCGAGTTTGGAGGTAAAACAATCCCAACAGGATAAAAAACAATTGCAAGGAACTGTTTATGACCAGAATGGAGAACCAGTCATTGGTGCGAATGTAATAGAAAAAGGTACTCACAATGGAACGGTTACAGATATCGATGGTAAATTCTCTCTTGCTATAGGAAAAAATAGTTCTTTGGAAATTACCTTTATCGGTTATTTGGCACAATCTGTAACACCTAAAGACAATACAATCAATATTTATCTGAAGGAAGATTTACAAACTCTTGACGAGGTGGTTGTAGTTGGTTATGGTGTACAGAAAAAGGTAAATGTAATTGGAGCTGTAGCTGCAGTTAATTCTGAATCGATCGGAAACAGGCCTGTGACTAATATATCCAATGCTATTCAAGGTCTGTTGCCTGGGGTGTCGGTTACTTCCGATACAGGACAGCCAGGGCGTGATAACCCCACACTGCGTGTTCGCGGAACCGGAACATTAAATAACTCGAATCCTATGTATGTTGTGGATGGAATGCCTGTAAGCGGTATCAGTGACATCGATCCGAATGATATTGAAAGCTTATCTGTTCTGAAAGATGCTTCATCTGCTGCTATTTATGGATCACGTGCTGCTAACGGTGTAATTCTCATCACAACCAAAAAAGGAACGGAAAGAGCTCCCCGTTTAAAATATGACGGATATGTAGGATGGCAGAATGCAATTAGTTTACCGGAATATCTGTCTTCTGCGGAATATGCAGAGTTGTATAATAAGGCTTTGGTCTATGAAGGTAAAGCTCCGAGATATACAACGGAAGAGATCGCTCTGTTTAAAAACGGATCTGATCCGGATAATTATCCGGATACGGATTGGCATGATCTGTTTTATAAGACAGGGTTTATGCAAAATCATAGAGCAGAAATAAGCGGCGGAAATGGTGGGACATCCTATATGTTTTCGGTCGGTTATTTAGGACAAGATGGTATCGTTAAGAATTCTGAATATGATCGTTATACAGTAAGAGGTAATGTGAATTCAAAAATAAGCAATGTGATTACAGCTGGTGTAAATCTGTCTTTTATGTATGGAGATATGAAAGAACCTATTTCTGCGAAAACTGGGTCGACAGGTTCTTTATTCACTATGATAAATACAATAGCTCCCTTTGTTCCTTATAAATATTCGAATGGCTATTATGGTTATAATTCCGATGGTAATCCGATATCCAATTTGGATATTAATAATATAAATAACGAAAAATGGTACTCAAGTCGCGCTGTAGGAAATATTACTTATGAACCGATTAAAGGGTTAAAACTTCAGGAAAATGTCGGATTTGAATACAAAGCGAATGTAGCGGAATGTTTCAAAAAAGATCAGCAGTTCTATAATTGGAAAACCGGTTCTCCAAGTATGTATATCGGTCCTAATAGTCAAACGGATGAACGTAATAATCAATTACGTGTCAATTTGCAGACATTAATTAATTATAATAAGACTTTCGGACCTCATGATATAGGTATTATGGGAGGATTCGAACAGGAGTACACTCGTTATGACTGGACAAAAGGATATCGGATCAATTTCCTTAATAATGACTTGTGGGAATTGAATGCCGGTTCTCCGGATGGACAACAAGCTTCCGGTTCTGCCTATGAAATAGCTCTCCGTTCTTTCTTTGGCCGTTTAAGCTATATTTACGATAACAGATATTTATTGGAGGTCAATATCAGAAGGGACGGAACTTCTCGCATTGCTCAAAGTACACGATGGGGTAATTTCCCTTCTTTCTCTGCTGCCTGGAGAATTATTAATGAATCGTTTATGGAAGGAACCCGGGATATTTTGTCTGATTTGAAACTTCGTGGAGGTTGGGGTAGATTAGGAAACCAGGCGATATCCAATTATCCTTATCAATCGGTTCTTGCACAGAAGAACTATGCATTGGGTGGTTCTGTTTATCAGGGTGTTGCTCCTGTTGACGGAGCAAACAAGGACATCAAATGGGAGACAACGGAAACGATCAATTTGGGATTGGATGTTGCTTTCTTATCCAATCAGTTTGTTTTGTCGGTCGATGCATATAAGAAAAAGACATATGATATATTAATGAAATTACCGGTCAGTCCGCTTTACGGATTATCAGCTCCTTATCAAAATGCAGGGGAGGTTCATAATACAGGAGTTGAACTTCAATTAGGATATAAATATGCACATAAAGATTGGACAGTAGATGTTACTGCGAACACTGCTTATAATAAAAATGAGATCGTAGATTTAAAAAATAACGGTGCACGCATCTGGGATGGATATAAATTCCTGCAGGAAGGGTATTCCATTGATTCCTATGGCGGATTTATTGTAGACGGTATTTTCCAAAATGAGGAAGATGTTAAGAATAATGCAGTGATAAATAGAGCAAATGCCGGTCCGGGTGATTTTAAGTATAGAGACGTAAAAGAGGATGGCGTTATAGATGCAGAAGATCGCGTTTATCTGGGATGTAGTACTCCTAAATGGATATTTGGTTTGAACTTGTCCGCTACATGGAAAAATCTGGATGCATCGGTGTTCTTCCAAGGGGCTGCTGATGCGAAAGGATTTCTTCATTCATGGGCAGTCGGCGAATTGATGGGAGATAAATCGAAGCCATCTTCCCTGTATCGGGATGCATGGGATGCAGAGACCAATCCTGACGGGAAATTTCCAAGGCCATTGTCATCCTGGTCGCAGAACAGCAGTATATATTATAATTCGTCATTTTGGATGAGAAATGCTTCCTATCTGCGATTGAAAAATCTCCAGGTTGGGTATACAATACCAAAAGAATGGCTGAATATCCTTAATATAGAAAAAGTACGATTTTATTATAGTGGCCAGAATATGCTTACCATCACAAAATATCCAAAAGGATTTGATCCGGAAAGAACGTATACGGACGGTGGTTCCAATCCTCTGTTAAGAGCGCATACGTTTGGTGTAAATATTGTTTTCTAATTTAATACGATGAAAAAATGAGAAATATAATTTATTCGATAATAGGTGCGCTGTTTTTATCAGCGTGCAGCAGTGATTTTTTGGAAAGAAATCCATTGGACCAGCCTTCAAACGAAGGATTCTGGAATACGGAAAAAGATGCTGTAGCTGCGGCTATGGGATGTTATGACGGGTGGTTTTCAATGACAGAGGTGATATCTTTAGATTGTGCTTCTGATAATGCACATGATCCGTTCCCTTGGGAAGGATGGTCGGTTCAGGCTTCCGGGTATGCAACACCTTCTGATCCGGGGACAGATTATTTTGGATATAGCAAAATGGTCCGTTACAATAATTTTCTGGAAAATATTCATCGTCCGGAAATGGATGATGCATTGAGAACCAGACTAACTGCGGAAGTCCGGTTTTTGCGTGCATGGGATTACTTTTGGAAAGTTTTGTTTTATGGTGATATCCCTTTGGTAAAAGAAGTTTTACCTATAACAGATGCGAATAAACCGCGTAATCCGAAAGAAGAAGTTATTCAGTTTATTTTGGACGAACTTACCGAGATAGCACCTCAACTAGAGATTAAATATACAGGAAATGATGTGGGGCGTGTTACACGTGGAGCTGCATTGACATTAAAAGCGAGGATGTTGTTGTATAATAATCAATATGCAGATTGTCTGAAAGCATGTGAAGAAATTATGAAACTCGGATATTCCTTGTTTCCGGATTACAGAGGTTTGTTTCGAATTTCGAACAAGAATAATCAGGAAATAATCATGGATGTTCAGTATGTTGAAAATTTATATTCTAATGAGACATTGGGTATATTGCCTCCTGCCAGTAGCGGAGGGTGGTGTTCTATCAATCCGACACAAAGTTTGGTGGATGTATATGAATGTATAGATGGAAAAACGATAGGAGAATCGCCTCTTTACGATCCTGACCAACCTTATCAGAATCGTGATCCTCGACTTAGTGCCAGTATTTTATGTCCGGGTGACCTGTACGAGGGAAAATACTATGATCCGATAGATCAGAACGATCCCAATGGAGATTATTATGCTCCTTACGGACGTTCTAAAACAGGTTATCTGGTTCGTAAATATGTGGATAATTTGGGTGATTATGCTGATATGTGGAATACGGCTATGAATGCTATCGTGATGCGTTATGCAGAAGTCTTATTAATGTATGCAGAGTGTAAAGTAGAATTAGGGGAAATAGATGCTTCTGTCTATGACGTACTTAATGAACTTCGTGATCGTGCCGGTATGCGTGAAGTCGATAAAACGGTTTATGCGACTCAAGCGAAAATGAGAGAACTGGTGCGGCGCGAACGTCGTGTAGAACTGGCTTTGGAAGGATTACGCTGGTTTGATGTTTGTCGTTGGAAGATTGGTGAAGAGGTAATGCCCGGGCAGGTTTACGGATGTCGTTTAGGAACAGTGGATCCTGTAACCGGTAAATTGGCTTTAACGGAGGAACGGATCAAGACGGAAGTTCGGATTTTTGATCCTGCGAAGCATTACCTGTGGCCTATTCCACAAACAACGATCGATGCAGCTTCTGAGATAAAACAAAATCCGGGGTACTGATAAAATATCCGGTATAACTAATCAAGGCAAAACTGATTGTCTGTTTTGCCTTGACCTTTATAAAAGATCATCTATAATGAAAAAAATAATCTGTTGTATTTTTCTACTTTTTTCTTTACATCAGTTTTTAATATCCCAAACTACCGGACGGATATCGTTAGCCGGAGATTGGCGGTTTGAACTGGATTCGGCTGACATTGGCGAAAAAGAATTATGGTATACAAAAACATTAATTGATAGTATAAAACTGCCGGGCATTACGGATGAAGGCGGTTATGGTCCAGAAGTTATTGAGACAGGAAAACTGTCCCGGTTGCATAAATATATAGGGAAAGCATGGTACCAGATGGATATAAGCATACCTGAAAACTGGAAAAATAAAAATGTATCCCTTTGTTTTGAGCGGATAATGTGGAAAAGTAAGTTGTGGTTAAATGATCAATATATTGATGCGCAGGAATCGTTATTGACACCTCACTATTATTTTTTAGGTAAGTTGTCTCCGGGTACCTATAGGTTGACTTTATGTATTGATAATCGCGAAATCTATCCGATAGGAAATGAATGGGGACATAGTTATGGCGAACAGACACAAATTATCTGGAACGGAATAATCGGAGAAATGATCATGTCATCACATCCGGATGTACAAATCAGCCAGATACGTACTTTCCCGGATGATACGGGACAATTGGATATTGAAATTTCGGTTTTGAATCGATCAAAAAAGGAACAGAAAGCAAAACTGTGTTTTGAATTAAGGGATAGGAAAACGGGCAAGGTGGTTAATACAATGGAGTCGAATTGTCGGATAACTTCCGGAAAAAACAGGATCGTCGAATCTCTTAAAGTCTCTGATGTAAAACTTTGGGATGAGTTTTCTCCTTCCTTATACGAACTGAACTGTTCTTTGATGAGTAAATCGGGAAATGATGTTTATGAACCTGTTATATTCGGATTCCGTTCGATTGGAAAAACAGAGGATTATATAACGGTTAATGGTCTGGAACGTTACTTGAGAGGAAATTTGGATTGTGCCGTTTTTCCATTGACAGGATACCCGGCCACAGATAAAAAGAGTTGGCTTCATATTCTTCGACACTATAAAGATTTTGGTTTAAACCATGTCCGTTTTCATTCATGGACTCCCCCTAAAGCTGCTTTTGAAGCAGCAGACGAACTTGGCTTATATATATTGAGTGAAATATTCTGGCGAGACGGATGGATGGGGAAAGAATTGGATATTGAAAAAGTAGAACCTTTTTTGCATGCAGAGTTAAGGAGGATAGCTGATTCTTATGGGAATCATCCCTCTTTGATCATGCTGGCAATGGGAAATGAACTGGGGGGATTTGATCGTAATAAGTTGGACCCTTGGATAAAAGACGTCAAAGAGTATGATCCGCGGCATTTTTATACAGCATCGGTCAGACGACCTGTTACAATGAATTCGGATATCAATTTTCAAGGGGATCTTTCATCTCCTTATCCGTTACTTTTTATTAATGAAGGACGATTATCCACGGATTGGGATTATGCCCGGTGGTATGGGGATGCCTCTCCGTTACCATCTATTCAACATGAAGTCGGGCAATGGGTGTTTTATCCCGACTGGAATGAAATAAATAAATATACAGGAAATCTGAGAGCACGATCGATGGAATCGTATAAAAAACTAGCTTTGAAACATGGTGTATATGAGCAAAATAAGGAGTTTATACAATCTTCCGGACTCCAATCGCTTACTTTATATAAGGAGAATGTGGAATCTTTATTGAGAACTCCTTATTGTGGAGGTTTTCAATTGTTGAGTATTCAGGATTTTTCGGGACAAGGAGTGGCATTGGTCGGCTGGTTGGATTCGTTTTATGATAACAAAGGGATTGTCACACCTGAAAAAGTTAGAAATTGGTGCAATACGACAGTTCCGCTTATGCGGGTCCCATCTTATATATACATGTCAGTCGATACTTTGAAAGTCGGAATAGAGGTTTTTCATTTTGCCAATAAAGATATAGAAGATGCAAGGATTGATTGGCAATTAAGGAATGAAAATGGTTATGTATGGGATAAAGGGACTTTCGACCATTATGATATTAAAAATGCAGTATTGAATAAAATTGGATTATTGTCAGTCCCATTGAATAAAATAGATCGTTCACAGAAATTGGTTCTGGAGGTCTCGATACGTGATACGGAGTATAAGAATAACTGGAATTTATGGGTATTCACCGAACAGAAGGATTTAAAGGATAATTCAGTGAAAGAAACAACTTCTGTTACAGAAGCTATTGATTATCTTAAAGCTGGAAAGAGTGTTGTTTTGTGGGCACATCGGTTGGGGGGTAATAAAAATGCCGGATATGCTCATTGGAAACCTACTTTCTGGCAGGCGGGAGATCAGGGAAATGAAGGGTTCACGAATGGAGCGGTTATTCGAAACACACATCCGGCATTCAACAATTTTCCGACCGACAACTATCTGGATTTTCAGTGGTTTGAGATTTGTCAGGGAGGACGTGGTTTTGATTTAGAAGGATTTCCGTCTACTATACGCCCTATTGTACAACCGATTCATGATTTTCATTTTAATCGTAAATTAGGTTCCATCATGGAATTTGTAAGTAAAGAAGGAGGACGTATTTTAATCTGTGGGTATAATTTGGTGGATTCGTTGGAGAAGAGACCTGCAGCGCGGGCTTTGAAGAACAGCTTACTAGGATATGTCGCTTCCTCCGGTTTTCAACCAAGTGACATTATTGATTATGATTGGATGAAACGCGAATTATATGATATAAACACATCTTACTTAGCCCCTAGTGAATTTGAAAAGGCTTATCTCTATGTAAAGGCTGGAGGCCGTTGGGAGCAAAACGGGGTAACAGAATGGACACTCGAAAAGGATGCTTCTACATTTTATGAAACAGATAAATATGGTTATCGTGTTCATTGTGATAATATAATAGTAGATGAATCATTTTCGGCATGGCAGGGAAAGAAGATTGAATTGGACTTAAAATTACCATTTGATTTTGATGGTGTGATTAAATTATTCCTCTGTAATCCGGATAATAAGGTTAGAAAAGGGACTGTTCTTTTCAATGGAAGAGAAACAATTGTCGATCATATTCCGCATAAAGGAAAATGGATTACATTTAAGTTGAATCCGGGAGAAACCTTATTAGGTAATATCGGTATTACGCTTACAGGCCTTGATGGTGGATCTTTGTTGGTTGGTGAAATAGCCTTGATGCCTAAACAATAATATTTTATGAAGAGTGCGAAAAAGTATATAAATAAGTTTTTAAGTGGGATCATCTTCTTTTGTATGTTTTTTGCGGAAACGTATGCAGGAGATGTTTCACGGATAAACCTTTCAATGAATACTGACTGGGCTTTTTTTCGGGGTGATATTGAAAACGGTGAATCTATTACGGCTGATGACTCCTCTTGGATGCCGGTTTCAATTCCTCATATTATGCAACTGGAAAGGAAACATTGTGGTGGAGATGTGATTTATGATGGGATAGGTTGGTATCGTCGTTATTTTACTCTCGCTCCTGAATATAAAGATAAAAATATTCGTATAGCATTTGAAGGTGTTATGACTTCATGTAAAGTCTATCTGAACGGGCATGAAATAACTGAAAATCATGGTGGGTATATTGGCTTTATTGCAGATATCACGGGTATGGTCAACTTTGACGGAAATAATGTCTTGGCAGTACGTGTATCCGCGGAATATGATCCGTTGACTCCGCCTGGAAAACCACAGAGCGATCTGGACTTTTATTATTATAGCGGCATATACCGGGATGTGGGAATGATAATTTCAGATAAGCTTTATGTTACGGATCCTCTGGAAGAGAATGAAATTGCCGGAGGAGGAGTTTTTGTCACTTATCCCGAGGTGAGTAGAGAAAAGGCAAAGATACATATAAAGACTCATGTCAGGAATCGGAACAATATTTCCAGAAAAGGATATCTTCTCACCTGTTTGATTGATTCGGATAACAAGGAAATTGTTTGTCAACGGCGTCCCTTTTCATTAAAAGCTGGTACAAGTATTCATTTGGAGCAAGAATTGTCGGTTGATAATCCTTCTCTTTGGTATCCTTATCGTCCTTGCTTGTATGAATTGAGAACAGAAGTGGTAGTTGACGATAAAACGGTAGATAAGGTTACCCGCCAAATAGGAATACGCTCTATACAATATACGACAGAAGATGGCTTTCTTATAAATGGAGAAAAATTGTATATGCGTGGTGCAAACCGGCATCAGGCTTATCCCTATGTAGGGGATGCCGCTTCGAATTCGATGCAGGAAAGAGAAGTGATCAATATGAAACAGGGTGGTTATAATGCGGTACGTGCAGCTCACTATCCACAAGATCCAGCTTTCCTTGACGCTTGTGATAAATATGGACTGTTGGTTGTAGAATGTATACCGGGGTGGCAGTATTTTAATAATGATACTACTTTTATAAACCGAGTTTATGAGGTTTGCCGTAGAATGATCAGGCGTGACAGGAATCACACCTCGGTTGTTTTATGGGAGACAGCGTTAAACGAGACGCGTTATCCGAAGGAAATTGCTAAGATGCTTTACAGGATAGCTCATGAAGAATATCCCGGTGATCAAATGTATACGGCTGGAGATTATTTTGGTCATACGGATCTGGTGGATTGTTATGATGTGTTCTATAAACAAGTAGCCCGTTTCCCGAAAGACGGTAATGTAATGAGTAATTATACGGAGGATCAAGTTGTAATTAAGCCGTTACTAACCAGGGAATGGGGAGATGGAGCCGGAGAGAGACCTCGTGTGAGTATAGCTGGGGATGAGAGAGAATTGCTTGAACAATGTAATACCCGCTATGAACAGCTGGAAGGAAGAGGTTATTTTGATTGGTGTATGTTGGATGCCAATGAACGTTTAGGAGGACATTTCTTATGGAGTTATAATGATTATAATCGGGGAAGTCAGGAAACGACAATGTATTGCGGCGTTGTGGATGTAAACCGTGCCCCAAAGTTTAGTTATTATATGATGCAGAGTATGCGTGATAAAAATATAAGCCAGGCTGGTTTATATGAAGGGCCGATGGTGTTTATCGCTTCCTATAATATGCCTTCGGAGACCGGGGGGGCTTTATCCCCAATCACTGTGTTTTCTAACTGTGATGAAGTAAAACTCTATCAGAATAAACGGCTTATAGGAACACAAACTCGGTTGGAGCGAACTTCATTCCGCCCTAATATAGTAAAAAAAGGAGGGAGTCCGGATTTCGTTTTTTATCTAGATAGATATGAGCAAGGAGAATTAATGGCTGAAGGTTTATCAGATGGCAAAATTGTAGCTACACATGTGGTACGTACCCCTGGGAAGCCACATCATCTGGAAGTCTTTTTTAGTCATAAAAATGTGATGCCGGTGGCGGACGGAAGTGATATGATACCAGTTTATATAAAGGTTTGTGATGAAAACGGGACATTAGTGAATAATGCTACAGATTTGATTACTTTGTCAATACGTGGAGAGGGAGAGATCATAGGTGATGGTATTGAACGGATAGGTGTTAGTCGTCAAAAGGTAGAAGGTGGTATTGGTTTTGTTTTTGTCCGGACCGGCAAATATCCCGGGGAGATAATAGTTAAGGCTGAAGCGAAAGATCTGCAGGAAGGAATAGCTGGTATAAAAAGTATCCCTTATGACGGTTTGTTCGTGCCGGACGGTATTCACGCACCTTTTAAAGGGAAAGAAGAAGATGGCGTAGTAGAAAAGATGAATGTAAAAGAAAGGATGTTGCTAAATCTTCCTGTGTTAATTCCCCGGAAGGTTACGGCAACCAGTTCTCATGTTTCTTATCCTGTAGTAAATCTCGTAGATGGGGATGATCGGAGTTGGTGGATTGCGGATACGGATAGTCTGCCTCAGGTTGTGACTTTTTCGTTTGATGAACCTGTCGATATAAAGGCAAGTCGTATTCTTTTTCAAAAGGATAGCTCTTTGTACGGACATACTGTTGAAGTGTCGTCTGATGGAAATAATTGGAGTTTGCTCTATGAGCGGGAGTGTACCGGTTGGGAGTTTAAACCGATAGAATTGAATTGTAGAAATGTGAAGTATTTTCGGGTTACAATTCATAGTGTATCGGAAGGACGTGCTGGTATGGGAGAAGTTACTTTGTTTGGGAAACGTAATACAGATTGATTTCAAATATTCAATTCTCAAGGACGAATGAGTGACTTTTTAGACAACCCCCTTTTGTTTTTTATTATTAATGTTTAACATCGTGGTTTGCTTAGTTTACCAATCCCTCTGACGGACTGAACATATAAATTGCAGAAACTGGCAAAAGGGACTGATAGGGAATAATAGAATTTTTGCGTGGCGATTTGGAGATAATCATGTATATTTGCAAGTTATAAAAGATACCTGGACTGTTTTTCAGATATCATTGAACGAGGATTTATATGGCAAAGAAAGCAACTACAACAAAACAAAATAGTAATAACGAGCCGGGCAAATTAGCGTTGATGAAAATGTTTTTCACCAATGAGCGTACCCGTTTCATTACAGGATTGGTAATAGCAATTATCACTATTTATATAGGATTGGCACTTATATCCTTCTTCTTTACAGGAGGTGCCGATCAGAGCAAGATTGAAAACGTTCCGTTGGCAGACCTGCTGACGAACAGAGGGTCGGTTGAGAACTGGACGGGAGTGCGGGGGGCTGTTTTGGCTGACCTGCTGATGAACCGCTGGTTCGGGATATCTTCTTTTATGATCTTGTTTTTCCTCGGATCGGTAGGAGCCAAACTGATGAACCTTCGGCGGGTATCGCTATTGAAGCGGTTTCTGTTTTGTGCCGCTATGCTGGTTTGGGGATCTATGTTTTTTGCCTTTGTGTTTATCAGCGGATATGAAGATACATTTATTTATCTGGGAGGACAACATGGATATTACCTGTCGGAAATGATGATTACCAATGTCGGTATTCCCGGAACTATCTTGCTGTTGGCCGGAGTTTTTCTGATCATTGCTATATTTTCAAGCAAGAGAACGATCCCGTTCCTGCAAAGTGTGCTTTCTTTCGGATGGCTGAAAAATCGTCTGAAGAGAGAAAAGGCAGAAGGTATGGATGATGCAGAAGAAGTAGTTGAAAATAAAGAGGATGAAGAGAAGGCGTCAGGCAGAACTGTCGTAGAACAGCCGGATGAGAAACCCGAAACGGTTGATTTCGTATTCGATACGGAAAGAGAAATGGAGACTGCCCGCCATGAGGAGAAGAAGCAGAAAACAGAAACCTATTCGAATATCTCCAATGATGATACGTTTGAAGTGACAGTACCTCAGGAAGAAGATGTTTATGATGCTCCGAATGCGGAAAATCAGCCGGATGAACCGGAAGATCTTCCCGGCGATCCGCGTTTTACCGTTGAAGTTCCTACCGGTGATGACGAAGTGTATGATGCTTCCGCTTTGGGTGATTACGACCCGAAACTGGATCTGTCCAGCTTCCGCAATCCGCCGATAGAACTGCTGAAGAAATATGATGTCAGCGATCATCAGGTAGACATGGAAGAGCAGATGGCTAACCAGAAACGAATCAAACAGACACTGGAAAGTTTCGGTATCAGCATCGCATCAATTAAGGCGACGGTCGGTCCGACCATTACATTATATGAAGTAATTCCGGATACGGGTGTCCGTATTTCGAAGATCAAGAATCTGGAAGACGATATTGCCCTGAACCTGTCGGCTTTGGGTATTCGTATCATTGCTCCGATGCCGGGTAAGGGTACGATCGGTATCGAGGTGCCGAACAAAGACCCGCAGATCGTATCTATGCAGTCGGTTGTTGCTTCACGCAAATTCCAGGAGTCGAAATATGACCTGCCGGTCGTTTTGGGTAAGACCATTACCAACGAGATCTTTATGTTCGACCTGTGTAAGATGCCCCACTTGCTGGTGGCCGGTGCTACCGGACAAGGTAAATCTGTCGGGCTGAACGCCGTAATAACATCTTTGTTATATAGAAAACATCCGTCTGAACTGAAGTTTGTACTCGTCGATCCGAAGATGGTGGAATTCGGTATCTATTCTGATCTCGAACGCCATTATCTGGCGAAACTGCCGGATGCGGACAAAGCCGTTATTACCGACTGTACCAAAGTGATCATGACGCTGAATTCCGTATGTAAGGAGATGGACGACCGTTATGAATTGCTGATGAAAGCGCATGTGCGTAATATCAAGGAATATAATACCAAATTCGTATCCCGTCATCTGAATCCGGAAAAAGGACATAAATTCATGCCGTTCATCGTGGTGATCATCGATGAGTTTGGTGATCTGATCATGCAGGCAGGTAAAGAAATTGAAACGCCGATCGCCCGTATCGCACAGAAAGCGCGTGCCGTCGGTATCCATATGATCATTGCGACACAACGTCCGTCTACCAATATCATTACCGGTATTATCAAGGCGAACTTCCCGGCACGTATGGCATTCCGTGTAATGCAGATGGTCGACTCGCGTACTATTCTGGATGCTCCGGGAGCGAACCAGTTGATCGGTCGTGGTGACTTGCTGTTTTCGCAGGGAGGTGATACGAACCGTGTACAGTGTGCCTTTGTGGATACTCCGGAAGTGGAACAGATCGTCAATTATATCTCCGGCCAGGTCGGATATGCTACAGCTTTCCTGTTGCCTGAATATGTGGGCGAAGGTGGTGACGACAAAGCACCGGGTTCGGTCGACCTGTCCGATCGTGACCCCTTGTTCGATGAAGCAGCCCGCCTGATCGTAATCCAGCAACAGGGATCGACTTCGCTGATCCAGCGTAAGTTTGCTATCGGGTATAACCGTGCCGGTCGTTTGATGGACCAGTTGGAGGCTGCCGGTATCGTCGGACCGTTTGAAGGAAGTAAAGCCCGTCAGGTATTGATTCAGGATGAATATAATCTGGAGCAATTACTTAATTCGCTGAAATAAGGTTTCCTTTTTTCCTAAATAATTAATTACCTATGAAAAGAGAACAGAAAATAAAAATATGGAGAGCGATCGCTATTTTCGGACTGTTGGCATGCCTGCTCTTTGGGATCAGAGTAACAAGCCGGGCACAGAATGCTGCTTCCATCCTGGATAAGGCGGCCGATGCTTATGAAAAGTCAAATGGTATTTCAGCCTCCTTTGCTCTGAACACCCGTTCGGATGTGCAGAAAGTATCTGAGAGTTTTGAAGGCACGATCAATATGAAGGGGGATAAGTTTACATTAGTTACCCCCGATATGGTTACTTGGTTTGACGGAACGACCCAATGGTCTTATGTGGAGCGCAATGACGAAGTCAATGTAAGTACCCCGAGCGGTGAAGAACTACAATTTACCAATCCGGCTTTATTGTTACGGGCGTATAAGAAAGGGTTTACCCCTAAATATATTGGTGAAAGTACAGCTTCGAACGGAAAGTCTGCCTATGATATCGAATTGACGCCTAAAAAGAAAGGGGATATCCTGAAAGTGGAATTACAGATCGAGAAATTCTCCAATTTCCCTGCTAAAATAAAGGTTGAAGCAAAGAATGGTATCAGTAATACGATTCATATCAGCAATTTGAAGACAGGCGTAAACCAACCGGACGATTTTTTTGTTTTTAAGGAAAGCGATTATCCGGATGCCGAAGTGATCGACCTGCGTTAAAATATAAGCGATAAAATAAGTTTCAAGTATCAATTTCAATTAACATAAAACTATGAGTGATTCAATAAATGAAAAGGTTCGTTGCCTGATTATAGGTTCCGGTCCTGCAGGATATACAGCAGCAATCTATGCTTCACGTGCTAATTTGTCTCCCGTATTGTACGAAGGAATTCAACCGGGCGGCCAGCTGACAACGACTACAGAAGTTGAAAACTTTCCGGGGTATCCTGAAGGTATCACCGGTCCGGAGTTAATGGAAGATTTGAAACAGCAGGCTTTGCGTTTCGGAGCCGATATTCGTTTCGGTATCGCTACGGCGACAGACCTTTCCGCTGCTCCTTATAAAATAACGATCGACGGTGAGAAAGTGATTGAAACAGAAACATTGATCATTGCTACCGGTGCAACCGCTAAATATCTGGGAATCCCCGACGAACATAAATATGCCGGGATGGGTGTTTCTGCCTGTGCAACCTGCGACGGTTTCTTCTATCGTAAGAAAGTGGTAGCTGTAGTAGGTGGTGGCGATACGGCTTGCGAAGAAGCTATTTATCTGGCAGGTTTGGCTAAACAGGTGTATCTGATCGTACGTAAACCTTATCTGCGTGCTTCGAAAGTGATGCAGGACCGTGTGTTCAATACGCCGAATATCATGGTGTTGTTTGAACATAATACAATCGGTCTGTTCGGAGAAAATGGCGTGGAAGGTGCTCACCTGGTAAAACGTATGGGTGAGCCGGATGAAGAAAAGGTGGATATCGCTATCGACGGTTTCTTCCTGGCTATCGGACACAAACCGAACTCTGATATTTTCAAACCGTGGCTTGAAACAGATGAGATCGGTTATATCAAAACAATACCTGATACGCCGCGTACAACTGTTCCCGGTGTTTTTGCGGCAGGTGATGTGGCAGATCCGCACTATCGCCAGGCAATTACTGCTGCCGGCAGTGGTTGTAAGGCAGCCATTGAAGCTGAACGCTACCTGTCTGAAATGGGTAAATAAGCTCTGATCTTTTAAACTAAATATCAGTAAAATAATAGGTAATACATCTATGTATCATGCATAGATGTATTATTTTTGTCCACCAAATAATATCGTAGAGGGAGTGGTATGAAGAAAATTTTATTGTTGTTGCCTGTATTTTTATTGATAATAGGATCTGTACGTGCGGTGGAATCTCCGAAACGGGAGATACGTGCGGTTTGGCTGACTACTATATATGGTCTTGACTGGCCGAAGAAACCGGCGACAACAGAAGCCGGACGAAAAGCCCAGCAGCAGGAGTTATGTACTATATTGGATCAGCTGGCCGATGCCAATTTTAATACCGTCTTTTTGCAGGTTCGCTTGAGGGGTGACGTGATCTACCGTTCGGCAATTGAACCGGCATCGAAAACTTTCTCAGGTAAATACGGAACAATGCCCGGATATGATCCGTTGGCTTTTGCAATAGAAGAATGTCATAAACGGGGAATGGAGTGCCATGCCTGGTTTGTCACATTTCCAGTCGGTACGGAAAAGGCCGTGAAGGAACAGGGCAAACTTTCTGTTGTGAAACGGAATCCGAAGTTGTGTAAACGGCATAATGGAGAGTGGTATCTCGATCCGGGAGTGCCGGAGACGGCCGATTATATTTTATCATTGGTGAAGGAATTGGTGAACGGATATGATATCGATGGTATTCAGTTCGACTATATCCGTTATCCGGAGCAGGCAAAGACTTTTCCGGACAAGGCGGTCCATCAGAAATATGGAAAATCTACCCGTTTGCCCGATTGGCGCCGTGAGAATATCAATAAGATGGTATATCGTATTTATGACTGGGTCAAACAGGCAAAGCCCTGGGTTCAGGTCAGCAGTTCGCCGCTAGGTAAATACAACCGTATCGAACGGGTTCCCAATGCCGGATGGACGGCGTATGAAAGTGTTTTCCAGGATCCTAAAATGTGGATGCAAAAAGGGAAACAGGATATGATCGTTCCGATGATGTACTACCTGCACGACAATTTTTTTCCGTTTGTGGACAACTGGGTGGAAAATTGTAACGGGCGTTTGGTTGTCCCGGGATTGGGGGCTTACCGGATGGATAAATCCGAAGCAGACTGGACGGTTAATGACATTACGGATCAGATAGATTACAGCCGTTATTATGGAGGTGCCGGTTGTACTTTTTTCCGCTGTGCAAATGTGTTGGATAATTCGAAAGGGTTATATAATGAACTGAAAGATAATTATTATAAATATCCCGCCCAGTTGTTACCGCTGACCTGGTTGAATGACCGCATCCCTGACTCGCCGGAGGGGATATGCGTGGAGCGGACAGGAGATGAGTTGAAATTATCCTGGCAGAAACCGGCAACGGAAAAAGAGGATCTTTCCTATACGGTATATTACTCGTTGACGGATTCGATCGATACGGCGTCGGCCAAATCCATGCTCGCAACAGGGATAAGGGATACAGTCTTGTATCTGCCGGTCGGACCGAATGAGGAGAGAGGTTACAGTTTCAGTGTTTCGGCTTCTACCCGCTATCATATAGAAGGGCAGCCGTCTCCTGAAACCTATTATTACTTATCTAAGTTTCCTAAATAATATTAACGATTAGGAGTGAATATGTGAAAGCACTATCTTTGTGCTGAATGAAAAAGACTGTTACATATCTGTTTATCGTTTTTCTGGCGTCTCTTATTTTCTATGGAGGTGCCGGAGTGAACTTTGTGACGTATTGTTGCAATGATTGCCGTACGGAAGGTGTAGCCGTTTTATTAAATGATAATTGTTGTGAAGTGCACGGTCATGGTTGCTGTGACACAGCTACAGAAGAGACATCCTGCTCCTCCGGTTGTTGCGAAGACGACTGTTGTGATCTGGAACGGATCAGTTTTGATTGGAGCAATTTTAATAATCCCATAGTAGAACTACAACCGGTAATGATCGACTTACTGTCGTTCAGTTCATCTTTGACCTCATTGGTACCGGTTCCTTCCATAAAAGAATCTATCTCGCTGGATCAGGACGGACCACCTATTGTCTGTCCCCGCATTTATTTGAATTTACTTACTTCTCTGTTGATTTAGTAGCTCAATATTAGAAAAAGGTGAAACCTTTTTCAGTTGACAGTTGACAAGTGACAGTTGACAGTTAGGCTTCGCAATCGAATATATAAAACGGGAGTCTATTCGTCAATCGGCTTCTGTTATCAATAAGGCATGCTTTGTTACAGGTTCATTTGCCGTCAGTTTTAACTGACGGAGTACAAGTTGTTTCTCTTTTTGGCTTTAGCCACATTTCTCTTAGCATGGAGAGTGTGTTTAAAATGGGACTAAAGTCCAAAGAAATAGCTCATTTACTAATCCGTCAGTTAAAACTGACGGCAAATGAACCTGTAATAGCGAAATCTCTTTGATAAGGGGATAGCTCAAACTGACAATCTTTGAAACATTCAAATCTGATAATAACTGTCAACTGTCACTTGTCAACTGTCAACTACAGAAATGAAACATTTCTGTAATAATAGAAACCCCAAATTCCGGTTTTACCGGAATATCTACTGAATCAAAATATAAAGTAATGTTGAAACAACTCTATCTTATTATAATACTGATTTTCTTCGCCATTACAGCCCAGGCGAAAGAAGTAAAAGGGCATGTGTTTGATGATAATGACCAGCCGATAATCGGAGCGAATGTCTATTGGGAAGGAACCCAGCAAGGGACAACAACCGATGTAGACGGTGCTTTCAAACTGAAAACCAGGGAAGGCGCGAATAAACTGGTCGTAAGTTATATCGGTTATGAGACTTTTGTCTTACCGGTTACGAATGTAGACGAGCCTTTGAAGATAAAACTGAAAGGTGAAGTTGCTCTGGAGGAAGTCGTGATCAGTGAACGTAAAATAGGAACGATCGCTTCACGAACCAGTGTGTTGCAGACACAGAAGATCACTTATGATGAACTCTGCCGTGCCGCCTGTTGTAACCTGGCGGAAAGTTTCGAGACAAACCCTTCTGTCGATGTCTCCTATGCGGATGCAGCTACCGGAGCGCGACAAATCAAACTGTTAGGGTTGGCTGGAACCTATGTGCAGATGCTGACGGAAAATTATCCGAATTTCCGTGGTGCAGCTTCTTTATACGGACTGGACTATGTACCCGGTGCCTGGATGGAGAGTATTCAGGTGTCTAAAGGAACCTCTTCCGTTAAGAATGGCTATGAAGCACTGGCTGGCCAGATCAATGTGGAATTCAAGAAGCCGCCGACGGCAGATATCTTTTCCGTAAATCTGTTCGGTAGTGATGCCGGACGTTATGAAGGAAATGCAGATGCTTCCTGGCATATCAATGACAAGGTTTCGACCGGCTTGCTGGTCCATTATTCCAATGATAAGAAGCAGCATGACGGTAACGATGACGGTTTTCTGGATACTCCTTTGAGGGAACAGGTCAACCTGATGAACCGTTGGTATCATAAACTGGATAAATATGTTGCCCAGTATGGAGTCCGTTATCTGCATGAAAGCCGTACCGGGGGGCAAGCCACCAAACATCATGATTTTGCCGATCCGTACAAGGTTCATCTGAATACGAACCGGGCGGAACTCTATACGAAGCAAGCCTATATTATCGATAATGAAAAAGTAGAAAGCGTGGCATTGATCCTTTCCGGTTCTTACCACGAACAGAAGTCTATGTATGACCGTACCCCTTACAATGTGTATCAGAACAATGTTTATGCAAGTTTGCTTTACGAAAAGGAATTTTCGCCGGCCCATAGTCTGAGCACCGGTCTAAGCATGAATTATGACGGCTTCAATGAAAACCTGTTACAGAATGATGTGCGTAATGTCTTTGACCGGACGGAGGTGGTGCCAGGTGCTTATCTGCAATATACTTACAACCTGAACGATAAATTAATTGTGTTGGGAGGTATCAGGGCAGATTACAGTTCTTTGTATGATTTCTTTGTTACGCCTCGCGTACATATTAAATATAATCCGTTTGACTGGTTTCATGTCCGTGTTTCTGCCGGTAAAGGTTTCCGTACGGCAAATATTCTTGCAGAAAATAACTTCCTGCTGTCGAGTAGCCGTAAAATGAATATCGCAGATAATCTGGATCAGGAAGAGGCTTGGAATACAGGTGTTAACCTGGCTTTCTATATCCCGTTGTTCGGAAAGGAACTGACATTGAACGGAGAATGGTATTATACCAATTTCCTGAAACAGGTCGTAGTCGATATGGATAGCGATCCTCATGCCGTCAGTTTTTATAATCTGGATGGAAAATCTTATTCAAACAGTTTTCAGGTGGAAGCGACTTATCCCTTCTTCCGTGGATTTACATTGACGGCCGCTTACCGTTATACGGATGCAAAAACCGATTACCGGAATGCTGCGGGAGTAACACAACGTCTGAAGAAACCGTTGGTCAGCGATTATAAGGGGCTGCTGACTGCTTCCTATCAAACTCCCTTGAAGAAATGGCAGTTCGACCTGACCGGCCAGTTCAACGGAGGAGGCCGGATGCCTGCCCCGGATGCAACAAATCCGTTGTGGAAATCCGACTTTAATGCTTATACTGTTGTGAATGCGCAGATAACGAAGTATTTTCGCAGATGGTCGGTCTATATAGGTGCGGAGAACCTGTTCGATTATAAACAATCTCATCCTATTATAGATGCCGAAAATCCGCGGGGAGATAATTTTGACGGTTCGATGGTCTGGGGGCCGGTTCACGGACGAAAAATATATGCCGGTCTGCGTTTTAACATCAGCCGCGATTAAATAACGATCATATTCACCAATTAATACAGATACATTATGAAACAGTTTGTAGTAGCATTGATTTGTGCCGTATTTACTTTTTCTACGGCGTATGCACAGGATGCAAAAAAGAAAAAAGACACCGTGACTTTCTTCGTTGAAGGAATGGAGTGTGCCAATTGTCAGAAAAAAGTAGAAAAGAATATCTCATTCGAAAAAGGAGTGACCGATATGAAGTGTGATCTTAAAACCCGCACGGTAGAGGTTACTTACAAGACGGATAAGACATCGAAAACGAAATTAGCTTCAGCCTTTAAAAAGATTGGTATGGAAGCTGTGCCTGTGGATGATGGTGCCGGTTGTCCGGTCAGTCCTGCGAAAAAAAATTAAGCAGTCTATATCCGTTAACACGAAAATTCGTTAGAACATCTTATCTTTGCAAAGCATACCTGTATGGGGCGGATCTATGTGTCCGCCTCTTTTATGAAAAAAAAGTTCATAAAACATGCAGCGTTTTGTACGAGAATAACATCATAATAGTTGTATGGCCTCGTAAGAGGTGAGAAGGCACACACTGAATGGATGAGACACAACTGATAAATGGTTGTAGGAAGGGGGACAGGCTGGCTCAGAAAGAGCTTTACGAGAGGTATTCCCGCAAAATGATGGGAGTTTGTCTGCGTTATGTAAACGACAGGGAGACTGCCCGCGATTTGTTGCAGGATGGATTCGTAAAAGTTTTTACCAGTATGGACTCTTTCTCGGGTATAGGTTCATTCGAAGGGTGGATGCGTAAGATCTTTGTCAATTGTGCATTGGAACATTTGCGTAAATCGGATGTGTTGCGCGAATCGACCGATCTGGATAACACGGCTGAATTGATACAGCCGGATAGTTCGGTCATATCGGATATGTCGGCGGCGGAGCTGATGAGGCTGGTACAGGAGTTACCGGCAGGTTTCCGTACCGTATTCAACCTGTTCGCAATAGAAGGATATTCGCATAAGGAGATCAGTGATATGTTGAATATAACGGAAAGTACGTCACGTTCACAGTTTACGCGCGCCAAACAGATGTTGCAAAAGAGGATTAACGCTTTGTATTGAAAGGAAAAAATGGAAAAGGAAAGAGATACAATTGATGATTTGTTCCGCTCGAAATTACAAGATTTTGAGGTGGATACAATGCCGGGCGACTGGGAGGCGATAGCCGATCGTTTGCCGGGTAGAGCGCCGGTACCTTTCCGCCGGACCCTGCGCTATTGGGCTGCAGCAGCAGTTATATCGCTGTTAATGATAACGAGTAGCGTTTATTTATTCAGATCAGAGAAGGAGGCAACTCCGATTGCTGCAAAGATCGAACAGGAAACAAAGAAAATAGAAACAGAGCTGGCAAAGGAAACAGAACCATCTGTTACTCAGATACAGCCTGTAGAAGAACAAATTACAGCTACACCGGTTGCCAGAGTGCAACAGCCGGTGAAGCATGAAACATATAAGGCGACTGTAACAGTTGCCGATACTGAACCTGCCGTTATTTCTTCAGATGATGACATGGAGGAGAATGCAGAAGTAATAATACATTCGGATGATACCGCTGTGGTTGAAACAGAGGATGTTGTACAGGATCATCCGAAAGTAGGTTCTGCTGATGAATCCCGTTCGTTGATAGCAGACGCTGCTCCGGTCGGCAAAAAAGAGAAGAATGTTTCTACTCGTCGATGGGGATTCGGTATGGGAGGTGGTAGTGTTACTACCGGGACAAGCAATTCATTGAATACGTATGCTTTGAAGAATACATCGTTGACAGATCAGGAATTGTTATTCCTGAACGCAGCTAATTTTGAGAGCTCGTTGCCGAGGACCAATGTAAAGCATAAGACACCGGTTTCTGTGGGGATGTCAATAAGTTATTCTTTGAATAATCGTTTTGCTTTAGTGACCGGTTTGAATTATTCTTTATTGTCTTCTTCCTGGGAAACAACTGCGTCGTATCATAATAAAACGAGTCAGAAGCTTCATTTTATAGGCATTCCGTTGTCTTTGTCATATAAAATAGCGGAATGGAATCGTTTCCAGGTATATGCTGCAGCAGGAATTATGACAGAAGTGAATGTAGCAGGTAAATTGGTTACGAACAAATATATGCATAAAGAATTATACGGTAAAGAATCCGAACATATTCGTATGAAGGAATGGTTGTGGTCTGTTAATGCCCGTGCCGGTGTTAGTTACCCATTACTTCGTTTTTTAAGTCTCTATGCTGAAGTGGGAGCGAATTATTACTTCGATAACGGAAGTACCATTGAAACAGTTCGTTCTGAAAAACCATTTAATGTAAATCTGCAAGCCGGTTTCCGGTTCGGTTTTTAATCTGATAAGAAACAAATACTAATAACATAAAAATAAAAAAACGGAAAATGAAGAAGCTTAAATCTTTAGGAGCGGTTGCTGTGGCAACTGTGTTGTTGACCTCTTGTTTGGATGGTAATAATGAGAGTAGTTTAAATGGAATTGGAGTTATTGATTATTCGGATGATTTTAGAACTGTTGCTTATATAGATGATTACACACCTGTATATTCTCCGGTATTTAAAGATTTGAAAACTGGTGATTGTATTTATTTTACTAGCACTTATAGTTCGGATGATCCTGCAAATAATGGCTCGAACAAATATGTGACAGTAACTAATGCTGTAGTCACAAACAAAATAGATAATGATGGATATTTCAATAGTCAGCTGGATACGGCTAACATTAAACCCGGTGAAATAACTGCTTTGAATGCCGGTCTTTTGTATGCGACTCAATATTCGTATACTCTTAAAAATTATTTATTTGTAGGTTCCAGTCATGAAAAAGTCCCAGCAGATCAGGATAATACATATTTTTTGGAATATGATTATAGTCAAGAACCCCAGACTGTAGATGGGAAACGTGTTTATGACTTCTTTTTGCGTATTGTGAAAAATGCTGATGGTAAAGGTGTTGTCGGTACTAATCCTTTTAATTATGCATTTAATACACATGGTTATTTCAAAACTTTACAGTCAAAAGAAACTGCTGCAGGAAACGAGACCTTGAACATCCGAATTAATTATATCAAGGAGTTTAATAAAGATACGACAGCTGCAACATGGGCTAAGTCTCAGATTTATCAAACCCAGATATTGAAGGAAACTAATTAAGACAAGATAATATCTACAATGAAAAAGGAATTCAGTAATGAGTTCCTTTTTTATTGGTACTAACCAATGAAATACTTTTCGGGAATATAAGTTTTAGTCTGTAAACTTCTTGATTTGTTCTATAAGAGCACTTTTCTCCATTACTCCGGATGTTCGCCATACGACTTCTCCTTTTTTGAAAATGATTAATGTCGGAACTGACTGGATCCGGTATAAGTTCGCAACAGCCTCATTTTTATCGACATCAATTTTCAGGACGCGTGCCTGACCGATCAGTTCCTTACCTACAGCTTCGACTGTCGGACTCATAACTTTACACGGGCCGCACCAAGTGGCAAAGAAATCTACCAATACTGGTCTATCTCCGTTTATGATATCTTTGAAAGTTTCCATATTGCTTTTTATTTATTATAACAATTGGAATGTAACGCTTGTTCATAGGACAGATGAAGCCGGTTATTTAATTTCATTAATAACAGTTTGGCTGTTTTCAAAAACGATAAATACACCTTCCCATTTGCCTTCTTTTTCATAGCTATCAATACCTTCTTTCTCAACAAAACGAATTCGATATGTCGCTTTTATTTTTTTCATCGTAAAAGTTGAGCTGTTTCGTAACTCACATGAGGGAGCTAACGATATCATTTCTGTAATTGTTCTGTCTGGTGGAAGATGTGTTTTTTCATTTTTGAAAGGTGCTTTTCTACCTCCAATGAAATATTTGTATTCAGAAGATAACAATTCGAATACATCAGGAAAAGCGATCGTTATCTCTTCTTCCGGCAAATAAGGCAATATATTTTCGTCAATGAAAAATTGAGAAGATTCTTCTACATTTTCAGACGAATTAATAACAATCTCTTTTGTTGTATTCCCTGTATTACGGAAAACCTGTTCAGGTGTTTTTATTTCAAAAAGATCTTCTCCGTCACCTTCCTGCAAAGCCCACATGATAGAACTAAATTCATATTGTTTTTCTTCGATTAGTTCTTCATCATTGTCTTTGCTACATGATATCAGTGAGAAAAATGATACAAGTAAGAATAGGACTCCAATTATATTTTTCATGACATTATAAAATTTATTTATACAAATATAAATGATAATTCTGGGTGTTGTGATTTTTGCTTTAATGTAAATAGGCATTTAAGGTTATTTAAACAGTAATGGATGAGATCTTTTGAAAAACAATGCTAAAGTCGGGGTGATGTCGATTTGAAATGATCTATGGGAAATTGATAAAATAGAGATTATCCATATTAATTCATTACATTTGTCTTTCATAATCTGTTAACAATAAACGACGTGATTACGGCTTATTGATTGCTAATATCTAATTTGAAGTGAAATACACATGGATACTGATTTTATAAACTTAACAACAGAAAATCTTGCCGATGAGCATTTATGTTGCATTATCCGCTCCAAAAAGCTCCATCCTGGTGTCGAGGCAAAGCGGCAATGGCTTTCTGATCGGCTGAATGAAGGTCATGTCTTTAGAAAGTTGAATGCAAAGGCAACCGTTTTTATAGAGTATGCCCCTTTGGAAACGGCCTGGGTCCCCATAACTGGTGACAACTATTATTATCTCTATTGTTTATGGACGCTGGGAAGTTACAAAGGGAAAGGTTATGGGAGATCGCTGATGGAGTATTGCATTGCCGATGCCCGGGAAAAGGGTAAATCAGGTATTTGTATGCTCGGGGCGAAAAAACAAAAATCCTGGCTTTCCGACCAGTCATTTGCGAAGAAGTTCGGTTTTGAGGTGGTCGATACTACCGATAATGGATATGAATTGCTGGCACTTTCTTTTGACGGAACCATACCGAAGTTTGCGCAAAATGTCAAGAAGCAAGCTATTGAAAGCAAAGAACTGACAATTTATTATGATATGCAGTGCCCTTATATCGATCAAAAAATTGAGATTGTCAGACAGCATTGTGAAATGAATGATGTTCCAGTATCTTTTATCCAAGTGGATACGCTGCAAAAAGCCAAGGAGCTACCTTGTGTATTCAATAACTGGGCCGTATTTTATAAAGGACACTTTGAGACGGTGAATTTATTACAGGATGTTGCCAGTTTAATGAGAATACTCAAAAAGTAAAAATGTAATTCCTGCTTTTTCCTGTTTATGATAATAATACCAGTGCTGATCTACTGGTTTTGCGTGTTTGAAAATAGCATTATAAAAAAGGGAATAAAAAAAAGGTTATGAAATTTAATAACTTCATAACCTTTCTTGTTTTGGCGGTCCGGACGGGACTCGAACCCGCGACCCCATGCGTGACAGGCATGTATTCTAACCAGCTGAACTACCGAACCAAAACAAATAAGAAAAATAGTAATTAAAAAGAAGCGGTCCGGACGGGACTCGAACCCGCGACCCCATGCGTGACAGGCATGTATTCTAACCAGCTGAACTACCGAACCTCTTTTTATTATCAATCTCTCTCGATTGCGGTGCAAAGGTAAGTATTAATTTCAATTCTGCAATACTTCGTGCAAAGAAAATATGCGTTTTTTTTAATCATGGCTGATATGCAGGAGATTAAGAAATGAATTTTTTTTTTGCCTATTTCGGATGTACCGGAGTTCTTTGTCGGGCAATTTAAAACAGGTTTGTCACATTTCTACACTGTTTCGCAACTTTTCATAAACCAAAGGGGAATATGTTATGATAATTTGTTACTTTTGCAACTCAATATAAAAAAAGAAAACGGAGAAAGAAAATGGACGTCGCCATTATTAAGTATAATGCCGGAAATATCTACTCAGTGAGTTACGCCTTGAAAAGATTAGGGGTAAGTCCAGTGATTACAGCCGACCCGGAACTATTAAATAAAGCAGATAAGGTAATTTTCCCGGGTGTAGGGGAAGCACAAACTACCATGGACTATCTGAAAGAACATAAAATGGATGCTGTTATTAAGGATCTGAAACAGCCCGTACTGGGTATTTGTCTGGGTATGCAATTAATGTGTCGTCATTCTGAAGAAGGAGATGCAGAGTGCCTGGGGATTTTTGATGCGGAAGTAAAGAAGTTTATTCCACACCGTCATGAGGATAAAGTACCTCACATGGGGTGGAATACGATCACTCAAGTTAAAGACGGTTTATTTACCGCACAATTGGAGAATAAATTTGTTTACTTCGTACATAGTTATTATGTACCCGTAAATGAATATACGGCTGCAACCACTAATTATATTCAACCGTTCAGTGCTTCGCTGCATAAGGACAATTTCTATGCAACGCAGTTCCATCCGGAGAAAAGCGGTTCAGTCGGTGAAGTCATTCTGAGGAACTTTCTAAAATTGTAAGATAATATGATCGAGCTTATCCCTGCTATAGATTTGATAGATGGCAAATGTGTCCGCCTTACGCAAGGCGACTATGATACGAAGAAAGTGTATAATGAAGATCCGCTGGAAGTAGCGAAGATGTTCGAAGCACATGGTATCCGTCGTTTACATGTGGTTGACCTCGATGGCGCCCGTCAGGGCAGGATCATCAACTATCGTGTGTTGGAAAGACTGGCAACGCGTACTTCTTTGGTGATCGACTTCGGTGGAGGGTTGAAGCAGGAGGACGATCTGGAAATCGCATTCGAAAGCGGTGCCCGGATGGTGACAGGAGGAAGTATTGCCGTTAAGAATCCGGAGGTTTTTACTTCCTGGATCACGAAGTTCGGAAGCGAAAAGATTATATTGGGAGCTGATGCGAAAGATAATAAAATTGCCATCAGCGGGTGGGAAGAGACTACAGATAAAGAACTGATCCCTTTTATCCAGGGATATTACGACAAGGGGATCACGAAGGTGATCTGTACGGATATCAGCCGGGATGGAATGTTGCAGGGACCGGCTATCGGATTGTATAAGGAAATACGGGAAGCAATCCCTTTTATATATATCATAGCCAGCGGCGGTGTCAGTTCGATTGAAGATATAGAAAAACTGGCTGAAGCGGGAATACCGGCGGTAATTTTCGGCAAGGCCATTTACGAAGGGAAGATCGATTTAAAGGATCTGCTTCGTTTTACCTGAAATTTGGAGGAGAGATCAACGTATGCTAGCCAAGAGAATAGTGCCCTGTCTGGATATCAAAGATGGAAAAACAGTAAAAGGAATTAATTTTGTGAACTTCCGCGACGCAGGAGATCCTGTTGAGTTGGGGGCGCAATATAGCCGGGAGGGAGCCGACGAGCTTGTCTACCTGGATATAACCGCTTCGCATGAAGGACGTAAGACCTTCACCGAACTGGTCAAAAAAGTAGCAGCTAATATCAGTATCCCTTTTACGGTGGGAGGTGGTATTAACGAATTAAAAGACGTAGACCGTCTGTTGAGTGCCGGTGCAGATAAAGTATCGGTCAATTCGGCAGCACTACGCAACCCTTCGCTGATCGAAGAGATTGCGAAGAATTTCGGAAGCCAGGTTTGTGTAGTCGCTATCGATGCGAATTACGAGGACGGGGACTGGATTTGCTATCTGAACGGGGGACGTATCCCGACAGAAAAGCATCTTTTCCAGTGGGCAGCCGAAGCCGAAAACCTCGGAGCCGGAGAGATCCTGTTCACCAGTATGACCCACGACGGGGTAAAGGATGGGTATGCCAATGATGCCTTGTCGACATTAGCCGACAACTTGCATATCCCGGTTATTGCATCGGGTGGTGCCGGAAAGATGGAGCATTTTCGCGATACCTTTGCCCGGGGAAAGGCCGATGCCGCACTGGCAGCCAGTGTGTTCCACTTCGGTGAAATAGGCATAGCCGACCTGAAGCTGTATTTGAATAAGGAAGGAATCAATGTAAGAATATAATTACAAGAATAAGATGAAATTAGATTTTGAAAAAATGGGCGGACTTATCCCGGCAATTGTTCAGGATAACAATACCAACAAAGTATTGATGCTGGGTTTTATGAATGAAGAAGCCTATGAAGAAACAAGGGAAACCGGTAAGGTTACATTCTTCAGCCGCACGAAGAACCGTTTGTGGATGAAAGGGGAAACCAGCGGCAACACCCTGCAGGTGGTGAGTATGATGGTGGATTGCGATAACGACACGATCCTTATCAAGGCAGTTCCGGCTGGTCCCGTTTGCCATACAGGTGCTGATACTTGTTTCGGTGAAAAGAATGTGGAAGATATCATGTTCCTGAAATATCTGCAGGACTTTATCGAACAGCGCCGTCAGGAAATGCCTGAAGGTTCCTATACCACTTCCTTGTTTTTGAAAGGGGTGAACCGTATGGCTCAGAAAGTGGGTGAAGAAGCTGTTGAAACCGTGATCGAGGCAACTAACGGAACAGAAGAAGGCTTTATTTATGAAGCATCCGACCTGATCTATCATCTGATCGTATTATTGACCAGCAAAGGTCTCCGTCTGGAAGATCTGGCACGTGAATTAAAGAAAAGACATAAAGGATAAATTGCTATGGAAGATACAACACTGCTCAGACTGGATGGCGTAGAGATCTGCCGCGACGAAAATGTCATATTACACAATGCCTCTTTTAGCTTGCGTAGCGGAGAGTTTGTGTACGTCATTGGAAAAGTAGGCTCCGGAAAGAGCAGTCTGTTGAAATCCTTGTATTGCGAAATTCCGATCAGTCAGGGCGAAGCCTGGCTGATGGATTACAATCTCTGTAAGATGAAGCGGAAGGACATCCCTTATCTTCGCCGGAAGCTGGGGATTGTTTTTCAGGATTTTCAGCTGCTTACCGACCGTTCGGTGATCAAAAACCTGGAGTTCGTCCTGCGGGCAACCGGGTGGAAGAAAAAGAGCGAGATAAAGGAACGCATCGAAGAGGTGCTTCACCAGGTAGGCATGCAGACCAAAGGATATAAAATGCCGCACGAACTGTCGGGTGGCGAACAACAGCGTATCGTCATAGCAAGAGCACTCCTGAATGACCCTGAACTTATATTGGCCGACGAGCCTACCGGTAATCTGGACCCGGAAACAAGCGGGCAGATCGTACAGCTTCTGCATGATATTTGCCAGAAGGGTACAGCCGTGATAATGACCACACATAACTATACACTGGTACATAATTATCCGGCCCGTATAGTTAAATGTGAGAATGCATGCCTCGGTGATGTCGGAGAATGATTTTTTATGTAACTTTGCACACGCAAAATAGCAAGGAACAAACAATTTAATTATAGGAAAAGAAAATGAAAATTTTAAAGTTTGGCGGTACTTCTGTGGGATCTGCACAGAGAATGAAAGATGTAGCAAAATTGATTTGCTCAGGCGACCGTAATATTGTCGTATTGTCTGCCATGTCAGGTACAACCAACTCGTTGGTTGAAATATCCGACTACCTGTACAAGAAAAATCCGGATGGTGCAAACGAAATCATCAATAAGCTTGCACAGAAATATTACGGACATATCGAAGAACTGTACAGTACCGACGAATATAAACAGAAAGCCAAAGAACTTGTAAAATCTCATTTCGATTATATCCGTACTTTTACGAAAGACCTGTTCACTTTGTTTGAAGAAAAGGTTGTATTGGCTCAGGGAGAATTGATCTCTACCGGGATGATGAACCTATATCTGAATGAAACAGGTGTGAAATCTGTCCTGCTTCCTGCCCTGGAATATATGCGTACGGACAAGAATGCAGAACCGGATCCTGTTTATATTAAGGAACGTCTGGTTAAATTGCTGAACGAGCATAAAGATGCTGAATTATATATCACCCAGGGATATATCTGTCGTAATGCCTACGGTGAGGTGGATAACCTGCAGCGTGGTGGCAGCGACTATAGCGCATCTCTGATCGGTGCAGCCCTGAATGCGGATGAAATCCAGATATGGACGGATATCGACGGCATGCACAACAACGATCCGCGTATCGTAGATAAAACGTCGCCGGTTCGTAACCTGCACTTCGAAGAAGCGGCAGAGCTGGCTTACTTCGGTGCGAAGATTCTGCATCCGACCTGTATCCTGCCTGCCAAGCTGAACAATATCCCGGTTCGCCTGCTGAATACCATGCAGCCTGAAGCTCCGGGTACATTGATCTCTAACGAAACGGAAAAAGGAAAGATCAAAGCTGTTGCAGCAAAAGATAATATCATCTCTATCAAGATAAAGAGTGGCCGTATGTTGCTGGCTACCGGTTTCCTGCGCAAGGTATTCGAAATCTTCGAAAACTACCAGACGCCGATCGACATGGTTACTACTTCCGAAGTAGGTGTATCGGTAACGATCGACAACCGCAAGCATCTGGAAGAAATCGTAGACGACCTGAAGAAATACGGTACGGTTACTGTCGATCAGGATATGGTAATCGTTTGTGTTGTGGGCGACCTGGAATGGGATAACGTCGGCTTCGAAGCCCGCATCGTTCATGCGATGAAGGATGTGCCGGTACGTATGATCTCCTACGGAGGCAGCAACTATAACGTATCGCTGCTGATCAAGTCGGCAGACAAGAAGAAGGCGCTGCAGGCGTTAAGTGATCATTTATTTAACAACTAAGTAATATGAGGGCAGCCTATTCGAGACTGCCCTTTTTTTAATTTATATATAATAAAATAATATGCTCAAAGGAACATTCCCGATAGACAAACTGAAGGCACTTCCTACGCCTTTTTATTATTATGATGTAAAGTTATTGCAGGATACATTGGATATGGTGAAGAACGAGGCCGGTAAATACGGTTATCATGCGCACTATGCCGTCAAGGCGAATGCCAATCCGCGTATCCTTTCTATTATAGCAGCGAACGGGTTGGGAGCCGATTGTGTGAGTGGCGGTGAAGTACAGGCTGCTCTGAATGCCGGATTCCCTGCCGGTAAGATTGTTTTTGCAGGTGTAGGTAAAGCCGATTGGGAAATCAACCTGGGGCTGGATAACGATATTTTCTGTTTTAATGTGGAATCGGCTGTCGAGCTGGATATCATTGACGAGTTGGCTGCTGCTAAAAACAAAGTCGCTTCGGTGGCCCTTCGTATCAATCCGGAGGTAGATGCCCATACCCATGCAAAGATCACGACCGGAATGAAAGAAAACAAGTTCGGTATCAACCTGAGTCAGTTGGGAGAGGTGCTGGACAATCTGGCGAAGCTGAAACATGTGAAACTAATCGGTATCCATTGCCATATCGGTTCGCAGATCACGGATATGTCGGCATTCCGTAACCTGGTTATCCGGGTGAACGAAATACAGGAAGAGCTGGAGGCACGTGGCGTCCGGATCGAAAATCTGAATTTTGGCGGCGGTTTGGGTATCGATTATTATCACCCGAATCATTTGCCTATCCCGGCATTCGATAATTACTTTGCAGTATTCAATAAATTGCTGAAAGTTCGCCCCGGTCAACAGGTTCATTTCGAACCGGGCCGTTCGGTTGTCGCCCAATGCGGAACACTGATCTCCAAGGTGCTGTATGTTAAAGTCGGTGAAACGAAGAAGTTTGCGATCCTGGATGCCGGTTTTACCGAATTGATCCGTCCGGCAATGTACGATGCTTATCACCGGATCGAGAATATATCCAGTGACGAAGAAGTTGAATTGTATGATGTAGTTGGTCCGATCTGTGAGTCGTCCGACGTGTTCGGCAAAGACGTCGAGTTGAACAAAGCACATCGTGGCGACCTGATCGCATTGCGTTCAGCCGGTGCTTACGGAGAGGTGATGGCATCCCAGTATAACTGCCGCCAGCTTCCGAAAGCCTATTATTCCGATACGATTTAATTGTTAATTAATAATATAACGAAAGCCGGGTTTCTTTGTTTTTGCAAAGGTTCCCGGTTTTCTTGTTTGTAGTGTTTCCTTTTTTACTACCTTTGTACGATCCCGTCATGTGGGGTGTGGTAAAACTTGAATGTTTATAAAGATTGAAAGTGATGAAAAATAAAGAGTTATATAGCATACTCATTGTTTGCTTGATGATGTTGTCCTCTTGTCTGGGAGATACGAATACACGGATTACTGTAGGTGAGCAGGAGGCTGTCTATCAGGTACGTCCGACTAAAGGTTTTTATGTTAAAGACGGCCGTTTCCTATATGACTCTAATCTGAGTGTGAGCGGTGATGGCGGCGATTGTTTCCTGATAGAATATTCATTCGATTCATCGGCCCCTGAATTGCAGGGATCGGACAGTTTGTCTATCGAACTGATCGGTAATCCTATAAGTGTTCCTTTATGGCCTTTGGACAGTCAATGGACGGATACGACAAAAGTATTGAAAAACGAAGTTTTGACGGAATCATTGCTGAAACGGAATGCCTATATCAGAGGACGTTTGTTCTTATGGTCCAATCATACGGAAACAGAATCTCAACAGGATAGTTTCATGATGAGTTATGATCCTGAAAAGATGTATACAGCAGAGAACGGCAAGCGTATTTATAATCTTTATCTTAGAGCAATAAAAAAAGTAACAGAGAAAGAAGAAGGATCTGAAGGAGAGGAAGGTACTGAACCGACAGAAGAAGAAAAGACTGTAAAAGTATTGATTACAAATGCTTTCAATATCGAAGAGTTCTATAACAAAGCGAAGGCGTTTGAAGAGGAGAATGGAGAAAAAGAAGTTGCTATAGCTATAAATTATGCATCTGCCTACAATAAAGATACGACAGCATGTTTATGGAGCGTGACGGATACGATAAAGATTTCATTCAACGGAAGAACTGAATAAGGGGAAGATAAGGGGGTATTAAATAGAAAAACAGAGAGATGTATAAGGAGATAATTAAATGGGTTATAGCCATTATATCCCAACCGGGGAAGGCCTGGGATATGTTGTCGAGGAAAGAAGAGAAGGGCGACGAGTTCTTGTCGCGATTCATATATCCGTTAATCGGGCTGGTTACAGTAGCTGCTTTTCTGGGTGTATTGTTTACGCGAAAGGAGTTTGATGTTGAATTGGCTTTGAAATCGTCTATCAAAACGTTGGTAGCCTCTTTCGGAGGATTCTATCTTGCTGCCTACTTCCTGAACGAACTCTGGCAGGGATTCTTTAAGAGAGAGAAAGACCTGAAACTTTGTCAACGTTTCGTCGGTTATTCATCCTCATTGATGTTCGCATTGAATATCGTACTGATGCTGTTGCCGGAGTTTTTCTTCCTGCGTATCTTTATACTTTATACTTTTTATATTGTATGGGAAGGAGCCGGACCTTACATGCAGGTGGAAGAAAATGAACGCCTGAAATTTGCCGGTATAACGACCGTTATTATTTTACTGACTCCGGCTGTGATCGAATTTGTTTTGTTCATGTTGATGCCAGGGTTACGTTTTTGACAGTTAGAAAAAGATGAAAGAAAAGATTAGTAACAACATTCAGATAAAGAATAAGCGGGCAACCTTCGATTATGAATTGCTCGACACTTTTACTACCGGGATCGTGCTGACCGGGACGGAGATCAAATCTATCCGTCTGGGCAAAGCCAGCCTGGTCGATACGTTTTGTATCATGGAAAAAGGTGAGTTGTGGGTCAAGAACATGTATATCGCCGAGTATTTTTATGGTACTTACAACAATCATGTCGCACGCCGCGACCGTAAATTGCTGCTTACCAAAAAGGAATTGCGAAAGATTGACAGTGCAGCCCGTAACAGCGGCTTTACCATTATCCCGACCCGTATGTTCATCAACGAGAAAGGATTGGCAAAAGTGGTCGTTGCCATCGCCAAAGGTAAGAAGGAATATGATAAACGCGATTCTATCAAGGCCCGTGACGATAAGCGGGAGATGGACAGAGCTTTTAAACGGTAAGAGATACTCCTGCCGTTTCTTTTTTCAAAAAGAAAAAACATATCTATGAATAAAGAATTATTTATACGGTCCCTGCAGGAACGTATCCTGATTTTGGATGGTGGTATGGGTACCATGATCCAGGGATTCAAGCTGAATGAACAGGATTACAGAGGCGACCGTTTCGCCGATTTTCCCGGACAACTGAAAGGAAACAACGACCTGTTGTGTATAACCCGTCCGGATGTCATCAAGTCTATCCACCGCCAGTATCTGGATGCCGGAGCAGATATTTTTGCAACAAATACATTTAATGCGAACGCTATTTCGATGGAAGATTACGCCATGCAGGAGTATGTGCGTGAAATTAACCTGGCAGCAGGAATGTTGGGACGCGAAGTTGCCGATGAGTTCATGGCGGAGCATCCGGACCGCACCATCTTTGTAGCCGGTTCTGTCGGACCTACCAATAAGACGGCCTCCATGAGCCCTGACGTGAGCAATCCCGCTTATCGCGCCGTTACTTATAAAGATGTATATAAGGCATATAAAGAGCAGGTGGAAGCTCTGGTCGACGGAGGTGTGGATATTATTCTTTTTGAAACGACTTTCGATACCCTGAACGTAAAAGCCGGATTGGAAGCAGCCGAAACTGTTTTGAAAGAAAAAGGCAAGGATTTACCTATCATGTTGTCTCTGACACTTTCTGCCCAGGGAGGACGGACGCTTTCCGGCCAGACTTTAGGAGCCTGTCTGGCTTCGGTTCAACACATTAACCTGGTAAGTATCGGTTTGAACTGTTCTTTCGGGGCGGCGGATATGAAACCTTTCCTTGCCGAACTAGCCAAACATGCTCCCTATTATATAAGTGCTTATCCGAATGCGGGATTACCCAATACTTTCGGAACTTATGACGAGACACCGGAAAAGATGGCCGGTCATGTCAAACCATTTATCGAAGAAGGTCTGGTAAATATACTGGGAGGTTGTTGTGGTACGACTCCCGCCCATATCGCCCAGTATCCGGCATTGATAAAAGGAGCGAAGCCGCATATCCCTGCTCAGAAACCGGATTGCCTGTGGCTGTCCGGCCTCGAATTGCTGGAAGTAAAGAAAGAGAATAACTTTATCAATATAGGCGAACGTTGTAACGTCGCCGGTTCCCGTAAATTCCTCCGCCTGATCAAAGAGGGGAGTTACGAGGAAGCACTTACGATTGCCCGTAAACAGGTAGAAGACGGAGCACAGGTGATCGACATCAATATGGATGACGGGATGCTGGATGCTGTCAAGGAAATGACGACATTCCTGAACCTGGTCGCTTCCGAACCGGATATAGCCCGTGTGCCTGTTATGATCGACTCTTCCAAATGGGAGGTGATCGAAGAAGGTCTGATGTGTGTGCAGGGAAAAAGTATTGTCAATTCGATCTCATTGAAAGAAGGTGAAGAAGCGTTCCTGACCCATGCCGCCCGTATCAAACAACTGGGGGCTGCTGTCGTCGTGATGGCTTTCGATGAGAAAGGGCAGGCCGATACGTTTGAACGAAAGGCGGAAGTCTGTGGACGTGCCTACCGTTTGCTTCGGGAGAAAATCGATTTCGATCCGAATGGTATTATTTTCGACCCGAACGTACTGGCAATTGCAACCGGTATGGAAGAACATAACGGATACGGTCTGGACTTTATCCGTGCCGTCGAATGGATCAAACAGAATCTGCCGGGAGCAAAGATAAGCGGGGGGATCAGTAACCTCTCTTTCTCATTCCGCGGAAATAATTATGTACGTGAGGCAATGCACTCCGTATTCCTGTACCACGCCATCAGTAAAGGGCTGGATATGGGTATCGTGAATCCTTCCTCTGCCGTATTATATGAAGATATCGAGCCGGAGTTCCGGAATCTGCTGGAAGATGTTATTCTGGCACGTCGTCCGGAAGCAGCCGAAGAACTGATCACATATGCCCAGAACCTGCATGTGGAGAAGCAGGGGGGGCCTGAAGAAAAGCATGAAGCCTGGCGGGAGCAACCGCTGAAAGAACGGTTGGAGTATGCGTTGATAAAAGGTATCGGCGACCATTTGGAAGAAGACCTACAAGAGGCGTTGAAAGAATATCCGCGTGCCGTGAATATTATCGACGGTCCGCTGATGGGCGGCATGAATAAGGTAGGCGAACTGTTTGGTGCCGGTAAAATGTTTTTACCGCAGGTCGTGAAGACGGCCCGTACCATGAAAAAGGCAGTCGCTATCCTGCAACCGGCCATTGAAGCCGATAAGACGGCATCCGGTTCGGCTAAAGCCGGAAAGGTTGTCTTTGCGACCGTGAAAGGTGACGTGCATGATATCGGTAAAAATATCGTCTCGATCGTTCTGGCCTGCAACAACTACGAAGTGATCGACCTGGGTGTGATGGTTCCTGCCGAAGTGATCGTAAAGACTGCGATCGACGAGCAGCCCGATCTGGTCTGCCTGTCAGGATTGATCACTCCTTCTTTGGAGGAGATGGTACATGTGACGGACGAAATGCAGAAAGCCGGACTGACCATACCTGTGATGGTTGGCGGTGCCACAACCTCTAAATTGCATACTGCTATAAAGATAGCTCCCCATTATGATTATCCGGTCATCCATGTACTCGATGCCTCGCAGAATCCGCTGATCGCGGCTAAGTTGCTGAACCCGAAAACCCGTAATAGTTATATTGAGGAACTCAATAAAGAATATGAGGTCTTGCGTGCTTCTATGGAAAAAAGGAAAGAGGTATTGGTTTCATTGAGCGAAGCTCGTGCCAATCCTCCGAAAATAGACTGGTCGGCCTATACTCCGGTTGTTCCTGATCGGATGGGGGTACATGTACTTCCTTATATTTCGTTGGAAGAAATCATACCTTATATAAACTGGATTTTCTTCTTTAGTGCCTGGAAACTGAGCGGCCGCTTTGCTTCGATAACGAAGATACACGGATGTGACGGATGCCGTGCTGCGTGGTTGGCTGATTTTTCGGAAGATGAACGTCCGAAGGCTGCCGAGGCCATGCAGTTATACAAGGATGCCGTTAAACTGCTGGATCGTCTGGTCGATATGAAAGTGGAATATTGTAAGGCCATTTACGGATTTTTCCCGGCTAACAGCGATGGGGATAATATCCGGGTAGGAGACCTTGTGATCCCTGTGTTGCGTCAACAGGCAAAAAAGGAAGAGGGTGTTTATAAATCGCTTGCCGACTACATCATACCGGCTTCGGAAGGGCGTACGGATTATGTCGGAGCCTTTGTCGTGACAGCCGGTGTAGGTGCCGAATCTTTGAAGAACCAGTTTGAAGAAGAAGGCGATACCTATAATTCGATGCTCCTTCAAACCTTGACAGACCGTCTGGCAGAAGCGTTTGCCGAATATTTTCATGAAAAGGTCCGCAAAGAATACTGGGGCTATGCTCCGGACGAGTCTTTATCCATCCCGGATTTGTATAAGGTGAAATATCAGGGAATCCGTCCGGCGGTAGGTTATCCGTCACTGCCTGACCAGTTACTGAATTACACCTTGGACAAGCTGCTGGATATGTCGCAGATCGGTGTGAAACTGACGGAAAACGGTGCCATGTATCCGACGGCAACGGTAAGTGGTATTTATATAGCTTACCCTGATTCTCAGTATTTTATGATCGGTTCGATCGATGAAGAGCAAATGAAGGATTATGCGGCCCGTCGTAACTTGTCGGAAGCGGAAGCGAAGAAGTTACTGAACAAGAATTTTGCCTGAATAACTGAAAGTATATAATAATCTTATATATATTGAAATAATAGTTTTGAAGTAAAAAAGGTTGATAGAAAAGAACTATTTTTGGCTTCGATTGTAACGCATTTATGGGAAATATATATATAAGACTAGTATTAGTTGTAGCGGGGATCTTCCTAGGGCTTGTGCGCAGTCAGGCAGAAACGGTGACAGATTCCCAATATGTTTCTGTTCGCGACAGCCTTTTGTCCTTACTGAATGAGACTTCAGATACAGGGGTTAAACTGGAAGCCTTGACTAAATTGGCCCAGCTGAACTGGAATACATCGGAAGGCTGTGAAAATCTGAAGCAAATGGCTTCCATTGCCGGGGAGACTGATTCGATCAAAGAGTATTATTGGGCAGCCATGCAGTTGGGACGTTACTATTGTAACAAAAGAAAGCTGGATAGCCTGCAGCTTTGGGCGCATCTGGTCGATTCCGTTGCTACTGCACGTCAGGAGGTCCCGGATGCTGTATTTGAGTTTCTGAACTGTTACTGCCGTTATTATCTGATAGGGGAGAATTATGAGCTGGCGATGAATGAAGCCGTGCGGCTCCAGCTTTTATCGGAAGAAACGGGTAACCAGAAAGGACTTATCTCCAGTAATGAATACATGGGATTGATCTATCTGTTGATCGGACGTGACAGCGATGCTGTCGTGGCTTTCGAGAAAGGTGTCGATTTACTGAAACAGAAAGGCGATTCACCGGATTATCAGCTTCAGATCATTCCCTATTTATTGATCTCTTATCAACGGTTGGGGAAATTAGAACAGTTGAATGAAACGCTCGATTATGCAATAGGCCTGCTGAAGGATATGGAAAAGCAGGACTCTCTCCGTTGGATGAATTATCCTTTCAAAAGTAAATACTGTGTGCTGTACGCAAATTACCTGAACCTGTATGTCGCAAGAAATGACATGGAGCGTGCCCGCGAAGCATTGGATAAAGCTGCCTATTATTTTGTTGAAAATTGTGGTAATGATGTGGAGTCTGTTTATTTTCTGGCACGTGCCCGTTATTATTTCCATATAAAAGAGTATCCGAAGGCGCTTGGAGAGATCGAGCGCACGCTGGAAACGGATTATTCGGTGGAGGTATTGAAATTGAAAATCGAAATACAGGAAGCGACCGGAATGAGAGATGCTGCGTTGAAGACCCATGATGAGTTGCTGACATTTATGGAACAGAGCATTATCTCGGCATATACGCGACAGATCAGCCAACTTCGTTCCATCCACGATCTGAATGAAAAGAATATACAGAAGAAAGAACTGGAATACCAGAAAGAGAGTCTGGAACATAAGCAGGATCAGTTAAAAGTATTGGTCATCTTATTATTGGTCCTGGTCTTTTTGCTGTATTTGCTGTTTTGCTATGCCTACCGTACGTCCCGTTTGAAGAATGTACTCCAAAAAGAACGTGAGGCACTGATCGAAACCACCAGAAAACTACGTGTGGCCAAGGAAGAGGCAGAAGAATCCAGCCGGATGAAAGCCGCTTTTGTAGCCAATATCAGTCATGAGATACGGACACCGTTGAATGCCATAGTCGGTTTTTCCGGATTACTGGAAGATGCAGACGAAGAGGAACGGAAAGAGTTTATCCATATCATTAATAACAGTTCCGATCTGCTGCTCAACCTGGTGAGTGACGTACTCGATCTGTCACGGCTCGACTCGAGTAATTTTAAACTGACCCTTGCTGATTGTAATGTATATGATTGTTGCCGGAAGGTGCAGGAAAGCATACAGCCCAGGATACAACCGGGCGTTGACCTGACCCTGACATTTTCGGATAAAGACTTCGTTATGAAGACGGACGGTTTACGGGTGCAGCAATTGCTGCTGAACTTACTTAGCAATGCGGCTAAGTTTACGGAACAGGGGGAAATAAATCTGGATTATAGAGTAGACCGGGAAGGAAAACGGATTGTCTTTTCTGTTACGGATACGGGATCCGGCATTCCTCCGGAAAAGCAGGAAAGTATTTTCAACCGGTTTGAAAAGATCGATGAATTCAAGCAGGGTACCGGTTTGGGATTACCGATCTGTCGTGTGATTGCCGATCGTCTGAACGGAACCCTTACCCTCGATGCGGCTTATGCCCGGGGAGCACGTTTTATATTTGTGCATCCCTTTGTCGAATAACCGCTATTTTCTATCTTTGCCTGTATGATGAAAGGAATAGATTGGATTAAAAAGATACGCATACGCTGGGTGGTCCTGGTTGTTTGTCTGGCTTTTGTCTGGACTGTGATGGCTTTACCGGCATGGGGCGAATGGTATGCCCGTAGAATTTATCCGTTCTTTTCGATCGTATTATCACGTGTCTCTTCCTTTTTCCCTTTTTCTGTCGGTGATTGTTTTATTTACGGGAGCATTGCCGGGCTGGTCGTTTATCTGATATATGCGATCGCAAAACGCCGTTCGTGGAAAAAAACAGTCGGGCGTATGGCGGAATACCTGCTGTGGGTATATGTCTGGTTCTATATGGTCTGGGGACTGAATTATTTCCGGGAGAACTTTTTTGTCAGGACACAGATTCCTTATGTCGATTATTCGGAAGATGATTTCCGCTCTTTTCTCTCGGCCTATACCGACTCGTTGAACGCTTCTTTTACACCGGTCGAGAAGATCGATCATGCCGTCGTTGCCGAAGAGGTGAAGAATGGCTATCAGGAAATAGCCGGGCGTTTCGGGCTGGTTCCTCCTGCCGCTTATCTTCATCCGAAACCGATGCTGATCCCGTCTTTAATGAGCGGTGTCGGCGTATTGGGATATATAGGGCCTTTCTTTACAGAATATAATCTGAATCCGGACCTGCTTCCGGTCCAGTATCCTTTCACATATGCACATGAAATGGCGCATGTGCTGGGAATCTCCAGTGAAGCCGAGGCGAACCTTTATGGCTTTTTGGTTTGTTCGCGTTCCGAAGTGCCGGAGATACGTTTTTCTGCCTATTTCGCTTTGTTACCTTACGTACTGGGAAATGTGTATCAGTTATTACCGGAAGAAGAGTTTGAGCAGTGGAAAGAAACGATATCACCTGAAATAAAAAAGGCATATAATGATAAGGTGGCTTATTGGCAGGGGGTGTATAGTCCGGTGATCGGCGATATTCAGGATACGCTTTATAACTGGTTCCTGAAAAGCAATAACATCCCCTCCGGCCGTAAAAATTATTCGGAAGTGATAGCACTCCTGATGGCACTTAATACAAAATAATCCGCTACATTTGTAACGTTATGAAATCAGGTTTCTGGGAAACAGTAACAAGATTAATGGTAAATAATCTTTCAGAGTGATTCGTAACTGTTTTAAGGCTTGCTGGATTCGGTAATTCACCGTTTGGGTGGAAACCTGCAGGATCTCGGCAATTTCCTTGTAGCTTTTATTTTGAAAACGATGCATCACAAATGCTTCCCGGTAGCTGGCCGGTAAGGCATGTATAGCCTGGCTGATCTGTTTTTTCAGTTCTTCCGCCTGATAGAAATCGATATCCTGCAACATCTCCAGCATATATTCATAATAACGTGTCTCTGCCCGCAGTTGCGACTGTTGGCGGGTGAGTTGGTTGAGACTTCTGTGATAGACTGTTTTATACAGATATTGACTGAAGGAGGTATTGAATATTTGCATTTCCCGATTTTCCCATAACCATAACATGACGTCCTGCACGATCTCTTCCGCATCTTCCATACTGACAAACCGGTTTGCATATGTACATAACATCGGATAGTATCTTCTGAATAAGGTACCATAGGCTTTTTTATCTCCACGTTGCATGGCTGATAACAGAAGTGAGTCTTCTATCGCTTGTGAGGTGTTTTTCATACTATTTTCTCCTTGGTCACAAAGATAGTTTTTTTGTTGTAGAAAAAAAATATCAAAAAAAAGTGAGTATCCGTTTAGTAATCTGTCGGAGTTCCCTTGTCTAATATATAAAAGGGATAAAAGTGCAGATGGAAACATTGAATATAGATCAGATAGAGGAGCTCCTTCCCCGGTATTGTTCCGGTGAGGCAACGATAGAGGAATGTCGGATGGTGGAAGAGTGGATCGGGCAGTCGGAAGATAATTACCGGATTGTCAAACAAATCTATGCCATCGACCAGGTGATGGGTACGGCACAGATGGAATCGAAGGTGAATACAGAGAAAGCCCTGGCTTCCGTAAACCGTAAAATGAGTAAGGAACGTCCGCAGGTGGCCTGGTTTACCTGGGTACAACGGGTGGCCGCTATTCTTTTTCTCCCTCTTCTGATTACTTTGGCTATCCAGAATTTTACACCCCGTACGGAAATAGCCCGGATGATCGAGATAAAAACAAATCCGGGAATGACGACCACTGTCGATCTTCCGGACGGATCAAAGGTCTACCTTAATTCGGAATCTTCTTTGACCTATCCTTCTTTTTTCAGTGAAGACGAAAGAAACGTACAGTTGAAGGGAGAAGCCTTCTTTGAAGTACAGAAAGATCCTGAACATCGTTTTGTCGTTTCAGGTCCTCATTTTACTCAGATTGAAGTATTGGGAACATCCTTTAATGTAGAAGCATTTGAAAGAGACTCGTTTATATCTACCACTTTGGTAGAGGGGAAAGTCCGCTTTGCCTATCAGAAGAATCAGCAGCTTGCCACGATGGTAATGAAACCCGGACAAAAGCTAATGTATAATACCATTTCTTCTCAGGTAAAACTGATCGAAACGACGGGAGAAGCTGAGATTGCCTGGAAAGACGGAAAGATTGTTTTCCTGGCAACTCCACTGCCGGAAGCATTGAGAATATTGGAGAAACGGTTTAATGTGAGTTTCGTATTATCGAATGACCGCCTTCGTAAAGAAGCATTTAACGGAGCTTTTACTAATCAGAGGCTGGAACGTATATTGGAAATCTTTAAAATATCATCGAATATTAAGTGGCGCTATATGGATACGCAGAATACAACAAATGAAAAAACGAGAATAGAAATCTATTAAATTGAAAAGATTATGAAAAACAGGCCTCCTTAAAGAAAAACATCCGGAGTGATATTGGCGTATTACTCCGGATGGAAAATAGTTAATTTAAAACGCTTGTTTGGCGACAAGCAGTTATAAATCATTTTTATTAATTAGATCAGTACAAAGTTATGCAAAAACATTTTAATACCCAACAGTTGTGGGTACCGGAGTTTCTTTGGTTTATCTTAAATAAAATACCGAGAGTCATGAAGTTATCTATCTTCTTACTTGTATGTTCTATCAGTTTAGTGCAAGCGACGAACAGTTATGCTCAAAAAGCGACTGTAAATCTGGAAATGCGAAATCAAACAGTCAAAGAAGTTCTGGATGAAATAGAAAATCAGTCGGAGTTCTCTTTCTTTTTCAATATTCGACATGTCGATTTGCAGCGAAAAGTATCAGTTGTTACTAAGAAAAGCGACATATTTAAAGTGTTGGATACTATTTTTTCTGGTACGAATGTACATTATTCTGTGTTAGATAAAAAGATTATTTTGTCGACGGAGGCTCACACTCCGGTTGTCCAGCAAAATGGTGAAAAGAGAAAAGTAACAGGGGTTGTTAAAGACGCCAATGGAGAGCCTATTATTGGGGCGAATGTTATTGAGAAAAGTACGGCGGATGGAACAGTAAATGGAGCAGTGACGGATATAGATGGAAAATACAGTATTGAAGTTGGAAAGAATGCTATATTACAATTTTCGTATATAGGCTACAACCAGAAAGAATTGTCGGTTGGGGATCAAACTGCCATAGATGTGTTGCTGGTAGAAAATTCACAGGCTCTGGATGAGGTTGTGATAGTAGGCTTTGGTACACAGAAAAAGGTGAATCTGACAGGCGCTGTTGGGATGGCTACCTCTAAAGAATTGGAAGCTCGTCCTGTAGCTAATGCAGTGTTGGCTTTACAAGGTGTTATTCCGGGACTAAATATATCCAATAGTGGAAATGGTGGAGAACTGAATGCGACTAAATCTATAAATATCCGTGGTACAGGAACTGTGGGACAGGATGCAAATGGAAATTCATTTACTAACGGAAGTCCATTGATTTTAATAGATGGTATGGAAGGGGATATTAATATGTTGAATCCTCAGGATATAGAAAATATATCTGTACTGAAAGATGCAGCATCTTCTTCTATTTATGGAGCGCGTGCTCCTTTCGGTGTGGTTCTGATAACTACTAAAACTGGAAAATTAGGACGTGCACAGATCAACTATAATGGAAATGTACGTTTCCAGACACCTATAAAAATGCCGGAAATGGCAAACTCATGGGAGTTTGTGAATATGTTTAATGATGCCCAGTTTAACCTGAATGGTAATAATTTGTTCGATGCTGGTTATATGCAGCAGGTAAAAGATTATATGGATGGTAAAACTGATGATTATATTTGGGGTGAAGGTTCTGGTGGTAAATGGAATTATGATTATACAACCGCCAATGTGGATTGGCTGAAAGAATATTACCGGAGTATGTCCCCATCTCATGAACATAATATCAGTGCTAGCGGGGGAACGGATAAGATATCTTATTATTTATCAGGTAACTATATGGGACAAGAAGGGTTTATGCGTTATGGTACAGATGATTATAATCGATATACTCTGACGGGGAAATTCTCAGGACAGCTGACAAAAATGCTAAAGGTGGATTATATGAGTCGTTATGTACGTACGGATTATTCACGTCCAACGGTAATGGATGATACTTTATATAACAATTTGCTTCGCCGTAGTCGTCCGACACGTCCGTATTATGATCCGAATGGATACCTTATGGCTGATATTAATTATGTAGCAGCATTTGAGGATGGTGGACGTTATAAAGAACAGAAAGATGCTTTGGTTCAACAATTCAAAGTCACTCTTACACCTTTGAAGAATTGGAATATTATCGGTGAAATGAATATTAAGATAGATAATAACTGGATCCATGAAGATGCTCTTGTTATTTATTCTCATTATGCGGATAATCCTGATAATACGTATATTCCTTCTACTTCTCCTGTTCTGAAAGATAAGGTAGGAGAGTATGCACGCAGACAGACGTATTTGAATCCGACTCTTTTTTCGAACTATAATTTCTCGATCAAGAAGCATAACATCGGTTTAATGGCCGGTTTTCAGGCAGAACAAGTAAAATATCGTACGATGGATGGTTATCGTACCGGATTAGTCGTTTCTGATCTACCGGTATTGGATCTGACAACTAACCGTGAAGATTATATGCTGGGAGGCTATTATCAAAACTGGTCGTCTGCCGGTTTCTTCGGTAGGATCAACTATGACTATGATGGTAAATATTTGCTTGAAATGAATATGCGGTATGATGGTTCTTCACGTTTTAGAAGAGATAGCCGTTGGGTTTTTACACCTTCATTCTCGGTAGGTTGGAATATGGCTCGTGAAGATTTTTGGGGTAAACTGGCTGACTATGTAGAGACGTTTAAGCTCAGGGGCTCTTATGGACAGTTGGCAAATCAAAATACAACCAATTGGTATCCTACTTATCAAAAATTGTTGACTGGAACCAGTGATGGTAGCTGGTTGCAAAATGGAGCGAAACCTAATACGGCTTCAGCTCCGGGATTAGTATCCTCTACATTGACATGGGAAAGAATTAAGAATACAAACATAGGTTTGGACTTCGGTGCTTTTAGAAATCGTTTGACCGGATCGTTTGATTATTTCTGGCGTAAAAACTCCAACATGGTTGGTCCGGGTATGGAGTTGCCGGCTATACTGGGTACGGCTGTTCCAATTACAAATAACTGTGACTTAACTACTTTTGGTTGGGAACTGCAATTGGGATGGCGTGATAAGGTAGGTCAGGTGAATTATGGTGTAAAATTGAATATCTCAGACTCTCAGACTCGTATTGATAGATATGCAAATCCGACAAACTCCTTGAGTACTTATATTGCGGGTGAACTGGATGGTAATATTTACGGATATGAAACAATCGGTGTTGCCCGGACCCAGGCAGATATGGATGCACATCTGGCAACATTGCCGAATGGAGGCCAGACCGCGTTAGGCTCAAAATGGGAAGCTGGTGATATTATGTATGCTGATTTGAACGGGGATGGTAAAATTAATACGGGAAGTAATACTTTAAATGATATGGGGGACCTGAAAAAGATAGGTAATAAGACTCCCCGTTATTTGACCGGTATAACATTAGATGCCCAGTGGAAAGGTTTCGATTTCTCCATGTTTTGGCAAGGTGTTTTGAAACGCGATTTTGATCCGGGAGAAGGCAGTTATGTTTTTTGGGGACCTACTTCTGGTGGCGAATGGTTTTCCGGATTCTTAAAACAACATGTAGATTATTTCCGTCCTGAAGATACGAATTCCGGATTAGGGGCAAATGTGGATGCCTATTATCCGCGTGCCTTGTTCAGTGGCAAAAATCAGAAAGCGCAAACCCGTTATTTGCAGAATGCAGCTTATATGCGACTAAAAAATTTGCAGATAGGTTATACTTTGCCTATGCAGATTGTAAATAAAATCGGTTTACAGAACTTACGTATATACGTCTCAGGAGAAAATTTGTTAACGATCACAGGGCTGAGTGACACAATGGATCCTGAAACGGCTGGTATCGGAAAGCGGGGTGGTACGGTATATCCGTTATCACGAACTTATTCTTTAGGTTTAAGTGTTAACTTTTAAAATATAGAATTTATGAAACGTACATATATTAAAATTGTAAATGCATTGTTGTGTGGTTTCTTCTTATTTTCCTTGGGGGCATGTAATGCGTTTTTGGATGAAGAACCTTTATCTTTTGTCAATCCTGAAAATTATCTGAAGTCGGAAGAGCAATTGCTCGCTTATGTCGATAAATATTATGCGGATTTTATCTCTAGTAATACGCATGAAGATGATGACGCAACAGATAATCAAAAAGGAACTAATGAGCGTTATATGAAAGATACCTGGACTGTGGCTCAGAAAGAAAAAGACGATGGTAGCGGTGACTGGGATTTTACTAAAATTTATGCGATGAATTATTATCTTCAAACAGTTGTTCCCCGTTATGAAGAAGGTAATATCTCCGGTAATGATGTAAATATTAAACAATATATAGGAGAGGGATATTTCCTGCGTGCATTGGATTATTTTAAACGCCTGCAAAAGTTAGGAGATTTTCCCATTCTGAAGACAACATTGGAGGATGATTTGGCTATATTGACGGAAGCCTCTAAACGTAGTCCGCGTAATGAAGTCGCTCGCTTTATATTGGATGATTTGGATAAAGCTATTTCATTGATGACCAATGCACCGGCTAAAACACGTATTACGAAAAATGCAGCATTGGTATTAAAGTCGAGAGTTGCATTGTTTGAAGCGACCTGGGAGAAGTATCATGCAAACACCGCTTTAGTCCCAAATGGACCAGGCTGGCCCGGTGCAGAAAAAGACTATAATGCGAACTATCAATATCCCAGTGGAAGTCCGGAAAATGAAGTCGCATGGTTTCTTGATCAGGCTATAGATGCAGCATCACAGGTGGCTGACGCTATTCAGTTGGTAGATAATAACCAGATTATTCGTGATGATGTCAGAAAATCTAAGAATCCGTATTATGATATGTTTGCCAGTCATGATCCCAGTGGATATGATGAAGTTATATTATGTCGGCTTTATAGTTTTGCCTTGGGAAATGCCAGTAATTTTAACCACGTATTGTATCATGGAGGAAATACAGGGTTCACTCATCAATTTGAACAGGTTTTTCTAATGAATAACGGTTTGCCGGTATATGCAGCAGGAAATGATTATAAGGGAGATGACTACATCTCGGATACAAAGCAGGGTCGCGATTGGCGTTGGAGATTGTTTATGAAAGCTCCGGATGAAATAAAGGCTGTAGATAATATCGCTGTTCCCGAACGTTTCCCTGTTATCCCTCGTTTGTATATGACAGATACGAAAATGTCGACAGCGACAGGTTATATTGAAGGTAAAGGCTATTCTTTAGATTATAATGATCAGATGATGGGGCAGGATCAGACTGCATTTGTTGTTTATCGTGCAGCTGAAGCTTATCTGAATTATATGGAAGCATCTTATTTAAAGAACGGCAATATAGACGCTAAAGCGGCATCTTATTGGCAGGCTTTGAGAAATCGTGCCGGTGTCGATCCTGATTTTCAGAAAACAATCAAGGCTACGGATATGGCAAAAGAAGCATTGAACGATTGGGGAGCTTATTCGGCTGGCCAACTGGTAGATGCAACGTTATATAATATTCGTCGTGAAAGACGTTGTGAATTTATCGGTGAAGGACTTCGTTATATGGATGTATGTCGTTGGAGGGCAATGGATCAGTTGAATGGATTTCAGCAGGAAGGTGCTAAGATTTTCGGTCCGATGGAGTCGATATTCGTTGATGATTCGGGTAATAGCCTTTTGGTATATGATCAGGCGGACCAGACTAAAAACAATGTATCATCTCCATCATTGAGCGATCATTTGCGTCTGAATCAAAAGAGTACAACGAATCAGTATTATAAAGGCTTCTATTTTTATGAAGCCCATTATTTAAGTCCGATCGCTGTGCAACACTTTCTAATTACATCTCCGGATGGAAAGACTGTATCTGAATCTCCTATTTATCAGAATCCGGGCTGGCCTATTGAAGCTGGTGCTACCTGTAAGTAATCCAGGGTACTGATTTATATGATATAACAGACCTTACCGGATATAACACAAAATTATATCCGGTAAGGTCTGTTGTTTGATTGTTTTTATTTTGAATAAAGGACCAAATATAAGATGTTGCAGAGTCGGTTGATAGAAATCAAAACCTTTACAATCATTTTGAATTATTGAGCCGGCATTTTTTTTATCTTTGCAGCCTAAGCAAGGTTGTTCAAAAATCCGCTGGTGCAACTACGTGACAATGTAACAAAAGATACACAAACAGCTGCTTGGGGAGAGATTTGTTCCCTTTATCACGATAAAATTTAAAAACTTAACAAACAAAGATGAAAAGCAATCTATTTTTAGTTGTAAACTTACTGCTTGTATTATTTACATCATCTGTAGTATGCCGGGCCGAAGGTTTGGATAGTTTAAGTAAAAAGTCTTTCACCTATACGAATGAGGATGTTTGGACTATTTACGAGGGGTTTAACAACACGCTACTCGATACTGATAAATATATCTACAAGACAAATTCATCTTTCCTTTCGGCTAAAGACCGTTTCAACGGGGCAGCAGCCATCTGGTGCCAGCCGATTTATTGGGATATGGCGATGAATGCGTATAAGTTGGCTAAAAGATTAAAGAGTAAAGATAAGCAAGCAACTTACAAGAGATTATGCACAAAGATATTCGAGGGTAATAAAGCGCAATATGCCAATTTTAATTTTGATGACAACAATGAAAATACGGGTTGGTTTATTTATGATGATATCATGTGGTGGACCATTTCTTTGGCACGCGGCTATGAGTTATTTAAAGTTGACGAATATCTGACATTATCAGAATTGAGTTTCAGTAGAGTCTGGTATGGTTCCCCGAAAGTGGGGGATACTGGTTCTTATGATAAAGAAAATGGAGGAATGTTCTGGCAATGGCAGCCCATACAGAACCCGAAACCCAATAAACCTAGCGACGGAAAGATGGCTTGTATCAATTTTCCGACTGTAGTTGCTGCTTTAACTCTATATAATAATGTGCCGCGGAAAAGAAAAGAGTCGACAGATGAATATCCGAAATACCAGACCAGAGAACAATATCTGGCGAAAGGGAAAGAAATTTATGAATGGGGTGTCGAAAATTTGTTGGATAAGCAAACAGGGCAAATTGCCGATAGCCGTCATGGCAATGGACGTCCTGCATGGACTGCCCACGTTTACAATCAAGCTACCTTTATTGGTGCCTCCGTATTGCTTTATAAAGCGACCGGCGAGAAAAAGTATTTGAATAATGCCATTTTAGCTACGGATTATACTGTGAATGTCATGTCTGCAAAACATAATTTATTACCCTTTGAAAATGGAATCGAACAGGGTATTTATACAGCAATTTTTGCACAATATGTGGCTATGTTGATTTATGACTGTAAGCAAACGCAATACCTTCCTTTCCTGAAACGCACGATTGGTTACGGTTTGGAAAACAGGGATAAGTCACGCAATGTATGCAGTGGAGAATATGAAAAAGTTTTGCCGGCAGGTTCAACGATCGATAGTTACTCCGCATCCGGTATACCTGCTTTGATGCTGTTGTTTCCTGCAGATAAATAATGTATTTGGCTATCGTTTCACATAGTACTACATGTTGGAGATTGATTCCATAGGGATTATACTTGTGATGTAATCCGAAAATAATCCTTCATTCCTTCATTAGTGGATGTTTTTCATTCACCATCAATCCTTTACCGCTGAAGGAAATGAATAAACCCTCGTACTTCTATACCCTCCTTTCTCCAGTTTTCCTTCATCTATCAACTTCTTCAGGTCTTCCAGTGCACGATATTTGGAGCAACCTGTCAGTTCCCGGTAGTCGCTACAAGTGATATAATGATGTGCGTTCAGATATTCTGTCAGCCTGCGTACCCGTTCATCGAAAGGAGGAAGAACGCCTTTCCCTTCCGGCATACGTTCCAGGTGCATCGACTTCAATTTACTTTTCAGATATTTGCCGCAGCGGAAATTTACATTACGGAAATGAATTGATTCGCAACGGAGCTCCTTTTTATCCATGACCGGACGTGAAGCGAGCGAAACACTGAAGAAGCCGATGCCGTCCAGTTCGATATTATATCCGTCGTCCAGACGTCTGGCCATCACATCGGCTATGACCTGTAAAGCCCCTTTGATGTCGGCTCCCGAAATTCCGGAACGGCCTTCTGCTTCTTCTATCAGATCATTGGTGTGGATTGTCCCGTAAGGTACAACACGCGGATGTAATGCTTGCTTTTTCTTGTCTCCTGTGGGGTTCGGATTGCGAACCATTCGATATCTTGCACACATATCAGTATTTGTTTAAGGTAAAACTATGCATCCGGTAATTCCGAAGTGCCTTACTCTGTTTTGTTTGTTAATTGTCGTACGCTTGTTCGACAGCTGACAAACGCTTATTCGACAACAGTCTGACAAGCGTTTGCCAGTTGTCAAATAAGAAAGAATAACGGACTAAAGATATAAATAATAATTGATGAAAGCCTTGTTATACATGGCTTTTTTTCTTACTTTTAAGCAGAAAGTACACCTTAAATTACAAGCGAATGAATATCACACATTACAAAGACGGAAATAAATCCGTTAAAACCCTATCCCTTAATGAATTGATCGATACGATGAGGAACTCTGTATCCGGACATGTGGTAGAAGAGTTCCGGAAAAAGCTAGAGGAATATCCTCCGGGATACCCTTGTCCGGCAGCAACCAAACTTCCTCGGATCGTTTTCGGTGCAGAATTGAAAAAGAAAAATGAGACTTTGGAGATGAAAGCTTACAACGGTCTTGTTCTATTGGAAGTCGATAACCTGTCGGGCGATAGGGAGGCGGTAGAGATACGGCTGTACCGGCTACGCTCGAACAACCCTTGCAAGTGCCTGGTGAATTGACGTTCCGTGAGTTGAAACAGCAGGAGCCGATGCCACTTCAACGGATGGAGGCGGGGCATGAACGCAGTTATTCCGTTTACCTGCTTTATCAGGTGGCCTTGAAAAAAGCAATTGAAGAAGTGGGGAAGGAGTCTGGTGATACGACGGCGGATGCATTGCTGGTACGGTTGGCAGAGAATTGCCTTCGTGCAGGCATACCGGAAGAAGATGTGGTGAAATGGGCGTATGTGAATGTACATTTCCAACGGAACGAGACGGAACTGCGGGCGGTGGTACACAATACTTATCTGCTGGATAAATGTTTTGGTGTCGGTCCGGTCATGCCGGTTTGTCAGAACCTCGTATTTCGGATGGATGAGTTTATGAAACGTCGCTATGAGTTCCGGAGGAACGAGTTGAAAGGTGAAGTGGAATATCGCGAACGACGTTCCTATTATTATAGTTTCTTTCCTGTTACCGATGAGGTTCTCAATACGATCTCCCTGCATGCACAGGCGGAAGGACTCGATTTGTGGGATCGTGATGTGAAACGTTATATCTATTCCAATAAGATTCCGCTGTTTAATCCGCTGGATGATTATCTGGATAATCTGCCGGAATGGGACAGAAAAGATCATATCCGTGCCTTGGCGGATACGGTACCGACGTCATCGAAGTTGTGGCGCGAGCATTTTTATATCTGGTTCCTGGGGTTAGTCGCCCAATGGAAACAGATGGGTGGGGTGCATGCTAACAGCCTGTTGCCCTTATTGGTGGGGGATCAGGGATGTGGAAAGTCTACCTGGTGCCGTAATTTAATGCCACCGGTTTTGCGTGAGTTTTATACCGACAGTATCGATTTTGGAAATCGTCGTGATGCTGAACTGATGCTGCACCGTTTTGCCCTTATAAATATCGACGAGTTCGATTCGATAGGAAACTCCCGTCAGTCTTTCCTGAAACATCTGCTTCAAAAGCCCGAGGTGAATGCTCGTCGTGCCTACAAATCGAGTGTGCGGGCTTTGAAACGGTATGCCGGATTTGTCGGAACTTGTAATAATATGGACTTGTTATCCGATCCGACCGGCAGTCGGCGTTTTCTGTGTGTGGAAATAAATGGTGAGATAGACCGCAGGCATTTTATCGATTATGACCAGCTGTATGCTCAGGCGATCCATGCGCTCCGTACAGGCGAACGGTATTGGCTGACGCGGGAGGAAGAAAAATCTATTACTCTTCAGAATGAAGTGTTCGAACAGGTTCCGGTGGAAGAGCAGCTTTTCCTGCAATATTTCAAGCCGTTGTCTGAAGAAGGTGGTGAAATTGGCGAATGGCTTCCCGCTGCCGAGATCATGCAACGTATCCGTAAGCGTAGCCGCCTGACTTTTAGCAACACCACTATAAATGCTTTTGGCCGCCTGTTGCGTCGTAACAATGTCCCAAGCCGGCATATTTTACGTGGAAATGTATATCATGTGAAGGAAATACGGTGATTTTTCTTCATTGGACAATGTGTCTGCAAAAAGGCTTCATCTGTAATTTCTTTATAATTAGAAGTATATAGCCTAATTGAAGGAATGAAGGTATATTTTTCCAAAAAAGCCATTCGACTCTCACGAGCCGGATGGCTTATAACTGCAATACAGTTTCAGAAAAAATTATTAGGTATTATCTCTTAGCTATCTCTTGATATAGTTCACAATGACCGTTCGGGTCAAAGATCCCTTTTCTTATTAATTCTTTTTCCAGTTTATTTAAAGATAAGTTCCCGAAGTTTCGTCGTTTCTTCAGTGCGGCAAGTCCGTTGGTTGAAATGAATTTCAGTAAGTCTTCCAATGTATATATATCTACCGCTTTAAGAATAGTCAGGGTTCTTGTCTCTAAATCGAGGCTATGGGTTAATGGTTTGGATAGCAATTTCTTTTGTTTGACGTAAGGTATTTGGGATGACGTTCGCTTTGGGGCGGGATGTTTGATTTCATCCTTTGTTAACTGTGTTTTCAGTGATTGTATGTTTGATTTTAATTTGTCGATTTCTATCTCTCTTCGAATACCGTTATCGATATGGGCTCTGACAAATCCTGATTGGATGCTTATATCTGTAATGGCATTCTGAAATATCTCTTTTACCTCCTGGGAGGAGAGGCCCAAATGTGTTGCAACTTTTTCCACGCTTAATCCGGTGGCTAATGCATGGAATACTATTTTTTTTAGATCGGAGTTTAGTAAGTTCCTCATTTCCGATACGATCAATAAATAATCGGGTGTTAGTCTTTTAAACGCTTCAATAATAAAATCACTTTCTTTATCCCTCTTCTCTTCCGAAGGTTGCTTATCAGCCGTCGGTATATTTACAGATGAAGATACGATACTGGCTTCTTCCCATGTTGTTTCTTTGTGATCTGTCAGTACATGGCCCGAAAAGTTAGGCTTCTGGTCGTCGGGGAGGAGAAGTTGTACATAATCACGTATTTTAGTTAACAAGTTTATCATAATACAAGTGTTTTATCTGATAGACATAATCTGCTATACAAATAGATACTATCCTATTCTCGCGAACCGGACAGTGGCAGAGTCCCCTCTTCGCTATTCCTTTTTACTGATTGTATGATTGTTTAACATATTAATGTGTTGATGTAAAAAGTATAGCTTGAAAAAGGCATAAAAAAACGTGAAACTGTTGCCGTTCTCAGTCTTGTAGGTATCCCGACCTGACACACTGATAGTAAGCAACAGCCCACGTCATATCATATATAACTTGTGTATATACAAATAACATGGGCATTTTGTTGCTACTATCTCAGTTGTGTCTGTGTATGTTGGGATGTTTACAAGAACTGGGATAATATTTTAAAATGCCTTATTCTAAATATTTCTACAGAACAGAACCTAACGCTATAGTTTCTGCACTTTCTGTAGTACTGCAAAGATAGTATATACGATGGAATAAACAACCGTTTATAAGGAAAAAATACCTGTTAGGCTTAAAAATCATAAGTTCTGTTTGCAGGGTTTGATGATTGCCGGTAATTATATTAATGTTTGTTGTAAAAAACAGACTGCTCTTATTAATCTGTAATGAAGTTAGGTGATATTAATCAAATCAAAAATCATTAATCGGGTAAAGAGAGAGGAACTTTCTGGAATACCAAGATATTCCTTCTCCTGTTGCTCTGTAGAAAATAGAGGATAAAAATTATTCTTCTCATAAAAAGATATAATAGAGGACTTGTTATAAGCATCTACTACTATAAAACGACATCCGGTTTTATTTTCCGGACTAATGAACCAATCTTTTATAAAGCCAATAAGTTCATTACCTATATGACATCCCTGATAGTTCATATTTACACCTAGTCGACCGATTAATACGGCTGGATAACTACGACGTTGTTTTGAAAAAGGAATATCTTGAATAACTTTTTTCTTTCGACTATTCGGTAGAAAATTTGCTTTGATACTATCATTTGCTACAGTGAAAGCACATGTTATGACGGATAAATCTTCATCTAAACGAAAGCAATATGTCTTCCCTAGTAACTGCTTGGTGTACAGATCTGAATTGTTCATAAAGAAATCGTCCAAATCATCATTGCCACAAATGAAAGGTTTACATTCTTTCAATAGTTCCGGTTTTAGTAAGGAGAATGTGCAACTATTCTCTAGAAAATTGCCTTTGTTCATTTCATGTTTGCTTTTTTTAGAATACGATTTAATGATTCAAATCGCTTTTGGGTTTGGTTGGATTCCTGTTTGTTTTGGAAGGCTGCGTCTGCTTTTTTTACAAAGGCTTCAGCTTCTTTCCCATGTAGAACAGGAATACTTTTAATTGCTATTGCCATATTCTTAGTTTTAATATTACTGCAAAGGAACAAAAAATAGAATTAAATATCAATTGTTTGATACTAATTAATTAAAACAACTCCTTATATTTCATGTTTAGATCATGATGGTCGCAATCTTCTTTATATTCTCATATTATTCCTGATCTTCTCATAATCAGTTTTGAAAAGATCGATTATATGCAAGCAAATGTATATTTTTATAGCCTATAAATATTAAACTGCGAAACAATGAAGTATTTGAATAAAGAAACGAATGGCATTACCCTTTCCCGCATTGGCCTGGGGGCAATGAGGATGGCTGATATTCAGCAAGGGATTGATACCATACATGCTGCTTTGGACAGTGGGATTACTTATCTGAATACAGGTGATTTTTATGGTCATGGCGAAAGCGAACTGATTATCCGTGAAGCATTGAAAACACGTAAGCGGGAAGATGTCTTTATTTCTGTCAAGTTTGGTGGAATGCTGACTCCTGATGATCGTTTTTATGGCATCGACGTACGTCCGCAGAGTGTTCAGAATTATTTGGCCTATACCTTGAAACGCCTGGGTACGGACTATGTCGACCTGTATCAACCTGCCCGTATCAATCCGCATATCCCGGTGGAAGAAACGATCGGAGCCGTTTCAGATATGGTAAAAGCCGGATATGTGCGTAATGTCGGAATTACCGAGATAGATGCCGGAACATTGCGCCGAGCCCATGCTGTTCACCCCATCAGCCTGGTGGAAGTGCGGTATTCGCTGCTCGACAGGGAGATAGAACAAAGCCTGATTCCTACAGCACGTGAACTGGGTATCGGAATTGTCACTTTTGCCAATCTGTTTCATGGCGTGATAGGAGGTAGTAACCCGGAGGAAAAACTGGCAACCTTGAGCCGGAGGATGCCTCCCCAGGCTGCAGAGAAGCTGAAACAGGCTGTGGCACGGCTGGATGTATTGAAGGAAATGGCCGCAGAGAAGAATGTTTCCGTGTCGCAACTTGCCATTGCATGGGTACTGGCACAGGGCGGCGATATGCTGGCGTTGGTCGGTTCGCGTACAGTCGGTCAGCTTCGGGATACCGTGAAAGCAATTGAGATCGATCTCAGTAAGGAAGATTTACAACGTATCGAGCAGGCTATCCCCAAAGAATATGCCTCCAACTCTGCTATGTTGCCTATCGATCTGGACGAAAACGGTTTGTTTAAATTCTGACTTCTTGTCGTTACTTAAAATATCGGATAGTTTATGACAAAAGAGGCTGAAGTCTATAGAAGAATAGGCTTTGCCTCTTGATTTTAATATCGTTCTGTTGATTCAGCTTTTTCTGCTTCAATATCTTTTTTGATAAGGCTGATGATACTTAGTAATTCGGGTACACTTTCACGTACTGTAGCAAAAATAACATCAGCGTCTATTTCAAAATAATGATGAACGATAATATCTCTCATTCCCATTACTTCACGCCAAGGTATCTGAGGATAATTGACCAATAAACTACGCTCAGTTAATTTATCGAGATTTTTAATGCTTTCTCCTACAGCGATAAGTTTCATACAAACGCCGTCAAGTAGAGACATTCCTTCATTTGAGCCTAAAAAGTCATTTACAGACTGAACATTCCGGCAGCGTTCACATACAATTTCAAGTTGCTCTGTGATACGGTCTAATAGATGGCTGACTTCTGATTTATTTTTGTCAAACATACAGTGCTTCCTTTTCAATGTTCCGTTTCAGATATTCATCCATACGATCACGTAACCTTACCAGGTCGACCCTGGATCCTAACAAGGTTTCAAGCTCAAATTTGATACGAGCTAATGTTAGTAGATTGGGGGCTGGTGCTTCAAAACAAATATCCACATCGCTGTTTTCCGTTTGTTCACCACGAGCTACACTACCGAAAATGCCCATACGGACAATGCCATACTTCCCGGCATGGGAATCCATGTATTGCCGTAATAATTCCAAATACTCATTTGTCGATTTCATAGCAGTCACCTTTTATGAGGTCAAAGGTAACTATAAATTTTTGAAAGGGGGATTATTTAGGTTTATAAAATCCAATCAGGGTATGCTCATTTCTTTATTGTCTAATTAGAATTAAATCACTAACTTTGCGGCATTTTTAGAAGATAGTTAAAAATAGCGCGATATGAGTAAGAAATTTACCGAATACTCTAAGTTCGATTTATCGAATGTCAATAAAGAGGTGTTGAAGAAATGGCAGGATGGCGACATCTTCCATAAGAGTCTTGAAATCCGTGAAGGATACCCCTCGTTTGTATTTTATGAAGGTCCGCCTTCTGCAAACGGAATGCCGGGTATTCACCATGTTATTGCTCGTTCGATTAAAGATATTTTCTGCCGTTACAAAACCATGAAAGGATATCTGGTGAACCGTAAGGCAGGATGGGATACTCACGGCCTGCCGGTTGAGCTGGGCGTTGAGAAATCTATGGGTATAACCAAAGAAGATATCGGTAAGAAGATTTCTGTCGCTGACTATAATGCAGCGTGCCGCAAAGATGTGATGAAGTTTACCAAGGAATGGGAAGACCTTACCAATAAAATGGGGTACTGGGTGGATATGGAAAATCCGTATATCACCTACGATAACCGTTACATCGAAACATTGTGGTATCTGCTGAAAGAATTGTATAAGAAAGGGTTACTGTATAAGGGGTATACCATCCAGCCGTATTCACCGGCTGCCGGAACGGGGCTTAGCTCGCACGAGTTGAACCAGCCGGGTTGCTACCGCGACGTGAAGGATACCACTTGTACGGCACAATTCCATATCCTCGATCCGAAACCGGAAATGGCTCAGTTCGGTGATGCATTCTTCCTGGCATGGACGACTACTCCGTGGACATTGCCTTCCAATACGGCACTCTGCGTGGGTCCGAATATCACCTATGTGGCTGTTCAGACTTACAATCCGTATACTGGCATGCCGATGACAGTTGTATTGGCTAAGGATCTGATGAATGCACATTTCAATCCGAAGGCTGCTGACCTGGAGCTGTCGGATTATAAAGCTGGTGATAAACTGATTCCGTTCAAGGTTGTAGGTGAATGGAAAGGTCCGGAATTGGCCGGCATGCATTATGAACAGCTGATCCCGTGGGTAAATCCGGGTGAAGGGGCTTTCCGTGTGATCACAGGCGACTATGTGACAACGGAAGACGGTACGGGTATCGTACATATCGCTCCGACATTCGGTGCGGACGACGACCGTGTGGCGAAAGCTAGTGGCGTGCCTCCGTTGATGATGATCGATAAGGATGGCAACAAACGTCCGATGGTCGATATGACGGGAAAGTTCTACCTGTTGGAAGATCTGGATCCTGAATTTGTACAGACTCGTATGAATGCTGCCGATTACGATCCGTTCCAGGGTAAGTTCGTGAAGAATGCCTACGATCCGGAAAAGACCGACAAAGATGAGACATTGGATATCGAGATATGTATGATGCTGAAGGTACAGAACCGTGTGTTCCGTATCGAAAAGCATGTACACAACTATCCGCATTGCTGGCGTACCGACAAACCGGTATTATATTATCCGCTGGATAGCTGGTTTATCCGCACGACTGCCTGCCGTGACCGTATGATCGAACTGAACAATACGATCAATTGGAAGCCGCAGAGCACAGGTACGGGCCGTTTCGGTAAATGGCTGGAAAACCTGCAGGACTGGAACCTGAGCCGTAGCCGCTACTGGGGTACTCCGTTACCTATCTGGCGTACGGAAGACGGAACGGAAGAGATGTGTGTCGGTTCGGTAGAAGAACTGTACAATGAAATAGAGAAAGCCGTTAAGGCCGGATTCATGGAATCTAATCCTTATAAGGACAGAGGGTTCAATCCGGGTGAATATAATAAGGACAATTACGAAAAGATCGACTTGCACCGTCCGTATGTGGATGAGGTGATCCTTGTTTCCGAAAGCGGCAAGCCGATGAAGCGTGAGACTGACCTGATCGACGTTTGGTTCGATTCGGGTGCGATGCCTTATGCACAGATCCATTATCCATTTGAGAATAAGGAAATACTGGATAACCGTACGGTTTATCCGGCAGACTTTATCGCAGAGGGGGTCGACCAGACTCGTGGCTGGTTCTTTACCCTGCATGCACTGGCTACGATGGTATTCGACAGCGTGGCTTATAAAGCGGTTGTTTCCAATGGCCTGGTACTGGATAAGAACGGTAATAAGATGTCTAAACGTCTGGGTAATGCAATCGATCCGTTTTCGACGATCGAACAGTATGGTTCAGACCCGTTGCGTTGGTATATGATCACCAATGCGTCTCCGTGGGATAATATCAAGTTCGATATCGACGGTATGGATGAAGTGCGCCGTAAGTTCTTCGGTACATTATATAATACGTATTCATTCTTTGCTTTGTATGCAAACGTGGACGGCTTCGATTATTCGGAACCGGATGTTCCTCTGAACGAACGTCCCGAAATCGACCGCTGGATCCTTTCTTTGCTGAATACATTGGTGAAAGATGTTGACGGATTCTATGATACTTACGAACCGACCCGTGCAGGTCGTGCTATCTCTGAGTTTGTGAACGATAACCTGAGTAACTGGTATGTGCGCCTGAACCGTCGCCGTTTCTGGGGCGGGGGCATGACAACGGATAAGTTGTCTGCTTACCAGACTTTATATACTTGTCTGGAAACTGTAGCCAAGCTGATGTCTCCGATCGCTCCGTTCTATGGCGATCAGCTGTTCAGCGACCTGATTGCTGTTACCGGACGTGAAACGGTGGAATCTGTACACTTGTCGGATTTCCCGAAATATGATGAAGCATTGATCGACAAGGATCTGGAAGAACGTATGAAGATGGCACAGGATGTTTCTTCTATGGTACTGGCTCTGCGTCGTAAAGTGAATATCAAAGTTCGCCAGCCGCTGCAGACCATCATGGTGCCTGTTACGGATGCACACCAGCAGGAAAGCATTGAAGCGGTGAAGAATCTGATCCTGAACGAAGTGAATGTAAAGGAACTGAAATTCGTCGATAATGCCGCCGGTATCCTGGTTAAACGTATCAAGCCTGATTTCAAGAAGTTAGGCCCGCGTTACGGAAAGATCATGAAGAGCCTGGCTGCTGCTATCCAGGGCATGAGCCAGGAGGATATCCTTGCTTTCGAAGCTGCCGGTACATTTACTTTGAATGTGGAGGGACAGGAAGCTGCGGTCGAACTGGCTGATGTTGAAATCATCTCCGAAGATATACCGGGATGGCTGGTTGCCAACGAAGGCCGCCTGACGGTTGCCCTCGATATCACCGTGACGGAAAACCTGCGTAAAGAAGGGCTGGCACGTGAATTGGTGAACCGTATCCAGAACCTGCGTAAGAGCAACGGATACGATATAACCGATAAGATCAACGTGACCGTTCTTTCTTCCGACGAAATGGATGACGCAATTAAGGAATTTAATGAATATATTGCGAACCAGGTGCTGGCCGTATCTGTTGAAATTACAGAGCATGCGATAAGTGATGCGACTGTCCTTGATTTCGAGGATTTCAACCTGTCGGTGCGTATCGAGAAAGAGTGATTTTTTTCTTAAAAAAGAAAGGCGTCCCTTGCCGCATATAAATATTATCGTATATTTGGACTGCGACTTGGATCGCCTGATATATATTATGAATTGTGGAACCTAAAATTAAATGAACCATGGCAGAAAAGACAAGATATTCGGATGCTGAACTCGAGGAGTTCCGCGCCATTATTTTAGAGAAGTTGGAGGTAGCCAAAAAGGATTACGAGTTGTTGAGATCGGGTGTAACCAATTCTGATGGGAACGATGTGGCCGATACATCTCCAACATTCAAGGTGTTGGAAGAAGGTGCCGCAACTTTGTCGAAGGAAGAGGCCGGACGTCTGGCACAGCGCCAGATGAAGTTCATACAGAACTTACAGGCTGCTTTGATCCGTATTGAAAATAAGACTTATGGCATTTGTCGCGAAACGGGTAAGTTGATCCCGAAGGAGAGACTGCGTGCCGTACCTCATGCTACTTTGAGTATCGAAGCAAAACAAGGAGGTAAAAGATAAATGAAATTTTCTAAAGGTTGGGGAGCAGTGTTAATCGTAATGCTGCTCCTTATTCTTGACCAGGCTCTTAAAATCTGGATCAAGACGCACATGCAGTTGCACGAAAGTATAGAGATCACTCCGTGGTTTTATCTGTACTTTACCGAAAATCCGGGGATGGCTTTCGGTATAGAGGTGATAGGCAAATTGTTCTTATCCGTATTCCGTATTGTGGCGGTCGGTTTTATCGGATATTATCTGTATAAACTGGTTAAGGAGAAGTACAGTTTTGGCTTTATTGCGTGTGTCTCGTTGATCTTTGCGGGAGCTATCGGTAATATAATCGACTCTATATTTTATGGGGTCGTATTCGACCATAGTTTTGGTCAGGTCGCCTCTTTTATGCCTGCCGGCGGTGGTTATGCTACCTGGTTGCACGGGAAAGTGGTGGATATGTTTTATTTCCCGTTGATCCAGACGGTATTGCCGGACTGGGTCCCGATCTGGGGAGGAGAGGAGTTCGTCTTCTTCCGTCCGATCTTCAACCTGGCAGATTCGGCTATCTGCGTAGGTGTGTTCTTGTTATTGATATTTTACCGGCACACTTTGTCGGCCAGTCTCTCAAAAGAAAAAGAAAGTAGTAAATAAATGCGGAGTAAATTGCGCAGATACGGTGTCGTATTGTTGACGGCGGCTTTGGTGGTTTCCTGTAGTAAGGTACCTGATGGTATTCTGTCCGAAAAGGAGATGAAGGCTGTCCTGATAGATATGCAACTGGCGGAAGCTATGATCAGTACCGATTATAAAAAATATATCGACGATGCTGAAAAGGAAGCGCTTTATCAGTCCGTATTTCGCAAACATAATATCGAACAGGCCGTTTACGACAGTTCGCTCGTCTGGTATGGAAGTAACCTGGATGTGTATATGCAGGTGTATGACCTGGTACTGGCGGAACTGAACGAACGGCAGAAAGCGTTGGGAGACGTGCAGGCTAGTGCAGCTCCGGTTTCCAAACAGGATTCCGTCGATATCTGGCCGCGTCTTACTTATCTTACCTTTGAACCGAAAGCTGTATTCAACGGCATAACGGTCGATATCAAACCGGAAACAAACTATCCTTCCGGTAGTACGTTTGTTCTGGGAATGCGTGTCTGGGGATTGAACGATGCTATGAAAAGTCGTCCGGAGATCCGTTTGAGTGCCAACCAGGGGGATACGGTCATTACCGTAAACGACAAGATCCTTCAGGATGGTTATCATGAGACGATTTTACGTACGCTACCGACCAAGCAGGTGAAGAGTGTGTATGGTTTTATCCGCTTGGACGGAAAAGAGGATTCGACCTCTTATTTCAAGATCTATGTGGATAGCCTGAACCTGATGAGGTATAACTATGGACGGCTTTCCGTTGATACCGACTCCTTGAAAACGGCTGCTAAATAATTTTAGACAAGTCTTATGCGTCGGATCGCTTCTCATTATATATACTGGCAGAAATGGTACCGCATGCATTATCTGGAACTGGATGCAGAAGGTCGTTTTGCCGGTGTGTTTCCTTTAGAACAAGAGATAGCGAATACAGAGTTTTATGACGGTACATTGTTACCAGTGCCGTCCGGTGTCAGTTTTCCACCATCCGGAGCTTTTTCTATGGAATGGTTAGCTGTCTCCGATCGGGTGACGGTTTCTTCCTTTGTGTATATTTACCGGTTAACCGGCATTTCACCCGCGACGTCTGAACTCGGCACAGACAACGGCTGTGGCGATTGCCACGTTCAGAGACTCTGATGTTTCTCTTTCCTGCGGGTAATTGGGGATATATAGCTTCTCGTTGACCAGTGCTTCGGTTTCTGGGCGGATGCCGTTTCCTTCATTTCCCATAATGATAATGCCTGTTTCCGATAGTTCTTTTGTATATATGTTCTCTCCGTCGAGGAATGTTCCGTATAGTGGTACCTGGTGTTCCGCTTGTTTTTGCAGATAAGCGGGCAGGTCTGTGTAATGGACTTTTACGTGGACGAGTGCTCCCATGGTCGCCTGTACTGTCTTGGGACTGAATGCGTCGGCTGTGTCCTGGCTGCAAACGATATGTTCGATGCCGAACCAGTCGGCGAGCCGTATGATCGTTCCCAGGTTACCGGGGTCCTGTATACCGTCGAGAGCGAGGATGAGCTGCTGCTGAGGGTTTGCTTCTTCCAATGACCAGGCGGGGCGTTTGAAAACAGCCAGTACATCCTGCGGATTTTTCAGGAAGCTGGCTTTCCGTATGTCATCGTCATCGACTTCCAACAGTTCTTTGGCGGGAATATCACCTTGCGTTGCCATCCACGACGGTTTGGCGATCAGCAGGTCGCATTCGAACGCAGGCAGCATGTCTGCCACCAGCTTATTTCCTTCGGCTACAAACGTATTCGTCTCGTTACGAAACTTCTTCAATTCAAGTGAACGTATCTGTTTTACTTTCGACTTACTCAACATCTTTACTCTTTTTACAAAGCAAAAGTACGGGATTTTATTTAATTTCAGCTACATTTGCGTGCGTAAAAGGTCGAATGATGAAGGGAATCCTCCATATATTATATTTCATATGCCTTGTTTGGATACTGGCCGCCTGCAGTACGACAAAATATGTCGGTGACGGTGAATATCTGCTTGATAAAGTAGAGATTGTCTCTGATAATAAAGCCTATAAAACGAATGATCTGAAGCCTTATCTCAGGCAGCAGCCTAACTTTAAGGTGTTCGGTCTGATGAAGTGGCAGCTTTTTGTCTACGACTGGTCGGGGCGGAATGAAAAACGCTGGCTCAGTAAGCAGCTTCGCCGTATCGGTGAGCCGCCTGTGATTCTGGACACTACGCTGGTCGATCAATCGGCGGATGAGTTGAGGCGCTTTTTTATCAATAAAGGATATGTAAACGCGGAAGTGACAGCGGAGGTGGATACCTCGCGCCAGAAGAAGGCTGTCGTTACTTACCGGATCAATTCGAATATCCCTTACCGGATACATAACTATACGATGAATCTGGATGATCCGAAGATCGACAGTATAGCTCATCTGACTGCTCCCAAACGTTCGGCCGTATCATCTGCTTTCCGTATATATCCGGAAGATTATACTTCTCTGGTGAAAGACAGTGCTTTGTTCGACAGGGATATACTGGATAAAGAACGGCAGCGAATCACCTCTTTGCTTCGCAGACGGGGGTATTATGCGTTCAACCGCGATTACCTGGCATATCTGGCAGACAGTTCTTATAACAGGAATATAGTCGATCTGGATATGATACTGAAGCCTTACCGTAAACTGAAGCCGGATGGTTCGGTGGTCGATACCGTTCATCGCCAGTATTATATAAAAGACGTGACGATCGTTACCGATTATGATCCGCTGAACCAGGCGCAGAGTGATTTGTCGGCTCTTTCAGGCGATACGGTAAAAGCCGGAGATCTGCAGATCCTCTATGGAAATAATGGAAGGAGTATCCGTCCGGGTGTTTTGCGAAGAAGTACTTATATTACTCCCGGCAGATTGTTTAATGAGCGGGCGGTTGAACAAACCTATTCTTCTTTTGCCGCTCTCCGGGCCTTGAGAAATGTGAATATCCGTTTTACGGAAGTGGAGGTTCAGGATACCATGATGCTGAATTGTACTATCCTGACTTCTCCGGCTAAGTTGCAGGGATTCGGTGTTGACCTGGAAGGGACAAATTCGGCGGGCGATTTCGGATTTGCTTCCAGCTTGAATTATCAGCACAGGAATCTGTTCAAAGGTTCAGAGGTTTTCTCTGCGAAGGTGCGTGGTGCTTATGAGGCTTTGTCCAAGAGTTCGGCAGGCGGTAATTATTGGGAGTTGGGGGCAGAGGCATCTGTATTGTTTCCTCGTTTCCTGTTCCCTTTTGTCAGTGAAAATTTCAAACGGAAGGTACGGGCATCTACGGAACTGAAGGTTAGTTACAGTATTCAAACGCGGCCGGAATACAGGCGTGCCATTCTGTCCGGCGGTTGGAGTTATATTTGGCAGGAACGGTCGAATACGCAAGCCCGCCATGTGTTTAAGTTACTCGATATCGATTATGTACATTTGCCGAAGATCGATTCGACTTTTGAAGCCCGTTTACCTAAATCTACCCGGATTTACAATTTTACTGACCAGTTTGTCGTTGGTTCCGGTTATACGTATTCATTTACGAATTACAATCCTCAGAACCGTCTTCGAAATTCACATTCGCTGCGTGTCTCGTTTGAAATGGCAGGTAACCTGTTGTATGCATTCTCTAAAATGACTCAGGCGAAAAAAGATAAAGACGGATTATATAATTTGTTCGGTATCAATTATGCCCAGTTTGTGAAAGGGGATGTCGACTTTAGTAAGAGTATTGTGCTGGATAGCCGTAATAAAATCGCTTTTCATGTGGGCGTTGGGGTTGGTTATCCGTATGGGAATGCGAAGATATTGCCTTTTGAACGGACTTATTTCTCGGGAGGGGCGAATAGTGTCCGTGGATGGTCTGTTAGAACCTTGGGGCCGGGCGGTATGCTGGCGGATTCTGTCAAATCGTTTGCCGACCAGGTAGGAGATATCCGGTTGGATCTGAATCTGGAATACCGGACAAAGATGTTCTGGAAGTTTGAACTGGCTGCTTATGTCGATGCCGGAAATGTCTGGACGATGAGACCGGATAAGGAACGTAAGGATGGAAATTTCGACTTCTCCCGTTTCTATAAAGAGATAGCTGTTTCTTATGGTTTGGGATTGCGTCTCGATTTCGACTTCTTCCTGATCCGTTTCGATACGGGTATGAAAGCATATAATCCGATGGAGCGGGGAAAGGACCGGTGGGCTATTTTGAAGCCTAACCTGAAGAATAACTTTGCCTGGCATTTTGCAGTAGGTTATCCCTTCTGATGAAAAAAAAGACTTTCCGGTTTGCATATTAAAAAAATAGTACTACCTTTGCACCGCAAATAAGGATGGTTCCGTAGCTCAGCTGGATAGAGCAACGCCCTTCTAAGGCGTGGGTCGAGCGTTCGAATCGCTCCGGAATCACATTTTGAAAATAAGAAGTCTTGTAAACTATAGGTTTATGAGACTTTTTTATTTTCTGTTGGAACGGATTTTGGAACGAATTGTATTTTTGAATAAAAAATATCAGGAATATGGGCTTATATTGTATAGTCATCCATGTTTAAATAATCGTCCGGATCATCCCAATGTGAAATACCTAATATTTTCCCTGTTTTAGAATCTTCCAGTAAAACATATTTGTCCCCGTCGATGTGTATGGTATCCGGGAATGATGCTATCATTGCTTTTGCTTTGTTAATATTGAATGCCGGGCATTCGGTTACTTCAAAGCGTTCTATTTCCCTTTCTAGCTGTTTTAATAGTTCTACCTTATCAACTTTCCAGAACTTCATTTTTTTGCTTGTAAACTGCCCGAATGAGTACCAGAATTTGAAGGCGCTGGCCGGGCATGAGTTTTGCGGACCGATCGCATTTAATTTGCGGCATCCCCAACCGGGGCAACGACTGTTTACCCAGCAATGATGTTCTTTGTCCTCTGAACGTGTATATTGACCGTAACAGATGGCAATAGAGCGGTTATTCATTAAACATTTTTCCTTTTCCAGTAAATATATATTCAAGATTTATATTGTACCGCTCGTATGCCATACGAATAGCATACAAGGGTACATTCATTGTGTTTTCAATCTCCATACGGTATATGTTAGAGGATGCGAGGCCGACGGACTCCGCAAATTGTTTTTTTGTTTTTATTTTCCTTAATCCGATCAGCTGGTACATGATAGCCAGGAACCGGTCGGTTATAATCCTGTTTTCTGTAATCTTCTCGTTTGCTAACATATTCTTAGTTTTTATATAGGAGATATAAAGCATTTATTTTTTTTAATAGCCATGCCTTCTACATAGACATGATCTAAAAGTCCATCTTTTGTATATATAGTGTGGTATTTCAGTCCCACAATGCCGTTTGCCCCTTTACTGACAGCATCTTTATATATAGCATCTATGCCGTCAGAGTATGATGCTCTTCTGCGATTAGAGGGAAATGGATTCTCTTTAGACTTGTGTTTTTTGGCCCACTCTTTGTCCTCTCCACTATATACAATAGTATATACAGATGCTACTGGCTCATAGTTGAATGAAACAGATGAAGCTTCTGTCATAAAAAAACCTTCTTTTGTGTATTGACTATAATCAATACTTCCTGTTTCAACATAGTAGCTTCTTGTGACGCAGCTAGATAATGCGATAGTGGCCAATAATAGTAGAAATACTTTCTTCATACTCTGAATTTGTTTAATTAGTGATTTTTATTTAGGCAATTCTATGCCGTGTTTTTTCTCATATTGTTTTACTTATTCTTTTGTTGTTTGACTACATTGAATAGCTGTGCTATATCTCTGAGGTCAACTTTGAAGTCTGGATAAATAGGATTGAAGGAATGACAGGTAATGATCCCGTTTTCAACGTCATGGTCAACTATTTGTTTGAGTACAATGCCATCTGTTTTATGTACGATTACAAAGGCATCCCAGGCATTAAAATGTAATCTGCTTTTCCAGTAATCACAACCTATTTCCCTGCAAAGCAAAATGTCCCCCTGCTCATAGCTATGCTTCATGCCGTCGTCCATGCTGTCACCTCTGACTTCGAAGCTGATGTATTTACCTTTATATTCTTTGTCAACGATCCAGGGTATCTTAGGAAGTGTTTCTATGTAGGCTACATCTGACCATCCCATCATATAGCCAGCTTGTGCATATTGATTGACCAGCGGAACCATCATAACGCCTCCTATTGCTAATTGCGTTACTTCTTCCTGTATTGGTTTATTTTGAATGCTCCCTTCTCCAGTAAGAAGGTACGGTTTATTTATTTGTGGGAATTTAGCGCAAATACTTTCAGCCATATTTTTACTGATGCCTACTTTTTTATTCGGGTTTAGTATGTCATATATAGCTTGAGGCCTTTTAAGTTCAATGGCTTTCGCTAATTCGCTTGGTTTTTTGTCTAAAGTAGACAGAACCTCATTCATTATTTTTATAGTAAGATCTTTATTCATTGTCGAATTATTCTGTATATATTTGTATGGATAAAATTTAATTTGTTATGAATTCAATATTTGTTGAATATGTAAATCTATTCTTAATAGTTGTAGCTAGTTTTATATGTATCATTGTTTCAACTTTATTACTAGTACTGATTTGTTTACTGTTCTTTATTATGATAAAAGATACCTTATCTAAATTGAAGAAAAGGTATTAAAACTCTCTATCTCCAAGTTTGTATAGCAGATCGCGTACTTTATCTGCTTTTTCTCCTTTAATTCTACCAAGTTTGTTTATGTATTCATTACAACTTGTTTTTGGCAACCTTAGATTATAGCGAGCTTTTTCTATGGTTTCTATGATATATCTTAAACATAAATCAATTTCGCCAGTATTTGGGTCAGAGTAACTAAATTCAGATGCGGCTAATATAAAATTCAGTAAAGCCATGTCATAGGCCTCTATTCGATATTGAGTTAAAGCATCCCTATAATAGATTTGTCCATACACATGGGATAGTTCAGATTCTAAAGATTTCTTTATTTCAACAGATACATTTTTTTCTGTAGTGTTGTTATTGTGATTGACGGACTTGAAAAGGGATTTTTCTACTTCGTTTAATTTTTCAGTATATGCATCATGTAGTTCTGATACTTTCTTACTGTAATCAGATTCAATTTGAGAAAGTCGTTCATCAATCTTCTTATTGGCAATAAAGTAACTATATATTTGATATCCAATAGCTATACCTGCCGAAGCACTGACTGTTGCAACTAAAAAAGAAGCCCATTCTATATTCATGATATTTAATTAATTCAAAATAAAAGTTAAATACAGAATAATTCTTTTTAATTCTGTATTAATGTCGAATAATTCTGTATATTTGCAATGTGATTAACAACAAACAATAATCACAACACAAAGTAAATAGCAAATATAAGAAAAGTAAATAACCTGATATAGTCAATTTGATAAAAAAGTAAACGATATGAGTAACAAGATTGAACTAATGAAAGCAGAAATTGAAGCTTTAGTAAGCATGACGGAAGAAGATGCATGCAAAGAGTATAACGTTGATAGTAAAGCGGAAGCTGTTCAGTACATCGTTGATTACTGGGTATAGAAAGGAGGTAGCCATGAATGAATTAAGAGAGATTTTAAAGATGGTACAGCTTGTACAACGCGAATGCTTCGGAACGGAAATTACGATCGCAATATTTACTAATCAGAAATATTTTTCAGTCCATGTACAACGCGCTGATCAGGATTATGAGGTAGTCTATTCAGAGAAATTCTTTTCAACAGAAACATTGCCAATAAACACGAAGAAGTTTGCTGAACTGTATGGCTTTGTAATGGATGAAGAATTTAGTATAGGATATGAACTAACAGATGGAGAATTTACCAAAGTAGAAACCGCTGTGAAGCAGGCTGGCTAATGATTGACTAAAATAAGGTTCAGCCGGGTGAGAGTCCCGGCACACGGGCGGTCAGTAATCTGGGATGAAACATTACAGAGTGCGCACGATGTAAAGAGGCTGGTTCGATACCGGCACCGTCCACATTGAAAACGATCTTTGACGTACTACGAGATATGATATGTAACCATTAAGGCGTGTAGGCACGCTGGTTAAGAGTAAATAACCATTAAAGAGTCTGCGATATGAAGGAGAGAACACCAACCTAGAGCAGGCGGTCACAAGTGTAGCGGAGTAAAACAACACTATTGTACATTATTATTCGCGATTCTGCCAGGCTTGTTACCGGGTTCGACTCCCGGTTGACCACACAAATCAATAATCAAAATAATTATGACTACACAAGAAGCAATTGAATTTATTCGTATAAACAGACAGTACAGAGATAAGAAAGCCATCTGTGAACGAGCTGGTGTATCGCGCCAGACATTTAATAATATGATGAAACATGAGAAAGGCCCTGATGAAGAGAAGTGGTATGATTCCGAATACAAAGTCTTGTGTGAAGCTGTCGCGTATCTAAAACCTAAAGTTGCTCAACGCAGAAAGATGGCGGAGGAACTTAAAAGAAAACTGTCTCAAATATGATTCCGTTAACCGCTTCGGAAACGGATGCTGTACTTTATTTGGCAGAACATGAGGTGGTAAAGGTTGCAGCTGATAAGCGCTGTGTATCGGAACATACTGAAAAAAATCAGATAAAGTCAGCAATGGCCAAACTGGGGGTAACTACCCAGATTGGATTGATAAAAGAGTTCTTCCGGTTAATATACGGAGTTGAATTTAATCTAATGGATGCCCGACAATTAATGGCATCATGTTTATTAATCTTTTTTCTCTCAACATTGAGCGTAACAGATCAGATTAACCGCATGGCTAGAAGGGGAAGAAGGTATGAAGTTGAACTTTATATGACTGCATGATGCAAATAAATCAAATAATTCAAATGACGCAAAGTGATTTAGAAACTGTAGTGTCTGGATTGCTGTCAGAAAAGGCAAAAGCAGAAGTATATGAGCGCTATTATAGTGTCTTGATACCTGCTTCATGGGTCGCAAAAATTCACGGTATAAGTTATCAGACAGTATTTCGGTATATCCAACGGGGATTGATAACACCAGAAGAACGGAACAGCCGTGATGAACATTATTTATTTCGGTTGTCCGATGTGTTGAAGATGGATTTTAAACTACTGCAAAAACAACTAAGGAGGAATACTATATGAAACTACTCTTATCATTCCTATTCTTTTTCCTGTCTTTTGGCTGCCTGTTTATTGTGTGTAATGCAGATAAATGGGAACCTGGAAATGTCTTTTTCTGGGCTTGTGTTTTTGGTGTATCGGTCATTGTGACCGAAAAACAATTAAAGAAATATGAGAATACGAAATAAGATTACTAACAAATTAATTTTCAAACTATGAGTTTATTTAAACAACCTTCCGAATTGGAAGTTTCAACAACAATCAAAGCGCTGATCTACGGACAGCCAGGTCTAGGTAAGTCAACATTAGGTTTGTCTACCCCTTCTCCGGTATTATTAGATTTTGATGGAGGTGTAAAGCGTGTGAATGGTGCTTTTCAGTGTCCGACATTGCAGGTGAAAAACTGGGATATGGTGATTGAGGCACTGCAGGAAGATTTATCTCCATTTAAAACAATCGTTATTGATACTGCCGGAAAGATGTTGGATTTTATGTCTGCCTATATAATCAAAAATGATCCGAAGATGGGCCAACGTGACGGTTCCCTTTCTTTAAAAGGTTATGGAGTTCGTAAGACAATGTTTATCAATTTCCTTTCCCAATGTTCAATGATGGGTAAGAATTTGATTTTCGTCGCCCATGAACGAGAAGAGAAAGATGGAGAAAACCGGATTGTTCGTCCGGAGATTGGCGGATCATCTGCAGGGGATTTGATTAAAGAACTTGATTTGGTCGGTTATATGCAAGCGATAGGGAGTGAACGTACAATAAGCTGGTCACCAACTGAGAAATTCTATGCAAAGAATACATGTAATCTCCCAGCCATGCAGAAGATACCAATCATTATTGATACTTCTGGTAGTGTTACCGGACAAAACATTTTCTTATCCAGCATATTCGATAGTTACCAGGTATATTTAAAAAAGCAGGCAGATATCAGTAATGATTATGAAGCTTTGATTGATGTGGTAAAGGAAAATGTAGAATTGATCGTTGATGCAGAGACCGCCAACGGTGTCACTGAAAATGTAGGAAAGCTGCAACATATTTGGGACAGTAAGCTTAAAGCCGGTCTAATGATCCGGGATAAATGTAATAGTCTGGGATTAAAGTTGAATAAATTAACTAAGAAATATGAGCCAGTCGATACAGCAGCAACAGCCTAAATATAAATTCTACCCGTCTCTTTTAGATCAGTTTGAAAAGTATCTGCATGTTGATCGTGAGTTTGAGCATTTTTTCAATCAAGATCAGGAGACAGGAGATTATAAAAAGACGTATGAAGAGATAGAGACTGAAATGAAACAGTCTCTACTCAACAGTATTAATCGAGTTCCGTTCGATTCAGAAGCCGCAGATAAGGGTACAGCATTCAATGATATTGTTGATTACTTAATCCATAGAAAACCGGTAAGAACTCAGATCATAGAGGATATCAATGCCGATGTAGTTACAGCGACATATAATAACAGAACATTTTATTTTTCTTATCGTTTCTGCTGTAAGGCAGCAGAATATTTTCATGGGTCTGTTAGCCAATTATTTGTAAAAGCTGTTCTCCCTACAAAATACGGGACCGTCGAACTGTACGGATATATTGATGAACTGAACCGTAATAGGGTGTACGATATAAAAACAACTTCCCGGTATGAGTTCGGAAAGTATTTAGAAGGCTGGCAACGACATGTATATCCTTATTGCCTTATCACCTCTGGTCTGGTTAAAGATATAGATTCTTTTGAGTACACTGCTTATCATTTGAAAGGAGGCACAAGCCGGACACCTCTTATTACCGGAGTACAATACCCAGAACTTTATAAATACGATCATCAGCAAAGCCAGGGGCTATTAGCCCGGCATTGTGAAAGGTTTATTGAATTTTTGGAAGTGAACCGGGATCTAATCACTGATAAAAAGATTTTTGCTGAAATATGAAAACACGATTTGTCAAGGAACAGGGAGTGATCAAGTGGCTAGGTCAACCGATCGAACTTATGTTCAATCTGATTGCAAACGGTGAATATGCACTTGAGATCAAGAAGAAAGTCAAGAAACGCACTGTAGACCAGAATGCTCTTATGTGGATGTGGCTTACCTGTATGGAAGAAGATACGGGTACATTGAAGCAAGACTTTTATGATTACTACTGTAAAAAGTTCCTCCGGCGAATCGTGGTTATTAACGGCAATGAGGAAATTGTCGTCCGGACTACATCGAAACTTAATACAGCTGAAATGACTGTGTTTCTCAACAAAGTACAGGCTGATGCTGCTAGCGAATTTGGTATAAGGTTACCGTCTCCGGACGATCAATTTTTCAATGCATTTACAAACAGGTATGAGCATATAAGATATTAAGATGGAAAAACAGGTTAAGATTGGGAATCTCGCCCATGAACATGAGAGTGAAACCGCTAAACAGACTTTGATTAGAGCAGTAAAAGCCACTGAAAAAAGGTTGCTGAAAGCGAAAAAATTAACCCGGTTAGTGATTGGATCGGCAATAATAATGACCACCTGCCCGGAAAAGTATAACACATTAATTCGTTGATAGTATGGAAGAAAGAGAACCTAAAATTAAAAAGGCTATATTGAATGGTCGTCAGTTGACAGTAACCTATACAGAGTTCCGTCCGGAGGGTGACAAAGATATCGCTGTTAAGTCTGAGATACCGGCACACATTGATTGTACAAATGCTTTCAAAAAGCTGGTCCCTCATTTTATTCTTCTTACAGAAATGAAAGAGTCCGATAAAGTAAGCCAGCGAGCTGAAATTGTTGGTATGGATAATCTGATCGGTGACGACGATGATTTTAAGAATGCTGATGTTTACGGTATCAAAATGGGAAAGAATGATAGTAATACCGATACGGTCATTTTGATGGGCGAACGGTATCTTCAAATTGGTGGTTCGGTTGATTTCTGTTCTCCAGCTCAGGCACTGGAATCATCAGATAGTGAATTTGAATATCCTTACATTAATGAATTGAACCTGGCTGTACAGGCAGTGATTTATGAAGTGAAAGAATATCTATTCAGAGGTAAATACGCTATCACTCAAACAACACTGGATTTTGAAGCAATGCCAGACGTTCCGTTTGAAGCCGGAAAAATGGTTGATACGGATACCGGAGTAGTTACTCCAATCACTATTGAAAAACCGAAGCGAGGACGTAAACCGAAAAATCAACCTATTACATCTGTAGCAGCATGTTAATTCAGGAAGACGAAAAAAACTACTACCTGCAGGTAAAATATCATCCATTTGTGACAGAAGTTATTAGGCGTATTCCAGGACGCCGATATGACGGGAAACTCAATATGTGGGTGATACCTAAAAGTTTCTATCCCCCCGGGAAATATACTCAAAAGGCCTATGTCGACATATTCGCTAACTGGGCTGTAAAATATGGCTATGAGAAAAGCGTACAAAAAGGAGCTCAGGCTTCAAGACCGGACGTTCATTATACGCTTCCCCCGATGCCGGAATTAATTTCACCACATGGGTTAAAGATAGAACCTTTCCCATATCAGAAACAAGGCATTGCCTATGCTTTACAGAAAAAGCGGTGTTTCTTCGGGGACCAACCTGGTTTAGGAAAAACATTGCAGGCTATCGGTACATCTTTTATAGCAAAAACATGGCCGGTATTGGTGATCTGTCCCGCCAGTCTAAAGATCAACTGGCAAAGGGAATGGAAGAAATTCACTGGCAAAGATGCAATTATCCTTGATGATCGGAATAAAAACAACTGGCACCGGTATTACGAAATGGGATGCTGTGATGTATTCATTACGAATTATGAATCATTGAAAAAGTTCTTTGTTGAAGATTTTGCTGGCGGTGTAACCCGATCGATTAAGCTAAAGCCGGTAGCTAATTTGTTTAAGTGCATCATTATTGATGAAAGTCACCGGTGCAAATCTAGTAAGACTCAACAATCAAAGATTTGTTACAAACTATGTCAAGGAAAGGAGTATCGCTTCTTGCTCACTGGAACACCTTCGATCAATGGTCCGGGTGACCTGATCCAACAATTAAAGATCATGAATCGGTTGGATGATTTCGGAGGGTATAAGAGTTTTGAAGCAAACTTTATGGGTGGACCACGCCAGGCAAGCAATTTGGAAATGTTAAACTGGCGCCTTTGGAATACCTGTTTCTTCCGGAGAGAGAAAGCTAAAGTATTGGATCAACTACCTGATAAAATGCGACAGGTTGTGAATGTGGATATCACAAACAGAAAAGAGTATCAGGATGCTGAACATAATCTGATTGGTTACCTAGCTGCTTATGAGAATGCAGACGATGAAAAGTTACGACGGGCCGAACGTGGTAAAGTGATGGTACAAATGCAGAAACTCCGACAAATTGCAGCTAGAGGGAAAATATCGGCAGCCGTTGAGTTCATCCAGGACATAATTGATTCCGGTGAAAAGTTGATTGTTTTTGCCTTTCTTAAAGAGGTTGTACAGGAGATAAAGAAAGTTTTTCCGAATGCTGTTACCATTGTTGGAGATAACACCAGCCAAGAGAGACAAGATGCCGTCGATAGGTTCCAGAACGATCCGAAGTGCCAGTTGATTATTTGTAATTATAAATCTGCAGGTGTCGGTCTTACGCTGACTGCCAGTAGTCGAGTTGCATTTGTTGAGTTCCCGTGGACGTTTGCAGATTGTGAGCAGGCAGAAGATAGAGCACACCGTATCGGTCAAAAAAATAGTGTGAATTGTTATTACTTCCTCGGAAAGAATACTATTGATGAAGACATTTGGAATCTTATTCAAACAAAGAAAGACATAGCAAACGATGTAACCGGGACAGATGATCAGGTTCCGGAGAAAACTGTCGATGCAATGATCTTGAAAATGTCTGCTAAATCAGGAATCAAGAAAAGTGAAACAAGCACGTCACCGTTCAATCGTCGTCCGGAAGGTGCATTATTTAGCAATGCAATATGAAAGGTGAGGCAGGTTTACAAACGGCTTGTGTTGAGTGGTTCAAATTGCAGTACCCTAAATTGGCTCCGCTTCTATTCCATGTACCGAATGGTGGTCGACGTAACGCGATAGAGGCAACCAATCTAAAAAGGCAAGGGGTAAGAGCTGGTGTTGCCGATCTCATTCTTCTTTTTCCTAAAGGTGGTCACGGTAGCCTTTGTATAGAAATGAAGTATAAGAAAAATCAACAACAGGATTCACAGAAGGACTGGCAGAGGGTAGCGGAGGCGGCAGGCAATAAGTATGTTGTCTGCCGATCACTGAATGAGTTTATGAAAGAAGTCAAGAATTATCTAGGTATCGAACGATGAATTATATAGAACTGATAAATCGATTTTGGATTGTGCATGAAGAGAATTGTTTCTCTCCTTGTGAAATAGCCATTTACTTTTATCTTTTGAAAGTAAATAATATGTGCAATTGGATACAATTTTTCAAGCGCAATAATGCTAAAATCATGGCTGATTTAGGTATTAAAGATCGGAGAACATTAGAAAATGCCAGAAATAGACTTAAGCAGGCAGGTCTAATAGATTATCAGAAAAAAAATACAAATCCTAATGTTACTTATTCAATCACTTCGACATTAAATGCACAAGTAGATGTCGAAGTTGGTGTACAAGTGAGTGTACAAGATTTGCACAAGTCAGTGCCTAGTAAAGATAAACATAAACAAAAAGATAATATACTCCCTATAATCCCCCATGAAAACAATTTGCCTTTTCCGGAAGAAAAGTCGAAAAAGAAATCCAGTAGGGCAAAGAAAGAATTTATTCCTCCAGTACTGGATGATGTATTAAGATTCTTTTCCGGCAGCTTATTGCCGGATTGGGAGAACCAAGGACGGTTATTTTTCTCTCACTACAATTCCCAGGGCTGGCGTAAAGGGACCGGTGTACAGGTTACTGACTGGGATAGTTTAGCAAACAAATGGATTTTAGACGAAAAAATAAAACGAAATGAAAGGAGTACTGGAAGTAAGACAAACAATCCAGCGTCCGGTAACGGATATGCCGGAAAATAAGATTGATCTAATAGCCTACAAAAGATTATTTCTCCGGGTTGCAGATCACTATTCCAAAGGCACATTTGTAATCGACGAGCGAAACAAAGCGATAGTGTATTCCCTGTTTCTGTATTTCCTGAAACAACCGGGATCGCTCGATATCCGAAAAGGTTTATGGTTAGCCGGTCCGGTCGGTACCGGGAAATCTACGCTGATGTATATTTTCAGCAGGTTTATGCAAACTTTACAAAGGGGGTTCCGGGTGTATGTGTGTAGCCGGATTACGACAGAATATGCAATGCACGGAGATTTGAGCCGGTATTTGGATAATGCCGGATGGTCTTCATTGGGGCCGGTTGATATGTGTTTCGACGAGTTCGGCCGTGAACCGATCCCGGCAAAATATTTCGGGAATGAGTTGAATGTGATGCAGCATATATTTCACATTCGGTACAGCTATTGGCAACAGTACGGATTGAGAACTTATGTCACAACAAACCTTTATCCGAATGATGTAGAACGTAAATACGGTGATTATATCCGTGATCGACGTGGTGAAATGTTCAACCTGATTGAGTTGAACGGAGAAAGTAGAAGATAACTAAACTAAAAAATAATATCCTATGAGAACAAAAAGCTTTAATGAAGTAATCGCTGATTATTTGAAACAGCGGGCAGCAGAGGACACACTATTCGCTCCGAAGTTTACTAATCCCAAGAAGAGCATTGATGAATGTTGCCGGTATATTTTAGGTGAAGCGCGGAAGCGCGGTAATGAGGTGGTAATGACTGATAATGAAGTGTTCGGCTTAGCTATACACTATTACGAAGAGGAAAATATCAAAGTGAATGCTAGAATAGGTAATTCAGTTAAAAGCCGGGTTGTAAGTAGCAAACAGGTTCCTGAGGCCCAAACAACTAAACAGTTGTCAATACAATATGAACGACCTGTTTTTTCCACTGTTAAGCGGGGGAGAGGCAAGAGAGAGGAAAGTAAATTACAATTATCTTTATTTGATTAAGCCATGAAGCCAAAAACAAAATTACAAAAGTTGGTAGTTAAACTGAGCGCGCAGTTACCGAAATTTACAGAGAAACATCGTCAATGGGCTATTGAAAATGTCGTTGATCGTATTGGCCTTCGATTGAAAAAAGGCATTATTACTTGTACACATTGCAGTCACGTTTTTTCTGATGCAATGAAATTTGAAGATGGTGAAATTGATGTCTGTCCTAATTGTGGAAGTAAATTGAAGATCGAAACAACTACGAGGAAAAATGATTTTCAAGCAGAGTATTTCTGTATCATAACAACATGCCAGGGATTTCAAGTATTCCGTTATTTTATGATTAAGAAAGAATTCAAATTTGGCTGTGAGGCACAATATAAAATTGCGGAAGTTGTTCAGCGCTGGCTCCTGCCTGATGGTAGATTTGAAACATTTGCAAAACTAACTAATACGCATCAATATTATATTGATGCGTGGTGTTTTGATAGTGATATGGAATTGAGAGGTAGAGATAAACATGCCTACAATGTTGGATGCGAAGCATGTTATCCAGTTCGAAAATATCTTTCTGTTTGGAGAAAATACGGATTCAAAGGAAAAATGTACGGTTCCTATCCTTTTAACTTCTTTCATCTGATCAGTACAAACAACCAAGCAGAAACTTTACTTAAAGCCTGTCAGTTTGATTTACTCCGTAGAATGTGTGCAGGGTATGATGATGAAATAAAAAGATACTGGCCATCGATCAAGATATGTATGCGTAACCATTATTCGGTGAAAGATGCAAAGATGTGGTTTGATTATTTGATGTTACTCAGCTACTACAAAAAGGATCTACGCAATGCTCACTATGTCTGTCCTGTTAATTTAAGAAATGCTCATGATGAGTATATGAATAAGCGGAATCGTGAATTGGTTAAAGAACGTGCTGCCTTTGACCGTGAAAGAGCTATTTATGCAGAACAACGACGGAAACGACTTTTTGAAAAGATGAAGGAAGACAATCTCAAATATCAAGAACAGAAAGGTAAATTCTTTGATGTTCAATTCAATGATGGGGTTGTGATGGTACGTGTTCTACATAGTGTTGAAGAGTTTAAGGAAGAAGGGGATGCTCTGAATCACTGTGTATTTACAAATGAGTATTATAAAAAGACTAATTCCCTTGTCCTTTCCGCTCGGATTGGAGATAAACACATTGAGACTATCGAAATAAATCTAACTACTATGAAGATTAATCAATGTTATGGGCGTGGAAATAATAATACAAAGTATCATAATCAGATACTTGAACTTGTGAAAAAGAATATGAACCAAATCCGTCGAAGGCTGACGGCATAAATTAAAAATTTATGAAGATTATAAATATTTAACAATTATATCCTCCTTAGTAGATTAGAGGTGTCTGATTGAAGATCCTGTTAATGATGGAGATGTATTTGGTAAGTTCATGCAAACTTTACAAAGATGGGAATGTAGTATAATGATGGAAAGATAAAATTAATACAAAATGCTTTGTTATAATGCCTTTTTTGAAATAGAAACTTGATTTTTGATTATATTTGCTGAAAAATGTTATGCAGATACATCTTATAAGTCAAGGGTATGGCTCTGAATCAGAGCATACATTAGGTTCTTTGCTGGTTGAATTAATTTCAGAAAAAGCATACGGAGCATTTACTGCGATTTCGGCTTTTGCAAGTGAGGGTGGAGTAAATGGAATCGCAAAGCATTTGTCCAAGGCAAAAGATCATTTGAAAAAAATTACTATCATAGTAGGCGTTGATCAGAAAGGAACATCAGAAGAAGCATTGAAAGCCTTGTTAAAAATAGGAGTAAAGGTTTTTATCTATTATCAAAAAGGTAATGCAATTTTTCATCCTAAAATATATTTGTTTGAGGGAAGTAATAAATCAGAACTAATCTTGGGATCATCAAATCTTACAGTTCAAGGATTGTTTTCGAATGTTGAAGCTTCTTTATGGATTACTTTAGATGTCAATGATGAAGATGACATAGCTGTAATAAATCAGCTCAAAAGTAATTTTTCAACATTGTTTGATCAAACAGATGTTAATTTACAACCACTAACACAGGAGTTAATAGAAATGCTTGTTAAAGCAGGAATTGTGCCTGCAGAAAAGGATAGAAAACAAGTTCAGGATAAATGTGATGAGTCCCAAAATACAGAAATGGATCAGGTTATTACTAAATTTTTTCCTAAAAAGGTAATAAGTAAAATTCCTTCTGAATTTAAGGTTATCTCAAAAAGTGTGAAAGTAGATGTTGTTGAAAAGTTTGTAGAGCATAAAGAATTTTTGGAAGAGGTTTTTATATGGAAAGTTAAGTCGTTGAAAATACGTGATCTAAATATACCTAAGGGTGAAAAAACTAATGCAACGGGATCGATGCTTTTTAAAAAAGGTGAATTAGATATAGATCCGAGATCATATTTTAGAGATGTTGTATTTGCGAATTTAAAATGGAAGCCTGACTCCGAAAAGCCTCATTATGAAAGAGCTTATGCTGATTTTAAAATTGTAATTGATGGAACTAGCTATGGGGTTTATAACTTAAAAATCTCTCATAAAACAGATACTACATCAAAATCTTATTTTCAGCATAATTCAATGACCTCTTTGAGTTGGGGACCTGCTAAAAAGATTATAGCTAAGGATGAACTCATAGGGAAATCTTTGTCCCTTTATAAAAAGGGTAGTATTTTTGTTATAAGAATTGAGTAAACACTAATTAAAACTATATGAAGCTAATAACAGAAGCTAGTGTAGAAAAGCTTAGAGGAGGTTTTTATACTCCTGAGGAAATAGCGCGATTTATATTACGGTGGGGTATAAATGGAAGCACCAACTATGATATTTTAGAACCAAGTTGTGGAGATGGTGTCTTTTTAAGGCAATTAAAAACGTTAAAAGCAGAATATCAGTCGATTACAGGCGTGGAGTTTGATGAGGTTGAGTCTGCGAAGGCAAATAAAATAGAGTTAAGGAACAAAACTGTAATTAATACTGATTTTCATGAGTATTGTAATACAACTAAGCAACGATTTAATTTAATTGTAGGGAATCCTCCATATATTCGATATCAATTTTTTGATCGTGATCAACAACAACAAGCTTCAATTATTTTTGATAAAGCGGGACTGAAATATTCCAAATTGACAAATGCATGGGTTTCTTTTGTTGTTGGTTCTTCTTTATTATTAAAGGAGGAAGGGGGTAAGATTGGTTTTGTTTTACCTGCGGAGATATTGCAAGTTTCATATGCACAGCAGCTTAGGGCTTTTATTGCGAAGTTTTACAATAAAATAAATATAATATCTTTTGAAAAGTTAGTTTTTCCAAATATTCAACAGGAAGTTGTTTTGTTATTGTGTGAAAAAAATAATTCCCAAGAACATAATATTGAGCATATTGAATTAACAGATGCAAATGATTTGCAAATGTTAGATACTGCAAGATTGAAATCCCCTAAAAAGAAAATAGATTTTAAATCTAATAAGTGGACATTTTACTTTTTAGAGCAAGATGAGATTGACTTTTTAGAAACTATTGCTAATAGAAAGAAGGTTCCCCAAATTGGTGACTATTCGAAAGTTGAAGTTGGCATAACTACTGGTGCGAATGATTATTTTACTGTGCCTTATGATGTTGTACAAAAATATGATTTGTATGAGTATGCTAAACCTATGGTAGGAAGAAGTGTTCAAGTTAATAGTCTTATTTTTAATAAACAAGATTGGGAAGAAAATAAAAAATTGAACTCGAAAGCTCATCTCCTTGTTTTTTCTCAAGGTTCAAAGTTAAATGAAGGTGCTTTGAGGTATATTACATATGGTGAAGATATGGAGATTAATAAAGGATATAAAACTAGCATAAGAGACGAGTGGTATGTTATTCCTTCTATTAAAGTTTCTGATGCACTTTTTATAAGAAGGAATAATTTATATCCCCGCTTAATTATAAATGAAGCAAATGCTTATACTACAGATACTATGCATCGAGTTTATTTGTTGCCAGAGACTAATATAAAGTCTTTTGTTTCAAGTTACTATAACTCATTGTCTTTTGCATTTGCCGAGGTGTGTGGTAGAAGTCACGGTGGTGGTGTTTTGGAGCTTATGCCTAATGAGACCGAAAAGATATTATTGCCATATCATGAAAATAATGAAAAGCTTTTGTGGAATATTGATAAGATGATACGTGAAAAAGTTGATATAGATGATATTTTGGCTATTACAAATAAGATTATATTACAAAAAAATTATGGTTTAAGTCAAGAAGAAATATCTATTGCACATAATATTTGGAAAAAGTTATCGAATAGGAGATTGAATAGAAAGAGATAATAAATTTTATTGATAAATGGAAGCCAGTAATAAATACTGGCTTTTATTATATATGTAAATATATCATATTGTGTATATGATATTCTGTATGATATTTTTTTTGTTATATTTGTCTTTATATAAATCTGTATGTATGAGTAATATAAAGACTGATCCCAACAACTATCGTATCCATGACGACAAGAACAAACGTCTGATCCGGAAAAGCCTTGAAGAATGTGGTGCCGGTCGTTCTATCCTTTTTGACAATGATGATTGTATCATTGCCGGCAATGGCGTATATGAACAGGCCCAGGAGTTAGGTTTAAAGGTTCGTGTCATTGAAAGTGATGGTACAGAACTTATTGCGATCAAACGTAATGACTTATCGACGGAAGATGCCCGGCGTAAGGCATTAGCTCTAGCGGATAACCATACATCTGATACATCATTCTTTGATTTTGATGCTATCGTAAAAGATTTTGGTGTTGATGAACTGGACGCATGGGAATTAGAGATAAACGAGGCTAAGGATTATTCCGATAAAAACAGAGAAATTGATGTAGAAGAATGGGAAGATGCGCATGAACTGATATTGAAGTTTGATGCTGAAACTTATTTACGAGTTAAAGAGTCGTTAATGACTATTGACTCTGATCCGAGTAAGGCTGTATGTAAATTACTTTTTGAAAATGTCAATGATGAAACTACAATTTGAGTGGTATATAAAGAACGGTTATCCTTTTAAAGGGGTGGAACCTCACATGCTGAAGGTCTTTGGCGCTTTCATTTGTGGAGGTGGGTCGTCTATGGGATATAAGTTAGCCGGTTATGACCATCTCGGAGGGGTTGAATTAGATGAACAGGTGTCAAGAGTATATAACAGAAATCATTCTCCAAGGTTTTTATATACAGAAGATATTCGACTGTTCAATGAAAGAGAAGATTTGCCTAACGAATTGTATAATTTGGATATTCTGGATGGTTCACCACCTTGTTCTACATTTTCCATGGCTGGGGAAAGGGAAAACGCATGGGGTAAAAAGAAGCGCTTCAAAGAAGGTCAGGCAATGCAACGTCTGGATGATCTTGTTTTCATTTACATTGATACGATCTGTAAGTTGCGGCCAAAGGTTGCTATACTGGAAAATGTAAAAGGAATAATACAGGGTAATGCCCGTGCCTATTCAAAGGAGATCGTAAAACGTGTGCAGAAGATAGGATATGATGTGCAGGTATTCCTTCTTAATTCTGCGAGTATGGGGATTCCTCAAAAGCGCGAACGTGTATTTTTTATCTGTAGGAGGAAAGATCTAGGCTTTCCAAAGTTGCAGCTTAGCTTTAGTGAAACACCTATCCTGTTCAGAGAAATTATGGATAAGAACGATCTGTCAGATAATCTTACCGAATACCAAAGAATGCTATGGAATAGTAAGCGTAAATCAGATAAATCCTTTGGAGATATAATAGATCGATTAGAAAAGCGCCTTAGTATGTTTTCTAACCCTATTATTCATTCAGACGATGTGGCGCCTACTTTAACGAGTGGAGCCGGTGTGAATGCTCTTTATGATATCCCTAGAAGTCTAAATAAAAGAGAAATGTGTCTTATAGGCTCATATCCTTTAGATTATGATTTTGCCGATATCAAACCAGAATATTTGATAGGTATGAGTGTTCCTCCTGTTATGACTGCTCGTATATCTTACGAAATATATAAACAATGGTATCAGGATAAACCTGGTAATAGTTTAACAATATAGGTTTAACAAATGGCAGCAACAAGAAAAGCAGGAGAGAGGGAACGAGACAAACAGTTGATTGCATCCCTTTACTTTAAAGCATATACATTCCGTGAGATTGCGGAGTCTGTATCTGTCATTACTGGCCGTACAATTTCCCATGTAACAGTATTCAATGATGTTAAGGAGATACTGAAAGAATCGGAAGAGGCCCGGAAAGATTTCGTTAATAATCAATTGACAATAGAACTCGGAAAGATCAACAAGCTGGAACGTGAGTATTGGGAAGCCTGGGAGAAGTCAAAGACGGACCAGAAAAAGAAGTCTGTTGAGAAGAAAGACGATTGTGAGGGTGATCCGGCGAAAGGTAAGAAGAAATCTTCTACTCGTGTCCTGGGTGAGGAAATTATCAACATGGGGGATCCGCGCTATTTGTCCGGGATTGAGCGATGTATTGAAATGCGTTGTAAGCTTCTTGGTATTAACGGTACTCAAAAGGTCGATGTAACAACAGGCGGTAATAAAATACAGTTTACTGGGTTTAATTTCCTTCCGGTAACCCCGAATGTTGAACAGTTAATAAAGCAAGCAGATGAATGAAAGTAAATTTAAAACAGCGGCTTGCTTACAACTATCTAGCGGATAGTGAACATAAATTCATCCTGTACGGCGGTGCGGGAGGTGGTGGAAAATCTTGGTTAGGGTGTGAATGGTTGATGCAATGTGCTTTTCATTTGCCTGGTACACGCTGGTTTGTTGGTCGTAACAATCTAAAAGACTCACAAGCTTCTGTATCGGTAACGTTTGGTAAGGTTGCAAGGTATCACGGGTTTACCGGTTACCGTATCACAAATGACGGTATCAAGTTCGACAACGGTTCGGAGATCGTTTATCTGGATTTGACCTACTATCCTCGTAAGGACCCAATGTATGAACGGTTAGGATCGAAAGAATTTACCGGGGGATGGATAGAGGAAGCCGGAGAGATCAACGGTCTGGCTTTTGAGATGCTGAAAACTCGTATAGGTCGGCACTTGAATGATCTTTATAAAATCCCGTCGAAAATACTGATAACCTGTAATCCGAAAAAGAACTGGCTGTATAAGAGATTTTATCAGCCCAGTAAAGCAGGTAAACTCAAAGTACCGTATGCATTCATACCGGCATTAGTACAAGATAACCCGTTTGTCACAGAAGACTATGTTGATACCCTTCGTCAGACAGAGGATAAAGTAACGTATCAACGTCTTTATCTGGGAAAATGGGAGTATGACAGTGATCCGAACTCTTTAGTTGATTACGATGCAGTGATGGATTGCTTTACCAACACCGGTGCATTGATCGGAGGAAAGGCTATAAGTGCCGACCTGGCAATGAAAGGAAGAGATCACTTTGTCGCTGGTTACTGGGAAGGCTTACGTGTTTCAATCGAGATTGATAAAGACAAATCATCAGGTCGGGAGATTGAAACGGATTTGCGAAAGCTCATGGTTATGCATGGTGTCGGCAGGTCCCAGACGGTGGCGGATAGTGATGGTTTAGGAAGTTATTTGGAGAGCTATCTGAACGGGATCAAAGAGTTCAAGAATGGTGCATCTGCATTCAAGAATAAATATGCGAACCTGAAAGCCGAATGTGCATACAAATTGGCTGAAATGATAGACAAACGGCAGTTACAGATCATTTGCCGACCGGATCAGGCGGAACTCATTGCTGAAGAACTACAACTGTTGATTGCTGCGAATGTAGATAAGGATACCCGGAAAAAGGATATCATCAGCAAGGAAGCAATGAAAGGTATTATTAAGCGGTCTCCGGACTATTTGGATATGCTGATAATGGGAATGTATAGACTTGTTGCCCCGCGTACGGGTAACTCAACATATAACTGGTAATGAAGATAACGAGTAAGACTACTATTGAAAATGTGATTCTGATGCTAAAAGGAGTGGACTTTTGGGATCAGTTGGAAACGGTATATTCACCGGAGAAAATACCAGAGCTTACCTACGGTCAGCGTATTGACTTGTCTACTATAAACACAAGGTCTGAGCTTCTGTTTATTCCTCAAAAGGTGCTGCTAGGTTTGAATGAAAAGGAGGTGATGAGTAAACCTTTTATTTCTGTTTACAATTTTGGCCTGTCAGTTTACCGGGAATTGGAACGTATGACGGTACGTGATGAAAACACGTTCAAGTACAAACCAACACCGGAAGAAGTCAGAGCCGGATTTTATGGGATTGACCATGGTGTTTTTGGTGTTGTCGATCGGATTGCTCAACGTCTATCCATATCTCATGAAGCGGTATTCGATTTACCGGAAAGGCGTGTATATGCAATGATGAAAATTGATTATGACAGTGGCATGTATCAAAGGAGGTTAAACAAAATAATAAGTGAGAAGAAATGACGGTACAGGATAAATTGAAACAGGTTGCTGAATCACTAGGAGTACCGTTCGTTTTTGAGGACTGGACCCAGGCCAATGTGGAAATTGATAGGATACCGCTTCCGGCTGTTGTGTATGTTCTTCCTGCTTCTGGAGAACTGGACTTTAAGAATGGAAATATCCGTGACAACCAGAACGGGATGCTGGCTTTCTTAGATAAAGTAGAGCTGAATGGCAACGGTCTGGATAATGACTGTGTCGTTGACCGGATGAAATCATTAGCTATGAGATTCATTGTGAAGTTGAACGAAACAGGAAACTTTGAACCTTTGGGTGGAGTGATGAAATACCAGGTTGCATATAATAAACTCAATGCTGTTACTTCCGGTATTGTCTTTGAAGTGGTGTTGAAAGAGATAGCCGGAATATGTGAACGTAATCTATGAAAGAAGTACAGAACATAATATTTGAAGAATTGGAAGATCTTCGGAAGCGAATCATTTCCAATATTGATAGCTCCGGTCGTAGAGCTTCTGGGCGTACATCTGAATCCATGCGTACCGATGTATCTGAGAATCGCGGAGTATTGTTTGGTCGTATGGCTTTTGGTACGTTGGAGACAGGGCGTAAACCGGGCAAGGTTCCGGCCGGATTCTATCAGATTATAAAGCAGTGGGTAATTGATAAGGGTATCTCTTTTGATAGCCAGTCAGAACGCAATTCTTTTGCTTATCTGGTTTCTCGTAAAATAACCAGGGAAGGAACACAACTTTACCGGAGGGGAGCGGATACAGATGTATATACGGCTGAAGTACCGGAAACGATATCACGAATAAAAGACCGTGTCGGCTTTTTAATGAGAATGGAGTTTGAATCTATAAAATTGAATAAATGAAATGGCTACAGTAAACGCACCATCGGATACGCAGTATGTTTTTGATCCGGTTCTTTTCACAATGGAGGGGGCAGGGGAATATGATATCACTATTGAAGGAGTAAAGACGAAAGTGTCAGCAATAGCAAATACAGCGGTGTTTGATGCGTCAGGACTGCTGAAATCTTTGTTCACCATTAATACGTTGTCAAATGGAACGGTACGGAAGAATGTAGCCTGGTCCGTGGTGCAAGCCGGGGTATCTCTTGCTTCTGGAATCTTTGAAGTTGTCTATGGAAGTAATAAGGTCGTGAGTTTTTCCGGAGATGGAGCACATATCACATTACGCTGGATTAGCCGTCGCGGTGAGTTGGATTCATACGAATTTTGTATTTATCAGGACAGCCGGAAATTGGAGAATATTCAAACGGCCGGTATCGGAGGACTGACTTATAAGTTGGCATTTGATCAGATAAATAAAATAACCCTGTTTGCAGCTATGGTAGACCGGGAAACATTTGAGAGCTTCACCGCTATACAGGAAAGTGCCATTGTGCAGGCTTCTGTTCCTGATGGGTGGTATAATGTGGAGGTCGAAGTAAAAGAGTACAAACGAACAAAAGCTGCATTGCAGGATTTTGACATAACAATTGTATTGCCGAATGAAAGATAAACTTTACATAGATGGTATAGAGGTTGACTTGCCAGAGGGTGGCTCAGGCATCGTATTGAATCGTGCTGTGAGTAAGCCGGCCGATATGTCAACAATATTGTCTGGGTATTCATACACTATCCAGCTTCCTAAAACGGCACACAACATTCAGACGTTTAGTTACTCAACAGAAGTGAATGTTGAAACAGACTTTCCGCATGTAGAACATACAGCAAAGGTTATCAGGGGCGGTATTACTCTGTTTGATGATGGCGTTGCTGTTGTTAAATCGACCAGTAAAACAATAGAGGTCCTTATCAAATTTGGAGGAAATACACGTTTGACTCTTTTGAGTGATTGCAAGCTGAAAGATATTTTACCGGATAGCGGTTTGATCCCCTGGGACTATAATGTGACTGAAAATGATATTGTTACCTGGGTCCCAAAGTTGGACGGCATGCAAGCGCAGTACCCCGAACATTTGCGTCCAGCTGTGAAGGTCTCAATGTTATTTGATATGATAGTGGGGCAGTCGTTTGTAATGAATAATGCCTATCGTTCAGTAATTGAGAAAATGTGGTTGATGTTACCAACTACTAACGGGAGTAAAGAGGTCGCAAACAATCTGGCTTTTCGCCTTAGAGGGACTACTACATCTGATCAGATCTCAGGTAGACAAAAGTATGATATTTTACCAGATTTGAACTATCAAAATGCTCTCTATCATCAGAAATTGTATGATCTCATGTATCGTACGATGCCAGTAACTTTTATTAAAATTCCGTTAGGTGGACGATATCGGATAAAAGGTACAGTAAAAGCGAATAATGCGGCTACCGGATGGAAATTTGGTATATTCAGTATCGCTACAGAGTTTAAGGAGGGTGAAGCACCCATCTTTGATATATTTGAAAGTACATCAAAAGATATTGATGAGTATAGAAACATTGGTGCAGGTGATGTTTGTTTTGGTATTTACGATCCTTTTAGGACTGGGAATTTTGAAATAGACTTAACTATCTCTTTTGCTCCGGAGAATGAAAAGGATTATTCCCAAACTGCATTCTTGTTGGATTATCCAATTCGAGAAAATTTGCCGGACATATCGGCGATGGATTTTATTAAGTCTGTCATGGGGGTATTTGGTTTGATGGTAGAATATCAAGGTAGTGTTCTCTCGTTTTACAATGCAGATGATGTAATCTTAAGTAAATCCGGAGCGATCAATATTTCAGAGATGCTGATCGACAAGAAAGATAATAAGCTGGAATATACCTATGGACTAACTAAAAAGAATGTACTGAAGTACGCGGAGGATGATCTGGTTGATAAAACATTCGCATCATATACGTTTACTGCAGATACCTACGATAAACAGGAGAATACTGTGTATCAATCTCCATATGCAGCGACAGATAAGAATATTGCCTTATATACGCGCAAAATCGAAGATAATAAAGTTGAGTATGTTTTGAACAAATCAACTAAATGTCGATTGTTGCTAGAAAATGGTACGGAATCTCTTAAAGTGTGGGGAAAATGGATAGATGCAGATTCGAAGACGGTTGTTTTCCGTTCATTCACTTTTGAACCTTTGAAATATGACAACCTGGTTCGTAAGTATTGGACGGGGTATTTAGGTGTTTACGCAAATAAACCAAGAATTTCATATCGAAAGGCAAAACTTGATCCGACCTTTTTCCCGAACCTGTCTTTTTGTAAACCGTTGTATGCAGATGGTAATTATTACATGTTGCTATCGGTAAATAACTATACAGAGGCCGGTAAAGCAGATTTGGAATTGGCTCTTATTGATGGTGTAGATGTAACGGGAGAGGGTGCAACATCTTTGAGAAATGCCATATTGGTAAATCCGACAACACCGTTGAAATTTTCACCTACTACTGTTGCTCTTTATACGGCTATGTCTTTGGCTACCGCAACGTCTACTGTTACCGATGGTAAACTGATCCGGGAACTGGACGAAGCCGGGACGGTGACCAATGATATGTATTTGCCTGTTGATATAGGAGAGGGGGATGCAAGAAAGGTCTCTGTGAAAACTTTCAAAGATAATATTCAAAGTGATAATGAAGAAATATTTCTTCGTAAAGACAAACCGGATTCAACAGAGTATCCAATCGCCTTTAAAGGAGGTGCTACCTTTGGCAATTATGTTGGTGGCTTTCATGGCTCCGGTGCCAGGATAAATGAAAAAGGGGAAGGCGAAATGCGTAGCCTTCAGCTATGGGAGTTCTTGGAAGTACCAGAACTGCGTTTTAACCGTATCGATGTTGTGTCGGGTGAACTTTGGAATGCTATCGCTTTCGGTTTGATCGAGTCTGTCGATACGGAGAATAAGATCGTGAAGCTGAAACTGGAAGAAGGTGAACTTGCCGGATTACATGTGAATGATTTTTGTCGTGGTATATTCCATAACCTGACCGGTAATGCCACTACTTCCGGTGTTGACAGTGCCGGTTTCGATGTAGTGGTGGGATTCTCGACTGCCTACTTTACGCCTACAGAAATAATCGATAATGCCCATTTCAGATATGAGCTGAAACCCGGAACAATGGTTCACCCCTGCATGGCTATGAAGTTTGCCGTGTACGGTAATCCTATTGAGAAGAACCGGCAGCATTCTGCTTATTCAACAAGGACTTATCAGCGATATCTTCGTAATGTCAGTACATGGGAGATCAATCCAGGGAAACATATTTCATCGCAATGGGGCGATCTTTCCAACTTGGTTATAAATGGGGAATCCTTAGCTGAAGGATCAATCTATTTGAACAATGTTTATTTCGGAGGAAACGTTTGGAACGTTCCCGGTCTGGAAAACAATTTGAAGGGACAGGATGCGTATTCTGTAACCTTATCAACTTATAGTGCAGTATATAATACGAAAGATGGATTGACGGAACAGGTCGATATCGTTACAGGTGATAAAAATGTTGTGACGGGAACGGCTCAGGTTGTTGCACAAAACTTTCGTATATCAACCAAAATCCAGGTCTCGAAAGGTGCGACTCCATTACGGTACAGTACTGTTATTGGAGAAGGTAAATATCTGGTTACTTCAGTGGGTACAGGCTGCACATATACGGTCACTGATGGTCTTTTAGTAGTTCATGGTGTAACGGAAGAAAAGGCAGAAATAAAACTGGAGATTAATTGTGAGGGGCTGGCCGTCTACGAACAGGTATTTACTATTGTCCGTGTGATTGATGGTATGGACGGTACAGATGTGGAGTGGATATTTCAGCGTTCTACAACTGAAGCGAACAAACCCGGTAGACCTACAACATCTGAAAATGTTGCGGATTTTGTTCCTGTCGGTTGGACGGATGATCCGGTTGGCCCGGACATAACGAATCAATTTGAATGGAGCAGTAAGCGTGAAAAAGCGAATGGTGTTTGGGGAGCATTTTCCGAAGTATTCCTATGGTCCAGATGGGGTAAAGATGGTACTAGTACCGAATACATCTATGCCCTTTCAAAGAATTATGCGCCACCATCGATAACTAACAGCCAGGAAGATGGCCATGTCCCTATGGAATGGTATTCTACCCCTCTTAGCGTTACCGCAGAGTACAAAGTATTATGGGTGTCTCAGCGGGTAAAGAAAGATGGTATCTGGAGTAGATTTTCAAATCCCAGTATATACGCAAAATGGGCGGAAGATGGAAAAGACGGTGATCCTGGTATAGATGGTTATTCCACATATGGAGTTTATAGAAGGTCAGAGACGCAACCGGTTACTCCTGAGGAAGATAAATTGCCTCCTTCTGGTTGGGCACGGGATCCTCCTTCTGGAACCCTTCCGCTCTGGATGAGTAAGGCTGTATTTTTTAGCAGTGGTTTTAAAAAGGGGCCTTGGTCTGCTCCTGTAAGAATATCTGGCCCTGAAGGAGAGGATGGGAAAGCCGGTCCTTCATTGACATTCAGAAAAAAATATGATGCTTCAAAAATCTATACCGGGACGGAACAACATGTTGATGCTGTTTATACTGAAGATACTCCAGGGACTAAAGTCTTTTGGATGGCTAAAACATCAGCCGGTTCATTCAGTAATAAATATCCGAGTTCCGGATCTGCATACTGGGAAAGATTTCAAGGTCAATTTGAAAGCATAGCAACGGGATTGGCGTTGATCGAAGAGGCAAATATTGCCGGTTGGTGGTTCTCGGACTTAACGATACAGAGCCAAAATAGGAATGTGGTCATTGATGGCAATGCCGATACTCATCCCCGTATAGCATTGGGAGCCTCGTATGAAAACAGGGATACTGCTCCAACCAGGCTTTATGAAGATGGTTCTGTTTATTTTGAGAAGGGTGTTTTTGGTGGGTATCTGCAAATGACATTTAAAGTTTTGTCGAGTTCGGATGCCGTAAGAGTCTCCGGGGGAAATGGTCCAACCTATAGACTTGTAGATGATTTAAACATAAAACTTCATGCAGGTGATTATTCAGAAGGGACTTATCATGTCTTTGTACAATTACCATCAGATCCATCATATGAAGGTAAAATGGCAACAATATATGAAGCTACATTCCCTCCTTATACAAAATCTTCATCAAGTCTTTTTATCACAACTCAAAACGGATACGGAATAGCCGGATGCGAGCCGTTGGGTACACTTTCCACAGACAGGAATGATCCTGTGGAATTACAGGTAAATGGAGCTTGTCTACAATTTATGGCTGTTAGAGCGACAAGTATTCAAGGTTTGGAATATGCAAAATGGATAGCATTAAATTATAAGTAATATGGCAGGAACAAAGGATATTAAAGAATTTACGAAGTATCCCAGTCTATCGGATAACGATTATTTGTTGGGGACTAAGACCGATTTAGGTGGTACAGATGCCGGTATAACTGTTTCCGACTTTAAAAAGTTGGTAGCTCAAGATGTAAAGCCAACCATCAAGAATGGGTATTGGTGGGTAAACGGAGTGAACACTGGTGAATTGGCAACGGGTAGGACCCCACAGTTCCGTTATACGGCCAATGGCATGGAAATGAAGTATGACAATGAAGATGATACTGCTTTTCGAGTCATTATCCCTATTGAAGATTTGATATTCACTTTTGATGATCTTATCCCGGAACAGGTAGAGTTATTGAAGCTGAAATTCTCAGACTTAACGGAAGCTGAAAAGAATGAGCTTCGAGGTAAAGCTTTTACTTATACCGATTTCACTCCAGATCAATTGGCCGATCTCCGTTTGACATGGGATAAGTTGACTCCTACCCAAAAAAAAGAACTGCAGGGGGAACGTGGATATAGTGCCTTTGAGGTATGGGAACAGCAGGAAGGGAATACTGGTAAAACAGTGGATGATTATCTTTCATGGCTCCGTCTACCGGCAACGAGTGTAGCATTGGCTATTCGTGAGGAAATGGATCAAATAGCTGAAGAAGCGGAGGAAGTAATAAGAGAAACAAATGCTGCGGGAGAACAGGCTGGTAAGGCAGCTGTACGGGCGAATAATGCAGCAGAAGCCGCCGAAGGTATTGTTGCCGGTATAGTACCGACGAAAACAAGTGATTTGGAAAATGATAGCGGATTCATTACAAAGGTTGTTGATGATCTGGCTAATTATTTACTCAAATCAGAAACATACACCAGAGAAGAAGTTCTGAATCTGATATCCCAAATCAAAGGTATTAGTATATTGCCTGTTGAAGTTTTGCCTGATACAGGGGAAACTAATATTATCTACTTTCTTCCCAAAGAGGGGGCAGAGGATGATGTGTATGACGAGTATATTTGGATAAGTGGGAAATGGGAACGAATTGGTTCTACATCTATCGATTTATCGAAGTATTATACCAAAGAAGATGCAGATAACCGCTATGTATTGAAGGAGCTTGGAAAGCGTCTTATGACGGATGAAGAAGGGGAAAAGTTAGCTGGTATCGAAGAAGGAGCAAACAAGTTCCAGTACCCTGCCAATCCCGAAGCAGGTCAGGTACTCACGTGGTCTGACGGTTCAGCTAAGTGGAATAATCCGGTTAGCGGGTACGAGTATATAGAACTAGGCGATATTTTGCAGGTCAACCGAGTAAAGACTTCTACCGAACTGGACTGGAACGACTTTATATTGGGTAAAACGATGGATGATTTAGAGCAGGCTTATATCAACAATACCCCTATATATTCCAAAATACAAAGTCGTTATTTCGGGGAAAAGATGGGATATTCACAATGTACTTCCATAATGAAAATAGTTGACGGTACTGTTGTGCACTATTGCTTATCTTTTGTTGTGGCTTATAGCGCGACTAACTCTGATAATATTTACAATTACCTTATTGATTTAAGAGGCGTCACAGGGGAAGGTTGGCGCGATGCAACTGCAAGGGCGGCATGTTCTTATACAAAAACGACTGTTGCTATTGGCGTATCTATTCCGTTTACTGGTGGGTTTATTATCATGGACTTATCTACAAGCGGAAGCAGAGATTTACTTATAAACCCATCCGGTTTTTATCCGCTTCACAATTCAACTACTACTGTAATGCTTCGTAATACATCTACCTTGACAACTAAGTTGGCATTCACTATAAAATTAGGTGCTGATACAAAGTTGGATGGTTCGGTATTATTGATACCTTCTGATTTGCCGGAACTGGCGGGAGGTGAAGCATGTGAATTAAATATATTGTGGGCGGACTGGAAATATATAGTTCGTGCGTCTGAGTCTTTTAATTACAAAGAATACGTAGAATAATGGGAAATAGAAGAAGATCAATACTTTTTGCTTCTGGAATGATAGAGGTCACTCAAATGGTTGTAATCAAATCATCGGAGATTTATACAATTCCTGTTGACACTGTTAAACTTGACGCGTTTATAGTGGGGGCTGGTGGTGGTGGTGGTCTGCCAGTAGCCCCCACATCTTACGGTTCGTATACAGCGGGATATGCCGGGAAAGGTGGTACAGTTGTATATCAGGAAAATATACCCTTCATTAAAGGAGAAGAAATGACTGTTGTGATCGGACAAGGTGGGGTTGCTGCAACGACGGCCAATAATGCGGGAAACAAAGGAGGTGATACATCTTTCGGGACTCTCATTGCTTTGGGCGGAAGTGGTGGAGCTGCCGGAACAAATTCTTCGCCATCAATCGGGAGAGATGGAACAGCATGTCCGTTTGGAGATATAGAATCGGAGTCTATCGCATCTACTGATTTATTTGGCGCAAATGGTGGAGATGGAAGTATCACCACTATGGCTAATGCAGGTGGGAATACTGGTGCGGGAAAGGGGGCAAATCGCTCTACAGCCGCTGCAGCCGGAGTTTTTTATGGCTCGGCTGGAGGAGGTGGAACAATATATAGGTCATTTAGTAACACAATAAGAAATGCCGGAAGCGGTTATCAGGGTATTGCTATATTAAAGGTCGTTCGCAGGATGAAAGAAAGTGATATGCCGCTTGTGGTAAAGACAGCAATAATAACAGACGTTCTTCAGACTTCTTGGTCCGTACCTGCCAATACTAAAAAAATTGATGTTTTTATAGTTGCTGGCGGTGGTTCAGGATTCGGTTCAAATCAGATGAATGTACTTAATAGGATGATTACAGGAGGTAGAGGGGGACAGGTCTTATATGTGGAAGATATTCCCTTTACAAAAAATAAAGTTTTTAATTTAAAGATAGGAGATCAGACCGCCAACACTTCATATACTGGTGTTAAAGGTAATGATACGACTTTTGGCGAATATACTGCAATCGGAGGGGCGACAGGAGCAATGTATTCAGGTTCAGCACCTACTATACATGACGGCAAAAAATGCATATTTGAAGACATAAATCCCAATAACTTATATGGGGCAGACGGGGGCACTGTAAGTAATAACAACGGTGAAATTCTTTTGTTTGATGGTGGGAAAACAGGTGGCGGGAAAGGTAGCTCTCAGAGTGGAAAAGATGCTACGTTTTATGGTTCAGGCGGGGGAGCGCATGGGGTTCTTAGTGGTGCGATGTCCTATCCCGGAAGAGGTTATCAAGGCATAATAATAATCCGGTATTATGTAAGAACCCTTGAATAAAGTTTAATAAAAGTTACTAAGTAGTATGGTAGATAATAAAGAACAAGTAATATTAGAAGTTATCATAAAAAATGATGTCGCTTCGAAGCGGATCAAGGAGAATAAGCAGGATATTGTCGAGCTTCGGGAAGAACAATCCTTGTTGAATAAAACGACATTGGAAGGTAAAGAAGCCTATAAACGGTATGAAGATGAGATAAAGAATCTTAGGAAACATAATGTACTGTTGAATCAGGAGATTAGGAACAATAACAAATCAATAGAGGATCAGGAAGGTAGTTTGCAATCTATGCGTGCTGAACTTTCCCGGCTGAATAAGGTATATGTGAATCTAAGCCAGATCGAAAGAGAATCAGCGAAAGGACGTGATTTGCAGAAGAAGATTAAAACTCTCAATGATGAAATTAAAATAACGGAACAGGGTTTAGGTGATTTTCGCCGTTCAGTTGGGGGATATGAAGAGGCAATCAAAGTAGCTGCTAATGAAACTGGAATATTTTCTAAGGTCAATAGCTCTTTGAAAAGTGTAATTACCCCTTTTCAGCCCCTATACAAAAAGGTACGGCAGGAGGTTGGTTTATTAACAGTAGATTATAAATTGAACTCTGCCGCTACTACTCAAATGTCCGGGGCCCAGAAAGCGGCTGCCGTATCTTCAAATCTCCTTTCTGCCGGATTGAAAATATTAAAGATTGCTCTTTTCAGTACAGGGATAGGTGCGATCGTTGTGGTGTTGGGGTCTTTGGTGGCATATCTAACTAAGACACAAAAAGGGACCGAGTTTCTGAGTAATGCTATGGCTGGTCTAGGGGCGGCCATTAATGTTATTATTGATCGAGTTGCCAAATTTGGAGGTGCATTGGTTAAAGTATTTTCCGGCGACTTTAAGGGGGCTGCTCAGGATATGAAAGCGACCTTTGCCGGGATCGGTGATGAATTGCAGCGTGAAATAAAACTGGCTTATGAGTTGAACAATATCAGTCAACAGTTGGAAAAACAGGAAGTCATGTTGAACATGCAGCGGGCTGCCAGTCGAAAAGAGATTGAGCGGCTGAAAATGATTTCCGATGATACAACCAAATCAGCTAAAGAACGTATTGCTGCTGCAAAACAAGCTAGTGAAATGGAACAGGCCGACATGAAACAACAGATCGAACTTGGAGAAAAGAAGCTGGCTAATATCCTGGGGCAAAAGGAGGTCACTCAAGAAGTTCGTGATATGTTGGATGCGGTATCTAAGGGTGCGATGAGTGCAGATGATGCAATTTCCCAACTAGGACTATCTGAAAGTACTGTATCTGATTTGAAAGATTTTGCTGATCTGTTTCAAAATGTGGTAGACAAACAACGTGATAGTTATACAAAACAGATTGAACTTCAAAATAAGACAAATTCCATTGCAAAGGAGAGCTCAAGAAAAATACTAGAAACAAAAAAAGCTCAGCAGACTAAAGAATTAGAGTTGATCCGCCAGGCTGAAGATACGGCTTTATCTCTGGTAAAGGAAGGAATAGAAAAACAGAGGCAAACGATTAATTTACAGTATGACCGGCAGATCGAAGATTTGAAACGTAAGCTCAGTTCAGAGAAAAATTTAACTGATGCAGCAAAGAAAGCATTGAATGACTCTATGGTTTTAGCAGAACAGAAGCGTGACGCTGATTTGAAAAAATTATCTGATGAATCTATCCAGGTCCTGATCAGAAAAGAAACAGAACGTATCCAGTTACAACTGGATTCTGTCAAAGAAGGTACATCACAGGAACATGATCTCCGTCTTTCCCTAATCGAGCAGAACCGGCAGGCTGAACTTGCTGCTAATTTGCAATTAGCTGAAGAACTTCGGCAGTCGGAGGCTGATATAAATGCTGCATATAACAAACAGATTACAGATGAAAACGAAGCTTTTCGGAAAGAACAATTCGATAGGCAGTCTGAATATATTCGCTTAGAATGGGAAAATAAGATTCTACGGGCCAAAGAAGGAACGTTGCAAGAATATGATCTGAAACTACAACAGGCTCAGGCAGAGTATGATTTATTAGTGAATATGGATGCTGCAACTAAAGCTGCATTGTATGAATCAGATGCCGAATACACGAATGCTGTACTACAAAGTCAGAAGATGATAACAGAAGCAAAGCGGGCACAGGTTAATGCGGAAAATGAATTTGTACTTATGCAGATAGAAGCTGCAGCAACTGTTACTGATGCTTTTTCCTCAATGATTGATACTTTTGCTGAAGACAATGAAAATTTAGCCGCTTTTGCTAAAACTATAGCATTATTCAATATCGGTTTGAGTACGGCAGAAGCTTTGGCAAAAGGGGTAGCCTCTGCTCAAGCAGTTGGTTTCCCAGCCAATATTCCAGCAATTGCTACAACTATTGCAGCCATTATGACAAATATCGCAAAAGCAAAGCAGTTGGTAAATAAAGAGAAGAACCCAAAATATGCCGATGGTGGTGAAATCAGCGGTCCTTCGCATGCTTCAGGTGGGGTTCTGATCGAAGCTGAAGGAGGGGAAGGTATTATAAATAAACACTCAATGTCTAACCCTTTATTACGTTCTATCGCTAGTGCGGTAAATGTTGCTGGGGGCGGTGTACCTTTTTCAAATGTTCCAATATTCCCGTCGGTTTCTGGTGGTGGTTTTGATACAGCAGAACTGAAAGCTGTTTTTGTTGAAGCATTAAAAGAAATGCCGGTTCCTGTGGTTAGTGTTGTTGAATTTACAGAAGTTCAGGACAGAGTAAAAATGATTCAAAATAATTCGACTATATGAAAGTTCATGAGATATTAGCCTTTAATAAAGAGTTGTTGGAAAAACTGTATTCTGCAGGTTTGAATACATCTGATTTCCTGTATGTCGGTTTGTATAATGAATATGATCGTTTAAAAAGAGACGGGTTGAAGAAGGCTTATATTGTTTCTTTCCTCTCTGATCAGTATAATATGAGTGAAAGGAAGGTGTATCAAGTCATTTCTAAGATGGAACGCTCTTTTTGAACTCTATATTGTTTATTTCATAGGCTGCATCGTGTTTCGGTACAGCCTTTTTTTATTACTGCAAAATTCGTGCAGTGCTTTTTCATTTTATTTTCTCTTTTAATATACAATATGATATAAATTTGTACAAAAAGATAATTTTGAAATATGGCAATATTAAAGATTCACAGTGATATAGTAGATGAAGAAACAAGAGTAGTACGGTTAATGTGGACCGGGATAGATGGAACGTCTTTTTCAACTGTTGATGCTTTTATTGACTCAATTCCGGAAAATGATAATGAAATTGAAATTCGTCTCAATTGTGAGGGTGGCAATATTTCTGAGGGGTGGAGTATTTATGATAAACTTCGTGCTACTGGGAAGGAAATTTCGGCAATTATTGAGGGGAAATGTGCGTCGATGGCTTCTATATTATTGCTTGCTGCATCAAAAGAAAAACGATTTGGATATACTAATTCAAAATTATGTATTCATAAACCCCTTGTCCTTGCAAACAAAGGCTGCGCGATGAGGTCGAATGATCTCCGTCAAATGGCGGATGATCTGGATCGTGAAAATGAAAAGTTTCTGGATTTATATGTAGAAAGGACAGGAGCAGACAGGGAACAACTTCAATCTTTGATGGAAAAAGATAAATATGTAGATATGGATCAGGCGAAAGAGTTGGGCTTTGTATCAACTATTCTCCTTCCGCTATCTGCTTCAAAAAATGATCACTCAAATATAAATAATATGGCAAAAACAGGAGAAAATGTAGAAGTTAGTCAGAGTCTATTTGCTAAAATGCTTGCAAAGTTAGGCTATGCAAAAATTGAAGATGCGGAGGCTGCATTTAAAAAAGTTGCCCTTGATTTATCAACTGCAGACGGAAGTACATTAACAGTAGAGCGGGAGGAGGGAGATCCACAGGTCGGTGATACAGCCTCTCCGGATGGTGAGCATCTTATGCCGGATGGAAGTACCATTGTCGTAGAAGGAGGTGTAATATCCGAAATACGCGATCCGGAAGAAGAAAATAACAATGACGAGTTGGATGCTGCCAATGCTCGAATTGCAGAGTTGGAAACAGAACTAACGTCTTTGCGTACTCAGGCTAAGAGCCAGGATGAACTTGTGATCTTGAACAAGGTCAAAACTATGGGAGGTTTGGAAGGCTTGAAGAAAATTGCAAGTAGCTATGTTCCTGATGCGCGAGGTTTCCAGGGTAATCAAGGTGTTCAGGGTGGAAATGGTGATCCGGTATCTCTGATCGATAAAAAGCTGGCTGAAAAACGCGATGCCCGTAAAAAGAAGTTTAACAAATAAAAATTGTTTATATGCCTAAGTTAGATTTTACGAAATTAACCCCGACAAATCATGCTATTGAGAGTTTGCGTGATTTATTGAATATGACTGTATTCCAAGATGAAAACCTGGAACAGTTTATTACTTCTATGGGTAAAATAGTCCACGGTAAACGCCTTGGTTTCATTGGAGAAATGGATGATGTTGGTAACGAGGGAGCCGGTTGTAACCCGACCTACAAATCAGTCGGTATTCCGGCTGCCGAAAAGCAGTGGGAACTTGGAGACTGGGAAATACCTCTTAATCTCTGTTATGAGGATTTGGAAGGGACGATTGCTGATTACTGTCTGAAAACTGGTACTGAAATTGGTGATTTGACATCTACGGAGTATATGGATTACATCGTATTACCCAAACTGGAAGAAGCCATGCGAAAAATGATGTGGCGTATTGCCTGGTATGGTGATAAAGATGCGAAAAATAATGCTGATGGAGGTGTGTTGACAACAGGTGTCGATCCAACTCTGTTTACGATGGCCGACGGTTTTTGGAAACGCATTTTTGCTATTGCAGCCGGGAACTCTAATCAATATACAGAAATCTCAGCGAATGATACTGCGTCTTATGCAACCCAGAAATCAGGATTATTGACAAAAGGTGTTGCAACATCTTTGTTTGAAAAAATCCGAATGGATGCAGATGGACGTATTGAGGCAATGGACGGATCTGCCATTTTCTGTACGAAATCTTTGGCTGATGCTTTAGCCTGGGATGCGAAACAATCCTATAATACGATTATGCCGTGGCAGGTTCTATTTGATGGCTTGAAAGTGTCTGAATGGGATGGAGTAAAAGTTTATTCAATATCTGTATTTGACCGGTTCGCCAAAAAGTACCAGGACAATGGGACAAAGTTGAATTTACCGCATCGCGCTGTATATACTTCACCTAGTCAGTTGCTTATGGGCTATCCGGGTAACTCTGCTATTTCTGAACTAGATGTGTGGTTCGAACGTAAAGAACGTATGAACTATATCTATTCAACGGGTAAGATCGGTACTCTAACCAAAGAGGATGAACTTATTCATGCTGCTTATTAATAATCCGGGGTATGGAAATTCCGTACCCCATTAAATACTCATAAATATGGCAGATTGCGAAAGCTTAATAAAAAAAGATATTGATATCAACTGTGATACACCGGTTACTCGTGGTTTAGAAGCAAATGCAGTAATTGTTAATCGTTCAGATATCGATTTTGCAAAAAGCGTGTTTTCTACCGGGAAAAAGAATGTTCTTGAATCCCTTGTATTGAAAACAGGCAAAAAGGGCTATAAATGTTTTGTACCAGGAAAAACGCCCTTTACTGGGACTAAGACAAGTCTGAATGTTGGCACCTATGTAAATACGTTCAATAATGAGTTTGCAATTGTGATCCTGGACAACGGACCAGAGACTTGTGAAAGTATTATTGATGGTTTGGCAAATGGAACGTTTGTAGTCGTCTATGAAAATAAACATAAAGGAACGACAAAAGATGCTGCATTTCAGGTTTCTGGTTTTTATCAGGGCTTGACTGCAACGACATTAGAAAATGACAAATACAGTGAGGAAACCGAAGGCGGTTGGAAAGCTGTGTTGACAGAAGAACGTGCTCCGAAATCCGGTTTGTTCCTGCATAAAACGGATTATGAAACAACGAAGGCTTTGTTTGATAGTTTAACTGCAGCGGCATAATCCCTCTTTCTATGAGAGTCGATGAACTATTGACAAATGATATGATCGAGCGTTTCCGTATGCGGAAAGAAACACCACAAGAACGGGACACGCTCGTTTCTATCGCTACAAAGGTGTTATGTCGTAAAATAACATACACTTGTAGGAACTGCTATTTTGACGCGTTGATGGAACTGATCAACCTTTATAAAACTAATCGAATATTATTTGAGGAACGTATGAAAGAAAAAAGATATCAAATAGCTAGAGGTGTATGTATGCCTCTTGGTTTTGGTTCCAGTCGTATGATTGTGTATCAGAACTGTACGGATGAGTTAGCAATCGAATTTTTGTCTTTGGATGAAAAAAACAGTAAGTATTTTGAACATCTACCTGATGGATGGAAGTCTGATGTTGCAGACTACTTGGATAAGTTGTCAGGGAAAGATCATATCCCTGTTGAATTGACTCAGGCAGAATTGGATGCTATCGCTGATATGAAGAAAATGCTTATTGCTGGAACGACTAAAAAAGCTGTGAAGGATCATTTTGTGACCTTTGAGAAGATTGGCGATGTGAAAGTAACGAAAAAGTATATTGATTTTTTACTGAAAGAAGCATCTGAACAATTGAAGGCAGAAAATGAGAAAAAGACAGATGATCCAGATGAAAACGGTGCATTGGAGAGCGAAAAAAATCCGGATCAGACGGAAGTAGATTAATTGATATAATAGACTTGTGAAATATGACAATTGATGAAGTAAAAATACCGAAAATACGTATTCCCGTTGCAGATGTAACTAACCTGGATATACAAAGTTATGGGAAAGGGAATAACTATCCTCAGATGATATTGCAGCTATTGGGCGCTTCCAGTAATGCAAAAAGTTGTGTGGGGCGGTATGCAAAATTTATTAGAGGGGCGGGCTTCAAAGATTCCATCTTTTACAAGTCTATTGTAAATACAAAAGGTCAGACATGTGATGCTTTGTTAAGGCTCTGCTCAGATGATTTGGCGAAGTTTGGTGGATTTGCTTTGCACATAAATTACAATCTTCTATGTGAAATCACCAGCGTTGAGCATATTCCTTTTGAAGACTGCCGACTGGGTATTGAAGACGATGCTGGATATATCGCTGAAATCGCCATACACCCAGATTGGACTTGTTCGAAGGGTAGGAAAAAGATCAAGAAACCTAGTAAAAGTACCATTGCCTATACAGATGTGTTTAATCCCAATCCAGACGTTGTACTATCTCAAATTGTGGAAGCTGGAGGTATCGAAGCTTATAAAGGTCAGACGTTATATGTGTCAAAAGATGGGTTCATGGTCTATCCGTCGGCTGTTTATGACAGTGCTATAACTGATATTAGCACCGATGAAGGCCTGGCAAATGTCCGTTATCGTAATGTTCGGAATAATTTCCTGCCGATGGGTATGTATGTCTACCGGAAAGGTCAGAAAGTTATGGTTGAAGATAAAGACGGAAACCTGGTTGAAGGTGACGAATACCAGAACGGTTTTGATGCTGAAAAATTTAAGGCTTTTCAGGGAGATTCGGAAGCGTGCAAAATTATAGGCGTAGGGCTTGATGATGGAGACGAAAAACCGGAATTTGTCGAGTTCCCAACCAAGAACTTCGATAAAGACTTTACTGTGACAAAGGATGCAACAGCGGAGGAAATATATGCAGCATTCAATCAGGAGGTATTTTACCGCATTCGTTCCGGGGCACTGGGGTTTTCAAACGACATTATTAATGATGCCTTTAACTTCTATAATGCTATGACGATCGACGAACGTGTCCTGATGGAACAAAGTTTCCGATCGGTGTTTTCACATTTTGCATATCCGGTTAATCAAACAAACGACTATTCATTAATCCCTTTAAGTTATGAAGTCCAATCCGTTTAAGAAGCAATTAACGGACGTAGATAGTGTAAAGACTACCGTTCGCCCCATGTCAACGCATGTTGATGTTGAAAAAATACTTGTGTACATAGATGAATCCCAACAGCAGGATATCAAAAATGCTTTAGGTGATAATCTTTTTATTGATTTGCTCCGGTATGTCAATCGATCAGGTGGAGAACCGGCCAATGATGCCTATGATAATTTGCTTCATGGTGGTATCTATAAAAATGGGAATGATGAATTTATATTTTCAGGTCTTGAAAAAGCACTGAAATATTTCGTTTACGCTCGCTTAGTAAAGCATGGAGACAGGAACCTATCACGGGTGGGATTGATGCAGAATCAGTCTGAATATAGTTCACATACGGAGTTAAAAGAAAAACAGGAAGAATATAAAGATGCTTTTTCTATTGCTGAAGAATTGATGAATGACTGTCTCCGGTATATCAAGCATAATTCAGATAAGTTCCCTAAATGGGGGAAAGGTAGTATTACTCCGGTTCGTGGGCCCGTAATTTCTAAAATTGGAGATTAAATAGCATGAATATAGAATTAGGAGATATACTGACCATCGTCGGAACTATGGGTGGTATAGAGGGAGTGAAATGGGCTGTTCGGGCATGGGTGAATCGGCATACTGATGCTCGAAAGGAGGATGCAGCAGCAGACGCTTTAGAAATTGATAATAAAAAAAAACAAATTACCTGGTTAGAAGATCGTATTTCCCAACGTGATTTAAAAATTGATGCATTATATGTTGAACTCCGACAAGAACAGTCTGCAAAGCTTGATGAAATACACAAAAGGCATGGAGTTGAACTAGCTCTTAAAGATGCGGAACATGATCGATGTGATCGTCCGGATAGTGAGTGTAGCCGGAGGATTCCTCCACGTAGAAAATTGGATTTAAAAATAGAAGGAAATAATAATGAGACAGATAAATAAAATCATAATACATTGCTCTGCATCACGGGAAGGACAGTCTCTTACCGTTGCAGATATTGATAAGATGCACCGGGCACGCGGGTGGAACGGTATCGGCTACCATTATATTGTTGACATCGACGGATCTGTTCACGGAGGAAGGCCGGTGGAAAAAGTAGGAGCACATGTTTCGGGGCATAATGCAGACAGTATAGGTATTTGTTATGTCGGTGGACTGGATGGTTCCGGAAATCCCAAAGATACCCGTACCGAAGTGCAAAAGGCTGCCATCCGTGAGCTGGTGAATGAGTTGTGTCGGAAATATACGACTGTTGTAGAGGTGAGAGGGCACAGGGATTATTCACCTGATTTAAACGGTAACGGTGTGATTGAACCTTTTGAATGGTTAAAGGCTTGTCCCTGCTTCGACGTACAGAGTGAATTTACTTCGTTTCTCTCCAATGTAAATGTAAAACCATGAAAGGAATTGTATTACTCTGGTGTATGTTCCTTTTGTTTGGATGCGGAACAAAAAAGCAAAACTACAGATCGGAAACGGTTAGTACGGCTGTCAGTAGTCAAAAGGATAGTGTACATATCATTGAATCTGTTCAACGGACAGTTACAGAGTTACTGGAGTGCCAGGGAACCGGTATCATAACGATAACAGAGCTTTCTAAGCCGGACAGTATCGGTAACCAATATATTGTAAAGACAACCCAGATGGATATTCATTCCGAACAAAAACGATCGGTGATAACGGAAGAGAGTAGTGATAAGCAGAAGACGGATATATCTATTAAAGAAAAGAATGAAGGTATAAAAGAGGTTGTTACTGATGATATACTGATTGATCGGAGGTCTGTTTTACCGAATTGGCTATCTGGACTGATTGTTATTCTGTTCGGTTGTTTGGGCTTATGGATAGCCAGGAATATTAAATAGTTTTTTTTCTCATAGTAATAGTTTAGTTAGTAATTGGCCGTCTTACTCGTGAGAGTGGGACGGCTTTTCAGGTGTTGTTTACATGAAAAAGTTGTGTGTTGTTTAATTGTGGAAGAAAAATTATAAATATTATTTTTAATATTCTTTTATCATTTGAATTTCTTATATTTACAAGCAATTTGTTGTGCTAAAATATAAAATGTATTATTATGGAAAATTTGTATTTAATAGGGAATGGATTTGATCTTCATCATGAAATACCTAGTAGTTACCGTGATTATCATGAATGGTTATCAAAAGAAAAAAACGATGTAGCAGAGCAGTTGGATAGAATTTATGGTACTGATGATCAATGGTGGAGTGATTTTGAAAATAGTTTAGGCGCATTGGATATTGAAACTTATATAAAAGGATTGAAAGATCTATATCCTGATATTCAAAGTGAGGACTATCGTGATAGAGATCGTTATGTTATGTCTGATACTGCTAAAAGTGAGTTGATTACATTATATAAAAATGTACGTGAATCATTTTATGAATGGATTTTATCATTACCTAGTGGTAATTCGGATAAAAAATTGAAAATTGTAACTACTGATGCTTTTTTTATTACTTTTAATTATACAGAAACACTCCAGGATCTATATAATATACCAAATGATTCAATTCTCCATCTTCATGGAAGAGCAAGTCAACATGATGATTTAATTTTAGGGCATGGTCGTAACTATGACGAAATTAAGAAATCTACAACATTTGATCCTCCTAAGGAATTAACTGATGCAGAAGGTATAGAGGATTGGTTCAATGCAAATTATGACCCGATTATTGATGATACAACAAAAAATGTCATAGATGAGGTATCACAACAAATGAAAGATGTAGAAGGTATTATTTCTTCTAACCGAGCAATAATAAATGAAGTATCGGATATTTCTAATATTTATGCGTATGGATTATCATTTTCTTCAGTGGACTTACCGTATTTGAATGCAATTGTTTCTAAAATAGATATTTCCAAAGTAAAATGGATAATTAGTTATTATTCAGAATCAGATAAACAAAAGATAGAACAATACATGTTTTCAAAAGGAATAGAAAGACAGTTGTATTCACTTATAAAATTAGGAGATATTTGTGTGTTAAAACAATTTGATTTGTTTGAGTGAAAATAAGGGATTTTTTATATTTTTAGTCTATGATGTCGTTTTCATAATTCTTATTATATGGTAAAAAATTATAGATATGCAACAAGAAAAAAAGAAAGTAACAGAAAACTTATTCCCATATATTTTTAATGAGACTGTTGCCTTTTATCAAAAGAGATATGTTAAAAATGTAGCTAAGAAAAATTTGGTAAAGTTGGGGATAAATGAAAATACAGCGTCTCGATATATTGGCTCATTAGATGACATGTTACATGGGGAAGGTTATAAATCAACCATGAATCTGTCTGCTACTGATTATTTTTTGCAAAAAATCAGTGATAAATTCGGGGAAGAAAAACTGCAAAAGGCTTTATCTGCATTAAAACAACATCTTGAATATTATACCAGTTTAAAAGATAGAACTAAAAATAGCAAGAACGGACTTTGGGAAATATATTACAAATACAGGAATGTAACAAAAATAGAAGATGAAGATGACTTGGAACAGAATTGTCTTGATAAGATTGTTATAAAAGAAGATATAAAAGCAATCGTAGATGATTTGATGAATTTGAAGGTATCAGATCCAGTGTCAGTGGTAATTAATAAAAAAGTATTTAAAAGAGATAATAAAACTATATCTCAATTAAAATATCTGCGAGGTTATTGTTGTCAGATGTGTGGGATTCAAATACTAAAGGCAGATGGTAGTTTTTATATAGAGGGGGCGCATATTGATCCTAAAAAAGATTGGGGGAATGAACTTCCTAATAATATACTCATTTTATGTCCCAATCATCATAAAGAGTTTGATTATGGTAATCTTGAAAGAATTAGTCGAGATGATGAACATTTTAAATTTAAATTAAATGGCGAAATTTATGATATATCTCTTAAATTGGAATAATTTGATAGCAAGTTTTTTTATTTTCAGAGAAATCAAAGTTAATTAGTTTTCTCTTAAAATAGATCGCTTTTGGCTTGTTCGTGTATTTTTTTAGATATTTAGCTGGGTTCAAATACGCTTTTGATTACACAATTGTATTTAGTCTGGTGTGCCCGGTGGTTAGTTCCATCGGGCTTTTTCATTCTCCTTTAAAAAAGGAATTGTCTGCTATCCTCCTGGCATTTTCTTCAACGGACACTTTTAAATATTTGATCGTTGTCTCAATTTTAGAATGTCCGAGTAAATCCTTTATTACAAAGATGTCTGCTCCGGAGAAGTAGAGGTTGGTCGCAAATGATCTACGTGCTGTATGTGTACATATACATTCATTCTTATTATATGTATATGTATTGATAACTCCGCCTTCTGTTTTAGAGATCTTAACTTCGTCTGTTATCCCGGCAATTAAGCCTAACTCCTTAACATGGTCGTTCAATTTTTGGTCTGACATCTTAATACTCATGACATTTGTTGTGCTCAATAGGGTCTGGAAGTTCTTATGTATTGGTATGGATACAATTTTATTTGTTTTCTGGGTTCGTATTTTAATGAGTTCTTTATCAATGTTGAAATCTTCAATACGTGAATAATCTGATATCCGGAGACCGGTATAGCATCCAACAAGAAAAATAAGACGTGCGTCGTTTAAGGCTTTTACTTTCCTGGCGATACCGGATGGCCGAACATTTTTGAAGTGAGTTTGAATTGTTTCAGCTGTAATGTTTAGCTCATAAAGCTTTTGAACCTCTTCTTTTGTTAGGTATATTGAATCTGTTTCCTCCCTTTCTTTTTTGAACCTTTTATCTATGTAGGCAGTGTTGTTGTGTAATTCGCCTACTGATTCGTTCATAAACTTGGTAATGATCTTGAACAGACCACCTATATAGTTTTTGGAATAATGACGTTGTTCATTCTTTAATGTATATGTTTTAGTTAGCATGTGAGCACGAAATCCATTATAGAAGTCCATGTTTATGCTAGAGAAACGAAGTTTAGAGCCAGTCTCTTGTTCGTATGTGATAAGGTGATTGAGTAAACTCTGGTAGTTTTTATATGTACCAGTCGTTTTATCGCAAGTTTGGATATAGTTTGATATATAGTTTACTAAAAGGGACTCATCTTTTACCACACCGCCGGCCTCTTCATTTATTTGTGCGATTTTGTTATCGACGGCTTTTTTGAATGATTGCTGGGTTGGAGTGATCAATTCTCTATCAAATTCGATAAATACAGAGTCTATGATGTTGATATATTTTTTTATCTGTTCGTTTTTTAGGAAGCCGTCAGGGTATTTTTTACCTTCGCGGCACCAACGTTGGCTATCGATCCAGTGTTCGGTCCGGATAGATATGCCAGGAGTGTAGCGATATCTTTCACCGTTTTTTCTAATGATAAACTGTATAGATGTTGTTTCTTTACTCTTGTCAACAAGGAACGGATTTATCTTATTTGCCATTTGGAACGAATTTTGGAACGAATTGTGTAAATGTTGTGAATGCGAATATAGTCAAAATTAATAACAGTGGGAAAAAGTGATAATGCATATGCTTAATCTAATGATTAACAACTGTTTTGATCGCTCCGGAATCACTACTTGTAAACCCTTCTGCAATTTACAAATTGCAGAAGGGTTTGTATTTTTATGTGATCCAACTAATCTTTAAGGGTAATAGAAGGATTTGATGTTTAGTGCTTTAATCCGTGAATATTAAATAAAAGATTCCTTTATTAAGAAAATATTGAATCTTTGTGTATCTTTGGAGCCAGTGAAAACAATCAATGAATTTGGAGGATGGGCAGTAACAACGATGATATATTATTGCTAAAGCTAATAAAACAAGGTGATCAGATTGCTTTTAAGCATTTGTTTTATCAGTATATGGATTCATTGGAGCGTTTTATTACCTATTATATCCATGACCGGGAAAAATCGCAGGAGCTGGTATTGGATATTTTTACTTATATATGGGAAAACCGCGAACGCTTTGAGATAAAGTTAACATTGAAGGCCTATCTTTTTCAGTCAGCCCGTAATAAGGCTTTTACTTATATCCGTGATAAAAAAATACCTGTCTATCTGGAAGATGTCTCTGCCGGTGAAGTGGGGCAAGATTATAATTCGGATTTGGAGTTCCAGGAATTGTACCGTTTGATAGAAGAGGCCGTATGTCTTTTGCCGGAGAAATGCAGGGAGATATTTAAGAAAAGCCGCGAAGAGAATTTAACCAATAAAGAAATAGCCCAGCAACTTCATATTTCGGAGAAGACGGTGGAGGGACAAATAACGATAGCCCTTAAGAAGATTAGAGTCTATTTGGGCGATTCTTATTCATATTTGTGGTAAAAAAACTTTATATTTTAGGGGGTATCAAGCCTTTTTGAGTCTATTTTTGTAAAAGAAAATGTTTTACAATAATTCTCAATGCCATGAAAAAAATATTCTTGATGCTTTTTGTGTTCTTTTGGGTTGGAGTGACCTCTGTCTGTGGACAGCATATTTCTTTGGCTGATCCTACGATCTTTTATGAAAACGGAACTTATTACCTGTATGGTACAGGTGGAGATTCTAATTTCGGTTTTCAGGTATATACTTCCAAAGACTTGAAAATGTGGGAGGGACCGAATGGTGCTTCCGACGGATATGCTTTAAAGAAAGGCGATTCATTTGGATCGAAGGGGTTTTGGGCGCCTCAGATTTTTCGTTATAAAGGGAAATATTATATGGCTTATACGGCTGACGAGTTTATAGCCATAGCTTCTGCCGACAGTCCTTTAGGACCTTTTCGTCAGGATAAAATAGCTAAACTACCTGCTGAAATCAAGCAGATCGATCCGTATGTGTTTTTTGATGAGGATGGCAAGGTTTATCTGTATCATGTCCGTCTAACAAAAGGAAACCGCCTGTTTGTTGCCGAACTGAATGAAGATCTTACCGCTATAAAAGAAAACACTCTCCGGGAATGCCTCTCTGCAACTGAAGACTGGGAAAATACAGCACATTCGGAATGGCCGGTTTCTGAAGGCCCTACTATCCTTAAGAAAGAGGGTGTTTATTACTTTTTCTATTCAGCTAATGATTTCCGGAATATAGATTATGCGGTAGGTTACGCAACCTCCTGTTCACCTTATGGTCCCTGGAAGAAGTATGAAGGGAATCCGGTTATTAGCCGTAAACTGCTGAAGCATAACGGGACCGGTCATGGAGATGTTTTTATTGATGAAAAAGGGGATATGCGTTATGTGTTCCATACCCATTATTCGAACTCCGTTGTATCTCCCAGGCAAACAGCTATTGTCTCTTTGCAGGAAAAGGCACAGGATGGCATCATTCGTTTTAGTATTTTGCCTGATACCTTTTTCTTTCCTCAATTAATGAATAAATGATTAAATAACCTCTCCGGAATTTTATCTCTCCGGAAATAAAATAATTGTATTATGAAGAAAAGTATATTGTTCCTCTCTTTGATTTGTGGTGCCTGTACAGCTCCACAAGATACCTTGTTGGAACAGGTCGATCGATTATCAACTTCTACGCAGAATGATTTTTATGTAAGTAACCGGGCTCCTTTACAGCCGCAGCAGTTTATAAAACTCCCGGCCGGTACTATTCAGCCGGAAGGATGGTTGAAGCAACAACTGGAGTTACAAAAAGAAGGTCTGAACGGACATCTGGGAGAGATCAGTGCCTGGTTGCAAAAGAAGGATAATGCCTGGTTGGAAACCGGAGGCCAGTGGGGATGGGAAGAAGTACCTTACTGGCTGCGAGGGTATGCAAATCTGGCTTATATTGTTGAAGATAATCAGATGCTGAATGAAGCTAAATTCTGGATTGAGGGTATCTTGAAAAGTCAGCGGGAAGATGGTAACTTCGGTCCGATGCATCTGAATGACGGTAAACAGGATTTTTGGCCGAATATGATTGTCCTGTGGATCATGCAATCTTATTATGAATATTCGAATGATGAGCGGATAATCGATTTTATGACGAAGTATTGTAATTACCTGCTTACTGTCCCGGATGAAGATTTCTTATATAGCTATTGGGAAAATAGCCGTGGCGGAGATAATCTTTGGAGTGTCGTGTGGCTATATAATCACACGGGCGATAAGAACTTACTTACGTTGGGCGAAAAAATACATAAAAATACAGCCGACTGGACAAAGTCGACTCAATTGCCTAACTGGCATAATGTAAATGTAGCGCAGTGTTTCCGTGAGCCGGCTACTTATTATCTGTTTTCAGGGGACTCATCCATGCTGGCTGCCAGCTATAATGTGCAAAGCCTGGTGCGCAGGGCATTTGGACAAGTACCGGGGGGCATGTTCGGTGCGGACGAAAATGCACGTATCGGCTTCTTTGATCCCCGGCAAGGTACTGAAACCTGTGGTTTTGTGGAACAGATGGCTTCAGATGAAATTATGCTGCAGATCAGTGGCGATCCTTATTGGGCTGAAAACTGTGAGGATGTGGCATTTAATAGTTATCCGGCGGCATTGATGCCGGATTATAAGGCCCTTCGTTATATAACCAGTCCGAATCATGTCGTAAGTGACTCTAAAAATCATCATCCGGGTATTGATAATAGCGGACCGTTTCTTTCCATGAATCCGTTCAGTAGTCGTTGTTGCCAGCATAATCATGGTTTCGGATGGCCATATTATGCCGAAAATCTAATTTATGCAACACCGGATAATGGAATAGCTGCTGTTTTATATAATGCTTGTCAGGCGAAAGTTAAAGTTGGAAACGGAACTGAAGTGACGATAAAAGAACAAACGAACTACCCTTTTGAGGAAATAATTCGTTTTACTTTGACGACACCTGAAAAGGTTTCATTCCCACTTTATTTGCGTATTCCGTCGTGGTGTAAAGATGCGTCGATTGCCGTAAACGGTCAGAAGTTGGGTGTCGATTTGATTAGCGGTAAATATGCTAAAATCACACGTGAGTGGTCGGATGCAGACGAAATCGTTCTTACGGTTCCCATGACATTCAATTATCGCCAATGGCAGGTAAATAAAAATAGCGTCAGTGTTGATTATGGTCCTCTGAGCTTGTCTTTAAAGATAGACGAAGATTATCAACAGAAAGACAGTCGTCAAACAGCTATCGGCGATTCAAAATGGCAGGAGGGTGCCGATGCTTCTGCATGGCCTACTTATGAGATCTATCCGGCAAGCCCGTGGAACTATGCTTTGCTGCTCAACAGCCCGATCTCGGTTCAGCGTAAGGAATGGCCTTTTGATAATAATCCATTTACATTGACTAATGTCCCATTGGAGTTTAAGGCAAAAGGACGTCTTATTCCTGAATGGAAGATCGATGAATATGGTTTATGCGGTGTGCTACCTTATGAAGATGCCCCGAAAGCAGACACATTGGACGAAATAACATTGGTTCCGATGGGAGCTGCCCGTTTGCGTATTGCATCGTTTCCGACAACGGAATAGATGTTGTGACCGATCTCTTTAGCTATGAAATTGATCCTTTACGGATTATTTATGTATAGAAAGTATATGTAGATATTGGAATCTTCTGTTTATCTTTGCCTCGTACAGCAAAAGGAAAGCGTAACCGGCTGTACAATGTACGAGTAAAGCATAAGCGTTTAAGATATTATCCGATTCTGAAATCTGGACAATTTCACTATGACCGGATAAGGTACAACAAACGTTCATGCTCTTTTCTTGTTATATACCTAAGTTATTGCGTATACCAAGATAAAGAGCGTGGGCTGTTGTATATATTGGTCATAGGGGCAGTCCAGAGCCTCAGAATCGATATGTCAACAGTTTCCACGCTTCTTTTTTTATTATCCAATTCGGAAACTGGTGGATCTGGTAACCGTTTTGAATATGAGCAATTTATCTTTCCGTGATCTTCCCGGATCAAATTTTTTCAAAGAAAAATACAATCCTTTTAGGGGGTAGCTATTCTTTTTGAGTCTCACGATGTATAAGATGCAAAAAATGGATAGAAACATACCTTGGGATATTATAATAAAGGGATTTAAACATGAAATCTCGTTAGAAGAGCAACTTGATTTGGAACGGTGGCTTGCTGACGAGAAGAATCTCTCCGTATATAAAGATTTACAATCTCTTTGGTTAGCTATTATAGAAGAAGGTACAACTTTTGAATCGAATGTGGATGCTTTGTGGGCAAAGATGGAGCTTCGCATGAAGAAAGATGAACCTAGAATAATAAAATTCTCGCAGGCTTCTTTTCGCTGGTTCTCCGGGGTTGCATGTATTTTAATCCTCGCTTTATTGTCTTTAACCGGATATATCTCTCTTGAAACATATAAGGGAGGGCCGGTTTATACCTATTCTTCTCTGACAGGTAAATCGAAAGTAATACTTCCTGATGGTTCGCAGGTTTGGTTAAATACTGAATCTACGTTGGAATATTCAGCTTCAATCTGGAATAAAACAAGAAATGTCAAATTGAAGGGTGAGGCCTATTTTGATGTAAAGAAGGATCCGGATCGTCCTTTTATTGTCAAGAGTAATAATTTTGATGTCAGAGTACATGGTACTACTTTTAACGTGGCAGCACGTGATAATGAACCGAATATAAACGTTAGCCTGTTGTCCGGATCTGTAGTTGTCGGCAATGGCTCAGTTTCAAAGACGATAGTACCGGGTGAAACGGCTGTCTGTTCCAAAAAACAGGGCAGTATCCTAACAAAGAAAAATGATGTACTTTTTGCTGCCATGTGGGCGAATGAGTCTATTCATTTTGAGCGTAAATCAATTAAGGAATTATCCAAATATTTATCTAAATGGTATGGTGTAAAGATTATACTGGACCCTCTTATTCCTGAAGATCAGGCTTATACTTTTTCTATCAGGCATGAGCCTCTGGAAGAGATCCTTCGGTTAATGGCTCGGACAAATCCTATCCAGTATAGTTTTGATGAAAAGAATATTGTGAAAATCATGAATAAGTAAAACCTTTAAAATCAAATGCCTATGAAGTAACAGGAAAGAAAAAGTAATATTGTTTTAACCTTTTTATTAATTAATTTATTTCGATAATAATCTTAAAATAAGAGCTTATGAAGAAGCAAATGTTTTATGAGGCCAGCGGGAAAATCTGGAGAATCCCCTTGTTTGTCGGTCTCTTTTTTCTTGCCTCAAGTTTGTATGGATATTCAAACGAGCAGGCAAAAGCTTTCTCAATTCAATTAGAAAATGTATTGTTAAGTGAAGCCATTAACCAGATCGAAAAAGCGAGTGGTTACTCCTTTTTTTATGATGAGAATAAAATAGATTTTTCTCATCGGGTCAGTGTAAATGCAAAGAACCAGACTGTTGCCAGTATTTTAGATAGCATTCTGAAATCGACGGGATTAGCTTATGAGATTTCGAATAATCAGATTGTTTTATTGCCGGATGAAAAGAGAGCAACCGGCAGAAATGGATTAGAGCCAATTGCAACAAAGGTACAACAGCAAAAAACTACGATAACAGGAACAGTTATCGATAATTTAGGAGAGCCTGTAATTGGGGCAAATGTTGTTGAAAAAGGAACAACTAATGGTACTATTACAGATATGAACGGAAACTTTTCTTTGAGTACATCTCCAAATGCAACTTTGGAAGTTTCGTTTATCGGGTATATAACTCAGCGTACACCTGTTAAAGGTTCAACTGTAAATATAACATTAAGAGAAGATGCACAGGCTTTGGATGAAGTTGTTATTACCGGTTTCGGTATGTCACAAAAGAAAGAATCTCTGACGAGTGCAATTTCTTTAATTGACTCCAAAGATATAGCCCGTTCTTCTGCCTCTACATCTTCGGGTGCATTGGTTGGTAAGATCGCTGGTGTGAACTCCCGTCAGACGGATGGTCGTCCGGGTGCAAGTACCGGTCTTCAGATTCGTAATATGGGTACTCCGTTGTATGTAATAGATGGTATCCAGACGGATGAAGGGCAGTTTAATAATATTGACTTTAATGATATTGAAGCGATCTCTATATTGAAGGATGCTTCTGCTTCTATCTATGGTGTACGTGCTGCCAATGGTGTAGTAGTTGTAACAACGAAGAAAGGTCGCAGAAATACAAAGAATACGGTGACTATCAACGCACGTTATGGCTGGCAGTCTGCATCTGCATTCCCAAAACCCGCGGATGCTGCTACCTATGTTTCCAATTGGATACAATCGGAAACGTTACAAGGAGTGGAAGAACAGAACCGTAAGTACACGATGGAAGATTTGGGTAAGTGGCAACAAGGAACAGAGAAGGGTTATCAATCATTTGACTGGTATGATTTCATCTGGGAAACATCTCCTCAGTCTTATGTTTCAGCCAATGTATCCGGTGGATCTGATAAGGTAAATTATTATTTCTCTTTAGGGTATATCGACCAGGATGCTATGATCCGTAATTATGGCGGTTTCAAACGATATAATACGCAGATGAATATTGATGCTCAGATTACCGAACGTTTTAAAATGAGTGCATCTATGAACGGACGTATCGAATCGCGTGTCAATCCGGGTGTTCCGGGTGGTGACGACTATTGGTTGCCGGTATTCGGTACTTACCGAAATCTTCCGACAGTTCGTCCATTTGCAAACGATAATCCTAAATATCCGGCATTAACATCCGGTAATAAGGATGTGAATTTCGGTCTGTTGAATTATGATATTTCCGGTAAATATCAGGATGACTGGCGTGTAATGCAACTTACATTCAATGGTGAATATAAGATTATCGACGGATTGACGGCAAAGGCTCAGTTCGGATTCTACTATGGTCAGCGTGAACAGAATAACCAGGAAAACGAATGGGACCTGTATCGTTATGATGAAGATAAGGATGAATATATCATTGTGGATGGTATGCATAACCCTTACCGGGACAGAACGATCAAAAGAGTCCAGGATATTACGACAAATATTCAGTTGAATTACAAGAAAAGTTTTGACGATCATCATATCGATGTAATGGCAGGTATGGAGTCTATTAAACGCGATCAGCCGGAACATTTTATCCATTCAACTCCAACATCCAATACGTTACATTTAATAGATGTAGATGAAATTGTTGAATTTAATGATTATGGTAATAGAACGGAAGCCCGCTTGGGTTATACTTTCAGAGCCAATTATGATTTTGCATCTAAATATCTGTTAGAATTCTCCGGACGTTATGACGGTTCCTGGAAATTCCCGCCTAATCACCGTTGGGGATTCTTCCCATCAGGTTCTGCCGGATGGCGTATCTCAGAAGAAAATTTCTGGAAAGACAGTAAGTTGTCGAATATCGTAAATGACTTTAAGATCCGTGGTTCTTATGGTTTGTTGGGTGATGATAATCTGGGAAAAGATGGTGATAATAAAGACTATTATAGCGCATTTGATTATATGGGAGGATACAATTACAAAGATGGTGGTTCGACTATTGACGGCGCTTATGTTGTCGGCTCTGTTCCCCGTGGTCTGCCCGTTACAACTATCTCATGGATAAAAGCTAAAATACTGGACATCGGTTTTGATGTTTCGTTCCTTAATAATCGTTTGTCCGGTCAGTTTGACTATTTCCGTCGTACACGTGATGGTTTGCCTGATCGTCGTTATGATGTGTTGATCCCGGCTGAAGCAGGTTTTGATTTACCTTATGAAAATTTGAAATCAGACGTGCATACAGGTTATGACCTGTCTATCCGGTGGAATGATAATGTAGAAGATTTTTATTATTCGATCGGAGTGAATATGACTTATTCACGTTTCCTGGATTGGAATCAGTATAAACCTCGTTTCGGTAACTCATGGCATTATTATCGTAATTCTATTGATGAACGTTATGGCAACCTGAACTGGATGCTGGAATCTGACGGACAATTCCAGAGTTGGGAGGAAATTGCTGCCTGGCCGATTGATAATGACCGTCAGGGTAATAAAACAATTCGCCCGGGAGATATTAAATATGTCGATCAGAATGGTGATGGTGTAATTAATAGTATGGATGAACGTCCTTTAGGATATAAAGAAGGTGGTACTCCCATTGTAAACTTTGGTCTTAACTTCAGCTTCCAGTGGAAAGGTTTTGACTTGGCATTCGACTTGACAGGTGGTGGTTTGAACAGTAGATATCAGGATTATGAGCAACGTAATCCGTTCCATGACGGAGGTAATAATGCACAGTATTATATGGAAGATACCTGGCATTTAGCTGATATTACAGATTCGAACAGTGCTTTGATCCCGGGTAAATATCCGACTTTATTGATCGGGAATTCAGGACACAGTAACTATTGGAAGAGTGATTTCTGGATGCATAATGTACGTTATATGAAGCTCCGAAATCTTGAATTCGGTTACTCATTACCGAAATCGATACTGGCTAAAGCTTTTATTACTGATTTACGTTTGTATGTTTCAGGACAGAACTTACTGACTCTGACCAATACTCATGGTATAGACCCGGAAATTGAGAATTCGGCAGGTCTGGCTTATCCTACAACACGTATTATTAATTTAGGTCTTACTCTTAAATTCTAATTAGTATGAAAAAGAAATATATTTATTCTGCCTGTTTGGCTTTTACATTGGCATTTTGCGGATGTTCCGATTTTCTGGATCGGGATCCGGACCGTATCTTGTCTGATGAACAGGTGTTTAGTGATGAAAAAATGATTACCTCTGTTTTGGCTAACTTCTATGGTCGTATGGAATGGGGACAACGTATAACAGATGCCGGTTCTTATGTTTGTCTGGACGAGGCTTTACGTTCGAGCGGAGGTCCTGATTTATTCCGTACTTTTGGTGACGATCACTGGCGTATTTATGATTACGGATTGATACGCAATATCAACCAGTTTTTGGCCAGCTTGAATAATACAGATGTAATATCTGAAGAGAGAAAGAACCAGCTTCGCGGTGAAGTTCGTTTTATGCGTGCCTATACTTATTTCTGCATGTGCAGATGTATGGGAGGAATGCCGATTGTTGGCGACGAAGTGTTTTCGTATGAATCGGGAATGGATATCACTACTTTACAATATCCTCGTTCGACAGAAGCAGAGTTGTATGATTACGTTATTAAAGAATGTACCGAAATCGCAGCGGATGGAATGTTACCATCTGAAGCTTCCAAAAATTCAGCCCGTGCAACCAAATGGGCAGCGTTGGCATTAAAAGCTCGGGCTGCTGTTTATGCCGGTTCTATTGCCAATTATAATAACAAAATGGAGAATCCTGTTTCTACTCCGGGTAGCGAAGTCGGTATTCCGGCATCTAAAGCCTCTGAATATTATAAGATAGCATATGATGCTGCGAAAGCTGTGATTGATGGAGGTGTGTATGTGTTACAGAATAATATATCTGATAAAGCAGATAATTTCTATGCTGCAACTACATTGAAAGATAATAATACCGAAGTTATTTGGGCACGTGATTATAAAGGTCCGTCCAATTATCAGGGATGGACTCGCGATAATGTTCCGTCATCGCATGCCGAAGATATCGATCAGGCGTATTTAGGCCCGGTACTAAATCTGGTGGAAGATTTCGAATACATCGGTAATCGTGATGGAAAACTGAATATAAAAAATTCTGACGGTAGCTATATCGCTTACGATAAGGCAATAGACCTGTTCAAGGATAAAGATCCTCGTTTGTTTGCAACTGTAATAGTACCGGGTTCTTCTTTCAGAGGTTCGGAAGTCGTATTACGCGCAGGTGTTAAACGTAATGAGAGCGGTGAATGGAAAAGCTATCATGGCAAACGTGGACAGGATGTGACTTCAAGAGGTTTGATCATTACTCCGGTAAATGGTCCGATGACTACCGGTGACGACCAATATGTAAACAAATCAGGTTTCTTTGTCAGAAAGTTTATGGATGAAACTGTCGGTGCAACCACCCGTGGCCGTGGTTCTGAAGTATGGTTCCCTCGTTTCCGTGTATCGGAAATGTATCTGATTGCTGCTGAAGCTGCCATGGAAATGAACGATCAGGATAATGCTTGCCGTTATTTGAATGCAGTTCGTGAACGTGCCGGTATCCAGCCGTTGAACGGAACTATCACACTGAATGATATTGTTCGTGAAAATCGTGTGGAGTTTGCTTTTGAAAACCATCGTTTCTATGATCTGAAACGTTGGAGACTGGCTGATAAGCTTTGGGATAACAATGAGAACACCTCGACGGCCATTCATCGTGTATTGTTCCCTTATCAGATTGATCAGGTGGGCGATCCGAATGACTTGAAATGGGTTTTTGATGCTACAACAACTTATATGTCTCCGTATCCTCGTTATTTTCAACCGAAGAATTATTATAACTTTATTAACCAGGATTGGATTAACAGGAATCCTAAGATGGTGAAGAATCCGTATCAATCTTAATTAAAAGGTAATGAGAATGAAAAAGATAATATATAATATAGCCTCATTATTGTTGTTGGCTGTTTTTGCCACTAGTTGTGGTATGGATAATTACGATGCTCCCGAATCCAAGTTGTATGGCCAGATCCTGTACAAAGATGCCGGTGGCGTAGAACATCCTTTACAGGTGAAAGGTACCGGAGAAGCCATAAAACTCTCGTTATATCAGTATGGCTGGCAGTTATCAGATGGTATAACGTTGTATGCCGACCAGGATGCTAAGTTTGAAGCCATTCTTTTTGACGGTGATTACCATATGATTACAAACAATAATAATGGTCCCTGGAAAACGGTACAGATATCTGAAGTAAAAAAAGATACAGTCGATTTTACACTGAAGGGTAGTACCGAAGTCAAGATCTATGTGACTCCTTATTTTATGATAGAAAATGCTGCAATCAGTCTGAATGGAACTAATTTATCGGCTACCTGTGCTGTAAAACAGATTATTTCTGATGCAGCGATAAATACGCAAAGTGTGTTTATTAGTTCTACCCGGTTTGTAGATGAGCAGACGAATTTCGCACGTATGGACTATTCTGAAGATAAGTCTGCCGGGAATAAAAACTTCTCATTCGCGATAACCGATGCATCACAGCTAAAATCTTTGGAGAATGCAAAGAATCGTACAGGAAAAGTGTATGCTCGTATAGGTATTAAGGCAGAAGGAGCTGACCAGTTTATTTATTCGGAGGTCTTCGAACTTGCTGTAAAATAAATTGCTTTGTAGGAGGGGTGTGTCATTAGATAATGATGCACCCTTTTTTTATTATGACCTCAAAATATATAGTTATGAAAGTACATGCCTTTGGCTATTTATATTTTTCAATATAGAAATATTTATACAATGATATAGAAAGTGGGATTTACTTATTAATTTTGACCCATTGAACTTTCAGGCAATTATCTCATTCTAGATCTCATTTACTTATATTAAATAACAATATCATGAAAAAAGTTGTGTTTATTTGCTTTCTCTTCTGTTTCTTTTTAGGGGGAGGGATTACTATGAAAGGGCAAAGCCCGAAAAAGTTTACATTACCAACTCCCTGGACCGATAAAGCATTGGAAGTTGCTGTTCCTTTGCCGGAATATCCGCGGCCACAAATGGTGAGGACGGAGTGGTTGAATTTGAATGGTGTATGGGATTATATGGGTGGAAAAGACTTACAGGACCCGGTGTCGGCAACTTCTGTCCCGACATTCCCCGTTAAGCCGGAACAAATCAGGGTTCCTTTCCCTCCGGAGGCAGAATTATCAGGTATTGCCCGCAAAGGGGGTACTTGTCTATGGTATCGTCGAAGTTTTACTATACCCGGAGCCTGGAAAGGAAAGAATGTCTTATTGAATTTTGGTGCGGTAGACCGTATTTCGACTGTGTTTGTGAATGGAAAGAAAGTGGGCACACATACAGGAGGATATGATGCTTTTACTTTTGATATTACTGCTTTTTTGAAGTCGGGTGAAAATACTCTTGTGGTCGGTGCCTATGATCCTAACGATGGAAAGGCAGCATCCGGTAAAAACGGGCCGCGTGGCGATTATACTTTTACGTCCGGTATCTGGCAGACAGTCTGGTTAGAGCCTGTAGAAAAACAATATGTTTCTCGGATCAAGCTGATCCCCGATCTGAAGAACAACCGTTTGGAGGTGCTTGTTAACACAGATAATGACGGGTTAAAAGTTTCAGCAGTAGCAAAAGATGGTGGAAAGGAAATAGCGAAAGCGGAAGGAACCGTTAATGGTAAGTTTTATATTCCCATACAGAACCCTCGTCTCTGGACTCCTGAAGATCCTTTTTTGTATGATTTAAAGTTACAGCTGAAGAATACGAAAGGTAAAGTAGTGGATGAAGTCGATTCTTATTTTGGAATGCGCTCCGTTTCTTTAGGAAAGGTGGATGGAGTAAACCGCCCTTTATTGAACGGTAAGTTTGTTTTTCAAATAGGGTTGCTGGATCAGGGATATTGGCCGGATGGTATTTTTACGGCTCCGACGGATGAAGCATTGCTGTATGATATAGAATTAGCCAAACGGGCCGGTTTTAACGTGATCCGTAAGCATATAAAAGTGGAACCGCAGCGTTGGTATTATCATTGTGACCGCCTGGGATTGATGGTCTGGCAGGATATGCCTAATCTTTGGGAACCGGATGGTACCGATTCTGTTGCTGTACGTAAGCAGTTCCGCGAAGAATTGAAAGTAATGATCGATCAGCATATCAGTTCACCTTCCATTGTGATGTGGGTTCCTTTTAATGAAAACTGGGGAGCGTTCGAGGTTACTGATATAACAGCCTGGGTGAAAAAGTATGATCCGAGCCGCCTGGTCAATGGCCTGTCCGGTTATAATTATGCTCCGGGTTACCGGCCGGCCTATGGCGATCCGGGTAATGGTGATTTCGTCGACATGCATCATTACGGCAAAATAGAGCCGAAGGCAATGCCTCGTCCGGATGAGAAAAGAGCTGCGTCTCTCGGTGAGTTCGGAGGGAAAGGATTATTTGTCAGGGATCATTTATGGCCTGTAAGGAATGATGCTTATGAAATGATGTTGAACAAAGAGGTACTGACCGATACATATATACTTATGCTTAACGAATTGGAGCAAATGATTAAATACTTTGGCTTGAGTACGGCTATTTACACGCAGACGACGGATGTGGAGCACGAAATAAACGGGTTGGTCACTTATGATCGTTGGGTTGAGAAGATGAATCTGGATAAGGTTAAACAAATCAACCGGGAGGTAATAGAAGGTACGCGGCAGAAATAAGTAGCATATCTGTGTGAGGAAGGTAGCACTATAGTGTTGACTGGTGTAAGTCTATAGTGCTGATAGATGTAGGTTTATAATGTTGATACATCTGAGTCTATAGTGCTACCTTATCCTTTTTCAGTATTTAGAATACAGGGATTTCAGCCTCCAGTGAGGGGGTAGAGCCGGTTACCTCCGGCCAGTCGTTTACCCATCTGACCTGATCGAGCATCAGAACACGTCCGGTAGGATTTTCTTTACTCACCGCATGATAAAGCATCCAGTCGTTTCCGGCTTTGTCAGTCACTATTTCCGAGTTATGACCCGTACCGACAAAAGCCTCATTTCCGCGAATCAGTATCTCATGATGGTTTTCCATCATCGGTTGCCCCTTTTTGTCCACATAAGGACCGAACAGGTTTTCTGAACGGCCGACTACGGTTGTATAGGTGCTTTTTAATCCTTCGCAGCAACTGCCGATAGAGGCGAACAGGTAATAATATTTGCCACGTTTATGAATATAAGTTCCTTCATAAGCTGTACCGGCTACCTGTTTTTTCTCTGCTCCTTCCTTCAGAGTTAGTCCGTCGTCTGACAACTCTATCCCGTAAATTCCCCGGAAGCTTCCCCAGAACATGTACTTTTTGCCATTCTCTTCGATGTAATACTGGTCGATGGAGTTTTGCACACCTATCGTATTGCTCCTGAACATCATCCCCCGGTCGGTAAAAGGCCCCTCCGGTTTGTCGGCAGTTGCGACTCCGATACCGCAGGTCCATTCTCCACCCCAGACGGACATGGAGTAATATAAAACGTATTGCCCGTTGATATAATTGATATCAGGTGCCCACAGACCGCCTTTAGGCTCGAAAGTCGGACGGGTTTCGTCTGTAAAGGCAGTACCTACTTCTTCCCAGTCTACCAGGTTTCTGGAACGGTGGATAGGAAGATTACGGATATTCTCCGTTGCATACACGTAAAAGTAACCGTCATCGGCTTTGATGAGGCTGGGGTCCGGAAGACTGTAATCGATGACAGGATTCCTATAGGTCTTATTTTCTGTTTGTAGCGGCTTATCGGCCAGACAGGCTGTAAGCGATGCGATCCCGAATAAGGATATAAAAAATAATTTTCTCATATAGCTGTTGTCTGAATGATTGTTTGAATAACAACGAATTAGAAAGTGCCTTAATGAAACGAACCGGTATTTTCATCCAGGCTGAATACGGAAGACATGGTTTGTATCCCTTCCTGATCCTTTAATGTACATAGAACGTTCTTATCCCTGTCTACCAGGAACAGATGATCCCGTTTTTCCGGATTTACATGCCCGACCCAGTTGGTGAAGAGCAAGCGCCCGTCAGGGAAATATTGCATGCCTCCCAGAAACTTTAAAGGCTCTCCGGGAATGTCCTTGTTCGATATTTCCCATACGGTGTTGCCTTTTTTGTCTAATTCGACAATGCGGGGATTCTGTGTCTTATCGGCTACGGCGACCAGTGTGTGGCCGTTCGGCAGCCGGATCACAGAATGGGGACCGCCGGGGACCTGTACCTGCCAGACCACTTCTCCTTTTGAATTGTATTCTTTGACGTATTCCCCTCCGTAATGCGCAACGAGATAATTACCATTATCCAGTTTGCGGGCATTACGCATAAAGGCAAATGTTCCGTCTGAGACACCTTCCGGCAGGATGCATACCTCACTTACGATTTTCCCCCCGGGAGAAACTTCCAGTAAGCGTCCGGCATTGCATTCACCGATAAAAGTATTCCCGTTTTTCAGACGCTGGCAGGCGAAGACGGGACTTTCCGAAGCATAATAAAAGACGGTATCGTTTTGCCGGGTCACTTCCAGCACTCCTTTGCCAACCGAAAACAATAAGTTCCCATTCGGAAGTACCCAGAGATCATTCGATTCCGGAGCCTCATGTTGCCAGACGATCTTGTTGTTTTCCATAATGAAAACGATCCCCTGGGAGTAATCGGCTCCGGCGAAGTTCCCGCATTGTGCCAATACATTAAAGCAGTGGATGCAGGAAAGAAAAAGGATATAAGTAAAATGTCTCATAATGTTGTTTCTTAAAGAGATAATACGTATTCTGCCAGCTCGTTCAGTTCGTTTTCCGACAGTGTTTCTGCGGGGCCATGCACTTTCAGCATTTCTTGCATGGTGTAGCTGCGCCCGTCATACAGGTAAGGAGCTGTTCTCCATACTTCGTTCAAGGCGGGAACATCCATTTTTACGTTCTTATCCGGCCCGTTCGTCCAGTTTACTTTGTATTGTTTCATATCCGTATAATAAGTACCCGAATGACAAGACGCACAGTTTTTCTCGAAATGTACCTTCCCTTTTTGGGCAGCTTCAGATAAATTACCGTTTACCAGGTAAGGACTCGGAACCGGTGACAATGACTTCAGGTACACGTCGATAGCCGGAGCTATTTCTTCGGTCGAGGCAGCAAATAAGATATACTTGATACCTGAGATGACAGCCGTTTCTGCATCTTTACGAATACCGGAAACCATACAGGGAGGAGTCTGGTGGGATAAAACCAATGTCTTGGTATTCTTAGGATTCCCCATGCCGTCGTTCAGCAAATCCCAGTTCAGGCCGTCCATGCGGGCATCGTTGGGATGGCAACTGGCACAGCTCTGCCATTCCTGGAAGCCGATGGAAGCATCGTGGAAATACATATCGCCTTTCCCTTTTTGAGTGGATGCGAGCGAGGTACCCAATGAGGTAGAAACCATATCTTTGCCGCTTCCGTTGAAGGCAACCAGTTCTCCGGTATAGTAATTCGCCGTATAGACTTTATCCGGTGTGACGTACAAGGCACGGGGACCTTTCCCCTGCGTTTTGTAGAAATCGCGGATGCCGTATAAGAAACCTGCATCATCTAGGATATGCGCATAATCTTTGGTTGAAGGAGTTACTTTTTCGCCGTCTTTTGCCCGTGCCAAGCGGTCATGCAATGAGGTTCTGTCTACACATACCAGTTCGTGAGTTCCGGAGACAGAGATCCATATTTTACTGTCATCCGGCGAAACGACAACGTTCCACGGATTGGAGGCGCCTTTCTGCGGAGTGTCCAACAGGATCGTGTTTTCCACTTCCTGTGTATGCAGATTGATGACGGACAGGACATTCGTACTCATCCATCCCCGGTCTACCTGGTTGGTCGGGAGCTGGTAGCGTGCCAGCAGATGAACGGCATACGCATAATCGCCTTTGCTGTCCGTAGCCAATGCTTTTACATCTGTGGAACCGTTTGGAAGCTGTAAGCGTTTCACTACCTTTTTATTGTTTACATCGACAATATCCAACTGGCAGGCAATCGGATAAGTGAGCGATGACATTTCCGGCAGGTTGTTGGCAACCAGCAATAAGCTGTCGCCAGCGAATGAAACGATGTCTACCGGTTCGCGGCCTACGGTAATCCGGTTCAACACCTCTTTGGTTTCCGGAGATACTTCCCACAGTTCGTTGTTGAAGCGTTGGGTTGTCCATAAAGAACCTGTCTGCCGGTTGAACAAGAGGGCAGAAGGGGTGTGTCCCAAGGCTGTTTGAGAGATAACGGACAGGTCTTTTCCGTTCAGCTCACATAAAGAACCCCCAACGCCGTCGCACACCACCCAGATATGCCGGTTGGGCGTTTCCGTCAGGTCGTTGGCGGCGGTTGGCAATGTCACTTTGATACCTGTATTCTTTAAACGGGTATCGATGAGGCATATTTCTTTTTTCTCCCGGTTTGTCACCAGAAGTCCGCCTTCTTCTCCGGCACTCCATATATGATCCGGAGCAAAAACATCATTCCCGTTGCATCCTGTCAGGGCAGCCAGGCACAGACAGGCTATATAAGTCCAGTTTATTTTCATAATCTTTACTTCTTTGCTTTTAGCGATTGAAGATACTGACGGATGTTTTCTTTCTCGGCAGCCCGGGATGTTTCCCGCTTCTTCTCATAATACGTATAATAATCCTTCTCCTCCTGTGTCCAGTTGTTTGCTTCCCGGTAATCACCGATGAACGGTACGCACAGGTCGATCCATAAAGCGATCGTTTCCATTTCTTCCTTGCTCAGGTTGCATCCGCCGTGCCCGTTTTCAAGCCGTTTGATCAGGTTGCTTGTGTTGGAACCGGCAAAATAAGGGGCGAGCAACGTCGGCTCGGACAGATTGCTTATCCAGTTTACTTCCGGGTGATGAGCATCTCCCTGCCAAGAGTCGTTGTCTCTCGTCATCTGGCGGGCATGCGTCAGGCTCAGATAAGAGTCTGAGAACTTGCGCTTGGTCTGCTGGTCGACTACTTTCAACTCGCCTTTCAGGCTCAGTTTGCTTTTCACCCCGTCATGGCAGGATATGCAATGAGCATCCCAGATAGGCTGCACCTCTTTGATGTAGCTGAAGCAACGGTCGCCAATTCCTTCCGGCTCGATCTTTTGGATACCGGTATTCATCGCCATAGATACCGGATGCGAAGCTACCGGAACCGTATTTTTATGTTCATGGCATCCTACGCAACTTTGTGTTTCTCCCGGCTGCAAAGTCGACCAGCTACGCATGGTTTGTACAACGCGGTTGTTTTCATCCAATGCCTGGAAGTATAAAGGTGTGCGGCAAGGCACTTTGAAGAAGGCCGAACCGTCCGGCTGCACATCTATCGTTCCCAGTATCCGTTTTACGTCCCAGCTGGCATTGCCGACTCCTACCGGGGAAAAGGCATGTCCGCCGCCCCCCGCATCAAAGCCATAAGCGGCACCGATACTGGCTACGCGGTAGATGGGTTCGACAATCCGCAGTTTCTTGATCGTTCCCGGCTCGATGCCTTTCAAACCGTTTCCTTCGTAAATGTTCTGCATATAGTAGACACCTTCCTCTTTCGTGTAGTCCACATTGTTTACACGCTCGAAAGGACGTTCACGTTCGGCTAGCAGAACTGGCTGATTGCAGGATATGCTGGCATCCGAAACCAATAGTTCGCGTTCTCCGTCCGGTGTCATCCAGTAGATACCAAATTCCATCGGATGGCCTACGTGGTAGCCTAGCGGCGTATAGGAAATCAGAAACTCTTCTTCATTCAAAGGGTAAGGGTGTTGGAACTGGTCGCCGAATTGTCCGTAGGTATCGACTTTTACAGCTTCCGGCCTGTGGAGCGGGGCAACCAACATGACACCTTCGTTCTCATCGCGTCCGGCTTCAGGGTCGATGATGCATAATTTACCGTGTTGAGGAGTGTGATGACCGAGGATGGTTGCCATCACCTTTCGTGTTCCGGGGATTTGGCGGGTATGTGTGACCGTGGTAGGGAAGAAGCTGTTTCCTCCGTAATACTCAGCCTGTCCGGTACCGTCCGGATTCATCTGGCAGAGCGGTTGCATAAATACCTGGCCACGGTCGTTGTATTCCCAACGGGTATAGACAACGCGGCCGTCGTCGAGCAGTGTCGGATTGGAGGTATGCACCTGGTCGAATCCGACCTGCCGCATATAACGACCTTCGCGGTCGCAAAGATAGAGGTTGCTGACTTCTACGGTCCAGCAGTCTACCGCACTACCGTTGCGGGTCGAGTTGAACAGGATATTTTCGTCCGGCAGATAGATCGGCTCTATATCGGCAAATCCCAGGCCGGAAGTGATCTGTTTCAGTTTCCGGGAGGGCATTTCTATTTCGTACAGGTGGAAGTCGTCTTCTTTCTGTGACTTCTTCCATGCAAATAATATATGCTTTCCGTCGAAATGTACGTCCGGATCACGGAAAACGCCGGCTGTATCTTTCAGCAAGGTTTCTTCTTTTGCCCAGATACCATCCATCTTAAAAGATGCCAATTCTCCCCCGGCAAAGAAATTACATTCCGCACGGGCATCGGACAAACCTTCCGTATAGGCAAAGAAAGACGGACGCAGCGTACGGAATTTGGTAAACACAACTTCGGGAGTGTTCTTTATAAATGAAGCCAGCCGCTGCTCTCTTCTTTTCGTACAGGCGTCGAGATAGGAAGACAAAGCCTGTGTGATGCTTTCCGGGGTATCGGTTACTTTTGTTTCCAGCTGTAGTTTGTGCAGGCGTTCGCTGATCTGACCGGAAAAAGTCCCGTCAAACCATTTCACATTGCTTCCATCCTGTAGCCACCAGTCGTAATAGACGGGATAGTGATGATATAAATGCAGATGCGCCTCCCGGATCAGGGTGGCGGTACTGTCTTTTGAGACTACCCCTTCGGTAGCCTTTATTTTATTGAATCGGTCTTGTATTTCGGCTATAAATTCCTGCTTATCGGCGGGATGGTAATCTTTATACTCGTTGTTCTGACAGGCTGCCAGTACAACGAGTATAAGTCCCATTCCTATTTTGTGTAAGTTATTCATGTTACTCCCTTCTTTATTAATAATCCGGTTACCGGAATAAACTGAAACGATGCTTTGTTTCAATTTGTTTCTTCTGGATGAAACTGTTGTTTCTCTTAGGTGAAACTAATGTTTCATAAGGAAGAAACTTTGTAAGCCTCTACGATTGAGACTCCGCTAGACGTACCGATGCGGGTAGCGCCTGCCTTAATCATGGCTAATGCCGTATCCAGGTCGCGGATGCCGCCTGCTGCTTTCACTCCGATTTCCGGACCAACTACCCGGCGCATCAGGGCAACGTCTTCTACGGTGGCTCCGGCTGTGCCGAAACCGGTCGAAGTCTTCACGAAATCGACACCTGCTTCTTTGGCGATTTGGCAGACTGTCTCCTTTTCTGCATCAGACAGGTAGCAGGTTTCCAGAATCACTTTACAGATCACGCCTGCCGGTTTGCAGATGGCTACCATATCTTCGATTTCTTTCTTTACGATGTCCAATCTTCCTTTTTGCAGAGCGCGGACGTTAATTACCGTATCGATTTCCGTTGCTCCTTTTTCGATGGCATCGCGTGTTTCAAACGCTTTGCATTCGGTGGTCGTCTGGCCTAACGGAAATCCGATGGCTGCACCGACGCGAACAGGCGAACCTTCCAGCAGTTTGACGCAGGTTTCTACTTCTGCCGGATTGATGGCTACCATTGCAAATTCATATTTCCGTGCTTCGGCACACAGTTTTTCGATGTTCTCTGCCGTGCCGAAAGGTTTCAGGAAGGTATGATCGATCATTCCTGCCAATTTTTCTGCTGTTAAGTTTGCGATTATTTCGTTCATGATAAATGATGTTTAGAATGTTAATACTGTTTTTATTACTTCGTTACGTTTTACGGCTTCCAGAGCCTCGTTTATTTGTCCAATCTTAAAGCGATGGGAGATAAAGTCGGAGGCAGACAGACGGCCTTCACGTATCCATCCGGTCAGTGCGATCATGGCCCGTTTCTCTTCCGAGCGGGTCGGCCAGCGGTGGATGTAGAGGTTGAAGTTGTATGGAGCCTGATCTAAATCGATTGTCGGATTTTTGGTCATTACACCGTAGACGCAAATGTCGCCGGCCATTTTGATAAGCGGTAGAGCCGAGTTAACGATGGATGGCAAACCTACTGCGTCGATGATCGTATCGTACGAACGGTTGGCAGCGGCTATAAATTCAGGGGTGGCGATTTCTGCCGGAGTATATCCGTTGTCTGCTCCCATCTGTTTGGCCAGTTCCAGCTTGGCGGGAAGCATATCGACGATATCCACCTGTCCTAAGCCGAACAACTTGCCCAGTTTGACGAAACTCAACCCGACGGGACCGGCACCGAATACCATTACTTTCTTGCCCGGAGCCAGACGGAAGTCTTTAAATGCGCCGACTATCTCACGCCAGGTACAAGCGATTACCGCTTCTTCCGGCTGTATATCGGCAGGTACGGCATTCTGAATTTCAAAGCTGTCCCAACAACCCTGTTCCGGTGTGGCGAGGCCTTCTTCCTGTAACACTTCGAAATCGTTCACGACAACATATTCGCTGAAGCCTCCCCAGGCACTGTTCAATCCAGGAGTTGTAAAAGTAGCATTCAACCCGCCGATGGCCCTGTCACCCACACGGAAGTTGCGAACTTTAGCCCCGACTTCCACTACGATACCAACATTCTCATGTCCCAGAGCCATTGGGAACTGGTCTGCTCCGGGGAAATGCCCGGAAATCAGTTTACTGTCGGTTGCATTACACAAGGCTACCATCTCGGTTTTCACCAAAGCCTGATACGGCGTGATAGCCGGTATATCTATCTCCCGGATTTCTACTACGCCGGGAGCTGTTGCGATTACGCTTTTCATTTGTCCTTTCATATTCTTTCTTATAGGTTTAAATTCGATAAGTCGGTATAGACCTCTTTCAAATGGTCGTATGTTTTATCGAATACTCCGATTAATTCCTGATATTTCTCCACATTGGCAGGGATAGGGGTGATCTTCTTATCGATATGGATAAAGCGGTCGGTTACGCTGAAGTCCTTGAACAGTCCGGCTCCGATACCGGCCAGGATAGCGGCACCCATCGAGGTGGCTTCTTCCAGATAGTTCGGTATTTTTATTTCTGTCTGGTAGATGTCAGCCATCATTTGCTGCCAGATCGGATTTTTGGCACAGCCGCCTATCACGGTCATATTCTCAACCGGCACGTGGTTACGGAATATATTCACGATAAGTCCCAGGTTCAAGGTGATACCTTCCATGACGGAACGAAGCATATCTCCATGCGTATGTCCTACGGTCAGTCCGATAAAGGCTCCTTTGGCATTTACGTTCCAGCGTGGGGAACGTTCGCCCATAAGGTAGGGTAGGAACAGCAGCTTGTTGGAACCTATCGGTGATTTCCGGATTTGTTCGTCGATCAGTTCGTATACATTTCCTTTCCTTTGTCTGGCTTCTTCCTGTTCCTGTTGGCACAGTTGCTGAACCATCCAGTTATAGGAAGCTCCTGCCGTCTGCATGGTGCCGGACGGATGAAGCATGCCCGGAACGACATGCGCCCAGTTCATCGTGCGCCGCTGTTCGTCGACAACAGGTTTTTCTACAGTCAGGGCTACCCATGAGGAAGATCCCAGGTAGTTGTAAGATGTTCCCGGAGCTACGCAGCCAACGCCTACTCCGGCACAACTGCCGTCGCCGCCTCCGCAAACGACCGGTGTCCCTTTCCGGAGTCCGGTAGCTTTGGCTGCTTCTTCCGTTACCTCGCCTATCACGTCGATGGAGGAACGTACTTCCGGGAACAGCGAAATATCCAGTCCGGCTGCCTCGATGATCTCTTCACTCCAGGCCCAGCGATTCAGGTCGTAGGCATTCGTACCGGATGCATCCGACGGATCGGTGGCAATCGTACCGCAAAGACGGAAATTGATATAATCCTTAGCATTGAGCATCTTGTAAGTATTCGCGAATACTTCCGGCAGATGTTTCCGTATCCACATGAGCTTTTCTATCGAATAAGAGGCGCTGATGCGATGGCCTGTTATCTCGTAGAAATGAAGCGGATCGATCTTTCCGGCCAGGAACGCTTCCTCCTCCTGCGAACGCTGATCGCAATACAACAGGTGGGGATAAAGCGGATTTCCTTTTTTATCGACGCATAAACAGCCCATCATTTGTCCGCTCAGGGCAACCCCGGCAATATCATCCGGCGAAACGATTTGCAGTAGCGCATGGGTCGTTTCAACGATCGCTTTCCACCAATCCGCAGGATTTTGTTCCGCCCGGTTGCCGGCAGCGTAATCGGTACGGTAAGAGGCTACATAGGAGGCGACCAGCATACCTTCTTCGTTGAATAAAGTCGCCTTGTTGCCACTCGTGCCTAAGTCGTGTGCAATAACGTATTTTGACATGGTCTATAGAATATTATTTATAATGCAGCATTCGTATATCCGGTCAGTCCGACCAGAATACCTCCAACGATCCCTCCGGCTATGATAACCACCCAGCGCGGGAATGCTTCTTTCAATAAGCCCAGACGCTGGCCTTTCGGGGCGCAGAGCGTATCGCAAACCACAAATCCCATCGCAATGGCCCAACCCATATCTACCCAGGGGGCACTTCCGCGTGCACCTTGATGGATCAGGCTGAATTGCATCGGCAGTCCGTTTGCATCCGGAGCCAGCCCGGTGGAGAAACCGAAGCCGGGCAATTTATGGTTGACGAGCCAGAACGTTCCTATGATTAATGCGGCGGCGATAAAGCCTCCCTTTGCTCCAAAGTCCCTGACCAGTTTAGGCCAGCAGAATATAACCGTGAATGTGACGGCGAAAGAACCGAATATGCTGGTGATGATACCGGCATTGTACATGCCGAACAGTTCATTGTAAGTCTGTAACCACTCGCTCATACTGCCTCCTCCTCTTTTGACAGGCGGTTACCGCACGAACGCATCGCCCAGATAGTCAGACCGGCCAAAGCTCCCCCGATCAGACAACAAAGCAGGGTAGGAGCCGCCAGAAAGAATTGTGTGATGTCGCCCTGGAAACGGACGATCCCCCAGGCTATACCGGCGGAACCGATACACCATCCCTGGTCCAGCCATATCTTTCCTTCCGGGTTTAATATGGCTCCGTTGTAATGGTTCATGTACCACATGATCCCGATGATAAGTGTAGCCGCCAGCCATCCTCCCATGAGGCCGTAGGTCTTCCAAAGCTCCGGCCAGATGCCGAAAGCAAAACCTCCGCATATGGCCGATCCGGCAAATGTAGATAAGTAGTGTTTCATGATATTATGGTTAATCTGTTAGTTAAGTTGCAATTTAGCTAGTGTAAAAGGCTTGTCGTGTCCGGTATTTACTTTGTCGGGGCCTGTTACGATATCGAAGCAGGAAACGATTACCTGGCCGTTCCATACGATCGGTTCTCCCGGCTGGTCGAGTCCGCCGTCGCTTCCGTCGCAATCCGGACTCTGGGCGATACGCTGAATACGACCGTCTTTATCAATGCGGGCGACAGCATTCTCGGAGAAATCGGCTACCCAGATATTTCCGTCGTCATCGATACACATCCCGTCGGTGGTACGTAACTGTGAAGGGTCCTGTGCCCAGATCTCATTACTGGTTACATTGCTGTTGCCATCCATTGTTATCCGGTGGATAGTACCGTCACCGAAGTTGCCTACATATAAATAACCTTCCTTATCGAACACGATGCCATCCAGTCCGTACTGTACATCTTTGTTCTTGGTAATGACGGTGGTGATCAGGTTTTTATCTTCCCGGGTATTGGTGATCTTTATATTTTTATCATTCTTATCGAAACAATATACACCGCTGACCAGCAAACCGGACGGGTCCTGGATGGAAGACAAGGAGCTTTGGGTTACATATAATTTCCCGTTCCTGAAGCGGATTCCGTTCGGATGCTCCATGCCGGAAGCTACTTCAATAACTTCTTTCAGCTTATACCCGTCTAATTTTAAACAGAGTATTCTCCCTTTGTTTTTGGCCTTTTCGGCTCCGCTCCATCCCTGGTTGTCGCAAATGAAAAGGTTACCCTCGTCATCGAAAGTGATTCCCATGGGTGCGGCCCACCCCGTTTCCGGTAATACGGGCACATCCATCCATTTACTGATTTTTCCCTCTTTGGTAATCTGCATCAGGCAGGCCGGTTTTGACAGATCTGCAAAATTGGGACAAGCCAGGATGAGGTCACCGTTCGGGGCAATAGCCATACCGTCGGGTGTCGGGCAATCGTCCGGCAATATCATAAACAGTTCGCTTTTTTGCATGGTGGTAACATCGGCTACCGTAGCGGCATTCTTTTGAGAAGTCCTGTGGCAAGCACCGAATAAGACCGATAATAAGATAGACATTAAAAACACATTTTTCATGATATATAGATTTGTTGATATATTAGTCAGACTCAAAAAGGAGGGTTATCCCTTAAAGCTATCTGTTGTTTTTTTCATTTTTTCGTTGGCAAAGGAATATAATCCTGTAGTAATAAGGTTTCAGTAATCGGTCAAATGTATTCAAAAATCAATCGCAAACTTGCTTATATCAACTTTTTCAATGTGTATCTGAGCATATTTCTGACAACCAGGTAATGAAAAGGGCATATAGTATAGAAGTAAACATATCCCAGCCAGTAATGGAAATGTACAACGGTAATACTTCTGATCTTTTTACGATTTCCTTCGAGGTTTTCTATATGGATGGATAAATAAGCGCAGAGATGTTTATCGTCGAGACAAACAATTGTTTCTTGTGGGGATTTGTCCGTGACACTGGCAAAACTACAATTGCCTCCTGACCGGATACATTCTTTAAACTCCTGAATCTTTCCTTCTCCGGCTTGTAAGCCGAATGGCTTTACCAGTAGATTCCGTAGTTTGAACAGCTGATTCACCCAGCCAGGCATAGTTGTCCAGAATGATACCTGAATATCGTCCGGCGTGATCTTTTTATCCGAGTCTGTTTCACATTCGAATGAGTCCGAATAATTAGCCGGAAGATATTGGTTTATCAGGCTATCAGGAGGAATAGTAGAATTTCTTACTTTCATAATGTTTCTGTATTTCAGTTAGAACAGAGACAAATATAACTTATTTCTGAAATATTTCCGGATATTTCCGAATGAAATACGTAGGGGTACAACTCCAGGCATGGCAGTAACTATTAACCGGATAGAAGTTGTAGGGTGACAGGTATTCATTCCGGGGATCATAGACTTCCCAGAAGGTATCAGCCCCTTTGTGGATCATTCCGCCCCAGTATTCCGCCATTTCTTTTTTGGCTTCTTCTTTCAATCCCGATTTGATCAGGGCTTCTATATAATAATGGAAGAGGTAAGGTGCTCCCGGCGTACATACATTTTCTGTCGTTTTCAAAGCCCTTAATGCCCTTTGGGCTTCTTTTTGTGTGGGTACTTCGCTTAATACCATCCAGATCTGGGAGGCGTACGATACCTGGTCGTTCAGTATGCCGGTGAACAGTCCTGTTTTTGGATTATAATAATGCTTGCGGACTGCTTTTTTCATTTTTTTGATAAGCTCCGGTAATTGCGATACCTCATTTTCTTTGTTCAGCAGTTGTGCTAGTTCGTAGGCTTCCCGGAATGCGAAAATGGTAACGCCATGGAATGCTACTTCCCGATGTAACCCATCTTTCCAGTCGAAGAATATCCACCATTCACGGGAGGCTTGCTCGTAATTCATCATTCCGTCGTCCTGTAGATATTTGTAGGCCGATTCCAGTTGTTTTTTAACGACGGGCCACAGGTCTTCCGCTGTCTCCCTGTCTCCGGTTTCCAGTAAGTAGTCTTTGAGGGTCACGCCAAACAGGAAAGAATAGTCATATAGATGTTGTTTGGCCTGGGGCTTCGGTTCCGGAGCTTCAAAAACAGTCGCATTCAGTTTTCCGTTGTGTTCGCTTAAACTGGCAAGCAGATACAGGCATCGTTTGGTCAGGTCGTACTGTTTGAAAGAATAATTGTTTGCCAATGCTTCCAGATACAGGTCTCCCAGCCATAAGCGCTGGTCTCTTTTAGGACCGTCTTCATAAACGGTTTGCATACATTCTTTTAATGTATTCAGGCTAACCCTGTCTATATCCTTGAACAGTTGAGGTGTGGTTGCCGATAACTCTTCAGGTGTGTTGACAGCCGAAGTCACCGCATCACATTTCATTCCGGAAATACAGAAATCATAACCGGGAGGTGTGGCGATCAACTCTATTTTTACATATCTGAAGGAGACGCGGCGGGGAATGGTCATTGTTGCAGGCATCGTCATCACGGTAACAACCTCATCCTGTAACCATGCACGGCTGAGTCCTCCCTGATAGGGATCGAAAGGTGTGACCAGTTCCGACGGTACTTCTCCGAATGTCAGCTTGAAACGGGCAGGTGCGTCGGATTCGGCTCTCAACAAGTCTGTACTGAAGCTGAAACTTCCTGTTATATGTTCCCCAAAGTCTACGATAACGGACTTTGTCTCTTTAAACGAACTGTCGTATAGTTTGTGTATAGGGGCAGTCTGAACTGCTTTATATTGTTGAAATGCTGTTTCATCTTTAACTATATTGACCAGGGCGACAGGCTTTTTTTCGGTAACGGTCAGCCTTGGAATACTTTGTTTTGCTTTTTCAGCCCAGGAAGCACGTTGGGGTGCGTAAAAGTCTTGTCCGTAGGCTGTTATGAAACAACTGGTAAGTAAACAGTTTAAGAGAAGTCTTTTTAGGGTCGTTTTCATGTTTCTGTAGATTATGAGTAAGTGTTTCGTCAAAAGTATTCTTTCTTGAAATAGCGGATAAAATTACCGTTTATCAGGTGGATGCATGTTGTATTATTGATATTAAATGTTACAAAAATGACACGGTGATAAAGTTTGATTGATTTTATCCTTTTCGTGTTCGTATAGCGTATTTATTATAAAGTTTTTTTCTACATTTACAAATCTAACTTTTTGCTAATCAATACACATGTGAATATGAGCCTTTCAAGAAGAACCTTTATCAAGTCGAGTGTGGTATCCGTACTGGGAATTCCTTTTATGCAAGGATGCCGATTTATTGACAGTAGAGAAAATGAAGGAGACAGTTTGTTTATGCTGTTTCAGAATCCGCCTGTTACTTCCAGACCGTTTGTCCGTTGGTGGTGGAATGGGGATAAAGTGACGGCAAAAGAAATTTTACGGGAGCTTGATATAATGAAAGCTGCCGGTATCGGAGGGGTCGAGATCAACCCGATCCGTTTCCCGGGAGGGGATGATCTGGGTATTCCTTCGTTGGAATGGTTAAGTCCCGAATGGATCGAAATGGTAAAAGTAGCTTTGGCCGGAGCGGAGGAACGAGGAATGATCTGCGATATTATTGTTGGGTCAGGATGGCCTTTCGGAGGAGAGTTCCTGCAACCGGAAGAACAGACCCAACTGATGACACAGACCGCCCAAAAAGTAAAAGGTCCCGGAAAGGTGCAATTGAAAACAGCAGATTTGCTGAAGGAAGCATCTCCGCAGGTCGGTTCCAGATATGAAGGTTCGACCAGTGAATTGCATGCGCTTTGTCTGGCTCCTCTTGAAATGGACACTTTCTCTACCGGAAAAGATATTCCTTTTGAGAAGGGGGCGGAGATAATCACTGTGGAGCTGCCGGAAGGAGAGTATATTCTCTATGCCTTGGTGAAGGTTATCGGATTCCAGGCTGTGATCAATGGGGCGCCCGGTGCCGCCGGTCCCGTATTAAACCATTATAATCAGGTGGCAGTGGAAAAATTCCTGAACCGCATGTCGGATAATCTGTTTCCTGCTATCAAAGGATTGAAAGGATTCCGTGCCATGTTCTGCGACAGCATGGAGCTGGAAGGAGCAAATTGGTGTCATGATTTTACCGATGAGTTTCAAAAGCGCAGAGGGTATGATGTTACTCCTTATCTGCCTTTCATCCTGTATAAAGTCGGACATATGGGGCATGCGATCGAGGGAGCTGCGGCAACGAAGTTGTCCGGCGAAGCGAAAGAAGAGGTCGACCGCGTTCGTTATGACTTTTTTGTAACCTGTATGGATATTGTCCGGGATCGTTTCCTGAAACCTTATACACAATGGTGTAATAAATATAATTTCAAATCGAGGGTTCAGGCTTATGGACGCGAATTCCATCCGCTGGAAGCATCGTTTGAAGTGGATATACCCGAATGTGAAACCTGGTTCTGGAATGCAGACAGTTGTGATAAGGATGCTTTCGTCAAATCACCGACGGATACGAACGTGAATAAATTCGTATCATCTGCTGCTCATTATTCAGGAAAAAGATTGGTTAGTTGTGAGGAGATCACCAATACGAATAATGCTTTTAATGCCACGTTGGAAAAAATTAAGATGACAGGCGACCAGAGTAATCTTTCCGGTGTCACCCATTCGATACTGCATGGTTTCAACTATAGTCCTCTGGAAGTTCCGTTTCCCGGTTGGATCATGTATGGGGCATTCTTGAATGAACGTAATAGCTGGTGGCCTTATTTCAACCTGTGGGCGACCTACAAGACCCGTGTGTCGACTGTACTTCAGGAGTCGGACTTTTTTGCCGATATTGCTGTGATGCATCCGTTGGCAGACATGTGGACGATACACGGACCGCAGCGTGATCCGTTCCCCGGCCTGCTTTATCCGTCTTATCAATATAAGGTATGGGAAGCGATCCATCAGAATGGGAATAGTTGCGACTATATAAGTGAAAATGTTATTCAACAGAGTAGTTTCAAGAAAGGAAATCTGGTATTTAATAAAAGAAAATATAATACTTTATTATTACTGGAAGTCGAATCGATGATGTCGGCAACGGCTGAGGCGTTGGTTGAATTTGTAAAGGCCGGAGGTAAACTGATCTTTGTCGGAAAAGAGCCTTACAAGTCTCCGGGATTTAAAGATCATCAGGCCAACGACGAGAGGGTAAAGCAAGCGATCGGTCGTATCAAAGAATCCTATCCGTCGCAAGTCTTTACCGTGGATGCACCGACAGAGATGGTGCCGTGGTTCCGTCAGGTACAACAGCAGTGCGGTATCGTTCCTTATATGAAAATAGATGCACCGAGTCCCTATGTGAGTCAGATCCGTCATCAAACGGAGGATAAGGATATTTACTTCATCACGAATTGTAATCCGGAAGATAAGGTACGGATAAAGGCAACATTTGCAGCTAACGGAAAAACACCCTGGTTGTGGAATCCGGAAACAGGCGAACGGACTCCTTATCCTGTTTCTGCCGACTCTGCTTTACTGATAGACCTGGGACCGGCAGATTCCAAACTGATTGTTTTTGAGGAAATAAAGGTAGCCAAGCTTTCCATTCCGGCTGTACCTCTTCAAAGTTCGTCTCCTAAGGAACTGAGCGGATGGTCGGTGAGAATGGCACATATTAATGGTGAATCGACCAAGAGGGAACTGGATACATTGGTAGACTTCTCTGCCAGTCCGGAAACGCAGTCGTTTGCCGGAAACCTGTATTATGAAAAGACGGTAAATGATGCGGCAGGATTCTATTATCTGGATTTAGGGAAGGTGTACGGTGTCTCGGAAGTCAGTGTGAACGGAGAGAATTTAGGCAACAAATGGTATGGTAACCGAGTGTATCAGTTGCCGGAACATCTGGCGAAAGCTCCGGTTAAGTCGATACAGGTAAAGATTACGACTACTGTGGGTAATTATCTGAAAGCCACTCCTGAAAATAAGATCGGACAGGCATGGACACATTATCAGAAATGGGCACCGACGGGTATGTTGGGACCTGTTAAACTAATGTAGTAATATGTATAGATGATATGAATAGCAAATTGAATATGAGAAGGACAGGACTTTTGATCTGTCTTTTGGCTGGTTTTGTCTGGCTTGCAGGTGCCGAACCGTTACAGTTGAAGAAACTGACCTGCGAGTATGTGGAAAATCCATTAGGTACAGATGCCCTAACCCCAGTGCTTGGATGGCAATTGGAGTCACGAGCTCGCAATCAGATGCAATCGGCTTATGAGATACAGGTTTCTTTGAATGAAGATGATCTTCAGCATGGAAGGAAATTGGTCTGGAAAAGCGGAAAGGTCGATAGCCGACAGAATGTGAATATCACTTATTCAGGTAAAAAGTTAAAACCTTTTACCCGTTACTATTGGCGGGTTCGTGTTTATAATCAGGACGGTGAGGTTTCCGATTGGAGTCGGGCGGCTTGGTGGGAGACAGCCATGTTGTCTTCGGTTGACTGGAAAGCTGAGTGGATCGCGGACGGTTCCAAAGCACCGGAAAAGGAAGAGGATTTCTATAAGGATGATCCTGCCCCGCTCTTTCGTAGAGATTTCCAATTACGTAAACCGGTGCAGGAAGCTCGTTTATATATAGCCGGTATCGGATATTATGAAGCCAGTGTGAACGGAAAACGTGTCGGAGACCATGTGCTCGATCCAGGTTGGACCAATTATGGGAAACAAATATTATATAGTACGTATGATATTACTTCATTGATCGCCTCCGGAAAGAATACGATCGGTGTTATGTTAGGAAACGGATTCTATAATCCGCTACCTATCCGTATTTTTCAGCCTTTAAGAGAATATCTGACTATCGGTCGGCCTTGTCTGAAGGCACAGCTTCGTGTTCAGTATACAGATGGTTCTATAGAGACTGTATGTACGGATGGAAGTTGGAAAACAGCAACTGGTCCGATTATGCGTAACAATGTTTATCTGGGCGAACATTATGATGCCCGTCACGAGATTCCAGGTTGGGATACCGGGGATTTCGACGACGCCAATTGGAAACAGGCTATACTGGTACCGGAAATACCGACCGGACAATTGAGTGCCCAGATGCAGCCACCTGTCCGGGTTCTTGAAGTTATAAAACCGGTCAGAATGACTGAATGCCGTCCGGGAGAGTTTATATTCGATATGGGACAGAACTTTGCCGGTGTTGCACGTATTAAAGTCAAAGGTCCGAAAGGAACAGCCGTGAAAATTCGTTACGGAGAAGATGTCTATTCGGATGGTAGTTTGAATGTTATGACCTCGGTTGCCGGACAACAGAAGAAAGTCTGGAATGCCAATTGGAATATGCCCGGACAACCTCAGACTGCCTGGCAGGAAGATGTTTATGTTTTGAAGGGCGAAGATGAGGAAATATGGTCGCCTCGCTTTACATTTCATGGTTTTCGGTATATTGAAATAACCGGGTGGCCCGGTCGGCCCTCTCTGGCAGATATTGAAGGAGTTCGTTTGAGTGCAGATTTGCAGAAGACAGGGCGTTTCGAATGTTCTAACCCGATGCTAAATCGTTTGGATAAAGTACTTGACTATACATTCCACAGTAATTTATTCAGCGTGCAGTCTGATTGTCCGGCACGCGAAAAGTTCGGTTACGGCGGTGATATTGTCGGTACAGCCAGGGCTTTCTGCTGGTTCTATGATATGGAGAATTTCTATCGAAAAGCGATTCAAGACTTTGCTAACGATCAACGCCCTGAAGGTGGGATAACGGAAACAGCTCCTTATAACGGAATTGCAGCAGAGGGGTTGGGAGACGATTCTGGTCCGATTGGCTGGCAATTGGCTTTTGCTTTCATGCAGAAGCAGTTATACGAATATTATGGTGATCTGCGAACTATCGTAGACTTTTACCCTGCTTTGCGTAGACAGGTGGAATTTCTCCGTTCGAAGGCAGAAGGGAATAGGATAGGAGGATGTATCAATGATCATGAAAGTCTTGAGGAACGTATTCCGTCATTGTTTGCAACGGCTCATTATTATCATCATGTGATTTTATTGGCAGAGTTTGCCTCTCTGACGAAACGGACAAAAGATGTTCAGACATATACTCAGTTGGCCTCAGAGATAAAGGAGGCTTTTATTAAAGAGTTTCTGAAGGCCGGTACAGGAAAAGTCGGTAATTGTACCCAGGCTGCGCAAGCTTTTGCCTTGTTCTATGACTTGATTCCTGAAAATGAAAAGGCTACAGCTTTCAATGTCCTGTTACAAGCAATTGATAAATGGGATGGGCATGTCGCTTCAGGTATTTTCGGAGTTCCCGCCGTCTTTGAGGTTTTGCGCCTAAACAACCGAAATGATATAGCTTATGAGATGGCGACCAAGAAAGACTTTCCGGGTTGGGGCCATATGTTGGAATCCGGTGCAACTACATTGTGGGAAACTTGGAGGTATTCGGATAATGTCTTTTCACAAAACCATCCGATGTTCGGTAGTGTAGGTGAGTGGATGTATCAATCTTTGGGAGGAATCACCCCGGGGGCTCCCGGTTTCAGTAAAGTTGTGATCAAGCCGCAACCGGCCGGCGATCTTTCGTGGGTAAATTGCAGTTATGAATCTGTAAACGGAACAATCGTAAGTAATTGGAAGAAGGAAGGGGATATCTTTGAACTTCAGGTAACAGTCCCTGCTAATACAACTGCGCGAATATATCTTCCCTCGTCGACAGATTCGAAGATAACAGAAAGCGGCAGCTCCCTGAAGGGGGTGTCTGATATGAAAATACTTGGATATGACAATGGTTTTTCCTGTATGGAGGTAGGATCGGGAGATTATAAATTTGTGGTGGAAAATAGGTGATCGTAAAATATGATCCGGTTTATAGAACATAGATGATATGTTCTTCATCAATAAAAGTTGTTTATGACGTCCTCAAAAACATTTTGAGGACGTCATAATTATTTTAGACATTCCCGTAAATAGAAAAAAATCATCTTCTTTCACAGGAGAGACAGCCATAGCTGGTTGAATAGTTATACTGAAGTTTCCTGGGATTATTTGTTCAGAGCCTTTAACAGATCTGAACCTGCGCGGAACTTGACAGATGTACGCGGCTTGATCATCACCGGTTCTCCTGTCTGGGGATTCCGGGCAGGCCGTTCGGTCTGTTGCCAGGGAAGAAATGTTCCGAATCCCTGGAATACGACCTGGTCACCATCCTGTAATGCTTCCGTAGCATTGTCTATAAAGGAGTTGATCACGGCTTTTACATCAGTTTTTGTCATGCCGGTATCTGTTGCTATTTGTTCGATCAATTTACTTTTATTCATATATCGCAGGTTTAAATCATTTTTGATCCAACTGTTTCGGATACTTGATCGGAAATAGTATTCTGCGGTAGAAGCAGAGTATCTTTATTTCCGAATAATATCCCTGAAATCAATGTCAGCATCTGTAATTTGGATGCGATGAACTTATTCTCATTACGTGAAACAGGTTTATTGAATTTAATGGAGTTCGTTAAGAACTTTGTTATTTATGTCGGCAAAGATAACAAATACAAAGGATCCACAATCAAATATCAGCTAAAATTCATCTCATATGCTTCGTTAAGTCCTTCGTACCAATGATTATTGAGAAGAATCCGGATTCTATTGAAGTACCATATAAGAATGAATAAGAGGTAGAAGTAAATTATGTTTCCTCTGATAGAGAGATGTAATATTCATTATATGCTAAAGGTAGTGGCATAGCAGTGGCACTGTAATGCCACCCTAGTGGCACAACTGGGCCATTATAGTGTCACTACCATGTCACAATCTAGCTGGAACCTCTTTCTCTTACACCTCTTTATTACCATTAGGAGAAGATAATAGGACTCTCCCTATGAAATAGCATGTAGTTTACTGAATTTTCCTTAGTTCTTAACGAACTACGTCCTATTCCCTCGATGACTTCATTATCGGACAGACTGTTCATTATCGGACACTTCTTTTGTTTGTATAGGGCAGATAATCAATGGTATAAGTTTTTGGCATAGCTTTTGCCTATAGCTGGGTAAAACATATATTACGATGAAAAAGATCTATATAGCCATTACTTACTTATTGCTGACAAGCTTTGGTTTGCGAGCCGAAGAACAAGATAATATTGTCCATCTGACGTTGAAAGAAGCGATCACATTGGCACAACACCAATCTGTAGATGCCGCCGTCGCTTTGAATGAGTTGAAAACGTCCTACTGGGAATACCGTACCCATGTAGCCGACCAGTTGCCGGAGGTCAATTTTAAAGGAACGATCCCTAGTTACAGCAAGCAATATACCCGTTACCAGCAGTCGGACGGAACCTATGCCTTTGTGCAGGATAATAACCTGTCGATGAGCGGTGCGATCTCTGTCGACCAGAATATAGCCTTGACCGGTGGCAAAATATCGTTGAATTCTTCCCTTAATTTCTCCCGCCAATTGGGAGATGGAGCTTTCAATGAATATATGAGTGTACCGATCGGCCTGACCCTGACGCAACCGATCTTCGGAGTGAACGACCAGAAATGGAACCGCCGGATCGAGCCTGTCCGTTACCAGGAGGCAAAGGCTGCCTATATCGAAAGTGTGGAAGGTGTAACGATCTCTACGATCGCTTATTTCTTCAACCTGTTGCTGGCAAAAGAGAATCTGGTAACCTCTGTCCAGAATCTGGATAATGCGAACAAACTCTATGATATTGCCATCGCCAAACGAAAGATCGGACATATATCCGAAAGTGAACTGATGCAATTGAAATTGTCGGCATTGCAGGCAAAGGGTAAATTGACGGAGGCACAGTCCAATCTGAATGCCAAGATGTTCCAGTTGCGCTCTTTCCTCGGGTTGAGCGAGGACGATGTGATAGAACCTGTCGTTCCTGAATCGGTACCGAATATGCGCCTTGTATATCAGGAAGTGTTGGAAAAGGCGCAGGAAAACAACTCATTTGCAAAACGTATTTTACGCGAACAACTGGAAGCCGATTATGCTGTAGCGACAGCGAAAGGAAAACGTCGCGATATCAATCTGTTTGCGTCTGTAGGATATACGGGAAAAGACAGTGACTTCAGAGGTGCTTATAATCCGTTGCGAGACAATCAGGTGGTCGAGGTCGGTTTTAGTATTCCTTTGCTGGACTGGGGGAAGCGGAAAGGTAAAGTAAAGGTAGCCGAGTCCAACCGCGAAGTCGTACTCTCCAAAAACCGGCAGGACCAGATGACCTTCAACCAAAATATCTTCCTGTTGGTGGAGAATTTTAATAATCAGGCTGCCCAGCTGGAAATAGCGGAAGAGGCGGACGAGATTGCCCAGAAGCGTTACCGGACATCTATCGAAACATTTATGATCGGAAAGATTAATATCCTTGACCTGAATGACGCCCAACAATCGAAAGACGAGGCAAAACAGAAACATATCCAGGAGTTGTACGGGTTCTGGAGTTATTTCTATAATGTCCGTAGTGTGACACTTTATGATTTCCTGAACGATCGCAATCTCGATGCAGACTTTGAGGATATCGTCAGAAAATAGTATCTTTACAAATCCAAAAAGAAACCTATATGATATTGATTGTTGATGATGACGCTGCTGTCCGTTCTTCGCTTACCTTTTTGTTGAAGCGGGCAGGCTTTGAACCGGAAGCTGTTCCGGGGCCTAATGAAGCGTTGGCTATCGTCCGCCGGGAAGCGCCGCAGCTGATTTTGATGGATATGAACTTTACCTTGACTACGACGGGAGAAGAAGGAATACAGTTATTAAAGCAAGTAAAGATATTTCAACCGGACGTCCCGGTTATATTGATGACTGCCTGGGGGTCTATCTCACTGGCTGTACAAGGTATGCAGGCAGGAGCTTTCGATTTTGTCACCAAGCCCTGGAATAACCTCGTGTTGCTGAAGTCGATCCGTACGGCGCTTGAGTTGAATGAACAGAAAAAGGAAAAGAATTCGCCCCTGAACCGGAGTGATGCCGATAATAAATTCCACTTTGAAAAGATAATCGGCCAGAGTGATGCTTTGATGGAGGTGTTGGGTACTGTTTCACGTATAGCCCCAACGAATGCTTCCGTGTTAATCACCGGCGAGAGTGGAACGGGGAAGGAGTTGATCGCTGAAGCGATCCATGCCAATAGTCCGCGGATGAAAGAAGCCTTCGTAAAGGTTAATCTGGGTGGACTGTCGCAAAGCCTTTTTGAAAGTGAGATGTTCGGACATAAAAAGGGAGCATTTACGGATGCCTATATCGACCGTACAGGACGTTTTGAAATGGCCAATAAGGGAACTATCTTTCTGGATGAGATAGGCGACCTGGAATTGTCTTGCCAGGTAAAACTATTACGTGTGCTGCAGGATCAGACATTTGAAGTGCTGGGTGACAGCCGTCCCCGCAAGGTCGATATCCGGGTGGTCAGCGCAACTAACTGTAATCTGCCGGAAATGGTGGCAACACGTACTTTTCGCGAGGATCTGTTCTACCGGATCAACCTGATCACCATTCATCTACCTGCACTTCGTGAAAGAAAAGACGATATTCCTTTGCTTGCCCGTTATTTTGCGGATAAGCAATCGGATATAAACGGTTTGCCGAGAGTTTCTTTCTCTTCCGATGCCGTCGGTTTTCTGCAGCGTCTTCCTTATCCGGGAAATATCCGTGAGTTGAAGAATCTGGTGGAAAGGACCATGTTGGTATCCGGCAAATCGTTGCTGGATGTTTCCGACTTTGAAGGGCAGTGTCTGAATCTGGGTAATAACCAGCCGGTACGGAAAGGCGGAAGCGTCAATTTCGAGGGAATGACATTGGATGAGATAGAAAAACAGACCATCTTGCAGGCACTGGAAACACATGAAGGGAATCTTTCGCATGTCGCCTCCGCTTTGGGCATCAGTCGGGCGGCCCTGTACCGCAGGCTGGAAAAATATGGAATACCTACCGATAAGTAAATGATATTCAGATGAAGGTCAAAGGATTGTTTTGGATATTGACAGGGTTACTGCTGACTATTTTAGGAGTGATTACTTATTATGTCTTCTACAATTTATCTTCTGCCCTGTTCTTCCTTGTAGAGGGACTTATCCTGATAACTATTCTGTATCTTTTCCTCTTTTATCGCCGCATCATCAAACCGTTGGATATTATCGGTAATGGTATGGAGTTGCTGAAAGAACAGGATTTCAGTTCCCGTCTGAGCCGCGTCGGACAGAAGGAAGCCGACCGTATCGTGGATATTTTCAATAAGATGATGGAACAGCTGAAGAACGAGCGTCTGCATCTGCGGGAGCAGAATCATTTCCTGGATTTGCTGATCAACGCATCTCCTATGGGTGTGATCATGCTGAACCTGGACGGTGAGATCATTTCGCTTAATCTGTCGGCCCGTATGATGTTCGGTCAACCGTCGTCTGTCGATTTTGCCGGGAAATCTTTTGCAGAAATAGACTCTCCGCTGGCAGTGGAGTTGGCGCGCATCCCTTTGTATGAATCGCAGACTGTCCGCCTGAATGATGCCAATATATATAAATGTACGCATTCTTCTTTTGTGGACAGGGGATTTCATCATTCGTTTTATCTGGTGGAGATACTGACACAGGAGGTATTCAAGGCAGAGAAGAAAGCCTACGAAAAGGTGATCCGTATGATTGCGCATGAGGTAAACAATACAACAGCAGGCATCACTTCTACCCTGGATACCCTGGAGTCGACTTTCAGCGAGATGGAAAACACGGAAGATATATGCGACGTGTTACGCGTCTCTATCGAACGTTGTTACAGCATGAGCCATTTCATAACGAACTTCGCTGATGTCGTGCGTATCCCGGAGCCGCAGTTGCGTAACCATGAATTGAATACAGTGGTGACTTCCTGTAAACGGTTTATGGAAACGATCTGTCAGAATCGTAATATCCGGATCATCATGGAACTGGATGAAATTTCTCCGGTTGTGAAGCTGGATAGTTCGCTTTTCGAACAGGTCCTGGTCAATATTATCAAGAATGCTGCGGAGTCTATCGGACATGACGGCCAGATCTATATTCGTACTTCACGCAATCCGGTCTGTCTGGAAATTACCGATACAGGTAAGGGCATAGATAAAGAGACTGAAAAGAAACTGTTCAGTCCTTTCTTCTCTACCAAACCCAACGGACAGGGCATCGGGTTGATCTTTATCCGCGAGGTACTACAGAAGCAGAATTGTTCTTTCTCCCTTCGTACCTATACGGATGGCCTGACCCGGTTCCGTATCCTTTTCGAATAAGATTATTTACTCGATCGACAGGAGGCTTTCTACTCTTTAAAAGAATAAACAGCCGATATGTTCACAATATCCGGATGAAGGGGAAGCGTCCATACGACCCGGTTATCCGGATCGACTTCTATCAGCAAAGGTTGCGATTTATCTTGGCTATGTCCGTTCCAGTTGCTTATCAATGTGTTCCCGTTCTTATATCGAACCAGTTCAGCTACGAATAATAAAGAGATGTTTGACAGGTCATCGTTTCCGACTTTCCTGACAATCTGTTTGCTTTCCGGGGCAATCTCGACGAAATAGTGCGCATCCCCGCATGAAACCAGCCAGTTCCCGTTTTTCAATATCTGGATAGCAAAAGGATTTCCTCCGCACTCGACCTTGTTGATGACCTCTTTCTCCTTATTCATTTCTATAACCTCTCCTTTTCCCATTAGCGGTATCAGATAGGTGTTTTGAGGTGTTTTTACAATTTGACGGAATTGGTCATGTACGCCGGTAATACTGGTATCGAACTCTATTTCTTCTACGGGTTGCCCGTGCGGATCGAGTTCGATGATTCGGGAAGGTGTACCGCAGATAGCCAGCATATAACGGCCGGACGGCAATTGGGTGGCAGTAAATAATTCTTCCCCCTTCTTGGCCTTGAAGTCCCACAGCGTCTGCTGTTCACGGTTGATCAGCCGGGCACCGGAGGTATAGGCATAGAAGATATTCCCTTCTTGGGTTATTTCAACATCGTTGCAATCCTCATGAGCTGCCAGCGGATGGCTCCATTCGATCTCTCCTGTTTTTTTGTCGAGAATCGCTACCTGTTTCCAGCCGCAGCCGGAAACGAGTAGCTTTTCTCTGGTGTCATTACATGAGCAATAAGTGCTAATCATTGCTATGAAAAACAAGTATCTGAAATATCGGTATATCATTCTTCTGTCATTACTACACGGAATCCTACATTGTAAACTTTCTGATATTCACGGTATGGCAGACGGAAAGACGAGGTCGAGCGGTAAGGACGATCGTACCAGGAACCGCCACGAACAACCCGTTTACCGTTTTCTGAAACGGTTTCGTTTCGCCCGTCCTTTTCATTGTAAGGATAGGGCTGGTAGGAAGATAAGGTCCATTCCCATACATTTCCGTGCATGTCGAACAGGTCCCAGGGGTTGCGGACGTAACGCCCTACCGGTTCGGAAATAAATCCTCCGTCATTATAAGTCGTATCGCGTGGAATCCAGTCGTCGTATTTATTCGGATTCTCAATGACCATAGCACTTTCATAGAATTTGTAGGCGGTACAGGCGGCAAATTCTTTCAGTTTGATATCTCCGAGGTTGGCATAACGGGAGAAATCGGCCGACATGTCACCATACCAGAAAGGCGTGTCGCTTCCCGCCCGGCAAGCCCATTCCCATTGCGCTTCCGTAGGAAGGGAGAACTTCATACCGGTCTTTTCGGATAACCACTTGCAATAGTCCATTGCTTCCTGCCAGGAGAGGCGTACGGCAGGCTGATCCGGATGATTCATCGAATAACCTTTCCGTCCGAACTGGTAACCGTGGCGATGTTCGTCGCGGCTGTCGTGTGCCGGGTTATAAGCTCTGAACTGTGCGTTCGTTATCTCGAAACGTCCCATCCAGAAAGGTTTGTCTATCTGTACGATCGTTTGCGGCAGTTCGTCCGGGTTCCGGTTGCTTCCCATAATAAAAGAACCGGCCGGTATTTTTACCAGTTCCAAAGTAATGCCGTTACCCAGCGGAATGCTTTTCTGGAAATTCCCTAGATTTAGTTGTTTCTGATGGGTTGCTCCCCACTGTGCATATGTTTTTTCTGTCGGGTTGTAGATCGGCCATTTCTCTAGTAAGGTATCGCCTATAGCTTTCTGTTCCTTCTCAAACCGGACCGGTTCGATATTCTGTGGAATCTCCGGCAGCCATTCAGCGGTCGACTCCGGTGCACCGAACATTTCGCGGTATAGTTCGCGCAATTCATTGCTCTTTTCTGTATCTTCAAATTTCGGAATGTCAGAACGGCGTCCGTGGAAAGGTGCGTTGAAGTCTATCCAGCAGGCCAGCTTCTCCATAGACTCTTTGTCCAGCTTGACACCGTAATGGCCTTTCTGGAGAATCTGCATCAGTTCGGTCTGATCGGCATGTACGTCCATCGGAACCAGCATGTGCATATCGCTCTCGATACCCGGCCGACGCACGTAACGATGCAGGTTGGCATACGAAAGTGTAAAATGTCCGCCGTTCTTCCAGGCTCTTCCCGATATGTCCGAAGTCCAGTCATCGATCCATTTATCTCCTTTTAGGTATGGTTTTCCGGGTTTGTCCTGATTGTGACAGGAGATGCAATATTTATCCAAAACAGGCTGTACTTCGTGACGGTAGCTGAATCCTCTCTCTTTCCCGTACCATTCTTTGATGGCCTGCGGTTTTTGCAGGGATGCTTTCGTCCGTTTCGGAATGGCTATTGTCGATTTTTCCTCATGGCAACCGATGCAAGAGACTGTTTCGCCCGGCATTCCGGTGAACCAGCTTCTCATGACCTGTAATGCTTTTCCCTCTGCATCCAGCGGTTGTACGAATACGGCCGTATTGGCGGGGATGGTAAACATGGCCGAGCCGTCTTCTTCGACATCCACTTCACCCAGGATCCGTTTGATGTCCCACGGTCCGTCCATACCGATGGTGCCCAGCAATCCGCCTTGACCCCACGGGCTGAAGTTGAAAGAACCGATGCGTAGTTTCTTTACTGTACCACGCGGAATACCTTTTAGTCCTTCACCTTCATAAATGTCTTGCAGGAAAACTGTGGAAGTTGAAGATGCCAGATTGATACGGTCGGGGATTACATTTGGTGATTTACGATTATCCATCAATACTGGTTCGAGGTAGGCTACATCTTCCTCTTCGGCAATTAGAGTACGGTTATCGAACGTGTCGACCAGGTAAAGCCCCCACAGGCTTTCCGGATTTTCCTTCATGGAAACCAGATAGTATGTATCGTTCAATGGATACGGTTGCAGGAACTGCGGCCATATACCGTCGGGTAGGCGGTCGCGAACGACTGCTTCCACTTTTCTACCGGCATACGGGATTTCGGCAACGACTCCGTCCGCTTCGTGACGCCCTTTATTGGTATCGATAATCAGCATGCGCCCGCTACGTGAAACGCTGTGATGACCGGAGGCAATGCCGACCACGGCCGACGGTCGTCCTGGTATGGGGCGGGCATTGAAGAATGAAGTCGGGAAGTAGGAGTTGGAACCATAGAAAGCCGATTGCGTGGTACCGTCCGGATTCATGGTAAACAACAGGCGTGAATTGGAATGGGGCAGATCTGCATACTCCCAACGCTGGTAGAGCACGGTGCCGTTGTCCATCATGACCGGTCCCCAATTGCTGTCCTGGTCGTATGTCAACTGGCGGGTTTGTTTTGTTTTCGGATCATACAGGAATAATCCGCACATTTTATTTCCTCCATCCGTACAAGGCAATCCCAGGAAGGTTCCTGTCGAACAGAAAATATAACGTCCGTCCGGTGTATAGCAACCGTCGAAACTGTCGAAATCTTTATATGTATCCGGGGTTAGTTGATGGGTTTTTCCTGTTGTGATGTCGAGTTCGAACAAATGCCAGCGGTCGGAGGAGCCGATAGAGGAATACATCAGTTTCTTTCCGTCGAAATAAGGTTCCGGATCGGTAACGATCATTCCCGCTTCCGGTTTGTATAAGGTCGATTGTTTGATTTTGCCGGGATTGATGGTAAGCGAGACAAACTCGTTGGTCCAACCTGTTTTAGGATTCCATATCTCGGAGTTATTCTGGAAATTGGAGGGGGCGATACCCAGTTCGCCACTCATGGCTTTGCGTGCCTTCTCGCCGAGTGTCCTGCGGATTGCGATCACTTGCTTATCTGCCAGAAGAGGGTTTGCCAATAGGGCTGCGTCCAGTTGTTTCAATAACTTCTGAGCTTGTTTTTCAGCCTTCGGGTCTTTGGCCTTCAAACCGTTGATCAGTGTTTTTTTGTCTGTCTTCAGTTCTTCGAGTGCTTTTTCCCAGCTTTTATCCGGACGATAGCTGTCGGGATATTTCTTCTTCAGATTATCTATTGCTGATTTGTATTTTTCCGGTGAATAATAAGTAAGCCGGTCGATCAGGCCTTGCCAGGAATCCTGTGCTGAAAGCAGCAACGGACTACATAGTCCGGAAAAGATGATCAGTGCTGTAATGATCCGTTTCATAGTGTGTTAGAATTATGTTATATAAGATGAAGTTTAGTAGTTACAAAAATAAAGCTTCTCTTTTTCCAAACATTGACAAAATAAGACGAATACTTTGCATAATCCGATATTGTGATTTGAATTTAATTCCTATATTTACGACGGTTAACTAATAAACATCTGATATGCTTGTTTCTTATTCTCCGTACGACTTGTCACTGCCTTTGCTTTATGCCGATCATTCCCGGGTGGAAACCTGGTGGAATTATCAGGATGTTATCAGTCCGTTTTATAGGCTTTACCTGATTACCAAAGGAAAAGGGAAGGTTTATATCAACCAGAAAGGATATGAATTGCTGCCCGGCCAACTGTTCCTGATACCTAAATTTGCATTCCATAGTTATGAGTGTGACGATTTCATGGAACATTATTATATCTGTTTTTTCGATGAAACGACTGGAGGAAAAGGTATCAGTAATCCTATGAAAATGAATTTGCAGGTGGAGGCCACTGCGATGGATTATTCCCTGATGGAACGTTTTCTGGCTCTTAATCCGTATAAATCGTTACCGGCGGTGGACCCGAAACAGTATGATAACAACCGGAATATTTATGCTAAAGAAGATGGTGTTTCTATTTCGACATTCTCCAACCGTGTGGAGAGCAGCGGCATCCTGTTACAGCTCTTTTCCCGTTTTATAACAGAAGAATGCCTGCTTTTGCCGGAAGGGAACAGTCTGTATGAGAAGCTGGATGTGACAATACAGTATATCAATAAAAATTTGGAGCAACGTATCTCCGTTTCAACCCTAGCCGATCTGATGTGCATTACTTCTGACCATTTCTCCAAAGTGTTCAAACGGATAGTCGGTATGCCCCCTTGTGAATATATCCAGATGAAACGGATCGAGCGGGCGCAGACTTTATTGCTTACTTCCCACATGTCGATTGTAGAAATAGCGGAAAAAGTAGGGATCAGCAATCTGTCCCAGTTCTCCCGTTTGTTCTCGAAGATGATCCGTTGTTCTCCGAGAGAGTACCGCCTGAGACAATTCAATGCACTGAAATCGGATAATCATCTTAGGCATGAAACAAAAGTTTCTCCCTGATGAAACTAATGTTCCGTTAGGGAGAAACTATTTGAAATAAAGTAGGCGATTATGCCTTTGTTACTTCTTCAGCTTTATTACTTCCGGTGTTCCTTTGGTAATATAACGGATAATCACCTCCGGTGCATCTTCGCTGATCTGTTCGCAGGAGAATGCGACGGCCGATGAACCGGCAGGAAGTACCGCATTTCCCTGGGGTTGCACTTCGCTGATTACATTGTAATTCTTGTCGGTAACTACTGCCTTTCCGTCGAAAGTATAAAGCAGATACTGGCGGTCGGAAATCTCGCAAGGGAACTTGATCACTCCTTTAGGGGTTGTGAAAGACGGGTCTTTGATCGTGCCGTCTCCATCCACTTTCAGACGGATAGCATACACACTTTCATAAGGACTTTCCCATGACCAGTCGGCTCCACCCGGTTGTCCTGGTTGCATTTCTGCCAGGTTACAACGATAATGCTTGGAGATATGGAGCGGGTAGAGGTTATAATTCTGTTCGTCTGTTTTCTCCAGATGCCATTCGGTCTGCGGATCTCTCAGGCGGGCCTTCTGTTCTTCGGTGAAGGCTTCTGCTTCGCGCAATTTATCCCAGTCTTTGATGGCTCCCAGCAACTTGTCGATTTGTCCGTGACGGCGCAATGTGTTGCTGTTGATCGTCATAGCATAACCGGCATCGAAACCGGCTGACTCGGATAATGCCCATTCCAAATCTTCCAAAGAAGAGCATTCGAAGTTGCGGTCTGCCAGGCGTATCAGGAACCATCCCAACATACGCGGGAAAAGATTACGTTTGAAGAATGCCTGGTTCTTGATACGGTTTTCTACCTGGCCTGTACGCATTGCTTCTCCCCAGGGTTCACCCCAGTTCATGCGGGTATGGATATGCCATAAATTATGGCTGAGGCGGCTGGCATCGTTCAGTACGTTATGGTTCAGCTGATTGTACCAGCGATAGACGAAGCGGTTGTTTGCATATTCGTCTTGTCCGGTGTAAGAGCATCCTTCCAGACCGTCGAAAGATATCTGGCAAAGTCCTGTTTTATTCATGATCTCCGCCAGTCGGTCGGAGAATTTGTCCTGCAGGACCAGGTCCGGAAACAGAGTTTTGTACGGATAATCCCATAGCTTGTAAAGCGGAGTTTTTTGTGAATGGGCTGCGGCTGTCGTACCGTATGCTCCTCTTTTACAATTTTTCAGCAGGAATGTTTCCCCTTTGTCTTCCATACTTCCGTAAGTGATCAGTTCTTTGTCGATCTGCATGGCGTTCAGGCTCATCGGCATAGAGAACAGGTCTGATTTCTTGATTGTCATCTCCGTTTGATCCTTGTCCAGATCGGAGGTGAGCGACAATACGCCTTGTTTCAATAAATGGTCGGAAGGGACGGGAGTTACATAGGCATCGTTGGTAGTCATAAAGTTACTGAGGGTATGTACACCGATGGCAATACCTTCCGCCTTTGCCTTGTCTACCATTTTCTTTACACCCTCGTCACCGTTTTTCGTGAATTTAGGATCCCAGTTGAAATGTCCCCAGTCCAGGAACGGGCCGCTATGGTATACATATTCGAATCCGGCAATCTTAGCCTTATCGAGGATCATATCGAGATTATCTTCCGAGAAATCGGAGATCAGATAAGATTTCATGGCTGCACGGGCTGTTTTACCCCATTCTCCGTCAAACAACGGGTGAGGAAGCCCCTGTTCGATCTCGATTTCACCGATACGGGCCAGTGCATCCGTATTCTTGCTTCCGAAGAACGCTATTTTCGAACCTTTGATCAGGCCGTCTTCTCCTTCTACCGGGAGAACCAGTGATTTTCCGATCTGTTGTACTTTGCGGTATTCCTGTTTGTTCCTTCTGCGAGCGGAGAAATGGAATACTGTACCGTCGGAGATATCGGCAGCAGCTAGTTTATAGTCAGGAATACTGGCAACGGATAGTTCGGCAGATTTTCCGGTGTAACCGTAAGTCTGTGTGACCAGTTGACCGTATTCTTCCGGGATACCCGCATTCGTCTTAATATTCAGAGCCTGTATGCCGAAAGCAATGCCTTTGCCCTGAGCTACACCGACTACATCGCCGACCACTTCATTGATATTAACGGCTAATGGACCGAATAGCAATACTTCATATTTTTCCGGGATATTAGCCACTTCCAGCGTGATGCAGACATCGCTTTCCTTATGTTTCAGGGCGATGGTACCGCCATCGGACATCGTTAGTTTTAGTTGGTTTCCGCTGGAAGTCAATTTTGTCGGGGTGACCAGTTCATTTCCTGTGCAAGCTGTTACGAGCGGATATTTTCCTGTATGGAGGATATCTTTGCCTTCTACCTGGATGGAAGAGAAATAACCTTCGTTATTGATTCCGATTTGAGTAGAACGAGTTTTTAGATTTACATTCTGTGCCCCGGCCTGAAAGACCAGTGCGAATGCGAAAAGCAGAACGATTCTGCCGATTAGAGAGAGTTGTTTCATGTTCGTTTGTTTAATATGTTAACCTTTTGATCGTTATCTCGCCGATTGATGATGCCCCTTTGTTTTTTACTTTTACATTCAGGGTAGTAGGAAATTCATCCAGTGTTTGTTGTGAACGGGTAATCCTGAAAGTGTGTTTCTTTGGTAAAAGGGCGAGCGAAGATAATTGTTTTTCTCCATACATGAAAAGTACGGGGTCTTTAAATTCCAGATCAGAGGGTTTGTTACTCAGATAATCGGTCGCCAGCCGGGAGAAAACGATCTCATATTCGCCGATCTGATTGACGTAAGGAGTGAGGTCGAGACTGATCTCTGTCCATCGGTCAGGGTTGAATGTCTTGGCAGACCAGGTTTCTATGACCTGGGGTTTATCCTGTAGACGATCGTCTTGCAGATCATCGAGTTCGCTGACCACATGAAACGCGGAGAATTTCTTTATGAGCGGTGTTGCTTTCGATTGCGTGAAATGAACACGTAGCTTTTTCAGGCGGAGTGAAGGGAAATGATCTATCTTTTTATTTCCGATGGAACTACCTTTGTAAACAGGTATCCATTGATTGTCTTCCGTATATCCTTCCAGCTGATAGGCGAGAACGCGCTGTCCTCCGCTCAGGTCTTCCTGTAGAATACAATGGTTGACGGTTGTCGGCCCGGAAAATTCAAGTTCAAGCATGTCGCCATTGCCTGCCGTTTGTTTCAGCGGGTGGGCGAACCGGTTCTCTATTTCTTTGCCGAAAGCCTGATAGACGGCGGCATGTGTATGGGGGATGACTCCGGTCGTATCGGGTGTGGAATTAAGGAGAAGGACGGAACCCCGTCCGACTGATTTATAATACAGGTTCATCAGTTGCTCCTGTGTCATCAATAGCGTATCGCATCCGGGTGCCCAGAACCATTTGTGTCCTTTGTTCTTGAGTAACGGAACATCGACTTCCACGGGCGCATAGCAATCACCCTCCACATCCGAGTGAAGGGCGGTGGAGACTCCGGAAGTAAGGTCCTCTTTCTTTACCGTGTACCAGTTCGGATAAGGGGCATAGCCATCCTCATTCCCCACCCATCGGAGATTTGCCTGTTCCCCTTGGAAGATGACGGAGTTGGAAGCATATTTATCGAGGATATCTTTCACCGGGATGCGGCAGTTACCGTCGAACCAGACTTCGCTGATCGGACCGTATTGGGTGAGGACTTCGATCAGTTGGGTACGGAAGACTTTGTTGTAGGCTTCCTGTTTGGACGGGTCTTGCGTGATTCCTCCGCTACCGATACCGGCTCCCCAGCGGTCGTCGCCCGGATAGATGTAGACACCCAGGTCGAGACCATACTTTTTACAGGATTCGGAGAGGTCTTTCAGCACATCGCCTTTACCGTTCTGCCAGGGTATTTCCTTGACTCCGTAATCGGACGTCCCTGTTTGCCACCAGCAAAAGCCGCCGCAATGTTTGGCTACGAAAAGAACCATTCCGGCTCCCCACGACCGGGCCACTTCACACCATTGGTCGGTATTCAGGTCGGGTACTTTCAGACGGTCGAGCGGGGTGGTAAAATTATCATATTCCCTTCCTTGCCAGGCTGCCGGACCGTAATGGACGAACATCACACGCTCGTAATTATGCCAACGCAGTTGTGCTTCCGTCGGCAAGGGAATCTTATTCTCCTGTCCTTGTGCTACCGGAGATAGGAAGGACAGGAGAATAAGTATGGTTAAAGTTATTTGTTTCATGAATATTCGCTTTAATGTTGATCACTGAAATCTTTATTTTTGATATAAAGCCTTCACCAATGCCGGGTCGAGCGAAGTAGACGGATTGAAACGGCTGGATGCCATATATTGCAGGATACTCTGTCGGAGCTGGCGTGCTGCCGGGCGTTTATCTAGGTCTTTTTGAAGGTCCGCACTGCATACCATCAGTTTGCCATTGCCTATTTTGCCTTCCAGCAGGATTCCCAGTTTCCGGTTCGTGAACCAATCGTCTACCAGTTGCACTACCGGACGGTAATCTGCCGGAAAGTCATCCAGTACCATTGCATTGCAATTGCTTACGAGGTCCCACCATTGATAATCACTGTATCCTTCGGTAGGGAAGGCTGCCAGTGCCGGATGTGCCGGGTCGCAGAGGATTCCTAGCGTGTGGGGAGGTTGTTTGTTTGTCCAGGCTGTATTCCAGAAGATGGAAGAGAAACCGACACGGATATCTCCGCCTTTTTCCGGCAGGATACTTCCGGGAGCTAACAGGAGTAGCACGTTTTCGCCTTTGTCGAGGCGTGCCATCGTCTGGTTGTCGAGTGTGGAGGTTATATAGGGTAGTTGCTCTACGGCTTCTTGCTTGGCGGGATATACCCAGATATTCCATTGGTTCTTACTGTTTGTCTCTTTCACTTCCACGCTGACAATCAGTTGCGACGGTTCACCGATACCGGAAAGGGCGTATTCGATTTTACCGGCCGGGATACAGTTGGTTACCGGAAGGTCTTTCGTGAAACTGCCTTGTGCCAGTTTTGTACCGGCCCGGTCACTGATTTGCCAGTTGATATGGGCGGCCTGTAAAGGCTTTTCTCCGAAATGGGCTATTTCGACCGGGACATTCAATGTCTCATTGTTCAGCCAGACCATTTTCGGAAAGCGGATAAGCGGAACTGTATTATTACAGAATGTGCTGTATTCTTCGCCTGTTACATATCCTTTTTCATCCCAGAACGGATCGAGAACGCCGACAAGCGCCGTTCCCTGTCCCGGAAAATCATGCAGGTCGAGCAGTTGGAAACCGGCAAAGCCCGGAGTACGTAATGCTGCTTCTATATCGGCTTTGTAACAGAGCGTTTGTAACCGGCCGGAAGCATACAGGAATGCGTCGGCAAGGTCGGCCATGTGATGATCTTTCAATGTTTCGCGGAATATCTCGAAGTTTTTAGCTTTCAGGACTCCGGTGTATTTATCCATCTCCTTTAAGTTCGGATATACACACCATTGCCCGATCTCATGGCTGACTGTCGGCATATTTTCCCGGATGATATGGGCGAAATCATAATCGGTACGGGGTGGTTGTGCATTGATGATGCTGCGCAATCCTTCTCCCCATCCTTGTATACGCGGATCGGGGGCATTCCAGTAGTCTGCATTTTCTACGTAAGGCCATCCTCCGGCACTTGTGTAGGCACGGCGCAGATCTTTCGATTTCCAGTGGTCGATCAGTTCGGAAAGGTATTTTACCTGGTTTGCTCCACCCGGTTCGTTCCCGTAGGCCATCAAGCAGAAAGAAGGATGGTTGCCGTATTCTTTCAGTATGCGGTCACTTTCCTCGCGGAACCACTGGTCGGAGTAACCACCGTCGCCTACGGTTGCCCAACCTGCACATTCGACCTGCAGATAGAATCCCATGCTGTCGGCAACGGCAAAGGCTGCTTCAGGAGGACACCAGGAATGGAAACGGACATGATTCAGACCGTATGCTTTACACTGGTTATATATTTTTGTCCAGTAGGCGCGATCTGTAGCGGGATATCCGGTCAGTGGGAATATACAGCATTCTAGGGTTCCCCGGAGGAATACCGGGTGACCGTTTACTTCGAAACGTGTACCGTTTGCCTTGAACTCGCGGAGACCGAAAGTACGGTATTGCTCCTCTAGCTTTCCATTGCTCTCAACAACGGCACGCAGTGTGTATAGGTTCGGACTGTGTTCCGACCAGAGCAGGGCATCTTCTCCCATCGATAGAGTGATTTCCTGCGTCATCCCGGTTTCAGGGTCAACGGTGACTTTATGAGGTTTGCCAATCACGCCGCCGTCTTTTTTCTCTACCTGAAGAAGGAGGGTGGCATCGTTCGTTGTAGTCGTACCGTCCAATGATACGGCTACTTTAATCGTTTTATCGGCGATGTTCGGATATATCTGTATGTCGTCTATATAAAGGGACGGTTTAGCAGTCAGGCTGATTGTTCCGATCACGCCGTTCCAGTTCGACTGCGTATGGTCGGAAACGCTGTGTGCATTTACGCCGACTTCAATATTGACCCGGTTGTCTACACGAAGGGTCAGCGTATGTTTTCCGGGTGTCAACTCTTTGAACGTATAGCGATAGGGAGTAGACAATGATTCATGTTTTCCCATTTCGACACCGTCCAGGAAAAGTGTCGTTTCCCAATGCGTACGTTCCAGTTCGAGTTGTACCGGATTGCCGGTCCATGAAGCGGGTATATCGATCTCTTTCTGGTACCAGGCAACTCCTACATAATGTCTGTCAGGGTTCAACCAGAAGGGTACTTTGATATTTCCCGGCTGGCGGAATTTCTCATATAAAGGGGAGTCGTACCATGACTTGTCGACGATCTGTCCGGTCCAGGGCGTTTCAATCCCGACCTCATCGCCATATCCCTGCTCCTGAAGCGAACCGGGCAGATGGATCGTATCGGTTAATGACCGGGTGTACCATTGTTCTGTCAATCCCCGGTCGTTCCGGTCGAGGGCAAAGCGCCATTCTCCTTGCAGGGATTGTTTATTATCTGCCTGACGGCAGGCTGTCAGAGCTAAAAAGGAAAATAAGATCAACAAGTACTTTTTCATGAGTATTGAATTATAAATGAGATATAGTGTGCATATTCTGCAAATTAACAGGATTCTGTATAAAGATTAAATAGATAAAACCATCTAAAAGATGGACAATGTTACGATAGGGGGCAGACATCGTATCACCCTAAACACGATGTCTGCTCTTTAAAATTATCCCTATTATAGATCTTCAGCTCCCTGATTCGGAGAGGTTGGCCATCCCGGGTTCTGATAGATCGGAGAGGTGCCCACATCGCTACCGTCTGCAGAGGTATTCAGGAAATTCTGTATGGCGATCGGTGAAAGGTAATGAGCCATCGCCCATTTGAAACCTCCCTGTTGCATAATCAGTGAATTACCTGCCACTTCCTGCGGACGCAGATACTGGCTCAGTTCCGGTGCGGAGACATTCGATCTGGAATCGTTTGCACCATAGATCAGGATACTATTTCCTTCACTGTCTTTATACCAGTCTTTCATCGGTCCCCAAAGTTTGAAACCTTCTATATGATACGGGCTGGCAATCAGTTGATCCATCGCACGCCAGCGTTTCAGGTCCATATGGCGGAAACCTTCGGCCATCAGTTCGCAGTTGCGTTCGCGACGGATATTGTAAAGCGTCGGACTGATCAATTGACCGGCAGAGTAGGCTCCCCAGTTATATTTACCCTCTTCACTCATATGGGTAGCTGCGATACTTTTGTTGTAATCCGTATCGAGATGGGCACGGGTACGGATGGCACGCCAGTAGGAAGCGGCAGTTCCGTCGATCGCACCGGTTCTTTCGTAAGAGGCTTCGATATAGTTCAGGTAAGCCTCGGCTGCGCGGAAGGTGATGCTTCCGGTATACGAACCGAAGTTCGCACAATGCTTGGCATCGAAGTTGCCACCTTTGCGGATGGCATACCCTGTGGAATAATACACGTCGGCGTTACCGATAGTGATGTCGGGAACCGGTTCAACCGGGGTGGCATGCGTTCCGTCGGAAGAAGGATAGAGCACATTAGTCTGTCCCGGTTCTTTGAGGAAGAGCCATAGGCGGCCGTCGCGTTCTTTACGTACATCGGAGACATAATCGTCGCCGGCGTAACCCGAACCGGCAGCATAGATCGGTAATCCGTTAGCCATCAGGAAGGTATTGACCATACCGCGTGTGATACCTTGGCCTGCATTTCCTTTTTGTGCGAATTGAACGACACCATGTGTCAATGTTAATCCTTTGTCATACTGGCGCCACATGAGAATCTCGTCATAACCAGCCATATTTTCATCAGCGTACATATTATAGTATGGGTTCGAGGTATCTTCCGTGCTTTGTTGTAAAATACCATTGTTTTCTGTCAATGAAACGGCATTGGCTACGACTTTTGCCGCATCCATAGCCTGGCCGAGGAAATAGTCGATCTCATTGTCTATACTTCCTGAAGGATATTGGAAGTTAGCATTATACTCTTTGCTTTTTCCGGGCCATCCGCTACCGTCGGGCACGAATGGGGTATTGCGGAAATACTTCAGCCAGGTACCCTCGAACAATGCAACTCTCGATTTGAACAGATAGGCGCAGTTACGGGAGAGGCGGTTCTTTTTACCGTCGGGCGAAGCGTCTTTCAGCATAACGATCGCCGAATCGAGGTCTGCTAGGATAAAACGTGCCACCTCGTTGCGCGGTGCCCGTTTACTGGCTTCGGTCAACGCTTCCTGTTCGTCGATGACCGGACGGTAAAGGATCGGAAAATCGCCGAAAGCTTGTAGCTTATTGAAATATTCATAGGCACGGAGGAAATAGACTTCACCGATGTAATGTTTTACATTCTCTTCATTTCCGCTGATCTCTCCGGCTTTCCATTTATCCACAACCCTGCTGAGGAAATAATTACATTTGTATATCTTGGTGAACTCCCAGTCGCCACCGGTCTGTGCTGTTTTCAACTCGCCGGGAACATAGTCTTTATAATCACCTTTGGCGATCATATTGTCTGTTCCGACATCCCATCCGAATGTACCATACCAGTTGATGTCTGTATTGTGTGAAGGCAGGATATCCGGATACACGTTATTTATATAGGAAGCTAGCTGGCTTTCTTCCGTCAGGTAATATTCGGGTGTGATCTGTGAGAGCGGCTCTCTGTCCAGATAATCGTTACACGAGAATAAGAGTCCGGCCAGGATAATGCCTGCTGTCTGTTTGCATATATTATTTATACGGTTCATAATGATTCTGTTTTATAAGGTTACACTTAAGCCAAACGATAAAGTCTTGGACAAAGGATATCCGCTACCACCGTAACCGGCATCGATCGTTTCCGGGTCGAGGGTTTTGAATAAACCGGTTCCTGTCCAGAGGTTTTCGCCGGAGACGAATACTCTCAGTTTGGATACATAGAATTTGTTGGTGAGAGACGAAGGCAATGTATAGCCTAACTGTACGTTCTTCAGACGGATATAAGCTGCGTTTTGCAGGTAACGGGTCTGTATGTTATGGTTCATGTTCGTACGGAAACTGGGGCGCGGGAAATAAGCATCCAGATTCACACCGGCTTCACCAGCCTGTACCATAACTGAATTCTCGTCACGGAAATAATCCAGATGAGGTGCATAGCAGGTCGACCACCAGATGCCGCCGTGACTTCCCCAGAACGTAGAACTGTTCTGGTAGTAATCGCGTTTCATCACACCCTGGAAGAAGGCGCGGAAGTCGATACCTTTCCAATCGGCTGTCAGGTCGATACCGAAATGGTAGCGCGGTGTCGAGTTTCCGATGATGGAAAGGTCGCCGTGGTCGCTGATCGTGTTGGCACCGGCATCTACTTTGCCGTCGCCATTCGTATCGGCGTACATGATATCACCGGCGGCCCAGAGCGAACCCAGCGCACTTTGTCCGCCGTTAGGCAGGCTGGCAAGATGCTGGTCCATTTCAGCTTGTGTCTTGGCAATGCCGACTGTGGTATAGCCCCATATTTCTCCGACTTTCATTCCTTTCCGGTACGTATCGCTTGCGATGACACCGGTTTTGTTCGGATAGCGGGTGATCTCAGTCTGTGAGTCGGACAGCATTAGCCGTACACCGTAACCCAGTCCATTTTGCAGGCGGTTATTCCAGCCGACAGAGAGTTCCCAACCGTAGGTTTTCAAGTCGGTATTATTGGTGCGCGGTACGTTTGTTCCTAACGTGATCGGTAGTTCCGGAGCCGGGCCGATCATATCGAGTGTGTTTCTGACGAAGTAGTCGAACGATCCGGTCAGCCGGTTGTTCAATGCACCGAAGTCGAGACCTATATTCCATGTTTTTACCCTTTCCCACGTCAGGGAGGAGGCAATCAGTTCCGGTGTGATAGCGATATTAGGTTTCATTCCGTTGATCAGCCACGTTCCGTTCGAGGCCTGGAATTGCATCTGTGCATATGTCGGGTACAGGCTTGTCGTATTCTGGTTTCCTAATTCTCCGTAAGAACCTCTGAGTTTGAATGTGCCTACGTGATCGGCGATCGGTTCCCAGAAATTTTCACGTGCCAGGTTCCACCCCAGTGAGAAAGAGGGGAACAGGTTCCATCGTTCCGATGAACGGAAGCGTGATGTCCCGTCATAACGCAGGTTGACTTCTGCCAGGTATTTACCCTCGTAATCATAGTTGATACGTCCGAAGAAACCGGCAGTAGCCCAATGATCGGAAGAGCCTTTTACAGTCGGTGTGATCGGGTTGCCATTGATATCGACGCCGGAAGTAATATCAGTTTCCGGCAATCCCGGCACGATGATACCGTTGCGTTGCAGATAGGTATACTTTTTCTTCGATAACTCAGACTGGAAACCGAACATGCCTTTGAAGTTATGACCTGATTCCAGTTGCTTGCTGTATTCCGTATAGGCATTGAAGTTTAAATAATTTTCTTTCGACATGTCTTCGGATACATAGCTGGTTGAATTATAAACATACGGGTCGCCGGCAACATTGTGGTTATAGGTGATCTGGCGGTCTGTATGCTGTGTCGAGTTGTAGATACGGTAGTTTACGTCGACGAATGTTTTCCAGTCTTTGATCGGTTCCAGTACTAACTGTGCCTGCTGATACAGATAGTCGGCCTGTTTCTTGATCCTGCCGCCCTCCACCAGGTCGAGTGCCGGAGTAGGAGCACTGTAAAGATAACCGTTCGGGTCGTAAGCCGGCATAAATGGCCAGGCCTGGCGGGTTAAACCTTCGTAAACACCGTCCAGTGTCGTCGGTTTGGATATATCTTCGCGGATAAAACGGCTGCTGTAATTCAGTTGCGCCCAGTCCGTCATTTTGACGTTGATCTTTCCGGTAGCGGTATAGCGGCCGAAATTATCATCGGAAATCTTTAGCAAACCGTTCTGATCGAGGTAGTTCAAAGACAGATAATAAGTCACTTTGTCATTCCCTCCGTTCAGGCTGAAATTGTGTTCCTGTGAAAAAGCCCAATGCCCGAAAATCGTGTTATACCAATCCTGGTTGGCGCTACCCGAACTGTAAGGGTCCATCCAGTAACCCGGATTGCTGGGGTTTTCGATCATGGTCGGAGTGGATGGATGTCCATCGCGGTTGTCTTTGATCCGTTGTAACCATGTTGCATCAAAATAAGGTGTTTGTCCGGCATTCGCTCTCGCTTCGTTGAAGTATAAAGCGAATTTATAGGAGTCTACCTGGTCCTGTAACAGAACGGGATCGTTCCAGCGGAAACTGTTGTTATAGTTGATGACGGGTTTGCCGCTGACACCGGTTTTCGTGGTGATCAGTATCACACCGAAAGGTGCACGCGAACCATAGATGGAGGAAGCTGCCGCATCTTTCAATACAGAGATATTTTCTATATCCTGCGGGTTCAGTGCATTGATATCTCCTTCCATCCCGTCGATCAGGATCAGCGGGCTGCCGCTTGAACCTTGTCCGATCGTGGCGATACCACGGATGTTTATATCGGCTGTCTGGCTCAGGTCGCCGGAACGTTGTGTGATCTGCAAACCCGGGACTAAACCCTGTAAGGCTTGTGTAGCGGTGGTTACCGGACGTGCTTCCAGGTCTTTTGCATTAGCGATCCCGACAGAACCTGTCAGGTTTACTTTCTTCTGTGTACCGAAACCTACTACCACGACTTCATCCAGGCTTTGTGTATCTTCTGAAAGTGTGATGGTAAGTGCTTTACCGGCTTCGGCTCTGATTTCCCGGGATAGATATCCGATATATGATATCAACAGGAGGGAGTTCTCGGGAACATCCAGGCTGAAGTGCCCGTCCATATCCGTAATAGTGCCGATCGTAGTTCCTTTGACGGAAACGTTGGCACCGATAACGGGAATGCCGGCTTCATCTCTGACTGTTCCCTGTACCCGTTTACTTTGCTGGGTGGTAAACGGAGTTCCTTTTTTAGACAAAATGATCTGACGGTCTACAATGCTGTATTGTACATCCGTGTTTTTGAATAGTTGGTTCAGTACTTTGCCTATCTCCTGATTTTTAACCTGTATGTTTACCGGTTTACTGATGTCGAGCGTATTGTCGGTAAACAGGAAGGTAAACTCGGTCTCTTTTTCGATTTGTTCCAATACCTGTTCGACCGTCGCATTTGAAAAAGCGAGCGATAACGATACAGATTGTGAATAGGATTCTTCTGCTCTTATCTGCAGGATCGTGATTAACAATAAAAATATACCTATTCTCATTTTTCGACAAGTTTTAAAGAAATATAGGGATCCTATATCCCCGAATAATTTCTGGATTTTCATAACTTTGTTGCTGATTTAGTGATTAATTATGTCTTTGGATCTTGTGCCAAAGATGTGATTTTCGCGAACAAGAGTGAGTTGCACCTCGCTCTTGTTTTTCTTATGTCTGTATTTTCAATCTCTCTCCATAGGCTTAATCATTTAAGTTTAACAATTCATACTGTTTTATTTTAACCAAACGTCGATTCGCTGTTTAGCAAATGTGGTATCGCTGTTTTGTTTCATCGCATTCACTTTCCACCTGATCGGTGTGGCTTGTTCCAGATAACTGAATATCTGATAGATCGTTTCGTCGGTAAATGTGGCCCAGCAATTATATTCCTTATCCTTCTTCTGATTGTGAAGCACTATTTCTACATTGAAACGCTGACCGAGCACCCGGAATACGTCATCAAGCGAAGTATTTCTGAAAACGATTTTACCGTCTTTCCAGGCTGTATTCTCATAGATGTTGACTTTCCGGATCTCATATTTATTCGTTCGTTTGTTGTAAGACAACCTTTCTCCCGGTTTTAGCTCGGCAATGAACTTATCGTATGAGTGAATATCCACCAGTCCTTCTACCAGGATTGCTTCGACTTCTTCACGTTCATCGTATGTGTTTACATTGAATTGCGTACCGTGTGCCATCACTTTCAGACCGGATTTGGTAGTGACGAAGAAAGGGTGTTCCTTATCCGATTGCACTTCGAAATAACCTTCTCCTGTCAATTCCACTTCCCTGGTGTTTCCGGTGAAAACGGTCGGGTAACGTAATGTACTTCCTGCGTTCAGGCAGACTTTCGAGTGATCCGGCAGTTCCAGCCGTGTGACCATACCCGGGGCGGAAAGAACCTCCATGAATTGTACGGAGCTTTCGATCGCCGGTGCTTGCCGTTCAAAGAACAGATATCCGAAAGTCAGTGTAGAGAGTAGGAGAGGTATACTAATAATCGCAGCGACACGCGATAAATAATTTACCAGGCTCCTTCTTCTGGTTCTCTTTTCCAGCTCTCTGTTCACTTCGGCAAATGCCTCTTGCGAATTGAATGAATTATGCTCATTTATTTTCGTTTTCAATTCCAGGGCCTGACGGAGAATGTCTGATTCCTTTTGACAGTCATCCGATTCTTTCAGCCAGGATTCTACCTGCCGGGTTTCTTCCGGGGTGGTTTGTTTCTGTGTATATTTTATTAATAATGTCTCCTTTTCCAGATCAAAAAAATCTTTTTCTTTCATTGTCGATTATGTTGTCTTTGATAAATGAAAAATATGCTCCTTTATATATAGGATAACTGACCGTAAAAAGACCGCCAGTTATTTCGTGATTTTTTTCAGAAAATTTTCAATACATTTGTATCTGTATGAAAATGACTACTCAAATACAGAATCCTGATGAATTGTTATGGAAGATTGCCATTAACGATGATAAAGAAGCTTATCGAACACTTTTCGATCTTTTTTATCCGGCATTATGTCTCTTTGCCAAACGCTATGTCGAAGAGCGGGCTGTTGCCGAAGATCTGGTTCAGGATGTATTTGTAACTTTGTGGGAAAGCAGGAAGAAAATAAGAGTGGAATCGTCTGCCAGAAATTATCTGGTTATCAGTGTCAGAAATCAATGCCTCAATTACCTGAAGCGGGAAGGGTACAAGCAAAATTATATCGATGCTTATCTGGCAAAGAATGCAGATCAGTCCGATTATGATGAATTTTATCTGCTGACCGAACTTCAGAAACTCCTGGATGAAGCACTGGCAAAACTACCGGAGACGTATCGTCTTATTTTTGAAATGAGTCGGTTGGAGAACAATAGCAATACGGAGATTGCCGAAAAACTGAATATACCTTTACGTACGGTGGAACGTTATAAAGCAAAGGCAATTGAAATACTAAAAAAGGATTTGAAAGATTATTTGCCGTTGCTTCTTTATTTTCACCTATTGAGTTGACAAGTGACAGATGACAGTTAATAGTTGAATAGTATGGCTGAAAGCCGAGTGTCTATTAACTAACTGTCCACTGTCATCTGTCCACTATCACCTGTTTACAGCCATTCTTTCATAAAGCCGTCCATCTCTTCAGCATGTTCTTCGAGGCTTTGCAGCAGTTTGAACTGAGCTTTTGTACGGATCAGATTGTGTTTCGGACTGTGTATCTTATAATAGGTATCACCGTTGATATAGTCTGTCAGAAAGCGTATGGTCTGCATATAAGTCAATAGACGGCCGCCATAAGGAAGCAGACTGATTTCCAGCGGAGAAAGGAATGCCTTTGCTGTTTCCATGTAACCACGGGTATATGCTTTGAAGATATTCATGTTCACATTTACGTTGTCCAGATTTTCATCGTCTTCTGCACCGGTGTTTGCTCCTGTACGGATAAAGTCACCGATATCCGACAAAACGAATCCCGGCATAACGGTGTCGAGGTCGATCACACAAAGCACTTTGTCTGTGTCGGCATCGAACATCATGTTGTTCACTTTTGTATCGCAATGGTTTGTGCGTTTCTGAAGTTTTCCTTCGCGATATAAACGTTCCTGGATACACATGGCTTCCGCACGTTTTTCTACTTCTTCGATCAGGTCTTTTACTTCTTCCAGACGTCCTGCGGCATTTGCTTTTACTGCATCATGGAATTGTTGCAGGCGGAATTCCATATTATGGAAATTAGGTATTGTTTCACCCAGCGATCCTTCCGGCAGGTCTGACAGCATGGATTGGAAATCACCGAAAGCTTTTCCTGCTTCATAAGACAGTTCGGGAGTCACTTCTTCATAGCTTTTGCTGTTCGGGATGAACAGGCATACACGCCAGTAGCTATCGCCGTCGAAGTAATAGGGTTTGCCATCTTTTGTCGGAAGGAAAGTCAGCACTTTACGGTCGATATCGTTTTCGCCTTTTGCTTCCAGTTTCTCACGGATATGTGTCGTTACAGTGTTGATATTGCTCTGTAACATATCTACATTTGTAAAGATCAGATGGTTGATACGTTGTAATACGTATTTGATTTCGCCTTTTTCGTTCGTTACTTTCAGCGTATCGTTAATGTGTCCGTTTCCGAAAGGTTCAGCGGAAACAACTTTTTCTGCCAGTGTGAACTGGTCGAGAATGTTCAGTAATTCTTCTTTTGTTTTTGCCATGGTATTTTATTAATTGACAATTGATAAATGCAGATTGGAAACGACCGGTTACTGTGTCATAATCAATCATGCTTGCAAATGTAAAAATAATCTTTGATAAAATAAAAAAGGCAACGAATCTGTTCGCTGCCTTTTTTATAAATTCATTTGAATTGTCGGTTGACTCAGGTCAACTTCCAATTATTTTTTGTTGCGGTTACCGTAACGGCTCATGAACTTATCAACACGTCCTGCTGTATCCACCAGTTTAGACTTACCAGTGTAGAACGGGTGAGAAGTGTTAGAGATTTCGACCTTTACCAACGGATAAGTAACACCGTCAATTTCGATAGTTTCTTTTGCATTGATAGTTGAACGAGTGATAAATACATCTTCGTTTGACATGTCCTTGAATACTACAGGACGATAGTTTTCAGGATGAATTCCTTTTTTCATTGCTTCTTTATCTAATTTAATTTATACTCTTATTAGTTTGGTAACCGGTAAATTGGCTTGCAAAGGTATGGATTTGCTTCAAACTAACAAAGAATTTCCAACTATTTTTTATTGTGGAACTACTTTTGTGTTATTTTTATATGCTTAAAAGCATAAAGTTTTCAGAGAGTTCTTATCTTTGTGCAGGATTTTCAATCATTAACGTAATAATATATACTACAATGGTAAATTACAAAGATTTAGGTTTGGTAAACACTAGAGATATGTTTGCTAAAGCCATCAAAGGCGGATATGCAATTCCGGCTTTCAACTTCAATAACATGGAACAGATGCAGGCTATCATCAAGGCTGCTGTTGAAACAAAATCTCCGGTTATCCTGCAGGTATCTAAAGGTGCTCGTCAGTATGCTAATGCAACTCTGTTGCGTTACATGGCTCAGGGTGCAGTTGAATATGCAAAAGAATTAGGCTGTGCAAATCCTCAGATTGTTCTTCACCTGGATCATGGTGATACATTTGAAACTTGTAAGAGCTGTATCGACTCAGGTTTCTCTTCTGTAATGATTGACGGTTCTCACCTGCCTTACGAAGAAAACGTAGCTTTGACAAAGAAAGTTGTTGACTATGCTCATCAGTTCGATGTAACAGTTGAAGGTGAACTAGGTGTATTGGCTGGTGTTGAAGACGAAGTATCTTCTGACCATCACACATATACTGACCCTGAAGAAGTGATCGATTTCGCTACTCGCACAGGTTGCGATTCTTTGGCTATCTCAATCGGTACTTCTCACGGTGCTTACAAATTTACTCCGGAACAGTGCCACATCGATCCGAAGACTGGCAAGATGGTTCCTCCTCCATTGGCATTCGAAGTATTGGACGCTGTAATGGAAAAACTTCCGGGATTCCCTATCGTTCTTCACGGCTCTTCTTCTGTTCCTGAAGAAGAAGTTGAAACTATCAACAAATACGGTGGTGCTTTGAAGGCTGCTATCGGTATTCCTGAAGAAGAATTGCGTAAGGCTGCTAAGTCTGCAGTTTGCAAGATCAACATCGACTCAGACTCTCGTCTGGCTATGACTGCTGCAATCCGTAAGACTTTCGCTGAAAAACCGGCTGAATTCGACCCGCGTAAATATCTGGGTCCGGCTCGTGACAACATGGAAAAGCTGTACAAACACAAAATTCTTAACGTTTTGGGTTCTGACAACAAACTTTAATCCAGGTTACAGATTATATATAGAAAGCCACTCTGCATTTGCGGAGTGGCTTTTTTATTTTTTGTCCTATTTTGTTGTGTAAATATAAAATTAAGTATTTTATTATTTGTAAGTTTGTATTTGAATATTAAGGTTTTGCATGACAATTGGCAAGGTATAAATGAAGCAGAAAATTAGTGAGTTCGATAAATGGTATGAACAATACGTTGATGAGTTGTTCTCGTATGGAATGGCATTCGGTATAGAGAAAGAATATGTGCTGGATGTTATACATGATATTTTTTTGCATTTATACGAATCGGCAGATAAAATAGAGATAACGGATAATCCTAAGTTTTATCTGCTTCGCTCTCTGAAAAATAGAATTATATCTTTTAAACAAAAGAGTTCGAACTTGTTAAGCCTTGACGACAATGTGGATTATGATTTCCAGATAAAGGTGGATGCCCTTGCATTAATGGAAGACGAGGAGGAGAGGCTGGCTTATGAAGAACAACTGGAAAGTTTATTCGGTTTATTGACGAATAAACAACGGGAGGTGGTTTATCTGCATTTTATGCAGGAATTGAGTTATCAGGAAATTGCGGAAATACTTCATATAACGCCTAAAAGTGTACGCAAAATTATTTATCGCGCATTGGAACGTATGCAGGATGGAGTGGCTCCGCTATGGCTGGTGTTTATTTTTTTGGTAGAATAATATAAGGAATAAAAAGAGGGTAACCCGTCACGGGTTACCCTTTCGAATTAAAAACTCACCTGTAGTTTCGGTCTATTTATTGGTCTTTATTCGTCCCAGAATGGTGCTTGAACAAGCGTAGGGTCTTTATCTATTTCTTCCTGATAGATAGGATACCAATAGAATTTACGTTCATAAACACGTTTGATGTATTGTTTGCGAACAAAGAAAGCCTTATCGTTATTTGGATCATCAGATAATTCTGTTCCGCCGAAGTTCATACCATACATCGGCTGGTTTAACACTTCTTCTGCTTTTTTCCATCTGCGCAGGTCAAAATAGCGGATACCGTTTTCACAGCACAATTCTACACGGCGTTCGTGGTAAATAGCCTGTCTGACTTCTTCCTGTCCGTTTAAAGTAATTTTGTTGAAACCATTGCTATCGACTCCGGTTCCGTATTGTGGAACACCGGCACGTTCACGAATCAGGTTCAGATATTTTAAAATATCCGGATTTCCAGGATCTGCCTCATTCAATGCTTCAGCATAGTTCAGGTAAGCTTCGCCTAAACGATAAAGGATTCCCGGACGATATGGGTGAATACCGTCACGTTGATTCTGTTCCAACGATACCTTTTTGCGGTTCAGATAACCAGCCTGCGGTGCATCGTGCGTAGGCCCTCCATCCTGTTCATTAGACATCATTTGTACTTCACGGTTAGCCTGGTGATACCATTGTCTGTTCCACATAACAGTCAAATAGAAACGAGGCTCGCGGTTTACATACATATTATATGTACCTGCTGCTGCAACCTGGTTGTAAGTGTTACCGTCTGTACCAAGAGAATCTATTGTTGCTCCCGGGCAGTTACGGTACAGATTGTATTTTGTTTTACGGATATCCGGTTCGTTTGAGAAACCTCGTTCTGTATAACCGGACTTATCGTTGATAACAGGAGAAGCATAGCTGCCTTTATAGCCGGTGATGGGTAATGATCCGTCCTTCATAGAGAATGCATCAACTAAGTTTTGGTAAACTCCCAAACCACCGTTGCCGGATGCTCCGCGCGGAGTTGCGTGTTTTTCAAATTCACTATAGTTGCTGTCTGCACGTATGAACAATGCTTCCGAATTCTGGTCTCCCCGTAAGAACAATACATTATAGCATGACATGAATGGGTCAATACTTCCGTCTGCATTATATGCATATACCAGTCCATGGCCGGCAGCATGAGCTGCATCAATCAATTCTTTACAAGCATCCGCGGCACGTTTCCATTTTGTAGCATCATATGTCTGACTGAAACGATCTTTACCGTCATAATTTTTAAAACCTTTATACCAATCATTGCCATTGACCAGCGGGCTGGCTGCAAACAATAACATGCGGGCACGAACAGCAAGACACATAATTGAAGTTGCGCGTCCGTAAAACTGTGTCGATTCGCTTACCCAAGAAGACGGCAATTTTTTAGATAAGTCTATTAACTGTCCGTCGATCCAGTCTACCATTTCGTCGAAAGGAACTTGGCCACGCATTAAAGTCGGGTCGTTTACATCCGCCAGTCCGTCGAAGAAGGGAATACTACCGTAGGCTTCGAGCGTCATCCAATAATAGTAGGCGATCAGAAAACGACATTCATTTTTCATTCTTTCAACCTTTTCTTCCGAAACTCCCTGGTCTGGAAGTGCATGCGCATTTTCAATGAATAAATATGCGGAACGGATACGTATCGGGCATGAATTCCAAAGAGCAGCGTCCCAGGACGAATTGGTAAACCATTGTCCGATTACAAAATTCAATGAATTTCCCCACCATTGATACCAGCGTTGAGAAGGGTCGAGATCGTCTCCCATAGAGTCATAACCATAATCCCTCAGCAGACCCCAATAAGGATCGGGAATTTTGTTATAAACACCGGAAAGCCAGTCTTCTGTTCTGGTTTTATCATTAAATACCATTTCTATCGTCAATGTATCGTCCGGTGCATTGTCTAAATAGTCCGAACAACTATTGAGAGATAAACCTAAAAATGATAGGCCTATATATTTGAGTAGTTTCATCTTTTTTGTGTTTTATAATTATAATTCTATTAGAAATTAACATCCAATCCGAAAGAGAAAGATTTCATAATCGGATATTTTGCTCCGTTTGCAGTATCCAATTCCGGATCCCAAAGGTCGAACGCTGAAAATGTCAGAAGGTTAGAGCCTTTTGCATATACACGGATGTTGGCAAGGCCGATCGAATTGATCCAACGTTTGGGAAGTGTATAACCAATTTCTATATCTTTCATACGGAGCATGCTCATGTTACGTAACCACCAGGTTGAATTCTGGCTGTTGTTTGTGTTTGCACCATAGCTCAGACGTGGATAGAAAGCATCCTGTGTTGGATTTTCCTCTGTCCAGCGGTCGTTATAGTTAGTCAGGATGTTTCCTATAGAACCTTGAGACGAACCTGGTAAGAAATTAGAAGCAACACCTCCGACGAAACGGTAAGTCCGACCATTTCCCTGGAAGAAGACATTAAAATCTACATTCTTATAGCGTGCTGTAGCTCCGAAACCATAAACAATTTCTGGGTTGACTGTTCCGCCCATTGCTTTTTCGTCTTTACTTGTGATCGCACCGTCACCATCGACATCGACATATTTGATGTCACCGGGGCGCACTGCGCTGAACGTTTGTGAAGGTATACCTTCTTTCAGTACTAATTCTCCTTTATCGTTTGTCGTGAAATCGTCGTCTGTAAATAATCTTTCTGCCACAAGGCCGAAAAGTTCATTGACAGCTCTTCCCGTGCGTTGGCGGTTTGTACCGATAACACCCATCGCTTCATCCATTTCGATAATCTCGTTGTGTGCGTAAGTGAAAGTTCCTCGGAAACCGATATTCAGGTCTTTATTTATCTGTTTGTTGTAAGTCAATGAAAGATCCACACCGTTGTTGTTTACCTTTCCGTAGTTGGCCCACGGTGTTTTACGGAAACCGGCGGCAGAAGGAATATTGTTACGTTGCATGAAGATATCCCGACGCTGTTCTTTGAACCAGTCTATCTGTAAGTCTAAGGCGTTCCAAAGACCTAACTCTACTCCGACATTCAACTTTTCAACAGTTTCCCATGTCAAATCCGTTACACCGAATTCACCTTCAAAACGGGATGAACGGTTGTAATCGTTGTTGACTCCCCATTTATAGGATCCGTCCGTATCGATTGTGGGTAAGAAAGCGAATCGGCGTCCGTCTAATTGATCATTACCGGTCAACCCCCATGATGCACGGAACTTGATTTTGGAGAAAGTTTCTTTGAACTGTTCCATGAATTTTTCTTCTGAGAGCATATAGCCGACAGCTACAGAAGGGAAGAAGCCGAAACGATGTCCTTTCGTAAAGTTTTCCGAACCATTGTAACCGAAGTTGAATTCGGCGATATACCGGTTGTCAAAAGTATAAGAAGCACGTCCTGCAATACCCATACGGCGGAAAGGAACAACATTACCATCCTGGTAATCGCGTTGGTTGTAGAGGAACATAGCTCCGACAGTATGTTTTTCATTAAACGTGCGGTCGTAAGTGATATTTCCTTCCAGATAAGTTGCTTTGTTACCCCATGCAGATTCACTTTTGCTATCCAGAAATTCTTGTCCGTCTGTGCTGACAGTCAGGATCAAGTCACCGGTTTCCGGGTCTCTTCCAGTTGCCGGATTATAGTAAGTCGGTGTTTTTGAACGTTTAACCCATGAACTGGAATAACGGTCGAAAGAAAAAAGTCCTTTAATCTTTAAACCAGGAGTAATAAATTTTAGGTCTTGTTCGATAGAAAATAAGGATTCGACTTTTGAATTCGTAGTTGTCTGATAGCCATGTTGTGTGGCTTCCGCCCAAGGGTTATGACGTTCTGTTACACGTACATCGCGTCCACCGGAATACTGGATCGGGTGGTAGAAAGGAGGTGTATCGAATGCATAATTCCATATATCCTGACTACTGACTGCCATTCCGTTCTGCTCCTGTAAATATCCGCCGATACTAATACCGACGACAGTTGTTTTCGTTACATTGATGTCTACATTTGAACGGATGTTGTATTTGTTTAAGCGTGTTGATGAGTCCCAATTTTTGCTTTTATCGGTCACAAAGATACCACGTTCGCCATAGTAGGATGCAACCAATGCATAGCGGAGAATATCGCTACCACCCGTGATAGTCAAGTCGCCTCGTGTATTTGAAGCCATGTCTTTAGAAACGGCATCCAGCCAGTTTACGTTAGGATAAAGCTCCGGGTCGACATTGTTGAGGTAGTTATTGATCTTTTCTTCTCCGTAGAGCGGATTCGGGTTTCCGGCATCCATATATAATTCATCCATCAATGAAAGGTAGTCAGCCGATCCGATATATTTCGGAAGTTGTGTAGGTTGTGTAAAACCTTGTTCGAGATGGAAATTTACTTTAGGCTTACCTAATTGACCTCTTTTGGTCTTAACGATGATAACACCATTCGCTCCTCGTACACCGTAAACGGCACTGGCTGCAGCATCTTTCAATACAGAGAATGATTCGATTTCTGCTGCAGAAAGGTCATCCAGTGTACGTTCTATACCGTCTACCAATACCAGCGGTTGTATACCTGTTCCTTTGAAAGAAGAAATACCACGAATCCAGAATTCGGAACCGTCAGACCCTGGTTCACCGCTACGTTGTACAGCGATCACACCGGCAAGTTGGCCTGCCAAATTGTTGGAGACAGCGCGGGTCGTTCCTTGTTGTAACTGGCTTGGTTCGATCGTAGTAATAGATCCTACTACAGATACTTTTTTCTGGGAACCATAACCTACAACAACTACTTCATCCAGGTTATTTGACTCTTCAGACATATTCACATTGATATTGATCTGGTCTCCAACTTTGATTTCCTGCGCTTCGAAACCGATGTAACTGAAGACAAGTACAACATTTTTATCCGGAACATTAATGAAGTAATTACCATTAATATCGGTAGTTGTACCCGTTGTAGTTCCTTTTATAAGGACGTTGACACCAGGGAGTGGAATTTGTTGAGCATCTCTTACTGTTCCGTTGATAGAGATACTTTTTTGTTGTTGTGTTTCTCCCTTTCGTATAATCATCACCTGTCTGTCGTTGAGAACATAGGTCAGTCCTGTGTTCTTCAGAATTTCAGATAAGATTTGGTCAATTGTTTGAGATTGGATATTAATGCTTACATTTTTACTTAGTTCTAGACGAACTAATTCAAGGGGAGGATGTATTATTAACCCTAATTAACAAATAAAATGGGGTCAAATCAGAGTGTTTTTTGTCTTATTCAAAATTGATAATAAAAATGAATAAAAAACAACATATAAAAACGATTGATCAGTTAATACATGACGATGCTTTTATTCTTTGGTGCCTGTTTCCTACGGAAAAGCTGGAACAGGTGTGGATTGATGATTATCTTACACTTTATCCGGAAGAAAGAGAAAATATAGAAAAGGCTAAGCAAATGGTTCGTTTACTAAAATTGAATAATAGTAAGCTATCATCCTTTGAAAAAGACTCTCTCAAAAAGAACATTACCAGAGATTTGGAAAAACGCAGAAAATCAAGGCAAATCCGTTTGATATGGCAATATGCAGCAGCTTGCATTCTTATTGTATGTACATTAGGTTCATTATATCTGATCAATAAAGAAAATGTGTTTCAAGGAGGAGAGGCTCTTTCCCTGGTAGACGAGATCCAGTTGGATACTGATCAAACAGAGGTAGAGCTCCATTTGGCAGAAGAAAAAATGGAAGTTGCGGATAATGCTACTATTCTAGTTGATCAACAAGGGAAAATCAAGGTTGCAGATAAAAGTAATAAAAATGTGGAGGCTGTAGACTGCGAAAGTTATGCGGAAAACAGGGAGGAAAAGAAAATTCGTATGAATCTGTTGAGCGTACCTAAAGGACGTCATTCTTCATTGATTTTACCGGATGGCACGAAAGTCTGGGTAAATTCTGGTACGGTAGTTCAATTCCCTGAAATCTTTGAAAAAGAGAAAAGAATGATTTATGTGGAAGGAGAAGTTTACCTGGAAGTCACCAAAGACGAATCTCGTCCATTTTATGTCAAAACGAATCAAATGGAGGTTAAAGTTTTGGGAACATCATTTTGTGTTGTAGCATATAATGATGAAAATTATCAGTCCGTCATACTAAAAGAAGGAAGTGTCGCCGTCGAAGGAAACAAAGGTGGAAAACAAGTCATAAAACCGAACGATCTTTTAGTTCTTGAAAACGATCAAATATCTGTTAGACAGGTGAATGTGTACGATTATATTTCATGGATAGATGGTATCCTTCAATTTAATGAGAAAAACTTGGGTGAGGTATTACGTAGTATTTCACGTTATTATCGCGTTCAATTCAGTTATTCTTCCGATATAGAACAGATAAAATGTTCAGGGAAGTTGGTCTTGTTTGATAATATGGATCAAGTGCTTCAAACACTTCAGAAAACATTATCAATTTCATTCCATCGCAAAGATAATTTAATAGAAGTAAATAGTATTAATAATCAAAAATAAGTGCCTATGAATAGATAAAACATGTCGTAATTTAGTATTGTATCAAAACAATAGACCATTGTGTTGTTAACAAGTGAAATTTTAATATCAAGGAAAAAAATTATTATATTATTATGGAATATCTAAAAATTAAAAGAAAAATACACGCCGTTTGTGTGATGTTGTGTTTGCTTTTTACTGTGAATTCATCTCTTTTAGCGGAGTTGTCCTATGCACAAGCTACACGTTTGTCTTTGGAGTTGTCAAATGTAGCTATCAGTGATGTTTTCGCGTCTGTAGAGAAAAATAGTGAGTACGTATTTTTTTATTCTGACGGAGTTCGTCTAGAACTAAGTTAATTTTGAAATTCTATACTAATTGATTGTATGGGTTGAAAAATAAGAGATTGGTTGAATGAGGCTTGTTTTTCAGTCATCTTGTGTTTGTTTTATTTCTCAATAAAAATATTAGTTAATAACTGGTGCTATATCATCAATTCTCATTTAAAACCTTTTAACGGTCGCGGTTGTGAGATCCTTAGACAACTGACTATTGCAGCTACAATTGCAAAACCTGTAGCTAAATATAAACATGCTTGCGTACTATTATTTGGAACCAGATTGAATATCATGGCGACCAATGTGGCACCCAGAGTCTGCCCCAGTAAACGGGCTGTTCCCAACATACCACTGGCTCCGCCGCTCCGGTTGGATGGGGCGGATGAGATAATGGTACTGTTGTTTGGGGTCTGGAAAAGTCCGAACCCAGCTCCACAGATAAACAGACGCCATACTATATCCATATCTGTCGGATTTTCAGGTAGAATGGCTAGTAAAAAAAGACCTGCTGCGAATATCGTCATGCCAATGCCACCCAATATGCCCGCATGAATCCGTTCCACCAAGCGTCCGGCAAGGGGAGCCATGATCATGGTAGCCAGCGGCCAGGGAGTCAGGAGCAATCCTGTTGTCACATCACTGCGTCCCAACGAGCCTTGCAGAAAAAAGGGGAGGGATATCATTGCCAGCATCTGTCCGGTGAAGGAACAGATCGATGTGCCGATCGACATGGAGAAGATCGGAATACGCATCAGGTCGACCGGAAGTAACGGAAACTGCTGATGCAATTGACGGCGTACGAAGAAATAACCGATCACGAACAAAGCAAGGACTCCGGCTATGATCAATGTTGTGCTCTCTTTGTGAGCAATACCTTCTAACGAGAAAATAAGCAGGCCGAAGGTGACCGCGTTCATCAGGCAACTGAGTTTGTCGAAACGGCGTCCGGTTACTTTCACCGGATTGTCAGGCAGATGCATCAGTCCGATAATGAGTGCGGCGATTCCGATCGGAATATTAATGGCAAAAAGCCAATGCCATGAACCCAGCGAGAGAATGATTGAAGCGATCGTTGGTCCGGCTGCAATCGAGACGGCAACAACGAGGGCATTGATCCCCATGCCACGACCGAGGAAACGTTTTGGATAAATGATCCGGAGCAGTGCTGTATTCACGCTTGTGATGGCTGCTGCCCCGAATCCCTGTAAGATACGGGCGGCTGTCAGCATCCAGAACGAATCGGCGAGGGCGCAGATGGCAGACGTGATGCTGAACAGGACGATCCCTGATAAGTAAATCTTCCGGTAACCGTAAATATCTCCCAATGAAGAGAAGGAGAGAAGCGAAATGGTGATCGCCAGCTGATAAGCATTGACCACCCAGATCGTTACGGACGGTGAAGTTCCCAGGTCGCGGGCTATTGTCGGTAAAGCCACATTGGCGATGGTACCGTCTATCACTGACATTCCAACGCCCAAGGCTGTGGCTAATATGGCCCAGTAACGCTTGGGTAACGGTAATCCGTCGTTCTCATTTACAGTTATGGCGTGATTTTGTAATATCATTTGATCGTCATTACTTAATAACTTCTCTTACCGCTTCCAGCATTGGTTCGACTGTCAGCGGGTTGCCGGTAGCCAGTATTATCCACTGGTTCGGTGTCAGACATCCCTGTCGGAAAATGCGTTCGACCTCATTGGCAAAATCCTTTCCTTCCAGATACTGATCGAGTTGGAATTCGATGATCTGTCCGAATGCATAGGCTGATAAGTACAGCGGATAACTGATCATATGTGAATAAACAGCCAATACGGTTTCGTCCTTTACTCCGAAAACAGGAGCATAATATTTGTTCCATATCTCTTTTGACAGCGCGATGGTTGCTTCTTTCAGTTGTTCCGCAGTAGCATCCGGATGGGCATACATCCATTTCCAAACAGAAATATCCAGCATGGAAACACCGCATATTTCATACATACTCCAGATTTTATCCAGTACATCCATTGCTTGCTTTTCCGGATTGGGATCGGTGATACCTAAAATTTCAAGATCACGTTTCTGAAAAACAAAAGCCAACGCTTCGGTGAAAGCCGTGTTCGGAACGCCATGCAGCATGTAATAATCCACGTCATAGAGCGATAGGGTCTGTTCCACATTATGTCCGAATTCATGAATAGCAATATTGTATCCTTTATAATTCATCCCGGAAGAAGGGATACGGGTACGAAGACGTGATTGCTGTCCTTTCATCGATGCTCCCCATGCGTGACCTGAACCACGAGCGGCATCGACCGTGATCTTATCAGCCAGATAATTAGCACGTTCGGCGCTGAACCCCAGTTTTATCAGAATGTCCGGTAATTTCTTATCCAATGTCGCTGCATCCGGGTAAAGAGCTTGCGTTTGTGCATCCAGCTTGGTTTCATCCAGGTTACTGCGAGCCTTAAAACCATCGTACCAGATATCGTAAGCTTCCAACTTACGTCCCAGACGTTTTGAGATCATTTTGCCGACTTCTTTCAGTTCGGGGGCAGAAAGGAATTCGTCAAACAGTTTTTCGACATCCTGTAAAGCAACTTCCATGTCATCGTTGAATTTACGGTCGATATAGGTATCTCCTGTGTATTTATCGATACCTTGCATGGCTTTGAAATTATTCAGCATCTTCTGGTAACGGATAGTCGATTCAGGAGTCGACTTGACCTCTTTTCCGTCCTTCCTGATCGTGTTTGCATACGGATCCCATTCATAGGTTCCTGAGTTGATCACTTCGACCGGTATTTCCTGCGATATGATGCGTTTCATTACTTCGTAAACTGTGCGTTGTTTATCCAACCCTTCTTTCCCTTTGTTGTAATTGGCTTTGATCTCGTCACGCAGGTTCCAGTGTGATAACAGGACCATGTCTTGCGGAAACAACAACTGTCCTTTTTTGTTTGCCACGTGTCCCATATAAATATTGTATTGGGAAATATAAATATCGGCATCGCTTTCTGCGTTTGAAGCTGCTTGTTTCAAAGGAGCAGGGATACGTTCGGTGAACAGATCGCCCATACGTGCATAAGCCCATGCTTTACGATCAGTGCCGAGTGCCTCTTTTTCTTCGAGGGTCAGATGAGGAAAGTTCAGGGCTATGATAAAGGCGATTTTATTGTCATACAAGTCGTCGCTCAGGTGACTGGACGGACTGTACGAACCGAACTTTTCATCGATAGATAGCAACGGGCCGTTATCCAGATGCAGGTTCTTCTGAAGCCGAAGGGACATTTCGTTGAAATGCCCGTAGATAGTTTCCATATAATCACTGATTTTAAGAAATGTCTGGTATTTCACCTCCGGATCGGTGATATAGTTTGTTTCACAGAATGTCTGGAAAGCAGCGTTGTCACCGTCTGTTTCCTGCCAGAGACGGGCTACCTGGTTAACTCCTTTCTCGATTCCGTTTTTGTTACTGTTGTCTTTTGCGGTTAGCGTGTTAATGGTCGATTGTACGATGGACGGGTCGATTGCCGCTTGTCCGTTCAAATAGGCTAATGAGCAAATAAGCATGATGCAAATGCGTTTAGTTAGATTTTCCATAAGACTCATGTTGTTTAGTTCAATATCTTTTGCTGCGTAAATAAATGTAAGGAGCAAATGTAGGGATAATATTTGTATCTTTGTACGTTTTTAAAAAGAGTAAAACTAGAGAAATGAAAAAAGCGTGGGGATTAATGGTTGCTATTAGCATCCTGCTGTCTGTATCCGGTCAGGCATACGGACAATCGTTGAAAGATTTATTGAATTCGTCTGCAGTAAAAGATGCGGTGACTTCCGTGACTGGAGGTAAGAAACTGACTGTTGAGAATCTGGCGGGAACCTGGACGTATACGAATCCGGCTGTTCAGTTGGAAGGTGATAATGCTTTGAAGAATGTAGCCGGAAGTGTTGCTGCCGGTGAACTGGAAAAGAAGCTGAAGACATATTGTGCCAAAGTGGGTATAGTAGAGGGCATGTTCAATTATGTATTCAATAATGACAGTACATTTACGAATGCATTGAAGAAGAAAACCTTGAAAGGTACCTTTTCCATTAATCCGGACGAAAAAACAGTCGAGCTGAAATATGCTCTAGGCGGAAAACTGAAAGTGACGACTTTAACTGCTCATGTCGTTATCTCCGGCGATGAACTGTCGTTGTTGTTCAATGCCGATAAGTTACTTGATTTTCTGTCGAAGATATCTTCCATTTCCGACAACACCACATTGAAAATGGTGAATAAATTAGCCAGTGAATATGATGGAATGATGCTAGGGTTTGAATTGAAGAAATAACGATGTCTTAATTGATTAATATACCAATCAAGATAGAACCAGACCGGTTTGTGAAATGTGTTGTTCCGCTATCATAATGGTAATGTTTATCGATAGATGGCGGAACAATTTTCAGAGCGATGATCGTTCGTATAAAATTACTTTGTTTATTTTAAACCGGGCAATAACTTGTAAAGCGTTTTTCTTGTCATAATCCTCTGGTTCAGAAAGCTAACGATATATCCCGTTATACAGGCTGCGATAAGCGATCCTTCACGTATCCCTTCGATCCCTTGAGTGAATATAAGTGAAATTAGTATGGCTAAAGTAACTAATGTAACATCGAAATACACCTTGAATTTTCCGAACTCTTTATTATAACAGCGGGATGCGTATTTAACAAAAGCTTCGGCACTCATCATGGCTACCTTCGGTTTTATTTCGAGTACGACGCCAACAGACTGAATAAGACATCCTGTGAGTAATAATGCCATTGACATGCCGTAACCGGAAGGCTGCAAATTACTTGTCAGGGCCATATTGAAGTCTATAAAAGCCGAGAATATGAAAGAGAATGGTATCTGAAGAAGAATTTCTATCGTATCCTGTCGGCTTCTGTCTTTTCTGATCAGCCAGAATTGTCCCATGATCAATAAGAGATTCACGATAAAAGTCCACGTTCCCAGCGAGAAGGGAGTATTAAGACTTAGCACATAATTTACACTGGAAATAGGAGTGGTGCCTAAAGCAGAACGTACAATCAATACAATACCTACAGCTAAAAAATATAATCCTAAAATGAAAACCGAATACTTTTTTAATAAATCTTTTATATCCATATTAAATCTCTATTTGCCTGATCTTTTCATTTTTTGTCGTTATGAAAAAGATATACAAAGATCCGGTTTTTTTTATTAAAACGAAATGATCGGGATTGATAAATTGGTGTCAAAATGATAATTTAACATACGAATGGTTCTCCTGTTTGGAGTTGGCATCGGATGAGGTGTTGTATACGTCGTCGTTAGTGAGTTTATGGTTGATGTTTAGATGCTGTTAGACTTGTTTTGCTATCAAAAAGAACTACTATACTTGTTTCTGCATTTGTTTGTTTTCATATTGAAGCTTAATGGGTGTATTTTGTTATTGTGGAAACGCATGAGACAAGCTCCCTTTTAGGTGGGGTAATATGCTATATAGCATAAAAATAAGGCTATTTATACTGCTTGTTTGGGATGAAATCTCGTGTGATTAACAAAAATTTGCTTTAAAATAAAGATCACATCCATTTAAAACGGGAAAAATTTCGTTTTAAACGAATGTGAAATTTGTTTTAAATGAGATTTTCAAAATGACTTATTATCGAAGTGTGTTAAAATATGTATTTGTCAAATCCCTGTAATGTCGTTTTATAAAATATGTCTGTTTTCGTTTTGCTGTTATTTGTGTCAAAATTTATCGAATATATTTGATATACGATCATAATGATATTTCAAAGAAGATTTGTTCCTCTTTTATTTGTTCTTATATTTTTCAACAAGTTCCAACAATACGCCTCCATAGTTTTCAATTACTTTTTTCCCTATTCCCGGAATAGCCAATAACTCTCTGGAGCTGGTCGGTAATGTATTGACGATACCTAACAGGGCTTTCTGTTGTAGGATCGTGTAGGGCGGTAATCCTTTTTCCGTGGCTAGTTCGTAACGCCAGTTTCTGATGCTGTTGTAAAGATCCGGATGTAAGATATCGCTGGAAACGGTAACCTTTGCCGGTTGTGATGAAGAACGTTCGGAACGCTTTTTGGTGGATGCAGGCGGCTCAATCGATGCTTTTGCTTTGGCGGTCAGATAGCAAACGACAGAGAAACCGTTCTGGCATGCTTTTAATATTTCCTGTTTCTGGTGTAATTCTTCCGTAAATTTACTGATTGCATTGTTTACGGCTTTCCGACTCTCCTTGTTATCTATTTCGACGGCCGAATTTTCTTCCAGAGAAGTACAAAGACTGTCGATATGGTCTATAAAATAAGCCACACCTTTCCGGATGCGTTCTTGTATCGCTTCATCTTCGCGGTAATTCGGATTACCTGTGACCATACGGATTAGTTGCTGCTGGAAGCGTCCTCCGACTTCCGTTATCACGGAACGGAAGGCATCACGGGTATTGGCATATTGTGTATTGAGCTCCGGATATAACTTCTGTAAATGAGTATAAACCATGTAAGCGGCATATTGCAATCGCTGCTGGATACTTTCAAAATTGAAAAGCTCGATGGCGAGTTCCAGGAAATATTGTTGTTGTGCCAGTTCCAACTGCTCTTTTTGCGGTTGTTTCGTGGCGACGGACGATGAAAACTCCTGTATCCGTAAATCTTTGATCATGGCATTGCGGGTAATAGGACTGCTCAATACCAAGCCTTCCAATGTTTTGCACCGGCTGAGAGCGACATATACCTGGCCATGTGAGAAAGCGGCCGAGGCATCGATGATGGCGTGATCGAAAGTCAGTCCCTGACTCTTATGGATCGTGATCGCCCATGCCGTTTTCAGCGGATACTGGCTGAAAGTTCCGGCAATCGTTTCCGTTATTTCTTTAGTCTCCGGATTGATCGTGTATTTGACATTGCTCCAGGTCTCTTTTTCAACCTGTATTTCATTTCCGTCTTCTCCGACAACGGTTATTTTGTTCGGGTTGATAAAAACGATCTTGCCGATTTTGCCATTATAGTACCTGTGTTCACCTGAAGAATCGTTTTTCACGAACATGACCTGGGCACCGTTTTTCAGTTCCAGATGTTGATCGGTCGGGTAGGAATACTCAGGGAAGTCGTTGTTTATTTCTGCCTGAAATGTATATGACTTGCCGGGCAACTCCGCCAGTTTCCGGTTGTTGAGTTGCTGTGCCTGGTAGTTGTGTGTTGTCAGGGTGATGTATCCCTGTCGATCGTCCGGCTTGAAGTCCGGTATGTATCGCTGGTTGAGGCAATGCAATGTATCGTCGTCGAATCTGTTTTCTCTGATGTTATTCAATAGGTTGATAAATGAGCTGTCGTTCTGGCGGTATACCTGTATCAATTCGATACAGTAGTAATTGCTTTCAGAAAGCGCTTTGCTGTCAAAGAAAAAGGTGGAAGGATAATGAGCTTTCAATAAATTCCATTCATCGTCTTTGGCTACCGGTGCCAGCTGTTGCAGGTCACCGATCAACAGTAACTGCACTCCGCCGAATGGTTTTGTCCGGTCTTTATAGCGGCATAGTACATCGCTGATAGCGTCCAGCAGGTCTGCTCGTACCATACTGACTTCGTCTATCACGAGTAAATCCATGCTCCGGATGATATTGATCTTATCCCGGCTGAATTTATTGGCATAATTGTTACTTTGATTTCCTTCTTTGTTTGCCGAAGGAATGTAAGGGCCAAAAGGTAGCTGGAAGAAGGAATGAATAGTAACACCTCCTGCGTTTATGGCTGCTACACCGGTTGGAGCGACAACGATCATACGTTTGGGAGAAACCTCTTTTAGCTTTTTCAGAAACGTAGTTTTTCCGGTTCCGGCTTTCCCCGTCAGAAAGAGGTGTGTTCCCGTATTCTGTAGAAAGTTGAAGGCCAGGTCAAATTGTTGGTTCATTTGCATTATCATAGATTTATTGTTTATGGTATCTGCAAATGTAAAATAAAAAAACGTGAAAAACGAGCTTATTGGCTAAAAATCAAGCCGAGAAGCCCGTTTTTTTATTAGATACTTTTATCAGGCGATCAGATTTGCGATCAGCTGAATGAATAAAATAAGGAAGACCATTGCAATCGGATAGACCGTCGCATAGGCAATACTTGGAGCTGAACTGTCTGTCATGGAGTCGGCTGCTGCGAGTCCCGGTGTACTGGTCATTCCGCCTGCTATTGTTCCGATCAGGTCGAGAATGTTGATTTTAAATACCCAGTATCCGAAGCCGAGGGCGACGAGCATCGGTATCATCGTGATGGCCATACCGACACCGAATAAAGTCCAGCCGCTTTCCTGGAATGTGGATACCAGATTGACTCCCGCCGATGTCCCGACCTCTGCCAGGAATAACAATAATCCTAATTGGCGTAGCAACTGATTGGCGGAACCTGACATAGACCAGACGATCGGTCCGGTTTTTCCGATCGCACTCAACACAAGTGCCACCATCAGGATACCTCCGGTCAATCCCGGGGAGAAAGAGAATGAGTCGGAAAACGACAGGTTCAGTTTTCCGAATAATACTCCTAATACAATACCGGCTGCAATCGGGAAGAAGTCTGTGTCGGAAAGTTTTTTCTCATCGTTACCAAGTACTTGTCCCAGTTCTTTCAGGTCTTCTTTTTCTCCGGCTATCATCAGTTTGTCACCGAACTTCAGCGTCAAATCCGGTTCGGGAGGGAGGTCGATACCGCTTCGGCGGACCCGTGTCACGGTACAGCTGAAAGTACTCTGCAAGTTTAAATATCCCAGTGTTTTATTGATTACGTTCTTGTTGGTAACAAGCATGGACTGAAGTTCCTGCGTGCTGTTGAAAGGGAGGTCTTCTTTAATGCGTTCGCCTACCAGTATCTCCAGTTGTTCCAGCGATTTGTCATTACCGACAGCTTTGATCAAATCTCCTTCCTTCAATACCGTTTGTGCTGTTGGAATGGACGTTTTGTCTTTGTGCTTGATACGGGAAATGACAGCTCCCGTCATGCTGCGCAGTTGAAGTTGAGCCAATGTTTTACCGCAGATATTACTATTGATAATGCGGAATGCCGCTGTATGCAACGGAGGATATTTGCCTTTTCTTTTGGCCTCCAATGCCTGGGCTTCGGCATTCAGATCTATGCGGAGTATCTTGGGTAATAATTTGACAAATAGAATAACACCGATCACACCGAACGGATAAGCGATACCGTAAGCGATAGAAGCGGAAGACGATTGAGTGGTATCGATAGCAACGGCCAAACCCGGTGTACTGGTCAGTGCTCCGGCGATCAGTCCGACGATGCTGGGTGTATCGATCCCCAGGGCATATTTGAAAATCAATCCGGTCAGACAGGCTGATCCGATGATGAGCAGAGTCAGGAAAATCAGCGTTTTCCCTTTTGACCGGAAAGAGTCGAAGAACCCGGGACCGGCCTGGATGCCGATGGTAAAGATAAATAGTACCAAACCGAAATTTCCTAATTCTTTTGGAATGATCACTCCAAAGTGTCCGAACAAAAGGGCGATGAAAATAACAGCGGAAACGTCCAGGGAAAGACCTTTGATTTGTATCCTGCCCAGAATAAATCCTAATGCAACGATCAGAAACAAGGCAAAATAAGACGATTGAAGCAATGTTGCAAACATGTCAAATAGTTTTATTGTGTAGATTTGAGAGCGCAAAAGTACACTTTTTTGGACGTATGAGCAATCTCCTGGCGATAATTCTGTTACCTTTGCAGCGAAATATTAAGAAGTAAATATCCTGCGCGTGAATCGGTATTTTATTTATTTAGGTTATAATGGCAAGAATTTCAGTGGTTGGCAGGTACAGCCCAATGGTGTAACCGTGCAGCAATGCCTGGAAGAGGCATTGGCAACGTTATTGCGCCGGCCGGTTCCGGTCGTCGGAGCAGGGCGGACGGATGCGGGAGTACATGCCCGGTCGATGGTCGCTCATTTCGATTGGGAAGAACCGATCGACGATCTGGCTTTCCTGGCAGAAAAACTGAACCGTTTGCTTTCGAAAGATATTGCCGTTTATCGTATTGTACCGGTCAGACCGGAGGCACATGCTCGTTTTGACGCCACTTCACGTACATATAAATATTATGTTACGACCCGGAAGGACCCGTTTAATTATGATCTGGTTTACAGGATGAGTGGAAAGCTGGATTTCGGGGCGATGAATGAAGCGTGCAAGGTCTTGTTCGATTATATTGATTTCACCAGTTTTAGTAAATTGCATACGGATGTCAAAACGAACAACTGCCGTATTTACCAGGCCGGATGGGAGCAGGAAGGAGATGTTTGGGTATTTACCGTGCAGGCAGATCGTTTCCTGCGTAATATGGTACGGGCAATAGTCGGAACTTTGCTGGAAGTGGGGCGGGGTAAACTGACGATCGATGGTTTTCGTAAAGTAATAGAGGCAAAAGACAGATGCAAAGCCGGAGGGTCTGTTCCCGGTCATGCGCTTTTTCTGGTGGATGTGACTTATCCCGAAGAATTGTTTAATAGTTAAGATATGTGGGTAGCATTAGCGTTTGCCTCTGCATTCCTGTTGGGATGTTATGAGGTGAATAAGAAGATTTCCCTGAACGGGAATGCCGTAATTCCGGTGTTATTTCTGAATACGTTGATAAGTAGTCTTATCTTCGTTCCTTTTATACTTTTATCGTTCTACACAAATGTGTTGGACGGTACGATGTTTTATGTTCCGCGTGTTTCGTTTGAAGCACATGTGGCGGTGCTTATCAAGGCGGTGATCGTATTATCCTCCTGGATATCCGGTTATTTTGCACTGAAACATTTACCGCTTACCATAACCGGACCGATCAAGGCTACACAGCCGGTGTTGACACTGGTCGGTGCGATGGTTATTTTCGGCGAACGGTTGAATCTGTACCAGTGGATCGGTGTGTTGCTGTCGGTCGCTTCCTTTTATATGCTTTCATCTTCTGGAAGGAAAGAGGGAATCAACTTTACTCATAATAAGTGGATCTTTTTCACGGTGATCTCTATATTGACCGGTGCGATGAGCGGCTTGTATGACAAGCATCTGATGGGGAGTATGGATGTAATGACGGTGCAGGTATGGTTCAATGTTTATCAATGTCTGATCATGTTGCCGATTCTGTTGTTGTTATGGTATCCGCAGCGGAAAAAGAGCACTCCGTTCGTATGGCACTGGAATATCGTATTTATCTCCGTCTTTCTGATCATCGCCGACTGGATTTACTTTTATGCCTTGAGTTTCCCGGATTCCATGATCTCGATCGTGTCTATGATACGTCGTAGCAATGTGCTCGTCACTTTCATAGCCGGAGCACTTTTCTTCCATGAAAAAAACTTAAAGAGCAAGGCTGTGGACCTCTTTTTAGTATTATTAGGAATGATATTCTTATATCTGGGTACACGCTGAAGGTTATTCTATTATTTTTGTACATGTAAAATTGTATATGGATATGAAAACAGGAGATAAAGTACAAGTTTCACCTGATCTTACAGGTCTGGATGACTGGCTTATGTACGCAATAGCTTTTCAGAGCCTTTAAGGTTGAAGACTGGTCTGATTTTACTGATATTATAAAAAAAGGGAAATAAATGAAACGACTTATTTTTTCTATATTGATTTGTGTTTTTGCATTTGGGGTGAAAGCTCAGGAAATGGATGCTTTATTCGTTTCCATGCCGGATAATAATATTCCCCAGCTGGAAAATGCCTGGCGTAAAGATTTGATTGATCTGTTTAAAACGGGAAAAGAAGCCCGTTTGAAGAATACGATGAACGGTTTTTCCACACTGAAAAATCTGACTTCCGATTATTTATTACTACAGGTAACCGAACGGAGTACTGTTGAGATGAAATTATTACCGTTGGTGAACAATACGAATGTAATTTGTATGGTGAAAACGGTTAATGGTCCGGTAGCTGACAGTCAGGTAGAATTTTTTACGACTGAATGGAAACCGTTGGCAGCGTCCGATCTGTTTACCCCGGTTTCTCCGGACTGGTTTATTAAAGAGGATGCAGATAAAAACAGTACAGCCTTTCTGGATGCAACTTCCCGTTTGGATATGGATCTGATACAATATAGTCTGAGTCCCGACAGTCTGACATTGACGGCAACTTATACAACCCCTTTGTATCTTAGCCAGGAAGACCGGAAGAATGTCACCCCTTTTATAAAAGAATCTCCGAAGGTCTATACATGGGAGAAATTTCATTTCAAATAATGTCCGTAAATAATTGATATTTCTGAAGATATGTATATATCTTTTTTGTAACAGGTAATATAATAGTTGAAATATCAATTTTAATGTTACATTTGCTTACTGATTTGTTTTGAAAGGGAGAACTTTTTCTTTATGGATTTTGAGCAATTGTATATAACGTGGTATTCCCGTCTGAAATTTTTTGCACGGGAATATGTGTTGTTGGATGCTGATGCCGAGAATATCGTGCAGGATGTGTTCACGGAATTGTATGAAAAAAGGGAGGTTCTGACAATGCCGGTTAATACGGTCGCTTACTTGTTTACCGCTACTAAAAACAGATGTATCAATCATATTCAACGTAAAATACTAGAAAAAGAAACCGCCCAGTGGATGCAGGATGAATATAGTTTGACTTTACGAATGAAATTTGATTCCCTGGAAGCGTTTGATCTGGAATTTGCATCTGAGGATGATATAGAATCCCGTTTGGACAAGGCTTTACAATCTTTACCCCAACGATGCCGGGAGATTTTTATCATGAATAAATTTGAGGGAATGAAACAGAAGGATATAGCAAAACATTTTAATATATCTGTGAATACGGTGGAAAACCAAATGGCTGTTGCTTACAAGAAATTGCGGGAAGATTTGAAAGATTACGTACCGCTATTGATTTTACTATTCGGAGTTTAAAAAAAAGAGAAAACGAAGATGAACATAAAAAATGGACATCTTCGTTTTTTGTTTTTTAAATCGCAATTTCTTTAAAAATGTATAGTGGATTTTTTTCGCTTGTTTGTCTACCTTATAAACAGGATAAGAAAGCTTTGATAATATGGATGAACGTATCAGTAAATATTTTCAGGATGAACTGACAAAGTCGGAACGGGTAAAATTACTACAGGAGGCTGTGCATGATGATAAATTGAAAGAACAGATCATCGAATATCAGAATATACATACCCTTTCCGGAATGGCTCCTCAGGGGACTAATAAAGATGCCGGACGTCAAAGCCTACAGCTATTTATGGAAAAGCAACGCCGTACTGTCCGGAGAAAATATCTGATAAAAAGTATGGGATATGCCGCCGCCGTGGCTGCTCTGGTTGTGATTGTCTGGATAACTGCTGTTAATTATGTAGGCATTCCTGAAAATTATATTGCGGAACAACAAGAGTTTTTTGTACCTGCCGGACAACGGGCACGGTTAAAATTGCCGGATGGGACTTTTGTCTGGTTGAATGCCGGATCGACCTTAACTTATCCTTCTGTATTCGGAAAGGAGAGAAAAGTCTATTTGCAAGGGGAAGGCTTTTTTGATGTGGCAAAAAATCAGGATTCTCCTTTTATAGTTTCTGCCGGATCGTTGAATATAAGAGCGTTGGGGACACAATTCAATGTCTTTTGTTATCCGAATGTAGAAATGATCAGTACCAGTCTGATCGAGGGGGCAGTGAAAGTGTATCGTCCGGAAGATGAGGTGAATGGAATTGTGCTGGAGCCGAACCAACAATTGATATATAATCAAAAATCTTTTCAGATGCTCCGGATGCAAAATAAAGACGACTTGCTTTGGAAAGAGGGTATTTACAATTTCAAATCCGAACGGCTGGAAGAGATCCTGAAAAAGTTGGAATTGTATTATGATGTAAAGATTATAGTTAAAAGCCCGGAAATATTGACCTATCGGTATACCGGTAAGTTCCGGCAGAGGGATGGAGTAGCGGAAATATTACGTATCATTCAAAAGATACATCATTTCAAAATAAGTGAGAATGAAGAACGTAGTATTATCACTTTATACAGAGAGTAAGTGTTGATCTGTAAAATGAATGTTTAACTTTAAAATAGAATGCCTATGATGAAAAAATAAAAAATCCTGCTATAAAAATCGGCGGATGCGACCAACATCCACCGACTGAATAAAGCAATCCCAGTGTGACTTAAAAATCTAGTAATTACTTTAATGAAACAAAGATATGAAAAGAAATCCTTTGTTAACACCCCTGGTATGTTTAAAAAAAAGAAATAATATACTTCGTGTTATGAAAATATCCCTGATCTTTTTATTTGCTTTTGTCTTCCAGCTGGTGGCTGTTGAAAGTGAAGCGCAAAATGCTATAGTGAAATTACCCGATACCCAATTGACCGTAGGAGAACTGATTCGTGCCATAGAGCAACAGACGAATTATCTGGTTGTGTTCAGTGATACGGAGATAGATACGGAACAGATTGTACGGGTGAAAAATGACCATGCGAAAGTTTCGGAATATCTGGTGGAAGCTTTTGGAAATAATGAGATAAAATATGAATTCGAGAATGATTATATCATATTATCCAAACGTACTGTTTTTACTACAGTTCAGCAAGGCCAGAGAAATATAACAGGAAAAGTCGTGGATCAGAATGGTGATCCCATTATCGGAGCCAATATCGTAATCAAAGGTACTACGACCGGAGTTGTAACGGATGTCGATGGGCAGTTCAGTCTGACGGCATCAGATCAGGATCGTTTATTGATCAGTTATATAGGCTATGTACCGGTTGAAATGGCAGTAGGTAGTAAAAATGTCCTGAATATACAGATGAAGGAAGAGACCTTGGCTCTGGATGAACTGGTGGTGATCGGTTATGGAACAAGGAAAAAGTCAACGTTGACCGGTTCTGTTTCGATGATAGATAAAGAAGTATTGGAGGACAGACCGGTTGCCAGAACGACTGATTTACTACAGGGGATAGCTCCCGGTGTACAAATAACCCGTTCGAATCAGGGAAAAATCCGTGGAACCAATAGCAGTATTTCCATTCGTGGAACCACCTCTAAAAGTGATCCTGGTGTATTGGTCGTTATTGACGGGATAGCTCAGAAAGACAATAATACTTATGCTTTGGATAATATTAATCCGGATGACATTGAAAGTATCAGTGTATTGAAAGATGCCCAGGCCGCTATTTACGGAGCCCGTGCTGCAGGTGGAGTTATTCTGGTCACAACAAAAAAAGGGCAGACCGATAAGCCTACCATTAATTTTACAGGGACATTTACGATCCAACAACCTTCGTTGATGAAAAAAAGTACGAATGTACTTCAGTTGGTAGAGATGATGAATGAAGGGTTTGTGAATGACGGGCAGAAGACCAATATGTATAGCCATATTGTAAAGTATATTGCAGATAACAGTCTGACAATGGATGTTATCAAACAAAACAACGGGCAATATTCTTGTCAATGGCCTTTTGATAACAGTGCAAATTTTGTATTTGGCGATTATAACTGGCCGGATATAATGTTTAGTCCTGCACCGATGCAAAATTATAATCTCTCGGTTTCCGGTAAGACACAGCGATTGAACTATTATAACTCGGTTGGATATGTAGGTCAGGATGCTATGCTGAATTATGGTGATAATTATAATAAACGTTTTTTTGTCAAGCTGAAAAATGATTATGATATCACCAGCTTTTTAAAAGTAAAGACAATATTTGACTTTGAACGGCAGAAAGTGACGGAACCTTACAGATATGATCAGGTAGAGTTTTGGCAGGGATTGATATGGCCGGTATTCATGCCGTTTAATTCAGCAGGTCATTTGTATAATTTCGGCTCTCATCAGAATCCGATAGGTTATGCCCGGGATGGAGGTAATTCAACGGATTTGAATTACAGGATTAAAGCCCTGCTCGGATTTGTCCTGACACCGATTAAGAATTTGTCGATAACGGGTGAATATTCAGCCAGTTTCGATATTAATGAGAATGAATGGGCTGAACTTGGATTCGATATGTATGACGAAAACAATAAGTATTCCTATAATTCGACAAATGGCAGGAATTCTGCCGGGTCTTTATATGGTCGTTCACGCTATACGGTAGCTAATATTTATGCTAACTATCAATATACGTTATTGGAAAAAAACCAGTTTGACCTGATGGCGGGATATTCCCATGAAGAGGAAGACTATCGTAAATTTGAAGCCTATAGACGGCTGGGATTGATCAGTCCGGAATTACCTACTTTTGGTGTAGGAAGCAGCGATGAACAATATAATAATGAAAGTAAGTCGGATCGTGCTTTGAATTCGTTTTTTGCCCGGTTGGGTTATTCGTTCGACAATAAATATTTATTGGAAGGTACATTCCGTTATGACGGTTCTTCTCGTTTTGCCAAAGGGCATAGATGGTCGCCTTTCTTTGGGGTATCGGGGGCCTGGACTATTTCGAATGAATCGTTCATGCAACCAGTCAATCATATCGTGAACTTCCTGAAATTACGGGCATCATGGGGACAGATGGGTAATGAGGCCAGTATCGGTTTATACGATTATATAGCCCAGATCAATATAAACGGACAATACCCGATGGGTAATAGCTTATCCCCTTCACTGACCCAACAAGCAACCTTATCCGGTATGGCTAGTAAGACACGTTCGTGGGAAAAGATCGATACCAAGAACTTGGGATTGGATATCGCTTTGTTGGATTCGCGTTTGAATGCTTCCCTCGATCTCTATATCAAGAACAATCCGAATATGTTCTTTACTCAGGAATTTCCGCAGGTTTTAGGAGTAACAGCGCCTAGTATTAACGGGGCTTATGTCCGTTCGAAAGGCTGGGAATTATCAGTCGGTTGGCGTGACCAGGTAGGAGACTGGGGATATTCTGCGAATGTCAATATCAGCAACAACACCAGTAAAGTATTGAAACTGGCTGATTCGACAATTCCGAATTCGGGATATAATTCTTTCGTGGAGGGTTATCCGGTAGGTTCTTATTTTGGATATGACTTTGACGGTTTCATCCGGACGGAACAGGAATTAGCTGCCTATAATGAGAAAATGACATCCGGTATTCCGAATAATCTATCTTTGGGCGACGCCCGTTATAAAGATTTGGATGGTGACGGGAAATTACTACCCCAGGTTTATAAGTTGGGAGAAGATGGAAAACCGGCATCGGGTTCAGGTGATATGATACATTTGGGAGATAACGGACAACATTATTTGTTTGGTATCAATTTAGGTGTGAACTGGAAAAATATTGATTTGAGTATGTTCTTCCAGGGGGTACTGAAATGGCAGGTTTTGGAATCAAATAAGCCGATAGAGTATGATTCATGGCCTCCGCAGGAATATTTCTATGGTAAATACTGGACAAATGATAATACAAATGCGTTCTATCCGCGCTTGTCACAGAATGATGCAGTTAAAAACCATGATTATGCCTCGTCCAATGCCCCCTATAAATTCTATAACAATAAATATATCCGTTTGAAGAATTTACAACTAGGATACACCTTTCCGAAGAGTCTGATAGAAAAGGCAAAGATTGAGAAGCTCCGGGTTTATTTTAGTGGTACGGATATATGGGAAACGTATTCTATTCCAGGTATCTATGATCCGGAAAAACCGTTTAATCCCCGTATTACTCCATTCCCCAGAGGTTATTCATTCGGGATCAATGTTACACTTTAAATACATGAAAGATTATGAAAAATAATATAGTATATTCGATGTGTTTCCTGTTGGCCGTGATTTTATTTTGTTCTTGTGAAAAGGATTTGAGCCTATATCCGCAGGACAAATATTCGGAGTCGACATTTTTTCAGAGTGCAGGCCAATTTGAACTGTTTGCCAATCAGTTTTATTTTACTTTACCCAGTTCGGGAGTCGGTCAGGATGTCCGTTCCGATATTTTGGTTGACTGGAGTGAAAATACGGTGAGTAACGGTAGTTATTCTCCTGAACCGAACAGTGATTTGTGGAAAGCTCCTTATGTCAATATAAGGAATACGACGTACTTGCTGGAAAAAGCTGTATTAGTTCCCGAGTTAACGGATCAGATCAATGAATATGTCGGTGAAGCACATTTCTTTAGAGCATTTGCCTATTTTGAATTACTGAGATATTACGGAGGGGTTCCTATTATCGATAAAGTACTTGATTTGAATGATACGGAATTGCTTTACGGGCCGAGAAACAGCCGGGAAGAAGTTGTTGCTCATATTTTGAAAGATTTGGATCAGGCAATTTCTTTGCTACCAAAAGAAAATGAAATTGCTGAAGGAAAGAAAGGACGGGTAAGCCGGGAGGCCGCGCTTTCTTTTAAAGGTCGTGTGGCTTTGTTTGAAGGTACCTGGAGTAAGTATCGCGGACAGAGTGGGGACGATTTGTTGGAACTGGCAATTTCTGCTACGGGTGAAGTGATCAACGGTAACCAGTATGCTCTTTTTGACCGTAGGGATGTTTTGGGTGATGAAAGTTACCGGTATTTCTTTTTGCTGGATAAAGGGAAAACAAATGTTGCCGGGTTAACGAAGTTGGATCAGAAAGAATATATTTTAGCGAATCGCTTTGACGCGGATATCAGGGCGGCGGGTACCAGCAGCGCGCATAAATACCCGAGTGCCACCCGTAAATTTGTGGATATGTTTTTGTGTACAGATGGTTTACCTATAAATAAATCTCCTTTATTCCAGGGACGAAAAACGGTGGAAAGCGAATATGAAAACAGGGATCTTCGTATGACAAATATATTGCAGAAACCGTTTACTCGTTTTTGGGCGAATAATCCTCCCGAATATAACCGTGACTGGAATAATCCTTTTAATGGGGGAAATGTTTATGATATCAATTTCGGAAACACGACACGAACGGGGTATTATGCTGTTAAGTTCAGGGTGGAAGTGCCTTCTCCGTTCGGGGTAGACTGGCCTGTTATCCGTTTGGCTGAAGTACTATTGATACATGCGGAGGCCTTATTTGAGAAGAATGGTAGTATAACGGATCAGCAACTGGACTTGACCATTAATAAACTGAGAGATCGTGCGGGACTTCCTGCTTTGACAAACTCTTTCGTTTCTACGAATGGTTTGGATATGCGTACTGAAATTCGCAGGGAAAGAACAATCGAACTTTTCCTTGAAGGGTTCCGTTTCGATGATCTGCGTCGCTGGAAAAATGCGGAAACAGAGATGCCGATGGCATTGGAAGGAGTTTTATGGAGGGGGACCCAGTATGACACGGATTCAAGATGGGGAGATATTGATTTTCCTCAGAATGGAGATGGTTACATTATTGTAGAGCCGACCGGTAAACGTAAATTTGAAGAGAAACATTATTTGTTCCCTCTTCCTACCAGACAGATACTTCTGAATCCGAACCTGGAGCAAAATCCGGGCTGGTCATAGTATATTAGAATAATAATCAATAGAATAAGAAAAGCCCGGTATCCTGAGTATATAAGTAAAACCAGCAGGAACAGGGACCGGGCTTTCAAATTCAAAATAGTTGTATTTTTATGGGTCAATTATTATTATATGTGAAAGCGGCAAGAATAAAATTCTTTTTGGGAATAACTGCCTGTTTGTTTGGTTTTCAGCCATATATCGAAGCTCAGCAATATGATGTGACTTTTGAATCGCTGTTGAACGAAATGACTGATCGTACAGTTGTCACAAAGAAGCCGGAGTTTCCGTACAAATCATTGCAGAATAGTAGTTATAACCGTGCTTCTGTGACACCGGACGATCCGGCAGGCTGGTTTGCGAATGGAGACCAGGGATTTGATCTGCGTAAAGAAATGAATAACGGTAAGGAGGAGTCTGTCTTAATGGAATGTCATGGTCCCGGGGTATTGACCAGAATATGGACTCCCTTTTTTTATAAAGATTTCAATGATCGTCAAGGGCCGGATATTTTGATTTACCTGGATGGCGCTAAAGAACCAACGATACGGACCAATATGATCCGTCTGTTGACCGGTAAATCTTTTGCTCCAGAGCCTTTCGCTGTTTATACTTGCCGGGCCGGCGATCTGTATTTACCGATTCCGTTTGGAAAAAGCTGTAAAGTGACTGTCGAAGGGGATTCTTTTTTCTACATTATAAATTATAGGGCCTATTCCCCCAATGTGGAAGTTCAGACATTTCAGCCGGATTTTATGGACCGTTACCATGCTACAGTAGAGCAGGTTGGGGAAGAATTGAGAAATCCACCCCCTTTTACTAAAGGGGAAAAAGTCTGTTTTTCCGGTTCCGTAGGTAGTAAACGGACAGAGACTATCTTATTACCGGAAGGAACGTCCGCGATCCGTAATATGGAGTTTAAATTATCAGCAGAAAATTTACCGCAGGCTTTGCGTTCGACTGTTCTTGAGATAGTGTTCGATGATATACCGGCAGTCTGGTGTCCGTTAGGTGATTTTTTCGGAAATGTGAATGCAGTTGATCCTTACCGGACCTGGGAACGGGAAGTTCGCCAGGACGGAAGGATGGTTTGCCGTTGGATTATGCCGTACAAGAAAAAAGGAGAGATTCGTATCCATAACTATTCTTCGTTTCCTGTAACGTTGGAATCTGATCTGGTAGTTTCTCCCTGGAAATGGACGAACGATACCTATTATTTCCATGCGAACTGGTGGACAGATGAACCTTATTTGGCAAATCCGGTCCGTGACATGACCTTTGTCGAAGTAATAGGTGAAGGTATCCATGTTGGAGATAATTTTGCCGTTTTGAATCCATTGCCCTGGTGGTGGGGGGAAGGTGATGAAAAAATTTATATAGATGAGGATTTCGACCGTCGTTTCCCATCTCATTTCGGAACCGGGACAGAAGATTATTATGGCTGGGCGGGTGGTGTTCATCCGAGTCGTGAAGATGAATTTTCAACTCCTTTCCTGGCGAATATCCGGGTAGGAGGAGAGACTCGGGGTTTTACCGGAGAAAATCCTCATACACGTGGGTATAACATTTGTACGAGAAGTCGTAGTCTGGATGCGATACCTTTTAATAGCCGGTTCAGGTTGGATATGGAGGCTTTTAATTTCTCTACAGGTCCGGATGCGATCCTGCAATATGCACTTACTTCTTTTTGGTACGGAAAAGAAGGGGCAACTCATAACAGGGTTCCGATGATCGAGGCAGCAGCAAGTCCGGTTCCTCAGATAGAAGATTTGGAAAAGATAACTCAGACAAATAAATTCCGTATAAAAGATGCTGTTGAGTTGGAAGATATACAACCGGACTCTTTTTCTGACGGATTGATCTGTAAAGTTCAGGCGATGGATAATGATAAGGGTGATGCGAAATGGAGTATGGCAAAACAACTTTTAGCAGAAGCTAAAAATGTGGGCGATTATCTCTCTTTCCGTTTTGGAGAACAATATCATCCTAAAAAAGTCATTCTTTATCTGACTACTACCCCTGTCTCTGCTAAATTGAATATTTATATGAATAATAAATTGGTCATAGAGGATTGGGATGCTTACAGTCCGGATATCTTGAATAAAGAACTTGACTTGGGAGTACAGCAACCGGTGAACAATACATTTGAACTAAAAGTAGAAGTGTCCGGTAAAAATGAAAAGGCTTCCGCTTATCATTTCGGATTGGACTGCATTTTGTTTAAAGACAATTAAACTTATCGGATATGAAATATAGGAATTACCGGAGTTATATATTGATTGGTTTGTTGTTTCTTTTTCTGGAGGGATGTATTTCCAAACCGCTTTCCTGGAAAGATGAGTTGCATAAGGATATTTTTTTATTGGGACATCGTAACTGGATTGTTGTAACTGATATGGCTTATCCGTTGCAAAGCCAGGAAGGTATTAAAACATTTTATACAGGAGAAGATTATCAGGATATATTGTCGTATGTTATGTCTGAAATAAATCAGACACCGCATATCAAGGCTACTATATATCAGGATCGGGAATTGATGTTTATGGAAGAACCGGATGCGCCCGGTGTGACGGAACTCCGGTTGCGTGCAGGGGATTTATTGGGTGATCGGTTGCAATATATACCTCATGAACAGTTAATTTCCCGTTTGGATAGTGTAAGCCGTATTTTTAATGTGATCATATTGAAAAGTAATTTGACAATACCTTATACATCCACTTTTTTTGAGTTGGATTGCCGGTATTGGGATAATATCCGGCAGAAGGAATTGGAGAAGCGCATTCAATAAGGTTGTGAAGAGTCCTCCGGAATGGATCCGGAGGATTTTCTTTTTTATTCTATCAGTTGTCCTTCCGAATCGAAGGTGAGTTTTACCTCATTATTATCCATTTTCAGTTCAAAAGTGTAGAACATACCTGCCGGTTTTTCTATCGCATCCACTTCCAACACTTTATATTGATTATAAGCGGAGCTGGCCAGTTCATCCATGACGGCAACAGGTACATCTTCCGGACGGGTATCCCATTTAGTACTGATCCATTCGTTCTTATCATTGAATAAAACCTCTTTGTCAAGATCCTTGTCTTTTATATCGACTTCTGTACCATTCTTTTCCTTGTCAAATTTCAGGACTGTTGCCTGCGGATATTTTGTAGAGATAAAGTTTTGGAGAGCCTGCGGGATTTCGACGGTTTTATTTACTTTTTTCTGGTGGTCGTTGCAACTGATAAATACTGAGATACAACATACGAGAATAGCTAAAACAGATAGTTTTTCTTTCATGACGTTTAATTTTAATTGTTTATAAAAGAAAACACGAATACAATGGAGGTTCAGCCATTATATTCGTGCAGTTTATTCTCGTAAGAAACAAATTCACTCTATACAAAGTTCTTTTTACATTGTTAATCTTTACGGACGTTTTCGATCTTACCTTCGGCACTGATCATTACTTCGACATCTTTATCTCCTTGTTCCAGTTCAAACAAGTAGAAAGTACCTGCCGGTTTTTCGATCTGGTCTATATCGTCGATCCGGTAATTTTTATATTCGGAAGTTTTGAGTGCATCCATGACGATTGCCGGTACTTTATCTTCTGTGATGTCCCATTCCGTAGAAACCCATTCATTGTTTGAATTAAAATAGACATCTTTATAAATACCGTTGTGCAGGATGTCGACTTCAAAACCGGTCTTTTCCTGGTCGAACTCAACTATGGTCGCGCCTGCATACATTTCGTTGATAGCGTCAGTGATAGCTTGCGGAATAGTTACGGGCTGGAAGTTATTGTTATCATTAATAGAATCGTCAACGACTTTTATAAGCGTACCGTCTTCTGTGTAATACAGGTCAACTTCTTTTTCGCCCTGCTCTGCTTCGATCACATACACTGTAGCGGCATTGGAACGTTCGAGTTTATCGTATTCAGTGTATTTCCAGTCTTTATATTCATTTGCTTTCAGGCTTAGACGTATATCTTCAGGTAGCAAACCGAAATTAATCTCAGTCTTGGTCATCAGCCAGTTGCCTTTATTATCGAACCAGGCTTCAGTATCATTTCCGCCCAAATGGAAATCTGCAACCTCGTAGCCGTTCTTTGTTTCCCATTCCACTTTTCCGGCATCCGGATATTTGGTTTCGAATGCTTTTGTGACGGTTTGGTCGGGCAGATAATTGTTGTCATCGTCATCGCAGCTCGTGAAAGTTAACAAGCCGCACATCGCTAGTGCTAATACTGATAATTTTGTTTTCATATTTATTTCTTTTTGTTGTGTTATTAATCGAACTTTTTGAAATTTCCGTTACGGTCGAACTTGAGTTCCAGATCATTATTTAGTTTAACTTCATATTCGCGTGTATCTTTATCTACAGAAATAACCGTGTTATCGGGGAAATTCTTCCTGATATAACCGGCTATCCTTTCCGGCAGGACTCCTAATGGGATGGAAGAATGGCGCGCTTCAATCTCTTTCCATTCACCGGATTTGTCGAACTCTACGTTTACTCCGTTTGTCAGGATCACATCGTATCCTTTGGTACCTAACAAATTGCTCTCTATCTTAATATGCGAGATCTCTGTCTGTCCGAAGTTGGCAGAGATGAAATTACGACATACAGAGGGCAATACAGACTTGTCTCTTGTTATTTTTTCGTTGTCTGCGAAAATAGCCATTGTCGATAATAACAGGCTGACCATAATTAATCCTAACTTCTTCATAATATTCTTCTTTTAATTTATACTGCAAAGAAAAAGGAACATTTGGGAAAGATTTGGGAAAAACAGATCATTTGAATGTTAAAATGAATTGGTGTAAGCCATTATACTCATATTTTATTTTTATTCCGTAGATGGATGCAATCGATTTAACGATGGCCAGTCCCAGTCCTGTCGATTCTTTCTTATGCGTTTGTTTCTCGAAACGGTTGAATAAGGTTGCCTCATTCAGTCCGGGACTGTCGCTGTTGTTTGCAATTGTCAGTGTCCGGTTAGTTACAGTCAGGATGATCGATCCGTTTTCTTTATTGTGTACGAATGCGTTCTTTAACAGATTGCTGATCAGGGTTGAAGCCAGCGATTCATTCATCGTGCACATCAAAGCGCCGGTTTCCGTATAAGTGACATGTATATTTTTATGCTCATACATCTCCTTGAAATCCGGCAGATATTTGTTGATCAACTGGTTGATCTCTATTTCGGATGTATCAGGAAACTGTTTATTGTCGATACGGGAAAGAAGCAGTAGCGATCTATTCATCTTAATAATACCCCGGAGGGTATGATTGATCCCGGCTATTTCAATCAGTTGTTCTTCTGTACAATCCGGATTTTCACTAAGAAGTTCCAGTTTATTCATACAGATAGCCAACGGTGTCTGTAGTTCGTGGGAGGCATTTTCAACGAACTGTTTTTGCTGATTGTACATTTCCGTACTCCGGTTCATGGTTGTCTGGATTGCCTGATTCAGAATTTTAAATTCCTCTACTTTGGTTTCATTCACCAAAGGAGTCGGTTGTTTTCCCAGTCTGTACTCTTTCAGCCATTTGATCAATGTATAAAGAGGGCGGAAACTGGTTCTGAATACGAAATGAGATACCAGTAAAATACAGCACAATAAGCTGGCATAAAGGATTATAATACTCCAGAAAATAGCTTCTGCCATATCCTCCTTCTCCAATGTGGACGTTTCGATCGTCAGTTCATAATATTTCCGGTCGGCTGTCATGAACCAGGTACGCAGTACCCGTACAGGTTCATATTCCATCTCTATTTCTATATAAGTTGTCGAGTCGAAAAATTCATCTTTATCCAGATCTGCTTCCTGTTCAGGGACTTCACGGATATAGTATTTGGTCATGATGTCCACATGGTCACGTAAAAGTGTACTGTCGGCAAGTACTGTCTTGATGATGATTTCCTTATAATTCTCCAGGCTGTCGTTGGTCTCGTCGTCTATTTCGTGCATGATGGCAAAATAGAAACAACATGCCCAGGCCGTCAGAATAAGTAGTAACGGGATAGACAGGTTACGGAATGTATAATGGATCAGTTTCATGGAGTTATTCTTCGTTTATCATTTTGTAGCCATAACCGTATACTGCTTTTATTTCTGCGGTAGCCCCGGCCGATTTCAGTTTCTTACGCAGGTTCTTGACCTGGCTGTAGATAAAGTCGAAGCTATCTGCCTGGTCGATATAATCTCCCCAGATAGATTCGGCGAGGGCGCCTTTGCTGATCAGGCGGTCGGGATTCGTGACAAAATAATACAGCAGGTCGAACTCTTTCCGGTTCAGAACCAACTCTTCATCATTAATATATACGGCATGACGGTCCGGATAGACAGTAATGTTAGCCAGATTGATATGCAGTTCGCCGTCTTGTTGTTTCCGGCGGATGATACATTTGATACGCGCATTCAGTTCTGCCAGATGGAAAGGCTTCGTCAGATAGTCGTCGGCACCGAGGTCGAGACCGGTCACTTTATCTTCGATTGAATCTTTGGCGGAAACGATGATCACGCTGTCTTTCTTCCGCATCTTTTTCAGTTCTTCCAGCAGGTCGAGGCCGCTACCCCCCGGTAGCATGATATCCAGCACGATACAGTCGTAATCATAATCATTGATCTTCAGCAATGCTTCATGATAGTTGGCTGCACTTTCCACGACATAACGTTCCTTTTCCAGCGAACGGATCATTACTTCACGTAAAGAATCTTCATCTTCTACAATCAGGATTTTCATGAGCTATCTTGTTTGTTTACAAAGTTATGCAATAATTCTGGCAAAAAACTGGAATATTCATGTTATGTTTTCTTTCCTTTGCCGTCATATAAACAGAATGGAACTCGAAACGTTTAAAATAACCGTCATACCACTCCGGGATAAGCTGATCAACTTTTCCCTGAAACTGATACAGGAAAAGGCCGATGCCGAGGATATCGTGCAGGAGGCTTTTTTGAAGCTGTGGTATATCCGTGAGAAGCTGGACGGTTATCATAGTGTGGAAGCACTGGCGATGCAGGTGACCAAGAATCTGGCTTTAGATAAACTGCGTGCCCGTCGTCCGGAAGGTCCCGATATAACCAGTCTCGCGTTGGACTCCGGATACAGGCCGCCGGACGAGCAGCTGGAACAACAGGATGCCGCAGCCCGGATCCGGCAACTGATCAGCCAATTGCCGACACTTCAGCAGACTATTATCCGGATGAAAGACGTAGAAGGCTATGAACTGGCGGAGATCGCCGAAATAACAGGCACACAGATCGAAGCGGTCAGGGTAAACCTTTCGAGAGCCAGAAAGAAGATACGGGAACAATTTTTACAGTTAAACAAACAGGAGCAATTATGAATATAGAAGAATTATTGGATCGGTATTTTGAAGGAGAGACCTCGGCCGATGAGGAGCGGGAACTTCGCCGTTTCTTTGCTTCGGACCATGTTCCGGATCATTTATCCGCTTACAGACCTATGTTCGCTTATTTCGATGAGGAGATTGCGGAAGGGAAAGACAAGGCGGAGGAGATATGGTCGGAGATCGCTCCCGGGGTAATTCAGGAACGGTATTTCCGGTTAAGTCGCAGGTCGGTGGTCTATATTCTTTCGACGGTAGCCGCTTGTGTACTGGCATTCCTGGGAATCAGCCAGTTATTATATCCTGCAGACCCGTGCTTTTGTTCTGATAATTACGTAGTGATAAACGGACGGTGCTATACCGATATACATAAAGTACGCTTTTCCGCTTTCGAGGCATTGCATGAGGTGGCCACTCCTGCGGATGAATATTTCCCCGAAGAGGATAGCGATGCGGCAGACCGCCGGCTTATAGATAACCAGTTAAAGGAACTAGGTTCCATTTTTAGTGATGACGAATAAAAATATGTTGCGATGAAACAGATAAAATACACATTATTAGTATGGCTGGCAGCCCTGATCCTGTTTCCTGCCGGTGCCGGAGCAACGGAGACAGCTGTGATGCAGAAAGATCTGAAGATACAGGACGTTTTCCAACGTTACGGACGGAAGAAGAATGTGACGATGGTGGAACTGTCGAACGAGATGCTTGAAACTTATGGGATGACCCGTTATAAAAGTATCACGATCAAGAATGATCCGGAAGCTCTGAACTTTACCCGGCAATGCCTGGAAGCCGATCAGAAAGGGGCCCGCAAAATCAAGGAGGTAACCGATGATGGCGGCGTTATCTCCGCTTATTATCAGTTACCGGGTAAAGAAGCCGACATAAATCGTTTTGTCCTCTTCAAGGTCAATGCGAAAGGAGTAATCACTCTGGTCTATATCGAAGGAGATCTGGATAGTGACGACCTGATCACGATTCTGTTCACTAAAAAAGATTTATAAACGAATAAAACAATACAAAGATGAAAAGATTATTACTGATCATAGCAGCCTGTTTTCCTGTAATGGGCTTGCTGGCAGCAGAAGTTGAACCGATGCCGACCGATACGGTCATTACATTGGAAAAGAAACGTATAGAAGTAAAGGATAACGGAGACCGATTGAAAGTCCGTGTGTATGAACTGTCTGAAGAGGGAGAGGCCATAGACGATGAGATGGTTTTTGAAGGGCAATATCGTGACGGTCGTGTGTACGAACGCCGTAAACATATCAAGACGTTGAACATTCCTGTTCCTACCTGGGACAGAGATTTCTCTGCTCATTGGGCTGGTTTCGGTATGGGCTTTAATAGCTTTACCGGCGATGATATCTCTCTGCGAAAAGGAAAATCGCTGGAATATAACCTGAATTTTATAGAATTCAGTTTCCCTTTCTCCCGTTATAACTGGGCGTTGGTAACAGGAGCCGGTTTGCGCTGGAACCGATACCGTATAGATGAAAATGCCCATTTTCAGGAAGTGGATGGTGTCACCCGATTAGTTCCTGCTGCCGAAGGTATTGTTTATAAAAAGAGCAAACTGAATACGACCAGTCTTACCATTCCGGTATTACTCGAATGGCAGACACCGAAGAAAAGGCATAAACCTCGTTTCTTCGTCTCCGGTGGTGTTGTGGGTGTCATCAAGACAACCTCTTCTTCCAAAGTCGTTTACGACGACGAACGGGGAAAGACTAAAAAGCAGAAGATGGATGGCGGTATGAACCTGCGGCCTGTGACTATGGACCTTCTTTTTCAGGCCGGTGTCGGTTGTATAGGTGCTTACTTTAAATACTCACCCATTGAAATGTTTGAGAATAATAAAGGTCCGGCACTTCATCCGATTTCTTTCGGGTTGCAACTACACTTATAACATAATTTTAACCAATATATTTGTTTGATGTGCTAACTTTGCGACCGAAAATTTAGGTTATCGGTTATGAAGAAAAGTCTTATCGCCCTGGCGTTTGGAACGTTGGGGCTTGGCCTGTCCGAGTTTGTAATGATGGGGATACTGCCCGATGTGGCTCACGATCTGGGTATTACTATTCCTGAGGCCGGACATCTTATTTCTGCTTATGCATTGGGAGTTTGTGCAGGGGCGCCTTTATTGGTATTGCTGGCCCGCACAAGACCATTGAAGCAAATCCTGCTTGTGCTTGTCTCTATTTTTATCGTAGGGAATCTGTTTGTTTCACTATCTCCTAATTATTGGACAATGATGGCAATGCGGTTTATATCCGGTTTGCCTCACGGAGCATTCTTCGGAGTGGGTTCGATCGTGGCTGAACGATTGGCTGCAGAAGGAAAGAAATCGGAGGCTGTGGCTATTATGATCTCCGGAATGACGGTGGCGAACCTGTTGGCTGTACCGCTGGGAACTTATATCAGCCATGTTCTTTCGTGGAGGGCTACGTTTTTCAGTGCTGCCTGTTGGGGACTGATTGTGTTCTGGTTTATCTGGCGGTGGGTACCGTATGTGGCGGCATTACCGGATAATGGTTTTAAAGGACAGTTTCGTTTTCTGAAGAATCTGGCTCCCTGGCTGCTGATCTTTGCGACGATGTTCGGGAACGGCGGTTTCTTCTGTTTATATAGTTATATCACACCGTTGTTGACGCAGGTATCCGGCTTTCCGGCAGGCGAGATGACCGTTATCATGGTGTTGGCGGGACTCGGCATGTGTGTCGGTAATATATTGGGCGGACGTCTTTCTGATATTTATACTCCGGGACGGGTAGCTGCCGTAACACAAGGTGTGATGTGCCTGACTTTGGTATTGATCTTCTTTTGTGCTGCAAATCCCTGGATTTCCGTGTTACTTATGTGTGTGGGGACAACCTGTTTGTTTGCCGTATCGGCACCACAGCAACTTTTGCTTATACAAAATGCGAAAGGAGGAGAGATGCTTGGGGCAGCCAGTGTACAGATCGCCTTTAATCTGGGGAATGCGCTCGGTGCTTATTGCGGTGGCCTGCCTATAGAGGCAGGGTATAGCTATGAATATGCTGCGCTTCCTGGAGCTGCATCTGCTTTTGCCGGATTCCTGTTATTAAGTTATTTTAGCCGGCGGTTTGAACGCCGTCATTTCCGGACTGCTTGTATTCCGGCATAAATTATTTATCTTTGTGTATGTAAGAGTGGCGAATACGCTTTTTACATATAAAACAGTATGGATATGAGTACAAAAAGAATAGAAGATGTCCCTTTCGAGGAAGTACACGAGGTACAAAAGTACGGTACGTATTACTCGGATAACCGTTTTTGGAAAAAGGTGGAACGTGTAGCGAAGAAAGTCGGTGCCACGGTTTTGTTGCCTGTCTTCACTCTTTATTACACATTGCAGGATGAGAAGGTACCGGTCAAGCATAAAGCTTATATTATCGGTGCACTCGGTTACTTTATCCTGCCGGTCGACCTGATCCCTGACGGAATTCTTCCGGTGATCGGTTTTACTGACGATATTGCTGTAATGACTCTGGTCATTAATCTGATAAAAGACAGTATTACCCCGGAGATCAAAGCGCGGGCCAATGGACGTGTAGCGGAAATCATGGGGACGGACCAGGTATAAAGAGCTTGTTATATTGACAAGGAGGCTTACACTTTCTGGGATTCAGAGTGTAAGCCTTCTTTTTTATCGTGTCTTTATCGTGTTTTCTGTTATAAGTTGATATTGAGAGGAAGTGGAGTTTTACCTTCGGTTTGTTCGGGCATAACGACCAGTTGAGTACCGGGCCATTCACGGGAGATATACCGGCTGAGATATTCAAGTGTATTTTCTTCGATCAATTTATCAGTCCGGGGATAAAGGTTATAGATGACAGCTTCTACCTTAATACCATACTCACGACAGGCAAAAAGGCTCAGGAGCGTGTGATTTATACTTCCCAGTTTACCGGAAGTGACAAGGATCAGAGGATAATGTTCGCGTTTCACATAATCGATTGCCAGGGATTTAAAATCATTCGGTACCATCAATCCGCCCGCCCCTTCAAGCAATACATACTCATATAATTCTTGCAGGTATTGAGTTTTAACTGTAATATTAGACAGATTAATCTCGCGTTTATCACGTTCGGCTGCCATATGTGGTGAACAGGGATACGTGAAGATATAAGGGCACGTGGCACCTGATTTGTCTTCATTTGTAAACGGGATACCCATCAGGTGGCGATGCATTTCGATGTCTTCAGATACTTCCGTACAACCGGTCTGGATCATCTTCTGCGTGATTACTGTATGGCCTTTTGCAGCCAGAGTACGGGCTAGGATACCTGTAGCATAGGTTTTGCCGACATTGGTATCGATACCTGAGATAAAGAATACTTTTCCTTTCATTTTAGTCTATTGTTTTTTTACCGCCAATACATAAAGCGGGCGGTAAGTGAGTGTTACTTTATTATTGTTTGTGTGGAACAACTGCTGATAATCATGGCAGAAACGAGTTTGTTTGCCACGTGTCCACTGGCCATCGCCGGTTGCTGTTACCCCTGTCTTTTTCAGATGGCGAAGCACGTCGAGGGGAGTATCGAACGTGAGGATAATATCTTCTTCCCGAAGATGGAGCAGATGGAAATCTTCTTCCAGCCATTCCGTCAACCGGTTGGTCGGTGGATAGTTTAAGCCTGCTCCGGTCAGTTGTTTGATCTCTGCCAGATTACCGGGGGCGAAGGTATTGAATGCTAAAATGCCATTCGGAGTAAGTCTTTCTGCCAGCTTATGCAGGAGTAGTCTCGGCTCTTTCATCCATTGAAAGGCAGAGGCGGAGGCAATCAGATCGAAACGACCGGGAAAATCGATCTCTTCTGCATTACCAGGAATAAAATCGGTCGATTGTCTCGGAAAGAGTTCGGCTATCTTATCATGGCAACCTTCGCAAAGATCGTTCAGATACCATTCGTCGATCACACAACTATCTTTCAGGTTGCGGGTGAAACCTCCTGTGCCACAACCTATTTCCAATGCACGCCGGAAGTGCATGCTGGTGTAGCGTGATAACAGCCCTGTTAGCTTCCGGCAGATTTGCTGCTGGGCATCGGCATGTTGGTCGTAGCTGTCAAGCGCACGGCTGAAGCGGGTTATAATTCGTTCCACTGTTTCCATAAGTAAAAGGGATAGTGAGGGGCTGTTATTTCTATTACCGGGCAACGTTCATCCCAATAGTTATGTTGATTGGCTGCCGGGAAAATATGATCATCCGAGCTGATGACTGCCCGTGTCCAGGGAATAGAGGAAGGAGTGGATTGTGAATTTATCTCAGAATGTTCCTTACAGGAGTCATAGATGAATTGTAATTCTTCCTTTATTTCTTCTAATGGCCGGGGAGGGAATGCTTCGTATTGTGCCAGTATGTCACGAGTACCGCACATCCGGCGGTTGAAACGTTTCAGACCTTCGGTTGTCAGGTTGTCGAGTGTTCCCTGGAAAATCTTCTCAGGGATACCGTATGTGTCATGTATCGGAAAGGAGGTACCGTTAACGGCAGTGGCAGAGGTGAATGTGTATTTACCGGCCAGAGTCAGTTCTGCCATCCGAATTCCCATAGACCACGCGATGAGGTCTATTTCTTCATAACGGGTGAGATCTTCTTCAAATGTCAACACCCTGTAATTATAGCAGATCATAATGTCCGTACCTTCTTCCGCTTTCAGTCGGACGAATAATTCCGGTGTAGCGGACCATCCGGCAAAAAACAGAAGGAGGCGACGATTTCGGATGTCTGTTTGTTTTTGTATCTTCATTATTGAATAATTATTTATATCGAACCTTCGCCTACAGCGATTGTATCAGTTGTTGTATATCGGTCACCGTTACATCTGCCGTCAATGAGAAGCGTATCCGTGATGTCCCTTTCGGAACCGTCGGGGGACGAACGGGCAGACAGTAGAAGCCCTTGCGCTGTAACTCTTCAGTTTTGAGAATGCAATCGGTATTCTCTCCGATGATATAAGGGATGATATGACTTTCACTGATCTCTCCACCTTTCCCTTCGAGTGCTTCAGCCAGTAGATGACTGGTCTGTGCAAGCCTTTCGCGAAGAGGTGTAAAATCCGGCAGCCGTTCAAAGATAAACCGTGTCCAGGCTATCTGGAAAGGCGGTAAGGCGGTGCTGAATATCAGCGGACGCATGTAATTGACCAGATATTCCCGGATGGTACGGTCACATATGACATAAGCCCCCATCGAAGCCAATGCTTTCCCGAACGTACCGACCAACAGGTCTATGTCTGCGATACAGCCTTGTTCTTCTGCAATCCCTAATCCGTTTTTACCGCGTACACCGATGGCATGTGCTTCATCGACATATAAAACGACATTCGGATAAGTTTTCTTTAGTTCGACCAGGCGGCGGAGATCTGCGATATCCCCATCCATGCTGAAGATACTTTCTGTAACGATAAACAGTTGCTCGCATTCTCCGGCAAATCTTTTCAATAAAGTTTCCAGGTGATTGTAATCATTGTGACGGTAACGCTGGAAAGGAACGCCGCTGAGTAAAATACCGTCGATGATACTGGCATGTACCAATTTATCGGCAAGGATGACTGTCTGTTTGTCGGCCAGTGCCGGGAGTATTCCGGTATTGGCATGGTAGCCGCTGTTGAAGAGCAGGGCAGCTTCGCGGTTGAAGCGTTCGGCCAGCAGTTGTTCCAGTTCCGTGTAAACTGTAAAGTTTCCGGTCAACAGGCGGGAGGAAGAGGAGGAAAAAGGGTATTCCTGTTCTTTCCATTCCTCCAGAAATGCTTTTTGAAGGTCGGAGCGGGATGCCAGCCCCAGATAATCGTTGGAAGACAGGTTAAGCATGGTCTGACCTTCTTTCTCGATCCGGTAACCGTGATGTGTGACGGCTGGTAACTGGCGATAGCTACCTGTAGCCTTGAGTTGGTTTAATATGGAATTATAATCTTTCATTGTCCTGTTTCTTCAATACAGTTTAATACACCGGAGGTCAATATACTCAGCTCTTCCGGCTTGATAATAAACGGAGGCATCAGGTAAACCAGCTTGCCGAACGGACGGACCCAGATGCCTGCCTCCACAAAGCGACGTTGCAGGATGGCCATATGGACAGGTTCTTTCATTTCAATTACACCGATGGCTCCCAATACTCGTACTTCCTTTACATTCCCGAATGATTGGGCTGGTGCCAGTTCACGGCTGAGTTGCCTTTCGATAGCATTTACCTTTTCTTTCCAGCCACTTTCCAGAAGCAATGAAACGGAGGCGGAAGCAATGGCGCAGGCTAACGGATTTCCCATAAAGGTCGGACCATGCATGAAACAACCGGCTTCACCGGAACAGATCGTCGTTGCTACCCGTGTGGTAGTCAGCGTAGCCGATAATGTCAGGTAGCCTCCTGTCAGTGCTTTTCCTATGCACATGATATCCGGAACAACCCCCGCATGTTCCCAGGCAAAGAGTTTGCCTGTGCGCCCAAACCCGGTAGCGATCTCGTCAAAGATCAGTAATACCTCATAATGTTCGCATAACTCTTTGGCACGTACCAGAAAAGCAGGTGAGTAGAAATACATTCCTCCGGCTCCCTGCACGATAGGTTCCAGTATCAGGGCGGCAATATCACCGGCATGCTGTTGCAGCAAGTCTGCCAATGGTTTCATGGCATCTTCATTCCATTCTTCCCCGTATTTCACGGAAGGTTGAGGTATAAAATACTGTACCGGAAGGCTACCGGCAAATATTCCGTGCATACCCGTTACCGGATCACAGACAGACATCGCATGCCAGGTATCGCCGTGATATCCGCTACGGATAGTCGCAAAAGCATGTTTATTTGTTTTTCCTTCTGATTGCCAGTATTGGATAGCCATTTTCATCGCCACTTCGACGGCAACCGAACCACTGTCGGCAAAGAATATCTTTTCCATTTCTGGGGGAAGTATATCCAATAGCTTTTGTGCCAACTCGACAGCCGGTTCATGGGTAATACCGCCAAACATGATATGGCTCATCTTCTTTAATTGTTCATTGGCTGCCGCGTTGAGTACCGGATGATTGTATCCGTGAACCGCTGCCCACCAGGAAGACATACCGTCGATTAGTCGTCTTCCGTCTGCCAGGATAATTTCCACACCTTCTGCTCCCGCCACCGGATAAACGGGGAGCGGATCGATCGTCGATGTATAGGGATGCCATACATGCTCCCTGTCGTATTGTAATAATTCTTCTGTAGTCATTTGTCTGTCTGTTTTATCCGACCCAGTCGGTTTCTCTCGTTAATGAATAACCTGCTTCGGTGAAAAGTTCTTTATCTTCATCCACGCAGCTTCCGATAGTCGTTAACAGGTCGCCGATGATGGCTGCGTTTATACCTATATATAATGCTTTTTGTTGCGCTTCCTTACTCAGCAAGGAACGTCCGCCGGAGAAACGGAGATAAGCATTCGGATTGATAAAGCGGAATAGGGCGATCGTAGTCAGAAACTCCTCTTCGGATAGTTGCGGAGTACCGGCTAGCGGCGTTCCGGGTATCGGTTGCAATAAGTTCAGGGGGATAGAATGAACCTGCTCTTTTTGTAGCAGTAAGGCCATTTCTATCCGTTGTTCCATCGTTTCTCCCATACCTATTATACCACCGGAACAGATACGGAAACCTTCTTCCCTGGCCATATGGATCGTTTCCAGTTTTTGTTCGATTGTATGTGTCGTACATAAGGTTCGGAAGTAGGAGGGAGCTGTTTCTATATTGCAATGATAGTTCTCAACGCCGCTTTCACGTAATTCCTTTAACTGCTCTTTGTTCAGAAGTCCCAGGGAAGCACAGCATTTGATATCGCTTGCCTGCTTAATATACCTGACTGTTTCAGTCAGCTTTTTTATTTCCCCGTCGGATAGCCGTTTTCCACTGGTCACCAGTCCGAAACGTTCGATTCCCTGCTGACGGTTATGCAATGCCTGATGAACGCATTCCTCTGCCGGAAGTAAAGGATACAAAGCAACGACCGTATTGTAATGACCGGACTGTGCGCACCATTTACAGTTCTCGCTGCAATTCCCGCTTTTTGCATTGATAATGGAACAGGTATCGAACTTATCTCCCATAAAATGCCGTGTTATTTGGTGGGCGGCTTTATATAAAGCCTCTTTATCGGTACACCGGGATAAAGTAATCGCTTGTTCTTCACTTATTTTTCCCCCTTCAATAACAAACTGTTTAAGTGTTTCAATCATATCGCTCTTGTCTTTTAAGAAATAAAAAGCGGAAAGTCTCAGCATATACTGAAACTTCCCGCTTTAGGATATATAAATATAATATAATGTACGTACGAAGCCGCTACCGATGTCTGTTTTACCGTCGGCAAAGAGAATAAAAGAAGTAACATCTGCGAAAGCCATGTGATGGCTTCCGTGCCCGATCGCTCTTGTGAGATATCCGTTACGACTTCGGTCTCTTCCGTATTTATACGTCCGGCAAATAATACAGACGAGTGGTTGGAGCCGTTCTTAACCTGGAATCTTTCCGATACATTAGAGGAAAGTTGTCCGATCGTAACGGCCCGCTTCAAACTGAAGAATGCAGCATACCCTTTCCGGCTCCATCTTTTGAACCGGAAAGAACTTTGCCTGAAATATCTTTGTTGCTGCAACTTCATCTTTCAGCTTTTTCTTATTTAGCTACTTTTTCCAAACGTTTCATGATAGAGAAGATGAACAGAGCAGACAACAGACAGCATACGATCAATACGCTCCATACCATCCACAACTGCATTCCGCCCCACAGGTAACCGATGATAGCCACCAGATAGTTACCGATAGCCGTAGCCACGAACCATCCTCCCATCATCATACCTTTATATTTAGGAGGTGCCACTTTCGATACAAATGAGATACCCATCGGTGAAAGAAGCAACTCAGCAAAAGTCAATACCAGATAAGTCGAAATCAGCCAGTTCGGTGAAACCAATACATCGGCAGAAATACCATTTGCTTCGACTGCTGCCGGTGTCGGCAAACCTAATGATCCTACAGCCATGATAAGGAAACCGCAGGCTGCAATCACCATACCGATACCGATCTTACGCGGTGCAGACGGCTCTTTCTTTTTCTTTGCCAGGTAGCCGAATACTGCCAGTGATACCGGTGTCAACACGATTACGAAGAATGGGTTGAACTGCTGGAATATCTGCGGCAGGATACCTACTGTCGGATCCATAGAGGCATAATTCCATCCGAGCAAGCCAAGCATAACGAGAAGGATTGCAGCCGATATACCTTTTGCTTTACCTGTTTTTAACTGGAATAAAGAGAAGGCAGCGTAAACGATGACTAACAGGAAGGTCAGGTTCACGATATTGAAGCCTAAGCGATCCAGTCCGGTAATGGATTGAGCCGTATAGTCACGTGCAAAGAATGTCAGTGTCAAGCCATTCTGGTGGAATGCCATCCAGAAGAAAATAACTACGGCAAATACCAGCAACAATGCCTGGATACGTGCTTTTGTCTGTTCCGGTGTCAGTTCTTCTTCCTGTACATTAGCAGGTTTTGCCTGTTTAGAGTTGTAATCGGCATGTTTGAATGTCGGGCGGAACACCACATAGATCAGCATGGATACGATCAGAGAAATACAGGCAATAGCGAAACCATAGTTGTAAGCCTCCGATAATTTATCGATATACGTCGTACAGAATGTAGCTGTATCACCGACGAAATTTTGAGCAGCCTGTAAACCGCTCAAGGTGGTAGCTCCTTCTTCTGTAATTGTTCCGTTCAGGAATTGATGAGCCAGTGAAGGGATCTGCGGCACATATGTGAATCCGGCTTTACCCAACATCTTGTTTGTTATCATTGTAGCTGCAGTCGGAGCATACATCGCACCGATATTGATAGCCATATAGAATATACTGAATGCGGTATCACGTTTTGCTTTGTATTCAGGAGCATCGTACAGATTACCTACCATTACCTGCAAATTCCCTTTGAACAGACCTGTACCACAAGCGATCAGGGCCAATGCACCGAACATTAATATTTTTCCGGTAGAAGAGGGTGTAGGAATAGATAACAATACATATCCGATAAACATGACAACGATACCTGTCGTTACCATTTTACCGTAACCGAATTTATCGGCAAGGATACCTCCGATAAGCGGCATGAAATACACTGCTGCTAAGAAAGACCCGAAGATGGTCGATGTCTCGGCAGCTGTGAAGCCGAATTTAGCTTGTAAAAATAAAGTAAAAATTGCGAGCATCGTGTAATACCCGAAACGCTCGCCGGTATTCGCTAAGGCTAACGCGTATAAACCTTTAGGTTGTCCTTCAAACATAAGAATTTAGATTAGATTATTATTGAATTATTTGTTTTATGGCGCCGGTCTCCGGATAGAAATAGACTTTTACCGGAGCTTTTTTATCTTCGAACATAACAGGGGCAAGTCCTTCACGTGAACCGAACTGGGTAATTTGTGCTTCTCCCTTATAGAGTGTTTTTTTGTTCATGCTGATCTCGATACTGGCTTTTCCCGGTACGTTATAAATAATGCCTTTCATTGATTTTTCCTTCTTTTCTGCTTCTTTCGGGTCGAGAACCGGAGCACGCTCGGTTGCTTTCAGATTCATATAGACCGGAACACCTCCCAGATCGTCTGCATCGACGATCCCCATCAGGTTAGAGAAACGGAATAAAACTTCTTTATCCAGATTGTCATAAGGCGTAATGCTTACTTCATAATGAGATGTTTCTTTGGTCAGGATGCCGGTGAACAGGTTAGATAGTGCTTTTTCCTGTTCTTCCAGTTGCTGGATAACCAACTTCATCGCTTCACCGTCGGGAGGAAGGTTGTCTGCGTCACCGGTTAAGATATTCAAACGGCTTTCACGGATACGGTAGATTTGTTTTGCGGCAACTTCCGCTTGCCGGGCTGTAGAGCCTGCCATCAGCAGCTCTTCTGAAAAAACAGAGGCATCCGTTACTTTTGCCGGTCCCTGTCCGTTTTTCTTTATAGATTCGAGTTCCGATTCTTCCGGAGTATATTCGGCGTTGATGGAACATAGGAGGCCGTCTTCCGTCAGATAAGCGTAAGGAGCAACCGTACCGCTTTTAAATTCAACAATATACGTGTTATCCGGATCGGGTATTCCCTTATTAACCAGAGATAGTTTACCTAGTTCATAGTATACTTTATCTTCCGTTACCGCATCTTTAACTCCCAGATATTTCTCTGCATACTTGTAGTAAGGTCCTGCTTTACAGGTTACCTTTGTCACTTCTGCATCGATGATCAGTTGTGTTTTTGGCAATGAATAAGTAATACCGAAATTATTTGCTTTGACAGCATTTTTCTTTACCACTTTGGTTTGTGCCATTAGTGGTAGACTAAACAAAAGACATGCTATTGTGATCAGATTCTTCATATCCAAACAATTTATTATCTCAATAATGATTGTACAAAACTAGGAAATATTTTGTTAGTAACCAACCATAGAACCGTCTTTTAGTCTTTTGTAATGCAGATGTTAAGTCGGATTATGGTATATTGGGTAGGAAGGAATAAAATCATAGTTAATGTTTTGGTTATGGGAGAGCAACTCGCGAATGGAAAAGGAGATCGAGATATAGAGGGGTTGGTTAAATCATCCTCCGCGAGTTGCAGAAAACATAAATTTAGTGCATTTAATGCTATTCAATAACAAATGAGCCGGTCAGGTATCCATATCGATGTACCAGGCACAGGGTGTATTCTCCATTTTCTGTATTTAATGGAATTGTATATGCCTGCGGACTTGTAACAGATACACTTTCTTCATAGACTACCGTTCCTGTATTATCTATTACCTGAATAGTCAGATTTGCCAGCGGACTGGTAAATTCGATTGTCAGGTTATTTCCTTCTATTGAAGCTGTAGGAGGTGCCGGAAAAATAGATTTAATATCTTCTGGTCCCCATTTGCCCTTAGTTGGGATACGATCAGCATAGATATTTTGAGCGCAAAACACTCCGCAAATAACTAAAAATAGAGTAGCAATTAACTGTCTCATGATCTTAAATGTTTAATTGTAGGTTGATAAAAATGAAAATGCCTTACAAAAATATAATTGATATTTTAATATGGATTATATTTTTGGTGACAAAATGGTGACAATGTTTAATTAACTAGAAGTCAGATATAAACGAGTCGAATTTCTCTGCATTTTCGGACTCTTGTGTCAATTTTTTATACAGTCTTCTACGACATTGTGAGACTCCGGAGCTGGTTATGTTGGTTAATATCGCTATCTTTTTTACAGGAACACCGATTTTGACCAAATAACATATGCGTAATTCCTCCGGGGAGAGCCGCGGAGATAGTTCAAGAATGCGGCTTGTGAAGTTCGAATATGTGGCATCGATCAGCAAAACAAGTTCGGACCATTCGCTATCGGTCAGTCCCGAGTCGGCTTTGTGGATTTTAGAGTATAAAGAGGATCTCTTGAAATCCTGTTCCAGTAATTCGACCGTATTTTGCTTTAATGAGACTTGCCTGTTCTCCATTTCCAGTATCAACTTTTGGGTTTCAAATAGCTGTTTCTTTACTTCGCTCAAAGATTCTTCTCCTTCCGACAGATTTCTTTCGAGTAGCCGGATCTGTTTCTTGTTATCCTCTATGTACTGTTGGCTCTGTTTGTATAGCTGTTCTTTCAGGTCGAGCAGCTTCTTCTTTTTCTTTTGTTCCTTTTTGAAGATGAAAAAGCCGGCAAGGAACAAGGCGGCAGTGATTATCAGTATCTGGTATATGATGATCATTCGTTGGGATGCTTCCTTTTCATATTTGCTCTTTTCATCCGCTATGCGCTGGTAGTTGAACATACTTTGTACCACACGTATATTTTCATAATGGGAGTCTTCGTCTATAGAATCCCTTAGCTGTTCATAGCGGTCCCAATATTTGAAATAGTTTGTCAGGTTGGATTTCTGTCTTTCTATCCGGGCCAGGAAATATAAACTTCCGGCCTGTGTATAAATACTCGGGCTTTCCAGGCTACGGTTCAGGTAATACCGGGCAGAGTCATATTGTGCTGTTTTCAATAAATATTCTCCGTACGTCAGGTATAAATGATAGCGGGGCTTGGATGGTAAGCATGTTTGCATCGATTTCTGTATACAATCGTAAGCATCTTGATATTGTTTTGTTTTCAGATATAAACTTCCGAGATCGTTATATAACGACGAGATACTTTGCGGGGTTGCTGTTTTTATTGCTTGCCGGTAGTAATATATAGCGCTGTCCGGTTCCTGAGTTTCGGTAAAAACACGGGCGGTGTTACGTAGGGCGAAAGATATTCTGGTAGAATCATTACTGTTTTCTAAAAGCTGCAATGTCCTTTTATAGAGAGGAAGTGCCATTTCGTAGATGTCCTGATACGAATAAAGCGTCCCCAGGCTATTGTTCGCTTTGATAAGCAGGTCGGTAGCATGTAAACTTTCTCCCAGTTCGCGTGCTTTGAGGTAGGATTGTTGTGCCTGCAGTGCATCCTGCATATCCGAATAGGCCCTGCCCATATAATAATATGACAATGCCAGTGCCGGAATATCATTCTGGTTTTCATAATAGGCGACTGCCTTTTTTATCAGGGAGTCGGAGGTTATCATGATATAATTCTTATCCAGAGCCTGTGTGAACAGCAAGGAATATGCTGCATATTCTTTGCTCGACAGTTTTTCGGGGGATTGTATATTATTAAGGATGGTCAATGCACTGTCGGGTGCTGTTTCCATCAACATCTCTGCCTGATCTAATTCCGGAGAGATTGAGTTGCTGTTTGAGCAAGAGGGGAAACACAGCACACAGATCAGTAATAAATAGGATATAATATGTATGGATTTATTTGTCATTTGCCTACTTTTGGTGGTCGAATATATCTCTTTTTTTTGAAACATAAGCTCTTATAGAATGTTATATTTGGCTGATTATTAGGTATGACTTGCGAAAAACGCTGAATATTAAAAGGTACACAACTTATAAAAAAAGTACGGCCAGATCCTTTCAGGGACCTGGCTGGTAATATAAATCAGGATGCGTTCCTGTTGTTATTTGATTTGCTTGAACGCTTTTCCGAGCATGTCGGTGATATCACCGGCGATCATACTTTCTTCCGAGCGGTAAACGGCAGCCAGGTCGCCAGCCGTACCATGAAGGAAAACTCCCGATACAGCAGCAGTTTCAGGTTCAGCCCCTTGTGCCAGCAATCCCAGGATAATGCCGGTCAGGACATCGCCGCTACCGGCAGTTGCCATGCCCGGATTTCCGCAACTATTAAAATAAATGTTACCTCCGGGAGTACAGGTTGCCGTATAGGTACCTTTCAGGACAATGCAAAGTTTATGATCGACAGCGAATGACTGTGCTTTCCGTAAACGTTCGAACATACTGTTGCTTTCTCCGGCGATGCGGTCGAACTCTTTCGGGTGCGGTGTCAGGATGCTGTGCGGAGGGATGCGGTTCAGAAGATCTTTATTGGAAGCGATCAGGTTGAGTGCATCGGCATCCAGCACGACCGGCTTTTCCGTTGTTTGAAGCAGACGTTCCAAAGCAGCAGCCGATTCGAGATGTTGGCCTAAGCCGGGTCCTACACCGATGGCGGAGTAAGCGGATATTTCGGGAACGGTTGTGAAATAGTCGGGATGCGGATCGAAACTGACCATCGCTTCCGGGAAAGCGGCCTGCAGGATTACTTCACCGCGTTGCGGAATGTGAACCGTCAGTAGTCCGGCCCCGCTTCTCAGACATGAACGGGCGGCAAGCAGGGCAGCTCCCATTTTGCCTTTGCTTCCGGCAATAAGCAATGCGTGGCCGAAAGTCCCTTTATGAGAGAATTTGTCGCGTGGCTGGAATACTTCCGCCATATCTTCTTCCGTCACCATCATATAGGGAGTGGGAGTATTATCGACAATATCCGGATGAATACCGATATCCAGCACTTTCCATTCACCGACATATTCGGCATTCTCCGGGAAGAAGAACGCCAGTTTCGGGAAACCGAACGTCAGTGTCAGGTTGGCCCGGATGATAGAGTCTGGATCATTGGTCTGGTTGTTTTCGCCGAACAGTCCGGAGGGAATATCTATAGATACGATCGTCGCATCCGATTGATTGATATAATGCACCATAGCAGCGAACCCGCCGGTCAGCGGACGATTCAGGCCGGAACCGAACAGACCGTCGATCACGACATCACGCTCGGTCAGTACCGGAGGAACGAAGTCGGCTACTACTTCGGTAAACTCCACCTTTTCCAGGCCGAGTATCCGTTGCTTATTCATCTCACAATCAAAAGAAAGATGTTCGGTCGGATTGAATAAATAAGTCTCAACTTTGTAGCACTCATCTTTCAGCAGGCGTGCGATGGCAAGTGCATCGGCACCGTTATTACCCTGTCCGGCGAATACGATGATGCGGGTTTGCTTCGAAAAACGGCGGCAGAACTCCTGCACAAAAACCGTTGAGGCACGTTCTACCAGGTCGATAGAGCTAATCGGCTCGTTTTGGATCGTGTATTGATCGAGTTCTTTAACCTTATCGGTTGGAAATATCTTTATCATGATTGTAGGATCTCTAATATTTATTCTGCATACAAATGTATAACAAACTTTGTAAACAGGCTAACTACGCTAAAATAATTTATTCGGTTATTATCAGATTATCGATAACCTCACAAAAGTAAGTACAACTGAAAAGTGACTACCGGATAGGAGCAGATAGGGATGGTTAGTGCTGGATAAAGACAGTTAATCTTTATTGGAAAAAGCGCTGACAACCGCTGTCGAAACATAGGTGTTTTAACGACAAAACATATATGATTTGCAAACGAAACATATATGTTTTGGAAAATGATTTATTTTGTAATGGAGCGTTAGAGAACGGTTTGACCTCTACTGAAAAAAATTGAAAAAATGCCCTATTATAAATTCTATATTAAAGATACTTCTATCTATATTTAAAGAGAGACCGGTCCGTGTGTATAAGGTGTGTTTTACAACTTGCTTTAGACGATTGAAATTCAAAATATACGGCGTATAAGAAGTGTATAACTCAGCGTATAACTTAATTTCTTTAATTGTACGATATAGAACTAGGATCAAAACACTTGGTCCTACAATCTGATTATGCCTGGTCGGAGTTCCGAAAATTTTGATTCAGAAATTATCAGATTTGAACTATCCTATAATCAAAGTGACATGACTATTACAGGTTCATTTGCCGTTGGTTTTAA
>NZ_BMPB01000013.1 GCF_014647375.1 Parabacteroides faecis
TGTAACTAAGTATGTCTTATTGATGACTGAGACTTATGCTCAGATAGGTTCACTTCTTTCTAACAATGAAACTATTCCTGTTTTTCAGGCGAAAGTCAGCAGAAAACGGCTACCTTTTCCCGCTTCCGAAATAACGGTCAGGCTCCCTTTGTGCATATACATGATTTGCCTGGAAACACTCAGCCCGATGCCGGAGCCGACAGGTTTGGTGGTAAAAAATGGGATGAAGATGCGCTCCTGGACATCTGCCGGAATGCCTGTCCCGTTATCTTTGACCTGGATAAAGGTTTTCCCCTCTGCATTGATCCCTGCCGACAACTCTATCAACGGGTCCGGGCAATCTATTGTTGCGTCCAGCGCATTTTTTATCAGGTTGATAAGTATTTGCTCGATCAGCGTCTTGTCTGCAATGACCTGTAAATGCGATGAGGAAGGAAGTATCCTTATCGTATCTGTTTCTTCCCTGAACAAGAGGACGACGCTGTTAAGCAGGCTGTCTACCGGAATGATTTCGGGAACCGGAGTAGGGATGCCCGTCACCTTCCGGTAATTCTCTACAAAACGGACCAGGCCGCTGCTTCTCCGGAAAATAGTATTGATCGCCTGGTTCATCTCCTCCCGGTCCTCTTCGCTGATCTCCTCCGAAGCCTGCTTGTTTTTCAGCAGTTCGGAGAGGGAGACGATAGGAGTCATTGAATTCATGATCTCGTGTGTCAGTACCCGGATCAGTTTCTGCCATGCTTCGGTCTCCTTGTTTTCCAGTACGGAACGGATATTCTTCATGCTGACGACTGTAAGCGGCTTGTTCAATACCACGAATGACATGGAAGAGAGTATCAGTTGCGAATAATCCTCCTGCCGGCGGACTTGCAGGATGGAGAGTTCGCCGGGATGCAAAATACGCAGCCGGGCAGGAAGTTCCGGGTGATAAGCTGCCAGATCGTCGATTGTTTCGGCAAAATTCAATCCGGTTTGTATCTTGGCAGCCTGGTTCATCCATTCGATCTGTGCCGTTTCGGAAGAATAAACGAAGACGGAAAGGTCGATATGGTTGGCCAATGCCTGGAAGTATTGCAGTTGGCTTTCTTTCTGTTGCAGATGTTTTTTATAATAAAGTAAGGCATCCTCCATCGCTTCGGTCAACTCACGGGGAAGAGCTTCCGAGTTCTCTCTGGGTGTTTTCCCGGAAGCCAGAAAGTCGGAATAACGTACCGACCAGACAAACTGGCGGAACAGTCGGTCGCTCCGTTCCATCTGCCGGAGCAGATACCAGGCTTCGATCAGAAGAGCGATCCCGGCGATCCCCGCAGAGATGTAGAACTTTCCCGCCACCAGAAATGCGCAAACCAGACTGGTGAGCAGTACTAACAGGATCGAAGCGATGGCCTTTTTCGAGTACTGTTTCATAAGCCGTATTTTTCCAGTCGCCTATATAAAGATGTACGCGTAATACCCAACAGGTCGGCGGCCTGTGTCAGGTTACCCGAGCAATGTAGCAACGCCTCTTGTATCGTATTCTTCTCCAGTTCTTCCAGATTGAATTTCTCCTCTTTCTCCCGGTAACTGGCAACAGGGGTGCGGAGCATGAAGTCATCATATTGCAGTTTCTTCTGGTCGGAAAGGATGACCGCCCGTTCGATGACATGCTGTAGTTCGCGGACGTTGCCCGGCCAGTGGTATTGCTTGAGGAGCTGGCGTGCTTCCCGTGAGAAGCCGTCGATCTCTTTCTTGTATTTCAGGCTGTAGCGTTTCAGGAAATGATCGGCGAGGAGGGAGACATCGTTTCCCCTTTCGCGCAGAGGAGGGATGAACAGCTCGATCGTATTGATCCGGTAAAGCAGGTCCTGACGGAAATTGCCGTCGTTTACTGCCGCATGCAGGTCGGTATTGGTCGCGCAGATCAGCCGGACGTCGATAGGCGTCTCTTTGGTCGATCCCAGGCGGTTTATCTTCTGTTGTTCGATCACCGTGAGCAGCTTCGATTGAAGCATAAGCGGCAGGTTTCCGATCTCATTCAGGAAAAGCGTGCCGCCGGATGCGATCTCGAAACGTCCCGATTTGCTTTTACCTGCATCGGTAAAGGCCCCTTTTTCGTACCCGAACAGTTCGCTTTCAAACAGGTTGTGCGGGATGCTTCCCAGGTCGATAGCTACGAATGCCTCCTGGTTACGTGGCGATTGCTGGTGGAGCGTGTAGGCGATCAGGTCTTTCCCCGTCCCGTTCTCGCCCTGAAGCAGGATATTGGCATCGGCATGTTTCAGTTTATCCAGTGTCCTGAATATCTGCTCCATCACGGGAGATTCGCCGATCACCTCAACTTTAGGCTCTGCAGTGGTGAGCACCGATTTTTGCTCTTTCAGGGTTTGTACCTCACCGCGGCGCAGGCTGAGTTCAAGGGCGGACGAGATAGTTGCCAGCATTTTTTCATTCTGCCAGGGCTTCGGAATAAAGTCGGTGGCGCCTGCTTTGATGGCACGGACAGCCTTTTCCGTATCCGAATAGGCGGTAATCAGGATAACGACAGTCTCGGGTGATATTTCGCGGATGCGTTCCAGCCAGTAAAAGCCTTCTTTCCCGCTGACGGCATCGGCCGTGAAGTTCATATCGAGCAGGATCACGTTGTATTTGGTGGTCGACACGAGCCGGTTGATCTCCTTCGGATTAGTACTGGTCGTAACGCTTTCAGCCAGAGGACGAAGTAACATTTTCAATGTAAAGAGAATGTCTTCGTTATCATCGATCACTAATATTTTGCCTTGTCGTACTGCCATGATATTTGTTCTTCGTGTGTTATAGAGTGCCCCAAACTTAGGTAAAATTTCCGGATAGACGATTAATAATTTGCCAATTTGTTAATATGCCAATGTGCCAATTATGGCAACTATCCTGTTAGTTCTTTCTTAGAAAAGAATTGAAAGTCCCTGCGTTTGGGATTAGTTGTTGGTGATGAACCGTTCGGAATCGTATGGAAAGTGTACGATATCGTACGGTTGTTATATTCTCTGCTATATTTATATATTTAATTTTTAATACGTTATGAAAATGGCATAGATATTGGATATAGTTAGCCAGGTATCGACAGACAGAACGGTATAACATTGACTATCATAAAAGAAATAACCATGTTTAAACATTACATCAAAGTGGCTATCCGCCAGGTTAAACGGAGTTTTCTGTTTTCCTCCATCAACATATTCGGTTTTGTGTTGGGGATGACTGCCGCTTTCCTTATTTACTTATGGATCGTGGATGAACTGACATTTGAGGATTTTAATAAGAACGGCGAATCTATCTACCGGGTGATCCGGGAAGAGCAAACCTCAAACGGTCAGGTGCCTTCTACCGTTACTCCGCTTAGTGAAACATTCCGGAAAGAATTTCCGAAGGTGGAAAATGCGACCTTTATAAAGTACGGTGGGAAATATGACATTCGTACAAAAGAGGTGGCTATCGATGTTAACTATGCATTTGTCGATACGACCTTCTTTGATGTATTCACTTTCCCTGTTGTGGCAGGCGACCCGTCCCTGCTGAAGAAAGATCCGCAACAGATCGTGCTGTCGGAAGCGATAGCCGGGAAACTGTTCGGTAAGACATCGGCTATAGGAAAAGAAGTCGAGTGTAAAAACAGTAAAAAATATTATAAGGTGGCAGCCGTCCTGAAAGTTCCGCGCAAAAGCCATATTCAGTTTGAGGTGCTGGGCAGCTGGGATGCTTATAAATGGGCGGGAATAGAAGATGAAGTCTGGGGCTTTTCAGAAAGAATGCACGTCTTTATCCAACTGAGAAAAGGGAATGCATTGACGGATGCAGACCGGTTGGCCATGCGTGATCTCTGGATGAAACATTCGCAATGGGGGAAGCCCCTGGCGTTCCAGCCGTTGAAAGATATTCATCTGCATACACCTTTCAAAGAACCCAACGATGTGTTCAACCACGGAAATATTCAACAGATTTACCTCTTTGCGGTGTTGGCTATCTTGATTGTCTTTATGGGGGCGTTTAACTTTATGACGTTGTCGACGGCTCGTGCTTCCCTGCGTTCAAAAGAAATCGGTGTCCGGAAGGTGACCGGGGCAAAAAAGAAAAAGCTGATCATGCAGTTCCTGTCGGAAAGTCTGGTGCAGGCTTTTATCTCGTTGCTGCTGGCATTGGCACTGACGGAATTGCTATTACCTTTTTTCAATCTATTTGTCGGAAAGGATATTACTTTGCAGCTCAATTGGCAGACTTTCTTGTTTGTGTTGTTCGGTATCGTCGGCGTAGGTTGTCTGGCCGGGGCTTTCCCCGCTTTCTATATGTCGTCGTTCAGTCCGTTGCTGGCTTTCAAAGGAGGGCAGGTGACCGGTAAGAAGGGTACATTGATCAAGGGACTGGTTTGTGTACAGTTCGTGATCGCAATAACCATGATTATTTGTACGACTGTCATATTCAAGCAACTCCATTATCTGAAGAACGCCGATCTGGGGTTGAACAAAGAGTATCTGATCGAGGTGGATGTTGTAGACTGGCGCCGGGGAGCAGATGGATTTAAACAAGAGATACTTAAAAATCCGTATGTCAAGAGCGTTGCGTTGGGGGTGGAGATCACAAACTACCTGCAGGGATATGGCTTTGAACAAAGTATGTTCAGCTGGGAAGACGAGAATGGAAAAACAGACTCGGTAAAGATGGTCGGAATGGTCGGAGACAGCGACTTTATTCCAGCTTTGGGACTGACCTTGCTGAAAGGGGAAACTTTCGGAGCGAATCCCGACCATTACTGGGATGGTTCCTATGCAAAGGAATCGCCGATCGTTATCAATGAAACGGCCTGGAAGATGCTGAAGGTCGAGAACCCGGTCGGTATGTTGCTGACGGGCGGCGGGATCGGTATCCGTAATTCCAGGGTCGTAGGTGTTGTGAAAGACTTTAACTTCCAGCCGCTACGGGAAAAGATAAAACCGGCATTCTTCTATTATACGGTTCAGTTGTTTAATTATATGTATATCCGGATCTCGGCAGAGAACCAGACCGAGACGTTGGAGTTCCTGAAAAAGGAATATGAAGAAGCACGTCCGGATATGCTTTTCAATTACCGTTTCCTGACAGATGTATTAAATGAGAATTATGCCCGCGAGCAGCAACAAAGCCAGATGTTCCTGATCTTTACCGTATTGGCGATTATCGTTGCCATGATGGGAGTATTCGGACTGGTGGCTCTTTCTACGGTGCAGCGGACAAAAGAAATAGGTGTCCGCAAGGTGAATGGGGCACATTCCGACCGGATCGTGAAGATGTTCTGCCGTGAATACCTGATTTGGGTGGGGGTTGCTTTTGTGATCTCCTGTCCGCTTGGTTACCTCTTCATGCTGAAATGGTTGAGCAACTTTGCTTACCAGACCACGATCAGCTGGTGGCTTTTCCCATTGGCAGGCGGCATTATACTCCTGATAACCTTGTTGACCGTCATGGCCCAGACCTGGCGTGCCGCCTCCCGGAATCCGGTAGAATCTTTACGATATGAATAAAAGAACAAACAAACGATAACGATATGTTGAAACATTATGTAAAAGTAGCCTTTCGGTTGATAAAGAGAAGTTTTCTGTTCTCATCCATCAATATGCTGGGCTTTGTATTGGGGATGACGGCCGCTTTCCTGATTTACCTCTGGATTGTGGATGAACTGACATTCGAGGATTTCCATAAAAACGGCGACTCTGTCTACCGTGTGATTGCCGTGAACCGGGATGAAGGCGGACAAGTAAAAGAATCTGTCTATACGGTGGCTCCGTTAAGTAAAACCTTCCGGGAGGATTTTCCACAGGTGGAGAACGCGACCTTTATGCTTAACTTCGGTACGTTGAACCTCCATTCGGGAGCTGACCTGATCGAAGCAAAATATACGTATGTGGATACTACTTTCTTTGATGTATTCAGTTTTCCGGTCCTTGCCGGCGATCCGAATCTGATGAAGAAAGACCCGCAGCAAATCGTGCTGGCTAAGTCGGCTGCACAAAAGCTGTTCGGACAGTCGACGGCTGTCGGGAGAGAAGTAACCTGCCAATTCCTGGGACAGCTCAACCGCTATAAGGTGGCTGCCGTGTTGGATGTACCTCGTAAAAGCCATATTCAGTTTGAAGTGTTACTGAGTGAGCAGGCTTATTTTGAGCCGATGAGCTGGGATTATGTGGAAGGGACAAATGTATATGTCCAGTTGAAGAAAGGTACTGTTCTTTCGGATGCCGACCGGCAAGCGATGAGCCGTGCCTGGCAGGACAGACAGGAAGGCGGGTTGTCGCTGGAGTTCCAGCCGCTAAATGATATTCACCTGCATACCTGGTTTAAAGACCCGGAAGTCAGCAACTATGGAAGTATGTCACAGATCTGGTTGTTCACAGCCCTGGCATTGCTGATCATATTTATGGGAGCATTCAACTTTACTACTTTGTCGACGGCACGTGCATCCCTGCGTTATAAAGAGATCGGTGTCCGGAAAGTGACAGGGGCGAAACGTAAAATGCTGATCGTGCAGTTCCTGTCGGAAAGTCTGGTGCAGGCTTTTCTTTCGCTGGTCCTGGCGCTGGCACTGACGGAGTTGCTGTTGCCTTTCTTCAATGTGTTTGTCGCGAAGGATATTGTTTTGCAGTTCAACTGGCAGACTTTGTTGTTTATCCTGTTCGGGATCATAGGGATCGGTTGCCTGTCGGGTGCTTTCCCCGCCTTTTATATGTCGTCGTTCAATCCGTTGCTTGCTTTCAAAGGTGGAAAGGCTACCGGTAAGAAAGGGATGCTGATCAAAGGACTTGTTTGCGTACAGTTTATTATAGCCATAACGATGCTTTTCTCCACTTCGGTTGTATTCAAACAACTTCATTACCTGCAAAATGCGGATTTGGGATTCGATAGGGAAGAGATGATAGTCGTCAATTGCGGAGAGTTCGAGCTGATGTCTTACTTCGGCGGTCTGGGCATAGACGATTACCGGCAGGAAGTCATGAAGAACCCGAATGTCAAGCATGTGGCAGGCGGTGTGGAACTCTCGAATTACCTCCGCGGACATAAAACGGAAGAAACAGTCTTCAGCTGGCAGCATGACAACGGACAGGTGGATTCGTTGAAGCTGGTCGGCGTAGTAGGTGACGGTAACTTTATGGGGACTTTAGGGTTGACATTGCTCAAAGGCGAGGTGTTCGGTGCCGATAAGAATGCTTATATGGACGGAACATATAGTAAGGAATCGCCTGTCGTGATCAATGAAACGGCCTGGAAGATGATGAATGTGAAAGATCCGATCGGCATGGTCGTTCAGAATAACGGATGGTTCGGAGAGACTTCGCGGATTGTCGGCGTGGTAAAAGATTTTCATTTCCAGCCGCTGCGAGAGAAGGTGAAGCCTGCTTACCTGTATTATTCCCGCCAATTATTGAATACGTTGTACATCAAGATAGCTCCGGAGAATAGGATGGAGACTTTGAAGTTCCTGAAAGAAAAATATGAAGAGATGCGTCCGGACAATGTTTTCTCTTACCGTTTCTTCTCGGATGCCCTCAACCGGAACTATGCCCATGAACAACAACTGGGGGAAATGTTCCTGGTGTTTACGGTACTGGCTATCGTTGTTGCTATGATGGGCGTGTTAGGGTTGGTTGCCCTTGCCACTGCACAACGGACGAAAGAGATCGGGGTCCGTAAAGTGAACGGGGCACATTCCGACCGGATCGTACGGATGTTTTGCCGGGAGTATATACTTTGGGTAGGAGTTGCCTTTCTGGTAGCCTGTCCGCTCGGTTATCTCCTGATGGTTCGCTGGCTGAGTAACTTCGCTTATCAGACGACGATCAGCTGGTGGCTCTTCCCTGTATCGGGGTTGATCATTTTGTTGATTACTGTCTTGACAGTAGTCGTGCAAACCTGGCGTGCCGCTTCCCGGAACCCGGTGGAATCGTTACGATATGAATAAAACAATAAGAATAATAATAGAAAGATCATGATAAAAGCAGTAAATTTAACGAAAGTGTTTCGTACGGAGAGTGTTGAGACGACAGCCCTTAATGGCATCAATCTGGAAATAAACCAAGGTGAGTTCCTGGCAATCATGGGACCTTCCGGCTGTGGCAAATCTACCTTGCTGAATCTGTTGGGGTTATTGGATAACCCGACTTCCGGCGAGTTATGGTTTATGGACCAGGAAGTTTCCCGCTATACGGAGAATAACCGTACCGACTTGCGGAATGGTAATCTGGGGTTTGTCTTTCAGAGTTTCAACCTGATAGATGAACTGACCGTGTTTGAGAATGTGGAGCTTCCCTTATTGTATGCCGGGGTTCCGGCAAAAGAACGGATGACGAGGGTAAACGCTGCGCTCGACCGGATGCAGATTGCCCATCGTACGGAACATTATCCACAACAATTATCCGGTGGCCAGCAGCAACGTGTGGCTATTGCCCGTGCCATTGTTACGAATCCCCAGATAATCCTCGCGGATGAACCGACCGGAAACCTGGATTCCGTGAACGGCAGCGAGGTGATGAACCTGCTTCTCGAATTAAACAAGGAAGGTTCGACCGTTGTCATGGTAACTCACTCGGAAGAAAATGCCCGGATGGCGGGACGGCTGATCCGCATGATGGATGGAAATATCCTGACGGAAAGCTATAAATAACACATAATATTGCTTCTGTATTCATTCCTACCTGTTTGTGCTTCGATGAAAATGTTGTACCTTTGCTCCCTCGAAAAATAAACGGTATATGGATAAGATCCGATTAAAAGACAAAGAATTTGAACTGTTTATCCCGGAGAAGGAGATCAAGGAGGCCATTGCGAAGATGGCTGAACAGATCAAGGCGGATGTGGGAGACAGCAATCCCCTGTTCGTAGGGGTATTGAACGGTGCGTTTATGTTTACTGCCGAACTGATGAGGCAGATGGATACGCACTATGAAATTACATTTGCCCGTTATTCATCCTACCGGGGTCTTAATACCACAGGAGTTGTTCGTGAGATTATGCCGGTGCAGGCCGATGTGAAGGGACGCACCCTGATCCTGCTGGAAGATATTATCGATACCGGCTACACCATGCAGTTCGTGATGGATAAGTTAAGGAATGACGGTGCAGCCGATGTCAGGCTGGCAACCATGTTATTCAAACCGGATTCTCTGAAATGCGATTTGAAGCCAGACTATGTGGGCATCCGGATCCCCAGCGATTTTATTGTAGGCTACGGACTTGACTATGACGAGATGGGACGTGCCTACCGGGATATATATAAGGTAATAGTTGACAAGTGACAGTTGACAGTTGACAGATGGTTGCTAGTAATCAATCGGTCGAAGACCGAAATAATTGTCAACTGTCACTTGTCAACTGTCAACTGAAAAGTATATTTATATAAAACTAAGAAACAATATTATGTTGAACGTTGTTATTTTTGGTGCTCCCGGATCTGGAAAGGGAACACAGAGCGAGTTGATCATTAAAGAGTATGGTTTGGATCACATTTCAACAGGTGATGTGTTGCGTGCTGAAATGAAAGGTGAAACAGAACTTGGTAAGATCGCAAAAGATTATATTGAAAAAGGTCAGCTTGTACCGGATGAACTGATTGTCGATATGCTGGCAAAGGTATTGGATAGCAAGGCTGGTTCTAAGGGTGTTATCTTCGATGGTTTCCCTCGTACTATTCCGCAGGCAAAGGCACTGAAAGAGATGCTGAACAAACGGGGTACGGATGTATCTGTTATGTTGAACCTGCAGGTGGAAGAAGAAGAACTGATCAATCGTCTGCTGGAACGCGGCAAAGTATCAGGACGCTCTGACGATAACCTGGAAACGATCAAATCGAGACTGGAAGTTTACCACAACCAGACGGCTCCGTTGGCAGACTATTATGTTGGCGAAGGCAAACATGTTGGTATTCACGGTATGGGTACAGTAGAAGAAATCTTCGGCCGTATCAAAGAAGCAGTAAATAAAGTAAAATAAGAAAGAAATAAGAAAATGGCTGAATCAAACTTTGTAGATTACGTAAAGATCTATTGCCGCTCGGGAAAGGGCGGAAGAGGGTCTTCTCACTTTCGTCGTGAGAAATATATTCCGAAAGGAGGTCCCGACGGAGGCGACGGGGGGAGAGGAGGCCATGTATATCTTCGTGGTAACCGGAATTACTGGACACTCCTGCACCTGAAGTTCGAACGTCATATCATGGCGACGAACGGCGAAGGCGGAAGTGCTAAACGTAGCTTCGGAAAAGACGGTGAAGATCGGGTGATCGAAGTGCCTTGCGGAACCGTGGTATATGATGCCGAAACCGGCGAATATATCTGTGACGTTACCGAAGACGGACAGGAAGTCATGTTGCTGAAAGGCGGACGCGGCGGACAAGGCAACTGGCATTTCAAAACGTCTACCAACCAGGCTCCCCGTTATGCTCAACCGGGCGAACCGGCTCAGGAGCGCAAGGTGATCCTGCAGTTGAAGTTACTTGCCGACGTAGGTCTGGTAGGTTTTCCGAATGCAGGAAAGTCAACGTTACTCTCTGTCGTATCGGCTGCTAAACCGAAGATCGCCAATTATCCGTTTACTACCCTCGAACCGAATCTGGGTATCGTGAGCTATCGCGATCACCGTTCGTTCGTCATGGCGGATATTCCCGGTATTATCGAAGGGGCGAGTGAAGGTAAGGGCCTCGGACTTCGTTTCCTTCGTCATATCGAACGAAATTCCCTGCTTCTCTTTATGATCCCGGCAGATTCCGACGATATAAAGAAAGAATATGAGATCCTTCATAACGAATTGGTAAAATACAATCCGGAACTGCTTGGTAAGAGCCGTGTACTGGCTATCACCAAGAGCGATATGCTGGATGACGAACTGATCGAAGCGTTGTCGGAGGAACTACCGGAAGGTGTTCCGCATGTGTTTATCTCCTCTATCACCCAGCAAGGCATTACAGAATTGAAAGACTTGCTATGGAAGGAGTTGAATAAGGAAACCTTCCACCAGGTCGAGAATATCGTTCATCAGAATATCGACGTAAATTCTATTCCGCTGGATGATGACGACGATGATTTCGTCTTTCCTGTGGATGAGGATGATCCGGATGAAGAGTATGAGGAATACGAGTGGGACGACGAAGATGAAGAAACTGAAAAGTAATACAGTCGAAATGTTGCAATTCTCCGGATTAAGTGGGGAATGCAACATTTCTCATTTTATAACGACCCGTCACGGTGGCGTGAGCAAAGGGAATTATGCAGCACTGAATCCGGGAGAGTATAGCGGAGATGATCCGGTTGCTGTCCGGATGAATCGTCAGCTCCTTGCGGATGCGGTTGGGATTTCTCCCGAAAAGATTTTTGCCCCTTTCCAGGTGCATGAGGCGGAAATAGGGTATATCGATACTGATTTCCTTTCTCTTACGGAGACAGGGCAGAAGGATGAGATGAACGGTAAAGATGCCTTGGTAACCGATATTCCGGGAATTTGTGTGGCTGTTTCTACAGCAGATTGTGTCCCTGTCCTGGTTTATGCACCGGATAAAAAGGTGGTGGCCGCTATCCATGCGGGATGGCGGGGAACGGTAAAGCAGATCGTTGCTAAAACAATCGGTTGTATGGTGGATCGGTATGCCTGCGATCCTTTACAGATGATGGCCGGTATTGCACCGTCGATCGGCCGGGAGGCTTTTGAGGTGGGAGAGGAAGTTGTCGGTGCCTTTCGGGCAACCGGGGTGGATATGAATCGTATAATGACGCGAAACTCACTGACCGGCAAAGCTCATATCGACCTTTGGGAAGCGAACCGTATCCAACTGCTTCAATCCGGATTACCGGAGGATGGTATCGAGGTTTCCGGCATCTGTACTTATCTGCATGATAACGATTTTTTCTCAGCCCGTCGGTTGGGTATTAAAAGCGGACGCATCCTGTCCGGTATACTAATTAAAGAGTAATACTATATGATACATGTTTCTATCTCGGAAGAAATAGCGAAGGCGTGTCCGGAGCTGCATATTGCTGTTGTGCAATGCGACGTGGTAAATACAGCATCAGACGAACAGTTGTGGAAAGAGATCACGGAAGTGGAAACCCTTGTCCGTTGTTCCTGTAAACTGGAAGAGATAAATAAATTCCCTCCTATCCGGGCAACCCGGCAGGCTTATAAACGCCTGGGAAAAGACCCGAATCGGTACCGTCCTTCAGCGGAAGCGCTTCGCAGACGTATCCTTCGTGAATTGCCCTTGTATAAAATAGATACGTTAGTCGATATAATTAATCTTTTATCCATCCGGAGCGGTTATTCCATCGGTGGGTTCGATGCCGGTAAAATAGATGGTAACCTCGTGCTGGGAGTCGGCCAGGAAGGAGAACTTTATCATGGAATAGGTCGTGGCGAATTAAATATAGCCGGTCTTCCGGTATATCGCGATAACCAGGGAGGCGTTGGAACTCCGACCAGCGATGAGGAGCGGACCAAGATCGACATACACACGGGAAAGCTGTTAATGATTATAAACGGATACTCGGGAGAGAATGGTTTACGGGAGGCCGTCTCCTATGGCGTCGATCTTTTAAGCCGATATGTTTCAGCAACAAACTTCGAAATAGAGGAAATTACGCCTGAAAGTAGAGTGAAAATATTGTTATAAACGTGTTAATTATGTTTATAAACCTCAAAAACACCCGGTTTTATGCTAAAAAACATCTATTTCCTTTTGTTTTAATCGATTAATCTCTAAATTTGCCCCCGTTAACGAATTAACAAAACGAAAAAGAAAATGATCGAATTGATTGGAACAAACGCCGGCCTCGTTTGGACAGTATTGAACGAAGGCGGAAAAATGAGTGTAAAGGCAGTAAAGAAAGCAACTAAGATCAAAGCAGAAAAAGACATGTATGCTGCGTTTGGTTGGTTAGCAAAAGAAGGAAAGTTGTCTTTCGAAGAGATTGAAGGTGAATTATTTGTTGCGCTGATTTAATCACGTAACCGATACTAGGTAAAGGAGGGCTGTTCGGATAGTATTTGGACGGCCTTTTGTGTGTCTATACGTTTTCGGTTTAAAAAAACGGACTGACTGTTGCTTAATTCAATTCTAAATTTTACTTTTGTATAGAATTTGGTGTGAAATGACCGAAGATCAAAAGAGACTGTTGGCTGTATTTGAGGTAAGGGTTCGTGATTTAATGGAATTATGTAATAAGCAAAACCATAAGATCAACGAGCTCACAACTGTTTTGAACCATAAGGAAACAGAATTGAAGCAGGCAATAAAAACGATTGAAGAGTTGAATACCAAATGCGATAAGCTGTTGACAGCAAGAGTAGTTTCTGTAAATGAAGGGGAAATGAAAAGTGCAAGGATGCGCTTATCGAAGTTAGTGCGGGAAGTAGACAAGTGCATTGCACTATTAAACGAATAGAAGCGATGGACGATAAATTTCTTATACATTTAGAAATAGCCGAAAAGAGTTACGGCCTCTGGATTGATCGGGGTGAAGAACAGCTTGCGCGGGATGCTGCCAAGCAAATACGTAATAAGATCAACCAGTATCGGCAATATTTTGCTAAATCCGATGTGGATGTAAAAGATTTGTTAGCCATGGTTGCTTTTCAATTGTCTATGAGTAATTTGCAATTGGAAGATAAAAACGATACAAGTCCTATTACAGATAAGATACAAGAACTCACGGGTGAGTTGGAGAAGTATTTGAAGGATAAGTAATTATATAATAATTGTAAGAAGAGTTTCCGCACTGCTCTGCACGGTGAATCGTGTATTGTAGTGCTTTTTTTGTTTTTATATATAAATGAATTTAAACTATAAGTAAAATGGCTGTGTATATAATCATATCATCAATTGTGGCTCTCCTGATAGGGGGGCTGTTGACGTGGTTGAGCATGCGTTTTCTTCTGAAATCGAGGTACGATTCCGTACTGAGGGAAGCTGAGAAGGAAGCGGAAGTGATCAAGAAGAATAAATTGCTGGAAGTAAAGGAAAAATTCCTTCATCTGAAAGCGGATCTGGAAAAACAAGTATCGGCAAGGAACGCAAAGATCCAGTCGGCCGAAGGTAAACTGAAACAACGTGAACTGACCCTGAATCAGCGTCAGGAAGATTTGCAGCGTAAAAACTGTGAAATAGATGCTGTAAAGGAAAATCTGGCTAACCAGCTGGAACTGGTAGATCGTAAAAAACAGGATCTGGAAAAACTTCACCAGAGAGAGATCGAGCAGTTGGAAGCTCTTTCCGGTCTTTCTGCCGATGAAGCAAAAGAACGCCTGATCGAATCGTTGAAAGACGAAGCCAAATCGGAAGCTACTTCTTATATCAATGAGATCATGGAAGAAGCGAAGATGACTGCTAATAAAGAAGCAAAGAAGATCGTTATCCAGTCTATCCAGCGTGTAGCAACTGAAACGGCGATTGAAAACTCTATCACTGTGTTCCATATCGAATCGGATGAGATCAAAGGTCGTATCATCGGTCGTGAAGGTCGTAATATCCGAGCCCTGGAAGCTGCTACCGGTATCGAGATCGTTGTGGACGATACTCCTGAAGCAATCGTACTTTCCGGATTTGATCCGGTTCGCCGTGAAATAGCCCGTCTGGCATTGCACCAATTGGTACAGGACGGACGTATCCACCCGGCCCGTATCGAAGAGGTGGTAACTAAGGTGAAAAAGCAGGTGGAAGACGAGGTGGTTGAAACCGGTAAACGTACCGTGATCGACCTGGGGGTTCATGGATTGCATCCTGAGCTGATCCGTATGATCGGTAAGATGAAATATCGTTCTTCTTATGGTCAGAACCTGTTGCAGCATGCCCGTGAAACAGCCAATCTTTGTGCTGTGATGGCTTCCGAGCTGGGACTGAACCCGAAGAAAGCAAAACGTGCCGGCTTACTGCATGATATTGGTAAAGTGCCTGATGATGAACCGGAATTGCCGCACGCAATCCTGGGTATGAAGCTTTGCGAGAAATATAAGGAAAAACCGGATATTTGTAATGCGGTAGGTGCCCACCACGATGAGATCGAGATGCAGACCCTGCTGGCTCCGATCGTTCAGGTTTGTGATGCTATCTCAGGTGCCCGTCCGGGTGCCCGTCGTGAGATCGTCGAGGCTTATATCAAACGATTGAATGATCTCGAACAATTAGCTTTGTCTTATCCGGGCGTTGTGAAGACTTATGCTATCCAGGCTGGTCGTGAGCTTCGCGTAATTGTTGGAGCAGATAAGATCGACGACAAGGATACAGAAAATCTGTCAAACGAAATTGCTAAGAAGATCCAGGACGAAATGACTTATCCGGGACAGGTGAAAATCACGGTTATCCGCGAAACACGTGCCGTAAGTTATGCGAAATAAAGTCTTTTAGGAAATATTTAGAACAAATATTTAAGGTGGCCGGTCTATTCAGATCGGCCATTTTTATTTTGTGCAACTGTTAATTCTTAGACTTTGAGGTAGGAGAAGTGGGTTGATAGTATTATTATATTTTGCACAATAACAGGGAGTTATCATCGTGTCCGGTCTTGTATTCTATTTGTTTAATTAATATATTTACCGCGAGAGGTACAAAATCACTTATATTCTATATCTAATTACTCATTTAAATCTTTTACCACATGACACTAAAAAAGTTTGTTTTGATCCCGGTGATTATCGGAGTTCTTGCATGCCTGATCCAGGCGTTAGATCAGTTATTGTATACCTCGGTACCTCCTGAAGGAAATGTAGGATTTAGCTGGATATCCTTTCAGTCATGGGCTGTTTACTTCTTGGCCGGTTGTACGGTGAGGGGAGGGATAAAAGCCTTTATTGCGTATGCGATCGGTATTGCGGCTTCTATCGTTATTATGCTTCTCGGTGGTGCGATGACTCCGGCCTTAGGGTTCTTTGCTGTTCCTGTTGCGGTTGGTGTGATCGCTTTCTGTGCTATTTTCTGCGAGCGTAGCGAATGGTTGTCTCTGGTTCCGGCGTTGTTTATCGGGGCAGGCGCCTTCTTTGCTTTTATGAATTATGTGCCGAATGCAACCTTCTGTACGGCTGCTTTGACAGAGATGATCTATTGTACGATCGGTTTGATCTTCGGTTATGTCACGATCTGTCTGCGTAGTGCTTATGAAAAGAAAGTGGCGGAAGATAATTCGAAGGAAGAAAAATAATAAGGAATAACGGAATGATATAAAAAGACTACTTTGAAGCGACTGTACCGGATATAAGGAACAGCTGTTTCAAAGTAGTCTTTCAGCTATTATCGGTTACCCAAATCGTCGTATAATGTTTGTAACAACACCTTTCCTCTATTCAGGCGTTCTTCACTGCCGGCTGCCGGATTTTCGATCAGCGGTTTGTTGCTTTCGTTGTCATATACAGAAACGCCTGTGCTGTCGATGAATCCGAATCCGTTCGTGAATGTATAGAAAGAATATTCCGGATACCCGGGGGCCAGTATGTCACGGCTGAATATGAATTGGTCGTGCGGTAGGCCCAGCTGGCTAAGTAAGGTAGCCGCCAGGTCTGTCTGATTGGCATACGTTTCGATGACAGCCGGTTCTTTGACGGCACCGCCCAGCCAGATCATCGGGATATGGAAACGACGGGGTTCATAGTCTGTTAACGAGGAAGGATAGCGGTAGCCGTGGTCGGATACCAATACGATCAATGTATTTTTCCAGACAGGCAATTCTTTCAGTTTGTCGACGAAACTACCGATACAGCTATCCGTGAAAGCTACGGAGTTGAGATACGGATCCTCCAGGTGATGGTAGGGCACTTCGAAAGGCTCATGGCTGCTTAATGTCAGGAAAGTACTGAGCCAGGGTGCTTTTTCATCCCGATCCTTGATCGATTCGTATAGGTGAGTAAAGGTTATATCGTCGTTTGCCCCCCATTTACTTAAACGGCTGGAGAGCGGAAAATCCCGGTCGGCTGTTATTTGGCTATATCCGGAACTGAAGAAATAACTTTGCATATTCGTGAAGTTGATATCTCCGCCATAAAGCATATCAGCCGTATATCCCTGTTCACCCAGACTTTTGGCGATGGAAGGGAGTGTCTGACTTTTGGCCGGATACTTCATAATAGATGTTGTCGGCTGTGCCAGATAACCGTTCAGCACGGCCACTATTCCCCGGTCGGTGCGGAAAGAGTTGGCATACATATTCGTAAATGTGACCCCTTCCCGGCTCAGTCTGTTGAGGTTAGGGGTGATGCCGGCCTCTCCGCCTACAGCTTCGATTACATTTGCCGTAAAACTTTCCATCAGGATGATCAGAATGTTGGGGCGGTCTGTTGTCAGCAGCTTTTCCGTATCGGCATCGTTCATCGGAAGGTTGTTATGGGCGGTCAGCGCTGCATAACGCTCCTTTCTTTCTTCTTCAGGGAAAAAATCGAACTGGGCGGCGAAGTCCTGTTGCTTGCTTAACGACGCAAGCAAGCTGAAGGCCGGATTGATAGCCGAATGATTCAGAAATTGGTTCTTACTGAAATAAACCATCCCGACATTGGCTGTGGAAGTCGTTACGCCTCCCCGGATAGGAATGAACAGTATACCGCCCAACAAAAGAATGACGATCGTTCCGCCTAGCCTGTTATGAGCAGGAGTAGTGGGGAATAAAGGCACGACAAACCGTTTGAACACCCAGTATATACCATAAGCATAGATAAGAAATAGTAGGAACTGCAGAAAAAAAGTTCCGATAGGAACGCTTGCCATCGCATCTGCCGGCGATTGCAGGTAAAAGAACAGGGTGGCATCCAGCCGGAATCCCCAATATCCGTAAAGTGCCACATCGACAGCAAAGATTGCAGCGACCAGAAGCCCTGTAGCCAGGAAGTATCCTTTGATGAGCTTCTGATAGAATGTGCCCGGTAACCAGACGGAAACCAATATACAGAGTAAAGGAATTACTGTCAGATATCCTGAAACCGTACAGTCAAGCAATAAACCATGGGTAATTACCTTAAGGTAATCGATTAGCGAACATTCGTTCGCTAAGGCATGGTGATATAACATAAAGACTGGCTTCTGAATCGCAAGGATCGGAAGCCAGCAGAAAAATACTGTCAGAAGAAATAATAACCGTTTTTTCATGAAGCGGTATATAACTTTTCGCGCAGTTCGGCAACAACAGGATCAGTGATATAATCATCATAATCCATCATCCTGTCGATGATGCCGTTCGGAGTCAGTTCAATAATACGGTTTGCTACAGTCTGGATGAACTCATGGTCATGGCTGGAGAAAATGATGTTTCCTCTGAATTGCTGCAACGTATTATTGAAAGCCTGGATCGATTCCAGGTCGAGATGGTTGGTCGGTGTATCCAGGATCAGGCAGTTGGCATCCGTAAGCATCATACGGGAGATCATGCAACGCATCTTTTCACCTCCGGACAATACACTCACTTTCTTCAGCAGTTCTTCACCTGAGAACAACATACGACCCAGGAAACCTTTCAGGAACACATCGTTCGTGTCCGGTGAGAACTGGCTTAACCAGTCGATCAGATTATAATCGGATGCGAAATATTTGGCATTATCCAGCGGAAGATAACTTGTCGTAATGGTTTGTCCCCACTGATAAGTACCTTCATCCGCTTTCTCTTCGCCGTTGATGATCTGGAACAGGGCTGTCATGGCACGCGGGTCGCGGCTGATGAATACCACTTTATCTTCTTTCTCGACATTGAAGTTCAGATCCTTGAATAACACTTTTCCTTCGATCCTCTTGGTCAGTCCCTTCACTTCCAGTATCTGGTTGCCCGGTTCACGGTTCGGGGTGAAGATGATACCCGGATAACGGCGTGAAGACGGCTTGATCTCTTCAATATTCAGTTTCTCCAACATCTTCTTGCGGCTGGTGGTCTGCTTAGACTTAGCCACGTTGGCACTGAAACGACGGATGAATTCTTCCAGCTCCTTTTTCTTTTCTTCAGCCTTCTTGTTCTGGTTCTGCTGCTGGCGGAGTGCCAACTGGCTTGATTCGTACCAGAAACTATAGTTACCGGCAAACATCTGCAGTTTACCGAAGTCGATATCTACCGTATGTGTACAAACGGAATCCAGGAAGTGACGGTCGTGACTTACTACCAGGATGGTGTGTTCCGAGTTGGACAGGTAGTTTTCCAGCCAGCTGACCGTTTCCAGGTCGAGGTCGTTGGTCGGCTCATCCAGCAGCAGGTTATCCGGCTGGCCGAACAAGGCGCGGGCAAGTAGAATACGTACCTTTTGCTTACCGCTCAGGTCTTTCATCATGCTGTAGTGATATTCTTCGCTGATACCCAGGCCGCTCAACAGGCTGGCAGCATCACTTTCTGCATTCCATCCCTCCATCTCTGCGAACTTTTCTTCCAGTTCCGATACGCGGATACCGTCGGCATCGCTAAAATCAGGTTTTTCGTAAAGCGCATTCTTTTCGCTCATCACATCCCATAAAGTGGTATGCCCCATCAATACAGTATCCATTACCGTATATTCGTCAAAAGCAAAGTGGTCCTGGCTCAAAACCGAAAGACGTTCTCCCGGACCTAAGCTCACTGAACCGCGAGTCGGGTCGAGTTGTTTGCTGATTACACGAAGGAATGTTGATTTTCCGGCACCGTTGGCACCGATAATACCGTAGCAGTTGCCCGGTGTAAACTTCATATTTACATCCTGAAAAAGGATGCGCTTGCCGAACTGTACGTCCAGATTGTTTACTGTTATCATATTTTGAATATCTATTAAATTTCGAATGAGTGTGCAAAGATACTAAAAACGGACGTTCTGTGCCAATCGGAATCGTTTTAATCGGAGTTACCGTATTAAAATATTGTATATACTGAATAAACATCCGTTTGATTATTATCAAATGAAAGAAACGCAATTATCAAACGAAAGGAACACAATTGTGCTTTATTCGTTTGATATATATCAAACGCAAAAATGAATGAGTAAAAAAGTTCACAGGATAGCAGGATTTGTATCGTTGATCAGGTATGTTTTTTATAAATATTACTCTTATTGATGAACTTTTGAAAATAAAGTTTTACATTAGTGTTATTAATAAGGGTAGCTAATATGTTCAAACTATTTAAACCACTGTTAGGTCTTTTGTTTTTTCTCTTACTGTTAGCCTGTAGCGGAAAAAACGAGATAGCTTCCCTGTTGAGTGAGGCTGAAAGCTATATGACTGTAAAGCCGGATAGGGCTTTATGTCTTTTAGACAGTGTAAAACGGCCGGAAGATTTGTCGCGCAAGGAACAGGCTCTCTGGTGTTTGTTGTATACGGAGGCACAGGAGAAGAATCGGATAAAGCATTCGTCCGATTCTTTAATACAAATAGCTGTCAGGTATTATGAGAAGGCTGGTTGGGAGGATCGGAAGATGCAGGCTTATTATTATTGCGGGAATGTATTCTATGATTTGAATGATGCACTTCAGGCACAGGAATATTATTTAAAGGCTTATGAAGTGGGAAAGAGTTTGGATGCTCCCTCTTTACTCGGACAATTGTGTGCCAATTTAGGTTCCTTGTATACTTTTCAAAAACTGTATCAACCGGCTTTGATTTACCAGAAAAAAGCGGTCGACTACTTTGTTCAGGATGCAGATACCGTCAGTTTGTCTGTGACTCTTCGAAATATCGCTCGTATTTATGTTTGCGAGAATAAACTGGATAGTGCAATTATTTATTATTCGATAGCCTTGCTGCATACTTCCGATTCGCATGAGCTTTATATGTCGAATGAATTGGCGGATGCGTACAGCCGGGTAGGAGACTATGAGAGAGGTTTGTCCTATGCCTGGAAAGCTTATTCAAAAATAGAGACTGCGGACGATTCCTGTCTGGTCAGTTTAACTTTAGGAGATTTGTACTTGAAGACCGGTAAAATGGATTCTGCTTATTCTTATTTTTCTTTTGCCAGGAAGAGTACTAATCTTCATACAGTGTGCGATGCCTATCGTAATTTATCACGTTTCGAAAAATACAGACAAAATTGGAAAGCCAGTGCCGACTTTCAGGAACAGTATGAGATATTGCGCGACTCGATTGAGAAACAGACCTATATGGAAACATTGGCTCGGTTACAAAGTTTGTATGATTATCGGTTGGTAGAAAAAGAAAAAGAGTATTACAGGCAGGAGGCAGACCGTAAGACAAATTATTTGTACAGGCTTTGGGGAGGAAGTTCTTTCTTTTTATTGATGGCGGTATGCGTTGCTTTTTATTTGTTTAGGGAAAAGAAGAAAAAAGAAGAACAGCAGGACCAATCGTTGCGTCTTCAGGAGCAGAAATATAAAGAAAGCCAGGAATATTTGAAAGAGCGAAATGTTACTATCGTAAAGTTAGAGCAACAAATAGCTGTAGAGCAAGAAAGAATAGAAGAAAATATCCAACGGTATGAAAAGAAGTTGGCACAAGAAACAGATAGGGCGGCTGAAAAGGAACGAGAGCTAAAAATGGTACAAGTCCTTTTGAGTAAAAAATTAGTTGTGCCAATAGATGGTATTCAGGAGGAAGTCGATTTTAATCATTTGTTTTTTACTTCAGATATGTATCTGGGGTTATGTACAAAATGGAAAAAGTTAGATGAGACACAATGGCCGGAGGTGGTTAAGACTATAGACCATGTGTTGTACAGAGATTTTACCAGCAAGATAAGAATATTATATCCCCGAATCTCAGAGTTGGATTTGGTGGTATGTTGTTTGACCAAGTTGGATATTCCGGTAGGACGTATAGCATCGTTATTATCGGTAAACAGCCAGACGATATCTAATAAGCGTAAGCGTTTATATGAAAAATTAACTCACCGGAAAGGATCTGCACAGGATTTTGATGAATTTATAAAAGCTTTTTAATAATAGATATTGTTTATAATTTACTGTCTATTAATATCTTGTGAAATGTGACATATTTGTGACATGAAAGCTTTGGGGAGGTTTTTGGTGGTCCTTATTTTTGTGTAAACGTAATTTAAAAGTTATTATCATGAAAAACTCTTTGTTGAATAGAGCATTTGTTTATGTTATCCTATTGGTCTTGATAGGATGTGGAGGCAACAAACCAGGGACTGACAATCTTATCACAGTGGATGTCACGGCGAACTATCCGGAGAAAAATTTGACACTTCAAGATTTTATGGATGTGGAATATATCCCCTTGGAGACAACGGACGAGTTTATAATTAAAGGCAAGGTGGCGGATGTTGGGAAAGATATCCTGATATTGACAAATATGCGTCAGGGAGAAATATTGATTTTCGACCGGTCGACCGGCAAAGGATTGAAAAAGATCAATCGTAGGGGACAGGGACCGGAGGAATATATACTGCCTTTTAATGTTCACTTGAATAAGGAAGAGAATGAGATATTTGTGAACGATGGCCCTTCAAGTAAGATCCAGGTGTATGATCTGGAAGGTAATTATAAGAAAACGATCTTTTATAAAAAAGGAGCACTTGTTACAAACCTGTACGATTATGACGATCGTCATTTTCTGTCTCAAAATGTATATGCACCGGAGAACGAATCTTCAACGAGTACATTCTTCCTGCTGTCTAAAGAGGATGGAAGCTGGACGGATATCGAGGTTCCGTACCGGAAAAGAATATCGCCGGTAATTATGAAGCGTGTAGCAGATAGAGTGTACGCAAGCGTTCCCGGTAATAGTTTTATCTCCTCTTACCAGGATAACTGGATTTTGAGTGAGCCTTCGGCCGATACCATTTATGCCCATAGGCCGAACGGAGATCTTCGCCCGTTTTTGGTCAGAAGCCCTTCCGTACAGACGATGACACCGGAAGTCTTTCTTTTCCCGGGAATCCTGACAGATCGTTATTGTTTTATGCAGACGGTGAAAAAAGAGTGTGACTTCGAGAAAGAAACAGATATGCCGAAAGTTGATTTGGTATACGACAAACAGGAAAAGAAGATCTATAGCAGTACCGTTTATAATGCCGATTTCGATCAGCGGAAAGAAGACATGTCTGCTTGTGCATTAAACGAGGATATTGCTTTTTCAATACAGCTGGAAGCTGCAGAACTGTTGGAAGCTAACGGGAAAGGTAAACTGAAAGGTCAATTGAAAGAGGTCGCAGCCGGATTGAACGAAGAGGATAATCCGGTGATCATGCTGGTGAAGCTTAAAAAATAATAATTACCCCTACAGTTTTCAACAGATTCTAAGTTTTATTAATGAATTGCCTCGGGAAATTAATTCTCAACATTCATATACATATTGAAAATAATTATCTACTTTTGTGCTCTAAAACATTAAAATAAACCTAACAAAGATGGCTGCAACAAAACGTATTAAGCGTGCATTGGTCTCCGTGTTTCATAAAGAGGGACTGGATGAAATCTTAAAAAAACTCCATAATGAAGGTGTGACTTTTGTCTCAACCGGTGGAACTCAGACGTTTATCGAATCATTAGGCATCCCTTGTGATGCGGTGGAAGACCTGACAGGTTATCCTTCTATCCTGGGAGGACGTGTTAAAACACTTCACCCGAAAGTTTTTGGCGGCATTCTTAATCGTAGAGAAAATGAAGGCGACAGAGAACAGATCGCTCAATACGAAATTCCTGAAATAGACCTCGTGATTGTAGACCTGTACCCGTTCGAGGAAACAGTTGCTTCCGGAGCTGAAGAACAGGCAATCATCGAAAAGATAGATATAGGCGGTATCTCATTGATCCGTGCCGCTGCAAAGAACTTCAAAGATGTAGTGATCGTAGCATCCAAAGCACAGTATCAACCTTTGATGCAAGTGCTGAATGAAAAGGGGGCAGAAACTTCCCTGGAAGACCGTAAATGGTTTGCCAAAGAAGCTTTTGCTGTTTCATCAGGCTATGATTCTGCTATTTTCAATTATTTTGACGGACGCGAAGGCTCTCACCTGCGTGTTGCTGTAGATCAGCCAATGCACCTGCGTTACGGTGAAAACCCGCACCAGGCTGCCAAATACTATGGTAAGTTCAACGATATGTTCGACCAGATCCACGGTAAGGAAATTTCTTACAACAACTTGCTGGATATCGATGCTGCTGTCAGCCTGATCGACGAGTTCGATGAACTGACATTCGCTATCCTGAAACATAATAATGCATGTGGTATCGCATCCCGTCCGACTGTGCTCGAAGCATGGAAAGATGCGTTGGCCGGTGACCCGGTTTCTGCATTCGGTGGTATTCTGATTACCAACAGTGCAATCGATAAAGAAGTAGCAGAAGAGATCAGCAAGATTTTCTTCGAAGTGATCATCGCCCCGGAATATACTAAAGACGCTTTGGATGTGTTGATGCAGAAGAAAAACCGCATCATCCTGATCCGTAAGGAGGCAAAGACATGTCCGATGCAATTCCGCTCACTGTTGAATGGTGCATTGATGCAGGAAAAAGACCTGAGCATCCAGACTGCTGCAGATCTGGAACCGATGACTGACAAAAAGCCTTCCGTACAGGAAACGGAAGACCTGCTGTTCGCTAACAAACTGGTGAAACACAGTAAATCAAACGCTATCACATTGGTAAAGAACAAACAGCTTTGTGCCAGTGGTATCGGTCAGACATCGCGCGTAGATTCTTTGAAACAAGCTATTGAAAAGGCAAACTCTTTCGAATTCGATCTGAAAGGTGCCGTTATGGCTTCTGATGCATTTTTCCCGTTCCCTGATTGTGTTGAGATTGCTGATAAGGCAGGTATTACTGCCGTTATCCAACCGGGTGGTTCTGTAAATGACAAGCTGTCTGTTGATTATTGCAACGAGCATGGCTTGGCTATGGTTAAGACGGGAATCCGTCATTTCAAACACTAAAAAAAACACCTTATTAAAAAATGGGATTATTTTCTTTTACACAAGAAATAGCGATGGACCTGGGTACTGCGAATACCATCATCATCAGTGGTGGTAAGGTCGTAGTAGATCAGCCATCGGTAGTTGCCCTCGACCGGCGTACCGACAAGGTGCTGGCTGTCGGAGAAAAGGCACGCCAGATGCACGGGAAGACGCACGAGAATATCCGTACGATCCGACCGCTTCGCGACGGTGTGATTGCCGATTTCTTTGCTGCTGAGCAAATGATACGCGGTATGATCAAAATGATAAATCCGAAACATCGTTGGTTTTCACCTTCACTGCGGATTGTGGTTTGTATCCCTTCCGGTAGTACCGAAGTGGAAATCCGCGCCGTGCGTGACTCTGCGGAGCATGCCGGAGGACGTGATGTTTATATGATCTATGAACCTATGGCTGCAGCGATCGGTATCGGTATCGATGTGGAAGCACCCGAAGGTAATATGATTGTGGATATAGGCGGTGGTACCACTGAAATCGCTGTTATTTCTCTGGGCGGTATCGTTTCCAATAAATCGATCCGTATCGCAGGGGATGACCTGACGGCTGATATTATGGAATATATGCGCCGCCAGCACAACGTAAAGGTTGGTGAACGTACTGCCGAACTGATCAAGATCAATGTCGGTTCAGCATTGACGTTCCTGGATAATCCTCCTGAAGATTATATAGTGCATGGTCCGAACCAGATGACGGCACTTCCGATGGAAGTTCCCGTTTCTTATCAGGAAATAGCACACTGTCTGGAAAAATCCATCTCCAAGATGGAAGCGGCTATCCTGAGCGCACTCGAACAGACTCCTCCCGAACTGTATGCCGATATCGTGCGTAACGGTATTTATCTGGCTGGTGGCGGTGCTTTGATGCGCGGACTCGATAAGCGTCTGACGGATAAGATCAATATCCCGTTTCATATTGCAGAAGACCCGTTGCATGCAGTAGCAATAGGTACGGGGGTTGCATTGAAGAATATAGATAAATTTAATTTCCTTATTCGATAAAGTAGTTGACAGTTGACAAGTAACAATTGACAGTTTCATTTTTCTATTCTAACTGTCAATTGTTACTTGTCAACTGTCAGCTTGTTAAATTGATTATGCGTAAACTGCTGGACTTCCTGGTAAGAAAGAGGCACTGGTTTCTGTTTGTTTTGCTTGAGATTGTTTCGCTGATGCTGATCTATCGTAATAATGCGTACCAGCGGAATATTATCTTTAGTTCGGCAAACGTATTGACAGGCCATATTTCATCTGTTTCCGGTTATGTGACATCGTATCTGAACCTGCATGAAATAAACAAAGAGTTGCTGGAGAGGAACGGACAGTTGGAAATGGAGTTGCTGGAATTGCAGGACCGCCTGGATATGATGATGGCGGATACGCTTACCTTTACCGGGTTTGCTCCGGATTCGACCGAACTGTTTCCGTATAGTTTTGTCCTTGCCGAGGTGGTGAACAACAGCGTTAGCCATCTTTCGAATTATATCACTGTGAATAAAGGACGTAAAGATGGGATTGCTCCGGATATGGGAGTTGTTTCCGAACGGGGAGTTGTGGGAATTGTTTCGACGGTGGCTGATAAATTTTCGGTAATCATCCCTTTACTGAATCCTAAATCACGGTTAAGTTGTAAGGTGTTGGGAAGTAGTTATTTCGGTTCGTTGAGTTGGAACGGACGTAATACCCACTATGCCAATCTGGAGGAATTGCCACGACATGTGGAGTTTCAGAAGGGGGACACGATCGTGACGAGCGGTTATTCAAGTGTTTTCCCGGCAGGATTGATTGTCGGTACCGTTTCCGATTTTGAGAAGCAACATGACGATAACTTCTTTTCACTGGAGGTGGAACTGGCTACGGATTTCCAGTCGTTGAATAACGTCAGGATCATTAAGAATTATAATCAGGCAGAACAGAGAAGAGTAGAACAAGAGGCGAGAAGAAATGATTAATTTATTACGGGGATTGATTTATTTCGTTGTATTGGTATTGATTCAGGTGTTGATCCTGAACAATATACATTTTCTGCGGGTCGCAACGCCGTTCTTATATCTTTATTTTATTATAAAGATGCCGGTAGGGACATCGCGTGATGTGGTTGTCCTGTCTTCTTTCCTGATCGGCCTGGTGATCGATATGTTTTCAAATACACCGGGGATGCATGCTGCTGCATGTACATTGGCCGGGTTCATCCGTGAGCCGTTGATCCGCTTTTTTATGGGAAAGGATCTGCCTGAAGGGATTTACCCCTCTTATAAGACTTTTGGCTATGGTGGTTTCTTCCGGTATGTATTTACATTCGTGATCATTCACCATGTAACTTTATTCCTGATCGAGTCGCTGACTTTGTTCGATCCGTTATTCCTGGCTATCCGTATCGGGGCGAGTGTAGTAACGACTACATTATTAATTTGTACAATAGAAGCTTTCAATATAGAGACACAGAAGAGTGGAGACTAATACAAAGTATACACTTGAGAACAGGCGTTATGTAATAATCAGTGCCGTGGTTCTGTTGGTTCTCATCTTTATCATTCGTTTGTTCTACCTGCAGGTGGTCGAGAACGATTATAAAGCGTGGGCGGATAGTAATGCGTTCCTGAAAAAGACTTTACTGCCTTCGCGTGGGATGATTTATGACCGTAACGGCGAATTGCTTGTTTATAACCAGCCGGCTTATGAAGTAATGCTTATCATGCGTGAGGTCCAGCCGTTCGATACGCTGGATTTTTGTAATATACTCGGCATAACCAAAGAACTGTTTGACAAGAGGATTTCTGAAATAAAAAACCGTCAGCTGAATCCGGGCTATTCGTCGTATGTCCCGCAGGTGTTTATGAACAATCTTTCTGCGCAAGAGTGTGGGGTGTTGCAGGAGAAGCTCTATAAATTCCCCGGATTTTATATCCAGAACCGTACGATCCGGCAGTATGAGTATCCTTATGCCGCCCATATCCTGGGTAATATCGGTCAGGTGAGCCGGAAAGATATTAAAGAAGATGATTATTATGTGCAGGGGGATTTCTCCGGTCGTGCAGGTGTTGAGCGTTCGTACGAGAAAGAACTGCGTGGTGTAAAAGGGGTGGAAATTCTTTTACGGGATGTACACGGCCGCATTAAAGGCAAGTATGATGAAGGTAACAGTGATATTGCTCCGGTGTCAGGAAAGAACCTGAAGCTTTCCATTGATATAAATTTGCAGGCTTACGGAGAGAAACTGATGAAAAATAAAGTCGGTAGTATCGTAATGATAGAGCCTGAGACAGGTGAAGTGCTTTGTATGGTCTCTTCACCGAATTACGATCCGAGTTTATTGGTAGGACGCCAACGGGGAAAGAATCATAAGATGTTGGAGGATGACCCTCAAACACCGCTTGTAGACCGTTCAATAACGGGGTTTTATCCTCCCGGATCTACCTTTAAGCCTACTCAGGGATTGATTTTTTTACAGGAAGGGGTTATTACTCCTGAAACTATGTACACTTGTGCACATGGATATACTTATTCGCCTAAACGAAAGCCGGCTTGTCACGGGCACTATTCACCTTTGAGCCTGGTCCCGGCTTTGGCAACGTCTTGTAACTCTTATTTTTGTTGGGGATTACATGATATGTTGGATAGCCGCCGCCGGTATCCGACTATCCAGGATGCTTTTGAAGTCTGGAAGAATCACTTGGTGTCGATGGGATATGGTTATCCGTTAGGTATCGATTTACCCGGCGAGAAGAGAGGCTTTATCCCGAATAGTAAGTTTTATGATAAATTTTACCGGCGCTGGACTTCTACTACGATCATCTCTATTGCAATTGGTCAGGGAGAAGTAACTGCAACGCCGTTGCAGATATGTAATCTGGCGGCAACGATTGCTAACCGGGGGTATTTTATTACTCCGCATGTTGTAAAGGAAGTACAGGATACGCCTCTGGATACTCTGTATACAAAGAAGCGTTATCCGACTGTAGATGCAAAATATTATGACGTTGTAGCAGAGGGTATGCGTAATGCGGTACTTGGCGGTACATGCTGGGCTGCGGCAATACCGGGAATTGAAGTTTGCGGTAAAACTGGTACGGCTGAGAACCCTCATGGAAAGGATCACTCTGCGTTTATTGGTTTTGCTCCGTATAAGAATCCTAAAGTGGCTATCTGTGTATATGTCCAGAACGGTGGTTTCGGGGCTGTGTTTGGGGTTCCTATCGGAAAACTGATGATGGAACTTTATCTGAAAGGTGAGATATCTCCGGAAGATAAAGCATTGGAAGAAAGAATAGTGAATTCAGTTGTTACTGAAGATCGTATTTATTCATTGTTGGATCGTGGTTTATAGAAAGACTGAAATATGGAAGACTGTTGACTGGTTTACTATCATTCTTTATTTTTTGATGATAGTGGCCGGCTGGTTTACGATTTGTGGTGCCAGTTTCGAGTTTGACAGCATGAGTTTATTTGATATAAACGGACGTCCCGGATCACAGCTGATGTGGGTCGGCATTTCTATGGTGGTTATTTTTGTCATATTGATGTTGGAAAGCGATTTCTTCGATGTCTTTGCTTATCTGATCTATGCGGCTGTCATAGTGCTGTTGATAGCGACCATCTTTTTTGCTCCGAATATAAAAGGTTCCCATTCATGGTTGCAGCTGGGGTCTTTACGTATACAACCGGCGGAGTTTGCCAAGTTTGCAACCGCTCTGGCTGTTGCGAAATTTATGAATTCCTATGGGTTCCAACTGACCACTGTCAAGAATTTTTCCATCACTCTCCTGCTTATTTTCCTGCCGATGATATGTATTATTCTGCAAAAGGAGACTGGTTCAGCTTTGGTTTATTTTGCTTTCTTTCTGATGTTATACAGGGAAGGGATGTCCGGATATATTTTGCTGGCAGGTGTTTGTGCGGTAGCGTTTTTTGTGACGACTATGAAGTTTTCGGATGTGGTGGTCGGTGCAACGGATATGGGGGAATTGATTGTTTCTTCGCTGATACTGGTTATCTCCTTTTTCCTTGTGGCAACAGTCCGTAAGGATAAGATGGCTTTGCAGATCATGTTGGGTGGGACGGCTATCGTATATCTGGCAGCTTATATCGCTTCCTTGTTCATTCCTGTGAACTTTGCCTGGGTGTCGATGGGGTTGGTCGGTTTGGCTGTCATTTATCTGGTATATCTTTCTGTTCGTAACTGGGTATGGCATTATGCGTTGATCGCTGCTTTTGCTTTGGGGTCTATGGCTTTTATGTATTCAGTGGATTATGTGTTTGATGAGATACTGGAGCCTCATCAGCAAATCCGTATCAAGGTTTCATTAGGATTAGAAGACGATCCCAGCGGGGCCGGTTATAATGTGAATCAGTCGAAGATCGCTATCGGATCGGGAGGATTGACCGGAAAAGGTTTTTTAAACGGGACACAGACTAAATTGAAATATGTACCGGAGCAGGAAACAGACTTTATTTTTTGTACGGTAGGAGAGGAACATGGTTTTGTCGGTTCAACGATCGTACTTATTCTGTTCGGTATATTTATAGTCCGGCTGGTTGTGCTTGCAGAGCGACAAAATACGGCATTCGGACGGGTGTACGGGTATAGTGTAGCCTCAATTTTCTTCTTTCACCTGGCTATAAATGTAGGAATGGTTACCGGATTGACTCCTGTCATCGGTATTCCGTTGCCTTTCTTTAGTTATGGAGGTTCTTCTTTATTAGGATTCACAATCTTGTTATTTATATTCCTCCGGTTGGATGCTTCCCGGAGAGAGCGGTGATCGATGTGATCAGTTTGCTTTTTCTACCCGGAAGCCGATTTCCTGTATCCCTCTTAAGGTACTGTCACGCATTCCCTGACGGAAACTGAATGTGTACATTCCGGGATGTTCAAATTTGTAATTTGTCCGTATAGGAAAACTGGATTGGAACAAAGAGATGCCATGTCCGTACCATTTCCCGAATTCGTCGGCCAGCGTACATTCGATCGTATCCCGCTTCAAAGGGCCGATAGGCTGTTCTTCATTACAAAATAACCAGAGATTCTGGTATGGATACATATTATTATTACGAACCTCGAGGGTTAGATTGTAAGGAGAAGTAATGTCGTCTATATGAAAAGAAAAGTAATATTCCTTATCCTTCCCCCACGTTTTATTGTCAATGGCCTGGTACTGGTCGTACAAGGCCTGTTGATCGCAGGAGAAGCATAAGGAAGCAAAGAGAACGACAAAAATTCCTTTAAGCTTCGGGCTTATTCTCCGGTTTGTTTCCCGGTTTAGCTTGCTGCTGAGGTCTGTCATTATTCGCTTGTTTGTCATTATTCCCTTTAGGCTTTTGTCTGTTTCTGTTATTCCGGTTATTGTTGTTGCGGTTGTTATTGTTATTGCCGCCGCCTTTGTTACCGTTGTTGTTGTTGTTGTTGTTCGGAGCTTTGTCGTTTCCGGGTTGCCTGTCATTGTTGACGGGGCGGTTGTTTGCCGGTTTATTATTTCCGTTTTCCCTGTTTTCTCCGTTCGCAGATGCACTCGTATTATTGTTTCCACCGTTGTTTCCGTTGCTTCCATTACCGGACGGACGCTTTTTCTTCTTTTTCTTGACAGAATCAAAGCGGGTAACACTGTCCTGGCCGAGGATATCCTGCGCATCACGTTTGGGTGGTTGCGGCTTGGTATCGGCTTCCAGTGTAACCGGTTTGCTTCCTTTCTTATTCATATTGATCACATCGAAAGCACGTTCGGCTGTTATAGTGATCAGATTGGCAGCAAAAGATTTGTCGGTGGAATAAGTTATTTCACGTTTAAAGATGTCTGTCTTGAAATGATAATAGTTGTTATCTTTTGTCTCAAGTACGATTTCCCTGGACGGTAAACGCTTCTGAGCTTCTACATAAGCATCTACTTCGTAATTGATGCAACATTTCAGCTTGGCGCATTGTCCGGCCAGTTTCTGCGGATTCATGGATATATCCTGATAACGGGCGGCACCGGTTGCCACTGATACAAAACTTGTCATCCAGCTGGAACAGCACAGTTCGCGTCCGCAAGGTCCTATACCTCCGATACGGCCGGCTTCCTGACGGGCACCTATCTGTTTCATTTCGATTCGTACGCGAAAAGCTTCGGCCAATACCTTGATCAACTGGCGGAAGTCGACACGTTCGTCGGCAATATAGTAGAAAATAGCTTTGTTGCCGTCTCCCTGGTATTCTACATCGCCGATTTTCATGTTCAGTCCCAGGTCTGCTGCGATCTGGCGTGAACGGATCATGGTTACATGTTCTTTTGCTTTTGCTTCTTCGTACTTCTCTATATCGGTAGGTTTCGCTTTGCGATACACTTTTTTGGGTTCGTATCCTTCTCCTGTGCGAACATTATTCTTTTTCATTTGAAGAAGAACCAGTTTTCCGGTAAGCGTTACAGTTCCTATGTCATGTCCGGGACTGGCTTCGACCGCTACCATATCTCCTTTTTCAAGGGGAATCTTCGAACTGTTCAGAAAATACCCTTTACGGGTGTTTTTGAATTGCACTTCTACGTAATCGGTTGCATTTTCCGCATCTGGTACGTCGCAGAGCCAATCGTAGGTATTTAGTTTATTATTTTGTATTTTGCTGCATCCTTTTTTACCCATGCAGCAACTTCCTTTATTTAATTTGAAATCCATTTTCTGGTTGTATATGTATTTATAGTCTGTACAATTACGCAAAAATAGTCAAATATTCTCAGAGAATGAGCAAGGGAAAGTGAAAAAACAAGAATAGGAGAGACGTGAAAGGCCCCCAAGCTTGTATTTCTACCGTTTGGGAGCCTTTTATTATAAAAATAGTAACAGTTTAGTCTACTAAGCCGTGACTTTTAAATACTTTATGAATTGCTTCAAGGGCATAATCCAACTGCTCTTTTGTATGGGTTGCCATCAGTGAGAAGCGGATCAGCGTATCTTCCGGAGCAACAGCCGGAGAAACTACCGGATTGACGAAGATTCCTGCTTCGAACAGTTCCTTAACGATCAGGAATGTCAGATCGTTATCGCGGATAAACAGCGGTATGATCGGTGTTGCGGTATGTCCGATCTCGCAACCCATGTTGCGGAAACCGTCCAGTGCGTAATGGGTCAGATCCCAAAGATGTTCGATACGTTCCGGTTCACTCAGCATAATATCGAGTGCTGCACCTGCTGCTGCTGTAGCTGCCGGCGTGTTACTTGCACTGAAAATGTATGAACGTGAATTGTGGCGGAGGTAATTGATCGTGTCTTTGTCTGAAGCGATAAAACCACCGATAGAAGCCAGTGATTTACTGAACGTACCCATGATCAGGTCTACGTCGTCGGTAACACCGAAATGGTTACATGTTCCGCGTCCGTGATCTCCGAGAACTCCCAGGCCATGTGCTTCGTCGACCATAATGCTGGCATTGTATTTCTTTGCCAAGGCTACGATCTCAGGAAGTTTGGCTATATCTCCTTCCATACTGAATACACCGTCGATGACGATCAGCTTAACTTTATCGGGCTCGCATTTCTGGAGTTGTTTTTCCAGCGATTCCATGTCGTTATGCTTGTATTTCAGTTTAGTTGAGAAAGACAGACGGTGACCTTCGATAATGGAGGCATGGTCCAGCTCATCCCACAAGATATAATCTTCACGTCCTGTCAGGCAGGAAACTACTCCCAGATTCACCTGGAAACCTGTTGAATACACGATCGCATCTTCTTTCCCTACGAATTCGGCCAGACGTTTTTCCAATTGAATGTGGATGTCAAGCGTTCCGTTCAGGAAACGTGAACCGGCACAACCCGTACCGTACTTCTTGATCGCTTCAATTGCTGCCTCTTTTACTTTAGGATGGTTAGTCAATCCTAAATAAGCATTTGAACCAAACATCAAGACTTTTTTACCACTGATCATTACTTCAGTATCCTGATCGCTTTCGATCATTCTGAAGTAAGGGTAAATTCCTGCAGCCATAGCTTTTTGAGGAGCATCGTACTTTGCTAGTTTCTCTTGTAAAAGTTTCATATTATTATTGAAGAGAATGATTTTCTCGCTTATTAAAATTCCATTATAGAATTGAAGGTTTGTCGTATACATATTCACCTATGTTTCGGCAAATCCAGCCGCAAAAGTAGTAAAAAAATAACTTATAGTAGCCTTAATGCTTTAAAAGTTTTACAAAAGCATTATTTTTGTCGCTTCAATCTTTATAAACAGTTAGGATGGACGGGAAAAAAATAACGGTACAGGCTATAATAAATCCTATTTCCGGAGTAGGTTCGAAGCGAAAGATCCCTAAGATGATCGAACAAATGTGCGAGAAAGGCGGTTGTTCGCTGGAAATCTCTTTTACGGAATATCCGGGGCATGCCAGCGAGTTGACGAGAAAAGCGATTGACGCAGGGGCTAATTGTATTATAGCTGTAGGTGGCGACGGCACGGTAAATGAAATAGCTCGTGCTATGGTTCATTCGGATGCCGTTTTGGGGATTGTTCCGAAAGGATCCGGTAACGGACTGGCTCGTGAGCTCCATATACCGATGGATGCTAAACGGGCATTGGAACTGATCATAAAAGGACATGTTTCGACAATAGATTGCTGTAAGGCAAACGACCGTGTGTTTTTTTGTACCTGCGGGGTTGGCTTTGATGCTGCGGTAAGCCAGAAGTTTGCCGAGGAGAAGCGACGCGGATCTCTTACCTATATTAAAAATACGGTGGCAGAATATCTGAGTTACAAGCCGGAGCCGTATGAGTTGCTGGTAGATAATCAGACGATCAAGGAAAAAGCATTTCTGGTAGCATGTGCGAATGCCTCCCAGTACGGGAATAATGCTTTTATAGCTCCTCATGCCAATATACAGGACGGTCAGATGGATTTGACTATTCTGTCTCCTTTTATGCCGTTGGATATAGCACCTTTGGCAATCCAGTTATTTACGAAACAGATCGACCGGAATAGTAAGATCAAGACGATGAAGGCACGGCAAGTAACGATTATTCGTCAGAGCCCGGGGGTTATGCACCTGGATGGGGAACCGATCATGGCTGACAATCGGATCGATATTTCGGTTATACCACAGTCATTGCATGTCATAACACCGGAAGTTGTCTCTTTTACCGAGGAGGTGCACAACTTGTTTGGTGAAGTGACCCGGTTCTTCGATAAGAAATTGCCTTACATTTTCAGATAAAAATCTTTGGTTAATGCTATATACTCCGGAGTATACTGATGTCTGGCTTCTTCAATGATCAGTGTATTCCGGTTTTTTATATCTGTAGAGGTCATGGAAAGTTCGATCAAAAGTCGTTTGGGTTGAGCTCCGGGAACGGGGATAACATCGGTTTGCCTGCAAATAGACAGATGATTTTTACGAGCGATCATTTCGATTTCTCCCAATTGCTCGTAAGGCAAGACCAGGGCAATGCGTCCGGATAAAGACAATAATGAACACGAATCGTCAATCAGTTCGAATAAGGACAGACTGTCTGTATGGCGTGCGACCGAACGCTTGTTGTCAGGACATTTCAGGGAATTAATGAAATAGGGCGGATTGGAAACGATCAGGTCATATTTTTCCCGTGCACATGAACCGGTGTATTCGGAGCAGGAAGCATGTATGACGTTAATCCTTTCTGCAAATGGGGAAGCGGCAACATTCTCTTTCGCCTGGCTATAGGCATCCGTATCGATGTCGATTGCATCGATGTTCGCAAAACATCGTTGAGCAAGCATTAAAGCGATAATTCCGGTCCCGGTTCCTATATCCAATATGTTTTTGCATGCCGTGATATCAGCCCATGCTCCAAGCAAAACAGCATCTGTTCCGACTTTCATTGCACATTTATCATGCCGGATCGTGAACTTTTTGAATTGAAAATAAGGATTAGCCATACATATTTTTATATTGTGGGGTACAAAAGTAGTTAGAATTACCTGAAAAGCTGTAACTTTGGCACGTTTATTGTATCAATCAGTACAATTGATAGGGAAGTAATATGATGAAAGAAAGAATGAAGAGGTTTACCGAAGAGTCGTATGACGATTTGGATGATAATATTGGGATTGTAATGCCTATCCTTACAGAATGCGATGTGGATGAGGATTTTACAGAAGGAATAGAAAAGGTAGGGAACATAGTTCCTATTCTTCCGTTAAGGAATATGGTTCTTTTTCCGGGAGTAGCCATGCCGGTTATTGTTGGCAGGCCTAAATCTATGCGTCTGATAAAAGAAGCCGTCCACAATAAATCTTTGATCGGAGTTGTCTGCCAAAAGGAAATGAACACAGAAGATCCGGATTTTGATGATTTGTATACGACTGGTGTGATCGCTGATATTGTTCGCGTGCTGGAAATGCCGGATGGTACGACTACCGTTATTTTGCAAGGAAAGAAACGCTTCTCGCTGGAAGCTCTGGAAGATACGGAACCCTATCTGAAAGGAAAAATATCCTTATTGGAGGATAAGATGCCGGATAAGACCGACCGGGAGTTCGAAGCTCTTATTTCGACGATCAAGGATTTGACGATTAAGATGTTGGGCGCAATGAGCGATCCACCCCGCGATTTGATCTTTTCGATAAAAAATAATAAGAATATCCTTTATCTGGTCAATTTCTCTTGTAGCAATATTCCCAGTGGAGCTTCCGAAAAACAGGAACTATTGTTGATCGGTGATCTGAAAGATCGTGCTTATCGCCTGTTGTTTATCCTGAATCGTGAATATCAGTTGGTGGAATTAAAAGCTTCTATCCAGATGAAGACACATGAGGATATCAATCAGCAGCAGCGGGAGTATTTCCTGCAGCAGCAGATCAAAACTATCCAGGAAGAATTGGGTGGTAATATAAATGAACTGGAGATAAAAGAACTACGGGAGAAAGCTGCCAAGAAGAAATGGCCGATTTCTGTTGCTGAAATATTTGAGAAAGAGATTCGTAAGCTAGAACGTTTGCATCCGCAATCACCTGATTTCTCCATACAGACGCAATATGTGCAGACCATTATCAATTTACCGTGGAATGAATACAGTAAGGATAACTTCAATCTGACACATGCTCAGAAAGTTCTCGACCGTGATCATTATGGACTGGAAAAGGTAAAAGAACGTATTATAGAACATTTGGCCGTACTGAAGCTGAAAGGTGATATGAAGTCGCCGATCATCTGTTTATACGGACCTCCGGGAGTTGGTAAGACTTCTTTGGGTAAATCGATAGCAGAGGCTTTGCATCGTAAATATGTACGTGTCTCGTTAGGAGGTTTACACGATGAGGCTGAGATACGTGGTCATCGCCGTACTTATATAGGAGCCATGAGCGGACGTATTATCCAGAATATCCAGAAAGCAGGTAGTTCAAATCCTGTGTTTATCCTGGATGAAATAGATAAGGTGACGAACGATTTCAAAGGGGACCCGGCTTCTGCATTGCTGGAAGTTCTGGATCCGGAGCAGAATTCTGCTTTCCACGATAATTATCTGGATATAGATTATGATTTGAGTAAAGTGATGTTTATCGCTACGGCTAACAATCTGAATACGATTTCGCAGCCTTTATTGGATCGTATGGAATTGATTGAAGTGAGCGGATACATCCTGGAAGAAAAAGTAGAAATAGCAGCCCGTCATCTGGTGCCGAAGCAGTTGGAAGCCCATGGACTGAGTAAGGGCAAGGTGAAGTTCCCTAAGAAGACGTTACAAGTTATTATAGAATCGTATACTCGTGAGAGCGGCGTACGTGAATTGGATAAGAAGATCGCCAAAGTAATGCGCAAGCTGGCTCGTAAAGTAGCTTCCGACGAAGCGATCCCGGCACAGATCAAGCCGGAAGACCTTCATGATTATCTGGGTCCGGTAGAATACAGCCGTGATAAATACCAGGGTAATGAGTATGCCGGAGTTGTTACCGGTTTGGCGTGGACTGCCGTAGGGGGAGAGATCCTTTTTGTAGAGTCCAGCTTGAGTCGTGGAAAAGGCTCGAAGTTAACTTTGACAGGAAATTTGGGTGATGTGATGAAAGAATCTGCCATGTTGGCACTTGAGTATATTCACGCACATGCATCTGTGTTCAATATAAATGAGGATTTATTTGAGAACTGGAATGTGCATATTCATGTCCCGGAAGGTGCGATACCTAAAGATGGCCCCAGTGCCGGTGTGACCATGGTTACTTCGCTCGTATCTGCATTTACCCAGCGTAAGGTAAGGAAGAATCTGGCTATGACGGGTGAAATAACGTTGCGTGGAAAAGTTCTTCCGGTCGGAGGTATCAAGGAAAAGATCCTGGCTGCCAAACGGGCAGGCATCAAAGAATTGATCCTTTGCAAGGAAAACCAAAAGGATATTGAAGAAATCAAGGCTGATTATGTAAAGGGATTGACATTCCATTATGTGGAAGATATTCATCAGGTGATCGATATCGCTCTGTTGAAAGAAAAGGTGGATAATCCGTTATTCTGATTTGATCTGCTATAACAAAAAAGCCGCTGCATTAATTAATGCAGCGGCTTTTTTGTTACTGATCGATTCTTATTCAGTTTTTTCTTCAGCGTTAGTTTCTGTCTCGGCTGTTGTTTCTTCTGTAGCCGGTTCTTCTTCCGGGGTAAAATCGGTGATATCTGCTCCGATCAGGATGTTATACCATGTCAGCAATTTCTTGATATCGCTGGGATATACCCTTTCACGGTCGAAATCAGGTAAAACTTCGGCGAAATAAGTACGCAATTCATTTGTGTTTGAAGGTACTGTTATTTTAGCCCCGTTTTCTTTATTTTTTACGCTGGTAAGAACTTCGTGCAAAGGAACTTCCGTCTCGTTCGTGTAAATAGCTATATCACCTAGCGAGATCACTTTATCTTTTGCATAAGCGGGTACTCTTTTTTTATCTGTCAGCGATTCGACAATCAGCATGTTCTTTCCGTGGGAAACCAATCTAAATAATCCCGGTTTTCCCGAAATAGACAAAATAGTCTTCAACATAATACTTCGTTTTCTAATAGTGTTAAACTTTAAAGCTGCAAATGTAGCATAACTATGCGATTAATTCTATAAAGACGCCAGAAATTTTTCAATCTGGGGGAGTAATGCCTGCTTATCATCATTGTAAATGACATAATCAGACTGGTCCCTTTTTGTTTCGTCCGGAAACTGATTTTCGATGCGGCGTACGATTTCTTCCTTGAGAACATTATCCCGTGAGACAGCCCGTTCAATACGGAGCTCCAGGGGAGCATACACCATCAGGCTTCTGTCTACCGCTTTGTTGAAACCTGATTCGAAGAGAATTGCCGATTCAATAGCGCATACATTAGCAGTCTGGGCCTTTGTCCACTCAGAGAAATGCCGGTTGACTTCAGGGTGGATGATTGCGTTTACCTGTTGAAGGTATTCAGGAGTGTTAAATATGTATGACGCCAACAATTTTTTATTCAGTCCGTTTTCTGTATAAATGCTGTTCCCGAACAATGCTATAAGTTTTTTTCTGATTACCGGAGAAGTCTCAGTCAATATTTTACTTTCCGTATCAGCTACGTAAACCGGTACTCCATATAGATTCAATAAAGTAGCGATTACCGATTTACCGCTTCCTATACCTCCCGTTATGCCAATTTTGATCATTGAAGATTATTTTGTTCCAGGATGAATTCTATTTTGTCCGGAACGAGCGCCACAGAATTTACCCAATCCGGCTTTTTTGTCAGTTGGATAGGTAAGGAGCCTGATACGTTTTGTTCCAGGTCTTTAAAAGAAAATCTGATCTCAAAGGCGTCTTCCGATAAGTCCTTGAAACGAGATAACGGAATACTGCATGTCACCTTTGCAACAGAAGGGAAAGTGCGTAACGTATAATGAGGTGGCAAATCCGTACAAAGTACCGGAATTTCCAGTGTTTTTTCTGTAAACTCCTCAATAGGGATCGTTATAGTAACACTGGTCGGATCATAAGTCGCTTCGCTGACCTTCTGCAGTTGTATGGTCTTTGTGATTGTTTTATTACCTTTTTTTATTTCCGTAAATACCGTTTTCGCCTGGTTCAGAGTATCCAGGACTACATCACTTGCATATACGCTGATATTCATCGGTGAGATTGTTATATTACCGGATACGTGAAAACCTGGGTTTGTCTGGATCGTCCCATTGAATACAACAGGAATCTCTTTTTTGATACGTTTGCTGTATGCTGCTTCAATGTGCTGAGGTTCAAAAGTAACCAAAGAGGTGGTTGCCAGCAATTGTTTTTGAATATCGTTTTCGATCGCTTTTTTAGAAATGGATATGGAACCGCTTTTTTCTGCTTGATTTTTCATATTCGTCTCGATTGGAGCAAATGATCTCCCGAAGGAATAGTTCAACAGAACACTTCCTTTATCCTTTACTTTGGCAATAACCACTTGGGGAGGTGTTTCCGTAAAGGAGATATCAGGGGGGATATTCTTATATCTGACCGGTATGTTTATTTCTATCTCATATTCCTGCTGGAGGCTCTGTAATAACCAGAAACCTAATGACAGTAGTACAAAAAAGAAAAAGATCAATGCTTCCTTCCATCTCTGACGACGCAGAAAAGCATTAATCTTCATCCGGGCAGACTTGAATGATTGATTTATATTATCAAGCTGCGGCATATTTGTTGTTCCTTATTTTTGCTGTGCGTCTTCTGATGAAGCAAAGATAGAAGTTTTATCAACACGGATACGTACGCCGTCTGAAATTTCTATCAGCATATAAGTATCACCAATTTCTTTAATCTTACCGTAAATACCTCCGGCAGTGATTACTTTGTCACCGGTTTTCAACGCTTCACGCGATTTCTGGATCTCTTTCTGCTTTTTCTGTTGCGGACGGATCATGAAGAAATAGAAGATGGCAACGATAACTACCATCATTAAGATGCCTGACCATTGTGACTGGCCTCCGGCAGCCTGAAGTAAAATACTAACTAAGCTCATAATTAATTATATTCATTTATAAATTTGTACCAAGTTGACTAACTACAAATGTAAGGATAATAATTAGTCTTTAAGCAATACCTTTTCTTTTTTTAACTCGGATACAATAGAATCTAATATTCCATTAATAAACACTCCGCTTTTAGGAGTACTGTAGTATTTTGCTGTGTCGATATATTCGTTCAATGTGACATTGATAGGAATTGTCGGGAATGTCATGATTTCAGCCAAGGCTACCTGCATAATAATGAGGTCCATATTGGCAATGCGTTCAGCTTCCCAGTTTTTCATATGTTTATTGATACGTTCGCGATATTCGGAACCTTTCAGCAATGACTGGCGGAATAGTTTGATTGCAAAAGACTGGTCTTCCATGTCTTTGAACATCGGTAACAATTTTTGTTTGCTACCGCTTTTTTCCTCAAATTGCTTGATTGTTTTTAATGTAAATGTTTCAACGATTCCGATATCGTCATTCCAGTAGATACTTTTATCCTCCAGAAATTCTTCAATCTGTTCATTACCACAGATTAACTTTTTGAATACGGCACGCCAAAACTCTTTGTCTGTCTCGTACGAATCATTCTCATTATCCAGATATTCGTTATACAAATCCGAAGCCAGGATTATGTCCAGTACATTTTTTACAAACTCTTCATCGTTAACCCATGACAACCCTTGTTCTGCTACATATTTCTGAAGAGCTTCGTTTTCTGCGACCTGGGCTGCGAAACGGTTATCTACCAGACGGGTATTGGGATTCAACTCTGCGTGAGTCGGCATGTACTTGCATTTTTTAGCGTCAAGCGTACGTCTTTGTAAATTGGTGACTTCGATAATTAGAAGGAGGAAGTAGTGATATAAGTCATACGACTTCCGTAAGCTGAAAAGCAATTCATTTTCCGCTACTTTGAGGTCATTGTTTCCGTTTTGATAGAATGAGTAAACTATCTGTAAAACTTTAATGCGGATTAAAATTCTGTTGATCATCGTTTGAAGGAACTACTTTATTATAAATTAGGTTGCAAAGGTAGTCATTCTTTTGATAAAAGAGTCCTGGTTTATTTAATTTTACATGAGTTAGGTGTTATTTTACACTTTCAAACGTAAAATCAGATATTTTGATGAGTTAAAATAGTTGTTGTTTAAAAAAAAATGCACATATTTGAAGCAAGTTATGAATATTGGGTGGGTATTTAACAAATGTTGGCTATATGGATGAGTCGGTGAAGAAAACACAGGTTGAAGGTGGCGATAAAGAGATTCTGTACTCTAAAGCCATAAAAGCAGGTAAGCGGATCTATTATCTGGATGTGAAGAAGAACTTGAAAGACGATTTGTTTCTGGCGGTTACCGAAAGTAAAAAGGTACAGCCTAAAAACGGAACACAGGTCTCTTTTGAGAAGCATAAGATTTTCCTTTATAAGGAGGATTTTGAGAAGTTTATGGAGGGAATGAATGATGTAATCAATTACATCAAACAGCGAAACTCCGAAGATCAAAAAGCACAGGCCCCGGATGCTGAAACAAAAACAGACGATGATTCAGATGAGATAAAACTGGACATCGATTTCTAAGAAGGGGGAAAAATAATAACGAGCTGCTTTTCTTTAAAGAATAGGCAGCTCGTTATCTTTTATAGGTATCCTGTTGTAAAGGTTGCCTATTTTACTGCGGTTTATGCAACCGGATGAATTGCTTCAGTAGGACAAGCGTCAGCACAAGTACCACAATCAGTACACATTTCAGGATCGATATGATAGATATCACCTTCTGAAATAGCTCCTACCGGACACTCGTCGATGCAAGTACCGCAAGCAATACAATCTTCACTAATTAAATAAGCCATTTTCTTAAACGTTTAAAATTGATAACTATTAGTTGGTGCAAAAATAGAGTTTTATTTGTATTTCTGCAATAAGTTCTGATCTTTTTCGTTATTATTCAAAATTGATTGAGAGTTGAGACGTCTATTACTTTTAATATTAGTGTGTAGCCTTGCCATCCCTGGTGTGATGGCGCAAAAAGAAAAGGTTAAAAATCAGCCGTATGCCGATTTGAAGTGGCTCCATTTGGGATTCCATGTCGGATTGCATGCGCAGGATTTGTTGTTGACCAATACCGGTGTTACAACCGATGGTGAGATATGGTTTGCTGAAATTCCTAGTTATTCGCCAGGATTCAGTGTCGGTGTTATAGGTGATATGTATCTGAATCCCTATTTTAATTTGCGTTTTGTTCCCACCGTGCATTTCGGGGATAAAAAGTTTCTGTTCCGTGAACAGGAAACCGGTGAGGAGTTCTCTACTTCTGTCCGTTCTACTATCCTGAGTTTTCCTCTGAATGTGAAGTTTTCTGCCCTTCGGTTGAATAATTATCGTCCTTATTTAATAGGAGGAATATATGGTGCGATGGATCTTGGACGTAAAAAGGGGATGCCTGTCTTGTTGAAAGGAGCTGATTTCGGTTTGGAATTTGGTATCGGATGTGATATTTACCTGCCGTTTTTTAAGCTCTGTCCCGAATTGAAGTTTAGTTTCGGACTAGTCGACCTTTTGCAAAAAGATCGTAGCGACCTTACTGATAAAGATCTTATCAAGTATCCGAATGCGTTATCGAAAGCAACTTCACGTATGGTTTCGCTGACGTTTAATTTCGAATAAACACTTCTATATAAATGTAAGCGGCAGGAGCAGCCAGCATCAGACTATCGAACCGATCGAGCATTCCTCCATGACCGGGAAGAACGTTGCCGGAATCTTTAACACCCAGCGTGCGTTTCAGTAATGACTCGATCAGGTCTCCCCAGGTCCCAAACAGGACAACGGTAGCTGATAATCCCAGCCAGTTATACCAGCTTACTTCCGGGGCATACCATGCCAGAACTTGTGACGCTCCTAAAGCGACAGCTAGTCCTCCGAAAAATCCTTCCCATGATTTTTTAGGAGATATGCGTTCAAACAATCTTCTTTTTCCGATCATGGAACCGACCAGATATGCTCCGGTATCATTCAGCCAGATGAAAATGAAGATCGCCATAATGAACAAAGGCGAATAAACGATTTGTCCGGGAGTATCCGGTATGGTAGCTATAAAGTTCAGCATCGAGAATGTACCGGCACAATATACCTGTGCAAAAATGGTAAATGCCCAGTTATTGATCGGATTCGGTGCTTTATAATATAATTCGGCAACCAGTATATATATAAGGAATAGGATATAGGGCAGGAAAATGATACCATCTGTCAGTTGATTGGTGTAAGCGAAAGTGGCAGCAAATAGATAAGCTCCTCCCAGTGATGAGATTGTTCGCTTGATAGAGGCTTCTTCATAATGTTTCACCAAGCCGTAGAATTCCCATAAAGTCAATCCGGTAATTATACCGAATACGATGAGAAAAGAGATTGGATGGTAGCAAATTGCTCCAACTAGTACCGCAACGAAGATTATACCGGTAAGCGCCCGTTTTATCAGATTTTTCAATACTGTATCGTTTTGTTCGTTTGTTGATTTATTTTTCGTGCAAAGATAAAGAATAAATCTAAATATAAACAGGATAGAGTGTGGCAAAACAAATAAACCGGACACAGATAACGCAGTCTGCGTGCTCTGCGTTATCTGTGTCCGGTTTATTTGTCAGGCAATATTGTCAGTCTCACTGACACTGGCCGTAACAACCTGGACTTTATTGTCGGTTGCCTGGCTGTCTGTATCTTCCGTTTTTTTGTCGTCAGCAGCAGCCTGTTTTTCATTGTTTGCCTTTTCCTGCAATTCCAGAATTTCCTGTGAGCGTGAGATCCAGGCCCGTTTGCCAAAGATATGTTCCACATCTTCTGTATAGATCACTTCCCGTTCAAGCAATACCTGTGCCAGTTGGTTGTGCCCTTCTGCATTTTCTGACAGGATTTTCTTTGCACGTTCATATTGTTCGTTGATGATCTTTTGTACTTCCTGGTCGATCATGCGGGATGTCTCTTCACTGTATGGTTTAGTGAATCCCCAGTCCTGACCGGTTGAATCGTAATAATTCAGGTTCGGAAGTTTATCACTCATACCAAAGTAAACAACCATAGCGTAGGCCTGCTTGGTGACACGTTCCAGGTCATTGGATGCTCCAGTCGAAATTTTGCCTAGGAACAATTCTTCTGCAGCCCGTCCACCCAGTGTTGCACACATTTCATCGAGTAGCTGTTCACGGGTAGTGATCTGGCGTTCTTCCGGTAAGTACCAGGCTGCTCCCAACGCTTTACCTCTAGGAACAATAGTTACTTTTACCAAAGGGTTGGCATGTTCAAGTAACCAACTTAGAGTTGCGTGGCCGGCTTCATGATTAGCAATACTATTGCGTTCGTCTGCTGTGGTTATCCGAGTCCGTTTTTCCAAACCTCCGACAATACGGTCTACTGCATTCATGAAATCTTCTTTCTGGACAAATTTCTTTCCGCTACGGGCAGCTATCAATGCTGCTTCATTGCAAACATTCGCGATATCGGCTCCGGAGAAACCCGGAGTCTGGCGTGCCAGAAATTCTGCATCGACACTCTCATCTATTTTAATCGGGCGTAAATGTACTCCGAATATTTCTTTACGTTCATTCAGATCCGGTAATTCCACATGGATCTGGCGGTCGAAACGTCCTGCACGAAGTAAAGCCTTATCCAGGATATCGGCACGGTTAGTTGCTGCTAAAATGATCACACCGCTATTGGAACCGAAACCGTCCATTTCTGTCAGTAACTGATTCAGCGTGTTTTCACGTTCGTCATTACTATTCATATTCACGTTCTTACCACGGGCACGGCCAACGGCGTCGATCTCGTCAATGAATACGATACAAGGTGACTTTTCTTTTGCCTGACGGAACAGGTCACGAACACGTGATGCACCTACACCGACAAACATTTCCACGAAGTCGGAACCAGACAATGAGAAAAACGGTACATCTGCTTCACCAGCTACTGCTTTTGCCAGTAATGTTTTACCGGTTCCCGGAGGACCAACCAACAGGGCACCTTTAGGAATTTTACCTCCCAGTTCCGTATACTTTTCAGGATTTTTGAGGAAAGATACTATTTCTTCTACTTCCTGCTTGGCTTCAGATAATCCTGCTACATCTTTAAATGTAACTTTCCTGTCGTTATCTTTATCGAATAGTTGTGCTTTGGCCTTGCCGACACTGAATACTCCGCCGGGGCCACCGCCTGCACCTCCAGACATTCTTCTCATCAGGAAAATCCATACGACAATAATCAGAATAATAGGTCCGAAAGATACCAGAAAGTTCCATATTGCATCATCTCCTTCTTCAAACCGTACTTGTGTATCGATATGATTATCTGTCACCGCTTTGTCGTAAAAATCGGAAAATTTGTCTGCCGACGGTATTTTTACATATACTTTAGGGTTTGTTCCCAAAGCCGTACTGTCACTCTTAAATACCAATCCTTTCTGTCCGCTTTTAACACTAGCTTCAACAAGGTTTTTTTTGTTGTAGACAACCATCTTGTCAAACACATTTTCCTGAGCCAGTTTCTGGAATTCAGTCCATCCCAGTTCTTTTGACGCCGAGGAATCGTTTGTCAGATATAATGCAATAAGCATCATAAATATTAGCCCATACATCCAATACAGGTTAAACCGGAACATTTTAGGCTTATTGTTCTTCGGCGCTTTATTAAACATGTCGTTTTTATTTTCCATACTTTGAATTCGATAATATTAATCCGGTTTAATCGAGATCCGGGATCTGTGTGACCTTTGAGTCCGACCACAAAGTTTCCAGATTATAGAACTCGCGTTGTTCCGGTAAAAATATGTGTACAAGAACCGTGCCATAATCCATACCTATCCACTGGGCACTTTGATTGCCGTCGACAGACAATGGCTTTTCACCGGCTTTTCTTCGTGCAGAATCCCAAACGGAATCAGACAGGGCTGAAACCTGGGTTGGTGTGTTTCCTTCGCAGATCACCATATATTGGCATACAGCTCCGGATAGTTGGGTTAAATCTACGGTTACAATATTTTTGCCTTTTTTCTCTTGTAGGCCTTCAATAATTGTTTTTACTAATTCTTTTGTTTGATCCATTTATTTTTTATTGAATAATTTTCGAAGATGCAAATATACTCCTTAATTTATAAACTGCATGCTTTCTCTATTTAATATATGTATAAACCCAGTAAATTCAAAACAGGAGAAAAAGAAAATTGTTTATTTTGATGAAATTTTTTCGCGAAATATTTGCAAGAATAAAAAATGTCCGTATCTTTGCAGCCGTAATCGAGAAACATACTACTCGAAGCTACAAAAACTGTTCTATGGTGTAATGGTAACACGTCAGATTCTGGTCCTGAAATTCCAGGTTCGAGCCCTGGTAGAACAACTGCTAAAAAATGATCCCTTGTAAGTCAAGAACTTGCAAGGGATTTTCTTTTACGGGGGGGCGGAATAGGGGGTGTTTTGCCTCCTTTTTAGTTTAGACCACCATGCATAAAAACCTGTGAAATATAAAAATGGAACAACAAGGCCAATAAAGATCCACAGAATACGTGAATAATGTCCCCAGAAAGTACCGAAATGAATGAAATACATAGACCGGGTCAGTTTTTCTGGAGTTGGCTTTTCTTTCCACAAATTTAATTTGACAACTTTTCCTGTAATAGGGTGTATATATATGTGGTTACTTCCTGTTCTTTCAAAGTCACCTCTATGATACATTCTGACAGAAAAAACAGATTTGTTGTCTTTCGGAAAAAAGATCATCATAGGACGACCTTCTGTAAATTCTTTACATGCTATATCCATAATGGCATCTAAAGAAATCCATTGACCGGAGTACTCTTCAACTTTGGGAGCTGGTTGTAAGGCTTTACCTGATGATACAGATTCAAATACAGTGTGGAATTCTTTTTTGAACCCAAAATAGCAACCGGTGAAAGCGATTAAAAATAGAAACAAGGCTGTGAAAAGTCCTATAACTATATGTAACCTGTAACATCTGACGCCTGGTTTTTCCCCTTGCCGGAAGTTGAATATTTTTTTACTTGGATATAAAAATAGACCGGAAACAATAAGAAATATCAGTAAGAAATCAAACACTGCAACCCATACAACGCCGTTCTTTTTTAATAAAAGCTTGACATGTAAATCATACAACCATTGGAATATCTTGTGACGATATCGGTCAATCCCGAGGACTTCCCCCGTATACTGATTGACATAAACTTGAATTCGACCTTTCTCATCCGGGGATGTGGCCCGAAAACTGTATGCGCAATCCTTTCCTCCGTAAAGGACCATGTTGCTTATAGTTAGTTGAGGATATTTTTTTCTAACGTTATCCAGTAAATATTGCAATGGAACTATTCTGTCCGACGGCTCGACAAATGCCAATTTTTTCACTGACAGTTTTTCTAACTCAGGTTTATAGACAATGGCTGAACCGGAAACACATATTAGGGTTATCACTAACCCTAATATGAGTCCTATATATAAATGTGTATTTACCAATATCTTTTTGAAGATATAATTGTGCATCATAACACAGTCATTTAAAAGTTAACAGCCAGCATTACCATGAGTGTTCTGGCTGTACCGGGGAACAACAGGTTATTACCTTGCGAGCCGGTATAGTATTCCTGATTGAATACATTTTTCAAGTTTGCGGAAATTTTATAGAAGCTACGTTTGTAGGCAACAAAACAGTCAAAAATATGGTATGAGTCCAATTCGATGGTTTGGGCCATATTTCCATAAGATTTTCCTTGATAATACCAGCCGCCACCAAACGATAATCCTTTTACAACACCTCCTCTAACAAGGTAAGAAGTCCATAAGTTGAGCTGACTGGGAGATATATTTGCCAACTTTGTACCAACGGGATAGTTCTTGTCGTTAGTTTCGGTCACCTCGGCATGTGTATATGCATAGTTGAATGCGACACTCCAGCTCGGGGTAATTTCGCCGGAGACAGCCAATTCTATACCTTTACTTGTCTGTTCACCGATAAGAATTTTGAATTCTTCATCTTCAGGATCTGTTGTAGGTAAGTTTGTTTTTGACAGTTTATAGAACGCCAGGCTAGAGGTAAGACGATCATTGAAGAATGATTTCTTTATACCGGCTTCCCATTGTTTGGAACGAATCGGATCGAAAGCTTTACCATCTTTAGTCTGGCCGGATTGAGGAACGAATGATTGGCTATAAGAAAGATAAAGGCTTAAACTTGGTATTGGCATATAAACCGCACCAACACGTGGGGAGATAGCGAAATTCTTTTCATCACTTTTTGTCTCTTTAATATAATTGTCCTGTTTGTCGTTTACCCAGTCAGCACGTGCACCAATTAATAATTTTAGCTGGTCGGTAAAGCTTAGCTGATCTTGCAAATATATTGCTCCGGTATTTTGTGTGATATATAAATCTGTACTTTGTTCCATTTCAAAATCTGTCGGTTTCTCTGAGTATACAGGGTTGACATAATTTATGGGGGTATACATATTACCCTTTACTTTTCTTCTATTGGTAAGCCGGCCGAATTCTACTCCTGCGATCGCTTTATGTTTGATAAAGCCTGTTGTGAAATTACCGCTAATTTCTTCAATCAGATTTAAATAATTGATTTTTGCATCCCAATGTGCCAGACGTCTAGTGATTGTGCTATCTTTTTGAGGTGTCTTCATCTGAAAATACAGACGGTCTTCATGGGTGAAATATTGGCGGGCAGAACTTCTGAATGTCCAATCTTTATTAAAACGGTGCTTCAACTCATAGCCGAAACTGGTGTTGGTAAACTTTCCATAAGCCCATGGTTCACCTAAAAAAGTTTTGAACCCATGATCGATAATTTCATTGTTTATATGTAAAACTCCGGGATCATGTGTTCTCTTGTCCCTGAAAATGTCTGCATCAAGATTAAGAGTAGTCTTTCTTCCTAAATCAATGTCAATGGTTGGAGTGATGTCATATCGTTTACTATTTTGCGGTTTACGGAATTTATCTGCGTCTTCGTACATCGCATTCAGGCGATAGCGTATTGTTTTTTTCGTGTTTATTGGACCGGTTAAGTCGATGGCCGCCTGTTTATAATCATAACTGCCATATCTGATGGAAGCTCCATAGCGGGGAGTATATAAAGTCGGCTTGGTGATAAAATTAATTATACCACCAGGTTCTACGGCTCCATAAAGAACGGATGCAGGTCCTTTTAGTATTTCGATGCGTTCGATACTTGAAAGAGCATCATTTGAGAATTTGAGATAACGTACTCCATTTCTGAAATAATTGCGGGAGTTTGTCATAGAAAAGCCACGGGAAGAAAATACCTCGTTAATGTTACCGGCTTCACCAGAAGCTCCTCCTTTGACACCACCCAGATTTCGTACTACTTCTGTCATGGTGGTTGCCTGCTGGTCTTCAATTAATTTTCTTGTTACAATACCAACCGATCCCGGTATCTCCAGCACCGGAATTTCCATGCGGGTTGCAGAAAAGGCGATATCAGAATTGTAGCTTTGGGGTTGGGCTCCTGTAATATCTACCTCGGGAAGGCTTAATGACTTATATGACAGCTGAATATCCAATCTGTAATCCTGTTCGCCATCAGGAATGTCGCGGACAGCGGAAACGGTATTGTAACTGTTGGTTATCAATACATGATTTTTTGAGTCTTCTAAATTTATGGAGTAGTAGCCATTGTCATCTGTAATCGTTCTCAACTCCGACCCTTTGATGAAAATTACAATGTTTTCTAACGCCTTATTGTTTTCATCAACAATATAACCACTAACCATTCTGTTAGTTTGTGCAAAGGTATAAATGGGAATAAATAAAATAAACAGAAACAGCCATATTAAAAATGGAGTTCTGCAACGAGTAAATGATGTAACCATAATAATTATTATTAATATTGAAAAAATAACAAAAATTACAGCTAAACAATTGAAAATTTAGTACAAAAGATAAAAGAAAAATTAGAATTTTTCCATTGGTCATATCTTTCAGCTATATTCCACGTTAGCCTTAGAAAAAAGATTTTGGCAGGTCTTCTGACTTACTCCATCTTTGAACGTTCCTTCCCATTCATTGATGAACAGTGGATGTATTTGTTGTTCAAAGACTTTTGTGGAGAATACAGCAGCGGGTCTGCTCAGGATTCACACCTGATTCCCTTTTAATCATATTCATAGAGTCTATTTTATATGAACCAAAAATCGCAGCAAATATAAATATATTTTTTAGAATAAAAGTAATACCTGAATACGCCTATCTTTCGGGGACAGAGTGGGGAAATTTTGTTTTTGACTATTCATTCCCTTTCCCCCATCTGAATCCGATACAATCAAGTAGATGGATACGTTCGTTACTGAGCTTGCCTTTTCTTTTCAAATAAGCCATTCTCATCCACCATGAATACAGAGACTCTTCCTGGGGATCTCCGGATTTCGCCTTAGGGTATCGTTTGTTGTTTGTTGTGAACTCACAAAAATGATGATATCTCTCGATCCATATCCTGTTGGTATTTTCCGGTGAGCGTCTGTTATTCTCCTGGCTATTGGTCCAGTCGAAACCTAAATTACTCAATTTTTTGATCTGTCCGGGAGAAAGCGTTACACTTGTATCCGTTCGGTTTTTATAAGCTCTCATTTTACTACACCACTTCGCCAGTCTCGACTCTTCCGGATCTCTGGTATGGGCAGGCCATTGACCGGTACGGGCATAATAATCCTTGACCAGGTTGAACGATTCTTTCCATGTTCTTCTTTTGTTGTTTGAACTCCAATGGAAACCGATATCATCCAACAGTTTGATATGTTCTTTATTTAGTTTGCTTTTGGGGGTGTTTTTTCTGGTAATCCGTTGTGACAGGCACCAGTTGACAAGCCTGATCTCTTCCGGTTCTGATGCATTGACGGAAGGCCATCGTTTTTCTTTTTCCACAAAGTCTTTCAACATTTCATAATTAACCATCCACCGTTCTGTCTTTTTTTGAGCCTTATCCGCATCGATTCTATCAATTAATTGAATCTGCTTTTCTGTAAGTTTCTCCGGAGAATGGTTCCTGATAAATCTGCATCTGGTAATCCACTCACCTAGATGCCGCTCTTTTACATTTTGCGACGAAGGTGCAGGCCATCTGTTGTTTTTTTCGTAGAAAGCAATAACCGCATACTGCTTGGTACTTCTTTTCTTTCTTCTTCTTTTCATATACTAGCGACTCTATATCTCCTTTGTCTATTGTGTATTATATAACCGAATGTTTTTATTATCCTCAAAGATATTCAAATATTTGGTTTCTAATAATCTCCGTTTGATATAATGTTATTTTACCTCTGTTTTCTATATGTTTTATAGGAGATATTTACGTCTGTTTTCAAAATATCGGATTTCTGTAGATATAAATTATTGATAGAAAAAATCCCCCAACAGTAAGCTCACGAATGAAGAGATTACAGTTGGGGGATTAAATATCTCAGATAGGATTACTTAATTCTGTTCTTTCAGGATCACATCGTGTGCACCACCTTCTACGATACTCGTTGAAGATACCAGCGTGATCTTGGCATTTTTCTGTAAGGCGGGGATTGCGATAGCACCGCAACTACACATGGTAGCTTTGATCTTGCCTAATGTCAGATTCAGATTGTCTTTCATTTTACCGGCATAAGGAACATAGCTGTCTACACCTTCTTCAAACTTCAGTGAGGCACTTCCTCCCATGTCGTAACGTTGCCAGTTTTGGGCACGGTTTGAACCTTCACCCCAATATTCTTTTACGAAGTTGTTTCCGATACGCAGTTTCTTTGTAGGAGATTCGTCGAAACGGGCAAAATAACGTCCCATCATCAGGAAGTCAGCTCCCATTGCCAATGCAAGTACCATGTGATAATCGTGCACCAAACCACCGTCGCTGCAAATAGGGACATAAATACCTGTCTGTTCTTTATATTCGTCGCGGGCCTGAGCTACATCGATCAAAGCGGTAGCTTGTCCGCGTCCGATCCCTTTTTGTTCGCGTGTAATACAGATGGAACCACCACCGATCCCGACTTTGATAAAGTCAGCTCCGGCTTTTACCAGATATAAGAAACCATCTCTGTCCACCACGTTTCCGGCTCCGACTTTTACTTTGTCACCATATTCTTTCTTGATCCACTGTAATGTCTCGTATTGCCATTCCGAATAACCATCTGATGAGTCGATACATAATACATCTACACCGGCTTCAACCAGGGCAGGAACGCGTTCCGTATAGTCACGGGTATTGATACCGGCACCGACCAGTAATTTTTTGTCAGCTCCGGAAATTTCGTTCGGATTTTCGCGATGGCTGTCATAATCCTTACGGAATACAAAATAGGCCAGGTTCTGGTCCTTGTCTATGATCGGAAGTGTATTCAGTTTATGATCCCAGATGATCTGGTTTGCTTCTTTCAGCGTGATGCCGACTTCTCCGACGATCAGTTTTGCGAAAGGTGTCATGAACTCTTTTACTTTTGTGGAAGGATCGTCTTTTTCGATGCGATAGTCGCGGCTGGTAACCAATCCCAGCAGTTTACCATTAGGAGTTCCGTCATCAGTGATACCGATGGTGGAGTGTTCTGTTTTGTTGACCAGATCGATCACGTCAGCCAGCGTGTTTTCCGGTGTCAGGTTGGAGTCGCTGGTCACGAAACCAGCTTTGAATTTCTTTACTCTTCTAACCATTTCTGCCTGGCTCTCGATCGGCTGTGAACCGAAAATGAAAGAAAGACCACCGTTGCGGGCCAGTTCGATTGCCAGTTCCGGACCGGATACCGATTGCATGATTGCCGATACGAACGGGATATTTAATTCGATAGATGACTTATCGCCAACATTGTGTTTGACAAGCGAAGTTTTTAAAGAAACGTTTGTAGGCACACATTGTTTTGTAGTCAGACCGGGAATAAGAAGGTATTCTCCGAAGGTTCTAGATACATCGTTTAAGTAAACTGCCATATGATTATATATTTACTGGATGAATTTTTGTGCAAAAGTACTGAATTCTGTTCAGATATGTTTTATTTATGATCATTTTTCATATGAATAAAAAAGGCTGTTACCGGACAAAAGGCATTGCCGGAACTTTTTCAACGGCTGAAATGTTATATATGTGAATTAAAGAGGAGGAATATTTATGAAAATGGTAGTAGATAAGGCGAACTCTCGCGGATATGCAAACCACGGATGGCTTAAAACATATCATACATTTAGTTTTGCCAATTATTACAACCCCAAAAGAGTACATTTCGGAAAGTTGCGTGTATTGAATGATGATACGGTAGCACCGCGTGAAGGTTTTGATACACACCCACATAAGAATATGGAAGTTATCTCTATTCCGTTGAATGGTTATTTGCGGCATGGCGATAGTATACAGAACAGCGAAACGATCACTCCGGGAGATATACAGGTGATGAGTGCCGGTACAGGCATTTTCCATAGCGAGTTTAATGATAGTGCCGAGCAGCAGCTTGAATTTCTGCAGATTTGGGTTTTCCCGCGTGAAGAGAATACCAAACCGAAGTACAACAATTATGATGTACGTCCTTTTTTGAAAAAGAATGAGTTATCTTTGATCCTTTCGCCTGACGGTGTAACTCCGGCTGCGATCAATCAGGATGCCTGGTTCTCGTTGGGAACACTGGATGCCGGACAGATCAAGGAGTATAAGTTTCATAAGAAAGGAACAGGTGTTTATCTTTTCGTTATCGAAGGAGAAGTAGAGGTAAACAACACGACTTTATCCAAACGGGATGGTGCCGGTTTCTATGATACCGACAGTATAACGATAGAAGTTCTGAAGGATGCGAAAATCTTATTGATGGAAGTTCCGATGAATTGAATTTTAGATCTTTTGGTTAATATAAATATGAAGGAGGTATGTTTTGATGGCATACCTCCTTCTGTTTTTTTAGTATTCTCTGTCAGACAGGAAATCGATCATTCGTAGAATAGCACGGCTGCAGGCCGGGCAGAAAGGAGCGTAATCACGCATCATGCAATGATCCATCGGACGGTAAATACCTTTGGAAATATAACCGCCTCCTTCAAATACACCGGGTTTGTCTTTGTGTGCAGCGTCCAGTGGTGTTGGAATAGGGGTATTGGCAGGTAAAAGATCTTTCCATTTACTGTCGAAGTCAACCAGCGTGGTGATATTGGGTTCCCAGGGCTCATATTTCAGATTATAGAAATCCTGATAGGCGACTTCGGAAGAGAAATATTCGTCGGCCAGTCCGGCAAAACTATGTCCGAATTCATGGACAAAAACATGTTGTGTTTTTTCATTATCGGCAGTTCCCATAGCGTAGAAATTATACATTCCACCACCACCATATGTATCGGTGTTAACCAGCAGAAATATGGCATCGCAGGGTACATTCCATACTGCATCGCGGATCGGTTTCATATCCGGTGTTGTCAGGTAACGGTCGACTCCAAAGGTGTAATATCCGGAATTTAAAGCCGTGTTCTTATATATGCCTTTACCTGAAATATCAGTTCCTTTATCTTCTGAGATTAGATTCACTGCCCATATATTGAAATCCTTACGTCGTGTAGTATAAGGAGGCGTCTGAAACAATGACTCCGTAAATTTTTTTGCATCGGCAACAAATTTATCCTGATCGTCTGCCGTATAACCTTCTGCAATGAAAACCAGATCGACTTTTTCATTCGGATTTCCTTCATATTGAATTTGAGTTACTTTATTTTCTTTTAGTTTTCCCCGGTCAATGAAAATACTGGCCGGGTCGATATCCATTTTTAACAGAGGGTGAAATTGCATGTCTGCTTTGTCACGTGCTGTAATCTCAACAACGACTGTTGTCTTAGGATAGGGAACCGAGATACTGTTCGTCCACGATTGTGTTTCTGTTTTGGCCTGTTCTGTGGTACGCCATTCTTCAAAAAGCGTATTGAAACCGCGTGAGTAGATCAATTCATTGGTTGATTTATCATATATGTTGATGTAATATCCGCCATAATTGAATTTGTCGATCCGGTTTTTAACAGGACCTCCCCATACCGGTTCTTCCCGTAACTGCTGTATAGCTGCAGCCTGAAATTGGGTATTTCCGCTTAAAGCGAAATCAATTCGTAGGCTTTTGGTTGTGAAATATTTGTCGAATTCGTTTTGTGCCAGGCAAGTAAGGCTGCAAAAACAGGCAATTAGAAGCAGGGAAATTTGTGTTCTCATATTTTTGTGTTTTATCAGGTGTGATTTGTACGCACAAAGATACTATTTTTGTAGATTTGTCTTTCTAAATCTCAAGGATATGTTTACGGATATAAGAAGAAAGGATAGAATTCTTGAAAATGAATTAGCTTATCGGCTCCTGGAAAGTGGAGAATATGGATTTCTTGCTATGGAAGGAGTGAATGGCTATGGTTATGGTATACCGATCAGTTATGTACTGAACGATGATAAGTGTATCTATTTTCATTGTGCTCCGGAAGGGTATAAACTGGAATGTCTGAGACAAAACCCGAAAGTCTGTTTTAGTGTAGTTGGAGAAACCCGTGTTATTCCCGGGCAGTTTACGACTGCTTATGAATCAGCTATTGCTTTCGGTACAATTCATATGGATCTGCCGGTAGAAGAGAGAATGCTTGCCCTGCGTCTGCTGGCAAAGAAATATTGCTCCGGATTTGAGGTTGTCGGAGAAAAATATATTGCCGGATCATTTAAGCGGACTAATGTCCTGCGTCTGGATATTGAGCATATTTCCGGAAAATGTAAACGCATCAAGTAACAGGATGAATATAAATAATTAATCCCGGGAAAACTTCCCGGGATTAACCCTCTCTTAGTTATGACGGGATCTCTTGTGCCATCTCACGGCATATCCCTTATCGCCTTTTTGCTATTGACTAATTATATCCCTATTTTTTTATAACATTACATGATTCTGTAACAAAGTTCGCTTATTCATTTTCCTTAGCCAAACTTATCCGATGGATAATATCTATGATGCGATAGACTGCGTTTATGGTAATTGTTATTTTTCTCTGATAAAATATTTTTATGTTTAAATAGTCTTTGATTTATAAAGTTTGCTTTTCTTTGTAGATTGATTTAAATCTAAATAGCGATGGGAAATTCATTGGTCGAACAGCAGTTGATAACAAATTTCTTTAACTACTATCCTCAGGGCGGAGCTTTGTATGATGGTGATGGTTTGTTAATCGCTTTAAATAAGGCAATGTGTGAGAAGTTTGCTATAACAGATATTTCTGATTTTCTCCTGAGTAATTTATTTGAAACGACGTTTCTTTCAGATATTCAAAAAACTTATCTACGGAATGGGAGTGTGGTCAGTCACAATTTGCCTCTCGGGTTTTCTATTATTCCCGGGTTCAATGAAGAAGGAGGAATTATAGGATATACATTGTTACTTACAGACCCGGCCTCCAAAGAATGGGATGTTATGTCGTATGACCAGAAAATGCGGGAACTGGCTGATATCTCCGAAAAGGTAGCCGAATCGATTCCGGATACGATACTGTTAGTGAATGAAGAACTTGTTGTAGAGCGGATCATCGCTTATGCGACAGAGACTTGTATCACTCCCGAAGCGATCAATCACCGTATAGATGATTTGCCTGGTTTTACCTACCCCGATGAAACGAAGAGGAATATGACGAAGATTGTACAAAAATGCCTGGATACATCGGAAATAATCAATATGGATATGTCGATTCCCGGGCATAATACTCCGGTTGTCTATTTTAAGATAAGAATGGTTCCGTTGCATCATAAATATGTGGTGGTCTATATTCGCAACGTATCTGAGCAGGTAGAAAGGGAAAAAGAAAATAAGGCTCTGAGCGGTAAACTGACGGAGAGTCGTACTATGATGGAATTAGCATTGAAGAATAGCCACATAACCACCTACTCTTTTAATTTTCATCGTTTTCAGACTTGTGATAAAGAGCATTGTAACCATTGTTTTCAGTTTTATGGTGCCAGTAATTACCTGTTGGAAAGGAATAAATATATCTGCCGTGCTCTGTCCAGTCTCCGTCATCCCGATGACAGGGAAGATTTTTTTCTTTTGTTCAATGAGATAAGAAACAGGAATTTATTGGAGTTTGCCGTTAATTTCCGTTTGAAGAACGATGACGGAGAATACCGGAATTACGAGGTGATCGGGAGAGCACTCGAACATGATGAGAACGAACGTGTAAATTTGATTGTAGGTTGCATGGTCGATAATCAGAAATATATTGAATATGAACGAACCTTGATAGATGCCAAGGAGAAAGCTGAAAATGCCGACCAGTTGAAATCTGCGTTTTTAGCCAATATGACACATGAGATCCGTACCCCGTTAAATGCTATAGTGGGATTCTCCGATCTGTTGTCTATTGAAACCGATCCGGAAATAAGGGAGACTTATATAAGTCTCATCAAATCGAATAATGAATTGTTATTACGTTTGATAAACGATGTGCTGGATATTTCAAAAATAGAATCAGGCATGCTCTCGTTTGCTTATGTAGATATTTACTTGCCTTCTACCATGAGAGATATGTACAATGTGATGCAGCTGCGGATGCCGGAAAATGTGGAATTGATACTGGATCCTTGTGCTGATATCACTATGAGGACGGATAAGAGCCGGTTGGTACAAATCCTTAGTAATTTGCTGACGAATGCGATAAAACATACCTCTGTCGGGACTATTCGCTTTGGTTATAAATTGGAGGACAGCTATGTTCACTTTTATGTATCCGATACCGGTACAGGTATTCCGGAAAAGGAATTGGATCATATTTTTGGCCGTTTCGTGCAGTTGAAAGGAGCTAGCAACGGTATTGGATTAGGACTTGCTATCTGTAAAGGACTGGTAAATAAGATGGGAGGCGAAATGTCCGTATCTTCCAGGCTCAGAGAGGGTGCCACTTTCCGTTTTACATTGCCTTTGGCTAATACTCTTTCATAAATTCCGACGGTGTTTTCCCATATTGTTTCTGGAAACAGGTAGAGAAATAAGCCGGAGAAGAAAATCCAGTCTGGAATGCAATTTCATTGATGCGGCTTTCTCCCTTCTCCATAAGTTGGACAGCCTTCTTCAGTCGGGTTACTTTTATAAAGTCGACCGGAGATAACCCTGATAATCCTTTTACTTTCCGGTACAGGCTGGAGGTACTCATCCCCATTTCCGTTGCCAGCATTTCTACATTCATGGCTTCGTTGGTGATATGTTCTTCCAGATATGTATTAAGTTTCCGCAGGAAAAGATCATCGACTGTGGAAACAGCCAATGTTGTTGCCGGGGTGGATGGAGTTTCTTTGTAAGTTCTGGTCAACATCTCCCGGCTTTTCAGCAAGTTTGCGACCTGGGCAACCAGCAACTCGATTGAAAAGGGTTTTTCCATATATGCATCGGCTCCATTGTTCAACCCTTTTAGCCTGGATTGCAGATTGTGTTGAGCTGTCAGCAGGAGGAAAGGAATATGGCTGTAGTTGACATCATTCTTTACCTCATTACATAGTTCAAACCCATCCATAACAGGCATCATTACATCACTGATGATCAGGTTTACCGTATGATCTTTTAAAATTGTAACCGCTTCTTTTCCGTTAGCGGCTTTCCGGATCCGGTATGTCTCTGCCAACTCTTTGGCAATGAACCGACGCATATCTTCCTGGTCTTCCACTATCAGGATTACCGGCTTTTCATTATCAGCGTCGCAGGTATTATCTGTGACCGTATTTTCTGTGTTTTTGTCGAATGTTAATAAATAGCAGTCTTCCTGCTCTTTAGGTAAGGTAAGTGTAAACCTGTTCATTCCTTCCGGAGTCTGCGTATAATTTAGAGTACCTTTATGAAATTCAGCCAGTGAACGTGCCAGCGAAAGTCCGATACCGCTTCCTTGCTGATGTTCCGTTTCTTTCAGACGGTAGAAAGGGGTAAATATATTTTCTTTTTCGCTATTGGGGATGAGCATACCGTCATTAGTGACGGAAATGATAAACTCGTTTCTGTCCTTCTGTATTTGCAGTTGCAGGGAGAGGTACTTGTCTGAATATTTTATAGCATTGGTCAGCAAGTTGTTCATTATTTTGGAGAAAGCTTCCCGGTCGATAAAGGCGGAGAATGTTTCTTCTGGTATCTCGCAGACAAATGTTTTATTATCATGTTCCATAACCGGAAGGAATGGTTGCAGGATCGTTTGAAGCCAGAGAGTAACATCTGTATTTACATAATTCAGCTTGAATCCCCGGCTTTCCGTTTTCCGGAAGTCGAGTAACTGGTTACTTAAGTTCAATAGCTGTTGTGTATTTTTTTCAATAATTTGAAGGTTCTCCCTGGTAGAAGGAGTACCGTCGTTCGATTTGATGATCTTTTCCAAAGGAGCTTTGATCAATGTGAGTGGTGTCCGTATCTCGTGAGTGATAAAGGTAAAGAACTGTATTTTGGCATCGTATAGTTCTTTTTCCTTTTTGCTCTCGAATAAATCCTGGTTTATACGGTGTTTTTCTTCCAGTTTTGCTTTTTTGTAATTATAGAAGAGTACTATGCAGATACAAATGATCAGGATGTAAACCAGAAATGCCCATCCGGTAGCCCAGAAAGGCGGGGTAATGATGATCTGTAACGACTGCTCATTATTCTGCCATATACCGCTGCTATTGGTCGATTTCACTTTGAAGGTGTATTCTCCGGGAGAGAGGTTGGCGAAAGTGACATTTTTATTCTGATTCATATAGATCCAGTCTTTATCGACGCCTTCCAGCTTATAGGCATAACGGATCGCATCCGGCGAAGTATAACTGAGAGCTATATACGACAAGGTAAATGTCGAAGCATCGTAAGGTAACTTTAAAACGTCCCTGTTTTCGATGGAAGAAGTAGTGAAATTATATCCGTTTGCTTCATTTTCAGGAAGGTCGATCCCGGTAATATACATAGGAGGGGTGAATGTGTCTTCTTTGAACCGGGATGGGTTGAATGACAACATACCGTTGATAGTTCCCATATAGATCGTTCCGTCGGGTGACTGATAGGAAGAACTGTAGTTGAATTGTGTTTCATGCAACCCGTCTGTATAGGTAAAGGTTTTCATCACGTATGTTTCCGGATTGAACCTGACCAGGCCGTTCGCTGTGGATAACCAGAAATTGTGGGAATCGTCTTCAACGATCCGGTAGATGATATTACTGGGTAACCCGTCTTCTGCTGTGATCCGGTTGAACGATTTTGTCTCCCGGTTGAACAGGGATAATCCGTTAACAGTGGTAACCCATATCCGGCCTTTTGAATCTTCAAAGACTGACGTCGTGTTATTGCTGCCAATACTCTGTAATTTGTTGGCATCGGCCGTGTATTGTTCTACCTTATTTTCTTCACGCAGGTAGTGATAAATACCGTTGGATGTTGCAGACCATATATCTCCGCGGCTATCTTCATATATCTGCCTGATCAGGGTGTAAATATTATTCCATTGCGTAAAACTTTCAGTCTGCCTGTCGTAAGACAATACCCCGCTGCCGGTACCTACCAGAAATTCATTATTCTTTGTTTTGCAGAAACAAAGGACGAAATTATTGTTCAGGGCATTGTGAGTATTTTCGCGTGAATAATGTTTGATGATCTTTCCGGATGGAATATCCAATACGTCGATCCCTTTATTGAACGTGCCTACCCATAACTGGTTACCGTCAGCCAGTAACCCATGTATATTGGTCGCCGACAGAAGATGTTTCGGATTGTTGTATGAGTAGTTTGTTATTTGTCCGTTTTGAGGATTGTAGCAGTTTATGCCGTTATCTTCTGTTCCCAGCCATAGATTGCCATATTGGTCGGGTACGATTTCGCGGATTGCGTTACCGAGTAACTGGGGATGTGTTTTTCCTCCGATAAAATAGTTGAACCGGTTATATTCTTTGGGCAGATAACTGATCCCGCCAAAAAAGGAACCTGCCCACATGCCTCCTTCGCGGTCCCGGGTTACGGAGTAAATGGCATTGTCAGCAATGGCATATTCGTTCGTCAGGGATTTTCGCAGATTGGTTACTGTCTGATCCAGTATATTATAAATGTAGATGCCTGATTCAGATGCAATCCAGTAGGTTGTCGTACTATACGGAGTGATGGCACGGACCTGTATTTCGGGAATAATATTCACTACACTCCGGTCCTGATATTTGTAAAGCAGAAGTCCGCCCTGATTGGTCCCGGCCAGGATACCCAGGTCTGGGATCTGGCATATAGCTTGTATAACGATCTGGCTATCGATCTGCATTTCATTCAGAAGAGGAAGTCTCTGAAAGTTATCGGTCTCGGATTTATACATATATAAAGATTGTCGGTCAGAGAAAAGAGGTTCTCCATCGTTCATTAATGTGATAATGGCTGGATAGAAATTGTTTTCAGCCGGATAAGTCCGGGAAGTGTTATCCGACGGGTTGTACCGGACGATCCGGTTATAACCGATAAACCAGAGACTGTGGTTTTTGTCTTCTGTTACAGCGGAAAAAGACTCCGGTTCGTTTTGCCCGGGTGACAGCTGGAATGCATGAAAGGTATCTGTTTTGTAATCATAATAACAGGTTCCGCCGGCGGTAAAAACCCATATCTTGCCATCTGAACTTTCAAAAAGATTCAGGATATGGTCGTTCGGCAAGCTATTCGGATTATATGAATTATGCCTATAGATTTTAAACGTATGCCCGTCGAAACGGTTCAGTCCGTCTTCCGTACCAAACCACATGAAACCCCGCTGATCCTGCAGTGAGCAATACACCGTATTATGCGATAATCCGTGCTTATTGTTGTAATGTCTGAAATGAGGGTTATTGGCAACTCCCGGCAAGCATTCCAACAATAGCCAAACATAGAAGATCAGCAGCGGTATTCTTTTCATATCGAATAGTGATAGTGTTTCTCGAAGACAAAGCTAATAAATAAAAAAGAGAAATAAACCAATAAAGATCATTCTGAATGATTATTGAAAGCTTATGCAGGAAAATTGAAAGTCCTTATACCTGAAAAACAGTTCCTTTGCAATCATAAAAAACTACGTGCCATGAAGAAATATACCTTATTATTATATATGGTGACTGCCGGTTTATTGTGTTCCTGCAGTCAGCAAAGTAAATATTTCCAGCCGGAAAAGATCAACGAGCTGAGAGCTCCGGCCTATCCTTTGGTAACCATCGATCCTTATACGAGTGCCTGGTCATTTACGGATCAATTGAATGAAGATAATGTACGGCACTGGACCGGGAAGCCTTTCCCTTTGGTCGGAGCATTGCGGGTAGATGGTAAAAGTTATCGTTTTATGGGGGTAGAAGAGACACCGATGAAGTCAGTTTTACCTACGGCAGGAGCTGAGAAATGGGCCGCCTCTTACACAGAAAAGGAACCGGCAGGAAAGTGGAACCAACCGGATTTTAATGACGCTGCCTGGGAAAAAGGCCTGGCTGCTTTCGGAACTCCCGGGATGCCGAACCTTTCTACCGAATGGAACAGTAAGGATATATGGGTCAGACGCACCTTTGACCTGTCTCAGGATTATGCTGATGAAACCGTCATTCTCGATTACTCGCACGATGATATCTTTGAATTGTATATCAATGGGATCGAGGTCGTAAAAACGGATTATTCATGGAAAAACAATGTATTGAAAGAATTACCGACCAATGTAAAAGCTACCCTTAAGCCGGGTAAAAACGTAATTGCTGCCCATTGCCATAATCGCGTGGGTGGCGGTTTCGTTGATTTTGGTCTGTTTGTGAAAGATAAAGTAAAGGATGTGTTCGACACTCCGGCTTTTCAGAAATCAGTCAATGTGTTGCCGACACAAACTTATTATACGTTTGAGTGTGGTCCGGTACAATTGGATTTGATTTTTACTTCTCCTCTATTGCAGGATGACCTTCAACTGATGTCTACTCCTGTAAACTATATCTCTTATCAGGTAAAAACTTTGGATGGCAAAGCACACGATGTGCAGATCTATATGGATGCTACTCCGCTTTGGGCAATGAACCTGCCGGGACAGGAAATGGACTTGTCTGTGTACCTGGGAGGTCCGGATAAGATAACGTATGCAAAAGTCGGAACTGTGGAACAGCCCGTTTTACAGAAAAAAGGCGATGATGTCCGTATCGACTGGGGATATTTCTATCTGGCATCGGATGTTAAACCGGAGCGTGCTATTTCTATGGGAGAATATCATAAGATAAAGAAACTGTTTGCCGATAGAGGCTCTGTTTCATTAATGGGAGTCCCTAATTCGGAAATATCCGGAACAGAACCGGTAGTTGCCTATAGTGAGGATTTGGGTAAAGTATCTTCTTCCGCTGACGGTTTCCTTATGATCGGTTATGACGATCTGTATTCGATACAGTATTTTAAGGATAACCGGATGGGGTATTGGAAACAGAACGGAAAGGTCGATATGATACAGGCTTTAGCCAAAGCAGGTAAAGATTATAATAAAGTAATGGAGCGTTGCCGTGCTTTTGATGTCGGGTTGATGAACGATGCAGAAAATGCCGGAGGTCAGAAGTATGCCGCTCTTTGTGCATTGGCCTACCGTCAGGCAATAGCTGCACATAAACTGGTAAATGATAAGGACGGTAACCTGTTGTTCCTTTCTAAAGAGAATTTCAGCAACGGTTCGATCGGGACGGTCGATATCACTTATCCTTCTGCTCCTTTGTTTTTGATTTATAACCCTGATCTATTGAAGGGTATGATGAATCCGATTTTTTATTATAGTGAGAGCGGACAGTGGAATAAACCTTTTGCCGCCCATGATGTAGGTACTTATCCGGTCGCAAACGGTCAGACTTATGGCGGTGATATGCCGGTGGAGGAAACCGGTAATATGCTGATACTAACGACAGCCATAGCCCAGCGGGAAGGAAATGCCGAATACGCGAAGAAACATTGGGATGTGTTGACTACCTGGGCGAATTATTTATTGAAGGAAGGGCTGGATCCCGAGAACCAGCTTTGTACGGATGACTTTGCCGGTCATTTTGCCCATAACGCCAACCTCTCTATCAAAGCGATCATGGGAATAGCCGGATACGGAAAACTGGCCGGCATGCTGGGTGATCAGGTTACTGCCGACAAATATATGGCTGCTGCTAAGGATATGGCCATTAAGTGGGTTGTTATGGCAGACGATGGCGATCATTACCGGTTGACATTTGACCAGCCGGGAACCTGGAGCCAGAAATACAATCTGGTGTGGGATAAATTGTTGGGATTAAACATCTTCCCGGATGAAGTGGTTGATCGGGAAATAGCCTATTATCTGACCCGGCAAAATACATACGGTCTGCCGCTGGATAGTCGTAAAACTTATACGAAATCGGATTGGATCATCTGGTCTGCCTGCCTGGCAAAAGACAGAAATACATTCGACCGGCTTGTCTCTCCGGTGTATAAATATGCCGGTGAAACAACCACCCGTATGCCGCTTAGCGACTGGCATGAAACAACGGACGGTAACTCTGTCGGTTTCCGTGCCCGTTCGGTTGTCGGTGGTTATTTTATGAAGATGCTTGAAAATAAGATGAATAAAAACAAATAAACGAAATAGTAACTTTAATATTCACGAACATGAAAAAAACATTATTGGTATGTTGTGCTTTGGCACTAACCGTGTGTGCCCAGGCCCAATGGAAGCCGGCAGGTGACAAGATCAAGACGAAATGGGCGGAACAGATCAACCCTAAAAATGTATTGCCCGAGTATCCCCGTCCGCAACTGGAACGTACGGATTGGGTAAATCTGAACGGAGAGTGGGAATATGCTATTAAACCGAAGGGAGAGGTCGAACCGCAGGCGTTTGACGGGAATATACTGGTTCCTTTTGCCATAGAATCATCTCTGTCGGGTGTTCAGAAAGAAGTGGGAGATGCCAATGAGCTGTGGTATAAACGGACTTTTTCGGTACCGGCTAACTGGAAGAATAAAGATATTGTACTTAATTTCGGTGCTGTGGACTGGAAAGCGGATGTATTTATCAATGATGTCCTGATCGGTTCCCACCAGGGAGGCTTTACCCCGTTCTCATTTAATATCACTCCTTATCTGAACGGAAAGAGTAACCAGAAATTGGTTGTCCGTGTCTGGGACCCGAGTGACAAAGGATACCAGCCGAGAGGTAAACAGACTTCTAATCCGGAAGGTATCTGGTATACTCCGGTAACAGGTATCTGGCAGACTGTATGGATCGAACCGGTAGCTACTAATCATATTACTTCCGTTAAATCGATTCCGAACATTGACAATGGAACGATGAATGTAACGGTCGGTACTTCTATGCCTTGTAATACCTCTATTGTTGAAGTTAAGCTGATGGACAAGGGCCAGGTGGTTGCTTCTGCGAAAGGTATCCAGGGGAAAGAACTTCGTTTGGCCGTACAGAATCCGACTCTTTGGGATACAACCAATCCGTATCTGTATGACATGAAAGTCTCTTTGGTTAAAGATGGTAAAGTACTGGATGATGTAAAATCATACACTGCTTTCCGTAAGATTTCTGCTAAGAGAGATGCAAACGGCGTTATGCGTATGCAGCTGAACAATAAGAATTTATTCCATTATGGTCCGCTTGATCAGGGATGGTGGCCTGACGGCTTATATACTGCTCCGACCGATGAGGCATTGCTTTATGATATTATCAAAACAAAAGAATGGGGATTCAATATGATCCGTAAACACGTAAAAGTAGAACCGTCACGTTGGTATTATCATTGCGATAAAGAAGGTATCCTGGTTTGGCAGGATATGCCGAGCGGTGATATGGGTAACCAGTGGGCTCCTCATACTTATAACGGCGGAACAGATAAGGAGCGTTCTTCCGCTTCGATCGCAAACTATTATCAGGAATGGAAAGAAATCATGGACCTGTGCGTTTCTCACCCTTCTATAGTCGTATGGGTTCCTTTCAATGAAGCATGGGGACAGTTCGATACTGAAAAGGTTGCTGAATGGACAAAGAATTACGATCCTTCCCGTCTGGTAAATCCGGCTAGTGGAGGTAACCACCGTGCCTGCGGAGATATTCTCGACCTGCATAACTATCCGGGTCCGAACATGTTCCTGTATGATCCGCAGCGGGTAACAGTATTGGGAGAATACGGTGGTATCGGTTTGCCTTTGGAAAACCATTTGTGGTGGAATAAACGTAACTGGGGATATGTTCAGTTCAAGAACAGCGATGAGGTTACTGCAGAATATGTAAAATATGCTAATGAACTGAAAGATATGGTAGACCGTGGTTTCTCTGCAGCCGTTTACACTCAGACCACAGATGTGGAAGGCGAAGTGAATGGTTTGATGACCTACGACCGCAAGGAGATCAAGATCAACGAAGCTGCCGTGAAGAAAGCGAACCAGGCGGTGATCAACCAGTTGTCAAAGTAAATATTTAACCAGAACAAGTAATATTTGTTTAGCAGATAGATTTTGTCCCTATGCCTCTTTTGCAGGTGTAGGGACATCTTGTGTAAATCAATTAAAATAAGTACATTTGCCGGATAAACGAATATGATAATGAAATATAATACAGAAGAAAAGAAATTGGCTATGCCCGAATACGGACGCAATATCCAGAATATGGTAGACTATTGTGTTGCAATAGAGGACAGGGAAGAACGCAAGCGTTGCGCCAATACAATAATCAACATCATGGGAAATATGTTTCCCCATCTGCGTGATGTGAACGACTTCAAACACATTTTATGGGATCATCTGGCTATCATGTCCGATTTTAAACTGGACATCGATTATCCTTATGAAATCGTGAAGAAAGAGAACCTGTATGCCCGTCCTCCGCGGATCCCGTATAACAATAACCGTATCCGTTACCGTCATTACGGGAGAACACTGGAACTGATGATCCGTAAAGCTACGGAGCTGGAACCGGGCGTTGAAAAAGATCAGCTCATCAAGTTGCTGGCAACCCAGATGAAGAAATCGTTCCTTACCTGGAACAAGGAGTCGGTTGACGACCGTAAGATATTCAAAGACCTCGATGAATTGTCGGAAGGACAGATCGTGTTGAGCGAAGAGGTACATAAACTGACGGAAAGCCGCGATATCCTGGCCCGGAATAATACGAACAAAAAGAATTATCCCCGTAAAAGCCGATGAGTTCATTTGTTATAGAAGGTGGTTATAAGTTATCCGGCGAGATCACTCCGCAAGGTGCCAAGAACGAGGCATTGGAAGTGATTTGTGCTGTTTTGCTGACTCCGGAGAAAGTAACGATCCATAATGTACCCGATATCCTGGATGTGAACAACCTCATTCAGCTTTTGCGTGACATGCAGGTGAAAGTGGAACATCCGGCAGCCGATACCTATACGTTCCAGGCTGATAATATCGATCTGGATTATCTGAATACGGATGATTTCCTGCGTAAAAGCGGATCGTTACGTGGTTCGGTCATGATCGTCGGACCGTTGGTTGCCCGCTTCGGCAAGGCATTGATCCCGAAACCGGGTGGCGACAAGATCGGACGCCGTCGTCTGGATACCCACTTTGTCGGTATACAGAAGCTCGGTGCCTGCTTTAGCTATGATGCCGAACGTCAGTTATACGAGATCGAAGCGAAGCGTCTCAAAGGAGCCTATATGCTGCTGGACGAAGCTTCGGTAACCGGTACGGCCAATATCCTGATGGCTGCCGTGCTGGCAGAAGGTACTACCACCATTTATAACGCAGCCTGCGAACCCTATTTGCAACAGCTGTCATCCATGCTCAACCGGATGGGGGCTAATATATCGGGAGTAGGCTCGAACCTGCTAACCATCGAAGGTGTCGACTCTCTAGGAGGAACTACCCATACTATTTTGCCGGATATGATCGAAGTCGGCAGTTTTATCGGTATGGCAGCCATGACCGCTTCCGACATCACCATAAAAAATACCGGATATGAGATGTTGGGAATTATTCCCGAATCATTCCGCCGCCTGGGTATCACAGTCGAACAGATCGGCGACGATATCCATATCCCTACACACGATTCATACGAAATAGATACCTTTATCGACGGTTCTATCATGACCATTGCCGATGCTCCCTGGCCGGGACTTACTCCCGACTTGCTGAGTGTTCTCCTGGTCGTAGCTACACAATCCGTAGGCAGTGTGCTGATTCATCAGAAGATGTTTGAAAGCCGCCTGTTCTTTGTGGATAAGCTGATCGACATGGGAGCTCAGATCATTCTTTGTGATCCGCACCGTGCTACGGTGATCGGTTTGGGCAACCGTTTCAAACTGCGTGGTTCCAATATGGTTTCTCCGGATATCCGTGCCGGCATAGCCTTGTTGATCGCTGCAATGAGTGCGGAAGGAACCAGCCATATCCATAATATCGATCAGATCGACCGCGGATATCAGAATATCGATAAACGTTTGAATAACATAGGAGCCCGTATTACCCGGCTCTGATATTTCCTGTTATGATAAGAAAAGAAGAAGTTTTTAAGATCGGGCAGTTTGCCAAACCTCACGGGATAAAGGGAGAGATCTCGCTGGTGACGAACTGCGACTTGTTTGATGATGTAGAAGACCCTTGTATCGTTTGTGAGATGGATGGTATCCTGGTCCCTTTCTTTATCGAGGAGTACCGTTATAAGACCGATACTGTCATGCTGGTAAAGCTTGAAAATATAAATGATGAGAAAGCTGCCCGTGAATTTACGAACCGTGAAGTCTTTTTCCCGTTGGAAGATGTGGATGAAGACGACCTGGTAGGCGATATGTCGTGGGATAGTTTTATCGGATATACTGTCATCGACGAGCAACACGGGGAACTGGGTAAGATCACTGATGTGGATGAAACGACAATCAACGTTCTTTTGCAGATCGACCATAAAGGCAACGAAATACTCCTTCCGGCTGCCGAGGAGTTGATAACGGCTGCAGATCATGAAAATAAAACACTCCGGGTTTCCGTTCCCGAAGGTCTGCTTGATTTATAATAACGTTAATTAGAGTAAACAATGCCCGTGTAGATACGGTTTTTGTTACTTTTGCGTTTTAACATAAAAACATGGCACGAAAACAACGAAAGAACAATAAGAAATCATTCTGGCACCGGATCAGGTTCAAATACAAGCTGTCTTTTTTCAATGAAACGACGCTGGAAGAAGTATGGTCTTTCCGTTTGTCACAGCTCTCGGCTTTTCTTACGCTTGCCTTGTTTGCTTTTATGTTGGTGGGGATAACTGCGTTGATTATTATTAAAACACCGATACGAAATTATTTACCGGGTTACCTGGATGTAGAAATACGTAAGGAGATCATGCAGAATGCACTGCGTGCCGATTCACTGGAGCGGATGATGTCCATCCAGTCGCTTTATCTGGAAAATGTAGCCGGTATCCTGTCCGGTACGATCGAGCTGGATTCTATCCGTCAGATTGATTCCCTGGCCCATGTGGATGCAAACTACGAAATACCCCGCAGTAAGTCGGAAGAAAAGTTTGTCAAGAGTTTTGAGGAAGAAGAAAAATATAACCTGACGGTGCTGAATCCGAATCCGGTTCCTACAGACGGGATCTTTTTCTATAAACCTGTCAACGGCGTGGTATCTTCGCATTATGAAGCAGATGCCCGTCATTTCGGTGTAGACCTCGTGGCGGCTCCGAAAGAAAGCGTACTGGCGACATTGGACGGTACGGTGGTATTTACCGGATTTGATCCTAATTTCGGGAATGTGATCCAGTTGCAACACAAGAACGGATTCCTTTCCGTTTATAAACATAATGAATTATTGCTGAAAGAGATTGGCGACCACGTGGTAGCCGGCGAAGCGATTGCTTTGGTGGGAAACACGGGGAAACTGTCTACCGGCCCGCATCTCCATTTCGAGTTGTGGTATAAAGGTACTCCGGTCAATCCTGAAGAATATATAGCTTTTTAAATCGATGAAAAGAACTTTAGCCATATTAGGTTCTACCGGTTCGATCGGGACACAGGCCCTGGAAGTAGTCAGCGAACATGCCGACTTATTCGAAGTGTATGCCTTGACCGCCAATAACCAGGTAGATTTACTGATTAATCAGGCACGTAAATATATGCCCGAAGTGGTCGTAATTGCCAACGAACAGAAATATCCCGAGTTGAAAGAGGCTTTGGAAGATCTGCCGATCAAGGTATGGGCGGGTTCGGATGCGATTGCACAGGTGGTACAGTCGGAGCCGATCGATATGGTGCTGACTGCCATGGTCGGATATTCCGGATTGAAACCGACGATTGCCGCTATCAAAGCAGGCAAGGCGATTGCGTTGGCCAATAAAGAAACGTTAGTGGTGGCGGGTGAATTGATCACTTCGCTGGCTACAGAGCATAAAGTACCGGTCCTGCCGGTCGATTCTGAACATTCTGCCATTTTCCAGTGTTTAGCGGGAGAGTGGGAGAATCAGGTGGAGAAGATTCTGCTTACTGCTTCCGGCGGACCGTTCCGTACGAAAACGATGGAAGAACTGGCAGGGGTAACCAAAGCCCAGGCTTTGAAACATCCGAACTGGAGTATGGGGGCAAAGATCACGATCGATTCGGCTTCCATGATGAATAAAGGCTTTGAAATGATCGAAGCCAAATGGCTGTTTGGCGTAACACCAGAACAGATACAGATCGTGGTGCATCCTCAATCGGTCATTCATTCGATGGTGCAGTTTGAAGACGGCGCTGTGATGGCCCAGTTGGGTATTCCGGATATGAAGTTACCTATCAGTTACGCATTCTCTTATCCGAAGCGTTTGAAGAGTAAAGCGCCCCGGTTGGATTTCAACCAGTATTCCACGTTGACATTCGAAGAACCCGATATGAAGCGTTTCCGCAACCTGGCATTTGCATTCGATGCGATCCGTACGGGAGGAAATATGCCGTGTATTTTGAATGCAGCCAACGAGATAGTGGTCGCAGCCTTTCTACGGGATGAGATCGGATTCCTGCAAATGAGCGATGTGATTGAAAAGACGATGGAGAAATCATCTTTCATAGCAACACCTACTTATGAGGATTATGTGGCAACAGATGCCGAAGCACGCCGGGTGGCGGCAGCGGTTATGAAAACAATATAAATTAATACAGACAGACAAATAGATGGAGACATTTTTAATTAGGGCGTTACAGCTCATCCTGAGCTTATCGATATTGGTCCTTGTGCATGAGTTCGGACATTTTATTTTTGCCCGTATTTTCAAGGTTCGGGTAGAGAAGTTTTATCTTTTCTTTGATCCTTGGTTCTCATTGTTCAAGTTTAAGCCGAAGAACAGTGAGACAGAGTACGGTATCGGCTGGTTGCCTCTGGGCGGTTATTGCAAGATATCGGGTATGATCGATGAAAGTATGGACAAGGAGGCGATGTCGCAACCTGCCAAACCGTATGAATTCCGTTCCAAACCTGCCGGTCAGCGTTTGATGATCATGATTGCAGGTGTTTTGTTCAACTTCCTGTTGGCATTGTTTATCTATTCGATGGTGCTTTATACCTGGGGCGAAACCTATCTGCCTCTGAAGAATATGAAGCATGGTATGTACTACAGTGAAGCTTTCCATAACATCGGTTTTAAGGATGGCGATATTCTTTTGAAAGCGAATAATGAAGAGTTGGACCGTCTGGACCAGGCCAGTTTCCGCAAAGTCGTGGAAGCTAATAACGTTACGGTATTGCGTGACGGGGTAGAAACGATTATTCCTATACCGGAAGATATGATGCAGCGTTTTATGCGTGAAGGAAAAGGTTTTGCCAATCCGAACCGTATACCGATGGTTGTAAAGAGCTTGTTGTCCAAAGATTCACCGGCTGCGATTGCCGGTTTACAGGCTGGAGATAGTATTGTTGCGGTGAATGGACAGTCTACTCCTTTACTGGAGGAGGTCGCTGAATTATTCGATCAGAATAAAGGAAAGGATATAACTCTGAACTTTTATCGTGATAATAAGGAACAGTCGGTTGTTCTCCAGTTGGATACAGCCGGAAAGATGGGAGCTTATCTGATGAGTTCGTCCGATATATATCCGACAGTGACCCGTACATATGGTTTCTTCGAATCGTTCCCTGCCGGTGCTATGCTGGGGGTAAATACCTTAAAAGGGTATATCAATGATATGAAGTACGTCTTTACGAAAGAAGGAGCGTCGAGCCTGGGCGGTTTCGGTACGATCGGAAGTATCTTCCCGACAGTCTGGAACTGGCAGGTATTCTGGATGCAGACGGCATTTTTGTCGATCATCCTGGCCTTTATGAATATATTGCCTATTCCGGCGTTGGATGGCGGACATGTGATGTTCCTGCTCTATGAAGTGGTTGCCCGTCGCAAGCCGAGCGATAAATTCCTGGAATATGCACAGATTACCGGTATGTTCCTGTTGTTCGCTTTGCTGATCTATGCAAATGGGAATGATATATTCCGCTTCTTTTTCAAGTCCTGACGTTTTTGTAAACTGATAACACTATAATGTCACTACCTTTAGCACTACTGTGCTGATAGTAGTGACATTATAGTATCAGGATACCTGAGTCTATAGTGCGGGTATATCATTTCTATGTTATAGGGAAAAGTCTGTTATTCTATAGGGAGAGTTCCGGTAGGATATAGGGTAGAAGCTGCTACCTTTTAAGGAAAAAAGTGTACGCTTTTCTTCTGAAATATGTAAGTCTTTTTTGAAACGGATAACTATCAGTCAGGAAATGGGTAGGCATCCGTTTTTTTGTTCTGTGCTATGAAGTTCGCGAACTATATGTTTCAGCCTTCAGTCTTTCCTACAGCTTGAATAATAAAAACTCCGGCTGAAAGGTGAACTTCTCTGTCGGAAAAGAACCTTTCAGCCGGAGCTATTGATTTTTACATTCTGAAACAGCCTGAAGGCTGAAACGTGAAATAAAAACTCCCTTGAGGGATGGATATTTAAACGCTGATTATACGTTTATTTAGCCAACGTTTCGTTGATAGAATCCAGGATTTTCTTGGAGTTAGCATCTGCAGCATTGATTGCCAAAGCTTGTTCCAGATATTCTTTTGCTTTCTTCATCTGAACGTCTGCTTTATCCTTTTCTGCATCATATTTTGCAGGATCGGTAGCGGCTGCCAGAATCTTGGCACCTTCATTGTAATACATAGCTCCTAAGCTATAAAGCGCATTACCTTTATATTTAGGATTACTTACGATCAGGACATCTTTATATAATTCTTCAGCATCGGCTACTTTGCCACCTTTCTGGGCTGCCTGTCCTTGCTTCATACAATATACATAAAGCAGTTTTTCCAGATCGGCATCACCTGGCTTTGCTTTCAAACCTGCCTCTACAGTTGCTGTAAATTCGGCAGCTTTATTCAGGTTACGCAATGACATTGCTTTTCCTGTATAGGCATCGTCGATGTTTTTGTTCTTTTGAATTGCTAAATCATAATATTTTACTGCATCTTCATATTTCTTAGCTTGAAAAGCAGCGAATGCACAATTAAAAACACGGTCGGCATCTTCATTGTTAGTTTGCTTCAGGAACCCGTCATACTTTGTAAATGCTTCCGCATAGTTTTTAGCTTTTAAGGCTGCATCACCTTCATCACGCAGTTTATCAGCGTCTTGTGCAAATACATTTCCAATACTTAGGCAGAAAGCCAATAACAAAACAATTTTCTTCATGGTTGTTAAACGATTTAATTTTTATTATTAGATGCGCTAAGGTAGTAAGCTCTGTAAAAGTATCAAAACGATTTTACATTTTTTTTGATATTATAAAGGAATGAGACCTTAATTTAGAAACGAAGGCAAGCAGACAGATTACAGATAAAAGAAGGCATGAATATAAAGGATTGTAAATGTCGGTTATGTTCCGGACAAAGATCAGGAGCATAACCGACATTTGTTTTGGGGTTATAATACGGCAGGATAGCAGGGGAGTCCGAAGGCTTCGGCTACTGCCGGATAGACGATTTTCCCTTCTATGATATTCAGTCCGGGATAAAGGCTTTTGTCTTCTTTGCATGCCTCTTTCCATCCTTTATCCGCCAGTTCCAGTATATAAGGCAATGTCGCATTCGTCAATGCCAGTGTAGAGGTCTGGGGGACGGCACCCGGGATATTGGCTACGCAATAGTGGACGATCGTATCGACCGTATAGACCGGATCGGCATGTGTTGTGGGATGTGAAGTCTCGAAACAACCTCCCTGGTCGATGGCGACATCTACCAGGACGCTTCCCGGCTTCATTAATTGCAGCATCTCTTTTGTTATCAGGTGGGGAGCTTTGGCTCCGGGGATCAGAACGGCACCGATCACCAGGTCCGTGTATGGAAGCTCTGTCTCGATATTGTGGGTGGAGGAATAAAGTGTTTTTACATTAGCGGGCATGATTTGCTCGAGGTAACGTAAGCGGGGTAGTGAAATGTCGGCTATTGTCACGTCGGCACCGAGTCCGGCGGCCATCAATGCGGCGCTATGTCCGACTATACCACCTCCTAGCACCAATACGCGAGCTGGTTTTACTCCCGGTACGCCTCCTAAAAGGATGCCTTTTCCACCCTGCGGTTTTTCCAGGAAGCGGGCACCTTCCTGTATCGACATACGTCCGGCAACTTCACTCATAGGGATCAGAAGAGGCAGTGTACCGTCCGGATTTTCAACGGTCTCATACGCCAGGCAGATGGAACCGCTGTCCATCATGGCAAGTGTCAGTTTTTCGTCTGAAGCAAAATGGAAATAAGTAAAGACGAGTTGTCCTTTGCGTACCAATGAGTATTCGGAGGCAATCGGCTCTTTTACTTTAACGATCATTTCAGCAGTCTGGTAAACGTCGCTTATCGACGGGAGAATCTGTGCTCCGGCTTCTACATAGGCTGAATCAGGAAAACCGCTGTTTTCACCGGCTGTATGTTGTATATAGACGGTGTGTCCTCTCTTCACCAATTCTTTAGCTCCGGCAGGCGTAAGCGCTACACGGTTCTCATTGTTTTTGATTTCTTTGGGAATTCCGATGATCATAATGTTAATGTTTAAATGTTGTTATGCTGCAATATACATAAAGATATGACATTATGCTGTAAAAGAATGATTTTTATTTCTTTTTGACAAGTGATGGTTGATGGCTGGACTTCGCGATTGAATATAGAAAGAAATGAAACAGTAATGGCAAAGTCACTTTGGCTTCACAAATCCTACCGGGTTGCGCGGCTTATCAGACTGTTTCTTTTGGACTTGCAATTCTGCCAGAGTTTTATTGATTAATTCCAGTTGTATCCGGGTATCTTCGTTTATGTCGTTGTAGTCAGTAAAAACTTCCTCAATGTATTCTTTGAGTTCTTTTACTTCTTGCTGAAGTTCTGCGGTTTTATCAACAGGAGGGTTAGTGATCATTTGCCGCACAGCAACAAAGGCACGCATTATGTTGATATTCACCTGTATTGCTGTATTTGAACGGAGTACACTGCTAAGCATAGCCACTCCCATTTCTGTAAAAACAAAAGGCATGTATTTAAGGTGCTTTCCTTGTTCCATTTTTAAGGTCACAATTTGTGATCTTAAAGATTCCTCTTTTGTTAACTGAAACATGAAGTCTTCCGGGAAACGGTCAATATTACGTTTTACTGCCTGATTTAAGGTTCTTGTTTCTACTCCGTACATTTCTGCCAAATCACGATCCAGCATAACTTTATGCCCTCGTATCTCATAGATCTTACTTTGAATTATTCGTATTTCATTCATAGTTGGTTTTTTAAGATAATTATTAATATCATTGGTCGCAAATGTAATGAATTAATTGAAATTATCCCACTCTTCCAAACATGCTTTTCGTAAAAACTCAAATCTGATAAATATTGAACCTTTTGCTATCTCCATTATCAGGACATATTGACTCGTTATTGATAAACACTAATGTTCCTCTTTAAAATAATAAGTTAAGAATATAGCAAATCTGTTCTATGGTCCGTCGGATATTACGATAGGCATAGTCTGGTTGCATCGCTTTTTCCAGGGAGATGGGGGCAGGGTGTATAGGGAATATAGCGGACAGACCTGCTTCCCGTAATTCTTTGTCTGCTGTAATATCTAGTTGTCCGGTGATGGCAATGACAGGAATCTGCTGTGAGGCTGCTGCACGGGCAATGCCGACAGGTACTTTGCCGAACAATGTTTGCCGGTCCATCTTTCCTTCTCCGGTGATCACCAGACCGGCCCCGCGAATGATCTCGTCAAAATGCAGATAATCCATAATCAGTTCGATACCCGGAGATATATTAGCTTGCAGAAAAGCGACACAACCTCCTCCCATACCGCCGCCGGCTCCTGCTCCGGGCAGATGACCGATCTCTTTTCCGGTCGTTTCAAAAATAAGTTCAGCCAGGTGTTCCATCCCTTTGTCGAGTGCTTTGATTTGTTCTTCATTCCCTCCTTTTTGCGGACCGAATATACAGGCTGCTCCCTGCGGACCATAAAAGGGATTGGTAACATCGGTTGCTATATGAAAAGTGCAATCCTGTAATTCTGGTAATTGGTTTTGTGTGTCGATATGCCGGATGGAGGAAAGACTTTTCCCTCCTTTTTCCACCTCATTACCCTTTTCATCAGTGAAGCGGATACCCAAAGCCTGCATCATCCCTGTTCCGGCATCGTTCGTCGCACTCCCGCCCACACCGATAATAAAATTGCGGCAGCCGCGTTCGATGGCGTCGGCTATCATTTCACCCGTGCCGTAGGTGGTCGTATCCATAACATTCCCCGGTTTCAAAGGAATCAGATCCAGACCGCTGGCAGCCGACATTTCGATGATTGCCGTCTGTCCGTCTCCCGTCATACCGTAGCTGGCCTGAATCGGTTGCATCAAGGGGTTATGCACCGGTATAGTTATGATTTTCCCTAGGGTTGCATCTACCAGCGCATCGACAGTCCCTTCGCCACCGTCGGCTATAGGTACTTTGATCACTTCACATCCGGGCAAAGTATTCTGTATCCCTTCTTCTACGGCGTTGGCGATGGAGGAGGAGGAAAGGCATCCTTTAAAAGAATCGACAGCGATAACTATTTTCATTTTCTATCTGTTTGGATGGGGTAAAGATACAAAAAAGGGCAGCTTAACCAGTAAGCTACCCTTTCTATCTGTTATCTTGTCAGGTTTTATAAACCTTGTCCGTGACAGTTTTTGTATTTCTTGCCGCTTCCGCAAGGGCAGAGATCGTTACGTCCTACTCGCTTTTCGGCACGAACCGGTTCCTGGCGCGGTTGCTGCGGAGCACGTTCTTCCGGATCATTGTTTCCGCTGATGTCGGTTTTTTCCGTACGGTAACGGCTCATGTCCTGGCGTTGTTCCGGACCAGCTTGTCTTACTTCGATACGGCGACGCTCTGCTGCGGCAGCCTGCTGCTGAGCTTGCTGTGCAGCCGCCTGGCGTTCAGCCATAGCCTGTCTTTCTTCTTCTGTCGGCTCTTCACGCACCGGGATCTGTCCGCGCATCAATACGGCGGCTGTTTTACGGTTCATGGTGTCGACCATCGATTTGAACAGGTTGTAAGATTCCAGCTTGTAGATCAACAACGGATCTTTGTTTTCGTAGCTTGCATTCTGTACCGAGTGGCGCAGTTCGTCCATTTCGCGCAAATGTTCTTTCCATGCTTCGTCGATGGTATGCAGTACGATCGATTTCTGGAATGCTTTCGTGATCGCTTTGCTTTCAGTTTCGTATGCTTCTTTCAGATTACATGAAACATTGTACATACGTTTACCGTCGGTGATAGGGATCATGATATTTTCGTACATAGCGCCCTGGTGTTCGTAAACCTGTTTGATCACCGGGTGGGCTACCTGTGTCATACGCTCCATGCGGCGTTTGAATGTCTGCAAAGCCTGTTCGAACAACTTGTCACCCAACTGTCCGCCTTTCATGCTCTTGAATTCTTCCTCTGTGAACGGACTTTCCATAGCGAAAGTCTTGAACAGTTCCAGCTTGAATCCTTCGTAGTCGATTCCGTCCGAATGTTGGTCGGCAATGGCAATAGAAGTATCGTAGATCGTATTCAGTACGTCCAGACCGATACGTTCTCCCATCAAGGCGTGACGGCGGCGGGTATAGATCACGTTACGTTGTGAGTTCATCACATCGTCATATTCCAGCAAACGTTTACGGATACCGAAGTTGTTTTCTTCTACCTTCTTCTGTGCACGTTCTACCGATTTGCTCAGCATATTGTGTTCCAGTACTTCACCTTCCTTGAAGCCCAGTTTGTCCATCAGTCCGGCAATCTTGTCGGAAGCGAACAGACGCATCAGGTTATCTTCCAGTGATACGTAGAATACAGAAGAACCCGGGTCACCCTGACGTCCTGCACGACCACGCAACTGGCGGTCTACACGGCGGCTTTCGTGACGTTCCGTACCGATGATGGCTAAACCGCCAGCGGCTTTTACTTCCGGCGACAGCTTGATGTCGGTACCACGACCGGCCATGTTGGTTGCGATAGTCACCGTTCCGCTCTGACCCGCCAAGGCTACGATCTCAGCTTCTTTCTGGTGTAACTTCGCATTCAATACATTATGTTTGATCTTACGCAGGGTAAGCATACGGCTCAATAACTCGGAGATTTCGACTGAAGTCGTACCGACCAGTACCGGACGTCCCGCTTCTACCAATGCACTGATCTCTTCGATCACGGCAGCATATTTTTCGCGTTTGGTCTTGTAGATACGGTCGTTCATATCGTTACGGGCGATCGGACGGTTTGTCGGGATCACCACTACATCCAGTTTATAGATGTCCCAGAACTCGCCTGCTTCCGTTTCGGCTGTACCGGTCATACCCGACAGCTTGTGATACATACGGAAATAGTTCTGCAGAGTAATGGTAGCGAAGGTCTGTGTTGCAGCTTCAACCTTTACACCTTCCTTGGCTTCAATAGCCTGGTGCAGACCGTCAGAGTAACGGCGGCCGTCCATGATACGTCCGGTCTGTTCGTCTACGATCATCACCTTGTTGTCCATCACCACATATTCATCGTCTTTTTCAAACAATGTGTAGGCTTTCAACAACTGGTTAATAGTATGTACGCGTTCGCTTTTTACAGAGTAGTTGGCAAGGATCTCGTCTTTCTTAGCCTGCTTTTCTTCTTCCGAGCCTTTGAAGTTTTCCAACTGTGACAGTTCGGAAGTGATATCCGGCAAAACGAAGAAAGTAGGGTCGTCGGAACGGCCTGTCAGCAGGTCTATACCTTTATCCGACAGTTCGATGCTGTTATTTTTCTCATCGATCACGAAGTACAGTTCGTCGGTGGCTTCGTGCATATGACGCATGTTTTCCGACATGAAGTATTCTTCAGTCTTCAACATCTGGGCTTTCACACCCTGTTCACTCAGGAATTTGATCAACGCTTTGTTACGCGGGTATCCTTTGAATGAACGGTATAATTGGATAGAACCTTCTTCTACTTCTTTCGGATCGCTGCTGGCCATCTTTTTCTTGGCCTCGATCAGCATTTTGGAGCACAACTCTTTCTGTGCGTTTACCACGACTTCCACGTTCGGACGGAACTGTTCGAACAGTTGTTCTTCACCACGGGGGATCGGACCGGAGATGATCAACGGTGTACGGGCATCATCGATCAATACGGAGTCGACCTCATCGACGATGGCATAATTATGTTTGCGTTGTACCAGGTCGCTCGGGCTGATCGCCATATTGTCACGCAGGTAGTCGAAACCGAATTCGTTGTTTGTACCGAATGTGATGTCGGCGTTATAAGCAGCGCGGCGGGCATCCGAGTTCGGCTGGTGTTTATCGATACAGTCTACGGAAAGTCCGTGGAACATATAAAGCGGTCCCATCCATTCCGAGTCACGTTTTGACAGGTAGTCGTTCACGGTTACAACGTGTACACCGTTACGTGTCAGGGCGTTCAGGAATACCGGTAGGGTTGCTACCAATGTTTTACCTTCACCGGTTGCCATTTCAGCGATCTTACCTTTATGCAGAACGACACCACCGAACAGCTGAACATCGTAATGTACCATATCCCATACGATCTCATTACCACCGGCTTTCCAGTGATTCAGGAAGATTGCCTTGTCACCTTCGATACGAACGAAATCGTGTTTGGTTGCCAGATCGCGGTCGAAATCGCTTGCAGTAACTACCACTTCTTCATTTTCAGTGAAGCGGCGGGCTGTTTCTTTCATGATAGAAAAAACTTCCGGAAGAGATTCTTCCAGAACGATCTCCATCTTGTCGGTGATTGCCTTTTCGATTTTATCTACTTCAGCCCAGATAGCTTCACGTTCTTCCAGTTCTTTATCATCGATGCCTTTGCGAAGCTCTTCTACCTGAGCCCGTTCAGCAGCTACATAATCCTGAATACGTTGTTTGATTTCATCTGTTTTTGCTCTCAGTTCATCGTTCGAGAGCTTTTGGATTGACGGATATACGGCCTTGATCTTATCCACGTACGGAGTGATCTCTTTCAGGTCTCGCTGCGACTTATTGCCGAACAGCTTCGTCATAAATTCATTAAATCCCATGATATATATTAATTTATTTATTTCGTAAAGTGTTTATTTGTTGACGATCGGATTAATTTGATCACCGGAATGATATATTTCTATCAAATTCCATGCCAAAATTAATACCTGTCAAATTTTGTTTATCGAGTAGTGGGAGGTTAACAACAATATTGAATGACCGGTCAGGTCTTATCTTTTGATCGTCAACTCCCAAAGGGGTAAGCTTTGAGAAGCGTTAGGTGGCCGTATCCTCAGCACATGGGTTACCGTGGGGGCTACCTCTGTGGCTTTTACTTCGCGGTAGATGTGTTCCGGCTTGATGCCGTTACCGATAAATACAAGCGGAGTAATGACTGCGTTGTTACGAATTATTTTAACTTTTTCTTTCGGATTGTCGTTGTTGATGATCCAGCTCGGTTGTAATTCGATGATCAGGTCACCACGTTTCAGGTGATGAGTACCCTGACGGAATTTAACCGTTCCTTCGTTCCATTCACCGGTTCGAAGGGCATGCTCGGTTGTTACATGCTGAACTCCGCTGAATTCCATCAGGAACTCGGCACACTTATCCTGAATCTCTGTCAGGCTGAGTTTGGCATCTTCAATAGCCTTGCGGTTCAGATAAATCTGGTTATTATAGAAACCTTTTACCCAATTGCTCTGTTGGCCGTAGATAGCCATCAAATACATGTTGAGCAGCGCTACGCAACGTTTCGGATGAAATTCGCCGCCGTTTATCTGTAGCCCGTCCGCATATTCCTCTTCACTGGTGTAATAACCGGAACCGGTAAATACGACCAATGTATTGGCTAGACCGACTTTCTTGTCGATAGCATCCAGCAACTGTTCCAGGTCTTTATCCAGTTGATAGTAGGTATCCTGGATTTCACGGGTATAATCCTTGCTTAGTATCCCTTTGTAATTACCGGCATAGTACGTAACAGCCAGCATATCCGGACAGCTTCGTGTGCCGAAAGCCCCATATTCCAGGAACTGTAATGCCAGGCGGTTGATCTCCTTATTAATGAAAGGAGTTGTTTTCAACTTTGGAAAACAATCGTTCGTCTTCTCATTAAAGGTATATTTGAATGGGATTTCATCCAGCACATACGGAAAAGCATTATACTTGTCCAGTGGGAGGGAAGGTGTCCATACCATCTGGTCCAGGCGGGCAGACAAAGATTCTACCCCATTGTTATAACGATCTACGTACCAGGGGATTCCTTTGTAATAGGTAGTCGTAGCCCATTTCCCGTTTATGTCATCCATCCAGAATGCCCCGTTGGCAGCATGTCCTGCGGAAAGGATGGCGCTTTCAGGATCGGGAGCGATCGCAAAAACGTCGCTTCTTCCTTTGGATGCGATTTTCAGCTCATCTCCGATCGTAGAGCTGAACATCTTTTTGGGAGAATAGTTCTCACGTGTATAATTCCCCAGATAGTCTTTATCGTAAAGGACTGAAGTTTCTTTATCGTTGTCGAAATCGTAGATTTTATTTCCGGTAACTCCGTGAAAACAAGGATTACTTCCGGTAAATAAGGTGGCGAAAGCGCTTGCCTGGTCGACATCCGTGAATTCAAATTTGATATTGTTATATACCAAACCCTCATTCATCAACCGTTTGAAACCGCGTTCACCGAATGTATTGTAGAAATATTCGATATAATCGCCTCTTAACTGGTCTACGGTAATACAAACCACAAGTTTGGGGGTACGTTGTTGTGCCTCCAGGTTGGTAACTACCAGGATTGCGATAAGTGACGTTATTATTTTTCTCATTCGATTCTCCATCTGTTCAAATATGTGCCCGCCATCTGTATATACCGTATCCGGAACGTAGCCAAAGCGTGGCTACAAGCGGGATAAATGCTATATTTAAGTGTTGTGGGATGAAGTACCAACCCGCCAACAGCAGCGTAAGCGCCGCAAAGTTAATAAAATGATAATAATATGCAGCCTTTCTGAACTTTTTTACTGCAAACAAAATAACAGCTACCAGGTCGAAAGGTTGTAACCACGCAATCGACCAGTTTGGCCAGATGCATGGATGCGTCGATATGAAACAGAGGAAAAATAATACCGTACCGGCCACTCCTGCAAGGAAAAAGAGGATGCAGTCCACCAGACGGAAATAGGTTTTTCTCTTCCATTCGACAAATGTGATCGACAGTACCAGCAGGAAAATAATCATGCTGCATAACATAGGGGTGAACCATTCTTTCGTACCGTTGGTGTCGTCGATCACTTCTTCCGAAAGTCGGTTTGTCTGTTTGATCAGTTTTCTTTCGCTTCCGTCCGGATTGACAATGGTTGCTTTTTCGAATTCTTCTTTCAGGTAAACCGGTAGGAACATCATTTCATGCGGCGTGGCGATCCGGTCGGTCGGACTACCCAATGCCAGGTCGCATCCGAATGTCAGCCATGAGTTATTTCGCGTACAATAATTAATAAGGTCGCGGAATGTTTGTGGCTTAGGAGGATCGTTATATTTAACTTTCCCGCTTACCTGTTCTTCCACGATAGCGACCGGCCGGGTGGCACAATTGTCGAAAAAGAAATTGTACCTGTAAACCGCATTCTCCGGTTGTGCATTGGTGATCAGTGCATTCCATATCTTATTGATTTCTTCGGGGGTGAGGTTTAGTACCTGCTCGGTCACTTCGCTTCCCCGCATCTGATATTCTATTATATAATGTGAGAAATTGTACGCAGCCAGTTTATAATCCGTTTCCCCTTTCGTGAAGCGATAAATGAAGTTGGGTTTTGAAAAGTCGAAAATACCATAGTTGAATACGACATCGAGCTTATGCAAAGTATCTATTACCCGTATGGCTGTATGTCCGTACAGGGTGTAGACTTCATCATCGGATGGAGCTGCCGTCAATATGCTGATCTGCGCTTCGTCGCTTAATCTGTTTTGCGCCTTTGCCGGGATCAGGCAAAGGAGCAGAAAAAGCAGAAGCAAGTTCTTTTTCATACGATAAATTTTTATCGCACAAAGGTAAAGCTATTTTTTAAATAGAGAAACGATCCATAATAAAACGATGGCACCGATAGTCGACATGACCAGGCTTCCGATGACTCCGTTCACGCTCAATCCCAGCAGCCCGAATATCCATCCGCCCAATACACCGCCGATGATACCTACTATCAGGTTTACAATCAACCCGAATCCACTTCCCTTCAATATCTTCCCAGCCAGAAAACCGGCAAGGATACCAATAATAATCGAACCTATAATTCCCATAATAACCTAATTTAGTGTTGTTATTAATAAACAAGGGATCGAGGGCTTATGTTTAAACAAATGAATCGGTTGAGAGTAAATCTGTTCTTCTTTTTGTCAAAATGATATTTCATCTGTTTCATTACTTGAATATATGAGTCCGGGGACGAGTAAAGGCTTTTTTAGACGATTCTCCGATGGTTTTATTATGTCTTTTTGTTGATAAAAAAGGGACTGGTCGATGAATATAGCAGTGATGTATATATTGTTGTGACTTTATGTTCTGGTATATCGGTTTCCGGATGATTCGTGAAAGATGATTTTGTGCCATGTCTAAGAGTGGTCTGTGGTAAAAATATGCCTGAAAGCATAAAATCCAGAACAAAAAAACATACCAACTTCTCGATATTAAAGGTTCTTTAACACGTTTTTCTGTTAAAACGAACCCCCTTCTCATTTAAAATGAAAAAAAACTCGTTTAAAACGAGATGGGTTTTTTGTTTAATCCAAATTTAGTTAGGTAAAAAAGCGGGAATAAGAGAGATGAATGTTAATTAATGTGTATATGTATTCGCTAAAACAGTTATTCCGGATAATGTGTATGTAAGTATATTTGTGTACTGTGAATCTGTTTGATATTAAAATATGGTTATAAATATCTTTTTGCTAATTTGTATGAAAGAATATATCAGAATCTGATTTTGGGTAAACTCTTCTATTGGACCGGGGCCTATGGATCTGACTATAGGTAGCGGGTTTGATTCATTTACTGCATATGATGCAAATTCATTGATAGTCATTGTTATAAAGAAAATTAAGAAAAAACACTCTGTTTATTTCAAACCATTGAATCCGGTGATTATGTTGGTAAAGCAAAAGAAATAGGAGCATCTGAAAGTTTTTTTGCTGATTATTTTACAGGTTGTACCTTAGTTATGCCTGTTATTTCACCAATTTTGCTTTTCTTTGCGGAAAATTTCAGTCACGTGAATTTAATTATAGAACAAGGAAACACCTCTTCAAAAGTTGCGGTATACAACGGACGGCATATGGAAGCCTCTTTTGTATACAAGAAATTCGATGTTGATGAATTGGAGTCTCTCTTTGGGAAATACGATTTTAAACATGGAATATTGTCGACAGTGATAGGCAAGAACGAAGAGCTGAACGATTACCTTCGGGGGAAACTTCAGCGTTTCATCTTTTTGGATGAGACTATCCGATTGCCTATTTCGGTTCAATATGAAACGCCTGAAACTTTGGGAAAAGACCGGCTGGCTGCGGCAGTTGGGGCTAATTACCTGGAACCGGGAAAAGACCTGCTGGTCATCGACGCTGGCACAGCAATCACTTACGAACTGATCGAAGCTTCAGGCATTTATCTGGGGGGAAATATTTCTCCGGGTATGACTACGCGTTTCAAAGCTTTGAATTTTTATACAAAAAAACTACCTTTGGTGACGGAACAGGAGGAGATCCCTTTATTGGGAACAAATACTGAGAGTGCTATTCAAGCAGGAGTAGTAAATGGAATAGTCTACGAGATGGATGGGTACATCGAGATGTTACGGATAAAATATCCTAATCTTTTGGTTTTTTTAACAGGCGGTCATTCGTTTTATTTTGAAAGACGGCTAAAAAACTCCATCTTTGCAGACATTAATTTAGTGTTGACAGGATTAAATAGAATCTTAGAGTATAATGTTGAAGATTAATAAGCTACTAATAGCAAGCATTCTTATATTGACACAGTTGTCGCTCGCGGCACAAAATAACACTAACTCGCCATATACCCGCTTCGGTTACGGTGAATTGGCTGATCGCTCGTTTGGAGCAGGACGGGCAATGGGTGGTGTAGGTTTCGGATTGAGATCATCGAAACAGATAAACCCGATGAACCCTGCTTCTTACAGTTGTATGGATTCATTGACATTTCTTTTTGATTTCGGAGCATCCGGACAATTGTCATGGTTTGACGATGGAATCAATAAGCAACACAATATTAATGGAAACGTTGAATATATCGCATTGCAGTTTCCTCTGCATGAACGTATTGCCATGAGTGTCGGTATTTTACCCTATTCTTATGTCGGATATAGTTTTGGTGCTGTACGAACGAATAGCGACGGTTCCAATTATGTGGAATCATTTAATGGTTCCGGCGGATTAAACGATTTGTATGCTGGTTTGTCTATAGATATATGGAAGAAGCGTCTTTCAGTCGGAGCAAATGTCGGATACCTCTTTGGTAATATCAAGCATGAACAGGCAAATGCATTTGTAAACAGTTCAGGATATAATACTGTCCGGAATCAGAATCTGGAAGTGCGGGATATAAAACTGGATTTTGGTATTCAGTATACTCACCCTATCAGTAAAAGGGAAGAGATTACATTGGGTTTAGTTTTTTCTCCGAAAAATCATCTGAACTCGACGTATATCAATACAACGTATAATGTGAATAGTTCCGGTTCAGCCGAAGTTGTAGCTTCCGATACGACGAAGAGTCTGGCTTTCGATATACCGAATTCGATTGGTTTTGGTGCATCGTATGTGAAAAAGGATAAACTGACATTAGCTGCGGACGTACTGTACGAAACATGGGATAAGGCTTCTTATTCAGGTTCAAAAGATAGTTTTAAAGACCGTGTCCGGGTAGCTGCCGGTGGTGAGATCATTCCGAACTATCAGAATCGTAATTTTTTCAGCCGTGTAAGATACCGTGCCGGTGCTCATTACAGCAATTCTTATTTGATGATAAATAATACAGAAGATGCTGCCTATAAGGGTAACGGATATAATGAATATGGTGTGAGTGTTGGTTTTGGATTGCCTTTGATTGATAACCGTTCGTTATTAAATATATCTTTTGAATACAATAAGATTAAACCTGGTGGGAAAAACATGATCGATGAACAGTATTTCCGTTTTACTATTAATTATACATTTAATGAAATGTGGTTCTGGAAGAAGAAAATTTAAATTGCTAACTTAAATTAAAACAGATATGAAAATAAAGGTATTATTAATTGCCGCTGCATGTTCCATGGGAGCATTTGGCGCGTATGCACAGAAAGGAGTAGATAATGGCACACAGTTCGGATCTGGTGAAGACAGTATTCGTTGTGTAACCAATATCAGCTTATTCGTCCCTTATGCAAAGGCTGGAAACTTCAAGGATGCATACGATTTTTGGAAAATTGTTTATGATGAATGTCCTGCGGCAACAAAGGATATTTATCTGCATGGTGTAAAGATCATGGCATGGAAGATTGCCAATGAGAAAGATCCGGCTAAAAAAGCTGCATTGATCGATGATCTGATGGCTGTATATGACAAGCGTGTGAAATACTTCGGTGATGACAAACGTTACGGTAAAGACTGGATCGTTTCCCGTAAAGCGCAGGATTATATCCAGCAGATGGGCGAAAAGGCCGATTATAATAAACTGTATAACTGGTTAGGTGAGATCATCAACGAATATGGCGACAATACCGAAGCATTAGGTGTTTCTTTGTATATGTTTGCTTCTTATCAGAAGATGGCTGATGATCCTAATCATAAAGGACAGTATGTAGAAGATTATCTGAAAGCTTCTAAAATCCTGGATACCCAGTTACAGGCTGCACAGGCTGCTAACAATGAAAAAGAAGTTAACAACCTGACTACTTTTAAAACAAGTGTGAACGGTGCGTTTGCAAACAGTGGTGCTGCCGATTGCGAAACATTGCAGAACTTATATGCTCCTAAAGTAGAAGAAAGCAAAAGTGATTTAGCTGCTTTGAAAGAGATCGTAACTTTGCTGAGACGTGTACGTTGTCAGGAAATTGATGCATTCTTTGCTGCTGCAGGTTATGCTTATCAGTTGGAACCTAGTGCAGATGCTGCTATCGGTATTGCTAAACAGGCTGTAAAGAATAAAGATTATGATAAGGCTATCAAATATTTTGAAGAAGCTGCCAATATGGAGACAGACCCTTCTTCAAAAGCTGAAGATTACTATATGATGGCTTTATTGTCTTTCGACCAGAAGGGCTATTCCAAAGCAAGAGAATACGCAAAGAAAGCTATATCTATTAACGGAAGCTATGGTGCTCCTTATATCCTGATCGGACAGATGTATGCTGCAACAGTTAAGAACGTGTTCCCGAATGACGGTGTTTTGGCAAGAGCTGCTTATAATGTAGCTATCGACCAGTGGGAAAAAGCAAAACAGGTTGATGAAAGCTCTATAGAAGAAGCAAATAAACTGATCGGTACTTACCGTGCTCATTTACCTTCAACAGAGGAAGTATTTATGCATCCGGATTTGGAAAAAGGTAAAGCATTTACTGTAGGTGGTTGGATCGGCGAGACAACAAGAATCAGATAATTATGACGGAAACGCGTTTTCTTGGTAAAACGAACAAATATGGCATAACAACTATCTTCGTGGTAGTTGTTATGCTTCTTTTATTTATGGCTTCTTGTGGCAAGGAGAATAAAGAGGTGGTCGAGGTTGAATTCGACCCGGAAAATACCTATACTATGAGAACGACCGACGTTGTCAGCTTGGTTTCGGACTCCGGTATCACGCGTTACCGAATGAATGCGAAAGAATGGCTGGTATTTGGTAAGGCCAAAGAACCTTATCATTATTTACCCCAGGGGGTTTATGTAGAAAAATTTGACTCTCTGTTTAATGTGGAGGCAAGTGTAAAAGCGGATACGGCTTATTATTGGGATAAAAAGACATTGTATAAACTGATAGGACATGTGAGTGTCTTGAGTCTGGAAGGTAAAAGGTTGGATACATCCATTTTGTTTATCGACCAGAAGGAGGATAAGATTCATACAGATGAGTATTTTGAATTGCAGGAAGGAGATAAGATCATTACAGGTATTGGTTTTGAGTCTAATCAAAATATGACGAAGTACACGATCTTTGATTCTCAGGGTACTTTCCCTGTAAGCGAAACACCTCGTGATACATCGAATGTAAATACAACTACAGTTGACTCGACGGCTGTAGAGGTGGCAAAGGTAGATTCAATAAAATAAAGTTGATGTGAATGCTTTAACGTACATATTGATTTCGCTGGCTTTTTCAGCTTTTTTTTCAGGCATGGAGATTGCGTTTATTTCTTCCAATAAATTGCGGCATGAACTGGATAAAAAGAATAAAAATATTGCCGGTAAAATACTGGATATATTTTATCGGAATCCCAACCAGTTTATTTCAACGATGCTGGTGGGTAATAATATTGCATTGGTCGTTTATGGCCTGCAAATGGCAATTATACTGGAACCGTTTATAGCCCGGTTCGTTACTAATGAGGCTTTGATCGTCCTGATCCAATCGATTATCTCTACATTGTTGATCCTGTTTACGGGAGAGTTTATACCAAAAACGATTTTCAAGCTGAATCCGAATTTCTCCTTGAACTTGTTTTCGGTTCCTTTACTGATTATATACATTATATTATATCCGATTTCAAAGTTTTCGGCTCTGATTTCTTATTTGATACTGAAGTTGGTGGGAGTGAAGAATATCACTCAGTCCAGCAGGCGTACTCTGGGTAAAGTCGATCTGGATTTTTTTATTCAGCAGAGTATTGAAGATGCACCCTTGAATTCGGATATGGATACCGAAGTGAAAATATTCCAGAATGCACTCGATTTCTCTAATGTTCGTTTACGTGACTGCATTGTCCCGCGGACAGAGATTGTTGCATGTGATACGACAGCCAGCATCGATGAGCTACGTTCTAAATTTATCGAGACAGGATTGTCCAAGATTTTGATATATAATGAAAATATCGACGATATTATAGGATATATCCATTCGTCGGAACTCTTTAAGAACCCGGAAGACTGGACACAGAATATTAAGACTGTTTCGATTGTTCCCGAAACAATGGCCGCCAATAAGCTTATGAAAGTCCTGATGCAGGAGAAAAAGAGCATGGCCGTTGTAGTGGATGAGTTTGGCGGGACAGCCGGGATTGTGACACTGGAAGATCTGGTTGAAGAAATTTTCGGTGAGATAGAGGATGAGCATGATATGAAATCGTATGTTGCCCGTAAGGTTTCGGATGACGAATACCTGATATCGGGGCGTATGGAGATCGATACCTTAAATGAAAAGTTTAATCTGGAATTGCCGGAATCAGACGATTATGTAACGATCGCCGGTTACATACTGCATTTCTATCAAAAATTTCCTAATTTGAATGAATCAATCGTAATTGATAAATATACTTTCAAAATAATAAAAGTAACGGCGACGAAAATAGAACTTGTACGAATGAAAGTAGGCAATTGATGAAAAAAAGTGGAATAAAAGATGTAACAAATCCTTTTTTTCGTATCTTCGTGCCCTTAAACTGTAAAATATAAACTTTAAAAATAAATAACGATAAATGGCTACGCTGGAAAAAATCAGAAGCAAAGCAGGACTGCTTGTACTCGTTGTGGGTTTGGCATTGTTCGCTTTTATCATTGGAGACTTTTTGAACTCCGGTTCTACTTATTTCAGACAAACTCAGGAGAGAGTTGCTAAGGTTGACGGGGAAGTAATTAAAATTCAGGATTATCAGGGACGCATTGATGAAATGACTGAGATGTATAAAATGCAGTCAGGTCAGAGCAGTCTTCCCGAAGAATACATGAATCAGATCCGTCAGTCGGTATTCGACGCTATGGTACAGGAAGTTGTACTTGACGAAGCAACAGATAAATTAGGTATGGGGGTAAGCCCGGAAGAGTTGTTCGACATGGTTCAGGGTGAAAACATTTCACCGATGATCCAGCAGATGCAGATGTTTGTGAATCCGCAGACCGGAGCATTTGACAAGTCTGCTTTGTTGAACTTCCTGAAAACTATCGATGATGACAATATTGCCAGTTATCCGGCAGATCAGCAGGCTCAATTGATCCAGGCTCGTAATTTCTGGTTGTTCTGGGAAAAGAATATCAAACGTCAGCGTCTGGAACAAAAATATACTACGTTGCTGAGTAAAGCTGTTTCTGCAAATGTTTTGGATGCTAAAGAAGCATTCGACAATGCTGCAGAAAACTCTGATATCGTTTATGCAATGCAGTCATACGCTAGTATTCCTGATTCAACGATTGAAGTGAGCAAGAGCGAAATCGAAAAGCTGTATAATCAGCGTAAAGAACTTTACAAACAAAAAGAAGGTAAGGTTATTAAATATATCGCAGTTGATATCCGTCCAAGCCAGGAGGATTATGACAAAGCCAGTGCAGATATCGAATCTCTGAAAGAAGAATTTAAGACTTCTGAAAAGGTTGCTGATATTGTAAATGAAAACTCTGAAGTTCCTTACATGGATGCTTTCTTTACAGAAAATGCTTTCGATCCTGAAATGAAACAATTTGCAACGACTTCTGAAGTTGGTGCTGTGTATGGCCCGGTATTTGACAATGACAAATACAGAATGTTCAAGCTGGTTGATAAAAAGATGGCTCCTGACTCTGTAAAGGTAAGTCACATCATGTTAGCTAACTCGGGTGACGAAGCACGTACGACTGTTTTGGCTGACAGTTTGATGAACGTATTGAAGAATGGCGGAAACTTTGAAGAACTGGCAAAACAGTTCTCTGCTGACCAGGCTGCTGAAAACGGCGGCGAACTGGGATGGTTTACTGAAATCACTGCACTGAGAGGTGTAAATGAAGATTTCAAAAATGCTGTTTTCTCAGCTCCGGTTAATGAAGTTGTAAAAGTGAAGTCATTATACGGAACTCACTTGGTGAAGGTTACGGAAAAAACAGCCAATGTGAACAAATATAAAGTGGCTGACATCGACATGACTGTATCTCCGAGTTCAAAAACATATAGCAATATCTATAATGAATTGAACCAGTTCATTTCTAAGAATACCGATTTGGCTAAATTGGATGAAGCTGCTAAAGAAGCTGGCTACAACCTGATCTCTGGTGTAACAGTTACAGGAGATAACCAGACTTTGGGTAGTATCAAGAATTCTCGTCCGGTTATCCGTTGGGCATTCCAGAACGATAAAGGTAAAATCTCTGAGATTTTTGAATGTGATGATAAGTTCGTGATTGCCGGAGTAGAAGGTACATTGAAAGAAGGTTACCGTTCTGTTGCTTCTTTGACTCCAGCGCTGAAAGCTGAAATCGCTGCTCAGAAGAAGGGTGAAAAGATTGCTGCAGATCTGAAAGCAAAGAATTTGACATCTGTAGAAGCTTATGCTGATGTGATGGGATCGAAAGTCGATTCTGTTAAGTTTATCAACTTCGGAACTCGTCGTATTGCAGGAATCGGTGTAGAACCGAAACTGAATGCAATGGTTTCTGTTGCAGAAGTGGGTCAGGTTAGCGAACCGGTTGCCGGAAACAATGGAGTATATGTATTTAAAGTATATGACAGAAATAAGGAAGCTAAAGAATACAACGAAGCAGAAGAAATCAAGACTTTGGATGCTTCAAATGCTTATCGTTTCGGATTCCAGGCTATCCAGTCATTGGTTAACAAGGCAGATGTAGAAGACAACCGTATCCGTTTCTTCTAAATAAATAGCTATAAAAAGGATCAGGTATATCCTTTTGAAGGAAAGCTGCCGGACTTATTCAAAAAAGTCCGGCAGCTTTTTTTATCTTTGTAACTGAATTAATCGTTATAGAACAAAATACAATGCAAGAGAAAAGACGATTGTTAGGCATGACGCTGAACGAACTGAAAGAGGTCGCTGCACAGGTCGGCTTGCCCGGTTATGCAGCAAAGCAGATGGCTGATTGGCTGTATAAGAAGAAAATTACGTCCATTGCGGAAATGAGTAATATTGCTATTGCCAAACGAAGCCTTTTGGAAGAGTCTTTCGAGATAGGAGCGGTACCTCCGGTCGATTGTATGAAATCGGTGGATGGTACGATCAAATATTTATTTGCTGCAGGTCCCGGTAATTTTGTCGAATCGGTTTATATACCGACCGATGACCGGGCTACGTTATGTGTTTCTTCACAGGTGGGTTGTAAGATGAACTGCTTGTTCTGTATGACGGGTAAACAGGGTTTTACAGTCAATCTCACCTCGAATCAGATTTTGAATCAGATCCAGTCCCTTCCCGAGTCGGATTCGCTGACTAATCTGGTCTTTATGGGAATGGGAGAACCATTGGATAATGTAGACGAACTGTTCAAAGTGCTTGAGATCCTCACGTCTCCCTATGGGTATGGCTGGAGTCCCAAGAGGATAACTGTTTCTACTATCGGAGTTGCGAAGGGACTGAAACGTTTTCTGGAAGAGAGCGATTGCCATCTGGCTGTCAGTCTGCATTCTCCTTTCCATGAAGAGCGTTTATCTTTGATGCCGGTAGAAAAAGCATATCCGGCACAGGAAGTTATCGATCTGATCAAACAATATGACTTCACTCATCAGCGCCGTGTTTCTTTTGAATATATAGTTTTTAAAAATTTAAATGATAGTCCGAAACATGCTAAAGCTCTGATTTGTTTACTGAATGGAATGGAATGCAGGATTAACCTGATTCGTTTCCACGCTATACCTGATGTCCCGTTGGAAAGTTCGGATTTAGCGAAAATGGAAATCTTTCGTGATACTTTGAATAAAGCAGGGCTCGTTTGTACGATCCGGGCTTCAAGAGGAGAAGATATATTTGCTGCCTGCGGGATGCTGTCGACAGCAAAAAAGCAACAAAATGGATAGAAGACAAGTCATTTAATGGAAAAGAACTATATTTGTGTAATAAAAACGAATGGGTATGAAAAAGATTTCTTTACTGATTAGCTTATATATGTTCCTGGTATTGCTGGGATCATGTAGCTCTGGTCCGGTTGGAAAACGGGCTACTGGCCTCGCTTATGAGGTTGTTGTAGTAATGAAAAAAGCAAACTGGGATGGCCCTTCGGGAAAGGCTATTAAACAAGAGCTGACATCTGATGTCCCAGGTCTTCCTCAGTCTGAACCAGCATTGAAAATAACTTATGTAGATCCTTCGCAATTTGACGGGTTATTGACTTATGTGCGCAATATTCTGATTGTCAATATTGATCCTTCTATTTATACGAAGACCTCATTGAACTATGAGAACGATCGTTGGGCAAAAGGACAGGTAGTTGTCACTCTGAATGCCCCTTCTCCGGAAGCGATAATAGAGTATGCACAGGCGCATCCGAGGGCGCTTGTCGATTTCTTCGTGAAGGTTGAAATGAACAGGGCTATAGCACAGCTGGAGAAAGATTATAGTTCGGTAGTTATGGATAACCTGAAGGATCATTATGATCTGATGTTGAATGCACCGGCTAACATGACTTATTACCGGGATACTACGGACTTTTTCTGGGCATCCAATAATGCCAATACCGGACGTACGGATTTGATTGTATATACTTTCCCTTATACGGATCCGAATACATTTACGGCCGAATATCTGGTAGAGAAGCGTGACTCCGTATTGAAAGCGAATTTGCCGGGTGCTTTCCCGGATTCTTACATGACAACGGAATCGCGGTTCGGAGTTGAATACACCCCGATCACAGTGAATGGAAAGTATTGCGGCGTATTACGTGGTTTATGGAAGATGGTTGGCGATATGATGGGAGGACCGTTTGTCAGTCATGTCCGTCTGGATGAAAAAAATAACCGCGTAGTTGTTGCCGAAGGTTTTGTCTTTGCTCCTGAAACAGATAAACGTAACTTTATCCGCCGTATCGAAGCTGCTTTATATACACTTCGTCTGCCGGGTGAGTTTGATAAATCGGTAGAAGAGAAGCTGGACATTCCGGAAAGTAAGAAATAAACAAACATAATACATGGAAGAACGATTGATTAAGGTGGGCATTACCCACGGAGATATAAATGGCATCGGATATGAGGTGATCTTGAAAACATTCTCAGATGCCAGGGTTGCAGAACTTTGTACTCCGATCATATACGGATCATCGAAGATCGCAGCTTATCACCGGAAAGCGTTGGAGTTGCCTCCTGTGAATATGAATATCATCTCTCAGGCCGAAGATGCCGGTATTAACCGGGTGAATATCATTAACTGTGTGGATGATGAAACAAAAGTGGAATTATCGCAATCGACATCGATCGCCGGAGAAGCTGCATTCCTGGCTTTAGAGGCTGCCGTTACTGATCTGAAAAGAGGGGCGGTGGATGTATTGCTGACGGCTCCGATCAATAAACATAATATCCAGAACGAACAGTTCCATTTTCCGGGACATACCGAATATCTGGAAGAACGTTTCGGAGGAGTAGGGCGGAAAGCTTTGATGATCCTGATGAAGGACGGTCTGCGTGTCGCTTTGGTAACTGGGCATATACCTCTTTCCGAGGTTCCTTCCAAAATAACTGTGGAGGATATTGTGTCGAAGTTACGTATATTCAATCAATCGCTCAAACAGGATTTCGGTATCGTGAAGCCTCGTATTGCCGTACTTTCTTTGAATCCGCATGCCGGGGATGACGGCTTGTTGGGTAAAGAAGAAGAAACGATCATCATACCCGCTATGGAAGAAGCAGAAAAAAGAGGTGTGATGTCTTTTGGACCGTATGCGGCAGACGGATTTTTCGGTTCCCAGATGTATGATAAATTTGATGGTGTACTGGCAATGTACCATGATCAGGGACTGGCGCCGTTCAAAACGCTGGCGATGGATGACGGTGTTAATTATACGGCAGGTTTGTCGATCGTGCGGACTTCTCCGGCACATGGTACCGCCTATGATATTGCCGGACAGAATCTCGCTTCCGAAGAATCGTTCCGTCAGGCTTTATATACAGCTCTGGATATTTACCGCAACCGGTCTATCTATCGTGAAGCGACGGCTAATCCACTCCGTAAACAGTATTTTGATAAGGGCGGCGATAATGAAAAGCTGGATCTTACCAAAGATGACGATACAGAGGTTTCTCCTCAATAAGTAATGAATAAATATCCCCCGGAAAACTGTTTTCCGGGGGATATTTGTTATAAAAGCTGGCTCTTTATACCTGTTGTATTTTATAATAATCTGGTCTATATTGCGCTTTTTGACTTCAATCTTTTTTTGATAGGAAAAGTTTGCGTAAGTTTGTGGTTCAAAATTGCAACATGAATTATGTTTAAAGATAAAACGATCGTATATACTTCCGGAACATTCGATATGTTTCATTATAATCATCTCCGGATGATCAATTATGCTCGTAGTCTGGCTGATATCCTTATCGTAGGAGTAAGCACGGACGAACTGGTTTCTTCCTATAAAGCGAATCCCATTATCCCGTTCAATGAACGTCTTCAAATCATTGAAGCGTTGAAAACTCCGGATATTGTCATACCGCAGCATACGTTGGATCATACAGAAATTGTAAAGAAGTTGAATATCGATGCTTTCGTGGTTGGTGACGACTGGTTCGGCAAATACGATTATCTGAAAGATTTAGGTGTACAGGTTTTCTATTTCCCATATGGAACCGGCGTATCTTCATCTAATTTGAAGAAAACGATTCATGATTCCTACGAAGAGAACCTGAAATATCAACGACATGCTAAACCTGCTACTGTAAAGGGAAAAGGGGAAGAATAAAAAGAACTCATGGAAAAGTGTGCTTTAATTACCGGTGGTACGAAGGGTATAGGTAAAGCGGTGGCTTTCTGTCTGGGAAAAGCCGGGTATGACCTTGTGCTTACTTATGCCTCTGATCCGGAAAAAGCCGAACAAACACAAGACTGTTTGCGGCAGCAATTCGGGATCAACGTGTCTGTACTACAGGCTGATATAACAAAGAAAGAATCCATTGATAAAATAGATGCTTATTTGCGGGAGAATAATTTGCTGTTGGATGCTGTTGTCTTTAATGCAGGACTGACTTGTCGCGATTCATTTGAAGACTTGTCGCTTGCAGATTGGGAACGGGTCTTTTTTGCGAATGTACATTTCCCTGTATTCTTATTACAACGTATTGTTCAATTGATCAATAAAGGGGGCAGTGTGGTCTTTACCGGTTCTTTGATGGGTATTCAGCCGCATTCGGTTTCTCTGGCTTACGGGGTAACCAAAAGTGCTGTGCATGCTTTGGTAAAGAATATGGTCAAATTCCTGACACCTTATGAGTTGCGTGTGAACGCAGTTGCTCCCGGGTTTGTCGATACCGAATGGCAGAAGACTAAACCGGCCGAGATACGGAGGAATATAGAGAACAAGGTTGCTTTAGGACGTTTTTGTGATCCGGAAGAGTTGGCCGAAGTGTATAAGATGTTAATAGAAAATAGTTATTTTAATGGCGAAGTGGTCGTTGTAGACGGCGGATATTCGTATAAATAATAGATCGATGAGTAATTTGGATAAAGAATACGAAGCATCACTGAAATCGATAGAAACAGAAAATGTGGTTGACCGGGCGTTTTATCGTCCGATCGGTTTCCGTATCGCTCGTATGTTGCGTGGCACGGGTATTACCCCGAATATGGTGACGGTCATTTCCATATTTGTAGGAGCGGCCGTCGGTTTCATGTTTTATCATGATAATCTGGTTTATAATATCTGTGGTATTTTATTATTGATTTTTGCTAATATACTCGACTGCGTAGACGGTCAACTGGCACGTCTGACCGGCATTAAGTCTGCTATCGGGCGAATACTTGACGGATTTGCCGGTGATATCTGGTTTGCTTCTATCTATGTCGGTTTTGCTCTCCGTTTATCTCACGAATATGGTACTTACTGGTTTTTCGCTTTAGCCGTTATTTCCGGCTTATCCCATCTGGTACAGGCGAATATAACCGATTATTATAAAACATTACACCTTTATTTCATCAGTAAGGATAAGGGGGCAGAATTCCAGTCTCTGGAGCAGGTGATAGCCCGTCATAAAGAGATGAAACTGGGTATCAATAAAACATTTTATTTTCTTTACAGGGGATATACTTTACTTCAGGTGAAAGCCACTCCTTCTTTGCAGCGTATGTTACAGAGTCTTCATGCCAAATACGGGGATGATATTCCGGAAAATGTACGGGTTGCTTTTCGTAAACAAAGTCGTGACTTAATGCGTTATATAGATTTGCTGACATTTAACGGACGTACGATCGTTATGTTTATCGTTGTGTTGGTAGGTGAGGTCTGGGTTTATTTCCTGTATGAAATAATCGTATTGAATTTTGTATTGCTCATGTCGATGCGCAAACACGAAAAAATGTGCGCATCGTTTATTGAATAAATAGAATATGAAAAAGAGCGTAGTAGACATTAATGATTTGCAGGAAGCTGCCCCGTTCTTCAGAAGCCGTATAGGCACCTTCCTTGGCAAATTACTGATTAAATGGTTAAGTGTTGACAAGGTAAATAAGGTACATGCCAATAACTGCCATTTGCGTGGATCAGCGTTTACTACTGCATTACTGAATGACCCCCTGATCGATATCAAGTATAAATTGCATAATGCGGAAATATTGGATCATTTGCCAGAAGGGGCATTTATAACAATATCGAATCATCCGATAGGTTCGGTCGATGGTATTATACTGATCGATATCATGGCAGCCCGTCGTCCGGACTTTAAAGTTATGGTGAACGAGATCCTGGTAAAGATCGGTGCCATGAAGGATAATTTTGTTTCAGTCCTACCCGATTCTACCGGCAATGGTCCGAACCCGGCTAATATAAATGGCGTACGCTATTCTTTACAACGCCTGAAAGAAGGGCATCCGATGGGGTTCTTTCCGGCTGGGGCGATTTCTTTTTATAATAAGGAAGACAAGGGAATCCATGATCTTCCCTGGACACACAGCGTGATCCGTCTGATCCGCAAAGCTAATGTTCCGATATATCCCGTTTATTTTGATTTTTTAAATTCCCGCTTCTTTTACTGGCTGGGTAGTATCAGTTGGAAGATACGTACTTTGCGTATTCCTGCCGAGGCTTTTAACAAACGGGGGAAAACAGTTGATGTGTATGTTGGTGAACCTATTTCGCCTGACGAAATAAAGAATTTTACGGATGATACGGCACTGGCTGAATTTCTATTCAACCGTACTTATGGTGCTAAAAAATAAGAATCCGCTGATAGAATCCACTCTTGATAGCTGGAATTTGAATTAAGATTTGTAATTTTGGCAGACAAACTGAAATAATTACAGATATTCAATAGATATGATGATTAAGGTTGACGTCCAGCAAATAAAACAGCGTTTTGGAATTATAGGAAATAGCCCTGGCCTGAATAGGGCAATCGATGTCGCTCTCCAGGTGGCTCCGACTGATTTGTCTGTGCTTATTACGGGAGAAAGTGGTGTCGGTAAAGAAACTTTTCCTCAGATCATACATCAGAATAGTCCGCGTAAACATGGTCAGTATATAGCCGTGAACTGTGGGGCTATTCCGGAAGGTACCATAGACTCCGAATTGTTCGGACATGAAAAAGGATCTTTTACCGGAGCGTTGGCAGACCGGAAGGGGTATTTTGAAGTAGCCGACGGAGGAACTATTTTTCTGGATGAAGTAGGGGAGTTGCCCACTCCGACGCAAGCCCGTTTGTTGCGTGTTCTCGAGACCGGCGAATTTATTAAGGTCGGTTCTTCGAAAGTGCTGAAAACCAATGTGAGGATTGTCGCTGCAACTAATGTGAACCTGGTGCAGGCTGTGGCAGACGGGAAATTCCGTGAAGATCTGTATTATCGTTTGAATACGGTACCTATCCAGATACCGCCGCTGCGCGAACGTCCGGAGGATATCATCCTGCTGTTCCGTAAATTCGCAGGAGACTGTGCCGAGAAATATCGAATGCCGCCGATCCGGTTGGATGAAGAGGCACGCCAGTTGCTGACCTCTTACCGCTGGCCGGGAAACGTTCGCGAGTTGAAGAATATAACGGAACGTATTTCTGTGATCGAGGAAAACCGTGATATTACAGCCAGCGTGCTGCGTTTGTATCTTCCGGATCTGAATGTGGAAAAATATCCGGTGCTGGTTAAGAAACAGGAGAGCGACCAGAAGTTTTTCAACAGTGAACGCGAGATACTTTACCAGGTACTTTTCGATATGAAGAACGATGTCAATGAACTGAAAAAGCTGGTTCACGATATCATGGGAGGAAAAATGCCTATGCCGGTAGCCGACGAGACTACTTATGCACATCCGATCCATCCGGTACATTCGGCACCGATCCAGGAAGCGGAAGCGGTAGAGGAAGAAGAGACACTTTCGTTGGAAGATGTTGAGAAAGATATGATCCGTAAGGCGTTGGAAAAACATAACGGACGCCGGAAGAATGCGGCGGCCGACCTGAAAATATCAGAACGTACTCTTTACAGAAAGATTAAAGAATATAATTTGGAATAATATGTTGAAAAAGAATGTGATCTGGCTCTGTCTGATGATAGGGGTAATAGTAACGGCTTGTTCTATTTCCTATAAGTTCAACGGAGCTTCGATTGACTATACGAAAGTAAAAACAATTACTGTCAAGGATTTCCCGAACCAGGCTCCTTTGGTGTATCCTCCGTTATCGCAGGAGTTTACCGAAGCATTGAAGGATATTTATATCCGTCAGACACGCCTTCAGATGGTCAATAACAATGGTGATCTGGATCTGGAAGGTGAGATTACCGGTTATGAATTGACTCCGATGGCTGTCAAGGAAGATGCCTGGTCATCCCAGACGAAGTTGACGATCACTGTGCGTGTCCGATATTCTAACCGGACAAATCCGGAGGAAGATTTCGAACAGAGCTTTTCGGCTTATCGCGAGTTCGATGCGACCCGGATGTTGCAGGATGTACAGGCTGAGTTATGTACGGAGATTGTCGATGAGTTGACGGACCAGATTTATAATGCAACCGTAGCCAATTGGTAAAATTATGAAAGCTGCAGACTTATATCTATTGATAGAAGATCCCTCTCTGTTGACGAAGGAGACACTTTCCCCGTTGCGTCAGATAGTGGATGAATATCCCTATTTTCATATAGCCCGGATGCTTTACCTGAAGAATCTGGCTGTATTGAACGATATACGTTTTGCCGCAGAATTGAAAAGGATGGCAGTTTATATACCGGATAGAAGAAAATTATTTACATTGATCGAAGGAGAACGTTATGGCATGGCGTTTAGAACAGCATCGGATAAGGAAGAGACATCCGCTGCGGATTCTTTCTCTTTAATAGAAGCCTTTCTGGCTGATCGTGAGAGCGAGGGGGAACAACAACCGGCAGATGAGAGTTTATTGTTTCAACCATCCGTATCGTCGGATTATATTTATTGGTCGTTATCCAAAGATGAGACACCGGTGGAAGAGGAGCCGGCTGCCAGACTTCAGCATCATGATCTGATCGATTCTTTCATTAAAAACGACGAACAACGAGCACCGGGTAGCGGTTTGTCACTAACTCTGCAGTCGGATGATCTCTCTTCCCTGACTCCGTTGAAAGAAGAGGAGAGTGAGCAACCTCGTTCGTTGGACGATGATTCTTATTTTACCGAGACTTTAGCTCATATTTATGTTAAACAGAAACGGTATGAGAAGGCTTTGCAAATTATTAAAAACTTATATTTGAATTATCCAGAAAAAAATGCTTACTTTGCAGACCAAATTAGATTTTTGGAAAAATTGATTATTAACACTAAAAAATAAAACTAAAATGTACGTATTTATTTCTATTCTAATCCTGATCGCTTCAATACTTCTGATCCTGATAGTATTGATCCAGAACTCAAAGGGGGGAGGTCTGGCTTCGGGATTCTCTTCATCTAACCAAATTATGGGTGTACGTAAAACCACAGACTTTTTGGAAAAAGCAACATGGGGCCTGGCGGGTTTTGTTATTGTATGTAGTATCGTTATTACAGCATTTATTCCCAGAGCAACAACTACTACGCAATCTGAAATCAAAAAACAGGTAAATGAAGCTGTTACAATCGACCCGAATACGGTAGCTCCTAATTTCGGAACAGCACAGCCATCGGCTAATGCTCCGGCTGAAGAAGAAACTCCGGCAGAAGCTCCTGCCCAGGCTCAATAAGATTTTATTGTATAGCAATATATGCAAAAAGGCATTCCTTTCCGGGAGTGCCTTTTTTGTTTTAATTATTGTCCGATAAATACAATTTATCAGGACGAGTATTTAATTTTTGTATCTTTGTCTAAACAGACAAACCGACCTGTCTGTTTTATATTAAACAATACAAATATGGAGATGATAAATTTTGACGGGCTACTGATTGGGATCGTTACTTTTCTGATAATCGGATTATTTCATCCGATAGTTGTTAAAGCGGAATACTATTGGGGAACCAAATGCTGGTGGATATTCCTTCTTTTAGGAATTGCCGGAACGGTTGCTTCCTTATTGATCGAAAGTGTTTTTGTATCTGCTATCTGCGGGGTATTTGCTTTCTCTTCGTTCTGGACGATCAAGGAAGTGTTCGAACAAGAGGAGCGTGTATTGAAAGGATGGTTCCCTAAAAATCCGAAGAGACAATATCCGGAAAAATAATTGTATCTTTGTAGCCGTAAAAGAATACAGCTATGAAGAAGAAAAAGAAAGTCTCTCCGCTGGACGAGTACATCAAGGCGAACCGTAAAGGAAGCCGCGAAGCGGAACTGGAGAATCACGGACGTCCGGTCAGTCATAACCGGGTGCATGTATCGAAAAAGGTTTATAACCGTAAAAGAGATAAGGCAGATGCCCAGGGGCGTCTGCCTTACTTGTTTAACAGGGTTGCTTGATTTTCTTTTATTCTTCTTTAATATATAATCCTTCGCGTGACAATTGATGGTCGAGGTTAGCTACTCCCAGTCCGACGATAGCCATAACAGTCGCTGCATGTTCCTGGTATTCAGGAATGCTCTTAGTGTATAAGTCACGTTCCGTATGCCATATTTCATCGTAGCTGAAGTTGTACCCTTTTATATCCTTTTCCATAAAGCCTATGGTCGGAACACCTTCGATAGCGAAGACTGAAGCATCCGTACCACCCGGTGTTTTCGGTTGTTTGCGGGGAGCTGCTTCTTTGACTTCGAACGGATATTCCGGATCGATCTTTTGGATAGGTTCGCATATCTTTACAAAATCATCATACATTGCTTTAGGTACACTGATCCCGACCGGAGGAGTAGGACCGCCATCACGGTTGAAGAGGTTGGATATCTTTTCCAGTTTCTTCGGATTCCCTTTCACCCAGGCTGTAGCACCCAGCAGACCAAATTCTTCACCGGCAAAGGCACAGAATAGCATGGTACGTTTGGGTTTGGCTCCGGAAGTAGCGACCAGGCGGGCTGCTTCCATAACAGGAGTAACACCCGAACCATCGTCTACACCGCCTGTTCCCACATCAAAAGAGTCGAGGTGGCCGCTTAACATAACATATTCTCCGGGATATTTGCTTCCTTTGATGGAACCTATTACATTGTAATATTTTACCGGTCCCAGACGGAAATGGTTACGTATATCGAATTCGAGCATGAAAGAACGGCGTTCTTTTACCATCTGTTTAATGGTGGCATATTGATGTTCATCTAGCTTAATATCGGGAACTGTCGGGAGTTTTTCTATTGTCATTTCCTGATCGAATACGACGTTCTTATCATAAAGTGCACGGAGTGGAACAGGAGCCGATTGGATAAAGCCTAAGACACCAGCTTCGCACATCTCCTTGTAGAAAAGAGCGGGCTCTTCTTCGTTGAGAGGTAGCAATGAGGTGTTCTTTTTATTTTCCCAATTATCTCTCATAATCTCCTGGTTCTTTTGAGCAATTGTGTTGTTTTCTGCAATGGTACCGGCACGCTGATAGTCGGCTACTTCCGAGGTGTTGATAGGCCAGCCGTTACTTTTACCGTTTACCAATACCCAGGCACCTTTCAACTGGCCTTTCATCCGGTCGAACTCGGCTTGTGTAAGAGGTTCCATCAAGACGTGTCCCCGTTGGAGACCTTTTGTGCCGGAGGTGTAGGAGGGGGTAACAAAGTGCAGATCCATGCCATTCTCGCCGAGTAGCTTGCCGAACCACGGTCCGCGGTTGAAGCCTATCGGCAGTGTGCCAGCTTCCTGCAGTTCAACTTCCAGTCCCCATTCTTTGAACTTGGAGGCTACCCATTCGGTGGCGTTGTCGTACGCATCGGAGCCGATCGGGCGTCCGCCGAAACGGTTGGTCAGAATATCCAGATGGTTCATGACCCGGTTGTCCGTTCGTGCGGTTTCTATGATTTTGTTTACGGTGGCATCCTGTGCCGGAAGAGATGATATGGTCATACAGGCCATGGTCGCAAAGAGAAGTATAGTCCTTTTCATATCAGTGTTTGTTTTAAGTATTACAAATTAATGGATAAAATCAACGTGTACCAAATGAAATACGGGAAATAATAACAGAATCGTTACACATTTGTAAAAGTATTACCAAAATAAATAGATACCTTTGTAACCAAATCGGGAGCGTGTGAAATCAATCTGTATGGCTATAGCGAAATATCTGCTGGTAGTACTCTTTATGAGTTACTATGTAGGTGGTACTGCGTTTACCCATACCCATTATTTCCCGACCTATTCTATTACCCATTCCCATCCCTTCCTGCCGGGAGCGGACGGTTTGCCTCATCATACACATAGCTCGACTGCTTTCAATACGATCCAGGAATTGGATGATATTATGTTGGAAGCCGCTGCCTTGTGTTTTGCATTGGCAACAGCTTGGGTACTTCTTGCCGTGTTTATTCAACAACACAAGTATATAACCCCTGTACGTCTTGTACGTAACATCAATCTTCGTGCCCCTCCTTTCTGTATTAAATAATTTACCAGTAACGAAAAACAGAATTATTTAATACAAGAAAATCAATATGAAACAATTACTATTACTATTGCTTCCGGCAATGGTATTATGTTCCTGTAACCATAATAAACAGGACGATGAGGTTGCTATTGCTGTAACTTTGCATGGCGACACGATACAAATAGGGGATAAATCACCTATCTTATCCCGGTTGAAAACCGACGTTGTAAAGAAAGAATCTTACCGCCTGGAGTTTACCACTTCCGGTGTCGTGAAGGCTATTCCGTCCAATTATGCGGAGATCGCTTCTCCTTTTGCCGGACGTATATCCAAATCATTCGTACGCCTGGGACAGAAGGTAATACCCGGAAGTCCGGTTTTTGAGATAAGTTCGCCGGATTTCTTTGAAACAGGGAAGGCATATTACCAGGCCAAGCAAGAGATGGAACTGGCTCTGAAAAGCCTGAAACGTGAAAAGGACCTGTTGCAGAACAAAGTCGGCGTACAGAAAGAACTGGAGGAGGCGGAAGTCAATTACGAACTGAAGAAAAAAGATTATGAGAATGCGGTAGCCGCCCTGAAGGTGTTCCAGATAGAGCCGGACGAACTGGTGCTGGGACAACCTCTGATCGTTCGTTCACCGATAGCAGGTGAGATCGTGACCGACCGTATCGTGATCGGCCAGTATATCAAGGAAGATGCCGAACCGGTGGCGGTGATAGCTAACCTGAGTAAAGTATGGGTCGCTGCCCATGTGAAAGAAAAGGATATGGGGATGATACAGGCACTCGACAGTGTTGAAGTCCGTTTGCTGGCTATGCCTGACCAGCCGTTTTCAGGAAAGATCTATCATGTCAGTGAAATGCTGGACGAAGACACCCGTTCGGTAGAGGTTTTGATCGAATGTGATAACAGTTCGCGTCTGATGAAACCGGCTATGTATGGGACGGTCAAATTGTGCGACCGCAGTACGGAGGTGATCCGTATCCCGACTTCGGCTATTCTGCAGGAAGAGGAGAGTGCTTATGTTTTGCTTGCTCTGGGTAATAATTGTTACCGGAAACAGAAAGTTTCTACTTCTGTTACGGAAGACGGCAAGACGGTGATTCTTTCCGGACTGACACCCGGAGATACGATTGTAAGTACGGGAGCTTTTTATTTACTTGATGCCCGGTAGATCCTATGAAGAAGATAATTTATATGGCGATACATCGGCGGGGTCTGATGTTCGTGCTATTCCTGTTTCTTGCCGTAGTAGGATATTATTCGTGGACGAACCTGGCGATTGACGCCTATCCGGATATTGCCGATACCACCGTACAGGTTGTAACACAGGTTCCCGGACTGGCTGCCGAAGAGATCGAACAACAGATCAGTATCCCTATCGAGAGGGCGATGAACGGCATGCCGGGGCTGAATGTGATGCGAAGTAAGAATACCTTCGGACTGTCTACTGTCGTGCTGGTGTTCGACGACGGTATCGACGATTACTGGGCACGCCAGCGTGTGCAGGAACGTCTGGTCGACGTGGAACTACCTTACGATGCGGTTCCGGGATTGAACCCGCTGACTTCACCTACCGGCGAGATTTTCCGGTATGTACTGGAAAGTGACCGGCTGGATCTGCGTGAGCTGACCGACCTGCATAAGTGGGTGATCATTCCCCGTTTGAAACAAGTGACAGGGGTTGCCGATGTCAGTAACTATGGCGGTATTACTACACAGTATCAGATAGAAGTGAATCCACATAAGATGGAACAATATAATGTGACATTGGGCGATATCACCGAGAAGATCGAAAAAAATAACGTAAATGCCGGCGGCAGCATGTTGAGTCGGGGCGACCTGAGTTACGTGATCCGTGGTATCGGTCTGGTAAAAGACCTGACAGACCTGGGGCGTATTGTTATCAAAACCGAGAATGGTATACCTGTCTATCTCGACGATCTGGGAACATTGAAGTACGGGAATCTGGAACGCAAGGGCGTACTGGGTTTCTTCGACGGCGTGCGTGATCATTCGGATGGTGTGGAAGGTATTGTTCAGATGCTTCGCGGCGAGAATCCGTCTAAGGTGCTGGAAGGTGTGCATCTGGCTGTGGACGAACTGAATAATGAGACCCTACCTGAAGGAACCCGCCTGCATGTCTTTATGGATCGTACGAATTTGGTTGATATGACCTTGCATACCGTATCCCACACACTGTTCGAGGGAATGGTGCTGGTGGTGTTGGTTCTGATCCTGTTTTTAGGGAACTGGCGTGGCGCTTTATTGGTAGCACTTACCATTCCGTTATCCTTGTTGATCGCCTTTATCCTGATGCACCTGACGGATATTCCTGCCAACCTGCTTTCGTTGGGTGCTATCGATTTCGGTATTTTGGTGGACGGAGCGATCGTGATGATGGAAACTATCCTGAAGAAGCGCGAACGGCATCCGGACGAGATACTGACTGAAGATTCCATCCTGCGCCGTACGACAGAAGTTGCCCGTCCGATCTTTTTCTCTACATTAATTATCATAACGGCTTATCTTCCCCTGTTTGCTTTCGAACATATCGAAAAAAAACTGTTTACGCCGATGGCTTACACCGTAGGATATGCTTTGTTGGGTGCTCTGGCTGTCGCTTTGTTCCTGATACCGGGACTGGCTTTTTATGCTTATCGCAAACCGCGTAAGATATATCATAACCGCTGGCTGGAGAAGTTGGGAGAGATCTATCACAGACAGATCGTCGCTTTGCTGGATAAACCTAAGCGGGTATTACTGCCGTTATTGGTTATACTGGTTGCTGCCGGTGTCTTGAGTTATACGGTTGGAAAAGACTTCCTGCCGCCGCTTGATGAAGGAGCTATCTGGATTCAGGTGCAGTTGCCTCCGGGTATTTCGATCGAGAAGTCGAAAGAGATGGGAGCGGAGTTGCGTAAAGCGGTGAAACAGTTTGATGAAGTCTCTTATGTAATGACCCAGGTAGGTCGTGATGATGAGGGAGCAGAGGCTTTCTCTCTTTCCCATATCGAATGCGGAGTAGGTCTGAAACCCTACGACACCTGGAAGTTCGGCAAGACAAAGGCAGACCTGATCGAGGAAATGTCGGAAACGTTGTCGACCATGCCCGGCTATACTGTCAGCTTCTCGCAACCGATCATCGATATGGTAATGGACCAGATAGCCGGTGCCCATAGTGACCTGGCAATCAAAGTCTATGGCGATGATATTACCGATACCCGCCATATAGCCGACAAAGTGGTAAATGTACTGCGTGCGATTCCCGGAGCTGCTGACGTAGCTATTGACCAGGAACCGCCGTTACCTCAGTTGCAAATAGTCGCCGACCGTGACCGTATCGCGCAATACGGACTGAACTTTTCCGATGTAGCCGATATGATCGAGCTGGCGATCGGAGGAAAGGCTATCTCACAGATATTTGTCGGAAGCAAAAGTTACGACGTGATCTGCCGTTTTGACGATGCCAGTCGTGATACGCCCGAAAGTATCGGTAATCTGTTGCTTACTAACGGGGCAGGAGCGAAGATACCGCTTTCGCAGGTGGCAGAGGTGAAAATGACAACCGGTGCCAGTACCATTTCCCGTGAGATGAACAAACGCCATCTGACTATCCATATCAACCTGCGTGGCGTTGACCTGACCGAGTTTCTGAATAAGGCGAACCGGCTGATCGACAAAGAGGTATCCTATAATCATGATACCGTTCATCTGCAATGGGCAGGACAGTTCGAGAATCAGAACCGTGCCTATAAACGTTTGGCGGCAGTCGTGCCTCTGGCTTTAGGTATCATGCTGTTGTTGCTGTTTGCCGCCTGTGGAAAGTTCCGTCAGGCAGCTTTGATGATGTGCGTGGTTCCTTTGGCTCTTTTCGGCGGCATGTTGGCGTTGAATGTGCGGGGGATGACGCTGAATGTGTCTTCTGCCGTCGGTTTTATTGCGTTGATCGGTGTGGCGATTCAGAATGGTGTGATTATGATCTCCCATATCAATAACCTGCGTAGCCGCGACCGGGGTTTCAAGCAGTCCATTATTACCGGGGCGAAACACCGTTTCCGTCCGATCCTGATGACGGCAACGGTAGCTGTATTGGGATTGTTACCAGCTTCCTTGAGTACAGGTATCGGTTCCGATGTGCAGCGTCCGCTGGCAACGGTGATTGTCTATGGGCTGCTGTTTGCGACCGTTATTACGCTTTATGTACTTCCTGCTTTGTATTATCTGGTGGAAAAGCACTATTTAGATGAAGATGCGGGAGCTGTTAATTCGGAAGAGCCGACAGCTTAAATAAATTAGAAATTGCAGATAAAAAGAATAAAAGATATGCGACAATATATTACTATGTGCCTGCTTGCCGGAAGTTTGGCAGGGAGTGCCCAGCAGATGGTTCCCCTCTCTTACCGCAATTATATGGAGAAGGTAACGGAAGGGAACCTGGAGTATGCAGCCGAACGTCTGAATATGGATGTTTCCGAAGCGGAGGTCGTTGCTTCGAAAGTCTTCAACGACCCGAACCTTTCCGTATCGTATTTCAATAATGAGAACGGAAGCTTGCAGATGGGAGAAGGAGTAGAGGTAGAACTGAGCAAAACGTTTTCTTTCGGGAAACGGGGAGCGAATATAGCCCTTGCCCGGAGTGAAAGTGAATTGACAAAGGCGCTCCTTGCCGATTACTTCCGCAACCTGCGTGCCGATGCTACGGTCTCTTACCTGGAGGCGTTGAAACAATATGAATTGTATAAGGTGAAGCAGAATGCTTATGAGAATATCCGCCAGTTGGCGGAAAGTGACAGTGTTCGTTTCACTTTAGGGAAGATTATGGAGATCGATGCTACGCAAAGCCGTCTGGAGGCTGGTATCCTGAAGAATGAATTATTACAGGCGGAAACTGATTTGCATAACGCTTTCTCTAATCTGAACCTGCTGACCGGTTCGGTTGCCCGGGATACCTTATATATTCCGGAGGCTTCGCTGCATCTGTCATCCCGCGATTTTGTGCTTGCCGACCTGATCTCTACTGCTTCCATCAACCGTGCCGATCTGGTGGCTGCCCTGAAGAATAAGGAAGTAGCTGCCCGTGCCCTGAAAGTGACACGGCGGGAACGGAATACGGATGTAGACCTTTCCATCGCTGTAAGCAAGAATGCCCGGGTACATAATGAAGAAGCTCCGGCTCCTCCCTTTACGGGGGTGACAGCGGGGATCGCTATTCCCCTGAAGTTTTCCAACTTTAATAAAGGGGCGGTGCGTGCAGCCCGTTTCCGTGAACAGCAGGCGGAAACGCAGTATCAGCAGGCTTTATTACAGGTACAGACGGAAGTGATGCAGGCTTACCGCAGTTATCAGTCTTTGACGGTGCAGGTCAGTCATTATGAGAATGGCATGCTTCATGCAGCCCAGGAAGTGATCGACGGGAAGATCTATAGCTATAACCGGGGAGAAGTCTCCCTGCTGGAGGTCCTGGATGCCCAACGGACGTATGATGATGTGCAGGCACAATATATAGAGACTTTGTTCAATTATTGTACAGCGCTTGTGGAGTTAGAGAAGAGTGCCGGGGTTTGGGATGTGGAGATGTAAAGTATATAATAAAGAATCCCCGGTATTTGCTTTCCGGGGATTTCTTTTTATGAATTGATCAAGCTCTTCAATTTCTCGGGAGCTTGTCTGGTATCAAATACAGTAATAATACGTATCGTATTTTTATCAATCCAGTAGACTATTTTATAGTTTCCTTCGATAATAGAGCGAAAGCCTTCAGGTTCATTTACTAACGCAGTTTCTATCTTACCTAGATAAGGTTGATTGATCAATCGTTGTGCCGTTTGCTGAATTTGCAGGATAATAGACATAGCAACAGTCTCACTTGCTATGTCTTTGTAATATAGTTTGATATTCTTTAATTGTTTCCTGGCACAAGTAGTCCATGCCAGTTTTACCATTTTTTCATCTCTTCAGTTAAATCTTCATCCGAAATGCAACGTCCATACAGAACATCTTCTCTTGCTTCTCTGACACATGAGGTTAATTCTTCTTCAGATACAGCCCAAGGATATGGTTTACTTTTAGATGTAAGTTTCCTTTGCTGTAAAGTTTTTGCATAATTCTCCAACTCTGTAAACTCCTCTTCACTCATCGAGAGGATGAACTCGGTGAAACATTGTTTCCGTAAATTTAATTCCATTGTAGTCATAATATTTCTTATTTGGTTTACTAGCATGACAAATATAAGGTATTAATTCTGAATTATATTTTATATTCCAGTTATTTCTTTCAACTTGTCCGGTGACTGTCTGCAATCGAATATATGAGCTATGTAAATAATCTCTCTGTCAATCCAGTAAATAATTTTATAATATCCGACAACAAGTGAGCGATAACAAACAGGACAACTTTCCAGCAATGGCTCTACAAAACCTAATTGGGAATTTGTTTCCAGTAAGTCTACAGAAGCCATAAGTAACTGGATGAGCTTAGTTGTATATGGTTGGCTTAGGGGAGTGTAGAAGCGTGCAATTTGTTTAATATCGGACTGCGAAGTTAATACCCATCTTATTCTTTTAGCCATGCTTCCATTTCTTTATGCATTTCCTCATTACTGATACATTCGCCGTTTTGTGCTTCCTGATAAGCTTTGTTGACTGTTGCTATCAGTTCCTCTTGTGTAAAACGATGTCCGTACCGAGTATTGAATTTGGGTTCTGCTAATGTATTGTTATCATTTGCAGGGATAGAATATGCCTTATTTGAATGAATGTTAGATCTGCTTTTTCTTTCTTCAATACATTTTTCGATCTCGTAAATTACTTCTTCATCAGAAGAGCCGACGAGTTCAATAAGATTTTGTTTCCGTAAATTTAATTCCGTTGTATTCATAATTGCTTGCTTTAGGTTTTCTTATCTGACAAAGATAAGGCATTAATTCTGAATTATATTTACATTTGTAACCAAATAAGAAATACACGTATGATATTTTACTTTTCAGGAACCGGGAACTCCCGTTGGGTTGCGAATGCTTTGGGCATTGCTTTGGGAGAGCCTGTTGTTTCGATAGCAGAGGAGTTAAAAACAGGTAAAAAGGAATTTGTCTGTCCGCTCAGGGAAGACGAGAAAGTGCTGTTCGTTTACCCGGTGCATTCCTGGGGACCAGCTGTTCCTGTAACTCGCTTTATCTCTGGTTTGAAGCTGACCGGATACGATAAACAACCGGTTTATTCTATCTCAACCTGTGGCGACGAATGTGGCTATACGGATGATATAATGCGGAAAGTACTGAAAAAGAAAGGTCTTATACTGACCGATAGTTACTCTGTCATTATGCCGAACAATTATATCCTGTTACCGGGTTTCGATGTCGATAGCAAAGAGGTGGAACAAGAGAAACTGAAAGACGCCCCTTCGGCTGTCGATGCTATTGTTGCCGCTATTCGGGATGGTAAAAACGTTAATTTATACAAGAAAGGAAGCCTGCCGGGACTGAAAAGCTACTGGATATATCCTCTTTTTACTAACTTTGCCATAGGGAAGAATTCTTTTCGGGTGACGGATGACTGTATCTCATGCGGCCTGTGTGAGCGGGTTTGTCCGACCGGAACGATTACGCTGACCGGCGGGAGACCTGTCTGGTCTGATACCTGTGTACAATGTGTCGCTTGTATCCATCGCTGTCCGGTTCGTGCCATCGAATATGGTAAGATTACCCTGAAGAAAGGAAGATATCATCATCCCGATACTAAACAATAAACAAAGCAAAAATGAAGCAATTTGTAATGATGGTTATGGCGTTGTTCCTGTTGGCTAGCTGTCAGGAAACACCCAAAGGTTATGTAATAAACGGAGTAGTGGAGAATATGCCTGATGGCAAGATCTATCTGAAATCCTTCCGTAATAAAATGTTCTTTGATGTGGATACAGCCGAGATCAAGGATGGTAAATTTACCTTCAAAGGTGAAGTAGACCAGCCTCTGTTGTATGGTCTGGCTACCGAGGATATGAATTATCCGGTACAACTCTTTGTTGAGAACACTACTATGGATGTAACGATCGGTAATGACGGTGAGACAATTATCGTTCAGAATTCTCCTGTTAATGTGATTTTCCAGGAGAACCAGAGCAAGGTCTTTGAGAACGGGTTCGATATCGATAGCCTGATCAGCAAATATCCTGACTCTCCGGCTGCCGTTTTCTATCTGTACCGTTACTTTACGTATCAGCTACCGCTGGATCAGTTGAAGGCTACTCGTTCCAAAATCTCTCCGGCTTTGGCTAACTGTCCTTATGTGAAGGATCTGGATGGCATCATCGGTCAATTGGAAAACGTACAGATCGGTAAGACGGCACCTGAGTTCTCTTTACCGGATACGGCTGGAGTAGCTGTTTCCTTGTCCGACTTCCGTGGTAAATATGTTTTGTTGGACTTCTGGGCATCCTGGTGTCCTCCTTGCCGTCGCGAGAATCCGAATGTCGTGAAAGCATTCCAGGATTACAAGGATAAGAATTTCACGATCATCGGTATTTCCCTGGATAATAATAAAGATAAATGGCTGAAGGCCATTGCTGATGATAACCTGACCTGGACGCATGTATCCGACCTGAAATACTGGGATTCGGAAATACCGGCCTTGTATGGTGTCCGTGGCATTCCGGCTAATGTTTTGCTGGATCCTGACGGTGTGATCATTGCCAAGAATATCACAGGTGAAGAATTGCATAATACTTTAAAAGATGTAATCAAATAAGCATGAAACGAAATCTGCTTATATCCTTTTTCTGCCTTCTCTGCCTGTGGGTTTCCGCTGCGGAGAAGGTTGATTTTGATAAAGCCGTCCGTACGGCTGTCGAACGGCAGATGCAGGCTTATCCGAAATCGACGCTGAAAGATCTGTATAAGAATTTCTTTCAGGATAAGTTCGGTCCCGGACATATTATCAGCGATACGACTGCTGCCGGAAATTATTTGCGCCGTGAAATGGCTTCTTATACGGAAACAGAAGGTGAACTGGCAGAGCCGACCGGTTGGGAAGGCAACTTCTACCGGGTAAACCTGTCCGTCATAAAGAACGGGCAAATTCCTTACCAGACCTTTTTTGATGCATTTATCCGTAGTGTGAACGGAATCCGGCCTGTGACCGTTGCCGAATGGCAAAAAGAATGGAACCGGATTGAAGCAATTATCCGTTCGATGGAGCTTACCTTGCCGGACTATGAAAGTGATAGGAAAGAGATCGACGACCGTTTGAACCGGGGTGAATATGTCGGTCATCACAGTAAAGTGTTCGAAGATACTTACTCTCCGCATTACCGTATCATCAGTAAAGATATTTTTGAACAAGAATTACAACCTTTAATACAATTGTCATCCAATTAGTTACAACAAACAATCAATCCTTCTTGTTTTATTATTGAATAATAAATAGATGAAGAAGGAGATGAGAATTGCAATCAGCGGTAATTCAGGTTTTATAGGACGGCATCTGACAGAGTTTTTATCTGTCGGAGGAAATGTTGTTGTCCCTTTGAAACATTCGATGTTCCGTTCGAGGTCGGATGAGAAACTGAGGCAGGCACTGACCGGATGCAATGTCGTAATCAATCTGGCGGGAGCTACTATCAACCAGCGCTGGACCCGGAAAGCCAAGCGTAAAATACTGAACAGCCGTATCCATACGACCCGGCGATTGGTTTCGATCATCAATGGGATGGAGGTGAAGCCGGAAGTGTTCATCTCTGCTTCTGCCGTCGGTATTTATCCGGATAAGGGTATTTATTCGGAGAGCAGTACGTCGGAAGGAACGGGTTTCCTGGCTGATGTCTGTATCCGTTGGGAAGATGAGGCGCAGAAGTTATCGAGAGATATCCGGCTGGTTATTGCACGTTTCGGGGTTGTTCTGGCGAAAGACGGAGGCGCGTTGCCTAAGATGTTGTTGCCGTTCCGTTTCTTTGTCGGCGGAAAGATTGCTTCCGGAAAACAAGGGTTCTCCTGGATACATATAGAAGATGTTTTGCATGCCATTCAGTTTATTATCGATCATAAGGATTTGTCGGGAATCGTGAATCTCGTTGCTCCCCAACCTTTGACAAACCGGGCTTTTACAAAAGTTACCGCCGAGGTGATGCATCGTCCGGCATGGTTGACTATTCCCCGGAAAGTTTTCCAATATGTATATGGGGAAGGTGCGGAGGTGGTCACCAAAGGACAGCAGGCTTATCCTGCCCGGCTACTTTCTGCCGGGTATATATTCCGTTATTCGGATATACGGCTGGCTTTATATAGTTTCATGATGTGATCTTAAACATATCAACAAAAGTTTTTCACAATAATTTCTTCATTCCTTCATCTGCTACGTAATTTGCTGATTATTAATCTTTATAGATGAAGGTATTTAATTAAGATGAAGGATGCTTCCTTTATTTTTGATTTTTTTTTATTCATAGATGATATTATTCGATGCTGTAAAAGGAGTAGGTTTCTTTCGAAGGATTGTCTGTAAACTTATAGTATTCTAGCATACATCCGGTAATCTCTTAGGTCCGTTATTATATCTCTTTTTCTGTTTCCCATTTGTCGGACGCTTGTTTGACAGTTGGCAAACGCTTGGAAGACTGCTGTCGAATAAGCGTTCGACAGATGACAAACAATAGAAAGTTAATAACTTTCGGAGTAATAAGTAATTAGTTCTTTACTTGTTGTTTGTTATTTAGATGCTACTCTTTGCCGAACAGATTCAACCGGAATAGTACTGACTTTAAGCAGAAATATGAAGTGTTTTTCCAAAAGAAAGATCATAACCTTCATGCTGTCCCAAAATCATTCATTGTAATATATCGGTAATCAATCGATTAAGCTACAGATGAAGGAATGAAGAAATTATTTTGAAAAACTTTTGTTGTGTTGATGTGTCCCGTTTATTCACAGATGAGGTTTGGCTTTACATTGTAGATATGGCAAATAAAAAAGCGGCCCCATTAATCGGAGACCGCTTTCCTGTTTATATTGGCACTTATTTATTTGTAGCTATAACCCGCTTTCTTTTGTGCACTGTTCGCATTTGAAGCCGGGATTAAAGTGAAGCCCCACTTGTATTCCTGGTCGGCAGGTAAAGTGTATTCAGGTTCCGGACGAGAATACCAGCTGTCATAACCGGCTAATCCCTGTTGTTTCAGGTCGACACATACTTCTACGAAGTTACGCGGAGTAATATCGTTGATGTGTGTCTGGCGAGGTTTGTCGTACGGGCCGAGGTTCGGACGGTTGTCGATCTCTTCCTGTGTGAAGTTGTTCCACTGGTACGGACGGTTGGTAGTCTTTCCGGCATCGAAATCTTCCACGGAATTACGCATCGCATTAAATTCCATTTTATCGTCGGCAACGATCAACAAGTTCTTGCCTTTGCCGCCTAAAGTGATCCAGCGGGTATCGCAATGATGACCGTTTTCCTGCGGACGAACATAGGGGAAATACTGCTCTTCAGCCGTACTCTTATACTGTCCGATCATGTAACCGGCTTTACGGTCCCAATAATTTTCCAGCGGACCGCGTCCGAAGTATTCCAGCTGATCCATCGTAACCGGCAGACGGAAACGAACACCGATACGGGGAACGACCATCTTGTCGCGACCGCTTACCTTATCACGACCCGGGGAGAATGTTGCCGTGGCAGTTGCTTCGGAAATACCGATCTTCACGCCATCCAGATGAGCCGGAGTGAAATGAGTAGCTACATTCATAACACCGTCAGGATAGATCTTGTAAGTGATCAGGAACTGGTTGCCGGCCGGTAATTTATAATCGACGTTTACGATCGCATTACCGTCGACGATCTCGGCAGAAGCATTCGTCACGTTGAAGTTGCGGCTGGATAGTTCCCATATTTCCAAACGTTTCGGGTCACCGCTTCCGTAGTCGTTATCGTTAGGTGCACGCCAGAAGTTCGGCTGGATACCGAAACCTTCGTTGAAATATTCTGTTCCGCCTACTTTATAAGAAGTAACGACACCAGCTTTTTTATCGAATACGAAGTTGACTTTAGAAGAAGCTACTTTTACATTATCTCCCTCTTCAGATACAGTCAGTTTAGGACCACCTGCCTTATAAGCTACCTTTTCGGCTTCGATAGGCAAACGGAACTGATCCTGTGCGATATCGTAACCTGCCGGAATAACACCTTCCTGTTTTGTGGAAGTAACGACAAAGTCAACCAGATAATCGGTACCGGCCTGTGGTTTCAAATCGGCTACAGGAACAGTGATTTCCTGTGAAGCCTGCGGAGCCAGGTCGAGTGAAACTTTATTACTCTTGATTACTTTGTTGTTGGCCTTTACGGTATAGGTGATCATATAATCTTTCAGGTTGGTGAAGTAGAAACGGTTTGTGATCTTGAATACACCGGTTGCTGCATTAACAGCTTCGAAACCGACATTCTGATGCGTAAATTTCACTTCTGCTATTGCCGGATGCGGGGTACGGTCCGGATTGACGAGGCCGTTGCAAAGGAAGTTTCCGTCGCTGGGCATATCTTTACCGAAGTCACCGCCATAAGCATAATACTCTTTTCCGTTTTCGTCTTTTACAAGAATACCCTGATCTACCCAGTCCCAGATCCAGCCACCCTGAAGGTTCGGATATTTGTAGATAGCTTTCCACTGTCCCCAAAGGTTACCTGTCGAGTTACCCATTGCGTGAGCATATTCGGACGGAGCAACCGGACGGTCGCTGCCTTTTGCACCGATCTCTTCCAGCCATCCGGCACTCGGATACTGAGGAACATACATATCCGTATTCCATTCCCAAAGGGCACGTTCGTAGTTGACCGGACGGTCCATCAAACCTTTTTCTTTGTTTTTCAGGTAAAGGTAAGTCTGATAGAAGTTATATCCGTTACCGGCTTCGTTACCCAGCGACCAGATAGTTACTGACGGGTAGTTCTTGTTACGTTCATACATATTCATTGTACGATCCATGTGCGGCAACAGCCATTCCGGGTTGTTACCCAGTGAACCGCCTTTGCTCAGGCTGTAATACATACCGTGCGATTCGACATTTGCTTCATCATACACATACAATCCGTATTCGTCGCAAAGCTCATAGAACCGGCGGTCCTGTGGGTAGTGGCACAAACGAACCGAGTTGATGTTGTTCTTTTTCATCAGTTCGAAGTCTTTACGCATCAGTTCCTCTGTCACATAATGACCGGTCAGGGGATTGTGTTCGTGGATATTCACCCCTTTGAACTTGATCGGTTGTCCGTTGAACAACAGTACGGTGTACGGTTTGCCGTTACCTGCGATCTGGTCAATCGGTTTGATCTCGATGCGGCGGAAACCGACGTTGTACGGGATAACTTCGGTTACTTTACCATCTTCCTTTACAGTCATCAATAACTTGTAAAGGTTCGGATGTTCGGCACTCCAGGTAGCTACGTCATTTAAATTTTTTTCAAAAGAGGCAGTCTTGATGCTGTTAGCTCCGACCCACAGCTTATTATCTGCTGTGGCAACAGTCTGACCTTTTGTATCCAGCAGTTCGTAAGATACGGTGATGTCTTTTGCTTCTTTCGTATGGTTTTTGATGTCTACAGCCAGATTGAAGATACCATTCTTGTACGTATCGTCCAGGGTAGAGATCACGCGGAAATCATTTACCGCAATCTTGGGCTGTGACCACAGGAATACGTCACGTTCAATACCGCTGATACGCCAGAAGTCCTGGCATTCCAGATAAGAACCGGTACTCCATCTGAATATCTTCAGTGTCAATACATTTTTTCCCGGTTGCAGATAGTTATTGATCAGGAACTCTGCCGGGTTCTTGGAGTCTTCACTATAACCTACTTCTTTTCCGTTGACATACACATAAACTCCCGATTTTGCTCCGGAGATATGCAGATACACATCGCGTCCGTCCCAGTTTGCCGGGATCTCGAAGTCGCGGCGGTAAACACCTACCGGATTTGTTTCTGGTAATAGCGGAGGTTGCGGATTACGTGGTTTGAATTCATAGCCATGGTTGGTATAGATGGCTGTACCATGTCCCTGAAGTTCCCAGTTTCCCGGTACGGTAATATCATCCCAGGAAGCTGTGCTGGTGGATGGGTCAGTGATATTTGCCGGAAGATCCTTGTATGAATCTACAAAATAGAATTTCCAGGTTCCGTTCAGTAATGAATAGTAGGGACTCTTTTCAAAACTGGAAGTGAGAGCTGTCGAACGGTCGCCATACGTCATGAACGAGCTGCGCGGCAGTTCTTTGTTTACGGCAACGACCTGAATGTCCTGCCAGTACGGCTTCGTATCCGGGGAGGCTGTCGCATGAGCAGCAAAAGCAGTACCCAGAAGGAAGCAACCGAATGCTCCGGTGAGCATTGCTTTCTTAATCGAGTGTTTCATTTGTATTTATTTAGGTTGGTAGTATCTTATTGAAAATGGGAGGCCGGTAATTATATGTACATACCAATTACCAGTCTCCCATTTTAAGTGTTGTATTTTTATTTAGCAGCGTAATAAGAGTAGCCTTCAACTACCTGACGGAATGCCAGAACGCCTGCCTGATTCAATTCTACGTTCATTTCTTTACCGTCCGGCAAATACATGACCACTTCGTCGTTATCAGTAAACTTTAACAGTTTAGTCGCTTCGCCATCGGCTTCCACGCTCCAGCTCTTGTCTGTTTCGTTGAATACAAGGTCGATTGCTTTTTCTTCACCTTCTTTTTGGATATGATATCCGTCTTTCTTGGTTTCGACAGTATATACACCGTCTTTTCCGTTGATTGTCTTTACGGTTCCTGCATCTGCAACAGGATTGTTTCCGCTCCAGAATTCGATAGAGTTCAGAACCAGTATATCTGCAAGAGCTGAGATTTCATAAACGGGGACAATCCAGAAAGCGATAAATACTAATTCGTTGACGAACTTACTGTCGATATTTCTGTTCCAATCCAATAGTTTGTTTGTCAAGCCGAATGATCCGATGCAAGATGAAAATAGAACACTGCTGGCCAAGGTTGTAGCCACTAATAATGTTAAACTTTTTTTCTTCATGAATTTTAAATTATTTGTAGTTAATTTGGGGCGAAGATAATAATAATTTTGTTTCCCAACTTACTGTTTCTTTATTATTTCGGCATTACCGGATCCTTCTTATCCACTGCTTCAGATGTTAATACCCCGGATTCTGATCAGTCTTCAGAAGAGGATTCAAATCGATGGCAGATTGAGGTATGGCTTTCAATAGCATACGGTCATCCCATTTCATTGTGATCACTTTTTCTCCGTCCGGCATGGTAATATCCACATTATTGATCTGCTCTCTACAATAGGCGGCACCATAACGGATTATATCATCCAGGCGGAAACCTTCGGCAGCCAGTTCGATCCTGCGTTCGTTGCGGATTAATTCAAGCCCCTGTTCTTTTGACAAAGAGGTCGGGACGTTCGGCATCCCGCAACGGTCGCGTAGTTCGTTCAGTGCAGCCTGTACTTGTCCGTCGAAACTGGTTGTCTGCGTTCTGGCTTCTGCAAAGATCAGCAGGATTTCCGCATAACGGATGCAAGGATAATCGCCTGTGGCCTGTCCGTATCCGGACGGGTCATTTTCCAGAGACAATGTTTTGCGGAAGTTGAATCCTGTTTTAGATTCATTGTTACCTCCTTTTATCCATTCGTAGGCAAAATCTGTTCCGTAATTCGTTTCATACCATCCTTTGAAAGGCAGCATAATGGAGACATACAAGCGGCTGTCGCGGTTACGATATTCGCTGATGTATTTTTCATTCCTGATCTCTCCGCTTTTTACTTTATTTTCGACAAAAAGACGGAAAGTATTTTTATTGTCCGTAGCAATAAATTCATCCGCTTCTTTTCTCAGTTCCGTATAGTTGGCGGCACGTTCTGTTTTGGAAGGAAGGTTGGGTTTGCTACCATCTACAGCCCAATATGAGTCAACCAGATTCTGGGTAGGAGTGACGGAGGACCATCCGCCCAGCTGGTTGGGGCGCATACTCGTATATCGTACCATGTCCTGATAATCCCAGTCGGATGCGGCATATTGACGGGTCATGATATATTCGGGGTTGTCCGTATTGCCATTCTCTGTGTGCCACAGCGCTTCGTAGCTGAACATACCCTTTACGAATTTTTCTTTGTCGATATTGAATTTGGTGAAATCAATATACAGATCCATTTCATCGGCTTCTTTCTGCTGCGCTTCGTTTAATGAAGAGATGCGGAATAAAGAGAAACCTCCTTTATCCATTATCTCTTTTGCTGTACTTTCTGCAGTTGCATAGTCTCCGAAATTCAATGCGGCTCTGGCCTTTAGGGACAATGCTGCATATTTGGTGATACGGCCTTTTTCATTCGGATAACCTCCTGTATATTTTTCAGGTAAACCTGCTGCCCCTTCTGTCAGTTCCTTCATGATAAATTCACGGATAACGCTTATTTCATCACGTGTCACATTTTCAGCATCATAGGGAAGTACTTCCGTGATCAGAGGTACTTTTCCGAAAGTTTGTGTAAGCGACAGATATTGCCATGCCCTCATTACGCGGGTTTCAGCTATGAAACGTGCTTTTAATGCTTCGTCCATAGGACAATTCTCTATTTGTGATAGGAATAAGTTTGCTTTACGAATTGTTTCGAAGTTCCAACCGGCATCATAAGCGGCACTCATACCATTTTGCAGAAAAGTAGAACCGCTTGACTCCCATGAGTACTGGCAATATGCGTCGGGTGAATAGGTGTCGTCATAAACCCCTATGCCCGGAATAGTATTGGAGTAAATTACATTCAGATTCATCCAGGCATCCTTTTCCGATGTCCAATATGTTTCGGAAGCAATACTTGAGGGTGGCTCAACTTCTAAATCACAACTTGCGACAGTTGCACCTATTATTGTACAGAATGCAATGCTTTTGAATAGTTTATTTATATTTTTCATATGTCTAATTCTTTACAATCGATTAAAATGTCAGGTTAACTCCCAGTGCGATAGAAGAAACACCTCTTGTATCTTGCCCACGGCCGTTTCCGGTTTCCGGGTCAAAATCTTCCATTCTTTTGTCTGCACGGATCGTGAACGGATTTTCTGCTGCCACATATACTTTCAGGGCATCCATTTTTAGAGCTTCCAGTGTTTTTTTATTGAATGTGTAGCCGAGAGTAATTGTTTTGATACGGAAATAGTCGGTATTCATTAACCAATATTCGGAAAAACGGTTATTGTATGTCGAGTGTGCGCTTGTACGGGAATAAATTCTCGGATAAGCAGCGTTCGGATTCGGGTTATCCAATGTCCATCTCTTCAGGTGATATTCACGTGGACTGGCATTGTCGGAGAATGCCCAGGCCTGTTCTTGCCAGAAATACTGTTTTGTGCCGCTTACACCTTGTCCGAATGCGCTAAGTTCAAATCCTTTGTAACGTAAGTTGACATTGATACCATAGGTAATATCCGGAACGTCGCAGGCCAGGAAGTCTTTGTCTTCCGCATCCAGTTTTCCGTCTCCGTTTTTATCGACATATTTAATGTCACCGGCCTGTGGAGTCATACCGTCTGTTACATAATTTCCACTGTCGATGTCTTCCTGGCTTAATAAGCCATCTGTGCGCCATCCGTAGAACGTACCGATTGCATAACCTACTTTTTTGATCCAGGGATCTTCATAAATAGGGTCGGATGCACCCAGGTCTGTTACTTTATTCCAGTTTTTACTCATGTTGAAACCAACAGAGTAGGAGAAGTCACCGATTGTTTTATTGTGTGTGATACCGAACTCAATACCTTTGTTGCTGACGCTACCGATATTCTGTGAAGGTTTAAAGTCTTTATAAATACCTACTTCATAAGGTACGTTATAACCTAGCAGGATATCGTTGGTCACTTTATTGTAGTAGTCGCCGGTGAAGTCAATCAGACCGTTGAAGATAGAGAAATCCAGACCGACATCTGTAATGGTTACCTTTTCCCAACCTAAAGTAGCATTGGCCGGTTTTGCTTCCTGAATGCCGTTTACGATGCCATCTTCAAAATTGTAGTTACCACCTTGTTGATAAGTGGAGAAATAATCGTAGTCGCCTACATTATTAATATTACCCAACATACCCCATGAAGCACGGAGTTTCAGGTTATTGATCCAGCTTATATCCTGCATGAATGCTTCCTGGTTGATACGCCATCCGGCAGAGAATGAGGGGAAGATCCCCCAGCGGTTATCTTTATGGAAACGGGAAGAACCGTCTGTTCGTAAATTGGCTTCCAGCAGATAACGATCCATAAAGCTGTAGTTGATACGTCCGAAGTATGAAAGCATTTTATTTTCGTTTGAACCCCCTTCCGTACCGGTGTCGTTCGGTGCGCTTGATCCGCCATTCAGGTCGGTCATATTGTTTGTCGGGAAGTTTTTGCGATACGATTTTTGTTTCTGGTATTGATAATGCTCATAAGAAATACCGGCTAATACATTGAAGCTATGTTTGTCATTACTCCATTCGTAGTTGGCAAGTCCGTTATAAGTCAATCGGTTATGTTCGATCCATTCGTAAGTCATTTTCGACTCGTCTGTCTGTGAACCGTTCAGTTCCAACCCGGTCTTGAAGTCTTTGATCTTAGATGTACTGGCATCGTAAGTAGTTCCCTTGTAATCATATACTTTATAGATCATTTCGCCGGTTAAAACAAGACCTTTCACGGGTTTGAAGTCCAGCGCCAGGTTCAAAAGCGTATTGGTTGTCTTATTTTTCGACCAGTTACCTTGGTTTTGTTTGCGTAACGGGTTACGTAACATATTTACTGTAGAAGCAGGTTTTCCTCCTTCATAACTACCCCATTCTCCGTTGCTTTGTTTGGCAACATACGTGGATGGGACGGTTAGTAATTCCACGTAACTGATTCCTCCTTTATCTGATTTGTTGTCGTCCTGGATATAATTGATGTTGGCGCGCATTGAAACCCATGACTTGATGTCGGAAGATATATTCGTTGTCAGGTTGTAACGGTTGCTGTTTGCTCCCGGTGTGAATTTGTCATCGAATGTATATCCTAAACCTGTGTAGTATTTTACTTTGTTGCCACCACTGAAACTCAGCGAATGCTTTGTGATTGTGGATACATCGTCCAATACCAGATCGTACCAATTGGTATTCGGGTACATGTCCGGATCGGATCCGTCGCGGAATTTCTGGATCATTTCATCTGTATAAGGAACTTGTGCATTAGGATTGTCATTTAATGCGGCTTCATTTGCCAATCGGGCATACCATTCGGAGCTAAGAACTTTCGGTGTATAGGTTGCCATCTTTACACCGAAGTATCCGTTGTAGTTTATCTTCAGGTCACCTTCCTTACCTCCTTTGGTTTTAACCATGACAACACCATAAGCGGCACGTGAGCCGTAGATAGCGGAAGAGGCGGCATCTTTCAGGAAGGATACACTTTCGATAGTGTTCGGATCAAGAGCAGAAAATACGGTAGCATCGGCAGTTGCTCCGTCAATCACGAAGAGCGGTGATGAGGTACCCAGGTTACCACGGCCGCGGAAGTTAATGGATGGTGCTGCACCCGGGCGGCTGATGATTGTTACGCCCGGAACTTGTCCTTGTACGGATGCCAAGACATTCGTATTTACGCGCTCCTTCAATTCTTCAGAACTTACAGAAGCGACGGCCCCAGTCAGGTTTACTTTCTTTTGTGTACCATAACCGACAATGACAACTTCATCCAGAGCCTGTGAATCTTCACTCAGGAGGATTTTCCCTTTGGTAGTTTCCGAGGCTCTGACCTCAATAGTTTTAAAACCGATGCTGCTGATGACCAGGATGTCATTGGGATTTGCTTCCAGAGTGAATTTACCATCCAAATCTGTAACAGTTCCATTGGTGGTACCTTTGACAATGACGTTGGCACCAATCAGCGGTTCATTCATTGTTCCGTCAAAAATGACTCCACTTATGGCTTTTTTCTGTTGGGTAATAGATACATCTGTTGTAGCTGCGTACAAGGATGATGTGGTTACAGAAACAGGAAAAGCAAGTGCGATTAAAAGCAAAGAAATTTGTTTTTGCTTTAACATAGACCTGTAATTCATGTGTTTTTTGATTAATAATTAATACTAATTAAAGGTTATCATAGTTCTAACAGAACTATGTCTGGTGTATAATATGTAATCAAAAGCCTATCAGTGTATTAGTGGGGATTGGTAAAAAACGACAAGTATGGTATTAACTTAATTGAATAATTATTAATTAACATATTGGGCTTTATTCCTTATGAATCGCGATTAATTTTAATATAATTAGTCATTGATAATAAAAAATATACTATATTTGTGACGACGTTATAAAATAGTTCTGTTAGAACTAAGTGATTTATATTTTTCTTCTCTTGGATAATTTCTTTTGATATTACTAATTGTATTTTCTACCGAAAAAGTACCTCTCTGTTCACTGTCTCTTTATTATTCCGGGTTTTACGGATTAGTTGATCTCTGTTTTTTACGGGTGCAGTGATCAGTTCCGGCAAGTTGAATGTTTTAGTGAATTTGAGATAAAAATCCGGGTCTTCCTGAGGTAAAACGAAAGGTTTGCATGCCATCCCCGTTTGAGTATCAAATTTGGCGATATAGGGATGAGCCCATAGACCATCCTGTCGTTTGCTGCTGAAAACGAACCATTCGCCGGTAGACGACCAGGTATGAAAACTATCTACATCCGTACTGTTCACCTCTTCCATATTACGTATTTCGTTTGTTTCCAGATTTAATAAGTACAGTTCACTTTCCGGATGCCAGATTGAAAAGTTTCCGTAATCAGAACAAGTAAACATCAGATATTTTCCATCCGGTGAAATACGGGGGAAAGAGACGCTTTTCCCCTTTTCTGAGGCTTTATAGACACATTCAGGAGAGCCGAAGTCTCTTTTTTCTGCATTAAAAGAGATTCTGTACAGGTCATATCGTATATTACTTAGAGGTGTTTTTTTATCGATAGCCTTACTTCGGCAGAAATAAAGCATAGTCCCGTCAGGATTCCATGCAGGGAATGTTTCCATCCACTCATTGCCATAAATTGCCGGTGAGGTAATTAAGTGGTTTGTTTTTGTATCTAAAATGATCAGATCTGATTCGGAATCGGCTACTTCGATTGCTTTGGGGCCTGTAGAATGGAAATATTGCTGAATTTCATTGACTGAAAATGCCAGATACCGTCCTGCCGGATGCCAGGCGGCATAAGTCCCTCCGTTGTTCATTTCAGGCGTTTTTATATCCAGCCTGCTGAAATTTTCCTGTTGCTTTATAAGCGTTCCTCCCATTTTACCACGTATGTGGATCATCATGGTTTCGGACGAATTTTTACAGAATGTGTGACAGTTTATACATCCTTTTTCTACGGATTTATTTTCGATAATCGGACTCTCTTCGTATGTGCTTAAATTGCGTTGGTAAATTCCCATTTGATTCCATAATTCATATCCCGGATAGATGAGACGGTAAGCCAGATACGGGTCGATTGGCGATTTTGAAATATTATTTATAATATCCGGATATTGTATCCATTTATTGTCCTGTTGTATACAAATACGGATATAAAACATATTTCCTGTAGTATCGTTTAAAAGCTCTTTCCACTTTTTTTGCGGGATAACGACAGATGGTTGTTTACTTCTCAATCGGGTATAGATTTGATTTTGATTACCTATCTCCGTATAATATTCTTCTCCTTTTTCCATGATGCGGAAATTGGGCGGGGCAATATTAGAGGGAAAGGTGACTCCCGTGTAGTCCGGAAAGATATTTATTGATTTACTTGTTTGTATGTCGGGTGTTACGCCTGTTTGTTTACAAGCGGATACTATCCATAATAAGGAATATATGAGTACTATGTATTGTGTATGTTTCATGACCTATTGTTTATCGATGATCTTATTACCGTAAGGACTTAGGAAATGGAGATAATACCAGAAGGTATCTCCGAATTGTTCTTTTAATTTTTTTATTTCTTTCTTCCGGTAAAGAGTATAGTAAGTTCTGAATCGGTATTCCGTTTCTTCGCTGATCGTAAAACCAAGTTTATCATATGTTTCTTTGTCCACTCCCAATTTATAAGTATAGAGTGCTTCTTCGTATAGACGGGGCAAAGAAGCGTATGGAAAAGTTCGTATTCTCCCCAGGTTTTCAGCAAAGCGGGTAATCTGGTTACTAAGTAACAAGTCGCTCATTAAATACTCAAACGCCATTTGATTGGAGGAATCCCGGTCGCATAAATAGCTTAACTCCGGGCCTATATTCAATATATTGGCAAAACGGACTTTTTCCTCCGGATTATATGAGAGTGCATTTGGAAATGGACTTTGTTTTTCCCGAATCATTCTTTCGTATATTTCCGTGTCTCGTTTATAGAATAAAGATTGTTTTAGTACGTTGATGAAACGGTGTGCAACGCCATATCGTTGAATTGCTATATTATACCGGATCAGATTGGTTATTATCGGAGCTGTTTCTCCATATACCACCATCGCTTCGAAAGCCCAACGGTGGGCTTCATTTATATAACCTAATTGTTCATAAATATAATGACCGTATCTACTTCTTTCGGGTTCTCCTGTCCAGGGAAGGTATAAGGAGGCGACTCCTTTGGTTTGCGGATATTTCAATAAGTCGTAGGGCATACGTCCGATATGGAAAAGTGCCATGTTACGGAAATATTCCATTAGCTGATTATTGCCACGGAATTTGTCGGCACAATGTAATACTTTCTCCCATTCTTTCTTTTTTAAATGATCTTCTGCTTCAAGCAACAACCATTCTTTCATGTTGTAGTTGATGATAAACAGATACGATGTGCTGCCGGCATACAGACAAATGCATATAGAAAGACAATAGTAATATTTTTTGTCAGTAAAGAAACGGGATAAATATTTAGCAGATAACCCACTGATGATAATCACTGAAACGGATATTAATAGAGGTATCCAACCCAGGTAGAACACGGTTATCAATGAGATGGGGATTAAGGAATAATAGAAATATCTTTTTCTGAGAAAAGAAAGACAATAGAATATCAGCAGGTAACAAATGATATTTGACGCATGATAAAATTTAAAATCAATAGATTCGAATTGGATCAGTAAGTATAACGGTATCAATACTGCTAAATGTAATGGATCATTTTGTCTTTCGATCCGCTGACAGATCAGGCAGGGAAGAAGATAAATAAAAGATAATAATAGCGTGAAAATGACTTTTCCGACATAAGGATAGTAAAAAAACTGGGTAATGAAATTTGCCATATAACGACCGAGCCCACCGCTTTCATATAGATAGCTTTCCTGGTAAGAACGGCTGAATAAAAATAGTTCCTGCTGTTCATGGTAAGGTATGATATAAGCCAGGCTGTCCATGAATAGAAACATGAATGAAGCGATAAGGCAGATGAACAGAAACCAATGGCTGTTTTTCATAAGGTGTCGTTTTGGGAGAAGGGACCTGGATTCAACCAGGTCCCTTTGAGTTTTTAATAACCGGAATTCTGTGTTAATGCAGGATTCAGGTCAATTTCCGATTGAGGAACCGGATATACATAGTTGTGATCTGAATATCGGCTACCAGTTAATTTTATATTCTCACCCTCATACAATATACATCTTTGTCCGTCGGGAGAGCTGGGGTCGTCTACGAGTTTGTATTTTAAACCGAGGAAAGGAGCATTCAATACTTCGCTGGCAATACCCCATCGGCGAATATCCCACTGGCGTTTGCCTCCTTCCAGGGCAAACTCTACACGCCATTCATTACGGATGCGTTGACGCAACTCGTCCTGTGTCCCGCAGTATGTCGGTTTGCTTGCATCTGTCTTTTGCAGTTCGGGAATACCGGCACGGCGGCGTACACGATTTACAGCCTCGAAAGCAGAATCATCCAAAGGAGTCGTTTCATTTTTAGCCTCTGCATACGTCAGCAATACTTCTGCGAAGCGAATTACATGCCAATCCTTTCCCATATCCCAACCTGTCGATTGCGGATCGATACTCGGATCCAACCATTTCTGCTGATAATAACCGGTTGCCGTAGCATCACCGTGCTGGGCGATACCGGTGTTACCACTAGACTTCAATGGAGCAACTTTGATGACTGTACCATACATCTCTTCACCATCATGTAATACGCAAACTTCCAAACGTGGGTCGCGGTTTGTAAACGGATCGTTTTCTTTGTATAGCGACGATTTGCTGATCGGTGCGCCGTCAATACATTCGAAAGCATCTACCAGGCTCTGTGTCGGGTTGATACCTCCCCAGCCTTTTGTCGGGAAACATTCCCATCCGATGATATAGTTGGTGTTATCCGGTGCGTTAAACTGGCGGACCAGAATAGCTTCGCTACACGCTTCCTGGCTTTCCCAGAATAATTCGGCATACCTTCCGGTGCCTTCTGCATCGAACAATTCATACTGGTTGGAGTCGATAACAGCCTTTGAAGCCGCTGCTGCGACTTCCCAATCAGCGTAATACAAAGCTGCACGTGCTTTCATTGCATAAGCGGCTCCTTTTGTTATACGACCGTATTTGTCGGACGACCATTCTTTCGGTAGCTTTTCAATAGCATAGTCGAAATCTTCCATTACCTTTTTGTAAACTTCTTCGCGGGGAGTACGGGTGATTCCTTCCAGCTGATCCAATGCCAGGCTGCTTTCCACATAAGGGACATCGCCAAACTGCTGGATTAGTTCGAAATAAAGATAACCACGCAGAAAACGGGCTTCTCCGATGGTAGCTTCTTTATCTGCTGTCGGGTAATCTTCTATCATATCTATTTTTTCCAGCAAGATATTGCAGGCACGAATGGAAGAATAACTTCCGCTCCAACTGAAACCTGCCGGATCATAAATACCTTTTGACACATCTCCGGCAGCCCATTTGATGCCATGTACTGCATTATCGGAGTTAATATCTCCATCTATATCTCCATTTGCGCTACCGGGTAATATCCCGTAAATATCTGCAACAAACATCTCTGCATCGACTGGTTTTGTCCAGAAACTGCCGTCAGACAATTCTTCCTGCGGATAACGATCCAGAAAATCGCTACATGAGCAGAGACTTAATAATAATGCCGATATGGTAACTGATAATATATTTTTTTTCATATCTGTTTAAGCGTAAGAAATTAGAATGAAACTTTTAAACCTAAAGACACCTTTTTAACATTACCGTAATAGGCTCCGCGATTGGAAGCCGGAGCTTCGGGATCGATACCTTCCAAACCACTGAATGTTAATAGATTTTCACCGGATAGGTATACTTTAACCTTGTCGACTCCTATCTTTTGAGTAAGAGCAGACGGAATATTATATCCTAATGAAATATTTTTCAGACGAACATAAGATGCATCCTGTAACCAGAAAGAAGAGGTTGAAAAGTTTACCTGTGAATCTTTGGTGATACGAGGATAAGAGGCATTGTGATTATCAGGAGTCCAGCGATCCAGGTGACGTTCCAGTACTTTTCCGCTATTGTAGAATGCATAAGCGGATTCTCCTGTATAATAACCATCTACATCGAAGGCTCCCTGGAAAAATGCAGAAAAGTCGAAATCTTTGTAGAAGAGACTTATATTCAGACCTCCTGTCCATGACGGCTTATCTTTACCGATCACTTTGCGGTCGTTCGCTGCATCGATTTTACCGTCACCGTTCAAATCGCGATATTTAATATCTCCCAGTTGTTCTGTTCCGGTACGTTTCGCATCGTTCGCTAATTCTTCTTCCGTATTGAAATAGCCGATAGCTTCGTAGCCGTAGAATGAGCCTAAAGCATATCCTTCAAGGTACCAGTATTTGCTATCATCCGGATTTTCACCTTCCGTTCCACACATATCTGTAATTTTATTTTTTACATAGGCGACATTCAGGTTAATAGCATAGCTGAAATCTTTATTGATCCGGTTATTATGGAAAACGCTTAAGTCAAAACCTGTATTTTGCATGCTACCTGCATTTTGTGCCGGAGCATCCATGCCGAGGACACCCTGCACCGGCAAATAGAGTAACATATCTTTGGTTTTCTTTTTGTAGACTGACAATTCAAATCCTAAACGGTTATTCAGGAAACCTGCTTCCAGGGCTGCTTCGTAATTGGTTACTGTCGCCCATTTTAGCTCGGAGTTTACATAACGTGATTCATAGGCTGTAGAGTAAAGAGAATTGCCAAACATATAGCTGCCGTATGCATAGGTAGGGATAGCCGGATAGATATCGTCGTCTGCAAGTTCCTCATTACCGGTTTGTCCCCAGCCCAGGCGCAGCTTCAAGTTGCTCAGCCAATTGATATCGGCATCTTTTACAAAACTTTCTTCCGTAATACGCCATCCGGCAGAAACAGAAGGGAAGTATCCCCAGCGTGAGTCTTTCGGGAAACGGGAAGATGCATCGGCACGTAGATTAGCTTCAAACAGATATTTGTCGCTGAAATCATATTGGATACGTCCGAAATAGGAGCGTCGTGCAATTTCGTGGCCTCCGTTTGTATTTGTCTGGGAAGACTTGTCCAATGTGTTCAATGACTCGGTAAGTTCATCGTTTCCACCACCTTTACGGGTAGCCTCCGTATATTTGTATTTATAGTAGATTTGTTCAAAACCGGCTAATACGGCAAGCGAATGTTTTCCGAAAGTTTTGTTATAATTAGCCAATACCTGCGTTGTATACCAGTTCCAGTCATAATATTTTTGATATCCTTCGCGCAGACCGGAGTTATAAGTATTGTTACCGGTACCATATTCCAGTAGTTTTTTGAACCCCTCATTATTACGGGTATCGTTGCGTACAGAGAATAAGGCTTTGACATTCAGTTCCGGTAAAATATTGACTTTGGCGTAGGCTGTTGCGTTGAGCTGCTGGTCTGTTTGTCGTGTAAATCCTGTATTGTTCAGATGGGCAACCGGGTTATTGAGGCCACTATAATAATATGTACCGTCTTCATTATAGACCGGAACGGTAGGAGACAAGCGGTTTGCATATTGGCGAAGCGAAGCATATCCTTCCCATCCGTCATTTTTAGTACCTCTATAGCCTGAAACATTCAATCCGGCATTCAGCCATTTATTGATGTCGCTGTCCACACTGATACGTCCGTTGAAACGATCGTATTTGTTTACATCGATCAGGCCATCCTGGCGTGTATATCCGATAGAAGCATTGTAACTTGTTTTTTCAGAACCTCCGTTGATGGAGAGGTTGTGATAAGTTTCCATTGCATTCTTTTTGAATGTTTCTTTATACCAGTCTGTGTCAGGCAGAGTTCCGTTTCGATAGTTTTCAATATCTTCGTCTGTGTAGGGGAGAATGGCATTGGGATTTTCATTTTTGACTGCTTCGTTATATAACATAGCATAATCTCCCGATCCCAGGAATTTTAACAATGCAACAGGAGATGTCCATGCGACGGAACCGGAGTAGTTGATACGAGCTTTATCTCCTTTCTTACCTTGTTTAGTTGTGATCAGTATGACACCGTTTGCAGCCTGTACTCCATAAATAGCGGAAGATGCGGCGTCTTTCAATACAGTGAGGCTTTCGATATCCTGCGGGTCGATCGTGTTCATACTACCGGGTACTCCGTCTACTATAACCAAGGGGCTACCACCGTTGATGGAGTTTGTACCACGGATGGTAATACTGGCCGTCTGTGATCCCGGAGCACCAGAGCTTTGTATGGCAGTTACACCTGGTATCTGGCCGGCTAAAGCGGCAGATACACTCGCTACACTTCGTGATTCAATAGCTTCGGCAGAAATGTGTGCGACAGAACCTGTCAGGTTTGCTTTTTTCTGTACTCCATAACCGACAACGATCACTTCATCCAGCGCCTGGGAATCTTCTTTCAGGACAATTTTCCCTTTTGAAGCTTCGGATGCTTTGATCTCTAATGTTTTGAATCCAATACTACTGATTACCAGCATGTCCGTAGGATTTGCCTCGATTGTAAATTTTCCATCTAAATCGGTTACAGTTCCGTTTGTCGTGCCTTTAACAACAACATTGGCACCGATGAGCGGCTCATTCATTCCACCATCAAAGACTACTCCACTTATGGCTTTTTTCTGTTGGGTAATAGATACTTCTGTTGTAATGGCGTACAAGGAAGAAGTGGTTACTGAAACAGGAAAAGCAAGTGCAATTAAAAGCAAAGGGAGTTTGTTTTGCTTTAAAATAGACCTGTAATTCATGTGTTTTTTAATTATGATTAATATTAATACTGTGTAATTAGTATGGAGTTCCTGTAGAACTATATACTTTATTTCTTTGGTAATCGGTTGTATTGTAGTTGTTTGTGGTTTTACGTATGTCTTTTTATTAAAACAGGTTAAGATAAATGCAATGAACGTATTTAACGTTTGGGTGTATTTTTATTAAGAAGAGGTCTAAATTTTAAATATTTATAGTATACATATTAAAAAAATACTATATTTGCAGTGTAATTATTAAATAGTTCTACAGGAACTATGTCATTTACAGACTTTCCGCTTTCTATTCCCCTTTATTTAAGTATAAGAGTCTTTTTACCGGAATATTGATTATCAAACAGTCATTAGTTTATCTGGTATTTGGGGGTATCATGTGTGATAATTAAATGCTTCTTCTCTATTTTAGATGAATTAACTTTCCTTTAAACCTTCAGGAAGCTCTGTATATTTAATAAATTCCGGACCTCTTACTATATCCATTAGTATATTGTCAAAATAGAAATTGTATCTTTGTGCCCGTAATACAGAATAAATATGATTTCGGTTGAAGGACTAACAGTTGAATTTGGCGGATTTACGCTTTTTGATGACGTTTCGTTTGTGGTAAATAAGAAAGACCGTATCGCGCTGGTCGGAAAGAACGGGGCGGGAAAATCTACGATGTTGAAGATCTTTGCAGGCTTGCAGACTCCGACATCCGGGACAGTGAGTGTTCCTAAAGAAACAACGATCGGTTATCTGCCGCAGCAAATGCAGTTAACCGATAGCCGTACGGTTCGTGAGGAAGCGGAGCAAGCTTTCGGACATATCCGGGAAATGGAAAAAGAGATCGAACGGTTGAACCTGGAACTGGCAGAGCGGACTGATTATGAGACTGAATCATATCAAAAACTGATAGACAAGGTAACGCATCTTTCTGAACATTTTCAGTTGCTGGGGGGAAGCAACTACCATGCGGAACTGGAACGGACTTTGATCGGATTGGGATTCAAACGTACTGATTTCGATCGTCCGACCTCTGAATTCAGCGGTGGATGGCGTATGCGTATCGAGTTGGCAAAGTTATTGCTTCGCCGGCCGGATGTATTGTTGCTCGATGAGCCGACCAACCACCTGGATATTGAATCTATCCAATGGCTGGAGAATTTTATAGCTACCCGCGCCAATGCGGTGATTTTGGTTTCCCACGACCGCGCCTTTATCGATAACACGACTTTCCGGACGATCGAGATCGAATTGGGAAGCATATACGATTATAAAGTCAAATATTCCGAATATGTGGAACTCCGTAAGGAACGCCGCGAGCAACAACTTCGTGCTTTTGAAAATCAGCAGAAGAAGTTGGCTGATACGGAAGCCTTTATTGAACGGTTCCGCTATAAGGCGACGAAATCCGTTCAGGTGCAGTCGCGTATCAAGCAGCTGGAAAAGGTAGAACGTATCGAAGTCGATGAGGTCGATACGGCGATGTTGAGCCTGAAGTTTCCGCCTGCTCCCCGGTCTGGTTCTTATCCGGTGATCATGGAGAATGTGGCCAAACGTTACGGTGATCATCTGATATTTAAAGATGTGACATTGACTATAAACCGGGGAGACAAAGTGGCTTTTGTCGGTAAGAACGGAGAAGGTAAGTCTACGCTTGTAAAATGTATCATGGATCAGATCGACTATGAGGGCAAATTGCAGTTGGGACATAATGTGAAGATCGGTTACTTTGCACAGAACCAGGCACAGTTGCTGGATGATAACCTGACGGTATTCGATACGATAGACTATGTGGCAGAGGGAGATATACGTACCAAGATACGCGATATACTCGGAGCTTTTATGTTCGGTGGCGAAGCGTCTGATAAGAAGGTGAAAGTATTGTCCGGTGGAGAACGGAGCCGTCTGGCTATGATCCGCCTTTTGCTGGAGCCCGTCAATCTCCTGATTCTCGATGAGCCTACCAACCATTTGGATATGCGTTCGAAGGATGTTTTGAAGGATGCGTTGCGTGAGTTCGACGGGACTGTGATCGTTGTTTCACATGACCGCGAATTTCTGGATGGCCTGGTCGATAAGGTCTATGAATTCGGAAACCAGCGCGTCGTGGAACATTTGGGTGGTATCTACGAGTTTCTGGAAAGAAAGAAAATGGACAGCCTGCGCGAATTGGAACGTACTGCACAGGTCGCTTCTTCTACAACGGATACGGAAGTGCAGCCTACGCAAAATAAGTTATCGTATGAAGCACGCAAGGAGCAGAGTAAAGCGATCAAGAAAGTAGAAAAAGCTGTCGCTGAAGCCGAAAATAAAATAACTGAACTGGAAAACTCCATAGCTGCTATCGAAGCCAGGCTGGCTACTCCGGAAGGTGCATCCGATACCTCTTTATATAATGATTATTCATCATTGAAAAAAGAATTATCTGACACGATGGATACATGGACAGAGTTGACCATAGAGTTGGAAGAATTGAATGAAAAAGCGTCCCGGTGATCCGGCGGCGCTTTTTTTGAAATATATTGATTGAAGAGGGATAGCATTAAATAAAAAGTATTTACATTTGTCAGTGGTAAGCTTCGGCTTATTATACCATGAGTTTGAACTGATTGATAAATAACAAACGCCTAATTTATATAGACAAAATATTATGTTGACTCAAATTATTAACGGTCGTATCCTGACACCACAGGGCTGGATGAAAGATGGTTCTGTTCTGATTAGTGATAACAAGATTCTGGAAGTGACCAACTGTGACCTGGCCATAGTTGGTGCGAACCTGATTGACGCCAAAGGAATGTATATCGTTCCGGGCGGAGTGGAAATCCATGTTCACGGTGGGGGTGGACGTGACTTTATGGAAGGAACGGAAGATGCGTTTCGTGGTGCGGTGGCAGCCCATATGCAACATGGTACGACCAGTATTTTCCCGACTTTGTCTTCTTCAACGATCCCGATGATACGTGCGGCAGCGGCTACTACTGAAAAGTTAATGGCTGAAAAGGATAGTCCTATCCTGGGTTTGCATCTGGAAGGTCATTATTTTAATATGAAGATGGCAGGCGGTCAGATCCCTGAAAATATCAAGAATCCGGATCCCGAAGAATATATTCCTTTACTGGAAGAAACAAATTGCATCAAACGTTGGGATGCAGCCCCGGAACTGCCGGGAGCTATGCAGTTCGGTAAATATATTACTTCTAAAGGTGTGCTGGCTGCTGTCGGTCATACACAGGCTGAGTATGAGGATATCCAGACTGCTTACGAAGCCGGCTATACACATGCTACGCACTTCTATAACGCGATGCCTGGTTTCCATAAACGTCGGGAGTATAAATATGAAGGTACGGTGGAAAGTATCTATCTGATCGATGATATGACAGTGGAAGTGGTGGCTGACGGTATTCATGTACCTCCGACGATCCTCCGTCTGGTATATAAAGTAAAAGGGGTGGAACGTACTTGTTTGATCACGGATGCATTGGCTTGTGCTGCAAGTGACAGCCAGGTGGCTTTCGATCCTCGTGTGATCATCGAAGACGGGGTTTGTAAATTAGCCGACCGTTCGGCTTTGGCCGGTAGTGTGGCTACTATGGACCGTTTGATCCGTACTGTGGTACAGAAAGCAGAAATTCCTTTGGAAGATGCTGTTCGTATGGCTTCTGAAACACCTGCCCGTATCATGGGAGTTTACGATCGGAAAGGTTCTTTGCAACGTGGTAAGGATGCCGACCTGATGGTCTTGGACAAAGATTTGAATGTACGTGCTGTCTGGGCTATGGGAAAATTGGTGGAAGGTACCAATAAGCTGTTTTGAGAATTGAAAGTTGAAAATTGAGAATTGAAAGTTATGTTAACACAAATAATAAACGGACAGATCCTGACTCCACAAGGTTGGTTAAAAGACGGTTCTGTTCTGATCAGTGATGGTAAAATACTGGAAGTAACAAATAGTGACCTGGCAGTGATAGGGGCTACGGTGGTAGATGCCAAAGGAATGTATATTATTCCGGGTTTCGTTGCTATGAATATACACGGTGGCGGCGGTTATGATTTTAAAGAATGTACGGAAGAAGCTTTCCACGGAGCAGTGAACGCGCACATGAAATATGGTGCAACTTGTATTTTCCCGACATTGGCCCCGCTTCCCATGACTGAAGTCAGGAAAGGGGTTGCCTTATGTGAAAGTGTGATGGCAGAGAAAAATAGTCCTGTGTTGGGATTACAGTTGGAAGGCCCCTATCTGAATCCGAAGATGGCAGGCAGTTTGCTGACGGATGCTTTGAAAGATCCTGATCCGGATGAATATAAATCGTTACTGGAAAGTACGAATTGTATTAAACGTTGGGATGCAAGTCCAGAATTACCAGGAGCTTTGGATTTTGCCCGTTATGTCCGTTCAAAAGGCCTCTTGGCAGCCGTTTCTCATACAGAGGCTGAATTTGAAGATATTAAAGCTGCTTATGAAGCCGGTTTTACGCATGCGGCTCATTTTTATAATGCTATGCCCGGGTTCCACAAGCGGCGTGAATATAAATATGAAGGAACGGTAGAAAGTGTGTTCCTGGAAGATGATATGACAGTGGAAGTGATTGCCGATGGCCGCCACTTGCCTTCAACAATCCTGCGTCTGGTTTACAAACTGAAAGGTGTGGAACGTACTTGTTTGTCTACAGATGCTTTGGCTTATGCCGCTAATGAAGGAAAGCCGATAGATGATCCCCGTATCATTATCGAGGATGGCGTTTGTAAACTGGCAGACCATTCTTCGTTGGTTGGAAGTATAGCTACGATGGATGTGCTGGTTCGCACCATGGCACAGAATGCGGGTGTACCTTTGGCTGATGCGGTTCGTATGGCTTCCGAGACACCTGCCCGCCTGATGGGGGTTAGTGATCGTAAAGGTTCTTTACAACGTGGCAAAGATGCTGATATCGTTATTCTGGACCGTAAATTGAATGTCCGTTCTGTTTGGTCGATGGGACATTTGGTGGAAGGAACGAATACATTGGCTTAATCAAAGCGTTATGATTCTATATAATGAGCTCGGTATTGTACCGGGCTCATTTCATTTTATCTGTACCTATCAATATAGATAAAATTATATCTGTTTCTGTTTTGCTTTTGTGGTTTACTTTGCAATCTCTACCTATATAATAAGGTTTTAATCAATAAACAGATAAATAGTATGCAGTTACAGTTTGCAAGAAGGATGTCCGATATAAAGGCTTCGGAAATAAGAGAAATACTTAAAGTGACAGAGAAGGAAGATGTTATTTCTTTTGCGGGGGGACTTCCGGCTCCTGAACTTTTTCCAATAAAAGAAATTGATGAAGTTAGCCGGGGCGTTTTGAAAGAGTCGGGAACGAAGGCACTTCAATATACTACGACAGAAGGGTATGCCCCTTTAAGAAAGTGGATTGCCGACCGGATGAATACCCGGTTAAGTACTTCTTTCGATGAGGATAATATCCTTATTACACATGGTTCGCAACAGGGATTGGATTTATCCGGTAAAGTCTTTCTGGACGAAGAGGATATTGTTCTGTGTGAAAGTCCGACATATCTGGCTGCTATTAGCGCATTTAAAGCATACGGATGCCATTTTATCGAAATACCTACAGATGGGGATGGCATGGTCATGGATTTTCTGGAAGATGTTTTAAAGAAAACCAACGGCATTAAACTGATATATGTAATACCGACTTTCCAGAACCCGACGGGAAAAACCTGGAGTCTGGAAAGACGGAAACGATTGGCGGAATTGTCAGCTAAATATAGTATTCCTGTAGTAGAAGATAATCCGTACGGCGAGTTGAGGTTTGAAGGGGAATCATTACCTTCTGTCAAGTCGTTCGATGCAAAAGGGAATGTCTTGTGTACAGGGAGTTTTTCCAAAATATTCTGTCCCGGTTTCCGTATCGGCTGGATTGCCGGAGATAAAGAGATTATCCGGAAATATGTTTTAGTTAAGCAAGGAGCAGATTTACAATGTAATACAATTGCTCAAATGATCATTGCCGAATATCTGAATCGGTATGATATAGACGAACATATTAGGAAAATCATAGCGATCTATCGGAAACGCAGAGATGTGGCAATAGAATGTATAGGGAAATATTTTCCTGACAATATAAAATATACCCGGCCGGAAGGAGGTTTGTTTACGTGGGTAGAACTACCTGAAAATATTTCGTCACGCACGATTTTGGATACATGTATAGAGAAGAAAATTGCTTTTGTGCCCGGAGGTTCCTTTTTCCCCAATGGAGGTAAAGATAATTCCTTCAGGATCAATTTCTCTAATATGCCGGAGGAGAAAATAGATGCCGGTCTTCGAATGATCGGAGAGGTTATCAGAGAATATATCGATGGGTTACATTGATTTTTTGATGATCTCTCCCAAGGTCTTTAAACGTTCTTCGAGGATAGGAGTCCATTGATGTCCGTAACTCAGGCGCATGCAGTTATTGAATTGATCCTGTAAGGTAAACATTCTTCCGGGAGCAATACTGATCTTTTGCTGCATCGCCTGATAATATAGTTTGGTTGTATCGACTTTTTTATCCAGTTCTACCCACATCATAAATCCACCTTGTGGATGAATGATTCTGGTTTCTTCCGGAAAATAATCTATAATGGACTGTACAAAATGGAGACTATTGGCGTGTAACTCTTGTCTCAATTTGCGCAGGTGGTTTTCGTATCTGTCATTTTCCATAAAGTTGGCGATGGTTTCCTGATTCAAAGGCGGTGTGGATATTAATGTAATGTTCTTTTGTCGAAGAACTTCCTTTTTGAATTTGCCCGGAGCGATCCAACCGACACGATACCCGGGCGCCAATGTCTTTGAGACGGAACAACACCATAACACTAGCCCTTCTTCATCGAAAGCTTTACAGGGGCTGGGACGGGAATTTCCGAAAAAGACGTCACCATACAGATCGTCTTCGATCAGCGGTATATGATGGTCTGCCAGCATTTTCACCACAGCCTTTTTATGCTCTTCGGGCATACAACTTCCTATCGGATTACTGAAATTGCTGATCAGTATGCATGCCTTAATTTGTGGCAGGACTTTCTTTAGAGCATCCGGTTCGACTCCGGTAACGGGATTTGTCGGTAACTCTATAACACGGAGTCCCATGCTGTTTGCCAGTTGAAGTAAACCGAAATATACAGGACTTTCGACAGCAATTGTATCTCCTTTTTGTGTGGTGGCCGACAAGGCTAATGAGACAGCATGGCTGGCTCCTGACGTAGTTACGATGTCGTCTTCGCTCAAAAGTCCGTTCCAGTTATATGTGAACCGGGCAATGTACTTTCTTAATTTAGGACTGCCTTGTGTATCCTCGTATCTTGTTCCGGAGCCAGGAAGTGAACGCATCGCTCTGACCAGCTCCTTATTAAGTTTGGCTATCGGCAATAATATATCTTCCGGTACGCCCAGAGAGAGACGGGTGATCGACAAATCTTCTATGGTTCGATACACTTCCGATATCAAATCGTTGTTTTCTTCGGCAGCATATTTGATCCTGGGCTGGGTCGTAGTTGGGGCAGATAGATGTAAAGGCTTGTAATTAACGAAATATCCGGATTTGGGGGAGGCGAGGATAAAACCTTCTTTTTCCAATTCATAATAGGCTTGTATGGCCGTATTCAGGCTTGTACCGTATTCTCTGCTTATCGTGCGTAGAGAAGGAAGTTTGTCTCCAGGTTTCCATATTCCTGTTTTTATTTGCCAGGCGATCGTCTTTGCGATCTTCTGATATAAAATTTCACCTTTCATATTCTGTATGTGTCCTGCAAAGATATGAAAGACTTTCGAAGAACGATAAAACGCGGAGTTAATTTGGTTATAATGGAAGACTTACGAGAGGAACGTTTTTTATGTAGCTAAACAAAAAAATTAAAGAAGATAACCCTATTTCTGGTTTAATCTGATATATTTGTAAAATATCCGTTTACTATTGACCTGAGTAACTTGCGGATACAGATAAAGATATTCTGATATTATTACTAAAGAATAAAACGAAAAGTATGAGAACTTTATTTTGCTTATTTTCTATCTTGATTATGTCTTGTTGTGTCGGTTTAAATGCATATTCACAGGAACTGACGATTGAACAAAAAGAAAAGATCACTTCTGAGATTGTAACGGCTTTTGAAAATAGTATTAATGCTGCAGAAAACCTCGATGCAAAATTACTGGCAGATTGTGTAGACGATAGCTTTCAATCCGGCTTCATTATCAGTGGACGTTTCTTCCCGCTTTTTAAAGGAGTAATGGACGATTTTAATGGAAAGGCGATAGGTTGTAAGTCCCAAGAATTGACCGTCATTAATAAAAAGATTACCGTTTTAGGAGAGAATACCGCATTGCTCACCGCATCCGGAGATTATTCTTTATACCTCGAAGACGGGCGTACCCTAACCGGCAAATTTGCATGGACTATTGTTTATTCGAAAATAAACGGACAATGGAAAATCGTCCATAGCCATATGTAAAATACCCATTGGCGGAATGTGTTGGATTGATTTGGAAACAAAGAGAAAGGTGTAAAAAAATGAATAGGTTAGATGCAGTGCTTGTCTTCAGGAATTTTAAGAAGAATAAATTGTCGACAGTGACAATGATATTCTCAATAATAGTTGGGATATTTACATTTATTGTACTATCAAGTTATATTGGTTATGAAAGAAGTTACGATAAGTATGTAAATAACCATGAAAACATTTATGCTCTGGGGATATTATGTGATCAAGGTAAATGAGAATTACAACAAAGCGGATGTGATTTCGTATGTAAAAGAAAGATATAACGCAACCTTCGATAATTTCCCTTTTCAATATTACTATGTTGACGATTATTTCAATCAACAGTTCAAGGATGAAATTCATCTTAATTTGATTCTGAAGCATTTTGTCATATTGGCTTGTATCATTGCTTTTATCAATTTGTTGTCGGTAACCTGGTTTTCCACGAGTAGCCGCTCAAAAGAAATTGGGATCCGGAAAGTTTTTGGAGCTACAATAAGTGAAGTTGTCGTTTTGTTGAATGTTTCAATTGTTAAATGGATTGCGCTGTCTTTCTTGATCGCGATACCCATCATCTGGGTTGCACTCGGAGAATGGTTGAAGTCTTTTGCTTATCGAATCAATATGGATCCTGTGATACTTTTATTGCCGGGAGTCGCTGCATTGGTTATTAGTTTTATAACTATTTCATTCATAACGTATTCTTTAGCTAAAAAAGATCCTGTCGAATCCATTCATATTAAGTAGTGGGCAGGGGAGTTATACCGACTTATAGGTAAATAGATATTTTTGATAGGGTTCTTTAATCATTATTTGCCGGAGAATTGTTATATTTGTAATTCAAGTAAAAAAGTTGTACTAAATCGTAATTAAACATGAAGACGAACCTTAGTTCTCAAATTACCCTGACGCGTATACCTACCCGGTATTATCGTCCGGAAAACGCTTATGAGCAATCTGTTTTAACCCGTTTGGAAAAGATTCCGACAAACATCTACGAATCGGCAAATGAAGGATCCTTTGCGATCGCAAAGGAACTGGCATCACAAATACGTAAGAAACAGGAAGCCGGAGAGCCTTTTGTTCTTGCATTATCCGGAGGCCGTTCTCCTCAGAGTGTTTTTAAAGAATTGATCCGTATGCACAAGGAAGAACAATTGAGCTTCCGTAACGTGATTGTATTTAATGTATATGAATTTTATCCGTTGAGCGCTTCAACAAACAGTAACCTCGCTTATCTGAAAGAGTCGTTGTTGGATCATGTGGATATCGATCCGAAGAATGTTTATTCGCCTGACGGTTCTATGCCGAAGGATGATATATTCGAATTCTGCAGACAATATGAACAGCATATCCAGAGCTTCGGAGGTATAGACTATATTCTGTTGGGTGTAGGTCATGCAAGCAATATCGGCTTTAACGGTCCAGGTTCTTCTATAAATGTGGGTACTCGCCTGGTATTGCTGGATAACGATGCCCGTAAAGAAGCTGCCCGCACATTCAAATCGATCGAAAATGTTCCGGCAAGTGTGATCACAATGGGTATTTCAACGATCCTGAAAGCTAAAAATGTGATTTTGATGGCTTGGGGTGAAGATAAGGCGCATATTGTTGCTAATACGGTTGAAGGAAAAGTGAGCGAAACAGTTCCTTCTACTTATTTGCAGACTCATATGAATGCGAAAGCTGTTATCGATCTGTCTGCTGCTTACGAACTGACAAGAATCAGTCATCCCTGGTTGGTTACCAACTGCGATTGGGATAACAAGCTGATCCGTCGTGCTATCGTATGGTTGTGCCAGTTAACGGGTAAACCGATCCTGAAGCTGACAAACAAAGATTATAGCGAACATGGTTTGGGCGAACTGTTGGCCCTGTACGGATCTGCTTATAATGTAAATATCAAGATTTTCAACGATATCCAGCATACTATTACCGGCTGGCCGGGTGGAAAGCCGAATGCAGACGATTCCAACCGTCCGGAACGTGCTACTCCGTATCCTAAGAAAGTGATCGTATTCAGTCCGCATCCGGATGATGACGTGATCTCTATGGGTGGTACATTACGCCGTTTATGCGACCAACACCATGATGTACATGTCGCTTATGAAACTTCCGGTAACATCGCTGTAGGTGATGACGAAGTAATCCGTTACTGCGAATACCTGCGTGATGTTTGTGACAAATATTCTCCGAATGATACGGGCGTTAAGGATAAGGCGGAAGAGATCATCAAATATCTGCGTTTCGAGAAAGTAGAAAACGGAGAACCGGAAAAGAGAGATGTTCTGTTCATGAAGGGTACTATCCGTCGTGAAGAAGCTCGTCATGGTTGCCGATATTCGGGTGTGAAAGATGAAAATGTTCACTTCCTGGATTTGCCGTTCTACGAAACAGGTCTTGTAAAGAAGAACGATCTGGGAGATGCCGATGTGGCTATCGTGAAGAAACTGTTGCAGGAAATCCAACCGGATCAGATGTTTGTTGCCGGTGACTTGGCTGACCCGCACGGAACACATAAGGTTTGTCTGGATGCTGTATTGGCTGCTATCGACGAATTGAAAGACGAAGAATGGCTGAAACATTGCCGTGTTTGGATGTATCGCGGAGCATGGGCAGAATGGGAAATGGACCACATCGAAATGGCAGTTCCTATCAGTCCGGAAGAATTACGTTTCAAACGTAATGCGATTCTGAAACACCAGTCACAGGCAGAAAGCGCACCGTTCCTGGGCGATGACGAACGTTTGTTCTGGCAACGTGCTGAAGACCGTAACCGTGCTACAGCTGAACTGTACAAGGATTTGGGTCTGGCTTCTTATGAAGCGATCGAAGCATTTGTTCAGTATATGATCCCGTTTGATAAATAAGAATCTTATTAAAAAATACAGAAGGTATCCCCAAAAAGGATACCTTCTTTTTATGTCCTGACCGGAGCTGATAACAAAAAAGAAGATGTCCTTTTGAGACATCTTCCTCATTTAATTCTGAGTTGATACTAAATTAATAGGTTGTTCCCTGGAAAATGTTTGATTGAGCGTATGGGATCAATGTACCTACCATAGTCAAGTCTCTTCCTGAGAAGTTCGGGTCTACTGTTACGGTTGCTTTGTTGCTGCCGTTCATCAGTGTCAGATTTACTGTGGCAGAGATGAAGATACCCTGAACACTCATGGACAGGTAGACATTTCCGTCTTTATCCTGCTTTGTCTGAATGTTTGATGCGCTACCCTGGACTGTTACACCACCTAATCCATTAGGACCTGGGTACGGTGAGTTGGATGCGATCTGTACCATTGCCTGGCCATTGTTCAATGAGACGAAGTTGGTGTTTGAGTTCACATAGTAAACCATTCCGTTCATTGGTTGTACGGAGTTGGCCTCCAAAACGAAAGACTGGTCGCTGATAGCTTGCATGGCGGTGTTGAATTCCTGTTCATCCATGATAGCGTCTTTAGCTTCTCTGGCTTCTTTTTTAGCTTCTCTTTCTAACTTTTTCTCTGCTTTTTCTGCGGCTTTGCTCTGAGCCTGTACATGTGTCATTCCCCCTATAACAAGAGTGAAAACGACGATAAAAGATACAATTCTTTTCATACGATTTAGTTTAAAACGTTTTCAAAATGTAGTAAAAAAACAAGCGGATGATAAAAAGGTTTCTAATAAATAGACGATTGCAGATACTATAACATTTTATCAGGGTAATTTGGTTAATCCTCATTTTTATTATAGAATCTTTTATATAATAGGTAGTTGCGAAGTCTCCGAATTAGGTATTCAGCGAATTATCCAGTATTTTTGTGGATGATATAAGATGATAAAAATGAAAAGATATGAAGATTGATGTTTGTTTTTCGCCGGTTCTGTATCCGGTATATCATGATCCGGAGGCGATCGTTGTTGTGGTGGATGTATTCCGTGCAACGACAACGATGGCGGCGGCTTTTCAGAATGGAGTAAGTAGTATCCGCCCGGTTGCATCTGTGGAGGAAGCGATGGAATATAAGAGAAAAGGCTGGTTGGTCGGGGCCGAACGCAATGTGAAACGATGTGATTTTGCTGATTTCGGAAATTCACCATTCGACTATACACCGGAGAAGGTGACCGGTCGGGATGTGATTTTTACGACAACCAACGGAACGAAGGCGATAACGATCGCTAAATCGGCTTATCACGTTATCACCGGGGCATTTATCAATTTACAGGCAGTGGCGGACTTTTGCCGGAAACATGGGCGGGATGTTGTCGTATTGTGTTCCGGCTGGCAGGATAAGGTGAATATAGAAGATACTTTGTTCGGAGGCGCTTTGGTCGATGTCCTTGTCTCTACCGGTGAATATGAACCGGCTACCGATGCAGCAATCATAGCCCGTGATATGTGGAGGAATAATCGGAATAACTTACTGACATATATCGATCCGACGGATCATATGGCTCGTTTGAAAGCAAATCATTTAGCAGATTCGGTTCCTTATTGCCTGACATTGAACAGTGCGGCGGTTGTGCCGGAATTGACGATAGAGGAGGGAATCCTGGTTTTGAGAACCAGATAATACCGACATTGGTAAACAATTGAAAGATAAGAACAATGACAAAAAATAACAAGATACGTTTCGGAGTAGTCGGGACGAACTTTATAACAGACTGGGTGATTGCCGGGGCACGGCAGGATGAACGTTTTGAGTTGGTGGCTGTTTATTCGCGGACACAGGAGCGGGCGGATGAATTTGCAGTCAAACATCAGATTCCCCACACTTTTACCTCTCTGGAGGAAATGGCGCAGAGTCCGCTGATCGATGCAGTTTATATCGCATCCCCTAATTTCCTGCATGCGGCACAGAGTATTCTTTGCATGAAACATGGCAAACATGTTTTGTGTGAGAAGCCTTTTGCATCGAATGCGTTGGAAGCGAAAAAGATGATCGAAGCTTCCCATACATATAATGTAACGTTGATGGAGGCGATGAAGCCGACATTGACTCCGAATTTCCGTGCTGTTCGTGATAATCTGATCCGCTTGGGGACGATACGCCGTTATTTCTCTTGCTATTGTCAGTATTCATCGCGTTATGATAAGTATAAGGAAGGGATCGTGTTGAATGCCTTTAAGCCGGAATTGTCGAATGGGGCGATGATGGATATAGGTATCTATACGCTTTATCCGATGGTAGTCCTGTTCGGACGGCCAAAAAAGGTGGAAGCTTCCGGTATCGTGCTTTCCTCAGGAGCGGACGGACAAGGGGCAGTGAATTTTCTGTATGACGATATGAATGCGACTATCCTTTATTCGAAGATTGCGAACTCTTATCTTCCTACGGAGATACAGGGTGAAGAGGGGAATATCAATCTGGATCGTATAAATATAATTGGAAAGGTTACTTATACACCTCGTATCCCGACAGGTGCCGGAAAGACGGCAGTTTCGGAACCGATAGATATAAGCGCAGTGACAGATAAGAATGAATATTATTATGAGGTGGCAGAGTTTATGGATCTGATACAGGCGGGTAAACGCGAGTCATCTGTTAATAGTCATGAGAATTCATTGATTACTCTGGAGGTTATCGACGAAATACGGAGGCAGTTGGGGATTATCTATCCGGCTGACAGGTAGTGGAGGGAGATTCGCTATAACAGGTTTATTTGCCGTCTGCTTCAGCTGACGGTTTACAAGTTATTTCTCCTTTTCGGCTTTAGCCACATTTTTTCACATAGAGATTGTGTTTAAAATGTGACTAAAGTCCAAAGAAATAGTTATTAACTAATCCGTCAGCTGAAGCAGACGGCAAATAAACCTGTAACAAGCAAGTCCTCCTGTTTATTGGAATTTCTAAATCCATGTCATCTGCGTACAAAACATATTCGACCGCAAAGTATAACTGTCAACTGTCACTTGTCAACTATCAACTGAAAAAGGTGAAACCTTTTTCTAATAATTCTTTTTAAATCTCTCTTATAAAATACTTCGCCAGGAACTCCCAATTCCTATGAATAATATCTTTCCCGCGTTCCGGGCTGTACAGGCTCTTTGTCTGCGCATCTGCCAGCATACCGCGTTCTTCGAGGGCTTTCAGTAAGTCCATGCTGCAATGTTTGACGATGAAGAATGCCAATGCCTGTTCGGAAGCCTTTTTCTCATTGTAGAAAGGATTCTGTTCGTCTTTGATATATTCGATACCGTCCACCACTAATTGCAGCCCCTCTCTGGGAGAAGCATATACAGCAAACTTGTCGAATTCGATACAGTTCGCCAACGGGGTATATTCGTTTTCTTCCAGTTTCAACTGCTGCGAGGCGAAATCGATGAACTCTTGCTTGCTCTTCATATAGAATAACAGTTTACCATTGGCCACTTCGGTAAATTTATTGTAGGCATCTTTGTTGCTTTCTTCCCTTTCTTTGATAGCAGGGTCGATGAAGTTTTCCGATTGCTCTGCCTGTTCCGCGAAGAAAGTGTGATTCGGGTGTGTTTCCGGTAGGATGAGCGACAACCATTTGGGCGACGTATAGGCCAGGAATGCAGTACGGTCGATGTGAGCCAGCGAATTATGGATTGTCATAATCACCTCCGTATTCTCCTTATTACCCGGGTTCTGACGCCAGAACTCCTTGATCGTTTCGCTCAGGTTGTATTTTGTGTCCGTGAATAAATACGAATCGTAATGGAACCAATGCAATAGTATTTCGTAGTCTTCCGGTGTCTCATAGGACGTTTCCGGGGCGAATAAAGCCTGCATCTTGCTGTTTTCCGGAGCGGTAGTCCACTCCTGGCAGAATAGCTGGTAGATCAGGCGGCCCGTCTCTTCGTTCGTCGGGTTATCCGGATTGACAAAAGTACCTTTCTTGGCACCGTGATACTGCTGGGTGTAGTGCCAGAGCAGGAAACGGACATCTTCCAGGTTGGCTTCATCATCGTAATAATGGTCGCTGATAGTGTAGAAAGGGAGATAGTTGCCTGTCTGTTTCTTATATTCCGTGATGAAAGAGTGCCAGATGTTGAGGCCGGAGATTACATCCTCGAAATAAGCCGCCATACGCATACTGATCTGGATGACATCTTCTTTGTCGAATGAGTTTGCCAGGTCGGTATGTAACATTATATCATGTATCTGATTGGCGATACGGGTATAATAAAGATCGGTTGGTCCGGATTGTTTATATGGATGCAGTTGCAGCCAGTCTTTTGGAAAAATCTTAGTATTTTTCATCTTATAATCGTCATTTACGCTTTTGATTAATAAAGGTACAAATGTAGTAAATTTATTTGTCAACGAATTGTAATAACCGTTACCGTATTGTCATCTCTTTTAAATTTGGCTGAAACATCGCGCCTCTACTTTTGCGGCAAATAAATGTAACAACAAGTAAAGGAATGAGAAATAAGCGTGAAAAGAGAGGGCTGTTGATGTTGGTTCTCCTGCTGTTTGGAAGTTTTCTTGCGCTGACGGCCCGGGCACAAACGGGTGTTATCTGCGGAACCGTGACAGATGCTAAATTCAAGGAACCACTGATCGGTGCCACTGTCTCTATCGAAGGAACGACAATCGGAGCTATAACGGATATAGATGGAAATTTCCGTATCGAAAAGGTACAACCTGGTAAATATACTCTGGTCGCTTCTTATGTATCTTATAAAACGCAAACCATAAAAGATGTGGCTGTGATAGCTTATCAGGAAGCAGTCGTGCGTATCGAACTATCGGACGCCGATCTCCAACTGCAAAACGTTGTGGTAGTGGCCCAACGAAAACTGGGGACAGAAACAGCCGTACTGAATACCGTCCGCAAAAGCCTTCCTGTAGTGAGTGGAATATCTGCCCAGCAGATCAGCAAGACGCAGGATAGCGATGCCGCTGAGGTGCTTCGCCGTATACCCGGTATTACGATCGTGGACGACCGCTTCATTGTTGTCCGCGGCCTGGCACAGCGTTATAATAATGTGTGGCTGAACAATGCCACGACACCGTCGAGCGAGACAGATAGCCGTGCTTTTTCCTTTGACGTGCTGCCTTCTTCCCTGGTCGATAATATGATGGTCTACAAAAGTCCGTCGGCAGAGTTACCGGCTGATTTCTCGGGTGGTTTCGTCCGCTTGCTGACGAAGAATGTGCCGGAAGGGAATACCTTCAATCTCTCTTATCAACTGGGTTTTAATACAAATGCAACTTTCCGCGATTTCCAGTTGACGAAAGGGCATGCGGTCGATTATCTAGGCTTTGGTGTCGGTAAACGCACGCTACCTTCCAATACACCTGCTCACCTGAACGATGTAAGTACTTCCGACGCTGCTACATTTACCCGCCGGGTGAATACGGGGTGGGATATCAGCCATTTCACGGCACTCCCGGAACAGAAGCTGACTTTCACCATGAATCGCCTTTTCGACCTGGGTGACTGGCGGATCGGTAATATAACGAACGTGAATTACAGTACGGGCTACGATTATTACGAGATGAAGAACAATAACTATCTGTCGTATGATATGACGAACGACCAATCGTCTTACCGTTATAAATACGATGATGTGCAATATAAGAATACAACCAAGCTCGGTGCCTTGTTCAACTGGTCTTTCCTGAACGGGAACAACAAGTTCGAGTTCCGTAACTTCTTCAACCAGCGGGGAACTTCTTCGCTTTCCCAACGCCAGGGTACAGATTACTATTCTGAAGAGAATATCCGGAAATGGGAATCACTTTACACCGGACGTACCACCTATGCCGGCCAGTTGAGCGGCGAACATAAATGGCATGACGAAGCCGACAAGCTGGACTGGACGGTGGGGTATGCTTATGCCGCCTACAAGGAGCCGGACCGTAAAGTCGTCAAGTCGATGGAACGGAAGCTGGATGACGAACTTAAATATTATGTATCCGACCCGACCCGCTATTATCAGGATCTGACGGATAACAGTTTCTCCCTCGGAACGAATTACGAGCATATTTTCAGTGTATCGGAGCTTTTCAAACCCGTCTTGAATGCCGGTGTATATGGAGAATATAAAGACCGTACGTTTGAAGCGCGCCGTTTTCTCTACAATCTTTTGGGAAGTGGATATAACCGCTTTGCCGAGTGGGATTACAGTTCGATCTTTTCGGATGAGAATATTTCCGAAAACCGTATTTATATGAAGGAAAGCACCAATAAAAGCGACTCTTATACTTCTGAGAATCTGTTGGGGGCAGCTTATGTGGCAGCCCGGTTGAATTATGGAGAGAAACTGAATGCGAATATCGGTGTCCGCATGGAATATTACCAGCTGAAACTGGATGGCTACGAATCGGATGGTATCAAAGCGGTCCATCTGGACCAAAGTTCGACCGAGTTCTTTCCTTCCCTGAATGTCGCCTATAGCCTGACTGATAAACAACAGGTGCGGGTCGCTTATGGGCGTTCGGTCAACCGTCCCGAATTTCGTGAAGTGGTGCCTTACGTGTATTATGACTTTGCACTAGATGCCAATATTACCGGGAATGTCAATTTAAAGAATGCCTATACCAATAATGTTGATGTGCGTTATGAGTTTTACCCGTCGACAGGCGAGACGGTGACGATAGGAGGATTCTATAAATATTTTGAAGACCCGATCGAGCAGACGTATAGTGAAGCAGGTTCCGGCTTGCAGTACACCTATCACAATGCCGATCATGCCAGGGCTTTTGGTGTGGAGGTGGATATTAAGAAGCAGTTGGATTTTATCGGGTTGAAAAACCTGAGCCTGGTTTTCAATGGCGCCTATATTCATAGTAAGGTCTATTTTGCCGAAGGCTCTTTTGAGCGCGACCGGGCGATGCAGGGACAGTCTCCTTATCTGATCAATACCGGGTTATTCTACCAACTGGAAGATAAAGGTTTTTCTGCTTCCGTGCTCTATAACCGCATCGGAAAGCGTATTGAAACAGTGGGTGTCCCTGCCCAGAACCCGAATGACGATATCCCTGATATCTATGAAATGCCACGTAACGCATTGGATTTGAGTTTCTCGAAGAAAGTGGGCAAGTATGTGGAGATTAAAGGGGGTATCAAAGATTTGTTGAACTCGAAGATTGAGTATAAACAGTTTCTGGAACTGACGGAAACTTCCGGTGCGAAACGGGAAGTGGAACAGTTGGTTCGCAGCTACCGTCCGGGCGTGACTGTTAATCTGGGCGTATCGGTTAAATTTTAAATAATGTCACTTATATACAAACTAAATTAGTTTATTATTATGAACAAGTTTTTATTGAAAGGTGTGGCTGCCTTAGTATGCATAGCCACAATGTTTGGAAACGTAGCTTGTAGCGACGATGACGACTCGGCGACAATCAGTGTTACTGCGGTTGCATTGGATAAAACGACCTTGTCGTTGAAACCGGGATCGACAACTAAATTGGTTCCTACCATTACTCCCTCGGATGCTACTACGACAAGTGTGACCTGGACTTCTTCCGATGATAAAGTAGCTACCGTTAGCGATGGAACGGTTACGGCTGTAGCAGAAGGTACGGCTACTATCACTGTTAAGACTGACGACGGTGGTAAAACGGCGACTTGTGTTGTAACGGTTGATGCCGATGCTCCGGAAAGCCAAGACGTAACGCTGGAAGGAGATATTCCTTCCGATATGACTCTACGTGCTGTGGATAATAATTTGTTGAAAGGATATGTCTATGTGCCTTCCGGTGTAACATTGACTATCGAACCGGGTACGGTGATCAAAGGGGAAAAAGCCACAAAAGGTTCTCTGATCGTTGAACCGGGGGGCAAGATCATTGCCGAAGGTACGGTTGATAAACCGATTGTCTTTACTTCGAACCAGCCTGCCGGTTCACGTGCTTATGGCGACTGGGGTGGTTTGATCTTATGTGGTAATGCTCCGGTTAATGCAAATGATCCGCAGATAGAAGGTGGTCCGCGTACTCATTATGGTGGAAACAAGCCTGAAGATAATTCCGGTATAGTGAAGTATGTACGTATCGAGTTTGCCGGTTATCCGTTGGAACCGAATAAGGAGATCAATGGTCTGACTTGTGGGGGAGTCGGTAGCGGAACGACACTGGAATATATCCAGGTATCTTATTGTGGTGACGATTCTTTCGAATGGTTTGGCGGAACGGTGAATGCAAAACACCTGATTGCTTATAAAGGTTGGGATGATGAATTCGATACGGATTACGGTTATACCGGAAAATTGCAGTTCTTGCTGGGTGTTCGTGATCCGAAGGTTGCCGATACCTCTAAGTCCAACGGTTTTGAGTCGGACAACGATGCGAATGGCTCCGGAGACGAGCCTATTACGAAGCCTATTTTCTCTAACGTAACGCTGATCGGTCCGTTCTATGGCGAGTCAGCCGGTAAAGCGGAAAGTGAAATTCTTTATACAACGGATGATGCAGCTAATGGTGCGAAGGGTGGACAGTTCCAGGCTGCTATGCATATTCGCCGTAACTCTTCTTTGAATGTTTACAACTCTGTCTTCACTGGTTGGCCTTATGGTCTGTACCTGCAGAATGCAAATGCCGGTGCAACGGTAAAGAATGTGATCTTTGCCGGTATGTGGGAGAACTTCAAGGATGATGACAGCAAGAGCTATTTCGAAACAGAGAATTTGAAAAATCAGGTATATGCTTCCAGCAACGACCTGATTGTAACAAACGCTGATTATTCTTCAGTGGTAGTCGACAAGATCGGTGGTGCGGATTTCTCTGATTCTGTTTTGTCTGACAACTTCTTCGATAAGGTTACTTACAAAGGTGCCTTCGACGGAACCAACGACTGGACAGCCGGATGGGCAAACTGGGATCCACAGAATACAGCTTATTAATCAGATTGTTTCTTACTCGAATTTTTGAATAATGGTTCAGGGGCCCGGGATATGTTACATTTTCCTGTGCCCTTTTACCTTTCTTGCAGGAGGGTGGAAACTGTAAAAACATATACAAATGATAAAGAAATTGCTATTAACATCTACATTGGTTGCCGGAAGTACCTTTGCTATCCAGGCACAGGACCTGGTACTTAATGAAGGTCAGTATTATACGGACGAAACACAAACTACACCTTATACGGGTCGTTATACGGAGTTTTATGACGATGGTATGCTGAAGATGGAGTTGTATCTGAAAGATGGGCGTCCGGAGGGTACGTATGTAATCTATTACCCCGATGGGAAGATTGCGGAGGTCCGCTCGTATTATCATGGCGTTTTTCACGGGGAGTGGCGAACCTATAATGAGGCAGGACAACTGATCGGTCTGGCTTCTTATAAAGATGGTGAGAAAGATGGTCCCTGGCGTATCTGGAATGACAAAGGTGTCATGCGTTTTGAAATGTTCTACACCCGCGGAAAGAAAAGTGGAATTTGGCGGACATGGAGTGATGAGGGGAAATTGTTGACAGAAGAGAAACAGTTATAGAAATAATTGAACCCAAATAACAGGTTCTGTAGGGGCGGGGTTTGCCCGCCCTTTGCGACGATAATATAACAACCGGTGAAGATGGGCGGGCAGACCCCGCCCCTACGTTCACATCTGACAATAATTGAACTTTGTCCTTTATTTTTATTATTCATCATTCGAATCAAAATCGAAATCAAAGTCGAAACCATCATCCATCAATCCCGGATCAGTGAATTGCTCCATTTCACGGCGATCTTTCTTGGTCGGACGGCCTAAGCCACGGGCGCGATCTACGAAACCGGATATCTTATTCATCTCCAGTATTTCGTATTGATCCGGAGTCGTGACATTTTCCAGATATTCCGGCACCAGTTTAGCACCCATTCTGCGTTCTGTCAATGCTAATACTTTGAAGGAAAAAGTCACAGGCGGTTTACGAACCTGAATTACTTCTCCCACCTTGATCATACGGGATGGTTTTACGGTGACACCGTTTATCATGATCCGGCTTTTCTTGCAAGCTTCTGCTGCGATCGTCCGGGTTTTGAAGATGCGGGTAGCCCACATCCATTTATCTATTCTTACTTCATTCATAACAATTTCAGTTGGCAGTTGACAAGTGACAGTTGACAGTTACTTGATGATAGGAGTGCGAAGCCTATCTGTCAACCGTCATCTGTCAACTATTTATTATTGTATTGGTTCATCGTAATCTGTACCCCTGCCAGGCAGAAGCTCTTGACGATCTCGATGGCCCGTTTCAATTTTTCCGGCATCAGTTCCAGTTCTTCAGAAGGGAACTTGCCTAATACATAATCTATTTGTCCGCCGCGAGGAAAGTCACTGCCTATCCCGAAACGCAGACGGTTATACTCCTGTGTTCCCAGGAGTTGTTGTATGTTTTTCAATCCGTTGTGTCCTGCATCACTGCCTTTGGGTTTCAGACGTAAAGTGCCGAAGGGAAGAGCCAGGTCATCTACTACCACCAATAGATTCTCCACTGGAATATTCTCTTTTTGTAACCAGTAACGGACGGCATTTCCGCTCAGGTTCATAAATGTATTCGGTTTGAGCAGGATCAACTCGCAGTTCTTCACCCGCATCCGGGCAACTGCCCCGTAACGCTCTTCCGTGAAAGGCACTCCGGCTTCTTCAGCCAAAGCATTCACGACACGGAAACCGATGTTATGCCGTGTGCCCCAGTATTCAGAGCCTATATTACCAAGTCCGGTTATCAGATATTTCATGATTCTTGCATTATTTATATAATATAAGAAAGGGAAGAACATTCTCCTGAATATTCCTCCCTCACGTTATTTGGTATTATCTTTTTCAGATTACTTACCAGCAGTAGCCTGAGCACCACGAGCGGCACGAGTCAACTGAACGGCGCAAACAACAGCGTTCTTTGCATTTGTCAGTTCCAGACCTTCGAAGTGTAAAGCACCCACCTGCATAGACTTACCTAAGCCCAGGTGATCAACGTTGATAGTCAGTTTTTCAGGGATCTGAGTATAGATAGCTTTAACTTTCAGCTTTCTCATACGCAATGTCAGCTTACCACCGGCTTTAACACCTTCGGCGTGACCTTCCAGAACAACAGGAACTTCCATTGTTACCGGTTTGCTGTCAGAAACTTCCATGAAGTCGATGTGCATGATAGCATCGGTTACTGCCTGGAACTGGATATCTTTAACGATAGCCATAGTCTTTGTTCCGTCGATGTTCAGTTCAACAGCGAAGATTTCCGGAGTATAAACCAGTTTACGTACACTGTCGACAGTTACTGTAAAGTGAGTTACTTTTTCGCCACCGTATAATACAGCAGGGATTTCCTGATTTTTACGCATAGCTTTTAAAGCTCTTTTCTGATCAGCAGAAGTAGCAGCTACTTCTCTTCCTTTTCCTTCTAATTGGAATGTCTTCATTTCTTTAATTTTTTGTGTTACTCAAAATTAGTATTTATGCTTCCTAATTTTCCCATCACACGTACGGGGGTTAAAAGCGGTGCAAAGGTATGTTTTTTATTAATACGTTCCAACTGTCCCGTGTATATTTTTTTAATCCAGTAGATTACGGGAACGAAGCAATCCCTCCGTATCGTCCCAGAGCTTGACTTGGGCCGGATGGTTCCGGATATGTTCCGACAGCTTTTTCTCTTTGCAGTTGGCGTAGCATGTACCACTTTTATCGTTTACATCTTCCGACAGGGCAAGGTGTATGGCTGTCGCTGCTCCTTGCAGCGGTGTTTTGATGAAAGGACGGAACAGGATATCTGTCAGCGGGTCGAACCAGGCATTCATCGTGATCATATTCGTACTGACGATACCTGGGTCGGAGGCGTTGACGGTAATTCCTCTTTCTTTTACCCTTTCCGCCAATTCGCGTGTAAAGAGCAATAAGGCCAGTTTGGTATTTCCGTACACCGATATCCGGTTGAAACGTCCGTTCTTCCCTTTGGTGAAGAAGTCGGATTCTATTTTACCGATGGCATACGTGCAGGATACTGTATTGACGATACGGGTTCCCTTATGCATCAGAGGAAGCAGTAACCGGGTGAGCAGATACGGACCGACGTAATTAACGCTGACAATCGTTTCCAATCCGTCTACCGTAGGACGGATATGGGTGGTCAGAACTCCGGCATTGTTCATTAACCGGCTGACCGGGCGTCCTTCCGCCAGTATCTTTTGTGCGAAAGCATGGACGGATGATAAAGAGGAGAGGTCTATTCCCCGGACCTCTATTTGCTTATTCCCGCTTTCTTTTTTTATACGTTCGCAGACCGGATATGCTTTCTCCGGTTCTTTACACGCCATGATGATCTGAAAACCGTCTTTGGCCAGTGCCAGGGTGATCTCTTGTCCCATGCCCCCGTCGGCACCGGTTATAATGGCTATTCCTTTTTCCATTATTATTTATACTCCAGTTTTTCTATTTCTTTGACAATACTTTTAGGTAGATTCTGCATATGTTTATGGCAAGCCATTTCCAACGAATACATACGGGCAATGCAATAGTTGCTGTGACCGCAGTCGCAACGGGCCTGTTCGTCTTCTTTCATATGGTTGACGAAAGCCGGGTCGTTGAGCAGTGCACGTGCCATGCTGACAAACTCGAATCCGTGGCCGAGTACTTCTTCTATCTTTTCACGGGAGATAAGGCCGCCGACATATACGAGAGGCATTTTCAGGGCTGCCCGGAATTTCAGCGCGTCTTCAAGAAAATATGCTTCCTTGAACGGTTCGGTAGGAATCATCAGGTGCCCTGCCATTCGTACACCGATTGGTAACCATCCGTTCGGCATGTAATGAGTCATTGTGCGGATAGGCATTGCACCACGCATAACATACATCGGAGCACGGCTTACAAATCCCCCGCTCAGTATCAGGGCATGTACGCCGCATTGGTTTTGCAGGGTACGGGCGACTTCCAACGTCTCGTCGAGTTCCATGCCGCCTTTAAAACCGTCGCGCATATTCATTTTTACCAGGACTGCCATATCCGAACCGGCAGCTTTCATTACCTCTTCCATACACATCTTCATGAAACGCATCCGGTTTTCCAGGCTTCCTCCATATTCATCTTTCCGGCGGTTGGTATAAGGAGAGAGGAACTGGCTGATCAGATAGCCGTGTCCGGCATGTATTTCGACGGCATCCATTCCGGCTTCGCGGGCGAGGTGGACTGCCTGGCCGAAGGCTTTTGCCATAGCGGCTATTTCAGACTGCCGCATTCCCCGGACGAAAGTCGGCGAATATAAATTGAATCCGGTGGAAGCAGAGATAGGAGTACATCCGCAGATATTTTTGTGAGACATGTTCCCGCAATGTCCGATTTGTATGGAAGCGGCAGCACCTTCGGCATGGATGGCATCTGTGATCTTCTTCAGACCGGGTATGATTTCAGGGCGTAACCACAACTGACGTTCGAATGAAAGTCCGCTTTGCGTTACGGCGGCATAGGCTAAAGTAGTCATGCCGATTCCGCCGGCTGCCACAGAGGTATGATAGTTATATAGCATTTCCGACGGAGCGTTCCCCGGGCACATACTTTCGAAAGCGGCCGCCCTGATCGTACGATTCCTGAGTGTGAGCGGACCGATAGAGGCCGGGGTGAATAGCATAGATTCTTTATTCATATTAATAACCAGTTATTTATAGTTGTATTTTATATAATCAGTAAATAAATGGAATGATTCGTTTCCGGTTTCCGACCTCTTTACCGAACATGGTTTTGTACTTGTGCCAGATCGTATTGGCACGTGGTACCAGGTTGGCGAATGTCCACCAGGCGAACAAGGCTCCGCTGGCACTCCAGGTCAGGATGGCAAAGCCGCACCATTCCACCAGTTCGCCGAAATAGTTGGCCGAGGTTACGTAGTTGAACATACCTCCTTTAGGTAGATAATGATTGGTGTCGCCCGGTTTGCGGAGGTGGCGGACGATATAGTCTGACCGCCAGTTGATCCACATGCCGCTAAAGAACATCAGCGTTCCGATAATGAATTGCGGAGTGGTCAGCCACTGGGTTGAATACATATTTTCCGGGGCGAGGTAGAATATCCACATACCTTGTATATAACCGTTCAGCAGGTTGAAGACAATCCCCATTGTCATAATACCCACAGGCATTTTGCTCTTGCCTTTGATCAGTAAGGGGAATATGAATGCCCGTTGCAAATAATGCAGTTCGAAGAAGAGGAAGAAGAGTAGAGGAACGGTTTCAAGTTGCCGTTCGGACTGGCTCCAGAGGAAGAGCATCACCCCGAAAACAGGTGCTTCCATACAGATCCAGGCTATTTTGTTTGGAATAGGGATACCCCATTTTTTGTCGAATAACATACCGTATCCGGCTTCTACGAAGTAAAGGGTAACAAAAACAATGGCGGCAATGACCGCCATTATAATCAGCAATATATTAAACTCATCAAGGGTCATTTCAAATCGAGTAATAAGATTATGCTTCTTTATGTAACGTTTTATAGTGGTTGTATTTCTCGAATACAGCCTTTTCGAGTTCCTTAAATGTACAATCCAACGCACGGTCGGAAATACAAATAGGCGATCCGTAGTATTGAAGCTTCAGTTCCAGGGAACGCTTCTTGCTACGTGTGGGCTCCCGGTCAATATATTCGTTCGGATTTTTTACCTTCAGCACGATATATTTACGTTTCAGATTGCTAAGGTCGTCCATTATTTTGATATTGTCAACATCTTTCCACAAAATTGTGCCTATCCGGTTGCCTGTCGATATATCATTGATTCCTTCGTCGGAGATATAGATCGCCTTGAAACTTTCGCGAGTCAGGAATGAATAGCTGATTAAGCAGAAAAATGTCGTGAGTAAAGCAAAGACACCGATGAAGATAAAGACAAAACGTCCTTCCCCATATTTGAGGTCATGAGCAGCATACAAAGCTCCGGCACCGATCAGGGCAGAGAGGACCGTTGTTAGGAACAACCCTCTCTTTTTATGCCTGCTCAATTTGAATGTGGTTGTAGAAGGTGCTTCCATAACCGTCAAATTGATTTTTCAATGTTCCATACGAATGCACGTAGTCCCTGAGCTTCTGTCTGCATATCCATTTTGTGGAGCAGATCGAGGAAAGGATCGACTTTTTCGTCGTCTACCATTGCCAGTATGGCTGAGTTGAGGGTTGGCCAGGCATGGCTACCGTAATGAGGTTCGCCTTTTTGGCTGCCGCGTCCCTGCACTGTTTCCCAGAAAGTAAATCCGCGAATGTTGCTGCGATCCATAATGCTGAGGATCATTTCGTAGTAAGCCTGATTGAATGATATGAATATAGCTTTCATGTTCGTTCTATTTTTGTTAATTAGAGACTGTGTCAAAAAGTTTGTATTAAGGACCGCAGACTCTGCATTGTCTGCGGTCAGTAATAGCTTTTTGACTTATCTTTCTTTTCTCGTTTATAATTGTTCCAGATGATTCAACCTTGCGATCTTACGGCGGCGGCGTTTTACACCGTTTCCGGCAAATACGCAATACACCGTCGGTACGATAACCAGTGTGATCAAAGTGGATACTGAAAGTCCCCATGCAACCGTCATACCCATCGAGCGCCACATTTCAGCACCTTCGCCTGTACCGATAGCCATCGGGATCATACCGAGTACGGTAGTCAGGGTGGTCATCAATACCGGACGGAGACGGGATTTACCGGCAGCAACTGCAGCAGTAAGAATACTCATTCCGCGTTCGCGGCACAGGATCGTGTAGTCGATCAGCACGATACCGTTCTTTACAACGATACCCATCAACATGATTACACCGATCAAAGCCATCACCCCGAGTGGCGTCTGTGTGATTGCCAATCCCAGAATTACACCGGTAAAAGCAAACGGGATGGAAAACATGATCACGAACGGGTCGGTCAACGACTCGAACTGGGCTGCCATCACAATAAATACCAGGATGATGATCAATACCATCAATATACCCAGGTCGGTAAATGTATCCTGCTGGTCTTCAAATGTACCTCCCAGCTGCCAGCTTACATCAGATGGGATATCCATCTTCTTCAGCTCGGATTGAACGGCAGACACCAGGTCGCTTAATGCAGCACCCTGACCGACAACGGCAGATACAGTGATAAGACGTTCACGGTTTTTACGCTCGATAGTCGGCGGTGTCATACGTTCTACAACTTTACCTACATCGCGGATACGAACCCCTTGTCCGGCATTGTTATAGATCATAATATTTTCGATATCTTCGATAGACTGGCGGAATTCGGGAGCATAACGTACTTTGATATCATACTCGTCACCGTCTTCACGATACTTGGAAGCGGTGGAACCGTTGATACGGTTACGCAGGTATAAAGAGGCTGTCGTAACGTTCAGGCCGTTCATAGCCAGTTTTTCGCGGTCGAAGTCTACCTGGTATTCCGGAATATAATCTTTACGGCTGATGTTAACCTGTGAACATCCCTTCAATCCTTCCAGACGTCTTGACAGATCTGCAGCAACAGCATCGGTCTTGGCAAAGTCGAAACCGTAGATTTCTATATCTACTGCATTCTCACCACCCATAGAACCGGACTGACCGCCAGCCAAAACCTTGTACTCTTTAATCTCGGAGTATTCAGCCAGGTCCTGACGCATCATATCACAAATCTCGATCAAACCTCTTTCACGGTCGCCGACACTGCTCAGGTTGACATTCATTTCAATAATGTGCGAACCGTTGTCGCTCAACTGGGCAAATGTGTTATCCGTATCAGCCTGTCCTTCGGTGAAGTTCAGTACCAGAATTTCCGGGTATTTCTCACGGAACTGTTTGTCGATACGCAAAGCCAGATCGCGTGTGATCTCCTGGCGGGTACCGATGGGCATTTCGATCGTGATACCGATACGGGCATTATCCTGGGTCGGGAAGAACTCAGTCTTAATCATAGGGATCATCATCATGCTGCCTGCAAAGATCAGGAAGGCACCGGCAATAACTGTTTTACGATGACGTACTGCCCAGTCCAGGAAACGTGCATAAGCAACGTCCAGTGCATTCAGTGCCTTTTCAATAGGAGTGAAGAACAAAACGTACAAACGTCCTTTCTTCGGATCGAGACGTAACAACTGAGAACAAAGCATCGGTGTCAAAGTCAAAGCTCCGACTGTCGATACGATCATGATGATACTAACGATCCAGCCTAACTGTTTGAAAAGGATACCGGCCATACCGGTCACCATTGTCAATGGCAGGAATACTGCCAACATAGTCAATGTAGAAGCAATTACGGATATAGCCACCTCGTTGGTTGCGTGTACGGCTGCCTGCTTCGGTTTACTACCTCTTTCAATATGCGTCGTGACATTCTCCAATACCACAATGGCGTCATCCACCACCATACCGATTGCAATAGACAATGAACTTAACGAGATAATGTTCAGTGTATTGCCGGATGCCAGCAAATAGGCGAATGCGGCGATCAGTGAGATCGGGATCGTCAGGATAATGATAAATGTCGCTCTCCAGCGTCCCAGGAAGATGAATACCACCAACATAACGACAATGAAAGTGATCATGATCGTTTCCTGCAAACTGTCGATCGTATTCAGAATGTTGGTCGAGGTATCGACGATCACACCCAGTTGTACGTCGGATGGCAAACTGGCCTGTATTTCCGGCAGTTTTTCGTGAACTTTCTTAGCGATATTCACAGAGTTTGCTCCGGACTGCTTCTGGATAACGATCATACCCCCCTTACCTCCGTTATTGAAGGTTTCCTGGGCACGTTCTTCGATATAGTCTTTTACCTGTGCAACGTCGCGCAGATACACATTCTTACCGTTATTGCTTCCTACCACCAGGTCCAGCATTTGGTTGGCATTGGTAAATTCACCTTGTACACGGAGCGTATAGGTGTTTGAACCGATATCTATGCTACCACCCGGTGTATTGCGGTTCTCCTGTGCAATGATAGAGGAGATTCCCTCGATGGTCAGCCCGTAAGCTTCCAATTTGTAAGGGTCGCAATATACCTGTACTTCACGGATCGGAGCACCGGAAATAGATACGGCACCTACTCCGCTGATACGTGCCAGCGGGTTGGATACTTTATCGTCCAGGATTTTGTAAAGGGCGTTGGTACTTTCCTCTGCTGTTACCGAAAGCAACAGGATTGGAATATCGTCGGTACCGAACTTAAAGATGATCGGGTTTTCCACGTCATCCGGCAGAGACGATTCTACGATGTCCAGTTTATCCCGGACGTCGTTGGTCGCGACATCGATATCGGTACCGTATTCAAATTCCAGTGTAACGATAGAGATGTTTTCGCGAGACTGTGAGGTGATGTGTTTCAGGTCACTCACACTGTTCAATACGTTCTCCAATGGTTTGGATACGTTCATTTCAATATCGGTGGCGCTGGCTCCGGGGTAGGCCGTCATGACCATGATCATGTTGGTCTCGATCTCCGGGAGCAAGTCGACTGATAATCGGGTTAAGGAAAAAAGTCCCATAATCACCACAGCCACGAATACGAGGGCGGTGGTTACCGGCTTTTTTACCGCTGTTGCATATAAACTCATATAGTATTATTTCTTACTTGTCAATTTCTACTTCCATTCCATTAGTCAAACGGTTCTGACCGGTTATTACCACCTGGTCGCCATTTTCTACGCCGGATACGATCTCATATTTGTTTCCCATGCGGCGTCCCAGTTCTACCTTCTGGTAGGATACTTTTCCATCTTTGTAAACATAGATGTAGCGGTCACCCGATCCGGATTGTTTTACAATGGACTGGTCCGGTGCAACTACGTGGTTGCGTGCTCCGAAGTTCATGGTGGTACGGGCAAACATTCCCGGACGTACACGTTCGTCGGCGTTGGCAATCTTAATCTCTACCGGGAAAGTACGGGTGGAGGAGTCGATGGTCGGGTAGACCAGGCTTACTTTGCCTTTGAATACTTCGTCGCCATATACATCCAGCTTGATATCTACCTCATTGCCTTTCTTCACTTGTGTGAAATAACTTTCGGAAACATTCACGAACAGTTTGACCGGGCGGATCTGTTCTACTGTATATATAGGATTGCCACCGCTGTACATATCGCCGCTGTCGTAATTGCGGGCAGTGATGATACCGCTGATCGGACTTAGCAACTGAGTGTTATCCTGCAGGTTCTTATAACTTGCGCGGCTTACGTCCAACTGTGTTTTCTGGGCATCCCAGGCTGATTTGGAAGCTCCGCCGACTTTATACAGTTCGTCGATGCGCTTAAATTCAATTTCCTGATTGTCCAATTGTATTTTGGCCTGTTTCAGGTTTGTTTCGTCCATCTTGACAAGTACCTGGCCTTCTTTTACATGGTCACCCACTTCTGCGAACAGCTTCTCAATACGAACCGGAGACTGAGGCGCAATGTTGTTTTTTATATTTGCCTCTACGGTTGCAGTAAATTCCGCCAGCTGGTCTACATCCTGAGCCGATACCTGCTCAATCTTCACTTTTACTTTTTCATCATGGGTATCTGCCTCAGAGTCTTTCTTTTCACCTGTACATGACATCAGCAAGGCTAATGTTACGAGCGGTACAACTTTCAGCATTTCACGTGTTTTCATATTGTAAACTGTTTTTATTTTTGTTCTCATTCTTATTTCTTAATTCGTTTGTTCCTGACCTAAGACTTTTTCCATATCCGATTTAGCTACCATATAATTGTAGATGGACTGGTTCAGATTCAGTTTCGCTTGTGTCAGTGCCAGTTCCGCATCGTTCATTTCAAGCAATGTACCGGCCCCTGTATCATAGCGTTTCTGGGCGATCTTATATCCTTTGTTTGCCTGTTCGACACCTTTCTGGGCGGCATCGAATTGTTTCACGCAGGTTTTCATATTATCCAGATATTGTTTGATAGCCAACTGCAAGTTGCGTTTCGTATCGTCGCGCTGCAAATCCATCTGATGCATGGATACCTGCGTCTGCTTGATCTTATGATATTTGCTGCCTCCGGAAAAGATAGGGACCGTAAGCGATACACCGACAATCGAGTAAGGAGTCCAGTTGTAGTTCTTGAACTTGAAATCATTGTTCATGGCATTCCACTGGTACATACCTGTGAGCGATAATGTAGGCAGATAGTCGAACTTCTGCATGGTCAAAGTCTTTTTCAACTGTTGCATCTGCAGATCGATCTGCTTCAAATCGGTGTTGCCAGCCAATGTCGTATCGGTTGCCATATAATCCGCAAACAGGACCGATTCGAAATCGGCCAGTTCTCCTTCGCAGTCGATAGCCATTTCCAGATCCATTCCCAGGAGTGCCTTTAATTGCCATTTAGCCAATGTGAGCGAGTTTTCTGCCTGGAGCATATTCGGTTCACTGTTCTTTACGGTCACGTCTGCACGGATCAGATCGTATTCGGCTACCGTTCCCTGGTCATATTTCTTTTTGATATCCAGATAGTTTTCCATCGCGTTATCATAGCTTTCCTTGAAAACACGATAAGAATCGTTTGCCAGTAAAACGGCATAGAAGCTTTTCTTAACCTGATTTACCATCGATATTTTGGATGACCGTGCCTGTTCTATAGACAGTTCCACGTCGAGGGCGGATATGCTGAGGCTTTTCCATAATGTAGCGTTGACAAGGGGCATCGATAGATTGAAGCCGGTAGTCCAGTTGTTATCACGGCCAACCTCAATACCTTTGCTCATATCGATACCTTCCATACCAGGCGTCGGTTCGTCACTGCCGCCACCCATATCGAAACCATCCATATACATCACCTGCTTTTTCAATGTGCGGGTATAATCGGCTGTAAAATTAATCTGAGGGAACAGAGCGGCATATGTACCTTTCTGTGCATACTTTTTCTTTTCGATCTCTTTGTCAGCGACTTTCACGGTCGGGTTTTCACTTAACGCTATCTCCAATGCTTTTTCCAGGTCGAGCTTCAGGACATCCTGTGCTTTCACCGTAGAAAAGACCAGAGAAGGCAGCAACATCATGACTACCCACATCATCTTCTTAGTAATTAATACTCGTTTCATTTAAACTAGATTTGATTTTGAATAAAATTCCTATTACTCTTCACTTAATAATATGTCCTGCGAGTGTTTCAAAGCATAACGCTCCAAAATCGTCAGGCCTTTCTCTGTGCATATACCCCGGAGGAAGGTAAACAATACCGTCTGGAATACTTCTGCCACCGAATGGTTCAGAAATGTTTTCGACGGGCGGATCATTTTCAATTGTTCTTTTGCCAGCAAAGCTAATATTTCGATATTTACATCTTTTTGGAAAACACCTTCTTTAGCTCCCCGATTAAGTAATTTGATACATCTTTTAGTGAAATCCGCTTTGTCTTTCTCTACCTGTTCCAATGCTTTCGGATAACGTTTCAGATCATCATAATATTTTTTATTGTACCAACGGGGGCGTTTCATAAAATCTTCGTAGAACAGGACGAAAACATCGAGAGCCGTGTATGGACCTTTTTCCAGTTCGGCAAGTGTGCTTCGCATGCTATTATTATAGGATTTGATAGCTTCCTGTAATAATGTTTCCTTGTCTTCGAAGAATTCATAGATCGTACGTTTTGAAATACCCATATTCCGGGCAATATCGTCCATGCTCACACTCTTGATACCGTATTGTGAGAACAGATCCAATGCCGTCGTCATAACTTGTTCTTTTGTCATATTTATTTTTTTGAATCATCAGCCATTATGCTCGGTGACAAAGTTCTGTCTAATTTAGAAAACTCAAAAGGTTTATTCTGTTACAGGATTGGTTTGAAACGAAAGATGTTTTTGATAAATAAAGGTTTATAGGTGAAAAAAACATCTGAATTGGTGAAAAATGAAACAAATTCCTTGCGGGATTGTAAACAATACCTATCTTTGTGCAGACTATAATGATGAGTAAAATATAAAATTATGGAAAATCTCCCTTTAATAAAGTTCGCAGAGTTAAATAGGGGTATAATAATTCGCGACAGTTTCCAGGATATATTTCTGATAGCCGATATTGATGGTAATCAGGGAGTTGATGATCAGGAAGTGTATGAACATACTATGCCGATGCGATTGGATGCACTGTTGATGGTCCTGGTGTTGGAAGGCTCTTCGGAAATAGCATTGGATTATGTCCCTTATACTATAGGAACTAATAGCTTTACTATTATTATGCCGACGCATACGATACAACTCAATAAGATCAGTAAAGATTTTAAAGGGAAGCTTTTGGTTATCTCCCGTGAATTTCTTGATGAATGTAATACGGCGAAGCGTAGCCCTTCAATGGCTAATTATATGCAATTGAGAAAAAACCCCTGTACGACTTTCGAACCGGAGGAAACGGAGTTGGTAGACAATTACATCGAGTTGCTGAGGACTAAAATAAAGAACCGGACTCATTTTTTCCAGAAAGAAGTGATGCAGAATTCTTTTGTCGGGTTCCTTCTGGAGATTGCCAATATATTTATGGGAAAAAAAGATGGTCTGTTGATGCCGGCTCTTTCCCGCAAAGAAGAACTTTTCGAACAGTTCCTTCAATTGCTGTTTGAACATTGTAAGGAGCAGCATGTGGTTACTTTCTATGCAGAGAAGCTTTTTATCACTCCGCAATATCTGTCTTTGATCTTAAAGGAACTGACCGGAAAATCTGCTAATAAATGGATTGACGATGCGTTGATCGTTGAGGCGAAGATCTTGTTGAAGGCTCCGCAGGCAACTGTGCAACAGGTCGCAGACATTCTGCATTTTTCCGATCAGTCTACATTTGGAAAATTCTTTAAAAAGCACATGGGTATTTCCCCGATGGAATACCGCAAGTCCTAATCTACTCTTTTATCTTTGGCGGAATTTGTACCAGTTGATTAATTCTATGACTCCATAGAAGATACTGGCTACGCCAAAGATAACGAATGTGTTAGCCGCAGCTCCGAACGGATAGGCGATGATCATGATACCTGTCAATAAGATCAATGCCGGCATGATATAGAAGCCTAACGGTACTATACTCCATTTGCGGGCGGATACCAGCATGGCTATTTGCTGAATTCCGGCAATGACCAGTAATGCTCCCAGAATATACATTAATATATTGACAAAAAATTCCGGCATGACCACAAGCCATGCCCCGAATAAAATACTTCCGGCTCCGTCAATGGGGAACATGGGAGAGGGTTCACCCTCCACTTTTTCCCTTGTGAAGTAGTTCAGTAGAGAAAATATTCCCGGTATAATAAAACAGATACCGATCGCAATTACCAGATAGGTAATAGCAGCTTCCGGCCATAAAACCAATACAAACCCCAGAATCATAGCAAATGCGCTTCGCAGGACTGAGTTGTTAATTCTTTTCATATGAGTATATTTTAATAGTTCTTTATATATAACAACGAAGATACACTAATTTCTTTTATACTTGTGGAAAATTTGGATGGTTTTTATAGCCGGTGGTTTGTTATGTATTGTTTCATACATCAAGAATGATGTTTGGGCTAGTGTTTACGAATGGATATATAATATCGCTTATTTGTGTCAAATGGATTTTATATTCTCAAAATTGCTTACGTGTATATTGTCCGGAATAACAGTTTTAGAGAAGTCTTTAATACATTATTTAACATATGCCTTTCTGATTCCCGATTTTTTCGTCCAATTGAATTTAGTTTAAATAAAAATCCATCTCGTTTTAAACGAATTTTTTTTCATTTTAAATGAAATGGGGGCTCGATTAAGCAGAAAAAAGTGTTAAATATGCTTTATTCCTGATGGGTTTGTTCATTTTGTTGTCTCTTATTTTATGTTTTTGGGCATGTTTCTTCTACGGATGATGTCCTGGAGTTGACTGAAATTATCTTTAGTGTATCTTGTGAAAAGTGATATTTAAGAATAAATAGCTGTCATATATTGAATGTATCTATTAAAAAGAAGTCTTTATTCTTCTAGGCTGATTCAATTTGATAAAATCCAATATCTGGAGAATCGTATAAAATTTCCTGTGTATGTTCCCGGGTCTTATATTCAAGTAATGAAATACTTAAATTGTCATTTTGATATTTTGTTATGATAACCTTAACAACTCCGGCAAATAATTTGTTTTATATAAAATGACCGGAAGTTATGAATTTAAATAGGATGTCGAATATTATATTGTAAACAAATATGAGCTTGAAAGAATCGTACTGGAAATATTCCCTGATTACTATTATCGTGGTGATGGGAATCATACTTTTTATTGAATTTACTCCGTTCCTGGGAGGTATATTAGGAGCATTCACCATCTATATTTTATTGAGAAAACAATTGCAATACCTGACGGAAAAGAAACGTCTGAATCGTAGCCTGGTAGCTATCCTGTTATTGCTGGAGACTATTTTATGCTTTCTTATTCCGTTATCCCTGGCTGTCTGGCTATTTGTCAATAAGTTACAGAATATAAACCTGAATCCTTCCGAACTGGTCAGTTCTTTTGAACATATCGCAGATCTGATCCGGCAGAAAACAGGTTATGACTTGCTGGAAAAGGATAATATAGCATCCATCGTATCGGTGTTGCCTAAAATCGGCCAGGCTTTGATGGGAGGGATCAGCGGCTTTGCCGTGAACATTGCTGTTCTTGTCCTTATTCTTTACTTTATGCTGATCGGAGGAAGTAAGATGGAGACATATATTTATGATATCCTTCCTTTCAGTAAAGAAAATAAACGCGAAGTATTGAAAGAGATCAACATGATCGTAACTTCCAATGCGATCGGTATTCCTTTGCTGGCTATTATTCAAGGTGCTATTGCGATGGTCGGGTATTGGATATTTAATGCGCCGAGTCCGTTCCTGTTCGGTTTTCTAACCTGTTTTGCGACTATTATACCGGTGGTTGGAACGGCTTTGGTCTGGTTGCCGCTTGTCGTTTATATGGCTTTGACCGGAGACTGGGTGAATAGTCTGGGATTGGTAGCCTATGCGTTGATCGTTATAACGAATGTAGACAATCTGATACGTTTCGTCCTTCAGAAGAAAATGGCGGATACTCATCCGTTGATTACCATTTTCGGCGTAATCATCGGACTGTCTTTGTTTGGTTTTATGGGGATTATATTCGGACCGCTCCTGATCTCTGTCTTTATACTTTGCTTCAGCATGTTTAAGAAAGAATACTTGGACAAAGATAGTTGACAGTTGACAAGTGACAGTTGACAGTTATTTCGGCTTTCAGCCGATTTATAGAGCGCGAAGCTAAACTGTCACTTGTCAACTGTCATCTGTCAACTGAAAAACAACGAGCCGTTTTAATAACTGAACGGGGTCATTTTCGCGTACGCTTTATAATCTTTGATCATTCCGGGATAACCCTCTTCTGCACGGGGCAGGTAACGGAATCCGGATATTGTTACGTTTTCACGCAGATCAATAACCACTTGGTGAGGATATTTTGCTCCTCTGGCTGTGCTCCAGTAAGTTGACTCTTGTAAATCGAATATCTTATCGGCAGTGAAATTTCCGCCGGATGTCTCTTCGCTATCCGCATAAGCAATTTTCCAATGCTGGCGGGAGAGCGGTTTACCGTTTTCATCCAGCAAATAAAATTCGGCAAGAGCGGCATTATCTTTTCCGTCTTGTGCGTTCATTGCTTCCAGGCAGAAGTGACGTGCCTGAACAGGTGCATCGAATTTTACTTCCTGCCAGCCGTTACCGGCTTTTAAAGATCCTTGTCCGACAGGTTTTTCGTTTTTCAGGTTCAGAACTTCTCCTTCTTTACGGTTGGTAAGTGGCGATTCCGGGCGTAACATGTCGAGGATCGGAGTCTTCAAACCTTTAATAGTCGCTTTTTCAGGTCCTTTCAGGTCGAGGACGATAATTTCATTTTCCCCCTTTTTAAGCCAGCATCCCGGCATGAATAAAGTTTGCTGGGGACCTATTTCCCAAAAACGTCCCATGGCCTTTCCGTTAACCCATACCATTCCTTTTCCCCATGTCTGCATGTCCAGGAATACGTCGCCGGGAGATTCGATATTGAAAGTGGCACGGTAGTAAGCAGGACCGTCTACCTTTGTTCCGGGTACATATTTTTTATTTTCTGCAAATGAATAATCCACAGGCAAGTTGTAAATCTGCCAATCTTTTAATTCATCCGTAGAAGACTCGGTGATAAGTGCCACTTTATTTGTGATACCTTTCCGGTCATGGATCGCTTTGTCGAAATTAACACGTCCCATTGCTTCGATAAGGATGTCCAATTGAGCTCCTGCAGTGGTAGCCGGTAATTTGATCGTGAATTCTCCGCGACGGCGGTCCAGACGACCGATTAATTTGCCGTTTATGAAAACCTGTGCCCAGTCGTGTACCTCGTCTATCAATAAGGTCGTGCCTGCTTTGACGGCCGGTAAGGTCGTACGGTACAGGATGCTGCCCCAACCCTGGTCGAATTGTTCCATCGGTTTGATGTCGTGGCTGGTTTTGGGTTCCGGTAAATTATCAAAAACTAAAGCCGTTTCTTTTAGTTCGAATTCCGGGATTTCAATAACCGGGAATGCTTCCGGAATATCGGACTGTACTTCTCCCGGTTTCATATAATTTGCCATAAATTCACGTAACTTGTAATATTTGGGAGTGGCCCAGCCGGCCTCACTGATCGGAGCATCGTAATCATACGAGCTGCACATGGCCGAGTAGGCAGGGCTGTTTGCACCTCCCCAATGTCCGAATGTCGTACCTCCGTGCGTCATATATAAGGAAAAAGAGATATTGCGGTCCAGCATATCTTTCAGACCGGCGATCATTGTTTCCGCATCGCGTGTCTCATGTTTTCTTCCCCAGTGGTCGAACCAGCCGCTCCAGAATTCACTGCACATTAACGGTGTGTTCGGGCGGACTTCCTTCAGTTTTTTGAATTGTTCCTCGATATTGGCTCCTGTGCCGAAGTTGACGGTCCAGACCAGATCGTCGAGTGCATTGTTCAGGAAGTTGGAACTCCAGTCACATTGGAATAGTGGCACATCTGTGAACCCGGCCTCACGTAGAATATCGCGGTTCTTGGCTATATAAGACTTATCCGTTGCGTATGAGCCGTATTCGTTCTCGACCTGTACCATAATAATATTACCGCCTCGTGTGATCTGCATATCGGCCAGTTGTTTTCCGATCTCATTCATATAGATACGTGTACGTTCAATAAAATAGGGATCGTTGGTACGCAGTTGTATGTCTTCTTTTTTAAGTAACCACCAGGGCAGTCCCCCCATTTCCCATTCAGAACAAACGTATGGGCCGGGACGGAGCATGATATACATACCCTGTTTCTGTGCCAGGCGGCAGAATGCCGCAATATCGTTTTGTCCGCTGAAATCAAACTCTCCGGGTTTCTGTTCATGGATATTCCAGAAAGCATAAATACAGATGGTGTTCATGCCCAGAGCTTTGCACATCTGTATGCGATGTTCCCAATATTCTACGGGGATTCGGGTGTAATGAATTTCGGCAGCCTTTATAACGAACGGCTTTCCATCCAGCAGGAATGTTTTGTCTCCGATTTCAAAGGAGCTGTTACCACCGGATTGGTTTTTGCATCCGGACAGTACGCAAATTAACATGAACATTAGAAATGTTACGGTCTTCATAAGGTGATTCATGATAAAAATTAAGTTTATAAATATTTTCCGATGGTAAAAGTAGGTAAAAAAAGAAAGATCAGAGGTATAATAATCGGTCATATTAGGCTAAAATCGGTTCTATTTATCTGAATTTATGTACCTTTGCGGCATAATTCAAGTAAACGTTGAACAAAAATGAAGAAGTTAATAGTAATTCCGTTGGTTGCTGCCGGTATGATGGCAATGACGGGGTGCAGTAAATCACCTGTGAAGGAAACTGCAAAAGTGGACGCTATCAATCTGGCAAATCTGGACACAACAGTAGCTCCCGGTACTGATTTTTATGAGTATGCCTGTGGAGGATGGATAAAGAACAATCCTCTTAAACCGGAGTATTCACGCTTTGGAACATTCGACCAGCTGAATGAAGATAATCAGGAACAATTACGTACTCTTATCAATGAATTAGGAACAACTCCGCAGGAAGCCGGAAGTGTTGCCCAGAAAATCGGTATGTTGTATGAAATGGGTCTCGACAGTATCAAGTTGAATAAGGACGGAATGGCTCCTGTCAAAGAACAGCTGGAAGCTATCCAACGCCTGGGAACAAAAGCGGATGTTGCTAAAATGGTCGCCGTTCTGCATAAAGAGGGAATGGCTCCTTTCTTTGCTTTGTTTGTCGATGCCGATGAAAAGAACAGTTCGATGAATATCGTTCAAATGTATCAAGCCGGTTTAGGCATGGGCGACCGCGATTATTACCTGCTTGACGATGAGGCAACGGTGAAGGTCCGTGATGCTTATAAGCAATTCATCAAACAACTGTTTACTTTGACCGGAGCATCTCCGGAACAGGCAGATGCAGCAGTAAATGCTGTGATGAAAATAGAAACCGGCATTGCTGAAATTTCTTTTAGCCGTGAGGATCTCCGCGATACGCAGAAGAATTATAATAAGATCAAACTGGAAGAATTTAAGGCCAGGAATAATCCTTTGGACTGGGATGTCTATTTCGAGAGCATGGGTTTGATGGAAATAGAATATCTGGATGCCAAACAACTTCCGTTCTATGACGCATTGGGTGAATTTATGAAAAATGTATCCATCGACGAACAGAAATATTATCTGGCATTCAACTTGCTGAATGCGGGAGCACCCTACCTGAGCGATGATTTTGTATCTGCCGAATTTGATTTTTATGGAAAAATAATGTCTGGAAAACAGGAGCAGAAGCCTCGTTGGAAACGCTCTTTGTCAACAGTGAATGATGCTTTGGGTGAGGCTGTAGGCCAAATGTATGTTACTAAATACTTCCCGGCTTCTTCCAAGGAGAAGATGTTGGAATTGGTAGGTAATTTACAGAAAGCTTTGTCGGAACGTATTGCCGGTCTTGAATGGATGAGCGATGAGACGAAGGTGAAAGCACAGGAAAAACTGTCTGCTTTTGTCGTAAAGATCGGTTATCCGGATAAATGGCGCGATTATACGGCTCTGGAGATCAAAGACGATTCTTACTGGGCAAATGTATGCCGTTCAAATATCTTTGAAATGGATTATATGTTGCAACAGGCTGGAAAGCCGGTCGACAAAGCTCGCTGGGGAATGACTCCGCAGACAGTGAATGCTTATTATAATCCGACAACAAATGAAATCTGTTTCCCTGCCGCTATCCTGCAACCTCCTTTCTTCAATCCGGAAGCCGACGATGCTGTCAATTATGGAGCTATCGGTGTGGTGATCGGTCATGAAATGACACATGGATTTGACGACCAGGGACGTAACTACGATAAAGACGGTAACCTGACCGACTGGTGGACTCCGGAAGATGCTGTACGGTTTACAGAACGTGCCGACCGTTTGGTACAACAATACGACAATATCATCGTCGTAGACAGTGTTCATGCCAATGGACGTTATACTTTAGGTGAAAACATCGCCGACCAGGGTGGTCTGCTAGTTTCGCATCTGGCTTATCTGAATTCATTGAAAGGAAAAGAAACTCCGGCTCCGATCGACGGGTTTACAAACGAACAACGTTTCTATCTGGGATATGCAACCCTCTGGGGGCAGAATATCCGTCCGGAAGAGATCCTGCGCCTGACTAAGATCGACCCGCATTCTTTGGGTAAATGGCGTGTAAATGCAGCTTTACGTAATATCGATACTTTCTATTCTGCATTCGATATTAAAGAAGGCGATCCGATGTATATGATGCCGGCTGAACGGGTAGTGATCTGGTAACACTGATATATAAAAGTAGAAAAGGGGATGATCTTATGCAGATTATCCCCTTTTTTATATCTGGAAAATATTCTTTTATGCAAATATGAATTTCAATAAGAACAGGACAGCCAGTATATACATCGTAATACTGATATCCTTGTGCTTACCGCAGAATAATTTTATCAGCACGTAGCAAAGCAACCCTAACACCATTCCGTCGGCGATGGAGTAAGTAAGAACCATCATTATAATGGTAATGAAAGCCGGAAGCGCTTCCGACATATCTTCCATATCTATCTTGGAGATCGAATCCATCATGAAGACGCCGACAAGGACTAAAGCCCCGCTTGTTGCCGCACTGGGAATAAGCAGGAACAACGGTGCAAAAAACAACGCCAGGATAAACAGTAAACCTGTTACCAGGGATGTGAAACCGGACCGGCCGCCTTCTGCGATACCTGAGGCACTTTCCACATACGTTGTAATGGTAGAGCTACCCATCATCGCCCCGATAGTAGTACCTATCGCATCAGACATCATCGCCTCTTTCACATGCGGGATATGTCCGTCTTCTCCCATAATCCCGGTCTTGGAAGCCAAACCGACCAATGTTCCTACCGTATCGAATATATTCATGAACAATAGAGTAAAGATCACGACTGCCATATCCAACGTGAAGAACTCGGAAAAATCGAATTTGCAGAAGGTAGGCTCCATCGAATGAGGCATGGAAACAGGAAGGAACCCTTCCGGTATTTCCGTCACCCCGAGTGGTATGCCGATCAGGGTACAGATCAGGATACTGTAGAACAAGGCCCCTTTTACCTTCTTGACAATCAGTACGCCACTTAATAATATACCGACCATCGCCAGGACAGAAGAAGGTGTAAAAGCCCCGAACATCACGAAGGTTGCCGGGTTTGACTCGATGATCCCTGCATTTTTCAATCCTATGAAAGCGATGAATATACCGATCCCCGATGATATAGCATAACGCAGATTCATGGGGATGCTATTGAGTATAAGCTCCCGGATATTAAGAAAGGTAATAAGGATAAATATCACGCCCTCTACAAACATGGCTGTCATGGCTGTCTGCCAGGTATACCCCATCCCCTGAACCAAGGTGAATGCAAAAAAAGCGTTCAATGCCATGCTCGGAGCTTGTGCGAACGGTAGTTTTGCCATGAAAGCAAGGAGAAGTGTCGCTATGGCGGAGGCTAATGCCGTAGCTGTGAAAACCGCACCTTTATCCATACCGGTTGTACCGAGGATAGACGGATTGACAGCCAGGATATAACTCATTGTTAGGAATGTAGTAATGCCGGCAATGACTTCCGTACGGATTGTCATGGTCTGTTTATCAAACCCTAATAGTTTTTGTATCATACAACTTTATTTAATCGAATGTCCATTTTACAGCGAGTGTGGGAATGGTATAAAAGCCGTCCCGTCCTCCGAAATTATGGCTTAACTCGACTTCGCTACCAACACTCAACTTAAATTTATCATCTATCCCTTTTATCTTGTTGAGGTTTACCCATATCTGAGGCTCAGACAGGAAGATGAAGTTTCCGTGATCGTTCTTTTCCCGCCACCAATCGGCAAAGCCGCTGAAAGTGCACAATCCGTTCTTCGCAAAATGAAGATACCAGGTTGTTGTCAACTGGAAGTTGTTGGGTGTTTTATGTTTCTGGATATATTTGTACATAGCAGTGAAGGTGATCCCCCTGCTGAAATCCTTGCTGTTATAAGTATAAGTCGCACCACCCAGATAGGCGTTATTATAGGAGGCTCCCTTCATCAAACCGCCATTATACTCTAAATGGACAGAGAAAGGCGGTTTCCAGAAACTCAGTTCGCGGGCAATCTCCCAGTAAGCTGAAGCTACTCCGCTGCTTTTATAATCCATATCCACGAAGAAGTAAGTACTTCCCCATTTATCCGGTTTGAACATTTCCACCGTGGAGGTCAATGCCGGACGTCCGTCCAGATCCTTGTCATAGAGGGCTCCTCCAAAATCATAATGTAACTGAATGTTTTGTGCTTTCCCACAGAAAACAGCAAGCAATAAAATCGTCAGGGTAAAAAACTTTCTCATGCTGATCGTTTAAAATAATATGTATGGAAGCCACAAAGGTATAAAAAAAGCAAGACCTTCAAAGAGTCCTGCTTTTACATTATCAGATCAGATCCCTGAGCAACCAGGCCAGGTAACATAAATACATTACTATCAGTGCCCATCCTTCGGTTCGGGATATTTTTTGTCCGCTTTTTGCCAGTGGGAGCAGGAGTAGGGACAGTCCCAGCATGACCAGCAAATCGATGTAATTCACGTTTTTCGCTACAATGGGATTGACCACCGAACTGGTACCTGCGATCGCCAGGATATTGAATAAGTTGGAACCTACGATATTTCCGATCGCAATATCCGGGTTCTTCTTGAGTGCTGAGACAACCGATGTGGCCAGTTCCGGCAAGCTTGTGCCCGCAGCGACGATTGTCAGTCCGATCACAGCTTCGCTGACACCTAACTCCTGAGCGATTGAAACGGCATTATCGACGAGCAGGTTGGAGGCAAATATCAGTATGACCAGTCCACCTGCGATATACAGGAGATCTTTATGCCAGGGTTCAGGTTGTTTTTCCAGTTCCCCGGCTTGTTCTTCTATTTTCTTTTCATGTTTTCGTGAGTAATACAGGCTGAATACAGTATAGAGGATGATACCTACCAGGAACAGGCAACCTTCCAGTCTGTTGAGAGTCCCGTTCCAAAAGAGGAGGGTGAAAACAACAGTTGCGGCGATCAGGATAGGAATGTCCAGACGGGTGAGTTGGCGTTTGGCTTGTAAGGGATGGATGGCGGCAGAAATACCGAGAATGACGGCAATGTTGAAAATGTTGGAACCGATAATATTACCGACTGCTATATCTCCCTGTCCGGACAAGGAGGCATTCAGACTGACTACCAATTCCGGAGCACTGGTACCGAATGCAACGATCGTAAGTCCGATCACCAGATTGGATATTCTGGCTTTCAGCGCTAATTCCGTACTCCCTTTTACCAACCAGCCTGCTCCGATATAAAGAGCAAACAATGAAAGAATTAATAATGTAACGCTTGTTATCATGGCTGCAAATTTACTAATCTTTTTATTACAATGTCCGGCTTCCTGTTGTCCGATAATCAAAGATTACCGTAACCAAGTAAACAGCAAGTTATTTTTTAGGCAGAAAAACGTACCTTGGATAACCCCGGAATCGCTTCGGAGTAACAGCAGGAAGCAACTAGACATTTTAGTTAGGGTTGTTAGGAATATTCGTATTAGTGATTTAATATTCGTATTCTTCCTTCGGCTCTTTGGCAGCTTGTCTTAATTGTATGGCACGAAGTACGACCATACTGACTGTCAATAACCCTAGTGCTCCCATTGTTACATCTTTAACAATTGCATTTTCAAAATCGGTTGTACCGATCAAAACCAATATGATAAACGATACCATCATGACGGCGTCTACCAAATCTTTATTTATCTTCATTTTATAAACTTTTTAAAGGTTACTTTTGTTCAATCGAACTTATTCTTTTTCTTCAATAGCTGTTTCTTCTGTAGAACCGGAGTTGCTCAATCCTTTCATGATACCGAACAATCCGTATCCCAGAGCGCACATTACAACCAATAACTTCAGATAGTCATTAGGAATGATGGAACTACAAGCTAATACGCAACCGATAATTGTGATAATAACTGACAGATAAATACGTGTTTTATTTGATTTTTTTGTAGACATAATATTATAATTTTTAAATGAATAAATAATGCTTGTTTTACTGCAGCAAGTAATAAACCGGCATACAGCAAGAGAACGGACCATGGATCCGCCAGATAGCATGTATAGCGAAACCACCATACATGAAGACATAGTTATCCTTTAAAAATTAAATAATGAGTTTCCGCAGGGCAAACACATGTTGCGCCGTACGGCAGAGAAGGGTGGACAGATTTATAGTTTGACATTCCGATACATTCTCCAACACTTTTCGTTGTGCATTCATTTCTTTCAGGCGAATGTCCTGAAGTACTTTTTCCGCTATTTTCAGCGTGCGTAAATGAAATGTATTATTTGTCAGTTGAACGGTTCTGCGTGCAGTCAGGCCTTTGCTTTCTTTGAGGTCTGTGCTCAAGACAGTGAGGTAATATTGTACATCGGCAGAACTTTTTTCTTTCATGACTGCCTCTTTTTTAGACACGGCAATATCGTTGCTTCCAGTCTCCTCTTGTGGAGAGAAAAGCAAGATGCCGAAAAGCAGAGTCAGTATGAACAGAAAATTTTTCATGCTGCAAAGATATACGAATTCTTAATAAAATAACAAATCATTGTAGTTTTTGTTTATACTTTTGCCTGTTAATTATGAATGAGAGAAGATGAAAGAGAAGAAGAGCCTTTTGAAATCATGGGTGGAAGCGGCCCGGCCGAAAACACTGCCTGCATCGTTAAGTCCGGTGTTATTAGCTTGTGTTTTAGCCTGGTGTGAAGGAGTATTCCGGTTAGTACCGGCTTTTTTATGTTTTGGTGTGGCTTTGTTGGCACAGATAGCCAGTAATTTTGCAAACGATTACTTCGATTTTAAAAAGGGAGCGGATAAGGAAGATCGTCTGGGACCTGAACGTGCGGTAGCCCAGGGATGGATCACTCCGAAGGCGATGCTGAAGGCTACCTTTATAACATTGGGGTTGTCTTGCCTATGCGGCTGCATGCTTTTATTTTATGCCGGTTGGGAACTGATCCCTGTCGGGATTGCTATCGCTATTTGCGTGTTAGCCTATTCTGCCGGACCTTTTCCTTTGGCGTATAACGGGCTGGGAGATGTTTGTGTGGTCTTATTTTACGGGGTTATTCCGGTGTGCTTCACTTATTACGTGCAGGCATTATCGTTCTCTTTGTTATCGTTCCTTTTATCATTATCGGTCGGATTACTATCCACAAATATTCTGATTGTGAATAATTACCGTGACTATGCCCAGGATAAGGCAGCCCGGAAACGGACTACGATCGTCTTGTTTGGGCGTGGCTTCGGTCGGATATTCTATCTGTTGAATGGGGTGGTCGCTCTTATGCTCGCAATGCCGCTCCTGTTTGATGCCCCGTGGTGGATCTTATTTCTGTTCGCTGCCTTTTTCGCCCTTTTCTATGCGACCTGGCGTGAACTCTACCGTTTTGAAGGGCGTGAGCTCAACAAAACATTGGGACATACGGCGCGGAATGTTTTCATCTTTACTCTTCTGCTATCAGTATTGTTGATCCGGACCTGTTTGGTATAAGCTTTACATAAATAGCATAATGATCAATTGAGCCGATATCACCCGGATGAACATGGAAAGGGGATAGACAGTCGCATAGGCCACCGAAGGCTCATCGCCTTCGACCGTTGTGTTGGCATAGGTTAGTGCCATCGGATTTGCCATGCTGCCGCAGAGCATTCCTACGTTATGGGCATAATCGAGTTTAAGGAACTGGGAAGCGATGAAACCGACTATCAGAACAGGTACGATTGTCAGCAGGAACCCCAGACCTACCCAAAGCAGCCCCTCTGCCCGGAATACCGTCTCAAAGAAGTGGGCACCCGAGTCTATACCCAGCCCTGCCAGATAGATTACGATACCTAGCTGGCGCAGCATCAGATTGGCACTCATCGTCGTATAGGTGGTCAGATGGAAACGCGGACCGAAGGCTCCCATCAGGATGCCGACAATGATCGGACCACCGGCAATACCCAGTTTGATCGGTGTATTCATGCCCGGCAGCATAATTGGCAAAGAACCTAACAGGACTCCCAGCGAGATACCGATAAATACGGCTAACAGATTCGGATTATCCAGGCGTTTGATCTCATCGCCGAGGATTTTACCGACATTGTTTATCGCATTTTTTTCTCCGACGATCGTCAGGCGGTCGCCTATCTGTAAATGAAGGGCAGAGTCTGCAACCAGGTCGATACCGGCACGGTTTACGCGGGTAATATTGATTCCATACAGGTTACGCAGGCGGAGTGATCCGAGTTTTACCCCGTTCACGCGGTTACGGGTGACGACGATACGGCGGGAAATCAGTTGCGAGTCGATTGCATTCCAGTCGATATCTTCCTTGTTCCAGTCGACGTTCTCCTGTTCCCCGAAAAGAACTTTGATCGTTTCTACGTCCGATTTATGGGAGATGATAAGCAAATGGTCGTCTTCACGAAGTATGGTGTCGGAAGTGGGAATACTGACTTTCCCGTTATGCCATACACGGGAGATAACAAAATGTTTCTCTGTCAGTTTCATGATATCCTTGATACTTTTATCGTAGATAGCAGGGTTACTGATATGGAATTCTGTGATGTTGGGTTTCGTGTTGTGTTTCTCCTTATCGTCCGGCAGATTCTTGTTGGCGAACACTTTTCTTAACAGGATGATCGCCATTATAACGCCAACGACTCCTAACGGATAAGCCACGGCACAAGCCAGTGCCATGTCTGTCACTTCCTTGCTGTCCGCCGGGTTTACTTGTAACAGGGCTTGTTGTGCGGCTCCCAGTGCGGGTGTGTTGGTGACAGCTCCACAGAGTAATCCGACCATGTTGGGAAGCGAAACGCCTGTAGTCCAGTGCAGGACAAGTGTCAGTATCAATCCGAGCAGTACCACGCCTAGCCCCATCATGTTCATGGCGACACCACCTTTTTTCAGAGACGAGAAAAAACCCGGACCGACCTGCAATCCGAGGGAATAGACAAACAGGATCAGACCGAAGCTCTGTGCAAAGTTCAGCATATCCTTATTGACTACAATCCCGAAATGTCCGGCCAAAATCCCGGCGAAGAAAACAAAAGTGATACCCAGTGAGATACCGAATATTTTCTGTCTTCCCAGAAATAACCCCACCGCCGAAACCAGTGAGATCACTATAACAGCCTGCAACATCGTCGGCTCAAAAAAAGCTTCCTGCAACCAATCCATACCAGTGTTATTTGTTGAAGGTACAAAGATAGGGCTTTTTAAGTTAGCTTTCGCTTATAATGAATCTTTTAAAACCTCGAGGGCCTTTTCTATGACTACATCTTTGTTTTTCAGAAACATATCGGTATTCTCTTTTACTTCGATATCAGGGACGATACCGATTCCAATAAATTCGCGGCCATCCACATCCCATTCGTTTTTGGTACAGATGCTGCATCCTAAACCAAATCCGAGGTCTATAAATATCGGATTTCCGGTGCTTCCACCTGTCGGAGTTCCAATTATTTTACCCCGGTTAAGTCCTCGGTATGTGACACAAAAGTTTTCTGCCGAAGAAAATGTCGTGGCATTTACCAACAATGCGATCGGTTTTTTGTAAATGGGCTTGTCTTTAACAGGCTCCATCGGATCCGGACTTTCCGTAAACCACTCCTGAGGATAGTCCCATGAACCATGGGCTGCAATATACATCCGGCTACTCCAACGTCCCAACCGCACAGGTTTGTCATCGAAATGCCGGATTATATAGTCAGCATGGTCTGAATTACCACCTCCATTGTCACGGATATCGATAATAAGGGCATTGGTCTTTAAAATTTCTTCGTATATCTTATCAAATTCATCCCTATGAAAGTCTTCTGTTAAAAAGCTTTTGACGGATAGTAATCCGATATTACCTTCAAGCACTTTATATTCGAATACGGACGAGTCGGCAGGGATATCCCAGGGTATATTGCGATCGCTTTCTATTGTGAATGTTCTGCCTTCAGGGGTACGCAGCAACATGCGTGAAACCTTGGTCCCTTTTGCGTTAGTCAGCTCGTATCCTCTGAACGGAGCGTGGTCAGACCATTGTGGAGTGGAGGAGGCAAGGTATGGAGTGATATGTTTATCTGCATATTCCAGTACGTTCTCGCCATCGATCTCCAATATTTCGCAACCATAGGATACGCCTTGTTTTTTGAATTCTGAGTTATGGACGGAGGTGACAAAGACCTGGTTGCCGACACGTTTGGTTGTTATTGGAAAAGGACGGAGCCATTCTTTGGAATTTTTCGACCACTTTGTCTGGTAGATAAACGTATGCCCGTCATGGAGTTGTGCGCATAATTGTTTCAGCCCGTTTATAAAGTCCTCGTCTGATTGAGTAGCGGTAAGTGAAGGTAAGCTGGTTATACACAGGCTGTCCCAGTTGTATGTGAGATTGTTGTAGTGGACGAAATTGTATTTTACTTCGGTACAGAAGCGGGAAACGATGAAAGCTTTTTGGGTGGCATCGAGTTCGTTCTTTTCACTCTGACCGCAGGCCGGGACGATGCAGAGTATTGTACCGAACAGTAATGATGTGATTGTTTTTTTCATAAATATATCTTGTTATGCGTACTTTAAATTACTTAGTTACAAATATAAGGTTTATTTAGAAAAAGTAATATCTTTGATATTCATTTGATGAAAATAAGATAAACAAACGATGTCTTTAAAGATCATACATACTGCCGACTGGCATCTCGGGCAGACCTTTTTCGGTTACGACCGGGAGGAGGAACACGATGCTTTTCTGAACTGGCTGGTCGATACCTTGGCGCAGCATCAGACTGATGTACTGTTGATTGCCGGAGATGTATTCGATGTCGCTAATCCGTCTGCCGCGGCCCAGCGGCGTTTCTTTCATTTCCTGAAAGAGGCGAACCGGCGTAATCCGCACCTGCAAATTGTGGTTGTTGCCGGAAACCATGATTCGGCGGCCCGGTTAGAATCTCCTGTCCCTTTGCTGGAAGAGTTGAATACTTCTATCGTCGGAATTATCCGGCGCACGGAAACCGGAGAGATTGATTTTGACTCCCTGCTGATACCTTTGTATAATAAGGAAAAGAAGCGTGAAGCCTGGTGCCTGGCTGTCCCTTATCTCCGGCAGGGTGATTATCCGGCTTCGGAAGAGACACACGATACCTATATCGCCGGTATAAACCGTATGTACCGGCAACTGTATGATTATGCCGATGGAAAGCGGCAACCGGGCGAAGCCTTGGTCGCTATGGGGCACCTGCATGCAACCGGAGCCGAACTGTCGGAAGACGACCGGAGTGAACGTATCATTATGGGAGGGTTGGAGTCTGTATCTTCCGATACATTCGACGAGGGATTGGTTTATACTGCTCTCGGACATATTCATAAGGCACAGCGTATAGGTGGCCGGGAGAACCTGCGTTATTCCGGTAGTCCGTTACCGATGTCTTTTTCGGAGACAAATTATCGTCATCAGGTTGTTGCCGTTACAATCGATAACGGATGTTTGTCGGCGGTCGAACCGGTGCCTGTGCCCTTGCTTGTCGACTTGCACCGGATTCCGGAACATCCCGCATCCCCGGAAGAAGTAATTGCCCGGCTGGCAGAATTGCCTGTTGCCGAAGAGGAAGATTCCGATAATCCGAGTCGTTGGCCATACGTCGAAGTACGGGTGTTACTGACCGAACCCGACCCGGGATTTCGTCATAGGGTAGAGGAGACGCTTGCCGGTAAGGCGGTTCGTCTGACTTCTATCGTTCCTTCTTACCCGAAACGGGAGGGGGAAGATACGGTTCGTCCGTTGTCTTACGGCGACCTGCAACGGATTGCCCCGCTGGATATGCTGAGACATGCTTTTACCAGTAAATATGGCGGGGAGTTGCCGGAGGATATCGAATCATTGTTCAACGATGTAATGCGGGAGGTCTCTCTATGAAAGTATTAGCGATAAGGGGCCGTAACCTGGCCTCGCTGGAAGGTGAATTTGAAGTCGATTTTACTGTCGAACCTTTGTTGTCTGCCGGGATCTTTGCTATCTCGGGACCGACGGGAGCTGGAAAATCTACCATATTGGATGCCATGTGTCTCGCTTTGTTTGCCCGTACGCCGCGTACGGATCAGGCAAAAGAGAACAATGTGAAATTACGGGATGTGAATGAGGAAGTACTTCCGCAAAGCGACCCCCGCTTTTTGTTGCGGAGAGGGACGGCTTCCGGTTATGCCGAAGTCGATTTCCTGGCGTTGAACGGACATCGTTACCGTTCACGCTGGTCGGTTGGACGTGCCCGTGACAAAGAGAACGGACGTTTGCAAAGTCCCCGTGTTGCCTTATATAATATAGATCAGGAAAAGGAGGAGCAGGGGACCCGCTCGGAATTACAATCGCGTGTGGTTGAACTGATCGGCTTGACGTTTGAACAGTTTACCCGCTCTGTCCTGTTGGCACAGAATGATTTTTCTACTTTCCTGAAAGCGGAACAGGGGGAAAAGGCCTCATTGCTCGAAAAGTTGACTGGTACCGAACTTTATTCTTCGGTCTCCCGTCTGATCTTTGAAAAGAATGCTGTTGCCAAAGAGGCTTATGATAAGATACAAGCCCGTATCCAGGGCATCGAGCTGCTGACGGAAGAAGCGGAACAGGAACTGCAAACACGCCTGAAAGAATCAGAAGCAGCCTTGTCGGATTTGGAGAAGTCGAAAGTCGAACAACAGGCGCTACAGGAAGGGGTTAAGGCCACCGGGCAACAGATCGCTACCCGTCAGGTACAACAAAAGGAGGCTGCCGGTAAATTGCTTCGGGCAACGGAACTTCTGAATACTGCCCGTAAAGAATATGAACAAGGTATTCAGGATGAACAGCGTTCGGATGCTGACTTCAAAGCTTTGCAGCAGGAGTTGCAACAGGCTCGCAGGTTGGATGTCCGGTTAGATGAAGCTATCCGTTCCGTCAAAGATACGGAGATTCGTCTGCGGGATGCGCTTCAACGGAAAAAGGAAGGTGAGGATAAATTGAAAGCCGCCCGGACCAGACAGGAGCATGGCATGGCAGAGATCAACCGTTTGACCGACTGGCGGAAACGATATGAGCGTAAAGAGAGTATCGCGGAACAACTTTCTGCTTTATTACTGCATCTGGATACAGCTTCCGGCGCACGGCAAACCATTGAGAAATCGACAAAGACGATAGAGAGCATTAAACAAACGGCTTCTCGCCTGGTTGTCCAGTTGGAAACAGTTCAGAGGACAGCCGGAAATAAGCAGGTAGCTCTCCGGAAAACGGAGGAAGCTATCGGCAAACAGGAACAAGAACTGAAATCGCAGGATATGGAGACCCTCGATAAACAGATAGAGTCGGTTCGTGTGGAGCGCGAAAATCTGTTGATCGAACAGGCACGGCAAACGGCCAGCGGCGATATCATGGAGTTGCGGAAAAAACTGCAGGAAGGTAGTCCCTGTCCGGTATGCGGAAGTCTGCATCATCCTGCAGTGACACATGCTGCCGTATCTGAAATGCCGAAGTTGATCGCTGCCTTGACTTTGCAACTTCAGCAGTTGACGGCCCGTAAAGCGGCTTATGGAGCAGGTGAAAAGCAGCTGAATCAATTACGTCAGCAGCTTTTGCAACTCCATAAGGAACTGACCGAGGCTGAACAATCCCGTACGGATATTCTGGGACGACAGAAACTGGCTGAAACCCAGATCACCCGCGAAGAGTCCATCTGTGCGGAGAGCAAGGAAACACTCAATAAATCCCTCTCTGCCGCAAACCGGCTTTTCGGGAATGATGAATGGCAGAAAGCATGGTTACAGGACCCGGATTCTTTCCGGGAAACATTAACGACTTTTGCTCGTCAATGGCATGAAAATACGGAGAAGTTACAGCAACTGCAACGGGAGCAAAGCGCTCAGAAAGCCGAGTGCGAATCGTATGCTTCTTTTCTTCCTTCATTGATCAGGGAGACGGAGGAGGCTACCTTGCGCCATGAGAAAAACCGAACGGAGTTGTCCGCACTACAGGCGGAACGTTCAAAACTCTTGTCCGGTAAACCTGCCGATCAGGTTGAACAGGAGTATAACCTTCGTAAAGAAGAATTAAAAGAACGTTTGAAACGTCTGCAAACCGTCCAGACTGAACAATCGGGTATTGCCGATCAGTTGAAAGGTATTTCCGACCAGATCGCCCGTGATCTTGAAAAAGCATCGGAGGATTTGTTGCTTCGTCAGAAAGCGTTGTCCGACTGGTCCGAATCCTGGAATGAGAAACACGGAGGGGAGTCCCTGGATGCTTTATTGGCTCGTGTCACCCAAGAGAAAAATGAGTATGCTTTCCGTCTCCGCTCCAATGCAGAGAACAAACAAAAAATAGCCAGTCAGCAAAAAGAACTGGAGGCATGCCGTGTACAGAGTGAACGTTGGGCGAAACTGAATGACCTGGCGGGTTCTGCGGATGGAGCCAAGTTCCGCCGTATTGCGCAGGGTTATACACTGGATGTCTTGCTTAATTATGCCAATGTCCAGTTACGTGACCTGAGCCGTCGGTATCGTTTGGAGAGGGTACCCGAAACGTTGGCCTTGCAGGTGATCGACCGTGATATGTGCGATGAAATACGTACGGTACATAGTCTGTCAGGTGGGGAGTCATTTCTGGTTTCGCTGGCGCTAGCATTGGGGTTATCTTCTTTATCTTCAAACCGGATGAAGGTAGAAAGTCTCTTTATCGATGAAGGTTTCGGATCTTTGGATGCCGATACGTTACGTATTGCTATGGATGCATTGGAAAGCCTGCGTACCCAGGGGCGTAAAATCGGTGTGATTTCACATGTGCAGGAAATGACGGAGCGTATTCCGGTACAGATCCGCGTAAATCGGGCAGGGAATGGAAGGAGTTATCTGGAAGTGATATAAACTGTGATGGAATGATTTTTTGAAGGTTGGGGTCATATCTTCTTAGAGGCTTTTGTAGGTAATAATCTTAGAATTGGTTTATCATCTTTATCTACTACTTATTAAGTAAAAGAAGGTGTCTGAAAAGGATGCCTTCTTTTTTGTTATGCCGCTCTTTTATTATCCATTTTTATTTTAAGACCATCTTTGTTTTTCTCAATTATCTCTTTTCGAGAAGTTATCCTACAGAAATAAGTAAAAAACAAAAGAGAACTGACTTTTTTAGCCAGTTTCCTTAGATTATGTGCAATAGCAACTAGGGTAAACTCTGTTTTTACCTTCTCCAACCCTCTTAATCTAAATCGGTTCCATGCCGAGTTATGCTTTATCTGTGCAAAGACAGCTTCCGGTTCTATACATCGTCTGCCCCGATGATAAATACCTTCCTCACTCATGAGCTTTTCCCGTGCTTTTTGTTTATGCCTGTTAAGGTTATAGTTAACTTCTATGATCCGGTTAGTCTTTGATTTATGACATTGAGATTTCAGCGGGCAACCCTCACATTTCTGTGCCTGATAACGCTTCAGTACGGATACATATCCCTGCATCGGATTTATTTTTCCTTTGCCCTGTATATTCCATATGTTGTCCCATCGGGCATACGTAGTAATCCTGTTCCTGATTATAGTAAAGGTTTTGTATGGCAAAAGCATCCTTCTTCCAGGCACGCTTCTGCTCTTTGTGGAAATAATTGTACTTGACAAAAGCCTCTATACCCGCATTCTCCATAAATTCGTAGTTTTGTTCGCTTCCATAACCGGCATCGGCCACTACGATAGAAGATTGCCTATGATAAGTCTCTCGAAAATCATTCAAAAAAGGAATTAGAGTTCCCGTATCTCCGGCACGCCTGTAAATCCCCAGATTTGTAATAAACTGATTTTCTGTAGAAATCTGTACGTTATAGGCGGGTTTCAATTGCCCGTTTTTCATATGATCCTCTTTCATGCGCATGAAGGTTGCGTCTTCATCCGTCTTACTGAAAGAATTACGATCCTCTAATTTCTCTAATTGCAATTCATATTTGGCAAGGCGGGGCAGATATTCTTCCTGTAACTTTTTGACTTGCTTCTGCTCAGCCTTATTCATCTCGGAGAGCCGTTTGTTTAAAGCGCTCACCTTTTCCCGCAAACCACAGGAATCCATATCTGGTAAGGCTTCCGGTGTCCTTTCCTGTTTGTCCTGTTCGATATGTTTGTCAATCTCACTAAGGATTGCTTGTATTTTCGACTCCAGTTTGGCCTTGTTCTTTTCCACGCTGCCACGCCAGACAAAAGTGTAGCGGTTGGAGGCCGATTCCACTTTGGTGCCATCGATATACTGTACATCCAAACTGACATAGCCGGATTCTTGTAACAACAGAACAATGGCTGAAAACAACGATTTTATGTGTTCTTTTAAACGTTTGCTACGGAAATCATTGATTGTACGGAAGTCGGGAGTATTATTTCCGGATAACCACATGAAGTGAATGTTCTCCTCCAAGGCCTTTTCTATTTTACGGCAGGAATAGATATTGTTCAAGTACGCATAAAACAGAACCTTGAGCATCATACGGGGATGGTAGCTGCTGGTGCCTCCTCCTTTATATGTCTGAAGAAGACTGCTAATATCCAATGTGTCTACAACACTGTTTACAACACGAACGGGATGATTGGGAGCTATCTTTTCCGATAAACTTACCGGAAAAAGTACATTTTGGTTGGAAGTTAACTCTTTAAATACTATCTTAGCCATTGCTATTGGTTTTGTTTTTTGCAACGGTAAGATACTGCTTTTTACCGAAATAAACAATAGCAAAAGGGGCTATCCGACTTTTTGGACAGCCCCCTTTTTCACGATATGGATTTTACGAATCGTGTATTATTCGAAAACGACTTCCAGTTCATCTATATATAAGGTACTTCCGGGTGCTCCCTGGAAAGTATCACCTTTACTGCTGGAAGAGAAAATGAGAGCCAGCTTATACAATTTGGTTGAATCATACGTTTTGCCATCCAGAAAATTGAATTCGAGGCTGAACGGAGTATATTCCGCTTTCGCCGTACCATCGGCCAGGCTTGCTACTGCTACAATCTTTTCAGAATCGCCGATGTTCAGGCCTGTCAACGTTTCGCTTTCGTTAGCTACTTCATATAAAACACCTTTAATGCTGCATTCGTCCGTCAATTCAGGATGCTCTACGATATTCTTTTTATCAGAACCATCCAGGAACAATTCGCCCGGGGTATATTTATAGTAACCGTTAAAGAGCAACGGTTTCTTATCACACATGATACCGAATTTCGTACTGTTCAACTGGTTAAAAGGATCGACCGCAAAACGTCCGGTATACAGAGAACCGGAAGTAATAGCAGGTGCTAAAGAAATATCCGATGTATTCTTAGTTGTCAGTTTAGCTGCCATACCTTTAACAGCATCCTCTGTTGGAACAACCGGAAATTCGTCTGTATAACCAAATAATGCCAAATAGCTGGCACCGGCACTGCTGGTCGCCAATTTATCATCGGGGAATGGCGTTTTATAGGCAGCCTTACCGGTTCCTTTGTCAACCCATTCGTCTAGTGAATATTTCTGCATTTTGCCAGCTACGGAAACAGTATAAGTCGTGGTCGTAATTCCATCCTCCGAAGTCACAGTGTAAGTGACAGGTTTAGAGAAATCCTGCGCTACACCGCTTGCAGGAGTGATTGTTGCTTTATCGGAAATTTTGATTGTTGGAACTAAAGCTGCCAATTCTTCCGCTTTGATGGTGTCTGTTACCATAAAGGTGATGTTTGTTCCGTCAATTTCCGGCTGTGAAACGACTTCTTTGCTGTCGAAAGTAAATTCTGTGATCTTAGCCTCCGAACTCTGGTCGGTAGCCAGTTTCGTACCCTTGAAATCGACTTTCACTGTGATGGCTGCACCTGACTGGGTAGCTTTTACATTGATCACCATATCGAGTTTTTCACCGGCGATAGTACCGTTCATTACCACATCACAATCGCCGACGATAGGTAACGTCAACTTTTGTTCGCCATCGAACTTACAAACGTCATCACTTTGTTTTTCTACATTACATTTGTCTACGGAAATGTTTCCGAGTGCCATAGCCCCGAAACTGAAGTTTTTCAGTTCCATCTTGATCTGGTTGTCGCCGACTTTGGTCACATACACTTTCTGGGGAAGATTTTCACCGACTTTAGTTCCGTCCAGATCTACATCGAGCGTTCCTTTATATACGCCGTCAAATTCTGTTCCGATAGGTCCTCCCTTATCGTCATCACTACAAGCCGTGAACAAACTTAACATGCAGAACATGCTGAATAAATACATTAGTTTTGTTTTCATAAATCTGTTAGTAAACTAATACCTTTTAGTTATTAAAATAAAGTTCTTCAAAACAGCACGAAGATAAAGAGATTTTTTGAGAAATTCCTAACTATAGAGTTATCAAAAGGTTTGGTTCTCATTTAGAAGAATATTGATATTTGCAGGTAGCTCCCTGAATACATTGACTAAGGATATTTATCAATTGTCAACGATTTATATAAAAAAAATAGAATATTCATTATATTTTCGTTAGCTTTATTGCCTATAGTTTAAACTAATATTAATTTAATCTTTACATTATGAAAACTATTTATTCAAAATTATTTCTTTCATTGTTGTTGACCTTCCTTTTTAGTACAATCTCTGTCGCTCAGTACAAAATACAAGGTCCAGGAATTTCACCCTCTAAAGATACTGTCTATGCTGGTATCAAATATGAGTATAAAGTTGTAAATTTCCCTAATACTCGCTCATTGGTATGGCAAACACTTTGGGGTTTACTTGATGGACGAGAGGGAGAATCAGTAAAAATCACTTGGGACAATGTACCACAAGGAACAATTATGGTCACAGGATTTAATGGCACTTCTAATGTAACAATGGAAGCTAAAGTAAAAATTTCAGGAATAAAGCCAGTCCCAGAACCAGAACCAGAAAAACCTTCTGCACCCGAATTCATTAGCAAATTAGGTCCACTCCTCTTTTTTTCAAATGTTGAAAATACAAGGACTTATCAATGGACTTTACCTAGAGGATGTAAAACTACAGACGGTTTAAGTGGGACTTTCCAACGAAAAGATATTTCGAATAACAATGTTTGGTTGCTAATTGAGACTCCTTTGCAATTATATTACGAAGGAGATATAAAAGTTCAAGCAATCTCTAATAAAAATTCATTATTAAGTGAAACCACTAAATATAAATTAAAAGTACTTGATATTTCATATCTAAATATTATAGAAGTTCCTGAGGCAATATATTCTGATGATAAGCAGAAAACATATACTATTGCTGTTGATAATATTGCAGGTGCAAAATATAAATGGAATATTTCAAATGGGATAATTGTTAGTGGACAAAACACCAATAGAATTACTGTTAGACCTGATAGTCCATACCCTTATTATAAAATTGATTTAGATTTCTCTATAAACGAAACAACCAGTAGTAAAAGCATTAATATAAAAGCAATTTCCAATGAATACGGACTTTTTGGTCCTGAGGATGTTTATGATAAACCGGTTGAATTCTATGTAAAATACCCTCAGTCATCACCAATCTATCAGATAGCATGGCTAATAAATCAGCATTTTTATAGTCTAAATCCTAGCTCAAAATTTGTACTTGATCCTTCAAATTTGAATATAGGAGAAAATATTTTAACAGTTCATGTACAATTAAGTGATAGATATATCAAAGAATATAATAAAATTATTATCAAACATTCTAATAATGAAAACAAGATATATAGTATAACATACGATAATAATACAAAAGTCTTAAAAGTCTCACAAGATCAAACATGTAACCTTGATTCTAAATTAAGTATTAGAAATAAATCAACAATTCAAATATACAACCAACAAGGAGTTTTAGTTTTATCAAAAGCACATCTGAACACAAACAGCTTTGAATCTAACCTAAATAACCTTAAGCAGGGAATTTATTTTGTTATAGTTACTGATGGCAAAAATAAAACTGAACAAAAAATTGTAATTAGGTAAAGATTTTAAAGTAAAACAATTAAAAAAAGAAGGCATCCTTTTGGGACACCTTCTTTTTTAGTTTAAATATTTGTATTAATTTGCAGCTTGTAAATTCATGCCTAAACCGAATGCTGTGGTTCCAGGCCAATATTCAGTTATCATATTTATGAATAATGCCATAGGTTGCATTTCTTGAGGTATTTTTCCTGCTGCAACTAAGGCTTTCCATATTTCTGACAAATCCGATGTTGCTTCGCCTGAAGCATCATGCGAGGAGAAGAATGGATCAAATGATTTTTTATCAAGATACATATAAGTGCAGCTGTTCTCTATTTTTACATTCATGGGAATACCATCTTTAACCCAGCTTAATAAAGTTGCAAAAGAAGCATCTGATATATTAGATAAGTCTATACCAGCCATTGTACTTAGCATACCTTTTATAACTGAAGGATCTCCATTAAGGAGTTCGTTGATAATATCTCCGAGACCTTCAGCTTCTGATCCTAATACTTGAGAAAGAATTGTTGAAATGTTCAGTTTGACATATAATTGGTCATTTTTTACAAACCAATAGGCTAGATGCTTAGGAGCCGTTTGCCATCCACTAGCTGGTATTAATGCTTTAACTGTACTTTCGTCAGGAGCATTTCCTGTAAAGAAAAAGCTCATGATCCAACTTTGTTCAAATTGAACTTTTGGCTTTTGCATGAATTCTGCGGTGATATTTCCATCGGTTTCAAGTGTTACTGTATTTAATACTTGAGGTAAAAGGATTCCTCCTGCAATTTTAAAGATAGGAACGAGTACATTTACATAATTCTCTTCTGCCTCCCAATTCGCATATAAAGCACAATTTGTTGGAACAATCATAGGCATTCCTTCATAGTTATATTCTCCTGTTTCGTAATTGGATAAACGATATGTCTTAGCCCATCCGTTCGGATCATTCATAACCACAGTCAGTTTCAACGTCATAACCTCATCTTTTACAGAGCCGGTATATTCGACGTTTGCATTGGTTGTAGTCGCTGTCCCGGAGAATTCGCCTTTGGTAACAGCTATATCAGAGATTGTCGTTTCGTTTTCACCCGGGATTACATTCTTTAGTAAAAGACTGCCGTTTGTTCCGTTTGTTGCTGAAAATTTCACTTCTTTTCCTGTCAGAGTCGTTTCACCGTATGAGAATGTCAGCTTTTCTCCGCTGTAATCGCCGACTACCTGTTCCCAGCTATTGTCAACTTCTTCTTCCTTCTTCTCGTTATCGTCATCGCTACATGCTGTAAATAAACTGATAGAACAAATCAGTGTAAGTAGATACAGTAATTTTTTGCTCATAATAAATTATTTAATTAATTATATAATATAAAAACATGGCAAATTAACTGCTTTCTTTGTTACTACACAATGGCCATTTTGAAGAATGAGTGTTCTAAATTTAAGATTTAAGAAATAGTGCTTGTCCTGCGGTTTATTTCATATACACCTTTCAGCTTTCAGCTGTTTTTAGGGTGTTGATTTACAATCGTTTTTACCTGAAAGGAAACAATGCGTATTCTAATGAAAATACTTAAGTATTTGTCTACAAAAACATAAGTATTTAGATCACAAAACATAAGTCTTTTGTAGTCAAAACATATATGTTTCTCGCTGCCTGCCGGAAATGGTTCCGGTGCCTGTCGATGAATGTACGGATAGTTATCCGTTTAAAAAAAACAGCCTTCAGGTATCTAGCTTTGAATAACAATGCTTAACGATGTCCTGAAGGCTGAAGGGTACTTTGAATTATACTGTAGTGATGTGCTTTTAATCTTCTATGATAATACGGAATCCGACATTGAACGGACGTTGCCACGGATAGTAAGCCTTACGGATAGCCGAAGTGGAATACTTCGGACGTTCGCGCCATGAACCGCCGCGTACGACTTTCTGTTCTGCTTTCACTTTCTCTGCTTTTTCTTTAAGCGGATAAGGAACATAGTCGGAACGTGTCCATTCTGCCACATTTCCGTTCATATCATATACACCCCAGGGATTCGGTTTCATCGATGCCACATCTGCGGAGATCAGATGATGGTCGTTTACAGCCAGCTCTTTCGGCAGAAAATCCCAGAATTTACGCATTGGGTCATTCGGGCGCATCGGTTTGGGGTTTACACCGGTAACGGCAAGGTCGACGGTCGTACTGTCTGCCAGGTTTTCATAGGAACCGAAGTCTGCATGACGGTCTCCAAACCAGAAATCGTTTGCCGATCCGGCACGGGCTGCCCATTCCCATTGTGTTTCGGTAGGGAGGGTGACGTTACATTGATTCTTTTCACCCAGTTTTTTACAGAAATCGTTTGCTTCATCCCAGCTGATACGGATAACCGGTTGTTTGGGGAGATTGGCTGCATAACCGGGAGTTGTATGGTCTTTCCAGGTCTGACCTATGAAACGACTGTCATGTTCGGGAAACAGTGCACCGAACTGTTCGTTCGTGATCTCCGTTGTACTCATCCAGAATCCTTTCCTGACTTGTGTCTTGAAAGCTGGGGAGGCTGACGGATCATTGTTATCACCCATAACAAATGTACCGGCAGGTATCCAGACCATGTCGAGGGTGATACCGGGAGCTACGGTCAGCTGGCGGTTTGCTTTGTTATCTGCCGTCTGCTTCTTTACTGCTTCTTCCCGGCTAAAAGGAAAACCTTTGACTTTGACTGTTTTTATTTTCTTTGCCTCTTTCAAAGAACCGGTTTCTGCGGATGTACTCGCGCCGGTAGTCGCATCGACAACATTGTCTTCTTTGTTTTTTAACCAGGCAGCGTAATCTTTGATTTCCTGTTGCCAGTCAACCCGTACGCCACTGTATTTTTCTGCCAGTTCCATACGGCGTTCTACCTGGTTCTTTGGTGCTTCCTTCTTTAAATCCAATTGAGTGAACGCACCGAAATAAGGAGCATTCAGGTCGATCCAGGTATATAACGTCTTCATATCTTGTTCCGGGATTTTTACACCATGATGGCCTGCCTGCAGGATACGGATGAGTTCGCTGTTATTCGCGTAATATTCATAAGGGCGGAGTACGTAAATATCCGATTCCGGTCCCTGGCGGTATACGTATGGATGGAGGTTCAGATAACTCTGGTCATAAGGACGTTCGAGCTTGGTCAGGACACCTCGTTTGTAAGTGACCATCTGGTCTTTGCGGAAGTCCGGCTGAGCTATCGTACCGTTATGACAGGAAACGCAGTTACGATCTAACACCGGCTGCACTTCCAGGCGGAAAGTGAACGGCCGGATGCCTCCTTCAGGCATTTTCAACTGATGCGGAGTGATTGTCGAGGCGATCGTACGCTTGGGCATAGCGATTGTATTCTGGTCTTCATGACAGCCCGTACAGGATACGATTTCGCCGGGCATACCCGTCAGCCAGCTTCGCATCCATTGGATGGCAGCTCCGTTTTTGTCCAGCGGCTGGATAGAAACAGGCGTATTGGCCGGAATCTTGAACATGACGGAACCGTCCTCTTCGACCGGAACCGTGCCGAGGATACGTTTGATATCCCATCCGCTCTGGATACCTTGCGCATCGTGGTCGGACGGAGCGAGGATATAAGCATATTCGTAGGCAAAGATACGAAGCGCTTTGATTGTTCCGCGGGGTACTCCCTGCGTTCCTTCCCCTTCATAAATGTCCTGAATGAATACGGTAGCCTCTTTTTCTCCCGGTTTGATCTTGGACGGGATGATAGGGGGCGTTTCCGTTTTCTTCAGAGGAATAGGGGCGGTGAGGCCTTCGCCTTCCTGTTCGGCTATCAGGGTCAGGTTATCGAATACGTCCACCAGATAGATACCCCAAAGTGCATCGGGTGCCGGTTTACAAGCTACCAGGAAATATTTTTCATTCAACGGATAAGGCTTCATGAACTGGGGCCAAACGCCTTCTACGAGTTCATCCTTGATGATCGGGACGATGGGACGTTTGCTGAAAGGGAGTTCCTGTATCATTCCTTTTTCTTCTTTGCGACTCTTGGCCGGATCGAAGATGATCAACCGTCCTGAACGTGAAGTCCCGTGATGGCCGGATATGATGCCGATAAAACGGCTGTTGTATTTGGAAAGCGGTTTCATATCGAACGTACTATTCGGAAAATAAGAACCACTTCCGTATAAGGCTTTATTTTCTGTACCGTCCGGATTCATGTGCATCACGATACGGGAGAAATAATGTGTCAGGTCGGTGTATTCCCAGCGGGTGTACATCAGGCGGCCGTTCGGGATAACGATCGGTGCCCAGTTTCCGTCCTGGTCGAATGTCAGCCGGCGTATGTTTTTTGTCTCTGGATCATAAGAGATGAGGTTTGCGACAACATCATCTCCGTGTACACAGGGAACGCCGTTATAACCGATATTGCAGGTGGCTACGACTTTGCCGTCCGGCAGATAGTTGGCATCGCAGAATTCCAGGTCCGGTTCATCGACCGTTATCTTCTGGTGGAGTCCGCTTCCATCTGTGTTCATTTCGTAGATCTGCCATTTCCGGTTTTCGTCGAGAGATGAAAAGAGCAGGCGGTCGGCATCCCAATGCAGCTGGATATCGGAAATAGGAACATCGGCGTTTGGTTTATAGAGTGTCTTGCTTTGAATTTCTCCGCGCAGATTGGAAAGACGGCAGATTTCAGCGTCATATCCTTTGCGTCTGTTGGAGAAGAGCGAGTTATAGTTGGCGGTAGATGTACCGAGTGACGGTCCCATTGCTTTGCGTGCTTTATCGCCCAGATGATAACGGGCTATCAATAGGTTGTCGACATCCAGAAGGGGATTAGCCAGTATGATTTCCCGTTTGAGAGCGAGTAGTTTTTCTGCCTCGTTAATTGTTTGCAGGCTTGTGTCTTTAGCGAGATGTTGGTTTACCTGGGGCAATAAAGATTCCAGCTCTTCCAGTTTCTGATAGAGTCCGGGTGCCTGGTCACCCAGAGATGATTTTGAATCATCCAGATAAGCACGGATGGCTTCCGGATTTACCCAGTTGACTTGTTCTTGCAGTCGGTTTATTTGTACTTGACGTAACGAGTCGGCATCGTTGGCAAGAATGTTACCGAATGAAAGGAAAGATAATGTAATAGAGACTAAACAGGCTTTATATCTCATGTCATGATATCGTTTAAAGTTATCTAATACTACAAAAGTATGAGTTAATAGAGAATGAAGAATGGTAATTTTGTATCAAAAGCGATCATTATTATCTCTGTGCTTTATAAAAGCATGAGAATTTCCATATAATCAATCCAAAAAGAAAAGGAATCATTCTATTACTAAAATGATTCCTTTTTCAGTAGGTATCTAATCAATTATTTATTTTCCCAACCTTTGTTCTGAACTAAGTTCGGGTTCATAATTAATTCTTCTTTCGGGATAGGCCAATAGTAGCGGTAATCATCCCAGGGTAATGTACCTTTGATCGTATTTTGATACGGACTTTTCGGATAGCAAATCAGGAAACCTTCGTCGTCAACGAATACGGTTTTGTTTAATTCAACCTGTTGTGCTTTTTCCGGCTTTTCTGTATGTGTCCCATCATATAAATCCTGAACTGTAAGGAAATGCATACCACGCATTGGTACGGTTAACAGTTTTCCTGCTTTCCAGCGTATCAAATCTTCATAACGACGATTTTCAATAGCCATTTCAATACGACGTTCACGACGGATTTCACGTAATAACGGAGATACGGTGTATTCCAGTTTATCAGCATAGATTTTATCCAGGCGCGGATCGGCAGGTTCACTGCCTACGGTTAAGCGTGCAGTCGGGTATTTATTGAAGTCAAATCCGGCACGTTCACGCAAAGCATTGATCGTTAGGTCTACATCAGCCTGGCTCAGGGTTCCGTTCAATTCATATTTTGCTTCAGCATAGATAAGTAACAATTCAGCATAACGGAATTCGATAGCAGCCTGTATACCTTGAGTTGTACGGTCTTCTTCCACTTTATCCCCCATCCAGTGCTTGATCACGCGGTAACCGGTTACTGTGGAGCCGGATGCGTTGTAATTCAAATCTGGATATTTAATTCCATTTGCATCTTTGTCAACAACGCCACCTTCATAGACAGTAACGTGTTCACCGGGACGACATACTGTTTGTGTCAGACGTGGGTCACGGTTCTCCAGTTCTGTCCATTTGCCATAACCAAGGAAATTAGAATTCTTTTCGTAGTTCTTTTCGCTTCCTCCCGTATAAATAGGGCGACCGTCGATACAAAGATATTCATCGATCAGGCTACGAGTCGCACCCATTGACTGACGGTTAGAGTTATTCTGATTAAAATAGCGCTGGGCAGCATGACCTACCTTATTTTCCAAATAATTGCGTGCAAGAATTACTTCCGGATTACCTGACAGGTCGGTGGTTGCGAACATTTTCCAATATGTATCTTCTCCGTTTTTATAAAGAGAATATTTACCGATTAATGTTTCACTGGCTTTAACTGCTTCTTCCAGCCATTTGTTTGCAGTTTCCTGCAGACCGGCTTCCGTATGGTATTTACGGAATGTACCTTCAAACAAGCAGATACGAGCTTTCAGGAAATTAGCCTGATCTTTGTTTAAACGTTCGTCTTCCTGTTTCCCTTTTTCAGGTAACCATTCTACGGCTTTATTGATACACATTAATACAGAATCCATTACTTCCGAACGAGGTGTACGGGCAGCATACAATTCTTCCGAGTCTACATTCAGGTCTCGTGTGAGCCAGGGTACATCACCGAACAAAAGTACTTTTTGATAATAGTCCCATGCTTTGAAGAAATAAGCTTCTGCTGCATATGCATTTTTCTTTTCCTGGCTAAGATCTGCTCTATCGTAACGGTTCAGAAAGAAATTTACTTTGCGAAGATTCCACCAGTACCATCCGTTATCGGCAGAAGCTCCGGTCGGAACGATCAGTTCACCAGCCATGCTTCTGAATTCGTTACCAGTCTTAACACAGTTGTCGGAATAGACATCGCCGTACATTAAAGGGCTACCGACAACATTCAGTGCGGGGCTTTTATCTTGTGCCCAACCGCTTTGGTGGCCGATAATGTAAAGAGGATAAAGACTGTTCAACATTAGTTTTAAATCTGTCTCTGTTTTCCAGAAACTCTCATCTGTAAGCTGGTCTTGAGGATAACGTTCCATGAAGTCATCGTTACAGCCCGGTAGCAATACCGATGCCATTCCAAGAGCCAGTATATATTTCTTAAAATTGAATTTCATAATTGAATCTCTTTAATTGTTGTGTTTTAAATGTACTTATTAGAAACCTACCTGCAGACCAAATGCTACTGAACGCATCATCGGATAAGCAGATGAAATCTGATCAGGGTCATACAGATCTGGAATCTGTGTGATTTCAAACAGGTTATATCCTGACAAGCTTAAACGCACTGTAGACAGTTTAGCTTTGCTGGTCCATTCTCTAGGCAATGTGTATCCTAATGCCAATGTTTTCAAGCGGAGGTAAGCTCCGTTAAACAGATATCCTGTCTGAGCAACACTGGAAATACGTCCTGCATACATCGGATATTTTGCGTCGGTGCGTTCCGGTGTCCATGAGTTATTATACATTTCCCAGTTTCCGGCTGTACCTGAACCACCCCAGAATACGTTATCGCTGATCCAAACGTCTTTCTTTGCAATTCCCTGGAAGAATATATTCAGATCGAAGTTTTTCCATGAAATATTACCGGTGATACCATATTGGAAGCGAGGGGTGGAGTTACCGATTACTTTCTTATCACCATGGTTATCTATTGTATTGTCACCTTTTGAAATTTTACCGTCACCGTCCAGGTCGGCATAACGGATATCACCTGGGTAATGGTTAGCCAGAATTTCGGTTTGGTCTGGTCCATTCAGGATATATTTACCGTTTTCATCGATAGTAAAATCGTTTTCCTGTAAGATACCAACAGTTTCATATCCCCAGATTTCACCCATTTTCATACCATCATATAAAGTATCCAGCAGGCCATTAGGGTTACCTGTGAATTTAACGACTTTAGATTGATAGTCAGATAAAACTAATCCGATATCATAACGAATGCCATTGCTTAACTGGTCTTTCCATTTTAAACTCAATTCCCAACCGTTTGTTTTTAATTCTCCGGAGTTACGTTTAGGAACGGAGGCTCCCAGAACTGCCGGAAGTTTTGTTCCACTCATCAAAATGTCGGTTGTACGGCGGGTGTACCAGTCGAATGTAGCATCCAAACGACCATTTAATACCGTAAAGTCAACACCAAAGTCTAATGTGCTGGCTGTTTCCCATGTCAAGTCGTTTGCAATGATTGCTGTAGGACTCATACCCATCAGTTGAGAACCGTTCATTACCCATGAAATATAATCGGCTGCACCGTAGCTGGCAATATAAGCATAGTTTGCAACATCCTGGTTACCTAATGAACCCCATGATCCACGAATTTTTAAATTGTCTAACCAACTACGTGTATCTGTCATGAATTTTTCTTCCGAAAGTCTCCAACCTGCAGAGAAAGAAGGGAAGAACTGGAAACGGGAGTTTTTTCCGAAGCGGGAAGTTCCGTCGTAACGTCCGCTGAATTCAAATAAATAACGTCCGTCGTAGTTGTAATTAGCACGGACAAAAGCTCCGCGAATAGCCCAATGTTCGAAATTGTCACCTGTATATTGTGCACCGTTAGTCATACCTAAAGTCGGCATGTCGTTGGAGATAACATCCTCTGCTTCTCCCCAGGTTTTACGGAATTGATACCATTCCTGGTTGAAACCAGCCACTGCCGAAATATTGTGTTTTCCGAATGCTTTGTTGAAATTTGCATAAGCATTGATTGTGTAATAGTCGGAATGACGGGCTTCTTCCCTTACACTGGATGGGTTTGTATGTGTGTTAACCGTACCCCCCCAAGAGTCTACAACATAGTTACGAACAGGAATGAATCGTTTCTGGAAGTATTCTGTCGGACGATAAGACAATTCTGCCTTTATATTGAATTCAGGACAAAAAGTGATGGTTGGAGTAACATTAAATACTGTACTGGTATTTTTGGTCTGCTGTGTAGCACCATAAGCTAGCCAACCCAGAATATTATCTGTATAAGTATTGGGTATAGGGTCGTTAGGACCTGTCATAATCGGCATATTCAGATTACGTCCGGGTTCATTTTTCATTGCAGACCATACGGAACCTTTCTGAGGGTTCATGTAAGGTTCGTTATAATTGCTGGAGTTGAATGAAATTTTAGAAGCGATATTAAACCAATTCGTGATTTCTGTATTCAGGTTCATATTGATATTATAACGATTCTGAATATCCGTATTGATATTATACATACCTTCCTGACGTTGGTAACCCATAGATATGTAGTAACGAGTTTTAGCAGATCCTCCACTGATAGAGATATTGTGACGCTGCAGAGGTGTCCAGTCTTTTACTCCAACTTCATACGGGTTCATATTGGCTACCCATGTCATTGCGGTTGTACTACCCTCATTGTAAATCCAGGCATTTTCAGGTGTCGGATTTTCCATGTATTTTTTCTTGGCGGCTAACAGGGTTTCCATCCATGGAGTAACCGTACCTCCTGTCATTTCTGTCTGTTTGTTGGAAGCTAACTGGTGTGTGTAAGAATCCAAAATGTCAGGAATACGAGATGGTGTATTCCATTGTAGGTTCATATTATATGTAACCGTTGCTTTCGATTCATTTTTACCTGATTTGGTAGTGATCAACATAACACCATAAGTCGCACGTGCACCGTAAATAGCAGAAGCAGAAGCATCTTTTAATACAGATATGTTTTCAATATCGCTAGGGTTCATCATGTTCAAATAATCCGCATCAACCTGGATACCATCGACTATGATCAACGGACTGCCGTTTTTAACTTCCCATTCATTCGTTTTGTTTTCTTTCAAACCGATAGAAGTACCACCACGAACGTTAAAAGAAGGAGTTGCATTTGGTGATGCATTCGTAGCTGATACGTTCAAGTTGGGAACAACACCCTGCAATGCCTGACCGACATTGGCTACCGGTTTATTTTCCAATACTTCAGAGCCGACAGAAGCAACGGCACCTGTCAGGTTCACTTTCTTTTGTGTACCGAAACCGACTACAACCACTTCTTCAAGTGCTTGAGAGTCTTCCTTTAATGTGACGTTAATAACTTTATTTCCCTTTACAGCTATTGTCTGAGTCTGATATCCCATATAAGAGAATACCAATTCGCTGTTTGCGGGCACAGAGGAGATCATGAAATTACCGTCTATGTCGGTAATGTTCCCGATTGTGGTCCCTTTTACCTGGATGGAGACACCGATCAGCGCCTCACCCTTCTCATCTTTTACATTACCTGACACAGAAATGTCTTGTGCCATTAATTGGTGGGCGAAAAGAAAAATTCCCATCAACATTGTTAAAAACTTGTTTCTCATATAAATTATAATAAATGGTTAACACTTATTGATTGACCCACTGCAAAAGTGATGAGAAATCAAGGCGAAAAAAGTCTATTTCGTTTCAAAAAAGGTTAGTTTTGTCTCTAAATAGAGATTCTGAGACTATTTTTACTTGTTAATAAAGGATATTTATTTTTTAATCTTTTAAATTATTGACGTTTCTGTATTCTTTTGGTGACATGCCATATACAGCTTTGAAGCAGGATGCAAAGTATCCGCTGCTGCTGAACGCAACCTTTTCCAGTATTTCGGAAATACTTAAATTGGTTTCACGTAGCATTTGGGCCGCAGCTTCCAAACGGAGATGCTTGATCATTTCGGCAGGAGACAGGGCGGTCAGGGTTTTTGCTTTCCGGTAGAAGTTAGCGCGGCTCATACCTATTTCTTTACAGATCATATCGACATCCAAGTCAGGATTAGAGAAATTTGCTTTAATAATGGCTGTGTATTGTTTGAGGAATTCTTCATCCTGCCGGGTTGTTTTAACACCAAGTTCATCAAGATTCAGTTTTTTCTCATATTTCCGTTGTATCTGTTTCCGTGAGGTCAATAGATTTTTTATACGGGTTTGTAATAGAGTAATGTCGAACGGCTTTATGATATAGTCGTCTGCTCCGGCCTTGTATCCTTCGGTTATTTGAGAAGGCATGGTTTTGGCTGTCAATAAAATGACAGGAATATGGGAAAATTTGATATTTTGCTTGATTTGGGTGCATAACTCCAATCCGTCCATTTCCGGCATCATGATATCGCTGACAATCAGATCCGGCGTTTTCAATGCTATTTGTTCCAATGCTTCTTTACCGTTCCCTGCTTTTAAGATGTTATATTCATTTTCAAATTGTTTTTCGAGATATTCCAATACATCTTTATTGTCTTCAACGAGCAATAGTGTTTGTGTGACGGCTGTATTTCTTTTTTTATCGTTCGGGATGAGCTCCTGAATATTTACGGGAATTATCGATTCTGTTTGTTTTATCGGGGCACTGACCGGTTTTTCCTGTACAGGGAGTAATACATGCATTCGGGTACCGGATTGAGGCATTGTTTCCGCCCATATGATACCATTATGCTGTTCTACGATAAATCGTGCTAAACTTAAACCGATACCGGAACCTGCAACCTGGTGATGTAAATCCTGTGAAGAACGGTAGAATGGCTGGAATATTTTTTCAAGCTCTTCCTGTGATATACCTTGCCCATTATCAGATACTTGTATGTGTAAATAATAGTCCTCGATGAGGTGTGAATTTTGACTTAGTTTCACACGAACTAAGTCACTTTCGTTGGAAAGTACTGATAATTTCATCTCAATAGTCCCCTTTTCCGGTGTGAATTTAAAAGCATTAGACAATAAGTTAAACAGCACTTTTTCAACCTCTTGACGGTCATAATAGACACAAAAACAGTCAGGAATATCATTTTTTTGAGTGAATGTGATATGTCGATGGTTAGCAATAGATATAAAGGAATCATATAATTCTTTTATAAATTCTGCCAGATTAAATTTTTCTTTTTGTAATACCATTTTATGAGCATCGTATTTTTGTACATCCATTAGATTATTAACGAGTAAGAGTAATCTCTGAGTATTTTTACGCATGAGTTGTAAAGCGTTTTTTACCTCTGTAGAAAACGCACTATGGCTTAAAAGATCTTCCAGTGGATTGATAATAAGAGTTAAAGGAGTGCGTAGTTCGTGTGAGAAGTTGGTAAATAATCTCATACGCTCCTCGTGTAATTCCTTCATTTTTTCTTGTTCCAGCTGTTTGAAACGGATATTACTTTCCAGTTCGTGGCGTACTTTCTGGTGGTAGACAAACTTGTATATAATAATACATATAACGATGATATACAGGGTGTAAGCCCACCATGTTTTATATAAAGGAGGCATGACTGTAATACTTAAAGAGGACTCTTGCGGATTCCACTCTCCTTCGCTATTTGCGACCTTTACTTTGAAATTGTAACTACCTGGTGCTAAATTACTATAGTAGGCCACTCTTCGCCCCTTTACGTAGTTCCACTCACTTTCTACTCCTTCCATCTTATATGCATATTGATTTTGTTGAGGCGATATAAAGTCTGGAGCTGTATATCCGATAGAAATATTGGTTTCGTCAGCCTTTAATTCGATAGATTTTTTATCCTCAAATTCTACCTGATTATTATTAATAGACAATGAAGTCAGATAGACAGGTGGAATATAGGTGTTTTTGTTCATAGAGGTGGGTTTAAAGCACATGATTCCTTTATTTCCCGGGAAATAAAGAGTACCCCTGCTATCGCTTGTTCCTGCAAGCAGAGTGAATTCCAGTACTTGTTGGCTGGCATTATGAACAGATATGAAACGATCTGTCTCCGGTTCGTAGTAATATAGACTATTTCCGGATAAGGCCCATAAACATTGATTTTTATCCTGTACCATGGTGTAGATATAACCATCCGTTACACCGGTGGTGTCAGTATATTGTTTGATCAGATTCATTTCCCGATCAAAACAGTAGATGCCACTACCGAAGAAAGATATCCATATATTCTGTAGCGAATCGGTTAAAATGGCGCTGATGGCTCCGGGCTTTACATTGTCATGCAGGTTAAGATCCTGTGAAGAGATCGTTTTGAGAGTCTCTTTCTTCATATCATATCTGTAAAGTTCCTGCTTGAGTGTTCCCAGAATAAAAACATCGGGTTCTACTTCTTTTAATGTGGAGACATAAAGAAATTTTCTGTTTTTTCCATCTACCGGAAATTGGTTAATTTGCTTTCCTTTATCTATCAACACTAATCCGGTACCGGAGTTGGTCGGAATCCATAGTCTACCTTTACTGTCATTCAGCAGGGTATAAATATCTCCCCGCTCACAATCAAAAAGTAACCGGTAATCTTTTCTTTTTCTGGAGAACAGGTAAACAGACCCGGTATTAGTCGCACAAAGAATACTGTCACCTTTTATGAATAAAGATTTGAATATGTTGGAACTGTAATTACTTTTATACGGTGATTTTTTAGGATAAAACTGCTGACTTTGTGTATCAGGATTATAACAGAATAATCCGGCACCTTCTGTGGCAAACCAAATATTACCGTTGTCGTCTTCTTTTCCCATACCCAGCAATCCGGTGAATTCATTGGGAGTGATTAGATAGAATTGTTTTCTGGCAGGGCTGTAGTAATTCAATCCTTTCCAGGTCCCGACCCATAATGCCCCGGCATTATCTTTGAGCAGGCTGTGAACGGAATAATAACTCAATGCTCCGGGCTCATTCGGATTGAATTTATAAGGAGTCACCTTAAATGTTTCCAGATCCAGACTATTCAATCCGGCGAAAGTGCCGAGTAATAATGTTCCGGGTTCCCCTTCTGCTATCGCGCGGACAACATTGCTGCTTAATGCTGAGTTTGTCGTATTCAGATGGATAAACTTGTTATTAGCCTTGTCCAGATAACAAAGCCCCGATGTTTCAGAAAGTATCCATAGGCGTTTATGACTATCGGTAAATAACCCGCAAATAGAACCTTTGATAAGTGAAAACGGATCATCCGGATCATGTTTATAATAATGTATGACTTCCCTCTGCTTGTTTAATACGGCAAGTCCGGATTGTGAACTGGCTACATACAAATTTCCTTCTTCGTCTTCCTGTAGGGCTTTTATGTTAGGAGCGATGGGAGTAGAGGATAGCCAATCTTTATAAACGAGTGAATCGCCCTGTTCATCATATTGGTATAGATACTTTTCTCCGGCAAATAGAAATTCTCCGTTCCGGCAGCGTAAACAACAATGCATAAAGCGGGTTTCTTTCACATGATATCGTTGGATATGCCCTGTCTCATGCGCAATTTTGTGAACCCCATTGTCTGTGATCACCCAAATATTTTTATTCCTGTCTTCGGCGATGTCCTGTACATTATTGTCAGCCAATGAACAAGAGTCTGTCGGATTGTTCTTAAATACCTTAAATTCGTATCCGTCGTACCGGTGTAAACCTCCCTGGGTTCCGAGCCATAAATACCCGTCTGTATCTTGATAGATATGAGTAACAGTGCCTTGGGTAAGTCCATCCTCTATCCCGATCTGCGAGAAAAAATAGGGGGAAATATTTTTACTGTCGGCAGAATGGAATAGCAGTGATAACAGAAGAAAGAATAATATTTGTGTGTGCTTTGTCATATTTCTTTGGTTATTTAGGTATAAGTCCGTAAATTCTTTTGATTTATATGAATACAAAGATATGTAATATTTTGTTTACTCTTCGTCAACCCCCTATTGTATTTCCTGTTAAAATGTCAAGTCCTGAATAACCCTTATAAGTTATTCAGGACTTGATAGAAATATAGAAGATGTTGTGATCTCTTAGATGAAGAGGTTTATATTGGCTTCTTCTGCGCGTTCGAGATAAGTGGCGACACCTCCTAAAGTGACATTATCCATTAATTCTTCTTTTTTCACACCCATGACGTCCATACTCATAGTGCAGGCGATCATTTCGATTCCGTTTTCTGCAGCTTGTGCAATCAGACTTTCCAGGCTATCGATATGTTTCTTCTTCATGATCAGACGCATCATCCAGCTTCCGGCTCCTCCCATATTCATTTTTGACAGTTTCAGTTTACTGCTATGCGATGGGAGCATCCAACCGAACATTTTACCGAACAGGTCTTTCGATACTGACGGCTTCTGGCGTTTCTTGATAACATTCAATCCCCAGAAAGTAAAGAACATGGTTACTTTCTTGCCGGTTGAGGCTGCTCCATTTGCAATAACGAATGAAGCTAAAGCTTTGTCGAGGTCGTCACTGAAAACGATAAGAGTTTTGTTGTCGGCACCGCCCAGAACTTTACAACTACTTTTCGGTTCTCCTTTTTCGATGGTGGCGTGAATTACTCCTGATTTGTTTTCTACTCCAACCAATTGCGCTCCGGTCATATTACACCAGGCAGCAACATCTTTTCCAAATCCTTGATCTGTGGCCGTTATCAGGAGCCGGTCGCCAGTGTTTATTTCGGCATAATGCTTTTTTAATTGCAGAACCGGACCGGGGCATTGCAGTCCGCAGGCATCAATCCGAACTGTCTGTTTTTCGGATACTTGCGAAGGAGTCGGTCGTGATACTTTTGGGGTTTCTATTGTTTTTTGTGTACCGTTTTCCATAACAGATATTGGTTTTGCAGAAGCTACGCTCCATGTTTTATAACCTCCGGAAAGATTTTTTACATTCTTGAAACCATGTTGTGTCAGGATACGATAAGCCAGATAACCTCGTAATCCGACAGCACAACTTACTACGATCGATTTATCTTTCGGCAATTCCGATAAGCGGGTACGGAGTTCGTCCACCGGAATATTGATGGCATTAGGTAGTGTTCCCAGGCTGTATTCATCGGCTGTACGGACATCCAGTAACAATGTATCTTTCTGTAATCCGGCAATATCACGCCAGTGTACTATTTCGACCTTTTGAGTCAGGATATTTTCAGCTACATAACCAGCCATGTTAACCGGATCTTTGGCTGAAGAGTAGGGGGGAGCATAAGCATGTTCTAGCGTCGCCAGGTCGTAAACCGTACCTTTACGTTGGATCACTTGTGCAAACATTTCAATTCGTTTGTCCACTCCGTCGAATCCGACGATTTGTGCACCTAGTAACTGACCGTTTTCCGGTGAAAATAATATTTTAACAGACATCGGTACTGCTCCCGGATAATAGCCGGCGTGTGATGCCGAATGAGTATAAGAGGACTGGTAAGTAATCCCTTCGCGTTTCAGTAACTTGGCGTTAGCCCCAGCCGCTGCAACGGTAAGGTCAAAAACTTTGGCAATAGAAGTTCCCATCGTACCCGGATATGTCTCGCGATTTCCATATACAATATTATTAGCTACGATGCGTCCTTGTTTGTTTGCCGGGCCTGCGAGTGGGATTAAAGCAGGTTTGCCTGTAACCAGATGACGAACTTCTACGGCATCGCCTAAAGCGTAGATGTCAGGATCGGAAGTTTGCATGTAATCGTTTATAGCAATACCTCCTAATGTACCGAGAGACAATCCTGCTTCTTTGGCCAGTCTGGTTTCCGGACGTACGCCTATACTAAGAATAACGAGATCAGTCGTAATCTGTTTGCCGCTACGTAGGTGAACTATTATCCCTTCAGGTGTTTCTTCAAAACGTGAGACGCCATCTTCCAGCCGCAGATCGACTTGCTTGTCTGTTAATTGCTGATGTACAATGGCTGCCATAGAATAGTCCAACGGAGCCATGACCTGGTTTGCCATTTCAACGACAGCTACCTGAATGCCTAGTTGGTGCAGGTTTTCTGCCATTTCAAGTCCAATAAATCCACCTCCGACAACTACGGCGTGCCGGGGATTGCTTCTGCTGACATATTTCTTGATTGTATCAGTGTCCGGGACATTACGTAAAGTGAATATCTTATCGCTATTGATTCCTTCAATGCCGGGACGAAGAGGTTCTGCTCCGGGAGAAAGGATCAGTTTATCATAGTTTTCGCTATAGGTACGAGCAGTGTTGATATCTGTTATCTCAACTGTTTTTTCTTTCGGATGAATAGCTGTCACCTCTTGTTCGGTACGAATATCTATATTAAAACGGGCTGTAAATCCCTGAGCTGTCTGTACGAACAGTTTATCGCGTTCGGCGATTGTCCCACCTATATAATAAGGTAATCCACAATTGGCATAAGAGACATACTTTCCTCTTTCGAACAGGATTATTTCTGCATTTTCATCGATTCTGCGTAAACGGGCTGCTACGGTAGCTCCACCGGCAACTCCTCCGACTATTAAGTATTTCATGTTATGGATATATTATTTTGATTACACATATTTGCTATTAGAAAATATATTGATAAAAAAAGGTTTTACCCTTTTTCCATGCATTGCTGCAATTTACCGAACAAACCGTCGAAACGTAGTTCGGCATTCATCATCTGTTGTACTTTCTCTTTACCTTTCGGAGTGAGGGAGAAAAACATCTGCCGTTTATCCTCTTTGCTGATTGCCCGGTGGATAAAACCTTTATTTTCGACAGAAGTGATTACCTTCGATACCCGTGAATTCGATAAACCTATATAATCACAGATCGTCCCTGCTGATTTTGCTTGGTTGTCCTTCAGGCAACAGAGTAACATCGCTTCATTGATCGTGATCTCGTGTACCTCTGAAAAAGCCTTTTCAAACTGATACAATGTTTTGTATATGTCTTTGATTACACAGATTGCTTCCATGTTGTATTTTTATTGATGGTGCAAATATAGACAATATTTTTAATATTTATATTGTTTAGTGGAAAATATTTTATTCTTCCTATAAACAGGCTGTTAAGAACAAATGTTTTTCATTTGTTGTTTAATAAAGAAAATAAGAAGAATAATTTGTAACAGATAAATTGGATGAATATGGAAAAGTTATTTCAAAAAGGAGTTGTGGTCGATCTGAGTAGTTGGGTTGATTATTCTGAAGGAGGGGTAGTCAGTAAACAAATCGTAAAAAGTGCAGCAGGCAATATCACTTTGTTTTCTTTTGATAAAGGCGAAGGATTGAGTGAGCATACTGCTCCTTTTGATGCCCTGGTCCAGATACTGGAAGGTGAGATGGAAATAGTAGTCGATGGAAATCATTCCAAGATGAAAGCTGGGGAGTCATTGGTGCTTCCTGCGAATGTACCCCATGCATTAACTGCAGTACAACGGTTTAAAATGCTTTTGACCATGATCAAAGGATAAATAAAAAAAGAGACAAGGTTTTTTGATAGCCTTGTCTCTTTTTTCTTTATTCTATCTATATTAGTCTCTGTTAGAGAAATATTTCATGAACTGTGAACGTTCATACATAGCCGGATTCGGTATGTTAGCGTAATTCAGTTTGCCTTGGAATTGTGCCAGGCTTTGATAGTGTGCCTGATGCATCCATTCTTCCACACAAGTAAGTACCTGTGAGATGATTTCACCGCCATGCGTATACAATGCGCTACACATCTGTACGGCAGACGCTCCGGCTAACAGACATTTGATAACGTCTTCCCAATCATGTATACCGGTAGATGAAGCAATACTTATTCCTGGTACTTTTCCTGAAACAATGGCTGTCCAACGGATCGTATCACTCAGGTCGGAGTGGTTACTGAATACATTGCCAGATACTATTTGCATATTGTTAATGTCGATATCCGGTTGGTAAAAACGGTTGAACATCACTACACCATCCGCTCCGTTTACCTTTAATGTGTTGACCAATGCCGGAATATTTCCTACATTCTTTCCGATCTTTATAATAACAGGTATTGAAACTGTTTCTTTTACTTTCCTGATGATATTTACGTAGAGGTCGCGTATTTCATCCTGATTATATTCCAGGCTTGTTTCGAGGAAATAAACATTCAATTCCAGTGCATCGGCTCCGGCCAGTTCTATTTGACGGGCAAAGTCGATCCATACATCAGATTTGTAACAGTTGATGCTGGCAATAATAGGAATGGTACACTGTTCTTTAGTCTTTTTGATCAGCTCCAGATAATTGTTTACCTGGTTTGCTTTTACATAACCGCGGATATAATCGGCTGCTTCCGGATAATCAGAATCCTGCATGAGCGAATCGCTCTGCATTTCGATCTGTTCTTCAAAAAGAGATTTGAGAACGATTGCTCCGGCACCGGCCTTTTCAAATTCCTTGTTCCGTTCAGGGTTATTTGTCAGACCTGAACTTCCAACGATTAAAGGATTACGAAGTGTTAGTCCCGCGTATTGGGTTTTAATGTCAATCATGTCAGATTCAATTTTAATGTGTTAGTACTCGCGTTCGCCGAAAATACTGGTTCCAACCCGTATCATGGTGCTACCTTGGCTGATGGCGATCGGATAATCGTGACTCATCCCCATAGATAACACTGCAAAATTATCATTTCCTTTGAAATATATAGATTTTAAATCACTGAAAAGTTTATGCAAGGTGTGAAATTCCTGTTCGATGAGTGTTGTGTCATCTGTATAGGTCGCCATTCCCATCAATCCGCATATTTGAATGTTCCTGAGTTCTGCGAGTTGTTCGTTCTGCAGAAGTTCGCGGCATTCGTCAGGAGTCAGTCCGTGTTTGGTATCTTCCTGTGCGACGTGTATTTCCAGTAATACACGGATCATCCGGCTGTTTTTCACAGCCTGTTTATTCACTTCCTGCAATAATTTAAGGGAGTCGATGCTATGGATCGTATGGATGAACGGCGCAATATCTTTCACTTTATTACTTTGCAGCGGTCCGATGAAATGCCATTCGATATCACCCGGTAGTACTTTCTGTTTTGCCGTCAGCTCCTGTGCCCTGCTTTCGCCGAAAACACGCTGGCCTGCATTGTAGGCTTCCTTCAATGCTTCTGCCGGATGAAACTTAGACACGGCTACCAGCGTGACATTTGCCGGTAACGATGCCTTGAGTTGTACTATATTCTGGGAGATACTCATGCTTCCTGTGCTTTGTCTTCAGCTTGCTTTTTCTGTTCGGCGATCAGTTCTTCTCCTGATTTGGGTGTTTTATCATCGTTGACGGAGAAAGGAAAAACATCCATCAACATAGTTTCTGTAACCGAAGCGATCGTATAATCGGCCATTGTTCCCTTCATACCTTCTTCCAGTACGGAGATAGCTTCCTTCAGCGTACAAGCCTGTGCAAGCATCTGTGCTGCTGTTTTCTTTTCTGCACCGCTTTTTTCGTCGAGTGTGATAAAATATACTTTAATCTTATAGAAACGGTCGCCGTTTTCATTAAAGAACAATTCGGAAAGGCGGGCACGTTTAATGTCTGTAACAGTAAATTCGCCGGAGATGAACGGACGGATTTCTTCGATGATACGGGCTTCTGCCTCGGTAAAAGAGAGGGCATCGACCAGGTAAGGTTCTGTTACTTTCTTTTGCATTCCATTCTCCAGTACTTTTTCAAAGGAGACTTTACATTCAAACCAACTGTGCATATTGTTTTCGTTTTTATTGTCTGTACTCGTGTTTAAAATACAGTACAAATATAGGTGCAATTCGGGAATAATACAACTGCAATGAATTTCTTTATTTTTTCGGAACATTTCATAGAGAGGGCTTGTTTATATGATGTAGTGTGTTTTTCATGGTATTAGATTTTTAGATTAGTAATGAGGTTGTTCATCCGGTCCGCGAGGATAGGATGAGATATCTGAAATAAAAAAGCCGGAAAAGAGATATCATATACTTTTTTCCGGCCTTTTGTTTTACTTTATATCTCAGAATTCGTCATTCGCGTAAAGACTGAGCAGGTTTTTTGTCTCATAATTAAATAATTCATCCTCGCTGAAGAATCTTTTTAATTCAATGGCTGCTGTTTCCTGTGAGTCGGAGGCGTGTACGATATTTTCCTGTACACTCATGCTGTAATCTCCCCGGATGGTACCGGGTGCTGCATTCCTGCCATTAGTGGCTCCGGCCAGCGTACGTACAACATTTACTGCATCGACCCCTTTCCAACAACAAACAATGACAGGACATACGGCCATTGCATCTTTAACCCTTTGGAAAAAAGATCTTTCTTTTAAATGAGCATAATGCTCACTTAAAATCTCGTCTGTCAGCCATGTCATTTTCATACCTTCGAGGATCAGGCCCTTCTTTTCAAAACGGGCAATAATTTCACCGATCAAACCTCGTTGAATGGTGCATGGTTTCAATATTACAAGTGTTCTTTCCATACTGATTTTTTTTATAAGGTTCTACGAATATTCCACTTTGCGCTAATTGTCCCAAAGATAGTATATTTATTTACTATTAGTTAATTTATTGTATAATAATGTGTAAAAGTAAGGTGGGAAAATGAAGTTTTCCCTATACACCAATAATTCATTACTAAAGTAAAATTCCAAAGTCTTTGTCCTTTTTATTACTTGCTGCGCTATGGATTCATCTCTTTTGTTTTTAACTCGGACTCTTGTGTCCATTATTGTTTATTCTTTGAATTCTTTCTCTTGGTGTAATTTTTACAACCTCAGATTTTTTTCCAAAAAACCATCTATCTTATCCGAAGAGAGTCTGCATATTTGCCTTAAATGCAAAAATCATTTGAAATTAATTTTCTGCCGATCTATAATTGTATCTAATTGTCTTATAATGAGAGTGTAATTGCGGTCAAAATATCCCTTAAGAACACAAACATTATTAATATTAGAAACTTTCGCACAGGTATTCCCCGTATATTTAGAACAAACAACTATAAATAAACAATTTAGCTTAGGATTCATTCACCGGGATTGCATTGTTTAACAATTTAGACATATATTCTTCGGGTGACAAAAAACTTAATATTTCTATAATTAGTCCAATTCCGGATTCATCCTCATGAAATCTCTCAGAGTTTGCCTGTTTACACCTAGCTTTTTACTGATGTACAGCCTGGTTTTCTTTTCCTCCAGGAGTTTGCGTATCTGACTTTCTTTACCGGATAATTTGTATTGTTCTGATTTTCCCCCTTTAGGACGTCCCAGTTTGGTGCCTTCTTTCTTTTTTCTGGCTAATGCCTCTTTGGTACGTTGTGAAATCAGGTTGCGTTCTATCTCGGCACTCAGGCTGAAAGCGAATGCCAGGATTTTGCTGTTGATGTTGTTTCCCAACTCATAGCGCTCTTTTACCGTCAGCACGAAAATGTCTCTTTCCATACATTGATGAAGGAAGCTCATCACCTGCATCAGGTTACGCCCTAAACGCGATAACTCAGTTGTGACCAGCATGTCCCCCTTGCGGATTTGCTTAATTAACCGGCCAAGCTGCCGTTCTGCAACATCTGTTGTTCCACTGATTGTTTCTTCTACCCAGCGATCAATACGCATGCTTTTGGCTTTTGCGAACTTTTCAATTTCAAATCGCTGATTTTCAGTACTTTGTTTGTCTGTACTGACTCTTACATAACCGTATATCATACAATTGAATATTAAATGAATAACTAAAGATACGTTAGAATACGAAAAGACAGGGGGTGATTAGTAAAAACCAACGTTTTTTATCGTCAACTGGATATGTAAGTTGTTTTTCTCTACAAATATGAATATAATAATTTAAACCAATATCATCTTGAATGGTAAAATTAAATTAAAATTTAACTTCGATGTGATCGAAATGCTAGGAAAAACTACTTTTGTGCTAAAGATTTGATTAATTAGACGGAAATGACTTCATTGTTTTCCGACACATATATAAATATGAAGAAATTATTATCGTTACCTCCTAATTTGGTGAACTGTTTCCACAAAATAACGAAAGTGGATGCTGATGAGTGGTTTTGTACTTCTGATCCGGTGGGTGCCCGGTTAGGTTCCGGTGGTGGGACAACCTGGCTGGTCGAGGCATGCCGGCAAAAGGAAGCACCGGAAATGTCTGTAAAAGAATGGTTGGCTAAAGAAAAAAGAATATTGTTGCATGCCGGAGGACAAAGCCGGCGTTTGCCCGGATATGCTCCGTCGGGAAAGATTTTAACACCGATACCTGTATTCCGGTGGGCGAGAGGACAGAAATTATCACAAAATCTACTGTCCCTGCAACTTCCGCTGTATGAAGAGATCATGCAGAAGGCACCCGCTTCGCTTCATACATTGATTGCAAGCGGAGATGTATATATCCGAAACAGCGAACCGTTACAGGATATTCCGGAAGTGGATGTTGTCTGTTACGGATTATGGGTCGATCCCGCTCTGGCAACCAATCATGGCGTGTTTGTTTCAAACAGGCAGACACCGGATAAATTAGACTTTATGCTCCAAAAGCCATCTTTGACTGAACTGGGACAGTTGGCTCAGACACATCTTTTTCTGATGGATATAGGAGTGTGGTTGCTTAGTGACCGGGCGATGGAGTTGCTGATGGGGCACTCATATGCAGGTGAGGAAAAAAAGATGAAGTCATATGATCTGTATTCTGAGTTCGGACTGGCATTGGGAGATCATCCCCGTATCGTTGATGATGAACTGAACCAGTTGAGCGTAGCTATTCTTCCTTTGGAAGGAGGGGAGTTTTATCATTATGGGACGAGCCGCGAACTGATTTCTTCGACGTTAGCTGTGCAGAATCTGGTTCGCGACCAACGCGCTATCATGCACCGGAAGGTGAAACCTCACCCGGCCATGTTTGTGCAGAATGCTTCTATCGATCTTCCGTTGACTGCCGGAAACTCGGAGTTATGGATAGAGAACAGTTATATAGGCAAGAACTGGAAACTGGATAACCGACATATTATAACCGGTGTACCCGAAAATAACTGGAAACTGAATCTCCCGTCCGGTGTTTGTATCGATGTGGTACCTGTCGGTGAACAGGATTGGGTTGGACGTCCTTATGGTTTTAATGATCTGTTCAAGGGGGCATCTACTGATGAGAAGACTCTCTTTATGGGAGTGCCTGTTACCAAGTGGGCAGAAGATAGAGGCATCACATTGGAAACATTCGATGATTTGCAGAATGCTGCATTGTTCCCCGTTTGTAAAGATATAGAAGAATTAGGACTGGTTATACGCTGGATGGTTTCTGAAGCAGAACTGGAAAGCGGCAGGGAGATATGGAAATCGTCTGAAAAAATGTCGGCGAATGAATTATCCGATCGTGCTAATCTGAGTCGGTTGTTTACTCAGCGTGAGAAATTCCGTTATACGAATTGGCCTATGTTGGCTGCCAATCATGAAAAAAGTGTCTTTTATCAGTTGGACCTGGCCGATGCAGCCCGAGAGTTTGCCGGAGGAGGCCTTGATTTACCAGCAGCACTTTCGGAAGAAATGCCTTTGATGAAGCAGATACATAACCGGATGTTCCGGGCACGTGTGTTGCAATTGGAAGGGAAACCGTATGAGGAAGAACAACAGGAAGCTTTCTCTTTGTTACGGAAAGGACTGATAGGATCTGTCTCTGGTGAAAAGCAATCTCCTTATTTGAATGTATACCACGATCAGATTGTATGGGGGCGCAGTCCGGTTCGTATCGACTTGGCCGGAGGCTGGACCGATACACCTCCTTACTGTATGTATGCCGGAGGAAATGTCGTTAATGTAGCCATTGAGTTGAACGGTCAACCGCCTTTGCAGGTCTATGTAAAACCTTCGAAAGAATATAAGATCATCCTGCGTTCTATTGACCTGGGAGCGATGGAGGTTGTTTCGACCTGGGATGAATTACGGGATTATAAGAAGATCGGTTCTCCTTTTTCTATTCCTAAAGCAGCATTGGCTCTCGCCGGTTTTGTTCCGGAATTTTCTGCAGCACATTATTCTTCGTTGGAAGATCAGCTGAAGAACTTCGGTTGTGGCCTGGAGGTTACTTTGTTGGCCGCTATTCCGGCAGGTTCCGGACTTGGTACCAGTTCCATCCTGGCAGCAACAGTGCTTGGAGCTATTTCTGATTTCTGTGGTCTGGCATGGGACAAAAGTAAAATAGGATATCGTACATTGATTTTAGAACAACTGCTTACAACGGGCGGAGGCTGGCAAGATCAGTATGGCGGCGTATTGCATGGTTTGAAACTGCTACAGACAGGAGAAGGTTTCAATCAGAATCCTTCTGTGCGTTGGTTGCCGGAATATTTATTTACCGATCCGCAGTACCGGGCTTGTCACTTATTATATTATACAGGTATTACCCGTACGGCAAAAAATATTCTGGCAGAGATCGTGCAGGGAATGTTCCTGAACAGTACAACCCATCTTCGTTTGCTTTCAGAAATGAAAACGCATGCTTTGGATATGTTCGAAGCAATTCAATGCGGTAATTTTGAGACTTACGGTAAGCTTATCGCAAAGACATGGGAACAGAAAAAGGCGCTCGATTCCGGAACGAATCCTCCGGCTGTCGAAGCATTGATCACCCAGATAAAAGACTATGCATTAGGCTGTAAACTGCCCGGAGCCGGAGGCGGAGGCTATTTGTATATTGTGGCTAAAGATCCTGAAGCCGCTTTGCTGATACGTAAAAAGCTGACAGCCTCTCCTCATAATCCGAATGCCCGTTTTGTAGAGATGAGTCTTTCGGACAAGGGTTTGCAGATCAGCCGGTCATAAAGCCGACGGATATTTGCCGGTCAAAATAACTGTTTATCTTTGACCAGCAAATATCCGGTTAATCCGGCGATCGTCATAAAAACAAAACCGATAAGGATCAGCACTTTTTTAGGAGCTGAAGCTTTAAGGGGAACTGTTGCCGGTTCTATGATCGTATAGACCGGTGTTTGTTCCTGAACCCGTAATTTATCTTGCTCGAGTTTTTGTGCTAACGTATTGTATACATTAAATGTGAGTGTCATCTCATTCTTCAAACGTTCCTGTTCTGTCCGGGAACTGGCGGAGATGATTTGCTTATTCCCGTCTTCAAAAGCGGCATAGGCTTGCTGGGCTTTGTAGTAGGCCTCTTGTGCTTCTTTCAATACCTTATTGGTAAACTCCAGGTCTTGTTTGGCTTTTTGAGTCCGGTAATTGGTAATGTAACTTTGTAACATATCGATGACCTTCCTTGTCACGGACGCCGAAATTACCGGGTCCTGCATCTCAACGGAAACAGTTACTACCTGTGTTTTTTTATCGATATAAACCGATATTCGGTTTTGTAACTCTTTGATAATTGCTTTTTGTTGTTTTGTCAGAAAAAAAGGATCGATCTTTCCCGGGTTTTCTTCTTGTCCGTTGAAAAGCTCTGCCAGATACGATACACCTGCTAAAGGTGCTTTTAGCAGATAGCTCCACCAGGCTTCCCGTTGATGTTCATTCATATAATCGAACAAAGTCGTAGACAATGTCTTTTTCTTATTGATAACTTCTTCGGGGAATAATTCCAGTAAAAAAGGTGTGCTGTGAACAACATCCGGATATAGATCCGGCGAGATCGCATCCTGGCTATTCCCACTATTCAAGTCAATTCCTGCCATGGCAGCTAGTCCGCCAAGATTACCCATTTTGTTCGATATATTGTTCGTCTCGGGCATTAATTTGACCGTTGTCGTATATTCTTTAGGTATACTGAAGGCAACGATGAGTCCGGCAACGATCGCTATGCCACAACATTTCAGGAATAATTTCCGTTTGGACCATAAATATTTAGTTAAAGCGATAAAGTCTATATCTCGTTCGTCTTCCGGAGTTTTATTATCGGTTATATTCATAGATCTTATTTTAAAGAGTTTATCAGTGTCGTGATCATGGCTGCAATAGATGTTGTCGAACTGGCAATACTTAACACTTCTGCCAGACTGGCTCCTCTGTCCCGTTGGGTCTTGCTTGGAATTACGATTTCACAGCCCGGTTCGACTTTCGGATACCGTTTGAAGAAGATACCGACTTTACGTGTTGTCGCCACTTTTCCATTCATGTAAATGACGATGGGATATTTGCGTGCAATATCGTTATATCCTCCGGCTTGTGACAGGCAGTCCTGTACAGACATTCCTTTCGTATAGGTTATACTGTTCGGATAAGTGACGGAGCCACTGATCTTCACGGTACTTTGTAACTGAGGAATATAAATAGCATCACCATTCCTCAGAACCAGGTCATGAGTACTGCCAGGGTGAGCGAGTGCCTGTTGCAGATCTATCCCGACTGAATAATCTTTGATGTTTTCCAGTGATAAGGCGACAGAATCTTTACTACTTTTGTTTTTACTTAATTCAAGAAGTGTTTCGACCTGACGGATTTCATCTTGTGTTAACTGGCGTTTCAGGCTGGCTCCCTTTACATAAGCATCCGGGGTAACTCCTCCTGATTGAGCGATAATGTCGCTTAAGCGGGTATTTTTATGTGGAAGTGCATAATCACCCGCAAAAGTAATTTCACCATCGACCTTTACAACCTGCTGCTTTTCATAACCGGGAGAGAAACGCACGAATACCTCATCGAAAGGTTCGAGGGTAAAGAGTGTATCGGGTGTTCCTGCTATTTTGGATGGTAAATGTAAGTTTTCGTTTAGCGAGATAGTATATACTTTTGCTATTTGGTTCGTACTTTTATCTGCTGTCGGATCTTTTATGCGGCGTGCTATTTCCACATTGATGGTGGAAGCTGATTCCTGTAATCCCCCTGCCTGAATGATCGCATCTTCCGCAGTCATATTTTTGCTGTAAGGAAGGATCGTATCCGGGTTATTTACAGCTCCACCTACTTTTATGGTGTAAGGTTCCCGAAGTTCAAATAAAGAAGGGATATGTACTTTATCCTCTTTCTGTAATTCGATGTCGGGTGATTTCCCATTCATAATATCCTGTATGTCGATAGCCAGGACTGTGCTGGTGAAATCGGGGTTCAACCGGATGATCTGGGCACGTCCGATAAACTCATCGCCTTTTAAACCGGCAGCCTGATTTACCAGTTGTTTCACCGTATGTACTTTAGGGCTTAATTCATATTCACCCGGTCGCCAGACAGCCCCGGTTATAGTGAGCCGGTTGTCATAGAACGGGATAACGGAATCCACAAGCAGCGAATCGCCGTCCTGTAACATGAATGTCGGAAACTCTTCTTCCGTTACGGTCGCTATCTGATAGCGTGAACCTGATTTTCTTTTGATTGTGACATCTTCGGTAAAAGCATCTCCGGTGAATCCTCCCGCCATTTTAAGCAGGTCGCTTAAAGTTTCGCCTTTGCGAAGTTCGAATGTACGGTTGCGTTTTACTTTTCCATGCGTGTTGACGAGTTGTTCATAAGGTTCGATGATGATCATATCATTGTCTTCCAGACGAATATTCGTGTCATACTTCCCTTTCAGGAGATAATCGTATACATCCAGGTTGGCAATTTCTTTGTTATTCCGGTAGACACGGATATTTCGTAAAGAGCCGATATCATTTACACCTCCTGCCGCGTATAATGCATTGAACAGGGAGGCTAGAGAAGGTAATGTATAAGTACCGGGTGCGATCGCTTCCCCGACAATGTTTACTTTTATACTGCGTATCTTACCGAGGCCGACTGAAACGAATGTGTTGGGTTCGCTATCGTTCAGGTTCGCTATGATTTTCCCAAGTTCCTGTTTGATCTTGTTCTCTGCCTGTTCGATGGTGAGTCCGCTTAAAGGGACAAGGCCGACATTCGGGATAATGATCGTCCCGTCAGGAGATAAAGTTAATTTCAGATTTAATTCAGAATCTCCCCATACATTGATAAGGACTTCATCACCGGCCGAGAGAGGATAATTTCTGGGAGTCGGCATGTTCATGTTCGGTTCGAACGAGAGATTTTTGTTTGAGAATATGTCACGGCCGAATACTTGATTCCGGGTGCTGTCCTGGATGCTATTATCTTCTCTTTGCTTTTCTATCGATGGAATTTCATTGTTGGTTGTAACCCTTTGTATATCTGTTGTACCGGAAGAAGGAGTTACCGGAGTTTTACTATTTGTGTTTCCTATTCGTTTGGCTATTTCCTGTTGGATCTGCTCTTCGGTCATCCCAGCCGCTTTGGCTTTGTCGATGAATTCCTGCGGGATCTGTGCAGATACAATGATTGAAAATGAAAGAAAAAGAGTACAGAAAAAAAGTTTGTTTAGCGTCTTCATAAAATCTCTTTAATTTTAGTGACAATTCGTTCGCTGGCAAGTCCGTCTCCATAAGGATTGACAGCCTTGCTCATTTGTTCATAATATGCTTGATTTTCCAGTAACCGGGAGGTCTCGTCTAATATCTTGACAAAATCAGTTCCAACCAGTTTCACTGTTCCGGCGTCTACTGCTTCCGGGCGTTCGGTGGTATCGCGCATGACCAATACCGGTTTTCCTAATCCCGGAGCTTCTTCCTGAATACCGCCGCTATCTGTCAGGACGATGGCAGATCGCTCCATCAGATAAACGAACGGAAGATATTCCTGCGGCTCTATAAAGAACATGTTCGGAAGATGCGTATTTCCGAACACCTCCTGTATAGGTTTCCGTACATTCGGGTTCAGGTGCATCGGATAGACAAAGTCTACATCCGGATATTTTTCAGCTAAAGTTTTGATAGCTTTACACATGGCTATAAAACCAGTACCGAAATTTTCCCTGCGATGACCTGTTATTAAAACCAATTTCCGGTTACTTTGTTCTGACAGACGGGCTATTTTATAACCCGCTGTTTCCAGGTCTGCAATAAGCTGTTGGCGTAAATTGTCCTTATTCTTTATTTGACTGACCACATGATACAAGGCGTCTATTACAGTATTGCCTGTTACTGTGATCCGGTTCTCGTCTATCCCTTCCGCAAGCAGATTTTTTTTACTTAAAGAGGTAGGAGAGAAGTGATAAGAAGCTATTCTCCCCGTGATCTGGCGGTTCATTTCTTCCGGCCAGGGACTGTATATATTATGAGTACGCAATCCGGCTTCTATATGTCCGACGGGTATCTGTTGATAAAAGGCGGCCAGGGCGGCTGCGGTAGAGGTGGTCGTATCGCCGTGTACCAGTACCAGGTCGGGGTTGGCTTTTTGCAAAACGTCTCTCATATTGGTCAGGACACGGGCGGTAACATCATATAAATCTTGTCCCTGTTTCATTATGTTGAGATCGTAATCGGGATGAATATCAAAAAGGTGAAGAACCTGATCCAGCATCTCCCGATGTTGTCCGGTGACGCAAACGATTGTTTGGAACTGTTCCGGATATTTTTGAAACTCCTTGATCAGCGGAGCCATTTTTATTGCTTCGGGGCGAGTCCCGAAGACTAGCATAATCTTTTTCATTTTGTTTCTTTTATTATATGCAACATTTGTTCAGCAAGGAGTTTGCGGTTGAAGTCGTGAGCCAGTTTCCGGCATCCTTCTTTGCATTTTTCATATAAAGCGGGATCAGAAAGAAGCAGATGCAGCTTCCGGTTAAAATCATCTTCCGACTCCGGCTCGAAGCACAATCCTGCCTGATAAGATTCTACGATCTGGCGGGCTTCACCGTCCACACCCATAAGAATAGGGATTTCCATACCTGCATTCTCAAATATTTTGGAAGGAATGACTGTCGTGAATAAATCGGATTTGCGTAAATTGATCAAAGCAATATCCAGAATAGATATGTATCGTTTTACCTCTTGCTTGGAGACCGGATCGAGCATGGTTACATTCTTTATATCTAATTGCTCTTTTCGTTTTAGTAAATTCTTTTTTTCTGCTCCAGTCCCGATCAGCAGGAAATGATAATTGTTTTTACCATCCATCCCGGCTGCACATTGCAGTATGAAATCCAGTTTATGAGCCATCCCGTGTGTACCTATGTAACCGATGATTTTTTTCCCTTCCAGATGTAGCTCTTTGAGTAACTTCCGATCTTTTTCTGCCGGTTTGAACTTTGTTAAGTCTACTCCGTTCTTTATCACAACTATCTTTTGAGGTGATATTCCTTTTTCTTCCAGCCTTTTCTTGAAAGAGTCGGTTACAACGACGATCTTTCGGGCTGACTGATAACATCTTTTCTCTTCCCATTCAAAAAAGCGAATGACCGGATTGTCTTTCATGGCCCCGACGGTCTTGATCGATTCAGGCCACAGATCCCTCACTTCCATGATCCAGGGTTTTCTTTTCCAAAAAGCTAATGTGCGTCCGGAAAGAGCCGTGAAGAATTGGGGAGATGTTGCTATGATCATATCAGCCTGCTGGAAAAGACCGGCGAAGAAAGAAGAAACGGAGAAGCTGATGTAATCGAGCGTACGTTTCAGGAATCCTTCGTTAGCGGTGATATAACTCCATACACGGATCACTTTGATGCCATCCATGTATTCCGTCTGATACAGTTTATTCTGGTACCCTTCGTATACCTTTCCCTGTGGAAAATTGGGTGTGCAGGTGATAACTGTTACTTTTTCTCCAAGCTGAACCCACTCTTTGCAGTGCTCATAGGTTCTGCTGGCAGGTGCATTTACCTCCGGGGGAAAATTGTCGGTAAGAAATAAAATGTTCATTTGTGTTTTACTCTTATGTTAGTCGCAGCGTATCGTGTATTGCATTTGATTGGTAAATGCGATTCCTATTCTTTTAGTTGCGACTCGTTTATTATATTCGAAAGCTATTTCACAGTTTTCGATCCATATTTCATCTGTTCCGTAAAAATTGAAAATTGCCAGGTTTGTTTTTATAGAATCATTATTGACGGAGATGATCCGGATATCCGGATGAAGATGGATCAGATTGATTCCGTTTTTCCCGGATATGGGTAGAAGAGAATCACAAATCATAATCTCCTTATCATTCATATTGAAGATTCGTTGATGTTCGACTCCGGATTTCCTGAAACCGTTGTGACATGCCGTAATACAGTACTTATCTTCTTTTAAGCCCGTGATCTTTGCCCGGTGTGCCACCCTGAAGCCTCCCCACACTTCACTGGAACTCTTTCCATTTACCAGTACGGTATTGTGGGCACGCGTCTCGCGTTCATATTGTCTGCGGTCATTCTTCTCATAAGTTGAAATACCCGAATCGACAACAAAAGGCTTCCCGTCGATACGTAATTCATAATTGAATGTATCGGCATGGGCATGTCCGGGGATATAATCGGGACCGATGTTCCCGACATCCAGAACCATTTCAAAAGGTCCGGATACAAATTTGCGGTAGCCGCTTTCTTTCAGTTTATGGACCGACCATTGAAGATCCAGCCGTTTAGCATAGGCAAATAATTCTTTTGACGTCGGCGCTATCCCGTAAGCGGAATCATTCAGTAAAGGGATTGTTCCGTCTTTATAGATGATCGCGTTCAGCCAGCTAAGCATAAGCCGGGCTTTTTCTTCAAGAAAAGAAATAACATATTCTTGCCCTTCAAAACGCTCATTATATTTTAAAGCATTGATACAGTCCAGCAACCGGTCCAGAAGTATTTCATGATACATCGGGCTTAATTCATAATGTGCTCCATCGGGAAGGATCTGTTCATTCAGTTCCTGCGTCAACAGCCAGACTGCTTTTTCGTAAAACTTTCCTTCCTGAAAATAAAGACCTCCCCATAAAAGCGAATAAGCGTTTTCCAGAAGGTGATTGCCTGATAAATGATATTCTAAATTGCCATATAAACAGAGATACTGGGAGTAGAGCGAACTGTCCCATTTCTGTAGTTCTTGTGCCGGGATCAGTTCGCGGTAGCGAGAAATGCATTTTATCCAGTTAATACCTCTGAGTGCGGTAGGATAGGGTTCCATGCCCGGTCGATTCAGTGGAAGTACTTCAATGAATGAATTGATCCAATAAGACGCTTCTTCAAAAGTGATATTCTTTTGTAAAAGAAAATCCATATAATTCAGGTTATAGAGCCATAATGCACCTTGCCGTTTGTCTTCCCATCCGGCGAAGTCTGCATCCAGGTTTAGGAATGTGAAAGTATTTTTACCGGAAAATGATGTCGGTTTGACTATGAACGAGGCAAGCTGCAGCGTATTGCCTGGTTTATAAATCATTGTTTTGTGACTTCTATTGTGTCGAAAAGCCAAATGTTTCTTCGTTCTGTTTCTTAAGAGGTAAATTAATTGCTGAATTTTCAGAAACCGTATTGTGTGGTAATATCGTTTAATCTTCATTTTCAATTTCTTTATATATTTGGAGAATACGGGGAACAGGATTTTCAATATGATCCGGTTGCAGATTGCATTCTATTCGTTTGTAAACGACATCTAACGTTTTATTCAGTAGATCATCAAAGTCTCTGTTGCGGAACAATATTGTTGAAGCAGGACGGGAACAAACATCACTGGCAATGACTGGTGTTTTGTATAATAATGCTTCCTTTACGGAAATACCTTCAATATCTGTAGAAGTGGGGCGGAGGAATAAATCAGATAGTTCCCATATTTCAAAACCATTGCTAAGTGAGTCTGAAAAGATCAGAATGTGATCATTTAATCGATATTGCTTGATTTTGTTAAGACACTGATCATAATATTCTTTATCCCCTATTTGAGGTAAACAAAAGATGAGTCCTGCATTTATTTCTTTTCGGTTGAGTTCACGGATCAGTTCGATCAGAAGATCAAAACCATAGGTGTCGATTCCATTTTCCAGCAACAGACAGGAGGCATTTGCAGATATAAGGAAAGTATGCCGATTGCGGAAATTAAGTATAGAGTTATTTATTTTCGCCCGTTCGTTATCTCCCGGAGGGATAAATGCCGGCATAAGGTGCATGTTTTTATTCGTTCCAAATCCTTTTTCCAGTAGCAAGGCTTTATACAGGGGATCATTTAAAAAGATGAATGATGCCTGTTGTAAAAACTTTTTAATAATGACTTTTTTGATAAACGACGTTTCATGAATCAACCGTTTATTATGTAAGGTAACACCAATCTTGTGTTTGATACCAAATAAGTATAGTAGCAGAAATGCTTTTGTGTTGTTAGAATGCAGATGAATGATTCTCTTCTCTTTGAATAATAATAAGAAAAACTCCCAAAAAGAATATTTTACTTGATGAATATACTTGCAGGAGACCTTATTGGGTTTGAAGTTCCGTAAAAGAACGAATTTCGATAGATTGAGGTGATATAACAAGCGCTTTACATGGATTGTTACACCACCGACGGGTGGGGGATATGCTCCCCATAACTCTATTTTCATAATGAATGTATTATATGTCTGTAAAGCCAGGCAGTGAATCGTTTGTGACAGTGAAATAATAGAATAAACAATGATCTGTTTCTGTTTTTGAAGAAAGCATACAGGTTGTTTCGATAATGTGTATCGAATATTCTAGCCAGTAACAATAGAAGTTCTTTCTTATTTTCGATATTTACCTGTATTAGTTTACAGTATGTTAAAGCAGATTTAGATGTGATAAACATATCCCAGTAAACAGATAATCCAGGATAAAACCGTGTGCATAACATCCGTATCTCCAAGCCGGCTTTTATTTCATCCATATCTTTCAGGGAAAAGGAAGCTCTCGATAAACTGTTCGGTTCCAATACATAGAAATAAAGTTTCTGGTCGGAAAGGTACATTCGGTTGCATTGAGTCAGAACTTTGAACAGATACACCTTATCTTCTGATTTATATAAAGCCGGGAATCGTATCTCTCTGAATTTACTGCTCCTGAATAACTTTCCCCAGGGAAAATTCTTTATTCTCTTTTGTTCGCTGAACATTTCCAGGCAGATAAAAGAACCTCTGAGTAGTTCGGGAAGAAGTTTTCTGCCGGATATAATCTCTCCCTTTTCCGTAACGGAATAATGGTCGACCTGTACAATGTCCGCTTTGTGCAGGACTGCATGTGACAACATCCGTGATAAGAAATCCTGTTCTGTATAATCGTCACTGTCGACGAAACAGAAATATTCACCGTTCATATATTCCAGCCCCTTGTTCCGGGCAATTCCGGGACCGCTATTCGTTATGTCCAGTACACAGATACGCTTGTCGTTACGTGCAAAACGCAGTAATATCCCGGCAGACGAGTCTGTCGACCCGTCGTTGACGAAGATCAGTTCCGTGTTTCGGTGACTTTGTGCCAGTAAAGAGCAGATACATCTTTCAAGTGTCCTTTCTGCATTATATACTGGGATAATAACAGATATCAGCGGATCATTCATGTCGTTCTTCATTAAAAAAATCGTCGATAGTTCTTTTTAAAGTTTCCAGAAACTGTCTGCCGTACTTCAGGTCCGGTTCCAGATAATTCCCTTCTCCCCATTCATTCCATGACTTGACAATGACAATCCGTTCTTCCTCCGGTTTATCTTTTACATTTTCACAAACCTCACGAATATGTTTGGCAAATAATCCGGGGGTTGAGTTTTTAAGGATAAAACCACTGTTCTTTGAGCGCGGGGAGTGATCCCAATTGGGGATCAGGGTAGGATAGATGTGTATATCTTTATCTTCATCCGTTGTGAAATACCGGGAAGCAAAAGCGTAGTCGATCACATTCGGCATGCGGTAAAAGGTACGGAATAGTTTCAGGTAAACCTTATACTGAAAACTGATGTGCTGATTATAAAAATCCTTTTTCCTGTCCATATTGACTGCATTGAATCCTTTTTTCAGATAATCCTCAGGTTTTTGTAAAGTACATTCTCTTAATTGGGCGACAAAATGGATTCCTTCAAGACCATTTTCACGGGCCAGCTTGTTCCACAGGTCTATGAATTGTTCTATATCCGGTATTTCATCCGGATTGAATATCATAAAGAACGGTTTATTGTTCACCCTCACGTAACGTTTATCTTTAAACGCTTTGAGCAGATAATAGAAATGAGCGGTATGATCTTCCGTTCCCGGATACTCCTGTTTTATCAGTAAAGTATTATCTCCCGATTTATCGAACAGTTTTTTTTCCCAGCTATGATTTGCCCATGCCAGGCAAAAAGGAAAATCCGGTTTGCCGGAATCGACGACTTCTTCAAAAACTCTTTCTAACAGCATTCTTCCATTTCCGAACCAGTAATGCCAGTAGCAGAATGCTTCTATGCCATATTCATCAGCCATGTTCGCCTGTTCCTGTCTGATCTCCGGCAACCGCAGGTCATAATACCCCAGGTCGGCCGGTACTTTCGGTTGGTAGTGTCCCCGGAAAAGAGGACGTGCTTTTCCTACATTCGTCCATTCTGTAAACCCCTGTCCCCACCATCGGTTGTTTTCGGCAAACGGATAATATTGGGGCAGATAGAGTGCCAGCAGGCGTATATTTCGATCTTTACTCATATATTTATTTTTTATTTCTTAGATCAATTAAGTTTTGAGTTGCGTTGTAAAAAATAAGTTCCCGTCCGTAATGTTCTTTGTTTGTGAAAACCGATTCATACGGATACCATAATTCATACCTGCGGGTATGATCGGCCAGACCGGAGGTATCTTTATAATAATAAAGCGATTTGTGTGCAAACAGGATAAACAATCCCAGGCAGGAAACAACTATCCCCAGTTGCTTACGCTTTTCCCGGGTAACATCGTATATCACATTGACGCTATAAGTGATAGCCAGAGGCGTCAGGTAATTGGTAAACCGGAAGATACCTTCGTTGAATCCTCCCAGAAAAGCGAAAAGAAGGAATACTTTGAACAGTAGATCCTGCCGGTTTCCCCCCGATTGGTCCGACCCTTTTCTTATCAGTCTGCCATGTACCAGATAAATAAGCAGATAACAGATGAAAGGCATTGAGTTGTTGATGATACCGTTCAGGTTATTCATCTCTCTGGTCCCATATGAGTGCATTTTTATTAACAGGATGCCCGGTAAAAAGGTAAGGGAATCCGTTTTATTTTGCAGTATATAGAACAAGCAGGTGATCGTAATGAATAATATCGTCAATGAAACCTTGATATATTTTTTCTGCAATGTCATCATCAGGAACGGCAAAAAGAATAAAACAACGGCAGAAAGGTGGAATCCCAGGGATAAAACACATCCGGCCGTATACCTTATCCATTTTTTATCGATCAGATTTTTCATATTGAACAGGAACACCGATATAGCCAGAGACTCTCTTAAAATCTCCATATTGAAATACAAAAAGTAAAACACATAATAGAGAAGGAGGCAGGCCAGTAAATGCCTGGAGTATTTATTGAAAAAAAAGACCATTGCCGTATTAATGATCAGGGCATGTATGATCTGCATAATGAAAAAACGGGTATCTATGGCTTTGGTTGTTGCGCAGAACAGATACCATAGCGGACCATATCCGTTTTCGTATAATCCATAATTTCTCAAATCCTTGAATAGCGGAAAAGAGGGATAGATATCCTGATAGTATAAAGAATCGCCCCCCACACGATATCTGAGTCCGGCAACCAGCACAAACAATATCCAGATGATATAACTACCCGGTATTCTCCAGGATTTCTCACCCTTTATTTCCGATAAATACAGGAAAAAGAGAATCGTGAACAGGATCAGCAGATATATCATTTCTAAAACAGGGTTATGAACGAGGTTTCAAAAAGAGTTTCCTGATCCTTTTTCTCTGGAAAATAAAGAGAAGAAGCAGATATGACAGCAGATAAATAATACCGGTAGTCATCATATCGAAGAAATTATTTACGGTAAAAGTAAACCTGAGTATCAGGAAAATGAATAAGGCTATCGAGAAAAGGGATGAAAAAGTGATGATAAAATCTTTTATATCCAACACTTTCCTCAAATAGAACAGCAGGAGCAAATGAACGACTGTCTCTGTAATAAGCGCCGAGTAAGCTGCCCCTTCAAAACTCAACCGGGGGATAAGCAGCAGGTTCAACAATATATTGACGATGGTTCCGCAAATCACTCCCCGTGTCAGTTGCCGGATCTTGTCCTGCGTGATAAAAATATTGTATAAACCTAACCCTGAGTAGACAATTGTCGGTGCGACAATAGCTAATACCCTGTCTGAACCGTTAAATCCATTGCCGAATACAAACAAACATAACGTATGCGAAGTCAGTATCAGCAGGAACATAACCGGTATGCTGATGATCTGGGAGGCATATAACATTTGTGTCATTTTCTTCAAATACTCTTCCTGTGTCTTTTTCTTACTCAGATAAGCTAGCCGGGGCATCATAGTAATACCTAATATACTGATCATCGTGATCAGGATACGGGCAAGCTTATTCGGATAATCATAGACGGCGACAGCATTCACCCCCGATATATATCCAAGCATGATATTGTTCAGTGACAGATAGATAGTCGTAAAAATACTTGGCACGAACAGGAATATGGCCGGCTTGAATATAGCCCTCAATGAATTCCTGATCCCTGTAAAACGGATTTTTAACCCTATCCTCGACAAATTAGTCCAGAAAATGATATTGCTGATCAATAGAACACCCTGCTGTATAATAATATAAAGCGGCAGGTCATCCGTATCCTTTACAAAAAGGAAGATCAGTAAAGTTCCGATTATTTTGATCAGTATATTACGGGTAGCGATCAGATCGAACCGTTCGAAACCTGTATATACCCACGACAGGTCGGTCATTGTCGTGAACAGGACGATATTGAACAGGAAATAGATGGGGGTAATCTGCTGAGCAAAACAGACCCATATATTATATAAGGATATAGCCAGCAGATTAAAAAAGAACTGATATGTAATGCACTGGGAGAATTTTTTCTGTAGATTTTCCGGATGATCCCGCTGTTCGGCAAGCGATTTGGCGCCGTATAATACAATCCCCAGATTACCGACCAACGTAAAATAACTGGTGACGGATAATCCGAAAGAATTGGTACCCAATGCTTCTTCCCCCAATACCCTGGTCAGATAGGGTAATAACAGCAGGTTGATCAGTATACCGGAAACCTGTACGGAACCATTGAACAGTACATTTTTAATGATCCTCATGAATTGATCCCACAAAAATCCAGTATTATTTTATCGTCTGTATATGGTAGTTCTTTGAATTCCTTGTGTGCCACCATAAAGACAACGATATCCGCTTTTTCATAAGCTACCTTATAATCGGTGAGCTTGAAGACCTTATGTTCCTTTACATTCGGTTCGACCACCAGGATATCGGCATTATTGTGACTTTGCATCACTTTGGTCGTGATATATTTGGCAGGTGATTCCCTCAGATCATCTATATTAGGCTTGAAAGCCAGCCCCATCATGGCAACGACAGGCTTCCGGTGATGCTGTAATTCAAACTTCAACATCTCTTTTTCTATCTTTTCTGCACACCAGAAAGCCTTATAATTATTTATCTCCCGTGCCTTGGCGATCAGTTGCGATTCGTAGGGGAACTCGGCAGTGATGAAATAAGGATCGACGGCAATGCAATGACCGCCTACACCGGCTCCCGGCTGCAGGATATTCACACGGGGATGCTTGTTTGCCAGTTCGATCAGTTTCCAGACATTGATACCCGCTTTATCGCAGATAAGCGACAACTCGTTAGCGAATGCGATCTGTACGTCGCGTGAGGAGTTCTCGGTTAGTTTACACATTTCAGCAGTTTTGGAGTTCGTCTTATGCAACGTACCTTTCACGAAGCGGCTGTAGAATCCGACAGCCGCTTCCGTCGACTCTTCATTGATACCCCCGATAACCCGGTCGTTGTGCACCAATTCATAAATCACATTTCCCGGAAGTACCCGCTCCGGGCAATAAGCGATAAATATATTATCTTTCAGCTCCGGGCGGAGTGAGAATATCAGTTGTGTCATTTTTTCCGTCGTTCCTACAGGCGACGTCGATTCGATCACAAACAGATCCTCTTTTTTCAATAACGGGATGACAGACCGGGTCGCTGTTTCCACATACGAAATATCCGGTTCATGGTTCCCTTTGAATGGTGTCGGTACAACGATCAGGTAGACATCGCTCACCTCCGGTTCGACTGAAGCTTTCAGATGGCCTGAAGCCACTACCTGCTGACAAAGTTCCTGCAGTCCCGGTTCGACGATATGTATTTCCCCTTTGTTTGTCATCTCTACAACCTGAGGGTTAATGTCTACTCCAATTACCTCGATGCCGTTTTCGGCTGCTATTATTGCTGTGGGAAGACCTATATAACCTAATCCCATAAAACATGCTTTCATAATTTAAATGATCCTTTTAAATGATTTTCTTTTTTTTCAACGAATTCTTTTTGTTTTGTATTTTATCCAGACAAACGTTCAGAGCCGTCCAGATCACTATATCTCCAATAAATAGAATATTGATATTTATATAAGGGGCCAGTACGATATTCAAACAGCTGAATGCCCATGAAATTGCCAGGATATAGAGTAGTGCCTTGTGGGGGCTGCACCCTATTTCCAGGAATTTATGGTGTATATGATTTTTATCGGGTGAAAACAGGCTTTTACGTCTTCGGAACCGGATCAGCATGACCCGTATTACATCGAACATCGGAACGATCAATGTCGAAAATGAAATAAGGATGGCGCTGGTGGTATAAGGAGAGATGTCCGGGGTATACGCCGCATAACTGATACAGAGAAAAGCCAGGATATACCCCAGGGTCAGGCTTCCGGTATCCCCCATAAATATCTTCCTTCCGTGTTCCGCCTGTCCGAACACATTATAATAGAAAAAGGGGATCAGTACGCCCAGTGTTGAGAAAGACAACATCGCATACGACCACATATGTTGATGTAGAAACAAAGACCCTAATATCAGCAAGGCAGTCCCACTTAATCCGGATGCCAACCCGTCGATACCGTCTATCAGATTGATTGCATTCGTAATAAAAACGATTGCAAAGATAGTCAGCGGCATACCGATCCAGGGGGCCAGTTCATAGATACCGAAAAGACCGTAAAAGTCATTGATCCACAATCCGGAAAGTGGGAGTAGGGAGGCTGCTAGAATTTGTACGATGAATTTGGTATGGTATCGCAGACCTATCAGATCGTCTTTGATACCGGCCAGATAGAGTACGATCAGTCCGCAGGTAAGTAAATAGAAATCGGGAGTGATATGCGGAGTGATATTTTGAGGAATTTTCAACCCGTATAAATACCCCAGATACGAGATCGCGGAAACGAAAGCCAGCGAGAATAAGATAGTCGGTGCAAATGAAATCCCTCCCAGACGGGGGATAGCACCCGTGTGTATTTTTCGTTCGTTAGGCATATCAAAGAGTCTTTTTGTCAAAGCCACGATCAATATGCGTGGAATGATCAGCATAGATAAGACTACTGATATGATAAAGGCCATTAAAATCAAGACATATATCATTTGCGTTTGAAGTTAAGTTATACGACAATGTTCGTCAGTCCCATCTGGTCACTGACGTTTATTCATTCTGTTTTTTGTTTAGTCGCTATATAAACAGAAGATTCCTTGATTCGTTCACAAATAGGAGGTCAATTACTCTATTTTAACTATGAATATCAATGCTTTGGAAGGCTCAAAAAAGAAAGACCTGTGTTTGGGAAGCTATAATTTTCATTTTCAGTTCTCATTAGAAGATGTATTTTTCATAAATGATAAATGAATCTAAATTCGAAAAAAAGATTAAAGAGCATACAGTTGCAGAATGAGTCGTTTTTACTCTCCGAAAAGACCCTCGAAAATGACCGAAAAACCTGTTTAAAGGCGTATAAAAGGGCTTGTATCTGTAGATTTTGAGCTAAAAAACAGGTTTTTGTATATTTCTGATAACCTGTGTGTTAATAAATCGGATATGCCTTGTAGCTACTTCTCGATAGGGGTGAAAATGACGAATTTAAACGATCGTTTATTCTCGCCATTATTTAGTTTTTTTTAAGTGTTAAATTTAAGCATTAAAAGATTCATTATACCTTGTCTAACAAGGCATGATGAATTTTTTATTTTGTTTGTTCGGAAATTAATGCATACTTTTGCGGTGACTAAAAAAAACGATCGTTTTTCCTAGTCATTATCGTCGTTACAGCTTTGTGACTGACGACCTTCTGTGTATCAATTATATAACTAGTATTAATGTCCTATCTTTTGATAATCACCACTTCGGTGATTCCAATATTACACCCGTTTTTGAAATTCTCCGGTGTTTGGTAATAGCTTTCAGAGTTATTGCTCTGATATATCTATGCTTTCCGGGAAATTCGTAACCATATTCATACCCTTCTTATGACAATGAACTATCATTATATAAGTTTACAGCATTTTTTTTCTCGTCTGATAACAATGAGATACATTAATAAGTGGATTATTTTTTGGTTTGACTTGCTCATTTCGTTGTCAGTTTCATTGATTGGAGTATTAGGACTTTTTTCCTTTTTACGTATCCCATACACCCAGGCGGATGTTTTGAAAGGTGCATTTGCTTCTTTAATAGGAAGTTTGATCGCTTTTTTCACGTTTAAGGTGTATCATGGGGTAATTCGCCATTCCACCTTGCGTGGTTTATGGAGGATTTGGGGAGTTGCTGTATTGAAATCAATTGTCCTGTGTACGTTGCTTTTGGTCTTAAAAGCTTCGTTTACTCCCAAGGTTTATCTGGTCGGATTGTTTATCGATTGTGTTCTGACAATGTTGATGTTGGTCACCTTTCGCATTTTCATTGTGAACATGTATAATATGGTATTGCTGCAGTTCGGTAAAAAGCGAAAACAGGTGTTGGTCTATGGTACCGGTGATGAAAGTGTTATGATCGCTTCGACTGCAACCCGACATATTTTTGTTCAGGATTATTGTATAACCGGCTTCCTTACCTTCAACAAAGAGAAAAGGAATTTCCGCATCGCCGAATTGCCTGTTTATCAGGTTGCCTCTCGTGAAGACCTTTTGAAGTTAGTAAACCGGAACTCTTTGGACGGAATACTTTTCCCTAATCTGAAAACAGTACAGTATGAGAAAGAACGGTTGATCCGTTTCTGTGAACAGATCTCTTTGCATACTCTGGTGGTTCCCGAGATGGAAGAGGTTCATAACGGAACGATAAAACGGTCTATCCGTGACATAAAGATTGAAGACTTGTTGGGACGTGATGAGATCAAGATCAACATGCAGGAGATAGCTTGCTTGTTGGAGAATAAGGTGATACTGGTTACAGGTGCAGCCGGTAGTATCGGTAGTGAAATTTGCCGTCAGCTAGCTCATTTCCCTATTTGTAAATTGATTTGTTTTGATTCAGCCGAAACTCCGATGCATAATTTGCGTTTGGAACTGGAAGATAAGTATCCTAACCTGAGTTTTGTTCCTGTGATAGGAGATGTCCGCTGCGAAGATCGTTTGGACTATGTTTTCCGAAAATGGCATCCGCATATCGTATTCCATGCTGCTGCGTATAAGCATGTGCCGTTGATGGAGGAGAATCCTTGTGAGGCAGTGCGGGTTAATGTTTATGGAACACGGTTGGTTGCAGATGCTGCCGTAAAGTACGGAGTTGAAAAGTTTGTAATGATTAGTACGGATAAAGCAGTGAATCCGACTAATATTATGGGGTGTAGCAAACGGCTGGCTGAAATTTATGTACAGAGCTTGAGTTTGGCTATTATAAAAGGTGAAGTACAGGGGGACACAAAATTTATAACGACCCGTTTCGGTAATGTTTTGGGTAGTAATGGTTCTGTCATACCTCGTTTCCGTGAGCAAATTAATAATGGAGGTCCGGTTACTGTAACTCATCCTGATATAATTCGTTATTTTATGACTATCCCAGAGGCGTGTCGGTTGGTGTTGGAAGCTGGTACGATGGGGAATGGAGGAGAGATATTTGTATTTGACATGGGGCAACCTGTGAAGATTGCAGATTTGGCTCGACGGATGATAGAACTTTCAGGTATGAGAGTCGGGGAGGATATTGAGATAGAGTATACGGGATTGCGCCCTGGCGAGAAATTGTATGAAGAGCTTTTAAGTCATAAGGAAAATACAAAAGAAACTCTCCACGAAAAAATTCGAATTGCTGATGTTAGAGAATATAACTATCAAGATGTGATAAGATGTGTCAATGTTTTGTCTAATCTTTCCCTGAATGTAGAAATAGTTGATATGGTGAGAGGAATGAAAAGCTTTGTTCCTGAGTTTAAGAGTCAGAATTCAGAATTTGAAAAGTTGGATAAGTAGTAGTAATATATGAATATAGCAATTGTTGGTACAGGTTATGTGGGGCTTGTTTCAGGAGCCTGTTTTTCAGAGATGGGAATAGATGTCACTTGTGTAGATATTGATGAAAACAAAATTACGAAGTTATTAAATGGTGAGATGCCTATCTATGAACCAGGTTTGGATGATTTAGTTACACGTAATGTGAAGGCCGACCGTCTTCATTTTACAACAGATTTGACCTCTTGTTTGGATAAGGTGGAAATAGTCTTTAGTGCGGTGGGGACACCTCCGGACGAAGATGGAAGTGCCGATTTAAAATATGTACTGGAAGTAGCCCGTACGGTGGGACGTCATATTAAAAAGCATGTCGTATTAGTGACAAAGAGTACAGTGCCTGTTGGTACAGCCAAAAAAGTTCGGGCAGCTGTACAGGAAGAGTTGGATAAACGTGGGGTTGAGATAGAATTTGATGTTGCTTCTAATCCTGAATTTTTGAAAGAGGGGGCAGCTATAAAAGATTTCATGACGCCTGATCGTGTGGTAGTTGGTGTTGAAAGTGAACGGGCAAAAAAAATGATGGAGAAATTATATCGTCCTTTCACACTGAATGGCTATCCCATCCTGATCATGGATGTTCCTTCAGCTGAAATGACGAAATATGCAGCCAATGCTATGTTGGCGACCCGCATCAGCTTTATGAACGATATTGCCAATCTCTGTGAACGTATCGGAGCAAATGTAGATAATGTACGTAAAGGTATGGGGACAGATTCCCGTATCGGTAGCCGTTTCCTGTATGCCGGTTGTGGGTATGGAGGTTCTTGCTTTCCAAAGGATGTGAAAGCTCTATTGCATACAGGAATAGAAAACGGATACCACATGCGTGTTATAGAAGCTGTAGAATCGGTAAATGAAGAGCAAAAGAATATTGTATTTGATAAGTTGAGTAAGGCTTTTAATGGAGATCTGAAAGGTAAGACTGTTGCTTTGTGGGGATTGTCTTTTAAACCTGAAACAGACGACATGCGTGAAGCTCCTGCGTTGGTTGTGATTGATAAGCTTTTGAAAGCAGGTGCTGTGATTAATGTATTCGATCCTATTGCCATGGATGAAACAAAGCGTAGGATAGGGGATGTAGTCACTTATTGTAAGGATATGTATGAAGCGGTGATTGATGCAGATGCTATCGCTTTGATGACGGAGTGGAAACAATTCCGTATGCCCAGTTGGGCTATTATTCGTAAAGCCATGAAGAATTACGTGGTTGTGGATGGGCGGAATATCTACGATGGTGAAGAATTGAAAGAGTTAGGTTTTATTTATTCGAGAATCGGACAGAAATGAAACGTATATTAGTAACGGGTGGAGCCGGTTTTATCGGTTCCCATTTATGTGAACGTTTGGTAAAAGAAGGTAATGATGTGATTTGTTTGGATAATTATTTTACCGGAAGTAAGGATAATATTCGTCATCTACTACAATATGATAATTTTGAGTTGGTTCGTCACGATGTAACCTCTCCCTATTATGCCGAAGTTGATGAGATCTATAACTTGGCTTGTCCTGCATCGCCTCCTCATTATCAATATAATGCCATCAAGACAATGAAAACTTCCGTTTACGGAGCAATGAATATGCTGGGATTGGCTAAACGGACTAAAGCAAAAATCCTACAAGCTTCGACCAGCGAAGTGTATGGTGATCCGGCTATTCATCCGCAGGTTGAATCTTATTGGGGGAATGTGAATCCAATCGGTATCCGTAGTTGCTACGATGAAGGCAAACGTGCAGCCGAAACTTTGTTTATGGATTATCATCGTCAGAACGGTGTACGGATTAAAATCATCCGTATCTTTAATACGTATGGACCTCGAATGAATCCGAATGACGGACGTGTCGTTTCTAATTTCATCGTACAAGCGTTAAAAGGTGAAGATATCACAATCTATGGGGATGGAACCCAAACCAGAAGTTTCCAATATGTAGATGATCTGATTGAAGCCATGATCCGAATGATGGCAACAGGTGATGATTTTATCGGTCCTGTCAATACAGGAAACCCCGGGGAGTTTACGATGTTGGAATTGGCAGAGAAAGTGATAGAGTTGACCCATTCAACATCTAAGATTGTGTATTGCCCGTTACCGGATGATGATCCGAAACAACGGAAGCCAGACATTACGTTGGCAAAAGAAAAACTGGAATGGGAACCTAAAATCCGATTGGAAGAAGGATTGAAGAAAACATTTGAATATTTTGAGGATAAAATAAAAGAGTGATACTTTTTAGGTAAAAGATTTATTCCCTTATTAAAATTACATGAGTGATTCATTAAAACATCAAGCCGTAAAAGGCGTAATATGGAGTGCTATTGAACGGTTTTCCGTACAAGGGATACAGTTTGTGTTAACTATTATTATCGCTCGTTTGGTATTGCCGGCTGATTATGGATTGATAGCCATGCTGAATATCTTTTTGGCTATTGCCCAAGTTTTTGTGGATAGTGGTTTCTCGAATGCGTTGATACAAAAAAAGGATCGTACAGAAACAGATTTTTCTACGGTTTTCTATTTCAATATCTTTATTTCGGTAGTTTTTTATTTGCTCCTGTATTTTAGTGCACCTTACATCTCGTCTTTTTATAAAGAACCAAGTTTGTCTCTGATAACACGTTGGATAGGATTGAATATTATTATATCAGGTTTATCCATTGTACAACGGGCTAAGTTGACTATCAATGTCGACTTCAAAAAACAAGCTAAAGTTTCTTTTACAGCCGTATTAGTTAGCGGAATAATCGGGATTATATTGGCATATAAAGGTTGGGGGGTATGGGCGTTGGTAATCCAGACATTATCAAGCAGTCTATTAAATACATTATTATTATGGATATTTGCTAAATGGATTCCTAAATGGGTATTTTCAAGAGAATCCTTTTACATTTTATTTTCATTTGGTTCTAAATTGCTCTTATCCGGGTTATTACATACAATTTATATGAACTTGTATAGCTTGGTGATAGGACGTCGATATTCTTCTGTAGATGTAGGTTTTTATAATAGAGCGTACCAATTTGCTAATTTCCCTTCTATAAATATAGTGGGAATTATTAATAGGGTAATTTTCCCAATACAGTGTGAAATGCAAGATGATAGTGAACGCCTTAGAATATCTTTTATCAATTACTTGAGAATGTCTTGTTTTATTATATTTCCATTAATGATTATTGCGGCGGTTTTATCTAAACCACTAATATTATTATTGCTGACAGATAAATGGCTTCCAGCTGCTAAATTGCTATCCATATTGTGTTTTGCTTATATGTGGTATCCAGTAATGGTTGTCAATAATCAGATATTGAATGTAAAAGGTCATTCTGACTATTTTTTGCGTGCAGAAATTCTTAAAAAGATAATTGCGATTACTATACTGTTTGTAACTTTATCTTTTGGAGTACAAATATTATGCTGGGGAATTGTTATATATAATTTCTTTGATATGATAATTATTATCTATTATTCCAAGAAAGTAATCTATGTAAAATATAGTGAACAAGTTCGTTATATAATGCCTTTATTTTTAATCTCATTATTAACTGGGGGAACAGTTTATTTGAGTACATGTTTTTTTGATGGAGATTTATTAGGCCAATTAATAATAGGGAGCCTCATTGGATTATTAGTTTATATATTGGCCTGCTTTATTTTTAGAATGCAAGAAATAGATCAAATAGTATTGATAATAAAAAAGTTATATATAGAATGTACAAAGTAACCTTGTCCATGCCGATATACAATGTGGCTCCGTATGTGGAGCGTGCATTGCTTTCTGCATTGAACCAAACATTTGAAAGTATCGAATTTTTATTAGTGGACGATCGAGGAACCGATAACAGCATGGAGATTGTTCGTAGGATCATCAAAGACCATCCAAGAGGAAAAGATGTTCGTATTATAGAGCATCCACATAATATAGGTACGGGGGCTACAAAAAATACAGCTATAGACAATGCTCAGGGAGAGTTTCTGTTTTTCATGGATAGTGATGATGAGATTACCCCGGGTTGTATACAGGTGTTATATGATAAGATGATTGAGTGTCCTGTTGATTTTGTCGCTGGATCTATGTGTGAGGTCATAAATGATAGTAAAACTATAGATAGGGTTTTAATGGACACTACTCGAAAGGGAGAATTTGCTTTATCTACTTATATTTATAAAGATAGAAAGTATTTCCCCATAATGCTTTGGAATAAATTGTATAATTTAAAATTTCTTCGCATAAATCATATTCGGTGTTATGATACTCATTTAAATGAAGATGATATTTTTAGCTTACACCTTTCTTATTATGTAAGAAGTTTTTCTTTTACTTCAAAAATAACTTTGAGATATTTTAGAAGAGATAGTTCAACTACAGGTAATACTAATTTGATTAATACAGAAAGAATTATAAGGCAGGAAAAGGATATAGTTATAGAATTGAATAAGTATTTAAAAATGTATAATAAGGAAAGTGTATATCCTTATTATTTATCATTTGTTATAAGAGTATTATTCTTTTTGTGTTTTAGATTTGTTAAATATAGGTGTACGAGTGATCTTGAAAAGAAAAATTTTGTAGATAGTTTATATTTATTAGATATAAAGAATTGGGAAGTATTAAGATTTATGCATAAAGACATCAAAACACTGATGGCTTTTGTGTATTTAATGTTTCCATATAAAATAAAAAAAATTATTAGTAGATATTATTGAGTTTATAGATAAGATATTTTATAGTTGTGTTTATGTTTTGATATATAGATGTATACGTTTGTAATATAAGAGTAGTATATTTTATTTATCTTGTTATGTTAGATGCATATTTACATGTTTTTCTATTTCGATATATTTTATTATTAATTGTCTTTATTGAGTCTTTTTATTTGTTATTATTTTATAATCGTATACATGTTAATGGCGCTACAAATTTACGACTTACTTTGTTTTTTATATTTTGTCTATATTTTGTAGGATATAGACAATGGTGGATAGAAGATGTTTTTGGAGATTCTATACGTTATGGAAAAGCATATTTAGAGTTTTCATTATATAAATCATGGGATTTTGAAACCTATAAAGAATATGGATTTTGGTTATTAACATATCTATGTAGATGGTTGGGGCTCTCAGTAGAGATGTTTTTTCTTGTTTGTGCATTTCTTTATCTTTTTCCTTTATTTGTATCTAGTTATAAGTTGTCAAAACAATATCCTCATTTGATTATATTATTTATTGTGACAACTATGAGTTTTTATATGTATGCAGTTGATGGAATAAGAAATGGTATATCTACATCTTTTTTAATTTTAGCATTTGTGAATTATCGAAATACGTTACGATTTTTTATTTACTCATTAATTGCTTTTTCTTTCCATTACTCTGCAGTTTGGCCATTTTCGTTCTTTTGTATAGCAATTTTGTACCCTAAGGTTAAATTATATTTATTTGCCTGGGTGTTTTCAGTTTTTTGTGGATTTATGCTAAGTGGATATATAAAGAATCTACTTTTGATTATTCCTTTTTTGAATGAAAAAGCTGAGAGCTATCTGACTGGTACTGTAAGTTTAAGTATGTTTTCAAAAGTTGGATTCCGTTGGGATTTTGTTTTATATAGTTCGTTGCCTATCTGGTTTTCATCTTATTTTTATTTCATAAGATCTTATAGAAATGACTTTTATAATAAATTGTTTTCCTGTTATCTATTATCTAATATGCTATGGGTTTTTATAAATGAAGTTCCGTTTTCTAATAGATTTGCATATTTATCATGGTTTATGATGCCATTGTTAATTGTTTACCCAATGATTGATATGAAATATTTTAATTATAGATATACTTCTATATCAATTGTATTGATAGGATATTATTTATTTACGATTATTTTATGAATTCAAAGATTAGCTTAATAATACCAGTTTTTAATTTAGAAGCTTATATTGATCGATGCATTTCTAGTTTGCTTTTCCAAACTTATGAAAATTTGGAATTTATTTTTGTCAATGATGGCTCTAAAGATAATTCGTTATCAATTTTACGTATGTACGAAAAGGAAGATAAACGTGTGAAGGTTATAGAACAAGAAAATGCGGGAGTTTCTGTTGCAAGAAATCGTGGTATTGAAGTTTCAACTGGAGATTATATCATGTTTGTTGATGGTGATGATTGGTTGGAATTTAATACAGTTGAAAAAATGTTTGAATATATAAATTCAGGGGACCATGATATTGCTTGTTGCAATTTTGTATTTGAGTGCTTAGAAACAGGTAAGAAACGTTATACTTCTCGTCCATTTACTTCATATGAATTGAAAGGTAGAGATATCCTTGCCTCTTATTTGTCTGGTAAAGGTTTATGGGCATCTTCGTGTGCTCGGTTATATAAAGTATCTTTTTTGAAAACTTATTGTTTTCAGTTTGAACCAGGAGTTTCTATAGGGGAAGATGGTTTTTTCTCGCTTCAGGTAATGTCCAAGGCGAAATCAATAATCATATGTGGAGATCCATTTTATCATGTACTTGTACGTTCTTCTAGTGCAACAAGAAGTGTAGCATATAATGGTTTTTTATTTAGAGAAAATTCTTATTGTAATTATTTATATAATAATGGTTTGTTAGAAGATTTTATAGAGGAGTATAGGGTATGGTTTCTTTGGTCTTGTACTTCTTATATTTTGAAAGCTGCATTAAGACTTTCTTATGCTAATTTTAAGACTTCTTATGATAGATATGTCATTGATTCAAATTTTTACCAATTTAATAAACACTCTATTCGTAAAAGAATGTCTTTGAAAAAGTATCTATTGGCATTGTTGTCTAAATATCCACAATTGGCTTACAGCATTTTTTATATCTATACGAAGATGTATAAAAAATATTTGTTTTGATTAAATGTAATTGTTATATAAGATATGTCTATATTTAAAGATAAAGTCCTTTTGATTACTGGAGGCACAGGTTCTTTTGGTAATATGGTTTTAAAGCGTTTTCTAGATTCGGATATTAAGGAAATACGTATTTTTAGTCGAGATGAAAAAAAACAAGATGATATGCGGCATTTGCTTCAAAATCCTAAAGTGAAGTTTTATATAGGAAATGTCAGGGATCGTTCTTCTGTGGATAATGCTATGGCGGGTGTAGATTATGTGTTTTCTGCAGCAGCATTAAAACAGGTTCCTTCTTGTGAGTTTTTTCCTATGCAGGCCGTAATGACGAATGTGATGGGGACTAATAATGTTATAGAGTCTGCAATACTGCATAAAGTAAAAAATGTAGTAGTGTTATCTACAGATAAAGCTGCCTATCCTATAAATGCGATGGGAGTTAGTAAAGCAATGATGGAGAAAGTCGCAATAGCGAGAGGACGTTCATTAGGTGCCAATGCGGAAACAACAATTTGTTGTACCCGATATGGGAATGTAATGGCAAGTCGTGGTTCGGTTATTCCACTTTGGATAGAGCAAATCGAACGGCATTTACCTCTTACTATTACAGATCCTAATATGACTCGATTTATGATGACATTAGACGATGCGGTGGATTTGGTTATTTATGCTTTTGAACATGGGAGTAATGGAGATCTATTTGTCCAAAAAGCGCCTGCGGCCACATTGGTAACTTTAGCATCAGCACTAAAAGAGTTATTTCATTCGGATTCTGAGATTCGGATTATAGGAACAAGACATGGTGAAAAAATATATGAGACGTTAGTTACTCGTGAGGAAATCGTTCGGGCAGAAGATATGGGGGAATATTTTAGAGTTCCGTGTGATGCAAGAGATTTGAACTACGATCGATTAGAGTCAGGGAACGAAAGGATTACTCCTACTGATGATTATCATTCTCACAATACAAGGCGTTTGGATATAGAGGAAATGAAAGCATTATTGTTAAAGGTCGATTATGTAAGAGTAAAATTAGGTTTAAGTTTATGAGGGTCTTAATTTTGGGAGCTACCGGTATGGCCGGTCATTTAATCACACTCTACTTTAAGGAGAGAGGGTATGATACAGTAGCCTTTGCTACAAGGAAAATTTCTTATTGTGAATGCATAGTAGGAGATGCTTTTGAACTTGATAAGTTACAAAATATTCTTATTGAGGGAAAATATGATGTGGTAATTAATTGTATAGGTTTACTTAATCAAACAGCAGAAGACAATCCTGATAAAGCAATTTTTTTAAATAGTTATTTGCCTCATATCCTTGAGAGTTGGTTAAAAGATAAGTCAACAAAGCTCATTCATATGAGTACAGATTGTGTATTTGCAGGAAATACAGGTCCTTATACAGAAAAAAGTTTTCCAGATGGAAAAACAATGTACGATCGTTCTAAAGCTTTAGGTGAGATTAATAATAATAAAGATTTGACCTTTCGAAATTCAATAATTGGTCCTGATATGAAGTGTTATGGCATTGGACTTTTTAATTGGTTTATGAAGCAAAAATCGTCTATTTATGGTTTCACTGGTGCTATTTGGACGGGGGTAACTACTCTTACATTGGCGAAAGCTATTGAAAAAGCTATTGATGAAAATTTAACAGGAATATATAATTTGGTAAATAATGAAACTATCTCTAAGTATGATTTGTTGAATCTTTTTAATTGTTGTTGTAAAAAGCATCCTATAGAGATCTTGAAAAATAATGATTTCAATTTAGATAAAACTTTAATTAATACTCGTAAGGATTTTTCTTTTAAAGTTCCTTCCTATAAAGATATGATTGTGGAGATGAAAGATTGGATTGATGAACATAGTGGTTATTATCCTATATATTATTATCAGTAGTGTATAAATTATGGAAGAATATTGTGGTTCAAATATTTTGCTATTCATTCCAGGAGGAGTGAACACTTTATATGGAAAAGCTATATATAATTGTCTTGTAAGTAAAGGATGCAATGTTTCTGTTTATCCGGAACGACCAAGTTCTAAAACTGTAGACAAAATAGTATTACGTCTTGTGAAACGAACAATGCCTTCTTATTTCTGTTCTTATATAAAGCATGTTATTCAATTAGAACGGAAGTATTTTGATTTTATTTTTGTTATACGAGGTGAAGGATTTAGTCCTGTTGCTGTTGATATGTTACGAGATGCCTACCCTATGGCTAAATTAATTTTATATACTTGGGATGTATTTGCTACTAATGATCTTTCTTGGATTGTTAAAAGTTTTGATAGAACCATATCTTTTGATATAGGAGATGCTAAAAAATATAAAATGGTTTTTCGTCCTTCATTTTTTTTACCTGAGCATCTTACTCTTTCGAAGATAGAACCGATTAAGTATGACTTATTCATGGTTGGGACTATATCTAGCGATAGATATTACTGGATGAAAAGGATGGAAAGATATCTTCAGAATAAAGGGATGAATTATTTTTTTTATTATTATATTCCATCATATCCATCTTTAATACAAGCAAAGATAAGGGGAAACATTCCTTTGTTGTGTAATAAAAAAGAATTTCATTTTACACCATTATCTATTGAAGATCAGTCATACTATATTGCCCAATCCAAATGTTTTTTTGATGTACAACATAGATTACAAACAACAAGTCTGAATAGACGTCCATTTGAAGCTTTAGCAACACGCACAAAATTAGTGACGAATTCAAATTGTGTATGTGATTATAATTTTTATAGAAAAAATAATATATGTGTAGTCTCAGACGATATAGATATTCCAGAAAATTTTATGACTTCCCCTTTTGAAGATGTACCAGATTCGATAAAAAGTCTTTATACAGTAGATGCTTGGCTCAATGATATTTGGAGATTGGATTTGGAAGAGTCTTATTTGAAATTTTTTAATTCAAATTGTAAAACAGATGAAATATTTCATAGATAGTATATAGGATTTTGTTTTTATATTTTATTGATTGAGATAATTTTGTGTGTTTTCGGTTGAATTTGAGGATGAAAATTGTTTAATATGTATAGATGTTTTTGGAAGCAGATAATTGATTTTATTTTATCTCTATTAATATTGATTGTACTTTTCCCAATATTATTAGTTGTGACTCTGTGTTTATATTTCACAAACAAAGGAGCCGGTGTTTTCTTTCTTCAAGAGCGTCCGGGTAAGAATGGGAAGATCTTCAAGGTTATTAAGTTCAAGACAATGACGGATGAGCGGGATGCTGAGGGAAAATTGTTGCCTGATGCTGATCGTTTGACGAAGATCGGGAAATTTATTCGTTCTACTTCAATTGATGAATTGCCACAGTTGATTAATGTGCTTAAAGGGGATATGGCATTGATTGGTCCGAGACCGTTGTTGCCTGAATATCTACCGTTTTACACTACAAAACAGGCACGAAGACATGAAGTTCGTCCAGGTATAACTGGTTGGGCACAAGTAAATGGAAGAAATTTTCTCCCATTTAGTAAACGGTTTGAATTAGACGTTTGGTATGTTGATAATTGTACATTTAAGACCGATTTAAAAATCATACTTATGTCAATAAAGAAAGTGCTACTTCGGAAGGACATATCTATTGGTTCAAATGTATCAAGAGATGCCGATGACCTAGGTTTTACAAAATATATCAAATATACAAAAGAATGAAAAAACTAATTATAGTAGGTGGAGGTGGAATGGGACGCTCCGTGTATTGTATTGCAAAAGGTTGCGTTGATTTCAATAAAGATTTTTCAATTAAAGGTTTTATTGATGATAATTTGCATTCACTGGATGGCTTTGAGGCTTATCCTCCGCTGTTGGGAACTATTGATGGTTATCAAATAGAAGACAATGATGTTTTTGTTTGTTCTATCGGAAACACAAAAGTAAAAAAGATGGTATGTGAAAAATTAAAGGAGAGAGGAGCCAAATTCTATACCTTGATACATAAAACAGCAATAGTTAGAGAGAATGTTAAAATAGGTGATGGTTGTATTATAGCTGAATATGCTTCTGTTGGAGCAGATTGCACAATAGGAGAAAATTGCTTGATTCAGACTTTTTCGATTGCCGCTCATGATTGTAAAATTGGTAATTATGTTCGTATAGATACACACTCAACTTGTGTTGGTGGTGTAGTAGTTAAAGACATGGCAACAATTCATACAACTGCAGTTGTGAGTCATAAAGTTGTTATTGGCGAAGGTGCTACAGTGGCAGCAATGAGTTTTGTAATAAAGAAAGTGAGTCCATATACAACGGTTTACGGAAATCCTGCAAAGGTATTGTTAATGTAAAAACGGAAGGTATGAAAGCATTTGTATTCCCGGGTCAGGGAAACCAGAAAGAAGGAATGGGTAAGGATCTCTACGAGAATTTCCCTAAAGCGAGAGCTGTTTTTGAACAAGCTAACGATATTTTAGGTGAGCGTTTTAGCGATGTGCTGTTTTCTGTGAATGAAGAGCAACTTATGGATACTCGCTATACCCAGAAAGGTGTATTTATTTATGAGGTTGCTGCGGCATTAGGACAAGATCTTATTTCACCTGATTGTGTAGCAGGTCATTCATTGGGCGAGTATGCTGCATTAGTAATTTCGGGGGCATTAAGCTTTGAAGAATGTCTCAAGTTTATTGTAAAACGAGGTAATGTCTTTTATGAGGCATTTCAGAAACATCCAAGTGCAATGGGTGCCATTATTGGTATTGCTGAAGATAAGGTTCAGACCGTAATTGATAGAGTTAGTGAAGAGGATAGTGAGAAACTCTATATAGCGAACTATAATGGTCCAGGACAATTAGTTGTTACAGGGGCTAGAAATTCTGTGAAAAAAGCATGTAAAATACTAAAGGAGATGGGGGCAAAGCGTGCTCTCGTTCTACCTCAGAAGGGCGTTGGACATTCTCCTAATTCTGTAGTAGAAGGATTAATTCTTAGTAAAGAACTCAGGAAACTTAATTGGTTGACTCCAAGAATCCCAATTTATCAAGATGTGGATGGTTTGCCACATACGGATCCAGTGGAGATTATGGACAATCAAATTAAGTTAATGACATCTCCTGTTCAGTGGACAAAGCTGATAGATAATATGCTTAACAATGGAGTAAATGAGTTTTATGAGTGTGGTACCGATGACACATTACAGAAAATCATTTGTAGAATGGCACCGGAGTCATTGGTTACATCAATCTTGCATACTCCTATTTACGAGGGAAAAGTACACGATTATTCAATAGTTAAAGAGTAATATATTTAATTTATTTATTAATTAATTTTTTTGCAATAATGAATTTAGAAGAATTTATCAAGGCATTTGCCGAGGAATTTGATGAGACACCTGCTGATATTTTCAAGGCTGACACTAAATACAGACAGCTTAAAGAGTGGAGTTCTCTTACTGCTTTGAGTATTATCTCTATGGTTGACGACCAGTTTGATAAAACTATCACAGGTGCAGATATTCGCTCAACGGAAACCATCGAAGATTTGTTTAACATTGTACAGGCAAAGTAATTATTATGGCTATTGCGAGTATTAAAAACGTCAAGATAGCTGGAATGGCGGCGTGTGTCCCTGAACGTATAGAAGAAAACAGGGACTACACTCTGCTTCCTCCGGATGAGATTGAAAAGTATATTGAGACTACAGGTGTTGAACGTCGACATTGTGCTATACACGATGGTAGTATTTGTACATCTGATCTCTGTCAAAAAGCGACTGAGGGGTTGCTTGAAAAACTTGGATGGGTAAAGGAAGAGGTGGATCTTATAGTCTTTGTATCACAGACATGTGATTATCGCTTACCATCAACAGGTATCGTGTTACAGGATAAAATGGGCTTCCCAAAATCTACACTTGCTTTTGATATAACACTCGGTTGCTCTGGATTTGTAGTAGGTCTTGGCGTTGCTGGAAATATGGTGTCAACTGGTAACTTTAAGAAATGTCTTCTGATGGTGGGCAACACTCAATCTGAGTATGCCAACTATAAGGATAAAAGTATGTGGTTTCTTTTAGGAGATGCTGGCACCGTCACTGCTCTTGAGTATAATCCCGAAGAAGCTGATAAGATTGATATATGTTATTCCACAGATGGATCAGGAAGAAAACATGTAATAGTACCTGATGGTGGTTCTCGAAATCCTGTCAGTCTGAAGTCTTTCGAGGAGGAAGCTGTCGGTGATGGGAATTTCCGTACCAGGCTAGATGAAAAAATGGATGGAGTTGAGGTCTTTGCTGCTGCGATTACTGGCGTTCCTAAATTATACAAACAATTGCTTCAAGAGTTTAATATTGACAATGAGAAAATGGATTACTGTTTGATTCATCAAGCAAGTAAGGTGCTTTTTGAGAAGTTAAGAAAGAAACTAAAGTTCCCGGAAGAAAAAACACCAATGAACTTAAAAGATTTTGGAAATACGAGTGGAGCAACCATCCCATTGTTAATGGTGTGCAAATTGAAAGAAGAGCTAGAGAGCCGTCCTCTTGAGATGGTTATGGCTGCTGTTGGTGTCGGTTTTTCTATCGGAACTGGACGTATTACTACCAACAAAATTAAAGTTTGTGATTTAATGTATTTATAAAATGTATAATCCTTTTTCACTTGAAGGCAGGACTATTCTTGTTACAGGCGCTTCCTCTGGCATAGGAAGAGGTATTAGTATTGATTGCGCTAAAATGGGTGCCACTGTACATCTGGTGGCAAGAAATGAGGAAAGGTTAAATGAAACTTTATCCCAAATGGAGGGAGAAGGTCATATTATTCACAAGGTAGATCTTTGTAGCTCTGATGATATTTACAATATGATAGAAGTAATACCAAAACTTGATGGTATAATTCTTTGTGCTGGTATCATCAAGACAATGCCCGTAAAAAATATCAATGAAGAGGCTATTTCAGAGATATTTAACACAAATATTATAGGTGACATAAAACTTATAAGTAGGATATTGAGGAAAAGAAAATTGAATCATGGTTGCTCTGTAATTTTCATCTCTTCTGTATCTACATTTAATGTTAAAGTAGGAAATTCGTTATATTCAGCAACAAAAGGTGCAGTAAATAGTTTTGCGAAGGCTATGGCTCTTGAAGTTTCAAAACAAGACATACGTGTCAATTGTATCCAACCCGGTTTTGTTCCCTCCGCAATTTTGGGCTGTGGAGCAATAGAGGAAGATTGTTTCTTGAAATTTTATGCAGAACGTCATCCTCTTGGTTTTGGCACACCAACTGATATAGCTAATTGTTGTATTTACCTTTTAAGCGATGCTGCACGATGGGTAACAGGCAGTATATTTACAATTGATGGCGGATATACTTTACAATAATTTAGGAGTAATAAGGTTTTTAAATTCTCCTGTACCATCTAATGCATATCTTGTCGTTTGTGAAAAGCATAAAAGATGTTTTGTTGTTGACCCGGGGACGAAAGAACAGAATAATATTCGAGACTATGTTCAAAAAAAGGGGTATAGTCTCGATTATATAATGCTTACACATGAACACTTTGACCATTGCTGGGGGGTTAATAGTCTTTTGGATACATTTAATGCCAAAGTAGTTACGACAAGACTCTGTTCTCATTGGATAAAGACACCTATGAATTACTTTAATAAGTTGTATTTCAACTCTGAAAAAATGTACTCCGTTAATAAAGTTGATGTTATTGTTGAGGACGTTGATATGAAACTTGAATGGAACGACTATATAATATCGTTTATTGCAGCAAAAGGTCATACCAATAGAGGAATGTGTATCTCTGTTAGCAATGCCTTGTTCACTGGGGATACAATGATTTATAAAACTAAGCCTTTCCTGAAAAAGAAATATGGGGCATCCATAGAAGATTTAAAGAAGACAATAGATTTTATCTATGAGTTTTTTGACAATGACATAATAGTATATCCTGGTCATGGAGAGAAATTTCAGTTAATCGAAATGCAGGAATATTACAAGGACTATTTTGCAGGAAAATATGATGACCATTTGAGATCGTCATCAATATTATCGGAAAAACCTATAAAATAAAAAGAGAACATTCAACATAGAAGTGTCTTTTCAAAGAGAGATGCTTACCTGTAAATTGATTAATAATCAGTAAATAATGCTTGGAAAGGCGAGGAAGCGTTTGTTTGGATTTTGCTTGTATACTTTGTAGTATAGTTTAAAAAAAATTAAATTATGGAAAAAGAAAAAGTTGCAAAGCATAAGTTTAAAACCCCTGAAGAATGGCAAGCTATATTGGAAATTGGAACGTTTGCGTATTGATGTTTATCCTGATAATTCATTTCTAAAGTACAAGCTACTTTATACATTCCGTTCTACCAAAATTTTCTACAGATAAGCTTATTCAACTTTACGACTACTTCGATTAAATTCTTTCCGCTTAAAAGATAAGTGCGAACATCATGAAAATTTTAGTAACCGGCGATTCTTTTTCAACCGGTTTGATTCTTGTTTGTCATAGCAATTGGAATTATATCTTTTAATCACAATATAAATCATGAACTCAAAAATCTACCTTTCTCTCGCCCACATGTCCGGTCGTGAGCAAGACTTCATAAAAGAAGCTTTCGATACCAACTGGGTAGTCCCCCTAGGCCCCAATGTGAATGCATTTGAAAAAGAGTTAGCGGAATATATTAAAGAAAATCGGCACGTAGTCGCATTATCTTCCGGCACAGCCGCCCTTCACCTAGGCCTTATCGAACTAGGAGTGCAAGCTGGCGATGAAGTTATCTGCCAGTCCTTTACTTTTGCCGCTTCCGCTAATCCGATAGCGTACCAGTCAGCGACTCCGGTCTATGTAGATAGCGAACAGGATACCTGGAACATGAGTCCCTTATTCCTGGAGGAAGCAATCAAAGACCGTTTGCGTAAAACAGGAAAACTTCCGAAAGCAATTATCCCGGTCCATTTATACGGCATGCCTGCAAAAATGGATGAAATTATGGCTATTGCTTCTCATTACGGAATACCCGTTTTGGAAGATGCCGCTGAAGCTTTGGGTTCAGAATATAAAGGACGGAAATGTGGTACTTTCGGA
>NZ_BMPB01000014.1 GCF_014647375.1 Parabacteroides faecis
GACTTGCATGTGTTAAGCCTGTCGCTAGCGTTCATCCTGAGCCAGGATCAAACTCTTCGTTGTTTAAATTGTTTTATGCTCTTGCTCAGAATCCGTTTTTTATTTCAAGTTTTTGACGGTATTAATTTTTAATACTTGTACTACTTGTTGATATGTAAATCTTTCAAAGAACTATTGCCCATCTTTCGATTGCGGCTGCAAAGGTAAGGACTTTATTTTAACTGCCAAATTTTTCAGAAGAAAAATTCAAAGTTTTTTTTGAGCCACTGCGACGGTTGGAATTTTGCTTAGAATCTCTAACCTCATCCCCTTTCCACAGGTTACCTCTTTCATCATTTCTGGTGTGCCGTTCTCTCTTGAATGCGGGTGCAAAAGTAGTGCTTTACAACATACGCTCCAAATATTTCATCCTTTATTTTTCATTTATTTTTCCACCGGAGAAACTGTTATATAATGTACGAACGAAAAAGCCTGAAAAAATATTCCTCGCTAACCGATACAATCCACATCTTTCGATTCTGACATACGTTTACTTTGGTCGTTTGTCAACTTATTTCAGGACAGGACAACCCATTCACTCATTCGTTCAATATATATCGAATGAATGAAACTCAATCATCAAACGAATGAAGCATATATGTGTTCTTTGCGTTTGATATATATCAAACGAATACTTTATACTGTAGCAAAGCTGAGTTCGATACAAGTCTTAATGATTTTGAATCAGAAGTTTTGACCTTTACTGAAAGTAGTTTACAGATAAACATATTGACATCAGCCATCTTTTACAGAAATATCAAAATAAAAACTCCAAATCCCTGTATTCAAGAATTTGGAGTTTCATCATTAAAAATTCATTTGTTCCATTTACATTACAGGAGCATCCGGAGCCTTACCCGGCTTTGGAGCTTCCCCTTCTTTATAGAAAGGTAACGGCCCCATCTTATATTCTTCCGGCCCATAATAAAGTGTCGATGCCATAATCTCATCCCAGGAAATCGGTTTTCCGGTGTAAGCAGCCTCACGTCCGAGAATTGCGATCTGCGTTGAATAAGCCAACGCTTCCGCCTGATTTATCTTTTTATCCAAACGGATCGATTCAACCAGGTGAACATGTTCCTGGTCATACGGATTTTTCACAGGCTTATTTTTATAATCATATTCCCAAAGCGTATTTCCATTATAATCGACAAGCTTGATCTCTCCTCTGTCGTTCAACAGAGCAACACCCTTGGTGCCATATACCTGCTCGGAAACATTTCCGTCGCAACCGTCGATCTGACGAGCAGTTGCTAACATGCGTTTGTTATTATTATAATAGTAGTCCACACTAAAGAAATCATAAATATCCCCTGTCAAACGTTGCGCACGGCCGCCGAAACCTACCGCACGAACAGGACGATCTTCCATGAACCAGGTAACAACATCTATGTTATGGATAGCCTGATCCAGCAGATGGTCACCACTTAACCATTTAATGTTAAACCAGTTACGAATACAATATTCCATGTCGCTCCATTCCGGACGTTTCCGTTTATTCCACCAGGCACCCTGATCCCAATGTGCTGAAGATGATACGACATCGCCTATCAATCCATTTTTCACTTGAACATAAGCCTCCCAATAGTCCTTACGATGCCGGCGCTGATTACCCGTAACAACAGTCAAACCTTTGGAAGTAGCCACCTTTGCTGCAGCAATCACCGTACGTATACCTGTAGGATCGACAGCACAAGGTTTTTCCATAAAAATATGCTTGCCTGCTTCAACGGCGGCTTTAAACTGTTCCGGACGAAAATGCGTAGGAGTACACAGCAGAACGACATCTATATCATTCATTGCCAAGACTTTTTTATACGCATCAAATCCTAAGAAACAGTTGGCATCAGGAACCTCATTTTTAAACTGTTCTGATAGTACTTTCCGGCAGGTAGCCATTCTATCCGGGAACAGATCGGCCAGCGCTATAATAGATACATTCGGTCCGGATTTAAGAAACTGAGTAGCCGCTCCGGTACCACGGTCGCCACAACCAACCAACGCAGCTTTTAAAGGTTTTCCATCAGGAGCCACTTCTACGAAAGAGAACATTCCCAATTCTTCCGGAGAATAATTCTTCGCAGCCGCACCTGCACCTTGTTTTTCTTGCGTACATGAAGTCATTACAGCCGACGACATACCTAATGGTATTCCGGCACCCAGCAATGCTGTGTTTGTTAAGAAATCTCTTCTTTTCATGGTATTTATTATAAAAATATAGTTATTAGACGCCCAAATATATGAATTCATTATCAACAAAGCAAACTTAAAACACATTTTATACATCACATTATTAAGTAGATAGATATATTTTACATGTATTTAATACAATAAGGTAAATAATATTGTACTAAATACGCCAAGTATCCTATCATACAGCTTTTGTCCTGTTATACAATAACTAAAAATATCAAAACAGACAGAAAAAACACCTGCGAAGCATATTTTTCGTACCTTTGAAGCATAAACAATAACATAAACGAACGATGAAAAGCACAAATTATCTTTTCCTCCTCGGACTAGGGCTTACAACTTTGATCTCCTGCAAAGAGGTAAACGCTCCCGATCCGGTTTATCCTATTCCCACGCCGGAACAGGTAGAATGGCACAAAATGGAAACTTATGCCTTTGTCCATTTTGGTTTGAACACATTTAACGATCTAGAATGGGGATATGGAAATACCCCTGCTTCGACCTTCAATCCTACTGATCTGGATTGCGAACAATGGGTCCGCACGATCCAGGCTGCGGGCTTAAAAGGAGTGATTCTCACAGCCAAACACCATGATGGTTTTTGTCTATGGCAGACTGCTACAACAGAATACAGTGTGAAAAACTCTCCCTGGGAAGGCGGAAAAGGAGATATGGTAAAGGAACTGTCCGATGCTTGTCATAAACACGGACTGAAATTCGGTATCTATCTTTCCCCCTGGGATCGTAACAGCGAAAACTATGGGCAACCGGGGTATGTAGATAAGTTCCATTCCCAATTACATGAACTGGTATGTAACTATGGCCCGTTATTCGAATACTGGTTTGACGGCGCAAACGGTGGCAACGGCTGGTATGGCGGTGCAAATGAAACCCGTTCTATCGACCCGAATACTTATTATAAATACGAACAGGCTGTCGACACAATCAAAAAATATAATCCATCGGTCATGATCTTCGGAGGAACCGAACCGACCATTCGCTGGATCGGAAACGAAGAAGGCTGGGCCGGTGATACACAATGGAGTATGTTTACGAAGAAAGACGGTATACATTACCGTCAGAGCCAATGGGGACTGGAAGATGGCGACCAATGGCTAGGTGGCGAATGCGACGTATCTATCCGCCCGGGTTGGTTCTACCATGCACGCGAAGATCACCAGGTAAAATCATTGTCACATCTGGTCGATCTGTATTACCGCAGTGTCGGACATAATGCGAACTTCCTGTTGAATTTCCCTGTCGCACTGAATGGAAAGATCAGTCCGACAGATTCCATCCGCGCTGTCGAATGGTATCAGACTATACAAAACGATCTTAAAAACAACTTACTGGAGAATGCTTCCGTAAAAGCCAGCAATTCCCGGGGTGGCCAGTTCACAGCGAATAAAGTCAATGACGGGAATTGGGATTCTTACTGGGCTACAGAAGATGGCGTCACAAATGCAACACTAACCTTTACATTCGATAAACCAACGGATGTAAACCGTCTGATGATCCAGGAATATATACCTCTGGGACAGCGCGTAAAAGCATTTACCATCGAAACGGAAAAAGACGGACAATGGACACCGGTCGAAGCTGCCGACTCAACGACTACCGTCGGCTACAAACGTATTGTCCGCTTCCAGACTGTCAATACCGATAAAATACGCATCAACTTCCTGGATGCACGTGGCCCGCTATGTATTAATAATGTAGAAGCTTTTCTTGCTCCGGCTCTGCTGACAGAACCAGCAATCAGTCGTGACCTGAAAAATATCGTTACCATCCGGGTGGAAGATAAAAATTCAGAAATCCACTATACAACCGACGGTTCGGAACCGACAAAGGACTCTCCCCGTTATACCGAACCGTTCGCCTTTGCTCAAAAAGGTACGATCAAGGCTATTTCATACGACCGTACATTCGACAAGGCCAGTCCGGTATCTGTAAAAGAGCTGGATATTCCGGCTTCCGACTACACAGTTGTCTACCCGAAGGATGAAAAAACAATTGTCATGTTCGACGGTAACGGATATACCACTTTCTATCTGCCGAAAGGAAAGCAGGAAGTGGAAATACAACTGGCTAACGAAATGCCGATATCCGGATTCCGGTATGTTCCCAATCAGGGACGCGATGCAGGAGGACATATTTCTAATTATCAACTATTTGTTAATAATAAGAAAGTGGCTGAAGGCGAATTCTCTAATATCAAACATAATCCGATAGAGCAGGAAATCCGTTTCCCGGCCGTAAAAGGAGATAAGATACGGTTCGTAGCAACACGGATTGTCGATAACCAGCCGCAAGCTGGGATTGGAGAGTTTTCAGTAATTACTGAATAAAACCGGTATTACAAAATCAATACGATTCAAATAAAAAAGAGTGTCGGACATATACGTTTCGACACTCTTTTCTTATATATACCACAATGACATTTTATTCAGGACAGCTTTTCTTTGATAAACACAATCTTACTTAGTTCTTGGAGAACTATGTCCATTTGGACTATCTTTATAGTTATAACAGAAACTGTTTTATAAAAATATCTTAGACTTAGGACGATAAACTTATTGGTGCTTGTTGTCGTTTTTTTTTGAGTTATTAGAAAACGTCGGCAAGTTATATAAAAATATTACAACTACAACCTTTTTTTACATAAAAAATCCAACAACACTAAATATTAAGCAGTGAGAGCCACCGAAAACGAACCAATGAAAGCTACTTCTTCACACCTTTTAAATGATAATTAACATCAAGCCCGCATGTTATAACAAATTTCCCCTTTGCCCCACCTGCAAAGAGCATGATACTCAACAAACTAAATTTCAAAGCAAGGGCACAATTCCTGCTATTTAGAACAAGATCATTAAACCTTCCTTATGACCAACAGACATAGTTCTCCAAGGACTCAGATATACCTTATTTAACCTTAGTGAAAATTGTAGTTATATTATATAATTTAATGTGTGTGAAATGAAAAAGTTAACTTTTACTTTACTGTGCCTTGTGATCTGCATGTGTACAGTAGTGGCTCAAAATGTGAAGGTGACAGGTACTGTTACCGCCGCAGATGACGGTCTACCGATTATTGGAGCATCAGTTCTTGTTAAAGGGACAATGATTGGTACAGTAACGGATGCCGAAGGTCGTTTCTCTTTGGATGTACCACCCGAGGGAAAAATTTTACAAATTTCGTATGTCGGTATGAACACGCAGGAAGTAGCTGTAAAGCCAGTTATTAAAGTGCTCCTGCAGTCAGACACCCAGAATTTGGAGGAAGTTGTCGTTACGGCAATGGGTATTACCCGCTCCGAAAAGACCCTGGGATATTCAGCAACGACCGTTAAGGCTGATGAAATTATCAGCTCACGTACGACCAATGTAGCCGATGCCCTTTCCGGTAAGGTAGCCGGATTATCGGTAAGCTCCACCTCTTCCGACCCAGGTTCGGTTAGTAACATTGTAATCCGTGGTTTCAGTTCTATCAACGGAAGTAATCAACCACTTTATGTAGTTGACGGTGTACCTTTACAGAATAATATGGTTTCCGGTGATGGCAAGAACGTAGCAACCGGAGGTATTTCAAGTGTGGCTTCTGAAGATATCGCTTCGATGACTGTATTAAAAGGTGCTGCTGCAACCGCCCTGTATGGTAGCCGTGCCGCTAACGGTGTGATCGTGATTACCACGAAATCAGGAAAGAAAGGCGACGGACGGAATTTCTCGATCAGCTACAGCGGCAATGTACAGGCTCGTATGGTCTCTTTCCTGCCGGAAATGCAGAACTCGTTCGGACAGGGATGGAACGGTGCACAGACATATATTGAGAATGGTTCCTGGGGTCCTCGCTTGGACGGATCAATGCAGGTGTATGGGCCTATCTGGAATAATCAGCAATTGATTCATGAATACAGTGCAAAAGAAAATAATGTAAAGGATTTCTTTGATCCGGGTTGGTCGCAGAACCATACAATTTCCTTGAGCGGTGTTTCTTCCGACACCAAGATGGATTATTATCTGTCTTATTCTTTTACGAAAGATGATGGTATCATGCCGAAAGATTATGATACATACGAACGTAATACGGTAGCTTTCCGTGGCGGCTATGAAGCGACAGACTGGTTGAAAGTGTCTTCTTCCCTTAATTTTGCACGCAGCCAGACAGATGCAGTCGGCAGTTTCCAAGGTACATCCGTAATCGACGGCGTGTTTGAGTTACCTCGCGACATCTCTATCGTGGACATGAAAGATACCAGTTCACCGTTCAATACGCCGGAAGCTTACTTTACTCCTTACGGCATCACCAACCCCTACTGGTCATTGGAAAACAATTACAACCATACGGCTTCGAAGCAAATTTACGGTAAAGTGCAGGTGGATGTCACTCCGATCAAAGAGTTGAAACTGTCCTATCGTATGGGCTTCGACTATACGGACTATGACCGTAAGGTAGGTGCTCCGCAAATTAAGCTGGACGACGCGCTGATCGACGAAGACTATGGATATGCTCCTTCCAACATGAACCAAAGTGGACATGTATATACCCGCTATGGCCGTCATTACGAATTGAATCACGATTTCCTGGCTAATTATTCTAAACGCTTCCTGGATAACAAGCTGGATGTGAGCGTAAATGCCGGTGTAAACATGAACGAACGCGGATATACGCGCACGACCGGCCAGACCGATGACTTGTCGTTCTATTCCGGATTCTGGGATCTGAGTAACGGTTCTACGAAAACAACATTGTCGGAAAGTCAGAATAAACGCCGTTTGGTTGGTCTCTTCGGAGATGTAACCCTTGGTTGGGACGATATGATTTACCTGAACCTGACCGCACGTAACGACTGGTCGTCTACATTGCCTATCGACAACAACAGTTTCTTCTATCCGGGTGCCACATTGAGTTGGATCTTTACCCGCCTAATCCCGGAAAATGAAATTCTTACTTTCGGAAAGGCTCGTTTGGCATATGGTAAGACCGGTAACGATGCAGATCCTTACCAGACAGGTCTGACTTATATACAAGGTACGGCAAATGGCTATTATGGCAGCGACATATCCAAGTTCCCGATGAACGGAGTGAATGCCTTTATAGCTTCCAATACAAAAGGCAGCAACACATTGCGTCCGGAAATGACATCAGAATTTGAAGTCGGCATGAACTTACAATTCTTCAACGGACGTTTCGGGATCGATGCAGCCTATTACAACCGTAAAACGAAAGACCAGATCTTTACTCTTCCGACCGATCCGTCAACAGGTTTCAGCTATATGGTAACCAACTTCGGTGAAGTCAGCAACAAAGGTATCGAATTAGTTATCAACACCACTCCGATACAGATTAAAGATTTTCGTTGGGATTTGAGTTTCAACTTCTCAAAAAACAACAACAAGGTACTTTCATTACCTGAAAGCCTGGAAGGCGGAAAAGTTTCCATCTATAACTTCTCTGCCGGTAACGATGCGATTTATATGTATGCCGAAGAAGGTAAGCCGATGGGGCAGTTCTATACTTACTTACCGAAGAAAACGGCAGATGGAAAGCCGATCGTAGACGCAAACGGTTATCCTGTTTTAGGCACATCTGTCGAAGATACCGGCAAAAACATGAATCACGACTGGACAGGCGGAATCAATACAGCTTTTACCTATAAAGATTTCACATTGAGCGCATCTTTGGATATTCGTAGCGGTGGTTATATGTTCTCACGTACGAAGAACCTGATGCAATTTACAGGTAACGGTGTAGTTACAACTTACAACGACCGTCGTCCGTTCATTATCCCCAATTCAGTCGTTGATAATGGCGATGGCAATTATACCGAAAACACCACCCCGATTTATCTGGGCAACGGCAGCTATCAAACCTATTTCAATGATTACGGATATGGAGATGGCGGAGAAGCTTATCTGCTCGATCGTTCATTCGTTAAATTGCGTAACATCAGCCTGACCTGGAATGTTCCGAGACAGTGGGTACGCAAGATGTCATTGAGCAATTTGGCCATTACGGCATTTTGTAATAATGTATTTACCTGGACCGCATCAGATAACCGCTACGTAGATCCGGAATCAACAACCGTATCACAGTCTTCTTATGGTGACCTGGCAACACAATTCGGTGAACTGTATACCAACCCGTCTTGCCGTATATTCGGATGCAACCTGAGTGTTAAATTCTAAAACGAGGAGAAAATAAAATATGAAAAAGATATTATTGGCATCTGCACTGCTTTTGGGTGTAAGCTTCACTTCTTGCAACAGCTATTTGGATATCAACACAGATCCCAATTCGCCAGCCGAGGAGAACATTGAGACTTCCATGTTAATGCCTGCCATCGAAATGAACACGGCTTCAAGCTATGGTAATTTTTTGCGCATCGCCGGAGGTTTCCATGCCCAGCAGTACGCGCACTTATTCGGAACAAGCAACTATTTGGACTATTCAAAGTTCAATATGTCGGCTACCCGCAGTAGCGGAACCTATACGCAATTCAATCAAAAAGCATTACAGAACCTGAAGACATTACTAACCAAGTCCGCAGAGCAGGAAGACTGGGGAACCTATCTGGCAGGAACGGTTTTGCGCGCGTTTGTTTACGAGGCTTTGGTTGATTGTTATGGCGAAGTGCCTTATACAGAAGCTCTGGATTTAGAAAACTTTCCGACTCCTAAATATGATGAAGGACAGGTGGTTTATGAAGGAGTGATTGCAGAAATCAATGAGGCGCTGGAAAAGGTTTCGGCATCGAATATTGTATGCACCAACTTCCTTTTCCCGTCTTCAACGGCCGACAAATGGATCAAGTTCGCCAATGCATTGAAGTTGAGGATGCTGATGCGTATATCCGGTGTGAAAGACGTACAATCAGAAGTGGCTGCTTTATTGGCAGAAAACAACTTCCCAACCACCGACGTTTCTTATAAAGGATGTTGGAAGAACGAACCAGGGCAGATGAACCCGTTCTATTCGGAAGAATTTGCTACGACCTGGGGATCTACGCAAACCAATATCGCTGCCAACCTGGCGATCATCGGTACGATGCAAGTAAAGAACAGCGAAGGCGCTATCGAATATGAAGATCCTCGTTTGGCTGCTTTCTTTCAAAAAAACAAAAGCAATGAATATATCGGCGGTATTTCAGGAACCAACTATCCGAAGTCTACCAGTAAATTGCAGGATTGGTGCCGTCCGGTGGCCACATTCGATATGCCGGTTTACCTGATCACCGTATCAGAAGTTGAATTCTTCAAGGCTGAATATTATGCACGTTATGGATCTGCAGCCGATGCCGCCACTCATTATGCGGCCGCCATCGAGGCTTCTTTTGCTTCTGCTAACGTAAGTGGAGCTGCCGACTATGTAGCCCGTTATCCGTTCGATGCTTCCAATTATAAAAAGAGTATCGGTATCGCAAAATGGGTCGCTCTTTCCGGTGTCAACCCGTTCGAAGCCTGGTGTGAGATGCGTCGTTTGGATTACCCCACATTCGGTACAGCCAAAGGTAGCGACTTTTATACCGAAGGCGATCAGGAATCATACAATACATCCAAATATGTTCCCGGTACGTTGTACACGCCGATTCAGGTATTTGGCGAAGTGGGTGCAAATAAATTGCTGGAACGTTATCCGTATGCAGAAAGTTCTTCTTCCCGTAATGAGAACACACCGGCATTCCCGGGATATACGTCACCGGTGTTCTGGGGTAAATAATTTAATTTAAAAGAGAGAATTATGAAAAAAGTAATTTATAGTTTATTGCTTTTTTGCGGTCTTTTCGGTTTATGGGGCTGCGAGAAAACGACAGAAGGTCTGACTAAAGTGACCTATTATGTGAACTTCGAACTGAATGGTGATGATCCCATGCTGGTACCGGTGGGCAGTACATTCTCTGATCCCGGTGTTGTTGCCATGGAGGGAGAAGAAGACGTGACCGCTTCGGTAACTGTCAATAGTGATGTGAAAGCTGATCAAATCGGTCTATATTCCGTATCTTATTCAGCGACGAATGCGGATGGATTCTCCAGTTCGGTTAAACGCACGGTGGTTGTTTATGATCCGGAGGTCACAACAGATGCTTCCGGTGATTATACGGTAGACTCAAGCGTCAGTTATCGAAATATGAATGGTCAACAAGCTCCATTCAAAGGAGATTTCAGTGTATCTGTTACTTTGGTAGCACCAGGCATATTTGCCGTATCCGATTTTCTGGGAGGTTGGTATGACCAAGGAGCCGCTTACGGTGCAGCTTATGCCATGAAAGGCTATTTCAAACTGAATGCAGACAATACGATCGAACCGCTCAGTAGTTTGCTTGCTGGTTGGGGCGACTCCATGGACAGCATGAAAGAGGGGAAATATGACCCGGAAACAGGACAGATTTCCTGGTATATCGACTATGCAGGGACGATGACATTCTATGTAATAATGAACAAATAAACGGATAGAAATTATGAATAAACATATTATTTGGCTATTTACCCTGCTGGTATTCGTATTGGCAGGTTGCGAAAAAGACGAAATAGGCAACACAGCAACCGAAGCACTTGCCGGTGAATGGAAAGTGACGGTAGATGCGGTAGATGAAGGAGGTAATGTCATTGCCGAAGATTTCAACGGAATTGGGCATATCCTGATGAATACCTATAACACGGCAGCAAATACACCCACCGAAATGTATGTAGACGATATAGGCCACTTTTGGGAATATAAAGTACGGGTTAAATCGGATGTCAATGCGTTGACATTTGCGACTAATGGTGCTGCTCCCAATGAAGCCTACGAATGTGATGTGACGATTGACGGCGGTAAGATCTTATTAGGAGCTGCTACGACACCTCACGGAACACCGGCGGACAGTATTGTCTATTATATCTCATTCAGCGACGATGAACCCGGTATGAGGTATAAAGTTTCCGGATATCGCTATTCAGGACTTGCCGTTGACGATTAATATATAAGAACTATTTATAAAACATAACACGTTAACCAAAAATCTTGCTAGACACACTCGACCGGAGTTAGTAGTGATACCAGCTCCGGTCTTTATTATACATAATATCAAATTAGTCTAATGTAATTATTTATACTTCGATACCAATTCAAAGGTGATTTTATTCAGACTTGATCACTTCCGACGGGTTCAACCGTGAAATCAACCAAATACGATATGCGACAGTTATAAATACAATTGCTGCAGTAAGAAATAGAATGCCCAGCCACATAAAAGGATAATTCAACCACTGTGGAGAGATGATCATCTCCGATTTTATCAGAGAATGCAAAAACAAATAGACGATCGCCAGCGAGGGAATAGCCGCAACCAGCAGTAAGCGAATATACAATTTTCCGAATAAAAGAGCGATCACCCGCGGACCGGCACCATTGATCTTCCGTATGGCTACTTCTTTTTGACGGCTACGCGTATCGAGTGTAATAGCTGAGTAGATTCCCAAAACAGTTATGATCAAGCTAATCACAGACAACAATGTAAACAGATCACTCATCAACTCCGCTCCCCCATTATACCGGAAACGCTCTTCCTGTTTAGTAGTCAGCTCGAAAGGAATAGACTCCGGCAACCAATTACGAACGATATGGAGTACTTCTTTTCGAATATTTTGTTCCTGACCGGGCGTACATTTTATATAAACGACCCTGTAATCCGTTTTTTCCGGTATTGACAGGAGTGTAAAACGATGATATTGATGTGCCTTTGCTATTTGTTCCCTGTTGTACAACGGTTCAAAAGGTAATTGTTCATACACGCCGGTGATCTGAAACACCCGGTCGCCCAACAATACAGACGAAGGATTCTCCTCCCCTTCTTTCTCCAATTCCCAGATAAGCGAACGCGATACAACTATTTCAGTAGGAGCCTGCGGCATTCTTCCTTCTATCCTCAGGTTCATAAATTCCGGATAGTTGTCACTGACAAAATACTGTATTCCGTGTATATTCTCCTCTTTCTTTGTTTTGTAATCGGGATACCGGCCAATATTATCCAACAAAATATCCTCTACACCGGCAAGTGTACGGATACGGGAAACAATTTCCTCTCCATGTCCCTGCAATTGAGGTTCCCAAAGCTCCATTTTCCAAATACGGGAACATTCCTCTTCGGTCAGCGTATTATTTCTCTTTTCATTTACAAGCCGATATACATGTCCTAATCCAATTGCACCAGCCATAAAGAGAAAACAGATGAACAGTTGCACCCCTAACATAAAATTACGTACACCGTGCTTTTGGGATTTCCCTCCTTTCACCCCTTCAGACAGGGAAAGACGTTTGATACGGAAAATAGCCCAGGCCGCTATCAGCAAACAGATAACAAATAAGATACACAAGTATTCTAATTCTTGCCGGATAAGAACAGAAAGATCAATAATCTCACTTTCGTTTAAAACCGCTTTATTAGCAATATATTGGTAATAAACAGGAATAAGCCATTCAACCATGACAAAACTAACAAATGCCGACGCAATAAAAAGAATGGCAATCTCACTGAAAAGAAGATAAAACAATCCTACCGAATCAGAACCCAGACATTTTCGTAAACTCAGCTCCCGCGTTCGGTTGTAAAACGACTGGATACAGAATTTAAGAAAATTAATCATGGCTGCTATCAATACCAAAGCTCCAATCAATGGAATGAAAAGAATTGCCCCTAAATTATCTGGTTTATATAATTCTTCCTTAAAGGTCATAACACTCAAATAGTTCTCATTTTCATTACCAAATGCTGCTATTTGCTTTTTTAATCGTTGATTCACAACGGCACTCGGTACATCTTTATTAAGCAATGCAACCACATTCAAGTATTTCCGTTCCGGGTTAATCATAGCTGTTTCAGGAAAATAAAGATCGCTCTTTTCCCGTGCACCATCCGGCAGGTCACAAATTACGGCACTTATGGTGGAATACTGTATAGCAGAAGTATCGGTATCTGCCCGACTGAAATAAAGCGTTTTGCCAATAGGATCTTCCTTTCCGAACATCTTCCGGGCAGATGATTCACTAACCCAGACTTCCCCCGGTTTCAAAACAGGAGTTAACCCTTCAAGGGTTTGCATACCGAAAATAAAAGGAAAATCTTTCGTGATATTCTGAAAACTACACTGGAAAGGCTCTTCTTGCTGAGCAGCTTTACAAATAGTAATATTAGCCCTTCCGTAACCGTATGAATAGGCTATTTTCTCCATTCCGGCTACCGGATTGCTCATCAATAGCTGTAATTCTTTCCCGGGAATATAGGGGTCGTCGTAGTTATTTTTTGCCGATTTCACATACATGTTCGCTATCCTGTCGCTATTGCTCCAACCGATAAACTGGTTATTGCTTCTCCTTATATAATAAGAAGTCATACTGAAACATAGTAGTCCGATCGCAATGCCAATGATGGAAAGCAAATATTGAACTTTGTTTTTAAGTATTTGCCGGATAGCAATCTTTAAATAGTGCTTTATCATAATACAATATCTTTTGTTTTCATACAACAAAAGTTATGCCACCGACATAACAATCTGAATAACTGAATATTACAGATATCACTCTTCTATTAAAACTGTGTGGTTCCGCACGAACAACGTTCTTATTCGCACAAAATAGGATCATGAGGAATAGGTCATAAACCAATGCGTAACTTTCTCGCTATATGTCTTCGAGATCGGGATATCCGGGACCATTTCCACACCCAATTCAAGATAAACGCCGTCTTTTTCACGACGGATCACTTTTACCTGGTCGAAATTGACCATGTAAGAACGATGACAACGCAAGACATTCGTTTCTGCCAGACTCTCTTCGATCGCCTTCAACGAATTGCGAAGCATGAACTTCGTCAACACACCTTTATTCAGATACCAGATACAGACATAATTATCTGCAGATTCTATATATAAAAGATTCGTCCGCTTCACTGATAAACGCAACTCATGTTTCTCATCATAAAAAGAGAAGACAGACAATTTGTTCGCAACTTCTGCCCTGTCCTCCTCCAACAACCTCAATTGCCGCTCTTTCTCCTGATAAGAAAAATAAAGATGCAAAGCCGAATAAGGTAATAATAGAACCAGACTTGTATTGATCGCCGATTCTTTGAATACACTTAAATATTCACGTTCCGGATTTAACACCAATGTATAGATCGTATAAAACAGAGACATAAAAAATATCTCCAGAATAATCCATAACGAATATCCTCCGACCGATATATCATGCTTCCTACCCCAATAATACATAACGATCCGGCTGATCACCACTACCAATACGCCAGTAAGGATTATCAGGCTGGAGAACACAAAAAACTTAAATTCCGAAACCGGATACCAATTGGATGAGCTGAACGGCTTATAAATATTGATAAACACCAAAGCGAAAAGTGCTGTCAGCAGAACCAGGCGAACGATGTTCGACTTCTCATAAATATAAGCGGGTATTTTATGACCGAGCATTCCCATATCTTTTGCCTCTTATTTGGTAACAAATGTAATAGTAAATCCCGAAACATTCACCCCGCATATAAAAATTTCACCCCACTATTCGGGTTTATGCCCCTCCCGCAGTTCACCGGAACCATTTATTTGCAAGGATTGTTTTAATAGTGTTTGTTTGCATCAAAAATCGATTGTTATGGATATCTCACTTCGCACACAACAGCTGAACAGCCTTTTCTCGTATGATAAAAAGGCACACCTGGAAGAGAGCCGCCTGGAAATAACTCCCTTTCGTTTTACGCAGACAATAGGTGCCAGCGAAATTAACGAATTCCAGAAAGAGCTCGGAACCGACAAAAGATTCCCCCCGTTATACCGAACCTTTTGCATTTGCTCAAAAAGGAACAATCAAGGCTACCTCGTATGACCGAACTTTCGACAAGAGCAGTCCGGTTCCCGTAAAAGAGTTGGATATTCCGGCATCCAACTACACTGTCATTTATCCAAAAGACGAAAAAACAATAGCGATGTTCGACGGCAACGGATATACGACATTCTATTTACCGAAAGGAAAACAGGAAATCCGTTTCCCGGCTGTAAAAAGAAACAAGATACGGTTTGTAGCAACTCGCATCATCGATAATCAACCTCTGGCAGGGATCGGCGAGTTTTCTGTAATTACAGAATAAATTGTACAGGCACATAATCCTTTGATCCAATTCAAAGATTATGTGCCATACAATACAAAGAGAGTCTTGTGCTGTTACGAATTATACTTATTTTCTATATCCCTTTTCCGTTTTAATGCCTCCAAGAAATAATAATCAGCATAGTTGAGTGGAACATCTATTTCACCATTATGAGGTATACTTCCCACACAATGCATTAATAGAAAATTCCCATTCTTTCCCAATTCCGCACGATATGCCGGAGAAGCCAAGCTCTCCATAATACGGTCAGCATATGCCTTATATATCTGCGGTTCAGAGACTCCCATCGTCGTTATCTCATATAAGGCAGAAGCGATACAAGCCGCAGCCGAAGCATCCCGATAGTCATTTGGTATGTTAGGAGCATCCATATCCCAGTAAAAAATAAAATCATCAGGAGTATTTTTATGAGTAAACATAAAATGGATTGATTTTAACGCCTGGTCTATATATTTTCGGTCTCCCGTTTCACGATAACAAAGCGTTAACCCATAGATACCCCAGGCTTGCCCACGGCTCCATGCCGATTCATGTGCATATCCCTGTGCAGTATGACGGAAACGAACGGAACCATTCTCCATACTGTAATCTACCACATGATAACAGCTGCCATCCGGACGATACTGTTCCTTCATGGTACGATCCACATGGGAAACAGCAATCTTATAGAATGTCGAATCGCCGGACAATTTTGTTGCAGCAAATAATAACTCCAGGTTCATCATATTATCAATAATGACAGGACATTCCCAACCGCGTTCGGAAATCCATCCCCTGTCAACATTCCAGGACTGAATGATACCCGCCACAGGCCGGAAACGGGTCGATAAAGACCGGGCTGCCTCAACAATCACATTTTTATACTCCTCATTTCCTGTTAAACGTAATCCATTGCCGAAACTGCAATAGATCATAAAACCGACGTCATGATTCCATGTAATGTTTTTGGCATCCTTAACCTCCTCTGTATACTTTCGGGCTATAGGTAACAACGTCTTATCTCCCGTCAATTCATACAAATACCATATAGAACCTGGAAAAAAACCGCTTCGCCAGTCGGTCAGATTACAGTAATAAACGGAGCCGTCTGAATTCAATGTAGTCGGATTCATAAACTTACCGCTTTCTTCAATAAGTTTTATCTCATTACCTATCTGTTTATGGGCAAACTCAACATTTTCTTCAATAAACTCCTTCTTCACTTCACTACATGAAATCAACGCAGCACAGAAAGCTATACCCATTAAATACTTCATTTTTACCATATTTATATATTTATTTTTGATGTAATTACATGTCTAATCTCCTGATAATAAAACTTTGATTACCTGTATGGTGCTATTTGAGACCGAAGCTGATAAAACCGTATAACCTTCTATAAGTTTTTCATTTTCCGTCTCTCTTTTTGCCCTTTTTGTTGTAAACGAAGCATTAACCGGCGATTCAATCTTCAAAGAGAATGATTTACCATCTTTTCGTAAAATTGCCGTATTTCCATTACACTCAACATCGGCAGAAGTAATCACAGACCATTGTACCGATTGCTCCGTATTTTTTAACCCTACGCTGTCCGTAATCATTATCCGGGTATCATCCAATAAACAGAAAGTTCGGTAAACAAAGCGGCTCTGTTCCTGATAAGCCGTACTCATATCCATTGTTACAAAAGGGCGAACAGCTTTATCGTCACAATCTTTGATCTCTCCCATCCCAGCTGAATTTTGTAATTGATTATCGATCGACAGAGTATTATGACTAAAATTGGAATTCCTGAAATAAGTCCACCTCCGGCCGTCCGGCTTATAATCCCAGAATCCGGGCAAACTGTAATTATCCGTCCCCAGATCATCAGTCCACCTTATCCCGTTTGTTTCTACAATGAAAGTTCCGATATCCAACTGTTGATGTGCCATATCCGGATCGCCGGTCTTAGCGATCAGATAAATACTGTTGGATACATTCCTGTCTCCATTAAATACAACAATATCATTTATTCCTCTGTAGACGTTTAACTTCGGCAAGGTTTCTGAAGCAGAAAAAGCTGTATCATACCAGGGAATAGACAAAAAATAAAATCTGAAATAATTCCCGCTTTGTACTGTTTCCGAAAGGACCTTCCTATAAAACGATGCAGCTTCCGGCTGATTGAATGCTTTACTGAAATAAAAATAAATAGGTTCTGCTGTCGGCGCCGTACTTCCGGAATTAGCAAAATTAAATATCTTGCCTGAAGGACTTGTGCTATGCATATAATACAAAACACTTTTATCCACACCCTGCATTTCAGAAAGCCCGAAATCCTGTCCGAGATTATCATTCAAAGCTTTTAATAAGAGCGAAAGATACATATTGGTATATCCCCAATAGGCAGGTCCTTCATAACAAACTCCATCCGGTGCCAGATGTTTTAGACAATTAGGTACATACTTTACAGCTTCACCGATAATATGTTGAGTAAGTTCAGGATAATATTCCTCAATGGCTAAAGCTCCTAATACCATCCCTGTATTACAAACCACATTCCAGTTCGTCTCACGTTTGGCCCAAGAATCACTGTTACCGTTTTTATACTCTTCGACAACAAGATCCAATGCTTTCGTTTTAATAGAACTGACAATCAATCGTTTTGTCACAGGAGACAGCACATCATATAACCAGTCATATCCAATAGCAACCGCAGTCGTCATTTCTGCAACATCTAGATAATGGGCTGGATCCCAATCCTGATAATTACAAACATGCACCAATTCCTTTTCTGCCTTCTCAGCAAACCGTTTATCTCCACTGAGCCGGTAAGCCAGGGACAGGTTAACCATTCGGTATACCTGTTCACGACTGACCGACAATATATCTTTCGTCTGTTTAACCTTCATGCGCGGATCCTCCTGTAATGGAACAACCAATAATCGTTCCGCTTCCTTCATCAAACCGGCACGTAAGCTATCCAATAAAGGTTCTCTACCCACTAAAGCCTGAACTCTTTGTTCTTCCTGTTTACTAAACAGTAACCTGGGATGCTGCTGCAACATCCTTTCCCGGAAAAGGACCGATGTTTCTTTACAATTGACTACCAAAGAAAACAAGAAGAATAAGCTCACTAAACCAATAAATCTCATAAATTGATACATTAAAATTACATTTTGAATGGATTTACCATCCCGGATTCTGCTTCAACGCTTCGTTGCGCTCTATCTCCACACCAGGTATAGGCCAAAGCATATCCCGTTCGGAAAATTTATGAGTATAGATAAACTCACCATAAATATTGATTGCATCTACCTCACTCATAGCCTTGCTTGCTATTTCCCATCCCCAACGGCGCAAATCACTGAAACGTAATCCTTCTCCCGCAAACTCAACAGCACGTTCTTTTCGTATACGTTCAGCCATCTGCTCTTTGGATGTAACAAGCATCCAGGCAGGACCAGAGTTTAATCCGGGCATATCCACTCTGGCTCTTACCTTATTGAATTCGGTAACCGCTTTATCCAATTGGTTATTTTCATTATAGGCTTCCGCCAACATCAGCAATACATCCGCATAACGAATCAGAGGAAACTCAAAAGGAGTGTGTAAACGGTCACTAATAGCTCCCCCAAGATCATATTCAGCTACAAATTTGCGATACAAATAAGATATCCAACCTTTATTATTTCGTATGGTTCCCTGATTTTCATTTCCTTGCACATTATGGTCCATCGCAAACAACATATCCCGTGGAGTCGTCTTTCCGATACAACCTTTATAAATAGAATAAGGGACAATCAAAGTAGCCATCATACGAGGATCCCTGCTTTTATATACATTCAATATTTGCGCTGTATCTACATCTCTCAATCCAATAACAGCCCCTGACGCATCCATATCTACACTAAACAATTCTTTACGCTGATCCGGAGTAGCTTCATTGTATCCGGGAAAAACATCATTCCAACTGAAAGGACGGCCATCTTTGAGTTCATACATATCTGCCAATTGGGTGGAAGGAACAGTATTGTTCCAACAACTACCAAACGCACTGCGTGTCCCCATCAATGCTTGCATAGCCATACCATACTCTGTTCCGACACCACTTTTATTCTGTACAGAAAAGATCATCTCAGAACTCTTATCTCCATTATAAAGTTTAAATATATGAGCATAATCAGTGTCTAGGTCATATCCATAATTGTTAGACTTGTTATTGACAATCTCTTCAAAATCCGCAATAGCATTCTGCCATTCTTTATTATAAAGATAAACTTTTCCACGCAAAGCATAGGCTGCCCCTTTCGTCGCACGACCATAATCAGAATCATTATGCCTGACCGGAAGATAAGCGACAGCCTCATTCAAGTCACTGATGATATGTACACGGATCTCTTCCGCGGAGCTTCTGGGTTTCTTCAAGCCAACGTATTCCACATTCAGATTCGTCGTTTCATCATAGTAAGGAACACCGCCGTATAAGTCCAACAGAGTAAAATAAAACATTCCCCGCAGGAATCTGGCTTCAGCCATATACTCCTTTTTTTGTTCCTCGGTAAGAACATCCATAGTCGGTATGACCCGAAGGTAGCTGTTAGCTCTCTGAATCCCATCATACATCGTTTGCCATTTGGATTGAATTTCTGCTGAACGATCAGAATAAGTACCCAGATACATCATATAATAGTCATATCCATAAGCAATATCAGCCAGGTGATCGAATAAAAACTGGTAACCGTAGGCGTGATTATCCCGCAACATGCCATAAATTCCCATCAATCCTTGTTTCGCATGTTCTTCCGTTTGGTAGAAAAGGTTCTCACTTACTTTATCACCGGGATAAGTATTAAGATCATAACATCCGTTGAATGTGGCAGATGTCAATAAAATAGAAATATATATCAGTATTTTTTTCATGGTTCAAAATATTTAAAAGGTAAGATTCAGTCCAAATGTTGTTAATCTCATTGTTGGATACTTAGTACCTGATATTTCCGGGTCAAGCCCTTTATATCCCGTAAATGTCAATGCGTTATCTATACTGACATAGAAACGAAGGTTATCCAGCAACAATTTCTGGGAAAGCTGCTTCGGGATAGTATATCCTAATTGTATATTCTTTACCCTTACATAGGATCTGTCCTGGACCCAAAAGTCGCTGGCTACACTGTTACGTCCATCACTGTAATCCAACAAACGCGGATAAGTAGCATCTGTTCGCCCCGAATACCAGCGTCCGTCAGCAATTGTCTTATTAATCTGATTACCCCGGCGAACTAAAGGCCAAAAGCTAGCTCCATCCTGACCGCTCCAGTACTCTTTCAGTCCAGTTGCCCCCTGAAGAATACATGAGAAGTCCAATCCTTTCCAACTTGCTCCGAAATTGAAGCCAAAAGTGACAGTTGGATTGGTTCCATTACCAACCATGATACGGTCTTTATCCGTAATACACCCGTCACCATCAATATCTTTATAAAGGAAATCACCCATTTCCGGTTTTTTATACTGGGAAAAAGCATCCGGATTTTTCTCTTCCATGGTCCGGACCAATGCCAGATCCTCTTCTGTCTGAATAATACGATCTACGGAAAGGACATACTGAATATTGATTGGTTGTCCTTCCAATATCATATTAGTCCCACTAATAGATGGTTCATCACCTTTAAATTTAGTTACTTCGTTTTTTACGTATGATACATTCCCTCCCACGAAGTAATCTACTTGCCCGATACGGTCAGTCCACGTCAGATTTAATTCAAGACCTCTGTTACGAACCTGAGCCGCATTTGATTTAGGGACAGTTGCATTCCCATGCACTAACGGAGCAGGTAAATCAATCAGGATTCCCTTAGTATTTTTTACAAAGAAATCAACATTTCCACTCAATTTTGAAACACCAAAATCAATTCCCACATTTGTTAAATAGGTCGTCTCCCATGTCAAACCGGCATTAGACAAGGCCCTTTGCGCCATCCCAATCTGTACGGAATTATTCAATGTATAATTTGAGGCAGAATAAAACATCTGATAATCATAATCACCTACCGAATTGTTTCCCAATGAGCCATAAGAAGCACGTATTTTAAACTGGTTGACTAGATCTATATCTTTCATAAATCCTTCTTCACTCATACGCCAACCGGCAGAAAATGAAGGGAAGAAACCTCTTCTGTTTTTTCCTGCAGCAAACCGGGAAGAATTATCCATACGAAGATTGGCTTCAAACAAATATTTCTCATCCCAGTTCAGGTTTACTCTTCCAAAGAAAGAATGCATAGCCCAGTTAGAATAGTTTCCTGTCGCTGTAGCATTGGCCGTTGCGGCATTCAATTCCGTCATTTCCGGAGCGATTAAATCTTCCTTACTGGCCTGGAACCAATTATAACGATACGCTTCCTGGCTACCTCCGACTGTCGCCTGAATATTTAATCGGTCTATATCTGTTTCATAACGAATAATTCCATCCATATGATTCCGTACCCATTTTTCGTCGTGATTGGTCACTTTTGTCTTTCCTGTTCCGGCAGTCTGGACAGTATTACTATACAAATTCCATATATCATGAAACACGGGCTGTTCATAACGGTATCTATTTTGAAAATCATATGTATAAGATCCTTCTATGGTCAATCCTTTAAAAGGTCTGATCTGTGCATAAAAACGCGATACCATTTTATTTGTTGTCCGATTTCCCTTTGTACTGTTTAACTTACGCAATATATTATTGGTACCAGACTGGGCATCATCTTCCGGATTATTGACACCACCATACCGCCCGTCTGGTGCCTGGAAACACATCCCAGGAGTCGTTGCCTGCAAATGTGTATAAAATAAACTGCCTGTACCTTCTGTCTGGATCAATCCCAGATCTTCTTTTCCACGATAACCATAGGCATTAACTCCAATCGTAAACCATTCTTTGACTTCCGCATCCAGGTTCACACGGGCACTATAACGGTCATAACCGGAATTTTCCATAATTCCCGGATTCTTCAGATAATTTCCGGATATGAAATAATGAATTTTATCAGAACCTCCGGTAATGGATATGGTATGATTTTGCAACCATCCTGTTTTGAATGCAGCATCTTGCCAATCCGAATTCGGATATTTTACAAGATCACTATTCCCGGCAGCACGCCACTCGTCTATTTTTTCCTGACTAAACGGTGCCGGCAGATTACTGTTTCTTTCTCCTTCATTAAACAGTTCCATATAATCTGCATAGTTGGTGACAAGGTCCATACGATGAGCAACCTGTTGCATAGTTACATAACCGTTATAAGAAATTCTGGAACCGCCTGTTTTACCTTTACGGGTTGTGATCAGGATAACACCATTAGCAGCACGTGAACCATAAATTGCAGACGAAGCAGCATCTTTCAGCACAGAAATACTTTCCACATCCTGCGGATTAATATCGTTCATACTCCCCGGAACCCCATCAATAACAACTAATGGATCAGAATTATTCAAAGTACCTTGTCCGCGTACCCGTATAGTTGCTCCATCATTGCCAGGCCGCCCTCCACTACCTTGTGTCACAGATACACCGGCAGCCATACCCGAAAGTCCTGCTGACAATGAAGTAATAGGACGGCTATCTACCATCTTACTCATATCAACAGATGATACAGCTCCTGTCAAATTCACTTTTTTCTGTGTTCCATATCCCACAACCACAACTTCATCCAAGGCTTGTGAATCTTCTTTTAATTGGATCATAAAAGAGTTTTTTCCATTTACCGGTATACTTTGTTCAATATAACCGATATAAGAAACCGTCAATACAGCACTAGGAGACACCTGTAAAGAAAAACGTCCTTCCATATCAGTGACCGTTCCGTTAGTAGTTCCTTTTTCTACTACATTCGCTCCGATTACCGGTCCCTGTGCATCTTTTACTGTTCCCGTAACAGTCACTTTCGCTTGTTGGGATAATAGCAACTTTTCCGTTATACCTTCCCCGGCACTAACCGGATTGGCTTGGACTATTCCCACGGACAAGAATAGTGTGGCCATTCCTGCAAACATTGTTTTCCTAAAAAAAGGAATGTTCAAATCATTCGTCATAAATAGGTAGATTTAGATTAATAAATTCAGATAAACTCTGAGGCAAAAATAGCCGGGTACACAAAAAAAGACCTATACATAGCGTCCGTTTTTTATATACACACAGTCCAAATAGAAGATTTAACTATTTGATTATAAATGATTAGCTATTTCACTTCTCTTTTTTCCGAAATTGAGCCGGCGAAACCCCGAATTTTGTCTTAAAACAACGACTGAAATATATGGTAGAAACAAATCCCAGTTGATCCGATATTTCACTCACCAACATATCCGGCCGTTCCTGTAGCAGAACCGATGCACGTTTGATACGCTGATTTTGTATAAATTCACTCGGCGTCATACCTGTAAGATTTTTCATTTTTGCAAAAAAAGAACTACGTCCCATATTCAATTCACGGGCAAGTATATTCACATCGAAATCCTGGTCACCCATATGTTCATCTATAATTTCTACAATACGATTCAGTAATTTCTGGTCCAAGGAAGTAGAGGCCAGCAACTGTACATCAAAATCACCTTGCTGAGTCAATCTGGATTTCAGCAATAAACGATTACGAATTAAATTATTACAACGCATCAGTAAAACTCTTGCATGGAAAGGCTTACTCACATAATCATCAGCTCCCTGCTGGAATCCTTCAATATTATACTCAACAGAATCAAGGGCTGTCAACAAAACGACAGGAATATGGCAAAGATCAATATTATTCTTAATTTTCATACACATTTCCATGCCACTCATCAGAGGCATCATAACATCACTGACCACCAAATCCGGTTTTTCCTCAATAGTCTTTCGTAATCCTTCTTCTCCATTTCCAGCTAATATCACCTGATAAAAAGGACTAAACAAGGTATTTAATATTTGTATCAACTCCTCATTATCTTCCACTATCAGTATCTTATAAGAACCGACCTTCAGATCCGGAAAAGTAGTGTTCATCTCTTTGTATTCTTCCGGTAAAACGGAATCCGGCAACGATCCCCGTTTGATCATAGGCTCTTCCGGAACTTCCAGAAGAATGGTATTTCCATCATTCTCAAAATGGGCTTTACCTTTTAATAAGGTAATCGTAAAAATTGTACCATATCCTAACTGGCTTTGTACCGTAATCTCTCCATGATGAAGGTTGACAATGTTCTTACTCAATGCCAGCCCTAATCCAGTTCCCGGATTGGCCTTAGACAGTTGTTTCCCGTTTTCCGCCTGATAAAAACGGTCAAAAATACGTGACACATCACCAGACGATAGTCCGATACCCGTATCGATCACTTTTATATGAACATTATTCTCATCCGGAGAAATATACAAATCTACCACACCTCCCGGTTTAGTATATTTGAAAGCATTGGACAAAAGATTATAAAAGACCTTTTGCAGTTGATTGGAATCAAACCACAGCAGAACATCATTTTCTTCATGAAGAAGATTAAAGGAAATCGTTCGTTGAGCAGCCAATTCACAATACGAAAGATAAATATCCTTCAAAAAAGGAACCAGATTTTGTTCACAGACACGCAACGAAACATAATTCTGCTCGAGTTTCCTGAATTCCAACAATTCGGAAATCATATTCCTCATGCGAGTAGCATTTTTACTAATCTTAACAATCCTATTATATAAAGTTGGAGGAAGTGATGAACTCTGGAGCAACATATCCACCTGACTGAAAATAAGCGTCAGCGGAGTCCGGAACTCATGGCTGATGTTAGTAAAAAAACGTAGTTTGGCCTGATTAAGTTCTTCATTCCGCTCTTTCTCTTCTCTTTCTTTCTCAAGAGAAAGGGCCAATCTTCTTCTGGCATTTATCGTGCGAATTGTCAGATAAACAATTATAATGGTAGTCAGGGTATACAGAATCCATGCCCAGACCGTATTATACCAAGGTTGTGCAATCAGGATGTTCAGAGAAATTTCACGTCGGTTCATCAAGTGCTGCGGTAAAATCTTTTCACGAACCAACAGTTTATATTCCCCGGGATCCAGATTCGTATAATAAATACTGGAGGAAAAAGAGGATACCCAATCTTCATCAAAACCGACCAGTTTATATTGATATTCATTATTCTTCTGAATATCAATATAATTAGTAGTTGCAAAATTTATGATCAGATTGTTTTGTTTATTATTCAGGTGAATCGACTTATTAAAAGGAAAAGACTCTTTCAAGATCCCGCCCGAAACAACCCCCGGATATATTCTTTTATTATGGATATACAGCTCCGAGAAATATAAAGAATAATTCTTTTCCTTTTGATCCAGATCTTCCCGGAAGAAAGAGGCAAGCCCGTCATTTCCTCCGACAAACAGTTCATTATTTCTGCAAACCAAAATACCACATCCATCCGCAATTGAAGTGATAGGCAAATTTGTTCCCAATGTCACAAACCGGGTATTTTCATTGGAAGGATTCAAAAAAGTAATACCCTTATCGCTGGTAACCAGTAATTCTCCCGAATTTGTTTCCGCAACATTATAACAGTAATTACTTAACAAATGCCCGCTTCCCTGTGAGTAATGGATAAAGGAATCGGATTGTTTATCATACCGGTATAAACCTCCTCCCAAAACAACAAAATAAATATCGCCACTATTGGTCGTAATAATCCGTTTAGGTTCAAATTGAATACCGTATTGAGGCAGAAAATATTTTTTCTGATTTTCCGGATCAGCCAGTCTAATCCTGATAAGGGAAGTTCCGATCATAATCCATATATTCTCTTCCTTATCAATCGTAAAATTCTGTGCATTTCTACATAACCATTTAAACTCACCCGTACCAAGATCCATAACAAAAGTCCCGTTCATTGCACTCACATATAACTTATCATTATGAATCATCGTGTGAAAAATAATACCATCCGGTTTCACATCTTCTTTCTCATAATCATCCAAATAATTATGAAAAATACCGGTTTTTATATCAAACCGAGTCAGTCCTCCATAGTGCGTACCAATATATAACTGATCCCGTTTTTCGTCATACGCAATACATTTCAGATTATTCTGTAAGACAGAATTAGAAGGTCCCGCAGTAAAATATTTGAATGTACGCGTTTTACGGTCCATAAAATTCAACCCGCCTCCTTCGGTACATATCCAGATATTACCATTCTTATCCTCAGCCAAATGGCCGACAAAAGAATAATTCAAACACTCTTTCCGAAAAGGATTATCCGTATAATGAGCAAAAATTTCCTTCTCCGGATTAAAATAGTTCACACCTCCATAATAGGTTCCTACCCATATTGTTGCCTGCATATCTATATAAACAGAAAATACGGAAGAATGAGACAGACTACCCGGTAGATGGTCCTGTCGGTACACAGTAAATTTATCTGTATACGGATTATATTTATGTAATCCTAAAAAGGTTCCGAACCAGATATTCCCAAATCTATCTTCTGCAAAACTCCGTATCTGATTGCTTTCTATATGGTAAGGTTCCGCATTAGAATCCGAATACCAGACGACCTTCTCATCCGGCATTATCCTATACAGTCCTCCGGTACGGCAACCAGCCCATATTTCACCTGAAGTACTTTCAAATAAACGGTAAAATTCCGGTCCGTCAACCAGACAACGTGCTTTTTCTCCTTTTTCAATCACATATAATCCTTCATACGTTCCAACCCAAATTTTATTTCCAGAGACCAGCAAACTGGAAATATCCGGTATATCTTCCTCTGTATAAAGCAATAAACTATCCCCTTTTTCATCATAACGGCAAATCATGCCATCATACCCCGTCCATATATCACCATTTGAGGATATGACCGTTTTTGCCTTATATTTCCCAATCACATGGAACTTTTCTTCCCGGATATCATACCTCACCAAAGAATCACATGTTCTGAAAAAAATATCTCCCTGCCGGTTACCGACCAGATGGTCACATTCATGCCCTAACAAAACATTTATAGAACTCTCCTGGTCCGGATTCTCCCATCCCTTGTATACCCGCATTCGTTCTCCGTCATACACACTAAGCCCTTCACGCGTACCGAACCACATCCGTCCCAGCTGGTCCTGATAAATAGACATAACAGAGACCTGCGATAATCCGTCACTCATACCAAGATGCTTAAAATAAACCGGATAAATAACTTGGTGAATGAACAAAAAACACAACAATATCAGTAGTTTTTTCATCTTATTTACGAAACTAAATAAAAGAGTCTTCTTGTATCCCCGCTTATTCACAATTACATTATGAATTATACAAAGATAGAGATATTTTATTCACTGCAATATCAATTGTTCAGTCTTTCGATAGTTTGTTTGCCGCCTCTGCCCGATCCTCTGCCAGCAATCTCAACAGCCGTTCTTTCTTCTGATAGGAAAAATAGAAACGTAAAACCGAATAAGGTAACAGCAGAACCAGGCGAACGATGTTCGACTTCCCATAAATATAAGCGGGTATTTTATGACCGAGCATTCCCATATCTTTTGCCTCTTATTTGGTAACAAATGTAATAGTAAATCCCGAAACATTCACCCCGCATATAAAAATTTCACCCCACTATTCGGGTTTATGCCCCTGCCGCAGTTCGCCGGAACCATTTATTTGCAAGGATTGTTTTAATAGTGTTTGTTTGCATCAAAAATCGATTGTTATGGATATCTCACTTCGCACACAACAGCTGAACAGCCTTTTCTCGTATGATAAAAAGGCACGCCTGGAAGAGAGCCGCCTGGAAATAACTCCCTTTCGTTTTACGCAGACAATAGGTGCCAGCGAAATTAACGAATTCCAGAAAGAGCTCGCCACGACAGAATTCTGTTCCGTCACCGACGACCATATCCAGGAAAATAAAATATTCAATTATACCGTATTCGCTCCTTCCGGAAAAGAGAAGCGCGACAAAGCCATTATCCTCCTACACGGACTGAACGAACGAACCTGGGAAAAATACCTGACCTGGGCCGAATATCTGACCGAGTCGACCGGAAAGCCGGTCATACTTTTCCCGATCGCTTTCCACATGAACCGGACACCGGGCAGCTGGTGCAATCCGCGAACCGTGTTACCCTGGGTCGGTAAACGGAAACAGGAAATAGACAACCTGGTCAATTCCACTTTCGCCAATATTACGTTGAGTAGCAGACTGTCGATAAATCCGCTGCGTTTCTATGCTTCAGGGCGCGAATCGGTGTATAACCTCTGGCAACTGGTCTATGAGATCAAGAGCGGAAGACATCCTCTATTCAAAGAAGACACCTCCATCAATCTGTTTGCCTATTCCATCGGCGCATTGCTGTCGCAGGTATTATTACTGAGTAATCCGGAGAAAATGTTCAACGATACCCGCCTGTTCATGTTCTGCGGAGGTTCCATTTTCAGCGAGATGGATGGTAACGCACGCGATATTATGGACAAGGATGCATTCGACAGCCTGCAACGCTTTTATCGTCACGACTTTCTGGAAAACCGTTCTTTACCGACTTCGTTCAGGAATGATTTTCTCGAACAGGCATTCAAGGCTATGATACGTCCGGATGTTCTGCAGGAATACCGCGAATCCTTTTTCCAGAAAGCGTGTAACCGGATCAAAGCGATCTCATTGAAGAAAGATGTCGTCATGCCTACAAACGGAGTGATCAAGGCATTGGGTAAAGCATCCGACAAAATACTGGAAGAACTGGATTTTCCTTTCTCTTATTCGCATCAGATACCGTTCCCTTTCCGGGCAAAGATCGACCAGACACTCGTAAACCGGGAGTTCAACAATATATTCAGTAAGGCGGCAGCATTCTTATAAGCTAAAAACAAAAAGCGAACGCAGACTTGTATCATCTACGTTCGCTATTATTTTTAATACTTATTTTATCTTTAATTACTCCAACGTAATCACCTTATATTTCGGAACCAACGCCTTCATAGCCACCCATCCGATCAGATAAGCAACAGAACATACGCAGAAGATAATAAAATATCCGGCCGGTTTTCCTTCAAATCCCATAAACGTCATGTGAGTTTCATCAGCATAGACAAACAGGTTACCTGCCACTTTCTGCAGGATCATCGAACCTACACCGCCTGCCATACCACCGATACCGGTAATACTGGCAATAGCAGATTTCGGGAACATATCGCCTACCGTAGAGAAAATATTGGCAGACCAGGACTGGTGAGCCGCACCGCCGATACCGATCAAAATTACCGGAAACCAGGGAGAAATAGTACCTAACGGCTGCGCCAATAATACGACCAACGGGAAGAAAGCGAAGATCAGCATCGCTTTCATACGGGCAGCATACGGATTCATACCTGTACGGTTGATAAATATAGTCGGAAGTTTACCCCCGTAAATAGAGAGCATCGTAATCGCATATAACGTAAAGATCAATGCCATTCCCAACGGATCGGAAGTCTTGATCCCGAACTGTGTATTCAGATAAGAAGGAGTCCAGAACAGGAAGAACCACCATACACCATCCGTCATGAATTTACCGACAATGAACGACCAGGTCTGCTTATAACTGAAACATTGCCAGAAACCGATCTTTTTCTCCTCTTCTTCTGTTTTTGCAATTCCGCCGTCTTCATCCTTATCCTGTTCGATATAAGCCAATTCGGCTGCATTCACATGTTTACTCTTTTCGGGAGTGGTGTACATGAACACCCACATTCCCATCCAGATAAAACCAAGCGCACCGATCACGATAAAAGCCATTTCCCATCCCAGCCATTTAGCCAACGGCGGAATACTGAGCGGAGCGATCAAGGCACCGATAGAAGCACCGGCGTTGAATATAGAGGTCGCGTAAGCACGGTCTTTCTTCGGGAAATATTCGGCTGTTACCTTAATTGCTGCCGGGAAGTTTCCGGCTTCACCCAAGGCCAGCACACAGCGGGCAACCAGGAAGCAATACATACTGACAGTCGCCAGTACAACAACTACATCACCCGTTGCGCCGATCAGCTCGGCCGCACTGTTCATTCCTACATAATGTTCCGTTACAACACCACATAACGCGTGCATGCAGGCACCCACCGACCAAACACCGATCGACCAGAGGTATCCTTTTTTTGTACCCATCCAGTCTATAAAGCGACCGGCAAAGAGCATACAAATAGCGTATACAATAGAAAATACAGATGTGATCGTACCGTAGTGAGATTCGTTCCAATGAAATTCGGGTTTGATAAATTCATCCCAGGTTAGTGATAAGACCTGACGGTCGAGATAATTTACTGTTGTCGCAAAGAACAACATCGCACAGATCGTCCATCTGTACCGGGTCATTTTCTGACCAACATTGCCTAATGTGCTCATTTCTTACTGGTTTTTCATGATTTGCGGCAAATATATATCATTTTTTTTAATTACAAAGCATATTGTGTGTGCGAATACACGATTATTTACATTTAATTGGAAACATACAGTAATACGAGAATATAATCAGGAAATGATTTCATAGAGAGTTGGGTGCTATGTTTTTTTTCATCATCTTTGTATGAAGAAAACACACAACACATTACAGGCTGTCTTTATGAGAAAATCTATTCTATACCTTCTGCTAATGATTTTCTGTCTGTCCGGGCTATATGCCGCAAACAGAAAGCCATTCAATTATTACTTTTCACATATTTCAAGTGAAGACGGTTTATCAGAAAGTCAGGTAAAAGTAATATTGCAAGACAGTTACGGCTTTATGTGGTTCGGAACGAAGAACGGACTGAACCGCTATGACGGAACCTCTATACGTACGATCAATTGCGACGATTATATTGCAGGGACAAGCAATCACAATATATCCGCCCTTTTCGAAGATGAAAATAAGAAGTTATGGGTGGGCACCGACCGGGGTGTATATATCTATGATCCGGTCCATGACATATTCTCTTTCATTGACATGGAAGCAGAGAATGGAGAGAAAATGTTCAACTGGGTAGCTAAAATCACTTCCGACCACGAAGGGAATATCTGGATACTGATCCCTGACCAGGGTGCATTCCGTTATAAAGACGAGAAATTATATTATTATGCCATCACCAATAAAGACAATATCAAACGGGAAAGCCCCGGAGCCATTTGTGTAAGAGAAAACGGAGAAGTGTGGATCGGGACAACAGGAGTCGGCATCTTCCGTTACGACCCGAAAACGGATTCATTCACCCAATACCATACCGACAAAGAGGGTAATACCCTGATGGGAGAACATATCTTCGCCATGTGCGAATATGGTGACTGGATCGCCCTGGCAGTCCATGACGGCGAACTGAAAAAGTACAATCCGGCTACCAACGTCCTGCAAACAGTGAAAGCACCGGGCGTGCATCATACGATATTACGTGATGTAGTTTGTTTTGATAAGAAAAGACTTTGGGTCTGCTCACACGCCGGCCTGTTCATTGTCGATGAAGAGAACAAAGAGGTGATTCATCTGAAAGAAGACCTGATGCATTCCTACAGCCTCTCTGATAATATCATTTTCTGCATTCATAAAGACAGGGAAGGCGGGATTTGGCTCGGTACTAAGTTCGGGGGTGTCAACTACCTGCCGAATCATAAACTGTTGTTTGAGAAATATGTACCTTCCAGTTCGGAAAAATCGCTCAATACGCGGCGTATCCGTGAGATTGCGGAAGCTCCCGACGGTAATATATGGATCGGAACGGAAGATAACGGCATCAATATTCTGAATCCGGCAACCGGCGAAGTAACGCAGATCGACTATCCGGCTTCCGACAGGAAGAACCATCTCATGACTCAATCCCTGAGCATCCACGACGGGAAAGTATACTGCGGCTTATTCAAATACGGGCTGGACATTATTAACATATCCGACCATTCGATCAAACACTACACCCACCAGCAATTAAATCTCGATGAAGAAAGCGTCTATTCCCAGCTGATCGACAGCAAGGGGCGCCTTTGGGTCGGGAATGCATGGGGACTATCCAGAGCAGAGGCCGGTTCTTCGGTTTTTACCCGGATACCGGAAATAGGGCTCGACTGGATCGTATGTATGAAGGAAGATAAGAAAGGACGGATATGGCTTGCTTCCATGGGAAGCGGCGTATGGAAATACACACCGGAAGACAACTCGTTCAAGAAATACTTTAACGACTCGAAAGATGCAAACAGCCTGAGTTCAAATTCCGTCAGTTCCGTTATGGAGGACAGCAAAGGGCAGATATGGTTCTCTACCGACCGGGGTGGCATCTGCCGGTATAATGAAGCCGACGATAATTTCACCACCTTCTCCAAAGAACAGGGATTACCCGATGATGTAGCTTATAAGATACTGGAAGATAAAAATCACAATTTCTGGTTCGGTACCAACCAAGGGCTTGTGAAATTTAAACCGGAGACCGGTGATATCCGTGTATTTACCGTACAGGACGGACTGATCGGCAACCAGTTCAACTACAATTCGGGGGTGAAGGCTAGCAACGGGAAATTCTACTTCGGGACGATCGACGGGCTGATCGCCTTCAATCCGGACGATGACCAGCAGAGCGATTTCATATCGCCGGTTTATATTACTAAATTCAGCATATATAATAAGGAAGTAACAGTGCATACCCCTCGCTCGCCGTTGAGTAAAAGTATCCTGCATACGAACCGGATCGTATTGCCCTACGACCAGTCGAACATCAGTTTCGACGTGGCTATACCATCCTATTCGTCGGCACGCAGCGAGGAATGCTTCTATAAGATGGAACCGCTGGACCATAATTGGGTAAAGTCGAACAGCAATCAGAATATATCCTATGCCAAACTTCCTCCGGGCAATTATATCTTCCATGTCAAGGCGACGCAGGATGAAGGGGCTGACAGTCAATCGGCCACATCGCTCCGCATCACCATCCTACCCCCCTGGTGGTTATCTACCTGGGCCTATTTTGTCTATACGATACTGGTACTATACCTGGTATACGGATGGTTCCGTTGGTACAAACGGCGTAAGGAACGGCAGATGGAAGAAAAGCAGAAACTTTTCGAAATAGCCAAAGAAAAGGAACTCTACGAAGCCAAAGTGGAGTTTTTTACCGAGATCGCCCATGAGGTACGTACCCCTTTGACACTGATCAACGGTCCGCTGGAGACAATCCTCGATATGAATATCCAGGACAGCAAGATCACACGTAACCTAACCGTAATTGCCCAGAACACCAAACGCCTGCTCGAACTGACCGGGCAGTTGCTGGACTTCCGGAAAGTCGGCGCCAATAAGTTCAAAATGGATTTTGCCTGGGTGAACGTCACGACGTTGCTGAAAGATACGATCTTACGCTTCGAACCGACCATCCTACAACAGGATAAGGAATTATCCGTCGATATTCCCGAAGAAGAAATCACGGCAGCCATCGACCAGGAAGCCGTCACCAAGATATTGAGTAACCTGCTGAACAATGCCCTGAAATATTCAGCCCATACGATCCGGATCGAACTGCGGCAGGAAGAAACGACCTTCAGTATCCGTGTCACCAGCGACGGGAACCGGATACCGGCCGAACTCAGCCAGCAGATATTCGAACCTTTCTATCAGATCAATAAGAAAGAGGGAGCATCGACCGGTGCCGGTATCGGTCTGCCGTTAGCCCGCTCGCTCGCAATGCTCCACTCCGGAAAGCTCTGGCTCGACACCGAAGTTAACGGTAATTCATTTGTACTGACACTACCTCTTGTCCAGGAAAAAGTCCGGCAACAGGAAAGCGCCGTTATTCAGGAAGAATTTATTTTCCCTGAAGAAGGTACCACTGTCAACGCCGAAGGCCGGAACTATACGCTCCTGCTCGTAGAAGACAACGAAACCATGCGTTCGTTCCTTTCCGAAAAGTTACAGGAACTGTTCATCACGGAAACTGCTCCAGACGGAAAGGCGGCACTTGAAATCTTGCGCGAACATCATATAGATATTGTCGTCAGCGACATTATGATGCCCGTCATGAACGGTCTCGAACTGTGCAAAGAGATGAAAGCGGACATTGAACTCAGCCATATCCCGGTCATATTCCTGACAGCCAAGAATGACCTCGACAGCAAGATCACCGGCCTGCGCCTGGGTGCGGAAGCCTATGTAGAGAAACCATTCTCATTCAATTACCTGGCGACACAGATATTCTCCCTCCTGAACAACCGTCAAAAAGAACGCGAGGCTTTCTCCAAACGTCCGTTCTTCCCGGTCAATAATATGCAGATGAACAAGGCCGATAAAGAATTTATGGATCGGATCATCGCTATTATTCACAAAAATATCACGGATGAGAACTTCGGCGTAGAGAAACTGGCAGAAATATTATTCCTGAGCCGTTCCAGCCTGTTGCGTAAGATAAAGGTTCTGTCCGGACTGTCACCCAACGACTTTATCCGCCTCATCCGCCTGAAGAAAGCGGCAGAACTGATACTCGACGGCAAGCACCGGATCGGGGAAATTTGTTATCTGGTCGGCATCAACTCTCCTTCCTATTTCAGTAAGATATTCCTGAAGCAGTTCGGGATGACACCGAAAGACTTTGAGAAGCAGAACCAAGGTGCTTCAAACGAGGGATGAGGGAATACCGACTGTGTTCATATTCTTCCGGGAAGTTTCCCGTACTGATAAATGGGTAGGAACGACAATCTGCCGGGGCTTCTCCCGTTTTTTGATCTGTTTGAGAAGCAGGTTACAGCATTCCTCCCCCATCTTATAGGTCTGATGGGTAACGGCTGTCAGGGCCGGTTCCACATAGTTGGAGTGAAGCTCGTCGGTGTATCCGATCAGGGCAATATCGGCAGGGATACAGAGCTGGTGTTTTTTGATCTCTTTCATGGCAGCAAAAGCCAGTGTGTCATTCATTGCCAGAATAGCATCCGGCGGTTGCGGTAACGAGAGTAACCGGTTACATCCTTCCCGTCCTTCCTCATAAGTCATCTTTTTACAAACAATCAGGTCATCCTCCACCGGTAAGCCATATTCTTTCAAAGCTTCTACATACCCGTCACGGCGTTGTTGGACGATCGCCAAATGATCGGAACCACCCAGGAAAGCCACCCGTTTCGAACCCGACTCCAACAGGTGACAGGTAGCCACCCGCGCCGACTCCTTATTATCGGCAACAACCGAAGGGATCGTATTCGTCAGGCAGACACGGTCGAAAAAGACCAGCGGGATATCCATATCCTCCAAAGAAAGGAAATGAGCGTAATCGGTCGTTTCCTGAGATAGACAGGCCAATATCCCCTCCACCCGCATATTCACCAGGTCCTCCACACAATGCACTTCCTGTTCGTATTGTTCATAGGAGGAAGTAATAATGACGGAATACTCGTTCTTACGCGCCACGTCATTGATGCCGCTGATGATCGATGAATAGAAATGAGTGACAATATCAGGCACGATAATGCCGATAATACGCGGTGTATTTTTCAGCAGGCTAAGGGCAAACGGGTTCGGACGATAATTCCATTCTTCGGCAAGCGCCTTCACACGTTCCCTCATCTCAGGACCGATCTCGTAACTGTCGTTCAACGCACGGGATACGGTAGAAACGGAAACACCCAGTTCTTTCGCCAGGTCTTTCAATGATATGTGTCTTTTCTTAGGCATCACAAATCCGATTAGGTCCGACAAATATATATTTTTTCCGGCAGATACAAGCGATTACCTCCGAGATAGATGCTATCGTATACCGACATCGAGCCGTTTATACCCGATTCTTTATTCGTATCACAGCTGTGATACAAAAGAAATCCATCTGTGAAACAAACGGAATCCAATAGTGAAACAAAAGAAACGCAACTGTGATATGCAATACTCATAGCGGGATAATAACGATCCGACAGGACCTGCCACGCAAACCTTTGCGTAGATTTTTATGTACAAAACGGTTATAATCAATACATAAAAGCTATACTTTTGGACTATTGCAAACTCAATCTATTTAAACCATGAAGTACTCATATTGCGGAAAAACCGGGATGAAAGTTCCCGTACTAAGTTTTGGAGCATCCTCCCTTGGAAGCGTATTTCACGAAACCCGTGAAGCGGAAAGTATCAAAGCTGTATTCACTGCCATTGAAAACGGGATGAACTTTATCGACGTTTCTCCTTATTATGGGCATTACAAGGCGGAGACAGTATTAGGAAAAGCGTTGAAAGATATTCCGCACGACCATTTCCTGCTGTCGACTAAAGTAGGGCGTTACGGTAAAGACGGTGTGAACACCTGGGATTATTCTGCCCGGCGGGCCACCGAAAGCATTTACGAAAGTATGGAACGCCTGCACTTGGACTACATAGACCTGATTAACGTTCACGACATCGAATTTGCCGACCTCAACCAGGTGGTAAACGAAACATTACCCGCATTGGTGGAGCTACGTGAAAAAGGGATAGTGAAACACGTCGGTATCACCGACCTGCAACTGGAAAACCTGCAATGGGTAGTCGACCGTGTGCCGGAAGGAACGGTAGAGACTATACTCAATTTCTGCCACTATTGCCTGAACGACGATAAGTTGGCCGACTATTTCGATTATTTCGAATCGAAACAGATCGGCATCATCAATGCCTCCCCCCTTTCCATGGGATTATTGTCACAACGGGGTGTTCCCGACTGGCATCCGGCACCGGCGGCATTGGTTAAAGCCTGCCAAAAAGCGGTGCAGCACTGCGCTTCAAAAGGTTATCCGATTGAAAAGCTGGCCATGCAATACTCCGTAAGCAATCCGAGAATCGCAACAACCCTGTTCAGTTCGGCAAACCCGGATAACGTCCGGAAAAACATCCAATATATAGAAGAACCGATCGACTGGGAGCTGGTTCACGAAGTACAGGAGATTATCGGCGACCAGAAACGTATAAGCTGGAGTAACTCATGAACAGAAAGATTATAGATGCCCATTCGCATCTTTGGCTTCAACAGGACACTGTAGTCGATGGAATGCCGGTACGGACACTTGCCAACGGACGTTCACTCTTCATGGGCGAAATACGGCAGATGATCCCTCCCTTTATCATCGACGGCAGGAATACGGCGGAAATATTTCTGTCGAACATGGACTATGCACAGGTTTCGGCTGCCGTTATTACACAAGAGTTTATCGACGGCATGCAAAATGATTATTTACTGGAGGTTGCCAATCGGTATCCCGACCGGTTCTTTGTTTGCGGCCTCTGCGAATTTCGTCGCCCCGGCTATGCTGCACAGGCACGTGAACTGGCAGCACGCGGGTTCAGGGCAATCAAGATTCCGGCACAGCGCCTCCTGCTTAAAGAAGGACGAATCTACCTGAATAGTGACGAAATGATGGAAATGTTTCGTTTTATGGAAAACAACGATATGATCCTCTCCATCGACCTGGCTGATGGTGACAGCCAGACCGGTGAACTGGAAGAGGTGATACAGGAATGCCCCGGATTAAAAATTGCGATCGGACATTTCGGTATGGTTACCCGGCCGAACTGGTTGGCGCAGATCAGCCTGGCCCGCTACCCGAACGTCCGTATCGAATCCGGCGGTATTACCTGGTTGTTCAACGACGAATTTTATCCTTTCCCCGGCGCCGTTAAAGCGATACGCGAAGCTGCTGATCGGATAGGTATGGATAAACTGATGTGGGGATCCGACTATCCCCGCACGATCACGGCTATTACTTACAGGATGTCGTACGATTTTATCCTGAAAACCAATGAACTGTCTGAATCGGAGAAAGACCGCTTCCTGGGAGAAAATGCCGCCTCTTTCTACGGATTCAGAGAACTTATCGAATTACCTTATATCAAAAATATGTCCGAATGAACACACCCTAATACGATATATTATGAAACAAAGAAATTACGCATTGCCTCTGGCTCTGATATTCAGCCTTTTCTTCTTGTGGGCGATCAGCAGCAACCTGCTGCCGACCATGATCCGGCAGCTGATGAAAACCTGCGAACTGAACCCGTTCGAGGCGTCATTTACCGAAACGGCTTACTGGCTGGCTTACTTCATCTTCCCGATCCCGATCGCCATGTTCATGAAACGTTACAGCTACAAGGCAGGAATCGTTTTCGGACTGCTTCTGGCTGCTTTCGGAGGATTACTGTTCTTCCCGGCCGCCATATTAAAGGAATACTGGGCCTATCTAAGTATCTTCTTCATCATCGCAACAGGTATGTGTTTTCTGGAAACGGCAGCCAACCCATATGTAACGGTACTGGGAAATCCGGAAACGGCCCCCAGACGGTTAAACCTGGCACAGTCGTTCAATGGATTAGGAGCCTTTATCTCTGCCATGTTCCTCAGCAAACTGGTTTTAAGCGGAAATCATTACACCCGCGAAACCCTCCCTATCGATTATCCCGGCGGTTGGAATGCTTACATTCAATTTGAGACGGACTCGATGAAACAGCCTTACCTTATATTAGCACTTTTATTACTGATCATTGCAGTTGTTTTCATTGTCTCGAAACTCCCCCGTATACAGGATGAGGAGCATCAAGGGGAGAAAGAGGGAAAACTAATCGACTTCGGCGTACTGAAACGCTCGCATCTGCGCTGGGGAGTAATCGCACAATTCTTTTATAACGGAGGACAGACAGCGATCAACAGTCTTTTTCTGGTTTACTGCTGTAGTTATGCGGGATTATCGGAGTCGGTTGCTACTACTTTTTTCGGCCTGTATATGCTGGCTTTCCTGCTGGGACGGTGGATCGGCACCCTGTTGATGGTCCGCTTCCGGCCACAGGATATGTTACTGGTTTATGCACTACTCAATGTCATACTTTGCGGAGTGATCGCTTTATGTGGCGGCATGGTCGGATTATACGCGATGCTGGCCGTATCGTTTTTTATGTCGATCATGTATCCGACACAGTTCTCACTGGCTTTGAAAGGGCTGGGCGATAATACCAAGAGCGGTTCGGCTTTCCTGGTGATGGCAATTGTCGGAAATGCCTGTCTGCCGCAGTTGACAGCTTATGTGATGCATCATTTCGAAGCAGTCTATTATATCGCTTATCTGATTCCGCTGGTTTGCTTTCTTTTCTGTGCCTACTACGGATGGAAAGGCTATAAAGTTGTCGATTAATTTATAATATATATATATAATGTATATGAAAGCAATACAAATTCCCGCTCCCGCAGCATTACAGGTAGTCGACATACCGAAGCCGGAGGCAAAGAGCGGTGAAGTCCTCCTGAAAATTAAATTTGTTGGTTTTTGCGGCTCCGACCTGAACACCTTCCTGGGACGTAACCCGATGGTAAAGCTTCCGGTCATTCCCGGTCACGAGGTCGGAGCAGTGATCGAAAGTGTAGGTCCCGGGGTTCCTGGCGGATTCGAACCGGGCATGAGCGTGACAGTCAATCCTTACACGAATTGCGGAAAATGTGCTGCCTGCCGCAACGGACGGGTAAATGCCTGCGAGCACAACGAGACTTTCGGCGTACAACGTAATGGGGCCATGGGAGAATATCTTGCACTACCCTGGCAGAAGGTCATTCCGGCTCCCGGTATTTCACCCCGCGACTGTGCCCTGATCGAACCGATGAGCGTAGGATTTCATGCAGTCTCACGCGGACAGGTCACCGACATCGATACCGTGCTGGTCATCGGCTGTGGCATGATCGGTTGCGGGGCAATCGTGCGTGCTGCTTTAAGGGGAGCGACAGTGATTGCCATGGACCTGGACGATGAGAAGCTGGAACTAGCCAAACGTATCGGTGCCCGTTACACCATCAATTCACAGACAGAAAATATACATGAACGTTTGCTGGAAATAACAGAGGGGCTGGGACCAGATGTAGTCATCGAAGCTGTAGGCAGTCCTGCTACTTATATAATGGCTGTAAATGAAGTCGCTTTTACCGGACGAGTAGTATGTATCGGCTATGCTAAAAGCGAAGTAACCTTTCAGACTAAATATTTTGTACAGAAAGAATTGGATATCCGGGGTTCACGCAACGCACTACCGGAAGATTTCAGGGCTGTAGTCCGCTATCTTCAGCAAGACAGTTGTCCACGGGAGGATTTGATATCTCAAATAGTAACACCGGAAGAGGCCTTTGCCGCCATGCAGAAATGGAGTGCCGACCCGGGTAAAATATTTCGTATTCTTGTAAAGTTCTGACATATTAAAAAAATAATTACCTTCGCGGAATTACAATTTGATATGAAAAAAACTTTGTTGTAAAAGTTATGTAAAGGCTTTTACCATATTTGACAGATATAAATCAAGAATCGAGATAAGTTACAATGAAAAAGCTAATCAATCTAATCGTATTATTTCTGATCGTCAGCCTGAACGGCTGGGCGCAGGAAGCCGCTGAAGTAATTCGGGTGGCATGTGTAGGAAACAGTATTACATTCGGAGCCGGGATAGCCAACCGCGACCGCGACAGTTATCCGTCAGTACTCGGACAAATGCTCGGGAAAGACTATGAGGTACGCAACTTCGGTTTCAGTGCCCGTACCATGCTAATGAAAGGAGATTATCCTTACATGAAGGAACAAATGTTCAAAGACGCCCTCAGTTATAATCCCGACATCGTTGTGATCAAACTGGGAACAAACGACTCCAAATCATTCAACTGGAAATACAAGGCCGGACTTCCCGGAGATATCCAGACAATGATCAATGCGTTTAAGGCAATCCCTTCAAAACCGAAAATCTATCTCTGTTACCCTCCCAAAGCCTATGTCAGCAATGCGAGTATCAATGACAGTATCATTGCTGCCGGTGTTATTCCTGTGATCGAACAGGTGGCGAAAAGAAATAAACTACCGATCATTGATTTGCATACGGCATTAAATGGCATGCAGGAACATTTTCCGGATAATGTCCATCCCGATCCAACCGGTGCACATAAAATTGCCGCAACCGTTTACAAAGCGATCACGGGTAAAGATACATCTCATCAGATGCAGGCTTTCCCCGGGCTCAAGAGCGAATGGAACGGATGCGACCGCTATGATTTCCGGTTTAAAGGACGTGATGCGATCGTAGTAGTGCCTAAACAGGCTGCCAAAGGTAACCCGTGGATATGGCGTCCGGCTTTCTTCAACGCATTTCCCAGTGTAGACAAAGCTTTGCTGGAAAAAGGATTTCATGTGGCCTATTATGATGTGACACATTGTTACGGAAACCCGCGTGCAGTGGCACTCGGTACAGAGTTTTATCAATATATGAAAGAATATTACGGACTTTCTCCGAAGGTAACTCTGGAAGGATTCAGCCGTGGCGGTTTATATGCATTGAACTGGGCAAGTAAAAATACGGATAAAATCGCCTGCATTTATATAGATGCTCCGGTTTGTAACGTTTTCAGTTGGCCGGGAAGGAAAAATGCAGAGTTATGGAATGACCTGCTGAAAGAATGGAACCTGACAGACGAAGAAATGAATTCGTTCAAAGGCAACCCGGTCGATAACCTGGAACCGTTGGCAAAAGCCGGTATTCCAATCATCAGCGTTTGTGGAGATGCCGACAAAGTCGTTCCGTTCAAAGAGAATATGGACATAGTACGTTCTCGTTACCTGGCACTGGGCGGTCCGGTAGAAGTGATCATCAAACCGGGAGTAGACCATCACCCACATAGCCTGGAAAATCCGGAACCGGTCGTGGACTTCATTCTCCGCCATCAGCCGGAATATGAGAAATATCTGCATTACAACGTGCGCGGCAGCCTGCAGAACTCGTTTGTCAAGTTTGAGAAAGAACGTAAAGCACGTGTTGCATTCCTGGGCGGTTCCATCACAGAGATGAACGGCTGGAAGAATATGATCGAAAAACAACTGCAACAACGTTTCCCTTATACGACCTTCGAGTTTGTGGAGGCCGGAATCGGTTCTACCGGAACCACACCGGGATCTTTCCGCCTGCAAAACGATATTCTGTCAAAAGGAAAGATCGATCTGCTGTTCGTTGAAGCGGCCGTGAATGACCATACAAACCATTTCACCCCGTTAGAACAGGTACGCGGAATGGAAGGCGAAGTGCGCCATGCTTTACTAAGCAATCCGGAAATGGATATCGTTATGTTGCATTTCATCTATGACCCGTTTATCCCGATGGTTGCAAAAAAACAGCAACCGGACGTAATATTGAATCACGAACGGGTGGCAAACCACTATCTGATCCCGTCTGTCAACCTTGTTCAGGAAATAGGCGAACGGATGCAGGACGGCGAATTTACCTGGGAACAGTTCGGCGGAACCCACCCGCTGCCGTTCGGACATAAATTCTATGCAGCGGCAATCAACCACCTGTTCGATACGATGTGGAAAGGGATCACTCCTGACATGCCGGTCGTAGCCCATGAAATACCGGAACAACCGCTCGACGCATACAGTTATTACGGTGGCGACTTCATCGACCTGAAAGAGGCCAAACTGAATAAAGGCTGGAAATACGTTCCTTCCTGGCGTGCGGATAATACGTATGAAAAGAGAAGAGGTTTCGTAGATATCCCCATGCTGGAGGCAACCCGTCCGGGTGATAAGCTGACGCTCGACTTCACCGGAAAAGCGATCGGTATCTTCTGTACCCCCGGTCCGACAGCAGGTATCCTTGAATACAGCATCGACGGTGCCCCATTCAAAAAACTCGATACATTTACCGAATGGAGTAAATATCTTTATATCCCCTGGGTATATATGCTGGAAACAGAATTAGACGATACAGCTCATAAACTGGTACTTCGTATCTCTAAAGAAAAGAATCCCGATTCTTTAGGAACGGAATGCCAGATACGGAATTTCGTCGTAAACAGATAAAAACAAAATGAAAGAATTAAACAGGCAGAACGTTCCGGTCACTACCCGGCCGGAACGTATCATACAGTTTGGAGAGGGTAATTTTCTCCGGGCATTCGTTGACTGGATCATCCGGAACATGAATACCCAAACGGATTTCAACAGTAGCGTTGTTGTTGTCCAGCCCATTGAAAAGGGAATGGTCGACATGCTGAACAAACAGGATAACCTGTATCATGTCAACCTGCAGGGATTGGACAAAGGAGAAACGATCAATAGCCTTGAACTGATCGACGTGATCAGTCGTTCACTGAACCCTTACACCGATTTCGAAACATTCATTCAACTGGCTGAACAACCGGAGATGCGTTTCGTGATCTCCAACACAACGGAAGCAGGTATCGCTTTCGACCCATCCTGCAAACCGGATGATGCTCCTGCCTCTTCTTATCCCGGTAAACTGACACAATTGCTTTACCACCGTTTTAAAACATTCAACGGAGATAAGAACAAAGGGTTGATCATCTTTCCCTGCGAACTGATCTTCCTGAACGGACACAAATTAAAAGAGACAATCTACCAATACATCGACCTCTGGCAATTGGGTGAAGACTTCAGAAATTGGTTTGAAGAAGCCTGTGGCGTTTATGCCACTTTAGTCGACCGTATCGTCCCCGGTTTCCCGCGAAAAGAGATCGATGCTATCAAAGAGAAATTACAGTATAACGACAATCTGGTAGTACAAGCCGAAATATTCCACCTTTGGGTGATTGAAGCCCCACAGGAAATAGCCCAGGAATTTCCTGCAGACAAGGCCGGATTGAATGTGCTGTTCGTGCCTTCCGAAGCCCCTTATCACGAAAGAAAAGTGACCTTGCTGAACGGACCGCACACCGTTCTCTCGCCTGTCGCTTTCCTTTCCGGAATTGACATCGTACGGGATGCTTGTCAGGATGATGTGATCGGAAAATATATACGGAAAGTGATGTTTGAGGAACTGATGGAAACACTGAACCTGTCTAAAACAGAATTGGAACAGTTTGCGAACGATGTACTGGACCGCTTCAATAACCCGTTTGTCAACCACCAGGTCACTTCCATCATGCTGAACTCTTTTCCGAAATACCAGACACGCGACCTGCCCGGACTGAAAGAATATCTGAAACGCAAAGGTGTTTTGCCCGAAGGGCTTGTACTGGGACTGGCGGCGATCCTCACCTATTACAAAGGCGGTAAACGTACAGATGGAACTGAGATTGTCCCCAACGATGATCCGAAAACGATAAGTCTGATAAAGGAACTTTGGGCAACTAACTCTACACGGACTGTGGCTGAAAACATTTTGGCAACAAAAGAAATCTGGGGCGAAGACCTCAACCGGATTCCCGGACTGACAGAACGGGTTATTCATTACCTGAATGCGATTCAGGCAAAAGGTATGAGAGAAGTAGTAAAAGATATTCTCTGATGAAAAAGTATATCCAAATAAATCCGGCCGATAATGTCGTCGTAGCCATAGAACCACTATCGACCGGAGATCAGATAGCAGTGGGCGATCGCCCAGTCATTATCCGGGAAGATATCCCGGCAGGACACAAAGTGGCTTTGAAAGATTTTGTAACCGGCGATCATATTATTAAATATGGTTTCCCTATCGGACACGCCCGATCTGATATCCCTACCGGAACCTGGATAAACGAGAAGAATATAAAAACAAATCTGGACGGGTTACAGGATTATACCTGGCAACCGCAGGATACAACATTGCATATTCCCGACAAAGGCTTAACTTTTAACGGCTACCTGCGTAAAAACGGCGAAGCTGGCATACGCAATGAGATATGGATCATCCCGACAGTCGGTTGCGTAAACGGCATTGTTAACCAGCTGGCAGAAGCTCTCCGACGAGAAACGGAAGGAAAAAACGTAGACGCGATCGTAGCTTTCCCGCATAATTACGGATGTTCCCAGCTAGGCGATGACCATGAGAATACCCGCAAAATCCTCCGGAACATGGTAAAACATCCGAACGCCGGTGCTGTATTGGTCATCGGTCTGGGCTGTGAAAACAACCAACCGGATGCTTTTCGTGAGTTTCTGGGAGAATATGATACCGAACGCATTCGTTTCATGGTTTGCCAGAAGGTAAAGGATGAACACGAAGAAGGAATGAATATCCTGCGGGAATTATACACAATCGCCTCAGCCGATAAACGGACAGCCATTCCCATGAGCGAACTGCGCGTCGGACTAAAATGCGGTGGTTCGGACGGCTTCTCCGGCATTACGGCCAATCCGTTGCTGGGCGTATTCTCCGACTTCCTGGTTGCACAGGGAGGAACAACCGTTTTAACGGAAGTCCCGGAGATGTTCGGTGCGGAAACATTGTTGATGAACCGTTGCGCTACAGAAGAGTTATTCAATAAGACCGTCCGTCTGATTAACGATTTCAAAGCCTATTTTCTGGAGAACAAGCAGCCGGTCTACGAGAATCCCTCACCGGGAAATAAAGCCGGAGGGATCTCCACACTGGAAGAAAAGTCATTAGGATGCACGCAAAAGTCCGGCAAATCCGGAGTAAAAGATGTCCTCATGTACGGAGACCGGCTAACCACCCGCGGACTGAACCTGTTAAGCGCCCCGGGCAACGACCTGGTAGCCAGCACTGCATTGGCAGCTTCCGGTTGCCACATGGTGCTCTTCACCACCGGACGGGGAACGCCTTTCGGAACCTTTATCCCTACTGTCAAGATATCGACAAACACCACTCTATCGGAAAACAAACCCGGCTGGATTGACTTTAATGCCGGAACGTTAGTGGAAGGCGAATCAATGGAAACCCTCAGCGGACAGTTTATCCGATTCATACTGGAAGTTGCCGGAGGACGTTCCATAAACAACGAAAGGAAAGGATACCGGGAAATTGCCATCTTCAAATCCGGAGTCACTCTCTAAGCGGCTAGTTACAAAGAAGTGTTTCTCCCTAATGAAACAGTTGTTTCTTACTGCAGAAACAGTTGTTTCATTAAGGTGAAACACTTTTGATATAGCAGGATCGAGTTTTAGAGAATCACAATCACGATTTAAACTTTCAAGATTGGTTGATTCATAAAAAATGGTCTGAAGGATTTAGACTACTATTTAGTGTTGCAAAAGATATGTAGAGATAAATCTATACGGTATCTCCTCCCTTTTACGTATCTTTGTTTAGGAAAAGGAGGTTATACGGAACGTAAAATCATACATATAGATATGGATGCATTCTATGCATCGGTTGAACAACGGGACAATCCGGAACTGCGTGGAAAAGCGTTGGCTGTCGGCTATTCGGAAGAACGAGGTGTGGTCGCCGCTGCCAGTTACGAAGCGCGTAAATACGGTGTCCGTTCCGCCATGTCTTCACAAAAAGCCAAACGGTTATGTCCGAACCTTATCTTTGTTCCGGGCAGAATGAGTGTGTACAAAGAAGTGTCGCATCAAATCCATGAGATCTTCCATGAATATACGGATATCATCGAACCCCTCTCGCTGGATGAAGCATTTCTCGATGTCACTGAAAACAAAAAGCAAATACCTTTGGCCGTCGATATAGCCAAAGAGATCAAACAACGGATACGACAGGAATTGAACCTGGTTGCTTCAGCAGGCGTATCTTACAATAAATTCCTGGCAAAAATAGCATCCGACTACCGGAAGCCGGACGGCCTTTGTACGATCCATCCGGCACAGGCCCTCGACTTTATCGCCCGGCTACCGATCGAATCATTCTGGGGAGTCGGTCCGGTCACTGCCAAAAAGATGCATACGCTAGGTATTCATAACGGAGAAAAACTTCGGGAATGTTCACAGGAAATGCTTACCCGTCAGTTTGGGAAAGCAGGTATCCTGTATTATGAATGTTCCCGTGGAATAGACCTGCGCCCGGTAGAAGCCATACGTATCCGTAAATCCGTAGGATGCGAACATACGCTGGAAAAAGATATTTCCCGCCAGTCGTCCGTCATTATCGAACTTTACCATGTAGCGACCGAACTGATCGGCCGCCTGCAACGAACAGGTTTCAAAGGGAACACACTGACATTAAAGATTAAATTCCACGATTTCACCTTAAAAACAAAAAGTATTACCCAATCTCGCGAACTGACTACTTTAAACGAGATCCTCCCTCTTGCCAAGCAACTGCTGAAAGAAGTCGATTACGAAACAAACCCGATCCGGCTACTCGGCCTTTCGGTTTCAAACCCGCAGGAAGAACGGGAAGAAACCGTTAAAAAAGAACAGTGGGAACAATTAAGTTTAGAGTTTAGTGATTGGAAAGTTTCGTATTAAAGTTATATTTGCATAAAATCTAAAAGAGATACTATTATATGCACAAGCGGTTCCTCTCCATATCCGGGCAAACCGATGACGAGTTACTTATTCTTTTGCAAAAAGGAAATGAGAGGGCCTTTACTACGATCTATGAACGGTATCATAAATTGCTTTATGTCGTTGCTTTCAAATATTTAAAGGATAACGATACCGCCAAAGATGCCGTCCAGCAAATATTCCTGAAACTCTGGGAGTCGCGTACACTCCTCAACATTCAGATCAACCTAAGAAATTACCTGTACACCATGTTGAAAAACTATCTGTTGAACGAGATCAGGAATAACTATAGTGCGTTAGAAAAAAATTATGAACTGGCACAAGAGACAATCGAGTATGAAAACGAAATACTGGAGAGACTGGAAGAAAAAGAAATGAACGAACAGTTATACCGGGCTATCGGCGACCTGCCGGAACAGAAGAGAGCCGTCTGTCTGTACAAACTGAAAAAAGGATTATCCAATCAGGAGATTGCTGAAAAAATGCAGATATCGATACCGACAGTCAAAACCCATTATTCTCAGGCCATCAAACTGCTCAGGGAACATTTCGAGAAGTTGTTAATCCTATTACTCTCCTCCTTTTTCTCCTGAAAAAGAAAAAAGAATAATAGAGACTCATACCAACAGTCCAGTTATGTGTCAATTAAGAAAACAGGAATAAGAAAATGAAAACACCAGATAAACATATCATCGACAGAACACTCGACAATACCGCCACTCCGGAAGAAGCACGCCAGGTTATCCGCTGGTTCTCCACTCCCGAAGGCTCCCGATATTTGTCGTCACTAATGGATGAAGATATGGAAAAGATACAGCCCGGCAACGAAGAACTGTATGCAGAACGGTCCATTCCTACAGACGAAATGTACCGGTTCATCATGAAGAAAATCCACCTGCAACAAAGAAAACGGATCATTTTCCGTGCAGCCGCCATTCTCATTCCATTACTGTTGTTCCTCGGGCAATTCTGGTACATAGATAAACGTATCGATCTTTTCACCGATTCTGGTTACGAAGAAATATATGTACCTAAAGGTGAACGCATGCAACTGATCTTCCAGGATGGTTCGCGAGCCACCCTCAATGCCGAAACACGTATTAAATATCCCCGGAAATTCGGCTTTTCCGAACGTAAAGTGGAGTTGGAAGGGGAAGCATTCTTCGAGGTCTCCCCGAACAAGGACCGCCCGTTCATTGTCGATATGAAAGATGTCAATGTTAAAGTACTGGGTACCACATTCGATGTAAAGGCATACGCGACTGATCCGGATATCTTTGTTACTCTGGAAACAGGGAAAGTGGTACTGGCTAACAATTCCAGTTCATTAGCTCATATGAAACCGGGAGAGAAAGCAACGTACAACCGGAAAAGCGGCGTTTGTAAAATATCCCGCCCGGAAAACATAGAGCACACTTCTGCCTGGAAGAATAATCAGATTATATTCAATAATACTCCCTTATCTGAAGTAATAGCAACCTTGTCACGCTGGTATAATGTGGAATTCACAATTGCCGACTCATCGGTGCTCTATTACAACTATACATTAACCTCGACAGACCAGGATATCAAACAAATCCTTAAAGATCTCGAGAAAATAACTCCGGTACAATTCATTGAAGAAGAAGGTATTATAAGAATAGAACGAAAAAAATAAAACTTTTTACATTTTTCACTCATACTTTTTCTGCCACCGTGTGTCTACTATATAAAGAGAGATCATCAACTTGTTTAACCTTTAAAAATAGAGAGCATACATGAACGACACAACATAACAAACTTAAAAAATAACCGGAAATGTCCCCACATTCCCGGTTATCCGCGTACCGAAATTCAAATTAATTTCTAATACATAAATTCATTTCAAAAGTATGAAAAAAAATTGTTCGTGCCTCATCCCCAGGCACCTTTTAATATTAATTGAGAAAATCCCGAATGCAATGAAACTGACATTCTTATTTCTGGTCATCTCCTTGTTAACTTTTACAGCAGAAGCTTCTGCTCAGCGGGTTTCTATGTCACTCAACAACGTCAAGGTTGAGAAAGTGTTATCTGTCATCACCAAACAGACAGGCTTGAGCATAGCATACAGTAAGCAGATCGTCAATCTGGACAGAAAGGTAAGTATTCAGGTTGAAGATGCAGATGTAGCCCAGGTCTTGGAAAAGTTGATAGCCGATACTAATCTGAGTTACGAGATCAAGAACAATAAGATCTATTTATTTGAGAAACAATCTACTATCGTGATACCGGTTATTACACAGCAAAAGAAACAGATATCCGGAACAGTCATCGATCAAAATGGCGAACCGATAATTGGTGCTAATGTAGTAGAGAAGGGAACTACTAACGGAACGGTTACAGATCTAGACGGCCACTTTTCTCTACAAACTTCATCCAATGCAATCCTATCAGTTACTTATATCGGATACACCGAGAAAAATATCGCAGTTAAAGGAGAAAATAAGCTGAAAATCACTTTAAAGGAAGATATAGAAACACTCGACGAAATAGTCGTTGTAGGTTATGGTTCAGTAAAAAAAGGGAATCTGACAACTGCCGTCAGCTCCGTGAAAGCCGAAATGTTGGAAAACAGACCTCTTCAGACAGTAACTGATGCATTGCAAGGAACAGTTGCCGGCTTGAATATAGTCCAGTCCAGTAAACCTGGAACAGCTTCTACTATTCAATTGCGTGGAGCCACTTCATTAAACGATGCAGGTTCTCCTCTGTTATTGGTCGATGGTGTTCCCGGAGAATTCAACTATCTGAACGTCGACGATATTGAAAGTGTAACCGTGTTAAAAGATGCAGCTTCTGCCGCTATATATGGTTCACGTGCTGCACATGGGGTTATACTCATAACGACCAAACGCGGAAAAAGTGCCAAACCAACATTCAAATACAATGGATATATCGGTGTAAACACGCCTACCAATATGCCTAAAAGCGTTAGTTCGGCCGAATATGCACGCATAAGAAACGAATCGCAACGAAATCTGGGTAAAGCAGATATTTTTACCGAAGAAGATATCCGGAAATTCTCAAGCGGCGAAGATCTGAACCGTTATCCAAATACAGACTGGCTCGACCTAATGTTTAAAAACAGCATTACTACACGCCATTCCATCGCAGCAACCGGAGGAAATGAAAGTGTAAAATACTACTTAAGCGGAGGCTTCGACCATCAGACCGGAGTTATACCGGAGGTAAACCAAAATGTATTCAATGTTCGTTCTAATGTGGATGTCGCAATCAATAAACGTTTCAATCTCTCTTTCGATATGCGTTACATCCTACGTGAAAAAGGCGAAACCATGGGGACCTCCGACGGGACAGGTCTCGATGGAATCATAATCGATACCTATAAGATGAACCCGACCTATCTTGCCTATTATACCGATGGAAGCTATGCCTATAATTCCAATGGTATCGTAAATCCGTTAGCCTATTTATATGAATCCGGTAACTGGCAGAATGATACACACGATGCATCCGGTATTTTCAAAATAAGCTATGAGTTCCTGGATGGTTTAAAATTAACGGGACTGGCCAATGTCAATTATATCTTTAACAACGATTCAAAAATGAAACGACAGTTCCATATCACTGACTATAACTCTAAAGACGATGTCCTCCTGGAACAAAATTCACTCGATGAAAGCCGCAACTATAAAGCCTATTATAACCTTCAGGCATTATTAACCTATCAAAAACAAATAGGCAAACATTCTTTGGATATTTTAGCCGGTTATCAGCAAGAGAGTGAAAAATCAAACTGGATCAGTGCTTATAGAGATGGTTTTCCTACCGATCTGGTACATGTTTTAACCGGAGGCTCCATGGATAACTGGAGTAATGACGGCAATGCAGACCATTGGGCTATAGCTTCTTTTCTCGGACGTATCAATTATGATTATGCAGGAAAATATCTGTTGACATTCAATATTCGTTCAGATGCCTCATCCAGATTCGCAAAAGGACACAGATGGGCTACATTCCCGTCAGTCGCAGCTGCCTGGCGTATAACCGGTGAAGAATTTATGAATAACATTTCTTTCATGGATGATTGGAAAATACGTGCGACATGGGGTAAAACTGGCTCCTCATCCGGATTAGGCCTCTATCCCAGTTATACGACAATCGGTATCGGTAATACAGTTTTAAATAACACATGGATCCAAACAGGTTATTTACAGAATTTGGGAAATACGGAATTAGGATGGGAAACTACGACCATGCTGGATTTCGGTACAGATATCCAATTATTGAAAAACAGATTAGGACTTACCTTCGATTATTATATAAAAAATACCAGTAATATTCTAATCGGATTGCCTGTTCCTATGGAATATGGTTTCGACAAACCGAATGTAAATATAGGTAAAGTTCAGAATCGCGGTTGGGAACTGGAGTTACATTGGAATGACAAGATCGGAAATGTAAATTACGGCATTCAGGCTAATTTGTCTAATAACAAAAATGAAGTAAAAGATTTAGCGGGAACCGGCCCCTGGAAAGAGGGTTACACAGACGTAGGATTACCGATGAATTCCATTTATGGTTATGAAGCATTAGGTTTTTTCCAGTCGGAAGAGGAAATTGCTGAATCTCCGTTTCAAAATATAAAAAATAAACCCGGAGATATAAAATACAAAGATCAAAACGGAGATAAGAAGATCGATGGCGACGACAGAGTCATTTTAGGAGACCGCGCACCACATTATTTATTTGGTTTACGGTTAAATGCAGAATGGAAAGGTTTTGACATCAGTGTCTTTTTCCAGGGCATTGGTAAAAAAGACTATATCATGGGAGGCCCAGGTGTACAACCATTAAGCGACTCAGGGAAAGGGCCGGTCTTTGAGCATCAACTGGATTATTGGACAGAAAATAATCGCAATGCCGCATATCCGCGAATACTGGACAATGTCCAAGGATCTTTCAATTATGCCACTTCTGATTTCTGGAAGATCAATGCTGGATATCTACGCATGAAAAACTTACAATTCGGATATAATTTTTCAAATAATCTGATAAAGAGCACAGGTTTTTCTAATTTACGTGTATTCTTCTCGGCATCCAACCTATTCACAATAGACAATTTCGTTCCCGGATATGATCCGGAGTCCGGAAGTGCTTACAGTTATCCGTTATCCAGGACATATTCTTTTGGTTTGAACGTTCAATTTTAATGAAAGGAAAATACGATGAAAAAGATAAATTTATTTATATGTTTATTCGTAGCCATGCTATTCAACAGCTGCGACAGTTTTCTAACAACACCACCACTCGACCAGATACCAGAGTCTGAATGGTGGAAAAATGCAGAACAATCACGCCTGATGGTGAACGAATGTTATGTAAAAATTTACAATAGTGGAATGGACCAGATCGTAGCATTCCGTGATGGGTTTACAGATAATGCTATGTGGCGGGACAACTTTGCGATGGCTGATGGTTCATGGACCGCATATACAGGAAAAGTAAAAGAGGAGTGGCGATATAAAGAGATAGCCAATTTAAATTATGTTCTCGAAGGACTGGAAAAATCCAAAGAGTATCTGACAGAAGATGAATATGCACATCTAACGGCAGAGGTCCGTTTCATCCGGGCTTTTATCTATTACGACATGCTTTTCTACTTCGGAGATATTCCTCTGATAAAGAAAGTGCTGACCATTGAAGAATCAAGAGAGACCAGCAGACAGCCACGGGAAGAAGTTCTGAATTTCATCTTATCGGAACTAAACGAAGTGCTGGTCGATATTAAAAAAGAGCCTTCCGAAGAGAGTGGACGAGTCAATGAGGATGTTGTCAATGCATATCTGGCACGTATTTACTTACACGAAAAACAATATGACAAAGTTTTAGAGCATACTGCCGCTGTAATGAACACCGGTAAATACGAACTCTATCGTGCCTATGAAAATGACCCAGTCAAAAACAGTTACGAGGAATTATTCCGTCCGGCTGCCGATGGGAACAACAATGAAGTTATTTTTGAGAAACAATATTCTTACCCATTGAAAACAACGACACTGAATCGTGATCTATCTCCACAATCGAGTGTCTACAGAGGATGGTTGCGTTTATTACCTGTACAAAGCCTGGTAGACGAATACGAATGTGCCGGAGGACATCCTTATCAACAATGTGAAAAGTTAGACTGCGAATATTGTAAATTACGCAATAATATCTCTGATAATGGCGGATACGGAGAATATGAATACCGTGACCCCCGTTTGAAATCGACCATTATCACACCAGGATGGGAATGGAAAGTAAATGGAGTTATAAAATCCGTTTATGGTATAGAGGATCCCAACAGTCGTGACTATTTGGCCAAAGAGCCTCATAGTACGGGATTCCTAGTAACCAAATGGGTTGATCTCGAAGGAGAAGAAGTTGATGCAACACGTAGTCATAAGAATATGACTATTATCCGTTATGCAGATATTCTGCTTATGCGGGCAGAAGCTTTGATTGAGAAAAACGAAAATACGGATGAAGCAGTCCGACTGATCAATGAAATTCGTAGCAGAGCAGGCATGCCTGGTATCGAAATAGCTTCACAAAGTGTACTAAGAGAAAAACTCCGTCATGAACGACGCGTCGAATTTGCTTTCGAAGGATTACGTTATTATGACATCATCCGTTGGAGGATCTGTGATAAAGTGAGAAATGGAAATGTGTATGGATTTGCCAAAATGACTGATTCCGGTAAAAGGGAGAATATCTTCCTTGAAAAAAGAGTCTGGAAAGATCATATGTATTTATGGCCTATTCCCCAGGATGCAATAGATTTAAACAATAATCTGGAACAAAATCCCCAATGGTAAATAGTTGCAATAAATGAATTAACGAGGCTGTTCATAAGAAATAAAACTTATAAAAGAACAGCCTCTGTTTTTTAATTACAAGAATAAATATGGGAAGAATAAAATATATTTTAGCCTGCGCTGTCACATCTCTGTTTGTCAATAGCTGTACATCGAATAACGAAATAGACACCTCTGTTTATATGGATCCGTCACGCTCAACCGACGAACGTGTCGAGGCATTATTAAAACAAATGACACTAGCTGAAAAAATAGGTCAGATGGATATGGTTTCCGAATGGGACATGGAGGCTGTCATCAAAAATAAATACTATGATTTCGGCGCATGGATCGCCGGGAAGGAACCGGAGGTAGTCAATAAGCTCCAAGCTCTATCCGAAAAAACAAGATTAAAAATACCTTACCTGGTAGGTATGGATGCAGCTCATGGATATGGAACATTATCGGGGAGAACTATATTTCCGACATCGATCAGTATGGCTGCTACATTCAACCGCGACCTGGTTAGAAAAGCAGCCCAAGCAGCTGCCGGAGAAATTCGTTCGGCAGGCACGCACTGGACTTTTGCCCCTTGCGTTGATATTGTTTACGATGCTCGCTGGGGCAGAACTGGAGAAACGTACGGAGAAGATCCTTACCTTTCCGGAGAACTGGTAAAGCAAGCCATATGGGGATTACAAAAAAATGAAGATCCTCAAAAGCGAGTGGCTGCATCAATGAAGCATCTGGTAGCCGGAGGAGCCTCTGTCGGAGGTATCAACCATGCTCCTGCAGATATTTCAGAACGATCGTTACGTTCTTACTTTTTACCACCGTTCAAAGCTGGAATTGAAGCCGGCTGTATGACGATTATGCCTGGACATAATGACATAGGAGGCATACCTTCACATGCATCCAAATGGTTATTGACAGATGTCGTGAAAAATGAATTTGGATTCGACGGATTTTATATCAGTGACATGATGGATATGGATAATTTGAAGACGCTACATAAAGTAGCTGAAAATCAAAAAGATGCTTTATCTCAATCTATCAATGCAGGAATGGATATGCATATGTATTCACCTGATACGATGCAGTTTGTGGTACCATTGACACAACTGATCAAAGAAGGGAAAGTACCCACAGAAAGAGTTGATGATGCAGTAAGAAGAATTTTAAAAGTCAAATTTGAACTTGGATTATTCGAAAACAGATATGTCGATCCGGATAAAGATATTTATGCCACAACAGAAAACCGGTCTTTATCTTTAGAAGCAGCACGTGAATGCATTATCTTATTAAAAAACGAAAAGAATCTACTACCTATAGACAAACAAAAATACAAAAGGATCCTAGTCACCGGTCCTAATGCAGACAACCAATCTATTTTAGGAGACTGGACCTTTTTCCAACCTGACAGCAATATAACTACCATATTGAAAGGTATTCGTGATATTGCACCGGAAGTCGACGTCGTTTACAGTAACAGCGGTAGGATCAAAGCCAAAGTTTCCAGGGAAAAAACAAATACTACAGATCCGGCATTACAAAAACAACTGCTAATAGAAGGTGGAGGTATATCCGATTATTCTATATCCGATGCTGTAACAAAAGCGAGATATTGCGACCTCATCGTGGTTGTGATCGGCGGTTATGGTATTCGATCAGACTGGGGATTACGCACTTACGGAGAATCAGCCGATCGCCCGTCAATCGATTTTTACGGCCGACAACTAGAGTTGGTCCGTGCTCTCCAAAAAACCCAAAAACCAGTGATCGCCGTAATTGTTAACGGAAAACCGTTGAACAATGAATGGGTCACTGAAAATATCCCGGCTATCGTCGATATATGGGAACCTGGCATGTATGGCGGAAAGGCATTCGCCGAAATTTTATTCGGAGAAGTCAATCCCTCTGGCAAATTACCCATCACAATACCTAAAAATGTTGGACAAATCCCTATGTACTATTACCAGTCGCCTTCACGTTACTGGACAGGCTACGGATTAGGCAGTTCTCGCTCGGATGATTATCCGGCATTCTGTTTCGGACATGGATTAAGTTATACGACCTTCGAATACAACAATTTGAAACTCGATACTATTTTTTCAAAGAACGAGGATATTCAACTATCCTTCAACGTAAAAAATACAGGAAAGCTAGCAGGTAAAGAAATACCTCTTCTATTTATACACGATTGTGTTTCAAGCGTAGTAACACCTGTAGCCTTACTAAAAGAATTCACCAAAATAGAATTAAAAGCCGGAGAAGAAAAAACAATTAGTTTTACTATCCCTTATTCTAACCTCGGCTTATGGAATAAAGAGATGAAATATGTCGTAGAACCCGGGAAATTCACATTAAAAATAGGACGGTCATTTAACGATATACGACTTCAGCAAGATATATACATCCAATAACTTTCTTATGTTCTTATAATTCTCAATAATACTATAATTCTATTAATACCTTTCTCTTTTAGACATATGTCCAAAGGAGAAAGGTATTGATTATCGTGCCCTGAAGCAAGTTGATAAATTATCAAAATAAACTTATGCCCAAAAGGGGAACTGTTTTTCAAAGTTATCGTGTATATTTGCGACAACGCATCTTTCAGAAACAGGGAGAACGAAGATCTATATGGAAAAAGAGAAAGAACTACATTTGATTCATTCCCTGAAATCAGGAGATAATCAAGCATATAAATACATATATGACCACCATTATGTATTGTTATGCAAGATTGCCTATGAGTTCCTGAAAGATGATTTTCTGGCTGAAAGTATTGTCGATGATATTATTTTTCATCTTTGGGAGAAAAGAGATACCATCGAGATTACCACTTCCCTGCGCAGCTATCTGGTCCAGGCTGTCCGCAATCGCTGTATAAACTATCTGAATTTGGAAAGAGAAAAAAGAGAAGTCCGTTTCTCTGTTATCGATCAACAGGGTGAGTGGATAAACTCCGTCTTTCCATCCGACGATTACCCGCTGGCACGATTGCTGGAAAACGAACTCGAACAAGAGATCAGGAATGCTATCGACAGACTTCCTGAAGAATGTAAAGTCGTATTCAAGAAAAGCAGGTTCGAAGAAAAACGGTATGAACAAATAGCCGAAGAACTGGGCATCTCTGTTAATACGGTAAAATACCATATCAAAAACGCAATATCCCGCTTAAATGCAGATTTAAGTAAGTATTTGCTTCTCCTCATATGCTGTTTTTGGAATTAAATTAAAAAATTTGTCCGAACACACTACCCTCTCTCCTTTTCTAACTGTCATATATACAAGAAGACGATAAATGAGACCTACAAACATACATACCAGGATAGAAGAACTGATCACAAATTACCTTTCAGGAAGTTTGGGAACAGAAGAATTAGCCGAGCTTGAGAATTGGCTCAAAGCCTCTCCGGAAAATCAAAAATATTTCCGACAGATGCAGGAAGTCTGGTTCTCGGCGATCGGAGCCGGCGAAGAGATACAATACGATAAAGAAAAGGCTTTTCGACGATTCCTTGCTAAAACCCAGGTGGCATCGGAGAAAAAAGTTGCCAAAAGGTATTCTCTTCATAGATATATGTATGGAGCAGCGGCAATTGCTCTTTTATGTATCATTTCCTTTGCCTCTTATTGGAGTGGCTCCGAACAAGTAAAGAAACAATTTGCCGAAATGGTAGTAGAAGCTCCTTTAGGCTCAAAAACTAAATTATACCTCCCGGACGGAACATTGGTGTGGCTGAATGCAGGTTCGAAAATCTCTTATTCACAAGGTTTCGGAGTTGCAGAAAGAAAGCTGCAACTAACAGGTGAAGGTTATTTTGAAGTCACTAAAAATGAACAATTACCTTTTGAAATCAGAACAAAAGAATTAGAACTGCGGGTGATGGGTACTAAATTCAATTTCAGAAACTACCCTGAAGATGAAGAAGTTTCAGTCAGTTTGCTGGAAGGAAAAGTCCGCCTGATAAATTACCTGAAAAACAATGACCTGTGTTATCTGGAACCCGATCAGAAGGCGATACTGAATAAAAAAGACGGCCAATTAAAGATCTCTCCGGCAGAAGCCCGGTATACCGCAGAATGGACAAACGGTTATCTTTTCTTCGATGAAGAATTATTGCCAGATATCATCAAGGAACTGGAAAGAAGCTATAACGTAAAGATCTATATAAAAGACGAGTCTTTAAAAACATTCCGTTTTTACGGAAACTTTATACGAAAAGAACAAACGATTCAGGAAATATTGGATATGTTGGCTTCGACCGGCAAACTCGAATATAAAATAAACGGAAAAGAAGTACAGCTGTACGCAAAATAAAAGCTTTTATCAATAACTGTATTATTAACTTTAAAATTGAATTTACATGAAAAGAAAAGACCCTGATTAATGGAGGAACAGAGTCTGAAATAAAAAAGAACCGGAAGATCTGCACAATCTCCCGATTCAAATTTCCGGACTTCATCTCTGCGAATTTCCGAAAGTATTGACAAATATAGTAAAACTTTACTTCCGGTATTAAGATTTCTTGTTTAAAACAATTAATTCTAATTACTTATGAAAATCAAAAAGAAGGCCATATATATGGTCCTGGCAGTGTTTTGCCTTAATTTAACAGCGTTTGCACAAAACATCAACCTCAAATTAAATAACGTGACAGTGAAAAAAGCCATGGAAACATTGAAGGAAGAAAATGGGTATTCCTTTGTTTTTGCTTCCGGCGATGTAGATACGAAAAAGGTCATTCAGGTAGATGTACATGATGGGACAATAGATCAGGTAGTAAAACAAATACTGCATGACCAAAAAGTTTCATACGAGATCAAGAATAAGAACATCATCGTTCAGAAAGACGTACTTTCAAATCAACCGAAAGCCGATAAAAAGAAAATCACAGGAACCGTCACCGATCCCGACGGTTTACCTATCATCGGTGCCAACATCGTAGAAAAAGGGACGACCAACGGCATCATTACCGATATGGATGGTCGTTTTCAACTGGAAACAGCCGGTAACGCAATTCTACAGGTCTCTTATATAGGATATGTAGCTCAAAACATACCTGTAGGAAAACAGTCCGATCTGACAGTTATACTCAAAGAAGATTATCAAAATATAGAAGAGGTAGTCGTCGTCGGTTACGGTTCTGTTAAAAAATCAGACTTAACCGGTTCTATCTCGTCTATTTCTGCAAAAGACTTCAATAAAGGAATCTCACGCAGTCCGGATCAGTTGCTGGCTGGAAAAGTTCCTGGATTAATGGTAAACCGCAGCAGCGGCGACCCGAACAGTAGTGTGACAATGCAATTACGCGGTCCCTCGTCCTTAACGGCATCCACAACTCCTTTTTATGTAATCGATGGAATACCCGGAGCGTCTATTAACTTAATATCTCCGGATGATATCGAGTCGATGAACGTTTTGAAAGATGCTTCCGCTACTGCCATTTACGGCTCCCGCGCGGCGAATGGAGTAATCATGGTTACCACGAGGAAAGGACGTACAGGAAAACCTCTGGTAACCTACAGCGGATATGCAGCATTGGAAAGTGTATCCGGCCGGGTGAACGTACTGAATGCCGATGAGCACCGTACATTCTTAGCAGAACATGGCATGTCGCTTGCCGCCAGCGATGAAGGGAATGGCGCCGGTACCGATTGGCAAAAAGAATTATTACGGAATGTCGGTTTCTCACACAATCATAATCTGAGCCTGGTCGGAGGTAGCGAGAATACCAAATACAACGCATCCGTCAACTATCTGTCTAACCAGGGTATTGTGAAACATAGTGATTACGACCGTCTGGTTGCCCGTATCGGTGTAGATCAGGAAGCGTTGAACAACCGCCTTCATATAGGCCTGTCCGTATCCGGCAGTTTCGTCGGATCAGACCATGTGGACTATAGTATATTCAATTACGCAGCCCGCTGGTTACCCGAATCACCGGTCATGTCCGACGATCCTGCCAACCAACAATACGGAGGATACTTTCAGGTACCGGGACGTATGACCTATTATAACCCCGTCGCCATCCTGGAACAACGGAGCGACCATCGTTCCCGTAACATCCTGCAAGGAATAGGTAAGATCGGATTAGATATCATCGATGGTTTAAGGTTCGACATGTTGGCATCCATACAGAATGAAACATACGATCAGGCCTATTATCAAAAAACAACGGATATCTCCGTACTGGGTAAAGGAAATGCCATCCGTGAATTCCTGAAAAACACAGATAAGCTGATAGAGACAACCCTCAATTATTCCAAAACATTTGCCCAAAAACATGACATGAAATTAATGGCAGGTTATTCATACCAGAAAATCATCAACAACGATGGTATACGGGGAACCAATAACTACTTTACTTCGGATGCTACCGGAGCTGATAACCTATCGGTAGGTAACGGAGATAAAGCCATTCATTTCCAGAACTACCCGAATAAAACTCAATCGGTACTGGTGTCATTCTTCGGTAGAGTAAATTATGGATTTGATAACCGGTATTTATTAACGGCAACTTTACGTCGCGACGGTTCTTCCAAGTTCGGAGCCAATAACAAGTGGGCAATGTTCCCCTCTGTTTCCGTAGCATGGAAGATCACGGGAGAAAAGTTTATGGAAAACCAATCCTTCTTCCAGGATTTAAAACTGAGAATCGGCTATGGTAAATCGGGTAATCAGAATATCGATCCTTACACATCACTTACACTTTACGGCCCGCAATCCAGCCAGTTCATCTACAATGACGAATGGATCAATAGTTATGGGGTAACCCAGAATCCGAATCCGGACCTGAAATGGGAAAGTACCTCCATGACAAACGTGGGGATCGATTATTCTATTTTCGGCGGCAGAGTTTCCGGTAGTCTGGAAGTATATAATAAAGAGACCAAGGACATGTTGTATAAATATAACGTTCCGTCTCCTCCTTACCAATACAACCAGTTGCTTGCCAACGGCGCAAGCATGACCAATAAAGGTATTGAATTCATGGCAAATGTAGTTGCCGTAGATACCCGGGATTTCAGTTGGATCAGTAACTTCAATATTTCTTCAAACAAAAATAAGATCGGATCGCTGGATAGCAATATCGAAAACTTATCCATCGCCGAACGATATGAAGGAACCATGACACTGGAAGGATGGACAGCCCAAACAGTCTCCCTGGTCAAACCGGGATTGCCTATCGGTACATTCTATACATTTAAATATGTCGGTTATGACGAAGAACAGCAGAAAACTTTGTACGAAAATGCCGCAGGCGAAATCGTGACAGTCGATAAACTGAAATCGCCGGATGATTATAAAGAAGTAGGAAAAGCTCTGCCTAAAGTTATTTTCGGTTGGAACAATACTTTTCGTTATAAACGTTGGGACCTGAATTTCTTCTTGCGGGGAATGGCCGGCAATAAAATCTTTAACGCCAGTCGTGCCGACCTTTCCAGACTGAACCAGGCAGCGACTTGTAACATCTCGCACGAAGCCGTAAAAGACGGTATCATGGAAGCTCCGCAACCCTCCAGTCGCTGGTTGGAAAACGGTTCTTTCCTGAAACTGGACAACCTGACACTAGGCTATCAGTTCAATATGGAGAACATAAAAGAGATCGGTCAGCTACGTCTTTACGTAACGGGGCAGAACCTGTTTACCATTACCAAGTACACAGGTGTAGATCCGGAAGTGAGTCTGAGTGGTTTGGCTCCGGGTATCGATAATCGTAACTACTATCCGAAGACACGTTCTTTCCTGTTAGGTGTAAATATTAGTTTTTAAAATTGTCTAATCACATGAAATCATTCGTTATGAAACTAAATTGCATATACATTGCCGGAGCACTGGCATTTACATTGAATTTTACAGGATGTACCAATCTGGACGAAAAGGTCTATTCATCTTATACAGATGAGAATTTCCCTTCTTCACCCGAACAGTATGCATCTATGACCGGCCCTATTTATGTGGCTGCACAGAAACTTTTCGATAACAATCTATACGAATTGCAGGAGATGGGGACAGATGAGATCATCGTTCCCACCCGAGGTGGCGACTGGTATGACGGAGGACGTTATGTCGATATGCACTATCACATCTGGACTCCTTCACATATCCTGATAAAAAATGCCTGGGACTCTGGTTTTAGCGGGATAGGAACCTGCAACCAGGTATTGAGCCAGTTTGAAGCGTTACCTGACAATGACGGGAAAATACAGACGATCTCAGAGATCAAAGTCATGAGAGCCTGGTTCTACTTTTATATGATGGATACTTTCGGTGGAGTCCCCATTGTGACAAAGTTCGATCAAAGCGTTGCCGCACCGTCTGCCAATACGCGTCAGGAAGTATTCGATTTTATCGCTAAAGACCTGGAAGAAAATGCCGAATACCTGAGTAGTGAAGCGAACAACCAGACTTACGGCCGTCCCACACAAGGTATGGCCTACACCCTGGCAGCCAAACTATACCTGAATGCAGAGACATATACCGGTAAGCCGCAATGGGAGAAAGCTGAATATTATTGTGACAAAGTCATTGCTTTAAATCAATATCAGCTCGGAGACTATTTCGATATGTTTAAACCGGATAATGGTGCAAAAGATAAAGAGCCCATCTTCTCCGTTCCTTTTGATGCGAACAAAGCCAAAGGAAACCGTTGGTTCCTTCGCACATTGCATTTCAGTCATCAGAAAACATTTTCTTTGTCCCAGGCTCCTTACAACGGTTGGTGCGTAGCTCCGGATTTCTTTGACTTCTATAGGGATGACGATATCCGGAAAAAGATATTCCTGTATGGTCAGCAATATGACGCTTCGGGAAATCCGATGATCTATAACGGAGTAAACGTTGTATTGGATCCTTATGGGTTCAATGCATTCGATGTTGGAGGAGCTGACGACAAAGGTCGTCTGGTCGGAGCACGTTGTATCAAATACTATCCGGATAAAGATGCCATCGGCGGTTGGGCAAACAATGACTTTGTTGTTTTCAGATACGCCGATGTATTGATGATGAAAGCGGAGGCTTTACTCCGTCAGGGAAAAGAGCTTTCTACCGCGGTTGAACTAATGAACCAGATCAGAAGCCGGGCCTTCCCGAACAATCCGGAAATGTTGTTCACTACAGCAACATTAAACCTGGAATCCCTGTATGAAGAACGTGGGCGTGAATTGATCTGGGAAATGCACCGCCGTGTCGATATGATCCGTTTTGGAAAATTTGAAGACCCTATGCTCTTTAAGCCATCCACAAAAGGAGAAGAATACAGACGGATATTCCCTATCCCAACTTCCGTATTGGCATCCAATCCGAATCTGGACCAGAATACCGGATACTAAATACTGCTAGTAAATAAGATCGTATGGGAGGATAGTTTTTTCTTATTCTCCCATACATAAACAAGATAATCATGAATAAAGCTCTATTCTTAGCAATCTGTTTCTTGCATATTACTATTTCTCACAGCGAGAATATCGACAAGGGATTCAGTGTAACGGATGATTCATTGCAGATATCCGTTTCATCTCTTCGGGACAAAATTATCCATGTACAAGTTGTACCTTTAGGTTCGCAACCAGGTAAATCGTTGATCATACCAGAAACATCAGATCCCGTTCCTGACTGTCAGATACAAAAGGGAGATAATTATATTTCACTGAGAACGGCGTCCGTTACAGCCACTTATTCCTATACGGATAAAAATATACGCTTTACTGATTCGAAAAGTGGGAAACAGCTGCTTCAGGAACAGGCACGCTCTTTCGAACAAAAAAAAGTGGCAGGCGAAACAGTATGGCAGATAAAACAGATATTCAAATTACATCCGGACGAAGCATTATACGGACTGGGACAGTATCAGGAAGGTATTATGAATTACCGGGGACAAAAGGCTAAACTCGTACAGGCCAATATGGAAATTGTCAATCCATTCCTGTTATCCACACAACCATATGGTATTTTATGGGATAATTACTCCAAGACGTTGTTCGAAGATAATGAAAAAGGAGCCTCCTTCTGGTCGGAAGTAGCCGATGCCATCGATTACTATTTCGTTTACGGCACCGATATGAAGGATGTTGTAGCCGGTTATCACCGACTGACAGGAAAAGTGCCCATGTTCCCCAAATCCGCATTCGGATATTGGCAATCCAAAGAACGCTACAAATCATTTGATGAACTTATTGATGTCGTAAAAGAATATCGCAAACGGCATATTCCACTCGATAACATCGTACAGGACTGGGAATACTGGGGAGACCGCGATCATTGGAACAGCCTTCGATTCGATACTGTCAATTTCAATCATCCCACAGATGTTATCCGTCAATTGCACGATCGATACAATGTGAGCCTGATGCTTTCCGTATGGCCTGGATTCGGAAAGAAAACAGACGTATACAAAGATATGGAGAAGATCGGAGCACTGTTCGACGAACCGACCTGGGCAGATTATAAAGTCATGGATATATACAATCCGCAAGCTCAAAAGATTTTCTGGGAACATCTTTATAAAGGACTATACCGCACAGGAGTGGACGCCTGGTGGATGGACGCCACAGAACCATCCTTCAGGGAAGGTTTTACCCAGGATAAACAAGAGGAAAAAACAAAGTCGGCCGGGCAAACTTATATAGGTTCATTCGACCGTTACCTCAATGTTTATTCCTTATTCTTATCCAAAGCCATGTACGAAAACATACGCAAGCAGGACAATAAACGAGTAACAATTTTAACCCGTTCCGCATTTGCCGGTCAACAGCAATATGGAACTGCCGTATGGTCGGGAGATATTACTGCCTCATGGGATGTATTCAGAAAACAACTACCTGCCGGATTAAACCTCTGTATGAGTGGAATACCCTACTGGACAACAGATATCGGAGGTTTTTTTGTAACGACAAGGGGCAGCCAATATACCAAAGGTCTTGCCGATCCTTCTTATAAGGAACTTTATTTAAGATGGTTCCAGCAGGGAGTATTCTCCCCTATTTTCCGTGCTCACGGCAGTAATGTCCCGCGGGAAGTATGGCAATTCGGCGAACCGGGCGATCCTTTTTATGACGGGTTATTAAAGATGATCGACCTGCGGTACAGTTTGCTCTCCTATATATACTCATCAGCCTGGCAGGTAACATCAAATTCCCGATTAATGATGCGCGGGTTGGTCATGGATTTTCCGGATGACCGGAATGTACATAACAGAGCTGATGCTTATATGTTCGGTCCCTCATTACTGGTCAAACCGATAACAAAGCCGATGTATTATACAACAGAGGGAGCTATCGGTACACCTGACACAAAAGAGTCTGTTTATCTACCAGAACACACAGGTAAATATTGGTTCGATTTTAATTCCCGGCAGATCTATACGGGAGGTAAAACTATTTCATATCCAACTCCACTCGATGTTATACCGGTATTTGTAAAAGCCGGTTCTATTATTCCCATAAATAAAGTAGTCCAATATGTCGGAGAACAAAAAGAAGAAGAGTTGGAACTAAGGATTTATGCCGGGGCAGATGCCGATTTTGAACTTTATGAAGACGACAATAAAACTTATGCTTATGAAAATGGCGTTTATTCACTTGTCCGGTTTCATTGGGATGATCAAAACAAGCAACTGAGTATATACGATAAAGAGGGGACATTTGTCAATTATCCGCAAAGAAGTTTCCGGATAAAACTTTATATAGCGGAAGAAAGCAGCTCAAACTATTCTGTACGGGAAAAGCTTATCCGATATGAAAATAAGCATATTACGGTCGATATGATCAAATGAATTAAAATCTCGTTTAAAACGAGATAAAATTCGCTTTAAACAAAGTTACAGTCCGTCTTAAACGAAAAAACTCCTTTTAAACGAACCTCAATATCGTTTAAAAGGAGTTTTTCACTTTATTTCTTCACAAATTTGAATGTCTTCCTGTTACCATTTGCACAGACTACCTGTGTAATATAGACACCCTTGCTTATTGAGCGAATATCAATGGTCACAATATTGGTCATCGGTGATTCTTTTCTAATAAAACGTCCCGAAACATCTAAGATATCTATATTACGAACAAGATCGGTTGCCTCAATGATCAGGTATCCGTTGGAAATTTTATAACTGATAGCATCATCACTGATATTCTCATTTCCTGTCGGTTGATCTTTAGAGAAATAGAGATTATCCAGGTAGAAGGTTCCTTTTGCATCACTTTCAAACCGAATATATTTAACAATATTCAAATCAGGTAAGAAAAATTGGAAGATCTGCCATTTTTCTTTTGCAACCGGTAATGTGGCAAACTCTATTTCATCTATTCCGTCCGACAGATAAATCTTCAAAGTTTCTTCATAAGGACTCCATACGTCCAGGTGTAGATATTCCATAGAAGAAACATCCAATAACCCTACGTTGACCGCCAACAGATTCGTGTTAGTCAGTTTCCATACGGGAACGCCTTTGATCGTAATAATTTCCACTTCCGTTTCTTGTCCATCCACCCTTTCAAAGATAGAATTAATATTCTCATAAGGATTGCTATGTACAGAGACCACATTTTCCTGATGGAGAGTAGGTGCAGAAGCAGGCCAGACTGGTGCAGGTTCCTCTGGATCGGGGTCAGGGTCGGGATCAGGATCAGGATCGGGGTCTGGATCAGGGTCTGGATCAGGTGTTACCGACTCTTGGTATAGGTAGACATGATCCATATATATCCTGCGCTCTTCACCGGCCCCACCTGAAAAGTTGATACTTTTAAGTTTTCCTCCCGTCCGGGATAGAAAGTCGGCTAAGTCTATATCAATGCTATTCCATGCATGTGGTTTCAATGTATAACTTTTTTTAGATGAAGTTATTCCATTTCCAGTAGCAGTAATAGTTATATCAAACCAGCTTCCCGGATATATTTCCAGATGAAGTTTCGTTTTATTTTCCGGAAATATTTCATTGAAAGAAAGTGCTTCCGATGCAAAATTCGAGAATAAGATTATTTTTTGGTTCTTCGTATCCAATGCGGAATCATCATCCGGCAAATCATACAAATTCACTTTATATTGTGAGCTGAAAATACTTGACACATTTTCAACACTTTTGGATGGAACAGGAGCCTTGGGAATTATTTCAGAACCCTTTTTTATAGTTATATCTTTTAAAGTTACCTTCGCTTCCCCTCCATTACCCAACTCAAATGCTATACGAGCGGAATTATCCGTTTCGTGATGCATGGTAAAGGTATAGGAGAACGTTTGCTCATTCAATCTCGGGGTAAAATAAAAACTTCCATATTTAGTATAAGGCTCATCATTAAATCCGATGTAACTCGAATAAATATCGCCGTTATTACTCGTTGTCTTAGCAATAAAGGAAATCTCATAAGTTGCATTTTTTTCTATGGTGAAGCCTGACAACAATGTCATAACCGAATAAGTTACATTGCCTCCATCGGTTATTTCTATTGTTAAAGATCCTTCGCCTTTATTCAATTTAGCATTTCCTCCCTGATTTTGAAGCAATGCCCAGACTTTGCCTTTCGGATCATTGATATCATAAACAACTTCTTTAGAAAGGAACTGTATTTCTGCTGCTTTAGCTGGGATGCCATAAGTCAGCAATGCATCGGGTAAATAAGGATATTCCCCTACCGATTCGTTGTATATACTCGACGTCAGATGCCAGTAAGCAGAACTAAAGCCGTATTTCTCAATTGTCCGAGCTATATGATTTGTCCACAGGAGGCGTGAATCGATATCCGCTTTATAATGAACACCGAACTCTCCGATATGGATAGGAACATCGTTGCTGTCACTAAAAGCTTTTATCTTGTCAAAATCAGCGGTAACAGCATCTCGCTCGCTCTGAGTATCGCTCCACCTTAACCCGACGGGGTACATAGGATTTACCCATTCAGCTCCCTGATGGGTAAAAGGTAATGGATTGTAATAATGGATTGTTACGATCAGATGATCATCATTTTCCGGCAGTACTAAAGCATTCGCACCTTCCAGGCCATAAATCGTACCCCAATTGGTCGTACCGACCATGATGGCGCGATTTTTATTATTATCGTTCCTGAAATCGTATGTTTGCCTTATCGTTTTGATAGCCTCCGGAAAAACATGATTCCATTCACTATCCATCTTATCCCTGGGCTCATTCAATATTTCAAATACCAGTCTTTCATCATAGTTCTGAAAATAGTCAGCCAACTGCTCCCAAAGAGTCATGAAGCGCTTGATCTCACCAGTCTGGGCTTCACCCGACAAGTCCATCAACGGGTCATAATGGTGCATATTGAGAATAACTTTCAGATCGGCAGCCAAAAGTTTATCAACGACTTTCTGTATTTCAGTCAAGAATTCCGCTTTTATATTATAAGGAGCCTTATCCATACTCCTAGGATCTCCCTCCGGATAATCATCCCAACGGACAGGGAGACGTACATGTTTAAAGCCTTTTTCTTTTATCTTTTCAATATATGTATCACTCCACGGATAGTCGGCCTGTTGTTCAAAAGTGGCACCGATGTTAACACCACGACCTAACTGATTGTTAAATACGGCAACAGGAGTTGGGGTAAAAGATGCTTGTTTGTTATAAAAATATATATTGTCGATAAAGAAGGTTTTAGTGCCTTGATGACTATTAATTGACAGATATATGCCATACAAAGGACCTGATAATCCATTCGTTACATCTATCCGTGTCCATTCATTGGCAGTAAGTTTCTGAGCCGGAATTTCATAACTATCATCTCCTATCAAAGTAATAGTTAATTGTGTCTCTACCTCTGAATATACATCTATATGGAAAAATTCCATAGCACTAATGTCGGTTCCCGGAACATTTATTGGAATATGATTCATCTTGGCTAATGCCTTTACTTCACGATCTCCAATAGATGTAGGCAGTGGTACTGTTGTCTGATGTTTATTATCTGTAACAAAAGTAAGCTCACCCTCAATTCTGGAATCAAGGTATGAATCACCAAATAAAGAAACCACATCTTCGGTATTACGCACAGGAGGAAGATAAGCGGTGAAATCGGGCGTACCTTCAACAATTATTTGTTTGCTGTCATAAAAATAGATATGATCTAGGTATACAGTTGAACCTCCGGACGAAGGCTGAATAACACTTACATATTGATTATCCTCTGTTTCTACGTAATATTCAGAAAGATCTACCTCAATAGAATTCCATTTACCGCCAGTAAGATTCTCAAATGTGAATTCCTTTGAAACCTCATCCGAAATACCCTCCACTCTGTCTTTATAAAGAATGAGCTTTACAGCAAATGAGATATTGGTTTCAGGATATACTTCCAAATGCAATCTATCTTTTCCACTAATATTCAATCGATTATTATCCGGATTATATTGTATACCCATCCAACCCAAATTCGAGAATTTGAGAATGTTTTTTTCATTTTCATCCTTTACTACGGATTTTACAGTCTGAGAACCCCATTGTTGATATTCCAAACTAATCCCTGTTCCATATTTTGTGCTGTAAAAGTTTTTGACATTAGAACTTTGACGTATTGGAACAGGTGCAGCTTTGATAGATGTCGGAGAAGGATTCTTTTCTTTATAGAAAAAAATATTATCTAAATAGACTGTTACTTGCCCCTTAGCAGAACTATCCGACTTATCCACAACCGTTAATTCTATAGAATTTATTTGCTCCAATTGATTCGTACCTGTCACATATTCAAATTCACTTAAAGGAATCCTCAGTGTATGCCAACTATCTGGAAGCAATTCACTGCCCACATTATCCATTGAAACAGTATATCCATAGACTGGTTTTGAACTGGGAGCATGCAATTTTATATTAAGCTCATCTATTTTCTCACTTAAATAAATATCGATATTGATACAGTTAATAGATGATGTTTCTATCTTAATATTAGGTCCACTCGTCTCCTCACTATAAAAGGCTATAAACTGGTTATCAAATGTAGAAAACTTAATTATATCTTGATCATTCCCGTTTTTCTCAATGGACTGTACTGTCGTATGATTTGGCTCCCAAGATACAAATTGTAAATCAGTACGCTTTCCATAGTAATTACTATAAATAAATTTTATACCATCATCTATTCTATCAAATCCGGGATCATTTGCAGCCGGAATAGTTTCCGCCCATACATTCTGTATCCCTGTAATCCCCGTTAATAAATACCAGATAATAAATAACTTTGAAAAAAAACTTGTTCTCATACTTGTGCACATACGACTCCTCATACACTGAATATCTTCGCCTGTAGGAAAAGCGAAAGAAACCCAGTAAAAAATTGGTTTTTAACTCATTATACTCAAATACAAATATCGCTATATTTATTAATATAACAGATATACATTAAGTTTATTTGTAATTTAATAAAGAATAGACTTCCTCATTTAGACAAAAGAGATTCCTGAAAAACCATTATCCATATTTTTATTTATCTTTACCCTATCAATCATTCGATATGGAGAATATTTCAGAGATAAAGGAATTTAACAAACTGTTTTCAAACTATCAGGGAATTTTCATCCGTTTTGCTCATACCTATATTCAGGATAAAGAGACGGCAGAAGATATAGTAGTTGACAGTTTAGTATATTATTGGGAAAACCGACATTCTCTGCCTGAAAAAATATAATACCCTCCCCTAATTAAATAAAAACTTTTGGAGGGCAATATTATTTTTCATAATACACGATAACATTTTAAGAACCTGGATAAAACTATTAGCAATGTTGAAATGAAAATAATATGTCCAATCTCTCTCTCCTTATTATCATTTTGTCACTACTCTACCAGGAAAACAAGATTTATATACCAGGTAAATGGAAATACCCTAGCGGGTAATATTTTTTAACATATCAGATTAACATCTAAAGAAGAACTACTCAATCTTCCCTTAAACTCTTTTATCTTGCTGACTTGAAATATTTTATAAATCAACAAAGGGCGTATATTTGCTTTTTTTGCATTGACAAAATGACAATTTATGTAAAGAAAGGATTTATCTCCAATGAAAAAGTATCTTTGAAGCGTGAAAAGTACAGTGTGGACATCGTGGATCCTGCGCCAGGCATATCGTAATGAGGATATCATATCACAAAAAGAACATCAATATATGAATATGCAAATCAATCATTCATTTAGAATGGCTTCTATGAGAACGTTCTCTATCCCTTCCCATGCCAACGCAGGCAAACCTATGCTAAATTATCATTTTGACAAATGTTTTTCAATTCGATTAAAGAAATCTGATAAAGATATCTGAAAATAATCACATAATACTTTTAAGGTACTGACAGTTATATTATTCTTTCCCTGTTCCAAACGACCACAATGTATATCTGTATCAAGATAAACATCTTCCTGCGACAAATTCCGGGAAAGCCGAAGCTCTTTAATCTGCCGTGCTATTTCTTTTATTAACAAATCATTCTTAATGTTCTGCATGATTCAAATTACAGCAGCTTTTTCCACTTTCTCAATGACATATATGTCATATATCACAAAAAGCATTACCTTTGCCAAGAGATATTGATTATGGGAAGAAATATTGTAATCTTCAATTTTTATATATCTTTACCCTATCAATCATTCGATATGGAGAACATTTCAGAGATAAAGGAATTTAACAAACTGTTTTCAAACTATCAGGGAATTTTCATCCGTTTTGCTAATACTTATATTCAGGATGAAGAAACTGCCGAAGATATAGTAGTCGACAGTCTGGTATATTATTGGGAAAATCGGCATTCTCTCACCTCCAATTCGAATATCCCGGCTTATGTCATGGAAGTCGTCAAACATAAAAGCCTTAACTACCTGCGTAATCAGCGAATCCGGGAAGACATCGAACAGAACCTCTGGGCCCACATGGACAGAGTCAGGAGACTAAAAATCACAACATTGGAAGCCTGCGATCCGGAAGAGTTGTTCAGTTCGGAAGCACAACGCCTGATAGACGAGACATTAGAAAGTCTACCCGAAAAGACACGTACCATCTTTATTATGAGCCGGTACGAAAACAAAACCCACAAAGAGATTGCCGAGTACTTTGGCTTATCCACTAAAAGCATTGAATTTCACATCTCTAAAAGCCTAAGTTCATTAAGGGAAAGGCTGAAGGATTATCTCCCTTTATTTCTTATCTTCCTGAATTAATTTGCGGCTATCATATCTTTTTCCTAAAAAAGTAAATTTTTCCATTAGGGATACATTTTACTTATGTGCTTATTATATATGGAAAGAAAAATACTATATCGTTTTTTCGAAGGAAAAGCTTCCTATGAAGAAGAGGAAGAGGTTTGCAATTGGGCTGAAGCTTCTGAAAAAAATATGCAGGAATATATAAAGGAACGCAAATATTTCGATCTTCTGCTTATTCAGAACAAGAAAAACAGCACACCGTATTCTTCCTCGGGAAAAATGTTCCAACTGAACAATCTAATCAAATATGCAGCGGCTATCGCCCTGTTTGTCATGTGCGGCTTACAAGTCTACCGGATAACAAAACCGGAAGCGGAGCAGGAAATAAACATGATCACAGTTCCGACGGGACAAAGAGTTAATCTTTTATTATCGGACGGGACAAGTGTATGGCTCAATTCCGGTTCTAAAATGAAATATCCGGCCTCCTTTACAAAAGGGAAAAGCAAACGGAAAGTAACACTAGACGGAGAAGGTTATTTTGAAGTAGCCAAAGACATAAAAAGACCATTCATTGTACAAACCGATAAATATGACATACAAGTTTTAGGCACAAAGTTTAATGTCGAAGCCTACAATGACACTCCGTCATTTTCTGCAGCATTAATGGAAGGTTCCATACAGATTTCGGATAAGAGCGAACCTTCTAATATAATCCTGTTACAGCCTCAACAAAAAGCAAATCGTATAAACGGACAACTAGTTGTCGAAAAGATACAGAATTATGATATTTATCGCTGGAAGGATGGGTTACTCTGTTTTGAACACATCACGTTTAACAACCTGATGAAAGCATTCGAAAAGACATATGATATACAAATCATTAACAAAAACAAGAATCTGGACAACTATATTTGCAGTGGAAAATTCAGAATTTCAGATGGTATAGACTTTATATTACAGGTCTTACAACGAGACGTTAAGTTCCGTTTCTACCGAAATGAAAATAATACGATTATCTATATAAATTAATATGTTAAACCTTTAAATCATATTGCCTATGAAATAGCTCATAAAGAAAAAAAGCGATAAATGCGGGAACATCTATCGCTTTATGACTAAAACAATTATCAACAACTGTATTAATCTTTAATAATTACAAAGTTATGAATAAAGTATCTTTGTCGGGACCCTATTATCTAAAAAAATCACGACATAAACATTTTTTCAGAATCATGAGAATAACCTCATTCTTTGCATTTGTATTGATCTTTTCATTACATGCTGTCAATTCAAACTCGCAAAATGCGCGAGTTACTGTCCAGGCCACCAATACTTCCCTAAAAGAAGTGCTGAATACGATAGAAAAACAAACTGATTATTTATTTGTATATAATATAAATGTTAATACAAATCAAAACGTTGGACTCAATGCAGTAAACCTGCCGGTAAATCAGGTCTTAGATAATTTATTTAAAGGAATAGGATTGAGTTATGTAAAAGAGGGTTCTTATATTGTAGTCTCTACTGTTACCGAAAAAGCTTCTGTGAATCAACAAAAGAAACGGGTGGAAGGAACAGTAACAGATGCGAATGGCGAACCTATTATCGGAGCAAACGTAGTTGAAAAAGGAACAACAAACGGAACTATCACTGACCTGGATGGCAAATTCTCTTTGGAAATAACTCCCGGAGCCTTATTACAAGTATCTTATATCGGATATAATACCAAGGATATCACAGTTAACAGCAATCAGTCCATTCTGGCTATTAACTTATCAGAAGACACCCAGGCAATCGATGAAGTCATTGTCGTAGCTTTTGGTACACAGAAAAAATCCAACCTTACAGCAGCCGTAGCAACTGTCGATTCAAAAGCATTGGCAAACCGACCGGTAGCTAATGTCTCACAAGCATTACAAGGTATTTCTCCCGGGTTAAATATTATTGCTTCCGATAAAGGGGGAGCACTGAATGAAACTCCTTCTATCAATATCCGTGGAACCGGTAGTATCGGAGAAGGTTCCAAATCGTCTCCCCTTATATTGATCGATGGTATTGAAGGTGATATGAATTTAATCAACACACAGGATATCGAAAGTATCTCCGTATTGAAAGATGCCGGTGCCTCAGCTATCTATGGTTCAAGAGCGGCATTCGGCGTTATCCTGATCACCACAAAGAAAGGGGAAGAAGGAAAGACTACAGTTAATTACAATAATAATCTGCGTTGGTCTACCCCTACCAAACTTCCCTCTTTCTTGAACGGTTATGAATTCAATACTTATTTCAACGAAGCGGCCGCCAACGCTGGCCTCGGAGCACAATACACTTCGGACGTGATGGAAAAAACAAGGCAATTCATTTCCGGAGAAATTGATTATGCGACAGAGTACGACTCCAACGGCATCTGGAAAAAGAATCTGGACTCCTGGGGAAATACAGAATGGTTTGGAGTTTATTATAAAGATTGGAGTTTCTCCCAGGAACATAACATAAGTATCAGCGGGGGTGGTAATAAAGTGAACTATTATATTTCCGGTAATTTTCAGAATCTGGGCAGTGACCAGAATTATGGGAATGAAGACTATAAAAGATATGCATTCAATGCAAAGATAAATGCTAAACCTTTTGAGTGGTTGGATATCAATGCTAATGTTAAATTCTCGCGCAAAGATTATCAGGCTCCTTCTTACCAGATGAACCAGGTATATTATCACAGTATGCCACGGCGGCGCCCCTCCAATCCGGTATATACTCCAGATGGTATCTTCAATAAAGAATCGCAATTAAATGAGATAGATCACGGAGGTATGTATTTCGAAGATCTGGACGTGTTGTATCAACAGCTACAGTTAGTTGTCAAACCGTTAAAGGATTGGCAGATAATAGCAGAAGCCAATTATCGTATTGACAGAACGGAAAAGCATACAGATGTTCAACTCATCATGGAAAAGAAAGAGGACGGTTCCTATTTTGCTATGGCCCGCGACGACGGTTACGGAGGACGGTCTTTTGTGAAAGAAGAAGCATTACGGACAAACTATTTTAATCCGAACATATATACTCAATACAGTAAAGATCTGGAAAGCGGGCATTCTTTTACCGTGATGGCCGGATTCCAGGCAGAATTAAACCAGTACAAACGAATTTATGCCCAAAGAGACGGCATTATTTCTCCTGAAATTCCGTCATTAGGAAACACAACTTCCAGTACTGCATACGAAATGGGAAGCGACCTGAATGAATGGGCTACCGTAGGTTTCTTCGGACGTCTGAACTACAGTTACAAAGGCAGATATTTAGCAGAAGTCAATTACCGATATGATGGAAGTTCACGTTTCAACCGGGAACAACGCTGGAATAGCTTCCCTTCTGTTTCCGTTGCCTGGAATCTGGCACATGAATCATTTATGACAGAAAATCAGGATTGGGTCAATACACTTAAAATAAGAGGTTCGTACGGTAACCTGGGAAACCAAGCTACAGAAGAAATTTATCCATTCTATTCGTCAATGATACTGGGAATGGGAACTGGTGGCTGGTTATTGAATAATCAAAAACCCAATAAAGCAGAACCTGCCAAGCCCATATCACCGTTACTTACGTGGGAAACAGTTACATCTTATGACCTTGGTCTGGATTTAGGAATGCTCAATAACCGATTGACCGGGACATTCGATTATTTCTGGCGAACAACCAATGATATGGTTGCCCCAGGTGAAGAGTTGCCAAACACTGCCGGAGTTACCCCGCCTTATACTAATAATGCTAAAATGAGAACAACAGGTTGGGAACTCAGTTTAAATTGGCGGGATGTTTTGAATTCTGGTTTTAGTTATGGTGCCACATTGGTTCTGTCCGATAATCGCTCAAAGATTCTCAAATATCCCAATACGACTAAAACAATTTTTGACAGCGATAACAAAGTCCGTTACTATGAAGGAGCTATGCTCGGAGATATCTGGGGATACGAAACAATTGATCTGGCACGTACTGAGGAACAAATGAAAAACCATTTAGCCAGTCTACCTAACGGAGGGCAGGATGCACTCGGCTCTAACTGGGCAGCCGGTGATGTTATGTATACCGATCTCAATGGAGATGGAAAAATCGATGGAGGAAAAGGTATCGTAGGCGATTCCGGAGATAAAAAAATTATCGGAAATACTACTCCACGCTACAATTTCGGTCTAACCTTGAATGCCGCCTATAAAGGATTTGACATAAGTTTGTTCTTTCAGGGAACGATGAAAAGAGATGTATGGTTGACCGGACTTTATTTTTGGGGAGCAGACAATGGGTACTGGCAATCAACAGCATTAAAAGAAACGCAAAATTATTTCCGTGCTGCAGATACGGATAGCTATTTTGGTTCCAATGTCAACGGCTATCTTCCACGCCCACTTTTAAGCGGAGATAAAAAAAATAAAGAAATCAGCACCCAGTATTTACAAAACGCAGCCTATATCCGTTTGAAAAATATGCAAATCGGATACACACTTCCACTTCAGGTTATTAATAAAATTAAAGTAAGTAATCTGAGAATTTTCCTATCCGCAGATAATATATTTACAATCAGCGGATTAAAAGCTGACGCCTACGATCCGGAAGTATTGGACGGATATGCTGCCGGTTCGGGAAAAGCATCCCCACTAAAAACTACGATCTCATGTGGATTAAGTGTTACACTATAATTACAGATATAAAAAATAGAATCAATATGAAAAAAGTCTATTATATATTAGCAACGGTTCTTTCTCTCATTTCCTGTAACGATTTTCTCGATCGTGAGCCTCTTGATAAGATCACCCCTGAAGTGTATTTCTCAACTTCAGAACAATTAGGGACTTATGCAATTACCTGTTATGCTTATAAGTTAAATGACAACTATACTTTTAACTCAAATAATAAGGATGGTTATGGACTGGGGGTCTTCAAGTTAGATAACAATACCGATGTGCAAGTTGCCACGGAAGGCGATCAGGATAGATGGGTTCCAGGCATTCTTAAAGTAAGCGATGGTGACGGCGAATGGGAATTCGCAGAAATATATAACATAAACTATTTCTTTGACCATGCAATGCCCAAATACCAGGCAGGTCAAATTTCCGGAAGCAGAACGGATATAGAGCACTATATCGGAGAAATGTATATGTTAAGGGCTAGGGCATATTTTGAAAAACTTAAAAAATTTGGCGATTTTCCTATCATTAAAACCAACATTAACATAGCAGACAAAGAAGCATTGGTGAAAGCTAACGAACGCCGTCCGATGAATGAGGTCGGACGCTTTATCCTGAATGATCTGGATTCCGCTATCATACTAATGTCATCTCCCGCTTCCGACGATATAAAACGTAACCGATTGACCAAAGATGCAGCGTTACTCTTCAAATCGCGTACCGCTTTGTACATAGGGTCATGGCTGAAAAACTTCAAAGGGACAGCTTTTGTTCCAGGAGGAAACGGCTGGCCGGGAGTATCAAAAGACTATAATTCAAATTTTAGTATCGATATAGATAACGAAATTAATTTCTTCCTCACTGAATGTATGGAAGCATCCAAAGAGATAGCCGACCGTATTCCATTAACCGAAAATACACAAACAGATTATTCGTTTAGTAATAATCCATATGTACAGATGTACACAGATAAAGATCTATCTGTGTATCCGGAAGTTCTGTTTTGGAGTGAGACTAACTTAATCGGTGGAGGACTGGGATACGGATTCGCTCATAGCAAAGGCGGATCAGGAAGTGGATATACCAAAGGTTATATCAATAGCTTCCTGATGAAGGATGGAATGCCTGCCTATGCTTCTTCGTTATATGCCGGAGATGAAAATCTGAAGAATGTCAAACAAAATAGAGATAACCGGTTAGTTCAATTCCTTAAAATCAAGGATGAAGCACTTTCCATAAAATCAGATGGAAGCAAAGCTTTATTACCAGCTCCAATGATCCTGACAACCGCAGAATATAAATCAGTAACAGGATATGACATAAAGAAAGGTCTGACAATGTCTGTCGATGATAAGACAGGCCCGGTACAGGAGTCTGGCGTTATTGAATACAGGGCGGCAGAAGCATATCTGAATTATATCGAGGCTTCTTACATAAAAAACGGTAACGTAGACGGAACAGCAGAAAAATACTGGAAAGCACTCCGGGAGCGTGCAGGCATTGATACTGACTTCCACAAAACAATTCAGGCAACAGATATGGGAAAAGAATCTCATCTGCTCTCTGCATATACAGCCGGTCAGCTAATAGATGCTACCATGTATAATATCCGCAGAGAAAGGGCATGTGAACTGATGTCAGAAGGTTTCAGATGGGATGATCTGAGAAGATGGAGGTCTATGGATCAGCTAATCAACCAGAAATATATTGTCGAAGGATTTAAATTATGGGGAGAAATGCAAAACTGGTATATGGACGAATCCGGACAGTCTCTATTAAAATATACCGGCGGCGACGGTAGTTCAAAAGATGCCAATGTATCGAACCCGGCTAACAGTAATTATTTAAGACCCTATCAGATTGTAAAAGACAATAACAATTTGTATAATGGTTACGGCTGGATGGCTGCCTATTATCTGTCTCCTATCGGAATGAGCCAGTTCAACATAACATCTTCGGGGAATAGTGGAAATATAGATTATACCATCTCACCATTATACCAGAACCCCGGATGGCCAACAGAAGCCGGTGCATCTGCTGAAGTGGTAAATGGTTTCTAAAATATTTTTACCAAACGCAGAATTCTAGATTAAATCTTTTTTATGGGAAACAATTTAGAATTCTGCATTTTCAACAAAATTCAAAATATGTAAATTAATCTACGCTAGCCCCAAAATCAGGCTTTTCAAAGTATATTATTAAACAATTACTAAGCCACAAATATCACAAGGCATAAAAAAAGCAATTGCAAATTATGCAATTGCTTCATTTTTGTGGTCCCACTTGGGCTTGAACCAAGGACTCCCTGATTATGAGTAACACAAACAGCGTTTCTCCTTGTTTTAATTGGTTTTTGTACGTATCAAAATAATACATATAATATTAATTATCAATCACTTGCTATTTCGAATTGTTTTATGTAGTTTTACTGTGTATTAGAAAAATGTTTTCACAATGTTTACATTTTTGAATACACAAACATCTTAATAATTAAATCTTATGCACATGAGTTCAATAATAGGAAAATACGTAAAAGAAGCATTATTCACCAAGCAAGTTGAAGGAGCAAAAATTGTACTCATACTTGATCCTAGAAGTACGCTTGAACAAACTCATGTTACAGTAAGAGTGACTTATAACAGAAAAAGCTTTTATTACCGTACAGGCTTACAATGCGACCTGGAAATGTGGGATAAACTCCATGTAGCTAAAGGCACTAGCAAAGCCAATATAATCAGAAAAAGCCAAGAAGACATTTTTGATAAAGTAGTGAGCAAGGTCACCGAACTGTTTTCACTTGAACAATTCTCATTTGATCGACTCAAACAAGTGCTGAAAGAGCGTAATCAAGGAACGTTTTCTTCTCTTTGGGAGTCAATTATCGACTCTCTACGCAAGGAGGGAAGAGCTGGAACAGCAGACAGCTATCAGAATGCTTACAATAGTTTTTCTAAAAACATAGGTACCAATATTCCTTATACAAAAATAGGAGTTGAGACGATAGAAAAATGGACTGAAAGAATGATAGACGCTGGACGATCACAAACAACAATCGGAATATACCATCGCGGCATAAGAGTTGCGATCAACAAAGCCATCGCGGAAGGCCACATAAAACCAAGCCAATATCCATTTGGTAAAGCAACGAATAAAATTTCTATTAGAAAAGGCAGAAGTAAAACAGAGGCCTATCTTCCCGTTTCAGATATCCTCAAATAAAAGGGTTACGACACGCCTGAAAAACGAGAGAAATATCAAACAAAATGGATTTGTGAGGCCGTAAACATGTTCCTCTTCTCATATTTAGCCAATGGTATGAATCTAATGGATATTTGTTTGCTCACATATAACGACCACTATTTTAACAGTGAGGGCAAAGAGTTGATGTTTGTTCGTAAAAAGACAGAAGCTACATCTGAATCAGAAATTCAGATTATCATACCTATTATCCCCGAACTGGAAGAAATACTCAATCACTACGCCTCAGCTCCATCAAAAGACAGCTATGTTTTTCCGGATTTACTAAAAGGAGAAACTAATCCGACCAACATAAAAGCAATTGTAAAGGACTTAAATGCGGATTTTGGCTTCCGTCTCAAAAAAGCAGCAAAAGAAGTAGGAATATCAAAACCCATTTCAATGACCTACGCTAGGCATAGCTTTGCCACCAATTTGACACATGCAGGCGTTTCAGAACGGTATATCTCCCAAGCAATGGGGCATAGTAACAAAAATGTAACAGGTGGCTATATAGCTCCTTTTTCGCCTCAAAAAAGAGTTTTGTTTAATTCAATGTTATTAACCGTATAATAAAAGATTATTAATGAAAAGACGATTAAAAAAAAGAACAATCAAAAGGATAATAGACAAGAGGTTCATTACCCGAAAAATAACTCGTTTACTTAGATACGAAAAAACCATTCTATTTAAATATATTGATATTAAAGACACAGCTCTATATAACTCTTTTTGGATAAGTGGATTTATAAGCAGAGAGAAACAACTTCTTTCTAAATTTAATCCTTATGTGTGGGGAGACGCTTACGAAGAAATTAACCGGTTCTATGACTTTTTAGAAAATGTAGGAAGCAGAAGAATTGAGAAATCAGATGATAATAAAGAAATTATAAAAATTAGATTTTATCTATATCTGCTATACGATTTGTACAAAGATGAAGTTTATCTTTATAGATTAATACTAAAAGGAGATGCTAATCCCGGAAAGCTTCAAACTGAGCGAAAAGCGTGCCTTTCAGCAACCCCAAAAGCAGAGAAAATAAAAGTTACAATCCAAAGAGGAGCGATCCAAAAAGTTGAATCATATAAGTCTACTAAATATTTCCCTATGCCTCTAATTATCATGAAAAGAGCTTTCATCCCTGCAATTAAGAAAAGCCTAATTGCAAAAAGATTTGATACGATAGACAACGAAATGTCTGAGCTCATATTCTATAATGGAATAGTCTTCGAGACACTAAAAGAGATTATAATCGAATCTCTTGATAAGTATACGAGATTTGCTGATAAGAAGCAAGGGGGAAGCGATAGAAGTAGTTTCATCAACGACATAATGAAAAGATTTACAGCTCTCCACTATTTTATAAAGGATTGTGATCTATATATCCAAGGAGAGAAATGTCCAACAACAGAAAGAGACTTTATCTGTAAGTTTCTGAACATAGATATCCCTGAAAGCAAATTTCAGAATTTTCGAGGCTGGAATAAAAATCATAAAACGGAATTTCCTAATCCAAAACTACCAAAAGATACAAAATTAGACCCCATTTTTATTTATTATCCAGGTATGTAATTATGCTTACGTAAATCCGCAAGCATAACTACGTATTTTTCAGAAAATCAACACATTACATATCATAACCAATTTATACCTTTGTACCAATCAAACCGATAGCTGATCAGTATCGGGGCGAATCATTTTTTTTAATAATAAGGTATGGATATGAAATTATATCTAGAACAACAGATTGAAAGTGCAGTAAAAAAGGCACTAGAATCGTCCCTAATTTCTCAACCAATTGTTGAGGAGACAAAGGGCAAAATTAAATTGTTTGGAATCCGGAATGGTGCCGCTTATGTTGGATGCGCACCTTCCACTTTCCAAAAGTTAAAAAACTCAGGGAAAGTCCCATTCTATGAAGTAGGTAAACGAGTATTTTTCTTTTCAGATGAAATAGATGAGGCTTTAAAGTGCAAGAAAGGAGGTAAATTATGATTAAGCAGGAATTTGGCGAAGCGTTCAAACAGCCAGTTGAGGCATTAGGCGATAATCTATTGATCAATTATGCAGATAGAATAGAAAATTCTGTTGCCCTACTAGCAGTAAAGGATATTCTTATAGCCTCTGTCGGAAACATCTCTGTTATTGGAGGTAAGCAAAAAAGCCGAAAATCCTTTTTCACAAATATGCTTCTGACAGCATACTTAGAAGGAGAATATGGAGTAATAACGGGGAATAGCAATGAGAAAAGACCCGCTTTACTGTTCGACACCGAGATGGGGAAAAATCATGTTCAAAAATCACTTCGACGCATCTGCCGAATGTGCGGTCTAAATGAACAACATGATCGACTAAAAGTGTTTTTTCTACGTGAATGCAGCATTCAGGAGAGGATTGAAATAGTCAAGACCCAAGTAGAGAAGTATAAACCTGGATTTGTTGTTATAGATGGCGCTGTCGATTTATGTGCCAATTTCAACGACATAGACGCTTCTACTAATGTTGTACAGTGCTTGATGGAATTAAGTAGCAAATACAATTGTCATATCACCACTATCCTACATGAGAACAAAGGATTAGCTGACAGCAATTTAAGAGGTCATTTAGGAACAATATTATCTCAGAAATGTGAATCAGTTATCCAGCTTCAGAAAGACGGAGAGAACACCCGTGCATCGGCTGTTGCCACTCGTAACATACCCTTTGACGATTTCCTATTTAAGATCAACGATGAAGGTCTACCTACCATATTAGAATTGGTTAGCGTACCTCCAAAGCCCACTGCAGAGGATAAGATGATAAAGGTAATGCGCTTAGTATTGGACGAAAAAGCTCTTAATTACGGGATATTACAGAAAGAATATGAAGAAGCGGCAGGGGTGAAAGAAAGAACTGCTCAGAGCCACATCGCAAAATGTCTTCAATTAAAAATTATCTATAAGTCAGATACTGATGATAAGTACCGATGCACAAAATACCGTTAGAAAAAAACTTTTGGTTCCCGTTAACCGTACCCGCATATCTATATATGCGGATGCGGTACGTACGGTACAGCAAAAATTGCGATTAGAATGGTTATACGATGACTACAGAAGAGAATGCCCTAGCAACAACAACAATATGATGTTTTGCAAACTCTACCCCTTTCGCTTAGGAAAAAGCGTTTGTACTACTATGTTTATAAATTTAAAAGCCCGTGTGAAGGAGCACGATACAGAAAAAATGAAAAAGTTTTTGTACACAATTAAGCTTTATATCATTAGCTATAAAGATTATTTACAACGGATTTATCCTGACATCATTGACCGTATATATTTTAGGTTGAGGGATTATGACAATTCAAATTATGATAAGAGAGCTTTATCGTTTCTCATCGACGAAGAAATCGACAGGTATTATCGGCAATACAAAAACCTAATTGGTTTTAATCTAGACTGCCTTTACCGCGATGTCCTAAACCACGTTTGTGGAAAATATGAATATGCAAACTCAGACGAAATTCTAGCAAGGCTTTGTTTCAAAATTTTGAAGAGCAAAAAGGATATCGATCAAAATGGCAAGGAACGCGTTTCCCTATTTTTAAAAGAACTGAATAAACGCCGAGCATTTCTGTTCTCCGACGAGTTTCCCAGTAGTGAGGGGAGAGTTCGACTATGATTAAACAGCGTCCTCAACCTGATCATAAATATAATAGTATCCGGCATTCATGCCGGAACTGTTATAAATGGAAGCATTGTAAATTTGGAGAAAATAGACCGACATCATTAACTGCTGACTATGGCCTTTATGGTTGTATTGAGCACCAATTAAACTCAAGTAAGAAACATGAGAAGAAAAAAATTAAATAAGTATAGCACATGGCGCCATACCCACAGTGGATGGACACTCCTTAAAAATGAACTTGATATCCAAACAAGAACAGCAATGGTTCTTCGGGTATTAGGCGGTTATCCCATGGCAGAAGCATATAGAATGGCGTTCAATTTTAAAGGAAAACCTTCTTCACTTGCACCAATAGCCTCCCGATGGTGGAATGATCCTGAAATAAAAGATTATTTTTTCATCTTTTGTTTCAATTGTTAAGTTTTAAGGTATAAAACAGTCAAAGTTATGAAGGATATAAGTTAAGTCTGTGTAACAGCTTTTACAAACAATTACTAGCTTATCTTTCCAGATGACTAAATAGTAAATATTTACCATTTATCCTTTGCCTTTGTTCATCCCTTTTGTATATTTGCACAATATTCTGATAGAAAACGGAATATTTTTACATAAGAGCCTAATCGTCATCGAACTCCTACATCGACCAACAACAGGCTTTCAGACTTACTCATTGGGTTAGTGTATCTATGCCACAGGCGTAGAGCTGCACCATTGAGTAAGTAGGCTGTAGGAGGCCTAGATGACGTATGGCGGTGGCTCTACGTTTTTTTATGCATGTAAGTAGAGTAGTAGCTAGCTTGGTAGAAACCACTTTTGATTTTATTAATAATAAATTACATGTCATGAAAAAAAACTTATCACAATGTATGATGCTAATCACAGCATTTGTTTTCATGTTGCCATCTTGCTCAGAAGATGAAAAAGAGAGTATCGGACTAACTCCTAAAAATGTAGTTCTAAAAGCTGGAGACACCATAAAATTAGAGTATGGTGCAACATGTACTTGGACATCTGATAATGATTTTATAGCCAGCGTATCCAACAACGGAATGGTTACCGCAAACCATGTAGGTAATACCTTTATTAAAGCGAATGATGATCTTTGCGAAGTAAAGGTTTCTCCGGTCTACGACTTATATAAGGAACCTTGTATTGATTGGAATAAGACAAAGAGTGAAATAATAAATATGTATGGCACTCCAGATCTTGAAGATTATAATTCTATAAGCTATAATACTACTAACACCAAAGCCCCAGCAGTAGTATATTTCTTCAATAATAATAAACTATCTTCTTCCACTGTAATGGTAGACAGTTCATATTTAAGTGATCTAACTGCTTTTTTAAGCGAAAGATACGAATATGCAGGATATTCAGGAGGGACTTATACTTTTTATAGAAATAACAACAACGGCATTTTAGATATGGGGATTGGCTTTAAAAAGCTATCCGGATATAGACTGTATACTGTCATGTATATACCTTCAACCGATGTTAAAAGCATTAGTACTACAGATTATACAGAAATCGTTAAAATGATAGTAACAGGTAGATAAGACAAGGACTACACTCTAATCTATAGATTGTTTTTGATTTAGTATTAACTAATTAATTTACACATCATGAAAAAGAACTTTATTTTATTATTTATCTGCAGTTTCTTGTCCCTTGGAGCACAAGGGCAAAGCTACAAATATCAGGGAGAAGTCTTAGGCGGATACTCTGCCGGTATTGGGACATTTTCTTTGGACAGAGTCAATCTCCACACAGTTCACGGCGTTAGATTTAACCAATATCTATTTGCCGGTGTAGGTTTGGGCGTCGACTATTTTTACAATTTCGATGCATACCTCAGCGACATAGACACTAAAGGTGAGCTAACAATGCCTATATTCTTTGATATAAAAGGATATCTACCAGTCTCTCCCAAAGTGAGTATTTTTGCATCATTTGATATAGGCGCGGGCATTGGATTAACTGAGGGCGTATCAGGTTCAAAAGGCCTAATGTTCACACCTGCTATCGGAACAAGTCTGAAAGTATCTTCTAAAAACGCAGTGACGCTCAGTGCCGGATATAACTATCAGGCTTGGTCTGAGAGTGGACTCAAAGTTAATACAGACGCTATATCTCTAAAACTCGGATTTCAGTTTTAAACAATAGCATAGTCTAAATAGAAAGGAATGGTTTACAGCCATTCCTTTTTTATCTCATTCAATCTATTCTCCTCTTCGCATGAGCGAGCTTGTACGATGTAAAATAAAAAAATCTCAGGATCAGAAGCGCGTATATTATCAGCAGGCCAGGTACCCCTCCCACCCTTCACTGAAAAGTTCCTTAATCAAACAGCCATTGTAAAATCCCGACATATTCGCTCTTGGAAACGGAGCTAAAAACAATTTGTTTTCACAATGTTTACATATAGAAACAAAAAAAGCAGTCACTTATTTAGCAACTGCTTGATTTTCAACGTGGTCCCACTTGGGCTTGAACCAAGGACTCCCTGATTATGAGTCAGGTGCTCTAACCAACTGAGCTATAGGACCGGTATTTCAGAGGGTTGCTCTGAAATCGGGTGCAATATTACGACTTTTAATCGGATTTTGCAAGTATTCTATTAAAAACTTTACTTTTCAGAAGCTTCCTCACCACCAAACTCCATCAGATAAGCTTTAATGAACTCATCGATCTTACCATCCATGACGCCATTCACATCGGATGTCTGGTAATTTGTACGATGGTCTTTTACGCGGCGGTCATCGAAAACATAACTACGGATCTGTGATCCCCATTCGATCTTCTTCTTACCGGCCTCGATCTTTGCCTGCTCTGCTAAACGATGCTTCAATTCCTTATCGTACAAGATTGAACGCAACTGGCGCATCGCATTTTCACGGTTCTTCGGCTGGTCACGCGTTTCGGTATTTTCAATCAGAATCTCTTCCTCCTCACCTGTATAAGGATCTTTAAACTGATAACGTAAGCGTACCCCTGATTCTACCTTATTTACGTTCTGTCCACCTGCACCGCCTGACCGGAAAGTATCCCATGAAATAGCAGCCGTTTCAACCTTTACTTCGATCGTATCATCCACTAGCGGAGTAACGAACACAGAAGCAAAAGAAGTCATTCGTTTACCCTGTGCATTATATGGGGAAACACGGACCAAACGATGTACACCATTCTCACTTTTCAGATAACCGAAAGCATAGTCACCTTCAATATTAATAGTAACAGTCTTGATACCTGCTTCATCACCTTCCTGCAGGTTGGCAATAGATACTTTATAATTATGTGATTCTGCATAACGCAGATACATACGCATCAGCATAGAAGCCCAATCCTGACTTTCAGTTCCCCCTGCTCCGGAATTTATCTTGAGCACGCAACTCATCTGGTCGGCCTCATCACGAAGCATATTCCGGAATTCCAGGTTCTCTACCAACTCCAAAGCCTTGGCATAAGCAGAATCGACTTCTTCTTCAGTAATAACTTCTTCCTTTACATATTCATAAGACAACTGCAATTCCTCTGCTGCAGCATTCACCTCATTATAAAGTTCAATCCACTTTTTCAGCTCTCTTACTTTTTTCATCTGAGTTTCCGCCCGTTTGGCATCTTCCCAGAAACCGGGATCCTGCGTACGCAATTCTTCTTCTTCTAACTGGATGGTCTTACCATCTATGTCAAAGATACCCCCTCAGCGCTTGCTCGCGCTCCAACACGTTCTGTAGTTGGTCTGATGTTATCATACTCTTGTTCTTGTTTTAAATTTTGTGCAAAGATAAGAAATTAATCGCCAGTTCACTCAGCATACATCGCTTCAATCTCATCTGCATATTTTTGCAGAACGACCGGACGACGTAATTTCAATGTATCTGTTAGTTCACGTCCCTCCATCGTAAACGGCTGGGGCAATAAAGTGAACCGCTTGATCTTTTCATACGAAGCCAGATTTTTCTGATGTTCTTCGATATGCGACTCTATGAGGCGAATTATTTCATGATTGGTCATAAGCTCCTCACGGCTATTATAAGCAATCCCTTTTTTCGCAGCATACTCTTCCAGAAGAGGATAAGACGGCACGATCAGAGCACTGACAAACTTACGCTGGTCACCGATAACGGCGATCTGCTCGATATATTTATCGCTACTCATTTCCATCTCGATAGCCTGCGGAGCTATATATTTCCCATTTGAAGTCTTATAAAGATCTTTAATACGTTCTGTAAAAAATAATACATTTCCTTCCAGGCGTCCAGCATCTCCCGTACGGAAAAAACCGTCTTCGGTAAAGGAACGGGCATTTTCTTCCGGTTTGTTGTAGTAACCGGTAGTAACAGTCTTCCCTTTTACAAGGATTTCTCCGTTACTTTCATCGATCTTCACTTCCACCCCAGGCATTGTTTCGCCGATAGAACCGAACTGGAAACCTATTTCCGGATAGAAACAAACAGTAGCCGTCGTTTCACTCAAACCATAACCATATACTATAGGAATATTGACAGACTGCAAAAATTCATTGACAGTATCAGACAATGGAGCGCCTGCAACCGGGAATAAACGACCTCTCTCGATACCCAGAACCTTTTTCAGGAGTGTAAATACCGTTTTATCATAAAACTCAAATTTAGCTTTCAGACATAATGGCGCCTTGATACCTTTATTCTTGTATTCCAGATTATATAAACGTCCGGTTTCGATTGCGTTCAGGAATATTTTCTTCAGGAAAGGTGACGAAGAGTTTATTTTCTCATGAACGCCGACATATACTTTTTCCCAGAAACGCGGCACATTACACATTAAAGTAGGATGAACCTCCGGTAATGTCTTTTGTATCATCTTCGGATCCTGGTTGATAGCGATCTTCACCCCTTTATGAAGACAATAGTAAGTCCATGCCTTCTCAAAAATATGAGTCAACGGAAGAAAACACATCGATAAATCTTTATCGTTTACCATCGGCAGACGAATATCATGGATACGCATCGCCTCCAGGTAATTAAAGTGGTGAAGAACCACTCCTTTCGATTCACCGGTCGTGCCTGACGTATACATTATAGTAGCAACATCATCAGGATTTGCTTCGTTGGTACGGATCTTTACCGTCGTTTCTGCATGCGCATTATCACCCAAACGCAGGAAATCATCAAAATAAATGGAAGTCTTATCATCCGGGTTCAGTTTAACGGCCGGATCAAAAACAATCAGACGCTTTAGCACAGTCGATTCTTTCTGTACTTTAAAAGCATTGTTATACTGAAGTTGTTCGCCGACAAACAAAGTATGTATCTCCGCATCATTAATGATATACTCAATCTGCGCCGGAGAATTTGTAGCATACATCGGAATCGAGATCACCCGGTTCCCATAAGCCCCGAAATCAGTAAACAAACACTGAGGCATGTTCTGGGAATAGATACCGATCTTCTCCTGCACCTCTATTCCAAACTCAGCCATTGCTTTGGCTGTAAGCATTACTTTCTCAGAAAATTCTCTCCACGAGATCTTCAACCATTTTCCGCTCGCATTATCGCGGTATTTTAAAGCTGAACGCGAACCATACTTTTCAGCCTGTCGGTGAATTAGCTCTGCATAGTGGTAATATACCATAATTCTTCGTTTTGAATTGATACAACAAAAGTACGGCTTTCCTACTGAATAGCAACACATTCCTTTCTTTTTTTACACACTATTGCACTTTTTGTGCAAAAAAACAGATTCGATAATGTAGTCTTTTACACAGAACAACAGATTTACAAGGCCAGATATCGGAACAGACTTTAATGGCTAACTAAATATATCTGTAAAGGGAAGGAAACGGCCTCATTCCGGTCGGTTCCTTCCCTCATCCATTTATTAATCAGGTTATTTATTTTCCTAATTATAATTTTTACTTATTAAAATGACCATCACAAACTTATTTGATCAATCCTTTTATAACATCCGATTCTATTTCATAAGCAGGATCAAATTCTTCCGAGGACATATATTTTTCTATACTGTACCGAAATTGACGGGCAGAGATCCGCTTATCCAAATTATGCATAATGTCGGCTCCACATACCATCATCTTCCCTTTTCCCATCTTAGTTTCGAAAAGTAAACCCAATTTCCGGTTGGTAAACCAATCATCTATATGATGTACTAATGGTCTATAGTCCGCAGGAAAGTCATCCATCACAATCGCTGCACTTCCTGTTACTATATCCCACCATTGGTAGTCGCTATATCCGTCATTTGGAAAAGCATTAAAAACAGGATGTGTTGGATCACAATAGATACCAAGTGTATGCGGTGCTTGCTTTCCGGACCATGCCGTGTTCCAGAAAATAGGAGAAAAACCGACCTTAATAGCCCCTCCTTTATCCTCCTTCAAAGCCATCTTCGATAAACAATACAATACGTTTCCCCCTGCTTTCGCATGTGTAATCGCATCATTGAAATCAGAAGTTACATAAGGTTTTTCCGACGGTAGATCCAATAGGGAAGGATATACCCAAAAGTTCCATCGATTACATACCTTTGTTCCTGCAACCCTTACAGTAAGGGTTAGTTTTGAAGGTTCTTTGATTTCAGACAACTGGAATTCCACCGATGAAACAGGAATACAATTATCCTGTTGAAGATCCTTAATGGCTTTTCCGGAAACCAGTACTTTTTTAGAAGCATCTGTGATATCCCATTCAATAGAGGCATTTTTTAACGGCTGCTTATCAAAATAGGACATTTCAAGAGAAGCCCTGAACACTTCATTATTACTCCAGGTCATTTGACTCATCCGCGCCAATGGAACGATACGGTTACAGAACATGCTGTATTCTTTGCCATCGACATATCCCTTTGGATCCCAAAATGCATCGAGAACTCCTACCAGAGCCGATCCCTGTCCCGGAAAATCATGGAGATCGAGTAATTGGAATCCACCGAAACCGGGTGTCCGCAGAGCAGCCTCTATCTCTTCCTTGTAACAAAGAGTCTGTAACCGCCCGGAAGCAAACAGGAACTTCTCTGCTAAATCACCCAGATGATGATCTCCCAAAGTTTCCTGGAAAATTTCAAAATTCCGGGCTTTCAACAGACCTGTATATTTAGGTATTTCTTTAAAATTCGGATAGACACACCATTGTCCGATCTCGTGACTTACGCTTGGCATAGGTGCGACACGAGCAGTAGCCTCCCTGTAATCAAAATCCGACCTTGGCGCTTCCCTATTGATAATACTGTTCAATTCGCCACCGAAAATCCCAAAATTGAGACGTGGATCATAGGCACTCCAAAAATCCGAATTTGGCGTGTATGGCCATCCGGCTCCTGCTATATAAATCCGGCGTTTATCTTTGGATTTCCAATGATCTACAAAACTTGACAGATATTCGACCTGCTTCCCTCCAGCCGGTTCATTTCCATATGTCAGTACACAGAAAGATGGATGATTTCCAAACTCTTTAACGATTCGTTCACTTTCCTCCATAAACCACTTGTCTGCAGAACCTCCGTCACCGACTAATCCCCAACCACCAGCTTCTACTTGCAGATAAATACCTTCACGGTCTGCCACTTCAAAAGCGACTCGTGGTGGACACCAGGAATGGAAACGCACATGGTTCAACCCAAATTCCTTACAGCGTCTATATATCTTTTCCCAATAGGCAGTATCCATTGATGCGTATCCTGTTAACGGAAAGATTGCGCACTCAAGGGTTCCCCTAAGAAACACTGGAGTTCCATTGATACTAAAACGCGTTCCGTCTACTTTGAACTCCCGCATACCGAAAGTAGTATTTTTCACCTCTTTCCCTTCCTCTGTATTTATCTCTACCGAAAGTTGATACAGGTTAGGCTCAAATTCAGACCAGGTAAGCATATCATCTCCCATATCCAGCGTACAACTGAATTGCGAATTTTTACAATCAACCGAAGCATTAACAGGAGTCAACTCTTTTACGACTTCACTGTTGAAACTTTTTCCTTTGACTTGGATTTGTGCAGATTTTCCTGCAGACGTTCCTGCAAATGAAACAACGACTTTAGCTTTTTGACCTTTTACATCGGGATAAACCTGTATGTTATCAATATGAAATGTCGGACGTGCCGTAAGGGTAATATTTCCCACGACACCGTTCCAGTTACTTTGGGTATGGTCCGAAACACTGTGGGCATTGATCCCTATTGGGATATTCAACCTATTGTCGACACGGATGCTTAACAGCAGTTTTCCTGTTTTATTTATCATATAGCGATGCGGTGTCTGCAATGCGTTATTATCGCCCACCTTCTCACCGTTCACAAATAAGGTAGTTTCCCAATGCGTACGTTCCAATTCTAATTCGACGTACTTTTTCTCCCATGAAGAAGGGACTTGAACTTCACACTGGTACCAAGCTACTCCTACATAATGTTTGTCCGGTTGTAACCAGAAAGGTATTTTGATATTACCCGGTTGGCGATACTTTTCGTATGTGTCGCTCGTATACCACGATCGGTCAGCGATTTGTCCTGTCCACGGCGTGTTAATGTCAACGTCATTTCCGAACCCCTGTTCCTGTAACGAGCCGGGTAGTTTAATCTTTTCTGCCAATGGATGCTCATACCACTTTTCAGTAATGCCAACATCATTGGAATCTAAAGCGAAAAACCATTCGCCCGACAGATCGATCTGCTGCGTTGATTTATTGCTGCATGAGCAAAATATCACACAGATGATGAATAATAAAAATTTGTTGTTCATGCGATTCTTTTTATCATGTGTACGAATCAGTAGTCGAGATCATTTCTTGTCAAGTAAATAGGGATAATATTTTTTTATCAAAGAAGTTGCTTCAGGAGAAAGTTCTTTGATTGGCCTGGGGTTATCCTGCGGTCGGCTCTGTTTCTGGTTAATTTCACCAAGCAAGCTCCATTTACGGGTCATATCCTTCGGTTCTGAAGCTTTCAGGGTGTAGTTAGTGAAATCGATCACATTTTCCCTTCCATTTCTTTGCCAATCTCTTGTTATAGCCAGTCGGAAATCTTTATTCATAAACCAGCTTATCTTTAAATTATAGTCGGAACCACCGATACCCGAACCTTTCTGTTCGAAGCGATAATTGAAAGAATTATCTTTGTAATGTTCCCGCCATAACAGACCGAATTCTCCCTGGGTGATGAACTTTACATCAGGCCAATTTCTTTTTATTTCATTAAGCCAGTCCTTTAGTCCGGATACATCTATAGGCAATGACAATTCCCAACAGTTAGTAACCCACGCAAAACCATTCAACTCGAACCCTCTATCATAATGCATGGCTGTCGTATGCATCATCTGGGTAAGTCCAACGAGTTTCCCGTAAGTGTACAACGTCTCTATCGGACCGACTCCCATACGGCTGTTAAATCCATCGGCAAAACCATCTCTGCGAGCTGCAAGAAAATCCATTGTCCAACCATCCAGATTTACACAATCAATAAAGTCATCTTTACCCTGTGCCGGTTTACAGAAATGCTCTTTTGATGGATAAAAAGGGTAAGAGACAGCTCCGTCACCGTCCTGATTATCAATAGAGAACTGACTCCATATATTACCCTGACAAACATGTATACCTTCCTTCTCTGCCAAATATTGCTGATTTTCGGCAGCCATAAATCCTGCAAGAACACTTTTAGGGCGAAATCCATTACCAACTATTTCGCTCACCTTAGCCAAACCTTCATGCAAATCTTTATTCACCTGTTCTCTGGTGTTATACGCATTCGCAAAATAGGCTCCTGGAATGAATGTTACATCATCCCCGTATTTATAATGATATTCGGCTACCAATTTCCTGATCTTTTTATAATTATCCGACATATCGTGCAATGCGAGCCAACTGAAAGCCCAAGTAATTCTGGCTTCCGGAAATTCTGACGAAATGGCTTCGCGAAAAGCAATAACTCTTTCCGGAGTATGCATGGAACGCTCATCTAAACCTTCATTTCTATCACGGGATACTTCTATCTGGTTGACACGAATGATAGTATTGAACGTTAGAAAACGATTACCCATTAATTTATCTGGGGATGACAACGGTGATTGTCCTTGTACCGGGACGGAGATACTTGTACAAATCAAAAGAATAATTACGAAAATCTGTTTCATTTTTTTTATTTAAGTGATTCATATTGTTTATATATAACCGTGGGCCTATAACCCACGGTTATTAATCCTTAGTGGATATCATTTAATACCAACCGGGATTATTGGGTTTCAGATTAGGATTGATAATAAGCTGGGATAATGGTAATGGATAATAGTAATGTTTAGGGTCTTCAAATCTTCTGTTAGCCTGTTGTTCCACAATCAAAAAACCGTCTTCATCCACCAAACCCGGATTACCTTGATTCAATGCCTCCAACTCTTCATACTCAGTTCCCCGGTAATTAATACCTTTAATCGGCTGTTCCAATTCCTCTTTAGCTGTTTTCCAACGGCGGATATCATCGCGACGAAAACCTTCGAACGCCAATTCTATGGTTCTTTCACGACGAATTTCCGTTTGCATGTCCAGGCCGTTAGCCATTACAAACGCATTTGTGAGCCGAGGCATTTCCACGCCTTTACGACCACGTACCACGTTGATGGTTTGATTTAACAGATCATCGCTGATTCTACCGTCTTTTTCAAAAGTTGCTTCAGCCAGTACAAGCAGCACTTCTGCATAACGGAAAATATGATAATCATATTCTGCTTTATCCGATCCAGCGATTATTTCACCCATAAATTTCCATAATTTATAGCCTGTACGTGTTTCCGGGCGTATAGTAAAGCCAGGTGAACAGGTAAGGCCATGCTGCTCATTATTGTCATAAGTACGTCCGGGTATAATAAATGTTTGTGCCATACGCGGGTCACGATCTGCAAATTCGTCTTCGATCTTTTTATAACCTTTAAAACCTGAGTTCGGATTGTTTATAGGCAACCCGGTACTTTTACACAAATACATTTCTGCTAATTTCTTGGTTGGTGTCCCCCACCATCCCCAGGCAATTTGACTGGCAGTCCCATGTGTACGGATGTCTTTATAATAACGGTTTGACAATATATCCTCCTGCGAATTATCTCCGGCATCGATGAACAAGTATCGGTAGCTATTATCGCCCGAGCCTTCATACAAGGCATATTGTCCGCTTGTTCTTATTTGTTCCGCAGCAGTGATTGCCTGATCGAGCAACTGCTGGTAATCCTGACGGTGCTGATGGTATTTTGCCCAGGTACCGGCGAACAATGCTACGCGTGCTTTCAACGCTAATGCAGCTCCCTGCGTTATCCTTCCGTTTTCCTCAGCTTTCAGTTCCTTCTGAAGCGGTAGTTGCTTATAAATGTCTTCCAGTTCCGACAAGATAAAATCTTCGACTTCCGTCTGTGAATTCCTTTTAGCCGTTAGTTCTTCCGAGTCTACGGTAAGTACCCTTTTAATAATAGGAACCGAATTAAACTTTCTCATAAGAAGCCAGTGGTGATAAGCTCTGAAAAAACGAGCTTCGGCAACATAACGTTCTATTTCCTTTGGATCTCCGGAATAGGATTCCGCTTTCTCAATAATCATATTGCTTTGACGAAGATATGCATACAAATTATTCCAATCGTTATCATTTTCAGATGCGATCCACGAACCGTTACTTACATCGTTATATCCCAATCCGAAAGCAATATCACTATCACAATCCGTTTTTCCCGACGAGAAAGTTTCCATTGAAGAGTCATAGAGATTATTCAACTCTAACACAAAATCATTAGGTGTTTTCCAGAACAAAGGGTCTGACAGATCGTCCTTTGGTGTCAGATCCATATCCTGACAACTCGAAAAACTCAGAAGAATACAAGATATTATAATTAAATATTTCATGACTTTTTGTTTTAAAAGATAACATTGATACCAAATGATAAATTACGAGTGAAAGGATAGGAATTCGCTCCTCCATCACTCTCCGGATCCCATCCGCCCGGAACATTATGAATTTCAAACAAGTCTTCGCCGCTGAAATAGAATCTTACTTTTTCGATTTTTATCTTTTCAGTAATTTTTCCAGGGATAGTATAACCCACCTGTAGATTTTTCAGCCTCATATATGCTGCATTATGCTTAGTATTCGAAGAATATTGATAATTATAATACCGTTTATCCTGAAGAGTAATAGCAGGATACCTGGCATCAGTACGTTCTGGTGTCCACGTTTTACCATACCAATATTCGAGAGGATCCCAGAACCACTCCTGAAATGGCAATCGAGCTGAACCTTCCAGGAAAGTAGTACGCTTGGCAACTCCTTGCAGGAAGAAACCCAAATCAAAACCTTTGTATGAAGCATTAAAATTGAATCCGAAACTGTAACGGGGATTTCTATCTCCTAAATAGACAGCATCGCCCGATCCCGGAGTACCATCTCCCGAAATCGACAATATACCGTCCCCATCCAGATCCTTATACATGGCATCACCTACTTGGATATTACCAGGAATACCTCCTTTGGAAAAACGGGCTTTATATTCAGCCAACTGCGCTTCGTTCTGAATAATACCATCAAACATATAACCCAGATACGAGTCCAGCGGATAACCATTGAGATACCCATTATCTTTATAGTTCAATCCTAAAGCGGGATTATCCTTTCCTCCCTTTTCCACGATTTTATTTCTCGCATCACTTAAACTGGCTCTTATTGAATAATCAAACTCTCCGATCTTATCTCTCCAACCCAATACGACTTCCCAACCTTTTATTTCGAGGCGTCCGTTATTAGTGGCCGGCGCATCCGTTCCCAATACGGTTGGATAGGTGATGGGGATCAACATATTCTTATTCGTTTTCCAGAAATAGTCGAACGATCCATACAAGCGGTTCTGCAATATACCGAAGTCCATACCGATGTCGGTAGATACGATAGTTTCCCATGTACGTGTGGTCGATACCATATTACCGGGTTTGGCCAATTGTCCTTTCGTTCCGTCTCCGAACGGATAGTTTTTAGCACCTTCGATTTTGACAAGTTGGATGTAATCATAATAACCGATACCCGACTGGTTCCCCATCTCACCATACGAAGCACGCAATTTCAAATCATCGAATATGTTCGCTTCCTTTATGAATTTTTCTTCACTCAAACGCCACGCAGCTGATACTCCGGGGAAATACCCCCAACGATAACCTTTCGCAAAACGAGAACTGGCATCAGCACGTAGTACACCATCGATGATATATTTGTCGGCAAAAGTGTAACTCAATCTAGAAAATACGGAATTAATCGTCCATGCATACCCTTCGCTTAATGCTTGTTGGTTTTCAGTACTTCCCAAAGGCAGTGACATTATTTCCTGTTGTGTGTAATTGATACGCTGGGCTGAAAATTTATCAAAATCAGTCGATTCGTTAGCAGCCCCCACCATTATCCCGATATCATGTAATTCACGAAACCTTTTTTTATACTCAGCATATAAAGTAAAATTCTTATACAATGTCTTTTGATACCGACGCTGATTCCAGTTAGGAAAATATGTGCCACGCATTATTTCGTTGTCCCAGTCCCGTACATATACTATCTTATTTTCCTCATTTTCATCACCATCGTTTTTACTTACTATGGCCCGGCCAATAAGATTCAAGCCGTCGATCACTTCCCATTTCAGACTGTTATTAAAAGTAAAGTTACCAGTTGTTTTAGTTGTATTCCCATGTTCTTCTGCAGCCTGTGCAGGATTAGTGTAACCCTGGAAAGTATAATAACCACCTGCCGGATTGTACATAGGTTGCCAGCAACGAGCTTTATACATCAGTTCCCATAAATTATCAGTGCCCTGGTTAATACCACTTGAAACCAGCCTGTCGCTTGCTCCGTAAGAAAGGTTTAATTCGTAATCAAGCCCTTTTACAATCTGAATATTCGATTTGGCCCGTATAAAATAGCGGTCTTCTTTGTCTACACCGAATTTGGGCAACCCCTGTTCATTCTGGTAAGCCAACGAAATCATATAAGAATATTTATCACCACCTCCTGTGAGATTTAAGTTATAATTCTGGAGATGGCCGTTACCGACAGTCAGGTCGCGCCAGTTCTGGGACTTATACCATTTTGGATAAGCTCCCCATATACCATTGAGAACAACCTGGTCACTAGCTGCAGCAATCAAAGGAAGGTCTTCAGCGGAATACTCCGGCGTCCAGGAACCGTCGGTAATCTCCAGCCCCATAGAGGCATATTGATACAGATTGACTGTCTTTTTCATCAAAGCCGGTGTTTTCACAGAATAAAATGCGTCTAACGTCACTTTCAACGGTTGATTTTTCTTTCCGCTTTTAGTAGTAATAAGTATTACGCCATCCGCGGCACGTGCTCCATAGATGGCAGCTGTACCATCCTTCAGTACCGATACGGATTCAATATCGGCAGGATTGATCAAATCCAAATCACCTTCTGCACCGTCAATCAGCATTAACGGTTTCCCGTCATTAAGCGAAGATATATCACGAATACGTATTTTAGCCGTGCTACCCGGAGCCCCACTACTTCGGGTAATAGTTAAACCGGGAACCTGACCTTGCAAAGCTGTCGTCGCATTTTGTACGGGACGGGATTGGAAGGTAGTTGCGTCGGCTGTAGAAACTCCTCCTGTCAGATTCGTCCTTTTGGTCGTACCATAACCAACTACTACAACTTCATTCAATTGCAGCATGTCTTCCTGTAGAGTTACATTTATTGTACTTTTATTACCTACATTGATCTCTTGGGGAACAAATCCCAGAAAAGCAAATTGTAGGATTGCTTTATTATCAGGAACGCTTAATGAATAATTACCATCCAAATCTGTAACCGAACCTTGCTTAGTTCCCTTAACCGAGATGGTGACTCCTAATAAAGGTTCTCCTCTGTTATCAACAACTTTACCCTTTATTATCTTTTCATTTTGCTCTACACCACTTGTATTCACCTGAGATGTTTTATTGGCAGATAAAACGATATAGGAACCTTCCACTTCATATCTTAAGTCTGTCCCATCTAAAAGCTTATGTAAAGTCTCTGATATGGATTTTTCTTTCACATCAATTGAAACCTTTTTATTCACGTTGATATTCTTGTTGTAGACAAACAGAAAATCAGATTGTTTTTCTATTTCACTAAAGATCTGTTCCAACTGAACATTGTTCTTTTTAATTGTGAAGAGCACATTTTGAGAATGAATTTTTTCTGCAAACAGACAGAAAACGGGTACGAATAATAACAAAGTAGTAATTCGCATAATATTAAAAAAGTGTTTACTGCGTGGCCATTTTTGCAAATGAGCCTCCGACAAAGAATTTTTATTCATATCTTTGTAATTCTTGAGATTAATACAGTTAATAATAATTGTGTTAGTCGATGCCGATAAGTGTTGGCCCACTTGTCGGCATTTTCTTAAGGTCAATAAAGCAGTTCTTATATCATAGGCATCTTGTTTTTAAGTTTCTACTATTTTATATAAATCACTGAATCGTCTGTATTCTTTCTGAAAGTATACGGAGCTTCTTTCTGTAATATCTTAAGTGCATTATCTATTCCGTCCGAGACCCTGAACTTACCGGTAAAGCCATATTCCAGCCATCTGTCATTTTCAATAACGATCTTCACCCCGTAGCATTTTTCAAAACGATGCATCAATTGTTCAAACCCAACATCTTTAAAGCAAACCAACCCGTCCCGCCATCGGTAATAGTCATAATCTGTTATATCTTTAGCTATGAGTTTTCCGTTCTTGAAAACAACCAGTTGATCGGGAGATAATATGAGCGAATTTTTATCTTGCTTGTTGTCCGATACTTTCACAGATCCCTCCATCAAAGCTGTAGAGAAGTCTTTAGAATCGGCATAGTCTTCAACATTGAACTTGGTACCTAATACTTCTATGGAACATTTATTTGTATGGACAATAAAAGGTTGCTGGGCGTTATGGCTCACTTCAAAATAAGCTTCACCATTTAATCTGATTTCTCTTTTTGATTTTGAAAACACACCGGGATATTGTATTTCAGTTCTTGCGTTCATCCACACTTTCGTTCCGTCCGGTAAAGTCAGGTTAGCTCGTTGTCCCGAAGGGACAGTAATGGTATGCAGTGCATCTCCTCCTTCACTTCTCTGTAAGAAAAACAATCCAGTGGTAACGGTTATGGCAATGACAGCGGCAATCTTACCTAGTTCGCGAAGTATGGTTTTATATCGGAATGTCGTTTTACCTTGCTTTCTGCTATCTTTAACAAGATCTTCTTTTTCCCGAAGTTTTCCCGACAAGATCATAGCAGCAAAAAATTCGCGTTCGGCAACAAGCTTCTCTCTATTTTCCTGAGATTCTTCCAACCATTGTTCGATTTCTTTTTTTTCAGCCGTTGTAGCACGCCTGTCAAAAAATTTATATAGAATTTCTTTATCCATTGCTTTTCATGTGTATATAATAAAAACAGATAAAGTCGGGGTATCCCTAACGAAAAAATAAACTTTTTAAAAAAGTTTCAACAGAAGAAGAAATCCCGGAAAATAATCTTTCAAGGCTATCCGGAGAACCTTCAATGCTTTTGTTATATGAAACTCAATACTTTTAGTGGATAATCCCATTTGTTCAGCTATTTCCTTATGACTCAGATTGTCATAACGGCTTTTCATAAAGATAATGCGTGTCTGCTCGGGGAGAGTGATTAAAGTTTCATCAACGATCTTTTGGATTTCATCGGAAAATATCTTTCCCGGATTTATGGCCTCCAATGTTGATATATGCAAATTCAACTCCCAGGTATCACTCGCCTGAATATAAGATTCAGCTTCTTCCCGTGTTCGTTGGTGTTGCAGGTAATTTAAACATTTATTCTTTATTACAGTGAGAATGTATGCACGAATATTAGAATCCGGAGCCAGCTTACTTCTGTTTTCCCAGTAATTCATCAGACTTTCCAACACAATATCTTCAGCAGCCATTTGATCCCCAATAAAGGAATAGGCAAAATAGATAAACCCTTTCTTGTAATTGGAAAGCAGGTCGGCAAACTCTTGTATTTCTGATTTATCGCTCATGGTTTTCTCCTAAGAAACTGTTCAATTTCATGTTATCCGATTATAACACATTAAATAACTATCCAACGCACCTAATAGATTAACAACAGATTGCAATATTAAATATAATTGGCGACAATCGCAAACGAAATCCATGCTATTCCCTATCTCATCTTATAGTGGCACGAGAGATGTTAAAATAGAATAAATATAGTAGTATGTATTGCATGGTACATAGGCAATACATATATTTGCAACATAAAATAATAAAAGATGAATGCAGAGAACGTAAAATCACAGATGAGGAAAGGGACACTGGAATATTGTATCCTCTTACTTCTCAAAAAAGAACCGGCTTACACCTCTGACATTATTCAGAAGTTACAGGAAGCAAAACTGATTGTAGTAGAAGGTACACTATATCCTCTCTTAACCCGGTTAAAGAACAGTGAGTTGTTAAGTTATCAGTGGATAGAATCGACTCAGGGGCCGCCCCGCAAGTATTATCAACTCACTCCAAAGGGAGAAGAATTTCTTGGAGAACTGGAAAACTCGTGGCAGGAACTAAATGATACAATAAACCACATTAGGAACAATTAAAATTTGAAGACAATGAAGAAGACGCTTACAGTTAATTTGGGAGGAACAGTTTTCCACATTGACGAAGATGCATACCAGCTGTTGGATAAATATCTTTCTAATTTACGTATACATTTCCGTAAAGAGGAAGGATCCGAAGAGATCATGAATGATTTCGAAATGCGCATTTCCGAATTGTTCGGCGAACGTGTACGTTTAGGACATGAAGTGATCACGATCGAACATGTGGAAGAAGTGATCAATCGCATGGGGAAACCGGAAGAGATTTTTGAAGAGGAAGAAACTGAAGAAGAAAAAGAGAACGCTAAAAAACGCGTTTTCCAGGAACAGGTTATCACCGGCAAGAAGAAACTGATGCGTGATCCGGACAACCGTGTAATCGGTGGTGTTGCCGCAGGTATCGCCGCCTATATGGGCTGGGACACTACTGCTGTCAGATTAGCCATGATCTTGTTGTTGTTCATCCCGTTCGTGCACTGGATGGCTCTGCTGTACATTATACTCTGGATGGTTATGCCAGTAGCAAGAACAGCAGCCGACCGTCTGATCATGCGAGGAAAGAGTGTCACACTCGAAACGATTGGACAAACAGTCACAGACGGTTTCGAAAAAGTATCCAGTAATGTAAATGATTATATCAGTTCTGACAAACCTCGAAATTTTTTTCAGAAACTAGCTGATCTGTTTGTTACAGTATTCGGCTTCCTACTAAAATTCGGAGCTGTCTTAGCCGGAATTATCCTGCTACCTCCTCTTTTGCTCATCGTTTTTATATTGTTCATTGTGACTGTAGCCTTAGTCGGAGGCGGAGCAAGCGTTTTATATCAGCTTTCACCTTTCGGATGGGATCTGTATAGCGGAGTACCTGTTTACATGGCTGTAATCGGCTGTATCGGCGTAATTTTATTAATAGGTATTCCTGCAATCGCATTACTTTATGCAGTATGCGGACAACTATTCAATTTAAAACCATTACCCACCTCAGCCAAATGGACATTGTTAGTTTTATGGTTAATCGCAGTTGCAGGATGTATCATTTATTTTGTAAACGTAGGATTACCTGCACTCAGCCCATACCTCTGGCATAACACCTACTCAATACATATATAAAAGATTAGATAAAAAACTTGTTTATAATTTGTGTGTTTAAAAAAAGAAGGCCGCTCTGTCTCAGAGGGGCCTTTCTTCTAAGGTTAACAAATTTATGAGTAAAAACCACTAATGAATCATTTAAAAAACCACTATCACTGCCGTTTTGAGACTTGCAGTAATAGTGGTTACAAATATAGGTATAATTTTCAATAAAAAAAGACTTTATCGAATTATTTGTAAGCTTTTCTTATCAAGGCAGCAACCTCCGCCAACTCATCCTGAGTTATTGTCATTTTTTCTCCACCAAAATACATATCCGATTCCTTGGTTATAGGGATTAGATGAATATGTGCATGAGGCACTTCCAACCCCATCACAGCTACCCCTACACGCTTACAGGGGATAACTGCTTCCTGAGCACGCGCCACACGTTTGGCAAAGGCCATCATTCGCCCTAGCAATGGGTCTTCCAAGTCAAAAATATAGTCTGTTTCCTGCTTTGGAATAACCAATGTATGACCTTTTGCGACTGGATTTATATCCAGGAAGGCAAAGAATTCTTCGTCTTCCGCAACCTTATGGCAAGGTATTTCACCTGCCACTATTCTACTGAATATTGTTGCCATATCTTATTGTATTAAATTGAAATTTCCATAACTTCAAAGGTCATCAATCCGGATGGGACTTTGATTTCCACCACGTCACCGACCTTCTTTCCCATCAGCCCTTTGGCGATCGGAGTACTGACAGCGATCTTACCTTCTTTCAGGTTCGCTTCAGAGTCAGAAACCAATGTATATGTCATTACAGCATTATTTTTCGTATTTTTGATCTTTACCTTGTTCAGAATCTGAATTTCATTTGTCTGAACACGTGATTCATCAATCAGACGTGCATTAGAAATCAGACCTTTCAACTGGGCCAGCTTCGCTTCCATGATACCCTGAGCCTCCTTTGCTGCATCATATTCTGCATTTTCAGACAAGTCACCCTTATCTCTGGCTTCAGCAATCTGGGCAGAAATTTCGGGACGCTTCACGGTTTCCAAATAGTTGATTTCAGCTAAAATCTTGTTGTAGCCGTCTTCTGTCATATAACTAACAGCCATATTAATTCCTCCTAATTATTGATTTTTAAATTAATGTTTATTACTACATAATAAAAAAAGAATCCCGACCAGAACATGGCCGGAACTCCTCTTTCTCTTTATTTAAGACAATGCAAAGATAAGACATCTTTTCAAGATGCACAAACCAGCGCAAGTGCTTTACAACATATAAATCTGATTGTTAGCGTACTACACTAAAGTACTGCTTTTACATCCGCTTCCAGGTTTTTCACATCATCCACCCGTTTCACCAGATTACCTTTACGGTCAAGGATAAAGATAGCAGGTAATTGCTTTACATTATACAGCCCTGCGATCTGGGAATAAACCGACTGCGGATCCCGCACAGCCACCCAGGGAAGATTGGATGCGGCATTCTTCCAGAAATGGACATCAGAGTCAAGCGATACCTGATAGACATCCAATCCCTGACCATGATATTTCGTATATAATTCACCTAAGGCCATATTCAGTGCCGGAGACCACTCAGCCTGGTAAGCCGTAAAATTAATGATCACAGGTTTCCCTTCCGCTACAGAAGATAGTTTTACTACTTCCCCTTTCAGATTCGGCAATTCGATATCCAAGAAACTCACCTCGGTCGTTTTCACGTCATCCAAATTTACCGGACGTTGTGCACGAAGAACCTTCATAGACTGTAATGTCAGGTTATAAAGATGTTTCGAACGCGGACTTCCGGGATAAAAATGATCGTAGCTGGTAGCTACCGCTCCATAAGCCTTCACATCGTCTCTGTCGTACAGATCAAAGAACAGCAATCCGTCAATCTGCTGGAACAACGCATAATAAGCTGCTGTCGACATCGGAGCCGAATAGATGTACTTACGGGCCACATCCTTGTAAGCTTCAGCCGTTTCTATTAATCTTGCACGGTAAGTCGTATCTGCGATATGTTTATCTTCATATTCTTTGCGCAAACGTCCGATCGCCTGGTTAGCATCAAGCTGAGCCAGTGTAATCGCTTTGATCGCCTTGCAGTTCTCCGATCCTTCCACCGAATAAGAAGTGGCGAATGTTCCCGCATCGGCAGCAAAAGTGATCGTCTCGACCGAATCGATCGCAAAATTGATCTTCTGATTATTCAGTCGCAAACGATAGAAATCCGGAAAGTCCGGACGTTTATGAGTGAATTTGAACTTACCTGCAGCTGTGAGCTTGACAGAATCCAACAATTCAACATTCGATATACCGACATTTTCCAAATACATGGTCTGGCCGTCAGCGCCGGATACAACCCCTTTCACAGTAAAATCAGAAGTGTTGTTGCATGCCGTAAACAACAGCATACTTATTCCGAAAAGAACCAGTAGTCGTGCAGATATTTGTTTCATCCTAATTTCCTTTACAATGTTCGTAATTCCGATGCAAATATACATTATTTTACAATTGTGGCACTATTATTCGTAAAATCTTCCCTTTATTTTTATAAAAAAGGGCTTTTCTGATGTTTTTTATTTTCATTTTCATGTGTTTACAGGTAAACTTTCATTACATTTGCACCAATTTTTACAGATAGAAAAATAAGAAAGAAGATTATGCTTAATCCAATTAACAAGACGATCGAGTTGGCTGATGGAAGAACCATCACCATCGAGACCGGGAAATTGGCTAAACAGGCGGACGGTGCGGTTACCGTTCGTATGGGCAACACTGTGTTGCTGGCTACTGTTTGTGCCGCTAAAGATGCAAATCCCGGTGTTGACTTCATGCCGCTGCAAGTTGAATACAAAGAAAAGTACTCCGCATTTGGCCGTTTTCCCGGAGGTTTTACAAAAAGAGAAGGAAAGGCTTCAGATTATGAAATCCTGACATCGCGCCTCGTTGACCGCGCGTTGCGTCCGTTATTTCCGGACAATTACCACGCAGAAGTATATGTAAACGTTATATTATTCTCTGCTGACGGCGAAGATATGCCGGATGCTTTGGCTGGTTTAGCAGCATCAGCTGCTTTAGCTGTTTCCGATATACCTTTCAACGGACCGATCTCTGAAGTTCGCGTAGCACGTGTCGACGGTAAATTTATTATTAACCCGACATTCTCTGAATTGGAAAAAGCAGATATCGACATGATGGTTGCTGCGACGATCGACAATATCATGATGGTTGAAGGCGAAATGTCTGAAGTACAGGAAGCAGACATGCTGGAAGCAATCAAAGTCGCTCACGAAGCGATTAAAGCACAGTGCCAGGCTCAGCTCGAGCTGTCGGAAGCTTGCGGCAAACTCGTTAAACGTGAATATTGCCACGAAGAAAACGACGAAGAACTGCGCAAAGACGTACACGATAAATGTTTCGCAAAAGCATACGCTGTTGCCACATCAGGCACAGACAAACACCAGCGCTTCGATGCTTTCCAGGCAATCGTCGACGAATATAAAGCTAACTTCTCTGAAGAAGAGTTGGAAGCCAAAGCTGAAATGATCGGCCGTTACTACCACGATGTAGAAAAAGAAGCCATGCGCCGTGCTATCCTTGACGAAGGAAAGCGTCTGGACGGTCGTAAGACTACTGAAATCCGTCCGATCTGGATCGAAACGGATTATCTTCCGGGACCTCACGGATCTGCAGTCTTCACACGCGGCGAAACTCAGTCACTGACAACTGTTACACTCGGAACCAAAGCCGACGAAAAGATGGTTGACGACGTACTGAACCACAGCAAAGAACGTTTCCTATTACATTATAATTTTCCTCCGTTCTCTACAGGTGAAGCTAAAGCATCACGTGGCGTAGGACGTCGCGAAGTAGGTCATGGTAACCTGGCTCACCGCGCTTTGAAGCGCATGATCCCGGATAATTATCCTTATGTTATACGCGTGATCTCTGATATTCTGGAATCAAACGGTTCTTCTTCTATGGCTACTGTTTGTGCCGGTACACTGGCATTGAGAGATGCCGGCGTTCCGATGAAAAAACCGGTATCAGGTATCGCAATGGGTCTTATCTCTGAGAACAAAGGTCAGAACTATGCTATCCTGTCGGATATCTTAGGAGACGAAGACCACCTGGGAGATATGGACTTCAAGGTAACAGGTACAGCAGACGGTATCACTGCCACTCAGATGGATATCAAGGTAGACGGTTTATCATACGAAATCCTTGAAAACGCACTGGCTCAGGCAAGAGAAGGCCGTATGCATATCTTAGGAAAGATCATGGAAGCTCAGCCGGAAACACGTGCTGAACTGAAACCGCATGCTCCGCGTATCGAATCGATGACGATCGGTAAAGAGTTCATCGGTGCAGTGATCGGCCCGGGTGGAAAGATCATCCAGGGTATTCAGGAAAAGACTGGTGCTGTTATCACGATCGAAGAAGTTGACGGTGTAGGTAAGATCGAAATCTCCGGAACAAACAAAGATACGATTGATGCTGCTATCAGAGCGATCAAGGGTATCGTTGCCGTTCCTGAAATCGGCGAAGTATACGAAGGAAAGATATCTTCTATCATGCCTTACGGTGCATTCGTTGAATTTATGCCGGGCAAAGACGGTCTGTTGCACATCTCTGAAATCGACTGGGCTCGTCTGGAAACAGTAGAACAGGCAGGTTTGAAAGAAGGCGACACTATTCAGGTGAAACTGGTAGACATCGATGCAAAGACCGGTAAGTTCAAACTTTCTCGCAAAGTGTTACTACCGAAGCCGGAAGGTTACGAAGAACGTCCGCCGAGACCCGAAAGAGGTCCGAGACCGGAACGTGGTGATCGCGGAGACCGTGGTCCTCGTCAGGATCGTGGTGACCGTGGAGATCGCGGAGACCGTCGTAACGATCGTTATTAATAAACGACTTTCTTATACATTATATATAAAAAGGGTGTGCCAAATATGGCACACCCTTTTCAATTTTTATCAGACGACAGGTTGTTCCTAAAACACTTTATATTTCATCCGGCCATGGGCAGGGTTTGCCAGTATTTTTAAAAATCGGACGTTGTGCATCTGTGCTACGCAGGTAAGCACCTAGCTCTTTAGACAACCTTTTAACGATGTCAGGATATTGAACAGCAACATCGTTCTTCTCACCAATATCAGCCGGAACATTAAACAGTTCTTTTTCACCCGTTTCATAGTAATACACTAATTTCCAATCATCTTTGCGGATAGAACAGTCTAAGTTGATACCAGGACCGTCGTTGCCCCAGATATTAGGAAAATTCCAAACTAAAGCACGGTTTCGTGAGGGATCGCCTGTACCGGTGAGCAACGGCACAAAACTTATACCATCCAGCGGCTGTGTCGTCTTGTATTCCTTTACCTCCGCTATTTCAAGTAACGTGGGGTAAAAGTCTTCAATCATCAAGTATTTGTCACATTTACTTCCTTGCTTGACCACACCTGGCCAACTGATAATCATGGGTTCACGAATCCCTCCCTCATAAAGAGAACCCTTACCACTATTCAGTGGAAAGTTTTGTGTATGTAGTTCTCCATCGCGCCAGGCAGGTTCAGAGGCTAAACCTCCATTATCGCTCATAAAAATAACCACAGTGTTGTCTGCCTCGCCATTCTGCTCCAGCCAATCCATCAAGTCACCTAAACTTTTATCCATACCTTCGATCAATGAAGCATAAGCCGCTTCCTTGTCAGTCAGCCCTTTACGAACATATTTACCAAAAAAGCGGTCATCTTTGTCGACAGGAATATGGATGGCATAGTGAGACATATAGAGATAGAAAGGCTGATTATACTTTTTAGCTTTATCGAGAGCCTTGATGGCTTCGAGAGTAAGCGCTTCAGTGGCGAATATACCCGTTCCCCAATAATTCTCCAATCCGGGAATAGCCATTAGCGAGAAAGGCTTTCCGTCACGTGTGTGTCCATAATTCCGTTCGCTCAGATAGGTGGCAAGGCCACCGGCTGCATGTCCGGCAATGTTTACTTCAAATCCCCAATGCATCGGGTTTTCGCCCGGTGTATCGATGGCACCGAAGTGTGCTTTACCACAGTGGATGGTGTGGTAACCGTTTTGCCTCAACAATTCTACAAAAGAAGTGCCGACGAAAGTATTGTTAATGCCTTCCACCTGGCTTACTCCATTATAGTTCCAGTCCGGTAGTTCGAGGGTAGAGCTGGTGCGGTCGGTGGTTTTGTCGCGTTCGAGTGTCCAGTTGGTAACGCGGTGACGAGCGTTGTTCACACCAGTAATAAGGCTACAACGAGTTGCAGAACTGATATTGCAGGCATAAGCCTGGGTAAACATCATCCCCTTACGCGCCAGACGTTCCATGTTAGGAGTTTCATAAGCCTCATTGTAGCGGGTCTTCCGTGTCCAGAAAGGCAACGAAGTGTCTTGCCACCCCATATCGTCCACCATGAACAAAATGATATTCGGACGCTTTTCGGGTTGCCCGGCAGGAGTTTTCTTCTGCGCATATGTAGAAGTCCCGGTAATAGAAACCAGAACAAACGATAAGAATATGTTTTTGTACATAAATATCTATTTTAGAATTTCATAAACAGAACAAAATGTCATTGTTATACCAGTTTGGCCAGACTATTCAGCACCTTCATATCCTGGATTCTGCCCTAACTGATTATTAGATTCACGTTGTCGTAAGGGAATAGGGTAAAGAACATGATAAGGCTGTGCATTCTTTCCACGTGCCTGAGCATTGGTTATAAACTTACCGTGGCGAATGAGATCTTCCCTTCTCAATCCTTCAGAAAAGAATTCGCGACCACGTTCAGCCAGGATAAAATCGCGCAGAAGCTCCCTGGTTGGGTAATCCTTCAGCACTATCTCTTCCGTCTTTGCACGTTTTCTAATCTGGTTGACAAGGTCTACACTTTCCTGACTGGGACCTTGTTGTTCATTGAGCGCTTCAGCTTTACACAATAGTATATCTGCATAGCGGATGTAGACGATGTCATTACCGTTGTTTTCACCTATAGCGTTGGGGTCGGGCCAATATTTGAAACTTCGCACATTGTCAAGAGCCTGGCCATTCTCGTCTCGGCACAACTCTACTTCATTACCGCTCTCGTTGATATAATGTGCGACAAAAGATTCGAGACGAACGTCATTTCCCGCAAAGGTTTCATAAAAAGCGGTATAGGTACGAAACTGTGCACCGAAGTTTATCCAGTTGGACTGGATAGGATAATTAGGCGGGAAAGCATGTGCCATATAATTGTTCTGGAAACCGGACTGGGCGATACAAGGTGCGCGATAAATATATTCTTTATTGCCTTCCCCCTCTATGGAAAACATCTTTTTGTAGTCGCTGTATAACGAATAATAGTTCAGATCGATAATTTTCTGAGCAGTACTTGCGGCATTCACCCAGTCTTTTTCGTGCATGTAGAGCTTAGTCAAAACAGCCAAGGCACTCCCTTTGGAAGCTTTGCCGATAGGATTTTCTTCGATGGGCAGGTTCTCAATCGCAAAGGTAAGGTCTGCCACAAGATAGTTTACAAACTGTTCCCGGGAAGCACGCGGTGTAGATTTACCTATCTCTTCTATCTCGTCGGGCGACGCATTTTTAGGAAGTTCGATAATCGGCGTTGTTCCAAAAAGGTTGTATAAAAAGTAGTAGGAGACAGCTCGGATGAAACGCGCTTCGCCTTGAGTGCGTTTCAGATTTTCTTCGGGAACCCCCGTAAGCCCGTCAACAACATTGAGAACAGAGTTAGCACTGGCAATAGCTTCGTACATCTTTCCCCAAAAACTGTTGAGTATAGAATTATCCACCGCCCAGGTGAAATTAATAAAGGGAATGGCATCGCGTTCCAAACCACCGCCTGTTTCAAAAGCAATATCTGTAGGGAACTCATTCATCAGGAAAGTATAATTCCTGCTTGCGTATTCAATTATACGAGACCTTGCATAAGCACCTGCCAACAAGGCATCTACTCCGTCCTGGTCTTTCAGAAGTTCGGAGGGATCATATTCTGTATAGACTTTTTCTTCAAGAAAACCATTACAACTTGTTACGCCGGTTAGTATCAGTGCAAAGATTGCGGCATAGATATATCTGTTCATTTTCATAATGCAATATTTTTTTAAAATGTAATATTAACTCCAAATCTAACGGTACGAGCCAGCGGGTAGCTGTTGTAGTTCACCTTGGAAACCTTATCGGCTCCTGAGGCACTTGCATCGGGGTCAAAACCTTCGTAGCCGGTAAAAGTATAGAGGTTATCTACCGCTGCATAAACCGAGGCAGCCCGAATATACTTATTCCCTCTCAGCGGAACATCGTAACTCAGATTGATATTCTTAATACGGAGGAACGAAGCGTCTTTTACTGTAAGTGAATTGGTCATATACTGACCACCGTAATTAGACGAGTTCACGCCACTAGGATATTTATTGGTAGGATTATTTTCCGTCCATCTGTTCTGATAATATTTGGCTATGCGGTTACGGTATTCGTTGGTAGGATAAAATGTTTCGAGCACGTTTGCATCCAATGTCTGTATGCCGAATACTCCCTGCAGGAAGATACTAAGGTTGAAGTTCTTATACCGGATATTATTAGTAAAACCCAAAGTTACGTCAGGAAAGGGTTTACCTAAGACAACACGGTCGTCAGAAGTGATAGCATTGTCATCGTTCTGGTTTTTGAACTTTAAGTCACCGGGTTTGGCATTCGGCTGGGCCGAATTAGCAATGTCGTCACCTTTCTGGAAAATACCCTCCACTTCATAACCGTAATAAGAATAAATAGGGTCACCCACACGAGTTATTTCATAGTTTGAGATAAAGCTGGCCATCGATCCTGTAATCAGTTCCGGAATAAAATCAGGCAGCTCTTTGACACGGTTTTTCAGTAGGGAAAGATTGAGTGAAGTTTCCCATCCGAAGTCTCTTTTGTCGAAGTTGATACTATTTATCATAAAGTCTATACCGGAATTCCGTACCTTACCGGCATTCACCTTCACGTTAGCAAAACCGATAGACGAGGGCAGCGGTTTGTCAAACAATTGGTCTTTCGTATCGCGAATGTAGAAGTCCACACTACCTGTCAGGCGGTTGTTAAAGAAACCGAAGTCGATACCGAGGTTAGTCTCCGCCGTAGTTTCCCAACGTAAATTAGGATTTGGAAGCCGTGCCTGTACCAGTCCTTGCATCAACGAATTGCCAAAGACTGCAGATCCTGCCGCTTTCAGGGTCTGAAGTGTCTGGTAGTTACTAATACCCTGGTTGCCTAGTTGACCGTATCCAATACGGAGCTTTAGATCGCTCAGATTATCAAACGTCTTGAGGAACGGTTCTTCCGACATTCTCCAGGCAAATGCCACGGAAGGGAAGAAAGCATACTTATGATCAGAAGAAAAACGGGAAGTACCATCGTAACGGAATGATGCCGTAAGCAGGTAACGGTTCAGCAAGTCGTAATTGATTCTGCCCAAAAAACCGTTCAAACGATTGCGTTCTTTGCCGGAAAACACATCATCCCCATTCAGTTTGTCGCCACTCTGCAAGGAGTTAAAGCCCGTCACGTCAGAAAGAAAACCTTTCGCCTTGCCTTCCACATATTGTGAGGAGAATTGTTCAAAAGTCGTACCGCCAAGAATAGTAAATTTGTGAACATCGTTGAAATTCTTCTTGTAAGACAGCAGAAATTCTGCTAGCCACTGAGTCTTTTCTTCACTCTTCTTGGATGCTTCGCCCTTACTAGCCAAGCCGTTTAATGTTTCCCGGCTTCTATAGCTCGACTGAGTGTAAGTATCTATCGTAGCACCTAAACGGACAGTGGCAACGAGATCCTTAAGCGGTTCGATTTCCGTAGTAAAGGTTCCATAAACATTATTATCTTGCTTTTCAGGCGATACGCCATGTAAAAGTGCTTCGGGATTATCGAGGGCGATAAAACTGTTCTTACGGTAACGTCCTGTCTCGGGGTCAATACCGGGAGCCAGTGTCGGGTCGAACTGAAGCGCAGAATTGATGGGACCAGCCCCTTCATTGGCTCCGTCCATATTTTCGTACATCGACCGTCCGTCTCCACGGGTATAATTCAGATTAAACTTGAAGCGCAGAAACTCTTTGGGAGCCGCGTTCATGTTCACCCGGACATTATATTTCTTCAAGTTTGACAATTTCACTATACCTTGCTGGTCGAAGTAACTCATGCCTAGATAAAAATCATGCTTTTCGCCCCCCCCGGCAAGCGACAGTTCATAACGTTGTACCGGAGCACCATTACGAAATATCTCATCCTGCCAATTCGTTCCTTCACCCACAGCCGCAATCTGTTCTGCCGTGTAGATGACTCCATCCGGATTGTTTGACTCCAGACGCAAAGCATTCAGGGTCTCCATATATTCCCTGCCGTTAAGAACATCCACTTGTTTGGCAACCGACTGGAAGCCCACTTCCGCACCGAACTTCACGATTATATCTCCCTTTTTACCGCTTTTGGTCGTAATAAGCACTACACCGTTTGCTGCACGGGTTCCATATATCGCTGCTGACGAAGCATCTTTCAAGACTTCGATAGACTGGATGTCAGCCGGATTGATAGACGAAGGGTCCACACCCGGTAGTCCGTCCACAACAACCAGCGCCGAGTTACTGCTGTTAATAGAGCCGGCACCGCGTATCTGAATCTTGGACGCCGCTCCCGGGGCAGAACTGGTTTGGCTTATAGTTACACCGGCAGCCTTACCGTTAATCATCTGAAAAGCATTGGTATTTATACCTTCCGTAAACTTACCTTCACCCACGGAGACTACAGATCCGGTGATGTCCTGTTTCTTTTGAGTACCATACCCGATTACTACCACTTCTTCCAGTAATTCTGTATTTTCTTCCATTTCTATGGATAAGGTACCCTGATTCCCATTCAGCAAAATGTCTAGAGTAAGGTATCCGACATAAGAAACAACCAAAGTGTTTCCTTTTTTTGCATCCTTCAGGATAAATTTTCCATCAATATCAGTGATTGTTCCGTTAGCTGTTCCTTTAATAAGGACACTGGCACCGATAATAGGTTCATTAGACTTTTTGTCTACAATAGTACCTTTGACATCAAATTGTTGTGCATGAGTAACCATAACCGACAACAACAGCATAAATAGAATAATGATTTTTTTCATTGCATATAATTTAAGTTCTACAAAAGATCAACGTCACAAATGTATTATAGGAATAATTCTTTTAAGGTGCACGTTTCTCTCAGTTTATATGCATGTTTAATTCATAAAGCTTTTTATTTCTTTATTTTTTGGTTTATAAAGAAAATATGCTTCTTTTGTCGGAACAATCTAAATATTATGAAGCATTTTCTAATTAGCTCTCTTTTATTTTTATCCATCAGTTTTATATATTGTATAGATAGCCATGCTTTCCTAAACCGCGATGTTCATTTGTTAACCATGCAGGATGGATTAGGAGACAATAAGGTAAATTGCATTTATAAAGACAAGAATGGTTTTATGTGGTTCGGTACCGATAACGGATTGAGCTGCTACGACGGTTCGTCCGTCAAAAATTTTACCATGCAACTAACTTCCTATATGAATGTCTCTGCTATCGGCGAGCTTTCGGAGCATTGTCTCGGAGTGGTAGTCGACCAGACCCTCTATGCCTTCGACCGCTCTACCGAACGATTCATCTCTATAGAAGGAGGTCTGGAAAAAGGAAAATTGCTGCAGTTTATACCCGCCTATCCGAACCAATGCCGGATTATCAGTTCAACGCATCTCTATTTGTATAACGTAAAAGAGAGAACGGATAAGGCACGACATGTGACTGCGCTTGAGCTGACTATGGAAGAGAAAGTGGGAGGGCTGGTGAAGGACAGAGACGGCATTACCCGTTGCACCCTGTCGGAAGACAGTACGAAAGTTTACCTGACCAACAGCCGTTTAGAGCTTATTGTCTATGACTTGAAAAGTAAGACCGTAACTCAGCAGATTTCATTAGGCAGTCCCAAGGTTCTTTCTATCAGTTCTATCTTAGAAGCAGGCAACAGAATATGGATTACTACCATTGACCACGGTATTATCTGTTATCATAAACACTCGGGGCACGTAGAACATATTTCCTATGAAGCAAAAGACGAGAAAAACCTATTGTCGCATCCAGATGTCTATGAAATCGTTCAGTTAAACAATAACAGGCTTCTAGCGGTTACCTGGAACGGATATACATTGCTGGATCCAGGCAAAGGTATCTCGGAAGAACTCACTACACATATATATAATAATGTATCCTTAGTGAATCAGAACCTCGAAACCCGTATGATTTGTGCTTTTTACGATTCGCAAGGAGTTTTATGGATAGGAACAAACGGAGGCGGAGTTATATATTCCGACTTAAGGTTGCAATACTTCAACCAGTATCACCAAGACAGGCATAATGAAATTTGTAGTATACAGGTCGACGATGATGGATATGTGTGGCTGGCAACTTTTCACAAAGGTATTATGAAGAGTACCCACCCTTTCCATTCGAGCTCCTCTTTCAAATTCGTAACTGCCGGTAGTGAGGAAGTCAGAAAGAAAGAGACTGTCTTATGTACGATGAAAGACGCAGAGGGGAATATCTGGTTCGGCAATAAAGACGGGACACTGACTGTCTATGATAAACATGGAACCTTTAAAGTGCACCCTTTAGACATGGAGGTTACCATCAATCGTTCATCCATCTGGGCACTTCATATAGACCGGCAAAACAATTTTTGGATAGGCACAGACAAAGGATTGTTGTTGTTTAACTCGTCGTCCGGAAAATGCCAACACATAGAAGTACGCAAACAATCCCAACCCGGTACTTTGACAGAATTGGAAATTCCTGTCCATGCCATTACAGAAACGAAAGATGGAACCGTGTGGGTTGGTACCGAGCAGCATGGCGTAGGTAAAATAGTTGACCATGTCGCAGGAAAGAAAACTATGGAAATGGAATATGGAACCTCATTCAAGTTGCATAATGCTTCCGTCAAGTCACTCCTGGCTTCTTCCGATGGACAGCTATATGTCGGCTATGAAACCGGATTCGCCATCATAAACCCCGAAAACGGCACGATCCATAACTTCTACACAACGAAAAACGGATTATGCAATAATCATACCGGGTGTATCACAGAAGATGCCAAAGGAGATATATGGATAGGCTCTAATTCGGGAATTTCCCGGTATAGCCGCCACCAACAGTTATTCTATCATTATTATATATCAGGGAGTAACCGTTCAGCGTTTCTGTATGGGAAGTACTTGTTTTGGGGAAACAATAAGAGCCTGACTTATTTCGATCCAGACAATATAAACGTATTTTCCTTTTCCGAAACAGCCGCTATTACGACTTTAGAAGTAAGCAACAAAACCGTGGCTATGGGAGAAAAGATAAACGGACAAGTCATCTTGAACAACAGCCTGTTTTATGCCAAAGAGATTGAACTGAACCACGACAACCGTGATTTCTCACTCACTTTCAGCAGCCTCTCTTTTTCAAAAGAACGGCAAAAATTACGTTACCGTCTCTATCCGTATCAAAAAGAATGGATGATAGCTAACGGAGGAGGGAAAGTTTCATACGCCAACTTACGGAAAGGAGACTATACTTTCGAGATACAAAGTCTCTATCCCAATGAGCATATCGGAAAGATGACCTCTCTCAAGGTGACTATCCTTCCTCACTGGAGCGAGACATTCTTATTCAAGTTGATTCTCCTGGTTCTTATAAGTTTGGCCATACTAAGGATCATTTACCGTATCAGGGTACGCCAGAAAAGACTGGAATATGAACTACAGTTACAACACGAAGTATTTACGGCTACTGTAGCACGCGACAAAGAGAAACAGATACGCATGGAGCGAGAGAATTTCTTCACCAACGCTGCCCACGAACTGCGTACTCCTTTAACCCTCATTCTATCCCCTTTACAAGAGTTGTTACAGAACCTCAAATCTTCGGATGCCATGTTTGAAAAACTGCAGATCATGTATCGTAACGGCTCCTCACTACACACACTGGTTGATCATTTGCTTTACGTGCAAAAAATCGAGGCAGGCATGGTAAAACTGAGTTTATCAAAAGCTAATATAGTTGAATTAGCCTCCCGGGAGGCTAATAGCTTCTGCCAGCTGGCAGAAGCCGAAGAGTCTAATTACACAATAGATTTACCATCCGAACCAGTGTGCCTGTGGATAGATATAGAGAAAATAACTTCGGCAATACGCAATTTACTATCCAATGCATTCAAGTATACTCCTCCAAAGGGCAACATTACATTACGTATAGACCAGACAAAAGTAGACGGTAAACTGTATTGCAGGGTAATAGTTTCAGATAGTGGCAAAGGTATTCCTTATGAGTTGCAAGAACGTATATTCGACTCTTTTATTACCGGTGAAAATACCCCCCTACTTTCCTCCAAAGTAGGCATCGGACTACGTATCGTCAAAAACACAATGGATTTGCATCATGGAACAGTGACATTGACAAGTACCCCAGGCAAAGGGAGTAAGTTTACGTTGCTTATTCCCGAAGGGAACACCCACTTCGCAGAAGACAAATATCAACTTGTTAATCCTCCCACTGTAGAAGAACCGCTAATTTCTTTACCGGTAGCACCTCTTGTCGTTCAGGAAGAAAAGAATATAAAAAAGAGAAACTTACTTGTAGTGGAAGATAATAAGGAAATCCGCACTTACATCTGCAGTCTTTTCCGCAAAGACTATGCTGTATATGAGGCCGCTGACGGCGAGGAAGGTATACAGGTTGCTACCCGCCTCCTCCCCGACCTTATCATAACCGACATCATGATGCCTGTGAAAGATGGCTTTACCTGCTGTCGGGAAATACGTGAGCAGCCTTGTACTGCCCATATTCCTCTACTAATGCTGACTGCCAAAGCTGAAGATGCGGATATCCTGCAAGGTACAAAGATGGGTGCAGACGATTACATGATGAAACCGTTCAACCCGGAAATATTGAAATCAAAGGTCGAAAACCTTATCTTACAACGGGAGCGACTGAAACGTATCTACACTAAGACTCTTATGTTAAAGCAAAAGCAAGCTGAGGAAGCAGGAGAAGAAGAGAAACCCGATGATTTTATGCAACAGGTTATCAATGTGATAGAAGTAAATCTTTCGAATGAAGATTTTAACGTGAAGATACTGGCAGACCGGCTAAATATGAGTCAGCCTACTTTATACAGAAAGATAAAACAGCATAGCGAACTGGCAGCTATCGAGATAATCCGCAGGGTGCGTATGAGTAAGGCGGCGGAGCTTATCATGGAGAAGAAATACTCTATTCAGGAGATAGCAGAAATGGTCGGTTATAGTGATACACGTACACTCCGGAAACATTTTGCCGGACAGTTTGGAGTGTCACCCTCTAAATACTTAGAGTCCGAAGACTAAATACAAAATAAAGTATCTGTGGAGAAGACAGACTCATACAAGAACAATACGTCTTCAGTTGATTTAAGAAATCGAATGGCAACAGCAATTCATCTGCATGGAAAAAGCTGCCCCACAGAATGGAGCAGCTTTCACCTCTTATAATGAATTAGTCTTATTTACTGCAAGAACAACGCGGCTTCAGTTGTTTGAAGAAATCGTTGCCTTTATCGTCAACCAGGATAAATGCAGGGAAGTCTTCCACTTCGATCTTCCAGATTGCCTCCATTCCCAACTCCGGATATTCCAGACATTCTACTTTCTTGATGCTTTCCTGTGCAAGGATAGCTGCCGGACCACCGATACTTCCCAGATAGAAACCACCATGCTTCTTACAAGCGTCTGTTACTTGCTGGCTACGATTACCCTTGGCAATCATGATCATGCTACCGCCATTATCCTGGAACAAGTCCACGTACGAGTCCATACGACCGGCAGTTGTCGGGCCGAAAGAACCGGAAGCCATTCCGGCAGGAGTCTTGGCAGGACCTGCATAATAAATAGGATGATCTTTGATGTATTGAGGCAGACCTTCACCCTTGTCGATACGCTCTTTCAATTTGGCATGAGCAATGTCACGACCTACAACGATCGTTCCGCTCAGAGAAAGACGAGTTGAAACCGGATATTTAGTCAGTTCTTTCAGGATATCGGCCATCGGCTGGTTCAGATTGATCTTTACAGCATTACCTTCACCTGCTTTACGTAATTCTTCAGGGATCAGGCGACCCGGATTTGAATCCATCTTTTCGATCCAGATACCGTCTTTATTAATCTTACATTTGATGTTACGGTCGGCAGAGCAGGAAACACCCATACCTACCGGGCAAGAAGCACCATGACGGGGCAAACGAACAATACGAACGTCGTGAGCATAATACTTACCACCGAACTGGGCTCCCAGACCGATGTTATGAGCAGCTTCTAATACTTCTTTTTCCAATTCGATATCACGGAAAGCCTGTCCGCCTTCGTTACCGCTTGTAGGCAGGTTATCGTAATAATGAGTAGAAGCCAGCTTCACTGTTAGCAGATTCTTTTCAGCAGAAGTACCGCCGATAACGAACGCAATATGATAAGGAGGGCAAGCAGCCGTACCTAATGTCTTCATTTTTTCTACCAGGAACGGAACCAGGGTCGTCGGATTCAGGATCGCTTTCGTTTCCTGGAACAGATAAGTCTTGTTGGCAGAACCACCGCCCTTAGCGACACAAAGGAATTTATATTCCATACCTTCGGTAGCTTCGATGTCGATCTGTGCAGGTAAGTTACATTTCGTATTTACCTCGTCGTACATATTTAAAGGAGCATTCTGTGAATAACGCAGGTTTTCCTCCGTATACGTTTTGTAAACACCTAGAGAAAGCGCTTCTTCATCGCAATATCCTGTCCATACATGTTGGCCTTTTTCACCGTGGATAATAGCCGTACCGGTATCCTGACAGAAAGGGAGCTGACCTTTTGCAGATACTTCCGCATTACGCAGAAAAGTCAGTGCCACGAACTTGTCGTTGTCGCTGGCTTCCGGATCGCTCAGGATCTTAGCCACCTGTTCGTTGTGCTCAGGACGAAGCATGAAAGCCACGTCACGGAAAGCAGCGTTAGCCATCGCTGTAAGTCCCTCTTTTGCAATTTTCAGCATCGGTTGTCCTTCAAACTCGGATACCGATACATACTCTTTTGTAAGCAGATAATACTCTGTCGTATCCGGTCCGAGTGGGAACGGTGCCTGATACTTAAAAGGAGGTGTTGCCATATCTTTATTATTTAATTATGTAATATTGGTTTTACAATTTCAGAATCATTCTTTTTCGCTTGGCAAACTTAGATAAAAATCACGAAATACGGGAGTGCTTTCACAAATTTGTTCACCGGAAACAATTAATTAGTTAAAAGAAAAACATATATTTGCACGTATATGAAAAAGCTAGTCACACTTTTCATCCTGTGTATATTGTCATCTAACCAATTGGCAGGGCAGGTCAGCCACGGAGGCAAACCTCTTCCGTTTGCGACACTCAGTACCCGTTCGGGAAGCCAGTTCAAAGAGATGCCTCCTTTCGACGTTGCTGAACAATTACGAATCGACTCACTGAATGAAAGCGACCTGCGTAGCGGATTCCATTTCGCTTACAAATTCATGACAGATTTTACCCCGGAGAATTCAGGAAACTGGTTCACGCAAGCTGACGGCACGCGGGTATGGCGGTTAGGCATACGGTCGGCAGGAGCCTACTCGATCAATGTCCTATTCTCCGAATACGAAATTCCGGAAGGCGCCCAGCTTTTCTTGTATAACCCGGACCAGACACATATATTAGGCGCTTTCAACCATCTGAACAACTCCGAGTTAGGCAGACTCCCCGTCTCACCGGTCCAGGGCGACGAACTGATCATCGAATATCAGGAACCTGCCAATGTTCCGTTTCACGGCAGATTGAAAGTAGGTGAGATAAATCATGATTACCGCAACCTCAGAGGACATGAACCTATCGGGCACAGCCCTATTTATCATTGGTGCATAAAACCATTGGCATGCTTCCAAAACAATACGGACAAATACAACGAAATAGGCCGTAGCTCCGTACTGATCATCGTCAATGGACAAAATGCCTGTTCGGGTACTTTAATTAATAACACATCGAATGACGGAAAACCCTATCTGTTAACGGCATCACATTGCCTGAACGATCAGTTCTCGATCAAAAATCCTGATTATGAAATGATAGCGGGTAATATCGTTACATTCTTTAATTACGAAAGTCCACTTTGCGATCCTGTTATGAGAGGCACAGAAGAAATGTCGATGGCTTCGACTCATTTCAGGGCGACCAACGAAAACACCGACATGGCCTTACTGGAACTGACGGAAATTCCGCCGGTTTATTATCAACCTTATTATGCCGGTTGGAATGCAAAAGATCAAGGTTCTGCCCCCTATGTCGGAATCCATCACCCGGATGGTTCTGTAAAACGGCTCAACACGACCGATCAAGTCGAGTTAACGACCTATCCATATACAGATAATTTTATAAAGAACGGGCACTGGCACATAAAAGAATGGACCGACGGCTGCACACGCCCGGGTTCCTCCGGCTCCGGCTTGTTTGATAACAACAACCAAATTATCGGGGGACTTTCAGGAGGTATATCCAGTTGTCCGTCACCTTATGACGATTTCTATTTCGCTTTAAGCCAAAGCTGGGACGTCTCGCCGGACGCAGATAAACAACTGAAAGCATGGCTCGACCAGGCAGGAACAAACACTGCACGAACCTGTAAAGGACTCGACCCTTACAGTGTCACCCCTTGCATCCGTCTGAGCAATGTCAAAGAAAGCGGAAAAGCGGAAAATGTAGAAGCGACGCCCCTCCCCTCTCCCGGAACGGGTCCGGCCTTCGGAAACAATTCGCTGAACATGAACGAGTTCGCTGAAGCTTACAAAATAACCGGAGAGGCGAAAATATACGGTACATATATCGTGAATCCGGCTATAAGCAAAGACAAAGAGATAGATGTAGAAATTACTGTTTACGGTGGCTCCGGCAAACCGGAAACATTGCTACATACCGAATCATTCAAACCGTCGTTCGTAACCACCAATAACAACATCGATTTTATCGATTCCATTAAGCCATTGAACCGTGATCAGGAGACGTTCATCACGTTTTCCGAACCGGTAGATGTATCCGGCGATTTCTTTATCGGATATAAGATCAAGACAGCAACTGCCGCCACCTCTTTCTCGGCATATAATCTCCCGAAAGGAGAAACAAGCAAAAACACTACGTGGATCAACTACAAAGGGCAATGGATAGAGGCATCCGCCCATCCGGCCTCTCCCATGAGCACTTCCCTGTTCATCGATCCCGTCATCCAATACAATACGGCTTCAGCCAACACACCTATCGACAACAACAACCCAATTCGCATATTCACGGAAACGGCATCCGAAACAGTCCATATCCTGCTACCTGCCACAATCCGTGAAGCCCGATATTCCATCATATCCATGAACGGAAATACATTACAAAGCGGGATTGTCCGCAGCGGACAAAATACGATCCCGGTAGCAGGTGCCACATCAGGTATTTATCTGATACAAATCACCTACGGCGAGACGGGTTTTACGCAAAAGATATTATTTTAATCAAAAATACACAATAAGTGAACGACAGACGAAGCATGTCAAGATAGACAAAGAGAAATGAAACTTGAAATTTTAACTAAAATACAGTCGGACAAGCATCATTAGAACGTCCGTAAATCCTGCATTTTATATCCTTTTTAAGGAAAAAAGAGGCACGGATTCATTAATAAGTATTAATTAGAAAGATTTTATCGTATCTTTGCTATTCATAACAAAAAAATGCTTTAGTTTTGCACTTTGATGGCTAAGGGACAATTGAAAGTGAATATATAAACATAGTAACATTTTAAACTTACATCAAATTATGAACAAAAAGTTTTTATTGTCATTCTTTGTAATGGCAGCAATTTTAACCCTTTCTTCTTGTTCAAACAAGTTGAAACCGCTAGCTGAAGAGTACATCAAAGCTGAGCCGCAGCCGCTAGAGGCTATCGGAGGCAAAGTACCCGTGACTATCAACGCTACTTTCCCTGCAAAATGGTTCAACAAGAAAGCAACTGTAACAGTAACTCCGGTTCTTCGCTATGCCGGTGGTGAAGCATGGGGAACTTCTTACACTTATCAAGGTGAGAAAGTAAAAGGTAACAATCAGGTTATCCCGCAGAAAGAAGGTGCTAACGTAACCATGAAATCTGCTTTCACTTACAAACCTGAAATGAAGAAATCAGAATTGTATCTGACTTTCGATGCAAAGATCAAAAACAAAACAGTTAAATTGCCGGACGTAAAGATCGGTGAAGGTGTAATCGCAACTTCTGAACTGGCTGACGCTGCTACTGCAACTGCTGCTATCGCTGCTGACAAATTCCAGCGTATTATCAAAGAAGCTCACGATGCTAACATCATGTTCTTGATCCAGCAGGCTGAACTTCGTTCAAAAGAACTGAACTCTACTGCTATCGCAGACTGGAAAGACTTGGTTAAAAATGCAGACGAAGCTCCTAACCAGAACGTAGCAATCGAAATTTCTGCTTATGCATCTCCTGATGGTGGTGTTAAACTGAATACAGGTTTGGCTGAAAGACGTGAAGGTAATACTTCTAAATATCTGGCTAAAGAATTGAAGAAAATGAAAGTGGATGCTCCGGTTGACGCACGTTACACTGCTCAGGACTGGGAAGGCTTCAAAGAATTGGTATCTGCTTCCAACCTGCAGGATAAAGACCTCGTATTAAGAGTTATCTCTATGTACCAGGATCCTGAAACAAGAGAAAAAGAAATCAAAAACATCTCTGCTGTATATTCTGATCTGGCAGAAACTATCTTACCTCAGTTACGTCGTTCTCGTTTGACTGCTAACATCGAAATCATCGGTAAGTCTGACGACGAAATCAGCGCATTGGCTAAGAGCAATCCTTCTGAACTGAACATCGAAGAAATTCTGTATGCTGCTACTCTGACTAACAACGATGCTGAAAAGATGACAATCTATACTAAAGCTTCTGAACTGTATCCTAACTGCTACCGCACTTGGAACAACATCGGTATGATGGCATTCAAGGCTGGTGACCTGGCTAAGGCTGAACAGATGTTCAACAAATCTAACTCTGTTAAGGCTAACAACGAAGCTAACATGAACTTAGGTCTTATCGCTCTGACTAAGGGTGACCAGGCTAAAGCTCAGCAATTGTTCGGTAACGCAGCAGGCGTAGCTGAATTAGGCGAAGCTCTGGGTGTTCTTTACCTGGAACAAGGCGAATGGGCTAAGGCTGTTAACTCTTTCGGTTCTGTTAAGACTAACAACGCTGCATTGGCTCAGATCTTGGTAAAAGATTACAGCAAAGCATCTCAGACTCTGAACGCTGTTGCTAATCCTGACGCAATCACTTCTTATCTGAAAGCTGTTGTAGCTGCTCGTACAAACGACGCTAACGGCGTTGTAAGCAACCTGAAGGCTGCTATCGCTGCTGACAGAGCTTTGGCTAAAGAAGCTGCTATCGACCTGGAATTTGCAAAATATGCAACTAACAGCGAATTCGCTAGCTTGGTTAAGTAATTAAGTTTACAACCTACATATAAAAAGGCTGCTTCCGTATTGGGAGCAGCCTTTATTTTTTAAGACATAACAACCGTTTTGCAGAAACAAATGATACACAAATATGGTTCTTATTATATAATTTAAGACAAAATGTTTTGTCATCTTGTCAACCTTTTACACCTTTGCGTGCCAATTTAAATAAACAGACGTTTTATCAGATGAAAGGATTATTATCTATACTTGTTTTTTTCAGCTTGATACTGATGGGTACTCAAGATGCGACAAGCATAGAAACATGTATCCGCCACGGAAACGTACAATTAAGTTCTGCCGAGAAAACGATTAAAGACAGAGCCTTACAACAGCAACATGAGCTAATATTCGACCTGGCAGAGAACTGTAACTATATACACATTCTATCCAAGCTGTCACGCGAAAGAAGCAACTCCAATAATTCACTCCGGCTGGAAAACAAATCGTATTCGGATCGGTTTCTGAAAGAGTTCAATCTACGCCAGCGTACCAGTGAGTTAATATCGACATTACAGATTATCGACGCATCGTCCCTTCATTACCGCTTCGCACATTTTATCTACGAACTGCGAAGGATTATCATTTAAATCTATTCTTACTGATATCTTATAAGCTATTCCTGTAGACAGGAAAGGCACAAATTGCTATTGCCGGAAGTGACATCTTCATCCGGCAAAGGTTATCTACCTTTTAATTAATTCATAACAGATATGGGAGCTATATCAATTTTACTAATGCTGTTCGCCGGCATTGGCTTTGCCGGTCTGGCGATAGGTATGGGCAAACTGGTGTCAACGAAACGCAGAAACCCGGTCAAAGGAGAGGCATACGAGTGCGGACTTCCCACGGAAGGAACATCCTGGGGGCAGTTTAACGTAGGTTATTACCTCTTTTCATTATCCTTCCTCATCTTCGATGTGGAAATGGTATTCCTTTATCCCTGGGCCGTCACACTGAAAGAAGTAGGTGTCCCGGCACTGGTCGAGATTATCTTTTTTATGCTGTTCCTCTTCATGGGATTGCTTTACGCATTTAAAAAGAAGGCATTGCAATGGAAATGAAAAAAGAGTTTTTACCCGAGATACCGGAAGAGTTCCGCGAAAACCTGGGACGGAATGTCCTGGTTACGACCATAGACAAAATTGCCGGATGGGCCCGTAGTAATTCACTCTGGCCGTTGACTTTTGGAACCAGCTGTTGCGCTATTGAAATGATGAGTGCAGCATCCGCCAAATACGACTGGTCGCGTTTCGGTTTTGAAGTGGCGCGTGCCACCCCACGACAGGCCGACCTGATCATTGTAGCCGGTACAATCACGAGCAAGATGGCTCCGGTACTACGCCGTTTGTACGACCAGATACCGGAACCCAAATACGTGATCGCTATGGGAGCCTGTACGATTACCGGCGGCCCATTTGCCAAAGATAGCTACACAGTCGTACGGGGCGTAGACAAGATTGTCCCGGTAGATGTCTATATTCCGGGCTGCCCGCCCCGGCCGGAAGCCTTGTTACAGGGAATGATGGCGTTGCAGCAAAAAATCAAATTGCAGAAAGCGTATGTAATAGAGAAACCTAAAGACGAACCAGAGTTATGAATAAAGAAAAACTGACAACATTACTCTCCAACCGTTTCCAGGGGAAAGATATAGGAGAAAGTTTCGGGCTTCCAGCTCTGATAATCGCTAAAGAGGAGCTTATGGATACCGCCCATCTGCTGAAAGAGGACCAGACATTTGGTTTTAATCAGCTGGTTTGCGAAACAGTAACAGACCGTAGCGAATATTTTGAACTGGTCTGTCACCTGCGTGCAGTAGGTAAAGGACATGAAATGATCCTGAAAACACACGTGGAGCGGGAAGAGACTCCTCTCCTTCCCTCACTCTATGAGTTATGGCAGGCTGCAGAATTATTCGAAGACGAGATATACGACCTGTTCGGTATCCGTTTCGATAATCATCCGCATCTACGCAGGTTATTCCTGGATGAAGAGTTCGAGGGATATCCATTACGTAAAGATTTTGTGAACACGCTCGATTTGTAAGCTACACGACTTAATAGGTATTAATCATGGAAAAATATATGGAAATAACACCTGACGAATCGGAAGGTTTCATCATAAACATTGGCCCGCAACACCCGTCCACACACGGAGTACTTCGCTTGCGTACCCAACTGGATGGTGAAACGATCCTGAATATGGACCCGTATCCGGGTTATATTCACAGGGGCATCGAAAAGATGTGCGAGTCGTTGGGATACAAGCAATTTATCTATCTGACGAGTCGGATGGACTATCTCTCAGCCCACATGAACAATCAGGCATGCGCTCTCTGTATCGAGAAAGGAGCCGGCCTTGAAGTTCCCGAGCGTGCGCAGGTGATCAGGGTTATCATGGCGGAATTACAACGTCTCGCCTCGCATTTGCTCTGGTGGGGCTGCATGGGATTGGATATGGGAGCCGTTTCTCCCTTTTTCTATGCATTCCGAGAACGGGAAATGATACTCGAAATCTTTGAGGAGACAGGGGGCAACCGGTTGACGATGAATTATATTACTCCGGGCGGTGTTATGCAGGATTTACATCCGGATTTCGTACACAAGGTAAAAGAGGTACTTGCCTCCCTGAAAAAACATGAACATGAATACGGCGAATTGCTTACGGGCAATATCATCTTCCGTAAACGCCTGGAAGGTGTCGGTATACTGACTCCGGAACTTGCCGTTTCACTGGGTTGCACAGGCCCGGTTGCAAGAGGCTCCGGTATTTCATGCGATGTCCGCAAACAGGCACCTTATGATGTTTACGATCAGGTAGAGTTCAAAGAGATCCTTTTCTCCGGGGGAGATTGCATGAACCGGTACATGGTCCGGATGGAAGAGATGAAAGAGTCTATCTCCATTATCGAACAGCTGATCGACCATATCCCCGAAGGTTCTTTCCGCAATAAACCCAAAGGAATGCTGAAACTTCCCGAAGGAGAATACTACCACCGGGTAGAGACTGCACGCGGTGAATTGGGTGTATATATTGTTGCCGACGGCTCAGCCAAACCCTGGCGTGTGAAATTCCGGACACCGAACTTCAGCAATCTGACGGCACTCAAACCTTTGTCGATCGGTTCGAAAGTGGGAGATCTTGTGGCGATCATGTCGACACTCGACCTGATAATACCTGATATTGACAGATAAAAACAAAAAGAAATGACAAGTTTACAAATAGATTTTACAGGTTTTACCCAATGGATCGGGCAAACATTGTCCGACTATCTGTCGCCGGGCTGGGCCTTGACTGTCGAGTTAATCCTTGCAGCCGTCGCCCTTATCGTAATGATCGTTGTCCTGGTTATTCTGATGATCTACGCCGAACGAAAAATTGCCGGTTTCATGCAGCTGCGCCTCGGACCGATGCGTGTGGGTTGGTGCGGTTCCGTACAGGCAATCGCCGACGTGTTGAAGTTGCTTCTGAAAGAATGCGTCACCCCGTTCAAGGCTGATAAATTCCTCTTTGCCCTGGCGCCCTTCATCGTACTGACCACCAGCTTTCTGGCACTGGTTCCCTTTTCCTATTCGCCAGGATTACAACTGTGGGATATCAATATCGGGGTACTTTATGTCACCGCCGTTTCATCGATCAGTGTGATCGGAGTGATGATGGCAGGATGGGCCAGCAACAATAAATATTCGCTGTTAGGAGCTATGCGTAGCGGTGCACAGATCGTGAGTTACGAACTCTCTGTCGGTATGTCACTGATTGCCGTTATTGCCATGAGCGGTTCACTGTCCATCCTCGAGATCATCAATTCGCAAGCTGACGGATGGTGGATTTACAAAGGACATATTCCAGCAATCATCTCTTTCATGATATTTATTATCGCCTCAACAGCCGAGCTGAACCGTGCCCCCTTTGACCTGGCAGAAGCCGAACAGGAACTGACAGCCGGATTTCATACCGAATATTCGGGTATGCAGTTTGCCATGTTCTTTCTTTCGGAATATACCAATATGCTGATCGCCTCTATGATGGCTGCAACGGTATTCTTCGGAGGCTGGCAACCGCTCTACCTTCCCGGACTCGACGGCTTCAATGCAATAATGGATTATATTCCGGGATTTATCTGGTTCTTCGGCAAAGTATTCTTTGTGGTGTTCCTGATCATGTGGTTCCGTTGGACCTTTCCACGTATCCGTATCGACCAGTTGCTTCGCCTGGAATGGAAATACCTGCTGCCCATCAGCATTGTCAATGTACTTATTGCTGCTACCGTTGCAGTATTTGAATGGTATTTATAATGGAAAAAGGAGTATTGAAAATGAATAAATGCATTAATTATATCTATTCCATCGGTGCGGCTATGGGGTCGCTCGGTAAAGGAATGTTCCGTACATTCAGCAGTATGGTGCATCCTGCCCGGATACTGACACAGCAGTATCCCGAAAACCGGGAAACGACGCTCTATATCCCGGAACGTTTCGAAGCGGAGCTTCATCTGATAGAGGATGAGAACGGCGAACTGAAATGTACTGCCTGTACCCTTTGCCAAACCGCCTGTCCCAACGATACGATCCAAATCAAAGTGGAGAAAGTGACTACACCGGAAGGGAAAAGCAAACGCGTTCTCAGTGAATATATCTACGACCTGGGGCGTTGCACTTTCTGCGGCCAGTGCGTAGACTCCTGTAACTTCGGTGCACTCGAGATGACCAATCATTTTGAAAACAGTGAATATGACAAGCGGAAACTGGTGAAGCTCCTCAACGAACGTCATCTGCCCGCCAATAGAAAGGAGGAACAAATATGAATGCCGAAGCAATTCTATTTTACGTACTTTCAGCAGGGATACTCACACTGGGTGCCCTCTGTGTATTCAGCCGGAGCATTTTCCGGTCGGCAGTCTTCCTGCTTCTCTGTCTGATAGGAATTGCGGGATTGTACATAATGATGGAGATGAATTTTGTGGCAGCCCTTCAGATCATGATCTATGTGGGAGGAATTGTGGTGCTTATCATCTTCTCCATCTTCCTTACCCACAATACAGGAGCGAAATTACCGCTACCCATTCCCCGGCGGCTGTTCTGGGCACTGTTTCTACCTTTCAGTGGTTTTATGCTGGTGTTATGGGTGTTGCTGCATCATCCGTTCCGGTCGGAGACGATCTCTTCGAAGGTGCTGGATATCCATGAGATCGGACATCAGTTGTTCAACCTGAATGAATACGGGTACATCTATCCGTTCGAGATAATCAGCGTCTTATTGCTGGCTGCCCTGATCGGTAGTATTGTAATTGCACAAAGTAATAAAAAGAAATAAGATTATGGAACAAATACCTCTTTCACATATACTGATACTGAGTTCGGCACTCTTTTTCCTGGGAGCTTACGGTTTCTTTGCCCGCCGGAACCTGATCACCGTACTGATGTCGACTGAATTGATCCTGAACAGTGTGAACATAAACTTCGTGGCATTCAACAAATATCTTTATCCCGAACAACTGGAAGGCGTATTCTTCACGCTTTTCATTATTATAGTTGCCGCCGCAGAGGTATCGCTTTCAATAGCGATCATTATCAATCTCTACCGGAAGTTCAAGACCATAGACATCGATGATACAACGACAATGAAATACTGACCGATATGAATAATTATGAACTATATACAGGATTAATCCTTTTACTGCCTCTGGCCGGGTTTATCACCTTGTCGCTGACCGGTAAACGGTTCACTCCACGTGGGGCCGGCATACTGGCTACCCTGTTACTGGTACTGACCGCGTTATTGTCGTGGGTAGTGGCTTATGGCTATTTCTTCGAATTCGGCAAACAGGCAGGTATTTACCAACCTTGCCGCCTGATAGATTTCGAATGGCTGCCTTTCACCGATACGCTTTCGATCAATATGGGCATAACCCTGACACCAATCATTGCAATGATGCTGATTGTTATCTCGACCGTGTCGCTGCTTGTCCACCTTTACAGTACCGGCTACATGAAGGGAGAAGAAAGATTAGGGAGTTATTTTGCTTACCTGCAACTGTTCACCTTCTCCATGCTGGGATTGGTGATGGCATTCAACATCTTCCAGATTTACTTTTTCTGGGAATTGGTCGGTGTTTCTTCCTTTCTGTTGATCGGATTTTATTTCAAACTGCCTGCCGCTATTGCAGCTGCGAAAAAGGCTTTTATCGTCACCCGTTTTGCCGACCTTGGATTTCTGATCGGCATCCTGATGCTGGGTACGGGAGCCGGTTCGTTCGATATTGAACAGATTATCAGTCGGCTCACCGATCCGGGATCATCTTACCTGGCAGCTTTTACAGACAGTTCCTTTCTCGGCTTTTCTACATTGACATGGGCACTGCTGCTTGTCTTCGCCGGAGGTGCGGGTAAATCGGCAATCTTCCCATTGCATGTATGGCTACCGGATGCCATGGAGGGTCCTACCCCTGTCAGTGCCCTGATCCATGCAGCTACGATGGTCGTTGCCGGTGTCTTCCTGGTGGCACGGTTGTTCCCGGTTTATGCTATTTCGGCTCCGGCAGCACTGGAAGTGATAGCCATACTCAGTGCTTTTACAGCTTTGTTTGCCGCAATAATAGCCTGTACACAGACCGAATTAAAGAAAGTGCTGGCCTATTCTACGATCTCACAGATTGCCTACATGTTACTGGCGCTGGGGGTTGCCGGATGGAGCAAAGAGGCAGCCGAAGGATATACGGCTTCGATGTTCCATTTATTTACGCATGCATTCTTCAAAGCTGCTCTTTTCCTCTGCGCCGGAGTTATTATCCACATCGTACATTCGGGAAAACTGGAAGATATGGGAGGATTGCGAAGGAGCCTGCCCATTACACATATCGCTTTTCTACTGGCGGCTTTGTCTATCTCCGGATGTCCGTTCCTGTCCGGTTTCTTCAGTAAAGAAGCTATTCTGGCAGCGACATGGACAAGTCATCCGGTATTATATGTTGTCGCTCTGCTCACCAGCGGACTGACTGCTTTCTATATGTTTCGCATCTATTTTCTTGTCTTCTTCAATAAGAAAGCAACGGATGAAAAAGCACATGAACCCTGGCAAATGGCTTTACCGCTGATCGTACTGACCATCGGCACTGTATTTGCAGGATATATTCCTTTCGGAGAATTGGTTAGTGCCGACGGAATGCCATATAAATTACATGTAAGCGTTCTATCGAGTCTTTTACCCGTATCTGCTGCGCTGATCGGGATTCTGACAGCAGCCTCATTCTATGCCGTACGCAATGACAGACCGACAATGTTTGCAAAGAGTCTGGGAGGCTTTTATCAATGGGCTTACCATAAGTTTTATATAGATACCGTGTACTTGTTCTTCGCCAAACAAGTGATGGATAAAGGATTCGGAGGCCTGTTCTCTTTTATAGACACTCATATCATACAGGGAACTCTTAACGGATTGGCGGAAGGAAGCTACTCTTTCAGTGTGCTGATTAAACGGATGCAATCCGGCCGTATTCAGACATACGCCTTCTTCTTTCTTGGAGGGGTTCTCTTAATGGCCATATTACTAATCATTCAATATATTTGATAAGATGGACTTACTAACGATACTTTTACTTATACCCGGTATTACGCTCGTCCTGTTATTCCTCGCCAGAGGGCAACAGACAGTCCGAAAGATAGCTATGGCCGGTGGAGCCATACAGTTACTCTATACAATCTTTCTGGCCTATTGCTTCATACAGGAGAAAATGACGGCAGGCAATATAAGCGGGTTACTCTTTACCGACTCGTTCAACTGGTTCGAACCGCTGAACATCAACTTCAGCTACGGGATCGACGGGATCTCGTTGTTGATGATATTACTTACTGCATTGGTAGTGTTCAGCGGCATTCTGGTCTCCGGAAACATCCGGGAACAATCCAAAGAGTTTTATGTCTTACTTACGCTGCTGGGGTTCGGAGCTTATGGCTTCTTTATAGCAACAGACTTGTTCATGCTTTTCTTCTTCCTGGAGATCGCTGTTATCCCGAAATACCTGCTCATCGGTATCTGGGGATCAGGTGCACACGAAAAGAATGCCATGAAACTGGCACTGATGCTGATGGGAGGTTCGGCACTGGTCTTTATCGGCATTGTCATGCTCTACTTCTTCAACGGGGATGTCTCCGGCCATTTCACCTGGAATTTACAAGAGCTGGCTCAGACGCATCTTCCTGTATATTACCAACGGCCGTTGTACCTATTGACCTTTATTGGCTTCGGTGTATTCACAGCTCTCTTTCCTTTCCATTCCTGGGCTCCGGACGGTCACTCGTCGGCACCAACTGCCGCCTCTATGTTTCTGGCCGGTGTTTCTATGAAGTTGGGAGGATACGGATGTCTGCGGGTAGCCACCTTCCTGTTTCCCGAAGCAGCCGACGAATTATCATGGATATTTATCATCCTCGCTTCAACCGCTATCCTATACGGGGCTATCGTTACCTTAAAACAAAAAGACCTGAAGTATATGAATGCTTTCTCGTCTGTCAGCCACTGCGGATTTGTCATCTTAGGTATTGCAATGCTTACCCGCACAGCTATCACGGGAGCAGTGATGCAAATGGTTTCACATGGAGTAATGACAGCCCTCTTCTTCGGTGTGATCGGTATGATCTACCAACGTACACATACCCGGCAGATCAGCGAATTGGGAGGAGTGCTTTATCAAGCTCCGTTCATCGGTTCCGCCTTCCTGATCGCCGGACTCTGCTCACTGGGGTTGCCGGGGATGAGCGGTTTCGTTTCCGAGATGACGATCTTTGTCGGTTCCTGGGAACGGGCTGGGATTTTCTACCGGATTGCAACTTTAATAGCCTGCTCATCTATCGTGATTACGGCCGTATATATTCTGCGGGCAGTAGGCTCGGTTATCTGGGGAGAAGTACGCAATAAGGCAGTCAAAAGCATGACAGATGCAACCCCCTCAGAGAGACTCGCATCAGTCTTGTTGATAGCTGCTATCTTCCTGATCGGAACATGTCCTTTTTGGGTGATTCGTTTGATCGACAGTGACAGTCTTGTTATTGCTCAGCGGTTACTGACACAGGCTTTTCAATATTAACTTATAAAACAAAAGATTATGAGTACCGAACTCTTCACCATATTACGATTTGAACTGATAGTATGTGTCCTGATCTTTCTTCTGTTGGTCATGAAACTGATGGATGCGGATAAATCGTGCAAACAACTGCTTTGGACGGTCAATATTCTCCTGTTCATTAATTTTGCAGCAAGCTTCCTGCATATCCCGACAGCGACATTGTTTAATGGGTTCTTCCGGACCAACGACCTGATCGAATTAGAAAAAACGATCCTTAACCTGGGTGTTCTACTGATCCCTTTGCTGGCCTCACGCTGGCTTTACAAACATGCAGAGATCAGTATCGAATTTTATATCTTGATGCTTAGCAGCTTGTTAGGAGGCTTTATTACATTGTCGAGCGGCCACGTACTGATGCTGTATCTGGGAATAGAGATTTCAACCATTCCTATCGCTGCCCTGGCAAATTTCAATAAGCATGAACGGCGTTCGTCGGAGGCAGGTATTAAGTTCATTCTTTCTTCCGCCTTCTCTACAGGAATGCTTTTGTTCGGTATATCCTTGCTGTATGGAGCTTACGGAAACCTTAGTTTCGACTATTTACAGGCGAACCTGACCCCCGATCTGCTGACACTGCTGGCTTTTGCCTTTATGATGGGCGGCTTCTTTTTTAAGATGTCGGCAGTCCCTTTCCATTTATGGGCAGCCGATGTGTACGAAGGTGCGCCGATGGCTGTCACCAGTTATCTGTCAGTCGTATCCAAGTGTTCTATCGTTTTTGTTTTCGTATCCATCCTGATGACGGTATTTCAGCATTTGTCCGGCGAATGGCTTGAGATCATATCGGTCGTAGCCATCCTGAGTATGACAGTCGGTAACTTGTTCGCCATGCGCCAGCAAAACCTGAAGCGTTTGCTGGGGTTCTCCTCCATCTCACAGATCGGATTCGTATTGGTGGGTATTACGGGTAACAGTATCCTGGGGCTCGATTCCACCCTCTACTTCATGCTGATCTATGTACTGAGTAACATCTGTTTCTTCGGTGTACTCGGAGCCGTTGCCGATGCGACAGGCAAAGAAGATTTGAATTCATTCAAAGGCTTCTACCGCACAAATCCGTTCCTGGCTTTGATGATGGGTGTCAGTCTGCTTTCGCTGGCAGGTGTACCTCCCACTTCCGGGTTCTTCGGGAAACTGTTCCTGCTGGCCTCCGCCATGGGTGACCGGATGTATATCCTGATTATTTTTGCAGGAATCAACCTGGTACTTTCGCTTTACAACTATCTGCGTATTATCAAATACATCTTTATCGATACACCTGAAGAACAGTTATGTGTCGGCAGGACAAAGGTAATGACAGCCACACTGATGTTTTGCTGTATTGCCATTCTTTGTATCGGATTCATCTCTTCCGTTTACCAGTATATCGACTGGGCCGGAAGGCAGACATTCTAATGAACTAAAAAAAGAAAAGACTGATAAGGATATGAACAAACTCCTTATCAGCCTCTTTTATGCCTAAAAATATACCACTTTTCATACGAGTAAATCATAAATAGTTTATATTTACAGCAGGAAACAAATGTATCAGCAACCACCTAATAGACTATTTATGAAACGGATTCTACTATTTTGCCTGATCTGTATCATGCCATCCGGCATTGTCGCTCAGATCGATAGCACACAATTCCTGTTGCAGCATTTCGAAAACGGGCATGTGTACTACAAAGACGGGCGGGTATTCAATGTTCCGCTAAATTACAGTCTCTTGATCAAGAAATTTTTATTCCGGGATAAATACGACAAAAATAACATCAAAGAGTTCTCTGAGCCGGACATGGTTGCAACGATTAAAATCGGGGAAAGAATATTCCTCCCGACTAAAGACGGGGCAACTGAGGTGTTACAGAAAGATCCGCCTATTTTCGTACAGTACAGAGGTTCATTAAAATGGGAAGGGAAACAAGTTGGCTACGGCGGCCGTTCGGAAACATCGGCTGTCGACAGTTATTCGTCGTTCCAGTCAGGCAGCACCATGCATAAACTGGAAACGGAAAAATTGATCCTGACCCGCATCGACAAGATCTTCCGGATAGAACGTAAGGGAAAACAATACCGCTTCATCAACGAAAAGCAATTCCTCAAAGCCTTTCCGAACTATAAAAATGAACTAAAGAAATATGCCGATGACAATAAGATCGATTTTAACGACATCGATAACGTCTTACAAATCTACAACTACGCATCTGCACTAAAATAAAGTAGATACCAAATAAAAAGCCGGATACACGATGTGCACCCGGCTTTTCTATATTATAGATGTAAATTATCTACCCTGACGTTTACGTTCTGTTTCATCCAGGATGATCTTACGCATACGCATATTGTTCGGAGTGATTTCTACATATTCGTCTCCCTTGATATACTCCAGGGCATCTTCCAGACTGAATACAATAGGAGGAGCCAGAGATACTTTATCGTCTGAACCGGAAGCACGCATATTCGTCAGTTTCTTCGACTTTGTTACGTTAACTACCAGATCACCTTCCTTCGTATGCTCTCCCACTACCTGTCCGGCGTAAACTTCTTCCTGCGGAGCAATAAAGAAACGGCCACGTGACTGAAGATTGTTCAAAGCATAGGCAAACGCTGTTCCGGTCTCCATCGCAATGATAGAGCCATTGTTACGACGTTCGATATCTCCCTTCCACGGCTGATATTCCAGGAAGCGGTGAGCCATGATCGCTTCACCGGCAGAAGCAGTCAGAACAGCATTGTTCAAACCGATAATACCACGTGAAGGTATATTGAACTCAAGATGCATACGGTCGTTCTTGCTTTCCATCATCGTCATCTCACCTTTACGTTTTGTCACCATATCGATAATACGGCTGGATGATTCTTCCGGAAGATTGATTGTCAGCTGTTCTACCGGTTCGCATTTTACACCGTCTATTTCTTTGATGATAACCTGCGGCTGACCTACCTGCAATTCGTATCCTTCACGACGCATCGTTTCGATCAATACAGACAAGTGAAGCACACCACGACCATATACCAACCACGAATCGGCTGAATCGGTCGGAACCACACGCAATGCAAGGTTCTTATCCAACTCTTTCTGCAAACGTTCAAATATATGACGTGAAGTCACAAATTTACCGTCTTTACCGAAGAACGGAGAGTTATTGATCGTAAAGAGCATAGACATGGTCGGTTCGTCGATAGCGATTGTCGGCAATGCTTCCGGTTCATTCACATCGGCAATCGTTTCACCGATCTCAAAACCTTCGATCCCGATCACAGCACAAATATCACCTGATTGAACAGAAGATACTTTTGTACGGCCTAAACCTTCAAATACATCGACTTCCTTGATCTTTGATTTCACCATCGAACCGTCACGTTTACACAACATAACTTCCTGGCCTTCTTTCAGCTCTCCGCGATGAACACGTCCAACCGCGATACGTCCGACATATTTTGAAAAATCCAGCGAAGTGATCAGCATCTGAGGAGTTCCCTCCAGCACTTTCGGTTCCGGTATATATTCAATAATAGCATCCAACAATGCCAGAATATCTTCTTTCGGTTCTTTCCAGTCGGTCGACATCCATCCCTGTTTTGCAGAACCATAGATTGTCGGGAAATCCAACTGCTCTTCCGTTGCGTCTAGGCTGAACATCAATTCGAAAACCATTTCCTGAACTTCCGACGGACGACAGTTCGGTTTGTCTACCTTATTAATAACCACAATCGGTTTCAATCCCAACTGGATTGCTTTTTGTAATACAAAACGAGTCTGAGGCATCGGCCCTTCAAACGCGTCGACCAACAACAAACAACCATCGGCCATGTTTAATACACGCTCTACCTCTCCTCCGAAATCGGCGTGACCCGGAGTATCAATAATATTGATTTTGTAATCTTTATAATTAATAGAGACATTCTTGGCCAAAATCGTAATTCCTCGTTCACGTTCCAAATCATTGTTGTCCATGAACTGATCCGGTTCTGCCTGTCCTTCACGGAAAAGCTTACCGGCTAATAACATCTTATCCACAAGCGTCGTTTTGCCGTGGTCTACGTGCGCGATAATCGCGATGTTTCTGAGTTTTTGCATCGAAGACTAATTTATTGGCTGCAAAAATACGACATTTTTACGATATATATATGTCATTCATGTCTCAAAATACAAAAAATAAGATGAAAAGTCTTGTATATCTCAAAGGAATGCCTACCTTTGCATCCGCTTAGATAATATAGTATCAATTTATTAAAGTACAAAGAATCATGTTTTTAGATTCAGAAAAGAAAAAAGAATTATTCGAAAAGTATGGCAAATCTGCAACTGACACAGGTTCAGCAGAAAGCCAGATCGCTTTGTTCACAGTTCGTATTGCACACTTGACAGAGCACCTGAAAAGTAATCACAAAGATTACAGCACTGAAAGAGCGCTGAAAATGTTGGTTGGTAAACGTCGTCGTTTATTGGACTATCTGATTAAAGTTGATATCAACAGATATCGTGCTATCATTAAAGAGCTTGGTATCAGAAAATAAGAAACTACTTCTCCGGAAGTTACAAAAGGGCAACTCATACAAGGGTTGCCCTTTTTTTCTTTCAGCAAATTACATGGTAAAATAAAATATTAATGTAAATTTGCGGCGTTTAGTTACAAATTAAAAGAAAATCTAAAATAAACATACTTATGGGAAACAACAAAATCATCGGAGCCAAAATTAAAAGTATCCGTGAATCAAAACAACTTTCCGTTGAAGAAGTAGCCGAACGCTCCGGCCTGAGTATCGAACAGATCGAACGCATAGAAGGTAATGTAGACTTTCCTTCACTGGCGCCACTTATCAAAATAGCACGGGTACTCGGTGTCCGTCTGGGAACATTCCTCGACGACCAGTCAGAACTGGGTCCGGTTATCTGCCGCAAAAAAGACAGCAACGATTCCAATAGCATCGGTTTCACCAACAATTCGATGGAAAACCGCAAACACATGGAATATCACTCCCTGTCACAGGATAAGTCCGGGCGGCATATGGAACCGTTCCTGATCGATGTTTCCCCATCAGAAGAAGGTGTTGATTTCGTTCTTTCCACACACGAAGGCGAAGAATTTATTTATGTACTGGCCGGCGTAGTTGAAATAAACTATGGGAAAAATACGTATTTACTGGAAGAAGGTGACAGTATTTACTACGATTCTATCGTTGCCCATCATGTTCACGCTGCAGCCGACAGCACAGCTAAAATACTTGGAGTTGTTTATACCCCGTACTAATTGACCGAAGGATATGGAAATACAATTACAGGACAAGACTTTAGGTCAATGGCTCGAGCACTGGGCCACTTTGACGCCGGACAAGGAATACGTGGTTTATTCCGATCGTGACCTGCGTTTCACATGGAAAAAGTTTAACGAACGTGTCGACCGGATGGCGAAAGGTATGCTGTCTATCGGTGTCGAACACGGCACGCATGTTGGTATCTGGGCAACCAATGTACCCGACTGGCTAACATTCCTTTATGCAGCTGCCAAGATCGGGGCCGTTGCCGTTACGGTAAATACGAACTATAAGCAGAACGAACTGGAATTTCTGGTTGAAAATGCCGATATACATACCATGTGTATCACCGATGGTGTATTCGACGGAAGTTATATCGATATGATGTATTCCATGCTCCCCGAGTTAAAGGAATCACAACGCGGTTACCTGAAAAGCAAGCGTTTTCCACGACTGAAGAACGTGGTTTACATCGGTCAGGAAAAATACCGCGGCATGTACAATACACCGGAGTTGTTACTGCTGGGTGAAAACATCAGCGACGACAAACTGGAAGAAGCCAAAAAGCTCGTCAATTGCCACGATGTTGTCAATATGCAATATACCTCCGGTACGACAGGTTTCCCGAAAGGGGTTATGCTGACGCACTATAACATTGCCAACAACGGTTTGCTGACCGGCGAGCACATGAAATTTACTGCCGACGACAAACTGTGTTGCTGCGTTCCCCTCTTCCACTGTTTCGGCGTGGTATTGGCATCCATGAACGTACTGACACACGGATGTACACAGGTGATGGTTGAAAAATTCGACCCGCTAGTCGTGCTGGCATCTATCCATAAAGAACGTTGTACGGCTCTTTACGGCGTACCGACCATGTTCATCGCCGAACTGAACCACCCGATGTTCCCGATGTTCGACCTTACCTCACTCCGCACCGGTATTATGGCCGGTTCACTCTGCCCGGTCGAACTGATGCGCCAGGTGGAAGAGAAAATGTACATGAAAGTAACCAGTGTATACGGCTTGACGGAGACATCTCCGGGTATGACACACTCACGCATCGACGATCCGATGGAAGCACGTCATAACACGGTAGGACGCGACTTTGAATTTACGGAAGTGCGCGTTATCGACCCGGAAACCGGCGAAGAATGCCCGGTCGGCGTACAAGGAGAGATGTGTAACCGCGGTTACAATAACATGAAAGGTTATTACAACAACCCTGCCGCTACAGCCGAAGTAATCGATAAAGACGGTTTCCTTCATAGTGGCGACCTCGGTATAAAAGATGAAAACGGATATTATCGCATCACCGGCCGCATCAAGGATATGATTATCCGTGGTGGAGAAAATGTATATCCGCGTGAGATAGAAGAATTCCTGTATCACCTGGAAGGTGTGAAAGACGTGCAGGTGGCAGCCGTTCCGTCCAAGAAATACGGAGAGGAAGTAGGCGCTTTCATCATCCTGCATGAAGGTGTAACGATGACAGACGATGTGGTAAAAGATTTCTGCCGCGGCAAGATCGCCCGCCACAAGATACCGAAATACATCTTCTTCGTCGATACCTTCCCGATGACCGGCAGCGGAAAGATACAGAAGTTCAAACTGAAAGACCTCAGCCTCAAGTTGCTTGCCGAACAAGGCATTACTCCAGTATAAGTCCAAAATTTTATTACCGGCACGCAGATGACGCTGATTAAGCAGATAACCGCAGATTTATCGTTTTAAATATAAATGAAATCTGTGTGAATCTGCTTAATCAGCGTTATTTGTATACTCTTTTATCGCCTTTTGCAAAGTATCACTCATAATGCTATTACACAACCGATTACAGTTTCTTCGTAATTCCAACCTCAGGAAACTCCGGTTTCCTGCCTGGGGAACTGTAATTTCCTGCCGAGGGAACTAGCGTTTCCTGCCTTGGAAACCGGAGTTTCCCAAGCGGGAAATTTTGAAGACACCAGGGGATGATTATGTTTGTCCCCAGGAATTATCTGAACAACCTAATAATTTCTTATCTTTGCCACACATTCAAAATAAGTATTATTTATGTCACAATTATTTCCAACTAATCTGCCTTATAAAGTGGCAGATATGAGTTTGGCAGACTTCGGTCGTAAAGAGATCGAGATCGCCGAACACGAAATGCCGGGACTGATGGCTCTGCGCCAGAAATATGCCGATCAGAAACCTCTGAAAGGTGCCCGTATCACCGGCTCACTGCACATGACTATCCAGACTGCAGTGTTAATCGAAACATTAGTTGCGTTGGGAGCAGATGTACGCTGGGCAAGCTGTAACATCTTCTCTACACAGGACCATGCCGCTGCGGCTATCGCTGCCGATGGCGTTCCCGTTTTTGCCTGGAAAGGTGAAACGCTGGAAGAATATTGGTGGTGTACCGACATGGCACTTCGTTTCCCCGACGGGAAAGGCCCTCACATGATTGTTGACGATGGCGGAGATGCCTCTTTATTGGTTCACATGGGATACCGTGCCGAAGATAACGCAGAAACGATCAACCGTAAAGGCGGAAACCATGAGGAACAGGTAATTCTGGATACTTTACATCGCATCCTGGAAGAAGATAACGGACGCTGGCACCGTACAATTGCAGAAATGAAAGGTGTTTCGGAAGAGACAACCACCGGTGTACACCGCCTGTATCAGATGATGGAAAAAGGCGAACTGCTGGTTCCGGCTATCAATGTAAACGACTCCGTAACGAAGTCCAAATTCGATAACCTGTATGGTTGCCGCGAATCGTTGGCCGACGGTATCAAACGCGCTACCGACGTGATGATCGCCGGTAAAGTCGTTGTCGTTGCCGGATATGGCGATGTCGGTAAAGGTTGCGCCCATTCCATGCGTTCCTACGGGGCTCGTGTACTGGTTACGGAAATCGACCCGATCTGTGCTTTGCAGGCCGCTATGGAAGGCTTCGAAGTAACAACGATGGAAGATGCTGTGAAAGAAGGTAACATCTTCGTTACGACGACCGGTAACTGCGATATCATTACAATCGGTCATATGTCTCAGATGAAAGACCAGGCTATCGTATGTAATATCGGTCACTTTGACAATGAAATCCAGGTAGACAACCTGATCAACTATCCGAATATCCAGCATACCAATATCAAACCGCAGGTAGACAAATATACTTTCCCGACAGGAAATTCTATCTTCCTGCTGGCAGAAGGCCGTCTGGTTAACTTAGGTTGTGCAACCGGTCACCCGTCATTCGTGATGAGTAACTCGTTCACCAACCAAGTGCTCGCACAGATGGATTTGTGGCAGATGGCTTATGAAGTAGGTGTTTACCGCCTGCCGAAACGTCTGGACGAAGAAGTAGCCCGCCTACATCTCGAACGGATCGGAGTGAAACTGTCTAAATTGAGTCCTAAGCAAGCTGAGTATATCGGAGTTCCGGTAGAAGGCCCATATAAGGCGGATCATTACAGATATTGAAACAAAGAGGACCTGACCAGAGTATTTCCAATACATCTGTCAGGTCCTCTTCTTTATTATACGTCTCTTCAAGCTTTCTTCTTGTAATGTTTTTTTAGTTCTGCTTCCACATCTACTTGCTGTTTAAGAATCACTTTGCGGATAAATGCACCGATAAAGCCTATACCATATCCTCCCAACTGAATAAAACTGGTCACAATAGAAAGCAATGCGATCGGCAAACTCTTATTAACCCAAAGGGATTCCAGAAAAAGAGCCAGTATATAAATTCCCAAAGGGAGTAAAGCCCAGGGACAAACCAAGGACGACAACAGTAAAAAGACCACTCCCAGAACAAAACAAGCAGGTAGCAGATGTACTAATTTCAAAGAGTCCGGATGCATCTGATATAAATCGACACGAGCCATCCCAAACACATAAACCTGCCTGTAAAATGATTTAAGACTCACCCTACGCTTGTGATAAACATAAGCATCCGGGAACAGTTCCACTGTAAATCCAGCCTTACGGATACGTGTACTCAAGTCGATGTCTTCTCCGAACATATCCTTGAACCCACCCACTTTTTGATAAACCTCACGGGAGAATCCCATATTGAACGTACGGGGCACGAACTTTTCCAATCCTTTCTTACTTCCCCGGATACCACCGGTAGTCAGAAAAGAGGTCATCGAATAACTGATCGCTTTCTGCATCAGGGAAAAAGAGGAATGTGCCCTATCCGGACCACCAAAACAATCAGCCTTCGTTTCCTTCAGATAGTTTGTTACTTTCTCAAAATAATCTTCCGGAATAATACAGTCGGAATCAAAAAACAGTTGGTACTTCCCTTCGGCCCGTTCCATTCCATAATTCCGGGTCAGGCTACGACCGGAATTGGGTTTAAAGAAATAACGGATATTCAATCTATCCTCATATTCCTTAACGACCTCATCACAAGGGACGGCAGAGCCGTCTTCCACAATCAGGACTTCAAAATCCTTACAGGTCTGATTGACCAGACTCTCCAACAATTCACGCACCTCAGCCGGGCGGTTATATACGGGTATTATGATTGAATAAGAAATCATCGTTATTTTATTTCTGTAGTAGCAGAACGTTGCTGACGCCAGTATTTCCAGCCGGACCAGCCCACTGCCACAATCAATAATAGCAGGATCAGGAAAGAGCTATATGCCGAGACATTAGCCGCCAGAACATAAGTATCCGGATGAAAATCAAAAACAATCGTATGTTCTCCTGCCGGAATCAACATAGCACGCAATATCCAGTCGGCACGGAAATGGGTTGCGTCTTTTCCATCTATCGTTACTTTCCAGCCCGGATAGTAGATTTCAGAAAATACAGCTAATTGTTCCGAAGAAGCCTTCGTTTTATATGTCAACCGATTAGGACGGTATTTCTCCAATACAATCGTTGCTGTAGAATCTTTATGAGGGGTGAAGCCTTCCAGGTCTTTTGCAAAACTCTTATCCACAACAGCCGTTTCCAGAGGATTGATCGTATTTAAGGCCTCAATCTCCGCATCTGCATTCTCCACAATATCGATCTTATCTACAAACCAGGCATTCCCATAAGCAAACGGATTACGGATCGGAGCCTGATCCGGATTATAAATAATATAACGGGTATTCAGCATATTCAGGGAAGGAGAAGCTGCCAGGACAGGCATTATATCCTGTATTGTTTGTGCCTTCTGCAAAGCTCCGATTATATTACGATATTCGCCATCGAGGCGGTGATCGATCAATTCCTGATAGCGGCGCAATTTAACGGCATGATATCCTCCGATAGAATGGTGGAAGTAAGATACGTTGGTGTCCTGCCAGGGATTAGTCAGGCCAAACACACGGTAAGATTCATCCGTATCCTTAAATATCTCTTTATCGGCAACGCTTTCCTTATAACTTTCTTCAGCTTTCTCTTTTACATAATTACCATCATTGAGGTAACGACGGTCGACAGACCACAAATCAACCAGTATCAACACTGCCATACCGGCACTCACGATCAGGGAAGCCGTCTTTTTATTTTTAGCTTTCCAGTACCAAAGCAATAAAGCTGCTCCCAATAATATAAAGATCAGAGAGCGTAGCGCATCGGCCGAAGCCAAAGAAGCACGGTCCATCAACAAGGCTGTATAATACCATTCCGGTACCTGATTCTGGAACTGTGCATCATATACAGAATGGAAATTCAACAATAACGAAGGTATCAAGAAGATAATCAGACAAATACCTCCCGTTATACCCACAGACCACAAAAAGCCATTCTTCATTGTTTTATCATCGACATTTCCTCTGAATATCTCCCGTAATCCCCAAATACCAACAATAGGGAATACAAATCCGGGAATAACCAGAGCCATCTCCACCGTTCTGAACTTATTATACAAAGGCAGATAATGGAACATAATATCATTAAACGCATCGAAATTACGTCCCAATGCCAGGAATGTCAGGAAAATAGAACCTGCGAACAACCACCATTTCATCGGATTACGCACCACAAACATTCCAAATACAAACAAGAAACACACCAATGCCCCAAAGTAAACAGGACCCGACGTAAACGGTTTATCTCCCCAATAGGTATAAGTCTGTACCTCTTTCCCTACTTGTGCCCCATTTTTCTTCAATTCTTTATATAATTCGGAAGAGCTATCCAGCGTACCTCCTGAACTACCACCATATACATCCGGGATCATAACAGTCAGCAGTTCCTTCCAACCGTAACTCCACTGAAATGCATAATCTTTATCCAACCCGGAAGATGCTTTTTCCACCTTTCCCGTTTCATCCGGTTTCGGAGTCAGTTCCGACGCCCCACGAATCGAGTGTTGGCCAAGGTCCCAGTTAGCATACATATCCTTCGCATTAGGTAATACTGCCAGAGCAACGCAAGCAAGCATTATCAAAGAAGTTTTCAGCCACTCTCTTGTTTCTTTTTCCTTTAGCTTTTTTATTGTATACCCAATATATATAAACAAACATAGCAAAACCAGATAATAAGTAATCTGTATATGTCCGTTCATCAAAGAGAAAGCAACTCCCAGAAGAAATAAAACAGCCCCCCAAAGCCATTTCCTTTTAAACAGCAAAAACATTCCCGCTAACGTTACAGGCATATATCCAATCACATAAGCCTTTACGATATGTCCGGCTTCAATAATAATAATATTATATGAGGCAAAAGCAAAGGCTATTGCTCCCGCAATTGCCAGCCACCAATTCACCCCCATCACACACATCAACAGATAAAAACAAACCAAACCAACAAAAACCATTGCTGCATGCGTATATCCCGGAGCCTTCAACCATCCATCAATGATGCTATAAGAAGGTAATTCGGGTGCAGGATTTCCATATCCAGGTCCATAAGGCATTCCTGAGAACATAGCGTCCGACCAGACACTAAACTCCCCAGGTTCAGCCGTCTTGGCATATTTATCTACCTGACTACCGCCCATACCTGCCGCTTTCACATTATCACCTTGTCTAATGACTTTTCCGTCAAATACAGCCGGAGAGAAATAAGCCATTACCAACCCTAAAAATAAAATCAGGGCAGCAACATGCTTACCCACATTTTTCATAATACTATGCATAATATGTATCTTCTATATATTGTTTCGTTTATACTCTTCCTTTCACCCACTTTGCAAAATAAAAGCGAATGGCAAACCACACATGAAGCAGGGATGTTGATACAGTCCCGTAATACCGGCACATTATATCATATCTTTCTTTCAATGAGGCTTTACGCTGAGTCGTACTGACTCCGCCATCCAGAAAATTAGACAGGGTCATCCGTGTATTATATATTCTCTTCGCCTGTTTCATACACCGGATACACCAATCAAAATCAGCAGAATAACGATATGTTAAATCATATAACGGAGCAATTGTCCGTTTTGTTATAAATGACTGATGACAAACCAACATTCCCATCCGAAATTTCTTCCATGTTAGTTTATCCGGAGCTTTCAACCTCCGTTTCCCCAGCGATTTTCCTTCTTCATCGATAAGAATAGTTTCCCCGTAAATAATATCAGGCAGCACTTTCTTTTTTTGAATTAAGGAAGCAACACCTTGTACGGTGTCAGAAGTATATAAAGAATCACCGGCATTAACAAACCACACATAATCCCCTGTAGCCTTTTGAAGCCCTTTATTCATTGCATCGTATATACCTTTATCCGGTTCACTGACCCAATAAGAAACTCCGGAAGCGTATTGTTTGATAATATCTACAGTCCCATCGGTCGACCCTCCGTCAATAATAATATATTCGATATTCGGATACGACTGGCTCAACACATTCAAAATGGTCGACTCCACCCAGCGGGAAGCGTTATATGTTATTGTAATGATCGAGAAAACAGGTTGTTGCATTTATGTAGCTATTCTATAATTATATTTAGAATCATCATTTATTTCAATTTTGCCTTCACAAAATTAACTATCATTTGTGGATTATGAATTGCTTTTTTTATTCCTTTCAACCTGGCCCCCAATATCTCTTTTGACAAGGACCATTTTAAATTATACCAAAAACCGGAATGATGAACTTTATGCTCATCCACTATATACTTATACATTGAATACTTCGAACGTCCCTGAAAATGCAAACAATAAAATCGAACCAGGGATTGATCATTCATTAATTTTCCATACGGAAGATTATCTATCCAATAAACCTTCTTTTTACCGTCTTCCATTTCGAAACCCTGCCCCCATGTAATACATCCGTCAAAACATGTACCGTTCGTCGGAATAGCAATGTCTATCACATTGCATTTTGTATTATCCTGAAACCAGACAAATGCAACCATATCACATACACCGCCCAATTGTTTATTATCAATAATCTCTTGATACATAGATTCCATCTTGTTTAAAAGAATATCTTCTGTATACATAGACATCAGATATTCACAAAAATCAGATATAGAAGATATATTGAATAAAGCGCAGCCAGGCCCTTGTTTATTGCATGTAGTAAAGTCATAAGATATATATTGTTGCATGACTTCATCAATATTACAATACAGCAATACATCAGAATCCATACAAAGAAAATTCTCTATTTTCTGAGTTTTTACAAAATCCCGAATGCAAAACCATCTCTGAAAACATATCAATTCATAATCATAGGGATTAGATGACATATGTATATAAGCCATCTTAAAAGCATCAGCTCCTTTCGAATAATCATCAATATTGTAATGCTCTACAAAACAATATTTATCAGTAGAAGCATCACTGATCAAACAAATTCTAGTATGAGGATTAAATAAACGGATTTGTTCTAAAACAAGCTTCAGATAAAATGTATCTCCCCTATGTACTATGATTATCGGTATATTCATTGTTATTAAAACTTATTTAAGACTTCTATTACTTTAGAAACATCATCTAAAGTATGCCCATATGATATAGGAAGACTCAATGTTGTCTTATGTATTTCTTCTGATAATGGATATTCACCCTCAAAAAGACCTTCCATCGCTTTTTGTTTATGAGGGGGAATCGGATAATGAATATCTGTTTTAATTCCATTTTTAAGAAGATATTCCTTCAAATCATCTCTTTTAGGATGACGTATATTAAAAATATGATATACGTCAAAATAATCAGGAGAAACTACCGGTTTTATAAAATCCTCTTTTAGTTCCTTCAAATAAATATCAGCCAATTCTCTTTTATGTGAATTAATCCGATCCAAATATTTAAGTTTTACATTCAACAATGATGCTTGAATTTCATCCAAACGCGAATTATAACCTATATAATCATTCTGATATTTAATCTTTGAACCATAATTTCTCAAAGCTTTAAATAGTTCTTTTTTATCAGAATCATTTGTCGTAATTGCACCAGCATCACCTAAAGCTCCTAAATTTTTAGTTGGATAAAAAGAGAAAGCTCCTATACCAAATGTTCCTACCTTCCGTCCTTTAAACATTGCACCATGAGCCTGTGCACAATCTTCGATGACAGGTAAAGCATATTTATCAGCAATCCCCATGATACTCCTCATATCACAAGCTTTTCCATATAAATGGACAACCATGATAGCACATGTATTTTTCGTTATTTTCTCCTCTATGTTTAAAGGATCAATATTATAAGTATGAATATCAGGTTCTACTAAAACAGGTTTAAGATCACATTGAAGAATAGACAAAATTGTTGCTATATAAGTATTTGACGGGACAAGTACTTCACTACCTTTCGGGAAACCATAACTACGCAAGGCCAACATTAGAGCATCCAGCCCAGAAGCGACTCCTATACAATGTTTTACCCCACAGTATTGTGCAAAAGCATCTTCAAAAGAAACAACTTGTTTACCAAGAATATACCAACCACTATTCAGTAATTCCCTAAAACACTGCATGTATTCATCTTCGAAAGATTTATTCAATCTTCCTAAACTCTCATATTCAATCATAAGGCTCATAAATATAATCGTTCGAATCAAAAAATTCAGAGGCTAATACCATTAAAATAGCATCTTTGCTAAAATGGTGCATAATATGCCAATCCGTAGGTTCCAGGATCAGGCATTTGTGCGGAGAATCCAATACAAATTCTTGTTTTTCCGCTCCTGTATTATTGGATATCGTACAATGTCCTTGCAAACAAATAGCTGCCTGTACTGTTTTATGATGGCGATGTCCTCCTCTTACAGAATCATCAACGCCATATATATAAAATATTCGTTTTATATCAAACGGTAATACCTTTTCTACCACAGTCAGATTTCCACGCTTATCTGTAAATGTTTTTAAATCTATTATATGAGCCATATTTTAATTTTCATGTAACAACTTAATATAATGTTTTTCTCTTAATCCGCGACGAACCAAAAGTTCAAGCAGATATTTATAATATTTCAACCCATGCAAATATAACTCAGAGGTTTGTATTACAGGATATTTACTTCTTATTTGTTTTATTTCTTTCACATATGGTTTAAAGAGCAATAAAATTGATGAATCATTTCTTTCATAATAAGGGCGTGGAGAGAAAAAGTCTGGAGATACAAAGACAAAAGAGTGAAAATGGAAAAAGATAACTGAAAATTTTTTATTTGTATTCAATTCAGTACCTATTACCTTATCATCTTCCTGTTCAAACTTATATTGTTGCATATTCCAGGGAGCAACCCCACCTCCTAAATTTTGAGAGACAAAGACTCCTTCAAAACGATTAGGCCAATCATCCAGATATTTCTGATCTCCAAAACGTCCGTCTTCAAACCGAGCATAACACCATTCAAGACAGGCATTACGCCACCATTCTAAAACAGTTCGTCCTTGCCTATTATTTTTAAAGGTAACGAACTGTACACAATATATCCCTGTCTTCACACTTTGGTCATATTGCCGGGTATATCGATGAGGAGTTATCAGCACTGAGTTTTCTCCCATTTCGTCCAGCAAGACTTGAGGTGATGAAAAAAAGTACAAATCTGAATCCAGATACGTACAATGATCTACATTATAATGATCTAATACATATAATATGGTTGAAGAAGAACAGGTCCAGCAGTATTCAGCTCTTGTACGAGTCGGTTTTACCCTTAACAATTCTTCATCTTCAAACTCAGACAAAGAAATTACTGTGACATTCTTCAACTGCAATGCCTGTAAAATCGAATAGCACTTATCATTAAAAGCAAATATATATAAATGGAAATCCTTACAATGTTGACTTAACGAATTATACATCGCTAAACCTCTTGAAAGATAAACAGAGTCAAAAAGGGTACAAAAATTAAGCATATCAACTAATTTTGAAAATACGTTTCAGTCTGGCCTTTACTTTATAGTAAAACATTATATATCTAAAATAATAAATAAAAGCATCTCTTCCCTGCTTCGATTCTTGAATATCTATATTAGAAAGTACTATAGGTGAATTAGTCAAAGGTACATCAAACATCTCATTAGTACTACAATGAGTACCACTCCCATCCATTCCTATTTGATTTACCAAAGATCGGCCTGGATATAATGTTAACTTATGATGTAAAAATGCCGATGCATACCAACGAACTGCCCACGAATTATTCTTCCCTTCAATTTGATGTTTTAGCATTCGAAAATAAGGATAAGAGTAATTGAAATCAAATTGTTTTTTCAGACCTCGTTTTTCTATTTCTTTTAATAATGCTTCCCCGTTCGAGCTAAATAAATCCCAACCGCGCTTCCAAGTAGCCCATCCCCAACAATCGGCTCCTTTTATAAAGAACGTCTCAGGTAGTACTCGTTTTACGGGATATACATATCCATGAATACAAATTACCTGATCCTTTTTTTCATAAAAGTTCAGTGCCTCATTCATATACTTAAGAAAGTAAGGAGAGACAACCAGATCATCTTCTAAAACGATTACCCTCCCGTATTGATTTACTACAGATGTCACACCGTCAATAATATTCTTTGCTAATCCCCAATTATTCGTGCGTTCCTTAATAGAAACAGTTTTAAACCCTGTAACAGATTTCAAGTAATGACGAACTAATCCGACTTCATATATAGTTTTTTCATCTTTACCACCATCCGAATAAACTATCAATTCACTCTCTGATACATATTCATTCTGTAATAAAGCATTTATAACCTCCTGTACATGAAATAGACGATTATATGTAAACAATAGGATTGGTGATAGTTCCATTTAATAATTTAATAACGATACAATATACTCTACCTGCTTATCTGATAATTCATAATATAAAGGTAGTCGAACTAAACAATCACTATATTTATCAGCATTAGGTAGTTCTCTCCCATCGTGTTTATCCTTGTAATATGAACTTTTATGAAGACTCAAATAATGAAATACAGCAAGAACCTCATTATCCTTAAACTTTTGCAATAATTTTGTACGAAAACTTAAATCTGGACAAATCAAATAAAACATATGGGCATTATTTGTCGCAAAATAAGGTATAGTTGGTAATTGATAGTTTTCTATAGTATTTGATATCAAACATTTATAATAGTTCCAAATTTCTTTTCTCTTTTTCTGAATTTCATCCAAATTTTCTAATTGGGCATACAAAAAGGCAGCAACAATCTCCGATGGCAGAAAAGAAGAACCAGTATCAACCCAACCATATTTATTAACTTCTCCTCTAAAAAATTCGGCACGATTTGTTCCTTTTTCCCATATTATTTCAGCTCGATTAATAAATTGTTCATCATTTATAACCAACATTCCACCTTCACCAGAAATCACATTTTTTGTTTCATGGAATGAAAAAGCGGCAAAATGGCCAATACTGCCAAGAGGACGTTCCTTATAGTAAGAATCTATTGCTTGTGCTGCATCTTCCACAACAAACAAACCATATTTACCAGCGATCTCCATTATTTTATCCATATTACAAGCAACACCTGCATAGTGAACCGGAACTATAACTTTGGTTTTAGATGTTATCAACTGCTCAATTTTATCAGCATCAATATTTGGATTATCAAAATAACTATCTGCAAATACAATTTTAGCCCCTTGTCTGATAAATGCTAAAGCAGAAGAAACAAATGTATAAGATGGAACTATAACTTCATCCCCTGGTTGAATATTACAAAGTATTGCCGCCATTTCCAATGCATCTGTACATGAAGTTGTAAGCAAACACTTCTTAAAGCCATAGCGTTTTTCAAAAAAAGCCTGACATTTTTTTGTGAATCCTCCATTGCCTGAGATCTTTCCAGATTCGACAGCCTGACAAATATAAGCAGTTTCCTTACCTGTAAGATAAGGTTTGTTAAATGGTATTATAGCCATACATGATATATATTAGTAATCTGTTTAATAGAGTATTTATTTTTTTCATAAAAGGCACAAGCTTTCTTATTTTGCAATTGAGTTGCGACATTTATATCAAAAACTGAATGCTGAGACAACTTATATTCTAAAAACATCATTAATTCAGTTCCTATATTTTTCCCTTGCACCAGTGGATCGACAGCTATCAAACCTATAGTAGCAACATTACTTATCACTTTATAAGTCAACATACCACATAATAGATCATCCTTATCAAAAACTAAAACCTCATCTGCTATTTCCTTTGATACAGACCGGATAATCCATTCTGAATATAATTTTTGAAAGGTACTCCTAGGGAAATTATCATCAATATAAAAACGAGAAAAACGCCCACTCTCTAAAGACAATTTCAACAATTGCTCAGAAACGCATTTCTCTTGATATTCAAACACAAAAGGAGAAATATTCACAATATCTTTTTGAGTGTTCAGCTTTTTACTAAAAATCACTTTCTGATCAACCAAACGCATATCTTCTTTACAAATATCTTTTAAGAAATCTTTCTTCTCTGGAACAAAAATATAAAGCAACTCATAATTTTCCAATCGACCTTGTATCAACAAATCATTGTATTCATCGTAAGATATTGCTTGTTCAAAAGAAACTTTACCTATTTTCTTTTGAAAATTTTCAGTATCCCATTTTAAAAATTGTATTGTAGGATATTCTATCATTCTCGCTTTTCTTTAACTATATGTGGCATATCTAATTAACTCAAAGCCTTTTTCAGCATTACTTCCACTTTAGCTAATACAGCTTCATTAGAAAAATTATCTGAAACAATTCTTCTGTTATCCATAATCTCATCCTTAGACAAAAAGGTATTTATTTCTCTCTCATTCAAGTCTCTTTGAATAGAAAACACTACTAATCCTATTGATTTCAAATATTTATAAACTAGAGAATCTTGAGATAAAAACACTTTTGCACCATTCCATAATGCCATTATGACATTACCCACCGCCTGTTGTCTTTCATGCCCGAATATAGCGACTGAACAACCTTGTATCAATGATTGATACTCTGCTAAAGGCATAAAATCAACTAGAGGTTCAAATTGCTTTGCAAAGAATTCATGTCCTTTTGATATGACATATTCACGGTAATTACTACTACCATAACTCAATGGTACGATAATTTTTTTATCAGAAGAAACAAACTTTCTGATTTTTGCAAATATATCTATATGGTTATTTGTTTCTGTTGCGGAATTTCCTATTAAAATATTACCAACTATATTATATGAGAAACTCCCTACATTATTTTTGGAATACAAATTAAAAATTAAAGGATAAGAATAATCTACATTTTCTGCCCTAAAATAATCATTCCTCTGAATAAGTTCATATTCACCAGGATATCCCCCAAAATAATCTATTCTCTGTAATACATCATTCATAAGAGAAGTAGTAGCAGGCCATAACATTTGAGAGATCAGCTCTCTCATCCTACTCTTTATTAGAAAAGAGGATTTAAATTGATTCTCTTGACTCTCCACATATTTATTAGTATAAACACCATATAATGAAGGTATTTTAATCAATGGCTCCATTCCATATTTTCCATGGTATAAATCATATCCCCAAGCCAACCATACAACCTTTACACTTGGATGAATAAATTTAAAAAGGTCCAAAGGCAAACTAAATAAAGAATGTAATATTATAATATCAGTGTAATCACTTCTACTAATTTTTTTCTTTACACTCCAACGAGACATTTCTCTAACTCTTTCCTTCTCCTTTAAATATACTCTATGCTGAAATGGTAGATTTTTTATGAGAATATATTCATTATCATACTCTTTCAATGAATCATAAATATTCATTTCAGGTATGATAAACTTATCATCAAGTATAAAATGTACAATTTTTTTTCTATTCATCAAATCTATTATCTGTATTTACTGCACTTTCTTAGCTACAATAATATAGCTAAGAGGGGAAGATTCCGAAGTTCCTTTTCTAATTCTTTTACCCAAAGATGTTTTACCAAATACATAAATCAAATACTGGACTATTTTTGCACAATTCCCCCCTATTAGAGGAATTCTTGCAAATATTTTTGCTGTTAAATCTCCCCAAACATCAAGAACACCTCCTGTTGCATTCATTTCAATTAAGCTGTACCCACTATCTTCTAACATGGATTTAAGACCATATTTTGTATATCGAAAATAATCAAACGGAGTCTCATGAAGCCAATAATAAAAAGGTACTCCCAATATTAAAACCCCATCAAGGCGTGTAATTCGATACAATTCTCGTAATAGATGTTCCGGTTTTCTTATATGTTCCAATACATCAGACAATATAATTGTATCAAATTTATCGTTCTCTATATTCAAAGGCTGATTCAAATCACATTCCATATCCAAATATTCGTTTTTATGCAATGTATTTGCCCAATCTATACAAGTTTGGGTTTCAGTTTGTTCTTTATAGATTTCATACATTGGAACATAACCACAGCCTACATCTGCCAAATCACCAAACGCATACTTTTTAATTGCAGAATAATAATGTTCAGCAGCAAGATCTGACACTAAACGAGATGCTACATATAAATAGGTAGTATCTCTATTCCCTCTATAACCTCCTTTCTTCGGAACTAGAGTTGTAGGACACCATTTTTCCTTATTTTTCATTCTTTACTACATTTTCACAAATACACTAAACAGATAATATATAAAATTGTGTTCCTGAAATATCAGCAGCTAAAGTTGAAATTATTGTACAAAATCGATTGGCTAAACCAGTAATGGGAATCAAAGTTAATGTCTTCATATACTAATTCTGAAGTTTTTTAATAAATCTATTAACCAAAATGTTTACCTCTTCTGAAATGTTCAACATATAAATCAAAGAGCAGAGACAAAGACTCACAATAACAGTTCGGTATATCCCATCAATTATAACCACATGATATTTAGGAAGTAACATATTAACTCCGAACACTAAAATAAACAATCCTATTAATTTAACCAGTTTCAAAGAAATAGGATTGGTCTTAATTTTCACCTGAACCAACCATTGTTGTGCACTAAAGCTAATCAGGCAAGTCAACGTTGTCGCTACCCCAGCACCTGTTACACCCAATATTGGTATCAACCAATTATTAAGAGAAATAGCAATACCCGTAATAAAAAAAGTAAAATACAATCCCCAATAATAATAACGAGAATAACTAATAAGATTATTTCCAAAATTCAAAGTTACTTCTATCAATTTCCCTAAAGCCAAAAAAAATACAACCCACTTCCCCTGACTATATACTTCCCCATTCGGTATCAGGGCAAAAATGTTATCAATATTGATCCATATTAACAAAAAAACAAATCCTCCAACCATCAATTGATGTAGTGACACTTTACGATATAATTGAGTCACAGCATGTATATCTCCATCTTTTAAAGCAGAAGATGCTATTGGTGAAGAAATTGTAGCAATTGAACGAGACGGAATCTCTATGACTGCTACCATATAAAAGGCTATTGAATAAATACCGGCATAATCAAGCCCTAACTGTGAACCCACCATAAACAAATCTAAGCGGCTAACAATATTAGAGCCCAAAGCACCTATCATCCAAACCATTGTGTAACTACATATTTGTTTACGAAGGTCTGTACTTATAAAAGAATAATTATGTTTTAAAGAAATTGATCCTATCTTCGAAACATACAGAAATGCAAGCATCATCGAAATAGCATATACTGATATATAACACGCTACAAATCCATTCATATCAAGTACATCAAATGCATATAACAAATAAGCGACAACTAATAATAATCTCAAAATAATTTCCCTTATCAACTTTGGTACAGCTATACGCATCAATAAGATCGAATAAACCTCAAAAACAGCCCAATACAGTAAAAATATCATGAACGGAGGCACCCAGTCAAAATAATATACAAACAATTCTGAATTCTTTATAAACAGGTCTGTGATAGGATCTCTCAGAAAATAGTATAAAGATATAAACACTATACTTCCTATAAATGGCAATAATAACAGATAAAAAAAGAAGCCATTATTTTTTCCATCCTCACTTTTAAAATAAGGGAAAAATCGAATTGCAGAAGAGGAGACACCCAATAAAGCAAAGCTACTCAATAACGAAGCCGCTTCAAATAATACTCGAGTCAAACCAATTTCCTCAGGTGTGAGGAATTTCGTTAAGATAAAAAAAGTTGTCAGAAAGCCGATAAAGGCACCTATATAAGTAACGATAGTACCTTTGATGCTTTGCCTTATAATTATTCCCATCTATTTCTGTTCTCTAAATAAAATCTAAGCCAGAACTAATTTATCCTATATACCATATAATATCAAATTCTGAAAGCTAAACATTACTTCATTTGTTATCTTCAAATAAAGTTCTAAAAACGATTACCATACTATCATTCAACACGCAAACCACATTGAATTTCAATCAATACAGAGCATGACAGTTTCAATAATAGTGACTAATCCATCTATCATACTATCATAAAAACAGTTATCTTTTCACCCTTAGTATATTGTTTATTTTCAGATATATAACTATAAAAATTCATTGAGACCCGGATCTCAACTACCTCCACACCCGGGTCTCAGTATCGATCAGATGGGGGTGTAAAAGAGGTGAAAATGGGTATCTCTGCTAAGTTTCCCTCCTACTTTCTCTTAAAAAGAGAACTACTTCTGCGAATAAAATACGATGTATATGCAAAAGTGAGACTCTTTTTAAAGCCTTTGAGAGACCTGTTTTTCGACAAAACAGCTAAGAATGATAGTTGAATGAGGGTTTATGATAGATAAATGATAGATAAAACGAACGACTATCATACCCGAAGAGCTTGTAGATTAAACCTTCAGGCATAAAAATGATAGTATGATAGTTGTTTTTCGATTATCTTCCTATGCAATGATAAACAAACCCATTCTCCTCCATTTCCTTGATATCGTAAATATTACGGCCGTCAAGAACGAGCGGAGTAGCCATTAGTTTCTTCACTGCAGACCATGATGGCATACGGAATTCTTTCCATTCCGTTACAAGCATCAGGGCATCGGCATCTACAACTGCATCATAAATATCTTTTGCATAATGGATCGCATCGCCAATACGACGTTTTGCTTCTTCTACTGCAACCGGATCATAAGCATACACTTCACAACCCGCAGCCAGTAACTTTTCAATCAGGACTAAAGATGGGGCCTCACGCATATCGTCTGTTTCGGGTTTAAAAGCTAATCCCCAAATAGCAACACGTTTCCCTTTCAGGTCACCATTGAAATGCTTTTCAAGCTTACGGAATAAAAGAGACTTCTGTTCATCATTTACTTCCTCTACAGCTTGGAGGATACGCATCGGGTATTTATTCTGTTTAGCCGTATTGATCAATGCTTTCACATCTTTAGGAAAGCAGGAACCACCATATCCAATGCCGGCATACAGGAAACGATTACCGATACGGTTATCCGAACCAATGCCTTTGCGAACCATGTTTACATCCGCACCGATGATCTCACATAAATTGGCTATATCGTTCATAAAGCTGATACGGGTAGCCAGCATCGCATTCGCTGCGTATTTGGTCATCTCTGCCGATGGAACATCCATAAAAATTACACGGAAATTGTTTAAAAGGAAAGGACGGTACAGACGAGTCATCAACTCTTCCGCACGCTCAGATTCGACACCTACAACCACACGATCCGGACTCATAAAGTCCTTGATTGCCGCACCTTCTTTCAGGAATTCAGGATTTGATGCGACATCAAATTCAACCTGCACACCCCGTTTATCCAGCTCTTCCTGAATAGCCTGGCGCACTTTTTTAGCAGTTCCCACAGGAACCGTACTTTTCGTTACGACCAGAATATGTTTCTTGATATGACGACCGACAGTACGGGCTACTTCCAGTACATACTTCAGGTCAGCACTACCATCTTCGTCAGGAGGTGTACCAACGGCACTGAACAAAACCTCTACGTCGTCCAGGCATTCGGTAAGATCGGTTGTAAATTGTAATCGCCCGGCTTGCTGGTTACGATGAACCATTTCTTCCAGACCAGGCTCATAGATAGGAATTATACCTTGTTTAAGGTTCTCTATTTTTTCAGTATTTACATCTACACAAAAAACTTCGGTTCCCATTTCTGCAAAACAGGTCCCCGTAACCAGGCCTACATAGCCCGTTCCTACTATCGCTATTTTCATAATTTATAATCAAAATGCAAAATTAAAGGCTCTTGAAATATTTAATAGTCTCTATCAGACCTTCTTCCAAACGAACTTTCGGTTCCCAGCCATTCAGCTTCTCTTTGGCTAAAGTAATATTCGGTTTGCGCTGTTTCGGATCATCGGAAGGAAGAGGTGTAAATATAATTTTCGACTTCGAGTTCGTCATCTTCAATATGATCTCTGCCAGTTCGATCATGGTGAATTCACCCGGATTTCCCAAATTGACAGGGCCTGTGAAATTTTCAGATGCCATCATACGCACCATTCCTTCAATCAGGTCGTCCACATATTGAAAGCTACGTGTCTGCATACCATCCCCGTAAATAGTGATATCTTCCCCTTTCAATGCCTGCATGATAAAGTTCGATACAACCCGGCCATCATCCGGACGCATCCGCGGACCATATGTATTAAAAATACGGATAATCTTAATGTCTACCTTATTCTGACGATGATAGTCCATAAACAATGTTTCCGCACAACGCTTTCCTTCATCGTAACAACTACGCAAGCCGATAGGATTCACATTCCCCCAATAGCTTTCTTCCTGGGGATGAACAACCGGATCTCCATAAACTTCACTGGTAGACGCTTGAAGAATACGTGCTTTCGTACGTTTTGCCAATCCAAGCATATTGATTGCACCGATAACAGATGTTTTAGTAGTACTCACCGGATCGAACTGATAATGTATCGGGGATGCCGGACATGCCAGGTTATAAATCTCATCCACCTCCACATAATACGGAAACGTCACGTCGTGGCGCACCATCTCAAAATAAGGGTTGTCCAACAAATGAACAACATTTTGCTTACGACCTGTAAAATAATTATCCATACAAATCACATTGTTTCCGTCTTTCAACAGGCGTTCACAAAGATGAGAACCAATAAATCCGGCTCCTCCGGTAACTAAAATCTGTTTCATGCTATTTGTTCAATTGGTGTTTTCCTATATATCTCAGTTATTTTCATAAACAGAGAGCACAACAATGTTGGTCAGTCCCAGACCGGAAATGACAAAACTTGCACAAAGATAGGAATTTGAAAGGATTCTTTCCCTTCAAAAGTCGTTATTTATACGAAAGGGAATTTAGCAATCTCCATTTCTTATTCATATCGGATATTCAATATAAATATTCCTCCCTATTACTTGCTTGTTCACAAACGTTTATTCGTTTGATATATATCAAACGAATAAAACACATATATGTTCTTTTCTTTTGATAATTGTAGACCTTTCATTCAATATATATCAAACGGATATTTGTATTGCTACTTTTGAGCATAGATGCGTTGTATAATGTCCACAACTTTCATACCTTCCAATACGTTCGTTGTGATACATTCCGAACCGGAACCGGAAAGGACACGGACCACATTACGGATCACGAAGTTATGATTCTGAGCCGATCCTTTGTAAGGGCCGTAATCATTACCCGGATTGGTTGGAGCCAGCTCGGGCATCTCGTAATCCTTCACATGGCAATATTCCACTTCGTTCATATATTGCCCGCCAATCCTGACGCTACCGTTCTCGGCAACGATCAACATACTGCTTTCCATATTTTTGTCCCAAACGGAAGTCGAATAGCTCAGGCTGCCCATTCCTCCGTTTACAAAATTGAAGTTCACAAAACCTGAATCCTCAAAATCGGTCAGCTTCTCATGATTGAAATCAGCAAAACGAGCCTGGATATTACAGATATCGCCAAACAACCAGTACATGATATCAATAAAATGAGAGAACTGGGTAAAAAGTGTTCCGCCATCCAGTGCAGCATCACCATGCCAGCCACCGGGTTTATAATAACGCTCGTCACGGTTCCAGTAACAATTAAGTTGGACCATATATATTTTTCCCAGTTTACCGGAATCGATCATATCCTTGATCCATACCGAAGGAGGAGAATAACGGTTTTGCATCACACAGAAAACCTGCTTACGATATTTCAGGGAAGCATACACAACCTTTTCTGCATCAGACAATGTCAATGCCATCGGTTTCTCGACGACCACATTGCAACCTGCCTCTATTGCCTGCACGGCCATAGAAGCGTGCAAACCGTTCGGTGTACAGATGTTAACGACATCTATATGAATGCCACTCTGTAACAGTTCCGTCAAATCTGCAAAGAAAGGCACAGCATAAGTATCTATTCCTAGTTCTTCACGAGGACGGATATCACATAAGGCTACCAATTCAGCTCCCGGATCACGGGTTACCATCTCCGCATGGCGTTTCCCGATATGACCACAGCCGACTACCGCAAACTTTATTTTATTCTCTTTCATATTTTTATCCGCTTTGAATGTCTCAATAATTATCAGAATTGAGCTATCCTTTTATCAAAGTGACTTCGCTATTACCGGTTCATTTACCGTCGGTTTTAACCGACGGTTTACAAGTTGTTTTTCTTTTTGGGCTTTAGCCACATTTCCCTCAAATAGAGAGACTGTTTCAAAATGGGACTAAAGTCCAAAAGATAGATCATTTACTAATCCGTCAGTTAAAACTGACGGCAAATGAACCTGTAACCAAGCATACCTTATTGATGACAGATAGCCGATAGACGGATAGACTCCTTTTTTCTATTTTTCTATATTCGATAGTGAAGCCTAACTGTCAACTGTCAACTGAAAAATGTTTCACATTTTTCGATCTTGTAATTCCTTTAATAATGTATCTATTATATATTCCAACTCTTCGCCTGTCATCTCCGTATGGATAGGCAAAGATAAAACACATTGACTTAAACGGGCGGCTTCATCCATATTTCCCGGCGTACGCGCCATCCATTTATAAGCTTCCTGTGCTTGTAATGGTAATGGGTAATAGACCATGGTCGGAATACCTTTTTCCTTTAACGATGCCTGTAAAGACTCCCGGTATTTTGCCGTATCCGTAACATCGCCAGACGGTTTCAACCGGACAGTATACTGATGGTACACATGGGTGGAAAAAGTACTTTTTCGCGGAAGAATCAACTGTCCGCATGAAGCTAGAGCTTCATCATATTTTGCAGCAACAGCCTGCCGGGCAGCGGTAAACTCATCTATGTGTTTCAACTTAACATCGAGAACGGCCGCATGCAATGTGTCCAGCCTTGAATTACACCCGATCAGTTTATGATGGTATTTACGTTCCTGCCCATGATTAGCAATCATACGGATACGCTTTGCCAGCTCTTCATCCGAAGTCATCAATGCTCCTCCATCGCCATAACAAGCTAACGGCTTGGACGGGAAAAACGAAGTCGTACCAATGATCCCCATCGTTCCTGTTTTTTTCACACGTCCATCCGGGAAAGTGTACTCCGCACCAATCGACTGGGCATTATCCTCCACCACATAAAGATGATACATTCCCGCGATCTTCAGGATCGGTTCCATATCACAGGACTGACCGAATAGATGAACGGCAATGATCGCCTTGGTGTTACGGGAGATGGATTCTTCTATTTTACGGGGATCGATATTATAAGTATGCGGATCGACATCTACCAGAACAGGAGTCAGGCCCAGCAATGCGATCACCTCAGCAGCGGCCACATAAGTGAACGCAGGGACGATCACCTCATCTCCCGGCTGCAACTTTAAAGCCATCAGGGCAATCTGAAGTGCATCCGTCCCGTTCCCGCAAGGAACTACATAAGGAATATCCAGATATTTGGCCAGGTGGTCGCTAAACGCTTTCACCTGAGGTCCGTTGATGAAAACACTACTTTCAATAACTGTCTGCATAGCAGCATCTATTTCCTCTTTCAGGCGATGGTACTGTCCGTGCAAATCGACCATTTGTATCTGTTTCTCAATCATCTTTTCTGTTATATTCCGCTTTTATCTTTTGAAGATTAAAACGTTCCGGTCATTCTTTTATTGTACGAAAGGTTGTTAACATTTTTCCTATGAGAGATAAGAGCTTAGGGACTCTCATCTATGAAAAAGCCGGGACTCTTACAGGTAAGAATACCGGCTTTCTTATCGTTCATATTCCCGGTACTCTGATACATCATAATACCGGGAAAATCATATTACTTTACTTCGCTACCCGGTTTCACCTCTTTCTCCGGGGTGATAACAGCCAGTTTACCGTCGAAGTCTTCAGCAGACAGGATCATACCTTCCGATACGATACCTTTCAGTTTACGTGGAGCCAGGTTTGCAATAAAACAAACTTGTTTACCTATCAGGTCTTCCGGAGCATAATGCTGGGCAATACCTGAAACGATCGTACGTTTTTCCAGACCGTCGTCGATGCGGAACTGCAACAACTTATCAGCCTTCGGCACTTTCGTACATTCCAGGATAGTACCTACACGGATATCCAGTTTTGTAAAATCATCAAACTCTATATTCTCACGGACCGGTTTCGCCTTATAATTCGCCTCTTCGTTCGCCTTCTTCGTATCCAACAATTTCTGAACCTGGGCTTCGATCACACTGTCTTCAATCTTCTCAAACAACAATTCCGATTTACCTAGCTGATGACCGGCTTCGAGCAAGTCGGTCGCTCCCAGACGGTTCCAACCCAACGGTTCCACATTCAGCATCTTATTCAGTTTTTCCATACTGAACGGCAGGAACGGTTCGAAAGCGATAGCCAGGTTAGCAGTGATCTGTAAAGCAATGTTCATGATCGTAGCCACACGCGGCATATCCGTCTTTGCCAGCTTCCAGGGTTCTGTATCCGCCAGGTATTTATTACCGATACGGGCCAGATTCATGGCTTCTTTCTGGGCATCACGGAAATGATAGATATCCAGCAGACGTTCCACATTTGCTTTCACGTCCTCGAAATCCTTCAATGTCTGACGGTCATAATCTGTCAGTTCGCCTACAGCCGGTACTTTTCCGTCGAAATATTTCTCCGTAAGAACCAATGCACGGTTCACAAAGTTACCCAGAATAGCGACCAGTTCGTTATTATTGCGTGCCTGGAAATCTTTCCAGGTAAAGTCATTGTCTTTTGTTTCCGGAGCATTGGCTGTCAATACATAACGCAATACATCCTGTTTGCCCGGCATATCCACCAGGTACTCATTCAACCACACCGCCCAGTTACGGGAAGTAGAGATCTTATCGCCTTCCAGGTTCAGGAACTCATTGGCAGGAACATTCTCCGGCAGGTTGAAAGAACCTTCAGCCTTCAACATCGACGGGAATACGATACAATGGAATACGATGTTATCCTTTCCGATGAAATGTACCATCTTTGTTTCAGGATCTTTCCACCAGGTTTCCCAGCTATCCGGCAACAGCTCTTTCGTATTGGAGATATAACCGATCGGTGCATCGAACCACACATAAAGCACCTTGCCTTCTGCCCCTTCCACCGGGACAGGAATACCCCAGTCCAGGTCACGGCTTACGGCACGTGGCTGCAATCCCATATCCAACCAGCTCTTACACTGTCCGTATACATTCGGCTTCCATTCCTTATGATCCTCCAGTATCCACTTACGTAGGAACGGTTCATGTTTATCCAGCGGCAAATACCAGTGTTTGGTTTCCTTCATAACCGGCTCACTGCCACTGATGGCAGATTTCGGGTTGATCAGGTCTGTCGGGCTCAACGAAGTACCGCAGGCTTCACATTGGTCGCCATAAGCTTTTTCGTTACCGCAATGCGGGCATGTTCCGGTAATATAGCGGTCGGCAAGGAACTGTTTGGCTTCCTCGTCATAATATTGTTCGCTGGTCTTCTCGATGAATTCGCCTTTTTCATACAGTGTCCGGAAGAAATCCGACGCTACCTGACGATGTGTAGGCGAAGTAGTACGGGAATAGATATCGAACGTGATACCGAATTCCTCAAAAGACTTTTTGATGATACCATGAAAACGGTCCACCACATCCTGCGGCGTTACTCCTTCTTTCTTAGCCCGGAGCGTAATAGGCACACCGTGCTCATCCGATCCTCCGATCATCAATACATCTTCTCCTTTCAGACGAAGGTAGCGGGCATATATATCGGCAGGTACATACACACCTGCCAGATGACCAATATGTACCGGACCATTCGCATACGGCAACGCCGTAGTTATCAGCGTTCTCTTAAAATGTTTTTCCATACCTTGTGTTCTCTTTTTGAGGGGCAAAGGTACGGAATTATTTGGTTTATTCGTATATTAATTCAAAATCATCTATCCAGAGGGTACTGCCTTCACCTCCGGTAAAATAATCTCCGTATTTACTGGAAGTAGCCACCAGGACCATATATTTCGGAGTACGATTGGTGTAGCGATAAGTAATGGGAAGCTCCACTTCCTGATAAGAAGAAGATTCCGTACCGTTTATCAGTTCTGTATATGCTATCACGTTTTTGTCATTCTTATCGAACAACTGACGGTTAGCCGGACGAGTCCGTATCTCCAGCGGAGCATCCCAATCCGTTAATGCCAAATAGATAAAACAGGAATCCGGACGTCCCAGCAAATGGGCGTAATCTCCATAGGATGCACTTGTCTTATCGATCGGTTTCGGTTTGTATTTATAATGTATTTTCAGCTTTGTCGGAAAAGAGCTAAACGGACGGCCGAAGCTAAGCACACCATCAGTGACATCGGTTCTGAGATAACTTCCGCTGAAAATGTTGCCGGCAGCAAACTTCACCAATACATATTTGGATTCGAGCTTGGCTGCACGTCCTTTTCCGTTACTGGTTTCTTCGGTAGGCATTGAGTTACTGTCGCCTCCTACCAGGGTAGCTCCTTTATTTCCGGTATCCCAGAAAGAAGTACCGCCATCGGCCCACGGATACCATAATTTCGGCTTTGCCGCATCCTGGCTCCATTCATCGAAGCTGCCGTTGGTTATCATTTCAGCCGATGCCGTTGTAAAATCAAGCGTAGCTCCGGCAGTCCCATTGATATTGGCACGGCATTGGTAAGCTGTTGCAGGAATCAGGCCAGTTATATCGGCTGTAAAATTAGTACCGTCAACGTTGACGTTTGCAGTAGCAAGTTCAGTCCATTGCGCCGCATTTTTTTCTTTATACTCCACAGCAACGGAAGCACCACTCTGGATACCTCCGCTTACAATAGCCTGTTTCGTCCGCGGAAAGACAGAGATATCCGAAGATGTGTTATCCGTGTAAAGTACATTGACTGTCCATTTTTCTGTCCGACCAAACGCTTTCACTTCAAATATGACCGGACGGGAAAAGTCTTTCACTTCCGTAGGTTCAGGGGTAGTAACAGCAATCGAACTCCCTAGCTGCATTGACTCCACTGTAATATTTTTCAACGACTGATCTTCGGTCACATACACAACAGCCTGCTTGTTTTTCACATCGAAAACGGCATCTCCTACCTGCTTAGACAGTTTTATACAACGGTTGAACACCTGTGTTACCGAAACAGTCCAAAGATAATCCTGGTAAGTTTTCAACATAATGTGTACGGGAGCAGAAAAGTCTATCCGGGTATCTGCAGACGACGGCACGCTATCCAAAGAAGGAAACCCTTTTTCCGGAAAAGCTTCCACATTGAGACATTTCAAGGTATCGGGAAAGACCGAAGCATCGTTCGTTACCTGCAAACGGGTAATGCGAAGTGCCTGTATATCTACCTGGTCGTTCACTTCGATGCTGACTGTCCGGTTGTTGTTCTGTATCTGCGGGTTCCCGCTCATTCCATCCACGGTAATGCCGGTGATCTGTCCCACCAGATAAGGATAGGGCACATCATTCTCTATACAACTGTTTAACAGGCAACAAGCCGCCATCAACAAAGACAAACGGCAACAACCGGTCATTTTTAAAAGTATATTTCTTTTCATGGCGATTAAAAATAATAGGTCATACCCAGGTTAATAGAAAAGAGATCGATCTTAAACTTAGCAGAAGTTTCCCGCCGTGACCCCTCGATTACTTTATTATGATCCTGTTCGATCCATTTGGAGTCGAAACCCATCACGCCAACCGAAACTTCCACTGCCGCATTATTGGTAATGAAAGCGGTCATACCGGGAGCGATACCGACTTGCAAGTGTTTGATCTTTTCATAGACGCCATCGAGTGTCTCACCTTCGCCGGAATAGGTCTTTCCCTGTCCGGCACCGAAAGTTACGCGGGCTTCATTGAACAGACCGAAACGTTTGCTGTTTCCCAGATTAATATATGTACGCACGAAACCTGTTCCGTAAATCATATGTTGTAAAAGGGAGGCGTTATTGATCTTAAACGAGAGGTCCTCATTCAGATCGATATCCAGGTTCCCTATATCGATATAATCGCGGGTATAGGAAAAGCGGCCACCCACAGCAACATTATCCCGAATGAAATATCCGAAACTAGGACTAACACTGAATGAATAGTTCTTTCCTTCGACATTCCTCAGGATCAAGAACTTGTAATCGTCAGAACTGCTTTCTGTATAGGAGAAACTACCTCCCACCATCCACTGCCCTTTCGGGATAAAGGTAGATGATTGAATGCCCCGGTCTACTTGCTCACGTTTCTTCCTGGCTTGCAGGAAGAGAGGGAAGGCCAGACAGAATATCAATAAAAATATTATTTGCTTTTTCATATTTGAGTTGAGAAGCCAGGCACATGGCCTAGCTTACGTTTCTAATTAATTTGTATAAGGAGGTTTAGAGTAGTCGTAAACGAGTTCAAAGTCATCAATGTACATTAAACTGCCTTCACCACCAGTAAAGTAATCTCCATATTTACTAGCTGATGCACAAATCACAATATATTGAGGGATATTTGTATTTCCCTTATAATCAAGATCAAACTCAAAAGGAATATATTCATTACCACCCGTACTCCCTGTATATTTATCTGGTAATTCACCATAGGCAATTACGGAAGGATCTGTTGGATTTATATATTTTTTATCCCTAGTATCTACTTCGAATGGAGCATTTGATAAAATCATATAAATTGAACATTTATCGGGTTGTCCTTTAGGTAATTCCTGCACTGTTGAATAATTAACGGTTGCAGAAGTATAATGATACCACCCTTTAAGACCAGTAGGCCGTGCTGAAAAAGATTTTCCAAATTGAATATGAGCACCTAATTTAGAGGCTTGTAAACCGACATAAGTCGTACCAAATTTTCCCGTATAGATGTTTCCCGCAGCAAATTTACCAATGGAGCCTAGACCCACAAACTGAGATTCTAATTTAACTGCATTACCTGAACGTACAAAATTATTCTCTGAATTTGTAGGATAAGCTCCATTAACAGAAGTACCTTTATTCCCAGAATCCCAATAAGAATTTCCTGCTGTAATTTGATCTTGTAAATCAGCATATGGAACTTTTTTGCTTGGATCATCCTGAACAGCCGTCAGTCCTTTTAGTTTAAGACCTGTACCTATCCCCCAATCATCAAAATCTGCATTCTTCAACGTTGTAAACAACTTCTCTTCGCCATCAACGCAATAAGTTCCATTTTGCACCAATCCAGTTAATTTATTCACGAATTGCCCATTCGTAATATCTCCACTTACTACATCACATTCCTTCCCTATATATGACCAAGAACTTCCATTATATTCTTTCAAATCCAAAAGTATAGCATCTCCTGCTTTTATTCCCGGAATATCACATATTATTGTCGCATAATCAGCACCAGTAGTAACTTTCAACACTTGCATTGATTGCAATGTTGTAAAACTCTTAGATTCTTCCGTAATCTCCATGAACTTATACTCATAAGCAGCATTAGCATCCAAACCTTCCAAAAGTGCTTTATACTGATAAGTACCCCCAGCCACAGGAGTTGCATTTACAGGTTGAGACCAATCTCCACTAGAACCTTTACGATATTTAAAGAATGGTGTTGATATTAAATTTCTGTTAGCCTCAGCCAGTTCACCATAAACAACAGCTGTTGTTACACCCCGATAATTTTTATCCAAAGTAATATCAGGAGTTTTCGTAATAAATTCTTCGACATTTCCTTTCTCCATAAACTTATATTCATAAACGGTAGATGGAGTCAGGCCAATAAGAAAAACCTGATATTCAAAGCTCGTATTTTTCACGGTCTGTGCCTGAGCTGTTGTCCATGAAGACTCAGACTTTTTCTTATAGAAAAATTTCAACTTTTCAAGAGATGGAGCTGTGGCTGAAGGAGATGTATAGTTACCTTTTAATATAGCTGTTTCACATTTAACATCGTCATTGTCAATCTTAACAGTTGTAATCGTCACTTTCGGCAACACAATCCCAATCTCTATATTCTGCGGATTCTCCTCACCAACCTGAATCGTAACATTCGCTGCACCTTCAGAAGACTCTCCTTCTCCACCCTCCGTTGGCTTCATAGATATTTTGATCTTATAATATTCACACGCCTTCGCTTCTGCTATTTTCTTTAAAGAGATAGTCTGCCAGCTTCCCGCATTGTTTTTGAACATAAAATCAACAGAAAGGTCACCGGGAGTAATATATCCGGCACGCCCTTCTTCATCACTTGAAAAAGTGACACCTCCTACGACTGTTTTATATTCAGTTTGATAAGTATCCTTCAGATTCTGATCATATTCAACCGACACCTTGACAGTCGTCAGTTTACATTCTAGCTGAGCTGATCTTGTTTCACCGGCTATAACCTCTACAGTAGTTTCTCCCCTATAAACAGGATTAAAACCATTTGACGTTTCGCTTCCGTTACTTGCTATAGCGACCAACTTATATTTTCCTGGTGCCAGTTCAATATCTCCAATAGATTCATTCGGAGCAAAATTATACTCTTTTGACCAATCTTTGTCAGATGAATTCTCCGTTATATTGGAGATAATCAAACGAATGTTCTTGATCTCCACATCCTCTTCAGCTTTTGTTATAACGGAAGTATTGGTAACAACATCAATCCGTATGAAACCATTACTGTTCACTTTTTCATCCGAATTGCAAGAGAACAAAGTGGTTAACAATGCTACTATTAAAAATAAACTATTTTTTTTCATTGCTTATTACATTATAATGAAAACTGTATAGATAGCGTCTTAGACACTTCCCGACCTTTTTTATCTACCACTTTCAAATGGAATTTATGAGGTCCGGGATCACCTAATTCAGAAAGAACACCCATAAACAGACTCACATCAAACAACTGGGATGTTTTTCCTGCAACAGGTTCATTCCCTAATAAACCTAAACTTTTTAAGCCTTCCTCATTCTTGCCCGGATTAGCCAAATCGAACGTTTTTTCCAATCCTACTGCACCTAGAAGCTCATCCGAAAGGATTGGTGAGTCAATCGTTACGATCAAATTTGCAATACCAGCTTCTGCCGTAATATCAACTTGCACGGTTGTAGGATCGGTCAATGTACTTCCTAAATTAAATCCTCTTCCAACGATAGTAGGAGCCGCATAAGACGGTCCCGGGTCAGGAGTCGGATCGGGATCAGGATTTGGTGTTGGATCGGGATCGGGGGTCGGTTGATCGGGTGAAGGGATTGTTATGTCGACATCCTTACCATTCAGGGTCACATCGATCGTTATATCGAAATGACTATCTCCTCCAACATCGGGAGTATCCGGATTATCAGGGTTATTCGGATCGTCAGGATTGTCCGGATTATCGGGGGTATTCGGATTATCCGGAGTTCCGGGATTAGCAGGAATTGTATCTTTAATACCCAGATTGATCTCGAATTTATCTTCCGGTTTCAACGAACTTCCATCCTTACTCGCCATGCTCTGAGCTTTGTAAACTTCAGTTCCATTCTTTGTGGTGGCACGGACAGCAATCAACATCGATGGAGCCGTACGAAAGTAAGCCACTCCATTCACATCCTTGTTCATTGTCAATACACCCGTACCATTCGTGAAGGTAACGGCATAATTATCCTCTACCTCACTCAGGAAACTCTCATCATAGTTGACATTCACAACAACACTATTCAGCTTGCAGGTATCTTTCAAGTTTGTTACCTCTCCGGCATTCACCGAAAACTCTTTTTCACTGAAATAATACGGTTTATTTATAGAAGCCTCTTCCTCATCCCCGGCATAAGAAGCGGAACGTACCTTATAAGTACCCACCGGCAATTCAATAACACTACCTGCTTCCTGAAGCTGAGTATAAGAATCGTATTCGCGAACAACTTCTCCATTTGTATTCACGATTTGAACAGTATATTGGTCGACCACATTTTCAGCACGGGTCGCTGTCTCTTTCGACAACAGATCCAAAGAAAAACCGCCAACAGCTTCTACGTCCGTCTTACCTGGCATGCGGTTCCGTAATTCATCCCGCATTTCGCAAGAAACTGTTCCCAGAAGACAAATACCCAAAAACAGCCTACTTATAAACATTCTATTTTTTCTCATTGAACAGTCATTTTAATAGTGAACGCCCTATCTGCAGAACGGGTAGAAAGAGCTTTTGTGCCATCCGTTGCTAATCCGATAGTAACAGTTACATAATCGTTTGCAACCGGAAATCTCTCATCCTTGTATTTTAATAGTTCATTGTAACTGATAGGTTCCTGATATTCCTTCTCTATTGCAGTAAAAGACAACCGGAGAGCGTCTGTTGGTTTTATATAAATCTCATCACTTTCTCCAGTTGGCGATAAGGTAAAATTATGACTTCCTCCGGCATTTCCATTTGTAAGACAAACACCCACTCCGGTTAAAGCATCCATCAACTCCTTTTCCAGCTTCACCTTTACACGAACCTGTTGCATCAGACAAGTCACCTCACATTTTGAAAAGAAATTTGCCTGAATCGTCAGATCTTTGTCTCCGGCATAGAAAGGAGTCGTTGCGACTTCCGGCATTTGAGTCTTTTCCGAAGATACAGCAACTGTATAATTTCCTTTTTCCAATCGCAACGTTCCACCCTCTTTCAGCTCCTGAAAAGTAGCAAATTCCTTTTTATAGCCATTATCCTTTCCTGTTATGACTACGGAAAACTGATTCACGTCGACTCCCATAGCCTTTGTTATAACCGACAGGTTAGGTTGAGCCACTTCCAGATCCAGTGAGAAATAACCGTACTCACTTTCCGGCTGAACAGTCTCCTCTGCCTTCGAACAAGCAGTAAACAGATTCGCTATTCCCGCTAAAGCCAATATAATATATAATGTATATCTCATGATTTATTCCGTTATTTGAATTTTCAATTGAGTTTCCGAAGAATAAGACATACCGATCTCATCGTCTCCTGTTACTTTTATTTTATACTCATGGTAACCGACTGCGAGTTTCTTCACAAAATTCTCCAGATAGATCGTTGCCAAAGACCTACCAGCCAGGTCATCGTCCCAAATCAAACCGTCAAACTCCGATGTCTCTTTACGTTTCGTTTGAACAAGATCAATCTTATTCTCTTCAAATCCCGTCACTTCTGCCCATTCGCATTTCTGTATCTTCGCACCGTTCAGTCCCAATATATTCAGATAAAAATCATCAGGAGCCGTCCCTTTCTTTATACCGGGGAAACTACCATTCTCCGTAGAGAAAGACAGGGTAAACCTTTTATCCGTCGAGAATTTATTCTCAATCTCATATATTATCGGTTTTTCAACCAAATCGTGATTGATCGTTATCTCAATCTTCAAAGGCGGAACATCCAAAGGTTTCGCTTCCTGCGTGACCGTTATCTTCACCATTATATTGCGGACATCCTGGCTCGCTGTTAAGAGAAGGTCTGCACTACGCACTTCATTCTTATCATTCGGGGCAACTGTCAGTAACATACTTCCTTCTCGTTTCTCAGCCTTCAGCCAGTCGGCAGACGAAGAAATAGTCCAGTCTTTCTGGTTTGTTTCCACTTTATAAGCCTTAGCTGTAACACCGGCTGCAGGTAACTTCAGATCCGAGAAGTCGACATGGATATAAGGATCCTCCTCTTTGGCCTTTTGCTCAATACGAATGGTTACAGTCGTTATTTTATCTCCCTCACCGGCAGTAATAGCAACCTCTGCTTTACGGGCCAGAGAGGTTGCGTTTGCTTCGGCCGACAAAGTCAATGTTGTTGCATCTCCATCAGTACGAGTCACTTTCAACCACTCCTCAGCATTGTTTGTATAACTCCAGTCTTTCGTGCTTCTTACAGTGATTGTCTGCTCGAATGCATCGTTTGAAACGATCAGGTCGACAAGATCTACGGCAAGATCCGGCATATTGTCGATAACTTTCCCCTGTTGTGATACCTCTATATCAGCTGATAACGACTTGTTCCCACTGGTAGCCACCACCGTTACAGTTGTCTTACGAACCTCTTCTGTATTATTTTCTTTGGCTGTAAAAACAGCTTTTCCGTTCTGCTTTTCCACAGTAAGCCAATCGGCTGTCTTTGCGATGGTCCACTCTGAATTGGAAGTGACAGTAACACTTTGCGTCAGGTTATCGCTCGCTTCGAATAACAAACCTGCGACATCGACTGTAAGTGTAGGGTCTGGCGTAGAGGGTGGCGCAGGAACATCGGGAGTATCCGGGACATCCGGTGTATCCGGTATATCTGGCGTGTTTCCTCCTCCTTCATTACTTCCCAGTTTAAAATGCAGACGAACCAGGTCGCGAGGTAAAATATCGACCGAATTAGTAAAGGTATACTCCTTACTGGAAGTAGAAAACAGCATTTTCAGATTCAGTTTCTCCCCTTCTTTGTCCACCTGGAAATATCCGGCACGAGTTTCATCCTTTTTATATACCAGAGGAGATTCACCGGTGTGGCTGGTACTCATCGATACGGTATAATCGCTATATGCTTTCTTCAAATCGTCTGCATAATCGACTGTTACTTTGGCATTAGCCGGACGACAATCCAGTTTAACCTGAGTAGTCTCACCATTTTCAATTGAAAAGTTTGTTATTCCTTCCACATACAAAGAATCGAAAGCGGCCGGGACCAGCGTCCCCCATGTTGCCTGAGCCACATAATCACCTGCATCCAATGCCAATTTTTCTGGTTTCTCTCCAAAAAGGAAAGAGGTAACAATTTCTGAATCCTGAAGAATGTTTACAATATAGTCATTGACATTCTCCGGATCGGATGCAGTTTTCGTTTTACTGTAAGTAGCATCGGCATTTAAGTCTAACAAAACACATCCACTCCCTTCTTTCTTGCCCAAAGTACCCATATCATCTGCTGTACATGCAGATAATATGGAAATACCAAACAATAACGCCATAGTTCTCACAGAACTAAGCCTTCTCTTCATTTCTATTTCCCTCATCTACCTAATTTTATGGTTGTTTTTACAACCTTATATAATACTAGTGTTATATGCATTTTTTATCGGGTGCAAAGTAACCTTGAATTACAAAACTCTACAAGGTCTATTTATGCGATTTACTGTTCTTTTTTTTAGATATGTCTTAAAACATATTAACTAACACGCTTTATTATATACATTATTGGAGAAAAAGATATTATTCTAATGTTCTATTTTTAAGAAAACGAATCAGCCTTTGAAAAATAATGAATACATTTGTATCGATATAAACAACAGGCAAATGGATACAAATATACCCAAGGAGCTACCGAAGCTCGATATTCCTGAAGACTGGATTGTCGGGAAAGATATCAGTCGTGAAATACTGAATATGTATACCAATTTTCCTTGCCGGCTAAAAGCCGGAATTTTTGTCCTTTGCATGGGGGGAGAAATTGAGGCTTTGATCGATACGACAAACTATCGGGTGAAAGCTAACGATTTTGTAACGATTTTACCGGGAAGCATCCTTCAGATCCTCAAAGTGACAGGTGAGTTAAATATCTATTTCTTAGGTTATTCCTCCCAGTTCATTATAGAGACAAACGTCATTAAAGCAACAGTCGATATATTTTATACAATAAAGACCTCGCCTGTTATCCCACTAAAAGACGAAGTCGCTCAAATCATTCGGGAACACCTGGATTTACTTGCCAAAACATATCTTACCTTTTACGGAAAGATCAGCAAAGAGGTCACCAAACATATGTTACTTACATTAGTTTATGGTCTGGGAGATTTATATAAAGATATCCGAACAAAAAAAACAGTGCTGTGTAAAAGCGAACAGATAACACACGATTTCACCCAACTGGTCATGCGACATTACAGCCAGGAACGAAACGTAGCCTTTTATGCTGAAAAACTAGGCATTACACAGGCACATCTAAGTACCACCATCCGACAAGTCACAGGAAAAACCTGCCTCGAAATTATCGCATCGATGGTGATTATGGATGCCAAAGCGCAATTGAAATCAACCGAAGCCTCCGTACAGAGCATTGCCTATTCGCTGAATTTTACTAATATGTCTTTTTTCGGTAAATATTTTAAACGACATGTCGGTATCAGTCCGCAGGAATATCGAAATAACTAAAGTTCTGTGAGAACTCGCGACGAAAGAACATTCTTGCCGGAAATACATTCGTTGTAGCATTTAGCAAGGAAATTTTCAGCCCACCCGGTAATAAAAAAGTACATAGGTAACATCCAGGTAGAAATAAATAGCAAGTTCACCCGATTATCCCTCCATTAGTTCCTGCTAATAAAACCAACGACATCCCTATAATCCCCAACTCTCCCTATCCAGATTCCGGTAGTTGATAGCTTCGGCGAGATGGCGGGTCTCTATGTTTTCGGAAGCATCGAGGTCGGCAATGGTACGGGAGACCTTCAGAATCCGATCGTAAGCACGGGCAGAAAGACTCAGGCGTTGCATAGCCGCTTTAAGAAGAGAGAGACAGGAAGCATCAGGTACCGCATATTTATGCAGAAGTGGTGTGGTCATCTGAGCATTACAATAAACACCTTCGTATTCTGCAAAACGCTTTTCCTGAATAGCACGGGCATTAACGACCCGCTCACGAACGGCAATGCTAGGTTCGGAAGGATGTTGTTCGGATATCTTTTCAAAAGGAACAGGAATGATCTCCACCTGTATGTCGATACGGTCGAGTAACGGCCCGGAAACACGATTCATATACTTCTGCACTGCTCCCGGCGGACAAAGACAAGGCCGATCCGGATGATTATAGTAGCCGCACGGACAAGGATTCATCGAAGCAACCAGCATAAAGCTGGCAGGATAATCGACAGAAAAACGAGCACGCGAAACCGTGATCTTCCGATCCTCCAATGGTTGCCGCATTACTTCCAGTACACTCCGGTTAAATTCCGGCAATTCGTCGAGGAACAATACCCCGTTATGCGCCAGACTTACTTCTCCCGGCTGCGGATAAGCTCCCCCTCCCACCATCGCCACATTCGAAATAGTATGATGCGGAGAGCGAAACGGCCGTTGTATCATCAGGGAAGTTTCTACCCCTATCTTTCCGGCTACAGAATGGATCTTGGTCGTTTCCAGTGATTCGTGCAGAGTGAATGGAGGAAGGATCGTCGATAACCGTTTCGCCAGCATTGACTTACCACTTCCCGGAGGGCCGATCATGATCAGGTTATGACCGCCGGCAGCTGCCACCTCCAAAGCTCGTTTCACATTTTCCTGCCCACGCACATCTGAAAAATCAAACTCAAATTGTTCCTGACGAGCATAAAATTCCTCCCTCGTATTGACAATAGTCGGCTGCAGTTCACGTTTTCCACTCATGAACTCGATTACTTCTTTGATAGTTGAAGCTCCATATACTTCCAGGTTATTGACCACCGCTGCCTCACGCGCATTTTGTTTAGGAAGAATAAATCCTCTGAATCCCTCTTCCCGCGCCTTGATAGCAATAGGTAACACACCTTTCACCGGCTGCAGGCTCCCATCGAGCGAAAGTTCTCCCATCAAAATAAATTTATCCAACCGGGAAGCATCCAACTCTTCAGCAGCGGCCAATATACCGACTGCCAGCGGCAAGTCATAGGCAGAACCTTCCTTCCGGATATCGGCAGGTGCCATGTTGATCACAATACGATTACGAGGGAATTTGTATCCACTTACCTGAAGCGCAGAAATTATACGTTCGTGACTTTCACGGACGGCTATGTCAGGAAGACCTACCAGAAAAAACTGGATCCCCTTCGTATAATTTACTTCAATGGTGACAATAGTTGCAGAGATGCCCTGCACCGCGGCTGCATAAGATTTTACTAACATAATTAATGATTTTGGTTGGATGTTTATAATTTGTTATCTCATTTCTCTATCAGTTTTTCCAGTGTTTGTTGAATCTCCACACCATTGTCCGTTTTCATGATGATCTTTCCGTCTTCATCGATCAGGAAACAGCGGGGAAGTGTATTTACATTATATAAATCGACCAGCATCGTAGCCTGTCCGGCAGAGTCGGTCACCAGGTTCCAGTCGATACTATCTTTTGACAGCAGTTTACGAACTTCCTGCGGGTCGTCATCCAAACTGATCAGCAACATATCCACTTTTTCCTTCGGATATTTCATAGCAACTTTATCCAGGAACAGATCTTCCGTCTGGCACATATCACACCAGGGAGCTGTGAAAGCAAGTAACAGATACCGCTGAGGGAATGAATCCAGGCTCACAGTGTGTCCGTATACATTCTTTACATTAAATCCGGGAGCTTCGGCACCCAGTGAAGTACGCTGTGCCTTGGCACTATACTCCTGCAGTTTACGTATCAGATAGAAATCTTTCAGTTTCGGACTCAACACGGCCAGCAATTCATCCATTTTACGGGTATCATCCGGATTCATGAAATAATATTGCAGCAAAACAACTGAAGCTTCCTCATCCGGATGCTCCTGAATATACTCCATCGCCCGCTCACTCAAGGTATGATTTACATTTGTCAGGCGTGACGGTATATCTGTCTCTTCTGTCGTATTTGTATAACTTCCCTTATTGGTCAGTATCTTGATCAAATCAGCCTGTTCCTTCAGTAAGGGACTGACACTCTTCCTGTAAGAGTTCAACTGATCGTTGATCCGTCCGCCTTTGACCTGTAACAGGGCCGGATAAAGAGCATCACCGGTTATTGTCACTTTCTCTCCTTTTATCAGGTAAGCGGTAGTCCAGCTTTTTTTATGATCAAAGAAGATCGTAACTGTATTGAAGTCGCCTTCGTTCCGTTTCAGAGAAAATTGTCCGGGTTTTTCACACGTGATGGTATCGACGACTTTGTTATTGTCATTTTCAAAAACGGCATACAACGTCTCATCTTCCAAATTAGACAATTTGCCTTCTATTCGGTAAGAAACGTCCTTGCCGCACGACGACAAAAACAATGCGACTCCGAAAATCAATAATAAATGCTTTATCATTATACCTTTAAACCCCACAATAACGGATAATTTGGGGTAAAGATAATAATAGATTTTAAAACAAACTAACATTTATGATAAAATTAATATAGATATATAAAAAAAGCACAGAACAAAATGTTCTGCGCTTTTTGATTTTTTATACTTAACCTTCGGTAGGAAATACCTCGGGCAAATAAATTACAATTTCGGACCAGCAGCAACCAAAGCCTTACCAGCTTCGTTACCAGTGAACTTAGCGAAGTTCTTCTGGAAACGTGCAGCCAAATCTTTCGCTTTTTCATCCCACTGTGCAGGATCAGCGTAAGTGTCACGAGGATCAAGGATCTTCGGATCAACACCCGGCAATTCTGTAGGAACAGTAAAATCGAAATAAGGAATAGTCTTTGTCGGAGCTTTGTCGATAGAACCATCCAGGATAGCATCGATAATACCTCTTGTATCTTTGATAGAGATACGTTTTCCGCTACCGTTCCAACCTGTGTTAACCAAATAAGCCTTAGCACCAGTCATTTCCATTTTCTTAACCAGTTCCTGACCGTATTTAGTCGGGTGCAATGACAAGAATGCTGCACCGAAACAAGCTGAGAATGTAGGAGTCGGTTCAGTGATACCACGTTCTGTACCAGCCAATTTAGCTGTGAAACCAGAAAGGAAGTAGTACTGAGTCTGTTCCGGAGTCAGGATAGATACCGGAGGCAATACACCGAATGCATCAGCAGACAGGAAGATAACCTGTTTTGCGTGCGGGCCTTTAGAAACCGGCTTAACGATGTTTTCGATATGATAGATAGGATAAGAAACACGTGTGTTTTCTGTAACAGACTTGTCAGAGAAGTCGATAGCGCCGTTAGCGTCTACTGTACAGTTTTCCAACAGGGCGTCACGTTTGATAGCGTTCCAGATATCCGGTTCGTTTTCCTGGCTCAAGTTGATAGTCTTAGCATAGCAACCACCTTCGAAGTTGAATACACCGTCGTTATCCCATCCGTGTTCGTCATCACCGATCAACAGACGTTTCGGGTCAGTTGACAATGTAGTTTTACCTGTACCTGACAAACCGAAGAAGATAGCCGAGCTCTTGCCTTCTTTGTCTGTGTTAGCAGAACAGTGCATAGAAGCCATACCCTGCAGAGGCAACAGATAGTTCATGTAAGAGAACATACCTTTCTTCATTTCACCACCGTACCAAGTATTCAGGATAACCTGGATCTTTTCAGTCAGGTTGAATACAACAGCAGTTTCAGAGTTCAAGCCAAGTTCTTTATAGTTTTCAACTTTAGCTTTAGAAGCATTCATGATAACGAAATCAGGTTCACCGAAGTTAGCCAATTCTTCAGCAGAAGGACGGATGAACATATTTGTTACGAAATGAGCCTGCCATGCTACTTCCATGATGAAACGCAGTTTCAGACGGCTGTTTTCGTTAGCACCGCAGAATGCGTCAACAACGAACAATCTCTTGTTAGAAAGTTCTTTTGTTGCTAATTCTTTACAAGCCTTCCAGCATTTTTCGTCTACTGGTTTGTTATCATTTTTATATTCTTCAGATGTCCACCATACAGTGTTTTCGCTGGTAGCATCCTTAACAAAGAATTTATCTTTAGGAGAACGTCCTGTATAAACGCCAGTCATAACGTTTACAGCACCCATATCAGTTACCTGACCTTTTTCGAAACCTTCCAGACCTGGTTTTGTTTCTTCTGCGAACAGAACTTCATAAGACGGATTGTGTACAATTTCTGTCACACCTGTGATTCCGTACTTGCTTAAATCTAAATTAGCCATTCTTGATAATAATTTAAATGATTGACTTTATATAACTTTTCTCTCTCTCGAAATTAAAAAATAATAGAACTAATACCTGTTTGTAACCTGCTGTTACCCCGCCTTGTTAAGACCGGTACAAAAGTAATATTTTTTTTTATAGCTGATACTCTATTAAGGAAATTTTTCAGTAATAATTGCTCTTTTCCATGCAATTAACAATCAGGGTAGTCTATTTGTCAACTACACTTTACAATCTGCGACAGAAGTGTCAACCAAAGTAGTCACTTGGAAAAAAGTGAATATATTTACAGAAAAAGATGAGTAGTTTTTCCCAATCTTTGTGTTCTGATTCTGAACAAGGTCTAACCACGTAGCATTCTTATGAGAAAAAACACTGAGTCAACCCCCGTGACTGCAAAAGAGAGATACTCAGATCAGATAATCTGGGAGAATTTTCTTTGTGGAGATGATGAAGCTTATACATATATTTATAGAGAGTACTCGCAGGCATTATATGCTTATGGCATGCATTTTACCTCTGATAAAGGGCTGGTAGAAGATTGTATACAGGATGTGTTCGTAAAGATATTTCAGAACCGCAAACATCTCCAGTCTACGGACAATATCAAACTATATCTTTTCATATCCTTGAAAAACAAGCTATTTAACATATTCAGAAAAGATATAAAATACAGTCAGATCGATTCGCTGGAACCTGTTTTTGCAGCAGAATATACGATTGAGGATGAGATTATCGAAAATGAAAAAGAACAATTCCTGAATGAGAAAATGATCCGGATGCTCGAGGTTTTATCGCCACGCCAGAAGGAAATCATCTATTATCGTTTTGTAGAAGGATTATCTTATGAAGAGATTTGCCAGATCATGGATATGAATTACCAATCTACCCAGAATCTGATACAAAGGTCTTTAAAAAAGCTGCGTACCACTTTCTCACGGGCAGAAATGCAATTTGTCCTGTTCCTTCTTATCAGTATATAACTTACAATTGCCTATAAAACAATTCATCAGTAATCTGTCGTTTGTTTTATAAGCAATTGCGTGGTTCTCAATCGAGAACTTTTATACGGATATATCTGAACCTGACTACCGAGTCGTGTCCCAGGAAAGCGATGTGACCACATGAATTACGCAATCCGGACTGTACTTTATCATACGGAATATCCTTAATCACTTTCTTGATATTCGTATCGAGAATGACCGTCCCATTCAATATGATCTTAATATTGGCTCCCCGGGCTATCACTTCCTGTTGATTCCATTCGCCCACCGGTTTTAAATACCCGCGCTTGGCCGGAGCATAATTATATAAACCTCCGTGATACTGGTAGGGCTTCAGGTCCTTATATTGAGGATCGTCATTATCCAGTATCTGAAGTTCCATACCCAAATAACCTTCCGGAACTATGATATGCCGAAGACCCAATCCGTTATTTGCTCCGGGTGTCAGTTGAAATTCAAATTTCAATACGAAATTACAGTAACTATCCTCCGAATAAAGATTACCGAATCCCGAGGCTTTTTTAGCAATACAACCGTTTTCCAATATATACTCATCAGAGTTGTTAATCCATCCATCCAGAGTAGTTCCGTCAAACAACAACCGGTAACCATCCTTCTTCTCCTGCTCCGATAACCGGTATGGAACAACTGTTTCCGCTGTCGATGGAAGAACCGGATTCGATGCGAACAAAGGACAGCTTATTAGCAACAACAAGACTGCATATCCTATAATTTTCATAGACAAATCTCCTTTTAAAGTTTATTTTTTCTTTCTTTCAGATTCTCAGCATCCCAATAAACAGCCTCTCCCCGTTCATAACTTTCATAACTCAACAAGGCCGGAGCAGCGGATCTTACAGAAAACATGACATCACAAACAAGCGGGGTTTTATTACGGATACCCGTAAAAAAGTTTTCAAAATGATCATAATGCCCACCCTTATAGTCCGATGAAGCAATGAATTCTATCTCCTTTTCCGATTTGATAACCGGCGTATCAATCCCCTGTCCTATCGGCTCCAATGCTTGCAAGAAGGCCGTATCAGCCTTATGCAACGTTTTTAAAGTGACCTTATCCCATGCCACATCGAGAGTTCCTTCCGAACCGACAATACGAAAGTCCATACTTCCCCATTTACGGGAAACACCGTCGACATAGTTTGCACCCAACTGTACGGTGAATGCTCCCAGATCCTCTCTGTCCGGATAATCCAGATAAGCAAGCATCACATCAGGAGTATCCCGGTATCCGTCTGTATAATGCCGGATACCACCTGTCGTATAAACTTTTTCCGGACCAATAGCATCAGTTATATAGTGAAGGCTTGCCAGCACATGCACGAACAGATCTCCGGCAATGCCGGTTCCGTAATCTTTCCAGTTCCTCCAATAAAAGAAACGTTGGGGATCGAATTTATGCTTAGGTGCATTTCCTAAGAACCGTTTCCACCAGATTGTTTTTTCAGAAGCATTATCAGCTACCGGATAATATCCCAATGTTCCCGGAGCACCCGTAAACTGCCCGTCTATAAAATTGACTTTGCCGATAGCCCCGGATCGCAACAGTTGCCGGGCTTTTCTATTCCCTAAAGAAGCCATACCCTGACTCCCGGCCTGAAAATACATACCGCTTACCCGTTGCGCATCGATCAGTTTTTCTGCCTCACTGATTTTATGGATAACCGGTTTTTCACAATATACATGCTTACCAGCTTTCATGGCAGCAATGGCAATGGGTTGATGCCAATGGTCGGGAGTTCCGATCAGTACGGCATCGACATCGCTACGTTTCAGAATATCATTATAATCTTTTGTTGTGAAAATATGATCTCCCCACTGTTTTTTAGCATCCTCCAAACGCGTTTCATAAACATCACATACGGCCGTGATCTTTACCCCTGGTACCCGTAAAGCACAATTCGCATCAGCAGTCCCCATTCCGCCTTTACCGATTAAAGCAATGCGTATCTCGCGGGAACCGACAGATTCCCCATTTCCAACCACTCCGGAAGAGTTTCCCTCCGCCAGGAGTTGGGGAGCTGAAGGTAATAATATACCTCCAGCCATCATTTGTTTAATAAAAGTTCTTCTATTTGACATAACATCTGTTATTAAATACCCCAACCATTAATCTCTGCTACCTGGCAAACCGCACCACTTGCTTTGCCCAATGCCGGATCTGCATATTCAAATGCATCCGTAATAACGAAACGGATATAATTGGCTTGTTGCATTGAGAAATCCAGTTCCATTGAACGATCCTCCAGATTGCTTTTGCGGCTCCAATCTACAATTTTTGTCCAATTCTCACCATCTGTGCTAACTTCAAAATAGCCTGATTTGATATTTCCCAGTGATTCATCTTCCGGCAACTGGAATCCCAAACGATATAAACTACAACTCTCCTGCAAATTTATAGTGACAAAATAAGGAAATTCAATCGGCTTGATAGCCCTTGTACACCAATAAGTGTTATTATTATTATCCAGTAGATTATCCGGTATATCCATCGACGAAGCGTTCTCGACTTCATCCGTAATAATAGAATTACACTCTTCTATCGTCCAGTCGGTTTTCTCCATAACCGGGGGCTGGATAGAGATCGGATAGATTGTAACATCCGCCTCCGGATCGATTCCGTACTTTGAGACAGAAGCTATTTTGAGAGGAAGGGCATAGTACCCGAAAGCATAATTATTTTCATCTACTTTAAATGCTTTCTCCTCCAATGTGATTTTTAGATATTCATAATCCCGGTTCTTTTTCAGGATACAAGTCGAACGATCTATCGTATAGGCACCTTCCGGCAGTAATTTATATTTTCGGGCACCTGCACTCAGGGAACCGTTATATTCATCCAGTGCAGCTGAATTCACCTCGACATCATAAGAAATATCCCAGTCATTATAATAATTGACCTGTACCTTAGGATAAATGACCAGAACATCATCATCATCCGTTTTTATACTGAACTCAGATCCCGTCCTGTATATACCCGGAGTTTCGAAACCGATATAAGGCTGATAAACAGAAGGCTTGATCAGAATCTGCGCCTTATCCTCCTCTGCGATCCGAATATCCGCTTTATCGGTCACCAACAAACAGGGCAGTACATATTGCAAACCATCGTTGCCCAGATCAGTCAGGGAGGCGGGATCAAAATCAATCAGAAAGAACTTTCTGTAATCATCTTCCGTAAAAGATAAACTCCCCTCTTTCAGCGAATAACAATTATCCGGCATCAGTTTATAATCGGTACCGTTCGTTTCGTTATAAGCAGCCAAAACGGATTCATCCACCGACAGGCGGACGGTTGCGGAATGATTTCCTTTACCACTCTTTATCACAGGCAGTTCATAGGTAAAAGTACCCCAATTAAAGACCTTAGCTTCCAGCAACCCTGATTTTTGCAGATAAAGCTGATCATCCAATTCATCCGCATCCCTGTATTCGTCACATGAAACAAACCACAACGAGAATACCGATAAGGCCATCAGAAATATATTATATTTGAATTTCATATTCTTCATTTTTTATTACCAACCATAATTTTGTGTCAAATTCTGCATTTCATTCAATTGCTCCTGAGGAATAGGGAACAGATAATTTTTGTCCGTGAATACCCTGTCTCCTGAAGCCCAGATAGACGTTGTCCTGTGCCATGAGTCTTCATAATTTTTCGCAGCGACATTCCTTGTCCATACTTTTCCGTTCAGAACATCTTTAGCGGTCATCCACCGGCGAAGGTCCGGTAGCCGGAGTGTCTCGAATGCCAATTCGACCATACGTTCTTTCTGTATAAGCTCACGAAGTAAGTTTTTATTTCCTTTGACTTCCGGATAAGCATCCTCCAGTTTATTCAAACCGGAACGTTCACGGACCAGGTTGATATACTTCAAAGCTTCGGCCTCATCCCGGTTCGGTTTTTCGTTACAGGCTTCCGCATAGTTCAGATAAATTTCCCCTAAACGAAAGATCGGAGCGACCAATTGCCCCCAGTTACCCTGGTCCGTATTCAAAGTCGGGTCGGTCATTCTGCGCCAGGAATATCCAACCTTTACGCAATCGCCACTACCTGAATAGGAAGAAGTACCTCCATCAAAGAATGTAACGGCCTCTTTTCTCATCGCCGGATTCAGCCACGGGAATCCATTCGCTAAAACAGAAGCATAAAAACGAGCGTCACGCCCGACACAACTGTTATGTGCTTTTACAAGCAGGAAAGTATCCAACGGATGTTTATAACTATCCTTAAAACCATCTTCCACATAACCGGATTTCGAGTCTATAACCGGAGAACCATCCGCATTATATCCCGTGACAGGGAAGCGCCCTGAAGCAGCCATAGGATAAGTATCGACCAAACGGATAGAAGGGCAATATCCACCATAACCGGTCTTACAGAACTGGGGAGGATTACAACGAACAACAATGAACATTCCATCAGTTTGCCATTGTCCCCAAATAAGTTCTTTATTCCATTTTTCCAATGTTATCGCCATATACGAACGGATTGCCCGTTTGAACGGATCTGTTTCTGTCGTGTTCCGTACCAGATCATAAATTCCCAGATCGATGACAGCCTTAGCTGCATCAGCCGCCTTTTGCCACTTTTCTAGGTCCGGTGACTGCGGGAATAATAATTCTCCGTCTTTATTCTGCATTCCCTTATACAGAGAACAGCCATTGAACAGCGGACTTGCCATATACAACAGGAAACGGGCCTTAGCAGCCAACACAACTCCTTTCGTTACACGCCCGTACCAACTGAGATCCGTAATCTGTAAAGGTAAAATCTCTGCGGCCTTATCATATTCTTCCAGCACAAACTGCACATTTGCTTCCAGCGGATGGCGATCAACATCTTCCGCATGAATACTGGAATCAGAATCCTGGTCTCCCCAAACATAAATCGGTCCGTACCGATCTATTAAGAGTGTATAGAAATAAGCTCTCAAAAAACGAGCCTCCGCCTTCATTATATCTTTTTCTTTCTGGGTCAATTCCACACACTCATCTACGTGGTTCATAAATACGGTAGCCTGATTAATGGCCTGATACATATTTTTCCAGATCGCATAGGAGGTAGTCGTGACACTCCATGTCCCATTCAAAAAACTATGGTACCCCAATCCGGACATCCAGGAAAACAGAGCTTCATCACTCATGGGGATATTAGCACCGACAGCATTTTCATGCCAATTATATGTCTGGGGAACAAAGCCATACACTTGTGCCAGATATTGTTCGGTTGTGGAACGTTTATTGAATACTTCCTCCAGTTTAATCTGATTATCCAACTCTACATCCAGAAAACCATCACAACCGGTAAACAACATGCCGATCATGCATAACAGACTGATTACTGTATATCTATGCTTATATTTTTTCATATGCTTAATAATTAAAAGTTAACATTCATTCCTATGGCAGCCGTACGCATTTGGGGATATAGTCCTCCGGTTCCGGTATTCAGTTCCGGATCCCATAATTTGAAGCCGCTAAACGTCAGCAGATTGACACCCTGTATATAAAAACGTATCGTCGAAAGACCTATCTTTTGTATCAGTTCTTTAGGTAATGAATATCCTATCTCCGCATTTTTCAAACGGATATAGCTCATATCGCGCCACCAAAAGGAAGACTGTTGCTTATTATTGTCAAAGGCCGACATCCACATACGGGGATATTTCGCATTCGGATCCGGATTCCATTCAGTCCAACGGTTCTCTGCTACCTCTTCATAGAAGTTTCCAAGAGACAGAATACTGCCGTCACTACCGTACACCTGGCTTCCTCCGATCATACGCCCTACATGGGTAGCTCCCTGAAAGAATACGGATAAATCAAAACGTCTCCATCGCAGGCTCACACCGAAACCATAGTTGATCTCAGGGATTGTCGTATATCCCATCGGAACCCGGTCGTTTGAGTCGATAATCCCGTTCCCGTCTATATCCCGGTATTTGATATCTCCCGGACGTACCGGACCGAAGGTTTGTGTCGGACTGTTCGCAATATCTTTCTCCGACTCAAACAAACCAATAGCAACCAGCCCCCTATGTTGATCCATCGGAAAACCTACATCATTCAAATAAGGCCATTGCTGATTCGGTTTATCATCATACAATACTTTATTACGGTTAAAGGTAAAGTTTCCACGTCCGGATATATATAACTCATCATTTACCTGCTGTTCATATTCCAGCGTCATATCTATCCCCTGATTCTGCATCTTACCTAAATTCACATACTGCGTCACGTTAATACCGACTACCGAAGGAATACTTTGTTGCTGAATATAAATACCTTCGCGTTTTTCTTTAAAATAATCGGCACTCAGTTTAATACGATGGAACAGTCCTAATTCAAAACCGACATCCGTCTTCTTGGCAGTTTCCCAGGATACATTTGGGTTACCGGGATGTCCGGTTGCGATACCTCCGATCCACTTTGCCTGATCACGTCCGAAATTCCAACCTCCCGTATACTGCATCTCGGTATTATACGCAAAACGACGATCACCGCCGATCTTATCATTTCCTATCTCTCCATAAGAACCCTTAATCTTCAATAAGGAGATCACAGATGACAGGGGTTTCCAGAAATCTTCATTACTGATCATATAGCCCAAAGCACCGGAAGGGAAAAAACCGAAACGTTTTCCCGGAGCGAAGTTTTCAGAGCCATTATAACCAAAATTGAATTCTGCAAAATATTTATCCCTGAAAGAATAAGCTGTACGGCCTGCAATACCGATATTTCTATTGGCAAAAGCTGCAATATAATCAGTCGGGAAGTTGTTGGTATATTCCCGGATATTGAATAAAAACAGGCCATTCACCCGATGGTCATCGTTAAATAACTGATCGTATGTAAGCGATGTTTCAAAGTTCCAGGTCTGTGCCCCTCTGTTAGAGCGAGCCAGAGAAAGGAAATCATTACCGTCGCGGTTCTGATGTAAAATCAGATTTCCTTCCTTATCTCTTCCCAAGGCATCGTATGTAACCGGCGACTTACGCTTATCCAGAGTCGATTCATTACGGGCATCCCATGAGAATTTTGCATTCCCTTTTAAACCGGGAGTAATAAATGAAAAATCCTGTGTCAGGCTGATCAAAGATTGAGCATTGTTCCAGAAATCAGCAGAATAACCTGTATAGTTCAGATCCAGATAAGGATTAGTCCCTACAATAGGGCGGGACAAGCTACCATCTGAAAATACGGGAACAACAGCAACGGAAGGAACGGCCAATGTATTCTCATAAACACTTTCCATTGCAACCCCTAAACGGTTCTTAATTTCATATTGGTTCGACAACGAAAGACTCAGTTCCGTCAACCGGGTCACATTAATATCGACATTGGCCCGGAAATTGATTTTTTTGTATCCGACCTGGGGATCATACTGAGGGTTCTTCACCGGTTTAAAAATACCATTCTCACTATAAAACGAACCGGCAACATAATAGCGGACACTTTTACCTCCTCCCGAAACATTGACATTCGCACGGATATTATTCGATATATTGCGGAACGTCGTATCCCACCAGTCCACATTCGGATACAAATCCGGATCCGTATGATTGACATATTTATCATATTTCATCGGTTGATAAGCCAATTGACCATTTCCCTGTAATGTGATGTCATTATAATAGTCCATCCATTGGGAGGCATTCGCCATTTTAGGTGTTACGGTCGGATTGGAAATCCCATATTCCACCCGGGCATTGATAGCCGGTTTTGCCTCTCTTCCCCGTTTTGTTGTGATCAGGACAATCCCGTTTGCACCACGCACTCCATACAATGCCGTAGCTGTCGCATCCTTCAGGATAGAAAAAGTCGCAATATCTTCCGGATCGACCAAATCCATCGATCGTTCTATCCCATCCACCAGGATAAGCGGTGTATTGTTTGCCCCGAAAGAGCTGATACCCCGTATCCAGAAGTCGGCTCCGGCACCGGGTTCCCCCGTACGTTGTATGGCTACAATACCAGCCATCTGCCCGGCCAGACTTGTACTCAGCTTCGCCACAGGTACCTGAAGCTGTTCAGAAGTAATGGTAGATATAGCACCTATCACACTAGCCTTCTTTTGCTTACCGTAAGCAACAACGGTAACCTCTTCCAATTCATCTACTTTAGGTTTCATTCTGATCACAACATCATTTTGGTTACCGATAACTACTTCCTGATCTTCCATTCCCAGATAAGAAATGACTAACTTATCCGATTTGTTCACTTCCAGTTCGAAAGAGCCGTCCAGGTCAGTCGTCACACCACGGGTACTTCCTGCAACCAGGATAGCAGCTCCCGGCAACGGTTCACCAAAGTCATCCAACACCTTACCCCGAAAAGTACTTTTGTTCTGGGCTTTCAGTGGCAACGGACCAATTAAACCTGTATCCTTTTTCTTAGAGATAAATATCTGACGGTCTTTTATAACATAGGTATTATCCGTTCCCTCGAACAACTGTTTCAATATAACTTCCACAGTCTGATCAGTGATATCCAATTTCACCTTCCGGTTAATATCCAATACACCATCATAATAGAAAAATACATATTCACTTTGCTTTTCTATTTCAGAGAAGATTTCCTGTACAGTCTTATTGTTCGCTTTCAAAGACAATGTCGTCGATTGCGAATAAGTATCATTAGCCAAACTTGCATTTATTCCCAAGATCAGGAATATAGCGGCGATTTTCATAATGCGATATTTAACACTCCAGTAATTGGAGAATCGTTTATTTACCATATCTTTGTATTGATTTTTAAATGGTTATTTTCAACTAGTTAATTTAAAGATCCAACCGGATAACATGGCAGTGTTATCCGGTTTTGTAAGCATTTACAGATCTATTATTATTCCATTCGAACTTTTTCCATAGGCTTTCAAATTTAAGTTGTTAACATATATGCTTCAAAAAACAATAACCTAATACACAATCATTTATTTACCTACTTTGACTAATATATACTCCTCACCTACTTTCTTGTAGAGGATCGGAGCTGTTTGACTCAACCCATCCAGAACAACCTCCAGGTCCTCCTGCATATCAAGCTTTCCTGAACATCTTAAATCTGCCACATCAGACTTGTAACTGATCTTTTTCCCATAATAACGGGATAAACGATCCAGGATTACCGACAAATGTTCACTTCTGTATGTATATAACCCATCTTTCCATAAGATATAATCATTTACATTGACATCCTTTATATCACATTCTCCCTTATGATAAGAGAACATCCTGTTAGGCTCCAGGCGAAAATCTTCATCATCCCTGGTATCTACCTGCACACTCCCCGTCACCAGGACTACCGATGCCGATTCGTCCGTTTCGTATGCCATTACATTAAAAGAAGTACCCAGAACCTGTACATCCATCTCCTTCGTTTTTACGACAAAAGGTCTGTTCTTATCCGGTGCTACCTCCAGGAAAACCTCGCCGTTTACATAGATTTCTCTTTTTTTATCTGCGAATGCCACCGGGTACACGATCCGGCTACCGGCATTCACCCAGACTTTGGTTCCGTCCTCTAAAATCAAGGTAGAACGTTTCCCGTTCGGAACGATCAATTGATTAAACTCCAATGATCGCTTGGAGGAGTTAGCAGAGCTTTGAAACGCATCTGCGATTTTTTCCGAATTAACGACCACCGTCCCTTTTGCATCATATTCGATCTGAGATTCCTGTCCGCTGATCGGAATCTGCTTATCGGGTAAAACCAATTGTATATCATCCGCTTCCGGAGTAACAGCCATTTCCCGGGCAATGGCTTCTACATCCGGAGTTTTGTTTACATTGGTATATATATATGAAATAGAGAATATAATCAAAACAGTGACACAGGCGGCAACCATCCATATAAAAGAACGAAAGCGACGATTACGTTGCATTTGCAGGATCTTGTTCGAATCCTTGATCCTTGTCCATAATAAATCCTGTCGTTCATTACTCATTTGCTCTTTCTTTACACGGATGGAACGTAAAAAGAATACTGCTAACTGGTATTCCTGCTCATCCAGTCCGCCGGCGATCTGTCCTTTCCAGAAATTGATCGTATCCAGCGTCGGAGAAGTGTTTGATTCGATAAAGAAATCATCTTCCAACAGCTTTTCCGTGGTATATTTCGTATAATCTTTATTCATTGTTCCAATAACGTTTTTCTTTCAAAACACAGGTTTCGATCATTTATACTCACTTTTTTCCGATAAAAATCAACTTTTTCATTTTCCTATGGACGAAGATGGATAAAACAAAAAAGGGATGATCGTACGATCATCCCTCCTGTTTCAGTATAACAGTAAATTCTTATTTTACTTCCCAAACTTCCCCTTTCATCAGGAAGTCTTTCAGTGTACGGGTAGGATTCTTTGCCTGCACTTCTTCAATCTGCTGATGAACGGCCTCATCGTACACCGGAGCATCCACATCGCGGATAACCCCCAGGGCGATTGGCATATCATCCGACATCATAGCCAACATCAGATGAAGCGTACTATCCTTTTCATGGGCATCATGAACCAGAATATCATCCATCGTATAACCATCTTCACCGATCGTGACAGCTTTCAGTTTCAGTCCGTCCAGGACAAGACCTTTATTACCTTCCTTACCAAAGATCATCTTTTCGCCGTGGCGCAGGAAGATCGTACGGTCGGCACGGTATTCCTTATCGACAATACTTTTGTGTATACCGTCGTTAAAAATTACACAGTTCACCAATACTTCCGTAACAGAAGCACCTTTATGGCGGGCAGAGGCAGCCAGCACTTCAGTCGTATTCTTCAGGTCTACATCGATCACACGGGCAAAGAAGTTTCCGCGCGCACCCAAAGCCAGCTCAGCAGGAACAAAAGGATCTTCCACCGTTCCGTAAGGAGAACTCTTGGAGACGAAACCACGGTCGGACGTCGGTGAATACTGTCCTTTAGTCAGACCATAGATCTTATTATTGAACAGGACTATGTTCAGGTCGACATTACGGCGTACGGCATGGATGAAATGGTTACCGCCGATAGCCAGACAGTCGCCGTCACCGGTGATCAACCAGACACTCAGGTCGGGACGAGCAGTTTTCACACCAGTTGCGATCGCAGCACCACGTCCGTGAATGGTATGGAAACCGTATGTATTCATATAATAAGGTAAACGGGAAGAACACCCGATACCCGAGATAACGGCCATATTATGAGGAGCCACTCCTACTTCCGCCATCGCTTTGTGTAAGCAGTTCAATACGGCATGGTCTCCGCAGCCCGGACACCAACGAACATACTGGTCGCTTTTATAATCTTTCGGTTCGAATTTTATATCTGTCATTTTTTAAGCCTCCAATATTTTAGTGAATTCCTCAACTAATCTCGCAACAACGAAAGGCTGACCTTTCACGCGATTGAATCTGTACGGATTAAATCCGGGAACCTTACCACGCAGATAGTTGGCAAACTGTCCGTTATTCTGTTCGGCAACAACCACCTTCTTATATCTGGAAAGTATTTCTGCCGTATTCTTCGGGAGCGGACTGATGAATTTGAAGTGAGCTAATGCCACCTTCTTTCCTTGTTCCTGCATCGTTTCCATCGCTTCATACAAGTGACCGTATGTGCCACCCCATCCTACCAGCAACAGATCTGCATCGGCATCTCCGATCACTTCCTGCTCAGGGATAAAGTCGGCAATCTTATCGATCTTAGCCTGACGGGTGGTAACCATCTTCTGGTGGTTGATCGGATCGGTCGAGATAGCACTCGTTTCGTAGTCTTTTTCCAGACCACCCAAACGGTGTGCGAAACCTTCCATTCCCGGAACAGCCCAATAACGAACCAGGCTTTCTTTATCACGACGATAAGCTTTCCACGGTTTTTCTTCGTGGTAGTTAGAAACGTAATTCGGTTTGATCTCCGGATAATTTTCCAGATCAGGTAATTTCCATGCAGACGAACCGTTTGCAATAAAGGCATCTGTCATTAGGATTACCGGAGTCATATGTTCAACAGCCAGTTTACCTGCCCAGTAAGCGGCATCGAAACAGTCTGTCGGAGTAGATGCGGCGACAACCACCAGCGGGCTTTCACCGTTACGTCCGTAAAGAGCCTGCATCAGGTCGGTCTGTTCACTCTTGGTCGGCATACCTGTTGAAGGACCGCCGCGCTGTACGTCGATGATAACCAACGGCAACTCAGCTATTACAGCCAGACCGATCGCTTCACTCTTCAGCGCCAAACCGGGACCGGAAGTAGATGTAGCAGCCAGACAACCGGCGAAGCTTCCGCCGATAGCCGTACAGATACCGGCAATCTCGTCTTCCGCCTGTACCGTGATCACACCCAGATCTTTCCGTTTGGACAATTCATGTAAAATATCAGTAGCCGGAGTAATAGGATAACTACCCAGGAAAAGTTGCAAACCTGCTTTTTCTGCGGCAGCGATCAACCCGTAGGATGTAGCTTTGTTTCCGTTTACGTCTGTATAGAATCCCGGTTCGGCCTTCTTACTTTCAATGCGGTAAGTAGAAACCGACGCATGGATATTATGACCATAATTATAACCGTCTGTCAACGCTTTGATGTTGGCTTGTGCAATCACCGGCTTTTTGGCGAATTTATTCTGGAGCATGTGCATGGCTTCTTCCAGAGGACGGTCGAACAACCAGCAAACAAGTCCCAGAGCAAACATATTCTTTGAGCGGAGAGCCGATTTATTATCCAGACCAAATTCTGCCAATCCGTCTTTCACCATCGTGGAGATCGGAGCAGCAACAACCTGTACACTGTTCAGTCCTAATTCCTTGAACGGATCGTCAGTTGTAAACAAAGCCTTGTCCAGATCACTCTTTTTGAATGAATCGGTATCGATAATGACAATTGCATTTGGTTTGATGTGCTTCACGTTCACTTTCAAAGCGGCGGGGTTCATGGCAACCAAGACGTCCGCCTTATCACCAGGTGTAAAGATCTTCCGTGATCCCAGATGCACCTGGAATCCTGATACACCACTCAGTGTTCCCTGAGGAGCACGTACTTCCGCCGGATAGTCGGGAAATGTAGAGATCTCATTTCCGAAAATAGCCGACAGATTAGAAAAGATCGTTCCGGTTAACTGCATACCATCCCCGGAATCCCCCGAAAAACGGATTACAACCTTTTCCAACGTTGTTACTTTTGTTTGTTCTGCCATAATTACTTATATTAGCTTAATCGCTTGTTTGTAGTTAGATTTCCGCAAAGTAAAGAATAAACTTGGCTAGTTCAAAACTTTTGAGACTTAAAAAGCAGAAAGATATAGATCCAGGTTATTTGATGATAAATTAAAATGATTAGACACGTAATTGTTTACAGGTTTTCCACAATACATGTAAACCCCTGAACGAAAGCCATCATCTGCCTTTATCATATTCTGGACTGTTCCGGCATCTCCCAAAGCGAGGAAGACGGGTATAAATATATTACTGAAAGCCATCGAAGTGGTACGTGCCACCCGGTTGCTGATATTAGGCATACAATAATGCAATACACCGTATTGCTCGAACACGGTCGGATCGGATTTTGCAAGGCAGCAGGTCGTTTCAAAACAACCTCCCTGGCTGATACGCAGATCGATCACCAGCGATCCCCGTTTCATGGTCCGGACTAGTTCTTCCGCGATCACATAACGGTAACGTGTATTGATATAACGCATTGCTCCGATCACAACATCGGCAGTGCGGAAAGCATTATGTAATACGTTCGGATGGAAATTGGAAGTAAACAATCCCTGCCCCAACACCTGTTGTATAGTACGCAACTTGTTGATATCGTCATCGAACACCTTGACGGATGCCCCAAGTGCCAATGCCGCCCGGGCAGCAACAGTTCCGGCATTTCCGGCCCCGACGATCACGATTTCAGTAGGTGATACACCGGGAATACCTCCCAATAGAATCCCTTTTCCTCCCTGGGTATTACTGAGTAATTCAGAAGCAATGGTGATGGAAGCGGTCCCTTCTATCTCTGAAATCACATTCAGAACAGGGCACCTTTTCTGATCGTCCGACATCAGCTCATAAGCTATAGCCGTGATCCGCTTAGCCATCATCAATTCAAAGGCCTCCGGAGCAAAGAGGTTCAACTGAACCATAGAAAAGACAGTTGAACGGGGTTTCATCAACAGGATCTCCTGCGGCAACGGAGGAAGTATCTTCAGAATTATATCCGCCTGGAAAACCTCCGCCGGAGTAGCGACGATCTCGGCACCAGCTTCGGAGTAATGATTGTCGGAGTAATTGATTCCCAGACCGGCACCCGACTCTACCAATACGCGATGTCCGCGATCGGTCAGCATGTCAACAGCCTCGGGAGTAAGCGCCAGGCGTTTTTCTCCTTCTTTCCGTTCACAAGGGATACCAATCAGTAACCGATTACCTATCTTATTTAATTCTTTCAACAACTCCTGGGTAATATACGCACCCTGGGGCTGCTTGCCTCCTGTTGCTTCCATAATACGATTTTACGGTCGGCAAGTCCGACAACTGACTTACGTTATTAGGTTATAATATTTTTTCCAATGCTTCCGAAATTTCATGTACATCCGTCTCCGTCAACATCACTTCGGCGTCAAATACGACTGAAGCTTTCATATAATAAGGAGTTCTTTTCTCCAGGCTTTCGGCTATAAATGCAATCAATTCATCGCCGGAACGTCCTTTCAGCACGGGCCGGGTCGATTTACAGACTTCAAGCCGCTTTGCCAGTTCTTCCACCGAGACCTTCAGATAAACAGTGGTCCCTGTCTCGTTCATAAACTCCATATTATCAAAAAAACAGGGAGCGCCGCCGCCTGTAGAGATCAATACATCTTCAAACATGGCCACTTCATGGAGCATCCGCCGTTCGATATCACGGAAAGCCTCCTCCCCTTTTTCAGCAAATATCTGCCCGACTATTTTATGGTAACGGGCTTCGATATAACAGTCCAGGTCTATAAAAGAGAGTCCCATTCGTTTGGCGAGGTCTTTACCGACCGTCGTCTTTCCGGCTCCCATATAACCTATCAAAAAAATACGCTTCATTTCGTATATGATTGTTTACCGCAAATGTAAAGTTTTTTTTCTTCATTACTTTTCTTTCAATAGAAAAGTAACAAAATATTACCTTTGCAATTCATATCCGAAGAAAACAGAGATGGCGAAAAATAAATATTACGTAGTTTGGAAAGGACTAAACCCGGGTGTTTACGACAACTGGGTGGAGTGCAAAATGCAGGTAGAAGGGCAGGAAGGCGCAAAATACAAATCGTTCGAGACTCGCGAAGAAGCCGTCGAAGCTTTCGAGAAGGGATATACTCATTACCTGAAAGCCGCTTCGTCAGCCAAAGCTGCCGCCAATCTGGCACCGAAAGCTCCTGTCGGGAAACCGATCAATGAGAGTCTCGCCGTCGATGCTGCCTGCAGCGGTAACCCGGGGGATATGGAATACCGGGGTGTCTATACAGCAACCGGGCAGGAAATCTTTCATATCGGTCCTCTCAAGAAAGGAACAAACAATGTGGGTGAATTCCTTGCGCTCGTACATGGTCTGGCCCTGTTAAAGCAGAAAGGAAGTAACCTTCCTATTTATTCTGACAGTCGTAATGCAATCAGTTGGGTAAAAAAGAAAAAATGCAAAACATTGCTGGAACGCGAACCAGTCAATGAACAGATCTTCGACCTGATCGAACGAGCTGAGAAATGGCTGAATACAAACACATATACAACTACCATATTAAAATGGGAAACAGCCGAATGGGGTGAAATTCCGGCCGACTTCGGGAGGAAATAATATAGGGGTTATTCTTGCCCCTACATATATAAAACTTCATCTTTCTACGACTTTGTTACGGCTGTAACAGTTACAGTCGTAACAAAGTTAAATAAAAAATCTTCCTATGAGATAAAATATTAACTATTAGTTATTTATTTTTATTATTTTATCAAAAACAGCGAATATAGGCCAACGAAAAACTGTCGTACAGACAATCTTGTATGCCATGTTTGTAACCGAAAGAGATTATATTTTTCTTGATCTCATAATTCAACTTTGTACGAAGAATCATCGGCTTATCCCCGTCACCTCTATAACCCTTTATACCTGTATAGTCGCAATTCAGAGTAAAACCACGAAAAGTAGCCTGTGCCCCGATCGCATATGTGAAAGCATCATTTTGACGATGCACCAGGTCATTCGTCATCCAACAGTAAAAACCTGCCATCCCCTGCACACGGATCGAAGCTGCTGTTTCCGGATCCTGCCATAACGTACGTCCGATATTACAGTCGAACCAGTAAGCTGCTGCATCAGTGTAACGGGCATCGCACAGACGGCCACCACTGGCTGTTCTCAATGTTGCATTTGCTACAATATCCACCCATTTCTCGCTGCTCAGTACCTGATAATGGCAGGTTAGTATAAAATCGCCATGACAGGGAATCGGAGATTTCACATCCACCGCATTACGCTCATCCCGAACCTCCGGCGATGTTTCATACCATTCCTGTATCACTCCGTAAAGCGATACACCTGCACGTCCTTTCGCTATTGGAATATACAAACGGGCAAAAACATCTTTCGTTTTATCACCCGTCATTTTATGATATTCACCTCTCAATTCCACCTCCCATCGTGAAGGAAGTTTCCCCCCCATCAACTCAGGAAATGGGAATGCATTCGGTCCAAAATATCGGGGAGCATATTTCAACAAAGGTGTTTTATCCCGCCAATCATCGGCATGACCAGGTATACATACACATAAACTAAAAAAAAGGAACCAGAAAAATACGTTTGTTCTCATCTATATATTTTCCTCAAATTATCATATCTTTTTATCAAATGAACAAAAGTACAATATATTTTCAAATATGATTCAAGATAAATGTCCTATCTTTGTGAACAGAAATGAAGGAAATAACTTATGTACATGAATCTATGGCTCCAAACGATCAACTCTTTTCAATCCTTATTCCAACCTGGAACAATCTTGCCTATCTGAAACTATGCTTGAAAAGTATTGAAAAGAACTCAACTTACAGGCATCAAATACTGATTTATGTCAACGAAGGGTCCGACGGCACTACCGATTGGTTAGAGACACAAAATTACGAATATATACATAATAAAGAAAATGTCGGAGTTTGTTGGGCATTAAACTCATTACGAGCCAAAGTCAAAACCGACTACATTCTTTATATGAATGATGATATGTACGTGTGTCCCGATTGGGACAAGTTTCTATGGGAAGAAATACAGCAACTTCCAGATAACAAATTCTTTCTTTCGGCTACTTTGATCCAACCTCGTCCTTTCTTTTGTAAAAGCGTGATAGCTCCTGCCAATTTCGGAGAAAACGTAGAGACATTTAAGGAACAGGAATTGCTGGATAAATATCAACTTTTACCACACTCTGATTGGTTTGGCTCTACCTGGCCACCCAATGTTGTACACAAAGATATCTGGGACCTGGTCGGCGGTTACAGTATTGAATTTTCACCGGGTATGTACAGTGACCCTGATTTTTCAGCTAAATTATGGATGGCTGGTATCCGGTTATTCAAAGGATTGTCCGCAAGTCGTGTCTATCATTTCGAATCGGTTTCAACCGGTCGGGTAAAGAAAAACAATGGAAGTCAGCAATTCCTTTCTAAATGGGGTATTACTTCCGCATCTTTCATACGGAATATTTTACGCCGAGGTGAACCTTTTGAACCAAAATTGGTAGGGAAGCCCCATATAATATCACTTCAAAAAGATATTTTCCGTAGTCGCCTGAAAAAAGCACTTTCCGCTTTTAAAGACAACGGGCATGCTAAAAAACTGTGGAAATAAAATATAATTAACTATACAAACATGAATCTAGGAGTTATTTTACCCCATACAAAATTATACGGAGGTGTAAAACGTTTTCTGGAATTAGGAAATATTTTCATTGAACTCGGACACAGCTTTACTGTTTATACCATCGAAGGAAAGTCACCCGACTGGTATGATTTCAAAGGAGAGACGAAAACTTTTGCCGATTTACAAAAAGATGAAATCGATGCCTTGTTCACTACTGAAACGAAGTTTCTAAATGAGCTGATCAATGCGAACACAAAACGCAGAATATTCTACCATGTCCGGATCACTGAAAATCTCCGTCCAATCTTAAAACAGAAGAACATTGAGATATTTGCTTGCTCTACTAATATTTATCTACACGATAAAAAGAAATACAGTATTGAAGCATTCAAGGCTTTGGGAGGGGTAAACACTGCTAATTATAGTTCGAAAACAAGCTACACAGTAAAAGGCCGTCCTTTCTGTATTGTCGCATATGGACGTTTGGTTGAACGAGTGAAAGGTACCAAATATATTATCAAAGCATGCGAGAAACTCTACAAGAAAGGATATAACATTCGTTTGCTGCTATTTGATACGGCAGTCAACGAAAAAGCCCAACAGTTGATAGATAACTTTTCAACTACTGTCCCTTTTGAATTCATACAAAATCATCCTTTTGAAAAGAACAGTGAATTATTCAACCGGGGGGATTTGTTCGTAGCAGCAGAACGTCATGCCGGCTGGTCAAACACAGTCTGCGAAGCTATGGCTTGTGGGCTACCGGTAATTGCAACCCAAGCTGGCACAAAGGATTTACTGATCGATAATGAAACCGGTCTACTTACCAAACGATATGTATTCCTGTTCCGTCGAAAAATAAAAAAACTGATTGAAGATGAAGCATTACGTACTCGCCTCGGACAAAATGCTTATAAACATGTACAGAAATTTGACTGGCATCAGCTGGCTTTACGGATACAGGAGTACCTTATGAAAACAAACGACGTTTGATCATCCGACGTGTATTCCGAATAAAACTTTTCCTCTTTACATGCTCGTTATGAGCTTTTGTAAGGAGGATCAATCTTTTCACCATTTCCTCCTTATCCTCATGGTTGAGCAATGCATATTCTTCACCGATAGTCTGCAATAAAAACTCCGGTAGTTCCAGCATTGAGAGATTTTTTAATCCTTTCCAGGAAGAAACAACTTCAAACTGCGTACGATTGAGGTCAACCAACCAGAAATGGTATACTCCATCATCATCTTTTTTAACTAATGTATTACCTAAAGAATGATCAATAAAATAGACCCCTTTCTGTTGAAAATCATAAGTAAAGCGAGTAAAAGCCCGGAAAGCCTCTATCTGCTCTTCTTTCGGTAGCAAAAATAGTCCGCGCAGAGTAGATACATCATCCAATTGCAGAGAGATGTAATAACTATATGTCAATCCCACCTTGTCCCGGAAAAGAATATAAGCGACCGGTTCAGGCGTCCCAATGCCCAGTTCAACAAACCGATTAGCATACAGATAGGAACGTTCAGCCTTCGACTTCCGGAAATAGGTGTAAGCCACTTTATTGATGATATGGGGATATTTAAAGGATTTAATACACATACGTATCCCTCCTATATTTAATACCTTAAGTATATTTCGTCCCTTATAGATCAATTCTCCTTCCTTGTCAAAGCGTATAGGGACAGACAATATCTCTTTTTCCAAATAGGCATACTTCGGATTAATCTGATACTCCATATTTTTCCCCTTATAAACGATCGTCTACCAATTTCGGGTCGATGCAACCTTTTACATCATAAACCACACCATTCTCCTGTATCAAAGAATGAATATCCAGATTCATAAACTCTTTATGTGCCACAGCCAGGACAACCGCACCGAATTTTTTACCGGGTAAAGTATTCATTACTTCCAAACCATACTCCCGTCGTACATCTTCCGGTTTTGCCCAGGGATCGTATACAGTAACCCGGATATCGTAATCCTGAAGCGCTTTCACAACATCAAACACTTTAGTATTGCGTACATCGGGGCAGTTTTCTTTAAAGGTAATCCCCAATACCAGCACTTCGGCATTACGTACCGGTATATCCTTCCGGATCATAGCCTTGACTACCTGATTGGCAATATATTCTCCCATACTGTCATTCATACGACGGCCAGCCAGTATGATCTCCGGATGATATCCGTAATCCTGGGCTTTCTGCGCCAAATAATAAGGATCGACACCAATGCAATGACCACCGACAAGACCTGGTTTAAAAGGTAGAAAATTCCATTTTGTCGCAGCAGCAGCCAGGACTTCACTGGTATCGATACCAATCAGATTGAATATTTTCGATAGTTCATTCACAAAAGCAATATTGATATCACGTTGTGAATTTTCTATCACCTTAGCTGCCTCTGCCACCTTTATACTGGAGGCACAAAAAGTTCCTGCCGTAATAACGGAACGATAAACATCATCGATCACGACTGCTATATCCGGAGTAGAACCGGAAGTTACCTTTTTTATTTTCTCGACAGTATGTTCTTTGTCACCCGGATTGATACGTTCGGGAGAATAACCGGCAAAGAAATCTTCGTTGAACCTCAGACCGGATATTTTCTCTATAACCGGTACGCATTCGTCTTCCGTCACACCTGGATAAACAGTCGATTCAAACACGACTATATCACCTTTACCGATCACCTTTCCTACAGTCTCACTGGCTCTATACAAAGGTGTCAGGTCAGGACTATGATGACGGTCGACCGGGGTCGGCACACATACGATATAAAAATTACAGGACGCAATATCTTCCAGTTTACTGGAACAATACAGCCCGTTCCCGGTCATACTTTGCAAATCATTTACAAGCACCGATTGCAGTATAGTGTCATCCACTTCCAACGTCGAATCATGACCGGACATTAGCTCAACGACTCTGCTCTCTTTCGCATCAAAACCGATCACCGGATATTTGGTAGCAAACAAACGTGCCAGCGGTAAACCGACATAACCCAATCCGATAACTGCTATTTTTATATTTCCCATAATTTCTTCCTTTCTGCTGATTACTTCAGATTTTGCCAATACCAACGAACAGCTTCCTTCAAGCCGTCTCTCATATTGAAAGAAGGCTGATATCCCAACAATCTTTTAGCTTTATCGATAGAGGCCAGCGAATGTGGAATATCTCCCAAACGATTCGGGCCATGTTTAATTTCTACTTTCGCTATTTCCGGATCAAACTCACTCAAATATTCCTGCAGATAACCAACCAACTGATTCAAGGTGGTCCGCTCACCGAAAGCCGTATTATATACCGTATTTACAGCCTCTTTGTTCTGAGTGGTCAATGCCAGCTTATTCATCAGGATTACATTTTCAATATAGGTAAAATCCCTGGAATATTCACCGTCTCCATTGATCACAGGCGATTGATGATCGATCAGTTGTTTCACAAAAAGAGGAATAACGGCAGCATAAGCTCCATTCGGGTCCTGTCTTCGTCCGAACACATTAAAATATCGCAATCCGATGCATTCGATTCCATAGGTTTTGGAAAATACATCCGCATATAATTCATTTACATATTTAGTCACGGCATAGGGTGACAGCGGTTTTCCTATAACCTCTTCCACCTTTGGCAATGATGCAGAATCACCATACGTAGAAGAACTTGCAGCGTAAACAAAACGTTTAACCCCTGCATCACGGGCTGCTACCAGCATATTCAAGAAACCACTGATATTTACAGCATTTGTAGTAACCGGATCTTTAATGGACCGAGGAACCGATCCCAGAGCCGCTTCATGCAACACATAGTCGACACCTTCCACTGCTTTCCGGCAATCCTCCGGGTTCCGTATATCGCCTACTACCAATCGAAAAGAGGGATTTGTAAAATGTTGCTGAATATTTTCCGGTTTCCCTGTAGAGAAATTATCCAGGCAAACAACCTGATAACCTTCATCCAGTAAAAACTCACATAAGTTCGAACCGATAAAGCCGGCTCCACCTGTTACCAAAACAATTGATTTCTTTTCCATACCTATAAAAACTGCCAGTTATAGAGAAGCAGTCTAGAGGGAACAAAGATAATATATTCCATTGTTTTTAGGGAATATCATTTCAATTAATTGGAATGTTTCAAAACTTTATCTAGTTTTGTAAAACACTGTTACTATAAACTCAGACTTTCCAATCAAGGATAAGAGGTAATTTAAGAAAAAATGATACCAATACAACAGACAAAAATTGAATTAAGCTATATAATGCCAGTTTTTTTTAATCAAAAAGATACAAAAGTCTTAACAGACTTACTGGAGGCTTATTCAAAAATACATCCTGATATACTACGACGTATCCAATTTGTTATTGTGGATGATTGTTCACCTATTGAAGTAAAAATCCCCAATCACATCCACGTCAATTACCAACTCTATCGAATAAAAAGCGACATACGTTGGAACCAAGGAGGGGCAAGGAACCTGGGAGTAACATGTGCTATCAGTCCGAAAATAATCCTTTCAGATTGCGATCATTTCTTCCCTGAAAAATTACTAGCTCAGATACTCGATAGTAAAATACCTCAAAAGAGCTTATACAAATTTAAACGGGTAGACACTACCGGACATTCGCTGCAATCTCCATGCAATATATTCTATACCTCAAAAGCCATCTTTTTCTCTACTTTAGGATATGATGAAGAATTTTGTGGCAACTATGGATATGAAGATGTCATGTTTCGCCATTTTCAAGAAATTATCGGCAATAAACTCAAATACTTTACCCGCTTCAAAAAAATCATTTCAAATACAATCGACAGGGAAAACTCATACCATAGCCTGATTCGAGATACCTCTACCAATTTAGACCTGATGGAAAAGAAAATGAAGCTATTGAAGGGCAAAAATCCATTTTATGCCCACAGTCGGTTATTTCTAAATTTCGAATACGAAAAAAAAGAAGAAAATTGGATAGAATGAAAAATAGGAAACTAAAACATAATCTAATTCGATTCGGGATAGATAAACTGCTCCGTACAATAAATCGAACTCCCCGTGTTATCTTTTACCACGGCGTAGATCATGTAAACCAATTTCCTTCGCTTCACATTGCCCCAGATATATTTGAGCAAGAACTTAAATTCATATCCCAACAATATGAGGTCATCTGCATAGATGAGTATTACCAACGATTCCAAGAAAAGAAATTCTCAAATAAAGAAGTAGTGATAACTTTCGATGACGGATATAAAAATAACCTGACAGTAGCCGCCCCAATCCTACAATCATTTAACCTTCCGTTTACTGTTTTTGTATCTGCCGGTCATATAGAGAGTGGAAACAGATTCCCGACATTCATTGCACGAGCTATTATTACAGCGCCAATGCTAAACAATATTGACATCGAATGTATAAAATTCAAATCGCCCTTATTAAACGAACAACAAAGAACTAAGGTGTTTGGGTTCATCAGTCATACATTAAAGCATTCAAATATAGAACTAATTAATGAAATTTGTCAGCAACTAATTAACAATGTATCTCCTGAGACTTACCAGGAACTTTGTCATTTACATTCAGCTGATGCGCCACTTAACTGGGAAGAAGTAAGAATATTACAAACAAAATATTCCTGTACAATCGGAGCCCATTGCATGGATCACTTTATTTGTAATAACTATCAAACATACGAACAAACTCGTTGGCAATTAATAGAAAGCAAGCGACTGATTGAAGAGAGAACGAATAAGGCCTGTCATTATATGGCCTACCCTAATGGCATCGTACACGAAGGAGATGTTTCCGACCACGCTCTTAAAGCTGTAGCTGAAGCCAAATACAGACTGGCTTTTACCACTGAAAACGATCGGTTGTTGAACAACAACAACCCATACCTCATGCCACGTTATGCAGCTCGCTTTGAAATAGAGGACTTCATAATAAAGTTAGCACTTAAACCAAAACTAAAATTTTAAATCAAGTCTCGATAGAGTTGTATGATATCAAAACCGATCACCAGATACCGGGTCGCGAACATAAACCAATACTGCTAAGATCTGTCAAGATGCGTACAAATTAGTTTAAATACAAATACAAAGAATTAATTGTCATATCTTTGTACCTGATATTTACAAGCAAGGCTGTTTACCTATATGTTGACAAAGAAGATGATGAATGACAGAACTGAGATAGATATTATTCTACCATGTTACAATCCACCGCCAAGATGGGAACAAAAGGTTATAGGGAAATTCAAAGAGATACAATCCTTATTTAGTCCCATAGATTTCCACTTGTTTATTGTAAGTGACGGGTCAAAACGCGGATATGAACCGGAAACCGTTGCCGCGCTGGAACAGGCAATCCCCGGAATTCAGATAATCGATTATCGCCCTAACAGAGGAAAAGGATACGCATTACGCAAAGCGGTACAACAGACCCTGTCTGAATATATCATATATACAGACTACGACTTTCCTTATACCGACGACTCTTTTAGAGAAGTAATCAATAGCCTACTCAAAGGAGCCGATATAGTTGTCGCAACAAGAGACAGGAGCTATCAGAAAAACCTGCCACCCTTCCGCCGGTTCCTTTCTGAATCATCCCATCTATGCAATGCTATTTTTCTCCGCTTAAAAATACGCGATACACAGGGAGGATTGAAAGGATTCAACCAGACTGGAAAAACGGTTTTTTTATCAACAAAAGTTAACAGTTTCCTGTTCGATACCGAATTTATATATAAAGGACAACAGAAAAAAATAAACATACAAGCCGTACAATCACGTATCAGAGACGGATTAACCGTATCTGATATGGGTTTCAATGTATTAAAGCGTGAAATGGCAAACTTTCTTTCAATTTTATTCACAAATGATCTTACTCAGTTTTGATATTGAAGAATTTGATGTTCCTCAAGAACATGGAATAGATTTGCCATTCGAACAACAGATGGCGGTTTCTATCGAAGGCACCAGAAAAATATTAGCCTGTCTGGACAAATATCAGGTACATGCGACCTTCTTCTGCACAGCTAATTTTGCAACCCATGCTCCTGAAATTATTCAGAATATACTGCAGGGTGGACATGAGATCGCTTCACACGGATATTATCATTCTTCATTTGAGAAAACCGACCTGCAACGTTCCCGCGAATTTCTTGAACAACTGACCGGACAACCAGTAGAGGGTTTCCGCATGGCACGCATGATGCCGGTCGATGAGAAGGATATTAAAAACGCCGGTTATACATACAATTCATCTTTGAATCCGACTTTCATTCCTGGAAGATACAACCATCTGGATAAACCACGCACATATTTTTATAAAGAAAAAGTATTGCAGCTCCCGGCGTCCGTTACTCCGGCTTTCCGCCTCTCGTTGTTTTGGTTGACTTATCATAATCTACCTGCTAAAGTTTACCGCTGGCTGTTTTATCGAACATTAAAACATGATGGATACGCCATCACCTATTTCCATCCTTGGGAATTTACCAATCTGAAGGCCCACAAAGAAGAATGGAAATTACCGTTTATTATGACCAACCATTCAGGAGAAGGAATGGTCAGGCGACTTGACGACTTGATTTCCTTTTTACTAAAGAAAAAATGCTCTTTTGCCACTTGCAAAGAATTTAAACAGCATATTCAAGCCAAAGAACAAAAGTCTGAATAAAAAGTAATCACCAGCATTCCAATTTCTATGAAAACCCGGATAAAGAGGATACTTTTTAAAAGAAGGAATGTCAACTATTGACTGGACTTCGGTCGCAAAAAAAACATATTTCCTGTATAATTAGATCCTTATTATAATTACATAGAAAATATTTATTATTAAAAAGATTATTAGTATCTTTGATGATCACTTATTAATTGTTACTGGTAACATAATAACATACACATGGAAGAGATTGTGGACTTCACTATTATCACTGTGACATACAATAGTGATAAGACATTGGAAAAAACTATTCTTAGTGGTATCAATCAAATATACAAAGGCTTTGAAAAACACAGATTCCTACTCAAACATATTTTGTCATTACCCGTATCCGAATATATAACATTTTCAAAAGTAGCAAAGCATGAAACTCGCATTTGATGCAAAACGAATCACCCACAATGCAACCGGGTTAGGGAATTACAGCCGTTTCATTGTTAATTCATTGATTAACAGTTACCCCGAAAACAGTTACCATCTATATTCTCCGGATAAAGGGAAAAAACATCTGCGGGCACTTATTCCGGAGCAAGAAAATGTGATATTCCACTATCTGGAAAATGAGATATTAGGTTCCTTAGGTAAAGCCTGGTGGCGATCCTGTGGTATTATCGGCGACCTGAAGAAAGAAAAGCCGGCCTTGTTTCACGGCTTAAGTAACGAACTCCCATTCGGATTATCGAAAGCCGGCATCCCTTCAGTTGTAACGATACACGATCTGATTTTTATCCGCTATCCACAGTTTTATAAAACTATAGACAGAAACATTTATAATTTCAAATTCAGGAAAGCCTGTCTACTTGCCGACAAGATTGTTGCTGTCAGTGAAATGACCAAACAAGATATCATCCGGATATACAAAGTTCCGGAAGAGAAGATCGATGTAGTTTACCAAGGATGCGATGTTTCATTCCTACAACAGGCAGAGTCCAACAAACTATCTGAAGTAAAAAACAAATATAACCTGCCCGAACATTTCATTCTGAATGTAGGAAGCATCGAACAACGGAAAAACTTGTTGCTTATCGTAAAAGCACTCAAACAATCAGGGAAAGATATCCGTCTAATCGCAATAGGCAGAAGAACTCCCTATACAGAAACAGTGGAACAATACATCCGAGAAAATAATATGCAGGAACAAGTCACTATATTGAACAATGTATCATTCGATGACCTTCCGGCATTTTATCAACTGGCCTCGCTTTTCATATACCCTTCATTTTTTGAAGGATTCGGAATTCCGATTTTAGAGGCCTTAAACTCCGGCACACCCGTTATTGCCGCTACAGGTTCATGCCTTGAAGAAGCAGGAGGGCCTGATTCTCTGTATATAAACCCAGAAGACGTAAATGGTCTAAACGAAAAAATAAACTGGATTCTCACCACCCCTTCGCAGGCAGAGCACATGCGAACAGCCGGAAAAGAGTACGCCAAACGTTTTCTGGACCAAGCTATAGCTCAGGACATAATGAACGTTTATCAGAAAATAATCTGAATTCAGATCGATTTTAATATTTTATGGAAAGTCTCCAAAACAGTGATAGCAAATCTTTCCAAAAAGATTTTTGCCTAATTTAGCGGTTTTCTGGAAAAATTCAAAAATATCATTTCATAACAAACAGTCAACCAAACGACAATCACAGGCCATGCCTTCAACGCATACGGTCTGATAAAGCCTGCCCGAACCACACGAGGTACTAATTCGGTTGTCGACAACCCCACGACGACCAACGTGATCACCAGCAACCAGTAATTATATTTTTTATGTTCCGAAGGACTACAGATATACCATAGGGCAACTCCGATCATAGCAATGATATACCCGCTCGCTTCAGTACCCGTACTGAACAATACAACAAACAGCAAGACATTAGCCAGTAACATCATGCGAAAGGATAGATATTTATATTGAGATATCCGCAGATAAGGGATAAAGAAAAGTACCAGTCCCGGAACGATCAGCCACAGGTCGCTATAAACCTCCGATCCTGATAATTTACGGACAACTCCCAGCAAAGAGATATTTTGTGCTTCAGCAAACAAATTCAAGCCATTCTTCAACTGTAATTGTGCAACCCACTCATAATACTGCGAAATCACATAATCGAATCCCGGAGTATATAAAGCCGGAAAAACCAAGAATAATGCACCCCAGAAAATCCCTGAGATAATAAGTTTTCCTTTTTGTTTGGAAAAAAAGAAAAAAGCCAATCCGACAATCGGATAGATTTTAGTTAAAGTGCCGAGCATAATCACACAAGCAGCCCAAAAATCTTTTTTCTTCTCTATAAAAACAAAAGCGAGAATAATAAAGGCTGCTACAGAAATATTGAATTGTTGTACTCCCTGTGCAGTCATCAATTCTATATATGAGAACCAATATATGAAAATTTTCTGCGAAGTGGAAAGAGGTAGTTGTTTAATCGCATAAAAGAGAAACGCCGTGTTAGCAGTAATCCATAACACTAATCCCAGCCAGTCCGGCAATACCGAGAATGGAGCAATCAGGGCGCTGAACAAAATTCCATACTGATTGGAATCATAATATTCTGCCGGATATTCCCCATAAATAGTCAACCCTTCTATGCTGTGCGGAAAAACATATTTAAATATCTTATAATTGTTATATTTACCTATGAAAAATTTAATCAGAGCATAAACAACACCGGTCAATATCCACACCCACCAAAGTGACTTTTCTTCTTTCCATAAAGGTGCATTTACGAACGATTTACATTTTTCTACTAGTTTCATATATTTCTAATATTACGACAAAAACTTATTTGAGCAGGCCATCTACCTTCGCAATTACCATTTCCGGTGTTATCTGTGTCATGCATGCCCAATCCCCCCGAAAACAGGGCTTCTGTCCGAATACGGAACAGGGACGGCAGGGAAGATCCAACTGGACCGCATTTTTAGGGTTCTGATGATAACCATAGAAACCCGCATACGGGTGAGTCGCTCCCCAAACGGATATTACCTTCGTTCCGACAAGGGAAGCGAAATGCATATTCGCGGAATCCATGCAAAGCAATACATCCAGCTGACTGATCAGGGCCAGTTCGTTATCCAGCGAATAACGTCCGACAAGACTTTTCACACGCGGATACTGGAACGCCCATTGTTCAAGGACAGCCTCCTCGTAACCGCGTCCTCCCAGCAGAAAGATCGTATAATCTTCATTTTCAGAGAGACGGGCGACCACTTGTTCCATATCGTCCACCGGATAAATCTTTCCACGATGTTTGGCGAAGGGGGCAATCCCGATCCATTTGCCTTTTTTCGTACCTGCCACCGCTTCCATAGCCGAAAGGTCGGCGGGATGCGATTCATAAAGGGAAGTAAATGATTCCGTATAATTCAGTCCGGCAGCCCGGAATACATCGGCATAACGCTCGATCACCGGACGCAAAGGCTTTAAATCCTTATGGTTGCGGTCAGTAAGGCGTTTACGCTCCTTTCTGGCCTTGTCTACAACATAAACCTTTTTCCCTTTCATCCGGAACAGGCTGCGGATTATGATCGTACGGATCACATTATGCAGATCCAGTACCATATCATACTCAAACTTAACCAAGGCAGAAGCAAACCGGAGCAGTCCGCGCAATGTCTTTTCCGCAGCCTTCGTATTGATGCCTATCACGTCCACATTCGCCGGTCGGTTCATGAAGACCGGTATCAGGAATGCCTGCGTAAGAACAGTAAACGTATCCTGCGGATTCGCTTTGGCGGCAGAGTAAATCACCGGAACCGTCATAGCGACATCGCCTATAGCTGAAAGTCGTATAACAAGTATTTTTGCCATCTATTAATTGAATGTTCCGCTATAATAACAGCGGGTTAAATAATAGGAAGGCTCATAATAAGCACTCCCGTTATAATTGTCTATCGTACGACATATCTTATCGTTATAGATGCGTAAGATCGCATCAGCATAATCTTCCCACGAATAAAGAGTGGACAGGATCAGACGCATATACACTTTTCCCATGTCCTGTTCACCCGGGATATGGCTGACTAAATCAGGATTAACATTCGTCACATCAAAACTGCCAGCCTGCATTCGATATTCCTGAATCAACCGTTCAACGACAGCCTGCTGATTTTCACTATGCATAACATTTGCCAAGGATAGTTTTTCAGCAATACCCCGTTTTCCCATACAATTTACGACATACCGATTCGGCTGCTTCAAATGCCGTGCTATACGTTCGATCAGGCTACAAACATAAAACACATCATCCTGCGTTATTTCTTCATCCGGAAAGAATACATTCTTCATAACTCGTAACTCTTTTCATAGGTTAACGACTCTATCGCCCTATCAGAACAAAATACAATCTGATGAGTCGGATATTTAAATTTAGCCAATGCCCAGAATGCTTCACGACTGATCGATCCGGAAAGAAAATCTTCTACATAATTCCAAACCGAATCATCTGCCATCGGTCCCTCCACCAAGTCATAGGTATGTGGGACTCCTTTACGACAAGAGGCTATGAAATCGAGCCATTCATCCGTCAACTCTTTAAAACGGAGAATTTGTAACCCGGCAATTTCCTTATATTCGTATACATTAACAATATGAGCCGGAGTTTTATTAGCTGCCCACCGTTGGGCTTGCTTTTCCAACACCGTACAGTAAAATCCGAAACCGAAATCTTTAAAGAAACCGGTAGTTTGTACCTTCGGATATTCTATTACCATATTGCTACCATGATATACTTTCATTGCCATTTTATTTTTTACCGTATAATACAGGATTCAAAGCCGGATCATTATACATTTTCATCTGTTTGTACACCTTCATGTACTTGCGGCCTTCTTTGATATCGGTCAGCAACTGATCCAATGCCGTTGAAAGGTCTGTCTTCTGTTCCAGCAGCACCTTCAGTTTTTCTTCACATTTGACTTTGTGTTCGGGAGTCGCATCAGGGCGGTTCACCTCTTCATTCATATGGTAGATCTTGAGTGTCAGGATAGACAAACGGTCTACCGCCCATGCCGGACTCTCCGTATTGATCGTTGCATCCGGCAAGACCTTTACATCCTTGTATTTATCCAGAAAGAAACTATCGATCAGTTCCACCAGATCGGTACGGTCCTGATTAGATTTATCTATACGGCGCTTGATCGCTATTGCCTCGACCGGGTCGATCGCCGGATTACGGATGATATCTTCCAGATGCCATTGCACCGCATCAATCCAGTTTTTCAAATAAAGATAAAACTCGATACTTTTTACCTCATAAGGATTATGCATGGTTGCATCCACATCATCAGAAACATGATACGCTTTCGTAGCCTGTTCAAATATCCGGTAACACTGTTCGCTGAAATTCATAAATAATCGTTTTGCTTTCTGTAAATACTGTTGACAAAGGTAGAAAATCTTTTCTGATAATCTATCAATGAATTTCCTGAAGAGTGGTATTCGGACCTTCCACATACAAGTTGCCCTTTTCGTCCACTCCCATCTTATCGATAAAAACGACACGCTCTTCACCTGTATTCTGCGTACGTCCGTGATACACACAATACATCTGCTTTCCGTCTTTCGAATAAGTCACACTGTTATGGCCCGTACCCGTTACAATCCCGCCTTTTTCAACATTCTTCTCCAGTACCGGGTTGTTTGCCGATTTAACAAAAGGACCGAGGGGATTTTTAGAAGTCGCATAGCCGACAGCATAATTCTTTCCTCCGAAATAATTCGCAGAATACATCATATAATAGATATCGCCTTTCTTAAATATATATGAACCCTCCGTCCATCGGCGGTTCACTTCGCCAGTCGTTACAGAACGGCTCTCCCATTCGGCCTGCGGGTCTTCATTGGTAACAGGCGGGCGTAGGATCAACACGGGTTCGCCGATGATGCCGCTTAAATCAGGTTGCAGCTCGACACCGTAAATCCAGCTTTCCTCTATTTCGTTGAACATACCTTTCTCACGTGCCCATGAAGCCACTTCACTCTCTACCGGATGCTTGTAACAGCAACGGGAATAATATAAGTAAAGACGTCCGTCGGAATCTTGCAGCAGATTACCGTCGATAACAGGATAGCCGGGGTCAAAAAGAGGGCGGTCGCTCATCTCCCTGAACGGACCGGTCGGTTTATCCGAAACAGCAATGCCGATTCTGAAATTCTCCAACTCATTAGTCGGGTTCTCCTTCCAATCGGCACTGAAAAACATATAAAACTTCCCTTTCCGTTCATACACTTCCGGCGCCCAGAAGTTGGCTGTAGCCCACGAACCGGCCATATTACCCCGGTAAACCTGTCCTTCCGGTTTCCAGTCTATCAGATTATCCGAAGAATAAGCACAGAAACCATCCACGGCCCCTGCGCCCGTGCCATACATATAATAACGCCCGTCGGAAGCCAACAATACATAAGGGTCACCGAACTTTACAGGCAGCGGATTCGTATACTTCCCCTGGCCGTATACAGGAATGCAAACAATGGCCAGCAAGCATAATACACACAACAACAGATGCTTCATTTTCCAGTTTTTTATACACATTAGTCTTTCATGATATTTAAAGCGTGCAAATTACGTTTTTATCTCCACTTCCGCAAATAATCTCTATCTTTGCCAGTAGTAAAAGGCAAGAAAATGAAAATAGTAGCTGATAACACGGTCCCGTACCTGAAAGGGGTTGCCGAACCGATCGCAGATGTAAAATACCTCAACTCAAACGAGTTCACTCCTTCAACCATTCATGATGCCGACGCCCTGATCGTACGAAGCATCGACAAATGTACCCGTGAACTGTTGGAAGGAAGCCGCGTCAGGCTGATCACGACAGCAACCATCGGTTTCGACCATATCGACATAAAGTATTGTGATGAAGCAGGTATTACCTGGAAAAACGCCCCGGGATGCAATGCCGTTTCGGTCGCCCAATATGTTTTATCTTCGCTGATCACCATCGGTCTCCGCAGAAACGAACCATTAGAGGGGAAAACGATCGGAATAGTCGGCGTAGGCCATGTAGGTAAAGAACTGGAAAAACTCTGCGCATCATATGGCATGCACGTTTTACGTAATGACCCGCCACGGGCAGAAAAGGAAGGAGAGGCAGGATTCGTTTCGTTGGATACGATTGCAGAAGAAGCGGATATTATCTCTTTCCATACGCCACTGACAAAAGAAGGGCGTTTTGCCACCCGCCATCTGGCAAGCGAAGCCTTTTTCAACCAAACACGGAAAAAGCCTTGGTTCGTAAACGCTTCGAGAGGAGCGGTACACGATACTCCGGCGCTAATGAATGCCCTGAAATCAGGAAAAATAAGCGAAGCAGTGATCGATTGCTGGGAAAACGAACCGGCAATCGACCGTGAATTAATAAGTCTGGCAACCATAGCCACTCCCCATATTGCCGGATTCTCTGCCGACGGTAAAGCCAACGGGACCCGCACCTGCCTGGAAAATATCGAACGCTTCTTCGGACTGAAGATAGAAAAAATGAAGGAGGTCGTCCCTCCCGTTCCTGCCGATCCGGTGATCGACCTGGACAATGTTACGGAGCATCGTATCGAACATGCGATCTTCAGAAGTTTCGATCCGCTTGCCGTAGACAAGGCATTACGGGAAACACCTGATAAATTCGAATGGTTCCGGTCTAATTACAATCACCCGCGGGAGTTTACCGCCTACACGATAAAAAATGCAACCGCGGAAGAGCGGTCGCTATTCGATAAGTTAGGTTTCAAATAAGCCTTCGTAAAGAAAATGGGAAAAGGATGCGACCTGTTTTGAAAAAGCATGCCGACTAAATTGAATTAGTACGGCGGGTAATCAACGGTTGATAACCGTCAACCGATCGGCTCATAGTTATCGGCCGATTGGCTCATAATCATCAACCGAACGGCTGACAATTATCGGCCGCTGAACAGTACCGCATCCAATATACAAAACATAATGATAAAAGGTACTGGAGATCAGCATCTTATTTATATAAAAAACAATAATAAATCCAACGACTCACAGCAATGGCGAAAGACAAATTATTATCACCCGGCTTTTGTTATATATTGATGGCAAATTTCCTGCTGTTTTTTGCCTTCTACCTGATACTGCCGATCCTGCCATTCTACTTGCAGGAACGGTTTATGACGGACAAGTCGATGATCGGGTTCATCCTGTCCTGCTACACGATAGCCTGTCTTTGTATCCGCCCCTTCTCTGGATATCTGTTGGATACGTTTGCGCGCCGCCCGTTGTATCTGGTAGCTTATGCCGTATTCATGGTCATTTTTGCCGGATATATGGTTGCAAGCCTGCTGAGTATATTCATCGTGCTGCGCATCCTGCATGGGTTCGCTTTCGGGATGGTAACAGTTTCGGGTAATACGATCGTGATCGATATCCTTCCTTCTTCCCGACGCGGCGAAGGGATCGGTTATTATGGGATGGCGAATAACCTGGCCATGAGTTTCGGACCGATGATCGGGTTGTTCATGCATGCCAGTTTCAGCTATGAAGTGATCTTCGGCTGTTCACTGGCTTCCTGTTTCCTGGGGTTTATCATGGCTTATCTGGTGAAGACTCCTTACAAGCAACCGGTAAAGAAAGAACCGATCTCGCTCGACCGCTTCTTTCTGGTAAAAGGGGGCTGGGCAGGCATCTCTTTGTTAATGTTATCTATTCCCTACGGGATGACGACTACATATGTTGCCATGTATGCGGATGAAATAGGGATTTCCGTCAATTCAGGGCTTTACTTTACCTTTATGGCGATAGGCCTGGCCATATCGCGGCTGTTCTCCGGACGGCAGGTAGATAAAGGACGTATCACGCTGGTCATTACATTGGGGATGTATCTGGCTTGTGCCAGTTTCTTCGCCCTGGCTTCCCTGGAGACATTGATGAAATGGAATCCGGTATTTACTTCCTATTTATATATAGGTATAGCATTATCACAAGGAGTAGCCTTCGGTACGATGTTCCCGGCATTCAATACCCTGTTCGTGAATCTGGCCCCCAACAGTCAGCGCGGGACAGCGACCTCCACCTATCTGACCAGCTGGGACGTAGGTATCGGTATCGGATTGATGATAGGCGGAAGCATTGCACAGGAGTTCGGCGGTTTTAATTATGCCTATCTGTTCGGGGCCTGCCTGACGGTATTGTCTACCTTCTTTTTCATTATCAAAGCAGGACCACATTTCAACAGGAATAAATTACGGTAATAACCGCTCGATATAGTCACACAAGTTTCCGATGCCGTTCTCGCTTTTGATCTGCCCGCTTACCGTGGCGGCATTCTTTTTATAATCCGGATTACCGACCAGGTCCGCTATTTTACGTTCCAGTTCATTCTCGGAAACTTTAGCGATCTTCACCCGTTCCGGACCTAATCCCAGCACCTGGACCCGATACGCCCAATAAGGCTGGTCGAGCAATAAAGGAGTAATCAGCTGGGGAACACCCGCACGCGCTACGCTATGTGTCGTACCGCTTCCCCCGTGGTGGATAACGGCATCGCAATGCGGAAAAATCAGATGATGGGGAATCGGTTTCTTCATCAGGAACAATTGTTCGCTTCCCTGTAAAGTTTCCCCTGTCTTCGCCCAGCCTGAACCGACAACCAGCCGGTATTTTTTCCGGTCACTGATACGTGCCAGCATGCCGCAGAAACGCTCCCGGTCGTTCGAAGTACAACTGCCCAGCGTAAAGAAGATGACCGGTGTCCGGTCTCTTTGGATAAACGCCATCAGTTCCTGATACGCCTCTTCATCATATTCAAACGTATCATTGAAACAATATCCACCGATATTCCAGCGAAAACGTTCGTCCCACACGGGATCGGTATGTCCCAGATAACGGCTGTACAACAGAAAATTATCACTATTCTTCGCTGCATCCAGGCCGAAATTAGCGATCGGAGCCAGACCATACTTCGCCCGGTTCTTATTGATCGTATCTTTCACCATATAGTTGGATACCTTGTTCATCATCAGCCAAAGCAGTTTCGGCGTAATGACCGGATTAGGCTTCGGGTACGGAAAAGCAGGAGGCGGCATCTTCGTGCCGGGCAGGAAAGGAGCAAAAGCCGTACGGACAAAAGGCTTTTTACAATATTCTGCAATGCCGGTCGCGGCAAACTCCGTATTGGCTGCTACCAGGACATCGTTCTGTTCAAGAAGCGGGATCACCTGCACAAACTGTTTGTCGATCGCATCGCGCGTCCATTCCACGATCCTCTTAAAGCTCTGTTTATTCTCGGCAGCATCGGCCATCATTCCGCCGATATTGTCGAAATCCTGCAAAACGACTTTTACAGGATATTTTCTGACCATTTCCTCAAAAACCAGGGGAACATTCATTGTTACCTCATGGCCTCGTCCGACCAACTCGCGTGCCACTGCCAGATAGGGCAACACGTCACCTTGTGATCCTCTTGTTACAAGCAGTATTCTCATTTACTCTATATTTTTACATGCAGTTTTTTCCGGGCACTGTTCTTTTACTTCACAGGCCTCACTCACCTTTTTACCTGCGGCCTTCCGCTTAAAAAGCATCCGGACCAGAAAGGCTAAAAATCCTAATAATAGACTCATTAACATAATGAGAACAAAGAACGCATATATAAACATATCCGTCAATGTCTATTTTTCACATTCGATATTCTATTATTAATAATCTTTCTTTGGCACATATTCATATACAGACAGTTATTATACCCTATAAAAGTCAATTCTTAATAATGGAATATTGATTCTGAAATATAGCTATTGTTTGGTACAAAGTTATATCAGTACTTTGTAACATCAAATAAACAATAAAAAGAAAAGTAAATGAACAAGTATTTATTGCGCAATTTTCTTTATGCCATCTGCGTGGCCACCTTGTTGTTTGCCTGCGATGACAATGATGATTCCGATGGTTCCGGAATGAGCGGAATCTATTCCAACAAGTTGAGCGCACCTGAAGGCGGCAACACATTGACCCTGACTTACAGTGGACGTGAGTTCATCGGTAAGGACGTCTCCTTTAAAATGACCAATGACAACACGGCTAACATCACTTTACATGGTATTCTCCCCGGAGAAACCACGACTCTGCTTGAAAACGTGGCTATTTCGGCCGGAAGCAACGGTTATTCTTTTTCCGGAAACGGGACAGGAACAAACGGGACCTCTTTTTCCTATACCGGTTCTGTCGAAAAAAGTAAAATGACTTTGGCTCTGACCGATGTGAAAGTTGCTACCAACCAACTGACTTCAAACGGCAACTGGTATCCGGTGCTGGGAGAATATACCTTGATGCGCTGTGCATTTCATCTGGTGACCGATAATGCCCTCTTAGCACAGTTTGCTCCCATGCTGGAACCTATTGTCGGGAATCTGATCTGTTGGTTTATCAATGAAGTCACTTTCAATCCGGACGGTAATATCACGGCCCGTTATGCCACCATGCCGGAAGGCAAGGCGATCGGCGACCTCATCCAACTTCCCCCAAACAGACAGGACAGCGAATGGATCTCCTCTCCGATCAATCTGGCATCTTATTATGTAAAAGACGATTCGGGGCTTTATATCGTCCCCAATATCGATATGATCCTCTACCAGATCGAGCAAAACAAGACCAAAGCCGACGGAGGCTTGGATGCTGCCGTTATCGCTGCCGTCTACCAGCAACTGAACAAATGGAGTACGACAGGTATCCGGATGAATATCCGTAAAAACTCAGAAACTCCATCCAATAATATGGGCAACCTGATTGCTTACAAAGGCGACATATTCCTGTTCATCGATAAGGAAGAGATAGAAGCCTTCCTCCCTTTATTACCACTGGTAAAAGATCTGCTGCCGGAAGATATGCTCGGCGGTTCACTGGGATCGATGATAGGACCTTTGCTCGACATACTGGCGAACAGCCTGCAACAGACGAAAACACTGGAAATGGGCATGATGTTGAGCAAACAAAAGGATATACAATAATAAACAAAGAGTACAGACATGAAAAAATATACTATATTATTTTTACTGGCCCTTCTGAGCATCCCCTCTTTCGGGCAGATCATGAAAGGATTTGTGTATGACAAAGAGACCAATGAGCCGCTGGCGGGTGTCAACATTACTTTCAAAAGAATCAGCGGAGAAACAAACGGAACGATCTCGGAAGCAGACGGTTCATACCAGATCAACTTGCCGGAAGGCGGTGTCGACCTGCTGTTCAGTTATATCGGTTACGAAAATGAGCAGGTTCCGGTCGTGATCAACCGCAATGAAACAAAGACGCAGAATATATTCATGCGTATCAAAGCCAACCTGCTGGGCGACGTCGTGGTCAGTGCCGGACGTTTCGAGCAGAAGCTGAGTAACGTAACGGTCTCCATGGATCTGCTGAAAGCCGAGGATATTACCAAACAGGCTCCTACCGACCTGAGTGCGACACTGAACACGATGCCCGGTGTGGATATCAATGACAAACAACCTTCTATCCGCGGAGGGAACGGCTGGACATACGGTGTCGGTTCACGCAGTATGGTACTGATCGACGGAATGAGTGCACTTACTTCCGGGACCGGTATCATCAACTGGAACATTGTTCCGCTGGAAAATATCGAACAGGTGGAAGTGATGAAGGGAGCTTCGTCGGTACTTTACGGATCATCCGCCCTGAACGGAGTGATCAATATCCGTACAAAACGCCCGGGTCTTACACCAGTCACGACTTTACGCACTTATTTAGGTATCTACGGAGATCCGGAGAACGAAGAATACCGGTGGAGCGACAAATCATTCTGGAAAGAAGGCAAATACGAAGTGGAACCATTCCTGCGTAAGAACGTATTTTCAGGTATCCGCAATCCGATATATGAAGGAGTCGATTTCTCACATGCCCGCCGCGTCGGCAATTTCGACCTTTCTGCCGGATTGAACATGTTCACGGATGAAGGATATAAAAAACAGGGATACAACAAACGTTTCCGTGCCGGAGGCAACCTGACTTACCACCAGCCGATGAACGACGGCAATTTGCTCAACTATGGATTCAACGTCAACTATATGAGCGATAAATATGCCGATTTCTTCCTGTGGCGTTCTCCGAAAGATGTTTATGAGCCGTCTCCTATCGCCAATATGGGACGCGAAGCAAATACATTTTATATCGACCCGTTCTTTAATTTTACCAATCCGAACAACAATACATCACATAAGGTAAAGGCCCGTTTCTATTATCGCGGGGACAATATTGCTGACGGATCAAACAACGATGCATCCATTACAGATATTCTCGGGAATATGGGGACGGATGTCGGTGCCATCACAGGGATCGTGCAAAATGTACAGAACGGTGATTACAGCATGTTCTATCCGATCATCCAACCGGCTTTGCAGGGTGACCTGAACGGGCTGGTAAACGGAACGACCAATATCCTGGGACAGATATTCCCTACAGCTACTACAGCCGATTACTGCGACTTGCTTTCATGGGTTATGAAACGCGGTATTCCGAGCAGTACGTCCGATCTGGTCCCCTGGTTGTCGAATGCGATCAACCCGAAATCCGATCCGGTCAGTATCGACAAGAACTATACGTATTATCTGGATTACCAGTTCAATAAGAAATGGGATAACGGCACACAGATCACAGCCGGCGCCACTTACGAACATATGCGTAGTACCTCGGTGACAACCGGCAACCATGACAGCGATAATGCCGCCATGTTCTTTCAGTACGACCAGCGCTTTTTCGATCGTCTGAGCGTATCAGCCGGTATGCGTGCGGAATATTACCGTGTCGATGATTTCCTGCGCGAAGCAGATACAAAGATATTCGGAACTAAGATACCGGTAAAGCCGATCTTCCGTGCGGGACTGAACTATCAGTTGGCCGACTACAGCTTTATCCGTGCCAGCTTCGGACAAGGTTACCGTTATCCTTCCCTGACAGAAAAATATGCCCGTAAGGATATCGGTGGTGTCGGCGTATTCCCGAACAATGAAGTAAGGGCAGAAAAAGGGGTGAACGCCGAACTGGGTATCAAGCAGGGATATAAATTCGGTAACCTGATGGGATTCTTCGATGTAGCCGGTTTCTACACACAATATACGGATATGATCGAATTCCGTTTCGGCTTCTTCGATCCCAATTCGTATGCATATGCAAATAGTACGAAGGAAATTCTGGGTATCATCGCACAGGGACAGATGCCGGGTATCGGAGCACAGTTCTACAACGTATCCAAAGCACGTATCTACGGGGCAGAGATAAGTACGAACGGTTTCTATAACTTCAATGCCGACACCAAACTATCCTATAACCTGGGATATGTTTTCATCGAACCGGAAGATGCCGATTACAAGGAGAAGAACGAAATCGAAGCACAGTACAACGATCCTCTCCGTGCAAAAGAAAAATCCAATGATTCCAAGTATCTGAAATACCGTCAGAAACATACGGTGAAAGGTGTTGTCGACCTGCAATGGAAACGCCTGAACCTTGGAATGAACGTTACCTGGAAAAGCAAAATGCTGGCCGTCGACTACCTGATGGTGGACGAACGGGAAAAAGAACAGCCGGATGCCATGGAATATATCCGACAACTCCTGTACGGAAATATCGGTGGGGAAACGCTCAATACGTACTGGAAAGAAAAGAATACGGATTACTGTGTAGTCGACCTGCGTGCAGGTGTGAAAATAACGAAGGACGTGTCGTTCCAGTTCATGATCAATAATCTGTTCAATAAAGAATATTGCACACGTCCGATGCTTGTTTCGGCACCACGGACCTATGTGATGCAACTGAATATGTCATTCTGATAAACCACTAATAATTAGAAAGCCCTGCCGACACGATAATCCGGCAGGGCTTAATTTTTTATATCACTTTTCAGTTATTTCAACAAATCTTCGATCACATGCGGATAATGGGCATATTCCAGCGCATGCACCTTGGTAGCGACCTCGTCCGGCGTATCGGTAGGCAACACTTCACATTCAGCCTGAAAAATGACATCACCTTCGTCGTAATTTTCATTGATATAATGTATCGTAATACCCGATTCCTTCTCTCCGGCAGCCACTACGGCCTCATGCACATGCATGCCATACATGCCCTTTCCGCCATGTTTCGGCAATAAAGCCGGATGAATATTAATGATCTTACCCGGATAAGCACCCAGTAACGCATCCGATATCTTATTCATAAAACCGGCCAGGACGATCAGATCGACCTGATATTCCGCCAGTTTCGCCAGGACAGGCGTTCCCTCCACAAATTCATCACGGGAAAACACAAAGGAAGGAATTCCCAGTTTATTGACACGGGCATGCACGCCCACATTCTTATTATTGGACAAAACAACTGCTACTTTAACAGTTTCACTTTTAGAGAAATACCGGGCTATATTTTCGGCATTCGTACCCGAACCGGATGCAAAAATTGCTACGTTTTTCATATTTTCCTATGTTTTAGTGCACACGAAAAGAAAAAATGTGCAGTTTTCCGTATTTTTAGTGCATTAAATTTGTTTTGTAACATAAAAAATTCTTTTCTTTGCACTGCAAATTTAAAAAGTATATTCGTATTTATTAATCTAAATTGAAAAAGTTATGTCTGAAGTTGCATCTAGAGTAAAAGCTATCATCGTTGATAAGTTAAGTGTTGAAGAAACAGAAGTTACAAACGAAGCAAGCTTTACTAATGATTTAGGAGCAGACTCTCTTGACACTGTAGAGTTGATTATGGAATTCGAAAAGGAATTCGGTATTTCAATTCCTGATGATCAGGCAGAAAAGATTACAACAGTAGGCGACGCAGTTGCTTATATCGAAGCTAACGCGAAGTAATCAATCCTTTTAATTAAAGGTATGGAATTAAAAAGAGTTGTAGTAACAGGTCTTGGTGCCATTACTCCTCTTGGTAATACCCTCGCAGAAACATGGGAGGGTATTATCAATGGGAAGAGTGGAGCCGGTCCTATTACGCAGTTTGATGCATCCAAATTCAAGACACAATTTGCATGCGAAGTTAAAGGTTTCGATCCGTTATCAGTAATGGATCGTAAGGAAGTCCGCAAGTGTGACCGTTATAGTTTATATGCAATAAATGCTGCAAAACAAGCAATCGAAGATGCAGCTATGGACCTGGATAAAGAAGATAAGGACCGTATCGGCGTTATTTTTGCTTCCGGTATCGGCGGTATCAAGACATTTGAAGAAGAAGTTTTAGGATATGCGAAAACAAAAGATACGATCGGACCGAAATTCAACCCGTTCTTCATCCCAAAGATGATTGCGGACATCGCAGCCGGACATATCTCCATGCTTTATGGGTTTCATGGTCCTAACTTTGCTACAGTGTCAGCTTGTGCCTCTTCTACCAATGCAATCGCTGATGCATGCAACTATATCCGTTTGGGTAAAGCCAATGTGATTGTAACAGGTGGTGCGGAAGCTGCTATTGCAGATTCAGGTGTCGGCGGGTTCAACTCGATGAATGCGCTTTCGACTCGTAACGACTCACCCGAAACAGCCTCTCGTCCGTTCAGCGCAAGTCGCGACGGTTTCGTTATGGGAGAAGGTGGAGCCTGTTTGATTTTGGAAGAGATGGAACACGCTTTGGCTCGTGGAGCTAAAATATATGCCGAGATCGCAGGAACAGGATTATCTGCTGATGCATACCATCTGACAGCCTCTCATCCTGAGGGATTAGGAGCGAAGTTAGTGATGCGTAATGCACTGGAAGATGCAGAAATGGCTCCGGAAGATATCGATTATATCAATGTTCACGGAACATCTACTCCGGTAGGAGATGTTTCAGAAGTAAAAGCGATCAAAGAAGTTTTTGGGGATCACGCTTACAAGCTGAATATCAGTTCAACAAAGTCTATGACTGGTCATTTATTAGGTGCGGCCGGAGCCATCGAAGCTATGTTCTGCATCATGGCAATTAAAGATGGAATCATTCCTCCGACTATCAATCATGCAGATGGCGACGATGATCCTGAAATAGATTATAAACTGAATTTCACATTCAATAAAGCTCAAAAACGAGAAATACGGGCGGCATTATCCAATACATTCGGATTTGGCGGCCATAATGCTTGTGCTATTGTTAAAAAATTTGTGAAGTAACGTGTTTACACAACTATACAAAAAGATAAGGCTTCTTAAACACAAGAATAAGGAGCCTTATTCTTCTTTATATAAGATACTGGGATTTTACCCCGATAACATCCACGTTTATGAACAGGCTTTCCTGCATAAATCTTCCTCGGTGGAAGCCAGCGACGGGAAATGGCTGAATAACGAACGACTGGAGTTCTTGGGTGATGCCATATTGGATGCCGTTGTGGCAGACATTGTGTATAAACATTTTCAAAACAAACGGGAAGGTTTCCTGACCAATACCCGTTCCAAAATCGTTCAACGCGAAACACTCAACCGCGTGGCTGTCGAACTGGGTCTCGACAAGATGGTCGTTTACTCCGCCAAGCTGAGTTCGCACAACAATCACATGTACGGAAATGCACTGGAAGCATTGATCGGGGCAATCTACCTGGATCAAGGCTACAGTACCTGCTACAATTTCGTTGAGAATGTGATTATCAGAAAATACATCGACCTGGATAATATTGCCCGCAAAGAGGTTAACTTCAAGTCCAGCCTGATCGAATGGAGTCAGAAGAACAAGCTGGAGATCACATTCGACCTGATAGAATCATTCACCGACAACGACGGGAATCCAGTCTTCCAGACAGGTGTCACCCTGGCCGATATGCAAATCGGCGTCGGCATCGGTTACTCCAAAAAAGAATCGCAGCAGAATGCCGCCAAAATGGCGGTCAAGAAACTGCGTACCGACAAAGCTTTCCAACAATTCATCTCTGAACTGAAGAAAAAGCAGACCGGCGAAAGTACTGCCGATCATGAGTTTGAGGATCTTCCGGAGGAGGATGCGACGACGGAGCATGAGCCGATACCCGCAGAACAAACGAAGAGTAGCCATATACCCGAATGTATCGACGCTACGATCAATGAAGAAGTCCGGTAATTACTTACCGAACGAAATTCCCATTCTTTCTCCCTGAATAATCAGGTCATTTTCCGGAGTGACCAGTTTCAACTTGCCTGCTACTTCCGACAAGGCTATCGATTCCACCTTATCCCCCTTCATACAGACCATACGTCCGAACTGGCGGTTGGCGATCAGTTCCGTAGCATGCCCGCCTAGCCGGGTGGCCAAATTACGGTCGAAAGGCGAAGGATTACCGCCACGCTGGATATACCCCAGTACGGTATCGCGGGATTCTATGCCTGTAGCTGCCTCTATTGTACGGGTAATGTAGTCGGAAGGACGTTTCTTTTCGGGTGTTGCCACTCCCTCGGCAACGACAACGATCGAATAGGGTTTGCCACGATGGGCACGGTCGAGGATTGTCTGGTTCACCTTATCCATATCATATCCCAGCTCCGGCAGTAAGATCACATCTGCACCACCCGCCATTCCGGCATACAAGGCGATCCATCCGGCATGATGCCCCATTACTTCCACCACCATCACCCGTTTATGGGAACTGGCAGTCGAATGCAGGCGGTCGATTGCATCCGTTGCAATATTGACAGCCGTATCGAAACCAAAAGTTATATCCGTTCCCCAGACGTCATTATCGATCGTCTTGGGCACACCGATAATATTCAGGCCGAGAGCCGAAAGCATACCGGCAGTCTTCTGCGTGCCGTTTCCACCGATACAGACCAGGCAATCTAATCCTAATTCTTCATAATTCTGTATAATGACCTGCGGCTTTTCGCTTTCCCCGGAAGCGAGTAACTTACGAAACGGTTTTTCGCGGGAAGTTCCGAGAATCGTTCCGCCCAGGTTCAGGATACCGGACAGGCTGCGTTCATCGAACGATTGAATATCTTTGTTCAGCAGTCCAACAAAACCACTATGAATTCCGATCACTTCCATGCCATAATGCATTATGGCTGTTTTACCGACACCACGAATCGTTGCGTTTATACCGGGACAATCACCCCCCGAAGAAAGGATACCTATTTTCATTGTTTTGTTAATTATGTATGCAACAAAGATATAAATAAAAAGAGAATGCCTACATTTGCAACCAATACAAATAAAAAGAGCATGGATATTTTAACAAATACAATATCACTACTCTTCCGCCCCCGGCAAAAGGAGATAGAAAAATACGGGCAGGAGACAGACCGCTTACAGCGCAAGCAGTTGCGGTCGCTGTTATCGACTGCACGCAACACGGAATGGGGGTTGAAATATGATTACAAAAATATCAAACGATACGAAGATTTCTGCCAGCGGGTTCCGCTACAGCTATATGACGATATCAAACCTTATGTGACCCGGATGATCAACGGAGAGAGGAACATACTCTGGCCTTCGGTCGTCAAGTGGTACGCTAAAAGCAGCGGTACCACAAACGATAAAAGCAAATTTCTTCCCGTCACCCCCGAAGTTCTTCATAGTTGTCACTACCAGGGAGGCTTCGATACGGTAGCTCTTTATCTCCGTAATAATCCGGAAAGCCACTTTTTCTCTAAAAAAGGATTAATCCTCGGCGGCAGCCACAGTCCTTCCCCAATCAATCAAAAATCCCATTGCGGAGACCTTTCAGCCGTATTATTGCAAAACCTGAGTCCGCTAGTCAACCTGATGCGTGTTCCGGCAAAGCGGATCATCCTGATGGACGAATGGGAAAGTAAAATAAAAGCGATCGTCGACAGCACGTGGAATGAGGATGTCAACAGTCTTTCCGGCGTTCCATCCTGGATGCTGGTTCTGATCAAATCGGTACTGAAGAAGACCGGACGGGAATACCTGACCGACGTTTGGCCGAATATGGAAGTATTTTTCCACGGGGGGATCAGTTTCGAACCTTATCGGGAACAATATAAAGCCCTCATTCCTTCGGATAAGATGCATTATATGGAAACATACAATGCATCGGAAGGATTCTTCGGGATACAGGATGATCCGGCAGACCACAGTCTGTTGCTGATGCAGGATTACGGTGTATTCTACGAGTTCATACCGATGTCGGAAGTAGGAACTCCCAATCCGACCGTCTTGCCTTTGGAAGCTGTGGAAACAGGAAAGAATTATGCGATGGTCATAACGACCTCCGGAGGATTATGGCGTTACCAAATCGGCGACACAGTACGTTTTACCTCACTGTTCCCGCATAAATTCGTTATTTCGGGAAGGACCAAACATTATATCAATGCCTTCGGAGAAGAACTGATGGTCGATAATGCGGATAAGGCGATCAGCAAAATAAGCCGCCAGACAGGAGCCGTCGTAAAGGAATATACAGCTGCCCCTCTTTTCATGCTCGACAAGGCAAAAGGACTCCATCAATGGTTTATCGAATTTGAAAAGAAGCCGCCTTCCGTAGATGAGTTCGCATCCTTGCTGGATAAAGCATTACAGGAGCTGAATTCGGATTATGAGGCCAAGCGTTATAAAGAAATATCACTCCAACCTTTAGAAATCGTTGTAGCCCACGAAGGAGCTTTCTACGAATGGCTTAAACAGAAGGGCAAACTGGGTGGCCAGCATAAAATACCGCGTCTAGGCAATGACCGGACACATATCGAAGAACTGCTGGCAATCAACAGCAGGCTAACCCCTTCTCAAAACGCATAGGAGAAATAGACTCCCCCGCCCTGTTCATTAAATGTCGGGGCGATCACCATATTCCTGGCTGCTTTGCTGTTTACTTTACGGGCAATGGTATTGCGGAGGGGAAAATAAGCCCAGTAGGCCAATTCGACGGAAAGGATACCGAAACCGGCACCCGCTATTACATCTGCTACCCAATGCCGGTTATTGTACAAACGGGAACCGGCTACAAACAAAGCTATCGCATATCCTGAATAAGCCAGTACGGGGCTACTATCCTTAAACTCTTTATAGGCCATGTGTGCTCCCAGAAACGCATTGGCCGTATGCCCCGAAGGAAAAGAATACGGACCGCCATCCGGACGTGTCTCCTTTACCGTATATTTTAAAGTACGTGTCATAACAGCATTCATCCCTTCCGCCAAAGTCACAAGCATCAGTTGATCCACCCAGTTATGTTTCTCCTTCCCCATCAGGTCGCAGACAAATACCCATCCGAGCATCCCCCATTCCAGATAGTCGTCCGCCCGTATCTTTTTCACATCGCTTTTCCGGGAGAAAAAATGAAAGTCATTCATCCCGTCAATAGCCGTTCCTACCGCCCCGACTGTAATCAGGGAAGCCGGAAGTATCAGATGCTTCGCATTGAATTTATATTCGATAACAGGCATTTTCTGTTTCAGGCTGTCAGACTGTACGGCTCCATCCTGTGCCTTGACAGGCAATAAACAGACTATCATTAAAAACATAGAAATATAAAAGGAGGTTCTCATTCCTACAGGCTTTATCTTTTATTCAGGTCACAAAGAAACAAAAAATAACTTATCTTTGTTTCTATATAGAACGATATCCGTTTATAAACAAATTAAAATCATTCATTCCGATGAAAAAAACTTACAACGGGCTTATCCTATCAGCTCTGATCATTTGTGCAGGACTTCTTTCTTCCTGCGGACAACAAAAAGCAAAACAAGTATCCGGTACAGAACAAGACTCCACCGAAATGGTTGGAAATGACAAAGACGAACATGGCTGCATCGCCTCTGCTGGTTATACATGGTCGGAAGTACAACAGAACTGCATCCGCCTATTCGAGTCCGGCATACGCCTCGAGGCTGTCGACGGCAAATCATCCGCTTATCTGGTATTCAGTCCCGATTCACTAAAAGCAGAATTATTCTTTTCGAACGATGCTCCCAATGAAATACTCGACCGGCGCTCACTTCCGGCTGGCGATTATGCCTGGAATATAGAAGATGACGATACAAAAAATGTACGCCGGGTCGACGGTGTATGGACGATCAGCCAGCGGGGTAAAGAAATCTATCGTCAGAACAAGAAAGATGCCGACAATTCATTAGGTAACATTCAGACACAAACTTATGAAGGCGTTTTGCCTTGTGCCGACTGTCCGGGCATCCGTTACGACCTGACCATCCGCAGCCGCGAGAAAAGCGGAGAAGGAACTTTCTCTCTCTCTCACAGACATACCTGGAAGCAGAAGACGGTAAAGATGCAACATTCGTCACAAACGGAAAATGCATCACCCTACAGGATATACCGGGAGAAAAGAATGTAACCGTATGGCAACTGGTTTCCGACAACGGGGATGAAGTGATGAATTTCCTTTGTGAAAACGATTCGACAATCACACTGATCGGCGATGATTTCAAGAAAGCGGAAACAGAACTGAACTACAGTTTGAAAAAAGTACAGAAGTAACAGAGACAAGTTCTCTGGCCAAACATTACTTTTTAAGGCAATCACAAAAAACAGTACCGCCATGCCAAACGGATTCCATCCTTGGCCTATAAAAAAAGACTGGTCTTTTGAAATGTTAAGACCTGAGTTTTGATTTCAAAATAAGGGACTTTCATTTTTAAAAGACCAGTCTTTTTTCCAGATTCTACCCTTTCATCCTTTCTTCTGCTATGCAGATTGTTTTTCAAACGATTGAAATAGATGACTGCTGAAACATCATTCAATTATTCGTTTTTTACATTTAAGATTCAAGAATATATTTATCTTTGCGGATTAAGGACCTTCTGAAAATTATGGGTTATGGCGTACGATGAAAACACATTGGCAGGAATGAAACAGTTTTTGAAACTTCTTCCTGATACAATTTTAATAGTTAACAAAGAGGGGATAATTGAAGATCTGCTCAATTATCAGCCCGAAATATCTCTGTCTCTCACGCCACAGCAACAGAAAGGGCAAACCATCCAGGATTTATTCCACTATAAGAATTTAAAGGGAGACTCCGGCAATAAACTGCTGAACGCCTTTCTGGATACGATGCAAACACGTAAACCGAACACCATTCATTACGAAGTGGAGAATGACGGTCACACAGGTTATGCGGAAGGGTATATAATTCCTTTTGAAGACCATACTTTCGGTATCTTCCGGAATATGACCCGACGGATGGAGACTCAACTTGAGATCATCAATGAGAAGAACAAACTGTCGATGGCTTTAAAAGCCGGAAATCTGTCTGTATGGTCTTATCTCCCCGATAGCGATTCTTTTGACCTGGCCGATGAGAATACAGTGCCGCAACCAGGAATGAAATTATGGGATGTTACCAAGCAACTCATTCCGGAAGACAGGGAACGCCATGTCAGGCTGGTCACCGATATCGTTAATGAAAAGCATAAACAAAGTACCGAACAATTCCGCCTGCTGACTCCCGAAGGACAAATCAGGTGGTACGAGATCTACTCGATGGGTATTCACGGAGAAGATGGGAAAATTGACCGCCTGATCGGAACCCAGAAAGATATTACCGACCAGAAAAACAAAGTACAGGAACTTATCGAAAATCGCCAGCAACGTGATCTGCTCCTGCAGATTACCAATATGATCATTTGGGAATACGATCGTAAAACAGATATCTGCACTTCTATCAGAGAATCCTTATTTTTCGATCATAATACGACGCTAAAAGATATTTATGAGACAGTGGCTCCCGAACATCAGAAGATGTATTTAAAGGCATATGATGATATTCTGAACAAACGATCAGAATTAATGAATATTCAGTTCCGGGTAAAAGAGCTGAACGGTCCGTACCGATGGGTCAGGCTGATCGCTAAAGTATCCAAATATGATAAGGATGGAAATGTTCATAAACTGATCGGGACACGTGAAGATATAACGGAAGAGATAGAGCGGGAACAAAGGTTGCGCAACTATATACAACGTAGCGAACTGGCAATCCAGGCCGCCAATATTATACAATGGGACCTGGATATCAAGACACAGGAATATACCCGGCTGTATCCTGATCCGGTCGCTCCCGGAAACTTCATCCGGGGATCGTTCAATTTCACGGTTCATCCGGACGACCGTCTTATTTTACAACAGGAACAGGATAAACGTATCCGCGAATGTAAAGGATACAGCAACCTGCATTTACGGATCATGCTGGATGGAGACACGGATTACCGCTGGACAAATACCTTCTCCGTTCCGCTGGAATATTATCCCGACGGAAGTATTAAAAGCGTAACAGGTCTTCTGATCGATATCACACATATCGAAAAAGTAGAGGAAGGTAACCGGATGAAAATGGCTTTCCTCGCCAATATGAGCCACGAAATACGAACGCCCCTGAATGCTATCGTCGGTTTTTCGCAGCTTTTAGCCCAGACCGATGAGCATGAAGACAAAGAAGAATTCGTCCGGATCATTGAAGAGAACAACGACCTGCTGTTACAAATCATCAATGATATACTCGACATTTCCAAAATTGATGCGGGGAAGATGACTTTCAACTACAGCGATTTTGATATTACGGAAATAATAACAGACCTGAAGCAGGTTTATAATTCCCATTTATCACCGAAAGTAAAATTTATCTGTAATCTGCCTTATAAAAAATACATGATCCGTTCCGAAAAGAACAGACTGATACAGGTAATAACCAACTTGCTGAACAATGCGGTCAAGTTCACCTCGGAAGGATCGATTACAATCGGTTATGAAATAATTCCGAAGGGATTGTCTTTCTATGTTTCCGACACGGGAAAAGGGATCGACAAAGAAAATCTAAAACATGTTTTTGAACGTTTCGCTAAATTCGACAAATTTGTACCCGGCACCGGACTCGGACTCTCCATTTGCCAGATGATCGTGAATAAACTGGGAGGTGAAATATCTGTTGAATCTGAATTCGGAAAAGGTAGCACGTTCCGGTTTACGATAGCGTGCGAAGCAAATACTGAAATTAACTAAAAAACTACCGGTCTAAAAGATGTGATCTTTTAGACCGGTAACATTCTTATTAGAAACGAAATAAGACAAATTAATTTTCCACTTTCAAATCCTTTTTCTCATCAAAACCACCATCAAACTGATTATCCTTGATGTCGTAATTGATCACACGCTGGAAGAAGAAACGATGCTTATTCCAGTGGAAAGCCGGATATTGGTTGTTTTGCTTGATTACATTGTTGCGGAAAACCAGTCCGTCTACCGACTTTGCATACAGGATCGGAGCGTCGAATGTTTCGAACTCGTTATTCTCGATCACGATGCCGCTGTGGAAATATTTCTTCTGATCTTTCAGGTCTGGGATTTCAGGATAAATAGAAATAATGGCGTTCGTGAACTGGAACATATTCGTCAATGAGTTAATGAACTTGTTATCACGGATCAGGACATCATGGCAGGCACCGGTCTCAAACCAACCGTTACAATCGCCGCATAACAGGATGGCGGTACCGGAAGTATGGTCGAAAATATTCTTTTCCACAACGGTTTTCTTCGGAGTACTGAACAAAGAACCACGGGCACGGTTATTACGGATCGTATTGTCGGCAAAATAAACTTCCGGCGTCCACTCCAGGTTTTCGATGCCGAAAGTGCCGACTTCACTAATCGCCGGATCAATGGCTTTTTCAAAAACGATCTCAAACTGTTTGGCCCCATGCGCACCCGGTTTATCCATCGCTTTGATAGAAACAACCTTATTCTGGTCGCCTATAATCTCCATTGTCTTCGAATCGATGAACTGTACGGCATCTCCCGGGAATCCCCATTCAAAACCATAACTCTGTCCATGCATATACTCACCGAGCAACGTCTTGTCGTCTACGCGTTTCTGTATTTTCAGATAGGTGCCGTGCACGTTGATTGCATCATCCATCATACCTTCATACAAACCACCCACTGAAATGATCTTTCCTTTACAGCCGGAGAAATGGGTAGCATCTGCCTGTGTTGTAAAATAACGGGGATCGTTATCACCGCGAAGGCATACCGAAAATTTATCCAGCGTGATATTCTCGCTCATCTGAGCCAGCAATCCCATTCCTTCCGCATAATGAACCTGGATATTTTCAAGAATCGTATTCGTATCATAGGAGACAAAAATACCCGGTGTAGGACGCCCCCAGCCACGCATAGCCACAACAGTTCCGGGAATCAGTTTCTTATTATTCCATTTGGCAGATTTGATCACGCGAGGAGAGATCTCGGATACGCCTTTCGAACCGATACTGATATCGCTGGTCGTATAAACAAGACGTTTCGTATCTCCTTCGAAAGCGATTCCCCAGGCAGGTGAATGCTCCCAGCCTTCGCCTTTGGCATAAAAGACACTGTCGCGTATTTCATACTCCACCCACGGAGCTACTTCATACGTTATCGCACCGGCAACCGTATCGTTTTCCAATACTTTCACCTGACTGATATGCGGATTTTCAAAATCAATACTGAAGTTTTTCAACGTACAGTTCTCCGAATTGATCAGTGAAACCGGTAGCATACGTCCGTGGAAAATCAACTCCGAACCTTGCCCGTCGAAAACGATATTCTTCATGTTCTCAAAAGGAAGTCCCACCAGTTTCGGATTGTCCTGATCATGATTGGAGATGAAATACTCCTTTTGGGCGGCCCCTTCAGGATAAAAATCATAGCGTCCTTTAGGTAGAACGATCGTAATAGTATCGCTCCCGGTATGGGAAGCAGCAATCTGTTCCAACGCCTTTGCCATTAAAGGAGAAGCATTGTCTTTTTGGTCAGGAACAAGACCGAAATTCGACAAATCATAGGGATTCTTCGTCTGGGAACAGGAACAAAACATCACCAGACAGAATAAGATAGCAATAAAAGTTTGAGTGTTTTTCATATTACGTGTTTTCTAAACATTAACCGGACAAATATACGGATTCTTTGCAACTTTGTTGCACCTTGTTTCCTTTACCTTTGTATCAGGAAAACAAATAAAGAGTAAAAAGATATGGGACATTGTAATTGCAACCACTGTCATAACGAACAAAAAAGTAAAGTTTCACCTTATCTTCTCCCGACAATCTCTTTTCTTATGTTATTGGGAGGGATCGCCCTACAGGTGATGGAAGCAGAGTTTTTCAATCAAACGATACGACTTATATGGTATGTGCTGGCTTATCTGCCGGTCGGACTGCCGGTTATGAAAGAAGCGGTAGAGAGTATCCGTGAAAAAGATATCTTCAGCGAGTTTACACTGATGTGTATTGCAACACTCGGTGCTTTTTATATCGGGGAATATCCGGAAGGAGTAGCCGTCATGTTGTTCTACTCTATCGGAGAACTATTCCAGGGAAATGCCCTGGCGAAAGCCCGTAAGAACATAAGCGCCCTGCTGGACGTCCGTCCTGAAACAGCAACCGTCGTGCGTAATAACGAATACTTCCGGACTGCCCCCGCCGATGTGACTCCGGGAGAGATCATTGAAGTAAAAGCCGGCGAACGGGTTCCTCTCGACGGGAAGTTACTAAGCGGGACTGCCGACTTCAACACGGCAGCCCTTACCGGGGAGAGCGTACCGCGTACGATCAGCCAGGACGAAGAGGTGCTGGCCGGAATGATCGTAACCGACAAAGTGATCCGCCTAGAGGTAACGAAACCTTATAACCAGAGTGCCCTGGCGCGTATCCTCGAACTGGTACAGAACGCATCGGAACGGAAAGCTCCGGCAGAACTGTTCATCCGCAAATTCGCACGTATCTATACGCCGATCGTAACCGGAATGGCTTTCCTGATCGTTTTACTGCCTTATTTATATTCATTGATACAACCGGACTTCCTGTTTATTTTCAACGACTGGCTGTACCGGGCACTGGTATTTCTGGTTATCTCCTGCCCTTGTGCACTGGTTATCAGTATCCCACTGGGTTATTTCGGAGGGATCGGAGCCGCTTCCCGGCAAGGTATCTTATTTAAAGGAGGTAATTATCTGGATGCCATTACCAAAATTAATACAGTCGTATTCGATAAGACCGGTACACTGACCAAAGGGATATTCGAAGTACAATCCTTATCAGCGGCCGATCATCTGTCGGAAAAAGAACTGCTCCGCATTATTGCTTCTGTTGAAAGCCGCAGCAACCATCCGATCGCCAAGGCGATTCTTTCCTATGCCCGTCAGCAACAAACGGAAATAGATACGACCATCGAAACAACCGAACTGGCAGGTTACGGATTAAAAGCAGTGATCGATGGAAAGGAAGTATTGGTCGGTAACACCCGCCTGTTGGATTCGGCAGGAATTTCATTCCATTCGGATGAAAATAAAGTTTCATCCGAGAGAAATTTTATTTTCTCCCGGTTGAATGAGATTCCCGAAACAGTTGTTGTCTGTGCCATCGACAGGCAATATGCCGGTTATATCCTCCTGGCCGATACGCCTAAAGAGGATGCAGCAACAGCTATCAAACAATTAAAAGAATTAAATATTAATAACTTAGAGATATTATCCGGAGATAAACAAATAATTGTTTCTAAATTAGCTACCCGTTTAGGAATCCCGCATGCATACGGTGATCTCCTGCCGGAAGGCAAAGTTGCCCATCTGGAAGAGCTGAAACGGAATCCGGAGAACCGGATAGCCTTTGTCGGTGACGGAATCAACGATGCTCCGGTACTTGCCCTGAGCGATATCGGTATCGCGATGGGCGGATTGGGCAGCGATGCTGCGATTGAAACGGCAGACGTGGTGATCCAGACCGACCAGCCCAGTAAAGTGGCTACGGCGATCCGCATCGGAAAGTTCACACGCAATATCGTATGGCAGAACATTGCGTTGGCATTCGGAGTCAAGCTGGTCGTCCTGATCCTGGGAGCCGGTGGTGTCGCAACCATGTGGGAAGCTGTATTTGCAGATGTGGGAGTCGCCTTATTGGCGATCCTCAACGCAGTAAGAATTTTAAGGACAAACAACCCCGACTGATATGGAAGTTTATTTAGACATACTGAACAGAAGAAAGATAAAGCCGACCGCTATCCGTTTGCTTATCCTGAAAGCCATGATGCAATTCGAGCGTGCCTTCAGTTCGCTCGACCTGGAAAACTATCTGGAGACAGTGGATAAATCGACAGTATCCAGGACGATCAACCTTTTTCTGGAGCATCACCTGGTTCATTGTATCGACGACGGTTCAGGCTCATTGAAGTATTCGGTTTGCGGAAACGAATGTAATTGTTCCGTGGAAGAACTTCATGCGCATTTTTATTGTTTAAAATGCCACCGGACGTTTTGTCTGCGCAATATTCCGGTCCCGATGGTGGAACTACCGCGTAATTTTACGCTGGAAAGTATCAACTACGTATTAAAAGGTTGCTGCGAAGATTGCTCAAAATAGACAAAGACACTATCTTTGCGGTCTGTCTTCCTTCCGGTTATGAAAATACGGGAGAAAGCAAAGCAACCTTTAAAGTATAAAACAGATATGGAACATCCATTAAGTATTTACAACACGCTCACAAGAAAGAAGGAACAATTTATTCCGTTGCATGAACCCCACGTAGGCATGTATGTCTGTGGTCCGACGGTTTACGGAGATGCGCACCTGGGACATGCCCGCCCGGCTATCACATTCGACCTGTTGTTCCGCTATCTTACACATATAGGATACAAGGTGCGTTACGTACGCAATATAACCGATGTCGGCCACCTGGAACATGATGCGGACGAAGGCGAAGACAAGATCGCCAAGAAAGCCCGTCTGGAACAATTGGAGCCGATGGAAGTGGTGCAGTTCTATCTGAACCGCTACCATAAGGCGATGGACGCTCTCAACGTGCTTCCTCCCAGTATCGAACCGCATGCTTCGGGACATATCATCGAACAGATCGAACTGGTAAAAAAGATCCTCGACAACGGATATGCCTACGAAAGCGAAGGCTCCGTTTATTTCGATGTAGAGAAATACAACAAAGATCATAACTACGGGGTCCTTTCCGGTCGCAATATCGAGGATATGCTGAATACGACCCGTGCACTGGACGGACAGGACGAGAAGCATAACCCGATCGACTTCGCACTCTGGAAATGTGCACAGCCGGAGCATATCATGCGCTGGCCTTCTCCATGGAGCAACGGTTTCCCCGGATGGCACTGCGAATGTACGGCTATGGGTAAGAAATACCTGGGACAGCATTTCGATATCCACGGGGGCGGCATGGACCTGATCTTTCCGCACCACGAATGCGAGATTGCACAGGCGGTTGCCTCACAGGGTGAGGATATGGTCCACTACTGGATGCACAATAACATGATTACCGTCAACGGGCAGAAGATGGGTAAGTCATTGGGTAATTTCATTACGCTGGACGAATTCTTTACCGGCGACCATAAAATGTTGAGTCAGGCCTACTCGGCGATGACGATCCGCTTCTTTATCCTTCAGGCCCATTACCGCAGTACAGTAGATTTCAGCAACGAAGCACTGCAAGCGGCTGAAAAGGGATTAAGCCGTCTGATGGATGCTTATAACCATCTGCAGAAACTGACTGCTTCGGACGCTTCGACTGTCGATGTGAAAGACCTTCGCAGGAAATGTTACGACGCACTGAATGACGACCTGAATTCACCGATCGTTATCTCTCATCTGTTCGATGCCGCCCGCGCCATCAACTCTGTAAAGGACGGCAACGCAACCATCTCTGCTGAGGACCTGAAAGAACTGCAGGACGTATTCCATACATTCATATTCGATATCCTGGGTATGAGAGACGAAGCTTCTGCCGGAGGCAACAACTACGAGACATTCGGCAAGGCTGTAGACTTGTTGCTGACTATCCGCCAGCAGGCGAAAGCAAACAAGGACTGGGCTACTTCCGACAAGATCCGTAACGAACTGACCGCCATGGGATTCGACATCAAGGATACCAAGGATGGGGCAGAGTGGAAACTTAGCAAATAATCAACCGGTCAATGTGCTAATATGCCAATCGGAGTATCTTCATTGGCACATTGGCATATTTTCAAATTAGCATATTATCATAATGACTATCAACGAATTTCTTCAGGGCGACAAATTTGCATTATTTGCCGGAGTAGAATTACTGGAAACGGGCAACGGCTATGCCAAAGCGCGTATGGAAATAAAGCCTATGCATCTGAATGGTGGTGGTGTTTGTCAGGGAGGAGCCATCTTTACACTGGCCGACCTGGCTTTCGCAGCGGCAACCAACAGCCATGCGCGGCTCACTCTGTCCATTACTTCCAATATCAATTTCTTCAAAGCCGAAAGCAAAGGCTTCCTTTATGCCGAGGCACGCGAAGTATTCAGTCACAAAAGACTGGCAAATTGTGAAGTTAATATTACAAACGAAGCAGGTGAACTAATCGCCACATTCAGCGGTTCCGGATACAGGAAAGATACGGAACTGCCGTTCGCCCCGATAGAATAAAAGCAAAATGTCAACGGACAAATAGCTTATCATAGCTTTATATACCTGAATAGCAAACGTATAACGAAACAGGAAGAGATAAATATGTCAACTCCTTTTTTTGTTATACGTTTTTGTTTTCCCTACTTTTGATTTTCCTGAAACTATAAATATACGAATTATGAAACACAAGAAAATCAGAACAACGACAGCTATTCTATGTATCGGAACCATCCTGTGTGCCTGCGGAGGGAAACAAGCCACCCGTCAGGCGGACGAAACGGTTGAAGCTGCCCCTAAAGCACCGGTGATCATCGAGACCAATCATCTGAATCCCGGTGTACAATATACGGAAGAGCGAGGGATATCGCCAGCCAGTCCACCTGTGATCCTGGACTTTACAGCCAAGTTACCCACGCAACCTTTCGCACTGAAGAATCATTTCAGTAAAGTAACCTGTGTCACGTTGAAAAGTCCCTTATCTCCCGAACAGGGTACTTTCCTTTACGATGCCAGCATCATTGTCTCTTACGACCGGGGAATGAGCAGTGCCAGCGGTGTGAATACAAAGATACAACTGCTGGAGAACCGGATCCTGACAAACGATCTCTTCGGTTCTTTTTGCTTTGATTCGAACGGGCAGATTACAGATACACTGCTGATCGCGCATATCGAGGGATTGAAATATGATCCTGCCACCCAGAAACTGGAATTTCATGCCAATAACAGGAAAAGCCCGATTGGCAATATCAGCCTGGAACCGGGAAACCAATACAGCTATGCAGGTAGGGACACTGTCAACAACTACAACATCATGGGATGGAAATCCCTTGAAGACGGCCGCCTGGTCGAAGAGATCCGCTTCATGGACGACAAACATTCGACTTTGCTGGCCAGCCTGGACGATTCGACCCTGGTAAACGTATCGAGGAATTTCAGGTCACCGGACATGCTCACGACGTTCAATAAGAACTCATACGATACCCTGTGCATATTCGGAAACTATAATCTCCCGACCGTTAAGTTAAGCGGACCGTATGCATTTCCTGAAAGCAACTGGACTTATAAGAACAAGGATAAATTCTATTTCAGACAGGCATTCAACGATACGATATTCAGTCTTTCCTCTCCTAACCGTTTGCAGCCGGAATATATCCTGCAATTCGGAGAAAACAAACTGACTATAGACAACGGACTGTACGGAGATAAATCGCAGAAGTATGCTATCCAGTCGTGGGTGGACACGGATCATTTTATTCTTATCACTTATTCCAGAAATTACGATTGCCCGAATACCCGTAAAGAGAAGAGCGTATTCTATTCCTATGCTTTATACAACAAGGATACAAAACAGTTATCGCTTATCCAGGATAATCATAGTTACCCGGAAGAATTCCTTTTGCCGACGGAACTGCCGGACGGCATACCTGCCATCTTAGGAGAACTCACCTGGCAGGATAACAAATTGTTCACTTCTTACACCAAAAGAAAGCTGGAAGCCTTGCAGAAGATGGATAACTTTTCCAAATTGCCTGCAGAACAACAGGAACGCGTCCGGCAACTGGCCGGGACACTAGGGGAAGATGAGATGATTGTGATGATACTTGAATAATGTGTCAATGTGGACAATGCGCCAATATGCCAATGTGTGGAATGCTATTCCCATTGGCATATTGGCACATTATTTTTTATTCATACCGCAACGACCGGGCAGGTTTGCTGAGGATTGTTTTAGCAGTCTGCCAGCCTATGGTCAACAAGGAGATCACACACAATAAAATCACCGGAACAAGGAAGAACCAGGCTTTCCAGTCGGTGCGGAATGAATAATGATCCAGCCAGCCGTCCATAACCCACCACGACAAAGGAAGTGCGATAACGACCGCTACACCGATCAGGATAAAGAACTCGCGGCCCAACTCATAGAACAACTGTATTTTCGATGCACCCAACACCTTGCGTATTCCCATCTCACGCACCCTCGTCGAGCACGAGAACATCACCAATACCCAAAGCCCCATACAGGAAATGAAAATCGCCAGTATGGCAAAGAGGGCAACAATCAGGCCGAACACCTCATCCTGGCGGTATTGCTGGTCGAAGAACTGATCCAGGAAGAAATAGTCGAAGCTGGAATCAGGGAAATAACGGTTCCATATCTCTTCCGACTGTTTCACCAGCTCACGGGGATTCGCATTCTCCATAACGACAGAGATATAACGCTGTTTCATCCAGCTCAACTTATCGTGCAAGGCGAACAGAAGAGGCGTATACCCCTTATTCAGCGATTGCTGGTGATAGTCTTTTACAACCCCGATGATCTGCATCGGCTGGTCAACAGTCTCCACGGAGAGACGTTCGCCCAGAGCAGCCTCCGGCGAAGCAAAACCCAATGTGCGGACAGCCGTTTCGTTCAGGACGATATTATAGACATCCCCTCCGAAATCTTCTGCAAAGCCACGCCCGGCAACAAATTCCAGGTCATACGCATCCAGATAATACACATCGCTGTTAAGCATTTCCAGTAAACGGGTCTGTTTCGTCACGTCGCTCAGGCGGACAATCGACAGGAAGTCGGTCACCTCCGTCCCAGGAACGGCACCGGAAACCGTCACGTTCTTCACAGACGGCAATGCCTTCAACTCCCGTTTCATGGCAGTCAGCTTGGTAGCCATATCCTCACAATGAGCCGGAAATTTCAGCACCAATGTCTGGTCGACACGCACACCCAACGAAGCCTGACGCATATACTGTAACTGTGCATAAACGATCAGCGTGCCGCACAACAATGCCAGAGACGCCGTATATTGCAATACAACCAACACCTTACGGGTCAGCGTCGCATTTTTCGTATGCGTAAATTTACCTTTCAACATTTTGATCGGCTTAATACCCGATAGGATTGTTGCCGGATAGAAACCGGACAGGAAAACACCCAGTGCAAATATCAGCAGCAGCATCCAACCCAAAGAGGTCGTTACCCACACGGAGAAACCCAGATCACGCGATGTCAGGTTATTGAATGCAGGCATCAGCGCCTCCATCAACCCGAGCGCCAGGATAAAGGCAATCCCGTTCGTCACCAACGATTCAAACAGGAACTGAGTAACAATCTGCCGGCGACTTGCCCCCGAAGCCCGGCGTATCCCGATCTCTTTGGCACGCTCCATCGAACGGGCTACCGTCATATTGATATAATTGATCCAGGCAATGCACAGGATCGCCAACGCCGTACAGATCAGAACCAGCATGGACGAACGGTTCCCTTTCGTCTCCGGCTCATAGGCTTTCTGGGGATTCAGGTGGATTTCCTTCAAGTTGGTCAGCTGGATTGCCCAGGTTTTATTCTTCAAGGCTTCCTCCGTTTTATATTTCTCTGCCATCGCAGGGAAAGCATCTTCGACCTGCTTCTTCATATCGGCAGATTTCAGGAGAACATACGAATACACCTCATGCCGGTACCAGTATTCATCCATCCATTTCGGAAGTGTTTCATATGAGATCAGCATGCTGTAACGCACATGCGAGTTGACAGGCATATCCTTCATGATACCCGTCACTTCGCATGCTTCCTCGCCGATATTACTGCGGAAGATCAATATCTTCCCGATCGGGTCGGCACCCTTGAAATATTTACGGGCAATGCGTTCTGTGATAACTACTTTTTTCGGTCCATCCAGGCAGGTGTTCTTATCCCCTTTCAATAACTCGAAATCGAAGAAGTTAAAGTAATTCTTCTCAGCGTAGCCGATGTTCGTTTCACGGTAGAGAAGTTCATTGTATTTAACGATTTGTTCGGGGTAATACTGGCTACCCACACGGGTATAGTCTTCTACTCCGGCCAGGTTGCGTTTCATGGCAGTAGCATAACCTGCCGAGCTGGAAGCCCAGTTGTCGGTCATCTCGCCGTTCTCGAAAAAGCGTGCTTCCACACGGAAAATACGGTCGGCGCGGCTGTGCATATGGTCGTAGCTGTATTCGAAAGCCACATAAGTCAGGATCAGCAGGGCGGCCGCCATTCCGATCGCCAGGCCGAGTATATTGATTGCACTGAAGCCTTTTTTCTTTGTCAGGCTGCGCAAGGCACTGTTCCAATAATTTGATATGATCATATTCGTTGTTATCTGATTATTTGATGGAAATATTGTTTCTATCTTCCGATACGATTTTTCCATCTAATAAGTGGATCACGCGATGGGCATATTTCGCATCCCGCTGTGAGTGGGTAACGATCACGATCGTCGTCCCCTGCCGATTCAGTTCGCTAAGCAACTCCATTACTTCAACACCATTGGTAGAATCCAGGTTACCTGTCGGTTCATCCGCCAGGATCAGGTTACAGTCCGTCACCACGGCACGGGCAATAGCGACACGCTGCTGCTGACCACCGGACAACTGTTGCGGGAAATGTCCGGCGCGATGGGCAATATTCATACGGTCCAATACCTCCATTACCTTCTTTTTCCGGTCCGCTTTCTTTCCGTTCAGATAGACCAGCGGCAGTTCCACGTTCTCGAAAACCGTCAGCTCGTCTATCAGGTTGAAGTTCTGGAAGACAAAGCCGATGTTCCCTTTCCGGAAAGAAGTCAGCTGGCTCTCGCTCATCTTATCTATCTCTTTGCCTTCAAAGTAATATTTACCGGAAGTCGATGAATCCAATGTTCCCAGGATATTCAGCAGGGTGGACTTTCCACATCCCGAAGGCCCCATGATAGCGACAAACTCGCCTTTCTTTATCTCCAGGCTTACCTCATTCAATGCTTTGGTCTGTACATCTTCCGTTGTGAAGAGCATAGACAGTTTTTCTGTTTTAATCATATTTCTTTGTTTATAAATTATTCACTCCTAAGAATATACATCGGTTTCAGGCGGATGATGCGCCATACCTGCCGTGCGACGGTCCCGAAGGCGATACACATCAACAGGACAAACGCTACTGCATAACTCCACCAAGGCAGTACGATATGGAACGCATAGCCTTCGAGCCAGTTGTTCATCAGGAAAGCGGAGGCAGGAATACCGATCACAGACGCGACCACCGTCAGGAGTAATAACTCACGTGTCAAAACTACAAAAAGATTTACTCTCCCCGCTCCCAATACCTTACGTATCCCTATTTCTTTCACCCTCGACAGGGTGGAGAAAAGTGTGACGGTCCACAACCCCAGGCAAGCGACAAAAACAGCCAGCAAGGCCGAACCGGCAAACATCCATCCGAAATTCCGGTCTTCCTGATACTGGTTCCTGTTGAAATCGTCAAGATAGAAATAAGAGAACAGCGAAGTCGGGAAGAAATCCCGGTAGGCCTGTTCGATCTCCGCCAGACGAGCTGCATCGGCAGTGCCGTCCATACGGATGGAGATATAAGGTGTCCCGATAAACGGTACGCGTTCTTTGATGAAGAAGATGATCGGTTTGTACGGTACGGCAAGCGACTGCTGATGGTAATTACGGGCTACGCCGATCACCTGGAGAGGTTCTTCCACCACCTCCATCGTCAACTGCCGGCCGAGAGCAGCCTCATTGGAAGGAAAACCCAACAGACGGACAGCTTCCTCGTTCAATACCACTTTATTCAGTTCATCCCCGTATTCTTCCGAGAACCCCCTGCCACAAACCATATCGGGGGAATAAGTAGAGAGATAATCGTAATCGACAGCAAACATCTGGATCAGTTTCACTTCCGACTGGTCGCTTCCATAAGGACGGTTAGTAAAATAATTGGCAACCTCCACGCCCGGAACTGCCCCGGAGACAGTGACCTGCCGGATATATGTCTTTTGTTTCAAGTGCTTTTTAAAGCTCTCCATCTTTGCAGACAATTCATCCGTGAAAGAGGGATATTTCAGAACGACGATCTGCCTCATCGCTGCTGAAGCCGTTTCATTCTGCATATAACGGACCTGAGCTATGACTACGAAAGTCCCGGTTATCAGAATAAAGGAGGCGACGAACTGCACGACGATCAGGGCTTTCCGCATCCTATTTCCTTTCCGGCTGTGCAAGAGTTTCCCGCGCATAATATCCGACGGACGGATGCGTGTCAGGAGATAAGAAGGGTATAAACCGGTAAAGAGAGTCCCCAAAACGATAATACCCGACACGGTAACCCAGAACTCCGGCTGCAAAAGAGCATTCTCTCCAAAATCGTAGGTAGCCAGGGAATTGACGACGGGCAGGAGCACTTCCAGCCAACCTAATGCAATCAAGGCAGCCAGGGAATTGACGATCCCGGCTTCGAGCAATCCCTGGAAAAGTATCTGCTTGCGGGATGCCCCGAAGGCTTTACGTACACCGAACTCTTTTCCCCGCTCCAGGAAACGGGCGACCATCAGATTCAGGGCATTCACCCAGCCGATAAGCAACAGGGCAACCGCCATCACCGACAGGATATAGACGGCAGTACGGCTGCCTTTCGTCTCTTTCTCATACGATTTCTGTGGGGTAAGATGAATCTCTCTCAACGGAATCAACTCCACCCGCCAGTCTTTATGCTTCAAAGCGGCTGTCTTGTATTTATCGGAGATGGCGGCAAAGGCATCGGCTATCTCCTGCGGATTCTTTCCCGGCTCCAGGCGGACGTAGGTATACACGCCGTGGACATACCAGATATCCTGCCGCTCTTTCGGTATCGTGGAATAGGAAAGGAGGAAGTCGTAATGTAAATGTGAGTTTGCCGGCATCCGGTCGATAATGCCCGTGACTTCAAAATGCTGCTCGGCCGTTGCCGTCCGGAATGTCAGGATCTTCCCCAACGGCTCCGCTTCGCCGAAATAACGGTGAGCAGCACTTTCCGTTAATACGACGGTGTTGGGACGGACCAGCTGACCTGTCTTCTCTCCTCTTTTTATCGGGAAGTTGAACAATTCGAAGAAAGCGGGCTCGGTAAAACAATAACGTTCTTCGGCAAATTGTTTATCCTGATAGGTAACGACCTGTTCCCTGTCCTGTGCGGTAAGGCGAACGAACTTCTCGATACCCGGAATCTCACGACTCATGACCGGCCCGTGTCCGAGAGAGGTAGTGGCCCAGTTGTCGGTCAGTACTTTTCCTTCATACAGGCGGCTTTCGACACGGTAAATACGGTCACCGTCATGGAAAGAATCGTAACTCAGTTCAAACCGGACATAGAGCAGGATCAGCAGCGCTGCCGAGATACATACGGACAGACCGAGGATATTGATCACCGAAAGTGACTTACGGGCCCTCTGGCTTTTAATGACTTGGGACAGGTAATCCATACTTTTCTTTTTTTATTATCTGATTATAAGACGTTCGTTCTCGCCAAACAGTTCATAGCCTGAAATGATTACTTTCTCTCCGGGTTTCAAGCCTTCGGTCACTTCATAATATTGTGGATTCTGACGACCGATCTTCACCGGACGGCGACGGGCGGTGGTCTCGTCTTCATCTACTACATATACATACTGTCCGCCGCTTGCCTGATAAAAACTACCGCGGGGAATCAGGATAGCTTGTACCGGATCACCCAGTTGCAGGTTCAGGTGATAGGTCTGTCCGGCACGTATATTTTCGGGACGGCCACCGGTAAAATGGAGGTCTGTACGGAACTGACCGTCGCGTACTTCGGGATAGACTTTCGTCATTTCCATCTCATAGGTCTTTCCTTCACGTTCGAAGCTGGCGGGTAAGCCGGGCATGACACGTTCTACGTAATGCTCGTCGATCCTGGCTTCTACCTTCAGTTCGGGGGTAATTACCTGACCGATGCGTTCTCCCTGGGCGATCGACTGGCCGATCTGGGCTTCCAGGTTACCTAACTGGCCGCTTACGGGAGCTTTCACTTTCAGATTCTCCAGACGTTCGCGAACCAGTGCCAGGCTTCGTTTCATATTCCGGATATTTTCATCCAGGCTCTCCAGCTGGCTGCTGCGGAAAAGGTCGTCCTGACTGATACGCTGGTCCAGTACGACGAGTTGGTCGCGTGAGCTTTCGTAATCTTCTTTTGCCAAAAGATAATCTTCGCGGGCAAGAAGTTGTTTGTTGTACAAACGTTCGTATTGTTTGTAACGGCGTTCTTTCTGTACCAGGTCCTTATTCAGATTGATACGTTCTTGTTTCAGGCTCAGATGCTCCTGCTCCATACTGATACGGGTATTACGAAGTTCGTTTTCCTGATAGGCAAGGTCGGCTTCGCTCTGGAGGATGCCGATATTTAATAGCGGGTTACTCAGGCGGAGGATGACATCTCCGGCTTTGACTTGCGTTCCCTCTTCGATGAGGCGTTCTTCCACACGACCGCCTTCGATGGCATCCAGGTAAATGATACGGTCCGGCAAGACCTGACCGATCACACGGATATAGTCGTTGAATTCACCCTGGATGATGGTGGAAATCGTCAGGCGCTCTTTCTCGACCTTCATGGAGGAAGAAGTATCACGAAAGATAAAGTAAAGCACGCAGACAAGCAGGAAGACACCGCCTGCTACAACGTAAATATGTTTTTTCTTCAAACGGGACTTCCGTTCGATCGGAGTGTCCATGGTGTTGTTATTCATATCTGTATCTATATTTTTATTCAATTACTATTTATAAAAACGACCCGGTACGGTAAAACTCGATCATCCGATGCTTCAGATCGTACTGCAGCCTGGTACGAACCAGTTCCGCCCTGGCTGAAATATACAGGTTACGTTTCTCCATCAGCTCGAAGACGGAAATCATACCTTCCTCCCACTTTTCCTCATTTTCTTTGAGGGTGGTAGTCAAAGCCTTCAGTTGTAAAGCGGCCTGATGATACTCTTCTGCCGAAGCCTGGAGAGTAAGGCAGGCATCTTCTATCTCTTTATATAAGGATATACGTTGCCGGTCGTTATTATTTCTGACCTGTTGCAGGCGAAAACGTTCTTTCCGGACTGCCGTGAAGCGCGATAAACCGCTAAAGATCGGGAACGATACCCGCAAACCGATATACTTATTCCAGTTATTTTTCATCTGTTGTCCAAAAGAGACGATGTGCCCGTCTGCATTACGTTCCGTATCGTAATAGCCCGAATAAAGGCTGAAATCTGCCCGGATCGAAGGGGAGAAAGCAGCGGATGCGATCGCCAGCGATTTCCGTGATGTCTGTTCCCGCAGGTCCATCATCCGGAATTCGGGAAGTGTCGTCTCCGACTCGGCATAGACGTCCGGAGCCGAATAATTACTGAGGAGCGGCGGTTCATCTCCCTTTGCATCTACATCAGCAATGGATAACGTATCCGAATCACGCATCTGTAACAATTCCTTCAATGCCAGAAACGACAAGCGTTCCGTCTTGTTTTTCACTGTCTCCTGATAAATATCGCTCTGCAACCGGGCTTTCACCTCCTGCAGATCCGACGGGGAACGAAGACCGAGGTCCACATATTCAAGCATCTGTTCATGATACCGTTCACTCAGTTTCCGTTGTTCGGCAGCCAATAGGCTCATCTTCCTGTCAAAGATATACACATAATAGGCATCCATCACCTCAAAAGCCACCCGATTCTCTTCCGCTTTCTCCGTTACGCCGCTCAATTGCCTGTTCAACCGGGTAAACTGTGCCCGGTTGATACGCTTGAAACCATCAAAAACAGGTAAGGAGATATCCACTCCCACCGTGCTTTCCAGAAAAGAAGAGGTGGTGTACATATTCGTCTTCGGGTCTACCGAACGTCCCATCCGTTTTCCGAACGCCCCATTGGTACTAACAGAAGGGAGGAAGTCGCCGATTGCAGCAGTAAAATCCTCACGGGCAATACGGGTATCCAGCCGACTGTTTTTCAGCGTCAGGTTCTTCTCTATAGCATAACGCATACAGGAGTCGACAGTCCAAGAATCCCGGGCATGTGCTGTGACTACCGAGCCTAAAAGCAACAGTCCTATAACCCGTAATCCATATTTGGTTGTTATTTGCATTTTCATCATGTAAATAGAAGAGCAAATGGCATGCCACATTTAATCACTTATTGATTATCAATAATTACAAAAATAAAGCACATGTAAACTGTAAAATATATTGACACGCAATTGTCAAATATTTTGACGTCACAGACTAGGTAGTATATATAAGGCTTGTAATAGCCAAGTTTCTTTGATAATGGGATAGTTCACTTTTAGAAAGATTTGAACTATTCAGCTATAAACCATCAGTCATCAATAGGGCTGGTATAGTTACAGGTCCATTTGCCGTCGGTTTTAA
>NZ_BMPB01000015.1 GCF_014647375.1 Parabacteroides faecis
TTAGTAAGCGAGAGCTGAAAGGTAGAAGGAGTTCATTCGAAAGAGTGGACTCCTTTTTTGTTTTATTCTTCCCGATAATATTAACCTTCTTCTGATTGCACGAATCAAATAAGATATTTATCTTCGCTATCTGAATCAGTATTCATAGAAAAACATATAATGAAAAGAAGAGCCTTTCTTAAATCGTCACTATTAGCAGGTGCAGGAGTCGGATTTAATCATTCCGCTCAATCTGCTGCTTCTTCCTTAAATGAACAAAACAAAGAACAAAAGGAAATGAAAAAGAAACCCCATGTCATTTTTATTATGACCGACCAGCATCGTGGAGATGCATTGGGGTGTATGGGGAATAAAGCTGTGATTTCTCCTAATCTGGATAAATTGGCAGCAGAAGGAACTTTGTTTGTAAACGGTTATTCATCAGCTCCCAGTAGTACGCCCGGACGTGCCGGTCTGTTGACTGGTTTGTCTCCCTGGCATCATGGTATGTTAGGCTATGGCAGAATGGCGGAACAGTATAAATATGAAATGCCTCAGATGTTGCGTAATCTGGGTTATTTTACATTTGGCGTTGGAAAGATGCATTGGTTCCCACAGAAGGCTCTTCATGGTTTCCATGCCACTTTAATCGACGAAAGCGGTAGAGTTGAATCAAAAGACTTTATCAGCGATTATCGCGAATGGTTCCAGTTGAATGCTCCGGGGAAGAATCCGGACTTGACAGGCATTGGTTGGAATGATCACGGCGCCGGTATTTATAAACTGGAAGAACATTTGCATCCGACTACCTGGACCGGACAGACAGCCTGTGAACTTATCCGTAATTATGATAATGATAAGCCTTTATTCCTGAAAGTATCTTTTGCTCGCCCTCATAGTCCTTATGACCCACCGAAGCGTTATTTGGATATGTATAAGAATACAGAAATACCCAAACCGTTTATAGGTGACTGGTGTGGCCGGTATGCAGAACGTCTCGATCCGGAGAAGGTTGCATCCGATGCTCCTTTTGGTAATTTTGGAGACGAATATGCCGTTAATTCAAGAAGGCATTATTATGCAAATATTACTTTCATCGACGATCAGATAGGACAGATTATCGCTGCATTGAAAGAGAAAGGTATGTATGATGATGCTGTAATTTGCTTTACAGCTGATCATGGAGACATGCTGGGGGATCATTATCATTGGAGAAAAACTTATCCGTATGAAGGTTCGGCTCATATTCCGTATATTGTAAAATGGCCATCGTATGTTGATAAAATTGTTCCGGCTGGAACGAAGATCGAGCAACCCGTTGAACTTCGTGATTTCCTGCCTACCTTTATTGATCTGGCAGGCGGTGCAGTTCCTCCCGATATGGACGGAAGCTCGTTGCTGAAGCTGGTACAGGGGCGTGGAAATGAATGGCGTAAATATATCGACATGGAACATGCCACCTGTTACAGTGCAGATAATTATTGGTGTGCTTTGACGGATGGTAAACTGAAATATGTATGGAATCTCCATAATGGAAAAGAACAGTTGTTCGACCTGGCAAAAGATCCGGGTGAACTGGTTGATTGTTCTTCAAAACCCAAGTATGGTAAACAACTGAAAGAACTCCGTGAAGAGATGGTTAAACATCTTTCCGAACGAGGAGAAGCTTTTGTGAAAGATGGTAAATTGATGACATTGGAAAAGACAATGCTGTATAGTCCGAATTTCCCTCAAAAATAATGGTTCTTATAAATTCTTTAAACAGTGTAGTGTATGATCAGAAAATGTATGCTCCTGCTTGTTGGGGCAAGTTGTTTAATAGGTTCAGCTATGGCACAAGATAACCCGATCCTGTTGTTCCCGAAGGGGGCACCGGGTGAGACAACCAAGCTGATAGAAAAGGCTGATACCGACGGAGGTAAAACCGGTGGTGAAACAGTCTTGCGGGTTACCAATGTGAGTGAACCGACGATTACGGTTTATCCGGCTCCCGATGAAGTGGCAACGGGCGCGGCAATGGTTGTGTGCCCTGGTGGCGGCTACAATATTCTGGCTTACGACCTGGAAGGAGATGAAGTTTGTGAATGGTTGAATAATCTGGGGATAACAGCTGTACTGGTCAAATATCGTGTTCCTCGCCGGGAAGGCCGTGAGAAACATGAAGCACCATTGCAGGATCTGCAGCGTGCAATCGGTTATGTCAGAGCGCATGCAGAAGAGATGAATGTCGATCCGCAACGTATCGGTGTAATGGGATTTTCAGCAGGGGGGCATCTTTCTGCTATGGTTAGCAATAGCTTTGATAAGCGGACCTATCCGGCAGTCGATGCAGCAGATAAGGTTAGCTGTCGTCCGGACTTCTGTCTGTTGGTCTATCCGGCTTATCTGGACGGTGAAAACTTCGGGTTAGCACCGGAGATTAAAGTGACATCGGCTACACCACCGACTATGTTGATTCAGACGGAAGATGATAAATCTTATATTAACAGTAGCCTTTTCTATTATTATGCCTTGAAAGAGGCAGGTGTTCCTGTCTGGATGCACTTGTATAGCAAAGGCGGACATGGTTACGGTTTGAGGGACACGGGGGCGGCTGTCAATGAATGGCCTGACAGGGCTGAAGACTGGTTCCGTGAAATAGGGGTAATAGAATAAAAAAACTAAATAGAGTACAGAGATATGGAGATTCTTCGTATCTTTGTACTCACAAATCATGGGGCTGACCGGTTTAGACAGCGGGCAGAAGTGGTTTGTAAGCATGTAGTGCGTGGTTGGCTTGCACTTAAATCTCAGACAACGAACAATTAACTGGCGAAAACAATTACGCTCTCGCTGCTTAATCGAAGTATAGTAGATTCAAGCTTAATCCCTGCAAAAGTTGTGGGGACGTGACATCACCCGGATGCTGTTGCTCCGAAGCGTTCCGATCAGGTGGTGCAGCAATATCGGAGATAGTCTGAAATGAGCCTCGGGTTTCGGACGAAAATTTAGAGGATAAGGATTAAGTGGGTGGCTTCGGTCTTGCTTGATCCCGACAATCGAAGGCGAAGATAAACATGTAGAAAGCAGATTAGTTCCTCGTTTGGACGAGAGTTCGAATCTCTCCAGCTCCACAAAAAAAGGCTAATAATCATTGATTATTAGCCTTTTTTTGTTTCTTGATTGACTGAATTATAAGTTTATTTTCTTGTTTTTATCAGAAACCGGAATGCCTACATAAGAATATTGGTATTCACCGGCACGCTGGTGCGGTAATATATCGACCGCTTTAACAGCGATGTTTCTTCCGGTCTTGGTTGCAACCAGGCAAGTGGTATGTAATTTACGTTTTTCCAGATCGAAAACTTTATTGGGATCGAAATGTTGTCCGTTGATACGTACTTCAAAATGTAGATGTTCTGTAGTCGCTCTTCCGGTCCGGCCTGTTAATCCCACCGGATCACCTGCTTTTACACGTTCACCTACTTTTACAAGATTCTTGGAATTGTGGCTGTAAACAGTTTCCAATCCGTTATAATGACGGATGACAACTACATTACCATAAGCAGCATAAGGTTTTGCCATACGGACAATGCCGTCAAATGCTGCAACTATCGTATCGTTAGCGCATGTTTTCAGATCAACACCCGAATGATGTCTTCTGCGTCCGGCGTAAGGAGATATGACTTTTGCTCCGGGTAAAGGGAAAGCATAATCTTCTTCAGTGATAAGAGCCAGATCAATAACCAGTGAGTTATCATTGGCAAGTAACTTGGGATCGGGGACTGCTATATCTGCTTTTTCGCGGAGAGAGAAATCTTCTGTAATATCTTTGCGTGCATATTCTGTTTTTCCTAATTCCGGTGCAGGAGGAAGAAATATATAATCGACTTTGGGAAGTGGAACTTCGCTTGCCGGAGGAGCGATTGCAACTTCCTGAGCAGTTACTGGTAGTGGTGATTGCACTGATAGTACCGATGAACAGGTGCTTAGTGTTATGAGTGTAATAAATGATAATATGTAACTATAGATCTTAGGCATTATGAAAATAATTTTTTAGCTGGACAAAAATAGAAAAAACAATCCAGTCTAAAGTTCTAATCAGGAATACTTTATAGTTCTTTTTCATTTATTTATGCTTTTCAATGGTCGGGGTAGTGGAATTGACAAGTGATAAAACAGAAAAAGGCGCCAATCGGAATTGGACACCTTTTTCTATATAAATCAATAAGAAATGAAATATTTATCTCTGTTATTTCTTAAAAAGAGATTTAGCTATACCCATCTCCAAGCCGCGAAGTTCAGCTAAACCTCGCAGACGGCCGATGCAGGAATAACCGGGATTTGTTTTCTTTTTCAGGTCGTCGATCATCTGGTGGCCATGATCCGGACGCATAGCGATCGAACAACCGCGTTTTTGTTGCAATTCAAGCAGCGCTTTCATTACGCCATACATATCTACATCGCCTTCCAGGTGATTTGCTTCGTAGAAGTTTCCTTCAGCATCACGTTGTGTACTGCGGAAGTGGACGAAATCGATACGGTCGCCATAGCGTTCCATGATACCAGCCAGATCGTTGTCGCTGCGGACACCGAATGAACCGGTACATAGGCACAAGCCATTGCTTTTGTTAGGTACTGCTTCTATCAGTTTTTTGAAATCATCTTCCGTACTCAGGATACGCGGTAAACCGAGAATAGAGTAGGGAGGATCATCCGGATGGATAACCAGTTTGACACCGGCTTCGTCGGCTACCGGAGCGATTTCTTTCAGGAAATAGATAAGGTTGGCACGCAGTTTTTCTGCATCGATATCTTTATAGCGGTCTAATGCTTCCTGGAATTGTTCGACAGTGAAACTTTCTTCAGATCCGGGCAGACCGGCAATCATATTGCGGGTAAGCAACAGGCGATCGTCTTCCGTCATTATATCGAAGCGGGCTTTTGCTTTCGCTTTTTCTTCTGCCGAATAGTCGTTTTCAGCTCCCGGACGTTTCAGGATGAAAAGGTCGAATGCTATGAAAGCGGCACGTTCGAAACGAAGTGCTTTGGATCCGTCCGGCATTGTATAAGCCAGGTCGGTACGTGTCCAGTCGAGTACAGGCATAAAGTTGTATGTAACAACATTGATTCCACATTTACCCAGGTTACGTAGGCTTTCTTTGTAATTATCGATATATTTTTGAAAATCTCCGGTTTGTGTTTTAATATGTTCATGTACAGGGACACTCTCTACAACAGACCATCTTAGACCGACTTCTTCGATCATTTCTTTCCGTTTCATGATCTCTTCCACTGTCCATACTTCCCCGTTGGGGATGTGATGCAGGGCATTTACGATACCGGTAGCTCCGGCCTGTTTGATATCCCAGAGGCTGACGGGATCATTCGGCCCGTACCAACGCCACGTTTGTTCGCATAAATACATAAGTGTATCGTGTTTATGAATTATTAGATAGAGAATGCATCGAAACCGCCATCCACAATAGCAATTGTTCCGGTTACGAATTTAGATGCGTCACTGATTAAATACTGGATCGTACCGAACAATTCATCCGGTGTACCCAGACGTCTGAACGGTGTATGGGCGATAACTGATTTAGCACGTTCCGTATAAGAACCGTCCGGGTTGGTCATCAGTGTTCTGTTTTGTTCCGTCAGGAAAAATCCCGGAGCGATCGCATTTACACGCAAACCTTCACCGAATTTAATAGCCAATTCACCAGCCATGTATTTGGTCAGGTTAGAGATAGCAGCTTTGGCAGCACCATATCCGACAACACGTGTCAGCGGGCGGAGAGCCGATTCGGAAGAGAAGTTCACGATGGCACCTTCTTTTTGTTGTGCCATTACTTCGGCGAATACCATTGTCGGAAGTACGGTTCCAAACAGGTTCAGGTCTACCACTTTCTTAAAAGCATCGATCTGCAGGTCGAATATATTGCTGTCCGGACCGATGGTCGCACCTGCCATATTACCACCTGCTGCATTCAGCAATGCGTCGATCCGGCCATATTTGACAAGGATATCTTTTTTATTCTGTTCAAGTGTTTCTTTGTTCAAAACATCAGTCAGGAAGAAACAGGCTTCACCACCTTTTGCTTTAATATCGGCAACGATCTTTTCACCGGCTTCTACGGCACGGTCAAGGATTACGACTTTAGCACCTTCTTCAGCCAGATGGCCTGCGATTCCGCTACCCAAGATACCGGCTCCACCGGTAATAATGACAACTCTGTCTTTAATACAAAATAAATTAGCCATTTTATATATGATTTTTATTGTGATATTTTCATTTTATCGCCAATATGTGCGCGAGCACACATTGAATGCAAATGTATAGTATTTATTTGTCAAACAAAAAAAATATCGAAGAAAAATAATTAATTTATGCCTTTAAATATAGTTGTTGTAATACTTAATGTTCTCTTTAATAAGTATATCAATGGGCATGTAGTTGATTTGTTCGACTTTTTCCTTCAACACCAGATGGCGGAACAATGCACGGACGCAATTGAATCCTTGTACTTCCGGACGCTGTGCGATCAGGTGAGTGATATATCCGTCGTTCAGATGATTCAGGTTCGAGTCGATCACATCGTAACCGATCAGTTTAAAATGTCTGTCGATATCCTGGTTCCGGAAATAGTCTCCCAGTACATGTGCCCTGGAATTAAAGATAATACCGGCCTTGATCTCTTCGTGTGTTGCGAAGAAAGAGTCGAGTATCTCTTTATTTTCCTCCGATTCGTCGGCATGGATATGTACCGGATATATTTTCCCCAGGAAATCATGACCGTACAGATAGTCACGGAAACCTTCTTCGCGTTTCATCACCTGTGTCGAATGCATGTCTCCTTTACGGATAAAGCGGAAAATGGCAATGTTATCTTCCGGTTGTATCTGTTCGAAAAGCAGTCGTCCGGCAATGTATCCGGAATCATAGGAATTGGTTCCGTAATAAGCGATGCAGTTTGTGTTTTCGATAAAGGCATCGATCAGTACGTAGGGTATCTCCAGCTTATCGAGTTGCTGAGTGAGCTGGATGACACTCTCTTTGAAAAGAGTGGCTATGATCACTCCCTGACAATCGGCCTCTTCGATTTTCGGTATCAGATTGTCGAAACTGCTTTTATCATACTGGTTGAAGAACATTCGGTCGACCTCGATATTGTAACTGAATAGTTCCTGCTCTGCTTTGTTGATCCCTTCGGACAGTTTGGCCCAGTATTCGCCTTGTGCAAAAGAAGGTATCAGTGTTATGAACTTATACTTCTTTTTAAGTGCCAGCGAACGGGCTATCAGATTCGGATGATAGTCTATCTCTTTTAAAACTTTTTCAACCTTCTTCTGTGCTTCTTCCGATACTTTTCCGCGGTTATGTAATATGCGGTCGACAGTTCCGGTGGATACACCGGATAATTCTGCAATGTCTTTAATTCTGTAAGTCTTCCCCATAGGGCAATTTTGTTATCATAAGTAACCCGTAGACTTTAGAAATCTACGGGCTGTTTAGTGTTATTCAATTTATAATTCTTCAATAATTTGCAAAGGTGCATTAAGTTTACGGAAAACATAGCCATACATTACATAGATAAGAGGCATTGCTACAAAAATTCCTATCCCCAGCACGATAAGTCCCAGTATAAAAATACCGATCATTGCCAGCATAAGTAAAAACAACGGCATTTCTTGTCCGCGGGTTATTTCCCAGCTGCGTTTCAACGATTCGATGATCCCGGCATCTTCTTCAACAATGAAAGCTGTAAAGAACTGTAACCGTATGGCCAGGTATATACCCGGGATAACGAACAGGCAGATACCGAACAGGACGATGATCCCCATAAAAATATTAGCCACGAAATAAGTGATGATTTTACGGGCTTGCTGGCCGTAGGCCGAAAACTGCGGCTCTTCTCCATCCAGAGTCTGGAATATGTTTTTCATGTATCCCAGAGCAAAGATACATGAGATAATACAACTAATCAGATTGATAACGATTGTACCCACTATGGATTTCTGCATAGGCATAGCAAATGCACTTAGAGTGAAAGAAATTATGGTCATACCGATCAATAATCCGGACAAAACCCATATCTGAGCTTTGGTCCGTTGCCATGAAGTGCTACATACTTCCGAAATTGAAAACTTTGGTCCCATCAGCTTATTGATTAATTAAGTTTATAGATAGCTGTAAATTTAAACTAAATTATTGAATAAGCAAACCTCGTTTTAAGAATATATGCAAATTTGGACTAATTTACTTTCGATCCGTCAAAATATTGGCTATCTGTTTGATCTCTACATATAAATAAAGCTATTTTTTAGTATAAAAGAATGTATAAACGGGAAAAGTACAATAAAAAGATTTTACATTTGTACGTTTTTTAGGATATGAGTCCCCTGTTGTCGAGCCTGATAATACAAGCCTTCAAATAAAAAGTATGAAACTATTAATAGGCAGAAATATATTAAATTATAATTATGAATAAACAAATGTTGAGAACTACTATTACCCAATTAAGGCAAATTGCGTTATTTGCAGTGGGAGTGTTTTTATTAACCGCCTGTGGAAACAGCCAGGGGGGTATGAAGTTAGGCGACAGTGAATATGCTGTAATGACCGTTAATTCTTCTTCTTCCGACCAGTCAACCTCTTACCCCGCGACCATCAGAGGTACGCAGGATATCGAAGTTCGTCCACAGGTATCAGGGTTTATTGTTAAGTTATGTGTTGATGAAGGGGCAACTGTGCGTAAAGGACAGGCCTTGTTTGAAATCGATCCGACACAGTATAAAGCCGCCTACAATCAGGCGAAAGCTGCGGTAGAGATGGCACAGGCAAATGTCAGTACGTTGGAGTTGACCGAGAAGAATAAGAAAGAGTTGTATAATAAGTCCATTATCAGCTCTTTTGAGTATCAGACCGCTGTCAACCAGCTTGCTTCGGCCAGAGCCACTTTGGCACAATCGGAAGCATCTAAGGTGAGCGCAAAACAAAATCTGGATTTTTGTACGGTAACCAGCCCATCCAACGGTGTTGTCGGAACTTTCCCGTATCGTATCGGAAGTTTGGTCAGTCCGTCTATCTCCAGTCCGATGACGACAGTTTCGGAGATCGGAGAGGTATATGTTTATTTCTCCATGACGGAAAAAGAATTGTTGCAGCTGACGAAGGCTGGCGGTACTTTGAAGGAACAATTGGATAAGATGCCGGCCGTTCAGTTACAATTGGCAGATGGTACTATGCTGGATGAAAAAGGAAAGATCGATGCTGTCAGCGGTGTGATCGACCAGTCTACCGGTTCGGTAAGTATGCGTGCCGTATTCCCCAATGACAAGAATATCCTGCGAAGCGGTGGTACGGGAAATGTTGTATTCCCTTATACAATGAATGACATCATTATGATCCCGCAGTCTGCTACGGTTGAAATCCAGGACAAGAAATTTGTATATGTGCTACAATCGGATAATACGATCAAGAATACGGAAATTCAGGTATCTCCTTTGAGCGACGGACAGGTTTACCTGGTGACCGGAGGATTGAAGGCTGGCGACAAGATCGTTGTCGAAGGTGTCCAAAGTTTGCATGACGGTCAGGAAATTAAGCCAATCACTAAAAGCGAACAGGCTGAAAAATTTCAGCAGGCGATGAAAGACCAGAGCGAAGGAAATTTAAAAACAGCTTTTAATTAATTAAAGGTATAGAAAGAACCGGGTTCCCGTCCGATTCTTCCGTATATAAAAAAGTAAAATATGAAATTAGATAGATTTATTAACCGTCCGGTGCTTTCAACGGTGATCTCCATCTTGATTGTCATCCTGGGTATATTAGGTTTGCTCACACTGCCTGTTACCCAATATCCGGACATTGCCCCCCCTACCGTTTCGGTACGGGCCACTTATACAGGTGCCAATGCGCAGACTGTATTGAATAGTGTGATCGCACCTTTGGAAGACCAGATAAACGGGGTTGAGAACATGATGTATATGACATCCAATGCCTCGAACAATGGTTCTGCCGATATTTCCATATATTTTAAACAAGGAACAGACCCCGATATGGCGGCTGTCAATGTGCAGAACCGTGTATCTATGGCTCAGGGTCTGTTGCCCGCTGAAGTAACAAAGGTCGGTGTGACGACCCAGAAACGTCAGAACTCCATGTTGATCGTTTTTGCCGTTTACGATGCAGAAGACCGTTACGATCAGAAGTTCCTTGAAAACTACGCAAAGATCAACCTGATCCCGGAAGTACAACGTGTTCCTGGTGTGGGTGATGCTAACGTGTTGGGTACCGACTACTCTATGCGTATCTGGTTGAAACCGGATGTGATGGCACAATACAAACTTGTACCTAACGATGTTTCCAACGTATTGGCAGAACAGAACGTGGAAGCAGCTCCGGGTTCTTTCGGCGAACAGGGAAATCAGACGTTCCAGTACACTATCCGTTATAAAGGACGTTTGCAGACGGCTGATGAGTTTGAGAATATTGTTGTAAAAGCTCTTGCCGATGGCGAGGTGCTCCGCCTGAAAGATATTGCCGACATTGAACTGGGACGTTTGACCTATAACTTTGTCAACAAAGTAAACGGACATAGCGCTGTTACCTGTATTGTTTACCAGATGCCTGGAACGAATGCTACGGAGACTATCAATGAAATTCAGGAACTGTTGGTGAAATCGGAAAAGACGATGCCGCCGGGAATGAAGGTGGAAGTTTCCATGAATGCCAACGACTTCCTGTATGCCTCTATCCATGAAGTGTTGAAGACCTTACTCGAAGCATTTATTCTGGTGTTTATCGTTGTTTATATCTTCCTGCAGGATTTGCGTTCGACCTTGATTCCGGCTATTGCTATTCCGGTGGCCCTGATCGGTACCTTCTTCCTGTTGTCGTTGATCGGGTTTAGTGTAAACTTGCTGACACTTTGTGCGATGGTGCTTGCCATTGCGATTGTGGTCGATGATGCGATTATCGTCGTCGAGGGGGTCCATGCCAAGTTGGACCAGGGTTATAAATCGGCGAAGCAGGCATCTATCGATGCGATGAGTGAACTTGGCGGTGCTATCGTTTCAATTACACTGGTGATGATGTCCGTGTTTATCCCTGTTAGTTTCATGGGAGGTACGGCCGGTATATTCTACCGTCAGTTCGGTGTGACGATGGCTATTGCAATCGGTTTGTCAGCTTTGAATGCATTGACGCTGAGTCCGGCACTATGTTCTATCTTCCTGAAACCTCACGATGAACATGGCGAAAAGAAATCTACTTTTATATCCCGTTTCCATACCTCTTTCAATGTGGCATACGATTCGTTGCTGAAAGGTTATAAGAAGCGTGTCTTGTTTTTCATCCAGAAGAAATGGCTGGCATTTGGTACGGTAGCTGCTTCTATTGCATTGCTGATTTTCTTCATGCAGGTAACGCCGACCGGTATGGTACCGAATGAAGATACGGGTACGATCATGGGAGCTGTGACATTGCCTCCGGGTACTTCTCAGGAACGTACGCAGGAAATCATGCAACGTGTCGATAGCCTGATCGCTTCCGATCCTGCAATTAAATCGCGTACGGCAATTACCGGTTTCAGTTTTATCGGTGGCCAGGGACCGTCTTACGGTTCTTTCATCATCAAATTGAAGGACTGGGAAGAACGTTCGATGACACAAAGTTCGGATGTGGTTTATGCCAGTTTGTTTATGCGTGCCCAGAAAGTAATAAAAGATGCACAGGTTTTGTTCTTTACTCCGCCTATGATCCCGGGTTATTCGGCATCCAGCGATATCGAGTTGAACATGCAGGATAAGACAGGTGGTAGCCTGGATAGATTCTTCTCTGTTTCCAAAGAATATATGGCTGCATTGACGAATCGTCCGGAAATCAAATCGGCCCAGTCGACTTTCAATCCGAACTTCCCGCAGTATATGATCGATATCGATGCGGCAGCTTGTAAGAAAGTTGGTATCAGTCCGAGCGATATTCTTTTGACTCTGCAAGGATATTATGGTGGTTTGTATGCCTCCAATTTCAACCGTTTCGGTAAGATGTACCGTGTAATGGTGCAGGCTGATCCTTCTATGAGAGCCAATATGGAGTCTTTGAAGAACATTAAGGTAAGGAACGGTGACGAAATGGCTCCGATCTCCCAATTCATTACGATCGAGAAAGTATATGGACCGGATATTATCAGCCGTTTCAATATGTACACCTCTTTGAAAGTGATGGTTGCCCCAGCCGAAGGTTTTACCAGCGGTCAGGCGTTGAAAGCAATCGAAGAAGTCGCAAGTACGTCACTTCCTACTGGTTTCGGTTATGAATTAGGAGGTATGGCCCGTGAAGAAGCGGAGACAAGCGGAAGCACAACCGGTCTGATCTTTATCCTTTGTTTCGTTTTCGTCTACCTGTTGTTGAGTGCACAGTATGAAAGTTACATTCTTCCGTTGGCGGTAATGCTTTCAATACCGTTTGGTTTGATGGGTAGCTTCCTGTTTGTACAAGGTTGGGCTGCTTTAGGTAGCATTCCGGCATTGAAGATGATTCTGGGAACGATGTCGAACAACATTTATATGCAGATCGCATTGATCATGTTGATGGGTCTGTTGGCAAAGAACGCTATTTTGATCGTAGAGTTTGCTCTCGAACGTCGCCGTATGGGTATGAGTATTACCTGGGCTGCGGTATTAGGTGCTGCCGCTCGTCTGCGTCCGATCCTGATGACCTCTCTGGCAATGGTAGTCGGTTTGTTGCCTATGATGTTCGCTTTTGGTGTAGGTGCACACGGTAACCGTACTTTGGGTACTGCTGCTATCGGCGGTATGTTTGTCGGTATGGTCTTCCAGCTCCTCATCGTTCCGGCACTGTTCGTGGTCTTCCAGTACTTGCAGGAAAGACTGAAACCGATCGAATGGGAAGATCTGGACAACAGTGATCTGAATACGGAAATAGAACAGTACGCTAAAAAATAAGTGAGAAGACAATGAAGAAAAATCAAGTTATATATATGATGTGTGCAACCGCTCTGCTGAGCAGTTGCCACATTTACAAAGCATACGACCGTCCTGATACGATAGAGACCGCCGGTATTTACCGTGATCCGGTATCAGTAACGGACACCCTGGCTGCCGATACGACCAATATGGGAAATATACCCTGGACGGATATTTTCCGTGATCCGAAACTGCAGTCTTTGATTGAAGAAGGATTGGCAAACAATGTGGATATGCAGGCTGCAATTCTCCGTGTGGAAGAGTCGAAAGCGTTGCTGACAGCCGCCCGTTTATCTTTCCTGCCGTCTCTGAATCTGGCTCCGCAAGGTTCGACCACGACGATCGGAAGTTCCAGTTTTGCCAAAGCATATACCTTACCGGCAGCAGCAAGCTGGGAAGTCGATCTGTTCGGTAAGCTGCTGAATGCAAGCCGCGACCAGAAAACGATCTATCTGCAAAGCCAGTATTCACAGCAGGCAGTACGTTCACAGCTTATCAGCGGTATCGCCAATACCTATTTTACTTTGCTGATGCTCGATCGCCAGGTAGAGATTACAACAGAAACGGTCGATATCTATAAAGAAAATGTACGCGCGATGGAAGCTATGAAGGAGGCAGGTATGACCACCGAAGCAGCCGTTGTACAGATGAAAGCCGTATACCATCAGGTTTCTTCTTCACTGATCAACCTGAAACGTCAGGTTCGTGAAGTAGAAAACTCATTGTCGGTACTGTTGGCGAAAGCCCCCCAGCAGATCGAACGTGGCAGATTGGAAGATCAATATATTCCGGAAGAACTGATGGCAGGTGTACCTTTGCAATTGCTGGAAAACCGTCCGGACGTGAAGATCGCAGAAATGTCGCTTGCAAGCGCTTATTATACAACGAACAAAGCACGTGCTGCTTTCTATCCGGGGTTGAATATTACGGCTACTGCCGGTTGGACGAATGGTTCAGGTATTACAGTTTCCAATCCGGGACAATTCATGTTCCAGGCATTGGCATCTCTTGCACAGCCAATCTTCAACAACGGCAAGCTGATGGCTAACCTGAAAGTGTCGAAAGCGGAAGAGAAGATCGCTCAGATGAATTATCAGCAGGCTATCCTCCAGGCCGGAAAAGAGGTGAGCGACGCATTGCATCTGTACGATGCAACCAATAAAATGCTGGTTCAGGATAAAGAACAGATCGCACAACTGGAAAAAGCTGTAGAATATACGAAAGCGTTGTTCCAGTCGGCTGAGTCCACTTATCTGGAGATTCTGTCGGCCCAGCAGAGCCTTTTGAGTGCACAATTGACAGAAGTATCCGACAACGTTCAGCGTATGCAGGCTGTTATCAACCTGTATAGTGCTGTAGGTGGAGGAAGAGAGTAATAACCATTAAAACTTAGATTATTATGATTAGTCCGTTAGCTTATGTAGATGCCGGTGCAAAACTGGGAGCGAACGTTACTGTTCATCCGTTTGCATACATCGATAAGAATGTCGAGATCGGCGATAATTGCGAGATCATGCCTCATGCCAGTATCATGAGTGGTGCACGTCTGGGGAAAGGCAACCGTGTATTCAACGGGGCTGTTATTGCGGCAGAACCTCAGGATTTCAAATATAAAGGCGACAGTACGCTGGTTGTTATCGGTGACGATAATGTGATTCGTGAGAACGTAGTGATCAACCGTGCTACGACTCCGGAAGGGCAGACCTTTATCGGTAATGGTAATTTCCTACATGAAGGGGTGCATATTTCACACGATACACATATCGGAAACCATTGCGTATTGGGTTACGGTAGCAAGGTTTCCGGTAATTGTTTCTTTGAAGATTATTCGATCTTCGGCGGAAACGTCTTGGCAAGCCAGGGTAGCCGTGTCGGTACCTGGTCGATGACACAGACCGGTTGCCGTTTCCGTAAAGACGTTCCTCCTTATATTGTGGCTGCTCTGGAACCGACTACTTATTATGGCGTTAATTCTTTCATCCTGTCACACCAGGGGGTAAGCGATAAGGTTATTAAACATATCAGCCATGCCTACCGCATCATTTATCAGGGTAACACCAGCCTTTTTGATGCCTTGCTGATGATCAAGGACCAGGTGCCGATGAGTGATGAAATACAGCATATCATTGATTTTATCAATGATTCCAAACTGGGGATTATCGGAAGATAACAAGCTTGTATATAAAAGGGGACGAGGATATCTGCATAGGTATCCTCGTTTTTTTTGTCTTTACCCGGGCCATTAACCGATGAACTATCGGTTGTCTTACTAAAAACTAATTTTTATTATATGATAAACTATTTCCCGGTATATTACAAACTATTTATATGCTGTAGTACTAATGTCTGATATGTTGTACACCTTATATGTGATATCCTGTACTACTTATATGCGATAAGGTGTACAAGGTATGTATAGTTTGTTATATACCAGGAAATAGTTTCCCGTTTGTCTGAAGATACTTTCCTGTAATGTGAGTAATACTTGTTATGTAACTTCTGAATGGCATATTTATATGAATATGTATGGAGAGCTTGAAAATAAAAGTCTATCTTTAGGAGGATGATTAAGAAAATGAAGTATAACTGTACAATCTGATATAAAAAGTAAATCCATGAGTATAAGGTATAAATTTACTCCTATTTATGACAATCTGAATAAGGAAGGGGAGAAAGTAAAAGGGTATTATCCGCAAGTTGTCAGTCGCGGAACAATTCATAAAGATAAGTTATTCGACCATATTTCGCATGGTTCGGCACCGCTTCGGGCGGAGTTATCCCGTTCGTGGATGCTGATAGAAGATTCCATAATCGAGCTATTGGAAGAGGGCTTTGACGTTTGTCTGAATGATTTCGGGACTTTCTCTGTTTCAGCCGAAAGTCGCTTTGTAGAAAAGAAGAACGAGATACGTGCCGAGTCGATCACTGTAAAAGGGCTTAACTTTCGTACTTCCAAAGCGATCAACAGAAAACTGAAGAAGGCAAAGTTTGAACGCGATCCGGAAAATGGATATTGAATAGGATGCAAGAAGATTCGTTTCTTTGTAAGGTATTCAAATATCGTTGTTCTTTTTATATATCAATAATAGTAAGGTAACAAAGAACAGGAAAATATTCATTACTAATGATCGTAATATGATTGTATTACTTTCGTTGCTTTCTGTATATATATCCCTAAAGTAGTTAATTGCTGTACTGGATACAAAAGAAAGAAGCAACCAGATGATATATTCAAGATAGAGTATTTTGTTTTTTCTTTTGCACCGTGTATAAATGATAATGAAAAAGAACCAATATGAAGTACTTTCAATTGCATAGAAGAATTGAGCTTCAAACCCAAAGAATAAGTTTTTAGCGAAACTTAGAATTAATATTCCAATAAAGAATATTGTTGTAGGTAATATATATCTATTCATAGACATTTGTTTTTGCTTTTTGATACTCTATAAAACTCTCTAATATATATAAATTGATTGAGTATAAGAAAATATAGAAAAGAATATTACCATATTATGATGTTATTATCGTATGTAAAGATTCTTCCTTTTAACCTGAAATTTCTTTTATCTAATATTGTATATATAGTATTTGATGGAACTTGATGTGCATTGAATCCTGTATTTTTATTTTCTGAAATAGGAATTGAACTCCAATGGCTAATGTTCCAGTAAGCCAATTCATAATTATCAATATTGTCTATAATGTGAATTTTTGATAGATATTGGGTGAGATTAATATCTACCTTACTCTCATTGTTTATTTTATATTTTCTGATATTACCGAGAAAGTCTACCGAAAGAGGACTGTCAATTGCTTTTATTCCATTGTAATTTGTTTTAGTGATTGGTAAATATATAATAGATCGTCCCATATTATGAAAAAGGTATAACTGTTTTTCAAATAGACTTCCTTTAGAGATTTCTTTCCATTTATTATTATTGTATACTGCCAAATAGACCTCTTCGGGTATAGATTTTATTGAAATTCTGATATCTGTTGTTGGTATATAATTGTTTGTTACATCTATATAATTGTTATTGTCGAATTGTTCAGTATTACTTGATTCTGTTATTGAATATATTTGTCTAAATATTTTAGGTGGATGGGCGGCTAGCCAATTTCCTGTTTGTAGCATTACAGGGTTGCAGCATTCATCGAAATAGACAACTTCTGTATGGCCATTATCTGTACTTCCCCATAATGGGATATAGTCCTTAGTTGATGCTATACCCATAGATCGTAATGCTAATACTATAATATCGGCTATAATGGAACAATTACCTTTTTGGTAATAGAGAATTTCTTTATAATCTAATGAGGGTTTAAGATTTAAAGCATCACAGGAGTAAGATATTTGCTTATTTATATCTTTAATGATTAATTGGGAGATGTTTTTTATTGTTTTCTCATTTTTCATACTATCAATCATTGGTTTATATCGTTTTATAAAGAATGATCTCCAGTCTACTAGATTTTCTTTATTTATTCTATATGGAAGGATATATTCATAAAATATACTTTTTGTATATCCCTTAGACCATGGGAAGTTTTCCCATGCATAAAATGCGTAGTCACAATTTTCTATTAAATATTGAGCATTAATGTGTTCCATATCATTTATGGAATCTATCTCTAAATGAAAGTTTAAAGAGTCTAATATAGATTGATAATTATTCTTATCTATATGTGTATCAAATAAACAGAAATTATTCTTTCTGTTTAATGTATCTTTGACTATTAATTTGTAAGAATATTTATTCTTCATATTCTTGATTAGAAATAGTACAGCATTGTATTTTTTGTTGTCGTTTTTATAGTGCTTTAAAACTTTCTTTAGCTCTTTATTGTTTCTGCTATAAGATAGTATACTGTAATTGTTGTTTAATGTATTAATTGTACAAATTGATATTGTTATAGATAATAATACTATAAGTGTTTTTTTATTTGTTGTATATTGAAATGATTTCATTTGCTTCTTCTTTTATTTTTAGTGTTGTGTAAGATGGTATTTTGATCTTAAAATCTTTGATTAACTTGGCGGTTTTTATCATTTCATTTTTTTTATTGTATTCTTTGTATAATAGCATTAACTGATATAAAGGAAATATTCTGTTTGGAACCATTTTAAATGCATGTATATAGCAGTTTTGAGCATTGTTGAAATTATTAGTGTTTTTATAGTTGTTTCCTTTTAGTATCCAAATGAACGAAGTGTTCATATGTTTTAATACTTTTTCGAAATAAATATTACTTTCCTCATTTTTATTACAGTTAGATAATATAACCGCGTAATCATATAGAAATAGAGTGTCATATTTTAATTTATCTTCAATCGAATTGTAAATTAAAAGTTTTTCTTTATCAGGTATTGAAGTCTTTTTTGATTCTTGCCAAATAGTGTAAGCATAATTCCTGTTAATTGTCGTGTTTATAATTTCAAAGTAGCAAATCGCTAATGATATAATTATTAATTTATGATGTGTTCTGTTGAATGAAAGCAAAAATCTCTTATCAAAAGATGCTAATATACCTGTAAAGGTTGTTATTGTTAATAATGTTTCAACCCTTCTGAGTGGATAACTAAATAGTGAAAGAAGAAAAATAGATAGTATTGTATATTTTACAGGAGAGACGATGAATTTATTTTTTTCATTTTTAATCGTAAATAAGTATATTGTGAAAACGAAGGTTAATATTATACCAATTATTCCATATTCTGCTCCTATTTGTAGTATTTCATTGAATCCATATTTTGTGTTGTCAGCAAATTTTATGTATTTACTGTCAGGGTTCTTTTTAAAGTAGGTCATTTGATATTCCGGATATATAGAATAAAATGTATTATAACCAAAACCAGATATAGGTCTGTTGAATATCATATTTGTAGTTATTTTGTATATAAGAATTCGGCCATCTACCGAATCTTTTCTATGGTTAATTAGATTATATAATGAGAATATGCTAAGTAAGATTATTATTGGAGCAAAAATAATAGATTGTTTGAGGTTTATTTTTTTGATATATTCTATAAATGAATTACTATTGTTGCAGTAAATTAGTATACTGCATGTTAATACTGATAGAATACCATTTCTTGAATCTGTTAGGAATATAGTAAGAATGATTGGAAGTAATAGTATTCCAAATATTATTTTATGTATAGTATTACTGTTTAGAAGTAAATAAAATCCGATAGGATAGGTTATAGCTAAATATATACCTGTTATACCTGAGTTTCCCATTATACCGATTAAAGGCATTGTATAATTATTGACAATTGACATGACAGCATGAATGGTGCTTATCGATATGATTAGTCGTAAAATGTTAATATTCCATTTTGTTTTTGATATTGAGTAAAATAAGATAAGATAGGAAATTATTGTATAAGTGTCTTTTTCCCAATTGTTTATATGTGAAGTGATATAAACAATTCCTATGATAATATAGATGTCGTATATCTGTATATGTATTTTGTTTTTGGATAATAAATGGGGTAATATGAGAATTGCACAGGTACTAAAAACTAATATTTCTTTTATGTATATGTAATTTGTTCTATTTGATATTAAAGGAAATAAAAATAGTAAGCTTGCTAATGTTAGATTAGTAAAGATCTCAGTATTCTATTTTTGTTGAAAATTGAATCTCTTTCTCATTGAAAATAATATAATCTTAGAATTAGCCTATTCAACTAAGATGTAATAGGCTAATTCTGATAATAACTACTTTTTTATTTTATATTTCACAATACCTACTACAATTAATATGATTGTAAAAGTTAAGAATATTGCTTCTATATTGGATAATATATAGTTTTTATTTAGATTATTCACTATGTTTGATTTATAAAATATCAATGACTGTATAATATAGAATATAAATGAAAAGGAATAAAATTCTTTATATATAATCTGTTTTTTTTGTATGTATCTAGAAGTACAAATGAAAAAAAATAGACAAGGCCATGATAACATAAGACTCCTATAAATGAGATTTGTTAAATCTTTACTACCTCCTTCTATTATTAAATTGGATAGAAAGAAGAATGCATATATAAGAATGGCAAATAAAATCCATTTTAAAATATATTTCATTTTGTTCTATTTAAAATATTTTGTGTGCAGCTTCTGTTCCAGAAGCTATACATCCTCCGCCAATAGCACCGGGACCAGCTCCTATACCACCTATACTAGCTCCTCCAAGAGCGCCTAAGGCAGCACCAATAGCATCTTCTTTTGCAATATCCCATACACCATCCCAAAAGCCTTCTTCCGGATCTCCGCTTTTAGTTGTTATAGTTTTTTGTTGAGATTTATTTATCCCTAAAATATTTACTCTCCATTTTTCTAAATTTTCATTCCAGTATATTGCAGAATAGCGTGCAACAGAACAACCACAGAGAATAGGAAAACATTCATTTTCTCCAAGATTATTATTTTGTAGTATTTCGTTTTCAAGTTCTATGATGTTGTTTGTAACAGTTTTTATATCAGCCTCTTTTGGTACTGTTAAAATGTCAATTAAACGAATAAGATAGTCTTTTTGAAGATTAGATATTGGAACATCAGAGAAATTGAGAGAATCAGGAAAAGTATCGTTATATGCAGATTTTGTAATCTGTTTATTGAGTAGTTCTTTCTTTTTCATAAAGGAAATAGTCGTTTTTTTGATATACTGGATATCAAAAAATTTTGTTCCTGATTTCGTTTTGGGTAGTTTGATTATTTCATTTAAAATATAATCCATACCTTCATTGTGGAGTTGTCCTATATAATCCTGAGGATTGTTAGAAACTTTACTTTCTTGGTCAAATATTGATTGGCAAGAGAATAAAATGGCTGTAATTAGCAGCGAAGTAAGTAGGTAATAACTTTTTTTCATATTATTAAATTTTAATGTGTGACAAAATTACTGGTGATGGCTATAATGTATTCTAACTATTATCTCATAATTGAATAATCATTGATATTTATTTTAGTTATATTTGCATTCATATCAAGATATCTATGAAAGGTGCAACCTTTGTTCTTCTTTTAGGGTTCCTGTCAATTATTTTGAATCAGGGAATCTGGATTCATAATATGAAGAAGACATATTATGAAGATTATTCTCTTTTGTTTAATAACTTGCTGAATATTAGTATTCAACGAGATGATCAGGATTCTTTGTCTGTTAATTTGGAGAAAGTGGATATAAGTTTGAAAAAACATTTGGAAGAAGCTAACCTTATGCTCCCTTATAAATTAGAGTTGTGTAAAAATGAACGGATAATTAATACGGTTGGGAATTATGTGGAAAAAGCAGATGATTATATTTATCTGTCTCCACGGATAGCAATTTCAGATTCTTTATTTTTATGCTGTTCTGCCATTATTCCTTCTTCGTTTATCATAGGAAAAATGAAGAGAATTAATGATATATCATGTTGGGCAATGATATTTAGTATTGCATGTTTGATTTATTTGCTGCTAAATATCATGAAAAAGGAAAAGAAGTTGAAATCAAATGCTTTAGCAATATATGGAACTATACATGATTTGAAATCACCTTTAAGTTTGACTTATTTACTTATTTCAAGATTTGCCGGAAAGGAAAGTGATCATGTAAAGAAACAATCTTTTCTGGCATGTAAAGCACAATTATATACGTTGAGTAATGCTATAGAGACACTATTGTCTGTTTTGAAAATGACTGACCAACACGTCTCTATAAAAAAGGAACCTGTCGATTTGCGTGGGTTGATAGATTCTATTATTGAAAATTTATCAGTACTTTACTTTAATAAGCATTTTACACTATTGATAGAAGATAAAATGGAAACAGATTGGATTGAAGCAGATCTTTTTTATCTGAGGAATAGTCTTACAAACTTGTTAGATAATTCATTAAAGTATTCTGATGAAAATGTAAAGATAGAAATTCTTCTTGAAAAGAGGTTGGATACTTTTTCTATTGCTATAAAAGATACAGGTTGGGGAATTTCCGGAAAGCTTCGGAAAAAACTTTTTGCACAATGTTGTAGAGGTGATCGACATGACCAGCCAAAGGGACATGGACTCGGATTGATGTATACAGCCCGGGTTGTAAAGAATATGGGGGGAGATCTTACTTTCCAAAGTGTAGAAGGAGAAGGTAGTACATTTATTATAACATTACCATGTTGAATTCAGATAAAATAATAAAAGTGATTGTTTTTGACGATGATATTTTGTTGGGAAATATGATCGTATCTATTTTGAAAGAAGAGAAAATGGAGGCTGTTTACCAATCCTCTTTATATGGGGCAAAGGAAGCTGTCCTCTCTTTTGAGCCGGATATAATTGTGTTAGATGTCGAGATGGGGGAGGATAGTGGGATTGACTTTGCCTCCGAGATGCAATCCAGGGGGATTACAACTCCTATATTATTTGTGTCTTCACATGTTAGAGGATATGAGGTTGCCCAAGGCATACAAGCCGGAGGGAAAGTGTATATTAAAAAGCCTTTTGATATGGAAGAACTTATTGTCTATATTCGGCAATATGCTTGTTCTTCTTCTGGGCATTCTCATTTGATCAATTTTGGCAGATTACAATTAAATAAAGAAACTCGTGACCTATTTTTGGAAAATAGATTAATAAAGAAGCTTAGCAAGATTGAATACCAGATATTATTATTGTTGATAGAAAAACAGGGTGAAGTAGTTCCTCGCAGCCGTTTTTTTAAGGAGATTTGGGATGATTGTGATATTTATGATGCTAGCTTGAATAATTTTATATCCAAATTGAGAGCCTTTTTACTTTTAGATGATAGTCTGACTATAAGAACATTACCAGATATAGGATATATGCTTTTTATCGATGAACGGAACGGGAACAATTGAAATACTTCCCGTTCCGTTTGTAATTTGATGTCTGCCTGAAATCTATATCAGATTACATGGTTTGACTAAAGCAAGTCATATAACGATTGCAAGTAATTACGTACTTCTTTGAAGCGTTTTTTGCGAACGTAGGATAAATATAATGCAATGGATACCGTAATCAGTACCACAATTAATGTGAACAAAATGATTGTTCCGTGTAGGATATAATTCCGTATGATAAAGACTCCTACGATAAAGAGAGTTAGTCCGATGCTGATGTAGGTATCATATTTCTTTTGGTAAGCGATGCTTTTATCGATGTAGATTTACCTTGTGGATGATACCCTGGTAGTCGGACAGTATCCTGAGGAAATCTTCATGCGACTGTTTCATACTGAATGTTTTTTATTGAACTGTACTATATAGTCGTTGAAGCAGGTAATTTCTTACAAGATATGGAGAATTTAATTTTATACTGGGTCATTCAAGTATTAGTTCATAATCGGCAACGTCCAGCCATCGGTTGAATTTCCGTCCAACCTCATGAAAGTGGGATACCTGTTTGAAGTCCAGTCTCTCATGGAGTTTCACACTCGGCTCGTTGGGGATAGTGATACAGGCGATCAGTGCATGGTAGGAACGTTTGCGGCAGTCTTCGATCAGTTGTTCCATTAATATTCTTCCGTATCCTTTCCTGAGATGGTCCGGATGCAGGTAAATGGTCGTTTCTGCGGTGCTGCTGTAGGCTTTCTTCGTTTTCCATTCATGGGCGTAACAATAGCCTGCTATTTTACCTTCTTCCACGCAGACCCAGGCAGGACAGTTCCCGATAATAGGCAGCAGGCGTTCGCGCATCTCTGTTTCAGACGGGACTTTTGTGTCGAAAGTCACAACGGTATTATTTACGTAGTGGGCATAGATGCAGGTTATCTCACTCACATCGTTCAATGTCATCGGGCGTATCATGATTCTTTTTTGTGTAAAGTTAATGATAAAAATAAAAAGAGGATAACTCCGTGGAGCTATCCTCTTAAGATATAATCAATCGAGTTTGTTTACTGATTATAAAGCACCTACTTCTTTCAATGCTTCGTTTGTTTTCTTAACAGCTGCAGCGCTCTTAGCGAACAATTCTTTTTCTTCAGCTGTCAGTTCCAGTTCAACGATCTTTTCGATACCGTTCTTGCCAAGGATTACAGGAACACCGATGCAAAGATCTGATTCGCCGTATTCTCCTTCCAGATAAACTGAACAAGGAACCATCTTACCCTGGTTGTGGATGATAGATTCAACTACATAAGCTCCTGCTGCACCCGGTGCATACCATGCAGAAGTACCCAGCAGTTTAGTCAGTGTAGCACCACCTACCATAGTAGAAGCAACCACTTCCTGCAGTTTGTCAGCACTTAACAATTTGCTAACAGGGATACCTTTGTAAGTAGCCAGACGAGCCAACGGAATCATTGTTGTATCACCGTGACCACCGATTACCATACCTTCTACTTCGTTAGCGTTGCATCCCAAAGCCTGAGACAAGAAATATTTGAAGCGTGAGCTATCCAATGCACCACCCATACCGATGATACGGTTTTTCGGCAGACCCAGAGATTTCAATGACAGGTAAGTCATTGTATCCATCGGGTTAGAGATAACTACGATAATTGCATTCGGAGAATATTTCAGGATGTTCTGAGCTACACTTTTAACGATACCAGCGTTAACACCGATCAACTCTTCACGAGTCATACCCGGTTTACGGGGAATACCTGAAGTGATAACTACAACATCAGAATTTGCAGTTTGAGCATAGTCGTTAGTGCAACCTACAACTGTTGTATCGAAACCCAGCAGCTGAGCTGTCTGCATCATATCCATTGCTTTACCTTCGGAAACACCTTCCTTAACATCAAGCATTACAACTTCGTCTGCCACTTCATTGAAGGCAAGAACATTTGCGCAAGTAGCACCTACATTACCGGCGCCAACAACTGTTACTTTAGACATAATAATAAGTTTTATATGTTATTACTTATAAAAATACTTCCTGTTTTTATCGAGGACAAAGGTACAATGTATTGCTGAATAAAGAAATATTTCCGTAAATAATTTAATTCTCCGGATTATTAATTATCGCTAAATAGGGGGAGAACGGATTTCTTAAAAAACATTACCGGTAGCATGAACAATCGCTATTGATCAGTAGTTTTATTAAAAAGGGGTTTACTAATCTTAAATCTGTGTGCATATGGTTAAGTTATTTCATTCTTGTTTAATGATATATCCTGTCATCTTATTATTTGTTTCCGGACTGGATGGGCAGGCACAGGTAGCACCGTTATTGCCGGATACATTCAGAACGGTCGTTCCTGATACTGTGAGACTGGATGATGAGATCGCTGTCGGATATGCTACCGGCAGGCAGCAGACCATTTCCGGTTCTGTCGATAAAGTTTCCGAGAAACGTATGAACAAGGGATATGTATCCAGTTCGCTGAATGCCTTGAGCGGGCAGGCGGCGGGTGTCAGTATTTCTACCGGGGCGAACAGGGCGGCAGCGTTGAGTTCTGTCCGGGTTCGGGGAACAACCTCCCTGACAGGGGGAAACGATCCGTTGGTTATTATCGACGGTGTTTCTTCCGATCTGAATACGCTTAGTTCTATCTATCCGGCGGATATCGAAAGCTTTACCATCCTGAAAGATGCTTCCGAGACGGCTCAATACGGTTCTCGTGGTGCTTCGGGGGTTATCGAAGTCGCTACGAAGAAAGGAAAAGGCGGTGCGTTCAGTATCAGTTACGATGGCAGTTTCGGGATCGAGGCGGTCTACAAGAATATGAAGATGTTGTCAGGAGGTGACTTCCGGGCAGTGGCGGCAGACCGTAATATCGAAATACTGGATCTGGGCTTCAATACGAATTTTCCGGAAGAAATAACCCGGACCGGGATTGTGCAGAACCACCATATCGCTTTGGGGGGAGGTTCTGAAACGTCTAATTATCGTGCTTCCCTCGGGGTTATGGACCGGGATGGGGTAGTACGAACCAATGATTTGCAGAATTTTACAGTCAAGCTGGATATTGCCCAGCGTGCGTTCAACGACCGGTTGAAGATTGATCTGGGTGTTTTCGGTTCCCTTCAAAAGAATCGTTATCTGAACGATATCCAGAAGACTTTTTATTCGGCTGCGGCTTTCAACCCGACATTCCCGAATCACAGGGATGAACAGACCGGAGCATGGAATGGGGTAACCAATGCCAGCCAGATCACCAATCCGCTTGCCTGGCTGGAAGTAAAAGATGACGACTCCAATGCTCACTTTAATACGCATCTCAAGTTTACACTGAAGCTGAGCAAGCAATTGAAGTTTTCCGCCTTCGGTTCTTATACATATAATATAATAGATAACTCCCAATATCTGCCGACAACGGTATGGGCACACGGACAAGCCTATAAAGGGGAGAGGAAGATGGAAGACCTGTTGGGGAATCTGATGCTGAGTTATTCCAACGATTGGGGTGAGCATCATCTGGATGCGCTGGGTTTGGCAGAGGCACAGAAGAATATATTGACCGGATTTTATACAACGGTCACCAATTTTTCTACGGATAAGTTTGGGTATAATAATTTGCAGGCCGGTGCCGTACGGCTTTGGGAAGGAACGAACTCTTATTATGAAGATCCCCGTTTGAGTTCTTTTCTGGGGCGTGTGAATTATGTGTATGCCGGAAAATATGTCGCAACGGTCAATGCCCGTGCGGATGCTTCTTCGAAAGTCGGTAAGAATAATAAATGGGGGTTCTTTCCTTCGGTTTCGGCCGCCTGGGTGATAACGGAAGAGGATTTTATGAAACAGTTCACTTTCCTGAACAATCTGAAATTACGTGCCGGTTATGGTTTGTCCGGTAATCAGGATGCAATAGACAGCTATAATTCCCTGCAGTTGGTTAAGCCTAATGGCGTTGTATCGGTGGGAGGAAGCCCGACGGTAACGATGGGTGTGATACGGAATGCCAATCCCGATCTGAAGTGGGAGGTGAAACGTACCGTGAATGCCGGTATAGATGTCGGTTTTTTCCGTAACCGCTTGTTGATGACGATCGATTATTATAATTCGAAAACCAGCGATATGCTTTATCTTTATGATGTGAGTGTTCCTCCTTTTGCTTATAATAAGTTGTTGGCAAACCTGGGTTCTATGCGGAATAGCGGTGTAGAGTTGGGTTTCGGGGTTACTCCGTTGCAGACGAAAGATATGGAGCTGAGTGTCAATGTGAATGTGACGTTCCAGCAGAATAAACTATTATCGCTGAGTGGTATGTACAACGGTGAATATATGTCGGCTCCCGAATATACCAGTATTTCGGACCTGAACGGCGCCGGTTTTCATGGTGGATATAACCACATTGTTTACCAGGTGGTCGGACAACCGTTAGGTGTCTTTTATCTTCCTCATTGTACCGGGTTGACGCAGCGTGAAGACGGGAGTTACCAGTATGAGATTGCTGACCTGAATGGTAACGGCGTGAACCTGGAAGATGGCGAAGACCGTTACATCGCTGGACAGGCAACACCAAAGACAATGCTGGGATCGAATATCAGTTTCCGTTACAAACAGTTTGATATCTCTTTACAGATAAACGGAGCATTCGGCCATAAGATATATAACGGAACTTCTCTTACTTATATGAATATGGGGAGTTTCCCTGATTACAATGTAATGCAAGGGGCTCCTGAACGAAATATCAAGGACCAGACAGCTACAGATTACTGGCTGGAGAAAGGGGATTATATCAATTTCGATTACCTGACTGTCGGTTGGAATGTGCCTTTGGGTAAATGGAGAAAATATGTACAGAATCTGCGTTTGTCCTGTTCTGTCAACAACCTGGCGACGATCACCGGTTATTCCGGTTTGACGCCGATGATCAATAGTTATATTGTAAATAATACGCTGGGAATAGACGATAAACGGAACTATCCGGTTTACCGCTCTTATACGGTCGGTTTGAGTTTTCAATTTTAATAGTTTATGGCGATGAAGAAGTTTGTTTTGCTTTTCTGTATATTATATAGCTTTGCTTTCCTTTCCTGCAGTAAGTTTCTGGAAGAGAATCCGAAAGATCAGATATCGGAAGAAGATGCGTATGATAGTGCGACTGCTGTTTATCTGAATACGGTTGCTACGCTTTATAATTATGTGGGAGGCTATAGCGATAGTCAGGGATTACAGGGAACATACCGGGGAATATACGATCTGAATACATTTACTACCGATGAGGCTATTCTGCCTACACGTGGCGGTGACTGGTATGACGGTGGTTTCTGGCAAGGTCTTTTCCTGCATAAATGGGGGGTGAGCAGCGATGCTATACGGGCCACGTGGGAGTATTTGTATAAGGTGATAGTATTGAGTAATAAGTCACTGGAACGTCTGGACGAATTTTATAAACAGACCGGAAATAAATATATTCCGCCTTATATGGCTGAGGTACGGGCTTTCCGGGCGATGTATTATTATTATCTGGTGGATATGTTCGGACGTGTTCCTCTTGTGCTGTCATCTTCTACACCGATGAAAGAGGTCAAACAGAGTACGCGTCAGGAGGTTTTTGAATTTGTTGTGAAAGAATTGCAGGAGACAACTCCCTTATTGAGTCCGGAACGTAGCAACCAGTTCGGTGACTATTATGGTCGTATGACTCGTCCGGTAGCTTATTTCCTGTTAGCTAAATTAGCCTTAAATGCTGAGGTTTATACGAATAATAACTGGACCAGCGGTAGTCGTCCGGACGGCAGGAACCTGTTTTTTGAGGTGGGCGGGCAGCGTTTGAATGCCTGGCAGACGGTAATGGCTTATTGTGATTCCATTACCGCATCGGGTTATCGGCTTACGCCTACTTATGAAGAGAATTTTTCAGTATTCAATGAAACATCGGTGGAAAATATCTTTACTGTTCCGATGGATAAGAACTTTTATACGAATCAGATGCAATACCTGTTTCGTTCCCGTCACTATAATCATGCGAAAGCATATGGGTTATCCGGAGAAAACGGCTCTTCTGCCACTCAGGAAGTACTCCGGACTTTTGGTTATGATACGGAAGAGGTCGATGCCCGTTTCAGTAAATGTTATTTTGCCGGTGTCGTACTCGATCTGAATGGAGATACTGTCCGGCTCGATACCGGAGAGGTGCTGGAGTATCTGCCCTGGCTGGTGGATGTGGATATTACCGGCAAACCGTATGAAAAAGTGGCCGGTGCCCGTATGAAGAAATATGCGATAGATAAAACGGCGACTAAAGACGGAAAATTGTCGGATAATGATATTGTGTTGTTCCGTTATGCAGATGTCCTCTTGATGAAGAGTGAGGCCAAGGTTAGGAACGGAGAGAACGGGGATGCGGAACTGAATCAGGTACGTTCCCGTGTCGGTATGGCTGACAGGCAGGCCACATTAGAGAATCTCCTGGCGGAACGGCAAATGGAATTTGCCTGGGAAGGGTGGAGGAGACAGGATCTGGTTCGCTTCGGACTGTTTACACGTGCCTATAGCAGCCGTCCGCAGTTGCCGGATGAAAGCAGCGGTTATACGACCGTTTTCCCGATTCCGGAGAATATTTTATTATTGAATGGCAATCTGACACAGAATCCCGGATATTAGCAATCGAATAAAAAAAGGATGCCTCCCAGGGAGAGCATCCTTTTTTTACTTAGTTTATATGGAATTCTTTTTATAACTGAATCCAGCGAACATATGCGAAGTCCATGCGGTGAGGCAATTCTTTGTTTACAGGGTAAACACGGAAGCCCATCTTATGAACACCAGCTTCGCTTGAAGTCGTTTTCAGTTCGAAGAACAGTTTAGAACCTTCTTCTTTCTTCAATTCGAACGGTTTAGTGTAAAGTAATTCGAGTTGATGGTTTTCAGAATTTTCTTTGGTAACAACCACTTCGGCTCCTAACATTCCCTGAAGATCTTTACGGTCGATCACAAGGTTGAAAGAGTATTCTTTACCAACAACCGGTCCGTCGATAGCCAGGTCTTTGCTACAGGTGAATGATTCAACCTGGAAGCTATCCCAATGTTCTGCCACTTCTTCTTTCCAGGCTGCGATCTCTTTTGCTTCTGCAAAGTTTCCTTCACGTAAATGAGCGGAACGAGTAGCCAGCTTGTTATAGAAACGATTGATATAATCGTCCAACATACGTTTCATTGTATAGTCGGGAGCGATCTGTGACATGGAATTTTTGATATACTGGATCCATTCAGGAGAATATCCCTTGCTGTTCTTAGCATAATAAGTCGGGATAAGTTCTGTTTCCAGGATATGGTAGATTGTTGCAGCGTCCAATTGATCTTGGTACTGTTGGTTTTCATAAGTACGCTTGTCGGTCAATGCCCAACCAGCACCTTCTTTATAACCTTCGTACCACCATCCGTCGAGTACGGAGAAGTTCAGTACACCATTCATTTCAGCTTTTTCACCAGATGTACCGGAAGCTTCCAGCGGACGTGTCGGAGTGTTCAACCAAACATCGACACCGGCAATCAGGTGACGAGCCAGGCGCATGTCGTAGTTTTCGAGGAAGATGATCTTACCCAGGAATTCCGGACGGCGTGAGATTTCAACGATGTGTTTGATCAATCCCTGTCCACCACCGTCAGCCGGGTGAGCTTTTCCTGTAAATACAAACTGGATCGGATATTTTTCATTGTTTACGATCTTAGCCAGACGGTCGAGGTCGGTAAACAGCAGGTGAGCACGTTTGTAAGTTGCGAAACGGCGTCCGAAACCGATCAACAGTGCGTTCGGGTTGATCTTTTCAAGTACGGAAACAACCTTTGAAGGATCGCCCTGGTTTTTCAACCAGTTCTGTTTGTACTGAACTTTGATATATTCGATCAGCTTTTTCTTTAATGTCTTACGGAGATCCCAGATATCATCGTCGTTGACATTCTGGATAGCTTCCCAGTATTTTTTGTTCGACTGGTCGGTGAAGAATTTCTTGTCGAAATGTTCGTAGAAGAAACGTTTCCATTCCGTAGAAGCCCATGTCGGCATGTGTACACCATTGGTAACCCAGCTAACGTGAAGTTCATCAGGGAAATAACCTTTCCATACCGGAGCGAACATCTTCTGTGATACTTTACCGTGCAACCAGCTTACACCGTTTGCTTCCTGGCAAGTGTTCAAAGCAAATACGCTCATGGAGAACTTTTCGTTGGAACCCGGATTTTCGCGTCCCATATCGATAAATTCCTGCCAGCTGATACCCAGCTTACCTGGGAATTCACCCATATAACGACCGAACAGGCCTTCGTCGAAATAGTCGTGTCCGGCAGGAACCGGCGTATGTACTGTATAAAGAGCAGAAGCACGCACAACCTCCAACGCTTGGTTGAAAGTAAGTCCGTCGTTCTGAATATAGTCAACTAAACGTTGAGCATTGATCAATGCAGCATGACCTTCATTGCAATGGTAGATCTGCTTTTTGATACCCAATTTATTCAACATCAGGATACCACCGATACCTAACAGATATTCCTGTTTCATACGGTTTTCCCAGTCGCCACCATATAGCTGGTGAGTGATCGAGCGGTCCCATTCGCTATTCTGAGGAATATCTGTATCCATCAGATACAAAGGCACACGGCCTACGCTTACTTTCCAGATGTGAGCATATACGGTTCTGCCGGGGTAAGGAACTTCCAAAACCATCGGTTCACCGTTAGACTGTGTAACCTGAGAAAGAGGTAATGAATTGAAATTCTGTGGTTCGTAGTTCGCAATCTGCTGTCCGTCCATAGACAGGGATTGTGTGAAATATCCGTAGCGATACAGGAATCCGACAGCTGTCAGGTCGATATTACTGTCACTGGCTTCTTTCAGATAATCACCAGCCAGTACGCCCAGACCACCGGAGTAGATTTTCAGTACGTTGGTAAGTCCGTATTCCATACTGAAATAAGCAACAGAAGGTTTCGTTGCATCAGGTTTAGTATCTACATATTCCCTGAAGCCAGCGTAAACTTCCTGTATTTCGGCCATCAATACTTTGTCAGCCTGGATTTCTTCAATGCGTTTGTAAGATAAGCTTTGGAGCAAAAGTACCGGGTTACCTTCTGTAGATACCCAAAGGTCTTTGTCGATTTTTCCAAATAATTTAGCTCCTTCATGATTCCATACCCACCACAGGTTTGTCGCCATTTCGTGTAAGGGTTGCAATACTTCAGGAAGCATCGAATGTGAATAAACGTCCTTCCAGATCGGACTGTTTGCGTTATTCGCTTTGATTTTCATTATTGTGAGATTTAAAATGATTCAACTTAAAATAAGATGTAAAAAACTGTGGCAAAGATAGGATTATCTCGCTAATTATGAGCCAAATTTAACCATTTCTTTTGGCCGCAGCTGCTAGTGCATCGCTGAAAGCCTTTTGGTAAAATACGATAAATTTGCTCCATTCAGCCTGCTTTGCCAGTTTGAAACAGCGTTTGCGTATTTCTTCAACTTCCTTTTCATCTTTCTTGACGAGCGAGAGAATTGAAGTCGTGATAGCGTCGGCAACATCGAAATAATTGAAGTCTGTCCGTTCGATAACGGCAACTCCTTCACTGATGTTTTTGCCGGATACACTTTTTTCCGCCCATAAGCCGAATCCGGCCAGGTTGGTAGTTACTGTCGGTATGCCAAAAGCAACACTTTCCAGTGGTGTGTATCCCCAGGGTTCGTAGTAAGACGGATATACGGTAACATCCATACCGATCAGCAGATCGTAATAGGGTTTATTGAAGATACCGTCGCGTCCGTCCAGATAGCAGGGTACAAATATGATTTTGAGCTTCTCGGAAGCCTGGTTTGTAAATCCTGCATGTGAGATATAATTTAATACCTTGTCCTGATCCATCAGGTTCAGCCAGTGGGTAATAAAAGGCATTTGCATGGGAGAGGTCGTCGGAATATTCTTTTCAATGACCTCTTTCAGATCGGCACGTGCATCACGGACCCAGGCAGGGACCATCAGGAATGCAACGACTTCGCGCTGTAATTCTCCTGAGTTGCGCACGCGGTTCATGGCCTCGATGAAAACATCGATCCCTTTGTTGCGGTATTCGTAACGTCCGCTGGTCGATACCAGTAATGCATCCGGAGAGATGGAACATCCCAGGAGTTTTTCAGCTACATTGATCAATGTCTTGCGGGCTTCTGCACGTTTCTTTGTATATTCTTTTCCTTCGGGAACAAAATTCGGTTCGAAGCCGTTCGGAGTAACAATATCCGGTGCTTTATCCAGTAATTGTTTACACTCCCTGGCTGTGATATCACTGACCGTCGTGAAGCAGTCGACATGGTGTGCAGCCTGTTTCTCGAGCGAGTGTTTGGCTTCCATGTTCAGTTCTTTTGCCATCTGGTCGCCGTTGTATCCGTCCATATAGGCATATAAAGCCTTGTTATTACCGGCAATGGAACGCCCGATGGAAGTAGCATGTGTAGTGAACAGCGTAGCTATGGCAGGAAGTTGCTTTTGAATGTAAAGTGCTCCCATACCCAGCATCCATTCATTGAATAGAGCTGTTACTTTTTTGTCGGAGAGATTATAGAAGTTGTAAAAACTTTCTATCACTTTTCCTACGGCATAGGCAAAAATACAGGATTCGTCATAGTCACCGTAAGCGTGCATCGAATCTACCCGGAAATTTTCCCACATGGAGTAGAAAAAAGCGTCTCTCTCACTGAAGAAAGGCTTGAAGTCGACCAAAACGACCGGAGGTGTACCTGGCACGTTCCAGCGTCCGACTTTCATTTTTAGCTTATCAGTGGTTCTCGCATGTTTTTTCCAATCAGCAAACAGAGTATCATCTTCGATAAAGTCCGGAGCATTTGCGGGGCCCCACACATCAGGTCCGATAAAAATAACTTTATCATTGAACATCTGTTGCAGAGTATGCGCTTTTGTAGACAGCACTGTGTAAATTCCTCCCACTTTATTACAGACTTCCCAACTGCTTTCAAAGAGATATTCTGGCGTTGTTGTCTTTGTATCCATAAACGATTTTGTTTATAATCAGAGAATTTGAAGCTGCAAAGATACATTATTTTTATCTTTTTTCCCGCGGTATGAGTTATTTAATAAAGGATTTTGTAGATTTGTAGATAATTTAATTTGAAAATTATGGCTAAGAGAAGAATTTTAAAGAAAGAAATCGGCTATGTAGCAGGTGAACTATTTTCTGAAGTATTGGTTTGTAGGCTATTTATTCCTGGTGTAGAGGAGGAAAAAGCTGATGTTCTGTTGACTAGAATATTGGATATGCAGGATGAGTTTATCCGCCGTGCCGGTAGCCCGGATGGCAAAGACAACAAAACGCTGGTGAAAGAGTATTATCGTAAGTTGCGTGTGGATTTGCAGACGGAAGTAAATGCTATTGCAAACGAAATAGGAGAGCTAAGCAAAGAAAAGTAAATAATGAAGAAAGCTATTAGTAAGGCACTTCTTCGCATGGCCGGATGGAAAGTGGGTCCAATGTGCGAAGATGTGCCTAAATGTGTGATATGCGTTGCCCCGCATACCAGCAATTGGGATTTTATTGTCGGAAAGTTACTTTATACGGCATTAGGGCGTAACGCCAGTTTCCTGATCAAAAAGGACTGGTTTTTTTTCCCCTTTAATTTATTCTTTTCGTGGTTGGGTGGTGTACCGGTCGACCGGCAGAAACATACTTCTGTGACCGACCAGATGGTTGAGGTATTCAATAAACGTAAGATATTTCAACTGGCTATAACACCGGAAGGCACACGGAAAAGGGCAGAAGAGTGGAAAAAAGGTTTTTATTATATAGCACAGAAAGCACAGGTTCCTATCATGATCGCTTATTTCGATTATGCAAAGAAGGAAGCTGGTATCAAAGGATTGTTCTATCCGACTGGTGACGCAGAAAAGGATATTCATACAATCCGCGAATATTACAGAGATGTGACAGCTTGTCACCCGGAAAATTTCGTACAAGTTTAATTTACTATTATGGCAGACAGTTTACGTATCAGTATGATCCAGTCCCATATCATTTGGGAAGACAGGGATGAGAATCTTGGTTATTACGGAGAATTACTCCGGCGTGTGAGTGGAAAAACGGATATTGCCGTGTTACCGGAAACATTTACGACCGGTTTTTCCATGGAGGTGGAAAGGTTGGCTGATACGATGGACGGGCCAACTGTTCCGGCTATAAAAGGCTGGGCTAGTAAATATAACCTTGCTGTTGTGGGTAGCTTTATTGTGAAAGACAATGGAAGCTACTTCAACCGTGCCTTTTTTATCACTCCCGAAGGGGACGAGTATTATTATGACAAACGTCATTTATTCCGTATGGCTGCTGAAGATAAGCATTTTACTGCCGGGGATAAGCGTACGATCATTAGCTATAAAGACTGGAATATCTGCTTACAGGTATGTTATGATCTTCGCTTTCCTGTCTGGAGCCGTAACCGGAATAATGAATATGACTTACTAATATATGTAGCCAACTGGCCGGAGGCACGTAAGAAGGTATGGAAGGCATTACTTCCTGCCCGTGCTATTGAGAATATGGCTTATGTTTGTGGGGTTAACCGGGTGGGGATCGATGGAAAAGGGTTTACTTACCGTGGCGACTCAATGACTTTTTCTCCGAAAGGAAAGAAGTTGGCGGATGCCGGTAAACGGGAAGAGATAACCCGTACCTGTACCTTGAACAAGGGAGACCTGGAGGAACTGCGTGCAAAGTTCCCGGCGTGGAAAGATGCCGATACTTTCTCGATAGGATAATGATTGTTTTTTCTGAATCAAATTTATAAAGGCAGGGCTATTGTAAAGCAACTGCCTTTTCCTTTTTCAGACTGAAGCCTTATTTCTCCTCCGAAACGTTTGATGATGACCTGGCAGATTGCCAGTCCCAATCCTGTCCCCTGGGCAAATTCATCCAGTTTATTAAAGCGTTCGAATACGGCTTGTTGTTTTTCTTTAGGTATTCCTATCCCCGTATCTTTTACGTAAATATCAACTGTTTCTTCCGTGATATCGTATGTGTAACCAATTCTGATGTAACCCTCGTGTGTGAACTTGGATGCATTGTTGATAAAGTTTGTAATGACCTGCGTCAATCGGAGGGCATCTGTTTCTATCACAATCGGTTTTTCCGGAATATCTATTTGTAACTTAACCTCCGCCGGCATCAGTACCTGGTGAGTATGATAGATATTTTTCATCAGATCGGTTAAATTGCAGGACTTGAACGAAAAGTCCATTTTACCCGATTCGATACGTGACAGATCCAGAATATCATTGATCAATTTCAGCAGTAACTCAGAATTGGAATTGATCAGCCCTAGAAACTCTTTCCGTTCTTCCGTAGACAGTTCAACCTCTTCCTCCTCTGCTATTATGTTGGAAAAACCGACGATTGCATTTAAAGGTGTACGTATCTCATGGCTCATATTCGCCAGGAAAGCAGATTTCATCTTATCCGATTCTTCCGCTTTCTGCCGGGCATTGATCAGTTCCTGCTCTGCTTCTTTACTCTGTTGTATGTTCAGGCAAAGTCCGTTGAAGATATCCTCTTCCAGATTGTATGTATAGCGGAATTCCCACCATTGATAACCCTTCCCGTCAAAGTTACAGCGTATCTGTGAAATGTTCTTTTGTATTTTTCCTTGCCGTGCGTTTATAACGTCGTTATTAAAATTTTCCAGATTGGCAGGATGGACACAAGCTTTGAATTCGTCTGTGGGAAGCATTTTTTCTTCTATTCCGGCATCTATATAGAATTCTTTATCGAAAGAGAACATGTTGTCTCTGAACTGAAAAGCATATACTTTGCCTCCGGTAAGTGCCAAGGATAAAAAGCGTTCTCCTTTCTTCAGATTTTCCTGAGCGATCTGTTTATTCCTGTTTTCCCGTAAATAGAGATATATCAGATAGGATATGATAAGAATAATGGCAATACCTGTCAGGATACCTATAATTATGATCTGTAGCTTATATCGTTCGTAAAAAGGCATTTTTATGATATGAAAGGAACCTGGAATACTGCTTTTGGATATATTCCAGCGTTCTATTTCAGTCCAGTCTAACAGGTATTCTTTGGGACTGGGGATAATGGGGATATCTTCTACCTTTTTACCTTGTAGAATTTCTGTTGCCAGATTTACGGATTGGCATATTTGTGTTTCAGGAGATGTTAAATAGCCACCGAGGATCCCTTCTTTCAGACCGAAGCCTTCATTGACAACAGACAGTGTGGGACCATTAGCGAATAGGCCCAGTCGTTTGGATGCAAAATCTCTTTTGCTTTGTACAAACACGGTATAGCGGGCTAGCCCTGAAAGTGACCATAACAAACCGCTGGAAGTGGATTCGCGGGCATCAATTAATCTGAATTTGGTTTTCGCTGGCTTTTTGAGTATCCGGCTTTTATCTTTTATTGTTGTGATACTATCCAATGTAAATGAATAGGCTCCATCTCTGTCAATGGTAAAGAGTTTTTCGTTTACTCTTTCTATACCCGCATTTTTCGCATCATCTAAAAAAACTTTTGTCGTTTTCCTTCCGAGAAATGTATTGTCTGTCCATATATTGAAGTACATAGGACCGAATATTGTTTCCCCTAGCTGAACGGTTTTCATATACTCAGGTTTATCCCAAAAGCCTGTTATATTGGGGTACTGTTTTAATAATTCCCAGTTGGGGAAATTGACGCCGTCGAAAACGACGGGGATCTCTCTGATGAGATGATGTTTGCAAGCCATTATCGAATATGCCGCTTGATCATCATAAACCAGGATAAGTTCGGGATTCCAGATAGAGACCGTATCGAGAAATTCATACATTCTGACTTTTTCTTCTGCATCCAGATAAGAATCACAATCCAGGTAGAATGTTTTCAGGTTAGCATCTATGTTATGTTTCTTAAATTCCTGATGTATTTTTTCTTTTCTTCCTTCATAGCCTGTGTATTCGGGCTCAAAAGATTCAATTACCAAAATTCTGTGTTTTTCTTTCTGGCGATCTTTGCTACATGATGTGGTAATTATTAGTAATAATATCCACGTGATTTTAATAATATGTTGAAAAAAAGGTTGCTGCATACATTTGCTTGATAGCTGCAAATATATGAAAGACTATTTGAATCTCAATGGTTCTTTGTTTATTTATTTAGGAAGCAGGCAGAATAAAAAAAGCGACTGCCGGATTTGCATCCGACAATCGCTTTCATCTTATGTGGAAAATGTAATTTAATTATTTAACTTCCTCGAAGTCAACATCTGTAACACCGCCGTCTTTGTTTCCGCCGGCATTGTTATTTGCCTGCTGCTGTCCGAAGTCAGGACCCGGCTGTGCACCACCCTGAGCGTTCTGAGCATTATACATTTCCTGGCTTGCAGCCTGGAATACGGTGTTCAGTTCTGTCATAGCGGCATCGATACCGGCAATATCCTGAGCTTTGTGAGCCTCTTTCAGCTTGTTCAATGCAGCTTCGATCGGAGCTTTCTTGTCTGCCGGAAGTTTGTCACCCAGGTCTTTCAGCTGTTTTTCAGTCTGGAAGATCATACTGTCAGCCTGGTTCAGCTTGTCGATACGTTCTTTTTCTTTCTTATCAGCTTCAGCGTTGGCTGCAGCTTCATCTTTCATCCGTTTTACTTCGTCATCGCTCAAACCACTGGATGCTTCGATACGGATACTCTGTACTTTACCGGTTCCTTTATCTTTTGCAGATACATTCAGGATACCGTTGGCATCGATATCGAATGTTACTTCGATCTGAGGTACGCCACGCTGTGCAGCAGGGATTCCATCCAGGTGGAAACGGCCGATAGACTTATTATCTTTTGCCAAAGAGCGTTCACCCTGCAGGATGTGGATTTCTACAGACGGCTGGTTGTCGACAGCTGTTGTAAATGTTTCCGATTTCTTAGTCGGGATAGTTGTGTTGGCTTCGATCAACTTGGTCATTACACCACCCATTGTTTCGATACCCAGAGACAGCGGAGTCACATCCAGCAACAGTACGTCTTTTACTTCACCGGTCAATACACCACCCTGAATGGCAGCACCTACGGCTACTACTTCATCCGGGTTAACACCTTTGGACGGAGCTTTACCGAAGAATTTTTCAACGATAGCCTGTACAGCCGGGATACGTGTAGAACCACCTACCAGGATTACTTCGTCAATATCGGAAGTACTCAAACCGGCATCTTTCAATGACTGACGGCACGGTTCGATACAAGCCTGGATCAGACTGTCTGCCAGTTGTTCGAATTTAGCACGTGTCAATGTTTTTACCAAGTGCTTTGGAATACCGTTAACCGGCATGATATATGGCAGATTGATCTCTGTGCTTGTTGTGCTTGACAGTTCGATCTTCGCTTTTTCAGCAGCTTCTTTCAAACGTTGTAAAGCCATCGGGTCTTTACGCAGGTCGACACCTTCTTCACGCAGGAATTCTTCTGCCAACCAGTCGATAATCACATGGTCGAAGTCATCACCACCCAGGTGTGTATCACCGTTTGTTGATTTTACTTCGAATACACCGTCGCCCAGTTCAAGGATTGAAATATCGAATGTACCACCACCAAGGTCGAATACAGCGATCTTCATATCTTTGCTGGTCTTGTCAAGGCCGTAAGCCAAAGAAGCGGCAGTCGGTTCGTTTACGATACGGCGAACATTCAAACCTGCAATTTCACCTGCTTCTTTTGTTGCCTGACGCTGAGCATCGCTAAAGTAAGCCGGAACAGTGATAACGGCATCTGTTACTTCCTGACCTAAATAATCTTCAGCAGTTTTCTTCATTTTCTGAAGAACCATAGCTGAAATTTCCTGCGGGGTGTACAGACGGCCTTCGATATCCACACGCGGAGTGTTGTTATCGCCACGTACAACTTTATAAGGTACGCGATTGATTTCTTTCTGAACCTGGTCGTATGTTTCACCCATGAAACGTTTGATAGAGAATATAGTCTTTTCCGGATTGGTGATAGCCTGACGTTTTGCGGGATCACCAACTTTACGTTCGCCGCCTTCAACGAATGCAACGATTGAAGGAGTTGTTCTTTTACCTTCGCTGTTTGCAATAACAACCGGTTCGTTACCTTCCAGTACGGCAACACATGAGTTGGTTGTTCCTAAGTCGATTCCAATAATTTTTCCCATAATTCGATAATATTTTAATTGTTATTATTTTTCGTCTTTGCTTTTTCTCTTGTCGAGTTGCACCAATTAGTATACAAAACGTATGCCAAAGTAACAATGAACAGTTCTGAATTGTTTTTGCTGTCAGAAATAATGACAATACGGCAGTTGTTAAAACGATATATTTTTATCTTTGTGCCATAGGAGGAATTATGTCCTAATTTATATGTAAAGAAGAGACTATTATCAATTAAATCATTTATAAAATGAAAAACTATCTAGTTTTTACCATGGCTACACTTTTATTAGGAACTTCCTGTTCCTCTAAAAAAGAGCAGGCTGAAAGTTTTACCGGTGCTCCGGGAGAGGTAAAGCTTATAACGCTCGATCCCGGTCATTTTCATGCGGCATTGGTACAGAAGGTGTCTTATCCGCAGGTTTCTAAAGATGTTTTTGTGTACGCCCCCACCGGCTTCGATGTGAATGAACATCTAAAGCGTATCGAAGGATTTAATTCGCGTGCAGAGAATCCGACAGCGTGGAATGAGGTTGTTTATACAGGGCCGGATTATCTGGAGAAAATGCTATCCGAAAAGAAGGGGAATGTGATGGTCCAGGCCGGAAATAATGGCAAAAAGACCGAATATATAAAGAAAACCCTGGAAGCCGGTATCCATGTTCTTTCTGACAAGCCGATGGCGATCAACAGTCAGAATTTCCAACTGCTGGAAGAGTGTTTTGATATTGCAAAGCAGAAGAATATTCTGTTGTATGACATTATGACTGAAAGGAATGAGATCACAACGATGTTGCAGCGTGAACTTTCAACAATCCCCGCGATATATGGCGAACAGTTGAAAGGTTCTCCTGAGGAACCGGCTATTGTGAAAGAAAGTGTACATCATTTATTTAAACTGGTAGATAACAAACCGCTGACCCGTCCGGTGTGGTATTTTGATGTAACTCAGCAGGGGGAAGGTATCGTGGATGTGACGACCCATCTGGTGGATCTCGTTCAGTGGGAAGCTTTTCCGGAACAAATTATCGATTATAAAAAAGATATAGAATTGGTCGATGCGAACCGTTGGACGACTTCGATTAGTCCGGAAGAGTTTAAGCAGGTGACGGGCACAGATGCTTATCCCGATTTCCTGAAAAAAGATGTCGTAAACGATACGCTGAAAGTGTATTGTAATGGTGATATCGTCTATAAGATCAAAGGGGTGACAGCCAAAGTTTCCGTTATCTGGAATTATACCTTTCCGGAAGGTGGCGGCGATACGCATTTTTCTGTTATGAAAGGAAGTAAAGCCGACCTGGTGATCCGTCAGGGACAGGAGCAGGGGTATAAACCGGAATTATTTGTAGAGGCTGTTAAGGGGATTGACCTGGCTGCTTATGAAAAGGATTTGGCAGGTGCCATGTCTACCGTTGCTGATAAATATCCGGGAGTTGCTTTAAATAAGATTTCAGATAATGTATGGCAGGTTCAGATTCCGGCAAAATACAGAGTAGGGCATGAAGCTCATTTCGGACAGGTAATGGAAAATTATCTGCAATATTTGCAGGACGGGAAGTTACCGAACTGGGAAGTGCCGAATATGATCGCCAAATATTATGTGACAACGCATGCGTTGGAGGTGGCGAAGACAAAGAAGTAAGGAAAGGCTGGCTATTAGGGAACGTAGAATGTTTGAAATCATCTGCGTTCCTTAATATTCTGTAGCCAACCAATCGGCAAAAAAATAGTCGTATACCCGATAAACGCCATCTGTTTGCGTGATAAGGTCTTTCTCTATCAGTCCTTTGACTGCCGCTTGTACGGAACTGGCAGAAGGCAAATTGTATTTTTTGATAAAGGCAGAAGATGTTATCCCTTGTGCTTCCCGCTCTTTGGCTATGGCCTGCAGTACCTGTTTTTGCTTGGTTGCCAGGTTTGCTAATATTTCCCGGTAAAGGCTGTCTTGTGTTTGGATAACATTTTTTCGTGCTGTTTCGATCTTATCTGTTTTACACCATTCCCCATGAGCGGTCAGAGCAAATAATTCGTTCATCATCATTTGAACGAACCAGGTATAACCGGCAAACATCGAATAAACTTTCTCAGTAACTGTTCTTTCAATATGTTTCCCACGTTCCTCAAACATACGATTTGCAAATTTGATATAAGTTTCTTGTGGGATAGCTTTCAATCCCATACCTATGGAACTTTGATAGAAGGGTTTTGAGGGTGAATTGAACATATTATTCATAAGATGTCGTTTACTACCGGCAAAAATAAACATAGTATGGCTGCATTGCTGAATTTTCGTACGTAGCAGAGCCTCGACATTTTTCTCTTCGTAACCGGCTATTTGCTGAAATTCGTCTATCGCCACAATACAAGGTCTGTCTGCTGATTCTAAATAGTTGAAAATCTCGTCCAGTGTGATTTGTGGCGTCTGAATATCTCCCAATCCGATATCGAAGCCGGGTTCTCCCGTCAATGCATCCAGTTTAAATCCAACACGTAATGAACTTATTATTTGAAAGAACTTTTCGCTCCAGGACGTTTTCAAAGGTTTTAGCTCATCATAAATAGATTTCCCCAATAAATAGACAAATTCAGCTAGTGAGGTCGTTGCATAGATATCAATAAAAAAAGTATAATAACTTTCCTTGATTTGTTTCTGACGGAAACAGTGATTTATCAGCCCTGTTTTTCCTAGACGACGAGGAGAAATCAGAGCGACATTGCGGCCATTCTCAATCTGTTTAATCAAAAAGTCCGTTTCTTGTTCACGATCACAGAAATACTTGTCAGAAATATACCTTCCTACGACAAAAGGATTCGTCACTGCTATATCCATATTTTCTTTTTATTGCAAATGTAATTATTATGTTTATAATAAAAGTGCGTTCTTGGAATATTTTAGGTGTGTAGCTGTCTTAAATAATAAAAGATGATGTATTATGTGACAACGCATGCGTTGGAGATGGCGAAAGCGAAGAGTAAGTAAAGAAGGGAAAATAATTTATCAGGAGTACAGAGTTACTCCTGATAAATTATGAGATTTAAAATAGATTAAGAGCTTTTGCTTTCCGGAAAGATTGCTATCAAATCTTTACTTTAAAAACTTTGGTTCCAATTTGTACCAAATAAATTTGATTTGTGGACAAGCGAATTTTACAGTCACTAGTCTCTGTTTTTTGGGAATAGACCTGAATGCCAAAAAGATTATAGACCTTTATCTGTTCGCCGGGTGTTATATTATTAATTAATAGACCATCGGAAAGGGCTGATATTTGTATATTGAATTTATCTTCAATTATTTCATTAGATGTAGCCAACTGATCCTTCATTATGATTTCCAGTTTAGAGTCTCGATTAATATTCAAATAAAGCAACTTATTTTCTGTCAGTTGTGAAGTTATATCTTTACCATTTAAAAAGATAGATTCAATCTGCCAATTAGCAAAATAAGTATTCTCCTCGGCTATATGAAAAACAACTGTTTCATTTTTTTCCACTTCTATAAAATAATCATTTCCCGGATCAATATATGACACAATAGCTCCACCTATCCCTTCATAGTCAGGATAAAGCTGCTAGGCAAAAGTTCCTCCGACCAAATTAACTTGTAAAGAATAAGTCGGTTCTACATATTCTTCACGGATATTATCGAAATTGAGCCAGCCATCAGAAAAGGCATACTTCTTCTTACACCCTTCCGGTACATAAAGAATACAAGTTTCATAAAGTCCTTCAAAAGATTCCTGTTTGCAATCAGGAGGGATAGCTCCCATACAATGTATTTCCTGTAAATTCCCACATAATAAAAATGATTGTGTACCTACAGATTGTACACGCCAACCTAATGTAACAGATGTTAATGAAGAACATACTCTAAAAGAGTTTCTTATTTTTTTAACAGAAAAAGGAAGATCTATATTCGTAAGGTTTGAGCAATCATAAAAAGCGTACCATCCTGTATCTATTAAATATTTAGGAAGTTTTATCTCCTTCAAATTTGAACATCCCTCAAATGCCCTTTCCGAAATAATGGATGTTGCAGTATTTTCAATGTCTATCACTTCCAAATTATATTGTATAAGCATTGTTTTCAATACAGAAAAATCTTCTTTAATTAAAGAGTTACCATAAATAATTATTTTTTCTGTCTTTTCAATCTCACTATCTGTCAGTAAGTCCAACAAGGTTCCGCTCTCTCGAAGTTCTATATGGGTGGTAACTTGAGCTTTTATATTCAAACACAAACATAATCCCAATAAAACAAATAAAATTTTTTCATTCTTTTCTCTCCTTATCCTCCCTGTCCCCTTCGGTCGGTTCGTTAAAAAAAGAAGCATGGGAACCATCGTCTATCACTGTTCTGAGGCTCTCGACTGCCCACCACACAATAATAAGACAATGATCCCACGCTTTATGTAGGTATATAGTTCACCTGTCACTAGGTAAGTTTATATACACGAACACAAGCGTAGGAGACATTTGCTTATTATCTTGTGTGGTTGAAATTGTCGAGATTTCAGAACAAGATAATATCGAAACGCTTCTACGTTATTTTCTAATACTCTACAAATGTCGTATTTTTAAAGGATAAACAAAAACTTCTGCCTGTTTTTTTATTACCGTTCTGAATAAATCGGTTAATTATAGAAACGATTTTTGTTCATAATTAGCTGAAAAATTTCTTATTAATTTTCATCTTATTTTTGGGTATTTAACTATCATACTGTCATTTTTGTAGTTTGTTGTTTGTGTATCAGTCGTATAACTTATGATAGTATCTCTTTTTAACTATCATATGACTATCATTCAACTATCACAATCTTGTTCAAAAAGACTCAGATGCTTGATTTTATATAAAGTAAGGTGTTTGTATTCAGTAAGTTACTGACTTGTATTGCTTGACACCCGGGTCTTAACAGAACCGAGACCCGGGTGTGAGCATCGTCGAGACCGGGGTGTAAAAAGGGGGTAAATGGGCATCTCAAACACAATAAGCAGGCATTTTCAATAAAAAAGATAGCTGGTTCCTTGAAATAAGATAGGGGGTAAGTTGAATGACTACAAAGTATATAATGACATATATGAGTAAGGATCGACACATTTGAGACTGAAAAGTGACGATGCTATGTTAAAAATATGGTTAAATGCTGGTGTTATGATAGATGAATGATAGTTTAAAATCGGAACTATCATTGATTATGATATTGATTTGTATTGATTTATGTCTTGGTCTGATAGTATGATAGTTGATTTCATATAAACCTTTCCCGGAAAAATGATTGAAAGAGAAGTTTACCTGTTAAATAACATAAAAAAGCCCCGAAGCGATAAACTCCGGGGCCTCTATCCTTACTTCATTTCCTTTTCTTCCATCATGTCGAGTTCATTCTTGTCGGAATCGATAAATTTATATTCCAGAAAACCCAGACTTTGATTAGGAATGACTTTCATACTCATAGAGTATTTCAGTTTCCATTTCATACTAAGGGGGTAAAGCCCCTTGTTTACGAACGCTGCAACGTAGGGATGTACGTGCAGGGCGAATTTCTTCACATTGTGTTTGTTTACCAGACAGTCGATCTTTCCTTCCAGATTGTCGGTGAATAAGATCGAAGGTTTGATTGTTCCTGTGCCAAAACAGGTAGGACATGATTCTGTCGTATCCACATCCATTGCCGGGCGTACCCTCTGACGGGTAATCTGCATCAGGCCAAACTTGCTTAGAGGCAGGATGTTGTGTTTGGCCCGGTCGTTTGCCATTGCTTTGCTCATGTGTTCGAACAGCTTTTGCCGGTTGGCGGCTTCTGCCATATCGATGAAATCGACTACAATAATACCGCCCATATCACGAAGACGAAGCTGGCGTGCGATTTCGTCGGCGGCAGCAGTATTTACATCGATAGCTGTTTTTTCCTGGGCATCGCTTCCTTTGGAACGGTTGCCGCTGTTCACATCTATTACGTGCATGGCCTCGGTATGCTCGATGATCAGGTAAGCTCCACTTTTATACGTAACCGTCCGTCCAAACAACGATTTAACTTGCTTGGTGATACCGAAATTGTCGAAGATCGGTAGTTCGCCGGTATATCGCTGTACAATCTCTTCCCTCCCGGGAGCGATCAGGCTGACATAATCGCGTATGTTATGGTAAACATCCGCATCGTTTACGTAAATATTCTGGAAAGAAGGGTTGAAAATATCACGGAGCAAGGCCACAGTACGTGCCGTTTCTTCATATACGATCGACGGTACTTTTAATTTAGGGACCTTGACGATGTTTTCTTCCCATCGTTTCACTAATGTCTTTAATTCATGGTCGAGTTCAGCCACGCGTTTTCCTTCGGAGGAAGTACGTACGATCACGCTGAAGTTTTTCGGCTTGATGCTCTGGATTAACTGCCGCAAACGGGCGCGTTCCTCGCTCGACTTGATTTTTGTGGAGACAGAGACCTTGTCGGCAAATGGTATCAGAACGATGTATCTTCCGGCAAAAGACAGCTCGGAAGTCAATCGCGGACCCTTTGTTGAGATCGGCTCTTTGGCAATCTGTACCAACACCTCCTGTCCGACTTTAAGCACATTGCTGATGCTTCCGTCCTTTTCTATTTCAGGAAGTATCTGCATTTTAGAAATGGCGGGCATTTTTTTCTGGTCGCCAAGTGCTTGTTTGAGGAACTTTTGTTGGGTGTTGAAGTTCGGACCTAAGTCCAGGTAGTGAAGAAATGCGTCCTTTTTATACCCTACATCAATGAAAGCAGCGTTCAGACCCGGCATCAGTTTTTTAACTTTGCCAAGATAGATATCGCCTACGGCAAACGAGACATTGCGGGCCTCCTTCTGGAGTTCCACAAGGTTCTTGTCTTCCAATACGGCAATAGATACCTCTTTGGGTTGTACATCAACTACTAATTCACTTATCACTAAAAAAGGGTTTTTTTATTCAGACCTTTCTAAATACGCAAAGAACAAACTTAAAAGGTCACTTATTAAGTTTGTTCTTTAGAGTTTCTTGATAGACTTATTTCTTTTTATGTCTATTCTTTTTCAGTCTCTTTTTGCGCTTGTGCGTAGACATTTTATGTCTTTTTCTTTTTTTTCCGCTAGGCATCGTTTCTAAATTTTAAATTAAACTATAATTACTAATTACTTAACTTCGTTCAGGAAAGTTTTAGCCGGTTTGAATGAAGGGATATTATGCTCCGGAATGATGATCGTAGTATTCTTTGAAATATTACGAGCAGTTTTCTGAGCTCTCTTCTTAATAACGAAACTTCCGAATCCTCTCAGGTAAACGTTTTCACCCTGAGATAATGAACTTTTCACGATGTCCATGAAAGATTCTACGCTACTCAATACCGTCTGCTTATCGATACCGGTACTTTTTGAAATCTCGCTAACAATATCTGCTTTAGTCATGTCTATAAATTAATTAATGATTTGGACCTATTAATTTTTTGGAATGCAAATATATAGCTTTTTATTTAAGTGGAAAAAGAATTGCCTGCCATTTTTTAATAAAAAAGATTCCTTACAATTCATTATATCTGTGTATGTTTGCATTAATCAACGAGTTGAGAGTTTGAAAACGTACAAAAAGAGGACACGATATAGTAAATGGAAAACGAATTGGAAGTCAGTCATATTTTACAGACCTGGTATAAAACAAATAAGAGGATGCTGCCCTGGAGGGAATCGTCCGATCCGTATATTATCTGGATATCAGAAATTATTCTTCAACAGACCCGTGTTGTTCAGGGGATGGATTATTTTCTCCGCTTCACCGGGCGTTTCCCTGATGTCGCTTCTCTGGCTTCGGCAGAAGAGGATGAGGTATTGAAATACTGGCAGGGATTGGGGTATTACAGCCGGGCACGGAATCTGCATGCTGCCGCTAAAGAGATCATGGAAAAGTTCGGTGGCGTTTTTCCGGAGAAGCATAAAGATATATTGTCCTTGAAAGGTATTGGCGACTATACGGCAGCGGCGATCGTCTCTTTTGTATGGAATAAACCTTATCCGGTCGTAGACGGGAATGTGTTTCGTGTATTGGCACGTTTGTTTGCGATGGATGTGCCTATCGACACTACACAGGGGAAGAAACAGTTTACAGAACTGGCAGGGATCGTTATGGATCCCAAACAGGCGGGACAGCATAACCAGGCAATCATGGAGTTCGGTGCATTGCAATGTGTTCCGCAGAATCCGGACTGCGAAGTCTGCCCGTTGAAAGAACGGTGTATGGCGTATGCTTCCGGCACTGTACAGGATTTACCTGTCAAGCAGAATAAGACAAAGACGCGTGCCCGTTATTTTCATTACTTATACATTATATATAGAGGACAAACCTGGCTTTCCCGCCGGGGTAAAAAAGATATCTGGGAAGGATTATACGAGTTCCCTCTGATCGAGACGGAAAAACCGATGGATTTTGCCGGATTGCAGGAAACGGAGGCATTCCGGAAATTGTTTACCGGGGCCGGCAGATTAAATATATCTTCCGACATGGCAGAAGTAAAACATGTCCTTTCCCATCAGGTCCTGTACACTACTTTTTACCGGGTAGAGATTGAAAAAATACCGGAGGCACTGAATTCGTATCTGGCTGTTCCGTATGAAGATATAGAACGTTATGCCGTTCCCCGGCTGATACATATTTATTTAGAGAAATTAAACGGAAATTTGTCTGAATGATCGAATTTATGTTTCTTTGTAAGATATTAAAAGAATTACTACTATGTCATTGAATAAAGTCATATTGATCGGTAACGTGGGTAAAGATCCCGACGTTCGTTATTTCGACAGCGGTACGGCTGTTGCAAACTTCCCTTTAGCAACATCTGAAAGAGGTTATACACTGGCTAATGGTACGGTTGTTCCGGAAAGAACGGAATGGCACAATATCGTTGTCCGCCGCGACCAGGTTGCTTTTGTAGAAAAATGGGTGAAGAAAGGTTCAGGTGTTTATGTGGAAGGTAAGATCCGTACCCGCAGTTATGACGACCAGAGTGGCGTGAAGCGTTATGTTACCGAAATTCATGCGGACCGTATTGAATTTTATAATACGGGTACACGGCCAGCCGATGGTACGACAACGAATGCCGGAACCGGTTTCCAGCAGGGAGGACAGGCACAACAGACGACTTCTTATCAGCAGCCGGCGCAACCGGATATTTCATCAGAATCAAACAGTGCGGATGATCTTCCGTTCTGATATTGTTTAACTAATACGGTTCCCCTTGGACTCAGACTATTATTTATCGGGCTTATTTGACCAGGTAACTATGCAGGCACTTACAGCAGGTCCTGTTATAGCATTAAGCCTTGCTTGTTTACTGCTGTTAGTGTCCGGTTTCGTATCGGCTTCAGAAGTGGCATTTTTTTCTCTTACCCCGGGTGATATCAATGACATCCGGGAGGAGAATTCGCCTTCAGATCCGCTTATCCGGAAATTACTGGACCGCTCCGAATATTTACTGGCGGCTATTTTGATTGCCAATAACTTTGTGAACGTAGCCGTGGTCATGCTTTGTACTTACGGCATCAATTCTTTGATCAATTTCTCGGTTGTCCCGGTTTTGGGTTTTGTTCTTGAAACGATCGTGCTGACCTTTTTACTTTTACTTTTTGGCGAGATCATGCCTAAGATCTATGCACAAAAAAATTCACTTCGCTTTGTCCGTCGTTCGGCTTCCGTGTTGAACATGGTGGAACGTATCTGTCACCCGCTTTCGACCGTGCTGGTAAATTCTACATCTATTATCAACAAGGCGTTGGTAAAGAAGAAATATGACTTGTCGGTCGACGAGTTATCCAAAGCGTTGGAGTTGACATCTAAAGAGATTCCGGAAGAGAAAGAGATGTTGGCCGAGATCATCAAATTTTATAATAAAACAGCCGATGAGATCATGACACCGCGACTGGATATGGAGGATCTGGAGATAAAGACCAGCTTTCGTAATGTCATAGATTTTATTATCAAATCAGGTTACTCACGAATTCCGGTGTATGCTGATTCGGAAGATAATATTAAAGGTATCCTTTATATAAAAGACTTGCTTCCTTATATTGACAAACCGGATACATTCCGTTGGCAGAGCCTGATCCGTCCGGCTTACTTTGTTCCTGAAACCAAAAAGATTGACGACCTGCTGGAAGAATTCCGTACGAATAAGATCCATATGGCAATCGTTGTGGATGAGTTTGGCGGTACGTCCGGTATTGTGACGATGGAAGATATTCTGGAGGAAATTGTCGGAGAAATATCGGATGAATACGATGATGATGAAAAGCAGTTTGTCCGTTTGGCGGATGGAAGCCTGATCTTCGAAGCTAAGATATTATTAACCGATTTCTTCCGTGTGATCAATGTCGATCCGACGGAATTTGGAAAACTGACCGAAGATGTAGAAACATTAGCCGGACTTTTACTGGAAATAAAGGGTGACTTTCCACGTCGCAGGGAGATCCTGGATTATGGAAAGTATCGTTTCCAGGTGCTGGAAATGGACAACAGAAGAATCCTGAAAGTAAAATTTAACTGTATTACGGATACAGTGAAAAAAGGGGAGGACTGATGAAGCGAGTACTGTCCGTTGCGCTTTTCCTATATCTCCTGATTGGTTCGTCTTGTACGGATTATACGCCGAAACCACGTGGTTATTTTCGTATCGAACCACCCGCGGCGCGTTATCAGGTTTTGTCGTTGGACAGTTTGCCTTATTCTTTTAATGTATCCCAACTGGCTACTGTCGAGTTGCCGGAAGCCGGAAGTCCGGAAGGATGGATTAATTTATCTTATCCATCTCTGGGAGTAAAGATTTATTGCAGTTATTTGCCGGTAACACCGGCTACTTTACCGGTCGCCGCGAGTGAATCCCGTTCGCTGGTTTCCCGTCAGATAAAAACGGCGAATGAGGTAAAGGTGCAGGAATATAGTAATTCGGAAGAACGGGTTTATGGCTCTCTGTTTCTGTTGGGTGGAGAAGCTGCTTCTCCTGTTCAGTTCATGCTGACCGACAGTATTTCAAATTTCTTTCGTGGTGCTTTGTATTATGATTGCGTGCCGAATGCCGATTCGCTGGCTCCCGTAACAGATTATCTGCGGAAAGATATTATAGAGTTGATACAATCTTTTAGCTGGAAAAAATAATGCCTCTCCTGTTTAAACATACAGAACCGTTACTGGGTGTGTGGAAGATCGAAGAAAGTTCGGATGAATTGCTCGCTATGCTGGGATTACAATCTGAATACCTCCCTTTTCTGCAAGGGATAAAAACGGAAAAACGTCGTCAGGAATGGCTGGCGTCGCGTGTTCTTCTAAAAGAGTTGGTAGGAGAGGAGTTGCTGATCGCTTATCATGACGATGGTGCTCCTTACTTATCCGGTTCGTCTCTTTCCCTGAGTATTTCCCATACAAACGGTTATGCGGCAGTGCTGTTGCAGGATCAGGAGACTGCCGGTATAGACATTGAATATCATTCCAATCGTGTGTTGAAGATCTGTAGCCGTTTTATGTCTCCAGAAGAAGGTGCATCAATCGGCTCCGAATATGAAGTAGAACATCTTCTTGTTTATTGGTGTGCCAAGGAAGCTTTATTCAAAATGATCCGGCAACAAGATATTGACTTTATCGAACATTTGCATATTGAACCTTTTCAATTTTCTGTTTCAGGAAAACTGAATGTGCATGAAACCAAAACATTAGAGCAAAGGTCTTATGTTTTAAAGTATGAAGTCTTACCAGACTTTGTATTGGTTTATAGTGTCTGACTCCTTTTAGGAGATTGACTTTTTTCCATGTATTCACTGGGAGTCATATTGAATTCCTTTTTGAAATTAACACTGAAATAACGAGCGTCTTTGAATCCGACTTGATAAGCAATTTCGGATATATTCCCTTTTTTCTGTCGTAATAGTTCCGTCGCTGTTTTTAGGCGTATATTCCGGATAAATTCATTGGGAGAAAGGTTGGTCAGTGCCTTCAGCTTACGATATAGCATTGAGTTGGAAACCTGCATTTCTTCCAAGAGTTGTTTTACGTCAAACTCCGGATCCTCTATGTGCTTTTTTACTATTTCAATTGCGTTTACCAAGAACTTCTCTTCATAAGAAGATACGGAAAGATTGATTTCTTGTGTGAGAGGGCTGGAACGGAATTTTTCGACAGTTCTTTTGCGGTTAGAAAGGATCGTTTCTATTTGCGCCTCTAAAAGAGTATAGTTGAAAGGCTTTGTTATGTAACTGTCTGCACCGCATTTCAGACCCACCAGATGGTCGGAACCATCGATTTTTGCAGTTAGTAAGATAATGGGGATATGGCTGATGTTAATATTCTCTTTTATTCTTTTACACAGTTCGAAACCATCCATCTTAGGCATCATAACATCACTGATAATCAAATCCGGATTGATTTGTGTTGCGATCTCCAATCCTTCTTGTCCGTTTGAAGCAACGACTGTATGGTATCTGCAGGAAAGGAGGTGTTGAAGGGAGGTTTGTAGTTCGGTGTCATCTTCAATCAGCAACAAAGAATACTTGTCCGTTGTATTATTTATATTTATTATCGATGGGTCTTTTTCTTCGATAAGGGTTTGTATAGAAATAATTTCATCTTGTTTTTCATCCTCAATTTGTTCTTCACGGAACGCTTTTCTACTAATTGGGATATGGATTGTAAATTCAGTCCATCCATCGGGTTCGCTGTCGACCATGATGGTGCCGTTATGTAGCTCTACCAAGCTTTTGGTCAGAGCTAATCCGATGCCATTCCCTTTTCCGGATTGTCTGAAGTTTTTCTCATAGAAACGGTTGAAAATCAGAGGTAATTCTTCTTTTTCGATCCCTTTACCCGAATTCCTGACTTTAATGATTAGCAGTTTATGCTGGTATTCATTTTCTGGCTCTTCAGCTGTCAATGCTACAACTATTTTACCACGACCATCTGTGTGGCTGAATTTTATTGCATTGGATAGTAAGTTATATAGAATCTTGTCGATTTTATCTTTATCGAACCAGGCTGCAATATGTTCGGGGGCACAATGTACATCTAGAGTGATATTCTTATTTTTTACCAGTAAAGAAAAGTTTTCATGACATATTTCGTGAATGAAGGCAGCTATATCTCCATAAGTGATTTTTAGTTTTAATTTGTTATTTTCTGCTTTTTGGAATTCCAGTATCTCTTCAATTAGTTTGTTTAACCTGAATACATTGGACTCAGCTGCTTTAATGGTTTGATTATCGATATGAAACCTCCGTTTCAGTTCTTCGAAAGAACAGCTGATGATGGATAAAGGGGTAAGGAATTCATGTGATATGTTTGTGAAGAATCTGAATTTGGATTGATTCAATTCTTCTGATTTAATACGTTCTATCTGTTCGATTTTAATAGCTTCCTGTAACCGGAAACGATATAACTGGAAGCGATACAAAAGATAGGCTATACTTGCGATTAACAAAAAGTAGAAAAAATAAGCATAGCCTGTTTTATAGATCGGAGGAAGGACATTGATATAAAATAGTTCATCATGTGAACTTTCAATCCCACTGCTGTTGATACATTTTACATGGAATTTATATGAACCGGCAGAAAGATTCGTATAGTAAGCTGTTCGTTGTGAAGCGTCTGTATATATCCAGTTTTTGTCGAATCCATCTAATTTAAATTTGTATCTCTTCTTTTCGGGATGAATGTAGGACAAAGCGGCAAATTCGATACCTATATTGTTGTCTGCAGGCGTTAATGTGACTTGTTTGGTATAAAGGGGATGAAAGTCTCCTGACAGTTGTTTTTGTTTTTTGGCTGGTAATTCATCGAATGACTTATGGAATATCTTGAAATCTGTCACGACTGTCTTTACATCGGTCGAATCAGGATCCAGTTTGTCGGGATGAAAAATATAGAATCCTTTAGGTGTTCCATAGTATATTTCACCTCTTCCGGTGTTCAGCATGGCATTCATCATACAATTATTATCCATTAAACCGTCCATATCGGTTAGAATGGTTGATTGGTAAGTTGTATTATCGTATAAAACTAATCCTTGATTAGTTCCGAGAATAAGTTTACCGTTCACTTCTGTTATATTGTAAATAATATTACCTTGTATATCTTCCATATCAGGAGCTGGTTCAAACCAGTTTTTTTCCCGGTTATATTTTTGGAGCCCGCATTCTTTGGTTCCAACCCATAAGTTTTGATGGGAATCTTCGAAAATACATAGTATTTCATTGGCATTGATCAGTTTATTATTATTGTTGTATATTTCGAAAGATAGTTTGCGAATATCGAATCCGGGACGTAAACGATAAATACCATCGAAATAGGTGCCGAGCCAGATTGCTCCGGTATGATCCTGACAGATTGATTGTATCCGGTTGTATGTTCTGTACGATAATGTATCGTCGTTTGCTGTAATTATATTTAATCCTTCGTCGGATCCGATCCATATATTGTGATCTTTATCCATTACAATGGAGTTTATAGTCGTTCCGATCGGAGTTTGCCCCAGTTTATGAAAATAGTAACGGGAAGATATGATTTCATTTTTCTCAACTTGGCATATAATCAGTCCTCCGAATTGTGTCCCGAACCATAATTCATTTTTATACGGATGTTTGAATATAAATTGCAAGTTTCCGGGCCATTCCCGGAATATGTTATTATAGTTCTGTTTCTTTTTGTAAGAAATGAGTTCTTGTTTATTTTTGTCGTAAAAAGCAAAACAGATCTTGTCTGCTCCAAGTAAAAGTTCATTTTGATTCCATTCATAAAATGAATTGACTTTTAGTGATTGATGGGAACTGGTTGTCATGTTTAACGGATAATTTGTAAACGGATTTTTTTCCGAAGAAGCGACATAAACTCCAGAGTTCTGGGTCGCAATCCATATATTGTGTTCTTTATCCGTATATAAGTAGTTGATCTCATTATTTAAAATCTGGGTATATAGAGGATTTTTTTGTTTATTTGAGACCTGTAGAGAATTGTCTGATGTGATTGAGTATAATCCTTGGCTGGTTCCGGCTATAATTTCTCCATTGTTCAGCTGTTGCAGGCTGCGAAAAATACATTCGTATGTCGATTCTTTTTGTATATGTGTATAGACAGGATAATAACTGTCATTTTTGTTTTCTATTTTGACAATGCCGTCTCCCCATAAACAGACCCATAGATTTTTATCTTTATCCTGAAATAAATAATTGGCACGGTTTAATGGTGCAAGTGACGGATAATGGATGAATTTTTCCGTTTGAGTATTCAGTCTACATATTCCATAGCCATAAGTGGCGACCCATATATCTCCGGATTCATCTTCCAGCAATGCTTTTATTGCATTTCCACAGATGGAAGTGTTGTCATTGGGGCGATTTTTGTAAGTCGTGAAATTTCGTGAATCTCTGTTGTAGCGAAGTAGTCCGACTTGAGTGCCGATCCACAGGGTGCTGTCGCTAGAGAGAAGAAAAGAGTGAATATATGAATTTTGAAGACTATCGTTACTTATCGTTTCGATTTTGTTTGTTGATTTGTCCAGAATATTTATACCTTGTTCTGTTCCTATCCAGATACGATGGTCTATATCTTCAATTATAGCATTTACGATATTGCTTTGCAATAGCTTCGGGTGCTGATTGGAGGATTTGTATATTTTCAGGGAATATCCGTTGTAAGAACATAGTCCGTTGTTGGTTGCAAACCATATATATCCTTCACTATCCTGGAGTATTTGGTTAACTTGCTTACCGGGAAGTTTGTCCTGATTATTAATAGGACGTATCTTGTAGTTGCTCCATTCTGTTTCTGCATGATTATATAATGAAAATACAGATAAGAGCAATAGTAAAATTATTCTTTTCATTATAAGTAGTATTTTTCAAAATTGTATGACAAATATATAAAATAAGGTAACCTGAAAATCCTGAATTTCTTCATTTGTTTCAGGTTACGAAAAAGCATTCTAAATCTAAGGTATATAAATCTTTGTAAAATAGTTTTTTACATGAAGATCACAATATATGTAAAAATGTTACTTTTTAAAAAATGAATCGATGGCTTCGTTGTCGACTGTCGTTATTCTTCCGGCAGAGATGTTGGCCGTACGGAGGAACGGTTTTAATGACTCAAAGCCTGAAAGATCGTTCTTGATCATATTACTGTAAGTCTCATTTTCGAACTTTGCAGTTTTATCTTCCGGGATATTCTGGATATCTCCCAAATAATAATTGTTTTCGAATTGATTATTCGTGGATGTACCTAAATGGAAAGTACTGATTTCGCTGACATAGAATAAATTATCCCGTACTATCGTACTGTCTGCATCGCCGTAAGAAGGAGTGATGCAGATCAGGCTGCGCTGTACTTCTGGTGCTTTCTTTTTGTTGACGTGAATGATATTATTGTAAATCATCGTTTTTTTTGCCGGACCAGCTATATGGATAGTGGGGGAGAAGTAGCCCGATTTTGTTAATCTGGTCCGATTACCGTCGTTGATACTTATATTTCCCCGGATGATTGTATTATTTGTCCCTACATTTTCCGGCATAGTGGACTCTCCCGTGTCACAGACCAATAGGAAACCTCCTTCATTGTCATGACTGTAATTATATTGTATAACTGTGTTGTTACAATTGTTATCAGAATCATACCCTTGTGCATCTCCCGGAGCTTTGTGATCGGAAACTTCATTATATTGAATGAGAGTATTATCGCAACTCCATGGCCAGATACCAGCAGCATATTCTCCTTCCGGTAGCATATCTGTACAATTTCTCATTATGTTATATTCTATTAGCGCTCCGTCACATCCTATAGGAACGATACCATCGCCGGGAACTTCTTCAATAAGGTTGTTTTTGACTACAACATTTCGGTTCGGATACCAGAAATCGCGTGTTGAGTATCCCCACCAGATCATGGCATTGCGTTCGCAACGGCGAATCGTACAATCTTCTATGGTCAAACCGTCGAATGTACTGGGGATTTTTCCTTCATTTACGATATAGATACCAGATCCACCACCTTCTTTTTTCATCAGACTTCCGTTTACGTCATGGATGTAAAGTCCTTTCAGCAGGATGGAATGTGCTGTTCCGTAGTTATCCAGATGAACTTTAATACCTGTTCTGTTCGGTAGGCGTTCTTTTCCGGTATTAATGATTTCTAGATTTTGAATAGTTATATATGAAGAGTTATATACGTATACGGCATAGGCAGAGTTATCATATCCGACTATGCACGGATTATTCCCTCTATCCCCATAAGCATCGATGATGATCTGCTGTTCAGGAGTACCTGTTCCTTTTATGTGAAGTTCTCCGGTAAATATTTCTCCTTTCTTTAAGAGAACTTTATCTCCGGCTTTTAAATTAAGTGATTGAATTTTATTGAGACTTTTCCAGGCTTCTTCCGGTGAAGTCCCTTGATTGTTATCATTTCCTGCGGTAGCATCTAAATAATAGGTATGAGAACAGGATGTAAAATAGCCGGTTGAAGGGGAACATGCACAGAAAAGAATAACGAGAAGAAATGTCAATGATTTAGTCTTTTTCCATTGCATAAACAACTTATTATTAAATCGGGCAAATGTTATCCCTTTCATAGGAATAGTTTGAATAGAGAATATGGATGTTACCAGTTTCATTCGTTTTATTATTGAGTAAATTAGTGAAAGATAATCAGGAGAACTCTGTTTTATTAAAAATTCTCCTGGTTATATAGTTACCATCCCGGATTTTGACCTAATCCCGGATTTATATAAATTTCAGACTGGGGAATCGGATATAGATACATACAATCTTTAAAGATTCTTTTTTCAACAAGTACTTTTTGGTAATTGAAAGAACCATCTTCATTTTTAGTAATATCTACTCCATAAATGTCGGTTGTTTGATCGGCTATTTTCCATCGTCGGATATCCCAGAAACGGTGATCTTCGAATGACAACTCCACCCTACGCTCGTTTCTTAGTTTCGCTTTGAATTCTTCGGTAGTTAAATTGTCCGGATATCCCGGCATGTCTACATGGGTTCGTTCCCGTATAATTTTAACAGCTTCATTTGCTGATATCGGATAACCTTCTTTGTAGTGAGGATCTCCGTAAGCTTCCATCATTGCTTCAGCAAAGTTTAATAATACTTCGCTATACCGCATGATATTCCATACATGTCGCTTGCTGGTGACAAATTCACTTTTTAAACTGGTACTGCCGTCTACATATTTTCTTAAATAGTAACCTGTTACTGTTGCATTTTTCTGGGGTTTTCCGCTTCTACCCCCATACCAACATTCTACTTGTTGATCATAGACCCACCAGGCTCCGTTCTGTGCAACCAACTCATACATTCGGGGATCTCTCCCTTCGTAAGGGTTTTGAGGATCGTAGTTTGGATCGGCATGTTCGTATCCGGCGTTAGGAATAACAGGTAATCCACTCTCTTGCATTTCATACGCTTCCACCAGATTTTCGGTTGGACAATGTCCGGTGCTTCCGCCTCCTTCTATTCCAATTGGAAAGTTAACACGTTCAAACCAATTGTCTTCTCTTTGCATAACGCCGAAAATCAGTTCATTATTATTTGTGTAGTTGTTATTCCAAAGACTCCATAAGTCGGGAAGCGGCATATAGCCGAAATCCCAGGCATTATCAATAACGTCTGCTGCAGCTTTGGCTGCCGATTTCCATTTCTCAATATCATTGTTCGGATTGAATAATGGACTGGCTGCATAGAGTAGTGCCCTTGATTTTAAGGCCATGGCCGCTCCTCTTGTAGCACGTCCGGTCTCGCTTTTGATCAACTCTTTATAACTGATGGGTAGGTGAGGTGCTATGGCATCACATTCATCAGCAATAAACTGAATGATGGTCTCAAATGGAGTGCGTTTCTGCAGATTAGCCTCTTCTTCTGTTAGAAGTGTTGTGATAAGAGGTATGTCTCCGTAACGTTTGGCTAACTCAAAATAGAAATAGGCACGTAGGAAGCGAGCTTCGTACGGATAGTATTTGAATTGAGCCATGATATCATTATAATCTTCATTGTGCTTCAGATCTTCGAATTCCTGACCTTCCGTTTCTTTTAGAAACATATTTACAGCACGGATTCCTTTGAAATAGTCCCATTTGTCATCAAGTGTGTTGATCGCACTCCATGCTCCGTTGTTGAAACTATGTACAGGTGAAAGATTATCAACGAAAATAGCTTCATCGCATGCAGCTGACCGCATGGCATCATCACCTATTGTACCGAATGCAGCCGGAACATAGGAGTAAATATTGGTCAGAAAGTTACTGGTATATTTGAAACTGGAAAAAACAGCTTCTTTTTCCAGAAAATCGGATTCGTCGTGGTCCAGATAGTTACATGAACTTATACTGAAAGCGAGTAAACATATAAATAATTTAGTTTTCATTCTTTTGTTGTTTATGAGTTTGATATTAGAATGTCAGGTCGAAACCAAAATGAACGGACCGTTGTGCCGGATAAGATTTCCATATAACTTCGGGATCTGTCTCTTTTACATTATCCAGAGAGAATAAGTCCATACCTTTAACAAACAGTCTGAATTCCTGTAAGCGGAATCGCTCGATAACATTTTCCGGTAATTTGTAATAAGCTTCAGCCGAACGTAGTTTCAGGAAAGAAATGTTCTTCATGAATACAGAGTTACTCCGGTAGTTATTGGCACTTTCCGTGGTAGTCAGACGTGGATAAATGGCATCTGAATTATCAGCACCAGGTCTCCAGCAATTTTCTAGATAATGTGTAGAAATCGTTTGATTGTTCATCAAAGGATAGTAAAGGCTACTAAGGTCCCGCTGTACAGTATAGTGGCCTGCTCCTTGGAATTGAGCATTGATACCGAAACCTTTATATTCTAGATCGAATCCGGCTGAATAGAAAATTTCCGGACATTGCGTATTATATCCCATAGGAATAACATCCAGTTCGTCGATTCGTTTATCTCCATTTTGATCTTTGTATTTTAGATCCCCTGGGTATACAGTTGAAAATGTCTGTGTCGGACTATTATTGATATCTGCCTGATCTTTAAAGAATCCGATCACTTCCAACCCGTAAAATTGATTTATCCGTCCTCCCGTTGATTTAAGGTAATTATACGGTTTAAAAGCTTCATTCATCTCAATAATCTTATTCCTTGAAAAAGTAAACTGACCGTTTATATTAAAAGCAAAATTACCAATATGTTTTCCTATGTTCATTCCGATTTCAACACCGTAATTATTTACTATTCCGTTGGGAGAATTTGATGCCGTTGCACCAAAAAAGCCGGAAGTAACGTTTCCGTTCGGAACCATAATGTCGTATCTGTGATCAAAATAAGCCTCCAGATTGAAATCTATTAAATTCAATAAGCGCATATCAATACCGAGATTCGCTTTGCTACTTTTCTCGAAAGTCGCATTTAAACTAGGTAACTGACCTTCTGCTATACCGCCGTTACTTATGAAGTCATCGCCAAAGATGAATCCTCCGCCACCTCCAAAAGGGTACTTATCCATATTTTTCCAAACATCATCGTTTCCGGTTAAACCATAGGATAAACGCAGTTTCAGTAAATCCAACCAAGTGGCTTCTTTTAAGAATGCTTCTCTGTTAAGTAGCCAGGCCGCAGATACTGCAGGAAAGAATCCCCAGCGGCTATTTTTAGGTAAACGGCTGGTTCCGGATACAGCCATGTTTAGATCAAAGTAGTATTTGTTCATTAAGCCATAATGAGCATTCGCTACGATGTCCTGGTGCATATACGTGTTATGTTGTCCCAGATAAACGTTTTTATCTTGTTTGTAACGGATCGATGCAAACAGATTGCTTGAAGAAAATGATTTCTGATAATTCAATGCGAACTGAATATTGGAATGGCGGTTTTGATCATTTAGCCAACTGTTGAATCCTAATTGTTTTTCTTCTTTTCCATATTGTGTATTAATAGTATCTGTTGGAATCCCTTCACTATTAAGATGAGCAATATTCGATTCATACAAGTATTGTTTGGCACGTGTGTCCCATGTTTCCGAATAGGCATCGAAACCAATACGAAATTCAGCGCTGACTCCGGGCAACCAGGAATCCAGATCCTGAGTCAACGTCATGTCTGCCAATAATGTGCGGGCATGCGAGGTACTGTAGCCCGTTGAAGAACTTTCTGCAACGGGATTTTTGGCGTACATATCCGAGCCCCCCCATATACCATTATGCGTTTTAACAGGAAAGGCATTTGCCGGAAGGGTGTATAGTGTACTCATAAGAGCATCATCAGAAATTCCTCCGGGTTCGTATTTCTCTTTTATTTTACCAGATAGATTTACTTTTACGTGAGTAGAAGATGTGATATCTATATCGAGATTCGTTCGTACATTCAATATCGAATTTCCGAATTGAGTAGAGTAGGAATCTTGATTGGTGTTTTTAAGTAATCCTTTATCTGATATAAAGTTGAGCAATGAATAATAACGAATACGATCAGAACCTCCGTTAGCCGTAAAATTGACCTGGTCACGTTGTCCATGATCTCGCAGGGTTTCTTTTATCCAATCTACGTTAGGAAAAAGCGTTGGGTATTTTCCACTCCGGTAGGCATCAGTTTCTTGTTGTGTATAACGTTGAGCCAACCCTTCGTTTGTCAGTCCTTCGTTAACAGCCTCTGCGTAGGTTGCTGCATCGACCATTTTAGGAAGACGCATTGGTGTTGTGATGCTATGTTGATAAGATACGTGAATATTGGCTTTCCCCTTTTTCCCTCGTTTCGTTTTTACCAGCATAACCCCATTGGCTCCTCTGACTCCGTAAGGTGCTAATGCTGCTGCATCTTTTAAAATAGTAACGTCTTCTATTTCTTCAAGGACCAATGAGTTGATGTCGCGTTCCAAACCGTCAACAAGCACTAATATGGAGTTGTTGACCAGAGAACCGATTCCGCGAATATTCATACTTGGATAGCCTTCTCCGTCACCATATCCACCATTTTGCCGGATAAAAAGACCGTTCAGTTTTCCAAAAAGAGCATTTGCCGGGTTAATGTTGGAACGTTTCATTAGTTCTTTGCTATTGACAGAAGAAGCTGCAATCGTTGTTTCATCGACCTGTTCATCTGCCTGTCCTGTCACTTTTTCACTCTGTGCCCAAACAGATGGAGTGGCACACAGAAAAGATAGTGATATGATTGGAATTAATTTATTTCTCATGTTATTTCTCAAATTTAGTATTCGTAATAAAGGTTATCACCATCCCGGATTCTGAATCAACCCATATGCTTTATTGATTTCATTACTGGGAAATGCACTCAGATACCATTTGGGTGAGAACTTGCCGGGATTTGCCCACTGTCTGAGTTCTCCGTTTTCTGCCGGTTTAAATAATTTGTATTCATAACTGAATTCTCCCGTTTCCGAATTTTTAGTAATAACTACACGATGGGGAGTTTTCTGAAATATATCAATTCGTTTGTATCGTATCATATCGAACCAACGTACTTCTTCATAAGCAAATTCACAAGCACGTTCTGTCAATATGGCTTCAAGGAATTCCTCTTTGTTAAGTCCTTTCTTTAGATGACCGATACCTACCCGGTTGCGTAATTTGTTGATACATTCGTATGCCAGATTCATGTCGCCGTTTGTTTGGCAAAGAGCTTCTGCGTACCCTAAATATAATTCGGGTAAGCGGAGATAAGGCCATTGTACGACTTTTCCGGAGATTTCGGCGGGCCATTCGAATAATGGACCACCTCCACCGTCGAGAATGAATTTACGAGGACGATAACCAGACATAAAAGCTCCGTAAGAACCCTCAAATTCCTGATAGTGTTTTCCTCCGACATAGATTTCTGCTATACCTCCGTAATATTTGTCACCGTTTACGACCACCGTTTCGTATAAACGTGGGTCCCGTTGGTTGTAAGGATATTTAGGATCATATAATGGACTTTCTGTGATCGGTAATCCATCAATCATAGGGAACATATCGACAAGTTCTTGAGTACCGCATGCGGTTCCTGCATCACCGGCCGTTTCATAATGACTCCATCCCCATGTCCAATAGTCCGGTACAGTGTATCCATAGTGAGTTGCTATGACTGATTCTCCCGTTCCGCGATCCAGATAACCGGAACGGAATGCTTGCCTGGGATCAGATTTGTAGACTAAGTCATATTGTCCGTTTTTATTGAGTTCGTCGAAAAATGCTTTATGGGCGGTCAGAGCTTGATCCCAAAGTTCAGATTTGTAACTACCGAACCATACTAAGTGATTGCTGGCAGCTTCTCCTTCCATGTAAGGACTGGAGCTGTTAAATAGCGGACTTGCTGCAAAAAGCAATATACGAGCTTTTAATCCCATGGCGGAAGCTTTTGTTAAGCGTCCTTCCCATTCCCGATTTTCACTGGCGGACATAGCCCATGGTAACACAGTAGCTGCTTCATCTAATAATTTTATAATGAAATTTAATGTCTCTTGTGCTGTTCCTCTCTCTCTATGCATATCTTCGTTTGCAGTGTAAGCATGATCAATGATAGGAACACCGCCATAATGCCGGAATATATCGCAGTAGTGCATGGCAATAATAACCTTTGCTTCTCCTTTCAAACGTACTTTTTCGCTTTCTTCCATGTCTGGTACCCTATCCACATTTTCAATGAATAGCCATGCTCTGCGAATACCCGACCAGCACGGTCTTTGATAATAGCTGTATTTTGAAGAGTAACCGTTATTTTCATAATCGGCGGAATAGGTTCCATTGTAATGGATCGCAGCTCCTGATACACCGTCTGTCCATACATTGGAATAGACCAAATCAGTTAAACAATCCAACGGATCGGATCCCATTAGCTGGTTTCCTTGATTCCCCAAATTTAATCCGTAATGTAATGTGGCATACGCACTCCATAATGCAGTACGGGCATATTGGGCATTTGAATAAATGACGTCGATGTCCACATCGTTGGAGGGAGCTTTTTCCAAAAAATCATCGCCGAATTTCAGATCCTGACAAGAGCTGAGTGTGCACATGAAACCTGTTACGACGAATATATATTTGAATATAGAACGCTTCATATTTATTATTATATTTGATTAGAAATTAAGATTTAAACCGATGTTGAAGATCATTTGAAGAGGATATTCAAACTGTTTGTCATCAGTAGCCTCCGGGTCAGCAATCTTCAAATGGTCGAAAGTCAACAGGTTCTCACCGGATGCATAGATACGCATGTTTTTTAGATAGATTTTTTTCATCCAGTTTCCTTTGAATGTATATCCGATCTGTAGGTTTTTTAAACGCATATAAGAAGCATCTTTCAGCCAGAGTGTTGAATTACGTGTATAATTATTTGCGTTTGCTGCTCCTGAAAAACGAGGAGTTTTTGCCGTTTCCGTAGTTTCCGGTGTCCAATGATCATCGATCATGTATTGCAGTAATCCATAATTACCGCCGCCGAACGGAACACGAAGTCCGGCACTGATAAAGCGGGACACTTTACCTGTTCCGACCCACAGCATACTGAAATCAAAACCTTTATACTCAAAACCGATAGTGGCACCTGCTGTTAATTGTGGGTAGATTGGGTTACCGATCGGGCATTGATCGTTATCATCGATTATATTATCCCCATTCAGATCTTTGTATTTGGCATCTCCGGGTTTCAGATCCAACTTATGATCCGGTAAATTTCCGGATTTTATATCATTCTCTGTGACAAATCCGTCAAAGATGAAGCCGAACGGTTGACCGACAGACTGACCTGTTTCATACAGCCAGGGATATTTGTGCGGTATTTCATCTTTGTAAACAATTGTATTTCGGGCATACGATAAATTGGTGTTGATCCAGTACTTGAAATCACCTATATTATGATTCCATTTCAATACCAGTTCGAATCCTTTATTATTAACTTTACCAATGTTGACGACAGGCATTGTGATAGCTATAAAATTAGGAGCTGTATTACGTGTAGTCAGGATATCATGACGTTTCTCTATAAAATAGTCGAAAGAGCCCGATAAACGATCGTTCAATAGGGAGAAGTCCATACCATAATTTTGTTTTCCTGCTTTTTCCCATGAAACGAGAGGGTTACCCATCTGAAGTTCAGTTGCTCCGTCACGGTTACCGGAGACATCGACGCCGAAATTGTAGCTTGTCCCGTAAGGATCGTAGGCATCCGGCAGATAGAAAAAACGTGATTTTGTATTCATCAGGTCATTACCTACGATACCATAAGAGCCGCGTATCTTCAGATAATTGATGAATGATTGATTTTTCATGAATTTTTCTTCGGAGATGATCCAACCAGCTGAGAAGGCAGGAAATATACCATAACGGTGACCTGGAGCAAAATTTTCAGATCCGTTATAACCAATGTTGAAGTCTACCATATAACGGTTGTTATAATCATAAGTAGCGCGTCCAACCAGGCCTACATAACCGCGTGGAATACTGGTATAGTTAAATTGGTTGGGATCAGGATACTGATCGCGCCACTGGTTGTAAAGAATTAATCCTCCTACGTGGTGATTTCCAAATTTGCGGTCATAATTCAAGCTACCTTCCAGATACCAGTTACGTCCGCGATCAGTCGATTCTTCAAAATAAAGTTGAGTTTCTTCTCTGAATTTGCGGAAGAATAACTCGTTGGTATCGGGATCTCTGTGAGCAGTATAATAAGGTATTTCTTTATAACGATTTTTGGTATGTGTATAACCACTGTTATAAGAACCTTTTATCGTGACAGAAAGCCCTTTAGTGATAATATCCAGCTTTTGTTTTAATGAAAGGTCTAAATTAATTTCATTATAAATTCTCTGATTATACCCTTTACCGAAAAAGCATTCAAAAGGATCTGCATTTTCGAGTGCACCTTTATCCCATCCGATATTGTCTGGACTGGTGTGTATCCATTTACCCTCATAGAGGCCTGCTCCTCCAAAAGGTGTTACACGAGTCAGAAAAGTAAATAAATTACTTTTGGTGTTAGGTTCACGAGTATCTTCCAGACGTCCACCCAGGTTAATACTCAATAAAGTCGTTTTAGTTACATCTATATCTAGATTGGCACGATAATTATATCTGTTATATGTGAAATTGGAATTATAACCGGCATCAAATGAACGGAACAGACCGTCCTGAGTTAAAATTCCGACAGAGGTAAAGTAACGTACACGGTCTGTACCTCCAGAGATATTCAGGTTATGCTGGGATTGGAAAGAAGTTGGTTTCATAATCAGATTCATCCAATCCATATCAGGATATAATAAGGGATCTGTCTGATTCTTAAATGCATTTAATATGTTTTCATTAAAGACAGGACTAGCTCCGTCGTTTGTTAATTTTTCATTGAAAGCGACTGCATAATCGTAGCTGTTGGCATATTCATATACACGGATAGGTTTTTGTAGACTTGCAGATGTGGAAACAGATATTTGCGCTTTTCCTTCCTCTCCACGTTTGGTCGTAACCAAAATGACTCCGTTAGCACCTCGTACACCGAAAACAGCTGTTGCTGAGGCATCCTTCAATACTGTCACATTATCAATTTCATTCGGATCGAGACGAAAGAAAGAACGTTCCACTCCGTCGACCATGATGAGTGGAGCAGCCCTTTTGGCATCCAAAGAACCTATGCCTCGTACGAATATGGCAGGATCGTCGGCTCCTGGTTGACCGGAATATTGTATCGTTGATAATCCTGGAACTTTACCTGTTAATGCCTGTGCCACATTAGGAACAGGTGACTTCAAGATATCCTTGCTTCCGACTGAAGAAAGAGCACCAGTCACTGTTACTTTTTTCTGTGTACCGTATCCGATAACCTGAACTTCTTCCAGCATTTCAGAATCTTCGCTCATTATAATAGTAAGAATCTTGTTATCTTTTACAGGAACGATCTGTTCTTTGTATCCGATATAAGAGATTTTGAGTTTGGCAGATGTTGATGGTATGTTCAGGGTGAAATTTCCGTTACCATCTGTCATAGTACCAATTGTTGTTCCTTCAACGATGACATTGACTCCAGCCATAGGCTCATTGAATTCGTCTTTTACAATACCTTTTATGGTTATTGTCTGTTGTGTTACTACAGTGGTACCTGTAGTGCGTTCATTTGATGAAGTAGGAATGTTTATTGCTTTTTCAGCTTGTACTTTTGGGGCAATGACAATACTAAGAAAAGCAAACATGAAACTTCGTAATACAAGTTTTTTCATTCACATTTGATTTAGATGTTTTCTTTATTAGTAAGGGCAAAGTAATGAAATATAAGGTTTAGTCAGCAATGAGAAATTATTCAAAAATGTTTGAATTTTATTCATTCAACCCGAAAGATGGTTAAAAATGAGATTATTTTATCCTGATTGTTATCTGTTTTATAGGTAAGTAAGGTTCGCAAAAAAAATTATTTGTTTACAACATAATATTTGTAGTCTTGTTCTAAATAATATAGAGTATTTATATGGATCGTTGATGATTTTATTTTTATAGGATGATCTATTGATGAAATTGAGATGAAAAAATATGGGGCGAGGTAAGAAAATAATTAAGTATATTTTTCCGATAGTAGGGCTATTGGTTGTTTTTCTTACTATATTAAATCTTTATCTGGCTAACCGTTTGGAGCGATATCTGAAAGTAGAACTGAGTCAGCGAACAGCTGAAGCTACAGATGGTTTTTACAATCTGACATTCGATGACCTGTCTATCGGTTTCGTGAAAGGAGAACTAAAGATTGAAGGTGTCAGGTTGATGCCTGACTCGACTGTGTTTCAACAATGGAAAGCTATCGACAGCCTTCCCCGTACATATGTGAAGGCAGAGATCGGCGTGATAGACTTCAAAGGTGTGAACCTGACCTGGCGTTGGAGCTATAAAGAACTTCATTTTAACTCGTTCGAGATAAAAGATCCTCGGATAGAAGTGTTTGACTCTTATTATTCGGGGCGTATGGAGAAAAAGATACGGCATGCTGAAACGAAATCTTTGTATGAAGTGATCTCCCCTTATATTAATGTCTTAAGTGTAAGGACACTGAACCTGTCTGATGCCAGCGTTTTTTATACTGTCGAGAATCCTGTCACACCGATTGTTTACGGGCTGGACGATGTCAGTTTCCGTGCATACGGTTTTTTACTGGATAAAAATTCATCACAGAGTGGTAAGTTACTTTACTGTGATAACTTCGAGTTTGTCACGAACCAACCGCAGACTCTGCTAGCTAACAACGACTTTCTTCTCCGGACTGACAGCATAAAACTTAGCACGCAGGACTCGATTATTTATATAGAGAAGATACGTTTGATCCCGCAGGATAGTTTGTGGACGGAAAATAAGCAACGCCCGGACAGTTATGTCGATGCACAGGTCAAAACCGTAGAGGTCAACGGTGTTCATTTTAAACGGGAGGAAGCGCTGAATTATCTGACGGCGCGTTCGTTTGAAATATCTTCATCGGATATTCAAATATTTAACCTGGCTGGCAATGATTCGGAGGTTAATAAACCGGTTGACGGTGCAGCGAAGATCGATACCGATTCCCTGGTACAGGCCTTGTCGCTTTATGATATTATTTCACCGGTGCTTCATAGCGTTTCAATAAAAACAATAGGGATTGATGCCGCGAAAGTAACCTATTCGCAAGCAGTGAAAGATTCGGTGGAAGTCTATAAACTGGATAATTTTAATTTCCAGGCAACCGGTTTTCTGATCGATTCGCTTGCCGAAGAGAAACACGGATTGTGGTATTCTCAAAACTTTGCTTTTGAAGCAACCGGTATCAGTGGAAATATGACGGCACGCAATCATCGTTTCGATGTCGAACGTATGGCGTTGGATACAGAGTCCGGAGATTTTAGCATCGAGAAAATTCGTTTGAAACCGATATCGGTCAACTCCCGGAAAGATTATATGTCCGGCAGTATTGACACATTGGCTATGAAAGGTTTGCTTTATGACAAAGGAATCAGTGCCGACCTGTTCAAGATAGACCGTCCGGTAATTTATTATTATAAATCACCGTCTTATGCGAAAAAGAATAAAGAAGTGAAAGCGCCGGTCGATCCGAGGGCAGATGTTGAAAGTATCCTGAATCCTTTATTACAATATTTGTCTATCAAGCGGATCGATCTGAATCATGCCTATGTTACGTTGAATGACCGGAGTGTTCCTGATCCGGTTGTCTACAAATTGAAAGATTTTAATTTTTATGCAACCCGTTTTCTGGTGAATGACAGTACAAACCGGAGCGGCAGTCTATTCTTTGCCTGCGATCATTTCGGTTTTAGTTTCAGCGATTTCGATAATTATTTACCGGGTAAAGCCTATCGCCTGGCTGTGCGGAAAGGAAATTTCTCAACATCAAAAGGTGTATTGAGTTTGCAGGACGTGAAACTGCTTCCACAGGATTCTTTATGGCAGCTGGGGGCGGATTCATATATTAGTGTAGAAACTCCGATGGTCTATGCTACAGGATTGAGCCATTTGCCTCAAAAGTTGCTTCAACATCTGGATGCAGCCTCCCTACATGTCGAATCGCCTGATATACGAATGTTGAAAAAGGATGGTAGTTTATTGCATCTCACACTCCATGATTTGGAAATTGCTAAGATCGCCTGGGATAGCTTGCATTTTTCTGTCGGTTCGATAGATCTGTCTGAACCAGTTATCCGCTATCAGGCCGGAAACTCACCTGATACGATAAAGGTAAAAAAGAAATCTCCCCTGATCATATCGAATGATATCTATGAAGCAGTCAACCGTTTCACTCCTGATCTTTCACTGGGGAAACTGAATATTTCCAATGCTGTATGGGATCGTGATACCGCAAGCCTGTTTTTGGAAGGATTGCATCTCAATGCAAAGGACCGGATATTTGGATTGAAAACCGTCCGCTTCGCTACCCGGGATCTGGCATTCCCGTTGGATAATGGTTTTTATACGTTGAAGATAGGAAAGGTTAATCTGGATAATACCGATCTGAACTTGGAAAATATCCATCTGGTTTCTACCTATCCGAAGATGGAATTTGCTTATCGCCAGCCTAAGCATCAGGATTGGTTCGATATTAAAGTCGGTAAACTGGGATTATCGGGAATTGATTTACCTGCTTACTTTTCGGAGCAGATAGTCCGGATAAAAGAGGTGCAGATCGACGATGCAGAACTTCAAAACTTCAAGAATCAGCAGATTGCTGTTCCCCGCCATATTGTACCGATGATCTATTCCGGTTTGCAGAAGGCTCCGGTGAAAGTGGCTATCGACAGTCTTGGCGTGAATAACTTAACCGTTGTCTACGAAGAATTATCGAAAAAAGGGATACAACCGGGTAAACTCTTTTTCACGGAAATGAACGGTAAATTTTCAGGTTTTACCAATATAGTCTTTCGTCCGGATCAATATATCCGTCTGGATGCGAATGGCAAATTGATGGGCAAAGGCTATTTTACCGCTACCTGGATGCTTCCGGTCGATTCCCTGAATGACCGTTTCCTGCTGGATGCACATCTGGCAGACTTTGACCTGACTGCGCTGAACGAATTGATCACTCCCCTGGCTTTTGCTAAGGTAGAGAGCGGCAGGCTGACAGACTTCACATTCAGTACGGAAGCTTCAACAAAAGGAGCCACAGTCGAGATGTTATTCCTTTACAGAGATTTGAAAGCAGAGATAATGAAGGAAAAAAATGGTGAAGTGATCGATAATAAATTTCTCTCCCGCCTGGCCAATCTGGTACTGAAACATGATAATCCTGATCATCCTGAGCAGGGTACGCACCGGCCTCGTTATTCCCAATTAAGCATAGAGCGTGATCCATACCATTCTACATTCAATTATTTATGGCAGATCCTTCGTCCGGCACTGACAGAATCGGTGGGTGTCTCTAAAAAGGCACAGGATGTGGCCAAGGGAGTGACTGGATTTTTTACTAAAGTGAAGAACTTTTTCCATCCTAAAAAGAAGAACCGGCAAGAGGTAAAAGTTTTCGGACAAAATGAACCAGACAGTGAACTAATCCCGGACTGAACTGTTTTAACAATATAGGGTGTTGTATTGAAGATAAAAAATAGAATTATGGAATATGATATTATTCACTATCCTGAAAAGTTGCGCTTTGAATTAAAGCAGGATGGTTTAACTGCCTTTGTGCAGTACAGGCTCGTTGGCAATAATCTGGATATTATCCACACGATAGTGCCGGAGCCTCTCGAAGGTCAGGGGATAGCCGCCTCTTTGGTGAAAGCGGCTTTCGACTATGCGTTAGAAAATCAGTTGAAACCTCGGGCTGTCTGCTCTTATGCAGTCGCCTGGCTTAAAAGACATCAGGAATATGCAAGATAATCAGTTTGAAAATGAAGATTATCCTTTGATAGTCACCCCCAGTAGATGGGCTAGTTCGAGTGCTTGTAAAGAAGTGACGGTAGCTCCGCGTAACTCACAACCGACTATGGGACTTATTCGGATGCCGGATATGTCGCAGTTGCTGAAGTCGGTACCTTTTAAGGGCGTACGGTAAAATTCCGCTTCTTTGAGATCACTGGCGTTGAAGTTTACACTGGCAAACTGGCAATTTTCAAGAGAACTGTTCCGAAGATCACACTGATCGAAGCTGACGTATTTCAGTTTGCTCATGGTAAGATTCAGATATTCGGCTTTACAGTTGGTGAAAACCGTATGATTTAAAGCTGATTCGGAAAAATTAGTACCGATCAGTTTGCATTCGATAAATTCGATCCGGTGAAAACCTGAGCCGGAGAAATTGACATTTGATAAGTCGCAGTTTCGGAAGATAATATCACTGAACTGCGACTTTTTTATGCTGCAACCGATCAGCAGGCAGTTGGTGAACAGGCAGGATTGCATGCTGATATTTTCCGTTTTAACTTCGAATAGTCTTTGATTCCTGAAAGAATATTCTGTCACGTCTTCTCCTGCCAGCAGGAGTGTTTCGTCAAGTGGACCGTCTTCTTTTAATATTTTAGTTATGCGAGGGGAGGTTATCTTCATTTTATTTTATTTTTATAAGCGGGTAAAGATAGCTATTTTGATCCGTATTTCACGATGCTTGTATCGATATCGTTTTATCCCTTGCCGGAATAATATTATTCCGGTAGCATAATAATTGCTTTATTTGTATTCGAATCATTCCTGTCGGATGATTTTATTAAATAATACAGTTTATGGAAGATAAAAAGAATGGATACAAAAGCAAGCGATATGACTTTCCTACCAAGCGTTATTGCCAGACGCTGGATTTGAAAGACGATCCGGAATTGATCGAAGAATATAAGAAAAGACATGGACAAGCATGTCACTGGCCTGAAATAGGCGAAGGGATCAAGAGCGTCGGGATATTGGAAATGGAAATTTATCTGTGCGGGAACCGATTGTTCATGATCGTGGAGACTCCGGCTGATTTTGACTGGGATACAGCTTTCGCTCGTTTGGCGGGTTTACCGCGACAGGCTGAATGGGAAGAATATATGTCGGTTTTCCAACAAGCTGATCCGAATGCCAGTTCTGCCGAAAAATGGCAGTTGATGGAACGTATTTTCCATTTGTACGAATAACTTATAATTTACTTTTATACATGACAGGAGTCAGCCCCGTGTATCTTTTGAAAAGCCGGTTGAAATAAGATACGTTCTCGAAAGAAAGCGTATAAGCTATGTCTTTGACCGGACGATTGTCGGTGATAATCAACAACTGGGCTTTTTCTATTTTCTTTTGGTTGATGTACTGTACCGGAGTGACGTGTATTTCCTCTTTGAAAAGCCGGATGAAATGGTCTTTAGAGAGGCAACAAATCTCGGTCAGTTCATCGATGGTTATGTTCTTGTCGATGTTTTTACGGATATACCGGATCGTTTTTCGTATCCGGTTATCGGTAATCTCATATTTGTGTGTCGCCTCTTTCATAAAACGTGACAATAGTTGAAGCAAAATCCCCTGTGTTTCCATCATGGTATAGGTCGGGTTTTTAGTGTGAAGCAGGATGTTTTGCATCAGGGTGGAAGAATTGTCGTAGTTGGAAGGATCGTATTCTTTCAGGTTTCTTCCGGGATTGATGTCGGCCAGTTGTTCCACCAGTTGACTGTCCAGCGGGGTCGCATCCATTTCCACCGGAAAAATATAATCTTCCAGGATACGTTGGTTGGATAGCGGGTTCTCATAAATATGTATATAATATAATGTATAGAAATCGTCGCATTCATAACTATGTAGCGTGAATGGAGGAATCAGGTAAAGATGTCCGGGGGTAAGAGACTGGACCTGATCCTGTAAATGCAGTTTGGCTATGCCTTGCCTGACCAGATAAATGCGGGCGAACGGACTGTTTACATTTTTGTAATTCCAGTCGGCACGGTGAACCGCATATCCGATATTCAGCAGGATCAGGTCTGTATTCTCTTTTTCCTTCATCTTCCTTTGACTATAATCCGGTTAGTCCAGTAACTTGCCGGGGATAACGATTTTGTTTTCTTTTTGTGTCCGGAAGATAATAAATTCGATATCTTTCGACTTATCGATCTTCTGAAGAGCATCCTGCATTTCTTTCAGGTTGTTGACGGTGGTAGTTCCTATTTTCAGGATCACGTCATTCGGACGGACATAATCCCGTAGTTTACCGCCTAGAGCATTGACCGATACTACATATACTCCCCGTTCTGAGTCCATTCCTGTTGCCGACCGTTCACCGAGCGTTTGCAGGCTTTTGATCGTTGCCCCACTCCAGTTGATCACTTCGTCGTCTGCATGAGTGGCGATGATGATGGGAGTAGGCATTTTGGGAGTATGTGCGATCGATTTCAGACGAGAAGAGACCACTCCGAACTGGTCCATAACAAAATTGCGGAAGCCACCTTTGGTTATGGCTTCGGAATCATCGGCAACGGTAAAATCTCCTTCTGATGGATTACTGAATTGTACGGAAGTCACAATGGAGTGTTCATCTGTATTGTTTTTTCGGGCGGTAGCACAGGAGAGGCTATCAGTGAAAATATTATAGTCTACCATCAATCCCCATTCCCGTACACCGATCGGTTTGTATTCCGTCATAACGATATTACGTGTAAAGACATCGCCGCTGTTTATAAACCAGACATGTGGATGGAAAGAGTTATTGACCATGATGTTGTTTTCTACTACACGGTAAAAACCTTCCCGTAGCTTGATTCCTCCGTTGAGGCATAGGTTGTTATATATGTGGTAATTACTGGAACCGTCATCCAGATCGATATCCCAACCCCTGTCACAGCGGAAACGGTTATTTCTGATTACGGTCGTCCGGACAGCATCCGCCAGAATAAGGGCCGGGTCTTTGGCTACGATGGATTCCATTGTTTTGTAGCTCGGATGCCAGTAACGGTCGCGTCCCCAGGAATTGAAAGAACCGTGGTCGCCGGTTTCTTTCACCGTATCGAAAATGTCGTTGAATTCCAGGATATGTCCTCCCCATGTTCCCTCGCTGATATTGATTCCGGCGCGGGGGGTGTCGTAGATACTGTTGTGGCTGACGGTGATAGCTTGCGACATGGATAGTTCAACTCCGGTGATCTGTTTTTCAAACAGGCCGATCGAGTGGATCAGGTTATCGTATACCAGGCATTGAGCCGGATAGTTATTGCTTTTGGGGCCTTTGGCATGATCCAGTTGTTCGTACGGAATAAATTCTCCGTATTCAAAACTCGGTGAACGGACCGCATCCGGATCACCGACAAAACAAATGGCACTGGCACCGATCCGGGTGAGATGAGAACCGGATACTTCTGAATGACGGTTATAATTGGAAAAGAAAATAGCATTTCCTCCCAGGTTATGTAAGTAACAGTTGCGTAATGCACAATGCTCGGTTCCTTCAAAGAATACGGCAGCCCCCCGGTAGACCGTCCAGTCCGAGCGGAGCAGTTGTTCATACGGTTCCATGAACGTACGCAGTGTTTGTGTCAATTCCAAACCTTCCAGTGTGATATTCTTTACCGGGGTGGCTTCTGTTCCCCGAAATTCGATCAGGTGTTTGAGTTGAGGGGATTCGAAAAGTACTTTAGATACATTTTCGCCTTCCAATGGATAGTAATATAATGTATGTTCACCGGCAGCATAATACCATTCGCCCGGAGCATCGAGTTCTTCAAATATATTTTCCACCATCCGGTTATCCGGGTGAAGACCGGACTGGCGGTTATTTTGCCAGCCTCCTTCCATCTCTAATTCTCCTTTCTTATTTTTCCCCGTAATGCGGTAATGGAAGTCACCCCAGTCATGATTGTGCATGGCATGCAGATATCCTCCAGTGGGATTTTTCCATTTTTTGACCCGTTCGGGAGCGGTAGCCTGAGCAGATGTTCCATTGAAACGGACTGCTTTTTCATCGAAGTTCGGGTAACGGGCCATGTGGCGGAGCTGGCCGTCTGCAACCAGCATATCCATTACGGGGTTACCATCTATCCTGGCTTTCATAATCCCTTTTTTATAAGGTTCCCATTTTAGGGTTAAAGGGATACCTGAAGAGAGGATTACTTTTTCTCCCGGGTAGGCTTTTACGGAGAGTTGCCGACTGTCGTTTCCATCCTGCGGGGTGAATACGACCGGTTTGTCAAGAATATATTTCCCTTCCCGGATATAAATGACCACGTCTCCTTTTTCCGTCCGAGCCTTTTCCAAAGCGGCAGGGATACTGTTCAACGGATTCCTTAAACTTCCGTCGCCTGTGTCTTTGCCTGTCTCGGCAACGTAAAATTCAGATTGTGCCGATATCGGTAATGTTATAAGGGTCAGTAATATTACCGGCAGAGCATTTAGTACTTTACTCATCATTGTTACTTATTAGATTTAAATTGTTATGTAAGTGTGTTCTATCTCTTTTCTTTAACGTTTGCAAGATAGAGTTTTTTTATGGAAAATAACTATACTATTCCGGGTATGAATGATAAAATGTCGAAATCGTGTTATTCCTTCTCTTTTTTGTATCACTCATTTCATATTAATAATAGTTCTTTTGTATATCTAATTTAATCTGTTAATCTTATGGGCAAGCACACTTCTTTTCTATTCATTGCATTATCCTTACTTATGTCATGCAAGCAGGCCGGTACACCGGCAAAGGATGTTCTTTCGGTAGCCTCTCCGAAGGGGACGGCTGTGTTTCAGGATAACTGGGAAAATATGGGTGAGAATTACCTGTTTCCTGCATGGTTTTCGGATGCAAAGTTCGGTATATTTATCCATTGGGGTGTTTATGCAGTTCCGGCCTATGTAAATGAATGGTATCCGAGAAATATGTATCAGAAAGATTCTAAGGAATATAAGCACCATATTGAAAAATACGGCGATCATGTAAAGTTCGGTTATAAAGACTTTATACCGATGTTCGGGGCGGAGAAGTTTAATGCGGATGAATGGGTGTCGTTGTTCAAGGCTGCCGGTGCAAAATATGTGGTACCTGTTGCGGAGCATCATGACGGTTTTGCTATGTATGACAGCGATCTGAATCCGTGGAATGCCGTAAAGATGGGACCGAAGAAAGATATTATCGGTTTGTTGAAGAAAGCGACTGAGAAGGAAGGACTTGTTTTCGGCCTGTCGAGCCACCGGCTGGAAAACTCCTGGTTTTACAATGGAGGAATGGAGTTTCCTTCGGATGTGCAGGATAAGTCGGTCTCTCTATATGGTCGTCGACTGGAACAGGAGAAATATACGGATGAGGTCGGTCTGGACTTCTTGGCACATACTCATGAACTGATAGATAAGTATCAGCCTCAGTTGATCTGGTTTGACTGGACAGTGAATAATCCGGTTATACGTCCTTACTTCAACAAGTTTATGGCTTACTATTATAATAATTCGATAGATTGGGGAAGAGGTGTTGTGGTAAATACCAAGCATGGTTACCCGACAAATATCCAGGTTGGCGACGTAGAGCGTGGTAAATTGGATAAGATGCGTAAATATCCCTGGCAAACAGATACTTCCGTCGGTAAACATTCGTGGTGTTATACCGATGGTGAAGAGAATAAAACCCCGGAACAGATTGTACACGACCTGATCGATATTGTCAGTAAAAACGGTAACCTGTTACTGAATATCGGTCCCCGTGCGGACGGAACGATTACGGAAGAACAAAAATCAGTGTTGCTTTCTATCGGTGATTGGCTGAAAGTGAACGGAGAAGCGATCTACGGAACTCGTTGCTGGATAAAATCAGGAGAAGGAGATATTGCCGGTACTGCCGGTACCTTCACGGATAATGAAGCGACCGCTTATACCGCCCGTGATATGCGTTTTACAACCAAAGGAAACGATCTTTATGCGATTGTTCTGAATTGGGATAAGGCCGGTGTTTTAATAAAATCGCTGGATAAGACTACTGTTGCCGATGCAAAGATACTGGATGTGAAGTTGTTGGGATCCGATGCGAAGATCAGCTGGAAGCAGACCAACCAAGGTTTGAAACTATCTGTTCCGGCAGAGAAGCCGTGTGAATATGCTTATGCTTTTAAGATCAGTTTCGATAAGAAAGCAGGAAGCCATCTGGAATCGGAGATGATCGACATCCCGTTTAAGCACGGGGATGAATGATCTACATGGAAGCAACCTGTTGTTTGGATAAAATAGGGCTGTAAGCCAGATAATACTGATTATTAGCGTAGATAAAAAGTAGGGAACCGCCTTTAATCGTGTTGATAATAGGTTTGCTTACAGCCTGTGGCAATGCCGGACAACCGAAGCTGCGTCCCAGGCGACCGGATGAAGCTATGACCGAGGGGTTGGAGTAAGCTGCTCCGTGGATCACGATCGCCCGTTCTTTTGCGCGGTCGTTGATCCCTTTTTCCAGTCCGTTAAGGACAAGCGAATAACCGTTTTTACCCTGATAGGTATTTTCTGTCAGAAAGAATCCCAATGAACTTTTGAGAGAACCGTTCTCGTTGGAGAAAGAAGTTGCATAATTTCCTCCGCTATTCTTTCCGTGTGACACAAGTGAAGAGAATAACAGTTTTTTATGTCTCATATCGAATACGTAAAAACGTTCTTCAGTGGAAGGCTTGCTGAAATCGACCAGTGTCAGTATCTCTTTAGACTTTTCTTCGATTTTATTATATCCGGCGATTGCCTGTTCGAATGCCGTGAAGTTTACGATCCCTTCCAGTCGCATCTCCTGGTATAATTGCCGACAGCTTGAAATTTCATACATGACAGGTTCTGAACTTCTCATTTGGGAGAAATTCACAGGTATGAACAGGAGGAGCAGGTAGATGAAAATTTTGTGCATGTCTGTGTGAATCAGACTGCAAAGTTAGAATTTTTAATCGAAAACAAAAACGAGTGCCTCATAAACCGGTGCCCAGTCGTAAATAAATTTAGCATGCGAAGTGGCGTTCCGGACACACATGTGGGAGCGGGGAGTCGTGCCTAATGATGGGCTGTATTCGATAAATGTTTTGCGTGGGGCATTGACCGGTACGCCGTGGATATACCCTCCGTTAGTGAAGCGGCTGGCATAGGGTGCAAATCCTCCGGTTTCTGTTGTCCCGTCCACCAAATAGATCATACGGGGTTTCTTTTCCTGGACGACATATACGCCGGGAGGAGTTTCCTGGGCATAAGGTGGTCTGTGTAACCCGGTAGTTGCAGGATTCATACTTCTAACCAGCCATTTATCGCCATCCTGTTCCAATGTCGCAATGTTTTGATTCTTTGTATCGACGAAGATAGCTTTTCTGAATGCGATCGTGTCGGGAATGGTCTTAATATATTTTTTAGGGATCATCCATTCCTTTCCGGTATGTACGGAAGCCACTTTCGTAAAATTCGTGTAATCTTCCAGATGTTTAACCAGGGCACCGTCTCTGCCGTAGAGTTCAGGAACGGAGGTATCTGTCGTCAGGTAAAGAGGGATTCCTTGGAAACGTTCGACACCTAAAGAATCCGCAATGCGCCGATATGAATCCCTGTGGTAGTTTTTTACCAACGGAGCTTCTCCGTTTTTGTTCCTGTAATTCTGCAGGACTGACCAGGTCGCCGGTTTCTTCTGGATAGATTCCAGCCAGGAGAGGCGTTCTTTTATTTTATCCCACTGGAATTCCCGTGTCGTGTCTTTATAAGGATATGTGTCGGCCAAGGTATGCTGGTCATAGAGCAGTTCTTTTTCTATGATGATCTCTTTGGGAACCGTATCGATTACCTCTGCCGCTTCTATAGCTATAGAGTCGGGAAGAGCTTCTCCGCCGGAGACCGCCCTGTCCGTTTTAGTCGTACAGTAACTAAGCAGAATAAGACAGAATACCGGAAATATAACAGCTTTTTTCATCCCATTTATCTTTTTTGTGAATATACGGTTTTTTATCGGAATAACCGCAAGTACCGGCAGAAAAAGAGGTTACTCCGGATGGAATAACCTCTCTGCTTTTTACTCTGTGAAACGGTGAGTGATCCATCCTCACTTAATCATATTTAATAACGCTGACCGGACAGCTTTCAGCAGCTTCTTTGATCCCTTCTTCGAAATCGTTGAAGTTCACCCCTTCATTTACGTGGGAACGGTCAGTTACATGAAAAACTTCCGGACATATACCTTCGCAAGTACCGCAAGCGATACAATCGTCTTCTATCCAAACACTTTTAATAGCCATAGTTTATACATTTAAGATGATTATATCCTAATAACAGATATGGTAAAGAAAATGTTGATATGTCCGGCAGAAAGACACTTGTCCAATTAAAACTAATTTAACGCATTAAGCCGTTTGATTTAAAATTATTTTATTACGTTTACAGCATAGATAAAATCATTGATTAACCATTCATAAACTAAAAACAACATGGATAACGCTATCTTTAGATTTCCTAAGCCAATTAATGAGCCGGTAAAATCGTATGCACCCGGATCAAGTGAAAAAGCAGCCCTGAAAAAAACATTAGCACAACTGTCGAATGAAGAATGGGATATTCCATTGATCATCGGAGGGAAAGAAGTTCGTACGGGTAACACCGGTAAAGTGGTTATGCCACACGATCATCACCATGTATTGGCTACTTACCATAAAGCAGGTGAGAAAGAGGTACAAATGGCTATCGATGCCGCTATGAAAGCGCATAAAGACTGGTCGGAACTGCCCTGGGTAGAACGTGCGTCCGTTATGTTGAGGGTGGCGGAACTCTTTGCTACAAAATATCGTTATCTGTTGAATGCTTCCGTCATGCTGGGCCAGAGCAAGAATCCGTTCCAGGCAGAGATCGATGCTCCTTGTGAGTTGATCGACTTCCTGCGCTTCAGTACATTCTATGCCAGCCAGGTGTATGCAGACCAGCCTTATTCGGAAACAGGTATCCTGAACCGGATGGAATATCGTGCACTGGAAGGTTTCGTGTTCTCGTTGACACCGTTCAACTTTACTTCTATCGCCAGTAACCTGAATATGGGACCGGCTATGATGGGGAATGTTGCTGTATGGAAACCGTCTACGACAGCTATCCATTCGAATTACCTGCTGATGAAAGTCTTCCAGGAAGCCGGATTACCGGATGGTGTTGTCAACTTTATCCCTGGCCAGGGCAGTGTGATCGGTAAGGTGGTAACAGGTAGCCGCGATCTGGCAGGTTTCCATTTCACCGGTTCGACAGCTACATTCAATACCTTATGGCGTCAGATGGGTGAGAACCTTGGTCATTATAAATCTTATCCGAAGATTGTCGGTGAAACAGGTGGAAAGAATTTTATTTTTGTTCATCCTTCAGCTCCGTCTTCGGACGTAGCAACGGCTATTGTTCGCGGTGCATTCGAATATCAGGGACAGAAATGTTCTGCCGGATCACGTGCCTATATACCTGCTTCCATGTGGAAAGAAGTGAAAGACCAGGTTGGCGATATGTTGAAAGAGATCAAGATGGGAGATGTGCAGGACTTCACGAACTTTATCAATGCCGTTATCGATGAGGCATCGTTCGATAATATCATGAGCTATATCAATTATGCGAAACAGTCGCCGGATGCAGAGATTGTCTTTGGAGGTAATGGCGATAAATCGGTCGGTTATTTTGTTGAACCGACAGTTATCAAGACGACCGATCCGATGTTCAAGAGTATGGTAGAAGAAATTTTTGGTCCGGTCATTACGATCTATGTCTATGACGATGATAAATATGAAGAAACACTCGAACTGTGTGACCGCACTTCTCCGTATGGCCTGACAGGTTCTATCTTTGCACGCGATCGGTATGCTATCGATACAGCTTTCAATAAGCTTCGTTATGCAGCCGGTAACTTCTATATCAACGATAAGCCGACAGGTGCCGTTATTGCCCAGCAACCGTTCGGTGGTTCAAGAGCTTCCGGTACGAACGATAAGGCAGGTGGTCCATTGAACCTGATCCGCTGGACGAATCCTCGTTGTATCAAAGAGGCTCTGGTTCCGCCTACTTCTTATGGTTATCCGTTCTTAGGAGAAAAATAACATATCAGATGACAATTGACAAGTGACAGTTGACAGGTAATGGTTAATGAGATATTACCTGTTTATCTGTCATCTGTCAACTGTCATCTGTTAACTCTTAAAATCAAATGCTATGTTAGACTTTAATAATACAGAGATTGCGTTCTCATCCAAATCGCAGTCCGAATTGAAAAACGCTTACTTACTATTCAACACAATCAAATATCCGTGGTTGGTAAAATGCGCCAGCTTCGCCAGTAATATCGCTTTAAAAATTCATTTCCCTCTTGCATGGGCTGTGAAGCCTACGTTGTATAAACAGTTTGTTGGTGGTGAGACCTTGCAGGATTGTACGAGGGCAATCGACCATCTTCGCCGCTTCAATGTGCGTTCAACACTCGACTTCTCAGCCGAAGGAGAACAGACTCCCGAAGGTATACAAGCTACATTTGAAGAGACAATACGTTCGATCGATTTCGCAAAAGGAAACGATAACCTGGCGTATGCTGTATTCAAACCTTCTACTATTGTAACTGATGAACTGTTGGCCAAAGCATCCGAAAAACGAAGCGAACTGACCATCGAGGAGGTAAAGGCTTTCCGTGAATTCAAGGAACGTTTTATGGCATTTTGTCAGCGGGCCTATGAAAATGACGTCCGCCTGATCGTCGATGCCGAGGATTACTGTTTCCAGGATGCGTTGGATGAACTGACTGACGAAGCAATGCGGAAATATAATAAAAAACGGGCTATCGTATTTGCTACTTTACAAATGTACCGCCACGACCGCATGCCTTACCTGCGCCGTATCCTGGATGATGCCACGGAAAAAGGGTATATTGCCGGAGTCAAGTTTGTACGTGGTGCTTATATGGAAGCCGAACGTGCCCGTGCTGCAGCTTTAGGTTATCCTGATCCGATCTGTAAGGATAAAAAAGCGACGGATGAGAATTTTGATGCAGCCGTTCGTTTCACAATGGATCATCTGGATCATCTGGAAATGTTTATGGGGACACATAATGAGGAAAGTAATTATAAATTAGCAAAGCTGATAGATGAAAAAGGCCTTGAAAGGAACGATCCCCGTATCTTTTTTGCCCAGTTGCTGGGAATGAGTGATAATATCTCATTCAATCTGGCGCATGAAAAATATAACGTTACGAAATATGTGCCCTATGCTGCGGTAAGAGAGGTTCTGCCTTATCTGATTCGTCGGGCAGAAGAAAATACTTCAGTTGCCGGGCAGACCAGTCGTGAACTAAAGATGCTACAGTCAGAGTTGAATCGCCGTAAAAAAGTGAAACAATAATCAGCCATCATGATTCTGGTGGTGTTTATTTGTTAATTTTGCGAAGCTGTCTCAAAATAAAGAGACAGCTTTTTTAATATAATCAAAAACAAAAGATGAATAAACTAATTACTGCCGGCTTATTGCTGGCTTGTACGTTTTCTGTGACTGATGTCTGGGCACAGGAAAGTGATGAGTATGTATTTACTCCGGTAAAAGAATTGAAGATTACTCCCGTAAAGAACCAGAACCGTACAGGTACCTGTTGGTCTTTCTCAGCAATCGGTTTCCTGGAAGCTGAATTGTTACGTATGGGAAAAGGTGAATATGACTTGTCTGAAATGTTTGTTGTAAACCACTCTTATAAGGACAAGGCCGATAAGTTCGTCCGTTTGCATGGTTGTCTGAATTTTGGTCAGGGTGGCTCTTCCGGTGATGTGCTGTATGCCGTTAAGCATTATGGTATCGTTCCTGAATCGGTCATGACCGGACTGCAGTATGGTGAAGATCAGCATGTGCATGGCGAGCTGGAAAGTCTGGCTCTCTCTTATGTAAATACTGTGATCAAAAATCCTAACGGGAAGTTGTCGCCTGCCTGGAAGAAAGGTTTTGACGGAATTATCGATTCTTATTTAGGTGAAATTCCGGAGAAGTTCACTTATAACGGAAAAGAATATACCCCGGAGAGTTTCAGAGAAGAACTGGGGCTGAATATGGACGACTATGTTTCTTTGACGTCTTATACGCATCATCCTTTTTATACGGAATTCTCTCTTGAACTGGAAGATAATTGGCGTTGGGAATCGGCATATAACTTGCCGTTGAATGAGTTGATGCAGGTCATAGATAATGCAATAAATACCGGTTATACGATTGTGTGGGGTTCTGATGTAAGTGAAAAAGGTTTTACCCGTAACGGAATTGCTGTCGCTGCCGATGTGGCTTCTATGGAGACATCCGGTTCGGATCAGGATAAATGGGTTGGCTTGAGCAAATCGGAAAAAGATGAGGAGATCAGGAAGATGATCGAGAAACCGGGATGTAAGGAATTGACCATCACTCAGGAAATGCGTCAGAAGGATTATGATAACTATCAGACTACTGATGATCACGGCATGTTGATCTACGGTATTGCCAAGGATCAAAATGGCAAAAAGTTCTATATGGTGAAGAACTCCTGGGGCACTGATAACAAATATAAAGGTATTTGGTATGTTTCTGAACCGTTTGTAGCTTACAAGACGATGGATATCGTCGTCCACAAAGCTGCACTTCCCAAAGCGATCAAGGTGAAATTAGGTATTGATTGATTGATTGATTGATTGATTGATTGATTGATTGATTGATTGATTCCTGGGTTAGAAAAAGGCGAAATCTTCAGAGAAAAAGCTTACGTTTTTTTGTCGAAAAGCTTACGTCTTTTTCAGAATGGGTAGGCAGTCACTCCGAAATGGGTAGGCAGCCATTTCAAATAAGTGCTGCAGCGATTTTTCATGATTGCTGCAGCTACTGGGAATGACTGCAGCAGCTACCCGAAATGGCTTCTACAAGCGAGATCCATATAGTCACCTTTCAGCCTTCAGTCGCTTCACGGGTTTGATTTACAGGGTATTATCCTGAAGGGAGAATAAAGCGTGTCATTGAGGTAAAATCTATGGCTGTATCGTCCTGAGTTTAGGAATCAGATATATTTTTACCCAATATTTTTATCCTTCAGGATTAAGCTATGATTATCTAGGGTCGGAAGTTCCTGAAGGCTGAAACGTGCATGATAAATTCTGAACCAAATTTTTACTTACTGGCTTTCAGACCCTTGATCACCGAAGAAGTGAAACCGGACATTTCCATTTCATTCAACCCTTTGATCGTAATTCCTCCCGGAGTCGTTACTTTGTCTATCTCCATTTCCGGATTGCTTTTATTTTCCAGCAACAGGTCTGTAGCCCCTTTTACCGTATGAACAACGATCTCCTGTGCCTGCTTCGGATAGAAACCGAGTTCGACACCACCTTCGATTGCTGCACGGATATAACGAAGGGCAAAGGCAATGCCACTCGAGGCCAATGCCGTTCCGGCACCCATCAGGCGTTCTTCTACCAGCATGGCATTTCCCAGTTCGTTGAATATGTTGACAATCAAATCGCACTGTTCTTTCGTTGCATTATGTGCAGAGACAAAAGTCATGCTGCTCAATACTTCGATAGCAGTATTAGGCATGATACGGAACAGCGCCGGCGTCACCCAGTCCTCGTAACTGGTTTTCTTTGTAAGATATGTATTCAGTGTCTCGAAAGTGATTCCTGCGGCTACTGAAACGATGATCTGTTTGTCGGAATCGAGTACTCCCTTTATCTGGTCGATAATTTCTTCCACCCTCCAGGGTTTTACTGCAATGACAACGATGTCGGCTCCTTTTACGGCTTCGATATTGTCGGACAATACGACAAAATCAGGATTGGCCGCTTTGATTTTATCCAATGTAGCTTGCGACTGTGCCGTACAGGTTATGTCCGATGCTTTGAACATATGGCCTTTTGCCAGTCCACTGGCAATGGCGCCACCGATATTCCCGGCTCCGATAATAGTTATTTTCATGTCTCCGTTTATTTATAATTGTAAAATCATGAGTTGCAAAAGTATGGAAAAAAGGAATAAAACCCGTACATTTGCCTCAAAATGTATAATTGCTAATATAATCGAAAACAAAAGATGAAGAAACTTATTGCTGCTAGCCTGCTGTTGGCTTGTGCCTTCTCTGCAACGAGTGTTGAAGCACAGGAAAAAGACGAGTATGTGTTTACTCCGGTCAAAGAATTGAAAATTACTCCGGTCAAGAATCAGAACCGTACGGGAACGTGTTGGTCGTTCTCTGGAATCGGTTTCCTGGAAGCAGAATTGTTGCGTACGGGAAAAGGTGAATATGACCTGTCTGAGATGTTTGTAGTAAGTCATTCTTATAAAGATAAGGCTGATAAATTTGTCCGTTTACATGGGTGTCTGAACTTCGCACAGGGCGGTTCGTTTGGAGATGTGCTTTACGCAACGAAACATTATGGCGCAGTACCCGAATCAGTCATGAACGGATTGCAGTATGGCGAAGAACAGCATGTGCACGGTGAATTGGAAAGCCTGGCCATCTCTTATGTAAATACAATCATCAAGAATCCGAACGGAAAGCTGTCGCCAGTCTGGAAGAAAGGTTTTGACGGGATTATCGATTCTTATTTGGGAGCAGTTCCTGAAAAGTTTACTTACAACGGAAAGGAATATACTCCGAAGAGCTTTGGTGAAGAACTGGGTTTGAATATCGATGACTATATCTCTTTGACTTCTTATACACATCATCCTTTCTATACTGCATTCCCTATTGAAGTGCAGGATAACTGGCGTTGGGATTTATCTTATAACCTGCCGTTGGATGAACTGATGCAGGTCATGGACAATGCAATCAATACAGGTTATTCTATCGCATGGGCTGCCGATGTTAGTGAAAAAGGTTTTACTCGTAACGGTATTGCTGTAGCTGCTGATGTTACTTCCATCGAAACATCCGGTTCAGACCAGGATAAATGGGTAGGTTTGAGCAAGACTGAGAAGGATGCAGAGATCAAGAAGATGATCGAAAAACCGGGTTGCAAGGAATTGACGATCACTCAGGAAATGCGTCAGAAAGATTATGATAACTATCAGACTACCGATGATCACGGCATGTTGATCTACGGTATTGCCAAAGACCAGAACGGTAAGAAGTTCTATATGGTAAAGAATTCCTGGGGAACTGACAATAAATATAAGGGAACCTGGTATGCTTCGGAACCGTTTGTCGCTTTTAAAACTATGACGATCGTCGTTCACAAAGATGCACTGCCTAAAACGATCAAAACAAAATTAGGAATCAAGTAATTACCTATATTATAAAAAGCGAAAAGAGGCATTCCCGGTAGGAGTTGGGGTGCCTCTTTTCTATTTATACAAAGATGTGCTTATTTATGGAACCAGTATCAGGGTGTAATTCAGATCGGATGCTGCTTTCTGTAATTCCTGATTCAATAGTGTCAGACTGTCGCCTTCTGCCTGGAAATAGAATGTCATACTTCCGTCGCTAGGGATCAATTCGTAAACGACAGCTTCAGAATCGCTGGGTGTACCATGTTTTACCTGACGTTTACCGGTAGAAGAGAATGTTTTATCCTGTCCGTTTTCAGCTTCCAGATAAGTGGCATCCATTTCGTAAACGCCGTCGTCGCTATCTTGCTGATAGAACAAAGTCAGGTCATAAACGATGCCGGGACCATCTGCAGCCGGGAATGTTCCCTTATATTTTTTCTGGATAACGCTTCCTTTTTTAGGATCTACTTTCAGCGAATCACGCATGTTCACAGGTTTGGTCGTTTTTCCTGTTACTTCAGGCAAAGCCGGTGCATCGGGTACCGCTTCAGCTACTGTTACGCTTTCTTCCTCTATTAAAGCGGGTTCGGTTGTTTTCTTCCCGCTACATGCAGCTAATAAAGCCAGAGCTGCTACTGCGATAAAATACTTTTTCATTATTCTGCATTTTTATTTATTAGTGACTTTGCCGTTATAACAAAAGTCCCCCTGCATTTTGTTTTGCAGGAGGACTTTTTTAACTATATGACAGGCTGTTTCTCATTTTTTATCCGGACTCTCCGGTTTTTTCTGATATTCAGGAGGAATAGTGATAGCACTACCGTCGCGTTCTGCATAATAATGGGGCGACATGATCTCTATACCTGCTTCATTGAATACATCCTGTATGTTCTGGTGCAGGTCGGAATATATCTGAGATAATTTGTCGGCCTCTTTTATATAAGCATTTATCTGGTAACAGGGATAGTAGTCCTGCAATTCCGTTTCCAGAACAAACGGTTTCGGGTGCGACATCACTCCGGGAGTCGAGCGGGCTGCATCGATCAGTAACTGATGGACCTGACGCCAGGGAATATCATAACCGATACTGACTGTCGAGTGGATGATCAGACCGAACTGGCGGGCGGATGCACTGTAATTGACCGTATGTGACGACATGATGAATGAGTTGGGAATTGTAACAACCTCATTCTTTGGGGTACGGATGCGGGTTACGAACGGCGTTTTTTCAATTACATTTCCTGTAGTCTCGTTTAACTTGATGCGGTCGCCCAGTTTGAACGGACGCATATAAGTAATGACCAGCCCTGCTATGATATTTCCGATAACCGTACTTGAACCCAGGGAGACGATCAGTCCGACAAAGACCGAAATACCCTGGAATACACCGGAATCAGAGCCTGGCAGATACGGGTAGACCATTGCGATCATAAAGGCATACAACAGGAAGCGTATAATATTGAAAGATGGCTGTGCCCAGTCCGGATAGAATCCGGTGATCTTTAATTTCTCGCTTTCAATCTCATTGGCTATATATTGAATACCCTTTATAATATATTTTACACTGTAATAAATGACAATGATAATGAAAAGGTTAGGTATGTATTCGACAACAGATTTAAGAACCATTTTGATCGGTTCGATAATATAAGTGAATAACCTCATTGCCAGATTCTCTGTTTGCGGGAATATGGCAAACAGCATCGGGACACTGAACATAAGCTGTATCAGTAAAACCAGGTAGCGAAGAATGTTATTCAGGAAGATAAGTATCCTGCCTTGCCGGTGAGTGTTCAGAAATTCATAATCCCGTATGGTGATGGATTTGAGTTTGTTCTGCTTCAGCCAGATAATACGGCGGCGTAGTTTTCTGAACAGATAGTTGGTCAGCTTAAACAGGAAATACTGAACGACCAGTACTAAGATGAAAAGGCCTACCCGTTTAGCGATCTGAAGGATGCTGTGTTCTTTTTTCAGCGACAGGATCTTATCGTGGACAGCAGATTGATATTGTTTTGCCAGTTCGTCCCTATCCGTATTCATCCAAAGGGCATCCTGGTCGGTAACACTCAATATCACTTTTTCTCCATACATGATATCCGTCTGGTATTCACTGGTGAACAGATATACAGAGTCGGTTTTCAGGCTAAGGTCTTTTCCGATCTTCAGGATTAAGTTGACGGCATTTTCAGCACGGTCGTGTGCAGAAACACCTCCTCTTTTGGCATAGAAAGTGAGGAGCGTATCATTGTCGATGATAAGAGGGACACCGGGTGTCAGGGTTCGTAACGAGTCGATGCGGTGACGCTGTTCCTCTTTTTTCAGCGAATCGGTGGTGATATGCTTGTTCAGCGCATCGTCCAACTCGGTCCGGAGTACGATCTCATTCAGCTTCATTTCCTGTAACTGAAGTTCAAGCTCCTGCATTCTGATAGAATCCTGCCGGTACTTTTCTTCCATTACGGCGGATGAATCGGCCGGAGCCTCGTTTGTCTTGTTCTCTGTAATGACAGCATTCAATAATCCTTCAGCCTTTTCCCTGATCTGGGACGTAGCCCGGGAAGGCATGAAGAATAGGGCCGATATAACGGCAAAGCATATAACTAAACGTTTCATAGTGCCTTTTTACTCTATACTTTAATTTATATATGTTTATTTGCCTCCTGCCGGCAAATGTTTCAACCAGTAGTCTGCCATACTTTTCCGTAGATGTAAGGTGGTGCCTTCACGCTCATAGATACCGTGGCTACGCATCGGATAGCTGATCTGACTGAATATCTTTCCATGTTTGACCAGTTCATTCACCTGCATTTCGCAGTTCTGGTAATGTACGTTGTCGTCGCCCGTTCCGTGTATCAGTAATAAGTTTCCTTTCAATCCTTTTGTATAACTGATAGGAGAACCTTTACGATAACCTTCCGGATTATTTTGCGGGGTGTTCATATAGCGTTCCTGATAAACGGTGTCATATAAGCGCTGGTCGGCAACAAAAGCGATTGCAATGCCGGTGTGAAATACTTCCGGATAGCGGAACATACAGTTCAGTGTCTGGCTACCGCCTCCGCTCCATCCGTTGATACCGATACGAGACAGGTCGATGAACGGGTATTGCCGTCCGAGATCCTGTATGCCCCGTGCCTGATCTTCGGATGCAAATGTACCGACTTCCCCATAGATGCATTTGCGCCATTCACGTCCGCGTGGTGCATTAGCTCCCCGGTTTTCGATGCTGACATAGATGTATCCTTGATTGACCATATATTGGTTCCACAGATCGCCGCCACCCCATGAGTCCTGTACGGTCGATCCTGCCGGTTCGCCATAGACTTCGATAATAACCGGGTATTTCTTCGAAGGGTCGAAGTTAACAGGTTTAATCATGCAGGCATCGAGTAGTAAATCGCCTGATTTGACTTTGACAAACTCTTTCGGATTCAATCCCAGTGCGTCATATTGTTCTTTCGCTTTTGCATTATCTTCGATTATACGAACGGACTGATTCTTAGGAAATGAAACCATGTCAATCACCGGAGGGGTTACTGAATTGCTGTAGGTATGTACTGCCCATTTTCCGGTCGGAGACATGTTATAACGATGCTGCCCCGGCTGGTTCTCAGGGCTCAAGCGTTTTACTTCGCCTTTGCCAAACAGGTTTGCACTGTACAGATAACGTTGTGTATAGTTTTCCGGTGAAGCGATAAAATAAACCAAACCTTTTTGCAGATCGGTTCCGACCGGCTGGATATAATCGAAATCTCCTTTTGTGACAGGGATGATCTCTTTTCCGTCACGGCTCACACGATACAGGTGACGCCATCCGCTGCGTTCGCTTTCCCAGGTGAAATACTGGTTGTTCTTCAGCCACTGGATATTATCGTTTGTATCCAGCCAGGCTGCATCTTGATCGGTAAAGATATTTTTAGGTGTTGTACTGCCTATTTGGGCAATCCATACTTTATTGGTATTCTGTTCCCGGTTCAATTGTTGAATGAACAATTCGTTGCTTTCCGGAATGAAATCCATACGGGGAATGTAATTGTTCCGCGGATCTCCGGGAATATCGATCCAGGTGGTCGTTCCCCCTTCTGCCGGGACATATCCTACTTTTACTGCTGAATTGGCTGTACCTGCTTTCGGATAGGGAAAGTGGAGGATAGTAGGATAGACAGAATCGACATTGTTGATGATGTCGAATACGCCGGTCCCTTCCGTATCGCTTTGCCAGTAGGCTATATATTTGCCGTCCGGGCTCCAGCGGAAACCGTCGCGGCAGCTGAATTCTTCTTCATATACCCAGTCGAACGTACCGTTTACGATAGTCCGGCTTCCGTCGTGGGTCAACTGGGTTCTTTTGCCGGAGTTTATATCTTCTACATAAATATTATTGTCGGAAACGTAGGCTACTCTGGTTCCGTCGGGAGAGAATTTGGCGAACATCATCGATGATTCGGGCAATCCTTTTCCCAACTGGCGTAGGCTGCCGTCTTGCAGGCTAAGCACCCAGTAATCTCCCCGCGTATCATAACGCCAAACACGTTTAGTGTTATTAAATATCATAACTTTGTCATTGTCATTGCTCCAGGAGAGGCGCCCCATTCCAATGTGTTTTCCTGTCAATGGGTTTATAAACATGGAAGAGGGGATGATCACTTCGCGGGCATTATCTTTGGCACGGTAGGCAACGACATCCATACCTCCGTCTGTTTCATTTCTTTCCAGGCGGCTGTAACGTTCCCCGTCTTTCATCCAGTTCATGGCACCGATTCCTTTTGTCTGGATCAGCCTCCCACTGAGAACTTCTTCTAAATCCGATGATTTTTGTGCGGTACACAGATTGCTGCAGAAAATAGTAATAGCGGCGGCAACAATTAGTTTATTTAGTTTCATTTGTATTTATTGTGTTTGTTTCTGAATATACAAATAACGTAAAGTTCTTTGAGATAACAAAGGAGAAACTCTTATTATTATCTTTGCGGCTTCAAAAGAGTTTAATAGTAAAATAAAAGACGAATAATGAGATCTATTTATGCAGTCGCATGTTTTGCGATGGTGATGTTGAGTGGGTTTACCGCTTGTAATAATGATGACAGTATTGAATTTACTTCCGAGCAACTTGCCTATTTTGAAAAGAATCGTGAATATATTCGTGAGAAGAAGTTGGAAAAAGATGAAAACGGAGAACTCGTTTATCAGCAGCTGGTAAAGTATGGAGATACGACTTTATACCGGGTGATTGACAGGAGGGCAGAGAAGCCGGAGTATCCAACAGGTGATCAAATACTAACGTATGATTTAGAAGGATTTCTGATTGATGGCACGAATTTCCAAAAGAAGGGGTTGATAAAGTATCCAGCCAATGGCTTAATAGAAGGTTTGCGGGGAGTTATTTTAGACACTTCGATAGGTGATTCTATAGAAGCAATTATCCCTGCTACGTTGGGTTATAAGTACAGAGATAATGGTCCGGTTCCTGCCGGTTCAACTTTAATATTCAACTATAGAGTAGAGAAAAACTGATTGTTAGTCAGTTCGGTTGTTGGTACCGAGAAAGGTATGTTTGCCAATGCAGTAACAAATCTTTCGTTCCAACCTTGACTGTACAGGAGATAAAATAAACAAGAAGGGCGCCTTCGGAATATCCGTTGGCGCCCTTCTTTTATAATAAAGAACTAATTAAGCATTGAGTACTTTTTTGAATCGGGCAAGGAATTCTTTCGCTTCATCCATTGTCAGGCAAAGCGGCGGAAGCAGGCGGATCGTATTAGTTCCGGCAACTCCGGTGAATACTTTTTCTTCAAAAAGAAGTTTGCTACGTACTTCTTTGATCGATTCTTCAAACTCGATACCGATCATCAGACCGCGACCACGAACTTCCTTGATTCCCGGCAGTTTGTGTAACTCTTCGATCAGAAATTCACCGACTTTGGCTGCATTGTCAACCAACTTCTCGTTTTCCATGATGTCCAATACGGCGATAGCAGCAGCACAAGCCAGATGGTTACCTCCGAAAGTCGTTCCCAACATGCCGTAAACAGGCTTGAACATCGGGCTGATCAGCAAACCGCTCATCGGGAAACCATTACCGATCCCTTTGGCAACCGTGATCAAATCCGGTTTGATATCAGCATATTGATGGGCAAAGAACTTTCCGCTTCTACCGTAACCGGACTGAATTTCATCCAGGATCAGGCAGGCTTCATATTTGGTACATAAGGCACGCAATTCTTTCATAAAGTCGTCTGTCGGAAGCTGGATACCGCCGACTCCCTGGATGCCTTCTATAATAACGGAAGAAACATCCCCTTTCTGCAATTCAGCTTCAACAGCTGCCGCATCGTTCAACGGCAGGTAAGTAACAGCCAGGTCTTCGTTGACCGGAGCGATGATCTTCGGATTATCAGTGACGCGAACCGCAGCAGAAGTACGTCCGTGGAAAGCGTGCTTGAAAGCGATTACCCGTTTCTTCCCATTGTGGAAGGAAGCCAGTTTCAACGCATTTTCGTTTGCTTCGGCACCTGAGTTGATCAGGAATAAGGAATAATCGTCATAACCGGAAGCTTTTCCCAGCTTGTCAGCCAGTTTCTGTTGCAAACTGTTGATGACAGAGTTGGAATAAAATCCCAACTTGTTCACCTGGTCGGTGATAGCAGCTACATAAGTAGGGTGGCTATGACCGACGGATATAACGGCATGGCCACCATACAGGTCGAGGTATTCTGTACCTTCACCGTCCCATACATGGCATCCTTTGCCTTTTACTATTTCTATATTAAATAAAGGGTATACGTCGAATAGTTTCATGATTTCTTATTTAAAACGCTGACGGTTTGAGATGTAATCCTACAGTCTCTTCCAAACCGAACAGCAAATTCATATTATGCACAGCTTGTCCGCTGGCGCCTTTCAACAAGTTGTCGATCATAGATACGATCAGCAATTTGTTATCATATTTCTGGAGATACAGGAGACATTTGTTTGTGTTGACTACCTGTTTCAGATCCGGATTCTTATCTGTAATGAATGTGAACGAATGATCGTCGTAGTATTCTTCATAAATACGGCGGATCTCATCCAATCCTACTTTACAGTCGATATAAGTCGTTGCAAAAATACCGCGTGAGAAATTGCCCCTTACCGGAATAAAGTTGATATTACTTTCGAAACTATTCTGCAACTGGCGCAGACTTTGGCCAATCTCAGCCAAGTGCTGGTGTGTGAACGGTTTATAAATCGAAATGTTATCGTTTCGCCAGCTGAAATGAGAAGTCGACGAAGGTTTCACGCCGGCTCCCGTAGAACCGGTGATCGCGTTGACGTGTAATTCGGAGTTCAGCATCAAGTGTTTAGCCAGTGGCAAAACGGCTAACTGGATACAGGTGGCAAAACAACCGGGGTTCGCAATGTGTCGGGAATTGCAGATACGTCGTCGGTTCAATTCCGGCAGACCGTAAACGAAATCATGCTCGTCGCTTTCGATACGGTAATCCATGCTGAGGTCGATGATCTTCACGTTCTCGGGTACAGTATGGCTTTCCATGAACTTCTTCGTGTCGCCGTGGGCGGTGCAGAAGAACAGAAGGTCAATGCTGTTCAACGGCAACTCGTCGGTAAAACGTATTTCGGTTTCGCCGAACAGGCCGCTATGAACGTCAGTGATCAAATTTCCGGCGTTACTGGTACTATTCACAAATGTAATCTCGGCGTCCGGGTGATTAAGCAGCAGGCGGATCAATTCGCCTGCCGTATATCCCGCACCACCTATAATTCCGATCTTTATCATATTTCTTCGTCCTTATGGTTGTTATAATAAACACGTAACGGTGTAGAAGTTACTTTGATAAAGCCTTTGGCATCTTCTGCCGTCCAGCCTTTCTGCATTTCACCGTATTCACCGAATTTAGTCTTCACCAGGTCGTCTTCCGATTCAACACCGACGGTTGAGAAAGAAAGCGGGCGGAGTTCGAGTATAGCCGTACCGTTTACATTACGCTGTGATTCCTGCAACATGGCTTCAATGTCACGCATAACCGGTTCCAGATACTGGCTTTCGTGCAGGAACATGCCGTACCAGTTGGCAACCTGGTCTTTCCAGTACTGCTGCCATTTGCTCAATGTATATTTTTCCAGGAAACGGTGTGCACCGATGATCAGCATAGGAGCAGCAGCTTCAAAACCTACACGTCCTTTGATACCGATGATCGTGTCGCCGACGTGCATGTCACGGCCGATACCGTAAGCAGCACCGATCTCTTCCACTTTCTGGATAGCGGCGATCTTGTCTTCGAATACTTCACCGTTCACTGCATGGATCTCACCTTTCTTGAATTCGATGCGTAGTTCTTCGCTGCCGGTTTTTTCTACCTGTTTCAGGTAAGCACTTTCAGGCAATCCCTGAGCTGAATCCAAAATTTCACCTCCACAGATGGAAGTACCCCACAGGCCAACATTGTAAGAATATTTCAACTTCGTGAAATCGGCAACAAAGCCGTGTTCTTTCAGGTAGTTGATCTCATAATCGCGGGTCAGCGCCATGTCGCGGGTCAATGTGATGATCTCCACGTTCGGAGCCAGTACCAGGAAAGTCATGTCGAAACGGATCTGGTCGTTACCTGCACCGGTTGAACCGTGAGCGATCGCATCCGCACCGATCTCGTTGGCATAACGGGCGATAGCCAATGCCTGGAAGATACGTTCGGAGCTAACGGAGATAGGGTAGGTACCGTTACGCAATACATTGCCGAATACCATATATTTCAAGCTCTTTTCGTAATATTCTTTTGTAACGTCGATCGTTACATATTTGGTAGCTCCTAGTTTATAGGCATTTTCTTCGTTCTGCTTCAACTGTTCTTCGCTGAATCCACCCGTGTTGGCACAAGCTGCATATACTTCGTAGCCTTTTTCTTTGGCAAGGTACATCACTGTGAAAGAGGTATCCAAACCTCCGCTGAATGCAACTACTACTTTCTTTTTCATTGTCTGTTTGTTTTTGTGGGTTCCGTATGGGCGTTTCGCGAAACGCCCTTACCGGAAAGCCCCGTATGATTTATTTATTATTATTTTTTTCTCTTTCGTCTGCTTCTCGTTTGGCACGGTGCGGATCGGCCGGGTCGAACAACATCGCCGTACAGATACAATATTTCCGGTTCGTACGTTCCAGAATATCATGGTTTACGCAACCGATGCAACCGCGCCAGAACGATTCGTCGTCGGTCAGATCGGAAAAGGTTACAGGTACATAACCCAGTTCGGTGTTCATCTTCATCACCGCTGCACCCGAAGTAAGACTGAATACCTTCGCTTTCGGCCAACGCATGCGAGCCAGTTGAAACGTCATATCCTTGATCCGTTTGGCAATACCCAAACCTCGGAAATCCGGGTGAACAATTAACCCGGAGGTCGTTACATACTGTTTGTTCCCCCACGATTCGATATAGCTGAAACCGGCAAACTGATCTCCGGCCAGTGCGATGACTGCTTTCCCTTCTTTCATTTTCTGGGCCACATATTCATGCGTACGCTTAGCGATACCAGTTCCGCGCACTTTGGCAGCCTCTTCAATGGTAGTCAATATCTTGTCTACATATATTTCGTGAGAGGCGTCAGCAATCATTACATCGATTTCTGTTTCTTGTTTCATTTTACGATTGTTCTTAATCTTCTTTTGTTTATAAACGGAAGAACTGTTGTCTCCCTTAATCGCCCTTATATAAAATGTGATAATGCTTTCACTATCCGGTCCCTGCTGATCCCTTCGCGGGGGATGATCAGGATGGTGTCGTCTCCGGCAATCGTTCCCAGTATCTCGTGCGGAGCATGGGTATCGATATCGGAAGCGATCCCCATCGCATATCCCGGACGAGTCTTGACAACTGCGAGATTTCCGGAAAATTCGATGTTCGGATGATGTTGTGTCTGTACCTTGTTCGGCTGTATCAAAGCTGAATAATCAGGCAGACAATATACATAATCGCCGTTCGCATCATGTACTTTGGCTACTTTCAGTTGCTTTATGTCGCGTGACAAGGTAGCCTGTGTGACCTGAAATCCGCTGGTTTCCAATTCTTTCAGCAGCTCTTCCTGGTTACATATCGCCTTTGTTTGTATGATGCGGCAGATAGCGTCCAATCGTTCCTTTTTTGTACTCATGTTTGTATATTTATGCAAAACGGATGCAAATATAAATCGAATAATTGAATAAATATACATTCTACTCCGGTTTTTTTGCATAATTATCATAATAAGACTTTTATATTTGTCTACATTTAGAATGTATATCTGACTTTTACTAAAAACTCCCTTGGTCGGAGAGTTATCCATGAAGTATAACTTTCTGTGGTAGAATATTGTGTATACCGGTATTCTTTTTTATTGAACAAGTTGGTGGCATCAGCTGTCAATTGCCATTTACCGGTTTTCCAGCAAAGGGAAATATCGGCAAAGAATGTATCTACCGATTTGTCCCGGTTGATGTCATTATGGTAGTGATTGAGGAAAAGTCGAATATCCACGGCTGACAGATTATAGATGATTCCTAATTTTTGAACTATATTTAATAACGGACTAAGATTGGTTTCGCTTCCGATGCGTGATCCTCCGTAATAAATAGTTGATTGATAGTCTATTTCTAGTAATCGTGATGGTGTCCAGATTATTTTAGGTTCATATTGCATATAGTCGGAACGGAAAGGTAACCGTTCTCCGTTACTGAGTTGCTCTGCTTCATTACGTCCTATTAGATAGGAAAGGGAGAATTTTACCCCCCCAATCGTAAAAACCTTTCGACAGAGTTCCGTTGACTGACCAATTATGCGAATTATTTTTTTTCAGATGAGATATGAGTGATACCTCTTCTCCCTCTATCTGTTGTTCGAAAATACGGTTTGACCAATTGTTGGTATAATTCAGATAAAGTGTGAAGAAGAATTCGCGCACCGTACTTTTATATTCTCCGTATAAAGAGTATGATTGCTTGCGCTCTGTCGGTAGTATTCCGTTACTCACGATCCGGTTACGGAAACTTGTGCGATAGGGAGTGGCGTATAAGTCAGTGATATTCCCGTATGATTCTTCATATCCAGCACGAACAGAAAACCGCCAGGCGTAATTTAGCTTGTAATTTACATATAGGTATGGATTTAGTGTCGGATGTGAAATTATCGTTCCCGTAAAAGTTGTCCACCGAAACGGAAGGTTGAGTGAGATAGTCCATTTCGGTAAATTCCATTGGTACTCGGGAATAGCGTATACAGTGAAACCGTTGTGTAGATTGTTTATATCTCCGGAAGCACCGGCTGTATACCGCTGGGTCAGCATTCTTTTTTTACATAATATCGACAATGAATGGTTGATATATAACTGGCGTAAATTCATTTTATCGGAATAATCATCTATATTGATTTGTGACGGCTGATTATGGTAGCGGATAAGTGAACGGGCTTCAACCGTATATTTGCCGCGTGTCCAGAGACTTTGCAGGTAATTGCGTACTCCGAAGTTTGGTGTTTGTATCTGCTGTGTGACTGTCTGGTCGGTCTGGATATGTGATAAGCTGTTATCCCAGTTCCCTGTCAGATTGAAATGATTCGTAAGGAAAAGATTTTCCGTGTTATTTTCAAGGCTCGCTGCAAGTTCTGTTCGGTCACTTCTGATCCGGATACTGTTCTGTTCTTTCAGTGAGAATGTATCGGCTTCCTGATAATAATGAGTGATACTCCCCCGTTGTTGGTTTTGTAAGTCATGTATATAATTGGCGTTTATCCGGAGTTGTGTTGTTTCATTCAGCTTATACAGGCGATTGGCGGATAAGGTATGTACCTGATTGAACAATAGCCGTTCTTTTTTCAAAGGTGCATTCAGCAAGGGTTGTTTGAGGAACTCAGGTAAAGGTTGTCCGTACTTCTTTTCTTCATTTTCTGTCCGGAAAAGTTTTTGTTCGTCTGTTACATCATTTCCGGTATTATTCCCTTTATAGAGATATATCGACTGGCTTTTACGACTTAACTGCATCGCATTCAGGTTGCCTGACCAAAGGATAGGAGAGCCTCCTGTTCCACCTTCTATACTAATTAACCAGCGGTTGTGGAATTGTGGTTTCAGTTTTAGGTTGAGGGCTATATCCTCTACTGATATTTTTTTACTTAGTGCACGTATAGGTTGATGATTTTCCAACACTTGTACCGTTTCTATTGCATTAGCCCGGAGGTTATTGCTGATCTGTCCGTATCTTCCGTCACTCAGATCCATCCCTTCTACATAAAAACGGCTTATATCTTTTCCGTTATATGATATTTTTCCAGCATCGTTCACTTGGATACCCGGAAGTCGTTTCAGTACATCCTTTACCGATTCGTCTTTAGGGGAAATAAAGCGGGATATATCATAATTGATCGTATCTTGTCTCCCATAAACTCTTCCGGGACGTATTTCGACCTCTCTCAGACTGAACGACTTGAAGGATAACGGAAAAAGTAATTCTTCTTTACCGGACACCACCGGAAGTTCCATCGTGCTATATCCCAAGAGGGATACACGAATAACCATCGAGTCATTAACATGTATAACAGGAAGGGTGAAACACCCTTCCGCATCAGTTAGCGTGTAATTAACAGGTATCTCGCTCCCTTTTTTTTGTAATTGCACAGTGGCAGCATCAATAGGCTTATTATTTTCAGCATCCGTAACGAGTCCTTTTATTTGTATTTGCGACTGAAGATGAAAGGTAATAAGGGATAAAAGATAAGTTATTATCAGTTGTTTCATTTTTCGATCGGATTATATGGCATATTCTTCGGACGGAACGGTTGTCCATCTTCCCCTCTGACAGTCACATTTATTCCGGGAGATGTCTCTGTCACATAACCGATCGGATCGGATGCATAACGTTTATGTGCTTTTTGTAAATCATTTGGCAAGATAGGCTCATATTCGGATCCGGAAAATTGTATCATTTCTTCCTTACGACTTTTTTCTATACCAGAGCAGGTGAATGTATAATGTCCCTGTTTATCGGAAGCTTTAAGAATTAAACCGGGTAGCCCCTGTAGTTTCCAGGGACCCTCACTTCTGGGAATTTCCTGGGTATACCAGGCCTCGTACTTTCTTCCGCGAAAATAACAGGTTGCTTTCCGGCAAATATAAGAAAGAATAGTTGTTGTATCGGGATATAAAGTCCATACCGGTCGTTCGGCCGTTTCTTCACACCGGAAACGACTGGCTGCTAGTTGGTCAAGCATAGTAATTTTTCCTATCGGATAATTTTTGTATATCTGATAATTTACGTAGCCATTACCTTGTTTCAGGTGTTCGGAGATAATATCCTGTGAAGCTCCTGCTGCTTTATCCGCTTCAATCAATGAATCCATGTGGAAACGAGCGTAACTGTAGTATACGGAACTTTTAGAACCTATCTTTAACATCATAGTTTCTTCTGTTTGTTTATCAGGTGATAATGTATCGTTGACAAACGTGGTTTGATATTGGACGGTAAATAATAGTTTGTCTATGGGCTTAGCTTTCAATACATCGTTGATATCATATACCTGGATATTGATCTGTGCTGTTAAGGAAAATACAGAACAAAATAATACCGTTGTTAATAGTAACTGTTTCATATTCATTTTGTTTTAGGTTGTTGATGCAAAAATATTGACTTAAAAGGGTACGATAGGATAATATTTATTACTGAAGTATTACGAAGAGAAAATATTACTGTTTTATTATCCGAGGAAAAAATATATTATTTACTCTTTATTCACTCGCTCTCCTTGTTAACTTTGTCGGAAAAAGAGGATGGAAAAGCGTATACGATTCATCTGTATATTATCATTGTCTGCTGCATTGTTTGCGATTGGAGTACAGGGATATTGGTTGTATAACCAACTTCAATATGAAATGCAACGGTATGCAGAGGAACTGGTTGGTAAAATAAAAGAAGTTGAGGAAGAAGAGTTTCATATACGTAAGCAAGAAGCTTTGGATACTAAGGTAACCTATATCTTGAACCGAAATGTGGAACATTGTGCTTCGTCAGGTAATGAAATGTCTTCTTCTAGTTTTGCCGGTTTGAAATTCAGCTTGAAAGATACTACTAAGACAGATCAGCTTAATCTTAACTTTAATCCATCCATGCCTGAAGATAGCCTGCTAACAGGAATGGAGCGTTTGATCGTTAATCGCTTTGTGCCTTTTTCTATCGATGGTCTGGATAGTCTGCTGAAGGTCCGCTTACCGGAATATGTAATAAGCTGTTCCCCATTGGAAGTAAGTGATACTTTGAACACAGTTTCTTCTTGGCAATTGCAGGGAGATACTTTTTTGCCATCTTTTCTTGTTGTTAAATATATGTATTCACCTCTTGATGCAGTTGGTATTCTGATGACCGTGTCGCTTTCTTTTCATCCGTTACTCGTCCGAATGGGGAATCAGTTAGGTGTAAGTTTACTTTTGATTTTGTTGCTTATTTCCTGTTTGTGGTTTCAAATATCTACGATCTTAAAACAGAAAAAAATCGGGAAGATGCGTGAAGATTTCGTTCACACGATGATACATGAGCTTAGACGTCCGGTACAAGCCCTGAAAATGTGTATCTCATTTCTGAATGATCGGGAAATGCGTACAGATGAAAAGACTTGCAGAGAAGTTGCCCATGATGCTATATTTGAGCTAGATAATCTTTCTGCCTATTTGGGTAAACTGAAAGATATGGTGTGTGCTGATGGCGGTATAACTCCGCTTGCTATTTCTTCATTTAATTTGCAGGAACTTGTAGAGAAAGTATTACGTCTTTTACAGATTCCACCAGGGAAACAGGTTTCTTTTTCCACTGCATATTCTCCGGGGTTAACTCATATTACGGCAGATCCGGTACATTTGGCAAATGTGTTATGTAATTTAGTAGAGAATGCGATCAAGTATTCTGATTCGGAAGTTCATATACGTATTGTCGTTATGCGAATGGGAAAAGGATTTGAATTGTCGGTAGAGGATGATGGTTTCGGTATTTCTTTAACTGAACAGCGGACAGTTTTTGATAAATTTTACCGTTCTCCTCATTTGTCAGGAAAACAGATACCGGGCCTTGGTCTTGGTTTGAGCTATGTAAGGCAAATAGTGGAAGCGCATCACGGAAAAGTATCCCTTCAAAGCAAAATAGGAAATGGAACGAAAGTAGTAGTGACACTTCCTCAATAAGAATACAAAACTATTTTTATACGTATAAAATATATGACAACACTTCTGAAAATTTTATTAGCAGATGATGATCTGAAATACTCGATTCTTTTAAAGAAATTTCTGGAAAAGGAGGGTTATGAAGTAACATATACGGGCAATGGAACGATGGCCTTGGAACAGTTTCTGGTAGTTAAACCGAATCTTGTTCTGTTAGATATTAACATGCCGGGAAAGAATGGTTTTGAAGTAGCTGAAAAGATCAGGGAGTTAGATCATAATGTCTTGATTTTTTTCTTATCCGATCGTTCGGATAAGAACGACCGGTTGATGGGGTTTAGCGTGAAAGGAAATGATTATCTGGCTAAGCCTTTTTATCCGGAGGAATTGCTGGCGCGTATCAGGGAGCGTTTTGATCAAAATCTATCTATGGGAACAGGAGATGAACCATACTCTTTTGGTAATACGTATTTCAATTATGCAACAAATGAAATACGTACAGGTAATAGTAAAACGCTGATTACTTCCCGGCAGGCGGATATTCTTCGTCTTCTGGTACGTAACCTGAACAAGGCGGTAGATCGTAATGTTATTTTGGATCTCATATGGGGAAATAATTCATATGCCAATTCTCTTGCCCTGAATGTACAAATCACTTATCTGAGGAGAGCTCTGAAGATGGATTTGTCTGTAGGTATTGTTTCTTTTACAAAGAAAGGGTATATGTTGAAAGGATAATATTGTTATATATCTGTTGAGCAAAAATGTCGTTCTAATTGTTTTATTCCTATAAAGAAATGGTAATTTTGTATTCGTAAAAACTAAATGAGAGAGATGAAAAAGATTACAGGTTTATTAATGGCTATGCTTCTGCTGCTGAGTGCTTGCGGAAGTGTTCCTTTGACAGGGAGAAAACAGGTATTGTTGGTTTCCGATCAGGAAGTGTTGACTTCCAGCTTAACGCAATATAGCGATTATATGAAATCAGCCACAAAGTCAACGGATAAGAATGAGAGTGCAATGGTTACCCGTGTCGGTAAAAAGATTGCCGCAGCCACAGAGGCTTATCTGAAAGCAAACGGGATGGAAAGTGAGATCAAGAATTTTCAGTGGGAGTTCAATTTGGTGAAGGATAACCAGATAAATGCTTTCTGTATGCCGGGTGGTAAGATCGTTGTTTATGAAGGTTTGATGTCTCTGGTATCGTCGGACGATGAACTGGCGGTTGTTGTTGGGCACGAAGTAGCTCATGCCGTGGCTAAGCATAGTAACGAACGAATGAGTCAACAGTTGATGGCACAGTATGGCGCGGCTATTCTGGGTCAGGCGGTAAGTAATAAGAGTGCGGCAGTACAGAATCTGGCGAATACGGTTTATGGAGTAGGGGCACAATATGGTGTTATGTTGCCATTCTCCCGCAAACATGAATCGGAAGCGGATTATATGGGATTGGTATTTATGACAATGGCCGGGTATAATCCGGATGTCGCTGTGAATTTCTGGCAAAAAATGTCTGCCGGAAAGAGCGGGGCGACTCCCGAGTTCATGAGCACTCACCCGAGTGATGCGACCCGTATTGCAGAGATACAGCGGGCATTGCCGGAAATCAAGGCGAAGTATAAAACCAAATAAAATAGGTTAAGTTTAAAAAGAAAGGCTATCATTTTTGATAGCCTTTCTTTTTAAACGGTTATTCCCATCTTCTTCATCAGAAAACAAGCATTCATATTTTGGGCAATGCCTTCCCGGAGTTGATAGGAGAAAGTCAGTTCTTCGTTTTTGATATCTGCCTCGAAACGGTAATTTTTTATCTGGTCGGGAAATTCTTTTTCCAGTTCACCTAATACCAGGTCGTGTGTGGCGATGATACCGCAAGCCTGGAAAGATACCAGTTGCTTCATCAGGGCGATCGAACCTTTCTGTTTGTCGATGGAGTTGGTTCCTTTCAGGATCTCATCCAGGATGATAAATAACTGTTCGCCTTGTTGCAGGCGGTCGATAATCATCTTCAACCGTTTCAGTTCGGCAAAGAAATAAGATTCATTGCTGACCAGTGAATCGGAAGTACGCAGGCTGGTCACCATCTTTGCCGGATAGACCGTTAGTGCCTCTGCATATACCGGAGCACCTATACAAGCCAATAAATAATTGACCCCGACAGTCCGCAGGTAAGTACTTTTTCCTGCCATATTAGCCCCGGTAATGATCAGGAACCAGGGACTTTTCTCGATCGAAATATCATTTCTGACACAAACATCACGACGAAGAAGGGGATGTCCCAATGCTTTGCCGCTCATCTTGAAATAAGTATCTGCTATTTCCGGATAAATATAACCCGGATGATTGAATGCGAAACCGCCTAGCGAGCTATAAGCATCGAATTTTTCCAAAGCATCGAACCACAGAGGAATATCTCCGGCATGTGTCTGTATCCAGCGTTCCAGCCTGATCGCTGTCCGGGTATCACGCAGGATGAATATATTCAGGATGATTCCCATAAAGCTGATCCGTTGGTCGAGTGCTCCGATGCAGCGGGATAACTTTTTCAGTGAACGGGAAGCTGTACCGTCCGGCCCGTTGAACCGTCCGCTGATAGTTGCCAGTTCGGATGATTTGAAAATATCACCTTCAATACTTTTGATCAGTGAAGAATAGGTGTATAGTATTTTTTCCATCTTATTCACAGAGTTGTGAAGCGTGTTGATCTGCTTGGCTCGTATATTCGAAATAAGGAATGCAATGGCAAAAAATATACCTAGCATGGCAAAAGTGACTGTTCCGGTCGATGCTCCTACGAACAGAACTGCCCATATGGCAGGGATAATCCATGTCAGGCTTTTCCAGAGCAAACTGTTGATGAATACCGGTTTATTGTCAGTTAGTGAGATCAGCGTGCGAATATCTCCCTTTTCTCCGGGATGCAGCATGCCGGTAACATAGAAATGCTGTCTTAACTGTGTCATTTCGCTTAGTTCGCGGATTCCTTCCTGCCGTTTGAGAATTTCCTCTTTGTCGGTAAGCGGGTTGGTAAACCAGTCGGCAAGCCTTTCTTTTCCCATGGAAGTGACCGTGCGGTTGATTGACTGGAAGATGGAACGATTCCCGAAAAGATCCAGGTCCAGACTGAAGGAGTGTTCTCCGCTGCTTTTTTCAGAAGCTCCGTCGAAAGCGCTGAAGTCATAATCCAGTCCTTTCATTTCATTGTTGCAGAGTGATATAAGAACGTCGGCATACGATTTTTTCGATGATAAAAACGTATGATAGACCATTAGTCCGACGAAAGGTATAAGGAACAGGATAACTGCCCCTGTCAGCATCATCCAGCTTTCGGCCTTTAAAAACCATATTGCTGCAATAAGTCCGGCAACGAGTAACAGGCGTATTGTTCCTATCAAATGTATTTTCTTTTTCAGATTGTCCGAGCGGCGTGTGTATGCTGCTATTGTATCCCGATAATATTGATATACTTTTTCCATGCGGACAAAGATATAAAAAATGAACTTACCGGATAAGAATTGGTTATTAATAAAGAAAAGGTAACTGAATTGACCATAATTCAGGAAATCGGGGAGAATTGTTTAGCTGTGCGGTTATTACCTTTGCTCTGTTTTATAGGGTCTATACACAATAATATTATATATGAAAAGGATAACTATATTTCTGTTTGTTTTATTTATCTCCGGCTTCGTATCAGTTTTCTCCCAGGTGCTGGTCCAGGACCCCAAGATGGAATATAATGCAGACAGTGTACGTGCGGTATTGGACAAGGCTCCTTATTTTACATTATTTAAAGACAACTATTTTATCGGTGGAACGACGATCGGGCATAAACCGACCGCTGCCAATTCGGATGTCAAATTTCAATTGAGTATTGCGCAGCGGCTGACCAAAAGTAAGTTACCTTTCGATACCTATCTTTTCATCCAGTATACACAGAAAGCTTTCTGGAATGTTTTTCAGGAATCTCTTCCTATGCGCGACCTGAACTTTAATCCGGGAATAGGACTCGGACACCTGATCATCCATCATAACAAATATATAGGTAAAGGATATCTGATGCTTGAACATGAGTCGAACGGGAAAGACAGCACAGCTTCGCGTAGCTGGAATAGGGTCACATTTGCTGCAGCCGTTGTTCTCAACAAGAATTGGGAAGCCCAGTTCAAGACCTGGATACCGATCGTCGATGGTAAGTATAACAAGGACTTGCTGAAATACAACGGTATATTCCAACTGGCAACTAATTTCCGAACGGATAATAAGCGTTTTAATTGCGGAGTGATCCTGACGAAACGTAAAACATGGTTCAGCTTTAACACGCAGATTGAACTGAGTTATAAGTTTAATAATAATGAAAATCAATATTTCTTCCTACAATATTATAATGGCTACGGTGAAAACCTGTTGGAATATAATCAGTTCAAGAGTATGCTGCGGATCGGATTTGTGATAAAGCCGCAGGATTTCAGTATTTATTGAGATTGAGTGATAGGGTTAGTTCCAATTCCATATTTTTACTGAATAGACGGACGGAAGATATTGCTTTGTTAAGATTTTTGTAAATTATGAAAATCTATTTTCTTATATTATGAAACACTATTTTCACAATATATGAAAATGTCCTTTCATAATATATGGAAATAAAATTACTGTCGTTTAACGATTTTAGTTGACTACTTTCTGCCTAATCAATAAAAAGGGTTGACTCGGTTTAATATGTGTAAAGGGATTTTCCTGTTTTATATCTTTCGATAAAGATCGTAGTATTCTACATATTCATCGAAGGCAGGTTCTTCTGTTACTCCTCTCTTATGAAATAATGTTCGTATATATTCCTGTTCATGGGGTTTGATAAGACGTTCTTTCCGGGAAAAGCGATAATAGTTCGTCTGTCCGAAATGTTCTATCATTTGTTGTTTGATAATAACAGCATCATTGTGCGGAACACGATCGAGCAGATGAGTGATTCCTCGTGCATATTGTTCCGGTTGATCGGGAACAAAGAGCTTACAATCCTCCCCCGAAGGAGCAACATGTTTCGGGTTCACGACTGTAACCGCTTCTCTTTCTTTTGGCATACGTAAGGCAACTTGCCGACGCAGGCATTTTTCTGCACGTAGGCATTCGCTGTTCAGACAGTGGGCGAAAGAGTATGGGAATAAGCTGTAGTCGAAATTGGGATTCATATATTTGTCGTTTAGTTAACGAAGCAAACATACATTTTATTCCTTGATTAAACGAATTTAGGAGAAGATTATTTCATCTAAATTTTTGTACGGTTCTTAATCGCTTTCCTTGTAAAGCAAGAAAGCACATCCCGCCGCTGCAAATACGCTATAATCGAGTGGTGCTTTTATATTCAAAGAAAACAGCATGGCAAAAGCAAAAGTCAATAATAGAATGCCGCTAAGAAGAGCAACCAAACGTTTTTGGAAACCTATTAATAGTAATACGCCAAGTACGATTTCAGCGATTGTAGCCGTCCATGCGAACAGCGGTAACAGATATGGAGGAACCCACGGCAATAAAACTCCAGTGTAAGCAGTAAAACTTTCCATATTCCCCCAGACCACATTGTCACTTCCCAATAATGGAGTCCATAACCCTAAACGGTCTGCAACGGCTGACAGAAAGCCCAAAGCTAAAGCAATGCGTGCAAACAAAGATATATAATCTATTTTTTTAGTCATATTGATAATATTCAAAGAATGATATTTAAAATCTCTCTTGATAATGATTTTCAGAATCAAGCGGAGACCTTTTATTATAAAACGGGAGAAAGGTATTATATGTTTTGGTTAGGTTCATGAAAATGTATTATTTTTATAGCATAAGACAATTTGTAAATTGAAGAGACATGGTTTCTTCAAAAGAAACGAGGGAGATTGTATTAAATGTGGTGTAATGGTGAATCCTTTTAGAAAAGCCATTAAGATGAATGATAGTCTTTTAGAGTAAAAAATAAACCTCCTACAAAGTAGTATTACTACGTGGGCTTAAAATAATAAAGTTTGGGGGGATAAGAATTTATATTCAATATGGGATGGAAAACCTGTATATTACGACAGGTTTGACTGAAAGTGCTTATATTTGCAAATAGACTTATAAACAATAAAAAACGAAAATGATAACAGGCGAGATAAAAAACCGTGTGGACCAGATATGGGATGCATTCTGGACAGGTGGTATCACGAACTCGATTACAATTCTGGAACAAATGACCTATTTGTTCTTTATGAAGATGTTGGATGATGCGCAGATTAAAAAAGAAGCAATAGCAAATGCATTTAAGTATCATGTTGCTCCTGAAAAGCTTATATTTAAGGATGGAAACTGGCATAATCCGGAAAGTGATAAGGACGTCCCTTATAAATCGTTGCGTTGGTCTGTTTTTAAGAATATGGATACTGTTCGTATGTTCAATACTGTTCGTAACGATGTTTTCATTTTCATTAAAAATATTGGTGTAGGAGAGGATTCAGCTTATAGCCGTTTTATGCGAAGTGCTATTTTTCTAATCCCTAATGAACGGACTTTAGCCAAGGTTGTCGATGGTATCAACAATCTGGATATGAATAACCGCGATACGATGGGAGATGTGTATGAGTATATCCTGGGTAAAATGGCGGCAAGTGGTACCAACGGACAGTTTCGTACACCACGGCATATCATCCGGATGATGGTGGAATTAATGAAACCGACTGTAAGAGATATCATTTGTGATCCGGCAATGGGATCAGCTGGGTTTATTGTGGAATGCGCAAAATACATCACAGAGCATTGTAAAGATGAATTGTTGAACGAAAATGCTGCTGATCATTTTAATAATGAAATGTTCAACGGGTTCGATACCGATCAAACAATGTTGCGTATTGGGGCGATGAACTTGATGTTGCATGGAGTTAATAATCCGAATATTCAATGGCGTGATTCGTTATCGTCTGATAATACGGATGAGAATTTATATACGCTTTGTCTGGCAAATCCTCCGTTTACCGGTAGCCTTGACAATGATTCGGTGAGTAAAAGCCTGTTGGCAATTACCAATACAAAGAAGACTGAGCTGTTGTTTGTCGCTTTGTTTTTACGTATGTTGGTAGCGGGCGGACGTTGTGCTTCGATTGTCCCTGATGGCGTATTGTTTGGCAATAGTAAAGGACATAAATCTATCCGTACAGAATTGGTAGATAAGCATCGGTTACAGGCTGTTATCTCTATGCCGGCAGGTGTTTTTCAACCTTATTCCGGGGTAAGTACGGCTATTCTGATCTTTACAAAAACAAATCTAGGAGGTACGGATAAAGTTTGGTTTTACGATATGAAAGCCGATGGTTTTACCCTCGATCAAAAACGTACTGAATGTGAAGGAAGCGATATTCCTGATGTGATAAAAAGGTTCCATAACCTTGCAGGAGAAGAATCCCGTACTCGTAAAGACCAGTCTTTCTTTGTCCCTGTAGATGATATACGTGCCAATGATTATGATCTTTCGATCAATAAGTATAAAGAAGTGGAACGGGAAAAGGTAGAGTATGAAAAACCGGAAGTGATTCTTGCACGTATTGAGAGTTTGGAGGAAGAGATTCGGCAGGCGATTGTGGATTTTAGGAAGATGATGGGATGATGAAGGAAGGTTGGGTAAGAAAAAAGATAAAGGATATTTGTGATAAAGCTTCATCCAATATTGTTCAAAATAAGGTAATGGATAATAATGGTGATTACCCTTTATATGGAGCTAGTGGTTTTGTAAAATGTCTAGACTTTTACCATCGTGATGAACCATATATTGGTATTGTAAAAGATGGGTCTGGCGTAGGAAGAGTAAACGTATATCCTGCATATTCTTCTTTAGTTGGAACGATGCAATATGTGATACCTAAAAATGGCTTTCTATTGGGATATATAAAATATGTATTGCAAAGTTTGAATTTAGCACATTTTGCCTCAGGTGCTGCTATTCCTCATATTTATTTTAAAGATTATGGTGAATGTACAGTATTGATACCTCCCCTTTCTGAACAAGAATCTATCGTTGCAGAACTTGACAAACTAAACGAAATACTAGCAAAGAAGCAAGAACAACTTAAAGAGTTGGAGCGTCTTGGGTTGGCTATTTTTTATGATATGTTTGGAGATCCTATCCTTAATGAAAAAAATTGGGAGATGGTTCCTTTTAGTTATGTAGGTACATTTGGTAGAGGTGTGTCAAAACATAGACCAAGAAATGCGGAGAAATTATTGGGAGGTACAGTTCCATTAATTCAGACAGGTGATGTCGCTCGTGCCAATATGTATATAACAGAATATGTTTCAACCTATTCTGAATTTGGGGTTGCACAAAGTAAGATTTGGAAGTCAGGTACTTTATGTATAACGATTGCTGCAACTATAGGTAAATGTGCGATATTGACATTTGATGCTTGTTTTCCAGATAGTGTTGTAGGTTTTGTTGCTAATTCAAGAGTATGCAATGAATATGTTTATTATATATTTGGAAGTATCCAAGGGGTATTGGAAGAAAATGCCCCTGCTGTAGCACAAAAAAATATTAATCTTGCGACTTTGAATGCTTTAAAAATCCCTCTTCCCCCTTTAGATGCTCAAAAAGAATTCGTAAATAAAATTCTTAGAATTGAAAAACAAAAACAAAAAATAAAACAGTCCATAGTCGAAGTTCAACAGCTCTTGGACTACACCATGAATAAATATTTTGGATAAAACTTAATCAACCATGAAACAATACAACCGAGTAATGTTAGGAAGAGGCAGCATATATGCTGACGAGTGTAAAGAAGGTGGTTTTATTGGAACTAACTTTCTTCCGGATAATGATTTGTCTGGTCATTTACCTGATGGATGGAAAGCTTTTAATAAAGAGTATATACCTGTATATCTGCAAGAAAATCCGGAAAAAACAAAAGTTGCTGCTGGTCTTTCCTGTGGATTTCTCTGGACTGTATGCCGTGGGCTTGAAATAGGCGATATTGTTTTAACTCCTAATGGCAAAGGTGAATATTATATTGCCGAAATTGTAGGAAATTACTATTATGTGCCGGGAACTAATCTACCTCACCGACGCAGAGTTCAATGGTATGATAAAACCATTCAAAGAAGTGAAATGAGTGAAGGTTTGCAACATTCGACCGGTTCTATCGGCACATGCTGCGATATCACAAAATACCAACAAGAAATAGAAACATTTTTGATAAGAACTGCTCCTCCAACTGTGTATTGTAATGATGAGGAGGTTGAAGACCCCACAGTCTTTGCTTTGGAAAAACATTTGGAAGATTTTCTCGTAAAAAATTGGAAACATACTGATATTGGGAAAAAATATGATATATTTGAGGATAATGGTGAAATAGTAGGGGAACAATATCCTAGCGATACTGGTCCTATTGATATACTGGCAGTCAGCAAGGATAAAAAGACCTTGTTGGTCATAGAGCTAAAAAGAGGGCGAACATCCGATGTCGTTGTCGGGCAAATTCATCGATACATGGGGTATGTCAAAGAAGAATTAGCGGAACCCAATCAAGAGGTAAAAGGTATTATTATCGGATTGGAGGCAGATACCCGGTTGAAGAGAGCTCTTTCTGTATGTACTAATATTGAGTTCTATCGGTATCAGATAGATTTCAAACTTTTTAAAGGCGTGTGAATTTATAAATCAACATAACTAGTGTTAGTGTTATGATACAAGCAAAAAACTTTGATTACCTGAAAGAAAATTCGGACTTTGCAGATTTGTATGCATATTGCAATGAGGCAGAAATTAACCAGATTATAGATCCGGAGAAGTCGGCTATCAATAGTCGCCGGGCTTTAGAGTACATTGTAAGAGCTATTTATTTGTTTAAAGGGATGGAAATACCGGAACGGTCTTCACTTTTCCAGTTGGTAAATGCTGAGTCGTTTAAGAATTTTATTCAGAGTGATGATTTGTTGAAACGCTTGCACTATATCCGTAAAGCCGGTAATAATTCAGCACATTTGGGAAAAGTAGCAAAGAAAGAATCTTTTTTCTCTTTACTGAATTTGTATGTTTTTGTCGGTTCCGTATTAGTAAAGCTGAAAGTAATAGATGATTATCCGACTTTTGACCGTAATTTGATCCCTGGACAGGCTGAAGTTCATATAGCTCCCAAAGAAAATATGGAGCCGACCAATGCTTTGGTAGAGAAATATGAGGGTCAGTTAGAAACAGCCTTGGTTACGAAAGCAGTTACAGGTATTTCGGAAGCGGAAACCCGAAAGTATTTTATTGATCAAATGTTACGTGAGGCAGGTTGGGATATTTTGGAAGCAAAAGGATCTATTATGCCAGCAAAAGCCTGCATCGAAATACAATTAGCAGGAATGCCGAATCATAAGGAAACTGGTTTTGCTGATTACGTCTTGTTTGGTGCTAATGGAAAGCCTTTAGCGGTCATAGAGGCTAAACGTACCAGTGTGGATGCCGCCAGAGGAAAACATCAGGCTGAATTGTATGCCCAATGCCTGGAAGCACAGTATGGCGTGATGCCTGTTATTTATTATACAAACGGTTTTAATACCTTTGTGATAGATGGGTTAGGTTATCCTTCACGTCCTGTATATGGTTATCATACGCAAGCTGATTTGGAGCTGATCATTCAGAAACGAGAGAGAGCGGAGATTACCGATTTGCGTATTCGTGACGAGATAACAGACCGCGAATATCAGAAACGCGGAATTAAAGCTGTTTGTGAATATTTCAATAAAAAACATCGTCGTGCCTTATTGGTTATGGCAACAGGTACAGGGAAGACGCGTGTTGCTATTTCTTTGGTTGAATTACTAATGCGCAACAGCTGGGTGAAAAATGTTTTGTTTCTGGCTGATCGTACCGCTTTGGTAAAACAAGCATATAAGAATTTTACAAAATTATTACCAGGAACCTATTGTGTCTTGTCGGATGATAATAAACCGGATTTGGCAGCCCGTGTTATGTTCAGTACTTATCAAACGATGATTAATTATATAGATCGTGATACGAAAGATTTTTCTGTAGGTCGTTTTGATTTGATTATTGTTGACGAGGCGCATCGTTCTATTTTTGGAAAATATGGGGATATATTTGATTATTTTGACTCTTTACTGGTCGGATTGACTGCTACACCACGTAGTGAGGTGGATAGAAGTACTTATCAGTTATTCGAACAGGAACAGGGAGAACCCAATTTTGCTTATGAACTGGAGGAAGCTGTTGCTGAAAAGTATCTGGTCCCTTATAAAGGAATTATCCGTCATTCTGCTCATATTAATAATGGAATTAAATATGAAAATTTGAGTAAAGAGGAGAAGGAACAGCTTGAAAAAGTGTGGGAATATGAAAAAGCTCAAAGAAATATTGATCCGGATGAGGATTATCATCGTGATATAGAAAAGGATGAAATATTTAAGTTTCTCTTTAATGAAGATACTGTAGATAAAGTGTTGCAGGATCTGATGGAAAACGGGTTGCGGGTTCAGAGCGGTGAACGGATCGGAAAAACAATCATTTTTGCTTATAATCACAAACATGCAGTATTGATTGTAGAACGGTTTGGAAAACTTTATCCTGAATATGGTCCGAGCTTTTGTCAATTGATTGATAACTCGGTGACGTATGCAGGAAATCTGATTGATCAGTTTGAGGTGAGAGATAATTTACCACAAATAGCTGTTTCTGTTGATATGCTCGACACTGGAGTTGATGTGCCGGATATTTTGAATTTGGTCTTTTTTAAAGTGATTAAATCAAAGATCAAATTTATGCAGATGATAGGTAGAGGAACTCGTTTATCTGAAAATATATTTGGGCCCGGAAAGAATAAGGAATGTTTTTACATATTTGATTATTGTAATAATTTTGAGTTTTTCAATGATAACCCTCAAGGGGTAGAGGCAAAACTTGTTCAGTCATTGACTGAGCGTTTGTTTTGTCTTCGTACGGATATATCTGTGTTTTTGCAGCATAGCCGATATCAGGAAGATCCTTTTGCTAAAAACTTACATGATGAATTGAAGACTCTGTTGCATAGTCAGGTGGCTACGCTGAATGATTCACGAATTGGAGTTCGGAAGCATTGGGATTTGGTATGTAAATATCGTAAATCAGAAAATTGGATTTTTATTTCCGAGACAGATGCTTTACACATAAAAAATAGTCTATCTCCGTTATTGATTCAAAAAATGGAGAATGAAGAGTCTAAACAGTTCGATTTACTTATTCTTTATATAGAATTATCCTTGTTGGATGCAGATATTAATGCTGTGAGAAGCAAGAAAAAAGTAATTGAAATTGCCCGAGATCTTCAAAAAGCAACTTCCATTCCTTTGGTTATGGCAAAGATAGAGACTATAAAGGAGGTTCTAAGCTCTCATTTCTGGGAAAATCTGAATTTGGATGGTTTGGAGCGTGTTCGTAAGGACTTGCGTGAACTGATATTATTCTTAAAAGGAAATAGTAAGAATACTTTTACTATAGATATTGAAGATGCTTTTACCGATGGAGGAGAAGCGCCAGGAATAGTTACGACTACGACTTACAAACAGCGTGTTGTGGATTATTTGGCTGAGAACAAAGATAATGCAGTATTGCAAAAGATATTTAATGTAGAGCCATTATCTCAAGCTGATATTCGTGATTTGGAACGTATATTATGGCAGCAGTTGGGAACCAGAGAGGAATATTCAAAATATGCTCAGAATATGATTTATGGAGGTAATGTTGCTGCTTTTATCCGTTCTATAATTGGAGTGAATCGGAATATTGCTATTCGAAAATTCACAGAATTAATATCTGAAAGTAATCTGAATTCCATGCAGGAGGAATATTTGAAGACTATTTTAAATTATGTATGTGAAAATGGGGACATAACGACCTCTACATTCGGAAATGATCCATTTGTGAATTTTGATTGGTATGATGCATTTGGTGATAAGCTTAGTGACCTTACTCAATATGTGGAGAATTTGCATAAGGTAATAACTGCTTAAAGTAAACGAGGCATTATTATAGATTACCCTACGCTGAATTTTTGTATCTTTGTCCGGCATTTAAAGTATAAAAGGCAGTATGATCAGTTACTTACAGATAGACGGACTGACCAAAAGCTTCGGCGATTTGGTTCTTTTTGAGGATATTACATTTGGTATTGCACAAGGTCAGAAAGTGGGCCTTATTGCAAAGAACGGGACGGGTAAAACAACTTTGCTGAATATCATTGCAGGGAATGAAGATTATGATAACGGAGCTGTCGTGTTCCGTAACGACTTGCGTGTCGGCTACTTGGAGCAGACGCCTGTCTATCCGGAAGGGTTGACTGTTCTGCAAGCCTGTTTCTATTCTCCGAACGAGACGGTTCGTCTGATTGCCGAGTATGAAGAAGCGATGGCGAGTGACGATCATTCCAATCTGGAGGATATCCTGATGCGTATGGATAACCTGAAAGCCTGGGATTATGAACAGCGTGCCAAACAGATCCTTTCGCAGTTGAAGATCACTAACTATGATCAGAAAGTGGAACATCTGTCCGGTGGGCAGTTGAAACGTGTGGCATTGGCCAACGTTCTGATCACCGACCCCGAACTAATCATTCTCGATGAGCCGACCAACCACCTTGACCTGGAAATGACTGAATGGCTGGAAGGTTACCTGAGCCGTGCCAACATCAGTATCCTGATGGTTACGCACGACCGTTATTTCCTGGACCGTGTCTGCAGCGAGATTATCGAAATAGACCGTCAGCAAATTTACCAGTATAAAGGTAATTACAGCTATTATCTGGAAAAACGTCAGGAACGGATGGAGACGATGAACACAGAAGTGGAACGTGCCAACAACCTGTTAAGGAAAGAGTTGGAATGGATGCGTCGTCAGCCGCAGGCACGCGGTACGAAAGCTAAATATCGTATCGATGCTTTTTATGAGCTGGAAAAGAAAGCCAAGCAGCAACGGGATAACGGTAATGTGAACCTGGATGTGAAAGCATCCTATATCGGATCAAAAATATTTGAAGCGGAGCATGTTACGAAAAGCTTCGGCAGTATCAAGATTGTAGAAGATTTCAATTATATTTTTGCCCGTTACGAAAAGATGGGTATCGTAGGTAACAACGGGACAGGGAAGTCTACCTTTATTAAAATGCTGATGGGCGAAGTAGAACCGGATAGCGGACGCTTCGATGTCGGCGAAACAGTCCGTTTCGGCTATTACAGTCAGGATGGTCTGCAGTTTGACGAGCAGATGAAAGTGATCGATGTCGTGCAGGATATAGCTGAATATGTCGATCTTGGAGACGGTAAGAAGTTGGGAGTTTCCCAATTCCTGAATTATTTCCTGTTCACTCCCGAAAAGCAACATAGCTATGTCTACAAGCTGAGTGGTGGAGAAAAACGCCGTTTATATCTATGTACCGTCCTGATGCGCAACCCGAACTTCCTGGTACTGGATGAGCCGACCAATGATCTGGATATCGTGACCCTGAATGTATTGGAAGAATATCTGCGTAACTTTAAGGGTTGTGTAATCGTTGTTTCGCACGACCGTTACTTTATGGATAAAGTAGTCGATCACCTGTTGGTATTCCGTGGTAATGCCGATCTGAAGGATTTCCCCGGCAATTATACTCAGTACCGTGACTGGAAAGAGGTACAGGATCAGTTGGAGAAAGAGGCTGAAGCAGCTCGCCAGCCCAAACAAACATCGGCTCCTGAAAAGAATAACCGTCCACAGCCTGAGCAGAAAAAGAAACTTACCTTCAAAGAACGGAAAGAGTTTGAAGCACTGGAGGTGGAAATACCGCAGCTTGAAGCCGAAAAGGCAGAACTGGAAACAGCAATGAGTAGCGGAACACTTAGCAACGATGAGCTGATGGTTAAGTCGGAACGAATTGCGAAAGTAATGGAAGAAATAGACGAAAAGACAATGCGTTGGCTGGAGCTGAGTGAACTGGCTTAAAGATATGAACGAAGCGAAACCTGTGCTTTGGAACCGGAATTTCATTCAGTGTTGTATCTCTTATTTCCTGATGAACTTCTCTTTCTACATGTTGATGCCAACTATGCCGGTCTATTTGGTGGAAGTTTTGAAGATCGATCCGTCGGAAGTGGGAATAGCTCTTTCCAGTTATTCGATCGGTTTGTTATGTGTTCGTCCGTTCTCCGGATATCTGGTGGATTGTTTTTCCCGCAAGCCATTATATTTGTTAGCTTTTATGGTTTTTGCCTGTATGTTTACCGGTTACCTGTTCGCAACGACAGTATTGATGATTATGGCTGTCCGTTTTATTCAGGGTGGGTTTATGGGAATGACTTCCGTTGCCGGAAATACCATAGCGATCGATGTGATCCCTTCCAAACGAAGAGGAGAAGGAATGGGCTTTTATGGATTGACGATAAACCTGGCGATGTCGCTGTCGCCGTTGGTGGCCGTGTTTATCTATGACCGGTTCGGTTTTCATCCGGTGGTATTTGCAGGACTGGCAATTGCTTTGGTGGGTGTCGGTTCGGTTTGCCTGATCCGTTATCCGAAGCGGGAGAAAGTGCCGAGACCGGCATTCTCGCTCGATCGTTTTATCCTGGTGAAAGCTTTGCCGACGGCTTTGGCTTATCTGTTGAGTGCAATTCCTTATGGGATGGTGACTTCTTTTGTGGTATTGTACGGGAAGGAGATCAATGTCGCCAATCCGGGTTATTTCTTTATTTTTATGGCGATAGGAGTGGGTACGGCCCGTCTTATTTCCGGGCGTTTGGTCGATCATGGGAAGATACATCTTGTGTCGATCAGTGCACTGACATTCCTGACGCTTTCATTTGCCGTTTTCGCTATTTTTCATAATGAGATTGTATTCTTCGCTTCTGCCTTGGCTATCGGTATAGGATTTGGTGTTTGTGTACCGGCCATTCAATGCCTTTTTGTGAATGTGGCTCCGCATCATATGCGTGGGACGGCTACTTCCACTTATCTGACTTCTTTCGATTTCGGGGTGGGGATCGGCATGCTTGCGGCTGGTTTTATTGCTTCGCATGCTGATCTGGCAACTGCTTATTTAGCCGGTTCGGGGTGTTGCCTGATATCGCTCCTGGTTTATTTGCGATGGGTGAGACCTTCATATGAGAAATATAAATTATCTGTTTGAATATTAGAGTTTATAGAAATGAACAGTTTCTAATGTACTTCGATGGAATATTTCTTTACATTTGTGCATTGATTTTGATTTATACCTGAAAAACAAATCTATAAGAACTATATGAAAAAGAATTACTGTTATCTGTTATCGCTGTTGCTGCTTTTCGCTTGTTCCGGTAATCAAAAGAGCGTGAAGAATGAATATAAAGGGAAGTTGAAGGCTGTTAAGCAGTTGGTGGAGACAGGCGAGAAACGTTTCCGTTTGGATACGGAGACAAAGGTTAAGCCTCCTTATATTCAGTATTGTTCCGACCATACGGGGAATGATCTGCTCACCTTCCTGAATCCTCGGAAAAATGCGATTTATTTCTACAATTATTCGGATACTGCTTATCTCCGACAAATCGCTTTCGAACGTGAAGGAGCGAATGCCGTTATGAGTATAGGAGCTTATTATATCAAAAGTCCGGATTCTATTTATGTATTCAACCGCCCGTTGATAGAAATCGCTTTGGCTGATAGTGCTGGGGTGATACATAGCCGTGTTACATTATTAAATAAAGACGATAAAGAATGGGCAATGCATAATCCGCAGTATGTTTTTTCTACAGTTATGCCGTTGATGTTGATAGATAATCATTTACAGTTACCCGGTCTTGCTCCTTTCCCGGAGATATTAGCCGACAGGGAGAATTTCCGGTTCACAACCTCTATTGATTTGGTTACTGATAAGGCTGAGAATCATCATCTTTATCCGGAAGAGTTATTCGGAAATAATTATAATTGGGGAGGTGACCTGATTCAGTTTGTGTATCCGGCAATAACACCGGAAGGGAAGATGGTCCACAGTTTTACAAATTCACACGATCTGTATATATCGGATTGGGACAGTGATGCAGCAATGAAAGTATACGGAGGTAGCAATGAAGCCGGAACGATTACTTCTATCGGCCATGAGGAGGTAAAGACTACACCTGACGAGTTGGTTTATACCTCTTATATGGAACAGGACTTTTATGCAGCTGTAATTCATGATCCGTACCGTAAAGTATATTACCGTTATTTGTTACATGGCATGCCGGATGCGAATTTGAAAACACCTCTCGACAGTAAGCCGCTAACGATTGTCATGATGGACGAACAGTTTCATTACCTCGGTGAAACAATGATAGGAACAGGGCAGGAATGGAACTGGACGAACTCTTTTGTCACTAAAGAGGGATTGAATATAGAACGTATCGGAACAGAACCGGAGGATGACGATTATCTGACTTTCGGTTTGTTCAATATACAGGATTTGTAATAGGAGGATGGTTTAATCATATATAATATAGTATGGTTTGGCAGGAGAAATCGATTAATAACCCGATCAATGGAGATAGACCGTAAAAATTTAGTTGAACAATATGGGAGAATGGTTGCTACCATTGCTCATCGTATGATCCAGAACAAAGAGATAGCGAAAGAGGCGGCACAGGAAGTCTGGTATGAAATCTTTAAAAGCCTGTCCTCTTTTAATGGTAATTCTGAATTGTCAACGTGGATATATACGATTGCGAAACGGACTATTTTACGGTATGCCCAAAATGAAAAGGTAGTCACTTTGCTGAACTTGGAACAATTCAGAGGTTTGGAGGAAATTGAGTATTCCGGTTCTGACGAGGATCGGAAAGAATGGGTAAAGGAACGGTGTGACTGGTGTTTGACTGCATTGAATCACTGTTTAAATAACGATGCCCGTTTGATCTTTATATTTAAAGAAAATATAGGTCTTTCCTATAAACAGATCAGTAGTATTATGGAAATGTCGGTAGAGAATGTCCGGCAGATATCCTCTCGTTCAATAACTAAGATCAGTCATTTTATGAATGATACCTGTCCGTTATATAATCCTGTCGGGACTTGTAAATGCCGGATCTGCAAACAGGTTTACCGTATCGATCTGGAGAAAGAATATTCAACCGTTTTGAAAATGATACGGCTGGCTGATCTGTATCATAAATTTGAAAAAGATTTACCGAGAAAGAATTATTGGGAAAAATTTTTGGACTGAGTTGTCACATATCCTGCTCTTTCGTTCACTAATGATTAATGTATAACTTAAAAAGTAAACATTATGAATCGAATTGAATTTTTGAGAGAGCAGATCATTGAATCAAGAAATTTTGTCAATCGCCTGGTTTCGGAACTCCCGGAAGATTTATGGTTTGTCATACCGGAAAATACGGATTCAAACTTTGCCTGGCAGATCGGACATCTGATCGTTGCCCAGAACTTTCATGCAATTACTGTGATAACAGGATGGAATGAAAAAGTCAACCGGGTGATTCCAGTGACACAGTATAATAAACTGTTTAACGGGATGGGTACTTTACACCGGTCTGTCAAAGAGGAGGTTGTAACTGCTTCCGTATTGAAAAATCAGTTGGACGCAGTTCATGAAATTTGTATTGAAAACCTGTTGGCTTTAAGTGATGGTATTTTATATACTCCATTGGAACCTATTCCCTTTAAACATCCGGTCGCAAATAACAAATATGAGGCATTGTCCTGGTGCTTCAAACATGAAATGTGGCATAGTGCGGAGATGGAAGATATCAAGCGGAGACTGGGATATCCGATCATTTGGCTGAATAAATAAACCTGCTCGTGAACAATGTTATAAAACATACTGTTATATATTTGAAAGCAAAAAGATAAAAGGAGATAGAGAGGCAGCGGCCTCTGAGTTTAGGTTATTAATTTAATGTTTTTAGGTATTATGAAACGTTTAGGTATGGCTGTAGCAGCCATTTTATTATGTGCAACAGTAGGTTTTGCACGCGAGAACCGGAACAATGTGAGTAAAGAACCGTTTGCTATTAACTTTGAGAAACTGAGTTATTATTTACAATTAACCCCCTCTCAGGTGAATGAAGTAGCAAACATTAATGAATACTTCCTTGATATGCAACGTGAAAGTCTTCGTTCGAGCGAAAGCAAGCAACAGAAGAAAATGCACCAGGCTGTCTATGGGAATTTGAAATTGATGAAAAAGGTTCTGACTCCCGACCAGTATCGTAAATATGTAACATTGTTGAATGTGACAAATAATAATAACCGTGCATTGAGCCTTTAATAATAAAAGGCGTCGGGATTGTTTGATCCCGTATCGCGGTTGTTGAAAATAGATAGAGGAGATTACACAATTTGTTTGTGTAGTCTCTTCTTTTTTTATCTATCTTTGCGACACTTAAAAGAACAAATAATGATTTAATCTTATCATGAAACAACTAGGTTTTCCTTCTAATGCTACATTAAGAAGTAATGCTTTCGACTATTCGCTGATCGTTGTCGGAGCTTTTCTCCAGGCACTGAGCTATGTGCTTTTTCTCGCCCCTTATAAAATCGTACCGGGCGGGGTTTATGGTATTTCCATTGTTTTACATTATGTCACGAAAGGGCTTTTCTCCATTTTTCCGGATGGTTTGCCGATGGGGGCTACCGCTTTGTGCTTCAACGTGCCGTTGCTGATACTGGCGATGAAAAAGATCGGACTTTCTTCCGGACCGAAAACAATAGTGACATTTGTACTGATCTCTGTTTTTACAGATACTTTATCTTATTTCTGCGGAACGGAACCGCTGGTAGAAAACGATACTTTTATTGCCTGTTTTTATGGCGGTGCGATATTAGGTCTGGGTGTGACTTGTGTCTTTAAGGCACAAAGTACAAGTGCGGGAACCGATGTGCTGGCCCGTGTGATTGCCAATAATTCCAATCTGAAAGTTAGTAATATGATCATATTGCTTGACTCTGCCATCGTAATGCTCGGTTTGATCGTATTTCAGGATTGGGCAGTGCCTTTGTATTCCTGGTTTGCCATCTTTGTCTATGGGAAGGTCGTGGAAATGTTCCAGACAGAGAATCCGAATCGTGCCGTATTCATCGTATCGAAGAAAACACAGGAAATAAAAGACCTGATTGTCGGCAAGATGGGGATGCGCGGAACTTTCCTGCATGGACGCGGAATGTATGAAGGACAGGAGAAAGAGATCATTTTTACGATCGCTGAACGTAAAGATATGCCGCGTTTGAAAGACGAGATTAAAGATATTGATCCACATGCGTTTATCTCGACGATGCATGCAAGCAAGGATTCACCTCGGCCGGGAATTTGAGGATTTGAAAATGGAGAATTGAAAATTGAAAATTAAATGAGCCGAAAACATGCAAACCGATATTAATTTTCAATTTTCAACTTTCAATTTTCAATTATTTCCTATCTTTGCCGAACTTTAAACTAACATATAGAAAAAGTAATGCCTAATATCTCACAGCGGGGTGTCAACATGCCGGCTTCCCCCATTAGAAAACTTGTTCCGCTAGCCAATAAGGCTAAGGCAAAGGGTACCAAGGTGTACCATCTGAATATCGGTCAACCGGATTTATCTACTCCTGAGGTCGCGATGGAGGCGATGCGCCGTATTGATCGTAAGGTTTTGGAGTATTCACCCAGTGAAGGGATTCGTAGTTTCCGTGAGAAATTGGTTAAATATTATGCGAAATTCAATATCAATGTCGATGTTGACGATATAATCATCACTACCGGTGGCTCGGAAGCTGTGTTCTTCTCTTTTATGGCTTGTCTGGATCCGGGGGATGAAATTATTGTTCCCGAACCTGCGTATGCAAACTATATGGCGTTTGCCATTTCCAGCGGGGCTGTGATCAAAACGGTTCCGTCTACTATCGATGAAGGTTTTGCCCTTCCTTCGGTAGAACGTTTTGAGGAACTGATCACACCGCGTACGAAAGCGATCCTGATCTGTAACCCGAACAATCCGACCGGCTATCTGTATACACAGAAAGAAATGGATCAGATTCGTGATATTGTGAAGAAATACGATCTGTTCCTGTTTTCGGATGAGGTATATCGCGAGTTCTGTTATACGGGAGCCCCTTATATCTCTGCTTTCCATTTGAAAGGGATAGAGAATAACGTGGTGTTGGTCGATTCTGTTTCTAAACGTTACAGCGAATGCGGTATCCGTATCGGTGCGCTGATCACGAAGAACCAGATGGTGAAGGAAAATGTTATGAAATGGTGCCAGGCCCGTTTGAGTCCTCCATTGATCGGACAGATTATTGCCGAGGCTTCATTGGATACACCTGAAGAGTATATGTTGGAGGTGTATAACGAATATGTGGAACGTCGCAAATTCCTGATCGACGGTCTGAATCGTATTCCGGGATGCTATTCTCCGATCCCTATGGGAGCTTTTTATACGGTTGCCAAGCTGCCTGTGGATGATGCCGATAAGTTCTGTGCCTGGTGTCTGGATGAATTTGAATATGAAGGACAGACAGTCATGATGGCTCCGGCTTCCGGTTTCTATACAACACCGGGTTTGGGTAAGAATGAAGTACGTATTGCTTACGTATTGAAAAAAGAAGATCTGGCAAATGCGTTGGTTGTGCTGGCTAAAGCATTGGAAGCTTATCCGGGAAGAGTCATTTAACGAATTATAAAGTGATTTGAACTTAGAATTATTTATAGCACAAAGAATTCATTTCAGTAAGGAGGGGGACCGTCAGGTAACACCTCCTGCTGTTCGTATTGCCATAATTGGGATTGCGCTCGGACTGGCGGTAATGATTCTTTCGGTGGCTATTGTAATCGGGTTTAAAAAAGAAGTCCGTAATAAGGTGATCGGTTTCGGTTCTCATATCCAGATCACCAATTTCGATAATAACAGTTCGTACGAAACGACACCGATTGCGGTGAGCGATTCCTTGCTTCAGGCTCTTCAGGAGTTTCCCGGAATCAAACATATAGAAGCATATGCCACTAAGATGGGGATTCTGAAAACAGATAGCGATTTTCAGGGGATTGTATTGAAGGGTGTCGACACGGATTATGATTGGAGTTTCTTCCGGAATAATCTGAAAGAGGGTGAAATCCTTACGATAAACCCGGATAAAAGTTCGATAGATATCATTATTTCCAAATATTTATCCGATTTATTAAATCTGAAACTGGGAGATTCGGTTCGGACTTATTTCGTTCAGGAAGATGTTCGTGCACGCAAATTCAACATAGCCGGGATTTACGAGACTGGTTTTATGGATTACGACAAGTTGTTTGTCCTGGCGGATATCAAGCAGATACGTCGTTTGAATGGCTGGGATAAAGACGAAGTCAGCGGACTGGAATTGCTTGTCGATGACTATAATGATCTGGATCAGATAGCAGAAGACCTGTATTTCAATTTGGTTGAACAACAGGATCGTCATGGAAATACCTATTTTACCCGTTCGATCAAAGAGATGAATCCGATGATATTTAACTGGCTCGATGTGTTGGACGTGAATGTGGTCGTTATCCTTATCCTGATATTTTCTGTTGCCGGTTTTACAATGATCTCCGGTTTGCTGATTATTATTCTGGAGCGGACTAATATGATCGGTATCCTGAAAGCGTTGGGAGAAAACAATGCCAGTATCCGTAAGATATTTCTCTATATCTCTTTCTTCCTGATAGGGAAAGGGATGCTTTGGGGAAATGTGATCGGGATTGCCATCTGCCTGATCCAGTCTCATTTTCATATAATAAAACTGGACCCGTCCACCTATTATCTGGATGCAGTGCCTATCGATCTGAGTGTACTCTCTTTAGTTCTGCTGAATATCGGAACGCTGTGTGCATCCATGTTGATGATGCTCGGCCCGTCTTACCTGATCACAAAGATCGATCCCGCCAAAAGTATTCGGTTCGAGTAATCTTCCATTAATTTTCAATTCTCAATTTTCAACATTCAATTATTCACAGTCTGAACGTATAATCGTTCTTCCCTCTGAATATACGGTATATTCTTACATACAGATTGAACAGTGGTAAGATCAACTCCAACAGAAATAGCCAGCCTGTGACCGGTTTCTGTTGCAGGAGCTTGGCCGATTTGTGTAGGATGGCAGCTTTACAGGAAAACCGGATTATGTAAAGTAAGCCGGCCAGTATGGAGATCAGCCAGTTTCCGAGGATACCCAATACGATACTGGTAATAACCGCGATGAAGAACAGGAAGTAGCTGATGCTCTCCGTTCTGAAAAAGGTCAGATTCCAACCTTTATAATAACGCTGGGTTGCAGCACGTGATACTTTCATTTCTTTCCACATACTGAAACGGTCTATCTTGGCCATTTCGGTGATGCTATCCGGAGAATATTCCACCCACGTGTTATCTTTGGTGGCGGATTCATTGATGAACAAATCATCGTCTCCGGCATGCAGGCTGAGCGATTTGTAATAACCCTTATGAGCAAAGAACAAGTCTTTCCGGTAGGAGAGGTTACGGCCGTTTCCGGTATAGGGATTTCCGGTAAGGGCAGACGAAATGTATTGCAGTCCGGTCATCAGGTTATCGTAAGCGACCAGTTTGTGGAAAAATCCTTTATGGGGACCATACGCACAGAAACCTAAAACAATGCTTGTCTTGGATGTATAGTTGCGTGCCATAGCAGATACCCAGTTTTTACCCATCGGTTCGCAATTAGCCTCGGTGAAAAGGAGGATATCGTATTTGGCTGCTTTGATTCCGACGGTGAGTGCCAGTTTTTTGCGGCTCAGGTATTTTACGTCTTCCGGAATATAGGTGTGATAAAGGTGATCGTATTCGTTTTTGAAGGTTTTTAAAACCTCGTCACTCTCATCCGTGGAGCCGTCGTTGACGACGATAATTTCGTATTCCGGATAGTTCTGGTTCAGTAAAGCCGGGAGATGTTTCCTTAGATTCTCCGATTCGTTCTTGGCATAGACAATCACGGAAACGGCGGGTTTGGCCTGTCCTGCCTCCATTAGTCTCCTTTTTGCCTGTCTCAACGGACGGGCATAAGTAACAAGATAATACAAAAGCTGGATGATGAAAAGACCGGCAGTTGTAGCCGCCAGGATCAATTCTATATGGTTGAAAATAAGTAAGTCGTTCATTCTTGAATATGTAAATTTTAAAAACGTACAAATGTACATGTTTCCTGCCTAATAACCACACTCATAAAAGAAATATCCCGTTTCGTTTATTCTACTGAAAAATACTATATTTGTAGATGGCGAATAAAAATAAAAGAAAAGAGGTGGTTGGTGTGCTTGCTGGTGTTCTGTTCACTGCCTGTCTGCTGGTTGGTATTGTGATACTATCCTGCCATGTTCGTATTCGTAATTATGCAAAGGAACTCGTTTATGACGATACGGAACAAATCCCGGAAAATAAAGTCGGTTTATTGCTGGGAACTACACCTATGTTGAAGAACGGACGGAGTAACCTGTATTTCGATTACCGGATCGAAGCCGCTGCCGAATTGTATAAGTCCGGAAAGATAAAATATATCCTGATCAGCGGGGACAACCGTCGACGAAATTATAACGAGCCGGAAGAGATGAAAAAAGCTCTTCTGATGTACCATATTCCCGATTCGGTCATTGTCCTGGATTATGCAGGACTGCGTACCCTGGATTCGGTTGTCCGTGCCAGGGAGATATTCGGGCAAGATCGTTTCACCGTTATTTCTCAACGATTCCATAATGAACGGGCTTTGTTCCTGGCTGGTAAGCATGGGATTCAGGCTGTCGGTTTCAATGCACGCGATGTGGATACCTATGCCGGATTCAAGACACGTATCCGCGAGTTGCTGGCGAGGGTAAAAGTCTTTATCGATCTGGCGACACGGAAGCAACCGCGCCATCTGGGTGAACCGATCCCTATTCCCTGAAAGTTCCTGTTTATACCAGTAAATGTGCAATTAATGTAAAAGACGGACGGAAAGAAGGAAGTACTTTTGTCGCGGTAATTTTAATAGGTATAATGTGATGAATAGAAAAATGGGAATCGTGGTTCTGGTCCTTTCCTTACTGGCGGCTCTGGAACCTCTGAGTATAGACCTTTATCTTCCTGCTTTTACAGATATTGCTGAGAGCCTGCAGGTTTCTCTGGGTGAAGTACAAATTTCCTTATCCATCTTCCTGGCGGGTTTTGCCCTCGGACAATTGTTCTGGGGATCGCTTTCCGATTATTACGGACGGAAAAATCCGATTCTGCTGGCAACTGCTTTATACACTGTAAGTTCGTTTGCTTCTATCTATGTGACTTCGATAGAACAACTTTGGGTAATCCGTTTCTTTCAGGCTTTCGGAGGGTGCGCGGGTGTAGTGGTCGGACGTGCAGCCGTGAACGACCTGTTTGTGAATGAACAACGGACAAAGGTTTTCTCTTTACTGGTGATTATTTCTGGTATTGCCCCTGTTATTGCACCGACTATCGGTAATTTACTTTTGAAACAATGGCATTGGCACGGGGTGTTCAATACAATGGCATTGTTAGGCGCTTGTACCATTTTGCTGACCTGGGTATTTCTTCCGAAAAGTAAACCGATACCTTTATCTGAGGGCGTAATTGCAAAGAAACCTTCGTTGAGGGAGATGACGAAAGGATATGTGCGAGTGATGAAAGTATGGCCGTTTGTGGTTTATACGATTATTGGCTGTATGGCTTACGGCGGTTTGATGGTGTATGTTTCCAATGCTCCGTTCCTGATCATGGAGAAGGGAGGAATGTCGGGAGATACGTTTGCCATTATTTTCGCAGTCAATTCGTTAGGTTTGATGTTCGGTACCTATATTATTAATTTCTTCCTGAAATATATGACGTTGAAGAAGCTGGTGAGATATACGCTTGTCTTTCAGTTGTTGATCGGGATATTGTTGGTGGTGACTTCGTTGGTGTCGACTTCCGTCGTTCCTTTGCTGGTGCTGGTTTTCCTGAATCTGATTCCGATCGGGTTGCTGCTTCCGGCAACGACTTCGCTTGGATTGGCTTATTTTAAGGAAGATAGTGGGGCAGCTTCGGCATTGATGGGATTCTTGCAATTATTGTTTACCGGGATATTGTCGGCGGTAGTCAGTTTCCTGCAGAACAATTCGGTGGTACCGATGATGTGCGGATTGTTTGTTTGCGGACTGACCTCTTTCGTGCTGTTGTTTGTCGATACACGGCGACGGTTGGCAGTGATCAAAGTCCGTTCATGACAGGTCTTTCTTCAGTAACGACCGGAATTGTTCGGGGGTACAACCACTTTGCTCCTTGAAGAAGCGGGTGAAATAAGAAGCTTCGCTAAATCCCAGGCTGAACGCTATTTCCTTGAAGCTCGAAGCTCCGGAACTGATCATGCGTTTGGCTTCCAGTAATAGCCGTTGGTCTATCAGTTGTTTGACTGTGTGGCCGACGGCCTTTTTTGTAAGCTCGTTCATCCGTTTGTTGCTGAGGTTTACTTCGCGGGCATAGAAGTCTGTCGTACGTTCGTTGATGTAGTGCTTGTCTATCAGGGATAAGACTTTGCCGACACGTATATCCTGGTTGATCCGGGTGTCGGTATATAATAGCAACAGATGGGTGATTAAAGCGTGCATGTATGAGTTGAGCAGGCTTTTCCGGTGTAGCCCTTCATGTTCGCAGTAGATCAGATGAACGATCTGGCGGACGGCAAAGATTTCTTTCTCCGGGAGAAGAAGCATATTCGGAAATGTATGATCCGCATACCTCTCGATATGAAGGCAGAGGCGCTCGAAATAATCGGGATTGATAGCGAATAGGAATCCTTTCTGATCTTTTAGTTTCAGTGTATGTACTTGTCCGGGACGGAGTAGGTAAAGCTGGTTGGCTTGCAACGGATATTCGACGAAGTCGATGCTGTGGCTTTCGTTTGTCCCCGTTTCCGTAAAGAATTGCAGTTCGTAGAAATTGTGCCGGTGCGATCCCTGAAAATTCAAGGGCGCACAGTTTTCGATCCGTTCGACGACAAAGAAGTCCGTTTCATCCAGGTTATGTACGGGAATATTATCTAAGAACATTTCACTCTGTTTTATCGCAAAGATAGCTTTTTAATCCTTATTTTTGTATGGCATATCCTCCTAAAATATGAATGAAACTGTTCTCGAAAAACTGAAAATATTAGCAGAATCAGCTAAGTATGATGTATCCTGCGCGTCAAGCGGTACTTCCCGTTCCGGAAAGAAAGGAATGGTCGGAAGTGCGGCAGGGTGGGGGATTTGCCATAGTTTTGCGGAAGACGGGCGATGTATTTCCTTACTGAAGATCATGCTGACCAATTATTGCATGTATGATTGTGCCTACTGTATCAACCGCCGGAGCAATGATCTGCCCCGGGCGACGCTTTCCGTAACGGAGCTGGTCGATCTGACGATCGAGTTTTACCGGAGGAATTATATAGAAGGTCTCTTCCTGAGTTCGGGGGTGGTGCGTAGTCCGGACTATACGATGGAACGTTTGGTCCGTGTCGTGAAAGATCTGCGGCTGATACACCGTTTCAACGGTTATATCCATATGAAGAGCATTCCCGGAGCCAGCCAGGAACTGGTAAATGAAGCCGGATTGTATGCCGACCGTCTCAGTGTGAATATCGAGATACCCAATGAGAAAAGTTTGCAGACACTTGCTCCGGAAAAAGATTTCAAGAGCGTGTTTGCTCCGATGCGCTATATTCAGCAGGGCGTGTTGCAAAGTGCGGAGGAGAGGAAGCGTTTCCGGCATGCACCCCGCTTTGCCCCTGCCGGGCAAAGCACGCAGATGATCATCGGAGCGACAGCCGATACGGACAAAGATATTCTCCGTTTGTCGTCAGCCCTCTATCAGCGTCCGACGATGAAACGTGTCTATTATTCGGGGTTTATCCCGGTGAATGATTATGATAACCGGCTTCCGGCATTGAAGCAACCTCCTCTGGTGAGGGAAAACCGTTTGTATCAGGCAGATTGGTTGTTGCGTTTTTATGAGTTTAAGGTGGACGAGATCGTGAATGATGCTTACCCGGAACTGGATCTGGAGGTTGATCCGAAGTTATCGTGGGCACTGCGGAATCCGCATATGTTTCCGGTCGATATCAATAAGGCGGATTATGAGTTACTTCTCCGTGTACCCGGTATCGGGGTGAAATCGGCGAAGATGATCGTTGTCTCCCGCCGCTATTCCCGTCTGGGATCGGAACAATTGAAAAAGATCGGGGTCGTGATGAAGAAAGCGCAATACTTCATCACCTGCCATGAATTGGCGATGCGGACGGTAAACGAGCTGACCCCGGAGAATGTGCGCCATATCCTGACTCAGAAAAAAGGCAGGAAGCTGGACGACCGCCAACTAACAATTCAATTTCAGGACGTATTGTGATTGCTTTTATATATGACAAAACTTTCGAGGGATTACTGACTGCCGTCTTCGACGCTTATGTCCGGAAGTCTTTTCCCAATGTGCTGCTTGCGGAGGGCGAGCCGTTACCTCTGTTTTGCGAGGAAACGGTGACGATTTATTCCGACAAGAAAAAGGCGGACCGGGTTTGGAAAGGGCTTGAAAAGAAAGTTTCGAAACTATCCCTGTCGGGGTTGACAGTCTCCTGGTTGTCGGAACTGCCGGAGGTCGATATGTTGTTGTTCCGTTATATCCGCAAGGCGCTCGATCATTCCAAGTCCATCGAGTTGAATTTCGGTGATCCCGATGTGCTGCAGATCTCCAAAGTCTGGAAGAAAGTGAGTAACGAGCGCCTCCGCATCATGCAGTTCCTCCGTTTTCAGAAAGCATTGGATGGCACTTACTTCTCAGCCGTCGAACCTATATATAATGTTTTGCCGCTTGTCCTGCCGTATCTGAACGATCGTTTCGGTGATCAGAAATGGCTGATCTATGATATGCGCCGGGAGTACGGCTATTATTATGATCTGAAAGAGACGATCGAGGTCCGTTTTGAACAGAAGGAAGAGCATCTGTTATCCGGTTTCCTCAATGAGAGTCTGATGGATAAGGATGAGAAATTGTTCCAGCAGATGTGGAAAGAGTATTTCAAGACGATTGCTATCAAAGAACGTATCAACCCGAAGCTGCACCGCCAGCATATGCCTGCCCGTTTCTGGAAATATATGACGGAAAAACAATAGCATCCTATCTTTTTTGTCCGACTAAAGCTGTTTTTTTTCGCAGGAATCGCTTGTACTTCTTGTTCAGATCCCCATTTTCCCATCTTTTACACCCGGATGTGAACAATGCTAAGACCCGGGTGTGAAGGGTATAGAGACCCGGGTCTCAAGAAAGATATCTAACTATATTGTTAATAATAAGATATATACATCACCAACTTTGTCGGGTAGTTTTGTGATAGTATGATGGTTGAAAATAGTACTATCATAACAACTGTCATAGGTCTTGTCCTTTAAATATCAAAACATTTTGGCAATTTGTGATAGTATGATAGTTGTTTTTTAGTTTTTTATTTCTGCCATATCTCCCAGGCTGCGAACGCTTGCAACAACAGCATCTCAAGACCGTTTTTAACGACGGCTCCTTTTTCTTTTCCTTTCTTCATAAAAAGTGTCTCATCCGGGTTATACAGCAGGTCGTATAACAGATGGTCTGGGGTGAGCAGATCGTAAGGAATATCCGGGCAACTGTTGATGTTAGGGAACATTCCGAGCGGTGTGGTATTGACAATGACCGTGTATTGTTCCATCGTTTTGGCTGTGATCTCTTCATAGGTAATGCAAAATTCTTTCGGCTTGCGTGAGACTAAAGTTGCGCCAACTCCCAATTGTTTCAATCCCTGGAAGACCGCCTTTGAAGCTCCCCCCGTTCCGAGGATCAGGGCTTTCCGGTGCGTTTCGTTCAGGAAAGGTTCGATCGATTGCTTGAAACCGATGATATCGGAATTGTAGCCGACCAGCTTTGTTCTTCCGAAAAGACCTTTTGTAAACTTGATCACGTTGACGGCACCGATCAGGCGTGCATCTTCATCCAGTTCGTCCAGATAAGGGATCACCTGTTCTTTATAAGGGATCGTAACGTTCAAACCATTTAATTCGGGATTCTCTTTCAGAACATTCTTTATCTCTTTGATGTTCGGAATCTCGAAATTTACATATTGAGCATCTATCTTTTCCGCCTCAAACTTCTGGTTGAAATAAGTTTTGGAAAACGAGTGCCCGAGTGGATATCCCAATAAACCATATTTCTGCATAACCTTCTTCTTTTTTATGTTTAAATTGTAAGGGCAGTTCGCGAACTGTCCTTACTGGCTGTATATAATGAACAAATCCCAAAGGTAAAGGTACGTGCTTTCGCCTGTGTAAAACCTTGTCGTGCGAGTAGTTTCTCCATAACCTTTCCTTGAGGAACGACCTTGATGGATTCCGGTAAATAACTGTATGCCGCTTTTTCCTTTGAGAACAACCGGCCTATAAATGGAATGATCGTCTTTGAATAAATGCGGTAGAGCTGTTTCATCGGAAAATGTTCCGGGGTGGAAAGCTCCAGGATCATGAGATGGCCACCGGGTTTCAGGACCCTGAACATCTCTGCTATTCCTTGTTCTATATTTTCAAAGTTACGTACTCCGAATGCGGCAGTAACGGCATCGAACGAATTGTCCGGATAGGTGAGCGCCGTACAGTCTTGTTGTTCGAACGAGATATGCTCCGAAAGACCGGCACGGGCTACTTTTTCACGTCCGACCTGCATCATGCCTTCTGAAATGTCGGCGCCGATGATCCGGTCTGCCTTCAGTTTCTTTTGCATGGAGATGGCCAGGTCGCCTGTTCCGGTTGCGATATCCAGTATCGACTTCGGAGAAAAAGGACGCAGGAAAGCAATACCTTTCCTGCGCCATATTTTATCAATTCCGAACGAGAGCGTATGGTTCAGCAGATCATAGGTGCCTGCAATCGAGTCGAACATACGTCTGACTTGTGTGCTCTTTTGTTCTTCCCTGTTGTAAGGTAAAATCTGTTCCGAACCGTACTTCATACATTCTTATTTATTGTTCAGATAATCTGTAACATTCTTTTCGATACGTGCAAGCAAGTCGTCTGTATCGCCTTTCACGAATTTTTCGCCGGTGATGTGTTCGAATAACTCGATGTAACGGTCGCTGATACCTTCGACGATAGCCGGAGTCATTTCAGGAACAACCTGGCCTGCTTTACCTTGGAAGCCGTTATCCATCAACCATTCGCGAACAAATTCTTTAGACAGCTGTTTCTGCGGTTCACCTTTGGCGAAACGGTCTTCGTAACCTTCTGAATAGAAATAACGGGAAGAGTCCGGTGTATGAATCTCATCGATCAGGTAGATCTTACCGTCACGGTGACCGAATTCATATTTGGTGTCGACCAGGATCAGTCCGCGTCCGGCTGCGATCTCTGTACCACGTTTGAACAGCTCCATTGTATATTTTTCAAGAACGGCGTAGTCGGCTTCAGAAACAAGTCCCTGTTTCAGGATTTCTTCTTTGGAGATATCTTCGTCGTGAGCACCGATGGCAGCTTTCGTTGTCGGGGTGATGATAGGTTCCGGGAAACGCTGGTTTTCGCGCATACCTTCCGGCAGTTTCACACCACAGATTTCGCGTACACCGCTTTTGTAAGCACGCCATGCGCTACCGCAAAGGTAACCGCGTACGATCATTTCAACAGGGAAACCTTCGCACTGTACACCAACGGTAACCATTGGGTCGGGTGAAGCCATTTTCCAATTCGGGCAAATGTCGGTGGTCGCGTCAAGGAATTTGGCAGCAATCTGATTCAACATCTGGCCTTTGTAAGGAATACCTTCCGGCAATACTACGTCGAAAGCTGAAATACGGTCGGTTGCGACCATCACCAATACTTCGTCATTGATATTGTACACGTCGCGTACTTTACCATGATAGACACTCTTTTGTCCCGGGAAATTGTAATCTGTTTTAACTAACGCCTTCTTCATGACCAATTTATTTTTAATTGTTTTCTGATAGTTTGTTGTTCTTTTCTATTGTTGTTTTAGGCGAGTGGGCCTTTGTCTCACTGCGTCGTTTATCGTCGAATTTGTCGTACGCTTCCACTATACGTTGCACCAGTTTATGTCGTACGATATCTTTCTTATCGAATTCAATTTTGCCGATCCCTTTTACGCCTTTCAGTATCTGCATGGCCTGCACGAGTCCGGAAGTTGCTGTGGGGGGAAGGTCGATTTGCGTTACGTCACCGGTAATAATCATTTTAGCGTTCATACCCAGGCGGGTGAGGAACATCTTGATCTGGTGCGTAGTCGTATTTTGTGCTTCATCGAGGATAATAACGGCATCGTTCAGCGTACGTCCGCGCATAAAAGCCAGCGGGGCAATCTGAATCACATTATTTTCCATATACTCTTTGAGTTTCGCTCCCGGTATCATATCCTGCAGGGCATCGTACAACGGCTGGAGGTACGGATCGAGCTTGTCTTTCATTTCTCCCGGAAGGAATCCCAGCTTCTCGCCGGCTTCGACGGCGGGACGACTTAGGATGATCTTTCTTATTTCTTTGTTCTTTAATGCTTTTACGGCCAGGGCGATGGCTACGAATGTCTTACCTGTTCCGGCCGGGCCGGTGGCAAATACCAGGTCGTTATTTTCGAATGCCTTCACCAGTAATTGCTGGTTTTCGGTACGGGCAACGATCGCCTTACCGTTCATCCCATGAATGATCAGGTTCTCCTGTTTAACGACAGTCGGGGCTTTGCCTTTAATAATGTCGAGTATGACATCTTCTGTCAGGGAATTGAACTCTTCGCAGTATTTCTCAACTTCCCGGATTTTCTTCAGGAACAGTTCGGATTCATCTTCGTCTCCGATTACTTTCATCACATTTCCTCGGGCAACGATGCGAAGCTTGGGAAACAGTGTTTTGATAAGCTGCATGTTCGCATTGTTCACTCCGTAAAAAATAACCGGGTCTACACTTTCCAGAATATATATTCGTTCTATCATCCGTTCTTTTCCTTTTTCCTTATAATTTTTATGTTTTTATCCCATCTATTATTTAGGTACGCAAAATTAGTAATATTCTTTGTCTCCTAAATAGATTCGGGCTTTTTTTTGAGATATAACTATCGGAACATTTCTTTAAGCTTCCAGTCGTCTTGCCTGCAATCCCATATGGCATGTATTTCGATGAGGTCGGGACTGATCGTATAGATCAGCTTGTAATGTTTTTCGACAACAAACGAATGAAAGTTTTGTGGAAAATCCTTTAATGAAGGTTCGAGAGGTCCTGCGTGAGGAAATGTCTTTAACAAGTCGGCAGAATCAATAATTCTGTTATATAAGCGAACGGCAGAGCATTCGCTCTTCTTACTGTAATAATCGTAAATATTTTCAAGTAAGGTAATAGCTTGTGGTAACCACTTTAATCTTGTTGGCATAGAGGGTGTCTTTTTCGTAATTCATCGGAAGTCATACCTAACCCTTGTTTGGATTCTTCTATAGATTTTTTCAACACCTCTTTCAGCTCATCTACCGTCATTTGTGCTGGCAGGCGTTCGACTTTCTTGCCTGTGTGCTGGCTGATAAGATTTTTGATCTTATGCAACAACTGCTCGTCATCGATTTGCTTTAATTGTTCAATCAGTGAAAGTTTTAGTTCTAAAGTACTCATATCCATATTCTTTTATTTATACTGTTTACAAAAGTACGAAATCTTTTTTCTCTTGTCCTGTTAAGTCTGTTATTTTTCTTATTTTTGTTTCCCAAAATCAAAAGGGATGAAATTATTTATAAATACAATAAGTTTACTGGCCGTATTGATGGCTGTTTGTGCTTTTTCTTCTTGCAAGGAAAAGCGGGGTGAGTTGAAAACCATTTGGTATAATGGTAGTTATAACCGGGACTTTAATGACTTGAATGATGTTCAACTGGCGGTAGCACAGAAAATAGGAATAGAACCTATCAGTAACCGGGATGATGCCGAACATGCCTCTAAGAAAATGAAGGAGATCAAGACCTGCGATTATTATGAAGTGGAAGAATTGAAACATTCCATCCCTTATCTGATCCCCGAAGCTGCTACATTGCTGGAAGATATCGGACGGAATTTCCAGGATTCCCTTTATAACCTGAATGCTTCCATCTATAAAATAAAGGTGACGAGCGTTACCCGTACGGTCGATGACGTGAAGAAATTAGGAAAACGCAACTATAACGCTTCTATGAATTCTGCTCACCGCTATGGTACTACTTTTGATATATCCTGGGTTCGTTACACTAAAATAGACGAAAAGGATACCTTGAATATCGATAACGACCGTCTGAAAATGGTACTTGCGTCTGTGCTCCGCGATCAGCGAAAGGCTGAACGTTGTTATATCAAGCACGAACGCAAGCAAGGCTGTTTCCATATTACAGTCCGTAAATAACGGAGTGTAATGACTCTTATTTCAGGATATTTTCTTCAATGATCTTTTTTAACTCGTGCTTGGGCATTGTTCCGAGCATGAATTCTTTTGTCCCGTCTGGTTTGCAGATAAGGAGTGTAGGGATAGTACGGATGTTGAATGCCGTTTCCAAAGCTTCCTCATCGTCTACATTTACTTTATAGATATCCAGTTTTCCGTCATACGTTTCGGCGAATTCATCCAATATCGGGTCCAAACGTTTGCAGTAACCACACCATGGTGCCTGGAAATCTACGATACAAGGTTTATCTCCTATATATTTCCAATCTTTCGGGTCAGCTTCGAAATTACCTACTTTCTGAATGAAATCTGCTTTTGTCAATTCTACTGGTTTCATATGCTTATTGTTTTTATTTACAGTGCAAAGTTACACAGGATAAAAAATCAATGACATAGCAATATGGCTAATATACTTGTCAATTTTTCCGTATGTCCGTTTTAAAAGTTACTGCCGACTATCCTTAAAATAATTGTATAAGAAGTAGTCCAAGCAATACAGAAACTCCGGTTGCGATCAATCCGGGGATCATAAAAGAGTGATTCAGGATATATTTCCCGATATGGGTAGTTCCTGTACGGTCAAAATTGATTGCAGCAACGACTGTCGGATAATTCGGTATGAAAAAGTAACCGTTTACGGCAGGGAAGAGGGCGATTAACATATAAGGAGATATTCCCAGCGCCAATCCTAAAGGAAGTAAAGCACGTACGGTTGCTGCCTGGCTGAACAGCAGAATAGACATCAGAAACAGGGCGATCCCGAATAACCAAGGCATTTCGGTAACGATCTGTTCAATCGAGCCTTTCAGCTCCGCCATATTCCCGCCGATAAAAGTGTCGCCCATCCAGGCAATACCGAAGATGGCGACAACAGCCTGCATACCGGCAGAAAAGACCGAACCCTGAACGGCTTTGATCCCGTCCGTCCGGGTTGCCAGTAGGATGATGGCAGCAGCCGATAACATCAATATCTCGATAATGTAAGCCATCGACAGAGACTGGCCGTTGAATGTCGGACGGATACTTTCGATAGAACCGAACAGGATGATACCGATAGTCGCCAGGATAAATATGATGACCGACCAGCCGGCCGCTTTCTGATTCTTTACATCTTTCAACTCATACTTCTGGGTTGTGAATTCTCCTTCAGCAATACGTCTTTTGAATTCAGGATCGTCTTCCAGCTCTTTACCGACACGTAGGGAATAGAAAGCACCAGCCAGCACACCTGCCAGCGTACAAGGCACGGAGATCATCAGAATATCGAATAGAGTCACATTGAACCCTTGTCCTACCAGCATACTCAACAGAGCCACGGTAGCAGCAGAGATCGGACTGGCTGTAATAGCCTGCTGTGAAGCGATCACGGCAATACCCAGCGGGCGTTCCGGACGTATTTTCGTTTCGGTCGCCACTTCCGCGATAACCGGTAAAACCGAGTAGGCTACATGTCCTGTCCCGGCAATGAATGTGAAAACATAGGTAACCAGCGGACTTAATATTGTAATTTTGGAAGGATTCTTACGAAGAAGTTTTTCTGCCCATTTCACCATCAGGTCCAGGCCACTGGCTGCCTGCATGCAACTGGCTGCAGCGATGACGGCTACGATCATCAACATTACGTCGATAGGAGGAGAAGTTGGTTCGAGCCCGAAGACAAAAGTCAGTACGGCAAGCCCGAGTCCACCTAAAACACCAAGCCCGATACCACCAAGACGGGCTCCGATTATAATTGCAATTAGTACAAACGCTAGTTGAATTAACATATTCAGTAACTTGTTATTGTAGATTTAGTTTGTGAAAGCTGCAAATTTAGCTATTTTTGCTGCGCTAAGAACTACAAAAACATTAAAATGCGCATGAAAAGATTCAATTTAGTTATTTTAGTCGCGTTATTCGGACTGCTGACCAACCTTTCAGCACAAGTACGTAGTGAGTTCCTTCTGGAGAAAAACTGGAAGTTCACCCGTGAGGATAACCCCGACTTTATCAAACCCGCTTTCGACGACAGTAAATGGCAATCGGTGACAGTGCCTCACGATTGGGCGATATACGGTCCGTTCAGTTCCCAGAACGACAAGCAGGAAGTAGCCATTTCACAGGATGGTCAGAAAGAGGCAATGGAACACGCCGGACGTACAGGTGGTCTGCCTTTTGTTGGTGTCGGTTGGTACCGTACCGAGTTTGAAGTCCCCCAGTTCGCTGAAGGTAAAAAAGCATCCATCCTGTTCGATGGAGCGATGAGCCATGCGAAAGTGTATATTAACGGAGAAGAAGTAGGGTATTGGCCTTACGGATATAACTCGTTCCATTTCGATATTACGAAGTATCTGAAACCGGGACAGAAAAATACATTGGCTGTCCGTCTGGAAAACCTGCCGGAATCATCCCGCTGGTATCCCGGAGCCGGTCTGTATCGTAACGTACATGTGATTGTTACGGAAGATGCACATATCCCTGTTTGGGGAACGTATGTGACAACTCCTATCGTAAAGAAAGAATTTGCCAAAGTGAATGTAAACACGAAGGTGAACCTGCCGGCAGGAGCTGACCCGAAACAATATGCAGTAAAAACAAGCCTTCGTAATCCGAACGGACAGATGCTGGTAGAGACAATGCTTCCATTGACCGACATTAAATATAATAACGGTTCGGTCGACCAGGAGTTTATTGTTCATACTCCGACACTTTGGTCACCGGATATGCCGGCCCTATATGTGGCAGAAAGCCGTTTGTACCGGAACGGAACCGAGTTGAAAGACGAATACACGACCCCGTTCGGTATCCGTTCTATCGAGATCATTCCGGGTAAAGGCTTTTTCCTGAACGGTGAAAAGACCGTGTTCAAAGGCGTATGTAACCACCATGACCTGGGGCCGTTGGGAGCAGCCGTGAATGATGCCGCTATCCGTCGCCAGATTCGTATCCTGAAAGAGATGGGGTGTAATGCGATCCGTACTTCCCACAACATGCCTGCTCCTGAACTGGTGAAGGCTTGTGATGAGATGGGTATGATGCTGATGGCTGAAAGCTTCGACGAGTGGAATGTCGCTAAATGTAAGAACGGCTACAATCTCTTCTTCGATGAATGGGCGGAAAAAGATATGGTAAACCTGGTTCACCATTTCCGTAATAACCCAAGTGTGGTGATGTGGTGTATTGGTAATGAAGTTCCGAACCAGTGGATTGAAGGAGATGCCAAGATCGCCCGCTTCCTGCAGGACATCTGCCACCGGGAAGACCCGACTCGCCCGGTAACGCAGGGTATGGATGCGCCGGATGCTGTCGTAAACAATAACTTTGCTGCGGTAATGGAGGTTGCCGGTTTCAACTACCGTCCGTTCAGATATCAGGTTAATTACAAGAAACTACCGCAGGAAATTATTCTGGGAAGTGAGACGGCTTCAACGGTAAGTTCACGCGGTGTCTATAAATTCCCGGTTGAACGTAAGGCGATGGCTGTCTACGATGATCATCAGAGTTCTTCTTACGACGTAGAGCATTGCGGCTGGTCAAACTTGCCGGAAGACGATTTCATCCAGCATGAAGACCTGCCTTATTGTATCGGCGAGTTCGTATGGACCGGTTTCGACTATCTGGGTGAACCGACTCCGTATTATACCAACTGGCCGAGCCATAGTTCCCTGTTCGGTATCATTGACCTGGCCGGTATTCCAAAGGACCGCTACTATCTGTATCGCAGTCATTGGAACAAGGCTGAAAAGACGTTACATGTCCTGCCTCACTGGACATGGCCGGGACGCGAAGGTGAAGTGACTCCGGTGTTTGTTTACACCAACTATCCTTCTGCCGAGCTGTTCATTAACGGAAAGAGCCAGGGCAAACGTACGAAAGACCTGAGTATCGGCATCGACAGTAGCTATACGGAAGCGGCTCAGAAGAGTTTCGAACGTCAGAAACGCTATCGCCTGATGTGGATGGATACCAAATATGAGCCGGGTACGCTGAAAGTGATTGCTTACGATAAGGATGGAAACGCCGTTGCCGAAGAGGAAGTACATACAGCCGGTAAACCTCATCATATCGAGCTTTCTGCTGATCGCAATAATCTGACAGCCGATGGCAAAGACTTGTCTTTCATCAATGTGCGGGTAGTAGATAAGAACGGAAACCTTTGTCCGGATGCCACCAACCAGATCAAGTTCAATGTTCGTGGAGCCGGTACATATAAAGCGGCAGCCAACGGTAATTCGGCAAGCCTCGAATCTTTCCAGGCTCCGCAGATGAAACTGTTCAGCGGACAGCTGACCGCCATCGTACAAACGGAAGAGACTCCGGGAACGATCTACTTCGAAGCATCTTCACCGGGAGTCAAGAGTGCACGGATTGAGTTGATAAGTAGATAAGATTATTTAATGTATAAAGAAAATCCCTTTCGCAGAATGATGTGCGAAAGGGATTTTTTTATGGATAGATTTGGATATTGTCAGATGTGAACTATCTTATCAATAAATGAACTATCCCGCAGTCGAAGTGACTTAGCTATTACAGGTTCATTTGCCGTTGGTTTTAACCAACGGTCTACAGATTGTATCCCTTTTTGGGCTTTAGCCGCATTTCTCTTAAATAGCGAGACTGTATAAAATGGGACTAAAGTCCAATGAGATAGATTATTTACCAATCCGTCAGCTGAAGCTGACGGCAAATGAACCTGTAACTAGGCATGCCTTATGTACGATTGATGGCTTATAGCCGGATAGGTTTAATTATTTCTAAATACGAACCTTACTCATTGTACGATATTTCCGATCGCATCGAACGTTACCTCCGTGCTCTGTCCATTATGATTGACAGTAAAGGTATAGAATGTGCCGTTTGCATCGATCTTTACATTGATAGACTCTATTGTGTCTCCGGCATAGCCCGTAGACTGGAAACTATCCATGATAATCTCCGGTACATTCTGCTCCGCGATCTGGTAGGAAGTGCTTTGCCATAAATAATTCTTATTCAACTGAGCAATCTTGTACACCTTTCCATCCAGCATATTCAGGATATACCCGTCGGCATTACTCTGTATATCCAGCAAGTCGCAGGTAGCAAAGGTGAATGCCATCAATGTATGTACCTCTGCCGGTATCACGATCGGGGCATCCTCATTCCCTTCGTCATTTACAGCCTTGATAAGATTGCCGTACGGGGAGTAATACAGATCCATATCACTGTTCCCTTTTTCGGCATCGATCTTATAAACGACTGCCATACTATCCCGGTTGATCGTATAGGAATCATCCACTTTCCAACCGGCATAAAGTCCGTTATCGAATGCGGCGGTCACCGCTTCCGGAAGCTGGTTGAAAGGTGTATCCGCTTTGTCCATCATCCACTTGCCCTGTTCGGTTAGCCACGCTTCGGTAGAGACACCGTTGTTCGTGAATTCCGCTACGTAGTAATTACCCTCTATCGTAAAGATCGGGTTGGAGGCATTCGGATATTTCTTGTTGAAAGCCTGCATGACCGGTTCGGTCGGTTCGATGGCATTTTTGTGATCGTCGTCGTTATTGTCGCAACTGGCGAGAAATAATCCCAAAACGGCGAAAAGGGATAAAAAGATTGACCTGATGTTCATATTCTTATTGTTTTAGCGATTAATAAGTGCATATTTCTATTTGTCGATAAAGAACAAGCCAGACGTAGGGAATGTTTTCCGTAAAACCGAACACACTGTCCGATATTGAACACCCATTCATCCTTCCTTTTTGCACATAATCAGCTGTTTAGCTTTTTGGCACGGAGTTTGCCCCTAGGAGGACAGAAAATAAAAACAATACTAAATATGGACAGAGAGATATCGAAAGAGGTTCGGAGAAAAGAACAACGCAAACAGATCATCAAGATCGGGGCAGGGGTAGGGAGCATCGTTCTCGTCGTTGCCGTTGTCATCTCTTTTCTGCAAACCAGCCTGAATCGTAAAGACATTACTATTTCGAAAGTGGATAAAGGGGTGATCGAAGTATCGGTCAGCGCATCCGGGAAAGTGATTCCCGCCTTTGAAGAAATAATCAACTCACCGATCAATTCCCGCATCGTCGAGATCTATAAAAAAGGCGGCGACTCCGTGGATGTCGGTACCCCCATCCTGAAACTGGACCTGCAAAGTGCAGAAACCGAATACAACAAACTGCTGGATGAAGAACAGATGAAACGCCTGGAACTGGAAAAGCTGAAAGTCACCAACCAAAGCAAGCTGTCTGAAATGGAAATGAAACTGAAAGTGTCCCGCATGGAACTCGACCGGAAAGCCGTGGAACTCCGTAACGAACGCTATCTCGACAGCCTCGGTGCCGGAACAACCGACAAAGTGCGCCAGGTAGAACTCGATTTCAACGTCAGCCAGCTCAAACTGAAGGAAGACGAACAGAAATACATCAACGAACAAGCCCTTTCCGAGGCTGACCTGAAGGTAAAAGAACTCGACCTCAATATCTTCCGCAAAGGTCTTTCCGAAACGAAACGTACCCTCGACGATGCCCAGATCCGTTCGCCGCGTAAGGCTATCCTGACGTATGTGAACAACGAGATCGGTGCCCAGGTGCCACAGGGAACGAAAGTCGCCATCGTCTCCGACCTGTCCCATTTCAAGATCGAAGGAGAGATAGCCGACACGTATGGCGACCGTATCGCCGCAGGCAGTAAGGCGGTCGTTAAGATCGGCAGCGATAAGCTGGAAGGTACCGTCAGCGACGTCACCCCGCTTTCAAAGAACGGCGTCATCTCCTTTACCGTACAGTTGGAGGAAGACAACCACCGCCGCCTCCGCTCCGGCCTGAAGACAGACGTATATGTGATGAACGCAATAAAAGACGACGTTTTGCGTATCGCTAATGCCTCTTATTACGTTGGCAAAGGCGAATACGAACTGTTCGTCATCAACGGCGACCAACTGCTGAAACGCAAAGTCCAGCTGGGCGACAGCAATTACGAATACGTGGAAGTGATCAGTGGCCTGCAACCCGGCGACGAAGTCATCGTCTCCGACATGAGCAGCTACAAGGACAAAAACAAGCTTAAAATCAAATAACCGTCCCTACCCAACAATAATATGATCAAACAATATATAAAACAAGCCCTGAGCATGCTGCGTGAGAGTCCTCTCATCAGCGTGATATCCATACTCGGAACGGCACTGTCTATCGCAATGATCATGATCGTCATCCTGGTCTTTCAGGTACAGCTGACCAATTTTGTACCAGAGGTGAACCGCGACCGGATGCTCTATGTGGAACAAGGGACCGAGGTAAAGACTAAGAACAGCTGGAGCAGAGGAAACATGTCTGTCGAAGCTGTCCGCGAATGCTTCTATTCGTTGAAAACACCCGAAGCCGTGTCTGCCTGGTTCACGATGTCATACCCTTTGTCGTTGCCCGGTAGGCAAATGTTTAAGACATATAAGATCTTTTATACCGATCCGGGTTTCTGGAAGGTCTACGCCTTCTCTTTTCTGGAAGGCAAGCCGTTCACGGAGGCAGACTTCACATCCGGCATTCACCAGGCTGTTGTCTGCGAGAGTGTTGCGAGAGTGTTGTATGGCACGACTCAGGTAGTAGGAAAGCCGGTCATCATCGACCGTCAGCCTTTTACGATTTGCGGGGTGGTGAAAGATGTCAGCCGTGCCTCCGACTCTTCCTACGGACAAGTCTGGACACCTTACACGACCAATCCGATGGTACTCAATATGGCATACATCGAGAATATGTCGGGTGCTTTCAATACCTGCCTGTTGGCTCGCGATGCATCCGACTTCGATACCATCCGCCAAGAACTGAAGGGGCAGATCGCTCGTTATAACTCAACGAAGCAGGAAGCGGAGATTCATTTTTTCCACAACCCGATTACCCGTTTCGACAAGGCGATCGGTACAATCGGGCAGGTCAAAGTCGAACTGAAAGATTTCCTCGCAGAGATGGGTGGCCTGCTGCTTTTCCTACTGCTCGTTCCGGCGCTGAACCTGATGGGCGTGACGCAGTCAGCCGTACAGAAACGCCGCGGGGAGATGGGTGTTCGTAAGGCATTCGGGGCAACCTCCGGTGTACTTGTACGCCAGGTTCTTTATGAGAACAGTGTGACGACCCTGCTGGGCGGTGTGATCGGACTGATCCTTTCGTTCCTGCTTCTGACTGTCTGTCGCGACTTCTTGTTGCCCAATGCCGATACGACGTTGCAAGGCGATATGCTGTTTAAGCCCGGTATCTTCTTCATCGCCCTGTTATTCTGCTTGTTGCTCAACCTGCTCTCAGCCGGGATACCTGCCCTGCGCATTGCCAATGAACAGATAGCCGGCTCGTTGAAAGGAGAAGACTCGATAGATAAATAACAAGATAAAAGACGAAACGAAGATGATAAAGCATATACTAAAGATAATCTGGAACCAACGACGCAGCAATGGCTGGATCTTTGCCGAACTTCTGGTTGTAGTCGGCATTCTATGGGTCATGATGGATTCACTGCTGGTGGATAAGTACACCTACTACCAACCGTTGGGTTTCAATATCGATAATGTTTATAAGGTGCAGTTGGGAGTTATTATGCCGGGTACTTCGGGGCATGTGGAAGACTCGTTACTCACCACCCGACAAGGTGAGGACGTACTGCGTCTGGTCGACAACATCCGTCAGGAAGACAAGGTGGAAGAAGTTTCATTGTCCCACGTCGGCTGTGTCTATACGGAGAACCGTTCCTGGTCGACACTCTTCCGGGCAGATGCGGATACGTTTATCAAGGCAGGTTTCCGACAGTCGACCGTCACTCCTGAGTATTTTACCGTATTGCGGATAAAAGAAAAAGAGGGAAAGGATCTTTCAACGCTTATCGGACAACGAACCGGGATCGTTATTTCCGCCGATATGGAGCGTGCTTTCTACGGGGAGAAAGGTTCGGCTCGTGGGCAGTTTGTCAAGTATTATCCCGAGAGTTCGGATGAGCTGCTCGTCCTGGCGGTTTCCGGTTCCGTCCGCGAGTCGGAATATAAAGAGAGCATACCTTTCTTTTACCAGATACCCACCCGGGAGCAGCTGCTCGGGGAAATTGAAGAGAATCAACCGCAGGCTGTCGACTGCCTGGTGCGAATGAAACCCGGTTTCCGGGCGGAAGACATGGAAGCACTCCTGCAAGGGATGGGAGACCGGCTGACGGTGAACAATGTCTACGTTTCGAGTGTCGTCCCGCTCAGTGAAATGAGAAGCCAAATTCTGAAGAGCCGCGAAGACAATATGAAGAAAAAGACCGCCCTGGTGGGTTTCATGCTGATCAACGTCTTTTTCGGTATCATCGGAACCTTCTGGCTGCGTACGCAGGCACGGCAGGGGGAGATGGGATTGCGTGTCGCTCTCGGCTCGAACCGCCGTCAACTCAGCCGCCTGATGAACCTCGAAGGACTTATTCTGCTGGCTCTCACTATTCCCTTTCTGCTGGTATTCATCGTGAATATGCTTTACTTCGATATGCCTGACACCTATCGTCTTCCGTATACTTGGTGGCGGTTCGCGGCGACCTTTGGAGGGGCTTATCTGCTGATGGGGGGAATGATCACCCTCGGTATTTGGTTCCCGATCCGTAAAACGATGAAGATGAAACCGGCGGAGGCACTACATTATGAATAAGAAAATAAATATAGAAAGATGTGAGCCTATTAAGGTATAAGCCATCAGTCATAAATAAGACATGCCTAGTTACAGGTTCATTTGCGAAGTCACATTGATAAGAGAATAGTTACCTCTGACTTTGATAAAGAGAGAACTTAAAACTTGTAAATAACGAATTAATCAATAATAACAATTAAATATCAAACATCATGATCAAGTTAACAAACCTCGAAAAGATCTACCGCACGAAGGAGATCGAAACAGTTGCTCTGGAAAATGTAAATCTGGATATCCGGAAAGGTGAATTTCTGAGCATCATGGGACCCTCCGGTTGTGGAAAGTCGACCTTATTGAACATTATCGGCCTGCTGGACGCTCCGACAGGCGGTATGGTGGAAATTGCCGGTACGGATACGAGCCATATGAACGACAAGCAACTGGCAGCTTTCCGTAATAAGACGCTGGGCTTTGTCTTCCAGTCGTTCCACCTGATCAATTCCCTGAATGTCCTGGATAATGTGGAGTTGCCGTTACTTTACCGCAACGTCTCTTCCTCCGAACGCCGCAAGGCAGCCGAAGCCGTTCTCGAAAAGGTCGGTCTGAGTCACCGTATGCGTCACTTCCCGACCCAGTTGTCCGGTGGTCAGTGCCAGCGTGTAGCCATTGCCCGTGCGATCGTCGGTAATCCCGAGATCATCCTGGCGGATGAGCCGACCGGTAACCTGGACTCAAAGATGGGTATCGAGGTTATGGAGATACTTCATAAACTGAACAAGGAAGACGGACGCACCATCGTAATGGTAACCCACAACGAAGCACAGGCACAGCAAACCAGCCGCACGGTGCGTTTCTTCGACGGACGCCAGGTTCAATAGGTCGTTACTTTTGGCTTGATCCAAAAGTAACCAAAAGATCAAGGCTGCACCCGCTTCGCTACTCCGGTGAAAGACTACGCTGTCGTCTGTGAACTCGCTTCGCTCAAACAGCACAGCCTCCGGACGCTTCGTCTTTCACCTTCGTTTAACGCTCACCGGCTGAGGCCTTTCCCGGAACGCTTCGCGTTCCCTTAGGATGGCCGATACCGTCCGTTTCAATGGCGGGAGTAATCTTTCCCTTCTTGAGAGGGGGCAGGGGGGGGGCACAGGCAGGGCTGACAGAGGCAGTGTACTAACCCTACACCCGTTAGAGAGTAGTGTCGATAGCCTAAGGCGAGGCAGTACCGCACCCTGATGCAGTAGACTACCGCACCCCGATGCGGTGAAGAGCCGCACCCGGATACAGTTAGTCACCGCGTCCCGACGCGGTAGTGTCGAGTACAGTAAGGGTGACCATCCCCACACGAGGCTTTTGATAGAGGCGGTAGCTAGGATTGTACTGACTATGCACCTCCGCCACCCACCTGCCCGGTGTCAACGGCTCGGGCAGCATAAAGGCCAGGTGTGTCGACTCATTGATAAAAACCATCCGGGGATTGATGAAATACTTTTTCTCGCCCTCTTCCTGTCTGATGATGATGCCTACTTCCGGATGATCGCCCATCAATTTGAGACGGCTGCCATGAATGAAGAGCGGAAGAGTATAGTTGGCTGGGATAACGCAGAACTCGCGATCCTCCTGTTGACGGTAGCAGTCATTATGGATGCTGACTTCGTTGGGTAGCGGTGCGTTGCGGTAGTAAGGGATGACCTCCGCCGGAAACCAACCGGCCAGTTGATTAAGCCGGGGCGAAGGACGGAGTTTGATGCAAATCGCATGCCGTTCGCGGTCGAACTTCTCGTATTCAGTCTTGAAGCGGCCCTTGACGGTCATTTCTGTCCGCCCCAGTCCGAAGTCGACGTTGAAGCCGTCTTCGATGGCACCATATATCTCTTCCACCATCGTGCGGAAGGAAGCAATGAGCGTCCCGCGCGAATAGGAAGAACGATTCTTCACTGCGCGTTCGGCGATATCCTCGAGGGTCAGTGAAGGATGAAAGGGAAGTGTTCCTTTATAAAACGGTTCCTGTCCGGGAAGCTGGCTTTTAGTCAGGTTGACGAATAGTTTGCCGGGTTTGACGGTCATCTTCGATTGGGGAAGTTCTTTATCCATAAGACTTATAGGTTACTATTGAATGCAAAGATAGGTAATATGTCCGGACAATATATCATACCGGACACCGCAGTGTTCGAAACCGTGAGCACTGTTCGTTATTGAACACTTCCGGATTTGGCATTCATGCTTACTATCAGCCGGTTACATTTATGGCACGGCATTTGCCTTTGCAGAAACAAAACAAATAATATAGCACCATGTATAAACAATACTTCAAACAAGCCTGGAACCTGATGAAGCAAAACCGCTTCTTCAGTACCGTTTATATTATCGGTACGGGACTAGCCATTTCGATGGTAATGGTGATGGCGGTGGTTTACCATATCCGGACAGCGAATATTGCACCGGAGGTCCACCGTGACCGGATATGTTATGTAAGATATGTTTCTTACCGGATGAACGATGATAAAGGCTCGTTGAACAGTAGTTGCGGTCCTCGGTTCCTAAAGGAAGTGATTTATAACCTGAAGACGCCTGAGGCGGTGGCTGTCACTACCGATCCCTCTATTACACGTTTTATGTTGGGGGATATTTTTGTACAGGTTCCTGGGCATGAAGAAATGCCGAAGGTCAACCTACTGGGGTGCAACGACCAGTTCTGGAAAGTCTATTCGTTTAACTTCCGGGAGGGGAAACCGTTTACCGAAGCAGATTTCGAGTCTGGCCTTCCGCGTGTGGTGTTGGCCGGATCGTTGGCCCGCCGCCTGTTCGGGGAAAACGAGGCGACCGGGCAGACCTTATTGATTAATGAGGCGAGATATACCGTAAGCGGGGTAGTGGCCGATGTGTCCGGCATTACTTCCGATGTCTATGCGGAAGTTTGGGTTCCTTACTCTTCTTTGAATGCTATAATGAAAGAGATGACGAGTGAGGATGAGGGTTCGGCCGGACCTCTGATCGCTAAGATTCAGCTTCGTGACGCGAAAGATATCGGTACGCTGACGGATGAATTGGCGGAGTCGGTGAAACGTTATAATACGGGTTTGGCCGGAGGGCAGGTTACATACGGCAAGCCTGTGTCTTATGCGGATTATATGATCGGCAGCTTGTTTTATAAGGACAGGAATCAAACCTATTTCATTCTTGCTGTCGTACTGCTGCTTTTCCTGCTGGTCCCGGCGTTGAACCTATCGGGGTTGAATACGTCGCATATGCAGGACCGCATTCCGGAAGTCGGCATACGGAAAGCCTTCGGGGCATCGCGTTCGACCCTGTTGTCGCAGATATTTGCCGAGAATATGATACTGATGTTACCGGGGGGAATAGCCGGGTTGCTGTTCTCGTATGTGCTGGTGTTCCTTTTCCGGAATATCCTCTTGTCTTCCGGATTCTTTGCGATGCAGATGGGGACAGGTAACACGATAGCTCTTTCACCGGGGATGCTGTTGAATATGGAGGTGTTCTTTTACGCTTTCCTTATCTGTCTGGTGCTGAACCTGCTGTCTTCGATGGTCCCGGCATGGCGGGCTGTCCGGGTGAATATAACAGATGCGTTGAACGGATAATAAAACGATAAGACAATGGTAACACATATATTGAAATTGATTAAGGCACAGTTCCGTAGCAATAGCTGGGTGCTGGCAGAACTGCTGGTCGTATTTGTCGTACTGTGGTTCATGGCGGATTATTTCCTGATGCAGGGTATTCAGATGAACCGTCCGATAGGTTTCAAGCTGGATAATGTTTATCAGGCAGTCGTTTCGATTCGCCCGGCGGAAAGTCCTTCGTTCATCCGGTATGAGGAGGGAAGCGAGGAGCCGTTGCATAACTTCGAACGCATCATCGAACGCATCGAGCGGCATCCGGATGTGGAAGTAGTGGGGGTATCGTATTATTCGCTGCCTTATACGCACTCCAATATGGGAGACGGGATAAGGAGGGATTCTACTCATTTGGATGTACGGTCTATGCTGGTATCACCCGGCTATTTACAGGTATTCGGTATTCGTTCGGCTACAGGGGAGTCTTCGGAGGAGCTGGGAAAGAAGTTGCCGGATATGCTGAACATGACAGATATGGCAATCTCTGCCGGAATAGCAGAAGAGCTTTTTGGACGTACTGATGTGATCGGAGCGGAACTGTATGGATATGGCGATTCGATACCCAGGCATGTAGTGGCCGTAACAGAACAGCTACGTAACGATGAATACGATCTGATACATCAGAATACACTCTTTACCCGTTTGGATTTGCCTTTGTTTCAGAGGAAAATGGGTGAAAGTGATTTTACGCGGATACAGGTTACATTCCGGACGCGTCCGGGGATCTCTTCTCCCGACTACGGACAGCAGTTCCTGAAAGAGATGAAACGTCAGTTGACAGCCGGGAATTATTGGGTGTCGGACGTGGTAAGTTACCGGGATATACGTGCCGACTTCCTGGCTAACTCGAAGGAAACCAACAACCGGAAGCTATTCTCCGCACTGGGTGTTTTCTTCCTGGTAAACGTCTTCCTGGCTGTGATCGGTACTTTCTGGTTCCGCGTGAACCGCCGGCGCAGTGAACTAGGATTACGTATGGCGGTCGGTTCCACCCGTTCGGGCATTCAGACGCTGATGATCGGGGAGGGAGTGGTTCTGCTGACACTTGCCGCACTCCCGGCCTTGCTGGTCTGTGCGAACCTGGTCTGGATGGATCTCCTTTCCGCTACGGTGATGCCTGCCGGTACGCTACGTTTCTTTGTCGTCAGCCTGATTACCTGGGCGACGTTGGCATTAACGATCATCCTGGCAACCTGGTATCCGTCGCGCAAAGCGTCGCATCTGGAACCTGCCGAAGCCCTGCACTATGAATAAATCTTGTTCAAAGTCTATATTAGGGGACGCAGACGACGCAGATAACGCAGAGTTTCGCAGACTAATTAATATTCTTATCAGCGTTCTTCTGCGCTCTGTCTGCGTCGTCTGCGTTCCCTAATACGAACTGTATATACAAATATAAACAACAAAAGCTATGTATAAACAATACTTCAAACAAGCCTGGAACCTGATGAAGCAAAACCGCTTCTACAGCGCGGTCTATATCATCGGTACCGGACTGGCTATCTCGATGGTGATGGTCATGGCGATCGTGTACCATATCCGTACCGCCGATATCGCTCCCGAAGTGCATCGCGGCAAATATCTGTATGTCGACCAAATGAAATATGAACGGGGGAAAAGCAGCTCTACTTTCTTCTGGGGCATCCGTTCTGCTAAAGAATGCCTGATGCCGTTGAAGTCGGCGAAGGAGGTGGCACTGATGACCAACACGGCCATTACAAGCATGCTTCATGGCGATACTTATGTACAGATTCCAGGGGGAGACGACCCGCAGAAGGTACAGGTGATGGGGACGAACAATAGCTTTTGGCGCCTCTTTTCTTTTTCATTTATCGAAGGGAAGCCGTTTAGTGAGGAAGAGTTCCAGTCGGGTTTCCCCCGCGTGGTCGTTTCCGAATCGCTGGCACGCCGTATTTTTTCGATGGCGACCGGTGTGACGGGAAAAAGCATCCTGCTCGATGATACCGAATATTCCGTCAGCGGTGTGGTGAAAGATATCTCTGCCGTTACACCGTCCGTTTATGCCGATATGTGGATGCCTTATACTTCCATACCGCTGGTTATGGCGGCCTCCAACGAACGCGATGTGTCGGTCGGCTTGCTGACGGTCTGTATTCTGCCTGTCGACGGGATGGGAGCCGATGAGGTGAGCCTTGAACTGGAAGAAATGATCGACCGTTATAATACGACCCTGGCCGACGGAAAGCTAAGTATGATGAACGGGGTGGAGACGCATCTGACGCATGTGGTCCGCCAGTTTGTGATGGGTGGCTCCGTGACTGCGGTTTATCTGATACTCCTGTTTCTGATCCTGCTTTTCATGCTGATCCCGGCTCTGAACCTGTCCGGTCTGAACGCTTCACGGATGCAGGACCGTATTTCCGAACTAGGTGTGCGGAAGGCTTTCGGGGCACGTAAGAACCGACTGTTGACACAGGTACTGATAGAAAACTTGTTGCTGATGCTGCCGGGCGGATTGGTTGGACTACTGGTCTCTTATGGGATGGTCGCGCTTTTCCAGCAGTTGCTGCTTACTCCGGGTATCATTGCCATGATACAGGGCAGTGTGCAGATGGAACTGACATTCGGAATGCTGTTGAGTCCGGCCGTGTTCGGCTATGCCTTCCTGGTTTGCTTCGTCTTGAACCTGATGTCGTCGATGATTCCTGCCTGGCGTGCGATCCGTGTGAATATAACTGAGTCATTAAACCACAATTAAAGAGATAGATATGCTGTTACATATACTGAAACTGATCAAGACACAACGCCGCAGCAATACCTGGGTGTTTATCGAACTACTTGTCGTCTTTGTACTGCTTTGGTACGCCGTCGACCGGATGATGATGAACCGGATAACACAGGCGCAACCGATGGAATATTCATTTGAAAATGTCTATAAGGTGACGCTGGCAGTGCGTCCTTCAAGCAGCGCTTCCTATATTGCCTACGAAAAGGGAAGCCAGGGGGCGGGAGAGGATTTCATGCGTATCATCCGCCAGTTGGAGGCACATCCCGACGTGCAGGTGGTGGGCATGGCAAACGGGGCTTCGATGCCTTATACCTATATGTCCAATTCGGAGACTTACTTTCAGGAGAAAGATTCTCTTTTCCGGAATGCCTTTGACTTCAACGTTACACCCGGTTATTTTCGTGTATTCGATATACATACGGCTGATGGCGGTTCATCGGATGAGCTGGCATCTGCTATTCAGGAGGGTATCCTTATCAGTGAGCCGATGGCGATGGAATGTTTCGGTTCGACGAAGGTGGACGGCGAGGAGTTGCTTATCCTTCAGGATGATACCTTTCGTTTTCGTGTGAAGGGAGTGACGGGGGCTGTGAAACGCGAAGAGTTCAGTCAACCGCCTTCGATTGTCTTTAAAGAGATGAAGGAACGGAGTATCCTCAGGATGGGTGAACAGGAGCTGGGGAAGATGCAGATCTGTTTCCGGGTTCGTCCGAATGTCGCGGCGGAAAGTGCTTCCGAATATGCCGTCCGTTTTAAGAAAGAGATGAAACACCGGCTGGCGGCGGGAAACTTCTGGCTGGCGAATGTTCAATATTATCCCGATGTACGTACGAACTATCTGGCGACCTCGATGAATACGGGTGGGCAGAAGTTGGACGTTGCCATTAACCTCTTCCTGCTGATCAATGTCTTTTTGGCTGTGATCGGGACATTCTGGTTCCGTGTGAACCGCCGCCGTAACGAGCTGGGGATTCGCATGGCTGTCGGTTCTACCCGTCTCCGCCTGCAGCAGTTGCTGATTGGTGAAGGATTGATGATACTGACCATTACTGCCGTACCTGCCTTGCTGATTTGTGTGAATGTGGCCTTCGCCGGCCTGCTGAGCACGGAAGTCATGGAGGTGACTGCCGGGCGCCTGTTGCTTGTCAGCTTGCTGACATGGCTCTTGCTGGCTGTTATTATCATTTTAGCTGTCTGGTATCCGTCCCGCAAGGCAGCACATCTGGAACCGGCGGAAGCATTACATTATGAGTAAATTATTTTAAGAGTAGAAACCATGTATAAGCAATATTTTAAACAAACGATACAAATGATGAAAGAAAGTCCCTGGCTCACTTTCATCTCCATATTCGGTACGGCCTTGGCGATATCGTTCATTATGACGATCATCATCAGCCATCAGGCAATGTACAAGAATATAGCTCCGGAGACCGCCCGCGAACGGACGCTTTATGTCAAATGGGTCGGCGTGCAGGATAAACTGACTGAGAGTACCCAGGCGAACGGTTATCTGTCGCTGAAGACGATCCGCGAGTGTTTCCAGTCGCTGGAGATACCGGAAGCGGTGAGCATCACTTCGCCGGCACAGTCACGCCTGGCAACGGTTCCCGGTAATCCGGGTGAACGCTGTTTCGTGCTCTTTACCGACGATGTATTCTGGAAAATCTGTTCCTTCAACGTGCTGAGGGGAAATCTCTATACCAAAGCCGAGTTTGATGCCGGTATCCGGAAAGTGGTGATCAGCGAATGGCTGGCACGCCGGATGTTCGGTACGATCGATCAGGTGGTGGGCAAGACCATACAGTTTAGTTTTATTACCTATACGGTCTGTGCCGTGGTGGCGGATGTCACGCCCCGTACTACTTTCTCCTATGCCCATGCCTGGGTGCCTTTTACCGCTGCCGGTATTCCGGAGATAAAAGGTTCGGAAAATATCATGGGGCATTACAAATGTATGATCGTTGCCCGTTCGTCGTCCGACTTCGATGAGATACGCGACGAGATCACCCGGCAAACGGAACAGTATAATAATACGCTGGTTGATCATAAAGTCTATTTCTATGACCAGCCCGATACGAAATATGTGGAAGAGATGCGCTTCGGACCGGGGATGCCCAATATGCAGTCTATCTATCTCAGTGCCATCCTCCCGATTCTGATCGCCTTGTTGGTACCTGCCATTAACCTGTCGGGATTGACCTTGTCGCGGATGCAGGAGCGGGTGAGCGAACTGGGCGTACGTAAAGCTTTCGGCAGTACACGGGCGGGATTGCTCGGACAGATCGTGTACGAGAATATCGTGGTGTCGGTGATCAGTGGGATGCTGGGGTTATTGCTCTCTTATTGGTTCCTTTATCTGCTGAAAGATTCGATGTTCACATCGTCTACCTATTTCGGCATGGATGTGACGGCGGAGGTTCCGGTATCGGCTCTGATCCGTCCGGAGGTGTTCCTGATCGCCTTCCTGTTCTGTTCTTTTCTGAACCTGCTGAGTGCCTGCGTTCCCGCGTGGCGTGTGTCGTCGATACCTATTGTTGAATCGTTAAAAGGAGAATGAGGAGGAACATATAATGATCAAACACCTGTTTACAATCATATGGAATCAGCGCAAGAGGAATATCTGGATCCTGACGGAACTGATGTTAATATCTGTCTGCCTGTGGTACGTCATCGATTATATGAGTGTGCTGTCCACGATAGTCCGTACCCCGCTGGGATTTGATATTGCGGATACCTACCGCGTCGATATCAAAGAACGTACCCCGGAAAGCGACGGCTATATCGATCCCGAAACGAAAGAAACGACTACCGGAGCTGACCTGCTGACAATCATGGAGCGTATCCGGCAGTATCCGTCCGTAGAAGAAGTATCTATGTCGATCGGCTCTCAGCCGTATGCTTCGACGGGATATACCAGCCAGGTCTATTACAGCCGCCTGTTCTATAAAGATACGGTGGGGGTGACTATGCAACGATATAAAGTGACACCTTCTTTCTTCCGTGTTTTCCGTATAGAGCGCGAAAGCGGGAACGGTCCGGCGTTGGCGGATGCACTCGACGTACATTCTATCATCTTGTCTGCCAATGGCGCCGAAGAGTTGCTGCCGGGAGAAAGTGCTACGGGTAAGAGCCTGCAGATCGGGAAGGATGGTTACTTTAAAGAGGTGAAGGCGCTCTGCATACCTATCCGCTGGACGGAATATGAGAAGAGCAGACCTTGCTATTACTCCTTATTGTCGGAAGATGAGATAGCCGGTGAGCTTGGTTCGGGCAACCTGGAGAATATGGAACTGTGTATCCGTATCCGTCCCGATGCCGCGGCCCGTTTCAGTGAGGATTTCCGCCGGGATATGGGAGCGCAACTGTCGGTTGGAAACCTTTACCTGATGGATGTCCGCTCTTCTTCGCTGATAAGGGAAGCAATAGTGAGTCCGGTGGGAAGTGATATCCGGATGCGTCTGAACTTGTTGATTTTCCTGAGTATCAATATCTTTCTGGGAATCTCCGGTACATTTTGGTTCCGCACGCAGCATCGCTGGGGAGAGATGGGGTTACGTGTAGCCCTGGGCTCCACCAGGCATGGCCTACGGGCATTGCTGATAGGTGAAGGGCTGGTCATGCTTGCTTTGGCTATGCTACCCGCCGTTGTTATCAGTTTCAACCTGGGGATAGCCGAACTGGTCAACCTTAATTGGGCGGACTTTACCGCTGTCCGTTTCCTGACGGGGATTGCTCTGACCGGCTTGCTCATGGCATTGATGATCATCTCGGGTATCCTGTATCCGGCATGGCGTGCCGTGAGAATGAAACCGGCGGAAGCCTTGCGTTATGAATAAACTATCTCGTACGGGCGGTTCGCGAACCGCCCTTGCATAAACAACAATAACGACTATGTATAAACTCTATTTCAAACAAGCCCTGGCCATGCTGAAGGAGAATAAACTCCTCAGCCTGATCTCCATTCTGGGAACAGCTTTGGCTATCTGTATGATCATGGTGATGGTGATCACTTACGAGGTGAGGGTAAATAACTATTCGCCGGAGGACAACCGCGACCGGACCATGTATGTGCGGTGGGGCGGACGTGACTTTAAAGGTGCAAATCATGGTAACGGTTACCTCTCCCTGAAAACGATCCGGGAATGTATCCAGACAATGGAAACGCCGGAAGCCGTCGCCATCGTTTCCCCTTGGCGTAGCCAGCTGGCTTCCATCCCGGGAGGGCAGGAGAAGAAAGATTGCCTGATGCTGTTTACCGACGATGTGTTCTGGAAGATATTCGACTTCGACTTTGTGGCCGGTAGCCCGTATACGAAGGAAGAGGTGCAGTCGGGTATCAAGAAGGTCGTTATCGCGGAGTCGCTTGCCAATCGGCTTTATGGTACTTCTGATGCGGCTGGCAAGACGATCATGATCAGCTATAAACCCTATACCGTCAGTGGCGTAGTGAAGGATGTGTCTACGATTGCCAAAGCATCGTATTCCGAAGTATGGGTGTCTTATTCGGCGCAGCCTTTCCCCGACGATACCTGGGCTGAGAGTATAACCGGGTGGTATCAGGCCATTATCCTGGCACATTCCTCTTCCGATTTCGAAGCCATCCGGCAGGAACTGGATAGACAGCTGGTTCGTTACAACAGTTCGCTGGCCGACTACAAACTCACCCTGTACGACCAGCCCGATACCCATCTGGAATGGGAGATCAAAGGGTTGGGAGCTATGGGGCCTGACAAGACAAAGACCATCCTGCAATATATGCTGGTGATCGTTATTCTGTTGCTCGTACCTGCCATTAACCTGTCGGGGATGACCTTGTCGCAGATGCGGAAGCGCATGTCGGAGATCGGTATCCGTAAGGCATTCGGAGCTACCCGGGGAACGCTGATGGTACAAATCCTTTCGGAGAGTATGCTGCTGACCCTGCTGGGAGGTATCATCGGATTGTTTATCTCTTATATAGCTATCTGGCTGATGCGTACCTGGTTATTGAGCAACAGTTTTGCTTCTATCTCTTCTGTCTTTGGAGGCACGCCGGCGTTGTCGGTGACGGAGTTGCTTAACCCGGTGATATTCCTTTATGCCTTTGTGTTCTGTCTAATACTGAACTTGTTGTCGGCGGGAATACCGGCTTACCGGATGGCCCGGAAGAATGTGATGGAAGCGTTGAACGAATACTAAACTCATACGAAGATGATCAATCATATATTAAAACAAATATGGAACCAGCGGAAGAGTAACGGCTGGTTGTTCGGTGAACTGTTGCTTGTTGCCGTTAGCTTGTGGTACATAGTCGATTTTTTGCTGGTGACACTGTATGCTTTCAATGCTCCTATGGGGTTTGATATCGACCATACCTATAAGCTCCAGTTCAGTGCACGCGAAGAAGGTGCCGAAGGGTATCTGTCCCCCGAAGAGCATCCAGCAGTTGTAGGCGAGGACCTGTGGGATGCGATGAACAGACTCAGGCTGCATGCGGGGGTGGAAGCTGTTACTTTGTCGAGATTCGGTGTACCGTATAACAATATAAACAATTATATGTCTTTGGGACGTGATACGGTAGTGGAGAAGACGGCTTGCCGCATCTATTACGTAACACCGGAGTATTTTGATGTCTACCGTATCCCTGCGGCACCGGGAAGTAACCGGCAGCCGGGAGAGGGGGTGACTGCCAATAGCATTGTCCTGACAAAAGATGCAGCCGATAAGATATTCGAGGGGGAGGATGCCTTTGGAAAGATTGTCTATTCCGGTGATAATACCTGGACGACTAAAGTAGGAGCCATCTGCGGGACTGTGCGTGGTTCGGAATTCAAGCGACCCAGACCGAATGTTTATCTCTGTATGGGGGAAGGGGATATAAAAACGATAAATGCCGATTTCCTTCCTTGGGCCGAAGTCTCGGTAAGGGTAAAACCGGAAGCGGACAGGGATTTTGCCGATACCTTTATGAAAGAGAATAGTAATCAGGTGGAGATTGGAAATCTTTATCTGCAGAGTATCACACCCCTGTCTGTTTTACGGGAGGACGGCATACGTGACGGCAAAGGAGAGATGAATACCCGTTTGTCTATCCTGCTCTTCCTGCTGATCAATATATTTCTGGGGATAGTCGGTACGTTCTGGTTCCGTACCCGTCAGCGGCAGGGGGAAATGGGACTTCGCATGGCATTAGGTTCTACTCGCAACCAACTGCGGAGCACTGTCCTGGGAGAAGGCATCTTGTTGCTGACTCTTGCCTTTATTCCGACGGTAGTGATCTGTGTCAATATCATGTTGGCGGATCTGACGAATACGGTGCTGATGGATAACACGGTCCTCCGTTTTGTCGTAGGCATGCTGATCACTTACCTGTTGATCGTAGGGATGATCATTGCCGGAATCTGGTATCCGGCCAATGAGGCAGCACGCCTTCAGCCGGCGGAGGCTTTACATTACGAGTGATTATTTCTCATATAAATTACATTAGCCACGTAGAGCTAATAAAGCCCGGATCTGTAGCGAATACATGTCCGGGCTGTTTTTTGTCTGTGCCGTGTGGCGTCAGAAAGTCATCGAGGCATAAATACCGAAATGCTTGTCACCGGCAAGCGGGCTGAGTGTCAGGTTGTGCTTTTGGGCGAACGGACGGGTAAAGATATAGGCACTGCCGATACCCATAGCGGCTCCGGCTGCCACGTCCCACCAGTCATGTTTCTTGGCATACGTACGGCTCCAACCTACATAGGTAGCTACGGCATATGCCGGAATTCCCCATTTCCAACCATATCTGCGTTGGATAAAAGCTGCTCCGGTAAAAGATACCGAGGTGTGCATGGAAGGGAAGGAATGGTTGTCGCTGCCGTCCGGACGTTCTTTCTTGATAAGATACTTCAGGGCATACGTCATTCCGACGGTACTTACACCAGCCAGTGCTCCTTGCTTCAATCCTTGCCAGTCCTGTAAGATCAATACCGTCGCCAGGCTGGCTGCCGGAGTCAGGCAGGCAAGTACGTCGCCCGAGGTGCGGACGGCTTTCCGGCTACCGCTTAACTTGACTTCTTGTGCATGACCGTTGAAACAGGCGATAAAGGCCAGGAGGAAGACAAAGAGATAGGTTGTACGTTTCATATATTTATTGTTAGTGCAAATATAGAAACGGAGGTTACCAGAACTTATTGTTCTCGGCACTGTACTCAAAGCCGGCAATTGCCAACTTGTGGACAAGCATATCTTTGTCTACGTCCATTTTACTACATAATTCATCGAGTGATGCATAACGGTCGCGCAGTTTCATGTTGACTACGCTGAAGAGCATCATCGGATCTTCGGGAAGTTTCATTGTTCTCATCATTTAAATTAAATAACTGTTATTGATTCTATTTTGTTTAAAACGCCTGGTTTCAGCATAAAGCGATTAGTTTAGGGAAAAAGATAATTCCGCCTACGATTGCGGCGGCAATAGCTATGATCAATACGGCTCCCGCCGCCAGGTCTTTGGTTCGTTTAATGGCTTCACTGTATTCCGGCGAAACGAAGTCCGCTATCGCTTCCAGTGCCGAGTTGACTGCTTCGGCAGCCAGTACGGCCCCGATCACGATCACGACAGCGATCCACTCCATTTCTGACAGTCCCAGCAAAATACCGGCAACAACCACACAAACAGCAACAAAACAATGTATCCAGGCATTATGTTCCCGGGTAATCAATAAACGTATCCCATTGAAAGCATACCGGAAACTCCGTAGCCGTTTGCGGAAAGTAAAACCGTCGTTTTTCATCTGTTTATCCTGTTGAGGTGACAAAGATAGGTATTTTTTATGATTCAGTATCCTCTTCCTCTGTCAACGGTCCCAATTCCGGAATGATCGCACGAGCTTCGCGGTCGCTCAATGTATCGACATCTTTCAGCTTTCGCTGGATAGCGCGGGTACGGGTACCGAGAACTTCTTCTATCTGGCCGCTGGCCGTTTGCAGGTTCTTTTGTGCTTTCTCCAGCATGCCGCTCACCTTTTCGAACTCCTTTTTTACGGCACCGAGAATGGTCCATACTTCTCCCGAATGTTTCTGGATAGCCAGTGTGCGGAAACCCATTTGCAAACTGTTCAGGATGGCGGCAAGCGTAGTAGGCCCCGTTACAACCACTTTGTAAGTACGCTGTAACTCTTCCATTAAAGCAGAACGGCGTACCACTTCGGCATAAATACCTTCGAACGGCAGGAACATGATGCCGAAATCGGTCGTCGCAGGCGGAGCCAGGTATTTGTCGGAAATATCTTTAGCCATCTTCTTGATCGTCGTTTCCAGTAACTTCCCGGCAGCCTCGATCGCCTGCGGATCGGCATTGTCGTAGGCATCCAGCAACTGTTCGTAGATATCTTTCGGGAATTTGGCATCTATCGGAAGATAAACGTATTCGCGTATATCATCCCGTCCCGGCAACTTGACGGCAAATTCGACGACAGCATCCGAACCTTTACGGGTATGAACATTGGCCTCATATTGTTCCGGAGCCAGTATCTGTTCCAGCAACATACTCAGTTGTATCTCTCCGATATTCCCCCGTGTCTTGACATTGCTCAATACCCGTTTCAGGCCGCCTACATCCTGTGCCAGTGTCTGCATTTCCCCGAGTCCTTTCTGTACACTCTCCAGTTGTTCGGTGACCAGGCGGAACGACTGACCGATCCGGTCGTTCAATGTTTTTTGTAATTTCTCGTCTACCGTAACACGGATCTCCTCCAAACGTTTTTCGGTGTTTGCTACCAACATGCGCTGCTGTTCGTCCAGGTTGGCGAACTTTTCCCGTTGCAGGTTGTTAAAGGAAGCGATCCCCCGGTCGAAAGCTTCCCGAAATTCGTTCATGGAACGGGTCAGCTCTTCCCTGTTATCGCGGGCAACGATGCGGCCTTCTTCGCGGTTCAGGCGGAAGTCCTCCCGGAAGTTTTTTTCAATGCGTTCGAAGGAACGCTGCATTTCATCCAGCAGGCGTTTCAATTCGTTTTGTGTATCGGTATTGTCCTTTTTAGGACGGAATAAGATCTGTAAAACAATGATGATAAGTAATGTACAAATAATCAACCAATCCATGTCATTCAATTTTGCGTCAAAGATAGAAAAACTGTTCTCTGAACAAGTAATTAAAAAGAGTTAAAAGGAAAAACATTATTCTTTAACTTTTGTTTTAGTCATACAAAGCCGCTTATATTTGTGAGCCGCTTTTAACGTAAAACATAAAATACTACAAAGATGGCAAAAATAACATTTAAAGGTAATGAAGTAAATACCAACGGTACATTACCGGCAGTTGGAGCAGAGGCTCCGGATTTCAAAGGAGTAAAAAGTGATCTATCGGAATTATCTCTCAAAGAATTGAAAGGTAAGAATGTTGTAATTAACGTATTTCCCAGTCTGGACACTGCTGTGTGCGCCGCTTCGGTGAGACGTTTCAACAAAGAAGCCGCTTCTTTACCCAACACTGTGGTACTTGCCGTATCAAAAGATTTACCTTTTGCACATGGACGCTTCTGTACGACGGAAGGCATCGATAAAGTGATCACACTTTCTGCATTCCGGTGTTCATGTTTTGAAGATAAGTACGGGATGCTGATGGTTGACGGTCCGCTGAAAGGTCTATTGGCCCGTGGCGTGATAGTTGTCAACGAAGCAGGTAAAGTGGTTTATGAGGAACTTGTTTCCGAAATTACCAACGAACCGAATTACGAAGCCGCAATCGCTTCGCTAAAAAACTAATTAAGTAGATTATTGTTTTTCATTGGTTAAAGTTAAGGGTTAGTGTAGAAGGCTGTCGGATGTGAATCCCGCAGCCTTCGTTTTTTTAGAGTTTGGTATCTCGGAATTTATTCGTATCATTGCATCAAATTAAATCATCTTATGTGTTCAATAACTTCTAAATTTGGTTTCGTTTACTTTGTGTAACGATAGATAAGAGCCATCTTATCTTTTGAACCTACGTTTCGATTCCCTGTCATGGCTATGGGGAACCCTCTTTTCTACATATTTTATTTTAATTAAAAAGAAGTTATGAATAACTGGAAAAAAGTATTCGCTATTATATGGATCGGTCAGTTCTTTTCTATCCTGACCAGTTCGATCGTTAATTTCGCTATCATCTTATGGCTTAGTTTTGAAACTAAATCGGCTGAAGTATTGGCTTTTGCTGCCATAGCCGCCATGCTTCCGCAGTCGGTACTCGGGTTGTTTGCAGGTATATTTGTCGACCGCTGGAAGAGGAAACGGGTCATGATCATGGCGGATAGCTTCATTGCTTTCTGTACGCTGATCCTTGCCGTCCTGTTCTATCTGGATGTAGCGAAGCTCGGACATGTGTATATCCTACTGGCTTTGCGTTCGGTAGGATCGGCATTTCATATGCCGGCGATGCAGGCTTCCGTACCTTTACTGGCTCCTAAGTCGGAACTGATCCGTATAGCCGGGATCAATCAGATCATTCAGTCGGCCTGTAATATTGCTGGACCTGCTCTGGCAGCACTTTTTATTTCCTTTATGGAGATGACGAATATATTGCTGTTGGATGTGATCGGGGCGGCATTGGCTTGTACTTCGCTTCTGTTTGTAAAGATTCCCGATCCGGAGAATGAAGAGAGAAGTCAAAAGGTACAACTATTGAAGGAAGCCAAAGAAGCCTATACGGATGTGCGTGCGCAGAATGGATTGTCGTGGTTGTTTGTCCTGTCTATCCTGGCTACTTTCTTTATTATGCCGGTCGGTGTGTTGTTCCCTTTGATGACACTGAATCACTATTCGGGGAATGCTTATCAGATCAGCTTGGTCGAGGCAGCTTGGGGGATAGGTGCTTTGCTGGGAGGAGCCTTTCTGGGGATCAAGAAGTTTAAACTGAACGAGATCTCATTGATAAACTGGATGTATCTTCTGCTCGGATTTACATTCTTGTTGTCTGGTGTCCTGCCTGTTTCAGGATATCCTTTGTTTGTCGGGTTGACGGCCATTGGCGGCATATCCGGTTCTCTTTATATGGCTTCCTTCACTACCGTACTGCAAACCCGTATCAATCCGGTAGTGATGGGGCGGGTATTCTCGTTTTATATGAGTGTCAGCCTTCTTCCTTCGATGATAGGATTATTGAGTACTGGTTTTCTGGCTGATAATATCGGAATAGGGAATACTTTTATAATTGGCGGTGTACTGGTCGGGATGATCGGGGTAATTTCATTTTTCGTACCGTCGATAAGAAAGTTGCGAGATAGCTTTATTCCATAACTTGTCAGAGAAGAATCAAAAATACTTATTGTATAAAATGGCATTTATTGTAGATGGTGAATATCTATAATAAATGCCATTTATGACATAGTTCTGATAGAACTAGTGCAAGCCGTACACCAATAAAGACCAGAAATACAATAAGATAAACAAAAAGGAATTGAAAACTACCGCTACTTAAGATTAACTTATTTTCTTAGATTAATTATTAACATTATCCAGCTTAAATATTGACTATTATTAATTTAATTGTTTCAATAAGCTATTTATAATAAAAAATATACTATATTTGCAGCATAAATATAAAATAGTTCTATCAGAACTATGTTTGGTGGTTTAAATCCTTAGAGACGTGAGAATCTGAATGCCATAGAAAATATGTAATCTATAAGTAGTGGTGAGTTTCAGCTCCTTGGATCTAATTCATATAGTTACTAGTATTATTATTAAACAAAAAGCAATTGTTATGTTGAAAATCGCAAGACCAGTCAGCCTTATGCTATTGTCTGTTGCATTATGCTCCGGGGGAGCTTATGCATCCGGTCATACAGCAATTCCCAAAGTTGACATTTCTCAGCAACAAAAAAGTTTGAAAGGGACAGTGAGTGATGATTTCGGCCCTGTTGCCGGAGCTTCTGTTGTCGTAAAAGGTACGACGAACGGAACAGTTACCGATATGGACGGTAATTTTGTTCTGGACGTCAGAAACGGAGATGTGATCCAGATTTCTTTCATCGGTTATCTGACTCAGGAGATTAAGTATACGGGGCAATCTTCTCTGAAAGTCAGTTTGGTCGAGGATACACAAAAACTGGATGAAGTTGTAGTGGTGGGTTACGGAACACAGCAGAAAGCCAACCTTTCGGGAGCCGTGGCATCTGTGGCCAGTGACGAGTTGACCAATCGCCCCATCTCTAATGTATCATCCGGATTGCAGGGATTGATGCCGGGTGTAACGATCACAGCCGGTGAGGGTCGTCCGGGACAGGATGGTAGTAATATCCGTATCCGTGGTGTCGGAACCCTGAACAACGCTTCCCCTTATATCCTGATCGATGGTATCGAAAGCGGTTCGATGGACAGTGTCGACCCTAATGATATCGAAAGTATCTCTGTCCTGAAAGATGCATCCTCCGCAGCCATCTATGGTTCGAAAGCATCTAACGGTGTAATCCTGATAACCACCAAACGAGGTAAATCGGGTGCTCCCCGCATCTCTTACAACGGCTATGTCGGTGTATCGAGTCCCACTGCCGTTATCGACCGTGTAAGTTCGGCCGAATATGCTATGCTGTATAACCGGATCGACGATAACAACGGGCAACCGCACCGGTACAGCGATGAAGATATCCGTCTGTTCCAGGATGGTTCCGACCCATACGGACATCCGAACACCGACTGGAATGATGCCGCTTACCGTACGGGAGTATTGCATAAACACAATGTGAATGTGAGCGGTGGTAATGAGAACACGAAGTATATGGCCTCTGTCGGCTATCTGGGACAGACCGGTATTCTTCCCAATTCGGAACGTAAGCAGTTTAACGGCCGTACGAACCTGGATATGAATATCACCAAGAGACTGACCGTCCGTTTGAATATGGCTTATATCAAGAATGACTATAAAGACCCGAACTCCAACTACGGCGGCGGTTGGTCCGACCAGATCATTCGCCAGTTGAATATTCTGAGTCCGATGATCCCTATTTATAATGAAGACGGAACTTACGGTTCTACGAATGACGGAAACCCTATTGCCTGGCTGAACTCGGGGCAGACGGTCGATAAATACAACCAGAACTTCACTGGTTCACTGGCTGTCGACTATCAGATCATAGATGGCTTGAAAGCAACCTTGTCCGGCTCGTATGTAAATGATGACCAACATTTCAAGACATTTGTTATGAAACTGGCCGAAGATCCGGCGCAGGCAAACCGTCCGAACAGTCTCGAAGAACGTTTCACGAACTGGACACGTTATAACTTCGATGCTTTGTTGAACTACGACAAGACATTCGGTAAACACGGACTGAAAGTAATGTTGGGATACCATACCGAACAATACGATGTACGTTATAATGATATGTATCGCGAAAACTTCCCGAACAATGAACTGGACGATATGAATGCCGGTGCTACCGCAACGCAAACCAACTCCGGTTTTACCCGCGAACTAGCCATGCTTTCCTATTTCGGTCGTGTGAACTACGACTATGCCGGAAAGTATTTGTTGGAAGCCAATTTCCGTTCGGATGCTTCTTCCCGCTTCGCTCCCGGACACCGTTGGGGCTATTTCCCTTCTTTCTCTGCCGCATGGCGTATCAGCGAAGAGAGTTTTATGGAAAATACGAGAGACTGGTTGAACAGCCTGAAGATCCGCGGATCGTGGGGTATGCTCGGTAACCAGGATGCATTGAGTGACGGAACACCTACCGGCGGTGACTTCTATCCCTGGCTGAATACCTATAACCTGGGGGCAAATTATCCGATGGGCGGTTCGCTGACAACCGGTTATTATCAGGGAAGTTATAAGATCGAAGACCTTTCATGGGAAAAGTCGACCACCTGGGGGCTGGGACTGGATGCTATAATCAATGATAAGATCAGCTTCACTTTCGATTATTACGATCGTAAGACGACGGATATTATCATGGAAGTACCTGTGCCGACCGAATTTGCATTGGGAGCTTACAAAGACAATGTCGGTGCTATGCGTAACCGCGGTGTTGAAATCCAGTTGGGTTACAACAATACCTGGGGCGACTGGAAACTGGGCGTTGTCGGTAACTTTGCCTACAATAAGAACAAGATTGAAAACCTGGGCGGTGTAAACCGTATGGCAGACGGCGACTTCATGCGCCAGGTCGGTTCGCCGATCAATTCATGGTATGTGTACAGAACCGACGGTTTCTTCCAGTCGGATGACGAAGCACAGGCCTGGATGGATAAATATGCCGGACAGGACGGCTATCCGTTCGGTCTTAAGTTCAAAGGCGGCGACCTGAAGTATGTGGATACGAACGGCGACGGTAAGATCACGGCTGAAGACCGCGAACTATATAAGACAAAAGACCCGGTGATGACTTTCGGTCTGAACCTGAACGCCGGTTATAAGAACTTCGACCTTACCCTGAACTTTACAGGTGCTGCGAATGTCGGTTTTGCTTATACAAAAGAAGCTTTCGGTGAATTCTCAGGGAGTGCCGGCCACCCGTCGACAGCCTGGTTGGACTCATGGACACCCGAAAATAAGAACGCAAGTATGCCTCGCGTTGCGGAAGCCCGTATGTCACCGAGTGAAGCATCCGTCGTTTTCTCCGATTTCTGGGTAATGAACACAAGCTATCTGCGTCTGAAAACGGCCCAGTTGGGATATACTTTCCCGAAAGGACTCCTGGAAAAAGCAGGTATCCAGAACCTGAGAGTGTATTATTCGGCAGAAAACCTGTTAACATTCGACTCTATGCCGTTGAATGTAGACCCGGAAACTGTAAGTACGCGTTTGTCGAGCTATCCTTTATCGACAACCCATTCATTCGGTGTTAATGTTACCTTCTAAATGATTAATGATTATCTAATATAAGTTGAATTTTATGAAACGATTATCTATATATTTATTGGCCGGAGTAGCTCTTTTGTCTGCCTCCTGCTCTGACTTTTTAGATACAGCTCCACATGATGCCCTGTCGCCTTCCACTACCTGGAAGACAGAGGCCGATGCCGAAAGCTTTGTGGTAGGATGTTATAACGGTTTGTGGGATCCGGGCTCGATCCTGTATCTGGATTGCGGTTCCGATCTGGGGTATAACAACTTCTCCTGGGAAGGATGGCGTCCGTGGGGAGACGGCTCTTTGTCAAGCTCCAATACAGGTGCTTCGTTCTATAGTTTTACCATTATCCGCCGTTGTAATACGGTACTCGATAATATCGATAACGTAGAGTTCAAATCGGAAGAAAAGAAAAAAGACCTGATCGCACAAGCCAAGGCGATCCGTGCTTACAAATACTTCCTGATGAACTGGTGGTATGGCGGTGTGCCTATCATCGACTCTTACCTGACGGCCGAGGAGGCCCAGGTGCCCCGTAATACGGAAGAAGAAGTGCGTAAACAGATCGCTCAGGACCTGGATGATGCCCTGGCCGGTATCAATACGGTTCCTTCCGAACGCGGACGTATTGCCAAAGGTGGCGTTTTAGCTATTAAAATGCGTGAAGCCTTGTATTATGGCGAATGGCAGAAAGCCAAAGAGGCTGCCCAGGCTATCATCGACCTGAAACAGTATGAGCTCGATCCTGATTTCTCCAACCTGTTCAAACTGACCGGTGTCGACTCGAAAGAAATTATCATTGCCGACCAACGTATTCCCAATACCTTCGGTCTGGGTACGATAGGCCAGATGTATAACAACAAGGATGCCGGCTGGTCGTCTATCGTTCCGACTCAGAACCTGGTGGATATGTATGAAATGACGGACGGTAAAACGAAGGAAGAGTCGAGCCTGTACGATGCGGCTCATCCGTTCGCCAACCGCGATCCCCGTATGGAAATGACCATCCTGTTCCCGGGACAGGACTGGAGAGGTGAGGTATTGAATACACTGGACGAACTGACACCGGAAGGCGGGAAGAACATCAACTATCCGACCTATACGGACAATGCTTCCAAGACGGCTCTTACCTGGGCGAAATACCTGGACCCGTTTGAACAATATCCCAATGTATGGAATACCGGAGCTTGTGTGATCGTATTCCGTTATGCCGAGGTATTGCTTTCTTATGCTGAAGCCGAAAACGAGTTGAACGGTCCTTCGGCTCAGGTGTACGACTATCTGGATCAGATCCGTACCCGTGCAGGTATGCCGGTGGTAGACAGGGCGAAGTATGCATCTAAAGACCAATTGCGTGAACTGATCCGCCGCGAACGGGCTGTCGAGTTTGCCGGTGAGGGTTTGCGTCGTGCTGATATTCTGCGTTGGAAAGATGCCAATAATAAAATGCTGGCTGAGACAGTATTGAACGGTACATTGAACCGTATTTCCGGTACTATCGACTACAATGAAACGGATTCTTACAAACGTGCTGTCGTAAAAGGCTCGGAGTTCATCGAAAACCGCCAGTTCTCCGCAAAGAACCGTTACTTGCCGATCCCCCAGAGTAGCATAGATAAGAATCCGAAACTGGAACAGAATCCGGGCTATTGATCTGTGTGATTCTGCGTGCCATTTAATACTTGGAACGCCTTTATATATAGCGGAGGAAGAGTTTTAACCGCTGTCATTTCTTTGACAGTATGGCTGAAAAGCTCTTCCTCACTGTTTATTAGAAAGAATACTACCGAAAACTATTGCTTTTCTCCCGATATTTTATATCTTTAGTCCTGACTTAGTAAAGCCATCCTCTACACCTCGGCAGACCACGGTGTACACTTTATCCGATTATCCTATACACCATAATCGACTATCCTGTACAGGCTGATATTACCGGATTGTAACCTTTGATATAGAAGGTGGTAAGCTATGATATAACTAGTAGTAATATTAAATCTAAAAGAAAGGGAACCGCATGGCTGTAAAGTACAAACTCACGAAAATCAATGACAATATTACCAATAAAGAGCAGGTGAAGTACTCAGTAACCACCGTAAGCAACGGTAATGTTAATCTCGACGCCCTGGCAGAACAGATGGCCGATGCCAGCACCTTCAACTATGGAGAAGTGAAAGGAATGATCGAAAACCTGACCCGTATGATTGCATTTCATCTGAAAGATGGCTATACCGTTACAATAGACGGTTTGGGTACGTTCAGTATCACCGCCCAACCGAACCGGGAAGTGGAAGTTCCTTCTAAAATACGTGCCGAATCGATCAAATTGAAAAGTATCAGCTTTAAACCCAGTCCGAAACTGAAAGAAAAGCTGAGTGATATTGAATTCACGAAGCTGAAATAATCGTTTATACATAAAGTTTTGGGAATTTATCTGTCATCTGCCACTATTGTTGGTAGATGGCTGAAAGATATTTTATTAGGTGTGGCAGATGATGAGGTGCTATCTGCAACAGCATCTGTTATCTGTCACACACCTCAAATAAAATAAAGGGTATTTATGAAAGTAACACAAATGAAAGGTGATGGAAAGTCGCTGAAAAATATAGAGTTGGATGCTGTAATGGCAACGATGGCCAATGAAGAGTATAGCAGAGAAATAGCATTGTTGAGAGAGTCACTGAAAAGCATAATGCCTGGTCGCAAAAATGTCCATGCCGATAAGATCCCTGTTTTACTGTTTGCTGCTAAGTTCAGGAAAAAAGAGAATGAACTGTATTTCAGCTCGTACAATGGAGTCGTTTTGGTACAGGTCAATAATCTGGCAGATCGCCGGGAAGTGGAAAAGATAAAGAAATTAGCTTCTGAAGCTCCGCAGACGCTGGCGGCTTTTACCGGATCAAGTGGGAAAAGTGTGAAAATACTGGTTCTGTTTACCCTGCCGGATGGTTCTTTGCCGCAAACGAAAGAGTTGGCAGAATTGTTTCATGCAGCAGCCTGCCGGCGTACGGTGAATTATTACCGTGGTCAGTTACAATGTGATATTCCGTTTGAAAATCCGTCTTTGGAGCAAGGGTGCAGGTTCTCGTATGATCCGGAACTTTATTATAATCCTTCGGCTATCCCATTGACATTGGAGCAACCGATGCAGCTGTCTTCTGAAATTACCTACAGGGAGGCGGTTGAGAAAAATGAAGACCCATTACTGCGATTAATGCCGGGTTATGAGCGTAGCCATATTATTTCCCGTTTGTATAATGCCTGTGTACAGGATGCGTTGGACAAGACCGGAGGGCTGGATGAAGGGAGAGAGGTCAGGCCTTTTCTGATCCGGTTGGCTGAAAACTGTTTCCATTCGGGTATCCCGGAAGAAGATGCTGTTCGTTGGACGATGATATACCAGGATCTGACCTTTTTTGAAGAGGAAATAAGGGAAACGATACATACGGCTTATCAATTATCCAGGAATTTCGGGAAGAAGTTTATTGTATCCCAGGAACAATTGATGGCTGTTAAAACGGCTGAGTTTATGAAGCGGCGTTATGAATTCCGGCGTAATATGCTGACCGGGGAGGTCGAGTTTCGTGCCCGCGGATCTTATTATATTCAGTTTGCTCCGATAACAGATACCGTATTGAATAGTATCGGGTTGAATGCTCAGGCGGAGGGGTTGGCATTGTGGGACAGGGATGTGAAACGGTATGTTTATTCGGATCGCGCACCGGTCTTTCACCCATTGGATGATTTTCTGGATCATTTGCCTGTCTGGGACGGAAAGGATCATATTCGTGCTTTGGCAGATACATTGCCGACTGCTAATCCGGATTGGCGCGATTTGTTTTATATTTGGTTTCTGAGTATGGTTATGCATTGGCGCAGGCGCGAACATTTGCATGCGAACAGTTCGTTGCCATTGTTGGTAGGTCCGCAGGGATGCGGCAAGTCTACCTGGTGCCGGAATTTGTTACCTCCTTCCCTGCGTCTATATTATACCGATAGCATTGATTTCGGGAACAAGCGAAATGCGGAGTTGATGTTAAGTCGTTTTGCACTGATCAATATCGACGAGTTCGACTCGGTTAGTTCCGCTTATCAGAGTTTTTTGAAGCATGTCCTTCAAAAGCCGGTAGTCAATGCCCGTCAGCCTTATAAGCGGAGTGTCGATGCGCTGCATCGTTATGCTTCTTTCATTGCGACCTGCAATAATTACGATTTATTATCCGACCCGACCGGAAGCCGGCGTTTTATTTGTATTGAAATAACAGGTACGATCGATCATTCGTCTACGGTAAATTACGAGCAATTGTATGCACAGGCATCAGCCGCTTTAGCTTCCGGAGAGCGTTACTGGTTTACTTCCGAAGAAGAGTTTTCGACGACAAAGAATAATGAGGCTTTTCAGCAAATGCCTGTCGAAGAACAATTGCTTTTGCAATATTTCCGTCCCGCTTTGCCGGATGAAGATTGTGAATGTTTTTCTCCGATTGAAATAATCCTTTATCTGCAAAAGATGAGTGGTGTGAAGTTGGGGAATAAACGGTTATCTTATTTCGGTCGCCTGTTACAGAAAAACAAGTATCCTTCCCGGCGTACCCGACGCGGTACTTGCTATTCTGTCGTAAAAATAAAGTAAAGGGGTGACAGGTGGCAGATGCGGTTGCAGATAAATAGTTGAGTCTGCAACCGTAAATTCGTTGTTCAATAGTTTGTTATGTGTATTTGTTGCAGATGACAGATGAGATAAGTGAAACATTTGTATGAAAGCTGTTCGGCATTGTTGTTGCAGATGATACAAATCTGATAAAATGCAAACAAATCTGTATCTTTGCATGTCAATATAAGGATGTAATATGAACAAAAAGATACTTCAACTAGCAATACCCTCTATTGTCTCAAATATAACCGTTCCTCTATTGGGACTGATCGATGTCGCCATTGTGGGGCATCTGGGATCGGCTTCCTACATCGGAGCGATCGCAGTGGGAGGGATGCTGTTTAATATAATCTATTGGTTGTTTGGTTTCCTGCGGATGGGGACGAGTGGGATGACTTCGCAGGCATTTGGTAAACGTGATCTGAACGAGGTGACCCGTGTTTTGTTGAGGGCGGTGGGAGTAGGACTTTTTATCGCTTTATGCCTGTTACTGCTTCAGTATCCGATTCGGAAAGTCGCTTTTCTTTTGATAGATGCTACTGCCGAGGTTCGCGAGTTGGCTACGGTTTATTTTAGTATCTGTGTATGGGGAGCACCCGCTGTACTGGGGTTGTATGGTTTTGCCGGGTGGTTTATCGGCATGCAGAATTCCCGTTTCCCGATGTTTATCGCGATTACACAAAATATAGTGAATATCGTGGCGAGTCTGGCTTTTGTCTATCTGTTGGATATGAAGATCGAGGGTGTGGCATTGGGTACGCTGATTGCCCAATATGCCGGACTATTTATGGCTTTACTGCTTTGGCTACGTTATTACGGAAGATTGAAAATTCCTTTTCGCTGGCGGGAGATCCTGGGCTGGACAGCTATGCATCGTTTCTTCCAGGTAAATAGCGATATCTTTTTCCGTACGTTGTGCCTGGTGGCTGTCACAACCTTTTTCACGTCGACAGGGGCGCGGCAGGGAGATGTCGTATTGGCTGTCAATACCTTATTAATGCAGTTATTCACCTTGTTTTCTTATATTATGGATGGCTTTGCCTATGCCGGCGAAGCGATGACAGGGCGTTATGTCGGTGCACAGAACCGGAATGGATTACAAAGGATGATCCGGCTATTATTCCGTTGGGGATGGGGTTTATCATTATCCTTTACAATTCTGTATATGATAGGCGGTCAAGGCTTTCTGGGTTTATTGACCAACGACACGACAGTCATAGAGGCTGCCGGAACTTATTATTACTGGGTGCTGGCTATCCCATTGGCCGGTTTTGCCGCTTTCCTTTGGGATGGCATCCTGATCGGGGCTACGGCTACCCGCCTGATGCTTTATTCGATGCTGGTCGCTTCAGGAACATTCTTCGTTGTCTATTATCTGTTTTACGGAATAATGGGAAACCATGCATTATGGATGGCATTCCTGATTTATTTATCGTTACGAGGATTTATGCAATGGATGTTATGGCATTACCATCGATAACACCTGCCTTTTTTGAAATAAAAAATCCGGATATCAAACGATACCCGGATTTTCTTTTTTATGAGATGGTTGTATTATGCTTGTCTGTAATACGCCAGATCTTCGCGGTTGAAGTTGTTGATGAAAGATTCGATCTTGTCAACTTCTGCCTGGCCGTAGTTGATATATACTTCGGCTGAACGGCGGTAACTGTCGTCTTTGTTGGCATCCTGCAGTAGCAGGTAACCGAAGACACAATGAGCGGCAGCTTCTACCATACGGCGTGCCTGGAAGTCGATGTATTCGTTGTCTTTGGTTTCTGTAACCGCGGCAACTACTTTTTCGTACTTGTCAGTCATTGCTTTCAGCTTGTTCTTCAGACCTTCCAGTTCCGGTTTGTATTCGATGGCTTCGTATTCACGGATCTGAGCCAGGTAAGTACCTGTGGTGACGTGGCGGATCGCTGCAACCACCTGCAACTGGGTAGTACCTTCGTAGATGTTTGTGATACGGGCATCACGGTAGATACGTTCGCAGGCATAGTCTTTCATAAAACCTGAACCACCGTGGATCTGGATCGCGTCATATGCATTCTGGTTGGCATATTCGGTGGTCATACCTTTACCCATCGGTGTATATGCATCAGCCAGTTTGCTGTATTTCTTCATTTCCTGACGTTCTTCCGGAGTCAGCTTACGTTCTTTGGATATATCGTCCAACGCCTTGTAAACGTCTACGAAACGAGCAGTTTCGTAAAGCATGGAACGGGAAGCATCCGCTTTGGCACGCATCAGGGCTACCATTTCATATACAGCCGGGAATTCGATGATCGCTTTGCCGAACTGTTTACGCTCTGTTGCATAGGTATAACCTTCGCGGTAAGCCGCTTCGCTCAAACCTACGGCCTGTGCCATGATACCCAGACGGGCACCGTTCATCAATGCCATTACATATTTGATCAAACCTAGTTTGCGGTCACCGCAAAGTTCGGCTTTAGCATTCTTGAATACCAATTCGCAAGTAGGGGATCCTTTGATACCCATCTTGTTCTCGATACGGCGAACATTCACACCACCGTTGCGTTTGTCGTAGATGAACATGGACAAACCACGACCGTCGCGTGTGCCTTCTTCGGAACGTGCCAGTACCAGGTGAATATCGGCATCACCGTTGGTAATGAAACGTTTTACTCCGTTCAGATACCAGCAATCGTCCTTTTCGCAGTAAGTAGCTTTCAGCATAACAGACTGCAGGTCGGAACCTGCATCCGGCTCTGTCAGGTCCATCGACATCGTTTCTCCGGCACAAACACGCGGGATATAACGCTGACGCTGGTCGTCGTTACCGAATTCGTATAATGTTTCCGCACAGTCCTGCAATCCCCAAAGGTTTTCAAAACCTGCATCGGCACGCGATACCATATCGGCTGCCATGATGTAAGGAACGATCGGGAAGTTCAGACCGTCGTAACGGCGGGGCATTGCGATACCCATCAGGCCGGCTTTGCGTACGGCATCCAGGTTTTCCTGGGTACCTTTGGCATACGTCACACGTCCGTTGGCAACAGACGGGCCTTCATGGTCTACGCCCTCAGCATTGGGAGCGATGATCTCACCACAGATTTCACCTACAATTTCCAGTACCTTTTCGTAGCTGTCCATTGCATCTTCGAAATCCTGAGGAGCATAGTCAAATTTATCCTTGTCGGCATAGCCGCGTTCTTTCAGCTCTACGATCCGCTGCATCAACGGGTGATGCAGGTGATGTTTCATGCTGGGATTATCTAAATAAAAGTTAGCCATATCTTATTTACTGTTCTGTTTGTAATACTTGATCATCTTCGGGATCACTTCTTCAACCGAACCGTTGATCACATAGTCAGCAATGGTGTTGATCGGAGCGTTCTCGTCGTTGTTGATAGAGATGATAATACCTGCGTCCTGCATACCGGCAATGTGCTGGATCTGTCCGGAAATACCGCAAGCGATATAGAGTTTCGGGCGAACGGTCAGACCGGTCTGTCCGATCTGGCGGTCGTGGTCACAGAAACCGGCGTCGACAGCAGCACGGCTGGCACCTACTTCTGCATGGAGTTCTTTAGCTAATTCGAACAGCAGGTTGAAGTTTTCTTTCGACCCTACGCCATAACCTCCGGCAACTACGATAGGAGCACCTTTCAGGTTGTGTTTCGCTTTTTCAACGTGACGGTCGATCACTTTTACTACATAATCAGCATCGGATACATATTTTGCTACGTCGTGTTTTACCACTTCGCCTTTATAATTGGCATCCAGGATCTCTTTCTTCATCACTCCTTCGCGAACGGTAGCCATCTGAGGACGGTGTTCCGGGTTGATGATGGTTGCCACGATGTTACCACCGAAAGCTGGACGGATCTGATACAACAGGTTTTCATATGTGATACCTGCCCGTTTATCTTCGTGAGGACCGATCTCCAATGAAGTACAGTCTGCAGTCAGACCGCTGGTCAGTGCAGAAGATACACGAGGACCCAGGTCGCGACCGATAACGGTAGCACCCATCAGGCAGATCTGAGGTTTTTCTTCCTTGAACAGGTTGATCAGGACAGAAGAATGGGGTAATGAAGTGTAAGGGAACAGGCCCGGAGCATCGAACACGTGTACTTTGTCGACGCCGTAAGGCAGTACCTGGCTTTCTATACCTTCGAGGCCGCTACCGGCAACAACTGCTTCCAGCTGGCAGCCTAACTGATTCGCTAACTTACGACCTTTGGTCAGAAGTTCGAGACTTACATCGGCAATGGTTGTGCCTTCAATCTCACAATATACAAATACGTTATTCATAATCTTATCCGATGGTATGGTTAGCTAACAGTTCAACAATCATCTCTTCTATATCCTTATCCGCGCTGGTCAGCGTTTTGCTTTCCTTTGCCTGGAACACGATATTCTGTATAGTCTTTACCTTTGTAGGTGAACCGGACAGACCGCACTGTGTCAGATCTCCGTTTACATCGTTCACGCTCCATTCCTGGATATTCAGATACGGACGTTTTTCGTAAAGATTTGCATACGGCAGTTCGCTCGGAACGTCCGGATGGCAGGCTGTCGGGTGGGCTGCTTTTTCCTGTGCACCCATGGCACGTTTGTATTTCTGTACCAGTCGGGCATTGCGCGGACGGCAGGGAGCTGCCGAGCCGTTTACTGTGATGACGATAGGCAGCGGACCTTCTACGGTTTCTACGCCTCCGTCGATATGACGTTTAACGGTGATACGGCGTGCTGCTTCATCCACATTCTGGATTTCTTCAGCGTAAGTGATCTGTGTCAATCCCAGCTTTTCTGCTACCTGGGGACCAACCTGTGCTGTATCTCCGTCGATAGCCTGACGGCCACCGATGATGATGTCATAATCATTAATTTTTTTGATAGCCGTAGCCAAAGCGTATGAAGTAGCCAGTGTATCGGCTCCGGCAAAGGCGCGGTCGGTTAACAAAAAGCCGCCGTCTGCTCCGCGGTATAAACCTTCACGGATAATTTCGGCGGCACGTCCCGGGCCCATAGTCAGTAATGTAACAGTTGATCCGGGGTAGGCATCTTTCAGGCGCAGAGCCTGTTCCAATGCGTTCAGGTCTTCCGGGTTAAAGATGGCGGGAAGTGCGGCACGGTTTACCGTGCCGTCTTCTTTCATCGCATCCTTTCCCACGTTGCGTGTGTCCGGAACCTGCTTCGCTAAAACAATAATTCTTAAACTCATATTAAATAGGAATATTAGATTTCTATTGTCTGAAAATTATTCGGTAATTAGTAAAAAAATTACCGATTGCAAAAGTAGTCAAACATTCTTTATATCAAACAACTTTAACCTGAAATGTGCACACTTTAGGGTTTTTTGAGCACTCTGAGACAGGTTTTTTCATATATTCTTTGTTGTGTAGATGATTAATTTTACCTTTGAATCGATAAAAATCTTAGCATATGGGAAAATGGAGTTTTCAACAGGAATTGAAGCGAGAGGAAAAGGAACTGAATATAGTTCGAAAAGAGAATCTCTGCAAGTTTGTTTATGATTTGGCAAAATTAATTTTTGCGGGTATTGTGATTGGAGGTGTTGTTCCATTGTATGGAAATCCTCAGAATCATATTCAATGGTATATTGTTCTGGGAGGTGTGTTTGGAACTATAGTATTGGCTTTATTTGCGAATAAAATTTTAAAATAGAAGGTATGACAACATTAGGATTTCTTTTTATTGTTGTAGATGTCATTGTGGTAATTTTGCTTCTTTGGACATCCTACACGAAGTCCGGGAAAAGATGGATAAAGAACTTGTAACCGGTTTTTTCGGTGAAGTATGTATACAGAGAGACTATGTCAAGAATAACATAGTCTCTCTTCTTTTTAATAAAATTATTTGTTTCTTTTTTCCTACCCTTTCCCAGCATCCAATCGTTTCACCACTTGCCCGTAAATGATCAGGGCGAATGCCGAAACGAGGGCGATTGCACCGAAATAATACCAGATATAATGGGCATTGGCACTGGCTGCCACCCATTCTTCATGCGTAGCGAACAGGGTCGGCTCCGGACAATATTTGCTTAGTAAGAAACCTGATAATCCGAATCCGAGAATGGACGACAGGAACGAGTGGAGATGACTGAAGCCTAGATATAACCCTTCTTCTCCTTTGGGGGCTTGTAATGAGAAATATTCGAGGAAACGGGGAGATATAAATGTCTCAGCCAATCCTTGGAAAACGATACCGACTACCATCATAAAGGCAACCGGATGCATACCCAGAATCGTTGTATTTCCATCGAGCATATTTCCCGAAGCCATACAAAGTGCGGATATCGGCATAATGAACATGCCGAATGTCATAGAGGTCAGTGCTGTCTTTTTACGCATTAACTGGGTGACCAGATTAACGGTCAGCACAACCACCAACGGGTTTACGTTGGCATACCAGGAGGGAGAAGCCCCTTCGCCTGCCAGACGTAAAACATACTTAGGCATGGTTGCATACAACTGGTGCTGAACCATCCAGAATCCGGAGATGATGATGATTAGCGTGATCAGGCGTCCGTTTGTACATACTTTGATCAATGCTTTCCATATCTGTCCGAATGTCTTTCCTTCTCCCGAGTGCTGGCTGCTTTTATAGAAGAACCAGATCGCAAGTAAGGCGAGAAAAGTCATCGAAGCGGAGAAATAGTTGAGGGTGATTAATCCTTCGTTCCCTAATGCTTCGCGCAATGGTTTTACAATCGTTTTGCCGGAGAAAGCTCCGATATTTACCATTGCATAGAATATGGAGAAACCTTTGGCACGGGTTTCGGGAGTCGTTTCTTTGGCTACCGTTCCGGAGATCACACTCTTGATGAATGAGCCGCCGATAACGATCAGTATCATGATCGGGATAATCCCATAACGAAGATTACTTTCAAGCAATCCGGTAAATGTAGTCGTAGTCCCGTATTCGACCAGTCCGGCAGACTGAAGCCAGGTAGGATAAAGTCCTAAACCGGCATAACCGATGGTCAGTAAAGAAAAAGCCAGCAGCATGGAATTACGGAATCCGATCTTATCGGCCAATGCACCGGCGAAAGTTGGAAGAAAATAAAGAAATGCAGAGAATGTTCCGGCGATAGTTGCCGCCTGTATGTCGTTGAACCCGAGGATGCGGCTGAGATAAAGGGTTATTACGATAAATACGCCGTAGTAGGCAGCACGCTCAAATAGTTCGACGGTATTGGCTACCCAAAACGCTTTACTGAATTTGATTTTCTCTTTCTTTGTCGTTGTATTCATATGATAGTTATTTGTTTTTAGAATATAGAATATAAAACGTAAAACGCAGGTATAGGCAGATGAGAAAATTAGAGCTGCGTATACCTGCGTGTATTTACATTTCGTGTAAGTCTTTTTTTATTTCTTTACAGTGTAAGTTTGATGAATAGCCTTGTCGAAAGCCTTCCAGTGTTCGTCAGTCATGCTACCTGGTGTGAACAGGGCTACACCGGCTGCACCGGCTTCCATCGATCCGCGAACGGCTTCTTCGATCTCTGATGGGATTAATCCGTGTCCTTCCGGATCTTTGATGTTGGCTTTGTTTTGCCAGTCACGACAGATGAACAGACCGCTGTAAACAGGTTTTTCCCCCTTGACAGAGTTCACTTCTTCTTTGGTCACTTCGCCTACCCAGGCAGCATCTTCCAGATAGAAATCGTTGTAGTTCATCGGGAAGAATGCATCGATATTCCATTTGTTCCATTCCTGGCGAACCATCCATTTGGCATGAGAGTCAGGACCGGGGAATACGGCAGCACTTACCTTCTTACCTTTTGCGTGAACAGTATCGGCAATGCGGTCGACCAGCTTCGTGATCAGGTCGCAGCGGAATTGTGCCCATTCTTTACATTTGGAAGGATCTTCAACCGATTTGATGTCGATGCCGGTAGCAGCTTTGAAGTCGGCTACACATTTATCGCAATAGCAATAGTCGGCAGTCGGATATTCTTCATCCATCACTAAGCCGTATTTTTCCCAAAGACCTTTTGCCAGGATCACGTCTACATAGCGGATGTAGTCTAGGTGGACATAATCCACTTCCGGGATATCAGCCACTTTGCCATACAGGTCAGTCAGGAATTCTGCCGTACCTTCATGGTTCGGGCAAAGACATTTGTAATAAGGAACATATGCCTGTACTTCGTAAGCAGGTTCACCTTTACGGTTTACGGCATAAAGGGTTGAATCCATATCCCCTTGCAGCATGGCAGGGATCCAGGCATGATACTCCATGCCGTTTGCATGAGCGACTTTCGCTGCACGCTGAATTTTCTGTAAGTCGTGTCCGGCATTATAGCACATACCGTCCAGGCCATGAGATTTCCATTTACTAAAATCGGCTTGTAAGGTCTCTTCGGTCGTGTTACCACCTTCGCCTTGCCAGCCGTACACTTTGATTTTTGATTCCGGTGCTTTCGTGCAAGCCGTTGCCAGAAGGGCAACGGCTGCTAAAGCGATAAATACTTTTTTCATTCAGATTTGTTTGTTATTAAATTTCACAAGCACAGAGAGTCGGGATCAGGTTACGGTCGCCGTATGCATTGTCTACGCGTGCCACATTGATCCAGAATTTACTGTCATGCAACCATTCCAGCGGGAAAGCTGCTTTACTACGAGGGTATTCATGCTTCCATTCATCGGCTGTTACTTCGTATTCAGGATGCGGAGCATTTTTGAGCACATTATCTTCTTTGGATGCCTTACCTTCTTCTACTTCTTTGATCTCTTTCCAGATGCAGTCCATTACTTCGGCGAAGCGGTCGAGTTCGGCTTTGCTTTCGCTTTCGGTCGGTTCGACCATCAAGGTACCGTGTACCGGGAATGAGAGCGTAGGAGCATGGTAACCGAAGTCCATCAGACGTTTGGCGATATCGCCTTCGTCGATACCGGATGCTTCTTTTACGCCGCGGCATTCGAGGATCAACTCATGGCCGACACGTCCTGTGGCACCTGTATAAACGATACCGTAAGTATCTTTGAATTTAGAAGCCAGATAGTTCGCATTCAGGATGGCTGTTTTTGTAACGGTTTCCAATCCTTCTGTACCCAGCATGCGGATATAAGCGTATGTGATCGGCAGGATACCGGCACTTCCGTAGGGAGCGGCAGAAACCGTATTCAGATCGCTGCCCCAGACCACCGGGTGAGAAGGCAGGAACGGAACCAGATGTTCGGCTACGCAGATCGGACCGACACCCGGGCCGCCACCACCGTGAGGCGATGCAAATGTCTTGTGCAGGTTCAGGTGGCAAACGTCTGCGCCGATGGTTCCCGGATTTGTCAATCCTACCTGGGCGTTCATGTTGGCACCGTCCATATATAACTGACCGCCGCAAGCGTGAACGATGTCGCACATTTCTTTAATGTCGGCTTCAAAAATACCGTGTGTAGACGGATAAGTGATCATGCTGGCAGCCAGATTCTCCTTGTTAGCTTCCGCTTTGGCACGGAAATCTTCCAGGTCGATATTGCCGTTCTCGTCACATTTAACGGTAACAGTCGCATAACCGCACTGGATGGCACTCGCCGGGTTTGTACCGTGAGCCGAAGCAGGTAGCAATACGATATTGCGATGTCCTTGTCCGATGCTTTCCTGGTAAGCGCGGATAACACGGAGACCTGTATATTCGCCGGCAGCACCTGAGTTCGGTTGTAAGGTAACACCTTTGAATCCGGTGATCTCAGCCAGGTAGCAGCATAGGTTCTCGATCAGCTCTTTGTAACCTTCTACCTGTTCTTCCGGGGCATACGGGTGAATATTCATAAACTCTGCACGGCTTAACGGAAGCATTTCAGAAGCAGCATTCAGCTTCATCGTACATGATCCCAGAGAGATCATTGACTGAGCCAGCGACACGTCTTTGCGTCCCAGACGGGTGATGTAACGCATCAACTCGGTTTCCGTACGATATTTCTTGAATACATCTTCTTGCAGGAAGTCCGAAGTACGGGCGAATTTCGGATCGAAATAAGTCTTTTCCGGGATCGCTTCTTCCAGCATATAATCTTTTCCGGCAGCACCGGCAAAGATATACAACAATACGCCTATATCGGTAGGCTGTGTTGTTTCGTCGATACTGATGCCTACCTGACCGCCTTCGAAGTAGCGAAGGTTCACCTTGCATTCCAATGCGATCTCGCGGAGCGCGTTGATGGATACGTTGGCAGGTAATTCGATCTTCAAGGTATCGAAATAATCTTTATTCAGCTGTTTGTAGCCTAACTTTTCCAATTCGGCAGCCAGGAATCCGGCAGAAGCATGGATACGTCCGGCGATGTTGCGCAAACCATCTGCTCCGTGATATACAGCGTAGAATCCGGCCATTGTTGCCAGTAAAGCCTGTGCGGTACAGATGTTGGAGGTCGCCTTTTCGCGTTTGATATGCTGTTCGCGTGTCTGTAAAGCCAGACGGTAAGCCGGGTGTCCGTAAGCATCTTTCGAGATACCGATGATACGTCCCGGGATAGCACGTTTGTATTCATCTTTCGTAGCGAAGAATGCAGCAGAAGGACCGCCGTAGAACATCGGTACACCGAAACGCTGGCTGCTACCGAATACGACATCGGCACCCCATTCTCCCGGAGGAGTCAGCAATACCAGGCTCATCAGGTCGGCAGCCACGGCAACACGGGTTTCGTTCGCATTGGCTTTCGCGATGAATTCTTTGTAATCTTCAACCGAACCGTCTGCATTCGGGAATTGTACGATCGCACCGAATACTTCAGGAGTGAATGTAAATGTCTTGTAATTGCCGACCACAACATTGATTCCCTGCGGAACCATACGTGTACGGATCACGGCCAATGTAGATTCAAAAACATTTTCATCTACAAATAAAGTGTTAGCTCCTGCCTTTACCTGTGCGCGGCTGCGAGTTCCGTAAAACATCGTGGCAGCCTCTGCAGCTGCGGTAGCTTCGTCCAATAGAGAACAGTTGGTCAGGGGCAGAGCTGTCAGTTCACTGATGACAGTCTGGAAGTTCAGCAACGCTTCGAGGCGTCCCTGAGAAACTTCCGCCTGATACGGGGTATATGAAGTGTACCATACCGGATTTTCAAAAACATTGCGCTGGATAGGAGCAGGACAAACTGTGTCATACCATCCCATTCCGATGTAAGATGTGAAGACTTCGTTTTTGGAGGCAAGTTCTGCGATATGTTCTGCAAACTCCCTTTCAGTCATTGGCTCCGGAAGGTTCAGAGGTTCTTTCAGACGAATATTGGCCGGGATTGTCTGGTCAATCAGTTCGTCAACCGATTTAACACCGATAGCTTCAAGCATAGCCGGAATATCTTCCTTTGCAATGCCGACGTGGCGGTTTACAAATTTATTTGTGTCCATAGTATTTAATGTGTTTTATAAATAAGGATTGTTTAATTTTTCGTCGATAACTCTCGTTTCCGGGCCATGTCCGGGGTAAATGACCGTTTCGTCCGGCAGTGACAACAACTTGTCGTTGATGGCAGCGATCAATACTTCCTGATTGCCGCCCCACAAGTCTGTACGCCCGATGCTTCCGGCAAATAAGGCATCTCCCACGATGGCGAAACCGTTCTTCTTATTATAGAAGGCAACACTTCCGGGAGAATGACCGGGAACAGTCAGTACCAGCAGCTCCGAATGGCCGAACTTGATCACTTCATTGCCGACCAATAGTTTCTGGACCGGAATATGCTGATAATGTCCCGGCAATCCGAAAGCCTGCGCCTGCTTGTCGGGAGGTGGAAGCTGTTCCACATCGAGCCTGTGTGCCTGCGGCGACAGCCCATATGTTTTGAATACGAACGGATTACCAAAGATATGGTCCAGATGCAAGTGAGTACATAACAGATGCTTTACCGTCAGTTTGTTCTCTGCAATGAAATCACTTAATTCTTTTTCTTCCGACGGACGAAGGCATCCGCAATCGATAATAACCGCCTCTTTGGTATCATCATACAACACGAATGTGTTTTCCTGGAAGTAATTGAACTCAAACGCTTTTATTGTGATCATAATGGTACGTAAACTACTTTTTTAGTACTAAAAAATTCTTCTTTGAAATGGTCGCCTAACTCGACAACAATCGCTTGTTTCCGAAAAGCCTGTATTTCGTGTTCCAACTCACCTCCTTTCAGACATATTAAACCATTCGGCAGTGCGTTCTGTTGTTCCTTCCGTATGTTTTTACGGGAAATTTTAACCAGATCGCCCAGCGGCATAACAGCCCGGCTGACAACAAAATCGAACAGTTGCTTTTCTTCTTCGGCGCGGCAATGGCGGAAAGTGACATTTTTCAAACCGATCGCTTCGGCAACGGCTTGCCCGACCTTGATCTTTTTTCCGATACTGTCTACCAGATGGAATTGTACTTCAGGAAAGAAGATAGCCAGCGGAATACCCGGAAATCCGCCTCCCGTACCGATATCCATTACGGTAGAACCGTTTTTGAATTTCATCATTTTGGTTAGCCCCAGCGAATGGAGTACATGATGCGGATAAAGATTCTCGATATCTTTGCGCGATATGACGTTAATCTTTGCATTCCAGTCTGTATATAAGTCGTACAGAGCTTCGTATTGTGCAAGTTGCGTTTCGTTTAGCTCCGGAAAATAAGTTTTTATCAGTTCCATAAATTGTATTTAAAATGCCAGATGTGCGATCGGACTCTCTTTCTTGAGCAGGTACTGTATCTCTTCATAAGGGAGATGTACACTCGTTGCGCCGACCACATAGGCTGCTATCTCATATTCATTAAATGTATAGGTAATCCCATTCTCGTCGATCAGGAAGTTGTTGTTCGGGAAAATCTCGTCGATGCTGAAGAAACCGATGTTTTCCAGATCCTTGGCATTCTCCACGCTGTTCTGTTTGGCGATCCGGTCTACAAGGATCTGCGCCAGGTCGTCCTGGAAATCTTCGATGAAAATATCGGATTCCGTAACCGGAGTACCGGTTTTCATGTTGATGACATGGTTGGCGGTCGCATGCGAGCCATGCGCCCCTCCGGTATAGTTTTCTACGTAGATTGAGTAACTGAGGATATCGTTCTGGTTATAGGCGATATCGTTGGTAGACATTTCGTAATAAGAGAACCAGGCTCCGACCGGCGTTTCGTCGGCTTTTGCCACTTCTTCTTTGTATTCGCCCTCCAGGTCCTTATAATTATTCAGATAATCCTCCGTGTACTTGGCTACCGCTTCTTCAGGAGATAGCTTTTCGTAACTGTCCCCGAAGTATGCAGACACAAATTGCTGCTGTATCTTTTTCAGGATCTCTTTGTCGTCGTATTTGGCCGGATAGGTAAAGTTTATCTGAAGGTTACAATTCGGATTCTCCGGGTTTTCCAGAAGATGATAGGTCTTGTCCACACTGATCGAATCAAATGTAATATCATTATCCGCCGTTTTTTTTGTCCCGGTGTTACAACCGCTGACAATTATACTTATGAGAAAAAGAGCTACAAGCTTTTGGCATAATTGCGTCTTCATTGTGATACAGATTTAATTGAATACTTTAAAATGCAAATGTACATGTTTATCTCCGAATTACCGAATAGATAAACGAAATTAGTTCGCGCTAAATCAGTTTTCAGCATCCTGAAAAACAGAAACGAGGGAGGCATAAAAAATTTCAACGTACCGTCAGACAAATCCCCTTTGAGATAACTAAATGAGGAGTAGGCAGGAAGCCATGTGCAGGGTGGAAGATATGTATATATTTTTTAGCGAAAAATTGATTATTTGAATCTTCTGTGTATCTTTGTTCCGCACATGAAATGCAAGGTGTTGCAACATGGGCGATTTGTTAGTTAGACATAAGCGTTTTTAAATATTATTTGACATTGAAATCTCGACAATTTCATCCCAACAAATAATAGTACTGTAAATGCAAATGTTCTTTTCTATTTATACACACCGAGAGAATTGTAGAAATTGATTCGTGTATATGGATAAGAGCGTGGTACTGTTATATATATTGTTGGGGGGCCTGTCGAGAGCCTCAATGTCTATATATCAACAGTTTCCACGCTTCTTTTGTTTAGCAGGCAACCGATAGGTTTCCTGAATATGATTGGTTATCACCTTTCGTCAGGTACGAATTTATTCACGTAATTTCATTCAAAAATAAGATAATTCTTTATTTCCTGAAACTAAGCCTATCGGATGCTTCCATCAGCATTAACTTCCTGATATAAATGAACAAATTCAAGGCTTACTTGTTATATAAACGAAAGAGTAAAATTTTCGTCTACCATTAAGGTATAAAAATTAGCAGATAAATTTACGATTAAAAAGTCATTCCGGATTCACTGCGTGCGTCCGGAAGAGGAACTTTGCTTATCCGGCCAGTATGAACCGGAGCACGACCCCTTGTATCATCAACCTAAATAATAATCGAGATATGGCAAAAATAGAAATAAAAAACTTATCCATCCTTTTCGGTCCCGAGAAGAGCCGGGCGAAAAAGATGATCCTGAAAGGAAAAAGCAAACAGGAAATACTAAAAGAAACAGGCTGTACCGTTGCCGTGCGTAACGCGAACCTGGAAATAGAAGAAGGCGAGATGTTCGTCATTATGGGCCTCTCCGGCAGCGGTAAATCGACATTATTACGCTGTATCAACCGGCTGAACGAGCCGACAATGGGAGAGATCCGGGTGAACGGGATAGATATAACCCGTTCGTCGGACAAGGAACTGTTGCAGATCCGGCGAAAAGAGCTGGCGATGGTTTTCCAACACTTCGGGCTGCTACCTCACCGCACCGTTCTGAATAACGTATCCTTCGGCCTCGAACTGCAAGGCGTCCCTAAACAGGAGCGCGAAAAGAAAGCCTTGGAGAGTATCCTTCAGGTCGGCCTGAAAGGGTACGAAAACCAGCGGGTCGATGAATTATCAGGCGGAATGCAGCAGCGTGTCGGACTGGCACGTGCCCTGGCAAACAATCCCGAGGTCCTTTTGATGGATGAAGCCTTCTCTGCACTCGACCCGCTGATCCGTGAACAGATGCAGGACGAGTTGCTGCTCCTTCAGGAGAAGATGAAAAGGACGATCGTCTTTATCACCCACGACCTGGACGAGGCGATCAAGCTGGGTGACCGTATCGCCATTATGAAAGACGGCGTCATCGTGCAGGTGGGAACACCGGAAGAGATACTGACCGACCCCGCCAACGATTACGTCACCCGTTTTACGGAAAGCGTGGACCGCGGCCGAATCGTAACAGCCTCGTCGATCATGCTCAGACAACCCATCGTTGTCAGAGTCAAAAGAGACGGTCCGGAAACCATTCTCCGGAAGATGCGTGAAAGACGCCTCTACGCACTGCCCGTCATCGGCAATGACGACCAATTCATCGGAGAGATACACTATAAAGATGTACTGAACCTGCGGAAAGAAGGCGGGAAGGATATCAGCCCCATTATCAAAAAGGAAGTCCCGTCCGTCCTCGAAAACACCATTGTGGAAGATATGCTCCCTCTGCTGTCCAAAGTACGGCAGGCATTGCCGGTAGTCGATGAGAACAACCGCTTACTGGGCGTTATCCCCCCATCCGCCATTATCATTGAAATGACAGGAAAGGATGAAAAAGAAATAGAAGAAATAATTCAAAACGCAATAGATTTATGATCAATATCGGAAAATATATAGAAATCGCCATCAACTGGATGACGGAACACTGGGCGCATTTTTTTGATGTCGTCAACAATATAATCGGAGGCTTTATCGACGCCTTCCAGAACGGCCTGCTATGGATACCCTTTTATATAATGATCGCGGCCCTGACCGTATTGGCTTGGTATAAAGCCGGAAAAGGAACAGCCGCCCTGACACTGCTGGGTTTGTTCCTTATCTATGGAATGGGCTTCTGGGAACAGACTATGCAGACCGTCGCATTGGTCCTGTCCTCTACCGTGATTGCCCTGATCCTCGGCGTACCGCTGGGAATATGGACGGCGCGTAACCGGGTTGCTGCCAAGATAATCCGCCCTGTCATGGACCTGATGCAGACCATGCCCGCCTTCGTTTACCTGATCCCCGCAGTCTTGTTCTTCGGACTGGGTCCCGTCCCGGGTGCATTCGCGACCGTTATTTTCGCCATGCCGCCCGTCGTTCGTCTGACGGACCTCGGTATCCGGCAGGTACCGGAAGATATCGTCGAGGCGACCCGTTCTTTTGGCGCCACCTCCGGACAGCTGCTATTCAAAGTACAGCTTCCTCTGGCATTGCCGACGATCATGACCGGCGTGAACCAGACAATCATGATGGCGCTCTCGATGGTAGTCATCGCCGCAATGATCTCGGCAGGCGGTTTGGGCGAGATAGTCCTCAAAGGAATCACACAGATGAAGATCGGCCTCGGTTTTGAAGGCGGTATTGCCGTTGTGATCCTTGCAATCATCCTCGACCGTATCACCCAGGGATTTGTCCGCAAGAAATAAGCGGAACTCAGTTATTCACTCCATAAAAGAATTTACATGAAAAGATTATTTATACTTATCAACCTGATCCTGCTGCTGGCTGTCCTGATGTTTCTGGTCAGCTGCAACCGTGCCAAAGACCCGAAAGAGATTTCGATCGGCTATGTGAACTGGTCGGAAGGCATCGCCATGAGTTATTTGGCCAAGGCGATGCTGGAGGAGCAGGGCTACAAGGTAACATTGAAGAATGCCGACATCGCCCCGATCTTCACCTCGGTAGCTTCCGGGAAAGTCGACCTCTTTCTGGATGCCTGGCTTCCGGATACCCATGTCGACTACATGAAAAAATACGGCGACCGCCTGGAAACGATCGGCATCCCTTTTGAGAACGCCCGTTTAGGTCTGGCCGTCCCATCCTACGTGACGATCAATACGATCGAAGAACTGAATGTCAATAAGGAACGCTTCAAAGGCGAAATTATCGGTATCGATATCGGTGCCAGCCTGATGAACCTGACGGAAGACGCCGTAAACGATTACGGCCTGCAACTCAAATTAATGCCTTCCAGCGGCCCGACCATGACAGCCTTCCTCCAGAAGTCCGTGGAGCATAACGACTGGATCGTCGTCACAGGCTGGACCCCCCACTGGATGTTCGCCCGTTATGACCTCAAGTTCCTTGACGACGACAAAGGTGTTTATGGCGATACCGAGCATATTGCAGCCGTTGCCACCAAAGGCTTCTCCGAGACGCACCCATTCGTGGCAGCCTTCTTCAAAAACTTCAGATTCACCAACGAGCAGTTGAGCGAACTGATGAACATCATGGAAGACTATCCTTTACGCGAATTGGAAGGCGCAAAAGTTTGGTTGAAAAAGCACCCCGAAATAGTGGATTTATTTTTACCTTCGCAGGCAAATAATCTAACTCAACTGAACGGATATGAAACAGATCGCGAAAATAGCCTGCCTGCTGCTGGGACTGGCAATCAGTAACCCTTTTATGAAGGCGGAAAATAAAAAGAGTATGAACATCGTATTTATAGGAAACAGCATTACTGCCGGTGCATTGATCGCAGACCCTGCGCACGATGCCCCTCCGGTGAAAGCTGCCTTGTACCTGACCAAACAACCCTCCGTCACCTCGGTCAAATACTCCAACCAGGGAGTAAGCGGCTGCACGACCACGGATTATCTTCCGGCTACGGAAACCCTGTTCCCGAAAGCGAGAGCCGCCGCCGACAAGTTTGCCGATGAAACCTGGGCGACCCTGATCTTCTCCATTATGCTGGGGACGAACGACAGCGCCATCACCGGTCCGAACGGTGCACCCGCTTCGCCGGAGAAATACGAGGAAAACATGAAAGCCATCATCAACCAGTTGCTCGCCTTGTACCCGAATTGCAAGATCGTCCTGAATCGTCCGGTATGGTACAGTCCGAACACATACAACGGGGCGATGTATCTGAAGGAGGGGCTGAACCGTTTGCAGAGTTACTACCCGGTACTGCAATCGCTCGTGGAAGAATATGCCAAACGTTTCCCCGGACAAGTGTTCATGGGCGACACGGAGGCATTCGATTATTTCAAGGCAAACTACCTGACCGACCTTTTCCCTGAAGACGGGAATGCCGGAACCTTCTATCTCCATCCCAACGAGAAAGGCGCAGCAGTGTTGGGCGAGTTCTGGGGAAAAGCCATCCTGAAGACTGTCGAATAAACCGGATACTTATTGATAACAAAATAAAAACCCTCCCGGCTGAAATCATCTTTCACGTCCGGAAGGGTTTCTTATTTTTCCCGAATGCAGCTTAATGGCAGAAAAGCCGCATCCGGTCATTCAATGTAAAAGTCTGTTGTAAGTAATAGGACATTCTTTTATCTTTTGGCGAGATGGTGGTCCATGATGGCCACATGATGTTCGCCGTATAATTTCAGTTTTTCGACAATATTCTTGGCAGTCGCTTCTTCTTCCACCTGTTCGCGGACGAATCCCCAAAGGAAATCCTGCGTAGCCTTGTCGTTTTCGGCATGGGCGATGTCGACCAATTTGTCGATCAGTTCCGACACATGCACTTCATGCTGGTAGACATGCTCGAACACCTCCAGCGGCGTACCGAAAGCCGTCGGCACCACATTGATCTGCTCCAACTTCACCTGTCCGCCACGCTGAACGGAATAGTCGATCATTTTATATGCATGTTCCAGTTCTTCCTGCGATTGCTTCTTCATCCAGTGCGCACAGCCGTCGAGGCCGATCTGTGTAAAGTGGATATACATTGATAAATAGAGATTGGAAGACCACATCTCTGCCAATATCTGCTCGTTGAGAGCATCGGATAATTTTCTACTTAGTGTCATAGCTGTATTTTATGTTATGTTTATTAATAAAACAAACAGCTATCTGATTTGTTCCAAAAATAAGAAGTTCTTATCTTCGTTTCACGCGAATAAATAGAAGCTCATATGAAAAAGAAAATAAAAGCCCTCGTGAACCGCCTGCTTTCGGCAGTCAGGCAACATCCGGTAGAGGTCGTGATGTCCGTCGTTTTCAGTCTGGTAGGATGCATCCACTACGAGAGCGGGTATGAATATAGTTTCCTTGTTGGCCCGCTGGTCTATTTTCCGGTGCTGTTCCTGGTGACCTATACGCTGAACGGGTTGATGCGGCAGAAGGGTACGAAGGGAGCCGTCGGGTTACGGGTACTGTATTATCTTTCCGCATTCTTCTTCATACCGTTCCTCTGGATGGACGACAAAGCTATCTGGACACCTACCTATCTCGTTTCGCTGGTCGTGGTGCAGCTCGTCTACCTGATAAGCGGATGGAAACGCGACAATGACGATTTTGTCCGTGTTGCCCTGCGCTATCTCAAAGCAGTGTTGTCGGCGGGGCTGCTTGCCGGGATCGCCTATCTGCTGGCGATATCCGTCAACGCATCCGTACGGTATATCTTTGAGATATGGGAAGACAGCTACAGATGGTTCTACACAGAGGCTGCCTATCTGATATTTATATGCGGGATGTCTTTGCTGTTCCTAATGTTCAACCAGGAGAAAGAGGAGGGGGACGAAGGAAGCAACCGGCTGTTTGAGGTCTTACTGAACTACGTGCTTTCGCCGGTGCTGCTGATCTATGCGGTGATATTGTACCTTTATTTTATAAAAGTAGCCGTACTATGGTCGCTGCCGAAAGGGGCGGTGGCTTATATCGTGGTCAGCTTTATATCCGCCACGTTCGTGTTGAAAGGGTGCCAGGTGTTCCTTTCCAAAAGGTATTACGACTGGTTTTATAAACAGGCGAGCTGGGTAGTATTGCCTGCGCTGGCGATGTATTGGATCGGGACTTATTACCGCATCAACCAGTACGGGTTCACGGAACCGCGTGTTTATCTGGTAGCCGTGGGAGGAATATTGACGGGACTGGTCGTGCTGTTTCTGACGAAGCGGTGGGGAAGGTATTTGTATGCGGCTTGCCTGGCGGTCGTCCTGCTGTCGGCGGTTACTTATATTCCGGGTATCACTGCGAAAGATATCGAAAGGATCTCTCAGGAAGGAAGGGAGAATGAGCCGGGGAACGCAAAAGGATACGACCGGAATTCGTATATGCAGATAGATAACAAATATCCGCTCGATCTGTCCGGCTACCGGACGTTGCTACCTGTGACGGGATATAAGAATGACGATTGTATGTATGCGGTCAATAGCAATGACACGTTGCGGCTGTTCGGTAAAAACGACGAAGTTTTATATACCAAAGATATTCCATCCTTCTGGGAGGGGCAATTGAAGAATGCAGGAGTGAATCCGTCGGATACGATCCCCGAATCCGCCTATCCCGACCTGCTCGTGCTGGATATGGATTCGGCAAAGCTGGTCTTCCAGAGTATCCATCTGTATCGCCCTTCTGCCGATTCGGCCTATACCGTTTCTTATATGATACCGTCGTTCTATCTGGAGAAGAAGAAATAAATATAATTCGTGCAAATATATGTGGCAAATGTTTGATAATAATAAGAATGAGTCTGTAAGGCGATCTGCCAATGCATCAATTTAAAAAGATTTAAGCCTATTCGAACATAGGCCATCAGTCATAAATAAGACATGCTTAGTTGCAGGTTTATTTGCCGTCTGCTTCAGCTGACGGATTACAAGTTGTTTCTCTTTTTGGCTTTAGCCACATTTCTCTTAGCATAGAGAGTGCGTTTAAAATGGGACTAAAGTTCAAAGAAGTAGATCATTTACCAAACCGTCAGCTGAAGCAGACGGCAAATGAACCTGTAATGGCGAAGTCTCTTTGATAAGGGAATAGCTCAAACTGACAATCTTTGAAACATTCAAATCTGATAATTTCCGCACCTGTTAATTTTAATTCGATAGCACTGCAACCGGATATTACAATCATCCTTCTTCCCAATCCCTTCATTTGTTAAATGAAAAACTTACCTTTGCAACCATTAAAATAAAAAGGTGAAAAAAACAATATCAAAATAATCCAATGGAAAAGAAAACTAAACAAAGCCTGTTCGCCGCTCCGAACGGCAAGTCGTATCTTGTCCCCTTCATCCTTATTACGAGCCTCTTCCTTTTATGGGGATTCGCTCACGGACTGCTGGACGTCCTCAACAAACATTTCCAGGGTGCTTTCACCATGACGAAAGCCGAGAGCGGCCTGGTGCAATTCTCCACCTATATCGCCTATTTCCTCATGGCACTGCCTGCAGGCATGTTCATGAAGCGCTACGGCTACAAAAAAGGAATCATCCTCGGCCTGCTACTTTTTGCAGCGGGCGCATTTGCTTTTATACCTGCCGCTTTCCTGCATTCGGCAACCCCTTTTCTGGTGGCATTGTTTGTCATCGCCTGCGGGTTATGCATTCTCGAGACGGCGGCAAATCCTTATTCGACTATCCTCGGCCCTGCGGAGTCGGGTGCACAGCGGTTGAACCTCTCGCAGTCGTTCAACGGGTTGGGATGGATATTAGGCCCGCTGGTAGGTGGCGCCCTGATATTCGGTGCTGCACAGGATGACCCGTTCACGTTGACCAAGCCTTATATCCTGGTTGGCGGAGTCGTGTTGCTGGTGGCTGTCCTGTTCTTTTTCACCCGTCTGCCGGAGGTAAGGGTAGAGGATCAGGAAGAAACAACCGCGTCTGCTGCCCTTCCTGCCACTTCCATGTGGCGGCACGGTCAGTTTGTGCGGGCAGTGCTGGCGCAGTTCTGTTATTGCGCGGCGCAGACGGGAATTTTCAGCTTCTTCATAAATTACGTGACCGAGGCTGATCCGCAAATGACAAACATCGAGGCTTCGCGGATACTGGCGTTCGGTGGGATGGCCTTGTTTATGATCGGCCGTCTTTCCGGCAGTTTCACAATGAAATGGATGTCACCCGGCAAGCTGTTGACATGGTTTGCACTGGCGGATGCGGTTTGTATGGCGTTAGTGATCGTTTCGGCCGGAGCGGTATCGTTGTATGCGTTGTATATTTCTTTCTTCTTCATGTCGATCATGTTCCCGACAATCTTTGCACTGGGACTGGAAGGGATGGGAGGTTATACCAAAAAGGCCTCTTCCTATATTGTGATGGGTGTTGCCGGAGGTGCTTTCAGTCCGATGCTGATGGGATATATCGGCGAGAACAATATGGCAATAGGGTTTGTCGTGCCGCTGGTAGCATTCCTATACATATTATATTTTGCGATTAAATGCAGGAAATAAAAATAAACAGACGGTTTCGTCCGTAGGGGCAGGTTCTAAACCTGCCCTTTTTTGTTTTATATATTGCTGCAAGGGTAGGGCTGAACCTGTTCCTACCGGTTGCAATGACTCAACTCCAGAGAGGATCTGCCAATTATAGAAGGAATATAAGACAAAATCAGCCAGGTTGTAAGAACATAACAACCTGGCTGATAAATTATTTATAGTCAATAGCGAAACTACAATTCGTCAATCTCTTTTACCGACAAACCGGTACAGCGGGCAATCGTTTCGATATCTACTCCCTGTTTCTTAAAATTCGCAGCAATAAGACGCTGTTCTTCCGCTTTACCTTCCTTCACGCCTTTTTTCAACCCTTTCTCTTCAGCTTCTTCCACTGCATACTCCAACGTATTGCGCCAATCGCGATAAATTTTCAGGTTTTCATCGTAGACGGCACGTTCGTGCGCTGTCATCGCTTCCAGGTTCGCCACATCGAGCAGGCGTTTGAAGGCATCGTTTTTCTCCTTGAACGGAGACATATCAAATAAATTCATATTCTTCAATATATAAACCATATTCTCAAGAGGTGTCTTACATTCCTCTTCACTCAAATTGAACAGGTCGAACGACAGATAAATCTGCTTCAGTTTGACCTCGCCGAAAGTTTTTCCTGTTGCCTCGTTGGCCAATACCACGTCGGTGCGCCAGCTCTGAAACTCCGGCAAGCAGAAATTTAACAGATAGATGCCATATACCGGAAGCAAGCTGTACTTCCAGTTATCGCCGGTTTCTCCCTGACGGGAAACCATCCTACAAATGTAATAAAATCCGCGGTTAAAGAAATAACGTTGCGGGCAATTCTGCATTTCGAGGATAAATTTGCTTCCATCCACGTCTTCACACAGGAGATCGAAGATCACCGTTCGTTGTTCTATTACCTCAGGTTGGATTTCTTTATCGAGATAGATCAGATCCTTGACCCGGCGCTCGCCTTCGAGGGCGGCATTGATAAAGTCGATTGCTACTTGCTTTTCACCGAAAACGGTTTTAAAAGCCCGGTCTAACATAATGTTAACGTACTTTTCCATATGTCAATGGTTTTAATGGTCTGCTGCCTACTAGCAGGCAACGAGACAAAGATAGTTGTTTTTCATTTACTTCAAGGGTAGAAGACGTTTTTTTTCATAGCTTCTGTGAGAAAAAGAACTTCAAACATAAGCGTTACTAAACGGATATAGAAATAATTGAACTATCCGAGTAAGCGATCAGTCATACATAAAACATGCTTAGTTACAGGTTTATTTGCCGTTGGTTTTAACCAACGGATTAGTAAATTCTCTCTCTCTTTGGACTTTAGTCCCATTTAAGCAGTCTCTCTATTGAAGAGAAATGTGGCTGAAGCCAAAAAAGAGAGAAAACATGTAAACCGTCAGTTAAAACTGACGGCAAATAGACCTGTAATAGCTAAGTCACTTTGATAAGGGGAATAGCTCGAAATTGATAATAATTGAAATAAATGAATTCTACCAATAGGTTAATACATTATTATATCTTTTGCAGCTGATCTGCTCTATATCATTCAAAAGACTTTTTCTAATTACTCTTTTTGTACTTTTCTTGTTAACTTTATGTATCTGAATTGTTTATGATGGGATTTTGATATTAACAATAGTCTGTATAGAGATAAAAAACTATTTCTACAAAGAAGGGGAAAGATATGTTAACAAAGGGTGTATTAATGGTATCTTGAAGTATGAAAAACAAGAGAATGAAACGTTAATTCATATGACGAAAATAATCGGTCGTTTTTTCTAGTCACTACAAAGCTAGTCAATATCTTTAATAAACAAAGGCTTTTTTGAAAAAAATATCATTGAAATTCAGATTTTTACTTGTTGATTTTTCGTGTTAGTTAAAAAAATGGATTTGATGAAAACCATGACTAGAAAAAACGACCGTTTTAGCTAGTCATTCTTTTAACAGAATAATATTGATATATTAACAATCTGCTCTTTAGGAGTAACCTACATGGTCGATTTAAGAAAAACACAACAACCAATATTCCTTGCACTTGACGATTTAATCGCAATACAAAGAAACTTTCCGCCGCGGCACTACGACGAAAAACAATCGATTGGGGAAATTTCACCGACCAGATACGAAACGACAAAAACGAAAAGAAAACAATCTCCGACCGTGTACGGAGAAATAAAAATCACACTTTTATTCGTTCTTACGCACATTAATACTATCGCTAAGAATGTATTGTACTTCAAATGGCATATGAAACATGTTGAGAAACACTTTTTGCTGTTCCGTACATGGTCGGTAGATGTTTTCCTATTGTTTTCGTCATTCTGTAGTACTACGGAAAAACAAAACGATCCATTTTTATTAAACTTAAAAAGAATACCATTATGGCAAAGATTCAAACTTTCCCAAAATCGCGGTTAAGAAACGGTGAATTATTAGATGCTACAAAAGCAATCATCCAAAAAATGAATAGTCTTGACGGTGTCATTACTCCTGTCAAGTCTTGTTACGATGTTTTCTCAGATAACGTCGACAAATATGAATATAGTATTGTAAAACGTTCTAAAAACGAATTTGTCCTTGAGGTGAATCAGGTAAAAAATGAAAACCTTAATAACCGGAGTACGATTTTCAAAATTGTCGATGGATATAAAAAATCGCGGATCAAAGAAAAAAGATTGGCGGCGATTTCTTTGGTAGCCGCTATCAGCGGATTTAGGAAAGTCCGTAACCTGTCACTGGAAAACTTAATACAGGATACGGTCCAATTTATCAAATTGTTGGAATCCGATCTTTACAAAGACAAAATAACAACTCTCGGACTCACCGAACAGGTAGCTTCCATTAAAACGATCAATAACGAATGTATAGAATTGATCAATAAAAAACTGTCTGTCTATGTCAGCCGTAAACGCCCGGTGAATACAGAAAATGCACGTATATGGGTAAACAAGTCGTACGACGAACTGGTGGACGAACTGAACGCCTACACTCGCTACAACGGTAACGACAAGTACTTTGAATTATTCACCTGGTGGAACGCCATGATCGACGAATATCGCTCCAAGATTTCCGACCGTTATGGTAGCAAGGCTGGCGGTAAGTTGGATAACGGTGTCAGCAACACGCCCTTCCCGGATAGTGGCAGCGGCGGCGACCGTCCTGAAATTGAATAATAACCCGCAAAAACAGTGGGTATAATAACAAATAACAACTACTCTATGGATGACGAATTTTTACAACCCAGGATAGACCTTGAGTATAACATGCTTACAAAGCTTATGGGGGTCAGTATCAGCAAGCATTTGCTGGACGAACATTTAACGCTTCTTTGGGCAAACGATGCTTATTATGAACTGATCGAATATGAAAAAGAAGAATACGAGGCTCTTTTTCATAATCGACCGGATTTATATATGGCCTCCTGTCCTGAATCTGCACAAATAATAAATAATAAAATATATGAAGCTCTCGAAAATCAGCAGAACGGTTATGAGATTGTAGTCCAGATGCCTGTGAAAAGCGGTTTGAAATGGGTTAAGTTGGCGACTACATTTACCGACCAGCTGGTAGATGGGAGAAGTATCGCTTATACTGTTATGACCAATGTCGATGAAAGCATGCAGGAACAACTCGTTAAAAAGATTACCTATAAGCATTTTCCCGGCTTTGTCACGAAACAAAAGATCTGCCGGGACGGAAATTTCATCCTGTTGGAAGCCAATAAGAAATTTATAGAATTTACAGGTATCGATGAGAAGTCGTTTGTCAGCGGCTTGCAGTTTTTTTATCTGGATGAGGAAAACGAGGTCTTGTTCGATAAATACCTTCCTGCCATGCAGAAAGGCGATCCGATCCATTTAACTTTCCACACGAACGACAAGGATGGTAACGATACCTATATGCAGTTGAACGGTACGTGTATCAAATGGGAAAATGATGAACCGATCTATCTCTTTGTCTATATTGACATTACTGAACAATATGAATTACAGAAGCAACTGAAAAAGCAATCTGTCGAATTGCAGAAGGCTTTGCAATTAGCTGAAAAGGCAAATAATGCGAAATCTGATTTTCTTGCCAGTATGAGCCACGATATCCGTACGCCTATGAATGCGATCATAGGTATGAGTTTTCTCGCCAAAGCGAATATAGGTAATGACGAGAAGGTGCTTGATTGCATAAATAAAATCGAAAGCTCGTCAAATATGCTTCTGGGGTTGATCAACGAAGTTCTGGACATGTCGAAGATCGAAAGCGGCAAGCTGCTTTTATCAAAAGACGAGATCAACATAGGTGTCTTGCTGGAAGAACTGGTCTTGATGATGCAACCCGAAATAAAAAAGAAAAAGCATACTTTACATATTCATATCACGAAAATGCAACATGAGAATGTTGTAGGAGACGCACAACGTATCAAACAGGTTTTTATGAATCTGTTGTCCAATGCTATTAAATATACACCCGAAAAGGGTCAGATCAATGTCACGATAGAAGAAAAAGACATTCAGAACAATACAGGGATGTACAAGTTTGTATTTGAAGATAACGGACGGGGTATGAAACCTGAATTTCTTGAAAAAATATTTCTCCCTTTTGAACGTGCCAAAGATACAGCAGTTTCAACGATTCAGGGAACCGGACTCGGCATGTCGATCAGTTATAAAATAATCGAAATGATGGGCGGTACGATCCGTGTGGAAAGCGAATACGGCAAGGGGTCGTGCTTCACGGTCATACTCCCGATGATATACAGGGAACAGGCTCCCGTTGAAGATATAGACACCAATGAACGTCCGATCCTGGTGGTAGATAACGATGAGCTTTCCTGCCTGAGCGTCTGCCATCATCTAACGGAACTAGGTATCGCCAATAAACATGTCCCTTCGGGGTATGAAGCCTTGAGGGAGGTACAAAAATACAAGAAGGAAGATAAATATTATTTTGCCATCATACTTGATTTGAAAATGCCGGGTATAGATGGATTAAGAACTGCCGACGGAATAAGGATGATCGTGGGTGAGGATATACCGATCATTATCTTATCGGCTTACGACATCGAAGAATATGAGGAAGAAGCCCGAAAAGCGAAAGTCGATGCTTGCATGACCAAGCCGGTGTACCGATCGAAACTGGTCAATACCCTGAAATCTTTTGTGAAAACGGAAGAAAAAGAGGTGAAGAAAGAGGTTCGGCCTAGTTTTTTTAACAACGATTATTCCGGCAAGCGCATCCTGGTGGTCGAAGACAACGAACTGAACCGTGAGATAGCCATCAGTATCCTAAGCATGAGCGGAGTTAGCGTAGAGGCTGCCGTTGATGGGCAGGACGCAATAAATATTGTGTCATGTTCGGAGGAAGGCTATTATGATTTGATCCTGATGGATGTTCAGATGCCTGTGTTGAACGGGTATGATGCGACGCGAAGGATCAGGTTGCTCCCGCGTTTGGATGTGTTGCGAATGCCGATTATTGCGATGACGGCAAATGCTTTTACAGAAGATATAAAGCTTGCGCTTCAGTCGGGGATGAACGCGCATCTGGCTAAACCGATCGATATTAAGGCATTGTCCGGTGTTTTAAATAAATATTTACGTCAATAGATCGGTATCGGGGGTGTACCGTCAGTCCGTTTTGTCATGTCGGACGCGGTGCACCCTTTTGCGTTTTCTGCAAGCCTTGTTCCGTGGTGGGTTGGGGCGTTATTGAAGAAACTGATCCGTTAGTTGTAAATATTGCTCATTATCAGCACTTTTAAGTATAAATATATTAAGATGGCGCCTTATTTATTAATGTATGCCAACGAATGAAAATCGTATTGTTAAGTTTCTTATATTTGTATCATATTTAACGCTGATTAATAGCGGATAATCGTTTTAATTACACAAAAAAATAATGATATGAATACACTCCAATTCCAACAAAAATTAGTAGGCTTGCAAGAGAACATGCTGAACTTTGCACTTATGCTTACTGCCGACCGGGACGATGCCCAGGATTTGTTGCAGGATACAACACTGAAAGTGTTGAATAATCAGGAAAAGTTCGTTGATAACGTCAACTTCAAGGGGTGGGTTTTAACTGTAATGCGCAATATTTTCATCAATAACTACCACAAAGTTGTACGTACGCAGACAATCGTCGATTCGAGTGCCGACCTGTATAATTTGAATGTAACAAGCGATTCAGGTTTCGACTCTCCCGATTCTTCCTACCAGATACAGGAAATATCCAAGGCGATCGAGCAACTGAACGATGATTTAAGAGTTCCGTTCTCTATGTTCGTAAGCGGTTACAAGTACCACGAAATAGCTGAAAAACTGAATCTCCCGTTAGGCACTATCAAGAGCCGTATCTTTTTTGCCCGCCAGGAGTTACAGAAGGTTCTGAAAGATTTCAGATTTATGTAAACGACTGTCTCTTCCATGACAATAAAGCCGTCGCAGGCTTCCGTAACAGGAAACGCAGACGGCGCAAAGTACGCAGGGTCTTACAGATTTATTCTTTTAATGAGTAATATGGTCTGGATTTCCCTGCGTATTTTGTGTTGTCTGCGTTCTTTTTTGCAGACTTTCGCGGCTGCCTTATTTTTTTATATTTATATATATTATTGTAACATCTGGTACAGCTTGTCCAGCTTCGGAGCCATGATGATTTCCGTACGGCGGTTCTTGCTGCGTCCCTCGGCCGATTCGTTGTCGGCTACCGGCATATATTCGCCGCGTCCGCTGGGCTGGATCTGCAACGGGTTCACGCCATAATCTTTGGTCAGGATGCGGACTACCGATGTAGCACGTATCACGCTCAAATCCCAGTTGTCCTTGAACTGTGCCGTATTGATCGGCTTGCTGTCGGTGTGCCCTTCGATATATACGTCTATATCCGACTGTTTGTTGAGGACTTCCGCCAGCTTTGCCAACGCTTCTTTTCCTCGTTTGTCCACGCGCGCGCTGCCCGATTCGAATAACAGCTTGTCGGACATGGCGACATACACCTTGCCATCTTTTTCAGTCACCGTCAGTTCGTCGCTGCTGAAGCCCAGCAGGGCATCCTTCACGCTGTTCAGCAGGTTGCGGACTTTCTCGTTCTGGGCGTTGATCATATCCTGCAGTTCGTTGATCGTCCGTTCACGTTCGTTCAGCTCTTCCATCTTCTGGCTGAGGAGGCTGTTCAGTTTCTCCTGTTGCGTCATGTTCGAACTGAGCATCGTCTGGTAATTGCGGATATTGCTGCCCATGCGTGTCGTGTCGCGCTGGAGGGCGGCGAGGCGCTCGTTCAGCTTGTCGCCGGTATCCCGGCAATCTACCAGTTGTTCCTGTAGCGCGTTGCCACGGCCGATGGCTTCGAGACGCCCGTTTTCAGCTTCCAGGTATTTCTTTTTCGTTACACATGAAGTGCACATCAGCAGTGCGGAGACTGCTATGAATAAAACTTTTCTCATTTCTTCTATAATTTTCGTGCAATGTAATATTTATTACATTTTACTTGTATCCGAATTAAGATATTTGTAATCAATTAAACTTTAATTAAGGCTGTATGAAGATAAAAGAGATCATAAACACGATTCTGCCTACCCGGCGCAGCAAGTTATTTGCGCTTGTGGCGAGTGGGGCGATCTGTGGTCTGGGCTTTTATACATTTTATGTATCGAGGGCCTGGAGTTACTTGTCGGATGAGCCGTCGACCTGTGTGAACTGCCATATCATGGGGCCTTATTATGCCACCTGGAAACATAGTTCGCACAGCAGGAACGCCACCTGCAACGACTGCCATGTGCCACACGAAAACGCCGCGAAGAAATGGTTCTTCAAAGGAATGGACGGCATGCGTCATGCCGCTGTATTTATGATGCGCGGGGAGCCGCAGGTGATCCAGGCTATCGACGAGAGTGCCGAAGTCATTATGAACAACTGTATCCGCTGCCATACGCAACTGAATACGGAATTTGTCAATACGGGCCGGATCGACCACGAAATGGCTATGGCAGGAGAGGGGAAGGCCTGCTGGGACTGCCATCGCGAAGTGCCTCACGGAGGATCGAACAGCCTTTCGTCGACACCGTCGGCCATCGTTCCTTACCCGAAAACCAATACGCCTGATTGGCTGAAAGAGATGCTTAAGTAAAACGAATAAAATAAAAATCAACGAATATGGAAAAGAAACTTAAATCATGGCAGGGCTGGTTGTTGTTTATCGGAACAATGGCCGTCGTTTTTGTACTGGGTGTACTGGCCGCTTCTATCAACGAGAGACGGGCTGAAATTGCCAGCGTTATGAATAACAAGAAGGTCGAAATCAAAGGGATTGAAGCGGTGAACGAAAAATTTGCCCCGAACTATCCGCGCGAATATGAAACATGGACGCAGACTGCCGATACCAGCTTCCGGAGTCAGTTCAACGGCAACCAGATGGTCGATGTACTCGAAGCGCGTCCTGAAATGGTGATCCTATGGGCGGGATATGCTTTCTCGAAAGATTATTCAACTCCGCGCGGTCATATGCATGCGATCGAGGATATGCGCCATACTTTGCGTGTCGGTTCCCCGATGACACCGGACGAAGGTCCGCAACCGGCAACTTGCTGGACTTGCAAGAGTCCGGACGTTCCGCGTATGATGCAGGCTATCGGTGTCGATAATTTCTATAAAGGAAAATGGGCTTCTATGGGCACGGAGATCGTGAACCCCATCGGTTGTGCCGATTGCCATGAGCCGGAGAATATGAATCTTCATATCAGCCGCCCGGCTTTGATAGAAGCCTTCCAGCGCCAGGGACGCGATATCAATAAAGCGACCCAACAGGAGATGCGTTCGCTGGTCTGCGCACAGTGCCATGTGGAATACTATTTCAAGGGGGACGGCAAATATCTGACTTTCCCCTGGGATAAAGGTTTTACGGTTGAGGATATGGAGGCTTACTACGATGAGGAAGGTTTTGCAGATTATACGCATAAATTAAGCCGCACACCGATACTGAAAGCGCAGCATCCGGACTATGAACTCTCCATGATGGGTATCCACGCACAGCGTGGTGTTTCGTGTGCCGACTGCCACATGCCTTACAAGAGCGAAGGCGGTGTGAAATATAGCGACCATCATATTATGAGTCCGCTGGCTATGATCGACCGTACCTGCCAGGTTTGCCACCGCGAAAGCGAAGAGACGCTCCGCAACAACGTTTATGAACGCCAGAACAAGGCAAACGAAATGCGTAACCGCCTCGAAACGGAACTGGCAAAGGCTCATATAGAAGCTAAATTTGCCTGGGATAAGGGCGCTACGGAAGATCAGATGGCTCCGGTATTGAAACTGCTTCGTCAGGCACAATGGCGCTGGGACTTCGGTGTTGCTTCCCACGGCGGTGCTTTTCATGCTCCCCAGGAGATACAGCGTATTTTGGGCAATGGCCTGGATAAGACTATGCAGGCTCGCCTGGCGGTATCGAAGGTGTTGTCGAAATTAGGTTACACGGACGATGTGCCGATGCCGGATATCTCTACAAAAGACAAAGCACAACAATATATCGGCCTGGATATGGCTGCCGAACGTCAGGCTAAGGAAAAGTTCATGAACACGATCGTTCCGGAATGGATCAAAGAGGCGAAGGCAAACAAACGTCTGGCTGATAAGATTTAAAGATATGTGGAGACAACCCTGGGGATATAAGGAAGGATGGGCAATCTGTATCGGCCTGTTCATTACCGGAGCGGTTCTGCAACTGACGGCCGGAAAGGTTGATCCGACGCTTTTCCGGTATCCCCTGAATGCTATAACGGGAGGTTTGTTCCTGTTTTTCTTGATAATGGTATATATCGCGAGCCGTAAAGCTGCTGCTTTGCAGTGGTTTTACAGCCTCACGGCGAGTATTACGTCTTTAACTGCATGGATGGTTTTGGTTATCATCATGGGACTGACCCGACAGGTGGCTCCCTCCGTAACGGTTACTCACGGAGGACTACTGCCTGGGTTGGGTTTCATGCAGATGACGCTCTCGTGGCCTTTTATGTTGTTGTTCCTTTACTTTCTTTCGGTATTAGGATTAGTGACTATTCGTAAAGTAGCTCATTTCAGAAAAAAAGATATCCCTTTTATCCTGAATCATGCAGGATTGTTCATCACTCTGCTGGCGGCTATCCTGGGAAACGGCGATTTGCAGCGCATGCGTATGACGGTTCCTTTAGAGCAACCCGAATGGCGGGCGACAGATGAGACTGGGGAAATGAAAGAACTGCCTTTGGCGATTGAATTGAAATCTTTTACGATTGATGAATATCCTCCGAAACTGCTGGCTATCGATAACACGACCGGAAATGCGTTACCGGAAAATAATCCTGAAAACATGTTGGTGGAAGAGACGCCTTTATCAGGTTCTTTATTGGATTGGGAGGTGGAAGTGATCCGCTCGCTTCCGATGGCTGCCTGTGTTCATGGGAAAGATACGGTAAACTTTGTCGAGTTTCATTCCGAAGGTGCCACTTCCGCTGTCTTTGTCAGGGTACGCAATAAGAAAGATGGTGTGGAGAAGAGCGGTTGGGTGAGTTGCGGCAGTTTCATGTTCCCGTACGTCTCCTTGCAACTGAACGACGAGATCAGCCTGGTGATGCCGGGTCGGGAGCCGAAACGCTTTGCTTCTGAAGTTTCCGTCTATACGCAGGACAAGAAGCAGGCCGATGCGCTTATCGAAGTCAACAAGCCTTTCAGCATAGCCGGATGGAAAATTTATCAGCTGAGCTATGACGAGACGAAGGGGAAGTGGAGCACTGTCAGCGTCTTTGAATTGGTTCGCGATCCGTGGCTTCCGGTGGTATACGCCGGCATCCTGATGCTGTTGCTCGGCTCTGTATGCCTGTTCATTCAGGCTCCGGGAAATAAGGAGGAGGAAGCGGCCGCTAACGACACAAAAACAGAATAATATGGATTGGAGTCATTTTATATATTTCGCTTTGCCGTCCGTTATCTGCTGGACGATAGGTGCGGCGATGGCCTACCGGACGAATAAGCCGGGGCAGGTCATCGGGTGGACGGTTGCCGGACTGGCGATATTCATGGCTTTCATTGTGGGCATGTGGATGTCGTTGGAACGTCCGCCGCTCCGGACGATGGGCGAGACGCGCTTGTGGTACTCGTTCTTCCTGCCGGTTGCGGGGATCATTACTTATATCCGCTGGCGGTATAAATGGATATTGTCGTTCAGTACGGTGCTGTCTTTTGTCTTTATCTGCATTAATCTGTTCAAGCCGGAGATACATAATAAAACGCTGATGCCTGCCTTGCAGAGTCCGTGGTTTGCACCGCATGTGATAGTATATATGTTTGCTTACGCGATGCTGGGAGCGGCGGCGATCGTGGCTGTCTATCTGTTGATCCGCTCGTGGAAGAGGCCGATAGACCGGAAGGTGATGAGCCTTTGCGACAACCTGGTCTATGTAGGGACTGCCTTTCTGACGATCGGCATGCTGTTCGGTGCACTTTGGGCGAAAGAGGCCTGGGGGCATTATTGGAGTTGGGACCCGAAAGAGACCTGGGCGGCTGCGACCTGGCTGGGCAACCTGCTGTACATTCATTTCAGGCTTCACAGGTACAAACTATATAAGGTTGCTCTCGGATTATTGGTGTTCGCTTTTGTCCTGCTACAGGTTTGCTGGTTCGGCGTGAATTACCTGCCTTCAGCACAGGAAAACAGCGTGCACGTATATAACATGGAATAAAAAGCAAATAGAAATATTAACTTTAAATAGAAACGATATGAAAAAACGGGTGATTGTTTTTTCCGGGCTTCTGTTACTAGGCTCGGTGTGGATGAAAGCAGATGAAAATGAAACATCCAAAGATAAGGAGAATACCTTCTCTATGAGTGCGCAGATACGCCCCAGGGCGGAATACCGCAACGGTGTATTAAATCCTCGTAGTGAAGGGCAGGGACCGGCAGGCTTTATCAACAACCGTGCCCGTCTTTCTATGAATTACGAGCGACAGAATCTCTCGCTGGGCCTTTCCGCACAGCATGTCGGTGTCTGGGGACAGGACCCGCAGATAGATAAGAACGGTCGCTTCATCCTGAACGAGGCATGGGCACAACTGGACTTCGGTTACGGCCTGTTTGCCAAACTCGGACGCCAGTCCCTGATCTACGATGACGAACGCGTCCTTGGCGGGCTTGACTGGAACATTGCCGGTCGTTACCACGACGCTCTCAAACTCGGTTACGAAAACAAAAAGAATAAACTCCACCTGATCCTCGCCTTCAACCAGAACGACGAAACTAAAATCGATGGCACCTTCTACGCCGACGGTGCGCAGCCCTACAAAAACACGCAGACACTATGGTACCAGCACGTCGCCAGCAAAGAGTTTAAAGCTTCGTTCTTATTTATGAATCTCGGACTGGAAGCCGGTGAGCAGAAAGAACAAAAGTCCGACACGAAGTTCATGCAGACGATGGGTGCGAATCTGTACTATCAGCCGGGCGACTGGACTTTCGGCGGTACTTTCTATTACCAGTCAGGAAAGAATAAGAACAAGCGTGACGTTTCCGCTTTTCTATGGGCGTTGAATGCCGCCTATAAATTCAATTCGCAGTGGAGCATGGGGATCGGTAGCGATTACCTGAGCGGTGCAGGCACAGCGGACGGTCCTGATGCCAAATACAAGGCTTTCGATCCGTTATACGGAACGCATCATAAGTTCTACGGTGCTATGGATTATTACTATGCCACACCGTTCAAGGACAACTTAAATCCGGGCTTGTGGGACAACCAGATAAAGGTCGCTTACAACGCTTCTTCAAAGGTAAACCTCGCCCTGACTTATCATTACTTCTCGATCACCAGCGATCTCACTGTAAACGGCAAGGATCTCGATCGCGGCCTGGGTTCCGAACTCGATCTTCAGGTCGACTGGCAGATCATGAAAGACGTGAAGCTCTCCGCAGGCTACTCTACCATGTTCGGAACATCGACGATGGAAGCTGTCAAAGGTGGCAGCAAAGATAGCTGGCAGGATTGGGGATGGTTGTCAATCAATATTAATCCAAGAATATTTACTGCCAAGTGGTAGTTTGTAGTATCGGAAATGTTCTTATCTTTGTATGGAACATTTCCGATACTAAATCAATGCCGAATGAATATAACCGATATCTTTAAAATACCACTGTTCCGGAATTTTACGCAGAAGATGCAGGACGAGTTTCTGGAGAATATAGAATATACTATTGAAGAGCATTCGAAAGGAAAAACCATTATCCACCAGGGTTCCCCCTGTCATGCCATACATGTATTGCTGGAAGGTAAGCTGAACGTAGATGTAGTCGACGTCTCAGGAGGCGAAGTACGGGTAGAGGTCATCAAGGCGCCCCGCACGTTTGCCACTCCGCATGTGTTTGCTGAAAAGAATCAGTTCCCTGCCACTTTCTCCGTCGAAGAAGATGTCGTTCTGATGAAGATACCCAAAGAATCATTCTTTAAGGTCATGCATACGACTCCCCTTTTACTCCATAATTTCCTTTGCGTCAGTACGAGTTGCAACAAATGCACGATGACCCGCCTGCGTGTTTTGTCTTTTCGTGGCATCCGTAGCCGTTACATCTATTATTTGCTCGACCATCTGAAGGAAGGTGAAGATATCGTAGAGATGGAACATAATCAGGTGCAGCTCGCCGAATACTTCGGAGTCACGCGCCCCGCCCTTTCCAAGGAAATCGGCAAGCTCGTAGACAGCAGCTTCATCAGCCTGGGCAGAGGAAAGGTGAAGATCCTGAACAAGCAAGCCCTGATAAACCTGTTATAGCTTTGAATATATTCTTTTGCATCCCCTTGTGGAAAAAAATAATCATTGTACATTTGCGACGGTTATCAGAAACCGGACAACATGGGAAAAGTACTGATTATTGACGACGAAAAACAAATTTTAGGTTTATTATCACGGATCATCGGACTGGAAGGATATGATGTTCTCCAGGCTGCCACCTGCAAAGCTGGCCTGAAGCAACTGGAGCAGCATACACCCGAAGTTATCCTGTGCGATGTCTGCCTGCCTGACGGCAGCGGCGTGGAACTTGTCAGCGAACTAAAGAAACTGCGCCCCTTCTCCGAAGTTATTTTACTGACGGCGCACGGTAATATCCCTGACGGTGTACAAGCGATCAAGAATGGTGCTTTCGACTACATTACCAAAGGCGATGATAACAATAAAATACTCCCCTTGATCGCAAAGGCGATGGAAAAAGCCTCTGCCGCCTATAAGCAGAGCAAGCTATCCACTTCGCTGGTCGGCAGACAATACTCATTCGATACCATCGTAGGCAAATCGCCTGCCATTCAGGAAGCGATTGCCCTGGCCCGTAAGGTTGCCCAGACCGATGTGCCTGTCCTCCTGACCGGCGAAACCGGGACGGGCAAGGAAGTCTTCGCCCAATCCATCCACCAACACAGTACCCGGAGCGGAAAAGCCTTTGTTGCGATCAATTGTTCTTCTTTCAGCCGCGATCTGTTGGAGAGCGAGATGTTCGGACACAAAGCCGGAGCCTTTACAGGCGCATTGAAAGAGACGAAAGGTCTTTTTGAAGAAGCCGACAACGGTACGATCTTCCTCGATGAGATCGGAGAAATGGCCTTCGACCTGCAAGCCAAGCTGCTCCGTATCCTTGAAACCGGCGAGTTCATCAAGATCGGCGATACCCGCCCCGTCAAGGTGAATGTCCGCGTCATAGCGGCTACAAACCGTGACCTGTCGAAAGAGATTGCCGAGGGACATTTCCGGGAGGATTTATTCTACCGCCTGTCTGTCTTCCAGATCCATTTGCCGGCATTACGGGAGAGGGTGGAGGATATTCCGCTGCATGTAAAGGCTTTTGTCTCTACCTTGTCTGCCAAGATGGGAAAAGATATCAAGGCGATCTCTCCGGATTATATTGATTTATTGAAAAAAAATCCCTGGAAAGGGAATGTGCGTGAGCTTCGCAATGTGGTAGAACGCAGCCTGATCATAGCCGATGGCGATACGCTGACCCCGGATTCATTGCCGTTAAATATACAGCGTACAGATGCAGTAGAAACAGATGCTTATGCCGGATTCGACCTAAGCGGCGTTGAGAAAATGCATATTCAGAAGGTACTTAAATATACGAAAGGAAATAAAACAGAGACTTCGCGCCTACTGGGGATCGGCTTGACAACGCTTTACAGGAAGATTGAAGAATATGGGTTGTGATTGGCTCTGACACACTCCTTTGCCCCTTCCCAAGAGCAAAGGGAGGTATTTTCGTCACTATAAGAAAAGGGAATATGAAGGACATTCGCTTATCGTAAATAGGCTTCTACTTTCTGATAGAATGTTGCCAGATGCGCACCATCTACAAAACCATGATGCACATTGATCGCAACAGGCATCACCAGTTTTCCTTCCCTCACGACGGCCTTTCCGACGTTCAGCAACGGGTAACTGCTTCCGCTCGGTCGCTCCTGCGTGTGCGTCATCGATGTAAAATACAGGTCTGGCGTTGCGCTCACCAGGATAACACTATACCGCTGGTCTTCGGTGGAGTCATTTTCGGTTCCGTACGGGTTTCCGTCTTCCGGAATAGAATCGATTATATGACGCGCTTCCCGATAGAAGGCCACAAAGTCCTCTTTCCACGGAATCCTCACCGTATAGAACTTCCCATTTGCTTGCATCCGGATAGGACACAACACATCGACAGTCTCAAAACATAGGATCTGCCCCTCATTATCCACTCTGAACCGCAACTCTTCTATCTCATTTGCCGCCCGCAGGATCGCGTATAAATAATGCAGGAAAAAGGACTCCCCATTCTGTTTCGCTTTCTCTTTTGCCCCCGAGCATTCAACCTCTGACGTAATAGTTATACACGGATTCAGGAAATTTCTGAAGAAGTTAAAGTTATCTTTACGTTCCCACGATTCAAAATCTACCATTCGCTTTTTAGGAAAAGTCGTTTGCTTGTCCATTCGATACTAAGTTTAATTGATTGCCTGCAAAGATAGCGATTTCATATGAACGGAATGAGTTTCTAAATTGGATAGGTTTATATTTTGAATAAATTCAGAGATATTACAGTCTCTTTTGTATCATCGAAAATATTCATTCACTTTTGCTGCAACTGATTGACGATATTATCGATCTGGGTTCTATACTCATTGTTCGTCCGGTCGGAGATAAATTAAAACATGCTTGATAGGATTTTGACAATGGAGATACTTATTGTAAAATAATATTTATTAAATAAATGCTTTTCGTGGAGAATAATACTGTTAAATGTGTGTTGCTTATAGTGTTTGTAGAACTTGAAAAATAGTCAATAAAAGTGTTAAATATGAATGACTAAAATAAACGAACGTTTTTTTCATTCATTTGCAAATGTATGATTTTATCTTAATTAAAAAAACAATTTCAAAGAAAAAAAATACAGAAGCATTGAATTTCCACAACTTCAAAAAAGCTAGGCAACAAAAATACAATATGTGAAGAGGTCTTAAAAAATGACTAGATAAAACGTTCGTTTTTTCTAGTCATTTAATCATTAACTATTAAATACAATAAACAAACAAACTCCCTTATCGGGTCATAACTAATATTAGAATAGTATGGAACAACAGCAATACGATCATCCTCCGGTTATTCATTTATCATTTGATAATCAATAAATATAAAGAATTTCTGTTTTTTATATCATATCAGTTGGTTTGAATTAGTATTGAATAAAGATCCGGTTTGTCGAAAGAGAAATCCTGCTGAAAAGTTTTTCTGAAAATTGTTCGGCTTTGGCAATTTAATACAAAGAGTCACTCAAAGACGATTTTTGAGGACTTTGAAGGAAAATACGGCTTTTTTAGTAATTGTATTAATTTGCTTGTAATCGACAGGATTATTCGACCGGCCTGAGATAGAATAAAAATAAAACGAAGATAAACCGTATTATCCGATTGTATAGATAATTGAATATATGAATGATAGCACTAAAGTTCAGTCGGAGATAGGGATATATATTAGTTTTAGGGTTTAGAGCTTTTTTGCCTGCTTTGCGGGTAAATTAGTTATAAGTAGGACGAAACCGTGAGGTTTTATGGAAATTCCCTGTCGTGATGACACGGAACATTAATACTAGACTAGGTGTATCAGATGGTTTGCGAGTCAGAAAATATGCTATACGCACTTAACATATTATTTTCTACTCATCATCCTTAAGCAAACTTATCTGGTACACCATTTTTTTGTAAAGAGTTTTTTTACTTCCCCGACGCTGTTTTCATCTTTCCGTTTTAATATGTTTTTCCGTTTTGGTAGGCTGACCCTTTCAAAATGGTAGGGTTGTATTCTCGTCTCCTAATCTTTGTTTTTAGGATAAGTGTTTATGTATCAAATCCTCATGTGTGTGTCTTCCTTTTCTGGCACGCCTTTGGCATATAGTAGGGCGAAACGATTAGTATTAACGATTAAATAACAAAGGTATGTTAGAAAATGAGATTGTATCATTGATTTTTGTATGCGGAGTAGGGAGTCTCTGCTATTGGTTCTTTTTCAAGTGTGTAGATTGGTTCGAAAAGATTTAAAGAAAGGAGAGAAGATATGTTTATCGCATTGTTTATACTCTGTCTCGTGATCTTCGGGTATCTGATGTATGTATTGGTGAAGCCCGAAAAGTTTTAAACAAATAATGAGGATGAAAAGATGAATACGGAATTAGTAGGTAGCATCACGCAAATAGTATTGATGATCGTCCTGGCGTATCCGCTGGGAATGTACATCGCAAAAGTATATAAAGGAGAGAAGACCTGGCTGGACTTCATGGCTCCGGTGGAACGTTTTATTTTCAGGCTGTGCGGCATCGACCCGAATGTGGAGATGAGTTGGAAAAGTTTCCTGAAAGCACTTCTGACAATCAATCTCTTCTGGTTTTTCTGGGGAGTCCTGCTCTTGTATTTCCAGCAGTATCTACCGCTGAACCCCGATGGCAACGCAGGACAGTCGTCGCATCTGTCGTTCAACACCTGCATCAGCTTCATGGTGAACTGTAACTTGCAGCATTACAGCGGTGAGAGCGGATTGACCTATTTTACACAGTTGTTCGTGATTATGCTGTTCCAGTTTATTACGGCGGCAACCGGTATGGCTGCGCTGGCGGGTGTCTTCAAGGCGATGGCATCGAAAACGACACAGACGATCGGTAACTTCTGGAATCTGTTGATGAAAAGCTGTACCCGTATCCTATTACCACTTGCCCTGATCGTTGGCTGTATCCTGATCGTGGAAGGTACGCCGATGGGATTTGACGGAAAGATGAAGTTGACGACACTGGAAGGTACCGAACAAATGGTTTCGCAGGGTCCGGCTGCCGCTATCATCCCGATCAAACAGTTGGGGACGAACGGAGGCGGTTACTTCGGAGTCAATTCATCGCATCCGCTGGAAAATCCGACATATCTGACCAATATGGTCGAATGCTGGGCAATCCTTGTCTTGCCGATGGCGATGGTCTTTGCATTGGGATTCTACCTGAAACGGAAGAAACTGGCTTATTCGATCTTCGGAGTGATGTTGTTTGCCTATCTGGCGAGCGTTGCGATCAATACGCACTATGAGACGAAGGGAAACCCGATGATCTCGGCGATGGGAATCGACCAGCGCGCGGGAGCGATGGAAGGAAAAGAGACGCGGCTCGGAGCGGCAGCCACTGCACTGTGGAGTTGTACGACGACGGTGACCTCCAACGGGTCGGTGAACGGTATGCACGACAGCACGATGCCTCTGTCGGGAATGATGGAGATGCTGAACATGCAGATCAATACCTGGTTCGGCGGCGTGGGCGTAGGATTCATGAATTATTACGCATTCCTGATCATTGCCGTCTTTATCAGCGGTTTAATGGTAGGGCGTACGCCGGAATTCCTGGGTAAAAAAGTAGAGGCGCGTGAAATGAAGATAGCAACGATCGTGGCGCTGGCACATCCGTTCGTGATATTAATCGGTACGGCGGTGGCTTGCTACTATTGGGTATATAACCCGGCTTTTGTGGAGGCGGAAGGTGGTTGGCTGAACAATCCGGGGTTCCACGGTTTCAGTGAGATGCTTTACGAATATACGTCGTCTTCAGCGAATAACGGTTCCGGTTTTGAAGGACTGGGCGATAATACTTACTTCTGGAACTTTACGACCGGTCTGGCTCTGATCATCAGCCGTTATCTTCCGATCGTGGGGCAGGTTGCCATTGCAGGACTGCTGGCTCAGAAGAAATATATACCGGAAAGTGCAGGGACATTAAAGACGGATACGGCGACATTTGCCGTGATGACATTCAGTGTGATCTTTATCGTAGCCGCTTTGTCTTTCTTCCCTGCACTGACGCTGGGACCGATTGCGGAGTATTTCTCGATTTACAGATAACAATTGATAGGTGTAATATTCATATCGATATACGAAAAGAATAAATAATATGAAAGATAAAAAAGCTGCTTCCTTATTTCCTAAGGAGCTTGTTATAGAAAGTTTTAAACAATCGTTCGTGAAGCTTGACCCGCGTACGATGTTCCGGAATCCGATCATGTTCATCGTAGAGATCGTGACGTTCGTAATGCTTCTTGTTACCCTTTGGGCCGCTGTGACAGGCGATCATACACAAGGTTCGTTCGGATATAACATATTGGTATTCATTGTGCTGTTTGTCACCTTGCTCTTTGCCAACTTCGCCGAAGCCATCGCCGAAGCCCGTGGCAAAGCGCAGGCAGACAGTTTACGGAAAACCCGTGAGGAAACACCAGCTAAGCTGGTTGGTGCGAATGAAAGCATTACGACAGTAAGCAGTTCGCAACTGAAGAAAGGCGATATCTTTATCTGTGAGGCAGGCGATACGATCCCGTCCGACGGCGAGATCATCGAAGGGCTGGCATCTATCGACGAGAGTGCCATTACAGGTGAGTCCGCTCCGGTGATCCGGGAAGCGGGCGGCGATAAAAGTTCGGTGACGGGCGGTACGAAAGTTTTGTCCGACCAGATACGGGTGAGAGTGACGACGCAGCCGGGAGAGAGCTTCTTGGATAAGATGATTGCCCTTGTCGAGGGTGCGTCCCGCAAGAAAACACCGAATGAGATTGCGTTGACGATCTTATTGGCAGGTTTTACACTGGTGTTTGTGGTAGTTTGCGGTACCTTGAAACCGATGGCGGATTATTCGAATACGCAGATCACGATCGCAGCCTTCATCTCTTTGTTCGTTTGTCTGATACCGACTACGATCGGGGGACTGCTTTCAGCGATTGGTATCGCTGGTATGGACCGGGCGTTGCGTGCAAATGTAATCACCAAGTCGGGTAAGGCTGTGGAGACGGCAGGCGATATCGATACCCTGCTGCTCGACAAAACGGGAACGATCACGATAGGTAACCGGAAGGCTACGCAGTTTTATCCGGTGACATGGATCGACGAACATTCATTTGTGCAGGCTTGCCTGCTGGCGTCCTTGTCCGACGAAACTCCGGAAGGTAAATCGATTGTAGAGTTGGGACGCGAAAAGGGTGTCCGCATCCGCGACCTGAGTACTTCGGGTTCACGCATGATCAAATTTACGGCGGAGACAAAATGTTCGGGTGTCGACCTGAAAGATGGTACGCGTATCCGTAAAGGTGCTTTCGATGCTATCCGTAAGATGAGTGAGGCGGCAGGAAACAAGTATCCGCAGGAAGTAGCCGAGCTGGTGGAGAAGATATCGGGTAACGGAGGTACGCCGCTGGTCGTTTCGCAGGATGATTTCATTATCGGTGTGATCGAATTGCAGGATATCATCAAGCCGGGTATCCAGGAACGTTTTGAACGCCTGCGCAAGATGGGGGTAAAAACGGTTATGGTAACGGGTGATAACCCTTTGACAGCTAAATATATTGCGGAAAAGGCAGGTGTGGACGATTATATCGCCGAAGCAAAGCCGGAAGATAAGATGAACTACATCAAGAAGGAGCAGGAAGCCGGAAAACTGGTCGCCATGATGGGTGACGGTACGAATGACGCTCCCGCACTGGCACAGGCGAATGTCGGCGTTGCGATGAACAGTGGTACGCAGGCAGCGAAGGAGGCTGGCAACATGGTGGATCTTGATAATGACCCAACAAAGCTGATCGAGATCGTGGAAATCGGTAAGCAGTTGCTGATGACACGCGGTACGTTGACTACATTCAGTATCGCAAACGATGTCGCCAAGTATTTTGCGATCGTACCGGCTTTGTTCATGGTAGCGATCCCGCAGTTGGCTGCACTGAACATTATGCATCTGCATAGTCCGGAGAGTGCCATCCTGAGCGCGGTTATTTTCAACGCGATCATCATCCCTATCCTGATACCGCTGGCTTTGCGCGGGGTCGCTTACAAGCCGATCGGTGCTTCTGCTTTGCTTCGTCGCAACCTGTTGATATATGGGGTGGGAGGTATAGTCGCTCCCTTCGTAGGCATCAAGCTGATCGATATGGTAGTCAGTCTTTTTATGTAATGCAGTAATAATTTTAAAATAACGAATAATATGATATCGACTCTTTTTAAATCATTTAAACTGACCGTAGCATTCTGTATTTTATTCAGTGTGTGCTACATCTTCATCCTGTGGATTTTTGCACAGGTCGCTGGTCCAAACAAAGGAAATGCAGATGTTGTCGAATTGAACGGAAAGATCGTAGGTGCCGCAAACGTCGGCCAGACCTTCACGCAGGACATTTATTTCTGGGGGCGTCCCTCCTGTGCGGGCGACGGCTATGATGCTTCCTCTTCCGGCGGCAGTAACAAAGGCCCTTCCAACGAAGAATACCTTGCCGAAGTAGAATCCCGCATCGACACTTTCCTGGTGCACCATCCTTATCTGAAACGTGGGGAAGTCCCTGCCGAGATGGTCACCGCCAGCGGTTCCGGACTCGATCCCGATATCTCTCCGAAAGCCGCATACGTGCAGGTACAACGGGTGGCGGCAGCACGCGGCCTCTCTCCTGAAAAAGTGATGGCCCTGGTGAGTGCTAATACGGAAGGATCCCTGTTAGGTTTGTTCGGTCCCGAAAAGGTCAATGTCCTGAAACTGAATGTCGCTTTGGAGAAAGCGGCAATGAATAAATAACCGGAATAAAACAGATGACAATAACAACTTGAATATATAAGAATATGAAATCTATCGTTAAAAATATCACATTAGCCTCTCTGATCTTCTCTTTATCTTCCTTTACTGCCTTGAAAGCGGAGGAAAACGAAAGCCCCGTAAACTTCACTGTCCAGGGTGACCTCGTGAGTTCCTATATCTGGAGAGGCTTCTACCAAACGGGAGCAAGTTTCCAACCGACACTGGCATTCAGTGCCGGAGGCTTCTCCCTGACAGCATGGGGATCGACCGATTTCGACGGTTACAAATCCTCGGAAGGTGCCGCCAACAAAGAGATCGACCTCACTGCCGCCTATACCTTTGGAAACTCCGGTCTGACCCTCTCCATCGCCGACCTCTGGTGGGCAGGTCAAGGTGCGAACAAGTACTTCAACTTCAAAAGCCATGAAACGGCACATCATTTTGAAGCGGGCGTAGCCTATACACTCCCGGTTGAGAAACTTCCCCTCTCGATCGCCTGGTACACTATGTTCGCCGGACAGGATAAGGATGCCGACGACAATCAAAATTATTCATCTTATGTCGAATTGAACTATCCTTTCTCAGTAAAAATGGTAGATTTGAATCTGACCTGCGGTTTTCTTCCTTATACTTCTTACGGCGTATATACCGGTACGAAGACCAACGACGGATTTGCTGTTACCAACGTCGCGCTCAAAGGAAGTACGGCAATAAAGTTCAGCGATTCATTCTCTTTGCCTATATTTGCGCAGGCTATTTGGAATCCTCGTATGGAAGACGCTCATTTAGTGTTTGGAATATCGTTAAGACCGTGGTAATCTGAAACAGGCAACTCATGGACAGAGAACAAAGCGTACAACACTTTTTAGATTTGCTGAAAAAGTCCCGTCGCGGCAATTTCAAGATCTACATCGGTATGATCGCCGGTGTAGGCAAGACATACCGCATGCTGCAGGAGGCGCACGAATTGCTTCGCAGCGGAATAGACGTGCAGGTCGGCTATGTGGAAACCCACGGCAGGACTGAAACGGAGGCGTTGGTAGAAGGTTTACCTTTGATACCGCGCCGCCGGTCGTTTTACAAGGGGAAGGAAGTGGAGGAGATGGATTTGCAGGCAATCCTGAATATCCATCCGGAGGTCGTGATCGTGGACGAACTGGCACATACCAATATCGATGGAAGCAAGAACGAAAAGCGTTGGCAGGATGTGACGGATATTTTAGAAGCAGGTATCAGCGTGATTACGGCAGTAAATATCCAGCATCTGGAAGGTCTGAACGAAGATGTGCAGGATATCACCGGCATCGAGATCAAAGAACGCATCCCCGACAGTGTCCTGGAGCAGGCGGATGAGGTCGTGAATATCGACCTGACAGCCGATGAACTGGTGAAACGCTTGAAAGCGGGCAAGATATACAAGCCGGAAAAGATTCCGACGGCACTGAATAACTTCTTTAAATCCGAAAACATTCTCCAGCTACGCGAACTGGCCTTGAAGGAGGTTGCCCTCCGTGTCGAGAAGAAGGTGGAGAGCGCTGTCCCGGTCAATACCGGTGTCCGCCACGAGAAGTTCCTGGCCTGCATCAGCAGTAATGAAAAGACGCCGAGGAAAGTGATCCGCAAGGCGGCGCGGCTGGCTACCCGCTACAACACGAAGTTCTTTGTTCTTTACGTGCAAACGCCGCGCGAAAGTATCGAGCGCATTCCGCTGGCAAACCAGCGTTATCTGTCCAACCATTTCAAACTGGCGGCAGAGTTGGGAGGCGAGGTGATGCAGGTCCAGTCGAAAAGTATCCCCGACAGCATTATCGAGGTATGCCACGAAAAGCAGATCACGACCGTCTGTATCGGAAAGCCTGTTTTTACGCTCACTTCCGTCCTTCGCGCTTGTTTCCAGTACCGGAAATTGCTGAATAGCTTGTCACAAATGAATATTGACCTGATAATATTGGCATAACATGTTACAGTCTATTAGTTTAAAGATTAAAACGAAGCTCACCTACGGAATAGGTCTGCTGTTTGCAATGATCGTCCTGTTGGGCGGTCTGTCGGTAAAGAATATCTACCGTATGTCGGCAGATACGCAGAATATCCTTGCGGATAATTACAACACATTGCTGTATTCCCGCCGTATGTTGGATGCGCTCGAACGCATCAAGACCGACCCGGTGGCACGGAACGAATTTGAAAAGAACCTGGGCCTGCAAAAGGAGAATATAACAGAGGTGGACGAGAATGCAGCGACCACTCATCTGGTCACACAATATGAATCGATGAAGAAAGACATGAACGATGCTTCCATCCAACGTGTCCGCATCGCTTTGAACGAGGTGATGAGCCTGAACATGGCTTCTATCTACCGAAAAAGCCAGGTAGCGGAACATACTGCGCATGAAGCGTTGCTATGGATCTGCATCATCGGTATCACCTGTATTCTGATTGCCTTTGCTTTCCTGATACGTCTCCCGCGATCCATCAATACTCCGATTCGTAAGCTGACAGACGGTATCATGGAAATTGCCAACCATAATTATGAGAAGCGTCTCGACCTGGGAAAATACGAGGAATTTACCGAAGTTGCCCAATCGTTCAACCGGATGGCGGAGCGTCTGACCGAATACCGTAAAAGTACGCTTTCCGATATTATTCAGGGTAAGAAATACATCGAAGCCATCGTAAACAGCATTACCGAACCGATCATCGGCCTGGATGGTAACCGTATCATTCTTTTTGCCAACGACGTGGCGTTAACTATCCTCAATCTGAAACGTGAAAATGTGATTGGCAAATCCGCCGCCGAACTCGCTTTAAAGAACGATCTGTTGCGCCGCCTCGTCCGTGAATTGGTTCAGCCGAACGAAAAGGAAGAACCGCTCAAGATCTATGCCGATAATAAAGAAAGTTATTTCAAAGTCCAGTATATCCCTATTCATGTAACGGACGACCAGAAAAACGGCAGCCAGTATGTCGGCGACGTAATTCTTCTGAAGAATATCACAGAGTTCAAGGAGCTCGATTCAGCAAAGACAACCTTCATCTCGACCATCTCCCATGAGCTGAAAACACCTATCTCTGCCATTATGATGAGCCTCAAGCTCCTGGAAGATAACCGTGTCGGCAATATGAACGACGAGCAAAAGGCGTTGGCTGAAAGTATCAAGGAAAGCAGCGACCGCCTTCTGGAAATAACCGGCGAACTGCTTAAAATGACGCAGGTGGAAACCGGTAAACTACAGTTGAACCCGAAGATCACCAAGCCGATCGAACTGATCGACTACGCGATTAAGGCAAACCGTGTGCAAGCGGAGCGGTTCGGCTGCCACATTGAAGTCGAGTATCCGGAGAAGATCTCCAAGCTGTTTGTCGATAGCGAAAAGATTGCCTGGGTATTGACCAACCTGTTATCGAACGCCATCCATTACACGCCGGAAAACGGTCGTATCATCATTGGAGCCCGTCAGGAGGGCAAATCCCTGGAGATATTCGTCCGCGATTTCGGTAAAGGCATCGATTCCCGTTACCATCAAAGCATCTTCGACCGTTACTTCCGTGTCCCCGGAACCAAAGTGCAGGGTAGCGGCCTCGGACTGGCGATCAGCAAAGACTTTGTCGAAGCGCATGGCGGTACGATCCGTGTGGAAAGCGAAGTCGGTAAAGGGAGTACGTTCATTATAAAATTTGAAGTCTGATAGTAATTTAGATAACACAGTAAACAATCATGAAAGTATTGAAATTTGGCGGTACATCTGTTGGCTCAGCCCAACGGATGAAGAACGTCGTATCTATAATCCGTAATGGAGAACCTAAAATTGTCGTCTTATCAGCTATGTCCGGAACGACCAATTCGCTGGTCGACATCACCCGCTGTTTCTACCGTAAGGAGGCTGATGAAGCAAATAAGATCATCACCCGTCTGGAGCAGACCTATGCCGGACATATCGAGGATTTATATTCTTCTGTCGCCTATAAGGAAAAGGCTCTGGAACTGGTCATGGAGCGCTTCAACGTAATCTGGGCGTTCGCCGATACACCTTTTACCATATTTGATGAGAAAGTGGTCCTGGCACAGGGTGAATTGATCTCGACCGGAATGATGCACTTATACTTGCAGGAGCAGGGAATAAAATCCGCTTTGCTTCCGGCTCTCGATTTTATGCGGATCAATGCTGATGGAGAACCGGATATGGCATATATCTCAGAGCATCTCAATAACCAGCTTTCCCGCTTCCCCGGTACCGGAATCTTCATCACACAGGGTTTCATTTGCCGGAATGCATACGGAGAGACGGACAATCTGCAACGTGGCGGAAGTGACTATTCCGCTTCCCTGATCGGAGCTGCCATCCATGCTGAAGAAATACAGATATGGACGGATATTGACGGTATGCATAACAACGATCCCCGCGTAGTGGATCACACGGCACCTGTCCGCCAATTGAATTTTGAAGAGGCAGCGAAGCTCGCATATTTCGGCGCGAAAATACTCCATCCTTTCTGTATCCGCCCGGCAAAGGATAACAATATCCCTGTCCGCCTGCTAAGCTCTTTGCAGCCGGAGGTTCCCGGAACACTGATCTCCAATACGGCAGAGAAGGGAAGGATCAAGGCGGTAGCGGCGAAAGATAATATCGTGTTCATTAAGATGAAGTCGTTGAATATTTTACCACCTCATAAGTTCCTGAATGTGGTTTTTGAAACGTTCGCTCTTTATAAAACGGCTGTCGACATGGTGACGACATCGGATATCGGTGTCTCTGTGACCATAGATAATCCTGAACATTTACAGGAAATAGTTACAAACCTGGAAAAGTATGCAACGATCTATGTGGAAAGGGATATGGTGATCGTATGTGTTGTCGGAGATCTTGAATGGCAGAATGTCGGCTTTGAAGCCCGTATCATAGATGCGTTAAAAGATATCCCTGTGCGGATGATCTCTTACGGAGGAAGTAGCAGTAACGTCTCGCTGGTTATGAAGTCTGCCGATAAAGCTCGGGCGCTGCAAGCATTAAGCTCTCGCCTGTTCCCGAAACCGGATGTACCGGAACCTGTCGGTGCATAGAAAATAAAAGCGTGTCAAAAGAGGCAGACCTCTGTTTTGACACGCTTCCCTATCTTTGTGGAAACCTTATTCGTAAGGCTTTTGCTTATTTCTTTTCTTTCAGTAAGTCACGTATTTCAGTCAGCAACTGAACATCAGCCGGTGGAGCGGGAGGGGCGGCGGGAGTTTCCTCTGCCTTCTTCTTGTTGAGGGCATTCATCCCTTTTATCATCAGAAAGATTGCAAACGCAATGATGATAAAGTCCAATGTCACTTGTAAAAAGTTCCCGTAGTTGATGGATACGGCAGGAGTGATTACTTTGTCACCTTCCATTACCGCGTGCTTCAATACGATTTTCAAATCCGTAAAGTTCACACCACCCACCAGTAACCCTACTGCTGGCATAATAATATCTCCAACGACAGAAGATACGATCTTTCCGAAAGCACCACCGATGATGATACCGACAGCCATGTCAACGACGTTGCCGCGCATGGCGAACTGCTTAAATTCTTGTAAAAACTTCCCCATATATATTCGCCTTTTTATGATATAACCATTCTTATCCGGATTTGGTTGCGAATATACAAAGTTTCGTTAAAATATCAGGCAAGAATCAGTTTTTCAATATCCTCGTCTACAGTGCTGATCGTCCCGATACCGAAGTTCTCAACCAGTACCTTTGCCACGTTGGGAGAAAGGAAAGCCGGAAGCGTCGGACCCAGGTGAATATTTTTGACTCCAAGACTCAGCAGGGCGAGCAGGACGATCACCGCCTTTTGTTCGTACCAGGCGATATTATAGACGATCGGCAGTTGGTTGATATCTTCCAGTCCGAAAGCCTCCTGCAGCTTCATGGCTATAACGGCAAGTGAATAACTGTCGTTACATTGTCCGGCATCCAATACGCGGGGAATACCGCCTATATCTCCCAATGGCAATTTGTTGTAACGGTATTTGGCACAACCGGCAGTCAGGATCACGCAGTCGGAGGGTAATTCGCTGGCGAATTCCGTATAATAGTTACGGCTCTTCATACGTCCGTCGCATCCGGCCATCACCACGAACTTACGGATTGCACCGCTTTTAACGGCATCGATCACTTTATCAGCCAAAGCCATTACCTGGTTATGGGCAAAACCTCCGGTGATCTGTCCATGTTCGATCTCTTTCGGTGCTGCACAACGTTTGGCATGTGCTATGATCTCTGAAAAGTCTTTTGTTTTACCATCTTCTCTGGAAGGTATATGTTTCCATCCCGGGAAACCGGTCGAGTTGGTTGTATAGACACGGTCTTTGTAGGAAGCTCCTTCCAGCGGCGGTACGATACAGTTTGTTGTGAACAGGATCGGTCCGTTAAAGCTCTCGAACTCTTCCCGTTGCTGCCACCAGGCATTTCCGTAGTTGCCGACAAAATGTTTGTACTTCTTGAAAGCCGGATAATAATTGGCCGGTAACATTTCACTATGTGTATAAACATCGACTCCGGTTCCTTCTGTCTGTGCAAGCAGTTCTTCCATATCCTTCAGATCATGACCGCTGATAAGGATTGCCGGATTATTGCGGACACCGATGTTCACCTGTGTGATTTCCGGGTTACCGTAACTGCTGGTGTTTGCCTTGTCTAATAAAGCCATGGCCTTCACACCATAACTTCCGGTTTCCAGAACCAATGCTGTTAATTGCTCTGCGGAAAGGTCTTTTCTTAAAGTTTCCGCCAGGGCATATTGGATAAATCGGTGCAGGTCTTTATCCTCGAATCCCAGGTTTCCGGCATGTTCCACATAAGCTGCCATGCCTTTCAATCCGTAGATGGTTAGTTCTTTCAACGAACGGATGTCCGGGTTAGCTTCGCGTAAAACACCGACGGTCAGTGCTTTCCCTTCAAAACTGCTTTCATCGCCTATCCATACCAGTTCGTCGATGACCGGAAGTTCGATTGCCTGTTTGCGGGCTTCTTCCTTTAACCGGTCTCTTAAAGTGATACCTTCGACAATTCGTTTAGTAATACTTTCTATGTCAAAGTTCGCATTCGTGATTGTAGAGAAAAGGGCATCGACAACGAAGTGGTCGATATGTGAGGGAATTTCAACTCCGGCGTTCCGTAATAGAGTAGCTACAACGGAAACACCTTTAGTAACAAATAAAAGCAGGTCCATCCGGTTGGCTGTTTCATCATCTTTTCCACAGACACCTTTGATTGTACAACCTGTACCTTTTGCGGCTTCCTGACACTGAAAACAAAACATTTTTGCATCCATACTATTCTATAATTTATTGGTTTATATTATTCTGGAAACAAAAGTAAGGTGGTAAGGTTTCTTATATTGTACCAAATGTTACAAACGTGGATATTTTTTAGATAGACACGGTAAAACTTTTAGCAGGATAGGAATGAAAGCAGTATGGGACCTTATATAACTTTGTTTAGTTGCCGATGAAAGTTGTTGCCGACAGTGTCAACAATATTGTCGACACTGTCGAAAGCTTTGCCGACGCTGTCGATTATTTTGCCGACACTGTCGGCAACAACTTTCCCTTGCAGAAAAAGAAGCTTTCCTCCATATCTTTTGTTATATTTGCCTGTATATATAATTGAATATGATAGCTATTCTTTCTAAATCCATCCTATTCCGGGATATTCCGGAATCTGAGATTTCCGCTTTGTTGGAAACGGCGGCTTACCGGGTTGTTACTTACCGGACAAAAGATGTCGTTGCTTTACAGGGAACGCCCTGTAATCATCTGATGATCGTTTTGAACGGACTTTTACAAGGGCAAATGGTGAATGATGCAGGTAAACTCGTTGTTATTGAAGAGTTGGAAGCCGCTCAATTATTAGCCCCTGCATTTTTATATGCTCCGAAAAATAATCTGCCGGTAAACATTATTGCTATGGAATCGTCGGAGATCTTATTTATTCATCGGGATGATTTTACCGTTTGGATGCAACAGAACAGGCAACTTCTTCAGAACTTCCTGATGTTGATATCCGGAAGAAGCCATTTCCTGAGCGATAAGATCATGTTCCTGTCCCTGAAGAACATAAAGAATAAGATTGCGGATTATTTGTTGCGTAAGTTACCGGATGCATTGTCGACTGTGATTCATTTAACAGAAACACAGCAGGAGATAGCCGATTCGTTCGGTGTTACCCGGCCGTCATTGGCACGGGCGCTGGCAGAGATGGAGCAGGAGGGAATCATCTCTATAGACAGGAAAGTGGTAAAAGTATGTAATATGCCTGCATTGAAGCAGATGGCACAATAAAAAATAAACCCACAGCTTTCTATTGAAAGGAGCGGGTTTATTTTTCAGTAATTTATACCGGACCAGGTATTACTTTAAGAAAGAACTTTTCATTCTGGCAATATCTGTCAAGTAGTCTTGCAAATCCTGTTCATGATCTTCTTCCATACCCAGGATATGTTTGGCGATTTCGCAGGTAGTAAAGTCCTTACCGTCTGTGAATTCGGCGATTTGCTGATATCTGACGATAGCGCAACGTTCAGAAGCGATGTTTTGGTTCAGCAGGCTGACAACGTCAAAATCATTTGGTACGTCATATTTACATCTTGCCAGTTCAAACCATTGTTTCGGATCGAGAACAGGAACGCCTTCCAGTTCGATGATACGGTCAGCCAACAGTTTTGCGTGACCAAATTCTGAGATGGCGTGTTTTTCAAATTCAGCCTGTACGTTTGCACGCATAGCACCTTCTGCAACCAAAGCGCCTACCCAATATTGATAGTATGCTAACCATTCTTCTGATAATGCAGCGTTAAGCTGTGATAATAAACTTTCTACGTCTAGTTTCTGCTGTAGAATCTTAACACTTTCTTTTGCCATAACTGTAAAATTTAGTTTAGTATAATGCTCGTTTGTCTTGTTCAAACAATGCTGCCGGGCGTTTGTTCATACTAAACTAAATTGAAACAGTAATTTATTATTTTTTCTATTCTGTTAGATATACGCTTTCCGATATAGGGTTAAAAGGTCTTCAACGGTGATATCTCTGGGGTTACCAGGTGTACAAACGTCTGCATAAGCAGATTGTGCCAATTGCTCCAGGTCTTCTTCTTTGACGCCTATTTCGCTTAGTTTTTGAGGAATACCGATTTTGAGGGATAATTTTTTGACTGCTTTTACGGCTGCAACAGCTGCCTCGTCGTCATTCATCCCTTGTACGTTGCATCCCATTGCCTCAGCTATTTTTTTGTATTTCTCTATGGAAGACGGCATATTATATTCCATAACGTAAGGCAACAAAAGTGCGTTGGCAACCCCGTGAGGTATATTATAGAATGCTCCCAGCGGATGAGCCATTCCATGTACGGCGCCTAATCCGACATTGCTGAATCCCATACCTGCTATATACTGGGCAACGGCCATACCGTTCCGTGCTTCCAGATCATGACCGTTTTCTACGGCGGCTGGCAGGTAACGGGCTATCATTTCAATGGCTTTTAATTCAAACATGTCCGACATTTCCCAGGCTCCTTTTGTAATATATCCCTCGATCGCATGGGTAAGGGCATCCATTCCGGTTGCTGCGGTTAATGATTTAGGCATGGAACTCATTAGTTCTGCATCGACAATAGCCAGAACAGGAATATCGTTAGGATCTACACAGACCATCTTTTTGACATTCTCTTCGTCTGTAATGACATAGTTGATAGTGACTTCTGCTGCTGTTCCGGCTGTTGTTGGCAATGCAATAACGGGTACGGATTTGTTTTTTGTGTTGGCTACACCTTCCAAGGAAACGACGTCAGCGAATTCCGGATTATTGGTGATAATACCTATTGCCTTTGCTGTATCTGTGGGAGAACCTCCGCCTATGGCAATGATGAAATCGGCACCGGAAGCGGCATAAGCTTTAACTCCGCTCTTTACATTAGTTACTGTCGGGTTTTGTTTAACTTCCGGGAAAATGGAGTAGGGAATAGCTGCCTGCTCCAATACGTCGGTAATTAATTTTACAACCCCAAATTTTACAAGATCATTGTCTGTAACGATAAATGCTTTCTTCAGATTCCTTCTTTTAACTTCTTCGGGAATAATAGCTCTTGCCCCCGGGCCAAAGTAAGAAGTTTCATTTAATATGATTCTGTTCATGCTCATATAGTTTTTCTTTAGGTTATAACTGTAACAGGGGGGCAAAAGTAAAGCATTGTCTGTTCCTGAAACTTATAAATATGATATTTATGGTTTCAAAACTGACAATGCTTTTATGTTGGGTTATAATGGCTTAATCTTCCAGTTTACCGAACTTACCGGCTGCCAGGTCGATATAGGCTTGTTTCAATTCTGCCACATTATTCATGACAAACGGACCGTAAGCGGCAATAGCTTCTTTGATAGGTTCTCCGCTCAGGACTAGGATGGTCGCTTTGTTTACAGCCTGGAGGTTGAAACTTTCTCCTTTATTTTCAAATAAGGCAAAATAGTCGGTTGGAACCAGTTCGTTATTATTGATTTTGACAGAGCCTTCAATAACCAGTATTGCTGTATTGTAATTTGCCGGAAACGAAAAATCGGCATTTCCACCCTTATTCAGTTTTACATTAAGTAAATGCATGGGAGTAAAAGTGGATGCTATTCCATTTGTTTCCTGATAGCTTCCGGCAATGACTTCGACCAGCCCGGCATTGTCGGGTAATTCAACTTTCGGTATCTGGCTGTTGACGATAGACTGGTATTTGGGATCAGCCTTTTTATCTTTAGCCGGGAGATTGATCCATAGTTGTACGACATGGAATTCTCCTCCTTTCTGGCTGAATTGTTCTTCATGGTATTCTTTGTGAAGAACACCGGATGCTGCTGTCATCCACTGGATATCGCCCGGACCGATCACACCGCTGTTTCCTCTGCTGTCATGGTGGGCAACCTTACCTTTATATACGATCGTGACGGTTTCAAACCCACGATGTGGATGAACTCCGACTCCTCTTGGCTCTTTTCGTGGTGAAAATTCCATTTTTGCATTATAGTCGAGTAGGATAAAAGGATTCATACGTTCTCTACTTAATTCTTCCAGATGAGGTATGAAGTTATGTACTCTGAATCCGTCTCCGACCATGTGCGGTGCCGGAGGTGCTATGATACTTTCTACTTTTTTTATTGTCATAAATAATCTCCTTATTTTTTAGTAAAACAAAAAAGAAGAAGGCTTTGTTGTATCTGCCGGCTTCTCACATATTATAATGTATAGTAATGCCGGACTTTTGGGTAAAGAATGGTCATAGGCACTGAATTTTGAGGGAACGTTGTTGGTGTGTCCAATGTTGAATTTATTTTCGTTTGTAATAGTCAGTTCTTCAGAATTATAGTGTGATGATAACGTTATTATCTAAAAAATAGTTTCTA
>NZ_BMPB01000016.1 GCF_014647375.1 Parabacteroides faecis
GGTTGATATATCAGCAGGTGGTGGGTAGTAATACCTGTCATAAGCTCAAAGAAAATGAGTTACGTTAAAAGTAACGTTGTCCAAAGTCAAACATCTTAAAAGGTATTAAGGTGGTTATAGCGTTGGGGATCCACCTCTTCCCATTCCGAACAGAGAAGTTAAGCCCAACCACGTCGATGGTACTGCGTAAAAGTGGGAGAGTAGATAGCCGCCGTTTTAGTAAGCGAGAGCTGAAAGGTAGAAGGAGTTCATTCGAAAGAGTGGACTCCTTTTTGCATTTATCATAGGTTCACTTTTTTCTAAAATTGAATCTTTATTCTTCTTCCTTTTTATAATAATGTATCCTATTTTCCGTTCTAATATACATTGAGCATGAATTTTAGATTATGAGCAGTATATATGATTCCCGGCAACGGCTGAAATATCTTTTTATTTTAATTGCCACATTGATTGCGATCGTATCTGTGTTCGTTTCTGATAAACTTGTGAAGAGTTTGGCACAGGAAGAACGCCAGAAGGTTGAGATTTGGGCAGAAGCGCAACGTATGATCGCTTCTGAAACGAATGGGTCGAATATGGCTCTTATCCTCAAAATTCTGGAGAGTAATACGACTATCCCTGTTCTTTGGTGTAATGAAAAGGATAGTGTCATCGCTGAGAAGAATATCGAACTTCCCGAAAAGGAGGTCGACCAGTTTCTCAAAAATAAGGTACGTGAATTAAAGAGTAAGAATCCTCCCATTCTGATCGATATGCAGGATGGAACTTTCCAGTATCTGTATTATGATGATTCCATTATCCTGAAAAGGCTTCTTATTTATCCTTATGCCCAGTTGACGGTTGTATTCATATTTATCCTGATCGCTTTCCTTGCTCTTGCCAGCACGAAGAAAGCCGAACAAAATAAAGTATGGGTCGGACTATCCAAGGAAACAGCCCACCAGCTCGGAACCCCTATATCTTCGCTGATCGCGTGGGTGGAATATCTCCGTACCAAAGAAATAGATCCGTCGTTGCTCAGTGAGATGGAAAAAGACGTGAAGCGTTTGGAGATGATTGCAGAACGTTTCTCAAAGATCGGATCCAATCCGGACCCAATGCCTGTCAATATCAGTAATTCGATCTGTACGGCTTTAAATTACATGGAAACGCGCATTTCTTCCAAAGTAAAGATATATACTCATCTTCCGGAAAAACCGGTATTGGTTTTAATGAACGATTCTTTATTTGCCTGGGTGATTGAGAACCTGACAAAAAATGCAGTGGATGCTATGGAAGGACGGGGTGAAATCACTTTCCAGGTAGAAGAACGCGATAAGACGGTACGTATCGACATTACGGATTCAGGTAAAGGCATTCCCAAATCAAAATACAAAACAGTTTTCAATCCGGGCTATACGACCAAGAAACGCGGATGGGGGCTCGGGCTGTCTTTGGTTAAGCGTATCATTGAATCTTATCATGGAGGTAAGATATTCGTTAAGAACTCGGAAGTCGGAAAAGGTACGACATTTCGTATAGAGCTTCGGAAATATAGAGGCTAATTCATTCGATAATAAAAAATAACTGTAAAGGTATTGCATTTGTGTTTAGTTTTTTCGTACCTTTGCAAGGTTTTTACACTAAAAGGCTTTGGGAAAATTTAAATTATATAATGTAGATTTGAAAAATCTCGCTCCAGGAGTACACGAATTCGAGTATTTACTGGAGAACAAGTTTTTTGTGGACATTGACGGAGATGAAGTCCAGAAGGGCAAAGTCAAGGTTCACCTGACGGTGAAACGTACGTCAGTGGCTTTTGAAATGAACTTTCAGATTGAAGGTGTAGCAATCGTTCCGTGCGACAGATGTCTGGACGACATGGAGATCCCGGTTGATACCCATAATCGCTTGGTGGTGAAGTTCGGTAAAGAATATGCCGAAGAGAGCGACGAAGTGGTAGTAATACCCGAAGAGGAAGGTGCTATAAATCTGGCATGGTTCCTTTATGAGTTTATTGCATTGGCAGTACCGATGAAGCATGTACATGCTCCGGGCAAATGCAATAAGACTATGTCGACGAAGCTGAAGAAGCACACTGCTAAAAGTACAGATGACGGAGATGATGATTACGAAGAAGAAGAAGTGGACGATATTTCCATGGATGATGACGTAAGCGGTAATTCTGATCCTCGCTGGGATGCCCTGAAAGGTTTAATAGAGAATGATAACAATTAAATAAATTAAAACATGGCACATCCTAAAAGAAGACAAGGTAAGACAAGAACAGCCAAGAGAAGAACTCATGACAAGGCTGTCACTCCAACAATGGCTATTTGCCCGAACTGCGGCGCATGGCATATTTATCACACTGTATGCGGCGAATGCGGCTACTACAGAGGTAAATTAGCTATCGAAAAAGAAGCAGCTGTGTAAGTTTGTCACGAACATAACAGGTTCTGATAAACGAAAGAAATAGCCCTAAAAGTATTTTTAGGGCTAATTTTTTAATTGGGATATAGTCTCTATTATTTTTTAAGTTATGGATAAATTAAATGCGGTTATAACAGGTGTAGGCGGATACGTTCCTGAAGATGTATTGACAAATGAGGATATCTCGAAGTTGGTCGATACGACGGATGAATGGATCATGACACGTGTTGGTATCAAAGAACGCCGAATTTTGAAAGGAGAGGGCGTAGGAACCTCTTACATGGGCATACGTGCTGTGAAGCAACTGCTTGAGAAAACGAATGTAAACCCGGAAGAGATAGAAGTGATTCTGACGGCTACTACGACAGCCGATCATCATTTCCCAACTACCTCTTCGATCATCGCTTACCATACGGGATGCAAGAATGCAATGACTTTCGATTTGCAGGGTGCTTGCGCAGGTTTTCTGTATGGTCTGGAAACAGGTGCAAACTATATTCGTTCGGGACGTTATAAGAAAGTAATTGTTGTTGCCGGTGATAAGATGACATCGATTACTAATTATGAAGATCGTTCGACTTGTCCTTTGTTTGGCGATGCTTGTGGTGCCGTCCTACTGGAACCGACAACGGAAGATGTCGGTGTTATCGATACGATCTTGCGTACGGATGGTACAGGCTATTCTCACCTGATCATGAAATCGGGTGGCTCGGCATATCCTTCCAGCCATGAAACTGTTGATAATCGTGAACATTTCGTTTTCCAGGATGGTAAATATGTATTTAAGTATGCTGTTTCTTATATGGCCGATGTGGCTGCTGAGATAGCAGAGAAAAATAACTTGACTCACGACGATATTACATGGATCGTACCTCATCAGGCCAATTTACGCATCATCGATGCAACTGCAAAACGCTTGGGTGTGGATATGGAGAAGGTAATGATCAATATCCAGAAATACGGTAATACAAGTGCCGGAACAATTCCTATCTGCCTTTGGGAGTGGGAAGACAGGCTGAAGAAAGGGGATAACCTGATCCTGGCTGCATTCGGTGCCGGTTTTACCTGGGGTGCAATTTATCTTAAATGGGGTTATAATGGAAAACAAGCATAAGTCCGGCTTTGTTAATATTGTCGGTAATCCTAATGTAGGGAAGTCTACGCTGATGAACCGTCTGGTGGGGGAACGTATCTCCATCATCACATCGAAGGCTCAGACTACCCGCCATCGTATCATGGGGATTGTGAATACCGACGATATGCAGATCGTGTATTCAGACACGCCGGGAGTCCTGCATCCGAACTATAAGTTGCAGGAATCTATGCTGAATTTTTCGGAGTCGGCACTAGGTGATGCCGACGTGTTACTCTATGTGACCGATGTCGTTGAGACAATCGATAAAAATGAAGAGTTTCTTCAACGGGTAAAAACGGTAGAATGTCCGGTCCTGTTGCTGATCAATAAGATCGATACAAGTAATCAGGCCGAACTGGAAAAGCTGGTCGCCCATTGGAAAGAGATACTTCCGAAGGCAGAGATCATTCCGATCTCAGCGCTTTCGAACTTCAATATTGATTATGTGAAGCAACGGGTGGAGACTTTGATGCCCGAATCTCCCCCTTATTTTGAAAAAGACGCACTTACCGATAAACCGGCCCGCTTCTTTGTGACGGAGATCATTCGCGAGAAGATACTCCTGTACTATCAGAAGGAGATTCCGTATGCGGTGGAAGTCGTTGTAGAGCTGTTTAAGGAAGAAGAAGAAATGATTCACATCAAAGCGCTCATCATTGTGGAACGGGATTCCCAGAAAGGGATTATCATCGGGCATAAGGGACAGGCTCTGAAAAAGGTCGGAGCGATGGCCCGCAAGGATATTGAACGTTTCTTTGATAAGAAGGTATTCCTGGAAATGTTTGTCAAGGTAGAAAAAGACTGGCGTAACAGGGATAACATTCTGAAGAATTTTGGTTATCAGCTGGATTAATAACAGCGTACAGAAAGGAAATTTATGGGAAATATTGTAGCAATCGTTGGTAGGCCCAACGTAGGAAAGTCCACCCTGTTCAACCGTCTGACACAATCGCGTCAGGCTATCGTGAACGATGAAGCAGGGACTACCCGCGACCGTCAATACGGTAAAGTGGACTGGACCGGTAAAGAGTTTTCGCTGGTAGATACAGGCGGATGGGTAATTAATTCGGATGACGTTTTTGAAGAAGAGATAAACAAACAGGTACAGGTCGCACTCGATGAAGCAGATGTGATCTTGTTTGTCGTAGATGTATTGAACGGTATTACCGACCTGGATATTGAAGTGGCTAAGATTCTGCGCCGCAACAAGAAGCCGGTTATTGTTGTTGCTAATAAGGCAGACAATTTTGAGATGCACGCTGCTTCTGCGGAGTTCTATTCATTCGGTTTGGGTGATCCTTTCTGTGTATCGGCTATCAACGGTTCCAACTCGGGCGACCTGTTGGATAAGATCATTGAAACGCTTCCTGAAGACAAACCGGAGGAATTAGAAGAAGAACTGCCCCGTATTGCCATCATCGGCCGTCCGAATGCCGGCAAGTCTTCCCTAATCAATGCGTTTATCGGCGAAGAGCGTCATATCGTAACGGATATTGCCGGTACGACCCGCGATTCGATCTATACGAAATACAATAAATTCGGCCTGAATTTCTATTTGGTAGATACAGCCGGTATCCGTAAGAAAGGAAAAGTGAACGAAGATCTGGAATATTATTCTGTGATCCGTTCGATCCGTGCTATTGAAAATTCCGATGTCTGTATCTTGATGGTGGATGCCACCCGTGGTATCGAGAGTCAGGATCTGAATATATTTTCTTTGGTGCAGAAGAATAAAAAGGGTTTGGTTGTTTGTGTAAACAAATGGGACCTGGTGGAAGATAAGAGCCAGCAAGTGATCGACAGTTATACGAATGCCATCCGTGAGCGTTTGGCTCCGTTTACCGATTTCCCTATTCTGTTTATCTCGGCGTTGACCAAGCAGCGTATCCTGAAAGTGTTGGAAACGGCTAAAGAAGTCTACGACAACCGCCAGAAACGTATTCCTACAGCGAAATTGAATGAGGTCATGTTGCCGATCATCGAGAACTATCCGCCTCCTGCATGGAAAGGAAAGTATATCAAGATCAAATATATTACCCAATTGCCTGCCGGATCTGTTCCTTCGTTTGTTTTCTTTGCCAACCTGCCGCAATGGATTAAGGAACCTTATAAACGCTTCCTGGAGAACAAGATACGGGATAACTGGGATTTCACCGGGACACCGATCAATATTTTCATTCGTGAGAAATGATTTTTGATAGAAATAATTTTTTACAACATAAGAAAAGCCGTTTCCTCTTTCGGGGAAGCGGTTTTTTCATGAATAGGCTATATAACAATCGTAGGGATATGTTACAGATATAACTTTGAATGTTTATATTTACGCATTATTAATATGAATGACGTGCATCTGAAGAATATGAAGAGGCATTGTTGATCGATAAAACTAGTATTATGATAAAATTAGGAACCCATAACTCAATGACTTACCTGACGCCTACAGGGGCACTTCAGGTATTGGCCTGGCCTACCGGAAAATGCCAGGATCTGACTATCGAAGAACAATATGAATTTGGTGTCAGACTTTTTGATCTGCGAATCCGTTTCGAGGATAAAGACACGCCTTATTTTGCACACGGATTTTTAGAGTTTCGCAAGAAAAAAGTGACGGATGTTCTTGACTTCTTAAACGGGAAGCGGGATTGTGTCGTTAATCTGGTAATGGAAAGTTTTGGTAAAGTGCAGGATACTCAGGATGCCTTTTTCGTTGATTTCTGCAAGATGTCCGAAGCCACCTATAAAGAGATTACTTTTATTGGCGGATGGAGTAAATTCCCGTCGAGTGGACATTCCCTTTATACTTTTGCCCCCAAAGAGCGGATTCAAAAAAACGAAGTCTATAAAGTGTTTACTTTGTTGAATCAAGGGATCCAGGAAGGCAAGTCTGAGATCCAAAATCCTAGCGGTAACGGGAAGGATGTCCTGAAAAAGATCGTCGACGGAGGTGTTGAACTTCTGAAAAGCCCTGTGTTCTTTGCACAACAGAACAATCCGGAATACTGGAAGAACGTAAATGAAGATTCGTATACAATGATGGACTTTGTCCAGATCGGAGCTTCGGATGACTATCTGTCCAAATTGCCTGCATCATTGCAGGAGAGGATACGTCAACTGGCAAAGACCAGACCGAAGTTTGAATAGAGCTTTGTAAGAATAAAAAAGGTTGTAAGTGAAAGGATATTTCCGTTTCTTACAACCTTTTTTGGGTAGTTAGGAAAAAAATATATTATCCTTTATTCGATTTCCGGAAACTGGTTTACACCGTTAAAAAATGCTTTCCGGATTTCCGGAAGGCGACTTCACTTATTGGAGTCTTCTTTTTCTTTGGAAAATTGTTTCAAAAGATATTCCACATTTATATAATGACGGGTATATTCTGCATGCATCTTTCTTATAACCGAACTGGCAGACGCCATTTGTGCAAGGAATTGTAGATGTTTACCCAGAGAAACATTCATCTCTAATCTTTCTTTTTTGGGGATAGAATCCTGCACGGAACAGATTCCGCAGGCCGTTTGTATTTCCAGCATGCCTTCGTCCCATGCATGTTGCGTGTATTTACATAATATTCCGAGGTTTCTCTTCAACTCTTTACGGAGTATGTTCAATACTTCGAATTCATTGCGATGAGGGGAACATGCGCTCGGATTAATCAGACGGGCCAGTTTGAGGTAAAAATCTTTTAGTTCCTCTTCGGAAAGGGGAGAGGGGTTTCCACTTAGCTTTTGCAAGTCTTCACTTTGTTGGACAGTTAAAAAATCTGTTTCCATACCTATTAATATTAGATGTGAAGGCGAATATTTTCTGAATATAAGAGCGGTTCCGCCTGTCCCGTTGCATTTCATCATTCTTCCGAAGACAGTAGATGCATTAACATTCTACACGGGGGTACGGAACCGCCATATAGAATGGTCGCAGGCGGGCATAAAAATGCCCGCTACGATAGAAGGCGGGATTTCCCGTCTTCGGAATATTTAATGAAATGCACGACAAATATACGGTAATAATTAAAGCCTGCAATGAAATAGATGTAATCTTTATCAGAAAAATTTATGCTTTTATCTCATAGGGCTTTTGGCTTTTTAGAATATTTCCGGCTTTTTCTGAATATAATAGGATATATATTTCTTAAATAAAAAGCCGGTGTGTTAACCCTAATGACACACCGGCTTCTCATTATTTTTTGAAGAACAATTTATCAATACGAATTCAGCACCTTGTTCAATTCGTTCACCATTTCCGTAGCCGACTTTTGTGTTTCAGCCAACCCTTCCGGGGTAAACATGGCAACAGTCTTGTTCAATTTTTCCAGTTTGCCGCCTTTCAACTCTTTGCGGAGGATACGGATCTTTTCTGCATCCTGAAGACCTTCTACCAGACGTTCGAAACGGATACTGCTGCGAGGACCCGGATAGATACTGTACGTATCGCCGGCAGCCCAGGTACGGAAACGGGAGTCGCGCAACGGATCTTTTGTCCAGCTGTTGACAGCCCAGCGCAGATAACCGTCGTAACCTCCGGCAACAGCGTGCAGGATTGTCCACGGAGCTTCTGCCGGCTCAGAGAAGGTAAATGTATTCGGGAAAGCCTCCGAGCAGCAAGTGTAAACGGTACTGATCTGGCCTTTGCGGTCGCGTTCAGCTTTTACGTCTTCCGGGAATTTGTGGCCGTAGGGGATACTCAGGTAATACAGGTCGCCTTGTATCTCTTTATGATAGTTTCCAGCCAGCGTGATCTTAAATTCAGGGTCAGCTTGCTTGATCACCTTGATGGCTTCTTGCATGGCTTCCAACGGACGTTCATCCATAGAAATCGCAGTCTTTTCAAACCAGCCTTTTGCACGCAGGTGGCGGGAGAAATCTTTCAGGAAAGAACCCCAGTAGTCGGCGTAAGCTGCATCACCCGGTTTGGCTTCGATGAACTGGATGCGGTTGGTTGCCTGGTCGTAATAGTCGAAGCTGAGCGCCCACGGGATCATCGTATAGCAGCTGATCAGATCCTTGATACCCACTTCGTTCATCATAAATTCGACCCATTTATCGAAGACCGTATAATCGTATTCCCATGTGCCGTCAATCTTTTTCATGCGGAATACCATACTGTCGAAATGATCTTCCGTCTGTCCGGCCCACGGTTTGTGCATGATACTGGTCGTGATGGCACGTTGTCCGGCGTTAGCCAGCATCTTCATGATCGGAAGCATTGCATCGAAATGTTCCTTGCTCCAGAGAGGCACGTTGTAGAAACGGGCAACGGAGTATGGGTTTTGCCACAAATCCAGATGGAATTTCCAGTCCTGCGGTTCAGGCAAGGTACGGTTCAAGACGTCTATTTCAACCTGCAGGTTCATCGGCTGGAAGTTTTTACCTGAAACGGTCAGCGTTCCTTTATATTTTCCGGGGCGTGCATCCGACGGTACCCATACATTCATCCAGATAGGTTGTGTCGTACGGGCCTTGATGTCGTGCATTTTTACGATATCAAGCACGTCGGCAACAATCGAAGAATCCCATTCTGCTTTATTTTCACGGTGTCCGCAGCCGCCGTTACGTTCTTTATTCAATTCGTCGGTCATGACGTAGCGTACGAAATTGGTTGTGACGGCAGAGGCCGGGATGACTGACGAGCCGTTCTTCAGCTCACTGACTGTGATGGTCGCATCCGACAGGTCGTTGGTAGTCCATAGAACAGCCTGTGCATTCACCCGTTCCCCTTTCCAGGCTTTTGTCTGCCAGCGGGAATTTTTAGTAACGGTCGGGATGCTGAGTTTCGGATAACGTACATCCGTACTTGCCCAGCTTAGTTGCGTAGGTGTGGTTATTTTATTCCAGACAGCCTCACTATCGTGTGGCTTGGTGTCGGTTAGTTCGGTGTAATCGGTGGTAACTTTATAATCCGATTGCTGCGCGTAACAGACCGGGCCTAGCGTTAGCAGGGCACAAAGGATAAGCGAGTTTTTCATGTATAAATGTTTTAGAAGTTTATTCGGGGGATAAAGATAGGAAAAAGATGGGATATTGTACCAAAGGCTATTGCTGCAAAATTATTTATTTCGGTTTTTGTCTGAAATAGACCCCCCTTTTCCAGTTGACAAGTGACAGTTGACAGATGACAGTTTTTTCGGCTTTCAGCCGACTTAATTTACCGAGCGCGAAGCCTAACTGTCAACTGTCACTTGTCAACTGTCAACTGGAAAAAGTTTACTTGATCCTGTTATAATGGCAAAACAGCAGGTTGCCGTCATCATCATATAAGTGCATGCCGTTGCCTTCACAGTATCTGTACATTTTGCAGTCGGCACACTGGCCTTTGCGCGTCCATTTGCGGTTACGGTAAGGCTTGAACTCATTGTTCCAGATGTCGATGAATTTGTCTTTGTAGATATTTCCCTGATGGAAGTTGGCACGGATACTCGGACAACCGGAAATGGAACCATCCGCCAGAACCGATGCTGTGCTGATACCTGCGTTGCATTGGAAGATCGAATCGCGTACTTCCGCTTCGTAGTTTCCGAGAAAACCTTCACATCCGTAGCTGACCTGTATCTTTCCTTCTTTCCGGCAGTAACGGATGAAGTTGAGCAGCCAGGTAAACTGTTCGTTGTCCAGTTGCAACTCTGCTTCTTCGGCGGCACGTCCGACCGGGAAGATCGTAAATAGCCGCCATTGCTTAACTCCCATTTCAACCAGGAACTCCTTGAAAAGTTTCAGGTCCTTGAAATTTTTCTGATTGACGCAGGTTACGACATCCCAGATGATTTCCTTTTCTTCTGCCAGCATGCAGATGGCATTGACTGCATTTTCGAAGCTTTTCGGGTGACGGCGCAACCAGTTATGTGCTTCTTCAAAGCCGTCGAGGCTGATTGTTGCCGAATGAAGTCCGGAAGCCAATAACGAATCGAGCCGTTCGCGGGTTAGCAACAGGCCGTTTGAAACGATTCCCCAGGGATAACCCCGGCGGTAAAGTTCCATCCCGCAGGTCTCGATATCTTTGCGCACCAGCGCTTCGCCTCCGGTAAAGATAACCAACACCTTATTCGGTTCCACGAAAGGGGTGATATCATCCACTACTTTCAGAAAATCCTCCATCGGCATATCCTTCATGCCTGCCGATACATGGCAATCGCTGCCGCAATGACGGCAGGATGCATTGCATCGAAGCGTACATTCCCAAAAGAGCGTGCGTAGTTCGTGTAATTTGGCTTTGTTCCTCCTGATGCTTCGGGCGAGTTCCAGAGCGATGCGCTTACGAAATCCGGGGCGTTTGTCCATCCTTATCGTTTTTAGTTACTATTTCTTTTTCAGAGTGAAGTTTACTTCTTTTGATCCTTTTCCGATCAGCATCCCTTTACCCCCTGACAATTCAATTTCTGCAAAGTTAATAATTTCTGATTTCATTTCATAGGAATTCCCGTATCCTTCTAAAGGTGATGTTTCGATCGTGTATTCTTCTATCGCCTCCAGGTCGCATGTGAAACTGTACATGCCATATTCGTTTGTAATAGCCAGATATTTTGAAGCATTGCCAGGGACATTCGGCAGCAGGGAGGGGGTAGTGCTGATGACTATGGCACCCATCGGATGACCTTCGTCGTTTGTGACCTGTCCATGGATCGTATAAAAAGCATGGGGCGCCTTATGTGTGTCGACATATCGGTCGAGCGTTATTTCCGTTTCCAGTGAAGCGGCTCCTTCATACCAGGTGCCTCCTCCTTTAAAATCTGCATTTCTGAATGAGACGAAAGAGGTCTTGGTTACGAACTGGCCGCCGTTATCTTCTTCATCGATATCTCTGGAAATCAGTTGGAAGGTATTTCTCGGAAAATCTCCTCTTTTCCACTGAAATTTTCCGTCTGAATCGGTGTAAAGCGTATCTTTCTGCATCCATCCGTTTTCAGGGATAGAATCGCTGATCTCTATTTGTATGTTCGCGATCGGGTAGCCTTGGTTGTCTACCACTTTCCCTTTGATCTCATAATCGGCGTAAGGAGAGCCGTATTCGCAAGTTCCCCCTTTATCGCAGGCAGCCAGTGAGAAACCCAGTAATGTGAGAAGTCCTGCCAGAAGTTTATTCATACTGATCAGGAACAATTGTTTTGCTTTATCCATAATAATGTTGTTTGTGTAGTGTTATATCTAATAGATGCAAAGATCGTAATAAACGTTGCACCACCTGTTTTTTATGAGTAACTTGCGCGCCGAATCCAATCGACTAAATAAACATGAAAGATTTTCTACGCATATTAAGGCGTTTTGTACCTCCTTATAAGAAGTATATGGTGTTGAATATTGTATTCAACATATTGTCTGCCATACTGAATCTTTTCTCTTTCGCACTGATCATTCCTATTTTGAATATATTGTTCAAGCTGAATGATGATGTGTATTCTTACAAAGCCTGGGTCTTTGATCCCTGGACATGGGAAAGCTGGAAAGGTACTCCCGAATTGATAAAAAACAATTTCTTTTGGTTCGTCAGCGACCTGATCGAAAAGGAAGGCGGTTCGTTTACTTTGATCGTTTTGGGAGCCTTCCTTATTATCTCCACTTTTTTGAAGGTGGGTACTATGTACATGGCTTTTTTTACAATGATTCCTATCCGTACAGGGGTTGTCCGTGATATTCGTAACCAGATCAATAAGAAAATAACCGAACTGCCGTTAGGTTTTTTCTCGGAAGAACGTAAGGGGGACATCATCGCCCGTGTGTCCGGTGATGTGAATGAAGTGGAAGCATCCATCATGAGTTCTTTGGATATGTTGTTCAAGAATCCGATTCTGATCATCATCTATCTGATCGGTATGATCGTGATCAGTTGGCAACTGACGATCTTCGTCCTGATACTCCTGCCGGTAGCCGGTTATATCATGGGACAGGTTGGAAAGAAGCTGAAACGCAAATCGTTGGAAGGACAGCAGATGTGGGGTGGCCTGATGAGCCAGATAGAAGAAACGTTGGGTGGCTTACGCATTATTAAAGCATTTAATGCCGAGAAGAAGATACAGACCCGTTTTGAGAACAGCAACGATCAGTTCCGCCGTATGACTAACCGTATCTATCGCCGCCAGCAGATGGCGCATCCGATGAGTGAGTTCCTGGGGACAGCAACGATTGCCATTGTGCTTTGGTATGGAGGTACTCTTATTCTTAGTAACAACAGTTCGATTGACGCATCTACTTTTATTTATTATCTGGTGATCTTCTACAGTATAATCAATCCGGCAAAAGATTTGAGCAAATCGGTTTATGCCATCCAAAAAGGGTTAGCTTCTATGGAACGTATCGATAAGATATTGAAAGCTGAAAGTGATATCAACGACCCGGTTCATCCTCAAAAGATTGCACTGCAAAAAGAAATACGATATAATAATGTCTGGTTTAAATATCAGCATGACTGGATCATAAAAGGCGTTGACCTGGAAATCCCCAAAGGGAAAACAGTTGCTCTGGTAGGCCAGTCCGGTTCCGGTAAAAGTACGCTGGTGGATCTGTTACCCCGTTTTTATGATGTGGAAAAGGGAAGCATTACCATCGACGGTACGGATATCCGTGATGCATCCCTTTATGACCTGCGTGGTCTGATGGGGAACGTGAACCAGGAAGCGATCCTGTTTAACGATACTTTCTTCAATAACATCTCTTTCGGTGTGGAAGGTGCGACACCGGAGCAGGTTCAGGAAGCTGCCCGTATTGCAAATGCCCACGAGTTTATCATGGCAAGTGAAGAAGGATATAACACAAATATCGGTGACCGCGGAGGAAAACTGTCCGGCGGACAACGGCAGCGTATCAGTATTGCCCGTGCTATATTGAAGAACCCACCGATACTGATCCTCGATGAAGCAACTTCAGCATTGGATACGGAGTCGGAACGCCTTGTCCAGGAAGCTCTGGAGAACCTGATGCGTAACCGTACCACCATCGTTATCGCCCACCGTCTTTCTACGATCCGTAATGCGGACGAAATATGCGTGATGCATGAGGGAGAGATCGTGGAACGCGGACGCCATGAAGAACTGTTGAATTTGAATGGGTATTATAAGAGACTGTGTGATATGCAGAGTTTCTGATACCGGATTAGAATAATTATTTTTATTTTATAATACTATGAACTCAATTCGATTAAAGGAGATAGGGCGGAAGATGATTCGTCCTTCTGTTGCCGTCTTATTGGTCTTACTGACAGCCTGCGATATGCCGGAAATGAAAACAGCCAACAAGATTGCTTATCATTTTGATGAACCTGCCCGTATCTGGGAGGAAACACTACCATTGGGAAACGGCCGCTTGGGAATGATGCCTGACGGAGGGGTCGACAAGGAGAACATTCTGTTGAATGAAATATCCATGTGGTCGGGAAGTAAACAGGATACGGATAATCCGCAAGCTGTATGGTCACTGGCGAACATACGTCGTCTGCTCTTTGAAGGAAAGAATGACGAAGCACAGGACCTGATGTATCGTACTTTTGTTTGTAAAGGTGCGGGTAGCGGTCAGGGGCAAGGTGCCAATGTACCGTATGGCAGTTATCAGTTGCTGGGAAATCTCGTTCTGGATTATATCTATGTTGGTGATTCGGATTCAGTGGCTGCTTACCGGAGGGAACTGAATCTGAATGATGCGATCGCTTCAACTTCATTCCGTAAAGGAAAAGTGAACTACAGCCGTGAATCGTTTACCTCTTTTTCCGGAGATCTGGGGGTGGTACATCTGGTGGCGGATGCTGATAAGGCGCTTAATTTCACGGTAGGCATGAACCGTCCCGAGCATTATGCATTGTCGGTCGACGGCAAAGACTTGCTGATGAAAGGCCAGTTGCCCGACGGTGTGGATACATTGGAGATGAAAGGTACCAAATATGCAGCACGTGTACGTGTTGTCCTGCCGAAAGGAGGCTCGCTTATCCCCGGGGATAGTTCGCTGACTGTTCAGAATGCTTCCGAGGCTATTCTTTTGGTAAGCATGGCTACCAATTATAAGAATGAAGGATTCGAGGATCAGATATTCTCGTTGTTGGCTGAATCGGAAAGAAAAGATTATCCGACTTTAAGAAAAGAGCATGTGAATGCCTACCGTTCCTTGTTTGACCGGGTCGAACTGGATCTGGGACGTTCCGAAAGGGACGATATGCCGATCGATGAACGTTTGCAGGCTTTCCAGCAAGACCGGAACGATCCCTCATTGGGTGCGCTTTATTTCCAGTTCGGACGTTATCTGCTGATCTCTTCGACCCGTACCGGTTCGTTACCTCCCAATCTTCAGGGATTGTGGTGTAATACGATCAATACCCCCTGGAACGGAGATTATCATTTGAATATCAACTTTCAGATGAATCATTGGCCTGCAGAAGTGGCCAACCTTTCCGAACTGCATCTTCCGATGACGGAATGGATCAAACAACAGGTAGAAAGTGGAGAGCGTACGGCGAAAGTCTTTTATAATGCCCGTGGATGGGTGACTCATATCCTGGGAAATGTATGGGAATTTACGGCTCCGGGCGAGCATCCTTCGTGGGGGGCGACCAATACCTCTGCTGCGTGGCTTTGTGAACATCTGTTCACCCATTATCAATACACACTGGATAAAGAATATCTGAAAGAAGTATATCCGGCAATGAAAGGGGCGGCCCTGTTCTTTACGGATATGTTGGTACGTGATCCCCGAAGTAATTATTTGGTAACGGCTCCTACTACTTCGCCGGAAAATGCTTATCGCATGCCGAACGGTAAAGTGGTGCATATCTGTGCCGGATCGACAATGGATAACCAGATCGTTCGCGAGTTATTTACCAATACGATTCAAGCCGCCAACATTCTCGGTGTCGATTCTGCTTTTTGTCAGGAGCTGGCTGATAAACGTTCCCGTTTGATGCCGACTACGATCGGTAAAGATGGCCGTATCATGGAATGGCTGGAACAATTTGAAGAGGTAGAACCTCATCATCGCCATGTCTCTCATCTGTATGGCCTGTATCCGGGAAATGAAATTTCGATGGAGCATACACCTGAACTGGCTGAAGCAGCCCGTAAGACCTTGGAGGCCCGTGGTGATAAAAGCACCGGTTGGTCGATGGCCTGGAAGATCAATTTCTGGGCACGCCTGCATGATGGCGACCATGCTTATAAATTGCTGGTAGACCTGCTTCGTCCTTGTGTGGAGAAGGGGACGAACATGGTGAACGGAGGCGGTTCTTATCCGAACCTGTTCTGTGCGCATCCGCCTTTCCAGATCGATGGTAATTATGGCGGTTGTGCCGGTATTGCCGAAATGTTGATACAGAGCCAGACCGGAAATATAGAGTTGCTTCCTGCTTTACCGTCTGCTTGGGAGACCGGTAGTTTTAAAGGCTTAAAGGTACAGGGTGGCGGCGAAGTTTCAGCTAAATGGGCGGAAGGGCAACTGACAGAAGCCGGATTGAAAGCTACTGTACCGGGAACATTCCGGATCAAGCTTCCCGCTCAATCGGCAAATCTGAGTATCAAAATGAATCAGAATCCGGCATCCCTCCCTGTTATCGACGGTATGCTGACAGTAGATATGAAGGCTGGGGATTCGTTGTTATTACAGTTCTAGAATAAAGGTATTTTATATACAAACCCGATGGAAAGGCGTCCGGTGTTCTCGACAGAGGCATCGAGCGCCTTTGCTCTTTCTGTCAGACTGTAAGCCCGTCCGGTTCCGGTAATGAAAAGATGGAGATTATCGTCGCCCAGCGGGTAGAATTCGACACCTCCCTGATATCCCCAGGAAGTACGGTATTTGCCGGATTCGAATAGGTTGTTCGTTTTGTAGACAGAGGCTGTTTCATACATCCCTTTTACAAAAAGATTCCATTTCGGATGTATTTGATAGTTTAGTCGGGCTACCAGGGATAGATAGCCGGTATTGGCAATTTCGGCTCCCGATTCTTCATCTTCCGGTTCAAATTGTTCTGCTAACAATCCCAGCGGATCCATTTTCCCCCGTGTATACATGATGTCGAAATATCCGAGAAATTTACCGGCTTCTACCTGTTGTCCGCCCCAGACCATCCACATCCAGTTTCCTTTTGCTTGTTGTCCGGCGGTAACCGAATAGCGAAGCGATAACATTTCGTCCAGATAACTGCTGTTCCATCCCAGATTATAGAATGAAGGAGATTTGCTACGGTTCTCGTTACCGTTAGTCACTTGCAAACAGATTTCCTGTGTTTCGACGGGTTCATAACTGACTCCGATTCCGGTAAAATAACAATCCATCCAGTCGTTCATATCGCTGTAGTCATAAATCCGGTAAGGATACTCGTCATATTCAAATCCTCCCCAGGCAGCATCCTGTTTCCCGGCTGTCACGGAAAACTTCTCCGATAACTGGAAATTTACCCAGGCATTCTCGATATAGGAACCGAATCCGTTTGCCCGTACCCAGTCATTCCGGTAACAAAGAACCTGCCGGTAAGCATAAGAAAGCCAGGGGGTAACGGTTCCTGTCGCTTCCACTTTAAGATCATTCAGCAGAAAACGGTCCCGTTCCGCTTCTCCGGAAAGAGCTTCGTTGTAAGATCCATGTGTTTCCAGAAATAATTTGAAAGCTTCCGTATTGTTCGGGATTAATGGCTTTTGAGAAGAAGCGGTAAAAGTAGTCCCTGCCAGAAAGGCGGACAGGCAAAGTACCAGTAGTCGTTTCATGAATCTTTTTTCTGTTTGTTGATTTGGGGTGCAAAGATATATATAAACCGGCAACGAAACAATATAGGATACTTTTGCTCATTTGTTCTAAAAATTAGTACAGATCGCTTTTTCTTCTTCTCTTCGACATATATGGCAAAATGGGACAAAAGGATGATAATTCGGGCAAAAAGACTTTTTATTATCCATGTACATTTGAGCAAGAAATCACCTAAATCACAAGCCATGAAGTTGAAATTTGTTTTTATTAGCGTATTGACAATCCAGCTATGCTCCTGTTCATTATCCGGTGAAAAGAAGATAACCGGGGATGAAATTTATTCGCAGTCATTTATTAAAGAAAAGATGCTCGAGGTTTTTCGATGGCAGATTGGTCATCCGGTAGATCTGAATGCAGAACAGGAACAATGGGCTCGTTCCGTATTCTATTCAGGAATAATGTACGCCTACCAGACAACTTCCGACCCTGTTTATCTGGAACAGACCAAGAAATGGGCCGATGGATGGGATTGGAAAAGAGGACGCCGGTTTCGTCATGCGGATGATCTGGCTTGCGGACAGGCTTATTTGGATGTATATAAAGTAGAAAGCGATCCTAAAATGCTTTGGGGAATCCAACAGGCGGTAGACAGTCTGATTGCTGATCCGAAGCCCGGGCGTGTCGATTGGTGGTGGTGTGATGCTTTATATATGGAACCTCCGGTATTAGCCCGGTTGGCTGATATAACAGGAGATACTAAGTATTATGAATATCTTCAGGATATGTATTGGGATTCGACTGATTTTCTGTATAGTAAGGAAGATAGCCTTTTTTTCAGAGATAAACGTTATTTTAATGCATTGACTGCTAATGGACAAAAAGTGTTCTGGGGCCGCGGAAACGCCTGGGTGATAGGAGGACTGGCCCAACTGCTTTCACTTGTTCCGAAAAATAACCCTATTTATAAAGATTACCAGGAATTATATATACAGATGATGACGAAAATAGCTTCAGTACAGCAACCGGATGGCCTTTGGCGGGCCAGCCTTCTCGATCCGGATGAGGTTCCGGTAAAAGAAACCAGCAGCAGTACATTTTTCACTTTTGCCATGATCTGGGGAATCAATAACGGATTATTACCGCAGGATACTTATTTGCCGAAGGTGCGTCGGGCATGGACTGCTTTACTGGACTGTATCGACGAAAATGGTAAATTGGGATATGTACAGGCGATTGGGGCCAGTCCGGAAAATGTAAAAGCTTCTGACAACCAGGAATATGGTAGTGGAGCTTTTCTGATGGCGGCTTCCGAGATGTACAAGTTTGCAGAACGTGAGAAATAAAAGAATATATGTTTAACCTTTTTAGTTGTTTTGACACATGAAAAAACTAAGTATTTATTTCAGTGCATTTTTATGCCTGGTTTGCATTTGTTTTGGTTGTGGAAGTGAGGATGTGAGCGATTATCCACCTTCCAATATGCGTAGTATAGTCAGGTTTACCTTGAATCCGGCACAAAACGGGGGGAATGTGTATGTGCAGCATATAGCAACAATCGACCAAAGTAAAAAAACAATTACATTGAAATTGCCTCCTCATCTGGATTTGAAAAATATCCGTCCGGAGATTGTAGCAGCCCCCTGGAGTGATGTCACTCCTAAAAGTTTGGAGGCAATAGATTTTTCTGCAGATCTGATTGAATATACGGTTGTGGCCGAAAGTGGTAAAAAGGCCGTGTATGAGGTGATTAAGGATATGACATACCAGTATGCGGCATGTCAGCTATATGCCGTTACTTTCCCGGGAGTGGCTGATCCGGAAACAGGCGAACCGATCAGGGCGATCTGTAATGAAAATAATAAAACTGCGACTCTGAAAGTGCCCGCAAACACTGATATTACAAAACTGGTCCCGAAGTTTGAACTGTCTCCTGAATCATTTAATGCCTCGTTTGACAAGCCGGATGGGAAAGCATATGATTTTACGGACCCTGTTAAGTTTACTGTCACTTCGGAAGATGGAAAAAAGACAGCTACTTATACAATCACTGTGACAACAATACAAGAATAATAACAATAAATCCAGTACATAATGAACCACATTAATACATATAGACAGTTTTTGCTCTTTATGCTTTTTATAAGTATAGGGACTTTCCTTTCTGCCCAGAATATACAAGTTACCGGAACGGTGAATGACAAATTAGGCCCGATGGCAGGAGTCAATATCGTGTTGAAAGGAACGCAAACCGGAACCATGACCGATATGGATGGTAAATACTCTATTCAGGTACCTCCTACAGGTGTTTTGGAATTCACATTTCTTGGATATAATACACATACGGTAAATGTAAACAGCCGGGTAATTATCAATGTGAATATGGAAGAATCTTCCCAGGCGTTGGATGAAGTCGTTGTTGTCGGCTACGGTTCGATGAAAAAGAGGGATATAACCGGGTCTATTGTTTCTGTGAGTGACAAGGACTTGCAATCGAATGAACCTGTCAATATCGCATCTGCTTTGCAAGGGAAGGTATCCGGACTGGATATCATGAGTACTTCCGAACCAGGTACTGATGCTACATTTCGTATCCGTGGTACATCCACTTTAAGTGATGGAGGGTCCAACCCGTTGTTTATCGTTGACGGAATGGAAGTTTCAAGCATTGATAATATCAATCCGCGTGATATCGCTTCTGTTGAAGTTTTGAAAGATGCTGCATCAGCAGCAATTTACGGTTCCCGTTCAGCTAATGGTGTTGTAATCATTTCAACGAAGCAGGGACAAGAAGGAAAGGCTAAAGTTTCAGCCAACTATTCATTAAAACAATCGCGTATTGGAAAGAAATTAGCACAGATGAGCCGTTTACAAGGTATCCAGTATGAAACATTGCGTAATTTCCTGAATGGAAACTATACGACAATAGCCAATCGTGACTCTTTGAACCCCTCTATGACCGCTGATAATTTTTATCAGGATCTGCTGTTCAGACATGCCTGGACCAACCAGGTGGATGTCAGTGTATCCGGTGCGGAAAAGAAAATAAAATATTTTATCAGTGCCGGTTATCTGGGTGAGCAGGGGATTCAGATCAATACCTTTAACAAACGCCTGACCACCCGTATCAATGCGGATTATAATGCGACACCGCGATTGACTATCGGTAATCGTTTGGCACTGACTATTTCCAATCAACGGAGATCTACCAGTGAATCCCGGTCACGACTCCTCCAGCGGCCTGCTAATTATAATGTAATAGAACCTGACGGTAGTTACACTCCGATCCTTGCCAGTCGTAGTAACCCATTGGCTGAAAGTATGGTGGGGAAGAATAACTATAAAATATACAATCTGGATATATATGAATTTCTGGAATATAAGATATTAGATGAATTAAAATTCAAGGCAAGTATTGCCGGTAGTATCAATTTGCAAAAATATCAGAGCTTCCGTCCGGCTATCCTGGATGTAAATGAACGGCGTAAAGCAACTAATCAGGATGATACAAAGACCAGTTGGACGCACGAAGATGTACTGACCTATAACAAGACATTTAATAAAGATCATTCATTGACCGTATTGGGAGGTTTCAGTATCCAGGAATTTAAAACAGAAATGACAAAACTGGCTGTAGTGGATAATATCAGCGATGCCATTGAGATTTCCAATGCCTATGGTGGTGTAGATATGACCAATACGAAAGCGACCTGGACGGCAAACCGACTAGCTTCTTTCTTTGGACGTGTGTCTTATAGCTATAAAGGTAAGTATCTGTTTAATTCGAATTTGCGTTATGATGGTTCTTCCCGTTTCGGTACTGACAAACGTTGGGGATTTTTCCCTTCCGCATCGATCGGGTGGCGGTTCTCTGACGAGATTTTTATGCAATGGATGAAACCTGTGGTCAGTGACTCCAAATTGCGTTTGAGTTATGGTGTAACAGGTAATCAGGTAGCCGGAAATTTCTCGTCTTTGGGTTTATACACGACCAATTTTTATGCAGATATGCCGGGTATTTATCCGAACCAGTTGGAAAACAGGAATCTGGGATGGGAACAAACGAAGCAATATAATATAGGTCTCGATGTGTCTTTCCTGGATGGACGGATCGGATTAATAGCTGATTATTATAATAAAAAGACCTCAGATGTCCTTTATCAGGTAAAATTACCTCAGACATCCGGTTTTAGTAGTTCTTATCAGAATATCGGGGATGTGAAAAATACCGGTTGGGAGATTACGATCAATTCAACAAACATCGATACGAAAGATTTCCAGTGGAGTACCTCTTTGAATCTTTCTTTCAATAAAAATAAGATTGTTTCTATTCCGGAAGGTGGCCAGCAGTTTATCAATACCGTGTATATCCTTGATAAAGGCTATGCCGTAGGAACAATGTACGGTTGGAAAGCAAAAGCTATTTTCCCGTATGATGAATCCAACGCTTTTACTTCCGACTGGCGGCAATTGACTCCGATATTTGATGCGAAAGACCGTTTTACCGGATATGAGTTGGATGGAAAAGCCTATGATGGTGAGATCAAACAATATCGTTATAATACGGCCAACGGAGATGTATTCAAAGGTGGTGATGTGATGTGGGATGACGTGAATAAAGATGGTATTATCGATGCTAAAGACCGTCAGGTACTGGGGTGTGGTCAACCGGATGTGATCGGAGGTTTCAATAACGATTTTACCTATAAAGGTTTTACGCTTTCTTTATTCTTCTCATTTGCTTTGGGAGGGGATGTTTTCAATGCCTATGAACAGAGTCGTTCTGAACATAAATGGTCGGCTATTACCCGTGGAAATCCGGCCAATATAGCAAACTCATGGAAGGCTCCCGGTGATATTGCTAAGTTCCCGAAACCGAACGGTGCGGCTGTAATGGATAACACCCGTTTTGCCAGCAGTCTCTGGATTGAAGACGGCTCTTATATCCGTCTGAAGAATATCCGTTTGGCTTATGAGGTTCCCAGGAATATAGTGAAAAAGATCGGTCTTGAATCTCTGAGTGTATCGGCTATGATGCAGAACTTCTTTACCTGGTCGAACTATTCAGGATTCGATCCGGAATTACCTAGTAGCGGATTTTCAGTAGGTTATGATAATAATTCCTATCCGAAAGCAAAAGATATTTTGTTTGGCGTAAATGTTAATTTTTAAATGTATACAAATATGAAAAAGATATATGCAGTTTTCTTATCGGCTCTTTTGTTCACCTCTTGTCTGAATGACTTTTTGGATGTGAACCCAGTGAGCGACATTGCAACTTCTACTTTCTGGCAAACAGACAATGATGTGCGCGCCGCGTTGAATTCAATTTATGCAGATTTTCAGACGAATTATAATAAGAATAGCGGGGGGAATTATATGACCTGGTTTGAGATGCGTTCCGATAATTTTATTGGCACGACAGTCTCATCCAGTATGCCTACATTTGCGGCCAATACAAATAAACTGAATTCTTCCCATGCTTCTGCAGACTGGAATGTATGGTATAAATCAATTTCTACAGCAAATTATGCTTTGTATTATATTCCGGATGTGCAAGGTCTGACGGAAATTAAGAAGAATAATTATATGGCTGAGGCTTATTTTTTACGTGCTTTTTGTTATTTCAACCTGACGCGAATATGGGGAAATGTGCCTTTGATTGAAAAACCGACCCTTTCTTTGACGGATGTTGAAAAACCGACCCAGTCTTCTCAGGTCCAGATTTTGGAACTCATAGGGAAGGACCTGGGAGAAGCGGTTAAACTGGCAGATGAAGGATTGAATGATGTTTTTCGTTTTAATCCAGGAGCTTTATATGCTCTTTACACTGATTATGCCATGTGGATGCACGATTATGATAAAGCGATATTATATTCCGGAAAGTTGATGGATCTACAACGTTATTCACTGGTCAAAGGTACTGAGTTCGGACAGGTTTGTGCAGATGGTACGACTAGCGAAAATATCTGGACCATGAAATGGTCTTACCAGAATAACAAACAGAACTGGATCATTTATATGATGTGCCGTACGTCTGCCCCTCAGATGATCCCATCGGAAGGGGTAAAGAATTTGTGGAATACCGAGGAGTATCAGGCTGATCTTCGCCGATACCAGACGATCGATACGACAGTAGTCTATGCTTCCAATCATATTTCCAGTCCGAACGGGGATGCAGCCATCTGGAAGTGGCAACCTGGTGAACGGGTCATTGAAGCAAATGAAAAATATTTCCCATTCTATCGTTATGCCGATATTCTGTTGTTGAGGGCTGAGGCACTGAATAAGCAACAAAGGCAGGCTGAAGCTCTGGAACTTTTGAATATGATCCGTGAACGTGCCGGTCTGTCTCTGAAAACGATGAATGATTTTACACAAGCATCGGATAAGATACTAGCTATGGAAGATGCCATCTTACAAGAAAGACAACTGGAGCTATTAGGGGAGGGGCATCGTTGGTTTGACCTGATCCGTACGGGACGGGCCATGAAAGTAATGAACAACTATTTTGAGAACTATATTGAAGCGCAGACAAGTGATGTATGTCCTCGCTTCACAGAAGAATGGCAACTCTATTGGCCTGTTTATTATAACAATATACTGGAAAATGCGAATTTGGTTCAAAACGGTAATTATTAAAAAGATATAGATATGAAAAAGATACTATTACAATTGATTATAGGTTGTTTCATGGTTCCCTTGTTCAGTTCATGTAATTTGTTCGGACTTGACTTACAAAAGGATTTTGAATATGAATACAGTCCGGTAGAGCTAACAATGGATATGAATGCTTATGCTTTTATTGAAAGTCGTAAAAATATGGATATGTCCTTGTTGTATGATGCCATTAACCTGGCAGGTTATCAGCAGGAATATGAAACCGAAGGACGGACCTTTATTGTCCTCAATGATGTAGCATTTACCAGCTATTTGAAAGATCAGCATTATTCTGGTTTGCAGGCGATGAAAATTGAGGATATTAAGACTTTGTTGAATTCTTACATAATAAAAGGACGTTATCATTCTTTGGATTTGACCACGACACCGGTCAAAGTGGAAACAATAAATCCGAATACGACCATGTATCTTAGTCTGAGGGCTCAGAACAATGATGCACAGAATAAATTTGAGGTTAGAATCAATGAAGTGGTAAACTCTGGAAAAATCGTTTCTGTGGTAACGTCTAATCTGCAACCGACTAATGGTATCATGCATGTTGTCGATGCTTATCCTGAATATAAACTGAAATGATCGGATAATCGATCTGTCGTGTACCGGATTTTCCGGAAGGAATCCGGTACATTTGTTTTTTATTAATTTAGTTGGCTGAAAGGAGGAAAGAATGAAACAGTATATCCAATTGATCATGCTACTATTATTACCGGTAGTTTTGCATGCGCAGTCGTTATCCGGAGTCTCTTCGAACGAGGTAATCCCGGATCATCCCCGTCTTCTTTTATTGAAGGCGGAAGAGAAGATCCTGAAAGACAAAATAGCTACCGAACCATTGTTGAAGAATCTGCATGAGGAGATCATTCTGGAGTGTAACAGGATGTTACCGTTGTCTGTTCTTACCCGTAACCAGCAAGGACGTAGGATATTACATACTTCACGGGAAGCTATCCGGAGAATTTTCTACCTCTCGTATGCTTTTCGTCTGACCGGAGATGGGAAATATTTCAAGCGGGCCGAGAAAGAACTGTTGGCGGTGGCGGCCTTATCGGATTGGAATCCAAGCCATTTTCTGGACGTAGCAGAGATGACCGCTGCGGTGTCGGTCGGATATGACTGGTTATATCACGAACTGTCCGAAAACTCGAGGAAGGAGATTGCTTCGGCGATCAGAAGTAAGGGGTTGCAACCTTCTTTGGAAAAGCAATATAATGGCTGGTTGGCTGGTAATAACAACTGGAACCAGGTGTGTAACGGAGGAATAACTTTCGGAGCATTGGCCTTATATGAGCTGCAACCGGAAGAATCGGCAGCTTTGGTCAATCGTGCTTTGGAATCCATACGTAGACCAATGACCGTCTATGTGAATAACGGTGCTTATCCGGAAGGGTATGGTTACTGGATTTATGGTACAACCTATAATGTTTTGTTCATAAATATGCTGGAAACGATCTGGAAGAAAGATTTCGGCCTTTGCGAAGCTCCCGGATTTCTGAACACGGCCACTTTCATGCAACATATGGAAGGAACTGCGAAAGTCGTAAATAAATTGGCTGTTAAGTCGTTGGAGCGTGTAACGGAATCGAAGCAGGCTAACCTGCAGTGTTTTAACTTTGCAGATAACGGAAGCTCAACTGTTATTAATCCGGTCATGTACTGGTTTGCAGGTAAAACTAAGAATTTATCACTTATCTGGCGGGAATTGGATAAGCTGGCAACACTGGAGGTCAAGAAAGACCCGAGCCTGACAAAAGACCGCTATCTCCCTATGTTGCTTGTATGGAGTAAGGATGTATCGTTCAGGAATGTGAAAACTCCTGCAGAACGGATGTATACCGGACAGGGAAAAAGTGCTCTGGCCATTATGCGAACTTCCTGGGATTCGGATCATTCGATCTATTTAGGTGTAAAAGGTGGAACGCCGAATGAAAGTCACGGTCATATGGATATCGGCTCTTTTGTAATGGAGGCGGATGGTATCCGTTGGGCGATGGATTTCGGAGCACAGGATTATCATTCCCTGGAATCGAAAGGTATTGATCTGTGGAATATGAAGCAGGAATCTCCGAGGTGGGATGTGTTCCGTTATAATAATATGGCCCATAATACGCTGACAATAAATGGGAAGAAACAGATTATAGCCGGTCATGCTCCGATTGAAAATAGTACGGAGAAAAGGGGACAAATGTCTGTGTCGATGGATTTGACTCCTTTGTATGAGACGGAAGTCAGTAGTCTGAAAAGAGGTGCCGGGATCATAAATGATGAATATGTATTGATTCGTGATGAGGTCCGGACCGGAAATAAAGAGGCTTCCGTTCGCTGGAATCTTTTGACTGCTGCAACTCCGGAACTCATAGACGATCACACTATCCTGCTTTCAATGGATAACCGGAAACTGACCATTAAAGCTAACGGAACGGTATCTTTGAAAAGCAAGATCTGGAGTACCGAGTCGCCCCATGATTATGATACATCGAATGCCGGAACGACTTTTGTCGGTTTTGAGTTCGATGTTCCGGCGAATACCCGACAGTCTATCGATGTGATCCTGATACCGGGTGATAAACAACCGGTAATGGAATGTTCTGAGATACAATTATTTTAAATACATATAGTTTACCATGAAAAAATACATTTTACTATTTAGTCTTTTGTCATTTGCGCTGACGGCACAAGTTCCAAAAAGTATACCGTTTGAAGAAAATAACCGGCAGCGGATCGACGAGATTACCAGTTATCTTGATGATGAACCGGCTGGTTTCGGTTATTCTTACAAGAATCGTACGGAATGGGAAAAGGTCAGGAATAAGATAGATTATAAAGCTGTAATGGAACGGGCAGAGGAAGTATTGAATACGGAAATGCCTCCCTGGGATGATGATCTTTATCTGGAGTTCTCGAGAAATGGGCTCAGACCTCCCGGCGAAAAAATGCTGAATGCCCGTAAATCACGTCTGGCACCTTTAGTGTGGGCTGAATGTATGGAGAATAAAGGACGTTTCGTTCCTAAGATAGAATCGACTTTGAGAGAGTTGATCTCTCATCGCTCCTGGATACTTCCTGCCCATGATACTTATCTGAATGTCTTTTATGGAAAGAAACATGAGGTGGATTTGGTTGCGGCAGCTTTTGTACATGAATTGGCGGAAACCCTTTATTTTCTGGATGATAAAATAAGCGAACCAGTACGTCAGGAAGTGATCGATTCCATGTATGTTCGTGCTTTTGATCCGGTTAAAGATGCATTGAAAACCGGAAAGGGATATACGTTCGGTTGGTTTAACAATACGAATAACTGGAATGCGGTTTGTCTTGCCGGAGTGACCAGTGCGGCTGTAGGTATCATAAAAGATAAGAGAGAACGTGCTTTTTTTGTGGCGGCCGCTGAATATTATTCTCAAAACAGTGTGTTGGGATATACTGACGACGGGTATTGTACCGAAGGATTGGGCTATTTCAATTATGGATTTCAACATTATATTATTTTGCGTGAACAGTTATATCAACGGACAAAAGGAGCTATCGACCTGTTCAAGAGTGAGAAGATGAAGAAAATAGCGATGTATGGTATCAATTTTGAGATTATAAACGGTACTTATCCGGCATTTGCAGACTGCCGGATCGGAACGACTGTGTCTCCTTTGATCCTGTGGTACTGTAATCATAACCTGGGACTAGGGTTAGCTGCTTATGACAGACTTGACGACAACGATCTGCGGCCTTCGGTTTTAACTGCGATGCTTCTTTTTCCCAATACGGCTCAACAGACTTCCAGTCATATTGACGGTAGTGCAAAAGTGGAAGGAAAACAGCCGGTCAGAATGTTTTTTGATAAAGCTGGTGTCCTGATCTGCCGTCCGGAAAAAATGTCTGATCATTCTATGGGGGTAGCTCTTAAAGGAGGAAACAATGCTGAACATCATAATCACAATGATGTAGGGAGCTATTCGTTGATCGTAGGAAATGAAACGTTGGCAGGCGATCCCGGAGGCCCTTATCATTATGCCGGTGCTATGTGGACGAACAAGCGATATACATTTAAATCCATCTCTTCATTCGGGCATCCGGTTGCTGTGGTGGATCAGACCTTGCAGGGAGCCGGTAAAGAATATGAGGCAGAAATAGCCGGAACCGATTTTACTGCACTTCGTGATGAATATGTGCTCGATCTGACAAAGGTGTATGATTGCCCAAATCTTAAATCCTATATCCGCAAATTCGTTTATGACCGGACCGGAACTGGTAGCCTGTTAATAGAAGACCGGTTCGAATTGAAAAATGCCGGATCATTCGAATCTGCAATTATAACTTTGGCCGATTGGCAGGAGAATGGAGGTAAAACTCTGAAGTTGTCGGGAAAGCAACATACAGTGAATGTGAAGATTGAAACCTCTTCTCCAAAAGGATATACACTTATTCCTGAGAAAATACAGGAGAATGGTCCTGAATTTTCCCGTATCGGAATCCGTCTGAATGAAAAAATAAAAACGGGTTACATTCGTGTGTTTTTCAAGGTTGAATAAAAACATATCCCCCGAATATCTTTATATTTGGGGGAATCTTTGTTTTACACCAAAAAGGGATTTCCATGGGGATCTGGAGAAAAAATCATAGAATATATAAGCTGATACTGTTTATCTGCCTGTTTTTTAGTTTGCCGTGTCCGGCTGAAAATATAAAGAACTACAAATTCCATACGTTATCGCCGGAGGGAGGTTTTTATTATGATGGTGTAAAATCTATCCAGCAAGACAGCGACGGGTTTATTTGGATCGTCATGGAAAATGACCTTTTTCGTTTTGACGGTTACCAGTTCAAAAGGTATTATTCTTATTTCAGGATGCTGGATACCTCTGATAAATGGTATTTCAGAGAAGTCGAACTGGATGCGTCCGGACATTTGTTCGTTTCTACCAATAAAGGTCTTTTTATTTATGATAAAGTGACCGATTCTTTTAAAAGAATGTTTAAACCCGATGTCAGGAGTCTTAAAACTGATTCGCGAGGGAACCTTTGGTTGTTAAGCGCCAGCTTAGGGATATTTGATATAGAAAAAAGAACATTTTTTGGAATGGAATCGGAAAAAGGATTGTTGCAAAACGCAGTGGCTTTGTGTGCTGATGGAGATGAGTTTATTACCGGTACTTCAAATGGTGAAATTTACCGTTTTGAGTATGATAAAACACAATTTGAGCTGCTTAGTACACTTCCGGATAACCAATCTATCATTCAATTGAAGAAATTTAAAGACGAGTTGTGGGTGCTTACCGAAAGTTATGGATTGTATAAACTGAATTACAAAACATTGTCTATAACCAACCATTACAGTTTTTTTTGTACGTTGAATAATGAATTTGTTCCAGCTAAAACATTATATGTCGATAAAAACGGATATGTCTGGATTGGTACACAACGGGGTTTGTATATCATGAATCCGGAGAGTGAAGAGTATACCCATTTTACGAATTCAAAATCAGATATTTTTACATTGCCCAGCAACTCCGTCTGGACGATAAAAGAAGATGCCCAAAAAAATGTCTGGATAGGTACTTATTCCGGTGGTTTATGCTATCTTAATTTCCAGGAAACCTCGCGGTTCCGGACTTTTACTCCCCGCGAGAATGGCTTGAACCATAAAGTTGTAAGTGGTTTTGCCGAGAATGACGATTTTTTATGGATTGCAACGGAAGGAGGAGGTATTAACCGGATGGATAAGAAAACCGGGGAGTTTAAATATTATACTCATAATCCCTTGATGAATAGTCTTACTTATGACAATGTTAAGTCGTTGGTAATTGATCCGAGTCACAATTTGTGGGTGGCTATGTTCCGGGGTGGGTTGGATTGTTTCTCCCATAATTCTTCGACTTTCAGAAGATTCAATCATAAATATCGCTCTGATAACAGGATGCTGACAAACGATTTGAGAAAGATTATACTGGAGGCTGATTCCGGTCTGTGGATTAGTTACCAGTCGACGGGCATCTCTTTTTATTCATTTGCATCGGATCGTTTTACCCATTATATGTTGAAAAGAGATAATAACAATAGCAGTATTTCTGACCTTTGCAGGGGAGAAAATGACGATTTGTGGATTATCAATAATGAGGAACTCTATTATATGGATGTCAGTAAGAAGGAGTTTAAAAAGATTGTTCCTGATTCGGTTAGTAGCCTCAGAGCGCAGGTATTGTGCCTGGATAAATCGGGAAATGTTTGGGTGGGAACTGTCGGTAGCGGATTAATAAAATATGATGTAAAGGAGAATCGCTTTTACTCGGTAAACGATATTTTGAGATATGAAGTATCCACTATCTACAGCCTTTGTGCAGATGACGAGAATGATCTTTGGATGGGAACGGATAATGGTTTATTCAAATACAATATAGAGAAAAATACGTTTTTCCGCTTTGATAAAAAAGATGGGATACAAGGAATTGTCTTTTATCCGAAAGCCTGTATGAAAGGAAAAAACGGAGAGTTGTATTTTGGTGGTACCAATGGTTTTACTATTGTCAATCCAAAGGAAGTATTGCTCAGCGAATTTAAACCTACTGCTATTATTACTGATTTTTATATAGATAATGAGATTGTCAAACCGGACTCAACAGGGTCTCCTTTGCATCAGTCTATATCTACAACCAAAGAGATCGCGTTGGATTATAATCAGATCAATTTTGGTTTTAAAATATCTTCTAATAATTATCTTATCCCTGAGAAAAACCGGTTTAAATACCGGTTGGTCGGATATGATAACCGTTGGATCGAGATCGATGCGACTAATCGTATCATATCCTATGCTAAAGTACCTTCCGGAACTTATACTTTAGAGGTGATGGCATCCAATAATGATGGTGTTTGGAATGAAGTACCGACGACGATACAGATCAGAAGGTTACCTGCTCCCTGGTTCAGTTGGTGGGCCTATACAATTTATGGGTTGCTGTTTTTGGGGCTGGTCTGTACAATCATGCATTATTACAATCATCAGAAGAAACTGAAACTGGAACTTTATATGGAATCTCTGGAAATGCAACGGAAGGAGGAGAATCATCAGGCTCAATTGCGTTTCTTTACGAATATCTCCCATGACTTCCGTACCCCATTGTCACTGATTATGGCGGCAGTCGAGCATATGCAGCAACAATACGGGAACAATCATTATATCCAATTGCTGAATAGTAATGCCCGCCGGTTGCTAAATCTGGTCAATGAACTGATGGATTTCAGGACGGTGGAGAATGGCAAAATGAAATTGAAGGTACAATCTTCAAATATTAACAGCTTTGTAAAGGAGATAGCTTCCGACTTTCAGGAATATGCTTTGCAGAAAGAGATAAATTATACAATTTCTTGCGATCCGTCTTTATCCGATCCTGTTTATTTCGACGAGCAGGTTATGGAGAAGGTAATAATGAACCTCTTGAATAATGCTTTTAAATATACGGGGAACGGAGGACATATCATTATTGAGACACGCTTGGATGAGAAACCTTTTCATTCGGATTTCCAGAATAATTACAGAATACAGCGTAATCCGAATTTAAACCGGACTTTCAGCATTTTAGTAAAAGATACAGGGGTCGGTATATCTGCAGAATCTATTGCTCAGGTGTTTGAGCGTTTCTATAAAGTCGACTCAAATGATACGGAAGCCCATATCGGATCAGGGATCGGACTGGCTTTGGTAAAGAGTTTGGTACTACTTCATAAAGGAGCGGTTTCTATTTATAGCGAAAGAAATGAAGGAACGGAAATGCTTGTACAGTTTCCTTTGGATAAGGATTTGTATGATATGACGGAACTGTCTGAAAGTGAAGTTCCAATGCGACATATGATATCATATGTCGTTGAACCGGATGTCCGGTTCAACGAGTATGACGATAAGCAGGAATCTTTGTTGTTGAGAGTACAGAAGCGTATACTTTTAGTCGAAGATAATACAGACTTGCGCGGTTTAATAGCAGAATATCTTCGTTCTTCTTTTGATGTTGTTGAGGCAGGAGACGGAGGTGAGGCGGCTGATCTGATGGAAAAAATAGAGATAGATCTTATTATCAGTGATATAATGATGCCGGTAAAGAACGGAATCACCCTGTGTAGGGAGGTGAAAGAGAATATAAACTTTTCTCATATCCCATTTGTCATGTTAACAGCTAAAAGTGGATTGGAGAACCAGTTGGAAGGATTGGATTCCGGAGCTGATGCTTATTTTGAAAAACCGCTCGATTTTGGGCTTTTGAAACTTACTGTACAGAATATATTCAAGCAACAACAGAAATTGAAAGAACATTATGCCCGAAATTATTTTGTTGATAGCCGGGAACTGGCTGCAAACCAGCAGGACAATAAGTTTATCACCCGTTTGATCGAAATTATCGAGAGTCGGATCGACCAACCGGATATGGATGTGAATTATATTGCTTCCGAATTGTCTATGAGCCGCAGTAAATTATATGCTAAGGTTAAATCGTTGACGGATAAATCGATCGTGGAGTTTATCAGAAGCTATCGTTTACGGAAAGCTGCGGCTTTGCTGATAGAAGAAAATTTGTCAATCCGTGACACGATGGAACGGATTGGTATAGAAAGCCAGTCCTATTTTACCCGCATATTTAAAAATGAGTTTGGAATGATCCCTACGGCTTTTATTCAGAAAAATAAGAAAAGAGAGTGAGAGCCTCTTTGAGCAATAGTGACTTTTGGGGAACTCTGATTGTGAAAAGCAATGCCGGTTCACAGAAAGTATACTTTTCTGATAAACCGGCGATTTATAGTGGGAGTAAATATTAATTCTCTGTCTTTCCGATATGCTTCATCACCTTGGCATCCAGATAGAAGATCAGTTCTTCGGCTATGTTGGTACAATGGTCGCCGAAACGTTCCATCTTGCGGATGACTCCTGCCATATACAGACCTACCAGGGCACTTCCGGGATGCTTTTCGATATAGTCGGCAATGATTTTGGTTGAGTTATGGTTGATTTCGTCGATGAGGTTGTCTTTTAAAAAGATACGCGATGCAATTTCCGAACTTTCTTTTTCGAAAGCTTCCTGGCTGAGGGTGAGCATACTTAATAATTCATGTAACATTTCCTCTACCCGGGTTTCTTTGATCAATTGCGGGTCGACGGGAGCACCTTCCGGCAGATTACCTGCAAAACGTGCGATACTTTCAGCAAAGTCACCCAGGCGTTCCAGGTTTGTGTTGATCTTGTACATGGCAAGGACAAAGCGCAGATCGACGGCAACCGGAGCATACAGGGCAATGATATCTTCGCAATCGCTGTCTATCTTCAATTCAAAAGCATTTACACGGCGTTCGCGACTGATCACTTTATAAGCCAGTTCCTTGTCTCCGGTAAGCATTGCTTCCCCTGCATTATATAACTGTTGGTGGACCAAAGCCCACATTTCGCTGATACTGTTTTTTAAGGAGGCAATCTCCTGATCTATTACTTTCATATGTAATTATCGATTTTCAATTATCAATTTTCAATTACCCGAATCGTCCCGTAATATAATTCTGAGTCGATTCTTTCTCCGGATTCGTGAATATCTTTCGCGTATTGTCGAACTCAATCAACTCTCCCAGATAAAAATACCCCGTCTTGTCGCTGACACGTGCAGCCTGCTGCATATTATGGGTAACGATGACGATCGTATATTCATTTTTAAGCTCATGTATCAGTTCCTCTATCTTGCTTGTCGATATCGGGTCCAGTGCAGAAGTCGGCTCATCCATCAGAAGAATAGAAGGTGATATCGCCAATGCACGGGCGATACACAAACGCTGCTGTTGTCCGCCGGACAAGGCAAAAGCCGATTCTTTCAGTTTATCTTTTACTTCGTCCCAGAGAACGACCTGTTTAAGCGTCTTGACAACAGTTTCTTCGATATAGCCATTGTCTTTTACCCCGTTTACCCGGAGTCCGTACGCTACGTTTTCAAAGATTGTTTTCGGGAAAGGATTCGGTTTCTGGAATACCATACCCACATTTTTACGGAGCTGGTCCACCTTTTCCCCTTTTCCGTAAATATCCCTTCCGTCGATCCCGATTTTTCCGTCCATATGCGTATCGGGTATCAGATCGTTCATTCGGTTGAACAAGCGTAAGAAGGTGGATTTACCGCAACCGGAAGGACCGATGAAAGCGACCGAGGTGTTTGCTTCAATCTGCATCGAGATATTCTTTAAGGCATGGAAATCGCCATAATAGAAATCTACGTTTTGAGCATCAATCTTTATCATATTATTATTGTTTTATTCTTTCTGTTGTTAGTTCATTTTTACTTTTTTGGCAAAATAACTTCTTAGTGCATTGGCCAGTAAGTTTACAACCAGTACGATGGCGATCAGGACCAGCGCCGTTCCGTATGCCATTCCGCGTGAAGCCTCGATATCTGTTCCGCTGGTGGATATTACATACAAATGGTATGGTAAAGCCATACACTGGTCGAAGATACTTCCCGGTAATTGCGGGAGGAAGTAAGCAGCAACGGTGAAAAGGATGGGGGCTGTTTCTCCGGATACGCGTCCGATCGACAGGATCAGTCCGGTAATGATATTCGGGAAAGCCATCGGTAATACGACACGGCCTATAGTTTGCAGTTTGGTTGCTCCCAGTGCCAGGCTGCCGTGGCGGAAAGAATCATCGATACTTTTCAGGGCTTCTTCCGTCGTGCGAATGATCAACGGTAGAGACATCAATGCCAGAGTGAACGAGCCGGCGATAATAGAATCTCCCCATCCCAGCGTGATCACGAACAGTGACATACCGAATAACCCGAAAACAACGGATGGTACACCGCTCAGGTTGTTGGTCATGATCCGGATGAAACGGATGATCTTTCCGTTTGTAGCATATTCATTCATATAAATCCCGCTCATGATCCCGATAGGGAAACTGATCAGGCTGCTGCCTAATACGAGATAAAGTGTTCCGACGATAGCCGGGAAAATACCTCCGGCAGTCATCCCTTCGGCAGGAGCTTTCGTAAGGAAATCCCAACTGATTACTTTTCCTCCCTGGATAATGATAAAACCGAGGATAAAGAAGAGTATGACTACGACCAGATAACTGAGAAGAGTGAATATACCGAACGCAACTTTCTGTGAAGTCCGTTTCTTTGTGTCGACGTTGCCTAATTTTTGAACAGGTGCCATAGCTTAATCACATTTTTCTTTTGGATGAGATATATTCTACTGAAATACTTAACAGCAGCGTGATAATAAATAATACTGCCCCTAACAGGAACAATGCCTGGTAATGGGCTCCCCCGGCAGGTGCTTCACCCAGTTCTGCTGCGATGGTTGCCGGAATGGTTCGTACCGGCTCAAAGAAAGAAGTCGGTATAACGGCCGCATTACCTGTCACCATTAAAACGGCCATTGTCTCTCCGATAGCCCGTCCGATACCCAGGACGATCGCCGATGTGATACCGGATATGGAATAGGGGATAATCACTTTATAAATTGTTTGCCATTGAGTAGCTCCCAATGCCAGACTGGCCTCTTTCATTGCCCGGGGAGTCGTGCGCATGGCATCTTCTGCAACTGTGATAATGGTCGGTAATGCCATGATAGCCAATACGACGCTACCGGCAAAGGCTGTCTCTCCGACCGGAAGGTTCAATCCTTTCTGTATGAGCGGAACGATTACGACCAGACCAAAGAAACCATATACAACGGAAGGAATACCAGCCAGAAGCTCAATAACCGGTTTCAGTATTTCACGGGTTCGCTTATTGGCTATTTCCGCCAGATAGATGGCGACTGCCACACCGAATGGAAGTGAAAGGACGATTGCTCCGATGCTGACCAGCAATGTTCCCAGCAATAAAGGAATAAGTCCGAAGATGGGAGCAGGTGCGGAAGTCGGATACCATTTAGTCCCGGCGAAGAAATCGGATAGTGATATTTTCTCTTCAGGAAGAACAGTCCCCTGGAAATTTTGTGCCAGATATTGCTGGGGGAAGAATGCAATGATTCCCGGCTCTTTTCCGACCAGTTCGCTGATTTTTTCCGGGACATACTGGAACTCATCTCCCAATTCTTCTTCACTGTAGTATTGTGTCAGGTCGGAAAAGCGAAAGACCAGGATCTCTTCATCTTTGCCGTTCACCTCTTTCCAGTTGGTTATTTTGGCATCGAAAATATCCATGATCGTTTCCGGAGACAGATGGCTTACATCATTACTCTTATTCACAGCGAGTACATACCCTTCTTCCACAACCGGACTGCTAAAAAGGCCGGAAGCCTCTTTAAAAAGGAAAAAGACAATCAGCAGGATCGTGAAACTGGTTACACTTCCGCTGATCAATAGTCCTCCTTCGACAATTTTTTCAAAAAACTTTCTCACGTCATTTACCTCTTTGTTCTGAGTGCAAAGTAAGGTAACATGTATTAAGAACAGGTTAAGACGCTTTGAAGTAAATGTTACATTGATATTTCAAAAATGTTACACGGACTGACAGGTATTAATCGTAAGCCTTTTTATGTTGTAAATTCAAGTATCTTACCTTTTTTGGATGGTTATGTCGAATTTTAGAATATAAACCAGTATATTTGCCACAAACTTAAAAACTTAATAACCTATTTTTATCATGAACAAATTTCTTTCGTACGGAGTGTTTGCGTTCACAGTGCTATTGGCTTCTTGTGATTCACAACCCAAACAGGAACCTATTGCTGATGTTATTGACCGCGGTCTGAAGGCTTCGACCGAACAAGCTCTTTTAATGGCAAAAGACCTGGAAAACCAGGAAGGTCGTCTGCCTAAAGCGATCAACAAAGAAGGCACGTTGGAAACAAGCGACTATAGCTGGTGGTGTAGCGGCTTTTTCCCTGGTGAATTATGGTATCTGTATGAAAACAATCCGACTCCGGAATTAAAGAAATATGCCGAAATGTATACCGACCGTGTGGAAGAAGTGAAGAATATCACTTACAGCCATGACGTCGGTTTTATGTTGTATTGTAGCTATGGTAACGGATACCGTCTAACCGGAAAACCGGAATATAAGGATGTGATGCTGACCGGAGCTAATTCGTTGGCGACTCGTTTCGACGAACGGGTGGGAGCGATCCGTTCCTGGGATTTCAATAAAAAGGTATGGCAGTTCCCGGTTATTATCGATAATATGATGAACCTGGAGTTTTTCAGCTGGGCATCCAAAGCATCGGGTGATGACCGTTTTCGCAAAATGGCTATCTCTCATGCAGATAAGACAATGAACAACCATTTCCGTGACGATTATAGCTGTTACCATGTAGTCTCTTATGATACGATAACCGGTGTTCCCCATAAAAAACAGACCCATCAGGGAGCTGCCGACGAGTCTGCATGGGCCCGCGGACAGGCATGGGCTTTGTACGGATTTACTATGATGTATCGTGAAACGGGAAAGCCTGAATATCTGGATCAGGCAAAACATATCGCTGCATTTATCATGAACAATCCGAATATGCCGGCTGATAAAGTGCCGTATTGGGATTTTGATGCTCCGGGCATTCCGAATGTTCCGAGAGATGCATCCGCCGCCGCTATTATGGCATCTGCCCTGATCGAATTGAGCCAGTTGGATAAGAGTGAAGAGGCCAAAAGTTACCTTGATTTCGCTGAACAACAGGTGCGTTCGTTGACTACTCCTGAGTATTTGGCAGCTAAAGGTTCCAATTGTAATTTTGCATTGATGCATTCTACCGGTCATTTCCCGGGTAACAGCGAAGTGGATGTGCCATTGAGCTATGCAGACTATTATTATGTGGAAGCATTGATGCGTTTAAAAAAACTGACAGAAAAATAAGACTTTATGACTAATCTGATAAAAACAACTGCTTTTTTAGTATGTTTCCTGTGTTTTTCATTGAATGGTAAAGCACAGCAGAGCGGGGCGGAAGACCGTGCTTTTTGGGTAGAAACATTGACCCGTATTGCTGATCCGGTATTGACGAATCTGAGTAACAATACGTTGAAGAAGAATATGCCCTATGAATCTCTGTCGAAAGACAGGAGTGATTTCTCTCACCTGGAAGCTGTAGGCCGTCTGATCTGTGGTATTTCTCCCTGGCTGGAATTGGGGCCGGATAATACACCGGAAGGTCAGTTACGCGATAAATATATCCGCCTGGCGGTAAAAGGACTGAAGAATGCCGTCAATCCGGAATCTCCCGACTATCTGGTATTTGGAAAACCTTATCAGCCTTTGGTGGATGCCGCTTTTCTGGCGCAAGGTTTGTTACGGGCGAGAACGCAATTGTGGGATAAGTTGGATTCGCAGGCTAAAGAATGGATGATTACTGAATTTAAACGCAGTCGTGCCATCAAACCCTGGGATAACAACTGGCTTTTATTTGCTTCGACAGTTGAGGCGGCTTTGCTGGAATTTACCGGTGAGTGTGATATGGACCGTCTGACTTATGGTGTTAAGAAATTCCGTGATGACTGGTATAAAGGGGATGCCTTGTATGGTGACGGCCCTGCTTTCCACATGGACTACTATAATAGTTTTGTTATCCATCCGATGCTGACAGATGTATTGCTGGTTATGAAAAAGCATAATCTGGAAGGTGCCGATTTTGTCGATACCCAGTTGCCTCGCTTGACCCGTTATGCAGAACAGTTGGAACGTTTTATCTCTCCGGAAGGAACTTTCCCGGTAGTCGGTCGTTCTATCGTGTACCGTTTCGGTGCATTTCATGCATTGGCACAGGCTAGTTTGATGCAGGTGTTGCCCGAACGGGTAAAACCTGCTCAGGTGCGTTGTGCTATGACAGCAGTGATCCGTAACCAGATGAAATCGCCGAAGAACTTCGATGCCAACGGGTGGTTGCGTGTCGGCTTTACCGGTGAACAAATCGATATGTCTGAGTCTTATATTAATACAGGGAGTGTCTATCTGTGTGCTGTCGGTTTGCTGGCATTGGGATTGCCGGCTTCAAATGAATTCTGGTCGGCTCCTTATGCGGAGTGGACAAACCTGCGTGCCTGGAAAGGTGAAAGTGACGTAAAGGCAGATCATGCGCTTAAGTAATTGAAAGTGGAGAATTGAAAATTGAAAATTAAATACAGATAAGAAGATGAAAACAAATTATGAATTGCGTTATGCTGCGCATCCGGAAGATGCGAAGCAATATGATACGAAACGTATTCGTCGGGATTTCCTGATCGAAACGGTTTTCGCACCGAATGAAGTGAATATGGTTTATTCCATGTACGATCGTATGATTGTGGGTGGCGCCATGCCTGTGGGTGAGGTCCTGAAACTGGAAGCGATCGATCCGTTGAAAGCTCCTTATTTCCTGACACGCCGTGAAATAGGTATTTTCAGTGTCGGTGGTCCCGGTATTGTAAAAGCGGGTGATGCAACTTTTGAACTGGACTTTAAAGAAGCGCTTTACCTGGGTTCGGGTGATCGCGAAGTGACATTTGAAAGCAAAGATGCCAAGAATCCTGCTAAATTCTATTTTAATTCGACTACGGCTCATCGTAATTATCCGGATAAAAAAGTGACCAAGGCGGATGCTGTTGTGGCTGCTATGGGGTCGCTGGAAATGTCGAACGACCGTAATATCAACAAGATGATCGTGAATCAGGTATTGCCTACCTGCCAGCTACAGATGGGTATGACCGAACTGAAACCGGGTAGTGTATGGAATACGATGCCGGCACACGTTCATAGCCGTCGTATGGAAGCTTATTTCTATTTCGATATTCCGGAAGATCAGGCTATCTGTCATTTTATGGGTGAAGTAGACGAAACCCGCCATATCTGGATGAAAGGCGACCAGGCTGTTCTGTCTCCGGAATGGTCTATCCACAGTGCGGCCGCTACTCATAATTATACTTTTATCTGGGGTATGGGTGGTGAAAACCTGGATTATGGCGATCAGGATTTTTCTAAAATTACAGACTTAAAATAAATCGAATACTAAAATGGTAAATTTCTCATTAGAAGGAAAAGTGGCACTTGTAACAGGTGCTTCTTACGGGATTGGTTTTGCGTTGGCTACTGCTTTTTCTCAGGCAGGTGCAAAGATCGTCTTCAATGACATCAAACAGGAACTGGTGGATAAAGGTCTGGCTGCCTATAAGGCAGAAGGTATCGATGCCAAAGGTTATGTTTGCGACGTGACCAACGAAGAACAGGTAAATGCGATGGTTGCCCAGATCGAAAAAGAAGTAGGCGTGATCGATATTCTGGTAAACAATGCCGGTATTATCAAACGTATTCCGATGCACGAAATGACGGCTGCCGAGTTCCGCCAGGTGATCGATGTCGACCTGAATGCTCCGTTCATCGTTTCAAAAGCAGTTATCCCTTCAATGATCAAAAAAGGTCACGGAAAGATCATCAATATCTGTTCGATGATGAGTGAACTGGGACGTGAAACTGTTTCTGCCTATGCCGCAGCTAAAGGTGGCCTGAAAATGCTGACACGCAATATCGCTTCTGAATACGGCGAATATAACATCCAATGTAACGGTATTGGTCCGGGTTATATCGCGACACCGCAGACGGCTCCGCTTCGTGAACTTCAGCCGGACGGTTCACGTCATCCGTTCGACTCTTTCATCATTGCCAAGACACCGGCAGCCCGTTGGGGAACTCCGGAAGATCTGATGGGACCGGCTGTGTTCCTGGCTTCCGATGCTTCCGACTTCGTAAACGGACATGTGTTGTATGTAGACGGTGGTATTCTGGCTTATATCGGAAAACAACCGAAATAAATAGCCTGATAAAGACGATGGTCTTTGCTGGTAAAAAGGGTTCCTTCCGGGAGAAATTCAGATTTCTTTCGGAAGGAATTTTATTTTCTACCGGATGGAATATAAAATACTCTATAAAAAGGAAATCTTACCCCATTAATGTAATCTCCTTCACGACATGATTTTTGACAAGGGCATACATTATATGTCCCGCAAAGGAATCATCCCTGTCTTGGAAATAGAGTTCCAACTCATACAGAATACAGCCATCTTCTTGCTCTTCTGTCTTTATATGCAAAGACTGTAAATCAATTCGAGATGCAAAGTCTTCTACCGACAAAGGAGGTTCTCCTGTTGCCTCTCTCCATGAGACCAGACTCTCTGCCATGCCTTCGGCCATTCGCCGACGCCAAACCGTTTCACCTTCATCCTCCAGTTCCTTGACATACGTGTGAATGGCTGAAAGATGCTTTTTTATCAGTTCTTCATGCGGACACGGTACAATCTCCTGCCTTTTACGATTTTGCTTTTTTACGAGTTCTATCGCTTGTTCCAGATACTCTATTCGGTCGACTGGTGACAATAGGCGATTTTCCCAAAGCGTTTGCAGCATGACCAACCGTTCTTCTATCGGTTTGTCTCCATACAACGCTTCTCCATCCAATTCCAGAGAGGCGTTATGCTCATCCAAAGTCATTCTCCGTTCTATACCGAACAGTTTATTTCCTCCCTCAATCATCCGGTCGGTAAAATCATCTATGAAAACAATCAACTCATGTAGTTGAACAGGTAAATCGATCCGGTTCTTCTCTGCATTCTCTTCCACGATTCGGGCAAACTGTAGAACCCTCGCCAATACCAAAGAGAACTTCGTATCATCACGCATCAACTCGTCCGGTAAGTGCATAGCTTGTAGAGCAGGTAACATTCTAGCCAGATACTCGCTTGCCTCGCGGCATTTCACAATCATATCCGCTTCCTTATTATCCCAGGCAACAGCTGCACATTGCAGATTGTCAATAAAAGACTGGCGATCTAAATAATCCCAGTACCGCTTTTCCATCGCTTCATCCGGAAGTTCAGGAAGATGTTCCTTCAACTCTTTTATTTTAACCTTCAACGAATTCACATAAGCGCGTTGCTCCGGTGGAAACGGCGCAGTTATCTTCTTTTTTTGAGGTGCGGCAGTAACAGGAGGGTAGTCTGTCGGCATTCCCACAGGTGCGATGGAAAAAGAGAAATCCACTTTTCTGCCCCAGATGGTCACTTTATAATCTTTCGATGTCTTATAGCCGTAAAACCATAATTTCATCGATTCGAGCCAAAACTCCGTATTCTCCTCTATCGATACTTGCGAGATATTCGCAATCTTGTCCGTTAAGCGAAATTTCCACACATTTGTTTTATCCTCTCCATTTCCCATCTTTCTTAAATTTTCAATTCTGCTATATGTTTATTTGAATACGTTAGTTTTCCATAAATACAACCACCGGATTATCATCTGGTGAAATTGATTTGATAAAACTGAGATTAGAGTTTGGCGATACTTCATTTTTCTCTATATAATCGCAAATCTCTTCTGCATTCAAAACCCCTAGACAAGTTCCGTCATCACAGGTGGTAGATATTCGGACAGGCATAAAACCATTGATGTCATCAACTAATCCTTTTTCACACAAATAGTAAGAGCTTTCCTTTGTCTGTTTATTATAGATACACAGTTGATATCTTTCACTCATATAATAATCAAATGCTATGTTCGCATCGTTTTCATATATAAAAATAGGAGATATCGCTTCCCTATGTCTGTCATAACGTTCTTTATACGGTACAGAGCGAGATGTTATGTTTAACATATACTTTGCTTTCAACGGATTATTACTAACCTGATAAACCGTATCAATAAACATTTCTTTAAAATAGAGATTATCTTTATATTTATAAATAAGACCATCATTCGTATCAAGAATGTATTTTTTTGTCTCAACAAAATGATGATTGGGATATTCTTTTATAATATTTCCATTATAATCAAATAGAACTATTCTTTTTTTTTCTCGTCCACTTCTATTCGCAAAAAAAGAGAAAAAGGTCTTTGAATCTAAAGGTCTTATTATTTGAGGGGAGACATCGGCCGATAATGGGACTTTCATTTTTCCTGCATATTTGCCGTCTAAACTGTACTTTACCCACACTCCGTTTACACCTAAAAAATAAAGGAGTCCATCGTATGGATTATGAAAATTTTCATAAAATGAATATACAGCTTCCGGATCGTCACCTTTATGTCCTATTTTCCGTATGAATTTTCCGTCTTTAGCACTAAACAAGCAACAACTATTGTAATCCCATGCAAGTATATAATCTTGTATCTTCTGCACATGAATATAAGAAAGTAAGCATTCATCTGTTGTTTCTAAAGGAATATATTTCACTTTGCGGAATAATTTACTCATCTGAGCCGTCTGTTTGGGAGTATGTGACGGTAAGTCGATTGTCAATATTTTTTCATGACTAAATGAACAAAATACCACAACTACCAGTAAAAAAAGTTTCACAAGTTTCATGTTATTAATCGTTTTATGGTTCACTGTCTCATAGTTCTAAGGAAACGTCGGGAAGTTACAGAAAAAGTTTCGTGCTGACAAATAGATATACTCTTTATTATTTTACTAATAAAATCTTGTTTAGGATACTATTCAGTTTTGATTTATTGGAAATATATCAAAATGACAATTCACCTATCCTATGGTTGTCCCCTCTGTGTCCTTTATCAAGTCTATTGAATCAAATGCGTTTTAATAGAAGTTGTCGGAGGTCGTTGTGTTGCTGATTGACTGGTTATTGTGTCGGTTGGCTTTTATTTGTGGTTTGGGTTTTTCAATGTGTTATATATTTATTCCTTATGGTGATATTGTGATGTTTATATTTATATCTGTTTCAGTGGTGAAATAGAAGATGAAAACTGCTAAAAAGCATACTTTAGGGTCTGGATATGGTTACTTTTAATAGGTGTTTTTACTATAATTAACAAAAATATCTCTTTAAATGGTCCCCCATTTTATTTAAAAGGAATTTTTTTTCGTTTAAAACGAACTTACATTTTATTTAAAACGAGATGAAAGGTAGATGTTTTTTAGAGAATGTGTTAATATTTGTATTCGAAGTTTGTCTGGAAGGAAGAAAAAGAGAAATAGTAGTGTTCTTATAAAGGTCTGTTTTGTGTCAAAAAGAAATAAAAGGCGGGAAAAGAATAGCACGCAGACAGATTATTCATTGTTCTGCGTGCTATTAATATGTGATAATTACTTGTTGTATTTGCTCCAGTCTACATTGTGCATGTCACCGCTTGCTGCCAGTTCTTCGTGGAAAGCGAAGCAACATTTCAGGTTCTGCGGAGTGTGACCTTTTACACCCATTGCCAGATATTCTCTCAATAACGGCTTGTAATCCGGATGGACGCAATTGTCAATGATACAGTTTGCACGTTCGATCGGCGATTTACCACGCAGGTCGGCTACACCGTATTCTGTGATGATGATCTTTACAGAGTGTTCGCTATGATCCAGGTGAGAAACCATCGGAACGAAAGCACTGATCTTACCTTCTTTGGCTGTAGAAGGAGTCGTGAAGATAGACAGCATAGCTGAACGGGTAAAGTCGCCTGAACCACCGATACCGTTCATCATTCTTGTTCCTGATACGTGGGTAGAGTTGATGTTACCGAAGATGTCGGCTTCCAATGCAGTGTTGATAGCGATCAGACCTAAACGGCGGGCAACTTCCGGGTTGTTGGAAATTTCCTGCGGACGAAGAAGGATTTTATCCTTGAAGAAATCGAGGTTCGCATAAATTTCGCGGATCACTTCGTTGCTTACAGATAAAGAGCAACCACTGGCGAATTTAACGCGGCCTTCTTTCATCAGGCTGATAACAGCATCCTGGATAACTTCTGTATATACATTAAATGCCGGGATTTCTTCGTTAGCTCCCATACAGCCTAAAACAGCATTGGCAACGTTGCCTACACCACTCTGCAGGGGAACGAATTCTTTCGGCAGACGGCCTGCTTTGATTTCGCTAACCAGGAAGTCGGCAACATTCTTACCGATAGCCATTGTAACGTCATCCAGCGGAGAGAACTTACCACCTTCGTTCGGTTCTTCTGTTTTAACAATGCCGACGATTTTAGCCGGATCTACCTTTACATAAGGTGTACCGATACGGTCGGAAGGAGTATAAACAGGAATTTCACGGCGATAAGGAGGATCGGCCGGTTCATAAATATCATGCATGCCACGAATTTCTTTCGGGTGGCGGCTGTTCAATTCAATAATAATACGGTCAGCCATCCGGCAGATAGTCGGCAGGATACCGACGCCACTGGTCGGAACGATTTCACCGTCTTCTGTTACATCGGCTGCTTCAACGATCGCTACATCGATTTTTCCCAGGAAACCGTAGCGCAGGTCTTGCGCCAGTTCGGAAAGGTGCATATCGAAATACTGTGCTCCGTGAGAATTCAACAATGCGCGGAGGTCTTTGTTCGATTGATATGGAGTACGGAACTTGATAGCGTTGGCACGTGCCAGTTCGCCGTCCAGCTTATCACCGGTAGAAGCGCCGGTAAACATACCGATCTGGAAAGGATTACCTTTTTCATGTTCCTCCATCGCTTTTTTTGCAATGGCTCCCGGAACAACTTTCGGACATCCGGCAGGTGTAAAACCACTGAATCCCACATTGTCGTCGTGATGTACGAACGAAGCAGCTTCTTCAGCTGTAATGAATTTTAAAGCCATGATATTATTTTTTTTATTAGATAAATACTTGTTAGTCAGCTAAACGGCTGCAAAGGTATTAAAAAAGAAGATAGATCAATACTTACGGTTAAGTATTTCTGAGTAAATAACAGCTTTTCTTAACTCTTCGATATTATTGAACTCAATATCTTCCAGCATGGTGTGTTCTTCTTCATACGGAAAGGCCATAGGGCGGGACGTACTGACTTTGGATTGATGGATTTCTTTTTCTGCGGAAAGGAAAGTTTTCGGAGTCTGCGCCTCTTTTTTCAAATTCTTTTTACCGGAAGTGGCTTTGGCCGGAGCCGGTTGTTGTGGCGACACATTTTTTACTTCTTCCAGAATTTCCCAGAAACCTTTGCCCGAAGATGTATTTTCTTCAGGGAACGTGTCATGTCCGGGCTGTCCGAGTACCTGTGTCGGGCGCTTTTTTTTGTTTTTTGAACTGAATAAACCGCTCACGGCGGCAATTATCAGAAAAACAATATAGATCCAATCGCCTAAGTTATCCATAACTTTGATTATTTTTGCACTCCAAATGTAAGAAGAATAATTGAATAGTGAAAGAGGTAAGTAATATAAGCAGTATAAAAGTAAATAAGGGTAACTTCACAGCCACCCTTATTCGATTTAACCAAAACCTTAACTATGAAAAAATTTACGTTTTTCGTATGCAAATATAGCAGTCGAATTTGAACTGTGCAAACCTTTGGAGGTTTATTTTTATAGAACGTAAGATTTTAAATTTTATTAACAAGGACAAAATGACGAATCAGGAAAATGGCGCAGACTTAAAATCTGCAGCCGGATTTGAGGAGAAAAAGTTGTTCATCGAAACCTACGGGTGCCAGATGAATGTAGCGGACAGTGAGGTAGTCGCTTCCATTATGAAAATGGATGGATATGCCATGACTGACAAAATTGAAGAAGCGGATGCTGTTTTTGTGAATACCTGTTCTGTGCGTGATAATGCGGAACAGAAAATTTACGGAAGGCTACAGTATTTCCAGTCACTTAAACGCAAAAAGAAATCGCTGATTGTCGGTGTATTGGGATGTATGGCCGAACGGGTGAAAGAAGAGTTGATCAATGTGCATCATGCGGACCTGGTTGTCGGGCCGGACTCTTATATGGACCTGCCGAACCTGGTAGGCGCCGTAGAGCATGGTGAAAAAGCGATCAATGTGGAGCTTTCCACGCAGGAGACCTATAAAGATGTGATGCCGCTGAAATTGGGGGGTGTGCATATCTCCGGTTTTGTGTCGATCATGCGCGGATGCAATAATTTTTGTACGTATTGCATTGTACCTTATACCCGCGGTCGTGAACGTAGCCGGGATGTGGAAAGTATCCTGAACGAGATACGGGATATGCGTGACAAAGGCTTTAAGGAAGCAACGTTGTTGGGGCAGAATGTGAATTCGTATGCTTTTGAGAAGGATGGCGAAACCGTAACGTTCCCGATGTTGCTGGAACGTGTGGCTTTGGAAGCTCCCGAAATGCGTATCCGTTTTGTGACATCTCATCCGAAAGATATGAGCGACGATACGCTCCGTGTGATTGCCGCCCATGATAATATCTGTAAGTATATCCATCTTCCGGCCCAGTCGGGAAGTTCGAAGATACTGAAAGTGATGAACCGGAAATATACCCGCGAATGGTATCTGGACCGTATCGCTGCTATCCGCCGCATCGTCCCCGAAGCGTCTATCGCAACCGATTTGTTTTGCGGCTTCCATTCGGAAACGGAAGAGGATTATCAGGAAACGCTTTCATTGATGCGTGAAGTCAAGTATGATGCAGCTTTCCTGTTCAAATATTCCGAACGTCCTGGCACTTATGCAGCCAAACATCTTCCGGATACTGTATCGGAAGAAGAAAAAGTGCGCCGCTTGCAGGGAATGATCGACCTGCAAAATAAGTTGTCGGAAGAAAGTAATCTGCGTGATATCGGAAAAGAATTTGAAGTGTTGATCGAAGGCTTCTCCAAACGTTCCCGCGAACAGTTGTTCGGTCGTACCAGTCAGAACAAAGTCGTTATTTTTGATAAGAAGAACTATAAAGTCGGACAGTTTGTGAAGGTGCGGATTACCCGTGCTTCTTCTGCTACATTATTTGGCGAAACGGTAGAATAATACTAATTTTATATAGAAAAAGGCTCTGCTTTTATACTAATTTGCTATAAAAGCAGAGTTATTTTTTATAAATAAGTATTTAGTACTGATAGAACTAAACCTTTTCTAACACGCAAATATAGTTTATTTTAAACAAGTTAGCTCCACATCACTAAAAAAAGACGTCCTCTTCCTTTTTCTTAACTCCTTATTATTCAGGCCTAAAAACAGTCTAAAAACCTTAGTTCTATCAGAACTAAGTCCGACTTATTTTCGGGTGAGCATGAAAAACTGTGTCTGAGCTAATGGAGGGGGAAATGAGATATACTGAAATGTCTGATGCACAATTGTGGATTTTGATAATAGAAAAGGATAAAGCAGCTTTTGAACAACTTTACCGACGTTATTATTCTCCACTATTGGCTTATGCTTTGTCTTTTCGTTTTGATGACGAGATGTCTAAAGATTGTATTCAGGACTTATTTGTCAAGCTTTTTACTTCTGATTCATTAACCCCGATTGAATATGTAAAAGCTTATTTATACAGGGCATTGAGAAACCTCCTGATCGACAGGTCTAATATGGTTATGGAAAGTGTGAGTTTGGAAGAGAATTTAACCATAGATTTTCTGATCGAGGATATTGAACTGGTGAGATTATTTGAAAAGGAAGATGATTATCTTGAAAAAAGTAGATTATTAGTGAAAGCCTATGCTCAGTTGTCGGATAACCAAAAAAATGCAGTTTACCTTTATTATATAAAAGAATTTTCATGGGATGAAATGTCTGTATCTTTGGATATTAACACACATTCTTGTATGAATCTGGTCGCCCGTTCCGTTGCCAAACTCAGGAAAATAATGGGGACAGAAAATAAAAAATGAATTTTTTACTCAAAAAGTGAGGAGTAAAAAGTCTTTTTCCAGTTATACTAATGATATTTCAATAAAAATGGAAAAAGATTATAAACAATTTCAGAAAGTTACAGAGCGATTGACGACTTATCTTCGTATCCGTGAAAATGTACAGAGACGAGGCGAAGACGAGGTGTGGAAAAGAATAGAGGAGAATATTGAAGGAAAGAAGAGATTTCTGTTTAGACGCCGGCTTTCTATTATTTCTACTGCAGCCGCTGTGCTTTTGCTCTTGTTCTTATCGGTTGAGTATCTGTGGCTCAGGGATTCTGATCCTCTGGATGCTTATGTCGCCTTATTGGATGAACCGACATTGGATAGTTCTCAGATTCAGGTCTATTTGTCTCCGGAAGAAAAAGTGATGGTCGAAGAGAATACGGCATCTGTGAGTTACTCACCTAAAGGAAATGTTTCTATCAACCAGATGGAGCAATCGGATACTCTATCAAAAAATAAAGAGCAAGAGTTTAATCAAATCGTTGTTCCCAAAGGGAAATATACTCATTTGACACTTTCCGACGGATCGACTGTCCATATAAATTCCGGTAGTCGTGTCGTATATCCGCGTGTATTTTCTTCGGAGAGCAGGGAGATATATGTTGAAGGAGAGGTCTGTTTGGATGTGACTAAAAATGAAAATGTTCCGTTCATTGTTAAAACAGCGTCTTTCGATGTAAAAGTTTTAGGCACAATCTTTAATGTGAACGCATACAAGGGGGATTCGGATCACGAGGTCGTGTTGATTGAAGGATCGGTCCGTTTGTCCGACCAGCATAAAAACAGGATAGAATTAAGGCCGGATCAGTTGGTTGCGGTCAATCAAGGGAAAATAGGGGAGATAAAAAAAGTTGATGCTTCAGACTATATTGCATGGACGAATGGATTGTTGGTTTTGCAGTCCGAGCCATTGTCTAAAGTCTTTAAAAAGTTAGAACGCTTTTATGGGATTTCAATTCACGTTTCTCCTGATGCCGGTTTGCTGAAGATGAAGGGGAAAATTGATCTGAAACAATCATTGGACGACCTGATCGTGCTGATCTCTTCATCGGCTCCAATTCGTTGGAATAAAACAGACGGAGAATATTATATAGATGTAAAATGAGAGAGATAATACAATTTGTTCAACCTTAAAATTAATAAGCCTATGAGATGATAAAAAGATAAAAATAAAAAATCCGGATAGTATTAGCGGTACTACCCGGATGATTAGATTGAACCAATTTGCATACAGGTTAAATCCTTAAATCACAAAGATATGAATTATAATACATTTAAAATGAAGTGGATGATAAAAAAAATAAAAATCCTCTTCTTTGTTAATCTTTTTTTGACAATTTCGTTGAATCTTGATGCTGCTTCGGTATCGAATTATGCTCAGATAAAACAGTTTACTTTCCATTTTGAGAAAAAAACAATACAAGACGTTTTTAATTATATAGAGCAGAACAGCGAGTTTGTATTCCTTTTTTACGAAAAAGTGTTGGATACGAACCGCAAGGTAAATGTTTCCGTCAAAGATGAATCTATTGAGTCTGTATTAAATAAGTTGCTGAAAGATACTTCAGTGACATACGATATCAAAGATCGTCAGGTTGTATTAAAAAAGAAAGAAGAGAAATCTCTGCCAGTTCCTGCATCGACTCCGCAACAGCAAAAAAGTGTGACGGGAAAAGTAGTGGATGAAACGGGAGAACCGTTACCAGGTGTGGCCATTGTGGTAGAAGGATCTCCTCGTGGTGTCACGACGGATATCGACGGAACTTTTAGTATAGATGTAAAAAGTTCGGACAAGCTGATATTCTCTTATTTGGGAATGGAACCTCAGACGATCCCTGTGGCAAGTAAGAAAGAATTGATTGTCACTTTGAAAGCGAAGGTGGATGAATTGGAAGAAGTTACGGTGGTTGCTTTTGCCAAACAGAAAAAAGAAAGTGTGATTGCTTCCGTTTCAACGGTTAAACCTTCTGACTTGAAAGTTCCTTCCAGTAACTTGACAAATGCTTTTTCCGGGCGTATTGCCGGTATGATCTCTTATCAGCGTACGGGGGAACCCGGAGAAGATAATTCGGACTTCTTCATTCGTGGTGTGACGACCTTTGGTACCGGAAAGTCGAATCCGTTGATCCTGATTGATGGTGTGGAAATGACGACAGAGGACTTGGCCCGTTTGACAACCGATGATATTGCCAGCTTCTCTATTATGAAGGACGCGAATGCAACTGCTCTTTACGGAGCGCGTGGTGCGAATGGTGTGATTCTTGTCAGTACCAAGGAAGGAAAAGAGGGAAAAGTCAGTATTTCCGTTCGGGCAGAAGGTTCGTTCTCTTCTCCGACAGAACAAGTAGGAATTGCCGATCCGGTCACTTACATGCGTATGCACAATGAAGCTGTGCGTACACGTGACCCGTTGGCTGCATTACCTTACTCTACATCAAAAATAGTAAATACGGAAAAAGGATTAAATCCTCTCCAATACCCGGCCATCGATTGGCGTGATATGTTGTTCAACAATCACACGTTCAATCAGCGTTACAACATGAGTATTAGCGGTGGTGGTAAAATTGCCCGTTATTATGTTGCAGCAGCTTATAATAAGGACAATGGTATCATTCAGATGGATAAACGTAATAATTTTAATAATAATATCAGTATCAATAAATATATATTACGTTCAAACATTAATATAGACCTGACAAAATCGACTGAAATCATTGTCCGTCTGCATGGAGCTTTTGATGATTATTCCGGTCCGCTGGACGGTGGTTCGTCTTTATATGAGAAAGCGTTAAATGCCAGTCCTGTATTGTTCCAACCTTATTATCCGGCTGACGAAGCTAATAAATATACTTCTCATATTCTTTTCGGTAATTATGGGGAAGGAAATTATTCGAATCCTTATGCCGATATGGTTAAAGGCTATCAGGAATATAGCCGTTCGACCATGTTAGCTCAATTTGAGGCAAAGCAGAAACTTGATTTTATTACAGAGGGATTATCGGCAAGAGCTTTGTTTAATGTGAACCGATATTCTAAACTGGGTAATTCAAATTCATATAAACCGTTTTATTATTCCTATTCTGCCAATCCGGACAGTCCGGACTTATATAAATTGACAGCCTTGAATCCGGATGGAGGTACAGAATATCTGGAGTTTGCAACCGGAGCCAGGGAGGTAACCAGTACCTTGTATTTTGAAGGTGCGCTTGCTTATCAGAGGGAATTTAATGATAAGCATAATGTTTCCGGAATGTTGGTTTATACAATGCGCGATTATGTGGACAGTAATGCAGAGACATTGCAGTTGGCTCTTCCGCATCGTAACATAGGATTGGCCGGACGTTTTACTTACGGATACGATAGCCGTTATTTTGTGGAGGGTAACTTCGGTTACAATGGTTCCGAACGGTTTGCTAAGAATGAACGCTTCGGTTTTTTCCCTTCTATCGGTTTAGGGTGGATAGTATCCAATGAGTCTTTTATGAAGCCTTATTCCAAGTGGTTAAGTAAACTAAAGTTGAAGGCTACATACGGATTGGTCGGTAACGACCAGATCGGAGAGAATAAAGACCGTTTCTTCTATCTTTCCCAAGTAAACGCAAACGATTCGGGGAAAGGTTTTACTTTCGGCGAATATTTTAATTATACCAGAAATGGTGTTTCCATATCTCGTTATGAAGATCCTTTCATTACCTGGGAAATAGGAAAGAAAATGAACCTGGGACTTGAGTTGAATTTGTGGAATAGTTTGGAGTTGCAGGTGGATTATTTTACGGAACATCGTTCGAATATTCTACAGGAACGTTCATATATTCCGACTACAATGGGATTGCAAGCCACTCCGCAGGCTAATGTTGGTAAAGCCAAAGGGGGAGGTATAGATATTTCCCTTGACTATAATCATTCTTTCTCAAAAGATTTATGGGTATCTATGCGCGGAAATTTTACTTACGCAAGTAGTGAATATGTGGAATATGAAGAACCCGATTACAGTGATACACCTTGGCTGTCGCGTAAAGGAAAGAAAATATCCCAGACATGGGGGTTGGTTGCGGAACGTTTATTCCTGGACGAAGAAGAAGTAAAGAATTCACCTAAACAAACTTTCGGCGATTACGGAGCCGGTGATATCAAGTACAAGGATATTAACGGCGACCAGATCATCGACGATCGCGACAAGGTGCCCATCGGTTTTCCGAAAACACCGGAAATAAATTATGGTTTCGGACTTTCTGCCGGTTATAAAGGTCTTGATTTCTCTTGTTTCTTCCAGGGGTCGGCTCGTTCTTCTTTCTGGATTGATCCTGCAAAAACAGCTCCGTTTGTAGGAAATACTGCTCCGAGAGCCTTGTTACAATATTATGCAGATGATCATTGGTCTGAAGACAATAAGAATATTTACGCTTTGTGGCCCAGGTTATCGGCTAGTCAGGTCAAAAATAATGAGCAGGCCAGTACCTGGTTTATGCGGGACGGTGCATTCATTCGTTTAAAAACTGTGGAAGTAGGTTATTCTTTGCCTCAAAAATGGGTAAAAACGATAAGTCTGGCTAATGTGAGGCTTTATGTGACCGGCAACAACCTTTGTGTCTGGTCGAAATTTAAAATGTGGGATCCTGAGCTGGCTGGCAATGCTTTTAATTACCCGTTACAGCGTGTCTTTAATTTTGGAGTCAATATTAACTTATAAATCAGAATATTATGAAATACTTTTCGAGATTGATCATAATTGCATTGACCTTTTTCTCTACCTCATGTGCAGATTATCTGGATATTGTGCCGGATGATATTGCTACAATAGAGAAATCGTTTAATAACAGGGCGGCAGCAGAACGTTTCTTCTTTACTTGTTACAGTTATCTTCCGAATCCGACGGATATTTGGAATAGTACGGAGCTGATGACCGGAGATGAGATATGGTGGGATATTGATCAACCTAACTGGGTTACCAATCCGGTGACTTATATTGCTAAAGGTAGTCAGAATGCCAATAACCCGTATCTCAACTATTGGGATGGCGAACAAAACGGGAAGAAATTATTTGTGGCAATACGCGACTGCAATATTTTTCTGGAAAATATTGACCGGGTGCATGATATGGAGGAGTATGAAAGGAGCCGCTGGATTTCGGAAGTTAAGTTCCTGAAAGCCTACTATCATTACTATTTAATGACTTTATACGGACCTGTTCCGATCATTGATAAGAATTTACCGGTTTCGGCTTCTCCGGAAGATGTTCGTGTATACCGGGAGCCGGTGGATGATGTTGTAGAATATATTGTGAATTTGATAAATGAAGCTATCCCCGATCTTCCGCTTGAAATTGCTGATAAGACAAATGAAGCCGGACGTATCACGCAGCCTATAGCGGTTGCAATAAAAGCAAAAGCTTTAGTCTGGGCTGCCAGCCCGTTATTCAACGGGAATGCGGATTATATACATTTTGTAGATAATCAGGGACGGAAACTGGTTGATACTGAATTTAAAGTAGAGAAATGGCAACGTGCGGCAACTGCACTAAAAAATGCGATAGATACCTGTGAGCTGGCAGGACATCAATTGCATACTTTTAGACCGACCACTTCTATATCTGATACAACTGCATTAAAGTTGACACTTCGTTCTGCCTTTTCTGAAAAATGGAATAAAGAGGTTGTTTGGGGATCGACGCATGATGTGGGGGCTTTACAAAAACTTTGTATGCCTCACCTGGTCGTAAACAATTTGGGGAACGGTACAAATGAAATATGTGCTACTCTGAAGATTGCAGAACAATTTTATACCGAAAATGGTATTCCTATCGATGAGGACCCTTCATGGGACTACGAAAATAGATATGATACGCAGAAAGTTACGGATAAGGATAAGTTTTATCTGGAACCGGGTGAGGTGACAGCCAAACTTCATTTTAACCGGGAACCTCGTTTTTATGCGACCCTGGGATTTGACAGATCTGTTTTTGAAGGTGCCGGTAAAATCACGGATAATGATAAGTGGTATTTACATGCCCGCAAGAGTGAGATATCCGGATTCAGAAGTACGGGTGAACATATTCCGACCGGCTACTTTATTAAAAAGTTGATCAATTATGAAACAACGGCAGGGACAGCTTCCAATACTTACAACGGCGTTCGCTATTCATTCCCGCTAGTCCGTATGTCCGATCTCTATCTTTTATATGCCGAGGCCTTGAATGAGGCAAACTCTACTCCTGTGGCAGACGTTTATGCATATACCGACAAAGTTCGGGAACGGGCCGGACTAAAAGGTGTTGTCGAATCCTGGAAGAAATCCAAACTGGCTAATAAACCGAATACGCAGGAGGGGATGCGGGAGATCATTCATCAGGAGCGTCTGAACGAACTGGCTTGTGAAGGTGTACGTTCCGCTGATTTGCGCCGTTGGAAAGAAGCTATGGATTATTTGAACCAACCGGTTAGAGGCTGGAATTATCAAGGGGAAACGGCCGACTCTTATTATACGGTGGTGACTTATGCAAACCGTATATTTAAGACTAAAGATTATCTATGGCCGATCAAAACGAATTCTATAACTATTAATTCGAATCTGGTACAGAATCCTGGCTGGGAGTAATATGTAGAAATAATAAAAGAGAACATTATGAAACAGTTAATATATTCATTTTTTTTGTTGGTATTGATCTCATCATGTGCGGAAGATCATATCGGACAAACTCCAACGGATGGTACAGCTCCGTCGACGATCACGGCGGTGGAGGTAGAAAGTACACCCGGTGGAGCTAAGATATCGTATACAATACCTAAAGAAACCGATATTTCGTATGTGAAGGGTGTTTATTATGTAAATAACCGGGAGCATGTGGTGAGGTCTTCCATCTATAAAAACAGTTTGGAAATTGAAGGTCTGGGTACAACGGATCCATTAGATATCACATTATATGTCGTCGATCATAGTGAGAATGTTTCCGAACCGTACGTGGTGACCATCAATCCGTCGACACCGATAGTCGATCTTATATTGAGCTCTGTTAAATTGCAGGCAGACTTTGGCGGTGTCAATGCCACCTGGAACAATGGTTTGGGCTCGGAGATTGGTTTAACTATAATGGCTACAAACAGCAAAGGAGAATTGGAAGATGGCGAAACATATTATTCGAATATGAAAGAAGGTGACTATTCATTTAGAGGTTATGATGATGTCAAACGAGTGTTTGCATTATATCTGACTGATAAGTGGGGAAATGTTTCTGATACCATTCAACAGGAGGTTTCTCCGTATTATGAAATGCAGTTGGATAAGAGCAAGCATAAACGGCTTGTTTTGCCAAAGGATAATAGTACGAACCTGAATACAAATTATACATTCGAAAAAATGTTTGATAATAGCCTTTCGAGTATGTGGCATACAACGGAAAAAGATGGCTCTATACCAATCTATTTCACACTGGATTTGGGTGTCGATGCAAAATTGAGTCGCTTTAAGCTGTATCATCGTGACGGTACGTCCTGGTTCTATAAACATTACAACCCCAAAACATTTGAAGTATGGGCTACCGATACTTATAAAGAAGGAATGGGGGATGAATATTGGACGGAAGAGTGGAAGAATGATTGGGTACAAGTGGGCGATTATGTCACCTTGAAACCTTCCGGAGACGGAACTGTCACCAATGAAGATGCGGAGTATGCTTCTAAGGGATTCGAGTATTCTGCACCTTTGGACCTGAAAAAAGTACGTTATCTGCGTTTTGTCGTGAAAAGTACATGGTCGGGAGCTGCCTATTTGCATATTGCTGAATTGACTTTCTGGGGTAATGATCGATAAACTATTAAAATGAGAATCAGAATGAAAAGTATAATAAAAAACATTGCAGGGTTTATTTGTATCATCATAGGATTGAGCAGCTGTGAAAATATCAATGATGTACATGAAGAGTATCTGAAATGGGGGGAAGAAATCTATACAGGCGTTGTAGATTCATTGGAAGCGTATCCCGGAAATGAGCGTATTAAATTTACCTGGATGATCAATGCGGATCCTCGTATTACTAAAACTGTAATTTACTGGAATGACGGGGGAGATTCTGCTGTTGTAGAAGTCAATCGTACTCAATCAGGTATTATGCGGATGGAAACAAGTTTGAATTTGCCTGAGAATAGCTATATTTTCAAATTTGTGACAAAAGATGATGAAGGTCATAAATCGTTGAACGTAGAAAAAACAGCGGATATTTATGGTTCCAGATATGTTTCTACTTTGCGAAACAGGGAAATCAGAACGATAGTAGCTCAGGAAGGTAATAGCGTTAAGTTGACCTGGAGTTCGATCGAGAGCGAGACTTTATCGTATACTATGATCACTTATACGGATAATACCGAGCCGTCTGATCCGAAGACGATTGAGAAGAAAGTGGAGAATGATATGTCAGAAACCGTCCTGTCGAACCTGAAAGCAGGTGATGAATTTGCTGTGCTTTCTGTTTATCAACCTCATGGTTCACTGGATACTTTTGAAGCGAGTGCAACGGTCTATCATGTCCCGATTGCGGAATAGTAACTGAAAGGTGATTATGAACTGATGGTATGCAGATAATACGTTCGGAATGTGTTATTGTGCATACCATTGGTATGTTTGGAGATAGTTTATTCTAAATTACGAGTATTTGATACTAATAAATAACAAACAAGATATACGAAATGAAACTAAAAATAGCATTATTTATTCTTACAATATTCTGTATTGGATGTACGAAAGACCCGCAGATCCGGGCGGCTTACGATTTGATCGAGCGTGTTACACCCGGATATGGAAAACAGTTCAAACTGGAACTGATCGAACCTGTCGACGGACAGGACGCATATGAAATAACATCCGTAGATGGAAAAGTGCTTCTTCGGGGTAATAATACCGTTTCTTTGGCTACAGCCTACAATCAATATCTGAAATATACCTGCAATGCGCATGTTTCCTGGTTTGGTGACCAGCTGGATTTACCGGAACAGTTGCCTCTCCCTGAAAAAGAAATAAAAAATACGATCAATGGAAAATACAGAGTGTACATGAATTACTGTACTGTCAGCTATACCGCTGCCTGGTGGGACTGGGACCGCTGGCAAAGGGAATTGGACTATATGGCGATGAACTCCATCAATATGCCATTGTCCGTTGTCGGACTGGAAGCTGTGTGGTATAATACTTTATTGAAATATGGCTTTACCGATGAAGAGGCCCGTGCTTTCCTGGCAGGACCCGGACATTTCGCCTGGCAGTGGATGCAAAACCTGCAAAGTTATGGTGGTCCGTTACCGAAGTCCTGGATTGACAGCCATGTAGAATTAGGGAAAAAAGTCATCGATCGGCAATTGGAATTGGGAATGCAACCCATACAGCAGGGATTCTCCGGTTATGTCCCGCGTGAACTGAAAAATAAATATCCGGATGCAAAAATTCAATTGCAACCTTCTTGGTGCGGTTTTACCGGTGCTGCACAGTTGGATCCGACCGATCCGCTTTTCAGTGCTTTTGGACGTGACTTTCTGGAGGAGGAAAAGAGATTGTTCGGTGCGCATGGCGTGTATGCTGCCGATCCGTTTCATGAAAGCCGACCGCCGGTCGATACACCCGAATATCTGAGTGCTGTAGGTAATTCTATCTACGAATTATTCAAAAATTTCGATCCTTCGGCTATGTGGGTTATGCAAGCCTGGAGCCTTCGCGAACCGATCGTGAAAGCCGTTCCTAAAGAACATCTTTTGATACTCGACCTGAATGGCGGAAGAAGCAGACAGGAAAATACTTGTTGGGGATATCCGGTTGTTGCCGGGAATCTACACAACTTCGGTGGTCGTATCAACCTGCACGGTGACTTACGTCTGCTGGCTTCCAATCAATATGTGCTTGCCAACCGGAAGTCGTCCAATGTTTGCGGTTCCGGTTTGTTTATGGAGTCGATCGAACAGAATCCGGTTTATTATGATTTGGCCTTTGAAATTCCGCTTCATGCCGGTGAAGTGGATGTCGAGGAGTGGTTAGGCAACTACGCAAAGCGGCGTTACGGAGCTACTTCTGAGAATGCGCATAGGGCCTGGTTGTATTTGTTAGAAGGTCCGTACCGCCCCGGGACAAATGGTACGGAGCGTAGTTCCATTATTGCTGCTCGTCCGGCACTGAATGTGAAAAAATCCGGTCCGAATGCGGGATTAGGTATTCCGTATTCACCCTTATTGGTTATCCGGGCACAAGGTTTATTGTTGAAAGATGCCGATAATTTAAAGGCCTCTGCTCCTTACCGTTTTGATGTGGTCGATATTCAACGCCAACTAATGTCGAATCTGGGTCAGGCTATTCATAAAAAAGCGGCCGAAGCTTTTGAAAAGAAGGATAAAGCTGCTTTCGCTCTGCATAGCAGCCGTTTTCTGGAAATGCTTCGTGATGCAGATATCTTGTTGCGTACGCGTCCGGAGTTCAATTTTGATAAATGGTTGACTGACGCTCGTAGCTGGGGAACTACCGGTGAAGAAAAAGACTTGCTTGAAAAAGATGCCACAGCACTGGTGACTATTTGGGGAGCTGACGGTGATCCGCTGATCTTTGATTATTCGTGGCGCGAATGGTCAGGTCTGATCGATTGTTATTACCTGAAACGTTGGGAAATGTTTTACGCTATGCTGCAGGAGCATCTGGATATGGGAAAGGATTATTCGGAAAAAGGTCTTCCTATGACCCATGGCCGTGAAGCCTTTCGTGCCAATGAATTCTATAGTCAACTGGGAGATTGGGAACTGGAATTTGTTTCAAAAACCGGCAAAGCCCGTACTCCGGTCATTCAGGGGGATGAAATAGAAACGGTTCAGAAAATGTATAAAAAGTATGCAACTCTAGCCCGGGAATATTATCAGGATGAAATGAAAGCGGATAATATTCAGGAAGGTAACATTTTTGAAAATCTGGGTGAATGATCTGATTGTTGTAATCTGTTAATTGTCACTACTGTTATTTATTCAGGTGTCAGTGTCGTTTCGACTGGCACCTGGATTATTGATATGGAAAAACTACACGAAAGTAAGAATTTTTGTTTACATCTTTTTTTATATGTTATTATGTCGATTGGCAAGGTGAAATAGTGTATGGATTCTCAAATAGCGGATTGTTTTGCATCAAATGATATTCAAGGATAGAAAGGATAAATTAACATAGTTCTCGTAGGACTACGTTCTTAGTAAATGCAAATTTACACATATATTTATTTATATAAATTAAATAGCGGGAGAAAATATAGCAAAACTGTCGTATAACATATATTCTTTTTTATAGACTACCTTATTGCACAAATTGTATTTTAAATGATTTTATTGATTTGTAGCTTGCTTCATATGCTGTTTTATTCCCGCTTAACGCATATTTATTATTCTTTATAATTACAGTTTGTTGTATAAAATATGTTAAGCAGTTTATTTGGCGCTAATTTTTATCACCTCAATTAAAAAAGCGTAAGGCGCTGTTTGGCACTTTATTAAGTTCCTCCTTCATTGTAGACCTCTCTGATAATTTACATAAGTCCTACGAGTACTTAGTATTATAGACTTAATACTCAATCTAAATGTAAAATTATGAGAAGAAGAATGATGTTATTACTTACCTGTTGTATAATAGGTGTAGGTTTGGTGATGGCTCAGTCGTCTAAGGTAACTGGTAAAGTTCTTTCCGATGAGGATGGAGAAGCTATTATTGGAGCGACTGTGATGGTGAAAGGGACAGCTATCGGTACTGTAACTGATGCAGATGGTTTTTTCAGTTTGAGTAATGTCCCGGCTTCGGCAAAAGTTCTGGAAATCTCGTTTGTCGGAATGGAAACGATGACCGTTAAAATCGCTCCGAATCTGACAATCCGGATGAGAAACTCTTCAGAGATGCTGGATGAGGTGCTGATTACAGGAACCTATGGTTCGGCAAAGAAATTAGGTTCAATGGTTGGGTCTGTTGCCGCCGTTAAATCGGAAAAGATTTCTAATCGTCCGAGTGCGAACTTTGCAGACGCTTTACAAGGGCAAGTTGCCGGTCTACAGGTATACACCTCTTCGGGAGAACCGAGCGAAAATGTTTCTATGCGTTTGCGTGGTGTCGGTTCTATCAATTCTTCTACCGAGCCCTTATTTGTTTTGGATGGCTCCCCGATTTCCAGCGGTGTTTTTACCGCTTTGAACCCGAGTGATATTGAAAATGTCACAGTTTTGAAGGATGCGTCGTCAACATCCATTTACGGTTCCCGTGCAGCGAATGGTGTCGTGATAATTACAACTAAGCGTGGTAAAGGTTCAAAACCTACGGTTAGCGTTAAAGGACAGTATGGCTTTTCACAGCCGGCGTTGCCTACAACGGAAATGATGAACACGACGCAATATTACAATTTCTGGAAAACGGTTAAGCCGGATGCCAATCTTTCTACGGTTGAAAAATACATGAATATGGGAATTTCTACCGATTGGGCTGATTATTTTTTGAAGGATAATGCCCCGACATGGCAATTGGATGCAAGTATTACAGGTGTTGCCAATAATACGAACTACTTTATTTCTGCCAGTCATTATGATGCGGAAGGTGTGGAACCGGCTTCCGGTATGCGTCGTGAAACATTACGTAGTAATATTGATTCAAAAGTATTTAGCTGGCTGCGGGTAGGGCTGAATTTGGGTTTGTCTTATGAAGATTTTGAGACAAACGGATTTGCCAGTACAGGAAATAGTTGGTATAATGTTGGTACTTTAAGCCGTTGGGCTGTCCCTTATGAAACTCCTTATGAAATAATAGAAAACGCGGATGGCAGTATATCCTATGGTAAGCGGAAAGATTTACTGGATGTGCTGGGACTGTGGAATCCATATTATTTATTAGAAAATCAACCGACTGAAAAAAATAAAATTCGTCTTTATGGGAATATGTTTGAAGAACTGACTCCGGTTAAGGGACTGACAATTCGTGCTGCCCAGGCTATGGATGCATTTGATTACAGGTATCGCTATAAAAGTTTACCGGCCAGATATAATAATTATTCCGGCAGTGCTGCCGAAACTTTCCAGCGGTATTCTTCTTTTACGTTGACTAATACGGCTGAATATAAGTTTGATATCAATAAGTCGCATAACCTTACAGCCCTGGTGGGGCAAGAGTCGATTATATACGATGGCAGTTCTTTCGGAACCAGCGTAGATGGCATAACCGATTCTCGTTTGTCGATGGTAAGTCATGGTACAACATACAAAGCGCCGAGCGCGAGTCTGAAGAAGAAAACGATGAACTCTTTCTTCGCACGCGCGGAATATAATTTCAATGAAAAATATTATCTGGATGCCTCTTACCGTACGGATGGTTCTTCTTTGTTTGGGGTAAACAAACGCTGGGCTTCCTTCTTTTCTGTTGGGGCTATGTGGAATATGAAGAAAGCACAATTCCTGGCTGATGTAGACTGGTTGGACGAATTGCGTGTGAAAGCCAGTTATGGTACAACCGGTAACTCTGCATTTGAAGGTGACCCCTATTACCCATCCTTAGGATTGATCGGTACAGGACTTTACAACGGGAACCAGAGTTTCGGAGTTTCTTCCGTACAAAATGACGATCTGACCTGGGAAAAACAAAAAACATTGAATATCGGCTTCAATTCACGTTTCTTTAATCGCTTGAGTATCGACTTTGACTTCTATAACAAGGTGACGACGGATATGTTGATGACGATCCCGTTCTCTTATACAACCGGTCATGATTCAGGGTGGGGAAATATTGGCAGTATGTTTAATCGTGGTATCGAACTTACCGCTTCTTATGATATAATCTCCAATAAAGATCTCTTTTGGAGTGTTTCGGCTAATATCAACTATAACAAGAACCAGATTACAGAATTGTTTGGCGGACGTGATGAGTATGTAGTGGCTAATACAGGTGTTAAATATGAAGTAGGTAAAACATATGGCGATTTCTATTATGTGAGATGGAAAGGCGTTGATCCGCAGGACGGACAGCAAATATGGCTGGATAAAGACGGGAATGAAACAAAAACTTATTCTGAAGATAATGCCGTGTTTACCGGAAAAAATCAATTTGCACCCTGGATAGGTGGTTTCAATACCCAGTTTTCCTGGAAGGGTTTCACTTTGAATGCGGACTTTTCTTTTATGTTGGGTAAATATATGATCGATAATAACCGCTACTTCGTTGAAAATCCGAATTTCGTCGGACAGTTAAACCAGGCTGTCGTGATGGAAAATATGTGGACAACACCTGGGCAGGTAACGGATATTCCGGCAGCAAATTCTGCAATTCAATTTGATACTCACTTGATTGAAAATGCATCGTTTATGCGTCTGAAGAATTTGACGATCGGTTATAACCTGCCGGACAATTTATTAAGAAAAACAGGCTTTATCCGTGGTGTCAGAGTCTTTGCTGTTGGCCGTAACTTGTTGACTGTTACAAAATATCAGGGAGCGGACCCGGAGGTGGATTCAAACTTGCAGTTAGGTAAATATCCGAATACCCGCCAGTTCTCATTTGGTGCTGAATTTACGTTCTAATAATTTGTAAAAAGAAGAAAATCATGAAGAAAAAATCTATTATATTGTCAGTTGCGACCTGTTGCTTTGCTGCTTTTACGGCTTGCGATATGGATTTGGCTTCGGAAACAAGCATACCTACCAATCAATCTGTTCTGTCTGTACAGGATTGTGGGAAATATAGTAATTTGTTCCATGCGGAATGGCGTGGTTATGTGCAAAATGCCTATACCATGGATGCGTTGGTCCAGTCAGGATTGATAACAGCCACGGCTGATTACGGAAATACGTATGGTGCTTTTTACCGCTGGGATTATACTATTACAGATGGTGCTTTTTCTGGCTGTTGGAGTAATAATTATAATTTTATAGCAAACGCCAACGTCCTGTTGAAAGGGGCAGAAGCTTTATTAGCAGATAATTCGTTATCGGATGCTGATCGGAATGAAATCCGGCTTTATATGGGCCATGCTTATTTTACAAGAGCGTATGCTTATTTTGAGTTGGCTCTTCATTTCTGTAAAAATTACGATCCGACTACCGCTGCTAAGGAATATGGCGTTCCTCTTGTGGAAGAATATAATTCGACTCCATCTATCGCCGGAACTTATCCGGGACGTAGTACGCTGGAAGAAACTTATAAACAGATTGATAGCGATTTGGCAAAAGCAGAAGAATATGTAACGACAACAGGAGAGATAAACTCTGCTTATATCACGGCTGATGTGGTAAAAGCTTTAAAAGCCAGAATAGCATTGGAAAAAGAGGATTACCCGACTGCTATATCTGCCGCTACCGCGCTGATAAACAGTGGTACTTATCCATTGATGACAGACGGTGATGCTTATGCTGATATGTGGCTGCATGACAACGGAACGGAAGCCATCTGGCAGTTTGCTATGGTGAAAGCCAAAGAAACGGGACCGAATGCCTTGGGTAGCGCTTTCTGCGGTATTATAGATAAATTACCCCGCCCTTCTTATTTGCCGACTAACACTGTATTGAATTTGTATGATAAGGAGAATGATATTCGTTATAATGCCTATTTTACGTATGACTCGATCGATGCCCAGACTGTTCCGGACTTTATGATTACGTATTGTAAGAAATGGCCGGGTAACCCTGAATTGTATGAAGGAAAGAGCAATAACATAAATAAGACCAAGGCTTTCCGTATTTCAGAAATGTATCTGATTGCGGCTGAGGCTTATGCGATGTCGGGAGATGAAACGAATGCTTCCGCGATGTTGAATAAATTGAAGACAACCCGTGTGAAAGGATGGAGTGATAAGTCTTACAAAGGCGATGCTCTGATAAAAGAAATTCAGGATGAGTATGTCCGTGAATTATTCGGTGAACATCCTTACCTCTTTGACCTGAAACGTTGGAAGAAAGGGCTGAACCGTTCTTCAAGCGAAGCTCAGGATATTTCTTATCTGCCTGCTTTGGGCACGGATATGGTAAAGGCTGCTGATGATTATATGTGGGTATGGCCGATCCCTAAAGATGAGATCGATGCGAACCCGCAGATTAAAGGGCAGCAGAATACAGGGTATTAGTAAATCCGGAATATTATTTTTTATGAAATGAAATTTTAATATAGTCCGAAACCTTACATAACACACTTAAAAAATAAAGGGAATGGCTGGATGTGAATCTCGCCATTTCTCGTTTTACACAAGTCTTATAGATATTTTTTTATTATGTGAGATTATGCAATAGACTCATTTGAAAGTGTCTGTGTTTAGCTTCATGTCGAAATTTGAAGTTCTCTTGATAAAGCTCTATAATTGGTTAAATAATTATAATCTGCTGCCTGTCTCACAATTTATTCGTTCTTTTGCAGAAAAATTGGGAGGTATGTGCTCTGTACGTATCTCCCCAATTTGTTGAATAATAATAAGGTTACGTCTGATGGCTGAAAATAATAAGGTTAACTCGGTTTCTTTCTTTAATTCACGTCTTACATCTATTATAAGTATAGCCCTGGTATTATTTTTACTCGGGTTGATTTTGTTGATGGGACTGCTGGGGAATCAGTTATCGGTCTATGTGAAGGAAAATATATCCTTTTCCATTGTTTTGAAAGATAACCAGAAAGAGGCGGAGATCAAGAAGATGCAAAAAAGCCTGGACGCACTACCTTTTATCAAATCCACAGAATATATCTCGAAAGAACAGGCTGCGAAAGAACTGGAAGAGGAATTGGGGGAAAATCCCGAGACTTTCCTGGGCTTCAACCCTCTGCAGGCATCTATCGAAGTAAAGCTGCATTCCGAATATGCCAATCCGGACAGCCTGCAACATATTGAAAGGAAAATTAAAACATATACTTCCGTTTCAGATCTGCTTTATCGTAAGGATATGATGCAGATGGTTAACGATAATATGAAACGCCTGAGCATTATCCTGCTTACGCTGGCTGTTATGTTGATGGCCATATCGTTTGTTCTGATCAGTAATACGATCCGTTTGTTGATCTATTCCAAACGTTTTTTGATCCATACAATGAAACTGGTTGGAGCGACTTCCGGTTTTATCAGGCGTCCTTTTGTGCGCTATAATGTGGTAAGCGGTATTTTTGCATCCATTCTGGCAATATTAATGCTGACCGGTTCGTTATATTATTTACAACACGAATTGGACGGTTTTATCCAGTTATTGGATATGAAGGCTTTATTGGTGGTTTTTGCCGCAGTGTTCCTCTTAGGGATCTTGTTGTCGGTAACAGCTACTGTATTTGCTGTAAACAAGTACCTCCGTATGGGTGTTGATAAGTTGTATTATATATAATAAACAGAAAAGATGGCTAAGAGAGATTTTGCTTTCGGAAAAGAAAATTTTATTCTGATCGCGGTTGCCGTGGCAGTGATCATTATTGGTTTTATGTTGATGAGTGGAGGAGGTTCTGCCGATGCAACCAGTTTTAACCCGGAAATATTCAGTACACGTCGTATTGTGGTGGCTCCGGTTGTGACGATGATCGGTTTCGGCCTTATGATTGTAGGTATCCTGAAAAACAGCAAAAGTAAAGAAGTTACGGAATGAGTTGGTTTGAAGCCTTGGTGCTGGGGATCGTACAGGGACTGACGGAGTATCTTCCTGTAAGCAGCAGCGGACATCTGGCAATCGGATCGGCGCTGTTTGGAATTGAAGGAGAAGAGAATCTGGCATTTACAATCGTAGTCCACGTGGCTACGGTATTTAGTACATTAGTTATACTCTGGAAAGAGATCGAATGGATATTCCGCGGATTGTTCAAGTTTCAGATGAATAGTGAAACCCGTTATGTGATCAATATCCTGATTTCTATGATACCGATCGGTATTGTCGGAGTATTTTTCAAAGATACAGTTGAAGCTATCTTTGGCTCGGGTTTGCTGATAGTCGGTTGCATGTTGCTGGTAACGGCGGCATTGCTGTCTTTCTCTTATTATGCAAAGCCCCGACAGAAAGAGAACCTTTCGATGAAAGATGCTTTTATTATCGGTTTGGCCCAGGCTTGTGCCGTTTTGCCCGGACTTTCACGTTCCGGAACAACGATCGCTACAGGTTTGTTGCTGGGTAATAATAAAGCTAAACTGGCTCAATTCTCTTTCCTGATGGTCATTCCCCCGATTCTGGGTGAAGCCCTGTTGGATGTATTGAAGCTGGTAAAAGGCGAAAATATTGCCGGAGATATTCCGACGCTTTCGCTGGTTGTCGGTTTTGTAGCTGCTTTCCTTTCCGGTTGTCTGGCTTGTAAGTGGATGATCAATATCGTGAAAAAAGGAAAGCTGATCTACTTTGCTATTTATTGTGCGATAGTCGGACTGATCACTATTGCATGTACATTGATGAAGTAATATAGAATGGATTTTATAGCAGGAGAGGTTTTATATTTTAACAAGCCGCTGACGTGGACTTCGTTCGATCTGGTGAACAAGTTCCGTTACAAATTATCGCGGAAGCTGAAAGTAAAAAAAATAAAAGTCGGACATGCCGGAACGCTGGATCCGCTGGCTACCGGGGTCATGATCGTTTGTACCGGGAAGGCAACCAAGCGGATCGATGAATTCCAGTATCAGACAAAAGAATACGTGGCAACCCTGAAGCTTGGGGAAACGACGCCTTCCTTTGATCTGGAAAAGGAGATAGATGCCGTATATCCGACGGAACATATAACTCAGGAGATGGTCGGGGATGTGCTGAATTCGTTCGTAGGAACGATCCAGCAGATCCCGCCGGTTTTTTCAGCCTGCAAAGTGGACGGAAAGCGTGCATACGAGTTGGCACGTAAAGGGGAAGAAGTGGAGTTGAAGTCAAAAACACTGGTGATCGATGAGATGGAACTGCTGGAATGCAGCCTGCCGGTCATTAAAATCCGTGTGGTATGTAGTAAAGGTACTTATATCCGTGCCCTGGCACGTGATATCGGTGTTGCCTTGAATTCGGGCGCCCATCTGATCGGATTGGAGCGTACCCGGATCGGAGATATAACATTGGATAAATGCATGAATCCGGAAGAGATAGATGCTTTTCTGGAGGAAGCGGTCGGAGATCGTGTGGCTGATGAAGCCGGAGCGGCTCCGATAGAAAAATGATAAGAATAAAAGAAAATAAATAAAGTAACATTATGAAGCTATCTAAATTCAAATTTAACTTGCCGCAGGAACAGATCGCTCTTCATCCCGCAAAGAACAGGGATGAATCCCGGTTGATGGTTGTACACCGTAACACAGGGGAGATCGAGCATAAAGTCTTTAAAGACCTGTTGGAATATTTTGGAGAAAAAGATGTATTCATCTTCAACAACACGAAAGTTTTTCCTGCCCGTTTATATGGTAATAAAGAAAAGACTGGTGCACGTATCGAAGTATTTTTGCTGCGTGAACTGAACGAAGACCTTCGTCTTTGGGATGTCTTGGTCGATCCTGCCCGTAAAATCCGTATCGGTAATAAACTTTATTTCGGGGAAGACGATTCGATGGTAGCCGAAGTGATCGATAATACTACGTCACGCGGTCGTACCTTGCGTTTTCTGTATGACGGAAACCATGATGAGTTCAAAAAAGCATTGTATGCTTTGGGAGAGACTCCGCTTCCTAAATATATCGATCGTCCGGTAGAAGCGGATGACGAAGATCGTTACCAGAATATCTTCGCGAAAGAAGAAGGTGCGGTAGTGGCTCCGGCCGCCGGCCTGCATTTCAGCCGCGAATTAATGAAACGTCTGGAGATCAAAGATTGTCGTTTTGCATTCCTTACAGTTCATTCCGGATTGGGTAATTTCCGCGAAATAGATGTGGAAGACCTGACAAAACACAAGATGGATTCCGAACAGATGATCGTGAATGGGGATGTCGTGGATATCGTGAATACAGGTAAGGACGACGGTCGTCAGATCTGTGCTGTCGGAACTTCTGTGATGCGTGCGGTAGAAACTGCTGTAAGTACGGATGGACATCTGAAAGAGTTTGAAGGATGGACAAATAAGTTCATTTTCCCTCCTTATGATTTCAGCGTGGCTACCAGTATGATCACCAACTTCCACATGCCGTTGTCTACTCTTTTGATGATGACTGCTTCATTCGGCGGATATGACCTGATCATGGATGCTTATGATGTGGCATTGAAAGAAGGATACCGTTTCGGTGCCTATGGCGACGCAATGTTGATCATCTAAGACGTACGTTTATGGCTATTGCATACCTGGCTTTAGGTACGAATATAGGAAATAAAAGACGGAATATGATAACGGCCACTGCGCTGTTAGCTGAAAGGGTGGGAGATGTTCTCGCCCTTTCCGGTTTTTATGAAACCGAACCCTGGGGATTTCAGTCGGAGAATACGTTCCTGAATGCTGCTTTGCAGCTCGAAACCTCTTTATCTCCGCTGGGGCTACTGGAAGCAACCCAACAGATCGAGGTGGAGATGGGACGTACGCAGAAAAGTAACGGTACTTATCATGACCGTATCATCGATATCGATATTCTGCTGTATGACGATCTGATCCTGCAGACGCCGGAACTGACATTGCCGCATCCATTGATGCAGGATCGCCGGTTCGTGATGGAACCCTTGCTTGAAATAGCTCCGAACGTGGTTCATCCGGTGTTTAAAAAGACAGTTGTTTCCCTTATGCGGGAACGCAACATTTTGTAACTTCATACTGTTTTCAAATAAAACAATAAAAGATAAAGCAATGAACGATATAGAAAAGATCCTGACCGGTGGAGGAATGGTTTTCAAGAAGGCCAAGGAAGAGAACGCCGGAGAAAAAAAAATCAAATACGCTGATTTCCTGAAAGGTACCCATAAATCGGGTTCAGCAAAGATGAAAGCTGAATACAAGTATAAAAAAGCACTTCGTAACACAAAGAAGAAAAAATAATTTTGAATTTTCAATTTTGAATTGTCAATTAATTCTTATCTTTGTCTCCGAATTGATGTGGATAGATTTGTATTGCTTGCAACCACAGGAAAAAATGCTAAAAACAAGTTACTTTTCTTTGCCGTTCGGCATATATATCCTTCCGTTATCAATTCATTATTATTAATCAATTGTCTGTTGTTGATTGATTTTAGGGGTGTCTGACATCTAATTTCAATTTTCAGTATTCAATTTTCAATTAAAAAGTAATGAGTTATTTATTCACCTCCGAATCGGTGTCCGAAGGGCACCCCGATAAAGTAGCCGATCAGATATCGGATGCTTTGCTGGATGAGTTCCTTGCTTATGACAAGAGCTCGAAAGTTGCTTGCGAAACCCTTGTTACAACCGGACAGGTTGTCTTGGCTGGAGAAGTTAAATCAAGTGCTTATGTAGATGTGCAGGAAGTTGCACGCGGTGTGATCGAAAAAATCGGTTACACGAAAAGCGAATATCAGTTTGAGGCCAAATCATGCGGCGTATTCTCTGCTATCCATGAACAGAGTGGCGATATCAACCGTGGCGTTGAGCGCGAAGACCCTTACAACCAGGGGGCTGGCGACCAGGGTATGATGTTCGGATATGCAACGAATGAAACTGAAAATTACATGCCTCTGGCCCTCGACCTTTCACACAGTTTGTTGTGGGAACTGGCTGAGATCCGCAAGAATGAGAACGACCTGATGCCTTACCTCCGTCCGGATGCAAAGAGCCAGGTCACTATTGAATATGATGACAACGGCAAGCCGTTACGCATCGACACGATCGTTGTTTCTACCCAACATGATGAATTTATCGGTCCGAAAGGTATCAGCCAGGAAGAAGCCGATATCGCCATGCAGAAGAAGATTGCAGCCGATGTGAAGAAGATCCTGATTCCGCGTGTGAAAGCGCAGTATCCGGCTTATGTACAAGCCTTGTTCAACGATGATATCATTTATCATGTAAATCCGACCGGTAAGTTCGTGATCGGTGGTCCTCATGGTGATACAGGTCTGACCGGACGTAAGATCATTGTGGATACATACGGTGGAAAAGGTGCTCACGGCGGTGGTGCATTCTCCGGAAAAGATCCTTCGAAAGTTGACCGTTCTGCTGCTTATGCAGCCCGCCATATTGCGAAAAACCTGGTTGCCGCAGGTGTTGCTGACGAAATGCTGGTACAGGTTTCTTATGCGATCGGTGTAGCAAAACCGATGAATATTTTCGTAAATACGTTTGGTCGTGCCAATGTAAAAATGACAGATGGCGAGATTGCAGAAAAGATCTGGGATCTTTTCGACATGCGTCCGAAAGCGATCGAAGAACGTCTGAAATTACGTAATCCGATCTATCTGGAAACAGCTTCTTACGGACATATGGGACGTAAACCGGAAATTGTTACCAAGACATTTACTTCTCGTTATAACCCGGAACCTACTATTTGTGAGGTGGAGTTATTTACCTGGGAGAAACTGGATTATGTGGATAAAGTGAAAGAAAGTTTTGGATTGTAATAACTAACTTATAAGTTCTAGAGTAGACTCCTGTTCTGAAATATCTCGGAGCAGGAGTTTTTTTATATTATTATCGTTATTTTTGCCGAATAAGGATTTGTTATAATATGAGTGAAGAAGTCTTTTGCGTACAAAAAATAAAAGAGGGGGATCAGATGGCATTCTGTTCTTTTGTCGAATTGTACTCGAAAGATTTGTATTATTTTGCCTTGGGGTATGTAAATGTCCGTGAACTGGCGGAAGAAGTTGTAAGCGATGTATTCCTGGAGGTCTGGAATAACCGTGCCCGCCTTGACGAAATAATCCATATCAAGTCATGGTTACTTGTTTTGGTCCGTAATAAAGCTATTTCTTATCTGCGAAAAGAGCAGCCGGATACTACCGTTTCATTTGACGAGATAGACGATTTTCATGTTCCTTTGTTCCAGTCACCGGATAATAAAATGATAAGCCGGGAGGAGATCGCTAAGATCAACCAGGCAATTGCTGCATTACCACCAAAATGCAAAGAAGTATTCGTATTAGCCAAAATAGAAAAACTACCCTATAAAAAGATCTCAGAAATGCTGAATATTTCCGTGAAAACAATCAATGTGCATATTTCAAAGGCTCTGAATATCATATCTGGAATTCTTTACGAATAAATTATTTGAGAAAATCCCTTTTTAAGTAGGACATTTTTTTTTCGTCTGCGTCTTTTATATGTAAGCACATTTAATTTTTGTGATATGTTAAAACCAATTGTATTATTATTCTTTTTTATATTTACATCTTGTATAAATAATTATCAATATGCACGTTTTCATGACGTTGATTTAACTGATGTCGATTATTTAGCCAATATAAAAAACGATACAGGCATAACTGTTTTGTTAGATAAGGTGGAAGATCAAATAAAGATTTCAGAATTAATAAAAGATGTAAAATATATTCCTTTGGAAACATCTGATAATTCGCTTATTTCACATATATCTGCGGTTGACATTTATAAAGATCGCATTTATATAGTGGATAATATTATGCAGAATAAGGTATATATATTCGACATTGATGGAAAGTTTATAAAAGCGATTGGTCAGAAAGGAGGAGGTCCTGAAGAATATGCTTTGCTAACAGGTATGACTATTGATCGAAAGAATGAACGACTGATTGTTTATGATAATATGAAAAGGCGATTTATGTATTATACCTTGAATGGCGATTTTTGTCGAAGCGTACCAACTCCCTTTTCTTTCGCCGGTGAAATGATGGTGTCACCGAAAGGAGATTTAATGTCGGTTTCTAATAAGTCTAATATGAATACGCATTTGAAAGAGTTGGACGATTATCGTATTCTTTTTACTGATTCATTAGGAAATGTGGTTAAGGGGGCTTTTAACTATGATGATAATAGCTCTCTGGCTATAGCTTATTCTCAATTATACAGGACAAATAGTGAATTAGTCTTTTATCCTCAGTATATGAATTCTCTTTATACTGTAAATGATTCAACCATAACATTACGTTACAAGATTGATTTATCAAATTATTCTCCTTATAATTTATTAGATATTCAGAATGTCAAATCAGAAAATGTATTTAATGAAATTACTCGTGGTAGTACATATTTGCAACCTAATATGATTGAAACAAATGATTTTTTATATTTTCTAGTTACAAATAAGACAGAATATATATTTTCTTTTTTTGATAAGAAAACTAATAATATTATTAGTTTTCATGGGTTTGATTATGACGGAGATTGTGTTTTCAATCCAACTATTACTCGAATGAATTCTTATCAGGATTATTTTGTATCAAGTGTACCTGTTGAATTTTTAAAAATGATTAAATCAAATAGAGATAAATCCGATAATAAATTTTCTGATAATGTTGCATCTATGATAGATAGCTTGCATGAAGATGATAATAATGTATTGGTTCTATTTAAGCTGAATGAATTATGAGACTGTGATATCTGCTTCTTCAGCATTAAATAGTCTTACAGAATATCCATAGGGGATATTTGGATCAAATTTGCATGCTTCAAAAGTGTGATTGTCATATTTTAAATCCTATGTGAATAAATTATTTGAAAAAAATCACTTTTTGAGTAGGACATTTTTTTTTCGTCTGCGTCTTTTATATGTAAGCACATTTGAAAAACAGAATGAAAACAGATCACGATATATTTGATGATGACACTTTTCGGCCTCGGGACAGGGAAGAAAAGAAAAAAATAGAATTTTTCTGGGAGGATTGCCTGCCGGAAGAAGAGGAGGATGTGGTCGCTTCGATCCGTGCTAAAGCTCTCCGGAAAATACAGGAAGAAGGGAAACAGCAGGTTCTTCCGTCTGCAAAGAAAAAAAGAACAAACAGGTTTTATATTGCAGTTGCCTCTGTTGCGGCAACTATCGCTGTATTGTTGAGCATACCTTATATATCCGATGATCTTTCTCAAAAGGAAGACTTCAGGCAGGTCATTGCCCTGATGGATATGCTTCCGGTCGAGGAAACGGACGATGTGGTACTGGTGATGTCTGATCAGGAGAAGTTACAATTAGCTTCTGACGCGAAAATTGTTTATACGCCGAAGGGCGAAGTCTCTGTTGATTCGGAAGAACTTCCGGTGGCTGAGTCCGGACAGAAGGACGTAACGACACCTTACCATGAGTCATATAACCAGTTGATCGTACCGAAAGGAAGACGTTCCCAACTGTTACTGTCAGACGGTACCAAGGTGTGGGTAAATGCCGGGACTAAAGTGGTCTATCCTCGTGTTTTCGGAGAAAAGAAACGCGAGATATACGTAGACGGTGAGGTTTATCTGGAAGTAACTCATGATGAGAAGCGTCCTTTCTATGTGAATACCGAGGGCTTTGAAGTAAAAGTGTTAGGTACTTCTTTTGATGTTTTTGCCTATAAACAACTGGCAACCAGTCGTGTTGTATTGGTTAACGGATCGGTAGAGATCAAGGACCAGCAGAACAAACAGATGAAGATGGTGCCCAATGAGCTTGTCTCGCTTGAGAAAAATAGTATTACCGACAAAAGAACAGTGAATGCGGGTGATTACAAAGCCTGGATCGATGGTGTGATGATTTTGAACGGTGATTATCTGAAACTGCTTGCCGAACGGTTAAGTTTGTTGTACGGAACAAAAATAGTATGTGATTCATCTTTAGACAATGAACAGATATATGGGAAATTAGATCTCCGGGATGACCTGGATGAGATAATTGATTATATTAAATCGATGATTCCTCTTTCTGCGCGCGAAGAAAATGGAGTGATCTATTTAAAGAGAGAGTAGTAATCTTTTTTAAATTAAAAAATTATGCCATGAAGAAGAGAAGTTAGCTTTTTTCATATGAAAAAAGCCGGATGATATGCCCGTATCATCCGGCGGAGAATTAATCTAATCATATTAATGATTAATCAAAAATCTAAGTAAAGTTATGAATAAGAAAATTAATCCTTGCAGGATAGCGAGGAGAAAACCTTTGTGTTTTTTTATAATTAGCATTTTTTTATTTTTTTCTACTACTTCGCTATATGCGGTAGAGAGTGACGTGTATATACAACAGAAGAGTTTTACAGTGAAAATGGAAAATAAAACTGTAAAAGATGTAATTCATTACGTCGAGAGTAACAGTGAATTCATTTTCATGTACACGCAAAAGTTATTGAAAGTTCTCGATAAGAAAGTATCCATAGATGTCAAAGATAAGAATATCTCGTCGATCATGGAACTGTTAGCCTTGGAGACTGGTATCAGGTACGAAATAAAGGATCGGCAGATCATCTTATCGGAAGCGGCGGAAGCGCAACAACAGCAAAAGAAAGGTGTCAATATCAATGGTACGGTTTGGGATGAACAAGGAAATCCTTTACCCGGTGTGAATGTGATTGTAAAATCGACCAATTCAGGTACGACTACCGATATTAACGGTAATTACTTTTTGTCGGTTCCCGGAAAGAACTCCGTCCTGACATTCAGTTATATTGGTTTTGAATCGCAGGATGTAACGGTGGGCGGACAAATCAATATCAATGTCAACCTGAAAGAGATATCTACCGGTCTGAACGAAGTGGTGGTAGTCGGTTTCGGTTCACAGAAAAGAGAGTCGATCGTGGGATCCATTACAACGATAGAACCAGGCCTGTTACAGCAAAGTCCGTCGCGTGCCCTGAGTAATAACCTGGCAGGTCAATTAGCCGGTGTGATCGCCGTGCAGCGTTCCGGTGAGCCGGGAGCAGATGGTTCGAGTTTCTGGATCCGGGGTATTTCATCTTTCCAGAATGCAGGACGCAGCCCGCTGGTTTTGGTGGATGGCGTAGAACGGACATTGGACGATATGGATCCTTCGGAGATCGAGTCCTTCTCCGTGCTGAAAGATGCGGCAGCCAGTGCCGTTTATGGGGTACGTGGTGCGAATGGCGTTATCATCGTCAATACGAAGCGGGGTAAGTTAGGAAAACCGACTGTAGATGTACATTATGAACAAGGTTTTACCCAGCCGGTGAAGCTGCCTAAATTTATCGGTTCGGCGGATTATTTGTCATTAATGAATGAGCTGTCTCTGGATGGCGGAGGATCGACGATCTACTCTCCGGACCTGATCGAGAAATATCGTACTAATGCGGATCCTGAATTATATCCGAATGTAGACTGGTTGGATGAGATCACTAAAGACCATGCGACTAACCGGCGGGCAAATCTGACGGTAACCGGTGGTAGCGACGTTTTACGTTACGCGTTAGTCGCTTCTTATTATGGCGAACGGGGTATCTTTGAGCGTGATGAAAGCCAGACCTGGGATTCTTCCACTAAATTGAATAAATACAATATGCGTTCGAATGTAGATGTTAATATTACGAAGACTACAATCGCCCGTATCAGTATCGGTGGTTATTTGCAGGAAACGAACGGAATGATAGATGATGGTGATACAAGGGCTTCGGATTTCGTCTTGGATAAAGCCTTTGAGACGCCGCCGTTCGTTCACCCGGCTATCTATTCTTCCGGTGAAATACCGAAGGTGAAAAACCGTACTAATCCCTGGGCGAGAGCTACCCAGCATGGTTTTACAACTTACTCGAATGCAAAGATCGAATCGATGTTCTCCCTGGAACAAGATTTGAAGTTCCTGCTTCCCGGATTAAAAATCAAAGGTATATTCTCTTTTGATCGCTATATCCGTTCCGGCGTGGTTCGTTCAAAGAGTCCGGATTATTATTATCCGGCAACTCAACGTAATGAAGACGGAACATTGGATATTACGATCGCTGATTACGGACAAATGTTTTTAGGAAGCGAAGAAAAAAAAGAATGGGGTAACAAAGCTACTTATCTGGAAGGTAATTTAAGTTATTCTAATAGATTCGGGGAACATGCTGTGGAAGGTATGTTCATGTATAATCAACGTGATTATCAGGACGGAAGTGTCGTTCCTTTTCGCCGGTTAGGTATTGCCGGAAGGACCTCTTATACTTATGGCAACCGTTACATAGGCGAGTTTAACTTTGGATATAACGGTTCGGAAAACTTTGCCAAAGGATATCGTTTTGGCTTCTTCCCGTCTTTCGCTGTCGGTTATTTATTGTCTGAAGAACCATTCATGGAAAAATTTAAAGATACATTTTCCAAAATAAAATTCAGAGGTTCATGGGGTTTGGTAGGTAATGATCAGTTGGAAGGACGGCGTTTTGCCTATATCACTACTATCAATAGTCATGATGATAATCAGTATAAGTGGGGTGTGAATAACGATTATCACCGTACAGGTCGTTATGAAGGAGATTTCGGTATCCCTAATCTGACTTGGGAAACTGTGGAAAAGACGGATATAGGTTTTGAATTGGGGTTGTGGAATGCTCTTGATTTTCAATTCGACTGGTTCCAGGAACATCGTCGTGATATCTTTATGAAACGAAATACGATCCCGTCGGCAGCCGGTTTTATGAATACACCCTGGGCTAATTTCGGAAAAGTTGACAATAAAGGGGTTGACTTGTCCCTTACATTTAATAAGCAATTGAATAAAGACTGGTATCTGAGTTTGCGTGGTACGATGACCTATGCTAAGAATGAGGTCATTGAGAAAGACGAAGCTCCGGGTAGATTAGGAACAAACCGGCAGGAGACTGGCTTGCCTGTCAATCAGTTGTTCGGACTCGTTGCGGAAGGTTTATTTACCGAGGATGATTTTGAAAATGTAGAGCAGGGTGTATTGAAAGATGGAATACCTACTCATACGTTCAGTTCCAAGGTTCGGCCGGGTGATATCAGGTACCGTGATGTGGATGGAGACGGCTCGATCACAGATATGGACCAGGTTCCTTTGGGAGGAACGAAAGATCCGCAGATAGTTTACGGTTTCGGTGGAAATGTCACTTACAAGAATTTCGATTTGAATATTTTCTTCCAGGGAAACGGCAGAACCTGGCGTTTTATCGGAGGTTCAGGATTCCTGCCCGGAAGTTCGATGGGCTCTATGTATAATATTTATGATAATTATCAGGATCGCTGGACATCGGAAAACCCAAGTCAGGATGTCTTTTATCCGCGTTTGACCTACGGGCAAAATGAAAATAACCTGAAAGAGTCGACCTGGTGGTTACGTAATATGAGCATGTTGCGCGTGAAGGATATCGAAGTAGGATATCGTTTTCCCAAAGCATGGATGAGCAAGATCGGTGTAAGATCGCTCCGCCTTTATCTGAAGGGTTCTAATTTGCTGACTTTTTCAGGTTTCAAGATGTGGGATCCGGAACTCGATACAAATAACGGTATGAAATATCCGATCATGAAGTCGGTTTCTTTCGGATTGGATGTTAATTTCTAATATCATAAAATGACTAATATGAAAACTCTAAATTTATTCAAGTATATAGGTGTTTCTGCTATATGTCTGGTCTTGAACGGTTGTTCTGATTTTATCGACAATGCTCCTGATGACCAGCTGACACTGGAGATGGTTTTTAACGATAAGACCCGTACGGAAGACTGGCTGGCTAATATCTACTCCCGTGTCCCGGATCCTTACTGGGGATATGCCAACAAGATCGGTTGGGAAATTGCAGGTGATGATATGACTGCTTCGCAGCGTTGGGTACAATGGTGGGGTGGCACATTACTTAATTTCCGCGTGGGTAATTTTTATACGAGTTCCGATTGGGATGCCAGATTCTGGAATGAATTGCCCCAACGCATCCGTTCTGCTTATATCCTGATCAACAATGCTCATGCCAATCCCTTGCAAAAAGTAACGGAAGAAGATATAGAAACGATGAGAAACGAATGCCGTTTCCTGATTGCATATTATTACTGGACAATGACAGAAGCTTATGGTTCTGTGCCTTATTTCGGTGATGTGGTCGATGTGAATGCACCGTTGGAAGAAATGACGGTCGGACAGATGGCTTTCGATGATATGGTAGATATGCTCGATAAGCAATTGCTGGAATTGTCGGGTAAACTGCCGGCAAAATGGGAAGAAGCCTTTTTCGGCAGGGCAACCTCGATCGCCTGTCTGGCGGTACGGGCACGTATGCTCTTATTTGCAGCAAGTCCGTTAGTGAACGGAAATGAGATGTACAAAGGATTTTTGAACAATGACGGTAAGGAGCGCTTCAATTCGGCTTACGACCCGAATAAATGGAAGAAAGCGGCGGATGCCTGTAAACTGTTGATCGATAAAGCGCATGAAGCAGGACACGGATTATATTATGAATATATTAATGGTAAGATCGATCCGTTTATGTCATGTTATAATTTGCAATTGAAGAAAACATCCGAGGGTAATAATGAAATATTGTTTGCCCGTCCTGATTGTAATTATGGGGATTGGGAAGGCCATTCAACTCCCCGAGGATGCGGTGGAAACGGAGGATACGGTGTTACACAAGGGTTAGTGGATGCTTTCTTTATGAAGAACGGGCAATCTCCGATCCTGGGATATAATGCAGACGGCTCTCCTGTTATCAATGAAGCATCGGGTTACACGGAAAAAGGCTTTTCTGCTGAACCGGAGATAAGGGAAACGAATTGGGATCCTTGTCGTAAATACCAGGGAGTGAAATCCGGACAGATAACGACTCCGAATACCTTCAATATGTATAGCAACCGTGAACCGCGTTTTTATCTGGCTGTATTGTATAACGGTGCCTGGTTCCATCAGGAAGGACGTATGACGGAGATGATGTCTAACCAGGCGGACGGAGGACCGACCCACGATGCGCCTCAAAACGGCTACCTGAACAGGAAGAAAATATCACTGGAATCTATTCCTAGAGATGGCAAACGTCCTTATCGTCCGGGTATCCTGTACCGTATGGGAGAGGCTTACCTGAATTATGCGGAGGCTTTGAACGAATGTGAACCGGGAAATAAAGATATCATACTTTATCTGAATAAGATCCGTGAACGTGCCGGTATTCCTGAATACGGAACAGGTACAGATAACAATGGCTTCCAACGCATCCCTTATACAGACAATCAGGCGACAGTACGTGAACTGATTCGTAAAGAACGTCGTGTTGAATTATGTTGCGAAGGTATCCGTTATCATGATGTCCGTCGTTGGAAATTAGGTGAAGAACTGCTGAACGGGTATGATTATGGAATGAATTTCGGCGGTACGGAGTATTCGGACGATGCTTCCAACAGCAATGCATTCTTTGTCCGTTCAAAATGTTTGTTGCGTGCATTCCAGAAGAAACAGTATTGGATGCCTATCCATCAGAGTGAAGTGGATAAAGACCCGACTTTGGTTCAGGCCCCTTTCTGGAATACGAATGAGTAAAATAGAAGTGTGTTTTTAATTATTATATAGTTTATTGCAAAAGAGGATGTTAATACTAACATCCTCTTTTATTTAATATCCCATTCTCAATTTTTAATTAAAAAGTTATCCTTCTTCCTGCTTCATCTCTACTTCTTTCACTTTCCGGAACAGATCGGACGCAAAAATAAAGTCGTTCAATGCTTTATTATTCGAGGTGATGACCTGGTCTTTCGTTCCCTGCCATTCTTTTACACCTTCCTTGATAAAGATGATGTTTTCTCCGATATTCATAACGGAGTTCATGTCGTGGGTATTGATAACGGTCGTCATCTGGTATTCGGTAGTGATATCATGGATCAGATCGTCTATCAGCAACGATGTTTTAGGGTCCAGGCCCGAGTTCGGTTCATCACAGAATAAATACTTCGGATTCAAAGCGATCGCGCGGGCAATGGCAGCACGTTTCATCATACCACCGCTGATCTCGGACGGGTATAAATGTTCAGCTTCCTCAAGATTGACACGTTCCAGGCAGAACATGGCCCTTTTTTCTCTATCTTTATAAGACTCTTTCGAGAACATATTGAGCGGGAACATCACATTTTCAAGAACGGTCATACTGTCAAACAAGGCAGATCCCTGGAACAGCATTCCCATTTCCCGGCGGAGCATGTTCAACTCCTGTTTGTTCATTGAAGTAAGGTCCCGTCCGTCATACAGAATCTCACCCGAATCAGGTTTCATCAGGCCGATAATATTTTTGATCAGAACCGTTTTACCCGAACCGCTTCGTCCGATGATCAGGTTGGTCTTCCCTGTTTCAAAGACTGCGCTGATATCGTTCAACACTTTACGGCCTTCAAATGATTTCGTTATGTTTTTTACTTCTATCATTTTTTACGTAAGCATTAAGTGGGTCATTATTACGTCTGCCAGCAGGATCATGATGCTGCTCATTACGACAGCATTCGTACTCGCTTTACCGACTTCGAGTGCTCCTCCTTTCACATAGTAACCGAAATAAGCGGCTATCGATGAGATGATGAAGGCGTAAACTACCGATTTTATAATAGAATACCAGATATAAAATTCATTGAAATAAAATTGCAATCCATATTCGAAGGAAGCCGGTGTCATGCCCGTTCCTGTTGAATGGCTGGCCGCTATACCTCCCAGTATCCCGGTGAACATACTGAAAATAACCAGTACGGGAATAAAGATCATCAGCCCTGCGATTTTCGGCATGATCAGGAAGTTGGCGGAGTTGACGCCCATGATCTCCATCGCATCGATCTGTTCTGTTACCCGCATCGTACCGATCTCGGATGCAATGTTACTCCCGACCTTACCGGCAAGAATCAGACACATGATAGAGGATGAAAACTCCAGCAGGATAATTTCACGGGTCGTATATCCGATCGTAAATTTAGGAATCAGCGGAGAGCTGATATTCAACGATATCTGGATGGCGATAACCGTACCGATAAAAACGGAGATGATAATTACGATCCAAAGAGAATCTACCCCCAGCTTATATATTTCTTTTATCAATTGTTTGAAGAACATGCTCCATCTGTCAGGGATCGACAAGGATTTTCCCATCAAGATGACATATTCTCCCATTCTTTGTAATGCTTTATTCATCATTTTATTGATTACTTATCTGTTCCAGTCTGCAAATATAACTGAAATATGTCAACAACTGTTCATGGTTTAGGATTTTATAGCTTACCCGGAATGTATAAGACAATCCGTTAGTTCACCTCGCTTTTATTTCCGGACTTGCCGGAAACGGAAGGAACATGGCCGTCTTTACGAAATTTGACTTGTCCGGATACGGCAGATTTTGCCGTTTCTGCTATTTCATGGGGATTCACTTTCACTGCGCCTTTCACGAGTTGCGGAAGGTTATAGGCTTTGAATAAGTCTTGATAGAAATCCGGATTCTTCTGGGGAAGAAGAAATGGTTTTCCTATCTCCCCGTTCTCTCCGATATGGGCGATAAAAGGACGGTTATATACACCGTCCAGCCGGCGGCTGCTGAAAACGATCCACCGGCTGTTGGACGACCAGTTGGTATAGCTTTCCGAATAATCCGTATTCAGCGCTTTTGCAGGCTTAAAACTTTTTGTGCGGGTGTCATACAGGTACAGATCCGATTCTTTATCCCAGCTCAGGAAACAGCCGCTGGAGGCAACGCTGCAAAGAATATAGCGTCCGTCGGGCGATATACTCGGTAGTGAAACTCCTTTCCCTTCGGAAACCAGGTCTACCAGCGTGTCGACTTTCGAAGCGAACTCTTGCCGGTCGACATCGAAATCGATGCTGCATAGCCGGTATTTCACACGGTCGAAATCCTGGGGCAGACTGTCCACACGCGGACAACTACAGAAATAAAGTTTTTTCCCATCGGGAGAGAAAACCGGGAAATTCTCTAACTGCTCCTTGTCGGATAATAACGGGCTGGTATAGACTTCATTTTTGTCTGTATCGTAGAGTACGATATCTGAATACAGGTCGTACACTTCTATCAGTTTACTGTTCGCTTCAAAAAAAGACATTTGAGTGTTATTGGTAGAGAATGCGATATCTTTTCCGGAAGGATGCCAGTATGGGTATACAAAATTGGAAATCGTATACTCGGTTTTGGTTTCCAGTTTGACGACCGATCCGTCTTTTATCAGGATAGTACCCGGATTGATCTTGCGCATATGAAGGACCATTTGATCCGGATCTCCCTGATTGAAGGAATGGCAGTTCATGCAGTTATGTCCCGTTTTATCATTGGCAATGATCTCTTTTTCTGAAAAAGAAGAAAGTTCCCGCTGATAGATTCCCATTTCATTCCAGTTGGCGTAAGTCGGTTCTATCAACCGGTAAACGAGATGACTGTCTATCGGATCGGGGGAGATATGCCAATGGAACGGGCGATGGGCTATCCAGCCGTCCTGATCCGGAGTATAAATAGTTACCGTCACCTTATCCCCCTGAGCCTGCTCTAGCAGGTGGCGCCATTTTGTTAACGGGATGTTCACGTAATCGGAGACCGATAGGGTGAACTGGTAATCCCTGGCCGAAAACAGCACCTTGCATTTTCCTCCGGGTTCCAGGCGGAAATTCAACGGTGCAATATTGACAGGAACCGTAATCTCTTTATAATCCGGGAAAATAGGCGGACAATCCTCGGAGGACCGTGCCTCCGAAAGTCTTTCGGAACAACTTAGTGCCAATGCACTCCAAAAGAGTAGGATCGATATAACCGGGCGGATATGTATTTGGGGTTTCATTTTTTGAGGATTAAAATTCGTTCGTGTACTGTACGTAAAACCAATACGACTGCCGGAAATTTCCGCTTAACTGCTTTTTGATCACCTCCGGGGGTTGTCCGGACTGGTTGATTTGCAGGTAACGGTAAAAATCAGTGACGACGTCCTGGGATATATTCCATTTGCCGATCAGTGTATTGTCGCGTAACATATAAGCATACATAAGTAAAAACTCCTGGTAAGAACGGGGAAACGGGCTGCCGATCCCATGGGGAAGGTTCGCTATGCAATGGATAAATCCTTTGTAATCATTCGCCAGGATATATTTGGCCAACAGGAAATCACGGACTTTAGGATTCTCCGGGTCCTCCCTGTGTTTGCATGCCACGTTGTAGAGCATTTCTTTTGCCAGGAACGAATCGTTTTCTTTATATTGTGCCATCGGTATCCGTAAATGCTCCGGGTACTTTCCGGACAAAACGGCTTGCTCCATCTCTTTGGCCCAATTCCGGTAACGTAAGGTCTGTTTTAAGGCATGTATATACTTCATTCCGGATTTGGAGTTCCCGCGTATAATCTCCAGTTCTGCCAGTCGCTGGAACATATAAGGAGATTGTCCCGAAGGTGATTGGGTGTTAGCCATGTAGAGGTAGGCACGAGCTCCGTCATACATGTCCAGATAATAATATGTCTCACCGGTCAGGAACATAGGGAGATAGCTGGAAGTCCAGAACTCGTTTATATTCGCCCGTTGTGAGAAACTCATCATTTGGTCGGGCAATTCTCCCTGGTTCAGTAAAGCCAGATTGACGTATGAAACAAAGACGGGATTCCGGTAGGGATGTTCGCTGGCGATCCGGACTATTTCTTTCCACTCTCTTTTTTTGAACAAGTGATCGAGTGTATAAAGCATCTCTTCGCTTTGGTCCCTTTTGCTACAGATAAGGACTCCGCTACCTCCGATAATACAACAGGCAAGTAAGGCGGAAATCTGGTCTGCATATTTAGACTTGGCGGTCATCCGGCTGCCCCATATTGCGAGGAGGCTGCTCAATGCCGGAGAAAAGAGAATATACCAAATAAGAACAGGACTGTTATTCCCCTGGTAAAAAGCGGTGCCGAACCAGGTATCGTTCCAGGATAGCGGGATCAGGTATTGTCTTACGTACAAAGGAAATACTAATGATAATAATAAAAGTACCGTCAGAAAACAGCTGTTTCTGCCGCCTCGCAGTAGTTCGTGAACGACTAGCAGCGACGTATAAACTACCAGGCCACCTCCCGTACTTCCGTATATGACGGGGACCAGCAGTAAAGCTGCGGCATAACGCAGCCACCTCTTAGCGAAGCAGGAGACACCCCAGGCAAGGCCCATAGCGATCAGAACTGCTGCCAAACCTCCGAACCGGGCATTTATATCCATAAAAAACAGAGCGCATATAACCAGTGGAATCAATAAGAAGGTATCCGTGGCTTTCAGTTCCCAGCTACGGACAATACGCTTTTGTAGGGAGAATAAAAGTAATAAAGCGAATGTGAGTAACAGACCTCCGGCATAGTTCCAGGCATAAAATTGGGTGAAAAATGCCCCCAGATAATCAGCTGCTCCCCCGGGTTTGCCGATCAGCGATTGAAAATACAGTTCCGTGAAGCGGAACAACTGTAGTTGTTCGACATATAACAGATGGTAGTTATAGAAGAAACAGAAGAAAACAGCTATGAACAGGAACAGGATACCGGCCCTGTATTTTGATAGAAGTTTCATGTATAATCGTTTATTTACCATGGATTTTCAAAGTCTTTAGCAGTGAATGTCTTATTGCGTCCGATAAAAGAAGTGCCGTCCGCCGGTTTCTTTCTGTTTGTTAAACGATACAACAAAGCGACCGGTGTAAGAACGATAAAATAAATACATCCCAGAATCAAGGGCGTAAAGAGCCGGTTCAGCAATAAACCGAACTTGCTCCATACGCGAATAACCGGATCTTTTATTTTTTGAAACAGAGTCATTTTGCAGTCTTTTAGAATAAGGCATAAATAAAAGGAGCCAGTACCGTATTACCGGTTGCCAGCAATAACAGTCCGATCAGTAACAACAGAACGATCAGAGGCATCAGCCACCATTTTTTTCGTTCACGGAAAAATCCCCATAGATCTTTTAGAAATTCCATATTATGTTTTGCATTGTTTTTTATCGAAGATTATATTTTCCATTACCAGATAATCCATATCCGTTGTCATGAAACAACGGAAGGCATCTGCCGGAGAGCAAACGATCGGTTCGCCCCGGACATTAAAACTTGTGTTGATCAGCATCGGACATCCGGTTTGCTCTTTGAAAGCTGTCAGCAAAGACCAGAATAGCGGATTCGTCTCCCGGTCTACCGTTTGTAACCTGGAGGAGTAATCGACATGTGTGATCGATGGATAATCGGATTTGGCAATTCTCCTTTTTTCCGTGATTTCCAGGTCTGCATATCCGGGCGGAAGTTCTTTTTTGTAGCAGTCTCTTATCTCTGCTGTCAGCAACATATAGTCGGAGCACACCGGACAATCAAAATAAGAAGCCGCCTCTTCTTTTAATATCGCCGGGGCAAACGGACGGAAGCTTTCCCTGAATTTTATTTTCAGATTGACTCTTTGCTGCATCTCCGGATAGCGGGGATCGGCTAAAATACTCCGGTTTCCCAATGCCCGCGGACCAAATTCCATTCGTCCCTGAAACCAGCCGATACAGTTTCCCCGCGCTAACAGGCGGGCGGTATGGCGGCAAAGTTCTCTCCGGTTGTCGAAGGATCGGAACGGTACATTTTCCTCCTCAGCCAGTTCCCGGATCTCAGCATCGGTATAAGCGGATCCGAGTAGCGCCCCTTTCATTCGGTCCGGTTGGCGGCAGGTGCGTTCTTTACCGGCATGAATATAATACGCAGCCAATGCAGCCCCCAAGGCGCCCCCGGAGTCTCCGGCAGCCGGTTGGATAAAGAGCTGGTCGAATACTTTTTCTTTTATGATTCTACCGTTTGCAACGCAATTCAGGGCAACTCCTCCTGCCAGGCATAAGGCGGTGGCCGAGGTCTCTTTCCGGGCTTCATGAACCAGTTTCAACAAGATCTCTTCGGTGACGATCTGTGCTGCACAAGCCAGGCTGCAATGCGCCGGCAGAAGATCGGTTTCCGGTTTCCGTCGGGGAAAACCGAATAACTTTTCCCATTTCCGGCTTTTGACCATTGTCAAGCCTGTCTGATAATTGAAATAAGCTTGGTTCAAAGTGATCGAACCATCCGGGTGGATACGTACCAGGCGTTCTTTTATCAGTTCGGCAAACCGTAATGTCGTTTCTGAGGACCGGTCTCCGTATGGGGCTAATCCCATTAATTTGTATTCTCCTGAGTTTACACGAAATCCCAGGTAATAGGTAAAAGCAGAGTAAAACAATCCGATTGAATCCGGGAAATGCATCTCTTTCAGTACTTCGATCTTATTTCCTTTTCCCAGCGACAAAGATAAGGTGGCCCATTCGCCGACTCCGTCGACCGTCAGGATCGCTGCTTTTTCATATGGAGAGGCAAAGAATGCGGAAGCCGCATGTGCCAGATGATGTTCCGTGAAAAGTAACCGGGTATGTGTTTCGTCATATCGACCGAGTGTACGCAGTTCTTTTCTCAACATCTGTTTGAAAAACATTTTCTCTTTGATCCATATGGGAATACCTTTCAGGAAAGGCTTGAATCCCAGCGGAGCATGTCGGTAGAAGGTTTCCAGGATACGTTCGAATTTCATGAACGGCTTGTCATAAAATACGACGATATCGATTGCTGATAAAGCAATTCCGGCTTCTTGCAGACAAAAAAGAATTGCCCTGCGGGGAAAAGAGGGATCGTTCTTTATCCGGGAAAAACGCTCTTCCTGTGCAGCGGCGACAACTTCACCATCTTTTAACAAAGCAGCGGCCGAATCGTGATAATATGCTGATATTCCTAATATATACATTTGCTTTTGTTCCTCTATCTGGTCAGTTTTCGATCCGGATACAGAGCAGCAGCCTCCGTATTTCCTATTTGTAAATAGATTTCCCTGATTTTCCGGTATATCTCATCCGACGGAGTTGTTTCCAGTAATTTTTTATACCGGATGATCTCGATGCAATGATTTTTTAGCGTCCGGAAATTCATGGAGCTTTGATTGTTGGCTATTGCATATTCCATATATTGGACAGCAGTCTCCGGCTTGTCGAGGCGTAAGGCGACTGATATGATTTCTTTTGCACATGGAAATGTGTTATGCAGAGTAAAACTTTTCCGGTAATATTCCAGTGCCTCTTCATACCGATGCATCACGGTACAAATATCCCCCGCTGACGAATAAAAGGCCGGATCATATTCATTGTCCAGTATGCGTACCCTCATCAGGTCGAGAGCCAGCGGGTAATCTTTTACCGATACGGCATATTTATAGAGGGCTTCCATCGACTTATACCAGTTTTTCTCACGGACATATTGCATCGCCATCTTTTCAACCGGTGTTTCAGCCTGTATCGTATCGTTTCCTGTTTCGAAGAACGGGAACCCTTGTTTCAGGCGGGCGCAGGAATATGCTCCGGCCAGTGAGTCGAATTCCAGGACCGGAAAAGTCGACAGGCTTTCTCCGGTAACGACATATTCGTTCATCTTTTTCTCCCGGAAAAATCCGGCTCCGTTCAATTCCCGTAAAAAACATTTTGCGATCAGCCTGTGTCCTTCTATGGTCGGATGCACATGTTCCAGCAACAGTTTATAACCGGGGATATGATCCGGAGATTCTGCTTTGAAAGTGGCTTCTGCATCTACTTTATGTATATTGTTGAATGTACCGGCTAGCCGGTCGATCGTTTCGTTTATTTCATCCGGTGCCCGGAAACGTAATCCGTCTTTTTGTTTCGCATCGTTGAAATAGCTGTAAGCCTTTTCTTTTTCCCCCAATGCCAGTTTTACCTTCCCCAGAAGATAGGAACAGTCAGCATAGGCAGGATCCTGGTTGTAAAGGAGGGTCAGGATGGAATCAGCCGTTGTGCTCTCTCCTTGACCGATAGAGAGCCGGGCAGCCTGTAACTGTTCCCGGTAAAATGTGGAATCGGTCTTTTCCGACAAGATACTCCTGAAAGGATATTGGTCTTTCAGATTCGTCCCTACGGTAGAGCAGAATACCGGAATATTCTCTTCATGGAAAACAGACATAAGGTCCTCCATATTACGTCTGAACTGCTCGATGCCCTTGTAAAAAAGCGGACTTTGATATTTTATCAGTTGGTTTTTAACTACATACTTCATCAGATTGTCAGACTCTTTATCGATGCTGCGACTTCTGAATGAACGGGTGATCCGCTCCAATAACTGGACCAGCCGTGTCTGGCGCAAGCGGATGATCATTCGTACGGTTGTCGGATTGTTACCGAACGTATTTGTCGATCCTACACCCAATGCACCGTAATATTCATTGTGTCCTCCGTAGATGAGGATCGCATCCGGTTCGTATTTTGCCAGTTCTTTTCCGAAGTCATAGAATGTGTAGGAGTTGATTGCCGTCAGGGAAAGATTGATGATCTCGATGTTTTTTGAAGGATTATTTTTCTGCAATTCATATTTCAGCATTCGCTGGAAAGAAATATTGTTTGGATAAGGAAAACCGAGGGCGGCAGATTCTCCCAGAACGAACATACGTATGGTATTGGCATCTTTCTTTTTTTTGAAGAATTCGATATTCCCTGTGGTTGCCTGTGAGGCTGTAAAATAACGCTTACTGATCTCTTTATTCATGTACAGATATTGCCCGTCGGGTGTCGTAAGGAACAAATGATCCAGATCGATCCCGTATCCGCCCCATCGTAATCCTGATTCGGCAAGAACCAGTATCACAAGAGGCAATAACAAGCTGAAAAGTAATCCAAATGTATTTTTATATCTGTTTGTCATGTTTGAGCCGATATGTATTATGAACACAGATGGCATAGATAAAAGTGCCATCTGTGTTCTGTAAGGATAGTATTACGGGATTTTCACTTCTATAACAGTGCTGTAATTGTAATAATTACCGGAGTTTTCTCCTAAAGCACCTGCCCGGAAGTAATAAGTTTTCCCGCTTTGCAGGCCTGTAAATTCAGCTTGTAATGTAGAAGAAGCGATTTGATCGTCCGTCATTTCACTTAGTTGGGCTTCTACTTTGCCCGTATAAGTGTTTTTATCTACATACTGAGTTTTTCCACAGTAAAATTCTACCGCCTTTATCACTCTTTTGCTGGAAGTGTGTTTTACTGTTGCCGTCATTTTAACAGTTGTTCCAGAAGCTGTTGCATTGGCTGAAACACGGAGGAAAGGGGTTACTTTCATCTCCAGCGTCTGGGTACCGCTGATTTCTATTTCTACTTTTTCCGGAGTCTCAAACGGCCCCTCGGCTACGATTTGGTATTTCCCCGGGAAAATAGCATTATTGGTAAACGTCCCGTCTTGTTTCGTATAGAAATCGTTCGGCTGGTTTGCCCAATTCCCGTTATAAAACTCATAGATACGGATACGGGATCCGTTCTGATACTGGCAAGGTACATTCTCATTCGTTTCTGCATCCACCAACGCTCCTGTGAGTGAGGCTGTCGGTTCGTCGTAGTTGTCCAGGCTGCACCCCTGGAAACCGATTAATCCGCAAAGGACTACTGCTAAAAATATTATTTTTCGCATATGTATCTGTTTTGATAATTAAAAACCAGGATTCTGAACTAACAAATCGTTCTTCTCGACTTCTGGTATCGGTTGATAATAGTTTTTATCCAGGAATGTTTTAGGCAACTGCATGGTGTTCGGACCTTTCTCGAATGTATATTTGCGGGTCTTATAATCCATCCAGGGGATCAGGGCGGAGAACATGGTGTTGTTCATTACTTTGGTCGCAGTTCTCCAGCGCACCAGATCCCAGAATCTCAGATTCTCGAAAGCCAGTTCGACCTGGCGTTCGTGACGCACGTCTTCGATCGTGATACCTGACTTCTCTTTGATGCCGGCGCGTTTCCTCACTTCGTTCAACCGGGGCAATGCCTGACTGCCCTTACCTAGTTCGACTGCCGCTTCAGCATAATTCAACAGCGTTTCCGCATAGCGGAATACCATGAAGTTCGTTTCCGAGCGATCTTGTTCCACCCGGTTGTTCGGATCCATGAATTTCTTGATGTAAAAACCGGTACGGCTACAGTCTCCCTGCATCACCAGGCCATCCTTTCCACTGGTTGTCAGGCTGGGATCTTCCGGGAATTTGTCGGCGAAAGCCGTTGCTTCGACCTTTACACCGTCACTACCGATTATACCGCGTCTGATCTCCAACACGTTGTTTTGCCAGGGACAGTTCGGATATAATACAGAAGCAAAGAAACGGGGATCTTTATCTTTAAAGATATCGTCGGCATTGTCATAGAAAATAGGATTTCCGCTGGCATCTTCTGTTTTCAGAGTGCCCGGTGTGCCGTCCGTATATTCGTAGGCTTCCACTAATTCCAGTGTCGGACTGGTATTGGTTCCCCAGTCGATTTTGAACGAAGGAGCCGCCATCGCATAATCGAAATTATGTCCCTTATCCGGAACAGCATATGCTTTTACATAGATCGCTTCCTCGTGTAAGGTCTTATCCAGGAACAGATTCTGATAGTTAGCCGCTTTGTCGTCATTTTTTTCATACAGCGAGTATTGTCCCGACTGAATGATCATTTCGGATGCCGCCATTGACTTTTCGAAGAATGAATTTGCCTTGTCGGCTGGGATACCCACCAGTCCGTTCAGCTGAAGGTTTCCGTATTTGCTGATCGAACCGGCATATAACATTGCGCGTGATTTCAATGCGGCTGCAGCATACTTGGTGGCACGGAACTGATCTGTTGCGGCATAGCTTTCAGGCAGCCCGGCAATTGCCAGGTCACATTCTTCTGCGATGAAGTTCCAGGTCTCTTCCTCCGTGTTTCTGGCTACCTTTAATTCGTCGATGTTTCCTCCGGTATACTCCTGCACTTCTTTGATCAGCGGAACACCGCCGAAACGTTTCACCAGGGAGAAATAGTAGAAAGCACGGATGAAATGTCCTTCTGCGATATAACGGGTTTTCAGATCTTCCGCAATGTTCGCATCCGGAATTTTCTGGAAGAACTCGTTGACTATGCGGATATCTTTGTAAGCGCTTCCCCAAAGGTTGTTATCACTCTGGTCGTTGCTCATAAAGCTGTTGGAGAAGGTCGGTGTATACGGATGTCCCCATGAATAACTACGCATGGATTCGTCCGTATAATGGCCCAGAGTACCCCAGTTGATCAGCCAGCCATGAGGTTCGACAAATACTTTTTCATACATCCCGGCCATATACGCCTGGATGGCGCTTTCACTCGACCAGACATTATCGTCGGATATGACATCCAGCGGTTTCCTGTCCAGAAAATCATTAATGCAGGACGTGAAGGAAAATAATCCGCTAACGGCTAATATTATCAATAATTTTAAACTTTTCATATTCTATTCTTTAAAAAGTAACATTAACACCAACATTCCATATTCTCAATTGCGGATAAAGGATACGGTCGCTGCTCGGAGCTTCCGGGTCACCGAACGGAAGGTTGTCGAAAGTCAGCAGGTTATTGCCCGATACGTATAATCTCAGGTTACTGATACCTGCCTGACTCATCCATTTGCTTGGGAACGTGTAGCCGAATTCCAGATTCTTTACACGCAGGTAATAAGAACTGATCGTGTTGAATGTTGAAGTTCTCTTGTTCGATTCCTTACCGGAGTTATAGGTTGAAGGATATTTTCCGGGAATCCATTCTGAATTCGGATCATAGAGGTCGGCACGGTGCCATCTGTCCATGAAACATTCCAAGGCACTTGAACCGTTGAACAGGGCATATCCCATGATCCCGTCCATACGTGTGCTGTAATTGGTAGCCCCTTGCATCAGGATAGAGAGGTCGAATCCTTTCCAGGAAGCGGAGAGATCCAGTCCGAAATAGATTTCCGGCGTATTGCTGCGGCCGACCGGTTGCAAGTCGTACTCGTTGATAACACCGTCACCGTTGAAGTCTTCAAATTTCAGGTCACCCGGCATAAGCGTCGTATTGCCGGCGCCATCCTGTACGGCCCAGTTGTTGATCTCTTCCTGGTTCTGGAACTGTCCGACATACTTATAACCGAATTCCATATTTTGCCATCTGTCACTCCGGTTGTTTCTCCAGTTGGTATATGAACTGATCGGATCGGCCTGTTCGATATGACGGTCTTTGATACGGGTGAATGACATATTACCTTTGACTGAATAAGTCCAGTCGCCGATTTTATTGGTATGTCCCAACACGAGCTCAAAACCGCGGTAGTCGTCACTGTTCAGGTTTTCCTGTGGGAAAGAGGCTCCGAATGTATTCGGAAGAGATCCTGAACGGTAGGCTATCAGACCGTCTCTTTTACGATAGAATACGTCGAAGTTAACTTCCAGCATCCGGTTCCATAAAGAAGCATCGATGCCGACATTGACGATCTTGGAGGTTAGCCAGGTATAATCGAGGTTAGCCAATCCTTTTGTTATTACACTGTTGATCACGTCGCTCCCGAAAATATAATTGGTTCCGCCCGGATAATTATAACCGGTCAGGTATTGGAACGCCTTTACAGTGGCATTACCGTCCCTGTCTAATGCCTGGTCGTCTCCCATAACCCCGTAAGAAGCACGAAGTTTCAGGTTGTCTATGATCGAAGTATTGTTTTTGATGAATGCTTCTTCCGATAAACGCCAACCGGCTGATACGCTGGGAAAGAATCCCCAACGGTTATTTTTGTAAAATTTAGCGGAACCGTCCTCTCTGAAGGCGAACTCAAACAGATATTTGCTCATATAGTCATAGTTGATACGTCCGACAAATGAAACATTAGCCAGTTCACTTTCCACACCGTTATTGGTCTTGTTTTTATCCATACCGGCATTGATCTGGTCGAGTGCGTCGATAGCGAACTGCCGGTAAGCCGATACATAATCATCCAGGTCTTCGCGCTGTTCATACAGGAAGAGGGCTGAGATATTATGTTTGTCCATGAAAGAACGGTTGTAATTCAAAGAAAATTGCAATAGGTTCTGTTCACTTGTATAGTCTTTGCGATACAAGGCAGAGGGAGAGTTCCCGGTAAAGACCTTATTATATTTATCACTTGCCTGATCATGTGAATATAGATAGAATTCTTTTTGAAAATTCTTAGTTTCTTCGACCTTTGTCAGGTAAGAGAACATCACTTTGGCAGACAGACCGGGAATAAAAGGCATGTCATATTTCAACGCGAACGAACCGTTGAAAAGTTTCTTTTTCTCTTTCCGGTATCCGGATACATCTGCATCGGCACGAGCTAACGGGTTTTGAAAATTGGTCAGACCGTAATGAATACCTTCTTCATCGTTCGCATAAGGTGAGAATGTCGGAAGCATACGGGTTATACCGTGAATGATATATGTGTCTTCATCGTACGGTTGCATTTTGTTTTCGACATGTCCTCCCAGTTGTACGTCTGCCGTCAGGTGTTTGGCTATTTTAGCCGACACATTGGAACGGAAATTATAACGGCTGAAACTCAGGTCACCGGTGGAATAAATACCTTCCTGATCCAGATAACCTACAGAAGCGAAGTATTTTACATCTTCGTTTCCTCCGTTAATGTTTATATTATGTTGTGTCTGAGGTGCATTTTTCCGTGTGAGGATATCTTTCCAATTATAGCTTTTATAACCGTCCTGTGTCCCTTCCTGGAATAGGGCCAGTTTTTCAGGACCATAAATAGGAGAGTTCCCATGATTTATGGCATCTTCGTCCACGAGTTCAGCATACTGGGCTGCATTGACAACATTAGGATAATTCGTAAAGTTTTGGAATCCAACGGAGCCGTTGTAAGTAATCTTAGCTTTGCCGGCCGATCCTTTTTTGGTCGTGATCAATACGACACCGTTACCGGCCTTTACACCATAGATAGCTGCAGCAGCGTCTTTCAGGACGGAGATACTTTCAATTTCATTTGGGTCGACCTGGAATCCGGGTTGTTCTATCCCATCGACGAGGATCAACGGTTTACCAAAGCCGCGGATATCCACGGATGATTCGGACCCCGGCATACCACCGGTGTTCTGAACGCGTACACCTGGCAGACGTCCGACCAGTGCATTACTGATATTTGCAACGGGAGCCTGTACGATTTCGTCTGCTCCGATGGCTGTTACAGCACCTGTTACCGTTACCTTCTTTTGTGTACCGTAGCCGACAACGACTACTTCTTCCAGTTTCTGCGTATCTTCCGATAAAGTAGCTGTTATCTGTGATTTACCCGTCACATCCACTTCTTTACTATTGTAACCGATATAGGAAATGACAAGAATTGCTTTTTCGGGCACATTTAAAGAGAATTCACCATTTATGTCAGTGATGGTTCCATTGGTTGTCCCTTTTACAACCACATTGGCTCCGATAATAGGTTCGCCTGTCTGATCATTGATAATACCCTTTATCTGGCGGGTCGATTGTTGGATTACCGGATTGGCTGGAGCTTGTTTTGCAAGTTGTTCTAAAGTGATGTCGGTAGCAGAAATACCGGAGGTCGTTTGTGCATCTGAAGCCATCATGTGAGTCAGACTGAAAGGTAACAACAATGCGGTCATTTTCACAATTTGCATAGTCTTGTGTGATTGGGAATCCGGGACTATCGATTGTTTATCCATACATTAATAATTATTATAAGGTTATACACTCTGACTTTCATTGAAGGAAAGTCAATTAAATAGCTTATCGGAGGAAGAGAATATCTTCTCTGCGCACTCCTTTATTTTTTTAGCTGCTGTCCATATCCGATCGTGATAAATTAGGATTGTTACAGGAATAAAAAATTGAGTTTCTGTTTGTGTTTTTAATTTGTTAATTTAAACATAACACTCTTTTTGAACGATAATATTTTAGATCCGAAAAGGTAAAATCTTACCCGCCTTATGGTTATCCGTTGCAATCTAATTGCCGGATTGTTTACGTTGGGTTTTACAAGAAGAGTACTGACGTATCTTCGTTCTTGCAGAACTATGGTATTTGAGGGATTAATTATTACAAATATTTTCTTAATGTTAAAAGGGGAGGCTCGGATTAGGGGTATTTATGTTAAAAAGGCGCGTTTTTTTGCTGTTGTATAACATGTATGTGATTTTTTTATAAAAAAGATACACTTGTGAATAAAAAACGTTACATTTGCACTGTTTAATGTGCATGAGTTCTGCAAGAACAAGGGCTCTGGTTCTTCCGTTTATAGTTTTTCTTACAATATCTTTCTTATTAGGTCAGGTACCTGGTTCCTTCGTCGATTCCGGCTTGTATAGGATAAATAAGAACAAAGCTGTTACCCTGAAAATACTTGTTCAGATATCCGGGGATCCGTGGCATGACGGGGTCGTAAGATAAGCCTTCTTTCCGGCTGAAGATTACCCACATGCTGTCGTCGGCTTTTACATCCCGGAATACGATCAGAAAATCATCCCAGTCGCTGAAGTTCACGTATGATATTTCTCCGGCTCTTTTGGCAAATACTTTTTTTATTGCTTTCAGCGTATCCTCCGAGCCATAGAATACAACTTTGGCTCCGGCATTTTGCAATACGTTCCATACCCGGTTCATGATCGCCAGGAAGCCGATCTCTTTTTCGGCCTGATCAGGCAGGATGATCAGATGGCGTTTGATGGTTGCTAACGGTTGTACGGGCTTGTAGATAAAGGTGGTAACGCTGCTATGCTGTAATACGTTTTCAACGATATTCCCCAGGAATGCAGCCGGAATATCTTTTTCCTTGTGAAGTCCGAGAACCAGGTCGGTTATCTCCCGTTCCTTCACGACACTGGTGATCGCATTGGAAATGCTCAGGTCGTAGCGAAGCAGTCCTTTCAGGCGTGTATCGGTGGCTGCTGCCGTATCGACAGCCGTTTGCAATACCCGTTTGGATGATTTCTGTGTCTTATCGTCCGAGTTCTGGTTGTCAATGACTTTCAGGGCGTACAGGCCGCTGGTATTTGTTTTCGATTTAATGGCAAGGCTGAGGTTGACCAGTTCTTCTACCGTCTCTTCATTGCTGACAGGGATCAGGATATGTTCATCCTTCGTTTCATTCTCTTCTGTTTCTTCTTCGGATTCCTTCATGGCAATATTATGTGCCCCTTTTTGTGCAGAGAAAGAGGCTATTGCACAAGTCACCAGGATCATCAGGATCGTCCCGTTCAGAACACTTTCGTTCAGGAGGCGTATCGGTTCCCCGTTGGCATCCGTTCCCAGGATCACATTGTATCCGACCATGACAGCCGCGAGAGTTGCTGCCGCCTGTGCATTGCTTAATCCGAAAATGACGCTTCGCTGATCGACCGACAGCCGGAATGTCTTTTGCGTCAGCCAGGCAGCGGCGTATTTGGCTGCCGTAGCGACAACGATCATCACTATGCCGACCTTAATCGTCTCGAAACTGGTAAAGAAAGCCCTGTAATCGATCAGCATGCCGACGCTCAGCAGAAAGAACGGAATGAAAATGGCATTCCCGACAAACTCGACACGGTTCATCAGCGGTGAACTTTGCGGTATCAGCCTGTTCAGTGCCAGCCCGGCAAGGAAAGAGCCGATGATCGCTTCCATCCCGGCCAATTGGGCAAGGAATGCTCCGAAAAAGACCATCGACAGCACGAAAATATATTGTGAGATATTATCATGTACCCGTTTGAAGAACCACCGTCCGATAAAAGGAAATACCAGCAGGACTATCAGAGCGAATATAACGATGGAAACCCCTAAACGTATCCAGAAAGCGTCGTCGGCATTCCCTGTTGCCATTCCGACAATAATGGTCAATACCAATAACGCCAGTGTATCCGTGATCATGGTTCCCCCGACAGTAATACTGACCGCGTTATTTTTGCTGATCCCCAGCTTGCTGATAATCGGATAAGCGATCAATGTATGCGAGGCGAACATACTGGCAAGCAATACGGAGGTTTCCATGCTGAAATTGAGAACCCATAGTCCCACCGCCGTCCCCAATATCATGGGTATAAGGAAAGTATACATTCCGAAGACAAGACTTTTTCCGCTATTCTTCTTGAAGTCCCCCATATCTATCTCCAGTCCTGCCAGGAACATGATGTAAAGTAAACCGGCCGTACCGGAAAGAATGATGCTGCTGTCACGCAGGACAAGGTTAAAACCGTTCGGTCCGATGATAGCTCCGGCAATGATCAGTCCCAGCAGGTGCGGAACTTTGAGTTTGTTCAACAGGAGCGGAGCCGCCAGGATGATCAACAGTATCAGTAAAAACTTCAATACCGGATCAGCCAGTGGAAGGGTGAAATCTATGTTCGAGAGTAGAATCATATCGACGGAGGTTTAGTTTATTCAATGTTTTTGTTTGACAATTTACATGTCCTGCATTGACAAGCCTTTTATTTCCAATGTGTAATGCGATAATTGTTTTTTTATGGAGGCAACTTTCTCATATAGGCGAGCTATATTGATCTTATTTGGATTTCGCTTAACTTCAGCTATCAATGCCTTCCCTTCAAAACGGTTGAGGGCGATAAGATCGATTTCATTCTCTCCTTTGTTGTCCCAATAATTGCCGATGTCCGTAATATCTTCGCTTTCAGCAATCCTGTCTCTGAAATAGCGTTCCAGGATATATCCGCTGTACTGTTCATAGTTTTTTAAGATGAATTTTTCAAGCATATCATTTTTTCCCAGTTCAATCATAGACAGGTTTGGGAATATAAAACGGAACCAAAACATTAGATAATTATCATTCAGGCACCAGCGGCTGTTTCTGCTTTCCGGTTTTGAAAACATCGGTTTATTTCTGTTTATCAGGGAATATTCTTTTTCAAGATTAGCTAAATAAGCCCCTGTGTTTTTTCCTATAATCGAATCTACCTCGTTTTGCGCTGTCTTACCTGAAGCTATTAATTGCAAGATGGAAAAATAGGTTGCATATTCACGTCCGAATTCAGAAATAAGCAGATCGCGTCCTTCTGACAGGAACGGAGAATCAGGCCGCACCGTATAGTGAATCATTTTGTTGAATGTGGTAGCACCTGCTTCCATCAGTAAGGCAACATACTTAGCTACCCCTCCTGTTATGAGATAAAAAGCCAGCAGATCTTCGGGCGTATATCCCGGATTGTAATCTTTTAGTATCTCTTTTATCGTAGAAACATTGAATGGTTTTAGTATAATTTTAGATGTCAGGCGTCCGAACAACGGTTCTTTATTGTTTTCAAAAATCTTTTTCATCATGGAATAAATAGATCCGCAAGCTATGAAGTTTACCTTAGCTTCTTCCTTATATCTATCCCATATATTCTGGATATCGCTGAAAATGGAGCTGTTTATATTGTCAAACTCCTGGAATTCATCGATAATCAGTGTGAAATGAGTTTTTGTAGCGTAAATCATCAATTGCTCGAATAAGGTACGGAAGTTGTCCACCCGACCGAATATATCCAGCTCCAGGCTTTCTTTGATGTCCTGTTGGAACTGTTCGCATAAAAGTACTTCACTTTTGCGGGAAACAAAGAGGTACAGAAACTTCTCTCCCCTTACGCTTTCGAGCAGTAAAGCCGTTTTGCCGATACGGCGGCGTCCAACCATCACTGTAAAACAAGCACTGTTACGTGATTGCTCATTGATGTCCTGTAGTAGCTTTAACTCTTTTTTTCGATCGTAAAATTTCATGCGTGTCTTAATTTAATCCCTGTTAATTTAATGGCTATTACATTAACGGCTGTTACAAAGGTAAAAGAAAGGATATAGAATAACAAATTTTACGGCGACAAAATGGCGGTATGTCCTTGTGAAACGGTTAAATCTGTATTATTTGAATCGAATAATTCGAATTAAATAATTATATTTGCTGAAAAGAATATGTATATGGCAAAAGTGATTTGGCTTGAATCTGAAATTTCGCGGCGGTTATTTTCGCCGCCGCGAAATTTTGGATTTACAATGACCGAATATACATCGTTTGTTTCCCTCCGCCGATCTGAACCAGCTTGTTGCTGTCTATCAGTTGTTTCAGGTCTTTCAGAGCCATGAACCGGCTGTAATGATTTATCTGCACGCAGGTACTACAGTTGATACATTTGTTTTTATTCACCTCTTTCATAATATTCTCCAGCCGTTGTTCCTGTGTGAGTTTTTCTGTTTTCGCTTTTTTCACCAGTTCCAGTCCGGCTTCCCTTACCTGTTCTTTCAGGGAGGTTGCGCAACGGAAACTAACGGTGTCAGCTTCTGCGATGACTTTGGTTTTGCCGTTTTCATCCGTTACTGTCCGGCTTTTCAGCGTGGGGGTGAAATATCCCAGTCCGTCCAGTTCGATACTATTCCCTTCCGCCAGGTGAAACCCCATCCAGTAGTTAAGCGCTTCCAATACCCCTTTTACGTCTGCCGACGAGATCGTACTCGACATCGAGATCATCTTGCACATGTACTTTGTGTCGAGCGTACCCTGTGAAATGATCCGTGCATGCGGAATCTCCTTGTCTTCCCTGTCTCCCGGGACCGGTGTTTTGTACCATCCGAATTTTAAACTCATTACTATCTTGTTTTAAATGAATACCAGCCAAAACAAATTTTCATCCCATACACCCATTCATTCAATAATCATTGAACGAAAGGAAATCAATCATCAAACGAAAGAAGCATATATGTGTTTTATTCGTTTGATATATATCAAACGCAAAAACGTACGAATACAAATATAATACGGAATGGAAGGAATTGTACCGGAGATAGTATATATTAATGATATTCTCTCCTATAGAAAGGAATTACTGCGCTATAGAGGTTCATTATATGGAGAATTTATATAAATTGCGGAAAAATAATTCTTAATGCTTGTAAGCGATAAAAGCAAGACACTAGTATCTGTATTAATACCTGTTTATAATTCAGAGAAATTTATAAGGGAGACTGTCGATAGTGTTCTGGGGCAAACTTTGGTGGATTTTGAAATTTTGTTATTGGATGATGGTTCTGCTGATAAAAGTTCTGAGATCATAAAAAGCTATACAGACATTCGTGTAAAATATGTATCATGTACACATGATTTTATTAAAACTCTTAACCATGGAATTGATATAGCCAAAGGAAAATATATTGCTTTATTAGACCATGATGATCTTATGTTGCCCCATAGGTTGAAAGTGCAATATGAATATATGGAAGATAATCCCAATATTGTCGTATGTGGTGGATATATGTATTCTTTTGGAATGTATTCCCGATTAATGAAAGCACCGTTAACTCATTTGGATATTATAAAAACAATGATCATTCATTGTCCCATGATGAATCCAACCGGATTTATCCGGCGAGATGTGCTGATTGAACATAACTTGAGGTATTCGTATGGTTATTCTTTTGCTGCTGATTATAAATTATGGTCGGATATTGCTCAAATAGGAGAAATAGCCAATATTCCAGAAGTATTCACTTTATATAGAACTTATCCGGAACAGACAAGTATTAAGTATTTAGCAGAATCAGAAGAGGCAGCTGGGCGTATAAGATTAGAAATGGTAGAATATTTCATCTCATTAGTAAAAGAGGATAGTAAATATTATCCGGTTTTGATGAATCGTTTTCTGCCTGCTTTGGATGAATTAGGAGAAGAAGGTTTTTTTTCATCGAATACCTTGTTCCCTTTTATGCACGAATTAATATCGGGTTTACTGGAAAGAGGTGATATTGTATTTAAGTAGTTGATAGATAGTGTGATGAGTGAGTCTGATATCAGTCTGTTGGAATTAAGATAATTATATAAAATTGGATTTTATGGAACAGAGTAATGGATTTTTATTAAATCGGATTGTAAATTGCCTATGTTTAATCGTTTTTTCTTTTCTGCTATTCTCTTGTGGAAATAGAAAAGCGTCAGTGGAGGAGACTGCATGTGATAGTGTAGAGGTTCAAGCGGAAATCTCTTATCCTTTTTTAATCGATAAGTCGAATAAAAACGAACGTGAAATTGAGATTAACGATATAGCCAAAGTCTCCTATTTGAAATTAGGGACGGAAACAAAGAGCCTTATTCCGCGTAAATGGGGTTTTTCCGGTATTTTCTTAACCGACAAAGATTTGTTTCTCTCTTTTGGAGAAAATATTTACAGATTCGGTTTGGACGGTACTTTCCTGAATAATATAGGAAAACGTGGAGCAGCTCCCTTCGAGTTTACCTTAGGTGGTATTTTTTCCGTAAATGAAGAGACGCAAGAGTTGTTTTTGTTAGATGTGGCGCAGCAAAGAATCTCGGTCTATACTTATGGAGGGAAGTATCTGAGAAGTGTAAGGTGTGAAGAAAGATTTGATCGCTTTTATGTTTTGAACGATTCTCTGGCTGTTTGTTCGACGAATGATATCACGAATGACATTCGGGCTTTTACGATTTCTTTGCGAGATGGAAAAGTTGGCCGTGTCTTGTTGGAAAAGAGAATACTGGCGAATACCCAAAACTTGATGGTGAATATCGGAGCCTTTTCTAGGATCAATAAATTAGGAGACCGTATTTATTTATGTGTATCGACAAGTGATACCATATATGCTTATGATACAAAAAATAATATGGTGGATCCTATATACATCCAAAGTCCTTTGAAGACGGATGAGGATAAAGTGAAAACGGTCCCGTATCTGCAATTTGAATCCTCCCGGTTTGCCAGTGTATTGATTAATGATATTCCAATGTCAAATTTTACCTATTGGGTGGATAAAGAATCTGGGGAATGTTCAAGGGTAAAGATCCGTAACCGGGATCTGGATGATTATGTTCTGGCTTGGGGTACGAATCGGGATAATTTGGTATTTGATATTTTGGAAATGCCTGAATTGAAAAAGCGTTTGAAACAGGGCAAATTGTCAGGAGAACTAAAGTCTTTGGTTGAACAATCAGACGAAGAGGATAACCCTATCATTATGTTTGCTGAAATTAAAAACTAATATAACAAAATATGCTAATACCTAAAATTATACACCAAGTCTGGGAGGGTAAAGATGGGCCTCCTCCTAATTTTCTATTAGATGTGTCCCAAACATGGAAAGAACAACATCCTGATTGGACGTATGTCTTTTGGGATGGAGATAAGATAGATTCCTTTATGCGTACACATTCCGAATATGTGGACGTGTATGAATCTTACCGATATGCTGTCCAGCGTTGGGATATGATTCGTTATTTGATATTGTATGAATATGGGGGAGTTTATGCGGATTTGGATTATGAATGTATAGAACCGTTGGATGGTTTGTTGGAGAATGAGTCTTGTTGTTTGGCATCCGACCCGGAAGAACATGCCCGTATATTCAATAAATCCCATATTGTGACCAACGCTTTTATGGCTGTAGAGACCAAGCATCCTCTCTTTAAAGTAATATTGGAACATTTATTGTCGGATGATCCGGCTCAGTATGACATGAACGATAAGTTTAATTATGTACTGGAGACGACCGGTCCCTATATGTTGACCCGGGTATATGACAATTACGATTTCAAGGAAAAGGTCAGGTTATTACCAGCTTCTGTCATTTCGCCATTGACGAAAAATGAGGTAGCCCTTTGTATTAAAGGGTATATGTCGGATGAAGAATTGAAACGAAAGTTACAAGATGCTGTGGCAATCCACTATTTTTATGGTTCTTGGTATAGTTAATTATGGACGAAGAGTACAAGATCTTGATGAGTATAGTTGGTTTTGTAGCTTAATTGGGGGGATTTTTTAGGATGTTATTATCCTGAAAAACTATTATCAGTCTATTGATTAGCCATATAGATCAGGTCTTACATGCATTTGGACATAACCAATGTCTTCATGAATGTATTAATTTCTTTTGATCTTTTGAAAATAAAGTTCTATATTGCATTCTGTAAAACAGTTGTGTATGGCAAATAGACTTAAGCTAATACTAAATCTTCTGCTGCTGTTCTGTTTGGTAGCTTGTAGCAGAAATACAAATATCTCCCCTTTATTGAAAGAGGCAGAGGGATATATGAATGAAAGACCCGATAGTGCCTTATTACTTTTAGATAGTATAACACATCGGGAAGATATGTCAAAGGAGCAAAATGCTCTTTGGTGTTTGTTATATACACAGGCACAAGATAAAAATCGAATAGAACATACATCCGATTCATTGATACAAATCGCAGTCAAATATTATGAAAAGACAAACTTGAAGAATCGGAAGATGCAGGCCTATTATTATTGTGGCAGGGTTTTCCAGGATTTAGACGATGTACTTCAGACCCAAACGTATTATTTGAAAGCTTATGAAGTGGGAAAAGATTTGAAAGAATATTCTTTGTTGGGGCGTTTATGTGCTAATTTGGGTACTTTATATACTTTTCAGGGGCTTTATCGACCAGCTTTGGATGTCCAAAAAGAGGCTGCAGACTATTTTATGCAGGCTGAAGATAGTATTAGTTTATCTATGACTTATAGAAATATTGCTCGTATTAATGTGCAAGAGAATCAGTTAGATAGTGCAATAACTTATTATTCAAAAGCCTTATCATGTAGTTTTGCATCGCATAAATTCTATATATTTAATGAATTGGCAGATGTCTATGGACGAGTAGGTGATTATAATAATGGCTTGTCTTATGCTTGGAAAGCTTATTCACAAATTAAGACGGCTGATGATTCTTGTCTAGTGAGTCTGACTTTAGGAGATTTATATCTGAAATCTGGGAAAATGGATTCAGCTTACTATTATTTATCTTTTTGTCAAAAAAGTACCAATACGTATACATTGAGAGATACATATTACTCCTTGTCACAGTTGGAAAAGTCTAGGGGAAATTTAAACGCTTATGCTATTTTTCAGGAACAATATGATACATTTCGCGATTCAATAGATAGGCAGACATATATGGAGACTGTAGCCCGGCTACAGAGTATATATGATTATCAACTTATCGAAAAAAAGAAGGAATACTATAGACAGGAAGCAAACCGTAAAACGAATTATTTGTATGGACTTTTTGGGGGAGGCGCTTTATTTTTGTTGGTGACAGTTTGTATCGTTTTTTATTTGTTTAAAGAAAAGAAGAAAAAAGAAGAACAACTGAATCAATCATTGCGTCGTCAGGAACAGAAATATAGAGAAAGCCTGCAATATCTGGCGGAACGAAATGCGGCAATAGCAGAATTAGGACAAAAAACAGAAATGGCAGACGACTTGAAAATACAGTTAGATATGGTGCAGGGAGTTATCAATGAAAAAATGCTCGAACGCGCTTCCTCCCCTATTGCTGGCATAGATCGTGGTAAAATATTTTTTGCATCTGATTTGTACCAAGGATTGCATACAAAATGGGAGATTTTGGACAACGAACGCTGGCCGGAGGTAGTTAAATGGATTGATCATGTGTTGTATTTAAATTTTACATATAAGATAAAAATGATGTATCCCGGAATTTCGGAAATGGACTTACAAATATGCTGCTTGACAAAATTGGGTATTTCGGTTACCCGTATGGCAGCTTTATTGCTTAGGACCAGTCAGGCAATATCTCTTAAAAGAAAAAGATTATATGTGAAATTGACACAAAAACAGGGGACAGCGCAGGATTTTGATGAGTATATTCTGTCTTTGTAACTTCTTGTATATCTTTGTTTATTAGATGTTTATACGTTGTTACATTTTTGTTACAGTGTAATCTTGGTAGTATCTTTTGTAACTTCTACTTTTGGGCAAACATATTTAAAAGTTATTGCCATGAAAAACTATTGTATTTTAATTTTAACTATTCTAATGATGGGCATATTTCCCCAAATTGCGTTAGGAAAGCGCATTCATGTGGAGGGAAGATGGGGGGATAATATTATTCGAACAATTTTTCCTAAAACACCGGAAGTGTCTGTGAACGGCTCTGTTTTATCAGTCTATTGTCCAGATGCTATATCAGATTTAACGATAGAGGTGGTTAGTGCCGACGGGAATGTGATTCTTAAAGAAAGTGTAACCATCTCTTCCGGAGAAACAGTTCGCTTTACGTTGGGTGAGATAACCGGAACGTATCAGGTTCGTTTAAATCATGAATACGGTTATTTGGTGGGAGATTTTGCTATGTAGTGGAACACATTAGAGAATATGCCACAAAATGCATCCAATCTGAAGCCGACTTTTATCATTATGATGCAGGGACGTTTGGGAAACCTGATGTTTGACTATGCGTTATTGTTGAGTATGCGATCAAAGTATCCGGAGCATGAAGGGTTCTTGTATAGGGACAAAGATGCTCCGGGTAAAACGGGTTATTTTTACGAATTGGAGAATATTTTTAATATCCCTGCCTCTGATTTTGCATCGGAAGAGTTAATGACTCATATAAAATCTTTGCCTCCATCTTTGATACAGTATGTGTGGGAGAAAGATTTTGCATGTAGACCTTCTATTTCATTAGATGGTTTTTTAGTTACGATTTGTATAGGATATTGGCAGACTGAAACTTCTTTTGATAATGTTAAACCTAAAGTTCGAAAAGCATTTTCCTTTAACAGCAATCTGTTAAACGGGCCAACCAGGCAGTTAGCGGAAAAATTGAAATTGCAGAAAGCTATTGCTCTTCATGTCCGGCGTGGTGATTATCTGGACTCATCTCATGCAGATATGTTTATCAATATTTGTACGGTCGATTATTATAGGGAGGCTTTAATTATGATCCGCAACCATGCAGGTAATAATTTACCTCTTTATTGTTTTAGTGATGATCCTGATTGGGTGAAATCGAATTTGCATTTGGAGAATTGCGTTGTTGTCGACTGGAATCACGGAGACGATAGTTGGCAAGATATGTATTTAATGTCTTTGTGCCGTCATAATATTATAGCCAATAGTACATTTAGCTGGTGGGGGGCTTGGTTAAATGGGAGTAGAGATAAAATAGTTATAGCACCTTATCGCTGTTTTAATACAATGCTCACTCCGGAAATCCATCCGGACGAATGGATTTCCATATATCCGAAAGGCTATGTAAAGAATGATTTTGTCTGGAGTTTGGAGAAAAATAAAATATCGATAGAGCAAGACGGACTTTTTTATGGGAAAATGGGGGTTGTTGTTTTCTTGTTCCATTATGCATTTATTCGTCAGGATGGATTTTATGAAAATATAGCAATAAACCTGATCTCGGAGATTTTTTCTCAGGTGAATTTACAGACATCTATAGACTATGCGAATGGATTATCCGGTATAGGTAACGCTATAGAATATTTGTATCAAAATGACTTCATTAGTGGAGACATCAATGAGATACTCTGTGATTTTGATTTATTGTTTGATGATATTCTGGCGCAGGAACATAATGGGGTTGATTGGGAAAGTAATCTTTTAGGGTTGGTACGTTATTATCGGTTTCGCTTATCGGGAAAATATATTGATCCGAAAAATGAACGGACAAAAAAGAATAAATTGAATTTGTTTTATTTGCTGAATTTGTTGAAAAATAAGCGGCTGGCCTCTTTGCTTAATAATGAAGATATTATATCTGAATTATATGAATTATCATTTCTGAAGCTATATCCCCTGCAAGTAAATAAATTATTAGGTTATTACTTATTCTTTTCAGAATATGCGGGAGATGCTTTGATGCAAAAGGCTGCTAAGATCAATCAGGAACGATACTCTGCAATAAAATTAGGAGAAACACCAGGCTTGATGGGAATGGCAGGGAAGGAACTTATGAGGTTGTCGCCTGAGTCAAAAGTTAGTTGGATAAAACTTTTATAATAATGTAAACTTATAAATACCATGATCGATATATCCGTCATAATGCCTGTCTTTAACGAAGAGAAATATCTTCATGAAGCAATTGATAGTATACTGCATCAGACCTTTGGTCGTTTTGAGTTTATTATTATAGATGATGCCTCTACTGATAATTCATTGGCTATTATTCAATCTTATGCAGATGAACGTATTGTTCTGATTTGTAATGAGTATAATATGGGAAACTATCCTTCCCGTAATAAAGGATTGGAAATCGCTGTTGGGAAATATATTTGTGTCATGGATGCAGATGATGTAGCTTATCTCCAAAGGTTTGAACTCCAATATAAGTATCTGGAAACTCATCCGGATATTTTGGGAATAGGAACAAATTTTGTTTTCTCGAAGCCGGAAATGAAAAGGCCTTTACCTTCTTCACATGAACAATTGATGATCGATTTGCTTCAGAATAATACTTTTTTGCACTCTTCATTGATGATAAGGACTAATGTGATGAGAAAGTGTGACGGATATGATGAAAAATATGTCTATTCTTCAGATTATGATCTTATGTCACGGCTGGCATTATCGGGGAAGGTAGAAAATTTGCCGGGTATATTGATGATGTGCCGTTGGCATGCGTCTCAGATTTCCCAGTTGCATAGAGATGAACAGAAAGCATATGCGTATGATGTACGCCGTAAATATCAGATTGAGTTTATAAACCGATATAAGAACACTAATCAGCAAATGCCGGACGAGTGGACTGTCGGTATTCCGGAGATTGGGCGAATTATAGCATTGTATACTTATGCGAGTCATACCGGAGATGTAATTTACGAAAAACAAGCCGATGAGTTATTAGAGCAATTATTGGAAAATGATGTGGAAATCGTTCCATCTTTAGGGCAGGAATGTAGTTATTGTAGCTTGGGATGTGGTCTTATATATATTTTGCGTAACAAATTTGCTAAAGGTGAAGAAAATGAGATATTGACGGAATTGGATACGCGTTTGTCAACTCTTAGTATAAATTGGAATGAAGAACAAAAAGATTCTTTGTATGGTTGGATACATTATTTGACACTTCGGGTAGATGTTCAGGAAGAGAGTACGGTCACTCTGGTTAATAAACAAAACTTAATCCAGTTTCTGGATCGTCTGGAAGAGATTGAAATAATAGATGACAGTTTATTGAAAGATCTTCGGAGAATAGATGCTTTGGGTATCTTTCCTGAGAGGACAAAATGCTTATTGGGGGAGAAAGAAATTACCTGTATAAACTGTAATGAAATAGATGAATCGTTAGATGATATTGTTACGTTCGTAATTCCGGTCCGCATCGATTCGTCCGAACGGAAGGAAAACCTTGACGTGGTTTTAGATCAGTTATCAAAACGTAAACAGAGTAAAATAATAGTACTGGAAGCCGATAAGGATTCCAAATATAAAGTGCCTGGAAATTACCCGAATGTGACATATCGCTTTGTGAAAGATGATAACTCCATTTTTTACCGGACAAAATACCTGAATGAATTATTGCGCGAAGCTGATACTTCGATTGTCGGTATATGGGATACTGACGTAATAGTACCGGATGATCAAATAGATTCTTCTATAGCCGATATTCGGAATAGGAAAGCGGTGATGAGTTTCCCTTATGACGGACGTTTCAATTTATGTTCAATGGAGGACAGTTTTGTTTTTCGCGACAACCGTTTGATCGAATTTCTGAAAGGAAAAGAGCATTCTGATTGTTTTATTCATTCTGTTGGTGGTGCTTTTCTTGTACATAAAGATTATTACCTGGAGGCAGGAGGGGAAAATGAACATTTTTATGGTTGGGGAATGGAGGATCTGGAACGTGTAAAGCGGATGGAGATATTAGGATTGCCGGTTTCGCGTGTAACTGGAGCTTTATATCATTTGTTTCATTATCGCTATGAAAATTCACGTTTTTATAGTTCAAGACTAGAAGAAGAGAGCCGTGAAGAATTTCTCAAAGTCTGTGGCATGTATAAAGATCAATTGAAACATTATATACAAACATGGAAAGATGTAGCTCTGAAATATGAAAATAGAGTTTATCTACCATCGGATATGCATGCCAGGACTCCTTTTCTGGCTAATTATTTTTGTTTGATGGAAAGCTATCATATGGCTTTTGTGATAATTGCGAAAAATGCATCGTCACATTTGAGGAATGTACTTGCATCATCTCTTTATGGTTTTTATCCTAATCAGGGTGGCGCTCATAGCCTGGTTGGCTATGATGATGCGAGTCCCTATTTGTGTCCGGTTTCAAAGATGCAGGAAAAAGAGAAAGAATCTGGTAAAATGATCAAATTTGCTGTTTGGAGAGATCCTGTTGAACGATTGGTCTCTTGCTACAAACACTTTTGCCTGGAGAAAGCAAATCGTTTCTATTTTCGGTATTTAGCTCTGTTTGAAGATAATTCATTTGATCGTTTTATGGAGTTTGTCCGGTTTGAGTTAGGGAAAAAGAATCCTTTATCTCAGGATGAACATATTCGCAGACAGTCAGACTATTATCATCCGGAAGATGTGGATTATATTGTTCCGATCCATAAACTGAATCAATTTCTGGAAGAACATGGTGTACCTGTTTTGAAGAAGTCTGCAAATGAAACATCTGTCGGTTTTCGATTGACAGACCGGAATCATATAGAGGAAATAAAAGAATTGTATAAAGCCGATTACAAAATAAAATTAACGTATTGACTTGATACTAATGTATATATGACTTCATATGGAAAAAAGTAAAAGTATATTATTGCAACAGATAGCTAATCATCTGATAATGAATTCAAGTTTTTTGACAGACTTGAGTTTATATCACGGCAAGACAGGTATAGTATTGTTCCTTTACAACTATGCACGGTATACAAAGAATCCTGTTTATGAAGAATTTGCAGGTGAATTGTTAGATGAAATATTTAATGAAATCCATGATAATATTGGTCCGGACTTTGAAAATGGATTATCCGGCATCGGATGGGGTGTACTGTATTTGATAAAAAATCAGTTTATTTCCGGGGATCCGAATGATATATTGGAAGATATCGATATGAAAATGATGGAAGTTAACTTACTGAAAGTTAGAAATAACTCTTTGGAAAGAGGAATAGCCGGTTTTTCTGTATATCTTTCTTATCGATTGTCTTTTCAGGAGGGTCTTTCTTATTTCGATACAGATTTTGTATCTGATTTACAAAAAGTGATTTCTGACAAAGGGATAAATGTGGAGTTTGATTTATATTCTATCATAAATCAGTGTACTTATTCTTCTGTGGATGAAATAGGGATAACTTCATTAGGATTGTGTAAGGGATATGCAGGTTATGGACTTAAATTGATGGCAGGATGAAAAAACATGTGTATCTTTTTGATGAAAGCAGTCGGGCATCTACGTACGGGGTTGGTACGTATATCCGGCAAATAACAGTTTGTCTGACAGATATATCAGAATTGACAGTACATGTCGTTCATATAGGTGCGGATGTAGAGCATTTTGAAATAAAAGAGATGCAGGGATATGATTTATATAATATTCCGCAATACTGTATTCCTATGGAAGGAAAGACAAATTTTTACCAACGGAATATTTACTATCTTATACGTTCAAATTGCAGCTGTTCTGACAGTGACAAGTTTATTTTTATGTTTAATTATTCCCATCATATTTCTTTGATCAATCATTTAAGAGAAGGATTCCCGGGCAGTTGTTTCTATTTTGTAATACATTATCAAAACTGGTGTTTCAGTTTAAACGGGGATGTAGCACGTTTTAAGCATATTATTCATTCAAATGATATTTCGACTTTACCCTCTTCAGAACAAGAAGTCTATAATTCGTTTCTTAGGGATAAAGAACTGTATCAAATTGTTGATAAGGTTATTTGTCTATCCGAGTTTACTCTTTCATTATTGGCTGAAGAATATGGTGTATCCCGTAATAAACTTATGCTGATTTATAATGGTCTGCAAGATGAGAGAAAGATATTGGCGGTGGAGGAACGCAATCTTCTGAGGAAGCAATATCATTTTTCTTCCAAAGAGAAGATTGTTTTGTTTGTCGGACGCTTAGATGTAATAAAAGGGATTGATACGCTCATTCTGTCTTTTAAGGATTTACTGCAAAGAAACTGCAATTACCGATTGCTGGTTGTTGGGGATGGAGATTTTTCTTCCCGCCTAAGTCGGTGTGGAACAGATTGGAATAAAATAACTTTTACGGGACGTTTAAATAAGGAACAATTATATGACTTTTATCAAATAGCAGATATTGGTGTTATGCCTTCCATGCATGAACAATGTAGTTATGTCGCTATCGAAATGATGATGTTTGGTTTACCTATGGTTGTTTCGACAACACCCGGATTAAAGGGCATGATGCGAAATGGAGATTTTGGTTATACATTTGATATGGAAAAAGACAGTGAAAAATCGAAAAATGAATTGACCGATCTGATTATAAAAGTATTGAAGGCTCCTTTGCGGAAACGGGAGAAGATGAAAAGTTTATCACGTTCTTCATATGAAGAAAAATATTCAGTGCAAGAGATGCAAAAAAAATATTTGAATTTAATATTTCCGGAACAATAATATAGTATGAAACAGACTTCTGTCATTAATCAATATTTTGAACAACTTTCTTCTATTGCATCTGAAAGCTTTTATGTGCTGGATGTGTTGCAAAGATCAATATGCTATGCCAAGCCTGACGATTTATTTCTATGTGGTTTCTCTACGGAGGATGTTTTGAGGTTAGGATATGATTTTTATTCTGAAGTAATCTATTCTGACGATTTGCCATTGTGGATAGAGATGCGTGAACTTATTTTGCAATACCTCAAGGCTTTTGAGGAAAAAAGGGATGAAATTGATTGTTTTTCATGTACATTCCGTTTGCAGCGTACCTATTCTTTTAGTTCACGGCCTTTACCGCAAATGGTCTATCATCGGATGAAACCCATTTGGGCGGATAATGAATTGCGTTATTTGATTTGTTGTGTGGAAAGTTCAACTATTGGGGAGGTTGGAAATTTGTGCCTGCATTATAAAGATGGATTGACATACAGTGAATACAATTTCGTAACCAGACGTTGGAAGCAAAAAGTAAAAGAGTCGCTTACTGAACGCGAAAGGGCGATACTAATGCTTGCTCAACAAGGAAAAAGTTCAGCAGAAATAGCTGATGACTTATGTAAAGGACATAACACTATACGAAATCAGATAAAGGCTCTGTTTTCTAAATTGAAAATACACTCCATGCAAGGAGCAATTGAGCTTGCTCGCAATTTTCGCATGATATATCCAAAACAGGGTACTGGGGCAAAAAAACATTGATACTTTTTCAAAAAAAAGCAAAGCATAACCTAGGGCATTGAATAATAATGGTAGGGGAAATTAAAATAGACTCAATTGGGCTAATTGCGGTTTAAAATCAGATGTTAACTTTGTTACATATAAAAGTTTCATATTAATCTTAATACCATTACAGAAAATGAAAACTTTAGGTAAAATTAAGTTGAATGAGTTTAGAAAGTCTGAACTGGAGAAACGTGAACTGAATACTTTGCGTGGAGGATGTAGTTGTAAGAATTATTGTTCTTGTTCGGGCTCTTCTGATTATGAGAACACTTCGTCAAGTTCGAGCAGCACAAAAAATAATTCATATTAAATTATTAAATTTGATTCTAGACGTGACTGAGTATTATAATAAACATCTTCAATTAGTGATATTATAACTGATTGAAGACAAAAGTATTAAATCATTTTGTCAAACTTAATATCACAAAAGAAAATGAAAACATTAGGAAAACTTAAATTGAACGAATTCAGAAAGTCTGAACTAGAGAAACGTGAACTAAACACTTTAAAAGGTGGATGTAGTTGTAAATGTGCCTGTGGTGGAGGTTGGGATTATGCGAACACTAAGGAAGGTACGAATGGTGCAGGACGTGCGTATTAATGCCTCATAAGGTAGGACCTAAACTTGATTTGTGTTACATAACTTACGAGTCTTATAATAATATCCCCAACTATAAGCGAGGTAGTTGGGGATATAAACATTAACTAATCTATCATGATTCGAACACTCATTCATGCCTCAGAAAATGATAATTTATATATCTATGATCATCAATTCAGATTGTCGATATTAGTACATCCAGAATTCAGGAAAGCTTATGAAGGATCTCCGGATGTTCATCCCTATTATTTGAAAAAATATGAATATTTAAGGAAACAAGGTTTTTTCTCAAAATCTAAACCGGTCAATTTTGGTACAGTTAACGAGTCGATGATAAAAAACAATATGGCTGAGGTTCCTCAGATTGTTTTTGAAACAACAGACTTTTGCAATTTGAATTGTACGTATTGTGCATTGGGTGATGTTTATGAGGGATTTGATGTAAGAAATCAAAAAAAAATTAATACAGAGCATGCCATTACTTTACTGAAATATATTTTAGATATAAAACACAAAAGTAAAAAAAATCAACTCTATATAAGTTTCTTTGGTGGTGAACCTCTTTTTAATGGAGATTTTATAAAACAGATAGTTGAAGTTGCCAATTTACTGAAATCAGAAAAAGAAATAGAAATTAGGTACACTATGACTACAAATGCAACATTACTAAATAAATATATACCCTTTTTGGTTGATAATGAATTTGAGTTACTTATAAGTTTGGATGGGAATGAAGTGAATCATAGTTATCGTTCTTATAGAGGAAATAAAAAAAACTCTTTCGAAAAGGTTATTGAAAACATAGATATGCTTCAAAGGGATTACCCTGAATATTTTATAAATCATGTAAATTTCAATGCTGTATTACATAATCGAAATTCAGTTAAAGATATCTATGAATTCATTTATTCAAGATATCATAAAATCCCAAGAATTGCAGAATTGAATCCCTGTGATGTGAGTCCGAATAAAGAAGAACTTTTTAACAAAATGTTTCATGATAAAAGAAAAAGTGAGGCTGAGTATATAAAAGATCAATCTAATCATTTACCTCATGAGGAAATGTTACAGTATAAGGAATTGACCGATTTTTTAAAAAATTATTCGATAAATTATTATGTTTCAAATATAATCGACTTATTCCCAGGAGAAAAAAAATATCTACCAACTAGTACTTGTTTGCCTTTTTGGAAAAAATTAATGTTGACTACAAACAGTAAATTAGCGTTATGTGAAAAAGTTAGCTATCACAAATTAACGGTGGGAGAAGTTGGAGAAACGGTAATGATAGATGTTCCGAAAATTACCCGTCAATACAATTTTTATTACGAGCATGTGAAAGAAAAATGTCAGCAGTGCTATGCAAATAAGTCTTGTGATATCTGTATGTTTGTTATGAATAATAGCAATTTGAATAAATTGGATGCAGAAGAGTTTAAATGTGAAGGTTTCCATGATCTAGGTACATTTGATCGTAAGCTACATCGGGTTTTCTCTTTTCTTGAAAAGTATCCGGAAGATAATTTATCAATAACAGAAAATGTAGTAATTGTATGATTTCTAAAAAAAGTTTGACAGATTATTGGTTCAAAATAGAACCGTATGTACATATTAGTATTGTTAATAATTGTGCTTTATTGTATAATACATTAGATGGCGCATTCATTGAAACAGATAAAATCGAAGTTATTGAATTATTGAATGGAATACTTCAGAAAGAAAATTGTGGTGTTGTTTTATTAACTTCAGAAAGGTATCAACAACAAGATATTAAAAGATTTATCAATGAACTCTTAAAAAAATATATGGGGGATATTATTGATGTTGATTTATCTAAGGGTAAACCTGTTCAAATATTACCTTATTTTAATTATTCAGATACCCAAAAAATATTTAAAAAACATAGTTTTGCATCAGGGAAAAAGATTCTTATATATTTATCTGAAATCACTATTTATGTCGATGATAGTAGCGATATAAATAGTCTTATTTCATATTTGAAATCCTTACCGGTAAGTACAACAATTAATATTATAGGATATTTAGAAAATATTGAAAATTACAAGATATTATTATCTTTTTTGAATCAACTTTCTTCATTGAAGAATATGATATTTCCATATACTAATATAATATCTTTACAACCAGATTTTGAGAATGATTTTTTGTATTCAATATTGGTTCGATTTCCTGTAGATATGTCACAGTGGAATCATTCAAGGCAAATGTTGCTTGATCAAACTTTACCATTTGAATATATTTTTGAGGTCTCGTCATCTGATGACTATCAACAAGCAAAGGTACTTGTAGAAGAATTTAGTATTGAAAAATATCAGTTAAAACCAGTGTATACAGGTGATAATATAGATTTTTTTAAAGAAAAAGTTTTTCTTTCTAAAGAAGATATTTTATCAACGTCCATGTCTATTAATGATTTCTTTACAAATCAATCCATGAATATTTACGATTTTGGAAAAATCAATATTATGCCTGATGGTGATATTTATGCCAACATCAACCATCCGGTATTAGGTAATATAAAGACACACAGTATCTACGATGTTATCTCTAAAGAATTGGAAGAAGGTAAATCATGGCTTCGTGTACGTAATCAGCAACCATGTGACACTTGTCTATATCAATGGCACTGTCCATCTCCTTCCAATTATGAAATAGAGATTGGTCGTCCGAATCTTTGTCATGTACAACCATAACATCAATTGTTTATGAAAAATCTAAATTCAATTTTAATTTTCTTCATGGTCATAGCGGCAGGATGTGGAGAGAATAAACAACTGGCAGATGATTTCATCATAGTTGATGTTACGGCTAGTTATCCTTATAAAAAACTGATTCTTCAGGATTTCATGGATGTTGAATATATACCGTTGGAAACAAATGATGAATTTCTTTGTCAGGGAAATATCCAAGCTGTAGGTAAAGATGTTATAGTTGCGACAAACAGGATAGGGGGACGTGATGGAAATATTTTTATCTTCGATCGGAAAGGAAAAGCATTGAAAAAGATAAACCATAAAGGACAGGGTGGTGAAGAATATACAAGCTTTGTACAGATAATCTTAGATGAAGATAATGCTGAAATGTTTGTTAACGATATGTATGCGAAAAAAATATTAGTGTACGATCTGGAAGGGAATTTTAAACGAAAGCTCTCGCTAAAAGGAGATTTTTTGTTTGGTGAAATATACAATTTTGACCAAAACAATTTCATTTGTCATGATGTCTTAAATGAAAATAATTTTACTGAATCTTATACTGGTCAGTCATTTATGTTCATCTCGAAACTGGATGGTGGTATTACCAAAGAGCTTCAAATTCCATTTAAAGAGAAGAAAACAATTGTGGTAAGGACTCCGAGGGATAAAGATGGGAACTTTTTTGTTTACATGCCTCCATCTGTTTATCCTATAATGCCTTATTTTGATAATTATATACTGACAGAGCTTTCTGCAGATACATTGTACAAGTATTCCGCAAACCATACGATGAAGCCTTTTATTGTAAGGACTCCATCTATTCAATCTATGAATCCTGAAAAATTTCTTCTACTGAGTCTACTTACTGAACAATACTATTTTATGGAAGCAATTGAAAAAAAGATGGATTTTTCAATTATTGATTTAGTATATGACAATCAGGAAAAGGCTCTATTCAGGTATAAAGTGTATAATAGTGATTACATAAATGATAAAGAAGCCTACTTGAAATCAACTCCTTTAAATGGAGAAATTCCATCCTGTCAATATTTAGAGGCTTGGGAACTTGTTAAGGATTATAAAGCTGGTCGGTTAAAAGGAGAATTAAAAGAGATTGCTTCCAAATTGGGAGAGGAAGATAATCCTGTAATCATGTTGATCAAACATAAAAAGTATAGATAACATGAAAAGAATAATTTCAGCACAGATAATTATCCTTTTGATAATAGCAATATGTGGGGGATGTAAACGGTCTGGTATCCATAAAGATAACTTCATCACTGTTGATGTCACAGCTAGTTATCCTCAGAAAAAACTGGTACTTCAGGATTTTATGGATGTAGAATATATTCCATTGGAAACAAATAATGAATTTGTTTGTGGAAACTATGTTCTAGCAGTGGGTCGTAATCATGTTATTATGACAAATCATGACAATGATGGAAACATTTATATTTTTGACCGTAGTGGAAAAGCCTTGAGGAAGATAAATCGAAAAGGACAAGGAGGGGAAGAATATAACATTTTATCACGAGTTGTATTGGATGAGAACAACAATGAACTGTTTGTCAATGATATGTATGCTAAAAAAATATTAGTCTACGATTTGGAAGGGAATTTTAAACGAAAGTTATCGACCAGTGAGGATTTCTTGTTTTTTGATATGTATGATTTTGATCAAGAACATTTAATTTGCCATGATTCTTTTAATAATAATAACTCTCTTGCTTTCCATACAGGACAATCGTTTATGCTAATATCAAAACTAGATGGTAGTATATCTAAAGAAATTCAAATTCCTTATGAAGAGAAAAAGTCAATTGTAATGAGGACTCCTAAAGATGAAAAGACTGGAATGTATAGTGTATTTATGCCTTCATCTGTCTTTCCTATAGTTCCTTATTTTGATGATTATGTGTTGGATGAAATTTCAGCTGACACAATATATAGTTATTCATCAAATAACACGATGAAGCCATTAATTGTAAGAACTCCTCCTATTTGTTCTATGGCTCCTGAACGATTTCTTTTGTTGAGCTTACTTACTGATAGATACTATTTTATGGAAATAATTGAAAAAAAGAGACTGTTTCCATTTTCCAATATAGTATATGACAGGCAGGAAAAGGCTCTATTCAGTTATAAGGTATATAATAGTGATTACACAGATGAAGAAGAAGCCTTCTTGAAATCGGTACCTTTAAATAGAGAAATCCCATCCTGTCAATACTTAGAAGCTTATAAACTTGTAGAGGATTACGAGGGAGGACGTTTAAAAGGGCGATTAAAAGAAATTGCATCCAAATTAGGAGAGGAAGATAATCCTGTAATCATGTTGATCAAACATAAAAAATAAGATATGCAACAATATCAGTCTATGACAATGGAAGAACAGTTATCCCAAGTTGCCAACATGCTTTTGTTAAACGGTACATTAACAGAATCCCCGGGGTTGGTACATGGCAAAATGGGGGTGGCTATTTTCTTTTTTCATTATGCGCAGTATACCGAAAATATGTTGTTTGCCGATTATGCTGTAGATTTGATTGGAGAGATGCAGAATCAAATACATCTAAACAGTCCAGCTGATTATGAAAAAGGTATAGCAGGCATTGGGGTAGGGATTGATTATCTGATCCGTAATGATTTTTTACTTGTAGAAGATGATATTTGTGAAGATTTTGATCAAAGAATGGTTCGTGCTGTGATGTACGATCCCTGGCAAGACTTTAGTATGTATGACGGACTAACCGGATATGGACGTTATTGGATTTCGAGATTGCGTTATCAAGAACCGGCAGTCCAGGCACAAGAGTGTTTAGGATACATTGTTCGATTGCTTGAAGAAAATCTGGCGGATATTCCTTCTGAAGAACAAACAGATGTGTATTGTTTTTTGTATGATTTGCAAAGAATATCAGGATATGAGAGTTGTAACGGATTGTTGGAACAATGCCGGAAATGGGAGGCTAAAAACTCTTTTTCCCGTTTGGAAGATTCCACAATCAGCAATTTCATTCGGAAAGTCCAGAGTAGTCGGTATCTTAACGATACAAATCAGAATGAAATTGATACGATCTTAAACCAAATTGAAGATTTGGATACTGAGAAACCGCCAGTCAGTATGGGACTTCTTACCGGTTATGCCGGTGAAGGACTTTTACGATTGGAGGCGCTCCGTAAAACGGACCATTCATGGACATTCCTCCTTTAACCTAACAGCAAAATGAATCTATATATTTTCAATGAAACACGCCGCGGGGCAGTATTTGGTATCGGAACTTATATCCGAGAGTTAATAGCTACGCTAAAAAATAGCCATATACGTATTTATTTGGTGAACCTGCTTTCCGACAAACCGCAGATAACAATGGAAGAAGTAGACGGTATCCGGTATTGGTATTTTCCCGAACCAATACCGGATATACGGGTTTCGGAGCCTTCTGAACAAAGACAGATGTATTTCCATAATATTGTTTACCTACTTCAATTATATATACAGGACAAAAACAATTTATTGTTTCATTTGAATTTTCCTCAATGTGGAAGTTTTGCTGATGAATTGAAAAATACATTCGAATGCAAAGTTGTTTCGGTAGTCCATTTTTCTCACTGGGGATTTACTGTTTTTGATAATCTGACACGATTGCGTAGCATTTTAAACGAAGTAGATTCCGACAGCTTCGGTGATGAAGTAAAAAAAATGTTCGAAGAGGAAAAATCATATTATTCAAAAGTAGATCATTGTATTTGTTTATCTGAATACATGCATGAAATACTGTGTCAGGATTATGAATTGGATACTAAAAATATAACTGTCATACCAAACGGTTTAAGCGATGTGCCTGATACCTCTGTCGATTTTGACTTTTTACGAAAGAAATGGAATATATGTACCGGAGAAAAAATAATTCTTTTTGCCGGTCGTCTTGACGAAGTGAAGGGCATTCGTTATTTAATTAAGGCATTTTGTGAGGTAGTGCAGATATGTCCAGAAGCGCACCTGATAATAGCAGGTAGTGGTAACTATGACACTTGCCTTCGGGAAGCAAAGACGGTCTGTACAAAAATAACGTTTACCGGATTATTGGAAAAAGATGAGTTGTATGAGCTATATCGCATTGCAGATATAGGTGTAGTTCCTTCACTGTTCGAACCTTTCGGATATGTAGCCACTGAGATGATGATTCATGCATTACCTTTAGTTGTTACTGCTACCTCGGGACTGAACGAAGTGGTAGATCATACTTGCGGACTGAAGATATCCCTTACGGAACTGCCTGATAATACCGAAATAGACACTGTGCTTTTAGCACAAAAAATACTGTATTTGCTCTTGCATCCTACGGAAGCAAAAGAAATGGGGGAAAATGGAAGAAAAAGATATCTGGCGAATTATTCTGCTGAAATATTTCGTCGGAATATGATTCATTTATATTCATCATTATGATACCCAAAATAATTCATCAGATTTGGGAAGGACGTACCGAATATTTGGGAGATACGTATAAATCATTAGGTGAAACGTGGAAAAAATTCAATCCGGATTGGAAATATGAGTTTTGGGACGAAAACCGGATGGACAATTTCATATACGATTACTTTCCCGAAATGATCAGTATCTACTTCGGATATCCGTACGGTATTCAACGCTGGCATGTTATCCGTTATCTGATTCTTTATAAAATTGGAGGTTTGTATGTCGATTTCGATTATGAATGTCTGGAACCTTTTGATAAGTATATACAGGATGAAAGTAATTGCTATTTTGCGATGGAGCCGGGACAACATTGTTGTTTATACGGCAAAAGTATCTGTTTTAATAATGCATTAATGGTTGCGCCTCCGCATCATCCTTTTTTCAACGCTATTATTGTGCATTTGCAATCTGTGTCTGTTTCCTACATAGGAGACAAGTATGGGGAGGTGCAGAATACAACAGGTTCGTTAATGCTGACCAATCTTTATGAAAAATATGCGGATAAAAGTTCTATTGATATTTTCCCGGCGGCACTTGTTTCTCCATTTTCAAAAAACGAGATACAAGATTATATTCACGGGAAAGCCGATGAAGAACTATTGGAGAAAAAAATACAAAAAGCAATTGCTATTCATTATTTTACAGGTTCATGGTTTGTTAAAAATAATACTCATCGGTTATTGAAGAATAGATTGACTTTGATGTCTATATCCGATCTTTATCAGATTTTTCTACAATATCCGATCATTTGTACGGATGACAGGAAAGGTTCGCCGGATTCTCTTTTTTTTGCTATACAAGGGTTTTCATATAATGGAAACAAATTTGCAGAAAAAGCGTTGGAGGCTGGATGCCGTTATGCTATTGTCGATGATCCCACCGTTATAACTGATGATCGTTACATATTAGTCGATAATGTTCTGAAAGCATTGGAGCAATTAGCCGACTTTCATCACCAAATGTTGAAGACGCCTGTTATCGGCATTACAGGAACATGCGGTAAGACGACTACGAAAGAACTGGTAGCCGCAGTGCTTTCTACCCGATATAAGCTGGTTTCTACACATGAAAGTGAAAATGCAACTTTAGGGGCATCTCTTACTTTACTGAGTTTGAAGCCAGAGCATGAAATGGCTGTTATCGAAATGGGAGCTTGCCATTCGGGGATGATACGGGAGTTGGCCAGAATAGTCCGGCCGAAATATGGTATTATTACCAATGTAGGACTGGCGCATCTCGAGGGATTTGGTTCGCTTGAAGGAGTGCTGCGAACTAAAGGGGAGCTTTATGATTATTTACGTCAATCGGGCGGTAAGATCTTTATTCATAGAGAGAACAGAAGTCTCCAATCTATAGCCGAGGGATTAGAGCAAATTTCTTATGGTGAAAGTAAAGATACGTTTGTTTCCGGACAAGTGGTAACAGCGGATCCTTGCCTCTGTTTTAATTGGGAAAATGCAGGAATACGCCATACGGTATCGACCCGTATGGCTGGTAGCTATAATCTGTTTAATGCATTGGCTGCAATAACTGTCGGACTTTATTTTGATGTTCCTTTCGTGAAAATCAACCAGGCGATTGGTGGTTATATTCCGGCCAATTACCGTTCGCAGTGGAAAAAAACTTTACATAACGAGTTAATTATCGATACTTTTAATGCGAATCCATGTAGTATGCATGCAGCGTTGGCAAATTTTTCTACATTATCGGCAAGTCCCAAGGCTGTTATTTTGGGTGATATGTTAGGGTTGGGTGCAGAAAGTTTGAAACTGCATACCGAAATAATAGAGATGCTCAATGGATATGGTTTTGACAAAGTTTTTCTTTGTGGAAATCAATTTGCTGCTACCGGTTCTGTTTATTCCTGTTTTCCTGATGTGGAGGGCTTGAGCCAATATCTGTCGGTTAATCTGTTGAAAGGATATAATGTCTTGATTAAGGGTTCTAACAAAATTCATCTGGAAATGATTATCCATTTGTTATAATTGTAATATAGAATGAATTTGTATATAATCAATCATACCTGGTGTAGAGCTATATTTGACATTGACCTTTATGTCCGTGAACTGGTTGTAGCGTGTAAAGGCTGTAATATGAATATTTGTGTCGTAAATTTAATGTCGGAAAAGCCTCAAATACAGACAGATTTAATAGGTGGAATCAAATATTGGTATTTCCCGTCAGCTATTTCGGTGCAACGAACGATAAGTAAGGAACAATGGGAGTTATATTATCGTAATATTGTGTATTTACTTCAATTGTATATCGAGAATAAAAAGGATTTGATATTTCATTTGAACTTTATCGAAAGCTGTAAATTAACACAAGAATTACAGAATTCGTTCGATTGCAGGATTGTCGCTTCACAAGAAGAGCATTCTAACTGTTTTGGGGGAAGTAAGATATCCATCATACCGAATGGTTTATACGATGCGACTGAACTATTGAAAATATATGAATCATCTTTGTGTTGTGAAGAAGGTAAAATTAAAGTACTGATAGTGACAGGGCAGAGTAATCATGCCTGGCAAATCAGTCATGTTGCAATCCGGCTGATTCTTGAGAATTCCGGTCTCTTTGCAGTTAATGTCGCTGTATCGCCTGAAACTGGGAAAATCATGTCTAATTTTAAACCTGATTTTTCATCTTACCAATTGGTCGTACTCGACTACAATGGGGATAGATGGCCGGAAGAAACAGAAAGATCTTTTCTGGATTTTGTTGAAAAAGGAGGCGGTGTAATAATCTATCATGCGGCAAATAATGCTTTCAGAGATTGGAAAGAGTATAACCGGATAATCGGCTTTGGGGGATGGGAAGATCGTAATGAAACGGCCGGTCCTTATATTTACATGCAGGATGGTCGGTTGGTGTATGATAAGGAATCTCCCGGATGTGCCGGTTCGCATGGCTTTCAGCATGAGTTCGTACTTAATTGCAGCAATCCGGAACATCCGGTAACGAGAGGTTTGCCTGTGGCATGGCGTCATGAACAGGATGAATTGTACGATCGTATGCGTGGTCCGGGTATCGTTAAGGATGTTTTATTTTGGGGATATTCCGATCCGGCAACGAAAGGTTCCGGGCGTGATGAGATGGCTATATTTACAGTCGATTATGGGAAAGCACGTATTTTTCATACGACTTTAGGACATGCTGGAAATACACTAGATGATAATATTGCAATGCAATGTACAGGATTTCAAGTCACATTGCTGCGCGGTGCCGAATGGGCGGCAACCGGCAATGTTACACAGCCAGTACCTGACGATTTCCCGACGGAGACAACTATTTCATTGCGTAAAAATTATAAATAAAAACAGTCTGATATGCAAATAGCTTCCAATTCTATTTTAGGCAAAAGCCATGGACATACAGCTCCTTCGGACAAATTGAATATTGCTGTCGTTGGTATTGGTGGTATGGGGATTACAAATATTCAGCATGTTTTTGAAACGGAGAACATCGTAGCTCTTTGTGATGTAGACTGGAAGTATTCAAAACCTGTCTTAAATTGTTTCTCACGGGCAAAAAAATATAAAGACTTTCGTAGGATGTATGATGAGATGGATAAAGATATTGATGCCGTTATGGTTGCAACACCTGACCATACTCATGCTATTATTGCTGCTACTGCTATAACATTAGGTAAACATGTGTATGTCCAGAAACCATTAACTCATTCGGTCTATGAATCAAGATTGCTTACAAAGTTGGCTGCAGAATATAATGTCGCGACACAAATGGGAAACCAGGGAGCTTCTGACGAAGGTATTGATCTGATATGCGAATGGATCTGGAACGGTGAAATTGGGGAAGTAACGAAAGTTGAAACCGCTACCGATCGTCCTATGTGGCCGCAAGGATTGGAAACTCCTTCCAGAATACATAAAATACCTTCTACATTGGATTGGGATTTGTTTATCGGCCCAGCTAAAATGAGACCTTTCAATTCTATTTATCACCCTTGGAACTGGCGTGGCTGGTGGGATTTCGGAACCGGTACTTTGGGGGATATGGGGTGCCATGTTCTGCATCCTGCATTCAAAGCGCTTAAATTAGGTTATCCTGTGTCAGTGGAAGCAGCCTCTTCACCAGGGTTTATCGATTGTGCTCCACAGTCTGAGTATGTGAAATTTGTTTATCCGGTTCGGGAAAGCATGCCTAAAGTGGATTTCCCGGAAGTGGAAATTCATTGGTATGATGGTGGTTTTATGCCAGAGCGTCCGACAGGATTTCCCCAGGGACGTCCGCTGATGGGAGTGAGTGGTGGTTTGACAATTTTTCATGGAACGAAGGATACGTTGCTTTGCGGCTCTTACGGACTCAGGCCCTGGCTGCTCTCCGGACGTGTACCGAATATTCCCAAAACGATTCGCCGTGTAGATAGAGCGATGGAGGGTGGTCATGAACAGGATTGGGTACGTGCATGCAAGGAAAGTCCGGAAAATCGTGTAAAAACCAAATCTGATTTCTCGGAAGCGGGTCCGTTCAATGAAATGATCATGATGGGGGTATTAGCAGTTCGTCTGCAATCTTTGAATAAAATATTGGAGTGGGATGGAGCGAATATGGAATTTGTGAATATCGGTGACAATGAACAAATCCGGCAGATGATTTCAAACGGTTTTATAATCAAGGCTGGTCATCCTTCGTTTAATGCTAAAATGTCGGATCCGATCAATGCTAAAGAGTTTGCTGCCGGATTGATTAAACATAATTATCGTACGGGGTGGAATCTTCCTTTGGAAAATATCCTGTAAAAAGAACTGTAATTATGGAAGCTCCTCAGAATATACATCCGGAAATCTTGTCTGCCATTCGTTTATTGTCGGAAGACAGAAATATGAATATGGATACAGCCGTATCAATAATAGAAGATACAGTGTATAATTGTGATTTAAGTATATATCCGGATTTTTCAACCGGTTTAGCTGGTATTGGATGTGGCATCCAGTATATGATTTGTACCGGGTTAATAGAAGGGCGGGCTGATGAGGTTCTTGAAGAATGGGATCAGTATCTTTTTTCTGTAGTTTGTTTTCGTATGCATACTGATTTAACCCATGCAACAGGGTTAATGGGAATAGCTTCTTATTTTTTAGGGAGATTAGAAGATCTCCATGCTGGTGATGGTAATTTGAGTACTGTGATAAGCAAATCTGTATTGTTATCTATTTTGGATATTTTGTTGATTCGATTGGGAGTTGAAGGCTATGCTTCTTTTGAAATCAGAGAACAATCCCCGATCAGTACGATTGAAAAGCAGGATATCAAATTGTTCATACGGCATTTTTTACAGCATAATATATGCAATGAACTGGCTTTGAAATTATGGGATAGGATGGAACAAAAATATATTTTACCGGCAAGGAAATGTGAGAATTCGATCTGTACGGATATGGGGGACGTAACTATTGTTATACCGATACGTGTAGATAGTAGTATCCGGATAGCAAACTTGCTAACTATAATTCGTTTGTATTCGGATCTTGAAAATATACATTTTATAATCTGGGAAGCAGATAACTTGCAGCGTCTTTATATAGAAGAGAGTGAACGAATTGATTATTTGTTCTGTCGGGATAATAATCCCGTGTTTCATCATACTCATTATCGAAATGAGATGATAAAACAGGCAAAAACTCCGATTGTAGTAGTGTGGGATGTGGATGTTTTAGTCCCTGAGGAACAGTTGTATAAAGCAGTAAATGATATAAGAAATAGGCATGCTATTTTATCCTATCCTTATGATGGAGTTTGTTATAGTCTGTCGTCTGATATTAGTGATAATTTCAGGGAGACGTTGGACTGGGGAGTTTTACTTTCTGAAAAGGAAAAATTTCCGACCATGTTCGGGCAATTGACTGTCGGAGGTATATTCGTTGTCGATCGTGAAAAATACATGCAGGCCGGAATGGAAAATGAGTATTTTATCGGTTGGGGACCGGAAGATATTGAACGGTTAAAACGGCTTACGATTTTGGCTCTGCCTGTATCCCGGGTAACAGGGAGTATCTATCATTTATACCATCCTAGAAAGTTAAACTCTGGATATGTGGATCAATCTCAAAATTTGTCAGCAAAACAAGAACTGCTTCGAGTATGCAAAATGAGTAGAGGTGATTTATTGAAAGAGATCGCTGATTGGTCATGGATTTGTAAGTAGAATTTTGTGATAATTAGTTATAAAATCGAATGTTAATCCCATGAAAAGAATATTTCCTCATTATCACCAACTAGATGCTTTTGACTGTGGCCCAACCTGTCTCCGCATGATAGCGAAGTACTATGGTTGTACCTATTCGGTTCAATATTTACGTGAACATGCTTTCATCTCACGTGAAGGAGTATCGATGCTGGGTATTAGCGATGCTGCGGAACTAATCGGATTTCGAACAATGGGGGTGAGGATTACATTGGAACAATTGCGGACAGAAGTTCCCATGCCATGTATTTTGCATTGGAACCAGGAGCATTTCGTTGTTTGCTATAAAATAAAGAATGGAAAATATTATATTGCGGATCCGGCTAACAAGAAAGTTGCCTATGATGAAAAGGAGTTGGAACGTTGCTGGTGTAGCACTTTGGTACAAGGGAAAAATACCGGAGCTGCTTTGTTATTAGAACCCGGACCGGACTTTTATGATCGCGGAGAAATGGAGGAACGAAAAGATAGGAAATTTTCTTTTTTCTTTCGTTATCTGACTCCTTATAAGCGGGAACTTTTTCAGTTGATACTCGGAATGCTGACGGCAAGTATCTTGCAGTTAATCATGCCGTTTCTAACTCAAAGTCTGGTTGATACCGGTATTCGGGATAGTAACCTGAATTTTATTACTCTGATTCTGATTGCTCAGTTAGTTATTTTTATTGCCAGGTTGTCAGTTGATTTTATCCGTAGTTGGATTTTATTACATGTTAATACCCGAATCAATATCGCTTTGATTTCTGATTTTCTGGCGAAGCTGATGCGTTTACCCCTTCATTTTTTCGATACGAAAAAGGTAGGGGACATTATGCAACGTATTGGGGATCATAACAGGATAGAATCTTTTATGACAGGTTCTTCAATTAGCACTTTATTCTCTTTTGTCAATTTTATAGTTTTTGGTTTTGTCCTGGCATATTACGATCTATCTATACTTGGACTTTTTTTGTTGGGGAATGGCTTGTATGTCGCCTGGATCTTAGCATTTATGAAATATCGGCGTGACTTGGATATCAAACGTTTTGCACAAGCTTCCAATGAACAGAGTAATCTATTCCAGTTGATCACCGGTATGCAGGAAATCAAACTGAATAATTGTGAAACAGAAAAACGCTGGGAATGGGAACGTATCCAGGTGAAATTATTTAAGATTAGTATTAAAGGGTTAGCTTTAGGGCAATATCAACAGCTCGGGTCGGTGTTTTTTAACCAAACTACCAATATCCTTATCTCCTTTCTCGCCGCCCGGGCTGTTGTTTCCGGAAAAATGACGTTAGGTATGATGATGTCATTGACTTATATTGTGGGGCAGCTGACGGCTCCTATTGAACAGTTTATTGGTTTTGCCCGCTCGTTCCAGGATGCGAAGATCAGTCTGGAACGTTTGGGCGAGATCCACCAGCGGGAAGACGAAGAACAAATGTTGGCTATGAAAGTGAACACTTTGCCTGAGAACCGGGCTTTGCATATTGAAGATGTGAGTTTCAGTTATGACGGGGCGGATCGGGATTATGTATTAGAGAAGGTAAGTTTGACAATTCCACAACATAAAGTGACGGCGATTGTCGGTGCAAGCGGAAGCGGGAAGACGACGCTTATCAAGTTATTGCTCGGTTTTTATGATCCTAACAAAGGACATATAAAAGTGGGTGATCTGTTGTTGAAAAATATCAATCCGCATGTATGGCGGGCACGTACGGGGTGCGTGATGCAGGATGGCTTTCTCTTTTCAGATTCGATCGCAAAGAATATTGCGATAGGCGCGGAGGTGATCGATAAGGAACGGTTGTTGCATGCAGTGACTGTCGCTAATATCCGGGATTTTATCGATTCGTTGCCGTTGGGTTACAATACGAAGATCGGTATGGAAGGAAACGGAGTGAGCCAGGGGCAGCGACAACGGATCCTGATCGCACGGGCGGTGTATAAGAATCCGGAGTTTATTTTTCTGGATGAAGCGACAAATGCGCTGGATGCGAATAACGAACGGGAGATCATGGAACATCTGCATCAGTTCTATAAAGGAAGGACAGTGGTTGTTGTAGCTCACCGGCTGAGTACGGTACGGGATGCAGATAAAATAGTGGTGCTGGATAAGGGACAGGTCGTGGAAGAAGGTACGCATGAGGAACTGACGGCACAGCGAGGCGTTTATTATAAATTGGTGAAGAACCAGTTGGAATTGGGTTCGTAGGGGTGGTTCGCGAACCACCCTTATAGGGGACAGTCATATGGAAACAGGAAAAAAAATAGAATTACGCAGTGAAGAGGTACAAGAGGTGATGGGACAAATCCCTGCCTGGATTGTACGATGGGGTATTACGTTGTTGTTTGTTGTGGTACTGGCTCTTTTGGTGGGTAGTTATTTTTTTATTTATCCGGATGTGATTGAGACGGAGATGACATTGACAAGCCGGGAACCGGTGGTGAAGGTCGTGGCCCGTTCGTCGGGAAAGATCAGCGGACTTTATGCCTTTAACGGACAGGAAGTGAAAATGGATGCTCTGCTGGCTGTGGTGGAGAATCCTGCGAAGACGGAAGATGTACTTCGATTAAAGAAATTATTAGCTCGTTATATGGGTGAGCCGGAACGACTGAGTTATTATTTATTGCAGGATGTATGGTTGCTGGGTGATATTCAACCGGCATATATGGATCTGGCATCGAAAGATGTTTCTGCCCGTGATTACCGTGCTTCGGTCGGGCAGTTGCTGGCGGCGATCCATGCCTGGGAGATGTCGTATTGTCTGATAGCACCCTCGGACGGACGAGTGCAACTGCTTGTTCAGGAGGCTCCGAATCAGTATTTATCGTCGGGCGATGTGTTTGCGCGTATTGTACCCAAAGAGGGAGAAACCTGGGTCGGACGGGCATTGCTGCCGTTACAACGGTCGGGAAAGGTAAAGACCCGGCAGCGGGTGATCGTGCGTTTTACGAATTTCCCGGATCAGGAATTTGGAATTGTGAACGGCATCGTTTCGACGATCTCGTTGGTGCCTGCGGAAGACAATTATATGGTGGAGATTGCCTTCCCGAACGGACTGACCACCAATTATGGGAAGTGCTTGCCCGTATCTCATGAAATGAAAGCCACCGCCGAAATTGTAACTGATGATTTACGTTTGATAGAACGCTTCTTTCAACCACTGAAAAAGATACTGAAAGAGGGGTTCTAAAATCTTTTCGTAGCCAATATATCTCGTTTAGTGGCTTTCGTGCCGGGAAGGATGAATAATCCCCTTCCCGGCACTTTATGAAAAATTCACTGATGGTACAGCTGGGTGCCAAACCTACCCTCCAGCATTTCCGTAAAATAGTGATGAACCTGCCGACGAGAGAAAGAGCCGGTTTTATGAAAGAAGCTTTCGGATTGGCTTTCTCTGAATGGAGAAGTCTGGATGTCGTTTATCAAAAGTTTCTGGTTGCGCTGATAAAAAGTGAACGGCAACAGTTTGTAGAGTTTGTACGTAAGGAGACTGTCCTGGGTGAATTCCTGTATGACCTGAAAAACGAAGACCTGTTTGTAAGAATCCTGAATCTTCTGGAACGGCCGTCTAAAAAGCATAAAACCTCTTATTCCAGGTTGGCTTTTTCTGTTTTATTTGCGTTTAATGTGGATTGGGAAATAAAGGGTTTATCGGATAAGATCAGGTATGCGAAAGCGGATAGGGATGATTTGTTTGAGTTGTTTGAAGGGATAAAGATTGATTAACATATTATCCCAATTCTCCCCTTGTCGATCTTAATGATTGTGAAATATCGCTGCTTTTGAAAAGCAGTAAGAGCTGTGTTTTCAATACCTTTTTAAGATTCGTTATGATGCTAGTCTTTTGTTCATTAGTTTGTTACGTCTTTTTTTAGCCCTATTCTTATTGCTTTTTAGCCTTTTTCTGCCAACATACCTTTGTGTCGTACTTAATTATTCACTAAAAACATTTTTAATTATGGCACAAGGTTACAAGTTGGTTCTGCGCCCGTCAGAACCGGGAGTCAAAGATTCCAAGAAGTTGTATTATGCGGTATCTAAAAGTACAGGATTTACGGATATCAGACGCTTATGCAAGTTGGTTGCTGCGAGAAGTACGGTCTCGAGCGCAGATGTGAAAGCGGTACTGGATAATCTGAATTATATTCTGGATCTGGAATTGCAGGATGGTCGTATTGTTCAGTTGGGTGAATTCGGTAATTTCCGTATTACGGTCGGGAGCGAGGGCGTAGAGGATAAAAAGAAGTTCTCTGCAAGTATGATTCGTGCTCCGAAGATTGTTTTCACTCCCGGGTTTGATTTACGTGAGACTAAGAAAACGATGGGTTATTCATTGATTACTCCGGAAGTTGAAAAAGCGGAGAATCCCGGAGGTGGTGGGGACCGTCCGGAAATTGAGTAAACCGGTCGAGGATGAAAAGAATGAATGTTCAACTGGTAATGGCCGTGCTGCTTTGTGCAGCCGGTCTTATCCTGGTCTTTTCCGGTTTTTGGGTGGCTCCGGCTGGAGAGATACATAACAGTGTGTTAGTAGCTTTCGGAGAGATCAGTACGTTTGCCGGAGCATTATTTGGGGTAGATTATTCATATAAAATAAAAAAGAACGAAAATGAAAAATAAAGAATTTACATTTGAAAAGCCTTTGACAGTAAAGCAACAAGCATGGAGATGCAAACATCCGGATTGGATCAGTGATCATTTTTACATGGGGGAGTTTATCTACAGTGCAGTTGCTGTAGAACAGGGCCTGAACAATACTCCACCACCGGAAGCGCAGAAAGCGATTAGAAATCTGGTTAGAAAGTTATTGGAGCCGCTTCGGGAATATGCGGATTGTCCTATGGGAATGCATATTTCCAGTGGCTATCGGAGTGAAGAATTGAATCGTCTGGTAAGAGGTGTTGTTAACTCGCAGCATATGACGGGAGAAGCAGCCGATATTTATACATTCGGAAGTTGCCGCTTGTTGGAGGCTTTACAGAAAAGCCGTTTGAATTTCGACCAGGCAATTTATTACCGTCGTCGTGAGTTTATCCATTTGTCATTGAAATTGACGGGTAAGAACCGTCGCCAGGTGATTATCAAATGAGAGCTGTTCTTTACTTGTTTTTGGCGGTGATAGGATTATCCGGCTGTGTGACACGCAATCGAAGCAGGGAGCAGTTTTATGCGTATAAGGATTCGATGGTGTATATACAGTTGGATACATCCTGTTTACATTATGATCGGCAGAAGCATTTGCGGGGTAACTCCCGATTGAAGGAAATTTATTTTTCTTCACCGGATAGCTCAGGCAAGCAGCATGTGGAACGTGTTGCGTATGTTACGGAAGAATGGAGCATGACGGATTCTGCAGAAGTCCTTTCTACAAAGAAGAGTGCAACAGAAAAGCAGGACATTAATAGCATTATATCGACGGAGAAAGTGATAACAAAACATGAACCGGGACATATTGCCGGATGGGTGTTGGTTCTGTTTTTGCTTTCTTTTGTCTATTGGTTATGGAAAAAAGTGAGATGATTAAATAGCTTTATCTTTTGAGTTTTTGAAAATAAAATTTTACCTTGCATTCGTTAATTATACAAGCCATGAAAAAGATCATTTATTCTTTTGTTTTTATTTTTTGCGCCTTACTGACTTTACAGGCGCAAACAATGATAGTTGGATCCTATAATCTGAGGTATGCCAACAATGGGGATTCAACAAAGGGAGACGGTTGGGGACAACGTTATCCTTATATTGCTCAACTGGTACAGTTTCACGGTTTTGAAATATTCGGAACCCAGGAAGGTTTGTATCCTCAGTTACAGGATTTGAAACAAGCCATGCCTGGCTATGATTATATCGGTATAGGACGTGAGGATGGCAAACAGGCAGGGGAACATTCTGCTATTTTTTACCGTACGGATAAGTTTGAAGTGCTGGAACATGGGAATTTCTGGTTATCTGAGATAACGGACTGTCCGAATAAAGGGTGGGATGCAGTTCTTCCCCGGATTTGTACCTGGGGAGAGTTCCGGGATAAACAGACTGGTTTTACCTTTTTGTTTTTCAATCTCCATATGGACCATGTGGGGGTACAAGCCCGTGCCGAGAGTGCGAAATTGATTTTGAAGAAAATAAAAGAGTTTCCTAAAAAGTTACCTGCTATCCTGACCGGTGATTTTAATGTCGATCAAAACAGTGAGTCTTATAAATTGTTGGACGGTTCCGGTGTCATGCGTGACTCGTATGAAATTGCGGATTTCCGCTATGCGCCAAATGGAACATTTAATGGTTTTCATACGGATCGAAAGACCGAAAGCCGTATCGATCATATTTTCCTGACAAAAGAGTTCGATGTGAAAAAGTATGGGGTATTAACCGATACCTACCGTTCGGAAGTGGCTGAAAGTTCTCAGAAGGAACAGAATGGTAATTTTCCCAAAGAGGTATCTTTGAGTAAATATAAGGCTCGCACCCCCTCAGATCATTTTCCAGTGATGGTCGTTTTGTCAATCTTATAAATGAATTATTATGAAAACACCTAAGACAACTTTTTCTTTCTTCTTTCCAACTTTGTTGGTATTGGGACTATTATTGGTTTCCGGCGAAAAGTTATCGGCGGAAGATCTTGGTTATGAACTGAAGGATGGTACATTGACTATTTTGATGTATGGTGGTTTTGATGATTGGAAAAAGGCTAGTGTTGCTGATAGGAACTCTGTCACTCAGATTACGATAGAGGAAGGAGTTCCCATTGTTCCGAATCAGATATTTAAATATATGTCGCATGTAAAATCCGTGCATATTCCATCGTCCGTGACTTCGATCGGAGCAGGAGCCTTTTTAGCTTGCAGGGATTTGTCATCCGTAACATTTGCAGAGAATTCCAATTTGAAATTGATCGGAAGATATGCTTTCTATCAGACATATCTGGCTTCGATCACTGTTCCGACTACTGTGGAATGGATCGGGAAGGCTGCTTTTAGAAATTGTTCGAATCTGTCGTCAGTGCAATTTGCAGAAGAGGCGTGTTTGAAGACGATCGGAGAGTGGGCTTTTTATGAGACAGCTCTCAGGTCGGTTGCTATTCCTTCTTCTGTAGCAACAATCGGGAAGGCTGCCTTTTGGGGATGCAGAAAATTGTCGTCCATAGCATTTTCCGAGAACATGAAGCTTGAAAAGATCGGTGATGGTGCTTTTTCCAGAACGGCTATAACATCTGTTACCATCCCGTCTTCTGTCGTGGCTATCGGAGAGGGGGCTTTCAGACTCTGTAAAAGATTGTCGTCGGTCACTATTGATGGTTCGAAACTGGAAACGATCGGGGGACGGGCTTTTTCCGAGACTTCTCTGACTTCTTTTTCGATCCCGTCTTCTGTTACTACGATTGGTGCAGGCGCTTTTGCGAAGACGTTTCTGAAATCGATAGTGGTCCCTTCTTCGGTGACAAATATAGAAGGAGCGGCTTTTACGGATTGCAGAAGATTATCCTCTGTTACATTTGCCGGAAAATCGGAGTTGGAACAGATTGGAGCTGCCGGATTCTATGGAACAGCTTTGGAATCATTGGAAATTCCTTTTTCAGTGAAGACAATCGGAGCAGGTTCGTTTTCTCATTCTGCTCTTAAATCGGTTACCATACCTGCCTCTGTTACAAATATAGGGCGTGCCGCCTTTTATGAAACATCTCTGGCTTCTGTTATTATACCGTCCTCTGTACGAACGATCGGAAAAGAGGTTTTTTATAACTGCACCAAGCTGACAGACGTTACTTTTTTGTCGTCGGAAGCTCCGGCCGGTTTTGAAGAGAATGTGTTTGGCGGGTGTTTCTCTTTGGAGGCTATTAATGTTCCGGAAAGTGGTTCCGGCTATTCGGGAGGACCTTGGGCTAAGTATGAGGATATTATCAAACGTCAGGTCATATCTATATCTTCCGGCTCGTTAACTGCATTGTATAATTGGTTTTCTGTAGGCGGAATGGGGAATTGGAGTGTTCTTAATCCTCTGTTCTATGTTATATTTTTGACTATATGTGGCTTGAAGAAAATGTTTTTGGGATAATTAGATAAAAGAAGTGGTTATGAAAACGGGTTGTTTGATATTTTTACAGATTATTTTTCTTGTTATAATGGGATGTAAAAAAGAGTCGGATGTCAATAAAGACTCTCTTCCTGTTTTTGATATGGAAGCAACTATTGGTAGGCAGGTTCCTGATACCTTTATGTGGAATAGTATTGCTAAAAAGATTACCTATGTTCCTCTTTCTACATCTCCGGATGCTTTATTTGGATCAGCTCAACTTATACATATTGATAAGGATTTTTATTGTATGGTAGATCAGAAAACGGGTTCTATTTTTTATTCAAATAAGAAGGGAAAGATCATTCATTCGTTTTCCAAGAAGGGACAAGGGCCTGGGGAGTATGCGTGGCTTACTTATGTTTCTATGAACCTGAAAGATTCTACTATCAGTGTATTTGATCAGAAGAGTGAGAAATATATAGTTTATGATCTGAGGGGTAATTTTGTAAAAGAAACTATGCTGAAAGAGAAGGGGCTGAATACGGTTCATTTGGTTTCAGATGATTTTGCTGTTGCAAAAGGACGGGATGTCGGTGATTATAGACTTTGTGTGACTGATAAAGATTTGAATATTCGGGAGAATTTGTTTCCAATGGATACTACCCTTACGGAAATGGAACGTTTCTGTATGATTTGGCAACTTAATTATAGTAGAAATCGGGATATGTTTATTGCCAATTTTGCTAATGAAGATACTATTTTCGCAGTAACAGCTAAAGGGGCTGAACCTGTTTGTGTTTTAAAAAAAGGAAAATATACTCTTCCTGAAGAGGAGGCAAAGAAACCAATGGATATAACATCTTCCCCTTATATTCGTTCGATGTGGTTATCTTCTGTTCTTGATTATTATTTGATAACATATTTGTTTGAAAATCAGATTTATGATGAGGTATGGAGTGCAAAGGATAATAGAATAGTGTCACGTTTGTTATGTGAAAATGGAGAGTGGGGATTTCCTCTTTGTCTACCGTCTGGGAAAAAAGTGTTGCTTAATACAAGGATGTTGTATGTCAACGGTAATATTGTCGCTTCATTTATTGATGCATCTACTGCTGCTGAAGGTGGAATAGTTGGTGTAGATGAGGATGATAATCCGGTGTTGGTGGTAATGGAATTGTAAGAAATGATAATAGTCTTGTGGAAAACTAATTAATTGCGTTTCTTTGTACCCGTAAATAATTAGGATATGGCAGACGAACAACAGATGGTGCTCCGGACGGAGGACCTGGTGAAAAAATATAGAACACGTACGGTAGTGAACCATGTTTCTATCAATGTGAAACAAGGGGAGATTGTTGGATTGCTCGGTCCGAACGGGGCGGGGAAGACGACAACATTCTATATGACTGTAGGACTGGTCACACCTAATGAAGGGAAGATCTTCCTGAATGATATGGAGATCACCAAGTTCCCGGTTTATAAACGTGCCCGTAACGGTATCGGTTATCTGGCACAGGAGGCTTCGATTTTCCGTAAGATGACAGTGGAAGATAATATCCGCTCCGTATTGGAAATGACGGAGACGACTCCGGAATATCAGAAAGAGAAGCTGGAAAGCCTGATCGCTGAGTTCGGTCTGAACAAAGTGCGGAAGAACCTGGGAGACCAGTTGTCGGGTGGTGAAAGGCGTCGTGCTGAGATTGCCCGCTGTCTGGCCATCGACCCTAAATTCATCATGTTGGATGAACCGTTTGCCGGTGTCGACCCGATTGCCGTACAGGATATCCAGACCATTGTTGCCAGACTGAAACATAAAAATATCGGTATCCTGATTACCGACCATAATGTGTACGAGACGTTGAGTATCTGTGACCGTGCCTATTTGTTGTTCGAGGGAAAAGTGCTTTTCCAGGGAACGGCAGAACAGTTGGCAGAGAACGAGATCGTCCGCGAAAAGTATCTGGGTAAAGACTTCGTATTACGGAAGAAAGACCTGTAATCAGTTATTGATAATTGTTGGATTGTTTTTGTATTGAAAGTCTTCTGATATGCTGTACGCATACAATGAATAATAATAATGTAATGACGGCCAGTGCCGAATAAGGTAACAGATTGGCATTGGATATGTCTCCGGAGATAAATTCATTTTCTTTCAACCGGCTATCCGACATACCGATCACGGCAAATGCGTTGTTGACGAAATGGGCAAATACAGGGACCCAGATGTTTCTGCTCCAGTATAACAAGTAGCCGAAATAAGCTCCCAGCAACATACGGGGAAGGAATCCGTAGAACTGTAGGTGGAATGCGCTGAATATTATGGCGGCCGACCAGATAACAATGTGATGGTTGGTGGTCCACTGTCCGATAATACGTTGTAATGCTCCCCTGAATAAAAACTCTTCGGTGATACCAGCCATCACGGCCATAACAAGCAGATTGGATAACACTATCAGGAGTCCGTCGCCTGCTAAAAGTGTATTGGTCAACTGTTCGGCAAGTGCTTCCTGCGTTTGCATCCAGTTTTCAATAGGCGCCATGAATGAGGGCAATACCATTTGCTTGTTCAGCAATGCAGTCAGGGTGGTTGTCGGCGACATCAGGACCATACTCACCAGTACGAGCGCCAGGACACGGTTATCCGTATTTCGTTTTATACAAAGGTAATCTGCCGGATCGGGGCTGCATAACCAGGCTACAGCTAATGCCGGGAACAGGAAGGTCCCCACTGCTGAAACAAACTGCATCATCCGCATCATGCCGGGGTATTGAGATAGATTACCGGAGATGCCATGAAACGTGAAAAATATTCCCGTGCCGATCAGGGATGAAAGGATGGCTCCGAACAAAAGACAGAGTAGCAGGAGCAATAACTGGAACAGTGCCGGTTTACCGGCGTATATACCTTTTAATCTCATTTTGAATATAAATATACGGACATAAAAAAACTTCTGCCCAAATATAGGTAGAAGTTTTTTATTTTTTCGAGGTAGAGTGAATTACATTTTCGGTCTGGCTTCTTTTACTACCATCTGACGACCTTCGAATTCAGCTTCGTTCAATTCTGCAATAGCTTTTTTCGCTGCTGCATCATCAGGCATTTCTACGAATGCAAAACCTTTCGATTTACCTGTTTCACGGTCTATGATGATCTTTACAGAATCTACCACTCCGTATTCTTCCATTACTTGTTTCAGATCTTCTTCCCGAACACGATAGTTCAGGTTACCAATGTAAATGTTCATAAAAATAGAAATAATTAAAAAATAAAATTGTTACTGATGAAAGTAGTAAACCGGAATTTCGTAACAATGATAGATAAATCGACAAGTAACAAGTAAATGAAGAAATAAAAACAATGTTATTTACGTTCAAGGTAATTCCCCTTTCACATTACAAAGGAATACATTTATTTTAGATAAACAAGATTTTGGGTTGAAAAAAATAATATGTGTCTAAATTGGGCTTACTTAGAACAAATTAAGTAAACAATTTGCGAGATTAAAAGAATAACTCTAATTTTGCAGCCTAAAATTCGATACGACTATTAATTAAATAAATCATTCAGAATGAACGTTTCGCTTAAGAACATTGATGCCGTTAGCGGTATTGTGAAATTAGAAATAGTGAAGGCTGACTATGCTGAACAGGTTGAAAAGAGCCTGCGCAACTTCCGTCAGAAAGCAAATGTACCGGGTTTCCGTAAAGGAATGGTACCGATGGGTATGGTAAAAAAAATGTATGGAAAGCACGTGCTGGCTGAAGAAGTTAACAAGTTGGTTTCTGAAAATCTATTCAATTATATCCGCGATAACAAATTGAACATTTTAGGCGAACCGATGCCTAACGAAACAGAACAACAGCCTATTAATTTCGATACGCAGGAAGATTTCGAATTTTGTTTTGACGTAGCTTTGGCTCCGGAGATCAAAATCGAACTGAGCAAGAACGATAAGCTTCCTTACTATCAGGTTGCCATCGATGAAGAGATGATGAACCAGCAGGTAGATGCTTATACTGCTAACTTCGGCGCTTACGACCAGGTTGAAGAAGTTGAGGAAAAAGACATGGTAAAGGGTACTGTTGCCGAACTCGAAAACGGATCTCCGAAAGAAGGCGGTATCGTTGTCGAAGATGCAGTACTGATGCCTTCTTATATGAAGGATGAGGCTGAAAAAGCGAAATTTATCGGTGCGAAGACTAACTCTGTGATCGTTTTCAACCCGAACAAGGCTTATGAAGGAGCTGAAGCTGAGATCGCTTCTTTCCTGAAAGTCGATAAAGAAGCTGTAGCCGGTATCACTGGTGACTTCAGTTTCGAGATCAGTGAAATTACACGTCACAAAAAAGCGGAACTGAACCAGGAGTTGTTCGACAAAGTATTCGGCGAAGGTGTTGTTACCAGCGAAGAAGAATTCAAGAACAAGATCAAAGAAGCATTGGCAGAACAGTTTGTTCCTCAGAGCGACTTCAAATTCCTGCTGGATGCACGCGAAATATTGGTACAGAAAGCCGGTGAACTGCAGTTTGCTGACGGATTGCTGAAACGTTGGTTGCTGGCTGCAAACGAAAAGAATACACCGGAAAAACTGGACGAAGAATATCCTCAGATCATCGAAGACCTGAAATATCAGCTGATCAAGGAAAATCTGGTGAAGGGCAATAACCTGAAGGTTGAAGATGCAGATATCGAAAGCTTTGCAAAACGTGTGGCTAAAGCTCAGTTTGCACAGTACGGTATGCTTTCTGTTCCTGAAGAGGTATTGGCTAACTATGCAAAAGACATGCTGAAGAACAAGCAGACTTTGCAGAACATTATCGACCGTGCAGTAGAAGAAAAACTGGCTGCCTGGTTGAAAGAACAGGTCGAACTGGATGTAAAAGAAGTTTCAGCAGAAGAGTTCAACAAACTCTTTGAATAATATTATTCTTCGGAAACTATAGTATTTATTATGGTTTCAGTAAGAAAAAGGGGTTTCTCTCTAAAAAATATCTTAGCGGATAGCAAATAAGTTGTTTCTTTCAGAAATTTATTTATAACTTTGTTATTCCGATAAGTCAGAGGGAAATCCCTTTTTTTATGACTTTCGGTTATACAATAAACAGTAGACTATGGACGATTTTAGAAAGTATGCAACAAAACATTTGAGGATGAACAGTAATGCGCTGGATAGTTATATGAATATCACCAGCAGTTATATTTCTCCGACGATTATTGAAGAACGTCAGCTGAATGTTGCGCAGATGGACGTGTTTTCCCGCTTGATGATGGACCGTATTATCTTCCTGGGAACGCAGGTCGACGATTATTCGGCCAATGTGATTCAGGCACAATTACTATATCTGGATTCAAGCGACCCCGGTAAGGATATATCCATTTATATTAACTCTCCCGGTGGTTCCGTATATGCCGGTTATGGTATTTATGATACTATGCAGTTTATCGGTTGTGATGTTTCTACTATCTGTACAGGTATGGCTGCTTCTTTTGCAGCCGTATTGCTGGTAGCCGGAACGAAAGGTAAACGTATGGCATTGCCTCATTCACGCGTGATGATCCACCAACCTCTGGGCGGTGTACAAGGACAGGCTTCGGATATCGAGATCACAGCTCGTGAGATCCTGAAGGTTAAGAAAGAACTGTACACTATTATCTCAACTCACTCAGGAAAACCTTATGAAGAAGTGGAACGCGATAGCGATCGCGACTATTGGATGACTGCCGAAGAAGCGAAAGCTTACGGTATGGTTGATGAGATCCTGGTTCGTAATAATAAATAACAAACATAGAGACAAGGCCCTTTTTTGTGCCTTGTCTTTTTTGACAATTTAATAAACAAAAAAATCTATGGCCAAAACAGGCGACGTTTGTACGTTTTGTGGAAGGAGCAGCCGGGACGTTAACATGCTGATAAATGGGATATCCGGTGCTATCTGTGACGAGTGTGCACAGCAAGCGTATGAAATTGTAAAAGAACAACAGCCTGCCAGGAAAAGCTCTTTAGGGCTTGACCAGGCGGAACTGCCGAAGCCGGAGGATATAAAAAACTTTCTGGACCAATATGTGATAGGACAGGATGACGCCAAGCGTTATCTTTCTGTTTCTGTATATAACCATTATAAGAGGTTGCTTCAGAAAGTCACTTCGGATGATGTGGAGATCGAGAAGTCTAATATTATTATGGTTGGCGCAACTGGTACGGGAAAAACCTTGCTGGCGCGTACGATCGCAAAATTGCTGCATGTGCCGTTTGCCATTGTGGATGCGACGGTGCTGACCGAAGCCGGTTATGTGGGAGAAGATATTGAAAGTATTCTGACTCGCCTGTTGCAGGCTGCCGATTATGACGTGGATGCTGCACAGCGGGGGATTGTATTTATTGATGAGATAGATAAGATCGCGCGTAAAAGTGATAATCCGTCTATAACCCGTGATGTAAGCGGAGAAGGTGTACAGCAGGGATTATTGAAACTGTTGGAAGGTTCGATCGTAAACGTACCTCCCCAGGGCGGAAGAAAACATCCTGAACAGAAAATGATTGCGGTAGATACGAAAAATATCCTGTTTGTCTGTGGCGGAGCGTTCGACGGTATCGAGAAGAAAATTGCCCAGCGTCTGAACACCCGTGTCGTAGGATATTCTGCCAGCAAGGAAACTGCCCAGGTAGACAGGAACAACTTCCTGAAATATATTACGCCGACAGACCTGAAATCGTTCGGGTTGATCCCGGAGATTATCGGTCGTCTGCCTATTCTGACTTATTTGAACCCGCTTGACCGGAGCACGCTACGCAGCATTCTTACAGAGCCGAAGAATTCGATCATCAAGCAGTATGTCAAGCTGTTCGAGATGGATTCCATTAAACTGTCGTTTGATGAAGACGTTTACGAATATATTGTAGACAAAGCTCTGGAATTTAAGCTGGGAGCCCGTGGCCTTCGTTCGATAGTCGAGGCCATCATGATGGATGCTATGTTCAGCATGCCGTCTGAAAAGAAAAAGAAACTCCATGTTACTTTGGAGTATGCGAAGGAGAAGTTTGAAAAATCAGATGTAAACCGTTTGCAGATAGCGTAATGCCTGCGGTTTGTAAAATATAATAAGTATGGCGAAGAAGGATAGTATAACTGAGCATTTAAAGACTCATTTTGGTTTTGATACCTTTAAAGGAAATCAGAAAGCAATCATTGAAAATGTGCTGGCCGGGAATGATACCTTTGTGTTGATGCCCACCGGTGGAGGTAAGTCTCTCTGTTACCAGTTGCCTTCTATTATGATGGAAGGTACGGCGATCGTAATTTCCCCCCTGATCGCTCTGATGAAGAATCAGGTGGATGCCATGCGTAATTTCAGCGAAGAAGACGGAGTGGCCCATTTTATTAATTCATCACTGAATAAGTCGGCGATCGACCAGGTGAAGGAAGATATTATGGCTGGCCGAACGAAGCTGCTTTATGTTGCTCCCGAATCACTGACAAAGGAAGAAAATGTCGAATTCCTGCGCAATGTGAAAATCTCATTTTACGCAGTGGATGAGGCCCATTGTATCTCTGAATGGGGGCATGATTTCCGCCCGGAATACCGGCGGATACGTCCGATCATCAATGAGATAGGAAAACGTCCGTTGATTGCGCTGACTGCTACCGCGACTCCGAAGGTACAACATGATATCCAGAAAAACCTGGGTATGATAGATGCTTCAGTTTTCAAATCCTCCTTTAACCGTTCTAATTTATATTACGAAGTTCGTCCGAAGGATGAAAATATAGACCGCGAGATCATTAAATATATTAAAGCCAACGAAGGTAAATCGGGTATTGTTTATTGTCTGAGCCGCAAGAAGGTAGAGGAGTTTGCCGATATTCTGAAGGCAAACGGGATCAAAGCGCTTGCTTATCATGCCGGAATGGATTCGCAACAACGGTCGGCCAATCAGGATGCGTTCCTGTTGGAAAAAGCAGACGTTATTGTGGCTACTATCGCATTCGGTATGGGGATCGATAAGCCTGACGTGCGTTATGTCATTCATTACGATATACCGAAGAGTCTCGAAGGTTATTACCAGGAAACAGGCCGTGCCGGCCGTGATGGCGGCGAAGGGCAGTGTATCGCCTTTTATGCTTATAAGGATTTACAGAAGCTGGAGAAGTTTATGCAGGGTAAACCTGTAGCGGAACAGGAGATCGGCAAGCAGCTGTTGCTTGAAACAGCCGCCTATGCTGAAACATCCGTATGCCGTCGTAAAGTCCTGTTGCATTATTTTGGTGAAGAATACCTGGAAGATAATTGTGGAAATTGTGATAATTGTTTGAACCCCAAAAAGCAAGTGGAAGCGAAAGAGTTATTGAGTGCGGTACTTGAAGTGATAAGTACTTTAAAAGAAAAATTTAAGGCAGACTATATTGTCAGTATGTTGGTCGGGAATGAGACCTCCGAAATTCAATCTTACAAACACAATGAAATGGAAATCTTCGGTTCCGGAACGGACGAAGACGACAAGACCTGGAATGCGGTGATCCGTCAGGCACTGATCGCCGGTTATCTGACAAAAGATATCGAGAATTATGGTTTGCTGAAAATATCGCCGAAGGGAAAAGACTTCATGAAGAAACCGGTATCTTTCAAAATAACGAAGGATAACGAGTTTGAAGAGGAAGAAGAATCAGAAGTTCCTGTACGCGGGGGGGCTACCTGTGCCGTAGACCCAGTCCTTTATTCTATGATGAAGGATTTGCGTAAGAAATTATCCAAACGGTTGGAAGTTCCTCCTTTTGTGATTTTCCAGGATCCGTCATTGGAAGCGATGGCAACGACTTATCCGGTCACTTTGGATGAGTTGCAGAATATCCCCGGTGTTGGTGCCGGTAAGGCAAAACGCTACGGACAGGAATTCATAACACTGATCAAGAAGCATGTCGAAGAAAATGAGATCGAACGTCCGGAAGATTTGCGTGTCCGTACTGTAGCCAATAAGTCGAAGCTGAAAGTTTCCATTATCCAACGGATCGACCGGAAGGTTGCCCTGGATGAGATCGCATTGACGAATGGCCTTGAATTTAACGAATTGCTGGATGAGATCGAAGCGATCGTTTATTCGGGAACACGTATCAATATCGATTACTTTGTAAATGATGTGATGGATGAAGATCACATAGAAGATATCTATGAATATTTCAAGGATTCCGAAACGGATGACCTGGAAGATGCGATCGAAGAATTAGGCGGCGATTATACGGAAGAAGAAATTCGTCTGGTACGCATTAAGTTCCTTTCCGAGATGGCCAATTAATACACGGATCATTTCCGATCGGAATTAAAAAGGTTCCTTCCCGCAAACAAAAGGGAAGGGGCCTTTTTAATTTTCTTTCGAAAGGATTTTTTTAATCGTTGCATAGTTCCCGGAAAAATCGTATATTTGCGCGCAATAATTTTTAAAGCATACGTTTTATGTCATTTATTGCAGACAGGTTAGTTATGGACGGATTAACATTCGATGATGTATTGTTGATCCCTGCTTACTCAGAAGTTCTTCCCCGAAATGTCGACCTCACGACAAAGTTTTCACGAAACATTACATTGAATATCCCGATGGTATCGGCAGCCATGGATACGGTTACCGAGGCAAAAATGGCTATTGCTATTGCCCGTGAAGGTGGTATCGGTGTAATTCACAAGAACATGACGATCGCTGAACAGGCAAAGCAGGTTCAAAGCGTTAAACGTGCGGAGAACGGGATGATTTATGATCCCGTAACGATCACGAAAGGAAAACGTGTGGCCGATGCGTTGGCCATGATGGCGGAATATAAGATCGGTGGCATACCTGTTGTGGATGAAGGCGGTTACCTGGTAGGTATCGTGACCAACCGTGACCTTCGTTTTGAAAGAGACATGAACCGTTCGATCGATGAGGTGATGACGAAGGAAAACCTGGTGGTAACAGACCAGTCGACGGATCTGGAGGCTGCTGCCCAGATACTTCAGGAGCACAAGATCGAAAAGTTGCCGGTGGTAGACAGTCATAATAAACTGATCGGCCTGGTCACTTATAAAGATATTACAAAAGCAAAAGATAAACCGTCTGCCTGTAAAGATACTAAAGGACGTTTGCGTGTCGCAGCCGGAGTCGGTGTGACGTTCAATACTTTTGAACGTGTTGCCGCTTTGGTTGAAGCCGGTGCAGATGCCCTGGTAATCGATACGGCGCACGGACATTCGAAAGGAGTGGTCGATGTACTGAAACAGATCAAAGCCCAATACCCGGGTATTGATTGCGTGGTAGGTAATATCGCGACAGGAGATGCTGCAAGATACCTGGCGGATGCCGGTGCTGACGCCGTTAAAGTGGGTATCGGACCGGGTTCTATCTGTACGACCCGTGTTATCGCTGGAGTCGGCGTACCGCAGTTATCGGCTATCTATGATGTGGCGAAAGCGTTGAAAGGGACAGGTATTCCTTTGATTGCTGATGGCGGACTTCGTTATTCGGGTGATATCGTGAAGGCGATCGCTGCCGGCGGATCATCCGTTATGATGGGATCGTTGTTGGCCGGAGTGGAAGAATCGCCGGGTGAGACAATCATATTCAACGGACGTAAATTCAAATCATACCGCGGTATGGGATCGCTGGAAGCTATGCAGAAAGGATCGAAAGACCGTTATTTCCAGGATGTGGAAGATGATGTGAAGAAGCTGGTTCCGGAAGGTATTGCAGCCCGTGTGCCTTATAAAGGTTCTTTGTTCGAGGTTATCTACCAGATGGTCGGTGGTTTACGTGCCGGGATGGGATATTGCGGAGCTCATAATATTGAAGCACTGCATCAGGCCAAGTTTACCCGTATCACCAATGCCGGTGTACAGGAAAGCCATCCGCATGACGTAGCAATTACGCAGGAAGCGCCTAATTATAGCCGTGGTGAATAATAAATGCGCATAAATGCCGTTATATAAAAAACACTAATTTAATAGGGTAGCATACTTTTTGGGGATGCTATCCGTTAGATTAGTGTTATTTTTGTAATGTGTACGTAGTATGATAAACGGATTTTTGATGAAAAAGTTACTTGTATTATCTTTATTATTCGCTTGTTTAACCGGAGAAGCCGCTAATAAGGCAGACTCTGTAGTAATGACTGTGGCAGGAAAACAGGTTCTCTTGGACGAATTTGTTTTTATGGCGCGGAAGAATGGTGAAGTTAATTTATCTGATCGTAAATCGTTGGAAAATTATGTGGAGTTATATAAGAACTTCAAATTGAAAGTGGCAGCTGCAGAAGCAGAAGGCCTCGACAAAACGAAAGAGTTTACCGACGAGCTGGAAGGATACCGCGCTCAGTTGACATCGAGTTACTTATCGGATAAGGAAGGGGAAGATGCTGCTGTCCGTGCAGAATACGATCGCCTGGGAGAGGTGCTGGAATTAAGCCATATTCTCTTTCGTCTGCCCGAGAAAACGGTTTCGAAAGATACGGTTGCCGTCTACGAGAGAGCGATGAAGGCTTATGAACGTATAAAAAACGGAGAAGATATAGCCGCTGTCGGTCAGGAACTAACCAAGCTGGACTCAACAAAGCAGACCGGGTACGAGTATGCGCGTTGCCTGTTGCCTATGCAGACGATAAAAGCATTTGAAAATCAGGCATACGCTATGAAGCCGGGTGAGTTATCCATGCCCGTTCGTACTACTTTGGGATTTCATATCATCAAATTACATAGCCGCAAACCCAATCCCGGAATGCGCCACGTTGCCCATATTCTGATCCCGTTCCAGAAAGACTCTGTCACCCGTAGCGATAGCGAAACGCTTGCTCTGGCTGAAGAGGTTTATCAGAAAGTACAGAATGGTGCTGATTTCGGGGAGCTGGCAGAGGAAAATTCTTCGGATGGTGCTTCTGCACGGAAGGGGGGAGAATTACCCTGGTTCGGTGTCGGAGAGATGGTCGAACCGTTTGAGAAAGCCGCCTTTGCTCTGAATACTCCGGGCGAGTTGTCTAAACCTGTTAAAACACGTTTCGGCTATCATATCATCAAACTGATCGGCAAAAGCGGAATACCCTCTTTTGAAGAAAAGAAAAAATCCTGGTCACGTCTGATGGCACAGGGAGAACGTAATTTTGAATATTATAAGGCGTTCGACGAACGGATGAAAAAAGAATACGGGTATGTATTCTATCCGGAAGCTTATGACGAACTGGTTGCTTTGTGCAATGATCATTTTCCGACCGATAAGGAATTCTATGAAAAGGCTAAGGATATGAATAAGACGCTGATCCATCTGGTGGATACGGATTTTCCGCAGAGCGAATTTGCCTATTATATCCAGCGTTGTCCGTTCTCGACAAAAACGTATGCCGGTGATTTTATGCAGGAGGTATTCGATTTGTTCGTACGCGATATTGTAACTACGTCAGAACGCAAAAATCTTATCACGAAGCATCCTGAATTTACACATCTCATGCAGGAATATCGTGATGGCATCCTGTTGTTCAATATCAGTAACCGGCAAGTCTGGAGTAAACCTGCCGCCGAGCAACCTGAGTTGGAAAAAGCCTGGTTGAAGGAGTTGAACAAGGAATATCCTGTTACGATTAATTGGAAATTGTTGAAAAAACTAAAGAAATAAGAAAGAGAAGGTTATGAAGTATTGCTTCATTTTTATAGCATTCGTATCTTTGCTGTGTTCTTGTAAACGGACCCAGCCTACCGATGATGCGGATGTGCTGGTAAGAGTGAAGGACCGGACGTTGAAACGTTCGGAAGTGGTTAGTCTGATTCCGCGGGGGGCGTCCTCTGCGGATAGTTTGTTGTTAGCCGAAAGCTTTGTAAAAAAGTGGGTCAAGGATGCACTGGTTTACGAAGTTGCCCAGCGGAACCTGGGAAACGAAAAGGAAGAGGTCGACAAGCTGGTAGAAGAATACCGCCATTCGCTGGTCCGTTACCGGTATCAGGAGCGCCTGATCAAAGAAAAGTTGTCGGCTGATATCCGCGAAAGCGATAAGCTGAACTATTATGAAGAGAATCAGAAAAAGTTTACACTCGACAAAGCCCTGATCAAAGGACTTTTCCTGAAAATACCGGTGGATGCTCCCGGTTTATCGGATGTAAAGGGGTGGTACAAATCGACTTCTGAGGCTTCTTTGGAAAAAATTGAGAAGTATAGTGTGCAGAATGCCGCTATTTATGACTACTTTTACGACAAATGGGTGGATTTTGACGAGGTGATGGATAATATCCCCGTTCATGTATCCAATCCGAATGCTTATCTGAAGGCGAACAAGTTCGTGGAAGTGGCCGATAGTAGTTATTGCTATCTGCTGAATATCAAGGAGTATCTTTCGGAAGGGAGTGTGGCTCCGTATGATTATGCAAGTTCGCAGATCACAGAGATGCTGATCAATCAGCGGAAAGTGGATTTTTTGAAGACGTTTGAAGAAGAGTTATATAAAGATGGAATCAGAGGAGGTGATGTAAAGTTTTATACGGAACCGTAATTTGTAACTTATAAAGGTAATATGATGAAAAAGATTTTAACTGTATTCTTTCTTGCCTGCTTATCTTGTGTGGCAATGGCACAGGATAAGGATAATGTGATTGATGAGATAGTGTGGGTGGTAGGAGATGATGCTATTTTACGTTCGGACGTAGAAGCGAGACGTTTGTTTATGCAGAACGAAGGACAGCGTCTGGATGGCGATCCCTATTGTGCGATTCCTGAGCAGATGGCAATACAGAAATTGTACCTGAACCAGGCGAAGATCGATAGTATCGAGGCCAGTGAAAGCCAGGTGATACAACAGGCCGACCAGTGGATAAACTGGGCGATCAACCAGATCGGATCGAGGGAAAAGCTAGAGGAATATTACGGAAAGAAGGTTTCGCAGATCAGAGACGAGCAAAAGGAACAGTTCCGCGAACAGCAGATCGTATCGGAAATGCAGCGTAACCTGATCGGTGAGATCAAACTGACTCCTTCCGAGATCCGTAAGTTCTATAACCAGTTGGCGAAAGACAGCCTTCCGACTATCCCGACAACGGTGGAAGTGCAGATCATTACGTTTGAACCGAAGATTCCGTTTGACGTAACTGATGCCATCAAGGCCCGTCTGCGCGATTTTACTGAACAGATCAATAGCGGTAAGATGGAATTTTCCACATTGGCCCGTTTATATTCGGAAGACCCTGCTTCTGCACCCCGTGGTGGTGAAATGGGATTTATGAGTAAGACAGACCTGGTGCCCGAGTTTGCAAATGTGGCATTCAACCTGTCTGACCCGAAACGTGTGTCGCAAGTCGTTCAGACTGAATATGGATACCATATCATCCAGTTGATCGAAAAACGTGGTAACCGTATCAATTGCCGCCATATTCTGTTAAGGCCGAAAGTATCTGAAAAGGAACTGACAGAGGCCACAGTGCGTATGGATTCCCTGTATACGGATCTGAAAGCCGACAAATTCTCGTTCGAGGAAGCCGCTACATTCGTTTCCTATGATAAAGACACCCGTAACAACAAGGGATTGATGGTTAATCAGAACCATGAAGGAAATAATTACGGTACTCCGAAGTTTGAAATGCAGGAACTTCCCCAGGAAGTAGGTAAGATTGTATATGATATGCAGGTGGGTGACATCTCCAAGCCATTTACCATGATTACCGACAAACAAAAGGAAGTGGTTGCTATCGTGAAACTGAAATCCCGTACAGAACAACATAAGGCAAATCTTTCTGATGACTTCCAGGCAATGAAGAATTTGGTGGAACAACGGAAAAGAGAAGAATTATTGGACGAGTGGATCAAGAAAAAGCAAAAGTCAACCTATGTACGTATTGCCGAAGGATGGCGTAATTGCGATTTCAAGTATCCGGGTTGGGTGAAAGAATGAAAATTGTAAACAAGTTTTTTCTTACAGGACTATTCTGTCTGCTGACGGTTTGTGTATTTGCACAAACGCAGGATTCTATTCCCGTCAGGCAGGATTCGGTATCTGCTAAAGCTAAGGTCGTTAAACAGGATACGATCCCCGTTAAGGTGGATACCGCGACTGTTGAACCGCAGAAAAAGATACAGCCTGTAATGAAACAGGATACTATCTCCCGTCAGGGAGAGACACTTACCGCCGATACGGTTACACCTCAAAAAACATTGGTGTATCTGATCCATGCCAACACCTTGTCTTTTGATAAGGAAGTCAAGGCGGATGCCCAGTTTTTGCGGGGAGATGTCGTTTTCCGGCATGACAGTTCATACATGTATTGCGACAGTGCTTACTTTTTTGAGACGACCAACTCGTTGGAAGCTTTCAGCAATGTGCGGATGGAGCAGGGGGATACCTTGTTCGTGTATGGAAATTACCTGTTTTATGACGGGAATACGCAGATCGCTTATCTGCGGGAAAATGTTCGTATGGAGAACGGGCAGGTGACGCTTTTTACCGATAGCTTGAACTATGAACGTATTCCTGATATCGGTTATTATTTCGACGGAGGTCTGATCGTTGACTCCCTGAATCAGTTGTCTTCTTTCTACGGACAATATTCTCCGGGAACGAAGCTGGCTATTTTTAATGATAGCGTACGTCTGGAAAATCCGAATTTCACGCTTTATTCGGATACGCTTCATTACGATACGGAGTCGAAGATCGCAACTATATTGGGACCTTCCATTATTGTTTCCGACAGCGGAACGATCCACTCTTCCCGTGGATGGTATAATACGGAGACGAATACCGCTTTGTTGTTGGACCAGTCTGAAGTCTATTCGGGTAACAGGGTCCTGATCGGTGATTCTATTTCGTATGATAAGGATGCCGGTTTTGGTGAGGCATTCGGGAATATGTGTCTGCGTGATACAGCCCAGAAAGTGACGCTGGAGGGCCAGTACGGTTTTTATAATGAACGGACGGAGTATGCTTTTGCTACCGACAGTGCACGTTTCCTGGAGTATTCACAGGGAGATACATTGTATCTGCATGCCGATACACTCGAGATGACGACGATCGATTCGACCGCCCGTGAGATAAAAGCTTTTTATGGTGTACGTTTTTATCGTACCGATATGCAAGGTGTTTGTGATTCCATGCAATTTAATTCGCGTGATTCTATATTATATATGTATAAGGATCCGATTCTATGGAATGAGCAATATCAGATATCCGGCGATACGATCGTTATTTATATGAATGACAGTACGATCGATTATGCACATGTGATCCAGTATGCGTTTGCGGTGCAGCATCTCGATTCGTCTTATTATAATCAATTGAAAGGAAATGACCTGAAAGCTTATTTTGAAGGTCAGGCTGTCCGGCAGATCGATGTCGAAGGGAATGCGGAATCTATCTTCTACCCGCTGGATAATGGGGCGATGATCGGTTTGAATGAGACCAAGAGCGGATTCCTGACAATCTGGGTGAAAGAGAATGCGCTTGAGCGGTTGAAGATATGGCCCAGTCCGCAGGGAAGTCTTACCCCGATACCCGACTTAAAGCCGGAACAGAAAACGCTGAAGGATTTTTATTGGTTTGATTACCTGCGTCCGAAAAACAAAGATGATATTTATCAGGTGATGAGAAAGAAGGTTGAAGACGCCCCGGTTCGAAGCAATAAGTTTAAACATGAGCAATAGCATTAATTATTAAATTTATTAAGTCATGGCACTTTTCTCATTTTATAATACACGTAAGCCCCGGCAGTTCAATCATAAGCCGATCTATTGGGATCCCCATAAAGAGGCGATGGAGGAACGCATGCGTAAAATTAAGCGCGAGATGGGAATGGAGGAACCGCTGGAAGATTATAAGCCGCAGATTAAAGGTACTTTCGTTGAAGGTACTTCCCATCTGAAAAAAAGCCTTGACAGAGGCGACGATGCACGAAGCCGTAAATATAAGAGTGCTAAACTGGTCTTAGCCATTGCTATCCTCGGGGCATTACTTTGGTTTTTATTTTGGTCATGAGCGATATAATTCATTTACTCCCCGATAGTATAGCCAACCAGATAGCGGCCGGTGAAGTTATTCAGCGTCCTGCTTCCGTCGTAAAGGAGCTGGTTGAGAATGCGATCGACGCAGGTGCCGGTCATATCCAGGTGAACATAAAAGATGCCGGCCGTACATTGATCCAGGTGGTCGATGACGGGAAAGGTATGTCCGAAACGGATGCCCGTATGGCGTTCGAACGGCATGCGACTTCCAAGATATCTTCGGCCGAAGACCTCTTTTCTCTTCATACCATGGGATTTCGCGGAGAAGCATTGGCTTCTATTGCTGCGGTAGCCCATGTGGAACTGCGTACACGTCTGAAAGGAACTGAACTGGGCACGAAACTATCTATCGCCGGATCTACCCTGGAGGATATAGAGCCGGATGCCTGTACCGAGGGTAGTATTTTTTCGATCAAGAATCTATTTTTTAATGTACCAGCCCGCCGTAAATTCCTGAAATCGAATGAGACGGAGTTTCGCAATATTATCAACGAATTCGAACGGATCGCGCTGGTCAATCCGCAGGTCGGTTTGGTACTGAACCATAATGATACGGAAATATTTAATTTGCCGGAGTCAGGTCTGCGCCAGCGTATCATCAATGTATATGGCAAAAACCTGAACCAGAAATTGCTTTCTGTGGATGCACAAAGCTCGCTGGTTACTATTTCCGGTTTCGTAGGCCGTCCCGATTCTGCTAAGAAACGGGGGGCGTTGCAATACTTTTTCGTGAACGGTCGCTTCATGAAGCATCCCTATTTCCATAAGGCTGTTATGCAGGCTTATGAACAGTTGATCCCTCCCGGCGAACAACCCAACTATTTTATCTATTTTACGCTTGATCCTTCTACGATCGATGTAAATATCCATCCGACCAAAACCGAGATTAAATTTGAAAATGAGCAGCCTATCTGGCAGATCCTGATGGCGGCCACCCGTGAGGCACTTGCCAAATCGAGTGCTATTCCTACCATTGATTTTGACGTGGAAGATGCGATAGATATTCCTGTCTATAATCCTATCAAGGAGGCTGATAGCTTTAAAGCTCCTACCGTGCAGCTCGATTCGGGATATAATCCGTTCAAGTCGACGGCTACTCCGTCTTCTTATTCTCCTTCATCGTCATCGGCTTCGTCCTCTTCGTCTTCCCGGAAGTCGGAGTTCGACTGGTCCCAACTCTACCAGGGTTTTGAGAGTGATCGGGATGCCGTGCGTAAAGATCTGGAGATGATGGGAGAGGTGATCGATACAGAGGCAAATGCTATGCCGGAACCGGTTCAGCCGTCTTCAGGTGGCGAGGCCTTGTTTGCCGACACGATTACTCCTTGTTACCAGTACAAAGGCCGTTACATCATTACTTCGTTAAAGTCTGGATTGGCCTTGATCGATCAGTACCGGGCACATGTCCGTATTTTGTTCGACCAGTATCTGAATAATATGCGGCAGCAGAAGGGGGCATCTCAGCAAGTCCTTTTCCCGGAAATAATCGAATTTACAGCAGCTGAAGCAGCCGTATTACCCGCTTTGCTGGAGGATATGCGTTTTATCGGTTTTGAATTGTCAAACCTGGGAAACAACAGCTATGCAGTCAACGGATTGCCGTCCGGATTGGAAAATGTGGATCAGGTGGTGCTGATAAAGGATATTGTGAACCGGGCGATCGAGACCGGTTGTGAGGTGCATGAAGAGATTTGCGAATCAATCGCATTGTCTCTGGCTAAAGCAGCCGCCATACGTCCGGGTAAAAGCTTGTCGGCAGATGAAATGGATCATCTGATCGCTACCTTATTCTCCTGTCCTGACTCCAATCTGACACCGGATGGAAAGACGATCATTTCCCTGCTGACCGACGAAGAATTGGAGAAACGGTTCAGATAACTAAATAATATAGTATATTTGCTCGTCTAATATTTAAGGGGATGAGTGAACAGGAGTTCCATAGTATATATAAATTGTACCATGAAAAACTGTGCTATTTTCTCAATTACTATACTCACGATGAGCAAGCTATTGAGGAAGTCGTACAGGATGTTTTTGTATATCTTTGGAAAGAGTCCGCCAATTTGAATATTACTTATCTCAAAACCTATCTGTATAGCAGTGCCCGGAACAGAATGTTGAACTACTTGCGAAATGAACATACACGAACGATCGTATTGGAGCGATGGGCTAAAATGGAACTGGAAGAAAGGCAGGCGCAGGATTGTATCGACCGGGCAGAATTTTTTTTATTATTACAGGATACGATCGAGACTTTACCCCCTAAATGCCGGGAGATCTTCCTGATGAGCCGCGATGAGAAAAAAACTTATAAAGAGATTGCGAAAGAGAAAGATATTTCAGTAAAAACCGTTGAAGCCCAGATGGGTATCGCGTTAAAAAAAATAAGGGAGAGGATGTTGTCACATTATAAAGAAGGAGGAGATATCTTCATGTTCCTGCTCACTTTGTTGTAATTTTCAGGAAATCAGAAAAAATATTATTTTGCTTTAAGGGTATTCTTTGGTGGGATGTGTCTATTATATAGAAACATAAAAAATGGATCAGAAAATACCTCATACACTATTGGCGAAATACTTCGTAAACCAGGCTTCTGAGGAGGAATCGGAGGAAGTGAGAGTATGGCGCGCCCAATCACCGGAAAATGAAAGATTGTATCGGGAATATCAGCATGAGTGGGAAATAGCACATGCTGATTTTTCCAGGTTTGTAGTGCCTGACAGTGAGAAGATGTGGGGTAACATATTATCCCGGATCAATGAACCGGTAAAGACAATTTTATATACCAGGAAGAAACTATATAAAGCTGTTGCTGTTGCGGCTTCTATCGCTTTATTGGTTGGACTTTCCTTCTCTGTCTGGCTTTCCGCCTTTTATCGTACGAATGGAAATGATCTGACTGCAGAAGCGGTATTTATCGTCCCTTCCGGACAAAAATCCCAGCTGATACTGCCTGACGGGACACAGGTATGGATGAATTCCGATTCCAAATTGACTTATCCGGCAGACTTTTCTAAAAACCGGCGATTGGTAAAACTGGAGGGCGAAGCTTACTTTGATGTCGTGCATGATGAGAAGAATGAATTTATAGTGAATACCGGTACAGTCAATGTCCTGGTGCACGGCACATGTTTTTCTGTGACTGATTATCCTGCCGATCCCTTTATTTCAGTGGCCTTGGATAAGGGAAGTGTCTCTGTGGAAACTACACGGGAGCATGACTTGCTGACCAGGTTGGTCCCGGGGCAGAAAGTTCAGATTGCTAAATCGGATATCAGCTGGAATGTCTCTGCTTTCGATGCAGAGACTTATAATATCTGGATGTTGAATAAATTGCAGTTTAAAGGAGATTCCCTTTATGACGTCTTTAGGAAAATTGAACGTTGGTATGGGGTAAAGATCAGGTTGGAGAATGAAAATTCGTCTTATTCTTATTGGTTTACTCTGAAAACGGAGTCATTGACTGAGATGTTGAAACTGATTGATCAGATAACTCCTATAGACTATAAAATAAACGGAGAGGAGGTGACTATAAGATATAAATAGCAGATGCCCCTTTACTTGCCTGTTGGTATAGTAAAGAAGAGGCATTATGAACCGTCATTCATAATGCCTGCGACCTTCAATATAACTCTTGTTCGAAGATTCTATTCGTCGTAATGAATAGAATAGGGAGCTTATATTCAAGGGCAAAGATACGATTTTTATTATAACCTTAAATTTTAAGAAGATGTTTAAGATAAGAAAAACGTTAATAATTACGTTGTTATCAATAATTTTTACCAATGTAGGATTTGCCCAATCCGTGAAAGTGACCTTGTCACTAAAGAATAGTACCTTAAAAGAACTGGTCTCTTCTGTAGAGAAACAAACAGATTATACATTTGTCTTTTATAATGAGATCAATTCGGATTTGCCTGTCTCTGTGACTTCCACTAATGAAACTCTCAAATCGGTTTTAGATAAAGTGCTGCCTCCGCTTAAAATATCTTTTGAAGTATCAGGAAATCATCTGATTTTGAAGAAAGCAACGGAACAGACTCAAAAGAAAGTGAGTGGATATGTCAAAGACGACAGCGGGGAAGGTATTATTGGAGCGAATGTCGTAGAAAAGGGAACGACCAATGGCACAGTTACGGATATGAACGGATATTTTGAATTATCGGTTGCTGCTGATGCCGTTTTGCAGGTAACCTATATCGGCTATAACCCGAAAGAAATATCTGCCAATAACCGACAACCTATGGCTGTTCAATTAGATGAAGATTCAAAACAGATAGATGAAATTGTCGTTATAGGATATGGTACACAGAAAAAGATATCTGTTACCGGGTCGGTTGTTTCATTGAAAGGAGACGAAGTAATGAAGAGTCCGTCGATCAATGTCGCTAACTCTCTGATAGGACGTTTGCCCGGTGTTATTATCAATAACCGTTCGGGAGAACCGGGGCGGGACGATCCGTCCATTTTCATCCGTGGTAAAAGTACGACGGGAGATTCCTCTCCTCTGGTCCTGATCGATGGTGTGGAACGCGGAGGTCTGGGTGAGATCAATCCGAATGATATTGAAAATATATCTGTGTTGAAAGATGCTTCGGCAGCGATTTATGGTGCAAGAGCAGCCAATGGTGTTTTATTGGTAACAACCAAACGCGGAAACACCATGAAGCCTTCTGTCAATTTTTCTTACAATCAAGGATTTTCGGAATCCACACGTACCCCTAAAATGGCCGACTCCTATACTTATGCTAAAGTATATAATGAAATAGAAGAAGGCGAAGGACGTGCTCCGAGATACACTGCGGATGAATTGGAGAAATACAGGAACGGTTCGGATCCGAATTACCCGAATACGGATTGGTATGGTTTTATTACCAAGAAGTTGACGCCGCAGCATCGGGTGAACTTATCGGTATCGGGAGGTAACGAACGTTTGAAATATTATTTGTCGCTGGGTGAGTCTCACCAAAGCGGACATTATAAGAATGGAACAACGGATGTCAGATTATACAATCTGCGTTCCAATATCGATGTGCAGGTAACAAAATACCTTCAGATAGGGATGAATCTGGCAGGAAAAGTGGATGACAATCATTATCCGTTTTTCTCGACGAATGAAACCTATAGCCATATCTTTTTATATCTGCCCAGCTGGCAACCTTATTGGCCCGGAACCGATAAGTTGATGCCTAACCGTGGGAGTGAAAATATCCTGAATATGGTCAGCGATGCCGGCGGAACACGAGATATAAAAACTACAGCCCTTCAGAGTACGGTTTCCTTCAAGCTGGATATCCCCTGGGTGAAAGGTCTGTGGCTGGATGGTAGTGCTAGTTACGATGCCGGCTATGTTTTTACCAAAGACTTCCAGACCCCTGATTATGTTTATTATAAGGATGAAAATACAGGTGAATTGTATAAAGGACGTTCTGGTATGGGAAGCGATAAAGCTAATTTGTCGGAGAAATATGAAAACCCGACTAATCTGTATATGACGGCAAAGGTTAATTACGACCAGACCTTTGGCGCTCATCATGTCGGTGCCATGATTGGTTATGAGCAGAGTGAAACGAAAGGAAACTATCTTCAGGCTTACAGAGGTGATTATGTTTCAACCTCGATACCGGAAATTTTTGCCGGTAGCAGTGATAAAAATAAGCAAAGCAATGATGGTAGCTCGTCACAGACGGCGCGGCAGAATATCTTCGGACGTTTATCTTATGATTATGCAGGGAAATATCTAGGACAGTTTACTTTCCGTCGGGATGGTTCTCCTAATTTTCCGGAGAATAAACGGTTTGGCTTCTTCCCCGGCTTTTCTTTAGGGTGGAGAATCTCGGAAGAACCGTTTATGAAGAATTTGCTTTTTCTGGATAACCTGAAGATACGCGGTTCTTACGGAAAAATGGGTAACGACCAGGTGGGAGCTTATCAGTATCTGACAACTTATAGTTATGGTAGTAATTATGTAATAGGAAAGAACGATGTAACCGGACTGGTTCAAAACGGTGTTCCAAATCCTAATATCACCTGGGAAGTAGCCAAGACGACCAATATCGGTTTTGACTCCCGCTTATGGAATGGGTTACTGGGGATTGAGTTTGATTATTTTAAAACCAGACGTTCCAATATCCTGACAAAACGTTCGGCTATTATCCCGGATTATACAGGGTTGAAGTTGCCGGATGAGAATATAGGTATTGTAGATAATAAAGGATTTGAAATGATCGTTTCTCATGAAAACTATGCAAATCCGCTGAAATACCGACTGTCGGCAAATATTTCCTTTGCCCGTAACAAGGTTATTTTCAGTGATGAGCAACCGGCTGCAGAACCTTACCAGTATGCAACCGGTCGACCGATAGGCTCTGAACTATACTATCATGCAATTGGTATTTTTGAATCGGCAGAACAGATCGAGTCGTTGCCTCATTTATTGAATGCACAACCGGGGGATATCATCTATGAAGATGTCAACAAGGATGGACAGATCGACTCGAGAGACCGTATCCGTGTGGACCAGACAAGTACTCCCGAAATTGTCTATTCCTTTAATGCGAATTTCGAATATAAAGGCTTTGACCTCTCATTGCTGTTCCAGGGACAGGAAAACGCAAAACAATATTTCGGAAGTTATTTCCCGGTAATGAGTTATTCACTGGGTAACTTTATGGAATGGCGTGCCAATGATAGATGGACACCTGAAAATCCCAAGGCTTCTATGCCGCGTGGAAGTTCGAGCATGTGGAATAATAATACGGAAGCTTCGACCCAGTGGCTGTTGAACGCCGGTTTCCTCCGTTTGAAAAACCTGGAGTTCGGTTATACGCTGCCTGCTTCTGTTTGTGAGAAGTTATGGGTGAAGAATCTGCGGGTTTCTTTCAGTGCGAATAACCTCTTTATCATTTACGATCATATGAAAGAATTAGGATTCGATCCGGAAACGACTGACTTCTGGTATTATCCACAACAACGGACATATAACTTCGGTATAAATGTAACATTCTAAATACTATTTGATATGAAAAAAATAATCTATATATTAGCGGCTGTATTAGCTTTCAATTCCTGTGATGTTTTGGATATGAAACCTTTGGATAAAGTTTCGGATGCCGATGTCTGGGAAGACAGTGCATTGATAGAACTTTATGTGAATGCTTCTTATAATTCTATTTACCATGAGTTCGGACAGGATATGCTGAGTGATGCGAGTGACGAAACATATTGTATCCATAACTGGGGAAATATGTGGGTTGTCCAGAAAGGAGAAATGACCTCTGATAATGTGACAGGTGTTTCCGTAAAGGTCAATTACTGGAGTAATGCATATAGTAATATTCGTTCGATCAATGTTTTTTTCGACCGGATTGATGATGCTCCGGTTGAAACGGATTTAAAGCACAGAATGAAAGGGGAGATGAAGTTTATCCGTGCCTGGATCTATGCGAATCTGATTTGGCGTTATGGCGACGTTCCTTTGATCACAAGCTTGTTCGAGTTGAATCAGGATTATAAGGTGACACGCGATTCTTATGGCGATTGTGTGGATTTTATCACGAAGGAGTTGGATGAAGCGATCTCTTTATTACCTGCAAAATCGAGTGGCGAGACATTGGGACGTGCTACAGGTGATGCTTGTAAAGCTTTAAAAGCGAGAGTTTTATTATATGCGGCCAGCGAGCAGAATAATCCTTCCCATTCAAAAGAAAAATGGGAAGCAGCGGCAGAAGCGACGAAGGCCGTTTTGGATGCCGGATATAGTTTGGGTAATGATTATCAGTCTGTCTTCCTGGAAGACAATGATGAAATAATCTTTGCGCGTTATTTTACACAGGCTAATTCTACAGACTTTATGTTGTGGAACGGTCGTAATGGTTCTAATGGTTTTACCGGAGAGAATCCGACGCAGAATCTGGTGAATGCGTATGAGATGACGAATGGTGAATTACCCTATCTGAATGAGGAGTTGCCGTTGAAGATAAATCCGGCTTCAGGCTATGATGAGTCGAATCCGTATGCCGGACGTGATCCGCGTCTGGATGCTTCGATCCTGCATGATGGTTCTATGTGGGCCGGACGGGAAACGGAAACCTGGCATGGAGGACTCGATTCGCCGGAGAGCAGTATTGGTTCATGGAATGCCTCGAAGACGGCTTATGCTTTCAAAAAGTTCATGGTCGAATCTATTCCACCTGCAGGGTCGTCCGTAAAGCCTGAAAATCCTTGGATATTCTTCCGATTGGCTGAATTTTACTTGAATTACGCAGAGATTATGTATGAGCTGGGGAATGAAGAGCAGGCTCGTGAATATGTCAATAAAGTGCGTGGCCGCCAGAGTGTGAATATGCCGCCTGTTACTGTTTCAGGCGAAAAGCTTCGGGATAAGATCCGGAACGAACGCCGTGTAGAGCTGGCATTTGAAGGACATCGCTTTTTTGATGTAAGAAGATGGGGAATTGCCGATAAGACAGAGAACAGGGATCTGCTGGCGATGAATATTCAAAAGAAGGAAGATGGCTCCAAAACGTATGAAATTTCATTATTATTGAAGCGGTCGTTCCTGGAACAGCATAAGCTGGTACCTATTCCCCGTACGGAGATAGATAAGAGCGAAGGTTCGCTGGTGCAAAATCCAGGTTATTAATAATAAATTAATTCTCAATGAAAAAACTGATTAGTGTTCTTATTTGTGTTTTGTTTGCAAGTGCAGGCATAAGCGGTCAGGTGAAGATCGACCGCAAGGCTGTTGTTGACAGGCATCGTATCGTGACAACGAAGACCGATCCCCGGAGTCCGGCTCAGGTAGGTAACGGAGAGTTTGCCTTTTCTGTGGATATTACCGGGTTACAGACTTTCGTTCCTTTCAATACGATGTCGCAGTGGAGTTGGCATAGTTTCCCTTTGCCGGAGGGGTGTAAGGTGGAGGATTTTAAAAGACTTACGATGGATACGCATGGAAGGGATGTCCCTTATGAACTTCCAAATCCCGAACAACCGGAACTTTCGGCGTGGCTGGCAGGAAATCCGCACCGTTTTAACCTCGGACGTATCGGGTTGAAACTGACAAAGCCGGATGGAACAGTGGTGACCGAAGCCGATCTGTCGGATACCCGCCAGGAGGTGGACTTGTGGACAGGCATTATTCACAGTCAGTTTAAGTTGGATGGCATTCCCGTTTCAGTCAAAACAGCTTGTCATCCGACATCGGATGCGGTAGGTGTTTCTGTGGAAAGTCCTCTGATCCGTAAAGGGCAATTGATCGTATTCCTCGAATTTCCGTATCCCGTAAAATCCGAGTTTCAGGACTATTTGGGAACCAACGACCAAGCGGAGAGGCATCAGACCGTTCTTAAAGAACAAGCGAAGGACCGTGTACTGATTGCCAGGCAGATCGACGACACACATTATTATACTACACTGAGATGGACATCTCCGGCCCGCCTGCAACAGACAGCCGGGGATACTCCCCATCATTTTGAACTTTGTCCCGAAAATACCGACCGTCTGGACTTTTCCTGTCTTTATTCCCGTGAAGAGGAAAAAGGAGCACCGGCGGCCGACCGGATATTCGGAGAAAGTACTGCAGGTTGGAAATCTTTCTGGGAGTCGGGAGCGGCAATCGACCTGTCCGCCAGTAAAGATCCCCGCTGGAAAGAATTGGAGAGAAGGATCGTATTGTCCCAGTTCGTAATGAAGATAAATGAGGCAGGTTCGCTTCCTCCTCAGGAAAGCGGACTGGTCAATAACGGTTGGTACGGTCGTTTCCATTTTGAAATGATTTGGTGGCATGGGGTCCATTATGCGTTATGGAACCGTTGGGACTTGCTGGATAAATCGCTTTCCGTTTACCGTGATTATTTGCCGACTTCTGTAGAGAGGGCTAAAAGACAGGGTTACCAGGGTGCCCGTTGGCCGAAATGTACGGCAGATTTCGATCGTGAATGGCCTAACCTGATCCATGCGACACTGATCTGGCAACAACCCCATCCGATTTATTTTGCAGAGTTGGATTATAGATTGCATCCTACCCGGGAGACCCTGGAGAAATGGAAACAGGTTATTTTCGGTACGGCTGATTTTATGGCCGATTATGCTTTCTATGTGAAAGATCGGGATCAGTATGTCTTAGGTCCTCCTGTATTTATCGTTTCTGAAAATACAAAGCCTGAAGAAACGATGAATCCGGCCTTTGAACTGAGTTATTGGAAATTCGGTTTACGGGTAGCTAACGAATGGCGTAAACGTCTTTCACTTCCGGTAGAGGAAAACTGGAAGCGGGTCGAAGAAAAACTATCTCCGCTGCCGGTTGAAGACGGTGTATATGTGACCCATGAAGGTATTCAGGATATGTGGACCAAATATTCTTTTGAGCATCCGGCATTGATCGGAACCTATGGCATGCTGCCGGGAGACGGAGTCGATATACCGGTCATGGACAAGACATTATCCAAGGTTCATAATACCTGGAAATTGCATGATACGTGGGGATGGGATTTCCCGATGCTCGCCATGTGTGCGGCTCGTTTATCTCATCCGGATAAAGCGATTGATTACCTGCTGAATTACCCGGCTTTCGATTTTGACGAACATGGTCTTGTCGGAGGAGGCAGGGCACCTTTCCCTTATTTCCCCGGAAACGGTGGATTGCTCACGGCTATCGCTATGATGGCAGGCGGATGGGATGGTTGCCCGGCTATGAAGGCACCGGGTTTTCCTCAGGATGGTTCGTGGACTGTAAAATATGAAGGCTTTAATAAATCACTGTAAGTAGATACGGAGTTTGTCCTTTCAGGTTTCAGCCACCTTTCAGCCTTGTAAAACAAACGGTTTGGCTGAAGGGTGGCTGATTTGCCTTATTTTCTGTAATTTCCCGGTACCGGAGCATAAACCGGGAATTTGTGTAGCCCTTCTTTCTTCAATTTCCCCTCTTTTACCAATTCGGCCAGGCGGCGATTGGCTGTCCCTTTTGTGAATCCGCAGAGTTGCTGGAATTCCTGACGGGCGATCGATTCGTGAGTAGAGTAATAGCGGGTCAATAATTCGTCTATCTCTGCTGCCGAGCGGTTCTTCGAATGCTTTTTATAGACCGCCCTGACGAACCGGGTGGTGCTCAATTCTTTTTTCAACCCTATTTCCGGACGAAACGCCACCGACTTGAACTGGATGGATTCGGCGCGTATCTCCTTTGGATCTTTTATCGCAGGACATTGCAGAGTCATTTCAAGATACCCCAGTCCCTTGATATGTATCCTGTTCCCTTCTTTCAGGTTACGAATAATCATTTTACTTAGCATGGTTATTGTTGCTTCCACATCACCGGTGGTCAGGCTGCTGGCATCGTGTATTTCTTCTGCAAGCATATCTGAGTCGACTGTGCCTCTCGGCACGATACGGGCGTGCAAGCGCGGTTTTCGATTGCTTCCTTTCGGTATGGGATTTTTGTAGAAGTCGTATTCTGCTGACATATTCTTACTGTATTAATGAATAATTCCTGTCTGAATGCTTACTTATTTATCGTTTGACAATTATAAAGCGATCTTTTCACAATTGTAGATCGATTATTCGATAACTGTAAAACTTTCGTCCTACAATTGTCGAACGCTTACTGTTTCCTTACAAAAGTAACAGTTCTATATGACTTCTGCAATACTTGTTACCGACTTTTCCGGTAGATGAGATTGTAAGAAAATAGTTGCCTGTAAATTTGTAAAACCTTGATATACGGTAGTATATTCGTGGAAAACAACTAAATTAATCTATATGTATATGCTGAAAAAAATGATTGAAAAATGGTATCGTCTGTTCATTGGACGGATGCTTGCCGGGAAAAATGATGTGGCGGAAACTGTGTCGGAGAAAATATCTTCAAAGCAGCTTACTACACCCCTTAAGAAAGACGGTTCTATGCAAAAAGGGACCGGCATGATGGTCTGTATGGAGCAGTTTTTGGAAGAACAGTATGATTTTCGTTTCAACATGCTGACGGAAGAGACGGAATACAGGAAGCGGAACGTTCCTTCGGTTGGTTTCCACCCTGTTGGACAGCGCGAATTAAACAGTTTCTGTATCGAAGCGCGAAAAAACGGAATCGATTGCTGGGACAGGGATGTGTCGCGCTATGTGTTATCGGATAGTATTTCTGAATATCATCCGTTCCGTTTGTTTATGGAAGAATTGCCGGAATGGGACGGGACAGACCGGGTCATACCTTTGGCACGCCGGGTCTCATCGGACGGGTTGTGGGTGAGAGGGTTTCGCCGTTGGTTGCTGGGGATAGCGGCACAATGGCTGGGAACAGACCGCTTGCATTCGAACAGCGTTTCGCCGGTGTTGGTCAGCCGCGTGCAAGGTCGGCAAAAGTCTACTTTTTGTAAATTATTATTGCCCGGTGAGTTGAAACGATATTATACGGATTGTTTCGATTTGACGGCTCAATCTGCAGCCGAACGTAAACTGACTGAGTTCGGTTTGATCAATATGGATGAGTTCGATAAATTCACTTCCCGTAAGATGGCTTTGTTGAAGAATCTGATGCAGGTGGTCGATCCGTGTATTCGTAAGGCACATCAGAAAAGTTACCGTTCCTTGCCTCGCGTCGCTTCTTTTATTGCTACATCCAACCAGAAAGAGCTACTGACCGACCCAACCGGTAGCCGGCGTTTCCTTTGTGTGGAGATAGAACATAAAATTGATTGTTCTGCCATTGATTATCGCCAACTTTATGCGCAACTGAAAGCAGAGTTGGCAGCAGGTGAACGCTATTGGTTCACTTCCGAAGAGGAGGCGGAGATCATGACGGCCAATGAGGCGTTTTATAAGCATCCGGTGGAAGAGGAGGTGTTCAAATCTTGTTTCCGTCCTGCCGGATATGGCGAGAAGGCGTTGATGTTATCTGCCGCGGAGATTTTCCTGCGATTGAAAAAGCACAATCCGGCAGCGATGCGTTCAGTATCGGCAGGTAATTTCGGAAAGCTTCTTTCTTCCCTGGGAATTGAACGGAAACATACTGAAAACGGTAATTTGTATCTGGTGGTAGCACAGGGGTAAAAGGCGTTTTTGGGGGTGAAAAAAGATAAATTAACATTTCTCCTCAAAAAGAGAGGAAATGCTCTTTGACGGAGAGCAAAACGGTATTAATCCATCTTTCAGTTTTACGAGCTGACAATCAGTGTGATAAGTTGGCTGAAACCTGAAAGGTGGATTGTGTTATTATATATGTACACGTACATTAATCTATATCTATACTTCAATTTAACATTTGGGGGGATTTAAAAAAATGCGAAAGTAATAATCTGATATCCAGAATATAAGTGCAGAAAAAATGATGAAAAGTGATGACTGAATTAAACGTCCCTTTTTTCTCGTCAACAAAAGTAATCATTCCTTTCAAATCTACAATCCTTTTTGAGTAAAAATTATCTTTCCTATATTCTTTCTTATCAGTTAGATAACAATCCTAGTACAAAAAAGCGGTTTTTTATTACGAAGTCAAAATGGACTCTAAAAAATGACGAGAAAAAAGGGACGTTTAATCTAGTCATTAACATTTGAGCGTCCGACAGAATACAGAACATTACGAACATTAGTATTAATATTAAATTTAGAATTATGAACAAAAAGTTTTCTACGCTTGTAGGATGTCTTTTGCTGGGAACTGCGTTCTCGGTAAATGCACAAGATCTTCCTAAATGGTATGATAAGACTCAGGCTGATTTTGCATGGCCTAAAGAGGCTGATTTTGCCGTTAAGGGAAAAGTTCCAGGTTTTATTTTGAATAAGGATAACGTTAAAACCGCTGGAGATGCGCGTTATCAATTTAGCAATACTTTGAACAGTCTTGTTCCTGGTATTTCTGTCGCTTTTGATACGGATAGTAAGAATGGTGTTGCAGAAGCGAATGTTGTTGCAGGTACGAAATTGGAAGAAGGAGCAGCAGGATGGGAAAAAATCACACCTGTTTACGGTTCTTTTGACGGAGGTTTGGGTATTATCCCGGGTATGCAGAATAATGGTGAAGTATTTCTGACTCTTAACACACAAGGATTATCTAACCCGACAAGCATTGAATTTGATATTTATGCTGCTAAAGTTAAAGAAGGTAAGACTCCCAACCGTAATATTAAATGGAAAATTACGGCAAAGTCTTATGCTTTGAATGGGGCAGGTGATGCTGCAGATCTGAATATTGCGGCTGTAACAGCATCTGGACAGCAGCTTGATGCAACATCTTCTATAGAATATACTGCAAACAATGCTGGTATTTTGGCCGGATCTAAATATACCATCCGTTTGAATGAAAATGCAAATGGTGGTAAAAACAGTTTGGCTAATAAAGTGATCGTATTCCAAATTACTAATGAAAAAGCATCGGAAGCTGATAATAATGAAGCACAGGATAAAAATGAACCTGTAACAGTTGTTAAAGGTTTGAATTTTACTTATCAGCGTCCTGAAGTATTGTTCTCTACAACAGGTAAAATTGAAGAGTATGTGACTCCGGCTGTTTTTGCAGAAGAACTTAATGCCGGTGCCGGTTATGAAGTTTCTGATAAATTGTATACTCGTATTGAGTATTTTAACCCAGCTGAAAATATAGACCTTACTACTGATAACTTAGAATTGGATTTATTATCTGTTTATAAGTTGTCGATAGCTTATCCGTTTACCTTGGATGAAACTAAGTTGCCTGCAGGGCATCTTTTAACTTCTGAAACAAAAGATGGCGTAACTACTTACTGGATTAAAATAGACAATAGTAAGCTGACTGCTGGTGGTAAATCTGACGGTTTGTTCACACTGGATAAAACGTATGACGGAAAGGATGGTAATAAGAAGTATATCACAGCTGCATTCGATATCAAATTTGCTCCGAAGCAAGTGAAAGATTTTGATGCTTCTAAATATATCAATGCTGAAATTGTGGCTCGTGATGCATCTTTAGCTGAAGCTCAGTTGGATGGTACATCTGTTCCTTCGTTTATCATCAAGCCTTCGACAATGGCATTTGATGAATATGATCAGACAAAAGAAGCAGGTTTGGAAGTGAAGAACTTACCTAAATTTACTAATGATGTAGATTGGATCGCTAATCTGACAAATAACAGCGGAAAACCGTTACAGCCAAAATGTGAAGCTGTTGGCTTTTATGCTTATGATAAGGATGGTAAATTGATCGATATAAATAAGGATGGAAAGTCTGACGCAAATGATTTTGTAAAAAATGACCAGTTTGACGAAACATTCTTGACTAATTCCGGAAATTTGAATACTGAAAAGTATAAGACAATTACGCTTGCTGTTAAATACGAAAGAGGAAACGTCTCAACAGACTTGGAACAATCCATTGATTTCCAGGAAGTGTTTGGCTTGAATAGAGCGTTGAAATTCGAAGGCAACATTGATGCAAACGATTACACCGGTAAAGATTTGGTTGATAAGGATGTTAAAAAGAATTTGGGTGCTATCTATCCGAATGATCTGAATGTGACAGGCAACAACCAATATGTATGGTTTACTTACGGATCTAACGGTTCGGTTGCTGAAGCTATGCAGTTACCTGATGGTAAAGTATTGAATGAAGGTGATTTAAAGGGTCATTACGAACGTTATTTCTATGCACCGTTTGAAGCGAATGCTCCGGAAAGTGCACGTACTTCTCGTGTAGATACTATTTTCATTCATGCTAGTGAACTGATTCCGACAGTTGATAATAAAGCAATCGTGAAGTTTGCTATCGATCAGGAAGACAATGCAGCCTCTAATGATTTCCGTTATAAGGCTTCCGATTCTTATGGTATTGATGTCGCTTACTTTAAGAACCCTGTTACCGGTGCCAAGATTGCAGCCAATGAAAACTTCCGTGGCGGTGCTTATACCGATACTTTATATTTTGAAATTGACCTGAACAATGTGGCTATGGTTAAAGCTGTTAAAGAAAAAGGTCTCGAAATCAATATGAAGTATGTTGCTGATACAGAAGAATGGGCAGGTGCTGACTATAATGGTGGCGAAACTCAAATCTTTAAAGTGATAACAGCTGACGCAAAAGGTCATAATGTTTTGCCGGTAAAAGGTCTGACCGATCGTGGCGTTGTTACGAATATTTATGCTCAGAACTATAAGGATTGGTATAAATTCCAGAAATGGGAAGATGGACCGGGTAGTGATGAGGTTTATGGCGAACAGTTCCCGAACGATTTCGGTACTTCTTATATCAATACTTGCATCAGCGGTGATAGCGCATCATTTGTGATCGCTGGTATTAACGTGATCGATACAGTAAAGGTTTCTACATTATCTAATCAGAATACCTCATTTGTTTATACACAGGATGAAGCTTCTGAAGCTTATGGTACTTTCAGTGTAGATAAAAAGAATCATCTGATGACGATCGTTCCTAACGAATATGGTGAAATTTATGCTAAAATCAATGTTAAGTTTGCTCCGTCAGCCAATGATAAAGCCCTCGATACGTTGATTTACGAACCCAGACACAAAGCTAATGTGCTGAGAAAGTTCATTTACGAAGATCTGAAATTCGGTATTGGAAAACGTAGTGCTCATAAGGATACTAAATTCTATGGTATGGGCGATTTGATTTACCTTGTTAAGGATACGTTGTTCAATACACGTGATGTAATGGGTAAAAATATTAAAGTTAGTGAAAACTATACTGGAAATTTAGGTGATGACGTAGAAAAAGTCAAAAAATTCGAATCTGGTTTGTTCTACGATGCAGGCTATACTTATCAGGCAGATTCTTTGTTCTCTGTTATCCATGGTGATGCTAAGAAGCCGGTTCTGTTCTTTACGGATGAGAATGGTGCAGTTATCAATACAGCTAAAAAACCAATGCAAATGGGTGAGATTGTTTTTGGTACAACTGCAGAAAAAACAATTAATATTGTAGGTCGTGAACTTCCGTTTGAAGATCTTGTTTGGCCGGTAGATGAAACAAATAGTTCGACTATCTTCTTCACAAATAGTAATCAGGATATTTATCCTGTAAAAGATGCTAAATATCGTATCAAAGATTTGATGACAGTTCTTGGTGGTGATGTAACTATTCCTGTTACGATCAAGGCTAAACCGTCCGCTACCGCTCCTTGTGATACATTGACATCGCTGACTGTAAACGTTCCGGTACTTTGCTCTGTAGACAGTACAATCAATGTTTCATTCAAAACCGTGTTGGTTGGTCCGGAATTGAACGCATTCAAGCCAGGTGATATTCAGGGTGATCGTGCTAATCTGACATGGAAGCCCGGATTTAAACAAGGTGAGGTTGAACATGAAGTTGTAGTGGGACTTGTTAAATATAATAAGAAGTCTTCTTCTATTTTTATTTCAGAAGTGTATGCTCATAATGGAACGTTGGCTGTTGAATTGTTCAATGGTACGGCTAGTAAATTGAATAAAGATATATTCGATATCTCTTCTCCTAACTATTATTTGGTTTTGGAAGAATCTGGTAAAGTGATTGAAACCAGACCAATTGTTTCACAATATGATATAGTTGAACCTTATGGAGCAATTGCAGAATGGTTTAATTATGACTTTAAGTCTAATACATTGTATACTGTTACTTTGAAACAAGGTAATATCACAATGGATGTATTCCAGTTCTCTACTCCGTCCACTCATATGGGTAGACGTGATGATCTGATTGCTGCTGGTCAGGAAGTGACAGAAAAGACAGATCCTTACAGAGCAGAAAAATATGATCAGGCACAGTGGACTAACGTTAATATCTGGAATATGGGACTTGAATCAGGACAGATCGGATTTGCTGAAACTGTAGCTTATAATGAAACATCTAAACATGCAACAGCATTTGTTGCTTCATGGGACGTTGCTAAATCAAGTATGTCTGGTCTTTATGATGGTACCTTGATTAAAGGACTTCATAATAATATCACTTATGATGTTTGGGTAATTCCGGCATTGACAACAGGTATGGATTGTGTAAGTCGTGTAATTCCGACGAAAGGTGTTATTGCTACCAGCGATTCTAAACTGAATGGCGGTAATGTTATTGCAGATATTACATTTGATATTCCGACTGCAAACGAAGATATCAATTCCAGTGTAACTGCTATATCTGTAGTTGGTGATAACGGAAAGGTTATTGTCCGTAATGCAGCAGGTAAGTCTGTCTCAGTTTATGATGTATTAGGAAAATCAGTTGTTAAAACAGTTATTTCTTCTAACGAAGTTGAATTTAATGCTCCGAAGGGTGTTGTAGTTGTAGCTGTTGAAGGTGAACCAGCTGTTAAAGCAATTGTAAAATAAGAATAATAGAAAATTAAAGGGTAGGATTCCTGCCCTTTAACTAAAAGATATTTATAATCAAAAATAAACTGTGCAGTAGGGACTGTTGCGCTTTGCATATAATCCCGGCTAAGTATTCCGTGATGGGTGAATAAGCAGTTTTAATACTAAAGTAATAAAATAAAGTTCTTCTGTTAGTATCTTTGTGAAGAGAGAAGGCAGACACAAGACAAACCCCGTTGGTTTTAAGCCAGCGGGGCTTTGTTGTTAAATAATAATAAATAGTTTGAATTCACCTGTTCTATAACAGAAACAAACGGGAACTATTATGTAACTTTGCACCGTTTTTAGCGCAAGTTATGTAGAAAAACACCCGTAACTCGTTGGTTATACGGAAATAATGCGTATCTTTGCAGCCTGAAATAGAAAAAAGAGATAAATATAATTATAACACATTCAAAGTTTAAAAAGAAAAAGAAATGCCTACAATTCAGCAATTAGTTAGAAAAGGAAGGGAAACTTTGGTGGTAAAAGGTAAATCACCTGCATTGGATGCTTGTCCTCAGAGACGTGGCGTTTGTGTACGTGTTTACACTACAACACCGAAAAAGCCTAACTCTGCAATGCGTAAAGTAGCGAGAGTTCGTTTGACAAATGGTAAAGAAGTAAACTCTTACATTCCGGGAAATCGTATTAGTACGTGGTGGTCGTGTAAAGGACCTTCCTGGTGTACGTTATCACATTGTACGTGGTACCTTGGATACAGCTGGCGTTAACGGTCGTACTCAGCGTCGTTCTAAATACGGTGCAAAACGTCCTAAAGCAGGTGCTGCTCCAGCAAAAGGAAAGAAGTAAAAATCACCCTTTCAAACTGAGAATTTAAATTAAGTATTAAAGCTGGTTTGAGTTATTTGGATAGGCTATAAGGTTGAGTAAATGGTTCAGCGGAACCGTTGAAGACAAAATTAAAAAGGCAACCAAAGACAAAAACGAAATTTTTGAAACAAAATGAGAAAAGCAAAACCAAAGAAAAGACAGATCCTCCCGGATCCTGTTTTCGGTGATGTAAAGGTTACGAGATTCGTTAACCATTTAATGTATGATGGCAAGAAAAATACTGCCTTCGAAATTTTCTATTCCGCTCTGGAAAACGTTAAGGCTAAATTGCCTAACGAAGAAAAGTCTGCTCTCGAAATTTGGAAAGCTGCACTCGACAATATTACTCCTCAAGTCGAAGTGAAGTCACGCCGTGTAGGTGGTGCTACTTTCCAGGTACCTACTGAAATTCGCCCCGATCGTAAAGAATCAATTTCTATGAAGAACCTTATTATCTTCTCACGTAAGAGAGGTGGTAAGACGATGTCTGACAAGCTGTCTGCAGAGATTGTAGATGCTTTCAACAACCAGGGTGGCGCATTCAAAAGAAAAGAAGATATGCATCGTATGGCTGAAGCTAACCGTGCATTCGCTCACTTCAGATTTTAATTTAGCATAAAGGATATACAATGGCAAACGATAAACAATTAACGTTTACAAGAAACATCGGTATCATGGCGCACATCGATGCAGGTAAGACTACGACTTCTGAGCGTATTCTTTTCTACACAGGTTTGACGCATAAGATCGGTGAAACACATGATGGTACTGCTACCATGGACTGGATGGCTCAGGAGCAGGAACGTGGTATTACAATTACTTCCGCTGCTACAACTACATTCTGGAATTACTTGGGTAACAAGTATAAGATCAATCTGATCGATACTCCGGGACACGTTGACTTTACAGTAGAGGTTGAACGTTCTCTTCGTGTACTGGACGGTGCTGTTGCTACTTTTTGTGCAGTGGGTGGTGTTGAACCCCAGTCTGAAACCGTATGGCGTCAGGCTGATAAATATAATGTACCTCGTATCGGTTACGTGAACAAAATGGACCGTTCAGGTGCGAACTACTACGAAGTGATCCGTCAGATGAAGGATGTACTGGGCGCTCGTCCATGTCCTATCCAGATTCCTATCGGTGCTGAAGAAACTTTCAAAGGTGTAGTAGACTTGGTTAAAATGAAAGCTATTTTCTGGCATGACGAATCAATGGGTGCTGAATATAGCGTAGAAGAAATCCCTGCTGATCTGCAAGCTGAAGCTGAAGAATGGCGTGATAAGATGTTGGAGGCTCTGGCAGAATGCGATGACGCTTTGATGGAAAAATATTTTGATGATCCTTCTACTATAACTGAAGAAGAAATCAATGTAGCGATCCGCAAAGGAACATTGGCTATGCAGATCAATCCGATGACTTGTGGTTCTTCTTTCAAGAATAAGGGTGTTCAGACTCTGTTGGATGCAGTTTGTGCATATCTGCCGTCTCCGGAAGATACTCCTGCTATCGAAGGTACAGATCCTAGTGATCCTGAAAAAGTGATTATCCGCAAGCCGTTGTTCGAAGAACCGATGACAGCTTTGGCATTTAAGATCGCAACAGACCCGTATGTAGGTCGTCTGTGCTTCTTCCGTGTATATGCAGGTGCTATCAATGCCGGTTCTTATGTATTGAATACCCGCTCTGGTAAAAAAGAACGTATCTCTCGTTTGTTCCAGATGCACTCAAACAAACAGAACCCGATGGAAATGATCGGTTGTGGTGATATTGGTGCAGGTGTTGGTTTCAAAGATATTCGTACAGGTGATACGCTGTGTGACGAAAATCATCCGATCACACTGGAATCTATGGACTTCCCGGATCCGGTTATCGGTATCGCTGTAGAGCCTAAGACTCAGAAAGACATGGATAAACTGGGTATGGGATTGGCTAAATTGGCTGAAGAAGACCCGACATTCCGTGTACAGACTAACGAAGATACAGGTCAGACTGTTATTAGCGGTATGGGTGAGCTTCACCTGGATATTATCGTTGACCGTCTGCGCCGCGAATTTAAGGTTGAATGTAATCAGGGTAAACCTCAGGTTACTTACAAAGAAGCTATCACTAAATCTGTTGAACTTCGTGAAGTTTATAAGAAACAGTCTGGTGGTCGTGGTAAATTTGCTGATATCATCGTTCGCGTTGAGCCGGCTGACGAAAGCTTCGAAGGAACTCTGCAGTTCATCGACGAAGTAAAAGGTGGTAACATTCCTAAGGAATTTATCCCGTCAGTACAGAAAGGTTTTGAAAAAGCTATGAAGAACGGTATCCTTGCCGGTTATCCGTTGGATAAACTGAAAGTGACTTTGATCGATGGTTCATTCCACCCGGTTGACTCTGACCAGTTGTCTTTCGAGATCGCAGGTATCCAGGCATTCAAGAGTGCTTCTGAAAAAGCAGGTCCTGCTTTGATGGAACCGATCATGCAGATGGAAGTTGTTACTCCGGAAGAAAGTATGGGTGATGTTATCGGTGACTTGAACAAACGTCGCGGCCAGGTAGAAGGTATGGAAACAAGCCGTACCGGTGCACGTGTAGTGAAAGCTAAAGTACCTCTGGCTGAAACATTCGGTTATGTAACAGCTCTTCGTACTATCACTTCAGGTCGTGCAACATCTTCAATGCAGTTCTCTCACTATGCTCAGGTATCCTCTTCTATTGCTAAGCAGGTACTGACAGAAGTACAGGGTCGTGCTGATTTGATCAAATAATTTAGAAACATATATAACAATATGAGCCAAAAGATCAGAATTAAATTAAAGTCTTACGATTATTCTCTGGTAGACAAGTCTGCCGAGAAGATCGTGAAGACGGTAAAGGCTACAGGTGCTGTTGTTAGCGGACCGATTCCCCTGCCTACACACAAACGTATCTTTACTGTGAACCGCTCTACTTTCGTTAATAAGAAATCTCGTGAGCAGTTCGAACTATCATCTTATAAAAGATTGATAGATATCTATAGCTCAACTGCAAAAACAGTTGACGCATTGATGAAGCTGGAATTACCCAGCGGTGTTGAAGTAGAAATTAAAGTGTGAGTTATTTAAAAATTAAGTGAAATGCCAGGATTATTAGGAAAAAAAATCGGAATGACATCCGTTTTCAGTGCCGAGGGAAAGAATCTTCCATGCACTGTTATCGAAGTGGGTCCTTGTGTTGTTACACAGATCAAGACTTTGGAGAAAGATGGCTATGAAGCTGTACAGTTGGGTTTCGAAGACAAAAAAGAGAAACACACAACGCAGCCGGAAATGGGTCACTTCAAAAAAGCCGGTGTAACTCCCAAGAGATACTTGGCCGAGTTCAAGAATTTTGAAACTGCATACAATCTGGGTGACGTGATCACTGTGGATTATCTGGAAGATGCAGGTTTTGTTGATGTAGTAGGTACATCAAAAGGTAAAGGTTTCCAGGGTGTAGTAAAACGTCATGGTTTCGGTGGTGTAGGTCAGACTACTCACGGTCAGCATAACCGTTTGCGTGCTCCCGGTGGTATCGGTGCTTGTTCTTACCCTGCAAAGGTATTCAAGGGCATGCGTATGGCCGGACAGATGGGTAATGAACGTGTAACAGTTCAGAACCTGGAAGTGATCAAGGTAATGCCGGAACATAATCTTTTATTGGTTAAAGGATCTGTTCCAGGAGCAAAAGGTTCAATCTTATTAATTGAAAAGTAATGGAACTGAGCGTATTTAATATTAAAGGTGAAGATACCGGAAGAAAGGTAACTTTGAACGATGCTATCTTCGGCATTGAACCAAATGATCATGCCATTTACCTGGATGTAAAACAGTATTTGGCTAACCAGCGTCAGGGTACTCACAAATCGAAAGAAAGAAGTGAGATCTCTGGTAGTACACGCAAACTGATCCGTCAGAAAGGTGGTGGTGGAGCCCGTCGTGGTGATATCAACTCTCCAGTATTGGTTGGTGGTGCTCGCGTTTTCGGTCCGAAACCGAGAGATTATGAGTTCAAATTGAACAAGAAGGTAAAGGGTCTGGCTCGTAAGTCTGCATTGGCTTATAAAGCTAAAAATAATGCAATTGTAGTTATTGAGGATTTCGCTCTGGAAGCTCCGAAAACTAAAGAATTTGTAACAATTGCTAAAAACCTGAAAGTGGCTGATAAAAAGTTACTTATGGTTTTACCGGAGAAAAATAATTTTGTATATTTGTCGGCTCGTAATTTAGAAAAGACAAGTGTTATAACAGCCTCTGAATTAAACACATACAAAGTGCTTGATGCAGCTAATTTGGTTTTGACTGAGAGCTCTATTGCTGTTATAGAAAAACTTTTTAATGCATAAGGAGTAAAGAAATGGGAATTATCATTAAACCTATAGTAACAGAGAAGCAAACAGCGATTACAGAAAAAATGGCTAATCGCTATGGTTTTCGTGTTTCTCCTGATGCCAACAAGTTGGAGATCAAAAAAGCTGTACAGGATATGTATAATGTAACCGTAGTTGATGTTAACACCATCAACTACTCTGGCAAGCAGAAAAGCCGTTATACAAAATCAGGTATTATCAATGGTAAACAGTCAGCTTTTAAGAAGGCAATCGTAACGTTGAAAGAAGGAGAAACAATTGATTTCTTTAGTAATATCTAAAAAAAGAAATGGGAATACGTAAATTAAAGCCCACAACACCGGGGCAGAGACACAAAGTTATTGGTGCATTTGATAAAATCACTGCAAGTACACCAGAGAAGTCTCTTGTGGTAGGTAAGAGCAGTACTGGTGGTCGTAACAACACAGGTAAGATGACTATGCGTTATCTTGGTGGCGGTCACAAACAAAAGTACAGAATTATCGACTTCAAGAGAAATAAAGATGGCATTCCTGCAACAGTAAAGTCTATCGAGTACGATCCAAATCGTACTTCTCGTATTGCTTTATTGTATTATGCTGACGGAGCAAAGAGCTATATTATTGCTCCGAACGGCTTGGAAGTTGGCCAGACAGTGGTTTCAGGTAGCGATGCCGCTCCTGAGGTAGGTAATACTTTGCCGATGGCAAATATTCCCGTTGGTACTATTATTCACAATATTGAGCTTCGTCCTGGACAGGGTGCTAAAATGGTACGTTCTGCAGGTGCATTTGCTCAGTTGACTTCTAAAGAAGGTGCTTATGCAATTATTAAGATGCCTTCTGGCGAAACCAGAAAGATTCTTGCTGCATGTAAGGCTACAATTGGTAGTGTAGGTAACTCAGACCATGGTCTTGAAAAATCAGGTAAAGCCGGTCGCTCTAGATGGTTAGGTCGTCGTCCTCACAACCGTGGTGTTGTAATGAACCCGGTTGATCACCCAATGGGTGGTGGTGAAGGTCGTGCTTCCGGAGGTCATCCAAGATCTCGTACAGGCTTGTATGCTAAGGGCTTGAAGACAAGAGCTCCGAAGAAGCATTCTTCAAAGTATATTATTGAAAGAAGAAAGAAATAATCTGATTAATTAAGTAAACTATGAGTCGTTCACTAAAAAAAGGCCCGTATATTAACGTAAAGCTGGAAAAGAAAGTCTTGACTATGAATGAGTCAGGAAAGAAAGCTGTAGTTAAGACATGGGCAAGAGCTTCAATGATCTCGCCTGATTTCGTAGGCCATACTATTGCAGTTCATAATGGAAATAAATTTATTCCTGTTTTTGTAACCGAGAATATGGTAGGTCACAAGCTGGGAGAGTTTTCTCCTACTCGTACGTTCCGTGGACACGCCGGTAACAAGAAAAAATAAGTATCGGTAGTAACAGGAATTCAGGAATCTGAAAATAAAAAGAATCAATAAAAATGGGTGCTAGAAAAAGAATATCAGCTGAAGCAAGAAAAGAAGCCCAAAAGACCATGTACTTCGCAAAGTTGCGTAACGTACCTACTTCTCCGCGTAAGATGCGTCTCGTTGTAGACATGATCCGCGGTATGGAAGTATTCCGTGCGCTTGGTGTTTTGAAGTTTTCTAACAAGGAAGCTGCAGCAAGAGTAGAAAAATTGCTTCGTTCAGCAATTGCCAATTGGGAGCAGAAAAATGAACGTAAAGCAGAAACTGGTGAGTTGTTTGTTTCTTCAATCAGCGTAGATTGCGCTACTACATTGAAGAGAATGCGTCCGGCTCCCCAGGGTAGAGGATACAGAATTCGTAAACGTTCGAACCATGTAACCTTGTTTGTTGATACACTTAGTAAAAACGATAGTCAAAATTAATTGTAGATGGGACAAAAAGTTAATCCGGTTAGTAATCGTTTAGGAATCATCCGTGGTTGGGATTCCAATTGGTATGGCGGCAAAAATTACGGAGATACTTTGCTGGAAGATAGCAAGATCCGTAAATACTTGAATGCTCGTCTTGCTAAAGCTAGTGTATCTCGTATCGTTATTGAACGTACGCTTAAGTTGATCACAATAACAGTTTGCACATCACGTCCGGGCATTATCATCGGTAAAGGTGGTCAGGAAGTTGATAAATTGAAAGAAGAGTTGAAAAAGATTACCGACAAAGAAGTTCAGATCAACATCTTTGAGGTAAAAAGACCCGAATTAGACGCAGTTATTGTTGCAAACAATATTGCACGTCAGCTTGAAGGAAAAATTGCTTACCGTCGCGCTATCAAGATGGCTATCGCCTCTACCATGAGAATGGGTGCCGAAGGTATTAAAGTGCAAGTATCTGGTCGTTTGAATGGTGCTGAAATGGCCCGTTCTGAAATGTACAAAGAAGGAAGAACTCCGTTACACACTCTGAGAGCAGATATCGATTACGCTTTGGCTGAAGCGTTGACGAAAGTTGGCTTGCTGGGTATTAAGGTATGGATCTGCCGTGGTGAAGTTTATGGTAAGAGAGATCTTGCTCCTTCATTCACTGCTTCTAAAGATTCAGGCCGCAGAAATGAGAATGCCGGTGGCAACAGAGGAGATAAGAACTTCAAGAGAAAAAAAGCTAATCGTTAAACGTTAGAATTAAGAAGAGATGTTACAACCAAAGAAAACCAAGTTCAGAAGACAGCAGAAAGGCCGCATGAAGGGTGAAGCTCAACGTGGCAACCAGCTGGCATTCGGTTCGTTTGGTATAAAAGCGTTAGAGAATAAATGGATTACCGGTCGCCAGATTGAAGCTGCCCGTATCGCGGTAACTCGTTATATGCAACGTCAAGGTCAGGTTTGGGTTCGGATTTTCCCGGATAAACCTATTACAAAGAAACCGGCCGAAGTACGTATGGGTAAAGGTAAAGGTAACCCGGAAGGATTTGTTGCACCTGTTACTCCAGGTCGTCTTATTTTCGAAATCGAAGGTGTTCCCTTTGATGTTGCAAAAGAAGCATTGCGCTTAGCGGCTCAGAAGCTTCCTGTAACAACGAAATTTGTTGTGAGACGTGATTATGATATGGCTAATCAAAATGCGTAATTGTTATGAAGATTGCAGAAATTAGAGAATTAAGCACAAAAGAATTGCTTGAAAGAGTAGATGCTGAGGTTGCTGCCTACGATCAGAAGGTTATTAACCACACTATCTCTCCGACAGACAACCCTGCTCAGATTAAACAACAACGCAGGATGATTGCGCGCATGAAAACAGAATTGCGCCAGAGAGAACTTAACAACAAATAATTGAGCCTGATGGAAACTAGAAATTTAAGAAAAGAAAGAACGGGCGTGGTTACTAGCAACAAGATGGATAAAAGCATCACTGTTGCTATTAAATGGAAGGAAAAACACCCCATTTATGGTAAGTTCGTTAACAAAACGAAGAAATATCATGCTCACGACGAAAAGAACGAGTGCAATATCGGTGATACCGTAAAAATTATGGAAACTCGTCCTTTGAGCAAAACAAAGAGATGGAGACTTGTTCAAATAATCGAAAGAGCTAAGTAACATGATACAACAAGAATCTAGACTAGTAGTAGCAGATAACAGTGGCGCAAAAGAATGTTTGTGTATCCGTGTATTAGGCGGTACAAGAAAACGTTACGCTTCTGTTGGGGATGTAATTGTAGTTGCAATTAAGAGTGTAATCCCATCAAGTGATGTGAAGAAGGGTGCTGTTTCTAAGGCTATCATTGTTCGCACTAAAAAAGAAATCCGTCGCCCGGATGGTTCATACATTCGTTTCGATGATAACGCTTGCGTATTGTTGAATGCCGGTGGTGATATTCGTGGAAGCCGTATCTTTGGTCCGGTTGCCAGAGAACTTCGTGCAACAAATATGAAAATTGTTTCACTTGCACCTGAAGTACTTTAATTCGTAAAATTTAAGGTAATGAGTAAATTACATATCAAAAAAGGCGATATAGTTTTTGTTAATACCGGCGAAGACAAAGGTAAAACAGGTCGTGTTTTACAGGTACTCGTAGACGAGAACCGTGCTATTGTTGAAGGTGTTAACATGGTATCAAAGCATACTAAGCCTAATGCAAAGAATCCGCAAGGAGGAATTGAAAAGAAAGAAGCTCCTATTCATCTTTCAAACCTGAACGTGGTTGACCCGAAAACTGGAAAACCGACACGTATCGGACGTAAAGAAAATGCTGAAGGTGCTTTAGTTCGTTATTCTAAAAAATCAGGGGAGGAAATTAAGTAATGAGCAATACTGCCAGTCTTAAAAAAGAATATCAGGACAGAATTGTTCCTGCTTTGACGAAAGAGTTCGGATATAAGTCGGTAATGCAGGTTCCCGTACTGAAAAAGATTGTTATCAATCAGGGATTAGGTATGGCTGCTGCTGATAAGAAGATCATCGATATCGCAATCAGCGAATTGTCTACAATTACAGGTCAGAAAGCTGTTGCAACAGTTTCTAAAAAGGATATCTCAAACTTTAAGTTGCGTAAAAAAATGCCGATTGGTGTGATGGTAACATTGCGTCGTGAGCAGATGTACGAATTTTTGGAAAGATTAGTTCGTATCGCTCTTCCGCGTATTCGTGACTTTAAAGGTATTGAAAGTAAGTTAGATGGTAGAGGTAATTATACCATGGGTATTCAGGAACAAATCATTTTTCCTGAAATAAATATCGATAATATTACTAAAATATTAGGAATGAATATTACCTTTGTGACCTCTGCGAAAACAGATGAAGAAGGGTATGCTCTGTTGAGAGAATTTGGGTTGCCTTTTAAAAATGCAAAAAAAGACTAAGTTATGGCTAAGGAATCAATGAAAGCCCGCGAGGTTAAAAGAGCAAAGCTTGTGGCTAAATATGCAGCTAAAAGAGCTGAACTGAAGGCTGCCGGCGACTATGAAGCTCTGCAGGCTTTACCTAAAAATGCTTCTCCTGTACGTTTGCACAATCGTTGCAAGATCACAGGACGTCCGAAAGGGTATGTACGCCAGTTCGGCATTTCACGTATTCAATTCCGTGAAATGGCATCCAATGGTTTAATCCCGGGTGTAAAGAAAGCAAGTTGGTAAGTTTTTTTATTTAAATATTGTCCGGGTGGCCGGATCAATTTAATTCATTTATATATGACAGATCCTATTGCAGATTATTTGACAAGATTGCGTAACGCAATCAAAGCGAAGCACAGAGTTGTTGAAGTGCCGGCGTCAAATTTAAAGAAAGAGATCACTAAGATCCTCTTCGAAAAGGGTTACATTCTTAATTTTAAGTTTGTAGAAGATGGTCCTCAGGGTACAATTAAGATTGCCCTGAAGTATGACCTGGTAAACAAAGTGAATGCAATCAAGAAGCTTCAAAGAGTTTCTACTCCAGGTTTGCGTAAGTACACTGGTTACAAAGAAATGCCGAGAGTATTGAATGGTTTAGGTATTGCCGTTCTTTCTACTTCTAAGGGTGTGATGACTGACAAAGAAGCCCGCGATCTTAAAATCGGTGGTGAAGTATTATGTTATGTTTATTAATTAGGAGGAAAGAAGAATGTCAAGAATAGGAAAATTACCAATTCATGTGCCAGCCGGTGTAACGGTTACGATTAAGGATAGCGTAGTGACTGTAAAAGGTCCTAAGGGCGAAATGACTCAGGCTGTTAATCCTGATATTAATGTAACTCTGGAAGATGGAGTTATTCATTTAACAAGACCGACAGACGACAAGAACCATCGCGCATTACATGGTTTATATCGTTCTTTGATCAACAATATGGTGATCGGTGTATCTGAAGGATACAAAAAAGAACTGGAACTGGTGGGTGTTGGTTATCGTGTGTCTAACACAGGACAGTTACTGGATCTTTCTTTAGGTTATACTCACAATATTTATTTGCAGTTACCGAAAGAAGTGAAAGTTGAAACGAAGACTGAGAGAAATAAGAATCCTCTTATTATCCTTGAATCAGCTGATAAACAATTAATAGGTCAGATTTGTGCAAAGATTCGTTCATTCAGAATGCCGGAACCGTATAAAGGTAAGGGTATTAAGTTCGTGGGTGAAGAAATTCGCAGAAAGTCTGGTAAATCAGCAGGTAAGTAATCTACGTAAACTGAAATTATCATGACAACGAAGGAAGAAAGAAGATTAAAAATAAAACGAGGTATACGTGGCAAAGTTTCAGGAACTCCTGAATGTCCGCGCCTTACTGTGTTTAGAAGCAACAAGCAGATCTATGCACAGGTTATAGATGATACTACAGGTAAAACTTTGGCTGCTGCTTCATCTTTGAAATTAGATGTTAAGGCTCCTAAAAAAGAAATCGCTGCCCAGGTTGGTGGATTGATCGCTAAAAGCGCTCAGGAAGCTGGTGTAAAGGCTGTAGTTTTCGACCGTAACGGTTACCTGTATCATGGGAGAATTAAAGAATTAGCAGATGCTGCACGTAACGGCGGCCTTAAATTTTAATGAAGATGGCAGGAGTTAATAATAGAGTTAAATCGACCAACGACTTAGAGTTGAAGGACAGATTGGTTGCAATCAACCGCGTAACTAAAGTAACAAAAGGTGGACGTACTTTTAGTTTTGCTGCTATTGTAGTAGTAGGAAACGAAGATGGTATCATCGGTTGGGGCTTAGGTAAAGCCGGTGAAGTAACGACAGCTATCGCTAAAGGTGTAGAAGCTGCTAAAAAGAATTTGATCAAGGTTCCTGTTCACAAAGGTACTATTCCTCACGAACAGCTTGCTAAATTCGGTGGCGCACAGGTATTGATCAGACCGGCATCTCACGGTACCGGAGTAAAAGCCGGTGGTGCTATGCGTGCTGTATTAGAAAGTGTTGGTATTACTGACGTTTTGGCAAAATCAAAAGGATCTTCAAACCCTCACAACTTAGTAAAAGCTACTATTGCTGCTTTGGGTGAATTGAGAAGTCCGTTTACTGTTGCTCAGAACAGGGGTATTGCTGTTGAAAAAGTGTTTAGAGGTTAATTAGGGAGGAAAAATTATGGCAACTATTAAAATTAAACAAGTTAAGAGTAGAATTAAATGCCCGAAAGACCAAAAAAGAACACTTGATGCACTGGGCCTGACAAAATTGAACCGTGTAGTAGAACATGAAGCTACTCCGGCTATCTTGGGCATGGTTGAGAAAGTGAAACATTTGGTTTCAGTAGAAAAGTAATAATTGGTTGAAAAAATAAATTATAAGATATGAACTTATCAAATTTAAAACCTGCTGAAGGATCTACTAAGACCAGAAAAAGAATCGGCCGTGGTCCGGGTTCAGGATTAGGAGGTACTTCAACAAGAGGTCATAAAGGAGCGAAGTCTAGATCTGGTTATTCAAGAAAGATCGGATTTGAAGGTGGTCAGATGCCAATTCAGAGACGTTTGCCTAAATTTGGTTTCAAGAATATTAACCGTGTGGAATATAAAGCTATCAATATCGCAACATTACAGTTAATGGCTGAATCTCAGAACATAACTAAGATTGGTGTTGATGAATTGATCGAAGCTGGTTTTATTTCTGCATCTCAACTGGTTAAAATTCTTGGTAATGGTAGTCTTACTGCTAAATTAGAAGTTGAAGCTCACGCTTTCTCTAAGAGTGCAGAAGCAGCTATCCAGGCCGCAGGTGGAACTGTTGTTAAACTCTAAGTCATGAGAGCAGTTGAAACAATAAAAAATATCTGGAAGATTGAGGATCTGAGAAATCGGATCCTCACCACTCTTTTATTGGTGGCTATATATCGCTTCGGAACGTATGTAGTGCTTCCTGGTATTGATCCTCAAGCGTTAACCGCTTTACAGGCGCAGACAAGAGGCGGATTGCTTGCACTGTTGGATATGTTTTCAGGTGGTGCATTTTCTAATGCTTCTATTTTTGCATTGGGTATTATGCCCTATATTTCCGCTTCAATTGTTATGCAGTTGTTAGCCATTGCAGTTCCTTCTTTCCAGAAATTGCAGAGAGAAGGAGAGAGTGGTCGTAGAAAGATCAATCAGTGGACTCGCTATTTGACAGTAGCTATCCTGTTATTCCAGGGACCTACTTATCTGGTGAACTTAAGCGTTCAGCTTAAAGCCGCTGGAGCAGCATTACCTCCGGGTATCCTGTTCACCGTTTCTTCTACTATTATTCTGGCTGCAGGAAGTATGTTTATCTTATGGCTAGGTGAAAGAATTACAGATAAAGGTGTTGGAAATGGTATTTCATTTATCATTTTGATTGGTATCATAGCCCGTCTGCCGCATTCATTGTTCCAGGAATTTATTTCAAGAACAAGTGAAAAAACTGGTGGTCTGGTTATGTTCTTGTTTGAAATGCTGTTTCTTTTACTTGTTATTGCCGGTGCTATTTTATTGGTTCAGGGAACTCGTAAAGTACCCGTACAGTATGCTAAGAGAATCATAGGTAACAAACAGTATGGTGGTGCTCGTCAGTATATTCCTTTAAAGGTGAATGCTGCAAACGTAATGCCTATCATCTTTGCTCAGGCAATTATGTTTATTCCTATTTCTATTGTAGGATTCTCCAGTACTGGTGATCAGAGTGGTTTTTGGGCTGCATTTATGGATAATACCGGTTTCTGGTATAACTTTGTCTTTGCAGTATTGATTATCCTCTTTACTTATTTCTATACAGCTATCACGATCAATCCGACGCAGATGGCTGATGATTTGAAGAGAAACAATGGATTTATTCCGGGTGTTAAACCGGGAAAAAGTACCAAAGACTATCTGGATACAATCATGGACCGCATTACTCTTCCGGGTGCATTCTTCCTGGCATTGGTAGCTATTATGCCTGCTTTTGCTAGAATCGCCGGTGTTAGTATGGAGTTCTCACAGTTCTTTGGAGGAACATCTTTGTTGATTTTGGTTGGTGTAGTGTTGGATACATTACAGCAAGTAGAAAGTCATTTGTTGATGCGTCATTATGACGGTTTGTTGAAGTCAGGAAGAATTAAGGGTCGTACAGGCTCAGTTGCCGCTTATTAGTAGAATGATCTATTTAAAAACAGATGAAGAAATCGAGTTGATGCGTTCGGCCAATCAATTGGTCGGTCGGACACTGGGAGAATTGGCAAAACATATTGCTCCCGGGGTGACAACTCTTCAACTCGATAAGATTGCTGAAGAATTCATTAGGGATAATGGAGCTGTTCCAGCCTTTTTAGGGTATGGTGGTTTTCCTAACTCAATATGTGCTTCTGTCAACGAACAAGTAGTACATGGTATTCCTTCCTCAAAAGCTGTTTTAAAGGAAGGTGATGTAATATCTGTCGATTGTGGAACGATATTGAATGGTTTTGTTGGTGATTCTGCTTATACATTTTGTGTAGGTGAAGTTGCTCCGGAAGTAAAGAAATTGTTGAAAACAACAAAAGAATCTCTTTATCAGGGAATTCAACAGGCTGTGGAAGGAAAACGTGTTGGGGATGTAAGTCATGCAGTGCAGACATACTGTGAGTCGAAAGGTTACTCTGTTGTAAGGGAACTGGTGGGACATGGTATCGGACGCAAGATGCATGAAGAACCTGAAGTACCCAATTATGGACGATATGGCTGCGGACCTTTATTGCGTAGTGGAATGTGTATCTGCATTGAACCTATGATCAATATGGGAAGTAAAAATATCGTTTTTGAAAAGGATGGTTGGACAGTGCGTACAAAGGACAGAAAGTGCTCTGCTCATTTTGAACATTGTATAGCGATCAGACCTGACGGTCCTCAAATTTTGTCTTCATTTGAATTTTTAGAAGAAGTCCTAGGAAGTAACGCAATTTAATTTGATTTATATGGCTAAACAAGCAGCTATTGAACAAGATGGAGTTATTGTAGAAGCATTGTCGAATGCAATGTTTCGTGTAGAATTGGAGAACGGACATGAAATTACAGCTCACATATCAGGAAAAATGCGTATGCATTATATTAAAATTCTTCCTGGTGATAAGGTGAGAGTGGAAATGTCTCCGTATGATTTATCAAAAGGTAGAATTGCTTTTAGATATAAATAAAAATAACTAGATATGAAAGTAAGAGCATCTTTAAAGAAGCGTACCCCTGAATGTAAGATTGTAAGAAGAAAGGGTCGCTTATATGTAATTAACAAGAAAAACCCTAAGTATAAACAACGTCAGGGATAATTTATTATTTTTGCAAAATAATTAAGTAAGTAATATGGCTATAAGAATAGTTGGTGTAGACTTGCCACAAAATAAAAGAGGAGAAATCGCTTTGACTTATATCTATGGTATCGGTCGGAGTGCTTCAAAATCTATTTTAGAGAAAGCAGGCGTTGATCGTGATATCAAAGTGAAAGACTGGACAGATGATCAGGCCGCAAAAGTACGTGAAGTCATTGGCGCTGAGTACAAGGTAGAAGGTGATCTTCGTTCTGAAGTTCAGCTAAACATCAAGCGTCTGATGGATATCGGATGCTACAGAGGTGTTCGTCACCGTATTGGTTTACCATTGAGAGGTCAGAGCACAAAGAACAATGCTCGTACTCGTAAGGGTAAGAAGAAAACTGTTGCAAATAAGAAAAAAGCTACTAAATAATAAGAGTTGATATGGCAAAAAAAACAGTCGCAGCAAAGAAGAGAAACGTAAAAGTAGACGCTTACGGTCAAGCTCATATTCATTCTTCTTTCAATAACATTATTGTGTCTCTTGCCAATAGCGAAGGTCAGGTTATTAGTTGGTCTTCTGCAGGTAAGATGGGATTCAGAAGTTCTAAAAAGAACACTCCGTATGCCGCTCAGATGGCAGCACAAGATTGTGCTAAGGTAGCTTATGATCTTGGTTTGAGAAAAGTAAAAGTATTCGTAAAAGGACCGGGTAACGGACGTGAGTCTGCTATCAGAACTATCCATGGTGCCGGTATTGAAGTAACTGAAATCGTTGACGTTACTCCGCTGCCTCACAATGGTTGTCGTCCTCCGAAAAAGAGAAGAGTATAATTAACTATAGTTTCTTGAACATTGAATCCGGAATTGTGAATAGATTGCACAAAGACCTTATCCTCTCTGTAATCGCGGCTGCACGGTTCCAGATTCAGACAGAAAAATTAAAACAATAAAAAAATGGCAAGATATACTGGACCAAAAACAAGAATTGCCCGTAAGTTTGGTGAGGCTATATTCGGACCGGATAAAGTTCTTTCTAAAAAGAATTATCCTCCCGGACAACATGGTAACGCCAGAAAAAGAAAAACTTCTGAATACGGAATTCAGCTTCGCGAGAAGCAAAAAGCAAAATACACTTATGGTGTATTAGAAAAACAATTTAGAAACCTGTTTGAAAAAGCACAGCGTTCAAAAGGTATTACCGGTGAAGTTCTGCTTCAGTTACTGGAAGGCCGTCTGGACAATGTAGTTTTCCGTTTGGGTATGGCTCCTACAAGAGCAGCAGCCCGTCAGTTGGTTTCTCACCGTCACATTACAGTTGATGGTAAGGTTGTAAATATTCCTTCTTACTCTTTGAAAGCCGGTCAGATCGTTGGTGTTAGAGAGAGATCTAAGTCTATGGAAGTGATTGCTGATGCATTATCAGGATTCAATCACAGCAAATATCCTTGGATTGAGTGGGATCAGTCTTCTTTAAGCGGAAAATTACTGCATCTGCCGGAAAGAACTGACATTCCTGAAAACATTAAAGAGCAGTTGATCGTAGAATTGTATTCTAAATAATAATTGATTTCCATGGCGATATTAGCATTTCAAAAACCCGATAAAGTATTAATGTTGGAAGCGGACAATTTCTTCGGAAAGTTTGAATTTCGTCCGTTGGAACCCGGCTATGGTATTACTATAGGTAATGCTCTGCGCCGTATTCTCCTGTCGTCGCTTGAAGGTTTTGCTATTACATCCATTAAGATCGAAGGGGTTGACCATGAATTTGGTACAATCCCCGGTGTTATTGAGGATGTAACAAACATTATCTTGAACTTGAAACAGGTACGGTTCAAGCATATTGTAGACGACATAGAGAATGAAAAAGTAAGTATTACTGTTTCGGGTTCCGAAGTGTTCAAAGCCGGTGATATAGGTAAACAACTGACCGGATTCGAAGTATTGAATCCAGATCTGGTTATTTGCCGTTTGGATCCGAACGCTAGTTTCCAGATTGAATTAACGATAAATAAAGGACGCGGATATGTACCCGCTGACGAAAACAGAGATCCGAATGCGGACGTTCACGTTATTGCTATTGACTCTATTTTCACTCCTATACGTAACGTTAAGTATTTAATCGAGAACTTCCGTGTTGAGCAAAAGACGGACTACGAAAAGTTGGTTCTTGAAATAGCCACAGATGGTTCTATTCATCCGAAGGAAGCGTTGAAAGAAGCTGCTAAGATTCTGATTCATCATTTTATGTTGTTCTCAGATGAAAAGATTGCGATCGAGACAGTGGATACTGACGGCAATGAAGAATTCGATGAAGAAGTTCTTCACATGCGCCAGTTGCTTAAGAGCAAGCTAGCAGATATGGACCTTTCCGTTCGTGCTTTGAATTGCTTGAAAGCTGCAGATGTTGAAACATTGGGTGAACTGGTTAAATTTAACAAGAATGACTTGTTGAAATTCCGTAACTTCGGTAAGAAGTCGCTCACTGAACTTGATGAACTGCTTGAAAGCCTGAACCTTTCATTCGGTATGGATATCACGAAATATAAATTAGATAAAGAGTAAGTAAAGCGATGAGACATAATAAGAAATTTAATCATTTAGGTCGTACAAATACTCACCGTGAAGCAATGCTGTCTAATATGGCTTCTTCTTTGATCAAGCATAAGAGAATCTTTACGACAACAGCAAAAGCGAAAGCACTTCGTAAGTTTGTTGAACCTCTGATCACAAAATGTAAAGAGGATACAACTCACTCAAGACGTGTAGTATTTAGTACTTTACAGGATAAAAACGCTGTAACAGAACTTTTCAAAGAAGTAGCTCAGAAGATCGGCGATCGTCCGGGTGGTTATACCAGAATCATTAAGACTGGTAACCGTTTAGGTGATAACGCTGCAATGTGCTTCATTGAGTTAGTTGATTACAACGAAAACATGTTGAAGGATAATGCAACTAAGAAAACTACGAAAACAAGACGTTCTCGTAAAAAATCTACAGCTGCTGAAACAGCTGCTCCGGTTGCTGAAGCTCCTGCAACAGAAGCAACAGAAGAAAAGGCTGCAGAATAATTTCTGTAAGTTATATAAAACAAAGACAGCCGTCATTTTTATGACGGCTGTCTTTGTTTTATATGGATATTAAATATCTTATTTAATATTTTCCAATGCTTCCTGTGCTGTAGCATTAGAAGGATCAATTGCCAGTATCTTATTCCAGTATGATTTGGAACTCTCCATATCCTCTTTAAGATAATAGTAATAAGCTAGATAGCGGTAACATTCCGTTAATTCATTACGATATTTGTCTTTATTTTTTTCCAGCATAGGAATACAGGTCTCATAATAGGGTTTAGCTAATCCCTGCTCTGTTTCCGGATCCAGTTGAGATTGTGTTCGCGCTTGCCATAAACTTCCCAGATGACTATCTGGTACACGTTCTTTTACTATAGCAAACAGGCTATCGGCTTTTGTTAAATAATTATTGGCTTCCAAGCTGTCTTTGGTCGCTGCTGAATAATAATATTTACCCAGTTGGTAATAATCGGCCGCTTCCGATTCTTTACCTAATGATTCTATATACTGTGTATAGGCATTAATCGCTTCAGAATCCTTTTCGCTATTACTGTATACTTCAGCGAGATCTTTGTACACTTCTGTGTGAGCCGGATTTTCTTTTATTGCCTTTAGCAATGCTTCTGCAGCTTTGTCATATTGTTTGGCTTTGTTGAGTAAGCGACCGTAGTACAAATAATCCTGCCATATATATTTAGCATCCGGATCATTGAAGAAAGTATTGATTTCTTCAAGTCCTTTTTCATATGCTTTTGTTTCATAGTTATTATAAATGCATAGACGTTTTAACAGGAAATTATTGGGATCGATTGCCTGTCCATCATTAATCACCTGACTTGCTTCTGCATATTGCTTGTTGAAGAACAGAGCAGATGCGTAATGAATCAGATTGTCAATAGAGTAAAGACCTCCTGTCATATATGTTTTATATGCAGCTACCGCTTTGGAGTATGTTCCCTGTAATGAATAAATATTGCCAAGTTGATTATAGGCGGGAAGATAATCCGGATAGTTTGTAATTACTTTTTGGAGCATTTCTATGGATAATGTCGGCTGAACGCCCTGGTAAACATTTGCGTATTTGAGATAAGCTTCTTTGCAGGAGGGATCGAAGTGAATCGCTTGTTCATATCTGCCGGCAGCATCTCCCGGTTTATCTTCACTGATTAACATATCGCCTTCATATATGTAAATTGCCGGATCATTGATGTTATACTTTTTGGCATTATCGAGAGCAGCCTTTGCTTCTGAATTCATTCCATAAGTTGAATAAGCTCTGGCAATGGCTACATAAACCGATACATTTTTCTTATCAACTTTGGTTGCTGTATCAAATGCTTTTTGGGCTGCCGACTTGTCTGTTTTTAGTAATACTTTCCCTTCTCCCACCTTATTATAAGCGTAATCGGAATAAACAGCCCAACCTTTTTGATAGTTAGCCAGGGCATCGGTTGTTTTTCCGGCGTCGAAGGCTATTTCTCCCAGGTAATAGAGCGCTTCTGCCTGTTCTGCGGGAGAACCGTTTAACTGTTTATTGAAAAGCTGGCTTGCAATCGTCGGTTCACCGGCTTTATAATAGGCAATACCTTGTTGGTTATCAGCGTGGATAGCTATCGCTATCAGGCTTAATATGAGTATATATAAATTCTTTATCATAATGATTGATGTTTATAGGGTTTATAATTGATCTCTGACATTGACCAGCCGGACAGGTTGTGTAGCCGGAAGAATTCCGGATTTGAGAATGATCCGTTGTCCCCGGTCGCTGGTGATAAAGGTGGTAAAACCGGAAGCCAGTCCCATACGCGGTTCTGACAGGATCAGGTAAACAGACCTTGTCATTGGATATTCCTTTAGGGCTATGTATGCCTGATACGGTTTAAAGCTATTGGTAACGGTCGCTTTTCTGTAACGACTGACTGCCATCACTTTTATATCGTCCAGAAAACTCATACATGTTGAATCCAGTGGGTTACTGATCCAGTTTACTCCAATGATACCCAGTGCTCCCGGAGTTCTAGATACATAATCCATTACCTGCCGGTTATCTTTCATCGCATGGAGATTACCACTCAACGGTTCTCCGCCGCAGATTGAATCGATAGCATAACGAACAGTTCCGGAATTCGGATTGTCGAATACCACTTCTATTTTTCCTGACTTATTATCCGTAGTAAACTCTTCCCAGTCCTTGATCTTGCCTGTCAGTATATCCTTTAATACCGGAATGCCAATCAGAGAGTCTGTATTTTGTTTGTTTGTGATTAAAGCGATAGCATCGGTAGCGATATGAATACTTTTGGGAAATAGCTTTCTGCCGTTCATATATTCAGTCTCTTCCTGGGTTAGCGGTCGTGAAGCGATTGCCAACCGTGTACTGTCATGTAATAAGCGGTTGATCGTTTCTGTTTCACCGGAGAAGTAGGGAACGATACCAGCTTCTTTATAAAGACTTTCAAACACGGCGATCTCTTCCTCTATGATCGGAGTAAAGCAACCGTCGGAGGCAATTGCTATTACACCGCTCGTAGGAGTATCGTCCGGCGAATTGCTATTCTTGCTGTTGCATGAAGCTAACACCGCTATACATATTATTATATACAATAGATTTCTCATCGTTTATTGTCTTTTACCAGCCTATATCCTCTGAATATTGTGTAACAAAAGAATAAGACACCAAATATCATCCGCATATAGAATGACATATTCTCGTTAAACAAGTTCGTGAAGATTAGGAGAAAAGACATGCCGAGGTATATCACAATCATGGATATACCCCAAACAAGCCTCGTATTTATACACTTTACCTCCATCTTATTGCAATCTGAAGCGTACCGGGACAGTGAAATAGACCGGTACAGGTTTACCATTTTGTTTTCCCGGGACCCATTGCGGAAGAGACTTGATAACACGTATCGCCTCTTTGTCGCAGGATGGATCCAACTGTCTTAGGATCTCCACCTTGGTGACTTCGCCTGTCGGACTGACAACAAAGCGGAGTGTGACTGTTCCTTCGATACCATTTTCAGCAGCGATTACCGGATACTTTAAATGAGTACTGATGTATTTCAACAGTGCTTCGTTCCCACCGGGGAATTGTGGCATCTGTTCAACAGCTACGTAAGGAGTCGTTTCCTCCTCGATCACTTCTTTGTTATCTTTCAGGTCGGCGATGTCGATTGCGTCTTCACTGTCAGAGCCTTTTACATCGGCAACAGAGATAGCCAACTTGGATGTGGTCAGCTCTTCCTGTGTTTTGATCTCCTCTTCATCCCTTACATCTTTATCCGCTTTGATGACAGGCGGAGTAAATTTGATCGTACTTTTCAGTACGGGAGGAGGAGGGGCCTCGATATTACGAATTTGATTTTCTTCCGGCACCTTCGTTTCCATCTGCAGGTTGGAAAGTGTTGTAACTTCCAGTACCTGCTCTTTGGTATGTTGCGGGATGACAGATTTGATTAAAGCCGGAATGGTCATTACCAGGATTGCTCCGATGGTAACGACGACCAGGGCACGAATATGTCTGCGGGAAGAATTTTTGCGTAGCTCATAAGCTCCGTATTCTTTATTCTTTCCTTTGAAGATCAAATCGGTCCATTCCGGTGAGTTTAGATTTATATTATTAATATTAATCATGATCGTCATTTTTTATTCGCCTGGGCGATCTCCTTGGAAAGTTCGCCCCCGCTTTTTAGATTATCAACCAGGAATTTGTCTCCGTCAGTGATATCGACAATCGCATATTTGCCTATGTTGCAAATCTGCATTTCGTCGAGTGCGTCCACTAAGTCTTTGTAAGAAGCATCGTCGGTAGCTTTGATCAATACGACCGGTGCATCTTTACCTCCTTTTATTTCTGCGGCTTGCTTTTTGAACTCATCTTCGGAGATTTCTTTATTCAGCTTTTTTACTTTCAGTTCCGTGATCTTCTGTACGGCATCGGCGTTACGTTCCAAAAGAATGTTACGTAATCCGGTGGAAGAGAAGTCGGTAGTTTGCAGCGATTCAACATGTTCGTAATCCGGTTCGCCGAAATAGTAATACACCTTGCTGTCTTCACCCAGTATAAGGGTGATGGCTTTGGAGGCTTTTACTTTCGTCTGTTCGGCTTCCGTCACATGGTCTTTCGACGGCATACTGATCTCCATGGTCTGCGGTTTGCTGAGCGAAGTACAGAGCATGAAGAAAGTAATCAGTAGCATGTTCATATCCACCATCGGAGTAAAGTCCACACGGATATTCACCTTTTTCTGTTTACCTTTCTTGCCGTCGCCTTTTCCTTTATCTGTATTTACTTCTGCCATAACGTTTGTTGTTTAGGCATTGTCAGGTACATTTTTGAGAGTAGTGATCAGGTTATACCTGTTTTCCCTCAAGTCCTGCAATGTGTTCATAATGTTCTTAATCTTCGGATAAGGAGTCTGTTGATCGGCTTTAATGGCAATCACCAGGTCACGGTTTACTTCGCGGGCATGTTGAACCCACGCTTTAAACTGGTTGTTGGTACTGTCGGCCGGGATTCCGTAGTTGACTATTAACCGGTCTTGTTCGGATCCCGGGAGATTCAGAAACTCCTGCATATTCTGGATAGGAACACCGAAGGAAGGAAGCAGACTGAATTCATATATTTCTTTGTCGGTAAAGTTTATACCATAATCTTTTCCCAGCATCTTCAATACATTTGCCTTATCTTCCTGTTTATCCAGGCTCATAAATACTTTCCCGTCCGGGTCTACCAGGATTGAAAGAATATTTGTTTCCGGTATTTTGATTTCGGAAACAGACCCCGGTGTCGTTACCATAACCGGTTCTTTCTGAATAAAGGTAGATGTCAGCATAAAGAAAGTAAGCAGCAATACCGTTACGTCACTCATTGCCGTCATGTCAATGAATGTACTTTTGCGTTTTACTATGATCTTAGGCATATGCTTCAGTGTTTAGCGGCGAATGTCTGTACGATAGAGAAGCCTATCTCGTCAATAGCATAGGTAATATTATCTATTTTACTGGTGAAATAGTTGTATGAGATGATGGCCATGGCACCGGTGGCGATACCTAAAGCCGTATTAACCAGCGCTTCAGAGATACCAGTAGACAAAGCAACGGAGTCGGGAGCACCTGCATTAGCCAAAGCGGCGAACGAACGGATCATACCTAATACGGTTCCCAGCAACCCAAACAAGGTACCTAACGTTGAGATCGTAGCGATGACAGGCAGGTTCTGTTCCATAGTCGGTAATTCCAGCGCCGTACTTTCTTCAATCTCTTTTTGAATGATGACCATCTTTTGTTCTTTTGTCTGGTCTGCTCTTTGTTCTACATCCGCATAGCGTGTCAGAGCTGCGTTAACGACATTGGCAACGGAGCCTTGCTGTTCTTTACAGGCTGCTTTTGCGGCATCCAGATTACCTTCTTCCAGGTCTTTCTTTATGGTCTGCACGAACCCCATCAATCCTTTTTTCCCTTTGGAGCGGCTGATAGCGATGAAACGTTCTACACTTAATGTAATAACAGTCAATAGAAGAGTGATTACAACAGGAACTATATAACCCCCTTTATAGATCGTACCTGCATAATTTCCGGGAAGCGGATGGTTGTCAGGATTATTATCCATGAAGTTAGATGGATTACCCAGGACGAATTCAAAGAAACATACAGCCAGGATAAAGCAAACGATAATAACGATACCGGCTGATACGCCGTTGGATGTTTTTAATATAACAGATTTATTTGTTTTCATAATTTTGATATTATATTGGAGATAATAAACAGAAAATAATAGTCTGAGTGCACAAATAAGGGAATGTGCATTCGGATCATACCTTACAAAAAAGGCATAACCATCGATTACAGTTGTTTAATCTATAATATCAAATAACGAGTTTTCGTAAAACGTAGATCCAAAGATTTCCACATTTACGAAGCGAAGAGTAGTTTATGGTTTGAATAGTAGATAAAGTCTCTGATACTTTATATTGTATAGCTTGACCTTTCAGATGTAGGAGGAGAAGGTTTTTATTGTTGTTCGATAATTTGAACAGTCGTTCGTAGTTATCGGAAGCCGGTTTGGTACGGGCTGTTATATCGTAAGACTCAAGAGGAATTTTCCCTAACTCAAACTTCTTAAGCTCTTTATTCAGAGAAGAGGTTCTTGCATTGTCATTTGTGTAACCTTGTTGGACTATCGTTCCACTATCTGCATTGAACACTACCTCCTGACCGATAAGGACCAGAATAAAGAGTGTCAATATGGATAGAATCTTTTTCATAACCCAACAAAACAAGACTTTTTATGTTAAAACAGTTGGAAGTTGCAAATGGTTGAAACTTTTTAGGAAAAAATTGTCAACCATTACAAGGCGCAAATTTAGATAAAATATTGAATTGAAAAAGAAACTCTTCTATTTATTCATCGAAAAACTCTATAAGGGACTGGCAACAATCAGCGTGTAAACTTTGTTATATTTGTACTGAGTGAGAAATAATAGAGTACTAAATATTTAGGTTATGAAAATTGAAAAAGTAATAGGTAGAGAAATCCTTGATTCCCGTGGAAATCCGACAGTAGAAGTAGATGTACTTCTTGAATGTGGTGCGTTTGGCCGTGCTGCTGTTCCCTCTGGTGCTTCAACCGGTGAAAACGAAGCAATCGAACTTCGTGATGGCGATAAAAAACGTTATAGCGGCAAAGGTGTTCTGAAAGCCGTAGATAATGTGAACAAAATTATCGCACCTGCAATTATCGGTATGAGTGCTTTGAACCAGCGTGAGATCGACCATAAACTGATCGCTTTGGACGGAACAAAGACAAAGTCGAAGCTAGGAGCCAATGCCATGCTGGGTGTTTCGCTTGCCGTAGCTAAAGCTGCCGCCAATTATCTTGACCAGCCGCTTTACCGCTATATCGGCGGAACGAATGCTTATGTATTGCCTGTTCCGATGATGAATATTATCAACGGAGGTTCGCACTCTGATGCTCCGATTGCATTCCAGGAATTCATGATCCGTCCGGTAGGCGCGAAGAGTTTCCGTGAAGGTTTGCGTATGGGAGCTGAAGTATTCCACGCATTGAAGAAAGTTTTACACGACCGTGGTCTGAGTACTGCTGTTGGTGATGAAGGAGGTTTTGCTCCGGCTCTTAACGGAACAGAGGATGCACTGGGTTCTATTATGGCTGCAATTAAGGCTGCCGGATACGAGCCGGGTAAGGATGTAACTATCGCTATGGACTGTGCTTCGTCTGAGTTCTATGATAAGAAAGGAACTTACGATTATACCAAATTTGAAGGTCCGAATGGTGCAAAGCGTACAGCTGCCGAACAAGTATTATATCTGACCGAATTAGTAAATAAATATCCGATCGACTCGATCGAAGACGGTATGGATGAAAACGACTGGGAAGGTTGGAAGAAGTTAACCAAGGCTTTGGGTGACCGTATTCAGCTGGTGGGTGATGACTTGTTTGTTACAAACGTAGAATTCCTCAAAAAAGGTATTGAAGAAGGTTGTGCCAACTCTATCCTGATCAAAGTAAACCAGATCGGTACATTGACCGAGACACTGGATGCTATCGAGATGGCTCACCGTAACGGATATACTTCTGTAACTTCACACCGTTCAGGAGAAACGGAAGATGCTACGATTGCCGACATCGCTGTTGCTACTAATTCAGGACAGATCAAGACCGGTTCGTTGAGCCGCTCAGACCGTATGGCTAAGTATAACCAGCTGCTTCGCATTGAAGAAGAATTGGGTAACCTGGCTGTCTATGGCTATAAGACTTACAAAAAATAAGAAATAGATTTGATATATATTTGAAAGCCTCCCTGGTAGAATTATCAGAGAGGCTTTTTATGTATATGCAGATTTATCCTTTAGTGCTTTATACCTTGTATGGTCTTTGTCCCTTCCTCTGTAGAAAGCCTGAAGAAATAAACGCCAGTGGATAGGCTGCTGGTGTTCAGTATGTTGTTCGGACGTTGTATTTTCCGTACCAGTTTGCCATCAGAAGAATAAACTTCCAACACCTTTACCTGCTGGTGATTTTGTATCTGAACTTTTTCGCTGAATACACGAGGGTGAATATCTATTTCCTCTTTAACCGGTGTCAGTTCGTTGCTGACGCTTGTTTCTATTCGGGCACTGACGGGAAGACTTTCCTCTTTCCCATAGAGGGCCGATACCTGAAACAGCGATACGTCGGAGATTCTGTTTTTGACCGTATATTGTGTTTGTGAGCCCGGCAGTGTCGCTAGTGGAGATTGATCCTGATACACCTTATATTCCGTCAATTCAGGAAAAGCTGTGATCAGGGAACTTTCGGGCAAATCAGAAACAACATTTGATCTTTTGACTGACAACCGACGTGTCTCCGAGGGTTCGGCTGGAGTAACCGGTATGCGTCGCATACCGGATGCCGTATAGTTTGAAGTTAATTCACCATCCTGAGATGAAATGTTAATGGCCAGGAGTGTATTGGCATTTAACTCCTCCTTTGCGAAAGTTTTCCATTCTTTTCCGTCTAACGAATAAATATTTCCTTTTCCATCTATTGCCGGTCCCTCATCAACGAAAGCCGGATAAACGTCATTGCCATATTCTTTCACATGGATGGCTACCAGTAGCTCCTGATTAGAATCGATTACAAAGGGTGTTTTGAGTTTGACCGAATTGAATTTGTCAGGATCGGATTCGATGACATCTTCTTCATAGATACGATTTCCTTGCTTGATATATATACCGTATGTTACATTCGATACCGGATAGATGCAGACGTGTGTAATCGTTTTCTTATGCACGGGGGACAAGTCGATCGTGTCCCATTTTTGTGCGAAATAGAAAGGTTCCCCTCGTAATCCGTATTGATTGTAACGGCTTGACGTACCCCATCCTGCTAACTGATCGTATAAGGGAGCCGACCATTTCAATAAAATATCTCTGTTGTCTGTTTCCTGATATGTCAGATCGGCGGGGCCTTTATAGTTACTTCCTATCGTTTCCCCCGTTTGCGTCATTCCATACAGCGTGGTTACTCCCGTTTGCAATGGGTCGAGCCAGAGATCCATCCTGCCTGTATTGTTTTCGCTGTATTTATTCCAGTGGAAGGATAATTTGCCATATAGGTTGATGCCTTCGGGGTCTTCGCAACTGGAGTCACCTCCGCTCAATGTCCCGATGATTAATCCGTTACTGTTGAACAGCGGTGAACCGGAAGAACCGCCTTCGGTTACTCCGTGTCCGTTGGGGGTTGCATCGTAGATGACATTCCAATGAGCGTTTTTCGCTCCTGTTTGCCCAGTGTCTCTATTCCGCCAGGTTGCTGATTCTGTGGGATATTTACCGTAAGTGGATATCTTCATATAGTCGCCTGCCGGATGGTGAATTCCGACTCCGGAGAGAGAAGGTTTGTTTATACGATCCCATCCATTGAAAAACACATCGTAATCGTCCGGTATATTCTGATTCAATAACAGGAGCAGGCCATCTGAACCGTATTCGACAGGGATAGCAACTTTTCGGGTACAACCGACCATGGTTTTGATCGGAAGGATCGGTGATTCGTTATCGCAACCCGAGTGTTCTTCGTGAAAATAAAACAACCATTGATTCAGCTCTTCGTCGGTAGCCTCCTTTGTCCCAGACATATTCTGTGAGCAGTGGAAGGCACTTAATACATAAGGTTTTTTATCTTTCGCTGTGTTATTTATCAAAGAAGCAGAACAGATATAGGTGGCATCGTCTATCAATTGTATCATCTGAATGATTCCTTTCTTTTGGAGTTGCCAGCTGTCTCCCTCTTCGCAATTGATGTTAACCTGGCAAGGACCTGACTGACCGGCACCGGGGGCTTCAATAGATAAGTGGTTGTATCCGTATCCTACCTTGTCGATTCGCAGAAGCACTTCTTTTCCAGAGGGGGCGGGTACATATTCCAGTACAGCTTCATCACCAGCGATAAGTTCGGTTGCAAAAGCTCCGTTCTGAGGATGTGTACGGTTGGTATAGGCTCCCAATACCTGGGTTTTGTTTGCATTGTAAATATACAATTTACCTCCTTCCGGAATGTAGAAGTCGGAATAATAGAAGATCAGGGCAATTGCATCTTTCGCCTGCAGATGTAACTGCCATACTTGCTGACCATCAGGTAAGGTGATCCAGTCCCCGTCGTTCGCTATGTTGAAGTCGGTGTCGATTACTTTGGCAATACACAGCGGAGCACCTTGGCTAACATGCCATGCATCGACAGCTTTTAGGTCTTCGACACTGAAATTTACCGGGATTTGTATGGCTTGCTCTGTACTTCGCAAGTTAGATTTGAACTGAAAACTAGGCGGCAGGCCTCCCTCGCTGATCTGTGCCTGTAAACTAACGACTGTAAAGAGACAAAAAAGGCATATGATCAGTTGTCGTAAAAGTCGGTTGCAAAGATTCATAGAATCGATATTTTTATATTAATATTAATGTGTATAATTCGGATCTCTTATCGACCGGAGTGTTCAAACTCAAGACGATACTGGTAATTCTTTACAAAGATAAAAGTTTCTGTAAAGGATATTATAGATCGTTCTCTTTTTCTTGTTGTTTTATTTGTTGTATACAGTTTGGTGCCGGGTATTGAGGATTAAGCAATTTTATCCTGTATATTAATCGTTAAGCATATGACTTTTAACCGTTTTTCTTATGACTTTGATATAAGTAAGGTCTCTGTTTTATTTTTGTAAGGCTTGGGTTACATATGTGTAGTGTGTGCTTTACGAAAAAGAAAAGCATGCATTACCTGTAAAGATGTACGGACTTTTACATCTAATACCAGGAAGGTTGTCTTTTAGATGGTGGGAATAACGATCTTAATCGTTTAGAACTGAAAAAACATTCCCGGCATATCAATCTGATAGATATGCCGGGATTGAATTATAAATTGTAAATCAACTCTTTACTTATAGTTTAGCGAACCATTCGCGGATCGCATCGATCAGAATCTGATTCTCTACTGTTGTCTGGGTGGACAGGCGGATATACGTTTCATCCAGTCCGCGGAAGTTGGATGCATCGCGGATCAGGATACCGTAATTGTCCCATAAATACTTTTTCAGTTCGGCAGCTGTCCCTTTTTTCAGGCGGACAAGGAAGAATGTTGTGGCCGTCGGTATCACTTCCAGATTGTCGAATTTATTCAGCTGATAGATCAGTTCGGCTGTTTCACGTTGCCATTTGCGGATAGGCAGGGTGAACTGGGCCGGATGGATCAGGATATATTTGCTGGCTTCGAGTGCGATGGCATTGACCGACCAGGGGATGATATATTTGTTTACTTCCGCTGCTATTTCAGGAGAAGCGACCAGATAGCCGATACGTAATCCTGGAATATTGTATGCTTTCGATATGGACTGGATCAGGATCAGGTTCGGGTTGTTCTTTACGTCGGAAGGTTTCAACATGTCTTCTGTCGTAAAGGCTACATAAGCCTGGTCGATGATAAACTTCGTATTGCGGTTAGCTGCAATCAATCTCAGAAGCTCAGAACGGTGAAGCAGTTTTCCGTCCGGATTGTTAGGATTACATATCCAGCAGAAATCCTGTCCTTCCAGAGAAAGTTCCGAAAGATCATCGGAGGTAGAGAAGAAATTGATTTCATGTTCATGCAGGCGGCAAGCATCTTCATATTCCGAGAATGAAGGTACGGCAATGGTGGATTTAGCCCCTTTCCATGCCTGGGCGATCAGATAGAAGGCAGTTATCGAGCCGTTTGTCACCACTACATTTTCTTCTTTTATTTCATACCGGCGGGCAAGCAGTCTTTTCAGTGATGCAGCATCCGGCTCCGGATAACGTGTCAGTTTACTGAACTGTTCATTAAGATGTTCCTTGAGTTTATCAAGGTTAGCACCGTGCCATACGTTAGAACTGAAGTTTATCTTCACTTCATTCTGCGAATTGTAAAAGTCATCACCGTGTCCGAATAGCATACTTTATTTGTTTTAGTAATTAATGTTGTTATAATAAGGTGGTGCAAAAATACTAATCTTTTTGGCTTTTCCTATCAATCGCCTTATAGATTGCATCCTGTATGCGTGTACGGATATCTAAGGCGCTGAGTTTGTTGTTGGCCCGTGACGGATTAACCCTGTTGCAGAGGAATATATAAAGTAACTGATTATCCGGGTCCACCCAGAAACAAGTTCCGGTAAAACCTGTATGGCCGTACGTCGAAGGCGGTGTCAGGTTACTGCAGGGAGAACCTTTGTGCGTTCCGACGGCAGGCTTGTCGAAACCCAGTCCGCGGCGGCTTGTCGGGCTTTTGCTTTGAGTGAAAAGGCGGCAGGTTTCTGCTGACAAGTATGGTTCGTTGCCGTATGTGCCCTGGTTCAGGAAAAGCTGTAAAACTTTCGCCAGGTCGTTGGCATTCGAAAACAGTCCGGCGTTACCGGATACACCTCCCTGGAAGGCGGCAGCCTCGTCATGTACATAACCGCGTAATAACTGGCGGCGTACGAACTGGTCATTCTCGGTTGGGACGATTTGCAGGCTGTCCATTCTTTGGAGTGGATTATAGGTCGTGTGCCAGGCTCCCAACCGGCTGTAGAAATCGTTATGAAGCAACTGGTCCATCGGCTGTTTCATCTGATTTTCCACCATCATTTTCAGCATGATGAAGTTGACACAGCTATATACGTACTTTCCGCGTGTACCGAGCCGTGAGTCTTTTATATCCTGCATGATACTATCTTTGAAAGAGTCGTGCAGGTAGAAGTTGCGGGCGACTTCGGTGGTAAATCCCGGCTTTTGGGTGGAAGACACCAGTTCCGGCAAGTATTTGAAGTCGTTGCGGACATAGGTCTTGGCATCGAAGCGTACCGGATGTGTAGCATTCTTTTCGCGGCTGTAAAGACTGCCTTTATAGCTGTCTTTATCAATTGCATCCAGGTAAAAGTTGATTGTGGAGATAACCCCCGACTGATGATAAAGCAGTTCCTTTATATTTAGGTCTTTTTTATTGGAGTCCTTCAATTCAGGAACATAATCCGATATTTTGTTATTGAGGGTGAACTTCTTTTCATCGTAGGCTTTCATTACCGCTAATAATGTACCTGCTGCCTTGGAGGCAGAGGCGAGGTCGTAGACGGAATTTTCTTCTACTTGCTGTTTCTGGTCGTAATCAAAATAGCCGAATGATTTATCGTAAATGATCATTCCGTCTTTAGCTACCAGTACCTGACAGCCGGGATAGGCTTTTTGTTCGAGTCCGTCTTCAGCAATCGCATCGATAACGTCCAGACGTACGGCATTGGCTCCGACTTCTTCCGGTTCATGGTAGCCGAGCCGTGTCTTTTCAGTAAAGATACCCGAACCGGCATGGAATAGTCCGGGAATCGTGACAGGCAGCTTGCCTTTGGCCGGGACTCCTCCGAAAATGACTTGTGCAGCATATTCCTGTGCAAGAGGGGTACCTTCGTATCCCATGACAACCGCTTTGGCCTTCATGATGGAACTCTTATATTCTTTACAGGAATAAGGCAGGGTAAAGAAAGTGAAGACTACTTCTTTTTTGGTGGTTAACTGACGGAGTAACAGACTTTCGGGGATACGGACAGTATGTATGCCGCAGATGATTACATCGTATTTTTCCAGTTGTTTATAGATGTTCTGAACTTGTGCGGCAGTTGAATTGCGGCTGATGCTAAAACAAGCAACACTGTCATAGCGTCCCAGCATTTCCTGAAACTCATTTCCGACGGATGCACCGATAGACAAAGCTGCAATCTTTTTTTTATCCAATTGTTTGAGCGGAACTATATTCTCTTCGTTCTTCAACAAAGTGATTGCTTCCGCGTTGAGCTTGGCTGCCAGCCAGGCGGCATGCGGTGAGTTCAGTCGTTTGCTTAACCCTTTCGTGTCGACCGGACGATAGTTGTTCAGTCCGGTAATATATTTGTATTGAAGGATCTTTATGCATTTAGCCTCAATGTCCTCTATGCTGAGGATACCTTCGTCGATCGCTTCTTTGACAGCGGTAAAGTCATTGATCGGAGCTGCCGGTGCCAGCAAAATATCATTTCCTGCCAACAACGCCTTCACCGACGGATTATCCGATTTGCGGGTGGTTGCACCTTTCATAGCGAGTGCGTCAGTGAAACACAGACCTCTGAAGCCCAGCTCCTCTTTCAGCAGTCCGGTGACGATAGGGCGGGAGAGGGAAGAAGGCAGGTTACGGGTTTTATCCAATGCCGGGATATAGAGATGTCCGGTCATGATCCCCGCATAACCATCATAGATATATCGTTTGAAAGGATATAGTTCGACACTGTCCAGACGTGCCCGGTCGTGGTGGACGGCCGGTAACGTGTTATGTGAATCTTCCGCTGTATCGCCATGTCCGGGAAAATGTTTGGCAACGGAGATGATGCCTGCACCTTCCAGTCCGCGGGCATAGGCAATTCCCTTGTCGGCCACAGCCCGCGGATTCTCACCGAAAGAGCGCAGGCCGATGACCGGATTGTCTGTATTGCTGTTCACATCTATGTCTGGGGCAAAGTTTATTTGTATCCCCATCTCTTTGCACTGGCGGGCTACTTCCCGGCCATATTCAGTGATCAGTTTATCATCTTCGATAGCTCCCAGCATCATGTTCTTCGGGAAACGGGTCGTTCCGCTGAGTCGCATGGACAGCCCCCATTCCCCGTCCAGCGAAACGAACATCGGGACACGAGATGCTTTCTGCAGCCGGTTGGTCACTTCCGCCTGGGTGACCGGATTCCCTTTATGGAAAAGGATCCCGCCGACCTTTATCTCATTCACATACCGCATCAGCCGTTGCATATTGCGGTTCTCCGATTTCGGTTCGGCTATGACCATAAAGAGTTGCCCTATCCGTTCGTCGTAAGTCATTGTATCGAACACGGAATCAACCCAGTGATTCATTTTTGCCTGATCGACGTTACGGTACATATTGGGTATAGTCTGTGCTTTGGCAGTCAGTAAACACACAGAGCAAAACAGTATTGTAAGTATCTTCCTCATCTTCACGTAATCATTATTATTCTCCAAAAATAAACAAATCTGCCGAGGTTTTATACGTGTGATGCAAATATTCTTCAATCTATTTGCGTATCAAATAAATCTTTCGTTACTTTGCATCCGCTTTGCGCAATCTCTGTCGGGACAGGTCGCCCGTTATATTGCGTTTCATTTTAAATTACAATTAAAAAGCTATAAAACAATGGATTTAATTAAGATTGCAGAAGAAGCGTTTGCTACAAAGAAGGAGTATCCTTCATTCAAGAGTGGTGACACTATTACAGTAGCTTACCGTATTAAAGAAGGTAACAAAGAACGTATCCAGCAGTACAGAGGCGTAGTGATCCGTATCTCAGGACATGGTGACAAGAAACGTTTCACTGTTCGTAAGATGTCTGAAAACGTTGGTGTAGAGAGAATTTTCCCGATCGAATCACCGTTCATCGAAAGCATCACTGTTAACAAGCTGGGTAAAGTACGCCGTGCTAAATTGTATTACCTGCGTGCTCTTACAGGTAAGAAAGCAAGAATCAAAGAAAGAAGATTCTAATCCGTTTGGATTTAATTGCCATACAAAAAGCCATCCGATTTATTCGGGTGGCTTTTTTGTTGGATACAGGTTTCATTGGAAAAGGGACGTTTCACCGATGTTTTTGTCCGTTTCGTCGATAGGAATTTTTCATGTAAGCGGGGAACGTTATCTTTACGTCCTATAAATTAGTCCTGTATGTTACGTTCCGGAAAGAGTGAGTTGTTGATTGGTTTTACAATATCCGTACTATTGACCCTTTTTGTCAATTTCCCGATGTTGATGCGTAGTTATGATCATGCGGTCAATATGACGAATGACAAATATATGATGGCGCCTCCTGTACTGTTGCATGGTTATTTCTTTTATTTTCCTTTGGTTTGGTTTTTCCTGTTTGCCTTCATTCTTTTTATGGTGGATGTACAGATGTATAAGGTGGGGGATAAACTGTTGAAGCTAAAAGAATATAAAGTAGTCTTGTTTGCCGGGGCAGTCAGTTTTCTTGTCGGGCTGGGGCTTCTGACGGTCTACCCGTTTGCCCAGAGTGAATTTCTGGCGCAAGATATGGAGATTCACGAGTTTATTATAAAGGATGTCCCGAATGTGAAGGTATCTTCTTCCGATAAGATCATTCCGGGATACGGGCGGCCTGTTTCAAAGGCGAGAGACCGGATGGAGACTGTAGCCATTAGCCGGATGGCATCACCTCCCTTCTTTTTTCATCCGCAACTCACGGAGCATCTGTTTGTTTTATTGACCGTACTTCTGAGTGTGCTCCTGATCCGTCTACTCAGCGGTAAACAACAGATGATGCTGGAATATGAACAGTTGAAAACGGAAAAGCTGCAAACATCATACAATGCCCTGATGGGACAGATCAATCCCCATTTTTTCTTTAATTCACTCAATGGTCTTAATTCGCTGATCCGTAATGGAGAAAAGGAACAGACACTGACTTATCTGGATGAACTGTCGAATGTATTCCGGTATATCCTCCAAAGCAATAAGAAGGAAATGGTTACGCTGGCAGAAGAATTACAGTTCGTAAAAGCCTATACTTATCTGCTGGGGGTACGCTATGAAGGCAAACTGTTTTTTTCCATACAGGCCGAACCGGCCCTGCTACTTTGGTCGCTTCCTATCCTGAGCGTACTGCCGTTAATTGAAAATGCAGTCAAACATAATGTGATCAGCAAGCAGTATCCGTTGCAAATCGACATTTATACTACAGGGGAGAACATGTTGGTGGTCTCCAATAAAGTTCAGCCGAAGGTAGAGGAGGAACACAGTAGCGGTATCGGCTTAAAGAATCTCTGGGGGCGTTACCGCTTGTTGACCGGTAAAGATATCAATATCTCCAACCGGAAAGAATATTTCAAAGTGTCCCTTCCTTTATCGAATAAACCGGTATGAATAAGCTCCGGATTATTATAAACCAAAATAGATCGTATGAATGCTGTAATAATAGAAGATGAAACGGCTGCGGTAAGTACCCTGAAAGCGATATTGGCTCAAAACTCCATTATCCCGATCGAAATAGTAGCGGAACTGGAAAGTATAGAAGAAAGTGTGGTCTATTTCCATACGGCCCCTCAACCGGATATCATCTTTATGGACATCCATCTGGCAGACGGTTCCGCTTTTAAAATATTCGAACAGGTCGAGATCGAAGCTCCGGTTGTTTTTACTACGGCCTATGATGAGTATGCTTTGCAAGCCTTCCAGGTGAGCAGTATCGACTATCTGTTGAAACCCGTAACGCTCACTTCACTGGAACGTGCCTTGAGCAAACTTCGCCTGTTCAGTCCCGAGGAACGTCTGGCCCATATCCGGCAGACCAACGATGTCATACAGGGGCGCCATGTGATCAAAAGTTTGCTTATCATGCTGACAGATAAGTTTTATCCTTTGCAGGTAAAAGATATCCTGTATTTCTATACGGCAAATGAAAAAGTGACGGCTTATACCTCCGATGGCAAACAGCATCCGGTAGACCGTACGTTGGATGCCTTGGGCGATCAACTCGACGAGAGGCATTTCTTCCGGGCAAACCGCCAGTTTATCATCTCCCGGAAAGCGATTAAAGATATCGACTTGTGGTTCGGAAGCCGTTTGTCCGTCAATCTCATTTTGCCTATTCCCGAACGTATCATTATCAGCAAGACAAAGACCCCTGTTTTTAAGAAATGGATACTGATGGAAGAGTGAACGGATGAAATACTGCATCATTCCGGTAAATTTTTTCGCCCCGCCCCTTTGGGCGATTCACCGACTAAGTTGTACCATTTATCGGCCCTTAACCTTTGTTCACCGAACTTTCTTCTTTATTTGTAGCATAAACTTAAAAGATACGGAACTATGTTGAAATGTATTACTTTCGATGGGGATGCTTCTACGTTGAACGCCTTGATGGGCTATTTTGAGAAGTTGGATAAAGCATTGGCGGATGTGCATGATGTATTGCACAGGGAACAAACCGAACAACCAGTTTTTGTTCGGGAAGGAAGTAAGATCATTCGTCTTCGCAGGGAAGATATTCTTTTCCTGGAGGGCTATGGCGATTATGTGAAGATTCACCGTACTACGGGCAAGCCACTCCTGTCGCAGGTAAGCCTGAAGCGTTTTGAGGAAAATCTGGCGGACGGTTTGTTCTGCCGGGTACACCGTTCCTATATCGTATCTCTCTCGCATATCAGCTATATTGAGCGGAAGCGGATACGCATCGGTGACGAACTGATTCCGATCAGTGACTCTTACCTGCCTGCATTGATGGGGCGGTTGGCCTTGCAGGAATAAGGCTGTCAGCTCCTGATAACTAAAAAGATTCTATAAAAATGTAATTTGAGGAACAATGCCGTAATCCTGTCTGTTTGGATGAAAATTAAAAAACAAATAGACTATGAATTACGGCATTAGTGTTCTGTTCAGGGCGATACCTCTGCTGATGGCCCTGTTTTGTTTCGGTTATGGATGGTTCGTTCTGGCGTATGGAACAGACCCGAGTCGGTTTGTTGCAGGCCCGGTAATATTCTCCCTGGGGATGATTTGTATCGCGCTGTTCTCGACTGCGGCAACGATTATCCGGCAGATCATCCATACGTTTGGACAGATAAGCCGGTATGCGCTTCCGGCACTGGGGTATTTGTCATCCCTTCTGACCGTGATAGCCGGGATCTGTATCATGCGGTCGCCCGATGCATCTTCCTTTGTAGCCGGCCATGTGATTTGCGGGGTCGGGTTGATCACCGCTTGCGTATCGACTACGGCAACTTCTTCCACCCGGTTTACGATGATTACCGTCAATGCGAAAAAGACGGACCATGATGTTCCGCCCGAAGCTTTTACCCGTGCTCAGGGGTTGACCCTGATTGCTATTGCCGGCCTGATCGCGCTGGTTGCCTGGCTGTGGGCCTTTTGCCTATTGGCCGGGAGTGATCGTGGTTCGGAATATTTTGTAGCAGGGCATGTCATGATCGGCCTGGCTTGTATCTGTACCAGCCTGATTGCTTTGGTAGCGACGATCGCCCGGCAGATCAGGAATATTTTTACACCCACCGAACGGGAGTTCTGGCCGGTTATGGTATTGATCATGGGAAGTATTTGTGTTGTCTGGGGGATTATCCTGATCCTGGCAACTGCTAATCCGGCAAACGGGGCGACCGGTTATATAATGATAGGGCTGGGACTGGTTTGTTACAGTATATCCAGTAAAGTGATATTGTTGTCGAAGATATGGAGGCACGAATTCAAATTGTCCAACCGTATCCCGTTGATACCTATTTTCACTGCATTGACTTGTCTGTTCCTCTCCGCATTTCTGTTTGAACTGGGTTCGGTTCATGCTTACTATTTCGTTCCGGCACGTGTGTTGGCCGGTCTGGGAGGCATTTGCTTTACCTTATTCTCGATTGTCAGCATTCTGGAAAGCGGGACGTCTTCAAAGTAATTTACTACTGATGAATATTACTTCTCCGGCACTATAGTGTGACGTGTGCTGACACAATAGTGTGGCATGCACTGACACTATAGTGCTATCCCTGTTATCACAGGCATGCCGGATCGGCGGCTCTACTCTCCGGATCAGAAGCATTCCTGTGATAAATTATAACTTCAGTTTATAGAATAACTCGCTCAATGTATATGAAACCGTTACCCCGAAGGCTTCCCGTCCGAACACATTATTCTTCAGTTGTGTGCGGTCATAATAAAAAGCTGCATTGATACGTCCGTTCATTACCGGCAGTCCCATTCCTGCACTCACCCGGTACGAGTAACCGGTCTGTCCGTTGATCTGCATGTAGGGAGTCGATAGATCTACTCCGGCTTTGTACGTGATCCGTTTCCAGTAACTTCCCGACGTATATCCGTCTGGGAAATAGCTGATACCCATTTTCAACTCATGCGAATCTTTGAACTTTACCCGGCTGTCGCCCGATGAGAGACAGCTGTATTGGTGGAGGCTGTAGTCGAGGGCATACGTCCATTTCTTATAAGCCAACGAACCTCCAACTCCGAAATATTGCGGCAGGTATTGTGTCGTATTTTTCTTGCTTTGTTCTGTCTCGTTGCTGCTGTAAGTAATGGCGATCGAGTTTTCCAGTTTCAGCCGTTGTTTATATCCGTAGACAGCCCCTACCGTAAAGGAGGCATCGCGGTTGAGTTGGCGGTGATACTGTAATCCGAAGTCGGCATAGAAATTATGTGTGTACATTCTGTTTTCAACTGAAATGTCGCTTTGGCTTTCCGTGAGTTTCGTGTTGCCGAATATGTAACTTACATTGACACCGACCGAAAGGTTTTTAGTCAGCATGAAGGCATTTGTCAGGTAGACTTTGGAAAGTCCGCCATATCCTTCGAATATGCTGGTGTAATATGAATCGGGCGATCCTTCCAGCGGTTGTGTACTCTGGAAATAATAACCGACCGATGAATAAGGTGTCAGGCCGGCTGCCATATACCAGCGGGGAATAATGCGTCCAGCCAGGGAAAAGGCCGATACATTACCGGTGAATGCATGGCTGCTACCGCTTTTCGACCGGTAAGATTCGCTTTTCAGGAATGCCGAAGTCTCGGCAAAGAGGCGGAGCGTGTCGAGTCCGGTCAGTCCGGCCGGGTTTTCCGTATTGATCAGCCAGGCATCGCGCATACCGGTCGATACGCCTCCCATAGCAGAATTGGAACCATATAAACCCGTTACGATCTCACCGAGTCCGAACATCGAATAAGGCGAGGAGGTCATAATGTTTTGAGCATTGGCGGTTACGGCCGGCAGAAAGAAAAGGATCAGATATTTAATAACTTTCATATATTTTGTAGATTAGCTGTAAGACAATAGGAGAACGGCCCTGCTGGTCACTGAAAGTCAGGTTGCGGAACGATGTCGTATAAGTGTCTTCATTGAACACCAGTTGCAGGTTGTGTTTGTACATCCCGAAAGCTCCCAGTTCCTGTTGCATAAAGTCTGTGATATCGAAATAGTAATAGGTGTTTTCGTCGTATGTGTCGTCTTTCACTAAAGTACCGCTTTGTACGGCTGTTCCCAGATAATCCGTTACGGCATCGGTGACAACATTGTTCTCATCGGCGATATAGAGATAAATACTGTCGGGGAGTGCGTTGGTTCCGGAGAACGTACCGGGTTCAGGGTAGATTTTCAGCAAGGCACTTTCGATAGCAACCTGTTCACCTTGCATCAGGATGTTATTGATAAAAGGAAATTCCAGACGCGTGTACCATCCCAGGCCACCGAAAAGAACGCCTCGGTTATCGAGTAAGGCAGACGGTATCTCTTTCTGCCCTGCCGGAAAAGGTTCCATAATTGTACCTGTGCGGTCGTGGTCGATATGGTTGAACTGGGTAGTCGTGTTAGGGGTGAATGTCAATACCTGTTCATTCTCCTTTTCGTCGATGATGTGGTAATGAAGGACCAACGTCGCTGAACTGTCTGCAACCTGGAAGGAGAGCAGCGACTGGTTACCCGTAACTTCCGGTATGACGACGAGCCCTTTGAAGTAATCTTCAAAATAGTCGGAGCTGACCTGGATATCCCGTTTGTGGAAACGGGTTAGAAAATCCTGTCCCATCTCATCGGGCAGACGTACCAGTAGCTTTTCCCCGCTTTGGGGCCGGGGGATGAACGTGCTGGTGGCCAATGGCTCTGTTTCGTAGGCGAACGATGAGGTGTTATAGAGATAACCGTTATCGTTCAATCTCACTTTTTCGGTCAGCTTATGTATGTTGATCCGTTGAGCCGGCAAGGTGTCACCTACATAATATCCTCCGTAATTAAAGGAAAGGACCAGTGAGTCGAGTACCACCTGGGCATCGATATCGGTCGTGTATGACGGGCAGTTATAAGCTACATAGCTGGAGGAGGATATTTTGCCCCATACAGGATGAGTGTATTCACCTAACATGACAAGAGATTTGCCGGAAGTCTCCAACGAGTCGATCAGTAGGGCGGTAACCGTCACTGTGCTGGTGTCCGTACTGATGTTGCGGAAAGCCGAGTCGACTAATCCGTTACCATACTTATTACTCTCGTCATAGCAGGATTGGAAAAGGCTGCCGGCCATAGCCAGGCATATCCATAACAGAAAAATGTTTCTTTTCATATTATTATATACTGTTCAATTGACCGCACAAAGAACCGGATTCAGTCTTTTTCATGCAAGAATAACCTGCCAATGCCCCGGATTTCTCTGTTAATGGCCTGATTGCACAGATTAGCCGGTAACAGGTCCGGTATAAGGCCCAAAAAGGATTTTACCTTCCTGAAATCCCCATTCATCGGATAGGAAAGGCTGTTTGTCGATTTAATTTGCCGGATTTTGAGATACTTTATTCTTTTGCATCCGTAAACAGTAACACGTTATATGATGACACAAAAAAGACTATTTCTGTTCCTGCTGGCCTTGCTGCCTCTGGTAATGATATCCTGTGGGGATGACGATGATGATGATTTGATAGGAAAGTGGTATCGCGTATCCGATTTCGACGGTTTGGCCCGTAGTGATGCCTCCTCGTTCTCTATCGGGAATAAGGGATATCTGGTCTGTGGATTTGATGGAACAAACCGCTTGTCGGATTTATGGGAGTATGATATGGACCGGGATACCTGGACACAGAAAGCAAACTTCCCCGGTACGGCGCGTAACTCGGGAGTTGCCATGACGGTTGACGGCAAAGGGTATTTCGGAACCGGATATGACGGATCGAATAAACTGAGCGATTTCTGGGAGTATGATCCTACCGCCAATAGCTGGACACAAAAAGCTGATTTCCCCGGTGGTGCACGTTATGATGCTGTCGCTTTCGGTGTAAGTGGCAAAGGATATATCGGTTGTGGTTATGATGGGAATTATCTGAAAGATTTCTATGCGTTTAACCCCGGTTCCAACAGCTGGCAACAGATCGTCAGCATCGGCGGAACCAAACGGCGCGGTGCAACCAGTTTCGTGATGAACGATAAAGCATATATTTGTTGCGGAACGAATAACGGTACTTATGTGGATGACTTCTGGATGTTCGATCCCTCAACAGAGACATGGACTCAGTTGCGCGACATAGCCGATACCTCGGATGAAAGTTATGATGATGATTATAATATAGTACGAACGAATGCATCGGCTTTCGTTATCGACGGGGCAGTTTATCTGACCTGCGGGGAAAGTGGGAGTATACGTTCCGACACGTGGAAATATTATCCTGCAACCGATTTGTGGGAGAATGTAGCCAAGTTTAAAGGTACGGCCCGTACAGTTGCTGTTTCTTTTTCCAATGGTGAAAGGGGATTTGTGGCGACGGGAAAGAGCAGCACTTACCGTTTTGATGACATTTGGGAACTTCACCCTTATGAATACGACGATGATGATTATTAAAGGTAGAAAGGCTCTTTGGGGCCTGGTGCTGTTACCGGTACTTATTTTATTTCTTTATTTCCGTCATGGAGATGTGGGGTCTCCCGACGGCCGGCAACTGGAGTTGCAAACGTTTCAATTGGAGGATGGCTGGGGCTATCAGATCGTGATGAACAAGAAGGTGTTGATATATCAGCCCTCCATTCCTGCAATTGACACGCTGAGGTCTTTCCCGGATGAGGCCAGTGCCCGTAAGATCGGTTCGCTGGTCCTGGAAAGGCTTAAAAATAACAAGGATTTTTCAATAACAATTGGTGATATTGAACATTCACTCTCTGATTTAGAAACAAACGATAATTCAACGTGAACGTCGGAAAGGGTAGCCAGTGATGGTCGCCCTTTCTTTTTGTAAAGACAATTACTGCTTGTGCGTCTGAATGGGCTTTACCTTTTATAATAGTCTGTTCATCGGGAGATTAGTCCTGTTGGTCGATTTTATTTGTGCGTAGGTAAGATACTTTGTTCTTTTGTATCAGTAAATAGAAGAAGTGGTATGAATGTATTTGAGAGGTTGTTTCTATTGCTGTTGACCATGTTCTCCGTAACGATGGTCTCTTGTAAGGAGGATGACGATATCATTCCCGATGATGATGACACGGAAGATTGCTTGATGGGAAAATGGTATCGTATATCCGACTTTGACGGGGTTCCCCGTAGTGATGTCGCATCGTTTACGATCGGAGATTACGGATATCTGGTCTGTGGATTTGATGGAACAAGCCGTTTGTCGGATTTCTGGGAATATGATATGGACCGGGATACCTGGACACAGAAAGCGAACTTTCCCGGTGCGGCGCGTAACTCGGGAGTTGCCATGGCGGTTGACGGGAAAGGATATTTCGGAACCGGATATGACGGAAGCAATAAGTTGGATGATTTCTGGGAATATGATCCGGCAGCCAATAGTTGGACACAAAGAGCCGACTTTCCCGGCGGTGCACGTTATGATGCAGTGGCTTTCGGTGTCGATGGTAAAGGTTATGTCGGTTGCGGCTATGACGGCAGTTTTTTGAAAGACTTTTATGTGTTTGATCCGGATACCGATAGTTGGGAACAGCTCTATTTCGATGGATGTAAACGGAGTGGCGCATCCGCTTTCGTGATCGACGACAAGGCATATATTTGCTGCGGATTGAATAACGGAGTTTATGCAGATGATTTCTGGAGGTTCAACCCTTCAACAGGGATATGGACACAATTGCGTAATATTTCGGATACTTCGGAAGAAAGTTATGATGATGAGTATGCGATAGCTCGTGTGTCGGCAGCAACTTTTGTTATCGATGGTTCAGCCTATCTGACTTGCGGTGAAAGCGGAAGTCTGTGTACCGATACCTGGAAATATTCTCCTTCAACTGATTTGTGGGAGAATGTAGCCAAATTCAAAGGGGTAAGTCGTAAGGCACAGGCATCTTTCTCAAATGGCAAGAGAGGTTTTGTCTTAGCTGGCATGAGTGGGCTTATACGTTTTGATGATGTATGGGAGTTTCATCCGGATGAGTACGATAAGGATGATTACTAACGGAAGAAATAAATCTTATGTAAAATTCCTATAACAACTAGATATTAAACATTCACTCTCTGATTTAAAAACAAACGATAATTCAACGTGAACATGGAAAGGGTGGCCAGTGATGGTCGCCCTTTTTTAGCAAGATAGGAAAAGTATCTTATCCTCCCCGCTCTTATCTTTGTAGCGAAATACAAAATGAATATGGAACAAAGACCCGCAACAAAAGAAGAGTATCAACGTAAAATAAATATCCTGGTAGAGTATATCAACAATCATTTGAGCGAAACAATTGATCTGGATATGCTGGCAGAGATGTCCGGTTTTTCGCCCTGGCATTTCCACCGGATCGTAAAAGCATTCCTGGGAGAGAATATCGGTGCTTTTATTGTCAGGATGAGGGTCGAGACTGCAGCTCGGTTACTGCGTTACTCGGATATGTCGGTACAGGAAATATCCTGGCGCGTAGGTTATGATGTCCCGTCTTCCTTGTCGAAGGCCTTTAAACTGTTCTATGGTATTTCACCTAATAATTATCGTAAAAATAAAGATTACATTATTATGAGACCTGTTGAAGTAAGACATGATTTGAATATAGAAACTGAAGTAAAAGAATATCCTGACCGTCAGATTGCCTATGTCCGTTTATCGGGAGCCTATATGACTCTCGATTTTTGCGGGGCCTGGCAGAAACTGTGGGCCTTTGTGAAAGAACAGAACCTGTATTCGGAAGGGATCGAGCATATCTGTATCTATCATGACGACCCTAAAGTGACGGAACCTGACAAGCTGCGCACGTATGTTTGCCTGGTTTTACCGAAAACAGCCGAACCGAAAGGGGAGGTTGGCGTAAAGCAATTACCTGCTGCTAAATATCTAATCTTCCGCTATAAAGGTTCGTATGAACATCTGAAATCGGTATATGATACGATCTATCTGCACCTGATTCCTGAAAGTGGATACAGGCCGCTTGATGCGCCGGGATATGAAAAGTATCTGAATAATCCGGTCAATACCGCTCCTGAAGAGCTGGTGACTGAAATCCATATTCCGATTGAATAAATTCGTATATTTGCCGGCATGGAATCGTTTCAGATACTATTACCATCGCCGGCACTTGCTCCTTATGTCAGGCATTACTGGTTGTTGGAGACGGATAGTCCTATAGAAAACACGGAGCGCATCATCCCGACCGGGAATGTGCAGATGCTTTTCTATCGGGGGAATCCAATATTATTATCTTCCTCACACGACAGCCGACGTGTAAACAGCCAGTCTATTTTGTGTGGGCAGTATGTCGGTTACTCCGAACTGAGCTTTTCCGGAACGATCAGGATACTGGCTGTTGTCTTCCATACACATTCGGTAAGTGCATTCTTCCGGATGCCCGTCAGTGAGTTTTGCAACCAAAAAGTTTCTGCCGATGAGTTGGGCGACCGCGAATTGCAGGAACTGGAAGACCGTATATTATATGAAGCAGACGACAGGAATTGTATCTGCCTGGTCGAACATTTCCTTCTGTCCCGTCTCAATCCTCCGAAAGAACATAATCTCGAACGGATGTTTTCTGCTATTCGGACGATCAACCGGCGGGGAGGAGAAGTGCGTATCTCTGATCTTGCTTCATCTGTTTATCTGAGTACTAAACAGTTTCAACGTATTTTTACCGGACATGTTGGGATCAGCCCGAAGGAGTTCCTGCGGATTGTCCGTTTCCAGCATGCTTTATATGTACTGCAATCTACTCCGGATATAAGTTTTTCCCAACTGGCTTATGAATGTGGCTTCTATGACCAGCCGCATCTGATTAATGAATTTAAGGTTTTCTCCGGATATACCCCGAAAGAGTATCTGGGCGTTTGTGCTCCCTATTCCGATTATTTCTCACAGGAGAACGGCTAATGTCCTTTTTTTCCAAGTTTCGGCTTTTGGCATACTCTATCTTTGCATTGTCAAAAGACAGAAACTGTTTATCTAAAAAAGTGAACATGAAAAAGTTAATTTCTTTCTTCGAGATTCCGGCCTCTGATTTTGTAAGGGCCGTAAAGTTTTACGAAACAGTGTTGAGCCTGAAGTTGGATGTGATGGAGTGCGATGCCGAAAAGATGGCTTTCTTCCCTGATGAAGACGGTTTGGCTCCGGGTGCCGTATCATGGGCTGCCGATTTTCTCCCGTCAAAGAACGGTGTACTTATCCATTTGCATGTAGACGATATGGAAGCTACACTCTCTCTGATCAAATCCAACGGGGGAAAGGTTCTTAGGGAAAAGACAAAGATTGAAGCTGACTGTCGCGGATATTTTGCTATGTTTTCCGATAGTGAAGGAAATACGATTGGACTGTATTCCGACAGATAAGAAGGTCATTTGTGATTGAACGGAAAGGACGGCAGGAGTGTCGTCCTTTTTATATTTTTCATTTTCTGCCGTTTTAGTAGTCATAGTCAGGAAAAACGTTTACATTTGCAACTGTTACAAATAATCCGATTATTCAACTTATGAAGTGTCAACTCTGTATATAGCGTAGTTTCCTTTGACATAAGGCAAAGACCTTCTTTGTCTGTAATTCGCTATCCTCTTATCATACAGGGTACAAATCTTATTTTATAATTAATTGTCGTGATGCATTCTTCTGAAAAGAATGTATAGTGACGCATATATACTAAGTTGAATTATGAATTTCACATACAAACAAATATGGCTCATCAACTTTCCTGTGATGATGAGCATTCTTATAGAGCAATTGATTAATATTACAGACGCTATCTTTCTGGGACACTATGGAGAGGTGGAGTTGGGAGCTGCCGCATTGGCGGGTATGTATTACCTGGCTATCTATATGCTGGGGTTTGGTTTCAGTCTGGGGTTACAAGTGATGGTAGGCCGTCGTAACGGAGAAGGGAATTATAATGAGACGGGGAAAGTATTCTTTCAGGGACTGTTCTTTCTTATTGTGTTGGCCGGATCTATGTTCGTAATGTCCTGGTTATTCTCTCCGGCCTTATTATCTGAACTGATCACATCGGAAGAAGTGTATGAGGCTGTAATAAAATATCTGGACTGGCGTACGTTCGGTCTGTTGTTTACTTTTCCGGCTTTGGCTTTCCGGGCTTTCTTTGTGGGAATAACAAAGACACGGATACTGACAACGGGGGCAGTCGTAATGGTAATTACTAATATTGTATTGAATTATCTGTTGATATTCGGTAACTTCGGGTTTCCCCGGCTGGGAATATCCGGAGCCGCATTGGCTTCCACCATTTCGGAACTTTCTTTTCTGATCGTTTTAGTGGTATATGTTTGCCGCAAAATAGACAAACGTTATTATGGACTACGGCCTGTATACGATTGGCAATTGCAACTTCGGCTATTTAAGCTTTCGGTATGGAGCATGATGTATTCTTTTACGGCCGTGGCTCCCTGGTTCTTGTTTTTTGTGGTGATTGAACATTTGGGAGAGGAGCAGCTAGCCATTGCAAATATAGTCCGTAGTATCTCTACTGTATTTTTTGTAATAGTCTGTTCCTTTTCAACGACAACAGGATCTTTGGTCAGCAATCTGATCGGTGCCGGGGAATATCGTAATATCATGCCTTTATGCCGGAAGATGATGAGTTTGAGCTACATGCTGGGAATCCCGTTGCTTGTATTTACCTTCCTTTTTTCGGATGAGGTATTAGGTATTTATACAAAAAATCAGGAGCTGATCCGGAGTGCATTCTGGCCTTTTGTTGTAATGCTCTCCAATTATTTCCTATCGGTTCCGGCACATATTTATTGTAATGCTGTAACGGGAACGGGCCGGACACGGACTGCTTTTGTTTTTGAACTGATTACGATCCTGATTTATCTGGTCTATCTGTTTTTGGTATTGGTACAGTTTGATGTCCCGCTGATGGTTTACTGGACGGCCGAGCTTTTATATGTTTTCATGCTTTTTGTCCTTACTTATGGCTATATGAAGGTTCGTTACTTCAAAATATATGCTCCTGAGGTATAAACATTTCATTATCTGTACGGTTTTATAAAAAAGATATTAAAGAAAAAGACTTATGGAATGTCGGATAGAAAAAGATACGATGGGAAACGTGAAAGTCCCAATCGATGCCTATTATGGTGCACAGACCCAACGTAGTGTTGAAAACTTCAGGATTGCACAGGATATAAACCGGATGCCGAAAGAAATTATCCGGGCATTCGCTTATTTGAAGATGGGAGCGGCCCTGGCAAATAAAGATGCCGGAGTTTTATCTCAGGAAAAATGCGACCTGATTGTACGTGTCTGTGATGAGATACTGGATGGAAAACTGGATGACTCTTTCCCTTTGGTTGTATGGCAGACCGGTAGCGGAACGCAAACCAATATGAATGTGAATGAAGTGATAGCTTATCGCGGGCATGTGTTGAATGGTGGAAAATTGACGGATGAGGTAAAGATATTGTCGCCCAACGATGATGTGAATAAGTCGCAGTCGTCGAACGATACTTTCCCTTCGGCTATGCATATCGCAGCATATAAAATGCTTAGGGAGAATACGATCCCGGCCCTGGAGATGCTGCATAAGAGTTTGATAATGAAAAGCCGTGAGTTCATGCCGATCGTAAAAATAGGACGTACCCATTTTATGGACGCTACGCCGTTGACGCTTGGCCAGGAATTTAGTGGTTATGCTGCTCAATTGGAATATGGTATTCATGCCTTGAAAAGTACTTTGCCGCATTTGGCAGAACTGGCATTAGGTGGTACTGCTGTCGGTACGGGTATCAATACGCCTGATAACTTTGGAGAGAATGTTGCCCGTAAAATTGCACAACTGACCGGGTTGCCGTTTGTTACCGCGCCGAATAAGTTTGAAGCATTGGCTACTCACGATGCGATCGTGTCTACCCATGGTGCACTGAAGGGTATTGCCGTCAGTCTGATGAAGATTGCAAACGATATCCGCATGCTCGGTTCCGGTCCACGTGCCGGGATAGGTGAGATCCATCTTCCGGAGAATGAACCCGGTTCTTCCATCATGCCGGGTAAAGTAAACCCGACCCAAAACGAAGCACTGACAATGATCGCCGCACAAGTGATGGGCAATGATGTGGCTATTTCGGTAGGTGGGGCAAACGGGCAGTTCGAATTGAACGTATTCAAACCGATGATTATTTATAACTTTCTTCATAGTGCCCGCCTGATTGGCGATGGTTGCAGGAGCTTTAATGATAATTGTGTTATCGGTATCGAGCCTGTAAAAGAGAATATAAAGAAACATCTGGACGATTCATTGATGCTTGTAACGGCTCTTAATCCGAAGATCGGTTATTACAAGGCTGCATCGATAGCCCAGAAGGCTTATCGTGAGAATAAGTCTTTGAAGCAGGCGGCCGTCGAATCGGGTTTGTTAACGGCTGAAGATTTTGATAATTGGGTTGATCCGTCTAAAATGGTAGGTAATATCTGATATTGTGATCTTAGTGGATAATTAATGAAATGCAGTTTTTGCAAAGGATGCAAAGGCTGCATTTTTGTTTGCAAGGTTTATCCGAATATGTAAACATTAACGATGGAAATGACGTTTCCCCGATACATGCAATAAACTCTAACTTCAATCGCTTGTCTCTTCTTGTGATAGAATAGAATATAATGTGTTTCTGATAATTTTACAGGGGTTTCCAACTGCCAGACAATTAGCCGGAATTGATTTAGTAACAACACTGCCTGCTCCGATCGTTGTATTATCACCGATCGTTACTCCCGGAAGAATGATTGATCCGCCTCCGATCCAGACATTCTTTCCGATCGTCACGGGAGCGGTATTCGATTTCCAGAAAGAGAAACCTCCTTCTTTACCCGATGAAAGTCGATCGTCGGGATTTACAGGATGGCCGACGGTAAATATCTGTACATTCGGACCGATACCGGAATTATCGCCTATGGTAATTGTGTTGCAGTCGAGAAACGTACAATTCATATTTATCTCGATATTGTTTCCCAGGTGTATGTTTTCGCCATAATCGACATAAATAGGGGCTGAAACCCATACATTTTCACCTCTTGATCCGAGTAACTGGTCGAGGATACTGTTCAGCTGTTCTTTGTCGGTTGTATCTGTATCGTAATATTGTTTTGCCAGTTTTTTGGCAAGGTGCCAGCGTGTGATTAACTCTTTGTCGCCGCAATCATATGATTCACCGGCCAGCATTTTTTCTTTTTCGGTCATCTTCGTGTTCTTTTATGAGTAAAACATTCTTTTGGTTATAAATATAAGGTTTTTGAACAAAACCACTATCTTTATGCTTATAAAGAGTAAAAGCAGTATGGAAGGAAATAAAGCACAATCTCCCGGAATATGGAATCGTTTATCATCGTTGGTAAACTGGTTCCGGAAGAAGGATGTAAAGAATATCAATGTCTATTTTATTTCCGGAATGTGCTATAATTGTAAGGTATTTGATAAGCTGAGGCTTCCGAAAGGGTATAGGAAGGTTTATATTGAATGGCATATTCCCCGGCCGGACGAATCCTTGTCCGAATATGCCCGGACTATGGCAAAAGTGATCGATACTTCCTCTCCGTTTATCCTGATCGGCTATTCTTTCGGTGCAGTGGTCATGCAGGAAATGACCCTTTTCCTGAAACCGGAGAAATGTGTGATTATTTCTTCTTTTAAAAGCAAGAAAGAAATCCCTATTCTTTTCCAGGCAGTCCGTAAAGTGAATCTGATGGAATTTATGCCTAAGCGGCTTTTCTCTTCGACTGATTTTATAACGAATGCATTTAACCGTTTGGTATATAATGCATCCAATTCTGATCTGGCTGAATATATGACGGTAACTGATCCGGTTTATATAAAATGGGCGGTGGAACAGATCACAGACTGGGTACCGGATAATAAAAGCGAACATCTCTATCATATCCATGGAACTTCCGACCAGATATTTCCTTATGACCGGCTCGAAGATGTTTTTCCGGTTGAAGGAGGTGATCATTTAATGGTGGTGAAGAAAGCGGATATTGTCAGTTCCATATTGGATATTATCTTGCTTAAAAAGGAAGAATAACCTCTCTGTTTCTTGTTGACTGATTCTGTTTAATAGAATAATTACTAAATGTTGTCATAATAGTGAGCTTTTCGATTGCTGTCCGGGTTATTATAAGCGAATTGAAAAATGGATTGTTATGGCAAATGAATTTAGTGACAAATTAACGACAGAAGAACGTAAAGAACTTCCCTCTTCTGATTTCGGTCTTCCTGAAACGCGGGAATTCCCAATGCCGGACGGTGCTCATGTAAGGGCTGCCGAAGCTTATTTCAGATATGCACCGGAAGATAAAAAGTCTTTATTGGCACATCGCATCCTGTTAAAAGCGGAAGAATTCGGTGTCGATGTACACAGTCCGGTGATTCTGGGATGGGCTGAAAAGTATGAAAGTTAAAGAACAAAAATGTCCGGGCTTCTTTAAAAGTCCCGGACATTTTATCTTAACCGTTTTATAACCTGTGGGTTATTAATTTATTTTACTTCTTCACCTTTGTCATTGAAAGTAACAGTGCTTTCAGTTCCTTCAGCTGTAGCGATTACCAGTTTATAAGTTTTTGCTCCGTCCTTTTCTGCTACAGAGGCTTCTTTGATTGTCTGACCTGCATATGCTTTTTCAACTGCACTTTTCACAACATCCGGTACTTCCGTTACTTCAATCTTTTTGTATTCATCCTGTGACGCTTGACAGCAAGCCACTGAATCAACGCTTGTTTCTGCTGCGATAGCACTCATACAACCAACACCCATCACCATTGCCATAACAACTAATACTTTTTTCATGACTTTAAATTTTTAATTAAACAATCTTTTATGCTAATACATTTATGATAGTTCAATTGGCATGCCAAAATGATTTGTTCTGGGTAAAATACTGATTATCAGTGATGGTTGTTTTCTCAATGGTGATGTGATTGTGGAATTGGATTGTGGAATCGTGGAAATCTGATGAAAATATCCTCAAAAAACAGGTAAACAACAGTTCTGTTTTGTGTGTTTAAAATATAAAGTCATCATGTTATATAGAAAGAAAGGGATAATAAATGAATGGGTTTAAAAATTATGAGAAAATTATATTGAGGGATTATCTGGCATTGGAAAGAACCAGGTTGGCAAATGAACGAACTCTTTTTTCTTATATACGTACCTCGTTATATCTTTTGACCGTCGGGTTCGGCATATTTGAAATCAAAAGTATTCAACATCTGATAGCAGTAGCATGGATATGCATAGGTGTTAGTGTGATTCTGCTTCTCATTGGATTCTACAGGTATTATCAGTTAAAAAAGTATTTGAACACTTATACTTATGAAGACTCCCATTAGGATGGCGTAGTTGTGCCACTCCATTGACAAAATACTTTGAAAGGATCTGAAAAATGGTTTTATTGGAGGTGGATAAAGCAACAAAGGCTATCAGTCTTTCGACTAACAGCCTTGGAGCGGAAGCGGCGAGATTCGAACTCGCGGTACCCTTACGAGTACGTCAGTTTAGCAAACTGGTGGTTTCAGCCACTCACCCACACTTCCATGTGTTCTGTGCTTCTTCCTTAGAATTGCGCTGCAAAGATAGGCGTATGTTTTTTAATAAACAAAGTATTTTGCATCTATTTTTTGAGAAAAAGATACTACTTTTGTAACCTGTTCTGATAATCAGTATTTTATTGGATTAAAAAATGAATAAGAAAAAACGAGGAAAACGTAATATACTAATCGGGGGAGTCGTATTTTTAGTCTTTTTGCTGGCGGGAGCGGGCTTTTGGGGATATCGTCTGGCATGGGCTCCGAATTTTATGCCGAAAGAAACAGTCTACCTATATATAGGAAAGGAAAAAAATTTTGATGACCTGTGTCGCCAATTGATCGATTCCGCTGATTGTAGCCGGATCGGTAGCTTTAAACAATTGGCAGGGATATTGAAATATCAGGAGAACATAAGGACCGGGCGATATGCCGTATCACCGGGGATGAGTAACCTGGAGCTTTTGAACGATCTGCGGCGCGGACATCAGGTGGCAACCCGTCTTACATTTAATAATATCCGTTTCAAGGATGATCTAGCCGAACGTATGGATGACCAGTTGATGCTGGATAAAGAAGAATTGCTCTCTTTGCTCAATGATTCCGCCTATTGTGATTCGTTGGGATTCACGCTTGAAACAGTCATGGCAATGTTTATCCCGAATACTTATGAAGTCTATTGGAATATTCCGGCAGAGAAACTGATGCAACGTATGAAACGGGAGTATAAATCTTTCTGGACAGATGCACGTTTGGAAAAAGCAAAGGCCATAAACCTGACCCCGGTTGAAGTTTCTGTTCTCGCTTCTATTGTGGAGGAAGAAACAGCAGCCACGGATGAATATCCGATTGTAGCAGGATTATATCTTAACCGTTTGCATCGTGGAATTCCCTTACAGGCAGATCCGACTGTGAAGTTCGCCGTAGGTGATTTTACCTTGCAGCGTATCCTGTTTGAACATCTGGAGATCGATTCTCCTTATAATACATATAAATATCCCGGCCTTCCACCGGGGCCATTACGTATTCCTACCATCAAAGGGATGGACAGCGTTTTGAATTATATGAAGCATAATTATCTTTATATGTGTGCCAAAGAGGATTTTTCGGGACGCCACAATTTTGCAGCGACATTGACGGAACATAACCGTAATGCAAACCGCTACAGGGCTGAGCTTAACAGGAGAAAGATTCGATAAATTTTTTACCGCTTGTTGGGGTAAAAACTGTATCTTTGGCAGTTGGTATAACATAAAAATCAATTTAAGAAAACAAATATACATGGAAAAACAACTATTCTTGGGGGATGAGGCAATCGCACAAGCTGCGATTGATGCCGGTATTTCCGGTGTTTATGCCTATCCGGGTACTCCTTCAACAGAAATTACCGAGTATATCCAAGGCTCGGCAGTAGCGAAAGAACGGGGGATACATAGCCGTTGGAGTGCGAATGAAAAGACTGCAATGGAAGCTGCATTAGGTATGAGTTATGCCGGAAAGCGCTCTTTGTGCTGTATGAAGCATGTCGGACTGAACGTGGCAGCAGATTGCTTTATGAATGCAGGAATGAGTGGTATTAACGGCGGTATGATCATTATTACAGCGGATGATCCATCTATGCACTCTTCACAAAATGAACAGGATAACCGTGTATATGGTAATTTTGCCATGATCCCGATGCTGGAACCTTCCAGCCAGCAGGAAGCTTACGATATGGTGTATGAAGGTTTCGAGCTTTCTGAAAAACTGGGTTATCCGATCCTGATGCGTATTACTACCCGTATGGCACATTCCCGTGCAGGTGTAGTGACACGTCCGATCAAAGATGAAAATACAATGAATTGCCCGCCGGACGGACGCCAGCGTTTTATCCTGCTTCCGGCTTTGGCACGTAAGCGTTTCAAAGTATTACTGGAATCTCAGAAAGTATTTACCGAATCTTCTGAAAATTCAACATATAACAAGTATTTCGATGCTCCGGATAAAGAGTTGGGTATCATTACTACAGGAATTGCTTTCAATTATCTGTCTGAGAATTATCCGGACGGGTTTGAGCATCCGGTACTGAAGATCAGCCAGTATCCGTTACCACGTAAGTTGGTGGAAAAGATCGCAAACGAATGCAAGGAAATCCTGGTACTGGAAGAAGGATATCCGGTAGTGGAAGAACAACTGAAAGGTTTCCTGGGGAAAGGTGTTATTGTACATGGCCGTTTGGACGGAACTTTACAGCGTGACGGTGAATTGACTCCGGATACTGTAGGGAAGGCTTTGGGTAAAGAAATTAACAGTTACTATGCGATACCGGAAGTGGTTGAACAGCGTCCGCCCGCTTTGTGCCAGGGTTGCGGTCACCGCGATGTCTATGAAGCGCTGAACGAAGTGTTGGCCGAATATAAAGATCCGAAAGTATTCGGTGATATTGGTTGTTATACGTTAGGTGCTTTGTCTCCATTCCGTGCAATCGACTCCTGTATTGACATGGGGGCTTCTATCACGATGGCAAAGGGTGCTTCCGATGCCGGTGTATTCCCTGCGGTATCAGTGATCGGAGACTCTACTTTCACGCACTCGGGTATGACCGGTTTGCTGGATTGTGTAAACGAGAATACGAATATAACGATCGTTATCTCCGATAATGAAACAACGGCGATGACCGGTGGGCAAGATTCAGCCGGAACAGGACGTCTGGAAGCTATTTGTGCCGGTATCGGCGTCGATCCGGCTCATATCCGTGTGATGATCCCGTTGAAAAAGAATTACGAAGAGATGAAAACGATCATCCGCGAAGAGATTGAATATAAGGGCGTATCTGTCCTGATCCCGCGTCGTGAATGTATCCAGACATTAACCAGAAAGAAAAAAGCAAGTAAGAAATGAGAGCAGATATTATATTGTCAGGTGTAGGAGGACAAGGTATCCTCTCTATTGCCGCCGTTATTGGAGAAGCAGCTTTGAAAGAAGGTCTGTATATGAAACAAGCGGAAGTACACGGAATGAGCCAGCGCGGAGGTGACGTACAGTCGAATTTGCGTTTGTCAGACCAGCCGATCGCTTCCGATCTGATCCCGAAAGGACATGCCGACCTGATCATTTCTCTGGAACCGATGGAGAGCCTCCGTTATCTTCCTTATCTGAAAAAAGAGGGTTGGCTGGTGACAAACTCACAGCCGTTTGTCAATATCCCCAACTATCCGGATATCGACAAGGTGAATGAAGAATTGAATAAGCTGCCGCATAAAGTAATTCTCGATGTGGAGGCAATTGCAAAAGAAGTGGCTACGGCCCGTGCTGCGAATATCGTTATGCTGGGGGCAGCAACTCCTTTTATCGGTATCGAATATGATAAAATAGCAGATGGTATCCGTCATATCTTTGGCCGTAAGGGTGAAGAAGTGGTCGAGATGAACCTGAAAGCATTGAAAGCAGGCTATGACGTAGCCCAAAGTTTAAAATAAAATTTTTATGAAAAAAAGTCTCTTAACCGCCATCTTTATGATCTTTGCCTTTATTACTCATGCACAAAACGATGCAGACATAATAAAGGTAGGTGACCAGATGCCTGCATTTACGATCGTTTCCGATAACGGAACACAAACATCGTCAGCATCTCTGAAAGGAAAAGTAGTCCTGATAAACTTTTTTGCCACTTGGTGTCCTCCCTGCCAGAAAGAACTGGCTGAGGTACAGCAGAAACTGTGGCCGAAATATAAGGATAACAAGAGTTTTCAAATGCTGGTGATCGGTCGTGAACATACGGATGCCGAACTGGCGAAGTACAACGAGAAAAAAGGTTTTACTTTCCCGTTATACCCCGACAAGAACCGGGCGATCTTCGGTGCGTTTGCCAAGAACCTGATTCCCCGAACCTATTTGATAGGTAAGGACGGTAAAGTGATCTATGCCGGCAAAGGATATACGGAAGAAGAGTTTGCCGAATTGATGAAAAAGATCGATGCGGCGATAAAATAAAAGATATGCAGTATAAGAATATACATTTAATCTATTTTTCTCCGACGCATACATCGGCTAAGATATCTTATGCTATTGCGGAAGGATTGGAAGCGGAAACTTTATCTGAGTCGGATATAACCTGCGAAGGCTTAAAGGAACCGTTGCTAATAGGAGAGAATGAGCTGGTGATCGTTGCTGTCCCGGTCTATGGCGGGCGTGTTGCAGAAACGGCGATGGAACGTATCCGTATGTTTCAGGGAAAAGATACGCCGGTCATACCAGTGGTTGTCTATGGGAACCGCGATTACGAAGATGCTTTGAAAGAGCTGAGCGATACGTTGGTAGTGCAGGGATTTATTCCTGTCAGTGCCGGTGCTTTTGTCGGTGAACATTCTTATAGCCGGAAGGATATGCCTATTGCGGCAGGTCGTCCGGATAAGGATGATCTGTTTAAGGCTTCTCAGTTTGGACATGATACGCTGAAGAAACTGGATGATGCTGGCTGTTTGTCGAAATTGCCAGTGCTGGAGGTGAAAGGGAATTACCCTTATAAAGTAAAAGGACCGTCGACACCACAGGCTCCGGTTACGGATGAAGAGCTATGTACACAGTGTGAATATTGTATTGATGTTTGTCCGGTTACTGCCATTTCGATTGTCGATGACCGGATGTTCAGTGATCCTGTTCTCTGTATTAAATGTTGTGCCTGTGTGAAGGAATGTCCGGAAGGAGCACGTACGTTTGATACGCCTTATACGGCCATGCTTCATAAAAACTTCAGTGCACGGCGCGAACCTGAATTGTTCTTTTGATCATTTTAAATAATTAGCTTATAGCCGATCCCACGGATATTTATTATTTGAACCGAGGGATCGGCTTTTAGTTTCTTACGTAGTTTAGTAATAAACACGTCCATACTCCGGGCGTTGAAAAAACTATCGTCTCCCCATAGCTCTTAGCAATACGGGGTTCCTGTGTAGCATATCGTTTGTATGCTTACATAGAAGCCGCAGGATCTCCGCTTCCCGGTGAGAGAGTGTTTCGGTCTGGCTGATCTTTATCTGTATTATAAGGAATGGATTTTATTAATTTATTTCATCGGGTTGTAATTAATTTTGATGATATGTTTTTGGAATTAGGCCGAAAGAATTGATTGGGCCATTATAATTGTTCCTTATTCTTTCCTGTAGAATTATTCGTTTGATATATATCAAACGCAAAGAACACATATATGCTTCATTCGTTTGATGATTGAG
>NZ_BMPB01000017.1 GCF_014647375.1 Parabacteroides faecis
AGGGCAGTAATGTCGAAGCCGAGTAGTACTAATAGCCCGAGACTTTCTTTTTCCGGGGAAAGGATTGATATATCAGCAGGTGGTAGGTAGTAATACCTGTCATAAGCTCAAAGAAAATGAGTTACGTTAAAGTAACGTTGTCCAAAGTCAAACATCTTAAAAGGTATTAAGGTGGTTATAGCGTTGGGGATCCACCTCTTCCCATTCCGAACAGAGAAGTTAAGCCCAACCACGTCGATGGTACTGCGTAAAAGTGGGAGAGTAGATAGCCGCCGTTTTAGTAAGCGAGAGCTGAAAGGTAGAAGGAGTTCATTTGAAAGAGTGGACTCCTTTTTTTCATTTATCATGGTTTCACTTTTCTTTTTTGTTTTATATAGTTCTTCCTAATGACTAGCTTTATCCTCTCTACCCTCTCTCCAAAGGGGAAAACTATCCATAAATACATTATTTGTTTTTGATTTATATTAATTTTGTGGACTCAGTAACACTTGTTTGTGGAATAATTCTACAAAAGTATCTTTTAATAAAGAAGTCGTTCTATCTTGTAGTTGGTTTATATGATTAATATTTAGTAGTATAGCGTTTTTTAACAGATTGTATTGAACAATGGTACGATTATTTCATTCTTACAGTAGAGAGATAGAACAATAGAATATTTAAATGTCATTTATAGATATTAGTAATGGTAGGAGAAAGATTAGTAAAAGGAAGTATCGTATTAGTCGCCCTTTTAATGCTGGCAACAGGTTGTCGTAAAAAAGAAGAACTGTTGCGTCCCCTTGTCATTGTAGACAAGCCTCAGAAAGAAGATGTGCAAATATTTGGTGAATACGTAGGTCGTATTCGGGCAGCAAGTTATGTAGAGATACATGCCCGTGTAGAAGGTTATCTGGAAAAGATGCTTTTTGTAGAAGGTAAACAGGTTAAACAAAATGAACCTCTGTTTATTATCAATTCTGCACTTTATAAGGCTCGCGTAGAGAAAGCAAGAGCACAGTTAAAAAAGAATGAAGCTCAGGCGGCAAAAGCCAAAAGAGATGTGGAACGTTTGCAGCCCTTGTATGAACAACATGCAGCGAGCCAGTTGGATCTCGATAATGCATTGGCTTCCCTGGACGATTCGGAAGCCAATATCGCTATGAGTAAGGCTGACCTTGATCAGGCACAACTGGAACTCGGTTATACAACTGTAACTTCCCCAATTGCCGGGTATATCAGTGAGCGTTTTGTCGATGTCGGTGCCTTGGTCGGCCCCGGTGTCAATTCAAAGTTGGCTGCTGTTGTGAAAAGCGATACGGTATTGGTGGATTTTAAAATGACAGCACTGGATTATCTGCGTGCTGAACGTCGTAATATCAAGTTCGGTGAGCAGGACACGACCCGCTCCTGGCAACCGACCGTTACTGTAACCCTTGCTGATAATTCTGAATATCCGGTAAAAGGAATTGTGGATTTTGCAGATCCGATTGTAGACCCTCAAACAGGTACTTTCGGTGTCCGTGCAGAATTGGCTAATCCGAACCAAAAATTGCTTCCCGGACAGTTTACACGTGTAAAACTATTATTAGATGTGCGTGAGCGCGCAATCGTTGTTCCCCGGAAAGCCATTTCTATTGAACAGGGCGGTGTCTTTATTTATATTATCCGTCGTGATAACGTAGCGGAAAAACGTTTTGTTCAGACAGGACCGGAAATAGGGAACAGTATTGTTATTGAACGTGGTCTAGGTGAAAATGAATCGGTCGTTGTTGAAGGCTATCATAAGTTAGTTCCCGGAATGTTGGTTCGTCCGGTCCAGGCAGGTGATGATAAAGCTGTCGCAGCATATAGAGAGGAGGCAGGAGAATGAAACCGGGATTCTTTATAGATCGTCCCGTATTCTCGACTGTACTTTCTTTGTTAATTGTTATTGTCGGGATTATTGGATTAATGTTGTTGCCGGTGGATCAGTATCCGCAGATCACGCCACCGGTTGTGAAGATTAGTGCCTCTTATCCGGGAGCCAGTGCCTTGACGGTGTCGCAAGCTGTTGCTACACCGATCGAGCAGGAGTTGAATGGTACTCCGGGTATGATCTATATGCAGAGTAGCAGCAGTAACTCCGGAGGTTTGACTATTACGGTTACTTTCGATGTGTCGGCGGATGCTGACCTGGCTGCTGTCGAAATACAGAATCGTGTGAAGCTGGCAGAGTCGCGTCTTCCCTCCGATGTCGTGCAGAACGGTATTACGGTAGAGAAACAATCCGCCAGTCAGTTGATGACATTAAGTTTGAGTTCGGATGATCCGCGTTTCGATGAAATCTACCTGAGTAACTTTGCAACGATCAATGTGCTTGATGTCCTTCGTCGTATCCCTGGAGTAGGACGTGTTTCGAATATCGGTAGCCGTTATTATGGTATGCAGATATGGGTATATCCCGATCGTCTTGCCAATATGGGATTGACGGTAAAGGATATCCAGAATGCATTGAAAGAGCAAAACAGTGAATCTGCCGCCGGTGAGTTAGGTAAACAACCGGTCATAGATGTGGATGTCACCATACCTATTACAGCTCGTGGCCGCCTATCGACAGTGAAGGAATTTGAAGATATTGTCGTCCGTGCAAATCAGGACGGTTCTATCGTCCGTTTGCGGGATGTTGCCCGTATTTCATTGGAAGCCTCTTCCTATTCTACTGAAAGTGGGATAAACGGTGAGAATGCTGCAATCCTCGGTATTTATATGCTACCAGGAGCTAACGCTCTGGAAGTGGCAACCAACGTGAAGGAAGCGATGAAAGAGATCAGCCAGAACTTCCCTGAAGGGCTGGAATATAAATTCCCGTTCGATATGACAGAATATATTTCACAGTCCATCCATGAAGTGTACAAGACCTTGTTTGAAGCTTTATTCCTGGTTGTGTTGGTTGTGTTCCTGTCTTTGCAGAATTGGCGTGCCGCTTTGATCCCGACTATTGCCGTGCCTATTTCTCTGATCGGTACATTCGGATTCATGTTAATTATGGGATTCTCATTGAATATGCTGACCTTGTTGGGATTGATTCTGGCAATTGGTATTGTGGTGGATGATGCGATTGTTGTTGTGGAAAATGTGGAGCGTGTAATGCATGAGGAAAAACTGACGCCTCGTGAAGCTACCCATAAAGCAATGCATGAATTGTCGGGAGCATTGATCGCGACTTCGATGGTATTGGCTGCAGTATTCGTTCCTGTAAGTTTCCTGAGCGGGATTACCGGTGCGTTATATCGTCAGTTCTCGATAACTATTGTCGTTTCAGTATTGCTTTCAACAGTAGTCGCATTGACATTGAGTCCTGCTATGTGTGCCTTGATCTTGCGTCCGACAACCGGAAAGAAGAACTTTGTCTTCCGTAAAATCAATATCTGGTTACATAAAGGAAATAATAAATATATCCATTTGTTATCGAAGGCCATCGGAAATCCAAAACGGATTCTGGCAGGTTTCGGTATGGTACTTGTTTTCATCTTTGTACTGAATCGCTTTATACCGACCAGCTTTATTCCGGAGGAAGACCAGGGCTTTTTCACCGTGGAATTAGTGATGCCTGAAGGAGCAACCCTGGAACGTACCCGTAAAGTAACCGACCGTGCTATCGAGTTTTTGCAGAAACAACCGGCTGTGGCCTATGTGCAAAATGTGACTGGTAGCAGTACTCGTGTGGGAACATCACAAAGCCGTTCAACCCTTACCGTTATTCTGAAACCCTGGGAAGAACGTAAGTCTTCCGGCATGGGAGTGGAGGATGTAATGGAAGTTGCCCGCAAAGAGTTCGAGTACTATCCGGAAATATTGGCCTACCTGAACCGTCCGCCTGTTATTCCCGGACTGGGAGAAAGCGGGGGGCTGGAAATGCAACTGGAAGCTCGTGGAGAAGCCAGTTGGGAAAATCTGGTAAGTGCCACCGACACTTTCATGCTGTACGCATCGAAAGCTCCGGAGTTGACCGGTGTCTCTTCTGCTTTGCAACCCCAGATCCCTCAATTATATTTTGATGTAGATCGTGACCGGGCAAAATTTCTGGGTATTCCTCTGACCGACATCTTCTCGACGATGAAGGCTTATTTGGGTTCGGTTTATGTGAATGACTTCAATATGTTCAACCGTATATATAAGGTATATATCCAGGCGGAAGCACCGTATCGTGCCACACAGGAGAATCTGGGATTATTCTTTGTCCGTGCTCAGAACGGTTCGATGGTTCCGTTGACCGCTTTGGGTACGACAAGTTATACAACCGGACCAGGTACGATCAAGAAGTTCAATATGTTCTCTACAGCTGCGATCAGTGCAGTGGCTGCTCCCGGATACAGTTCCGGTGAAGCGATGGCGGCTATGCAACGGATCGCTCGTGAACATCTACCGGATAACATCGGTGTGGAATGGAGTGGATTGTCTTATCAGGAAAAGAAAGCCGGAGGTCAGACCGGCATGGTGCTTGCACTCGTTTTCCTGTTTGTTTTCCTGTTTCTGGCTGCACAGTATGAAAGTTGGATTGTGCCGATCGCTGTACTGCTGTCGTTGCCGGTTGCAGCTTTGGGAGCTTATTTGGGTATTTGGGCTACCGGATTACATAACGATATCTATTTCCAAATCGGACTTGTTACCCTGATCGGTCTGGCTGCAAAGAATGCGATCCTGATCGTAGAGTTTGCTAAAGTACAGGTAGATGCAGGTGTCGATGTTATACAAGCCGCTATTCATGCCGCCCGGATGCGTTTCCGTCCCATTCTGATGACTTCCCTGGCTTTTGTATTGGGTATGCTTCCGATGGTATTGGCTAGCGGGCCGGGTTCAGCTTCCCGTCATAGTCTTGGGACCGGAGTGTTCTTCGGTATGTTGGTTGTTATCACTGTAGGAATTGTGTTGGTACCATTCTTCTTTGTATTTATCTATAAAATGAAGAAAGTCTTAAAATTGGAACGCGTCAGCCAGATCATTCCGAAGGAAAAAATCCTTCGAAAAAGAAAGTTATTCTTTTTTATTGCAGTGGTCGCCGTTGCTTTGGTTTCGCTTTCTTCCTGTAAGTTGGGAGAGAAGTATGCCCGTCCGGATTTGAATCTTCCGGCTCAGTTTGAAGGAGAATCGGATACTCTTTCCGTAGAGAACATTCCCTGGGAAAGCCTGTATGCTGATACAACTTTGCAGCGGTTGATAACAACTGCTCTGGAAAACAACAAAGATATGAAGATCGCAGCTGCCAAGATTAAAGAGATGATGGCTGCTAAACGTATCACTTTTGCCGAACAGTTCCCGGAGATCGGGGCACGTATTTACGGACAGAAGGAGCGTTTGAATTATGGTGGCGATAATCCGAAACCCGATCCTGAATATGGAGCCAAACTGACGCTTTCGTGGGAACTCGATCTATGGGGAAATTTGCGTTGGGCAAATGAGGCGGGTGTAGCAGCTTATCTGCAATCGGTAGAGGCACGTCGTGCTCTTCAATTGACTTTAGTAGCTGAAGTTGCAGCTGCTTATTATGAATTGTGTGCTCTCGACCGGCAGTTAAATATTGTACGGCAGACCTTAGAGGCCCGTCGTGAAGGTGTCCGTTTGGCTAAACTTCGTTTTGAAGGAGGCTTGACATCTGAAACGTCCTACAACCAGGCATTGGTTGAGTTGGCCCGTACGGAAACACTTGTCCCGTCCTTGGAACGTCAGGTCAGGATAAAAGAAAATGATATCTCCCTTCTTTTGGGAGAATATCCGGGATATATTCCCCGGGGATTGCCGCTTGGTGAACAGCGTTTGCCCGATGCTTTGCCGATTGGATTGCCTTCTGCTTTGCTCGAACGTCGTCCCGATATGCGACAGGCAGAGTTGAAACTCCGTGAAGCAAATGCCAAGGTAGGAGTGGCCTATACAGACCTGTTTCCGAAGATCAGCCTGACAGGTAACTTTGGTATTGAAAGTGAAGAATTGGGCGACCTGTTGAAGAGTCCGGCCTGGTTTCTGGCAGGAGATTTGCTTCAACCGCTTTTTGCGATGGGAAAGAATAAAGCGAAGCTGAAAGCATCGAAAGCTCGTTACGAACAAGAGGTTTATACTTATCAAAAGAGTGTGATCAGTGCTTTTAAGGAAGTGAATGATGCTATTATCACGATCCGTAAAGCGAAAGAGATCCGTTTCTCGCAGGAAAGGCTGGAAGCTGCATCTGCTAAATATCTTAAATTGGCTGAACTGCAATATATAAATGGAGTAACTAATTATATAGATGTACTGGATGCCCAGCGTGGTTATCTGGATGCGCAGATCAGTTTGAATAATGCGGTACAGAATGAATTACTGGCAGTGGTTTATCTGTATAAGGCATTAGGTGGCGGATATACCTTAACTTCAGAGAAATAGTCCTTTTTTGCAAGAAGATACAAAATATTAAGTACCTATAGGAAATCTGCTAAAGACAGCCTATAAGTACTTTTTTTATTGGGAAAAACGTTAACTGCTAACTTATTCCTATCTTTGTATTCCTAAAAACAATAAAGAGAGGAATTGCTATGCCATTAAATTTACAAAAGAATTTACCCGCTATTGAACTCCTTAAAAAGGAACACATCTTTGTGATGGATTCCCTTAGGGCTTCGGAACAGGATATTCGTCCGCTTCGTGTGGTGGTACTGAATCTGATGCCCTTGAAAATTACGACGGAGACCGATCTGATCCGTTTGTTAAGTAATACCCCTTTACAGGTAGAGTTGGACTTTATGAAGATAAAAGGACATACTCCGAAGAATACACCGATCGAACATATGCAGGAGTTTTATAAAGACTTCGACGAAATAGAGAAAGATTATTACGACGGAATGATTGTTACCGGTGCACCGGTAGAGCAGATGCCGTTTGAAGAGGTGAGTTACTGGGAGGAAGTGACTACGATTTTCGACTGGGCACGTACGCATGTGACCTCTACATTATATATATGTTGGGCGGCACAAGCAGGATTGTATCATTTCTATGGTGTTCCTAAATATGATTTGCCAGCGAAGATGTTCGGGGTTTTCCGTCATACGTTGCGGGAGCCTTCTTTGCCTATTTTCCGTGGGTTCGATGATGAGTTTTATGTGCCTCACAGCCGTCATACGGAGATACGCCGTGAAGATATCCGGAAGGTACCGGGACTGACGTTGCTCTCAGAAAGTGAAGAGTCGGGTGTTTATATGGCAATGTCGCGCGGAGGACGTGAGTTTTATATCACCGGACATTCGGAATATTCGCCTTATACATTGAGCGATGAATATATCCGTGACTTGAATAAAGGACTTCCTATTTCGGTTCCTCATAACTATTACCGTAATAACGATCCGGCACAAGGTCCGGTTGTTCGTTGGCGAGGTCATGCAAACCTGCTGTTTACCAACTGGCTGAACTATTACGTTTATCAGGAAACCCCGTTCAATATCGAAGATATTAAGAACCTGGGAAGTTTGTAATTTAGAAATAATTGAACTATCCGAGCAAGCGATCAGTCATACATAAAACATGCTTAGTTACAGGTTCATTTGCCGTTGGTTTTAACCAACGGATCAGTAAATGCTCTCTCTCTTTGGACTTTAGTCCCATTTAAGCAGTCTCTCTATTGAAGATAAATGTGGCTGAAGCCAATAAAGAGAAGCAACATGTAAACCGTCAGTTAAAACTGACGGCAAATAAACCTGTAATGGCTAAGTCACTTTGATAAAGGGATAGCTCATTATTGATAATATCTGAAATAAAATATGCCAATCAAACCTCGTTGTATCGAACTCCTGGCTCCGGCAAAGGATTTAACCTGTGGTATCGAAGCGATCAATCATGGTGCCGATGCCGTTTATATCGGTGCGCCAAAATTCGGTGCGCGTGCAGCAGCCGGAAATTCGTTGGAGGATATCCGTACCCTTTGCGATTATGCCCATCTATATAATGCCCGTATCTATGTGGCGTTAAACACGATCCTGCGTGAAGACGAATTGCCGGAAGCGGAGCAGTTGATCTGGCAACTTTATCAGGCCGGTACGGATGCTTTGATCGTGCAGGATATGGGAATTACCCGCCTGAATCTGCCGCCTATCCCTTTGCATGCCAGCACACAGACCGATAACCGGACACCAGAAAAGGTAAAGTTCCTGGAATCTGCCGGATTCACACAGGTGGTTTTGGCACGTGAACTGTCTTTGAACGAGATCAGATGTATCTCGGAGCAGACGACTGTGCCCCTGGAGGTGTTTGTGCACGGCGCTTTATGTGTCAGTTATAGCGGTCAATGTTATTTGAGTGCAGCCCTGAGCGGGCGAAGTGCCAATCGGGGCGAATGTGCACAATACTGTCGCCTGCCCTATTCGATGGTGGATGCAAACGGGACGGAGATCGTACATAACAAGCATTTGTTGTCGCTTAAGGACATGAACCGCTCCGATCAACTGGAAGCGTTGCTCGATGCAGGTGTTTCGTCATTGAAGATAGAAGGACGGTTAAAGGACGTCACCTATGTAAAGAATATAACAGCTTATTACCGGAAAAAGCTGGATGCAATCCTGGCACATCGTCCGGAATATTGCAGGGCTTCGGCAGGAACAAGTACCTATACGTTTGAACCGGTGGCAGAGAAGAGCTTCAACAGGGGATTTACTCCTTTCTTCCTGCATGAACGGTCGAAAGATATTACTGCTTTCGATACACCGAAGTCGTTAGGGGAACCGGTAGGGACCGTGAAGGAATTGAAGGGTACCTCGTTTACAGTGGCTGGTTTGAAACAATTGAATAATGGTGATGGCCTGGTGTTCTTCAATAATCGGGGTGAGTTGGAAGGATTCCGTGTGAATAGGGTGGAGGCGAATCGCGTTTTCCCATTGGATATGCCGGACATAAAGCCTAAAACACCTCTCTATCGTAATTTCGATCAGATGTTTGAGAAGCTGTTGGCGAAGCCTTCGGCCGAACGAAAACTCTCCGTAAAGATAGAGTTTCTCGATAATGCTTTCGGATTTACCTTGGCAATGGAGGATGAAACCGGTGCGCGGGTAATGTTGGCGGAACCGTTTGCCAAAGAACCGGCACGACGTGAGCAAACAGACAATATTCGTACCCAACTGTCAAAATTAGGAAATACACCGTTTGAAGCCTCGGAGGTCATTGTACAGATGGGCGGGAATTGGTTTGTCCCTTCTTCTTTGCTGGCGGATATGCGTCGCAAGGCTGTCGGGAAGTTACAGGCTGACCGGACCATTCGTTATCAACGGGAATTGGCGCGTAAGGTGGAACCGGCGAAAGAGATACCGTTCCCTGAACGTCAATTGACTTATTTGGGGAATGTATCGAACAGCCGGGCAAAAGCTTTCTATAAGATGCATGAGGTGGAGACGGTAGCCGATGCCTTCGAATTGAAGCCGGAGAAGGATGTTCCGTTGATGTTCACAAAACATTGCCTGCGCTATAGTATGGGATGGTGTCCGACATACCAGAAACAGAAATCACCGTATAAAGAACCGTATTACCTTTTATATAAAGACACCCGGCTCCGTCTGCAGTTTGATTGCAAGCAGTGCCAGATGTTGGTATATGAAGCGGAAGAATAGAGAATATTTGAACTATAATACACAATAAACTTATTATGAAACAGCACCTATTAACCTTTTTACTCGTCTTGTTTACCTTCGCTTCCTGTGCGGATAAACCGCTTGACCCCTCTAAGCCGGTTTATGTAACAGTGAAAACAACGATGGGCGACGTTACTGTCCTTCTTTATGATGATACGCCATTGCACCGGGATAACTTTATAAAACTTTGCCAGTCCGGTGAATATGAGGGAATGTTGTTCCATCGCATTATCAAAGACTTCGTTGTACAAGGAGGCGATCCTACCAGTAAAGCCCATGAACCGGGTGTCTTATATGGTGATGGCGACGGCGGCTATACTGTTCCTGCCGAGATACTCCCTAACCATTTCAATAAACGAGGTGCCTTGATCGATGCCAAAGAAAGCGATGACGTAAACCCTGAACGAGCATCAGCCGGAACCCAGTTTTGTTTTGTACAGGGAAAAGTTCTTTCCGATACCGAACTGGACGAAAAAGAAGCACGGATCAACCAGATACGTCGTAACTGGTTGTATTATAAATATCTTGATCAGTTAAAGAAAGAAGATCCTGCGCTGGCAGCCGATTCGATGGAAACTGAATTGACGAACCGTGCTCTGATTATGGTAGAAGATACCCTGGCGGAACTTGGCCCGTATGTTATTCCGGCAGAGCATCGCGAAGTGTATAAGACTGTAGGTGGTGTTCCCCATCTGGACAATTCTGTTACCGTCTTTGGCGAAGTAGTCGACGGGTTTGATATTGTGGAGAAGATGTCGTTGGTAAAGACCGATAAAAATGACCGTCCTGTACATGATGTCATGATCAAATCGACTAAAGTATTTCAGAAATAGAGAGGCTTCCCTAAACAAGATACCTACCTGATGTTGTTCTATAAACAAGTAATCAAATGGATATAGTCATGAAGAAAATTGTTATTATAGGCGCAACCGGTTATGTAGGTTCTGCGATTTTGAAAGAAGCGTTAGGTAGAGGGCATCAGGTAAAGGTCATTGTCAGAAATCCATCCAAGTTGATATTAACCCATCCGAACCTGAAGGTGGTAGGAGGTGATGTGACAGATACCGATTTTTTGTCGCGTGAGTTGGCAAAGTCGGATGCGGTGATCAGTGCTTTCAATCCGGGATGGTCGAATCCAAATATATATGATGAAACATTAGAAGGCTACGGCTCTATTATTTGTGCCGTGCGTAATGCCGGTGTGCATCGTTTTCTGATGGTTGGCGGAGCCGGAAGCCTGCAGGTGGCTCCGGGGCGTCTGCTGATGGACGAACCCGATGTTCCTGAAAAACTGTTACCCGGTATCCGGAGTCTGGCAAAGGTATATACCGATATGCTGTTACCCGAAAAGTCGTTCGACTGGGTGTTCCTGAGTCCGGCAGCCAATATGTTTCCCGGGCAGCGTACAGGTAAATTCCGTCTGGGAAAAGACGAGCTGGTAGCCGATGAAAAGGGGGATAGTAATATTTCCGTAGAGGATTTTGCCGTTGCCATGATCGACGAACTGGAACAGGAAAAGCATCATCAGGAACGTTTTACCCTGGGATATTAAGATTATTCCTATCTTTGTTCGTGTAAAGAGAACATCATATAAAAGAAGAGTGTTATGACAAAGATTAAAAACATTGTATTTGATTTGGGAGGTGTTTTGATAGAACTGGACCATGATTGTGCCGTGCGTCGCTTTGAGGAGATTGGAGTGGATGATGCAAGGCAATTGCTCGATCCCTATGAACAGAAAGGATTCTTTCTGGAAGTCGAGAACGGAACAATCAGCTCCGATGAATTTTGTCAGAAGTTGCGTGAATACGCCGGGAAAGATCTTTCATACGATGCTATAAGACATGCCTGGCTGGGTTTTATCGTCGATACTCCTCAATATAAGCTGGACTACCTGTTGAAACTTCGCAAAGAATATAATGTATATCTTTTGAGCAATACCAATCCGATCATTCAGGAAGGTTGGGCAAGGACCAGCGAGTTCACGCCTGCGGGTCGTCCTATCGGCGCTTATTTCGATAAGATGTACACCTCTTATGAAGTGGGTGTTACCAAACCCGACCCGAAGATTTTCGAATATATGATCCGTGACAGCGGTTTGAATCCCTCGGAAACACTTTTTGTGGATGATGGAAAGAGTAATATCGAGATCGCACGCCAACTTGGTTTCGAAACATACCAGCCGGAAAACGGGGAAGATTGGCGCGAGGCGATTAATCGATATTTATCCAAATGATAAATTTTTAGCTAAACCATTTTGCGATAATCTTGTAAAGACTGATTATCTCTATCGGTTTTGCAATATGTTCGTTCATACCAGCTTTGAGGCTTAACTGTACATCTTCGGCAAAAGCATTGGCAGACATGGCTACGATCGGTAGTTTTTTGATGTCTTGCCTGTCGAGCCGGCGGATGTTCTTTGTTGCCTCCAGGCCATTCATTACGGGCATCTGGATATCCATAATTATAAGATTGTAATAGCCTTCGGGGGAGGCGGAAACTTTGTCTACCGCTTCTTTCCCATCACAGGCTGTTTCTATTTCTGCACCGGTCTCCTTCAGTAGTTCGTAGGCGATCTCACGATTCAGATCGTTGTCTTCCACTACCAGTATCCGTTTATCTGCAAAAGAAGTAATAACAGCCGGACCGACGGCCTGTTCTTCTTCTTTCCTGTCTGTCGCAAATCTTTTCATCAGAAGGAATAACTTCGATTTCATAACAGGCTTACTGATGAAACCATTGGCTCCCGCTTTCAGGGCTTCACTCTCATATCCGGAATAGTCGTAAGCAGAAATGATAATGATAGGGATATTCGGGCCTACTTGTTCCCGTATTTTTTGAGTTGTCTCGATGCCGTTCATACCAGGCATCATCAGGTCTATGATAATGGCGAAATAGTTGTTTCCGTCGGTAACCTTTTGCACGGCTTCCCGGCCGGATAGTACCCATTCCGGTTTCATCCCGAGTTCCTCCAGATTTTCACAGGCTATTTCACACGAGATATCGTCGTCATCTACGACCAGTACCGGTAAGTCTACCAATATACTGCTGTCGTATTCGTCCAGGTTACCCTGTTTGACGTGGAATATCATAGTAAATGTGGAACCTTTCCCGTATTCGCTTTTTACCAGGATATCACCGTTCATCATCTGGGCAATGTTCCGGCTGATGGCCATGCCGAGGCCTGTACCCTGGATGTTACGTACAGCGGTATCGTCCGACCGTTCGAAAGGCTCGAAAACTTTGCTTATAAATTCAGGCTTCATCCCGATGCCGTTGTCTGAAACGGCTATTTCAAACTGGCTGTAACCATTATAAACAGACGGTTTTTCTTCGATTGTGACTTCGATCTGCCCTCCATCCGGAGTATATTTGATCGCATTTGTCAGCATATTCAATAAGGCTTGCTGTATGCGCTGTACATCACCGATCAGGCATTCGTGTTTTACACGGATGACGCGTATATGTAATTGCTGTTTCTTTGCTTCAAAGGCGGATTGTACCATTATGAACAAGCTTTCCAACAGTTCGTCGAGGTTGAAAACTTCATCCGTCAGCATGATACGCCCACTTTCCAGTTTCGACATATCCAGAACTTCGTTGATCAGATTCAGCAGAAGTTTGGATGAAATAGTTATCTTTTTCAGACAATCAGCGATACGTGCCTGGTCATTCATATGTAATCCGGCTATTGCCGTCATGCCGATGATCGCATTGATAGGGGTGCGTACATCATGACTCATTCGCGACAGAAAATCAGATTTAGCCCGGTTGGCTGCTGTTGCGCTTTGTAAAGCATCCCGCAACAGTTGTTTCTGTCTTCTTTCTTCTTTGATTTCTGTTATATCGGTTCGGGTCAATAGCCAGATGTTCTTTTCCTTGTCGAAATAGCTGAATCGTATTTTCTTATCCCGATTCATGCCATTTTCTATCATAGAGTTGTATAGAATATACTCTCCGTGTTGCTTCAATATGGGACTGACATGTGCAATCTTCATGTTCATGGTCATTTCTTCACACAATTCCGGCGACATATATTGCCGGTTGTATTCCGCAACCACAGCCTCATAATCGCTGCTGGCGACAGGAGGGGGGCTGTCGCTTTCCGAACCAGAAGTGTACATGACATAGCTATTTTTTGAAGCTTCGATATAAATCACATAGTCATATTCCGATTGTACGGCTTTTTCTATGATTTGTGATTTTCTGAAATCGTTGACATTGTGGCTGGATAGAATGATCCTGTCCGGCATTCCATCCTCGTTGATTACTATGTCGATAAAGGCTTCATGCCATTCAAAACCGAAGTGTTTATTGCTGAAACGCATATCGAATTTCCTGTGTAAATATCCTTCCTCTATCATTTTATGAAAAGTTTCGAGTGAGATCGTTTCATCCCATAAATTATGATCCGGTGGATAGATATCTCTTTTACGGATATTACTAAGAATTTTGTAGTCGTGTTTTGTATTTTCCAGTTCTGGATTTATACCGTCCTTGATGACTTCGATACTTTCGTTTTCGGGATAAATAACCCAAACGACGTCCATAAGATACAGGTAGTTAGCTAACAATTCTTTTGATTTAAGATACTTTTCCATGTGACTTCGTTTATCTGCATTTATATCAGGCACTATGTTCGGCGATCAATTCACAGATGTGTTTATATTCTATCTTCAAATGGTTGAATAAATCCTGTATACTTTCCGTTTCTCCGTTTCTGAGTTGTTCCGTCATCGGGATCAATATGTTTGAAAGAGTGGTCAGGTCAAGTGTACCGGCTAATCCTTTTAACGTATGAGCATGCTGGAAAGCCTGGCTGATGTTATTCTCTGCAAGACTTTTCTCCATTAGAATAAAGTTTTCATCCATTGGAAATTTAGAAAGTATCCTTTCATATAACTGTTCATTATTCATGAATCGGTTTAATGCACTGTTTAGGTTAACTCCGTGTGCTTGTAACTTTTCTTTGTATTCGCTTGTCATGTTCTTTGTTGCCGGTTTTATGTCACGAACCAATCCTCTGTGACTGAAAAATATTGTACAAAAGTAAATAAAATAATATACAAAAGACAGAAAAAGCTTTATAAATCAATAGAACTGTTCGTTTTTTGCTATTAGGCAAACCCGGCCTTTCTGATGTGGCTGTTTCACTGTTGGATGTCGATCTGGCAGTTTGATTAGATAATGACTGTTTTGAGAACAAAAAAATACCGGAAGAAGTCAATGAAGATTCTTCCGGTGTTTATTAAAAAGATTTATCTTTTATTGGATACCGCGTTCACGCAGTCTTTCCTGCCATTTCCAGGCAGAAGCCAATGTGTCGGCCAATGTTTCTTTTGCAGTCCAGCCCAATACTTTGTTTGCACGTTCCGGATTAGCCCAAACCTTTTCGATATCGCCTTCGCGACGACCAACGATCTTATGAGGTACTTTTACTCCGGTAGCTTTTTCAAATGTATTGATCAGCTCCAGTACGGTTACACCGTTTCCTGTTCCCAGGTTGAAATATTCAACGTTAGCTTCAGTTTTACCACCCAGCATACGATCCATAGCGATTACGTGTGCTTTCGCCAGGTCGACAACATTGATATAATCGCGGATACAAGAACCGTCAGGTGTATCGTAATCGTCACCGAATACACTAAGTTCCTTACGGATACCCATAGCTGTCTGAGTCAGATACGGGATCAAGTTCTGGGGAACACCGTTGGGCAATTCGCCGATTTCTGCACTCGGATGAGCACCGATCGGGTTGAAGTAACGCAGGATGATACTCTTGAACGGAGCGTTTGCGTGAATTGTATCGCGAATGATCTCTTCGTTGATCTGTTTTGTATTACCGTAAGGAGAAGTGGCCGGTTTGATGGGTGCATCTTCTGTTACAGGCAGGTTTTCAGGATCGGGCTGTCCGTAAACGGTACAGGAAGAAGAGAATACGATTCCCTCGATATTAAATTCAGGCATCAACTCCAGCAGATTGACCAATGTAACTACGTTGTTACGGTAGTACATCAGCGGCTTTTGAACTGATTCACCGACAGCTTTGCTGGCAGCGAACAGGATGATACCGTTGATACCCGGATGAGCCTTCAGTGCTTCGCGGGTTCCTTCTTTATCTTTTAAATCCAGCTTGATGAATTCAGGACGGATACCAGTGATCTTTTCGATACCATCCAATACCTCGATATTGGAGTTCGACAGGTCGTCGATGATTACCACATCATAACCTGCATTCTGCAACTCAACTGTAGTGTGAGAGCCAATGTATCCGGTTCCACCTGCTACTAAGATTTTCTTTTTCATGCTAGTCTCTATTTAGATTAAATTATACGATTCCGGAGAATCCCATAAACGCCATAGCCAGTAAGCCGGCAGTTATCAGCGCAATAGGGGTACCTTTCATACCTTCGGGAACACGTGTCAAAGCCAACTGTTCTCTAATCCCTGCAAAGATAACTAAAGCTAGCGCAAATCCAATAGCTGTTGATATTGCATATACAACAGATTCCAATAAATTATACTCTTTTTGTATTACGAGGATGGCGACACCCAAGATACAGCAATTGGTGGTAATCAACGGAAGGAATACCCCAAGTGCCTGGTAAAGAGCCGGAGATACTTTTTTCAGGATGATCTCTACCATCTGAACCAATGCGGCGATAATCAGGATAAAACTGATCGTCTGCATAAAACCTAATCCGAATTTATCCAGGACATATTTTTGTACCAGAAAGGTGACGATGGTTGCAATGGTAAGTACGAATGTTACGGCTGCCCCCATACCGGCTGCAGTTTCCACTTTCTTCGATACACCGAGGAACGGGCATATACCCAGGAACTGTGCCAACACAACGTTGTTGACGAATACGGCTGCGATAAATATTAGTATATATTCCATATTTTTCGTTTTTTAATGTCAGGCTTTACGCAATTTGTTTACAATAGCAATCAGGTAACCCAATGCAATGAAGGCGCCCGGAGCCAATACAAAGATCAGTGAGCCAAATTGTTCAGGCATAAGAGTCAGACCGAATAGTTTGCCTGTACCCAATAATTCACGTATGGCACCCAGTAATGTAAGTGCCAGGGTGAAACCGAGTCCAATACCGAGTCCGTCGAATGCAGAAGAAACGACGCCATTTTTCGCGGCAAAAGCTTCAGCACGACCTAATACGATACAGTTTACAACAATCAACGGAATGAATAATCCCAGACTGGCATATAATGCGGGAACGAAAGCTTCCATACACATTTGTACTACCGTCACGAATGTTGCGATAATAACGATATATCCGGGGATACGTACCATATCCGGAATAAGATTTTTCATTGCTGAGATCGCAATATTTGAACAGATCAATACAAACATGGTTGCCAATCCCATGCTCATACCGTTTAGTGCTGAAGAAGTTGTACCAAGAGTTGGACACATACCCAGCAGTAAAACAAATGTCGGGTTCTCTTTGATGATACCGTTCATCAATATTTTTAGATTACTCATTGTTGTTTCCTCCCTCTTTAGTGTTAGCGGTTGCACCGGTTACTCCGTCAGTACCAGAGAATGCGCTGTAAGCGCGGTTCACTGCGTCCAGGAATGCACGGCTGGTGATGGTTGCTGCTGTGATAGCATCTACGTCGCCACCGTCTTTAGTTACTTTTAGCGGTCCGCTTGTCAAGTCGCGTCCCAGCACACTTTGTTTGTTCTTATCCGCGCTGAACCATTCCTGCATCTTAGCTCCGAGACCCGGAGTTTCCGCATGCTGTAATACGGAATAATTTAGCAGTTTACCTGTTTTGTCGAATCCGACGATCACTCTGATCTCGCCGCTGAATCCTTTCTTTGTATTGCTTTCAACGGCAGCACCTACGAATTCACCGCCTTTGGTGGCCGGATAAATCTTCAGAGAATCACCTTCGGCAGTAACGGCCATATAGGCATCTTCCGACGGTTTGTTGTCGAATTCAGGGGTAACAGCTTTGATAGCTGCTTCCAGTGCAGCCGCTTTGGAGGCGGCAATCGGACCGGTGGTGTACATGTTTACTCCGGCTAATATTGCCCCGGCCGCCACACAAATGATGGTAAGCGACAAGAGCATATTGGGTAATGTTGATTTTAATTTTGCCATGCTTATTTCCCTCCAAAATGTTTAGGTTTGATATAACTGTTGATCAGCGGGGTAAATGCATTCATAATAAGAATAGCAAACGACATACCTTCCGGATAAGAGCCAAACAGACGGATCACTGTGGTCAGGATACCGATACCGACACCGTACACCAACATTCCGTTCTTGCTCATCGGGGAAGTCACATAGTCAGTCGCCATAAAGATAGCTCCCAACATCAGACCTCCGGATAGCAGGTGAACGAACGGACTCGCATATTGAACCGGGTTGACCAGGTGCATGATACCTGTAAATACAAATACCGTCACCAGGATGGATACCGGAATCTGCCAGGTAATAATTTTCTTCCATAACATATAGCCCAGTCCCAGGAGCAATGCCAGCGCACTTACTTCACCGAGGCTACCGCCCATCTTACCGCATAACATATCGACCAATGTCGGCAATTTGTCGAGTGCCCCTTCGTTCATCAGTGAAAGAACGGTTGCACCCGTTGTCGCGTCGGTATAAGCGGTCAGCTGTCCTACTTCCGGCCAGGTTGTCATCTGTGCCGGGAAAGAGATCAACAGGAATACACGTCCGACAAGCGCCGGGTTGAAAATGTTGTTACCCAGTCCGCCGAACGACATTTTTCCGATGCCGATAGCTGCCAGCGCACCGATCAGGATGATCCATACAGGCAGGTTCGACGGCAGGTTGAATGCCAGCAGGACACCGGTCAGGATGGCTGAACCGTCGCATACGGTCGGTTCCTTTTTCATCAGGAACTTTTGGATCAGATATTCAAAGAGGACACAAGCTGCGACCGATGTTGCAGTAACGATCAGTGCACCCAGTCCGAAAAAGTAGAGGGATACCAGGAAAGCCGGAACAAGGGCAATCAGTACACCATACATATTCTTGCTTATGCTGTCACCACCGTGGATATGGGGCGACGGAGATACTATTAAATTATTTTCCATATTGCTCTGTTTTTATGACTTTCGTGCCCGCATGATTCCCATTACTTTTCCTTTACCTGAACGGATATAATCCAGCAACGGACGGTTGGCCGGGCAAGTATAACTACAAGAACCGCATTCGATGCAGTCGGTGATATGATTCTTTTCTGCCAGATCCCATTCTGTAAACTCTGTAGCATTCATCAGCAGGGTAGGGTTGAGGCCCATCGGACAAACATTGACGCATTTGGCACAACGGATACAGTCGCGTACCGGTTTACGTTCAGATTCTTTTTTTGTCATCAACAATACGCCGGAACTACCTTTGGTAACCGGCACTTCCGGACTGATCAGGGCTTTACCCATCATCGGACCTCCGCCGATTATTTTACCGGTATCTTCTGGAATACCGCCTGCAGCTTCGATCAATGCACTGATCGGCGTACCCATGCGAACCAGGAAGTTAGACGGATTGGCAACTGCTTTACCTGTTACGGTAACGACACGTTCGAACAACGGTTTGTTTTTCATCACCGCTTCATATACAGCATAAGCCGTACCTACGTTCTGTACAACGGCTCCGGCAGAGATAGGCAGTGCACCGCTCTTTACCTGGCGACGGATCACAGCGTCGATCAGCTGTTTTTCACCTCCTTGAGGATATTGTACCTTCAGCGGCATGATTTCAATGCCTTTATATCCTGCTGCCAGTTTCTGCATAAGGGCAATGGCATCCGGTTTGTTGTTTTCAATGCCGATCACCGCTTTTGTTACGTTGACGGCTTTCATCAGCAACGTAACGCCGACCAGGATCTGTTCTGTCTTTTCCATCATCAGCGAATGGTCGGAAGTCAGATACGGCTCACATTCTACGGCATTAATAATAATGATCTCCGCTTTGCTTCCGGGAGGAGGCATCAGTTTTACCTGGGTAGGGAAAGTTGCGCCGCCCAGACCTACGATACCGGCAGCCGCGATCTTGTCTACGATTTCCTTGGAAGGAAGCGGGCATTCTTTTACGAGTGTCTCGCTGCGGTCGATGGATTCTTCCCATTCGTCGCCTTCCACATCAATATAGATAGCGGGGCGTTTGTATCCGCTTGCGTCGAGGGCGTTATCTATCTTGTTTACTTTACCGGATACCGACGAATGGATATTCGCCGATACAAAACCTCCGGCTTTGGCGAGAAGTGTACCGACTTTAACCGGATCGCCCTTCTTGACCACAGCCTGGGCCGGAGCCCCGATATGCTGGCTTAGCGGTATAATGACCTGCTTGGGTATAGCCAGTCCGGTGATTTTCTTCCCGGCAGACAATTTATTTTCGGGTGGATGTATACCTCCGATTCGAAATGTCCTTAGCATACTATTAGATTTTTATTTTTGAATTGTTTCTTCTGTTGTTTTTGTTTCAGGCGCTGTGGCTGCTTTTGCAGTCGGTTCAGCTTTAGTTGTAGCTTCTGCTTTCGGAGTTGTTTCGGCAGTTTTCGGAGCCGGTGTTGCTTTCGGGGCAACAGGCTTTACTTTGTCGGCGTCCACGGCAGGGGCAGCTTCTTTACGGGGCGGGAAATTTAGTTCATGGATCGCTCCGGTCGGACATACGGCTACACATTTGCGGCACAAGCGGCATTTGCGGTAGTCGATATAAGCCACATTGTTCTCAAGCGTAATGGCTTCGAACGGACATTCCTTCACACATTTACCGCAACCGATACAAGCATTGGAACAAGCCTTGCGGGCTGCTGCTCCCTTGTCTTTATTCACACAGCTAACGAAGATACGGCGTGATTTCGGTCCCTTCTTACGTAGTTCGATAATGTTTTTCGGACAGGCTTTCACGCAGGCACCGCATGATGTACATTTGTCATCGTTTACCTCGGGTAGTCCTGTTTCCGGATTGATGTGGATGGCATCGAAAGTACAGGCGTTTACGCAATCGCCATAACCGAGACAACCGAATGTACAGTTCGTTTCTCCTCCATATAAAGAGGAAGCGATGGCACAGCTCTGTACACCATCGTAACGGTTTGTACGCGGACGGGCCTGGCAAGTTCCGTTGCAACGCACTACTGCTACCATCGGCTCTGCGCTGGCAGCTTCCATACCGAGGATTGAAGCAACTTTACCCATCGTTTCGGCTCCGCCTACAGGACAAAGCAGTCCTTCCAGTGAATCGGCTTTTACGCAGGCTGCAGCAAAACCACCGCATCCGGGGTATCCGCAACCTCCGCAATTGGCTCCGGGCAATGCTTCCTGAACCTCTGCGATGCGGGGATCTTCGTATACTTCAAACTTCTTGGATGCGGCGTAGAGAAATACTGCACCGATGGCTCCAATGGCTCCTAATGAAATAACGGCAATTAAAATCATGATATTTGATCAATTAAGTTTTTTCAAGGTAAATATGAATTTTCTTTTTAGTTTTTCGCGTAAAAAATATAGTATGCAGTAGTAGGGAACTAATAGTAATAGACCGGTTAACCCGCTGGTTGTTTCGTCCCATTGCAAATAATTTCCTGCTACAATGGCCGCGACTACAATGATTAACGGAAGAACAAAGGCCAGTAACACTGCCTGTAGTCCGAGCGAGCTCTGGCCGCATAGTGTAACCTCCTCGTTTATGTGGAATCTGTCGGAGTTGGGATCGTTCACTTCAATGACCTTCTCTTTCTGGTCGGATGCGCTGCACATACCTTTTGCGTGGCAACCGGAACAGGCCGATTGTTGAATGATCCTGACAAAGATCGTATCGCCTTCGATCTTTTCGATTCTACCGTTGTGATTGATACTTTCGCTCATGTTTGTAATCTCGACATTGCAAAACCAGGGCAAAAGTAAGGATTATTTGGATAATATGTCACGATTAACAAAGTTTATTACAGAAATAATCGTCTTCAACTTACCATTTGTAATTGAAGCCGAAACTCAACACCTCGTTGATCTGCAGATAGCTGTCGAAGTCTTCATTCTTACTTACTGCATCATCATAACGCAAGTTAAGCGATATAGTAGTTGAGAAAAAGCGACTTATAGCCATAGTCAGACGATTTTCAAATTCTCCTAACATACGATCGTAACTGGTGAAATAGTAAAAACGTGAATACCAGCTTACGTTTCGGTTAAACTGAAATGTCATGGTTGCATTAATCGTAGAACCGAACTGACTTAACTTGCGTTCGAATTCACCTGTAGCTTCATCTTTTTTGAAACCGTGACGGCCTAAATCTATGTCTTTGTCCGTACTATACATAAATGTATAAGATAACGGAGCCAAGTTGGCTGACAACGATAATTTTTTATGACGTTTATTAGCAAAAGTTTTATTTAAGTCATATTTCATACCGAGACCGATATTGACATTGAGCGGAGCGAGAAATCCAGCTAGTTTATTATCTGTATTTTCTGCATAGTTGCTAAACATCTGCGTTTGGAATGTCGCATCTAATGTATAGAACCATTTATTGAAAGCCTTATAACCTATGTTGCTGTGAAGACGTAGGACATCATCACCTATTTTATAGTCACGCAAGGTGTCTTTTGGTGCTGTGTAGACATTCGTTTTCCATTCCAGTTCATTTGTGAACTGAACTTTATCTTTATTGTAATTATAAACGAAATATTGACGGTTAGTCAGATTCAGTGCACTGACACCACCTTTGTGCCAGTTCGGGGATATATAATTCTGCGCGAACTGGATCGCGCTTTCAAAGTGTGACGTCCAGAAACGTCTTTCCGGTATGAATTTTACCGGAGCATCCACATCGCTGAAGTCTGCTTCACTTTCCACTTTGATCATTTCCGGCTGGTAAGTCGGTTTTGTGATGACCTTGGCTATCACTTTATCCTGGGGCAGATCTCTCATTGAATACCGGAAATAGTTCGGGTAGTTTGCCTCTACATATTTATATGCTTTATTTTGAATCTGCCGTCTTAGCATTTCTTCCTTGAATATAGTGTCCGGAGTAAAAGGAAGCGGAATATCGACTCTGGTCTTCCAGGCATCTTTATCATAATAAGAAAGATCATCCGGTAGAAGCTTCCCCTTAAATATGATAGGAAGGAACAGCGGGTTTACTAGGATCGTATCCTGAAAAGTTACACTGCTGTCGAATATGGTGGAAGCGTCACGTACCAAGTGTGCCCAATACATCGCTTCATCAGACAGTTCGACCTCGTCTTTCTTTAGAAAACGAAGCAGATTCTCATTGGGAGTAACCGGAGCGGAATACGACCGGTTTTGTTTCTCGAATTGTGCCCGCAGGCTTATAATATTATCCAGGTCCGGATCTTCTATTTCAATCAGTGGGATAGTATCTGTCACATCACTTTGTTCTGCATTGGTAACATCAGTCCCGCTAATGATAGTTCCTTCCTGCGCATTTGCCACGCCTGCCAGTAATGAAAGTATAGAAAACAGAATGAAGTATCTCTTGATAACCATAATACCTTTTAATTTACAATCTTTAGTATCTACGATGCGAAATTAGATAAAAAGTATGAGATGTGCTAATCTTTTACATGATATAACAATCTTAACTTATCTGTTTTTATAACGGGCAGTTAAACAAAATGTTATATAAGTCAGAACTTTATACAGCAGATGCCATTCCACTAAGTTTTTCATGCCGGCCGGTTAACCGGCGTATTACCGGAAACTATTGTCTCTTATATATACAACTAAGCATAAGGTGTACTACTTATCGGGCGTAACCTGTACTACATATATATAATAAGGTGTACATGTTATCATAGATATGTCCTACTACTTATAAATAGTTAGCTGTAATCCTGCTGTTAGTTTTACGGGATGTGAAAAATAGTTTCCGGGCATGCCGTATGTACCGGATGCCTATGCGGTTGTTTGTATTAAATTAAGGTTGAAAAAACTTCCATACCCTTGTCGTCTGAATGAAAATAACTAACTTTGCAGTTTTGAAATGCGAGTGAGCAATTAAAAGACAATTAAAATATTACTATCGTGGCAGATACAAAGTACATCTTCGTTACGGGCGGCGTAGTCTCTTCTTTAGGTAAGGGAATTATTGCTGCATCATTGGGTAAACTCCTTCAGGCGAGAGGCTACAAGGTTACTATCCAAAAGTTTGACCCCTACATTAATATCGATCCGGGAACATTGAACCCTTATGAGCACGGTGAATGTTATGTAACCGTAGACGGACATGAAGCGGACCTGGACCTGGGACACTACGAACGTTTCCTGAATGTTCCGACCACACGGTCGAACAATATTACGACAGGCCGTATTTATCAGAGTGTAATAAATAAAGAACGTAAAGGCGATTACCTGGGTAAAACTGTGCAGGTAGTTCCTCATATTACCGATGAGATCAAACGGAATGTGAAACTGTTGGGTTCGAAATATAAGTTTGACTTTGTGATCACAGAGATCGGTGGAACCGTAGGTGATATCGAATCGTTGCCGTTCATCGAAAGTGTGCGTCAGTTGAAATGGGAGCTGGGTAAGAACTGTATGTGCGTACATCTTACTTATGTACCTTACATTGCGGCTGCCAAAGAATTTAAAACAAAGCCGACACAACATTCGGTTAAGCAATTGCAGGAACTGGGTATCCAGCCGGATGTATTGGTTTTGAGAACCGAACATCTGTTGAGCAACGATATTACACGCAAGGTCGCTTTGTTCTGTAATGTTGATGCGGATGCTGTTGTGCAGTCGGTCGATGTTCCGACTATTTACGAAGTTCCGCTGGTATTGCAGCGTCAGAATATGGATGTTACTATCTTGAAAAAGATGGGACTGGAAGTAGGACCGACTCCGGAAATGAAACCCTGGAAAGAGTTCCTGAAGAAAAAGACGGATGCTACTGAAACAGTAAAGATCGGATTGGTCGGTAAATACGTGGAATTGCAGGATGCTTATAAGTCGATCGACGAATCATTGTTGCAGGCCGCTATCTATAACGATCGCAAACTGGACCTGCATTTATTCCATTCAGAGAAACTGACGGAAGCCAATGCCGCTGAACAGTTGAAAGACATGGATGGTATCCTGATTGCTCCGGGATTCGGACAGCGGGGTATCGAAGGTAAGTTTGCCGCTCTGAAATATGCCCGTGAAAACGATGTGCCTTGCATGGGTATCTGTTTGGGTATGCAGTGCATGGTGATCGAATATGCCCGCGATGTTTTGGGACTGACAGAAGCTAATTCGACCGAAATGGAACCAAATACGCCTTACAAGGTGATCGACCTGATGGAAGAACAGAAGAATGTTACCAATATGGGAGGTTCTATGCGTCTGGGAGCTTATGATTGTATTTTGGAAAAAGGTTCAAAAGCCTATGAAGCTTATGGAAAAGAACATATTCAGGAACGCCATCGTCACCGTTTTGAATTCAACAATCAGTATCGCGAGCAGTTTGAAGAAGCCGGAATGAAATGTACGGGAGAAAATCCTGAGACCGGTCTGGTGGAAGTGGTCGAGATCCCTGCTTTGAAATGGTTTGTAGGAGTTCAGTTCCATCCGGAATATAACAGTACGGTAGTTAATCCGAACCCACTTTTCGTGAGCTTTGTGAAAGCCGCTATTGATAATAAATAACAACGTTATAGATGGATAAAAACACATTAATTGGTTTTCTGCTTATTGGTATTGTTTTATTTGCATTCAGCTGGTTAAACAAACCGACGCCTGAGCAGTTGGAAGCTCAGCGCCAGTATCAGGATTCGATCGCGAAGATCGAACTGGCCAGACAGGCTGAAATGCAGCGCGAAGAAAGTAAAAGCACTGCCGATAATTCTTTTGATAATCTGCCGGACTCTGCAAGAACAGCCCGGTTGGAAAGCAGTTTCGGGGTATTTGCCGCAGCTATGACAGGAGCAGACGATGTAACTGTTCTGGAGAATGACCTGATCGAATTGCATATCAGTAATAAAGGGGGACGTATTTCGTATGCCCGCCTGAAAGATTATACCACGTATGATAATAAACCGGTTGTCCTGTTTGAAGGGAAAGAGGCATCTCTCGATTTTACCCTGGTGACAGCAACGAACCGTGTGTTGAATACGGCCGAACTGTTTTTTACTCCGGTAAAAACACAGGACCCGAACCAGTTGGTTATGCGGGTGAATGCCGGCGAAGGTAGTTCGCTGGACTTTATCTATACGATCAAGCCGGACGACTACATGGTACAGTTCGATATCAAAGGTACGGGTCTGAACGGTGTCCTGGCTCCGAGTACGACTGCTCTGGACATGGTTTGGAGACAGAAGATCCGCCAGCAGGAACAAGGTATCAAATATGAGAACAGATATACAGCCTTGTATTATAAATTCCTGGCTGACGGCGTAGAACAATTGAGCGAAAGCAAGAGCGAAGATAAGAAAGTGTCGGGCCGTCTGAAATGGATCGCTTATAAAGATAAGTTCTTCTCGACAGTGATGATCGCTGACGAAGGTTTTGAAAGCGCTACTTTCGATTCTAAGATGGTTGAAGCCGACGGTATCGTTAAAGAGTTCAAGACAACAACGGCGGTGCCTTTCGACCTGAGAGGTAATGAGGCGACGACTTTCCGTTATTTCTTCGGACCGAACAGTTATCCGTTGTTGAAATCGTACGACAAGGGGATCGCTTCCGACCAGCAGCTGGATCTGGAACGCCTGGTTCCGCTCGGGGCTAGTGTATTCCGCTGGGTGAACCAGTATTTCGTTATCCCGATGTTCGACTTCCTGGGCAAATATATCAAGAGTTATGGCCTGATCATCTTATTGATGACGATCATTGTTAAGTTGATTCTGTTCCCATTGACCTATAAGTCTTATATGTCATCTGCGAAAATGCGTGTACTTCGCCCGCAGGTGGAAGAGTTGAACGCAAAATATCCGGGGCAGGATAAGGCCGTGGAGCGTCAGCGCGCTACGATGGAGTTGTATAGTCGTGCCGGGGCCAGTCCGATGGCGGGTTGTATACCGATGTTGTTACAGATGCCGGTATTGATTGCGCTGTTCATGTTCTTCCCGTCGGCTATCGAGTTGCGTCACCAGAGTTTCCTTTGGGCACATGACTTGTCGACTTATGATGCGATTTTCAGCTGGAATAAATACATTCCTATTATTACTCCGTACTTCGGTAACCATATCAGTTTATTCTGTTTGTTGATGACGATTACCAACGTTATCTATACCAAGTATAATATGGAAATGACCAATACCGGACAACAGCAGATGCCGGGTATGAAGGCCATGATGTATATGATGCCGCTGATGTTCCTGGTATTCTTCAACCAGTATGCGTCAGGTTTGACTTATTACTACTTCATCTCTACATTGATCACGATCATTCAGACGTTAGTATTCCGCTATACGATCAATGAGGATAAGTTGCTCGCCAAGCTGGAAGCAAACAAAAAGAAACCGCAGAAGAAATCAGGTTTCATGAAACGTTTGGAAGAAGCACAACGTATGCAGCAGGAGCAGTTAAAGAAACAGCAGGATCAGAAAAAGAAAAGATAATAAGGTTCCCTTTAGGGAAAGATAAAAAGAAAGGCATGCCGGTCGAAAGACGCGGGCATGCCTTTTTTTATGACCGATTATTTAAATAAGTTGTATATTTTAATCAATCGCTTGAATTTGAAGTAATCTGGTGTACGTTGTATTGAAATATTCATATATTTGCATTATTGGAATATGTCAACCTATGTGGATTATGATTATGTTGACGACTTATTTTGTCGGATTAGCAAGTTCCGGTTTGAAGGGTTTGGTATTGGTCTAAAACGGTTTACTGATGAATAAGAAAGAAAGGCTTTTGCAAGAGAGCGTAGCTGGACTCTTTGCATTGTTATGTATTCTCTTTTTCCAGTTTTTTGATCCTGATCGTTTGTTTCTGAAAGAACAGATGGTAAGTATTACGAGTTTACCGGAAGTGTTGTCCGGATATTGGGGTAAACCGGCATGGCTTGCTTGTTCTTTAGCAAGGACTCTTACCTCCCTGCTTGTTCCCGTCGGTGGAGGTGCTGTTCTGATAGCATTGGTATTGTTGGCGGAATGGTGGGCTTCTCTTTTTATATTAAAGAAATTTCATGTAGGGGGAATGGCTCCTTTGTATGCCTTGTTTCCGGTGATATTGGAATGGGGAACTTATTGTAGTCATTATTACCATTTGAATTCTATACTGTCCCTGGTTCTGACACTCTATATATTCTGTGGCTATACGTTGATAAAGACGAAATGGCTTTCCTGGGTAGCGGGATTTGCTTTATTGTTCGTAGTCTATTCGCTGGTGGGTAGCCGGTTGTTTATTTTTGTCATTCTGGTGTTGCTGTATGAAGCGGAAATAGGAGAAAAACATTGGGTATACTGGGCTTTACTGCTGATAACAGGTATTTTACTGCCTGAATTTCTGAAAGAGTTGTATTCGCTTTCGGAGGAAGATGCATATCAGTACCCGCATGCATGGCTTCCGGCATTTTTCCCGGCTATCGTGCTGGCATGTGTATTGGTAGCTACACAGTTTGAAAAAGTCCGGCATATGAAAATCAGTATATTGTCTGTCTCCATTACAACCGGACTTTTACTGGTATTGCTGTTGGTTGCTATATCCGGTTATGCTATCGGTTGAGAAAAGCGAGTGCCTTCTCCATGTCTTCCGGGGTGTCGATGCCTATCGTTTCCTGCTGGGTAATGCCGACTTTTATCTTGTAGCCGTTTTCGAGCCATCTGAGTTGTTCCAGGCTCTCGGCAAGTTCCAGCGGTGATTGCGGCAGGTTGGTGATTTCTTTCAGTGTATCGGCCCGGTAGGCATATAAACCGATGTGTTTATAATAAGTATGGTTGGGTAACCATTCCTGATAATTTTTCCCACGCATATAGGGAATGATGGAACGGCTGAAGTACATGGCTTCGCTGTTCTTGTTGAGAACGACTTTCGGTGAGTTCGCATTGAACAGTGTTGTTTCGAAATCATCGTCCGGCCGGAAAGGTTTTACCAGCGTGGCGATCTGTGTATCGGTATCGGTAAAGCATCCTTTTAATGTTTCGATCTGTTCCGGATGGATGAAAGGTTCGTCTCCCTGGATATTGACAACGACATCATAACCATCTCCTACTTTGGTGTAGGCTTCGTAAACGCGGTCTGTACCGCTCCGGTGCTGGTCGGAAGTCATGACGACATTTCCGCCGAAAGCTTTTACGGCTGTTTCGATCCGGGTATCGTCGGTGGCGACACATACGGCATCCAGTACATCTTTTACCTGTTCATACACGCGTTGTATCATGGGTTTACCAGCCATGTCGGCCAACGGTTTCCCCGGAAAGCGGGTGGAGGCATATCTTGCCGGTATTATTCCTATAAATTTCATATCCGGTTGTTTTATTCGTTAGTTGATTATCTTACTGTTTTTCCTTCGCTGAGACGTAACACTTTTTCATGCTCGCCGACGATCCATACAATATCTCCCTGTTCGAAAACCGTAGTGGGAGGCGGATTCTTGATAGAGTGGGAGTCGCGTTCGATCCCGATGACCAGGCAGCCGGAATTGTCGCGAATACCCGATTCCAGAATGGTCCGGCCGATCAGTCCTGAACCTTCGCTGATAAAGAATTGCTCCATGTTCACCTCTTTTGTTTCCTGCAGGTTATTCATCGATTCTTTATAGCGTTCTTCTATATATTTACGGAAATGGCTCAGATCGTCGTCGGCACCGACAACGACCAGCTTGTCGAACGGATAAAGCCGTTCGTTTCCTCCCGGTATGTTGATACGTTTGCTTCCGCGGATGATCGTAACGATATTTACATTACATTTCTGTCGGAAGTTAAGCTCTTTAAGTGTTTTGCCCATACTGGGAGAATTCTGTTTTACTTCGAAGTCGGCCAGGTGAAGATCACGCTCCAGCAAATGGCTGGCAAATCGTTGGTTGATGGGGGCATTCCGTTCGTTTTCCATCTCCCGCGCAGTCAGGTTCGTGAAGAAGTGGCGTTCCATCAGGATCGACTGTTTTTTTAACCGTTTGGAGAAAATGACCAGGGCAATGACTGTGGCGGCGATTGCAATCCCTATTCCGAGGGCTGTATTCAGCAATCGTGCGATCGGAAGCATAACGAGTCCTATACATAATATAATACGCAGCACGATCAGGGAGACGAGCGGACCACGGTTATATTTGTTGTCATGCCATAATTGCTCATATTCCACCGAATGATTTTTCTTCATCATGATGGCGCGCAGCATCGGAGAGATCAGAAGAAGGATCAGGACCAGTGAAATGCTTTGTCCTTGTATGCCGGGAAGTTGTTTGATGATGAACGGAGCCACGAACTGCAGCCAGATAAAGATCAGTACCAGGGTGACGGCGGTATAAGTACCTACAATACGTACCAACGCTTTTAGCAACTTGTCCCAGGCACTTTTCTGCCGGATCGTGTTAGAGCCGGAAGAATAACGTTCGAGAAAATTCATCCAGCTGGCAGGAATGAGCCGTTCGGCTATTTTATAGGCAGGTTCCGCCATACGTATCATATAAGGGGTGAAAAAGGTCGTTATGACGGAAACAGCGACGACGATCGGGTAGAGGAAATTATCAGTCACCTTGAGTGTTAACCCCAGGGAAGCGATGATAAAAGCAAATTCGCCGATCTGTGCCAGGGAGAAACCCGATTGGATGGCGACTTTGACTGTCTGTCCTGACAGCAAGACTCCGAAACTGGCAAAAAGTATTTGTCCGATCATGACAACGAGGGTCAGTATCAGGATCGGGATCTTATATTCCCAAAGCAATACCGGATCGATCAACATGCCGACGGAAACGAAGAAGATGGCACCGAACAGGTCTTTTACCGGTTTTACGATGTGTTCGATATGTTCGGCATCGATCGTTTCAGCCAGGATCGAACCCATAACGAAAGCACCCAGTGCAGATGAAAAACCGGCTTTGGTCGCGATCATGACCATCCCCAGGCATAGACCGAGACTGACGATCAGCAGCGTTTCGTCGTTGAGGAATGTCCGCGCTTTCTTCAGGAAAGAAGGGATGAGGTAAATACCGACGACAAAGCAGAAAAGGAGAAAGACACCTAGCTTAATCACGCTGTCCAGTAATTCCATGCCTTCGACATGTTTGCTTACGGCAAGTGTGGAGAGCAAGACCATCAGCAAGACGGCAAACAGGTCTTCTACGACCAGTATACCGAATACGACTCCGGCAAACCGCTGGTTGCGTAGTCCCATATCGTCAAAAGCTTTGAATATGATCGTGGTGGACGACATTGAGAGCATTCCGCCCAGAAAAAGACTGTTCATATGTCCCCAGCCGAGCGATAATCCGGTGATATAACCGAACGTCATCATCCCGATAACGACTGTGACTGCCCCGATCACCGCTGTTCCACCGACTTTCATCAGCTTCTTGAAACTGAAATCGAGCCCCAGGGCGAAAAGCAGGAAGACAACGCCTATGTCTGCCCAGATACGGATACTTTCTACGTCTGAAACTGTGGGAATTTCTTTTATAGCCGGGCCTGCCAGAATTCCGGCAACAATATAGCCCAGTACGACCGGTTGCTTTAATCTCTTGAAAAGCAAAGTAACAAGCCCCGCAGAAATCAGTATTACTGCCAGGTCTGAAATTAATGAAGGGATCTGTGACATGCTTTCACTCTTTTTCGGTTGGCAAAGTTAGACATTTATTTTAATTTTGCCGGTCAAATAATGAGCCAAAATGAAGAAGAAACATCCGATAGAAGCATTGATTGAACAGGGCGAGCATCAACAGCTCGATTTCAAGTTCGAGGTAAGCGATAGTAAAAAGATTGCCCGTACCTTGTCTGCTTTTGCCAATACCGATGGCGGTCGGTTGCTGATAGGGGTGAAAGATAACGGGAATATCTCCGGTGTCCGTAGTGAAGAAGAGTATTATATGATCGAGGCTGCATCAAAAATGTATACTCAGCCGGAAGTTCCGTTTGAAGCCACCCGCTGGGAGATAAACGGAAAAACCGTATTGGAAGTTTATATTGCGCCCAGTACGGATAAGCCCCACCTGGCACCTGATAAGGAAGATAAATATAAGGCCTATATACGTGTTGCCGATGAAAATATCCTGGCCAATGAGATCCTGATGCTTTCGTGGGAGAAAAAGCGTAGGAAAGACGGGACACTGGTGAAGATCAGCAAACCGGTGGAACGCCTGTTTGCCTATCTGGACGAACATCCATCTATCAATGCCGGACAGCTTTGCCGTATCGGCCATGTAAATTATTACACGGCCAGGAATATTTTAAGCGACCTGCTGGCGATCGATGCCTTGCGATATGTGGTCGTCGATAAACGTATCCTTTATGAGCGTGTGCCCGGTAATGATAAACTGGTACTATAGGGTGAATGTCTCCACATAGACTTGTGCATTCTCGAAACGGACGACTTTCACTTTCGTCCCTTTTTCGATAAAACCTGAATCGGATACGCCGTCATAGAGTTCGTTGTCGATCATCACTTTGCCCGAAGGGCGCAGAACGGTGAAGGCTGTTCCTTCTTTTCCGATCAGTGGGGCGAGGGAAGGCGAGGAATGGGCATCTTCCAGATCTTTATGGAGTGCTACTTTCCGCAACATGCCTTTTGTCCCTATTTTGTTGGACAGCCAGATCATCAGAACGAAACCCAGTCCCAGTCCGATCAGAACGGTAAGGACTGCCTCGCCGATTTCCTTGGTGGAGACTTCTTCGAAATTGAAATCCGTATTATTCAGTAAACTAAGGGTTAATCCGGCTACCAGGAAAATGATCCCGCTGATACCGGCTATCCCGAATCCGGGTATGATAAATATCTCCGCCGCAATCAATAACAAGCCGATTATAAATACCAGGATTTCCCAGTTTTGTGCCAGGCCGTCGATATATAAGGGAGCGAAGTAAAGTATAGCTGCGGCAACGGCTGCTGCTGATGGAAAGCCGAGACCGGGTGTTTGCATCTCGAAGTAAATTCCCCCGATAATAATAATGATCAGTAACGATTGCAGCATAGGATTCATCAGGAAACCTTTCAGGTCGTCATACCAGGACGGTTTATATGTTTTCAATTCGTAATCGTTATATCCCAGATACTTTGTAATTACTTCACCGGGTGTTTCTGCAATGCCGTCGCAATATCTCCATTCCAAAGCCTCGTCGGCTGTGAAAGTAAGGACTTTTCCCGAGTCGATCAGTTGGGGAACGACAACGCGCTCATCTACCATGGCTTCGGCGATCAGCGGATCTCTTTTCCATCTGAAAGTCGTATCCTTTCCTTGTATGATCGTATCTTTTCCGTGTGCTTCGGCAGTCGATCGGATCATGGAGCGCATATATGACTGGTATTTGTCGGGTAAAGCGGCCCCAGTCTGATTGACGACGGTTGCTGCCCCGATATTGGCGCCTTTTCTCATAAATATTTTTTCACACGCAATGGATATAAGTGCTCCTGCCGAAGCGGCATTGTTGTCGATAAAAACGTAGACGGGTATCGGATTGTATAAAATTGCCGTACGCATTGAATCCGCAGCTTCGAGCAGTCCTCCATAAGTGTTCATGTGGAGAAGGATAGCATCCGCTCCCAACGATTTGGCTTCTTCCAATCCGTTACGGAGATAGATACGGGTGGTGTTATCTATCTCTTTCTTTATATCTATCTGGTAGACGATCTTTTGCTCTTCTCCCTTTGATTTAAAGGTTGTTACCAAAAGAAATAACAGCAAAAACAAGAGTCCTGAATTTTTCATCATTTTGTCTAATTATCTATACTTTTTGTACTTTCTTGAAAATTGTAACATATAACTTGTAAATTTTGTATTTGTACAAGTTTACAACTTGCAAAAGCTGTTCATTTTCAGCAGTGTTTGTTATAAATATATTAAGTTACGATTTTTAATATTAATATTTCTCAAAGCGACATTCGATATCAATAATATTTCCTATATTTGTATTGTCTCTCAATAGTGAGGGGCTATACTTAACCGGTATTAACCTTTTATAAATAGTAAGTAATATGAATGCGTTGCAATTTCAGAAAAAATTATTGAGCATGCAAGAAAACATGATGAATTTTGCATTGATGCTCACCGCAAATCGGGATGACGCCCAAGATTTGATGCAGGACACAACGCTGAAGGTTTTGGACAATCAGGAAAAGTTTGTTGATAATATTAATTTTAAAGGATGGGTCTTGACCGTCATGCGTAATATCTTCATAAACAACTATCATAAGATAGTTCGTACGCAGACAGTTGTTGATCAAGGTGTTGATTTGTATAATCTGGACGTCGTTAATGATTCAGGGTTTGATTCTCCGGACGGAGCATATCAGATTCAGGAAATCACAAAGGCCATTAATGGATTGAATGATGAATTGAAAGTTCCTTTCTCCATGTTTTTAAGTGGTTATAAATATAATGAGATAGCAGATAAACTGAATGTACCGCTGGGAACCGTAAAGAGTCGTATCTTCTTTGCCCGCCAGGAGTTGCAAAAAGTTTTGAAGGATTTCCGCCTGGGATAGTGGTTAATATTCTAATAAACAAGTTAATAAAAAGAAGGAGTTTCCGTTTGGAAGCTCCTTCTTTTTTTAATATATGGATGATAAAAATGACATATTAATGAATAAATACGTACTTTTACTGCAAAATTCTAAAACACAATGAGAAGTTTTGCAAGCGATAACAATTCTGGTGTCCATCCCTTGGTGATGGAGGCTGTGATAAAAGCAAATGAGGATCATGCGATCGGATATGGCGACGATCCCTGGACAGCTGCCGCAGTGGTAAAGATCAAGAGTATATTCGGTGGAGAGGCATCTCCATTCTTTGTTTTTAACGGGACTGGCGCTAATTCGGTAGCGTTGCAGGCCGTAACACGTCCTTTCAATAGTATTTTATGTGCGGAAACGGCACATATTAATGTCGATGAATGCGGTGCTCCGGCACGTATGACCGGTTGTGCGGTTGTTACGATCCCGACCACCGACGGCAAACTTACTCCGGAGCTGATCAAGCCGCGTTTACATAACTTTGGCGTTTGCCATCATTCGCAACCGAAAGCCGTTTATATTTCTCAGGTTTCAGAACTGGGTACAGTCTATACGATTGAAGAGGTGAAAGCGATTGCAGACTTACTGCATGCTCATAATATGTATTTGCATATGGACGGTGCACGTCTGGCGAATGCCTGTGCCTATCTGAATTGTTCCATGAAGCAAGTGACGGTAGACGCCGGTGTCGACATTTTAAGTTTCGGCGGTACAAAAAACGGTATGATGATGGGAGAGGCTGTCGTTTCTTTCCGTCCGGAAATTACGGAAAACCTGCAGTATTACAGAAAACAGTCGGCTCAACTGGCTTCCAAACTACGTTACCTTTCAGCTCAGTTTATCCCTTATCTGGAAAATAACCTGTGGCTTGAAAATGCTATGAAGGCAAATATCAGTGCAGCGAAACTGGCTGCTGCGCTCAAACAATATCCGCAGATACAATTTACGCAGAAAGTAGAAACGAATCAGATATTCTTCACGATCCCATCCGAACCGTTGAAAAAACTCCAGGAGCGTTATTTCTTCTATATGTGGAATGAAGAAAACAATGAGGCCCGCCTGGTTACTTCCTGGGATACGACCGGCGAAGATATAGCTGAATTCGAACAGGATTTGAAAGAAGTAATGGGAGAATGTTAATCACTAAACTATAAACATATGAAACACGGGAGTGGGTTAATGGCGGTACTTTTTATGTTATTGCCGTTATGCAACCTTTATTCACAGGAGAAGGGAGCGAGGGAAGATAATACCTTGCGTATAATGAGTTATAATATCCGTAACGGGAGAGGAATGGATGATGTTTCCAACTTTCAACGTACGGCCGACGTGATCAATAAAGTGCATCCGAATGTTGTTGCCGTACAGGAAGTGGACAGTGTGACGGGCAGGAGCGGTCAGACCGATGTGTTGCGTGTGCTGGCTGACAAAACATTGATGTATCCGGTATATGCTCCTGCTATCGATTATGACGGAGGAAAATACGGTATCGGCATGTTGAGCAAAGAGAAACCGCTCGGTTATCGGTATCTGGCACTCCCGGGAAGAGAAGAAGAACGTGCCCTGCTTATCGTAGAATTTGAAAAGTATATTTATTGTTGTACCCACCTTTCCCTGACAGGGGAAGACCGCCTGGCTTCGTTGGAGATTATCAGCAGAGAAGCTGCAAAGGCGAATAAGCCTCTCTTTATTGCCGGCGATTTTAATGCTCATCCGGATTCGGAAGTCATTAAAGGTATACAGAACGATTTTGTAATCCTGACAAATACCAAGCAACCGACTTTCCCGGCAGATGAACCGACTGAAACAATCGATTATATTGCGGCTTATGCAGAGGATACTACTGCCTTTACACGTCTTTCCGCCTGGGTAGTCGATGAACCGGCAGCTTCCGATCATCGTCCGATCGTAACGGATATCGTTTTCAAACAACCCGCTGACAAGATCTTCCGTACGGAACCTTATTTGCAGAATCCGGTAGGGAACGGAGTTACGGTTATGTGGCAGACTACTGTTCCTGCTTATAGTTGGGTTGAATATGGCACGGATAAGAATCAGTTAAAGAAAGCGCGTACCATCGTGGATGGTCAGGTGATCTGTAACGATTTGCAGAATAAGATCAGGCTGAATGACCTGGAACCGGGTAAGACTTATTATTATCGCGTTTGCTCTCAGGAAATCATGCTTTACCAGGCTTATAAGAAAATATTCGGGGAAACGGCTGTTTCCGATTTCCATACATTCACGTTGCCGGAATCTTCTACATCCGATTTTACAGCCATTATCTTTAATGACCTTCATAAGCATTCGGAAACGTTGCAGGCACTATATAATCAGGTAAAAGGTGTAGATTATGATTTCGTTATCTTTAACGGCGATTGTATCGACGATCCCGCCAATCATGATGAAGCAACTCATTTTCTTTCTGAACTGAATGAAACGGTCGGGGCAGCGGATGTTCCCGTATTCTATCTGCGTGGTAACCATGAGATCAGGAATGCTTATTCGATCGGTTTGCGTAAACTGTTCGATTATGTCGGCGATAAGACATACGGTGCGTTTAACTGGGGCGATACTCGTATCGTCATGTTGGATTGCGGTGAAGATAAACCCGATGACCATTGGGTTTATTATGGCCTGAATGATTTCTCCGCCCTGCGTGAGGCACAAGTAGGCTTCCTGAAAGAAGAACTGGCTTCCAAGCCGTTTAAACAAGCAACGAAACGCGTGTTGATCCATCATGTGCCTATTTATGGAAAAGATGTGGACCGTTATAATCCTTGTCTGGAATTATGGGGTGGCTTATTGGCGAAAGCTCCGTTTAATGTATGTATCAATGCACATACTCACCGTCATGCTTATTATCCGAAAGGGGTTGCCAATGGTAACAATTTCCCGGTTATCGTAGGAGGCGGTTACCGGATGGACGGTGCGACGGTCATGGTACTTCAGAAAAAAGGAAAGGATATGACTTTGCGTGTATTGAATGCCAAAGGAGAGACCCTTCAAGATCTGAAACTGTAATTAAATATTTATCATCAAATAACAAATATGGATATAAATACTGAAGAGTTAGAAGAGACTATTATTCCGGTAAAAGAAACAGATCTGATTTACGGTATAGATGACCGTCCGCCTTTGAAAGAGGCTTTGTTTGCAGCTTTGCAGCATTTGCTGGCTATCTTTGTCGCGATCATTACTCCGCCGCTGATTATTGCGGGTGCTTTGAAACTCGATCTTGAAACAACCGGCTTCCTGGTGTCGATGGCTCTTTTCGCTTCCGGTATATCCACATTTGTACAATGTAAACGGATCGGTCCGGTAGGAGCCGGACTGCTCTGTATACAGGGAACGAGTTTCTCGTTTATCGGACCGATCATTTCAGCCGGACTAACCGGTGGCCTGCCGCTTATTTTCGGTGTTTGTATGGCTGCTGCTCCGATCGAAATGATCATTAGCCGGACATTCAAATATATGCGTTCGATCATTACTCCGCTGGTTTCCGGGATTGTCGTACTGTTGATCGGATTGAGTCTGATCAAGGTCGGTGTAGTCTCCTGCGGAGGTGGGTTTGCTGCGATGGATAACGGAACGTTCGGTAGTTTGAGGAATATCGGTGTGGCGGCAACGGTATTGCTGAGTGTACTGTTCTTCAATCGTTGTAAAAACAAATACCTGCGTATGAGTTCGATCGTACTTGGGCTGTGCATCGGTTACGGACTGTCTTTTGCCTTAGGCATGGTCGATATGAGTGTGGCTTCTTCCCAGAACCTGATGGGATTCAATATCCCGGTACCTTTTAAATACGGACTCGACTTTAATATCTCTTCTTTCATTGCTATTGGCCTGGTTTATCTGATCACGGCTATCGAAGCGACAGGAGACGTGACAGCCAACTCCATGATTTCCGGTAAATCGATTGAAGGAGAGGGGTATCTGAAGCGTGTTTCGGGTGGTGTGCTGGCAGACGGTGTAAATTCTTTTGTTGCCGGTGTCTTTAATTCGTTTCCAAACTCTATCTTTGCACAAAATAACGGGATTATCCAGTTGACGGGCGTTGCCAGCCGTTATGTCGGCTATTATATTGCCGGCATGTTGATTTTACTGGGATTATTCCCGATCGTGGGAGTGGTGTTCTCTTTGATGCCCGATCCGGTTCTCGGAGGGGCGACATTACTGATGTTCGGGACGGTAGCAGCTGCCGGTATCCGTATCATCGCTTCACAGGAGATCAACCGGAAAGCGACACTGGTATTGGCTGTCAGTCTTTCCCTGGGATTAGGGGTAGAACTGATGCCTGATATTTTGAAAACAGCTCCGGAAGCTATAAAGGGAATATTTTCATCCGGTATCACTACCGGCGGTTTGACGGCGATCATAGCCAATGTCCTGATCCACGTAAAAGAAGACAAAGTAGATAAAACAGAATAAAAACACATGGAATTACTTAAACAGCGTATTTTGCAAGATGGCAGATGTTATCCGGGAGGCATCCTGAAAGTGGATAGTTTTATTAATCACCAGATGGACCCGATGCTTCTGTATAAGGTTGCTGAAGAATTTATCAGACGTTTTGAAGGAGAACATATCAATAAGATCGTGACGATCGAGGCCAGTGGTATTGCTCCGGCTATCATGGTCGGATATATCTTGCAATTGCCGGTGGTATTTGTGAAGAAGAAACAACCGAAGACAATGGAGAATATGCTGAGTACGGTAGTCCATTCTTTTACGAAAGATCGTGATTATACGGTTTGTATAAGTAATAACTTTTTGACAGCCGACGACCATATTCTTTTTATCGATGACTTCCTGGCTTTCGGTAATGCGGCTATGGGAATGCTGGATCTGGCAAAACAGGCAGGTGCTACTATCTCCGGCATGGGCTTTATCATAGAGAAAGCCTTTCAGGACGGTGGAAAAGCTTTGCGTGAATCGGGTATCCATGTGGAAAGCCTGGCAATCATAGATAATCTGGATGATTGTAAGATCACGATCCGCTAGAAGGAAACCAACTAATTGAGTAAAAATAATGAATACAGAAGTAAAAGAAAGATTGCTTGACAGGGTAAAAACGAACCCATATGTAAATCATCTGGGCGTTCAATTCACGACGGTAGAGGATGGAATAGTCGAGGCACGCATGCCTTTACATGATGAACAACGCCAGTACAGCGGGGTTATTCACGGAGGTGTGCTGGCGGCTTTGGCGGATACGATCGCCGGTTTTGCCGCTTATACGATGACACCGCTGGACAAAGATGTCCTGACGGCAGAATTGAAAGTCTCTTTTTTAAGAGCCGCCTGGGGCAAGGAACTGATCGCTAAAGGTACGGTGATCAAACCCGGACGTCACGTTCATTTCAGCGAGTGTGAGATTTATTGCGACGATAAACTGGTCAGTAAAGCATCCGGTACATTCAGTGTCGTGCAGCCCCAGGTATAAACAATAACAAAGAATCATTCAGATTGAAAAGCGCAGACAAGCTGTGTTTTTCATGATCGGCAGCTTCAGGATATCCTCTTGCTGCCTTTTTTCTATCCGTACGATAATGGCACGGTTGAAACCTCCGTGTCCGATCGCCAGGATACGTTTTCCGGGGAAGTTCGTTTGCAGGAATTGCAGAAACTCTCCGGCTCTTTTATATAAAGCCTCCAGGCTCTCTACGCTTTCCGGGAGTTTTTTGAAATCCAGTTCATTGGCAACCTTTCCGGTGTAAACACCCCAGTCCATTTCCCGGAGTAGCGGCGTTTGGACCGGCTCCAGTCCTTTTCGGCGGGCAACGGCCATGGCGGTATCGTAACTTCGTGCCAGGTCGCTGCTAACGATGATATCGATCTCTTCCTTTTCTAACAGGTCGGCAAGTTGTTCCGCCTGTTGTTTGCCCAGTTCGGAGAGATGTCCGGGCATCTGTCCCTGCATGATGCGTAGTTTATTTTCTTCCGTCTCCCCGTGACGGCTTAGTATAAGCGATATATTCTGTTCCATATTATTTATATTTGATCCATTTGATCATCTCTTTGATGCTCGGTTTCTTTCCGTACATCAGGATACCGACCCGGTATATCTTGGCGGATATCCAGACAATTCCGATAGCGGAAGCATATAATAACGCTACAGACAATAACTTTTCCCATAACGGTATTTCAAACGGGATGCGTACCATCATGACGATCGGAGAGGTGAACGGAATCATCGAACACCAGAATGCCAACGGTCCGTCCGGGTTCTCCATACTATATATACCGGCATACAAAGCAAAGATCATAAAGATCGTAACCGGAGCCATAAACTGCTGGGTATCCTCCTGGCTGTCGACAGCCGAACCGATAGCAGCAAATATGGAGGCATATAACATATAACCGCCAATAAAATAGATGATGAAAGAGATTCCTATTTCCGCAATATTGATCGAATTGATAATTCCCATAATCTCATTGCCCGAAGAGGAAGCCAGTGCGCCTGCATCCATCATACCCATGGACGGGGTTGCCTGTAAGGCTGTCACATCCGCACCACCGGAGAACATGAATCCTCCGACAGCCACGAGGATCGTTGTGATAACTCCCCACAGGAATACCTGTGTCAGCCCGACAAAGCCGATACCGATGATTTTCCCCATCATCAGATCGAACGGGCGAACCGATGAGATCATCACTTCAATGATACGGTTGGTCTTTTCTTCCATAACACCTTGCATCACCATCGCTCCATACATCATGATAAACATATAAATGATAAAGGTAAATACCATCCCGATCACGGAAGCCACGGTAGCCGATGAGGCACTTTCCTTGCCATCTTCACTCCATTTGATCGTTTGTACATTAAAGTTTATCTTACTTTCCCGGATGATCTCTTTCAGGTTAGGGATATTGAAGGATGCCAGTTTCTCGCTTTCCAGCTGTTTGCTGAGTGTCTGGTTGACCATCCGGCTCAGTTCTACCGGTACTTGTTTTTCAGAATACAAGGTCGCTGCTTTGGGATTGTCCAGCAGATCGTCCGTGATACTCAGGAAGGCAAATATTTCTTTGTCCTCGTTTTGCCGGTATTCATCCAGCGTCTTATTGCTATGGATGAAATGATAGCTTTCGTTATTCTCGAACAACGGGGCATACTTTCCGGTCGTATCGATGATGGCAACGTTACGTACTTCGTCTCCCTTGATGGTCGATAACCATAACGGCACGAATACCAGTGCGGCAAACAGAAATGGTGTAAGGAACGTTAGCAGGATAAACGACTTTTTGCTTACCCGGCGCAGATATTCTCTTTTGATAATAAGTCCTATTTTATTCATGCCAGTGTAGAGTTTGTGCCCGAAACGGTATTAATAAATATATCATTCATGGATGGAAGTTCTTCGGTAAACGATAGAATCTCGACCTCTTCGGATAAAGCGGATAATAAGGCGGAATTGCTGACTCCGTCTGCTTTATGGATTTGTAATTCGCGTATTCCACTTTGGTCTTTTTCAGAAAGCAGCGTGAAAATATCAGAATGATCGTTTGAAAGTTCGCTGTCGGATGAGATACGCAGTGTAAACGTATTGTTACGAAAACGGTTTCTGATCTCCGCTACATTACCCGACAGTACGACTTGCGATTTGTTGATCAGGGCTATATTGTCACATATTTCTTCGACCGAAGCCATATTATGGGTAGAGAAGATGATCGTATGCCCTTTTTCTTTCAGTTCCAGGATTTCCTGTTTCAGCCGTTCTGCATTCACCGGGTCGAAGCCGCTGAACGGTTCATCGAAGATGAGCAATGCCGGTTCGTGTATCACGGTTATGATGAACTGTACTTTCTGTTGCATCCCTTTTGATAACTCCTCCAGTTTCTTATTCCACCAGGGCATGATGTCGAACTTTTCAAACCAGCGGGTCAGGCGAGTCCGGGCTTCCTGATAGGACAATCCTTTCAGTTGGGCGAGATAAATGGCCTGTTCGCCGACCTTCATCTTTTTGTATAATCCCCGTTCTTCGGGCAGGTAACCGATCTGATAAATATCTTCCGGCTTCGATTCGCGGCCGTTGAAACGGACAATTCCGCTGTCAGGAGCCGTGATACGGTTGATAATACGGATCAGCGTGGTTTTTCCGGCACCGTTCGGTCCGAGTAACCCGAATATTTTCCCTTCGGGAACTTGTATGCTGACTTTATTCAGGGCAAGATGATTGGCATATTGTTTGACCACATCTTCTGTTTCCAGAAAGTTCATAGGCTTTAAGATTGTTACATTTTTAATACGATACGTTCTCCTAATTCTTTACTCAATACATTTTTTATTTCGTTCAGGTGGGTGAGTTGTTTCATCAACTCGAACACCTTATCTTCATTTCCCTGGGCATGTGCCTCTTTAATACCCAGTTGTGCCTCCTTTATCTGCCGGAGGATATAGGCATCTTTCATGGCATATAGTTCACGGATGACCAGTTGGTCCAGTTTATCCTGCTCCTGTTCCAACTCGCGGTATTTACTGTGATATTTGCTTAGTTGATACTTTTCGCTGATCAGGTTGGCGGCGAGCCTGCTGACATTCGGATCCGGATGGGCCAGAAAATAACGGCTGGCTTTAAATCCCTCGGTCTTGCATTTCTCTGAGGCTTCGTCGAGCATGCTTTTAAAGATAGGGGTATAAAAAGTCAGATCGTCACGCTCCAGGTCGTAACGGATATATTCTGCAACTCGCATTATGACCTGTTCGTTTGTCTCCTCATCCACATAATCGAACAAGACCTGTTCACCGTACCGCACGATATATTTCAACAACGTAAGCTCATATACCTCATATGGAGAGCGTTTCGGTTGGACGGGATGGACCGGTTGTGTAGGTTGTACCGGCGGAAAATCGGGCGGTGGAACCTCCATAGGCCCTGTCTCTTCCATCGGATATTCTTCCATTGGCGGTGGAGGAGGAGGCATATTATCGTCCGGTAATGGCATCGCATCGTCCGGCGGTGGCAAAAAGCTATCCTCAACGATTGGCTGGTAACCGGGAATATCAGGATATTCCGGTATTATACTCATCGTATTGGATACCGGAGGAGTACCCTGTGTATTTTGTCTTTCTTCTTTGCTTAAACGAATTTTATTGACTTCGTTCAACAACACCTGTTCGTCTATCTCCATCATTGCACTGCATTCGCGGATATAGATTGAACGGGCAATATTGTCGGGAATGATGGCTACCGTACGGATAATATCCGTGATCAGCGACGATCGTTTGATCGGATCGTTTCCTGCATCATCCAATAATAAACGGGTTTTGAAGCGGATAAAGTCTGTTTCGCTCTGCTTGATAAATTCAGCAAACTGACTGGCATTGTGTTTACGGGCGAACGAGTCGGGGTCTTCACCGTTGGGGAGCAGGACCACCTTGACATTCATGCCATCTTCCAGCAACAGGTCGATACCGCGCAGAGCGGCTTTGATACCGGCGGCATCACCGTCATATAATACGGTTATGTTACTGGTGAAACGGTGTATAAGCCGTATCTGTCCTTGTGTAAGAGCCGTACCGGAAGAAGCAACGACATTCTCGATTCCCGCCTGGTGCATGGAGATCACATCGGTATAGCCTTCCACCAGGAAACAGCGGTCTTCCTTTACGATGGCCTGTTTGGCGAAATAGATACCGTACAACTCATTACTCTTGTGATAAATCTCACTTTCCGGTGAGTTGACGTATTTGGCTGTCTTCTCGTCTTTTTTGAGTACGCGTCCACCGAAAGCTACGACTTTTCCGCTTAGGGTATGTACAGGAAAGATCACACGGCCACGGAAACGGTCATTGACTCCTCCGTTGTCATAGACGATGACGAGTCCTGTCTTTTCGAGAAATTCTTTTTTATAACCGTTCTTGGTTGCTGCCTTATATAAAGCATCCCGCTGGTCAAGACTGTAACCTAACTGAAATTTACGGATGGTGTCTTCCCGAAATCCACGTTCGGCAAAATAACGCAATCCGACGGTTTTCCCTTCTACGTGTTCGTACAGTTGGGTGCTGAAATACTGTTGTGCCCAACTGTTGACGATCAACATACTTTCCCGGTCGCTGCGTCTTTGCTTTTCCTTATCGGTCAGTTCCCGTTCCTGTATCTCGATGTTGTATTTCTTGGCAAGATAACGTAAGGCATCGAAATAGTTCAGCTGTTCATGCTTCATAATAAAATGAACAGCCGTGCCTCCTTCGCCGCAGGCAAAACATTTACATATATTTTTAGCCGGAGAGACGTAGAAAGAGGGTGTTTTGTCAGTATGAAACGGACATAATCCTACATAGTTGATCCCTCGCTTACGCAAGGTAACGAATTCAGAAACAACATCCACAATGTTTGCAGCGTCAAGTATCCGGTCTATGGTAGGTTGATCGATCATTTAATTATTTCCTTCCTTATAATAACGGAAGGCAAATGTAGTGATTTTATTTGAAATATGTTTACAGGACTGCTACCTGTTGTTCAAACTCTTCTTTATTCAGTGCCTTGCTTCTGACCTTGCTTCGGTAGGAATAAACCGTAGCCAGCGAATATCCCAGGAAATGGGCGATATTGCTACTGTCGTTTATTCCGAGCCGGATGAGGGCGAAGATGCGGAGTTCGGTCGATAATATCTCACCGGATTTAGGATATAATTTTCCTTCTTCCGTCATTAAGCCGTTAAAAGATTCGATGAAACGGGGGAAGAGCCGGAGGAATGATTTATCGAACTCGTTGTAGAAGTTTTTCCGCTCGTCGCGTATGAATTGTTCGGACTTGATCGTCTTGAACAAATCATCCAGCTTGGAGGCCATTGCCAGTTTGGCGAGTGAACGGCGATATGTATCCAGTTTATCCAGATAGATAACGCATTGGTTCAGGTAGAGTGCGATGTATTCTTCTTTTATTTTGCTGGCCTGGCTCAGTTCCTGGTTGATCTCCTGTAACTGTTCGTTGGCGGCACTGACTTTCTTACGCATAAACGACAGCTTTTTCATCTGGCGGTAGAGGTAAACGATGGTGATCAGTAAAAGGACTGCCATCAGGCTGATGCTGATAAGCAGGGTGCGGGTAATCTGTTTCTCTTTCTGTATCTTTAGTTTATAAACTTTATCCACGATCGGGAAAAACTCGGTCACTTCGACTGAACGGAGACGGGCATTGCAGGCAACGGCATCTTCCATCGAACAGCTCAGGTATTTGTATGCCCGTTCGATATCTCCCTTTTCAAACATGAGTAACGCCAGTTTTTGCAGGGATATATATTCACGTTTGGCTGCTTTCAGATCGCTGATCGCTGTTTGGGACAGGTTATAGATCTGCTTTTCCGTATCGCCTTTTTGAGCGTATGCCTGGGATAGGTTATATAATATGTATATAGCGGATTCTGTGCCCTGAGCTTTTGTCAGTTCGTCGTTCATCAGGCGAATGGCTTCATCCGGATTACCGTTTACGATCAACTGGTCTGCCAGTACGATATTATGGTCGATGCCGTTTGGCGTAACAGCCAGGATCGAATCGCGGTAAGCGTTTGTCTGGGCGATGTATTTATGACGGTCGTTCGTGCGGGTGTAATCGGCTATCCATCCATAGAAAGTACGGCTGGTATAATAATAATAAAGTAATGAGCCTTCACTAAGACTCTCTCTCTGTATTTGTTCCAGCTGTTCGGGAACTTCGTTATAAAGCCCCATGATACCGAGAACCTCTGCCCGGGCTATCCGCAGGTCATTCTTATAGGATGGGTTACGGAGTGAGTCGGTCAAAGCCTCTCTTCTTTCCAGGTAATGCAAGGCTGAATCTGCCTGGAAATGCAGGTAGATACCGAATAAAGTTCCGTATAGTTCATATTTGCTTTCCAGCGAAGAGGTCGCTTTCAACAGACTTTTAATGCTATCGGCTTCCTGTTCCCGTTGCTGCTGGAAGAAAGGTTTCTGCGCAATCGTGCGATCCAGTTCTTTTAGCAGGGATAGATTCGTCTTGTCTTTTTCAGAAGCATAAGGCAACTGAATGCAGAACAGAAACAGGAGAATGGCTGATATCGTTTTAGTCATAGGAGTGTTTTTCTCAATGTTCTGTATTCATTTGGCGAATATCCGACGATACGCTTAAATGCCCTACTAAAATATTGTGGATATTGATACCCTAGAGCATAAGCGACATCACTGATTGATTTGGCCGGGTCGGCGAGTAACTCTTTTGCTGTATCCATTATTTTCGACAAGATATATTCCTGTGCAGAAGAACCGGTTACTTTTTTTATCAGATCTCCGAAGTAATTCGCCGATAAGTGTAGTTTTTCTGCACAATAAGCTACGGTCGGTGTTCCAAATAACTGGGGTTTATCCGACGTAAAATAATCGTTCAGTAACGCTTCGAAGGTGCTGAGCGTATCTTTATTCTCTTTTTTGCGGGTAATGAACTGACGATCATAAAACCGGGTACAATAATTGAGTAATAACTCGATAGCCGAGGCAATAATCAGGTTACTGTGCTTGTCCGTCGCTCCTTTGATTTCTTCATCGATCTTTATCATACAGTCGATAACGGTTTGTCGCTCCTGTTTCGAAAGGTGTAGTGCCTCATTGACTGCATAGGAAAAAAATGTATAGTCTTGCATATGACGTCCCAGGGGGGTGCCGTGTAACAACTCGGGTTGAAATGTCAGCCACCACCCTTTGGGCTGAAATACTTCACCTGTATCGTCGTTACCGATAATCTGTCCCGGTGCGGCAAACACCAGTGTCTCCTCCTGAAAATCGTATAATTTTCGACCGTATTTAATCTGGTCGGCACATTTAATGTCTTTTAGATAAATGACATAGAATCCAATATTTTTACGGGTATGATGCAACGGTTTGATTTTCGACGCATCGATCACGCTGACCAATGGATGGGGAGTCTCTATACCCAAAAAATCATTGTAATCTTTGATCGTATTCAGTTTTATAATCTTCTCCATAACAGCATGTATCATTGTTTCTATACAAAAATAAGAAATATCTTCGGGTTGTCAGTCCTGATCTGTAATAATTATACACAGAACCGTAATTTATGACCGGTCAAAGCAGAAATATCAGACTAATTTTGCATCAGATAAAACAGATAAATAAATATTCAGAACAATGAAAATAGAATCAAAATTAGTGATGACCCTGTTCTGTATCTTGTTTTGGTACGGAAATGCGGTTGCACAAACTCCAAAAGTGGAACAAGAGATGGACAACAAACGACAACACATTGTAGAGGTCGCGACCCTTGTGGGTAAGGGAGACCTTCATCATTTGAAACCAGTCCTCGTTACGGGACTGAACGACGGAATGACCGTCAATGAACTCAAAGAGGTAATGGTACATACCTATGCTTATTGTGGATTTCCTCGGGCATTGCGCGGACTGCAAACTCTTGTCGAGGTACTTGCCGAACGCAAAAAAGGAGGTATCGAGGATAATTGGGGGCGGGAAGCATCGCCGATAACCGATACCCGTAGCAAGTACGAACGAGGACGGGATATATTGGCCGAGATATCAGGTGTACCAGCCGATGCGTCGAAAGCCGGCTATGCCGTGCTGGCTCCCGAAATCGAAGTGTTCCTCAAAGAACATCTTTTTGCTGACCTCTTCGAACGGGACGTATTGACCTACCAGGAACGTGAACTGGCTACTGTTGCTGTAATCGCCTCACTTGGTAAAGGGGTGGAACCGATGCTGCGTAGCCACATGAATATTGCAATGAACATAGGTGTCACTTCCGACGAACTGCGCAATCTGTTTGCCGTAGTTCAGAGAAATATCGGTCGCAGCGAAGCCGATGCCGGACGACTGGTACTGAACGACCTACTGCACAGTAAAGGGTTGGCTGTATACTCCGATGCCCCGTCTCAGATATTGGATGATGGAGTGAAAGTGCAGAAAGTGGCTTTCCACAATCGTTTTCTGATAGATATTGCAGGTGATCTTTATCTGCCCAAAGATTACGATGAAACAAAGAAGTATGCTGCAATCATCGTCGGTCATCCCTTTGGCGGCGTAAAAGAGCAGACTTCGGGACTTCATGCCCGCAGGCTGGCGGAGCTCGGTTATGTAACGTTGGCTTTCGATGCTTCCTACTATGGCGAGAGTGGTGGCTATCCACGTCGTATAGAATCACCCGAAGTGCGTGTGGAAGATTTCAGTGCTGCGGTCGACTTCCTGTCGAATCACTCGGCTGTCGATGCCGATAAAATAGGTGTCATCGGTATCTGTGGGGGTGGCTGTTACTCTGTCAGTGCCACACAGATCGACCACCGTATCAAGGCACTTGCCACAATCAGCATGTACGACATGGGGCGTGCCAGGCGTCAGGGTGTTGGAGATTCGCAAACGTATGAGCAACGTATGGCAATTCTCGATGCCATCGGCGTTCAACGTACTGCAGAATACAGTGGTACTGCGCGCAAAGATATCCGCGCACTGCCTGAAAAAGTAGATGCCTCGACACCGAAGTTTGCGATCGACTTCCTCGATTATTACGATAATCCGGAACGTGGGCAGCATCCTAATTCCACGGGCTATTACTCCTACACGAGTCTTGCTCCGATGATGAACTTCTTTCCTTTTGCACAGATAGAAACCATCTCTCCGCGCCCGGTGCTTTTTATTGTGGGTGAGAACGCCGTATCTGCCTATTTTTCAGAAGATGCCTATGCGAAAGCAGCCGAACCAAAAGAGTTGTTTGTCGTACCCGGAGCAACGCATGTGGATTTATACGACCAACCGGAGTATCTGCAGATCACGCTTCCCAAATTGGATGCTTTCTTCAAACAATATCTGAAATAATATTTTGATATGAAAAAGATAACTTGCTTATTATTATTGGCTGTGGTACTTGGAGCCTGCATCCGGAAGCCGGTGAATAAGGTTGAAACAGCCCAGCCTGCCGTTTCTACTTCTATCTTTCCTAGAGGAAGTGCTATCGAAGGTGCTAACTTTAACGGTACGGCTTATCTTCAAAGGTTGATGACCGACAGTGAAACATTCGATGTTGTGGTGTCAGATGTGATATTCGAGCCGAAAGCCCGCAACAGTTGGCATTCGCATCCGGGTGGTCAGATCTTGATCGCCACTGCTGGTAAAGGCTACTATCAGGAGAAAGGAAAACCTATACAAGTATTGCATCCCGGTGATGTGGTTGCCATTCCTGCCGATGTAGTGCATTGGCATGGAGCGGCTCCCGACAGCAGTTTCACTCATATTGCTGTTAATACAAAAGTGCATTTGGGAGTAACCCAATGGTATGAACCTGTAACAGACGAAGAGTATAACAATAAATAACTATCTAAAAATATTAAATATGATAAGGTTTGGTTTAATATCGCTTTTATTTCTTTCGCTGACGACGATAGCAGCTTGTGTCAGATTGGAATAATCGAATGATAATCGGAGTATTTTTTATGAGTGCCTACCCGCTTACCAACCGATGCCTACCCATTTGCAAAAATACTTATGTTTTTTCAGAGAAATACTTACGTTTTTTCTTTATAGGGTGTTTGCCTTTTTCCTATAAGGTACGAGTGATTACTTTATGGGGAGTGAACTTGCTCCCTATATAGTGCTATGGTATCTCGCACTATAGTGTAATACCCAGTAATACTATAATGCTATCCCGTGTATCACTATAGTGCCAGGCTATAATTCTTTCTAATTAGTTTTGATTTTTACCCTGTTTGGTTGGGGTTATATTGTTGTAAATCAGATATAAGATGCTTTTATGAGTTTTGATTTTTTTTCTAATGGAAGTTTCCGGTTGACCAACCTGCTACATTTGCTTCCGTTAACAAACAAATCATTCCATGAAACAAATTATTATTACGATTGTACTATGTCTGACCTTCAATCTGCCCTGGGTATCGGCTTTGAATGTGCAGAAAACAGAACCGGCATTCTGGTGGTCCGGTATGCAGAATACCGAATTACAGATTTTATTATACGGTAACGATATTTCTACAGATAATGTCTCTCTGTCGGCATCGGATATCCGTATCAAGGAAATTGTCCGGCTGGAAAATCCCAATTACTTGTTATTATATCTGGATTTGACAGAGACGGCTCCGCAACAATTCGATATCATTCTGAAGAAGAACGGTGAGCAGGCCGTTATTCCTTATCAGATCAAAGACCGCAAAGACAGTCCTGCCGGAGCGCAAGGTTTTGATGCTTCTGATGTATTATATCTGATCATGCCTGACCGCTTCGCGAATGGCAATCCCGACAACGACCGCGTTTCGGGGATGTTGGAGAATAAGGTAGACCGTTCCGATCCTTTTGCCCGCCATGGAGGTGATATTCAAGGAATAGAAAATCACCTGGATTACTTTACCGATCTGGGCGTGACAGCTATCTGGTTGAATCCCATTCTTGAAAACAATATGCGGGAAGGTTCTTACCATGGCTATGCAATCACCGATTATTATGCCGTCGACCCGCGTTTGGGTAGCAACCAGGAATTCTGTCGGATGGTAGAAGCTGCTCATAATAAGGGCCTGAAGATCGTAATGGATATGATCTTCAACCATTGTGGCAGCGAACATTTCTTCTTTAAAGATAAACCATCTGACAACTGGTTCAACTTCCAGGATAATTTTACACAGACCTCTTACCAGACCATGCCGCAAATGGATATACACCGTTCGGATTACGATAAGACGAAAAGTGTGGACGGCTGGTTCACCGAATCCATGCCCGACCTGAATCAACGAAATCGTCATGTCGCTACCTACCTGATACAGAATAGTATCTGGTGGATCGAATATGCCGGAATAGACGGTATCCGTCAGGATACACACCCGTATGCCGACTTTGAGATGATGGCGCGCTGGTGCCGGGCGGTCAAAGCGGAATATCCTGATTTCAATATTGTCGGTGAAACCTGGCTCGGTAGCAATGTCGGTGTTTCTTTCTGGCAGGAAGACAGCAAGGTGGCTTATCCCCGTAATTCTTATTTGCCTACTGTGATGGATTTTCCGCTGACGAACCTGATGTCGTATGTTTTCGATGAGGAAACGAACGAATGGGACAGGGGGCTGGCGAAGATTTACGATTATCTGTCACAGGATATTGTGTATGCTAATCCGATGAACCTTTTGGTATTCCTGGATAATCACGATACCTCGCGTTTCTATAAAACGACACCGTCTTCCGGTCTGAACCGTTACAAGCAGGCGTTGGCTTTCCTGTTGACTGTCCGTGGAATCCCACAGATCTATTACGGAACGGAAATAGTGATGGCCGGCGATAAGGCAAACGGCGACGGTGCTTTGCGTAACGACTTTCCCGGAGGCTGGAAAGGAGATAAAGTAAATGCATTCACTCCGGCAGGACGTGATTCGTTGCAGACAGAAGCATTCACCTATATACAGAAACTCCTTCGGTGGCGTGCCGGAAATGAAGTGGTCGCCAAAGGTTCCTATACACATTTCATTCCGCGCAACGGCGTTTATGTCTACGAAAGACGATTGGGTAACCGTTCTGTTGTCGTTCTCCTGAACGGTACGGATGAAAAGAAAATGCTTGACCTTGCTCCCTACCGGGAAGTGCTTCCTGCCTCTTCGGCAAATGAACTGCTGAGTGGTAAGAATATCCGGTTGGATTCCTCCCTGTCTCTTTCTGCAAGAGATGTTATGATCCTTGAATTTTAATGTTAATATAAATCATATAACACCATGAAACGTAGTATTTTGTTTTTGGCCACACTGTTTGGCTGCTGTGCGGTGTCGTATGCCCAGCAATTACTCTCACCGGATGGAAATCTGAAAATGACTTTCAAGCTGGATGAAAAGGGCGCACCGGTTTATGACCTGAATTATAAACAGAAAGAAGTGATCAACCCCAGTAAACTAGGGCTGGAGTTGAAGAAGGAAGATGCGGATGCCGCTGTCGACTTCGAGTTCAAACAACGCAAAGATGTTGCAGCGTTGGATAAAAAGACGAACCTGTATGACGGATTTAAAATAACGGATACCCGTACGGCTGCTTTCGATGAAACCTGGCAACCGGTATGGGGAGAAGAAAAAGAAATTCGTAATCAGTATAACGAGCTGGCCGTTACGTTGGATCAACCGGCAAACGACCGTTCTATCGTTATCCGTTTCCGCCTGTTCAACGATGGGTTAGGGTTCCGTTATGAATTTCCGCAGCAGAAAGAGCTGAATTATTTCGTGATCAAAGAGGAAAAGTCACAGTTTGCCATGGCAGGCGACCATAAGGCGTTCTGGCTCCCGGGCGATTATGACACACAAGAATACAGTACGGTTACTTCCCGCCTGAGCGAAATCCGCGGGTTGATGAAGGAAGCCGTTACGCCTAACTCTTCACAAACACCTTTCTCCCAGACTGGTGTTCAGACACCGTTGATGATGAAATCGGAGGATGGTCTGTATATCAACCTGCATGAGGCAGCTTTGGTTGACTATTCTTGTATGCACCTTAATCTGGATGATAAGAATATGGTCTTCGAATCCTGGCTTACTCCGGATGCCAAAGGGGATAAAGGATATTTACAAACTCCTTGTCAGTCTCCGTGGAGAACGGTTATCGTAAGTGACGATGCGCGTGATATTCTGGCTTCACGTATCACTCTGAACTTGAACGAACCTTGTAAACTGGAAGATGTTTCCTGGATCAAACCGGTTAAATATATCGGTATCTGGTGGGATATGATCACCAATAAAGGAACATGGGCTTATACGGATGAATTAAGCAGTGTCAAGTTGGGCGAAACGGATTACACAAAGGTGAAACCGAACGGCCGCCACTCTGCTAATACAGCTAATGTGAAGCGTTATATCGACTTTGCCGCGGCCAATGGTTTCGACGCCGTCCTGGTGGAAGGATGGAATGAAGGTTGGGAAGACTGGTTCGGAAAGAGCAAAGATTATGTATTCGACTTCGTAACTCCTTATCCTGATTTCGATGTACAGGAAATCCATCGTTATGCGGCAAGTAAAGGCATCAAGATGATGATGCACCATGAAACTTCGGCTTCCGTACGTAACTATGAACGTCATATGGACAAAGCGTATCAGTTCATGGTAGACAACGGATACAACAGTGTGAAAAGCGGTTATGTCGGTGATATCATCCCTCGCGGCGAACATCATTACGGACAGTGGATGTGTAACCATTATCTGTATGCCGTAAAGAAAGCAGCCGGTTATAAGATTATGGTAAACGCCCATGAAGCTACCCGTCCGACAGGTTTGTGTCGCACGTATCCGAACCTGATCGGAAACGAATCGGCTCGCGGAACTGAGTATGAATCGTTCGGAGGTAATAATGTCGACCATACCACGATCCTCCCGTTCACCCGTCTGATCGGTGGACCGATGGATTATACACCAGGCATTTTCGAAACGCATTGCAGTGTGATGAATCCGTCGAACACTTCACAGGTCCGTTCTACGTTGGCACGCCAATTGGCTCTTTACGTAACGATGTACAGCCCGCTTCAGATGGCTGCAGATATTCCCGAACATTACGAACAATATGCCGATGCTTTCCAGTTCATCAAAGATGTTGCCCTCGATTGGGACAAATCTCTTTATCTGGAAGCTGAGCCGGGTGATTATATCACGATTGCACGCAAGGCAAAGGGGACAGGTGATTGGTTTGTCGGTTGTACGGCAGACGAGAACGGACATGACTCCCGCCTTTCTTTCGACTTCCTCGAGCCGGGTAAGAAATACATCGCAACTGTATATGCAGATGCGAAAGATGCCGACTGGAAAAATAATCCACAGTCCTATACGATTAAGAAAGGGCTGTTGACAAACAAGAGTAAATTGAATTTGAAGGCTGCCAGCGGTGGTGGCTATGCCATCAGTATCTTTGAGGTAAAAGACCAGAAAGATATAAAAGGGTTAAAAAATCTATAAGGTAAAAGGATTGTTAAGGTTATTAAGTAAACTTGTAAAGAACTTAAATTTAAGCACATGAAACATTTAAGGTTTAAAGCTTTGTTGATGCTCATCGCAGGCTTGTGTATGTCCATCTCTGTGTTTGCACAGCAAATGACGGTGAATGGAGTTGTGAAAGATCCTACAGGAGAACCGGTTATCGGGGCAAATGTCATTATAAAAGGGACAACGAACGGTACAGTCACGGATGTAGACGGTAAGTTTATGTTGGCCGCTTCCAAAGGAGATATTATCTCTGTTTCATTTATCGGATATAAAATGCAGGAACTGCCTGCCGCATCCAATATGAACATTCTTTTGGCGGAAGATTCCCAGATGCTGGAAAACGTAGTCGTTATCGGTTACGGTACGGTAAAGAAGAATGATGCGACCGGGGCGGTGACGGCAATCAAGCCGGACGAGAAAAACAGAGGTGTACAGGTCAGTCCGCAGGATATGTTGATGGGGAAAGTGGCCGGTGTGTCGGTCGCTTCTTCAACAGGGCAACCGGGCTCCTCTTCGTCGATCCGTATTCGTGGCGGTTCTTCCTTGTCTGCCAAGAACGACCCGTTGGTGGTTATCGACGGGGTGATTATGAATAACAGTGCTCCTGACGGCTTAAGCAATCCGTTGAGTACGGTCAATCCGGCGGATATCGAATCGTTCACCGTATTGAAAGATGCTTCGGCTGCCGCTATTTACGGTTCACGTGCATCGAATGGCGTGATTATCATTACAACCAAAAAAGGGAAAAGCGGTAGCGTAAAGATCAATTATTCGGGAAATGTGTCGATCAGTACGAAACGTAATAAGGTCGATGTCATGAGCGGAGATGAATACCGGGACTATATAACTAATTCACCGAATGTTACGGAGGGTATGCTGACAGCATTGGACCTGCATCCGGGTGTAAGTACGGACTGGCAGGATGAAGTTTTACGTACGGCTGTTTCTACTGACCATAATCTCAGTGCGTATGGTTCGGTTAAAGAGTTTATGCCGTACCGTGTATCTTTCGGTTATACCGATCAGAACGGTATTCTGAAAACTTCTAACTTCCAGCGGTATACCGGAAGCCTTTCTTTGACTCCTTCTTTGTTTAACGATCATCTGAATGTGAATCTGAACGCAAAAGGCGTTTATATCAAGAACCGTTTTGCCGATACGGGGGCTTTGGGTAGCGCAGTAGCTTTCGATCCTACCAAACCTGTATATAACAATAGTAAATATGGTGGTTTCTTTACCTGGACGGGCGATTATACGCCTGACGGAACCCGTTCGACTTCTGCCGGTGTGAATCCTGTGTCTATGCTGGAAATGGTAGACGATCGTTCGACTGCCAAATCGTTTATCGGAAATGCCCAGTTCGATTATAAGTTTCATTTCCTGCCCGAACTTCGTGTCAACATGAATATGGGGATCGACTATACTTCCGTGGAAGGTAAGAAGTATGTAGACCCGAATGCTCCCGGTTCTTATCAGCCGGACGATGATGCGACCGGAAGCCGTAATATCTATAATAATTCGCACAACAATAAGATATTTGATCTGTATGGCCAATATTCAAAGGACTTTGAATCCATATCCAGCCATTTCGATGTAATGGCTGGATATTCTTACCAGAGTTATCGTACGAAAACGGATAAAGTGACTTATTATCTGTCACGCCGTCCGGAAGCATTCGGCCAGAATACAACGGTAAGCAATGAATATAAGGAAACAGATACGAAATATGTATTGGCCTCTTTCTACGGTCGTATGAATTACTCGTTGATGGACAAGTATCTGTTGACTTTTACCTTACGCGACGACGCTTCGTCTCGTTTTGCAAAAAATAAGCGTTGGGGACTTTTCCCTTCATTGGCGTTAGGCTGGAAGCTGAATGAAGAATCTTTCCTGAAAGATTTCAACAGTCTGGATGAACTGAAGTTACGTCTGGGTTGGGGTGTTACCGGACAACAGGATATCAACCAGGGCGATTATCCGTATCTTTCTTTTTATCGGGAAGGGAAAGGCGGTGCCATGTATCCTATCTATGATGCAGCCGGGAATGTGACTTGGGTGAATGTGATAGCTCCGACAGCGGCTAATCCGAACCTGAAATGGGAAACAACGACAACGTATAATATGGGCGTCGATTATAGTTTTCTGAACAACCGGATCAGCGGTTCTGTAGATGGGTATATCCGCAAGACCAAAGACCTGATCAATGCGGAAGTAAATGTTCCTGCCGGTACCGACTTCGCCGAATATGTCGTTTCGAATATCGGTTCGTTGGAGAATAAAGGTTTTGAGTTTTCTATCAACACTCGCCCGGTGGTAGGAAAAGATTTCAACTGGGATCTGGGATTCAATATCGCTTATAACAAAACAAAGATCACTGAACTGACTTACAACGACAATTCGGATTCTCCGGGTAAACGTTTTGAATCGACCGGTGGTGACGGTGGTCTGCGTCTGAAAATCCACAGTGTGGGATATGCTCCCGGTTCCTTCTATGTATTTCAGCAGGTGTACGACAAAGACGGTAACCCGATAGAAGGGGAATATGTAGACCGTAACGGCGACGGTGTAGTGAACGACAATGATTTGTATCGTTACAAAAATCCGGTAGCCGATGTAATGATGGGTTTCAATTCCAAATTCAGTTATAAAAACTGGGATCTCGGGTTTAACGGACGTATCAGCCTGGGGAATTATAACTTTAATGCGACAGCTGCCAATGCTGCTCTCGGTGTAAATGAAGTGTTTGGTAATAATGCATTGAGCAATAAGCCTACATCGGCGTTGAAGACCGGTTTTCAGACTCGCCAGCGTTTATCTGATTACTATATCCAGAATGCTTCGTATCTGAAGATCGACAATATCACATTAGGGTATAATGTAAATAAGTTCCTTGCCACAGGCTGTAATGCCCGTTTTTATGCTACGGTTCAGAACCCGATCGTCATCACTAAATATGACGGACTGGACCCGGAAGTAAATGACGGTATGGATAACAATGTGTATCCGCGTCCGATCACTGTTTTATTCGGAGTTAACATTAATTTCTAAATTGTATAGATCATGAAACTGAAAAAATATATATCGTTATTCATCGCTTCTTGTAGTTGTGTCTGGGCAACCTCTTGCCTGGGTGATCTGGATCAGGAACCGATATTGGATAAATCGAGCGCATCCATTCATAATGAAGCGGATTGTCAGGCATTCCTTGCCAAAATCTATTCCGGTTTCGGCCTGTCGGGAAATTCTTCCGACCCGAATGTGGAACCGGACCTGCAGGGTGGGGACCAGGGTTCGCTGGTTTTCCTTCGCGGACTGCTTTCCATGCAGCTTTTCCCTACGGATGAGGCCATCTGGAACTGGACAGACGAAGGTATCGTGGAACTTTGCGAGATCGACTGGGACTATACCTTGCCCTATGCATATACCTTTTATCAGCGTGCCATGTTGAACGTCCGCTATTGTAAAGAGTTTCTGGATGTTTATCATACCGATAGCGATATTAAAGATATTCAGAAATACCGGGATCAGGTACGTGGCTTGCGGGCAATGAACTATTATTACCTGATCGACCTTTATCGCAATCCGGGTGTTGTCTGGGATGACAGTCCTACGGATGATAAATCGTGGAAACCTTCACAGATAGGAGCAGAAGCATTGTTTGAAAAGGTAGTGAATGAACTTGTCGACCTGTCAGAGAACGGTGATCTCGATGAAACACCTTCTATGGCAACGTATGGCCGTATCACCAAACCGGTAATCAATACCTTGTTAGCCAAGATGTATCTGAACGCCGAAGTGTATACAGGTACACCGATGTACGATAAAGCTGCTACTTATGCTAAGAAAGTGATCGATGCCGGTTTCGGCCTGGAGGATAATTATGCGAACCTTTTCTGTGGTGAGAACCATCTGACCGGTATCCATAAAAATGAGATCATCTATGCCATACCTTTTGACAATGTCAATGCAAAAAGTTATGGAAGCACGATTGTCTTGACTGCCGGTGCTTTCGGTGGCGACCTCGACCAGACGTGGTTTGGTATGTCTTCTTCCTGGACTTGCCTGAAACCGACACGGCAAATGATCGAATTCTTTGACGAAAGCCCGGATGCCGGAACCGATAGTCATGGAAGCCGCGTCAAGAAAGATAAACGGTATGCTTTTTACGATGGTGCCGGAAAACGAACACCTGAATCAAAGATGCAGGACTGGGATTCCGGTTATCTCTGCTATAAATTCACTAATCTGGGATGGGATGGTGCTGCTGTAACACCGACTCCTGATCCGAACACCGACTTCCCTTTGTTCCGTCTGGCCGATATTTATCTGATCTATGCCGAATGTGCAGTCCGTAATGCTGCCGGAACCAGTAAAGAACAGGCTGTTGAATATGTGAACAGATTGCGTGAACGTGCTTATGGCGACCAGAGTGGAAACATTTCTCTATCCGATCTGTCTCTCGACTTTATCCTCGATGAACGTGCCCGTGAATTATATTGGGAAGGACAACGCCGTTCAGATTTGGTGCGTTTCGGTAAATTTACCAGAGATTACGCCTGGGCTTATAAGGGCGGTACACTTGAAGGTGTTGCCAATCTGGACAGCCGTTTTAATGTGTATCCTATCAGCGACCGTGATCTGACGGCCAATCCGAACCTGAAACAGAACACCGGTTACGAATCTTTGAAATAATAACGATTAATCTGAAAGAAAATGAAGAAACTGAATATATTCATGCTGCTTTTAGCCGGTTCCCTGTTATGGATCGGATGCAGCAACGACAGAGACGATAATCCTGTTTTTCAGGAGCCGACCGGGTTCAATCTGAATACACCGGAACAAGCATCCGGTATATATGACCTGCAGAATATTTCGTCTGTCGACCTGACATGTGTACAGCCTGACTATGGCTATGCAGCCGGAACAACTTATAGAGTACAACTATCTTTGGAAAATACCTTTAAAGAAGCCGATGAGGCAACCGGTACAACTGCTAACTATGTAACTTTGTCTACAACTTATCCCCGTCCGGAATTGAAAGTAGATGCAGTTGAGTTTGCAATGGCTTTACTGGATTTATGGAAAGCAGCCAACGAAAATACAGAACTTCCGGAAACACCTATGGCGGTGTATGTCCGTCTGAATGCGGCTTTATCCAATAACGGGATGGGGCAGATCTCGTCCAATGTTATTGAGTTACCGCAAGTTTTGGGATATAACGTAGAGCCTCCCGTATCTTTACCGGGACAGATGTTTTTAGTCGGTGACTTTGCATCCGGTAGCAGTTGGGGTAAATGGGTTGAAATGATTCCGGTAACGGATACTCCGGGTAAGTTTTGGTCTGTTCAGTATTTCGGAGGCAATAATGTAATGAAGTTCAATGCACAGCCTATGTGGGACGGTAATCAGGTCGCTTATTCGGAAGGTCTTGTCCCTGCTGAATCGGCCTCTTTAGCCGGAGTGTCCGGCGTGGATGACGGTAGTGGCGGAATGAATATCGGCGTAAAGAATGCAGGTTGGTATATTGTGGTGGTTACTACGGCATTGGAAGGTAAAAGTCTGAATTATATATTGGAATTTTTCTCTCCGGATATCTACGTAACAGGTGATGTTTCAGGAGGTTGGGATACCTTCGATGATGCTCGTAAGTTTACGGTACCTTCCGGTGAAGGTGAGTTTGTTTCACCTGCTTTTGTTGCAAACGGAAATTTGCGCCTTTGTGTCAAATTACCGTCGACAGACTGGTGGCGAACCGAATTTATGGTCATGAATAATAAGATTGAGTATCGGAAGAACGGAGGTGATCAGGAGGCTGTAAGTGTATCGGTCGGTCAAAAAGCCTATCTGAACTTCCTGGATGGCTCCGGTCGTATCAGATAAAGAACTTTGCAATACCTGATATAATTCGTTTGGTATAGTATTCTGTTTTCGAGGGCGTCATAAATATTTATGGCGCCCTCGTGAATATTTATGGCGCGTAACTGTTATATTTGCAGTACAAAAACATAAAGATATGATAGTCAGAATACTTTGTCTGCTGGTATTTGCGTTGATTTTTAGCTCATGTCATGGTCAGCAAACTGTAAAAACAGGAAAAAAGGATACAACATCGAAAAGCTTTGAAATGGTAGCTGTCCCAAGTATGATCACCGATCCGGGTGAACGGGCGAAATATCTGGTACAGCATTATTGGGATAAATTTGATTTTACCGATACGGCTTATATCCATCTACCGGATATAACGGAACAGGCACTTACAAACTATATCGATCTGATGAAATATGTATCTCCGGAAGTAGCATCTTCGTCTATCAAAGGAATGATGCATAAGGCGACTGCCGATAGTATTTTCTTTGCTCATATGGCCGGTTTATATGAGAAGTACTTGTATGATCCTAATTCTCCGATGCGTGATGAGTCGTTATATATACCGGTTTTGGAATCGATTCTGGCTGCTCCGGTTTTTGATGAAGTGAATAAGATACGTCCGGCCCATTTATTGGAACTGGCATTGAAAAACAGAGTAGGAGAACCTGCTACGGATTTTACTTATACGCTTGCCGACGGAAAGACGGGTACATTATATAATGTAAAGGCAGACTACTTGTTATTATTCTTTTATAATCCGGATTGTCACGCTTGTAAAGAAATTACAGGACAGTTGTTGTCTTCACCGCTGATCTCGGGTTTGCAGACAAACAAAAAACTGAAGATCCTGGCTGTTTATCCGGACGAAGATCTGGAAGCATGGCGAAAGCACATACCGGATGTTCCGGTAGAATGGATAAATTCTTACGATAACACAGTGAGCCTTAAAAATGATGAAATATATGATTTGAAAGCGATTCCTACGCTTTATCTGCTGGATAAAAACAAAAAAGTTATATTGAAAGATGTCACACTTAACCAGTTGATGGAATTTTTACAAATGCAAACAAACTAAGTATGTAAATAAACAAATTGAAGTATGAGAACAACGTTATTATCATTAGCCTTTTTGGCAGGGATTAGTCTGACTGCATCTGCCCAGTTCAAAATTGGAGGAAAAACCATTAATACTAAGAAAGTTGTCGGTGCCGCGACCGATGTGGCAAAAGCGATCACACTTAGTGATACCGATATTGCCAATATGAGTCGCGAATATATCGAGTGGATGGATACGCATAATGAAGTGGCCGGACCTGATACGGAAATGGGAGCACGTCTGGAACGTCTGACCAAAGATATAAAAGTGGATGGCTTGGATCTGAATTTCAAAGTGTATAATGTAGTCGACGTCAACGCTTTTGCCTGTGGTGACGGAAGTGTACGTGTTTGTGGCGGATTGATGAAGATAATGGATGACAATGAAGTGATGGCTGTTATCGGGCATGAGATCGGTCACGTACTTCATTCCGATTCTAAAGATGCTATGAAGAACGCTTATCTGACTTCGGCAGCCAAAAATGCGGCAGGGGCAACTAGCGATGTTGTTGCTAAGTTGTCTGATTCTCAGTTAGGCGACCTGGCTACGGCTTTGGCTGGTGCACAGTATTCGCAGAAGCAGGAAAATGAAGCGGATGATTACGGTTTTGAGTTTAGTGTAGCTAATGGATATGATCCTCACAGCATGCATGATTCATTGGCTAAATTGTTGGAGTTGAGTGCAGATGCACCTAAGTCGTCCAAGTTTCGTCAGCTCTTTTCCAGCCATCCGGAAACGGAGAAACGGGTTCAGCGAATGAAAGAGAAAGCAGACAATTATACAAAGTAGTACGTATATTATGTTATCGTCTCTTAAACGGGTGGAGTCTTTACTGAAATATTGCTAAAACAATCTTCTTTTATGTCGAAAAAGTATGTTGGATAACATAAAATTGCATATATTTGCACTGTGTTTTTCATGGTATTAGATTTAAGGTTAGCAATGAAGATTGGTTGTCGGGAGACAACCTTTTCTTTTTTATATACCTTACTGAATCATTTTCAGCCTTTCTCCCTTTTAATTCCGAAATAATATTACTTTTGTATAGTGACTATAAAATTTATGTGGTGTGGATGCAAAAATAAAATTACGGGTTCAGGGGCTAACGAATAGTCAGATCCAGTCTGGAGCTTATGCTTTGATACTGGCGGAAGAAAACGGAGCCCGTCGTATACCTATTATAGTAGGGACCTCAGAGGCGCAGTCTATTGCTATTGCGTTGGAACATATTACGCCTCCCAGACCTCTTACGCACGATTTATTTGTGACCTTTGCACAGGCTTTTGCTATTCAGTTGCAGGAGGTTTTCATTTATAAATTCGAAGACGGGGTTTTTTATTCGGAACTATTGTTTGACGATGGTATTACCCAGATACGTCTTGACTCCCGCACATCGGATGCGATAGCGATCGCTCTTCGTGTGAAATGTGATATCTATACAACAGAACAAATTGTTTCTGAATGCGGTGTGGTTTTGGAGGAAGCTACATTGTTGGAAGATAAGGACGATGATGAATATTCTTTGCTGGATAAAGAGCCTGAAGATATAGAAGATGAGGCGGAGTTAAAGAAATGGCTTTCTCTTTTGGATGAAGAAGAATTGAGTGAACGGCTGGAAGAAGCGATTGCCGATGAGAATTACGAATACGCCAAGATGTATAAAGATGAGATACGTCGACGTGAAGAAGAAGAGGGGAACGCCAAATGATAGATCAACAGAGCGGGATCAGCTTTGAATCCCTTTTACGTGGAATATTAGGGATTGTAACGGTTCTGGCTGTGGCTTACGCTTTGAGTCAGGATCGGAAACGGATCGATTGGAAGTTGATCGGAGGAGGTCTGGTCATGCAGATCATATTTGCTTTGGCAGTTCTTTATATTCCTTTTGTGGGAACCGCTTTGGAATGGATAGGAAGAGCTTTTATCAAACTGATGGATTTTACGCAGGCAGGTGTAGGTTTTTTATTGGGACCGTATGCCACTAAAAGTAATGGCTTTATTTTCCTGATCCATTCATTACCGGTTGTTATATTCTTTTCTGCGTTGGTATCACTCTTTTATCATTGGGGTATTATTCAGCGTGTAGTAGGAGCTTTTTCCTGGGTATTGCGGAAGTTTATGAACATTTCCGGAGCGGAAGGACTGGTGACTTCCGGTAATATATTTATGGGAATGACTGAATCTCCCGTACTTATAAAGAATTATTTGCCGGCAATGAATCGGTCTGAAATATTTCTGGTTATGGTATCGGGAATGGGAACGATTGCCGGAACAGTAATGGCTACTTATATAGGAATGCTTTCGGGAGGAGATCCGGTTGCACGGGTTTTGTTTGCCAAGCATCTCATCTCAGCATCGTTGATGGCTGCCCCCGGATCGATCGTTTTGGCGAAGATGCTTTGTCCTCAGACAGAAGTTGTAGTTGATCAGGCTGCGAGTCTGGAAAAGGGTAGTTCTCATCCGACGGCATTGGATGCGTTGGCTTCCGGAACGTCAACAGGGATTCGGTTGATGGTTAATATAGCAGCCATGTTGCTGGTCTTCATTGCGTTGGTCGCATTAGCCAATTACTTGTTGGAAGGTTTGTTGGGGCGCTATACCGGATTGAATGAATGGATTGTCTCGGTGACTGACGGGAAGGCTCATGGATTGACGTTCCAGTTTATTCTGGGAATAATTCTTGCGCCGTTCATGTGGTTGATCGGTATTCCGTCACCGGATATTATGTTGGTAGGCTCTTTGCTGGGGCAGAAGACTATCCTGAATGAATTTGTCGCTTATTTTCAGTTGCAGGAATGGAAAGATGCCGGTATGTTTATGTACCAGAAATCGATTTTGATGTCTACTTATATATTATGTGGTTTTGCCAATATCTCGTCTATCGGGATTTTATTAGGTGGAATGGGAGTGCTGGCTCCGGAAAAAAAGGAGATGATTACTCGTTTCGGCTTTCCTGCCATGATTGCCGGAGCTTTGGTATCAGTTCTTTCCGCTACGATTATTGGCATGATACTCGGGTAATTGATCATTGAAAGTTGAAAATTGATAATTTGAGATGCAGATATTTTATACGCCGGATATAGCGGTGAATCCTGAATTACCGGAAGAAGAAGCCGGTCATTGTATTCGTGTGCTTCGTTTGAGTGAAGGAGACGAGATTCTGTTGACAGACGGTAAAGGCTTTTTTTATAAAGCGGCCATCAGTCGTGCCCACCATAAACATTGTGAAGTTTCTATTCTGGAAAGTTGGGAACAACCTGCTTTGTGGAATTTTCATCTTCATATTGCCGTCGCACCTACAAAAAATATGGACCGGATGGAATGGTTTACGGAAAAGGCTACCGAGATAGGTATTGATGCGATAACTTGCCTGAACTGTCGTTTCTCGGAACGGCGCGAAATTAAACCGGCCCGTTTGGAGAAAATATTGGTCAGTGCGATGAAGCAGTCACAAAAAGCGACCTTACCGGAATTGACCGGTATGATTGATTTTAAGACCTTTGTAAAACAACCGTTTGAAGGTCGTAAATTTATTGCCCATTGTGAAGAAGCTGAGAAAAAATTGCTGAAACAACTTTATCATCCGGGAGAGAATGCTTTGGTTCTGATTGGGCCGGAAGGTGATTTCAGTCCTGAAGAGATAGAATTGGCTTTACAGCAAGGATTTGAACCGATCTCATTAGGAGAGAGCCGTTTGCGGACGGAAACTGCCGCGTTGGTAGCTTGTCATACGATACATGTATTGAATCAGTAACAGCATATAGAGACAGAAAAAAGGATATGTTAACCGAAAGGATTCTTTTGGTTCATATCCTTTTTTTATTTTTCTTTGGATCATTCTTTAGTATTCTAACGGAAAAGGAGGAGATAAATAGTAGCTGATAGCTAAACATTGATAGCCGTTTTTTGCACGAATGGTAAAATACCATGATTTTATGTGAATATCGTAGAAATAACAAAATATGCTTGATCGTATATTTGTGCAAGTGACATGAGTATACTATTTGACAACCTTTTTCTTTAATAATTTAATATTATGATACCACTTTATCAGGAATTACCATTTACAAGTAATAGTTACATAAACTTCTATAAAGAGGATCTGCCGCATTTCATTGTTCCGTGGCACTATCATCCGGAAATAGAAATTATGTATATACTGGAAGGTACCGGTACACGTTTTGTAGGAGATCATATTGACAGATACCAGGAAGGTGATGTTTGTATGGTCGGTCCTAAACTGCCGCATGAATGGAGGAATGACGATGAATTCTTCAAACAGGGGGCAGGATTGAAAGCATCCTGCTTGTGTCTCTTTTTCCTGAAAGATATTTTTGAAGAAAACCTGATCCGCTTGCCGGAAATGCAAAATATACGTCAGTTGATAGAGCGTTCCAGGCGGGGAATAAAATTTATGGGTAAGTCTAGGGATGCCATAGGTTCTTTTATTCAACGATCGGTGAGTGATACAGGGGCTACCCGTATCATTAATTTCATCTCATTGCTGGAAATGATGGCTACAACGGACGAATATGAATTACTTGCCAGTGTGGGGTTTACAGAATCTGTCAATTCATCGGATTTTGAAAGATTTGATAAAGTTTACCAGTATATGATGAAGAACTTTACGAAACCCATCAAACTGGAAGAGGTCGCATCTTTGGTCGGTTTGACACCTAATGCCTTTTGCCGTTATTTCAGAGGACGGACCAAGAAGACGTTTGTCCAGTATTTGAATGACATACGTATAGGTCATGCTAAAAAGCTTTTGATAGAGGGACGTATGAAAATCTCCACATTAAGTATGGAATCCGGTTTTAATAATCTGTCGAACTTTATAGAACAGTTTAAACGTTCCACTCAAATGTCGCCATCTGAATATCAGAAAAAATTCGGAGTGAAGAACCAAAAAGTTATCTGATGCAGAAATTATGGTAAAATACCAGAATTATACGCAAGAATCAAGAAAAGAAATAGAGCTAACTGATTATATCTTTGCAATATAGATATATCGAAATGTAGTTAACAGTTATAATTCTAATAAGAAAGCCTATGGATGCAACAGTTTTTTGAATGAACAGTTTTGAGTGAAAAATACAAATTATCCCGTTTTTTAGTAATGAATATGGACAGAAGGAATTTTATAAAACATACTACTATGGCTACTTTAGGTGGTCTTGCTTCTTTTGAAACATTAAGAGCTTCTTCTTATGACAGAATAGCAGGAGTCTCTGAAATAAGTAAAAATAAAGTATCGCCTCGTGCCATTACCATGTGGGACTTTTCCTGGTTGGAACGCCGCTGGCCCGGTGCCGGTTACGAAGATTGGGATAAAGTATTGGATGAATTGCTGGAACGGGGTTATAATGCTATACGTATCGATGCTTACCCACATTTGATAGCAGAAGATCCGACCAAAAAATGGATGTTGAACGAAGTTTGGAATCAACAGGTTTGGGGTAGTCCGGATCTGAACGAAGTTCAGGTTCAGCCCAACTTGAATAAGTTTCTTGAAAAATGTAAGGAGCGTGATATTAAAGTCGGACTTTCATCCTGGTATCGTCAGGATGTAGATGACACCCGGATGAAAATAACGACCGCTGATAAAATGGCTGATTGCTGGATCTCGACTCTCAGGACCATAGAGACAGACGGATTGTTGGATACGGTATTATATGTGGATTTGTGTAATGAATGGCCGGGTAATTTGTGGGCACCTTTTTTCTCTTCCCGGTATCCGCATGTTGTGTGGGGACAATGGCATAAAGAAGAGTCTCTCCAATGGATGAAACATGCCTTGACCCGGATGAGGAAAGAATATCCGGATATGCCTTTCCTTTTCTCTTTCGATAACGGAGATGTTTTAAAATATGAAGAAATAGACACTTCTTTTTTGGATTTGTATGAGCATCATATATGGATGGTACATCAGAATAATAGCGAGTTCTATAAACTCGTTGATTATAAAGATGGACAATATTCTCCTGAAGCGTATAAAAAAGTAGTCAAAGTAGCAGAAAAGCTTTATAAGGAAAAACCTTCCTACTGGCAAAAGTTATTGACGGATAAAATAGAGCTAACTGGAATAATAGCAAAGAGAACGGGCCGTCCCCTTATTACAACAGAATGTTGGGGGATTGTGGATTACAAAGACTGGCCTTTACTGAATTGGGATTGGGTGAAGGAACTTTGTGCACTGGGTACGGTTACTGCTGCTCAGACAGGCATGTGGGCAGGGATAGCAACCAGTAATTTTTGTGGACCTCAGTTTGTCGGCATGTGGCGTGATGTAAAATGGCATCAGCATTTGACAACAATAATCAAATCGGCTATACTGGATGAATCTATTATCATGGACAATGAAGTTGCAGCGAAGTTATTGAGGCGGCTTTAGGTTTCAGTAATCAAAATTCTTATGTTAAAATATATATAGGCAGGAGCTTTTTCGTTCCCGCCAGGGAAGTTACATTAAAAAAAATAGTGATTAATCAATTAAATCAATTCTTTTATGGGAAAGAAAAATAGAAATTTTTATCTGGTTTTCATTTCCGTTTTCCTGCTTTTAGGAAATCTGCTGGCAGAAGCTCAAACGGGAAAAAACATTTCCGGAATCGTGGTATCAGAGGTCGGAAATGAACCTCTGATCGGTGTAAATGTGGTTCAGAAGGGGACGACAAATGGTTCGGTCACAGATTTGGACGGAAGATTCACTCTGACGGTACCGGACGGCAGTATTTTACAAATCTCGTATATCGGCTATCAGGAACAATTGGTAACAGTCAAGCCTGATGTTGCTATGTATCATGTTGTTTTAAAAGAAGATTCACAAGCTCTGGAGGAAGTAGTAGTAATCGGCTATGGTATTCAGAAGAAGAAACTGGTAACGGGCGCAACTGTACAGGTTAAAGGCGATGATATTCAAAAATTGAATACGGTAAGTGCCTTGGGGGCTTTGCAAAGTCAGACACCCGGGGTGAATATAACGCAATCGTCAGGTATGCCTGGTGAGGGTTTCAACGTGACGATACGTGGTTTGGGAACAACAGGTTCTTCCGGCCCCTTGTATATTATTGATGGGGTAACCGGTGCGGATATTAATAATCTGAATCCTGCAGACATCGAATCTATCGATGTATTGAAAGATGCTGCATCTGCTGCGATTTACGGTTCGCGCGCTGCAAATGGAGTAGTATTGGTGACAACTAAACAAGGACGTGCCGGAAAAGCATCGATTTCTTATGATGGGTATTTTGGTGTGCAGAATGTATATAAAATGGCTTCGACATTGAATGCTCAGGAATATGCGATGATACAGAATGAAGGTCGTTTAATGGATGGTTTGCCCGCTTATGATTTTAGTTCGATGGTACCGAACTGGGAAAGTTATGCCAATGGGACAAATAAAGGGACAAACTGGTTGGATGCTATGAGGAATAAAAATGCACCGATTCAAAATCATGCATTGAATATAACAGGAGGAAGTGAACAGTCTGTCTATTCTATCGGTATATCATACACTTCGCAGGAAGGTATTTTAGGAAAACCCGTACAACCTAAGTACGATCGTTATACATTCCGTTTGAATACTGAACATACTTTATTGAAAAATCAGGATCTGGATATTATTAAGTTTGGAGAGAATCTGACATATTCTTATAGTGAGAAATCGGGAATCTCTATCGGTAACCAGTATCAGAACGATATAAACGGGGCTTTGAAGGCAAATCCGTTTCTTCCGATGTATGATGAAAACGGAGATTATCATTATGCATTGAATTGGGATCCTACCGGCGAAAACCCGATTGCCCTGATGGAATATGCACATGGTCAGAATTTGACGAAGAAACATAATATTAAAGCCAATGCTTATGTGACCTTACAGCCCATCAAAAATTTGAAGATCAAGAGTAGTTTCGGTTTGACGATGGAGGCTAATTCTTATCGTAGTTTTGAACCTGTTTATGAATTGGCTTCAAATGTGTATAATAAAGAGAATGAAGTAACTCAGCGTATGTTTATCAATTCCGGCTGGCTTTGGGAAAATACGATAAGCTATGATTTCAAGATAAATAATGATCATAGTTTCAGTGCATTGATCGGCCAGTCCATGGAGAGAAGTGGCTTGGGAGATAATTTATCAGCCAGCAATGTTAATTCAATATTCGATGATTTCGATCATGCATATTTGGATAATACAACAGTCATCTATGCCGATAAAACGACTGTAGGAGGTTCTCCCTATATGAAAAATAAGATTTTACAGAAAAGAGGGATCGCTTCTTTTTTCGGTCGTATAAATTATGATTATAAAGAAACTTATTTGCTGACATTGGTCATGCGTGCAGATGGTTCATCCAATTTTGCAAAAGGACACCGTTGGGGATATTTCCCTTCTGTATCTGCCGGTTGGGTGATGAGTAATGAAGCCTTTATGGAATCGACGAGAAATTATCTGGATTTCCTTAAAATCCGTGCCAGTTGGGGGCAGAATGGTAATCAGGATATCGATCCGTTCCAGTATTTGGCTACGATATCTTTCCTGAAGTCCAACTATTTCTTCGGACCGGATAAACAAACTATTTCTTCCGGTGCTTATCCGGATATTTTACCGAATAAAAATGTAACCTGGGAAACTTCCGAACAATTGGATTTAGGTTTGGATGCCCGTTTCCTGGGTGGTCGCTTGGGATTCTCATTCGATTATTATATAAAGACTACTAAAGATTGGCTGGTACAGGCACCGGTTTTGGATTCTTACGGTACGAGCGCTCCTTATATCAATGGCGGAGATGTCCGGAATAAGGGGGTGGAACTTGCTTTGAACTGGAATGATCATGCCGGAGATTTTACTTATGGAGTAAACCTGAATTTGTCGCATAATAAAAATGAAGTAACCCGTATTGCTAATTCAGAAGGAATTATTCACGGAAGTCCTAACATTTTGAGTGAAGGTACTACTGAAATGTATCGGGCACAGGAAGGCTATCCTATCGGTTATTTTTATGGATATAAAACTTTAGGAGTTTTCCAGAGTGAAAAACAGATAGCGGAATATTCCGGAGCCAAATTATCCGGTACCGCTCCCGGTGACTTGATCTTTGCCGATACGAATAATGACGGAGTAATTGATGACAAGGATAAATGTATGATCGGAAATCCTCATCCCGATGTGACTATGGGATTGACTTTAAATTTAGGGTATAAAGGATTTGATCTGGGAATAACGACCAATGCCGTATTTGGAAATCAGATCGCCAAGTCGTACCGGTCGTTTACTGACCAACCGAAAGAGAATTATACCATTGATATTCTGGATCGTTGGCATGGTGAGGGAACATCCAACCGTCTGCCTCGTGTAGCATCGGGAACAAACGCAAACTGGTTGTATATTTCGGATATATTTATTGAAGACGGGGATTATTTCCGTATCCAGAATGTGACCTTGGGATATGATTTTAAAAAATTATTCCCCCGCATGCCGTTAGGGCAGGCCAGATTGTATGTAACTGCTCAAAACCTGGCAACTTTCACCAAATATTCAGGCATGGACCCGGAAATTGGATATGGTGCAGACAAAAGTTGGGTTTCCGGAATCGATGTAGGTTTCTATCCGAGTCCGAGAACATATATGGTAGGTGTTAATTTAAAATTCTAATCGATTTGAAAATATGAAAAAAATAGCATTTCTTTCATTACTCGTATTCCTTTTGACAGGTTGCGACAGTTTTCTGGACTCAGAAAACTTGGTGAAAAAAGATACGTCGAGTTTCCCTGAAACTTCGCAGGATGCATTGGATGCGTTGACCGGAGTCTATTCTATATTACCGTCAGTTAATGTCAACCAGTGTACTTTCCTGGTGTCTGAGTTACTTTCGGATGATCGCTTGGGAGGTGGAGCTGCGGTAGACAGAAGTTGGGCTGCGATGGATCAACTGAAAAAGATAAATGATGACATGTTTCCGGATTTCTGGAAAAAGATGTATCAGGGAATTTTCCGTTCCAATATGTTACTGGAAACTCTTGATGTTGTAAAAACATGGGAAAAACCGGAACTAAAGGAGCAGATCGCGGCGGAAGCCAGATTTTTGCGCGCTTACTTTTATTTTGAGTTATGCCGTATGTTTGGAACAGTTCCTTTGATCTTAACAACAGAGGCTGTGAATAATCCACGGGCTGAAGCAAAAGATTTATATGCACAAATGGCCGAAGATCTGAAATATGCAATTCAGACTTTGCCGGATAAGAAATATGAGGTAAAAGACAGTCAGCTGGGGCACGCTACAAAATGGGCTGCCGAATCGTTAATGGCACGTGTTTATTTATTTTATACAGGATACTATAAACAGGAGACACTTCCTTTACTGGATGGTGGTTCTGTATCGAAGCAGGAAGTGATCAGTTGGTTGGATGACTGTATCAATAATAGTGGTCATGGTTTGGTTTCCAATTTTGGTAATTTGTGGCCTTATGCAAACTCGGCAACAGCTCCTGATTATAAGTTTGCTACCGATAACAACTTGAGCTGGGTGGGGGACGACCAGAATAATGAAACAATCTTTTCTATTAAATATTCTTCAATGGGGAATCATTCGACCAGTATCTATTATGGGAATCAGCCGGTACTTTATTTCTCTATTCGGGAACAACCGAATTACGAGAATATATTTCCTTTCGGGCAGGGATGGGGAGCCGGACCGGTCAGTACAAATCTGGTAAGTGATTGGGAAATAAGTGAACCGAATGATTTCAGACGCGCTGCATCTATTCTGGATGTAAATAACCCGGATGAAAATATAAAAAGCTATACATGGGGAGCCAGTATGCAGATTCAGGAAACCGGTTACTGGCAGAAAAAATATATCGCAATAAATGCACACCAGGCTAAGTCGGACGGGACAACGGCATGTGTCAATTACAGCTGTATATTATACGGACGTACTCCTGACTTCCAGATCGATAATACCCAGGACCAGGTGATTATCCGTTTTGCAGATGTTTTGTTGATGATGGCTGAATTAAAGAAAGATGTCAGCTATCTGAACAGAGTGCGCGAACGTGCAGGTTTGACTCCTTTGACGGGCTATACTGATAAAGCATTGCAGAATGAACGCCGTTGGGAATTAGCCTTTGAAGGCTCCCGTTATTACGACTTGCTGCGTTGGGGAATCGCTGGTGAATCCCTGGAAAAGCAGAATGGGGTAAAGGTGAAGAACAACGGTGTGGATGATGTAATGAGTATGGGTAATTTGACACAACGTATTCAGGAAACAGGTGGTTTTATGCCTATTCCTAAAACGCAGATAGATTTATCGGCAGGGGTGCTTGAACAAACTCCGGGCTGGGGTAACGATGCATTGTATTAATCAAACAGTTAAATGGAATTATATGAAAAAGATAATGATCGCTCTTTTTTCATTACTGGCAATATTTCAATTGTCTTGTAATCCAATAGAAGAGGAGCATAAACAAGGTAGTATTGTCGCAGAGAGCGAATTGAATTTGGATGTTTATCCGCTGACGGAAGGTGGAAATAAGATTGTAATGATAAATAAAACTCCGATGGTCGGATCACATTGGAATTATGGTTCAGGCATTTCTGTTCGTCAGCAGGATACGGTTCTGGTCCCCTTTTTAGGAGAAAAAGAGATTGTTTTTACGGGAATTTGTGCTGGTGGAACAGTTTCGACAGTACGTAAAGTGACTATCGACAATATTCTTTATCCGATAGAAGATGAATGGGCGATTTTTGCCGGTACGGACAAAGAAGGTAAATCATGGATGTGGGATTATACCAGCCCGGATGATGTTGTTTGGGGCAATGGCGGTTATCCTGGTAATACAGCTCCGGCCTGGGCAACGATCAAAGCTGGAGATATGGACCAGCAAGATCCGGAAGTAGGGAAAGACGGTGTCATGCATTTCGATTTGAACGGTGCGGCGAATTTCACAAAAATAAGCCAGACTGGAAAAGTCGTGGAAAGTGGTAGTTTTAATTTTGATATGACCAAGCAAAAAGTAATGGCAGACGGGACGCCTTGGTCTATCGGTACGTTGACTATTGTGAATGGAACAATTTTGAAAGGCGTTTCTCCGAATGAAGGTGGAAAGACTATTCATGAATTCGATATCCTGAAGTTGACAGAAGACAAAATGGTATTGGCTCATGTATTGTCTAATGGTTGGGAAGCCTGGTTCTGGTGTTTTAAAGTCAAAAAATAGGGAGAAAGGAGCATGTCGGGAATAAGAATGAGTAACGCTCATCGATTCCCGGCATATCTCCGGTATTTGTGAGGTGTTGAATGTGCAGTAAAGAAAGGTTAGTTGGCATGAAAAAGATAGTTCTGCTTTGTGTTTTACTCTGTCATTGCATTTGTGTTTCGGCGCAATATGAACGGGCGCAGCAATGGGAGGAAAAGATTCAGGAGTTAAGAGATAAAAACGAAAAAGAAGGAATCAAACAAGGTTGTGTTTTATTTATAGGTAGCTCTACGTTCACGAGATGGGGAGATACAGAGAAATATTTCCCTAATTCTGTAGTGGTGAATCGAGCATTTGGAGGTTCCATGATGTGTGATCAGATCTATTATTTCGATGAAGTTGTCAAACCTTTTAACCCTCGGCAAATAGTTATTTATGAGGGAGATAATGATTTGAATGAGACGGAAACAACTCCGGAACAGTTTATGGAAGATGTGATTTGTATGTGCCGTCTCATTCATTACCATTATCCGGAGTGCCGTATCTTACTTGTATCGATCAAACCTTGTCCGGCCCGGGTAAAATCTTTTGAAAAATATAAAAGAGCCAATCATTTGATGGAGGAATATGCTGCATTGTATGATTATATGGATTATGTAAGTGTCTGGGACAAATTTGTCGATGAGAAGGATCGTCCTGTCATGAAATATTTTACCCAGGACCATATTCACATAACTCCTGAAGCATATCTTCTTTTTAAGGAGGTGATGGAAGATAAATTGTTGAAAAAGTAGAATAAAGATATGACAAAGGTATATTGGTTAAGCCTACTCTTTTTCTTGATGATGGGAGAGTTGGTCACAGGACAAAGTAAATTGAATTTTGGCAGAAGCGTCAGGCAACAGCCAAATGAGCTCCCTCGTTCAAAAGCCGGGAAAAATATATTGGAAAGGAAAGCTTATCAGGCTATACCCGGACAATTACAAAAAGATGAAGAAGGTAATTACCTGTTTTCCGGTGGCTGGGAAATGATTGAAGGATACAAGTTAGCAGGAAAAGGTATGTCTTTGTGGGATACCGGCACCAATTCTTCCGAATGGTATAATGCTGTGGTACCGGGAACGGTTCTTACGACATTAGTAGAACAGTCCGTATATCCGGATCCTTATTATGGCTTGAATAATTTACTTATACCAGATACGCTTTGCCGTATGGATTGGTGGTACCGGATATCTTTTGAAACGCCGCAGGAGATGGAGGAAACGAACTGCCGGCTTTTGTTGAATGGCATTAATTATAAAGCTGAAGTCTGGTTAAATGGCTACCGGCTGGGGACTATGAACGGCGCTTTTAAGAGAGGTCTTTTCTCAGTGGGGAGTTTACTGAACAGGCAGGGAATAAACACATTGGCTGTTCATATTTTTCCTCCCGATAATCCGGGAATCCCCTTTGAAGAAACTAAGGAATGGTTCGGAGGAAACGGAGGTGCTCTTTGCCTGGATGGCCCTACTTTTATTTCATCGGAAGGATGGGATTGGATACCGGGTATCCGGGATAGAAATATAGGTATATGGCAGGATGTGAAACTGATGCGGGGGGGAGATGTCTGGATGGAAGACCCTCAGGTCATAACAGATTTGCCATTGCCTGATACTACTTATGCCGATATTAAAATAAAAACACGGTTGGTTAATACGACAGAGGAGGTAAAAACTGTTTCAGTGAATGGAAAAATTGACCATATTACCTTTTCTCAGAAAGTCGTATTGAAACCGTCTGAACAGAAAGAAATTTGTTTTACGCCGGAACAATTCGAACAACTCTGTATCCATAATCCTGCTTTATGGTGGCCGAACGGTTACGGTGCACAGCCTTTATATACATTGACTATGACTGTGACTCAGGATGATCAGGTGCAACAAAAAAAAGAAATCCGTTTTGGCATTCGGGAGTTTTCCTATGAGTTAATGGCACAGTCTGCCGAAAAAAAGAATATTCGTTTTCAATATAGCCCCACGGATATAGAAGAAACCGGAAAACCTTTGTTTGACTATAAAAAACGTGTGACAGTTGAAAATACTAGCTTCCCCCAGGTCATTATTCCTTCATTAACAGATGGTGCGATAAAATATCTCCGGGAAGAAACAACACAACCGGAAAATCCTTTTCTGACTATTTGTGTCAATGGAAAACCTATTTTTTGCCGGGGTGGAAATTGGGGTATGGATGATGGAATGAAACGAGTGACTCGTGAACGCCTGGAACCTTATTTCCGTTTGCATAAAGAAGCGAATTTTACAATGGTACGGAACTGGACAGGGGAATCTACAGAAGAATTATTTTATACTCTCTGTGATGAATATGGTTTGCTTGTATGGAATGACTTTTCCATCTCAACCCAGGATTATAACCTGGAACCTCTCGATGATGAATTATTCCTAGCTAATGCACAGGATATTGTTCTTCGTTTCCGTAATCATCCGTCCATTGCCGTATGGTGTCCGCGAAATGAAGGATATGCCCCGGAAATCTTGGAAGATGGTTTTCAGAGAATAATAAGTACGATGGACGGGACCCGCCACTATCATGGTAATTCAAGGGATTTAAACCTTTGTTCAAGTGGCCCCTGGCATTATATCGATAATCAATTGGAATATCTGACCAAGAAAGCCGATGGCTTCAGTACAGAACTGGGAGCGCCCTCCGTGCCGACAGCGGAAACTCTTCGCAAATTTATACCGGCAGAAGATTTATGGCCTATTGGCGATGTCTGGTATTATCATGATTTGCATTATGAAAGTTTTGATTGGAAGAATTATATCCGCGATATAGATCGGTTAGGAGCAGAGCCGTCCCGCGATGCAGATGAATTTTGTTCACGAGCTCAATTTATTAATTATAACCTGTATCGTAACATGTTTGAGACCTGGAATCAGAAAATGTGGAATTATGCCAGTGGCTTATTGCTGTGGATGAGTCATCCGGCATGGCCTAGTGTGATTTGGCAGACTTATTCATTCGATTATGAAACGCATGGTTCTTTTTATGGGGCAAAGAAAGCATGTGAACCGGTACATATCCAGTGGAATTCAGTAAACAGGAAATTGCAGGTAATCAATACCACACTTAAAGAACTCCCGGGAACAAAGGCTTTTTTCAGAATATATGATCTGAAAGGAAAGAAGTTATATGAAAGAAATAGTTTAGTAAACTTAGCAGCGAACAAGTTGACCGATTGTATGGAAGTCGCGTTCCCCCCGGAAATAAAAGATGTATCCCTTGTTCGTCTTCAGTTATTCGACCGGAGAGGAAAGATGCTTTCTGAAAATGACTATTGGATCAACCCTGTTTCGCCGTCTGATTTTTCAGTTTTGCAAAAAGGAGGAAAATCACAGCTTCGTATCAAACAGACTGTTCGTAAGACGGAAGAAGGAAAAGTCGTGGTTCAGGCAGATATCAGGAATAATTCGAAACAGATAGCAACGGGAATTAAAGTGAATGTTCGGGAGAAGGAATCCGGAAAGTCTTTATTACCAGTATATGTTTCTGACGGTTATTTCAATTTATTACCAGGCGAAGAGAAACGTATCTATATGGAAACTCCCGAGGGGCAGGCCGACAAAGCATTTTATTTATCGGCTGATGAATGGATCAGATAAAGATAAAAATCAATGTAAAAAATAAGGATTATGAGAACAAATAGAATTTTTATACCCGAAGTCTTTTTTACCAACAATTGCCTTACTGGGGAAGATGTGATAAAATCGACTCGTGTACTGGGTGAATTGGATGGGATATTTGGAGACAGACAGGCATTTGATGGAATGGATAAAGATCAGGTCATTTATCAGGTCAGTAGTTATCTCCCGGTTTTAGAGAATACACCCGGTGGTCTGTTTATGGGGATTACTACCCTTTATCCGGGGAAGGTCGGCTCTGAATTTTTTATGACAAAGGGCCATTTTCACTCAAATAGCGATCGGGCAGAATTTTATTGGGGAGTGGAAGGTGAAGGTATGCTGATTTTGATGAATGAACAGAGAGAGGTATGGGCTGAACGGATATTCCCCGGTAGTTTGCATTACATACCCGGAAAAGTAGCTCATCGGGTGGCTAATACAGGATATCAGAAGTTAGTGTTTTCTGCTTGTTGGCCTTCTGATGCCGGGCATGATTATGCAACAATCTCTGCTGCCGGGTTTGCACAGCGTTTGATAGATGTAAACGGAGTACCTACTTTAGTTTAAAGGATATGATTAAATATACTGTTGGAATAGATTTAGGAGGAACCTTTATAAAGATCGGATTGATCCAGTCCGGTCAAGTTTTGAATTTTATAATTCTGCCTGCTTATTCGGAAAAGGGGCTTCGAAGTAATTTACCTAAAATAAAAGAAGCGGTTAATGCTTTGTTACATGACAGTAAAATCCGGACTTCCGATCTGGTGGGGATTAGTCTGGCTTTTCCTGGGATTGTCGATGTGAAACATTGCCAGGTGCTTGCCACCAATGAGAAATATAATGACGCCTGTGAATTGAATCTCCGGCTATGGTGTGAGTTGAACTGGGGGGTTCCTTTTTATATGGACAATGATACCCGGATGGCAACTGTTGGTGAATGGGTTTGTGGAGCGGCACGAGGATTGGACAATGTGGTAATGATGACAATAGGAACCGGAATAGGAACCGGAGTCGTTTTGGATGGTCGTGTTTTGTACGGTGAACATTATCAGGCAGGTTCGTTAGGCGGTCATTTCGTGATCGACTATAAGGGACGTAAATGTAGCTGTGGAAATGTGGGGTGTGTGGAAGCACTTTCTTCGTCATTTTTCCTGTCTTCTATTATAAAAGAAAACCCAAAACTATCCGCTGCTTTTCGGGAAAAAGCGGATAGCTATGATTTTGAAGAAATTTTTAATTTGGCCTCTAGCGGCGACATCGATGCTTTGATCGTAAGGAACGAATGTATGGACGTATGGAGTGCTGCTATTGTTACTTATATACATGCATATGATCCTCAGGTGATTGTGCTGGGAGGGGGCGTAATGAAGAGCAAAGATGTTATATTACCTTATATCTGCGAACGGGTCGGACGACTGGCATGGTGCCCTACGGAGAATGTGAAAATTGTGGCATCGGAACTGGGGGATAATGCAGCTGTACTGGCGGCGGAATATAGTTTTACCAATCAAAGAAGGAAGAATGAAATCTTATCTGCATGAAGATAAACCGGGTGTTTCTCCGGTTATTAATGTATTTGATCCGGGACTCGATATCGGTTTGATCGAAGAGCCTATGGGCTTTTCCTACGGTCCGGGTATTTTTGGCCCTCAGGTAGAGAGACGAAAGTTGAAAGACATTTCAAAAAGTTTGATGGACCCCGACTGTGCCGGGCCTGATATAGTCTATTCTATTGCAATGGATGTAGGTAAAATAAAACATAAAGAACTATTGAATTCGATGCATTTGCTGTACGGTGTCGTAACCTATGCTACCGGAAAGCTGGGGATAGAGCCTATCCGGAGTCAGGGACATATCCATAAAGTTTCTTCTTTCAGTAACTGGTCTACTCCTGAGGTGTATGAGATATGGTCCGGTGAAGCAATTATTTATATGCAGGAATATGCAGAAGATAATCCGGGGCGTTGTTTTGCAGTTTATGCCAATCCGGGTGATGTAGTTATTGTTCCTCCTTATTGGGCACATGCGACTATCAGTGCCAATCCGGATAAACCGCTTACTTTTGGTGCCTGGTGCGATCGGGAATATGGTTTCGTTTATGAGGGGGTAAGAAAACATAACGGAATAGCCTGGTATCCGGTTTTTGATGAATTGAATGAGATTCAATGGTTGGAGAATCCAGCCTATCAACCGTCGGAACTGATATGTAAGTCTCCTGCCGATTATTTGGAATTAGGGATAAAAAAAGATAAATCTATTTATTGTACATTTGAAGAAGATCCGGAGACTTTTTTATTTGTTCCTTCTCCACAAATAAAAGAGGAATATTGGAGACGATTTATTCCATAAAGGGATTTTATATATAATTTGAATACCATGAAAACAGAGCATAATAAGATGTTGATTTATATCATAGCGATGATTGCGGCGACTGGAGGTTTACTTTTCGGCTTTGATACGGGTGTGATTTCGGGAGCCATTCCATTTTTTCAGAAGGATTTTGGAATAGACAATAATATGATAGAACTGATTACGTCGGCAGGTTTGCTGGGGGCAATCTTAGGTGCTTTGTTTTGTGGTAGGTTGACAGACCGTTTAGGACGTAAAAAAGTAATTTTAGCCTCTGCCGTAATCTTTGCTGTAGGGGCAATTTGGTCCGGAGTTGCGGTTGATGCCTGGAATTTGGTTCTGGCTCGTCTTTTTCTGGGAATAGCGATTGGGGTTTCTTCTTTTGCCGTCCCTTTGTATATTGCAGAAATTTCGCCAGCCAAAGTGAGGGGAATGCTTGTTTCAATGTTTCAGTTGATGGTTACAATTGGGGTTTTGGTTTCTTATTTATCAGATTTATATTTTGCAGATGAAGGTGATATGTCTTGTTGGAGACCAATGTTCTATGTGGGAGTTATTCCAGCCTGTATATTGCTTGTGGGTATGATCTTTATGCCTGAGACTCCCCGTTGGCTGATGTCGAAGGGAAGGCATAGCGAAAGTATCCGTATTTTGAAAAGAATAGAAGGAGAAGAGCAGGCAAAGGATTCTTTTCAACAGATGCAAGAGGAAATAAAAAGAAGCGAAACAGAAAAATCCGGATGGAAAGAACTTTTGCAACCTTGGTTGAGAACCCCTCTGATCATCTGTATAGGGATTATGTTCTTTCAGCAGTTTGTCGGGATCAATACAGTGATCTATTATAGTCCTAAGATCTTTCTGATGGCAGGTTTTGACGGGACTGTTGCGGCAATTTGGGCTTCTGTCGGAGTTGGGGTGGTCAATGTTATTTTCACGGTTGTATCTGTTTATTTTGTAGATCGCTTGGGAAGAAGAAAGCTTTATTTTATCGGATTGTCAGGGATTGTCGTATCTCTTTTAATCCTGGGGTTATGCTTTGTTTTTGTAAATCAGTTGGGCGATTCGGTAAAATGGGTGGCTATTTTGCTTATATTCTGTTATGTCGCTTTTTTTGCGATCAGTATAGGTCCTTTAGGCTGGCTTATTATTTCAGAAATATTCCCTTTGAAATTACGTGGGTTAGGAGCTTCTCTCGGCTCGCTGTCTGTTTGGCTTTTCAATAGCATCGTTTCATTTACTTTCTTTAAAATTGTAAAAGCATTGACAATACCCGGAAAAGAAATAATACTGGATGGTGAAAATCTGGGGAATCCGGCAGGTGCTTTTTGGTTTTATGGAGGAGTTGCTTTTCTTGCGTTGATTTGGGGGTATTTCTATGTTCCGGAAACAAAAGGTGTTTCACTGGAACAAATTGAAAATTTCTGGCGGAAAAGAGAAAGTCCTCGTAAGCTGAAATAAATCTCCTATATTTGCGGAGAACATAAAGATGTAAATAATGACTGAAAAGGAAAAATGCCGTCTGGGGTTGTTGTATGATGCCAATTATGATACAGAGATATTGGCTGACCGTGAAAAGGCGAAAGAGTTACTTTACGATTACAATCGCCTGCGCCCTTCACAACAAACAGAAAAGGCAGAGTTGTTAAAGCTCTTATTGGGTAAAACAGGTGATAGTCTGATTATTGAGCCCCCTTTTGCCTGCGACTACGGATATAATATCGAAGTAGGAGAGAATTTCTATGCGAATGTGAACCTGGTTATTCTGGACGGGGCAAAAGTCTGTATCGGCGATAATGCCTTTATTGCCCCGAATGTTGGTATTTATACGGCTGGGCATCCATTGGATGTGGAACAGAGGAACCGGGGACTTGAATATGCCCGTCCGGTAACGATCGGTCATAATGTGTGGATCGGTGCGGGAGTCTCTGTCTTACCGGGAGTGACTATCGGCGATAATGCTGTCATCGGTGCCGGAAGTGTAGTGACGAAAGATATTCCGTCGAATGTACTGGCTGTCGGTAATCCTTGTCGGGTAATAAAAGAGATAAAGCAGGGAGAGTCCGGTTGTCAATAAGGGATGTTCTATTCTGAAATATAATAAAGCCCGGTTCAGATTTCAAGACCGGGCTTTATTGTTATAGGATGTTTGTATCGATTATTCCCACTCGATAGTTGCATTCGGTTTTGGGGACATATCGTAGCAAACGCGGTTTACGTTTTTCACCTCTTTCAGTATACGGTCCGTGATCTTCATCAGGATAGGCCAGTCAACCGGTTCGATTGTTGCAGTCATAGCATCTACGGTGTTGACAGCACGGATGATAACAGGCCAGTCGAAGGAACGGGCATTATCACGTACACCTACTGATTTGAAATCAGGTACAACAGTAAAATACTGCCATACTTTCTTGTCTAAACCGGCAAGCTGGAACTCTTCACGCAAAATCGCATCGGCTTCACGAACAGCTTCCAGTCTATCACGAGTGATAGCCCCTAAACAACGTACACCTAAGCCAGGACCAGGGAACGGCTGACGGAAAACCATTTCGTACGGCAAGCCCAGTTCCAGACCGCAAGCACGAACTTCGTCTTTGAATAACTGACGCAGCGGTTCAACCAGTTCGAATTGTAAATCTTCAGGCAGACCACCTACATTATGGTGAGACTTCACCATCTTGGCTGTCTTTGTTCCGCTTTCCACGATATCCGGATAAATAGTACCTTGAGCCAGATAATCTATGCCGTCCAGTTTGCGTGCTTCTTCTTCGAATACGCGGATAAATTCGCCGCCGATAATCTTACGTTTTTCTTCAGGATCGGCAACGCCTGCCAGTTTATCCAGAAAACGATCGGTTACGTCTTTATATATCAGGTTTGCCTTCAGCTGATTTTTGAATACTTCAACTACATCTTCCGATTCACCTTTACGCATCAAACCGTGGTTTACATGTACGCAAACGAGTTTATTCCCGATAGCTTTCAGAAGCAGTGCGGCAACAACCGAACTGTCAACTCCGCCCGATAAGGCCAATAATACTTTTTTATCACCAACCTGACGTCTGACAAGTTCAATCTGGTCATTGACAAAGTTTGTCATATTCCAGTTGGCTTCCGCTTTGCAAGTATCGAAAACAAAAGATTTGACAGCTTTCTTGATCCCTTCTATATCATCGGTAAATTCATCCAATTTAACTTCGCATAAAGCTTTGTCGTGACCGGCAGCCATGACAGGAATGCCCATAGAATAAATAGCCGGGTCTACATCGATAGCAACGCCGTCGATCACATGGTTAGGACCACCGTTGATGATGATACCTTTTACGTTCGGGAGAGCTTTCAATTCCCCGACAGTGATGTCGTGAGGATAAATTTCACTATAAACTCCCAATGCACGGATAGCTCTTGCCAATACCGTATTTTCATGACTTCCCAGGTCTAAAATAACGATCATATCTTGTTTCATCGTATTCCTCCTAAAATTATTAAGTTGATTAGATTATCCTTCTGTTGATTTTATTCCCACTCGATTGTTGCTGGTGGTTTGGAACTGATGTCATACACAACGCGGTTTACACCTTTTACCTTATTGATGATTTCGTTGGATACTTTAGCCAGAAAATCGTAAGGTAATTGTGCCCAGTCGGCTGTCATGGCATCGGTTGATGTTACGGCACGCAAAGCAACGGTATTTTCATAGGTACGTTCGTCACCCATTACTCCGACCGACTGGATCGGGAGCAGGATTACTCCGGCCTGCCAGATCTTGTCGTAAAGACCCCATTCGCGCATCAGTGACATATAAATATCGTCGGCATCCTGCAGGATACGTACTTTTTCAGGTGTTATATCACCTAAAATACGGATACCCAAACCCGGACCGGGGAACGGATGGCGTTTGATCAGGTGCGGCTGCATACCCATCTCGATACCGACACGGCGGACTTCATCTTTGAAAAGGAGACGAAGCGGTTCCACCAGCTTCAGTTTCATGGTATCCGGCAGGCCGCCTACGTTGTGATGGCTTTTGATCACGGTACCAGTAATGGATAAAGACTCGATTACGTCCGGATAGATTGTGCCTTGTCCCAGCCATTTGATATCTTTTAGTTTATGGGCTTCTTCGTCGAATACATCGATAAAACCTTTACCGATGATCTTACGTTTCTGTTCCGGCTCGGTCACTCCGGCCAGCGCTTTATAGAATTTCTCTTTTGCATTTACCCCGATCACATTCAATCCCAAATGCTCGTAATCTTTCATCACGTTCTCAAACTCGTTCTTGCGCAACAAGCCGTGATCGACGAAGATACAAGTGAGGTTTTTACCGATTGCCTTGTTCAGCAATACGGCTGTAACGGAAGAATCCACACCGCCCGATAAGGCAAGGATCACTTTGTCGTCACCCAACTGCTCTTTCAGTTCAGCAACAGTCGATTCGATGAAAGAGGCTGGAGTCCAGTCTTTGGCACATCCGCAGATATTCAGGAAATTATCCAGTAATTTGGTTCCGTCTGTAGAGTGGAATACTTCCGGATGGAATTGTACTCCCCATGTCTGTTCGCCTTCCACATGATAAGCTGCAGCCTTCACATCGTCCGTGCTGGCTATAACCTTAAAGTGATCAGGTAATACGGTAATTGTATCTCCATGTGACATCCATATCTGGGAACCCGTATCGATGCCTTTCAGCAGAGGATCTTCATTGTTGATATACGATAGATTCGCACGTCCATACTCGCGGGAGTTGGCCGGTTCTACATTGCCTCCGGATGTGTAAGCCAGAAACTGAGCCCCATAACAAATACCTAAAACCGGATACTTGCCACGAATTTCACTCAAGTCAGCCTTAAAAGCATTTTCGTCGTAAACGGAGTAAGGACTTCCTGAAAGGATCACACCTTTCACATCTGTAGCATCATGCGGGAATTTGTTGTAGGGAATGATCTCGCAATACATGTTTAATTCTCTGACCCTGCGGCCAATCAATTGCGTTGTTTGCGAGCCGAAATCAAGAATAATAAGTTTCTCGTGCATGCAGTGTTATTATTTAATTGAGTGCGGCAAAGGTAGTAATTTTATTTAGAAAATCTGTACAGCGCTTGCTGTATATATAGGGAATCGATAGGGGAATTTCAATATATTTTTTATGATTTCACATAAGTTTTATTGCTGTGAAGCAGAATTTCCATGCGGGTGGGGATTTTTCCCCACTTAGATGGGTAATAATCCCCACCCGTATGGGGAAATAATCTGCTGCTATAAATAGCACAGGAAAACCCAATAGAATGAATAGTTCTTCCGGACGGAGCTAAAACCGTTTCATATTTGTTGAAAGAATGGTTAAGTTCTTAAAAAATGTATAAACGGTCAGGATATGTTTTAATACATCTGATTAAACATTACCTTTGTACGTTCATTTTTAGAAGGAACCGTATGGATACAGAAAAGAAAGAAGCAAAAGAAATAAATAAGCTCTCATTATTGATCATGGCAGTGGTCATTTTGATATTGATTATCGCTGGTGCCGCTTACTATATTTATCAGCAAAAGCAGCAGATGACTGACTTGGTCGAGGCTTATGATCTGGATAAGCAAACGCTTGAAGACGAGTTCAATGAACTCTCTATGCAATATGAGGGTTACCAATTCAAAGTCGGTAATGACTCATTGATGAGTCTGTTATCTACGGAGCAGGCGAAAGTTCAGCGTTTGATGGAAGAGCTTCGCACGGTGAAAGCGACAAATACCAAGGAAATAGCCCGTTTGAAGAAAGAACTGGAAACGCTTCGTAAGATCATGCGTAATTATGTTGTGCAGATCGACTCTTTGAACAGAGCGAATGAACAATTGCAGGTAGAGAAAAAAGAAGCCGTTCAAAAATATCAGCGTGCCACTTCACAGGCTGCAACCTTGAAGAAAGAGAAAGAGAAGCTATCCGAACGCGTTACGTTGGCAAGCCGCCTGGATGCTACAGGTATAACGGTTACTCCGGTCAATTCGCGTGGAAAGCTGGCGAAGAAGATCAAACGGATGGAACGTTTCGTTGTGGACTTCCGTATTGCGAAAAATATTACTGCTCCCGTTGGAGAGAAGACTGTTTATGTACGTATCCTGAAACCGGACGACGACGTGCTGGTAAAGAGCCGTGCCGATGTTTTTCCTTTTGAAGGAAAAGATATCAACTATTCCATGAAGAAGCTGATCGAATACGATGGAGAAGAATATCCGGTTACGATGTACTGGGATATTGAAGAGTTCCTGTCTCCGGGAACTTACCGGGTCGATATATTTATTGATGGTAACCATATCGGAAAGAAAAGCTTTACGTTGGAAGATTAACGATGGAGACAGATTGCCACTTAGCAAAACTTTTAGCGGATCTTCCGGAATCTCTGGCCCGTGACGAGGTTTTTGTAGGCGAACTCAGTAATATCACAAAAGTGATTGCTGTCGATAAAGGAGACTATCTGCTCCGCACCGGCGAAATATGCCAGGATGCCTATTTTATCAATAAAGGACTGTTCATTAATTTATATGTAAGTGAAAAGGGGGATGAATGCGTAACCGGCTTTTCATCTGACTATCTGTATCCTTTCCTGTCTGCTATCGGGTATTTTACTCAGGCGCCTTCCGAGTTCGAGATCAAGGCGCTGGAATCCGGTGAACTGTTACGGTTGTCACGTACTCATATCGAAGACTTGTCCTTGCGTTATCCGTTATTTGCATCGTACTACCAGAATGCGATGCTGACTATTATATCAAAACTTTACTCCATGTTCGCCATCCGTCAGTCCTGTACGGCTGAAGAATTTATCAAATATCTTTATAATCACTACATGTGGATCATGCAACGTGTCCCCGACAAGTATATTGCTCAGTATATGGGGATCAGTAATGCATGGTACTGCAAGCTGAAAAAGCGCATCTTTAATTGAATTAATTCAATTTTATATTTAAAGTAAACCAGTACTTTTGCATCGGAAAGTCGTACTTTTGTTTGTGTACGAAGATTATAGGTTTATCGAATATAAACAATAGGAGATAACCAGTTGTTTTTTATTATGAATAAGGGTGATAAATTGTTTTAGTGGTTAAAATAAAATCTCCGGATGAAAAAACAATAAAAAGATGAAACGGATTATCGTATTAGTAGGATTGTTGGTCTGGTCTGGTTATGCTAATTCCCAACAGACATTGACATTGGAAGAATGTCGAAACTTAGCTATTCAGAATAATAAGGAATTGCAAATGTCCGGCGAAAAGGTAAAGGCGGCGAATGAAGAAAAGAAGGCAGCTTTTACCAAATATTTCCCGCAACTTTCCGCGATGGGAGGTTATATGTGGAATCAGAAAGATATCAATCTGCTGGACATGGATGCTTTGAGTGCCAAACTCGGTTCTGCCTTGGGGCCGATTGCCCAACTTCCTGTTTTCGGACAATTGATGGGAGGAGTAGATGAGATGCAGCATCTGGATGTACAGAATATCTGGGTAGGAGGTGTTTCGCTGGTTCAACCCGTCTTCATGGGGGGGAAGATCGCATCCTATAATCAAATTACCAAATATGCGCGTGAGTTGGCTGAGTCGATGAACGACCTCCAATTGCAGGAAGTCATTTATAAAACCGACGAAACGTACTGGCAAGTGATCTCTTTGGTCAATAAAAAGAAGTTGGCGGATGCCTATGTCGGACTGCTCCGTAAAATGGATAGCGATGTGACTGCCATGATTACAGAAGGTGTTGCCACACAGGCGGATGGCCTTTCTGTGAAGGTGAAGCTGAATGAGGCGGAAATGGCACAGACAAAAGTGGATAACGGACTCGCCTTGTCACGTATGTTGCTGGCCCAAATTTGCGGATTGCCTCTCGACGAGCCATTGGCACTGGCGGATGAAAATATAGAGAACTTCCCTGTACATTCCAATGATGCCGTAGCGAATGTGAATGAAGCCTTTGCCAATCGCGATGAACTGAAAAGCCTGGAACTGGCAACAAAGATCTATCAGAAAAAAGAACGCATCGTTTTAGCGGATATGTTGCCCAATGTCGCTCTGTCGGCAAATTATCTGGTAACGAACCCGAATGCATTCAACGGCTTTAAAAATGAATTTGCCGGAATGTTCAATGTCGGTGTAATGGTAAAAGTACCCCTGTCCGGTTGGTGGGAAGGCAGTTACAAACGGAATGCCGCTCGTGCCGAAACACGTATCCAGATGTTACAACTAATGGAAGCGCGTGAGAAGGTGGAATTGCAAGTGAACCAATCCGTCTATAAGGTGAATGAAGCCAATAAGAAACTGACGGCTTCTTCCCGTAACATGGAAAATGCGGAAGAGAACCTTCGTCATGCCAATCTGGGCTTTGAAGAAGGTGTTATTCCGGCACTGAATCTGATGGAAGCGCAAACCGCCTGGGTTTCGGCACGCTCCAGCCTGATCGATGCCCAGATAGAGGTGAAATTAACGGAAGTTTACCTGTCGAAAGCAATGGGTAATCTCTCGGTAGACAAACAGAAGTAATAACAATAAAAATATACAAAGATGAACGAGAATAAAAAGTTTTCGATCAGCAACATGATGTTGGCATTTATCACGGTATTGGTCGTGATCGGATTAGTCGCATTGACCGGTTTCTTTTTGCTTACTCCTCCTGATGATATTATTATGGGGCAGGCTGAAGCCAATCAGGTCCGTATTTCCGGGAAAGTTCCCGGACGGATCGAATCATATCGTTTTGACGAAGGAGATAAAGTAAAAGCCGGTGATACACTGGTTTATCTGAATACGCCGGAGGTGCTGGCAAAATTGCAACAGGCGGAAGCTGCTCAGAAAGCGGCTGAAGCGCAGAATGCCAAAGCAATCAAAGGAGCCCGTGCACAGGAAATAGCCGGAGCTTATGAAATGTGGCAGAAAGCACAGGCCGGTCTTGAAATAGCAAAGAAATCGTATACCCGTGTTCAGAATCTGTATGAAAAAGGCGTTATGTCTGCCCAGAAAAGAGATGAAGCGGAAGCGAATTATAAGGCGATGGTAGCCACGGAGAAAGCGGCAAAGTCACAGTATGATATGGCAATGGACGGTGCCCGTTCGGAAGACAAAGCAGCGGCTGCCGCCCTGGTTCAGCAGGCTGGCGGTGCTGTAGCCGAAGTGGAGTCTTATCTGAAAGAGTCGGCTTTGGTTTCACCGATTGACGGTGAAGTATCCGAACGTTTCCCACAAGTGGGAGAGTTGGTCGGAACCGGTGCGCCGATCATGAATATTACAGACCTGAACGATATGTGGGTGTCATTCAGTGTGCGTGAAGATCTGTTGAAAGATATCAAGATCGGATCGGAACTGAATGCTTTTATACCGGCACTCGACAATAAGCCTGTAAAACTGAAAGTATATTATATGAAAGATATGGGATCGTATGCTGCCTGGAAAGCGACAAAGACAACCGGACAGTTCGACTCTAAGACTTTCGAAGTGCGTGCACGTCCGCAGGAGAAAATCGCTGATCTGCGTCCCGGCATGTCTGTTGTAATGAAGAAAAAAGGAAACGAAATATTATGACCCTGAAGCAGAGTTTACATAGTATCTGGAATGTAGCGAAGCGGGAGATACACCGGCTGACATCGAAGCCGATCTATTTCTTCTGTATGCTGATCGCTCCGGTTCTCTGTGTCGTCTTCTTCCTGTCACTGATGCAGGAGGGGTTGCCAACCAATTTGCCGATCGCAGTGGTCGACATGGATGGTTCTGCCACTTCCCGCAACCTGATCCGGCAGCTGGATGCTTTTGAGCAGACAGAGGTTGTTTATAAGACTGCAACATTCGATGATGCACGCCGGGAAATGCAAAAAGGAAATGTATATGGAATTTTCTATATACCGAAAGATTTTGCCGTGGAAGCGACTACGGGAAAACAACCGACGTTGTCTTTTTATACGAACGGAACTTATCTGATTGCTGCTTCCCTGCTTTTCAGGGATATGAAGACAATGTCTGTTCTGGCGGGTGCTTCAGTCGGTTTGCAGACTGGACTGGCGAAAGGATATACGACCGACCAGATCATGGGGCAACTTCAACCTGTGGTTGTAGATACACATGCGCTCGGTAATCCCTGGCTGAACTATTCCGTTTACCTGAATAATACGATTTTGCCGGGTGTGCTCCAGTTGATGATCTTCTTGGTGACGGTTTTCAGTATCGGAACGGAACTGAAATACTCGACAGCCCGTCAATGGCTACAGACCGGAGGCAACTCGTTTACATTAAGTCTGTTGGGGAAACTTTTGCCGCAAACGGTTATTTTCACGGTAATAGCTTTATTGTGCTGTTCCGCTCTATATGGTTTTAATGCGTTCCCGTTGAATAGCGGATGGATGCCTATGATCGTTGCTTTGTTCCTGCTGGTCATTGCCTCGCAGGCTGTAGGTGTATTTATGATCGGGGCATTGCCGACTTTACGTCTGGGACTGAGTTTTGCCAGTTTGTTCGGTATGATCGCTTTTTCAATTGTCGGCTTTTCCTTTCCGGTTCTGGGTATGGACCCGACATTGCAGGCTTTGAGTACCTTATTTCCCCTTCGTCATTATTTCCTGATCTATGTGGATCAGGCATTGAATGGGAGAGACCTGTTTTATTCATGGACTGAGTATGCCTGGTTGATCGGTTTTCTGATCTTGCCGTTCCTGATCGGAAAACATCTCAAAAATGCATTGCTGTACTTTAAGTATATTCCGTAAAACTGAAAGTAATGAAAAGAGAACATCGTTTACGATATATAATCAAAGAAGGCATTCAGGATACCTTTTTTATCTGGAAAGACGAGCTGAAGAACGTCTTCAAAGACTCGGGAGTAATGATCTTTTTCTTCCTGGTTCCGTTCGTCTATCCGCTATTGTATGCCTTTATTTACAATAACGAAGTGGTGCATGATGCCAAGATGGTAGTGGTGGACCAATCGGACTCGTATCTGAGCCGCGAATATATCCGTAAGGTGGATGCGACGGCCGATGTGAAGGTGGTTGCCGTATGTGCGGATATGGAAGAAGCAAAGCGGATGCTGGATGAGAAGAAGGCATACGGGATATTGTATTTTCCCAGTGAGTTCAGTAAAAATATACATAAAGGAAAGCAGGCGACCGTTTCGCTTTATTGCGATATGAGTGCTTTGTTGTTTTATAAAGCGTTCCTGTTGGCTACCACCGAAGTCTCACTTGAGATAGGAAAGGAGTTACGGGCACAGAACAACCCGTCGTCGACGATAGAACAGGAGAAGATTACGATCAACCCTATTCCGTATGAATCGGTCGCTTTATTTAATTCGCAGAACGGGTTTGCCAGTTTCCTTGTACCGGCTATCCTGATTCTGGTTATCCAGCAGACACTGATTCTGGGAATTGGTATGTTGGGAGGAACGGCGCGGGAGAAAAATCGTTTTCACAGCCTGGTCCCTATCAGCCGTCATTTTAACGGGACATTACGTATCGTATTCGGAAAATCGCTTACCTATATATTATTATATGTGGTCGTTTGTATCTGGGCATTGGCGGTGGTCCCGAAATTATTCTCATTGCCGCAGGTAGGGGAACCGTGGACTGTCATGCTGTTTGTTTTGCCTTATTTGTTTGCTTCTATCTTTTTATCTATGACATTATCCGGTTTCATGACAAGCCGCGAATCGCCGATGCTGGTATTTGTATTTACCTCGGTGATCCTGTTGTTTATTTCCGGTGTGTCCTGGCCCAAGGAAGCGATTCCTCCGTTCTGGAAAGCAATAGGTTATTTGTTTCCATCCACGCCTGGAATACAAGGGTTTATCCGTATCAATACGGCAGGAGCCACATTGAATGAAGTAGCTCACGAATACCGTACGCTTTGGGTGCAGGCTGGAGTCTATTTTATTACTTCCTGTATGATTTACAGGTATCAGATTATGCGCAGCCGGAAACTGATAATAAAACAATATCGATACATGAAGATGCAACGAATGATGCATAGATAATCAAAAGTGGTCTTTTTGATGGATTTTAACGAAATAATGTTAGAATCCATCAAATATAGTCTTACTTTTGTACAGATTCTCAATCAAACTTAATTTTTAGTACTATGCAGAACAGACGTAACTTTTTGAAGCAAGCTTCATTGTTGCTTGCAGGAGGTTTAGTTGCACCTCAGTTATTATCTTCTTGTGCCGAAAAATCGAAGAAACATATCGGTTTACAGTTGTATTCTTTAAGAGACCTTGTAAAAGACGAAGGTATTCAGAAGGTTTTGGAAACAGCTTCCAAAATAGGATATACAAATCTGGAAACAGCCGGTTATGACAATGGTAAGATTTATGGTATGGCCCCGGCCGAATTCAAGAAAATGTGTAATGATCTTGGTATGAAGTGTACAAGTGCCCATCTGGGACAAGCTTTTACCAAAGAAAAGGAAGCAGAAGTAATGAGTTGGTGGGATCAGGCGATCGATGCTCATAACGAACTCGGCGTAAAATATATGGTTCAGCCCTGGATGCCGGTCAATGATGAAACGACATTGGATGACCTGAAGATGTATTGCGATTATTTCAATACGGTTGGTTATAAGACTGCAGCTGCCAGTATCGCTTTCGGGTATCATAACCATAACTTCGAATTCCGTAAAATTGGCGATCAGTTGATCTACGACTTCCTGTTGGATAACGTAAGTCCGAATCATGTATTCTTCCAGATGGACGTTTATTGGGTGAAAGAAGGCGGTGCCGACCCTGTTGCTTATCTGAAAGCTCGCCCCAGCCAGTTCAAGACTATCCATATTAAGGATGACAAGGAAATTGGTGCCAGCGGCAAGATCGATTTCAAACCGATTTTCGACCAGATGTATGCTAATAACGTAAAAGACTGGTATGTTGAAGTTGAACAATATACCAATAACGATCCGGTAGCTAGTTGCCAGGAAAGTTTCGACTTCCTGAACAATGCGGATTTTGTGAAATAAATAATTTACGAATATTCATTCGTTATGAAAGCGATGTTTATCGGTGATTATCCGGTGAACATCGCTTTTTTGTTTTGAAAATAATTGTCTGTGCTAATTGCCCGATTTCTTAATACATTCCATAATATTATTCCAATCCTTTGCCAGACTTGTCATATCCGGATACAACAGGTCTGCCCCCGCATCCAGCAATACTTTATCCGGCAGCGGTCCTGTATTGACTGCAATCGTAAAAATACCGGCAGCGACACCGGCTTCTACCCCCATCGGGGCATTCTCTACGACAAAAGCTTCATTGGCCTTTACTCCGGCTTTCTCCAGTCCCATCAGGTAAGGTTCAGGATGAGGCTTTCCGTATTTTACATCAAAGGCCGTTACCATCTTCTCACGTGTGAAATATCCCGGATAAGTATGTTCCAGCTTATTGATAAGGCTATGTTGTCCGGAACCGGTAACGACTAACGTCTGTAAGCCCGCGTTTTTAACTGCAGCCAGGACATCTGCTGCCCCAGTCATCGCTTTCCCGTCATTGTACCGGTTGAAAAACGTTGCTTTCTCTTCGTATATTTCTTTCTTTTCTTTCTCGGTCGCATCGCGCTGGAAAGTACGTTGGTATAGTTCGTTGATAGTACTGTCTCCGGTACGTCCTTCATACATGTAAAAGTCTTCTTCTACAGCCTGCAGGTGATGGTTCATAGCTGTTTCATGCCAGGCACGGGCATGAAAACGCATAGAGTCGTATAAGACACCATCCATATCGAAAAGTACAGCTTTGGGAGAGAGGCAATTCTGCTTAGTCTTTAGCAGATAACGGTTGATAGCTTCTTGTATCATTCTGTTCATATTCTTATATATATCTTTGCAAAGTTACGAAATTTCTTATTCTTATTTCCTATCTTTGATGTGAACAACCCGTAAAAACAGGGTGCGGTAATAACGATTAAAAACTGATGAGTATGAAGAAGAGTTTACTATTGTTATCGATGATGCTGTTTGCTTTCTGTTTTCAGAGCAAAGCTCAGGACTGGATGGATCTGCAGCATGAAGTTTCTTTGAGTTACGGTGGTCTGCCGGTAGTCGACTTGTTACATCATTATGAGAATTATTTCGACCCATCGACTGAATCGGTCAATTTGTATGATGATAAAGGCAAGTTCGGAGCACTGAATATCAGCTATATCTTTTATCCTGATGAGGATTGGGGAATTGGATTGGTATATTCTTATACAAATAGCGACAAGCGTATTATTGCGAATGAAAAGATTGTCGGAGACTTCGTAAGTTCTTTCCACTCCATCTGTCCTTCTTTTAAGTATAATTGGTATAACTACAACTTTGTCACGTTATATTCACGTTTGAATGCAGGTGTCGCTATTGCTACGGCCAAAGCCTCTTTTATCAACGAAGAGAACCGTCCGGATGAAGAAACAAAGGTGAAAGCATTCTTCATGTATCAGGTTTCCCCGATCGGTATTGAACTGGGACGGCAGATAGCCGGATTTGTCGAAGTCGGTTTCGGTCATATGGGTACTGCGATGGCTGGAATACGGTATAGAATGTAAAAAATATAGTATTTGATAAATTTAATTTATTTCCGTTTAATAGTATCGGATTTGGTAGGCTAGTTAAGTCGTACTATAAAATAGCCGTTGATATATCGCGAAAGGCGTATATTAACGGCTTTTAATTTTGAACAGAGTTCGATTAGAACTCTGTTAATGTTGCCGTAAAACTAATGAATAAATCTAAATAAATACCCTGTTTGACTTAAAAATAACTGTCAAACGATGATTTTTATTCCAAGGGGGAGACCTAAATTGATTTTTTTGTATATCAAGATTACTAAAGGCTGCAAAAAAAGAATGAGTTCTAATCGAACTCATTCAAAATTTAGTAATATGGCATCAGAAGAACTGAAAATGTGCAATATCACAGGAAAACTCATACCTAACAAATTGATCGAAAGAGAAGATGATTTCACATTAAATGTAATTTATTTAGCAAACAGGAAAGTTAAATGTCTTTGTATGTTTTTTGCTAAGAGTAACGGTCAGTTTATCCCATCAGAATTGGGGAGTGCTTACAAGGGTATAGAAACTCAAGCTTTAACAGAACTCTATTCTTTATTCTGTTTGGAAATAGAATAAATTGGTATATGATGACTGTATAGAATTGGCCCTGATATAAATTCTCTGAGTATCCCGACCAAATCTGACTTTTGATATTATTTTATGAGATAGTAGTTCTTCCTTTAGTAGTCAAATTTATTATAATTCAGAAAGATATGAAAAGAGTATATTTTTATTTATTGTTAGTCTTATTGTTTAATTGCACTTTCATCTGTGCCCAAAAAAACAAAGGATATATTATTAATATTGAAGGAGAAAAGATTTATGTAGACCTGACTTCTCCGGTAATAAGTGTAGGTGATGAATTAGGCGTTTATGTAGCCGGAGGTTATATGACTCATCCTGTTACTAAGCAAAGAGTCAAAAAAGCAGATGAACTAATTTGTAAAATGGTGATCAGTAGTATATATGCTGATTATTCAATAGCTCTAGCACATGATCCGTCTTCTCTTAATAAAATAAAAGCAGGTCAGGTAGTACAGCTAATAGAAAAGGCAACAAAGAAAATCGATAATAGTTCCCCTGTTACATTATCTGTTTCTTCAAACTCAGATATGTCGGCCTACAAAAAAAATCCTGCGAATAGTAATACGAGTATGGAAAATGATGATAGGATAGCTGTTGTTATTGCACCGGCAGAAATAAATGATGTTGTCAATTCTGGTCATTTTGGAGGTTATGTTGCTGATGTCTTAATGGAGCAATTATTAATGAATAATAAAGTTCGATTATTGGATCGTAGTGTTTTGAATGCGCAATTGGACGAAGTGGATCTTGCGGGTAATGCAATTGATCCTTCGACTGCAATTCAAAGGGGGAAGATTGTAGGAGCACGTTATATAATCCAGGTTACGATGCAAAAGCCTGATGTTGTGAATATTCGTACGGGAATACCTTTGGCTTCTGTTATGGGAGCTATAGGGATGGCAACTGGTAAGAATGTTGGTGCCCAATATGCCTCAAATATGCAAATGGGTAACTTGAAAGCTGCTGTAAACATAAGTACACGTGTAGTGGATTTACAAACAGGAGAAGTCCTTTTTATGACAAGTGGGACTGGAAAAGCACAAGGTAAAGCTCAATTGGCTCTAGAATATGGTGCATTAGGAGGAGCCGAAATCAATGGAGGGGCAGATGGATTCAAACAAACAATAACAGGGAAGGCTATCCAGAAAGCCTTTTTGATAATTGGGCGTAATCTGGATCAGTTTTTTAGTGGAGATATAGATAAAAAGGTCGTTGGTAGTGCTGGTGGTTTTGGTAATTATGGTCAAAATCTGGCATCTCGTGGTTCTAAGCTGTATCTGGGAACAGAGGCTTTGGACAAAGATGGCATACAGATGCTTTTTACAGATCGTCAGGATCTATTTTTTAGATATAAAAGTGCTAAAAAAACAAAAGCCTGGGGATTTGGTATTTTAACTGTAGGTATTGCAGGTGGAGCTGTAGCAGGTGCTGTGGCTGGATTGTCAGATACTGAAGGGACAACGGTCGGTTGTGTTATTGGAGGATGCGTTTTAGTAGGGATAACAGGTTTAACTTTATGTTGTATTTCATCCAATCGATCAATAAAGAATATAGTGAAAGACTATAATAGATCTCAGGAGAAAACTGCTGACTGGCATCTGGATTTTACAACAAGTGGAAATGGGTTAGGGATTCGATTAATATTTTAATGTTATAAAAAGGATGAGAAAAACAATTATTCTGATGCTCTTAGCCATTTTTATTGTAATGGCAAAAGCTCAACAAGTCATTCAAGGGTATATTATCAGCATTGAAGATAATAAAGTCTATTTGGATGTTACTTCTCCTAAAGTTGTAGTAGGCGATGTTCTTTCTGTATATTCAGACGCCGGATATATAATCCATCCGGTCACCAAAAAGAAAATAAAAAAAGAAGGAAGTATTATTGCCGACTTGGAAATAATAGAGGTTAATAATGACTATTCTGTTGCAACTATTTACCCAGAGGATGCGATCAAAAAATTAAAACTAGGAATGACTGCTCAAATGCCGGAGTTGACTCAGGAAATGAAAGAGGCGATAGAAAAAGAGCAAGAAGCAGAGTTGGCAAATGAGGCCGAACTTGTATTCGATAATCCGGAGAATTTCACTACAGCCGAACAGGTTATACAATGGCACTTAAAGTCGACAGGTTTGGATAAGATGGCTGCGAATCCACCTCGAAGTTACCTGATAGAAACGAAGGCAACAACAATAAACAAAAAAGGTAAGACGGTATCAGTCACTCATATTACTCGTATAGTGGATATTATGTCTTCAAGTGTTTACACAAAAGCGGATGTTACGTTAGTTGTAGCATTGAAAAACTTGGAAGTATCATCTTCTTCTGTTGTAAGTAATGGTATTGGTTGGCTTAAAGAAGGGAAGAAAAAAGCTAAACCGCTTGATAATTATAGAATAAAAGAAATAATAAGAGGAATAGATATAATAAAGGATTTCACTTGTAAAGGTTATACTTGTACATTATACGGTGATTTGGTAGTAGATGGAAAGTCCTGTTTTGAGTTGGTGTTTAGTAATAATGTCAAAAGCTGTATTGACAAGAATACAGGATTAATAGTAGCCAAAAGTAGTGTAGGTGAATTTAGGAAGATAGGGATACTAAGCACGAAAGTAGAGAAGAGTCTTGCGATGGAGAAAGTCATTGCTTATCGCCAATTTGGAGATTATATGCTACCATCCATGACGCAAACAGAATTAGATAATGGATTTCTTGTAAAGACTGAAATACTTCAATTTGTGTCCAATTATCCGGTCAAAGATTCCCAATTTACAAAAGAAGCACTGAGTGGTATAAAATAAAAAAGATATTTAGTGAACTGTCCGCTAATAGGCTGAGTTTTTAAATGTTAAGATAATAAGGTGAAAGTAGGAAGTATCGTAACTCCGACTTTCACCTTTTATTTAACTTATAACTATCTATTACAGCTTTTTGCGGATCTCTTCGCTCTCTTTTTCATATCCCGGCTTGTTCAGCAACGCGAACATGTTCTTTTTGTAAGCTTCAACGCCCGGCTGGTCGAATGGGTTGACTCCCAGCATATAACCGCTGATGCCACAACCTTTTTCGAAGAAATAGAACAACTGGCCGATATAATACGCATTTACTTCCGGCATAGTGATCTTGATGTTAGGAACACCACCGTCGACATGTGCCAGCTGAGTACCCAGTTCTGCCATTTTATTTACTTCGTCCACTCGTTTTCCGGCAAGGAAGTTCAATCCGTCCAGATTCGCTTCGTCAGTCGGAACTTCTACCTTATGAGAAGGAGTTTCAACAGAGATAACAGTTTCGAAGATCGTACGTTCGCCATCCTGTATCCACTGCCCCATAGAGTGCAGGTCGGTTGTCAGGTCGACAGATGCAGGGAAAATACCTTTACCGTCTTTACCTTCGCTTTCGCCGTATAACTGTTTCCACCATTCAGCGATGTAATGCAATTTCGGATGGAAGTTTGCCAGGATTTCGATCTTCTTGCCACTCTTATATAATTCGTTACGTGTAGCAGCGTAGATTGCAGAAATATTTTCATTGAAAGGAACGTTCATTCCAGTCGCTTTTTCCATAGATACAGCACCGGCAACCAGGTCACGGATACTGATACCAGCAACAGCGATAGGCAACAAACCGACCGGAGTCAGTACAGAGAAACGTCCGCCCACATTATCAGGGATAATGAATGTCTTATAACCTTCCTGATCTGCTAAAGTACGCAGGGCACCTCTTTTAGCATCAGTAATAGCAACGATACGATGTTTAGCTTCTTCTTTACCGACAGCATCTTCCAGTTGTTTTTTCAACATTCGGAATGCAAGAGCAGGTTCTGTTGTCGTACCAGATTTGGAGATGTTGATCAGACCGAACTGTTTTCCCTTCAGGATCTCACACAGTTCATACAGGTAATCTTCACCAATATTTTGTCCGGCATACAGGATAACCGGGTTCTTACGATCAGATTGCAACCAATCGAAGCTATTGTTCAATGCTTCAACAACCGCCTTTGTTCCGAGGTAACTTCCGCCGATACCGATAGCAACAACAACTTCACATTTTGAACGAAGCACATTGGCTGTGTTCTCGATGTCTGTCAATTCTGCATCCGTGATAGAAGAGGGGAGGTTTAACCAGCCTAAAAAGTCGTTACCGGCTCCGTTCCCATTATGTAAAGTGGCAATACATTCGTTTGCCTTAGCTTCCTGTGCATAGATCTGTTCTTTTGTAACAGTGCCCAGTGCTTTGTCGATGTTAATACTGATGTTTTTCATACCTATTTAAATGTTTCTGTCAACTGCCGTATAACGGTAGTCGGCGATTTTCTTTCATATAAAATATCGTATAAGGCATCCAGGATCGGCATGTTTACCTTATATTTTTCATTTATTTCATGAATACACTTGGTTCCGTAATATCCTTCGGCGATCATTTCCATTTCCAGTTGGGCGATCTTCACTGAATATCCCTTTCCGATCATGGTGCCGAATGTACGGTTACGGCTGAAACGGGAATAAGCTGTTACCAACAGGTCTCCCAGATAAACAGAATCGGTTACGTCGCGTTCCAGGCTGTGCACGGAATTCAGGAAATTGCGCATTTCTTCGATCGCATTGCAAATAAATACAGCCAGGAAATTATCGCCATATTTCATCCCGTGACAAATACCGGCAACGATTGCATATACATTCTTTAGAACAGAAGCATATTCTATTCCTCTAACATCTTTGCAGCAATAGTTGTTTAAGTACGGATTCTGAAATACGTGTGCGACAGCCCGGGCATTCTCTATATTGGAGCAGGCCAATGTTATGTAGGAAAGCCGTTCGAGTGCGATTTCTTCCGCATGACACGGACCGCCTATTACAGCAATATTTTCCGTCGGAACATTGTAATATTCCGTGAAATAATCTGCAATCAACATATTCTCGTCCGGGACGATTCCCTTGATGGCAGAGATGATGAATTTGTCATTCAACGGAGTGGTGACTTTCATCAGATGCTGTTTCAGGAAAGGAGAAGGGGTTGCAAAGATCAGTGTATCGGAATCTTTAACAACTTCGTTTATATCTGTATAAAAGTTTATTTTATCTGTATCGAACTTTACAGCCGACAAATAACTGGGGTTATGTCCGGTTTTTATAAAGTCGTCAACCTGGTCCTGCCGACGCATATACCAGTTAATACTATCCTGTGTAGAAAGAACAATCTTGGCTAAGGCGGTAGCCCAGCTACCACCTCCCATTATTGCAATTTTACCGGGTAATTTCATGGCATTCCCTTTTATTTGGCCGCATTAGCAATCCAGGCTTCAACTTCTTCAGCCGCAGGATTTTGCAGTTCCAGCTTATACTTCTTGTTCATTTCACAAAGCTCCTGACGTAACTTGTTAGGATTTAACTCTTTCAGAGTGTCAACAGTTACGTATCCGGCTTTTTGTAATGCCGGAACCCAAGCTTCATCGATTCCTAATGCTACATATTTATCAGCAGCGTCTTTCTTAACTGTTTTTTCCGGACGCATCTGTGGGAAGAATAAAACTTCCTGGATCGTTGTCTGGCCTGTCATTAACATAACCAAGCGGTCGATACCGATACCGATACCGGATGTAGGCGGCATACCGAATTGCAATGCACGTAAAAAGTCCTGGTCGATGAACATCGCTTCATCGTCGCCTTTTTCACTTAATTGCAATTGGTCTTTGAAGCGTTCTTCCTGGTCGATCGGGTCGTTCAGCTCGCTATAAGCATTCGCCAATTCTTTACCGTTCACCATCAATTCGAAACGTTCGGTCAATCCCGGTTTGCTGCGGTGCATTTTGGTAAGCGGGCTCATTTCAACCGGATAGTCGATAATGAAAGTCGGCTGGATGAATGTGCCTTCGCAGAATTCTCCGAAGATTTCATCGATCAGCTTACCTTTACCCATCGTATCGTCGATCTCCATCTTCAACTCTTTACAAATTGAACGGATTTCATCTTCGCTTTTGCCGTTCAGGTCATAACCTGTCTTTTCCTGGATTGCTTCCAGAATAGGCAAACGGCGGAAAGGTGCTTTAAAGCTGATGGTCTTGCCGTCGACTACAGTTTCGCATGTTCCGTTGACTGCCATACAGATTTTTTCCAGCAATTGTTCCGTGAAGCTCATCATCCAGTTATAATCCTTATACTGGACATACAGTTCCACGCAGGTAAACTCCGGATTATGTGTCCGGTCCATACCTTCGTTACGGAAGTTCTTGCCTATTTCATAAACACCTTCGAAACCGCCGACGATCAGTCTTTTCAGATACAGTTCGGTAGCGATACGCAGATAGAGGTCGATATCTAATGAGTTATGATGCGTGATAAACGGACGTGCACTTGCTCCACCGGCGATAGATTGCAGGATCGGAGTTTCTACTTCCGTATATCCGGCTTCGTCGAGTACGGCGCGCATCGTTTTGATCACTTTTGCTCGTTTCAGGAAAATATCTTTTACACCATCGTTTACGATCAGGTCGACATAACGCTGACGGTAACGTAGTTCAGGATCGTTGAATCCGTCATAAGCCACACCGTCTTTGTACTTAACGACCGGCAGAGGTCTGAGTGATTTGGACAAGACTGTTATCTCTTGTGCATGTACGGAGATTTCACCCATCTGTGTACGGAATACAAAGCCTTTGATTCCGACAATATCTCCGATGTCGAGCAACTTTTTGAAAACGACGTTATATAAATCTTTGTTTTCGTCCGGACAAATATCATCGCGGGAGATATAAACCTGTATTCTGCCTTCAGAATCCTGCAACTCCATGAAAGAAGCCTTTCCCATGATACGGCGGCTCATGATACGTCCGGCAATATTTACGGGACGAGGTTCTGCATCGTCTTTAAAGGATGCCTTTATTTCATTGGAATATGCGTTTGTTACGTACTCGGCAGCGGGATAAGGTTCTATCCCCATTTGGCGCAATTGCTCCATGCTATTGCGTCTTATGATTTCCTGTTCACTCAGTTCTAATAGATTCATTACGCTATTATTTTGTATAATACGGCGCAAAAGTACAAAACTTTTCTCACTTATCGGCTAAATGTGGGTAGTAGTTTGCTTAATTATATATTAGAAAAGCACTTATGGTTTCGTATCGCTTCCGGCAGAAAGAAACGCACATCCTTCCCGGCTTTCAATGATTCGCGGATGAACGTAGAGGAGATCTCCATTAAAGGAGCATCCACTTTGCGGATGGAGGGAATATCGGACGGGATCTGTATCTCGTACCCTTTACGCGGATAGACAAGGATTGGATAGTTAGAGATCAGCTGGTCAGACTCTTTCCACCGTTTTATGAAAGCCCAGTTATCGGCACCCATGATGAAATGGAACTGACGGTCGGGATATGTTTTTTCAAGTGCACGTAGCGTGTCGATGGTGTAAGTAGGCTGGGGGAGAGAAAACTCGAAATCACTAGCCTTGAATTTAGGATACCCGGCAATGGAAGCCTCTACCAATTCATATCGAAGCCGGTCGTCCATCAGGTTGCTACGGTCTTTCAGCGGATTGTGGGGAGTGATGACGAACCAGACTTCATCCAAGCCGGCAAATTCACACAGCCAGTTAGCCAAAGCCAGATGGCCGATGTGAACCGGGTTGAACGAACCGGAGAAGATTCCGGTATTCAGTTTTTTTATTTCCTTTATCGCTGTCTTTTCCACTTGATAAAATTAAAGACTTGCACACCGAATACAAGTCCGGTGGCGAAGGCTATGATATATTCTTTATAAATAAGTCCGGCGATGCAGGTTCCCAATGCTGCAAGAGCGGTTATGCCAAAGATATATCCCCACTTACGTGGTAATTGTCCGTTATTGTTCATTTATTTAGCAAGGAAATTTTTAATTACTTCGAACGTTTCCGTTTGTGCTGTTTCGAGATCGTCGTTCATAATACAAACATCGAAATGAGGAATGAACCCCAATTCAAACTCCGCTTTTGCAATACGGTTGTCGATCACTTCCGGTGCATCTGTTCCGCGGCCTTCCAGACGTTTACGCAGATGATCTATGCTGGGGGGCTGAATGAAAACCGACAAAGCACGGTCGCCATAAAACTTCTTGATGTTACAGCCGCCTACCACATCGACGTCGAATATCACATTATTACCTTCATTCAGGATACGTTCTACTTCACTTTTCAGTGTCCCGTAGTACTTGTCGGTATACACTTCCTCATATTCCAGAAAATCACCAGCTGCGATATGGGCACGAAATTCGTCGGGAGTCAGGAAGTAATATTCCACACCGTTCTTTTCTGTTCCACGCGGCGCACGGCTTGTTGCCGAGATGGAAAAATGCAGGTTCAGGTTCTGCTTCAGCAGATAGTTGATAATGGTTGATTTACCTGAGCCTGACGGAGCAGAGAATATAATGAGTTTACCAGCCATATTATAAAACGTTTAGTACCTGTTCTTTGATCTGTTCCAGTTCGTCTTTCATCTGAACGACGATCTTTTGCATTTCCGCATGGTTACTTTTCGAGCCGAGCGTATTGATTTCGCGTCCCATTTCCTGGGCGATGAAACCGAGTTTCTTTCCCTGGCCGTGTCCGTCTTTCATCGTACTGATGAAATATTTCAGGTGATTGTCGAGACGGTTCTTTTCTTCGTTTACATCCAGTTTCTCTATGTAATAGATCATTTCCTGTTCGAAACGATTCTTATCGTAATCCTGATTGGCCACCTTTTCGAGGTTATCCATGATACGTGTTTTGATCTTTTCGATGCGTTCGCCTTCGTATTCTTCTACTTCGGTGAGCAGGCGGGCAATGTTGCCGATCTTTTCTTCAAACAGTTTCTGAAGCATGGCGCCTTCCTGGATACGGAAGTCGCAAAGATGCTTGATGGCCTCTTTTACTGCATTGAAAACTACTTCCCATTCGCTTTCGTCTACCTCTACGATTTCCGATTTGATCACATCCGGCATTTTCAGCAAGGTCTGAAACCAGTCTGCGGGCAATCCTATGTTCAATTTTTCAGCAATATCCTTGATCTGGCTGTAATAGCTTTCGAAAGCTGTCAGGTTGATCTGAGTAGGAGTATCTTTTCCAATGTATTCAATATAAATGCTGAAATCGACTTTACCCCGTTCAAGCGACTGAAGCAATTGACTACGAATCTGCATCTCTTTATCCTTATAAATGGACGGAATACGGGTCGATAAATCCAGTTGTTTGCTGTTAAGCGCTTTTATTTCTACGGTTACCTTTTTTGAAGGAAGTTCGGCAGTAACCTTACCGAATCCAGTCATTGATTGTATCATTGTGCTAAAAATTTGTGCAAAGATAGGGTATTCAGTTGACAGTTGACGGTTGACAGTTGACAATTCTTCGTCAGGATAGAGAAAAAGTTCGTTTTTTTCGCTTTGTTACAGAGACGATTTTGTACTTTTGCGGCCAATTAATTCGGTTGATAACTGATAGAGTAGTTTTGAAAAATATCTGTCACTTGTCAACTGTCAACTGTCAACTATTATGTCTTGCATTTTAAATATTGAAACATCTACCTCTGTATGTTCCGTAGCTTTGTCTGCCAACGGTGAGGTGCTTTTTGAGAAAAGTTCGTTTGAAGGTCCTTCACATGCAGCATTGTTGGGCGTTTACGTGGAAGAAGCCATTGCGGTAGTGAAAGATAAAGGTTTGAAGCTGGAGGCTGTTGCCGTGAGTAGTGGTCCAGGTTCATATACCGGATTGCGTATCGGTGTTTCGGTAGCCAAAGGATTATGCTTCGGATACGGTATTCCTCTGATCGGTATTCCTACCCTTGAAGTTTTGACGGTTGCCGCTTTGAAACAGCAGCATGCTGAAAAAGATGCTTTCTATTGTGCCATGCTGGATGCCCGCCGCATGGAAGTGTATGCCGCTATTTATGATGCTGACCTGAAAGAGGTCCGTACTACTTCGGCCGATATTGTGGATGCCGATACATATGCTTCTTATCTGGAAAAAGGTAAGGTTTGCTTTTTCGGTAATGGCGCTGCCAAATGCCGTGAGGTGATCGCATCTCCGAACGCTGTATTTATGGATGATATTCATCCGCTGGCAGTCAATATGATCCCTCTGTCGGAAAAAGCTTTCGCAGAAGGTCAATTTGAAGATGTCGCTTATTTCGAACCGTTCTATCTGAAAGAGTTCCAGGCGACGATCGCTAAAAATAAGGTATTAGGATAAACTCCCCGGTTAACCACATCCCATTTTCAGGAAATCATTCAGGCACTTCGATGAATTGTAAGTGCCTGCTAAGTTCGTGTCTTTCTTTCTCTAATTGCATATATAATTTGTAAAATAACTATCATACTATCATTTTCTAATATAAATAGCAGATTATTAGTTTGTTATATTATGATAGTTGTTGAAAAAAACTATCATTCAACTATCATGAACTATCATACATGATAATTATATCCCGGAAGAGAAAACCGTAGTTTAAAGTGCTGTAAATAGACTGAATAAAATTAGATAAACTATTGAAAAACATTGCTTATATATAATATTTTTCTTATATTTGTAAGTATAAGAAGTTGCTGACACCCGGGTGTCGATACCCCTGAGACCCGGGTGTGAGCATCGTTCAGATCCGGGTGTAAAATGGGGTGAAATGCCCGTCCTGATGAAGTTTTCCAGTATTATTATTAAACTAAAATACCTGTTTATGGCACATTTCTATGTTGTTCGCACGAAATCGGATAAGACAGGTCCGATAGAAAAGAAGCTGTTTTATGGAGTTCCCGTTACGACGGGGCGGGTCACTACCGAGCAGTTGGCAGAAGAGATTGCCGACCGTTGTTCATTGACGCGGGGAGATGTGCTTGCTGCCGTCTGCGAGATGAGCGACATTATTCTTGAACGTTTGAAAGATGGTTATTCGGTCGAACTGAAAGATATGGGCGATCTGTATCTCTCGGCAGGGAGTGAAGGTTATGAGAAAGCGAAGGATTGTACTCCCCATCGGGTAAAAGCGAAGCGGGTTTGTTTCAGGATGGGCACGCGACTACGTAAGGAAATGAAGTTTTTTAAATTTGAAAGATACCCGTTCGAATGAAAGTAAGCCAATATCGTTATAAGAAAGACCAGCTTATGTTACAGATACGTAGCCTGGAGCCTGTGGTGGAGATGTTACGCTCTGAGAATATGGGTGTACAAGTTGCTGATGTGCGTAATAGCCTGCATTTTTTCTTGCCGGGGCGTGCCAATGAATGGGTACGGAAATTACCTGTTATCGTTTGGGGTGCAACGTTCCTGAGGAAAGAGGGGAAGGTACGGATGAAAAATTATAACGGATGTGTCTTGTTGGAGATAAACGGTTTGTCGTCTCCTGAAGAGGCGGCTTCGATACGTGAGGAAGCTGCCGCCATGCCTCAGACTTTGCTGGCTTTTATCGGACTGAGCGGTAAGTCGGTGAAGATTATCGTACCGTTTACATTGCCCGACGGTAAGCTGCCGCATAACAAGGAAAAAGCCGGAATGTTTCATGCGGCGGCCTATCAATTGGCAGTCAGACATTTTCAGCCGCAGTTGAGCAGTATGATCACCTTGAAAGAACCCTTGCTGATGCGGGGGACGCGTGTCAGTTATGATACCGGACTGTACTATAACCCTGCGGCAGTTCCTATCCGGTTGGAACAGCCGTTGCAAATGCCGGGTGAGAGCGAACTGCGTGTTATTCAGGATATGCCGGCCGATCCGGTCGAACGTCTACTACCCGGAGTAGAACGTAATACGCAGATAGCCACGTTGTTCAGTGTCGTGCTGGTAGAGGCGGTCCGTAAGTTTGCCGGGAGTAACAGCAACGATCTGCATGCCTTGTTTACCGAGATGGCGCAAAATTGTTGCCGTCTGGGTATCCCGGAGGAGGAAGCGGTGGGATGGACTTTGCGTTATGAGGCTTTGGAGCCGCATGCGTTATTGGTACGACAGGTATTCCGTTCCGTTTATTTGTTGAAAAAGGCGATGGGAAATAAGTTGCCTTTGCCGGAATGTCTTTCGATGGTAATGCAACTGGATGAATTTATGTCGAGGCGTTATTTCTTCCGTATGAATGAGATGAGCGGGGGAGTGGAATATCTCGATCGTTCAGTCATACAGTTTGTGTACCGTCCTTATACACTGAAAGTCCGTAACAGTATTTGTCTGGAAGCACAGAAGGAAGGATTGAATGTATGGGATAAAGATATAGACCGGTATGTGAATTCCGACCAGATCCCTCTATTCCATCCGATCGGGTCGTATCTGGCGAATCTCCCTGCTTGGGATGGGAAACCGCATATCCGTGCGATGGCCGACAGGGTTCCTAATAGTAATCCGTCGTGGAGCGATTGTTTTTACCGTTGGTTCCTGAGTATGGTTGCCCATTGGATGCAACTGGATAAGGATCATGGGAACAGTACGACGCCGTTGTTGGTCGGTGACCAGGGGTGTGGCAAGTCGACCTATTGCCTGCATTTGTTACCTCCGCCGCTCCGTCCTTTTTATACCGACAGCATCGATTTCGGTAACAAGAAAGAGGCGGAACTGGCTTTGCATCGGTATGCATTGATCAATATCGACGAATTCGATTCGGTAAAACCGTCACACCAGAGTTTCCTGAAGCATGTATTGCAAAAGGCTGTGGTCAATGCGCGGTTGCCTTACCAGAGTACGACGCGTAGCTTGCGGCGTTATGCCACCTTTATTGCTACCAGTAATAATTTCGATTTGTTGACCGATCCGACCGGAAGCCGTCGTTTTGTCTGTGTGGAGGTAGAAGGATTGATCGACTATATCCAGCCGGTCGATTATGAACAGCTTTATGCCGAAGCGAAAGAGATGCTGCGCCGTGGGGAGCGTTTCTGGTTTACACATGAGGAGGAGGCGGCAATTGTTGAGAACAACCGGCGTTTCCAGCAATTACCGGCAGAAGAACAGTTATTCTTACGTTATTTCTGTATCCCGGACGATACGGAAGGGATAAAGCCTTTACTGGCATCGGAGATATTGGATATAATTGCAGAGAAACAGCCCGGTTTTGTTGTCACAAAGAAGATGATACTCAATTTTGGTAAGCTTTTGAAGCGAAATAGCGTACCCAATAAGCGGACGACACGGGGAAATTGCTATTACGTGGAAGAACTATATTCTTGATTGTTAGTTGTTTGTGTGGATTGTGTATGATAGATGCCATGATAGTTATTTGTTTTAACTATCATGGTATTAAGTGTTTTATAATCAGTGATTTATTTGTGAATATGATAGTATGACAGTATATTTTGCATATATCCAAAACTACACAGACAATAAAAGAAGAGATAATGATTTTTAAACCAAATCCGGATTTCTGTTGTTTAATGGTCATATATTAAGAATTAGACTTGCAAAAGTATGAAAAAGAAAAATGTATGGTTGATCATCGGGATAGTTGTAGCAATTGTTCTTCTGATGATATGGTTATTCGTCGGAACGACAGTGGAAGAAGTGGCAGATCCGGTAGTAAGTCCGATGGTAGTTGAATAAAGTATGTAAGTGAACTGCTATTAACACAAAGATGGCATGCAAAATGGAGTTTAATATCCATTTCACATGCCATCCTTTATTTGTTTATAGGTATTTATTGAATACCCGGATTAAATCTTATCCCAAGAATCCTAACAGGATACCGGCTGCTACAGCAGAACCGATTACACCTGCTACGTTCGGACCCATAGCGTGCATCAACAGATAGTTGGTCGGGTCGTATTCCAAACCTACGATCTGAGAGATACGTGCAGAGTCAGGAACGGCGGATACACCGGCGTTACCGATAAGCGGGTTGATCTTGTTACCTTGTTTCAGGAACAGGTTGAAGAACTTCACGAACAATACACCGGCACATGTTGCGATTACGAATGACAACGCACCCAGACCGAAAATCTTAACAGAGTTCAGGGTCAGGAACTGAGTTGCCTGCGTAGAAGCACCTACTGTAATACCTAACAGGATCGTGATTGTATCGATCAGCGGACCGCGGGCAGTTTCTGCCAGACGACGTGTCACACCACTTTCTTTCAACAGGTTTCCGAAGAACAACATACCCAGCAAAGGCAGACCGGAAGGAACCAGGAAGCAAGTCAGCAACAGACCAACGATCGGGAAGATGATCTTTTCTGTGGAAGAAACGGCTCTCGGCGGTTTCATACGGATCAGACGTTCTTTCTTTGTCGTAAGCAGTCTCATGAACGGCGGCTGGATAATAGGCACCAACGCCATATATGAGTAGGCCGACACCGCAATGGCACCCATCAGGTTCGGAGCTAGTTTAGAAGACAGGAAGATAGCCGTAGGGCCGTCGGCACCACCGATAATACCGATAGCACCAGCCTGGTTCGGTTCGAATCCCATCTGAAGAGCGATGATGTAAGCACCAAAGATACCGAACTGGGCAGCAGCACCGATCAACATCAACTTTGGATTGGATATCAAAGCAGAGAAGTCGGTCATGGCCCCGATACCGAGGAAGATCAATGGCGGATACCATCCGGAGGTCACCCCCTGATAGAGGATGTTGAGCACAGACCCTTGTTCGTAGATACCTACCTGTAATCCTGCATCTTTAAAAGGAATATTACCGATCAGGATACCGAATCCGATAGGGATCAGCAGCATGGGTTCAAATTCATATTTAATCGCAAGGAATATAAAGAGCAAACCTACCAATATCATGACGATATGACCGGGAGTTGCATTATATACCCCTGTGTAGGTGAGGAACAGCTGTAGGTTCTCACCCAGGAATGACATAAAACTCTCTTGCATACTCTTATCCGATTACGACGAGATCGGCACCTTCCAGTACAGAATCTCCTTTATTTACTTTAATTTCAATAACTTTACCGTCGCGGTCTGCGTTGATGTTATTTTCCATCTTCATGGCCTCAAGGATAAGAAGTGTTTGTCCTCTTTTTACTGTGTCGCCTACATTGCATTTGATCTGTAAGATAACACCGGGCAGCGGAGTTTTAACAGCTCCCTGTGTGGTAGATGCGGCCGGACGTGTAATAACCGATTCGCCTGAAGGAGTTGTCGGAGCCTGTGCCGGACGTTTCAGAGTAACCATTTGTTTCTTTGCTGGTTTCTCCATCTTTACATTATAGGGAGTACCGTTTACTTCTACTTCAGCGATGTCGTCAACCACTGAATTGATATGTACTTTATATACGTTACCGTTGATGGTATATTTAAAACTTTTCATTCTTGTTTGTTTTTAGAGATAATCACTTTCTGGGAGTTTCACGTAAGCTATAGATCTTTGAACTCCATGGAGAATATGCACGGCGAACCTTGCGGATCGTAAGTACTGTATGTTCGATGTCATGGTTGTCATCGCTCATTTCATACAGAGCCGTAGCGATAGCTGCAAAGACTTCTCCTGATACCTCGTCAGGTGCACTGGCACTGGCTGGTACTCCGGCTTTCTGTGCATTACGTTTGCTGGCAGCGATAGCTGCTTTACCTACCTGTTTGAAGATGAGATAAAGAAGAAGCAACCCCAGGAATACAACCACCATTGCGGTGATAGTCATACCGATACCGAGCGAGTCATTTCGTTTGAAGTTTTCAATCTTTTCGTTAGAATCTAACGTCAGGTTGTTTGTGTCGGGAGTCACTTTTGTTAACTGTGCCCATTTGTCCTGACCATCAATTATTCTACCGTAGCTGATATCCGGCTTTTGTGAAGCAGGAATCGTTACTTCATCAATCAGAGTTTTACCATCGGCATCATAAAGTGCAATGTAGTTTTCTTTTGTCGGATCGAAAGTGAAATTCACATGGAAAGTACCACGATCAGGTTCTCCATCTACCCAGAACAATGTATGCTGATGGGGTTGTATGAGCGTTTTTACATCCCCTTTGGGGATTGGATATTTTTTAGGGTTGTTCTTGTCATCAGTCAGGAAGCAACCGGCTATGTTTACCGAACCGGCAGAGGTATTGAATAACTCCAGCCAGGGGTGGCGTTTGCCATAGTCGTCAACGAAGTTGTCGTCGTTGATGACCAGCACTTCATTTATTCGCATGGAGGTTGCACGCTGCGCTTTTGCTCCGAATGAAACGAGCAGAACGAACAGCAGCAATACTCCAATTTTTTTGTTAATCATATTCATTTCCTGTTTTAAGAATTATAGAGGCAGATTGTCATGTTTCTTAGCAGGATTGCTTAACTTCTTAGTCTGCAATTGTTGTAATGCACGAATAATACGGAAACGAGTGTTACGCGGTTCGATCACATCGTCGATATAACCGTACTGAGCGGCATTGTATGGATTTGCAAATGCTTTCTTGTATTCTGCTTCTTTTTCTGCGGTTGCTTTTGCAGGATCTTCCGATGCAGCTACTTCTTTAGCGAAGATTACTTCTACAGCTCCGCTCGGTCCCATAACAGCGATTTCAGCAGTAGGCCATGCGTAGTTCATATCGCCACGAAGGTGTTTAGAACTCATCACACAGTAAGCTCCACCGTAAGATTTACGCAGGGTGACTGTGATTTTAGGCACAGTGGCTTCGCCGTAAGCGTAAAGCAATTTGGCACCGTGAAGGATTACACCATTGTATTCCTGGCCTGTTCCCGGAAGGAATCCTGGAACGTCTACCAATGTTACCAGAGGAATGTTGAATGCGTCGCAGAAACGAACGAAACGGCCTGCTTTACGTGAAGCGTTGCTGTCGAGGCAGCCTGCCATTACTTTCGGCTGGTTAGCTACGATACCAACAGACTGGCCGTTGAAACGGGCGAAACCAACGATGATATTTTTAGCATAATCGGCATGTACTTCCAGGAACTCGCTATTGTCGACGATTGTTCCGATCACTTCGTACATGTCGTATGACTGGTTTGCATTGTCAGGAATGATGTCGTTCAATACGTCATCCAAACGGTCGATCGGGTCTGTACATTCGATCAGCGGAGTTTCTTCCAGGTTGTTCTGCGGAAGGAAACTGAGCAATTTGCGGATCAGTTGCAGACCGTCTTCTTCAGTGTCGACTGCAAAGTGGGCAACACCTGATTTTGTTGTGTGAACGCTTGCGCCACCCAGTTCTTCCTGGGTTACGTCTTCACCGGTAACGGTTTTTACTACTTTCGGACCAGTCAGGAACATGTAGCTGGTACCGCGTGTCATGATGTTAAAGTCGGTCAGTGCCGGAGAATAAACAGCACCACCTGCACACGGGCCGAAGATACCTGAGATCTGGGGAACAACACCGGATGCGAGGATATTACGCTGGAAGATTTCTGCATATCCTGCCAGGGCATTAACACCTTCCTGGATACGTGCTCCACCTGAGTCGTTCAAGCCGATGACAGGGGCACCCATCTTCATGGCCTGATCCATAACTTTACAAATCTTCATGGCCAGTGATTCTGACAAAGCTCCGCCGAATACGGTGAAGTCCTGTGCGAAGATGTAGACCAGACGTCCGTCGATCGTACCATATCCGGTTACGATACCATCACCCAGGAATTTTGTTTTTTCAATACCGAAGTTAGTACAACGGTGCTGAACGAACATATCAAACTCTTCGAAACTACCTTCATCAAGCAACATGGCGATACGTTCGCGTGCTGTGTACTTGCCTTTCTTGTGCTGAGATTCGATTCTTTTTTCTCCACCACCTAAACGGGCTTGTTCGCGAAGAGCGATAAGCTCTTTTACTTTTTCAAGTTGGTTACTCATTGTATTTCTGATTTGTTGTTAGAAATGAACTAAATTAGTTGACAAGTGACAGTTGACAGTTGACAGTTTTTTCAGGTTATTCAACCTGTTAACTGTCACTTGTCAACTGTCAACTGAATTATTTATTGCCCGGCATGCAAAGTTCTGTCAATACGCTGCAAGTTGATTTCGGGTGAAGGAATGCGATGTTCAAGCCTTCTGCACCACCACGGGGAGCTTTGTCGATCAGCTTAACGCCTTTTTCTTCGACTTCATTCAATGCTGCCTGTACGTCAGGTACAGCAAATGCGATGTGATGGATACCTTCGCCTTTCTTTTCGATAAATTTAGCAATAGTACTGTCTTCGCTGGTCGGTTCAAGTAATTCAATTTTGGTCTGGCCTACTTTAAAGAAAGCAGTTTTCACTTTCTGGTCAGCTACTTCTTCGATGTTATAGCATTTCATGCCTAAAATTTCTTCGTAATACGGCAGACAAGCTTCGATACTTTTCACTGCAATGCCCAGATGTTCAATATGTGTAATTTCCATGTCAATAATAATTTATTAATTGATAAATGCTTTTTGTTCTGATGGCAAAGGTACATTCTTTTTAAAGAATCAAGAAATATTTCATTAATTATTATCCACAGGAAAATGATATGTTCAAAAGAACCTGAATAATGTTGGTTTCAGACTAAAAATCAACTATCAGCCGAGCGTTGAGTTGTCGACCTGTCAGGTAGTTAGGTACTGCGTACTGCTGGTTGTCGATGTTGGTGATCCAGTAGTAGGAACTAACATTTTTTATGTCAAATAAGTTGAACACATCGAGCCCGATCCAGATGTTTTTCAGGTGGCGGAAGAAGCCGCGGTCCATGATTGCATCGGTGCCTCCGGCCAGCTGATAGGAGAAGCCCAGATCGACACGTTTGTAGGCCGGGGTACGGAATGTACTTTTGACGTCTTCGTATTTTGTGCGAGGTGCAATAAAAGGAAGTCCGCCGGAGATAACGCCCTTCAGATTCAGTTTTACACGTTTGTATCCCGGAAAATAATCCTGGAAGAATAAGGACACGTTATAGCCCTGGCTGTTAGGCATCGGAACGGTCACTTTGTCGCGGATCGTTTGTTCGGCTTTCATCAGTGAGAAGCTGATCCATGAATCGGTTCCCGGAACAAACTCTCCGAAGAATTTGACATCGATACCCATTGCATGTCCTTTAGCGCAGTTTTCACCGTAGTAACGGATCTTTACGTTGTCGACGGTATAGGGGATGAGGTCATCCAGTTTTTTATAATAGAGATCGGTGCTGACCTTGAAGTTACGGTCACCGGCCTTGAAGGTATAGTCGCCGCCCAGAATGAAATGGATGGAGCGTTGCGATTTGATATCTTTGTTCAGTTCGATGACATCGTTGCCTGCTGCGTCCTGTACGGTGGTTCGTAGTTCCTTATAGAACGGCGATTGGTAATAGATACCTGTTGCTGCGCGGAATGTCAGTCTCTGGTCGAAATTAGGAATGAATCCCAGGGATACACGCGGACTGAAAATGAATTCTTTATTATAGCTCCAATAACTTCCGCGGATACCTCCGATAAGGGTAAACATTCCTTGTTTGGTACGGAATTTGAAAACATCCTGGATGTATCCCGATACACGTGTACTGGATAAATCATTGTTCGAATAAAGGTTGGAGATCACGTTGACGCCATCTCCCGTTTGAGGCAGCGAATATCCGGCCGAGTCACGTTTTTCCCATTCGCTGATACGGTCGTTTATTTTTTCCATCTGCACGGTCGCTCCCCATTGGATCGTGTTGTTCCTGATCTTGCTGCTACCGTAATGGCCTACATTCATAATCGTAGAACTCAGGCGGTTGCGGGCATGTTCGTGATAACGGGCTACCTCAAGAGCTTCTTGTCCGCTATTGTTTTCTGTTGTTGCATTGCCCAGCCAGTATTCGCCGGTGATGTCATACGTTTCTATCTCTTTGCTGGAAAAAGCGGAAGCCTGGAGACCCAGTTCTGTTTTCTCGTTCGGGTTATGTTTAAGGGTCAGTGCCCCGAATAAAGTCTGGAATTTATCCCGTTCGCGGCTGTTGGGGAAATATACTTCAAAACGTTGGGCGTTTTCCACCGTACCGAAATTGGTCTCCCGCTTATTAGGCGTAAATTTGAATGTGTTGGATGCCAGGTTTCCGAGGAAGTTCACTTCCCATTTCGGAGCCAGCTGATAAGTCATATACGATTGCAGGTCGACGAAGTCCGGCTGGTATTCCGCATCCGTATCCATTGTTTTCAGCAGCGAGCGTCCGGTCTTATATCGAATACCGGTGATCTGTGTGAATTTTCCGACTGCACTCCCGACATAAGCATTGGCTCCCAGTAAACTGGCGGATGCCGAGCCCTCGAACAACTTGGGCTTTTTATAGGTAATGTCGAGAACGGAACTCATTTTATCGCCGTATCGTGCCTCGAATCCTCCGGCGGCAAAGTTTACGGCTTCGGTCAGGTCCGGATTGATAAAACTCAAACCTTCTTGTTGCCCGGAGCGGATCAGCAACGGACGGAACACTTCCAGGCCGTTTACATAAACTATATTTTCATCGTAACTACCGCCGCGAACCGAATATTGAGAGCTTAATTCATTACTGGACGATACCCCGGCGAAGGTAACCACCAGACTTTCGATACTACCTCCGGCAGGGTCGGGGAGTAGCTTGACACGATCTGCATTCATGGTTTGAAGGGTGCTGGTCTGGTAACGGGTACCTACGGCAACAACTTCCCCCAGGTCGATACTGGTATAGTTCATCTGTACATTCAGGCGCATATCCTGTTGCAGGCTGGGCAGGATGCGTTCCGCTTTATTGTAACCCAGGCATGAGAATATGACCGCAACGGAATCACCCGGAGAGGTTGTGATCGAGTAGTAACCCTTTTCATTTGTCATAGCCCCGTTCAGGGTATTTTTTATCTGGACGAGTACCAGTTCGAGCGGACTACCGTCGGCATCCCGTACATATCCCGTTATTTTGACATGCTTTTGTCCAAAAGCACTGATTGAAACCAATATAAATAGCAGTGCAGCTATCGCACGAATCTTCATAATAAATAATGTTATAGCTTTACTAACGCGAAAAATGAAGGAAGCGTATATTCAGCGTGTAAAAAATCTTTATCTTTGTCCTGTTCAGAAATATCTTCCCTATTGGATGAAGATGATTAATTAATAGTACAAAAGTAAGATAAAAATGGATAGTTTTGCAACACTGATCAAGAATAGAAGAAGCACGCGTAAGTTTACTGACCGGTTGCTTTCACCTGAACAAGTCGAAATGATTTTGAAAGCTGCCTTGATGGCTCCCGCTTCCAAGCGTAAGAATCCCTGGCAGTTCATAGTGGTGGAAGATAAGGAAATGTTGAAAAAGCTGGCTGGCTGTAAAGCGGCAGGTTCCTCGTTTCTTGAGGGGTGTGCACTGGCTGTTGTGGTTATAGCGAATGTGATGGAAAGCGACGTCTGGGTGGAAGATGCTTCTATTGCCTCTATCTATATGCAACTTCAGGCGGAAGATCTGGGACTAGGTAGCTGCTGGTGCCAGATACGTAACCGTCAGACGGAAGACGATACCGACGCAAATACTTATGTACGTGATCTGCTCGATATCCCTTATCAGCTGGAAGTCCTTTCAATAATCGGTTTCGGTTATAAGGACCAGGAGCGTAAGCCGTTTGATGAAGCTCATTTGCAGTGGGAGAAGATTCACCTGGGCACATTTAAAATGCCGGAAGAAAATAAGGAAGCATGAAAATAGTTTTTGTCGGAGCCGGAAATCTGGCAACACGTTTGTCGCTTGCCATGCAACGGGTCGGAATGCAGATAGGGCAGGTGTATAGCCATACGGAAGAGAGTGCCCGTCAGTTGGCTGTGCAGCTGGGATGTCCGTGGACCAACGATCTGTCTGCCTTGCAGGAGGATGCGGATCTGTATGTCTTTTCTTTAAAGGATACGGTTTTGCAGGAGGTGATTTCTAAAGTCAAACCGAACAGCGGCATGTGGGTTCATACGGCTGGAAGTATGCCGATGAATGTTTTTGAAGGATATACCCGGAGATTCGGAGTTCTTTATCCTTTGCAGACTTTCAGTAAAGGCCGGAATGTGAGTTTCGACGTAATCCCTTTTTTCCTGGAAGCCAATACGGAGAAGGAGGCGGATTATCTGAAAAATATAGCCAGCGCTCTTTCTGAAAATGTCCGTTTCATGTCTTCTGAAAAGCGCCGGAGTCTGCATCTGGCAGCTGTGTTTGCCTGTAATTTTACCAATCATATTTATACATTATCTTATAAATTGCTGGAAAACGAATCCATCCCGGCGGATGTCCTGTTGCCGCTTATCGATGAGACGGCAGCAAAAATACATTCCATGTCGCCGTCAGCCGCTCAAACCGGTCCGGCGATCCGGTATGATGAAAATGTGATCAATAAACATCTGGCTATGCTGGACGATCCGGATATGAAAGCGATCTACCAGCTTCTAAGCCGGAGCATACATAAGGAGGCCCAAAATGAGTAGTATCAATTATGACCTGACAAAGATAAAAGCATTTGTATTCGATGTAGACGGTGTGTTGTCGTGCGACGTGATCCCGCTTCATCCTGATGGCGATCCGATGCGTACAGTCAATATCAAAGACGGTTACGCCTTGCAGTTGGCTGTAAAGAAAGGCTATCAGGTTGGAATTATTACCGGTGGCTATACGGAAGCCGTACAAATTCGTTTCTCCCGGTTGGGTATCGAACATATATATATGCGCAGTGCTGTAAAGATACATGACTTCCATGATTTTCTGCAAAAGACCGGGTTAAAACCGGAAGAGGTTATGTATGCCGGCGACGATATTCCGGATTATGATGTGATGAAGCTGGTGGGATTGCCTGTAGCTCCAGCCGATGCCGCACCGGAAATCAAACAGATTGCCAGGTATATCTCCTTGCGTAACGGGGGCGAAGGTGTTGCCCGCGATGTGATAGAACAAACAATGAAAGCACAAGGCCATTGGATGAGCGCGGAAGCCTTCGGATGGTAATAACAATGAAACATATGTTGACTAACCTACGTAAATACCGGATTGTACTGGGGTCTAACTCGCCTCGCCGGAAAGAATTATTGTCCGGACTTGATCTCGAGTTTGAGGTCGAGGTGATTCCCGGTATCGATGAATCGTATCCTGAAACATTGACGGCAGAAGAGATTCCTTTGCATATCGCCCGCAGGAAGGCGGAAGCGTATCTGGAAAAAATGACTGATGATGAATTGCTGATTACGGCTGATACCATCGTGGCTACTTACGATCGTATTTTGGGTAAACCTGCAAATCGTGAAGAGGCGATCGAAATGTTAAACTATTTGTCCGATCATGTCCATGAGGTTGTGACAGGAGTTTGCTTGACGACCAAAGAGAAGAGTATCTCTTTCTCTGTAGCTTCGGCCGTCAGCTTTGCGAAGCTGGAAGAGGATGATATTATCTATTATGTAGATAAATATCGTCCGTTCGACAAAGCCGGTAGTTATGGTATACAGGAATGGATCGGGTATATCGGTGTGGAGGCCATCAACGGATCATTTTATAATGTGATGGGGTTGCCGGTACAACGATTGTATCAGGAGCTGAAAAAGTTTTAAGTAGTCATTTTATCTCGATAACATTTCCTGTGTAGTTGTAAAATACACGGTCGTTGAATTGTTGATGGAAGAGGGCGTATTTATCGACCCCTGTACAATGACAAGTACCAATTCGTTCGACCGGATTTGTTTTAAAGTGATTGGCGATCACTTCAAATTTCTCAGTTGCAGCATTGTGGATATGGAAGCCTCCCAGGATCAGATCGGGAGATAAGGCAGGGAATCTATCTCGTACTGTCCGGTAAATATTAGTGATCCCCCGGTGTGAACAGGCACTGATGATTGAAAAAGAATTATTAGTTGTCAGAGCTAATGCCAGTTCGTCTTCAAAGTTATCAGGGATTTTACCCGTATTGCCCCGGGTATAGAAACGATCGAAGTGTGTATCTTCCGGATCGGAAATTTCTATCTGAGGAAAAATAAAAACTCCGGAAACCAGTTCTGTTATACTATTAATGTATAAGAAGCGGGAACGTTCGGACACCGGTACTTCCCTGATCCCGTTTTCTCTGTCATCTTTGAATTTAGGACAAAGAATTTCCTGTTTACAGACAATCTTTGCCGTTTCATTCAATGCCATGAAATGCCGTAAGCCTCCGGTATGGTCGCTGTGTCCGTGTGAAAGGATCAGGTAGTCTGTCTTTTTCAGATCGATATTCAGTATATGGGCGTTATGAATGAACAAGTCGGAGGCGCCTGTATCGAAAAGTATATTATATTCAGGGGTTTCGATATATAATGACAAACCATGTTCTGCACGCAGTTGGCGTCCGTAGACACAGTTTTCGACCAAAGTGGTTATTTTGTATTTCATACGGAATAATATTTTATTCAACTGATAAAATTCAGTCATAAAGATAAACAATTCTTCTGGGATGAATAAAAAAATCCAGTTAATCCTTGCATAATATATTCGGAAACAGTAATTTTGCGGTCTGAAATTCTGCAGAGGGTAAACAAGTGATACCTAATATGTATCCACCCCCGGGACATAACCTGTTTAAATATAAAAAGACAGATGTACGTAATCGTAGAAATTAACGGACAGCAGTTCAAAGCTGAAGAAGGAAAGAAATTGTTCGTTCATCACATTCAGAACGCAGAAAGCGGTGCTGTTGTTGAGTTTGACAAAGTATTGTTGGTTGACAACAATGGTGATGTAAAAGTAGGTGTTCCTACAGTTGATGGCGCAAAGGTAGTATGTGAAGTACTGTCTCCGCTGGTAAAAGGTGATAAAGTGCTGATCTTTCACAAGAAGAGAAGAAAAGGTTATCGTAAACTGAACGGTCACCGTCAGCAGTTCACTGAAGTGAGTGTAAAAGAAATTGTTGCTTAACGTTTAAAGGAGAAAAAAAGAAATGGCACATAAAAAAGGTGTTGGTAGTTCTAAGAACGGCCGTGAATCACAAAGTAAGAGATTAGGTGTTAAGCTTTTTGGTGGTGAAGTAGCTAAAGCTGGTAACATTTTGGTTCGCCAGAGAGGTACAGTTCATCATCCGGGTGAAAACGTTGGTATCGGTAAAGATCATACGTTGTACGCTTTGAAAGATGGTGTTGTTACTTTCCGTAGAGGTAAAGAAAACAGATCTTTCGTTTCTATTCAGGAAATCGTAGCAGAAGCATAATTCGCTTTACTCGAAAAGAATAAGAAAAGCGGAATATCCGAAAGGATGTTTCGCTTTTTTATTTTGTTTCACTTAGGAGAAACAGTTGTTTCTTCGAGTAGGAACAAACGTTTCTTAAGATGAAACAAATGTTAGCCTTGGGGATTGAACAAAACAGTAAAAGCACTTCCCGCCTTTTCCTGGCTTTGCACATGCAACTTAGCGTTATGTAACTTGACGATTTCCCGGGAGATACTCAGGCCGATGCCGTTACCGTTTTTCTTTGTACTGAAGAAGGGGATAAATATTTTGTCGCGTACCGCATCGGATATACCGCATCCGTTATCGGCAACGGTGACATAAGGATGCCCTTCGGCATCGCAACCGGAGAAGAGATGTATTTCCGGCTTCTTTTTTTCGCAAATAGCATAGGCGGCATTGGTTACGAAGTTGATTATCACCTGTTCGATCAGATCTCTGTCTATATAGGCCGTTACGTCCGGATCGTCCGTTTTGAGAGTGAATTCGATCCCTTTTTGCTGCAAGGAAGGGTTCATCAGGGAATGAATGGAGTTCAACAGGTCGTAGAGGTTATAGGATTTCATATCGGGCACTATCTTCTGGCTCAAACTGCGATACGTCTCGGCGAAACGTAGCAACCCGTCACTGCGGCGATGTATTGTATCCAATGCCAGTTCCATATCTTCCAGATCCGGCTCTGACAGTTGGGATGATCTTTCTTTCAGGACATGTATTTTTCTTCTGAGCGTATCCGAAAGGGAGGAGACGGGGACGATAGAATTCATTATTTCATGAGTCATCACATTAAGCAATCCTTTCCAGGCCCCCGATTCAACCTCTTCCATAGTAGCGCTGACATTATGGAAAGCTATCAGTTTATAGGTTTTTCCTCCTGTTTGGAAAATGGAGGCATTGGTCATCGTTTTGATGGTTTGTTTCCGGGCATGGATCGTGATCAATGTACTTTCATTTACCGGAATATCGAGCAATTCATTGAACAGATCTTCATTTTGTTTTTTCAACCAGTTGATGTTCTTTATATGGGGAATATTGAGCATAGTTGTAAAAGAGTCGTTCATCCACAATGTTTCGTGTGTTTCTATCTCATAGGCGAGAATGCCGGTGTCGACCAGTTCCAACATCTCTTTCAGATAATGTTGCTGCGCTTCTTTTTCGCTTGCCAGGTTCAGGAAAGCGTCCGTGATGGTCTGGAACCGGGGATATTTTCTTGAGAAATCTTTGTAAAGGATAGACTCGGCAAATTCGTCGATCTCCCGGTTGGTCTTTTTCCGTACGTACATTATATATATAAGGAGTACGGCAATTATACTGGATAACAGGATAGTCATAGTCCGTATTTTTCTAACCGACGGTATAAAGCTCCCCGGGTCAGTCCCAGCTCTTTAGCAGCCTGTGATATGTTTCCGTTATGTTTTTGGATCACCTGTTCGATAGCGGTTCTTTCCAGATCTTCCAGATTATGGGTCGGTATCGGTTGGTTGTTTTCTTCCGGTTGTTCCATCGGCGAGAAGGTGATATCCTCCGCTTTCAGCACATTGCTGTCGGACATAATAACACCTCTTTCTATGGTATATTGCAATTCGCGTACATTTCCCGGGTAATGATACAGCATCAGTTTCTTTTTGGCTGAGTCGGATAAACGGAACTTTTGCTTGAAATACTTTTTCTCATATATCTCCAGGAAGTGTTCTGCCAGCAGGATGATATCTTCGCCCCGTTCACGGAGAGGAGGCACTGTTATTTCTACCGTATTGATCCGGTAGATCAAGTCCCTGCGAAAATGTGTCTCATTAGCCAGTTCCCGTAGCGGAAGATTGGTTGCGGATAATAAACGAATATCTACCGGTGTCGGTGCATTGGCTCCCAGGCGTGTTACCTCCCGGTTTTGTAATACGGTCAGCAGTTTGGCCTGTTGTTGCAAAGTAATATTACCTATTTCGTCCAGAAAGAGCGTGCCTTTGTCGGCCGCCTCGATTAATCCGGTTCGGTCTTCGCGTGCATCTGTAAAGGCTCCTTTTTTATGTCCGAAAAGCTCGCTTTCAAAAAGAGTCTCTGTCAGGGAACCTACATCCACTTTTATATACGGGTAGTTTCGGCGGAGAGATAACTGATAAATATAACGGGCTACCAGATCCTTACCTGTACCGTTCTCTCCCAGTATTAATATATTGGCATCGGTAGGTGCTATCTTTTGTAATTTATGGAACAATAGCTGCATGCTTTCCGAAGCACCTATAATCTTTACATCTGTTTTCCTTTCATTTATCTTTTCTTTGATCTCAGGAGATGTCTGTTTATATAATGTTTCCGTCAGGAGATTTATCAGGTTTTCATTATGCCAGGGTTTAACGATAAAGTCGGCTGCCCCTTCTTTCAGGCTTTTGATTGCCAGATCTATATCGGCATAGGCCGTGATCATGATAACGGATTGAGCCGGTTTCCATTTCTTGATTTCCTTCAACCAGTACAAACCTTCATTGCCGGTATTGATGGAGCTTCTGAAATTCATATCCAACATAACAATGTCGATATCGTTTGTCATGATCAGTTTATGGATGTTTTCAGGGTTCGTTTCGGTCAATACCGTTTTTGCTTCCATCTTCAGCAAGAAACGAACTGCGGTCAGAACGTCTTTATCATCATCAACAATCAGTATATTTGCCTGGTGTAAGTTCATAACAACTCTTTTTTAGTAGGTTGCAAATATATCAAGAATGAGGTGAATCCCAAAGTCGTTTCTGTTTTTTGTCCACAGGCATACAGAAGGTGTCCGTTAATGGACACTTTGGAAATTAGCGCATTTGACTAATGGGTTAATAGATAGTGCGTTAATGCTTTGGTACGCTACTTGTTCCTGATAATATGTAATATACTGAATAATTCATAAAACTATGATTCGAATAAATGATTTGAGAAAAGTATACCGAACGGATGAAGTTGAGACGATTGCGCTGGATAATATGTCGCTTCACGTAAAGGAACATGAATTTGTTGCTATCATGGGGCCTTCAGGATGTGGTAAGTCTACTTTGCTGAATATTCTGGGATTGCTCGACGATCCTACTTCGGGTTTTTATCTTCTTAATGGCGTCGAAATGACCGGCCTGAATGAAAATAAACGATGTGACTTGCGGCGGGAGAATATAGGGTTTGTCTTCCAGAGCTTCAATTTGATCGAGGAACTTACCGTATTCGAGAATATCGAATTACCTCTGGAAAATTGCGGAATGAAAGCTTCCCTGCGGAAGATGAAGGTGGAAAAGGCTTTAAAAAGCGTTTTGTTAAATCACCGGCGTAACTATTTCCCGTCACAGCTTTCCGGCGGACAGCAGCAGAGAGTGGCAATTGCCCGGGCAATTGTCAATGACCCGAAGCTGATCCTGGCAGATGAGCCTACCGGTAATCTGGATAGCCAGAATGGTCTGGAAATTATGGATCTGCTGACTTCTCTCAACGATGCGGGTACTACCGTCGTTATGGTGACGCACAGTGAACATGATGCCCGTTACAGTCATCGTATCGTTCACATGCTGGATGGGAAACCGGTTACAGAAAATTTCCTGAAAGAATTGGCTTACACTACAAACTAAAGACTTACACAAATGAATATAAGAAGATCTATCCGGATTATTTTCCGGAGTAAAACATATAGTTTATTGAATATCGTCGGGCTGGCAATCGGAATTACTTCGGCAGCACTGATCTTTCTTTGGGTCGAGAGCAAGGTGAATTTCAATAAGGCAATCCCCAATTCCCGGAATATATATGTCAGTGCTTATCACTATTATCCGGGATCGGGTGAGTGTATCACTTCTTTTGAATCAAATAATTTACTAGCAAAAGCTTTGGATGATGACTTTCCGGAAGTGAAAAGTTGTGCCAGGTACAATAGTGAAACACTCGTTTTTGTGCCGGAGAATACGACAAACTCTTTTGAGGAAAAAGGTGCATATGCCGATTCTTCTCTCTTTAATATGATCGGAATGGAGTTTATATACGGAGATATATCCTATGTCTTTGAACCCCAATATTCGATCATCCTCAGTCGTTCGATGGCCCGGAAGATTTATGGGAACGAAAACCCGATAGGAAAAGGCCTTGTCAATGAAGGGGCTATATATCAAGTGACGGGTGTGTTTGAAGATATGCCGGATAATACCTCCTTTCAGTTTGAATGGTTGATTCCTTTTCGTATCATGGAGCAGAAAGTAAAAAAAGTATTCGATATAGGCGAATGGGGGGCTTCCTGGTTGCATACTTATGTCGAACTGGAACCGGGTGTCGATTTAAAATTGTTGAATGATAAATTGGACAAACTGTCTTTCCTGAAAGCTGGTCCGACGTATAAAAGTTTTCATATATTTCTTTATCCTTTGAATAGAATGCTTTTATACGGGCAGTATAAAAATGGGGTGGAAACCGGAGGGGGGTATATTAAGACTGTTTCGCTCTTTTTTCTGATCGGAGTATTGATTCTGCTGATTGCTTGTATTAATTTTATGAACCTGTCGACAGCCCGTTCTCAAAAGCGGGCATTGGAAGTCGGGGTACGGAAAACGTTCGGGACTAAAAGGAAGTACCTGATCAGGCAATTCCTGGTGGAGTCGGGACTGATAACGTCGATAGCCCTTTTGTTGTCGGTCGGGTTGATCTGGCTGAGTCTTCCCTTGTTTAATGAATTTATAGGTGTCCGGTTATCCTTCAGTCTTCTTAATCCGACGATTGTGATAGGGTTGTTGGTAATCGGGTTATTCTGTACTTTTCTGGCAGGCAGTTATCCAGCCTTGTATTTATCTTCTTACAATCCGTTGGCTACGTTGAAAATGCAGAAAGTGAGTAAAGGGGGGAGTGCCGCATGGATACGTCAGGGGTTAGTCGTCTTTCAGTTTACGATGGCATTTATTCTGATTTGCAGCACTTTTGTTATTTATCTTCAGATACAACTGATACAAAAACGTGATATCGGGATAGTAAAAGACAATCTGGTGAGTTTTTCTGTCACGGCTGAGTTATATAATTCGTCATCGGCTGTGCTGAACGAATTGAGAAATACAGGTGTGGTAGAGAAATGTGGATTTTCTGCCAATCAGATCCTGAATTCGAGTATGAAAACCAATCCCTGGGTCTGGAATGGGAAAGATCCGGAGGATGATGCCTATGTCTCTGTGAATTTTGTATCGGAAGGTTTAATCGGTGCTGCCGGTATAAAACTTATAGACGGAACGGATATTGATCCGACTAAGAAAAATAATAAAGGGGAGGCTGGGGTTCTTATCAATGAAACTCTGGCAAAAAGAATGGGAAAAGAAGGACGTATAGGAGGACAGATCGGACAGTCGGCAGAACGTAAATGGGAAATCGTAGGTATTATGAAAGATTTTGTGTTCGATGATTTTTATGCAATCGAACCGGCGTCGGCATTGTTTTTTTATGATCCGAAAAGAACGAACCTATTGTTTGTCCGTCTGAAACCGGATATCGAGACATACAAAGCAATAGGGCAGGTGCAAACTGTATTACGTTCTTTTACGCCGTATCACGCATTCGAACCGACCTTTATGACTGACGATTTCGATCGTTTATTCGAGAATGAACATCTGGTAGAAAAACTGTCCGCCTTGTTTGCCGTGCTGGCTATTTTCATATCCTGTTTAGGATTATTGGGGTTAAGTGCTTTCTCTGCCGAACAACGAACCAAAGAGATCGGTATCCGTAAGGTTTTGGGTGCTAAGATAATAGATATACTTTTCCTGTTGGGAAAAGCGTATATGGTGCTTCTGCTTATTTCTTTTGTAATAGGTATTCCTGTCTCATTATATGCCGGTACTCGTTACCTGAAAGATTATGCTTATCGTATTGTGCTCAGTTGGAATATCTTTGTTGGGGTTGCTTTGCTGATCACCCTGATAGCCCTTCTGACAGTTAGTTTCCAGTCACTGAAAGCTGCCATTGCCAATCCGGTGAAGTCGATAAAGACGGAGTGAGTCTGATATAGGTCTTATAGAACAATTATGACTCGTAGAAATTTCATCATATCCTGTCTTTGAGGACTTCTGTTTAGGGTTATAACCATAACAAAAGAATAGTATTGCAGGTTTTTTGGGGCTACAACCCTAAAAGCTTATTGGAAATATACTATATTTGTGGTTATATCCCTAAAATTAGTTGTATGATAAGTCATGACTTGTAGAAATTTTATCATATCCCATCTCTGGATGCTTTTGTTTATTCTGGCACTGACATCCTGCGGTAGCAAGAAGCGTGTTGCACTTCCGGCTGACTTTAAAGGGCCTAAAGAATTATCGCGTTTGTATGGAGTCCGTATTACTCCCGATGATAATATATTCCTTTATAATGAGGGAGCTAAATGGCTCGGTACGCCTCACCGGATGGGAGGAAGTACGAAACGGGGAGTCGATTGTTCCGGATTTGTGGCGATTGTCTTTCGGGAGGTTTATGGAAAACAATTGTCGCGTTCGTCGGCGGATATGCTGAAATATAACTGCCGGAAGGTTAGCCGGGGTAAATTGCAGGAAGGCGACCTGGTGTTTTTCAGGACAGGGAGCGGTAAGAAAAAAGTACCTAACCATGTCGGTATTTATCTGAAGAACGGTAAATTTATCCATACCAGTACTTCGAAAGGAGTTATAGTAAGTAACTTGAGCGAACCCTATTATACACGGAGCTGGATAACAGGCGGTCGGGTGAAGTAAGATATTTTTGTAAACATCTGAGCAGAAGTTGCATTTTTATGTATCTTTGCACTTCAAAATAAATAAACATAGAGCAAGTATGTTGACGCTTAAAATGATTACGGAAGAAACAGACCGCGTAATTCGTGGCCTGGAGAAGAAACACTTTAAGGGTGCACAAGAAAGCATCGCTAAGGTGATCGAACTGAACGATAAAAGACGTAGTACACAGAATCAATTAGATACAAACCTGGCAGAGGTAAATTCGCTGTCGAAAGCAATCGGTGGCCTGATGAAAGAAGGCAAAAAAGAAGAAGCCGAAGCTGCTAAAAAGCGTGTTGCCGAGATCAAGGAAATCAGCAAGGGTATCCAGGCTGAAATGGATCAGGCTTCGGAAGAGATGCAGAACCTGCTTTATACAATTCCGAATGTTCCTTATGATGAAGTTCCTGAAGGTGTAGCTGCCGAAGATAATGTGGTAGAGAAAATGGGTGGCATGGAAACCGAGTTGCCGAAAGATGCGCTGCCTCATTGGGAATTAGCTAAGAAATACGACCTGATCGACTTCGATCTGGGAGTGAAGATCACCGGTGCCGGTTTTCCGGTTTACAAAGGACAGGGTGCTCAGTTGCAGCGTGCCCTTATCAATTTCTTCCTGGATGAAGCCCGCAAATCGGGTTATATGGAAATCATGCCGCCGACAGTAGTAAATGCTGCTTCCGGTTTTGGTACAGGTCAGCTTCCGGATAAAGAAGGCCAGATGTATCATTGTGAGGTAGATGATCTTTATCTGATACCGACGGCAGAAGTGCCTGTAACAAATATCTATCGCGATGTGATCATCGATGAAAAGCAATTGCCGATCAAGAACTGTGCTTATACACAGTGTTTCCGTCGTGAAGCAGGTTCGTACGGTAAGGATGTACGTGGGCTGAACCGTCTGCATGAGTTTTCTAAAGTGGAACTGGTTCGTATCGACAAGCCGGAACATTCAAAACAATCTCATCAGGAGATGTTGGATCATGTGGAAGGTTTGCTTCAGAAACTGGAACTTCCGTATCGTATCCTTCGTCTGTGTGGTGGCGATATGAGTTTTACTGCGGCTCTTTGTTTTGATTTCGAAGTCTATTCCGAAGCTCAGAAACGTTGGCTGGAAGTTAGTTCTGTTTCCAATTTCGACAATTATCAGGCGAACCGTCTGAAATGCCGTTACCGTGATGAAAACAAAAAAACTCAACTGTGTCACACCCTGAATGGTAGTGCTTTGGCTTTGCCGCGTATTGTGGCTGCATTGCTTGAGAACAATCAGACACCGGAAGGTATCCGCATTCCGAAAGCGCTGATTCCTTACACAGGATTTGATATGATCAAATAATATCCGTAGATTAGTAGCGGAAAAAATAACAGGAGACGGGATGGAGAGTAGCGAGGTTACTTCCGTCCCGTTTTGCTTTAAATCTAAAAACAGAAAATGAAGAAGATTAAACAAGTTTTTTTATTGGGTATAGCTGTCCTGATGTGCAGTTGTCAGGGGAAACAGTTAGAACTGACAGCGGATGCGGTGGTTGTTCCGTTGGGTGGAAATACCTATGTGACAGCAGGGAAAGATGGAGCGAAAGTCTCAACCGAAGGTATCAAATCGTGGACGGGACCCGAAGCTGTTCTTTCATCGTGGTTTAAGGTAAGCCAGGCAGGAGAATTGAAACTGTTCCTGAAAGCCTCTGCTACGGAAGGTCCGTCGGTGGTGAAGGTTACTTTTGGCGGAAAGAGTTTTGATGTGAAGGTCGTAGATGCTGCGGAAACGGTTATTCCGGTAGGTAGCATATTACTTTCTGAACCAGGTTATGTGCGTGTGGATTTGCAGGGAGAGAAAAAAGAAGGTACTCAGTTTGCCGGTATTTCCGAACTGTTGATAGATGGTCCGGCTGCCCGGGAACCTCTTTATTTTATACGTGATTTTGAACCTTACTGGGGAATGCGCGGACCTTCAGTGCACATGAAATATACTTTGCCGGAAGAACCGATTGAATATTTTTATAATGAAATAACTGTACCTGAGGGAGAAGATAAAATAGGTAGTTATTTTATGACCAATGGTTTTGGGGAAGGATATTGTGGTATCCAGGCGAATAGCGACAAAGAGCGTCGTATTTTATTTTCTGTATGGAGCCCGTTTGAAACGGATGATCCGAAAGCGATACCGGAAGATCACCGTATTAAATTACTGGCACAGGGAAAGGACGTTCATATCGGCGAGTTTGGTAATGAGGGTTCTGGCGGACAAAGTTATTTGATTTATCCCTGGAAAGCAGGTGAAACTTATCGTGTAATTACACGCGTTCATCCGGATGGGAAAGGAAATACCGCTTATTATGCCTGGTTTTTTGCCCCTGAAGAAAATCAATGGCGCCTGATAGCCGGGTTCTTGCGTCCGCAGACAAATGTGTGGTATACCGGAGCACATTCTTTCCTTGAAAACTTTATACCCGGACAAGGCTATCTGGAACGTAGCGTCCGTTTCGGAAACCAATGGGCACGTACGGCAAAAGGAGAATGGAAAGAACTTACCGAAGGTATGTTTACTTATGATGCTACAGCCCGTGCCGGGGTCCGTCAGGATTATGCGGGTGGTGTGGCTGATAATATGTTTTTCCTTCGTAACGGCGGTTTCTTCAATGATAATACAGAGTTTAAATCTATGTTTACCCGTCAGCCGAATGGCACTGTTCCGGAGGTGGATGTAAGTAAGTTACCCTTATAAGATAGGCTGTTATGTATAAAAATTTGGTTTCAGTACTTGTCTTATTTTTTGCTTTTTTGTCTTGTTCCTTTTCTTCCCAAAAGGATCTTGAAGGAGGTGTGTTGTGGGAAATCTCAGGAAATGGGCTTGAAAAGCCTTCTTATCTTTTGGGAACGTGGCATGGAACTTTCGATATATTGTATAGTTATGTTGATAGTATTCCCGGTTTTCAAAAAGCGTTCGATACCTGTACGCAATATGTGGGAGAAGCAGAAAATATAGATAATATGGAAGAGTTTATGTCTTCATTTGACCCCAAATTGCCAAGGGATACTTCTTATACAAATTTATTGGATGAACCTGAATATTCATTTCTGGACTCTGTGTTGGTTAGCCGAATGAATGTTCCTTTGGATAAAATGTATTTGAAGCCGGCTTTTCTGGCATTGGTACTTAGGCAGCTGGAGGAACAAGCTAAGCTGGTGAAGGCAGGATACAGCCAGGGGCAAATTGATAGTATGCGTACTCAGGTCATGGATGTGGTATTGTACACAAGTGCAAAAGACAAGCAATATAATGTGTTGGGTTTGGAGACAATCAAGGAACAATTGGATATGTTATTTCCTGAGGGTAATCTGAAAGAGGAAGCCTCCCAGTTGATCATCGCTTTACGAGACCAGAAAGTACAGACTCTTTTGATAGATGAATTGCATAGTGCTTACCGGTCACAGGATATAAACCGTATAGTTGATTGTGAGAAAAAGATTCGTTCGGCTTTTCAGGATGAACCTCTGTATAGTAAGGAATATGACGATTTTTTAGAAAAGATGATAGACCAAAGGAACCGGGACTGGGTACAAAAGTTACCCGGATTAATTAAAGATAATCCGACATTCATAGCAGTCGGTGTTCGTCATTTACCGGGTAAAAATGGAGTTATTTGTCTTTTACGGGAAAAGGGTTATCGAGTGGAAGCCTTCAGATAAAAAAGAGAGGATTATACAACGAAGATTTATATTTTAAAGTGCACTCCTTAAGTTGAATATAACTAAGGAGTGCATTTGGTATAAAGTAGGATTAACAGGTCATCTTTTAATGAAAGATGTATCTGGTAGTCATCGAAAGTATAGATCGTGTTCAATGTTTCTCCGTCTACATCTATTTCCTCTCCTGAAGCTTCAGCTTCCTGCAAAGAAATTTCTTCCAGGAGCGTAGCTGCCCAATAACGATGAATCGGCAACAAACGTTCGTAGGACACACATACATTATTTTCCAAATAGAAGCGATAGGACACTTTGAATAAGCGTCCTAATTCATCTTCTTCCTGGTCGGTCATAATGAAGAGCGTATCGGTCTGTTTACAGTTTTCGATGCGTTCCTTGTTCTCTGAAATATATTGGAGGATATTTTTATCGGTTTTATCCAACCATGTCTGGGAAAAAATAGCCTGGCTGCCTACTAGCAGCAACAGGACTATCATTAACTTATTCCACATAAAATTCTGCATTTAAAGGAGTCGATTGGGATGAATTTCCGGCAGACAGGAAGAACTTCCCGGGTTCTACTACAAACTCATTTTGATCGTTATACATGCCGTAAGCACGGCGGTTTACCTTGAAAGTGACTGTCTTTTCTTCACCCGGTTCCAGAGAGACACGTTCGAAGCCGCATAATTCTTTTTCGAAGCGGGAGATGGAAGATGTTTCGTCGTTCAGATAAAGCTGGACGACTTCATCGCCTTTTACCGAACCTGTGTTTTTTACTTTGCAGGTAACGGTCAAGGTGTCTCCATCGGCTATTTTTGCAATGGTCGGTTGAAGGTCGCTTAGTTCGAAGGTGGTATAGCTGAGTCCGTAGCCGAACGGATACAATTCGCCGTCCACCCGTGCAAAACCTTTACCTGTAGCATTTGGTTTGAAAGGGAAGGCCCAGGGAATTTGTCCGACCGATTTCGGAAAGGTGGCAGAGAGTTTTCCTCCGGGATTATAGTCACCGAACAGCACTTCGGCAACCGCTTGTCCGGAGAACTCCCCGGGATACCAGGCTTCAACGATGGCCGGTAAATGGGTATCTTCCCAATTCAATGTGACCGGCCGGCCGTTGAATAGTACTAATACGACCGGAGTACCGGTTGCCTGTACAGCACGTACCAGCTCTTTTTGCCTACCCGACAGATCCAGGTTGACACGACTCCTGGATTCACCGATCGTACGGAAGTCATCGCCTACATAAACGATTGCAACTTCAGCTTTTCGGGCAATCTCTACGGCTTCGTCGATTTCTTCTTTTTCCTTATCGCTCAGTTCAAAGAACATCACATCGCTTTGCGGGAAGTTTTTATCCCGGACATTACAACCTTTGGCATACATCAGATTTACATTGTCTCCCAACAAATTCTTCAGTCCTTGCAGACCGGTTATTATTTCCGGATTATGGGAGCCGTAACGGGAAGTCAACGATTTGTATTCATCCGCCAACGGACCAATCACCGCAATGTTTTTGATGTCTTTTGACAAAGGCAACCTGTTTTTTTCATTTTTCAGTAAGACGATGGATTCGTGGGCGGCACGTAATGAAACAGTCCGGTTTTTCTCGCTGTTGACTATCCGGTCTGCGAGTTGGGGGTCTTTTACATAAGGTTCGTCGAAAAGTCCCAGCCAGAATTTGACATAAAGAACTTCCCGTACGCGCTGATCCAGGGTACTTTCCTCTACCAAGCCGTTTGTCAAGGCTTTTCGTAACGTTTCGATAAATATTTCCGGTTTTTGGAAGAATGTGCGGATATTCAACCCAGCATTCAACTCGCTGGCAACGGCTTCTTCTTCATTATCTACAATGTGATAGAACTTTTTATTTTTATCAATGCTCCAACTGTCGGATACGATATATCCTTTAAATCCCCATTGGTTTCGCATTAATTCGGTCATCAGATAATAACTGGCACTGACCGGAGTGCCGTTATAGTCGTTATGGGCACACATGGTTCCCAGGGCTCCGGCTTCCTGGAAGGCGATACGGAACGGTTCCAAGTGAAGTTCGTGTACTTCCTGTGGAGTGGCATGTGGATCGGTGCGTGATTCACAGTCGCGACCTCCGGCAGGCACTCCATAGATGGCGAAGTGTTTGGGGGTGGATACCACCCGGTTACTCTGGATGCCAAGTACCTGTTGTCGTCCCAGTTCTCCGGCAAGATAAGGATCTTCTCCGTAGCTTTCGACGGTCCGTCCCCAACGTGGGTCGCGTGCCAGGTCGAGAATGGGAGAGTAGACATTTGTATATCCTAGGGCTTTCGCTTCTTCTCCGGTGATACGGCCGATCTCACGGACAAGTTCTTTATCCCAGGTACATCCTAGTCCGATCTGTGCCGGGAAGAATGTCGATTTTTCATGCTTTAGTCCGCGGATCCCTTCGTTGGTCATGTCGGCAGGGATTCCCAGACGTGTTTCTTCCACAAAGAAAGCCTGTACTTTATTCATGGCATCTGTGTGATTGGAGTAGGGATAATCCAGGGAAGTACGTTTCCATTCTCCATTCAGATGTTCGTCGATGTTGCCGATACCGTCTTTCCAGATCCGGTTTTTCCATTCCGGCGTTGGAAGAGTATCTTTCAACACGGCACCATATCCGTAGATTGTACCTAGCTGACAGGTTTTCTCCTCGGTTGTCATTTGTTTGAGCAGATCTTCCACCCGTCTGTCGATGGGCTGGGAAGGATCTTCGTAAATATCTTTTTCTCCGTTTTTATTGAAGTCGATCCATCCTTTGTGATAGATGTTCTTCTGCTTTTTGGGTATGCCGGGCTTTGAAGCCTGCAGGTTGTAGCAATCTGCGCTCAGCATGGGGAGTATCCCGAATAAAAAGCAAAGAAGCAGACGTTTGGGAGATGTGTTATTGATGATCATGATCTTACTATTAGATGCTTATATTTATGTTATTCAACGATATACCAGTTATATCCTTTGGCTGGTATAGTAATAGGGATGGTGACGGAATAGTCGCGTTCCAATGCGTATACCTGCATATTTTTGTCTTGTTCTTTTATGGTTACCTTATCGGTCAGCCCCGTATAATAAAGAGGAATTTTGATCTCTTTGTGTACGGGAACGTCCAGCGGATTGTAAACGGAGATGAAACCTTTCTGTTTCAGTGTCGGGTTTACGTGCATGATCCCATCCCAGTCTTGTCCGTCGGGTCGGCGGAGGTGGATAATGTCGGAATCCAGTATCTGACGGTATTTTTTATAGAAAGAGACCCATTTGTCTACGAGTTCTTTTGTTGCTTCGGTGTCGTATAGACGCGGTCCGCGATAACAAGCTTGTACGCCTGCCCCGAACAGATTCCGGAGCCGTGTTTCGTAATGGTCCAGATGCTCATTCAGAGGCTCGATCGTAGCAGCTTCACCTCCTCCGTGATATTGGGTGAGGGGAACGAACATGAATCCCATGCTGGGTGTTTTCTGCCAGGTTCCGTCATAGATATTTTGTCGTTCGATGATTTCCTGATAGGCACGGGGTAACGACCAGTTGGTCTCTACATATCCCATCGGTGTTTTGTTGGAACCGCTGAGGAAATACCAGTCCGGAACGTTCAGATAGACTCCGTTCGCCCGGCACCAACGATAGAAGGAGCTGATTTTCTTCCATTGCTGCCATTGGGAATCGAGATACCCTTTGTGCCCGCTGTGAGAAGTGGAAGCGCAGGGATCTCCGGGATACGAACCGTCGTTTTCAAAGACGTTCATGCCTGTTGTCGTAAAGAAATTCTGTAATTTACGGAAGTAGGTATCTCCCCAATCGGATGCGATACAGGGAGATACGCCGAACCGGCTACCTTCTTCACGTGTTTTGGCCGGTTTCCCGGTTCTATGACTAATTGCGGCGTCTGTCTCTTTTGCTCCTCGGCTAGCCAGCAGGGAGTAACCTCCGATGGCGATACCTTTTCCGGCGGCATAGTCGCTTAATTCTTTCATTCGTTGCAGATAAGAAGCTGAATCATTCTCAATCTTGAATCCGCTGCCGAAAGTCATGATGACCATTTCGAAGCCGACGGCGGCACATTGGTCGATGGCTTGTTTGACCGCTTCGCTATCTGATTGGCGTACGTGCATAAATATCGGATTCTCCTGTGTCCAGGGAGCCATCATGCGCCAGAACTTACATTCTGCCAAGCCACGTCGTTCCCGGTCGGTCGCATCCCGTAGCATCTCGAATGCCGTACAGGATTCAAAACTATTACCGGCCTTGATTTCCATTCCGGGGCCGAGCAAGGGAGTGACTTCCAGACGGGCGGGTTTGTATTGCCCGTAGTAACGTATTCCGGTAAATTCATATTCGGGATGGTCGAACACCCAGCGGACAGCGGGATTATCTTTCATTGCTTCCATATCGCCGCCCATGGCATAGTCGGTAACGACAAACAGCTGGGTGAAACGGTCTATATAGTCACGTGGTGCATCTGTCTGTACCGGTTGTTTACGAAAATCTTGGGTGTAAGCACCCGGCTCTTGTGCCATCATGCGTACTTCGTGCGGTTCGCCGTAATGTACTTTCGGGGCGGTTTCCACTAAGGCGAGTATTTCAGATTTGAAAGAGTCGAGCGTAACGGTTTCCGGCCCTTTGTTTTCGATCTCGATCCATTTAGCAAGGATAGGGGCACCGTCATACAGTTCGTAGATGACGCGTACTCTCAGCTCTTTACATTCCAGGGGAGCTGTTGCCGGTGCCTGGTAATTGAATGTGATCCGTTTTCCCGGAGCCGGCCAGGGATATACATTCGAGATCCATTGAGAGTTGGGTTTCCAGGGAAAGCGTTCTTTGCTTTCGCTTATCTGGTAATCGACTAACATAAAGGCTGAGTCGCAAGCCTGCATCGTGTCGATAAATTCTTCTGTCAGAAAGTTATTGACGGGTTGCCCGGTCAGTCCTCCGACAGGGTATTCTTTTCCATTGATGACAAGGAGGGCTTCAGGGCGCACTGCCCGTAATTCGTTTTGTCCGGTTATCAGGTTGTCAAGGGCGATGGTTGCTGCGTTAGGGGCAAGCAGAAAAGTACGGCGCAGGAGGCCGTTGCTCAGTTCGAGACGTTTCCCCTCATGGGTAGTCTGTACATTAGACTTGTAGGAAGAACCGTCGATCAGCCAATCCTGGGCAGATGCGTTGAATACCAGTGTGATAAGAATCAGAAATGAGTGTAAGATACGTTTCATGGTGAATTATTTTAGAAAATGTATTATATAAAGTATGTGTGACTTTTGTCACACATACTTTCATTTATCTGTTAATAACCCGGATTCTGTGGAAAATCAGCTCCCGTGTTGGAGTCGATAATCGTTTGCGGGATCGGCCATAAAGCATGATGTTCGTCGATCTGGTTGCTGTAAGAATTGTACTTTTTGGTACGTTCTACCAGCTTACCGGTACGAACCAATGTCAGACGGCGTAATTCTTCTCCTACTAATTCGCGGATACGTTCATCCAGCAGGAAGTCCATTGTAGCCTGTGAAGCAGCGATGTCCGGAGCACCGGCACGTTTACGAACGACATTGATCGCTTCGGCAGCACCGTTTGCGTTGTTCTGGCGGATACGGGCTTCGGCTAACAGCAGGTAAGTTTCAGCCAGCCGGAATTTCATACGGTCTTTGTTGTTGCCTTCATAACTCGGACTATCGTCTGTTTTTCCGTAGAAGAATTTAGTGATCACCGGATAGATGGTACATTTCGACCAGGTACTTTCCGTGACAGGAGCTTCTTTACCCAATAATTCCGGGGTTTCCGGGTTATTATAATACCAGGTCCTTTTGATATTATATTTTGAATTACGTATATCGCTGTTTGCATAGAAGTTATCTGTGTCGATCCACCATTTGAACGGAACGATCTGCGCCAGACCACGTCCACCCAGTGAGTCACACAATGTGAAACCTGTTTCATTCCAGTATTTGGGAACCCATGCGCGTTTTGTCCAGTCTTCGTATTTTCCGCCGCCGCCTGTCGTATTGTATTCGAGCTGCATCACCCAGATAGCTTCTTTGTTTCCGGAAGTACGGTTCTGATTGTATTCGATGAACATATCGGAGAACGGGTCACCCGGTAGGTCTTTCTGCGCGCCGAAACGTGTAGTCATCAACTGGAAATAACCGGAATTGATCACTTGTTGAGCGGCTTCCTCTGACTTGGCATATTCCCCGGTGAGCAAATACATTTCCGAAAGCAGGTGAAGGGCCGGCCATTTGGTCAGTTTTCCTGCTTCCACATTATCCGGATTTTCCGGAAGATTTTCTGCAGCGAACTTCAGGTCGTCTATGATATGTCCGAGAACTTCTGCTTTCGGTGTCCGGGTAAAATCGATGCGGAACTGTCCTTCGATCGTTTCCACGTAAGGTACATCCCCGTAGAGGTAAACGAGATAGCGGTAAGCATAGGCACGGAAGAAACGGGCTTCTGCCTGGAAACCTACTTTATCGGTAGGAGCATTCCAGTTCTCATTCTTATCAGCATAGGTCAGTAACTCGTTTACATTCGCGATCAGGCCATATGACCATTTCCAATAGTTCTCAACGAATGTAGTGGAAGAGGTGTAAGACAAATTTTCAAAAGGCAGTAAAGAACCGTCCTTATGACCGGTGTAGACGATATCGGTAGCTACCTGGAATGCTTCGTAAGGACAGGCCTGACTCAGGGATGCAGTGCCGCCTCCCCATGTGTTGAACTCGGAACGGGCCCAGCCGTACAGACCGTTAACCCCTACCTGGAAACCGTAAGTGCTGGTATAAGTATTGTCCGGAGCCAGTTCTTTTTTTAGATCTTCATCTAAAAAATCGGAACAGGATGTTCCTGAGAATAATAAAAGTGTTGCTGCGGCAACTTTCAATATATTTTTCATATCTGTATTCATTTATGGATTAGAAAGTAAGATTTAAACCTAACATGTATGAACGGGCAGTCGGGTAGGTATAAATGATATTGGCATTTGTATCCGTACCGTCGAAGTTCAATGCGTTCTTTACGTTGCTGAATGTACATACGTTATTAATACTGGCATTTACGTTCAGGGCGGCGATACCTACCCTGTTCAACAGGGATTGCGGGATATTGTAACCTAGCGTGATGTTCTTCAACTGAACATAATTCATTTTCTTATAGAATGTATGTTTGTCGTAAGGCACATAACCCGGTGAGGTCATTTCGTTTGTCGGATTTTCCGGTGTCCAGTAGTCCATGCCGTCGATATAGTTGTATCCGAGAGACCAACGTTCGAAATTGTAATCCTGCATTTCTTTGGTAACGCCGAATACGCCGTTGAACAGGAACGAGAATGTGAAATCTTTGTAGTTGATCGTGTTGCCTAAAGACATCGTGAAGCTCGGCAGTTTGGAACCGATGATCATTTTATCCTTTGCCGTAATTTTACCGTCACCGTCCCGGTCTTCCAGCTTGGCAGAACCCGGCGCTGCTCCTTTTTGGTATTCTTCCCCCTTTTCATTCAGGTATTTTTTCTGTGTGGCGTCCCAGGCGATGGTATGGCCGTTCAGTTCGAAGCTGTCATTTTCCTGCCAGGTACCCAACACGTTGTAGTCGTAATGGACTTTCACCGGTTCGCCGATAAACCATTTGTTGGTCAGGTCATCGTTACCGTCACCACGCAGTTCGACGATCTTGTCACGATTCAGAGCGAAGTTGAAGCTTGATCCCCAGCGGAAGTCTTTTGTTTCCACATTTACAGAGTTCAATGTAATTTCGACCCCTTTGTTGCGGGTTTTACCCACGTTGTCCATGATAGAGTTATAGCCGTTCATAATAGGTACGGTACGTTTCATCAACAGGTCGGATGTATTGGAAACGTAAACATCGATATTACCGGACAGGCGGTTGTTCAGGAAGCTGAAGTCGAGACCTGCATTGAATGTGCGGGTTGTTTCCCATTTCAGGTTCGGATTACCTACACCGTCATAAGGGAGGTAAACACCATTCACGGCTGTACTTTTGTCCCCGTAGATATAAGTTGTCAGTGAAAGACGGTCCAATGTCTGATAGGCTTTGATCGCCTGGTTACCGTTAGAACCCCATGAAAGACGAAGTTTCAACATACTCAATACGTCGGCAGTACTTTCCATGAAGCTTTCCTGTGAAATATTCCATGCTGCTGCTACCGATGGGAAGAAAGCATATTTGTTATTTTCACCAAAAGCTGAATAACCGTCGGAACGACCGGTAAACGTCAGCAAATATTTGTTGGCGAAGTTGTAGTTGACACGTAACATATAGGATAACATAGCGGTTTCGGTCAATTCTGATTTCAGAATCTTGTTCTCTTCTGCTCCAGCCATATTATGGTATTCGGAATCGTCATTAACGAAGCTGGTACCGGATTGTTCGGACTTTTGCAGATTGGTCTGTTGTAAACTGAACAGGGCTGTCGCGTCGATTTTATGTCTTCCGAATTCACGGTTGTATTTCAACAAGTTTTCCCAGGTGTAATCCCAGTAATGTTCGTTTATGATTTTAGCGGAACCGTTTTGCTCACGTCCTGTAAGTGTATTACGTCCGTAGTATTCACCTTCGAATTTAGAGCGATAGTTGTAACCGAAGTTTGTGCGGAAAGACAATCCTTTCACCGGCAACATCGCATCTGCAAATGTGGAGATGAAAATGTTACGTGATGTCTTATCACTGGTTGCGTTCATATTGGCGAACGGGTTCGGATGTAATGTCTCATCCATCGGATAGTCGCGTAAAGAACCGTCGGTGTTGTACATTTTTCCGTAAGGTGACTGGAGCATCGCATCGGATATACCTGCCTGCATGCCACCATATTCTTTTTGTATAGCTTGAGTTCCCATACCTATTGTCAGCCAGCTGCCTAACTTCTGAGTGATATTCAGAGAGATGTTCGTTCGTTTTACACCGGTATCTTCGACCACACCTTCCTGGTTCAGGCGTGAGATAGATGCCATGTAAGTGGTGGCATCCGTACCACCGGAGATACTGATCTGATGGCTGTTAGTCAGGGCGGTCCGGAAAATCATATCCTGCCAGTCTGTTTCAATGCCATTCTGGTAGTTTTCCTTTTCGATCGCTCTTAATACATCGTCTACGGTCGGGTTTTCGATACCTTTCCATACTGCGTACTGAGCCTGTAGGTATTTGATATAATCGGAACCGTTCATCATATTAATATGACGTTCCGGTTGTGAGAAACCGATCTGTCCTTTATAAGTTACAGAAGCAGCTCCTCTTTTACCTTTCTTTGTCTGGATAAGGATAACCCCGTTAGAACCGCGTGAACCATAGATTGCTGCGGAAGAAGCATCTTTCAGGACTGACATGTTTTCAATGATGTTCGGGTCGATATCCCCGAGTGATCCACTGTAGGGAATACCGTCGAGTACAACCAACGGAGCATTATCGGCTGTCAGCGAGTTTTCGCCACGTACACGCAGGGTCTGGTCTTCCGACGGACTCGCTTTGCTTGTCGTGATGTTCAGACCGGCAACCTGCCCTGCCAGTTTATCCAACAGGTTGTTGGTTGTTACCATCTGAAGCTTTTCTTCTCCAACGGCAACAATACCACCGGTTAAGTCGGATTTCTTTTGCGAACCGTAACCGATCACAACAACGTCTTCCAGACCGATTGCATCGTCTTTTAATACAATGTTCAACATTTTTGCTCCTGTCACTTTGATCTCTTGTGTCTGACAACCGATGTAAGAAATTACGAGGGTTGAGTTCTGAGGCACATCAAGAAAGAATTTACCATCCACATCGGTAATTGTACCCATTGTAGTACCTTTTACCAATACGTTTGCTCCGATGATCGGAAATTTGTCGGCTTCTCCAATAACAGTACCAGAAATCTTAACATCTTGTGCAAAAACCTGCACTGATAAAGATGTAAGAAGAATAAATAATAAAGAAAGAAATCTACTCTTTCTTTTGGCTGCCTCCCCTGTAAGAGGAGGTAGCGCATTGAAAAATCTTCTCATGCTTTCCATAATAATTTTGCGCATTAAATAATTTAAGTAATAAAATAAAGTAAAGTGGTTTACTAATTTTGGGTCAAAAGAATGAATTATACATATTGTGTGCGGACAAATATGTCTCAAAAGGACGTATTATTGTCTCAATACGCTAAAAAACATGTATTTTATGTGGCTTTATTTGTTAAAATTATAAATCTCACATGCGGCCATCAGAAAAGCGCCCGTTCCGTATAATTCTGTCATATCACGAGTCACTTTGCGCGGATCGGCACCGACTGGCTGTACCCATCCCAGTTTACCGTCCGGTTCTACTGCCGAGACAAGAGCTTTCCATCCTTTTTCGATAACGGGAAGGTATTTATCTGCCGGAAGATACCCCTGATTCACCCCGTATGCAAGACCATAGACGATAAAACCGGTCGCACTGGTTTCCGGCGACGGATAACTTTCCGGGTCCAACAGGCTGGCATGCCAATAGCCGTCTTTGCTTTGCAGTCCGGCTAGCCGTTCGCTTATTTCCTGAAACAACTGGAGGTAAAAGGGACGATATTCCGTATCATCGACAGGTAATGTTTTCAATATTTCTGCCAGACCGCCGATCACCCAGCCGTTTCCGCGTCCCCAAAAGACTTTTTTGCCGTTTGCCTCTTTCTGACCGAAATAGCGGCTATCACGGAAAAAGAGTTTTTCATCTTTATCGTATAAATGATTGTAAGTGGCTTTAAATTCGGTATCGGCGAACATCATATATTTTTTATTGCCGGTGAGGGTGTAAAGGCGGGTATAAACGGCGGGAGCCATGAACAAGGCATCGCACCAGGACCATCTTTCATAGGTGACAGGTTTGCTATAATCGATATCCAATCCTCCTTTGGATGGATTATTGATGACCCAGTCGATGCGGGCCAGGGTAGGGAGAAGCATTTTTTCTTCCTTGTACTTATTATACATATCCAGATAAGTCTGTGAGACACAAATGTCGTCGGCATGATACATCCGGTCGGCTACCTGCCAGTGCTGGCGGTTGAAGACCTTTTTCAGCCAGTCGAAGTATTGGGTATCGCCACAGAGTTCGGCCCAGTCGTACATTCCCAAATAGAGAGCACCGGCGATCCAACCTTTGGGTTCACTGATTGCATATTTATTGTTGGGAAACTCTTTGATCTGCCAGTCGGCAACTTTTCCGGCAACCGATAATATTTCCTGTTTATCAAAGCCTGACCGGGTGTTTTGTTCGATAGAAGGGCTGACGGCCGTTTCTGCAATCAGATTTACGGGCAACAAGGTGGCGGCACTCAGCCCGGCCAGTGCTGCCATGTGTTTTAATGACAATGAATACATAGTTTCTTTTATTAATGATTAACAATAGCCAAAAGAATAAAAGAACTGCATTTGGGATAAGTATAATTATCCCAAATGTGAGTATAAATGTCTCATTGTTTACTTTCCTGATATTCGGTCGGTGACATTCCATAAACCGTCTTAAAACTTCGGGCAAAATAAGAGCGGCTACTGAAACCTACATGCTGGGCTACTTCAGACACATTCATACTCGATTCTTTAAGTAGCTTTGCTCCGGCTTCCAGGCGTATATTCTTGATAAGCTCGATAGGGGATAAGCCGGTAACGGCTTTCACTTTCCTGTAAAAGTTTGCCCGGCTCATACCCAAAGCCTGGTAGATCACTGACACGTCCAGTTCCTGATTGGATATATTGGCTTTCACAATATCTATGTATTGACTGAGGAAGTCGTTGTTCTCTTCCGGTTCTTCCACACCGAGCTGTTTCAGTGTCGATGATTCTCCGTAGATATTTTTCATTTTCTCCCGGAGTGAGAGGATATTTTTTATACGGGCTTTCAGTAAAGAGACCTGGAACGGTTTTACGATATAATCGTCTGCTCCTGCTTCCAGCCCTTCTTCAATTTGTGAGACCATCGATTTAGCTGTTAACAGAATGACCGGAATATGACAGAAGTTTTGATCTTCTTTGATTCTTATGCAGAGTTCCAGTCCGTTCATTTCCGGCATCATCACATCACTGATAACGATATGCGGATACGTTTTATCTATTTGTTCAAGAGCATCTTTTCCATTGATCGCCTTCATGACAATGTAGTCGTGTTGGAGTTGCTGTTCCAGATATTCCAATACTTCCTGATTATCGTCAACCAGTAAGACTGTTTGTTTATTACGGGTTTCTGTTTCTTCAACCAGCAACGCTACTTTCTTATTGATCTCGGAAGGATATGAATGGGAAACGTCATTAGCCTGCTCTTTTTGCTTTTCCGTATCCGGCAGGAGTATCATAAAGCAAGTGCCTTTTCCTTCGGTACTTGTAGCCCAGATAGATCCCTGGTGTTGCTGGACGATGGAACGAGTCAGGCTAAGGCCGATACCGGTACCGGATACCTGTTTGTAGATATCTTCTTTGGCACGGTAGAATGGCTCGAATATTTTATCGGCTTCTCCCTGGTTGAATCCCATTCCGGTATCTGTTATTTCGATAAACAGGTAACTGCTTTCTATCAAAGTTGAAACTTGTTGTTCCGGGAACATCGGTAAACCTTCGCAATAGGGCTGGGCTATTTGCCGTATGCGAATGGTTACCTGACCACCGGACGAAGTGAATTTGAATGCATTGGACAACAGATTGAAAAAGACTTTTTCGATTTCCGCCTCATCGTAACAAGTGAAGAATGATTCCGGCAGATTATTATCCAGCGTGAAAGTAATCTCCCGGTTCGCTGCAACACTTTCGAATGAATGATACATTTCCTGTATGAACGCACTAAAATTAAAACGAGTCTTCTGGAGGATTGTTTTTCCGGCTTCATATTTCTGGATATCCATTAAATTGTTTACCAGCAGTAACATTCTTCCTGTATTTTTCTTGATCAGTTGCAAGGCATCTTTCACTTCCGGAGAGAAGGTTACCCGTTGAAGAAGATCATTCAACGGATTAATGATCAATGTAAGGGGTGTTCTCAGTTCATGTGAGAAGTTGGTGAACATCCGCATCCGTTCTTCATGCAGTTCGTTCATCCGTTCCTGTTCCAGCTCCCTGTATTTTTCTTCCCGTTCCCGTTCGTGTTTGAGGTGTTGCCGCTGCACGATCCATATAACGATCAGGGATATGATACACAAATAGATCAGGTAGGCCCACCACGTTTTGTAGAATGGAGGATTGACGGTGATATGCAGTATTGCTTCCCGGGTATTCCAAATGCCGTCGTTGTTGGCTGCTTTTATCCGGAAAGTATATTTTCCGGGTGATAGATTACTATAATAAGCTTCCCGGCGATGACCGATATTATGCCAGTTATGGTCGGCTCCTTCCATTATATAAGCGTAGGAATTATCCTGAGAATGGATAAAGTTTAAAGCTGAATACCGGATCGTGATATTTCCCTGGTTGGCTTCAAGTGTGACGTTATTATCATACTGCAGAGGCGATAACTCCTGATAGGTTGCTTGCCCTTCCGGATCTTCCTGAGTGTTTATAAGCAATGAGGTTATATAAACTGGGGGAATATTGGGATTCGTTATCACTTTTTGCGGATTGATCGCCAGTATTCCTTTATTTCCCGGGAAATAGAGGGTTCCGTCTTTCGATACACAATTATTGGCATAGAGTGTGTATTCTTGTGTCGGACTGTCAATGGGGCTGATCAGTTCAAATTTATTTTCCGGACGATTTAATTTATATAGTTCTTTAACGGTGACCACCCATATATCGCCATTCTTATCGATGGATAGCGAATTGATGTAACTTTCCGACAGTCCATCCTCTTTCTGATAATTCTGTATTAAGTTCAACTCTTTATCCAGCCGGAATAAACCACCTTTGGTGGTGGCTATCCATATGTATTGTTCGACATCTTTCAATGCACCGGTGATACTTCCTAATCGTTTGTTTTTCTCTCCGTTCTGTAACCGGGCAGTGAGGTCCGTTACTGTTTCTTCGTTCATGTCATAGACGAAAACACTATCGCTGATCGCACCAAATAAAAAGATATCCTGTTCGAGTTCTTTGATCAGGCACATTCCTTTGAATTGTTTTTCTCTGCCATCGACATTGAATTTATTGATTGTTTTCCCTTTATCGACCATAACCGTCTGGCTTGGAGTATTGGTCGGAATCCATAACCGTTTTTTGCTATCAATATATAAGGTATTAATGTCGTTATATTTATAGTCATGTATTTTTTGATATTGTTTACTATGAATCGAAAAGAGATAAACAGACCCGAAATGGGTCGCACAAAAAATAGAATCTCCCTGTATCAAAATGGATTTGAGGATATTTATTTCATAATTCCCGGCTTGTAACGGTTTAATGGGATAGATCCTTTGTTCCTCATTGTTCGGATTATAATAAAGTAATCCGGCCCCTTCCGTTGCGAACCACATATTACCGTCGTTATCTTCCTGGCCTTGTCCTATGATACCGGCAAAGGCATTCGGCGTGATGAATGAGGTCGGTTTATAAAACGGGCTGTGGTAATTGACTCCGGCAGAATAGGTTCCAACCCATAATGTTTGATCACGGTCGATCAGCATGCTGTGAATGGAGTAATGGCTGAGTGCCCCCTTTGCATTCATGTCCATATCGATGGACTTGATAATCATAGTTTGAGTATTCAGTATATTTAAACCTCTGAATGTGCCGATCAGAATAGAGTCTTTACCGAATGGAATAAGGTGACGGATCGAATTGTTATTCAGGCCGGAGTTGTCTGTGTCCAGCCGGATAAAAGTCTCATCTTTTTTGTTATATATACATAACCCGTGTTCATTGGTTCCAATGAAAATGTTATTATCAGGACCTTTTAATAAAGTGGATATAGTGCTATTAGGTAGTTTCTGCCGATTATTGGCGCTATCCGGAAGATAATGTTTTTTTCGTTTCCAGTCGCTGGAGAATATATATAATCCTTTGTCTTCCGTTCCGATAAAGATATCTCCGTCGTTATCCTGAATGACAGAGTGAATAGGAGCCTCGAAATTTTTCAGGAAAGACATTTCCTCTACCGTTTTATCCGGATTACATTTTAATACGCTTCGGGTGGTGAACGCATATAAATCGCCGTTGGTATGGTATAGAAAGTTATTGACGGCATTAGTCGTAATTGACGGATTAATTGTTCTGGGATAGAAACGGGAGATTTGCTGTGTTTTATAGTCAATGCAGTTCACACCGTTGGAGGTTCCTATCCATATGTTTTTATTTTTGTCTTCGTTGATCTTGCGGATATAATTATCACTGATTGAAGCCGGGTTGTTCACTTCGTTTTGATACAGTTTAAATTCATATCCGTCATAACGGTTTGCCCCATTACGGGTTCCGAACCATATATATCCGTCCGAATCCTGGAAAATATTAAGCACTGAGACTTGGGAAAGCCCGTCTTCCACTCCCAGGTGTGAAAAGAAGAACAGGTTGTTGTTGTTTCCATAACCGGAAATGGTATGGATGAGTAAAATGATAAGTATGTGTATTTGTTTGTGTATTTTCGCCATATGTATTCAACGTGTGGTTTTGCAGGAGCAATATAGTTGTTTTTATCTGTACAAAGGTAATAAATATGGAGCTATTTGCCGAAATAGAGACGATCTTAATCGGTAATGAGATGATTTTATTAGCAGAAACGGATGCTCGGAGGTATATTTGCAACTCATTCAATTAACAAATCATGAATAAACGAGTATTAAGTTTAACCTTATTATTAGCCTGTCTGGGATTTGTGTCGATGCAGGCGGAAGGCCGGAAAGTGGAATCTTTTAATTCCGGCTGGTCATTTAAGAAGGCTCCGGCTGAAAAAGAGTTGGCTGTAAATGCCCGAAAGTGGGATAGTGGTTGGTCAGAAGTGGAAATACCCCATACCTGGAATGCTAAAGATATGCAGGTACAGGCTAATAGCTTTTATGAAGGGGCTGCTTATTACAAGAAACAATATTTTTTCCCTGCGGAATTAAAGGATAAACGTGTCTTTTTACGTTTTGAAGGTGTCGGCTCTTGTTCCGAAGTGTTTGTGAACGGAGTGTTGGCTACTGCCCATAAAGGAGGATACTCGGCTTTTGCCTGTGAGATCGGTCCGTTATTGAAAGCGGGAGAAGAAAATGAGATCATGGTGAAAGCGGACAATAAATCGCGTCCGGATGTGATTCCCGTCAACCATAATCTGTTCGGGGTGTATGGCGGTATCTATCGTCCGGTATGGTTGATCGTAACAGAACCGTATAACATCAGTGTGACTGATTGTGCTTCTCCGGGTGTTTATATTACCCAAAAGAATGTGTCTAAGAAACAGGCGGAGGTAAAAGTAAAGGTGAAACTGGATAACGGTACTCTGCAACCGGTCCCTGTGACTTTGCAGAATACGATCTATGACCAGGAAGGGAAACAGATTGCAACGAACAGTCAGTCTTTCGAATTGACGGCACAGGGCGAACAGGCTTACGAGTCTTCTTTCACGATCAAGAAACCGACTTTGTGGCAGGGACGTGAGAATCCTTATCTGTATAAGGTTGTCAGCCGTCTGATCAAAGACGGACAGGTGATCGACGAAATGGTACAGCCGTTAGGGTTGCGTAAATATGAGATCGTTGCCGGTAAAGGATTCTATCTGAACGGTGAGAAGTATCCGATGTATGGTGTTACCCGTCATCAGGACTGGTGGGGACTGGGTAGTGCTTTAAAGAATGAGAACCATGACTTCGATCTGGCTACGATCATGGATGTCGGTGCGACAACCGTCCGTTTTGCTCATTACCAGCAGTCGGATTATTTATATTCCCGCTGCGACAGCCTGGGATTGATCATCTGGGCGGAAATACCGTTTGTGAACCGTGTCACGGGTCAGGAAGCGGAAAACTGCCGGAACCAGTTGCGTGAAATGATCCGCCAGAGCTTCAATCACCCGTCTATTTATGTGTGGGGACTGCATAACGAAGTGTATCAGCCGCATCAATATACCAAAGAACTGACGCAATCTCTGCATGATCTGGCTAAGACGGAAGACCCGGATCGTTACACAGTATCGGTAAACGGATATGGTCATATGGAACATCCGGTGAACCTGGTTGCCGATATTCAGGGGATGAACCGTTATTTCGGTTGGTATGAAAAGAAAATACAGGATATCAAACCCTGGGTGGAAGGATTGGAAAAAGAATATCCTCATCAGAAACTGATGCTGACCGAGTACGGTGCTGATGCCAACCTGAACCATCAGACAGAATATCTGGGAGATGCCCTAAACTGGACAAAAGAATTTTATCCGGAGACATTTGCTACCAAGACTCACGAATATCAGTGGAGCGTGATCGCGGCCCATCCGTATATCATTGCTTCTTATCTTTGGAATACGTTTGACTTCTGTGCCCCGATGTGGGTGCGTGGCGGTGTTCCGGCTCGGAATATGAAAGGACTGGTTACATTCGATCGTAAGATCAAAAAAGATTCTTATTTTTGGTATAAGGCCAACTGGAGCAAAGAACCTGTACTGTTCCTGACGCAACGTCGTAACTGGGATCGTGAGAAAAAGGAAACTTCAGTGACGGTTTATTCAAATATCGGTACGCCGAAAGTGTATCTGAACGGCAAAGAACTGGCCGGTATCCGTGAAGGTTATACGCCCGTACATTATATTATAGATAATGTGACGCTCGATATGGGTAAGAATATCGTAAAGACGGTCGTTGTAAAAGACGGCAAGACGTACGAAGATGAGATCGAATGGATGTATAGCGGAGAAAAGAAACGCGATTCGGACCAGTCGGTTAATAAAGAAGAACATGCCGGATTCTGATCTTTTTCCCGGAATTAAATGATAGATAAAATCCCGGTATTACTCCTGAAAGCCAAAAGGCAGGGGAGTGATACCGGGATTTATTTTTTACCATCCGTTGTAATGTATCTGTTTCTTGTTGAATTTATCTTTCGGCTTTTCTATTCCCGTAGGGTAACCGACCGGAATAACTGTCAGCGGAACGATATGGTCGGGAAGATGCAATGCTTCCCGTACAACATTCATCCGTTCAGGATAAGGATAGGCGGCAGTCCATACGGCTCCCAGTCCTAACGATTCGGCAGCCAGCAGTACGTTTTGCGCAGCAGCGGAGCAATCCAACTGCCAGGCATTGCCGGATTTGACGGTATCGCCACATACGATAATGGCTTGTTTAGTCTCTTTCAGCATACGTGCCAGGGGTAATCCGTCTCCCATGGTATCCAGGATATCACGGTCTGTTACGATGATAAACTCCCAAGGGCGGCGGTCTCTGGATGAAGGGGCTGCCATTCCTGCACGGGCCAATGTTTCCAGCTTCTCTTTTTCAACCGGCTGTTGTGTATATTTGCGTACGCTTTTGCGGTTGAAGATTGTTTCCAATGTTTGGTTTTCTTCCTGACTGTCTTTTGATTCTGTATTGCTGTTACAGGCAATCAGGATAGAGAATAATGCGATAAAAGAATATGTCCATTTCATACTGCAAACATACAAATTGAAACGGATAAAATCCGGAATTACAATAAGATTATTTCTATCTTTGTGAAGTCACTTTAAAAATCAAAATCATGTCGATCAATTCAATAAACAGGCGTCGGGAAGACTTGATAAAGCAGATCAGTCAAATAGAAGACGAAGAATTGTTGATCTCTCTGGAAGATCAGATATGAACATCAATAAAACATTGACATTATGGATTTACAGATTATTCAAAGTAAAATATATGAGATCAGAGGACAAAAGATTATGCTTGATAAAGATTTGGCCGTTATGTGAAGCTTCACATAACCGCAATTATGCACAGTAAGCGATTATGTACAGTAAAGTCATCTAGCAGCTTTAAAATAGAGCATAAGAGAATCAATAACTAAACATAATTTTTTGTATTTTACTGAGAGCAGTGATTTTGCTGTTCTTAGTAAAATATTTAGTTATGAGACCATTATTTAAATTCAGCATCCTTTCCTTGGATGAATTAACCGCCTCAGTTAGTAATTACATGTCAACACATTTTCTTCGGTCAAAAGTCACAATCCGCAATTATTACTGGGTTTGGCGAAAGTTAGATCGGTATATGTTCGAAAATGACATTGATATTTACACCCCTCTGGTAGGGAAATCCTTTTTAAGTCAGAGGTTTGGATTAAATCAGGATTATCGTAAACTGTCCACCTCCAATAAAAATTTTGTCAGATCGATTAAGATCTTATCAGAATACCAATCAACAGGGATTGTAAAACCATCAAAGCAAGAGGTGTCATTTTATGGAGAAATAGGAACTTTAATGCAATCCTATATTAATGCTTGTCGTTTGAGACGTTTAGTTCCGGATGCAATAGATCGATACGAGAGAACTCTCTATCGCTTTTTTTGTTTTCTGAATAGAATTAAAGTAGATGAAATCCAGAACATTAAGACTGTTCACATCTTACTGTATTTTAATAACCTTGACGCTCAGGTAAAGTCCCTTATACAAAATGCAGCTTCCATATTGAAGTTATTTTTTTCTTACTTGTATGACAACAACTATACACTTACAAATTTATCCCTGGCTGTTCCACGCCATAATATCAGGGAGCAACCCAAGCTACCATCATATTACTCAAAAGATGAGATAGAAAGCCTGCTGCAATCTATTGAAAGAAGTAGTGATTTGGGGAAGCGTGACTACGCAATAATTTTATTGGCTGCCCGACTAGGATTGAGAGCTTCAGATATTTGCAGTCTGAAGTTTGAAAATATTATATGGGACAAAAGCCTTATGCAATTGGATCAAAACAAAACAGGGAAACGGATAGAATTACCACTACTCACAGAATTAGGGAATGCAATTATTGATTATTTAAAACTCGCACGTCCGAAATCAAAAGAAACATATGTTTTCTTAAGAGCAAAAGCTCCTTTTACCCGACTTTATAGTGCCGCCATAACCTCTATTGTCCATAAACACCTTGTTCATGCTGGAATAAATATTGAAAACAGAAGACATGGAGCACATGCTTTGAGACATTCATTAGCTGGTGTACTGCTCGAACAAAGGACTACTCTTCCCATCATTTCTGAGGTTCTTGGTCATGGTAGTACAGAGTCCACGAAGTATTACTTGAGGATAGATTCTACATCCCTTAAACAATGTGCGCTTGAAGTACCTCCTGTTTTACAAAAGTTTTACACTCAAAAAGGAGGGATTTTTTATGCGTAAACATTATAACTTTACAGGGGCTTATGCTTTATACATTGAGCAATTGATTGCTTTGAAACAAAAATTAGGCTATAAATATACATCCGCACAAGAATTGCTGTTCCGGTTCGACCGGTTTACTATAGAAAGAGCGGAATTATCGCCTGGCATAACAAAAGAACTTTCAGACGCATGGTCTGAAAGAATAGGGTTTGAATCAGACAAATACAGGCAACGCAGAATCAGAATATTGGTACAGCTGTCTTCTTTAATGAATGATATTGGAGTACATTCATACATCCCTGTCTTTCCGAAAGTTCACGAACGTATTGTCATTCCATACATCTATTCTCAAACAGAGATTGTGGCTATATTCAAAGCTTGCGATGAAGTTCAAATAAGCCGTAGACTAATGAATTGCTATGTAATTATTTTACCTGCTCTGTTTCGGTTACTCTATAGCACGGGACTCCGCATAAATGAAGCATTGGCGCTTTTGGATGATGATATAAATTTGGATCAAAATTATTTGATCGTCAGGGATAGTAAAAATACTAAAGAACGTTTAATCCCTATCTCCGAGTCGCTTTCTTCTGTTTGTAAGGAATATCTACAATATAGGGATATGATGCCACTAAATAGGGATAAAAACTATTTCTTTGTTTCCCTGAATGGGAGCAAATGCAAAAGTGGAGTTGTGTATGGATGGTTCCGGAGAATCCTTTTGGATGCTGGTATTCCATACAAGGGGAACCACCAAGGACCTCGCATCCATGACTTAAGACATACATTTGCCGTGCATTCTCTTGCTAAAATGGCAGAGGAAGGTACTGACTTGTATTGTGCATTACCTTACTTGTCTATCTACCTTGGTCATCAGTCAATAAGGGCGACAAACGGATATGTGAGATTGACCGCTGAAATGTATCCAGAGTTGCTTAAGAATGTCAATGTTGTATGTTTGAACGTTTTCCCTAAAACAGAATATCATGAATCCAACTGATTTCTCAAAACACTTATCTGGCTTTTTAATCAAATACTTGCCCGGAGAACGCGGTGTAAGCACCAACACTATCAGCTCTTATAAATACACATTTTTATTACTTGTCACCTTTGTTCAAGAGAAGAAGGGTCTCAATATAAAAGTACTTACTATTAAATGTATAACAAAAGAACTTGTTGTGGAATTTCTTGATTGGCTACAAAAGGAAAGGCACAACGGCAATTCAACTCGAAACGCGCGGCTTGCAGCCATCCATGCTTTTTATCGTTACCTACAGTATCAAGCTATAGAGAACCTTTATGAATGCCAAAGAATATTATCTATCAAAAATAAGAAGACTGAGACGAAATTTTTAAATTACTTGACAATAGAGGGTGTTGCATTAATTTTAAAGCAACCCGATATATCTACCATGCGTGGCAGACGTGACCTGGCTTTATTGTCATTGATGTATGACACAGGAGCACGAGTACAAGAAATAGCCGACTTGATAGCTTCATCCGTCCGCCTCGACAAGCCATATGTGATAAAAATCAAAGGAAAGGGTAACAAGGTGCGGATTGTACCAATGTTGGATGGACAAGTGGCACATTTACTAAAATATATGATTGAGCATAAACTTACTGATAAGTATGCCAATCAGTATCCTTTATTTTGTAATAAGCATAATGAGAAACTAACGCGTGGTGGAATCACATACATTCTCTTGAAATATGCAGAAATGGCAAGAAAAGAATCAACATCGCTTATTCCTGATGGTATTGGCTGCCACTCGTTCCGCCATTCTAAGGCAATGCACTTATTACAAGCGAATGTGCCATTAATTTACATCCGGGACTTTTTAGGACACACTTCTGTCACAACTACAGAGATTTATGCAAGAGCGGATTCTAAACAGAAACGTGATGCCATTGAAAAAGCCTATGCGGATGTGATGCCAAACGAAACTCCTATGTGGGTCAATAATGACAACTTGTTAGAGTGGCTAAAGAGCCTATAAAGAAAAATGATTATGTACAGAGATATGAGAAAATGTCCTGATGGAAGACACTTGCAGAATTGTACTGTACATAATCGTTTACTGTGCATAATGGCGGAACTTTACCAAGTAGAAGTTCGAATATTGAATCAGGCTGTAAAAAGAAATATAAAACGATTCCCTAGTGATTTTATGTTTCAATTGACTTCTGATGAATGGGCAATCTTGAAATCACAGTTTGTGACTTCAAGTTGGGGAGGTATTCGTAAGTTACCTAATGCTTTTACTGAGCAGGGTTTAGCAATGTTGTCTGGTGTTTTGAGTAGCGATGTTGCCATAAATGTGAATATCTCAATAATGAGGGCCTTCGTTGCAATACGAAATGGTATCCGTAATAATCAGGAACTTGAAGATCTAAAAAATCGTATCAAAGCATTGGAAGATGGAAGTGAAGATACGATAGCTGCAATAAATGACCTTAGCGAGGATACCCGAAAAGAATTAGATGATATTTATTTAGCTTTATCGCAATTAGCTGGCAAACAGAAACAAATTGATAAACAAGTAGAACGTAAACCTATTGGTTTTATTCATTATCAAGATAAAAGGCAGGTAGAGAAAGATTAATCCTAAAAAGAAATATTTTTACGGTTGAGTCAACTTCTGACATTCAAAGCAATAATAGATACTGCCTCCCATATAACTCTCTTTGCGTATATCTTCTCCGCAAACCGGGCAAGGCTTGCCGGTGGTATCTTTGGATAGTATGGGGATATAGCGGCCTTTATTTCCGAGCAGGTCTGTTTCCGAATTACGTCCGCCTGCCTGATAGATTTCCTGAAGTGTCGCTTTAGTGCAATGAAACAACGTATCTTTCTGTTTTTCAGATAATATGTTGATACGAGTTTTAGGATGGATACGTGCTTTGAACAGGATGTCCTGTAAAACTCCGTTTCCTAATCCCGGTATCGTTTGCTCGGTCGCAAGGAAAGCCTTTGCCGTTTTCTTTTGTTTCTCCTCACTGTTTATCAGGCTCAGAAAATAGGTTTTGTCGAAAGCTTCCGAAAGCACCTGTGGTTTGGTACGTGCCCCTTCACGATAGGAGCTGAAGCTGCAATCGAAAGCACCGTCAGGAAAACACATGACTGCCCCGTACATCCGGACGGATCCCATGATACAACTCTCGTCTTCGAAAGCAATGAGCAACTGGTGTTTTTCCGGTATCTTTTCACCGGGAGCGTAGTACCGGATATTCATCCCGTCTCCGAATAATAAACGCACATCTTCTATATCTATCTCGATCAGACCACCATAGGCATGAGCTTCCCCAATTATCTTACCGGTAAGCATCCCCGAATAATTAGCCGGATCTCCATAGAACCATGCAAACTTATGAGGTGTATATCCTGCGCTGACAAATGTAATTCTTTTCCCTTTAATCGTTTGATTCATCTGCTCGGAGATGTACAAGGCTTCCGGTGCTTCTATCATTTTTAACAGGTTTATTCGTTATGTATGTTTTTACTTGGTAAACATACGAATATATCTCTGTTTAGAAAGCAACCGGATCGCTTTTTCTGAAGAAATAAATAAAATAATTAGTTTTTTCTTGTGATGTTACCGCTGGGTAACTTATGTTTGTGACCGAATGGTAACAACAGTAAGAATGATGGAAAAAGAAAGAATGAGTAAAAACAGAGAATTGACGGAGTTGGCTTTCCTGAAGGCGATAGATGACTTGATAGAGGAAGACGGTTTTGAGAACCTCGGAGTAAATGCCGTGGCAGCAAAAGCCGGATTGTCGAAGATGTTGATCTATCGTTATTTTGAATCGTTGGACGGACTGATCGTCGCCTATATTCAACGGAATGACTATTGGATCAACCTGGAGCCGGAATTGCCTGATGTAGCACATTTGGGAGACTTCGTCAAGAAGTTATTTCGTGATCAGATCACGATGTTGCGCGACAGTTACACCTTGAGACGGTTGTATCGCTGGGAGCTTTCAGCGAAAAATAAAGTAATAAAAGAGTTACGCGAAAGGAGGGAGGCAAAAGGCATCTGGCTGATTGAAGCAGTCAGCCGATTAACGAACCGGCCGAAAGAGGATATAGCCGTTATGGCGACTGTCCTGACTTCTTCCATCACTTATCTTGTCCTGCTGGAAGAAAATTGTCCGGTTTACAATGGCTTCAAACTGCAAAGTGAGACAGGCTGGGAACAACTGGAGAAAGGATTAGACCGATTGATCGATAACTGGATTAAAAATTATACAAATGAATAAGACAAGTATTTTTGCTGGAGCCTGCATGGTTTTGCTGGCTTGTTGTTCATGCAACAATGATTTGGTGGAGTATAAAAAGAATGACCTGAAAATCACGTTGGAGAAAGGCGAATCATGGTTGCATGACTTTCCCTTGTTCCTGGGAATAAACAAAAAGAATCCTCCCCAGATAGCTATATGGTTGGAAGACAGGGATGGCAACTATCTCTCTACAGTTTATGTGACCCATAAGATCGCGACCCAAAGCTGGCAAATGGCAGGTAAAAACAGAAGGAAGGAGTCTTTGCCGCACTGGAGTTACTCACGTGGAGTAAAATATGATGACGGACTGTATCTGCCGACCAAAAAAGAACCTTTTACGGATGGTCTGACAGGAGCGACCCCGCATGACGGTTTCGATGTGAAGATGCAGCCTGCGGAAGGATTGAAGCAGTTCAGAGTGAAAATAGAAATCAATCATTCCACCGATTTTAATGACAACTATCCAAAATCGGCTCAGGAGGGAGATAAGAATTATTCAGGCGGAAAGGAGGGGAGTGGACAACCTGCCGTTATCTATGCAGCGGATATCGACCTGTCGTCGGATGCTACATCGTATGTCGCTACGCTGGTCGGACATAGTTCGCCGGACGGAAGTGACGGACAGATATATCCGGATACCTCTTCCCTGACCTCCGCTTTACAGATTGTAAAACAGATCACAATAACGATCCAGCCATGAAACAATACCTGTTCGTATTTTTCTTTATTCTGATACCTTTTGTGTCAAAAGGTCAAACGGATTATAAACCTGTTCAATATCAGGTAACTGTCAGTACGGGGATTCCGATGAACACGCCTTCTGCTGTCCCGTTCGTACTGGAGGGTAAAGCATTCTATCGCTTTAGCAACCGTTTTTCGGTCGGATTAGGGAGTGGATTTTCCCTTTATGACGGAGATATTCTGATCCCTTTAACCGGTAATTTGCAATTCGATCTGTTGAAACCGGTCCGGTTTACTCCTTATCTCGATTGTTCGGTCGGTTATTCTTTTGCTCCTTCCGGAAAGATGGTGGGAGGGTTTTATTTGTCGCCTTCTGTCGGGGTCCGGATGAATGTATGGTCTGATAAGAAACTTTTGTTTGCTTTGGGATATGGGCTACAGGATCTAAAACGTTTACGGGAATATTCAACCTCCCATTTTGTTTCTTCTTATGAAGAATCATTGAATTATCATTGTCTTTTAGTCAAACTGGGTGTCATTTTTTGAACTTTATTAAACTGATTTTACCTGTAAAGATTAAAAACTAATGTACCTTTGTTGTGTTATTACTAAAGAATAACGGAATAAATGTATGAGAAAAAGAAATAATTGGCAGATAATCAAGGGCCAACCACTTACCGAACTAGATAAAAAGATTCTCTATCTCCAGAATAAAGGTCATTTGGTTCCTTCCCGGAAATTGATTAAAACAGAAGAACAGATTGAAGGTATCCGCAAAAGCGGAGTTGTAAATTCAGGAATCCTCGATTTAGTGGGAAAGGAAATAAAAGCCGGTATGTCGACCGCTGAAATAGATAAACTGGTCTATGACTATACGATTTCCCACGGGGCTATCCCGGCTCCGTTGAATTTTGAAGGATTTCCGAAGAGTGTCTGTACTTCCGTCAATGAGGTTGTTTGTCATGGAATTCCCAGTGAAAAAGAGATATTGAGAGAAGGTGATATCATCAATGTAGATGTTTCTACGATCCTGGACGGTTATTATTCGGATGCTTCCCGGATGTATATGATCGGCAAGGTTTCTCCAGAAAAAGAGAAATTGGTGCGTGTGGCAAAGGAATGTCTGGAAATAGGTGTGGAAGCTGCTAAACCTTTCGGCTATGTGGGCGATATCGGTCATGCGATCCAGAAACATGCGGAGAAGAATGGTTTTTCGGTAGTCCGTGACTTATGCGGTCATGGAGTAGGCCTGGAATTTCATGAAGAGCCGGAAGTTACCCATTTCGGCCGTAAAGGAACCGGTATGTTACTGGTTCCGGGCATGGTTTTCACCATCGAGCCGATGATCAATATGGGAACATATCGTGTTTATATTGCGGAAGAAGATGGCTGGACTGTCATTACCGACGACGAACTTCCTTCCGCCCAATGGGAACATACTTTCGTGATGCGGGAAGACGGACTGGAGATATTATCCGATTAAAGTAAGTTTTATTGTTGAAATACTTATGTTTTTCTGATTAAATACTTATGTATCTGGGAACAAATACTTAAGTGTTTTAGCATGAATCCATAAGTATTTCAAACAGTACGTTGCAGGTTTCAGGTGGTTTAAATATTTATAAACCATCTATTTATCCTGAAGGGTTTATTTTTCCTTGCATTTATGAGGCTGTATGTAATCCCATTCCTGCAGTTTCCCGTCAAGCAGACGCAACCTATAAGTTCCCTCCACATAGTCAACGTATCCAAGCGTCTCCAGATAACCTGTAGGAGTTTGTTTTACTTCCAGCCTTTTATAAGTATTCCCCATAATATTTATAACATCCTGCCTTGCCATTCCCAATTCCAGTTTTTGAATATTGTTATCAGCAGCCATCGCGTTTGATAGCGTTGCTCCGCAGGAAGTTAACAGGCATATCGAAAGAACTGATAAAAGTGCATATTTAATTATATTCATGGTATGTTTGCTATCCGTTAATTTCTGACAAATAATGAACTTTCGCAATATACTACTATTATTTGATATGTGGTAGGTATCTATTGAAAATAAACATATATGTTTTGTCTGCAAAGCATATATGTTTTGAAGTCAAAAGTCCCTGGTTTTGTATTCAAAAGACCCTGGTTTTCCGAAAAAGGCGGCTGTATAATTACTTTTCATTCCGAAGCCCCGGATATCAACGCATGAAAATGACTGAAACCTGAAACGTGTATTATTGTATCTCCCGCCATGATGTTTAATAAAGGTGATAGCAAGCTCTCCGCCGTCTTTGGTTGTGAAAAGGAATAACATTTTAAATTTCATAAGCGGATAATTTTATACTCAGACAATATGTACTCAGATAATAAAGTATTACATTTGTCGGCATATCTGATAACATGAGAAAAGAAATGAAACGAATACTATTACTTATTTTGATTTGTTGCCACCTATTACCGGCAACTGCGCAGAAAAACGCCGCTCCTAAATGGATGGACAAAAGTAAAAAAGCTGTTGTTTTAATCACTACATACGGGAAAGACGGAACCAAACTTACCTCGGGAACAGGCATTTTTGTTTCTGAAACAGGGGATGTCCTTACAGCTTACGATCTGTTCAAAGGGGCAGAAAAGGCAACGGTGACGGATGTGGAAGGAAAAACATATCCGGTTACAACGATCGTCGGTGCGGATGAATTGTATGATGTTATAAAGGTGAAAGCGGAAACTCCCAAAAAGGTACAGTTCTTTCCTATCGCTGCCGATCCGCTGGCTGTAGGTGCTGTAGCTTATTTATTACCCTATACAACAGAAAAAAAAGCTGATTTTGAACAGGGAACGATTACGGAGGTCAGCAAACTGAAAGATCCGTACAGTTACTACAAATTATCCATTCCGTTGGAAGATGCCCGGGTGAACTCGCCGATATTGAATGCCGAAGGTGAAGTTTTCGGTTTGGCGCAGGCTGATGCATCCGGTAAGAAAGATGTATCGTATGCCGTTTCGGCATCTTATGTGAATAGTCTGTCTATAGCTCCCACCGATTTCCTGAATTCCGTATATAATAGTATAGGGATAAAGAAAGCATGGCCGGCAGACGTAGAGCAGGCCCAGGTCGCTTTGTTCCTGAAAGGAAGTACACAGGATGTAAAAACATATCTGGAAACATTGAACGATTTTATCGCGACATTCCCGAGTTCTGTTGACGGCTATCTGAACCGTGCCAATCATTATGCCGGACGCCGTGCCGAACTTGCTTCTACTCCTGCAGAGCAGGATAAGTATCTGAAATTGGCGTTGGACGATATTGAAACAGCTTCCAAATACAGCAATAAAAAAGGAGATGTATATTATAATAAAGCGAAACTGATCTATAGCGTAGCTGCCACCGATACGACTTTGACCGATCCGGCATGGACTGTACAGGCTGCAATGGAAACAATTCAGAAAGCTATAAGTGAAGAGGATCTTCCGGTTTATCATCAGTTGGCGGGAGATATTCATTTCTTCCTGAAAGAATTCGACCAGGCTTATAACGAATATATGATCGTGAACAATAGTGACCTGGCATCGCCTAGCTCTTTCTATTGGGCTGCTAAGGCTAAGGAAAATACACCCGGATTCAATATCGGAGATGTGATCGCCCTGCTGGATAATGCTGTAGAAAAGTGTGGGTTACCGCTTACATCCGATGCCGGTCAGTTTATTCTGGAGCGTGTGGACTGGAAACTCCGTCTGTCACAGTATGCAGAAGCGGTCGAAGATTATGACTTGTATTATAAAGCAATGAACGGCAGTGTCGGCAGCGATTTTTATTTCTACCGTGAACAGGCTAAATTCCGTGCCGGCGATATGGATGGTGCTTTGGCTGATATCAAAGAAGCCGTTCGCCTGAGTCCGGATATCCCGGATTACCGTGCGGAAGAAGCATCTGTCTATGTTCGTTTGAAAAACTATACGGAAGCATTGGCATGTATTGATGAGGCATTGAAGGTTGCTCCTGATTTTGCAGCTTGTTATCGTCTGAAAGGTATTTGTTATGTACGTATGGAAAAGAAAGCAGAAGCCTGTGAAGCCTTGAATAAGGCAAAAGAACTGGGTGATCCGTTAGCTGAAAGACTGATAAAGGAACATTGTAAATAAGGACCGGATATGAATAACGTGAAAAGTATTTTCATTATTGCTGCTGTGGGCTTGTGCCTGATCGGTACAAGTGGTTGTAAAGGTAAGTCGGAGCAGGGGGGAGATCAAACAGTAGAGAAGACAGGAACCCGTGCGAAAGTTAAGGCGACTCTTTTTGATAAATCACTTCCCGAGATCAAGGAATTTGTCAATGGAAAGTGGGAATTGGTCAGCGGCCAGAACGCCGGTCAGCTTTGCGAGTTTGAAAATACTTTCATTGTATTTGACGGCGATAAATATATCTGGTCGGAAGATGGAAAAGACGAACCCGGCGATCTGAACTGGCGGAAAGCCGATACGGGGGTAGGATACGAAGCCTATCTGATGGATGTCTTTTATGCAACCAATCCGGCTTATCCGTTGTCGATAAACGGCGATACCTTGTTTATCCAGGATTGTACGGAGACTGGGTATAAATATACGTTGGTACGACGCTAGTGAAGATTTTATTATAACAAGTGCTTTCGGTTTTAACAGGCAGTATCGGCAATCATAAGAGAACGCTTTGCGTTCTCTGAAAGGCCTCAGCTGGTGAGCGTAAAGCGCAGCATCCGTAGAGAGCGTCCGGAGCATCCGTTGTTTGAGCGCAGCGAGTTTCGGAGGCGACAGCGAACGCAGGATGCGGAGTAGCGAGGCAGGTGCAGCCTTGAACTTTTGGTTACTTTTCTTTCAAGAGAAAAGTAACTTTAATCCCACAGACTTAATTGTATTCCACCTTCTCCTTTGTCCTCTTTTTTCTTTACGGGCTTTTTGGCATTTCCGAAAACAGTTTTTCCTTTGTATTTGTAAGAATTATCCCGTTCGTATTGTACCCAATCATCGAAATAGTTGTTGGGCGTATAGCCTTTTTCCATCTCCTGTGATATTTTGGAAAGGTTCTTTAGTGCATCGGACTTGTCTTTCTCTCCGAGATGTGCCTTATGGATTGCATTGTTAAACACTTCAATAGTCTCGTCATAAACACTTGTCGGAACCGGGAACGGATGCCCGTCTTTTCCCCCGTGGGCAAAAGAGAAACGTGCCGGATCGGAGAACCGGGAAGGCGTCCCATGTATCACTTCGCTGACTAAAGTGAGTGATTGTAATGTTCTTGGTCCCACTCCCTCCAACAAAAGAAGCGATTCCATATCGGATATATTTGTTTCATGAGCCAGAATCAGAGCGGCTCCCAGCCGTTTAAGATTTACATCTTCAGCTTTTACTTCATGGTGATTGGGAAGGATAATGGAAACTTCGCGCATCAGCTTGTCGGGGGATTCTTTTGTCAGTTCGACAATACCTTCTTTTGTCGGTGCAGCCAGTTTATCCGTCAGATTGAGAATCAATCCCTGGTTCCTTCCGCAAACAGAAGTATGCGGCTCTTCCATAAAAGAACGGAGTGAAGACGAAAGCCAGTGATAACGCCGTGCCATGCGTTCATTCGGGTTCATCCCCTGTTGGATGACAGACCAGTCGCCCTCTTTGGTAACGATAAATGTATGCAGATAAAGCTGAAAACCATCCTGTACAGCTGTGTTATCGACCTTAGCTGCCAGCTTGCTGTGTCTTACCAATTCATTCCCGTTTAATCCGGTTTTGTTGGCTACCTCCAGCAATTGATTAGGTGTTTCTCTCGAAAACTTACCTCTTCCTCCGCAAATATAAACACCAAGTTCTTCTGAACGGTAATTGATCGCTTTTCTCAGGGCATTCATAACAGACGTTGTAATACCAGACGAATGCCAGTCCATTCCCAGCACGCAGCCTAACGACTGAAACCAGAACGGATCACTCAGGCGTTGCAGCAAAGCCGGACGTCCGTATTCGATGATGATGGCTTCTGCAATAGCTCCGCCAAGCAGGCTCATTCGTTCGGCCAACCAGGGTGGAACGGTTCCGTAATGTAATGGTAAATCTGCTGTACCTCTTTTCATAGATGCGAAGATAGCTAAAAAACAGAATCGGTTCAGTTAATGAAATGCTAATATAAACAACAAAAGAAAAGTCTGTGATGTTATTAATTAGAAATCAAATAGTAACAGCTATGTATTTGGAAGTAAATAAGAACGATCACGTTCAAGGTCCGGTCAATGCACCGATAGAATTAATTGAGTATGCTGATTATCAGTGTCCTTATTGTAGAAAAGCTTATCATATAGTAAAAGATATACAGAAGAAACTCGGTGACAAAGTGCAGTTTGTTTTTCGTAACTTCCCGTTGACGGAGTTACATCCGCACGCTTTGCATGCTGCTATTGCAGCAGAGATCGCTGCTTCTCATGGCAAGTTCTGGGAAATGCACGATCTTCTTTTTGAAAATCAAAATGCGTTGGATGACTATTATCTGCTGGAATATGCTAAGAAGTTAGGAATAAATGCCGCAGAGTTTGAAACGGATTTCGGCAAAGACCGTTTCTATCAGAAAGTAAAAGATGACTACGATTCCGGATTGGAAAATGATGTACAGGGAACGCCAACTTTCTTCGTTAACGGTGAAGTCTTTGACGGGAACTGGACGACTTCCGAATTCATCGAATATCTGGAGTCTTTAATTTCAAAATGAAAATGAAAAAAATAAGTTTGATCATACTGACCTCTTTCTTGTTGGTAGCTTGCGGAGCATATAAATATCTGGATCTGGGTATGTTGACCACGGGTATGACTGTTGCCGAGGTGGAGAACATGATGGGACCTCCTAACCGGGTATTGGCTGTAAACAAGAAAGATGGTTATGTGCAGGAAGTTTTGGAATATCGGACAGCCCGTGATGAAGTGTATGCGTTGGAGTTCTGGGATAATTATCTGACAGGATATGAATATTTGTATGACGATGTGACCTATATTCCACCGGTAGCTCCTCCGATGATATTCCCGGATTATGGTCGTCCTATTTATATTTACCCTCCGGACCATCATCATTCGAATCGTCCGAACAAGCCTAACCGTCCCGGCTCGAATCGCCCGGAGTCCAATCGACCAAGTCGTCCGGAGTCAAACAGACCCGGCTCGAATCGTCCCGAATCGAATAGGCCAAGCCGTCCGGAAACCAATCGTCCGCAGACAAAACCTTCAGAAGTTACCCGTCCGTCGAATAGCGGAACAAGTAACCGTACGGAACAGTATAGAAATCCAACGAATAGTGAGTCAAAAACGAATGACAGATCAAATACAAACGGAAGGAATGGGGGACGAAGATAGTAAGTCTTTATTCCACATTTTCTTTTCTATTGAATGGCGTGTAACTGAGATATGGTATATAAAAAAGCCCCTGCAATCTTATGCTGCAAGGGCTTTACTATATCAGTAAGTTTAATTACTTCTTCATAGCTTCCTCGATAGCAACAGCTACAGCAACAGTAGCACCTACCATCGGGTTGTTACCCATACCCAGGAATCCCATCATTTCTACGTGAGCAGGAACGGATGAAGAACCAGCGAACTGAGCGTCACCGTGCATACGGCCCATCGTGTCTGTCATGCCGTAAGAAGCAGGACCGGCAGCCATATTATCCGGGTGCAGAGTACGGCCTGTACCACCACCTGAAGCAACAGAGAAATAGTTGTGACCGTTTTCCATACATTCTTTCTTGTATGTACCGGCTACCGGGTGCTGGAAACGAGTCGGGTTAGTTGAGTTACCTGTGATAGATACGTCAACACCTTCAGCACGCATTACAGCAACACCTTCACGAACATCGTCGCAACCATAGCATTTTACTTTTGCACGAAGACCTGTAGAATACGGATATTCTTTGATCACGTTCAAAGCACCTGTTGCATAGTCGAACTGAGTCTGAACATAAGTAAAGCCATTGATACGTGAAATGATCATAGCTGCATCTTTACCCAGACCGTTCAGGATAACGCGCAACGGTTCTTTACGAACTTTGTTTGCCATTTCTGCGATCTTGATAGCACCTTCAGCAGCAGCGAAAGATTCGTGACCGGCTAAGAATGCGAAACATTTTGTTTCTTCACGAAGCAGACGTGCACCCAGGTTACCGTGGCCGATACCAACCTTACGGTCGTCAGCAACAGAACCAGCGATACAGAATGCCTGCAGACCGATACCGATAGCTTCGGCAGCGTCAGCAGCGCTTGTGCAACCTTTCTTGATAGCGATAGCAGCACCTACAACGTAAGCCCAGCATGCATTTTCGAAACAAATAGGTTGAGTTTCCTTACACATTGTATAAGGATCGATACCTTTAGCGTCGCAGATAGCTTTTGCATCTTCGATACCGTTGATACCATATTCTTTTAAAACCGCGTTGATGTGATCAATACGACGGTCGTAACTTTCAAATAAAGCCATATTATTTTTACTTTTTTAAATTCTTATTTACCAGGAATAAAGATATTAGAAAGTTGAAAACAAGTACACCGCCGCAACAGGCCATATAGAATGCCATCCAGGGACGGTCCGGCTTCATAACGAAGTAGGTGATTACCGTCGCGATAACAGTTATGATTATTAGCCCGGTCAGGACGCGTGTCAGTGTTTTCTTATTCATTACGAGGGTCGATATATTTTACAGCTTCTTTGAAACGACCGTAAGAACTTTTCGCTTTTTCCAGTGCTTCGTTAGCATCGATGCCTTTCTTTACCATATCCATGAATTTACCCAGGTGGATGAATTCATATCCGATCACCTGATCGTCAGCATCCAATGCCATACGAGTACAGTAACCTTCTGCCATTTCCAGGTAACGAACACCTTTAGCCAAAGTACCGAACATAGTACCAACCTGGCTACGCAGACCTTTACCTAAGTCTTCCAGACCGGCTCCGATAGGCAGACCACCTTCAGAGAAAGCAGACTGAGTACGTCCGTAAACGATCTGCAGGAATAATTCGCGCATAGCTGTATTGATAGCGTCGCAAACAAGGTCAGTGTTCAATGCTTCCAGAAGTGTTTTGCCCGGAAGGATTTCTGATGCCATCGCAGCAGAGTGAGTCATACCAGAGCAACCGATAGTTTCAACCAGAGCTTCCTGAATGATTCCTTCCTTAACGTTCAGTGTCAGTTTACATGCACCTTGCTGAGGAGCACACCAACCCACACCATGAGTCAAACCTGAGATGTCAGTGATCTGAGTAGATCTAACCCATTTTCCTTCTTCAGGAATCGGAGCACAAGGATGGTTGGCTCCCTTCTTTACAACACACATGTGTTGAACTTCATGTGAATAAATCATAATCGCTAATTTATTATATTAAAGTGATAATAAAACTTTATGCTAATTTTTATGTAATATCGCTTTCTAAAAGACCGCACAAAGATAAAATTTTTAATTCAGCCATGCAAGACGGAAAGTTCGTTATTTATCGATAGGCTGAATATTAAGTTCGGTACCGTTAAGCAGTATCCGGTAAGTGATGGGGCCTATCTTTTTCATCATAAGCGCTACACCGCAGTATTTTTCCTGTGAGAGACGGATCGCTTTTTCTATCCGGGCACTGTCTTCTGTGTTTCCTGTAACATGGTAAGTAACATCGAAAGCAGTATAAAGCATCGGGATCGTATCGGATGTCTCTGCTTTGACATCGATCGACAGTTTGTCGAAGCGAACTCTCATTTTCTTGAAAAGAGAGATCACGTCGACACCGCTGCAACCGGCCATAGCAACGAGCATCAACGCTTTCGGGCGGACACCCGAACCGGTGCCGCCGTCTTCTTTGCTGGTGTCGATCGTTACCGTATGGCCATCCATCTGGGTTTCAAAGGTAGAATCCTTTTTCCAGTCGAGAGTGATTTGGGCAGACATATCGTAACTTTTTATTATTTAAGTGCTTCCTGTAATTTGGCATCTATTTCTTCGCCATGAATATTCTTGGCAATGATCGTACCGTCTTTATCGACCAGGATCGTATGAGGAATGCTGTTCACGCCATATAAGGCAGCACCAGCATTCTGCCATCCTTTCAGGTCGGAAAGCTGTGTCCAGGTAATGTTCAGGTCCTTTACACCTTTGGCCCAGGCTTCCGGTTTGCTGTCGAGCGAAATACCTACTATTTCAAAACCTTTATTTTTATATTGTTTGTACAATTCAACCAGATGCGGCATTTTTTTGCGACAGGGAGGACACCAGGATGCCCAGAAGTCGATCAGGACAACTTTGCCGTTGCCTACGAATTCTGACAGGTTATGAACTTCACCTTTCGGATCAGCCATTTCGAAGTCAGTGAATTTTTTACCGACTGCAACGTTTTTCAGAACTTCCAGATGACTGACCATTTTGTCGATATTTGGCTGTGCCTTAAAGGTTGAGTCGGCTTTTGACAGTATTTCGTTCTGTTGCTCTTCACTCAGGTTGTAACGGTTATCGTATAAATATCTGGCAGACATTTTCTGGTCCATATGAGCCAGAATATAGTTACAGATAGCCTTGGTTATTTTGTCGCTGATTTCATCGTACTTCTTTTCTGCAGCAGCGGCAACCGTTTTATCTTCGGAACGTATTTCGTCTCCCAGTTTTCCCATTTCATCGAAAAATGGTTTGAGACTGTCTTTCATAGCCTTTTCTGCATCGTTGGCGGGAGTTCCGGTTACACTTGATAAGGTGTCCAGGTAGATAGTTAGTTTACCGTTTTCAAGTGTGAACGTTGTCTTGAATGGAGTAGCTATGCCGCGTTCTGCCTGAACAACATCGGGCGAGAACTGAATGATCGTAATCAGTGATTCATTTTGAGTACCCTTGAATTTGAATGTATTATTTTCTACCAGCGCACTGTCGAAAGGTAAAACATCCGGATTTCCGTACTCATAAAGATATACGTAATTCCCGTTCAGATCGGCGTTTGAAACTGTACCGGTTATTTCGTAACCCGGTTTTTCGCTGCAAGCTGCAAGAAGCAGGGCGGAGGCAGCCAATGAAAGATACTTTTTCATATATTATATGTGTTAAAACGATGTCATCACCTTGTAATTTGCGAAGTTATCGCTTTATTAATTATAGTTTATTTCTTTAGGCTTAAAAAGTTCTAATATTACCGAAAAGATGGATTATATTTGTTGTCTGATCGGTATCCGGGTGTTTACAGGCGGATAGCGGGGATTATTTTACAAATATTCAAACTATGACTTGGACCAATAATAATGAACGGACAGTGAGATGGTTTCCTGGTGTGAAACTGTTGGTGCTCGTTTCGTTTTTATTCTGCATATTTTCAGACGGAAAGGCATCGATATCGTTGCATAAGGCAAATATCGATCTGTCGAATAATGCAATCATCGATATTTATCAGGACGATCATGGCTATATGTGGATCGGTACTTACGACGGCCTGAATCTTTTTAATGGAAGAAATACCTATGTGTATCGTTTTGAGCCTGATAATAAATATACCCTTTGCAGTAACATTATTAATAAGATATCGGATGGTGGTCCCGGATACCTGTGGATATCCACCTCTATGGGATTGAACAGGTTCTCACTGCGCGACCGCAAAGTAACGGAGTCATATCCGGAATATCCGGAATGTGTTTTAATTGCAACCGACTCATTGGAGAATACATTGGTTATCAGTCAAAAGAACTTTATATCCTGCCATACTGCCCGGACCGGTGCTTTTCAGGATATTTATACCCAAGGCATAAACCCGGAAACGACAAAGATATTATTTACTGACGGGCAAGGTGGTTTTTATCTTCTCTCTTCGGACGGAGCTCTGAAGCAACTGGTTCCTGACTATTCCAGATTGCCTTTGACCATACAAATAAGGGAAAATAAAATACATGACGGTCAGATAAGTCAGGCCTTTTATGAAGAGGGTATTATTTATTATCTAGATACTGACAACAAATTATATCAGTATAGCATAGATAAAAATAGAAAAGAGTATCTGTTCGACCTTTCCGGGTGGATAGAAAAATATGGAAATATAGCCCGTATCGCTTCTTTCCAGTCGAAGCTGTATCTGGTTTTCAGGAACGGCCTGTTACTGGAACCCGCTTTCCCGGAAGAAGCATTCGACCTGAATATCGGTGTTTTCAGTATGTTTAAAGACAAAAAGCAGAATATCCTCTGGATCGGTACGGATGGGCAGGGAGTCCGGATGCTATATGATAAATATGAACGTTTCGACGGATTATCTCTGGAAAACCTACCTTTTGTGATGCGTAACCCGGTCCGTTCTGTTTATACGGACGAAGATAAGACATTATGGTTCGGGACGAAAGGGGATGGTTTTATCCGTATAAAAGACTATGATTCATACGGGAAAAAACAGATTCCGGCAGATAAGATCGATCGTTATACGATGGCTGACGGTCTTTCCAATAACCGGGTCTATTGTTTTTACAGGAGTCAGTATCATCCTTTGGTTTGGATCGGTACGGATGGCCCCGGTCTTTCCTATTATTCCTATGAAGATGAAAAAGTCCATACGTTGCCCAGTAAAATCGATACACGGATACGGTATGTCCATTCTGTTTGCGAGATAAACGATTCGACATTATGGATGGCAACAACGGGTGACGGGTTGATCGAGGTGATTTTGGAACAGGATAAATCCGGACTGGCGGTTAAATACCTGCAATCTTATCTGTTAGAGAAGGACGGTAAAATATGCAATGAGTTTTATTCCATGTATTATGATGGAAAATCGACTCTCTATCTGGGTAGCCGTGGAGGGTATGGGATGGCACGTTTCGACCTGACTACCAGGCAGTATGATTTCATGTCGATGAATAATTCCGGCAATCAGGCTATCGGTGATGTTTTGAGTTTGTATTACAGCAGCGACTCGACCATTTATCTGGGAGCCAGTTCGGGGATGACCCGGATGAAATGCGACCAGTCGGGAACCTGCGAAGTCTGGCAGTACGACCGGAGTGACGGTATCAGCAATGATATGATTCACGGCATTCTGGAAGATCAGGACGGATGTATCTGGTTGAGTACTAATAAGGGGCTGACAAAGTATAATCCCCATAACAGCTTTTTCCATAATTATGGAAGTCAGGAACTGATGGTCACGGAGTTTTCCGATGATGCTTATTGGAAATGTCCTTATACCGGACGTCTGTTTTTTGGCGGCATCGACGGGTTGATATGGATCGATCCCCAGAACGACCGGTTGGAGAGTTATAGTCCCGATCTTCACTTTTTTGAATTGAAGATGGGAGGGGAAACAGTCAGCTTGTACGATTATACGGAAACAAATCCGGTTCCCGTCACTATTCCTCCCGATGTTTCAACCTTCAGTATCTCCTTTGTGGCAACCGATTATATTCATGGAGATAACTATGAATATTCTTATCTGTTGCAGAATTATAATACCAACTGGACAGAGTTACAGAAGAATAATGAAATATCGTTTACCAAACTGCCTTACGGAAATTATACCCTGAAAGTGCGTTACAAGAACGATGTCTATGACTCGAATGCACGGGAATATCTGTTACCGCTGAAGGTTCTCCCTCCCTGGTATCGCGGAACCTGGGCGATCGTTATCTATATCTTTTTGTTATTTGCTTTTTTTAGCTTGCTGGCTTATTGGATCAACAGGCGTATTGCGGAAAAGCAACAACAGGTTGCCCGGAAAATCCATGAAGAACAGAAAGAAAAACTGTATGAAGCCAAATTGAATTTCTTTGCAAATATAACCCATGAGCTTTGTACGCCGTTGACTTTGATAAACGGAGTAGGGGATTATATCCATTCCTATGCGGAGAATACTTCCGATAATAAGTTGAAAAGGTATATCCGTATATTGAGGGACAACGTTATGAGCCTGAATGAACTGATCCAGGAAATCTTGGATTTCCGTAAGATAGAAGAGGCGGGTTTGAATTATTTCAGTATCAAACATATCTCTGTTTCCGATATCATCCGCAGGCAGTATGAATCTTTTACGCCTATCGCCGAGCAGAACGGGATAAAGTTTACCTTGTCTCTGCCGGATCAGCTTTACTGGAATACAGATCCTACCGGATTAAAGAAGATACTGGTCAATCTCGTTTCCAACGCTTTTAAATACGCAGATGAAGCCGGGGATATATCTATCTCTGCCGTTGCGGAAAATGAATCGTTGATCATCCGTGTCTACAACTCGGGTAAAGGTATTTCGGAAACAGACCTGAAAACGATCTTTGACCGGTACCGGATATTGGGCGATCTGGATGGAAACAATTATACACAAACAACCTCCAGGAATGGATTAGGCCTGTTTATCTGTCATAGTATCGTACAATCCCTGCAAGGGAATATAGATGTTCGGAGCGAGGAAGGTAAATATGCCGAATTTATTGTCCGGCTGCCTTATCTCGAAGCAGACGAGGAAGAGACTGAACAGGAGAAAGAGGAACAGGATTCTCCCCTTGTATCTATCCCTACCGATGAGGGGACAGAGGTGCCGGAAGTCGTTTCTCCGGATAACAAACCCTGTATTCTGGTGGTGGACGATAATAAAGATATCGTCTGGCTGATCAAAGAATCGTTGTCTCCTACATATAATATAGAAGAAGCATATAGTGTGGAAGAAGCTCTCCGTTTCATGGAGCAACAAACGCCGGCCCTTATCATTACGGATATTATGATGCCGGAGATAGATGGCCTGGAGCTGGTCAGCCGTGTAAAATCGGATAAGTTTACCCGCCATATCCCGTTGATTGTGGTTTCTGCCAGAATATCGGAACGCGACCAGGCGGAAGGGCTGGATCTGGGTGCGGATGCTTATCTGACGAAACCGTTCTCGTCGGTAGTACTTCGTTCGGTGGTCAATAGGCTGATGACAAGCAAGAAAGAACTGAAAGATTATTATTATTCTCCGGAAAGTGCCTATGAACAGTCCGGCGGCCAGTTGGTCCATCAGGAGGATAAGGAATTTATGGATGCCGTAACAACTCTTATCAGGGAAAATCTCGATAAGGAAAATCTGCGTCCGGAGCTGATTGCCGAAAAACTGGGAATGAATACCCGTTCGCTCTACCGCCGTTTCATGAAAATATCACCTCTTACTCCGATTGAGTTTATAAAGGATTACCGGTTCACCTATGCTGCCCAATTGCTGGTGACAACCAATCTGAATGTACAGGAAATTATCTATAAAGTCGGTATATCCAGTAAATCTTATTTCTACCGGGAGTTTGCCGCCAAGTATAATCAGACACCTAAAGAGTACCGAAATAAAGGGTAATTGGTTGATTCTCTGTGAGTGTCCTGGATTACCTAAAAAGTGCCCTGATGTACCAGATGTATATCAGGGCACTTTTTTTGCTTTTCGGGAGTAACCCCGGAAAAGAACGATAAAGTAATATTGCACTCAGATTTGTGAAACCCGATACATGCTTTATTATGAATACAGGATAAATCAGAACAATGAATAAAAGCACTTCGTCCGATTGGCATTTTCGGGCAAGTGTAACTGGGAGTTGTTTTTTTCTTTGGATAGTGAATGCTTTATTGATTTTATTTTGTCTTATGAAGAAGTTGTGTTACATAAATATATTTGTTTTAGTAGTTGGTAGTTTTTTGCTTTCAGCATGTAGGGAGAAGGTTTCAGTGAATGTAAAGGAGTTGTCGGATGGGGACCCTACAACTTATTATACAGGAACAGAGAAACTGAATCGGGTTGTTTTTGATTCTCAATACAGCATTCCTATCCAAAGTTATAAAATTTATTCGTCAGGCGAGGCACCTGCACACGATCCGGTGAACTGGGTGCTGAAAGGTTCCTACGACGGAAAGAACTGGGTGGTGGTAGATGAACGGAAAGACCAGCGTTTCTGTTCCCGTTATCAGGAAATCCTTTGTCCGATAACCAACCCTTCTAACTATAAACAATATATGCTGGAAGCCGAAACCGCCGGGAACGATACGTTGGTGATCGGTGATATTTCATTCTCCGAAAAGAATTTAGTAACGGACTGGGAAGACTTCAACTATCCCGAAGTCGATTTTGAAGTGCTTGCTCCGGATACCAAAGGGGCAGCGATCTATGCAGACCTGGTACAAGATCCGGATGCTTACATAAAATATCATGCCCGCAAGGTGGCGGAAATCCTTTTTTATACTGCAAAAGATACGATGAATGATGTTCAGACCATTCATTATACGTTGAAAGACTACGACGGCGTTTCTGCCAAATCCGGAAACCCGCCTGCTATCTATATTGAATATAGCACCCGCCATATCGAGAAGTCGATGAATGAATCGCTCTACAAACTGGATTTTGAAACGCGCGGTGTGTTATTCCACGAACTGGTTCATGCTTACCAGTTTGAGCCGAAAGGAATCGGTTCATATTCTACAAACAAAGAATTTTGGGCATGTATCGAAGGAATGGCAGATGCCGTCCGGGCAGAATCCGGCTTTTTCGATATGAGTACCCGTAAACCGGGTGGAAACTGGATGGATGGCTACCGCACGACCGGATTCTTTATTCAGTGGTTGAAAACCAAAGATCCGGATGCTATCCGTAAATTCCATCTTACAGTCCGTGACCTGGATGTCTGGAGTTTTGACAAGGCGATCAAGAGCATCTTTGGCGAGGAGTCCGGTATTGAAAGCATGTGGAATGAATATCAGGCTTTTTTGACAAAAGAATAAATTAATACTACATACTTATGAAATCTTCAAGATGTTTAGCCTTATTTCTGTCTGTAGCGTTGGCAGGAGGGACATTATTTGCCCGGGAGAAAGTATCTCTGGTCAATCCGATCATCGGAACAAACGGGATGGGGCATACTTTTCCGGGAGCCTGTGTGCCGTTCGGACTGGTACAGTTAAGCCCGGATACCGATACGATCCCGCATAATGTCGACGGTAAGTACCAACCCCGCGCTTACGAATATTGCGCAGGTTACCAACACAAAGACAGTAGTATCGTCGGATTCAGCCATACGCATTTCAGCGGGACCGGCCATTCCGACCTGGGTGATATCCTGATCATGCCTACAACAGGTAAACTGAAACTGAATCCTGGAACTGCAACCGATCCGGATGGCGGCTATCGTTCGCGTTTCTCACACGATACGGAAATATCCCGTCCTGGTTATTATGAAGTGATGCTGGACGATTATGGAGTAAAGGCACAACTGACTACTACCAAACGGGTGGGAGTCCATAAATATACTTTTGCTGAGAATAGCGGTAACCAACGTATCATTCTTGATATGATTCATGGTATTTACAATTACGATGGGAAAGTGCTCTGGACGAATATTCGCGTAGAGAATGATACGTTGGTTACCGGTTATCGTATAACGAATGGTTGGGCGCGGACCAATTACACCTATTTTGCCATGTCTTTCTCTAAGCCGGTCGTTCATTACGGCTGTGATGAAAAGGCGAAAGTGAATTACCGCGGTGGTTACGGCAAGTTCAATATGAAAGAGAACTTCCCGGATATCGGCGGCAGGAAGATCGTCGCTTATTTCGATTTCGATCCGGCTGCTTCGCAAGAGTTGGAAGTGAAGGTTGCCCTTTCCGGTGTCAGTACCGATGGTGCGCTGAAAAACCTGCGTGCTGAAGCATCCGGCTATAGCTTTGACGAATTGGCGGCAAAGGCTTCGGATACCTGGAACAAGGAACTTTCCATTATCGAGGCAAAAGGTACCGATGACCAGCAGGCAATGCTCTATACCTCTTTATATCATACAATGATCAATCCGTGTGTCTATACGGATGTCGACGGTCAGTATCGTGGCCTGGACGGTAATATTCATCAGGCAGATGACTTTACCAACTACACGGTCTTCTCTGTTTGGGATACCTATCGGGCTTTGCACCCGTTATTTAATATTATCAAGCGGCAGGTGAATACCGATATTGCCCGTTCTATGCTGAAACATTGTGAACAAAGCGTACATAAGGCATTGCCGGTGTGGAGCCATATGGCAAACGAGAACTGGTGTATGATCGGTTATCATTCTGTATCCGTATTGGCTGATGCCGTGGCAAAAGGCTTGCCGCTGGATAAGGATGAAGTGCTGAAAGCAATGGTCAGCAGCTCTACCATCCCTTATTACGACGGGACGAAAGAGTTGATGGAAAAAGGATATGTATCCCTCGACCGTAGCGGTAGTGCCGCTTCGCTGACATTGGAGTATTCCTATGACGACTGGACGATTTACAATACCGCCCTGCTGGCAGGTAATCGTGAAGTTGCCGATCGCTACAAGAAACGGGCCATGAACTATGTCAATGTATTCGACACCAGTATCGGTTACGCCCGTCCCCGTTATTCGGACGGACGCTGGAAAGAGAATTTCAATCTGTTGAGTACGCATGGCGAAGGTTTTATCGAAGGCAATGGTCTGAACTATTCGTTCTATGTTCCTCAGGATGTCAATCATATGATCGGGTTGATGGGGGGAGACAAGTCTTTCATCTCTAAACTCGATTCACTGTTTACGATGCATCTGCCGGATGAGTTCTTTGCCGAAACGGAAGACGTTACGAAAGAAGGTCTGTTAGGTGGTTACGTTCATGGTAACGAGCCGAGCCACCATATCCCGTTCCTGTATGCCTGGACTACCCAACCCTGGAAAACCCAGTACTGGCAGCGTGAGATCATGAACAAGATGTACCGTAATAATATCGACGGCCTGTGTGGAAACGACGACTGCGGGCAGATGTCGGCCTGGTATATCCTGTCGGCTATGGGATTCTATCCGGTTTGTCCGGGAACAGACCAATATGTTTTGGGAGCTCCTTATCTTCCATATATGAAGGTTTCGCTTGAGAACGGAAAGACATTTGAAGTCAAAGCCGATAAGGTAAGCGATAAGAACCGCTATGTAAAGTCTGTCAAGCTGAATGGTAAACCTTACACAAAAGGATATATCACCCAGCAGGATATCATGAACGGGGGAGAACTGACCTTTGAAATGACATCTTCGCCGAATAAGAAACGTGTATTTACCGGCGACGACAAGCCTTATTCTTTATCTGCTAACTAATCATCATTCTATAAATTTATCCATGAAGAAATTATTTATTCTAGCGATTGCCTTATGCAGCAGCCTTTTTACGATGAAGGCTGCCGGAAAGGCTGATCTGGTGGATTATGTCAATCCGCTGGTCGGCTCACAGTCGAAAATATCTTTGTCAACAGGAAATACCTATCCGGCTATTGCTATGCCGTGGGGTATGAATTTCTGGATGCCTCAAACCGGAAAGATGGGGGATGGCTGGGCCTATACGTATGATGCCGATAAGATCCGCGGCTTCAAACAGACACATCAGCCTAGTCCCTGGATCAACGATTACGGTCAGTTTGCCATTATGCCGATAACCGGCAAGGTGGTTTTCGATCAGGACAAACGTGCCAGCTGGTTCTCTCATAAGGCAGAAGTTGCCAAACCGAATTACTACCGCGTTTACCTTGCCGACCATGATGTGGTGACGGAGATCACTCCGACAGAACGTGCAGCGATGTTCCGCTTCACCTTCCCCGAAACAGATAAATCGTATGTGATCGTCGATGCGTTCGACCGCGGTTCTTATATCAAGATCATCCCGGAAGAGAATAAGATCATCGGCTATACGACCCGTAACAGCGGTGGTGTTCCGGAGAATTTCAAGAACTATTTCGTTGTTGTGTTCGATAAGCCTTTTACTTATAAGGCAGCAGTAGGGGACAATGAAATCCGTAAGGGTGAAACAGAAGCTCAGGAAGATCATACCGGTGCGATTATCGGTTTTTCTACCCGCCGCGGAGAGATCGTTCATGCACGTGTCGCCTCTTCTTTTATCAGTCCTGAACAGGCTGAGTTGAATCTGAAAGAGCTGGGTGACCGTTCTTTCGACCAGATCGTTGATGCCGGACGCAAGACATGGAATGAAGTGCTGGGACGTATTCAGGTAAATGACGATAATATCGACAAACTGCGTACATTCTATTCCTGCCTGTACCGTTCCGTTCTTTTCCCGCGTAGCTTTTACGAAGTGGATGCCAATGGAAAAGTGGTGCACTACAGTCCGTATAACGGCGAAGTGCTGTCGGGTTATATGTTTACCGATACCGGTTTTTGGGATACCTTCCGTTGTTTGTTCCCATTCCTGAACCTTGTATATCCGTCAATGAATACAAAGATGCAGGAAGGATTGGTGAATACTTATAAAGAAAGCGGCTTCCTTCCGGAGTGGGCAAGTCCCGGTCATCGCGGTTGTATGGTGGGTAACAACTCTGCTTCAGTTGTAGCAGATGCGTATCTGAAAGGATTGCGTGGTTACGATATCGAAACGCTTTGGGATGCTGTTGTACATGGAGCTAATAATGTACACCCGAAAGTATCATCTACCGGCCGTCGGGGTTTCGACTATTATAACAAGCTGGGGTATGTACCTTATGACGTGAAGATTAACGAAAGTGCTGCTCGTACACTGGAATATGCTTACGATGACTGGGCTATCTATAAATTAGGAAAGGCACTCGGTAAACCTGAATCTGAAATTGCGATCTTTGCGAAACATGCAATGAACTATAAGAATTTGTTCGATCCCGAAACTAAGCTGATGCGTGGCCGTAATGAAGACGGAACATTCCAGTCTCCGTTCAACCCGTTGAAGTGGGGGGATGCTTTCACCGAAGGTAACAGCTGGCATTATACCTGGTCTGTTTTCCACGATCCACAGGGATTGATCGACCTGATGGGAGGAAAGTCCGGCTTTAATGCAATGATGGATTCCGTATTCAGTGTGCCGCCTTTGTTCGATGACAGTTATTATGGTGGTGTTATCCACGAGATCCGTGAGATGCAGATCATGAATATGGGTAACTATGCACATGGTAACCAGCCGATACAGCATATGATCTATCTGTATAACTACTCCGGCGAACCCTGGAAAGCCCAGTATTGGGTACGTGAGGTGATGGATAAACTTTATTTCGCAACTCCCGACGGCTATTGTGGTGACGAAGATAACGGACAGACTTCTGCCTGGTATGTGTTCTCTGCCCTCGGTTTCTATCCGGTTTGTCCGGGAACTGACCAGTATATCCTTGGTTCCCCGTTGTTCAAGAACGTAACGTTGAATCTGGAAAACGGTAAGAAGGTCGTGATCAATGCAAATAATAACAATGAAGCCAACCGCTACATCTCTTCCATGAAGGTAAACGGCAAGAATTACACCCGTAATTACCTGACCCATGAAGATCTGTTGCGTGGTATGACGGTCAATTGCACCATGTCCGATACTCCGAACAAAAACCGTGGTACGGAGGAAAAGGATGCGCCTTATTCATTCTCAAAAGAAATCAAGGAATAAATAGAAAATGATAAGCTAATGTGGCAATATGCCAATGTGCCAATTTAGAAATAATAGAACTATCCAATGAATAGGATGGCTTGATTATTACAGGTTTATTTGCCGTCTGCTTTAGCTGACGGATCAGTAAATAGTTTATCTCTTCGGACTTTAGTCCCATCTTAAACAGTCTCTCTATTTAAGAGAAATGTGGCTAAAGCCAAAAGAGAAATAGCTTGTAAACCGTCAGTTAAAACTGACGGCAAATAAACCAGTAATAATCAAGTTACTTTGATTATGGGATAGTTCACTTCTGCAAAGATATGAAACAACGAATATATACCTTACTCGCTATTTCCTGTTTTGTTCTGACCACTACAGCCCAGAGTGAGAAGCTGACAGATTACGTCAGACCTCTGGTTGGAACAGACGGTTACGGGAATGTCTACCCCGGTGCACAGATTCCGTTCGGCGGTATCCAGATCAGTCCGGATACAGACTCTAAATATTACGATGCGGCAGCCGGTTATAAATACAACCATACTTCCATCCTCGGCTTCAGCCTGACGCATCTGAGCGGAACGGGTATCCCCGATCTGGGCGACTTCCTGTTTATTCCCGGTACCGGTGAGATGAAACTCGATCCGGGAACCCGCGAAAACCCCGATGAAGGTTACCGCTCGCGTTATACCCATGACCAGGAATGGACTTCTCCCAATTACTATGCCGTCCTGTTACAGGATTACGATGTGAAAGCCGAAATGACAGCCGGGCTGCGCAGCGGAATGTTCCGTTTCACCTATCCCAAATCGGACAAGTCTTTCATCATGATCGACCTGAACCATACGTTGTGGCAATCCTGCGAATGGTCTAACCTTCGTGTTGAGAACGATTCGACCCTGACCGGCTACAAACTGGTCAAAGGCTGGGGACCGGAGCGCCATGTCTATTTCACCGCCGTCTTCTCCAAAAAGCTGAAAGACTTCCGTATCATGCAGGATAAGAAGCCGGTTATTTACAATACCTCCCGTTTCAGAAGCACGAACGAAGCCTGGGGAAAGAACCTGATGGCTTGTCTTTCCTTTGAAACGGAAGCCGGTGAAGAAGTCATTGTAAAAACTTCTGTCTCCGCAGTCAGCACCGACGGTGCCAAACTGAATATGCAGGAACTGAACGGGATGACCTTCGACGGCCTGAAAGAAAAAGGTATCGACTTATGGGAGCAGGAACTGGAAAAGTATCGCGTGACAGCCGACCGGAAGACAAAAGAGACATTCTATACTTCTGCTTATCATGCCGCTTTGCATCCTTTTATCTTCCAGGATGCCGACGGTAGTTTCAGAGGTCTGGACAAGAATATCGAACAAGCCAAAGGCTTTACGAATTATACGACTTTCTCTTTGTGGGACACCTATCGCGCCTTGCATCCCTGGTTCAACCTGGTTCATCAGGACGTGAACGCCGATATAGCCAACTCCATGCTCGCCCATTACGATAAAAGTACGGAGCGCATGCTTCCGATCTGGTCTTTCTACGGCAACGAAACCTGGTGTATGATCGGTTACCATGCTGTTTCCGTCCTGGCCGATATGATCGTGAAAGGTGTCAAAGGTTTTGATTACGAACGGGCGTACGAAGCCATGAAGACAACCGCAATGAATAAGCATTACGATTGCCTGCCCGATTACGACCGTAACGGTTATGTCCCCTTCGATAAAGAAGCCGAGTCGGTTTCCAAAACGTTGGAGTATGCCTACGACGATTATTGTATTGCCCGCGCTGCCCAGGTTTTGGGAAAGACGGACGATTATACCTATTTCCTGAACCGTTCCCTCTCTTATCAGACTTTGATAGATCCGGAAACCAAATACATGCGTGGCCGCGACAGTCAGGGAAACTGGCGTACTCCGTTTGCCCCGATTGCTTATCAGGGGCCGGGATCGGTTAATGGCTGGGGCGATATCACCGAAGGCTTTACGATGCAGTACACCTGGACCGTTCCGCATGACGTACAGGGATATATCAACCTGGCGGGAAAGAAGCTGTTCGAGAAACGGCTGGATGAACTCTTTACTGTTGAGCTGCCGGACGATATCCCGGGAGCCCACGACATTCAGGGACGCATCGGCGGTTACTGGCACGGCAATGAGCCTTGCCATCATGTCGCTTATCTCTATAATTACCTGGGTAAGCCGTGGAAATGCCAGAAATGGGTACGCGAAATAGTCGACCGTTTCTATGGCAACGAACCCGGTTCTCTGAGCGGTAATGACGACTGTGGCCAGATGTCAGCCTGGTATATGTTCAACTGTGCAGGCTTTTACCCGGTTGCCCCGTCCAGTAATATATATAATGTAGGTTCACCTTGCGTCGAGGCACTGACCATTGCCATGAGCAACGGTAAAGAGATCCGCATGACGACCGAAAACTGGTCGAAAGACAACGTGTACGTCAAGGAATTGTATGTGAACGGAAAGAAATACAACAAATCGTATCTGACATACGACGATGTGCAATCCGGTATAACCCTGCATTTCGTCATGAGCGACAAGCCGAATTACAAACGTGCTGTCTCAGCCGATGCCTATCCGGCTTCTTTGTCCTTACCCGGCAAAACAATGCTCTATCAGAAACCTGTTGACAAATAAGACTATGACCATTTAGAAATTTAAGTAACGACGAGTGCAACTTTACCCCTCTCCGAGAGGGGGCAGGGGGTGTGTGATTTTTCTTTCATGCACCCCTTTCTTCTATCATCTCCCGTTCTTTCTTTGTCAGGCTCCCGACTACGATCTCATACGATTTCTTCACCAGCTCTTTAATCTTCTGATCCGGTACATCCTGATTGAAATGGACACTGATCCAATACTTCTTGTTCATGTGCCATCCGGGCGTAATGCCTGCATACTGTCCTTGCAGTTCTCCCGATTCATCCGGGTTGCATTTGATACAACAGAAATCAAAGATTTCGATATTCACAAAGCAAAACCATTTGTCCGCAATATAGAAACACAAGACGTCCCGACTGTATTTATCCGCCACATTCGTAAACGGCATCTTCTCATGCACTCCTTTCAATGAAAGGCAGTATTCTCTGAACTCTTCGATATTCATAATCCTGATTAATTAGAACTACACAAAGTTAGCAAAACATCTGTGGTCTGAAAGTACCAGATCTTTGTCTGACAGTATTTATTGTGTATTACCCTGCTCTTCGTACTCTTTAATCTTTGCAGTACAAATTTGCTTTGTAATATCTCTAAGCAATTCCACTTTAGGGACAAGTGCATCGATGTCTTCTTTAGTGACAACAAAGTACGGATTATACCGTGCTTCCACATAAGCAGACTTAAGTAAAGTAAAAAGACGTTTCTCTTCAGGAGTGTCTTGTGGAAAAACTGTTTTCAAATCCTCGGAATACCTTTTAGTGGAAGAGGAGAGTTTGGAAAGATTATGTTGCTTGCTATTTCGTAAAGTAAATGTCAACCGAATGGCATAGTAATAATTTTCACAGGCTTGATGTAATAAGAAAGCTTCCATTCTGTAATCTTCATATTCATACGCATACTTAGCCTGTCTTAAAAAACTATTGGCTCTATCATACTTTTCATCAAGATAAGCCTGTGCCTGTTCTTTTATCTCTGCAAAGTTCAGTTTTCTTCTACGAGCTAATTTATGATTTCCACTATTATAAAGGATGATGCCTTCCTGTTTAATTTGTGTATAGAAATACCGTCCTTCTTCCAGATACTTATTCAACATCTTAATATCATCGTTGATAAATTCGACAGGTGTATCCCGGTCAAAATCTTTTCCGGCAAAGAATATATCTTCTACATTATCCAGAACGGTCTCCGCCTTTTTGCTGTTGATGCCGCTTGTTATTACATAAATATCATAATCGGATATTTTGACCGTAGGGATGCCGCCGTCTTCTATTCTTACGCTACGACGCACATAGTTCCCTCTTGCATAGCTACCAAAAAGAATAATAAACTCAGTTTGAGGTAATCTTTTTAATATCTCTTTAACCAGAAAATTCAATTCTGCCTGTTTGTCTTTTGGTAGATAAGCTATTGAGTCTTTCATTATGATTTATGTTATGTACAACATTACTGTGATGTCCAGTTTTCGATATTGCGCTCTTCGGCACTGAAATTGGCACCAACTTTGATTAGTTGGCGGCCATCGGACTGGTAAGGGAGGAGATAACCCTTATCGTCGATCTGGCGGAGGGCTTCTTCTACGGTGCCGTCGAGTTTGAACTCGAAGACGTAGATGTAGTCGCGGGTTTTCACCACGGCATCGGCACGACCGCGGGCACTGCGCACTTCGGCCTCCGTGAACTGTCCCATAAGCTTGAAGACGAGATAGAAGACGGCCTGATAGTGGCGTTCGGTCTTGTCATTCAGTTCGTAGGGAATGTCGGCAAAGAAGGCACGCAGGCGCTCCATAAAGGCATCGACGTCCCCCGACTCCAGTTCACGAACAAATTTTCCAATGTAGAAAGAACTTTCGGTAGAGGGGATAGCTGTATAGAATGGGACGATAAAATTCAAGAATCCGTATTTTACTTCTTCGTTAGGAAAGCCTAACGTATATAGCCGGAAACGTGGATCAAACCCTTTAATCGTCAGGTAACCGCTTTGATAGATCACCGGGATGGGACGTTGTACGTCGGCTCTATAATCGGCAAAACCATCGACTGCCATTTGTACGCCGTCGATGTCACGCAGATCATAATCTGTCTTTTTCAGCAGCTCGACGAGGAAGGTCGGGGTTCCGGTCTTAAACCAGTAGTTGTCGAATTGACTTCTATCCAACACATTCAAGACGCTGAAGGGGTTGAAGATGCCTTCCTGTCCAAACATGAAATGGTAACCGTCATAGAGGCGTGTCATGGTTTCGAGCGTCTCTTCGGGAGTGAGGTCGTTGTCTTCGGCCAACTCTTTCAGTTCGGGTTCGAAATTGTCAGCTATCTCTTGCCAGGTGAGGCCGCAAATCTCGTTATAACGCTTGTCCATACTTATATCGTTCAGCTGGTTGAGGTCGCTGAAGACGCTGACCTGGCTGAATTTGGTGACGCCTGTCAATAGATAGAATCTCAGATATTGGTCGGCACTTTTCAGTACGCCGTAGAACGCTTTCAAGGTATCCTTGTAGGCGGAATGGAGTGCTTCTTTATGCAGCGATTGTAATAGCGGCTTGTCGTATTCGTCGATCAGGACAACAACCGGGCGGTTTGTTTGCTCGGCGGCACGGCGTATTACCCCCTTGAAACGAAGGGAAAGGGTTGCTTCGTCCTCCCCTTGGCCGTAGATTGCTTCCCATTGAGTCAGCTGATTGCTGAGCAGGGCATCCAACTGCTCGGGGGCGTCGAACTTTTCGGCATTCAAATCTATGTGCAATACCGGATAGACGATCCAGTCTTTTTCCTGCTGCTCGATGGCAAGTCCTTCAAACAACTCCTTTTGTCCTTTGAAGTAGGCTTCGATAGTCGATATCAGCAAGCTTTTGCCGAACCGTCGTGGACGGCTTAGAAAGTAAGGCTTACCGCTGTTGACCAATTGATAAATCAGGGCGGTTTTATCAACATACAGATAATTGCATTCGCGCAGAGACTTGAAACTCTGTATCCCGATCGGGAATTTGCGGCTGATGTCTATTGAAATTGCCATAGTTGTACTGCTTTATAAAATAGCAAATATAGTTATTTAATTTGAATTCTGCCGCAGGTTGCTACCGGCACATTTGTCTATGCGGGCGATATTTCCTCTGCTTGCGGCGGCAACGAATACACCCTGTGTGTCCGGTATCCCATCTTGATCACTATTCCATCCTTCATAAACTGTTTCATATCCTCCGTAGCCCGGTAGCGGCTGCAACCGTTTAGTGACGCATAATCCGTCAGATTGATATACGGATTGTTTTGCAGGTATCTGAGCATTTTCTTTTTCCGGTCTTCCTGTTCGTTGGAAGTCACATTTTCCCTTTTGACTTTTATCGGTCGCTCCTTGTTGACCAATGTTTTCAATCGTTTGGAACAGCGGAAGTTTACCCCGTCAGCCCTCGCAAAAAAGACAGTCCGGCCTTTCTCATCCGTTTTCTGTAACGTTTTGAGGGCAGGGGAGAAGTGCCCCAATCCTTCCAGTTCCACACAATATCCGTTGGATAAATTCCTTCCGATATAAGTGATCAATGCCTCGATCGCTCCTTTCACATCTGCCGAAGTGAGGGTACTCGAATCAGAGAGGTATTCACAGACGTCTTCCATTCTCATGGTCCCTTTGGATATAAGCCGGGCGCAAGACTGTTGCTCCTTGCCGCTGGTGTTAGGGGCCTTGTATACTCCGAATTTAATTCTTCCCATAATCGCTTAATTTTAGTACTGATATAGTTGTTATTACCTCGGATGTATCTTAGACAAGGTGCGTCCGAATCTTATTTATCTGCCTATATAATCTGTTGCCGACGCTGTCGACAATATTGTTGACACTGTCGAAAGCTTTGCCGACACTGTCGTTTATTTTGCCGACAGTGTCGGCAACAACTTCCCCGCCTTCCAAAGATACTGAACATTGGGTCAGAAAGCAAGTAACTCAAGGCTTATTTGAGTTAAGATGCAGACATTTCCTGTCAGGTCGCGGTAAAGTAGATGCGTCCTTACGCCGTCATCTTCAAAATGTCTTCAATATTCCCTCTTAGTTTTGCCGCAAAAAAACGAGAGATGAAGACGTTATTGATTGGTTTGGGGCTTAGTTGTTGCCTGCTTTCAGTAAAGGGACAACAGGTTTCGTATACATTGGATTATTATCTGGAATCGGCGCGGGAGAACAGTCCTCTTATTCAGGATTACAGGAATCAGAAAGAAATTGAGGTTTATGAACGACAACGGCTGAAAGCATTATACACTCGTTCGAAGGTAACACTGAACGGAGATTACCTCTTTGTTCCTGTCATCTCGAAGGATAACGGGAAGACTTCTTTTGAATGGAATCCGCAGGATGGGGTCGATTATTATGGTTATGATCTGGGACAGAGCAGTGGTCATTTTCAGGCGGGAGTGACCTGGACGCAGCCGTTGCTGGGGCACAGTGCCTATAAAGTAGCTGACGAGCAAGCACGGATGAATACGGAGATACTGAACGATAAGATGCATCTGGAGCAACATCAGTTGGAGCGGGTGGTAACGGAACAGTATCTTCTTTGCCTGCTGGATAGTAAACAGATAGCCTTTGCCGATTCTGTCGGACAACTGCTCGACCGTCAGGCTGCCGTTGTCCGGCATCTGGCGGAAAGCGGTCTGGCAAAGCTTTCGGATTTGCAGCTGGTGACGATAGAACGGCAGAGTAATCAGGACATGGAGATCGCTTTGCGGCAATCTTTTTATACGCATTTGATGGATTTGAATATGCTGTGCGGTATCAAAGATACTGCGGTGGTTTTGTTGGAAGAACCGGCTTTGACGCTACGGCTGCTTCCTGCCGCTTCGTCGGCCTTTATGGAGCAATACCGGTTGGATAGCCTGAACACGCTTATGTCTCTGCATTCGTTCAACGTACAATATAAACCACAGCTCCATTTGTTTGTCGACGGAGGTCTGCGTATCTCGGAGTTTGCTTCCATGCAGAAGCATTTCGGGATGAGTGCGGGGCTTACCTTTTCATGGACGTTGTATGACGGTAAACAAAAACGGCTGATGGAGAAGCAGGCGCGTGCCCATATGAACAGCATCGCTTTCTATAAAGACAATTTCAATATGCAACAGGAGTTACGCAGGCAACAATATCTGACGGAACTGAAGACCTACGGGGAAAGGTGCCGGTTGCTGCAAAACCGTCTGGCGGAATACCGGCAGGTACTTGCGGGCTACAGGAAAGAGATGCAGGCAGGCGAATTATCTGTCATCGATTATATTACCGTGCTGAGGAACAGGATAGAAGCAGAAAAAGAATATATATTACTGGAGACAAACCGTCAATTACTCATCAATATTTTTAATTACTGGAATTGGTAATAAATATCATATCTTATGAAATGTATCGTATTATTACTGGCAATATGCCTGACTGCCTGCGGGCGGTCATCCGGCGATGCGGAGACTTCCTATGAGAAGCCCCGGACATCCGTTACGCTGACACATGTTACACCCGGCAGGATCAGGAACGAAATCGTACTTTCCGGTACGACTGTCTATCAGAACAAAACGATAGTTACGGCTCCTATCCCTTCCTTTATTTCTGAAGTAAATGTACAACCCGGTATGAAGGTAGAGGCAGGTCAGCTTCTTTACAAATTGGAAAGCAAGGAACACCGTGCCTTGTCCGGTGAACCGGAGGAAAACAGGTTGGGGATGGTGGCTGTCAGAGCGGCTGCCTCCGGAATCGTAACGTCTGTGATGCAGCAAACAGGCAGTTTCGTTGCCGAAGGGACTGCCCTTTGTACGCTTGCCGATCTGAACAGCCTGGTCTTTGAGTTGAACGTGCCTTACGAACAAAGCCGTTATATTATACCGGGGAAGACCTGTACGATCGTATTACCGGATGCGACGGTCTTGAAGGCTGTTATCCGGACTCCGCTGGCGACGATGAACACCGCTTCGCAGGTCCAGCAGGTAGTGGCCCACGCTCGTTCGTCTTTCTTGCCTGAAGGATTGACTGTCAAAGTGCTGGTCGATACCAGACATACCGGAAATGAAATCAGGCTTCTGCCTAAAGCAGCCGTACAAAGCGATGAGATGCTGACCGGTTATTGGGTGATGAAGCTGGCAGACGATAGCACTGCTGTCCGGATTCCCGTAATCATAGGAAATAGTTCAGCGGACAGTATCGAGATAGTATCCCCTTTGTTTTCTGCTTCCGACCACATTGTCCTGAGCGGCAGTTACGCATTGGAAGACAGTGCCCGTGTCGTTATCCTCAAATAGAAAGCAGCAATGAACACAATACAGAAAAGAAGTTTTCATCAGCTCTATAGCAAACCGATCCTCTTTTTCGGTTTATTGTTGCTGATGGCCGGTATCTTTTGTTATACCCGTATGCAGACGAATCTGTTTCCGGAAGTGTTGTTCCCGCGTATTACCGTCATTGCCGATGCGGGGCAGCAGCCGGTAGACAGGATGATGATTACCGTGACCAAACCTCTGGAAAGTGCAGTAAAGAAAGTGCAGGGAGTAACCGTGGTGAAAAGCAGCACCAGTCGGGGCAGTTGCGTGATCGAAGTGTATTTTAACTGGGGACTGGATATCTACGCGCTCAAGACTCAACTGGAGAGCCGGATTAACGAGATAAAGAGTTTCCTTCCGGCAGGGATTGTCATTTCTGCCGAGGCGATGAACCAGTCTTTGTTCCCGGTGTACGGTTATACGCTGGAGAGTAAAACATATAGCCGTATCGCGTTGCGGGATGTGGGTAATTTGATCGTGCGGCCTGTCTTTTCACAGGTTAAAGGGATCAGCAACGTGGTCGTGAGAGGCGGGAAGGCTAAAGAGTTTGTCGTTATTCCGGATGCGGTACGGATGTCTTCCCTCGGCATCACTCCGGAGTTGGTAAAAAGTGTCTTTGAACAGACTAACTTTGTGCTGGGCAATGGGAATGTGGCGGATTATAACCGTTTGTATCTGACCCTGACCGATACCCGTATCAATGATATGCAGGAACTGGAGAACACGATCATCCGCAACGACGGTGTCCGTACGGTCCGCCTGAAAGATATCGCCCGTGTGGAAGTGCAGGAACAACAGGAGTTTCTGAAGATCAATGCCGGAGGGAATGATGCCGTACTGATCGACCTGGTCAAGCAGCCGGGAGTCAACCTGCTCGAATTTGCCCGGGATGTGGAAGTTCGGGCAGATGAGGTCCGGGCACAGCTTCCTGCAGGCTATGAGTTGAAACCTTATTACAATCAGAGTGCTTTTGTCGGCGACAGCATACACAGCGTTATAAAGACGATTTATGAAGGATTGTTCCTCGCCATTGTAGTTATGATTCTTTTTCTGCGCTCCTGGCGTGCGAGTCTGGTGGTTATGCTGACCATTCCGGTGACACTGGCTTTTAGTATTTTACTGGTTTATTTGGCTGGTATCACGATCAATATCATGTCGTTGGGAGCCATAGCCGCTTCTGTTGGACTGATAATAGACGATGCGATCGTTATTATCGAACAGATTTACCGGGAGCATGAAGAGCGTCCCGGAACCGACCGGTTTACGGTTGTCCGGCATGCCATACGGAATCTGTTTCCGGCAATGGTCGCTTCTTCGCTGGCTACCATCGTGATTCATTTCCCGTTCCGGTTGATGAGCGGGTTGGCGGGAAGTTTCTTTAAAGAGTTGTCCGACACGATGCAGTTGACGATGGTGGCTTCGTTTCTGGTGACCTGGCTTTTGCTTCCGGTCTTTCATCTGATGATCGGCTATAAAAAGGTATTCGGACCGAAGCGGGCAGATGCTCCGGCCGATAATAATATGGAAGAGAAAGCCGTTCATAAAGTTCACTGGCTTACCGTACTTTACGGCAAACCGTGGATTGCCGTCTGCTTTGTCCTTTTTCTGGCAGGGAGCGGATGGTTCGCTTCTTCACGACTGACTACCGGTTTCCTGCCTGATCTGGATGAAGGGACGATCGTGCTCGACTATCATTCTCCCTCCGGTACGGATATTGAAGAGACTGATCGTCTTTGTCGGCAGATGGAAAAGATTATTCTGGCGCATCCCGATGTGGATACTTATTCCCGTCGTACTGCTTTGGGGATGTCTTTCAAGACGCGTCCGAGTAATTTCGGAGATTATCTGATCCAACTGAAGAAGGTGCGGACGAAGACGACGCCGGAGGTGATTAGTGACCTCCGTCACTCTCTTTCTTTAGCTGTTCCGGCCATGACCATTGACTTCGGGCAACGTATTTCCGATCTGCTGGGTGATCTGATGAGCACACCCAAACCCATTGAAGTGAAAATATTCGGAAATGATTATGCTACTTTGCAGGAGCTGGCAGCCCGGGCGGAGGAGGTGATGAGAACTGTGCCCGGCGTAGTGGATATCGATAACGGATTGATTCCTGCCGGAGCTTCCCTGGTTTTTATCCCTGACCAGGAACGATTGTCGCAATTCGGTATCTCGTTGACAAACTTTCAGGAGCAACTGGCTGCATATACAGGGGGTGTTCCGTTGGGACTTCATGCAGACGTCATCGAGCCTAACCCGGCGCAGGCGGCTATGACCGGTGGTTTACAGATCGGTTCTATTCAGGAGGGAGAACAGATGAGGCGTATCTTGTTGCGTTTTACCGACTTTGCGGACAACTCACCCGAAAAGCTCCGTAACCAGTTGATTTTCCTTCCCGACGGAAGTACGCGCCCGCTTTCTTTCTTTTGCCGGGTAACAGTCATTCCCGGTGAAATAGAACAACGGCGTGAAGACCTGAAAAGTAACATCACCCTGACTGCACGCCTGGAAAATCGTGATCTGGGTAGCGCGATGGGTGACCTGCAACAGGCGTTTGCCCGGCAATTGACGTTACCTGCAGGTTGCAGCCTTGTCTACGGAGGCGCTTACTCCGAGCAACAGCAATCGTTTAAAGAGTTATTGCTGATTCTCGGTCTGGCAATTTTGTTGGTGTTCGGTGTACTTATGTCCCTGTTCCGGCAGTGGAGGATTTCATTGGCTGTGCTGTTTATCTCGGTAACGGGTATCTGTGGTTGCCTGCTGGCATTGTGGGTGACAGGTGTTCCGTTGAATGTCAGCAGTTATACGGGGATAATTATGATTGTCGGTATTATTGCGGAGAACTCTATCTTCACGGTCCATCAGTATCGTATGAACCGGAAAGCCGGTGGCGATGTGGCGGGATCTGTCAATTATGCCATCGCTTTGCGTATCCGTCCCAAACTGATGACGGCCATAGGGGCGATCCTGGCACTGATGCCGTTGGCTCTCGGTATCGGTATGGGGGCACAGATGCAGCAACCGCTGGCTGTAGCCGTCATAGGAGGGTTTGTTGCCGGGCTGCCGTTGCTGCTGATCGTTCTGCCGAGCCTGATGATGTTAATTTATAAACGGTAAAAAGAATTCTCAGGAAATATGTAAATTTGTCATATCCTAATCAGTATGTATTATGTGGAAATATTATGCGCTTCTATCGGCTCTCTTTGCTGCCTTAACGGCTATATTTGCGAAAGTGGGTGTCAAAGGAATTAATTCAGACCTGGCGACGGCTATCCGGACGTTGGTTATTTTGTTGATCACGTGGGGGATCGTATTCTTCGGTAATCATGTCGGTGAGATAAAAGAGATCAACCGGCATACATGGACTTTTCTTATTCTGTCGGGGATAGCGACGGGACTGTCCTGGTTGTTTTATTTCAAGGCGATACAGGAAGGGGATGTTTCACGTGTGGCTCCGATCGATAAGCTGAGCGTTGTTCTCACGATCTGTCTTTCTTTCCTCTTTCTGAAGGAACCTGTAAGTTTGAGAGTGATTATCGGCGGACTGCTGATAACCGGTGGAAGCATTTTAATGATTGTGAAATGAAACTGTTGATCATTGAAGACGAACGGGAATTGTCCGGCAGCATTGCCGCCTTCCTCAATTCCGAGAACTATTTGTGTGAGCAGGCTTTTACTTTCGGGGAGGCGATGGAGAAAGTCAATTTATACGATTACGACTGTATCCTGCTGGACCTGATGCTGCCCGGAGGCAACGGTTTGGATGTCCTGCGGGAGATAAAACGGCAGAACAATCCGGCGGGAGTGATCATCGTTTCAGCGAAAGACTCTCTGGATGATAAGGTGAACGGTTTGAAGATCGGGGCTGATGATTATCTGGCCAAGCCTTTCCATCTGCCTGAACTGAGTATGCGTATTTATGCTATTATCCGCCGCAGGCAGTTTTCAAGCAGTAATACGTTGTCTAGCAACGATATCAGTGTCGACTTGTTAAGCAAGGAAGTCCATGTAAAGGACCGGATAGTGGTTCTGACCAGGACAGAATATGAGTTGTTGCTTTTCTTTATCGGAAATCGCAACAAGGTGATCTCTAAAAGTGCCCTTGCCGAACACCTGAGCGGTGATATGGCCGATATGCTGGATAACCAGGATTTTGTATATGCCCATATCAAGAACCTGAAGGCCAAGTTGGCGGAAGCCGGTGCGGACGATTGTATCAAGAACGTGTATGGAACCGGATATAAATGGATCGAATGAAAAGTCTGTTACATAAAAGCCTGACGCAGTTTATCGTCTGTGCAGCTGTGTTGTTGTTGCTTGCTACTCCTTTGTTCTATTATCTGACGAAGTATTTTTATGCCGAGGATCTGATAGATATAATAGAGGCGGTAGAGGCGGGAAATCCGTTGCCGGCAATGGATCTGGAGAGGGATCTGCTGGTCGGAGTGGTTCTGCAGTTTGTGTTGATCACCGGTGTGTTGAGTATTGCCCTTGTCCTGATGATGAGGCTTATTTCCAAGCGCCTGTGGATACCTTTCGACGATACGCTCCGGCGTATAGAAAGATTCTCTCTCGAAGGAGGAAGTATTCCCCGGTTTATGCCGAATGACACACAGGAGTTTACCCGGCTGAATGCCGCCCTTACCCAGCTGATGAAAAAGAACCTGGAGAGTTACCGTTTGCAGAAGGAGTTTACGGAGAATGCTTCGCACGAACTGCAAACCCCTTTAGCTGTGTTTCAAAGCAAACTGGACCTGTTGTTGCAGCAGTCCGATATGACGGAAGAACAGGCGGAGATCGTCCAGAGCCTGTATGAAGTGACGCGCCGCCTGTCCCGCCTGAATAAGAACCTGTTGCTGCTTGCCCGTATCGAGAACGATCAGTATAAACAGATGGAAGAGATGGATGTGGCGCGGACTTTGAAAGAAATGTTGCCTTTACTGGAAAAGCTGACGGAAGGGATAACGGTGCATACGGATCTCGGAGCTCTTCCGGTTCAGGTTGAGGCTAACCGGACGTTATTGGAAAGCCTGATAAATAACCTGATTATAAATGCTGTGCGTCATAATGTGAAAGACGGGGAAATCTTTATTTCCGTAACGGATCGCCGGCTGACCATCGCGAATACGTCGGCTGAGGTGGGTTTGGACGAGCAGTTGTTGTTCAGCCGTTTTTACCGTCCTTCGGAGAAGGTGCAGGGGAACGGTTTGGGGTTGGCTATCGCAAAGGCTATATGTGAATATCATGGTTGGCATATACATTATATATATAAGGAAGGTTTGCATCGGTTTACCGTATCTTTCGACAAGAAGGAAGTAGGCTGACCAAATTCAAATTGTCTACAAAATTGCTTTCTAGTTTTGCTGCCGTCATTCATAGTTATATTCAATGATGCGTAGCAAACTATTCTTTTTATTCTTATTATCTGTCTCTTGGGGTGTGCATGCACAGGTCGATACTGTAAAGATCTTTCCCCGGGAGAGTGGCTTTCAGCGGACTATAAACAAGGTAACTTCTTCGCGGGCTTATCAGATGACTTATATCGGTGTCCCGCTTGTTGTCGGAGGGTTGATCGTGAAAAGTGAAGACGACCATTTCCGGCAGTTGAGGAATGCTTACCTGCCTGCGTTCAGCCGCCGTTACGATGATTATACCCAATATCTTCCGGCTGCCGTGATGCTGGGGATGAAAGCGGGAGGCGTGGAAAGTCGAAGTTCGTGGGGACGGATGCTGGTTTCGGATGCTTTTTCGGCTGTGATCATGTCGACGGTGGTGGGGCAGTTGAAAGTTCATACCAATGTGATGCGTCCTGATGGTTCCAACGATCATTCTTTTCCGTCCGGCCATACGGCAACGGCATTTATGACGGCGACAATGATGAGCAAAGAATATGGTTTCAAAAGTCCGTGGTATAGTATCGGGGCTTATTCGGTTGCCACTGCGACCGGGCTTACGCGGATGGCAAACAACAAGCATTGGCTGAGTGATATCCTGGCAGGGGCAGGTTTCGGTATCCTGTCGACGGAGTTGGGATATTTCTTTGCTGACCTGATATTCAAAGAGAAAGGGCTGAACCGCTCCGCTTCTTCTGAGACATTCGATCGTTTCCATGTTCCTTCATTTCTGGGGCTTCATCTGGGGCTTAGTGTTATTCCCGGTGAGTATCGCTTAAATGATCATTCTCGGATGAGTTTTTCTTCCGGTAGCAGTGCGGGTGTCGAGGGAGCCTGGTTCATCAACCCGTATGTCGGGTTCGGCGGAAAGTTCACGGCAGCGAATATGTCTGTGATCTTGAATGAGGTAGCCGAAGACGAGTCGTTGGATTGGATAGCGGGATATGCCGGAGCATACTTCTCTTATCCGTTGGCTTCCCGTCTGTTGGTCGGTAGTAAGTTGCTGGCCGGATACGGTCACTATTCTGCGTGTGACCTGTCGACCGTGACAATCGGTAATAGGGGCGGTATGAGTATGGAAACGGGCGGTTCGATGACGTTTCTGGCTAAACAGAATCTGGGGGTAAAGTTCTTTCTGGATTACAATTTGACGCCGGTGGCTGCCCCGTCCGATAAGAAGTGTACACAGATCCTTACGGTGGGGAGTTCTATTTCGGTAACGTTTTAATCAGGGAAAGATCGGTGCCGTCAGATCAGTTTCAGCCCTTTGGCTATCCGGCATGCCTCGATGGAATTGCTTACGTGCAGCTTTCCCAGGATATTCTGCCGATGCCTGTTTACCGTATTTATGCTGATCGAGAGGGTGGAAGCAATCTCTTTGCTCATCATGCCCTGTTCTATTAGCTGTAGAATCTCTCTTTCTCTTACGGATAGAATATCGTTATAAGTCTGTTTCTGCAGTTCCAGGATTTGTCCGTCGGCGGAGTTGATGATGGCACTGTCTAAAGATGGATCGGCTGTCAGGTTGTAAAGACATAAAGACAACCGGATGCTGCCGTTGGATTGGCTGGCGATGTAGAACATTCTGTGTAGTACATGGATATATTTGTCGGTATTATCACGCATCCGGATATGACTGACAATATGATAGTCGGCACGTTCCTTTTCCGGAATACTTTTCAGAAAGTCCAGGAACCGGAGTTCCTGCAGGTGTTTTTCCAGCAGGTCGTCGGGATGGATACGACTGAAGATCTCTTCTTCCCAGATCGAGTGGATTGTTTTGTTGGAGCCTCGTTCGGTCAACCCCAGCTTTTCCGCCATTCCTCCGTAGTAGATATGGCTCGTGTTCGTTTTCATGTCACTAAGTACTGCGATCGAATTTTCAATCTGTGCATACGTGGATGCGATCAGTTTACATTCATTGAGCCGGTTCGACAACTGTTGCTCTTCTGTGAATGTCTGTTTCAGTAATTCGTCGTTCAGTTTGTTTACGATATCCATATCTGACGGGTAGAATGGTTATTAATCAGTATTGCATGTTTATCGGCAAGCGTCTACCTTTGCAAAGGTAAATAAAATGTATGAAAACAATGAAGAAAATAATCTTAGGCGTATTCGCCTTACTGGCAATGGAAACAACATCGGCACAGACACTCGAAAAGATGCAGTGGTTCAACGAACCAGCACAATGGGAGATCAAGGACAAGGCATTGTCCATGTTCGTTACCCCGCAAAGCGATTACTGGCGTATCTCTCATTATGGATTTACCGTCGATGATGCGCCTTTCTATTATGCGACCTATGGCGGCGAGTTTGAAGCCAAAGTGAAGATCACGGGCGATTATAAGGAGCGTTTCGACCAGGCGGGACTGATGCTGCGTATAGACCATGAGAATTATATCAAGGCCGGTATCGAATTTGTAGACGGTAAATTCAATCTGAGCACGGTCGTTACCCATAAGACCAGCGACTGGAGTGTGATAACGTTGGATAAACCTGTCCCTTATATCTGGATCAAGGCAGTCAGACGGTTGGATGCCGTTGAAATATTCTACTCCTTCGACGACAAGACTTACACCATGATGCGAAATGCCTGGTTGCAGGATAATACGCCGGTAAAGGTCGGCTTTATGGGTGCTTGTCCTGATGGGAACGGTTTTAATGTAAAGTTTGAACATTTCCAGGTAAAGCATTTGCCTGATCTGCGTAGATTGGAGTGGCTGAAGAAAAATGCGGAATAAACCTCTGTGTACCTCTTTCACGATTAAAGAAAAAATTCTATATTTGCACCGCTTTTAGGAGTAAATCAGATAATTTCTATATAAATCAGATTAAGAAATGACAAAGAGCGCATTACAAATTGCAAGAGCAGCTTACCAGCCTAAGGTACCCGCTGCATTGAAAGGTGCTGTAAAAGCCGTTGACGGTGAGTATACACAATCAGTTGCCGATCAGGAAGAAATCAAAGAACTGTTCCCTAACACGTACGGGATGCCGATCGTTACTTTCGAAAAGAGCAGCGAAAAGAAAAATATGCCTGCTATCAATGTAGGTGTGATCCTGTCAGGTGGTCAGGCTCCTGGTGGTCATAACGTGATTGCCGGTATCTTCGACGGTGTAAAAGCTACAAACAAAGACTCTCGTCTGTATGGCTTTATCCTGGGTCCCGGTGGTCTGATCGATCACAAATATATGGAACTGACTGCTGATATTATCGATGAATATCGTAATACAGGTGGTTTCGATATGATTGGTTCAGGCCGTACTAAACTGGAAACAAAAGAACAGTTCGACAAAGGTCTTGAAATCCTGAAAAAACTGGGTATCTCTGCTCTGGTTATTATCGGTGGTGACGACTCAAATACAAATGCTTGCGTATTGGCTGAATATTACAAAGCTATCAACGCTGGTGTACAGGTTATCGGTTGCCCGAAGACGATCGACGGTGACTTGAAGAACGAGCAGATTGAAACTTCTTTCGGTTTCGATACTGCTTGTAAAGTATATTCAGAAGTGATCGGTAACATCCAACGTGACTGTAACTCTGCTCAGAAATACTGGCACTTCATCAAATTGATGGGACGTTCAGCTTCTCATATTGCACTGGAATGTGCTTTGCAGACTCAGCCGAATGTGGCTATCGTTTCAGAAGAAGTAGAAGCTAAGAACATGTCTTTGGACGATATCGTAACTTATGTTGCTGAAATCGTAGCAAAACGTGCTGAAGCTGGTAACAACTTCGGTACTGTATTGATCCCTGAAGGTTTGATCGAATTCGTTCCGGCTATGAAACGTTTGATCGCTGAATTGAACGACTTCCTGGCTAAACACGATGCAGAATTCAAGATGATCAAGAAGAGTGAACAACGTGCTTATATCATCAGCAAACTGACAAAAGAAAATTCTGACCTGTATGCTTCTCTGCCGGAAGGCGTTGCACGTCAGCTGTCTTTGGATCGCGACCCGCACGGAAACGTTCAGGTTTCTCTGATCGAAACAGAAAAGTTGTTGTCTGAAATGGTAGGCAAGAAATTGGACGAATGGAAGAAAGCCGGTAAATATAACGGTAAGTTCTCTGCTTTGCACCACTTCTTCGGTTACGAAGGCCGTTGCGCTGCTCCGTCTAACTACGATGCTGACTACTGCTATTCTTTAGGTTACACTGCTTCTTGCCTGATCGCTGCCGGTAAGACTGGTTATATGTCATCTGTTCGTAATACGACTGCTCCTGCTGACAAGTGGATTGCCGGTGGTATTCCTGTAACAATGATGATGAACATGGAAAAACGTCATGGTGAAATGAAACCGGTTATCCAGAAAGCTTTGGTGAAGCTGGACGGTGCTCCTTTCAAGAAGTTCGCTGCTAATCGCGACGAGTGGGCTTTGACTACCAGCTACGTTTATCCGGGTCCGATCCAGTACTTCGGTCCGACGGAAGTTTGCGACGAACCGACTAAGACGTTGCAGTTGGAACAGGCTAAATAATTAGCTAGAAATATAGTCTATATAATAGAGGTAAGGCGTAGGCTTTACCTCTATTTTTTTAGGTAACGACTATATGCTGACATCGATTGAGTATTTGCTCAGCGGTTCTTCACCTGCTTGTTTCAGTATTCTGTTTGCCTTCTTGAGACAAATATCATTGAAGTCTTTTTCTATATAGATGAAATTGTGACGTACATACATGGAGTCTACCGGGACAATTTTCATCTTCTGAAGGTCAATGTCAATAATCTGTTTTTTTAAATTCTTTTTATTGATACTTCCGCAGGCATACTGTATAAATGCAGACAAAGCATTTAGTAAAATCTGAACGGTATCATGAGGCACTCTGCGATTATAAAATAAATGATGATAAAATGAAATTACCATAGAGCGTGTATTCTCATCGTAGCTATTTAGCAAAAACTGGTATTCCTGATAGTCGTCAAGCAAATCGTCGGCTAACTGGTTTTTATCGAACAAAAGATTTGTAGGAGCAATATTTATCCCGGTTACCTCTTCGAATTTATCAGCAATGAATTCTGCATCTTTATATGTTATATCAGTCTTTGTACAATCCTTTTTTATCTGGATGGAGTCGAAAAGTGAATATCCGGTCAACAGAGTATACATTAGCATCGCTCTGCCGCATATCGGATGATCCATCATTGATTTAGAAAGCTGATCAATCTGATTTTGTGTTGTTTTCATAATAGTTGTTTTATTAATATTAATACGGAGACAATGTACAAAATATAGTTGACTTATGATACTATTTTCATCAATATATTCATATTATGTCGTTTGGTTGCACCGGTGATCAGGAACCAGTCGACGATCCACCAAAGTCCCAGTCCGCCGCCGGTGAGAAGTTTGCCGATCCCTTTTCCGATATCGCCGAGCAGAAAACGGTCTAAGCCGATTGTTCCCAGGAAAATAGAGGCGAGAAGTATCTTGCCCGGACTTTTGAAAGGTGTTGTCGTAAGAAGGAATTCTTGTTCCGGGGTGAGATTAAGCAGGCGATTGATCGGAATCTCATATTCAGGGAATTTATGTTCATTGGCCAGAAGAAACTGGTCTACTTTTTCAGCTTCCATATATTAGTCGATTAATTAATGTTTGGCAAAGATAGTCATTTCTCTTGTCTTCTACAGCCCTTTATGGATATTCCATATCCAATTCAGGATCGTTAGTAAGACGATCGGTAGGAGAACGTATTTATTGGTAAGATGATGTTCCGATCTGTTTAACCAGTCCCGGAACTGACGGTTTTTCCGTATGAAGTCGGAAGCTAATCCGGCTATATAGAAAATAGCCAGTAAAGTGAACAGTAAACCATACGGATTGATCAGGACTGATGTGTAGATGTCTCCTTTCAGTAAGCTGGTTAAGGCGCGTCGTGTACCGCATGCCGGACAGGGATATCCGGTAATTGTGTGAAAGATACATGGGAATGACAATAATATATATCCCGCCATGATGACCAGGACGGGATATACATATTTATTTCTTATTTCCACGAGAATGGAATTAGAGCATTAGTATGTTTTGTAACTGTTCCAGGTTTTTCTTTTTAGTTGCGTCCATGATCAGGAACCAGTCGATAATCATCCATATTCCGCAACCACCCAGGGTAACAAGTTTGCCGACACCGAGTCCGACGTCGCCGATCAGGAAACGGTCTATTCCCAGTGATCCCAGAAAAATAGAGATGATCAGTATCGTTGTCGGGTCTTTGAAATCGCAGGTTTGTAAATAAATTAGCTTGGATTCATCTAAGGCTAACAAACGATCTCTGATAAAAGGCATCTGACTGGCAGGCAATTTGCTGCTGTTTGTCATGAGGAACATATCCACTTTTTGTGCGTCCATAATTTTATAGATTGATTTACTAACGACAAATATAGTGTTTTTTCGTATCTTTGAACCTGATAATATTAATTTAAACAACACAATACTATGTTCTCAGGAATTGTAGAAGAAGCTGCTCAGGTGGTTGCGTTGAACGCAGATCAGGGAAACCTGCATATCACAATGAAATGTTCATTTGTAAATGAGCTGAAAATTGATCAGAGTGTAGCACATAACGGCGTTTGCCTGACGGTGGTAAACCTGACCGACGATACGTATACGGTGACAGCCATTCAGGAAACATTGGACCGTTCCAATCTGGGATTATTGAAAGTGGGTGATCTGGTAAATCTTGAACGAAGCATGATGATGAACGGTCGCCTCGATGGCCATATCGTGCAGGGGCATGTGGATCAGACTGCCGTTTGTAAGAATGTACGCGAAGCGGATGGTAGTTGGTATTATACGTTTGAATATACGTTCGATAAGGCAATGGCGCAGCAGGGCTATATGACGGTGGAAAAAGGTTCCGTTTGTGTGAACGGCGTCAGTCTGACTGTTTGCAACTCGCAGCAAAATAGCTTTGAAGTGGCTATTATTCCTTATACGCATGATAATACGAACTTTTGCCGGATCGAAGAGGGAACGGTTGTCAATCTGGAATTTGATATCGTAGGCAAATACATCAGTAAGATGATGCAGTTCAAATGAAAGTTTTCCTCTCATAAGCCAAACAACGACCGAACGACCGGGCATTCGACCCGGCACGTTCGATCGTTATTTCACGACACATCTTTTCTTCCAGATATCCATCTTGTAATATATATAGGTAATGAGCAATCCGATAGCAATACTGATGCCAATTGCCCACCAGATACCTTGTCGTCCGTACCAGGCACTTAGCTGGTAAGCCAATGGTATGCGGATCAACCACAGGCAAAGCAGGCTGGTGACCATCGTGAAAATGGTATCGCCAGCACCACGAAGGGCTCCGTTGTATATGTTCAGGGCACCGTGGACGATAAAGAAACCTCCGATAATCAATAAATATTCTTTCCCGATAGCGATTACGGCCGGATCGCTGGTAAATGCACGCATCATCTCTTCTCCGAAAAAGTAAACGGCGGTAAAGGTGATTACGCTGAATATAACGTTGACCAGCATGGTAAACCGGAGCCCTTTGCGGACACGGTCGAAATGTCCGGCTCCGATATTTTGTCCGCAAAAGGCAGCTAAAGCTCCCGACAGGGTCAGGACGGCCTGTGTTATAATGGTATCTATTTTTCCGGCAGCGCCATAAGCTGTCAGTGTATCGGTGCCGAAACTGTTCACTATCCCGAGAAGTGCGATCAGGCCCAATGCGATTGCGCATTGCTGGACGCTGGTGGGTAGTCCGATTTTCAGTCCTTCTTTGAAGAGTGTCATATCAAACAGTAGATCCTGCTTTTTGATGGAGAGTAGGGGATGCGTATTGTTTACATATCCCAATGCGACACACATGCCGATTCCTTGTGCTATGACAGTTGCACGTGCCGCACCTTCAATTCCCCAGTCGAACCCTACGATGAAAAGTAAATCCAGTACGATATTCAATACTGTCGTAATGAAAATGAAGATCATAGGACGGACGGATTCACCTACACCTCTCAATATGGAGATGATACTGTTGAATGTAACGAACAGGAAAGTTCCTCCGATATAAATCCTGAAATAAGCAACGGCACTAGGTATAACTTCCTCCGGCGTATTTGTCAGACGGAAGATCGGTTCTGCAAATATGATCCCGGCAATTGAAAGTGCAATGCCTGCCACCAGCATAAATATAAAGAAGGAGGAAAATGCCCGCTGTACTTTGTCATATTGTTTAGCTCCGAAGAATTGTGAAACGACCACTGATGTACCGCTTCCGACACCGATGACAAGTGAAATGATAAAGTAGTAAATAAAAAAGGATGCAGAAACGGCAGCCAATGCTTCTTTTCCCAGAAACTGTCCGACAATGATACTGTCTGTGATATTATAGAGTTGCTGTAACAAGTTCCCGATAAGAAGCGGCAAAGCGAAACGTACGATCACTTTCCACACGGGACCATGCGTCAGGTCATTTTTGTTCCTGGGTGGAACTGTCAGCTCTTCATCCTCCATTTTCAATCGTTTAGAGATCTTTGAGAAGGATGTTGTCGTTCGCTTTGATCATATCTTCCCGGGTTTTTAGTAATGCATGCCATTCTTTGGTAAAAAGTTTGGAAGTATCTATCTTGAAATTTTCGGAACCGTATTCATCCATTTTGGTGAACAGGTAACCGACTGTTATTTTATTTATGTCGATAGCGGGTTGATAATAAACGACTCGTTCATCATCTCCGTAATTTACTTCTATAATGATGCCTAGTTCGGTAAGCAAATAAAGAATATCTGTAGTAAGACGGATAGGGATGCGGTAGGCATCCGACAATTCGTCGGCCGTATATGGTTTTTCCCCGTTAACGAATCGTTTTATGATCAGGGAAGAGATAAGCAAAGTCAGGAAGTCCTTATATCTGCGGCTGATGTTTTTACTGTCGCGTTCAAAGCTGAACTTTTTTACATTCTGTGAGGCATACGACAGTTCGGCCCCGAAAAGACATATCAACCAGGATAATTGTAACCATAGTAATAATAAAGGTAAGGCGGCGAAACTACCGTAAATGGCATTGTACTTACTTACCCAGATTTGTCCGGTAATGTAAATGAACTGGAAGAACTGGAAAGCACAACCTGCGATTATACCTGCGATCAATCCGTTGATGAACCTGACTTTTGTGTTGGGAAGAGACAGGTATAAACCGGTAAAAGCCATGATCGTAATAATATAAGGTACTACATTCAGAGCAAGTTCAACCAGTGGGGTGAAAAACAGGTAATTGCTCAGGAATGAATTTTGCAAGGTAGAAGCAAAGATGGAAAGCCCGCTGGAAGCTGTCATCAGTACCGGTAATATAAGGAACAAAGCCAGGTAGTCGGATATTTTTCTATACCAGGGTCGTGACTTTTTTATTTGCCAGATATCGTTAAAGGTATCTTCAATGGAAGAGATCAGGTTGATGACCGTATAAAATAGCAAGACAAGACCGATTCCGATAATAACACCGCCTTGTGCCTGTGCCAGGTAATTCTCTACATACTGGAAAGCCTTGTTGAGTTCGTTTTCGTGTCCGGGAAAGTAATAGAGCAACTCTTTCCGCACGGTTGCCTGAAATCCGAACCCCTTGGCAATACCTACTAATACAGCTAATAAAGGAACAATGGCTAGAAATGTGCTGTAGGTAAGGGCTGATGCTTTGGTTTGCAGATTCTCACTGTTGAATCCGCGTACAGCAAGTATGATTGTCTTGATCGTGTTGATATAAAGCTCTTTCAGGCCGCTTACTTCATTCTCTGTAATTCTCCAGATGTCGTAAGTTACAAAACGAATGGTTCTTGTCAGCAAGGCGTTGATCCGTTCTATCAGAGGCTTTTTATCACCAGTCTTTTTATCCGTCTTCTTCTTCATGCTGTGATTTGTAAGGGCAAAAGGTGTTTGCCGGATGAATAAAAAAATGCAGCCTGCCTGTAAGCCGGGTCCTGTGCTCCAACCGGAGTCGGAGTGTCTGCCATTTATCTTGTCTTACCGTCACCGGCAAGCTTTAGCGGTCTACCCCCCGGCATCGGACGAGCAATCCTACATACGCCGGTATACATGACCTTACAACCCATAAGATGTACGGCATCCTGTATTGCTACAGGATCCGGTGAGCTCTTACCTCACCTTTTCACCCTTACCGGACGGATCCGGTGGTTATTCTCTGTTACATTACTCAGCCCTTGCGGACTGCTTCCCGTTAAGAAGTATGGTGCTCTGTGTTGCCCGGACTTTCCTCACATCCGAAGATGAGCGACAGACCGGCAGGCTGCAATGCGACAAAGATAGGTATTTTAGTTGACAGTTGACGGTTGACGGTTGACAATTTTGGGTAAAGATAAGGGCAGGGTGTTTATCTGTTTGTCTTTGGGTTACTTACCGAATAAGGGCTGGTTTACTTAGTAAGTAGTAGAGATGTCTGCTTATCGAGTTGGCGAAGAGTTACTTAATAAGTGGATCAAAGGTTACTTGATAAGTAAAGGAAACTCTTTCTTTAATCTGTCAACTGTCACTTGTCAACTGTCAACTTAGTTGAACTTTCTGCCGTTCTTACTGTTATATTACTGAAAGCATGACCATTTGGCAGGGGAATGATTGTTAAAAAGGTACTTTGCAATGCACAGTACTGTTAAGCGCAGTTAACCCCGGATAATTCGCCGTTAAAAGTGATAAAAAATCAAGGCTAAATGGAATAATCGCACGTTTTTTGAGTTTTCTTTGTCGAAAGAAAAGTGTTAAATTTAAATGTTTGATAAAATAAAAAGAGTATGAGAAAGATGTGGAAAAATGTGCTTGGTTTTGTTCTCGTAGCTGCGATCAGTACGGGTGCGGCAGTTGGAACGAGTGCTTATTTGATGAATAAAAATCAATCAGTATATAATGCCTCGAACTCGACTGCGGCGAATACTTTTAATCAGCCTTACCGGTTGACGGGTATGAATGCAGTTGCTGCAGAGAATACCGATTTTACTACTGCTGCGGAGAGTACTGTGCACGGAGTTGTACATATCAAGGCAACAACGAATGCTAAACAATCTGCAGATGGCGGAGGCCAGCAGCAGTATATGGATCCTTTTGAGTACTTCTTTGGATTCGGGGGCCGTGGAGGTTTCCAGCGTCCTCAGCCGCAGCCTCGTGTAGGAGCCGGTTCAGGAGTCATTATTTCTACTGATGGATATATAATCACTAATAACCATGTGATTGATGGTGCTGATGAATTGGAAGTAACATTGAATGATAACCGTAAATTCTCAGCGAAGTTGATCGGAACCGATCCTACAACAGATATTGCATTGATTAAAGTAGATGCAAAAGATCTTCCGACTATTCCGTTCGGAGATTCTGAGAAACTGAAAGTAGGAGAGTGGGTTCTGGCTGTAGGTAACCCTTTCAATCTGACATCGACTGTAACTGCCGGTATCGTTAGTGCAAAAGGACGCGGTATCTCTATGGGAGGCGATAGAAGTAAAATCGAATCGTTCATCCAGACAGATGCAGCAGTAAACCCTGGTAACAGTGGTGGTGCTTTGGTGAATACGAAAGGTGAACTGGTTGGTATCAATACAGCTATCTATTCTGAAACAGGAAACTTTGCCGGATATTCATTTGCAGTGCCTATCAGTATTGCTGGTAAAGTGGCTAGCGATTTGAAACAGTATGGAACTGTTCAGCGTGCAATCCTCGGTGTATTGATGATGAGTGTGGGTGATATTGCCGATCAGCTGAGTTATCCGAATCTGGATAGTAAATTGAAAGAAGAGCTGACCGAATTGAAATCGAAGATTAAAGTTTCTGAAGGAGCTTGTGTTTCAGATTTTGCTGAAAGAAGTTCTGCGAAAGAAGCCGGAATCGAGAAGGGTGACGTGATCATTGCTGTTAATGGAGCTAAGATTAAAAATGCTAATGCATTGCAGGAACAGATCAGCAAATATCGCCCGGGTGATAAAGTTCAGATCACTGTAGACCGTAATGGTAGCAGTAAAACATTTAATGTAGAACTTCGTAATGCACAAGGTAGTACATCTGTAGTGAAGAGCGCAGGTGATAACAGTGCAGATGTTCTTGGAGCCGCTTTTAAAGCGTTGACGGATAAACAAAAACGTGAACTTGGTGTAAGTTATGGTATTGAAGTAACAGGATTGTTGAAAGGTAAATTGAAAGATGCCGGAATCCAGAAAGGCTTTGTTATCATGATTGTCAATGACCAGAAGATCTCTACACCCGAACAACTGGAAAAGTTGGTAGATAAGGTCTTGAAAGGAAATGCAGACGATCGTTACATCGTAGTGAAAGGTTTCTATCCGAACGGACGTACAAAAGTATATGCTATTGATCTAGCCGAATAATAAAATAAAGTTATATTCGTCTTATTTGGCGGGAAGATTGTTAAAGGTTTATAATTGGTCGGGTGTAGGGTGCACTCGACCAATTTTGTCAATAAAAATAATATTATCTTTGCACCCTGATATTTCTCAATTAAAAACATTGGATGAGACAGTTAAAGATCACAAAGTCCATTACCAATCGCGAAAGTGCTTCGCTTGATAAGTATCTTCAGGAAATAGGCCGTGAAGATCTTATTACAGTGGAAGAGGAAGTAGAATTGGCACAGGCAATTAAAAGAGGCGACCGGAGAGCATTGGAGAAATTAACCAGAGCTAACCTGCGTTTCGTCGTTTCTGTAGCTAAGCAATATCAAAACCAGGGATTAAGTTTACCTGACCTTATTAACGAAGGTAACCTGGGGTTGATTAAAGCGGCTGAGAAATTTGATGAAACCAGAGGGTTTAAGTTCATTTCGTATGCTGTATGGTGGATTCGTCAGTCTATTTTGCAGGCTTTGGCAGAACAGTCGAGAATTGTTCGTCTTCCGTTGAATCAGGTAGGTTCGCTGAATAAGATCAGTAAAGCCTTCTCTAAATTTGAACAGGAAAATGAACGTAGACCTTCTCCCGAAGAATTGGCAGACGAACTGGATATTCCTGTAGATAAAATTTCAGATACTCTAAAGGTGTCCGGAAGGCATATCTCTGTGGATGCACCGTTTGTTGAAGGCGAAGACAACAGTCTTTTGGACGTGCTTGTGAACGACGACGCTCCTATCGCTGACCGATCGTTGATGAACGAGTCATTGGCAAAAGAAATTGACCGAGCACTTGCTACACTAACCGAAAGAGAATGTGAAATAATCAAAATGTTTTTCGGTATTGGCTGTCAAGAAATGACATTGGAAGAGATTGGCGACAAATTTGGCCTCACTAGAGAGCGCGTCCGCCAGATCAAGGAAAAAGCAATCAGAAGATTAAGACAAGGAACACGTAGCAAGCTCCTCAAATCGTATTTAGGTTGACCTCGGGTAAAACCAAAGAGGTAAACAAAGCTCCATATCCAGAAGGATACGGGGCTTTTGTTTTTTTGTACATAATATATAGGGAATAATTGTTATCTCGAATAAGCGTGAAGTTTATGAATATTTTTTTGATATCTAATAGTCAGTTCTTCAGAATTATAGTGTGATGATAACGTTATTATCTAAAAAATAGTTTCTA
>NZ_BMPB01000018.1 GCF_014647375.1 Parabacteroides faecis
GAGTAATATTTGTGCCGGGATCGGTAGAGGACAGATGTTCGTACTGGATGAACATATAGCACGACGTAGGGCAATACATCAGTTGTATACGGATTTATTGAAAGATGTTCCGGGAATTACGGTTCAGCAAAATCCGTCGGAGGATTTCGATTCGAACTTCTGGCTGACCTGTATTCTGGTAGATTCGGAAAAGGCAGGCTTTAGCCGTGAAGATATCCGGTTACATCTGGCAGAAGAAAATATAGAAACACGCCCTTTGTGGAAACCGATGCATCTGCAACCGGTATTTAAGCAATCACCTTTTTATGGTGACGGGGCATCGGAGAGATTGTTTGATAAAGGGCTTTGTCTACCTTCCGGTCCGACACTGACGGATGATGATATTTGCAGGGTGGTGGATGAGATAAAGAGTTTGGCTAAATAAGCTATCTTTAGTATTGTATAAACAGAAAGTCTGCTATTTCCACCCTTTTGTGAAAATAACAGACTTTTTTGCTCATCCGATCAACAATTTATACAGACTCCCGATCATTCCGAAAGCCATCAGGCATAAACCGGCAATCTCTATAGGTTCGACATGGTGTTTGTCTCCCCAGTCTCCCTGGACGAGAGCGATAGTATCGCCCCGATGCAAGTCAGGGTCACTTCCGTTTCCCGCATCAGAAGGGAGAGAAGGCTCAGGAGGAGCAGGCATAGGATCAGGACAGGGGCAGTCACCGGCTGCCGGTTTTCGCTTGCGGGGAAAGATGATCCGGGCAAGCTGGGTGAGGAAGGTGAGGATCGTTTCAAGGTACTTCATGTTAATTGAAAATTATAAATTGAATATTGAAAATTAAAGAGATGAGTCGGTTAGCTTGGTAATCGATTGAGAAATCGAGACCAGCATCCGCCTGTAGGCTTCCCGGTTATCGCCGTTTACTTCGCTGATGTATTTGCTGTAACCGATTTTGAGGGCAAAAGCTGCAGGTTTGTAGCTGACGTCGGCGGCATCGGTGTAGGCGTGGCGGATCAGGCGACCATAGTCCATGAAAGAGTGTAACGGGGCGGGATACGTACGGAAGGAGAGGGAGTCGGCACTTAGTTGTGCGGAGGTCCCTGTCCACCAGACGTTCTTTTTCCCGTAAGCGGTGATACCGAAAAAGTTATGATACCGCAGGCAAAGGTCACTTTGTCCCCAACCTGTTTCGATGGCCGCTTGTGCCAGGATAACAACCGGATTGATCCGGAAAGCTTCCCCCGCCTTTTGGGCCAGGGGAAGATACTTGGTGATAAAATCCTTTTTAGTCATAGCCTATAGGGGATTATTCGATTTCCGGTCTGTCACTGCCACCTTCTTCTTTCTTTTCTTCCGGGTCGGAGAAGGCATCGAGGCGGTCGTAACTTGTACCGGAGATCAGCTGGCGTAACATGGCGCCGGGGGTAAAGACGATACGAGGTTTCTTGAACATCATAGGGTCGAAATCTTTCAGGGTATTGGAACCCTTACTTCCGGCTACCATGCGGAAGTTACCGAATTCTCCCATTTGAATCACATTGCCGCTTTCGAGCAGCATACAGAGAACATAAATCAGACCATCGATAACCAGTTCTACTTCACCGGGTTTGGCGGTGCAATAACCGGATACCAGTTTACACAGTTTTTTGAAAGTAGTCTTCTCCATCGAACGGATCTGACCGTAATACAACTGAGCGCCTTGGGCTGCTCCTTTGCTCATGTCCTTTTTGAGGACGATTCGATACTTTAATGGCATAACTTTTTAATTGAAAATTGATAATTGAAGATTGAAAATTAGTGATGAATTCGGAAGGAATTAACCGGTGTTTTCTCTTGAATTCATTACAAATATACGATGCTGATATAAGGTGAATGAACCGGATGGAACTCAATGAGTATTTAGGGGAACTTTTTGTTGATTTTATTTCATAATATAGTTGGTATGTCAGGATTGTTTTGTACATTTAGGGAGTGATAAAACAATTTAAAATCATATTATTATGAAAGAACTATTTCAACAAAAAGCATACGGATGGCAAGAATTGGCCGTCCTTTATGCTCCGGGATTAACTCCTCATTCTGCATCGAGAAGACTTACACATTGGGTGATAATAAATAAAGAACTGTACGAACGTCTGATACGTTCCGGGTGGATTAAAGGAGTCCGTATTCTTTCTCCTTTGCAAGTTGCAATTATTGTGGATTTTTTAGGCGAACCATAATACCTTGTGTATGCAAAAAAACAATTGTTTTTGATTTCGAATACAACTGTTTTTGCTTACAAATACAATTGTTTTTGTGACTGAATACAATTGTATTTTATTTAATCGATAAATTTTAATAATCAAAACGCATAAAAAGAATGAATCCTTTTTCTTTTATTCTTATATATAATGTAGGGATTTGACAACCTTCAGGCAGGAGGTGGTGTATAGGGTTGATTTACTGTATTTTATGTGTGACAAACAAACGGCATTATGGAAATAGCTGAAAATGAGAATGTTTATACGGATGTTAAGGCCTTGATCTATTTTGGAAAATCTTATTTAAAAATACCTCGTGTAATCATAGAACGGATGTCCTCATCCAATAATAGTGAACGTATGATCGGAATAGTACATTGGTTGCTGTTTTGTTTTTGCAATTATGCCGATGGCTATGTGTCGATCAAAGGAAAACAAGAAGTTTGCCATAGAGGAGAATGCATCATCACTTACGAAAAGTTAGCCCGGTTAATGATGGTGGATAGCCGTTCGGTCAGAAGGTATGTCCACTCGCTGGAAAAGGAATCTTTGATAGAAGTGAAACGGGTAGCAAACTGTAGCTGCTTCCGTGTTTGTGGTTATAACTGTTTTACGGCTTCGGATGTCCCTGCGGAAATACCGCAAGAGAGCAAGAGAACCAGAGTGACAAAGAAAACGGTTGAGCCGGATGCGATAGCTGCGCGAAGAGTGGAGGCCGAACTGAAGATTAGTCACGGGAATGTGCCTCGTACCGACCTTCTAAAAAACTGCTGTGAATATGGAAAAGAATGTAATTGAAAGGGCTTTGCTCTGTTCTTTGTTTCTGGACCAGGTGGCGATTCTGGAAGTGGTCGGGTTGTTGCGTCCGGAGATGTTTTCCGATCCGGATCATGGGTTTATTTACGAGGCTTTTACCGATTTGTTTAATCGGAATAAACGTCCTGACCTGATCCTGGTGGAAGAGGAAATGAAAAAGAAAGACCCGGAGCGTTACCTGAAGATGGGAGGCATAGCGTACTTGTCGGATGGAATGGAGACGGTTCGCCTGGAATATAATGCCGTTGAGTATGCGCGCGAAATCCTTCGTCATTATCTGTTGGCTTGTATGCACAAACTGTTTGTACAAAAAGCATCGGAATGCCTGCAATACGGTACGGACTACCAGAAAGTGATAGAAGACTGCGAGCGCGATTTACTGCGTTTGCGAATGGATAATTCGGAGTCAGACTCGCTTCAGCCGCTTAGTGAAGTGATGAAACAATCTATAGACATTCATCTCGACCGGATGAGCCATAAGGACGATCCGGTGCGCATGCTGACCGGTATCAGCGGGCTGGACGGACTGACGGGAGGACTTTACCGGAAAGAAGTGCTGGTGTTGGGCGGTCTTCCGAGCGATGGAAAGACGGCGTTGGCGATGTTTATGGCGATGAATTTGGCTTGCAAGGGGAAGCATGTGCTTCATTTTAGTTTTGAAATGACCGGGGATCAGACTGCCGCTCGTTTTTTTGCCGGTTATGCCGATGTGGAGGCAGCCCGACTGCGTATCGGGGGACTTCGTGAGGAGGATATCGATCGGATGAAACGGTATGCCTCCGGTATGGAAAGAATGCCTTATTATTTTGCGAATGTTTCTTCTATGAGCCTCGAGGCATTGCGGGCGGAGGTGATGCTCCGGAGCCGGAAGGGCGAATGCGATGCTGTCGTGATCGATTACCTGCATACACTTGCTCCACCGACGAAAAAGGGGGAGACGCAGGAGTCTGTGATCCGTAATACCATAACGGCATTGAAACGTATTGCAGTGGAGGCTAATTGTGCCATGTTGGTCGTTTCGCAGTTGAACCGCGAGGTGTTGAAACGTGCTGAGAATGGTTTTGTTCCGATGATGAGCGATTTACGTGATTCGGGAGCCATTGAGTTTGTGGCGGATTGTGTGGTGATCATCAATCGTCCGGAACGTTTCGAGAAGAATCTGGACAAATACGGAGAGAATGCCTCACACCTGGTCAAGTTGTATGTCCTGAAAAATCGTAACGGATCGACAGGTATTGCCGAACTATACAGGAATGATACCTATACGTCTTTTGTGAATCCGGGTGGTAACTTACATTTTGAAGATTGATGAACAGACTGGAAATTTCATCATTCAAGGAACGGGTTGATCTGGTAAAGGTGGTCGGCCATTTCCTGACACTCGAAAAGAAAGGGGCGGCTTATCTGGGATTGTGTCCTTTCCATGACGATCATCATCCCTCGTTGCGGGTAGATCCGGTAAAAGGGGTATACCACTGTTTTAGTTGCGGGGCAGGAGGGGACGTTTTTCGTTTTGTACAGGAAAAGGAAGGATGCGGTTTTAGTGAGGCGGTCCGTATCTGTGCGGATATCTGTCGTTTGTCCGTTCCCGTACCTGATGCGGGAGTACGGAAGCTGGTAAAGCAACCGGCCGGAAAGGATAGTTCCCGTGCGGTTTCACATCTGGTGAAGAGGCAGGCTGTTGCTCCTACGGTTGAAGAGAATCGACAGTATGGGCAGACGTTACTGCTGTATGATCCGGGGATGGAAGAGTTGGTGAAGACGTATGTTGCTTTTGGAGTGGGTATTGCACCGGCTGTCGTGCCGGATGCCTGGAAGTTTACACGCGGGCGGATTGTCTTCCCGATTCATAATGCCGGAGGGGAATTGGTCGCTTTTGCAGCCCGTTACAAGGGGGAATTGCCTTCCAAAAAGATCGCAAAGTATCTGAATAGTGAGACCTGTACTATTTATAAAAAAGATGAATTACTTTATGGTTGGCACCGAGCGGTAGAGACTGTGCGTGAAACAGGAGTGGTTTTCCTGACTGAAGGATATAAGGATACGTTGGCGATGCATGCGGCTGGTTTTACTAATACGGTTGCTATATGTGGCACGAATTTGTCGGAACATCATATTGCCATGCTTCGGAAGGTGACTTCTACGGTTTGTTTGTTTCTGGATGCCGACGAAGCAGGACGGAAGACGGTGGCGGAGGTTATTCCAAAACTGTATAAAGCCGGTTTGCAAGTGGTGGATATACTTCCGGAAAGCGGAAAGGATGCGGATGAGATGTTCCGCCTGATGGGGCGTGAGGTATTTATCCGGTGGGTGAAAAAAGGGATGCTATCTCCGGCGAGACGGAGAGCGGAGTCGTTGTTGGTTGCTGCCTGTCACCGTTGGCCGGATACATGTTGCCTGACGGAAGAAGGGGAAGAAGTTCTTTATGTGGATAGTATCCGGAAGATTCTTTCCTGTGACGATTTGTTACCGGGAGATAGTCTGGTATCTTTGCCTGATGCAGAACTGCAAAGCCTCCGGGCGGAGGATAAAGAGCTGGATAAACAGTATGCTTTGCATACGGATCCGCTGCATAGTGACCGGGTGCGTCGCAGTGAATTGGTCCGTTATCTTTTTCTGGGTTATTTGGAGGTACGCCTGGTTGACCGTGTCCGGCAGGACCTCTATCGTTTATCCCATACTTTTGCCGATGAAGAGTCGCGTGTTCTTTTATTATCTGATTTACAGTATCAACGAAATTATTTAAGTAGCGTCTCCTGTGAATTGGGCAGGAGATAATCAGCATCTTATTTTATATCTGAAATAAATGAAAATAATATCAGACTTAATTCTTTTGGGAAGTATGTGTATACTTCCTTTAACTTCTTATGCTCAGTTTACCAAAGGTTTGAGCTACCGGGCGGAGACTGGCGTCAGTTTTAGCGGAGGGGAACATACACCTTTCTGGCTGACAGCGAACAAACAAGGTCTTTCCTCTATCGAAAAGAATAACGGTTATCTGCGTGCCGGGATTTTCCGGGAGATGGAAGAGGATAAACGCTTTTCGTATGCTTTCGGGGCGGATCTGGCTGTAGCCTATAATTTTACGTCGACATTCATTGTTCAGCAATTATATGCCGATTTGAAATATCGCTGCCTGGGACTGAGTATAGGTAGTAAGGAACGGTATAGTGAATTCAATAATCCGCTTTTAAGTAGCGGGGGATTGACGTTTTCGGGGAATGCCCGACCGATTCCGCAAGTGCGTATCGGTATTCCGGAATATACCGTTGTACCGGGGACGAAAGGGTGGCTGGCCTTCAAAGGGCATGTTGCTTATGGCATGTTTACGGATGATGGTTGGCAGAAGGATTTCGTAGTTCCGGGGAATAAATATACGGAACATGTGCTTTATCATTCCAAAGATCTGTATGTGAAGGTTGGCAATCGGGAGAAACTCCCACTGATCTTTGAAGGAGGACTGGAGATGGCTGCACAGTTTGGAGGGAATGCGTTTAGAGGGAATGAAAAGATTGATATGCCGAATGGGATAAAGGATTTCTTTAAAGTGTTTATTCCGAGCGGAGGTGGTAGTGATACTCCAATGGGAGAGCAAACGAATATCTATGGCAACCATTTGGGTAGTTGGAATTTTTCACTCACCTGGTATGCTCCGCAGGACTGGACGGTTCGCCCTTATTATGAACATTATTTTGAGGATCATTCACAGATGTTCGGGGAATATGGCTGGAAGGACTGCCTGGCTGGGATAGAAATAACGTTTCCTGAAAATCCTATCGTTAGCAGTTTTGTTTACGAATATATTTCAACAAAGGATCAGACAGGTCCTGTTTATTGGGATCATACACCGGAGATACCGGAACAGGTGAGTGGATCTGATAATTATTATAATCATGGTATCTACACCGGCTGGCAACATTGGGGAATGGGTATTGGAAATCCTCTTATAATGTCTCCTATATATAATGAGGATGGGAGCATCAGTTTTAAAAGTTCACGTATGCAAGGACATCATTTGGGAATAATGGGAAATCCTTGTGCCGATTTGCAATACCGTGTCCTTTTATCCGTTACACGTAATTGGGGAACCTATGCATTGCCATTTTATGAAATCAAAAAGAACGGAAACGCTTTAGCCGAATTAAAATATACTCCCCATAAGTTGAAAGGCTGGGATTTTACCGCATCATTGGGACTAGACCGAGGTGCTATGTTGGGTAAAAGTGTCGGTGGAATGTTAACAATCAGAAAAACAGGATGGATACGATGAAAAGATATATAATAGCCGTGCTACTAATGTTGATAGTTAGCGCTTGCGGAAAAATGCCGATTAACGGAGACCTGGATGGTCGTTGGCAAATTATGAAGATAGAATATGTTTCCGGAGAAGAAGAAACACCGGAACGGGCTTATTATAGTGTGGCATTGCATACGATCAACCTGATGCAAGTCGGTGTTACGAGCCAAACAGGAAATATGGAATATACCGGAGATTCGCTATTTGTCGAAATGCCGGTCAGTAAAATTGAAGATCTATTGCCTTTCGGCATGAATGATACGAAGCAACGTTTCGGAGTAAAAGAATTAACGTCGAAACATCTGGTATTACAATCGGATTATGCTCGGTTGGAGTTCAGAAAGTTTTGATTCAGAATTTATCAAAATTGAACTATCCTATAATCAAAGTGACATGACTATTACAGGTTCATTTGCCGTTGGTTTTAACCAACGGTCTACAGATTGTATCCCTTTTTTGGCTTTAGCCGCATTTCTCTTAAATAGCGAGACCGTTTAAAATGGGACTAAAGTCCAATGAGATAGATCATTTACCAATCCGTCAGCTGAAGCAGACGGCAAATGAACCTGTAACTAAGTATGTCTTATTGATGACTGAGACTTATGCTCAGATAGGTTCACTTCTTTCTAATCTTGAAATAACAAAAACAAATAACAATATGAATACCGTAATCAGAAATGTATTATTAGGGGGATTACTGTGGCTGGCTGTACCACTGGCTGCACAGGTACCCCAGGATGTGATTGACAAGGCGAAAGCCGCTGGTATGACGGATGACCAGATCCGTCAGGAGATAAATAAGCGAATGGGACAATCGGGTACGACCCCGGCAACCGGGGCAGCCTCTGATGCAGTCGTTACCGACCGTGTCGTTGCTACTACCCCGGGAAAGGAAGTCCTTCCCCTGGAGCAGCAGCGCGATATGAACCGTCCGGAAAAGGCTTTGAAAGAAACCGTTTTCGGACGTGAGATCTTTTCAAACAAGAACCTGTCTTTCGAGCCTGACCTCAATCTGCCGACACCCAAGAATTATATATTGTCTGCAGGAGATGAATTACTGATCAATGTCTGGGGAGATTCCGAACTGAACCTGAAACTGAAAGTTTCTGCCGAAGGGGTTATCCTGATCCCTAATCTGGGACCTGTATCGGTTAGCGGCCTTACGATCGAAGCAGCGGAAAGCCGTATCCGTCAGGAGTTGGGACGGATCATGGCCACGTTGTCCGGTAATACGGACGGAGGAAATACGTTTGTCTCTGTCAGCTTAAGCCAGATACGCAGCATCAAAGTAAATATAGTGGGCGAGGTCGTTGCTCCGGGAACCTATACGTTACCTTCTTTTGCTACCCTGTTCAATGCGCTGTATGCTGCAGGCGGTGTAAATGAGATCGGTTCGCTTCGTGGTATCAAAGTCTATCGAAACAGTAAAGAGGTAGCCAGCCTCGATGTGTACGATTACTTGTTAAACGGTAAATACAAGACCAATATCCGCCTGGAAGAGAACGATATGATAATAGTACCGACATATGACCAGTTGGCGGTAGTGCAGGGAAAGGTAAAACGCAACCGTATCTTTGAAATGAAGAAAGGGGAGACGTTGCAACAGTTACTTCGTATGTCGGGAGGTTTTACGGGAGATGCTTATACGAAAGATGTTCGCGTAAAGCGTAAAGCAGGCAGTCGGTATCAGATCGCCACGGTAAAGGAAGAGTCTTATCCTACCTTTGCCATGATGGACGGTGATTCTTTGCTGGTGGATTCGGTCATTCCTTTTTATGAAAACCGTTTAACGATCCTGGGTGCTGTCTGGCGTCCGGGCGAATATGAGTTGAATCCGTCGGTACATACTGTGAAACAGCTGGTCGATCAGGCAGCCGGTCTGAAAGGTGATGAGTTTGCGGGTCGTGCGCAGATCACCCGTCTGAATCCGGACTTTACTACGACATTGATCGCAGTGGATATCCGTGGAATACTGAACGGAACGTCTGCGGATATAGAATTGAAGCCGGAAGATCAGTTGAATGTCCTTTCTTTATTCGATCTTCGTGAGCCTTATACGATCAAGGTTAGCGGTGCTGTGAATTTTGTTGATACGGTTCTTCCTTACCGGAATAACCTGACGGTGGAAGATGCTATAATGATGGCCGGTGGTTTGAAGGAATCGGCAGCCACCGTGAATGTGGAAGTGGCTCGCCGCATCAAAGATCCTAAAACAGAAGAGAACAGTAACCGTACGGCTGATGTCTTTAACTTTACTTTGAACGATAACCTGGGGTTGGTTCCTGCCGGTGGAAAGACAACGGATACTGTTTTTACGTTGGAGCCGTTCGATGAGGTATATGTCCGCTTTTCTCCGGGTTATCAGGAACAGCAGGTGGTACGTATAGATGGCGAGATCACTTTCTCGGGTGATTATGTGCTTGCAGAAAAGAATTCTCGCCTGAGTGATATCATCGCTAAGGCCGGTGGGGTCACTCCAGATGCCTATATAAAAGGAGCGAGCCTGAAGCGTCAGCTGACTGAAGATGAGATGCGGCGGTTGGAGACCTTGCTGGAATTGAGTTCGAACAAGGAGAGTCGTGACTCGGTGGCATTGTCGCTGGCTAATATCAAGGACTATTCAGTGGGTATCGATCTGGAGAAGGCATTGGCCAATCCCGGGAGTGCACATGATGTGGTCCTGCGTGACGGGGATGCCCTTTATATCCCGCAGTTACAGAGTACGGTGAAGATAAACGGTGCGGTAACTTATCCGAACAGCGTCACTTACACAAAGGGTATGTCAGTGGGTAAATGTCTTTCTCAGGCGGGAGGTTATAACGATATCGCCCGTAAATATCCGATCGTGATCTACATGAACGGAAAGGTAGCAACCACGAAAAAGACTTTTATCTTCTTCAAACGTTATCCGAAGGTAGAGCCCGGCTGCGAGATCGTAGTTCCGAGCAAGACACAGCGTGACCGTAAGACCAGCCTGGCTGAAGTCCTGAGTATTGCCAGTTCAACGACATCGATGGCTGCCATGGTTACCTCTATCATCAATACACTGAAATAATTTTCAATTTTCAATCTTTAATTTTCAATTAACAAGGTGGACATGATTCAAATGAACGCTCCTGATATGGATACTAACGAGCAGGAGATAGATTTAATAGAGTTAGCTAAACGGTTATGGGGGGAACGTAAGTTCTTGTTCAAATGCTGTGGAGTCGCGATAGTTGTAGGATTGGTTGTTGCTTTCAGCATCCCTAAAGAATATAGTACGACGGTGAAGCTGGCACCTGAAACGTCTGACCCGTCTAAGAAGATGGGGAATCTGGGTGGTTTGGCAGCAATGGCAGGCATAAACTTGGGTTCTTCGGCAGGTTCGGATGCCATCTCTCCGGATCTTTATCCGGATGTGGTACAGAGTATTCCTTTTCTGTTGGAGTTGTTTCCGGTACAGGTTAAGAGTGAAAAAGGCGATTACTCATCGACATTGTACGAATATATGGATGAGCATCAGAAAAGTGCGTGGTGGAGTTATGTGATAAAGGCTCCTTTCAAACTACTTGGCTGGATAAAAGATCTGTTTTTGAAAGAAGAGATAAATAGTAATGGAGAATTGACTTCTTTCAGGTTAACAAAAGAACAGGCAGATGTGATAAAAGATATGCAGAAGCGTATCTCTGCCTCCGTGGATAAAAAGACATTGGTAATAACTGTCTCCGTTCAGATGCAGGATCCATTGATCTCAGCAAGCCTTACTCAGATAGTCCTGGAAAAGCTTCAGGGGTACATAACCAATTATCGTACGCAGAAGGCCAAACAGGACCTGGAGTTTACAGAGAAAGTATTCGGCGAAGCCCGTGAGTCTTATTACAAAGCTCAACGTGCGTATGCCGCTTTCGAAGATGCGAACAAAAACATCATCTCTGCCAGTTACCGTACGGAACAGGAGCGTTTGAAGAATGAAATGACGCTGACCTTCAATGTTTACAATACATTAGCTCAGAAGCTGGAACAGGATAAGCTCCGTGTCCAGGAACAAACTCCTGTTTATACGGTGATCAGCCCGGCTACGGTACCGTTAAAGCCTGCTTCACCTAAGAAATCCCTGATACTGGTTGGCTTTGTCTTTCTGGCTCTGTTTGGGGGAATCGGGTATTTGTTTGTAAAGGATATGTTTGAAAAAAATAAATTAGTAGAGGAGGATTATTTGCCGGTGGAATAAATCTGCTCCCCCTGATTTTATGGGCATGACATATACGTTTATATTCTTTATTTTGCATTTTATCGTGCAATAAAGGTTGTCTACAAATAAAATTTTATCAATTTATGTTTTTTCGATAATTTTATGATCGTTAGTAAGAGATGAATGATATTTGATTATATTTTGATAACTAATTAAAACGAACAAAAATGGGAAAGAACAAGTATGTAATTGAAGTAAAAACAGGGGGGCGTGATAACGCAGGAACTGATGCTGGAGTATTTATCCAATTAACGGGTGATAAAGGCATCAGCGGTGAAATAGAATTGGATGACTCAAAAGATAATTTTGAGAAAAACATGTTGGATAAATTTACTATTGAAACAGAAGATGTAGGTCGTTTACGTAAAATTAAGCTTTTTCATAATAATAAAGGGAGAAATGCAGGTTGGTTTGTTGATTATGTAGCAATCACAGATAAAAATAGGAACCTGACATGGAAAGTGGATATTTATTCGTGGTTGGAAAAAGAAAACCTGTCTGTTGTAAAAGATATACCGCTAGGACAATTTACGACAGCCCCCTCTAAATCATATGAAATCATAGACCGAATATATGTAAAACCGTTTATAAATGAAAGTTCTTCGAAAATAACAGTTAAAGACTGCTTTAAACATACATATCATCAGGGATATATTGTTGATTTGAAAAGTGCTACAACAGCAAAAACAGGTGTGGCGATTGACGCTTCTTTTTTTGGAGTTGGTACAAGTTTTTCAGCAGAGTTGACGAAGGAACTATCAAAGCAGAAGCATGTAGAAGAGAAAAATATGTTAACAAAAACGGTTGATTATTCATTTGATTTACCTGCTAATTCAAAGGTTACAGTAGTGTCTATATTTTATCAGCACTGTGAAGATGGTTTTATTGACATTGATGGTGTGAAAATAAAGTATAGTGGTAAATTAGAAATGGATAGAAATATTTGTATTTTAGAAGGGATAAAGTCGGAACAAGAGGCGCTGAATATAATAGAAGAGTATAAAGGAGGACCAATTGCTAAAAGAATGACTGTTGGCCACTCTTCTTTGTTGGAAGCAAAAGAATACACTTATAAAAGTACTGTTAAACAGATGATGTCTAGAGCTGAAATGACAGGAATTGTACAAAACGTTCAGATTAGTTCTTCAGAGAAGTAAATAGCCGGGACTTGTTAAAGCACTTCTGTTTAAATGAATGTTTATAAAAAGCCTGTTCTACATTGGTAAGGAGAACAGGCTTTTTTGATTGTTATTTCAACTCTTTTAAACGTATATTTTTATATTCAATTTTCATGGGAGGTCCGACATGAACCTGTACACCTATTAAACCATCCATTCTTCGGCCGTCAGGATCATCGTCTATGATTATACTCATAACTTTTCCGTTGATAAGATGTATGATGACATTGTCTCGGGCAATGATGTGAGCTTCGTTCCAACCGTTCTTGTTTATAGTATTCCACATTTCATCTTTATCTCCTAGTTGTGAAATGACTTGAGGCGTTTTTCCGGTACGTATTTGGGTCATTTGGCCTCTCAAAGCAAGCCATTCCCGACCTTTTTCTTCATAATTCTGTCCAGTCCAGGCACCCTCACCGTCAATGTCTAACTGATAACCTTTCAGTGCATATTTTTGTCCCTTTGGAGAATAGGAGACACTTCGGTAATTGATTCCGCTGTTTCCTTTGTCTGAAACGCGGTACTGCATTTTTAATTCGAAATTACGAGGTGTTCCTCCCTGCCAGATGATAAATGAATTCTGTTGCAGTAAAGTCTCAGGAGTTACGACTCCGGTGAGAACACCGTCTTTGACACTCCAGTATGTGGGATCTCCCTTCCATCCGTTTAATGTTTTACCATCGAAAATAGAAACAAAACCCTCCTCATCTGTGTTTTCGACAGGAAAGATGGGATCGGCAAATATTGCTATCGGTGTAAATGCTAGTCCGATACAAAAGACTTTGAATAGTTTGGAAATTTTTTTTGTAGAATGTTTCATAAAAATTGAGTTTAGATTTTATCTTTACCACAAAGATAAGATTAAAAAAAGGAAAGAGGAATGGATGGTAATATAATAGTTATAAATAAGCTATTTAGAGTAAATTTCGAGGGAGAGTAAATCTGGGTAGATTTTCTGTAAAATAAAAAAGACGATGTACATTGACTGTACGTCGCCTTTTATGCTTATTCTTCAAATTGTTGCGGAGACAGGACTCGAACCTATGACCTTTGGGTTATGAGCCCAACGAGCTACCACTGCTCCACTCCGCGATATAGTTGCTATCATTCCTGATTGCGAGTGCAAAGGTATGAATTATTTCTTATAATCCAAATTATTTTACAAAAAGTTTTTCCTTTTCGGTTGAAAACTGAGGAATGAGGATGATTTTGGTAACAAAATGACACATCTACCAGGTTGAATGTAAGGTAGATGTGTCGTTTTTGTTTTATAATTCATTTTCTTCAAAATCTTTTGCCTCATATACATGGAGCATCTTCTTCAGATGACCGATCTGCTGCTGCATGGACTCGATACGGTTCAGTAGATGGTGGATAGCATCGATTCCCTCGAAGTTGATCGCCAGGTCGTAATACATACGCGTATACCTTTCGATGTCGTACAATTGTTCCGCTTTCAAATATTTCTCACCTTCGACGATGCGGATTTCAATTAGTCCGCCTTCTTCCAGCCTGAAGATGAAAGAAGGTTCGATATGGCATATCCGGCAATATTCGTTGACTATAATTAAATCTGTTTGCATAGTACTCGTGTTTTATTGATTAAGACTCTGTATTTCGCGGAACAACTCTTTCTGTTTTTCCGTCAGATTCGTCGGTATCTCGATAGAGTAGGTGACGATCAGGTCGCCGAATTGTCCGTCTTTTTTATAGACGGGGAATCCTTTGCCTTTCAGCCGTACCTTGCTGTTGTTCTGCGTACCGGGAGCCACTTTCAGTTTGACCTTACTTTCCATCGTTTCGATGATCTGTTCGCCACCCAGGATGGCGGTGTACAGGTTCAGCGGAGCTGTTACGTACAGGTCGTCGCCAACCCGTTTGAAGCGGCCGTCTTCACCTATGCTGAACGTGATGTATAAGTCACCTGCCGGTCCGCCGTTTACGCCCGGACCACCCTGGCCTTTCAGCTTGATGGTTTGTCCGTCGGCTATACCGGCCGGTACGGTGATACGCAGGTTCTTGCCGTTAACGGTAATGACCTGTTTGTGCGTTTTGGCAGCATCTGCCAAAGAGACATGCAATTCTGCATTATAGTCCTGGCCACGGAATGCATAGTTGCCTCTGCCGCCGCTTCGACCGCCTCCGCCGAACATGGACTCAAAGAAGTCAGAGAAACCGCTTCCGTCGTCTGAAGCGCTCCACTGGGCACCTCCGCCGTTACCGCCAAAACCTCCGAAGCCACCCTGGTACTGCCCGTACTGATTCTGTTGAGCCTCGAATTGATCGGCATGTTTCCAGTTTTCACCGTATTGATCGTATTTCTTTCGTTTTTCCGGATCGCTCAAAACTTCATTGGCTTCGTTGATCTCCTGAAATTTCCGGTGGGCATCCGGGTCATTCGGGTTCAGGTCCGGATGATATTTACGGGCTAGCTTCTTATACGCCTTTTTGATATCGTCCTGCGAAGCGCCTTTGTTCACCCCAAGAATGTTGTAATAGTCTATATAAGCCATATTATTTATATTGTTAAATCTTTTGTCGGTTGATATCCATACATCTACATTACAATAAACATGCCGGGGGGTAATTTGATCTTTTAATTTTGGCTAATAAAGATTAGAGAAGATGAAAAATAGAAAAAGGCCTTCAGTTTTTACTGAAAGCCTTTTTGGATAGTTGCGGAGGCAAGACTCGAACTTACGACCTTTGGGTTATGAGCCCAACGAGCTACCACTGCTCCACTCCGCGATATTGTTTACAATTATTTCGTGATTGCGAGTGCAAAGGTATGGATTTTCTCTTACAAAACAAATTTATTGCAAGTTTTTTTTAATATACTTGGTAAAACCAATCTTTTTTAGGTACTTTGCGCACAGTTTTAATCAAAATGTGCAATACAATGCCGATGACAGTTTCTAAAACACGCGATATGTTGGTGGATGTGGCCAGGCAATTGTTTGCCCGCATGGGGGTTGATAATACGACAATGAACGATATTGCACAGGCTTCCAAGAAAGGCAGACGTACGTTATATACGTATTTCAAGAGTAAGAATGAGATTTATCTGGCCGTGGTAGAATCGGAGCTGGATCAATTATATAAAATGCTGCTTGATGTTGCCGGAAAGGATTTGCCAGCTGATGAGAAGTTGATGACATTCATCTATTCCAGATTGGATGCTATCAAGGCACTCGTGTTTCGTAACGGTACACTGAAAGCAAACTTTTTCCGTGATATATGGCGGGTAGAGAAGGTTCGTAAGAGCTTCGATATACGTGAGACAGAATTATTGAAGGGAATTTTGGATGCAGGAGTAAAGGAAGGCATTTTTGCAATGCCGGATACGGAAATTACAGCAGTTGTGCTACATCATGCCTTGAAGGGACTGGAAGTTCCTTATATAAGGGGTATTATGGGAGATAATATCAGCCAGCGGATTAAGCGGAGAGATAATGTAATGAATTTAATATTCAACGGAATAAAGATAAAGTAAACCAGAGATGTTTATTAATGCAACAGGGTTTTATGTGCCTGAAGAGCGGGTGCACAACCAACATTTTTTGGAATTAAACGGGTTGACAAGTGAGTGGATTGAACAGCGTACGGGTATTAAAACCCGGTCCAAGGCCAAACCGGAAGAGAATATTTGTACAATGGGTATAGAAGCCGTACGTAATGCACTGCCAAAATTGCCGTATGATATTACGGAAGTCGACTTGATTATTTCGGCATCCTATTCTCCGTACGATACAGTTGCTACAGCGGCTCATTATACGCAGCGTGAGTTCAATATTACAGAGGCGAAAGCGCTGTATTTGTCTTCCGCATGTTCCTCTTTTTTGAATGCGCTGGAAGTTGTGGAAGGTTATTTTGCTATGGGCAAGGCGACAAAGGCTTTGATCCTTTCGGCAGATAAGAATTCAGCTTATTATAACGAGACAGATCCGAAAGCCGGTCACCTCTGGGGAGATGCGGCAGCGGCATTCTTTATCTCTAAAGAGCGTGTGACTGAGAATGATCCTCATATCATTGAGATATTTACACAGGGCCTGGGACATTTGAGTAAAGGTCCGGAAGGTGTCCAGCTACGTCCCCGCGACGGTGGTATCCTGATGCCGGAAGGTCGCGACGTCTTTATCCAGGCTTGTACCTATATGCCTAAGAATGCGTTGTATCTGCTGGAAAAGAACGGGTTTAAGCTGGATGACCTGACTTACTTCATCGGTCACCAGGCAAATATGCGCATCATGTCGAATATTGCCAAACAACTGGGGTTGCCGGAAGAAAAGTTCCTGCATAATATCGAAGAGTTGGGTAATACCGGTTCTGTAAGTTCTGCTTTGGTGTATGCCCAGAACGATCATTCATTCAAGAAAGGCGACCTGGTTTGCCTGACGGTATTCGGTGGCGGTTATTCTGCCGGTGCTTGTCTGATACAGTGTTAATATAAACGTAAAAAGAAATAGTATGAAATTATTAGAAGGAAAAGTAGCTATTGTAACCGGTGCTGCACGCGGAATCGGTAAAGCCATCGCTTTGAAGTTTGCCTCTGAAGGTGCTAATATTGCATTTACAGACCTGGTTATCGATGAAAACGGTGAAGCAACACAGAAAGAAATCGAAGCTTTAGGTGTAAAGGCAAAAGGTTATGCTTCTAACGCAGCCAATTTTGAAGATACTCATAATGTAGTGGCAGAGATCGCGAAAGACTTCGGTCGTATCGATATTCTGGTAAACAACGCCGGTATCACGAAAGACGGTCTGATGATGCGTATGAGCGAAGGCCAGTGGGATGCTGTTCTGAATGTGAACCTGAAATCTGCTTTCAACTTCATCCATGCCTGTACTCCGATCATGATGAAACAACGTGCAGGTAACATTATCAATATGTCTTCTGTTGTCGGTGTTCATGGTAACGCAGGCCAGAGCAACTATTCTGCCTCAAAGGCCGGTATGATCGGTCTGGCTAAATCGGTCGCTCAGGAACTGGGTTCACGCGGTATCCGTGCGAATGCGATCGCTCCGGGCTTCATCATTACGGATATGACAGCAAAACTGCCGGAAGAAGTGAGAGAAGAATGGAACAAGAAGATTCCTTTGCGTCGTGGCGGTACTACCGAAGATGTGGCAAATGTGGCTACATTCCTTGCTTCTGACCTGTCTGCTTATGTATCGGGCCAGGTGATCCAGGTAGATGGCGGCATGAATATGTAATATGGAAGTTATCTACGAAGACAATCATATCATCGCGGTAAATAAAACGTGCCGTGAGATTGTACAAGGAGATAAAACCGGTGATACTCCTCTTTCGGAAATGCTCAAGGCATGGCTGAAAGAGAAGTATTGTAAACCGGGAAACGTTTATATCGGTGTAACTCACCGGTTGGACCGTCCCGTTAGCGGGGTCGTTCTGTTTGCCAAGACAAGTAAGGCATTGCCCCGTCTGAATGAAATGTTCCGGCTGGGAGAGGTGAAAAAGACGTACTGGGCAATCGTAAAAAACTGTCCTCCTGCGGAAGAAGGCGAGTTGGTAGACTGGCTGGTCCGTAACGAGAAACAGAACAAGAGTTACGCTTACGATACCGAACGTCCGGATTCCAAGAAAGCGATTTTGCATTATAAGGTGATTGCCCGTTCGGATAATTATTTCCTGCTGGAGATAGACCTGAAAACAGGACGCCATCACCAGATACGTTGCCAGCTGGCTAAAATGGGATGTCCGATCAAAGGGGATCTTAAATATGGGGCGGACCGTTCGAATAAAGACGGTGGTATCAGCTTGCATTCCCGTAGTGCCGAATTTATCCATCCGGTATCTAAACAAAACATACAGATCATAGCTCCCGTGCCTGACGATAATTTATGGAAAAGTATATCCGAGAGGTTATAGCGGAATAAAAAGAGATAAAATAAAAAAAAGCCGTATTCAATATGAATTTACTCATTTGAATACGGCTTCTTTTTTTATCTTTGTTTTCCGTTATGTGTTATTAATTAATGAATAGACCATGAAAAAGCTATTGACAATACTATTGTGCTCGGCATCCGCTACTTTCGGGCTGGCACAGCAGCAGACTTATTTTTCCAACCCTGTTATTCACGGAGATCTGGCAGACCCATCTGTCATGCGGATCGGGGAGACTTATTATGCAACCGGAACTTCCTCGGAATGGGCTCCTTATTATCCGGTATTCTCTTCTTCCGATCTGGTCAACTGGAAACCGGAGGGACATGTATTCGACCGGAAGCCGGACTGGACCAAATCTTCTTTCTGGGCTCCGGAGTGGTATTACCACAAAGGGAAAGTGTATGTTTATTATACAGCCCGTAAAGAGTCTGATAATATATCGTGTATCGGGGTGGCTGTAGCCGATTCTCCGACGGGAGAGTTCAAAGATTTCGGTCCGGTTGTCGAGTTCGGCAAGGAAGCGATCGACGCTTTTATCCTGGAAGATAACGGGCAGCTTTATATCAGTTGGAAGGCATACGGGCTGGACCAGCGTCCGATTGAGTTGCTCGCCTGTAAACTGACCGACGACGGTCTGCGTTTGGATGGGGAACCTTTCTGTTTGCTCCGGGATGACGAAAGACGGGGTATGGAAGGACAGCACTGGTTTAAAATGAACGGGTATTATTACATTATATATTCCGTGAACGGATGTTGCGGTCCGGATAGTGATTATGCGGTAGCGGTGGCACGTTCCAAAAAGCTGGCTGGCCCGTATGAGAAGTATGAAGGTAATCCCATTCTGCATGGAGGAAAAGATATCCTGTCTATCGGACATGGTACGCTGACGACAACTCCTGACGGGCGTATGTTTTATCTTTGCCATGCATACAGCAATGGGAATAATTTTTATCAGGGACGTCAGCCGCATCTGCAGGAAATGAGGATGGGGGGCGACAACTGGCCTTACTTTGTTACGGGTGAATATGCCAGCATGGTACAACCGATGCCGTTTACCGATTGTGTACAAAAACCGGTTTTTGATTTTGCCGATGATTTTACTGCGACCGCTCTTCGTCCCGAATGGAGTTGGAATTATCCGTATGCAGATGTGAAAGCGGAACTGAAAGCGGGAAATTTGTTTTTGAGCGGTTCTCCTAAACAGGGTGTAGGTACGGGGAATGCACTTTGCCTTCGTCCGGTGACAGCCGATTATACGTTGGAGACGGCTGTTGTAAACCGGAATGAGAGTTGGAAAGGGGTTGTTATGTATGGAGATGACAAGAACATGCTTACACTTGGCTGTGAAGCGGACCGTCTGAAGTTGAAAGCTGTGAATGACGGAAAGGAGATGGTTCTGGCGGATATGAAACAACCTGCCTCTTCTTTGTATCTCCGGATGAGTGTGAAAGACGGTGTCCATTGTTCGTTCTCCTATAGTGAAGACGGCAGGAAATGGAAAGAATTGGAGTACTCGCTTTCGCCGGAGGCTGTAAGGTCTCTTGTCCGTTGGGACCGTATTTCCCGTCCGGGATTATATCAGCAGGGAGATATAAATAAACCGGCAATTTATGGTTATTGCCGGTTGCTGAACGAATAAATAAGGTATGGTTATTCAGGCTTGCCCTGTGCGGCCTGATAACCTTCCAGTTGTGCTCTCGATTTGCTCTGTGTCACGATATATACGCCGGAAAATACCAGAGCAACGGCGATACCTTTCATTACCCCGAACGTATCCATTCCCCAAAGTACGGCTATCAGGGATGCCACGATCGGTTGTACATAGTTATACATGCAGGCTACTGTCGGGCGCAACAGGTTTTGTCCGATAGGGATAAATAAGTAGGGCAGGAATGTTCCTCCCAGTACGACATAGATGATACCCATATATAATTCAGTAGGAAGATGCAGGAAGTCGATGCCTGCAATGTGGTTGTAGGAGAACGGTATCGTACAGATAGTTGCATATGTGAACATCCATTTCATCAATGTGATCGGAGAATATTTGCCGATCAATCCTTTGAATAGCACGAAGTAGAATGAGAAACTGAACTGTGCGAGCAGGCAGAGCAGGTCTCCCCATATATTACTGCTTTTCCCTCCGCCGGTACCGGTGCCCTGGCTGCTTAGGATAAGCAATAACGCTCCGGCAGCTCCTATAAATATACCGATAACCTTTTTCCCTGTCACAGGTTCTTTCAGGTAGAAGGCTGCAATGATCATTGTGATGATGGGTGTTGTGGTCGTGACGATAGAGGCATTGATCGGTGAAGTCAGGGAGACTCCGAAGATGAATGACCCCTGGTTCAGTACGATCCCCAGTAGCGCTGCAAAGAATAGCTTCATCAGGTCCTGATGATTGACATGTTCCTTTTTCGTAAAGAGGGAAGCGAGCCAGAATACGATTGCCGCCCCTACCATGCGAAAGGTAGTAAGCGATAATGCACTGATAGGACCTGCTGATAATACGGCTTTTGATACCGGTGACATCAATCCCCACAAAATATTGGCTCCCAGCATGGCCAGGTGTCCTTTATAAGCTGCTGATTTCATTTTGCCTTCATTAAAACATGGGCAAAGGTAATAAAAAAACACCCGAAAAACATTCCATTATCAATGGTGAGTTTTCCGGGTGTTCTATTTAATCGTTATTACTTATGCGATTGTAATTTCCGGGTCCAGATATACGTCCTGAATGGTGTGTAGCAGTTCGACGCCATCTTTCATGGAGCGTTGGAATGCCTTACGTCCGCTGATCAGGCCCATACCGCCGGCACGTTTATTGATGACGGCTGTAGTAACGGCATCCTTTAGGTCGGAAGCTCCGTGTGATTCGCCGCCGGAGTTGATCAGTCCGACACGTCCCATATAACCGTTTGCAACCTGGTAGCGGCAAAGGTCGATCGGATGTTCGGTTGCCAGTTCGGTGTACATCTTTTTATCCACTTTGCCGAAGTTGATGGCAGTAAAACCTCCGTTGTTTGTCGGCAGTTTCTGTTTTACGATATCGGCTTTGATGGTAACGCCCAGATGGTTTGCCTGTCCGGTAAGGTCGGCTGCCGCATGATAATCGACACCCTCTTTCTTGAAATCATTGTTTCTTAAATAGCACCAGAGGACAGTTGCCATACCCAACTCATGGGCATATTCGAATGCATCTGCAATTTCAACCAATTGGTCACGGCTTTCGGCAGAACCGAAATAGATCGTAGCACCAACGGCGGCGGCACCCATATTCCAGGCCTCCTTGACCGTGCCGAACATCACCTGATTGTAACTGTTCGGATAGGTAAGCAATTCGTTATGATTGAGCTTTACGAGGAACGGGATTTTGTGTGCATATTTACGTGCCACTACTCCTAAGTTTCCGAATGTGGAAGCTACTGCATTGCAACCACCTTCGATAGCCAGCTTCACGATATTTTCCGGGTCGAAGTAGATGGGGTTGGGGGCAAATGAAGCACCTGCCGTATGTTCTATATCCTGATCTACCGGAAGAATGGACAAATAGCCGGTATTGGCCAGGCGTCCGCTTCCCAACATCCTCTGTAAATTATTTAATGTCTGAATATTTCTGTCGGTATTGATCCAGATATCATCCACTGTTGAAGGAGATGGAATATGTATCAGCGATTTGTCAATCGTTTTGCAGGTATGACCAAGTAAATACTCCGCTTTGTCGCCTAACAGGCTTTTAATCTTTGATGTATCCATAATATATGTAAGTTTTATAATCTAACACTTCCCGTTTGAAATAAGTTCCATAGTTTTTATCAATTAACAGATAGAATATATCTATCGGCGATCATTTGCCTTTTAGATTTGTTTGGTTAATTTTGTCGCAGCAAATAACAATGATTATATATACTAATAGTTTTACAACCAATAAAATTTTACAAAGATGAAAAAGAAATGGATCTGCACAGTATGTGGTTATGTTCATGAAGGTGATGAAGCTCCTGAATTCTGTCCGCAATGTAAACAACCGAAAAGCAAGTTCAAAGAACTGGTAGAAACAACAGGTGCTTTGCAGTTTGTTGACGAACATGTATTAGGCGTAGCTAAAGGTGTTGACCCTGTTATCCTTGAAGGGCTGAACGCTCACTTTATGGGTGAATGTACTGAGGTTGGTATGTATCTGGCTATGAGTCGTCAGGCTGATCGTGAAGGTTATCCGGAAGTAGCAGAAGCATTCAAGCGTTACGCATGGGAAGAAGCAGAACATGCAGCTAAGTTCGCAGAATTGCTGGGTGACGTTGTTTGGGATACAAAAACGAACCTGAAAAAACGTATGGAAGCTGAAGCTGGTGCATGCGAAGACAAAAAACGTATTGCAACGTTAGCTAAACAGCAGAACCTGGATGCTATCCACGATACTGTACATGAAATGTGTAAGGACGAAGCTCGCCATGGTAAAGGCTTCGAAGGTTTATATAATCGTTATTTCAAATAATAACGTATAATTCGTTAACACGATAGGAGGGGAGTACCGGGAGGCTACTCCCTTTTTGCATTATAGTATCTGTCTTTTTAGGTCAGTAGTGTTATGCCCCTTGACACTATAAGGCTAGTATTCATAGTATTATAGTGTTGCACCAGTCAGCACAGTAGTATTCTTATTGAAAAAAAGAGCTTCCGGAGGATAACGGTATGAAATTTTTCATACATTTGTCACGCAAACGACCGGGAAAGCTGCCAGAGTGGTCGAATGGGCCGCACTCGAAATGCGGTGTACGGGTAACTGTACCGGGGGTTCGAATCCCTCGCTTTCCGCTTGTCTTAGCCAAATGATGGCAATATTGTGAGAATAGAATTTAGAATAAAAAAGCTCCAGTTTATTATAAACTGGAGCTTTTTTTTATTAACAGTTAAAATAAATTATCCTCTAAAGCTTGTCCGGCTCTGATATTTATAGGATATCGGAATTGTTGTATGGCAGTTAGGAGGCGAGTCGTTATTATTAGTAAATAATATATTTTTGTTTGTAATGTGTTTATATATAGATATTTATGATAGATATAAATGACTAAAAAAAAGGATCGTTTTTTCTCGCCGTAAAAGTAACTAAAAAATTTGCATTTCAAAACAAATATGATAATTTTTTTCTATTTATAAAAACTCACTTATCCATTAAGTAATAAGATTATATAAGCAGGTGTGTTAAATAAATTAACACACCTGATGATCTATAAAAATGACTAGAAAAAACGATCCTTTTTTCTAGTCATTATAAAAAAGCACATAATTAACCTGGAGAATGAAAGTTCTCATCTAATAAATTAATACTTATGCAAAACAAATTAAAAGGTTGGATTATCCCAAACTGTGTTACAGAGGACTTTAATGGTAAAATACTGCTCCTTGATCTCGCAGGTCGTATCGGTAACGGAGGTGGTGACAGACCTGAAATCGAATAACTTTTTTAGACCAAGAAGACTCCGGACATTCCTTAGTATTGACTCCGCACCGGAGTCTGTACTAGGGAAGAGGTGGAGTCTGTTCCTGGTTAACCTTATTATCTGAATTCTAATTTTCCAATGTATCATAGTTAATAATTTAAATCTTTCAAACATGAAAAAACGGATGAAAATCCTTGCCTTATTGCAAAGGTTGTGTTTCCCCTGTGTTATAGGGGGTGTGTTGGGCCTTATTTTTGCTTGTTCGGATGATGGTAATGGCGGAAACAAATGGGATAAGCCATACGATCCGAGTCTTCCTGTGAAAATCACATCTTTTACTCCCGACTCGGGAGGAATGACCACGGAAATGATTATCAGAGGTGAAAATCTGGGTAACGATCCGAAAGCTGTTAAAGTTTATTTCAATAAAAAACAGGCAGCCGTAGTTTCTACCCGTGGGGATATGTTGTATGCCATAACTCCACGTCTGCCGGGAGATACTTGTGTGATTTCAGTGGTAATAGGGAAAGATTCAGTTTCCCTGGATGATCGTTTCAGGTATTTTACAACTACTCGTGTGACCACTATCAGCGGTCATCCCGATCGTGATTCCGTAGCCAACGGGTTGCTGATTTCTGCAGCATTCAAAGATCCGCGTTTTTTAACCATTGATGCACAGGATAATATTTTTGTATGCGAATGGAGTAACCAAGCGATACGGCGCATTAATATGGAAAAGGGAGAAGTTACGACCTTGATAGGGGAAGGAGGCATGATTGGCGGATCGCCGAATGCCCCGGACGTTGACTCTGACGGCAAAGTCGTGATTGTGCCGATGGACTCTAAATTTACCTTTTATGAATTCGATCCGGAACGCTTGTGGGAAGCTAAGAAGTTTGAAATGTTAAAGGCTGATGATTCGGATAATTTTACATGTGAATGGAAACATGGAGTCGCTTCTTGCCAGATAGACGGCATGATGTATACCCGGTCGCATGCAGGCGAAATTATAAAGTTCGATCCAAAAACTAAAAAAGCCTGGCTGGTGTCTAAAGATATCGAAACTGGTAATGATTCCTTCCTGGCATTCCATCCGTCAAAGCCGGAACTATTGTATATCTCATTGTACAACAGTAAGAAAATCGGAATCTTCAATGTGCAGACGAAAGAATATAAACAGTATTCGAATGGTATCTACGGTTATCAGGACGGCGACATAAAGGATGCACGTTTCAAAGAATTGCAACAGATCACTTTTGATGCAGACGGCAATCTGTATGTAGCGGACGCTGGAAACCGATGCATCCGGAGAATTTCTCCCGATGGGATTGTCACCACGGTTGTCGGCCTGCCTAACGAAGATGCCGGTTATAAAGACGGAGATCCTTCCGAGGCCCTGTTCAAGTGGCCCTCCGGAGTTGCGGTAGACAGCGAAGGCACGGTTTACGTAGCCGATCGCGATAATAATTGTATCCGCAAACTTTCGATCGAATAAATGAAGTATTTATTTTTTATGCATTGATTATGAAGAAACAATTTATAATAATACAGCTGATAATGTTGTGTGTGGGCATGTCGTTGCATGCTCAGTCAGGTGGTAAGACGCTGACTCTTTCGGGTATTGTACTGGATACCTCCTTGGATGATGAACCGATGATCGGGGTAAACGTATACCTGCGTGACGAACCGGGTGTCGGTACTTCTACCGATACAGACGGACGTTTTAATATAAAGGCAAAAAAAGGCGATGTGATTGTGTTTAAATATCTGGGTTACGACAATTACGAACATATTGTCATGAAAAGTGAAGGGAATCTGGTCGTGAAGATGCAGACCTCTTCCGTGCAACTGGAGGAAGCTGTAGTTGTCGGTATGGGTAAACAACGAAAAATCAGTGTTTCGGGTGCTATCACGGCTGTGGATGTGAACCAGCTCCAGACGCCTGCCACATCCCTCAACAATATGCTGGGAGGCCGTGTTGCCGGTGTGATTTCCATGCAAAGTAGTGGCGAGCCAGGGAAGAATATCTCCGAGTTTTGGGTACGCGGTATCGGTACATTTGGTGCCAACAGCAGTGCCTTGGTACTGATTGACGGACTGGAAGGCCGTTTGAGCGATATCGATCCGGCGGATGTGGAGAGTTTCTCCATCCTGAAGGATGCTTCTGCTACAGCAGTATATGGTGTGCGTGGAGCTAATGGGGTTGTGCTGGTGACTACCAAGCGCGGAAAGAGCGACCGTTTACGTGTTACGGCACGTGTCAACTTTACCGTTTCTCAATTGAAGCATCTGCCCGAATACCTGGGAGCTTATGATTATGCGAAGCTGGCTAACGAAGCACGCGTGGTTTCGGGAATGACTCCGTTGTACGATGAAACAGCCTTGAACCTGATCCAGTACGGGTTGGATCCAGACCTCTATCCGGATGTAAACTGGCAGGACGAGATATTGAATAAGACATCCTTGCAGCAGACTTATTATGTCAGCGCGCAGGGGGGAGGTAATGTAGCCAAGTATTTTATCAGTTTGAATGCTTCGAATGAAGGATCGGCTTATAAGCAGGATCCGAGTTCAAAATACAAGAGTAATGTGGCTTATCAAACCTATGGTTATCGTTCGAATCTGGATATCAGTGTGACCAAAACAACCGATTTATATTTGGGTGTAGACGGCTTCATCTCTTCTACAGGCTATCCGGGAGGTGCGAATACTGATTATATCTGGTATGCACAATCTTCTCTTACCCCGTTGACAATCCCGACAATGTATTCCGGAGGTATTTTCCCGTCATATGACAAAAATATGTATTCTCCTTATATCGTGTTGAACCATACCGGGTTCGGAAAAAAGGAAGAGTATAAGAATATGGTGACCCTGGCATTGAACCAGGATTTGTCGATGATTACTCCCGGCTTGAAAGTCTGTGTGCAAGGGGCATTGAATACGACTGCGAACAAGGAGGAATATCGCCGGTTATGGCCCGAAATGTACAATGCGAGCGAACGTGATGTGAATGGTGATCTGGTGTTAGTCAAAACTATCGAAGCACAGCCTGTCGTGTATGGAGAAGAAAAATATTTCTACAGGAAATTACATTTTGAGACTATGGTCAATTATGAACGGCTGGTAGCCAATGACCATCGTTTCACAGGATTGCTTTATTATTATATGAGTGATGAAACTGATACAGGATATAAAATGGAAGAATCCCTGAAAGCCATCCCGCGCCGTTATCAGGGGATTTCTGCACGAATTACTTATGGGTTGAAGGATACCTATTTCCTGGATGGTAATTTCGGATATACTGGTTCCGAAAACTTCGAGCCGGGCAGGCAGTTCGGTTTCTTCCCTTCCGTCTCTGTCGGTTGGGCACCCTCACAGTACAAATTCGTAAAGAAAGCACTTCCTTGGCTGGACTTCCTCAAGATACGAGCCTCTTACGGTAGTGTGGGGAATGACCGTATTTCGGATAAACGCTTCCCGTATCTGACACAGATGAATCCATTGGCTGGTACCGGATGGGGAGCCAATATGATCGGTGTTTCAGAAAGTGTAATGGGAGCCGACAATCTGGAGTGGGAGCGTGCCACTAAGGCTGACCTGGGTATTGAGGGGAGACTTTTCAATGAAAAGGTTTCTTTCGTTGTCGATATCTTTCAGGATAAACGTAACGGTATTTTCCAACAACGCACTAATATCCCCGATTATGTCGGTATTCCGGTCGGATTTCCTTATGGTAACGTTGGAAAGATGAAGAGCTATGGTTCCGATGGCAATATCTCCTTTACTCAATCTGTAGGAAAAGATTTCTATTTTACGCTCCGTGGCAATTATACCTACTCCAATAATAAGGTGAAAGAATGGGAGGAAACGAATCTTCCTTACGATTATTTGTTCCGAAAAGGATGGCCTCATAATGTAACGCGCGGTTTTATCTCTTTGGGATTGTTCAAAGATGAGGCCGATGTGAAGTATAGTCCTAAGCAGTTCGGTGAAGTGCGTCCTGGAGATATTAAATACAAAGATGTGGACGGTAATGGTGTGATCAATGACGATGATAAGGTGCCTCTTTCTTTTTCTAACTATCCGCGGTTTATGTACGGTTTCGGTGGCGAGTTCGGTTATAAGAATTGGAGTCTCAATGTACTCTTCAAAGGGACGGGACGTGTCGATATTTTCCGGACGGGAGTGGCTGATGGCAACGGCAGGTTGAACGATCAGGGATGGGTTCCTTTTAATGAAGGGAAAACGGGGAATGTTCTGAGCATCGTGAATGATCAGGCTAATCGTTGGACTCCCGCTTCTTATTCAGGCGATCCTTCTACCGAAAATCCCAATGCCATGTTTCCTCGCCTGAGTTACGGAAGAAATGAGAACAATACAAAGTTATCCACTTTTTGGATGGACAACGCCCGCTATCTGCGCCTGGAAGAGGTCAGCCTGACCTATCGTTTGAAATCGGGACGGTTTCTCAAGTCGTTGGGGGTAAGTTCAATGGATTTTCAGTTAATCGGATATAACCTGTTCGTATGGGATAAACAAAAGGTAAATATATTCGATCCTGAACAGACCGAAAGAAACGGACAATCGTATCCTATTCCGGCACGGTATGCCGCTCAAATCTATGTAAACTTTTAAAAAAGAGGAGATTCGAATATGAAATATATAAAGCATGTATTACTGACCATTATAGTTGCCGTATGGGGATGTTTCAGTTCCTGTAATTATCTGAACGTCGACGATTATTTCCTGGATACGTTTAGCTATGATTCTATTTTCGCCAGTGAGGTCAATGTGGAACGTTACTTATGGACAATCCCTACCTATTTTGATGATGAGGGAGCAGTTTTCGGTAATTGTCGCACTCCCGGTGTCGGAGCTACCGATGAATGTATACCGACCTGGGATACAGATGAGTTTCTGGGTACTAAATATGCCCGTGGACTGATTACCGCAGATAACCAGACTCGTTTTTTTGATACATGGATCAATATGTACAGGGTGGTCCGTAAAGTCAATGTGATCCTGGCGAACATCGGGCAGGTTCCTGACTTGTCGACACAGAAGAAATCGGAAATGTTGGGGTATGCCTACTTCATGCGGGCATATGCCTATTATCAGATACTGGTGGATTACGGGCCGTTGCTGATTCTCGACGACGATGTGCTTGCGATGAATGAGGAAATGGGATATTACGACCGGGCACGGTCTACATTTGACGAATCGGTCGAATATGTATGTACTGAATTTGAAAGAGCAGCGAGGTATCTGCCGGATCGGGGTAGTTTGGCCGTTAACCAGTTCGGACGCCCTCACCGCGATGCCGCTTATGCCTTGGTGGCACGTTTGCGCCTGCTACATGCCAGCGAAGCATATAACGGAGGAGAAGCTGCACGACGTTATTTTTCGGGTTGGAAACGACAGACAGACGGGGTGGACTATGTTTCGCAAACTGAAGACAATAAACGATGGGCTGTTGCTGCCCATGCAGCCAAACGATTGATTGATAAAGGATATACACTTCATACAGTGCCACGCGACGAGTTGACACCCGAGTTACCGTCTAACGTTTCGAATGCTAATTTTCCGGATGGCGCCGGGGATATCGATCCGTATAAATCCTATAAAGACATGTTTTCGGGTGAAGCTATCGGCTATAAAAATCCAGAATTTATCTGGGCGATGACTTCTGCGAGTGTCAGGAATTATGTCCGTCATAGCTTTCCGGTAGGAACGCTTAGCGGATGGGGTGGACTGGGTATCACTCAGAAGGTCGTGGATGCTTATTATATGGCTGATGGCACAGAATATACGGCTGCCGGGGTCGATGAACAGGCGAAGATAGGAGCCGGTAAAGCATTCTCCGGTTATCAGTTATTGGCGGGTACATCGGAAATGTATAATAATAGAGAAATGCGTTTTTATGCAAGCATTGGTTTTCAGAACCGCCTATGGATATGTAATTCTACGACAGATAATGGAAAGAGAAATTTTGTAGCTAATTTCGCTCTGGATGGAAATTGTGGTAAATTACAAGCATTACCGTCGCCTACCGATTTTCCGCTGACCGGCTATCTGTCAGTAAAATATACCCATGATGATGATGCCTATACGGGAAATGGCGCAACCCAGACACAAAAGTATTTTCCGATTATTCGTTATGCAGAGATTCTGCTTTCTTATGCGGAAGCACTTAATAACATCGAAGGATCTTATACGGTGACCGATACCCTTGGACAGTCAGGTAGCTATACACGTGATTACAATGAAATCGCCCGGTGTTTTAACCAGGTTCGTTATCGTGCCGGACTACCAGGCATTCCACAAGGTTTGTCGAAAGATGCAATCAATAAATTGATACAGCGGGAGCGGATGGTCGAATTCTTCCTGGAAAACCGTCGTTATTATGATGTACGGCGTTGGGGTATTTATGATAAAGTGGATGCGGAACCGATAATGGGTATGAACATCGAAGGTGCAGGCGACGCTTATTTCCGTCGGGTTCAGCCTCGCCACGTGAATGTAAGGACACGTATCACTGCACCAAAACTGGTTCTACTTCCTATCTGGAAAAATGAGTTGAGGAAAATGCCTCTGTTGGACCAGAATCCGGGTTGGACAAGATAATAACTTATAAAACGAAAAGGTATGAAATTAATAAAGATAGCAGCTGCCTTCTTATGTCTCTTGCTGACATCCTGTGAAGGTTACGAAATTTTTGAGAAAGAATTATATGAGAAGATTGTATATGTGTTGGCTGAAAACGATGAATTTTATGAAGTGCATTCATTGGATAGCCTCGTTTCGACAGGGCGCGTCGTTGTTGCGGTTTCTGGCACGGAACCTGTGACAGAGCTGGTTACCGTTGAGTTCGAATATGATGCGGAAACGGTGGAGGAATACCGGAAAAAGGAAGGTGCGACCACACCGAATGTTTATATGGATCTGACAAACCCACATATCGAAATACCTTCGATGATCACGACAATCGATCCGGCTGACAATCCTCCTCGGGGATTTCTAACGATCAATGTCAAACCGGAAGGGTTATCACCTGATTCCACCTATTATGTTCCGCTGAAGATCAAGAGTTCTTCGCTTGACAGTATAAGTGTTGAGAACGATCATGTCATGTATCGTATATACATCAAAAATCGTTTTGCGGATCAGGAGGAGGCAACGAGATATTCAGCAAGTGTAACATTCGATGAATCGATGCCGTATGTTCTCGATAAGACCGTGTTACCTCTTTCTAAAGATGAAATTCGCACGACGGTTGGTACTGAAACATTCGAAGCGACTATTGCTTCTATCGCTACCCGCTGTATGGTCATTAAAATAAAGGCGGATAATTCATTGGTTTTATCTGCCTATGATCCGGATTATATGGAATTGGAAATGTTTGATGATGAAGAATACAACAACCAATACCGTAGGGATGTAGCTGGAGAGAGTCGTTTTTATTACGCCTATCGTTACCGGGTACGTACGACACCGGATGAGGAATGGGGTGAATGGAAGACTGTTCGTGAAAACATGTTGCGTTTTAAGAAAGAAGAATTAGAGTAAATGCTTTACCCAGGCAGCTGGTAACTGTCTGGGTAATTCTTTTATACGAAGTAATGAAGAAATTAGATATACATGTACCATTCGGGTTGATCTTAATCATTACGGAAGGATGTTTTATTGTCGGTTTGTTACAATATCGATATGTTTTTCATCTGTTCTTCCTTGAACAATATCAATTATTTTTAGAAGGAAAAGAATATGCTGCAGAATTATTGTCCAGACCGGGAGGATTTATAGAATATATAAGTGAATATTGTGTTCAGTTCTTTCACATTGATTTTGTCGGATGTGTCAGTATTGCGGTTATTCTGTTGTTGATAGGATGGCTTCTTCATTGTTTACTGAAGGAGAAAAGGGAGCAGGATATTTATTTCTTATTTGAAGGCATTATCGTGTTCTTTTTGTTGTTGAATATTTTGGATATTGCTTTCTTTTTGCGGGGGATGGTAGGTTATTTGTTTTGTATAGCTTGTCTTTATGTTTATAGACAGATACAAAACCGTTTATTTTCTGTTCGACTCCTATGGGGAATAGGGTTGGGATGCGCTTTATTCTGGATTGCGGCGCCTTTTCAAACATTGTTTTTGATTACGGCTGGTTGTCTGGAATTGAAGGAACATGGTTTTAATAAAGGGAGGAGTTTAATATGGCCTATATGTACCGGAGTAATAGTCTGTTCCGTTTATTATTGGGGAGGGAATGGAGTATGCCGGATCTATATGCTTCCGGATGGGATTTGTTCTTTCCAGATTATTCTCGGTTGGACAAAATATGTATCATGGGTACTATTGCCGGTTGCCGTACTTTTAATGCCGTTGTTTAATAAGTTGGTAGGGAAGATTGGAAATATTTATCATATAAGGATCATACAAATGTCTATGTTAATGGTGATTTTTATATTTGTTCTGCCGAAGTATGACGATGGAGGATCTCTCCCGTATAAACGACTGAATCATTATGCTGTTAACGAAAAATGGGATGAAATACTCGATTACTGCAAAAAATATCCCCCGGAAGATTTTAGGTGTTTGAATTATCAGAATCTGGCTCTTGCAAAAAAAGGTATATTGACTGATTCTTTGTTTGCATACAACCAAAAAGGTGGAAAAGGTTTGTTTGCTCCCTGGGATAGAACTGTGTATACAGCTTTTGTTTTACAGAAAGTTTGTTATTACTACGGTAATATAGCTTTTGCTCAGAAATATGCTTTTGAAGGAAATGTGTGTTCTACATCAAGGGGATTTCCGGAAACAATGAAAATGCTTGTACGTACAAATCTTCTTCAAAAAGAATATCGTGTGGCAGCGAAATATATCTATTACTTACAGCAGACGAGTTTTTATAAAGATTGGGCTGACCGTCAGTGTCGTTATTTGTCGGTCCCGGACGCTGTAGAAGAGGATCCTCAATATGCAGGAAAACGGCAATTTTTGTGGCAAAAGAATCATTTTGTTCTCTCGAATGAGTTTCGGATGCTGGCAAGCAGAAATAAAGATGACCGGCAATTAAGGAATTTTGTATTATGCTTTTATTTATTGGAGAAAGATCTGGCAGGATTCCTCGAATGGTTTAACTATTATTATGCAAGTTCGGAATATGAAGATATACCCGATGTATATTATGAAGCCCTGATGGTATGTTCTATTGATATACCTGAAGTGTTGGATCGTTACCGGATACCGGATTCTGTCAAGAACGATTTTGAGATGTACAATTTGATCTATCGGAGTGCGAAAGACCTGAAGGAACGGAAATACAGGCTTTCTTTGTACCATGCCGATAGTTATTGGTTTTACTTCCATTATGTAAATAAACAATGAATAAATTAAGCCTGTTACTATCCGTTATTTTGTTAATGGTTGTATATGCATGCGATTATGCACCGGCCTGTATGCCTGTATATCTTTCAAACTCATTTATTTATCCGGATTATTCCGGGGTAACTATTCCTCGGAATATTGCTTCGCTTTCATTCCGGGTCGGTACGGAGAAAAAGGAGGTGAAGACGATATTTCATACAAAAGATTATTCAGTTACCGTAAAGGGTAAAGAGGTGGTTGTTCCTACCCGTAAATGGAAAAAACTTTTGCGTTCCGAAGAAAAGGTACAGGTCGATATTTTAGTTAAAGAAAGAGCGAAATGGGAGCCTTTTTATTCTTTTTTGCTCCATATATCTGCTGATGAAATTGATCCGTATATAACTTATCGGTTGATAGCGCCCGGCTATGAAGTGTGGAATTGCATGGGTATTTATCAACGTAGCCTGTCTTCCTTTGAAGAATCACCAGTTTACGAAAACAACACGATGAGTCATTTTTGTGTGAATTGCCATACGGCTAATAAGGGAAATCCGGAAGAGTTTATTTTCCATCAACGTCCGAAACCCAGTGGTACGATATTGGTCAAAGGGGGAACTGTACAAAAATTAAATACTTGTTACAGTGAGAAAATACCGGCTTTAGTGTATCCGTCCTGGCACCCATCGGGTAATTATATTGCTTTTTCGGTTAATAAAACTGTGCAAAGTATTCATTCGGCAGATGCGAATCGTATTGAAGTTTGGGATGCATATTCTGATATTGTGATAGTGGATATTAGAAACAATACATTGATTACTACTCCTTCTTTGATGTCTGAAGAATCTTTTGAAACATTTCCGTCTTTTTCTCCGGATGGGAAGACTCTTTATTTTTGTTCGGCTCGTTCGATGCAATTGCCGGATTCTCTTTTAAGGCTTAAATACGATCTTTGTTCGATTGAAGTCGATATGGATAATTTGATATTTGGGCAACGAGTAGATACTGTTATAAAAGCATCAGAGGATGATTATAGTATTTCTTTTCCCCGATTGTCTCCGGATGGTCGTTTTTTACTCTATACCTGGCATAAGTATGGAAACTTTTCCATTTGGCACAGAGAGGCCGATTTAAAAATGTATGATTTGGAAAAAAAACATCCTGTCGATATTGAAATTGTGAACTCCTCGGAAGCCGAAAGTTATCACTCCTGGTCTTCTAACGGCAGATGGATTATTTTTAGTAGCCGTAGAGGAGATGGATTATATACCCGTCCTTATATTGCTCATATCGATACGAATGGTATTGCCGGAAAGCCTTTTTTATTACCTCAGAAAAGCAGTTCTTATTATCTTTTCCAGGATCGGTCATATAATATTCCGGAGTTCATGACGGGAAAAATTAAAAACTGTAGAACAAGGATTGAAAAGGTTGTGGAAGGTAGAGATTAAAATAACCGTAGAAGATAAAAACCGACAGATTATCGTTTATAAAGCGATTTCTGTCGGTTTCATGTTTGGTGACTGTCTTATCATTTCTTTAATGCTTCCAGCAATTTATCTACCGCGTCGGGAATAGTCTTTTCACTTTTCAGCAATTGAATAAACTTACTGCCGATGATGGCACCGGAAGAGTTGGAGGATGCTGCATCGAAAGTTGCTTTGTTGGAGATGCCGAAACCAACTAAACGGGGGTTCTGCAGGTTCATTGCGTTGATACGGCGGAAGTATGCTTGCTTCTGATCGTCGAAACTCTGTTGTGCTCCGGTAGTGGCGGCACTCGATACCATATAAATAAAGCCGGAAGTATGTTCGTCGATCAGGCAGATACGGTCTTCGGAAGTTTCCGGAGTGATCAGCATGATCAGTTTCAGGTCGTAGTGATCGGCTGTTTCTTTGTAGTCGGACATATAATCGGCGAATGGGAGGTCGGGGATGATCACACCGTCTATACCAACTTCCACACACTTCTTACAGAACGCCTCGAAGCCGAATTGCATAATAGGATTGAGGTATCCCATCAATACCAGTGGCATTTGAACTTCTTTCCGTATATCCTTCAACTGGTCGAACAGGCGGTGGAGTGACATGCCGTTGCACAAAGCCTGGGTTGCAGCTTCCTGGATCACAGGACCATCAGCCATCGGGTCGGAGAAGGGGATACCCACTTCAACCATATTAATGCCTTTTGCTTCCAACTCTTTCAGAATGGTTACCGTATCGTTCAACTGCGGATAACCGGCTGTAAAATAAACGGACAGGATGCCGTTCTTTTTTGTTTCGAATAAGTTTGTAATACGATTCATATCCTTATCTTTTTATTATTTCTTTATCTTATCTATAAACGTTTTTATCTTTTCTGCATCCTTCATGCCCGGTTCGGTCTCAAACCCACTGTTCAGGTCGATGCCTGCCAGTTGGGGATGCCGGAAATTCCTGACGGCATCTACACTGTCAGGAGCGATGCCACCGCTGAGCAGGAACGGTGTGTTTCCTTTGTAGGAAGCGAGTATCGACCAGTCGAATTGTTTACCGGAACCACCATAACTGTTGCATTTGGTATCGAACAGGAAATAGTCGGCACGTCCTTCATATTCGGTCGTGGAAGTCAGGTCATCGGCCGAAGCGATAGAGAATGCTTTGATGATTGCATAACCCCGCTTTTGCAGTGCGTAACATGTGTCAGGTGATTCATTACCATGCAACTGTAAATAGTCGAGTTTATACAGATTGGCTGTTTCCATCATGTATTCGGGAGTCGCATTGACGAAGACACCGACTCTTTTAAGTTGACGGTTGACAGTAGGCAGTTGACAGATGATAGTTGACAGATGACAGTTGGAGGGGCTGTCAGTTTTCTTTAAACTGTCCACTGTCCACTGTCTACTGTCAATTGAGCGAGCGGAGCGAGCGTAAAAGATGAATCCCATCCAATCGATCCCTGTCATTGCCACCTGCCGGATATTTTCCGGATCCCTCATGCCACAGACTTTGATCAGCATGGCAGACCTCCGATAAAGGCAGCCAGGGTTTCGCCCGGTTGCTCGGTTTTCATAAATGTTTCGCCGATCAGGAAGCCTCGGAAACCGGCTTCACGTAATTGAGAGACTGTCTCTGTAGATGAAATACCACTTTCTGAGACCAGAAGAGGAGCAAGGTCCTTTTCTTTGACTATCTCCTGCATTTTCTCTGCCAGGCGGAAAGAGTTCGCTACATCCGTGTGGAAGGTTCCGAGGTTACGGTTATTCACCCCCAGCATGTCGATATGCGGATTCAGATAATCCAACTCTGCTTCGCTGTGGATTTCCAGCAGGGTCTCCAGTTGCAGTGTGTGTGCCAGTTCTGCCAGCTCCAGACATTGGTCCGGTGTGAGGCAGGCGGCGATCAGCAGAACAGCATCGGCCCCCATGACGCGGGCTTGATAAAGCTGGTATTCATCGATGATAAAATCTTTCCGCAACAGTGGGATATCGACCAGTTTACGTGCCGCGCACAGGTCGCCCAGCGAACCGCCGAAGAACTGCGGGTCGGTGAGGATAGAACAGGCCGATGCCCCGGCTTCCTTATAGGCAGGGATTACCTCTGCAACGGCTGCATCAGGATGTAACCACCCCTTTGACGGACTTTTGCGTTTGAACTCGGCGATGATACCGGATGAGGAAGCCGCCAGTGACGCACGCATCGAGTAGGTGGTACGTTCCAGACGCTCACCGCCCAATGCCAGCAGAGTTTGAAGACGGACGGCTTGTTTCTGGCGGTCTACTTCAATACGTTTGTTGGCTATGATATCTTGTAATATATCTTTCATAGTTAATTGTTTAATGAAATAAACTTCTTTAATGTTGCTAGAGCCTTACCGCTTTCCAACGATTCGCGGGCTTCGTCGATACAGGTTTCTATCTTCTTTTCAGGGCAGATTACCTGGATGGCAAAAGCGGAATTAGCGATCACGCAATTCTTTTGTGCCGGGGTTGCCGTGTTGTGCATTACACTATCGAAAATGCGGGCGGCATCTTCGACAGTCTGGCCTCCGTCGAGGTCCGCTTCCGTACAACGGGTGAAGCCCAGCATTTCCGGTGTATAAAGCTTTTCTTTCTCCGGCATAGCAACCTTAAACTCTGTCGTCAGCGATATTTCATCGAACCCGTCCAGGCTATGAACGACTGCAAAGCGTGTTCCGCTTTCCTGATAAGTATAGCTGTACAGGCGGAGTAACGGCAGGTTATATACACCTAGCAGCTGATAAGCAGGCATTACCGGATTTACCAGCGGGCCGAGCATATTGAAGAAACTACGTACTCCCAGGCTTTTACGTACCGGAGCTACAGCCTTTAATGCCGGGTTGAACAGCGGAGCATGCAGATAAGCGATATGGCAGGCGTCCATGCTCTGACGCAGTTTGTCGATATCGTTCGTGAACTTCACGCCATGTTGCTCCATGACGTTACTTGCCCCACTGACGGAAGTTGCTCCGTAGTTACCATGTTTTACCACATTGTAACCCGCTCCCGCAACAACAAAGCAGGAGGCTGTACTTATATTGAACGTGTTTTTACCGTCGCCGCCTGTCCCGACAATGTCGATAGGCTTGTAATCCGACAGATCGACCGGAACCCGCATTTCGAGCAGTGCTTCGCGGAATCCGCTCAATTCCTCTACGGCGATGTTACGCATCAGATAGACGGTGATCAGGCTGGCAATCTGTGAATCGTTATATTGTCCGGCCGCCATATTTTGAAGTATCTGCCGTGCTTCATCCCGTCCCAGATACTGATGTTCGAATAATCTGTATAATATATCTTTCATAACTCTTCTTCTTTTATAAATTATCTCTAGAGGTGTTGTTTGTTTCACCTTAATGAAACAACTGTTTCATATTGTAGAAACAAGTGTTTCTTCATAGTGAAACAATTTGTTCTAGCATAGAAAATGGGGGGAATACTTTATCCGTTGATTCCGTTTATTATGTGTTCAACCAATTTTCTATAATAGTTTTTCCTTTGGGAGTCAGTACGGATTCCGGATGGAACTGAATACCCCTTACGTCGTAAGTACGGTGGCGTAAAGCCATGATCTGTTTCTCTTCCATATCCTCGGCTGTTATTTCCAGGCAATCAGGGAAATTCTCGCGTGATACGACCCATGAGTGATAACGTCCGGCACGGAATCCGGGTTCCAGTCCGGCGAACAGCGGTTCTTTAGCTATTACTTTTATATCGGAACAAACACCGTGGTGTACGTCTGTCAGATTGATCAGGGTTGCTCCGAAAGCTTCGCCGATGGCTTGTTCACCCAGGCAAACACCCAGGATGCTTTTTGTCGGGGCATATCTGCGGATCAGAGGAAGCAGGATACCTGCCTCTTCGGGAATGCCGGGACCGGGTGAAAGGAGTATCTTGTCGAAACGGTCCACTTCTTCCAGTGATATTTTATCATTGCGGTGTACTTCAACATCTGCACCTAGTTCCTTCAGAATGTGTAATAAATTATAAGTGAAGGAATCGTAATTATCGAATAATAATATCTTGCTCATAATGTTGTTTGTTTTCAATTCTTCAGTTTTTCTGCCAGGTCGATTGCCTTTTTCAAAGCGCCCAGCTTGTTGTTCACTTCCTGCAATTCCCGTTCGTCGTTGCTTTTGGCTACGATACCGGCACCTGCCTGGTAATATAATACGTTGCCGCGGCTTACGAATGTACGGATGGTGATCGCCTGATTGAGATCGCCGTTCAGGCCGATAAATCCGATACAACCGCCGTAGGCTCCCCGGTTGTGTTTCTCGATATCCGTGATCAGTTGCATGGCACGTACTTTCGGGGCGCCGCTGAGGGTTCCTGCCGGAAAGGTGTCGATATATGTTTTCACCGGATTGCTGTCGATGTTTATTTCACCGCTGACACGGGAAACTAAATGGATCACATGGCTGTAGTATTGTACTTCTTTATAGAAATCGACCTGTACGTTGTGAGCATTACGGCTCAGGTCGTTGCGGGCGAGGTCTACCAGCATCACATGTTCGGCATTCTCTTTCGGGTCTGCAAGCAGTGCTTCGGTACGCTGTTTATCCAGGGCTACATTTCCGGTACGGAAAGCTGTTCCGGCGATCGGGTCGATACTAGCATGACTATCCGTTACTTTGCAATGCGTTTCAGGAGAGGAACCAAAGATACGGAAGCCGCCGAAGTCGAAATAGAACAGGTAAGGCGAAGGGTTGATACTTCTCAATGCACGATATACTTTGAAATCATCCCCTTTGAACGGTTGTTCGAAACGACGGCTGAGTACGATCTGGAAGACATCGCCGCGCAGGCAATGTTTGATCCCTTCGCGAACCGATGCTCTGTATTCTTCGTCGGTGATGGGAGACGTCTCCGGTCCGGAAGTCTGGAAGTTATAGGAGGCATAGTTACGGTTTTCGATCAGTGTCTCTATTTCCTGCAGGTTGCTTTGTTCGTTTTCCTGCAACAGTTCGACCAGTGTCAGTTCGTTTTTGAAATGGTTGAATACGAGGATGTATTTATATAAAATGTATAGCATATCGGGAGCATCGTTCTCTTCGTGGTGAGCTTCCATCACCGGGATATTTTCAAAGTAACGGACTGCATCGAATGCCGTGTAACCGAATAATCCGCAAACTTTTTTATCCGCCCCTTCAATGCTGTAACGGCTAAGGAAGGCATTCATCGCATCTGCCACATTGTAATTTTCGGTAAGAGGGGTAACCTCCCGGCTTCCGTCGGGGAAAACCGCTGTACTCTCACCGTTGTTGATACCGATACTGGCTAGCGGACAGAGAGCAATGAAAGAAAGGCTGTTCTCATTTCCATGAAAGTCGGAACTTTCCAGTAATGCCGACTCCGGGTAGATATCCCGTACTTTCAGATAAATACTTACGGGGGTATGCAGGTCGCCTAATACCTGCTTGCTTATAGTTTTGAAATGATAATTTTTCATCGGTTACTTTCTGTTTTTGTATTCAATATACGTATCCATATCCTTATCTCCACGTCCGGAAACGGTCAATACCACTACGTCTTCCGGTTTGAAGTTCACCTTACTGAGCGCTCCCAGCGCATGCGCACTTTCCAATGCAGGAATGATCCCTTCCAGCCGTGTCAGCTCGAAAGCCGCTTCCAACGCTTCATCGTCGTCGACTGCCAGGATAGAAGCCCGGTGAGTAACGGAAAGATTCGCATGGATCGGACCGATGCCCGGATAATCCAGTCCGGCGGAGATCGAATAAGGTTCTTCTATCTGTCCGTCTTCGTTTTGCATCACCAGGGTCCGTGCCCCGTGGATAATACCTTTCTTTCCCAATTGGATGGTAGCAGCACTCTGACCCGAACAAATCCCTTTTCCTCCGGCTTCCGCCAGCACGAGCTTCACTCGTTCGTCATCGACAAAATGGTAAATAGTCCCGGCAGCATTACTGCCTCCCCCTACACAAGCGATCAGATAATCCGGATGATCCCGTCCTTCTTTTTCCTGTAATTGTTTTTTTATCTCTTCGCTGATAACGGATTGCAGGCGTGCAACCATATCGGGATAAGGATGAGGACCTACGGTAGAACCGATGATATAATACGTATCGGAAGGATGACAACACCAGTCGCGGATCGCTTCGTTCGTCGCATCTTTCAGGGTCATGTTACCGGAAGTGACCGGAACGACCGTTGCACCGAGCATCTCCATCTTCTGTACATTGGCATGCTGGCGTTCCACGTCCGTTTTACCCATATAGACAATACACTCCATGTTCATCAGGGCGCAGACGGTAGCAGTTGCTACTCCATGCTGTCCGGCGCCTGTTTCTGCGATGATACGTGTTTTACCCATGCGGCGTGCCAGCAAGATCTGCCCGATCGTGTTATTGATCTTATGGGCACCCGTATGATTCAGGTCTTCCCGTTTCAGATAGATCTTGCAGCCGTACTTTTCGCTTAACCGTTTGGCCAGGTAAAGGGGAGAGGGGCGGCCTACATAATCGCGGAGTAACAGATTGAACTCCTGTTTGAAACTTTCACTTTCCAGTACTTCCAGATATGTGTTCTGTAACTTTTCGACACACTGGTGAAGTATCTCGGGGATATACGCTCCGCCGAACTCTCCATAATAACCGTTTTTGTCAACTTGATACGTTTTCATCTTTTTGCTATGTTGTTTTAATTGTATTCCGTAAAATGCTTTAAAAGAAAAAAGGCCTGTCGCAAGTGCGACAGACCTTTCTATGATATCTTGATTTAGTATATACACAGGACTGCGTTCCTTACGACCGTTTGAGGAGTAAAGAGCGCCACCACCAAAATGTATTTACTATAAATGTTCTCATTGCTTTTTTTGTTATTACGGCAGCAAATATAGATATTCTCTGACAAACTGCAAATGATTCGCTACTTTTTTTTGAAAAAATCTACATACGGTAATTCTTCTTATCTTTGCGGAATGAAACAGACTGAAGAGTTCCGGAAATTTGTAAAAGAGCATGCAGGGGATGATCTGACTCGTCTCTTGTTGAGTGCTTCCCGCTATCCCTCGATCGATGTTCCTTTTGCGGCAGACCAGATTGCTGCCCGCCGCCAGATCAGGGAGAAGTTGCCTTCATGGTATGCCAACGATGCCTTGTTGTTTCCTTCGAAGATATCCGCCGAACAGTGTTCGTCCGAGCAGACGGCTTTGTATAAACAACGGTTGGTTGCTGAAAGCGATACCTTATGCGATCTGACCGGCGGTTTGGGAATCGACAGTTATTATTTCTCCCGAAAAGCCCGCCAGATCACCTATATAGAACGTTTCCCTGCCTACTGTGATGCGGCTCGCAATAATTTTTCCGCCCTTGGGGTTGATAATATCACTGTTGTGGAAGGCGACAGTTCGGAATTGGCTTCCCGTTTACCCCGGGTCGATGCCTTTTATATTGATCCGGCCCGTCGCGGTGAAGGCAATAAGCGTGTTTATGCCTTGCAGGATTGCGAACCGGATTTACCGGCACTTTTACCCGAACTCTTCCGGCATGCTCCCAAAGTAATAGCGAAGTTATCCCCCATGGCCGATATTCAGCAAACCCTCGAATTGCTGCCTGGGACGACAGAGGTACATGTCCTGTCCGTAAAGAATGAATGTAAGGAACTTTTATTTGTTATGGAATGCGAGACTGCTGTTACGTTACCGGTTATCCATTGTATTAATTATGATAGCAGCGGGAGGGAAGAGGCTTTTGCTTTTACATTACAGGATGAACGTTCCGAGGTTTTACAGTTGGCGGATCAGATCGGTCGTTTCTTTTACGAACCCAATGCTTCTTTACTGAAAGCCGGAGCTTTTAAGAGTGTGGCTGTCCGTTTTGGATTGGCGAAACTGCATGTAAGCAGCCATCTCTACACCTCGGATACCGTGGTCGAAGACTTTCCCGGCAGATGTTTCGTTGTCGAGGAGGTCTATCCTTTTTCCGGAAAACTATGTAAAAGTTTATCCAAAGACATCCCTCAGGCGAATATGACTGTCCGCAATTTTCCGTTGTCCGTCGAAGAATTACGCAAACGAACAAAGATAACGGATGGGGGAAATGTGTATCTTTTTGCTACGACACTAGCCGATAGCAGCAAAATTTTGGTTAAATGTAGCAAGTTGTAGTATCATAAATCTTTTCATTTCTTTTATCTCCGGATTTTATCCCTATATTTGCGAGGTTAAATCAAATACATGAAATGATACAGAAAGATTCTTACACTTCTGCGCAGCTGACCGCGATGGTTGTCCTGCGATTATTCATTGGCTGGCATTTTGCCTACGAAGGACTGGTGAAGATCCTGAATCCTAAATGGACATCGCTTCCTTACCTCCTGGATTCCAAAGGTTTTATGTCTGACTTTTTTGCTGGATTGGCTAGTGATCCGGCTATGATGAACATGGTTAATGCGCTGAACGAATGGGCGCTGCTGTTAATCGGTCTCGGACTGATAACAGGTGCTTTCAGCAAACTCTCTTCTATCGGAGCAATGATATTGCTTGCGTTTTATTACCTTTCCCACCCTTCTTTTATCGGTGCACAATATATGATGCCGTTTGAAGGTTCGTATCTGTGGATAGACAAGAATCTGGTCGAGATGGCTGCGCTGGCGGTACTGTTGGCTTTCCCCACCTCTCATATTATCGGGCTGGACCGTTACCTGAAAAAGGCGATCCCCTTATTGTCTAAACTCAAATTAATGTAATATCATGGCAACAGAGAACAATAACAATACTCCGAAAGATAATAAAGGGCCTGAATCGGAAGGCCGTCGTAATGCCCTGAAAACATTGGCAACCATCCCTGTGCTGGGGGCGTTGGGTTATGGCGTCTACAGGAAACAGAAACACGATAAGGAAGCGAAGAGCCTGGGTAGCGCTTTCCGTTTCGATCAGGAACATCGTATGATTCCCGCCCAGCCGGATGGGAAAAAGATACGTATCGGGATGATCGGTTTCGGTATCCGCGGTAAACAGTTGATGCGTGCGGCAGGTTTTGCCGAACCTTCCTGGATCGACGGATTGATCGAAGGGGCTAAAAATGATAGTAAAGATAAACGTTACGAGCAGTTCCTGGAACAGGACGACCTGAATATCGAAGTGACCGGCGTATGCGATATCTTCGATGTGTATGGCGAAGCGGCTGCACTGACGGCTTCTAATATTCACAGGGAAGGTTCGAACGGCAAGTTCGGTAAACGTCCGACACGTTACAGAACCTATAAAGAATTGTTGGCGGCAGACGATATCGATGCCGTGATCATTGCTACTCCCGACCATTGGCACAGTACGATGGCGATGGAAGCAGCCAAAGCCGGTAAGCATGTCTATGTAGAGAAACCGCTTTCATGGACGGTTCCTGAAACGTATGCGGTTCGTCAGGTGGTGAAGGAGACCGGTATCGTGTTCCAGTTAGGCCATCAGGGACGACAGACCGACAGTTATATCCGTGCCAAGGAGATCATCGACAAGGGGCTGATCGGTAAAGTTTCGTTGATCGAGGTTTGTACCAACCGTAACGATCCGAACGGAGCCTGGGTCTATCCGCTGATAGAAGGTGCTTCTCCCGATACGATCGACTGGAAACAGTTCGAGGGACCGGAAGAACGTATCAAGGAATATACCGACTATATGACATCGAACAACCTGCAGCGGTATATCGGTCCTGATCCCCGCGACAGGTTCAGCCTGGAACGTTTCTTCCGCTGGCGTTGCTGGTGGGATTACAGTACGGGACTGAGCGGTGACTTGCTGACACACGAATATGATGCGATCAACCAGATATTCGGTGTAGGTATCCCTCATTCGGCTACCTCTTCCGGTGGTGTCTATTTCTTCAAGGACGGACGTACCGTGCCGGATGTATTGCAGACCACCTTTGAATTTCCCGACCGCGATATGACGATGTTGTATAGTGCCACGTTGGCAAGCAACCGTCCGCGTGGAAAAGTGATCATGGGACACGATGCCCAGATGGAATTGTCCAATACGATCACATTAAAGGCTGATCCTGCTTCCGAGATTTATAAAGACAAGATCGACAAGGGGATCATCAAACCGAACGAACCGTTCTATACCTATATACCGGGACAAAATTCGGTGGATGCCATTACGTCGCCTACGGAGTTGTACTTCGCTCAACGCGGTCTGCTTTATACATATGTAAGCGGTAAGCGTTACGACACGACTCACCTCCATATCCGCGAATGGCTGGAATGTATCCGCCAGGGAAAACAACCCAGCTGTAACATCGATGCTGCATTCCAGGAAGCCATGACTGCCCACATGGGTACACATGCTTATCTGGAAGGACGTACGATGTACTGGGATAAGGAAAAAGAAGAGATCGTGAAAGGGTAATCTGATAAAAACAGATAAAATAAAAAGGGCAGCGTCTTTTATATGACACTGCCCTTTTTATTTTTTTATAGACGACCGGAAGTTGTCTTTAACGGATCAGCGTCCTGCGTAAACTACGCAAGGTTTTTTGTATTGTTTTGGAGAGGATGATCATCGTTACGGCGATGATAATAAGCAGAATACCGGTAGCCAGATTGAATGTGAACGGCTCGCCGAACACCAGCACGCCGACGAAAACGGCGGTGACGGGCTCCATTGCCCCCAGTACGGCTGTGAGTGTCCCACCGATATTATGGACGGCGAGTACGAGTGTGATATTGGAGATGACGGTCGGGACAACGGCCAGCAATATCAGGTTGACGACCGACACGGCGTCGGGGATGGGCTGGATGCCTTCGTTGGTACTTGCTTTAACGGCAAACAGGAGGGTGCTGACAATGAATACATAGAATGTCAGTTTCCTCCCTGTCATATTGTGTACTCTCGATTTATTGACCGTAGTGATATAAAGGGCGTAACCGACAGCCGACAGCAGTACGATAAAGACCCCCAATGCGCTGAGCTTCATTTCCCCCTCGTTGATAGACAGGCGTGCGACCCCGCAGATCGCTAGGCAGATCGCCAGCAGCGTGACCCACGATGTCTTTTCGCGGAAAAACACCAGCATGACAAGGGTGACGAATATCGGATAGGTGAAATGTAATGTTGTGGCTATCCCTGCCGACATGAAATTATATCCCCAGAAAAGGAACATGGCGGATGCCGTGTAAAAGAAGCCGAGCAGGATCAGTACGGGAATATCTCTTTTATCGATGCGCATGGATTCTTTTTTCACTGCCATAATACCGATAAGGGCTATCGACGCAAAAAGAAAACGATAGAACAGGATCGAATCGAACTGCATCCCCTTTGCCATAAGCGGCAAAGTAAATAATGGTATCAAACCGAATGTTGCCGAAGTGGCAATGCCGTATACGAATCCTTTCAAATTATTGTTCATCTTTTTACCTTTTGCTAAAACGGCTGCAAACATACAAAAAAGCCGTGATATGTATAGAAATATCACGGCTCTTAAATATTATTTCAGATGATTAAATCAATAGTCCTGCGGCAACCTCTTCGGCTACGGCTTCTCCTTTGAGGGCTGTAACGATAGCCAGGGCAAAATCCATGACCAGTCCCGGGCCTTTGCCGGTGATGACGTTGTCGGAAACTTCCACGATCTCGCCGGTCGCATTGGCGCCGATCAGCTTCGGTTCGAATCCGGGGTAGCAGGTAGCGTTACGACCTTTCAACAGGCCCAGTCCACCCAGTACCATCGGAGCTGCACAGATGGCGGCTATGGTGCGGCCTTCACGGTATTGCTGCAATAAGGCTTCTTTTACCGGTTCCGAGTCGTTCAGGTTGGATGCTCCGGGCATGCCACCGGGCAGTACAAGTGCATCGGCTCCGGCCAGGTCTGCTTTTCCCAGCGTCGTATCGGCAGTAACCGGAACATTGTGTGCCCCCGTTACAACAGGATTGTCTGTGATGGAAACAGTTGTTACTTCGATACCTCCGCGGCGCAGGATATCGACTGTGCCCAGGGCTTCCATTTCTTCGAAGCCGTTGGCTAAAAATACAATTGCTTTCTTCATATTACTTCCTTTATTTAAGTTTATATACATAGGTGATCGTACCGCTCTGGTTGTTCGCTCCGCTGATGCTATTGAACTTCGCACGTTTGGCGGCATCCAGGGCACTCTTACGCATGGAAGCGTTGTCGATGTTGGTACCTCTTCCTATTTCTGCAAATATCACATTCCCTTTCGGGTCTACCGTAATGTTGATCACGATCTTTCCTTCTTCCTGGATCGTGTAAGCGGGACGGGGCAAGCCTCCGGCTCCGATAGAACGACCGTTCAGGTTGAATGAACCGTAACCGCCTACGCCTTCGTTGGCTCCGTGGTCGGAGTTGCCGAACGGACTTCCCTGGTTACCTGTACCGCTTTCTGCATCGCCCTGGCTGTTCCCTTCAGCGCCGCCGATGCCGAATGCTCCGGCTACACGGTTGCTGATGGCCTGCTCTTTCTTGCGACGTTCTTCTTCCAGGCGTTTCTTTTCGGCCTCTTCCCGTTTGCGGCGATCTTCTTCCTCTTTCCGTTTACGCTCTTCTTCTTTCTTGCGTTGCTCTTCTTTTTTCTTAGCGTCTGCTATGGCAACACTTTCTTCGATGTCCTGCGTGATCACTTCCTCTTTCGGTGTTTCTACCGGCGGAGTGGGTGGAGGTGGAGGAGTGGTCGTCTCCTGGGGCAGTTCCTGTCCGGTGTATTTCGGTTCGAAGGTACCGGCGGCGGAGTTTACATTCCCGAAGTTGACAAGGACACCCCCGTCTTCTTCTGGAATTTCTGTACGTAGTACCGTGAACAACAGGATCAGGAAGATCGCCAGGTGGAATGCGACCGAACCGGTTATACTGTATATGTCATCTTTGTTGAATTTCATATCTGTTATTTCTGCGCACGGGTGGCAAGCACCATCTTGAATTTATTTTCGTTCGCTATGTTCAGGATCTTTACGATTTCTTTATAAGGAACTGTCTCGTCTGCATAAAGGGCGACGAACATTTCGGGCTCTTTTGCGTAACTGTCTTGCAGGAACGGGGTGATCTCGTCGAACGTGACCTGCGTTTCCCGCTGGTTACCGAATGCTACGTAGTAATTCAGGTTGGCATCGATGGTAACCCGCGTGAGCGGTTTGGCTGCCGTCTGCTTCTTCGCCTGCGGCAATGTTACCTTGATGGCATTCGGAATGACTACCGTAGAGGTGACCATAAAGAAGATCAACAGCAGGAATATGACGTCGGTCATGGATGCCATGCTGAAGGCTTCGTTTACTTTTGTTCTTCGTTTTAGTGCCATTCGCTTTGTTAATTAGCCGGTTCGTTCAATAAATCCATAAATTCCATGGTGCGGGCTTCCATCTTGTTCACCACGTTGTCGACCTGAGAAACCAGGTAGTTGTAAGCGAACAGGGTGATGATACCGACTACCAGACCACCGACGGTTGTTACAAGTGCTTCATAAATACCTCCTGACAGTAAGGAAACGTCTACGTTCGTTCCGGCATTCGCCATATCGAAGAAGGCACGTACCATACCGGTTACCGTTCCGAGGAAACCCAACATAGGAGCTCCGGCAGCTGTCGTAGCGATCAGCGGGAAGCCTTTTTCGAGTTTCGCAATTTCCAGGTTACCCACGTTTTCGATAGCAACGAGTACATCGTTCATCGGGCGGCCCAGGCGGGTGATACCCTTTTCGATCATACGGGCGGAAGGGGTGTTGGTGCTGCGGCACAGATTCAGTGCCGAATCGACTTTCCCTTCGTGGATATAGTCTTTGATACGGTTCATGAAATTCTGATCTTCTTTACCCGCACGGCGGATAACTAATAAACGCTGGATAAAGATGTAACCTGCCATTAAGGATAACAGCAATAGTACAATCATGATCCACCCTCCTTTGAACGCAAGGTCTATTACATTGATCTCTGCTTCAGTGGGGACTGTTACTGCCGTCAGATCCGGCATCTGCTCTGCTGTCTGTGCCCCTACTGCTTGTAGGGAAAGTAAAATGCTCATAGATTTGTATACTTATTCGTTAATATTAGTTCGTTATTATTGTTGCAAGCATGCTTTGTATAATGAAATGGTTTCCTGTAATCCGTGATACAACGCATCGCAGATCAGGGCATGGCCGATGGATACTTCTTCCAGCCAAGGTATGTTCTGACTGAACCAGGCCAGATTTTCCAGGCTCAGGTCATGGCCTGCATTGACTCCCATTCCCAGATTCTTTGCCAGTTGTGCGGCAGCAACGAAAGGAGCGACGGCTTCTTCCTTGTTCACCGGGTAATTGGTTGCATAAGGCTCTGTATACAGCTCGATGCGGTCGGTGCCTGTTTTTGCCGCCAGTTCGATGTTGGCCAGGTCGGTTCCTACGAAGATAGAGGTGCGGATTCCCTGTGCGGTGAACGTATCGACCAGTTCACTCAGCAGGTCGAAGTTTGCCTTTACATCCCAGCCGGCATTGGAGGTGACGGCATCGGGTGCATCCGGAACCAGTGTTACCTGTGTCGGCTTCACCTTTAATACCAGGTCTATAAAATTGTTACAGGGATACCCTTCAATGTTAAATTCTGTCCTGATAAGAGGTTTCAACGCGTACACGTCACTGTATTTGATATGTCGTTCGTCCGGACGTGGATGGACCGTAATTCCTTGTGCACCGAAATTTTCGCAATCCTGAGCTACTTTTAAAATGTCAGGCATGTTACCTCCGCGTGCGTTACGGATGGTTGCAACCTTGTTAATGTTTACACTTAAATTTGTCATCGTATATCGTTATATCTTTTTTCTTTCATTACATTTGCACAAAAGTATCGGCAAATTTAGCAGAATTAAGGGAATTAACAGAATAATGTTGGTGAAAGATTTCATAACGAAGGAACTTCCCGTGTTAAAAAGTTTTGACACAGGGGAATACGCATTAGCATTGATGGATGATTTTAAGTTAAAACATCTGCCTTTGTTGAGCGAAGGGATATACCGTTGCCTGATCTCGGAAAAGGATCTGATGGCTATGCCTGATCTTGCGGCAACGATTGGCGAGCCGGTTCTGTTTGCTCCCAGTGTGATGGAGAATACACATATCCATGAGGCGCTTGCACTGATCGCCCGCTATCAGTTGAGCCTGCTGCCGGTGGTCAGTCCGGAGGGTGAATACCGGGGAGCGATTACGAGAGAGAAACTGATCGATATTCTTTCGGAATTGTGTAATGCCGAGACTTCAGGCAGTGTGTTTGTCCTCGAGGTGATGCCGCAGGATTATTCGCTGACGGATATTGCGCGTTTGGTCGAATCGAACAATGCACATGTATTGAATCTGCTTTCGTACACGGATAAAGATACCGGAAGGTTGCATCTTATTATTAAGATCGACCTGGAGGATGCTTCGCCGGTGATCCGTAGTTTCGAGCGTTTCAATTATACCGTCCTGTATTATTTTATGGAAAAAGGGATGGTGGATGATCTGTTGCAGCAGCGGATGAACGAGTTGTTGCATTATATGAACATTTAATCAGTTGACAGTTGACAAGTGACAGTTGACAGTTTATTAGAAGAACAATATAAAACTGTCAACTGTCAACTGTCAACTGTCAACTTAAAAGACTGTTTTATGAAGGTAGGTATTTTTGGCAGCGAGTATCAGGTTGAGAAACAAAGCCAGATAAAACGGCTGTTTGAAAAGTTGATATCGCAGGAGGCGGAGATCTATGTGGATGTCCGTTTTTATAATTTTCTGGCTGATGGTCTGAATTATGAACCTCCCGTTGCGGGATTGCTGACGGACGATCATTTTGATCTCGATGTTGCCCTGAGTGTAGGTGGCGACGGTACGTTCCTGCGGACGGCTGCCCGTGTGAACCGTCAGGATATCCCTATCCTGGGTATTAATACCGGACGGTTGGGGTTTCTTGCCGATGTGGGAGGAAATGACATCGAGGATACACTGGACGAATTGTTCAAGAACTATTATAAGATAGAAGAGCGCACCTTGTTGCGGCTTCATACGGAAGGGCGGGTGTTTCGCGGTTATAATTATGCCCTGAATGAGATTGCGATCTTAAAGCGCGATACCTCTTCGATGATCACGATCCATACTTCTCTGAATGATGAATACCTGGCTTCTTATCAGGCCGACGGTCTGCTGATCGCAACGCCGACTGGCTCGACGGCATATTCCATGAGTGTGAACGGCCCGATCATCATTCCTCAAAGCAAGAATCTGGTATTGAGTCCGGTCGCGCCTCATTCTCTGAATGTGCGCCCACTGATCATTCCGGATAATTATACGATCACGCTAGGGGTGGAAAGCCGGAACAAATCTTTTCTGATCTCCTTGGACGGCCGTTCGGAAATCTTTCCGACAGGCATCCAGTTGACGATAACGAAAGCCGATTATACCACGAAAGTGATAAAAAGATATAATCATACCTTCTATCAGACACTTCGCGAGAAGTTGATGTGGGGAGCCGATGCACGAATGAAATAGGGATATAGGGCGTAAGACTGCTCTAAAAAGATGTTTTACAGCATGTATTTGTTAAACGTGGTTAAATAAATGAGATTTCCAAGTGAAACGTTATGCTGCATAACATAAAACCTCTATATTTGCATCGTGTTTTTCATGGTATTAGATTTAAGGTTAACAATGAAGATTGGCTGTCCGTGATGGATAGCCTTTTTTGCGTTTATAGGGTTCCTTGTCTTATGCTCATGCTTTATGCTTATAAAATATGTTTTGCAGCAGGTTTTTGTTAAACTGTATTAAATAGATGAGAAAAACAAGCAAAACATTATGCTGCATAACATAAAACCTCTATATTTGCACTGTGTTTTTCATGGTATTAGATTTAAGGTTAACAATGAAGATTGGCTGTCCGTGATGGATAGCCTTTTTTGCGTTTTATACATACCGGTCTGACAGGCCGATTACAGCAGGATCATTCTCGATTGTATGATATCGGATAGCTGTTCCTTTAATTTATTCGCTTGTACAGGTTTAGCCATATAGCCATCAAATCCGTTTGTCATGACTCTCTGTTCATCCGATGCATAGGCAAAGGCCGTAATAGCGATTATCGGGGCAAGAGGATCTATTTTTCGTATTTCCAAAGTGGCATCGTATCCATTCATGACAGGCATGTTCAAATCCATCAGTACGATATCAGGAGATTCGTTTTTAAACATATCTACTGCTTCTTTTCCATTCCATGCGTGTATGAGGTAATAGTCATCTTTGAGTATAGTCTGGAATAATTTGTAGTTACTGTCATTATCCTCTGCTATAAGGATTGTAAGATGTTTTGTTTTGGATTTGACCTGTTTTTGTTTTTCTTCAATCTTTATTGTTTGCTTGACTGGTTCATAAGGTAATGTGAACCAGAAGATGGAACCTTTACCTTCCTCACTTTCAACACCTATCTGTCCGTTCATATTTTCTACGAGCATCCGGCAAATAGATAATCCCAGTCCTGTTCCCTGAGCGAAACTGTTTAATTTAACAAATCGTTCGAAGATATCATTCTTTTTTTCTGCAGGAATTCCTATTCCAGTATCTTTGATAAAGAAATACAGTCTTTTATCTCTGATCTCATAGCCAAAGCGGATATATCCCTCTTTTGTAAACTTGATTGCATTGTTTACCATATTAATCACTAACTGGGAAATTCTGTTTTTTTCTCCATGGATACAACATTGAGGATTTCCGGGTTCAAAAACCAGGTGTACTTTGTCGTTATGGAGTTTTAATCTTAAACTGTTCTCTAAATCCTGCATTAACTGGTTCAGTTCGAATTCTGTATAATTGAACTCCATAGTACCTGCCTCTATCTTTGATAGGTCAAGTATATCTCCGATAAGTTGTAGCAGCAGTGTATTATTGTTCTCGATAATGTTGATATATTCTTCTTGTTCGGAAGGTTCTTTGACCGAAGGGAGTAATGTGGAGAAACCTACGATCGCGTTTAACGGCGTACGGATTTCGTGGCTCATATTGGCTAAGAAGGCAGATTTCAATCTGTTTGATTCTTCGGCTTTGTTTTTCGCATCGAGCAGACTGTTCTCCATTTTTTTACGTTGGGTAATTACCAGGGACGATCCGACCAATGTAATAGGGAGTCCATTTTCATCGCGGCTGTCTACTGCAGCCTGAGCCTCGACCCAATCCACTTGAATGCCCCGATCTGTGTGGCTGACTACACGATACTCTTCTTTTACCTTTGTGCATTTACCTTCTATCAGGTCATTGTAGGAATGTTGTACCCGCTGGCGGTCTTCTTTATATATCTTTGCGAAGTATTGCGACTCGGGAACAGACAACAGCTTTTCACTCTGTTCATTATCTGTAATCGCGAGTTCAACCTGGCGATTTACGTCACACAGGATCGTATGTTCACGCAGGTCCCATTTCCAGGGAACGATATTTGCAATGTCGAGTGCCATTGCAAGTTTATGGTTGATTGAATCCAGTTTCACTTGCGTGTGATGAAGGTCGGTGCAATCGACACCAAAAATATCCACGTAGTCAGACTGGATAGAGAAAGTTAGTATTATGTTGAAATAGGTGGAAGATTGCTTGAGATAGTAAGTGAAACTGATTGTTTTTTTCTCTGTCTCCATGAGTTGAAAATAACGTATAAACATTGTCAACTCATCGTCGGGGAGATTGCTCATCTTTTGACCGATAATATCTTTGCCCTGGTGCATTGCATTCAGATATCGGTTGTTCACTTTATGAATGATGGCGTCAACCACTTCTCCTGTCTGATTACGTATCAAGCGTACTTTACAATAAAGTACCGGCATATTCTCAAAAAGATTGCTTAATTCCGCATTGGCTTCAATCTCTTTTTGCTGGGCAGTCTTCAACGCTTTAAGAGATTTTATGCGGCTGAACTGATATAGTGTATACAATATCAATATAATAAATAAGATACCGAGGGCTGCCAGGTGATACTTGTACTTTTCCAGTGCTGTTTTTGGAAGGTTCAGAAAAATAGAACCGGCAGGACACAAATATGTATTCACTTCTTTTTGCAAAAGTGCCGGATAATCAAATATAGGTTCTCCGTCGGGGATATAAAAAGGTATGTCTCTGGGTGCTTTGCCGGATAGGACAGCATTCAATGTCGCTTTTAACTGCTTGTTGAATGTTTGTTGCTGATAAAAATAGCCGCCGATCATCCTGCTGTTGGGCATGATTGCATCTCCTAATGCAAAGATCGGAATGGTCGTATTGGAGATTACCTGAAATGTATTTGCCATTAACAGGTCTCCTCCGGCAAAGGTTTGGCGGGTGAACCAGGAAGAAAAGAGGACTCCTGTAGTGTTTATATCAGCAGAGTTAAGCTTATGTAGCAAAGAATCTGTCGTCATTTGTGCAGCAGAGAGGAATTCGTACTTTAAATCCGGATATGATTTTTTTAATAAAAGACGCAGATCGTGATCTAGTTGCTGATTGATATAACGTCCGTCTCCGATAAAAGTCAATGTTTTCATACCGGGGATTATTTTTTGCATCAGGTCTACATTTTCAGGCAAGTAGTTTTTGGTTTCCAGCATTGTAAGGTTGTAACTTTCCGTTAATTGTTCCAATGGTACTTGCATGGTGATTTCTACCGGACGTTTTTTTATGTAGTTTTCGATTGGGCTTAAATAAGGCAATTCAGCACACAGAACCAGAGGGATATCATCGCCCCAATGTTTTTTGCAATCGTCACACATTATGAACGAACTGTTTCCCAGCAGTAAAATGGCTTTGGGCGCATGTGTGTATCTGGGGAAAAAAGATTCTTTAAATTTATTCAGTTTAGTAGAATCATCGATCATTAACATGTTCATATTCTCGACATAAAAATCAAGATTTGAACCTGCTACCAATTCCTGTTGTATAGGGGTAATGAGTGCATTACTCCAGGTAGCATCGGATGTGTAACTGTTCAGAACCAATAAATAATCTTTATTGGAATCTGAATTTTGGGCAACTAAATTTATAGCGCAGGCAAGCTGTAAGCCTGCAAAAATTGCTAAAATCGTGTTGAGGCGCATATTAGATTTCATAACAATACAATATGAAATTTTTAAAAAACTGGGCAAATATAATCTTTTTTTCGATCTGAGTTATTCCTTTTGATTTTTATTGCTTCTTTGGTCTTAAAAATGATGTTTGTGTGTCGGTTTAGTTAATAAATGTTTCCTGATTTTGTTAATTGTCGCTTTGGTGTATGACAATAGAGAATAAGCCAAGCACAGATGCATGCCTGGCTCTTACTTTTTGAGTGTTTGTGATTTGTGGTGACTTTTTTAAGTTTATAAAACTCTTAAAAAGCTTCTGCGAAGTTGAATACAAATCCTCCTGTATCTTTCCCAAAACCGTAATCTATACGGGCATTTACATTATGTTTAAATTCGATTCGTAATCCCAGCCCGTAGTTGGGTAAGATATTCTTACAGTTGAATTTTTTCAGTTCAGGAAATACGCTGCCGGTTCCAATCCACGCCACACAACCCAGGCGATTGAATATGTGTTGGCGTAATTCCACTTGGGCAGTCAGCTGATTACAATCGATGTAACGTCCCCCGTAATAACCACGCATACGGAAACCGCCGCTACCTAGTTCTTCCCGTAAAGGCCAGGGTGTGTTCTTTTTATTGAATTGTCCGTAAATATCTCCGGCTATTATACCTCCGGGCCATACTTTCTGATAGATATCGAATATAAAGTTGGTACTGAACAGTGTTTTATTGAAACTGCCTAAGAACTCAGGATATATCACTTCTTTGAACATGATATAAATGCCCCTTTTCGGATTTAGTATAAAATCGCGGGTATCATACTGAAGTGAAATACCCAGACCTGTGAAAAAATAACTCTGCTTTTGCCCTTCCAGGTAAGAGATGTCTTTTATATCGGATAAATCTGCATAATTGAGATTGAAGGCGGCTCCGATATAGAATTGTTTACTTAGTTTATAAACATAATCGGATTCCCATCTTATCTGTTGCCGGGTATATTCGGATAAAGGATTCATGGCACACCCTTCATAAGAAACTCCCCAGAAGTTAAGCGTTTTACGGGCAAATTCAAGACTATAGGATAAGCGCGACCTGTTTCCTTTGAAATGGTTGTTGCCTGTCGCTGTAAGTGTATAGAAGCCGTTTATAGAAATATTGCCTGTCAGGGTAATGTCGGAAGGCTGCATGATCGAATCCTTACGGTCCAGACGATATAATCCGGTAGCCATTCCTCCGACTCCAAAGCTGCCTTCGCGGGTATAGGAGGGAGCTACGGCATAACTCATATCTATCTTTCTTTCAAAAGTGCGGTCTACATTACCATATATAAAGCTATTCCAGTATTTTTTCAAAGCGCCGTCCTTTTTCTCTATATAGATACTATCTTGTTGTGAATAAAGAGGCATGGCCATAGAAGCGGAGAAAATAAAAAGAAATAAAAACTTAAGTTTCATCTTTTGTGTGTTTGGATGTTGGTTTACTTTTATTTCCGGAAACAGTAGGCGAAGCCCAGGCTAAATGTTTGTGGGTGCAATGCCGCAGAACTTTCATTCGCATCCAGCAGATTGGATATGCTTATCTTGTAACTTACATTTATCAGAAGTCCGAAAGGAAACTCGTAACTGTTTATAATACCGAAGCCTGAGTTTGAATCCCGCATGACAGGTGTTCCGCTTTCTGTATTTTTTTCGTAGAGGTCGATTTTTTCCCCTTCTCTTTTTAATGAAGCGTCGAGGCCGAACTCCGTATAAGGGCCAATCCCGATGTGGATGCGGTGCCCATTCTTTAATTTAGTGTGATACATCGCATAAATAGGAATTTCCATTCCCCAATAGCGATAAATGCCGTTTTGGTTGTTACGGTCGAATTCAGATTCTTTGTAGTGGAGTAAAAGTTCCGGTTGGATTGAGAAATGTTTGGAAATTCCCAGATTCAGAAATCCTCCTGTCGTTACGCCCGGCTTCATTACGCTTTTTCCACCCCCTATTCCGGAATGGACGAAGCTGGAATAGTTGCTTTCTACCAGGACTCCGCCGGATATTTCGATCTTTTTATTCTGTTTGCCTTCTTGTGTTCCCTCTTCAGGCTTTTGATTGTTCGTAGTTTGCGCACTGCCGGATATCATGTTTATTCCGGCCAGGAGTAACGCGAGCATTAACATTTTCTGTCTTCTCATTTTTGTTTTATTTATTCGTTTTTAAACTTGTGCAAAAGTAGAGCGGGGGATAGGATGGCAAAAGGTCTTTTAGATTGAAAGTTGGACGAAAATGCCGATTTATGAATTTATGCAGTTGAAATATTTATCTTTGTTGTTCTAATTTACGGATATGGGAAATGTGACCTCTTTGGATTGGCATGCTAAGCCTGGAGAAATAGAACAGGCTGATTTTATAAATGACGATTTTTATATGTATAAGAATACGTTGATAAATCCGCTCAACCATCCTTTCAAAGCAAATAAGACAATTTGTTGTATTTGTCTGAAAGGAGAAATAAGGGGAAGGATAGACTTGATGCCTTATTGTGTGAAAGCACCTGCTATTTCTATCACTTTACCGGGGCAAATATTGGAATATGAATCCAATACATCTGATTTTGAAGCTGTATTCGTTCTTATGTCGGAGCAGTTTAACGATAGTCTGCATTTGCCGGATCGTTTTTCCACTTTTCTTTCGGTTCGTAATAATCCGGTTATTTCATTAGGCCCCGGTCAGTTAGAGGCTATACAAACTTATTGTACCATGATTCAACGGGTGATTCGTGTGAAAGATAATCCTAACCGTATGGAAATTGTGAAGCATCTCACAATTGCATTCTTTTATGGTCTGGGATATTATTTCCATAAATCATCGGAGATAGAAAAGATAACAAAAAGTGAAATGCTGGTGAGAGACTTCTTGAAGCAGGTACAGTTATTCCATAAAAAAGAAAGACGTATAGATTTTTATGCAGACAAGTTACAGCTGAGTTCTAAATATCTTTCTCAGGTAATCAAAAATTATAGTGGAAAGTCGGCAGCAGACTGGATCGATGAGTATGTCGTGCTGGAAGCGAAGGCTTTATTGAAATCTACCAATATGACTATACAACAAATCAGCGACGAGTTGAACTTTCCTTCCCAATCGTTTTTTGGAAAGTTCTTTAAAAGGATTTCGGGAGTATCTCCCAAAACATATAGGGATCGGTAAATAGCTTCGGATCGTTTTTATATTTATAGGCGGATCGGTCTTTATATCCGTAGAAAAAAACTTATCTTTGTACCCCTGTTAAACGTAAATGCTTCAAATAAAGATATGAAAAGAATATTCTGCCCCAAATGTGATAATCAGTTGTCGTTCGATGAAACCAAATATCCGGATGGAAAGATACTGGCTTTTGTGTGTCCGCAATGCGGGTCGCAATTTAAGATAAAGCTGGGACGCAAGACCGTCCGTACGGAATCAGGCCAGGAAAAAGAGGTGAAGGAACCCGATTTCTCCTGCGGCCATATTACCGTGATCGAGAATACGTTCGGTTTTAAGCAGGAACTGCCGCTTGTGATGGGCGATAATATGATAGGACGGAGGAATAAGGATACGGAAGGTGTGGATGTTCCTATCATTACGAGCGATCCGAGTGTGGGACGTAAACATTGTATTATTAATGTAAAGGAGGATAAGCAGGGGAAATTGGTTTATACCCTGCGTGATAACCAAAGTATGACCGGCACCTTCCTGCGCAGTGTGCTTTTAGGAAAAAAAGAACAGGTACGTATCGGTGAGGGAGCTATTGTGACGATCGGTGCGACTACTTTTATACTTCATGTTCCGGAAGGGGAAGAAGAGGAGGATTTTTAAATTAAACTTAGAAACTGCTCCGGAGTGAATGATCTCTTACATCAGGGCGATAAGGGAGATAGGGGGAATTGGCGTAGGTTTCGGGAGAGATGGATACAAGATTACCTTTCATCTCCGGCGCAGTTCTAAAGTTTAAATCTCATTATTCATGTTTTTTATTTAGTTGTTCAACGATAAAACAACTATAAGGCTATTTGGCTCACGGCAATTTACGTAAAGAATCAAAAAGAACTGAAAGAAAAGTTTTGTTAAAAAGTGGCTAAACTGAAAGTCTGATTATGAGAAATAAGGCGTGCGGGAAATTTTTAGAAACAAATGTAAATGTTAATTGATAGTTTTTTACAACTCGAAAAAACAAAGAAATACAGTATTTCCCGGTAAATTCATCTGTAAATAAAAAAGTGGCGATGTTAGTAATCCGTTGTTTTTATATGTAATTTTGCGGTCCAATAGGCAATAAGGTTAACAAATGGGACAAAATAGAGTAGAGCCGGTTAGTGGTATTACTTTCCGGATATTGGTGGCATTAAGCATTTCACATTGTATAAATGATTCGTTGCAGTCTGTTATCACAGCCGTTTATCCACTATTTAAGGATGATTTAGCGTTGACATTTGCGCAGATCGGATTGATTACGCTGGTCTATCAATCGGCGGCATCCGTGTTTCAACCGCTTACCGGATTATATTTCGACAAACATCCGTCTCCGTGGTCGTTACCTATCGGGATGAGTTTTACGCTGATCGGTTTGCTTAGCCTGGCATTTGCAAATTCTTTACCCTGGGTTTTATGTTCTGTGGCTTTGATTGGTGTCGGTTCGTCGATATTCCATCCGGAGGCTTCGCGGTTGACTTCGTTGGCATCCGGAGGGAAAAGGGGACTGGCGCAATCTTTATTCCAGGTGGGGGGAAACCTTGGAGGATCATTAGGGCCGTTGCTCGTAGCTATCCTGGTGGCTCCTTACGGGCGAAGCCATATTGCTTTTTTTTCTATCCTGGCTTTTATCGCGATTCTTATCATGACCTATGTGGGGCGTTGGTACAAAGGGTTGCTTCAGCGGTTTAAGCGGGAAGACATAGGAACATCCCAACGTCATGTAGAAATGCCTTTGTCGCTGGGGAAAACTGTTTTTTCCATCTCTATCCTGCTGATCCTGATCTTTTCCAAATACATTTATATGGCGAGCCTCAACAGTTACTACACTTTCTACCTGATAGAGAAGTTCGGGGTGAGCGTGCAATCTTCGCAGTTGTTCTTATTTGTATTCCTGATCGCGACTGCTCTCGGCACATTGATGGGCGGTCCGATAGGTGACAAGGTGGGACGTAAATATGTTATTTGGGCATCTATCCTGGGAGCGGCACCTTTTTCACTGATAATGCCGCATGTGGATAGTTTATATCTGACAGCTGTATTGAGTTTTTGTGTCGGTCTGACATTATCCTCTGCATTTCCGGCTATTCTTGTGTATGCGCAGGAGTTGTTGCCTTATAAACTGGGACTTATTTCCGGCTTATTCTTCGGTTTTGCTTTTGGGGTGGCGGGGATCGCTTCGGCTGTGCTGGGGAATCTGGCGGATCATTACGGTATTGAGACTGTCTATAATGTCTGTGCCTATATGCCGCTGATCGGACTGGTCACCTGGTTCTTACCGGACTTAAAGAAAGCGACCCAAAAAGGAAGTTAGCCCGCTGAACAATCCCGGAGAAGGGGTTGTTATTAATCATAAATTTCGCTCAAACTAAATTTAAACGTATTTATGATTAATAACTTAACGCATTTCAGTATTGGCTTGCTATTCCTTTTTCCTGCCATAGCATCTGCTCAGACAACGAAGGTCGACCTGAGCCTGGAGCAGTCGATGGAGCTGCTTCAGAAAGGAAACCGGAGTATCCGGATGGCAGGGAAGGAGGTGGAACTGGCAAAGAACGAACATCAGAAACTCAACTCGTTCTGGTATCCGTCGGTGGGTGCAGCCGGTGCCTTTGTTCACATGTCGAACCCGGTCGAGGTCCGTCAACCGCTGGACCAGTTTACCGATCCTGCCAAGGATTTTGTTCATTCCATTTTACCCGACGACCAGTTTATTTCTTCTATCCTGGATAAAATCGGCCAGAATACGCTGACACTCCCGCTTATTTCACAGAATATTACTTCTATCGATGCCAGTGTGACCTGGCCTGTCTTCACCGGAGGGAAACGTATTTTCGCCAATAAGATCGGGAAAACGATGGTCGGTATCGCCGAAGTAAACCGTGAGCAGGTCAACGCCGACCAGCAATCGAAATTGATCGAATGTTATTTCGGCCTGCGTCTTGGCCAGCGGGTCGTGACGGTGAGAGAAGCTACTTATAATTCGCTGAAAACCCATTATGACCAGGCTCTTAAACTGGAACATAACGGGATGATTAACCGGGCGGAACGTCTTTTTGCCCAGGTGAGCATGGATGAGGCCAAACGCGAACTCGAATCGGCACGCAAAGACCTGGAGGTGGCGCAACAGGCATTGAAAAGTCTGATAGATGTCGATGCCGATAGCGAGATCAGTACGACTACCTCTCTTTTTATCAATGAAAATATTCCTTCAGCCGATTATTTCAAAGAATTGGTTCCGGTCAATAATTATCTGGTCAACCAGTTGAAACTACAGGAGAATATTGCCGGTAACGAATTGAAGATCGGACGTACCGGATACTTGCCTACCATTGCCTTGTTCGGCAAACAGACACTTTATTCGAATGGTGTGGATAAATATCTTATGCCCCGTACGATGATCGGGGTCGGTTTTACCTGGAATATCTTCGACGGTTTGAACCGGGAGAAGAAAATCCGGCAGGCACGGCTGACCAGTCAGACATTGGCGATCGGAAAGGATAAAGCCGTTACCGAGTTGAAAGTCGGTGTTGATAAATATTATACCCAGTTACAGAATGCCCTCGATAATGTAAAGGCGCTGAATACAACATTGGAAATGAGTGAGGAACTGGTTCGTATCCGTCAGAAATCCTTTCAGGAAGGGATGGCTACTTCTACGGAAGTGGTCGATGCCGAAGTCATGCTCTCAAAAGTAAAGACAGCTTTCCTGCTGGCCTATTACCAGTATGATGTGGCACTGATCAACCTGCTGTCGATCTGCGGTATACCGGAATCGTTCCAGCAATATCGCCAGGAAGGAACAACGGAGATCATATAGAAAATATTGAACCTAAATGACAGGTTTTGTAGGGGCGGGGTTTACCCGCCCTTTGCGACAATAATATAACAACCGATGGAGAGGGGCGGGCAGACCCCGCCCCTACCAACGACACTACATTCAATTCTGATAAATATTGAATTAACAATAAACACAAATAAATAATTATGGACAAGACTAAGAAATATCTGACGATCTCTTTTATAGTGGTACTGATCGCCGTAATAATCATATCTGTCGTCGGGATGCTGTTGCTGAAAAAGAAACCGGTTGTCCTCCAGGGACAGATTGAAGCTACCGAAATACGCATCTCCGGTAAGTTGCCCGGTAGAATAGATACTTTCCTTGTGAAAGAAGGGCAAAACGTGAAAGCGGGTGACACACTCGTAGTTATCAACAGTCCCGAAGCGCAGGCTAAATACCAGCAGGTGAATGCCCTCGAAGATATTGCCAAATACCAGCACCAGAAGATTGACGACGGTACGCGTAAACAAATCATCGCCACTGTCGAACAGCTTTGGAACAAAGCAAAATCAGACCTGCAACTGGCTAAAACAACCTACGACCGTATCCAGGCCCTTTATAAGGACAGTGTAGTCACTTCACAGCGAAAAGATGAAGTAGAGGCTCTTTACAACGCTGCTGTAGCAAACGAACGTGCCTGCCACAGTCAATACCAGATGGCTCTCGACGGGGCACAGATACAGGATAAGGAAAGTGCCCGTTCATTGGTAACTGCCGCCCAGGGAACCGTCAACGAGGTGGAGGCCCTTTTGCAGGATGCCCGTCTGGTTGCTCCCGAATCCGGACAGATATCGACTATTTTCCCGAAACGCGGTGAACTGGTCGGTGCAGGTATGCCGATCATGAACCTGGTGGTAATGGATGATGTGCATGTCGTATTGAATGTTCGCGAAGACCGCTTACCCTTATTTAAGATGGGTGGAACTTTCCGTGCCGATGTTCCGGCGATTGCCACGAATGATATCGAATTCAAGATCAATTACGTTAGTCCGCTGGGTAGTTTCGCTACCTGGAAATCGACCAAACAGACAGGTAGCTACGATTTGAGAACGTTCGAGATCCATGCCCTCCCGGTAAAACCGGTCGACGGATTACGTCCGGGCATGTCGGTGCTGGTTAATTTAGGAGAACAGTAATAGAGGATAGTCTATGAGTACCAATAAACAACATAGTCCTTTTTACAATGTGCTTCAACGCGAACTACACCGGATGGTTTCACGCAGGCTCTATTTCGGGGTCTGTATCGTGTTGCCGCTGTTTTGTATCTTCTTTATGTCCACGATCTTCGGTAACGGACAAATGGAAAATATTCCGGTAGCCATTGTCGATCAGGACCAGACTGCTTTATCCCGCGAATTGATCCGCCAGGTCGAAGCTGTCCCGACTTTCCGTGTCACGCATCATTATGTAGATGCCGAAACTGCCCGGAAAGCGACGCAAGCCAAAGAAATATACGGTTATCTGGTGATTCCGAACCGTTTTGAAGAAGACGTGACAGGTGGGAGACAAGCTACTTTATCCTATTATTACCATTATGCATTACTGAGTGTCGGAGGAGAGGTCAGGGGTGCTTTTGAAAGTTTGCTACGCACGTTTTCAATGGCTCCGATTGTGGTGCAGGCAACGGCTATGGGGATCAGTCAGAAAGAAGTATCCACCTTCCTGGTTCCCATCCGGGCACAGAACCATCCGTTGTTCAACCCGGATCTGGATTATTCCGTTTATCTGAGTAATCCGTTTTTCTTTATTTTCTTCCAGGTAATCATCTTGCTGACGACGGTCTATGCGGTAGGTAGTGAAATAAAGTTCCGTACCGGTGATGAATGGCTGGCAACGGCGAAGATGAATATGGTGACGGCGCTTTTCGGAAAATTATTACCTTATACCATTATCTTTTCCCTGATGAGCATTTTGGGAAATTATGTCATGTTCGGTATAATGAATATTCCTTTCTCGTGCGGATTCTGGCCTCTGAACCTGACTTCGATCCTGTTTGTGATCGCCTCGCAGGCATTGGCCGTATTCCTTTTCTCCATTTTTCCGGCAATCAGTATCATTATCAGTATCGTGTCGATGGTCGGGTCGTTGGGAGCAACCTTGTCGGGTGTAACTTTTCCGGCCCCATCCATGTATGCTCCGGTCTATTACACTTCGTTCCTGTTTCCGGTACGTCATTTCGTGGAGATCAATCAGAATCTTTTGTATGGTGATTATGGATTTGCCTATACCTGGTGGAATTTCAGTGCATTATTCTGTTTTATCCTGGTTGCATTCGGGATGGTACCGCATTTAAAAAGTGCAATTTTAAGTCATAAGTATGAAAATATCAAATAACATAAAAGCAGGACTGAATAATATATCCTCCATTATCCTGAACGAATTCAAGACTATTTCGGGTAGTTTTGCCATTGTGCTGGTGTTGATGGGGGGGATATTTATGTACGGTCTGCTATATAATTATATGTATGCTCCCGACGTGGTCCGTAATGTTCCGGTCGTAGTGGTGGATAATTCAAAAACGGAGTTGAGCCGCGAGTATATCCGTTTGCTGAATGCTACACCGCAGGTCGATGTGATAGCTACCGGTGAGGATTTTCCCCAGGCACAGGAGTTGATGAAACGTGATGAGGCGGCCGGTATCTTGTATCTGCCGTATGACTTTACCGACCGGGTTTCACGCGGTGACGAATCGATTTTTATTATGTATGAGACGACGAGTGCTTTCCTTTATTATCTGTCGATACAGGAAGCATCGGCGGGTTCGATGCTGGCACTCAACGACCGTTTCCGTCCTGAAATGGTTGTCTTTCTTCCCAGTCAGGATGCGGCGCAGCTTTCGGTAGCAAAGCCGATCAGTGTGGCGGGGACGGCTTTGTACAATTATACGGAGGGGTATGGGACTTACCTGATACCTGCCGTACTGATCGTCATTATGTTCCAGACATTATTGATGGTGATCGGAATGGTCAGCGGGGAAGAACGCCAATTCCGGTTGTTGCGGGGAAACCGTCCTTCGTTCGGGCAGGCGGCAAGACTGGTGACAGGGAAGACATTTGTTTATATGATGTTGTATGCAATCTTCTCGCTGTTCCTGTTGGGGCTGATCCCGTTGATCTTTGACCTGCCGGATATCGGGAATGTATGGAATATCATTATGTTGCTGATCCCGTTTCTGATGGCGAGCAGTTTCTTCGGCTTGTCGGTTTCCGTCTTCTTTACAGATTCGGATGCTCCTTTGCTGATGATCGCTTTTTTCTCTGTCGGGTTGATCTTCCTGTCGGGGGTATCTTATCCGCTGGAATTGATGCCCTGGTACTGGAAGATGTCGCATTTTCTGATCCCGGCTGCCCCGGCAACGTTGGCGTATGTCAAATTGAATTCGATGGGCGCTTCCATAGCAGAGATCCATACGGAATATGTCACTTTATGGGTTCAGTGCGCCGTTTACTTTGTGCTGGCATGCCTGGCATACCGGTATAATATAAGGAAAGCGTATCGTTGATGCTGTCAGGAAGAGTTGAAAAACAAAAAAGCGATACAATTTGTATCGCTTTTGCACGGAAGGAGAGGCTCGAACTCCCGACACCTGGTTTTGGAGACCAGTGCTCTACCGACTGAGCTACTTCCGTATTGCGGGTGCAAAGGTAGGTTTTTATTTTTAATATGCAAGACTTTCGGAAAAAAAGTACTTCAGTATTTTTTCTTAGCCGATAAAATTGAAGGAAAACGAAGCTACCGTAATTTCTTTTTTTATCTTTGAAAGCATTATAGAAAATGTATTTAAATCTATACTGTACAAAAACAATCAACAGAATATGGAAAACGAATTAGAAATGAATTCGAATCTTTTGGTCGAATTCTTGCAAAAACCTTCATCTGAGTTTACAAAAGCGGACATTATTTCTTTCATCCGCGAAAAAGGAATCAAGATGGTCAATTTTATGTATCCGGCAGGAGACGGGCGTCTGAAAACATTGAATTTCGTTATTAATAATGCGGCTTACCTGAATGCAATCCTTACTTGCGGTGAGCGTGTCGACGGATCGAGCTTGTTCTCTTTCATCGAAGCTGGTAGCAGCGACTTGTATGTTATCCCCCGCTTCCGGACGGCTTTTGTCGATCCTTTTGCCGAATTACCGACCGTAACGATGCTTTGCTCTTTCTTCAACAAGGATGGCGAACCCCTGGAAAGCTCTCCCGAATATACCTTACACAAGGCCAGCAAGGCGTTTACGGAAGTGACGGGTATGGAATTTCAGGCAATGGGTGAACTGGAATATTACGTGATCGCTGAGGAAGAAGAATTGTTCCCGGCTACTGACCAGCGCGGATATCATGAATCCGGACCATTTGCCAAATTCAATGAATTCCGCACACAATGTATGCTGTATATAGCCCAGACCGGCGGACAGATCAAATATGGTCATTCCGAAGTCGGCAACTTTACATTGAACGGAAAGATATATGAGCAGAACGAGATCGAGTTTCTGCCGACCAAAGTAGAAGATGCCGCCGACCAGTTGATGGTCGCTAAATGGGTGATCCGTAATCTGGCTTACGATTATGGTTTGGATATCACCTTTGCCCCTAAGATCACAGTTGGAAAGGCCGGATCAGGATTACATGTCCATATGCGTATAATGAAAGACGGTAAGAACCAGATGCTGGCGGGTGGTGTTTTGTCTGAAACAGCCCGTAAAGCGATTGCCGGTATGATGGAGTTGGCTCCGTCTATCACTGCATTTGGTAATACGAATCCGACTTCTTATTTCCGTCTGGTACCTCATCAGGAAGCTCCGACAAATGTCTGCTGGGGCGACCGGAACCGTTCGGTATTGGTCCGTGTACCTCTGGGATGGGCGGCAAAGAAGGATATGTGCGTGTTGGCTAACCCACTGGAGTCGGAAAGCCATTATGATACGACACAGAAACAGACGGTCGAAATGCGTTCGCCGGACGGTTCAGCCGATCTGTACCAGTTATTAGCCGGTTTGGCTGTGGCCTGCCGTCATGGATTTGAGATTGACAATGCGTTGGATATTGCAGAAAAGACTTATGTAAATGTAAATATCCACCAGGAGGAAAATAGGGATCGTTTGCAGACATTGGATCAGCTTCCCGACAGTTGTGCTGCATCCGCTCAACGTCTGCAGAAGCAGCGTGCTGTCTATGAAAAATACAATGTGTTCAGTCCGAGCATGATCGATGGTATTATCAAAAAACTGACTTCGTATAACGACTTTACCCTTCGTGATGATTTGAAAAATGATCCTGAAGGAATGCTCCGGTTGGTGAAGACTTATTTCCATTGCGGATAAGATAATTATTCCGAAATGGCCGGTAGAGATCCTGTTGGTATGAAAGGATTCTATCGGCCATTTTTGTATAAATCTGTACTGAAGTATTTCCTCTTAAAATATTTTTGCTACGTTTGCAGAAACAGAAAGGAGATGAGTTGAAGACGGGAGCAATAGATATAAAGACGCTTTTGAAAATGGTGGCGGATGATAATCGGCTGGCATTTAATATGTTTTATGATCTGTATTATGATCAGATATTCCGTTTCTCATATTATTTTCTGAAAGATACCGAAGCTTGTCGTGAGGTTGTGGCTGAAACATTCTTTTCTATCTGGCAATCACGACTGAAACTAAAGGATATTGAGAATATTGAAACCTATCTGTTTGTCACAGTCCGCAATGAAGCAACCCGATACCTGAGCCGAAGTTCAAAGTCTCGTTTTGTCTTGTTGGAAGATACTACTCTTCAACTGACAGCCAGGGAGAATGAATCTCCTGAAGATAAGTTGTTGATGGAGGAAATGGAGAGGATATTGAACCGGGTGATCGATGAATTACCGGAAAAATGTCGTTTGATCTTTTTATTGGCGAGACAGGAAGGTTTGAAGCCTAAAGAGATAGCCGAAAGGCTTTCCATTAATGAAAGTACAGTCCGTGTACAGATGAAAATAGCTATCGATAAGATTGTTGCCAGTTTGAAACCTCATTTCCCGGATATTACATTTTCTTTGTTACTGATGTATATTGCTTAATGATAGCTATTTATCGCTTTTCTTGAGAAAATATCAAAAAAAGTCACTTTTCTTTTAAACGAAATCCGCTTATACCTCCTCCTTTAAGTAATAAGTGGAAAATATGGAAAAACAGAAGAACAGTATAGATCGTATAAGTGATGGATTGATAAATGATTTATCGTCAGAAGACCGGAAATTACTGGAACAATGGTCGGCATCACATCCTGATCATGAGAAATTGCTCGGGCTACTAAACAGTATAGAACTATCTCCCCGCGTGATAGCCAAAGGAGAAGAGATGCGTAGCACGATCTTACTTCGTCTCAACAAGAAAATAGATAAGGCTATTCGCCGTAAAGTGTGGCTGAAAATTGTTTCTGTAGCTGCTTCAATAGCTATTTTAGTGGGAATGACCGGTTATTTATCTTTTCAGCAGGGGTATAAACAACTGAATAGCCAACCGATAGAATTATCGAATCCTTTGGGAATGAAATCGACCGTTACTTTGCCGGATGGGAGTAAGGTGATACTGAATGCAGGGACAACGTTGATATATCCGACGGCATTTGTTAAGTCCGAACGTGAGGTAAGAGTTCGCGGTGAAGCCTTTTTTGAGGTAGTCCACGATAGTAAACGTCCGTTCTATGTAAAAACGGGAGATGTTAAAGTGAAGGTACTGGGAACTAAATTCAATGTAAAGGCTTACGACGATGATAGATTTGTAGAAGTGACATTGGCGGAAGGATGCGTCGATGTCGGATGGAAGAAGGAAAAACAGAATATCCGTTTACAACCCGGGCAACTCGCCTGTTTTGATAAAGTAACTGAAACAAGCAACAAGCGGGAAGTGGATCTGAATTTCCATACGGCCTGGAAGGATGGAAAATTCTATTTCGACGGCCTGACTTTTGAGAGTATAGCCAAACAGTTGGAGAGAAATTTTAATGTACATATACATATTGCTTCAGATAAATTGAAGAATACCGTTTTTACGGGTGACTTTGTGCGGGGAGAGAATCTGGAACAAATATTACGCATCATGACTCTGGATAAACGTATACATTATAAAATTGAAGGAAATCAGGTTTATATCAGTGAGAAATAAATGAATAATAACTTTAATAATATGCCTATGAGAAATAGAATGTAAAAAAAATCGGAAGATGCTACCAACATCTCCCGATCAAAAGACTTTAGTCTGAAATCTTTAGCAACAAAATTACAAACCTAAAATCATTTACAAAAATATGAAATTATCTCCAAACCAAGGGCAGACTGTGCCTATTAGTCTGCTAAAAAAAGTATTTAATATCATGAAAGTAACCGTAGTACTATGTTTGTTGACCACTTTCTGCACATTTGCATCGGTTAGTTATTCCCAGACAGCGGAAATATCGCTTAATCTGCAAGGTGTCACTTTGCAGGAGGCTCTGGATGCAGTGAAGAAACAATCTGATTTTTCATTTTGGTATCGGAATGAAGAGATTGATCTTTTCAAGAAAGTTTCAGTGAAGATCGATCACAAGAATATCCGGGAAGTAATGACTCAATTGTTGTACGGACAGGATTTGGCTTATACCATTGATGAAAAACACATTATTATTTATAAAAAGGATAAGTCGGCGGAACCACAAAGGCAGGTACAGAAACAAAAGCGTATTACCGGAATTGTGACAGATCCGAACGGAGACCCTATTATCGGTGCCAATGTTGTGGAGAAGGGGACGACTAATGGGACGATCACAGATCTGGATGGAAAATTTTCTTTGACCGTGGATGACCGGTCTTCGCTTCTGGTTTCTTATATCGGTTTTTTGTCGCAGGAATTGCAGATAAAAGGTGAATCGTATATAAAAATATCATTGGAGGAAAGTAACAAGCAGTTGGATGAAGTGGTTGTTATCGGTTACGGAACTGTGAAGAAGTCGGACCTGACAGGCTCTGTCGCTTCTGTGAAAAGTAGTGCGATCATGGATCTTCCTACAAATAATATATCGCAGGCTTTGCAAGGTAGGATACCAGGAGTACAGATACAACAAAACTCCGGTGCTCCCGGAGCCAATATGCAGATACGAATCAGAGGAGCCAATTCTATTTCCGGCAATAACGAACCGTTATGGATCATAAATGGCTTTCCCGGTGATCAGAGTATGATAAACTCTTCGGATATAGAAAGTGTCGAAGTCTTAAAAGATGCGTCGGCAACCGCTATTTACGGTTCCCGTGGAGCGAATGGTGTCATCATCGTGACAACTAAGCAGGCAAAAGAGGGGAGAGTCAGTGTCGACTATGAAGGTAGTTACAGCATACAGACCGTTAGAAAGAGACTGGAGCTGATGGATGCCACCGAATATGCTAATTACTATAATCTCTTTTGGGAAAATACTAAAGGTGAAAAGTATTTCTCCCAAAACGATATCGCAGGTTTTGGGAAGGGAACGGACTGGCAGGATTTAATTTTCCGTTCTGCTCCCGTGCAAGATCATTCATTGACGGTGAACGGAGGAAATGAAAAGACTCAGTTTGCTGTAGGAGCCAGTTTCTATAATCAAGAGGGAGTTATCAAAAATAATGATTACCAAAGGATCGTCTTAAGAGCGAACATTAATCACGAAATAAATAAAAAATTCTCAATATCATATAATTCAATATTAAGTAGAACCGCACAATCGCTGACGGATGAGGAAAATATACTATTGTCGGCTCTTTCTGCAACCCCTACAGTCGGTCCTTATATGGAGGACGGGCAATACCGTTTGCTAAATGGAATTTATCCCTTTAGCCCGGATAATCTGATTAATCCGATCGCTTATTTCAATGAGGTCTCCAAAAAGCAGATCGATAATAAAGTAATGGCGAATATCGCACTGACGTATAAACCGATCGAAGGTCTGTCGATAAAAATATCCGGAAACGTGTCGAATACCGATACCCGTCTGGATAATTACACAGGAGTGGAATATCCTAATTCGTCTGGATCAGCGGGGATTTCGACCAGTAACGGTCTGACTATAAATAGCGATAACATCGTGACTTATAACAAAACGATCGATAAAGATCATTCGATTACAGCAACAGGGGCTTTTACTTATGAAAAATATACCGGTAAGTCGTTGAGTGCATCCGGATCCGGTTTTTTGAGTGATGCGGCAGGTTCATATGATCTGGGGTCTGCAACTACGATAAATACTCCGTCTTCTTCTTATACGGACTGGACTTTATTGTCCTGGCTGGGACGTTTCAATTATTCTTATAAAGGGAAATATTTGGCAACGGTAAGTTTTAGGGCGGATGGCTCTTCCCGCTACAGCAAAGGAAATAAATGGGGATATTTTCCTTCCGGGGCATTGGCCTGGCGTTTCTCGGAGGAAGGTTTTATGAAAGATCTCCCTTTTATCTCTAACGGAAAGTTAAGGATCGGATACGGACAAACGGGTAGTACTGCCATTAATCCGTATTATACACTGGATATGTTGTCTTCCGGAAAGGTGAGTTTTGATGATGCTTTATATACTTATTATGCCCCGGGAACCCGTTTGCCGAGTGATTTGAAATGGGAAACAACCTCTCAGACGGATATTGGGTTAGATCTTGGTTTTTTCAATAACCGCTTGCGTTTGACCGCCGATTATTATCTGAAGAATACACGTGATTTGCTGAATACCGTTCAGTTACCGGCTTCTTTGGGATATACGACGACGGTTAAAAATATAGGGAAAATCAGGAATAAAGGTTTTGAATTTCAGGTAGATGCTGATATCCTGGACAATGACTTTAAGTGGAATGTGTCGGCAAATATATCCTTTAACCGTAATAAGGTTGTCAAACTGTATGAAGGGCAGGATGTGCAGGGTACGACATATAACTTAATAGTAGCGAATGATTATGTGAATCTGCTTCGTGAAGGTTTGCCTATGAGTATTTTCTATGGGTATCAGACAGATGGTTTCGATGAGAAAGGGCATTTTGTGTATAAGGATAATAACAAGGATGGCAGTATCTCGGAAGATGATAAGACAATTATCGGTGATCCGAATCCTGATTTTATTTATGGGTTGACATCTAACATGTCCTGGAAAAATTTTGAGTTGAGTTTCTTTATTCAGGGATCACAGGGAAATGATATTTATGGTTTTAGCATGATTACCCAGAATTATAAGACTTATCTGGGATATAATGCATTGGAAGAAGTCTTTTATAATCACTGGACTCCTGATCATACGAATGCCAAATATCCGGCTGTAGATAATGTGATATCAACTAAAATGGCGGATAATTTCGTCTATAACGGTTCGTATCTCCGTTTGAAGAATATAAAATTAGCCTATAATATACCGGTCAATAAATTAGGTATAAACTGGTTGAAACGGGGACAGGTCTATATAAGCGGTCAGAATTTGTTAACCATAACAAAATATCCGTGGTGGGATCCGGAAGTAAACTCGAAAGGAGGAGGGGCTTCTATGAACCAGGGGATAGATTATTATTCATATCCTACAACAAAAGGATTTACTGTTGGAGCTAAGTTATCATTTTAAATATTTAATACGATGAGAAATTTTATATATACAATAATCGTTTTGATGTTTTTCTCCGGGTGCGATGATATGCTGGAGGAAAATCCCAAGGCAATCGCCAGTGAAACGTTTTATAATACGGCTGAAGAAATAGCTGCTGCCTTAAATGGAGTATATGAGCCGATACACGGTAGTAAATTTACATCTTATTTTACATTGCTGGAAGCGTGTCCGGATAATGTTTACGGAAAAGGCAGTTTGGCAACTATCAGCGAGTACAAGGGTTTCAGTACTGCTAATATTACTAATATGGGGCATGTGTGGACTGCACTTTATTTATCGATCCGAAATGCAAATGTGGTTATCAAAAATACACCTGGCGGAACTAAAATATCGGAAGAAAAGAAAGCGCAGTTTATGGCTGAGGCAAAATTCCTGAGAGCTTTCGATTATTTTGCATTGGTACGTTTATGGGCTGGAGTACCTCTTCGTACAGAGGAAACGATGGATGTTATCGAGCTTCCCAGAGCATCGGTTGAAGATATCTATGAGCTGATCCTTAGTGATCTGGAATATGCGGAAGAGCATTTACCGGATAATCCTCGCTTATTGGGGACTCCCTCCAAATGGACGGCAAAAACCTTGCTGGCTGATGTGTATCTGACATTAAAAAAATGGGAGAATGCCCGTGATAAGGCAAAAGAGGTTATTGATTCAGGTAAATATTCTTTGGTACAGGTTTCAGAACCGGATGATTTTGAAAAGATATATGGCGCCGATATCCTGACTACCTCAGAAGAAATTTTCTATTTTAAATATACGGATCAGAAGGGATGGGAACTGATGAACTTTTTCCATATAAACGGAGATGGTTATAAGCCTTATGGTAATAACTGGTATTCTTTTTATTCGACAACCAATAATTATTTTTATAAAAATTGGGATGATAGAGATTTGAGAAAACAGCATAATTTTTATCTCTGGGATATCGGTTTAGGAGATAATACGATGCTTTTCAAGAAATATATCGATCCGAACGGTACGACCGGTTCCTCAAATGACTGGCCGATCTATCGTTATCCCGAAGTGTTGTTGATTTATGCGGAAGCTGCCAATTGGGCAAATGGCGGACCTACGGCAGAAGTAATGGAATGTGTGAATAAGGTACATCGCCGTGGATATGGTTATAACTCGGAAATAGAATCTCCGGTGGATTTCAAATTATCAGATTACAATGTTAACTCATTTTCTGAACTGGTACTTCAGGAGAGAGGATATGAAATGATTCTGGAATGTAAAAGGTGGCTGGATCTGTTGCGGACAGAAAAAGCTGTTGAAACCATAAAGATGTCAGAAGGGATAGATTTGGATACCTCTATGCTTCTTTGGGCTATTCCGGTTATAGAGACTAACTATAATAAGGCTATTGATCCGGTGAAGGATCAGAATCCGGGTTATTAACCTTGTTAAGGTATGCTGAATATCTTCTTTATCGTTTAGGTTAGAGTTTGGTATACCTTGATTATAAAAGAAATAGAATGAGAAGCTTATTTTTAGTTGTTTTTTTCTTTTTACCACTGACAGTAAAAGGAGAAAAGGTACTTGATTATTCAGTTATTGAAGAGGCATGGGCGGCATCATGGAAACGGTTTTATGATACCGGTACACATCTTTTTTATGACTATATAAGTAGTTATGAAAAAGGAAAGGAACTGTCTCATTTGCCGACCCGGGAGGAGGTTAACCGGCAATATCCGAATCCGTGTGGATATGGAACGGGTATGGAAGATTGTGTGATTCTGACGGGAACTATGTTGGGGACACTGGCCGATATATACGGACAAACAAAGGAAGAGGACCTGAAAGAACGTGCATCCCAATTATTGGATGGTCTGAAACGTTGTTCTTTAATACCGGGTTTTACAGGTTTTGTTGCTCGTGGTGTTTGTACGGAAGATGGTAAAAGTTTTTATTATAACTCTTCCAGAGATCAATATACCCATTGTGTACATGGATTATGGAAATATTATGACAGTCCGTTGGCCGATGAGGACGGGAAACAACTTGTCTGTTCTATTCTGGCAGATATTGCCGAAAGAATGCATAAGAATGTCGTATCGGATAATAATTATGACTTTTTGCGGGCCGATGGGAAACAATGTCCTTTAGGTATTTGTCGGATGTGGAATGTTGCCCCTCATGAAGCTGCGCGTTTACCGATGTTTTATGCTGCGGCATGGCATGTCACTCAAAACAGGAAATATTATGATCTGTATAGGAGTTATATACATGAGGCTATTGAACAATCGGAAAGGATAGGGAACAATTATTCTGCTTATGTATATCTTCAAATGATGTATTCATTTGATTTGTTGTCAGATTTGGAAACAGAACCTTCGTTACAGCAACGATTGCATAAGCTTATTGAAAGAGTTGGTAAATTAGCTTTTGAGCGTTCTGTTTATTGCCTGAAAGAAATAAATAAAATTGATAAAACCGAATTGTCTATGCTGGGACCCGACTGGAGATTTGTAAAAGAATGGCATACGCAAAATGGATACAGGATTCCTCGCTGGGGTGAATATCGGAATATCTGGCATATTGTGAGAGAAGCGGGAGAGTCTGCATTGGTTGTTTTTATGGCAAACGATCCTGTATTGGCAAATGATGAAAAAAGCATTTTACATGATGTCATGTCTGCTATGGATTATTCCCATTTATCTGGTTGTGGAATTATCTTTCATGTTGCTGCTTATTGGAAAGCCAGTGAACGTTGAAATCGATGATCGTATCTCGCAAAAGATACGATCATTGTATTTTAAAGCATTTCAAGTTCCTCAAACATACCCCTGTAAACCGCCGCTTTCTCTTCCAGCGGTTTGGGATAAGCGCGTGAGGATGATGGCATCCGGTACAATCTGAATGTCCGGTCCAGTAAGGTGAAAGTCGAGTAGCTGCCGACTTTTGGCTCTTCTGTCGGAGGTAGAACCGACAGGAGTGTATCCATCGCTTTCTGTCCTGTAACGACAATCGCTTTGCATGCCGGTATTTGCGATAAGACTTCTTCCGGGTTAATCGGTTTGATGACTTGCAGGAAGTTGTCGGAAGCATTGTTCTTTAACCGGATGATCTCCATAGCCGTATCACCGATACCGATCCCTTTTTCCAGACAGAACTGCTTGGCCTTTTCTTCGCTGAACGCTTTTCTGCTTTCCAGGAAGTATTCCTTGTCATTATAGAATAGCAATCCGAGAATACGCCACATGTCATTCTGGATATTCGGGTAGTAGAAATTCATGGACCAACGTGGCATGGGAGGTGGAAAACTACCCAGCATCAGCAGTTTGGTCTGCTCGGGAAGGAAGAAGCCTAACGGGTGTAATTCAGAAACCATCGGGGTATAAAATTATCGTTTTATAGTTTGTTGTTTTTTTGTATGCATCTCTTCTGCAAAGGCATCATAGCCTATTGCCTGTATTCTTCTGATGCAGGCCGAACGGTCGGAGCGGAAGAGGATAGAAAATATTTTTCCAATGAAGTTGTTGAACTTCTTGCATTCGTCGATCGAACTGATTGTGCAATCGGCACAACTCTTACAATTGTGTTCAATGTTGCAAGCCCGTATTTTGCACCATTCCGCTTTATTATTCGCTTTGCATCCGGGACATTCTCCTTTTACAAATTTACGGCAGGCACCGCAATATAGTCCGCAAGCAGCAACATATTCCGCACTTGGTTGATACGTAAGGTTTTCCATATACTATGACAGATAAGATGATTATTTAGCTTTTACAGAAATACCGATCATGACCGTCGTACCGTCGATATTATTCCATACCGAATGGGGAATATGGCCATTTACGAGAAACGATTCGTTTGCATCTACAATCCTGACCTCGCCATCGAGTTCAACTCTGGCTTGCCCGCTGACCACAATGAACAGATGATTATGCTCGTGAGTATGTAAAGAAGCAGGTCCACCACCGCCTTTTTCCAGATAGGCAATAGAACCGTCGATAATTTCCCCGCAGTCTGCAAATAGCTTTTTTGCCAGGAAATGAATATGATCCGGAGGGGTGATGAACTCTTTCATATACTTTGCTATTTAACGGATTCTTCCCATTCCGCAACTTTAAAACCGACCAGAACCTGGTTTTCGCTCACCAGCAAAGGGCGTTTGATCAGTTTTCCATCGGAAGCCAGCAATTCGATCTGCTCTTTTTCGCTCATGGACGGCAATTTGTCTTTCAACTGCATTGCTTTATAGACCAATCCACTCGTATTAAAGAAATTCTTCAATGGTAATTGGCTGCGTTCTATCCATTCGGTCAATTCTTCGACAGATGGATTCTGATCGATGATATGCCGGTCTTCGTAAGAAACCTTGTGTTCATCCAGCCATTTCTTTGCATTCCGGCAGGTTCCGCATTTAGGATATTCTAAAAATAGATATTTCATATTTCTTGAATTTATTTGTCTTTCTTACGCTGGTTCTTAGCATCTTCTTTGGCTAACAGGACGACATTGTAAACAAAATCCGTCATCCATTCTTCCGAATAGCCTAATGTTTCTTTGTATTTACGGATGCTCCATGCCGTTTTCTGAACGCTGACCTCTTTCCATTCCGAACGGGTTACGATCTCATGAATCGTTTTCGCCGTTTGGTTGTATAACAGCTTTTTTACCAACATGGAGAAACGGAATTTCCATTGCATCAGATTGTCCAGCAAAGAGAACAGATCGTTACAGAATCCCTGGAAAAGGAAAAAGTACGATTTGATATCGTTCTGCGACTTGCAGTTCTTTTTTACCGACGCATCTATTTCTTTGAAGAAACTTTCTTTCATACCGTAGTCTTGCATCAGTATCTTACGGACCCGTGACTTTTCAGCAATACCTGGTTTGTTATTTTGTGTCGGGATTTTCAGCATCCGTTTAAAAAGGGCCATATCCGATAGCATATTGATATTGGTAATACCCAGTTGAACGGCCATTACGGCTTGATAATAAACGCGGATAAGCGATACAAATTCTTCTACGCTACCTTTTGACGATGCTTCTGTTTCCTCTTTTTCTTTCTTGAAAAGTTTAGAAATTATGTTCATGTGTATTTGTTATATAATGATTACGGGGACAAATATACTAAAACTTGTCCCCGTTTCAGCCATTCTATTCAATTCTCTCGATAGTTACTTCCGGAATTTCTTCCATAAAGAGCAATAATTGGTTATCATCCGTACTTTTCTTGGCTTTAATGACCAGTGTGACAATGAAAGTATCCACATCTGAATGACTGACTTTTTCCATTTGATAGGAGATAAGTAAATAGCCTTTGTCGTTCAGCACATGCGTTACTTTGCTTATGATCTCTTTCTCATTGGTGGAGAAAATGATCATCGAGCTTTTCATTCCCAGACTTTTAAAGATGTAACTTAACAATTCTAATCCCATTAACGTCAGGATAGTCGCTGCAACACCGATGCCATACATTCCGGCACCTATCGCAAGCCCGATCCCGGCTGTAGCCCATATTCCGGCAGCAGTGGTCAGACCGCGTACAAACTGTTTTTGTATGATAATCGTTCCGGCCCCGATGAAACCGATACCGCTTACCACCTGTGCTGCTACACGGCTCGGGTCGAGTGATACGCTACTTTCCTGTATAATTTGCTGGAAACCATATTGAGACACGATCATGATCAGGGCACTTCCCAGCGATACGAGGAAGTGTGTACGATAGCCGGCCTCTTTAGCCCTGTATTCCCGGTCGAGACCAACTACGGCTCCGAGAATACCTGCAATGAATAATCTCAGAATAAAATCCCATAACATACTAGTGTCCTCCTTTTATTATAATCCCAATATTACATGTTGAAGAATATAAACTCCTGCTCCTGCCAAATATCCGAGTAGTGCAAGTAACGAAATATTTTTGAGATACCAAATAAAATTGATACGTTCGAGCCCCATAACAACGACACCGGCTGCCGAACCGATGATCAGCATGCTTCCACCGACACCGGCACAATAGGCCAGGAATTGCCAGAAAGTTCCGTCCATAACGAAGTTTGCCATGTAAGCCGGGTCTGCGGCCGTAGCGATCATAGCCTCATTCGCTACCGGGTACATACCGATCGCTCCGGCTACCAGCGGTACGTTATCTACGACTGCCGATAATGTTCCGATGATCAGGTTAACTGCATATACATTTCCTACTGTTTCATCCAGCCAGAATGCAAAATCAGTCAGTACGCCACTGCAACGGAGGGCATCGACTGCCAGAAGGATTCCGAGGAAAAATAATAATGTAGCCCCGTCTATCCGGCGGACTATTTTGGACAGGCGTAACTTTATATCTTCATTTACGATATTCCGTCTATACATTAATTCTGTGTATACCCATAAAATACCGACTCCCATCAGGATCCCCATGAATGGAGGTAAATGAGTGACTGTTTTAAATATAGGTACGAATATGAGACATAATATACCCAATACTAATATGGATAATTTTTCTTTTGTTCTTAATTCTTTCAGCAATTCGTTATTTTCATTATCGACGAATGCATTGGGGGGAGTGACTTTTCCGTGTAAAAAGCGCATCATGATCAATACGGGAACCAAAGCCGATACCAGACTCGGTAAAATCAGATGAGGAATGGTTGAGGAAGAAGATATATTTCCTCTTACCCAAAGCATGATCGTTGTCACGTCTCCGATAGGTGACCAGGCGCCGCCGCTGTTTGCTGCGATAATAATAACGCTGCCGAATACCCAGCGTTCTTTGTAGTTGCCAAGTAGTTTCCGCATTAGCATAACCATAACGATGGAGGTAGTCAGGTTATCGAGTATGGCAGACATGAAGAAAGTGATACCTGCGATCAATAGTAATAATTTCTTTTTTTGATTGGTTGTAATGCGGTTTGTAATAAACATGAAACCTCCGTGGGCATCTATCAACTCGACAGTGATCATAGCACCGATCAGAAAGATCAATGTCTCTGCAATTTCTCCAATACTGTCCAGTACCTGATGTTCTACGACAAAACGGGTGCATTGTTCCACGAAGGGAAGTTCTGCTATGGCAGGATAAGCATTCAAAAACTCTTTGAACTCTTCCGCAGAAGCGAGTGGGATCAGATCTGGCGCTGCAAATGTGTATAAAACCCAAAGTATAGTGCCTGTTAATAAGGCTGTTCCGGCTTTGTTTACTTTTAATGGATGCTCTAAAGCGATACATAGATATCCAATTAAAAAAACAAAAATCATTACTGTCAACATAGCAATTCTTCTTTTTCTTTTTAATTTTAGTTAACTGTTGCAAATGTAGGAATAATATACAACTAACACTCATTTGGAATGAATTGTTTTTATTGACCTGCGCTATTTGGAGATAGACTGTATTGAACGGATGGAATATTCGAATGCTTGTATTATGTCGGATGCTTACAAAAAAATAGGAGGAAAACAGCTTCGTTTTCCTCCTATTTGATTGTGAGCGGTAAATGGGACTCGAACCCACGACCCTTAGCTTGGGAAGCTAATGCTCTACCAACTGAGCTACTACCGCGTTGAACGATGCAAAAGTATTAAATCTTTTCTTTTTTTAGTAACTTTGACGCAAAAATATTTTATCGAATATGAAGAAAGAAAAGCTTACGCTTATCAAGGTCGGCGGGAAAATTGTAGAAGAAGAAGAAACTTTGAAAAATTTGCTTCGTGATTTCTCTCAAATAGAAGGTTTTAAGGCGCTGGTACATGGTGGAGGACGCTCTGCAACTAAATTAGCCGGGCAGCTGGGTATCGAAAGTAAAATGGTGAATGGACGCAGAGTGACGGATGCCGAAACGCTGAAAGTCGTAACAATGGTGTACGGCGGTCTGGTTAATAAGAATATTGTTGCCGGTTTGCAGGCTTTAAATGTAAATGCACTGGGCTTGACCGGGGCCGATATGAATTTGATGCGTTCAGAGAAACGCCCGGTTGCTGAGGTCGACTATGGTTTCGTGGGAGATGTGAAAGAAGTGAATGCCGATTTACTGGCTTCTCTTATTCACCAGGGAATTGTTCCGGTGTTGGCTCCGTTAACCCATGACAAGCAAGGACATATGCTGAATACGAATGCCGATACGATTGCCGGAGAGGCTGCAAAAGCACTGGCAAAGCATTTTGATGTGACTTTGGTATTCTGTTTTGAGAAAAAAGGAGTGCTGAGAGATGAGAATGATGATGAGAGCGTTATCCCGGAATTAGACCGTGCTGCTTTTAAACAACTGGTAGAAGAGGGCGTGATACAGGGAGGTATGATCCCGAAACTGGAAAACTCTTTCCAGGCTATCGATGCCGGAGTGAAAGAAGTTATCATTACACAAGCATCAGAAATTCATCAGGGAAAAGGAACAAAGGTATATTGAAAATAAAAAGAGGAAAGCCGATTTAGCTTTCCTCTTTCTTATTATAAACTTCTTACTTTTACATTGCGGAACCAGATCAGAGAGTCACCATGCTTTCCTTGTAATCCGATATATCCTTTTGTCGGAAGTTCAGCAAAAGGTTTGGGTAACCAACTCGGGATTTCGCTTCCATCCGGATTTACCGTTCCGGAAGTCCATTTACTCATATCCATTTCCGTTACCTTCTTACCATTCAGTATTACATTTATGCGTTGTCCGACACATCTAATGCGCATGTGATTCCATACACCGGGTTTTTTTACCACTTTATCTTTCTTGGCACCTAAATGACCGTAAATGGCTCCGCATTTTTCATACGGTTTTCCATTACCCCATTTTTCACAATGGTCGTCGGCAATCTGTATTTCTACGGAGTTGGGAATCCAGTCTTTGGTGTCTGTGCAATATATAACGACACCACTATTAGTTCCTACATCGGTTTTGAAATCCAGATCCAGTTCAAAATTTTCATATTCGGTCTTTGTCCAGATAGATTCGTCCTGAACGGCTGCAAGTACACCGTCTGTCATACTCCAGACCTCCGGGTTGTAGCTGGCATCGGAAAGGTTTTCGCCGAATAAAGGTTTCCATTTGTTGTCGGAAGCAGAAACACTGAGGGTACTGATGATACCCAGAAAGAGAATTGAGAAATAAAAAAGTCGTTTCATGTTATTGATTTTAATATAAAATAAATTAGGATTCCAAAGATAGATAATCTGTTTCAATAAGTGAGAAAAAAGGTTGATATTTTAATCCGAGCTTTTGATTAATAGCAAACTAAGGGGGTAAAAGTAAAAAGTATAGTTTTCTATTGTCTTTTTCTTTTATTTTATTACTTTTGTTTCGTAAAGGCTGGAGTCTACAGATTGAATTAAATGTGAAAAATCGTACATACGATCAAGATATATTGAATTGATTTATAAAGTTGAGTAGGGAAATTACAGGCATTATAATAACTAATTTGTAAGAATTTCATAGACATACCAGGCCTGTATATATAATAAGGGATTGCTCGGGATGAGTGATCCCTTTTCATTTGGAGACTCCTTTTATTCCGGTATGTTTAATTTTATAAATAAACTATTTACCTTTGGGGGTACAAATTAAGAACAATGGAAAAGAATAAAGCGATAGTTTATATAAATAATGTAGTAACCCGTTTGCCGGAGTTGCGTTTTGCTGAACCTTTCAGCTGGACGGTCAATGAAGGGGAACAGTGGGCAATAGTAGGACCCAACGGTTCGGGAAAAACCTTGATTGCCGACCTGATGCAACGTAAGTTTGCTTTGAAGGAGGGAGAAGTGACTTTCGGTTACGATGATAAAATCAGCAATTTGATCAAAAGTATAGCATTTAAGGATATCTATTCATTAGCAGATTGCCGGAATACTTATTACCAGCAGCGTTGGCACTCGACAGAAACGGACGAAGTGCCGACTGTGGAAGAAATATTGAAGGATCATTCGGGTACGGATAATCTGCATCAGGTACTTTCTTTCTTCGGTATTGAAGACTTACTGCCTAAAAAACTTATTTTTCTTTCCAGTGGGGAGTTACGTAAATTCCTTATTGTCCGCTCTTTGCTGAATCATCCGCGTATTTTGATCTTGGATAATCCTTTTATCGGTTTGGATGCTGCTTCTCGTGACGTATTAGTAAACCTGTTGCAACAAATGGCTAAACTGGATAATGTGCAGGTTATTCTGTTGTTGTCGAATCCTGATGATATTCCGGAGATGATAACCCACGTACTTCCCATACATAACCGGAAACCTTATCGACCGCAGACACGTGTTGATTTTATGGCGGATAAGGAATTGCAGGCACATTTGTTCCCCGGTCATCCTGATGATCTATCGTTGCCCGTATCGGAAAAAGCCCCGTCTGTACATGAGGTTACGTTCCGTATGGAACATGTTTCTATAAAATATGGTAGTCGCACGATCCTGAAAGAACTGGATTGGGAAGTGAAGAACGGGGAGAAATGGGCTTTATTCGGCCCCAACGGAGCAGGAAAATCCACTTTATTAAGTTTGATCTATGCAGATAACCCGCAATCTTATGCAAATACTATATATTTGTTTGACCGGAAGCGGGGTTCTGGTGAAAGTATCTGGGATATAAAGAAAAGGATCGGGTATGTTTCTCCGGAGATGCATCTGTTTTATATGGAGAATGTTCCGACATTGAATATCGTCGGTTCCGGATTTTTTGATTCTATCGGTTTGTATCGCAAATGTACGGAAGAGCAACAGACTGTGGCTTTGACATGGATGCGTATTTTTGGAATTGAAGAGTTGAAAGACCGTTCGTTCCTGACGTTATCTTCCGGTGAACAGCGATTGGCTCTACTGGCACGGGCTTTTGTGAAAGACCCGGATTTGATCATCCTTGATGAACCGTTGCACGGACTGGATATCAGTAATAAGCGAAAAGCGGCACGTGTGATCGAGCAGTTCTGCACACGTCCGGGAAAGACATTGATTTATGTGACCCATTATCCGCATGAGTTACCATCGTGTGTCGATAAACGCTTCGAATTGATTAAACATGCTTAAAATCATAAAACCATGAAATTGAAAATCACAGCTTTCTGGTTGGTTATATTGGCTGCTTTGTTCATTTTCTTACAGGAATACAGTCGATTCCATTTCTTTTTTATTGAACAAAGCCAGTTGTTTCAGTTTACCGGTGACTATATCTGCGGTAAACTGGCTATGCCGGGCGGATTTGCGTTAACCTTATCTGAATTTTTAGTGCAGTTCTTTAGGTATCCGTATGCCGGAGCAGGGATAACGGCTGCATTACTGTTATTAACGGGAATGGGTATGAGGGGAATTGTCCGCCGGATCGTTCCGGATACGGATTTCTTCTTGCTTTATCTGATTCCGGTCATTTTGCTCATGTTCCTGCATTTTGATTTTAATTATCTGGCTTTCGGAACAATAGCGTTCAATTTGATGCTTTTGGCCTTCTATTTGTGCTTGCGTATATCAAATGATAAATGGCGGATGATCGTGGAGATTGTTGCAACACCGTTGCTTTATGGGCTGGCGGGAGCTGTGGCATGTTTGTTCGCTTTATCTGTCTTGATTTATGAGTTCCTGAATAAAACCCCGAAGTTCTATTGGTCTTCGTTGTCCGTTCTATTGGGACTTTTATGTGGTGTTTGCAGTGTCTATTTCGCTCTGTTGGGAGAGTATCGTTTTGCCTTTTTACCGGATGCTTATTATCATACGGCACTGGAACCCAAAACGGTTATCTATTATTCATGGATTTCGTTCCCTTTAATTCTTATTCTGGCTTTTCTGCTGAGAAAAAGAAAGAAAGCGGCCGGCAAGAAAATATGGATAGCAGGAGGTGTTTTACAGCTAGCTCTTTTATGCGTATTATGTTGGTGGGGAATACCGGAATACGGAGATAAGAAGTCGGCTAAAGTAAAAGAGTTGGATTATTACGCAAGAACGGAACAATGGGATAAAATTCTGGATGCTAACAAAGGTACGCTGACGAATTATCTGAATATGTGTTATCTGAATCTGGCTTTGGCACAGAAAGGGGAGTTGGCCGATCGTATGTTTAGTTTCGACCAGAGAGGTCCCCAGGGGCTGATGGTCGGCTGGAATAAAACAGAGCAGATATCTTCTTTGTTAAGTGATATTGCTTTTGCTATGGGTAATTCGGCGATGGCGCAGGAGATGGCTTTTGAAGCTTACGCGACTGCAATCGGAGAGGGTAACCCGCGAATGCTGAAAAGACTGGTCCAGACAAACCTTATTTATGGTGAATATCCGGTTGCGGAGAAGTATCTGAATATATTGGGGAATACGATTTATTATAAAAAATGGGCTGACGATCACCGGAAGTTTTTATATAACGATACCGCGGTGGAGCAAGACTCCGTGTTGGGTTCAATGCGTAAAAGCCTGCCGAAGGAAAATTATCTTTCCGAGATCAACTATATGGAAAAAGATCTGTGCATGGTAGCAGAGGCTAATCCGGAAAAGAAAGCGGCTATCGAGTATCTGGGAGCTCTTTATTTGTTGGCAAAAAATATGGACGGTTTCAAAAATATGCTGGAGACTTATTACGGAACGGATGTTCTTCCTTCATTGCCTAAGTCTTTCCAGGAAGCCGTGATCACTTTATCGGAAGCGGAACCGGATTACTGGAAACGTTTCGATATTTCTCCGTCTGTCATGCAACGTTTTGCTGAATATAAAAAACAGGTACTGGCAAACCGGAATAATAAAAATGCGTTGCCCGGACTGATGAGAAGGGCCTACGGAGATACTTACTGGTTTTATTTTATGTTCAAATAAAAGATGTGGGATATGAATGGAAATTATAAATATATAGCGTTGCTGGCCTTGTTTTTTTCATGTTCGGATTCGGTTCAGGTTAGTGAAACATTGGATAGAAAGCCTGCCATCGTTCCTGATTATGCCGATATAACAATACCTGCTAATATTGCTCCTTTGAATTTTTCTTTGAAGGATTCTATGGAGGATGCTCAGGTCGTTTTGTCATACTCTGACCAGCGGATTGAAGTGAAGTCAAAGGATAACCAATTTGTTTTCCCAACCTCTAAATGGAAGAGGCTTTTATCGTCTGCTGCAGGAAATGAGGTTGAGGTGGTTGTCCGGGTGAAAGAAAAAGGGAAATGGCTGGAATATGCGCCTGTCAAATGGAGCGTGGCAGCAGAACCGGTCGATCCTTACATCGCTTACCGCCTGATTGCTCCGGGATATACTTTATGGAACAAGATGGGACTTTATCAGCGTGACCTGGAGAGCTATACGGAGACTCCGATCATCGAGAATAAAATGAGCGGCAGAAACTGTGTGAATTGTCATTCGTTCTGTATGCAAAATCCCGATAAGATGTTGTTCCATATGCGTGAAACATATCCGGGAACGATCCTGGTAGATGGGGATAAGATCGAGAAACTGAATACGAAAACGGAGCAAACGATTTCATCTTTGGTATATCCGTCCTGGCATCCTTCCGGAAAGTATGTGGCATTTTCCGTAAACAATACCAAACAGGGGTTCCATGCAAATGACAGGAACCGTATAGAAGTGTTCGATGAGGCTTCCGACGTGGTTGTATATGACGTGGTGAAACATGAAATTGTCACCACGGCCAAATTATTCTCGAAGGATGCTTTTGAAACTTTCCCGACGTTTTCTCCGGATGGAAAGACTCTTTATTTCTGTACGGCTGCCGCACGTCCTATTCCGAAAGAATATTCCGAGGTGAAATATAATTTGTGTTCTATCGGGTTTGATCCCGAAACCCGGAGTTTCGGTTCGGTAGTCGATACTTTATATAATGCGACTGTTTCAGGGCAAAGTGCTTCTTTCCCCCGTGTATCTCCGGATGGAAAACATGTAATGTATACAGTATCCGGATATGGTAATTTTTCTATTTGGCATAAAGATGCCGATCTGTATATGGCAGATTTGTCAACCGGAGAAAGTGTACCGTTGGATATTTTGAATAGCGATGATGTAGAGAGTTATCATTCCTGGAGCAGTAACAGCCGTTGGGTTATCTTCAGCAGCCGCCGGATAGACGGATTATATACCCGCCCTTATATAGCTTATATAGATGAAAACGGAAAGGCTTGTAAACCTTTTCTGCTGCCTCAAAAAGATACCGGATTTTATGACCGTTTTATGATGTCCTATAATATTCCGGAATTCATTACCGGAAAGGTGAAAGTAGGAGGGAGAGTCCTGGGATTAAAGGCTAAGGAAGATAAAGGTATCGATGTGAAGTTTGCGAAATAAAGATTTATTCCTGTAGAAGTAATTACTGAATATAAATAAGTCGGAAAAATAAAACCGGTAAACCAGATGGTCAATCTGAAGTTTACCGGTTTTATTTTTAGTGAATATATAATTTATGTTTTTACATTATCTATTTCCGCCAGCCCACCAAACTTGTTCTGAGTAAATATATTGACCATCTCCATAGGCAGCTTTTACTTCCGGGTTAGCAGATGTGTCACTATTTCCGTAAGGACAACGGATTGGGAATTTTTTTGTGTTCTTGAATGCATAGAAATCTTTACCTTCTGCTTTTAAACGACGTACATCGTTGAAAGATTCTGTGGCTTCTCCGGAAGCTCCCCAGAAAGCGAAATATTTTTGCAACATAACTTCTTTTAAAGGATCGATAGCAAACAGCGGTTTCACATTTGCTTCAAAATAACTGTTGGCTGCTTCTTCCGTCAAAGCTTGTGATGTAACAGTTATGTTTGAACCTAATGTAGTGATAGCCGAAGCTACACTGTTTTCCGTATTAAGAATAGCACTTGACACAGCTTCTTTTAATGCAGCTTCTGCTTCCGATGTACGGTTTAAGCGGCTAAGAGCTTCCGCTTCCAGGAATTTTATTTCATGGAAACTTAATAATAAAGTGGGAGCTGTTCCTGAATAAACAAATGCTGAAACACCATATTTTTGCATATTTTGTTCCGGAGTACCATTAGGAGCAGGAACATAATTGGGATCGGAAGCTCCGGTAACCTGAATACGCTTTCCTCCTTGAGTCGGAGATAATATAACACGGGTAAAACGCGGGTCTTTGCGTTCGCTAAGTTTTGCACCTAAACTTTCACTGTTTGCAAAAGCTGCACGTGATGCAAAAAATCCGTAGAATGGGTTGATGTTGTTTACATCATAGACAGCAAAGGCTGCCTGGTCCGCTGCAGAAGAAAATGATTTAGCTGTGTATTCTAATACTTTTTTCAGATCTCCATCCTTGTCGGATGAGCGGTTGAGTAAACGCATTGTATAACGAGCTTTCAGACCATAAGCAAATTTCAACCATTTTCCGGCATCGCCACCGTAAAGTAAATCGTAGTTTCCTAATGGGGAGAGATCTTCTTTTTGCAGGTTGACGATCGCATCATCCAATAATGTCATTATTGTTGCATAAATTTCTTCCTGTTTATCGATTTTAGGAGTCATGTACAGTGGAGAACCGTTTTCGTCGACAACGGCAGCTTCACTATAAGGCGTATCACCAAACATATCAGTTAATAATGCAGAGTTATAAGCAGCCATAACTTCAGCAGCACCTTTAGTAATATAATTTCCTTCGTCGCGGCCACCTTCGTTACACTGATTGATAATTATACGTGCATTCTTCAAAGAGGTATATGTTCCACTCCAGATATTATTGAATGTAGATGCGGCAGACGGTTCGTTTAGGCGAGTTTCTGCATTGTATAATTGGTTGTCGATACCTACTTCATATTCAATATAAGATGAGAAATAAGTATTGAAGTCTCCTCCTACATTAGAAAAAGCTGTAGAAGTAATAACATCTGTCATGATGAATTTGCCTTCTACACTGTTTGTATGGCTGGTATCTTTGTTGATATTATCCATGATATCTTCTGAACAGGCGGAAAATATCAGGGAGAAAGATACGACAGTCAAAGTTTTTAAGGAACCTATAATTGTTTTCATATTCATTTCTTTAACTATTAGAATTTCACATTGACACCGAATCCGTAGCTGGAAGTTCCCGGAAGAGAGAAACGTTCAAATGCTCCGGCCATATTATTATTACCTAATGTCGCTTCAGGATCGAATCCTTTTATTTCAGACCAAACAATGATATTACGTGCAAATACATTTACGTTTACATTCAGGTTATTCTTGTTATAAACCGGATAACTTAATGCTATTTCGCGTAATTTCAGGAATGAGTTGTCATAAATATAAGCTTCGTCTATACCTCTTACCGTACGGAAATAAGTTTCTGCATTTTCTCCGGAAACATGGATATCATTCGGTGCATATCCGGTTACATTTCCACTAGCGTCTTTAACCTCTTTTACTGAGTTTTTTCCAAAAGTGAACCCGTTTTTACGATAGTCGGCAGACAGTTGGCTAACGCCATAGAAGTTTTGCTCTCCGGCTGTACCGCTATACATCTGACCTCCCTGTTTCCAGTCGAATACTGCTGATAGACGGAACTTATAAAGTTCTATGGTTGTACTGAAACCTAGACGGAAGTCTGGAGACACTTTTCCGATCACGGCTTCTTCACCAGCCTGCGGCATACCGTTTTCATCGACTACAATTTGTCCGGCTTCGTTGCGTAAGTAACTTACACCATATACTACCGGGAACTTATCTTTGATACCGGCACGTACCTGTGGAGTTACGAATCCGCCCAACATAATGCTTTCTACTCCAGGAGCCAGCTCGTCTACATAGTTGTCTATTTTGGAGAAGTTGAATGCAAAATCAAGTTTGAAGTCTTTTGTATCAACAGGAGAAATTCCGAGTGTGAGTTCATGTACGTTTGAGTGCATTTTACCACCGTTCATCATCATACTGCTTGAACCGGTCGAACCGGCCAATGGAACTTCAAATATCTGATCCGTTACATTTTGTCTGGAGAATGTATAATTCAAAGAGAATAAGCCATTCAGGAATGTAAGATCGGCACCGATTTCGTATGATTTTGTATTCTGAGGTTTCAGATTAGGATCATAAACGACATAATAAGGAATATACGACATGACACCATTCAAAGGATACATGATGGGAGTACCCTGGAAGAAACCACCGCCATATCCGGGTGTGTAATAATATGTCGGCACATATTCACCTGCCATACCTACTTCTGCGTATGATGCACGTATTTTACCAAATGTCAGGATATCGTTTTTCAGCGGTTCTAGTTCTGTGAATACCCATCCTAAAGATACTGACGGATAGAAGAAAGAACGGTTGCCACGTGGCATAGACGATACGATATCATTACGTCCTGTTACATTAAAATACAACATGTTTTTCCAGGCTAATGACAGGCTCGCAAAATTACCGACTGTACGTTTTCTGGAATAAGAAGCTGATGAGCTATATACAGAAGCATTGTTCAGATGATTCCATCCCGGAAAGTTGAAGTTATATCCTTCCGCCATCGTATCTTTGATGCGTTTGTCAACTAACTCATTACCCAGTAAGGCATCAAAATTGAAATCATCATTAATATGCCAGTTGTAGGTGAAAGTCAATAGAGAGTTCATTTCATTTACGGTAAAACCATAATCACGGGCATAGCCTAATCCCGTTCCTGTACCTGTACTTCCATAACCATAAATATCGAGATAGCTTGTTGTATAGGCATCGTCTCCAAGTTGGTATTTGATATCGAGTTTATGATCCTCTGTATTGAATTTAGTTGAATATTTTAAGAATGCATTTCCGAAAAAGCGTTGTGAACGTTCGGTAAAAGAGTTGTTGTCGACGGCCCAGTTTGCATCGTCAATCCAACCTTCGCGGAAAGTATTTTGTGTATATGGATCGCCTTCGATATGTGCAGGAATTCCGGCCATATTATAACTGATAGGTGCAGTATATACGGTTGCTGTGACACCATCGTTGGCTGTACCTTGTTTTTTTATTTTTGATGTTACAAAATTACCAGTGAAACCTGTTGTCCAGTTTTCGTGTAATTTGGCTTCACCTGATAATTTGGCATTGTAACGGTTCATGCCTGTTGATGGTACGATACCGTCTGAATGGGTATTACCTAACGAGAATGCGTAGTTTCCTTTATCGAAAGCCTGCGCAACGTTTACCGAGTTACTCCAGGTTACACCTGTATTATAAAAATCTTTTGCATTATTATATGCCTGAGGCGTTGCCCAGGGATCTAAACCGGCGGCAGCACGTTGAGCCACATAATATTGACCTTGGTGTAAACCGTCTTTGGTGTATGCGTTCTGAACATTACCACCATAAACGGGATCGTTTGCTAAATCTGAAATTTTAGGTCCCCAACTGAAACCTGAATACGGATTGAAATTTCCTGTAGTACCTTGTGCAAATTCACTTTGTAATTCAGGTAATGTTGCGATTTTATCAAAAGCTACATTTGTACTGAAGGAAACTTGCGGTTTACCTTTCTTTGCCCCTCTACCACTTTTTGTTGTGATGACGATCACACCATTGGAGGCACGCATACCATACAATGCTGATGCTGCTTGTCCTTTCAGGATATTGATACTTTCAATATCATTCGGGTCTAGGTCGACTGCACGGTTTGCATAGTCAGTACCGGCAACACTTCCTGTATTCATGTTATCTGTGTTCACATCGGATGTAGAGGCGATAGGCATACCATCTATGACATATAATGGAGTATTATCTCCGGTGAAAGAACGTGAACCACGAATAGTGATTTTGGATGATGCACCAGGCATACCGGAAGACGGTGCAATGTCAATACCTGAAACCTTTCCTTGTAAAGCTCCGGCTAAGTTTGTATTTGCTGCTTGAGTCAATTCTTCGGATTTCACGTCTTGCACAGCATATCCTAACGCTTTTTTCTCTTTGGAAATCCCCATCGCTGTAACAACGATTTCAGAAAGGTTTTGAGTATCAGACGTTAGTCTGATGTTTAGAACTGGTTGAACAGCGACTTCCTGGCTTTTCATACCTACGTACGAAACTACCAGAGTCTTTGCAGAACTACGCGCGCTGTTAAATTATTGATTAATAGCATGTTATGTGTTTATATATTATTTGTTTATTAATATGGAAAATACATTTGTTAGAGATTTATTATTAAACTGAAAGTGTATTTTCGTGTTGATTATCAGCGAATTGATATACTATTGAAATTAGATATAATAAATCGGGTAGAATTTGATATTAAAATATAAACACTCAAATTCTACCCGATATACAAGGTTTTCTAACTGTTTAACAAAGTGGGAAAGTTATTTGAATTCCATCAAAAATTTGCGGATCGGGATCTGTTTTATTCCTTCATATGAACTACCCTCTATTTCATCCATTGTAATAACCATCTTAGGATAATTGTCCTTTATTGCTAAGAGGTTTCCAAATTCACGCTCATAAGTTTTAGGATCCATTACAGAGTAGGCTACTTGTATATATATTTTTTCTCCATCTTTCACACCAACGAAGTCTATTTCTTTATCTCCATCCCTTCCTACCGATAAAGTGTAGCCGTTGACAAGAAGATGATGGCATACAATATTCTCTAAGACTTGTGCTATATCGTTTGCTCTGAAAGGACGGATCGCATGTCGAATCCCCAAATCTTCAAAATAATATTTTTCTCCGATTTGAAACTGACGTTTTCCCTGGATATCTGACGGACGTAACCTTTTTACAAAGTAAGCATTATTCAGATAATTCAAGTATTCTAATATGGTTTTAGGAGGCAAATCGACACGTTGAGATTTAAGGTACTCGCTTATCTTATTGGCTGAAAACAAATTACCAATCGTATCAGCCAAATATATTGTTAAATCCTGCAACTGTCTGACATTCCTTATACTATATCTATTTACTACATCCTTAAGTATAATTGTATCATAAATACTTCGTAAATAATCCGAAACCAGTAATTCATTAAAAGGTAGATTTATTAAATATGGTAAACCTCCAAACTTATAAAACTTAGTGAAAGAATCGGAACTATCTTCCAACTTATGAAACAGTAAGAACTCTTTATAAGTCAAACTATATATTTTAAATTCGATGTACCGACCGCTTAAATAGGTTGCCAATTCACTTGAAAGCATATTAGCATTACTTCCAGTACAATATATATCATAACTTCCTTCTGCAAAGAAATGTCGCAGTGCTTTCTCAAAACTCGCAATATCCTGTACCTCATCAATAAACAAAAAACATTTATTGTTCGGATCATTACGTTTCTGTGTTACATAATTTATCAGATCTGCATAGTCTTTTAAGCTGTCGAATTCAAACAATTCTTTATTAATATAGATTATATCCGAAAGCGGGTATGAGATGCGTATATAATCCATTAATTGGAAAAGAAGAAAACTTTTTCCAACACGACGTTGGCCGGTCAGAACTTTTATCATCTGTGTATTGACAAATGGTTTGATACGATCAAGATATAAATCTCTATTATAGAACTCCGGAGTTTTCATTTTTTATTACTTATAAGTAAAACCAAAAGCAAATATAGTGCTTTTATTTCTTATAAGAAATAGATACTACTTGTAATTAAAGTTATTTGGTTATCTGATATCCTTCACTGAGTAGGGGGAACATGCTTGGGCGAACAAAAAAAGAAGGCATCCCGGAGGACACCTTCTTTTCTATAATATTGCAAATTCTAATTAGTCAACAACTCCATCAGTCAGACCTGCACCTTCACCACTCTGTGGTAATGTACCTTCATTATTATTGTCTGATTCCGAAATACCGTTGTTTGCATTAATTTCATTACGCGGGATACGCATCAGCAACCAACCGTTGTTGGCAGCCAAATTAAATTTGAATCCATCCGGGAAGTTACTCTCGACACGATTGTTGAAACGAACAACATTTTTCTGAAGACGTAGGATATCAAATAAAGCAAATCCTTCTCCCCACAATTCAACACGGCGCTGCATCCATACTTCATCCTGGAATCCTGTAGCAGAAGTAGCTTTGCTTGTATAAGACGGATCACGATAATTCTTTACGAAATCTTCCAGAATACGTTTTCCACCACCGAGATCTCCGCTCATAGCTTTGGCTTCAGCCTGGATCAGGATCATTTCTTCTGCACGCATCATACACCAGTCACCGGCATTGATGTTATTCCCCAAAATACCCTGATAAGCACCAAACTTAACGTTTGTATAAGGAAGATATGCCATTTTTACATCAGGAACTACCAACGGTCCGATAGGTTGTCCATCGTAGCCTCTCCAAGATACATTTTTCAGGTTCGGAGAATCCAGTTTTTCATCTACCCACCATCCTTTTCTTACATCCGTATCTGGTATCTTCGTATAAAGCAGCGTATTGATCATTTTATAACATCCAACACCACAAGAATATGAATCACCAGAGAAAGAAGAAATCACAGAAGGCCATGAAGGATAAGCATCCGGCATATTGGTCGGAGTCAGAATCAATGCCCACATCCAGTTATGGTCATTAGAATCAACGAACCCCGGTTTGCTTACTTCATCACGGCTATAAGGTGTATATCCGCCTAATGCATTTGTTGCATCTTCATAAGCAGCAGCCCAGTTTTGCATAACCAGATTTGCACGAGCGCGAAGTCCATAAGCCACATTCTGATCGATCTCGTTTTTAGACTTTCTGTTGTATCCTTCCAACAAAGGAATTGCTGTATTCAGGTCGTCCATGATCAAGTCATATACTTCTTGAACAGATGCACGCGGATTATTCAACAGATCACCTTCTACCTTATCTGTTACAATCGGAACAGCCGGCTTACTTTCATTTCCTTTATAAGTGAACTGATACTGCTGAACCAGTGTCAGATAATCAAATGCACGGGTTGCGATAGCTTGTGCCTTATAGTAATTAAGTGTTTTATCCGTATTATCTTCCGGGATAGTGGCGATAATATCGTTAGCCATTTTAATCTGGTTGTAAATCATAGCCCAACGCATATTCGGATTTGCATAATTATATATTCTATCCGCATATTCACTGGCAACGGAGAACCAGTTATATCCACTGGCATCACTCACCATGTCCGCTCCATTCAAATCCAGCGACAAACAAGCTGCCGGATAACCGAAGTCGTCATCACGTGGATTATCTTCACCATACACACAATACTGTTTACCGATTGAAAAGTACATACCGCTCAAATCGGCTGCTACACGTTCGGGAATTGCTTCCGCTATTTCCTGTTTCTGGTCAGAAGTAGAATTTCCGCCTTCGGGTTGTGTATCCAGATCTGTACAAGAGGCAGTTGCCAAAACCAGTCCCGGAATTAATATCCATGATTTATTTATAAATTTCATAATCTTCATCTTTTTTGTTTACAATAAATTAGAATGTAACACTGATACCTCCTGACAAACTACGGAGTGCAGAATATTTTGCACCTACGGCATCATCATTACCGAAGTATGCAACACCTAAGTTCTGGCGAGCATCAAGACCTTTTCTGGAAGCGATAAGTGCCACGTTATCTCCAGAGAAGAAGATACGCAAGTTATTTACCATAAATTTAGTTGTCCATTTTTTCGGGAATGTATATCCAACCATCACGCTATTCAAGCTCAAATAGTTAGAACTCTGAAGGAATCGCGAAGACAAATCCTGATTTCTCTTATCTGCACTGCTGATACGAGGGATATTGCTGCCTTTATTGGTTTCACTCCATGCATTCAAAATATCTTTGTGCCAGTTAGTACCTGCTGTATTTGCCTCACCACTGTGCATCAACTGTTGGTAAGAATAGTCATACACTTTACCACCCAATTGATAAGACAATCCTACAGAAACGTCAAATCCGCGATATTGAACAGAAGTACCGAAACCTCCGTATATCTTAGGCAAAGTAGAACCTAAATCTGATTGCTTGGCAGCACTGAAATCATCAGTAGTAGTCATGTCTCCATTATCCGGATCTACATAATATAAAGCCTTACCTGTTTCAGGATCAACGCCTGCATCTTTAACCAAATATGCGTTATACAAAGAACCTCCGACATTACGGATAGTTACAGAACTCTTAATACCGCCATTATTCTTTGCTGTCTCTGCCAGATCAAGAATCTTGTTCTTATAATGAGTCATGTTCAGATTGAATGACCATGTTAAATCTTTCGTTCTGATAATATCAGCATTCAAATCTAATTCAACACCTGCATTTCTCATAGAACCAACATTCATCGGGATCGTTGAATAACCTAATGAAATAGGCACCGGCTGGTTGTAAAGCAAATCGACTGTCTTACGGCTGAAATATTCGAAACTACCGCTCAATCTTTCTTTGAACAAGGTAAATTCAAGACCGGCATTAAAACTATATGAAGTTTCCCAGGTTATATCCTTATTACCTTTGTAAGTAAATGATGTTGCAAAATCACCAGCACTGTTAGATACAGTATACTGATCTAAATAAGCATAATAGTTAGGAGTAATACCATCTGTAAGCAACAAGTTGTCATTACCTTGTACACCGTAACTGGCTTTTATCTTCAACAAGTCGATCCATGTAGCATCCAGATCCTTGAAGAACTCTTCCTTGTTCATCAACCACGCAGCACCAACACTACCGAAGTTACCCCAACGGTGATCCGGGTGGAAACGTGAAGAAGCATCGCGACGATAAGAAGCAGAAGCAAAATACTTTCCATCATAGTCATACTGAACACGAGCCAGAATACCGAGTGTAGAATAAGTATCCGTAGAGGAACTTACAGTCGGAGGTGTTTGGATAGCATTGCTAAGTTCACCAATGAACGGGTTATAAAGTTTTTTGTTTGAACCTTCCATTTTCTGGATTTTCAGATTATAAGATTCATAACCTACCAATGCGTCGATATTATGTGAACCGAAACTTTGCTTATAAGTAAGCAAATATTGCTGGTTCAAACCGATATTTCTTTCATTCTTAACATTTACATAACCTTCAGAACCAACAGCTCCGCCATAAAAAGGATTGTTCAGGATAGAACTTCTCTGGTTACTTGAATTTACACCGACATTTGCTGTAAACTGCAAGCCTTTATACAAATCAACGATTGCGTAAAATTTAGTATTCAATACATCTGTATATGCATGGAATTTATCCAGTTCCAAAGTTACGCCCGGATTAGCCATAGGCATGAAAGGACGAACCTGACCTGTAGAGTTACCAAAGTCATAAACAGTATAACCGCGGTTATCCACCTTTATGCTGCCGTCATTATTTCTTACATAGATCGGATAAACCGGAGCAATCAGGTCGGTAATATAGAAAAGGTTACCAGATGAACCCCATTTGTCCTGAGCATCCGGAGCCTTACTGTCATAATATGTATAAGCCATATTTGCACCAATCTTCAACCAGCTCTTTGCCTGGTAGTCTACTTTTGAACGGCCTGTATAACGAGTAAAACCTGAACCGGAAATAATACCTGCATCATCCAGATAACCTAAAGAGAAATAATAATTGATCTTTTCAGAAGCACCTGATACTGTTGCGTTATATTCCTGACGTAAATTTCCTTTATTAAAAGTATTATCATACCAGTCATCCGGTGTATAATAGTAAGAACCATCACTGTAACCTAATGTTGCATTAGGATTGATACGACCGTCTGTACCGATAAAATCTTCCCCGTTAGGAGTAGTATAAACCTGATATCCTACTCCACCATTGTCTGAAGAGAAAATATTCTTCAATGCATAAGCACGAGCATCCGCAGCACTTCCTCCGGCATAAGCTTTGCTGTTATACAGAGCCTTGTATGCTGTTTCATAATACATGGCAGGGTCTTTCATTACATTATATTGAGGTACGGCACGTGAATTGCTACCCCATTTTGCATCGACAGTTACCACTGCTTCTCTGGCAGTACCTTTTTTAGTTGTAATCAATACAACACCATTTGCACCACGTGCTCCGTAGATTGCACTGGCAGAAGCATCTTTCAGTACACTCATCGATTCGATATCGTTCGGGTTGATCGCTGCAATATCACCATCATAAGGAACGCCGTCAACTACATATAAAGGAGAACTGCTAGAACTCATAGAACCAATACCACGGATACGGATAGTAGCTGCTTTTCCCGGTTGTCCGTTTGCACTCACACCCTGTACACCGGCTACCTGACCAGCCAAAGCATTTGTAACGTTTGCAACCTGGCGTTCTGCAATCTTTTCTGCTTTCATTGTAGATGCAGATCCTGTGAACGCTGATTTCTTTGCCGTACCGTAAGCTACGACCATTACTTCTTCCAAAGCCTGTGAACTGGACTCCAGTAGTACCCGCATTTTAGGCTTAATTGCCAATTCTTGGGTTTCCATACCTACATATGAAATTACCAGAGTCTTTGCAGAACTTGGTACATCCAAAGAGAACGCACCATCAAAATCAGTAACTGT
>NZ_BMPB01000019.1 GCF_014647375.1 Parabacteroides faecis
AACTTGTAAACCGTCAGTTAAAACTGACGGCAAATAAACCTGTAATGGCTAAGTCACTTTGATTAAGGGATAGCTCATTATTGATAATTATTGAACTAATAAATAGCATTGTTTCCGCAGAAAACCGATAGAACAGCACTCTATAAAATAACTCTCCTTAAAGTGTCAAATATTTGGACGCTCATTTGCAAAGTATCACGGAAGCCGATACCTTTACAAAAAAATTGACGTATGCAAACCGGAACAGTTCTTATAGTAGACGATAATAAAAGTGTACTGACCTCACTCGAATTATTACTGGAAGACGAATTCGAACGAATTGAAACAACTTCGAATCCGAACCGTATCCTGTCCGTTCTGGATACAATGCCGGTCGACCTTGTCATTCTCGATATGAATTTCTCCGCCGGAGTCAATACCGGGAACGAAGGCTTATTCTGGCTACGACGTATCCAGGAGATAGCCCCCGGACTGCCTGTTATCATGCTTACCGCCTATGGAGACGTGGAACTGGCTGTCAAGGCACTGAAAAGCGGAGCGGTAGACTTTGTGCTCAAACCCTGGGACAATGATGTCCTGCTGGAAAAGATACATACCGCTTTACAGGCTGCCGAGGAAGAACGAATGAAACAGAATGCCGGAAAGGGCGGGATCACCCCTCCCTCTGAACCGGCAATGATCATCGGGCACTCACCTGTTATGATGAAGCTGATCAAGATTGTAACCAAAGTTGCCAAAACGGATGCGAACGTACTGATCACCGGGGAAAACGGGACGGGTAAAGAGATGCTCGCCCGCGAAATTCACCGGCTGTCCCTCCGCAGCCGCCGGGAGATGATCAATGTCGATATGGGAGCCGTCAGCGAATCTCTGTTTGAAAGCGAACTGTTCGGACACGAAAAAGGAGCCTTTACCGATGCCCGTGAAAGCCGTCCGGGTAAATTTGAGGCTGCCAGTGGAAGTACCTTGTTCCTGGATGAGATCGGCAACCTCCCGGTCGGGTTACAGGCCAAACTGCTCGCTGCCCTCCAGAATCGTGAAGTGACCCGCCTGGGAAGTAACAGGAAAATCCCGGTTGATATACGCCTGATCGCCGCCACCAACCGGAACCTGCCGGAAATGGTCGGACAATCGCTTTTCCGTGAAGATCTGTTCTACCGTATCAACACTATCCAGATAGAGATCCCGCCGTTACGGAACCGACGGGAAGACATTCCCCTTTTCATCGATTATTTCCTGAAAAAATATACCACCCAGTACAAACAAACAGGTATGACGATCCACCCGCAGGCCATGAACAAGCTGGAACGGTACGACTGGCCGGGTAATATACGCGAACTGCAACATACCATCGAAAAGGCCGTGATCCTCGCCGAGAAAAATGTGATCCGTGCCACCGACCTCTTTATCCGTCCCGGGAAAACCGTCTCGTTCACCGAAGCTCCCAACCTGGGGGAAGTGGAACGGAAGACCATCGAAGCAGCCATCACCCAAAACGACGGGAACCTGACTGCTGCTGCCGAACAACTGGGCGTAAGCCGGCAAACCTTATATAACAAACTAAAACGATTCAACCTGTGAAACGGATGTTCAGCACACGCATCTATCTGAAGATAGTCTTCCAGGTGGTGATCATCGTCATCGTCGCCGGCCTGGGATTAACCGGTATTGTCAGTGGCAAGGCCATCATCCTGGGATGTGTCACCCTGCTGATCGCCTTATGGCTGATCGGCGTCCTCGTTTATTTCCTGAACGCATCGAACCGCCGTATCCAATTATTCCTGGATGCCATCGAAGATAATGAATCGATGCTTTACTTTCCCGAAAACACCGGACCGAAAGAACAACAACGCCTCCATACAGCATTCAACCGCATCCACGGCCTGATGACGGAAAGCAAACAGAAAGAGTTTGAACGTGAACTGTTACGGAAAGAATACGAATCCTACGATAAACTGATGCATGTCCTGACCCACGAGATCATGAATTCGATCGCCCCGATCGTATCCCTTTCAGGGACACTTCTCTCCTATTACCGGAATAACGAGACGACCAAAAGCAGCGACGAGATCACCGATGCCACGATACGCAAAACGGTACGCGGACTGGATACGATCAAGAGCCAGGGGCAGAGCCTCATGAACTTTACCAATTCATACCGGCAACTTGCCCGCTTACAAGCTCCTAATCCCAAACCTTTCTCCCTCTCCCACCAGGTCCGTAACATCGAACTATTGTTCCAGTCAGACCTGCAACGGTTACAGATCGGCCTGAATGTCTATCTATACCAGGAAGAAATAACGGTGGATGCAGACGAAGAATTACTTTCGCAGGTACTGATCAATTTATTGAAAAATGCGATAGAAGCATTGGATGAACAGGATAACGGAGAGATAACACTCGCCGTAAAACAATCCGGCAACACCACCCTGATCGAGATCACGGATAACGGACCGGGCATTCCTTATGATCTGCAGGAAGATATATTCGTACCCTTTTTCACCACCAAAAGCCAAGGAAGCGGCATCGGCCTTAGCCTCTCACGCCAGATCATACGTATGCACGGGGGCGAACTTCAGGTATATTCGCAACCCTATGCCGAAACACGTTTTACGATCTCGCTGCCCTCAACGGCGGGGAATTTCCACACGTGAAGAGAGCGGATAACGCAATCCTCGGGATGATTTGTAATAGACCTCCGCAGCCCCGATCTTCAACTTGGCACGTATCTTGACCGGAATATGGTTTTCATCATCTCCGATCCATATCTCGGCTGCCGCCTTACTTTGGGTGAATGCATCGTCATAAATATCAATGAAGAAATGACGGGTACGATATTTCAGTGCCTCGTTACGTTCCACAATCTGCTGTCCGGTATAACGGAAACTGATATTGATACGCTCACGCCCGATCGCCACATGGAAAGGGAACTCATCCCCATATTGCATCTTATCCCAATCCAGCGACCGGAGATACATGGTAGCCCCCAGCATATCGAACATATACTGTTCCGAAACGATCATCGTATCGATCTTTGTCCGTGAAGGTGTATACCGATGGGAATGTGCGGATGTCTTTCCATCCTGATAAGAGAATTTCAGATCATCGATCAGATAGTAATCATTCTCATTGACCCGTTTCTCACTTCGCAGCAACAACATCTCAGGCGAGAAATAACAATCGATCGTATCGCGCATGGAGTAGACCTTCTCGAACATGCCGGAAGTCCGGAACAACAGGCGATAATGATAGGCCGTCTCTCCTTTATAACGGGCATTCTTGACAGACAAAGTGGCCTGCCCCGCACGCGGCATCAGAATGCCCCATTTGAAGTAAAGCTCGTACTGCACCTCCTCACCGGCACTGAAACGCTCTTTCACCGGAATAGTTTGCGCACCGGTCACTTCCGGAAGAAGCAACAACCAGCCAAGCAGGAAGAAACCGATCGCCTTAGAACGGCATTCCCATACTACCACTGCTACTGCGCGAAGAAGACTTCTGTTGTCCTTCATCTTTATAATTTCTTTTCTTCTTGGTTGCCTCTTTAGGCTTATTCTTTGTAATCTCGATAGGTTTCTGTTTTGCCCACGGGGTCGCTTTGACATTCCAGGTCTCTTCTACCTGCCAGTTCTGCATCACATTATACTTCACTGGTGAGTAGAAGACTTCTTCCGGCTGCCGCTTTTCGGCATAATTGCCGGTATCCCATTTTCCGTTGTCATTCAGGTCGACCACCAGACGGACATAATATTTATCCGGCTTCAGGTCCATGAACAGGGCACCTCCGTTCTTTACCTTCGTTTTCCTTATCGCGACATCACTACCGTTCAGCAATTCGACATAAGCTGTCGTATCTATTCCTTCTATATTCAGATACAGATGGCCGTATTCATCTTCTTTCTTGATCTTGAACTCACTCGAATACGGTTCGTTCCATTTGTCATAGAGGCTGAATACCGTTGCCGAATCCACAGACAACCGATACTCTTCGCCATATTTCCACGGACGACGGATAAAGTAGTTCAGGGTGTTGACAGAATCCCTGAAAAAGTCGAAATCGACCGGTGTCCAGACCGTATCGACCTTCTGATCCAAATAAAAGACCTCTTTCGGCAGGTCGAGAACCGGTTCATTGAACGTCACGGACACGGTATCGAACAAGTCCATCGAAGTCGGTGCATCGATCTGCATACCGAGGAAGACGATCGGTTCAGGCTCATCATCTTTCTTCTTTTTCTTCTTTTCCGGACGATGGCGCATCAGGAACTGAAGCGTATCGGTTTGCGGCCGGAGAATATTCAACGAGTCGCTTTTCGGATAGGAAAGTTCTACCAGCAAAGTATCCTGTTTCCATACCATCGAATCGGTCAGCCAGAAATTGACTCCCGTACCTCCTTCCGTTTCCTGTGTAAAGAACCAGGCTGAATCGGCTGGAGTAAAGTTGATCGGCTTCGGCAACGGTATCGTATCCAACGGCGCGTTAAAACGGATGGTCAACAGATTTTCCTGCTGGCGTTCCGGTTTCAGGAGATATTGCCGCATGAAGTTTTCTTTGAACAGACGCAGTTGAATATCGTCCGGGAAATAGCGGGTATAGGCTACCGTCCGGATCGTATCGATGGTCAGGCTGTCTTTCCACAGCGTATCCTGGCGGCTGGTAAGTTCCAGCGAGGGGATAATGATGGAGTCGTTGAATGCGATCTCTTCGCCCGGCTGGTCGAACTTATAGTCGCGGTTGACATCGTTCAGACCGAATATGCGGTAACTGCCCGGAGAGATATTACGGATAGTGAACTCCCCTTTATCGTTTGTTCGTGAAGTACGGTCGAAAGGCAATTTTACAAAAGCCGAATCTTCCAGGTTCTTATGCAGACCGACCGTAATGCCGGGCATCGGTTCCAGGTTTTCCGCGTTCAGCAAGACACCTGACACCTCCAGCGTATCAATCACATCACCGGTAGAGAATGCAAAAGAGAAATTCTCGAACACATTCTTCTCATTATTATCGGAGATCGAGTTGGTGAAGTCGATCGTATAGGTCGTATTCTCTTTCAAGGTATCTTTCAGCTCGACCACAACTTTTTTCCCCGCGGCACGGATTACCGGCAACTGCATCTGCGGCGGCGTAATGATCACATTCTCCGACGGCTTGTCCAGCTGCACCAGTTCATCAAACAGGATTTCCACCTTCTTCCCCTTATAGTTTGTCTGGTTCGGGGCCGGAAGGCTGCTGACAAATTTAGGAGGCGCTTCATCGTAAGGCCCTCCGTTCGGAGAAGCCATATTGGCACATGAATACATGGTTACCAACAGAAAAAGGCCACATACTGCCAGTAATAAATTGTTTATATATCTGTTACCCATTCAATCTCTTTTTATTCAAATGGCAAAAATAGGGAAAAATCCGATGACAAACAGTGATATATACGCTAAATTAACGTAAGTACACCCTAACAAATCAGAAATAAGCAAGTTGCAGCCGACGTACCTAACAGTATCCATACGCATTTATCAGCGTAACTCTACCGCTCGTCTGCATCCGGTAAATATGAACATGAATATGGATTACTTTTCCCTGGAATGAATTAAGCAATAAATCAAAACAGTTTTTCATCATTCCGCGATGATTCTTTGATGACATAATGATTCTAATTACGACATTTAGGTGTTAATATATAAAACAATATATTGATCTGACAACTCGATAATTTCCCGAAAGGTAACTTCCGGGAATCTTTTTATCACAATAATTAACAATTCATATCTCTTACTTCCAGCTTTCAGTTCGTTTTAAAGAAATTCCCACTTCGTTTAAAACGAATTTTTTTTTGTTTTAAACGGAATGAGGGTTTATTTTAAACAAAAAGCCGCGTGAATATATGTTAAAACAGCTCTGTTTAGTCCCTTTTTTATTCTTGAATTTTATGTTTTGTAGCAGTTTCTTGATCTGGAAGCTGTCGGATACGAACCATAACAGTAGTGACATAATTCTCGATGAGATCTTTTATCAAAGAAAAAGTTTCGTTTTATCTATTTTTTTGTATGATTCGAAACGGTTAATCGGGCTATTACGTTCAATATGACAATACGAAAACCGGCTACGTTTGCATAAAAATAGCCACTACCGTCCTGGGCCCCATAGAAGCTCTTCAGGAACTACTTAAAATAGCATTTTGACAATTTTATTTTTTAAGTTGATTGGGAGATCTGTTTCAGATACCTGAACCCGATCCGGCAATACAAACATTTTTTCTTCTCGCAATACTCCCGTTTCAACTGGACAAGCGCCTGGCTGTCTCCGGCATGACCTGTTTTTATCCCTGCCTGAGTAAAACCGGAAACGATCGCATTCTTCTCCGGCGGAAGACTTTCAAGGATATGGATGGCGCGGTCGCAATATTCCGGCTGTTTACTCCTGACCCCATAGGCAAAAAGCACCGGTACTACCGTATTTATCAACAGGATACACAAAGAATTTTCCCCCACCTGCTTTTCCTTCCGGGCAGAAACAGAACGGAAGTTATAATGCGTTTCCCAATAAACAGAAGGAGAGACACGAAAGCATTGTTTGATCCGGCCGATACTACCCACGGCCAGTATAACAGAAAACAGGGTATCGTACTGCGTCCAGACAGCAGCCAACTGTGCCAGTTTCAGGCATGGGAAATTAACCGGACGGATACGCAGGCTTCTGAACTGGGAAGGATCGAGCGGCGTCAACCCGAATTTATGCCGAAGAAACCGGTATTCGCGTTGTAACAAACGGTAATAAGGACAATCGAGCGTTTCATCCAGCATCCCCGCCTGTCCGAACAACATCGCCTCTACCTGCGAATGACTACCGCGTTGTTTTTGAATACAGCGTAGCGGCAGACTTTTTGCCAGGCGTTCGAAAATATCGTTATTCACTCCGAAACCGAAGTTACGGGTTAAAGTAATATAAAAGACTTCATTCCAATCACCACCGTACAGGTCCAGCAAACGGAAAATATCAGCAGTCTTACGCTCCAGCCGCTCCCCCAGCAAAGCATCCAGCCAGGAAGATATATACAACGGTTCTATTTCCGGAATATATCCCAGGCACGGCATGGCCACTTCGCGGTACAACAACCAGTCTATATTTTTAACGATAGCTTCCGGAACAATCAGTTTTAGTTGGGGGATCGGCTCACCGTCCGTTCGCCTCACCTCACAATCGACACACTCCACAACATGCAGGATAACGGCATCATAAGCTTTGTCTTTATCATGACGATGGACCAGCCAATCGGATGCCCGGGTATGAATCTCCACACTGCCGCCCCATAGGGTATCAGCTATTTTTATCTTTGCATTGAAGAAGTCCGGTCCGGCATCGGAATTGAGTGTTCCGGGATCGATAACAGAGACGGGACGACCATCGGTGGTAAGAAGCGGCATTGCCGGATACAGTTTGTATTTCCAAACATAATGTAATAAACGTTCCATATTCTTTTCAGAGTTAAGATTTATGCCACAAATCTAATTCATTTTCTTTATATTTGCACCCCTGAAGGCTAAGTTATTAGCCATATTAATTCATTTTATTCTGAAAAGATATGAAGATTGCACTTATCGGTTACGGAAAGATGGGGAAAACCATCGAGCAAATCGCACTCAGCAGAGGACACCAGATCGTCTCTATCGTAGATATAAACAACCCGGAAGAATTTCAGTCTGTTAATTTCAAGAGCGCAGACGTTGCCATCGAGTTCACGACTCCCGCCACGGCTTTCGATAATTATATGAAAAGTTTCGCTGCCGGCGTTCCCGTGGTTTCCGGGACGACAGGCTGGTTGGACCGTATCAGTGAAATAAAAGAGAAATGTGAAAAGGAAGGCAAGACATTCTTCTATGCTTCCAATTTCAGTATCGGGGTAAACATCTTTTTCGCCCTCAACAAATATCTGGCGAAAATCATGAATAATTTCCCTTCTTACAATATCAGCATGACGGAAACGCATCATATCCACAAGTTGGATGCTCCGAGCGGAACAGCTATCACGTTGGCAGAAGGTATCCTTGAGAACGTAGACCGGAAAGAACGCTGGACGCTGGAAACAGCCGAACAACCGACTGACCTGCCGATCCATGCTATCCGTGAAGGGGAAGTGCCGGGTATCCATGAAGTGACCTATGAATCGGACGTCGACTATATCAGCATCAAGCATGATGCCAAGAGCCGTGCCGGTTTCGCTCTCGGCGCTGTCGTTGCAGCCGAGTTTACTGCCGGGAAAAAAGGCTTCCTCGGTATGGATGATATGCTTAAATTTTAATTCCACAGATTAATCTACAAATGAAAAAGTTTTCCAAGAAACAATGGATCAAGTTCGGCATCTCAGCCGTATTGTATATACTCTTTTCGATCTGGATGCAGAACCTCTGGTTGTTGCTGGGATTGATCGTGCTGGTGGATATCTTCCTGACAAAATACATTCCCTGGGGCGCCTGGAAACGGTCGAAGAACCCGAGTGTACGGAATGCATTGGAATGGGTGGACGATATCCTGTTCGCACTGATCGCCGTTTATTTCATCAATCTGTTCATCTTCCAGAACTACCAGATCCCGAGTTCTTCGCTGGAGAAATCGTTGCTTGTGGGCGATTATCTGTTCGTGAGCAAGTTGAGCTACGGTCCGCGCGTACCGAACACGCCGTTATCATTTCCGTTGGTACAAAACACACTGCCGTTCTTCAACTGCAAGTCGTATCTGGACTGGCCGGAATGGGGGTATAAACGTGTAAAGGGTTTTGGACATGTAAAACGTAACGATATCGTAGTGTTTAACTTCCCGGCTGGTGACACAGTTGCCCTGAATGTACAGAATCCGAGCTACGACGAACTGGTTGCCCAGTACGGACGTGAAGCCATCCGGCTGGATAAAAAGACATTCGGAGATGTCATTTATCGCCCCGTAGATAAACGTGAGAATTATGTAAAACGTTGTATCGGTCTACCGGGCGACACGATCGAGCTACGTAACAATCAGGTATATATCGATGGAAAACCCGCCAAGAATCCGGAGAACATGCAGTTTAACTACTTTGTTGAAACAGACGGTTCGCCTCTTACGGAGGAACAATTCCGCCTGATGGAGGTAAGCAAAAGCGACCGGATACTGGCCTCCAACAACGGGTATTTCCAGGATCTGATGTCATTCCTCGGTTTCGAGCCGATCGCACCCGGACAGTTCAACCCGGTTTATCATTTGCCGCTCACCAAGAAGGCGCTGGCCATTGCAGAGAAACTACCTTCTGTGAAAAAGATCGTTATCGAGCCGGATGCCTGGTCAGGATCGACTTATCCGGCCTGGTATAAAACCGGTTGGTCACGTGACAACTTCGGTCCGCTATGGATACCGAAAAAAGGAGCGACAATTCCGCTGAACGAACGTAACATCGCCCTGTACGGCCGTTGCATCAAGAATTACGAAAACAATACACTGGAAGTAAAAGACGGCACCTATTATATCAATGGCAAACCGGAGACAGACTATACATTCAAATATGATTATTACTGGATGATGGGTGATAACCGCCATAACAGTGCCGACAGCCGTTCGTGGGGATTCGTTCCGGAAGATCATATCGTAGGAAAACCGATCCTGATCTGGCTGTCACTGGATAAAGACCGTAGCCTGTTCGACGGTGGTATCCGCTGGAACCGTCTGTTCCGCATGGTGCACCCGGATTGACAGTTGACATATTGATTCTATGGCAAAACAGACCTTCATATCTGCTGTAAAATGGCTGGCTACGATCGCGTTGCTGGCTGGAGGCGTTATGGCAGTCCGTTACTATTGTATGGAGTCATTCCGTGTATCGACCGATTCTATGGAGGCTGCATTACATAAAGGCGATTATATCCTGGTCAACAAGTTGCCGTTGAAAGATAATCCCGGACGTAACAGGGTGGTTTTATTCACCAGCCCGTTGCTGAAAGATACCGTTTCAAACCCTTTATTCCTGAGTCGTTGTATCGGTATGCCCGGCGATACGATCCGTGTCGGCAACGATGGCTATCGGGTCAACGGCAAACTGATCCCTCATTCCCCCCAATCGCTCAACCGTTATATGGTGACGAAGGCCGGGCAGAACGAGTTATCAGCCGTACAGAAGAAACTGAATATACCCATCAGGGAATGGAAAGAAGAGGCATTCGGCTTCTCCCTCTACCTTACCTCTTTCGAAGAATATCAGATCAGGGAGGAGTTATCGGAAGACACCAATATCCATTTTATAAAAGACCATACGGATAGTTATGAACTGATCGTTCCCCGGAAAGGTAGAGCTTACCGACTCGATGCAGCCGCATTGACTGCCTGCCGTGAAGCAATTCAGACTGAAGCCGGCGACAAAGCGGTATTCCGCAACGGGAAATTATTCCTCGACGGCCGGGAAACAGATTTCTTCTTCTTCGATCAGGATTATTACTGGATGCTTTCGGACAATACCAACGAAGCGATAGACTCCCGCCATCTGGGATTCATCCCCCGCGATCATATCATAGGAAACGCCTGGTTCTGCTGGTATAGCAAAGACAGGCAACGAATATTTAAACCCGTAAACTGATCATGCAACCTGTATATATTTCATCGGCCTACCTGGGCCCGGTACAACAATACTGTAAACTTTTCCAATTTGAAGAAGTACGGATCGAAACAGCCGAAAACTACCTGAAACAAACCTATCGCAACCGCTGTACAATAGCAGCCGCCAACGGTCCGCTATCGCTCTCCGTCCCCATTATCAAGCCCGACACTCCGAAGTGCCCGACAAAGGATATCCGCATATCCGATCATGGAAACTGGCGCCATCTACACTGGAATGCGTTAATATCTGCTTATAATATGAGTCCTTTCTTTGAATATTATGAAGAAGAGTTCGCCCCGTTTTATGAAAAGAAGTTCGATTTCCTGTTCGACTTCAATGAAGAGTTACGCAGGTTGGTTTGCCGTTTACTGGATTTACAGCCGAACATTGTCTATACGGAAACATATATGCCGGAAGTAGTGAATGATTTCCGGGAGATCATCCGCCCGAAACACGAAGGGGAAGATCCAGACTTCATCCCGCAACCCTATTACCAGGTATTCCGGGATAAATTCGGATTCCTCCCCAACTTAAGTATCGTAGACTTACTATTTAATATGGGACCGGAAGGAATACTTATTTTGCGCGATTCCGTCCGCCATTCATAGCAGTTACTTGTTCAAATCTTCAAAAAGATATTTACCAACGCTGAATTTCACACTCAGACGTTTCGGGATGACAACAACCTCACCTGTTTTGGGGTTGCGGGCCGGACGACTATTCTGCTCTCTTGGAGAAAGAGTACCAAAACCTTTCAGTACTATCGGGTCTCTCTGACGAAGTGCATCAGTCGCAACAGAACAAAATGCTTCGAGCATTGCATCTACATCTTTTTTACTACAACCACTTTCAGCAGCTATAGCTGCAATTAAATCTGACCGTTTCATTTGCTTTTATTAATTAAAGTACAACCTTTGTTAAAAAAATTCTCTTGGTAAAATCTCAGATTAGTTGAATATTAATGGATACAAACGTAATCAAAAATATTAAGTATCTACTCTTTTTGCTGATTTATTTTTAATTACGGTATAAAAATAATACTATTCGGCAATATATACTGGAAAATATCCAAAGACAACATAAAATAAAGCTTTTAACTCTATCTACAGGCCTTTTACTTCAAAAATATTACCTTTGTAACATTGTTTTTCAAGACGAATAAAGATTTGTCTTCAACAGTAACCTATGACAAAAAAGATTTCAACGATATTGCTAATTATAATGACAGGATTATTCTCTTGCACACAGTTGCGGGCAGAGATAGACCGGGCCCTGACTGACAGCTTATGCAATGTCTTGAAAAACACGAAAGACCCGGCTCAAAAATTGCCTGTATTACTTTATTTATCCCAACTGTACTGGCAAAAACCAGAAGAAGCTTCTTATCTGAAAGAACTAGTCGACCTGTCCACTGAGCTCGATTCTCTGAACTACGTTTACGATGGATATTCAAAATTATGCCGTTACTATTTCAACGATTCTCAGTTAGACAGCCTGATCATCATGAAAAATCGATTGGACTCAATCTGTCGACAACATTCGGTGACACCCCCAGTATTTTTTCAGGTCAGAAATCTATTATGCAAATATTATCAGGGAGAATTAAACTATGAGCTGGCTATCAGTGAGGCTTTTAAACTATTGAACGATGCTAAAAAAGCACAAAACGATTATGCATTGATGCTGGCAAACCAAAGTATAGGATTTGCTTATCAAGCTATGGGCCGAAATAAAGAAGCCGTTGTTGCATACCGTAAAGGACTGGAATACTTACATAAGTTAAAGGACAACCCGATTTATGAAATACAATATCTATCAGAAATGCTCCCATCGTTTCTGGATGAAAACCTATTGGCTGAATCCAGGCAAATACTGGACAGATACAACGAACTGTATCAGATCGCAAGTAAAATATTTGAAACTAAAGGAATCCCCTACCGATCTATATGGCATCGCTGGCTGTTCAATAGCTATTACGCTGAATTATATATGAAAATGGGACAGCTTGACAAAGCAGGAAAATATATAAAAGAAGCAAGCAAATATACGGCCAACTCGACCGAAGAAAACATGAAATACCCATATTACCGCATAAAAGCTCTGTACCATCTCAAGACAAAAGATTACCAAAAGGCACTTGAAGAGATCGACAAGGGATTGGATATCGAAGTACAGCCCAATTACCTGAAACTAAAGATCGAGATTCTGCGTGCCGACGGGCAAAAAGCCAACGCAATAGCAACTTATGAAGACCTGTTCGCTTTGGATGCACAGATAAAAACAGAGGCATTCGACCGCCAGATTTCCCAACTCCGCCTATTAAACGACCTGAACGACCAGGAACAGCAAACGTTCGAATTACAACGGCAAAACGATGAACTGGCAATGCAGCGACAATTGGTAAGAATGGGTATGTGGATTTCACTGTTATTGCTGGTCCTTTTATCCCTACTGGTTTGTTATTTTCTGCATTCCAATAAACTGAAAAATGCGTTGCAAAGGGAAAAAGACTCATTGGTGGAACTGGAAAAACAATTACAGATCGCCAAAGAAAAAGCAGAAGAAACAGACCGGCAAAAGACTGCTTTCATTGCGAAAGTCAGCCATGAAATACGCACCCCTTTGAATGCGATCGTCGGGTTCTCCAAACTATTAGGCGAAGAGGACGATTTCTACTCAGAAGAGGAAAAGCTCGAATTTGCCGGATTAATCAAAAGCAACTTCGAACTGCTGATGGCTATAGTAAACAACATACTCGACCTCTCGCTGCTGGAAGCCGGTAGAGTAAAACCAGCCATAGACGCTTACGATGCCATAGCCTGTTGCCGGGAAGTCATAGAAGAAATAAAGCATCTCATACTCCCCAGAGTAAGACTGACATTTATCCCACCTGTCGAACAGTATATGTTAAACACAGACAAACAGCGTTTCAAACAAATCCTGATAAACCTACTGGGAAATGCCGCCAAATTCACCCGCGACGGAGAAATTAGACTCACATTCGAAATAGAGCCGAATCTCCACCAGATCCGGTTGTCGGTAACAGACACAGGATGTGGCATTCCTATTGAGAAGCATCCGCACATATTCGACCGATTCGAAAAAGTAAACGAATTTGTCCAGGGGGCTGGCTTAGGATTAGCAATCAGTCTGCTAATCGCCCAACTACTAAAAGGCAGTTTATACATAGACTCCACCTATACGTCTGGTGCCCGCTTTGTCTTTATCCATCCAATCGGACTTACAAACCAATAACAACCAGGAAGATGCAGCATACTTTTTTCAAATATCATCCTTCTATATGGAAAGTAACAGGATTCTTATTGTTACTTTTCGTCCTACCTGCTTCAGCGATCAAAGAACACAAGACAGAGATAGATAGTCTTAACCGCATTTTATCGGAGCATCCCTCTCCCTGCCGGTCAATTCCCGTGTTATCCCGGCTCGCAAAGCTTCATGAACAGAAACCTGAACAAGTCGTATATCTGAAAGAACAAATAAAGGAAGCAGAAAAGATCGATTCCATCCAGGCCGTCTATGCTGCTCTATCCGAAATTTCCGTTTATTATTATAACATGAAAAACGGAAGCGACAGTTTAACTTACTGGGTACAACAGATCGACTCGATCACCCATAAACGCAACGAGTACCCCGACGTATTGTTCAGGGCTAAATCATTGTATTGCCAGGATTTATTATGGAGTGGCAATTATGAAGAATCCATGAACCGCATAACCGATCTATATCAACTGGCAGTAGAGAAAAAGCAAAATTACGGACTTATGCGTTGCTCGGAATGCCTCGGTCAGATCTACCAGGCCATCCGCCGGGACAGTGATGCTGTCGTCGCTTTCCAGGATGGACTCGACCGATTGGAACAACTGGGAGGAGATGAAGAGACCGAACTGCGTTTAATCTCCTATCAGATAGAATCGAACCTGCGAACCGATGCGTATGAAAAGACAGCCGGAATGCTCGCTGCTTATAAAAAGTTGATCGACAAACTAAATGAATTGAATGCCACCCACAACGGCCTGTATGTGGTTAACCGCGAATACTGGCTTTTTTATTCTTTTTATACCGACCTGTATCTACAAGAGAATAAATTAGATAAAGCCAAGGAAGCGCTCGATATGGCAACTCGTTTCGAAGGTAGCGAATTTGTAGAAGGCGATTATGCCTGCAGAGTCTATCTGAGCGTAAAGTCCCGTTATTATGCCCAAACCGGCAATCTCTCTACTGCCTTATATTACATTGACAAACTATTGGAAGAAAAGCGTTTGCCGGAAGCATTGCTACTGAAAGTCGATATGTTGAAAAAACAAGGTAAACAGGATGAAGTATTGGCACTCTATGACGAAATAGATACATATAACACGAAAAGAAACGATGAAATGTTTCTGCGCCAGGTCAATCAATTACGCACCTTGCACGATATAAATTTCGAAATTGCGTTAAAAGAAAAAATAAAGAACAACCAGAAACAGATCAGACAGGAACGTTATCAGCTGATCTTTTTTATCTCACTGATCATCATATTAATAATAATTCTATACATTCTATACATTTACATTCGCCGGACACAACGTTTGAAAAACGATTTATTGCAGGAAAAGCACACTTTGCTGGAGTCAAAAGAGAAACTGATACTTGAAACGATGCGAGCCGATGAAGCCAGTTATATGAAAAGTTCTTTCATCGCAGATATGAGCCATGAGATACGTACACCTTTAAACGCAATTGCCGGTTTCTCCGAATTACTGATAGATGAAGCAACCGAGTCAAAAGAAAAAAAAGAATATTCCGCTATTATCCAAAATAACACGGACTTGATGTTGACATTGGTAAATGACGTACTCGACCTGTCGAAAATGAAGACAGGCGATATGAGTTTCAATTTACAGAAAGTTCCCCTGGCTGAATGTTGCCAGAAGGCTCTCGACAGCATCCGGCAGAGTGTCCACGAAGGAGTGGCACTGACATTTAATCCGGCTCCGGAACAGGTCATAATAAAAACGGATGTCATGCGCCTGCAACAATTATTTACAAACCTTCTGGACAATGCGATCAAGTTTACAGAAAAAGGCGAAATCAACCTTGCTTATAGCCTGGAAGCCGACAGAAAACAAGTGCGCATAACGGTAACCGACACCGGGACAGGCATCCCTCCGGAAATACAGGAAGAGATATTCAAACGTTTTAAAAAACAGGATGACAGCAAGGCCGGGACAGGACTGGGACTTCCTATATGCTATTATATCGCTGAACATTTAAGCGGGCCGGGCAAGATATTTCTGGATACTTCCTATACCGCCGGAGCCCGCTTTGTGTTTATTCATCCTTGTGAAACAGACGTTCCCGTCATTTAACAGGCGTCAGTTTTATCGCTTCCAATAATCTTTCCATATCCTGTGGGAAGACATCTCCGATATTACCGATACGGAAGGTGTCGGCATCCGAAATCTTTCCGGGATAAATAACAAAACCTTTCTGTTTTAGGGCTTCATAAAAAGCCGGAAAGTCAAAATCTGCATGAGGATATAAGAAAGAGGTAATGATAGGCCCTTGTGAAGCATCCGGCAATAACGTCTTGAATCCCAATGCACGCATACCATCCACCAAGGTGCGGTGACTCTTTTTATAACGTTCGTAACGGGCAGCGATGCCTCCTTCTTCATTCAGTTCTTTCATTGCCTGGTAAAAGGCACGGACTACATGGGTAGGAGACGTAAAACGCCATTTGCCTCCTCCTTTTTCCATCGTTTCCCATTGTGCATAGATATCCAGTGACAGTGAACGGGCCACCCCTTTACAAGCCATCAGTTTTTCTTTCTTTGCAATGACAAAACCAAAACCGGGAACTCCCTGGATGCATTTATTGGCACTGCTCACCAGAAAATCGATATCTAATTTCTTCATATCGATAGGCACGCCTCCGAAACTACTCATCGCATCCACGATAAACGTGATCCCCTTGCCACGGATCACTTCCGCTACCTCTTCGATCGGATTCAGCAAACCGGTCGTTGTTTCACTGTGCACCATAGACAGATGGGTGATACCCGGATTTTCTTCCAAAGCACGGCGGGCAACTTCTCCTGTGATCAGCTCCGTTTCGTGCAGAGAAACCAATACATGGTCGATATGGTAATATTCCGCAATCTGTGCCATACGTTTTCCGTATGCGCCATTCGCAAGGATCAGCAGCTTGTCGGCCGGTTTTACGGCAGCTCCGATCGTTGCTTCTACGCAGTAAGTGCCGCTTCCCTGTAAAAGCACATCGGTATATTCGTTCTCGTCCAGTCCCGCAATGGCCAGTAAGCCTTTACGGATCGGAGTTACAATTCCTTCATTATAATCTTTATCCCAGGTACACCAATCCTGGAGCATGGCTTCGCGTACAGTCTGTGACGTACTCAACGGGCCGGGAGTGAGTAAAAGATAATTTCTCATTTCAATGGATATGTTATGTCGTTATTTTATCTATTAATTTTCTCAATGCAAGCAGGTAGTTCAGTAATATTATCCAGTACAAAATGGGCACCTGCTGCCAGCATTCGTTCACGCACTTCCCGTTTCAGTTCCGCCAGCTCGTCGGCAGAGCGATGGTTGTATTCTTCCTCCGTAATTCCCATCTCGTTACTTCCTGTTACGATACCGATGCTCCACACCTTCGCATTCAGGCCCTCTTTGATGTCGGCAATCGTATCGCCCACCTTAACGACGTTATCCACAGACGGGATAGCCAGATCGATCATATTCTTATAGATCATATAAGGTGCAGGACGTCCGGCGGGAACATCATCCGGGGTAACCAGGTTATCGACTTCGTAGCCTTTGGCTGCGGCATCAGGACGGACCACATCCATCATAGCCTGTGTATAACCGGTTGTAGAGCCGATCTTTATACCGTCTTCGCGCAACAATTTGATCGTGTCGAGTACGCCCGGTATCGGCGTGGTAAAATTCTTCAGAGAAGCAAACAGATGTTTCTCGAAACTCTGGTACATCTCATTTACATCGGTCATATTCCAGTCGCGGCCATAACGGGCACGGAACTTATCACTGACGTCCGGCATGTTCAGAATTGCTTTGATATGATCAATCTTGAGGAGTCCCATCGGCTCACGTGCCTGACGGTAAGTAATATCGATCCCTTTTTCTTCCGAGAAAACTTTCAGGAAAGCGTTCAGAGGGGCAAAACAACCAAAATCGACGGCCGTTCCGGCCCAGTCCATAATTACACATGAAATCTTCTTCATAACTTATTATTTATACTAATTATTCTTTTATTCCGGCATATCAAATTCAGGCTACGGTGATGGCATTCTGCGGAACGGCTTCAAGTGTCTCTTCCCTGGCGGCTGTCACACCTGTCTCCTTACGGAAACGCTGGTGCAAATATACAAAAGAACAGGCGAAAGTGATACAGCAAAAGATGCCTACATAACCTGCAAGTTGGTTATAAAACAGTGCCCAATCGATATTGGGATTGAAAAATTCTTTCAGGACAAGTACCACAACAGTTCCGGTATATCCCAGGAAGTCTGTCGTTACGATAAAGAAACCTACATTCCCACGGATCTTGAAACAAGCGATAAAGCGGTCGAAAAAGATAGTCTGGAATGTCAGATAGGTTATATACAGGCACAAACTCTGGATGAACAACCATACGATAGGTGAAAGCCGGAACTGCTGCTGGCCAAAAGAGACGACCGACATCGTAACCATCCCTATCATGATCAGGCCAAACAAGACAGACAGTGCCTTCAAATTATCCTTCACAAAAACCATCAGACCGAATATCCCCAGGATAATCAATGTAACGATACTGTCGACCTGTGCGAAAAGCCAAGGTGAATAGGCAGAAACATCTATGATATTCACCAGAAAGTCTTCCTTAATATCACGCAGAACGACGATAGCGATATTTGCCACGAAAAGCATACTCAAAAAAGGCATATAACTTTTGAAAAGTTCCTTGCGTTGTCTCCCGTTCAGTGTTTCGCGTTCAGACTTCATGGCAATATCTTCTTTCGTCGGCTTGGGAAGTCTGTTAAGCGCCCACCCCAGTAAAAGCAACAGAGGAAGTGCCACCGCACCGATCAATGCAGGCATCCAGAACTCGCTGACATGTAAATGATTCATGACATACAATCCGACCGACTTGGCCGTTCCCGAACTGACAACCATGCTGACTCCCAACAGGCTCGCCAGAATATCCGTTACCCGGCGTCCTTCTATAAAACTGAAAATAACTCCCCACATACATCCCAGTGAAAGGCCGTTGAGGAACATAGCAGCCACGTTGAACGGAGTGGAAAGCAATCCGAACAGGATCAGCGACGCTTCCGCCAGCAATACAGATGTCAGGATAAACCTGAACCGCTCTTCCGCCCTTAGTTCAGAGATCAGTTTGATACCGATAAACTTAGAGATCACATATCCCAATATCTGTGAGATCGTCACTACCACCTTATAATCCAGATCAAAAAATTCCGCATTCTCGAAAGAAGCAGCGGTGAACGGCTTGCGAAGTGCATACACCAATGAATAAGATAATAAAGCTGCACCTCCCGCCCAAAGGATAAAAAGGAAATCGGAAAAGCGTTTCCGGGTTGTTTCATTTATCTGCAAAAAGTGATTCATATCATGCTGTCATTTTGTTTTCGGCAGCAAAATTACCCCGGTGATATTACAGGAATATTACTGAACGCATGAATCTATATTATTAATATATAACGATATATCAATAAATTATAAAGAAATATTTATGTAACATTCATGTAACGGAAATGCAACAACCCGGCCGTTATTTTGTACCATATTTAAGAAGATATTACATGATGAACGATTTTCTGGAACTCTACAAAAGAATCGAATATTTAAGGAACAGCGGTATAAAAATGAAAGAGATAGCAGACTGGGTGGGAATGGCTCCCAGTGTGTTGTCATCGCTCTACACAACAGTTCTGCCTGCCTATTTTGAAGGAAGTAAAACGATGCCGCAGGAAGAGGCACTCGATCAGGCGCTGTCGCTGGTCAATAACGTATCCAAACGGCGGCTGCTTTCAGGACTGGAAGAGACCTTGCAGCGGCTGGATGAACTGGAACCGGCAGAACGGCATACACAAAAAGGAATCCCCTTTGTCGAATCACTTATCGAGGAAATGTCTCTTTCCGCACGCCAGTTGCCTGATATCTGCGGAGTATATACCAGTTACAGCCTTTCTTCCTCTTCCGATTGTCTGAAATGCGAACCTTATCTGATCGCGTTATCCGACAATAAAGATCATATCCGTATCGGACGCCTGAATGCTTACGGAGAAGTACAATGGGGCATCGGTGTAAACGGGAATCCCCAGAATCTCTATTGCCTGTTCAGCGAAAGCCCGGTTCCGCCCCTTATCCTGGTTACACTTTACCTGCAAATTCCCATGTTCAAAAACCCCGGACAGTTACGGGGATTGTACCTTGGACTGGATTACAACCGGAATCCGGTTGCCCGCCGGATCGTTCTCATAAAAGAATCGGAAAACACAGATACGGAAGAATTCCTGGCAATGAAAAGCGGCCTGATCGCTAAAGAAGATTTCACCCCGGAACAGCAGGCTTATTACGATTATACCTGCCAGACCGGCGATTATATCAAAATGTGTACCGTCCCTTCTCTCCGCATGGATGAGAGCGACCTGATAAAAGAGAAGAAGATGCTGGCCTTATAAAGCCGGCATCTTCTTCCGTTATAATTTCAATTAGAAAACAGCACCATAAGTCATTTTGACCAAGTGCTGTTTTTACTCCTTATTCTTTCTGGAATTTACGGCTAACCTTGATCAGGTTTGCAGTAAATGATACGACATTTTGTGCTTCCTGCACCATATTCAGGTAAACCATGCTTACCTTAGTACTGCCGCTCTGTCCCTGGATACGTTTCAACTCACCTTTTTTCAGAGCAGTAAGCTGGTTAGTCAAAGCTACAGATTCTGCAATCACATCATCAAGGCGGTGATAATCGTTCTTTTCGATCATCGAGGCGCAACGTTTCAGATAAACTACAATGCTTTCCGTCATCTTTCCGAAATCTGTTTTCTGTATTTCACTCAGCGGACTGAAATTATTGTCTACATGTTCCTTACTCGGTTCCGTCAAACGGCGGACACTGAAGATGATCTCACTGGCGAAGTCATTTCCCTGATAATAATACAATCCTTTTTCAACTGCTATATCATGTTCCAGATGTGTAACGCCTAACGTTCCGACGCGTTTCACCTGTTTCAGATGAATTTTTTTCTCTTCCACCTCATTCAGCACTTTACGCAACTCACGGAGGTTCTCATTCATAAAGCCATGGACTGAACGGTCGAGAGCATCTGCCGTAAACAACAAGACTGATTGTAACTCTTCACGGCTATGTTCGCGGAACAAAGAAAGAGCTTCGTGACTATCCGTCGTATCACGCAATTTAGCAACAGTCGTATTGACTTCTTCTTTCAAGGCTTCTTTCTTTAACTTTTTCTTATAGGCAATCTGACTACGGATCAGCATATAAACAGCCAGACCGACCATCGCAGCCATGGCAGCAATACCACCGAAATAGATCACTATGGCAACCAGGAAGCAGATAGTAAATGCCGCACCCGCTGTAATAAACCATCCGCCGATAACGGATAACACGCCGGTGATACGGTAAACCGCACTTTCACGTCCCCAGGCGCGGTCAGCCAACGAACTACCCATTGCCACCATAAATGCCACATAAGTAGTTGAAAGCGGCAATTTCAAAGAAGTACCCAACGCTATCAGCAGACCCGAAAGTACGACATTGACAGAAGCACGCACAAGGTCAAAGCTGGCTCTATCTTCAAGAATAATCTCATCGTTATTGAACCGGCTGTCGATCCAGTCTTTCACTCGTGGAGGAACCACGCTCAGGATAGTGCTGGATGCATTATTACAGGTACGGACCAGCATACGTGCCACCGGAGATGTACCGAAACTTTCATTCCCTTCCGACTGACGGGACAGATCGAGTGAGGTTTTAACCACATTGTGTGCTTTCTTGGAAGTTGCCAGGGCAATCACCATGACCAGCCCCGATCCTACCAGGAAATACCAGGGTGTCTGTGCCGGAGCAAGCAACGATCCCATCAGGAAGGTATCTGTTGTAGTCGTTCCTCCCTGTGCCATCAAATCTATATAAGAAGAGTAACCGACCAAAGGAACACCGATAAAGTTCACCAGGTCATTCCCTGCAAAAGCCAGTGCCAAAGCAAAAGTACCCAGCATGACAATGACTTTGAACACATTCACTTTCAACCAGTGAAGGATCTGCATCAAAATGGTGAACAGGATAAAAGCTCCCCATACGACCAGACTCGTATTGCTATAAACAAGATCTTTCAAATCTCCGTTCATGAACGAACTTTCCTTCAATCCTTTTATCAGCATAAAATAAAGAATGGAAGTAGCTGCCAGACCGCCGAATAAGGCTATGAAATATTTCGTATGTTTCTTGTAGTTAAATGTAAAGATAAGACGCGAGAGATACTGTACCACGGTTCCGAAGAAGAAGGCGATCGCCACGGAAAGGAAGATGGCAAGAATCACAGTAAACGCTTTGTCGGTATTCAGCAGATCCCCGAGTTGCAGAGCCCCGTCCGAATGGGCTATTTTAACCAGAGCAATGGCTACCGTACCGCCGAGTAATTCGAAAACCAGCGAAACCGTCGTCGAAGTAGGCATCCCCAGCGAATTAAAGATATCGAGCAACACGACATCCGTGAGCATAACAGCCAGCAGGATACACATGATCTCGGAGAAAAAGAAGTGTTGCGGCTGATAGATCCCGTGCCGGGCAATATCCATCATACCGTTTGACAAAGAAGCGCCGACAAAAATACCGATTGCGGCAATTACCATAATAACTTTAAACGATGCGGCCCTCGAACCGATTGCAGAATTCAGGAAGTTTACTGCGTCATTGCTAACTCCGACCGACAGGTCGAACACCGCCAGCACAAAGAGGAAAATTACGAGGAACAGATAAAATGTTTCCATAAATGAGTGTTACATATTCGACGACAAAGGTCTGAAACAAATATTTCACATGTGTTACACGGATATTACAAACATGTTACAATTGTTAAAAACGCCCTTATTATTAGAACAACACAGAGAAAACACTCGAAGCTCATATCGCTACCGCAGTAAAAAAATTACGCGAATCGCTCAAACAGGAAAAATAGGCAAGCCACGACTCATTCGGAAATACTCCAAAATCGAAACTATTACCACAACCTGGTGTTTTTCCCAAAACTACCGGCAAAGGAAAACGCAATCTGTATCCGACATGAAACCAAAGATAAAGAAAAAGGATGAAATTTGCCTGCCCTTCAACAGAATTTGCTTGATTTATGAAACAAATCATTCTGACAAATGACATACATTTGTTATATAAAACTTATTGGGAAATAAGGGGGTCGGTTAAGTAAGAGAGGGAAAGAACTGGAGTCAAATCCGGACTTTCCCTTTCATTGTTTTTATATTTATCGTAACCAGAATATTTTTTGTTTATCAATAGGGGTATTATCTGAATTTTTGTCTTATTAGTAAAGATGCAAACTCGGTCTATAACCAATATCTTTACAATATCACTTCAATTTTTTCCATTTTTTTCGTTCCTTTACAGTTTCATACTGTAAAGGAACACTTTTTTCATGAAACAAATAACAACCTTATTTCTTATTCTACTTATTACTATTCCGGTTTTCGCTGTGCCGGACTCTTCTCCCATTGACTGGAAAGTTTCCGGACGTTTACTCCTGGATGGTGGTGCATATATTCATTCCCCGAAAACGTTACATGCCGGTGCGCATATTTCCGATGTACGATTAGCGGCAAAAGTCCGTATCTATTCATACTGGTATACCAAAATAGATGTCGGCTTCGCAAACAATAAGGTAACACTGAAAGATGCCTTTACCGAATATGGAAAAGACGGGAATTATTTTCGTGCCGGTTATATGCTTGGTTATTATAGTATAGACCAATCGACCAGTACGAACGATCTCGTTTTCAACACAGCCTCCAATGTGGCAGAAACATTCTATCCGGACCGCCGGATCGGTGTATCCTATACCCGCTCCCTTCCTTCCTATTATTTATCTGCAGGTGCATTTTGCGGTGACGGACTCAGTTTTTCCGAAACGACCAGGCCCGGTTATAATTTCTCAGGGCGCGCGGTCTGGCGTCCGCTAAACACATCGGAAGTTTTGCTTCATATAGGAGCGGGAGCCTTATTCAAAGTTCCCGACAAAGATACGGAAACAGGCCTGCAACAAATCCGGTTAAAGAGTAAGGGAGTCACCTACATTCCTTCCCCACGACCATTGGACCTGGCGTTCGACCACGTAAAAGATCAGATCCAATCGAATATCGAATGTCTCCTGTTCCGGAAAAAGTGGCTTCTGCAAACAGAGTTCCTCTATACAAAAATCCATCAGAAGGATATCCGCCCTTCTTACTCTGCTCATGGAGGATATATATTGGGAGGATTTCTGCTGAAGGGAAACAAATATGCTTATGATGCACTGGATGCCGTACCGGTTATGCCACAGGAACCACATTCGATACTTGTAGCCTGTCGTTATAATTATACGAACCTGAATGATTTCAGTAGTCATATTACAGGAGGAAGCCAGCACGATCTATCTATCGGCATCAATTATTATTTCAATACATATATTTCCTCCCGCCTGAACTACGCCCATCTCTGGATGGATAAGTATTCATTATTAGGCAAATGCGGAATCAATATGATGCAGGTACGGTTGCAGGTACGATTTTAGCTATCCATGCAATGTTTTAGTGTAAAAAGAGCTTTTACACTAAAACATTACTTCTTTCATTTATCACTTGCAATAATTCAATACTTCCACATTCGTGATCGTACTCTTGAAATCGCCGGCCTTCTCCAACGGGAAAACCAATGTACGGACATAACTCATAGAATCCTTACCTCCGTTAAAGAAACGTTTCTGAATTGTCAGATCTTCCTTCAACTGTCCGTTCACATACAAACGAGTCGATTTTTCGTCACCGCTGATAGCAATTGAAGCCATTTCATCGGGGTAAAACTGATAATTGAACGTATTCAGGTAGCCGTCACGGACAAATCCAAGCTTTCCTGAAACAGGATCGGAAAGATAAAAAACAGCATCCGGCGAACGAAACAACTCGGTCCCTTTTGCTTCGGGAACAGACTTAATATCGAAAGAAACAGTATATTGATAGCCGATCTCTTTCAAACCGGTTTTCATTCCGGGCTGCAAAGCATCCTGAGTATAAACTGTACGCGGTTTGTTCCCGATCCGCCCGGCCACATTCACCCCCGGTGCTTCGCTTAATGCGACACGTGAAGTATTGAACGTTTCATAAGGCACCTTGCAGTCTTTGCCGGTCCACATCTTGACAGCCAGTGTCTGCATAGCCGGAAAGACACGGTAATGAATATCTTTCGTACTGATTCCGTTACCTGCATGGTCATTCCAAACGGCAAACATACCGCCTTTGATCTGTTTATGCTTTTCTGGGAAAACCTCTTTTCCGATATGTGCCGGTGTCCAGTCTTTATATAACTTCTCCGTATTCAGGTAGTCATAATAATAACCGGCAGCCGGAACGATATACAAATAACCGTCGGGAACGCTGACCAGATCGTATCCCTGTTTGATCATTTCCTTCGGATCTGCATAGCCGTTATACCAGGCATTCATCAATACGTTTTTAGACTTAACAGGAGTATCGCCGTTGGCATGAGTCAAGGCACCCCAAACACAGGCCTGCTTGCCGAAACCTTCAACAAAACGGATATAATGATCGGTGAATTCGCGGAATTTCTCTACAACATCTTTCTTTTTATTGGAATATTCGTCTGTCCCGATATGAACTCTTTTGCCCCTGAACACAGGATTCCGTCCTTCCAGATATTCACGGAACAAGCTGTCGACAAACTGATAAGTTTCCGGTTTAAACAAATCCAGATGATCCATTCCATATTCTTCGCTACCAATTTCCGGACGGTATTGCGTCAAAGCTAAAGAATGTGCCGGGACATCTATTTCCGGGATGATCTCGACACCCTGGCTATCCGCCAGCTCCTGTAAAGCAATAAATTCCTTTTTCGTATAATAACCGTCACGGGCAGTCAGGCCGGGATACGTTTCACACTCCAGACGGAAAGCGGAATAGGTCTTATTCCAGTCATGTTCATAATATTGTTTGAAGGCATTATCATTCAGGTGAATCTGGAATGTATTCATTTTATAGTACGCCATCATCTTCACGTAGTCACGCAGAAAATCCATCGGAATGAACTTTCGTCCGCAATCCATCATAAAACCACGGATCGCATAATCCGGATAATCACGCACAGCACCTTTCGGCAATGCCTGATCACTGTTTTGTTCCGTCATCTGAAGGATCGTACGGGTTGCCCAGTATAAGCCCTTTGCTTTAGGAGCAGATATGCTTACACGGTCTGCAATTCTTACAGCATAACCTTCCTCACCTAACTGTCTGTCGCCGGACAATGAAAAAACAAAGTCACCGGCAGAGGCTCTCCCCTGTACAACAGTCAGTTTACGCCCGAACATAGTTTCGTAATCTTCAGCGAACTGATTAGCGACACGGGCAACAGCCGAATCTTTTCCCAACCAAACGATACGGGAAGTGGCAGAGGGTGTAAACATTCCCTGGGCACCTCTCCATTCCTGCAATTCAGGTATCACGAACGGTTTCTCATTATTGGCAGCAAAACTTTTTCCTAAAAAGAAAGTACATGCTGCAACCAGCATCAAATAGCGTCTTATCTTCATCGTATTTTAAATTTAAGCGCACAATATTACAGCTTTTTAATCACCCGGACAAGCCCAGAATAAAGGAATAGTTAAAAGATGACTAATAAAAAGGCGGTTTCTGATTGATTTATTACTTTTGTGCTCAAAAACATATTAATGAGTTACAATTGGAACACACGGACGGAACTTTTGCTGGGTGCCGAACGGATGGAGTACTTATCGCATTGTCATGTGCTGGTTGTAGGATTAGGAGGCGTCGGAGCTTATGCCGCCGAACAGATCTGCCGGGCCGGTATCGGACGCATGACCATTGTCGATGCCGATACGGTGAATGAGAGTAATATCAACAGACAATTGCCCGCTTTACATTCCACACAAGGGATGCAGAAAGCAGAAGTTGTCGGCCAACGTTTACTCGATATCAACCCCCGGTTAAAACTGACGGTACTCAATGAATTCCTGCGTGACGAGCGGACAGAAGAAGTTCTTTCTGCCACAAAGTACGATTTCATCGTGGATGCCATCGATTCACTCAGTCCGAAAGTGTACTTATTATATTATGCTCACAGGCATGAGATCCCAATTGTCTCCTCAATGGGAGCCGGTGCCAAACTCGATCCGTCGCAGGTAAAAATAGCCGATATTTCAAAGACCTGCAACTGTGCATTGGCTAAAGCCGTACGCAAACGTCTTCGGGGAATGGGACTGAACAAAGGAATCCCGGTTGTTTTTTCGACCGAGATAGCCAACCCGGAAGCAGTGGTAGAAGTGGAAAATGAACAATGTAAGCGGACAACTACCGGAACGGTTTCGTATATGCCGGCTATTTTCGGCTGTTATCTGGCTTCCTATGTAATAAGAAATATATAATCAAATGATACAGACGCAGGGCATTACCAAAAGTTTCGGGAATTTACAAGTGCTGAAAGGCATCGATCTCACGATTAATAAAAGCGAGATAGTAGCTATTGTCGGTCCAAGCGGCGCGGGAAAAACAACGCTGCTTCAGATCATCGGTACATTGGATACACCGGATAATGGACAATTGTTCATTAACGGGACCGAAACCGGCAAGTTATCCGAAAAAGAACTGGCATCCTTCCGTAACAAGAATATCGGCTTTGTTTTTCAATTCCATCAGCTATTACCTGAGTTTACCGCACTGGAAAATGTCATGATCCCAGCCCTGATTGCGCAGGAAAAGGCAGCCAATGCCGAGAAAAAGGCCAAAGAGATTCTTGATTTCATGAAACTATCAGACCGTATGACCCACAAACCGGCAGAATTATCCGGAGGAGAAAAGCAACGGGTCGCCGTAGCACGGGCACTGATCAACAATCCGTCTGTGATCCTGGCAGACGAACCATCCGGGAGCCTGGATACCAAAAATAAAGAAGAATTACACAGCCTTTTCTTTGAGTTGCGTGACCAGATGCACCAGACATTCGTTATCGTAACCCATGATGAACAACTGGCTGCAAATACCGACCGCGTAATACATATCAAAGACGGGGTTGTTTTACAATAAACAGAAAGAGTATAAATTATTTATGGCAAATAAAGAGAGAGTAACTTTCGGCAGTAAAATCGGAGTAATATTAGCAACCGTCGGGTGCGCTGTAGGCTTGGGCAGCATCTGGCGTTTTCCCTATATGGTAGGATCGAATGGCGGTGGCGCCTTCCTGCTTGTTTTTATGATATGTACTGTTTTACTCGGACTTCCTATCATGATCACCGAATTTTTTATCGGCCGTCATTCGCGTAGAAATGCAGCAGGGGCTTTCAAAGAATTGGCTCCCGGAACACAATGGTCGCTGATCGGTTACAACGGGGTTTTAGCTGCTTTCCTGATATTGGGCTTCTATGCGGTTGTTTCCGGCTGGACATTGGAATATATATGGCAGGCGATGACCGGCTCGTTGTCCGGGAAAACAACGGCAGAATTCACTACAGACTTTGAAACATTTTCATCCAGTGCACTCCGTCCTATCGGATGGACCATCGTTTTTATCGCGTTGACCCATTTCATTATTGTCTCCGGCGTAGAGAAAGGGATTGAAAGGGCTTCCAAAATAATGATGCCCGCTTTATTTCTTATATTACTCATACTCTGTATCCGTTCGGTTACTCTGCCGGGTGTGGACGAAGGGTTGGCATTCCTGTTCAAACCCGATTTTGAAAAGATTACCTCTTCCGTCGTTTTAAGTGCGATGGGACAGACTTTCTTTTCACTAAGTATAGGTATGGGCTGCCTGATCACTTATTCTTCTTATTTCGGGAAAGATACCAACCTGCAGCTGACGGCCATACAGGTAACTGTTCTGAATACATTCGTAGCATTACTGGCCGGTATCATGGTTTTTCCGGCTGTATTCAGCTTCGGCATTGAACCGACAGCAGGTCCGGAGTTAGTATTTATTACTCTTCCTAATATTTTCGAGCAACTCCCGTTTGGAAATATCTGGTCATTCATCTTTTTCATTCTGCTGGCTCTGGCTGCATTGACCTCAACCATCTCTTTGCATGAAGTCGCTACAGCTTACGTCCACGAAGAATATCACATGACAAGAAAAAAAGCGGCCTGGATCGTATCTATAGGTGTCGCTATCATCGGTGCTCTTAGCTCATTATCTTTCGGTCTGCTTAAAGAATACACGATCGGCGGCCTGATCCTTTTCGACGCGTTAGATTATCTGACAGCCAAAATAATGATGCCTATCGGAGGTATGATGATCTGCATTTTTGTAGGACTCCGGATCGAGAAGAAAGTACTGAAAGAAGAATTGACAAACAAGGGAACAATTACTTTCTATTTCTTCAATACATACGCTTTCTTTATCAAATACATCGCCCCGGCAGCTATCGGACTTATTTTCCTGAACGAATTAGGCCTGATCAAGAAGATTACCGCTCTGTTTTGAAAAATAAACGCTATAAGTTACTTGTTTATTGGCAAGTAACTTATATCTTTGTAACAGAGTATTCATCATTTAATAAATAACAATATGGAAATCAAAACCGTCCCCCTTGAAATTAAAACCCTTTCAAAGGAAAGAAAACTACTTCCCGGATTAAATATGACCCAAGAAGAACTAATTGCTCGTGTCCGCAAAGCCGAAGAAGGGCCTTTTTATACATTGGATGAAATCAAACAAAAAATGCGGGAATGGAAGGCACAGAAATACGGCCTATAGATATTTCCGATGAGTTCTATATTTCTCTTAAAAATACATCTCACACATCAGAAACAGACGAAATATCAAACCATAATATCTTATAAACTATGAACTGGCGAGATTTACTTTATTTTTCCAAAGGGGAACGTAGGGCCCTGACTCTCCTACTCTGTCTGATCTCTATATCCTGGATCATCTTATTTGTGACAGACAATAAACCGGACTATTTTGCCGATGAAAATAAAAAGGTTACAGAACCGGTTAAAACAACTTTAAATACAATTACAAAAGGCGCTGATACGGGAAAACGGCAAATACCCTCATCCGGTAGTAAAAACAATTCCTCGCGGAAGAAAAAAGAATTTCATCCGAAAGAAACTAAAAATACACTCGGAAGGAAACCTTTTCCTAAAACTGAAAAATATCCTGCCGGAACCATAGTCGAGCTAAATACAGCCGATACTACAATTCTAAAAAAAGTGCCCGGAATCGGAAGTACATTCGCCCGTCGGATTGTTAAATACAGAGAGTTGTTAGGTGGCTTCTACTCTGTCTCCCAGCTTCACGAAGTATATGGTATCGACGAAGAACGATACAATACGATGAAATCGTGGTTTTCGGCAGATCTGTCTTTAATCTGTCGATTAATTGTCAATAAAGTATCCATGAATGATTTGCAAAAACATCCTTACATCAACTACCGGCAGGCCCGCATCATCGGACAATTACGAAAGCAAAAAGGTAAACTGACCGGTTGGGAGAACTTTCAGCTCCTCGAAGAGTTCACCGATGCCGACCGGGAAAGGCTGACACCATACCTGTCGTTTGAATAAACAAAGAAGTTTATATACATTTGTAAAAAAGAAAACTATGATTTACCTCAAACAAGTAAAACTGACCAATCCGGCAGAAGTAGAAGGACCGGTAGAAGATTTGAAATACCCCTTCCGTGCGGCAGCCGTACGCTATATCGAATCGATTGTTTTCCGGCAACCGGTTACTTTTCTGGTCGGTGAAAACGGTGCAGGCAAATCGACCCTGCTGGAAGGCATCATGTTCAAATATGAAGAACGGGATGAAAGCAAACAAGGCATGTTGTACGACGGGAAAGAAGCTTGGAAATCCTATTCAAACGTTTTGCCGCAATGCATCCGGCTGATTGAAGAACGGAAACCTTTCGACCATTTCTTCTTCCGTGCCGAGTCTTTTTTTGATCATGCCGCAGAAATCGATGCCAAATCGATGAAAGACATATTAGATTATGGGCGTGATTATTCTTTAGGAGCCTACGGAGGACGGCGCTTACTGGAACAATCGCACGGGGAAAGCTTTCTCAGTACATTCCTGAACTATGCAGGAAGAAACACCCTCTTTATCCTCGATGAACCGGAGGCAGCCCTTTCGCCTCAACGACAGCTGGCCTTATTGGTCAGGATCCATGAACTGGTGGCACAAGGTTGCCAATTGATCATCTCCACCCATTCGCCGATCATCATGGCTTATCCGGATGCAGATATTTATTCCATAGAAGAGGATGGAGCACATATCACTCCGTATGAGGAAACACAACATTATCAGTTAACGAAGTATTTTCTGACCCATACGGAGCAAATGCTCAGGGAACTCGGATTACGGTAAAATCACTTTTCCCAGGCATTCAATATTTCTGCCACATATACATTATGCAAATTGCCAGCCATCGCGCTGTACCATTTTTCATACAAAGCCGGATCGACAAAGCTATTCTTATCCATCTTTGTTACATAAAGCGTTTTGCATTCCAACGTCAGGCGGGATTCTTCAAAACAAGGATTTCCCAATTCTGTAAAATAAGGAGTCAAACCTGTCGCAGCGACCTTGTTTATATCGCGTCCGGATTTTGAACCACATATTTTATGCGCAGCTTTATGCTCTTCACCCAGAAAAGAGAGTGTAAAACATCCCTTTTCATCGACAAATTCACGGGTATAACGCTCCGGACGAATGAATACGAATACAACCGGTTTATTCCAAAGGAAACCTACGCCGCCCCAACTGGCCGTCATCATGTTAAACTTGTCTTTGTCACCGGCACTCACCAGCATCCACTCTTTACCGATAATCTCAATAAAATTATCCTTTATCAAAGCGGGTTCAATTGCTTTCATACTTTCTTATCTTTAATTTTTTTCAAAGATACAAAGAATATCATTTACCCGTACTCATCACACCGGAGTCGTTATCGGCATTGTTCAAACGTTTCTGACCAGCTTTATAGGTACGACCGAATGAGAAATTATAGGTTAAAGAGACAACGAACAAACGTGAGCTTTCCTTGATATACATCGCTTTCTTATAAGATGCATACTGGTTCCAGTTTTCCGTCTTTACTTTATAGTTATCAGAGAACGGGTTAATTGCCCCTACTCCCAACGACAGATTCTTATGATTGTAGCGCGCCATAAACATCTGAATATTTTCGCCGCCCTCCAATGTCTCACCCCAGAACCAGTTCCAGTTCGTATTCATCTGATACATCAGCATGAACTTCTTCCAGGTCAGAGAGGCTTGTGCTTCACAATACCAGTTCGTATACCGATGAGAATAAGTATTCCCGTTACTGATATAATGATTCACACCGCCGGTAAATGAAAACTGCAGGATATCCTTGATCGGTCCGATACGGAACATAGCCGAACCTGTCAAACGCTGCCAGTTCTTTTGATTATCCCAGGTTTGAATGATCTTGTTCCCTTCCTGGTATTTTTCATCCATAATAGGATTAGGAAGATATTCATAGGCACCGTCTAAATTAGTATAAAAGATTCCTTTCTGATACTCATAAGTAAGAGCTAAGCGATAACGCATATAAGCTTCCAGTTGCGGGTTACCGCGTTGCAATTGCAAAGAATCGATCACCTGCTCAATAGCACTCAGATTTCCTAAAGAAGGAGAAGAATTACCGACATAACCTCTCAAACGGATAAAAGATTGTCCGGGCAAAGCATATTGCAATGTAAATCGCGGATTGAAGGTATAATATTGATAAGAATCATCTGTTCCATCCTGTTTGTAATAGGAACGTGACACACCAACCCCCAGAGTATAATCCAGTTTCCGGGCCTTTCCTTTGAACTCGCCATAAAGAAAACTTTCCGACTGATTCATACGGGTATTATAATCATGTCCGTTACGATACTCATTATTAGAAAATGACTGCGTATGACGAATTCCGGTACTCAAACGGTTCCCATTCCCCAACTTTTTCTCATAAATACCTTCACCGATCACTGAATATTTATTACCTGAAACCCGGTTATTAATATCCGTCAGCAAATCTTCACCACGGCTTTCCTGATAAAAGCGATGAGAGGAGGTACGATTATAAGTTCCGACCACATTAAAGACCAATGTCTGATCGTTTTTCAGATTACGCTGATAATATAAATCTAACGCAGGAACCTGATTATCTGAACTATTCAGATCGACCATATCCACATAGTCTGATAGATTTTCCTGATTGGATAAAATACCACGGTAATCCCAATGCGGTTGATGATTACTCCAGTAGCGGAAGGTGGCATTGAACAAATACTTCTCCTGATCCTGTACACTATAATTCAGATTCAGATTATGCATGAACATACGCCCATGAGCCGGTTCACCTTCTTCTTTCCGGTGTAAAACCGTTCCGTCGCCCAAATGGAATATCTCCTCATTATCTCTGGAAAGACCGTAAAAGTCACGCGGACCGATCCGGTAAGAAGCACCGAATTCCGATTTCTTATGATTGATCTTTCCTGAAACCCGATGTTCTCCCCATAATGCATTCACACCCTGGCTCATATCCACACTAAAACTTCCCCCTGTCTCCGGACGGCGAACGATATAATCGAGCACAACTTCCGCATTGCCATAACGCAATCCGGGATTGTCGTGATATTCAAGACGGATAATATCGGAAGGGAGCAATGCCTTGACTTCATCGAGCTCCACTTTTACACCATTAATACGAAGTTGAACTTCCCCATTTCCCGGTATCTTGATTTCATTCGACAGCGGATTCACCTGTATCTTCGGCAGCATCAATTGTTGCAACAGATCCATCCCGTTGGTAGAAGCCTTAACCTGCCGATCGGACGGGAACACCAGTTTCCGGTCGGAACGACTACTCGTATTCGAAGCACTGACCGTAACACCGTCTAACGAAACCGATGCATTCTCCATCGGTATATCGCCCAATGTCACACTTTTATTAAATCCTTTCAAAGAGACATACTGTGTCTCATATCCCAGACTGGAAACAGCCAGCAAATAATCGCCTGATTTCATCTTATCCAAAACAAAATTACCTTTTTCATCGGTAGTTGTTCCGGTAATAAACATTGAATCCATTGTTTGCAGTACAACATTGGCAAACTCTAATGGTTCTTTGTTCTGACTATCCCTGACCAAACCTTTTATTCCTAAATTTTGAGCAAAAGCTCCCTGTACCATGCAGCCCAGCAGCATGATCCCGAATATAATCCGTCTCATAAGTTTATTATTTTTTATCTATTGCAGGGTGGCCTTTCCTGCCTTTCGTTTGTTTCTATTCATAAGACGATGCAAATCGAAAAAAGGTTACAGAATAAAAAAGAAAAAGACGTATATTTGAAGCAAAACGAATAAAATCAATGGATATATTAAATACCTGGATAAATAGCATCAACGACATTTTATGGTCGTATATATTAATAATCATGCTCTTAGGTTGCGCTGTATGGTTCACGTTCAAAACACGTTTCGTACAGTTCCGCATGATAAAGGAGATGATAAAATTACTTGGAGACTCCGCCGGAAAATCTAAAAACGGTGAAAAACACATCTCCTCTTTCCAGGCATTTGCCGTATCGTTAGCCAGCCGTGTAGGGACCGGTAATCTGGCAGGAGTAGCAACAGCTATCGCCGTAGGAGGTCCGGGGGCAGTTTTCTGGATGTGGATCATCGCTTTACTGGGTGCATCCAGTGCCTTTGTCGAATCGACACTGGCACAGTTATATAAAAGAAAAGGGAAAGACTCATTCATCGGCGGACCTGCTTATTATATGGAACGCGGACTTGGATTACGCTGGATGGGCGTACTTTTTGCCGTACTGATCTCCATTACTTTCGGATTTGCATTTAATTCCGTGCAAAGCAATACGATCTGCGCCGCCTGGGAAGGAGCATTCGGATTCGACCACCGGATTCTTGGCGGTATATTAACCGTACTTACCATCCTGATTATCTTCGGTGGTATTCAACGGATCGCCAAGGTTAGCAGCGTTATCGTTCCGGTAATGGCACTCGGTTACGTGGCTTTGGCTTTAGGTATCGTAGTCTTCAATATAACAGAACTACCGGCCGTCATCAAACTAATTGTCAGCAGTGCATTCGGATGGGAACAGGCTATCGGCGGAACTGTCGGGGCAGCTCTGATGCAGGGAATTAAACGGGGACTATTCAGTAATGAAGCAGGTATGGGTTCTGCACCGAACGTGGCTGCCACCGCCCAGGTCTCTCACCCCGTAAAACAAGGACTAATACAAACACTGGGTGTTTTCACCGACACATTGATCATCTGTACCTGTACGGCATTTATTATTCTTTTCAGCGGGGCACCGCTCGACGGGAGCGTCAACGGCGTGCAACTCACCCAGCAAGCTCTGACCAATGAGATAGGGAGTATAGGAAGTATCTTTGTAGCTGTTGCCATCCTGCTTTTTGCCTTCAGCAGCATCATCGGCAATTATTACTATGGAGAGGCAAACATACGGTTCATTACCCGGAAACGCAGCATCTTGCTTATCTACCGCCTCCTGGTCGGTGGAATGGTCATGTTCGGAGCTTTAGCCAGTCTCGATCTGGCATGGAGCCTGGCAGATATCACGATGGGAACGATGACTATCTGCAACCTGATTGCCATATCCTTACTCAGTCGCCAGGCATTCCTTCTGCTGAAAGATTATGTCGTACAAAAACGGAAAGGAATAAAAAGTCCGGTATTCGATAAAAACAGTATCCCGGAATTAAAAGACAAAGCGGAATGCTGGTAACAGGATCATTGATAGATCAAACTGAATAAACGTTCCGGCGCAAAGACTTCATTTGCGACTTCCTGAATGTTTCCAACCGTAAGGCTTTCGACCCGGGCAAAGACCTCCGGCAACGTATCATACCGGTTGTAATGCAGGAAGCTTTTCCCCAATCCCAGGAAAAGCCCTTCCTTATTATCTCCGGAAACGCCCAACTGGCCGATCACCTGCTTCTTAGCTGCTGCCAGTTGTGTCGCAGACAATTTGTTGTCCCGTATTTTTTCCAGTTCTTTATGGACCAGACGTAAAGCCTTTTCCATATTCTTCGGGTCCGTTCCGAAATAAATACTGGCTAATCCTGTATCCGTATAAGATGTGACATTCGATTCGACGTTATAAACCAGTCCGTGTTTTTCCCGAAGCGATACATTCAGACGGTTATTCATACCCGGTCCACCCAGCATATTGTTCAGGAGGAACAACGGGATCCGCTTTTCGTCATGCAGGCTATAGGCACGGCTGCCGATCAGCACATGTGCCTGATGCGTATCCTTACTGATTTTCTTCACACAAGGCGTTATGGCATCAGGGGCGATCCGGTTACGCGGAGCTACCGGAAAGGCAATATCCGACAAAAGTCCTTCGGCCATCTTCACGATTTTATTGAAATCAACCCGTCCCATCGAAAAGAATACCATATTTTCCGGCGCATAGAAACGGCGCATGAAGGAGCGTCCGGATTCAGAGTCAAATGTCAACAGAGAGGCCTCGTCGCCCAATATATTATGTCCTAAAGCGTGTCCGTCATAAAGCAGGTTTTCAAATTCATCGAAGATAAGTTCCGATGGGCTATCCTCATAGGAGTTTATTTCATCCAGGATCACATCGACCTCTTTTTCAATCTCTTGCTGCGGAAACTGGGAATGAAAGATCAGGTCTGTCAACAATTCAAATGCCCGCTGATAATGTTCTTCCATGAAGATGGAATAAACGAATGTCTCTTCTTTCGTCGTATAGGCATTCAACTCGCCACCAACATTTTCCATCCGGTTCAGGATATGCCATGCTTTACGTTTTTCAGTACCTTTAAACATCATATGTTCCACGAAATGAGCCAGACCGAACTCATTCGCTTCTTCATCGCGAGTTCCGGCATTCACGGCAAATCCACAGTACGAAACCGGCGATTCCATCGGCAAGTGTACCATACGAAGACCATTGGATAAAATATGTGAGAAGTAATGCATTGTTTTCTTTTTGCTTTATTGACCTGCAAAAATACAACAAATAAAGAGATAGGGGAAGAATGAAGAAAAAATTCTACAATAATATCCTTATAAATTTCAGCTGATAGTAAATACAAACCATCATAGTCTTATGTACACGTAATATTCATATCCTGCGTATAAAGAATGATGGAAATGTATTCCACTATCATAATAAAGGTAGATAATCTAATATTTAAAGCTAATTACAAAGAAATTAGCTCATAATTTAATAAATCTCCTTTGTCAATATTTATTGTTGGCAATTTATTAACAAAATCCTTCAAGCCGTATAAATTAAGAGTTCTATCATAATTGTATATAGACAGACCACATTTTACCGCTTTAGGAAGAGAAATAGAAACCCCATTTTCATCAATATCTGATGACTGTCTTGCATTAGAAAACATTTCTTTAATAAAATCTCTCTTTATTATTAATTCGTTAGATTCTTTTGTTTTAGTTCCATTGTATAACAAATAGATTGTATTATTTTCCTTATCAATAAATTTAGAAAATAGTTCTTCTTTATAAAATCCTAGTTGGAAACAATTTTTAGGAGGTATTGGAAGTGTATCATTTGAGATTGTTGTATTAATAATTTTCAAACCATAAACTTTACTTTTTTCATTAGCAATTTGTCGTATATACTCCTGTTTTTTTGATTCAGAAACAGGAGTTATATTTTTAAGATCAATCAATACTCTATCATCATTTTTCGTTACTAACGAAGTTATTAACATTGTAATCCCCTGTATATTTCGACGTAATACTTCAATATAAGGCTCTTGTACTTCCATTGGCTGCCCAATAGATTGTCCATAAAGATAATCATTAATATGTTGTACTATATTTTTTTCCAATACAAAATTAGATATTGGCATTAGACCTTCAGACTCTATATCTATCATTCTATATGAATCCGGTGAAGCCATAGAAGACATCCAACTACTCAAATCTATATTAACTTGTGTCAAACCCTGTGGAGAAGAAAAAGAAGAGAAAGATAAATTACCACCTACTGCTTTGACAGATAAAGTCATATTTGTTATTTTTTTAGACATTTTAGTTTCATCATAATAATGAAGTCCAATCCCTAAATTTCCACTACCACTTACATCTTTCTTTGGCCCATATGAGGCATTTATATCATTATCAATATTTTTCTCTTTAGTTTCTACCAAATCATTTGACGTATATATTCCAGAATAAATAGCAGAAACTCGTCCTCCCGTATAAAAGTCTCTTAAAACTAAAGTCCCATATTCTCTTACAAATTCTGCCATAGTTATTGAATACAATTCACTTCTAAATGAAGGGTTCAAATATCCCAATTTAATCATATTCAAAGCATTAGTACTTGTCTCTAAAATATATCTTTTACCGAGAACCTCTGCATTAAATTCACCATATACCCTGTTGGTTTCATTAGCAACATCTTTTCCATATATATTTTCGATAGTACCTTTATTTCCTATAGAAAACAATTTAAAATTAAGATTTACACCATGAGTTACTTTTTCAGAATCCTTTGATTTGTGCGAATATCTCTCAAAACTTGCATATGAAAAAACGTCTGATTTTTGAATCCCAATGTTCCTTTCTTTAACATAAAAATCCTCATACTCTTCCTTTAGCTTCTTTATATTAACTATAGGGACCCCTACGTTCTGAGCAGTTCCTAGCGGAAAATATTGTAGTTTATATGTACATCCTAAAAAGTCTTCATTGGAAGACATGGCAAATGAAGTTGTAGAATTTTTTGTTTTATTACGTAAAGGAAATTCTAATGGAAATTTAGGATCCCTTTCTTTCAAAACTACTGTTTTACAAGCATTAACACTTTCTGATTTCAAAGAGAGATCATTATCTGCCTCATCTTCCATTGTACAAGAAAAAATCAAGGCACTTAAAATAAAAAAAATAACTGTTCTTTTCATAACTATATCAATTTAATTAAATCTAATGTATCACAATCCTGTTCAGTATTAATATTTCTTTTCAGTATTAGTCTGTTTTCATCGTTACTAACAACCCACCAATAACCTGTTAAAATATTATTATATCCACCTTCAATAAGTATTATTTTAGAATCAATTTTATATTTTAATGTTGTTTTATAGGAAAATGGAAGCTCCGGAATAAACTTATCTATATAATATTCTCCTGAATTTTCTGTTTCAAAAACTATGTTTATATTATATACTATCTCCTCTGGATTACTTAATGTTAACTCTCCTGACCAAGATGTTTGATTCAAGATTAGGTTGAACGACTCTTTATCATCTTCTGCACAAGAGACTAATGACAGACACAAAAAGAAAAGATAATAAATATTTTTCATAAATAAAAAATTTATAATATAACAAACTTACCATACAAACAAACACCAGTCGCATCAGTAAAATAAACCATGTATACTCCCGACTCTTCTCCGCTTAAGTCAATATCAACCGAAGAAGTTTGAGGAGAAATAACTTGTTGATGAACCTGTCTGCCATCCGAACTGACTACAGAGACATTGACATCTCGCAGTAAAAAGAGAAAATCAACATGGATTACATTATTGTTCAGATTAACCATGAGATGAGAAGGATCCAACAAAATAGAGCGAACCCCACCCTGACTTTTTGTTCTTCTTATCTCCACCTGATCTGCTTTCACAAAAAAAGTCGTACTACAAATCATTACAATCGTTAACAATACACTAATCATTTTTCTTTTCATAACTTGCTATCTGTTTGATTCGATACAGCAAAGCTATCCACAGCAAACCTATATAAATCCTTTTTGAGGGTATATTTATCCTGGACTATTAATATTCAAATTTTATTACACCTTAATAATCAATGATTATACATGCACTCGTTTATAAAAAATCAATATACTATTTTCCACAGTTAATATTTGACAGACACACGATGATATATTAATAATTTTAACCCTTATTATTTACCCCTTCTTCCAAAATAATAATGATATCAGCTCCATCCGGAGCTTTCAATTTTTTTCGTATACAGGTTTTCCGAGTACGAACCGTATTGATACTTTGCTTCATTACACAAGCAATTTCCGTAGTATCCATATTCGTTTTTAACAAACAGCAAAGCTGAATCTCTTTCTCTAACAAAATTTTGCCATAATGTTTTCTCAGTTTACTAGCAAAATCATTATATAATAAATCAATAAGCAAATAAAGTTCACTCCAATCAATCTCAAGAGTATGCTGCTCTCCATAAAACAAACTATTAAATTTTTTAAGAAAAGATTGCTCTTTCTCCGATTTTTCATCCAGTTGGGACAAAACTTTCGTTATATTTAATTGCATAAGCAACGCTTTTTTTACCATCATACCCTTTTCATCATCAGAATAACCGGATAATGCAACTTTTTTACCAGCATCATTATTGCAGTTGCTTTTATTTACCTTTTCCATCTTTCGCAAAACATCTACCGTATCTTCCGCCTTCGATAAATCTTGTTTTTTCTTCCATTTCATCCCGCCAATAAGAAGAAAAACAACTAACAATAGGCTCAAAATAATCCAGCCAACTACAATAGCGCCATCTTGTACCGTATGCAATTTTTCATTCTCTTCCTGATACTTTAAATAATTATAGATTTGTTCAATCTCCGCTAACGAACCTTTACGTTGAAGCTGATAAACAGAATCGACACAAGCTACATATCGATTCTGGTAAAAAGATGCCGATTCATAGTTTTTACTTGCAGCTTCTGTTTTAGCTAAAGCTGAATAATAAATAGCCCGCAATTCTATATCATCCAATTCTTCCACAACAGATTTCATTCCATCCAATAAAAAGAATGCAGAATCAGTCTCATTCAAATATGCATGAATTTCAGCCAAAGTAATCTTTCGAGTTATCATCCAGCTGCTATCACTATCTAAAGATAAAGATTGTTGCAAATAACATTTCGATTTCAAATACAGGCTATCTTCTTTCAAATAAACCCCTATATCATTATATATAGCCGCCATTTCTATCGTATCTTTCTGTTCGCGGGCAATATCTAATGCCTTCTCTAAATAAAAATAAGCACTGTCCCGATTTCCGTTTATCCCATATTCAGAGCCTATCGAATGCAATAAGGTTCCAGTATATTTCTCGCCGGAAGTTTGATCGTAAATAGCATACGACTTTTTATAAGCCTCCAGCGATTTATCAAAAGCATACTGCTTATCGTGTAACTCTCCCAAATAATAATTTGCCATCATTCCTAACAGAGGGTCTGGTATCTCCCCCGCATATTCCGCCGCTTTCAGAAAGTATAATCCAGCTTCAAATAGCTTTCCGGCCTCTTCATAGACACGGCCCGCATAATAATTCGACCAGCCTTTTTGAGAAGCATTACCGTGTTTTTTGTAGTATACCAATGATTTCAAAATAAGAGTGGTATCACAGGATAAATCCATATAACATTTATCCTTCGCCTTCGTATACATCAACTGATAAGCGGCAAAGTCTGCCTGGTTCAATGTTTCCGGATGAGGGAAAGATGATAAAAGAGCCAATGCACCATCCGGGTCATTCGTCATCAAAGAATCTGCCTGTTGTAATACTTTATCGAGTTGCCCTGAATGACAAGACAAAAGGCCAATCACAATAATAATAAGGTTAACTTGCTTAAACGGTTTCATATTCAGAGCATTTAGATCAACTATTCTCGTTATGTGGCAAATATAAGATTTTATATTACATTATATGTGGATAAAATCAATTTCTTTCGCGGAATTTCAAGGCTTCTCTCTCAGCTATTAAAATAAACGCATAATAGTTTTGAAGAAAGCAAAATTTTCTTGCAACACAGTAGTTTTATCCTTATCTTCGCCTTTCAAAGTTATTACCTCATTACCAACCGTTTAGCCCATTCTATTCTTTGAAACAATCGTATCATTTCAGCGGCCGATAATTATCAGCCAATCGGTCGATAATTATGAGCCGATCGGTTGACAATTGTCGGCCAATCGGTTGATGGTTATCAACCATTGATTAGTCGCCGTAGTAATTTGATTTAGTACGTATAGTAAATTTAAAAACATCGGGTAGTATTTTATATTTGTTCGGGAACAACCAAACGGTTTCTTAACCCTCCCTATACACACCATACATCATTCCAATAAAATAATTCATATCTTTGCCGGAAAAGTTTACAAAACAAGTCGTATGGGAATAGGTAAATGGATTGGCGGTATTATCGGATTTATGGCTTTAGGTCCTCTGGGGGCTTTGGCTGGCATCGTATTCGGTTCTTTGTTTGATGAAGGAATCGATCAGGCGGGACAGGCATACGGTGGAAGGGGTTATGAAAATGAACCCTCACCGGAAGACAGATATATGGGTCAGCGGAACAGTTTCCTTTTCTCCATGCTCGTTATGGCATCGTACGTCATCAAAGCTGACGGGCGGATCATGCACAGTGAAATGGAGTTCGTACGCCAGTTTCTCAGAAGAAATTTCGGAGAAACGGCCGTATCCCAAGGAGAAGATATTTTGCTGAAACTTTTTGAACAACAAAAACGTATGGACCATGAAAACCCGATGGCTTTCAAAAACACCATCCGGGAATGCGGGACACAGATTGCATATAGCATGAGCTACGAAGAACGCCTTCAACTCCTGGCTTTTCTAGTCCAGATCGCTCAAAGCGACGGACATGTATGCACAAATGAGATAGAGGCCCTCAAAGAAGTGGCCTTATCCATGGGTTTGTCAGACAAAGAGGTCGAATCGATACTAAACCTGGAAACAAATACACTGGAAGACGCCTATAAGGTTCTTGAAATAACTCCGGAGGCAACCAATGAAGAGGTACGTGCCGCTTACCGCCGACTTGCTTTAAAACACCATCCGGACAAAGTGGCTGCCTTAGGAGAAGATATCTACAGAGCAGCTAACGAGAAATTCCAACGTATCAACGACGCCAAAGCGAAAATTTATAAAACACGGGGGATGAATTGATTTTTTTAATCGTATTTTTGCAAACTGTTAGAGATAATTGTATAAATAATAAAGTAGCTATGTCACACGAAGCAATCGCGAGCATCCTGCAACAGGAAGCTGAAGCAGTCCTGAATATCCCGGTAACCGCCGGCTATGAAGATGCAGTAACTCTTATTGTTAAATATGTCCATGATCTTGGGGGGAAACTGATCACCAGCGGAATGGGGAAAGCCGGCCAGATCGCGATGAATATTGCTACCACATTCAGTTCAACCGGTACGCCAGCCTTCTTCCTGCATCCCAGCGAAGCACAACATGGCGATCTGGGTATCGTACGCGACAACGATATCATGCTTCTGATCTCCAATTCCGGAAAAACCCGCGAATTGCTGGAACTCGTCGACCTGACCCGCGGATTAGTGCCCGATATGAAATTTATCGTTATTACCAGTAACCCGGAAAGCTCACTTGCTAAGGATGCCGACGTATGCCTGCTTACCGGAGCACCGAGCGAAGTTTGTCCGCTGGGCCTTACACCGACCACATCGACAACAGTAATGACCGTTATCGGTGATATCCTGGTCGTAGGTACGATGAAAAGGATCAATTTCAACAATAAAGACTATGCCAAACGGCATCACGGCGGCTATCTCGGATCGAAAAGCCGTGAACAGAGCAAAAACGAATAGACTATAAACAAACCATTCTATATGAGAAAAGTTATTGGCATCGGAGAAACCATTCTCGACATTATCTTTAAGAACGACCAGCCTCATACAGCCGTACCGGGCGGTTCGGTCTTCAACGGATTGGTGTCGCTGGGACGGCTGGACGTTCCGGTTTCTTTCATCAGCGAGGTAGGTAACGACCGCGTAGGCGATATCATCCGTAAATTTATGGAAGAAAATCATATCTCAACGGAACTGGTAGACCGTTTCCCCGATGGGAAAAGTCCTATATCGCTGGCTTTCCTCGACGAAGATAACAATGCCAATTACACCTTTTACAAAGATTACCCCAAACAACGGTTGGAAGTGCCGATGCCGGTCATCAATCAGGATGATATCCTTATATTCGGATCCTATTATTCTTTGAATCCGGCCCTGCGGGAACGAACGATCGAATTTCTGGAATACGCCAAAGAACGGAAAGCGATCATTTACTATGATCCGAATTTCCGGAAAGCACATGCGCACGAAGCGATATACCTCACTCCCACCATCCTCGAGAACCTGGAATATGCAGATATCGTACGAGGATCGGACGAGGATTTCTTCAACATCTTCGGAAAGACAGATGTTGACCGGGTCTATTCCGATCATATCAAATTCTATTGTGAACGGTTTATCTCCACGCACGGAGCGAACGGCGTCAACCTCTACACAGGCAAATTATCCGAACATTTCGATACGGATGCGATCAATCCGGTCAGCACCATCGGAGCAGGCGACAATTTCAATGCCGGCATCATCTACGGATTACTGAAATATAATATCGGATATCATGATCTTCCTAGCTTAAGCAAAGAAACATGGGAAAAGATTATCCGCTGCGGCATGGATCTCGCGTCTGAAGTATGCCAAAGCTATGATAATTACATTTCTAAAGAATTCGCGGCTTCATACCGCAAGTAGTCTTAAATATCATTAACTCCCGTACGATAAAGATCAGGATTTATTATCTTTGTGATGTATGTATGCTAGAAAAACAATGTTAGTAAAGATTTTTTCTCTGTTTGCTTGTGTCACTCTATTTATGGGTTGTTCCTCCAACAATCCTGAAATACGGGCGATATGCCTGCGCGATGATATAGGGAATTATATACTGAAATGGGAAACGGAACCGCAAATAGAAGGTATACTCAAGATGTATGTCTCCGACAATCCCGAAACATTCAACAGATCTCTCCCTGCAGGATACGCCAACATAAAAGACGGGGTTACTACCTATATCACGAACGACAACATGTCGCGTAAATATTTCCTGCTGTCTTTCAATGATAAATATTTTAAAACGATCGGTGCCCGTTCCGTTGCGATGGACAGCATACAGAACGTACGCGAGATAGGAGGCTATGGGACGAGCCATAACCATAAAACGACCCGTTGGGGGAAGGTTTTCCGTTCCGGACAACTCAGTTCGCTGAGCGAATGGGATTCGATCCGCCTGAACAATTTGCATATCAAAACGGTTATAGACCTGCGCGGGAATGATGAGCTGGCTGCCAGTCCGCTACGTTATTCAAAGGCAAACATAATACATATCCCTATTCCTATCAAGAATATGGACAATGTTACCGCCCGGATACAGGAAGACCGGATGCGTAAAGGTGACGGCCTGCTGTTCATGCAGGACACTTATCTGCAATACGTAACCGATTACAGCGATCAATTTGCCAAAGCGCTCGATGTTTTCCTGGAAGAGGATAATTATCCGATCCTGGTGAACTGTTCGATGGGAAAGGATCGTACAGGCTACCTGACAGCCATGTTACTTTTCGCCCTCGGCATACCGGAAGAGACTGTTGTAAGAGATTACATGGCTTCCAACGAAAATATCAATATCGGACACCTGGCCTATATGGCGCGCGATCTGAGCACGAATGCACAGGAAACGATCACCACGCTGGTCACTGTCAATGAAGGGTTGATCGATCTGGTCCTGAAACGGATCAGGAAAGATTACGGTTCGGTAGACAAATATCTGTCAAAAGGGTTAGGACTGACAGAAAAGAAACGGGACACGTTAAAAGATATTTTGTTATATTAATGTGAATCCGAATTATTTATCTACCTTTGTACCCTCTGAATTTATTATATATACATATATCACATTTTGAAAACATTTGAAGAATTAGGAGTTGCCGCCCCCATATTGAAGGCAATCCAGGAAATGGGTTACGAATCGCCCATGCCGGTACAGGAAGAAGTGATTCCTTTCTTGCTGGGAGAAGACAACGACGTAATTGCATTGGCACAAACAGGAACAGGAAAAACAGCCGCTTTCGGTCTGCCCATCCTGCAGAAGATCGATGTGACAAGATATCAGCCTCAAGCACTCATACTTTGTCCCACCAGGGAACTTTGTCTGCAAATTGCCGACGACCTGAATGATTACTCCAAATACATCGACAACCTGAAGGTACTGCCGGTATATGGAGGCTCAAGCATTGAAAGTCAGATCAAGACACTGAAACGCGGTGTACACGTAGTTGTGGCTACACCGGGCCGTCTGCTCGACCTGATGAACCGTAAGACTGTCGATCTGGGTACGATCAAAAACGTCATTATGGACGAAGCAGACGAAATGCTGAACATGGGATTCACCGACAGTATCAACGCGATTCTGGCTGAAGTCCCGCCTGCACGTAACATGTTACTTTTCTCCGCTACCATGCCGCAGGGCATCGCCAGCATCATGAAGAAGTACATGAAGAACCCGAAAGAAATCGTTATCGGGAACAAGAACGAAGGAAACAAGAATATCAAGGATATTTATTATATGGTTCGTGCACAGGATAAATACCTGGCACTGAAACGTATTGCCGACTATTATCCGAACATCTACGGTATCGTCTTCTGCCGTACCCGTAAGGAAACACAGGAGATTGCCGACAAGCTGATACAAGACGGCTACAACGCAGACTCGCTGCACGGCGAACTGAGCCAGGCGCAGCGCGACTACGTGATGCAGAAATTCCGTGTTAAAAATATCCAGCTGTTAGTTGCTACCGACGTAGCTGCCCGCGGACTGGACGTGGACGATCTGACACACGTAATCAACTACGGTTTGCCTGATGAAGTAGAATCGTATACACACCGCCGCGGACGTACGGGACGTGCCGGTAAGACAGGCATTTCTATTTCTATCTGCCACGTAAAGGAAAAAGGAAAAATCCGCCTGATCGAAAATATCATCAAGAAGAAATTTGAGAAAGGTGTAATGCCCAGCGGGCACGATATCTGTGAAAAGCAGCTTTTCAACCTCGTAGACCAGATCGAAAAAGTGAAGGTAGACGAAGAAGAGATTGCCACACTGATGCCGCAGATTTACCGTAAACTGGAATGGCTGGACAAAGAAGATATTATCAAACGTGTTGTTTCTCTGGAATTCAACCGTATGATCGACTACTACAAAGATGCTGACGAAATTCAGGAAGTAGACGAACGCTCAGCCCGCAGCGAACGTACAGAACGCGGAGAACGCCGTAGTCATACGGCAGAAGAAGGATTCTCCCGCTTCTTCCTCAACTTCGGTAAAACTGACGGTCTTTATCCGAACCAGTTGATCGAACTGGTCAATAAATGTGTTCCAGGCAAGGTGAGAATCGGAAAGATCGACCTGCGCGACAGCTTCTCATTCTTCGAAGTAGAGGAAGGCGAATCACAGCGTGTCATGGACAACATGAACGGTTTTGAGATAGACGGCAAACGAATCTCCGTAGAACCGGCCCAGGGTAAAGGCGAAGGCAGCAGAAGCAGTCGCGGCGGTTTCGGCCGTGGCGGAGGCAATTCGCGCGGTGGCGGCAATGGTGGTTCCAGAGGCGGTTATAAAGGTGGCGGAGGCTACAAAGGTAAACGCGAAGGCGGTTTCAGCGGTAGTACGAGCGACAGACGTAACAGTGAAAAACCCTGGAGACGCGATACTTCAGACCGTAATGCACGGAAGAAAAGATATTAACCTTCATACATAAAAGCAAAAGGGCGGAACCGTTATCGATTCCGCCCTTTTTTATTTCAGATCAACCATTCTGTAACACGTCTTCCTTTGCCGGAGCATCCGGTTCCGGGGTAGATGACGGATTGAACGGATTGAAGTAGTAAATACCCAATGTATTCAGATATTCCAGGAAATACGGCAACTTCTTCATGAACAAACTGCATTCCTTTTCTTTGGCAGGAGTCCATCCGTCTTCTGCCACAGCGACCAAACGCGGGAAAGTCATAAAGTCAAGACGTTTCGGATCTGCTACACGTTCTGTCCATAAAGAGAACTGCAACCCCATTACCTGATCCTCATAATCTTTTGTCAGATGGATAATAGGTTCGGGGAAACGGTAAATATCCTCGATCGTATTATAACCGTTCCACAAACGGCCGACATTGTGTTCTCCGTATTGAACGAAATCCGCATAGAAAGGACGGCGCGGAGTCATTATCACCTGGTAGCCATTCTCCAGAGCCTTTACCAACTGGTGTTTACGGTCATGACGCCACCACATAACTACTGCTTTACCCGGAGAAACGCCGGCATCGATAATTTCGTCCCAACCGATCATTGTCTTTCCTTTGGAGGCTACGATATCAGCGGCACGGTTCACGAAATAATGTTCCAGACCTGTTTCATTCTGTAACTTTTTATCTTTGATGAATTGCTGGATTTCCGGATCGGTAAACCAACTTTGATTTCCATAATGAACCTCATCTCCACCGATATGGATATAAGGAGAAGGGAATAAAGAGACGATTTCATCGAGCACATCACTGATGAACTGGTAAGTTGTTTCCTTACAGGGATGGAATGTGAAACCATCCCATTTGCCTTCTCCGCCACCGGATAATTCAGGATATGAACGGCTGACAGCTGTCGCATGTCCGGGCATATCGAATTCAGGAACCACCATAATATGACGTTCTGCCGCATAGGCAACGATCTCCCTGATCTCTTCCTGCGTATAGAATTTCGCGGGTGCATTCGGGTCATGCCAGTTACCGATAGCACCGACAGAAGTCAGTTTTGGATATTTCTTGATCTCGATACGCCAACCCGGCTCGTCGGTCAGGTGCCAGTGGAAGACATTCATACGGAGGGAAGCCATAATATCCAGATACTGTTTAACCTTTTCCTTCCCGAAGAAATGACGGCTTTCATCCAGCATAAAGCCTCTCCAGCCATAACGCGGCTGATCGACGATCTTACAGGATCTCACCGTTCCTTTGCCGAAACGGGCCAGTTGTTTCAATGCTTCTTTTGCATAAAACAAACCGGATTCGGAAGAGGCTTCCAATAAAACAGATTCGGGGGTGACAGTCAGTGTATAAGCCTCGTCTGCCATACGTAGTTTTTCGTCCAGAACCAACCGGATGGTTCCCTGCGAAGGAGTGCCCGACAGTTCGGATCCTTTCAGTTCGGACGGTAGTTTTTTAGCCAGTTGATCGGCATATCCGCCATTTCCGGTGATCTGGGATGCCGTACCGATCGTAAAAGAACCTTTCCCACCCGACACCTTGGCTGGAGTGGGAAACAAAGTGAGTTGAGCCAATGCCGGCAAGGTCAGAAATACCAGCAATACAGCAATAGAAAATAGTTTTCTCATGGGACTATAATTGTTATGTTATCGTACACACTTTAGATTTGGGCAAATATATAGATTTATTCCGATACAGTTTGTATCTTTAACCACTAAATCAAATGACAAACACATGAACAGATTGTTTATCCTTACTCTTACACTTATCTGCCACTGTTTCATTACGACTGCGCAGGAGATAGAATACGCTCGACCTGTCAACACACCGGAGAGCTGCACTAGTATTATGGTCGGTAAAAAGGCCTCGACAGACGGCTCGGTAATGACCAGCCACACATGCGACGGTAACTACCGCACCTGGATGGATATCGTTCCGGCTGCCACCTACGACCGCGACACGACAGTTGCCATCTACAACGGACGGATGCACACCGAATATCCGAACGACCAGACGAATGTGGAACTGAAAGGAACTATTCCCCAGGCACATTCCACGTATCAGTTCCTGAACACCTCCTACCCTTGCCTGAACGAAAAACAACTGGGGATCGGGGAAACTACGATCTCCGGACGGAAAGAACTGGAGAACAAGAACGGCATGTTCATGATCGAAGAGCTGGAAAAGATCGCCCTGCAACGCTGCTCGACCGCCCGTGATGCTATCCGCCTGATCGGAAAGCTGGTAAAAGAATTCGGTTACGGTGATTCCGGCGAATGTCTGACTATCGCCGATCCGAATGAGGTATGGATATTCGAAATATTCGGAGAAGGCCCGGATAAGATCGGCGGTGTATGGGCGGCAGTACGTATTCCGGATGACCATGTCAGTGTTTCAGCAAATATCTCCCGTATCTCTACACTCGATTTGAAGGATAAAGATAATTATATGGCCTCGGATAATGTGTTCGATGTAGCTAAGAAGATGAAGTTATGGGATGGAAAAGAGCCGTTCCGCTTCTGGAAGGCTTACAGCGGCGGAAATTATTTCGGCGAACTGAAATCTTTCAGCCTACGCGAGTTTTTTATCCTGAACAGCCTCGCTCCTTCCCTGAAACTGGCTTACGATTCAGAAGAACTTCCGTTGAGCGTCAAGCCGGATAAACCGATTGCTGCTACCGATGTAATGGCGCTTTTACGTGCAACTTACGAAGGTACGGACTGGGATACGACAAAGAATCTGAAAATCCTCGCCAAGAAGAAGGACAGTGTTGAAAAAGATTCCGTGACGAGTCCGGCAGCTAATCCCTGGATGACGACGGATATGATCAATATGCTGAATGCTATCAAAGGCGGCACAGTGGACCGCAACCGCCTGGTAGCCGTTCCTCAATGTTCTTATTCGCATGTGATCCAGTTACGCAACTGGCTACCCGATGCAGTCGGCGGTGTTGCCTGGTTATCTTTCGATAATCCGGGACAAAGTCCGCGTATCCCTATTTTCTCCGGTTCCACCGCACTTCCGCCCAGCTTCGGTATCTGCGGGCAGCACCGTCACCGGAAAGATGCAGCCATCTGGTCGTTCCGCGAAGCAAACAAATTAGCTACCGTACGTTGGGGACTGACCAAAGAGAAAATACAAACTGCCATCACTCATTTTGAAGAGAAAGGACAGCGGGAACTGCCTTTTGTCGAAAGCCAGTATAAAGAGATACAGCAGGCGAAAGGTAACGAAGCAGCTAACGCCTTTCTGACAGGATACACCTCAGATTTCGCCGGGGCAACCATGCAGCGCTGGCAGGAAATGGCAGACGAATTCTGGAAGATGTTCGCAAGAGGGTTTTAAGAACTGAATTATTATAACATAAACAACATATCATATGAAAGCATTATTTATCTCCTGTGCCTTGCTGCTTTCCGCATTCAGCACGTTTGCACAAGGTTATCAGTTTACCGAAGTGGTAACCGTTCCGGCTACCCCGGTAAAAAACCAGGCTGCCACCGGTACTTGCTGGTGTTTTGCAACCACCTCTTTTATGGAATCCGAACTATTACGCATGGGAAAAGGCGAATACGACCTTTCCGAAATGTTTATCGTGCGTCAGAAATATATGAACCAGTTACAAGATAACTATCTGCGCCGCGGAGAGGGAAATATCGGGCAAGGCAGCCTGTCCCATACCTTCAAGAATGCATACCGCCAGGTAGGAATCGTTCCCGAAGAGGTTTACAAAGGGATCAACTACGACTCCGAACGTCATAACCACAGTGAAATGGTTCAGTACATGGAGGCTATTGCTAATGTTGCAGTCAAGAATAAGAAACGCAGCCCGGAATACGACAAACTGATCCGGAACCTGTTCGACACCTATCTGGGAGAACTGCCTGCCAAATTCACTTACAAAGGGAAAGAATATACTCCCAAATCGTTCGCCGAATCTCTGGGATTAAATATGGATGACTACATCGAACTAACCAGTTTCACACATCATCCGTATTACGTAAAATTCGATGTGGAAGTACCTGACAACTGGGAACATCAACTCATGTACAACCTGCCTCTCGACGAAATGATCGAGACAGTCGATTATGCTTTAAACAACGGTTTCACCGTATGTTGGGACGGTGATGTCAGTGAAAAAGGCTTCTCTTTCAAAAATGGCGTAGCTATCAACCCGGAAGTGAAGAAGGTAGAAGACTTCTCCAATACCGACCGTGCCCGTTTCGAGAAGATGGATGAAAAGGAACGTCTGGAAGAAGTGTATAAATTCGAACAGCCATATCCGGAAGTCAAAGTAACTCCCGAAGTCCGTCAGCAGGGTTTCGAAGCATTCGTTACAACTGATGACCATCTGATGCACCTGACCGGTATTACCAAAGACCAGAACGGAACCAAATATTACATCACAAAGAATTCCTGGGGTACAGACCGTAATAAATTCGGCGGCTATCTGAATATGTCTGAAAGCTTCGTCCGTGCCAAAACCATTTATATCATGTTGCACAAGGACGCAATCCCGAAAGCGATCAAAGCAAAATTAAGTTTATAAGGAGATACATTCATAGGGTTTATATTCCTTATCTTTCAAAAAAAGACAGGTGGATGCATTTATCAGATATGCATTCACCTGTCTTTTTAAAGGATTACATCGTTTTAAACCTATATTCTGTTATATGGCTATATTTATTTGAACTATCTATCAAAACAGAAGGAAAAGCGGGTTGATTCGGAGCATCCGGATACCCTTGTGTTTCGATAGCAATCCCTGCACTTGCATAATAGGGGATTCCATCTTTCCCTATATCCGTTCCATCCATAAAATAGCCGTTATACACCTGTACCGAGGGTTGATCAGTGTATATTTCAAGAATTCGACCGGAGGTTTCATCAGACAAACCGGCGGCGAAGTTCAATTCCTCCCCTTCCTTCCTATCCAAAGCATATGCCAGAGAGAAACCTTTCCCCTTTTGTATCTGCGAATGTTCCTCTGCCAAAGACGAGGCAATGGTTCGAGGCGAACGGAAATCGAGCAGAGTGCCGTCTACAGGCAGCAAGCTTCCCGTAGGAATCAATTCCCCGTCACAAGCGATGATGGCAGATGCATTCAGGGTTAAATTATGGGATAAGACATTCTTCTTCACTGCAGGACCGGAGGATGATTGCAGGTTGAAAAAAGCATGATTTGTCAGGTTAACAGGAGTCAGACGATCGGTCGTTGCTTCGCATTCCATACGCAAACAGTTATTATTTTGCAATAGGTAAGTAACCTTTACTTGCAGGTTACCCGGATAACCCTCTTCCCCGCTTTGTGAATAAATGGAGAACTCGACAGCTTCCTCGCCGGCAGGAGTAAGAAATGAACGGGATTTCCAGAAACGATTGTGAAAAGCATCGATTCCACCGTGCAAATGATTACGGACAGGCTTGCCATAGGCATCGTTGGAAGCCAACAAATACTCCTGATCCCCCAACCGGAAACAAGCATTGCTGATTCTTCCGCAAACACGGCCGACAATCGCTCCATGATACTGTTCACCTGCCATCCGGTAACCATCGAGGGTATCGAAACCAAGTACAATATCCCCCATGCAACCGTTACGGTCAGGTGCCCACATACTTACCCAACGGGCACCGTAATTCGTGAACTGGGCAACCAGTCCGTTACGATTCCTTAATGTAATCAATTCAGCGGCAAGAGTCGATCCCCCACCGCTGAACGCTGATACAGATAGAATTTTCATATTAAGAAGCTAGCTTTATTATTGTTTCACAATTTTGAAGATACGGCTTTTGAAAGCTCCGTACAATGGGAACTCGACTCCTATATTCATCAAGTGGCGACCTTTATAAAGTCCTTCCATCCCGTCAATCCGATAGGATGCTTCCGGTTCCAAACCGCGTAATTTTACCTTTTTAGGGCGTTTCATCTCCGGGATTACATTATCAGGATACTCAGCCAGATTATAAACGAACAGGACAGATTCTGTCTTCGGCTTATTGACAAACTGTAGAACACTCCGGTTATTTTCATAAGGGGAAACCAAACGATAATGATCTCCTTTATGCACCGTTTCCCGTATCTCTTTATAAAGAGCTATCTTTTCACGGGCTGTTTCCTTCTCTTTATCGGTCCATTTCGTTATATCGTAGCCGACTCCCAACACCCCGCACATAGATACGTCAAACTTAAATTCCAGCGGATGCTTCTGACCGTGCCAGTCCTCTTGTGTCACCCAACTGATCATTGAATTGGAAGGGAACGCATTCAGGAAAGAATACTGTATGAATGTACGTTCCACCGGATCGGTATTATCACTTGCCCAGCAGAAATCGGTACGTGCCATCATACCCAGGTCCACTCTTCCACCACCACCGGCACAGTTCTCAAACCATACTTCCGGAAATTCGGCACGCAGCGTTTCTAACAGACGGTACAGGTTCTCGATATATTTAATACGGACCGCCCGCTGCTCGTCGGTCGGTGCAGACAGAAAACCCGGCTCAGTCAGTCCGCGGTTCATATCCCATTTTATGAATTTGATATTGTTTTCACGCAGCAAGGTAGAGAAACAGGTATATAAATATTGATAGACATCTTCGCGTGCCAGATTAAGCATCAACTGGTTACGTGTTTCATGCCGGGTCCGGTTCGGGTAATGGAATACCCAGTCAGGATGTTGGCGGTAGAGGTCGCTGTTCGGGTTTACCATCTCCGGTTCTATCCAAATACCGAAATCCAATCCCATAGCATTGATCTTGTCGATCATCGGTTGCAAACCGTTAGGGAATTTATTCTTATCGACAGTCCAGTCACCTAAACCGCCTTTATCGTTCACACGACCTTTAAACCAGCCATCGTCGATTACAAAGACCTCTACACCCAGTTCTTTTGCAATTTTAGCCAAAGCCAGCTGATGTTCTTCATTTACATCAAAAGTCGTCGCATACCAGCTATTATACAAAACAGGACGAACCTGATCGCGATGGGAAGGATATAAGACCTTTTCGCGGGTAAAAGAAGCCAGATTTTGTGAAACACCCTCCATTCCACGGTTGGTATATCCGACCATCAGTTTAGGGGTTGTATAACTTTTTCCCGGCTGAAGGACCAGGAGTTGGTCCCAGAAATTAATACCTCCGGTCACCTGAACCTCGCCGGGAGCATATTTCTCGAAATCCATCCGCCAGTTCCCACTATACTGCAAGGAGCCAAACCAAACTTCTCCACAAGTCTCCTCCTGCTCGCCTTCCGGTCTTATCGCAAAGAAAGAAGAACCGTATGAACGCAGGTCTTTCGTCTGAATCGTCTTCAGTCCCTGGGTCAGTTTCGTTACATTCATCTGATACTCATATCCCCATCTGCCGGACAAGTGTGTCAGTTCATAAGCATTTTTCGGTAGGAAAAAGGTACCGGATTGAACATTTTCAATGTCGATACTCCCTTTCTTTCCCGTGTTCTTTACCTCTATCCATTTTTCCAGCAGGTCATACTCCGGGAGAACACGGATATATTCCGTTACTGCCAGCGGATAATATTTATCTTTCTGATGAATAGCCAAAGTGGTATATCCATCCTGCGTCAGGAGTTCCGCTCCGGTATAAGTCAGTTCAATATTCCTCACCCGGTCTTTGAAGACTGCTTCCAGCATCGGAGTGGTTGCCGAATAACCACCTCGCACCGTCACTTCTTCCCCTAACGGATAACGAAGCATTTCCGGATCCTGACTTTTATCTCCGAAATAAAACATTCCTACCACGCCTCCTTCCGAAACCGCTATCCTATAGATAGACGATTCCGTTTCCAACGTCCATGATTTACCATCATTCCCGATACTGACAGGGTTTGTTTGAGCCTGTATAACTCCGGCTACAAAAAGAAACAACACAATAAAAGACTTTTTCATAAGCTTCATTCTAATCATTTAATAAAATGGGTTAATATATCTGTTTTTACTCACAAAGCAAAGGAACCGGCTCCCTGATCATGCGGTTCATACATATCAAAGGCAGAACCGGTTCCAATTATAATTTATACACGAAGTAACAAGCTAAAAATGTTATTTATACAAACCCTTTATTGCTTCAACCGTCACCACTTGTGAAGGATTGAAAGCATTGCTCTTCATATAATGAAGCAGACTATTTGCCAGCTGCCGGGCTTCAGGCCGTTTCTCCATCTCTGTTGTCAGGTCGGCACTACACATCAACAACTTTCCTTTTCCTACTTTCATTTCTACGACCATACCAAAAGAACGGGCAGTAAACCAATCATCAATGATACGAACGATCGGTTTGATATCATCGCCAAGTTTTTTCAACGGAATAGCCTGACAGTGCGACATAGCATCCTGCCACTGGTAATCGCTATGGTAAGCAGTCGGGAACAAAGACAAAGCCGGATGTGACGGATCACATAAAATACCCAATGTATGAGGAGCTTGCCCGTTCGTCCACAACGTATTCCAGAAGATGGAAGAGAAACCGACAACTACAGAGTCTTTTCCTTCATTTCTCAGGTTACCGAATTGGGGAGTCAACAAAACTTTGCCTCCTTTATCCAGTACATCTAAAGCCTCTTTATCCAATACCGTGGCTATTTTCACCTCTGCTGACTCCTCTCTGGTTTCCGGGTACACCCAAACATGCCAGTGATTTTTATAGTTTCCAACCAAAACTTCCAACAGATACTGAACGGGAACCTGCGTTTCCAACTTTTTATGAAGCTCACCCACTTTTGTCAATGTTCCGGTCGGAATTGTAGCAGTAAAGAAAGAGCCGGAATCAACGAGACCTCCATCCATAGAAGTCAGCTTCCAGGTCGTTTTAGCATTCGACAAATCATCTGCCGAATATTGAGCAATTTCGATTGAGGCTTCCAATGTCTCGCCACTATTCAATATGAAACGATCCATACGTGCCAAAGGTACAACTTCATTGCAAAATTCACTGAATTCCAGAGAAGTCACATAACCTTTCGAACGCCAAAAAGGATTAAGTACCCCAACCAGAGCCGTTCCTTGTCCTGGAAAATCGTGCAAATCAAGTAACTGGAAACCGCCAAAGCCCTTTGTCCGCAAAGCTGCTTCAATATCCGCCTTGTAACAAAGCGCCTGCAATTTACCGGAAGCAAATAAGAAGCTATCCGCCAATGGCAGCAAACCATTTTCACGTAAACGATCTTCAAATATATCAAAGTTTTTCGCTTTCAGAACTCCTGTATACTGACTCCGCTCTTTAAGATCCGGATATACACACCATTGACCTATTTCATGACTAATAACCGGATGTGTCGCGGATATTCTGGAAGTCCAATCATAATTACTTCCCGGCTTTGTTGCATTTATAATACTTCCGATCCCTTCTCCCCATGCCTGAATACGTGGAGCTGGACTAGAATAATAACAATGCCAGTCATTTTCCGGTATAGCCGGCCAACCGGCAGCTGTCGTACAGAGAAAACGTCTATCTTTCGCTTTCCAATGTTTAACAAAATCCGTCAGATATTTCTCATGTCCATCTCCCGATGGTTCATTCCCGTAAGAGAAAAGGCAAAAAGAAGGATGATTTGCATATTCCTGTACAATACGTTCACTCTCATCCATTACAAACCGGTCTATAGGTTTACCACTACCTACTTGAGCCCAGGCACCACATTCTACATAGAAATAGAAACCTAGCCGATCCGCAACATTAAAAGCGGCTTCAGGCGGGCACCAGGAATGGAAACGCAAATGGTTTAATCCATGCGCCCGACAAGTTTTCATAATCCGTTCCCATTCAGCCTCGTCTGTCGGAGGGAATCCGGTTTCCGGGAAAATACAGCACTCTAATGTACCCCTGAAAAAGACAGGGCGACCATTGATAGCAATCTGAGTTCCTTTGGTTGACAGTTCACGCATTCCAAATTGCTCCTCCATTTCGTCCTTGCCAGATTTTGTATCCAACTGAACATGGAGTGTATACAGATAAGGAGCAAACTCATCCCACAAACGTGGGTTATCCCCCATTGCATAAGAGACTTGAATTATATTCTTTCCTTTTCCCAGTTCACAGTTCTGACTAATAACAGGAAGGGTTTGAGAAGCGTCTGATCTAAGACAGGCCCGCAAATTAACTGCTCCTTTAAGAACCTTCTTATCCGCATTCTCGATCTGTATTTCTGCCAGTATTTTCTTTTCCTTTACCACAGGAACGATACGTACAGAAGAAATATAGGCTTTCGGTCTGGCTTCCAGCATAATTTCTCCAACCACCCCATTCCAGTTACTCTGCGTATTGTCGGATACACTATGAGCATCAGGTCCGGGATTAATATCTTTGATCCGGTTATCTACCCGGAGCGTAAAGGTATGTTCACCAGGTGTCAAAAAGGAAAGAACATACCGATGTGGAGTCGATAATGAGTTTTCCGAGCCGATTTGTTTGCCATCTACCCACAAAGTAGTCTCCCAATGACAACGTTCCATCGTAAACAGAATTTCTTTATGCTTCCAGTCAGCCGGAATCACTACTTTCTTTTGATACCATGCAGCCCCGGAATAATATTTATCCGGCGATAACCAAAACACAACTTTCGTATCTTCAGGATGACGATATTTAGCATACGACGGACTCTCATACCAGGTACGGTTCCACATCGAACCGACCCAGGGAGTATTAACAGTGACAGGATTTCCTTTACCATTAGTATTCATAGAGCCTGGAAGAGTTATCTTATCTTTCAGATCACTGTTGTACCACATCTCTGATATTCCTCTGTCGCCAGGATCTTCTTTAAACTGCCAGGTTCCACTTAGCGACAGACTTTCATTCTGAGCCAACAGGGTAGACAGGCTGAACGACAGTAATATAAATAAAAATAGTCTATTCTTCATTGTACATTATAATTTTACATCGATATTATCCTATGAATATATAATCTTCAGAAATTCACTTTACAAGTAAATTCTCTATCTGTTCAGGAGTAATCTCCTTCTGCGGATTAAAATGAGAAGATGCCATATATTCCAGGATGCTTTGTTTAAATTGAGCTGCTGATAATCTGTTATCCAAATCGGTATCCAGATCGATGCTGCAAACCATCAAATTACCTTTGCCTACTTTACCCTCAAAAAGTACACCGAGTTTCCTGTTTTTAAACCAGTCGTCGATGACATAGACCAAAGGTCTGAAATCATGAGGAAAATCATCCATTACCATAGCATTACAGCTTACAGCCAGATCTTTCCACTGAAAATCCGAATACCCGTCGTTAGGGAATGCCGCAAAAGCTGCATGAGCAGGATCACACAGGAAGCCTAAAGTCTGTGGGGGAACATTGTAAGTCCATGCTGTATTCCAGAAAATAGGAGTAAATGCAACCCGTATATCACCCCCTTTTTTCGGAGCTATCTTTCCATAAGAAAGAAACAAAACATTTTCTCCCTGATTCAACTTATCAATCGCCGTTTTATCCAGTTTATAAGTGATATAAGGCATTTTTTGTATTTCTTTCTTCCTGGCAGGATATACCCATATATTCCAACTATTAGCAATCTCTGTATTTTCTACATTCACCTTTAAGGTCAATTGGGTTGGGTCGGTAAAAGTATTCAGAGTAAATTCAATGCTACCTGCCTCTATCAGATTTCCAATAGGAAGATCATGTCTGAAAGAGCCGGATTTTACTACATTACCCTCTTTTGTCTCTACATTCCACAAGATAGAGGCATCCAGTAAAGGTTTTTCTCCAAAATGAGCAAATTCTATATTCGCCTTAAATTGCTCGTTATTGTTCCATATGAGCTTAGGCATCCTTGCCAAAGGCACTGTTTGATTACAAAATTCGCTGTATTCTTTACCGTCTACATATCCTTTACTTTCCCAGAAAGGATTCAGCACTCCCACCAATGCCGTTCCCTGACCAGGGAAATCATGTAAATCCAAGAGTTGAAATCCGGCAAAACCCGGAGTACGCAAAGCGGCTTCTATATCCATTTTATAACACAACGTCTGCAAACGACCGGAAGCATACAGAAACTTATCCGCCATGTCTCCCAGACCTTTTTCATTCAAGGTTTCTTTAAATATCTCAAAGTTCTTGGCTTTCAGTACACCTGTATATTTATCTATCTCTTTAAAGTCAGGATATACACACCACTGGCCGACCTCATGGCTTACCACCGGCATATCCTCAAGAATACGTTCTCTGAAATCATAGTCGGTACGGGGAGTATAAACATTCAGGATATTATCTATACGTCCAATTCCTCCTATACGGGGTTTATCTGTATTATAATAATCTGCATCCGGAACCAAAGGCCAGCCACCGGCACTTGTATATAGTCTTCTGCCATCGTGTTGTTTCCAGTAAACAACCAAATCATTCAAATAATTGACTTGATTATTACCCGACGGTTCATTACCATAGGCAAGCAGACAGAAAGAAGGATGGTTACCATATTCATTCAGGATACGGATACTTTCTTCTTTAATCCACTGATCTTGCTTGTTCCCATCGCCTACAGAAGTCCATCCGCCGCACTCGACCTGAAGATATACCCCCATACTATCTGCAACATGAAATGCAGCAGCAGGCGGGCACCACGAATGGAAACGAACGTGATTTAGACCGTAACTCTTGCAGGTTGCATAAATCTTTGCCCAATACTCATTATCCATCGCCGGATAACCAGTTTTGGGGAAAACGCAACATTCCAATGTTCCGCGAAGGAAGATAGGACGACCATTAATATCAAAATGGGTACCATTCGCTTTGAGTTCGCGAAAACCGAAATTTACATCTTTTCTGTTAACCCCATCCCGGGAAGACAAAACAGCCTGTAAACGGTACACATTCGGCGTAAATTCTGACCATAATTTGACATTATCTTTCCATTCAATGGTTGTTTCCACACAATTTCCGGCATTGGCCTCGATATCTATTTCTTTTTCCAATATAGATTGGCCTTCGAAAAGAACATTCAATGCCAAACGGGAACCTGCGGGTTTTCCATCCATGTAAACCTTGACGGTAGCCTTCTTTGCCTTTGCATCCGGATACACTTGTATATGATCGATGGCTAAAGCAGGTAGAGCCTGCATTTTTATCTCACCTATAACTCCGTTCCAGTTTGTCTGAGTGTGGTCAGAGACACTGTGAGCATTGGAACCGACATCTATATGTACACGATTATCCACTCTCAAAGACAATAAATGCTTGCCGGGAGCCAAAGAATTTATCAAATACCTATGAGGTACCTGAAGTGCATCTTGATGGCTTATTTTATTCCCGTCGATATATAAGGAAGTTTCCCAGTGGGTACGCTCAAATTCCAATAAAATACGTTTGTCGCTCCATGATTCCGGTATCTCAATCTCTTTTTGATACCATGCAACGCCTACATAATATTTATCAGGATTCAACCAGAACGGAACTTTTATATTGCCTGGTTCACGGTATTTTGCATACTCATCGGCTGTATACCAGGATTTATCCACTACAGAACCAGTCCATTGAGTATGAATACTGACATCATCACCTTTTCCTTGTTCCTGTAAAGATCCCGGCAACTGAACTTTGTCCGAAAGTTCTTTCATCTGCCATTGTTCACTGACCCCGATATCATCGGGGTCAAGTGCGAACTTCCACTCTCCTGCCAGAGAAAGCTCTGAAGGAGAGTTATTACAAGAAACTAAAGCTAATAATGTAGATACCAGCAGATAAAATATAGATTTTATATTCTTCTTTTTCATATTACTTATTTAAGATTCGAATCAATATAACATCATTCCAACTACTTCAAACCTTACATTGTCGGACCCTGGTTAGGAACTAACGGCCAACCCGGGTTCTGATAAATAGGCGAATTTGAAATATCATCACCAGGAGAAGTGATCATAAAATGTTGTATGGCAATCGGCGCGAGATAATGAGCCATGCTCCACTTATAACCATTCAAAGCTAATGATTTTGAATTAATTTCGTAAGGACGGAGATAAGAACTTATAGAAGGTGCCGACACATTTGCAGTCGGATCGTCCAATCCGTAAACCAACAATGTTCCACCTTCCGGTTTGTCATACCATGCCTGCATGGGTCCCCACAGTCTAAAACCTTCAATATGATAGGGTGTCGTTACCAGCTGATCCATAGATCTCCAACGCTTCAAATCCATATAGCGGAAACCTTCGGCCATCAATTCACTACAACGCTCCCTGCGAATATTATATAAAACCGGATCTATCAACTGACCAGCAGAATAGGCTCCCCAATCAAATTTCGCCTCTTCACTCATATTGGTAGCTGCTATAGTTTTATTATAGTCTTCATCTACAAATGCACGGTTTCTAAGTTGTTTCCAATAGCCACTAGCCACATTATCGACCGTTCCTGTTTTCTCATAGCATGCCTCCATATAATTCAAATAAGCCTCCGCTGCCCGGAAAATGATACTGCCGGTATATCCTAAAAAGTTACCGCAATGTTTTCCATCATAATTCAGACCTTTCCTCAATGCATACCCTGTTGAGTATGACCAACCCGCGCTTCCGTTTGTAATATCCGGAACAGGCTCTTTTATTGTACCATGCGTATTTTCCGGTGAATCATAAAGTATATTTGTTTGTCCGGGTTCCTTCAAAAACAACCACAATCTACCGTCTCTATTCTCTCTGACCTGTGAAATTTCCTCATCACCGGCATACGTTGAAGATGCATTATAGATAGGTAAACCATTTTTCATCAAAAATGTATTTACCATTCCTCGTGTAGGTCCAACACCATCATTTCCTCTCTGAGCCATTTGTACAACCCCATGTGTTACACCTAAGCCTTTACTATATTGCCGCCATAACAGCACTTCGCTAAAGCCGGACATATCTTCCGCACCGAACATATCGAAATAAGGATTCGTAGGATCCGCCAGCGTTTGCTGCAAAACACCATTATTATCAACCAACGGAATAGCATCGGCAACCTGTTTTGCAGATTCCATAGCCAATGAAAGAAAATAATCAATTTCTTTATCTATATCTCCCAGCGGATACAGATACCCAGTATTATAATCTTTATTTTTCCCGGGCCATCCTTCTCCATTAGGAACAAAGGCTGTATTTTTAAAATATTTCAACCAGGTACCTTCAAACAAAGCAACCCTCGATTTCACCAATAATGCACAATTTTTAGAAATACGATTTTTCTTATCATCCGGTTTATCTTTCAATAGAAAAATCGCAGAATCCAAATCTGAAATAATAGCCCGTGCCACTTCATTTCTGGGAGAACGTTTACTTGCCTCAGTCAACGCTTCTTTTTCATCAGGCAAAGTCGTTTTAATAATAGGAAAATCTCCGAACTCCTGAAGCTTTTTAAAATATTCAAAGGCTCTCAGAAAATACATTTCCCCTATATATTGCTTAATATTGGTCTCATCACCTTCCAATCCGCCTGCTTCCCACCGGGGAACCACATTCTGGATAAAATAGTTACAGCTATAAATCATATCAAAACTCCAGCTGCCTCCGGATTGAGCTACTTTCCATTGTCCCGGAACATATCTGTTATCATAGTTCTTATGCGCCATCTTATCCGTATGCATATCCATACCGTAAGTTCCATATCCTGAGCCGGAGTTGGAATGAGAGATCAAAATCGTGGAATACAGATTATTAGCGTATGAAGCTAATTGTGACTCTTCTGTTAAATAATTTTCGGGCGTCACCATGGTCAAAGGTTCTCTGTCAAGATAATCATTACACGCAAAGAATGTACCAACCATCAACACACCCGCTATCTTTTTCAATATACTTGTCGTTTTCATGCTATTCTATTTAAAAAGTAAGACTTAACCCAACTGATAATGTTTTAGAAAGGGGATAAACACTGCCATTCCATCCTCCATCAATAGTTTCGGGATCAAATGTCCCAAACATTTTAGTGCCAGTCCATAAATTTTCACCGGAAACATATACTCTTAACTTAGACACAAGGAATTTTTTTGTGATCAATTCCGGTAAAGTATATCCTAATTGTATATTTTTCAGGCGAATGTAAGCAGCATTCTGCAAGTAGCGGGATTGGGTTTGTTGATTCTTTGAAGTACTGAAATCAGGTCGTGGAAAATAAGAATCCAGATTCTGTCCCAATATATGATCAGGATTTTCTCTAAAATAATCCAGATGAGGAAGCATACAGGTCGATTCCCAAACAGAAGATGCAGCACCCCAGAAATAATAACTACTCTGAAAATAGTCTCTTTTCATCACTCCCTGGAAAAATGCACGAAAATCAAATCCTTTATAATCTAAATTCAAATCCAAACCGAATAAATACCGGGGAGTATTATTACCTATAACTTTCATATCTCCATGGTTCCCTTCCGTATTAGCTCCGTTATCGATTTTTCCATCTCCATTCAAGTCAGCATACATAATATCACCAGCTCCCCAGCGATTACCGATCGCATCCTGTCCTCCGTTAGGTAATGAAGCCAAATGGGCATCCATCTCTTCCTGAGTTTTTGCAATTCCTATCGTTTCATATCCCCATATTTCACCCAGCATCATACCTGCTCTGTATGTATCTTTATCCAAAGATCCTGTCTCATTCGGGTAACGTGTAATTTCTGTTTGAGAATCGGACAATAAGAATTTAACACCATAGCCAAGGCCGCATTTAAGCTGGTCATTCCAGCCAACGGATAATTCCCATCCGTATGTTCTTAAGTCTGTATTATTTGTTTGAGGAACCGCGGTTCCCAAAGTAACAGGTAATTCCGGCGCCGGTCCCACCATGTCGATTGTTTTTCTCGAATAAACATCCAACGAACCATTCAAGCGATTGTTTATCGCAGCAAAATCCAGACCGACATTCCATGTTTTTACACGCTCCCACGTCATAGTAGAGCTAACCAACCCCGGAGCAGCTGATGTGTTTGGTTTTATTCCATTCATCAACCAATCGCCATTGGATGCCTTAACCGTCATTGCCTGATAAGTCGGATACCAACTATCCGTATTTTGGTTGCCTAATTCACCATATGACCCCCTAAATTTAAACGTACTTATATATTCCTCCAGGTTAGACCAAAACGCTTCTCTGGCAACATTCCATCCGACAGAAAAAGAAGGGAACCAACTCCAACGGTTGTCTGCCCTAAAACGAGAAGTTCCATCGTAACGCAAATTGACTTCCAGTAAATATTTTTGTTGATAATCATAGTTAATACGTCCAAAAAAGCCTGCTGTCGCCCAATGATCAGAAGCTCCGTTCACAGATGGAGTAACTTCTGCTCCATAAACATCCAGGCCAGTCGTTAAATCAACCTCCGGCAAAGAAGGAATAATTATGCCTTCTCGTTGAAGTCCAAACACCTTCTTCTTCATTAATTCCGACTGAAATCCAATCATTCCTTTAAAATTATGTCCGGATTCCAACGACTTCGTATATTCCGTATATGCACTAAAATTTGTATAGTTTTCTTTTGCATGGTCTTCATGTACATGCGAGTTATTATTGTATGGGTAAGGCTTACCTTCCACATCATGATTATAAGTCTTTTGGATTTCCCAATGGGTGTTCGCATTTTTGATCCTATAATTAAAATCCACAAAAGTTTTCCAACCTTTAATAGGTTCCAAGACTACTTGGGCCTGCTGGTACAAGTAGTCTGTCTGGTATATACCAGAGCCGCCGTCCCGTAAATTCAAAGCAGGAGACGGAGACGCATACAAATTACCATTGGGGTCATACAACGGAAGAGTTGGCCATCCCTGACGTCCTAAATCATGAAAGAGATCATCCCGGAGAAAAGAAGGACGCTTCAAATCTTCCCTGATAAAACGATTGCTATAATTCAACTGTGCCCAATCGGTTATTTTTACATTAATCTTAGCTGTTCCCGTATATCTGTCATAAGTATCCTGGCTCAACTTCATCATTCCGTTCTGATCCAGATAGTTCATAGACACATAATAATTAACAGACTCATTTCCGCCACTCAAACTCAAATTATGTTCCTGAGAAAATACCCAGTTACGATAAACAACATCGTACCAATCTACATTATCATTTCCATAAAGATAGCCATCTCCCCACATCTTAGGATTACTCGGATTTACAGGTACAGAAGCAGTGAGTTTGCCACTCTGATAATCTTTAATCCGTTGCATCTGGTCATCTCCAAACTGTGGAGCAGCTCCACCATTGATACAAGCATCATTAAAATATGTTGCGAAAGTGTAGGAATCGGCCATCTGAGGCAATAAGACCGGATCACTCCATCGGAAACTATTATTATAATTTACTGTAGGCTTCCCACTTCTCCCCTTCTTAGTCGTTACTAAAATTACCCCAAAAGGTGCACGGGAACCATAAATCGAAGATGCCGCCGCATCTTTCAATACTGAAATATTTTCTATATCCTGAGGATTTATAGCATCAATATCCCCCTCCATTCCATCTATCAGAATAAGAGGACTACCACTCGATCCTTTACCGATTGTCGCGGTACCGCGAATATTCATACTTGCACGTTTTTCCAATCCTCCCATATTCTGAGATATCTGCAACCCCGGTACCAAACCTTGCAAAGCTTGGGCTGCTGTCATTACAGGACGTGATTCCAAAGCTTTTGCGTCAGCAATACCCACAGAACCTGTCAAGTTCACTTTTTTCTGGGTACCAAAACCTATTACAACAACTTCGTCAATCGACTCCGTATTTTCCTGCATGACTACGTTTATTTCTTTTTGGTTTGCAACATTTATTTCAACTGTTTGCATTCCTATATAAGAGAAAACCAAAACGCTGCCTCGTGGAACTTCCAGGCTAAATTTGCCATCCAAATCGGTAACAACTCCCTGTGTTGTTCCTTTTACCACTACAGAAACCCCTATTAAAGGCATTCCTGTCGCATCATGAACCACACCACTCACATTTTCATCTTGATTCATTACACTAATCTTCAGATTGTTATCCCCAAAAGCACAAGGGATAAATGCACCACATTGTAGAGAGACTGCCAGTAACAGCCGGACAGTTTTATGTCCAAACAGGAAATAGAAATATTTCCTCTTCTCATTATTCTCACTAATTTTCATAATACTAAAACGATTTAATTAATACTAGTCTATGATAATCTAAACATTCTTTCACCTAAAATTCTAATTAAATCCGGACTTAAGGATACTGTAAAGTAACATGGTTAGCTTTAAGTAACAAATAGATAAAATAATTATATAATGGACTATATTATGATATAAATTAACACACATCTCATATACCGAAACTCACACAATAAAGTCCCGTATTGCACAAATATGCACAACATATTTAATATTCAATATACAAACAGAGTTTTTAACAACACCTTTTAAACTATTCCATTTAATTCCAATATTTCATAAATGGACTATCCGCTTAAAAACGTCACTATTACCATATTACCTACTATAGATTCTGAAACATTGCCTGTTATCCTGTTTTAATCAGTAAATATCTTCCGGCTTTGCCTCATTCGAAGAAACTTTCCCCGTATGTAACCGAGCCAAAACATCCGATTCCATCGTGTTCGACGGACTAAAAGAGTCGCTTTTCATATATTCAAGCAGGCTGAAATATAATTGCCGTGCTTCCGGACGCTGTTTCCAGTCAGACAACAGGTCCATAGAGCAGAAAAGCAATTTACCCGGTCCGACTTTCACCTCGAACAGATTCGATAAACGGCGGTTATTCGCAAAATTATCGATCACTTCTACCAAGGGGGTCACGGCAGGCAGACTATCTGTCACGATCGTTTTAGACTGTTTCAACAACGGCCACCATTGCCAGTCGGTATAATTACCTGTCGGGAAATGGCCGAATGCCGGATGTGCCGCATCACATAAGATACCCATTGAACCCGCCTGTTTCGGAAAATGAACCGGACTCCAGAAAACCGGAACAAATTTGCCTTCCAGTCCTACCGTTTGCCTATAATCCGGATTATACAAGACTTTCTTCCCTCCTGCCAAAGCTCTTACGGCTTCATTCAGATCACGCGTAACGATGATCTCTCCTTTATCTAAATCCGGTTGAGCCGGATATACCCAAATACTCCATTCATTTTTATAAGGAGTGTTATCCAATACAACGGACAGGGTTAACCGGGCAGCCTCTGGTTGATTTAACGGGCTGGTAATCGTTTCAGGCAACTTATTCAATCCGATGGCAAGTGACGGACAAGTCATTGTCCCTTCATTCACCACTTTACCCTTGTCATCTTTCAAAGACCAGGAGACAGATTGATTTTTCAATTCTTTATCTGTAAAATTGGCAATCTCAACCGTAGCAGCAAAAGGCTCGTCATTGGTATAAACGGCTTTCGGAAAACGTACCAAAGGAGATACCGGAGAACTAGCCTGACGGAAAATCGCAGCATCGGTTACGCCTTTACTGTCCCAAAATGCGTCCAACAGACCTACCAAAGCAGTGCTTTGCCCCGGAAAATCATGCAAGTCGAGAAGCTGGAAACCGCTACATCCGGCCGTTTTCATCGCACGTTCAATCTCTTCTTTATATAAAAGGGCAGCCAGATAACCGGAAGCTTTCAGGTAATCGTCGGCTTTATCCAACAAACCTTTCTTTTCCAGTTCCTGTTTTACTCCTTTAAAGTTCAGAGGGTCGAGTACACCGGTATATTTTTCGATCTCTTTCAGGTTCGGGTATACCGAATATTGTCCGACCTCATGCGTGATCAACGGAACTGTCATTCCCTCCACAGAAGCTGTATAATCTTTATCGAACGAAGGAGACTGGGTATCGAAGACTCCCTGACCGCGTACCCAACCTTTTTTAGTCCATTGCGTAATAAAGAAATCATCGTCCGGTTCAGGCCAGTCGCCATGTCCACCTTCGAAAGTGAAAGAAGTGGTTGTATACAGATGACGCGGATCTTTAGCCTTCACATAACTCAGTAACCGGGAAAGGAAATTAAAGTCCGGTTGCAACTCATTCCCCAGACTCAGGAAACAAAAAGAGGGATGATTACCGTATTCAGACAGGATACGGTCAGCTTCAGCATACAAATATTCGTTTGTTTTCTGATCTTGTCCCACGCTTAACGACCAGAGAGGAAGCTCTACCTGTAGATAAAAACCTAAAGAGTCAGCAACCTGAAAAGCTGCTTCCGGCGGACACCAGGAGTGGAAACGCAAATGGTTCAATCCCCATTCACGGGCAGTCAGAAAGACTTTCTTCCATCCCTCGGGTTCCATTGGAGGACGCCCGGTGAGCGGGAAAACACAACATTCGAGCGTTCCCCGCAAGAAAGCTTTATTTCCATTCAACAGCAGGTCCGATTGATTATGCCGGAATTCGCGCATACCGAACTTCGTACTCCGCCCGGCTTTCACCGAACCGGCTTCGACCTTCAGATCCAATTGATACAATGTCGGAGTAAATTCATTCCATACCTGCATCGAGTCACCCATCGGGCAGGTGATGTCCAGCAACGATTCTCCCGATGGAAATTCCATATCACGCGTCACGGTTGTAATCGGGGTATTCTTCTGTTTTTGTACTACAGCCTGCAAAGAACCTTTTGTGGCCTCACCACGATTATTGATCCTACCTTTCACATGCACTTGTCGGCCGGAAACGTCCGGATACACTTGCAAATCTTCGATGGAAAGGGCATTTTTAGCCGTAAGAGATATTTCACCGATAATACCGTTCCACATGATCTGTGTTTCATTCGTATAGGCATGCGCCTTATCATCGATAGAAATATCATGTTGTTTCCGGTTATCGACACGGACTGTCAACTTATGTTTCCCCGGTGTCAGGTATTCCGTCAGATCAAAAATATGCGGACTGATCAGGCTCTCACAACGACCTGATACCGGCTTCCCATCTACCCATACCCTTGTCTGCCAGATAACACGCTCCAGCTTTAGTTCGATAGATTTCTCTTTCCAGTCCGATGGAATCGTTACTTCACGAGAATACCAGGCCGGACCGACATAACTGTTTTTACGGGTAAGATGAAATATCTGTGGTTTACTGATAGAAGGCGGCAAAGTGTTCGGAACACCATATCCTGCTTCGTCGGTCGTTCCCGGCAATCGGATTTTATCGGCAAACGAACGGTCGAACCATTTCTCCGATACACCGACATCGGTACTATCCATCGCAAATTGCCATTCTCCGGCCAAAGAGATCACCGACGATGCCTCCTTGCAAGAGGTAAACATCATCAATACAAAACATATAGATAAAAAATTCTTCAACATATCTATTAATTATTGATGTGCAAATTAGCTGTTCAGATCATCGGAAAAATCAAATCATCTCCCGATGTATCTGTACTCCCTGATGATTATTATCCATTTCAGCGGCAATATCGAAATACTTCATTGCCTTTTCGTTATTTCCTAATCCCAGGTGGCCTAATGCCATCAGGTAATTGCAATGAATACGGTTCTTTTTATTCATATCGTCTTCCCAAATCTGCAAGTCAGGTAGGGAAACGGCGAAATAATCCATCTTGAAAACATCGTAAACATGCTTTTCTCCGTAAGAGATCAGGTTATTGAAACGCCCCCGTGCTTCATCTTCGCGCCCCAACTTACGCAATGCCAGTCCCTGATAAAAGATCTTATCCGGCTTTTGGTCGTTGTAATACATAGCAGCTGCAGGCTGGCTGTTCCCGACACTTGCCTGAAGGAACAAAGTTTCCGCTTCCTGATCTTTACCCAAACCTTGCAAAGCACATGCCTTATAATAATTGAAATCGTTCTCCTGTGCACCGTACAACTTTCCTTCACCCATATTATGCGGATAAGTGAAACATTCTTCGATCAGGTTCAAGGCTTCCGGATATTTCCCTTCAGACAGCAACATCTTTACCAACTCTACACGGGCAAGCTGATACTGTGCAGGAACCTTTCCTTCCCCCCCTTCCCAGGGATGGAACTGGCGGGCATCGATCATACGGATCGCTTCTTCATATCGTCCCAACTGGTTGAGCAAGGTTATATATTCCAGATATAGATCGTCACGCAGGAAAGCGACCTCTTTATGTTTGTCGAGGAATGCAAGCCGGTCGGCATGCGAACGGTTAAGACGCTTATACAATTGATCGAGCTCCATCAGGACACGCGCATCTGTCGTATCGAGAGCAAAAGCCTTCTCCAACAAGACAACCGCCTCTTCTTGTTTACCCAGTTTATTGAAATAAGCCAATGAAAGGTTACGCAACACGGTCGGGAAAGTTTCATCCTGTTTTTTAGAAGCTTCCCAACAAGCAATCGCTTCCGGATACTGGCGTTTGTCATACCACAGATTACCCAGGTAATAAAGAGCCTTCGGAGTCTCGGCTGCAAAATCGATAACAGCCTGAAGAGCTTGAATAGCTTCCAGCGTATTCGGGAAACAACAATCAGGCTGTTGTTTTTCCGCCTCACGTATTGCCGCCAAAGCCTCTTCTTTCCTGTCCAGACGGATCAGGAACCAACTCTTATAATAATGCAACATCGTCTGATCGGAAACAGCTTGTCCGATAGCCGTATCAGCCACCTTCAACGCCTCTTCCCAACAACCCGCCGATGCATAATCGAGCGCCAGTTCTTCATAATTATGTCCTTCCGGACGCATCAAAGAGATCAATGCTTTCAGATCGGAATCCTCTCCGGTTATCAGATACTTTTCAAAACCACAGCCAAAGTTGAAACGATCGATACGTAACGAATCATCAATCAGAGCGATTGCCTCATCGTTCCGTCCCAGATGACGAAGGATAGCCGCCTTCAGATGGCGTCCCCGCAAGTTATGCCAGTTACGGAGCAGGGATTTATCTACTTCATAAAGCGCCTCTTCCCAATCTTCACGGGCAGCCGACAATTGAGCCAGTGAATAATAACCGGCATCCTGCCAGGCTGCATTCCAACAGGCTTTATAGAAATAATCATAAGCCTCTTCATTCTTTCCCTGATATTTCAGAGAGAGTCCCAGATTATACAGCGGTTCGCCGTCGTACGGGTTCGGATTCCGTTCTGTCAATGTCTTTACCGCCTGACGCAGATAAGGTTCTGCTTTGGCAAACTGCCCTTTGCGGATCAGCCACAGACCCATCGCATTATTATTACGCACATCGGTCGGATCGCGGCGGATGGCTTCCTGGTAATAATCCGTAGCCGAATAAGTGGCATGACGATACTGCTCCAGATGCAAACCGGTCAGATAGAGTTGTTCGGTTGTCCGTACATCTTCCGGGTCGAGCGCAGCTTTTGCAGGTTCGGGGACTTCTTTGATAACGTCCGGCTCCGGTTCCCACGTCAGTACCTGTTTTCCTTTCGCATTACAGATAGAAACCTTTACATCACATAAGTTATCGACAGGGACAAACTCCTCCAGTACGTTTTCCGGGGTTATATCGCGGGTTATATCGAGACAAATCTCCCCGGCTTTTTCGACAGTAATATGCAGACTTTTCTGTATTGATGTGGCAAAAACTTTTAATAAAGCGCCCTTTCCATCGGGTTCTATGTTCATCAAAAGATCGGAAGAAGCGTTCTTTACGACACCCAGTTCACGATAAGGCATGAAATACTGGGTAAAGGTCTTCTCTTCATAAGGTTGCAACCAGGTGAAATCAGGCTGGTTGTCGGTATAAACACCTGTCATCAATTCGATATAAGGTCCGTCAGCATCCGTCAGGTTACGGTCCCACGCCTGTCCGAAATCACCGTTACCCCAGGTCCACTGCTTTTTTCCCGGTGAAATGTGATGGTTTGCCACATGCAGGACACCGGCACGGGTATCATTTTCATAACCGCCAACAAAGTTATATTTGGAACGGATCGCCATATAGGAAGTCGGGACAGGTATATTCTTATAACGGGAAATATCCACACCTGCGGAATAATCCATCTTATAATAAGTGCCCGTTGCAATCGGATAACGGGAAACATCCCGTTTGCCATGATCGAATACAGCATTCACATCGGCAGGAAACACAGATTGATAGGCATCATTCACAGCTACAGCCGGATTCGCCCACCAGAGAAAAGTCTGTGGGATGGGTGTCGGATTGTACAATTTTCCCTGAATTTCCAACACTGCACGTCCCGGACGCAAGGTAAAACCTGCCATTCCTTTCTGATGGAACATCCGTTCACGCTCGCTCACCCAAACAATAGCACTGCCGTCGGCACACCGTTCAATTGTATAGTCGATCGGCAGGAACGTACTCGGCCGGTGATGCTGCGGCCAGTTGAACTCGATACCGCCTGAGATCCACGGTCCGGTCAGTCCAACCAAAGCCGGTTTGATGACATGGTTATAATAGATGAAATGGCGGTTTTTGATCTTGTCGTATGCCATTTGTACCCGTCCTCCCAACTCAGGCAGGATCATCACCTTTATATATTCATTCTCCAGATAAACCGCATGATAACTTTTCTCCTCACAGGTATCTTCTATCTTTTCCACTACCGGATAAGGATAAACCACTCCGCTGCTTCCCTGGTAGACACGCTTCTCCAGGAACATCGGATTCTTTTCGGCTTTGCCAATACCGTAGGTAGGAAGAAGGATATCTTCTTCCCAAACTTTCACATTTTCAGTCATTTCAGTATATTTATTTTGTTAATTCTTTTTCCAGTTCTTCCAGAGTTTTTCCTTTCGTTTCAGGAAGTTTTGCACGGATAAACAGAAATCCGCCCAGACAGATAAGGCCATACAACCAGAAAGTACCCGAAGCACCCACCACCTCATTCAGTATCGGGAAGGTATATGTCAGCAGGAAACAGGCCACCCAAAGGAAGAAAGTAGAGATCGCCATGGCCATTCCGCGTATCCTCACCGGGAATATTTCGGAAAGAACCACCCAAACAACCGGCGCCAGCGACATCGCATAGCAGGCTATCGCCATCACTACCAGCAGAAGCATCGGCCAACCGCTCATTTCCAGGAAGTAGCAGGTTCCCAATATGGCATAGATGATAGCCAGCCCCGCCGAACCGACAAACATCAGGGTACGTCTACCCCATTTATCCACAGTGTAAATGGCTACGAAAGTAAAGATCACATTGGTCACTCCTGTCACTACAATATTCATCAGCACATCGGAAACGGCATAACCGGCTTCCGAGAAGATCTCATGTGCATAGTTAAAGATCACATTAATACCACACCATTGCTGGAAGATCGCCAGAACGATCCCGATCACCAGCACATTACGGACACCCGGTTGCAACAGGGCACCCCAGTTCGCTTTTTCTTCTTTTTTACCGGTCAGTTGAGCCAGTTCATTCAGCGTCTGATCAGCATATTGCTCACCACCGATACGCGACAGGATGGTTCGTGCCTGCGCCGTCTTCTGTACGGTAGCCAGCCAGCGCGGGCTCTCCGGAATAATAAACGAAAGGACAAAGAATAATCCTGCCGGAATCAGTTCCGCCCAGAACATCCACCGCCATGCCCATTCGATACTATTATCTGTCAACGTTTCACCGCCCTGTGTAAAATATTCACCAATCTGCCAGTTTGCCAACTGCGCCATCAGGATACCTAAAACGATTGTCAGCTGATTCAGGGAAACGAATTTTCCCCGAACAGAAGCCGGAGCGACCTCTGCAATATATACCGGCGAAACATTCGAAGCAATCCCGATACCGAACCCGCCTATTATACGGTAAATGATAAACCAGGTAAAACTATCGACCGCTCCTGTCCCATAAGCAGACCATACAAAAAGAAAAGAAGCGATGATCAACATCTTTTTCCGTCCATACTTATCACTCCATTCACCGGACAGTAATGCACCGACCAGGCAACCGATCAAAGCACTGCTCATAGCCCACCCACGAAGAGCAGCAGAGCCTTCCAATCCAAAGAACGGTTCATAGAATATCTTTGCGCCACCGATTACCACCCAGTCGTAACCGAACAGCAATCCTCCCATGGCTGAGACAAGACAGATAAGTAATAAATAAGCAGTTGTTCGCTTCATGACAATAGAATTAAAGTTATGGTGCAAAGAAACAGTCTTTCCGTAAATAGTGAAATAGATAAAACAGACTTAAAGATGGACAATTTTACGATTTAATTATATCTTTGCATTCTGAAGTTACGAAAAGAGTGTAATTTATTGGAAATGAGCGTAGGTTAATTGCTCTTGATAGTAATAGGTTACGATTTAGTTAGTTATCTACTGCATTATCCTTCTGCGCGTTGCGTAACCTTCAAAGAACTCTTCGTATGCAAAAGTAGCTATTTAATTCGAGATTTTGATATAAACTCCCGTTTTTTATCCCCTCATTCATAAGAATTTTCCGTAAAAGCGGTATTGTCCGTCGGCACACCATTGCCCAAAACGAGTTTGGAACAAACGTGTGCCGACTACCGCATAGCTGGAGAAAAGGGCATTGCCTCACGCCTAAACGATGTTTAGACAGATGAAGCAATGCCCCTTTCTTTTGCGCCTATGCCAAGAGGTGCTTTTACGGGTTTTCAAATGATTTTTCTTTTTTCGCTGTCTCTTTTGCCGGAAGCGGAAAGTGAATGCAGAGTGTGTCAGCCTGCCCCATGAATGAAACAGGCGCCCACACACAGCCGGACAAACCGGGAAGAATGATTGTTGCCACCCGGCTGAACAAGTTCCGTCGGATCGGAAACAATCATACTTCCTTTGTTGTGGTTTGCCCTTTTCACGCTTCCGGTGATGTCTTTTTCCTTTTGGTGATTCTTTTTTTTACGGATTTTCCCCTGAAGTTTTTTTCTACACAATCTGCCTCTGTTTTCGTTTACCTCCATTTTGCGCCTTTCAGTAAGCCGCATCAGTCAGTCATTTTCGTTCTGGGCGCAAAGGTAATTCCGGGATTGGACGGGAAAGCAAGGTCAAGCCTCCTGTTTTCGGTAAAAATCTCCAGCCCTGCGGGTAGTATTTTGACCGAAAAACCTTGCATTCCCTAATCCCTACCTTTTCAAGCACCCGAAACGAAAACGACCGATGCGACAGAAAGACGCATAAAAAAAATGTCGGATAAACGAGAGGCAGATAAGATAGTTTGAAACTCAACTCCCTCAGCTCTTGAATCCGCATTAAAAACAAAAAAATCAAAAACAGCGAAGATATGACGGCAACGGCAAATTTCAGACAAATGGCGCAACACATCGGGTTGGCGATATGCGGCTTGATGATGCGCACCGCCTTCGGGGTGTTCGGCATCCTTTGGGGCATCATCAGAGAGATTGTAAACGGAGTGTTCCGAGTGGCGATAGGTGTAATCGTGGCTATCCTTTCCACCATTGCCTTCTTTGGCTTCATCCTTTGGTTATTCACCCTTTAACCCTTACCGACATGGCAAAAAGAAACAGCAAGACGGCAGCGCAGCAGTGCAGATATTACGAGGTGGACAACATCTTCGTGTATATGGTGGAAACGTACATCAACGGCAATTTTGAAACTTTCCGAAGATTGTACCACGAACTGAACAAGGACGCACGGAGGGATTTCATGGACTTCCTTCTCAGCGAGGTAGAGCCGACCTATTGGAGAGAGATACTGAAACAGATAATCTAAAAATGACAGCGATATGAAAGGAACAGACCATTTCAAGAGAACGATATATATGTACTTGGAACAGCGTGCGGAGGAAGATGCGCTATTTGCAAAGAAGTACCGCAACCCTGCCAAGAACATGGACGAGTGCGTGACCCACATTCTGAACTATGTGCAGAAAAGCGGTTGCAACGGTTTCACGGACGGAGAGATATTCGGGCAAGCCATCCACTACTATGAGGAAAACGAGATAGAGGTGGGCAAACCGATGGACTGCCAAGTGGTTGTGAACCACGTTGTGAAACTCACGGCAGAGGAAAAGGCGGAGGCACGTCAGAACGCTGTCCGCAAATACCAAGAGGAGGAACTCCGCAAGTTGCAGAACCGCCACAGACCGTCAGCGAGAAAAGAAAACCAACCCCAACCCTCATTATTTGATTTAGGCTTATGAAACCGAAGACCAAGATACAGAAAGAGGTGGCAAGACTTTCCGCCAACCTTCGCCCCATATCAGCGACACAAATAGATTGGGCATACCGCCACTGCGTTGAGCATATCGGCTACCGCACCAAGAAAGGGAACATCACCTGTTCCGACTGCGGTCACGAGTGGCACAGCGACAGCGGACTATGCGACACCCTTGAAGGCTGCACCTGCCCCAAATGCCATGCCGAACTCAAAGTGCAGGACACACGCAGACGCATCTACAAGGAAACGCAGAATTTCAGCGTGATAACCACCTGCAAAGGGTATCAGGTAATCCGCGTGGCGCAGGTCAGATGCGAGAGCAGGAAAGGCGAACCGATGCGTTTCTACTGCCACGAGGTCGTGCAGCGTTGGATTTCACCCGACGGCAAGGTTACGGACATGGCGTTGCTCCGTGGCTTCCTTTTCTGCTATTGCGATGTGTGGGCATTAGGCAGCGATATGGAGGTAAGACCGCACAACAGCCTATACGATGATGTGGTGGCAAGAAGCTGTGCATATCCAAAGATGAGGATATTGCCCCAACTCAGACGTAACGGCTTCAAGGGCGATTTCCACGGCATCTCCCCCGTGCGTCTTTTCAAAGCCTTGCTTTCAGACCCAAGAATTGAAACCCTTATGAAAGGCGGTGAGATTGAGGTCATGAAACACTTTCTTTTCAATACCCGTACTGCCGATGAATGTTGGGCATCATATCTGATTGCCAAGCGTCACAAGTATCAGATAGACAACCTCTCAATGTGGTGCGACTATCTGCGTATGCTCAAAAAACTCGGTCAAGACCTCCGTAACCCGAAGAACATCTGTCCCGAAGATTTCATGGCGGCACACGACAACGCAACCCGAAAAATTGAAGCCATACACGAGAAGGAAAGAGCCGCAGAGCAACGCCGTTGGGAGATTGAAAGGCGTGAGCGTGAGCAACAGCGACAACTCCAACGAAAGAAAGATGCGGAGGATTTCATCGCCAACAAATCCAAATTCTTCGGCTTGGTAATCACGGACGAGGAAATAATCGTCAAGGTGCTTGAAAGCATAGACGAGTATTACAACGAGGGCAAGACGCAGGGCATCTGCGTGTTTGGCAGTGGATACTACAAGAAAGCCGACACCCTCATACTATCGGCAAGGATTGGCGATGAGATTATTGAAACCGTAGAGGTGGACTTGCGAACCCTCGAAGTGGTGCAGTGCCACGGCAAGCACAACCAGGACACCGAATATCACGAGCGCATCATAGACCTTGTGAACAAGAACGCCAACCTTATCCGTGAGCGGATGAAAGCGGCATAGCATAACCCCTAAAACAACATTGATATGGAAGTAAGAATTGAAAGTATGATTTGTGTGTGGGATGATGCAATCCCCACGATGTTCCTTGAATTTGTGAACCTCCTCACTCTCACAACGAGTGAGGGGGAATTGAGAAAGAGCGTAAAGGAGTTTGCCGAGAAGCACGAACTTGACAAGTTTTTCCTTTACGGCTTCGGCTCACACCATTTCTACCTGCACCAACGCTACACAAGCAACCCCGAAATGGTGATGAAGAACAGAGTTCTGTCAGTACATTTTTAACCATCTAAAAAGCAACATTATGACAACACGAATGACCATCAACGGAGTAAGCACCTGCGCGGAAGCAGGTACGGAGAAATACGAGCGTTTCCAATCGGGTATCGGAAGACGCAGGCGGACACTTGTGCAGTACGACTACCGCCACCCCATAGACAGAGAATTGTTCTCTTGTGTCAAACCCACGTTGGACGAGTGCCGAGCCGCACGGGACAAGTGGCTGAACGCAAAGAAGGGAAAGGAGGACAGACTATGAACACGACCTATCAAACGCTGATAGTCAAGTTCAGCGAACCTATCACGGCATTGGACGGTATCTTTGACGATACCGGAGCGTGGGGAACGGACACCCTCAAGGGGTGGATAGATGATTACGAAAGCACACGTTTCACCGCCACCGACAGCCATACGGCAGTCATCACGAGCGAGTACAATATGGAATGTGTGAAAGAGTGGCTACAACGGCAGACCCCCATTTCCGAAATGCGAGAATTTTGAACGGGATGGCGGTGTCCGCACCGCCAATACTTAAAACCCTAAAAACAAAAGATATGATAGCCAAGACGATATTACAGCAGATAGGCGGAAAACGCTTCACCGCCATGACAGGTAGCCGTGATTTCATAGATATGGGCAACGGCTTACGGATGAGCCTTGCAAGGAACAAAACAAGTGCCAACCGCCTTGACATCATCTATGACGAAGGGGCAGACCTCTACAATATGCGCTTCTACCGCAGGACGTTCAGCAAAAAGACCTTTGAGTGCAAGACAAAGGACATTGCCGTACACGAGGGTATCTATTTTGATATGCTGGAGGAAATGTTCACGATGGTGACGGGACTTTACACACGCTTTTGAGTGGCGGGGCGGCGAGAGCCGCCCTACTTTCTTTCAGTGAGCATGATGGCGGACAAAGAAAGTAGCAAAGAAACCTTTGTCCAATCTGCGATAACTAAAAAATCCGCAAGTAAAACTTGCGGAGGCTATATATTGGGTCGTTATTTTTTGGTGGAGGGGAATGATAATCTCGAACCGTTGAACTACACATTTCTGCTTCGTCTCCATTTCCCCCAACGATTTGATACGTTCAATCATTTTTGTTGTTCCTTTCTGAATTTTCCTAAATACTTTCTTCATAATTTCGCTATACTTTTTATGGTTAATAACTATGTTTTGTATTGCTCTCACAACACTTACAACTTGAAGTGTTATTTGGAAACCGATAGGCAAAAATGGCTCAACGATGTCAATTAACGAGAAAATCCTACGATAATCTATCAAGTGATAGAGCAAAAGACGTGCCAAGTTAAATATGGCACGTCTTTTGCCAGTTTTGTCAGTCCTTTTATGGGATATACAACAGCGCAAACTCCGCCTTTCTCCGTTTGAGCAGCATGGCGTGGCGTTTTCCTTTGTAGTTGCAGAAGGCTATATACTCACGGTAGATGTTCCTGTCACCAGCTTCCAGCTTCTTGATTAAGGTGCTTTTGGGGATTGTTTTGCTGCCTAACAGCTTCGCCGGTCCCACATTGTAAGCTAACGTGCCAAGCAAAATCGAATCAACCCCGAATTTACGGAACATGGCGACAAATTTGCGCAGGTCTTTCCGCAAAAGTTCATCCGCATCCCGTTTTGTCATGGTTCGTGCCGAATACTTCTCGTTTGGCAAAAGTTTGTGACCCCAACCGACGTATGGGTAGTGTTTTTCTGAGTGCCAGCCTTCAAAGTAGCGGCAGCATAAAAAAGCACGTTCCATAAGCGGCAGTCGGTAGATTGCCGCCTGCCCGTCCGTTCCCTCTTGGCGGCTGATCTGCGCGGACACAGAACAGACCGTCAGAAGTGAACAGAGCATTGTCATGAATACACGCATCATTTCAACAAGGGGCTGAAGTTGCCGATGGGAACGATGGTAAGATCGTCGTCCTTTACATTCCTGTTGTTGAAGTCAAATTCCAGTTCGTAGGAGTTGCTAAAGTTATCCTCCACCACCACGATGAAATTATGCGCCTCATCACCCGCCGCCGTGTAGTACAGGCGGAATTTTTCGTTCTCCAGCAGGTAGCGGTCGTTAGGCAGGAAGGTGATGCCGTTATCCATTTTGAGCGAGCCTTCCCCCTCGAACTGGAAATAGCGGATGGTATAGAGCGTACCCGAAAAGTCGCCCTCCTTTTTCAGTTCACAGCGGATTTCCACTGTCTGCCCCTTTACTACCTTGTTCGGCACGGGCATGACCTCCACCGTGAAGGGATAGGACTGCTGGATGTCCATGTCATCGTCACATGACACGAGGGTGAATGACATGGCGGCTATCAGGCATAACGCCACTGCCTTGAATATTGATGTTCTCTTGTTTCTGTTGTTCAGTATGTTCATTGTTCTTCGATTTTTAGATGGTTGTTTTTCTGTTTTTTCGTTGTCAGTTGCAGGTACTCGTTCAAGTCCTTGCAACCGTCATAGAGGGAGGAACGGTCGGTGACACGTTCCCCGTATCGCATGGTAAGTGCGGCAAGCGTCCGCCGTCCGGCTTCGTCACGGTCGAGGAAGCAGCCGATGCGCCCGTATCCGTCCAGCAATCCCGCCGCCTTCTCCACGTTGGCGACTGAGTTCAGCACAAGACAGTCAGCGTTACCGGTTACACCAAGCGTCACGGCAGAGAGAAAGTCCATGAAGCCCTCGAACACGAGGCACTCGTCAGCCGGGATGTCATTCGCCTTTACCAGTGATACAGACTTCGGAGGTATGCAACCCTTGAAATATCGGCTTCTGACTTCATAGCCACCTGCCATGTTCGGAAAGCCAACGGCAAAATACCGTTTCCCACGCACACCGTAGTTCAAGCGGCAGCAGTGACGGGATGCGATGGCGTAAGGGATGCCCCGTTCCTCTAAATACTCCGTCAGCAGTGAGCGGAGCAGCGGAGCGACCTCCACATCCTCAAAAACGGATTCGGTCGGCTTCGAGAGATAGACGGGCTTTTCCCATCCGGCAACCGTCATATTGGCGGCTTCCGCTATGAACTTCGCTTGCTTCATGAAGTCATCGCTTTGCAGAAACTCCCCGGCAAGCGTGAAGATGTCGCCGCCCTTGCCCAAACCGAAGTCGTACCAGAGCTGTTTCGCCACGTTCACACGGAAAGAGGATGTGCGCTCGCCCCTGTACGGGGCAAGATACCACAGCTCGTTACCGCTCCTTCTGACAGGCTCATGCCCCAGCCGTGCGAGAAAATCCGCAAGCGGCATCCTTCTGACAGCATCTATTTCCGTCCTTTCCATGCCCGTGTCAGTTGATGATGAACTTGATACCGACCCCGAACTGCGTGTGGAACTTCCGTGTGTCGCCACCCCAAAGGCAACGCTCCCGCAGGTTGGCAAGCAGGGCGATACGGTCTGCCACGTAACACTCCACATCGAGCGTCAGCGCACCGCCGTAGATGAAGGCGTCCCGGTCGTGCAGCGTGGAGCCGTCATGCAGCACCTTCTTCCCCCAATTTACCGCCTCATATCCGGCGAGAGCCGAAGCCCCGGCATAGACGAAAACAATCTTTCGGGCGTCCGACAGTATCTTGAAGTAATAGCCGCCCTCCGCCGTGAACTGCGCCACGGGTATCTTGGTGTCCTTGTAGGGATTGTTCTTCAACAGGTATTCGCCACCGAACACCCACTTGTTCCCCTTCTTCGTGTAGGTGGAGAGAGCCGCCCCGAAGCTGTACCCGCCGTCCTTGCCGCCGAGATTGAAGCCGTCCGCCATGTCCGCCCTCACCTCGATGCCCTGCATCTTCGGCAGACACCGCTGGGCGTGCGCCTGCCCTGTAAAAAGGGCAAGCGACGCGATGATTATTGCGATGTACTTTCTCATGGTCAGCGTACTTGAAGTTCGTTGATGGTACCCGCGCGTACCAAATCCTCGTTCTCAATCACGAAGGACTGGTGACGGCCGCCGTTCTTCTCGTTCAATTCCACCACGAGGCACTTGTCATCGGGGATGGTGAACTTCGCCATCGTGAAGACCGTGCGCTCGCTCTTTTTGCCCGGCACGAGGGTGGCGTAGTTCTGCGCGCGGAGCGGCAGAATAATCTGCTCCTGCACGGCAGTACGCTTCGCAACCTTCTTGTCCACGATTTTCCAAGTGATGTAGTCCACATCGAAAGGCACGTTGCTCTGGTTCTTTATCTCCGTGTGGAAATAAAGCAAGCCGTTGTGCGTGTAGATGCCTTTCAACAGGTATTGGATGCCGAAACGCTTGCAGCCGATATGCTTCACCTCGCGCTTGTTCTGTTTGTGGATGGACTTCATGATAAGGCGCACCAGCATCGGGCTTTCGCTGCCCAGCTCTTTCAGATAGATTTCCTGCGCGTTGTTCGGGCGGTTCACCGTGCTGCCGTCATGGATGAAGTCGCACATCTCCACGTTGAGCAACAGCGGTTCGGCGGCGTACTTCACGTGTAGGCTAAGCACCCAGCGCCTTGCTGTATTTCTACAGTAGGTTTCCAAATACTCGCCTCCA
>NZ_BMPB01000020.1 GCF_014647375.1 Parabacteroides faecis
GCTCTCCAATAACGGGGCAAAAGCTCCGTCCTTACCCAACAAGGGCTTGCCAGCCTTGAGCTGTTCGATTGCCTTGTTCTTGATCCTTTCAAAATCAAATTCTTCACTCATAAAAAAACTCTGTTAGCAAAGTTAATACTTTATTTGTTTGCTTTGCTGACACAGTTTAAATTACAGCCTCAACAAATCACATGCTTTAACTAGCTGTAATTCAATAATATACATGGTGTGGTTTGAATAATCCTACTTATTAGACTGGAAAAATACAGTAAACCCCTATCAGCATTTACTGGTAGGGGTTATATATTAAGCTCTCTAAAGTATCTTTTCTATTCAATAGTATTGTCTATTTTCTTCAATATCCAGATAATTTACAAAGTCTATAATACCGTATTCTCTATCTTCTCCTTTAAGATCACCTAGATAAATAGTACCATCTGTATTAATAGTCGGCTTCTCCTTTATATGGTTAATGTAACCTTTAGCATTTTGAGTATCAAAGTAAATATCCTGTGAAGGCTGGAAGATTATATAGTATTTACTATTGCGTTTAGAGAAATAACCCAGATAAATAGTTTGCCCAGTACTAAATGTTACTACTATGATGGAAGTTTTACCTTCTCCAAAAATCATAATCTTATCTACTGCCTTATGTACTAGATTATACTTTTCTACCTCATCAGTAATACTATCTACTATACTAGAATCCTCACTAGCTTTATTGATATTCTTAATTCTGGATTCATTAGAATGAATGAGCTTTTCCAGTCTATCAATTTCTTGCTGATATTTACCCACTTCCTTATTGATTACTTCTATTTCTTTCATCTTATTGATATAAAGAGTGGGCATATTAGGAAACTGGCTCTTTATTTCAATGGCTGTATCTACTATTATGTTTGCTTTAGTAGTAAGTTCAGCCTGTTTACCATCTAAAAGAAGAATCTGCTGCTTATATGATTCTATTTCAGCCAGTAAAGGTTCTATCTTTTCCTGTGCTTTACCTGCTGCCAGTTCCTTATAGAAGAATGTTTTCACTATATTCCATATAATAGTTTCTAGTTTAGTAGTTATAGTTTTACTATTACAAAGACTACCATCAATATGTTTATTACTACAACGGTAATATTGGTAGTTATTACTATAAGCATATCTTCTGCCACATTTAGGACAAACTATTAATCCTCTTAATAATGGCAAATATTTAGTACCCGTACTATTACTTCTATTTGTTCTGGCTTTTGTTTGTTCTTTAGACTGCTGATATATATCTGCGGTTATAATAGCAGGAACGTCTATAGATACTGATTCTATTGGTTTTCTGTATGTTTTACCATTTTTAGGCTTTTCACTCTTTATATGGTATTCAGCTTTTCCCATATAAACAGGATTATCTAGTATAGTTCTTATACTATTTTGAGTCCATTTGTTTTTCTTCTTACTCAATATTCCTTCTGCATTAAGGATTATAGGAATCCTATAAGTCGAATACCCATCTATTGATAATTGGAATATACGCTTTATTATTTCTGCTTCTTCTATGTTTATAGATAGTCTTTTTGTCAGCTTATTATAATCATAACCATAGGGAGCTGTAGAAGCATAACTATGACCTTCTTTTAATATCTTATGTCTTTTGCCAGATAAAGTTCTGGCTTTTAAAGTTATTGCTTCTTGTTCTGCTATTGTTGCTGTTATGGCTATAACTAAGTTGGCTTGATCATTTTTTGTTCCATCCCTATTTAATGTATGCAGGTTCTCTTTATAAGAATAAATACATATTCCCTTATTAGTAAAATCCTCAATTTGTTGCTGTAGATAAATGGAACGTCTACTAAGCCTACTTATTTCCCAAACTAGAACAATATCAATATCCTGTTTGGTTAGTTTTCTTAGTTTCTCAAATTCTGGTCTATCATTATTAAAGCCCGATTCTTTTTCTTCAAATACATAGACTACTTCTATGTCATTTTTACTAGCATAGTCTCTTAATTCATTTGTCTGCTTACTATAGTCTTGCATTTCTGTAGATACCCTACTATAAATTGCACCTCTCATATAATTAGTTGTTATATTATTTGATACAAAGGTAATTATATTACATGTATGTGCAAATGTTTTTACTTCGTTCGACAACCATCGAATAATTATACGACAGTTGTCGAACGAATAGAGAACAACTGCCGTATGAATACTTATTTAAACCCAACGGTAGTTTACATTCAGACATTAATCATCCAACTCTCCCTGATTCCGCATGTGCTTGCCATCGCAGAAGGGTTTGTTCTGTGAAAGACCGCAACGGCATAACGTAACACGGTTGCGCACCGGATAGACACGTCCGTTTTCGTCTTCTATAGGAATACCGCCTTTCACCCAGATAGGACCGTGTACGCTGGCAGGGACATCTTCCAGGATGCTGATACCTTCGGGCAGTTCGGGTTCAATCCGTTTACCATCTTTCGTAACGGCTGTCAGCCGACCACTGGGGCAGTTGGCGCACTGTTGTTTTACTATTTCAATCGTATCCTTCGAGTCACCCTCCTCCACCTGTTGCCAGGCAGTACCGTGCGTATCGCAGAAACGGGCTACCGCACAAAGGCTTTCGGCATCCAACATATCGATCACTTTGCCTTCATAAAGGACAGACATTTCATCGTACGAATCGTGACTGGCCGTCGTATCTCCTTTAAAGCCAATCTTTTTATGCGTTCCGTCGCAGAAAGGTTTGTTGTGCGAGCCACCGCAGCGGCACAGATGATATACGCCTTCAACGGAATACTTTTGTATTTCCTTATAACCGGTGGAAGCTCCTTTCCGGTCGCCGATATAACGTAACTGATTCACCGGGACATCCCCGATCACTTCGTAAGGTCCGTTTGGGAGAACCTTGATTTTCTTTTCACTATTAGATTCCATCACCTAAGTTGTTTTAATTTTATGTACTATTTATTAAACAACGTGGATTTCAGTTTGTTTAGTCAAACCTTCCGGAAAATCAAGCCATCCGCTAAAATCCCAGTCCAAGCTCGAACATGAAACGGAAACTATCGGTCGAACCGAACCATGAATACTTCGTCGTGACCTTGTTGATCAACGTCAGCCATACCCCTCCTCCGTACGAGGTATGCCACCTTTTCGATTCTTCACCCGGGAACCAGACACGGCCGTAGTCGAACCCGGCAAACACTCCGTACTTCAAAGGGGTGAACGGATTCTTAAGTTTCCCCATATCCAACCGGATATCCGAATATTGGTAAAAAGCCTGTTTCCCGATAAAACGGTTATCCCGGTAACCGCGTAGCTCGGTGGATGCCGCCTGGTAGAATTCATATTTATTGTTGAAGAGCAGTTTACATTTCGCCATCGTCGCCCAGGTCAGACGATCGGTAATCCGTACGTCCAGTTCCATAGAAGCACCGGCATAAGGAAAATTACGTCCGGCATCCCTCAGATTCATCATCCAACCGGCTGTTACAGCTCCACCGATCCGGGGGATAAAAGAAGAAAGCTCTTTCTCCGTCTCCAGCGTAGCTCCCAGGTCGAAGAAGTAGTTATTCTTGAAAATCCGGTGATCTTCGGGATAATACAGGTTGATGAAACGGTCGCTCGTTTCCTTCGCCTTGAACATTTCCAGCGAAGTTCGAACAGTCAGCTTTTCATTCTTTCCGAAATTGAGCAGAAAAGAAGGCGACAGTTTGAACTCGCGGATATGGACACGGTTGTAATTTTTCTTCGCTTCCTTATATCCGTCCGTATTATTCCCGAAACCGAAAAAGTTATAGAAGTTCCTCTTCGAACTGATTGTCGCCTCTATATTGAACGATTTCTTTCCGTCGTAAGAAGGAAAAATCCCCTGGTACATGAACCCTTGCAGGTAATTATACCCGACACGGTGCTGGTAAGTAAACGGCGAACGTTTAAAGCCATACATCGTATAGGTAAAAAATGTGCCGAGACTGAATCCTTTATCCGAGTCGTAAATCCCCCAGGGTGTGAGTGACATTTTATGATATTTGATCTTATTGTAGTCATACTGATGTATTTCCGGTATATCCGAAAAAACTTTACGGGCATGAGGAATGGAGTCTAACCGGGCCTTTTCCGACTTATACTCGTAAATCCGTATATGATGACCCGGGTCCAGCCGATAACTATTCTCACCGCGACCGGCGATCAAGAAGACGGGCATTTCTTTCTTTGCTTCTCCGTTCACTTCAAAACGGTCGTCACCTTCAAGACCGTATAGCCAAAGTTCTTTGGTCTTTTTACGGCTATATTTCCGGTCGAACACCAGTCGGTCTGTCTCTTTATCGTAGATGCGGATAAACAAACTGTCGGGATTAGTACGATCGACGACGAAACGGTCAGAACGGTTGCTTCCCGTCAGAACCGGAGTCCGCTGCAACTGATCGAAATAAGCCGTTGCTATCTCCTCCAGCCTATCCCGTCTCTGTTTCACGATCGCGCTGATCCGTTCGATCTCCTTATCCTCTATTCCCTTCGGCAAACGCGAGAAAGCATCGTCTATCACCGAATCGGTCAGTGTCCCGCGGATAAATCGGGCCTGCTGCATCCATACATCGGCATCACTTTGGGAAGCCAACGCCATATCCAAAGAAAAACCCAAGGCGTTCTCTTTGCGGACGCTTTTCAGCGAAGGATCGTAATTAACAATGAAACCCAGACCCAACACCCGGAGCATTTGTTTGAACAAAACGCCGTCAACCTTCGTAAAAGCATGGTTACGGTCGATGACGATCGGGTCGAAGGTTAGGCTATCGCCCTGCCGACGCGCTATCCAGTTCCAGTTTTCGGGTATCTTATTCCAGTCACCTATCACCATATCCAACAAACGTTCGCGGATATAAAGTTCCTGATTCACCTGATAATTCTTATCCGTCCGGATAGTATCCAGCAAATCTTCTGTCAGGAGAATATTCGGGCGGGTATTAAAATCGGGCACATCGATGACACTGACCAGCTTATTTCCGATAGGCGTTCCATCCGCCACTGTATCGGTTGTGGAATACTCGGGCAAGTAAAAGATCCGCGAATTATTTGAGTTCAGCCCCGACGAACGCGCCAGATAATCGGCAGAGATAAAGGTAAACGGATTGATAATAGTATAGGCATCGCCGATGAACTGGTCCAGATATGTATTTCTGAATACTTGTTTGCTATAGACTTCCTGGAAGAATTTCGATTCGAGGAAGGTAGTATATCCGCCTAGCGGCTTCAAAAGACATAACTGTGCCTGATCGTTTTCCAGAAGTAATCCCTGGAAATCAGTCGCCTGCTCCATCACCTTCATCCCACCCCAAAGCGTTTGCAGGGTGACGGCAGGCACGGTGATCGGGATAGAATATAATTTCCGATAATGTTCTCCCCAAAGCATCTTATAAAAATCACTTTTCTCAGTGGCCGACGACGGGTAGATCGATTTCCGAACCAGCGAATCGCCTTCGGTCATACCGGCACTGTCGACCGGCAACAATAGATCCGCAGCCGCCTCCGGAGACGGAAAAAACAGCAGGACCAACAATAATATATAGTAACAGACAGTATAAACATGTAATTTCATCATCTGCAAACTGAATCACAATTATATTCAAACAAGTAACACCTGTATATTTACATAACAGAGCAGGCATTCAACTTGTTTTACTCATAACGCCTGGCAGCCTGATCCAGTTTTTTTTCGTATTTTAGCAGACAAAAAACGAATCCTTTAAAAAGAGAAGCTTATGAGTTTTGCTGGCCATGTTTTCGATATGATACGAAGGAACAAAGAAGATCGGGAGATGCTCAGACAGCTCCGTGACCGGGGAAAAGACACCCGTGCAAAGTATGCTTCACAACTCCCGGACATCAGTGCCGAAGAGTTCGACCGGATCAACCGGCAGGTGAAAGAACGCGAACAAGATGAACAAAAGTACTTCTTACAAATAAAATATGTGATTTTACTGGCTGCCCTTGCCGCCTTTATCTTATTATGGATCATATTAAAAGTATTCTCTTTCTGATATCACTATAACTTCGCCTGGTGGGAAGAGATTTCACCCAACCGCTACGCCATCGTCCACCGCAAAGGGGCCACTCCTGCCGAAAAAGAGTAAAAGAGAGTAATCTACGAAACATCTTATATAATGTAAAACCAGCAAGATCGGACAAATAGAAACCGTAAAAGTTTCTTACATTTGTCGTCCAGGCTAAAAAGACTCTATTTTAATGAACAAACATAGTTTTACCGAATCTTACGACACATGCCCCGCCCTGCTGACAGAGGGTGCTATCGTCGAAAGATTACGCCACGAATACCGGATCTCCCTGGACGAACAGATCGTCCACGCCGGATTGATATACGACGAACAACATAAGCAACAACTGGCTGCCATCTACAGCCAGTATCTGGATATCGCGGAAAGCTCGCGGCTCCCTCTCCTGCTGATGACCCCTACCCGGAGAGCGAATAAAGAACGGATTGCCGCATCGGTATTCAGGGACAAAAATATCCTGGCGGACAATGTCGCCTTCCTTTCTGAGCTAAGGGACCGGTACACGGCTCCGGTCTATATCGGCGGACTGACCGGATGCCGGGGAGATGCTTACAGCAACCGGAAGTATTTTTCCATTGAAGAGGCTTTCAGCTATCATCTTCCTACGCTCCTTGATTTCAAAGAGTCCGGAGTCGATTATCTGTTTGCCGGCATCATGCCTGAACTGACCGAAGCAACCGGCATGGCCAAGGCGATGGAGACAACCGGTTTGCCCTACATCATCAGCTTTATGATCGGACGCAACGGCCGACTGATGGACGGAACGTTCATCCACGAAGCAATCGAGGCTATTGATAAACAGACCTCACGCCCTCCCGTCTGCTATATGGCGAACTGCGTGCATCCGGATGTCCTCTTTGAAGCTTTGTCGCATCCGATGAACGATACGGAACTGGTGAGAACGCGCTTCAACGGCATCCAGGCGAACGCATCCAGTCTCAGTCCCGAGGAACTGAACGGTTGCTCCTGCCTGCAATCGTCGACCGCCGCCGAACTTTCAGACCGCCTTATGACTTTATTATGGGATTTCCCGCTGAAAATCTGTGGCGGTTGCTGCGGAACCGACGGCTCGCACCTGAAAGAGTTTGCCGATATCCTGTCGCGCCGCGCCGGATAGTTTCATTCACCCGGCACCACCTTCAAGGCGGTTGTATGCTTGATCTCGTTCAACACGAACGAACTTTGCATCTTGACGATACCATTTACTTTGGTAAGCTTGTTAAAGACAAACTGGTCGTATGCGGCCAGGTCTTTAACAACCACCTTGAGAAAGAAGTCGTAGATGCCGCCGATCGAATAACATTCCATCACCTCGTCGATCTCTTGTATCTCTGCTTTGAACCGCTGGATATGCTCATCGTTGTGCACCGCCAGCGAGACGTTGCAGAAAACCACGAGCGGAAGTCCTACCTTCTTATTATCCACCAGGGCGACATAATTCCTGATATAGCCTTCTTCTTCCAGCCTTTTCACCCGTTCGTAGACAGGCGTTTTAGAGATATTCAGCTCCGCCGAAAGCTCTTTCATATTCACTTTGGCATTATTCTGCAAAGCCTGTAAAATTTTAATATCGATCTGATCCAGTATTGCCATAGTATTTTTTCCTATTTTCGTTGTAAAAGATATTCCCAAAACACACATTATCCTGTATAGAATCCAAATATAGGAATAATTCCTTATTTTCAACAAATACACAGAACCTATTTACTTAATACATATATTTGCGGAACCATTTTCCTCCATTGTTAATAGAAATTCATAAAAATATGGCAAAGAATAATCTGACTTACTGGTATCATCTGATCGCAATCATCACGGTTATTATCTGGGGTACGACTTTCGTTTCGACAAAAATCCTGATTCATAACGGGCTGTCTCCTGTCGACATTCTTTTCTACCGTTTCGCGCTGGCTTATGTCTGCATCTGGTTTATTTCGCCCAAGGTGCTGTTCGCTAGGAGCAAACGGGATGAACTTATGTTCGTAGCCGCCGGGCTTTGCGGGGGATCGATCTATTTTATTACCGAAAATACGGCGCTGGGGATCACGCTGGCTTCAAACGTGTCGCTCATCATCTGCACCGCTCCTATCCTGACGGCGTTTCTTTCGCTCCTGTTTTACCGCGGGGAGAAGATCAAACCGAATCTAATCTACGGCTCGGTCATGGCGCTGATCGGGGTGGCGTTTGTCGTGTTCAACGGTAGTTTTCTACTGAAGATCAATCCACTGGGGGATATGTTAACGCTGATCGCAGCGTTGATGTGGGCGTTTTACTGCCTGATACTGAAACAGATGGGGAACCGGTATCCGACATTGCTGATTACCCGGAAGGTGTTTTTCTACGGGCTTGTCACATTAACCCCGATGTTCCTGCTCCATCCCCTAAATACGGATACGGCGATACTCTTCCGCCCGGTCGTTGCAGCTAACCTGCTGTTTCTGGGTGTGGTAGCATCGATGCTTTGTTACATCATGTGGAACACGGCAGTCAAAGAGCTGGGTCCGTTCCGCACGGCCAACTATATCTATATTGTCCCGCTGGTGACGCTGATCACTTCCGCCATCGTGATCGACGAAATCATCACGGTGATCGCCCTGATCGGATCGGTCTTTATCCTGAGCGGGGTTTATATTGCGGAGAGGGGATTTCATTTTAAAAGAAACAAGGGATAAATAAATATTCGTTTCATGTATCATCATAGTCTTAAAATCTTGCCTGATAATAAAAAATAAGGCTTTAAGCATGCTGAAAACAAATAATGGTTATCTTTACGAGACTAAGATTAATCATAAAAAAATATCTTAACTATGAACGAATTGCAATTAATCCAAAGTAAGATCTATGAAATAAGAGGTCAAAAAGTGATGCTGGACAAAGATCTAGCGGAGTTATACCAGGTTACAACCGGAAACCTGAATAAAGCAGTTCAAAGGAACATTAAGCGTTTTCCCGTTGATTTTATGTTTCAGTTAACAAAAAGCGAGTTTGAAGAACAAAACTTGATATTCCAAAATGGAACATCAAGATGGGGTGGAACTCGTAAGTTTCCCTTTGCTTTTACAGAACAGGGATTAGCTATGCTTTCAGGAGTACTCAATTCGGACATCGCGATACAGGTAAATATAAATATTATGCGTGCTTTCGTTGCTGTCCGCCAAAAATTAATTATGCCCCCTATCGATAAGTTCACAGTACTTAAGCAGGAAATAAAAGACCTGAAAGAATATATCGAAGAGACGTTCACCGACTACAACGACATCAACGAAGATACCCGGATACAACTTGAATTAATCAATAAAACACTGGCTGAATTGCAAGTACAAAAGACACTATCAGATAAGCCACGTAACCCGGTAGGCTTTGTGAAGCCAAAATAATTTACTCATAGAAACGTACGGGGATAGTGTATCTTACCCGAATAACCTTTCCCCGACGTTTAGCTGATTTCCATTTAGATACCTTCTTCATCCAAGCGTTCGGACGAAGAGGAACGGATTACTTCAGTGCCTCAACCACCTGCGGCAGCATCGTCCAGATAGCGTTTTCGCACTGTGCTGTGTAGAAATTACCATCTATCTCAGATTTTTCGTCGGTAGCCTGGGCAGACTGGATGGCAGGCTTTGCCAACGGGTGAACGGCCACTTTCTTTCCTTTCGCAACGCCTGCGATCTCAAACATCATCGCGGCGGCACAATGTCCGATCATGATCTTGCCTTTATCACCAAAGGCTTTGATAACGGCCAGCATATCCTGGTTGTACTGCTTGCCGGCATTTTCGCTGAACACCGGAACGGCATCGCCGCAACCGAACACCAGCGCATCGAACTCGTCCTCATGCCCTTTCAGGTTGGCTATCACATCATCCACGATCAGCTTGATACCTGAATTTGTCTTGATCTCTGCCGTCTCGGCAACAGCAAACACCTTATAAGAAATTCCGTTTTCAAAAAATGCTTCCAGATACTGGAACAACCCTGATCCGTTCACCGGATTTACTGCTAAAACTGCTACTTTCTTTGACATAATTGTAATTATTAAGTGAAACAATAGTTACCTTTCGTAAGTTTATTACCTTTGTGCAGCAAATGTAGACGATCCGGGCGAAAGAAACAAGAACGCACCTCGGAATAAGCTACTTACACGCAGGTAACCATTATTGAGTTTCAACTTCATACGAAAAGAAAGAAAATGAAAAATTTTCATCCTACAGGAAATTGCCCGGTCCGGGACGTCCTCAGCCGACTTGGCGACAAATGGTCGATGCTGGTCCTGACTACACTGAGTGCGAACGGCACGATGCGTTTCAGCGACATCCACAAGACCATCGACGATATCTCGCAACGGATGCTGACCGTCACGCTCCGTACCCTCGAATCCGACGGCCTTGTGCACCGCAAAGTCTATCCCGAAGTGCCGCCCCGCGTGGAATATTGCCTCACGGAAATGGGCACGACACTCATGCCTCATATCCAGAACCTGGTAGATTGGGCACTCGGACATATGGACGAGATTCTGACCAGCCGGGAGACGGTTAAAGGATAAACAAGTATGAAAATCAATCTTTTCCCTAAAACGGCCACCGCTACGGAGAAGCCCCTATTGCCTTGCCGGAAAAAAGAATACATGCCTTGCAAAAAGAGGATACATCCTTTTGAAAAATAGGGTGCATGCTTTTCGGAAAAAGGGTGCATGCTTTTTGAAAAGAGGGTGCATGCTTTTTCGATAAAGGGTGCGGACCTTTTGCGCAAGGGAAAAATAGGGTTTTATCCGAAAATATAGAGACAGTTGCTTTCAGATGCGGATCTTGCCGATCAACTCCCGGACGACCGTTTTCAAAGATTCCGGCGCGATGATCTCCGCCCGGTCGGCAAACGACAGGTACCAGTGGCCGAACTTGTCGAGCGAATAGGTCCGGTATTTCTGGACGAAGTACTCCCCGTCCGCCACCTCCTCATAAAGTCCGTAAGTGTATTTGGAAACTTCCGTATCGCGTGCCACGTCACGGTGGACACGGAGCGTCACTTCGACCTCATCCTCTACATCATAGATCCGGGGGATCAGCTCGTCGAGCGGAAGATGCTCCTCCTCGAAACCGTTTTCGCCCAGACAGAGGTGGACGATTCTGCCGAGATGGAAGGTGCGGTAATCCCTCCTCAACTTACACCAGGCGAGGACATACCAGATGCCGCCCATGAAGAACATACCCTGGGGTTCGATCGTGCGGTGGGTGACCTGGTAGTTGTAGCCCGCCTTGTAGGTCATGACGAGCTGTTTCTTGTTCAGCAACGCCTTCATAAGGGTTTGCAGGACGTTGGCAGAGGCGGTGCGCGTATTCTGGTGGATACCCGAGATACGGATATAGGGGTCGAAATGATGGAGGATATCCTTGTCGGCCGTCCGCAGCACGGCACGTATCTTGTCCATCCCGCTGCGGAATACATCGTAGGTATCGCCGTCGGTCTGATGGCGGACAAGTTTCTCCGCCACGAGAAAAGAGAGGGCCTCGTCGATCGTGAACATCAGGGGTGGCAGCTTGAAACCGTCCACCAGCGAGTAACCCAGCCCAGCCTCGCCGCCGACAGGGATCCCCGACTCTTCCAGCGAACGGATGTCGCGATAAACCGTCCGGAGACTTACACCGAACTGATCCGCTATCTCACGTGCGGTGACGACCGGGCGGGATTGCAGCTTGACCAGTATAGCGGATATTCGTTCCAGGCGGTTCATTGTGTGCGTTTGTCGGATTGATTGGTGACAAAGATACAACTTTTACGTTACCGGCAGCGGGATCAGCAGATCATCGCCCGGATAGAAGCCGGGATAAGGCGGATGATACAGATGCCCTCTCCCGTCGGTCCTTCGGGTGAGTATTCGTTCATCCAGTCTTGCCAAAGTTCGCGTTTCAATGCTTCGTCGGTGATGATCTCGGCTTTGCCTGCGATCTGGACCTGTCCGCTCTCCATCGTGGCGTACATCACTTCACAGCGCGGATCCAGGCGGAGGTTCGCTAATTTCTGACAGCTGGCTTCTGTCGCAAAATGGAGTTGCTGCAAGGTCTGGCCTGCCAGGTTGTTGAGCCCCGAAAGGCGTGGTCCCGTCTCCGGATTGTTGGTGGCAACGATGCCATATTCAAATCCCCGGATGAACTTTTCCGCTTCTTCCACCTGCTCTTTCGTCATCCCCGCAACTTCCCCTAAATAAAACAATTTCATTTCCATCTTCGTAGTTTTTTAATGTTAATATTTGAACTGTGAAGCAAAGGTATGGGGAGGCGGTGACAACAGTATGTCAGCAGGGAAGAGATTATTTCGATAGTAAAAAACATTTTATTTCGATGGTGATGAAAAAAAGAGAGGAAAAGATAGAGTATATCACAATAAGTATTTATATTTGTAACCCATAGGTTACATTATAAAACCTAGAGGTTATATTAATAAACACTAGTTAACACATTTGTCATTATGGAAGCATCTATCATTGAAAAAACAGAGAAAGCTAGATTTAATGTCATGTTATTACAGATAATCAGTTTTGGATTTTGGATGGCCGGAGGGATTTTAATTCAATTTCCTTTCAGTAAACCTGTTATTATTATATGTAGTGTAATGTCGGCTATTTCCGGCTTATTATTCTGTTATGCAACGTTTAAGAACCTGTTCCTCAGCCGGGAGATCAAGAACAATAAAGAGTTATTCTATGCTCTAAGTAACGAAATGTACAAAAGTTTCGATTACAAAGCCCGAACCAGTGGCTTATTCTCCACACTTATAAGCGTAATACTTATTTATTTGCTGGATGATTATATCCATTTGCCGGTCAAGATGTACTGTTTAATCCTTCTGTTCATCGCCGTTATTACGGTAGGTGTACATCGGTTGATTCTATATAAATAATAGTCAGATGGAAAACAAAGAACTAATTAATAAAATAAAAGTCTACCGGGCGATAAAAAAGATCAGCCAGGAAGAACTGGCCATTGCCATCGGGGTTACCCGCAAAACCATAAATACCATCGAAACAGGTAAATATATCCCTTCAACTATCCTCGCATTAAGGATCGCCCGATATTTTAACGCTCCCGTCGAAGCTATCTTTGAGTTGAATGAAAACGACGAGGCCACTTGATCATACTCCGAAAACCGAACAATTTTCAGATAAATGAAAGGTCTCCTTCTTTTTTATTTCAAAGGATATAGAGTTTTCCTTTTTATTATGTAAGTTTACAACTCAAACCATAAATCTAAAATCGTATGCTTGATAATACTCAAATTGATAGAATATTTAAGAAGTTAAGAAAGATATATCCTATAATAACAGGAACAGCAATCGGACTATTTTTATCAGGGAATATTGTTCCTATACCTCCCAATTTCCCTTATAGTCACGGGATATGGGGAGTTATGGGAGTCTGCATAATTATCCTGATCTCCTTCATTTTCTCCTATCTGAGCTACGTGATTAAAAAAAAAATCGGCCTCCTGCAAAAGAAAGACGGCGAGGCATAGAATTAAGCTATCATTCAATCCTCTTTTCATCAGAAACATCTATACAAAACTACGGTTTATTTCAAAAAAGGTAGTCGTTTTGTACAAATAAGATCCAATTACACACCCAAAACAATATTAGCATCAATATGTAATTTCCGGCTTATATCTCTGGCTACCTTTAATGTCGGTTCACATTTACCGGAAAGATACTCACTAATCCGGGAAGGACTAACACTCAACAACTCTGAGAGCTTTGTCTGGGTAAGATTCATTTCATACATACGAAGCTTAAGTACATCTACCAGAAGAGGGGTTTCCACTGGAAAATGTTCTTCTTCGTAATCGGCTACTAAGTCCGAAAGCAAATCCAGTTCAAGGAAATTCTTGTTATCAGTAGGTGTATTGTTATTTACAACCTTCAGCAGTTCTTCTATTCTTGCACAGGCTGCATCATACTGTTTTTTATCTTTTATCTTTGCCATATTTATCTACAGTTTAAAGTGTGTCCCACTAATGCAAAATACTATATCTTAGAACAGTCTATTTTATCGTATTCATTATGTGTGCCTATAAAGCGAATGAAAACTTTTCTGGCAGCAAATAATATGATAGCAACCAATCTATAGTCATTACCTTTTATATTAAAAACAAATCGGTCATTACCCACAAAATCAACACTATTGAATGTTTGCTTTACATCTGCCAGGCATAACCAATCGCTTCTTTCCGTCTTTTTATACCAATCTTTCAAAGCGACATCTGCATCAGCATGTTTCTTAGAATATTCTCTTATGGCTGCAAATGTGATTATTCTCATGATTAATTATTTGCGACAAAGCTACTCACTTTATTCCAAATAACAAAATATTTTTCCAATATACAAAAGCGCTTTCCCTTAAGAGTAGAGATTATCCCTCAAAGAGTATTTAATTCTATTTTTTATATACATTTGCGAATCGACATAACCATATACATAAATCATCTTATTATGAACGACAAATTAAACATTCTCTGGACAACCGACAATAAAGACACCATATTCAATATGTTATCGATGTACACCCTCAACTCCAAAAAGAGAGGCTGGTGGAAAGAAGTGAACGTGATCCTTTGGGGAGCCTCCGTTAAACTCGCCGCCCAGGATACGCAGGTGCAGACGGAAATCCTGGAAATGCTTCAAGCAGGCGTCACCGTCGAAGCCTGCCAGGACTGCTGCGAAAGGTTCGAAGTGAAGCCAATCATCGAGAAACTGGGTGTTACCGTCAGATACATGGGAGCCCCGCTAACCGAATATCTCAAGAACGGAGAAAAAATATTGACCCTTTAACGGGCAACATATCCTTATACAACTCTCTTTATTTTATACACCGAAATACACAACATTATGGAACCTCTGATTTTAAAAGACAAAAACGTTTTCCCCACTAATGAAGTCATCGCCGACGTTCTGGAGGCAAGTTTTCCCGCATTCGAAGAATTCAGCGCATCAGCCGCAGCCGCCGACCTGACACTCGAGTGGAACTATTACAACGACGGGAAGGCCTGGTTATGCAAAGTCCTGTCAAAGAAGAAAAACCTTGCCTGGCTGGTCATCTACCAGAGCTTTTTCAAAGTCACTTCCTACTTCACGGAAAAACACCTGGACCGTATCGCCGGGATGGAAATTACGGAAAGTATCAAAGAAGAATTCTACCGGGCCAAACCCAGCGGAAAACTCATCCCTATGACTGTTGCCATCACCGAAAAAGAGCAGGTGAAGGATGCCTTATCGATGATACTTTTCAAAAAAGGATTAAAATAGACGCATATGCAACCCAACGAAATCATAAAGAAACATATCGCCCCCTGCGGACTTCACTGCGGGGGCTGCTTTGCCTTCACATATTCGCCAGTCCCGTTTGGGAAATCAGATTAAAATCAAGTACCTTTGCCTGCATGGAAAAGTTAGTAATTGTTGGATGCGGACGGCTCGGAGGTATCGTGGCCGACGCTGTAATCAAAGGCATTTTGCCCGAATATGAGTTAGTGGGGGTCTATTCCCGCACAGTCTCCAAAGCAGAAAACCTGGCTGCCCGGATGCAACAACACGGGAAACCTTGCCGGGTATGTGCGACCATCGAAGAATTGCTTGCCCTGAAGCCGGACTATCTGGTGGAAGCCGCCTCGCCTGCCGCCATGAAAGAGCTGGCGTTGCCTGCACTGAAAAACGGCACTTCCATTGTCACCCTTTCGATCGGGGCGCTGGCCGACGACCTCTTTTATCGCGAGGTAGCGGAGACAGCCAAGGCAAACGGCACCCGTGTCTACCTGGCCTCCGGGGCTACCGGCGGCTTCGATGTATTGCGGACTGCCGCCCTGATGGGAAACGCCACCGCCCGTTTTTTCAACGAGAAAGGCCCTAACGCCCTGAAAGGAACCGCCGTCTACGATGAATCGCTGCAAACGGAACAGCGCGTCGTCTTCTCCGGAAATGCGGTGGAAGCCATCCAACTCTTCCCGACGAAAGTCAATGTTACGGTAGCGGCCTCGCGGGCTTCGGTAGGACCAGCGAACATGGAGGTGACAATGCAGTCCACCCCCGGATTTACGGGCGATACCCAGCGGGTAGAGATCAGGAACGATCAGGTGCATGCCGTCATCGACGTCTACAGCACAACGGCAGAGATAGCAGGATGGTCAGTAGTGAACACCCTGCTCAATATCACCTCACCCATCGTATTCTGAGAGGTTAGCCAGTACTTTTTCGCTCAGGCGGTCGAACGCCTGGCGTGTACGGCCGGTCGACACCTGCATGCAACGTACGTGCGGATGGCTCAACAACTGGGCACCGCCCAAAGCACCTGCAGTATCGCAGAAACAAAGGTTGTCGCCTTCCAGCCACTTCACAAACGGAGTCTCGTCCCAGGCGGGAGACAACCCCGTATTGAACAATATCTTTTTATTACCGAGCTGCTTAAATTCCGCTTCATGCAGCAAGACCGTGTTCTTATTCAGGCAGCAGCAAACCACTTCACTTTGTGCCAGCAGCTCACCCAGTGGCAGGAAACGGTAACCTTTCCTACATGCCTCTTCCTTCTCGCTCCGGGCGAAATAGGCGACATCGGCACCGAAGAACTTCAAGGCATCGGCAATCATCCCACCGGACTTACCCAGCCCGACGATCCCCACTTTCAATCCGGTGATCTCGCGAGGCATTTCATCCCATGCCTCCTGTCCGAAGCCGTGCAGGCAACGAACCAGCTCGCTGATAACATACTCCACCACCCCTTCGTCGCCATAATCGCGGATACCGGTCACAACAATCCCCCGTTCGTTAGCATAGCGGATATCGACATTGGCGCTCTCCGGCGAGTAAAGGGAACAGCACATCCCGATATAGCGGACATTCGGGCATTTCTCCAGTGCCGCCCGTTCGATCCGGGAGGTGTAACTCAAAAGGACAGCGTCCGCATCCCCGATACGGGCAGCCACCTCTTCATCCCCCGCGGGTATGTCATCGTACATAACTACTTCTTTCGCAAAATCTTGCAATTTCTTTTCTGCTGACGGAATCAGGCTTACAGGCTCTATCGCCACAAGTTTATTGAACATGAATATTTCTGCTTATTTGTTTCCTCACAAAATTAATCCTTTTCGGTAAGAAACAAAAGACTATTTCCATCCATTCTTCCTTTCTCTCCCCTATTTGCGCATCTGTTATGCTACCGGGAAGCATCTGTTATGCCTCCGAATAGCATCTCTTTCCCGGAAATTCCATATCTCGAAAACTTATCTTATCTTTGGAAACATGGAAACAAAGCAAGCAACAATCAACCGGATCAACATCGTGATCGACTGTAAGGACGCGGGCCTCATGGCCTCCTTTTACAGCCGCCTCCTCAACTGGCAGTGGACACACCCGCAGGCAAACGTCTGGTCGGCCATCACCTCTCCCACCGGCATGGTCATCGCCTTCCAGGAGATAGAAGAATACGAACCGCCCGTCTGGCCCTGGCAAGAAGGGAGACAGGGACAAATGCTCCACCTCGACTTCTACGTCGACGATCTGGAGGAAGCCGTCCGCCACGCCCTCAGCCTGGGAGCCAGCTTGGCAGGCGAGCAATACTTCAAAACTTCCCGTACACTGCTCGACCCCTCCGGCCATCCTTTCTGCCTGGATACGGACGAACCGGAATAACCTTTCCAACCCTACCGCCATGAAAAATAAGAATTTGAACGAAATGAGTAACGAAGAACTCTGGCAACTGTTCCCGATCATCCTCTCGGCACACGACCGGGACTGGCCCAATCGTTACGAAACAGAAAAAGACCGCCTCGTGAAAGCCATAGGAGCGGAAAACATCGTCCGCATCAGCCATATCGGAAGCACATCCGTACCGGGACTGACAGCCAAACCGACGATCGACATATTGCTGGAAATACAACTGGAAACCGACCTCATCCGCCTCATCCCGACCATCGAAGCGGAGGGTTACATCTATTCCCCCCAACCCGGGAATCCGCCTCCTCATATGATGTTTATGAAAGGCTATACCCCCGAAGGCTTTAAAGGTCAGGCCTTCCACCTCCACATAAGATACTCCGGCGACTGGGACGAACTCTATTTCCGCGACTACCTTCTCTCCCATCCCGACACGGCGCAAGCCTACGGAGAATTGAAAGTCAAACTACAAAAAGAGTACGAACATGACCGCGACGGCTACACCGATGCAAAAACCGGTTTCATCCGCGAAATAACGAACCGGGCAAAAGAACAAGTCTGAATTTGGCCGGATTGGACAACTCCCGGTCAGTATAGATTGCCTACTTTTGTCGCTAAAGAATCAGAAGCATGCGAAGCAGTACCGAAAATATCTATCAGGAAAAGGTGAACCAGGTAATCGATTACATCAGCGCTAACCTGCACCAGCCGTTACAACTGGACGTTATAGCCGGAAGGATCTGTGTATCCCGGCGGCAGTTGCTCCGCATCATGCTCTCCGCCCTCGACGAATCCCTCTATGCCTACATGGCCAGGCAGCGGATGGAACGGGCCATCATGTATATGCAGACGGAGGAGATGACGCTTGCCGAACTGGCCGCGCGGGTAGGCTACGACAATCCGCAATCGTTCTCGAAAGCCTTCAGGAAGCTGTTCGGAATCTCGCCGAAAGCCTATATCAACGGGTTGAACGCCCGCTTGCAGGAATATGTGAAAAGCAGCGGTGGCAAATACGAAACCGTCCCTTCGGAAATCTGCGAGGAGGAAGACCTAAATCTGATTTATATCCGCATCGTGGGACAATACGGGGAGGAAAAGCCTTACGAAACGGCCTGGAACAAGCTGATAAAGTTCCTGGAAGAAAAGCAGGCACTATCCGCCGCCACCCGCTTCATCGGCCTGAGCTTCGACGATCCGAATGTCACCACAGCCGGACAATGCCGCTTCTACGCCTGTGCAACGGTGGATAAGCCGGTCGAAGCGGCAGGCGTCTTCGGCACACTCCGGCTGCGGAAAGGGAAATATGCCGTTTATACGTTGAAAGGCAGTTATTCCAGCCTGCAGGAGTTTTACAACAACATCAGCGTCAGCTTCAACCACACCATCCGCCACGGGATGCCTTTCGAGGAATACATCCATTACACCGGGACGGACAGCGAAACGGCTCTAACCAAGATTTACATACCCATAAAATAAGATCATCATGGAAACGAAATACATCACCCTGACGAAGGAAAACATCGCAACCGAACATATCTGCTGCGCCTTCTCCGACAAGAAATGCAAGGAAAGTTACGAGCTGAAAAAGGAATGGCTCAGGAAAGAGTTCGATAACGGATACGTATTCCGCCGTCTCGACGAACGCGCCAAGGTATTTATCGAATATGTTCCCGCCGAAAAGGCATGGGTTCCCGTCGATGCCCCCGGTTATCTGATGATAAACTGCTTCTGGGTTTCAGGGCAGTACAAAGGATGCGGGCACGGAAAGGCCCTGTTGCAATCCGCCATCGACGATGCCAGGGCACAGGGAAAGGCGGGGCTGGTCACCGTAGCGGGCACCTCCAAGTTCCATTTTATGAGCGACACCAAATGGCTTTTGCGCCAGGGTTTCCAAACGGTGGAGAAGCTGCCTGACGGTTTCAGCCTGCTGGCTTTGAAAATCGACTCCGAAGCCCCTGACCCGTCGTTCAGGGCAAGCGTGCGAAGCGGGGAATGCGAGGAGAAGAACGGCGCGGTCGTCTATTACACCAACCGTTGCCCGTTCACGGAATTTCATGTACGCGGTACGCTGGCAGAGATGGCCGAAAGGAAAGGTATACCGCTGAAAATCATTAAATTGGAGACGATGGAACAGGCACAGGACGCTCCTACCCCGGCTACCCTGTTCACTCTTTTCTACAACGGGAAGTTCGTTACGACCGACGTCAGCGTATGTATGGAGAAGCGGTTCGAGAAGATTGTCGGAATTTGATCGCCCGTCTGCCAGCAGACGGGTTACCCAAACAGGCCGGCAGGCGACTCCAATTCGAGCAGCAGCTTCTTCGCCGGAAGACCTCCGGCATAACCTGTCAGTTGGCGGTTGCTGCCGATAATACGATGACAGGGTACAAAAATTGAGAGGGCATTCGCACCGTTAGCCGCCGCCACCGCACGCACTGCCTTGGGATTGCCCAGGCGTTGGGAAAGCCCGGCGTACGACTCGGTCGCTCCATAAGGGATCTTCAATAGTTCATTCCAGACCTTTTTCTGAAAATCGGTTCCGGCAAAAAGCAGGGGGATATCGAAAAAGGTACGTTTATGGTCGAAATATTCGTCGAGCTGGGTGATCGCTTCTTCGATCGTCGCGGATCCGCCCTCCTCATATCCGGCATGCAATTCTTTCTGAAGCCGGGCGTCGATCAACTTTCTACGCCCCTCATCCTGCCAGTCGCACAGGCATAGTTTATCACCGTATGAACCGATAATCAATTTTCCGCAAGGGGACTGATAGTATTGTATCCGGATCGTTTCTTCCATTTGGGTATCGTATTTATTTGTATGACAGCAAATCTACAAACTTTACAGGGAGGAAACAACAGGATAACAGGTGTTTTCATACATTTTAAGTTATAGGGAAACTGTCCGTTGTTTCAACAAAAAAGATACATTGCCCGGATAGGATACATGAATTTTCCAGATAAAAGACATTTGTAATCTGCATAAAAAGAAAAATCCTCATAAACCTAAGTTTACAAGGACTTCTTATACTCTGCGGAGAGATAGGGATTCGAACCCCAGGAACCTCTCAGTTCAACGGTTTTCAAGACCGCCGCAATCGACCACTCTGCCATCTCTCCAGTACGTTTTGCTATCGTTTTCTCTCGATTGCGGTGCAAAGGTAGTGATTATTTTTATATCTCCTAATCTTTGGAGAGATTTTTTTCTTTTTACGCTAATATTTTTCTTTTAACCGCAAGGGATGGGAGTTGTATCCGTTTTATTGCTATTTTTGTATTCTATAATTATCAATGAAGTAATAAGTTTTATATGAGAAAGTTGAAAGATTTATTCCTGATTTCAGTCGTGTTGCTGCTCGTCAGTTGCTCCATGTCTGCCAAATCGGATAAAAACGAAACGGGAGGTGTCGCTGCTCAGGGCGAAGTGGTCGTTCTGAACAAGGCAGATTTCCTGACCAAAGTATATAATTACGAAAAAAATCAATCGGAATGGGTGTACGAAGGCACCAAACCTTGCATCGTGGATTTCTATGCCGACTGGTGCGGCCCCTGCAAGAAAGTATCGCCGATCCTGAAGGAACTGGCCGGAGAGTATAAGAACGACATCATCATCTATAAGATCAACGTCGATAACGAAAAGGAACTGGCCGCCGCTTTCGGCATACAGAGCATCCCTACCCTGCTGTTCATCCCGGCAAAAGGAAAACCGCAGATCGCACAGGGCGCGCTTTCAAAGGAACAGTTCGTTGAACAGATCAACGGATTCCTGCTGGGTAAAAAGTAATTTTCAGCCACGTGGTTATATCATTCCACGTGGTTTCAACCATAAAAAAAGAGGGCACCTCAACGAGATGTCCTCTTTTTTATTTGGCATTGAGCGAATTATTCAGCGCTTTCTGCTGCGGGAGCTTCTTCTGCAGGAGCGTTGGCTGCTGCTTCTTCAGCTGCCTTTGCTGCAGCAGCTGCTGCTAATTCTGCTTTCTTTTTAGCTACTTCTTCAGCTTTTGCCTTGTTAGCTTCTTTTTCAGCGTCCATACGAGCTTTTTCAGCAGCCTTAGCTGCTTCGCTGTCTTTAGACTTTACTGCTTCAACAGAAGCCTGTTTGTTTTTCAACCAAGCCTGGAACTTTGATTCCGCTGCTGCTTCGTCGAATGCACCTTTCTTTACACCTTCCAGTAAATGCTTTTTCATGCATACACCTTCGCGTGACAGAATGTTGCGAGTTGTGTCTGTAGGCTGTGCACCTACCTGTAACCAATACAAAGCTCTTTCGAAGTTCAAATCTACTGTAGCAGGATTAGTGTTCGGATTATAAGAACCTATCCTTTCAATAAACTTTCCATCACGTGGAGCCCTGCTGTCTGCGACTACGATCTGATAAAAAGCGTAGCTTTTGCGACCGTGTCTCTGCAATCTAATTTTTGTTGCCATGTTTGAATAATTAATTTAAGCTGTTTGTATTAGCGGGTGCAAAGATAAGTTGTTTCGATTCATAAAACAAATCTTCGGAGAGGAAATATCCGGGAAATCCGGACTTTTTATGCGACAAATTGGATCGCCGGTTGCTTTTACAGACATTTTTCCTACCTTTGCGCCTTCTTTTTACACATATATATAATGTACGTATGATTTCTATAGACGGACTTACAGTAGAGTTTGGTGGAAGCGCCCTCTTTTCTGATATATCTTTCGTGATTAACGAGAAGGACCGGATCGCCCTGATGGGGAAAAACGGTGCGGGCAAATCGACTTTGCTCAAAATACTTGCCGGGACACGCGAACCGACACGCGGAAAAGTGTCGGCTCCCAAAGATACGGTGATCGCTTACCTGCCCCAGCACTTGATGACGGAAGACGGCCGGACGGTTTTTGAAGAAACGGCACAGGCCTTCGCCCACCTGCATGAGATGGAAGCGGAGATCGAGGCGATCAACAAGGAACTGGAGACACGGACCGACTACGAATCGGACAGTTATATGGAGCTGATCGAGCGTGTCTCGACACTCAGCGAGAAGTTTTATTCGATCGAAGAGATCAACTATGATGCCGATATCGAGAAAACATTGCTCGGACTGGGATTCAAGCGCGACGACTTCGGGCGGCAGACCAGCGAGTTCAGCGGCGGATGGCGCATGCGTATCGAGCTGGCAAAGTTGCTGTTGAAGAAACCCGACGTGCTGCTGCTGGACGAGCCGACCAACCATCTGGACATCGAATCGATCCAGTGGCTCGAAGACTTCCTGATCGACAACGGACAGGCGGTGGTTGTGATCAGCCACGACCGCGCGTTTGTCGACCATATCACCACCCGTACGATCGAGGTCACGATGGGCCGCATCTATGACTACAAGGTGAATTACAGCAGTTACCTGCAACTCCGCCAGGAACGCCGCGTACAGCAGCAGAAAGCCTTCGACGAGCAGCAGAAGATGATTGCCGAAACAAGGGAATTTATCGAACGTTTCAAAGGTACATACTCCAAGACCCTGCAGGTGCAGAGCCGCGTCAAGATGCTTGAAAAACTTGAGATACTGGAGGTGGACGAGGAAGACACTTCGGCACTTCGCCTGAAATTCCCACCCTCTCCCCGCTCCGGCAACTATCCGGTGATCGTGGAGGACGTGGCAAAGGCGTATGGCGACCATGTGGTGTTCCGCAACGCCAACCTGACCATCGAACGGGGCGACAAGATCGCTTTCGTAGGGAAAAACGGTGAAGGAAAATCCACCCTCGTGAAATGTATCATGAAAGAGATCGAACACGACGGCACACTGACGATCGGGCATAACGTGATGATCGGCTATTTTGCGCAGAACCAGGCTTCGATGCTGGACGAGAACCTGACGGTTTTCCAGACCATCGACGACGTGGCGGTGGGCGATATCCGCAACAAGATCAAGGACTTGCTGGGCGCGTTCATGTTCGGCGGCGAAAATTCAGCCAAGAAGGTGAAGGTTCTGTCGGGAGGCGAGCGCACACGTCTGGCGATGATCAAGCTGCTGCTCGAACCGGTCAACCTGCTGATCCTCGACGAGCCGACGAATCACCTGGACATGAAAACGAAAGACATCCTGAAACAGGCGTTGCTCGACTTCGACGGTACGCTGATCGTGGTGTCGCACGACCGTGACTTCCTCGACGGCTTGGTAACCAAAGTCTACGAGTTCGGCAACCAGCGGGTGACGGAACATCTGGAAGGCATCTACGAATTCCTGCAACGGAAGAAGATGGAAAACCTGAACGAGTTGGAGAGAAACCAGAAGAAATAAAACGCTCCGCCACGAAGGTGTGCGGAGAAGAGACAAGCGAGCAACAGGCGGCCGTCCGCAGAGCAGCCGACCTATCTCCTGAAAAGGATGCATGCTTTTCCGAAAAAGGGTGCATGCTTTTTCAAAAGAGGATGCACCCTTTTTATCGAAAGGGCGCATCCTTTTTTTCGCGAGTTTAAATCTTCACTCCGAAAGTGAGCATGAGGTCGTAAGTGGCGCGGTTCACGTCGTCATGATAGCTATAATGCGTGCGCCGCGAGAAATAGCGGTTCGAGAGCGCGATATTCCATTTTTTCCCGGAGAAATAAACCAGCTTGATGCCCATCACCGTCAGGCGTGAATGCCCTTTGTCGCCCTGTACGCTGAAGGTATTCGGGTCGACCGTACTCAAATCGATGTCCGGATTGTAACCTTTCCAGGTAAAGATATGGTAGTTCTCCATATTCAGCAGAAACGACCAGTGCCTGTTGTAAGTCAACCCCGTGAAAGCCTTCACACTGTAACCGCTTCCCATATTGTAATCGCGTTCGTCGAGGCGGAAATAATCGGACGAGCCACCGCCCAGGGCGACACCGTTCACATAAAATTCGCCGTAAGCATCCACCTTGTCACTCGGTTCCGACCGTTTGTAATAGATCAGGCCGCCACCCACCGCTGCCGCTTCCGAGATGCGGTAAGGGGAAACCTTGTCGCCCTCGCTGTCGCGCAGCTGCGAGTCATAATAGTCAAAATGCTGGAAGATACCTGCCGTCAACGTGCGCGGCCCTTTCTCCCACACCCGCTTTCCCCACAGGGCGCCGATGGCATTCACCTGGGTGATGACGGGCTGACTGGAGAAGAAATCGAAACCGGCACGCAGTTGGAACCACTCGTAGGGCGAATAGAACTCATCTTCAAACGGGTCGCCATAATCCAGCCGCAGCGACAGGTGCATACTGGTCGTGCCATGCTTCGAATGCTCCTGTTCAGCCAGGAAACGGGGACCGGCACTCACGATAAAGTTCACGGGCACAAACGAATAGGTACGGCCTTTGTGCGGACGATGACGCCACGCCTCACCTGTTATCAGACGGTTGATGCCGCGCACGGGCGATATCAGTCCCGAAAGGATCTCGCGCCCGACACGCTCGGCTCCCGAGGTACGGTCGTCGATGAAAAGGTCGGACAGACGGTAGGTGATCTCGCCCAGTTCCACGCCACCGAACGTAGTGGCCATCAGGTCGTTGATGGAGGGCGGCTCCGCCTCCATGAAGAACTCCCACATCAGACTTCCTCCGGCGGCGAAGGGAATGGATTGCCAGAAGTTCATCCCATTACTACGGGCAGCATTGAAATACAACGATCCATGATAAGGATGCGCCACCAGGTTGGTAGAGAATTTATCCGTGTCCCAGACGGGACCTGTCTTGAAATTGTTCTTGATCGTACGGCCATTGATGCGGGCGAAGTCTTCGTTCATCGCAAAACGGTCGAAGGCCCAGATCGCCATGTTCAGGCCAAACACCTCACCGGCTGCCAGCCAAGGCTTCTTGGGCATAAAGGTGGTCGAGTCGCTCACGTAATTTCTTGTATCCATTTTTGGGAAGTGCTGCGCCCGAATCCATTGGGTCGAAAACAGAGCCAGCACCCCTATCCAAATAAACTTTTTCATTTTTTTCAATCTTGTGCCTTAAAGACTAATCAACTAACTCATGCAAACTTATACATAATTAACAGTATGGAACTCGTTTGGTTTAAATTATTCTTAGGTTGTGTTGCTAGAAACAGACACAATTCAAAGGAAATACTTACTTTTGCAGAAAAAAACAAAATGATAGATTTCATTACCTTTTGCGACTACACCGGAACGTTCGCCTTCGCAATTAGTGGGATCAGACTAGCTTCTGCCAAACAATTTGATTGGTTTGGCGCCTATGTGGTCGGGCTGGTGACGGCCGTCGGAGGCGGTACGATACGCGATATCCTGCTGAACGCGACTCCTTTCTGGATGGAGCAGACTTCTTATTTAACAGTTTCGGCTCTCGCCTTATTATTTGTTATCATCTTCCGGAAATATGTGATCCGGCTGAATAATACCTTTTTCATATTCGACGCCATCGGCCTGGGGCTGTTCGGCGTGGTCGGGATCGCCAAAACACTCGAATTCGGCTTCCCCATGTGGGTGGCAATCGTGATGGGAACGATCACAGGGTCGTTCGGAGGTATGATGCGTGACATATTGATCAACGAGGAACCGCTGATCTTCCGGAAAGATATCTATGCCCTGGCGTGCGTGTTCGGCGGAGGCGTATATTATTTATGTATGCTTGCCGGGCTGAATCCCTCCATCACCCAGTTCGCGGCGGCGCTGGGCATATTCCTGGCACGTATTATAGCCGTAAAATATCACATAAGCGTTCCCGTATTGAAGGGAGAAGAATAAATTTATTACCTTTGCATTATGACAGTAAATATGAATGATCAGCGAGATAAGGCCTCCATCCTGCTCATCTACACAGGCGGAACAATCGGTATGATTGAAAACCCCGAAACCGGAGTATTAGAATCATTTAATTTCCAGCATCTTAGAGACAATATGCCGGAATTGAAGAAGCTCGGTTACGCGGTTTCGACCTATCAGTTCGACCCGGTGCTCGACTCGTCGGAGATGGGCCCCGACTCCTGGATGAAGATCGTGAAGATCATCGCAGACAATTATGCGAAATACGACGGCTTCGTGGTGCTGCATGGCACGGATACGATGTCGTTTACCGCCTCTGCCTTGAGTTTCATGCTCGAAAACCTGAGCAAGCCGGTCATCTTCACTGGTTCGCAGTTGCCCATCGGCATGTTGCGGACGGACGGGAAGGAAAACCTGATCACGGCGATCGAAATAGCTGCTGCCAAGGAAAACGGCGTACCGATCGTACCCGAAGTCTGCATCTTCTTTGAAAACGACCTGTTGCGCGGCAACCGGACAAGCAAGATCAATGCGGACAATTTCAACGCATTCCGTTCATACAATTACCCGGCGTTGGCGCATGCCGGTATCTATATCAAATATGACACAGGCCAGATTTATCACCCTGTTTCGCGCAAACCGCTGAAACCCCACTATCTGCTCGACCGCAACATAGCGATCCTGAAGCTGTTTCCCGGCATCTCGCCGCAAGTGGTGGAAAGCATCCTCAATATTCCCGACCTGAAAGGGGTCGTGATGGAAACCTTCGGCAGCGGAAACGCTCCGAGCTACGACTGGTTCCTGAAGATGCTCAAAGAGGCGGTCGACCGTGGTATCGTGATCGTAAATGTAACCCAGTGTTGCGCCGGAAGCGTTGAGATGCACCGATACGAAACGGGCCATAAATTACTGGAAGCCGGCGTTATAAGCGGGTTCGACAGCACAACGGAAAGTGCCGTCGCCAAGCTGATGTTCCTTTTCGGCCACGGACTTTCTCCGGAGGAAGTGAAGGACCACATGAACTGCTCGCTGATCGGGGAAGTGACAATCCCTGATACGTTCCGTTCCTGAATATACTATGTAAAACAGAATGAGCCGCGAGGCGGAATAGAAAAACATGAAACTATCATTTCTTAGCTTAGCAAGTGGAAGCAGTGGTAACTGCTATTATCTGGGTACTCCCGAGTTCGGGATACTGATTGATGCTGGTATCGGAATACGTACCATAAAGAAGGTGTTGAAAGATAAGGCGATCGACTTTTCTAAAATCGTGGCTGTCCTGATAACCCACGACCACGCCGATCATATAAAGACGGTAGGTTGCCTGGGAGAGAAAATGAACATTCCGGTATATTCTACCGCCGCCGTCCACCGGGGGATCGAAAAGAGCCGCTATGTGGAGGAAACCTTGATCGGTTCGCGCCGGATCATCGAGAAGGAAGTGCCTTTCTCGATACGCGATTTCCTGATCACCGCCTTTGAAGTTCCGCACGACAGCACCGACAACGTCGGCTATTATATCGAGTATGGCGATCATAAGTTCACCTTCGCTACCGACGTGGGCCATATCACGGATACGGTCAGTCATTACATGCGGCTGGCGACCCATCTCATCATCGAAGCGAACTATGACGAGGAAATGTTGAAGTTCGGCACCTACCCCGCTTTCCTGAAAGAGCGTGTAGCAAGTCCGACCGGCCACCTGAGCAACCGCGAAGCTGCCGAATTCCTGGCCGCCAACTACGACCCCAAACTGAAGGATATCTGGTTGTGCCACCTCAGCCGCGACAATAATCATCCGGAGCTAGCCTATAAAACCGTCGATATCCGCCTTTTCCAGGAGGGTGTTCGTGTCGGCAAAGATGTCTCACTTATAGCACTTAAGCGTACGACTCCGTCTGATATATTTGAATTCGAGTAAAATTTAGTCAGAAAAAAGCGACAAAAAAATTTGCAAAGAAAAATTAAACCCCTATCTTTGCACCCGCAATCGAGAAACAAAGATCACGATCAGGAAACGAAGATAGCAACAGATTGACTTGGTAGCTCAGTTGGTAGAGCAAATGACTCTTAATCATTGGGTCGAGGGTTCGAGCCCCTCCCAGGTCACTCCAAGATACCAACATCGACTTGGTAGCTCAGTTGGTAGAGCAAATGACTCTTAATCATTGGGTCGAGGGTTCGAGCCCCTCCCAGGTCACTTAAAAAGAATTACATTCTTATTCTGAAAGCCTTTCGTAAATAAACTACGAAAGGTTTTTCTTTTTTATGAAAAGATAAAAAACGCATCTATTTTTTTTGCATACAATACAAAGAGAATCAAGCAGAAACAACCGCATTCAAATATAAAAAACTTGAAAATAACAAATCAAAAACAATCTAAATCATCTGTCAAATGAAAAAAATTCTGACAACACTGCTACTGGCATTCATTACCCTGTGTACCGTAAATGCCCAACTACCTTATTCAAAACTACTCGGACTCAGCGAAGATGGCTTAAAAGAAGGACATTTCAAGTACGACAAAAATAAAAACCAGTATGTCCTCAAAAAAAGTAACGGACTTAACAGTACCATGAACGTCCTTAGTGCGATAAACGGACAAACGGCAGACATCAAACCTCATCCTGATGATTATGTCATCGTTCTGCAAGAAGGAAAAGAGAAAGTATCTTCATTAACTGTCGTTTTCTATAAAGACGAAACATTCCACGAAATACAAACATGGTTGGCCGATAATAATATCGATGTACTGGAAACCAGTTCCGGAAAACTGACCATGCAGAAATTTAATTATGAAGATTACGCCGTCGAGTTGGACATTGAAAAGGTGGGAGTAAGCACGACTACAGGAAATACGGCTGCTTTGGCTAAGTCGATCGACGAATCCTATAACATATATACCTATACAATATATACAGGTGTACTTCCCTACTCTAAATGGCATGAAAAACAGGCTGGCAAAAAGGCCAAAAGAGATGAAAAAGGGAAAAAGAAAGATCTGGATGATTTAATGTAAAAACATCACCGATGCCAATTACAGGATATTTAGTTTGTATTTGCATCAGTTATTATTTACTGTAACATTTGTTACATTTTTAAATAGAAGTATCGTGTACCTTTGTTCCAAATTATTTAAGAATTAAAATATGGAACAGTTACATGCACACGAAGTCCTTTTCATGATGGAAGGAAATAGTTATTCGGAAGCCAGCCTGCGGGAAGCTATCATCGGGAAATTTGGCCGGGAACAACGTTTTTATGCTTGTTCGGCTGAAAATATGAATGTGGATGAGTTGATCGAATTCCTGAAACAAAAAGGGAAATTCATGCCGAAGGATGATGGTTTCACTGTGGATATCACGAAGGTTTGCAGCCACTAAAAAGATTTCTTCGGAATGAGAATCACACTTTTTCTGATTAAATAGATAATACTATTTAATACGGCAAATAAAAACCGCCCCATTCTCACGAACAGGGCGGATGTTTGCCCACTAAAGGGCTTGGGATACAACGTTATTAGATATGAGGATTAACGTTATAGAGTAAAAAGTATGATTTCACCAATTACATTGAATTCATAAAAAAATTAGTTAGTCCAATCAACTACAAAATCAACGCCGGGGTCCTCTCTTGTACCCTGCGGCTCCTTAGGGATTTCCCAATCCGTAATAAAAGCACCTGTATAATCAGATCCGTAACCTGCCTCCTGGGTTTTATCGTCGCCGTCAGCAGGCTTTTTACAATTCCATACCGGTGAAGCACCACGTTTGCGTCTTGCAAGGCAAACGGCATACACTGATCTCTGTCTTCTTTTGTTCCCTCCACCCTTCCGGGGGAAGAAATTAGTTTCAGCACCAAAATATTCAACTCCAATCATCTATAAATAAATTTTCTCAAGTGACCCTGGTAAGAGTTTTTTTAACTCTGATGTAAAGGTATCCTACCGAATGTATTGTTTTGCACCCATCTCCAACTATTTTATTTACGAAATTTATAAATGTGGGGCATCGCTTAGCCGGAATACTCCAAAAATGCCAAAACGGGAGAGTGGAAAGAAAAAATACTCCTTTTCTATCAAAGCTGACTGTTTGTTGATAAAATCAGCTTATTTTGCAACGGCTGGCAGAAACGGAGGAAATACGCCTCCAACATTTCGCATCCGCCTGTTGTTGTATTGATACAAAAAGAAAGAAAATGAAGAATAAGACACACCAAAAAAGAGTCGCAGCCATACACGACATTTCCGGCTTCGGAAAATGCTCGCTGACGGTAGCGTTACCCATTTTATCGGCCGCAGGAATCGAGACCTCGGCGCTCCCCACAGCCATCCTCTCCACCCATACCGGAGGAATCAGCGGATACACCTACAGGGACCTGACCGACGATATGCACCCGATCATGCAGCACTGGAAGTCGCTCGGCATACCATTTGACGCCATCTATACCGGCTATCTCGGATCGTTCGAGCAGCTGGACATCGTAAAGGAGTTCTTCGACACCTTCCGCAGAAACGGCAACCTGATACTGGTCGACCCCGTGATGGGCGACAACGGCGAGCTCTACACCAGCTTCACCCGCCAGTTTGCCGCCGGAATGAGGGCGCTCTGCCAGAAAGCGGACATCATCGTGCCCAACCTGACCGAGGCCGCCTTGCTGCTGGACGAGCCTTATCAGCCGGGACCTTATACGCACGCCTACATCGAAAGTATGCTGCACAAGCTGGCTGACCTCGGACCGAAACAGGTGGTCCTGACAGGCGTTTATTTCAAAGATGACGAGCTGGGCGCAGCTACCTACGACCGGACGACGAATGCGGTGGACTATGCCTTCACCAAGAAAGTGCCCGGCTATTACCACGGGACGGGCGACGTGTTCGCAAGCGCCTTGCTGGCCGCCTTGCTGAACGGCTTCACCCTGATCGGAGCGGCCGCTATCGCCGTGCATTTCACCGCCGAAAGCATCCGCCGCACCTATGAAGCAAAGACAGACTACCGCTTCGGTGTTAATTTTGAAGAAAGTTTTCCCGACTTTCTAAAAGAACTGAAACTCATATAAATAGTTTCGATTTTATTTTTCATCTTTGCGCTATTATAATAAAGTATAAACTTGAAACCGCCGATATTACAGATATGAGTAAAGTAAAAATTGCTATTTCCGGAATAGGAGCTGTAGGAGGCTATTACGGTGGGTTGCTGGCAGCCTACTATCAGAACTCGGAAAACGTGGATATCTTCTTCATTTCACGGGGCGAAAACCTGCAGGTTATCAGAAAAGACGGATTAGAAATAAAGAAATCATTTAAGAAAATAAACGCCCGTCCGACGCTGGCCACCGACGATCCGGCAGAGATCGGCCCGGTAGACTACCTGTTCTGCTGCACCAAAAGTTACGACCTGGAGGATAATATCCGGAGCCTTGCCCCGGCGATCGGTCCCGACACCGTGATCATCCCGCTGCTCAACGGCGCGAATATCTCCGAACGGATACAGCAGGTGTTGCCCGGCAACAAGGTATGGAAAGGCTGCGTTTACATCGGCTCGCGGCTCGTCGCCCCCGGCTATGTACAAAAGTTCACGCTGAAGGACCGTCTGTTCTTCGGACTCAACGGCAAGGACAAGGAAAAACAAGCCGAGTTGCAGAAAATACTTAGCAGCGCACGCATCCTGTCGACCAATCCGGACGACATAGACTTCGAGATCTGGAAGAAATTCTTTATGATCTCTACGGCCGCTACGGTCACCTCCTATTTCAACGAGACGATCAACGAAGTGATAGACAAGCACATCGACCTGTTCATCACCCTGGGATACGAACTCCAAAGCGTAATAGAGGCCAAAGGGATCAAACTGCCGGAAGACATCGTTTTCTCGTCGATCAAGTCGCAGCAGATGATGCCGAACGGTTCGACCACCTCCATGCACAGCGATTTCAGACGCGGAAGCAAGACCGAAATAGAGACGCTGACCGGCTACGTGATACGCGAAGCGGAGGCGCTGGGGCTGGAAGTCCCAACCTACCAGTTCATGTACAAAGGGCTGACCCAATTCCCCTATCCCCGCTAAGGTTCACGGAGAACGTCCGGACAGCCTGACAAAACAAAAGGGAACGCAGACAACGCAAAATACGCAGAGAAGTGCAGGTATCATATTGATCGGTAATCAAATATCCTGCAAGACTCTGCGTATTCTATTTTATCTGCGTTCCCTGAAATCTGTTTTCAGAAAGACGCATACCGTTTTTCCCGAAAGATCAGCCGATATAAGTTTCCATAAACTTCGCATTCGGAGCCGGCGAGATCGTCACCACTTCCGTATCAGCCGGGATCAGCACGGTCTGCCCCTGGTGGATAAAGACCTCGTTCCCCTTATTGTCGCGGATGGAAGCCTTGCCCTCCATACATATATATACGACAAACGAATCGAGTTCGGAGAAGTCGCGCACCATCATCGTATCCAGGTCGAGCAGGTTGGTCGTGAAATACTTGCAGTTGGCAAGCTCGACCGTAGCGTTGGTATGCGCCTTGTAATGCGTGCGGTAGTCGGGAAGCGTCGTATAGTCGATCGCATCCTTAGCCAGTTCGGTGTGCAGCTCGCGCCCGTTGCCGTTGGCGTCCTTGCGGTCGTAGTCGTATATGCGGTAAGTGATGTTGCTGGTCTGCTGTATCTCGGCGATGAAGCACCCGGCACCGATGGCATGCACGCGTCCGGCAGGCAGGAAGAAAACATCGCCCGGAGAGACTTCATAGCGCTGCAAAACATCCATGATGGTGTTGTCGCCTACCCGTTTCACATACTCGTCCGCGTCGATCTGCTGCGAGAAACCGGAGTAAAGCCCCGCGCCCTTTTCGGCCTTTATCACGTACCACATTTCCGTCTTTCCGAAAGAGTGATGCCGTTTCATGGCCAGTTCGTCATCCGGATGCACCTGGATAGAGAGGTCATCGCGGGCGTCGATAAACTTGATGAGCAGGGGGAAGGTGGAACCGAATTGCTCCATCACCTTCTCACCCAGCAACTGCTTGCCGTAGGTACGGATCAGTTCGTCGAGCGATTTGCCTTCCTGTTCGCCGTTATCGACGATCGAATAGTTTCCTTCCACATGAGAAAGTTCCCAGCTTTCGCCGATACCTTCTTCTACTGGCGTGATGCCCTTGAACGGGCAGATGTCTGCGCCTCCCCAAATGATCTTCTTGAGGATAGGCTTAAATGTCATTGGATATAACATAACTGTGTTTTTGTTGTTTGGTTATTTCTTTACTTTTACTTTTCTCAGTACAACAGCACTACGTGCCGGAATGTACAGTTTCAACCACTCTTTTTTCTCTTTTTTATACAAAGGGTCAAATTGTGTGAAATGATGTACCGAATCGTCCGCGATGCCGAAGCCTCCGAAACGGGTAGCATCGGTGTTCAAAACCACCTCATACTCGCCTTGGGGCACAAGGAAGCCGTAATCGGTATAGGATTTTGAAGGACTGAAATTGAAGACGAACACGAGGTCTTTGCGCATATAGGCCAGGATCTGGTCGCCATCGCTGTCCCACACCTTCTGTATCGGGGTGGACTGGAAATTCTTCACGCTGCGGATCAACTCGATCATCTCGCGGTCGAAATCGCCGAGGTAGTGGTATTTCAAATCCATGTTGTCTACCAGCTCCCACTGGCGGCGTGCGTACTTGCATGACCAGCCGTTGCCCTCGCGCGGGAAATCGATCCACTCCGGATGCCCGAACTCGTTGCCCATAAAGTTGAGGTAGCCGCCGTTGATGGTCGAAGCCGTCACAAGGCGTATCATCTTATGGAGTGCCACACCACGTTCGACCACGAAGTTACGGTCGTCCTTCTGCATATGCCAGTACATATCCGCATCTATCAGGCGGAAGATGATGGTCTTATCTCCTACCAGCGCCTGGTCGTGGCTTTCGGCGTAACTGATCGTCTTTTCGTCGGCCCTGCGGTTGGTCGTCTCCCACCAGATGGAGGAAGGATGCCAGTCCTCGTCTTTCTTCTCCTTGATCGTCTTGATCCAGTAGTCGGGAATGTTCATCGCCATGCGATAGTCGAAGCCATAGCCGCCGTCTTCATATTTGGCTGCCAGTCCGGGCATGCCGCTCACTTCCTCGGCGATGGTGATGGCATTTTTATTCACTTCGTGTATCAGTTTGTTGGCAAGGGTAAGGTAAGCGATCGCGTCGCCGTCTTGATGCCCGTTGAAGTAGTCGCCGTAATTGCAGAAAGCCTCGCCCAACCCGTGGCTGTAGTAAAGCATCGAGGTGACACCGTCGAAACGGAAACCGTCGAACTTATACTCTTCGAGCCAGAATTTACAGTTGGAAAGCAGGAAATGCAGCACCTCGTTCTTACCATAGTCGAAGCACAGCGAGTCCCAGGCCGGATGCTCGCGGCGTGAACCGCTGAGGAAATACTGGTTGTAGGAGCCGTCGAAACGTCCGAGGCCCTCCACCTCATTCTTGACAGCATGGCTGTGCACGATGTCCATGATCACCGCAATACCCATCCCGTGCGCATCGTCGATCAACTGTTTCAGCTCTTCGGGCGTGCCGAAACGCGACGAAGCGGCGAAGAAGCTGCTGACATGGTAGCCGAAGGAGCCGTAATAAGGATGCTCCTGGATAGCCATGATCTGGATGGCGTTGTAGCCTTCGCGGGCGATGCGGGGCAGAACGTTGCGGCGGAACTCATCGTACGAGCCGACCTTTTCCTCGTTCGTCGACATGCCGATATGACATTCGTAGATGAGGAGCGGGGCGGTATCGGGTTTGAAACGCTTGTTCTTGAACACATACGGCGTAGCCGGGTTCCAGACCTGTGCGCTGAATATCTTCGTCGTGTCGTCCTGTACGACGCGCCGTATCCATGCCGGGATGCGTTCGCCGCTGCCCCCGTCCCACTCGACCAGCAGCTTGAACAGGTCTTCGTGGTGCAACAGATCTTCTTCGAGAGCAATCTCCCAGACGCCATATCCCTGGCGTCTCATTTTATATCGTTCTTCTTTTTTCCAGTCGTTGAATGTACCGATCAGGTAGATGGCCGTGGCGTTCGGGGCCCATTCGCGGAATACCCAGCCCTTGTTGGTCTTGTGCAAACCGAAGTACAGATATCCGGAAGCCATTTCCGACAAGGTTTGTTTTCCTTTGTTCGTCAGGCTCCTTTCCTTATCAATCACGTATTGATACCGTCCTTCTATCGCCTCTTTATAAGGGGCAAGCCAAGGGTCATTCTTTATTAGATTCAGAGACTCCATGATTTATTTGAGATTGGTTTAGCGCAAAGATAAAAGAAAAAAACATACTGTATTGATATTCCCGGGATATTTCTTAATTTTGCGTCAAACCCCATATAACATATGAGTAAAGGAACAAAGAGTATTGCCTTTTATTTTATAATGATCCTGGTTTTTGGTTCATTAATGTATCTGATCGCCAAAGAAGGAGAAAGACAACAGATTGAAAGCGCCATCACTGCTGCCTACGACGCCCCGAAAGACCTTGGTGAAGGTTTTTCTTTGTTCTGGGAGCTGATGACGCACCATATACAGTCGCCCATCGGAATATTATTGTTGCAGATCATCACGATCCTGCTGACCTGCCGCCTGTTCGGATGGTTGTTCCAGCGGATCGGGCAGCCGACGGTGATCGGCGAGATCGTGGCGGGTATCGTGCTGGGCCCCTCGGTGCTGGGGCATCTCATGCCCGAAGTTTCGGGGTTCCTCTTCCCGGTCGAGTCGCTCGCCAACATCACCATCCTGAGCCAGTTCGGGCTGATCCTGTTTATGTTTGCCATCGGTATGGAGCTGGATATCACCGAGGTACGGAAGAAGCTGAAGGAAACGATCCTGATCAGCCATACGAGCACCATCGTGCCCTTCTTCTGCGGGATGCTTACCGCCTACTTCGTCTACGACACCTATGCAGATAAAAGCACCCCCTTCCTATCGTTCGCCCTGTTTATCGGTATCGCCATGAGTATCACCGCCTTCCCTGTGCTGGCACGCATCATACAGGAGAAGGGACTGACGCGGACGCATCTGGGGACGATCTCGCTCGCCAGCGCCGCCAACGGCGACATCACGGCCTGGTGCCTGCTGGCTGTCGTGATCGCCATCGCACAGGCGGGCACGATGCTGAGTGCGATCTACAACATTCTCTTCTCGATGCTTTACATCGCTTTCATGTTCTTCGCCGTCCGTCCGTTCCTGAAGATGATCGGGCATATCTATCATAACAAAGAAGTGATCGACAAGGGTCTGGTCGCCTTTATGTTCCTCCTCCTGATCATCTCGGCTTACCTGACGGAGATGCTGGGGCTGCATGCGCTGTTCGGTGCGTTCATCGCGGGCGTGGTGATGCCGAGCAACGTGAAGTTCCGCAAGATCATGACCGAGAAGGTGGAAGACGTCTCGCTGGCGTTGTTCCTGCCGTTGTTCTTCGTCTCGACGGGGTTGCGCACGGAGATCGGGCTGCTCAACAGTCCGGAGCTGTGGTGGATGTGCGGGGTGTTCATCGTGGTGGCCATCGTCGGTAAGTTCGGCGGGGCGATGTTCTCCGCCCGTTTCGTGGGCGAGAGCTGGAAAGACAGTTTATATATCGGCGCGCTGATGAATACGCGCGGACTGATGGAGCTGGTAGTGCTTACCATCGGTTACGAAATGCATATCCTCCCCCCCTCCATTTTCGTGATGCTGGTGCTGATGACGTTGGTAACGACGTTTATGACGATCCCGCTGGTTTCGTTCATCAAGTTCTGCTTCCAGACGCGCGAGAAGATCAAAGAATACAAGGCGGTAGACGTGGCCGACGGCACCTACAAGGTGTTGCTCTCGTTCGGACGCGCGGGTAACGGGCAGATCATGCTCGACGTGGCGTACCAGATGTTTGCCCACCGCCGCCACCAGGTAGACCTTACGGCACTCCATCTCACCGTCGGCTCGGACGTGAACCCGCTCCACACCGACAACTTCGAGGAAGTGAGCTTCGGCCCTATCCTTTACGGAGCGAAAAAGCTGGGGATCAACATCGAAACGCGCTACGAGGTGTCGAACAACGCCGGACAGGATATCACGGACATCGTCAACACGGAGGGTTTCGACTTCCTGCTCGTGGGCTCGGGCATCTCGATGAGCAACCAGCCTGACGACATCGAGGCGAACCGTTACCGCACGTCGTTCTACAACCGTTTCTTCCGCCGTTTCAAAGCACCCGAATCGTGGTTTTACCCCGGCGCGCTGCTGAAAGACAAGACGAAGATGTTTATCGGGAAAAGCAATTGCGACGTGGGCGTATTCGTGAACCGGGGATTCGTGAAGGCGAGCAATGTGATCGTGGTGATCGACTCGGAGAAGGATCTCTTCCTCCTGGATTATACCTCGACGTTGCTCAAGACGACCCACGGCTCGGCTAGCATCCTCGACCGCAGCAGCTCGACGACGCCGGGCAGCGAGAAGATACAGTATGCCATCCGCCAGTTCACCGAATCGGCCAAGCAGGCGAACCTGCTGGCGGAAAAAGACATGACACCGGCTATTTTCAACGGCTACAACTTCATGCTGATCAGTTACGATAGCTGGAACGACGTCTCCGAACACCGCCGCGAAGCGTTGCAGAAGATGCCGTCGACGCTGATCCTGAACCATAAGGAACGGACAGAGGAATAAAAGAGGGCTTCCAACAGAAAAAATAAATAAAACTATGGAACTATACACACAAAACTATGGGATTTATATATGCATAGAAACAGGCTGAAAAAGGGCCTGAAAAGATGAAAAGCCACAGGGCGCATGCTGGAAAAAAAGCATGCGCCCTATTTTTTAAAAGGGTGCGGGCTTTTTCCAAAAAGGATGCATGCTCTTTTCGGAAAGAGTGCACCCTTTTTGGGCAAAAGGATGCGGGCTTTCAGGGCGGTCGTCCTCTATATACTGTTTTTAGGGAAGAATGCCGCGATATTTCCCCCTCTTCCGCCCCGGAAACAGACCGCTCCGGAACCGGCCGCCGGAAACAGACGAAAACGTTTGATTATCATAGCAGTTGAAAATTATGACGCACTACTTGCAAATATTACAATTTACAAGTGGAAAACTTGTATATTCCGTTCAAATTCAGACGGTTTTAGCATACAAATATTAATAGTGAGGCTGCATCATTAATATTAGTAAAATAATTAGTTTTTTATAAAGTATAAGTTTATTTTTGTATTGTATTAGTTGTTGAATTACAGCTATTAACCGACTTATAAACATTCAAAAAGTTAAAATTATGAATGGGATACAATTTCAACAAAAATTATTGGGCTTACAAGAGAACATGATGAATTTCGCTCTTATGCTCACAGCAAACCGGGACGATGCCCAGGATTTATTGCAAGATACAGCACTTAAGGTTTTAGATAATCAGGATAAATTCGTTGACAACGTTAATTTCAAAGGTTGGGTTCTGACCGTCATGCGTAACATTTTCATCAACAACTACCACAAGGTGGTACGCGTGCAGACGGTGGTAGACTCCAGCGCAGACCTTTACAACCTGGACGTGGCCAACGACTCCGGTTTCGACTCGCCTGAAAAGGCATACAACATTCAGGAGATCACGAAAGTAATCAACGCCTTGAATGACGACCTGAAAATGCCGTTCTCCATGTTCGTCAGCGGCTACAAGTACAACGAGATAGCCGAAAAGCTCAATCTTCCGCTCGGAACAGTCAAAAGCCGTATCTTCTTCGCCCGGCAGGAACTACAGAAGAAGTTGCAGGATTTCAGATGATAAAATTCAAAAAGTCAAGTCCTAAATAACCGTAAAAAGTTATTTAGGACTTACTTTTTTCCCCCTACCTTTCTCAAAAATAACCTATCCCGATTCATACGTGAAATCAAACAGAGGTACTGCACCGGGAAACCGGAAGATAAAAGTTTTTTTCCCGCCTGCCACATTCACCACACAGGAGATTGCCCCCAATATACGGAACAACCTCCTTTAGAAGTAATTTATTTAACAGGAACTAGAATGTCACATCAATCCCTCCCATAAACACAGCCTTGGGCATCGGATAACCATCGTTGATGGAATAGCGGGTGGCCGTCAGATTCTCTCCTTTTACAAACAGCTTCAACCCTTTATCCTGTGAGCCGAAACGATAAGAGGCACGAGCGTTCAGTACCGTATAGTCTTCCTTTCTATTATCTTCCGGCTTATTCCCTACATTTGTATACAGGTCAAAAATAGATTGCACACTCAGATTAAATGTAAAGCGTCCGGGCATATAGGTAGCACTGGCATAAAATTTATGGGCAGGGGCGGCTACTATATCTTTGTTCATATACAGGTAACTGTAGTTCATATCCACGTTCAAGTTGTTCAGAATCTGATAACCGGCTTCAAACTCGACACCCTTATTATAAAAACGCCCGATATTCGACATCTGACGGTCTACAACAGAGATCATATCTTTACCTTCAATATAAAAAGCTGTCAGTTCGGCATGCAGGCGATTATCGAGTAGATATTGCCCGACGGATAACTCATAACTCAGCATACTTTCCGGCTTCAGATCCGGATTCGCTTTTGAATAAGGGAGATATGAGATATACAATTCACGCAACGTCGGACTCCTGTAGCCTTTTGAAAAAGATCCTTTGATCGTATTTCCTTCAAACGGACGGAGTGCAAATCCCGCCTGTGGCACCCATTCGTTGCCATAAACACTGCTATGTTCATAACGCACACCGGCATTCAGGCTCAGGATATCAAATAAATCCTGCTGCATGATTGCATAACCGGCCACCTCGTTCACCGATTTCTTGACAATCTCTCCGATCGGTCCGTTAATCGAATCGTTCCAGGCATGCCCTCCCCAATTCTTATAATCGACACCGGCTGTAAACGTATTTCCTTCCACCAAGCGGAAAGACTGGTATAGTTGTACCCCCGTGTTATGGTCGTCGGAATAGAAAAGGAACTCGCGAGGATCGGCATTTACCGCATGCCCGTCGTTGATTTTATGGTGGCCCCAGTTATAAAAAACGCGCAGGGCACCGCTTGTCTTCTCATGGTGATTCTCCAAAGCGAACGAGGTTGTACCACGAAGGATATGCATATCATGGTCTAACAACGGGCTCGTGATCGTCCCGGGGTCTTCGGTATTGTACTTGGCCAGGCTCAAATTGCCGGTAACCTTATATTGGTTGTTGATACGGTATCCGAGGTTGGCAAAACCGTTGGTGATATTAAATTTGGAATCCGGCCTATGCCCATCCGAACGATCATGGTTCAAAGAGATGAAACTGCTGAAATTTCCTATGTTATAGCCGTTGTTAACCATGTATTTCTGTGTATTGTAAGAACCGAACATCACTCGGGCCTGCGTACGGCGGCCTTGCTGTTTATGCTGCCGGGTTATAATGTTGACCACGCCACCCATCGCATTCGATCCATACAACAACGAACCCGGCCCGCGGATCACCTCCACCCTTTCAATATCAGAAGCCACATAAGTATCCGGCAGGGAATGTCCGAAAACGCCTGCCCACTGCGGCTGGCCGTCAAACAGCATTAGTACCTTACTCCCTTGCCCTACCCCGCGGATGTTCACGGTTCCCGCCGATCCGGTAGAAACCCCGAAGCCAGTCACACCCTTCTCGGTCACAAACAACCCGGGAACCCGCTCCGATAGAACCGGCAGTAAAGCCGATTCGCTACTTGCTTCTATCTGATCCCGGTCTATCACCGAGACAGTCAGCGGGACACTGTTACGGTTCACCTGTATCTTATTCGCAGATACGACAACACCCTGCAGATTAATCAGACTATCTATTTCCATTGGTTCGACAGGTTCGGTTGCATAAGCTGTCGCTCCTGCCAACAATCCTGAAATAAGTAAAAATCCTTTCTTCATAATTTATTCTTGTATAATGTAAAATCGTCCCCATCGGTAACACAAAATAATCAAATCGTGTTACCTTTCGAGCAAAAAAAATAGACTTAATCCGCCCGACTCATCACCAATTTGCCGTGTTTAATTCCCTTGATAGCAGTCAGTTTATCCGACAATTCAGTCAGGCGATGGGCGGTTCCCATCACAGTAACGATGTGAAGGCAGAAATTCTGATTGACATAATATTGGGAAGAAGACAGTATCGCATCCTGATAGTCCTGCTGGATGCTTACGATCTTTGCAGAAATAGCCTTCTTTTCCTGGTCGTACATGATAATAATTGTGCCGGCCACGATGTGATTGCATTGCCATTTCTTCTCAGCCACGTTCTTTTCTATCAGGAAGCGGATGGCCTGCGAGCGGTTGGCAAAGCCATTCTCGTCCACATACTGATCCAGCGATTCCAACAGGTTGTCTTCCAAAGAGACGCCAAAACGTTTTATCGACATATAGTGCTTCATTTATTTTGAGCGGTAAATATACTATTTTATTACCGGTACAAAGATAATTTGTCTAAAAAGAAATAATGTAATATAAATTACAGATATTATTACCAGTATTACTGATTTCACAAAAAACGGGAGTCACATTCCTGCAACTCCCGTCCTCATTACCTCATACTCTAACTATAATCTAATAACTCTGTGTTATCAATCTAATAACGTTGTATCCTTTAAAAGTTTCTTCCGGTGTCCCACCACAGGCGGGTTCCGCAATTGTCTGCACCACCTAAAGCCGTTACTAAAGCAGCATACTGATCAGGATTGGCGGTTTTGATGCCGACAAAGAAATTCAACCTGCGCGGGCCCAGCTTCGAGTCGATCGTACCCTGGCTGTCGTTCACCAGAACCGGGAACAACTTAGGATAACCCGTACGTCTCTGTTCGGCCCAGGCTTCGCAACCTTCCGGGAAGCAGGCGATCCATTTCTGGGTGATGATTTTTTCCAGCTTCTCCTCATTCGTTGCAGCATTATCCCATGCCGGAGTGACGGTACCTACCGCTTTTGCGTTGAAAGAGGCATCGAAAGCATCCAGATAGTCTTTCGGAGTTTTCGTACTTTCCAGGTAAGTAGCCACCTCTTTAGCACCCCACTGGGCAAAAGAAGCCTTGACGCCATTTTCGTAACAAGAGCCCGGATTTTCAGAAGACCAGCCTCTCAAAGCAGCTTCTGCACGCAGGAACCATACTTCGGCTGCCGTCATCAGGACCGCATCGGTTGTCTGTGCGACGGTACTCTTTGAATGCTTGCTGTAATTTTTATGTTTGAAACCTGTACCCTGGCGGATTCCTTTGTAGGTACCCTTTACCGGAACGATCTCAGTGCCTTCGCCACCGGCCGCTTTATCGAAGTACTTCGGCAAGCGGGGATCTTCATAACCTCCCATATAGGATTCCATGTTCGCGTTCAGGAATACTTCGCCCCATCCTTTATTGATCTCACCAAACGGATTATTGTAACCGGTGCCATCGGTAGAAACAGCCACGATATCGTTGTCGTCTTCCAGCAAACCACCTGCATCCGCGAATGCTTTCTTCGCTTCTGCGGCAGCCAGCTGAGGATCGGCCATAGCGATACGGACAGCCAGACGGAGGCGCAGCGAGTTAGCGAACTTGATCCATTCGGAATAGGTCCGTTTGCCTTGCGGCATCAGGATATCGAACTTCGCGAAGTTCTCCACATCCGGATGAGCTTCCATGTAAGCGCGGATCAAACCGATCCCGTTATCGAGGTCTTCAAAGAAAGCCTTATAGGCAGCAGCCTGCGTATCCGGCATGGAACCGGTCTTCGATCCGAACTGTGTATAGACAACAGGGCCGTACAAATCGGAGACGCGATGTATCAATTCCACCTTCAGAATCTGGGTGATCCCGTAGAAAGAAGGATAATCCTTTTCTGTCAGGTCCTCGGATTTCTGTATCTCCGTCATGATATACCCGTAGGTATTTTCCCAAAACGAGCCGTTCCATCCGTCCTGCATGTTGTAGGTTGTGTTCGCACGGCCTTCGTTAAACGGGTTGAAGTCGTGCACATAACCGGAAAACATATCGGCACTCAGGTTCTGCATAACCTGGAAAGGCCAGTTTTTACCACCACCCCAGTCGTAATTGAAGTAAATGCCCTGCTGAACAACTCCCAGAGGAATCCCGTATTTATTGAACTCCTGCTCCTTCGACTTGTCCGGGAAACCGGCCTGGTTCGTATTATAAGATTCAAAATCATCCGTACAAGCTGAAAAACCGATCAATCCGCCCAGAAAAATTGCGGCTATATATTTATAATTCTTTTTCATAATATACTGTCTTTATTAGAATGTAAATTTAACATTGAAACCTAAGCTTCTGGTAGTCGGCATACCGAATACATCGATACCCTGGTTGTCGTTGCCTGTTGAAAGGACTGCATCCGGATCGAAAGGAGCCGATTTGTGGAAGAAGAATAAGTTACGACCGACAAATGACAACTGTACATCCTGGAAAACCTTCGTTTTCTCCAGCAATCTCTTCGGGAACGTATATCCTAAAGATAGTTCGCGCAGGCGGATATTGGTTGCACTATACATATAATATTCGGTACATCCGTTACGACCGCTGACAGCCGTATAGAATTTATCCGGTTTCACTTGCGTACCTTCCAGGTCTACAAATCCGGCATTACGTGCTGCGGCTGATTCGACGCTCACACCCTTCTGGTCCATATCGGCCTGTGTCTGCGACAAAACATCGCCACCAAAGCGGCCATCGATCAGGAAGTAAAGGCTAAATCCTTTATAAGTCAGGGTATTTCCCCAACCCAACATAAAGTCGGGGTTGCTGTTGCCGACCTTGATCGTGTTGCCTGAACCGACCACGTTAGGGATCAAATCGCCATCATCATCCTTCGAGAAAACAATTTGGCCTGTCGCTTCGTCGCGTTCAAACGCCTTACCATAGATATCACCCAGCGCACCCCCTTCTACAAGGCGCATAGAGTAAGAAGAAGAGAAACCTTCGTCGCCATAAACAAATGTTTTCAGGTCAGGGTGAAGCTCGATCACTTTGTTCTTGTTCGTCGAGAAGTTAAAGGAAGTCTTCCAGCGGAAATCTTCCGTCATCACCGGCGTGATGCCCAAACTGATTTCAACCCCCTGGTTCTGAATGTTACCCGCATTCACATAGTAATATTTATAAGCTGCACCGGCAGAAGAAGGCAACGTAAACAACTGGTTCTTCGTGTTTGTCTTATAGTAAGTGAAATCGAAGTCCAGGCGGTAGTCGAAGAATTTCCACTCCGTACCTACTTCCCATGAAGTACTCATTTCAGGTTTCAGTTCATCGAACGGAGCTTTTGAATTTGTCTGGATAGCTCCACCAGCCACGATCAGGTCGTTGCTTCCGGCAATCGGGTTGCTGATGAAAAGAGGCAGGTCATTACCTACTTTACTCCACGAACCTCTCAGCTTGCCGAAGTTGATCCATTCCGGCATCGTCAGCGAGTTGTTGATGATCCATGACAGACCTACCGAGGGATAGAAGAAGCTGCTGTGCTTCGTATAAGCCAGGGTCGACGACCAATCGTTACGGGCGGTCAGGTCCAGGTACAGACTTTCTTTCCATCCCAGCTGGGCGGTTGCGAAGATAGACTGCATCACACGTTTCTGGTCGATCTGCTGGTCGATGTAAGAAGCCGTAGACATCATAATGTTAGCTACCGAGAACTGGTTGGGGTAATACAGTGAAGCCGTCTTCGAGTCGAGCCTCAACGAGTTGACGGTCGTGCTGTTGATGCTACCACCGATGGCGCCTGTCAAAGCAAAGTCGTCCCACTTTTTATTAAACATGGCCATAACGTCGCCATAATAGAGCGTCTCCGTATGATTCAGATCGATATAACGGCCGTTCGATCCGGCGATAGCCGGGGCGGTGGTGGCATACATTTTCTGGTTGTATGTATCGTGTGTATAATCGACTGTTCCGCGAGCTTGCAGGCTTAACCAATCTGTCACCTTCACGTTGGCAGTCAAAGAAGCGATGGCGCGCGAACGTTTGTCGTTACTTTGGATGCGGTTGGTGATCCAGTAGGGATTCTGTTCCATATCGCGTTCGGCATCCGTGTACCAGTTTTGCTGCATCAGGTTGCGGTCGTTGTTGAAAGTTTCAAAGTTCGTGCGGTACTCGCCGATGTTCTCGCCACGCGGGAAACGGTAAAGGCCCACCAACGGGTTCATATAATAACCACCGGAAGCCGGTCGGTTCTTAATACTTTGCGACATCAGGTTCACGTTAGCATCCAGTTTCAGGTAATCGTCGAAGAAACCGGCGGTTTCACGGAAGTTCAGGTTATGCTTCTGCATCTTGTTATGTTCCACGATACCCTTGGCACTGGTGTTGGCATAGGAGAAGTAAGTCTGCATCTTTTCGTTACCGGTCGTAAGCGACAGCGAGTTGATGGCCGTCACCCCGTTCTGGAAGAAGTCGCCGGCATTATCATAATCAGCCAGATTCCCCTTCGCGCCCCAGCTCGTCTTCGTTTCCTTGTCCATGCCATATTCGTTCTGGAATTCGGGCAAACTCATCGCATGATCCACCGTCAGGTTGGAAGAGAAAGTTACTTTCTGCACACCCGCTTTTCCTTTCTTTGTAGTGATCAGGATGACACCGTTGGCAGCTTGCGAGCCATACAGGGCAGCAGCCGAGGCCCCTTTCAAAATGCTCATGCTCTCGATGTCGTCCGGGTTAAGGTTGGAAATACCGTCGCCACCGTCGCGGTTACCAGCGTCCGCCGTGCCACCGATTGCGCTGACTGCCTGTTCGTTGCTGCTGTTCAGCATCGGCACACCGTCGATAACGTATAACGGCTGGTTGTTACCGCTTACCGAGCGGTTACCACGGATAGAAACTTTGGCAGATCCACCTAAACCGGAAGAACTCTTGTTGATCTGCACACCGGCGGTCTTACCTGCCAGGGCATTGATCATGTTCGGGTCTTTGGCACGAGTCAGCTCATCGCCGCCGACCTGCTGGGTCGAATAAGTCAGGGAGGATTCTTTTTTCTTGATACCCAAAGCAGTCACCACCACTTCTTCGATATTCTGTGAATCTTCTTCCAGCAGCACCTTCAGGGATGCTTGTCCCGCATATTTGATTTCCTGCGGGTTATATCCGATATAAGAGATAACGATGATGGAATTATCGGGCAAGGTCAATGTAAACTGGCCGTCGACATCGGTTATCGTCCCGTTCGTTGTACCTTTTTGCAGCACGTTCGCACCGATGATCGGTTCGCCGGACTTATCCGTAACAACTCCTTTGACAGTCTTGGCTGCCTGCTGCATGATCGCCTCTTTCTTGTTGAGGATAATTTTGGTGTTTACCACCGTATAGGCCACATCGGAGTCGCCGAACAATTTGTTCAAGACATCGAAAATGTTTTTTTCGTCCACTTTCACCGACACCTTACGGCTGGTGTTCACGATACTGGCATCATAGATAAAAGAGAAATCCGTTTGGTTCTCAACGGCTTCGAGCACGTTGGCTATCGTGCTGTTCGACATATCCAGCGAGAGCGTAGCATTCTGTGCATACGTATTACCCGCTACTGCGATACCAAGACTAAGGAAAAAGAATACAACGCTCAATCTCATAACTAATGGTATTTTTCGGAAAAGATGAAAACTTTTCTTCCCGATAATTTCTAAGGTTACAATTTTATTCATAATTTTGTGATGCTTATTATTTAATATAAAGTTAACTATAGCTGCGTCAACAGCTTGGACTTTTGCATGCGGGGAGATGCGTCAACATCTTTCCGTATGTTTTTGGACTTTTTTTCTACTTCCACATAGGCATTTCGATTTAAAAAGGTTCTACACTATTATTTTACTCTTTTGATATTTCTATGACTGACATTTCCAGCCGGTTGTCGGCCGTTATCGCCGGTTTGCTGATCTTAAACTTGACGTTCGACGCCAGTTTGAGATATTCCATCACCTGCGGCAACTGTTCCTCTTTGAACTTCGCGGTGATGATGGCTTCGAGCACTTCCTTGTCTTTCACATCGAACCGTACGTTATAATGGCGCGTCAACGCCTTGAGTACCCGCGACATGGGTTGGTTTTTGAAGATGATCTCGCCGTTGCGCCAGGCGGTATTGTTGTCGGCGTTGACCGAAGTGATGTACAACTTACCGCCCACCCGTGTAAACTCCGCCCGCTCGTCGGGTTTCAGGATCTGATGGGTGACGTGGCCGCCTGCCTGCGCGATGTTGAGCTGCACCGAGCCTTCGACGAGGGTGGTCGAGACAAACTCGTCATCCTTGTAGGCCGATACGTCGAAGCGGGTTCCGAGCACTTCCACCGAATAAGACGGATCGACTTTCACGATAAAAGGTTTCTCCGGATTCTTCGCCACCTCAAAATACCCTTGTCCGGTCAGTTCGACCTGGCGGCATTCGGGCCAGAAATTTTTAGGATATTTCAATGAACTTCCTGCGTTCAACCAAACTTTCGAACCGTCCGGCAGGTCGAACGTCGAAACTACCCCGGGATTGGTGCGCACTTCGACCATGCGCACCTCTTCTTGCCCAATCTGCATGAAAAGGTATGCAGATAAAACTAACACCGGGATAAAAAGTACGGCTGCAACTCTTTGCAGCATCTGTAGGGAACGGTGTAAACTAACTTTCTTATTTTGTTTACGTACTTTCGATTTGAAACGGACCAGGGCCATTTCGGGATCGACCGACTCCATCACCCGTACGCGGTCTGTCACCTGCAAGGTAAAATAAACCTGCTCCAGCAACTTTGCGTTTTCCGGCGAGGCTGCCACCCAGTCGTCAACCTGGGCGCGTTCGTCGTCGGGCAGTGTCCCTTCGATATATTTTATCAGTATGTATTCGTCTACTATCATCGCTGTTTCTCCTGTTTCTATTATTAATACAATTCAGAAAAAGGATATACTAAACGAAAATGTTACTTTTTTAAGAAAAAATTCAAAATCTTTTTCCTATCCCCGTTTGTTATCTAAAATACAGACAGTTATCATAAATAAAAAAGAACATGAAAAAGATAGTTTTGCTCCGCCACGGCGAAAGTGCCTGGAACAAGGAGAACCGGTTTACCGGATGGACCGACGTCGATCTTACCGAAAAAGGTATTGAGGAAGCTCGCAAGGCGGGCGATTTGCTGCGTAAAGAAGGGTATGTTTTCGACAAAGCCTATACATCTTATTTGAAGCGTGCTGTTAAGACATTAAATAATGTACTCGACCGGATGGACCAGGACTGGATTCCGGTAGAAAAAAGCTGGCGCCTGAACGAGAAGCATTACGGCGCACTGCAGGGCCTCAACAAAAGCGAGACGGCCGAGAAGTATGGCGACGAACAGGTGCTGATCTGGCGCAGAAGCTACGATGTGGCACCACATGCCCTGAACGAGGACGATCCGCGTAACCCACGTTTCGAGATCCGTTATAAAGATGTACCCGACAAGGAGCTGCCGCGCACGGAGTCGCTGAAAGATACCGTCGAACGCATCCTGCCTTACTGGAAAGACGTGATTTTCCCGTCGCTCGAAACTGCCGACCAGATCCTGGTGACGGCCCACGGGAACAGTCTGAGGGGCATCATTAAATATGTACGCAACATCCCGGACGAGGATATCGTGCATCTGAACCTGCCTACGGCCGTTCCTTACGTACTCGAATTCGATGACAACCTGAACCTGGTAAAAGATTATTTCCTGGGTGACCCGGAAGAGATCAAGAAATTGATGGAAGCCGTTGCAAACCAAGGAAAAAAAGAAAAGAAATAGTTGTTTTTCACAGTCCGCGCCCGGGATTTTTTTGGAAATTTTCCGGGCGTTGATTCTTTATTCACCAAATATTTGTTTAAGTTTGCATTCAATCAAATTAACTATCAGTGATTACAAGCAACGAAGAGACCTTAAATAGACTAAAAACCGGCGACGAAAGCGTATTTGATACGGTCTACAAACAATATTACAGGGGGCTATGCGCATTTGCATCCCAATATGTGGCCGAAACAGAAACTGAAGAAATCGTGCAGGAAGTGATGATGTGGCTTTGGGAAAACCGTTCTGCGCTGATCCCGGAAATGTCCCTGAAATCGCTGCTGTTCACCATGGTAAAAAATAAATGCCTCAACAACATCACGCACAACCAGATCAAACAACGGGTACACGAGGCGCTATATGCCCGGTTTGAAGAGCAATTTGAAGATCCCGACTTTTACATGGAAAGCGAACTGATCGCCCTGGCGGCCAAGGCAATCCACGCGCTGCCGGAGGAATACCGGAAGGCGTTCGAGATGAACCGCTTCGGCCACCTTACCTACAACGAGATAGCCGAACGCACCGGCGTATCGCCCAAAACCATCGCCTACCGCATCTCCCAATCACTGAAAATACTGCGCACGGAACTCAAAGATTACATGCCGCTGCTGATGGCGTTGCTGAACTGACCGGCGAACTTCACCAGCCCCAAACAAGGCACTTTTCCCCCGTCCGGAAAAGGACGCATCCCTTTTCTAAAAAGGGCGCACCCTTTTTCGGAAAAGCATGCACCCTTTTCCGAAAGAGCATGCATCCTATTTTACAGAGAGCATATACCCGGTCATTTATTAAAAAGCATGTATCCTATTATTCAATTATAACCTTTACTGAACAAAAATTAATCAAGCATGTTTAAATAATAGGGCGCCCCTTATAAAACAACTAAAATAAAACAGAATATGAAACGTACATGCTTAATGATAGTATTCGCCGTGCTGGCCGGCATCACTCATGCCCAGACCGACGATAAAGGATATGAAGAAGGAAAATGGGTATTGAAAGGCGTATCAGGCCTCAACCTGTCGCAGACCGCCATGACCAACTGGTCGGCAGGCGGCGAAAACTCCGTTGCCGGAAATGCTTACCTGAACGGCTCGCTGACACATAAAAGCGGTAACTGGCTATGGATGACCACCCTGGTTGCCGACTACGGTCTGGCGAAAACCAAATCGCAGGGTGTCAGGAAGAGCACCGACAAGATCGGAATCTCGACCCAGCTAGGCTATTCGACCAACAATGTCTGGTTCTACACCCTGATGGGCGATCTCAACACCCAGTTCGCCAAAGGCTACAATTACCCGGACAAGGAACATTACATCTCCAACTTCTTTGCCCCGGCCTACTCCAACATTTCGCTGGGTATGGAGTACCGCCCCAGGAGTAACTATTCGGTCTTTCTCTCGCCCGTTTCCGCGAAGATGACCTGGGTGGCAGACGATTACCTCTCCGACATAGGTGCATTCGGCGTCGATCCGGGCGACCGTTTCAAGATCGAATGCGGCGCTTACCTGAAAGCCCGTGCCGAAATGCCGGTGATGGAAAACGTGAGCCTGATCACGACGGCCGACTTCTTCACCCCGTACAACGACCAGTTCGGGAATATCGACGTCAACTGGGATGTATTGATCAGCATGAAGATCAACAAATTCCTCTCGGCCACGCTCAACACCACCCTGAAATATGACAACGACGTGAAAACGTTCGACGACAACGGCACGAAGCACGGCGCGAAAGTGCAGTTCAAAGAGATACTCGGTGTAGGACTTGCCTATAACTTCTGACCGGATTAAGGAACAAGAATATAGCAATCAACCCGCAGAATCACGTTTTTAATAAAAAACCTGCTGCAATCGGTTGCAGTATCCAAAAGAAAGGAGTAAATTTGCACGTCGAAAACAAATATGATTAGAAATGATCGATAAAATTAAAGCTCTGCTTCAGGAAGTAGAGAATATGAAGGCTGCAAATGCCGAAGAACTGGAAGCTTTACGTATCAAATATCTCAGCAAGAAAGGTGAGATATCTTCCCTGATGAACGATTTCCGCAACGTTGCGGCCGATCAGAAGCGTGAAGTGGGACAGTTTCTGAACCAGCTGAAAGAAGCTACTCAAAATAAGATCAACGAACTGAAAGAAGGTTTTGACAACGTACAGACAGGCAACGACGACATCGACCTGACCCGTACCGCTTATCCGGTGCAACTCGGTACACGCCACCCCCTTTCGATCGTTAAAAAAGAAATCTGTGATATTTTCGGACGCCTGGGATTCAGCATCGCTGAAGGACCGGAGATCGAAGATGACTGGCACGTGTTTTCTTCCCTGAATTTCGCTGAAGATCATCCTGCGCGTGATATGCAGGACACATTCTTCATACAACATAACCCGGACGTTTTACTGCGTACGCACACTTCGTCGGTACAGACCCGCGTGATGGAGAATCAAGAACCTCCCATCCGTATCATCTGCCCGGGACGTGTGTACCGTAATGAGGCCATCTCTTACCGTGCTCACTGCTTCTTCCACCAGGTGGAAGCGCTTTACGTCGATAAGAATGTCTCATTCGCCGACCTGAAACAGGCATTACTTTTCTTTGCAAAAGAAATGTTCGGTCCGGAAACGAAAATACGTTTGCGCCCCTCCTACTTCCCGTTCACGGAACCTTCTGCGGAAATGGATATTTCCTGCAACCTCTGCGGCGGTAAAGGATGTGCTTTCTGTAAACATACCGGCTGGGTAGAGATCCTCGGCTGCGGTATGGTAGACCCGAATGTACTCGAAAATTGCGGTATCGACAGTAAAGTCTATACCGGCTACGCTCTGGGAATGGGTATCGAACGTATAACCAACCTGAAATACCAAGTTAAAGACCTTCGAATGTTCTCTGAAAACGATGTCCGTTTCCTGAAACAATTCGAATCAGCCAATTAAATTGAAAACCTAAATCATGTACCATCATCCCCGGGCCTCTAACCAGCCCGGGGAAAACACACTGGAGGATGAAAGATGATAAAGGTTTTGATTTTAATTACAGGAGGAGCAATCGGATCGGCACTACGCTATTGGGTTTCCATGTGGGTGCAGCGGTCGTTGCTTTACTCCTTTCCCTTCGGGATACTTTCCGTTAACGTAATCGGCTCTTTCCTTATCGGCTTCTGCTGGAGCCTGGCCGAAAATTACAACTTCTCTGCCAACACAAGAGCTTTCCTGTTCACCGGACTTTTCGGCGGATTTACTACTTTCTCTTCGTTCGCACTGGATACAATGTCGCTCATGAAAACGGGCGATTATAAATTAGCATTTCTAAATATACTGGCTAGCAATATCTTAGGACTTATTGCGGTATTTTTGGGTTTGTTACTCGGAAAAAATGTCTTATCTTTATTGAAATAACAATATGAGAAAGGAAGAACGATATAAAGGTGTATTGAACTGGTTCGAAGAAAACGTACCGGTTGCTGAGACAGAGCTTCATTACGACGATCCGTACCAACTGCTTATTGCCGTGATCCTGTCGGCCCAGTGTACCGACAAGCGTGTAAATATGATCACCCCCGCCCTGTTCAGGGATTTCCCTACAGCCGAAGTGCTGGCTGCATCTACGCCGGAGGTGGTGTTCGAATATATCCGCAGCGTCTCGTATCCCAACAACAAATCGAAACATCTGGTCGGCATGGCACGGATGCTGATCTCTGATTTCGGAGGCGTGGTGCCGTCCGACATCGACGAGTTGCAGAAGCTGCCCGGCGTAGGACGCAAAACGGCGAATGTCATCGCATCGGTGGTCTACAACAAACCGACGATGGCGGTAGACACACACGTCTTCCGCGTAGCCAACCGCATCGGCCTGACCAACAACAGCAAAACGCCGCTCGAAACGGAAAAGGAACTGGTGAAAAACATACCGGAAAGACAGATACCCATCGCCCACCACTGGCTGATCCTGCACGGACGATATGTCTGCGTGGCACGAAAACCCAAGTGCGAAGCCTGCGGCCTGAAGCCCTGGTGCAAGTATTTCCTGAAGGCAAAAATATAAAGCATGAGAATATACAGGCGGGAAATAGTGATTACCATTTTAACTGCTCTCGCTACCCTGTCGGCAGTCTGCTACTTTTTCGGTGACATGAAGAAGAGTAAGGAGCTGGCACAAACCGACCTGTACACCCTGACCGCACCGGCACCGGAAGCCATACTGGCCGTCAACCGCCCCGCCGTCTTCGCCAAGGTCATACTGACGAAAGAGCCTGTTTATCAGGCGTTCGCTTCCGAAATTCCGGATATATACCTGAACATCATACGGAAGAATCCGGAGATCGCCTCGCTGCATCTCTCGTTTCATCCGCAGGGTGTCGTCATGTATGCGAAAGTGGACAACAACATCGTGCGGCAAATCGAGGAGAATGTGCTGAAACAGGCTTTCAGGTCGTTCGCTCCCCAACAACAGGCAAGAGGGGGAATTACTTTCACCTATTGCCCGGATACGGGAAACAAGTTCTTCGGCTATTACGAATATAATGGTGTCTGGGTGGCCAGTTACAGCAAGAAATTGCTGGAGGAAGTGGCCGCCATACAAAGGAAGCAGAAAAACAACCTGTCGAAAGAACAGATGAGGCTTCGCAAAACGCTCGACAACAATGCCCCGGTCAACCTGCTGATACAGTCGAAATTGCTCGACTTATACGTAAAGAGCAACGATTCGACGCAGTGGAGGGTCAGCGACAGGTGGCTGGCAGCGGACTTGTTCGAGAGTGAAGGGAATATCTGTTATTTCAGCAGCCTGTCTTATCTTGAACCTGCCGACACGCTTTTCCGGACGATAGCCGATACGCTGGCGGTCAGGCTGGAACAGCGTTTCCCACAACTCCATATCTCCAACCAGATTTACGAAGAGAACGGAAAGTTCTTTTATACGGGATGTACTTTCTAGTTGACAGGTGACAGTTGACAGATGACAGATACGGATTACTCACAATCACCAGACTGTTCTTCCAACTGTCAACTGTCACTTGTCAACTGTCAACTGAAAAGCATCAGTCCGTCGTACGCAAAATGCACATGCGGGGGTAATTCTTTTTCCACCTCGGCATGCAAACCGATGCGGTGACTCATATGAATAAGGTAGGCTTCCTTCGGACGCAAACGTCCGATCATGGCCAGCGCCTCTTCCTGGCTCTCGTGTGCCGGATGCTCTCCTTTCCGGAGGGCGGTCAGGATAAGCACGTCCAATCCCTGCAATTTGGCAAACTCTTCCTCCGGCAGCGACTTCAGATCCGTCAGGTAGGCCATATTCCCTATCCGGTAACCCAGGATAGGCAGGCGCCCGTGCATCACACGGATCGGCACGACCGGCAAACCGGCGGCTACGAAAGGTGTATTGTCTATAGTGTGAAGTTCCAGTTTGGGGACACCCGGATATTTATGTTCGCGGAAGACGTAAGGTATGCGGGTACGGATCGCTTCGGCCACATTCTCCTCCGCGTATATATCCACACTCTTGTCACGGGTAAAGGGACGCAGGTCGTCCAGCCCTCCGACATGGTCATAATGTTCGTGTGAAATCAGGACTGCATCCAGCTGATACGTTTTACTTTGGATCATCTGCCAGCGGAAATCCGGTCCGCAGTCCAACAAGAGACGTTTGCCCTCCGTTTCTACTAATACCGATGTGCGCAGACGCCAGTCGCGAGGGTCTTTGCTTGTACATACTTCACACTGGCAGCCTATTTCGGGAACCCCGGTCGAAGTTCCCGTTCCCAGAAATGTAATTTTCATTATCCTACATATTTAACCTCAGGCATTATCTCGATGCCAAAACGATCTTTTACGGCGGTACGGATACTTTCCGCCACCAAAGCAATCTCGTGCCCCCTGGCCTCTCCCAGATTGACGAGAACCAACGCCTGCTTCTCATATACCCCTACCTGGCCATGCGACTTTCCTTTGAAACCGCACTGTTCGATCAGCCAGCCGGCAGGGACTTTCACTTTCCCCTCGCCTGCCGGATAAGAAGGTATCGCAGGATATTGCTCCTTCAGTTTTCCGAACTGGGCGGCCGAAATGACCGGGTTCATAAAGAAACTGCCTGCATTTCCCAGCTTCTCCGGATCGGGCAGCTTCTCCTCACGGATCGCGATCACCGTCCGGCGAACGGCATCCAGAGTAAGCTCCGGACAACCGGCCAGCGCCTCCTTCAGGTTACCGTAGTTTATGGAAAAAGCAGGGCGCTTATCCAACCGTATCAGTATATATGTAACAATGTACGGATCGTTATGTTCGTTTTTGAAGAAGCTGGAGCGATAACCGTACTGACATTCCTCGTTCGTAAAAATCCGCTTTTCAAAAGTCAGCTGGTTGTATGTTTCCACACTTTCTATCACATCTTTTATCTCCGCCCCATAGGCTCCGATATTCTGGATAGCGGCGGCACCTGCCTCGCCGGGGATCAGCGACAGGTTCTCGATCCCTCCCCACCCGTTGGCAACGGCATGCGCAACAACGTCGTCCCACTTCTCGGCGGCTCCGACGCGCAGCCAGATATGTTCGTCGGTTTCCTTCTCCACACTGATGCCTTTGATAGCCGAGTGCAGAACGATACCGTTAAAGTCATTTATAAACAACAGATTGCTTCCGCATCCGATATGCAGCGACAAACACTCCTGAAAATACTCGTCCCGTAAGATCCGTCCTAATTCTTCTTCATCGGTATATTCCATGAACCACCGTGTTTTCACCGGCAGATGGAATGTATTATGCTTCTCCAGGGAGTAATTTTCTTCTATCCTCATAATATCTGTTTATTATTTATTGCAGGACAAAAGTAGTAATAATGTGCCAATAGGTCAATATACCGATCAGCCAATTAAGAAATATCTTTATAATTGGCTGACCGGCATATTAGCACACGGCTACATTATTATAATGTATCGACGATCTCACGCTGCTTCGTGAAAAAGATCATTCGCTGTATCTCCCCGCTCTGCGATATCAAAGTGGAATAACGTTTCAACGACTGGATCCATTCTTTCTGGGCACGGCAGATCTCCGGATGCTGCGAATCCATATAGTTGATGGCATAAAGGCGGAACATACATAGCTGGAAACTTCCCTTTTCCAGAAATGTATAGGTTGCTTCAAAATTGATGTTCGACAGGTAAAGGTACGCCTTGTTGCCGTTCGAATACTCTCCCCGTGCCGCGATCAGCTCCATTTCGTCCAGCAAACGGTGGAGTTCCTGCTTCATAACGTCGATATCGTCGTCGGTCAGCATATTCAATCCTGCAAAGTATTTGATCTCCCTGACCATCGACTGGAAAATGTTGCTATCTAATATGGTATAGGAAGACGGGACCTGCCGGAGTTCCTGCATCAACTTACGCTGCGACTCCAGCACCTTCTCCGGAACTACAACATCAGACATGCTGGCAGTGATCTTCATCCCGTTGTTCTGATGCATCCAGCGGCAGAGGCGAAACTTCGTCAAACGTTCGAAAGGCGAATAGAAAGTGAACGGCACGATGTTGCATGCCGCGCTGAGGACTGCCTTCGGATCGTCCTTGATGAAAGCAAATAGCTTATGGTACCGTTTGAGAATATCATGGTAATTATCGATCTGACTCATGGTATTAGAGACATTCAGATTGAAAACGGCCCCTTCCGCCCGGTTGGTTCCCACGATCTGATCGAGTGAGATCCCCAGACTTTGGGATAATAATGATACTTCAAAAAAAGTAAACGGAACCTCTCCGCGTAACCGGCGATAAACAGCTTCTTTTCCTATGGATATAATATCCATAATATAGTTAGCTAGGTTCGTCTCCTCCGGGAGATGTTCTCTCATGGCTTTTATCAGCCCGTTATTCAATGCATCTTTCATAATTATTAGTATGTTATTTTACTGTTTTTACTCATATTGTTTTTACAAAAATGTCCAAAGAACGATTCCACTCAATAGCATAAATGCCTTCCTTTGTTTCGATTACCGCAACCCAATGCAAATTAACGTTTTTTGTTTCTCTAATCGTAACAAAAGCCTACAGCTATTGTTTAATAAGAAATGAACGCCATTTTGCTTACTTGGAAAAAGACACCATATAGAAAAAGCAATGGCTTACATTTGCAATGTATATAATCATTAAAAAGAAACACTCATGAACAAAGCAGAACTTATCGAGGCCTTAGCAGATAAGGCAGGGTTACAAAAACAGAAAGCGAAAAAAGTATTAGATGCTTACATCGAGATCGTAACCGAAAAAATGTCGCAAAAAGAGGAAATTACTCTTATTGGTTTTGGTACTTTAATACCGAGACCTCAAACAAGTCGCCTGGCTCGTAATCCAAAAACTGGTACTCCAGTACAAATTCCAGCCAGAACAACGGTAAAGTTCAAACCCGGTAAATTCTTGCTGGAGGCTATGAACGGCACTGGCGAAAAAAAATAATATGATTTTTCTCTATAACATCCTTCTTGCTTTTGCGGGAAGGATGTTTTTTTACACCTCCTTGTTCTTTTACTTTATCATATCTGCAAAAATACATACAGATTTCTAGTAAAATGAGGTGTTTTTAATGAATATCGAAACATTCAGGTTCTAATTAAACAACCGCCAGCATGTCCCCTACTCAATTATCGCAATTCCAGAATCCGAACAACCTACCCTGTTTCGGAATATGAAACTTTTGCCCTAAATTTAGAATTTTACAGAGAAACATTTGTGTGATGCTCTAATTATATATAATTTCGGCTCCGAAAAAAAATTAGTCTGCATAATACAACAGAATACACATGAAAATAGTTAATCTTGGGGAATCAAACTCCGTCCTGAACAGATTCGTTTCCGAACTCAGAGATGTAGATATCCAGAAAGACAGTCTCCGCTTTCGCAGAAACATCGAACGTATCGGTGAAATCATGGCTTATGAGATCAGTAAAGATTTTACTTACACCCGGAAAGATATCCAGACTCCGTTAGGGATCGCACCGATGAATACTCCCGACGACCGGATAGTGATCAGTACCATATTACGGGCAGGACTGCCTTACCATCAGGGCTTTTTGAGTTATCTCGATTATGCAGAAAATGCCTTTGTCTCTGCTTATCGCAAATACAAAGACCGTTTGAACTTTGATATTCATATCGAATACATAGCCTCTCCAAGACTTACCGAAAAGACATTGATCATTACCGACCCGATGCTTGCCACCGGAAGTTCGATGGAACTCGCCTACGAAGCATTACTGACCAAAGGACACCCGGCGCATATCCATGTGGCATCCATCATCGCCAGCAAACAAGCGATAGAATACCTGCAACGGAAAATGCCGGATGACAAAACAACCATCTGGATCGCTGCTCTCGACGATGAGCTGGATGATCATTCGTACATCATCCCGGGACTGGGAGATGCCGGAGACCTGGCTTACGGAGAAAAGGAATAAAATCTTTTATCGGGGTAAGGAGAACCAGAAACGCGAACCTTTGCCAATTTCTGAACTTACTCCGATCTTACCTTTCTGCTGTTCCACAATACTTTTACAGATAGAAAGTCCAAGACCTGTCCCTTGCTTAAAGTCATTCCCTTTATAGAAACGGTCGAAAACGTGCGACTGGACTTCTTTACTCATGCCCTCTCCCGTATCAGTGACCGAAAATTCGATTTCATCCGGACGAAGTTCATAAGCCAATGTAATAAAGCCTTTTTCCGTATGCTTGATCGCATTATTGATAAAATTGGAAAAGAGCTGGCTCAACCGTACATGGTCGAACGTGAAGATACAAGGCTCCAGACCCGGTTGACTGCAAAGCTCCACACCCCCATGAAGTTTTATTTTCATGGATTTTACCAAATCTTCCAAAAAGTCTTTCAGTTGTATATCTACCGGTTTGAATTCGATCGTATTCGCTTCTATCTTCGCCAGATCGAGCACATCGGATATCAGCTGCAATAAAAGTTCATTGTTCTTCTGGATTATCTCGACAAACTGCAATTGCTCTTCCTTGTCTTCCGTTTCGGTCAACAGGGTCGAAAAGCCGACAATCGCGTTTAGCGGAGTACGTATCTCGTGGCTCATATTTGCCAGGAAAGCCGATTTCAATCGGTCCAGCTCTTCCGCCTTTTCCCGCTGCTGCTCTGTCTCTTTCAACTCGGTAATATCATAATTCACACAGATCATTTCGATCTTGTCTGAATCACTCAACTGGGAAGTACACATCACATTGACACGTATCCATTTCCATCCGTCTTCATGTTTGATACGTAGCTCTTTACGGATACTGGTAGCTTCCCCCTTCACTACTTTATCAAAAAAGTCCAGCATCACGGCACGGTCTTCCGGATGTACACTTTTATAGTTTCCTATTATTTCAGGTAAAGGTGTCCCATCTTTTTCCCCAAGGTTCTGATACCACTGGCTGATCGCATATCCTTCGCGAGTCAGCAGGTCGAATTTGGCATATCCCACTTTCGCATAACGGCTGACCAATGTGAAGAAATATTCGAACTCTTCAATACGATTGTAAGCAATCGTTTTATCTGTATTATCCAGATTGATAAAAAGATAGTTTATCAACTCACCCTTATTATCATAAAGCATGCTGACCTTTGTTATCAGGTCGATCGAATCGTTCTTCCTGGTTGGGTAATATTTATAGGATCTGATATCCGTAAAAGAATAATTCAACCGGAACGAGACAGGTTTCTTCCTGGACATCTTGTCCAGTACATCCTGTGGAAGCAGCGGATTGTCAAAAATGTTGATCCCTAACGCATCTTTCTTGGAGTTCAAACCAAAGATCTCTACATCCTTATTATTCATATCTATCAGAAATCCGTCCTTGTCGTACAGCTCGATCCCGACAGGTATATTCGTATAAATATTGCGCAACAACTTTTCACCCCGGTCGAGCGCCTCGTTGATACGCGCCATCTTCGTTATGATACTGATAATATTGGCGATGGAAGAAAGCCATTGATAATCTTCCAGGTTCCACATACGATATTTGTCGACGATATCGATGCCGATATAACCCCATGCCTTTTTCTTAATGATCAAAGGGATCAGGATAAAGGAAAGTACGCCTCTCCGCTGCAGGTATTTTTTCTCTTCGCCCGCTTCTGCCGGCAGTTCATCCAGATTACTGATCATCACCGGGTACAGATTCCGTATCCGGCGTGTCGACCACGGCAATGTGGAAACCGGAATATTCTGCAGCGATGAACGGACAGTCGAAACGCCGTCACTACACACTTCGTAGGTACAACTAATCGTTTTTCTGTCGTCACTGTATTCCATAATACAGGCTCGTCCCTTTGTGTCGATGGAAAACAGAATTTCGGTAAGGACCAGTTGGATAGAAGTCAACAAGTCGTTTGTCTGGATGAAAGAATGCAAAGCGCGGGATATGGTGTTCAGGTGACGGAGAAGACTGTCCACCTGATTATTTACGGCTGGCTTATTTTCTTCCGTTTCACTAAAAGGAACTAGCTGCAGGATACCCAGTACATAGATCTTTCCGGTAGCATCGATCTCCCGTTTACAGATCTTTGTCCGTACAAAGCGAAGACCATAACAGGTCTTCATCGGGAAAATCTGCTCATAAATGCCTACTTCTTTAAAATAAGCAAACTCATTCGCTATCCTGGCCCTGTAGTCCTCGCGGATCAAACCAAGAAAATCATCTGTCGGAATGGCATTGTCTTTCAAGCCTAACAGACTGATCAAATAATCTGAACAGATATAGCACTTTCTCTTGAAATCAATTTCCCACCAACCAACTTGTGCCGTATCCAATAATAACTTATACTGATCTGTACCCATACATTACTCATACTAGTATGAACACAAAATTCGGTATTAAAAATCATTCCAGCAAATTAAAGTTCATTTATATTCAAGGCTTTTCAAAGATTCTACGTTAAAATAAAAAAAGCGGAGACCGATAAACCGAGCTCCGCTTTCCTTTCAGATAAGAATCTGTTATTTCAATTCTTTGATCCGGATATTACGGAATTTCACAGGTGAGCCATGTCCCAGGAATCCGATATGTCCTTTCTTGTTGAACAAGCCCGGATGTTCCTTACCGTCAGGTGTTCCGTTCTTAACGGCATCACGGATGTTACCTTCCAGGATCACCACTCCATTCACTGTTACACGGATATTATCACCGTTAGCAACAATCTCCTCTTCATTCCATTCACCCACCGGCTTGAATGCTTTGTGGTGATCGGCATTCGTTGGGATGATACCGTAAACGGAACCATGGTGCTGATACTTGGTAATATCTTTATAGATAGGATGTTCGCAGTCCAGTATCTGGATCTCCATACCTACATAAGCAGCATCGCCTTCCATCGGAGTACGGATACCTACGCCGTTGTTCGCTCCAGGAGTCAACTGGAACTCAAAACGATAAACGAAGTTTCCGAATTCATCCTTTGTATACAGGTTTCCACCATAACTCTTGCTGGGTATCATAGAGATACAACCATCTTCAATCGTATAGTCGACTGTATTTCCAGTCCACTGATGCATGTTAGTACCGTCGAACAAGACTTTGAAACCTTCTTTCTGTTCTTCTGCCGACAGTTTGAACGGTTCCTTGCGTTCCAGTTCCTTTACATATATATTACGGTAGTACACTTTACTGCCATGAGCCTGCAATTCGATCTGTTCGATCGGGAAGATCGGTTGTTTACGATCCCAATAGTTTTCAAGGATCACGTCGTCCACTACCTTTTCTCCGTTCAGGATTACAGTTACGCGGTCGCCAACCATCTTGATGTAGAAGCTGTTCCACTCGCCCAGCTTGTTATCTGCCACTTTAGACGGCTTACTCGGGTTCACCTGGTTATTATACAGACCGCCGGAACCAACCTGGGCACCTACATTGACACGGGAAGTATCCCAGATCTGCACCTGAGGTGTTCCGCGCAGATAGATACCTGCATCTGCTTCAGGACCAGCCGGATCAAGCATCCAGTCTACATACATTTCAAAGTCGCCATATTGCTTTTCCGTACACAGGTTGTCATAACCGGTACCATCGAACATCAACAGTCCGTTTTCGACTTTCCAGTCACGACGCATATTATCGTCAGCCTTCTCTTGTGCTTTTGCCAATTGGGCTGGCTTCATCTTTGCACGTGCGATCGGATTTTCAACCAAGCCTTTCCAGCCTGTCAGGTCTTTCCCGTTGAAGATAGAAACGAAGCCTTCACCCTGCGGCATTTCAGCCAGATGTTTCTTGATCGCTTCTTTCTGATAACCGGCATCCGGATTGTCAAGTACCTGCATTACTTTGTTCAGCAATTCACGTACATTGGTTCCTGTATAGTCTTTATTTCCTAAAGCAATATTCATGACTGCGTTGGCTGCTGCCTGCTGAACAGGTTTCTGATCCAGGAATTCACCGGCATACAACATTCCCAGGAATGTTCCTGTCCGTTCAATCTGTTTCAGGATGATATTCTTCTGTTCATCTGTTTTAGCAATTTCCATCGCCTTACGCAAACTCAATAAGCGATTCTCGCCGGTAAAGGCAGGATTAGAAACCAACTTCACATAGGCTTTCAGAGCACGATCGAAATAAGCGGAAGAAGGAGCATCCGCACAGATGGCATACAGTTCGTCGGCAGCTTCGATACCTTTCCAGTTCAATAAAGCATCAAAAGCAGCATCGCGGGCAGCACCCGATCCCTTACGGAAACCATCTACGATAGTAGCCAGCGCATCTTTTTCACCGGTTGTAGCCAAAACAGTATAATACAAATGCTTTTTGCTGTCGCCGGCCTGGAGCATACGACGGCTGATCGTTTCTTTCTGTTTTGCAGGAGACATAGAAGAGATCGCGGAGATCACAGCCTGCTGGATCGGAGCCACGGCAGACGCATCTGCAGTTTCGAGCATTCCGCACAGATTGACCAGGTCGCCTTCCGATACGACATCTTTCAATGCAGTATAAGCCGCTTTCTTCACTTCCGGTGAACCGGACTTGATCAGTTCGAGTACCGTCGTCAGGTTGGCCGTCGCTTTACGCATAGCCAGCAATTCAGCACCGGCAATCTTTCCGGCATCCGTAGCAGACGGGATAGCACGTGCTACAGCCTGGTCGATATCACCGCTGAAGGCAGCCAATGCATCCTGTCCCAACAGGATTATATCTTTATTGTCGCTTGTCAGTAAATCGGCAAGAGCAGGGATAACCTGTTTGTCGCCTATCTTAACCATTGTCCAGACAGTTGCCTGTTTCACATCGAAGTTCTCGTCTTTCAACTGACCCAGCAGAACCTGCATAGCTGTCAGATCGAAACGAAGTTCAAGATTCTTGATCACATCATGTTTAGACGGGCATTTAGCTTCACGGCCGATCCAGTTGATAACATCCACTTTCACTTCCGGTTTTGCTTTCTGCATCGCCTTCATCACTTCGATATATACTTCTTTATTTGCAAAATCGGATGCATAGTTCAATGCTGCATTACGATATTCCTTGTTGCCGTCTTTCAGAGCTGAAAGCAATAATTTAGTACTGTTTTCTTTCTTCAGCGATAACAGGATCTGCAAAGCTGCGTCACGGGTCTGAGTCTGTCCTGCTTTGGTAGCTTTCTTCAACAGATCGTTGGCAGCCTTTTCCACTTCCTTTACATCTCCCTGTGCAGCAACGCGTTTCAGCAACGCGATATATGCTTCGTTCGCATTTGTCTTCGTCATTGTATATCCGGCAGCCGCTGCAGCATCAGCCAGTTCTTTGATAGAGGCCTTGCTTCCCACACGACTTAATGAGTGCAGGACAGCCTTCTGCATACTTTCATCTCCCGAACCCACTAACGCTTTCAGAAGATCTTCCGTTCCTTCCACCTGTGCCTCACCGATCGCAACGATAATATCTTTTTGTGTCTTCGGAGTACCCATACGGCGCATTAAAGCGGCTTGTAAAGCCTTGCCGGCATTCTCGCTGCCATTAGCAGCCAATGCACGTGCAGCCGGACCACTCAGGCTTTCATCACCCAGATAAGCAGATAGCGCATCGATACATTCGTCTTGTCCCAGGATTTGAAGCTGACGGATGATAAATGCTTTGGTTTCACGTTCGTTCACCATATCTAAGGCTTTCAGATATGCATTTGCTGTTGCCAGGCGGGCGCTTTCTTCTCCTTTCGCCATCACATAATGCGTCAGGCCGCTCAAAGCGTAATCCACCTGTGCATTGCTACCCTTTCCGGGAGCGTTTATCATGTTGACCAACATCAGTACCCCTTCTTCGCCGGTACCTTTCAGGTCATTGATCAGTTTATTATATTCAGCCTGTTTCTCAGCAGGCATCTGGGCCAGTACATCTGCCGCAGTTGTTTTAGCTGTACGGTTTGCCGGAGACTGAGCCATCAGTACGCTGCCGAATAATAGCAAGCTGGCAATCGATATATATGCTTTTCTCATTTTATTCTCTTTTGATTTAGTATATTAACCCCTAATTAAATGTTCCATGGCGCACGCATCGGCTGGTCGAGCAGACGGTTAGCGGCCTCATCGTTCACAAATTCAAGTTTCACCGGATCGAATTCCAACGTACGATTCAGACGAAGTGCGGTAGCACCCATATTCACGATCGTAGACGAGCGGAATCCGTTCCGTTCATTCAAGGCAAAAGGCTGGCGTGTCTTTACACACTCGATAAAGTCGGTCACCTGTGGTTCAGGTTCCGGGAAATCGGCCAGTTTCTTTTCCCAATCAGGGATATCACATACAAAATTCTTATAAACGTTACCGTTCGGACCGGAGATATACGGCGTATTAGGATCGCCGAAGTCGCCACCCCAAAGAACGATCTGGCAACCGTCGTCGTATGTATAAGTAATAGAACGCCATGTTCCTACGGCATCCGGATGTTGTTGAGGAGCATCCACTTCCACCTTCACGGGGCTTGTGTTATCTTTTCCGAGGAAATACTGTACAGGGTCGATATAATGTTGTCCCATATCACCTAGTCCGCCACCGTCATAATCCCAGTATCCGCGGAATGTCTGGTGAACACGGTGTGCATTATAAGGTTTATAAGGAGCCGGGCCTAACCACATATCGTAATCCAGTTCGGAAGGAACTGTTTGCGGTTCGAGATATTCTTTACCTACCCAGTAGAATTTCCAGTCGAAACCGGTATGTTTACTGATCGTTACTTTCAACGGCCAGCCAAGCAGACCACTCTGAACCAGTTTCTTCAACGGTTTAACGGGAGTACCCAGTCCGTAGAAGGGGTCAGCGAAACGGAACCAGGTATTCAGACGAAACATGCGTCCGTTCTGTTTTACCGCTTCCATCACACGTTTACCTTCACCGATCGTACGTGTCATCGGTTTTTCACACCAGATATCTTTTCCTGCTTTGGCAGCTTCTACCGACATAATACCATGCCAGTGGGGAGGCGTCGCAATATGCACGATATCAACGTTAGGGTCGAGTATCAGATCACGGAAATCATGATAAGCAGCGATCTTATCCTTCACCAATTGTTTCCCCAGTTCAAGATGTTTCTTGTCGACATCACAAACGGCAACCAGACGTGTTCCGGCATAGTTCACATGACCACGTCCCATTCCGCCTGTACCAATAATACCTTTTGTCAACTGGTCGCTTGGAGCGATAAAGCCATTTCCAAGCACGTGACGCGGCACAATCGTAAAGGCCGCAATTCCCCCAAGGGTTTTAAGGAAGTCCCTTCTGTTTGTTCTCATAGTACAAATTAATGTATAATATTGATTAGCAATTGTAATTTTTTCCGTATTAAAAAAGACGTTAGAAAGCAAAATCTCCCTCTAACGTCTCACAAAGATATTATTTATCCAATAACTCTTGCAAATATTTACGAGTTTTTATGACATAATCATGTTGGGAACCGTTCAACTCACACTCGATGGTGACAGCTCCCTGAAAACCCTGTTTCTTCAATTCGGCAATAACTGCTGGAAAATTAACATCTCCGGTTGGGATAGGTACTTCCGCTCCCAATTCATAAGGGTTATCGGGGTCCGGATATTTTCCGTCTTTAGCATGAAACTCTTTGATAAGAGGTCCGAACTGTTTCACGGCATCCAAAGAGTTAGCCTTTCCGTACATCAGCAGGTTTGCCAGGTCACAATTGATGAACACATTTCCGGTTCCTATATCTTTTATGGCACGGATCAATGTTGTCGGTGTCTCCTGCCCTGTTTCAAAATAGATCAGGACATTGCGTTCTTTCGCATAATTCGCCAGGTCCTGCATTACCTTGACAAAATCTTTATATTGTTCGGAAGAAGGATCTTCCGGAATAAATCCGAAATGGGAGTGCATTGCCGGAATATCAGCCATCGCACAAAAGTCGATCATTTCATGGTACACTTTGATCTTTTCTGCCCGTTCGTCTGTAGGCACCAGTCCGATCGTTGCCGGTCCCTTCCGGAAGTTCCAGGTACTTTTACTACCGGGCACACCAACCAAAGTAGTCACTTTGATATCATATTTCTTCGAAGCCTCTTTTACCTTTTCAGCAAAATCTTTCGTCAACGTATTTTTCCTGTAACTGATTTCGCAGGACCCGAATCCCTGATCATGCAGATCTTTGAAACTTTTATCGATATCAGTCAGATCATACTGGATGACACCGATCGTGATTTTATCAGCGGCGTGTGCCGTTGTAAAGGCAAACAACAAGGCTGCTGCCACCAAACAATGCTTTACTTTCATAATGTAGAAATTTATTTTAGTCAGTACAAAGTTAAGACGGAAAGTTTAAAAATAAACCTTCCGTCTCAAAATTATCCGTTCAATTATTCCATAGTAGGATTGAATGTGCCACCCCAGTTATTATTTTGTTCCAGATTCGGATTTTCTAATATTTTACTTTCCTGGATCGGAAAGAAATAATAAGATTCCTGAATCAAAAATTTATTTTCGGCAATGGCACTGATCGGTACCATTCTAAGTATATATTTAAAATTATCAGGAACCAATGAATACGTCTTGGCTTTTTGGGTAGCTTCAGCAATATCCATTTCAGTACCATCCTCATTGATAGCGATAGCTTCGATTCCATATTTTTGCAGTCCGTTCAATTGCATCATTTTACGAGTTCTTCTCAGATCCATAAAACGATGCCCTTCAAAGCACAATTCTACATTACGTTCATCAAGAATAGCCTGGCGAATCTCTTCACGACTGCTGACTTTCAATCCATACAATCCATTTTCCCCAGCTTCGATACCAGCCCGTTTACGAATCTGCTTCAACATATCTATGGCTGTATCTTCGTGACCTGTTTCATTGGCTGCTTCAGCATAGATAAACATGACTTCAGCTAATCTCATGAATGGATAATCATGGTCATAGGTCGATACCAAATCTTGACTTAAAGACAGATCAGATCCTTTCCGCACATACATACCACTGATTGCATCATTTTGTGTGGCAGTACTACCTACATTCGGATTGATTCCATAGGAATCTTCTCTAACCGCTATACCCACCGAAGTGTATTGGCGGTATCCTGAAGCGGTTCCTGATACAGGATACAAATCTGCATTATATAGGATACAATCCTCAAATCTAGGATCACGGTTTTTCCAATATTTCTGTAAAAACTCGGATTCTTCACCAACATAATACTTGCCGTCCGGATCATCAAACCTCTTTCCATCCATCATAGGAAAAGCTTTTACCATGTCCCAGGTAGGTGTATTACTGGCATTACTACGACTCAAAGAAGACGGACGAATAGTATTTTCCCATCCTGCAGTCTTATCCGGATTGCTGTATATAATAGGAAAAACGACCTCTGAATTACCGTCCACTAACCAGTTATCAGCATAATTAGCAGTCAATTTAATTCCTTGGGATATACAGAAGTCATATGCCTCCTTTGCTGCCGTATAAGCTTCGCTCCAATATTTATTATCATACATGTTACTCGGATTAAACTGCGGAGAAGCTTTATAAAGCAACATCTTTGCCTTATATGCTTTAGCAAAACACTGATCTATACGTCCATAATTATTACCCGTAGCTTTTGCCGGAAGCAATGCAATAGCATCATTCAGGTCTTTTATTATCAAATCAAAGCATTCCGCTGTAGAATTACGAGTTACATACAGGTCGTCTTTATCTTTATCCTGAGCTTTGGTAATATAGGGCATACCTCCATGATAAACGACCATTTCACCATATTCATAGGCCCTCATAAATAGCATCTGACCCGTCAGACTATTCTTAACGGATTCGGAACAAGCTCCCTCCGCAAGATATTCGATACCTAAATTAATATTACGGATATTGGTATAATTCCATCGTTTATAACCACTCCCCGATGTCGTTATAGTACTTAACATAAACGGAATACCAGTTTGTTGTTCTGCTGTATTATCAGCACTTGTAGACCATCCACTGAAAATATCACCATAGAGATCGGTCACATACGCTGTTGCCAGGTTATCATCATTCCAAACCAGGTCCGCATCATAATTCCACAAATTTGATATATCCAAACTATTGCATCCATTGACCAGCAATATAGTTACCAAACCAACCAATGATTGTTTTAATTTATTCAGTTTCATATTTTTTTAATTTTAAAATGAGAAGTTAAGACCAAATGTAAACGATCTCATCAAAGGGAATGAATCGTAATATTTTTGTTCAGGATCCATGAACTCATTCATCGCAGAGATAGAGAATAAGTTGGTTGCGTTCATAAATACCTGGGCATGGGTCAGTCCCAACGGACGAAGAACCACCTTAGGCAAATCATATCCTACGTTAAGGTTCTTCAAACGTAAATACGCACCATTTCGCATCCAAAAATCAGTATCACCATAACCTGATTCATACTGGTTCTTACCGATTACACGAGGATAAATACCATCAGGATTCTCCGGACTCCAGCATTTTTCACTTGTCCAGATAGGATAATACGGACGTGTGTTACCACCATACTGCGGCATACCCTTGGTTGCCTCACATCCTACTAACCGATCATAGTTACCAACACCTTGAAAATGCATATCAACAGTAATCCCCTTCCAACTGAAGCTACCTCCGAAACCATAGTTAATACGGGGAGTCCCATTTGTGGACAACAAGTTATACGCATCATTTCCATCAATTTTACCATCCGGTCCCGGAGCATAACCATCACCACGAGTATCCTGAAATAAAAGGCCGCCAAGATACGGATCACGTCCATACTGCTTAAATCCTTTAGCGATCAATTCATCCACTTCTGCTTGATCTGTTAACAAATGATCCACTTTCAAACCCGTGATACGTCCTGCCGACATTCCAACCAAAGACAAGTCTTTCAGATTACCTGTCATATAAATTACCGATTCATCCAATACATCCCAGCGATCTTTGGAATAGCCTATATTCATATAAAGAGAATAGTTTATTCCGTGTTTAGCTTTATCTCTCCAACTTAATGTGAATTCTCCACCTCTCCATGAACGTTCAGCATAGTTTTCAGGAGCCAACGATGCACCATAGGTACTAGGTAAAGAAGAAGTTCTTGAACCCAAAATATCAGTTTCCTTTCTATAGAATCCATCGATAGTACCACTTAACTTATTACCTAAAAATGTAAAATCCAAACCACCATTGACAGTCGATGATGTAGCCCAGGTCAAATTATAAGTCGGCATACTGCCTGATTGAATACCATTAGCTAACCCATTGCCAAACATATAACTGTTACCGGAAGTGTATCTTTCTATATACTGGAAATATCCGATCGACGCATTCGATGTATTCAAATCGTTACCGGTAGTACCGTAAGAAGCACGTATTTTTAAGTCATCAAGCCAATTAGAAGCACTCTCCATAAAGGCTTCTTTACTGATACGCCATCCAAGTGAGGCCGAGGGGAAAAAGCCCCATCTGCTTTCTTTTGGAAATTTATTATTTCCATCATAACGGAATGAAAACTCTGCTATATACTTGGAATCATAATTATATGTAGCACGTCCGATCCACGACAAATGCGAGCCTAAATTCTCCGATTCATTTACTGAAACCGTTCGTCTTTCCGGATCGGTCGAAAACACAAACCATTGGTCATAAGCCGTCAGCGGATCATTCGCTGTTGCATAGATGGCTTCACCCTGACTTTGTGCCTGTTCGAAAGTGATCATTCCGCCTACTTCATGCTTGCCAAACTTATTTTTATAGTTCACCGTCCAGTCAAACTGTTCATTCCAGAATTGGCGGGAACCATAAGTCAGATTCTCATAATTGGAACCAAACGTGAAGATATTATATTTATTCAAATCCAATGGTCCCGGAACAAAACGGTTATTAGGATCAGCCGATTGAAAATTGTAGGCTTTCTGATGAGTAAGATATTTCTTACGAGCATAATCATTGATGATGTAATTTCCAGTTACTTTTGTTGATAATCCGGGTAAAAGCTTACTCAAGTCAATGTTTAATGATAAAATACCATTTACATTCCGTCTGCGGGTTTTGATATAACGATCACCCAATATCACATCTGCAACATTCCATCCTTTAAAATTACTGACATCCGGATAAACAGGATAATCAGTCTTTTCGTTTGCCGGAGTACCATCCAGATACGCATAAGACGGAACCGTCCTCAAACAATTAAACGTAGTTCTATAAAAGTCGAATATATCCTCACTATCATCGCCACTTCCAGACCAATTGAATCGTCTATCGTCTTTCTGGTAGCCGGAAACATTTGCATTCAATGATATATACTTACTCAGATTTACGGTCAAATTAGATCGAAACGAATACTTATTATTTTCCAGATTCTTGTAAGATCCTTCTTCTCTGATAAAACTTCCTAAAACGTAGTATTTAACTTTTTCAGTACCACCTGTCGCACTAATAGAATGCTTTGTATTCCATGGATTTTGCCAAATCAGGTCATTCACATTATAATCATGCGTCTTAGCATATTCCATCTCTTCGTCATTATTAGGTCTGGCCAGTCCATTAGCTTCAGCAACTAAATTCTGATAAACCAACTCTTTGTAAGCACTCATCTCATCTGTAAATAACTTACGAGTGGGTTTATTAAACGTATATGATCCCTGATATTCAAATTTGGGTTTCCCCATACTATCCGCTCCCGACTTAGTTGTCACCAGGACCACTCCATTACCCGCTTTCGATCCATAAACAGAAGCTGTTGCAGCATCTTTTAAAAAACTCAACTGATCGATCTCGTTCGACTCAAGTGCATCGAATGCCGCTTTATCCCGGATAATTCCGTCAATAACAAATAACGGATCACCGAACCCACCACGCATACGGATTTCTGAACTTGCTCCCATGAAACCTGAACTCCCGACAATTGTCAATCCCGGTGCACGACCCGCTAAAGTATTAGATAAATTGGTCGTTGAAATTGTAGATAACTCTTCTGTCTTCACATTAGTGATAGCTCCGGTCATATTTATTTTTTTCTCTACACCGTATCCGACAACGATCACTTCATCCAACTTTTGGGTATCTTCATGTAATGTGACCTGATAAGAGACCTTCCCATCTTCCACCCGAATTCTCTGCTCTAAATAGCCTATATAGGAGACAAGTAAAGTAGCCCCGGCAGGAATATTGCTTAAGACAAACCTCCCATTAGCATCTGTTACTGTTCCAACACTGCTATTTCCCTCGAGAGTAATGTTTGCACCAATGATCGATGCTCCTTCTTCATCGACAATGACACCAGATATTCTCCTCTCCTTCTGTTGCACTTCATTTACAACCTGTTCTGTGCGAACATTCCTTTTCACACTATTGTCTTTCAAAAACACACGGTTATTCACAATCTTGTAAGAAATACCGGTATCTTTAAAAACCTCTTTGAGCACTTTTTCTATGTGTTCATTTTTTAAATTAACAAATACGTTGGAGATTTTCTTATTTAACAAAGATTCATCATAAGAAAATTCATACCCAGTCTGTTCACTTATACTTTGTATTACTGCACCGACTGTCGTACTATTCAGCGTCAGTTCCAGATTCACATACAAAGATTGCGAACCGTTTACCGCCATTACAGGCGATACAGATGTCAAAAACATTGCTAATGTCGCAATAGAAACTTTTTTAATCATACATGTGATTTAATAATGTTAGTACTAATTTTTCAGTTAGATTTCTTGTTGTGTGTTCATTTTTCTACTCTCGGTCATTTTATCATAGGCATTGCTTTTTGGGGTTGTTCATATATAAAAACTTCTTTTCCTTCCACCTTATAATGGATCGGCGCGAGGTATCCCAACAGATTCAGGATATCGGCAAGTCCTTCGTCCTCATTGATCACACAGCGAAATTTACGCCGTGCAAGAGCCGAAGACTCGATATTGATGTTCACATTAAATTTTACGGATAGTTTATTTACTATTTCGCGCAGGGTAGCATTTTCAAACACAAACTGCCTTAACCTCCAGGCTGTCGAAATATTTACATCTATAGCTTCCGAGGTGTATTCATTCTTGTTTTGGTTATAAGTCACTTTCTCTCCGGGAGAGACATCCAATACTTTATTCCGGTTAATATCCAACAGTTCTATCTGACCACTGACCAGAACAGTCTCAACTTTCTTATTTTCATTATCGATCTTTACATCAAAGGAAGTACCTTTTACCTGGATATTCACATATCCGGTAAAAACATTAAATAGCGAGAACTGCTCCTGCTTTCTTTGAGACTTCAAAGAAAGCTTCTCCTTGCAAGGAGACCTGACGATTCTCGTCAGAGAACGATACCGGATACTTCAATGTCGAGCCGCCCTTCAACCAGACACAAGTTCCGTCGGCAAGCATAACTTTTTTCACATCTTGGCCGGGCTTAACTACAATACATATCTGTTTTTCAGGCTGAAAATACTCGTAACCTCCATAAAAGCAAGACACCAGCACCAAAAAGACAGCTGCATATTGCAACACGTTACGCATTAATTGAAAACGATTCGATCGGTCAATCTTACCGTTTACCTTTCCCAAAGCCTCTTCAATACGATCCGGACTTTTATAATACATCGAATGATAGGACACACGCAGACGCATCACATCCGACAATATTGTTTTATTATCCGGAGATAAATTACCCCAGGCCAACATCTCCTGCATTTCGTCGGAAGAGATATTGCCCGCCAGATATTTTGCCAAAAGTCCGTAATCGAAATCCATTTTTTATCCTTTATATCAGCAAAACGTATGAGAGAAAGAAACTACGGAGCAAAAGAATCTTTTTTTTAAAAATTTCCCTGCCGGAAAAGAAACAGAAGAGAAAACAAATAGAAATCCTGCTTAGACATATGTGCTTTCAGGAACTTGATCGCCAAATAAATATGACTTTCTACCGTACGTTGGGGCATTTGAAGTCGCTCAGCCACTTCTTTCGATTTAAGCCCTTCTATATAAGTAAGAATGAAGACTTCGCGGCGTTGGGAAGGTAATTCTCCCAGCAGATTATGTAATAGTTTATAAAAATCTTTTGAATAAATCTCCTCCAGAACAGACGCATCCGATCTCAATGAATCAGCATACTCCTCCCATACGGATTTTTCTGCCTGAAGCAAATATTTTCCGGCAGACTGTGTTTTCCGATAATGATCGACACAACGCGTATAAGCCGATTGGAACAAATAAGAATGGAATCCTTCTCCTACATATATTTTTTTACGGTTTTCCCACACATTCAAAAAAACATCCTGAACTATATCTTCCGCCATCTCCTGCTCCACGATAGTAGCTACATAGGCCATCACCCGGGGATAATAATAACGAAACATATCATTAAAAGCCTTCCGGTTCCCTTCTTTCAGTTTATATAATGAAGAAACATCAAACATATATAATGCCAGGACAATTTTTACTTAAACCATCTTAATTTGTCCCCAAAAATAAACATTTTTTATTCAATACGGACTATCTATCCCTAAAAACGGGGTACAGACAATAGAAATTAAACCTTTCTTCACCAGGCACAGGAACAACTATTCGTTATCCGACAAAGAAGTATTTGCCTATAGCAGAGTATCTAAATCTTTATATACTAGCAACTATTAATACAGTGTACTACTTATCGCACATAAGATGTACACCATATACATGATAAGTAGTACACCTTATATAGGATAACCTGTACACCTAACCGATAGTTATTCACATGTCAGGAAATACTTTTTCATAAGATAAAAAATAGTTTATAGACAAACAGGAAACAGTCTTTACCTTGTAGCAGAATTGATCCGGCGGACAACCACGATTTAAATATATTCGATACCTTTGTCCCTGCAAATGACTAAAGAATAGAAATATGAACTATTACGAACTGAAATTCACATACGAATCGCCTATCGAGGCAACAATCATCAGCGATGTACTGGCATCCGAACTGGGAGAAATAGGTTTTGAAAGTTTCACCGAAAACGAAGACGGCCTTCAGGCTTACATCTCCGATCAATTATATAATGTAAAGAAATTAGTCGACAAACTGAAAGAATTTCCACTGGAAAACGTCACAATCCATTACTCCGAACAGTTTATCGAGAGCAAGGACTGGAACGAAGAATGGGAAAAGAACTATTTCAAACCCATCCGCATCGGAAACGAATGCATCATTCGCGCCTCTTTCCATGAACCGGAACCGGGTTATACATATAATATTATTATAGACCCCAAAATGGCATTCGGGACAGGCAACCATGAAACGACCTTCCTGATGATCAGCGAGATGCTCAAACTCGACCTGGAAGGTAAAGATTTGCTGGATATGGGATGCGGAACGGCTGTCCTGGCAATTCTCGCTAAAATGAAGAAAGCCAACAAAGTAGTGGGCATCGACATCGATGAATGGGCCTACAACAATGCTCTGGAAAATATCCGCCTGAACAATACCGAAGATATACAAGTCGTACTGGGAGGAGCCGAACAAATCCCGGCTTTCGGACAGTTCGATATTGTATTTGCCAACATAAACCGCAATATACTTTTGAATGATATCCGTCACTATACCAGCTGCATGAAACCAGGAGCACTACTTTTTATGAGCGGATTCTACACACAAGACATTCCTGCCATCGAAGAAGAATGTAAAAGAAATGGCTTGAATTTCATTTCTCATACAGAGAAAAACAACTGGGTGGCCGTCAAGACACAGAAGCAGTAACTTTATTTAACATTAAAAGTTAATGCAGAAGTAAACTATCATCCGCATAAAATCGTTACATTAGTAGACACATTTAAATGTAAGAGTTATGAAAAATGTAGATTCTAAATTATTACTAGGTTTGGTAGTTGGAGCTGCAGTAGGTGCAGCAGTCGGATATTTGGCAGCTACCGATAAGAGAGAACAGTTACTGGAAGAATTGAACGGTGTAGTTGGAAAAGTAAAAGAAGGCTTTAATTCCGCTCTCGCCAAGTACAAAGAAGGTAAGACTGAAGTTGTAAAGGCTACAGAAGAAATCGTAGCTGAATAATTATTTATGGAAAAAGATTCAGGAAAAATCTTTCGTGAGCTGAAAGAAGATGTTTCGACTTACGTAGAATTAAAGCTTGAACTTTTAAAGTTAAGCACATACGAAAGAAGCGGGCAATTGATCGCGGTTCTTTCGTATGGCTTAATTTTATTGTTTCTGGCTTTCTTTGCCATCCTGTTCATATTCCTGGCGTTAGGGTTCTTTCTGGGTGATATGTTCGGTTCTTCGGGAGCCGGGTTCGCCGTTGTGGCGGTATTATATCTCCTGTTGATCGGACTCATTATAATGAACAAACAAAGAATCTGCAACACCGTTCTCAACGTTGTGATTGCAGCATTAAACGGTAACGACGAAAAAGACGATGCAACAACAGATACAAAACAAGCCGCTGACACCGCTGGAGAAGCTGATTTTTGACAAAGAACAGATCCGGAGGCAATGTGTCGTACAGGAACAAAAACTGAATGACGACTTTTCGTATATTCAGGAAAATGCAGGCAGTCTGTTGATTTCCGGCTTTACTACCTTACTCTTTCCAAACACTAAATCGAAAAAGACAGAATCTTCCGACGCAATTGCTGCGACAAACGACCATCCGGTTACCCCGATGGGTTTCTCGGATTACCTGAGCATAGCACAAGGACTACTCCCGGTTGCCTGGGATGTTGCCAGACCTTTTTTGCTGACATGGGGAATCCGAAAGGCACAAAGCTGGTTTACGAATCTTCTGTTTAAGAAAAAGAAATAACTCCTAACATTTAATTTATGTTAGAGGACATATTTTTCTCCTTTTTATAAAGGAAGAATAAAAAAATAGGACTAAATTTGCAGTCGTTAAAAACAAGGATAAAAATGAAACGTAATTTGATTCTCTTTATGGCATTCACCGCAATGCTGACGATATTGGCTTCATGCGCAACTCCTTGTGGCTGTTAATTGGATTTTATGTAATATTTTTAATAAACCCATAAAAGTTTTATTACAATGATTAAAGTAGGTATTAACGGTTTCGGCCGTATCGGACGTATGGTGTTCCGCGCTGCAGTTAAGAACTTCGGCAATGATATTCAGATCGTAGGTATCAACGACTTGTTGGATGCTGATTACTTGGCATACATGCTGAAATATGACTCAGTACACGGTCGTTTCGATGGTACAGTTGCTGTAGAAGGTAACAACCTGGTAGTAAACGGTAACAAAATCCGTTTGACTGCAGAAATGGATCCTGCTAACCTGAAATGGGACGAAGTTGGTGCTGACGTTGTAGTTGAATCAACTGGTTTCTTCCTGACAGACGAAACAGCTCGCAAACATATCCAGGCTGGTGCTAAGAAAGTTATCATGTCTGCTCCTTCTAAGGACGCTACTCCTATGTTCGTTTATGGCGTTAACGACAAAACTTACGCAGGACAGGACATCATCTCTAACGCTTCTTGTACTACTAACTGCTTGGCTCCTATCGCTAAAGTATTGAACGACAAGTTCGGTATCGTTAAAGGTTTGATGACTACAGTTCACGCTGCTACTGCTACTCAGAAAACAGTAGACGGTCCTTCTAAGAAAGACTGGAGAGGTGGCCGTGGTATCCTTGAAAATATCATCCCTTCTTCTACAGGTGCTGCTAAGGCTGTAGGTAAAGTTCTGCCGGTATTGAACGGTAAACTGACTGGTATGGCTTTCCGTGTTCCGACTTCTGACGTTTCTGTTGTTGACCTGACAGTAGTTCTGGAAAAGGCTGCTTCAATGGACGACATCAAAGCTGCTATGAAGGAAGCTTCTGAAGGCGAATTGAAAGGTGTACTGGGTTACACAGAAGATGCAGTTGTTTCAACTGACTTCCGTGGCTGCTCTAACACTTCTATCTTCGATGCTAAAGCAGGTATCTCTTTGGATGATAACTTCGCTAAGATCGTTTCTTGGTATGACAACGAATGGGGTTATTCAAACAAAGTTTGTGAAATGGCTCGCGTTATCGCTGGTAAGTAATCAAATACAAATCAGTATATGGAAGCCGTCCTCTGCAAAGGGGACGGCTTTTTTTATTATCTTTCATTTTATTCTGCGCTCGGTTTGCACTATCTTTGCTACCCTATGAGAACATATCAACTTATAACGATACTTGGACCGACGGCTTCCGGCAAAACACCTTTTGCAGCAGCATTGGCCGACCGACTGGATACGGAGATTATCAGTGCCGATTCCCGCCAGATCTATCGCGGCATGGATATCGGAACGGGTAAAGACCTAGCTGATTATACCGTAAACGGCAAAGTGATTCCTTATCACCTGATCGACATCTGTGATCCGGGATATAAATATAATGTATTCGAATATCAGCATGATTTCTTCCGGTCTTACCGGGCGATACAGGAAAAAGGGAAATTGCCGATCCTTTGCGGAGGCACAGGGATGTATATCGAAGCTGTATTGAAAGGATACAAACTGCTGGATGTTCCACAGAATCCGGAGTTAAGGGAATCGTTGAAGAATAAATCGCTGGTTGAACTGGAAGAGATTCTGGCGACTTACAAGGTGTTGCACAATAAGACGGATGTCGATTCGGCACAGAGGGCGATCCGTGCCATCGAGATTGAAGAATATTATAAAACGCAGGCTCCGGATGCGAACGAGTATGATCCGATAGATAGTCTGATCATCGGCATAGATATCGACAGGGAGCTACGGAGGGAGAAAATATCCAGGCGACTGCGTGCCCGCCTCGACGAGGGCATGGTGGATGAAGTAAAAGGTATCATTGCTTCGGGTGTCAAGCCGGAAGACCTTATTTATTACGGTCTGGAATATAAATACCTTACATTATATATTATAGGTGAACTTTCTTACGAAGAAATGGTTTCTCAATTAGAGATAGCCATTCACCAGTTCGCCAAACGGCAAATGACCTGGTTCCGGGGAATGGAACGCCGGGGATGCACCATCCACTGGGTTGATGCAATCCTGCCGACAGAAGAGAAAATCGAAAGGACATTGGAGTTATTAAAACAAGAATAATTCCTTTTTAGAAATAATTGAACCTATCTGAGCATAAGTCTCAGTCATCAATAAGACATACTTAGTTACAG
>NZ_BMPB01000021.1 GCF_014647375.1 Parabacteroides faecis
CCGATCCCCGACCGATGAGCTTGAAAGAAAAACAGCGCATGACACAGTTTATTTTACGCCCCCTAAAAAAGTAATTCCATTATTATCAAACCTGCTATAAACTAGCTCTTTGGCTATTACTTATAAATCATTGAACCTTCATCATTAAGCTTTGCGACCTTTGTCGTTAAGCTTAATGACAGTGGTGGGTAAGCTTATCGAGCTTGGTCGTTAAATGAATAAACTATAATGTTTAACTTAATCAGTCTGGACTTTTCGCTCAGTGATCGATAATGTAAGTCATAATAATAAGTGATCTAAAAAAGATGAAGGTGAAGGTTTGTATAAACCATTCACCTTTTTGAGCAACCATTCACCCGATAAATAATTAATTTATATATTGTTTTTCAGGTTGTTATGCTATGTCTGGTGAACGGTGAATGGTGAATGGAAGAAGTGCCATATTATAACATGAAAAGAATATCCTTTTTACATTAACTTTTTGTTCTGCTCCAATAACCCGACTATTTTCTCTAATCTTTTCAGGCGGGTGTCTTCTCTTTTTGCTTCAAAGTAGAAACCGACAAAATTATTTTGAGTCGACTTTGCTGTCGTAAGGTAATTAGCATAAGCCTGATTGTAGTCTTTTATCAGGGATTCAAATTCAGACTTTTGAGTATCGGTAACATTTCTGTCCCGTACCTTTTCCCATTCTCCGCTTCTTTTGGCTTCTTCGATGGCCTGCATTCCGAATCCGGTCATTCTTCCTTCTTTGATAAGCTTTTCTACAATCTTTTTATTCTTTTCCGACCATTTACTTCCTTTCCTTCTTTGGGAAAAGTACTTTTTGTATTTGTGCTCGTCGATAGAGTTGATCAGCCCGTCGATCCAACCGAAACATAATGCTTCTTCCAACGCATCTTCTGCGGATAATGTTTTTAATGTTTTTGTTTTCCCGAATAGTAACCAGATACCCTCGTTTGTCTGGCCGTAATTCTTTAACCACTCCTGAAAGTCTTCTCTTGTCGCGAAAATTAATTCTGTTTCCATTTTTAATTGGTTTTATTTCGTGAGTATTATTTTAAGTAGATATTCCGGTATTCTGTCGGTGACGATCCGGTATGTCTCCGGAAGAAACGGCACATATATGACGGATCTTCGAAATTCATCTCAGCTGCGATGCTTTTAATAGATAAATTAGTATTGGAAAGATAAGTTTTGATCTCTACGATGATCATTTGTTCGATTATCTCTTTGGGGCTTTGCTCCATTCCTTTATAAGCCAATTTGTAAAGATAATCAGGTGTTATACAGAGTTTGTCTGCATAAAAACTTACTTCCCGGTGTTGATGGCAATGCTCTGCTAACAGGCTGGCGAACTTTCCCAGGATAGCCCATGTCTGATCTCTTTTATAGTGATCGTTGATTCCTATGTTTTTTTCTTTCGCTTCACTGTCGATAGCCATAAAAAGGCTGTGGATGTTGTTGCGTAACAGTGTCAGTTTATATTCTGGTGCACATTCGTCAATAATCCATTTTGTTTGCTGATACCACGTATGTAGTAGCATGGATTGATTTTCTGATAGATGGAGAATAACGTGGTCATATATGAAATACCAAAACGAAGTAGGAGTAATTTTATAAAAGACTTCTTCCATCACTTCTTCGGAAAGCGAAACATACAGGGCGGAAAATGTATCTGACACTTCGATCGTAACGAATACTATATCGGTAAAGATAAAGACCGCATCTCCTTTTTTCATTATTCGCTTTTGAAAATTGGTAGAGACAGTAGCCATCCCTGCCGTACATAACAGGATTGTGCAACAGTTTGGATCCAACGGATGTCCTATGCTCTCTTTCAGGTCGGTTATTCCGGCTGCATTTTCGTTTCCAGGTCGGTGTAAAGCGTATTTTATATTTGTCATATTTTATTCGGATCTTCTCTGCGAAGATAGTATGTTTTTTTAGAATCCCTCTTTGGTTTGTATTGAAAAGTACCCGATATGGCAGGATTATGATATGTGATCAGGTTACGACAAACTATATCTTTGCGCTCCGGTAAATCAGTTGTTACCGGAGATAGTTCCAGATAATGAAAGATTGTTCAAATTAGTAACCGTATGAAAAATTTATCTCAATTTATTACCATTCTCTGCTTTATGTTTCTGATATCTTGTAAGAATAAACAAGAAGGGGAGTTTCATCAGGCTTATCCAGTATTAACCGTGACGTCTGCTCCGGCGGAAATCAAAGAATCTTATTCAGCCTCTATCCGGGGGCGACAGGATATTGAAATTTATCCGCAAGTGTCGGGTACGATATTCCGGCTTTGTGTTCAGGAAGGCGAAAAAGTGAAGAAGGGAGAAACTCTTTTTGTTATCGATCCGGTTCCTTACCAAGCTGCTTTAAGAACAGCGACGGCAAATGTACATGCAGCACAAGCGCAAGTGGAAACAGCCCGGCTGACTTACGAAAGTAAACAGGAATTGTTCCGTGAAAACGTCATTTCGGAATATGAATTATCGACAGCACGGAATGCACTGTCTGTTGCCAATGCAGGACTGGAGCAAGCCCGGGCACAGGAAGTGAATGCCCGCAACAGCCTCTCCTACACAGAAGTAAAAAGTCCGTCGGACGGTATTGTCGGGATACTTCCTTACCGGACAGGTGCTTTGGTTAATCCGTCGATGGCTCAACCGCTGACCACCGTATCGGACAATTCACAAATGTATGTCTATTTCTCTATGACGGAAAATCGTCTTCGGGCATTGATCCGGCAATATGGTTCGCCGGACGAAACGATAAAGCAGATGCCGTCGATCGAACTGCAGTTGAATGATGGAAGTCTCTATGAGGAAAACGGATATATCGAAAGTATCAGCGGCGTTATCAACCAACAGACGGGAACAGTATCGGTACGAAGCGTATTTCCGAACGAGAACCGTATGTTATTCAGTGGCGGGATCGGTAATGTCGTTATTCCTTATAAAATGGATGATGTGATTGTCATTCCTCAGTCTGCTACCTATGAATTACAGGATAAAGTATTTGCTTACAAAGTGCAGGAAAACGGAAAACTTTCCGCTGTTCAGCTACAGCTAGAAAAGCTGAACGACGGTACTGACTATATTGTTCGCTCAGGTCTTCAGCCGGGCGACCGGATTGTCAGCGAAGGTGTCGGATTGTTGCAAGACGGAATGGAGATACTTGTCAAAGAAACCGAAAAACAATAAAATAAAAAAGTATGAACCTAAGATATTTTATAGACCGTCCTGTCTTATCGATTGTTATTTCCATAACAATTGTTCTGATGGGTATTATTTCTTTGTTTACGCTACCTGTCGAGCAGTATCCCGATATTGCGCCTCCTACGATCCAGGTCTTTACCAATTATCCGGGAGCCAATGCTGAAACTGTTCAGAAAAGTGTCATTGTCCCGTTGGAGGAAGCAATCAATGGGGTGGAGAATATGAACTATATCACTTCCACGGCCTCAAATAGTGGCGATGTGTTCCTCAATATCTTTTTCAAACAAGGAAGCGACGCAGATATGGCGGCAGTGAATGTACAGAACCGTGTTTCTACGGCGTTGAGTTTGCTGCCTGCCGAAGTAACCAAGATCGGTGTCACGACCATGAAGCAGCAGAACGCTGAGCTGAAGACTTTTGCTCTTTACTCACCGGACGATGCTTACGATCGCCAGTTCCTCAATAATTATATGAAGATCAATGTGGAACCTCGTATCAAGCGTATTGCCGGAGTAGGGCAGGTTATGCAATTCGGTTCCAATTATAGTATGCGTATCTGGCTCAAACCGGATAAGATGGCACAGTATAAACTGGTTCCGGGAGATATCTCGGCTGTATTGGATAAACAGAATATCGAAGCAGCTACGGGAGCATTCGGAGAAAATCATGATAATACCCATCAGTACACCATGAAGTATCGTGGACGCTTCTCTACACCGGAAGAGTTCGGTAATCTTGTGATACGTTCTTTGCCGGGGGGCGATGTGTTACGGTTACGTGAGGTTGCTGATATTGAACTGGGAGATGAGGCTTATAATTATGCAACGGAGGTGAATGGTCATCCGGCTGCACTGGCAATGGTGTTTCAGACTGCCGGGTCGAATGCATCAATTATCATCAATGAAATCGATGCCACACTGGAAGAGATAAGCAGTGATCTTCCTAAAGGAATGGAGTTTATAACACTGAATGACACAAACCGTTTCCTGTATGCTTCGATCCATGAGGTGGTAAAAACATTGTTGGAGGCTATCTTGCTGGTAATCCTGGTGGTATATGTCTTTTTGCAGGATATACGTTCTACGTTGATCCCGACTATTTCAATTTTTGTTTCCATTATCGGTACGTTTGCCTTTATGTCGGTAGCCGGGTTCTCGATCAACCTATTGACATTGTTTGCTCTGGTATTGGCCATTGGAACGGTGGTGGATGATGCGATAGTGGTGGTCGAGGCTGTTCAGGCGCGGTTCGATGTGGGATATCAATCTTCTTATATGGCAACGAATGATGCAATGAAAGGAGTATCTTCGGCTATTCTTACCTCGACCTTGATCTTTATGGCTGTATTTATACCTGTGTCTATGATGGGAGGGACTTCGGGAGCATTCTATACCCAATTCGGTATAACAATGGCTGTTGCCGTCGGTATTTCGGCAGTCAATGCCTTTACATTGTCTCCGGCACTCTGTGCTTTGTTATTGACTCCTTATATAGATGAATCCGGAAATGTAAAGGATAATTTTGCAGCCCGTTTCCGTAAAGCGTTTAATGCAGCTTTTGATGTGATGACCAAACGTTATGTACAAGGAGTATTATTGTTTGTCAAACGTCGTTGGCTGATGTGGGGCACATTGGTGACTGCCCTTGTTTTACTTGTTTTTCTGGTACAACATACCAAGACAGGATTGATTCCCGATGAAGATACGGGAACCGTAATGATCAGCATGAACTCCAAGCCGGGTTCATCTCTGCCTCAGACTCAACGGGTGATGGAGCAGATGAACAAACAACTTAAAGGGATTCCTGAGGTAGAATACAATGCCAATGTGGTAGGTTATTCATTTTCCGGTTCGGGACCTTCCATGGGTATGTATTTCCTTTCGCTCAAACATTGGGATGAACGAAAGGAAGAAGGACAGTCTGCTGCCGATGTAGTGAATAAGATTTATGGTTTGTCGACTGAAGTTCCGGATGCGCAGATATTTGCTATGACGCCACCGATGATCCCTGGTTATGGTATGGGTAGCGGTTTTGAACTTTACATACAGGACAAGACTGCCGGTGATCTGAACGCTTTCAAGAAAGTAACAGATAATTTTGTGGCCGCACTTAGCCAGCGCCCCGAGATTGAAGCCGTTTATTCTGCTTTCGAGACAAACTATCCACAGTATTGGGTAGATATCGACGCCGCCCAATGCGAACAATCAGGAATTTCTCCGGGTGAAGTCTTAGAAACGCTTTCAGGCTATTATAGCGGTGGATATGTATCCAACTTCAACCGTTTCTCTAAATTGTACCGTGTGATGATCCAGGCAGATCCTGAATATCGTGTCACACCGGAGTCGCTGAACCATCTTTATGTAAGGGTCGGTGAGGAAATGGCACCGTTGAGCCAGTTTGTAAAGTTGACGAAAACGTATGGCCCGCAGGATTTAATGCGTTTCAACCTCTATAATTCGATCTCGATCAACGGTTCACCGGCAAACGGTTACAGTTCGGGAGATGCATTACAGGCCATTAAAGAAACGGCGGATCAGGTGTTGCCGAAGAATTACGGATATGAATTCGGAGGTATCTCACGTGAAGAAAGTAAGACGACTAATAATGTTGTTATTATTTTCGGTATCTGCCTTTTGTTGGTTTATTTGATATTAAGTGCTTTATATGAGAGTTTTCTTATTCCGTTCGCAATTATTCTTTCGGTGCCTTGCGGATTGTTGGGCAGCTTTTTGTTTGCCCAGTTGTTCGGGTTGGGGAATGATATTTATATGCAGACCGGATTAATCATGCTTATCGGATTGCTGGCTAAGACAGCTATTCTTCTGACGGAATATGCGACTAAACGCCGGGAAGCAGGAATGTCACTGACGCAGGCTGCTCTTGCCGCTGCAAAAGTTCGTTTGCGTCCGATCCTGATGACGGCTCTGACAATGGTATTTGGTCTGTTGCCGTTAATGGTGGCGCATGGGGTAGGTGCAAACGGAAGCCGTTCGTTGGCGTCCGGTGCGGTAGGCGGCATGCTTGTCGGAACGTTGGCTTTATTATTCCTTGTCCCGGGTCTTTTCATTGTATTTCAATATCTACAGGAGAAAGTCAGGCCGATACAAGCCTCCAGGGGAGATGCCGATTGGTCTATACAAACGGAATTAGAAGAAATAGGAAAGAAAAAGTGAGTATGAAACAGTTATTTGTTTTAAGTCTTGCAATCTGTCTGATGACAGGTTGCAGGATATATAAACCTTATTCTCGTCCGGAGGTTAATACGGACGGACTGTATCGGGATATGACAGTGGAAGATACGGCAACAGTCGCTTCCCTTTCCTGGAAAGAGCTTTTTACGGATAATTTATTACAGAACCTGATCGAAAGGGGATTGGAGTATAATACCGATCTGAATATCGCTCATCTGCGGGTGAAGGAAGCCGAAGCTGTTCTGATGAATGCCCGTCTTTCCTATCTTCCTTCTTTATCGTTGAATCCGGAGGGCGGAGTTAGCAGCTTCGATGGCGCTGCTCCTGGTAAGACGTATAATTTAGCTTTGTCGGCAAGCTGGGAAATAGATGTCTTCGGTAAAGTAACGAATGCGAAAAGAGGAGCGAAAGCTGCACTTGAAGGGAGCCGTTCGTATGAACAGGCTGTACAGACACAGTTGGTGGCTACCATTGCGAATAGTTATTATACTTTGTTGATGTTGGACAGACAACTTGTAATCAATAAAAAAACATTGGAAAGTTGGTCACGTACGGTAAAGACTTTGGAAGCATTGAAACGGGCAGGGGAATCGAATGATACTGCTATCCTTCAGGCAAAGGCAAATCATTTGGCACTCGAAGCATCTATTCTATCCATACAGAAAAGTATCCGTGAAACGGAAAATAGTTTGTCTGTTTTACTGGCTATGGCACCACAAACGATTGAACGGAAGACGCTGGAGGAACAGTCGTTTCCGGAAGAGCTGAAGGTTGGGGTTCCTTTGCTGCTTTTATCTAATCGTCCTGACATACGGCAGGCGGAATTTAACCTGATGCAGGCTTTTTATTCAACCAATGCGGCACGCTCTGCTTTTTATCCGAACATAATGCTTTCCGGTACTGCCGGATGGACAAATAACGGTAGCGGTGTGATTCTGAATCCCGGTAGTTTGTTATTGAGTGCAGTAGGATCGTTGACACAACCATTATTTAATAAAGGTACGAATATCGCTAATCTGAAAGTGGCGAAAGCCCGGCAGGAAGAGGCCTCTCTTTCATTTCAACAGTCTGTTTTGAATGCAGGGAAAGAAGTGAACGATGCTCTGGTGCAGTGGCAGGTTGCTCAACAAAGGATAGAGATCGGAAAGCAGCAGGTTGGTGCTTTACAGGAAGCTGTACATAAAACGGAGTTATTGATGCAATATTCTTCTACGAATTATCTGGAAGTATTGACTGCACAAAAGTCCTTATTGGATGCGGAATTAGTACAGGCGCAGGATCAATTTGATAAAATACAAGGGGTTATTAACCTATTCCATGCACTTGGTGGTAGTAGATTCCAGTAAACATAGGAATGGAAAGTTAACATTCTGATATATTTTATAGGACAATAAAAGGTAGATTTAAGTAATTTATTCGTAAACTTGTAACCCTAAATAAAAACGTTAAATTTAAAATTAAATCTCCAGTTTTATGACAGTAAAATCGTATATAGAATCCAATAAAGATCGTTTCCTGGAAGAGCTGTTCAGCTTGATCCGTATTCCGTCAATCAGTGCAAAACACGAACATAAACCGGATATGACAGCCTGTGCCGAACGGTGGACAGAGTTATTGTTGTCTTCCGGTGCAGACAAAGCGGTAGTTATGCCGACAGAAGGAAATCCGGTAGTTTATGGTGAAAAGATCATTTCGCCGGATGCTCCGACCGTACTTGTTTATGCTCATTATGATGTAATGCCTGCCGAACCGTTGGAACTGTGGAAAAGCCAGCCGTTCGAACCGGAAATACGGGATGGTCGTATCTGGGCACGTGGTGCCGATGATGATAAAGGCCAGTCGATGATGCAGGTGAAAGGTTTTGAGACAGCATTGAAGCTCGACCTGCTGAAATGTAACGTGAAGTTTATCTTTGAAGGAGAAGAAGAGATCGGTTCTCCCAGCCTGGAAACCTTCTGCCGCGAACATAAAGAATTGTTGAAAGCAGATGTGATCCTGGTATCTGATACCAGTATGGTCAGTGCCGAAACACCTTCATTGACAACCGGTTTGCGTGGTCTGGCCTATTGGGAAATCGAAGTGACGGGGCCTAACCGTGATCTGCATTCCGGTCATTTCGGAGGGGCAGTAGCTAACCCGATCAATGTGTTATGCAAATTGATGGCGGATATAATCGATGCCGACGGACGTATCACGATCCCCGGATTCTATGATGATGTAGAAGAAGTTTCTCCGGCAGAACGGGAGATGATTGCACAGATCCCGTTCAATGAAGAAAAATATAAAGCGGCGATCGGTGTGGATGCCCTGTTCGGTGAAAAAGGATATTCGACACTGGAAAGGAATAGTTGCCGTCCGTCATTCGACATCTGTGGTATCTGGGGCGGTTATACGGAAGAAGGAAGCAAGACTGTGTTGCCGTCGAAAGCCTATGCAAAAGTTTCCTGTCGGTTGGTTCCGCATCAGGATCATACGAAAATATCTCAGCTATTCGAAGATTATATAAACCAAGTGGCTCCTGCCTGTGTTAAGGTAAAAGTCACACCGAAACACGGTGGACAGGGTTATGTTTGTCCGATTGACCTACCTGCTTACCAGGCAGCGGAGAGAGCCTGTACGGTTGCTTTCGGAAAGAAGCCGCTGGCTGTACGTCGTGGAGGAAGTATTCCTATTATCTCCACTTTCGAACAGGTATTAGGTATAAAGACCGTCCTGATGGGCTTCGGACTCGAACAGAACGCTATTCATTCTCCTAACGAGAGTTGCATGTTGGACTTCTTCTATAAAGGGATTGAATCGGTTGCCGAATTTTATAAAGAATACAAATGACACAAAATGAGATCGTAGCCCGTGCCTTATCGAATACAGGTATCGAGGCGTTGAATGAAATGCAGCAGGCCGTATTGGATGCCGGTACAACCAAAGATATGGTTTTGCTTAGTCCGACGGGATCAGGTAAAACCCTGGCATTCCTGTTGCCTTTGCTTACTACATTGACTGACGAGGAGAAAAAGATACAAGCGCTTATCATCGCTCCGTCGCGTGAACTGGCTTTACAGATAGAAACGGTATTCCGTTCTCTGGGTGCCGGATATAAGGTGAATTGCTGTTATGGCGGTCATCCGATCCGGACGGAAAAGAAGAGTCTGGAACATGCACCGACCGTATTGATCGGAACTCCGGGACGAATCCTCGACCATCTGGAACGGGGTAATATCGATTTGGATACTGTCCGGACACTGATTCTGGATGAGTTCGATAAGTCTCTGGAATTAGGCTTTCAGGATGAGATGAAAGAGATTCTGGCACACCTTCCGGGCGTGCGTCGCAGGGTGTTGACTTCGGCAACGGAAGCTGTCGAAATACCTCCTTTTACCGGTATTACGGCACCGGTACGTTTGTCATTCCTGACAGGTGTAAAGGAAGCGAAAGGTTTGACTTTGCGTATCGTGAAATCTCCGATCAAGGATAAACTGGAAACGTTATACAAACTGTTGGGCGAATTGAAAGGCGAATCAGCTTTGGTATTCTGTAACCAGCGTGAGTCGGTGGAACGTGTCAGCAATTACCTGACCGAGATGGGTGTGGATAATGAATATTTCCACGGAGGTATGGAGCAGCCGGAACGTGAACGGGCTTTGTCGCTTTTCCGTAATGGCAGTGCTTCTGTCTTTATTTCCACCGATCTGGCTTCCCGTGGACTGGATATTCCGGAAGTGAAGAATGTCATTCATTATCATCTCCCGATCAATGAAGAGGCGTTTATCCATCGAAACGGACGAACGGCTCGTATGAATGCGGAAGGAAATGCCTTTATGATCTTGAACGAAGTGGAAACTGTCCCTGAATATATCCCCCGTGAACCGGATGAGTTTTTCCTGCCGGAGAAAGCCAAGAAGCCTCTTCGTTCGGAATGGGTGACACTGACGATCAACCGCGGTAAACGGGACAAGCTGAGTAAAAAGGATGTTGTCGGTTTCCTTTTCCAGAAAGGCGGTTTGGAGAAAGAGGATCTCGGCGTTGTCGAAGTAAAGGAAAGTTGTGCTTATGCGGCAGTAAAACGCGACAAGAAAGCAGACTTACTGGCACGTATCCGTGAAGAGAAGATAAAGAATATGAAAGCGAAATTTGTATGAGCATATTGATTAAAGAGGTAGAGCTGAATGGAGTAGCTACCGATATTTATATAGAAAACAAATACATCAAACAGATAGGTGCAAACCTTCCTGTAACGGCCGATACTGTTATAGACGGTCGTCGTAAAGCCGTAGTTCCCGGTTTTGTGAATACACATGGTCATGCTGCAATGACTTTGTTTCGTGGTTTTGGCGACGATATGCCGCTGATGCCCTGGTTAGAAGAAAAAATATGGCCTAACGAAGCCAAGCTGACAAAAGAGGATGTTTATTGGGGAGCCAAACTAGCTTGTCTGGAAATGATAAAAAGCGGGACAACCACTTTCTTTGATATGTACCATAAGTTTCATGCAACCGCAGAGGCTGTGGAAGAGATGGGTATCAGAGCTAATATTTCCAGTGCCTGTTTCGACCAGTTTAAACCGGAGTTGACGGAGAAAAGTAAACAAACAATCCAAAAACTATATAATGAAATGGATCGTTACAGCAAGCGGATACATTTTTCGATAGGTCCGCACGCTATTTATACCGTTTCCGGCGAATTACTGCAGTGGGCGGATGCTTTTGCACGGGAACACAATGTTTTGATCCAGCTACATCTGGCGGAAACAGAAGGTGAAGTGGAAAACTCCGTGAAGAACTTCGGATTGACACCTGTCCGCTATTTATATAAGTTGGGAGTGTTGTCTCCCCGCTTGTTGATCTCCCACGGCATTTATGTCGATGACGATGAAATTCGTATGTTGGCAGACCATGAGGTAAAAGTGGCACATAATCCGGCATCCAATATGAAACTGGCTTCCGGTATGCACTTTAAGTTCCAGGAGATGCGTGAGGCAGGTATTTTGGTTGGATTGGGAACGGACGGTTGTTCGTCATCCAATAATCTCGATATGATAGAGGCAATGAAGCTGGCTTCTTTATTGGGAAAGGTTTGGAGAAAAGACCCTGAAGCCGTTACTGCCGACGAGATATTCCAGTCTGCGACAGTCAATGGAGCAGCTATTGCTAACCTAAAGGCAGGAAAAATAGCTGAAGGCTATCTGGCCGATCTTTCTTTGATCGATTTGAATATGCCTGCATTTACACCGAATTTCAATTTCATATCCAATCTGGTCTATGCGGCTAACGGAAATTGTATCGATACGGTGATCTGTGACGGAAAAGTCTTGATGCAGAATAGAAAGGTTCCGGGTGAAGACGAGATTATGGAGCGGGCTGCCCAAATAGCTTATAACTTAATTAAACGATAAATTATGAATCTGAGTTATACGAACGAACAATATCAGGAAGCGGCAGCATTTATAGCCGCGCGTATCACCGGCAATCCGGAGACAGCCATTATCCTGGGTAGCGGATTGGGCTCTTTGGCTGACCGGATAGAGGAGGCTATCGTGATCCCTTATGCCGAAATACCTCATTTCATGCATTCGACGGCTGCAGGACATAAAGGTAATTTTATCTGTGGAAAGTTAGGCGGAAAGCAAGTACTCGCTATGCAGGGACGCTTCCATTATTATGAAGGATATTCGATGCAGCAGGTTACTTTTCCTGTTCGCGTGATGAAACTGTTGGGGATAAAGAATTTATTGGTATCGAATGCGGCAGGCGGTATAAACAATACGTTCAAAGTAGGTGACCTGATGATTATCCGCGACCATATCAATATGATGCCGAATCCGTTGATCGGTCCGAATAATGAACTGTTCGGAACCCGCTTCCCGGATATGACACGTGCTTATGACCGCGAGTTTATCTGTGCGATAGAAGAGATTGCCGCTTCACATGCTATACCTTTAAAGAAAGGTGTATATGTCGGATTGACCGGTCCGTCTTTTGAGACACCTTCCGAATATGCTTTTTATGGTCGGGTAGGAGGCGATGCTATCGGCATGAGTACGGTTCCTGAAGTTATTGTAGCACGTCATGCCGGATTGAGAGTGTTCGGTATGTCGGTTATCACGAATGAAGGATATCATTTTGCAGACGATTTTGTGAACGACGGCGCTGATGTGATCGTTGCTGCCAATAAAGCAGCAGCTGTAATGACTACTTTGTTCAGTGAACTGGTTTCCCGCATCTGAATTTTTTTTCAGAGTGAAACTCACTGTATTAAAATAAGATAGGAAATTGAACGGGTTGGGAAGGAAAAAATAGTATAAAAAAAGTATCTTCCGGTTTTGGAAAATAAAAAAATACCTATATCTTTGCACCCGTTATCGCGAAAGTAGCTCAGTTGGTAGAGCATAACCTTGCCAAGGTTAGGGTCGCGGGTTCGAGTCCCGTCTTTCGCTCACAGATAATAAGAGCGGTAAGAGGCCGCCTTTTTTATATAATGGAAATGCCCAGGTGGCGGAATTGGTAGACGCGCACGTTTCAGGTGCGTGTGTCGCAAGGCGTGCAGGTTCGAGTCCTGTTCTGGGCACCATTGGCGCGGATGGTGAAATTGGTAGACACGCTACTTTGAGGGGGTAGTGCCGGTTACGGTGTGTGAGTTCGAATCTCATTCCGCGCACATTTACTTTAAACTTCTGAATATCAAAATCTTATTTTACTTCTCTTGTATTATTCATATAAATCTTATTTTTTGAGTTATTCTATATAAGTCATTTGTTTTTATCTGTAACAAATTTTCTGTTATGCTTCTTGTTTTTTGAAATAGGAACAATAGGACACTTTTAGGGTGATATGTAGCATATTAGAATACATTGATACAGTTATATTTGCATGGAAGTGATAATTCTATGTAGATATGGAAAGAGAAAATACAATTCGACAAGTGGGTATAAATGACATCCTGGATGCCAGTGAAAGAATCAATGCCGGTATCACGTATACTGATAAAGACATTATTGTAATAGAACACTTGGAAGATATGACGGAACGCGGATCTGTCAAGTTATCGAAAGATATGATTATGATAATCGCCTGTCTGGAAGGAAAAATGCAGGTCAATTTGAATGCTAAACTCTATACGCTCCATCCGTATGAAGTTTTAATTTGCAAACCTAATATTATTTTATATGATCATGAAAACAGGACTTCTTTCAGGGGGAATGCAGTATGTCTTTCTACCCGCATTCTCCAAAGTCTCTTGCATTATGGGAGTGATATTTGGAACAGATTTTTTCAGTTCAATCAAAATCCGGTCATTTGCATAGGAGAGGAGAGCCTGCAGTTGTTTTCCCTATATTCTGAGATCATGCGTTTAAGATTAAAATTTCCTCAGCGATCTTATCATAAAGAGGTTATGACTACTTTTATGCGGGCTATTATCTATGAGTTGCTGGCTGATTTGGACCATAATACGATTGAAACACCCCCAACTTCTATGAAACAGGGAGATATCTTATTCAAGAAATTTATAGAAATACTGGCAAACAGTGAAATAAAGCAGCGTAATCTGAGCCATTATGCCGATAGGTTATTCGTTACTTCCAAATATCTATCGACTGTAAGTAAAAAGGTTAGTGGAAGAACTGCTATGGATTGGATCAATGAATATGTCACAGACGATATTCAGCATTTCCTGACACATACCGATAAATCTATCAAAGAAATTTCTGAATACCTGGAGTTTACCAACATATCTTTTTTTGGAAAATATGTGAAGGCCCATCTGGGTTGTTCTCCGAAAGAGTTTCGTAAACAGTTGGGTTATAAAAAATGAGTTCGTCTTTCAATAAACTTTCCCGAAAATATTCTTAAATTCTCCAATACTGGTGGATTAGTCGCAGCTATTTTTACTCGCTTTGCAATTAGGAAAACCTTTCATAGTTTTACTCTCGTTATGAAAATTGTCAATGTGAAAAAGGTTGGGACGAAACACGAAATGGACGATTTCGTGAAGTTTACAGGCTGGTTGTATACCGGCTGCCAATACTATGTTCCCGACTTGGATATGGATATTCGCGAGGCTTTCGATCCACGTAAGAATGCGGGATTGGAATTTTCCGATATACAACCTTTCATTGCATACGATGAAGAAGGGAAACCTGTGGGCCGCATAGCAGGTATTATCAACCATCATGCCAACGAGAAATGGCAAAAGAAGAATGTCCGGTTTGGATTCATTGATTTTATTGATGACCCGGCTGTGTCGGCTGCTTTGCTGAAAGCTGTGGAAGAATGGGGCAAAGAGAGAGGTATGGATTATATACAAGGGCCGATGGGGATCTTCGATTTCGATAAGGAAGGTATGCTTATCGAGGATTTTGACAAACTGGGGTCGATGATTGCAATATATAACTATCCTTACTATCCCAAGCATATGGAGGCCTTGGGTTATGAGAAAGAGGTCGACTGGGTGCAGGTATGTATTGAAGTCCCTGAAGAAGTCCCTCCTAAATATGCCCGTGTGGCCGGGTTAGCAAAAGAGATGTTCGGATTGCATGTCAAAAAGTTGACTAATACTGATATTTCAGAACTTGGATATGGAAAAAAGGTATTTGACCTGCTGAATGTGGCTTATGCGCCTCTCTTCGGTTATACGGAATTGTCGGATAAACAGATTGATTTGTATATCAAACGATATCTGCCGCTGGTTGATAAGCAATTGTTGCCTGTCATAGAGAATGAAAACGGTGAAGTGGTAGGCGTGGCAATAACGATGGGCAGTTTATCGCATGCGTTGCAAAAAACAAAAGGGAAACTTTTCCCTTTTGGATGGTATCATCTTGTTCGTGCTTTGAAATGGAAAAAGGAAGAGAAAGCGGAACTGCTTTTAATGGCTGTGCGTCCTGACTATCAGGGATTGGGCGTGAATGCACTGTTTTTTGATGACCTTATACCAATCTATAATAAACACCACTTTAAATGGGCGGAAACTGGTCCTCAACTGGAGGACAATATCAGGGAACTGACGCAATGGAAACCTCTGAACCCAACTTTCATAAAGAGAAGGCGATGCTATAAAAAGAAATTATAAACGAAAATGACAATTATGGAAAGAAAAGTAGTGATAACGGGCATGGGTATATGGTCGTGCCTGGGAAAGACACTCGAAGATGTACGCGATTCGCTTTATGGCGGCAAGAGCGGTATCGTTTTCAGTCAGGAACGTAAAGAGGCCGGATTCCGTTCTGCTTTATGTGCCGATATCGAACTGCCTGACCTTAAGCCGTTCATTCCTCGTAATTTACGACAGTTTATGCCTGAAGAAGCACAATATGCTTATATGGCAACGCGTTCGGCCCTGGAAAATGCAAAACTGGATCAGGATTATATCGACAGCCATGAGGTAGGCATTATTTATGGAAACGATTCTGTAGCCGAAGCTACCATGCATGCGCTAGATAAGTTTCGTGAATTCAAGGATACATCCGCTTGCGGTAGTGGTGCCATCTTTCAGTCGATGAACTCCACCGTGTCGATGAATCTTGCGTGCCTGTTCAAATTGCGTGGCATTAATCTGACAGCTTCTGCTGCCTGTGCTTCCGGTTCCCATGCGATAGGATTGGCACATACTCTTATACGTAGCGGATTACAGGATTGTATTATATGTGGAGGTGCCCAGGAGGCCAACTTATACAGTGTGGCTTCGTTCGATGGTATTCAGTCGTTTTCCATGCGTGAAGACGAACCCGCAAAAGCTTGTTGCCCGTTCGATCGTCACCGTGACGGCCTGGTACCTGGCGGTGGTGCAGCAACAGTGATAATCGAAAGTTATGAACATGCTGTTAAGCGGGGTGCACCCATATTAGCAGAAATAGTAAGCTGGGGATTTTCAGGTAACGGTGACCATATCTCTACTCCGAATATATCCGGTCCTGCACGTTCACTGGAATTATGCTTGAAAAACGGCAATATGACTCCACATCAGATAGGCTATATCAATGCCCATGCTACTTCTACACGTATCGGTGACAGCAGGGAGGCTTTGGCTATAGCTCATATATTCGGTGATTACAAAGTGCCGGTAACTTCCACCAAGAGCCAGACGGGACACGAAATGTGGATGGCGGGTACCAGCGAACTGATCTATTCGATGCTGATGATGAAAAATGGTTTTATTGCAGGAAACATCAATTTCGTGAATCCTGACGAAGAGACGGCCTGTATCAATGTAGTGCCGGAGACACGTGAAGAAAATTTTGACGTATTCCTTTCCAACTCATTCGGGTTCGGTGGAACAAACTCGACTCTCATTGTAAAAAACATATAGTAAACAAACTGATAAAATATATTATTATGGCACGTGAAGACATTACAAAACAGGTAAATGCTATACTGGCAGAAGAATTTGAAGTTGATCCGACTCTTTTTACACCGGATGCTAATGTGAAAGATACGCTCTCCCTGGACAGCCTCAGTCTGGTTGATCTGGTGGCTATTATCCAACAGACCTATAAAATAAAGATCCCGGCAACTGATTTACGGGAGATTCAGACTTTTGATAATCTGTATGACTATATAGAGTCACATTTCGGGCAGAATGGTTAATGAAGATATAAAGAATCTGATCCCGCAACGCGATCCTATCATGATGGTTGATAAACTGATAGATGTAGATGGAGATGTGGCGGTAACTTCGCTTACAGTCAGAGATGATAACTATTTCATAGACGAGAATGGCCTGCTTGCCGAACCGGGACTTATCGAACATATAGCCCAGTCGGCTTCAGCATTTGCAGGGTACAGAGCTATGGCTTCTGGAGCTGTTATTCCTCCTGTGGGATATATAGGTGAAGTGAAAAGGTTTCATTGTTATCGTCGTCCATATGTAGATGATGAATTGCGTACTGTTATCACCATGGGTACAGAGATAGCCGGTGTGACTGTCATCACCGGTGAAATCCGTCTTGGGGATGAGATAATAGCCGATACGCAAATGAAGATTTTCATAGAGAAAAATAGTTGATCTACAGAGTTGTTATGTTACTTGAAAATAAATATTACAAGATAGTCGATAGCTGTGGTGAAGGATTGAATGCCGTTTTTCGTATTGTCCTTTTACCTGATTGTGATGTTTATCGCGGTCATTTTCCTGGAAATCAGGTATGTCCCGGAGTTTGTAATATCCAGACCATCAAGGAATGTGTTATGCAGTTGACGGAGGAAAAACTACTGATCGGCACTATAAAGCAATGTCGCATGACAGCAGTTGCTTCACCTGTCGTTTGTCCGGAGGTAAATGTGACGATCACTGTTCTGCCTATCGACAGGGGATTCACCGTCACGGCCGCAATAACCGATACGGAAAGGACGTATATGGAGTACAAGGGAGATATGATTGTAGATAGTATTCTACCTTAAAGAATAAAGAATGAAATACGATGTAATTATTATAGGCAGCGGATTGGGTGGACTGGAATGTGCTCATATTCTTTCGCGCGCCGGAATGAATGTTCTTCTGCTTGAGAGAGGAACGCAAGCCGGTGGTTGCCTTCTTAGTTACAAGCGACTTGGATTGGCTTTCGATACGGGATTTCATTATGTAGGAGGTTTATATGAAGGTCAGTCACTACATGCTATATTCGAATATCTGGGATTACTACGTCTGCCGTGGGAACGCCTTGATACCTATTTTGACCGGGTAACAATAGAGGATCGTACCTTTGCTTTTGCACAAGGGTATGATAGGTTTGTCAGGACATTGGCTGAAGATTTTCCTGCTGAACGTGAAGCTCTGAACAGATATGTAAATATGTTGAAGCGAATTGAAGAGCAACAGTTCGATATGTTGAATCCTCAATCCGGAAAACCGTCATTCCCCTTTAAACTTTTTGAAACGAGTGCTTATCAATATCTGACAGAGACGTTTCGTGATCCCTTGCTGATAAACGTGCTTTGCGGTACTTCTTTGAAAATGGAGTTGAGGAGGGAATCACTTCCTCTGTTTACTTTTGCTCATGGCAATAGTAGTTTCATAGAGAGTAGCTGGCGGTTGAAAGGAGACGGTTCGTTGATCGTAAACTCACTGGTTGATGACATTCGCAGGCATGGCGGCGAGATCCTATGCAATTCCGAAGTACAGGTACTGGTAGAGAAAGACGGAAAACTGGTACATGCTGTATGTTCGAACGGGGAGAGTTATGAAGGCAATATTTTCATCAGTAATGTGCATCCTGCCGTTACTTGCGATCTTGTAAAACAGAGTGATAGGATGAAAAAAATCTATCGTAACCGTATTGCCGGACTGGAAAACACCTTCGGTATGTTCACTGTATCGCTTTGTATCAGGTCACGAACGCTTAAATACTTCAACTGGAATCAGTATGTCTATGATCAACCTAATGTATGGACGTTTTATCTTGAAAACAGTCCTGTAAGCGGAGTGCTGGTAAGTTGCCGGATTCCGGAAGATGGTAGTGAGTATGTGCAGCAAGTGGATTTGCTTACTCCCATGCTTTGGAGTAAATGTGAGCCATGGAATATGACAGAGGTCGGCCGTCGTGGTGAAGAATATAAGGCCATGAAGAAGCGTGTGGCAGAGGAATGTATTATACTGGCAGAACGATTTATTCCCGGACTCCGGGATATGATCACCGGATATTATACTAGCACACCGCTGACTTATCGTGATTACACCCTTACTCCTGAGGGGACTGCTTATGGTCTGCGTAAGGATTTCAGAGATCCGGTAATGACTGTGCTCTCACCGCGTACACCTATTCCGAATCTGTTCCTTACGGGACAGAACCTTATGCTGCACGGTCTGCATGGGGTGACAATGACAACGCTTTTTACTTGTGCTGAAATACTTGGAAAAGAGCATATATGGAATATCGTAAAAAATTAAAAAGAACATAACCATGAAGTATGCATTAGTAACCGGAGGCAGCCGCGGCATTGGTCGTGCTGTCTGTGTGAAATTGGCCCAAATGGGTTATCGTATTATTATTAACTATGTAAACAATACGGCGGAAGCCGAAAAGACGCTTGAACTGGTAAGGCAAACTGGTCAGGATGGCGAGATGCTGAAATTTGATGTAAGCGACTATCGGGAGACCCGCGATGCGATCGAGTCATGGGAGAGCGCCCATACAGAGGAGTATATCGAAGTGCTGGTGAATAATGCAGGCATACGGCGTGATAATGTTATGGCGTTTATGCCGGAAGAGGACTGGAGCCGTGTACTCGACATCACTCTTGATGGTTTTTACAACGTGACACAACCGTTGTTGCAACCTATGTTAGTTCATAAGTTCGGTCGTATCATCAATATGGCAAGTGTGAGCGGTCTCAAGGGAATGCCGGGACAAACCAACTATTCTGCAGCCAAGGGGGGTATCATTGCTGCGACAAAAGCACTGGCCCAGGAGGTGGCACGGAAGAACGTGACAGCCAATGTTATTGCACCCGGTTTTATTAAGACTGATATGGTGGAAGGCCTTGATGAGGAAATATTGAAAAAGACTATTCCTGCCCAGCGTTTCGGTACTCCCGAAGAAGTGGCTGAAGCGGTCGGTTTCCTGGTTTCTCCGAATGCCGGTTACATTACCGGTAATGTGATTTCAATCAATGGGGGATTGTATACTTAAGGATTTATATTCAATATGACTTTTATAAACGATGTATATAATGTCGCAATCAACGACAACGTCATTAATTTCCAATCCTGATGAAAGATCTTGAAGATATTTGTCGAGTACAGGTAAAGTTCAGTGAGATAGACTCGATGCAGAGGGTGTGGCATGGGGCGTACATTACCTATTTTGAGGATGGACGCGAATCATTCGGCAGGCATTATCCCGGCATAGGTTATGCAGATATGCAGCGTTCCGGTATTTGTGCCCCCATCTATGATATCCATATCAAATATTGTGCGCCTCTCGTTATGAATGATGTGGTTATAGTGCATACGCATTATATCTATAAACCGGGTGCACGGCTTGATTACAGCTATGAAGTCTACCGTGAGCATGACAATGTGCTGTGTGCCACAGGAAACACCATCCAGTTGTTCATCGATCCTGAGGGACAACTGATGATAGATAAGCCCGAATACTACCAGAGATGGCAGGATAAATACCTGGCTCAGTTGTAATATTGTAATAAACAATGAATCAAATAGAATAAATGTATGGCAGAAAATGTCAAATCGACTTATAAGTCAGATGATACCGAAGAATGGCTTGATACTGTTTGGACACGTCCTATCGGTTATCAGTGGGCACTTTTTTTCAAACGTCTGGATATCCATCCCAATACCGTAACTGTCCTTTCAATGATTATCGGTGCGGGATCTGCCTTTTTCTTTGCACAAGGTTCTTTCCGTACAGAAGGAATGAGCGGATTATTGTGTAATATAATAGCCATATTATTGTTGGCCTGGGCGAACTTCTACGATAGTGCGGACGGACAACTGGCTCGTATGACGGGGAAGAAAACCAAATTGGGACGGATTCTCGACGGTGCAGCCAGCGAGGTATGGTTCATTCCCATCTATCTTGGTCTTGTCTATCGGTTTTATATCCACCATGAGCTTGAATTTCGTATTCTGGGTATTGAGAATAATCAGCAGAATACGCTGGTGGTTACACTGATACTTTTTATTTTGGCGTTATATTCCGGTTTTGGTTGCCACAGCCGTCAATGCGGACTTGCCGACTATTACCGTCAGATCCATCTTTTTTTTCTGAAAGGTGAGGCCGGTAGTGAATTAGATAAGTCGGTACAACAGCAAAAGATATATGATGAAACGCCCTGGAAGGGTAACTTCCTTTGGAAAGCGTTCCTGAAAACTTATGTAGGCTATACTAAAAGGCAGGAAGCACAGACTCCTGATTTTCAGTTGCTGATGGATAAGTTGCGTGAAAAATACAGTATGATGGAGAATATCCCGCAATCTTTTCGCGACAAGTTCCGTACCCTTTCATTACCCATGATGAAATGGACTAACATTCTCACGTTCAATACTCGTGCCATTGTGTTATACGTCACTTGTCTGATTGATTTGCCCTGGCTCTATTTCTTCTTTGAAATTGTCGTGATGACTGCCATTTGTTATTACATGCGCCTGAAGCACGAGAAATTTTGTAAGGAGTTATATACCCAATTATAAGTTTGGCCATACCTGAGTGGCATGTGGTTCTTTATTCATTGATGCTCATTAGAATATTATGTGCGTATTTCGGGACACTCGATAAAAAAGATACTGTCGTATTTTTGTTGTGTCTTATGTAGGGATAAAGTAAAAATAGGTGATAGGAAGTTGTGATGGGAAAGAAGTTTGTTTTTTTGCTGATATCCTTGATCTCCGTATGGATGGCAAATGCTCAGAATACGACAATAAAGGGTATTGTAACCGATTCGATTACAGGAGAGGCACTGCCTTATGTCTCCCTTATATTCAAGGGGACCACTCTGGGGACGGCTACCGACGGAGATGGTTGTTTTTCATTCTCTGCCCCGGCTACAGGCAGGATCCTGCAAGTGTCGTATCTGGGATATGACACGAAAGAAGTGAAAATTATTCAGGGAAAAACAAATGATCTGAAAATACAGTTAGCGCCAAATGGGATTACTTTGAATGAGGTCGTTATCAAACCGAAGAAAGAAAAATACAGTAAAAAAGAAAATCCGGCTGTCGAATTTGTAAAACAGGTGATCGCTTTGCGGGAAAGAAACAATCCTCGTAACCATGATTATTTTCAGTACGATCAATATGAAAAAATGATCTTTGCGATGAATGATTATCAGCCGAAACCTAAAAAGAACGGTAAGACCGGTAAGTTCGATTTTCTGGTCGATTTTATAGATACGCTCGATATCGGTACAACTATTTTGCCGGTTTCAGAAAAAGAAAAAGTCGAAACGGTTTATTATCGTAAAAATCCGAAGTCGGAGAAACATGTAGTGAAAGGAAATAAATCATCAGGTGTAGATGAAGTGTTCTCTCGTGACGGGATACAGCAGGTACTGAATGAAGTGTTCCGGGAAGTCGATATTTTCAAAAATGATGTGCCTTTATTCCTGCAGAGGTTTGTAAGTCCGCTTTCCACGATCGGACCTAACTACTATAAATATTATTTGCTTGATACGCTGGATATAAATGGGCAGGAATGTGTGGACTTGGGTTTTGTTCCCTTTAATTCGGAAACATTCGGTTTTACGGGACATTTGTATGTGACACTTGACTCCACTTTTTTTGTTCAAAAAGCAATACTCAATGTCCCGAAAGATATCAATCTGAACTTTGTTTCCAGAATGACGATCGAGCAGATATTTGAACGGACTCCGGAGGGTACCCGTGTTATTACAAAGGATGATATTAGCGTGAATTTCAAATTAAACGAAAAGACCAAGGGTATGTATGCACGGCGTTTGAATATTTACAGCAATCAGTCATTTGAGGAACCGGATGCTGAACAGGCTTGGGTCTTTAAAGAAAATGCCCCGGTCATTACTTTGAAAGAGGCTTATCGACAGCCGGAAGATTTCTGGGCAAGCAATCGTCCGGAAGAAGCGGTGAAAAAGAATCCGAACTCGGTGAAAAATCTAATGGCAAAACTACGTTCTGTCCCGGTCTTTTATGTAACGGAGAAGGTTGTAACGACCCTCGTATCTGGTTATATCGATACCAATAAGGACCCGTTGAAAAGTAAATTCGAATTTGGCCCGATGAATACAACGATCAGTGGCAATTCGATCGAAGGCGCTCGCTTCAGGTTGGGAGGAACAACGACGCCAGCTTTCAACAAGAACTTGTTTTTCGATGGCTATGTAGCGTATGGTACGAAAGATGAGAAACTGAAATATAATGCTCTTGTTGAATATTCGTTCAATGATCGTAAGGAGTTCCGCAAAGAATTCCCGATGAACTCAATCCGTTTTGAGTATATGTATGACATCAATAAGTTGGGGCAACAATATATGTACACCAGTAAAGATAATATTCTTTTGACAATAAGACGGCAAAAGGATACACGGGCCACTTACTTGCGACAGGCTGAGTTGACTTATTCTTACGAGCATTATAATGGCCTGTCGTATAATGCCATTGTTCGTAACCGTCGTGAATATGCCACGGAATATGCGGTTTTCGACCGTATCGGTACAGATGGTACTATCAGTCGTCTCGGACATTACGATATGACCGAACTGGAGTTGAAATTCCGTTATGCCAGGAATGAAAAGTTTTATCAGACGCGTAACAACCGTATTCCGATCACATATGATGCTTTGATCTTTAATTTCAGCCATGTGATGGCAAAGAAAGACCTGTTAGGCTCGGCTTATGATTATCATCGTACGGACATCGGAATCCAGAAGCGTTTATGGTTCTCCGCTTTCGGCTATATGGATATTATCACCAAGGCAGGGAAAGTGTGGACCAAGGTCCCGTATCCGTTATTGATCCTTCCGAATGCCAACCTGTCTTATACCATTCAACCGGAAGCTTATACGAATATGAATGCGATGGAGTTCATCAATGATGAATATGTGTCCTGGGATTTGACATATTATATGAACGGGAATCTCCTGAATCGTCTTCCTCTTATCAAGAAGTTGAAAGCAAGGGAAGTTTTTGCTTTCCGTGGTTTGTGGGGACATCTGACGGATAAGAATAATCCTGCAAATGGGAAGGATGGACTATATCTCTTCCCTTATGGCTCTTATACTTTGGGAAAAGCTCCGTATATGGAAGCAAGTGTGGGCATTGAAAATATCTTTCAGTTCCTTCGTCTCGATTATGTCTGGCGTTTGAACTATCGTGATCATCCGGGTATCCAGACGAAAGGTGTCCGTTGTACAATGCGGTTGTCATTCTGACAATGGCGAATAGTCCATATAATCATATTCTCCAGTGAATGTTATGATCATATGGACTACTGCCTTTTATTGAAGGCAACGTTTTCTGAACTGAGAAGGCGACATGCCTTCTTTTTTTGTAAAAAACGTAGAAAATTGAGATATTGTTTCGAAATGAAGCGTATAAGCTATCTCGGAAATATTCATTGAAGTCTCGCTCAATAACTCTTTAGCCCGTAAATAACGGAGCTGCAATTGGTATTGCAGTGGAGATACGCCTGTATACGCTTTAAAAGTACTCCGGAACCAGGAATAACTGACATTTAGTTTTTGAGCAACTTCCTTTACTGAAATAGGATTATCCAGTTTCTTTTTCATAATGGCTCTCGCCTGGTTGATCTTTTCTACGATATCTGATTGTGTTAATGAATTATTTTTCTCTTTATAATAGATTTCTCCCATCAAATACAGGACGATGCAGGATATTAATTGTTGATACCCTATTTGTTCTTTGATGGTATGGGTTACAATCTCTTCGTATAATCCTATGATAGTGGCGTTTATGCCAATTTCAAAGATGGGGTTTTCTTTGGAAAAGAACTTATTGGTTATCCAGTTTTCAATCAGATCTCCTTTGAAACCGACCCAATGTTCGTACCAACCCTCCTCATCTGGGGCATACGTATGCCATTCGTCAGGGAATAACAGGATCATGGTCCCGGCTTTGACTTTTATCCGTTTACAGGATTGAGACTCAAAAAATCCACTTCCCTGAGAAATATAAACTAATTGATATTCTGTCAATATACGTCCCTTTTCCGGGTTGAAAGAATAACTTTGAGGATGTTGCCGTTTGGATGGGTAGATACTATGTGGCGGGATACATTGATAACCGGCGGTCGTAACAGTTAATCCCCATTGCTTATCTATTGAATTAATGTTCAGATAACGAATGTTGTTGTGTTGTGTATTCATAAGCTAGTATCTTTTAGGAAATTGAAATCAGGTCAAAAATAATATAATAATATAGTCTAAACAATGCGTGAATATTTTTTTGTCAAAAAAGAATATATAAATATCATTTTTGAAAATTCAAGGGCTGTAAAATAATGAAGATTATAAAAGAATATATGGTTTATAGGCAAAAACACAAATAAAGGAATTAAGGCGGATGTTGTCATTTTTTAGAAATCTAAAGTCATAATGCTAAAATCAGAATGAAGCAGATCCGATATATTTGTACTGTCGATAAAGTATATCAACGTATTCCGGATTTTCTGAATCAACTTTTATAACCTTTTAAATTTGATTGTATGATGAAGAATGTTTTTTATTGGTTGGTGAGCATCAGCCTTTTTACACTTATAAGTACCTGTCAGGCTGAAAGTGATACGAATATGTTACGGAAAAATTTTATGATCCCGCCTGATTCAGCCCGTCCTGGTGTGTATTGGTATTTCATGGATGGTAATTTGTCTAAAGAAGGAATGACAAAAGATTTGGAATCTATGAAGAAGGTTGGTATCGGTTCTGTTGTATTTCTGGAAGTAAATGTCGGTATACCTCGTGGAAAGGTAGATTTCTTGAGCGAGGAATGGAAGGACTGTTTTAAACATGCGGTTCAGGAATGTGAGCGGTTGGGGATTAGCATGATACTGGGTATAGGTCCCGGTTGGACGGGAAGTGGCGGTCCCTGGGTAAAAGCAGAGGAATCCATGCAAAGCCTGGTTTCTTCTGTAACTCATGTGACCGGGAAAGGAAAACAAACAGTATCTTTAACTAAACCGGATCCGATGCCTCCTTATTTTGGAGAAGGAGCTTTTACTCCTGAGTTGAAAGAAAGATGGCAGGCCTTTTATAAAGATGTAGCTGTTTTAGCCTTTCCGAAGACAGATGAAAAAACTTTTATAAAAGATATTCATGAAAAAGCATTATACTATAGAGCTCCTTATAGTTCAGTTCCAGGAGTGAAGCAATTCTTGTCAAGGGATAATGACGATCTCAGTTTGAATTCGGGTGATGTCATTCACCTCGATAAAATTGTCGATTTAACCGGGTCATTGGTTGATGGGACCGTTACCTGGGATGTTCCTGCGGGGGAATGGACAATTATGCGGGTTGGTGTTCGTAATAACGGAGCTGTAACACGTCCGGCACCTCTGCCCGGAGTCGGTTTTGAATGTGATAAAGCAGATACGACCGCTTTAATGGCGCATCTTCGTGTTTTTACGGAAGAATTATTCTCTTTGCTGGGAGAACGTGATACACTTTTACCCGGAGGTTTGAAAATCTTACATATGGATAGTTGGGAGATGGGAGCACAGAACTGGACACCGAAACTCCGCCAGGAGTTTAAAAAAAGGAGAGGGTATGATCCTCAACCTTACTATCCGGTTTATGCTGGCTATATTGTGGGAGATAAACAAACCAGTGAACGCTTTTTGTGGGATCTACGACAGACTATGCAGGAACTGATGCTTGAAAATCATTCTTTATTTGTAAAGGCTTATGCTCATAAACATGGCATGAAGCTTTCTATAGAGCCTTATGATATGAACCCGATGCAGGATCTGGAATTGGGTGCTTCGGCTGATATACCGATGTGCGAATTCTGGAGTATAGGTGGGTATAATACATCTTTTAGTGCTGTAGAGGGAAGCTCTTTAGCCAATATCAAAGGCCAGCGTGTAGTGCCATCGGAAGCCTTTACTGCTGCCGGAGATGGTTGGAAGCAACATCCGGCATCTATGAAAGACCAGACCGACTGGGCTTTTGCTGCAGGAATTAACCGGCTTACCTTTCATACATTTCAACATCAGGCGTTGCGGGATGATCTGCGTCCGGGAATGACCATGGGGCCTTATGGTGTGCATTGGGACCGGAATCAGACTTGGTGGCCTTATGTAGACGGTTACCATCGGTATATAGCTCGCTGCCAGTATCTGCTACAGAAAGGGCAAACAGTGGCGGATGTTCTTTATCTGGCGCCGGAAGAGGCTCCGTTTGTATTCAGAGCTCCTGTCTCTGCATTGGAGGGCGATTTCTTAATCGATAAAAAAGGACATAACTTCGATGCTTGTCCGCCGAGTTTGTTATACAACGCTTCAGTTGAGAACGGAAAAATAAAGTTCCCTTCCGGAATGCAGTATAGTTTGTTGGTACTTCCTGTTTTTGAAACGATGACTCCCCGGTTATTGGATAAAATAAAGTCCTTGGTAGAAGATGGTGCTACTTTGGTGGGAATACCTCCTCTGTATGCTCCCGGGTTAACCGATTATCCTGTATGCGATCAGGTATTATCGACGATGATTACAGATCTTTGGGGTGGCAAAGATCTTCCGGCAGGACTCGTAAAACGTACTTATGGTAAAGGCCAGGTCTATTGGGGACAGGATATTAGAGATAAGGCAGATAATCTTTATCCGAATTACCCATTAACTTCCGGTCTACTGGATCAGATGAAACTGGGTGATGATTTCAGATCGGACATAGGAAAGATACGGTACATCCATAAAAAGGTGAACGAACAGGATTTCTATTTTGTGTCCAATCGTACCAGGGACTTATTGAATACAGTTTGTCATTTTCGTGTGACAGGTAAACAACCGCAGTTATGGAATCCTGTTAATGGGGAGATACGGAATTTACCGGCGTTCACAGATGATGGTACTTGTACGTCTGTCGATTTGTCGTTTGAACCCAATCAGAGTTTCTTTGTTGTTTTTGACGGAAAACCTCAACCTGATTTAGGTGTGAAGAATTTTTCATTATCTAAAGAGATACAGAAATTAGATAAGAGCTGGCAAGTCTCTTTTGATCCGAAGTGGGGAGGTCCTGCTAATGTTGAGTTTAAAGAATTGCAGGATTGGAGCCAGTGTCCGGATGAAGGTATAAAGTACTATTCCGGGACAGCAGTGTATTGTCAATCATTTAATTACAGTCAATCTCTACAGAAACCAGTTTATTTGGATTTGGGGCAGGTTAAGAATATTGCGAAGGTTTGGTTGAATGGTAAAGATTTAGGAGTGATTTGGACGAACCCCTGGGAGGTGGAGATAACAGATGCTTTGAAAAAAGGGAATAATGAGCTCAGAATAGAGGTTACGAACTTATGGGTCAATCGATTGATAGGAGATGAGCTTAAACAGGATGATGGAATTGTCGATGGGCAATGGCCGGAATGGTTGATTAATGGGAAAGAAAGACCAAGCAAAAGATATACTTTTGCTACTTTCAGGCATTATACCAAAGAATCTCCTTTATTGGAATCAGGTTTATTAGGACCTGTCCGTATTGTTGTGAAGGAATAATGATTGTACAGTTTCTTTTTATTTCAGTTCTTTAATTATTTGTATTAGTTCTTTTGCTGAAATATCCAAAGACTCGACAGCCATCCATACAACTTCTTTATTCTGATTTATGATATATATTCGCGGGATAGTATTATTGGCAAAGAGAGCGAAAACACTGCCATGGGTAGGATCCAGATAAAACGGCATTGTCAATTGATTCTCTTTCCAGTATTCAGAGACAGCTTCGGCTGTTTCTTCCCGGGAAATTGCTATCAGTTGGAATTTGCTGTCGTTTTTCATCTCTTTCCAGACTTCTTCGATAACCGGTAGAACCTGTTTGCAGTCAGGGCAATAAGTGCCGAAAAATACCAGTAATGATTGTTTGTCGAGGAATTGGTTGGAGCTGAATGTATTGCCTGTCGTATCTTCAACAGCGAATGAAGGTATCTGATTACCGACATTCACATAATTAATCATTGTGTCATTATCATCATCCTTTATACAAGAGTAAAAAAGGAGAGATAGGATTGCTATGAACGAAAATATTTTTGTAAGCGACATATATTTATTATTTTAGTTTACGAAGATAAGGAATGTATTTGAATCTCTGAAAGAAAAGGAGCTGCCGTTTTGTAGATTTCACAACCTGTCGTCAGAACGGACAACCCCTTTTAGCAGCATCCCCTTTTATCGCTGCAATTTTCATTTATATTACTGAGATAGGTTTTGGCTTTTTTAACTGATTCGGATTCACATTCCTATGTACATTATGAGAGGATGCTGTCATCCTGTCTGAGTTTACATTATGGGGTTAGTTTTTACTTTGTTATTTGTTATCTTTGTAGCAGTCGGAGGATAATTGCCAGACTATAAATCTCTTAAAAGACTTTGGCATGAAAAAGGGCAATGGATAGGTACGAGATAAAGTGCTTAGATACACTTAGTTTTTCATGCTTTCAAATAACTCTGTTATCTATTCGCAAAGATAGGCATTGTTTGCAAATAAGCAAATGATTTAAAGCATTTACTCTCGCGTATATTGAGATTAGGTGTTTGAAATTGCAGTATATCTTCAAAATCATTATCTTTGCAAACGTAAGAAAGTAAAAAACAGGAGCATATCTAATGATGCTTCTGATATATATAACATAACGTTCACAGAACGTCTCGATGTAGAAAACTGGTAATTTTTGAAATAAGCGAGGCGCAGATGTAATGTTCATGCTATACGTAAGTATGGCGTGGGCTCTATCTGTTTCGCTTATTAGGCATACCAGTGCCTCTACATCGGAATAGTGTGAGTTCCACGCTTCTTTTTTATGTTGCGTGTTGCCTCCTACAAACAAGAAATTGACAGTTAGTAACACGTAAATATCAGCAAAATGAAAAAGATTATTCTTCACATTGCAAGTTCGCTTGATCAGCGTATTGCAGAATCGGACGGCAGTTTGGAATGGCTTACCAGATTTCCAAATCCCAACAAGACAGATGACAATTATAAGGAGTTATTGGCTTCGGTCGATACGGTACTTATTGGTAGACGTGCCTATCATGAACTTCTAAATATGGAGGTAATTTGGCCTTATCAGGAGCAAATGACCTATGTGATTTCTCGACACGATTGGGGTACAAGCGAAAAGCTGCATTCCATTTCTGAAAATATCGTTGAAAACATATCTGCTTTGCGAGATGAGCAAGGAAAAGATATTTTGTTGATTGGCGGTGGAAAATTGGTTTCGATACTTCTTGAAGCGGATTTGATTGATGAAATGTGTATAACCTATATCCCTGTTGTTCTTGGTAGAGGTATTCTCCTGTTCCCAGAACAGCCAAAAGAATCACAATGGGAATTGATAGAGAATAAGAATTGTTGTTCTGATATTATGATGGTCAAATATCGGAAGAAAAATTAACTTCTTTTGGCGGATAATTAAATGTTATCAGTTCTTTGGGTATGACGTAACTTAAAGGCGAATGCATTTGAGGAATTCAACCAGAGGAAAGTCCGAGCACATCAAATTTACACAATGCAGATATCTACATCCGCAATTTCAGTGGTGGTAAAATATGATTGGTACGATCCGAACACTAAGATTTTCACACTTAGTTTTTCTTCGCACCAAAATTTATTTTTTACAAATTACGGGATATTTCTATTTGTTCAAGTTATTAAAAACAACAATATAGTTTGCAATTATCACGAATTATTTCTTTTTAAGAAATAGTTTAATGACATTTTCTTACCTTCGTTTTTTTGAAAATGATAAATACCACATTATATGTGGTAACATTGACAAAAAAAAGTTGTGTTTTTGATATTGGAAGGATCTGTCTAATGGCATAAAAATCAAGTTAAAAGCTGATTCAATATGTTTTTATCCTGTTGAAATGAAGAAAACACAAGAGTAGTATTTGAGTAAACACCCTAATAGTTCACAGATTTATGGAAATAATAGATAAACATCTGCATGAAAAGTGTTTTCATTTTGATAAATCGGAGCTTCCTCTCGTCGAACTGATCACAGCTCCCAAGGGCAAAAACAGTAATCTGCCTATACGAACCAACGAGATTGTTTTTTTTCTTGAGGGGGAACTACGCTTCGTATTCAGTGACTTACCGGAATACGTGGGGCGAAAGGGGCATATGGTACTTCTTCCGGCCGGAGGGCGCTATTATTTCGAAACACTTGAGGATACAGTCATGCTTATTTTGAGGATAACCAAACCGATACAGATTTGCGAGAATCTGAGCATTGAAAAGTTTTACCACCACTTTTCTGCTAATAAAAAAAAACCTAATAAAAATATGCCTCGCTTTAGCACATTGGATATGAATGAGCGGATATGGCATTTCGTGGAGGGTGTCGCCAATTGCCTTACGGACGGGGTTAGGTGTTGCGGGTATTTTGACCTTGTAGTAAAGGAGTTCATATTGATGCTCAGCGTTTATTATTCAAAAAAAGAGATATGCGATTTTCTTTATTATCTCTCCCTTAGCGAGGATACCGTCTTTGAAGAACATGTTCGGCGTCAATGGCATATTTATAAGAACGTGGAGGAAATAGCGGAATCCGTATGGATGACTCCCCGGAAATTTTCGGATAAATTTAAAGTGGTGTTCGGACAAACTCCGTACAGTTGGATGAAGGAGAATCGGGCGAAACTGATAAAAAAAGAACTGACTACTACAGATAAACTCATAAAGCAAATCGCATTTGAACAGGGATTCGAGAATAAATCACAGTTTACAAAATTCTGCAAGAAAGAGTTGGGGGCAAATCCTACTGAGATCAGAGCAGGTAAATCCCAGCATGTATAGAAATTGCAAACACATATGTGATTTTTGACAACTGGGAAATGCGAGAATTGCAAACAATTTTGTAATTTTTGACAATCTCTATTTTTTGTATAGCATCTACCTTTGCACAAAAATTGTTTCAATGTATCCAACTCTTTATTATTAAAAAGAGAAATATAGTGAAACAAAGGAATATTGATGTTGTATAATAAAATAGAATTGAATTGAATAGCATTTCAAAAATAAATAAAAATCGATTGTGGAGTAATATCATTTTGATGATATTACTCCTCGGCATGTCATTCGAGGTGCACGCTTCAACGTCTTCGACCGTCTCTGACACTCTTCCCTCTCGCTTACTGTTTTACTTTGAGAATAACAGTTCGCTGCTTTTGCGCGACTATTATACCAACCAAGATAATCTGAATAAGCTTGACGTGATGTTAGCCGATGCCGACTTCGTCTCCGGAGTGGACTCGATCGTTATTTCCGGCGGCGCTTCCCTGTCAGGGAGTTTCCAGGTCAATTCACGCCTTTCTTCGGAGCGGGCTGTGGCTTTGAGGACTGATATCCGATGGAAGCATCCCGGAGTCTACAACAACAGGATAAGTATTCTGCCTGCTGTGTTCGACTGGAACATTCTGATCGACCTGATCGAGAACGATCCGCTAGTACCTAACCGGGATGAAGTTTTAAGCATTTTGAATTCCTCAGCCGGAGACCAAATGAAAGTAACCCTGATAAAACAACTGGGCGGCGGAAGTACGGATACATATTTGAATAAAAATTATGCGAAATACATGCGTACGGCCACAAGCGTATTTTTCGCACACACAGAAAAACCAGTAGAAATACAGGAGCCGGAGATCGTAGTGGTACAACCGGAGCCGGTACCGGCAGTTGTCGAGGAAATAGTCGCAGCACCCGAAGAGGTGATTGCCGCCCCGGAAAAACTTCCGGAAACGACGCCTGTAACCTTATCCCCCCTGCCGAAAACAAGCAGACCTCTTTTCGCCCTGAAGACCAACCTACTGTTCGACGTAGCGTCGGCTCTCAACCTCGAAGTGGAGGTCCCGATCGGACAGCGCTGGTCGGTTGCGGCCGAATGGATATTCCCGTGGTGGCTGTATGAAAAGAAACAATATGCACTGGAGATTCTTAACGGTAACATCGAAGGGCGTTACTGGTGGGGAGAGCGTTCCCGGCGCGATCAGCTGACCGGATGGTTTACGGGTGTCTATGCAGGCGGAGGATATTACGATGTGGAATGGAAAACCAAAGGTTACCAGGGCGAGTTTTTCTCAGCAGGTATTACCGGTGGGTTTGCCCACAAGATCGGACGGAACCTGCGAATGGAATATTCCCTCGGTATCGGTTATCTGACCAATAAATACAGGGAATACACCCCCCAGCAATGCGGGGTTGACGGCGAGTGGCATCTGATCAAACAGGGGAACGGCACGTCCAACTGGATTGGCCCGACCCGCGCGAAGGTATCGCTGGTGTGGATGATCAATTCGGGGAATAATAAAAAATAAGGAGCCGTGAAAATGAAGATAATATACAGCATACTGATTAGCTGCGCACTGCTCCTGCTCGGCTCCTGCGAGCGCCGCCCGCTGGAAGATATGTGCCCGGGTGAGGGTCTGGTCCCGATAGGAACGGTATGGACGGTGGCTGACATAACGCCGCAGAACGTGACCGCTTTGTTCTATGATCAGAACGACGGACATTTAGTCATGGAACACCGGTTCGAGAACAGTCCGAATCGCATCCAGACCTATGCCGATGTCCCGGCGGGCAGATACACCGTGGTGGTTTTCAACGAGCTTCGCGGCCAGATCCGGGGCGTGGGTATTCGGGGTTATGAGAACCTCTCCACGCTCGAAGCGTACGATCTCCCCAATCCTGATTTTAAGAACAGGAGCAATGATAACGACTACGTGTATGATCCCGACATTCTGGCTTCGGTGATGGTCCGTGATTTCATTGTGAGGGACAACGAGTATAACGAGGCGCTCGTCGGGTTGGAGCCGTTGCGCAAAGTACATCAATTTAATATCGTCGCCCATGTGAAAGGATTGAATAACGCCCGTATGCCTGCGCTGGTCGATCTACCCGGAGTGGCCGAATCGTACAGCTTCAGTGAAGACAGGAATACGAGCATCATTGCCACGCAGCAGTTCACGATGAACGGCAGGGCGTATGACACAGGCTCGTCGAAAGACGGGATCATTGCGATAACCATATACACATTGGGGCTTTTGAATGAAGTGCCGTCCGAGACGAACGTGCAGATCGATTCTCCTGTGAAATTAGACTTCCTGTTCATGTTGGTCGATGCGGAAAAGACGCTCGTCCGCCAGGTTGTCGACGTGACGGATTTGATAGAATTCCAGCCAGAACCTCACGGAGCGGCCACGCTGAATGTATATGTGGAACTGCCTGACCGCTTACCCGATGTCGTCCCGGAAGGAGGTGAAGATTCGGGATTCGGGTCGGAAGTAATCGACTGGGATATCATCGATGTTCCACTGAATGCGAATTAAACTAAATAACAAAACAAATAAATTTCCCAAGGGAAAGACAATGTAAACAATCTGAATAATAATTTTTAAACAACAACAAGAACATGAAGAAAATTTTTATTGTGGCAGCTGCAGCCATCGCTTTGGCAAGTTGCTCGAAGACCGAAAACGAACACTCCCCTGTCGGGCAGAAAGAAATCAAGTTTACGAACCTGAACGACAAAGTAATCTCACGCGCTGCCAATGACAACAGCGACAATTACCAGGTCTATGCGGATTGGAGCGGATCATCTACCGAATGGTTTATCGATGCTGCGATTAACGGTACGACTAACCTGGCTCCGACCACGTACCACTGGCCCGCTTCCGGTACCGTCGATTTCTACTCATGGGCTCCGTCGACGATTGCGGCGACGGGCGCTTATCCCGCACTCTCGATTGCTTATACAGTTCCCGCTGCGGCCAACCAGGATTTCACGGTTGCCACTCCTCAATTGGCAAAATCTTCCGGCATCGTCGCCTTTGAATTCGCCCATATGCTCTCCAAAGTGAGCGTTACGGCTTCTCTGCACCAGGATTTACTGGATGCGGGCTATGTTCTTACCACGACCGGCCTTACCGCTACACTCAAAGTTCTGTCAACGGGTGGAACCGTAGACCCGAAAACAACTCCGGCGGCCTGGACTTCGCCCAATGCGACGGCCGCTACCTATACCGGTGCCGCTTCGTATATGATCATGCCGCAGAGTGCGGTAGGATGCAAGGTGCAGATTACAGCCGGCATCACGATCACTAAGAACGGCACGGAAATTTACAGCGGTGATTTGAGTGAATATGAGATCGCGGCAGGCAATGTCACTGGCGACCAGTTCGCTATGGGTAAACATTATATGTTGAATCTGACCATCGGCGACGCATCGACAGGCGGCGGTGGAGAAGATATCTTCAACGTAATCCAATTCTCGGCTAATACAACACCGTGGGATACCCCGGGAGGCACAGATACTCCGCTGGTACAGCCGTAATCAGAGTACGAAGAAATGCTATACAGGCCGGAGAGGGGTGATGCTCTCTCCGGTCACTATGACCACATTCAGAATTAATAAACCATAACGTTAATGGAGACTTTCAAATATATATTTGTGTGTCTGGCGGCTTCTATTTTGGCGGTCTCCTGCACGAAAACCGAGGAACCGTACAGCGGCGGCTCCGGCGAGATCCGCTTCGCCACCGCTGACGAAAATATCTGGACCCGCGGGATGCCTGTAACTTCTAATGCAGAAATTCCCGACATGGGCGTGTTTGCCTATTACACAGGTAATGGCACGGCTAACAACTGGATTGCCCAGGGAGCAAGCGCCACTCCCAATTTTATGAATAACGTCCAGATAGATCATGCCGGTGGCGTCTGGAGTTACGATGATATCAAGCATTGGCCGGAGGCCGCCGATGCCAATGTAAGCTTCTTCGCCTACTCGCCGTATGCAACCGCCGCGAATGGTATCACTATGAATGCCTCCACAGGTATACCGTCCATTACCTATACCGTTCCCTCGAACTGTTCCGACCAGCCTGACCTGATGGTTTCAGCCCTACTGAAAGACCGCAACAGGGTCAATAACGGTTCTTCGCCCGTCAATTTTCAATTGGGGCACGCGCTGACCTGTATCGGGTTCAAGGCTTCGGGCAACGGTGAACAGATAACGAAAATAACGGCCAAAGGGGTCAAAACTTCGGGTGTGCTGACTGTGGCCGAAGACGGAACCCCGTCTTGGAACACCTCAGCGTCCGGAAGTGGCAATTTTGAAGCTACGGTCGACGACGGAGTGTATCTGGGCGCTTTGGCGCAGCTCGTCAACACGGGCGGCGGCTACCTGATGATGATTCCTCAGACGCTGGGAACGGAAGCCATGATTACCGTTGAACTGAACAGCGGCCGGAGTTTCGATTTCGACCTGAGCGGGATTACCTGGCAGGCCGGGAAGTTTATCAATTACAACCTCTCCATCACCCCGGAAGCCGCGCTACTGCTTACGCCTGAAAAGATCGTACTGCCTGCTGCGGGAGGATTCTCTCAGTTCGAGGTGATCGTAGAAAACGGTTCCGCTTTGGACTGGACAATCGGGATAGACAATTCGGGCTTTATGATCTGTGATAATCTGACTGATATTCGCAACTGGGCGTCCGGAGCGACAGCAGCCGCAGATGTCCGTAATACGGACAACTCCACTCCCGGCCAACAATTTACAGGAACGGGAACAAAGACACTGTATGTCTGGAAACCTACTGCGAATACAAGCACGACTGCCGAAGTCACCGGAACGATATCCAACGTGATCGATCCTACCGGTGTCTCGATAAATGTCATTCAACTGCCGAATTATGCTATGGCAACCGTTCGGGACAATGGTTATATGTCCGGCGAGTATATAGGCGCTTTCTGGAAGGCGAACCAGCGCGGCGAACGTATCATCCGTATTCCGGTAACCAATGCCGTGCGTGCGGGAGAATGGGACGCTTCGGTATATTGGTTGGGGGACGGCTGGAAAGCGGGCGATATTGTGTTCAGCACCGAAGATTCGGACGACGAGGGGATCAATTTCAGTAATGCCGCCATCGAACATCCGGCGGATATGAATACCAACGACGCTTTGTACAGACTTTCAGATTATTACTCATCAGCTTCGGGCACCGCTGTTAGCGGTGCGGGAAACTATATTCAGTTCCGGATCGGACTTTCGACGCTTTACTCGCCCACAACCGTCAGACCCGCACGCTACGCGCTGGTAGTGCTCCGTTACGGTACTCCCCGGAAGTATCATGCCATATTCATTCGACAGGGTGATGATCCGGACTATGTGATGTCTCCCGGCGACGATGGACTGCCTCGTACAGTTGCGGCACGTTTCAGCCCATACAACACTACGGCTTCCAATTTGACCGATTATGAAGAGCTCGTCGATGTCGGGCCCGGCTATAACAACACGGTGTTCACGGACTACCCCAGTCAGGCGGGAGCGTTCTTCCAGTGGGCAAATGACGGCAACCCTGTGGCTTATAATCCGCGTTATCCCCTGAAGCCCGTTATATGGGAAGAGGCACTCACAGGCCAATACTGGATCACGGTTTCATCCGCACAGGAAAGTTGCCCTCCGGGCTATCATCGTCCCAGTGACGGGATTACCAATTGGGCGGCCGCAAACACTACCACTACCGGTATAGAAAGTTCTGAAATACGGCAATCTTTGTATTCCAATCCGACGCTGGAAAATTCTTTCAGTGCAACAAATTTCAAGTGGGGTTTTTACGCCGACGGATATTTCGACCGCCGGGATCACAACAATCCTTCTGTCACGAGTCCACACGAAGGCTGGTCAGCTATGAAGGCCGGTACGGCCGTTTCGTGGAATAGCAAAGATGTAGCCTATATAGGTACTCTCGTATTCAATCCGACTACTGGTAGTTCGCACGAAAACGCCTCCATTTTTATCCCTGCAGCCGGGTCCCGGCATGTCGATACCGGTGCACTGATAGAGGGAGGTGAAGGTGCTTTGTTTTTATCGTCGTCGGCTCCCAATACAACTGAGATGTGGTATTTTGTCGGTACTGAGGGAATCTCCTTCCAGCTGAATTCCAGCAGAACCAACGGTTTGAGTCTACGGTGTGTCCGGAATCAGTAATGAGAATCTATTATAAACAATAGGGCTATCTTTTAAATTGGAGAGTCATTTGGCAATTCTGGAAGGAATGATGAATACACATATATAAGCAAAGCAGGCATCTTGAAAAGAGAATGAACGGGCTGGAATCTTTTTTAACGAAAGATCAACCCATAATATATTTTTCTTATGATTGATTTCGTTAAAAAACTACAGGAGGAGATAGCCAAGGAGAGTGATCGCGTAGAGAGTTCAAAAGATAATGATTATATCAAGTTATCGTTAGAAATGTCGCATGTTTTGGCTGATGCTTTCGACCGTTTGAAAGAGTTTATAATTTCTTACGAATTTAGGAGTGAAGAAGAAGAAATAGATTTTTTTAAGGATGTAAAGCCCCGGCTATTCTGCAAATTGATTTACTACCGGAAGATATACAACATCGAAATGTTGCGTCCTGTAGCCAGTGTCAACCGCCAGAAAGAGTACCTGAATAACGAGTTGGACACTATCAACAAATATACAAACAAGCGGTTGGATTTCATCCGTTATTTTCGTTCAGGAGCGACTTATTTGGATAAGTTATATTTCTTACGCGGTCAGACCGATACGGAGCAATATTTGGAAGCATTTTATTATGAACTTGACCCGCAGTTTTCGACGAACTGTGACTTCAAGGTTGCCCGGATTTTGGCCAACGATATGCTACACGCCTACTTGATGAGTGAAATAGAGAAGCTGGAATACGAGCATCGCCCATGCGGTATTCAGCCGTTTCCGGAAACGCGCCTGACGTATGTAGGGCCCAAAAATCTACTGATCGAGTTTATCTATGGTTTCGATACCGAAGGCTATTTCGGGAACGTACCTTTGACTCAGGTAGCGAGCTACATTGAAAATGTATTTAACGTGCGGTTGGATAGCAATCTGTCTCGTGCATTTTCAGATATGAAAATCCGCAACAATCCTACACAGGGATTGGACGGATTGAAAGATGCACTGTTAAGGCGAATGCAATCCTGGAAGAGGAAAAAGAAAAAATAGTGTTGTGGGAAAAATTAGAAATAGTTGTCTGATAATTAAGCTCCGGCTTACCATCCAAGGTAAGCCGGTTTTATTTTTTTTGAGACCTATGTATAAACAGACAATAAAATGGGTTTTATATTAATGTTATCAGATAGCTGTGATACAATAGTTTACACATTATCAATTTAAGAGAGAAACCGTATTTTGGGCATCTTTTGTAAGCCAAAGGAGTTTAAAAGATGAATTATAAATGGCTGAATTACAGCGCCTATAATGTCGTTAGAGAAAAAACCAAGACAGAGTACGTTAGCAACCTCTGAAATACGACCGACCTTTGCAGAAAGCAAAATCAAAAGTAATGTTTTTAGATAAAGAATATTTCGACGGATGGATGCGTAGCATTGCACAGCGGTTAGAACGCATAGAGAAACTGTGCAATCCCTCGTTAAAACAAATACAGACATTCATTATGGACGGGGAAAAAATGCTGGATAATTTTGAAGTATGCCAGATGCTTAACATCAGTAAGCGAACGCTTCAACGCTATCGTTCATCGGGGGATTTACCCTACCACATGAACAAACATAAAACCTACTATAAGGAATCTGATGTACTGCGGTTCATCGAGCAAAATTTTGACAAGTTCCGTAATTTCAAAAAGAAATAAGGGTTCTTCCTGCATCAGAGTTTTTTGTTTTCTTTCTTCTATTTTTTAATTGTTGATTTTTTCTGTGAGAACTGCCCCGTTGTGATAATGCGGCGGTTTTCTTATGTAAAAAGCTGCCCGGTTTCCCGAACAGCTTTCGTGCTATAACTTTATTTTGACGGGATTATCCCTGCTCTGGGCGTTATTACCGACCGTCCCGATAACGATGCGTCCGCCGGAGTTATCCGCGATTTCCCGTAACCGGGACGGAATGTAAGGCTGTCCGTTACCATCTGTCGGAATGTGCTGCCGGTTATCCACCGGAGCATGTTTTTTAGCCTCTTGCGGCTCATCCGGCAGTTGCACCTCATCGTCGTCAATCGGTTTAAGGGAAAGCTGTATTTTGCGGTCTAAATCGGTCAGTTCAGCCCTTAGCACCGCAAGCTCTGGTTCCTTGCGCCAGGTTCCCTCTACCACCTCACGCAGTACGGGAATATCCATAGACAATTTTTCGTTGTCCTTTTGAAATTTCTCCAATAACGGCTCGATGGTTCCCAGAGCGTTTATAAAGTTTTGGGAGGCCAGTCGCGGATCAGCGGCCAGATTACCGTAATTGTATTGGTACAGATAATTACCTTCGCCACGCACATAAAAACGGTTCTGCACCAAATCCAACCCTTCTTTCTCTGTCCTTTCGCTTTTGACCACAATATCAAAACCGTACAAGCTGCCTATCTTTTCAGGCTCAATACCCGTGCGAATGGTTTCTGCGATATGGTTCAGATGTTTGCCGATAAACTTAATATCGCCACCCTGCACCCCATCGAGTTGGATCGGATTTTTATAGGAGCCGTCTTCATTAAGTTGCACCCGGCTTTTGAAGTTCTCCAAATCTTTACCGATACGTTCTATCAGGCCATCGTTCTTCTCTACCTTTTGCAGTATCTCGTCCAGCTTGTATCGGCTGGATGATTTACCCCGGACGAACGATTGCCGCTCACTTTCCAGCGTGGTGATTTTCTTTTCCAGTCGGGCTTTCTCCAACAGTTCCGTGTTACCGGACAGGATAGCCACATACTCGGAGAAATTCATACCGGACTTTTCATCTACTGAACCCTCGTCGATGGTACGTGCGCCCATACTGCCGGTCTTTAGTTGGTTTATGAAAAGCTGTTTATTATGCAACAGGTTGAATATATAGGCATCCAGCGTTTTCTCAACGGCATACAGTACAACATCTACCTTATTGTCAGCATAGTATTTGGCTACTTCGTTCCCTGTGCGAATGCCGCGCCCGTCACGCTGATTGAGGTCGCTGGGTCGCCACGGCTGATCGAGGTGGTGGATAGCTACACACCGTTTCTGGGCGTTTACACCGGTTCCGAGCATTTCGGTCGAACCGAACAATACCCGGATCTTGCCTTCGTTCATCTGGTCGATCATGTCCTTACGCATCCTTTCGCTGGTGGCTTCCTGAATGAAGCGAACCTCGCCCGGTTTAATATTATAATTCTCCACCAGTTTGCGCTTAATCTCACTGTAAATATTCCACTCACCGGACTTGTACGTGCCGAGATCAGAGAATACGAATTGCGTACCCTTATGCTGGTCGTAATCTTTATAATACTTGGCGATGTTCCGGGCGGCATGGCTTGCCTTATTGTCCACATCGTCACCGAAACGGTCGTTGTCAATCATTCGCATATCGAGCGACATTTTACGAGAGTAATTCGTAGCCAGAAGCATCTTCGCCTTGTCTTCGTTCTCGGATAGCTTGCCCCGGTAAAGCAGCTCCCCATCGCCGGTCTTGGCAAACTTAACGAGCCGGTCGATAAAATCCCGTTGGTCTGCCGTCGGCGGAATAGTATAAAGAATCTCGTTTTTTTCCGGACGGTCGATACCGATGTCGGCGGCAGTACGGAAATCGGTAATTTCGGCGTATAGTTGCGCGAGTTCCGGCACTTTGATAAAGTAGCGGAACCGCTCTTTCTGTACGACCTCGTTTGTTACCGAAAATTCATAATCGGTCGTCTTTTTAGCGAAAACGGCGGCCCAGGCATCGAAGGTTTTCATGTTGAGCCGTTCCATTTCCTGCGGACGGAGATACTTAAAGAGTAGGTATAATTCCGTCAGGGAGTTGGAAATAGTCGTACCCGAAAGGTAAGTAGCGCCCAGATCGCGCCCGGTGCGTTCCTGAATGGTACGTATGGCGAATAGCATATTGAGCGCCCGCTGACTTCCTTCGGGATTACCCAACCCCGCTACGCGGTCATGACGGGTGTTGAACGTGAGATTTTTGAATTTATGCGATTCATCCACGTATAAGTGGTCGATGCCCATTAGTTTGAAATCGACCGAATCGTCCTTACGGTTTTCAATGTTGTGCATAACGGTTTGCAGCTTGGCTTCCAGATTGAGTTTACGCCGGATGCACCCTTTCATCATACCACGCGAAACGCTTTTGCCCTGCGCTTTCAATACTTCCAGATTTTCCTCTACGCTATCCAGTTCCGTTTGCAGTATCTCCCGTTGCAATTCGGGTGATTGCGGTATCTTGCCGAATTGCTCATGCGTTAATATCACGGCATCCCAATCGTTGTTCTTTATCTCGCGGAAGATCCTCTCCCTGTTTTTGGGAGTAAAATCTTCCTTGCCGGGATAAAGCACACGAGCGTTCGGATAGGCAGTGCAGAATGTCTTGGCTATCTCGTGAATGTTGGCTTTCAATCCTGTAATCATCGGCTTATTGGCCAGTCCGAGCCTCTTTTTCTCCATTGCGCCGACGCACATGATAAGGGTTTTGCCACCGCCGACCTCGTGATCGCAGATGCCGCCACCCTGTAATTTATCCATCCAGATAGCATCTTTCTGACTCTTATAAAGGTCGTCGATACCCAAACCTTTCAGGTCAAGCCCCGGAAAGGTCTGGTGCGCCCCGTCGTACTGCGGACGCACGAAACAATTGAATTTCCGGTTATACATATCAGTCAGCCGATCTTTAAATTCGGGTGACTGTTCCCTGAGCCAGTCGGAAAACCCGTCGCGGATTTCGTCAATCTTGCTATTGGCTAACTGTATTTTCTCCCCGTCGCGCACCTTTACCTCCTGAACCTTGCCGTCGATCAGCTTGTTCACTTTCTTGGTAATGTCGGGTGTCGTATTGTGTAGGGCATGTTTCAGTAGATGCAAGCCGTTGAATTTACGGCTTTGGGAATCTACGGCATATTGATCCAATATCTTTGCATTTAGTCTGTCGCCCTTTACCCCGTATTCGTCGATGTTGGGAGCAAATGATATGCTAACGTCGGTATCGAATAACCACGATGCGTAGCGTTCATATACACCTTTGGGTATCCACCTTTCGCCAAAATTAAAGTCCAGATCGTCAAAAGCGATAGGTTTGGGCGCAGCTTCATGCAGGGCTTTGAGCGATTGCTGTGCTGCTGTATGGTCGGGGTTCTCTTTCATAAAACGCTCCACCCGTTCGGCTTTTTCGATTACATTGCCGGAAATATATTTGTCGGCCACCTCGTAACCGTCAATTTCGGGATTGAAATAGATGCTGCCTTGTAGTTCTTCCAGAATACCGTCTTTAGTTCCTCCGGTTAAGCCCGCCATATAGTCGAGGTTTACCTCCGCATACTTGTTCAGGCTGGCGACCAACGCTTCACGGGCATCGGCGGCCTCGGTCAGTTCATTGGGGTTGAACGCTACCGGATGATTGAAAATATCCGCTTTCTGCGCTACGCCGTCTATGTAGCGTTCAAGAGAAAGTATTTCCGTTCCTCGCGCGTCCATTTTGATAAGGTCGAGGTTCTTCTTATCGTTCAGTTCCCCGAAACGCTCTGTAAAATTGTCGTACAGGCGGTTCAGCATCTCCCGCAGGGCGGGATTGGCTTCGAGCCTTTCCGCCTCATTCTGGTAGAGGTGGTAATAGGTATCGCGTATTTCTACATAGATAGATGCCTTCGTTTCCTGCGCTTCGGAAAGTTCCAGCGGATGGAACATCGGCTGAAGAGCTTCGATACCGCGCAGGTAGCCGATACAGTTATTTTCGTCCGTTACCAGTGATCCCTCACGGTAATGCGGCAAAATCTCCGCTTTGAACGGTATCGGCTTATAATATTCTTCTCTTTCGCGCTGTTCTTCTTCCCGCTGCTTTTCTTGCTCGACGCGGCGCAACTGCGCTTCATGCTCTGTTTTTCGCGCATCCTCCACCGGATAGACAGGTTGCACTTGTTCCTGTCGGCGTTCTTCTCGTTGCTGGCGTTCCAAAATCAATTCCTCACGCCAGTCGAGTACACGCTGCTGCTCCGTTTGTTTTGCTTTGGTCGTTTTCTTTTTCCGGCGGCGCGGGCGGTTTATCTGACTGCGTTCCTCTTGGGAAAAGCCGAAAAGGTCGTAAAGGGTAATAAGCGGTTCTTGTCGTACATTAATATCAGGCTGGACTGGCTCCGGTTTTCTCATCATGTCCGGAGCATCCATATCGAAAAGAGTACCCGTGAAATTGCCGGGCGCGGCACTCACTTTTGGCTCCGTAGTCGTCGTTTCGACCGCTTCCGGCTGTGATAGGGTTTTCTGTGCCACAACCTTTTCCGCTATTTCCTCCGGCTCGGTAATTCCGTAATCTTCCGGCAGTGGTGGATGTTCTTCATACAAGCGGCGTTCTTGTTCCGCCGTCCATACTCCGAATTCGGCGAGATCTTCCGCCGTAGGTTCATGGGACGTGTATTCGGCCAGTGTATGTTGCGAAAGCTCCGAAGTCGCCATCGGCGTTAGTTCCCCGGTTTCCACATCTAAGTTGAAACCCTCGGATGCCGCTTTAGTAACAGCCTCGCGCTGCTGAAACCATTCATTAAAGCGCTGCCAGTCCTCCGGTGTTGCTTTCCAAAACGGATCGTCCGGGATGGACGGCTCCGGCTTCACTTCTTCGGCGACGATTTCCTTTTCATTCTCCCGAAATTTATTTTCATCAGGAAACCAATGATCCTTAACCGCCTGCCAAAAGGGATCGAGGTCGTCGGGGAAACGTTTATTTTCCCCGACGACGAGCTGTGTATTTGGCTGTTCCGATATCTGCAGCGCGTTCAAATGATAACGTTCCAAATCAAGATGCCGGGAAAAATCCTGAAACAACATCTCATCAAGGTCTTTGGCAATACCTGCTTCACCGCCGCCATGCGTATAGACGAAAGCCGGTTTACCATAAGGGTCTGTGTCTTTTTTGTAGGCGGTCGATACGATCCTTTCCGTATTGTCGGGATTGAAAAGTTTACTTGTATTAATCCCTGACCGCGATTCAGATTCGATAAAATCCCTTTGCCGCTGGGTTAAAGCCTGCTCTCCGGGCGGTCGTTTCTGCAATACGATAAGATCGCTGCCGACTTCGGTTCCGGCGTGTTCGGTAAACAGATTATTCGGCAACCGTATGGCAGAAACCAAATCGCATCGGTTCATCAGCCATTCACGCACAGGGCGGTTGCGCTCAGAGTTCATTACTCCCTGCGAAGCAATAAAGGCGATGATACCCCCATCGCGGACAGTATCGACCGATTTCATAAAGAAATAGTTATGTAACGTCCGTGTCGCCTGCCGTCTTACCGGGTCTTTATCGGTGGAAAAGGCAGGGTCGAATACCGCCACATCCCCGAACGGGACATTGCTTGTCGCTACATCGTAATAACCGTTGTATTTAGGTTCGATGCTTTCGTACCCCTGTATTCGTACATGATCCTCCGGGCGCAGGTGTTTTAGGATAAGTCCGGTTACTGGGTCTTTCTCAAAAGAGGTTATCTCAGCATCGGGGGCAAACATTTTGATACTGTCGCCGAACGCTCCGTTTCCGGCGCTGGGGTCGAGTACCCGTTGCGGGATCACTCCGTTACGCTTCAAGGCTTCGGCAATGGTATCGGCAATAACGGGAGGGGTATAAAAAGCCGAAATAATAGAGTTTTTTATACCGTCGAAATAGCGTTTATGCTCCCTCTCATTCGGAGTATTCTCTTTCAGGACGGTATTCAGTTCCCGGATCAGTGGGGTAAGCGGATTCTCGTTCGCCTTATTATCACTGGCCGGCAGAGGGTCTAATACCTCCTTAATCGCCCCAAAACCGCTGTAAGATTGCAGTATCGTCCTTTCATGGTAGGTCGGCCTGCGGTTTTCCCGTTCAAGCGTAAAGGCTACCTTTATCGCGTCGATGTTCTGGCGCAGATGCGCCTTTTTATTAAAGGCTGCCATCTTCCAGAAGTATTTGAATGGTTCCGGTAAGTTCGGTGTACAGGAGATCGTGCTGGGGATTGTCGGCAAAATCGTCCGTGAGGTCGTATTTTGCCAGCACGTTAGCGCAAAGCGGTAACGCCTCCAGTGCGACAATGCGGGCGCGGTCTTCGGGAATACTATCTGCAAACTCATCCCAAAGGATGTTTACAATAGTGCTGTAGGTGGAAAAATGCAATCCCAGGTAGAGTTCCGTACTGGCCGCTTCTTCGGCTTCGATGTGGGTAAGCCCGGCTCGTATCGTATCGCTGTAAACCTCCGCTGCACGCTCGGCACGCTCGGCGATGAATGCCATATCCGCCGCACGGTCGGGATGGCTGTCTTTCAGGTACGATAATAAGGATAAACCGTAATAGGATAATTCGCCCTGGGGCGCAAGATTATTCGTCGTCATAACATTGGATTTTTTTGTGGTTTGAAAATGTCGGATAGAAAAGCGAAAAGGCGCTCCGAGTTCCCACCCAGAGCGCCACCACAAAAAAATCGCATTGTAATTCAGTTTCTTCTTAAAAAAACCGTTACTCAACGAAATTCTTGTGGTAAAGATAGCGATTATTTCCGGATATTTCTTTTCCCGCTACTGCCCGGTTTTTTCTTCGGAAAGTCGAATACGGTCTTAAAGTCAGAATCAAAGGTTACGGCGGCATCGAACGGTTTACCGCTTTTACCTTTGAAACCCTTAATCAGTCCGGTTTTACCCTTGCCGAATAAGTCGGCAAGCTGCCCGTCGGAGAGTTCCTTTTGAGCGATGCCCCGAAATACCATCAGTCCACAATCGGGGTTCTGACACTTGGCGACTTTGGGATAGAATACAATAGGTTGTCCGCATTGTGGGCATGTTGCTCCGGAACGATTGCCTGACGATTCTATTTTGGTAGATAACAGTTCTGAGGTAATCTGCGTTGCGAATACCTCTATTCCCCGATGAAAGGTAAAAGCATCCATCTCCCCGGAGGCTATCTTTGACAGGGCAAGCTCCCATCCTCCGGTCATGGCGACATCGGCAATTTTTTTATCCTTTACCACGCTGTACACGGATAATCCTTTATCGGTGGGAACGAGCGATTTCTTTTCACGGCGGATATATTCGCGGGCAAACAGCGTTTCGATGATAGCCGCACGGGTGGCCGGAGTTCCGATACCGCCCTCTTTCATGGCTTCACGCTCCGCTTCGTCCGCCACCTCTTTACCAGCGCTCTCCATTGCCGCCAACAGGGAGCTTTCCGTATAGATCGGGCGCGGTTTAGTCTGCTTTTCCAACACATCGCAGCCTTTTACGGGCAGGATGTCGCCCTCGGCTATCTCCGGTAGAATGGTCGCATCCTCCTCTTTTTCCTCGTCTTGAGCGCCGAATACCTTTTGCCATCCGGGAGAAAGGATGAGCGTTCCCCGTGCCGTAAAATCCTTTCCGGCACATTGTAATGCGACAACAGTATTTTCTTTCCGGCAGACAGGCGAAAAGGCTTCCAGCATACGCCCGGCAATCATTTCATAAATGGTACACTCGTCAGGGGAAAGTTTGCCCGGAAGATTCTCGGTCGGGAGAATGGCATGATGGTCGGTGATTTTCGCATCATCCACGCATCGGATATTGAGAATTTTGGTATCCATGCTTTCTGCATAGGCCGCAAACCGGGGATATTTGGAAAGCCCCGTGATCAGTTCGGGTATTTCGTCCATAATGTCGGCGGAGATATAGCGCGATCCGGTACGGGGATAGGTTATCAGTTTGCCCTCATATAGCGTCTGCGCGATATTCAGGGTCTTATCCGCCGAAAAGCCATACTTGCTGTTGGCTTCTTTTTGCAGGGCGGTCAGGTCATATGGCAGGGGTGGCTGTTGGTTTATCTCCTTGCGTTCCACCTTTGCGATATGAACGTTATCGGCATCCATGACGGCAGCATATAACTTATCGGCATCGGCCCGGATGTCGTATTTATCCGTCGAAAGTGCGGAGAACATTGTAGCCTGCTTCGCGGTATGAAGTTTAAGCTGGAAATAGGTCTTGGGCGTGAACGCCTTATTTTCCAGATAGCGGGCGCAGATGATAGCCAATGTAGGTGTTTGTACCCTGCCCAGCGACCACACACCGCGTCCGGCGGCTATGGCAAGCGCCTGCGAAGCGTTAATACCCACCAGCCAATCGGCTTCACTGCGGGCTTTGGCCGAAGCATACAGGTTGTCGTATTCACTGCCGGGGCGTAGATTCTGCAACCCCTCGCGGATCGCCCGGTCAGTCAGGCTGCTGATCCAAAGACGGTCGAAAGGCTTTTTACAATCGAGGTAGTTATATATATGCCTGAAAATAAGTTCTCCTTCCCGACCGGCATCAGTCGCTACTATAATACGGTCGGCTTTGGAAAACAGGCTTTTGATAACGCCTAACTGTTTGACCGCACCGGGATCGTCCTTATAGGTTTTCCCATCTTTCGTCTGGCGGGGTTTGAGCATAAAGGGATTGGGGAGTATCGGAAGATTCTCCGTCCTAAATCCCGTTATCCCGTATGCTTCTGGCATGACAAGTCCGACCAAATGGCCGAACGCCCACGTAACGGCATATCCGTTACCCTCTAAAAAGCCATCGTTACGATTCTTTGCTCCCACGATAGCGGCTATTTCACGCGCCACGCTGGGTTTTTCTGCTATAATTACTTTCATTGTGGTTGCTGTTAATGGATGAATGATTAGGAAACTTTACGGGATGTGTTTTTCTTCCCGGTGGACTGGCCTTTGGCAGGCGGGCGTTGGCGCACCTGCGGCTTATTCTCGTCCTGCTTTTTCTTTTGAGTTTCGGTGGGTTGTTGCTGACCGGGTTTAAGCGGCTCTTTCACCTTTTTGGTCGCTTCAACGGTCTTTCCTTCGGTATTGACAGCGTGTTGTTTTTCGCTTTCGACAGTAGGTTTGACCTTCGTAGCCGTCTTCCGCACATAGTCGGGATTCCATTTGAAAAACTGCTGCTTACCGAGTTCATAATTAGGCTTCACCCACAAGCTGACGGGCTGGCCTTTACCGTCCAGCTTCATGTCTTTCATGTAGACGGCTTTCACTTCGGCGCGTTTGCTTGGGTCGACTTCCGCCGCTTTCCACACGTCGTAAACATCTTTGGGAACAGCCACTCCACCCATACTTTTGTGAATAAAGGTGTCCAATTGTTTTTTCTCTTGGGAAGCCTCTTTTTGTTCCCCTTTTTTCTCCGGCAGGTTCTGGCGGTATATCTCTTTATTCTCCTGAGCGTAGCGGTTGCGGTCTAAACCATCGTATGAAAACTCATAGTTGCGGTTAGCGGCATCTACCTGAATGTAGCCGTCGCGGTAATAACCGGCACGGGTAACGAATTTTTCCAAAAGTCCCTTACTGCCGCCGGCGATATTCATTTCCGTACCGTCGGAAAGAGTGGTTCCCTTCATGTCTTTTTTATGGGGGAAATCTGCCACACGCATATATTCCAGCGTATTGGTCAGCTCGTCGCGGGAAATATAACAGGCTTCTTTTTTACCCGGTGTAAGTTCCAGATCGACGATTTTTCCGGCATGGCGGGTGTTCTCGATGTTGGTTTTCACATCTTCGGGCAACATCACCCCGTGAAAGGGCACATTCAGATTGGGTTTTTCCTGCCAGTAGTGAGGAACAACACGCAGGCTGCCGTCGGGTTGTTCGGCCAGCGATACACGCCCTTTGGTGGGAACACGTATGCCGCCCGGCTCCATTTCCGGGTTCATCTCGATAAGTTTGTTGGATTTATGCCCGTAGGACATAGCTCGCAGGTGCGGCTCGATGGATTCCCATTTGATGCCCTTACGTTCCAAATCAGCCCGGTCAATTTTGGAGGTGTCGTAAGGCTGAACGGTTTGGGTTGTTTCGCCGTTTCCACCACTTTGCTCTTGCGCCTTATCATCCGTTTTACCCTGTGTCTGCCCCTTATCTTGCATCTTTTGGAGTTCGGCGGCGGGATCAACACGGTACTTCTCTAACTCGTTGGGGTCAAAATTGATTTTGATGAGTTTATTCAGCACGTCTTCGGTCATGATGAACACCTTTGTTACCGCGTTTTTCACACCTGTGTGCGAGGGATTGTCTGCTTCCTGCACGAATTTCTTAAAAAAAGCTTCCAGTGCGGAATCGTGGGTGTTTACATTGAACAGGTTTGCGATATTCTGTTCGGTAGGGTCGGTAACTTTAATCTTACCTTTTTTGTTGATGTCGGTAACGGCTTTCAGTGGGCCGTCGCCAGCTTGCTGAACGAGCATTATTTTCTTGGCATCGTTCTTTAACTTTTCGTCCATATTACGATTATTTAAAAGTCAGCACCAATATCGGTGCGAGGACGAAATTAGATGTAACTATTTGACAGGAAAAGGATTGTCGAGCCTGTGGCAGCTTGTGGCATCGAAGTGGAAGTAAGTGGCATTAAAGTTCTCCGATTTCTGGAAAAACCGTATCTTTGATGAGATTATTTATCAGTTATGGTAGAAAAATTCTATGATATAGGAGAATTGACGACGGAACAATTACGAGAGTTGTTCCGCACTTACCGCAGCCGGGGTTGGGTAGATTTCGAATATTACGATTTAATGCCCGAAGGAGTTACCCCGCCGCAGTTGTCGGATGAATTGATACTACATAATATCAATGGGGATAACAAAATGAATCTGTTCGTTTATATGCTCGACCATGAGGACGAACAGGACGGTATTATGATTGGCTTCGGACTGACAGAATATCCGGATTTTGCTGCTTATCTGCATTTGGATAAGAGCCTGCTGGATGAGATTGTCGCCAGATACGATCTGAAAATAAAAACCACTGATGAGATTCCTTTTCAGATCAGGCGGGATAATTCGGTGAATTAAGAATGTAAATGGATTAAAATATAATAGATATGACAGGAAATAATATGAATATACCGAATTTAAACCATCTAAGGTTGATGACTTATTCAATGAAATATTCGGATTTTATCCCATAAAACAAGGGCAAGCTTATGAGTTGATAGCAGGGGCAGCACTAAAGATTATCTATCCTGAGAAGCAAATACGGTGGGATGAAAAACGGCAAGGTGAATATGATGAAAATACGTACCAAATTGATTTAAGCATTTATTCATATGATAATGTCATAATGGGAGAGGCAAAGGATCATATTAAGCAAAGTAGTAAAGTGTCAAGGCCGGAAATAGATAAACTTGCCGGATCGCTTATAGAACTTAATTATGATAGCGGCTTGTTTTTTTCGGCCACGGACTATACAGAGGATGCTTACCGGAAATCAGCGGATTCAATTAAAAACCCGAATGCAAAAAACATATCACTTGTACATGTCAGACCTTCAGAACCACAGGATCGTGATGGTCGGCTTGAAGTTATAAACATATCTGTTGTAGTGTATAAATTGGATACATCTAAAATATTGCTACAACCATTGCTTGAACAAGCCGATTTAGAAAGATATAACGATAAAGTTAATATTCAGATGCCACTTAAATCCAAAACTCGATTTGGGAGGGATCATTTTAAAGCAGAAGCGTGGGGTGATTTTATGGATGAAAAAGATAATGTTTTGGGTAGTTATCATTTTGTCAAAGAATTTACAGAGGAAGAGCGCTCCCAGCCTGAACGGATGGAAACCGAAGAAAAAGGTGTATGGAATAATGTTGTCGGCGAAATGATATTCGGTGATGAGAAATTTATGTTATCTCGTATCGGTTACCATTTTTATTACATTCCGGAAGAGATGGAATTTAATATTGAGCAGACAGGTACACCTGTATTGTTGATTAAATACGCTGATTCTTCAGATGAAGTGGATAAGTTAATCACTGATGAAGAACTTCGCAAAATTCAGTTTAAAGATAATGGTGAAATTATATTATGAGTATTAAAAGCCTTCGCATATAGTATATCGGACAAGATAAACACATATATTTGCTAACGGATTGATTTTAAATTGAATTAAGTAATATGAACTGCTATAACCATCAAACTCAACCTGCCGTCGCACAATGTACGGATTGCGGAAAAGGACTTTGCGGAACCTGTGCGTCCTTATATCAGATGCCGTTATGTACCTCTTGCAACAAAAGTCGGATCACATCCGAAAGAAGCGGGATAATTAAAGAAATGCTCCTAACCTTTGGCGTGGGTGCGGTGCTTGCCTATTTTTTCTTTCAATGGACAAATGGCGGTCATTCCTATCCGTTACTCTATAATATCATATCCTTTGTAATACCCTTTTATGTTTTCTCCGGAATTATACCCGGTTGGAAAACTCTGACAAGAATTACTCCGAGCGTTTTTCTGTTCCTGCCGATCATCGGATGGGTGCTGTTTTTCATAATGAAATTCGCCCTATCGGTTGGATATATACTCGCATAAATCTTAAAACATCGAAATATATAGAAACGATAACTTCAGAGCGTATTAAATGGCTGTCAATAATTCGAAATGAAGTTGCAGAACTTGTTACTAATATTCAATTTGCAATAAAAAAATATGAAAATGACATTTATGATAAAACTCTTGAACGGCAGAACTATGAGCTATCTCCACAAGAAGAAATGGAATATAAAATAAGAGAGTTTGGGTCAGAGATAACGATGGGAGTAAATGAGGATGCCGTAAAATGGAGTGCAACAGATTATGTAACTAAACTCCGATTACTTCAATTACGATTCAACCCTAATGAGGATACAAAAATTATAAATGCATTGACCTTTTTTATCGAGCTTTTTAGTGGCTCATGTGTTCATCTCGAAAAAACAGGAGAAGCAAAAGAACATATAAACATAATTATAACTGAAACCCAAACGATGCTTAAAAATGAATGGGAAAAGGTAAAAAAAGAATCTTATGGTAAACGAGATAAAAAGAAAGCCGCAAAATGATGCGGCTTCTTCACTTCATCTATCCTTGCTCCGGTAATAAATGACACAGAATCGGGTCGTTCTTAATTCGTTCTAATTCGTCCTCAACAATTTGGCGGGTTTCGGCTTTGATACGGTCGTAGTTTTCCTGTATCATCTCCTGCATCCTGTCCACGCCGTCCTCATCCACAAAGTTGGTAATAACGGGTATCTTTTGGTATTTAGCGGTTTCGCGCTTTACCCGTTCGTTGTCCACGACAATTTCTGCATGAAATATTTTCTGCTCAATGCGCTCGTCAAAGTTATCGGCGACGGCTCCGACAAACATACCCTGCGTGAGTGTCGAAATTTTACTGGCTGGTATCAGACTATCGAGTTGGGTCGAAATGGATGTGGACTTGTCGTTGCGGTTAATAGTCATTGACTGCCTTTTCTGCAACACTTTACCGAATCGTTCCGAGAGATTTTTAGCAGTTTCGCCGACTACTTGACCACTGAATATGTTACCGACCGTGTTCATTACGACCTTCGCTTCCTTATCTCCATAGTCGCGCGTAAGCTGCGAAAAGTCCTGAAAACCGAGTAATACGGCTACTTTATTGCTTCGGGCGGTGGCGATAAGGTTATCTAAACCCTTGAAATATATCGTGGGCAATTCGTCGATCACAACCGAACTTTTTAGCTGACTTTTCTTATTGATGAGCTTCACAATGCGGGAGTTGTATAGTCCAAGCGCCGCACCGTAAATGTTCTGGCGGTCGGGATTGTTACCCACTACCAGCACTTTTGGGTCGTCTGGATTATTTATATCCAATGAAAACTCGTCGCCAGACATGACCCAATAAAGTTGTGGTGAAATCATACGGGAGAGCGGTATTTTGGCGGATGCTATTTGGCCCTGTAACTGGTCTTGCGCTCCACCGAGCCAAGCATCCATGAACGGCGACAAGTAGTTCTCTAACTCCGGTTTCGACGTGAGTATCGGGAATATATCTTCGTACCGCTTATTCAGAAACTCAATGGCATGGGGGAATGTACAGTATTGCCCGTCCCTATAAATACGGAGATACCAAATGATTGCTGCTAAGAGAATTATCGGACTTTCGACGAAAAAATCGCCCTGTTTTTGAACCCATGTTTTATTGAGGTTCAGCATAATGGTATAAGCCGATTCATAAGCATCGGATATATCGGTCATAAATGCTGGGTTAATAGGGTTGCAGCGATGCGACCGGGACGGATCATCGAAATTGATTACATAGAAAGTCGGCACTTTCTTATAACCGCCCTGATTGTTCAATAGATGGTTGTAGGCGATTTCCGAAAGGTCGGGAAACTTAAAATCGTACACATACATCGAAAACCCCTTTTCTATTTGCTGTTTGATGAATGAATTTACCACAGCATACGATTTACCACTGCCCGGAGTACCCAACACAATAGCCGCCCTGAAGGGATTTACGACATTGATCCAGCCATTCAGTTCTTTCTTTTGATACCAGAATTTTGTAGGGAGATTGACCGAATATTCATTTTCCTTCAATTTCGTTTCCTGCATGAACGATTCATTTTCGATATTAAACGGGTCTTCCATCAGGCGGTTCTTCAGCAGACGCGACATCCATACTCCCCCCATCAATAGACAGATATATCCGACCGACATCGTGAGAATATAGAATCCGGTATTGGCTTCCAGTGGCAACGGCAAGTGTAGCAGCCACCAGTTAAAGAAGAACAATACGAAGCCGATTGAGAGAGAAATGATAATCTTATTCCATGTTATCTTTTCCTCTTTTACGCCCTTTGTCCCCAGACAGGAAAGAGTGAGAAATACGACAGCAAATAATTTCGTCCATAATATATTATGGAATAGCCCTGCCGTGCAGTTAAAATTAAGGAGTATCTTATCAACTACTCCCACATTGATACCCCATGCGGCTATCTGCCCATAGCAATACCAATAAATGTTTATCACTACGAAAAGTATGGAGAGAGCACGCATAAAATCCATCACTTTTGCCAATCCACGGAGGTCATCTTCCTGTTGCATAATATTCGCTTTTAAATGTTTGAGAAGCGAAAATATGCAGTAGAATACTCTAATTTGCTGATTTGTAGTAGCGTGGCAGCTTGTGGCGTTGAAGTGGCAGTTTGTGGCGTCTAATAAGACTTATTTTTATTTCCTCAAGCTCAATTTATATGCTCGTTTGCTTTTATTTATAAATTTTTTCCTTTGTGAGTGGGGTAAGATGGTAGATTGTAAATGATTTCTATTTTTTCTTCTCACCTCATTTTTTTATATTACTTTTGCAGATAGATCGCAATGAATCCTAACGCTGTGAAAATTAGATTAGTTAGTACATTCATTTGCCATAAATGATAAATTATGTCTCAAAGGATAAAGCACATCATATCAGAACTTAAAGATCAATACTTAATAGAGGACTCTCTACGTCCCTGGATTATAGGTTTTAGTGGAGGGAAAGATTCTACCGTATTGCTACAATTAGTTTGGTATGCATTGATGGAAATCCCCGCCGAAAATAGAAAGCGTCCTATTCATGTTGTTTGCAATGACACCTTGGTTGAAAACCCTATAATTCAGGATTATGTTGGTGGGGTACTCAAAAAAATAGCAGATTCTGCTGTAGCACAAGGATTGCCTGTTTTTGTCGAAAATACAATTCCTCGTTTAGAAGATACTTTTTGGGTAAATGTTATTGGCAGAGGGTATCCTGTCCCGAACAATGCTTTTCGTTGGTGTACCGATAAAATGAAAATTAAACCAACTTCTCGATTTATAATCGAGCAAGTTGCCGAAAACGGAGAAGCCATAATTCTGATTGGAACACGGAGTTCTGAAAGTGCTACAAGAGCCAGGTCTATTAAGAAGCATGAGATAAAAGGGAAGCGTTTGACTAAACACCCTCATCATCCGAATACTTTTGTATATTCTCCTATAAAGGATTTGTTCTTGGAAGAAGTTTGGTATATCATCAATACGAAGACTTCCCCGTGGGGCGCAGACAACTCTAAATTATTCCAAATCTATTTTGATGCAAGTGCTGACGACTACGAATGCCCGACAATGGTTACCGATAAGAGCCATGGTTCTTGTGGACAAAGCCGTTTTGGATGTTGGACATGTACTGTTGTCAAAGAAGATAAATCTCTGACTGCACAAGTAGCAAAAGGGCAAACGTGGCTACAACCTCTTCTCTCTTTGAGAACAAGCATGTTTGATGAAAGAAATGTTTCGGACAATAGGTTGCCTACCCGTAGAAATGGACAAGCTGCGGTAAGTGATGATGGTGTAAATCAGGGGAATTATACTCCCAAGTATAGAGCCACATTGTTAGAACAACTATTGACAGCCCAACGAAAAATGCAGGTTGAGAAGCCCGGAATAGAGCTGATTACCAATCAAGAGTTAATAGCTATTCAAGTCATTTGGCATAAAGACCTACTTTTTAATTATCGGGTTTCGGAGATTTACAACAAAGTTTATGATAAAACATTAGATATGAAGAAGGATACCGAGAAAATCCAGAAGGAGATAGATTTATTGAAATCCGTCTGCGATGACCAACCGTCTGATTTTGACCTAATACAGGAGTTGTTGATAATGCAGAAAAACAAAGCATTATTGAATAGAAAACGCGGTCTGAAAGACGATATGGAGAGAGTAATTGAAAAGTATCTGGATAAAGAGCCGGCATAATGTATATCAAGGAGATACAACTGAATAATTTCAGAATATACAAAGGGACAAATACAATCTCTTTGCTTCCTTCCGATGACAAAAATATTATTGTTGTCAGTGGGAAAAACGGATATGGCAAAACAACTTTCCTCATGTCATTAGTTTGGTGTTTGTACGGCAAGCAAATGGAGAAAGTGGATGAACTATACGAAAAAGAGATCCGAGATAAGGGGAATTACACAAAATATATAGCTAATAGCCTTAATCGCAAAGCATACGAGGATGGGGAAACGGAATTCTCGGTTTCTATTACTTTCTCAGGGGTTAAAATTCCGGATATTACATGTAATGAGGTTACAATAAAACGCTCGTATAACATAGTGTCAAGCACTTCGGATAAGGTTGAAGTTTTAATCGACGGTTATCCGAATGAGTTGATTGATGACCTTACAAAAGAGAATCAAAAAGGCGAAGAAATTTTCATCCGGGACTTCATTCTTCCTATTGAAATAGCGAAATTTTTCTTTTTCGATGCAGAGAAGATAGTGTCGTTAGCTGAAGTAAATTCTAATAGCCAACGCAGGCAACTGAGCAAAGCATATTCAGAGGTTCTTGGAATTCAGAAGTACGAAGATTAAAAGCGAATCTGGAAGAAAAGCAAGACGAATATCGCCGTCGGTCTGCCAAACCGGAAGAACAGGAAGAACTCAACCAACTTCATGCAGATATTGCCAATACTAATATCGAAATAGAAAAATATCAGGATCAGATTGATGACCTGAAGCATGAAAGAAATCAGAAAGAAAAAGAAGCTGAGGACATTCAACGGAAGTTGATTCGCGAAGGAGACAAAATGACTTTGGAGGAATTAACCTCATTAAAGGATGAACAGGTCAAATTGGAACGGCAAAAAGAAGAGATTCAGGAAAAACTGAAAGATTTGCTGGATATTATTCCGTTCGCCCTTGCCGGGGATACGCTTGCAGGTGTTTCCGAACAGCTAAAGAATGAGCAGGATTTGTCCGAGCAAAAATACAGACAAGAAGATGTCAATGAAAAGATAGACCAGATTCGGCAGGATATTGAGGCGGAGCGCCTTAAAACAAACTTTGTTGTTAATGTCAATACCCGTGATTTTTATGAGGGTCAAATAAGAAAACTGGTTAAGAAATACTTTTATTCAGATCTGAAAGAACTTCCGGAAAATATCAAAATACTACATGATTTTTCGGGGGTTGAGATTAATGAATTCAATCAGTTGGTAAGTACCGTTAAGCATAGTTTCAAGGATACATTTTCTCAGATGAATACGGAATATTCGTTTGTTAAAAATCAACTGGATGCTATTATCAGGAAGATACGAGATGCAGAAAAGAGCGCGGAAGACGAATATATAGCTGCATTACGAGATACTAAAGAGCGGTTAGATAAACGGATTATCTCTATCGAAAATGAGATAGAGTCTATCGTTCTGAAAATAGGCGAATTGAGCAATCAAGGAAAAACCTATAAGCAACGTCAAGAAATTCTCCGTAAAAAGATCGATGAATCAAGTGTTTATTCGGAAAAAGAGCAAAAAACGAAACAGTTAATTAACCGTTTGCAAAAGTTCATTAATCTGTTTAAGGAGGAGAAAAAGAAATCTCTTGGCGAGAAAATGCTCAATTCACTTGATATTCTTTTACATAAGAAAAACTTTATCCGAAAAGTTGATGTGGATATCAGTATGTCGGGAGACGATATAGATATTGTACTTTATAACGGCAACAATAAGATTATTGATAAAAGTTCGCTTTCTATGGGCGAGCGTCAGATGTATGCTTCTGCTTTGTTGAGTTCGCTGGTAGATGAATCAGAAATTGAGTTTCCTGTTTTCATTGATAGTCCAATGCAGAAATTTGACGAAGAACATGCGGAAAATATCATTCGACACTTCTATCCGAATGTTTCCAAACAAGTGGTGATATTTCCTCTTATCAATAAAGAACTTACGGAGAAAGAATATGAAGTTCTCCAACCGAAGGTTTGCAAAGCATTCCTGATAAATAACACCTCAACAGATAGTTCCGAATTTTTGGAAACTACTCCTGAGCAGTTTATAACAACTTACAACGATCTATACAATGCAAATTAACATAAGAACATCGGAAAGGAATCAAGAGGTTGTTCGTAAGTTAACGACGAAACTACCCTATGGGACTAAAGAGAATGTCATTGCTCGAATTGCATTAGGCTATTCTTTGCAAACAGGCAAGAAGTTCCAAACAGGTAATTTCAATTTATATGATTCTAAGGGAAAAGAGTATAAAGATCACATCTTATTTGATGCTAAATATCGTGATTTCTTTATTGCTTTAATATGCCAGCATTATGGCCTCTATAAAACAGATGATAATATTCCCAAGTATATCAAGCTACATATTGATCATGGGTTGGAATTAATGGATACAATCTTCCAAGACAATTACAATTATACATTCTTTGATTTTTTGGTGGAATATATCGAAAAGGGGACTCTGGCCTTAACAGACCTGAATGTTTCATTAGATGCTGTCAGAAATAATCAACAACAAATAGAGAAGTCATTTTATGCCAACCCGATTAAAGTTCAAATCGGTAAAAGCCTCGTGGATGAAGAGCCGATATATCTGAACCTAAACGACACCAAACTGTATAATAACTGCCATATTGCTGTTGCAGGGAATTCAGGTACAGGTAAAACCCAATTTGCTTTAGAGTTCCTTTCGCAGATTTATGAGCAGTCGAATGGGCATGTGAATTTTATTTATCTTGATTTCAAAGGGTTAAAGCAAGATGATGTAAAACGGCTGGACAAGTTCTTCCAAAACACAAAAACAAACTTTGTTGATGTGCCACAAACCCCATTTCCTGTAAATCCGCTGACATTTATTGACAACATCAATGAAGTCAATAAAACGATGGGGATTGATAAATTTGTTGATATTGTATGTAAGTACTCTAATCTCGGTATTAAGCAAAAGGGAAAGTTACGGGAAGCCACTTATGAGGCTTTTTTAGAGCAGAAGGGCGGTCTATATCCCACTCTAAAACAAATAAATGATAGGTTACAGGAAATTGTCGGGGACAAAAAAGATACATTAACGGAAATTATGGACGAGTTAAGTCGCTATAAGATTTTCATAGATGACCCGAAGAATGAATCCAACTTCCTGAACTCAAATCTGTATCTTTCTCTTTCAGGCGATTTATCCAACTCTGTACGTTTTACGTCTCTATTCCTCATCATAAATTATTTATATAATACATTTATGAATATGGATAATAGCCCTGTTGAGAATAATGTGAAAGCCTTACGTTACGTCCTTTTAATTGACGAGGCTCATGTTCTCTTTAAGGAGAAGAAATATCAGGATATTTTGGAGAAATTGTTGCGTGAAATTCGCTCAAAAGGCGTATCCGTTGTTCTGTTATCACAGGGGATTGACGAGTATAACCAACCCAATTTCGATTTTTCCAGCATGTGCGAAATCGCTTTCCTTTTAGATATTAAGGATAAGAATACGAAATCTATGGAGAAATTTCTTGGCATGTCCGGCGAGGGAAGCAAAAAGATTGCTCGTAGCATGGAAAAAATACAAACGGGACAAGCTATTAGCAATATCAAAGAGTATAATAAAGGAGACTTGTTCTGGATTAAGCAATTTAAAGATAGATAAATATTTATGCCGTGTTTAACTTTAAACGAGATTAACGAATCGTTTCCTGAATCTGTACTAAAATTACAGGTTATTCATCATAAAGATTGGTGGCAGAATATAATCTTGCCTGGTTTTCCAGCTCCTATACGCATGGAGTTCAATGAAACAATCAGAGATAGAATGCCGGCATCAGTGAAAACACATAAAGGCATATATATGTTCTTTATAGAGCCTAATCATCCATTTGTCCCCGAAATTAAACATTTGATGTATGTTGGGAGAGTTTTAGCTGGGAGAACAGGTTTTAATTTTTTTAAGCGTCTTTATCACTATGTTAAAGACATTGGAAATCGAAATGCTGCAAGAAATAGACAATTTCTAACGAACCTCTGGCCTGATCATACATTTGTCTATTTTTATTGTCTTGATGGAAAAACAGATGATGAGATTATAGAGATAGAGAAACTTCTGATTAACAAAATAGTACCGCCTCTCAATAATGAATTCATTGGCATCGCGAACAGAACAAGAGATTTATACAATTAATTATGATACACTTAGCTTGCCTTAGAGGGAATATAGGTTTTTGGACTTATTATTCAACAATAATGAAAATCAAAGACGTAGTATCTGATAATAGGATTATTACTGTTAGCGAGTCGAATGAGTTATATACTCAAAATATTAATAGGATTTTGCAACGCGAGATAAGTCCTATCCGAATAAATAAAATATCAAACTATATTTTAACTACGGAGGAAAGATTTTTCAGTAGTTTAGTCGTTGCCATTCATCAGGGAACTCCCAAATGGACAGATATAGATCTATATGAGCAGTTCGAGATAGAAGGGAATGCTATTGCTGAGGATGAATTAATCTCTTTAGGGAGCAAGTATGGAATTTTATCATTGTCTGGTAATGAACAAATTTTTGCATTAGATGGTCAACATAGATTAAAGGGGATTAGAAAGGCATATGGTCAGAATCCTGAAATAGGAGATTTGGAAATTTCTTTGACTTTCGTCATACATAATCATGAGAATGTTGAAAGAACAAGAAGGTTATTTACTGTATTAAATAAATATGCAGAAAAACCGAGAGGCGCAGAATTAATAATATTAGACGAAGATGATGCTGCCGCTATCAATACACGCAGATTAGCTACAGAGCATCCAATATTATCAAGGCAGAACGCGATATCAAATTCCAAAACAGGAGCAATCTCCAATAGTGATGTACAGTCATTTACCACTTTGGTTACTCTCAACTCAATTAACAAAGTACTTTACAATAAACCGAGTAGTTATTATACCCAAAGGCCACCTGCTGAAGAAATCAACATCTTGTATCAGAAATCTGTAACCTTTTGGAATACATTTTTTGAAATTTATCCTGAAGTCACTTCATTTATTGATGGTAATAATGAAGTTGAGATTTCAGGAGAAAGAATTTCCCGTAATGATAGAACTGGAGGAAGCCTTTTGCTTCGTCCTGTTGGGCAAGAATTGGTAGCTAAGGCTTATATGAAATTTGCTCAAAACGAAATGGATGATTTTGCAAATAGATTGAGGCAAGTAAATTTCAATTTATCATCTTTCAACTGGAAATATATTTTCTGGAATGAGAAGATGTTGGGTAAAGAACAAAAACTAAAAACCATCCTATTGTTATTTATTCTTGGCAAGAACAATGATAGTAACTATATACATAGAGAAATGCGAAGGGTGTACGGATTGAACAATCAGGCATATAATGAAGATTTAATCCAACGAATCAATTAACTCAAATTATATTACGATATTGAGCGTCCTTTGGGGCGCTTTTTTTGTCTCTTCCCGGTGCTAATCTGTCCCTGGTCGGATTCCCCGGAAAGCGTATGCAGATCCGCACCGGTTTTTTGCATGGGTTCGGGATACCGTTCATTCAGGGCGTTGGCGGAATATTCTTTGCCCAGCCGTGAGCCATTGAGAACGCATCGGCTCTCATTGTCGATGAACGTAACCCCGGTAATGCGTCCTGTATCGTTACGTCGCAAATAGAGATCAATGTGGGAAGCTCGCAGATTCTCACACAGCCGGTTTTCGGTCGGCGCATCCAAAAACGCTTCGGCAATACGGTGGCGCAGTCGCTCCCTGATTTTATCCTTTTCGATCTTCGCCCCGGAGCGTTCCATCTGTTTTTCCAACGCATCAAAACCGACCGCTCTACCCAATATGGAAGATTTGAGGGGTGTCGCTTCCGCCTTTTTCCCGTCGGCATCCAGTGCCGTGTATAGCAATCCCCGGTAAGGTTTGCCGTCACGTTCTCCCCGCACTTCCTCTATTCCTATATTATATAATGTAAGCAGCGCCCGAAACTCGCCGAGAGTTTGGAAGCGGTACATACTCGCGGCTGGTTTGACGACTGCCGCGATTTGCTTTTTAAGATTGCCCTTAGTCTGATCGACGGGTGTAAATTGCCACTGTTCGGAATGATTCTGTCCTTTTGCCGGATGCAAACCGTACTCCTTTTCCAATGCTTCGGTTATTGCCACGCTGCGCTCGTTCCGCAGTTTATCGTTTATCTTCTTGCCGTCCGGTTCCACCTGCACCGACACGATATGTATGTGTTCACGCTCGATGTCCGAATGTTTAAAAACGATATAAGGCTGACCGCCCCAACCCATACGATCCATGTATTTAGTGGCGACCTCGGATAACTGTTCGTCTGTGAGGTTGTCTTTAATGTCGGGGTTGAGGGAGATATGTATGACCGGCTTTTCGCAACGGAAGTGCGAGGGCATCCAGCGCTGGAGGTCTTCGGCTGTGGCGACAACATTGAAAATACCGTCCGCAGGTTCACGGACAATGTGTGTCGCCAGCACCTTTCCTTTCTCTTTATCCACCTTCTCCTGATTATATGCCAGCGCTCCGTAGAGGTTATTTCCGGTCGTGATTTTGGCTACCATCGTTTGTTAAAATCTTCGGAAAGTGCGATAATCTCCTTACCTATTGCCGCCAATTCCCCGGTTATTTTCTCCAATTTATAGAGCAGTGCGAGTGCTTTTTTCTCAGAAAAATGCGTGTGAAGTTCCTTTACGACCTGATTGTAATTGACACCAACGGCACGGAATTGCGCATGGAATTGTGTCAGTTTCGCCACATATTCGAGCGTACCCCGGTCGGTTTTAACCACCCGGAACGTGTCGTCGAATACCCGTGCTTTGATAAATACCGCTTTGGCCGCGATGCCGGACTGCTCAAACAGGGTCAGAAAATGTGCATATTCTTCATTGCTGAATCGCACCATGATACAGTTGGAAGCGGTATCGTTTTTGGCGGGTCTGCCGCCCTTACCCCTGTGGGGAACATCTTTCTTTTCCATAACATCGGATTTTACAGGTTGGCTCTTTTGAAGCCTTCCGGTTCATAAATATCCGATCCTTTGAGGTGGCTGAAAGCCGCCCTTTACCAGTGACGACTTCGGAGGAACGTCCCCCCTTGTGGGCAAGCGTTTTCAGTTACTAAATTTATTTAGGGTAACTGAAAACACAGCTTGCTATTTGCCATTTTGCAAATAAATCTGTCCGTCGGCGGACAGACATTAAGAGAGCTTACCGTAATCTGAAAGGGAGGCTCTCTTTTTTCGCTGCCAAAACTGAAAGGCAAGCTACCCTTAACCATCGGGATCGGTTACAACGGCAAAGATACCGGGCTTTCTAATCGCTTGTATTACAGAGAACAGTGCCACTCACTACCACTTCGACGCCACTCACTGCCATAGGGAAAAAATCGCATACAAGCGACCTTGTAAAGGAGTTAATTTGCCCTTGGAAACAAATAAATATTGGTTTGTTTCAGTAGTTCTTTCTGTGCGGACATGGTTAAATGCACCATTATTTCAGTATTGAATGTCTATCTGCATATCCATATTGACAGATATACGGATCATCAATACTGACATATTGAAAGATGTATTGACAGTCAATAACCATATCAATACTTATTCAGTGAGCTATTGATATGTGTCTGTAAATACTCAAACCACTATTTCCGTGCAGATACATTGAATTACAGAAACAGGTCAATAGAGAATAAGTGAAACAGTTCAATGTATCAATGATGAAATATTCCGGGAATACACCAATTATAAATTCAAATAATAAGAGCAATGAGTAAACAACCTATTTATCTGGCCTTTTCCACCCAGAAGGGCGGAGCCGGAAAAACAGCCCTCACCGTATTGGTCGCTTCGTACCTCCATTATGTAAAAGGTTATGATGTGGCCGTGATCGACTGCGACTATCCGCAGCACTCCATCGCCGAGATGCGCGACCGAGACCTGAAGCTGGCGCTGGAAGACGACCATTACAAGCGGATGGCCTACGAACAGTTTACCCGCCTGGATAAGAAAGCCTATCCGGTCATCGAGAGCAGTACCGAAAAAGCTATCGACGATGCCGACCGCATCACGGAGCAGGCGGATTTTGACATTGTGTTCTTCGACCTGCCCGGAACGGTAAACAATCCGTCAGTTATCAAAGCCCTGACAAACATGGATTACATTTTCGCACCCATCAGCGCCGACCGCCTTGTCTTGGAAAGCACACTGCGCTATATGGTAGTCATTAACGATGTGATTAAAAAGACGGGCGTAACCACCATTAAAGGCACATATATGGTCTGGAATATGGTGGACGGACGCGAAAAATCTGAATTGTACGGGGTTTACGAACAAGTGATTGCCGAACTCGGCTTCGAGGTAGTGAAAACTTTTATCCCGAACAGCCTGCGCTTCCGGCGCGAACTGACCGAAACGCATAAAGGCGTATTCCGATCCACACTGTTCCCGCCGGAACGGTCGCAACTCAAGGGCAGTAATATTGATGCCCTCGCCGATGAGATTCTGGAACTCATAAAACTGAACGGCAATGGCTAAACGGATAAAAGCCGGGGAGTTGGATGAATCATTAATCATCCAATCCTTCAAAAATACAGAACTGCTGGACAATCCTGCTGATGCCCTTGCTACCAAACCATCGGAGCAACCGACCGGGGATATTCCGGAACCGGAAGAAACCGTCCCGGATACTCCTGTCGCTGAACCTGTACCGAAAAGCAAGCCCCGCCGACGCAAGGGCAGCTACGATGAGGTCTTTCTCAATAATAAAGACCTGAAAGCCCGCCAACCCGTGTACATCAGCAAGGAGATTCACGCTGATATTAAGAAAGTGGTAAACCTGCTTGCTCTGACGGGTAAGGAAATGAGCGTGGGCGGCTATATAAATAATGTGCTGGCTGACCATCTGGAACAGTACAAAGAAGATATAGACGATCTGCATCAAAAAATAAGAGAGTTATGAACCCAATAAAAAGATTTACAATGAAAAAGGACAAAAGAACCGAGCCGGAAGAAAGTATTTCGGAAATGGCTTCCTACGAGGAACAATACCTGAAACCCATTGAATTAGACCGTCGCCAGTGCGTATATATCAGTAAGGGCAACCACGATGTATTGACCTCACTCATACGCTCGCTGAATGTCAAAGGTCTGACAATCGGCGGATATATCGACAATGTAATTACCGAGCATATTCAGAAGCACAAGACGGAGATAAATCATCTCTACCGCCGCGAGAGAAACGACTTAGTATAAATCATCAAAATTCTTCAATCATGTCAGAAAACGCAATCATTCTATGTATCGTTCTGGTGGCTGTCGCAGTTATAGCCGCCATATTCATCCGCCGGGCACGACGGCACAGGGATGCTATCGGGCAGACAGCCCCGCCGGAAGAAATTACGCTGGAAGTACACCCCAAAGAGCAATCGGCAGAAGATATATACCTGCTCCGGTTTGTACGGCTCAATCAGGGACGAACCGGCAGCCGGAGAACCATCAGGGTGCGGACGGAATATTACGACCGCATCCAGGCGATTACCCGAACGATAGGTGATGACAGGGTAACACTTATCGCCTATCTGGATAATGTGTTGAAAGCGCACTTCGACGATAACCGGGAGAGTATTAATACCCTGTACCGGAAGTCTGTCGGCGAACCATTCAAAACAGATGAGTAATGGGCGCTATCAGTACCTCCCATATCCTCTGGCTGTTGCTCGTTGTGGCGGTGGCTTATGCCGCATGGATGGTTTATTACCTCACACGGGAAAGCCACCGCACAACCGGAGCCGGAAAGAGGGGCGGAAACGCCGCCGATTCTTCCGGAAGCAAAAAACGTAAAGGGGATATAGTCGGCAAAAGCCGCTTTGTCCTACCATCCCGAAGCCACTCGCAGCCACTTACTGCCACAGCGTCCGAAAACGAAAATCGGACGGAAAATCAAGATATATTTGCTCCCGCAAGTGTACCCGAACACCCCCGGCAGATACCGCCGGACGAACTGGACGAGGTTTTCGGCATGACTCCCGAAGGGGAAGTCAATGAGCCTTTGGATATTGAATTACCGCCGGATCAAAAAACATTCCCGGACGACGACGCGGATTATTTCAATGACGGGGACGACGAAAACGAAGATTTGCCCTTCCGGGGCAAACAATCGGCTCAGGGGTTTAATTTCGATCAATTAGGCGATGCCTACCGCCATGTGGTACACAATCCAAAAATTACAGACGAGCAAAAAGAGGAAACCGGACGTGTCCTCTTGAACCTGAAAGGAACCGATATGCTTGGCGCTATGGTTTCAGGTAAGCCCGAACGGGAGGATAAGGTATCATCCCTTATAAACACCTACCTGTCGGCATTCCAAAAGCGGAACGCGGAGAGGTCAGCGGAAAGCCAACCTCCGCAGGGTGACCTCCCACCGGGTTTTGACGTCCGCCATTATGTGTAATTCAAAAAAGTGTAAAAGATGAAAAAGCATGATTACGGATAGCTGAAGTAAGCTATCCACAGACCACAAAAAAATCGAGTAAAAAAAGTTTCACCCGGTGCGGGGCCTATCCAACCCCGCACCATCTTAAAAAAATCAAGTTATGACAAAGAAAAAGATTCTTATGTCGGCGGCATTTGTCTTTGCCGCTGTTTCCTCTGCATTTGCCCAGGGCAACGGAATCGGTGGTATTACCGAAGCTACCAACATGGTAACCAGTTATTTCGATCCCGGAGTGTGACACGAAAAGTCGTGTAAGTGATTGTGCAACTATGGTTTATAACTATTGATTGCACCTGCAATTCCGTTTGCAGTAGTCTGAGGACACATGCATTGGAAGTAATTCCGTTGTGTGAAGCTGTCCTGACAAAGTATCCTTTCCGAAAGGAATAGACCGAAGCGTGAGTGGAGGTCAATGGCAGATAACATCATTCTGTCGAGGGGCAAGACTTAATGGTATGGTCAACATTATGTGAATGTCTGATAAACATCGTTACGAAGAACAAGCCAAAAGATGTTGAGGGTCGTGCTCCAAGAGCAAGGCTGTAGGCTTGAACCAAAAGGTGTGCAGTCGGTCAACTCCCTGTCCAGGTGGGGTTGCACGGACATAATGATTGCCGGTGGATAAGACAGACCTAACCCATTATCGTCACTTACATGGAACGTGGTAAGCCCGTATTTCTCCACTCTTCGGAGCTGGTAAGCGAGCCGTAAGGCAAACCTATATGGAATGCGGGTATAGGAAAGTGGAAAAAGCGAATGCCGTTTTGTAATGAAGCGGATACGGATTGAGCCTCGGTCACGTGTGGCAGAGACAACATCATCCGACACGAAAGTGAGCAGACTTCCATATGGTAACTCTTTACAATCAACTTATAGAACTTTCAAAGAAAGGAATGCAAATGAACGAAATTAAAATATCGTGTGCGCCTCGAAACAAGGCAATATCCCACACCGAACGCTGGCGAAACATCGACCGGCGTAAGGCAGAGGACTATGTTCGGAAGCTGCAAGCGCGTATTGTAAAGGCTCAAAGGGAGGGCAGGCACAGCAAAGTCAAGTCTTTGCAATGGCTGCTGACCCACTCGTTCTACGGTCGCTATCTGGCTGTGGTTCGAGTTACTACTAATAAAGGTAAGGACACCGCAGGAGTTGACCATGTAAGATGGTCGACCGATGCGGCAAAAGTCAAAGCAATCGACACGTTCAAACGCCGTGGCTATCAACCGATGCCGCTACGCCGCGTGGAGATACCAAAGAAGAATGGAAAGAAACGCCCCTTGGGTATTCCTACAATGAAAGACAGAGCGATGCAGGCTCTCTATCTCATGGCACTCGACCCCATTGCAGAAACTACGGGAGACCAACACTCCTACGGCTTCCGCAAATATCGTAGTTGTCAAGATGCAATAGCCGCGTGTCACAATGTACTCTCAAAGGAAATTGCTCCCGAATGGGTGCTGGAAGGTGACATCAAAGGATGCTTCGACCACATCAGCCATGAATGGCTTCTTGGCAATATCCCTATGGATAAAGAGATGCTACGTAAATGGCTCAAAAGTGGCTATGTGTTCAATGGTGAACTCTTTCCCACCGATGAGGGAACACCACAAGGCGGCATAATTTCTCCCACTCTTGCCAACATGACTCTTGACGGACTTCAATCGCTTGTGAAAAAGGCGGTGAAAGGTTATTGGAAACCTGATCCGAACGGACGCAAGTGGATTAAGCCCAAAATCAATCTCGTGCGCTATGCGGACGACTTTATCATCACCGCCAAAGACAAGGAGACTATCGAAAAGATTATCCTCCCGCTTGTACGACAGTTCATGGAAAAACGCGGTTTGATGCTTTCGGAAGAGAAGACCAAAATCACTCATATCAGTGATGGTTTTGACTTCCTCGGCTTCAACGTCCGTAAATACTCCAATGGAAAACTGCTTACCAAGCCGTCAAAGGATGCGATGAAAAGTTTCTGCGAAAAGATACGCACAAAGATAAAGGGGAATAAGTCGGCAAAAGCATCGTCTATGGTAAGGATGCTCAACTACATGATACCCGGTTGGGGTAACTATTACCGCTATGGGGCATCTTCAAAAGCGTTCTCACGCGTAGACTTTGAAATTTATAAAACGCTTTGGCAATGGGCTAAACGCAGACATCCCAAGAAAGGGAAGAAATGGATTAAGGAGAAGTATTTCAAACAACTGCACGGACGCGATTGGACATTTGCAGCCACCATTATGAGCAATAAAACTAAAAAGGAGACAAATCTCTCGCTCAAAAAGTTGGCGAACATAGCAATCCAAAAGTACGTGCGTGTGAGAACGAACACCAATCCATACGACCCTACTGATGCAGCATACTATATGCGACGCAAGTTAAAGAACACGGAGCAAGAGCTTCGGGAAATTGACAACCTGCTTGCTATGATATGGATACATCAGAAAATGCGTTGCCCAATCTGTGGAGAGATAATAGACAATAACCGCCGATGGACTACCATAACGGAAGACATCAACGGGAAGCCGTTCAAAACTCTCATTCACAGTTCGTGTAAACAAAAGAAGTTCAAACCTAATAAAATTAGTAGGAAATGAGGCAAAACTATTTCTTCAGTAAGAATAGCAATGCGTTGCTTGAGCCGTATGAGGGGAAACTCTCATGTACGGTTCTTAGAGGGGAAAGCCCCAGTAATGGGGCTGACCTACTCGACACGAAATTGATATACGCCATCGGAGCCGTGGTCGGTTTGATTGGGGGTATCAAGGTATATAACAAGTTTAGTTCGGGCGATCCGGACACGTCGAAAACTGCCGCGTCGTGGTTTGGTGCGTGTATTTTCCTCATAGTTGCCGCTACCATCCTGCGCTCTTTCTTCCTTTAATCACTACTCCCCAAAACGACAATATGGAGTACAATATTAATAAAGGAATAGGCAAAAGTGTGGAATTTAAGGGGTTAAAAAGTCAGTATCTCTTCATTTTCGCCGGTGGCCTGCTGTCCGTTTTCGTGCTGTTCGTGATTCTTTACATGATCGGCATAGACCAGTGGATATGTATAGGTTTCGGAGTAATAGCCGCATCGGTATTGGTGTGGCTGACTTTCGACCTGAACCGGAAATACGGAGAGAATGGGTTAATGAAACTCATGGCAAAACGGCAGCATCCCCGCTACCTGATAAACCGCAAAATTCCATACCGCCTGTTCCGCAAAAAGAAGAAAGCGCTATGAGGAATATAATGAAGGCATCCACGATAGAGAGCAAATTTCCGCTGCTGGCTGTCGAACATGGATGTATAATAAGCAAAGATGCGGATATAACGATAGCCTTTCGTGTCGATCTGCCGGAACTTTTCACCGTAACCTCTGCCGAGTATGAAGCCATACATGCCGCATGGGTAAAGGCGGTAAAGGTACTTCCCAATTACAGTGTGGTACATAAGCAAGATTGGTTCGTCAGCGAAAAGTACCGTCCCAATACAGGCGACGGGGACATGAGTTTTCTCTCGCGCAGCTACGAACGGCATTTTAATGAACGCCCATTCCTGAGCCATTCCTGTTACCTGTTCCTTACCAAAACGACGAAGGACAGGATGAGGATGCAGAGTAATTTCTCTTCCCTCTGCCGGGGTAACATTATCCCCAAAGAGGTCGATAAGGAAACAGCCGTGAAATTTCTGGAATCCGTCGGGCAGTTTGAAAAGATTGTGAATGATTCAGGGTTTATCACTCTGACCCGTCTTACGGACGATGAAATAACGGGTACGGCAGAAAGCGCAGGGATAATCGAAAAGTATTTCGCCCTGTCGCCGGAAGATACCACTGTCTTGGAAGATATGGAGCTGGGAGCGGATGGCCTGCGTATCGGCGATAAAAAGGTGTGCCTGCATACCTTATCCGATGCGGAGGATTTACCGGGGCGGGTGGGAACAAGTATCCGCTATGAAAAATTGTCCACTGACCGGAGCGACTGTCTTTTGTCTTTCGCTTCTCCCGTCGGACTGTTGCTTTCCTCAGATCATATTTTTAATCAGTATTTGTTTCTGGATGACAGCGCCGAAAACCTGCGGAAGTTTGAGAAACAAGCCCGTAACATGCAATCGCTATCCCGCTATTCCAGAGGTAATCAAATCAACAAAGAGTGGATCGACCACTATCTGAACGAAGCCCATTCTTACGGACTTACCTCTATCCGGGCGCATTTCAACGTAATCGCATGGAGTGAGGATACAGACAAATTGCAACACATTCGCAACGATGTCGGTTCACAGCTTGCGCTTATGGAGTGCAAACCGCGCCACAACACAACGGATGCGGCAACCCTCTATTGGGCGGGCATGCCCGGTAACGCAGGGGATTTTCCGGCAGAGGAATCGTTTTACACGTTCATCGAACCGGCGCTCTGTTTCTTCACGGAGGAAACCAACTATAAGGATTCGCCAAGCCCTTTCGGGGTAAAAATGTGCGACAGGGTTTCTGGGAAACCGCTTCATTTGGATATATCCGATTTGCCGATGAAAAAGGGAATCATTACCAACCGGAACAAGTTTGTTTTGGGGCCTTCGGGCAGCGGGAAGTCATTTTTTATGAATCACATGGTACGCCAATACTACGAGCAAGGCTCTCATGTCGTTTTAGTCGATACGGGAAACAGCTATCAGGGATTGTGCGAACTGATCCGGCGTAAAACCAAAGGGCAGGACGGTATTTATTTTACCTATACCGAAAAATCTCCGATTTCTTTTAATCCGTTTTTTACGGACGACTATGTGTTTGAAACGGAAAAGATGGACAGTATCGTCACGCTGCTTATGACCTTGTGGAAAAGTGCGGATGAAAAAGCAGGCAAGACGGAAAGCGGGGAATTGGGAAATGCTGTGTCGGGTTATATACACCGTATTCAGGAAGACCGTTCTATCATCCCCTGTTTTAATACATTCTATGAATACCTGAAAAATGATTTCAGGGAAGAATTGAATAACAGGGAAATAGCGGTTGAGAAAGAGGACTTCAATATTTCTAATCTCCTGACCACGCTGCGCCCTTATTATAAAGGTGGCCGGTACGATTTCCTGTTAAACTCTGCCGACGAACTGGATTTGTTATCTAAACGCTTCATTGTCTTTGAAATAGATGCGATAAAAGATAACAAAGAACTGTTTCCCGTGGTCACGATCATCATAATGGAAGCCTTTATCAATAAGATGCGCAGGCTGAAAGGTGTCCGAAAACAATTGATCGTGGAAGAGGCTTGGAAGGCGCTTTCTTCGGCGAATATGGCTGAATATCTACGCTATATGTATAAGACGGTCAGGAAATATTTCGGTGAGGCAATCGTGGTTACGCAGGAAGTCGATGATATTATTTCCAGTCCCGTGGTCAAAGAGAGTATCATCAACAATTCGGACTGCAAAATCCTCTTAGACCAGCGGAAATTCATGAACCGCTTCGATGCAATCCAATCGTTGCTCGGACTGACCGACAAAGAGCGTTCGCAGATACTTTCCATCAATATGTCCAACCATCCCGGCAGGCTTTACAAAGAGGTCTGGATTGGTTTGGGCGGTGTGAAAAGCGCTGTCTATGCCACCGAGGTTTCTATGTCGGAGTACCTGACCTACACGACCGAAGAATCGGAGAAAATGGAGGTGATGGCGCTGGCCGAAAAGCTGGGCGGCGATATTGAGTTGGCGATCAAGCAGCTTGCTGAAAGTAAAACCGAAAAATAGGCAGGCTATGTACAGGAAAGAATATATACCTGCCCAACCTGTGGACAATAGTTTCCGGATGGCCGATTTACAGGGTCGTTGGAAAAGTTCTTTCGGTTCGCCGGAAGTGAATGTCGTCCGCAATGGCAATGGATATCGGATAACGTACAGTTACAGCACAGGGGACAGTATCACGACCCGGATATTCCGCTATGGCGGTACTGTATTCTTTAACCTGTACGGCTGGATTGCCATTTACTATGACCCGCTGAGGGATGTGCTTACCCTTTCAACCGAAGGGGACTATTACAGGGCAGAGGATTAGCTGTTTCAAGGCTGATTCTCTCCCTTATCAACGAAGTATTAAACGAATAAAAAAGTAAAAATATGAAACGATTCTTTTTAATCATGTGTGTTGCTGTTTTCGGCTTCACATTTCAGGCGAAAGCGCAATGGGCGGTTCTCGACCCATCCAATCTGGTGCAGAACATCCAGCAGGTGGTCAAATCATCTTCCACCGTGAGTAATCTGGTCAGTAACGTAAAGGAAACGGTAAAAATCTATGAGCAGGGAAAAGCCTACTACGATGCGCTCAAGTCGGTGCATGGCATAATCAAGGATGCCCGTAAAGTCAAGCTGACTATCGAAATGATCAGCGAGATTACCAATATCTATTCAGCCGGGTTCAACCGGATGGTGTCCGATCCCAATTTCAGCGTGAACGAACTGGAAGCCATCGCGCTGGGATATGCCAAACTGCTGGAAGAAGGCGGGGCTTTGGTAACGGAACTGAAAAATGTCGTTACCTCCGGAAACGGTCTTTCCCTGTCGGATAAGGAGCGCATGGACGTGATCGACCAGATTTACACCAAAATGGTCGATTACCGCAACCTGACGAAGTATTATACCAATAAGAATATCTCCATCTCTTTTATAAGAAGTCAGCAAAAGGGAGATATGGAGAGGGTGCGTGCGCTCTATGGTAAACCATCAGAAAGATATTGGTAAGCCATGACATTACTTGCAATAGATTTTGAAAACCTGCATCAGATTCTCCGGAATCTGTATCAGGATATGATGCCCCTTTGTGCCGACATGATCGGTGTCGCCAAAGGGGTGGCCGGACTCGGCGCATTGTTCTATGTGGCTTACCGGGTATGGAAGTCGCTGGCAAGCGCCGAACCTATCGACGTGTTTCCGCTCTTGCGACCGTTTGCTATCGGGCTTTGTATCATGTTCTTTCCGACCATTGTGTTGGGGACTATCAATGCCGTTATGTCGCCCGTAGTAACGGGGGCGCACGGCATTTTGGAAAGCCAGATAGAAAATGTGGAATCATTACAGCAACAACGGGATGCGTTGGAATATGAAGCACGGGTACGAGAGGGAAAGGAGTGGCTCGTCAATGACGAGGTTTACGAGGAAAAATTCTCGGAACTCGGCATCCGGCAACTCGGCACAATGGTGTCGATGTGGTGGGAACATACGTGGTATAATATTAAAATGTGGTTCCGGCAACTCGTCAGCGATTTCTTTGAATTGCTCTACAACGCCGCCGGACTAACGATTGATACCCTTAGAACCTTCTTTTTGGTTGTCCTCGCCATTTTGGGGCCGCTCTCTTTTGCCCTTAGTATTTACGACGGTTTTCAATCTACATTAACCAACTGGATAGCGCGGTATATCAGCGTGTACCTCTGGCTGCCCGTGGCCGACATATTCTCGGCGGTACTCTCTAAAATTCAGGCTTTGATGTTACAGGCGGATATTGCCGCGCTCCAAGACCCGTCCTACATACCGGACGGAAGTAATGGCGTATATATAATCTTCCTCATCATCGGCATTATAGGCTATTTCAGCGTACCGACCGTTGCCGAGTGGATTATCCAATCAGGTGGCGGAGCAAGCGGAGCGATGGGTGGTATCAGCCGAGCCGGAGCATTTACAGCGGGCGTAGGCGGAGCAATCGCCGGAAACCTGATGGGTAAGGCGACACATCGTAGTAGTAAATCGTCCGGGGGAGGAACCGGGGGAGGTAGCGGCAGCGGTGGTGGTGGCGGTGGTGGCGCACCAAACGGGCAGAATTATCAGACACAGGGAGGTGGCGGCCCTACGCCGTAAACCGCAGGTTTATCAATTTTAATCATTAAAAATATGGAGTTTAAATCATTAAAAAACATAGAAAGTAGTTTCAAACAGATACGGATGTTCGGTATCGTCTTCCTCTGTTTGTGTGCAATAGTGGCGGTATTCAGCGTAATCAAGTCCTATCAGTTTGCAGAAGCCCAGCGACAGAAGATTTACATTTTGGACGAGGGTAAATCCCTTATGTTGGCACTCTCACAGGATTTGTCACAAAATCGCCCCGTGGAAGCGAAAGAGCATATAAAAAGGTTTCACGAACTCTTTTTTACCCTTTCGCCCGACCGTTCGGCTATCGAATCCAATATCAACAGAGCTTTGTTTCTGGTCGATAAGAGTGCCTTTGCATATTATCAGGATATGCAGGAGAAAGGGTACTATAACCGCATTGTGTCGGGCAATATTAACCAGACCATTCAGGTGGATAGCGTGGCGATTGATATGGGGGCTTATCCCTACCGTGCCATGACTTACGCCCGGCAAATGATTATCCGGGAGAGTAATATCACGGAGCGTTCTCTGGTTACCCGGTGCAACCTTATCAACTCGGTAAGAAGCGATAATAATCCACACGGGTTTGCGATGGAAAAGTTTGAAATAATCGAAAACCGCGACCTGCGGACATTAGCACGATAAAGTCATGGCAAAGAAAAAACGGATTAAACCCGCCCAATGGGTGAGCGACCGCCTCCGCTATGCGTGCGGATCGCTCGGTAAGGATGCGCGGATACTGATAACCATTTTTATGGTTCTGACACTTAGCGGGCTGTCTATCTATTTCACGATCTCATCTATTTACCGCATCGGTAGAGGGAACGGCGAAAAGATGCAGATACAGCATATAGAGCGGTTGGAACTGGAACTCCGGCAAAAAGAATCGCAACTGGACAGTGTAAAACAAATAAACGATTTTAATTATGAGTACGAACGAGAATCAGAATAAGCCTGTGGCGGGAAAAGAGAAAAAGGAACTCACGCCCCAAGAGCTTCAGAAGCGTAAGAAGATGATCATCTTCCCGCTGCTGTTCCTGCTGTTCGCCGGGTCGATGTGGCTCATCTTTGCCCCGTCAGGGGATAAGACAGAGGAACAAAAGGACGGTTTCAATACCGACCTGCCCACTCCCAAAGAAAGCGGCATTATATCGGACAAGCGGGATGCCTATATGCAGGAAGCCATGCAGAGTAAACAACAGGAAAAGATGCGCTCCTTGCAGGATTTCGCCTTTAGCCTGGGTGAAGAAAATGAAACCGGAGAGGAACGGGTAAAAATAACCCCTCAATCGCCCGATTCTTATGAAGAACCGGAATCGGGAAACAAATCTTCCCGGAGCGGTAATGCTTTCCGGACTTCAAACAATGCTTATCAGGATGTAAACCGCCAGTTAGGTAGTTTCTACGAAGAACCTGCCACGAAAACGGATGAACAGGCACAGCTTGCTTTGGAATCACGCATACAGGAATTGGAACGCCAGCTAACAGAAGAACAGGAGCGCAAGTCTTCCGAAGAGGATCAACTGGCGATGATCGAAAAGTCCTACGCCATCGCCGCCCGCTATATGGGCGGCGGGGAACAACCCTCCAGCGGAAATACGGCACAAACGGTTGCCAATACAGCAAGCGGTAAGGTAGCCGTACAGCCCGTTGCACAAGTGCGCCACAATGTGGTATCGCTACTTGCTGCCCCTATGCCGGATTCAGTCTTTATGGAAGAATTTGTCAAACCCCGGAATTGGGGATTTAATACGGTAGCTGGGAACGAGGAAGTGAAAGAGAAAAACAGCATCAGTGCGTGTGTCTATCAGACGGTAACGATTACTGACGGGCAGGAAGTGGGCTTGCGCCTGTTGGAACCCATGATGGCAGGAAAGTACCTGATCCCTGCCAACACGGTAGTAAATGGTTCGGCACGCATTACGGGCGAAAGGATGGGCATTACCATTAACGCCGTCCAACATGCCGGAAATGTTATCCCGGTTGAACTGCTGGTCTATGATCTGGACGGCGGACAGGGTATTTCCGTGCCGGGATCGGAGGAAATAAACGCTGTCAAAGAGATAGCCGCCAATATGGGTTCGGGCATGGGTAGCAGTATTACGATAACGGATGATGCTGGTTCTCAACTGTTAGCAGATTTGGGACGAAGTGCTATTCAAGGCGCATCGCAGTATGTCAGTAAAAAGATGCGGACGGTAAAAATAACGCTCAAAGCGGGTTATCAAGTATTGCTCCTGCCACCCATGAAATAAAGACAACCACTAAAAATTCCATTTTATAAACACTTAAAAAAACAAGTAATGAAAAAGATTTTTTTGATGTTCGCTTTCATAGCGACAGTATTTGCGGCTAACGCACAGCAAAACCCCTCAACGGGTGATTATTTCGACGGACTTACCCGTCCGCTGACATTCAACCGGATGATACCGCCCCATGCGCTGGAGGTAACATTTTCCAAAACGGTGCATATCATTTTCCCCTCCGCTATCCGCTATGTGGATTTAGGTTCGGCAGATCTTCTGGCGGCAAAAGCCGACGGTACGGAAAACGTACTGCGTGTGAAAGCTGCCCTGCGGGATTTTAGCCGGGAGAGTAATCTGGCGGTTATTACCGAAGACGGTGCATACTACACTTTCAGTGCGCACGTAATGTAGCATAGCAAATATCTCTTTGGCAAGAGATTAGGTCAGTGTTCT
>NZ_BMPB01000022.1 GCF_014647375.1 Parabacteroides faecis
CCGATCCCCGACCGATGAGCTTGAAAGAAAAACAGCGCATGACACAGTTTATTTTACGCCCCCGGCTTGCATGATGACCTCCAGAGGGAGTTGCATTGTTTTCATGTTGAGGGCGGTTTGACGGAGACCTTCGTTATGACCTTGTTTCAGTCCTTGTTTCATACCCTGCTCTTTGCCTTGCTTCATACCCTGTTTCAAACCTTTCTCTATACCTTGTTCAAAGCCTTTCTTTATTCCTCTCTCTTCGGCATAGTCGATCGTATTCTTATAGTCTCGGTAACGTTTCAGTGCTTCGTCGTACTGGATACGTTCTTCTTTGCTCAGGTTAGCCACGTCAGCAACCGCCAGAGTTTGTCGAATACGGCTTTTTGTGCCTTGAAAGGCATTCTGTCTAATGTATCCATATGCTTTAATAAATATAACCAACGTTCAAAATCTGTTTCACAATCATCTGCTTCTTTCGTGAACCACGGTAATTATTAGGATTTTGGATATTACCACCCAATAGCGGGTAGTGCGCAAATGTAAAGATTCTTTTTGAAACACGGAATATAGAAGAGTGGAAGGTAGTGGAGGGATAAGAATATTTTGTAAGTTTGCAGTAAATACATACGATCCATGAAAGTTGAATTAGCTGAATTTCAATCGTATATTGAATCTGAATTTCTAAATAATATCTGTTCTGTCAAAACAGACTATTCATCCATCAAATATGATTCAGACAAAAGTTTTGTAAATATAAAACTCTCAGCAAATGAGGTTACAGATATTATTTATGAAATGAACTCTGAGTCTGTATTAGATGATATAACATATGTGGAATCTCCTCTATATATACATTTATTAGATGCCTTATTAAGAACAACAACCTATCGGGAAGTTGAAAAAGAGCGGCTTACTCCTTCTTTAATGTTTTCTCCTATGGTTGCAACCCATATTAAAGATATCGCAACAAAGTTGGATTATAGTAGTAAATACCTTAGAACAAAAGGTCAGAGGAATGATATCTTTAATATAAAATCTATCACCGGTGGTTCTTTTGCATATGATAGTAATAGCCGTAGCCTTGTCTGGAAGAAAAAAAATCGATCTTTCTCTCCAATAAATGTTGCTTCCGGTATAAAAAGTTTCGGGATGATCCAGTTATTGTTAGAAGCTGATATGATCAATGAAAATAAAATGTTGATCTGGGATGAACCGGAAAACCATCTACATCCCAAATGGCAAGTTGAATTTGCTCATTTGCTTGTCAACCTGGCAAAAGCAGGTATTCCCGTTGTGGTTAGTTCACATAGTCCTTACTTCATACAAGGTATACGTTATTTCTCCCGAAAAGAACAGATTGACAAATACGTTAATTATTATCTGGCAGAAGAAACGGAAGATGGTCTGGCAGATATTAATGAAGTAACAAACGATCTGAACAGAGTATTTACCAAGCTAGCGGAACCATTGAATGAGATTATGAATCTGGAATAACTTGACAACTTAAACCGAACACTAGTATGACATCCAAAGAATTATATGATTTAATCTTATCTCAAAAATTATCAACCGAAACATGTATTTGCCGACTTCATCATCCATGTTCGGCAAGCGCGCTGTGCGGGTTGATGAGTCTGAATGTACTGGCAAATACGACTTCCCAATGGGATGTGGTTTCCACTCAATTAATGAAAAAAAAGATACAAGGCATTTCCGAAATGACTACCTATTATCTACATTGCGAAGATTTTGATAATTATTACCGAAACTTATAACTCTATATCATCTCCCGAAATAATCCCGTTCATGATGGCGTAGAACGTTAAACCGGAAACGGTTTTGATACCTAATTTAGCAGTGATGTTCTTACGGTGGGTAAGGACTGTGTTGAGGCTGATGCTTAGTTTGTCCGCTATCTCCTTGTTGGTGATACCTTTTACGATCAATTGGAGAACGTCGGTTTCGCGGGTGGAGAGGTCTTTGTTCGTATCGCCGGATAGATTGCCGGAATTGTCGTTGGCTAATAAGAGCTGCAACTGCTCGATGATGATCTCCTGGGAGGCTTTTACTGTAATATGGTTTGTAGTGGATATACCTCCGTCACCTTCTGCACCATCGATCAACACGATTGTTTTACTACGGCGGGGCAGGAAAAAGTCGCCATTCATAACCTGGGTTTCGGGAGAGGTAAAATAGTAATCGAACGTATCGTTGCAACCGGCAGCATTAAAGGCTTCGAACGTTGGGAACCAACACACTTCCACCGGAGGGAAATAGTCGGTTAACAAGCTCTGAAGGCCAATGCTCTGTAAAGTATCGGATAAAATGATCGCTATTTGCCTGGTTTTATGCATCAATACGGACTATTTACATAATTTCTCCATGGCTGAAACCATCGGAGTCAGAATACGGTAACGGATACGGTTATGCTGTTTGATGTCTTTTTCAAGGCTGCTGATACCGAAGATCACGGCATAACATAAATTCTCATTATAATCGCCCGAAAGATGTTTGACCATGATGCCTTTCAAGTCGGAAAGCAGTGCTTCGATAGGATCCTCCAACCGCTGTTCACCACTAAGCTGGAGCACTCCGGTCTCGTCGGAAGCCTGGCAACCGTTGATCTTTTCACTTAATGCCTGGCAATACGGGAACCATACCTTGTCGTCTTTCTCGATACGCGCTGTCAGTTCTTCTTTGAAAGAAGAGAAGAACTTGCCGATCAGGTTCAACGTATTATTTCCCGGGGTACTCATAGAGATAAAAGAAGTAAGATGCCGCTCTATGTTCGGCAGTTGATAACGTAAATAATACTGGTTGGTCTTGGTCAGGTAATCGATAATCTGTGAAGTATGGAATGTCTGCAACTTCCTCTCCGGGAAATATTCCTCATTCAGAAAGGTGTTGATCACCGTCAGCAGGAAATCCGTATCCAGCTGATACTCGTCACAGATCGTTTTCACCGATTTATCCCCCAATCCGAGGCGGATACCGAACCGGTTGATTACAGGAATGAGTGAGGGATGTTCTTCCACCACCTCACTCATTTGCATATTAGGATATACTAAAGGCATAATTTATGCTTCTTCCCATTGTTTGCGCAAGAGTTCCACTGCGGCAGGAACAACGATATTACGATCGCCCTGGCATCCGCATTCGAAACTTACGTATTTGTCATAACCCAGCATCTTCAATCCTTTGAAGCCGTCTACATAGTTATCTGCGTCACCGTCTTCACCCGGCATGCTACGACGTTTGCGGCTTGCCACATGCACGTGTTGCAGATAGTCGCCACCTGAAATGAACGCTCCCATATCGGAAGTTTCTTCCCAGGTCATGTGCCAGAAGTCACCCATGCAACGCACACCCGGATTATTGATATCCCGGCATACGGAAGCAGCATCGGCCACCTGGCGCATATAGAAACATTCTTTGCGGTTCAGAGGTTCAAAAATTACTGTCGTTCCGTTCTGTGCAGCATGGTTACCCATCTCCGTGAACTGTTCGCACAGGAAGTCGCGGGTTTCCTGGTTATGAGGAAGCGCAGGAACCTGGCCGTTGAAAGCAGGAACGATAATAACACCAGTCGACCCCAGTTCGCCGGCAGCCGTGATGATTTCCTTCATCGTATCCATACATTGCTTGCGGATAGCCGGATCGGTAGAAAGAATAAAACCGTCGAAACCGGCACAAATGGCACTGACTTTGATATCACGACCACTCAGAGCTTGCTTGATCTCGCTTACACGGTCTTTCAAACCACGTCCGCCCGGCTCGAAACCGACAACACCCAGCTTCTCCATATAGTCCAGCTTCTGGTTCAGGTTTTCACCCGGCGCAATGCCTTCCTGGAAAGAGATGTTCAGTTTAGCCTTCGTGTTACAGCAAGACTTTGTCTCCGGACATTTCTCGTCCGAAGCAGCCTTACCGGCACAGGAAGCCAACGCACCGGTGCTAACGGCCGCTACCGCAGCACCGGACAAAGTTGTTCTTAAAAAGTTTCTTCTATTCAGAGTCATAACTTATTTCTTTTGATCGAGAGGTTTACCCGGAACCGGAACAGTAAATGTGCTCATATCCATCTTACCCAGATTCAGGTCTTTCGGAGTATAATCCAATGGAGATGCAGTCATGGAATCCCATGTTGTTTCTGCACCGGAGTAAGCCGATTCACGTCCCATAATAGCAGCCATATTTGAAACAGCTGTTTCAGATGCCTGCTGAAGCGGTTTGTTGCCACGGATGCTGTTAATCCAGTTTACATGTTCCAGTGTATACGGGTCAGTCTGCTTGAAGTTTGCTTTCTCTGCTTCGTAATCGTATTTCCAGATCACATTGCCTGCAAGGTCTTTAATCTCCATAGTAGAGCTGTCCCATGAGCCTTTCGTACCCTGGACAAATTCGCTTACATTGCTCACGCAACCGTCAATCTGACGACACATACTATGCATATGGATACCGTTCTCCATAGTGAAGTCGATACTGAAATTATCATACTGGTCACCGGTAATACGGCGCTGGCGAGAACCGAAACCGACAGCCTTAACAGGTTTCAGACCGCTAAACCAGGTAAATACGTCGATATTATGTACATGCTGCTCAACAATATGGTCGCCGGATAACCATTTCCAGTTCACCCAGTCTTTGATCATATATTCGCAATCGTTCCATTCTTTCTGACGTTCGCGGAACCATAACATACTCTGGTTCCAGTAAACCGTACCGCCAGTGATCTCACCGATCATACCTTCCATGATCTTTTTGTAAGATTCTACATAAGAACGCTGGTGATGACGTTGTGTACCTGTGATTACGCGAAGATTCTTAGCTTCTGCCTGTTTAGCTGTAGCCATAATCGTACGATAACCTGCCGGATCTACACAGATCGGTTTTTCCAGGAACGAATGCTTTCCTTTTTCTGTTGCATACTGGAAATGTACCGGACGGAATACGGGAGGAGTTGCAATAATCACAACATCTACCCCACTATCTATTACCTGTTTATAAGCATCCAGACCTACAAAACGCTTATCGGCCGGTATATCGATATTCTTTTCTTTTTTCAGCTTGCCTGCCAAATCATCTACTCTTTCCTGAAAAGTATCGCCCAATGCTATGATCGTTAGACCATTCGCTGCATTCAGGAAGTTGAAAGCTGCACCGGAACCGCGTCCGCCACAACCGATAACACCGGCTTTCAGTTCTTTTCCGTCTGTTGCCAGGTCGGGCAATTCAGGAATATAATAAGTACCCGGTTCTTTCAGCGGTTTCAAAGCATCTGCTTTTTCTCCTCCGCCACATGAGGTTAAAACCACACTTGCTGCGCTACCTGTACCGATTGCCCCCAGGGCACCGGCCATCGCTGAGCTCTTTAAAAATGATCTTCTACTGATACTGTTTTCCTTTTTCATGATATAGCAAAATTTTAAAGAATTGATATTATTTTTACACTAGTCTACTTGATTGATGAATCCGGCTCGCAAACTACGCGGAAACCAATACCACGTATGTCAGAGTACCACCAGATACTTTTTGGCTGCTGCGGGTCGGTCTTTAACCACGCTTCATGTTTTGTATAATCACGGGCTGCCGAGCGCAGATCTGCAGCATCGGAAGTATAGTTACCTCCACGTACTACCCATTCTGTTCCATCGGTTACCAACGGATCTGTAACAGATTCGCCACCCTTGCTGTAAGCTTCAGGATCATACTTGTCTGCACAGTATTCCATGACATTACCCAACATATTTTTTAAACCGAACGGATTGGCTTTCACCATTTCCGGTTCTTGTGTCTTATTCTTACTGTTCTTGCTGTAAATAACGAACGAGCTGATGCTGTCGGTTTTTGCATCAAAGAACTTACGCCAGAATCCCTGATCAGAGAAATCTTTCGGGCTGCCGCTAAAGAAGTAAGGAGTTTCCGTACCGCCACGGGCTGCATATTCCCATTCGGCTTCAGTCGGCAAACGATATTTCTTACCTGTCTTCTTCGATAACCACTGACAGAATGTTTCTGCCGCATAATGTGTCATCGTGATAGCCGGACGGTCACCGCCACCCCAACCCTGGTCGGGGAATCCGAACGGAGGTGTCGGACCGGATATGGCATCTACATCGGGATTGCTGTTGTTTGCATATACAGTTTCGGGAGGAGTACGTCCTTCACTCATCGTACTTCCATAGAATGACCAGTATTGATCCCAGGTCACTTCCACTTCTGCCATAAAGAACGGACTGACTGTCACATTACGGACAGGAGCTTCATCCGGCTGATGGAACGGTTCCTTGCTTGTACTACCCATTTTGAATGAACCGCCGGGAACGGCAACCATTTTGAAAGACACCGGAGTTCCGGGTATCTGTTCTACATAGTCGGCGAAACTTGTTACCTGCGCAGGTGCTTTAAAATACAAACTGGTATCGACAACCGAAGAGCCGGCAGCCAGTCCGGGAATACCAGTCAGCTTCGAATGGTTGTAATTCGGATTATAGTGTCCTGCATCCAGGTGACAGCTGATACATTGTAAGTCCAGTTTCTTTTCATTCTCATCATAATAAAGGTGCGCGGTAATCCCATCGTTTGTTATTCCTTCCGGGAACAAATTCTGGTGACACTCTTTACATGATTCGTTCGGGATATACTTAACGGCATGATCCAGTTCCGACTTTACGTCCCAGTCAAAATCGGCACTGTCTTTGGTCATATAAGACCAAACATCTTTCAAACCCAACTTAGCTTTTGCCGTATAATGGTTCCAGGTATCGTTTTTAGGCGGAAGGTGACAGTCCACGCAATGTACTTTCACACCGCTTCTGTTATTGACATGCTTTGATAACTTCCAGCTATTTTCCACATGCGGATGCACATGACACATCATACAGGATTCGTCGGAGGAAAAATAGACAGAAGTATTATAAGCCAGGATCATTACCCCGGCACCAAAAACCACTCCTGCAAGAAGCATAAAGGTCTTTCCTTTAAAAAAACTCTTCTTCTTCTGGTCTGATGAATATCGATTAGAATTTTTGTTAGTAGCCATCTGTTTTATGGTATTCAATTTTACACTTAGTCTAAGATTAGATTTAAAAATCGGCAATAAAAGTAGTATTTTCCTTAATATAAAGAAAGCATACGAGGCGATTTAACGTAATACGTAAACGGATTATGCTTTTTTTAATTATTTTCAGGAATATGAAATAAAATCGAAAAGCTGGAAGAGTCGACATCCGTATCAACCCTTCCAGCTGTTATAATTATATCAGAGATTCGATTGGATAGGTGTCATAATGAAAGTAAATTCATAATCACCATAAGGCAAACGATATTTCTCCAACGGAAGTGCCCCCCAACTGTTCACACAACCTAGTCCCATCTGTACCTTATCGATACAAAGATTGGTATAATCGACTTTCGGAACAAGTTCGGAGTGTCTCTGATCTTTCTGTACACCATCGTCCAGCGATTCGATCGAATAATTCAATGCAGAAGCAGAGAACGGAGCCTCGGCAACGAACATCAAACCATTACCACCTTTATTCGTCTGTTTCCACCAACGGATATCTGTTTTCGTACCAGTTTCCTGCGGACGGATATAAGAATAAAACTGTTCATCAACTGTCTGGCAGAATTTACCCAGATCGGTCACATTGTTACGGTCAGAATAGTTTTCCCACGGACCACGTCCATAATATTTGATCAGCGACATTTCTTCCGGCATCTGCATTTGCATACCGAAACGGAACATATCGGATACTTTAGCCGACTTATCGGCAACCATCTTCTGGGATACTTTCACTGCACCTTCATTATTTATAGTATAGGAAACGGATAATTTTGCCGATACGGCATCCATCGTATATTCCGCATTGACTACCGCCTGACCGTTTTCGATCTTATTCGTTAATGAAGTCAGTTTCAGCCCCGGTTCTTTCCAGGCCGCATATTTATTCTGCAAACCGGCTCCCATGTCGTTATCGGTCGGAGCACGCCAGAAATTCGGTGTCAGTTTACCGCCTTCATCGATCAAAGCCAACCCCTTCACATCGTATTTGCAAAGGAATCCGTCGTGTTTGCTAAATTCGATCAGGAAGTTTTCGCCGGAAACGATCAGATAATTATAATCGTTTTCCCTGATCGTCGGAGTTACAGTGGCAATGTTCACTTTCTCCACATTAGCCAGTTTCAGTTCCGGCGCTTTGTACGGACGAACCACCAGCTGATTCTTTGCGACTGTATATCCGGCAGGCAACATCGTTTCCGCCTTTTTCAGTTTGAATGCGACATTCAGCAGCAATTCTTTACATTTACAGATTCCCTCCGTACTGTAATTCAGTTTAACGGATTTTGTTTGCTGCGGAGCTACTTCCAGATCTTTGATCATACCGGTCTGTACAACTTCGCCGTCAGCCAGCAGTTCCCATTCAGCATAGTAGCCATCCAGATCACGGAAGAAGTTTTCATTATAAACATTCACAACGCCATTCGCCAGGTCCGAAGGAGTAACCCAGATCGACTGGTAAATATGGCCTACTTCATGCATATGCGGATTCGGCTTACGATCCGGACTGATCAAACCGTTATCCAGGAAGTTATTATCGGTAGCGTCATAACGGTTAAAGTCACCCCCATAACCATAAAATTCAACGCCTTCTTTATTCTTTGTACGCAAAGACTGATCGACAAAGTCCCAGATAAAACCACCCTGATACTTCGGATACTTACGGACAAGATCCCAATATTCTTTGAATCCACCCTGCGAGTTACCCATTGCATGTGCGTATTCACACTGGATAAGCGGTTTATCTACATTGCTATTGCAATACTCATCGCTTCTCTTATAATCCAGATACATCGGACAGTAGATATCGGTAAACTCATTCTTACCTGCCTGTTCGTACTGAACGGCACGGCTCTTGTCTTCATTCTTGATCCAGGTATAGCATGCTTCAAAGTTCGGCCCGAAACCAGCCTCATTACCCAGCGACCAGAAAATAATGGACGGATGGTTGAAACCACGTTGTACATTGCGCTGGTTGCGTTCCATATGAGCTTTTGCATACGCCGGATTCTTAGCCAATGTTTCTTCGCCATATCCCATACCGTGAGACTCTACGTTGGCTTCGGCAACGACATAGATACCATATTCATCGCACAGGTCATACCATAAGTTTGCATCCGGATAATGGCAGGTACGGACTGCATTGATGTTAAACTCTTTCATTACTTTGATATCCTGCAGCATACGCTCGCGGGATACGACATAACCTCCGTCGGGGTCCATCTCATGGCGGTCCGCTCCTTTGAACAATACCGGCTGGCCATTCACCAGGATCTGGCTGTTCTTCAGTTCGATCTTACGGAAGCCGACTTTCACCGGAATTACTTCCAACTCTTTATTACCGTCTTTCAATGTGGCAACCAGCGTATACAGGTTCGGAGTTTCTGCGGTCCACTTCAGCGGATTGGCGACTGCGATATCAGTCGATACCTTACCAGCCCCCTTCAAAGATGCAGTAGCCACAGAATTGCCCTGTTTATCCAGCAGTTTCACATCTACAACGCCGCTACCTTTCAGGTTTACACTTACATTTAACGTAGCATCCTTATACTGGGCATCCAGATCCGGAGTTACACGGATATCCTGGATATGCTTCGGATTACGGGCATACAGATAGCAATCGCGCCCTACACCGCATAAACGCAGGAAGTCCTGGTCTTCCAGATAAGTACCGTCACACCAGCGGAAAGTCTGGAATGCGATCAGGTTCTTACCCGGTTTCAGATATTTCGTCAGGTCAAACTCAGCTTCCAGCTTACTGTCTTCGCTGTAACCGACATACTGGCCATTCACCCAAAGATACATATTGGAAGTCACCGAGCCGAAATGAGCGAATATTTCTTTTCCTTTCCAGTCTGCCGGAACTACGATTTCCTTACGGTAAGAACCGACATGATTATTTTCTACGGGAATTTCAGGCGGGTTGTTCTTGAACTGGTTCCGCCAGGCATATCCTATATTTACATACAACGGATCACCGAAACCATTCAGTTCCCATATCCCCGGAACCGGCATATTCGCCCAGCCTTTATCATTGAAACCGACCTGATAAAAATCTGTCGGACGGGCATCGGCATCTTTCACCCAGTTAAATTTCCAGGTTCCGTTCAAAGTCATAAAATTACCTGACGATTCCTTACATCCCTTTAACGCTGCATCCTCTGTTTCGAACGCAAAATAGTTAGTATGCATCGGAGCACGGTTCACCGCATTCACGTTCGGATCTCTCCACTCATTTTTCTGAGCGAATGCTGTTATTCCAACGAGGGAACAACAGCAAACTAACATTTTTAATTTCATTTCTATCTTTGATTTACTACTGTGGCGGTAATCAATCCACCCATTTCTGCCATTTCACATTTTCATTGTATCCGGCTTCCACCATTGTTTCAATGAATTGCATACCTCTCACACCGTCATAAACAGTCGGGAAATCCAGACATTCTTCGCATGGAGTTTCTCCCTTCTTGATACTCATCACGGTATGGGCAAAATTCCGGTAGATATTAGCAAAAGCTTCGATGAAACCTTCCGGGTGACCACCCGGCGTACGTGTATTCATTTTAGCCGTATCGCCGATAAAACCGTTGTTTCCCATACGGATCACCTCAGTCGGCTTATTCGACCATTTGGCGTATAAAGTGTTCGGTTCCTGCTGCTGCCATTCCAGACCGCCTTTATCGCCGTAAATACGGATACGGATGTTATTTTCTTCCCCGGCAGCGATCTGCGATGCGGTAAGCGTTCCAACAACCCCGTTCTCATAACGCAGGAAAGCGGCGCCATCGTCATCGATCGGACGTCCGGGTACGAACGCATTCAGGTCGGCACAAACCTCCTGTACTTTCAGGCCGGTTATATATTCGCTCAAATGCCAGGCATGCGTACCGATATCACCGATACAACCCGCTTTTCCTGAACGTTTCGGGTCTGTACGCCATCCCGCATTATTTCCTCCCTGCAATTCGATGCGGTCGGAAAGCCAGCCCTGCAGATATTCCACATAAACACGGCGAAGCGTACCCAGATCGCCTCTGGCAATACGGGTTTTGGCCTCTTTCACAGCCGGGTAAGCAGAATATACATGTGTAAGTGCCAGGATCAGTCCTGTTTCTTCCACTTTTTTCTGAAGTTGTTTAGCTTCCTCCAGCGAGAATGTCATCGGTTTATCCACTACGACATGGAACCCTCTTTGAAGAGCCATCATAGCAGGTTCGAAATGCCAGCGGTTAGGTGTCACGATGGTCACAAAATCCATCCGTTCACCTTCCGGCAAAGTCATTTCATGTTCGAACATTTCCTGATAAGTACTGTAAATACGATCTTCCGGAAGGAAATAAGAGAGTCCGGAACTCTTGGAAATTTCAGGGTCTACGCTGAAACATCCGCAAACTAATTCAATCTGATTGTCCATAAAGGCCGCACGACGATGGATAGCTCCAATAAAAGCATCGCTTCCACCACCTACCATGCCCATTCTTAGCTTTCTGTTTTTCATGATAATACTATTTTACGAATTACGAATTGAGAGATTGCCCAAAGTTACAAAATGCTGTAATATGTACAATAAATTTCGTAATATTAATATTTGATATTGATCTATAAACAGCTATTACTTCGCTTCCTTTACCTATTCAATTGTATACATGGCACGCTGATACCACAGAGTAACCTGCGCGATCAACGTGCCATAATAATATTTATATATCTTTATGTTTCTATTTGAAACCCGGATTCTGCTCCAATGCCGGATTACGTAATGTCTCCTCCAGTTTGATAGGAGCAAAATACATCTTGTTATCCCATTTACGTTTCTCTATGTAGTTCAGATTGAGGACGGTCCAGGTATAATTATAAACGTCTTCATCATGTACATATGGTAACGTAGCAGTCTTACCCGGTTTCAAACGACCTACAATAGTGATACCCGTCAACTTTTTACTGCTTGTCTCCGGAGCTATCATCCAACGACGTACATCATAATAACGAGAATGCTCGTAAGTTAATTCTACACGACGTTCATGGCGCAAAAACTCACGTAGATTATTCTGATTGAAAGCCTGTCCCCGAACAGCCAAAGTAGCTCTTGTATCCGGACGTCCGATACGACCACGGAGGGCATCCAAATAAATAGCCGCTTCATCCAACTTATTCAGTTCAATACAAGCTTCGGCTGCAATCAGGTACATTTCGGCCAAACGAATATATGGCATCGGACAGATCTGGAAATTATGCTCGGTCGCAGAAACCGTACCATCGATTAATTTCTTTTCCAGATAACCTGTGTACGTTCCGTTCCAGTTTTCGATATTAGACATACGGGAATCTACACCAACCATACCGTTGAATTGTTGCTTTTTGATAGCATTATTTTCATCATCCACTGATTGTATGGCATTGACTTCAGCACCACCGCTACTCAATTCATAATATCCGAACTGCAGGTTACCCAATGGAGTTGCATCGAACACAGCTCCATCAGAGGCTCTGGGACGTCCCCATTCTGCTCCGTCATAGCCGATTGTTGCATAGAAACGTGGTTCGCGGTTTGTATACGGATTCACAGTTGTTTCTTCGCCGGCTTTCAGCAAGGTGTTCGGGATCTTTCCGTCTTCCGTCTCAAATGCCATGACCAAATCGTGAGTCGGAGCAGTACCTGCCCAGTTGTGGTATCCATTCGGACCATGCAGTAAGGCTACGCGGTTACGAACCCAGTTGTCGGCATCCTTATCTTTGTTTACATACTGTTTGGACCAGATTGTTTCGTCATTATTCGTGATAATGATATTATGGAATTTTTCTGCAATATCCTTGATTGTACCTGCATTACAGTCGATAAGTGAATAATTACCATCGTTAATTACCTCTTTAGCTGCATCCAGTGCCTTTTGATATAAAGCTTGCCGGTCGCCTGTGTATTGATTACATGCCAAAGTGTTGACAGAACGGTCTGCAAACAACGGACTGGCAATATGCAGCAATAAACGAGCCTTCAACGCTTTAGCGGCTCCCCTCGTTGCACGGCCTAAGTTTGCACCGGTCTGTTGTTCCGGCAATAAGCTAACAGCTTGTTCAATGTCTTTTAATATAAAATCCATAACATCAGCCACATTGGAACGTGGCAGTTCCATTTCTGAAGCCTCTTCGATGCTGTACACATGGTCTACGATAGGCACGCCACCAAAGCCACGGAGCAGTTCCGTATAGATATACGCCCGAAGAAAATAAGTTTCACCTTTCAGGACATTCAAGTCTACCCCTGTTTTCTGAGGAACGTTGTCTATATTTTCCAATACCAGATTGGCACGGTAGATCGCTTTAAACTGTTTGCTCCATCTAAACGGACAGTCGTCACGATCGTAAGCGGCCAAGTTGCTAGGAGAGACGGTTGCTTCGTTTATATCACGACATCCATATACGTGTGTAAAGAACCCGTCATCTGTCCATGCTTCAGGATTTACTTCTTGTGCGATGTCACATACATACGAATAAACATCGGTAACAACTGATTTTGTCAAATCGGCATCTGCCCAGACGGTTGCTTCGTCATACTGGTCTTCCGGTGTCAGATCCATAAAGTCGGAACAGGAGCTGAATGAAAATGTTAGTCCTGCGACAGCTGAAAGACAAATATATTTTAGTCTTGTTTTCATAATAATTACGTTTTAGAATGTTGCTTGAACTCCAAAATTGATGATTTGTCTCAGAGGATAATCTCCTAAGTCTTTACTGCGCTGTTCCGGGTCGGCATCTTTTACACCATCAATGGTAAACAGGTTACTACCGTTTGCATAGAGGCGTAAATTGGAAATACCTGCCTTCTTCAATCCTCCGAAATTAAAAGTATATCCGAGCTCGGCATTCTTCAAACGCAGGTAATCGGCATTTCGCAAGAAATAGGTGTTATCATTGTTAATCCAGTACTGATTCTCACGGTCCCATGCACGTGGCCCTTCCGAATACGGATTTTCCGGTGTCCACCGTTTATCGAAGTCACTCTTCAGGAAATTACCAACCAGACCGGACCATGTTTCGATGTATACCTGAGCCCCTGTTGCACCCTGGAATAATAACATGATATCCCAGCCTTTCCACCTGGCAGTAAGTGTCAAACCGGCAACGAAGCGCGGCTCCTGGTTCTTCTCCGGACGGACGCGATCCAAACCATCGATTTTACCATCACCGTTCATATCCTTAAAACGAATATCGCCCGGCACCGTGTTATCTGAATACAACAGACCTTTTGCCCGCGCCTCATCGATTTCTGCCTGGGTATGGAAAATACCGTCTGCTACATAAAACAACAAGTCGCGGCTACCCACTGCTTTACCTGTTGATAACTGGTATCCAGGAACATTTTGCACTTCATCCCAGAAGGTTATCTGGTTTCTTGCGTATGTCATATTCAAAGAGGCTCCATATTCTACCTGGCCGATTTTGTCTTGCCAACTTACCAAAGATTCAAAACCTCGATTTTTCATTTCCCCCAGGTTCTCACGAGGTAAGGTGATACCGGTAATTTCCGGCAGAGACGCATTACGTGAGATCAACATATTCGTACGTTTGTGGTAGAATACATCTGTCTCCCAACTTAATCGGTTCTGTAAGAATTTGAGATCTAAACCTACGTTATAGGTCGTACCAACTTCCCATGTGATATTCGGGTTCGGAGTACGGCTTGGATACAATCGTTTATTTTCAACTCCACCAAATGCTATACCATTGTTGTTGAATGCATATGTTGTCAGATATTGGATGGAATGGTCGTATTTGTTATCTGAATCTACGAGGGCATCATTACCAGTCTGAGACACGGAACCGCGCAACTTAAAATAGTCGATGAAACGAACATTTTCTTTCCACCATGATTCCTCAGACACACGCCAGGCTGCAGATACACCAGGGAAGAAACCGTAGCGTTGATCTTTCGGAAAGCGGTAGGAACCATCGACACGCCAAACGAATTCGAATAAATAACGTTCCAGATAGTTATAAGACACACGGCCGAAATAGTTCAGACGAGTCTCTTTCCAGGAGTAACCAGTTGCTTTCTGACCTTCTTCACCACCTAAATTCAGTTCAGGTTTACTATCAGAGATGAACCCTTGACGATAAGCGAAGGTTTCTTCATATTGTTTTTTCTGACCTTCCATACCGAATGTAACACCGAGCGTATGTTTCCCGAATGTACGGTTGTAGTCGATCAAACCGTTGAGCATCCAGCCGAGTTGTTCGGTATGTTTGCGTTCCAATGTCGGAGAATCTATCCATTGCTTGGAAGAGCTCAAGCCTTCACTGCTTTCGTTTACTCCATCCCAGGAATACAAATAAACCGGTTTTTCCATTTTTCTACGATTCTGGAAATGGATATCATAAGAAGCGTTACCACGCAACATCAAACCTTCGATCCAGGGCACTTTTACATTTACGGAAAAGTTGTTCTGGATATACTGGTCTTTGTAGTGGTCGAAACCTGCAAGGTCTGTACTCGTCACAGCCGGGTTGTCACCACGTTCGATAGCCGGCCCCGGTTCACCTGTTGGCCACCATGCCGGTTGATCCGGACGGGTACGACGTGCATTACCAAAAATATCGCCAGATTGTTTAGCCGGATATTTGGTATCTTCCAAACGGGCAGCTACTCCAAGCTGAAAATCTACGTATTGACTGGTCTTGACATCTAAATTTGTACGCAAGCTATACTGGTCATAGCGGTTGGCTGAATTTCTATACAAACCATCTTCCCCGTTCGCACCGAAATTAGCATAATATTTTACTTTATCCGTACCGCCGGATATACCGATATCAGCGCGATAGATAGGAGAAACTGGTTTTATAATTTCATCAAACCAATCCGTATCCGGATATTTCCATGGATCAGCATGTGTACGGAAACCCTCGATTTGTTCATCTGAGAAAGAACCCGGAAGTACTTCGTTTAACATTGTTGCGTACTCATACGAGTTTGTCATTTCCGGTATGCGGGTCGGCTTAGAGAATCCACCACTTGCATTGAACGAAACAACCGGTTTGCCTTCTTTACCGCGTTTGGTAGTAATCAAAACTACACCATTGGCAGCACGGGCACCATAAATAGCGGCAGCAGCATCTTTTAATACTGAAATAGATTCAATTTCAGTCGGATTCAAACGATTCATACCACCATCACGATCAGGTATACCATCAATTACAATCAACGGATCATTACTTCCCAAGGAGTTAGTACCACGTATACGAATTGTCGTACTACCGCCACCCGGTTCGTCAGCAGTTTGAAAACCAATAACACCCGGCATACGACCGACCATAGCACTGGTCAAGTTACTCGTCGGAGACGCTTTCAGCTCCTCTCCCGATACACTGGCAACAGCACCTGTTACCGTTACCTTTTTCTGTACTCCATAACCGACTACTATAACCTCGTCCAGTTTCTGAGTGTCTTCTTTTAATGTTACATTGATCGATGATTGAGAACCCACCACAGTCTCCTGCGTCTGGTAGCCTATATAAGAAAAGACAAGTATGGCATTGGCCGGTACTTCCAATTGATATTTACCCTCCATATCGGTAATTATACCGATTGTCATTCCCTTTACTGAAACATTTACACCAATAAGAGGATCCCCTGAAGCATCAACAACCGTTCCCCTGACATTTTTCTGCTGTGCAAATACATTTGTCGTACAAAAAGTTAAAAGCAATAAGGTTAACATTCTGAATAATTTACTTTTAACACGACATCCTTTTAAATGTATGTCTAAAAAAGATTCTTTCATTTCCTTCTGTTATTAAATGAATATAAGGTTAAAAAACACAATGGATATGACTACATATCCGAATAGAAAACATTGGAATTAAAAATTCATAATCATAGGCAAGCAATATTAAAATGAATACTAGTGAATTATATAAACTTAAACTTTATCTTCTCCATTACTTAACAAAGTGCAATCTTTATTACAGAGAAGCAACTGGCATATGCCTTGGCAACCGTATTACTAAGGGAAACGGTCCCCTTCATACACATACCGGACACCTCGTTTGCCTACTAAGCATAACTTTCTATACATCAACATTATCTTCAGACAAATTAGGTTAACTATTAGACTTAATAGCAAAATGTTTCAAAATGGGAACATAGGGTCTATTAAGAGAATTAAGAAAATCACAGCAGCAAAGATATTACATTTTGTTATATTAGCAAATATAAGTGCAATTTTTTATTACAAATATCATTTATTTATTCAAACCACAAACACTAAATTGCTTGCATGAACGATATATTGAGAAACATAGATGCAATTCGCAGGAACAAAGGATATTCGCAAGAATATCTAGCTAGTCAGATTGGCTTAAAACAAGCAGGATTAAGCCTTATCATGTCGGGAGAGCGGGAACTAAAATACAACACATTATTACAAATTGCAAATGCTCTACAAGAATCAGTAATAGATATTATTGCATATCCGGATAAATATGTTCTGAGCAAGGAAAGTAATATATCAACAGAAACAATATTGCAAATCAAACTGGACAACGATAAAAAAGAACAGGTGCTAAAAATCGTTTTCGGAGATGAAGCAGCAGAATTGCTAAAAGGAAAGTGATATTTTTATCTGTTGGAAAGATCAGATCCGGCTTATTGGACAATAAACCGGATCCTATTATTTATATTATGTTCTATAACTGTTTATACTAAGGTAAAAAACGTCGGAAATTATTTCCCAACCGGCTTCAACCCCATCTTTGCCGCCCGTTCCAGCATGAATTGTTTGGCAGCCTCGTATTCATTGGGAATGACACCATCCAGGATAGCATTCTTTATGGCTTCTTTGATCACTCCTACAGGCTGTGAAGGAGGAAGGGCAAAAGTTTCCATGATTTCTTCTCCGGAAACAGGAGGCTGAAAATTACGGACCCGGTCTTTTTCTTCTATATCCGCCAGCTTTTCACGGACCAGACGGAAGTTATTCAGGAAGCGACGGACTTTATCCGGATTTTTACTGGTAATATCCGCTTCACAAAGTTTCATCAGATCATCGATATCGTCACCGGCATCGAAAAGCAAACGGCGGATTGCAGAATCAGTCACCTCGTCATCGGCCAAAGCGATCGGACGCATGTGCAATGTAACCATCTTCTGCACATATTTCATCTTTTCGTTCATCGGCAACTTCATACGACGGAAAATCCCCGGTAACATACGTTCACCGATGAAGTTGTGGTTGTGGAATGTCCAACCCAAACGAGGATCGAAACGTTTGGTGGCAGGTTTGCCGATGTCATGGAAAATAGCACTCCAGCGGAGCCACAAATTATCCGTTGTCTTGCTCAGACGATCCAGAACCATTAACGTATGGGCAAAGTTATCCTTATGCCCGATACCTTCTTTTGTCTCCGCACCTTTCAACGCACAAAGTTCCGGGAAAATAAGTTGCAGTAAACCGCTTTTATCCAATAATTCAAAACCGATGGAAGGCTTCGGGGAAAGCACGATTTTGTTCAACTCATCAACGATCCGTTCCTTAGATATAATAGAGATCCGCTCCTTGTTACGTTCGATCGCCTCAAACGTATCGGGATGGATAAAGAAGCCCAGTTGTGAAGCAAAACGGACAGCACGCATCATACGCAAGGGGTCATCGCTGAACGTTATATCAGGGTCGAGCGGTGTACGGATAATCAAGTTATCCATATCTTCCAAACCACCGAAAGGATCTACCAGTTCTCCATAACGGTCTTTATTCAGACACAGAGCCAGGGCATTGATGGTAAAATCGCGCCGGTTCTGATCGTCTTCAAGCGTACCGTCTTCCACGATTGGTTTCCGGCTGTCATGGCTGTACGACTCTTTCCGGGCACCCACGAATTCAATCTCCAGGTCACCAGATTTCACCTGTGCCGTTCCGAAGTTCTTGAAAACGGACAAGTGCGTCTTTTTACCCAACTTATTGGCTACTGCTTTTGCTAATTCTATCCCGCTGCCTACCGCAACGACATCAATATCTTTTGACGGACGGTATAAAAAAATATCCCTGACGTAACCGCCAATCACGTAAGCTTCAACACCCAATTCGTCTGCAGCCTCTGAAATTATGCGGAACGGCTTTGCCGATATATGATTTAAAATATCTTCCTGATCTATATACATTCGCTTTATTTATCTCACTCATTGAGACTGCAAAGATAAAAAATATATCTTTGCACACAGAACGAATAAGATAAACAACATGAAGAAGTCAGCAATATGTATCGCACTTGCCGCTGTAACACTGGCAGCCTGCAACAATGCAGAGAAAGAAGCCCAGGCCCGGTTGAACAATGCAAAAAGCATGTATGAACGAAATGAACTCTTCGCCGCAAAGAGTGAAATAGACAGTATCCGCACACTCTATCCGAAAGAATTCAAAGTTTTGAAAGAAGGTCTTTCCCTTATGAGGCTCGTTGAAGTAAAAGAAGCGGAAAGAAATATCGCCTTCTGCGACAGCCTTATTCCTATTAAGACAGAAGAGGCCGAAGGTTTGAAAAAAGGATTCGTTTTTGAAAAAGACAGTGTCTACGAAGAGATCGGTAATTATATATGGAAACAGCAAACGGTAGAACGAAACGTACAGCGTTGCTATATCCGTAGCGGGGTTAACGAAAAAGGAGAGATCTACCTTGCCAGCGTCTTTTACGGCGGTGCCCCGATCAACCATACAGGAATAAAGGTCAGTACACAGGACGGACAGTTCGCAGAAACGGCTTCTATCCCATATGACGGCGGCGTGAATTATCGTTTCAAAGACCTGGGTAAAACAACAGAAGTTGTCACTTACAAAGGCGAAAAAGGTCTCGATGCCGCCAAATTCATTGCTGCAAATGTAAAAGAGCGTGTCAAAGCCGAATACACAGGCGGTAAACCCTATACATTATATATTGCCGATGGAGATAAAAAAGCCATTGCCGCTACTTTTGAACTGGCAATGGTTTTAAGCGACCTGGAAAATCTCCAGAAAGAAAAAGAAAAAGCAACCAAGCGAATTGCTTATTTGAAAAGCAAACTGGATAGTAATACGGAAGAATAAAATTCATTTTACTTCATAAAAAAACCGGTCCCCACTAAAATAGGAACCGGTTTTTTATTGGTTATATCTTTCGATCTTTTTACTTCACGATCACCTTGTAAGCTTTGTCACCTTCAACCGATACAATCACAACACCTCTGGATGTTTGAACTGATTCATTATCGGATGATACAAGACGAGAACCGATCGTCTGACCCAGAATATTCGATAAAGTGATCTTCTTACCTCTGGCATTACGAATCTGGAATTCACCGGTACTACCGATTACCTTAATTGTATTCGGTGCTTCGATCTCTTCGTTAGCCACAGGAGCGGGAGCGTTCTCGATCGTAAACTCAGCCATCGGAACAGGCTGCATCACAGCAAACCCATTCACCATACCGACATACGGTTTAGCATCATTCTTTTTGAACTCACTCTGGTTTTCCAGATAATAAGTGCCACCTTCCACAATTTTTAAAGCAAAAAGAGTCGGACTATTTTCCATCGTTTTAACAGATTCATCGGAAGTAAACACGGCACGTCCGCCCAAAGTATCACTGGCTGCCAGATAATAGCGGGTTTCGTCACCAGCTTTCGTTCCTATAGCCTCACAAGAGATGTAATACAACTGTTTACCCAACGGACTATTTTCTGCTTTCTCAACCCAGAGACTAAAATTATCTTCCGTATAACCGGATTTCGTAATCTCATTACCTTCGATCTTCAATTCAGCCAGGAATGTATTCGGGTTCATCACCAACGAATTATTAGCAGTAGAAAAACGCTTATGGCCTGCTTCCATAGTTGCATACTCAGGAGCATCGGCAGACAAGATTGTAACATAAGCCGGATTCTTTGTCAATTGAAGACAGCCAGTATTCTGTAGATCCATTCCAACGTAACGACTCTCACTATCACCCACAACTTTCATTGTACACCATTGTCTTGTCTCATTAAAAACAAAACGGAATGAAAGAGGCTCGCCTGTCGCAGACAATTTCAAACTATCACTTTGAGCTGCAATCTTATCTGTTCCGAACAATGTCCGCAACTGATACGATATAACAGAGATTTCATCGCCTAACTGTTTTGCGCCAGCTACTACTTGCGTACCATTCGGTACCAGTTTGAACACAATCTGGTTAGAGGCACCACTTCCATCTATTACTTTCAAGATAGAATCGTTAGTAAATGTATTCAGATAAGCAGGACCTATCGGAACTCCGGGTATCATATGAAGCGTAAATCCTTTCTCGGCCAATTCTTTCTCTGTATAAGCCAGTGAACCAAGATATTTATCATTCAAATCGACTGACACTGCAGTAACTGTTACAGAGTCTCCATCAAATAAATAGGTATCCTCCATTCCTGCCACTTCAAATATTTCCTGATTCAATATAAAAGCATTATCCGATTCACGGTCGACAACAGAATATTTACCATTTTCAGTCTTTATATACCATTGTCCTCTCGGCAAGTTCACAGAAGGAACACTGTCTCCACCCATAAAAGAGTTTTTCTTAACATAATATTTACCGCCATTGGCTCCTTTGCTTGCACTCTGGAGGAAATAAACACCTGAACCTGTCGGTATATCAGCATGAGTACCTTTAGAAAGTGCCACATAAGGAACAGCTCCTTGCAATACTTTGCCAGACTCGTCAATCTTTGATACTGTCAAAACCTGCTTTGTATCTACACTGGCAACTACAACCTGAACGGTGTCAGCATCTAACGGGGTTTCAGCAGCCAATGGAGTAGCTGCAACGAACATAGCCAACGAATCATTTTTCAAATCGATTGTAAATTTAAATTGTTGCCATGCAGCATTCGGCCTCTGTACCGTACGAGTAGAATCTAAAGAAAACCTATATCCGAAAACATCTTTCGCTCCGGAAATGGTTGTTTTCAATGTATCGATTCCAAAATATTTGGCAACTCCATTCGGATAGGCTCTATCTTCTTTAGACTGCAAAGCGACGTAGCCAGCTTTTCCAGGAACATCTTTTGCTATCAGATCTTTACCTGAAAAGATATCTCCCTCATAAGTTGCACCGAATTCTAATTGAAAAGTTGTAAAGCCACCACCTAATTGATCAGCTTTCAAAACAAACTTCTCAGTAGGAGCTATTACTGAAAAATCTTCACCTGATTTAGAATCAAGAATAGACAAATCTGTATTAGTAATAGAGAATGACAAATACTTATCTCCACTATAATAAGCCTTTAAACCATCTTTTTCATCAAAAATCCATCTATGAGCCACTCCATCTACTACCGAAACCAAATTTGGAACAGGTTTTTCTGCCGATGCAAAAGCCAGATATTGTAAAGTAACTTTATTCCTAATTGAATATGTAGTAACACCTAAGCTCGTTTGTTTTTCCATGATTTGCCACAAGGCAGAATCTAAAGCAGCTTTAGTCATTGATGTTTCATCAATCGGTTTCACCACAACGGAGTCCGATTTGATACCAGACAGTGACAGATAACCTCCTTCAGACTTCAAATAATAGAAATTATCTGTAGACCCTAAATCTGTGACTTCTGCAGCATTTATAGTGAATGAACTTACTGCCATCAAAGCAGCAGCCAATAAAGTAGATTTTTTATTCATATATTATTTCATTCTTGGTTTATACTTCCATATAATACTAGCTACAAAGATAAATTATTTTAAATATCAAACAGCTATAAAAACACTAAAAGATGCTTACAATCATCTATATTGTACAAAACCAGTTCTTTTTATGTCAACCTATTCCAGTCATTATTAAAGCCTTCTTTATACAAACATTATACATAAATAAAAAAACTTTTTTCAAGGAAGCCGGAAACAAGCAAAAAAACTACCGTTTTCAGTGACAAAACTGCCTGATATTGTGTACCTTTCCACCCATACTCTTTTCATTTTCATCCCATACTTTTCAGCGGCTGATAATTGTCAGCCATACGGCCGATAATTATCAACCATACGGTTGATATTTGTGAACCGATCGGTTGATGGTTATCAACCACTGATTAGTACGGCATGTAATTTTATTTACCACGTATACTAATTCAAATTACATCGTAACAAAAACCAAATACAATAGCGAATGTCTTTGATAAGTTTCCTCCCCTGACAAAAAACACTTACCTTAGTGCCGTAATTCAAAAAATTATGGTAACAGAAGAATTAAAAAGACTCTACTACGGATACACAGGTTCACAGGCCGAAGATATAACTGAACTTCCTTCATCAGGCTCTAACCGCCGGTATTTCAGAATATCCGGACCGAAGACACTGATCGGGGTCAGCGGCTCTTCCCAGGAAGAGAATAAAGCTTTTATTTATATGGCCGGATTTTTCAAAGGAAAAGGTATCAACGTTCCGGAGGTACATTTCCATTCGGACGATTATTCCTTTTATCTGCAGGAAGACCTGGGAGATACCATGCTCTTCAACGCCATAGAAAAAGGACGTAAAAGCTGTGTGTTCGATGAAGAAGAACGTCGTCTGTTACACAAGACAATCACGAAGCTCCCTTCTATCCAGTATGCAGGAGCCGACGGATTCGATTACAGTAATTGTTACCCTCAACCGGAATTCAACGAGCGTTCCATTCTCTGGGACTTGAATTACTTCAAATATTGTTTCCTGAAAGCAACAGGCATGGAGTTTCAGGAAGACCGTCTGGAAGATGATTTCCAGAAAATGAGCGATGTCTTATTACAAGACGCCTCTCCTACTTTCCTGTATCGGGATTTTCAGTCACGTAACGTGATGATCAAAGAAGGCGAACCCTGGTTTATTGATTTCCAGGGAGGACGGAAAGGGCCGGTCTATTATGATGTAGCCTCTTTCCTCTGGCAGGCCAAAGCCAATTACCCGGAAGATTTAAGGAATGAATTGCTAGCCGATTATTTGCAGGCATTACGAAAATATACGGACGTAGACGAAGAATATTTTTTCCGTCAACTACGTCATTTTGTCTTATTCCGCACCTTACAGGTGCTGGGCGCTTACGGATTCAGAGGATACTTTGAAAAGAAACCACATTTTATCCAAAGCGTCCCTTTTGCCATCAACAACCTGCGACAGTTATTAAAGAACGATTATCCGGAATATCCGTATCTGTGTTCCGTCCTGAGAGAATTGACCGGTCTGACTCAATTCAGGGACGATATACAAAAACGGATGCTGGAAGTCAAGATCGTCAGTTTCGCATATAAAAAAGGGATACCGAACGACCCGAGTGGAAACGGCGGTGGTTTCGTCTTCGATTGCCGGGCAATCAATAACCCCGGGAAATATGAACGATACAACCACTTTACGGGGCTGGACGAGCCGGTGATCCGTTTTCTGGAAGAAGACGGAGAGATTACTCAGTTCCTCGAACATGTATATACGATTGTCGATGCTTCGGTAAAACGTTATCTGGATCGCGGATTCACGAACCTGATGATCTCTTTCGGTTGTACCGGCGGACAACATCGTTCCGTCTATTCGGCACAGCATCTGGCAGAGCATCTGCATGCGAAATTCGGAGTAAAAGTAGACCTGACCCACAGGGAACAGAATATAGAACAAATCTTTGACGCAATATTATGAAAGCTATGATTTTTGCAGCCGGTATGGGGTCCCGCCTCAAGCCGATGACTGACAATACCCCAAAAGCATTGATACCAATAAATGGAAGACCAATGTTGGAGCATGTGATCCTGAGACTAAAGGATGCAGGGTTTCATCAAATCGTTATCAACGTTCACCACCTGGGAGACCAGATCATTGATTTCCTGGCCGCCAATAACAATTTTGGCGTTCAGATCCATATTTCCGATGAACGGGATTATCTGCTCGACACCGGAGGAGGAATAAAAAAGGCTGCCAAATTTCTCCAGGGAAACGAACCGTTCCTGGTACACAATGTCGATATCATGTCGAATGTCGACCTGAAAAAGTTATATGATCGTCACCTGGAAACCAATCCGCTTGCCACCTTGCTGGTCAGTAAACGCAATACATCACGTTATCTCCTGTTCAATGAAAAGAACCGATTATGCGGATGGCGTAACCACGAAACCGGAGAAGTTAAATCTTTCTATCCGGATTTCGACCCTAATCAGTACAACGAATATGCTTTTAGCGGTATCCATGTCTTATCGCCTAAAATATTCGACTGGATGGAAGAATGGACGGGAAAATTTCCGATCATCAATTTTTATCTCTCGATCTGTGCCAAGACGAATATCCACGCTTATGCAGCCGAAAACCTGCGGTTACTGGATATAGGAAAACCGGATGCGCTGGCTAAAGCGGAAGAATGGATGAAAAATCAATAAAAAGGTAGGTGGCTTTAGCTGGAAATGTATTCAAACAATTCTGACTAAGGCCATCAACAATGGCAAATAATCTTTCAGTTCGGTACGAAGAAGTTTCAATGCCTGTTGAATACGGTAATCGACTGTTTTAGACGAAACATTCAGTTTTTCTGCAATCTCGCTATAAGTCATATTCTGGAACCGGTTCATTTCAAAAGCTTCCCGATAGCTTGCCGGCAAGCGGGACAAGGCTGTTTCAATATTTCTTGCCAGTTCTTCCACGATGTAAAAATCAGGATCCTCATACTGAGCCTGCATATTTACAGAGATAGTATCGACTATCCGCTGTTTCAGCTCGTTACGATTAATCAATGTAAGACATCTGTTCTTTACGGCCCTAAACAGATAATTTTTAGGAGAAGACTCGATCACCTGCATGGAACTATTCTCCCAGAACCAAACCATCACATCCTGTACTATCTCCTGTCCGTCATCAAAATCGACAAATCGTTTAGCATACGCACATAACAAAGGATAGTAACGCATAAACAAAATATCGAATGCTTTCACATCACCAACCTGGATCCTTTGAAAAAGAATCTCGTCGTTTGTTTTGTCTGTTACAGTAGAAAGCATATAAAAAGTATTTAGTTCTAGTAAGACTATGGTTAATATGGTTGATTTTGTGGGCGTTGATATATCTAAAAGCTTGTATTTTTTAACATTATAAAAACTTAATCGGAATGTAATAGGTCAATGTGTTGAAAAATGTTATTTTTGCACAACTATATACATGAGTCTTACTAGAACTCTTTCAGTAATCAAAAAAAATTATCACAAAAAAACACTTTTTCGTTTAGGAGGTTTCCCTGTTCATTAGTCTTAATTATAAAAGAGACAAAATGGACACACAAAAACATATAGACGAACAAGCATTATTGGACTATTTTTCCGGTACTCTTTCCCCTGTCCAAAAACAGGAGGTGGAAGCCTGGATACAGGAAACTGAAGAAAACCGGAAAATAGCCCGGGATATCGAATACATCTACTTTGCCACAGATACGATCAATACGATCAAATCCATCGATTCGACCAAAGCATTAAAGGAGGTAAAAGTCAGATTCAGCAAAAAAGAGAATAATAAACGATCTTTCATTCTCCAATTACAACGGATCGCGGCGATTCTTGTTATACCCTTATTAATCAGCACACTCTATTATGCAACAAAAGAAGAACCGGTCGAATTCATAGAAATCAGGACTAATCCGGGAATGGTTGCAACCGTTAATCTCCCTGACGGCAGCAAGGTATGGCTCAACTCCCGCTCTTACCTGAAGCATCCGCAGAAATTCACAGGAGACACACGAAACGTTGAAATGGAGGGTGAAGCTTATTTTTCCGTACAAAAAGATAAATCGAAAAAATTCATAGTAAACACTCCTTTTAATCTGAAAGCGGAAGTGTTGGGTACAGAATTCAATATGGAAGCTTATAAAGAGAGTAATAAGGTGGTCACGACGCTGATCTCCGGCTCTGTAAGACTCTCATTCCAAAACAAAAACAATACAGAAGAGACGATGATCATGAAACCCAATGATGAAATCTCCTATAACTCAAAAACCAGAGGAGTCAGCCTGAGCAAACCTTATCTTCCTACGCTAACAGCCTGGAAAGACGGTTTGGTTATTTTCAGAAACACTCCATTTGAAGACGCATTAAATGTATTAAGTAAACGATTCAATGTTGAATTCATCGTAAAGAATGATCTTCTATATGAAAACTCATTTACGGGACCTTTCGACGGGCAACATCTGCATCTTATACTTGAACACTTCCGCTTATCATCCGGCATTCATTATAAGTTCGTTGATCCGGAAACAGGAACAGATAAAATATCAGAAAAAACAATTGTTGAACTATATTAAATGTATAGAAGTATGAACAACCTAAATTCAAGTACTAAAATGAAAACATTCGAACCTCCTTAAAAAACATACGGGAAAATATTGGCGTATTTCCCCGTATGAAAAACAACTGAAAGCTTGTTTGGCGACAAGCTCCAGCAAATGAATTTTTTTAACTCTAAAATCACTTACAAATCTATGACAAATTATTTTAGCATCCAACATTTCAGGATGGTGAATTCATCGTTTATTGTCCTGAAAAAAATACCATTATGTATGAGACTCACCGCAATAATGTTATTTGTATGCATCGGACTGGCATATGCTTCCGAAAGTTACAGTCAATCTGCAACATTAACTCTGAACGTTAACAACAAAACGGTACAAGAGGTCCTGGATGAAATTGAGAAACAATCTGAGTTTCATTTCTTCTACAACAACAAACAGGTAAATACGAATCGTGTTGTTTCTATTAAAAGTAAAAAAAAGGATGTATTCAACGTCCTTGAACAATTATTTAACGGAACGGATATCAGTTATAAGGTTCTGGATAAAAGTATTATCCTCTCACCCAAAGAGATGCTGATGAGTGCTGTCGTACAGCAAGCCATAAAAAACATATCCGGTACTATTACCGATAGCAAGGGCGAACCGATCATCGGAGCAAATGTATTGGAGAAAGGATCTACAAACGGTACCGTAACCGATATCAACGGTAAATTCAGTTTATCCGTGCCCAATAAATCGACATTGGTAATCTCCTATATCGGATACGTATCCAAGGCTATTATCGTAGGAAACCAGACAGTCTTCAACATACAATTGACAGAAGACACTCAAAACTTAAATGAAGTAGTTGTAACGGCGTTAGGTATCAAACGTGAAGAAAAAGCCTTGGGATATGCAGTTCAAAAAGTAGATGCGAAAGCATTAACCTCTGCAAAAAGCATCGATGTCGGAACTTCATTAACCGGAAAAGTGGCAGGTTTAAATGTTAAGAACAGTACCGAATTCAATGAAGCTCCCTCTTTGAAATTAAGAGGAGAAACTCCCATATTGATCATCGACGGTATCCCATATGGAAATATGACATTGAACGAAATTGCACCTGACGATATCGAATCCATCGATGTTTTAAAAGGCGCCACCGCTTCTGCTTTGTACGGAGCACGCGGTACAACAGGTGCGATCATGATCACTACCAAGAGAGGTTCACAAAATGAAGGTATCAATGTAGAGATCAACAGTAACACAATGTTTTTCGCAGGATATCTGGCATTTCCGGAAGTACAATCATCTTATAGTAGAGGTTATGGTGGAAAATACAATAGCGATTATGTATGGGGAGACAAATTGGATATCGGAAGAACGGCTATTCAATACGATCCGGAAACATTCGAGTGGAGGGAAATGGAGTTAACATCCAAAGGAAAAAATAACTTTAAAAACTTCCTCCAATTCAGTGCGATCACAAACAACAATGTCAGTGTCTCGCAAAAAGGGAAATACGGCTCGTTCAGAACATCATTGACCCACGTATTCAACAAGGGACAATATCCGAACCAGAAACTGAACAAAATAACTTATACAGCCGGAGGTGAAATGAGTTACAAAAACTTCAAACTGGAAGGATCAGCGTCATACAACAAACGTGTGTCATCAAACGACAACGGTTCCGGTTATAGCGGTAGCTATATTTACGACATGGTAATTTGGGGTGGCACAGAATACGACGTACGTGATTATAAAAACTATTGGGTTGAAGGCAAAGAAGATGAACAGCAAAACTGGTACGATAACAGTTGGTATGATAATCCCTGGTTTAAAGCGAATGAAGTAGTCGATGCTTATGACACCGATATATTGAATGTGTATATGAACTCATCCTATGAAATTACTCCGTGGTTAAAAGCCATGTTAAGGGGAGGCCTTGATTTTTATTCTAAGAAAAATCAATGGAGAAACGCAAAAAGCGCAAACTACGCATGGGACAAAAACGGTTTCTTCGGAATCAGCAGAAATTCGGGGTATAGTATTAACACCGATGCTATGTTGATGGCTGATAAAACATGGGGTAAACTAAATATGAATGTTTTAGCCGGAGGAAATATCTACTTCTATTCTGATGACAAATTAAGAAGTACAACAGCCGGAGGACTCACTATTCCTGGATTTTACTCTCTGAAAGCCAGCGTCGATCCTATTTCTGCCAGCAGTGAATTAAAGAGGAAAAGAGTAAACAGTCTATATGGCAAACTTTCATTGTCATGGGCTAGCACTTATTTTCTGGACGTAACCGGACGTAACGACTGGTCTTCCACACTATCCAAAGAGACGCGTTCTTATTTCTATCCTTCCTTAGCTGGAAGTATAGTACTTTCAGAGATTATCACATTACCTGAAGTTTGGAATTTCTGGAAAATAAGAGGTTCATGGACAACCTCCAAACAAGATGCTGCAGTTTACGATAATAATAATGTTTACTCTGTCTCTACCAATGTTTGGGATGGATTAGGTACGGCTTCTTATCCTTCATCTGTTATCGGAGGTAATGTACGTCCTAAAAAATCTATGGTATATGAAGTCGGTACAGCTGTTAATTTCTTCAATAACAGATTATACGCAGACTTTGCATATTTCAGAAAACTTGAATCAGACTTTATCATTTCCGGCGGTATAAGTTCTGCAACAGGTTTCAGCTCCGTTCAGGTCAACTTTAAAGAAGAAAGATTGAGAAACGGTTATGAATTGACCATAGGGGGAAGTCCTATAAAAAATAAAGATTTCCAGTGGGACATTCTTACAAACTGGGGACATGATAAATATTCTTACTTCAAAATCGACCCAGATTATTCAACTAAAAAACCCTGGGTAAAAAAAGGTGAAAGCTGGGATTGGTTCGATATATATGACTGGGACAGAGATCCGGACGGAAATATCATACATAACGGAGGTATTCCGGTAAAACAAAACTTCAAAACCAAAGTAGGAAATCTGACTCCCGACCTGGTTTGGGGTATCACCAATACTTTCAGATATAAAAACTTTACACTCAACTTCACTATCGACGGACGTATTGGAGGCATGTCATACTCACGCACCCATCAAATGTTATGGAACTCCGGTGCACATAAAGACTCCGACAATCAATGGCGATATGAAGAAGTGGTCAATGGAAACAAAACATTCATCGGAGAAGGTGTCAAAGTTGTATCCGGTAGTGTTGAACGTGACCCGGATGGAAACATCCTCAGCGATACCCGCGTTTTCGCTCCTAATGATGTTGTAGTATCTTATGAAGCATATATTTCAAAATACCATGACTCAACCAGTCGTCCCAGCCGCCAGAATGTATTAGATGAAACATTCTTCAAACTAAGAAATCTGACATTTACTTATGACATACCTCAATTGTGGTGTGGAAAAATAGGAATGAAAGCGGCATCGGTCAGCCTGACAGGCCAGAATTTATTCTTATGGGCCAAAGAATACAAATACGCAGACCCTGACAAAGGAGGAGATAGCAGTGGTTACGAAAGTTTGAATTCACCTTCTCAACGATACATCGGTTTTAACATAAAAGCAAACTTCTAAAGGTAGAATATATGAAAACAACGAAATATATAAAGCAATCTCTATTTGCTTTCAGTGCAATAGGAATATCTATGATCTGGAATGGCTGCACATCTTCTTTTGATGATCTGAATACCAATCCGGATGCAACAACAAAAGTGTCCCCGGCAATGCTTGCAACTAAAGTGATACTGGATCATGTAAAATCAGCGAGCAGTGATAATGGTGAATTCATGTGCAAACGCATGTTCTGGGGAGAACAAATGGATAATTATCAATACAATCGTGTGGAAAAAGGGAGCTTCAGTGCCATACAGGGACTTACCAATGCACAAAAAATGGTTGAATTATCCTCCGAATCCAATAAAGATGCTTATACAGGTCTCTATTATTATTTAAAGGGCTGGGCATTTTACCGGACAACAATGGATATGGGAGACATTCCCTATAGCGAAGCGCTTCAGGTCAATGAGTTCAGATATCCTAAATATGATGAACAAAAAGAGGTATTCAAAGGGATACTCGACGATCTGGAACAGGCAGACAGTCATTTTGCCAAAGCGACGGAAGGTATCAGCGGTGATCCGTTTTACAACGGCGATCCTGCTAAATGGAGAAAAGCGACCAATGTGCTCCGCCTGAAAGTATTAATGGCTTTACAGAAAAGAGCGGATGACACACCGGAGTTACAGATCAAAGAAAAATTTGCACAAATTGTAAAAGAAGGGAATCTTTTTGAAGGGAATGATGATAACCTCCAGGTTACTTATTCCAATAAAGATGGCCAGAAAAATCCTTTTCATCAGGATCTAACAAGAAGTATCAATGTGTATGCAGGAACAACCACTTTGATCGATCCGCTGAAAAAGTACAAAGATTATCGGTTATTCTCTTACTTTGCCCCGATGCAGGCTCTGACAGATCCAATATATCTGCCGAAAGGTGAAACCTTGTTGGAAAAAAACGATTGGAATGCCTATCAGGGAGTTGAAGCCGCAGGATTATTCAACACGGAACAGAAAAAGATCTCTAACAAAATGCATTGCCGCCCCAACGATATTTATCGCACAGATTATGTCGGAGTTCCTTCTATACGATTGGGATATGCTGATATGAATTTTGTATTGGCCGAAGCTGTTGAAAGAGGATGGATCAGCGGATCTGCTCAAAATTATTATGAAGAAGGTATCCGCGCCTCGTTTGAATTCGTACGTACGACGGTTTCTTCTCCGGAATATAATCAGGGAATGACCATCACAGACGAGTATATCACCCAATATCTAAAGGGAGAAGATGTAGCCTATGCTACAAACGGGACATCACTCGACCGGCTGAAACAAATATGGATGCAGGCATTCTTAGCCTCTTATTTCCACCTGGCCTGGGACTCTTATTATGATTACAGACGTACCGGTTATCCGGAATTACCGATCAACCCGGAAACAAACCTGAATGACGATAAGTACAAAATTCCGGTAAGATGGTTATATCCTGAATCAGAAACGAATTACAATAAGGAACAACTGATCAATGCAGTTAACCGCCAATGGGGAGGAGCCGAAGACGTGAATAAAATTATGTGGGTATTAAAATAATATAGTTCACTGTTACTTTTGAATTTACCGAATAGAATGGATGAACAACCTACTATTCGGTAAATTTGTTTCTAAAAATAAACACTTAAAAGCAGTTGCTTATTGTATAAAATCAACTACTTTTAGATGATCAAAAAAACACATCACCATGAAACATATTATCATTTTTCTTTTTGCTTATTTATTTGTTATTCCGGTCACAGCCCAACAATCCTCTCAAAACCTGGCCCTTCATCTGGACGGCAAAGACAATAATGTCCGCACCGGTATCGGATATCTCAATGGCTCATGGACCCTCGAAGCATGGGTCAAAGGCGATGACAATTCCTGGAAAGAACAGGAAGTTCTTTTTGGCGGAGGCGAATATAGCCTGACAAACAGGGCAGATTATCTGCCTCTGGTTATCGAGAACGGAAGACTTCACAGTACATGGCCCGATCTGTGGTCAAAAGAAGTACTGGACGACCAATGGCATCATGTAGCACTAAGTTGTGACGGTGTTGCCACCCGGCTTTATCTGGACGGAGAAGTCATCGATAGTAAAATAACAGCCATGTCTGTTCTTCCCGGAGCATTAGGAGTAAATGAAGACGATCTTACAACCTTCGGAGGATTAATGGATGAAGTCCGTATCTGGAATTCCGCCGTGCCGACTGAAACACTCAAAGAATGGATGGGCAAACCTTTGGAACCCACTCACCCGCAATTTAAAACACTGGTCGCATACTATAACTTTGACGACGGCATAGAAGATGTTTCGACAAACTGGGTCGGTAAGGGAGACCAGGCATACCATATCAGAAACGGAAGGCTCCAATATAAAGGTAGCATTCCAATGGCATACACAGTTCCCAATGACAATCCAAAATTCATAAAACCTGCTAAACAGCAAGAATTATTCAATGCAATCGTAATAGATAGCGAATGGGATGCAGATCAGGGTAGTTCGGACGACCAGATCCTTAAACTCCGAATCGCCGTAACCGGAGACCGAAATCCATTACGCCTGACAGAACTTGAACTCGACCTGTCTGATGTCACAACACTGTCCGACATATCGCAGATCCATATCTATCATACCGGGAAAACCGCCCGGTCAAACATTAAAACAGAACTATTCGGTCAGGGGGAAATACCTAAAAAGAAAATGATATTTAAAGATGAACAAGGAGTTCTGACATTAACACCGGGTATCAATTACCTGCTAGTAACAGCTGACATAGCCGAAAAAGCCACCGTTGGTAACAAGATCAAAATATCCGTCCCCTCTTTCAAGCTGGGAGAGACGACCTATATACCGGAGACAAGTGAAAGGAATATCGATAAAAGGATCAGCGAAAACAGCCAGAACAATCCCAACATCATAAAAGTACTGCAATGGAATATCTGGCATGGAGGTAACCACGTCGGAGACGACGGTCAGGCACGTGTCATCGATCTGGTAAAAGCGACAAATGCCGACATTATCACGATGCAGGAAGGTTACGGTAGCCAGAAACGTATTCAGGATTCACTGGGATATTATATGCAAACACCATCGCTCCAGGATAATCTGGTTCTTTTCAGCCGGTATCCTATAATAGACATACCGACAAAGAAAACATTCAATTCCAATCCTGTCAAATTAACACTGCCAGGCAATCGCCCCTTGTTAGTCAACGCCTGTTGGTTACGTTATGCCTATCAACCGGAATATTCCTGCAATTATCCTTGCATAGGACATAATACTTCTACCTGGGTAGCAGAAGATGCCGCCCGAGGATTAGAAGACATGAAATATATTCTGGAAAAGGATACAAAACCTTATCTGACAGAAGGTGAAGATACTCCAATCATCATAGGAGGCGATTTCAATTCTTGCAGCCATCTGGATTGGACAAAAAAAGCAGCGCCGATCCATTTCGGTTACGGACCTGTCCCCTTCCCTATTTCCCAATATATGCTCAACCAAGGTTATAAAGATAGTTTCAGGGAAATAAATCCGGATGAAATAGCTCGCCCGGAAGGGACCTTTGCTGTTATTTACGGACACTTGCAGGTTAGCCGGATCGACTTTCTCTACTATAAAGGAAATAATATCCGGGCCGTTTCTTCCAAAATTGTAAAAACAACTCCGGAGATCGACGATGTATGGGCATCAGACCATGCCGCTGTACTGACAACATTTGAACTGACGCCTCTTTCAGGCAAATAATACATTAAACTAAATACGCATGAAAAAAGGATTATTTTTATCAGTCATCGCTTTACTGAACCTGATGACAATGAATGCACAGGTGCAGCCTGTGCAACCCAAGTTGACAGACGACAGATCATTCTCCATGATCTTGTTGCCCGACCCCCAGAGTTACACCAAATTCGATGTAAACCAGCCACTATTCGAACTGATGACGGCATGGACCGCCAACAACAAAGAGAGACTGAATATCGAGGCCGTTCTTTGTACCGGCGACCTGGTAGAACAAAACGAAATCCGTATTCCTGACGGAGTGAACGGAAACCAGACCAGCGAAGAACAATGGAAAGCTGCCTCACAGGCATTTGCCCGGCTGGATAATAAATTGCCTTATGTGGTCTGCACCGGAAACCATGATTACGGATATGAAAAAGCAGAGAACCGTCTGTGCCGTCTACCGGAGTATTTCCCGTCAGAAAGAAATTCCTGCTGGAGAAATTCGCTGGTTGAAGTAGGTAACAATTATCAGGGAATCCCGACACTCGAAAACGCAGCTTATGAATTTAACACTGAAACATGGGGTAAAATACTGGTGGTCTCTCTGGAATTCGCGCCACGCGACGAAGCCATCGAATGGGCTAAAGCTGTGACAGAGAAACCCAAATATGCCAATCACAAAGTGATCCTGCTGACCCACTCCTTCCTGACTGCAGACGGAAAACGGCGCCTGAAAGAAAACTATAAGATATCTCCAGCAAACTATGGAGAAGCCATTTGGCAAAAGCTGGTTTATCCGTCGAAGAATATCTGCCTGGTTGTTTGCGGACATGAATGTGAAATCGCTCCGCATAAAGACAATGTCGGTTTCAGCATCGAAAAGAATGCAGCCGGAAAGGATATCCCGCAAATGATGTTCAACGCCCAGACTGCCGATGGCTTCTGGCATGGCAACGGTGGCGACGGCTGGCTCCGTATCATGGAATTTATGCCTGACGGACAGACAATCAAGATCAAAACATTTTCTCCACTTTTCGCCATTTCGCCGACAACAGCCGACAAATCCTGGAGAACGGAATCGTATGACCAATTCGATATTACTATAAAATAATAATAAAAGAACTTATGATAATTAGGGAGTAGCTCCAATTATACATACCTTTGGTGAACTAATACAAAATTAAACACATATCATGAAAAAAAGAAACTTACTTCTTATTTTGGTTTTAACCATTGTAACGATCAGTTCGGCTTTTGCTGCCAAACCAAAAGCAAAACATGTAATCTGGATCGGTCTCGACGGCTGGGGGGCTTACAGCGTAGAAAAAGCAGAGATGCCGGTGACCAAACAATTAATGAAAGACGGTTCTTACACATTGAAAAAACGTTCCGTTCTGCCTTCTTCCAGTGCTGTGAACTGGGCTTCTATGTTTATGGGTGCGGGACCGGAGCTTCACGGATACACCGAATGGGGATCAAAAACACCTGAACTTCCTTCACGTGAATTGAATCAACATGGTATTTTCCCAACAGTTTTCCAACTGTACCGCGACGCTGCCCCGAAAGCAGAAATCGGTTGTGTCTATGACTGGGACGGCATCAAATATCTGGTAGATACACTGGCACTCAGCTATCATGCCCAGGGACCGGATTATAATAAATATCCAACCGTTTTGACAGAAATGGCGGTGAAGTATATCACAGAGAAAAAGCCGAACCTGTTTGCCGTTATCTTCGACAATCCGGATCATGTAGGTCATGCCGACGGACACGACACACCTTCTTATTACAATACGCTGAAAGAGTTGGATAAAAACATCGGAAAAATCGTCGACGCCGTTAAACAGGCCGGTATGCTGGACGAAACAATCTTTGTTATCACAGCAGACCACGGTGGGATCAATAAGGGACACGGAGGCAAGACCATGCTGGAAATGGAGACTCCGTTCATCATCTCCGGAAAGAACGTAAAGAAAGGTTATTGCTTTGACAATGTCAGCATGATGCAGTTCGACTGCGCCTCTACCCTTGCAGCTTTATTAGGTCTGACCCAGCCTCAGGTTTGGATCGGTCGTCCAATGCCGGTATTCAAATAATATAGAAAAGAGATGAAAAGATTATTTATAAGTATCTTATGCCTGTTAGGTGGTCTGTTAAATGCAAACGCCCAGCAACCAGCACTTCAATTCAATAAGGACGGAAAATTCAAGATCGTTCAGTTTACCGACGTACATTATATTCATAATAACCCGAAATCGGCTATCTCGATTGAAAGGATCAATGAAGTGTTGGATGCTGAAAAACCGGACCTGGTCCTTTTTACCGGCGATGTCATTTATGGTAAACCGGCGGAAGAAGGAATGAGAACCATTCTCAACCTGGCCTCTAAACGCAAAATACCTTTCGGTATGACATTCGGTAACCATGACAATGAACAGGGGCTGACACGTACGGAGTTGTTCGATATCATCAAAACGATCCCTTACAACCTGACCGATTCCGTTGCAGGCGTATCAGGTGCCAGCAATTATATCCTGCCGGTCAAATCATCCGACGGAAAGAAGGATGCAACCGTCCTCTATTGCATGGACTCTCATTCTTATTCACAGATCGGAGGAATCGGCGGATACGATTACATCAAGTTCGACCAGATACAATGGTATCGTGAGAACAGTGCCCAATATACAAAACAGAACGGCGGAACACCTGTTCCATCTCTGGCATTCTTCCACATCGCCTTGCCGGAATACAACCAGGCTGCATCCGACGAAACCGCGATTCTGGTAGGAACACGTAAGGAAAAGGCTTGCGCTCCGCAACTGAATTCCGGCCTGTTCGCTTCCATGAAAGAGATGGGTGATATCCAGGGTGTATTTGTCGGACACGACCACGATGACGATTATGCCGTTTATTGGAAAGGCATCTTACTGGCTTACGGTCGTTATACAGGTGGCGACACGGTTTATAACAACCTGACCAACGGTGCACGTGTGATCGAAATGACAGAAGGTGAAAATGGCTTCAAGACCTGGATCCGCCTGAAAGACAATGAAATCATCAATAAGGTGAATTATCCTTCGGACTTTATTAAGAAAAAAGACTGATCGATTATTGTATCATCAAACAATAAAGTCCTCTCTGCCTAGTGCATGAGAGGACTTATTTATATAATAGATATTCCAAAAGATATACAGAAATGAGAAATGTATTAATATAGTTGGTTACCAATATATCTGATATGATATATTCCAGAATATTTTTATCTTTGTCCTAAAACAAGATAATATGAAAACAACAGCAGAATACCTCGCCATATTAAAGAACTATAAAACTCAGCATGCCGGGAATTATGGTATAACCCGTATGGGGATTTTTGGCTCAGTAGCACGGGGAGAACAAAAAGAAGGTAGTGATGTTGATATTTGTTATGAGGGGAAAGCACCGTCCTTACTTACTTTAGACAAAATACAGTCTGAATTGAGAAACCTGTTCGGATGTCCAGTAGATTTAATCCGCATCCGCGAACATATGAATGATTATTTGAAAGAACGCATCAGTAAAGAAGCTATCTATGTCTAATAAAGAACTACATATCCAATGTTTGAATAATATAAGGAAAGCTTTATTAATGATCGAAGAACGTGCTAACGTGATTTCTTGTATGGACGATTTTCTACAGACTCCGGACGGGATGCTTCGATTAGACGCTATTTGCATGAATCTGATAGCCTTGGGAGAATCAGTTAAAAACTTTGATAAAATAACGGAAGGGAAGATACTACCCCTATATCCCAATATTTACTGGAAAGGTGTAATGCAAATCCGTGATAAAATAGCACATCACTATTTCGACATTGATGCAGGCATTGTTTACACCACAATAAAAGAAGACATTCCATCTTTACTTCCAACAATTGAGACAATGATTAAAGATATATCTAAATAAAAACGGAGCCTGTAATACAGACCCCGTTTTTATTCTTATTCCGGTTTAAGCACCACCCCTAAACTCTTTTTCCCATCCATCTTTATGACGATCGGTTTGTCGAAACGGACATGGCGCAGATACTCGGTATCTTCCACAGCGGGCAAAGCATTCAGGTAAGCCTCATCGAACCAGCCGTCGCCTTTGAACGGGTTGATCGTGAAATAACCGACACCGAAAGAGGTCAGGTTCTGGAAGAAATGCGTTCCCTGGCTCGGGTCGACACGATAGTTCTCCAATCCGCACTCCACGATAACACGGGCGTTACTGATATGTGGCCACTTCACCGGAATACCCAGCCAGGAGTCGCTGCTGCCCCAACGTCCGGGACCAACCAGCACATAATTCTTTTCCTCTTCCGTAAAACGGCGGTTCAGCTTCTCTATCTCGTAAGCGATCAACTGATTGTTAGACGAGTTGAAAGCACCGCTCTTTACATAGATAATATCCTGTACGTCCGTCACGATACCATGCCCCAGGACACTGGTAGAGGAAAGGATCGTTTCTTCATTTTCAATCTGCGTCAGGTCTTCATCCATGATCTCTTTGTTATCAACGATCGGGCGGATCTGAAGCAGATAGAAAGTAGCCTTGTCGTGATTGGCGGGATCGACATTCACGGCAAACTCGATCTCTACGGGACGCCCCATCTCTTCCTGGCCGATACGAAGCAATTCATCCAGCGTCTTTGCCAGCGGGAATACATCATGTTGCAGGATATTGACGAAAGACAAGATCTTCCGCCCACCGGGATAGTAACCGTCACGAATGATCTGATCGTAGGGGTCGTAAGTAGAAACGATATATTTCAAAGAACCATCCGCATCGGCATCTTTCAGGTTCAGACGCAGAAGGTTAAAAGAATCGTCGATAGAGAACTGTTCTGCCAGGTTCTTCAGGTCGAGCGCATAGAAACGGGTCTGCGTCTCACGAAGAGCGAAATCCATCGAACTCATCTGCAGGATACTGTGCGGATGGCGCGGAGAGAAACGTAATGTCTGACCGCCGTCCACAATATATTTACCCAATCCCAGGGCAATATTAGCTATGCCGTCTTCCGCCTTCTCATTACCGATCGGATAAAAATTAAGCGAACGTGCCACACCGGAGATGGTCGGGTAGAAATGATCGTTGTAACGGTTACCGACCACTTCCTGCAGAACAATCGCCATCTTCTCCTGGTCGATCAGATTCGACGTGGCAGTCATATATCCCTTGCTGTCCCGGTAAAAGACAGATGCATAGACAGCCTTGATCGCATCGCTCAACAAGCGAAGCATCTCATATTTATCATCCAGCCGCGGAATCATATAAGTAGAGTAAATTCCGGCAAACGGCTGGTAATGCGAATCCTCCAGCAGACTGGACGAACGGACAGCAATCGGGCTTTTCACCACATCGAAGAAAGCCATCAGGTCATCTATCAGGCTGGCAGGCAGACTGGCACGAAGGAAATATTTCAGGATCGTCTCGTCATCCGCATCGCTCAACGCAACAGGCAGCAACTCGTTCGTCTCCATAAATTCATCAAAGATATCCGTACAAATTACTACCGTCTTCGGGATATTCGTATTGAAGTTCTCCGTCTCCAACTTGGGATAGCGTTTAACCATCGCCCCCATAAAGGCAAGACCTCTACCCTTTCCTCCCAGCGAACCGTCACCGATACGGGCAAAATTGCTATACTCGTCGAAACGATCTTTCTGATAAATAGCTACCACTCCGGAGTTCTTCATACGGCGATACTGGACGATCAGGTCGAAAATAAGTTTACGGGCCTCATCCATATCTTTATAATCGCTTACATCGACCCGCTTCAACACTTCGGCTGGCGGGAACATGGCACGCGAATAGAAGAAACGGGAGAAATGGTTGCGCGAAAGATGGTAAACCAGCGAATCGTCGGGGATCTGGAATACTTTCCTCTGCAGATCCTTCAAATCCTTGATACGCATAATCTCTTCCTTCGTCTGCGGATTCAGTATCACGAAATCACCGAAGCCGAAACGCTGCATGATCTTCTTACGCAGATCCTGCGGGTAGCTCTTTGAATTCTTGTCGATAAACGAGGCACCCAATTCTTTGGCATACACTTTATTGTTCGACTCGGAAGACTCGAGCACAAAAGGAATGATCAGCCCTGTCTTACGGACATATTGCCCGAACTTATACCCGGCATAAGGGTCTTTCACCCCATCATGCATAAAGCTCATATCCGATACGATACCGAGCATATTGTCCCGGTACTGATTAAAGATACGGACAGCTTCCTCATAAGTACGTGCCAGTTTGATCTTGGGACGTCCGCGCATCCGGAGCGTCTGCTGGTGGCCGTTCAGCGCCTCTTTGGCAAACATCTGGCTCTGCTCCAGCACGAATTTATATAAGTGGGGCAATGCTGACGAATAAAAGCGGATGGAGTCTTCCACCAGCAGGATGATCTGTACGCCGACACTCGCCGTATCGTCGGGCGCATTCATCTTATCCTCTATCAGTTTGATAATGGCCAGCAGCAACTCGGCATTACCCAACCAACTGAATACATAGTCAATCGCACTCAGGTCTTCATTGGCGATACGCTTGGAAACCTCCTTCGAGAAGGGGGTAAGCACTACGATAGGGATATTCGGATAATGTATCTTGATCTCCTTTGCCGCCGCAAAAATATCGCGGTTATCCATATTCGGCATGCAGATGATCAACTCAAAATTACGATTCTTTAATTCGGCAAGCGCCTCTTCTTCCGTTGTCACCTGGGTAAAACGGGGAGGATAACGAAGACTGAGTGAAGTATATTCATTAAATATCTGCTCGTCCACACGTCCATCGTCCTCCAGCATGAAGGCGTCGTATTTTGTGGCAATAAGCAGTACATTATATATACGCTTATTCATTAGATTGGCGAATGATGTGTCTTTAAACACAAGGTTCTGAAAGTCCGGTATTCCGCTCATAACGATTTCATAGAATTATATGCGCCCAAATGTAAGGAAAAAATCAGTTTGGATGCCGCCAATTAGTATTTTTCTCCCTATATTCTATTATTTCCCTACTTACTTTTTAATATTTTCCTCCCTTTGGTCCTTATACTTTCCGGTATGCCCGTATTTAATCGGGCGTTAGAGAGACGGCAAAAAAACAGTATCGGCACAAAGACATGCATCAAAAACATATAATCCGCTATCAAAAAGAAAGCAAAACTCTTGGTCAATCCATAGGATTCGCTACATTTGCCTACACATTGTTATTCCTAAAAAAGCAAGAAACGCTATGAAGACAGAAGTTATTTTATCTGCACTGGAAGCAAAGCACCCGGGCGAAAAAGAGTACTTGCAAGCCGTGAAAGAAGTTCTTTTATCAATAGAAGAGGTTTACAACCAGCATCCGGAATTCGAGAAAGCCAAAATCATCGAACGGCTGGTCGAACCGGAACGTATCTTTACTTTCCGTGTGCCCTGGGTAGACGATAAAGGTGAAGTACAAGTCAATTTAGGATACCGCGTACAATTTAATAATGCGATCGGCCCGTATAAAGGAGGAATTCGTTTCCACCCGTCCGTAAATCTGTCCATCCTGAAGTTCCTGGGATTTGAACAAACATTCAAGAATGCCCTGACTACCCTGCCGATGGGTGGCGGTAAAGGCGGTTCCGACTTCGCCCCCCGTGGTAAAAGCGATGCGGAGATCATGCGCTTCTGCCAGGCTTTCATTATGGAACTGTGGCGTAATTTGGGGCCGGACCGCGACGTACCGGCAGGCGATATAGGCGTTGGCGGACGTGAAGTAGGTTATATGTACGGCATGTACAAAAAGCTGGCCCGCGAAAACACAGGTACTTTCACCGGCAAAGGCATGGAGTTCGGAGGTTCTATCCTTCGTCCGGAAGCAACCGGCTACGGTGCTCTCTATTTCGTACATCAGATGCTCGAAACCCATGGTATAGATATAAAAGGTAAGACAGTTGCCGTTTCTGGTTTCGGGAACGTGGCTTGGGGAGCGACAAAGAAGGCAACCGAACTGGGCGCCAAAGTCGTAACGATCTCCGGTCCGGACGGATATGTGTACGATCCGGACGGTATCTCGGGCGACAAGATCGAATATATGCTGGAACTACGTAACAGCGGTAACGATATCGTGGCACCTTATGCCGACGAATATCCCGGCGCAACTTTCTATCTAGGCAAGAAGCCCTGGGAACAGAAAGTGGATATTGCCCTGCCCTGCGCTACACAAAACGAGCTGGATGCCGACGATGCCCGCAAGCTGATAGAGAACAAGACTTTATGCGTTGCCGAAGTCTCCAACATGGGATGTACGGCAGAAGCTGTCGATCTGTTCATCGAACACAAACAGTTGTTTGCACCGGGTAAAGCCGTTAATGCAGGCGGTGTCGCTACTTCCGGACTGGAAATGACGCAGAATGCCATGCATATCTCCTGGACTGCCGATGAAGTGGATGCCAGACTGCATCAGATCATGGGCGCTATCCACGAGCAATGTCTTGCTCATGGTAAAGATGGTAATTATGTGAACTATGTGAAAGGTGCCAACATTGCCGGCTTCATGAAAGTAGCCAAAGCCATGATGGCGCAAGGTATTGTATAAAAGAGTCTGGCATGCTTTTTGTAATTACTTTTATACAAATACAACTCAATAAAAGTAAACATTATGATCTTAAGTAGGAACTTATCAAAAGCTTTCAATGAACAGGTAGAAGCAGAAATGTGGTCTTCAAACCTGTACCTGTCAATGTCGATCTATTTCCAGAAAGCAGGCCTGAACGGTTGTGCACACTGGATGAGGAAACAGGCAGAAGAAGAAATGGAACATGCCCACAAGATGATCGATTTCGCTATCGACCGCGGGGGTGACATCGAAATTAACCAGATCAATGTTGTTCCGACTGCATGGGGCACTCCGCTGGAAGTATTCGAACATGTCTACAAACACGAAGTACATGTATCAGAGTTGATCGACAAGATGGTTGACATCGCTGAAGCAGATAACGATCACGCAGCAAAAGACTTCTTATATGGTTTCGTTCGTGAACAGGTAGAAGAAGAATCATCGGCAAAGGCAATCGTAGATCAGCTGAAAATGTATGGAGAACATCATGCTATTCTTCTGGATCACAAGCTTGGCAAAAGATAATTTCTTTCCATAATAAAGAAACTCCGGTCTCTGTTAAATCAGGAACCGGAGTTTTTTATTTTCTTACTTTACCGGGATTCTTTGCCATAAAGTCTTTCCAACCGGTATACTTCTTCTCCGAGATCGGATTATTTGTCTGGAAATAATGACATACAGCGGCTGCCAATCCGTCGGTCGCATCCAACTGCGGCAACATCGACTCTTCCGGAATATGCAGGAAACGTTGTAACATGCCTGCTACCTGTTCTTTTGCAGCGTTACCGTTACCGGTAATAGACATTTTGATCTTCAACGGTGCGTATTCGAAGATAGGAATTTCCCGTTCCAAAGCTGCCGCCATCGCGACGCCTTGTGCTCTTCCCAGTTTCAGCATACTCTGTACGTTCTTCCCGAAAAACGGTGCCTCGATTGCCAATTCGTCAGGATGATACTGGTCGATAAGCGCCAGCACCCGTTCAAATATCTTCTTCAGACGCAGGTAATGGTCTTCGTACTTGTTCAACTGCAGTACGCCCATCGCTTCGAGTTTCGGTTTATTCCCTTCGATCTTCAGTACGCCGTATCCCATCACGATCGTTCCGGGGTCTATACCTAATATAATGCGGTCTTTAGTCATTCTCCCAGTCTATTTCTTCGAGTAAGGTACTGAAACCAACGATCTTGGTTCCGAAACGTGTAATCAATTCTTCCTGCAGGGCACGGCCTTCCGATTGCATCCAGTATTCCAGCGTTTCCGGATTCTTTACATGGAACTGTACAGAGTAACTGCTTGCATCCTCCGATTCATCTTGTAAGATACGGCGCAGATAAGGCGTTCTCAAAAATCCGCTCGCCGAGGCACGGGGTATATAGCTCTTTTTCAGATATTCTATGCACTCGGTAAGGATATCATTCTCTATATTGAATGTTGTATTATAAACGATCATATTCTTTTTCTCCAAAATTCTTATACAAAGATAGCGAATATCTCAGGAAAACCTCTATATTTGCAACCGAAAACCACACACGGGGCATTAGCTCATCTGGCTAGAGCGTCAGACTGGCAGTCTGAAGGTGATCGGTTCGAGTCCGATATGCTCCACGGAAACACACTCACAGAGGTTCACCAATAAAGTGAACCTCTTTTTTTATATTTTAATTCGACCATCCCCTCTTTTTTACGTATCATATAATAAAGGAACAGAATATGATGAATGAAAGGGAAATACAAATACTTATCGACAAATGCAAAAAGCAGGACACGGCCGCCTTTGCCGCATTGGTTGCAGAATACCGGCAACTTGTATTTCGCCTGGCTTTCCGCTTACTCTGCGACGAAGAAGAGGCAAGAGATATGGTACAGGAAACATTTGTAAAAGTGTGGTTGAGCCTTGACAAGTATAACCGGGAATACCGCTTCTCCACCTGGATCTATACAATTGCCGGAAACGTTTGTTATGACCGCCTGCGCTCTTTACAGCATTCCCCTTCGGGGAGTATGCAAGGAATCTCTCTCGCCAATATCTCCCTTTCTTCCGGGGAGGATATGGAACAAAGCCTGATAAATAAGGAACTGAAAGAGCTGATACTCCGGTTTACCCATGAACTGACCCCAAAGCAAAAGCTGGTATTCATGCTGAGGGAAATAGAAGGACTTGAAGTATCCGAAGTAGAAGCTATCACCGGAATGTCTGCCGAAAAGATCAAGAGCAATCTTTACCTGGCACGCAAACAGATACGAATAAAAATAAACCTGATGGAGGACAATTTATGACAAAAAAAGAAGATACATACGAACAATGGTTGGAGAAGATAAAAACAACCGAACCATTTCTGGACAACCCGGAAGAACTGACAAACGATATCCTGAACAGGATAGACGCATTACCATCCGGAAATCCCTCACGGATACTGCTTTTAGTCAGTAGAATCTCCGGTATTGCCGCAGCTTTTCTACTTTGCTTCCTGATCAGCGAAACGGTACTATTTCCGCAAGACAAACAGTTTACGGAACAACCATCCACTGCTAACGCCGTCTGGCAAGGAAAGGCATCCTTCCTGCCCGATGACTGGAACACTGAAAGTTCTTTCCTTGAAAAGAGCCGTTATCTATCCGAACAATGGAAGGAATACAAGAAGGAACTATCGAAAAGAAAGACCTTCTTCCTGTCCAAAAAAAATTCCGTAGAAAACATCATCCACTAAAACGAAGAAAACATGAAAACTATAGGATACTTATTTACCATTTCCGGATTGCTTCTTATGGCATCCTGTTCATCCAATCATCGAATGGTGACTCAGATCTATCCGGACGGACAGATCAGCCGTGAAGTATATGCTTATGGCGATTCTGCCTTTATGGCTGGCGATAATACTCATTCGCCTTTCCTGTTCTCTATCCGGGGCTGGCAGCAGATCCCTTTGGATGCCAGTATCCCTTTTGTCATTCTGGGTGAGAAAAGCAATTCACTCGGTAAAGAAGACAAATTGAATGTGAAAGTCAAACGCACATGGAATATATGGGAAAATCCTCCTCTCCTTACCCCCGAAAAAAAGTGGCTGGAGCCATTGGCCGTTCCGCAGGAAAAGCTGGAAAAACATTTCAGATGGTTTTATACTTATTATACATTTACATGTAGTTACCGTCAAATCGAAGAGAAAGGACCTATCCCTATCGAACAGTTCCTGAACAAGTCAGAACAAAGACTGCTCTTTCAAGGTGACCTGACCGACTATCAGGGTATGAATGGGTTGGAACTGAACGATAAACTGAATGACTTAACAGAACGTTTCATGAAATGGTACGATGAGAGTTTGTACGAACTTCGCTTTGAAACCATCGAAGAGTGGGAAAGCAAATCAGGCAACAAAGTCTTTATTTCAAAATTGAAAGCGGATAAAGATGCGATCAAAAGAGCTGCCATGGACAAGGCCAAAGATACAGACCTGGAATCGATAGATATGGGTGAATTACTCGATGCTTTCTACCAGACAACTTATTTCTCCACAGCATATCAAAAGGACAAAAATCATATAAACCAGTTGTTTGAAGAGAAATGCCGGCCAATAGAATTATTCGGCCACCAGATTAAGTATGAGCTCAATATGCCCGGCCGGTTGATCACAGCCAATACTTCTTTGCGGGAAGGAGATACTCCTTACTGGAAGGTAGATGCCTACCGGCTGTTACCGGGCGATTATATACTGGAAGCCCAGTCACGAGTCCCAAATATCTGGGCTTTTGTTATCACTGGATTCCTCGCTCTGCTTGCAATCTGCGGGATGCTATATGCCAGGTGGCAAAGGTAAAGCCAGCTTGATCTTTATTTTTATTAAATACACTAATGAATAAAGTTTTTATGTAAGTTTGCAGAAGGAAAAAGGAGACATACTAGGATTTATCTAATTGAGTATTTTGGAAAAACAAGTGCAATATAATGAACCACAACTTATCCTTTCATTGAAAAACGGCTCTTATAAAGCCTTCGAGAGGATATACGAGATGTACGCAAAACGTCTATTTGCGTATAGCATACAATTTACGAAATCTCAGGAAGAGTCAGAAGAAATTGTACAGGATGTATTTATGAGGCTTTGGACAAACCGGACGAAGATACGACAGGAAGATACACTTCGCTCGCTTCTTTTTATTATGACAAAACATTACCTTATCAATGCATTCCGCACAAAGATCAATCAACCTGAATACGAAGAATATATTCAGTATATAAATGAACGGTCAGTAGATGACGCTTCATGTCAACTGGAATATCAGGAATTTGTAGCAAAGTTCCGTGCTATATTAAAAACATTGCCGGAGACGCAACAAAAGGTAATTACTTTGTCTAAAATAGAACAATTCTCGAATAAAGAGATAGCAGACAAACTATCACTGAGTGAACAGACGGTAAAGAACCAGCTTTCCCTCGGACTTAAAACTCTTAAAGAGAAATTGGGAAGCTTGGGAGTATATCTTATGTTATTATTTATTAATTAAATCGATTCAATTAGTACAAATCAGATAATTGTTTGTCTTAACATACAGAATAGAATGAATGACTTGATAAAAAAATATAGAATAAACGAACTGAGTCCTGAAGATCTGTCGGTACTTAGAGGAAATGCAAACGCGATGGATAATCAGGACCTGGAAAACCTGATTCTTGACGACTGGCTGCATGAAGAGATCGACACGTCTTCTGTCGACGACAAACTGTTACAGAAAATAAAAGGTAAAATCGATCAGAAAGTTAAACCCGAAAGTAATCGTTTTTCTCTGATACTTCGTTGGACGCAGTTAGCCGCGGCTGTCCTATTACCGGTCTTTGTCGTACTAAGTTTCTATTTATATCATGAAAATACAGCTTTACTATCTAATGAGATTGTTGTGGAAACAGGGCTAGGGGAACGTGCCAGTGTCACATTGCCTGACGGAAGCATAGCATCACTCAATTCCGAATCCAGACTCGTTTATCTCCCCAAAGATTACAACAAAAAAGAACGAAACATTCACTTTGGAGGAGAAGGTTATTTCCAGGTCAAACACGATATGAATATTCCTTTCCTGATCGATGCACAAGGACTCCAAGTAAAAGTATTGGGTACTAAATTCAATCTGCTCGTCCGGAAAACAGATCGGACAGCCGAATTAGCATTAGAAGAAGGACGTGTTTCCTTGCTGTCTACCCATACCAATAAACAGGTGATCTTAAATAAGAACCAAAAAGCTATATTGGATTACGCAACCGGGAATATAACAGTCATATACGACGAACATATAAAAGATATATCAGCCTGGAGGCGCGGTGATATGGTATTCCGCAACACTCCCCTGTCACAGGTGATTCGTACTATAGAAGAAAATTATAATGTACGCATAAAAATAGAAAGTGAGGAATATCTCAATGATCCCTTCACCAGCACTCTACCTGTTAGCAATCTGAATGAAGTACTTGAAGTACTTGAACACTCGTATCATCTGAAAGCTGTTATCAACGGTAAAGAAATCTTTTTGAAATAAAATCAGGCATCATCCCAATTCATATAGAACCGCTTTCTTTTAAGGAGGCGGTTTTTTTAATAAACATATTTTATGTTCTTTAGCATATATTTTTTTCGGTACTAAATAAAATAACCCCTGTCATTACTCTTGAGAACGCTTATTAAGCGAACCCATTAAGTGTAATTCTAAAAACTATTAAGATGAACAAACATTTAAGACTAAGAATGTTAACTTTGTTTTCGTTACTATTCTTTTTTTCTGTTTCTCTCTTTGCACAGGAAAAGCTAGTAACGATACATCTGGAAAATGTTTCTCTAAGGGAGATATTTTCTTCTATTGAAAAGCAAACCACTTATCGCTTTTCTTATCGAAATGTAGTGATAGACGCTACAAAAGACATCACCATTTCCAAAACAAAAGTCCCGGTTTCTTCTGTACTTAATGAAGCATTGGCGGGAAAAAATCTGGAGTACAATATTGTATCTGCCAAATCGATCGTGATCTCCGACAAACAAAAGAAAACAGCCTCCGGTAAAAAAGAAATTTCCGGTATTATTAAAGACAGCAACGGAGAACCTATTACCGGTGCTACGATCATAGAAAAAGGGACAACCAACGGAGCCATATCCGATATGGATGGTAATTTCTCCCTCAGTATCGCAGAGAATGGGATATTACAGATATCCTATGTCGGTTATGCAGAACAAACAATCCCTACCAGCAACCAAACGATCTTTAACATCATCTTGAAAGAAGATTCACGATTGCTGGACGAAGTGGTAGTAGTCGGATACGGTAGCATGAAAAAGAAAGACTTAACAGGAGCTATCAGTCACGTGGATGCCAATAAATTAGCTAATGAAAGACCTACCACAGTACAGGATATTCTTCGTGGAACAGCTCCTGGCTTAATTGTTGCACCTTCTTCCAGTGATGCAAAAGAGGGACCTACGTTTCTTATTCGTGGAAAACGCTCCCTGACAGGAGGGACAGCACCTCTCGTAGTATTAAACGGCGTACCATTCAACGGAGACCTTTCCGAAATAAATCCGACTGATATCGAATCTGTCGATATTTTAAAAGATGCTTCATCAGCTGCTATTTACGGAGCTAAATCGGCCAATGGAGTAGTTATTATAACTACCAAGAAAGGTAAAGGAGAAAAACCTACCGTGCAGTTTGATGGTAGTGTAGGATTTGCGACAATGGGAGTAAGCCGCAAATACTATGAACCCGATGAATATCTGCAATACCGGTCGGATTATGCAACCAGCAGTAACGGGTTCGAAAATAAAGGATATTACAGCAAGCCTACAGCTGAAAATCTACAGAAATACAACTTAACCGAAGAACAATGGCGTAACTATGATGCTATCGGTCAAGGCTCCACAAATATGGAAGATGTATGGTTACAACGTATTGGCCTGGGAGATGTTGAGCGCCGCAATTATTTTGCAAACACTCCATATGACTGGTATGATGCAACCTGGCAGACAGGATTACGACAGAACTATAATGTCAGTTTGTCCGGACAAACATCCCGCGTAAACTATTATTGGTCATTGGGCTATCAGGACAATGAAGGTAATCAGGTTGGAGACCGGTTTAAAAACTATAGGACAAACTTACGCATAGATGCCAAAGCTACCGACTTCCTGGAAGTAGGTGCAAATCTGATTTTACAAAGTCGCGATGAAGGGTACCAAAAAGTAGACTGGGAAGGAATGTGTCAAAACTCACCTTATTCCACCCCTTATTACGAAGATGGTTCCCTGAATCCCTGGCCAATGGGAGAAGGCCACCAGGCACCTGGTACAAATAGTTTCTATAACTTGTCCATGTCTTCCAAAAGTGCAGGAACACAGACTGTCAATAGTAATTTCTTTGCTAAACTTACTTTGCCGTTCAATATTACTTATCAATTTACTTTTGCACCCCGTTATAGCTGGGGACAAAACAGAAACTGGAGTAGTTCAGAAAGCGTTTTTGATACAACTCACGGTTCAGCAACCAGAGAGAGTTCACGCTCTGTTGTTTGGACACTGGATAATATAATAAAATGGAACTATACATTTGCCCAAAAACATCTGGTAGATATTACTTTGTTACAGAGTGCAGAACAAAGTCAGTACTGGAGTGAGTCAATGACCGGTAAACAGTTCTCACCGACAGACATCCTGGAATGGCATAACATGCAAAGTGCAAATGAAAAAACGTTCAGTTCAAATGACGAAAAATACACAGGAGATGCCCTGATGGCACGTTTATTCTATTCCTATGATAATCGTTACATGCTCACAGCTTCTGTACGTCGGGACGGATTTTCAGCCTTTGGACGTTCTAACCCCCGTGCTACTTTCCCATCATTGGCTTTAGCCTGGAGTTTTATTAATGAGAACTTTTTTAACTGGGAGCCTATGAGTAATGGTAAACTTCGTCTCTCTTGGGGTAAAAACGGTAACCGCGAAATTGGTATTTATCAGGCATTATCTCAATTAACTACCGGTAGCGGTATCAGTAAATATACATATGCAACTTCTACAGGTTCATTATATGAGCTTTCCACTTTACAAATTGAACGTATGGCTAATAATGACCTAAAATGGGAAAGTACAGCTTCATGGAATGTCGGACTCGATTTAGGCTTCCTCAATAATCGCATCAATGGTAGCCTAGAATGGTATTACATGCCGACAACAGATTTATTGATGGACCGTACACTCCCTAATATCAGCGGTTATAGTTCTGTTGTAACAAACCTGGGAAGAGTCGTTAACAGTGGTTTTGAATTATCATTACACTCTGTAAACATCGAGAATGAGAACTTCAGTTGGAATACTACATTCAATTTATCTCATAATAAAAACCGTATTAAGCATTTATATTATACTTATGAAGATGTCTTAGACCAAAATGGCAATATAGTTGGCTCAAAAGAAGTCGATGATATAAACAAAAGTTGGTTTATCGATAAACCTATGGGTACTATCTGGGATTATGAAATGATCGGTATCTGGCAAGAAAATGAAGCTGAAGAGGCAGCTAAATACGGACAGAAACCAGGTGATGCTAAAGCACGGGATGTGAATAATGACTATCGGATATCTCAGGACGATAAAGTATTCCTGGGACAAGAGGATCCTAAAGTCAGATTAGCGTTAAGGAATGATTTCGTTCTGTTTAAAGACTTCGACATATCTTTTAACCTGTACTCTTATTTAGGACACAAAGCTGCAACAACTGATTATTTAAACTACTTCGATTTTAAGGGGGATTATTTGAATAGCCCGGTACGGAAATATTGGACACCCGAAAATCAGTCTAATTCTTATGCACGTCTGAAATCTACACTACCTTCAAACGTAGAACCTAAAAAAATAATCAGTAGAGATTTTATCCGTTTGGAGAATATCTCTGTCGGATATAGAGTTCCGAAGAAAATAACAAATTTATTACGCACCCAGGATATCAGGGTATATGCAACTATCCGTAACGTTGCGATATGGGCATTCTCTAAAGAATGGTCAAAAGCCAACTATTGGGATATTGAAACGACAGGCTCTATGCCTCGGACATATACATTAGGTGCTAGTATAACATTTTAATCCATTTTATTATGAAAAATAATTTATTCAAATCAGTATCTCTTACGCTCGTTCTATCGACATTAGCTTCTTGTTCCGAAAGTTGGCTGGAGCCGGAACCTCTGTCCTTTTACGAGCCCAATATCACATTTTCTACTGTAGAAGGTCTTGAAGGGGCTCTTACCCGTTGTAGAAGTGATATGCTTTATTATTTCTTGGGATCCAATGGCACTGCGGTATCAACTGAATTAATTTTTTCAGATGTAGCCGTTTCTGCAATTACAGATTTAAGTGGTTCACAAAATTTCGCTTCTGATATTACTCCAACATCTAGTAATAGTTATATTGGAACCAATCTTTCTAATGCATTTTGGACTAGCGGAGTATCGGGTAGTAGTTTTGCCAATGCAGTCATATCGCGTCTTCCTGAACTGGATTTGGACGAAACGACCAAAAATCAGATGCTTTCCAGAGCTTACTTTCATCGTGCATGGCGTTATTACCATCTTACATTCCAATTTGGAGACGTTCCTCTGGTAACGAAAGAAATAACAACCCCTAAATTGGACTTCCGTTCAGTAAAGATGGAAGTGATTATTGAAAAAATGATCAAAGACCTGGAGTTTGCAGTAGAAAATATCCCGGAAAGAGATGATTGGGGAAAAGAGAATAAAGGTACATGCCTGATGTTGCTCACCAAATATTACCTGGCGGCAGGCGAATTTGAGAAAGCCCTTACCGCCGTAAATACGCTGATAAATAACTGTGGTTATGAATTGATGGAAGAACCTTTTGGCACATTTGAAAATCCTTTCCCGGATGTTCGTCCGATGACACGGAATGTCTTATGGGATTTACACAGACCTGTCAATAAATCTATTTCGGCAAATAAAGAAAGTATTATGACTATCATCAGCCGTTATGAAAATCAGGACAGTAGAGTTAATACAATGTTTTTATACAACTTTACCCCATTCTGGAGTATGACAGATGTTAACAGGGGTATTTTAACTCCAAGTAAGCAAAATATCGGAATCGGCAGACAAGCCGGTACTTCTGAATTCATGGCACAATATCCTGATTATATAGACCAAAGAGCCGTATGCGGACGAGGTGAATGCTTCATAAGACCTACTTACTTTGCTGAAAAAAGTATGTGGACAGACGAGAATGACCTTCGACATGACAGGAAAACTGGAAACTGGATGGCAATGGAAGATTTGAAGTATAACAATGTAAACCTGTTGGGAACTGATGATGAAAAATATTATTTAAAACCTCTTCAGAAATATGCTGATGACGGAACATTATTGTGTAAAGATACTATACGCTGCTGGTACGGTTATCCTTATTACAAATTATGGGTAGATGATGTTGAACGTGATGTTGCCAACGGATACAGAGGTGTCGATTATCAGGGAGGACCTGGTGATACATACCTATATAGATTAGCAGAAGCATACTTGCTGAGGGCTGAAGCATATTATTGGCTGAACGATTATGCAAAAGCTGCAGAAGATGTGAACAGGATCAGAAAACGTGCTCATTGTACAACATTCTTTAGTGCAGCCGATATGAACGGTCTGGATGGTCTGGATGTCATTATGGACGAAAGGGCCCGTGAATTGATGTATGAAGAATTCCGTCATGTGGAACTGGTACGTGTCTCGTATATTAAAGCAAACGAAGAAGGAACATATCAGTCCCCGAAAAGCCTGGCAGACGAAGGCAGTAACAGTTATTGGTGGCATCGTATCGTAAAGTACAATAATTACTATAACAAAGGTGTAACTACTTTACATGGAGATGAATATAAAATCGGGAAACATAATATATTCTGGCCTATTACGCAAAGTAACATTGATCCGAACTTATACGGACGTATAAACCAGAATTACGGATACGCCGGTTATGAGAAAAATGAACCGCCTATCAGTTCTCTTGAAGAATTAGAAGCATCCGGTCAGTAAAACTCATCGTATGAAACATAGTGCTCACTATAACTTAGTGGGCACTATTTGATAATAATAATTTTACTCACGAATCAAATAGAAGTATATCCATGAATATATCAAAGAAAAACACACTCCTTGTTACAACATGCAGCCTATTGATTTCTTCGATAGTAGTAGCCCAGGATAAAGAAGAAAAAAACATTCAGCCCGAATGGTTGAAAAAATACAGCGACAAGGAAATCCATGACATGTTTGATAATCCTCCCATGTTCTATGCACCTCACACTTTTTGGTTTTGGGACGATGTGATCAAAGACGAACAGGCTGCAGCCTCGATGGCTGAAGAGATGGCCAAACAGAAACTGAATCCCGGTTATGCACATCCCCGCTCCGGATTTGACAACACGGTAACAGCGCTTCCTGTCGAACAATACCTCGCAGAACCCTGGTTCAACAGTTTCAGCAACGCACTGCAAAAAACAAAGGAAAACGGATTCACACTCGGATATTGTGATGACTATAACTGGCCAAGCGGGCAAGTAGCCGGAAAAGTCCTCCAGAAACATCCGGAACTTGAAGCCACCTATCTTGCTCCTAGACGTTATTATGTAAACGGAAAAACAGAAGTGAAGTACGATTCGGTTGACTTTGCTGTTGCCGGAAAACTGATCAATAACCAGCTCGATGCCTCATCTCTGCGTGTTATCGGTGAAGGGAATACGATCAAATGGACAGTTCCTTCCGGTAACTGGATGATCTATACATACACTATCAAAACTCATCCGGGTATCGATGGCGGAAAAGTTAATTATCTGGACCCGAAACTAATGGAAGTATTCATCCCAATGGTCCATGAACAATACGACAAACATTTCAAAAAAGATATGGGTCGTAGTATACCGGGCGTATTCGTCGATAATGAAGGTGATTACGGATGGAAAATGGCGTGGTCCGAACACCTTGCAACCCAATATCAGAAAAAGAAGAAACGTGATATAAGAGAATGGTTACCTTTATTAACCGAAAAAGACAAAGACGGTTTATTTGTTGTCGCCCGATGTGACTGGTTCGACGTCGTATCAGATGTATATAATGAATGTTACTTCAAACCATTGGTTAAATGGCTGAAGGAACGTAATATGTATTACATCTCCAATTTATGGGAAGAATCGTTACAGCTTCAGACAATCGCAGTAGGCGATCTGATGAGAACGACACGCTGTGTAACAATGCCAGGCAACGACTGTCTGGAAATGAAATCTCAGGATGTACATGACTTCAAGGAAGTACAGTCTGTTGCCGAATTTGAAGACCGTCCTTTCATGAGTGAGATCATGGGAGTAGCGGGATGGATACAATCTCCGGAAATGATGAAAATGACCATAAATTCAGTCACTTCATTCGGTGTTAATCATGTTGTACCTCATGGTATTTATATGAACAGACAATTGGAGACAGTTCCTTTTCCCAGTGACTGGTTCACCGAAAATCCATATTGGAACTATTTACACCAATGGACTGATTTTGCCAGACGTGCCGCCTTTATTACCCGGCAAAGCAGCCTGGTTGCAGATGTTTTGCTGGTCCACCCGGTTGAAACCGCCTGGTCTTTTTCAGAAAACTATTTTTCAGAAGAAAAAGGTGTACAGAATGCACCGTGGGACCCTCGTGTAGTTGAAACGGACCAGGTCTATTCGGATGCCATGAGAAAAATGAATCAGGAAAATATCGACTTCTTAATAGCCGACAAATATTATTTGTCAAAAGGAACGATACAAAACTCAGGTAAAAATGCCACAATAACGATCAATAATCATAATTTCCAGGCAATCGTACTTCCGGCAACGTATATTATCTCCCAGTCATCATTCAAAAAAATCTTTGAATTTGCCAAACAGGGAGGATTAGTCGTTTTATTAGGCGAATTACCTCAGGGCTCTCCCGAAAAAGGGCTGAACGATAAAACGATTATGACACAGGCAAAAGCATTAAAACAGTTTCCGAACGTGATTAATTTAGCATCCGATAAAGACAGAATGGAATCAATGATCACAGTCCTGAACGAAAAGATGAAGCCTCAGATACGTCTTGAAAACTCCGGCAGATTATATACGGCTCAAAGAAAGACCGGTAATACCAATTTATACTGGTTTGCAAACAATACCGATACATTGAAACATTTCACCGCCTGGTTGAGAGATGGAAAAGGAGCTGCTGAAATATGGGATTGTGAGACAGGTCAGAAAAAGAATATTCCGTCGGAAACAGAGAATGGATATCAGAAAGTATCTCTGACATTGAATCCGTTTGAAGCTTATTGGCTGGCTTTTGATCCTGATAAAACAAATTCAATAGAGGTAAAATCGGATATTGCCACCAGAGAAAGAACAATCGATACCACATGGAAAATAAGTTATCCGGACGAAAACACAATCTATAAAACAACCGCAAAAGTATTATATTCAGATAGCCGGTTGAAAGAAAATGAGTTTTTACGATTAGGATATGATGACTCCAACTGGAAATATTATTCCCGCCAGGATGAAAACGAGATTAAATGTACCTATGGCTATTGGAGGATGAATATTCCTGTAGGAGCAAAATCGGTTATAGTCCCTTCCTATATGTTAGGTAAAGAGATCTGGCTAAATGACAAAAAAATAAAGGTAACAGATTCTTTAATCAACCTGGCACCGGAATCAAAATTGCTGTCGTTTGTATTAAACCGGAAGGATGAAAAAGTAACTGTCGCTCCTTTTAAATTTACTGTTGGCACGGAAGAGAATAAAAAACTAGCTTCCTGGTACACTTACGGGCTTCAACAATACACCGGATTTTTAGAATATGAAACTTCCATTACGATAGACGATGCATCTTCATCAGTCTTCCTCGATTTAGGTGAAGTAAAATACATGGCTGAAGTTTTTGTTAATGACCAATCTGTAGGAGCTCGTTTATGGCCTCCTTTCAAATTTGACATTTCCAACACATTAAAACGGGGAGAGAATAAAATCAAGATTAAAATAGGAAATCTGATAGCCAATGAAATGTGGATGAAAGAAGATCTGGGAAAACTCCGGACCTGGGGATGGAAAGGGATACCTGATCTAAACCAATACGATGCGGGACTGTTCGGACCGGTGAAACTAATTACTACTATTAAATGATTTTATACAAATGAAAAAATACATTCTTTTAACCCTGTTTATCTTTACGGCTTTACACCTATCTGCCGTCGACTTGAATGGAGTAAAATGGATATCCATTGAAAAAACATTGACTAAGCCCAATCAATGGATCTGTTACCGAAAAGCGTTTACACTTGAAAAAGCTGAAAAAACAGCCATGCTTACTATTTCAGTCGATTCAAAATACTGGCTTTGGGTAAATGGAAAATTAGTTGTTTTCGAAGGAGGTTTGAAACGCGGTCCCAACCCTGATGACACTTATTTTGACAGCTTGGATATTGCTTCTTACCTGAAAAAGGGAAATAACACAATTGCAATACTTATGTGGTATTGGGGAAAAGACGGTTTCTGCCATAAAAATAGCGGCAGTCCGGGACTACTGGCTAAATTACAATCAGGTAATCGTGAAATAATTTCGGATGCCAGCTGGAAAGTTAAAGTACATCCGGCATACGGAGAGTCGCAGGAACCTCTCCCCAATTATCGGTTACCTGAATCAAATATTCATTTCGATGCCCGGAAAGATATTCCCGACTGGATGAAACCGGAATATGATGACTCCAATTGGCAGCAAGCAACCATTGCCGGTAGTTATCCTTGCCAACCGTGGAACCAGATACATCCGCGCCCTTTCCCTAACTGGTATGATTCCGGTCTGACAGAATATGTTTCGGTCGAACGCTCTTTTAAATCGGATACATTAATAATTAAAGCCAAACTCCCACGAAATATCAGTGTAACACCCTACTTTGAAATAGAAGCCAATGAAGGTCTGTTCATCGATATCCGTTCTGACAACTATAAAGGAGGAAGTGAATATAATGTTCGTGCAGAGTATGTAACCAAAAAGGGAAAGCAGTCCTTTGAAGCGTTTAATTACGTAAATGGACACGCAATAATATATACTATACCTCCCGGAGTAAAAGTGAATAAGGTTGCTTATCGTGAAACCCGGTTCAATACGGAACATGTCGGTTCATTCGAGTGTGACGACATATTTCTGAATACACTTTGGCAAAAATCCTTGAACACGATGAATCTAAATATGCGTGATGCGATACAGGACCCGGACAGAGAACGGTCTCAATGGTGGGGAGACGCAGTTATCGTTTCAGGAGAAATACTATATTCCTGTGATAGTAATGCACATGGACTTATACAAAAAGCGATCCGGAATCTGGTTGACTGGCAAAGGAAAGACAGTGTATTATATTCACCGGTTCCTGCTGGTTCCTGGGCCAGAGAACTTCCGCTGCAAATGCTTGCTTCTATCGGAAAATTCGGGATGTGGAATTACTATCTTTATACAGGAGATACAGAAACGATCCGGCATGCATATCCGGCAGTGAAACGCTACTTGGCCAAGTGGAAAACCGATGAACGTAATTTGGTCATTCATCGTCCCGGAGATTGGGACTGGGGAGATTGGGGAGAAAATATAGATCTGCCTATTTTGGATAACGCATGGTATTGCCTCGCTTTAGAAGGAGCACAAAACATGGCTTCACTACTTGGTTATAAAGAAGATGCCAGCGTTTATCATCAACAAATAAAAACAATCAAACAGGCAGTAAATACATTTTATTGGAATGGGAAGGTCTATTGTTCTTCGGATTTTCAGGAATCACCGGATGATCGCGCTAATGGACTGGCTGTACTTGCCGGTTTTGCCGATTCCGATAAATGGAAATCAATAAAGACTTTTCTAACTGATAATTTCCATGCGAGCCCTTATATGGAAAAATATATATTAGAAGCTTTCTTTGTTAGTGGCGACGTTCAGGGAGGTCTCGATCGCATGAAAAAACGCTATAAATACATGGTCGATCATCCTCTCACCACATTGTGGGAAGACTGGCAAATAGGTGGAGCTGGCGGAGGAAGTATCAATCACGGCTGGGCAGGAGGTCCTTTATCTTTACTATCCCAGTATATAGCAGGAATCTCTCCACTTGAAGCTGAATGGAATAAAATTCTTATAAAACCGACGTTAGGAAATTTGAAGCAAGTGGTATGTACTGTTCCTACAAAAACGGGAACTATCACAGCAACGATAAAAAATCAAACAGGACATCTATATTCCATCGATGTGACCAATACGGATAATAAAATCATTCATATTGCATTTCCTAAAGATAAAATAAAGCAATCTCTAGTTATAAACGGGAGAAAATATGAAAATAACCAATTGAGCAGTATTAATCAACATTCTGTAAAGTATCTGAAATCTGATGAATCTTACCATTATTTCGAGATAAAGAATCCGACGATCAATATTTCTGCAACTCATTAAGGTTTATAACAAAAAAGAACTACGGTATTCGTAACGAAACCGTAGTTCTTTTTTATTTCAACTTAAATCAATCCAGGAACAACGCAGAACAAGCTGCATTTGCTCCACGCACCTGGCATATACGGATACGCACAGGCTGGTTCACTTCAAATGTCACATAACGTCCCATTTCATAATTGCGGACCATATGGACCGGAGACAAAATACGTTTATCTTGTAAATCAAACAATTCGATCGCACTCCGTCGTCCGTTATTATCCCAATCCACAAAGTAAAGAGATATTTTATACGGTTTATCGTGCCGGTAATCCACATCTATTGTTATTGTCTGACGACAGACCTGAGGATCGAACGTCGTTATAGCTCCCAGACTACGACTCTCGTCATTTTCAAGATTTGAGACCAATGCCCGTTTGTCAGAAGCCGTATTCATATATCTGGAATTCTCTTCTCGCTGGCAAATGATGCTTTGACATTGTTTCGGTAGTTTAGTCCGGTGTGCACCTTCCCCGTCGTAACTGAACAAAACATATCCTTTCGAACCATATACACCTTTCCAATTTCCCTGAGTCAGGGTATCTTCCTTTACCGTTGAAGCCGGATAACAGTAGTTGATATCTTCTTCAACCACCGGACTTTCAGCAGGACGGTCATAAGAAAAACTAAATGTATGCAATCCATCATTCAATACAGGCAAATAAACGTGAGTGGCATTTTTCTTTTCCGGCTGTACTGTTTGTCCGTCCATTTTGATTTCTATATTTCCTGCCCCCATAAGAGGTATAGCCAGCCGCCCGGTTGTTCCGGCAGGAACAGACAAAGAACCTTTTCCTTCCTTTACATCCATATAAACCCGTATTTTCCCATGAGGAGTAGGAACAGTCCCATCGATACGGGTCAATCCGGAAGTCAGATGCGGACAAACGGTAAAAGTTTTAAATCCCGGAGTCTCCGGTTTTACACCTAAAATCTCTTCACTCAACCATTTCGCTACACCGGCACTCCAGGGATGAGTAAAGCTGGTGTATCCGCACTGATTATTGACCGGAGCATCATTATCCTCCAGCTTGCAGAGATTCCACGAAGGACGGAATACTTCAAAGAATGTAGTCGCACCATACCGCAACTGTCCTCCCCAACAATCATCGATCGTATTCATCGCCTCCCCATAACGTCCCAGACGAGCCAATGCATTGATCACAAAATACTGGTTAAAAGGAGAATAAGAAACACGCTGCAAACGATCGCTATATACATTCTTCCACAAAGAAGATACATCTTCTGGAGATACAACACCGGCATTCACCGCATCGGAAGCAGCAAATATATCCAACCCTTCCTGCCAGTCCGGACTACATTGTAACTGCTGTTGTTTTTCATCGGCATACGTTTCATATTTCCGGGAGAGGTCCTGTCGGCCACAGTCATTCATCGCCTTTGCAAATCTCTTCCAGGTCTGGATAGACAACATTTTATATGCCGTATGTGTCTCTTTACAGTTCGGATTCTCAAAACCGGCTCCTAACCGTTCGTCCCATCCGTAAAAAGAGACTGACGGACTATGTTCATAATGCTGGTAAGCGATATCCAGTTTATTACAGGCGTTATTGCATAAGGAATCCAAAAGAGACTGATCACCGGTATACTGGTAATAATCCAATAAGCTCTGTACCCAATAAAGAGAATAACTCAGGATACCATTAAACTGCTCGGCCGTGTAAAGAATGTTCTTACGGACAAAATCATAATTACCAAAAGCAACAAGAGCAGCAGCCTGAGAAGTATGTGCATCCCCGGTCCAGGAATGACGGTCACTCCGCTCCATAAGAATAGCACCGAAATAATCTTTCAGTAAATTAAGCCGGACAGTATAAGCAGCCGTATACCAGATGCGATTCAACTCGTCATTGTTGCTGTTGAAACTTCCCTCATAATTAACCGGCTTTGTCTGGCAAACCAACCGGACATTCCGTATCCTGAATTTCCTGGATACATCTTTCAAATGAATCCAGGCAAAACGTACCCCTTCATACAATTGTTTATTTAACTCTAAACGATAAGTCTTACCGTATTGCTTAGGTTCTGCCGTTTTTACCGGATGTTCGGAACCCAGATTAAATACAGCCGGTTCGTTGAACTCACTGATACTGCATTCGACCGTTGCCGGCATATCATCGCATTCAAATTCCAACCAACCCGCATTTACCTGACCAAAATCAAACATGATATTACATGCTCCTGTAATTGTCAGATCAGAATTACCTTTAGCTTTCATATTCACCGGCTCATCGCACGTTACAGAAACCGGTTTCTGCGTATACACTTCCAGATCATCGTCGGCATCCGGGCTTTTCCACCGGTAATTGACCAAAGGGTCCGGTGAACAAGTGACCTTCTCTCCTGTCGGAATACCCTTCAAAGAAGGATAAGATAACTTCTTCAAGTCTTTTCCATCCGGACCATTGGCTAATGCAAATAAAGGTGTCAACAATAATATTTTCGTGAACAGAATTAAGTTTTTAGACATAACTACATCTTTAATTTATAAATAATTATTCTGCACTCAGAATTTCAATTGCAAGATAACATTATTTCCTATATGTTTTCACCGTATCTATCATTGCCAATATATTTTCCACCGGCGTTCCTGCCTGTGCGTTATGGCATGAGCAACAGATATAGCCTCCGTCCTTCCCCAATGTTTCAAGGCATTTACGGGTTTCATCGATCACTTCACCGACTGTCCCCATCGGTAACGTTCGTTGATTCTCGACCCCTCCATGAAAAATAAGATCTTTTCCGTATTGTTCTTTCAGATTGGCTCTGTCCATACCCGGGCAGACATGCTGTATCGGATTCAGGATATCGATGCCACATTCTATCAATCCCGGGATCAAAGGAAGGACAGCTCCATCCGTATGATACAGCACCTTCTTCCCATAACTATGGATAAGGTCGCACCAATTTTTCAGCCTGTGTTTGAAATGCGTTTCCCATGAATCCAATGAGATCAGCATGCTATCCTGCATTCCCATATCATCACTGATAAACACGATATCGAGTTCATCTTTCAATTCAGTCAGCATCCGTTCCAGCATGACGGTTTGAATGGCATCGATACGTTCTACCGTTGCATCCAGAAAATCCGGATTTGCCAACGTATCCATCAGGGCATTTTCCAATCCGCGCATCTGGCAATAGATCTCAAAATGAGATATCCAGGGACCTATAGTTGCAAAATTCCAAGAACGAGCTTCTTTTGCCAATGCTTTCGCACCTGCATAATCAAATTTATCAGGGTCAGGCCAGGAATGATAACCAAGCAATTCAGACGGATCCATATAATCGGCAATCGGCGGATCGATATACTCCTGATAAGTTGCCAGACCGGCCTTTACCATCCGGGTCGGAACACCCCACATCGTAATTTCTCCACTATCGTTCGGGTCGAAGAAACGTCCTCCGTAACCGGGGAATATCCAAACGATCTTATCTATTCCCAGCTTATTATAAACAGCCATTTCATCTTGCAGTGAAGTGTATTTGCGAAGTGAATCGAGTACTTCGGGTGTACACCAGAGGTCGACCGGCGGACGATCGACCGGCTGACGGTTTATAGTTGCCCAAATACGTTCTTTGGGAGTCATGTTATCCATATCTATTAAAAGTTTATTTATTACTTGTTCAATGTTGATTATTTTTACTTTTTACCTTCCGGTAAATACAGGTGAGATTGTTACAGATATCACACGAATAACTACTTTTCCGGACATTCTTACCGATACCGATAATACCGCTTACCGACTTGATAGGAACCATCAGGCAACTGGCTGAAAGCGAGATGTCACATGCATTAGCAGGCAATAATGAGAAAAGCTGCTTCTGATCGTCAACAGGCCAGTTACAATAGCCCGGACTGTATCGATTGGTTATTTTCATACCTTCCGGTAGTACTTGCTTCTCCAGTTCAGACTGAATAAAATCCATAGACTTTTCGGCAACAAGACTTCCCATAGTATCCACAATATACCCTTTCAGATACTCACCTTCTTTATTGTACTTCCCGGAATAATCGGAAAATCCCTGTCCGGCCGTACAGATAAAAACGGCGATCTTTTCTGCACCCTCCATTAGTCTGCAGATTTTACGGGACGTTTTTATAGTTTGTCCTGCTATCCGTATCTCCCCCGTTTCCGGAAACCGCTCTATGTCCTCAAAAATGGCATAGCCTCCCCGTATATCTGAGATTACAGGGAGTTGCTCAAAAACATCCGTTACTTCACATACTACCGGGTTATCCGGAGATCGGTCCTCTTCATGCAGCATTTCCAGCAAATCATCCGGAAGAATACCCGTTTCCCGGATCGTCGGGCTGTAATAACTAAATGTGGCCATCAAAGCATCATTTATATTCTACGATTAAAGGCTGATAAAGCATTATAATATGCCTGAATATTTTCTTCCGGTACACAAGGAGGTACATCACAACCTGTTGAAAGTACAAAATTCGGAAACTCTGCAGTCTGTTCCAATAAGGAGGTCACTTCTTTTTCAATCTCTTCCGGCGACATCATACGAAGTACACCCACCGGATTAATATTACCCATGACCAACGTATCAGCCGGACACTGTTTCAAAACTTCTGGCATTGATATGGCATTTCCGAAATGGTAGGCTTTCGCCCCTGTGGATATCATAGCGTCTGTACACTGACCGGTATTACCACAGTTATGCAGAACTACCATGAACGAATCGTCCTGTACCTTATCGATTATATTTTTTATATATACGGAAGAGAACTGCAAACAATCTTCATTCGATAACAGTCCGGCTGCCGGTTCGGCAATTATAACACCGGAACACCCTGTCCGCTTCAGTTCCGTACAATAGTCCTCTATAAAGCGGGAACACTTATCGAGCAGTAAAGCAATAGCATCCGGCTCCAGATAACAAGCGACCATGATCTCCGACATACCATATAATCTTCCGGCCAAAGAGAAAGGACCGATAGCTCCGGCAAAAACCGGTTTATCCGTAATCACTTCGGCAGCCATTTTATTAGCCAGTATATATTCCGGGACTCTACCGGCCGATAAAGAAGGTATCTGCAACCCCTCTATACTTTCCGAATCTACCAGACTTCCCAGAATATGGGGCATATCATTTTCCGGAAATGCGATGGAACAGCCGAAAGCTTCGGCCTCCACCGTCAGGTCCATTATCACAGTAGCTGCCTTCGACGGGTATTTCTTACTCAGTTCATTGATCGCCTGTGCATGCTTCTCCCCGCTCTGAACAGCATCTTTTACGGTTGCCCCGATCATCTCGATACCCGGATGGGTCATAATCGGCACGGTACAACGTTCGCGGGAAGCTATAATATCACTTATCCATTTATCAACGTTCATATTATTCTTTATTTATGCGACCAACTTATCCAATATCTCAACCAGGGCCTGTGGTTCGTCCGTATAGTAATCGGCTCCGATCTTTTTGGCGAACTCATTGTTCAACGGTGCACCGCCCACACAAGTGATAACTTCAGGATATTCCGATTTAATTATCTTGTTTATTTTTTCCATGTTGGCCATCGTTGTCGTAAGCAGGGCTGACATTCCTACAAATGCACCCGGATTCATCTTTATAGCTTCGATAAATTTCTCAGCAGGAACATCCACGCCTAAATCTATTACCTCATATCCATTTCCTTCGGCGATCATACTCACCAGGTTCTTCCCGATATCATGCAAATCACCTTCTACCGTACCGATGATAATTTTTCCTTTTCTTTTTACAGAACCATCCAAAAAATACTTCTTCAGATGCGCCATGGCCCCGTTCATCGCTTTGGCACTCATCAATACCTGCGGTACAAAGACTTTATTTTCACGGAATTTTACTCCGATGCGTCCCATACCGACAATCAATCCTTTAGAGAGGACATCAGTAGGAGCCACGCCCTCTTCCAATGCCTGTAAAGTAAGTTCATCTGCCCCTAACTGGCCTTTCATGCTTGGAGGATAGGGAGACTTTTGATTTATTTTCCCGTTTTCCACGCATAATGCGATCTGTTCTAAAATGTCGTTCATAGTTTTTGTTGTTAGAATGTTCATAATTTTATTTGCCGTATAATCTTATTCTTACCGGTCCTTTACAAGAATGGGTAAAAGACGCTTTGCCATCCGCACCGACTTCTACATGGGTCACTTTGTTCTGGATAGCTAATTTATATTTTAAAGCCGGATTCAATCCCTCAATAATAAATCTGTAATTGTCTGTTGTATTCATTTCCCATGAAATATCATTTCCGGAACACTGTTTCAGTGTTACACCAACCGGTGAAGACGACTCTCCGAAAATTTTCAATACCGCTTTCTCTTCATTATGCGGATAGACTGCCAAGCCACCATCTTCGAAAGACGCACCGAAAGCATCCTTGCTTCTGACAGAAAAACGATCTGTCTGCATCTCATAATCATCTACACTTAATTTGATACGGTACTCTGTATCCCTCAACGTATAATTAAATTCCGTTCCGTTAAGTATTTCAGACATATTAGGTTCCAGTCCCATCCTGTTCCATTTAGGACGTATTCCGTAGATATCTCTGTAAAGAGCTGTTACGCTTGTACAGATACCTGCCAAAATATCGGAGCCCTGTCCTTCTTGTGTCTTACGGCTATATCGCTGAGACGAGAGTCCGTCTTTCTTATACTGCGCCAGAATATTACGGATATATTTTAAAGCAATATGCTTGTCGTAACCGACATAAGCCCTGACTCCCAGGTATCCCCATGTTGGAAAGATATCCCCATTTTCATAAGTAGGGAAAGGCCAGTTTCCGGCTGATACTTCTTCTCTCTCGAAAGAGTCGAAGCAAAGCGGCCAATGGAACAGATTCTCAGCGACCGTTCTTTTCTCAATCTGCTCAAGCACCTGGGCGATCCGCTTTTTATTATCACACAAGCCGAATGCTATCACGGCAAAATTGACCGGAGTAACCAGGTTATCCCCATGCACAGAACCGTCTTTATCTCTCCAATAGACATATTGTTTTTTCTCCGGTGACCAGAATCCTCCGTCATGGATAGATTTGTTGAAATTTTCTTTCAACTTCATTGCCACCGCCGTGTAATAATCAGCTTTTGCTTTATCCCCTAAAACCCGTTCACAACCGGCCCACAGATTCAGCGCTTCATACATCTGGGCATTCACAAACGCATTCTCGAAACTAGCCCAAACGATATCCAGCCAATCGCTTGCCTTCTCTTCTTTTATAGAGCTATTCATCATTTCAAAAACACCGTTGCCATTCGAATCCCTTTTTATCAGCCAATCCAGCGCCTTTTCGCAACCGACTTTATGGGATTTCAGCCACTCGATATCGCCACACAGGTCAAACTGTTCTGCCGTATTGATCACAAAACCGGTCTGTGAATCTACCGTATACCCCCATCTTGCTTCATAATATCCGGTTTTGTAATTAAATGTTCCCGGCATCTGGTCTTCATCCGCATTATGCCAACGGGACAGAACACGACCGTCGGCTGTTATCGCATAATCTCTTTCACGGTCCAGCGTCGCCGACATATTTTTTACATAATTACCATCGTTCAATGCCATTCCTATCTGGGCAAAGAAAGGTTCGTGCAGACATTTCCAGTTGGTAGTCCATCCGTTGGCTCCTACGATCGCATTATCCACCACTCCATACCGTCCGGTCGTATTCATCAACTCACGAACAGCTTCTGCATCTATACCTGGAAGATTTCCTCTGGAATAAGCTACGGCATAATCGACATATTCCATTTCAAGTGTCATATTCACATCACCTTTCTGAACATCAAAAGGAGTAAACACATCCGCTCTCTGATGAACAAAGCGGTTCAGATTATACCGGGGTTCCAGCTCCTCATCCGTTACAAAATGAGTACAGACAAACTCTTTCTTATCACTTTGTGAATATTTTGCCGCCAGATGTCTGCCATCCGATTTTGCCTCGATACGCAAAGCATTTCCCGTATCCGGATTCCAGAAAGTCACCCCTCCGGTATGTACGCCATATGTATCATTTACATCTCTCAAATACTTGCACCAGACCATTCCTCCGTTATCCAGTATCCCTCCTTTCCAAACGGAAAGGTCTGCAAAGTTCCATTGAGGGAAAGCAGTTTCTTCCAGTTTTGCCAGGTTACTGTATTTCCGGTTAATATTCCATATTATTTTATCTCCGCTCAAATCAAAAGTCCATGATTCATTCACGTTTATCGAATGATCTCCGTAAATGATATTCTTTATAAGTATCTTATTTCCGGACTCTTCTACTTTTATTTCATCCTGACCGGTACAAGAGGTAAACGAACCTCCCCTGGTTCGAAAACCGGTATAAATACCTGATTCGGATAATACGTTTTTACCTTTTACTTTTAATTGCGTTATTTTGCAACCGTTCGAGTAATCGAGTTGCAGAACCAGCTTTTGGCTGGGATCAGAAATAGTTATTTTTTTTAACGCCGGGTCGTGAGGCATACTGTTCAGGGCATAAGAATCAAGAGTAAACATACACATCCCCAAAACAATAAAGGTCACCAGTAATCTCATATTCATGAATTATGTGAATTAAGTTATTAATGAAAAACATTGGTATTAAATTTCAAGAACAAAGGTCTATATATATTTTTTCTTTGAAACATGGGAATTTGTTCTTTATACATGACAGAATGATACAATCAAACGGGATTTACAAGCGACAGATAGGCTTCGCACTCGAACATAGAAAGATTTAAACCAGTTTCTAACGAAAACAAGGCAGCTTCAAATGAAACTGCCTTGTTTTCGTTACATGTTTATTATGAAATTATAATGTCTCTATCTCCGTCTCGCTGAGGCCGGTTACCTCTGCAATTGTCAGAAGAGGAAATCCTTTCTCTTTCATGGCTTTTACCACGGAATAAACACCTTCCTGCCGACCCTCTTTTCGACCTTCTTTCCGTCCTTTTTCCACCCCTCTTTCTTCGGCATAGTCAATCGTATTCTTATAGTCG
>NZ_BMPB01000023.1 GCF_014647375.1 Parabacteroides faecis
CCGATCCCCGACCGATGAGCTTGAAAGAAAAACAGCGCATGACACAGTTTATTTTACGCCCCCTGTTCTTATCGGCACTATCCACAATTAGATGGATAGTCCCTTCTTATCAGATTAGGCATTATCTTTATAGCAGGTTGTTAAAGTGATGCAATTCTAAAAATTTTAAAGCAGATCGCACGTTGCTAAACCATACCCCTTTCAAATTATGCACTTCATAACTAATTGTTTTTCAAAAATATAATTCTCAAACACATAGTAGTGGCATATATTAGTTTTCTCCTATCATTTTCTATCTATCGTATAGCAATTTTCATATTTTAATTGTATCTTTACCCCAACTCAAACAACCACCGCAACACCGAGCAATCTAAAGTATTGTACACGTGGGGTTATTAGTGGGAGAAAAAATTTCGAGCTTACTAAAATATTGGTTCTGTGAAGATTAGAGCTAAGGTTCATCTTCCGTCCGGACCGCTTTCGAAAGAAGCAAAAGATATAAAGCTCTGTAATATATATTACAGGGCTTTTTCTTTTTCTTCGCTTTGATATACCTTGAACCACTCACAAAGTAGTTTTGTTTCTCCTGTAAGCTTTTTCCCTATTTTTTCTAATAATAAAGAATAATATTCCGTATGTATTCTTAGCCAGTTTTCTAAATTCCCATCACCCTCGGCAATTGCAAACTCTTCTGTTATATTCTGAAATTCAACAATTTCGATCTTGTTGATTTGTATGATGCATACCTCTCTACCATGTGAATCCAATATAGAGGCATATTCATTCTCTTTTATTGTTTCTTTTAGGTTCATACAGTGATAGTCATATAAGGAAGATGTTGCTATCTTTTCTTTTGTTAGAACTTTCTTTGCTAATTTATCGGTAGTAGTTCCAAACTGTATTTTATGTTTTATTTCCATTTTTATTGTATTTGTCTTTTTTGCCAATAAAGTAACTCTAATAAAACTTATCCTCGTTTAGCACTTTGAGTATAGTTTTAGCGATACGGTCAGCTTTGGTTTGTTCTGTTTTGGCAGAATTGATCCAGTCGATAAATGCCTTTTTCTGGCCATCGCTATAAGTTTCAAACTTTTCTAATGCTCCCTCTTCATATTCCATACATAAAAGCAATTCTTCCGGAATTATCAATGGAGTTTTATCCTCATATAAAGTAATATGAACTGTGTCAGGAGCTTCCTTTTTGATTTTCTTTCTTATTGCCGATTTGATGGGTAAACCGATATTTCCGTTCCCGATAGGCATCATATTCAAATTAGAAAACTCATAGTCATCTATCTTCCCTTTTACTTTCAACATCCCGAATGATATTTTGGGCATAGGGATTTCAGGAATTTCGACAAAGGTCCAACCTCCTTTACCTCCGATTTTGAACAATATATAATCTTTGTCTACTAATGGTTTTTCTGTATTCATAATATGATATATCTATTTTAGTTTTGAAACAAAGATACTAAGTACGAATGACAGCAGTATGTCAGCAGCACAAATTATTTTTTATTCTCTGTTTACCAGACGTAGAAAAAAGTTCCTTCTTTCGTACGACCCTCGAAAGATGTAAAGTAAAGCCCTGTAATTATCACATTGCAGGGCTTTTTCTTTACTTTGATAAAAGACTCATTCTAAAAACTCCTTATAATAGATTCAATAATCTATTTTTATAGTTTCGTATTCAATCTTTTTCCTTGAATGATCCCTTATTATTGTTTCGTTTCTATGTAATTTATTCTTTTATATATCTACGTCTATTTTCTGTAATCACTTCTAACGAAAGGTTCTTCTATGCTTTCTTCAATAAGCAATTTGTACTTCTGCGGATGCCGGTAAGCATTTCCGTGTACCTCGTCGGCTCTGTATTCCCTGAGTTTCTCAATGGGGAAATTGACTATGCAAACCTCTTCATGTTCTCCAGCTTCAGAAATAAGCATATCTCTTGAACCCATTCCTGAGGGATGGTAAGCTATGCCGTCAAATGCACATGATCGGCCGTTACAGTCAAGCCTGTTTTTAGGGTAATTGGCGGTTGCAATTCCAACCATATTTTCATAAGCACGGGTTCGGAGTTGCGAAAATCGGTTAATTTCAATGGGACAAGCATTGGGAACTAAAATGATTTCAGCTCCTTTCAACATGAGTATTCTAGCACTTTCAGGAAATTCTCTGTCATAGCAGATCATGACTCCGACTTTCACATAACCCTGCACTGTGTTCAAATTTACAACCAGAAAATCATCTCCAGCTGTCAATCTGCATTCATCGCCAAAATCGCAAGTATGTACCTTTGCATAAATGAGCACGATGTTTCCAAAACGGTCAATCATACACAGTGTATTTCGCGGCAATGGTTCATATTGTTCAAGAAATGTTATTCCGATAGCCATCTGCAATTCTTTGGCGAGTTCACGAAATGAATTGATGAACGGGCTGTCGATCGCTATGGCACTTGCTTTTAATTTATTAAGGTCTTCGGGTATTTCGTACCCAACACTCCACATTTCCGGAAACAATGCGATGTCGGCACCTGCATCTTTTGCTATTCTGCAATATTCCATCCCTTTTCTTAAGTTTTTATCCAATGCATCTTCGGGGAGAAGCTGCAACAAAGCTACTTTTAGATTTTTCATGATGGAGCTATTTTGATGTTATAGTTCTGTATTTATCTTTATTTTTTAATAATCAGAAAACAAATATACGAAAAGTGCAGCTTTCTATGCGTTTTTCGCCGAGGAGTCATTTTACTTTCAAGTTTATCGAAACTACGGGAAGCATTACCATTATTACGGTTTCTTTCCATGCGATGATGAGGATAAGGAAAAAACGAATTACTTTTGTAGTGGATCAAATATTAATATATTATGGATGAGATTCTTAAAGTAGATACGATTGAACAGTACAATGACCTGTTCGGTTTTGAAACCCTCCATCCGCTGGTGGCAATTGTCGACCTTAACAAGCCGGAAAGCCAGCGAAGGGACCGGATGACTCTCGGCTTTTATTCTCTTTTCCTGAAGGAGACCAAAGGGTGTGTGATCAATTATGGAAAAAGCATTTATGATTTCGATGCCGAAACAATTGTTGCCATTGCACCAGGTCAGACGGTGGGTTATTCCAATGATTTCACGGGAACGACTCCGAAGACCATCGGTTTATTGTTTCATCCTAATTTTATTAGCGGAACGTCATTAGGGCAGAAAATCAAAAAATATACCTTCTTTTCTTACGAGTCGAATGAAGCTTTACATCTGTCGGAAGAAGAGCTCCGGATCATAAGGGATATACTGTCTATCATCCGGACAGAATTGAAACATGCGATAGACAAACATACCAGAGGATTGATATGTACCAATATCGAATTGCTGCTGGATTATTGCATGCGCTTTTATGACCGTCAGTTTATCACACGACAGGGCATGAACCTGGACGTATTGGCCCGTTTTGAAAGATTGCTTGACGAATATCTGGATTCCGGACTTGCCGCTAAAGCAGGATTACCTACGGTTAACTATTTTGCAGACAAGATTTGCCTGTCTCCCAACTATTTTGGAGATCTTGTAAAAAAAGAAACAGGCAAATCTGCTAAAGAGTACATCCAATTGAAAATGCTCAACTTGGCTAAAGAGGAATTACTGAACCCGGAGAAATCAATCACACAGGTTGCTTATTCACTGGGATTCCAGTATCCCCAACATTTCGTTCGCTTCTTTAAGAAATATGGAAATATGACACCCAGTGAATATAGACGCGCAAGTTCGTCTTTATAACCCGGTTGTCCGTTCCAGTTCTTCGGGATAACGGTTGCCTGTCAGTTTTATTTTAGAACTGGCCTCATTGATGTTTTTCAACTCATCAAAAGAAGTATTCTAATCCAATGATATAGTTATATTTCACTATTGCTCTCGTTAATGAGTAGCCCTAACTTTGTACTTTATTTATAGTACATAGAAATGAAGCTATCAGGAACTGAAATATTAATTAAAGTATTTGCTAATCACAACGTTGATACCATTTTCGGGTATCCGGGGGCTTGTGTAATATCAATTTTAGACAAGCTATTTAACCACGATGAGATAAAGCAAATACTTGTTAGGCATGAACAAGGAGCAGTACATGCGGCGTGCGGATATGCACAATTGTCAAATAAGCCCGGTGTAGTTATTGTAACATCCGGACCGGGAGCAACAAATACAATCACAGGTGTTGCAGATGCATTTTATAGTGAAGTACCTTTGGTAGTAATAACTGGTCAGGTGTCTTCAGGATTAATTGGAACAGATGCATTCCAGGAAGTAGATATGCTTAGTATCACGGCTCCTATTACCAAGTGGAATTATCAAATTCGCAATGCTGACGAAATGGCAAGTACAGTCGAAAGGGCTTTTGTTATTGCGATGGCAGATCCTCCGGGTGTGGTCTTATTGGACATAACAAAAGATGCTCAAACAGGAATGGCAGAATATATTTCAAATAATACACAACTATATAAAAATAAAGGCTTTGTAAAGAGCGTTTTGGGAGAATGTCAATTTCCAAGAAATGAATTTTACACAGAGATACTAAAATGCCTTAGCGAAAACGGGAGGGAAATGGTGCTTGTTATCGATAAAGTTCCGAATGATTTTTTTGACGGAGATAATTTCTGTTTCAATAAGGTTATTAAATCAGATATATATGGTGTTTCAGGATTTGGGCTGCCTGCTGCAATCGGAGCCCAATATGCAGCTCCGGGTAAGACAATATGTCTGGTGGCAGGAACCTTAGAATTTCAGGCTACCGCCAAAGAATTAGGAATGATAAAACAACAGGGGTTAGATATAAAGATTATATTATTAGATGAGACAGCAGCAGATAAATACAAGATTAAAAATCCTGATTTTTTGTCTCTTGCAAATGCCTATGATATTGAAAGTTGTAAAATTAGCAAAAGTAATGACCTAAATGTTGCAATTCAAAAAATGCTAAACTCGAACCATAGTTATTTATTGCAAATAACTACCTAAGAATACCGTGTTTACGTCCTAACTCCAATGCTTCAATCGAATGACCAACCTGCATTTTTTGTAGGATGTTTTGCCGATGAATATTAACCGTATTTACGCTAATAAACAATTTATCGGCAATCTCTTTGCTTAATAACCCCTGTTGAATAAGGATCAAAATATCTTTCTCTCTTGGGGTTAGCTCAAAGTGAGGTTCATTTGGAAAACTAAAAGGAATCTGTTCTCCTGTTTTCAGATTTATAAAGAAGCTATTAAAGTTAGTTGCATTACTTTGATTCGACAAAACATGAATAGTACCTAACATTAGCCATAGATTCCCTGATTTATCAGTTTCTAAAGCTTGCCGTTCCCATGAAACACGAATATATTGATTCTGCATATTTTGGATTCTCAACTCAAAAACATGTCTAAAATTAGGACGTTCTTCTTTGGTCTGTTGGAGAAGAAAAGCTCCTACTTTTAGCATTGTTTTTTTATAGTCAAGAAAATCATCGGGATGAATTTTAGAATCTAATAAATTACCATTACTCACACCATCCGACTTATCAGCAGGTGTAAAGCCAAAGATATTCTTAAAATTAGCAGAAGTATAGACATACTCAAATGTGTGTAAATCGACAATAAAAAAACACCTATCACTAAGCTTTGATAGTCTTTCCAAATCAGATTTATACTTATCTATAACCAGATAATCCAAGTTGACATCCTGCAACTTGTGGTCAATATATATTTCTTGTAGAATGTCTTTTATCTCTTGATTCATTATCAAAATAGCTATATATCACTATTTAGCAGTTCATTTTAGTCAACTACCATTGCACAAAGGTAATATATTGTTGCCAAATAGTCATTTTGCATTTACTCTTTAATTGATATAAATATGGTTACCCCATTATCCGAACAGAGATTTTTCCGGCTATTTGATTTTAGCCGACAGCCTTGATCAAAATGAAGTAGGTTCAGTCACTTTCGCCCCCGGAGCCCGTACAATATACCTCACTGGCATGGAGCAAGTCCCGACAGCGAATTTATTCAGACAGTAATAACCGGACGAGAGAATGGGCTGACTGTATGACTGTATGGTTGAAACCGGTAAGTGATGAGGAATATAATAGTGACAATAAGTAAACTATAATATCTATTTAGTCCCTTTTTGCCGGAATCACTCTGTTTACACCAAAAGAATGCTTACATTTACACGATTGGTTTGATTAATCTTATATCGAAAACTAACACAATAAACACTTATCACTAGTATGGAAGAAAAACATCTTTTCCCGGAAATTCCCTTCAACTATGCTTTATGCCTTAAACGGGAGTGCCCCAAAGCCTCTACTTGTTTGCGACAGTTAGCAGAACAGGATATTTCGGACAGCGTCGAGCGTTGGATGATTATTAGTCCCAAATACCAGGTTACACTGGAGGGGGAGTGTCCGCATTATCGTCCTGACGTGAAAGTTATTTATGCCAAAGGCTTTACACGTTTGTTGGATAATCTGCCTTACGCACAGATGAAAAGCGTCATCTCTCGTTTGAGAAACCTTTTCAGTGAAAGAACTTACTATCGGGTTCGTAAAGGCGAACGTTTACTTTCTCCTGCCGAACAAAAAGAGATACAGCACATTCTGGTACGATGTGGAATTGATGAACCACCGAAGTTTGATGCCTATGTAGAAGATTATGCCTGGTAGTAACGGGGAAAGGATTTTGCCATAGGCTTGGCAGGCTACTGCCATAGTAGTGGCAGAGCTCTGCCATGCCTTTGGCAGACTCTTGCCATTACTATGGCAAAACATTTCCATCAGTATGACAAGACACTGTCATTTAAAGGACAGAGCATCTTGCACGGGAAGAGGATTTTCTAACTGTGCAATTGTCGCTCGCTGTACTTCCTGCATGCCGATACCGCCCATAAAAAGAGGTGTTATCATTATCTGCTGTTTAATTGATCTCATTCAGCCAGTCGGCAATCATCGAGTGACAGTTGGATGTTTGAGATGAACGTATCCATAGGCTTGGTGTGAGGAAGTTTCCGCCCGGAATGAGCCGTTTGGCATCGGACTCGACACCGTTGATCCCGCTGCTTGCACTCGATACGATCAAACCGATGTTTTTACCTTCCATCTGACTGCCGTATTGAAATAGGAATGTTTGCAGGGGCGCAGCCATATTGCTCCACCAGAGAGGTGCGCCTATGATGATTCTGTCATAATCGGACAGGTTATCAATTGTCGTTTCAATAGATGGATAAGAATTCGCATCGTTCGGATTATCCCGGATTGCCTGAATCAATGCACTGCCAATCGCATAATTGTTGGCGGCATAGTCTATCCCTTTTTCGGTAGGTTCAACCCTTACCACATCGGCTTCTATTTGCGTCTGCAGATCGTTGATAATAGAATGTACATTATTCGTGTAGCTGTAATATACAATCAGTGTCTTGCCCGTTGGGGCCGGATTCGGATTGTCGGGTGTTTCCGGAGTCTCGGTCTGCGGGTTATCCGGCTCATTATCATCGGGAGAACATGCATTTAATCCTACCGCTATAAGAGTGGCAAACAGTAGATACAGGTACTTTTTCATATGATTCTTATTTTATAATTAAACAATTATTCCAATGCTGAAAGTTTGAGAAGTCTTGTAGGATTGATTCTTTAGCGGCCTACTTGACGCTGCTGTTCGGCGTTGTATCGGTCTCCGACAACGGGAATAGCGGCTACTGCATCCTCCAGCTCTTTCCATTCTTCGGGTGAAAGAGTAAATTCCTGTGTGCGCAGGTTTTCTTCCAGATGCGCCAGTTTCGTTGTTCCGGGGATGGGGACGATCCACGGTGCTTTCCGGAGTAACCAGCCGAGTGCCACTTGTGCCGAAGTCATGCCTCGTGTGCGGCCGAAGGCTTGGAGCACACTCACGATACGGGTATTAGCACGCATCGCTTCCGGTTGAAAGCGTGGCAGGGTTTGGCGGTTGTCGTTGTTTACATCAAAAACCGTGTATTCATTGATGCAGCCACCCAAAAATCCACGGTTCAGCGGGCTGTACGGAACAAAGCCGATCCCCAACTCCTGACAGGTATCGAGCACCCCGTTTTCCTCTACCAGCCGGTGCATCAGATGATACTCGCTTTGGATAGCCGTCAACGGACAAACAGCGTGAGCTTTGCGGATGGTCTCGGCACTGACTTCGCACATGCCCCAGTGTTGTACCTTGCCCTCTTTCATCAGGTCGGCAATGGTCGATGCCACTTCTTCTGCCGGAGTATCCGGATCAGAGCGGTGCTGGTAAAACATGGGAAGCGATTCGAGCCGGAGGCGATGGAGCGACTCTTCGCAATAGCGACGAATAGTCTCCGGCCGGCTGTTCTGACGACTCGTGGCTTTCCCGTCGATAACTTCATGTCCGAATTTAGTCGTTACGTTGATCCGGTTTTTGAATTCGGACAATGCTTCTCCGGCTAGATTTTCGTTAGTCAACGGCCCATAGATGATAGCCGTGTCGAAGAGTGTTATACCCCGATCCACCGCTTCATGCAACAATCGGATGCACTGTTTTTTGTCTGGATGCTGACTGCGGTTGTAAGTCATACCCATTACACCAAAGCCGAGTGTCGATACCTCGAAAGCTGCCTTTCCCGTACCTAATATACGATGTCCCGTAATATGAGCGGCATCGCTGTCGTTATCGGAGACTGCCGTCTGTTTCGTTTCCGCTGCAAAGACTTTATCCAGTCCGGTGGGCATGGTCAATGCTACTCCTGTTAAGGTTGCCGTCTTGAGAAATCCGCGACGGCTGAGATTCATTTGATTGTTCTTTTCCATAATTTTTTGTTTTAATGTTCTGTAGGCAAAGGTAAAAAGAGAGCCTCGCAACGACTTTGCTGCGAGGCTCAAAAGGGTTTGTTATAAAGTTCATTTAGTTAAGTAGTGTTTTACGAAAATACATCTCTGTTTTTTACCATGATGGGGCAACCCCATACGTTTCCTTATATATTTTGGAGAAATGAGACAGGTTTTTGAAACCCACATCGAAACAGGCTTCCGTCACTTTTTTTCTACCTGATTTTATCAAATCATGTGCAGCCTCCAGGCGACGTCTGATAATCCATTTCTGTGGTGTCAGGTCACTGATTTTGGCGAAGTCTCGTTTGAAAGTCGCCAAGCTACGTCCCGTATAACTTGCAATTTCATCCATCGAAAGGTCGCACATATAATTATTATTCAGATAGTCGAGAATGTCTATTTTCCACGGTTCCACAAAATCGAACAACGAGGCGTAAAGGTTCCTGTCGGTATTGAGTAGTACATATACTCCCTCAGTCATTTTTAACCTCAGTACATCTTCAGACGGTTTTTCGCCTGCATCGAAATAGGGTATGATGGATTCGAACAGTGAACGAATGTCCGGTCTGTTGCCTGGTAATACACGCAGACTTACTTTATCGCGTTTAGAATCAGTTGGAATTTGTTGCCGGTTAAGAGTCTGATAAAATTCTCTCAGAAAAGGTCTTGAGAATTTCAACACGACAGAACGGTACGGTTTCCCATCCTCGACCTTTTTTTGCAACCACATCCGGTTATCGCGCCGCATGAAAGCACACTCCCCCGGATGCAAAACGGTTTTCTTGCCACGCTCTTCTATCTCCAGTTCACCGGAGCACAGATAAATAAGCGTATGTTCCCTGTTTTCGTGGGCACATCCCCGGTCGTCAGTGAAATAGCTCGCTATAAGCACATTCGAGCAATCGAATACATCTAATTGTTCCATATATTTATTGTTTGTTCTGTTCGAGTTTGTTATACTCTTCATCCGTCACCGGTTCGAGCCATTCATTGGAAGTATTCTCTCCGGGGACTTCGAATGCTAAATGAGCGAACCAACTGTCGGCTGCAGCTCCGTGCCAATGCTTGACGTTAGCAGGGATATGAATCACTGTGCCAGGCAGAATCTCCACCGCCGGCTTGCCTTCTTCCTGATACCAACCGCGTCCGGCTACGCCGATGAGCATCTGTCCGCCGCCGCTTTTTGCGCGGTGTACGTGCCAGTTGTTGCGGCAACGAGGTTCAAAAGTAACATTGGCTATCGATACTTGCTCTCGGGAAACGGGAGCAAGGTAGCTGTTACCGATGAAGTACTGTGCATATGCAGTATTGGGTTCGCCGATAGGGAAAATCATTTCGCGTTGGAAAGCGGCCTTGGCGTCTTCACCGGTAGAATCTTCCGCCCATACGCCTTTGGCCAGATTGAATGCCGCCCACGCTTTGGGCCAACCGGCATAGAAACCGATGTGGGTGATTATTTCGGCAATCTCGGTGCGGGTAATACCGTTCTTCTTTGCCGACTGAAGATGGAAAACGAGCGAATTGTCGGTGATACCCTGGCTAATGAGAGAGGTGATGGTCACTAAACTGCGGTCGCGCAGACCAAGTTTATCGGTGCGGCTCCATACTTCGCCGAAAAGGACATCGTCGTTAAGTTCTGCAAATTTGGGGGCGAACTCGCCTAATTGGGTGCGCCCTGCTGTCTGTACTATTTTTTCTTGTGCCATAACATTGAGTGTTAAAATGGTGAATACTGAAATTAAAAGAATCTTGTTCATTGCTAATTGATTTATAGGATGAAGTTATTTGTTTTTATTTATCTATTTGACTTTCTGTGAAGGGATCTGCCCGATGACCCATCAGGTCGATTTTTGCGTACTCCTTGTCGAATTCCTCCATTTCCCATGCTGAAAGGCGGACTGTCCCTGCTCCGAGAAAATCGTCCAAGTGTGACGGATTGGTCGTACCGGGTATCGGAGCAATCCATGACTTGCGCGACAACATCCAGATTAGGGCAAATTGTGCAGGTGTTACTCCTTTGCGTTGTGCCCATTCGAGTACCAAAGTGACGAGCGGAATATTGTGTTTCAATGCTTCTGGCGTAAACTGAGGCAGTGTTGCCCGGCGGTCGGGTTTCTCGAAACGGCTGTTACCGTCGATTATTCCGGTGAGAAACGCACGCCCCAGTGGACAGTAGGGAACGAAGCCGATATTGAGTTCTTCCAGTGTCGGAAAGATTTTGGTTTCAGGTTCTCTCCACCAGATGGCATATTCGCTCTGCACAGCCGAGAGGGGACAAACGGCGTGTGCCCGGCGGATGGAACGGGCGCTGGCCTCGGACAAGCCCCAGTGCAATACCTTTCCTTCCTGCATCAAATCCTTTACGGTTCCGGCCACGTCCTCCATCGGTACATTAGGATCGACACGGTGTTGGTATAGCAAGTCAATGTGGTCGGTACGAAGGCGCTTCAGGGAGCCTTCTACCGCCCGACGGATATGGTCGGGATGGCTGTTGAGTGCAGTCGGTTGTTTTTCCTCGACTCCGAATCCGAACTTCGTACCGATTTTCACTTTGTCGCGGAACGGGGCGAGAGCTTCGCCGACCCACTCTTCGCTGGTATAGGGGCCGTAGACTTCTGCCGTATCGAAAAAAGTAACGCCCTTGTCATAGGCTCGGCGGATCAGAGCTATCATTTCATGCTTATCGTATCTGCCGCCATAGTAACCCACCATAGGCAGACATCCCAAGCCGATGGCTGATATGTCCAGTCCTCCGAGTTGGCGATATTCCATACTGTCCGACGTATTGCCGTCATAAGAACGTACGTCTTTAGACTGCGACGGGGATTGTGCAAAGACTTTAGATACCCCCGTCCATGTACCGATTGACGATATTGTTACCATCGATGACATTTTCAGAAAATCTCTTCTAACCATAACTTGTAAATTTTATGAATGATTGTTATAAGTTTATTTTTGATAATGCAAAGTTAGCAAGGCTTGTAAAAGCAGTTGTAACGATAAGTGGGAAGTTTGTACCAATTTTACTGATTTTGGATATCCATATTCTTCGGCGTTTCGTTTTCATCATTATCGTTTTCCGGTGTTTCGGGTTGCCCCATCGGTTTGTCACCGGAACGTTACCTGGAAGGATTGCTGGAAGAATAAATAATTCATATTTACATTTTGCTATTTTATCTTCTTAACCAGTCTTCTGCATGAAGGCTTGGTTAAGGATATCTTTTTTTATGCGTTTCTCCCGACGTTCAGTAAATACAGAAAGATAACCTAAAAGCTGAACAGATAAATTTTTGTTCTTTATCAGCTGATGACCTGCCGGGTAATTAAAGTACCTGTTAGCCTTTACCTCCGAAAGACAAACATATTGTCATTAGATGTTGAGTCCGGTTTTTTCTCGTTATAGAGATAAAAAGAGAAGATTTCGATCCGTTTTCTTATCCGAAGAGACCATTTCCTGCTTTTACCTGCCGGGTAAATCACTGTCAGCTGCCGGAAAAAATAAATTATAAGCCGGGTGAAGAGAACTATGACCGTGCAAAAAAGGTTTATAGGGGAAGAAATGGGAGCGGAACAAGGTGAAATTACCCTGAAAGCGTTCTCCATGGAAAAAGTGATGTTACAAATAATGGAATAAAATGATATATTTGATTTTAATTCCTGTAAAAGTATAACATTTTGATTTACTAATATAACCAATCATGTATGGCAATAACAAAAGAAAACAATCAGAAGAAAAAAGGGCTTTTTCTGCATGAATATGTCGGTCGACGGGCAGAAAGCAAGCGACTGATGGGAAAAGACAGTACGGCTGATCTTTATCAGGCAGCCGGTCATCATTTTTTTGTCTTCCAGGGAAACAGGGATATTCGGGTCTGTGACGTAACGGCGACTCAGGTGAACGATTTTCAGGCTTACTTGCAGGCAAAAGGATTAAAGATCAATACGATCAATAGCTACCTGAGCAGTCTTCGGGCGATATACAATGCCGCCTTCGACGACAAACCGTTTAAAAGAAAACTGCATCCGTTCCACAAACTGAGACTGAAACGCGATATGACGGTCAAAAAGCCATTGTCGGACCAGCAGGTGAAAAAGATGGCGACAGCCGATTTTCGTGACCGTCCCGATCTGACCCTGGCAACGGATCTGGCTCTTTTCAGCTTTATGGCGTATGGCATGCCTTTTGTAGACATGGTGCACCTGACGCGGAAGAATATCCATGGACAGGCTATCGTGTACAACCGGCATAAGACCGGTATAGAGATACGTGTCGAGATCACCTCCGGCATGTGGCAGATGATCCGTAAATATGAATCATCGGGCAGCGATTACCTTTTCCCTGTGATGTTTGCCTCGGCTACTTACCAACAGTATAAGTCCATGCTGTCTGCCCATAACGAAACATTGAAACAGGTGGGGCAGTTATTGGGTATTCATAATAACCTTACCTCGTATGTGATGCGTTATACCTGGGCCTCCGAAGCCCGTCGGTTGCATGTGGATATCGCCGTGATCAGTCAGGCATTAGGGCATACGAACGAAAAAACGACGCGGGGCTACTTCAACCGACTCGACCAGCCGGAACTCGATCAGGCGAATCGAAAGATTACAAATCCGATTTGTAAAATACTGTCGGATAAGCAGAAACGCATAAATTGGCGGGGAGTTGAAGCTACTTATTTATGAAATAAGAACAATTACGAAATGAATGTTGATTCTTATTCGCTTTTGTCTTAATACCTAATACTAGATGTCCACAAAGGTAAGAATATTAGTAAAAATAAAGAAAAAATTATCACACTTTTTATGTGTATAGGTAGTAAAGAAGATCTGGTATTAGTGTTTTGTCTGTAATTTACAATTTTTTTGCCGGTAATAGCTTGTTTATATTGAATTTGATAAAATGAGAATATGATCGGTCACCCTTCCTTGTGTTTTAACAGCTGTTATGTGAAAGTAACAGTGGATTTATACTCTTTTAAACACAATTGAAAGATAAAATAAAAGAAAAACTATCCTATTGTCTTTCAGTCTTTCTTTCTCAGTGTGGTTTTTCCGGGCTGATAAAACTTATTTCATAAATAAGTTCAAACAAAACCAGCATTAGAAATGGTTGATGATAAAAAGACAACATTTTCTCCTTCTGTAACCACTCTTTCCGAGAAATACTCGGAAGCGGTATCTTTGTATGCCACCACGGACATGACAAGCAAACAAATAGCCAGTCAATGTGGAGTCAGCCTTTCCGCTTTCCGCGTCTATCTGAGACGGCATCACCGTGACCTGGTCTTACGACGTTACGGGGTCGAAGCGGATTCGAATGAACTTGCTTCCATCAAGCTGCGCGGTCGTCGGGGACAAACACCGGCAGCCTACCATAAATATAAGGAAGCCATTGAAGCCTGCGACAACCTGTCTTATATCGAATTTAATATCTCCCAAATCGCCCGGCAGTTTAACCTGGACGGAACCTCTCTTTCCAACCAGCTGAAACTCCATTATCCGGAGATTCTGGAACGCCGGGAGAAGACTCGCGTACGTTTGGGGCTGGCCGACAACTTCCTGCGCGGTGCCCATCCCGACAGTGTCGAAGCCTATGCCGCCGCCGTCGAGCTGCTGCGTACGACCGATATGAACCTGCCGGCCATTGCCAGGAAGTGCGGTGTGTCGATAGGCGGACTCAGCCAATACCTCCGCTTTTACCATAAGGAACTGCTGGAGCAAAAGAACGGCGAACGGCAGGAGGCCGCCCAATCCCGTCAACCGGGAAAGGCTAGCGGTAACAGCCGTATCCGCGAACCGCATCCCGAATCGTGCGAGAAATACCGTGAATCGCTGGAGCTTTACCGTACGACCGGTCTGACGGTCAAGGAAATCGTAGCTCGTACGGGTGTCTCCTTGGGCGGTTTCTGCAATCACCTTCGCAAATGGCACCGCGACCTCATGCTCGAACGGCGGGGAGTCGTGCCAGCCTCAGACTGCAATGTCTATGAACTCGACCTGAAGCAGTCGAAACGCTACCTCAAGTCTACCGCCTCCAAATACGCCGGTGCCATCGAAAGCCTTCGTACGACCCCTCGTCTGTTGGCGCAAGTGGCGTCCGAATACGGTTTCAATCCTGATACTTTCCGCGACTACCTTCACCGGCACGAGCCTGAGCTGGCGGTAAGCAATGCGGCAAAGCTTCGCATGAAAAGAAAGATACAGTAACAATAAAATAACAAACAGATTATGATTAAAAGATTAACATTTATCCTAAGCCTGCTGATGGCAGGACTTTTCACTCAAGCACAGGAAGCTGTACGGCCTGGCGTGGTGGAAAGTAAAGGTTCGGTTGTTGGTATCAAGACCAACCTTCCGTACTGGGCTACGGCTACCTTCAACCTGGGTGCTGAAGTACGCCTTGCCCGCCACTGGAGCCTCAGTGCCGAAGTCGGCGTCAATCCCTTCGACGGGAAGAATGATGACGGCAGCTATGGCCAATCCCTCAAGCACCTGCGTGTCCATCCGGAACTGCGCTACTGGTTTTGCGAAACATTCCACAAGCACTTTGTCGGCCTGCATGTCCCTTACCTATTATATAATGTATCCGACATCAAGCTGCTGGGTACGGAAGGCGAACGCCACCAGGGATGGGGTACAGGCGCAGGCATCAGCTACGGCTACTCGTGGCTGCTCTCCAAACACTGGAACCTCGAAGCCACGGTGGGCGTGGGATACCTCTACCTCGAATCGGAGAAATACCCCTGTGCCAACTGCGGACGCAAGCAGGAGACTGTCAAGAAACATTATTTCGGCCCCACGCAGGCAGCCATCAGCCTGATTTATCAATTCTAAACTATCCTAAACTATCTGAGCACATGAAAAAGAACAACATACTCATCATGACCGCTGGCCTTTTGCTATCAGCCGTAACTGCCGGCGCACAGGAAATCGTCGTCAAAGACAAGATTGTGGAAAAGGCGGGTTCCGCGCTGGTTATGGGCATGACGCTCGACCTGAGCCAAATCCGGCTGGCAGGCAACCGCAGCATCGTCTGCACCCCCGTCATCGTTCGCGGCGACAGTATACGTCCGCTCGCCCCGGTCATCATCAATGGTCGCAGCCGCCACATCCTGTATGAACGTACGGGCCGCAACCGCCAGGAAAACCAGGAGATCGAACTGCGCCGCCGCAACGGGAAAGAACAGACGGTCGACTACCAGGTGCGTACGCCCTACGCCTCCTGGATGAACAATGCCGAAGTGGCCCTTGTCACCGACGAATGCGGCTGCGGATGGGAAGCGATGCAAAGTAACCGTTCGCCGCTCTTCGCCATACAGCTTGAAAAACCGATTATGACCCCCTTCCTTTGCTATCAAACGCCCAAAATGGAAACCGTCAAAGCACGTGCCAAAGAGGGAAGCGCCTTCCTCGACTTCCCCGTAGGCAAGACAACCATTGCACCCGACTATCGCGACAACCGGGCCGAGCTGGCCAAAATACGCGAAACGGTCGAATCCGTACGCAACGACCCGTATGCTACCATCACCGAAGTCTATATTAAAGGCTTTGCCTCGCCCGAAGGCAGCTATAAGAGTAACAGCTACCTGGCCGAGAACCGTGCCAAGGCGCTCAGCGACTACGTGAAAGGACTCTATCATTTCGACCGCGCCACCTTCACCGTCGACTTCGAACCCGAAGACTGGGACGGACTGGCCGCACACATCGAAACCTCCGGGCTGGCAGACAAGGCCGAGTTGCTCGACATCATCCGTGCCGACCAGCCCGCCGACCTCGACCAGAAGGAATGGAAACTCAAGACGCTCAACGGTGGCGCTTCATACCCTGCTATCCTCCGCGACATCTATCCCTCCCTGCGACATTCGGACTATGCAGTGAAGTACACCATCCGAAACTTTTCCGTAGAAGAGGCCAAGGAACTGATCTACACCGATCCGAAGCAGCTGAGCCTGGACGAGATGTTCCGCGTGGCACAGACCTACGAGCCGGGCAGCGACCAGTACAACGAAGTCTTCGAGATTGCCGTCCGCATGTATCCCGACGACCCTGTGTCTAATCTGAACGCTGCCAATACAGCCATCGGTAATAAGCAGTTGGCACAGGCAAAACGCTATCTGAGCAAGGCTGCCGATTCTCCGGAGAAGCAGTTGGCGGAAGCTTCCATCGTCATGCTGGAGGGTGATCTCGATCGGGCAGAGCAACTGCTCGACCGGCTGAAAGGTACCCCGAGCGTATCGGAAGCCGTAGAAAAGAATCTGGAGCAAATCCGCCTTTGGCGGGAGTAGCTGGCCGCTATCTTGTTTAAGGTGTCCAGGCAAGGTTTGTTTGCGATATCCAAAAATGAAACTATTTATCAATAACTTAATTCATAAACTAAAAAATGAAAGTGAACATGAAAAAGAACAGACTTTACGCAGCAATGGCAGCCGTCGTTCTACTTGCTGCCGGCTGTACAGACAAAATTGGAGATGGTACAGAACTGGAAAATCCGGAAGAACTCAATGGCCAGAAATGCTACCTGACTGTAAATATTGCTACTGGAACGAGTGGCGGTTTTACGAAGGCTGGAAGTTCCAATGGTGAAGGTGACCAGTATTTGGAGGAAATTAAAGGATTGAAAGAAGATGAAATTAACGATGTTAATATCTTCTTATTTGAAGTTCCTGCAAGTATAACTGAGAATGATAAGTTACTGAAGACTTTGAACGCTGATCTTACTACTGATATAGATATAGCAGGACATGGTTATGTAGGCAACCTAAATGAAACACCAAATGGCGGTAGTGAAGCATACCATGATAAAGCTGATGTCGTAGTAACATTGAAAGATCCATTAGGTGATAATGAGTCTAAAACGTATCAGGTTTTGACAATTGTTAATGCTGGAAGTTCTCTCACAAATTATACAAAATTATCACAGTTAAGGGATGCAACGTTTGATAAGGCATGGACTGGTGGTGCATCAGATCTTGCTTCCTATACTAATTTTGTAATGTCTACCCATCAGATGAAGGGAAATACAGCAGAATCAACAGTAGAACTGAGTAAGAATAATACCAGCGAAGGTAATCCTGCTCACACTACAGTATATGTAGAACGTTTGGCTGCTCGTGTTGATTTGAAGGTTGCAGAGAACTTGTCAAGCAGTTCAAGAACAGACGGAACATTCGCTGTTACTCGCTATTTACCTGTAAACTTGTGGACTGGTAATACATATATGTTTAAGCAGGTTTCTCCATCTGTGACTAGCTGGACTGGTGCTATACCAGCTGTGGATGCGGTATATAGTGATGGTGAATATAAATACTTGGGCGATGAAATATGGAACAATACCGGCAATGGTACAGGTACGTTTAATTACGTATTGGATCCACAAACAAGAACTAAAACAGCAACTCAAACTGATAATTTTAATAACAACAACTTTTCTTATACTAATCACTTTATTTCAAACACGACCACTTTAGATCCAACAAATGGGGCTTGGAAAGATGTTTCTGTTTTAACTGGAAGCCAGTATACATCCGGAGACTTTACGCCAATCTTGTACACAAGAGAAAATACAACAGCTTACGATCAGCAGAAGAATGGTTTTTCAACTGGTGTGATTTTCGAATCTACATTTACTCCTGGTGAGGGTTTTGGCGTTAGCCTATATAGTGATGGTGTGATTTCATCTGGAAGAACAAACCTACCTCAAGATAAAAGTTTCTTTGTAGCCAACCACTTGGGTACAGATGGACATCATGTAAAGGTTAATTATGCCGATGTTAAGACAATTGCTGCGATGGCTTTTGTTAATATTGAAGATATGTCAAAGCCGCTGTACGAAGGTTTCATGGATGGTAGTTGGCTGTCAAATGGTCCAGACTTAACCACACTAGAATCTATTGTAGACAAAATGCAGGAATCAAATCCGGTTGAAGCTGCGTTTAAAGCCTATTTGAAAGGTGTTTTTGATGGAGCCGATGAATCAACTTTTGATGATATTAAAGGTCTTTTGAATTATAATTCTTTTGTAGCTGACGCTAAATATAGCAATTTAACTCAAGATGATCAATCGGATCAGGCCTACGCTGGTATTCTATATGAAAACTATGAAGTATCCTATTATCTCGGCGGTAAGAGTTATTACAAATTCTGGATTCGTCACGATGATAACCAGAATCCGAACTTGATGTCTGTAATGGAGTTTGCTATTGTCCGTAACAATGTTTATCAGTTGAGTGTAACAGGTGTTAGGGATTTGGGCGATCCACTGCCTTTCACTCCTGGCAAGGATGATCCTAACAATCCGGACGAAAGCGATGAATTGAAGATTTCTGTTGAGATTTATGTTAAGAACTGGGTAAACCGTCTGAACGACAACATCATTCTCTAATGCACATAACCGTTGTTTCAATAATCAACTCGCATGAAGCACTCATGTGTGTCTAGGGCCAAGGGAGGGCAACCTCCCGGCCCTTTACCCTTTTTGCTTCAGATGTCTTATTTTTAACACACTAGCATGAATATGAATAATTTATTGCATACCTGTAAACAGCTGCTCTGCGCCGCAGCCCTTATCGGACTGCCCGCCTGCGACTGGATACACGACGACTCGCTGCCGCTTTGCGAGTATCGTCTGCATTTTAAATACGACTACAACATGAAATTTGCCGACGCCTTCCAGCAGGAAGTCGACCAACTGACGCTCTTCTTCTGCGACGAGGCTGGCAACTTCCTCTACCAGCGGCAAATCAACCAGGCGGAACTGACCGACGGCTCCATCGCACTCGACCTCGAACCCGGCACCTACCAGCTCCTTACCTGGGCCGGACTCAAAGCCGATAGCTACGAGTTGCCCCAACTGACTGCCGGCACCTCGACTATTAAAGATATTAAAGCACGCACCCTGCGCAACGCCGACGCCACCCAGCCCAACGAACTGGACGCCCTCTGGCATGGCCTCGACACATTGGTGGTGACCCGTGACGTGCCCGAAAGCAAAACCGTCAGCCTGGCCAAAAACACCAACAAGCTGCGTGTCGTCCTCCAAAACGTGATGGGGGAGGACATGGACGTAAACAATTTCACCTTCCAAATTGTAGCCGACAACGGCTATATGGACTACGACAACAGCCTATTGGAAGACCCCGAAATTCATTATCTGCCTTACTACACCGAGAACGTGCAGATCGGTGCCGACCCGACCGAAGGAGCCACCATCGGCTCTCAGTTTGTCGCCGTTGCCGAACTCAACACCATGCGTCTGATGGACGGCCGCAACTACCGCCTCATCGTGCGCCATGAGGGATGGGAGAACGACGTATTGAACGTCAACCTCAACAACTACCTCCTCCTCACCAAAATGGAAGGCCACCGCATCTCGGCTCAGGAATACCTCGACCGCCAGGACGAGTACTCCATCATCTTCTTCATGACCCCGGTAACTTGTCCCGACTGTCCGGACCCTGAAGATCCGGATCCCGAGAAACCTGACCCCGAAGACCCTGACCCTGAAAAGCCAGATCCCGAAGACCCTGATAAACCTGACCCCAAACCGGATCCGGATCCTAAACCCGATCCCGCCCCTGAAGACCCGACAATCGTCGGCTACGCCTGCTTCAAAATCCAGGTAAAAGATTGGGTCATCCGTTTGAACCAAGGTGAACTTTAAAACAATTATACAATGAAACACTATACATATATATTATATAACAAAGCAGCAGCAGTAGCCTTCACGCTACTGCTCTTGCTGCTTTCCCCCTCCTGTAGCAAGGAAAGCGGTAGCGGCACCCCCGACCTCCCCGACGAACCGCAGCTTTGCACGGTGACGATTTCGCTGCAGGCACCTAATTCTCTGCGCCCGATAACAAGAGCTAGTGGAGAGGAGGTTTCGACAGATTGGGCTACCAAAGAAGAAGAATCTGCGTATGAAAGAAATATTTCGGACTGGATTGTGGTGGCTTATGACGAAAATGGTACTTATGCAGGGCATTTACTAGGTAATCTGTATAATAGTGATGACGAAGATTCCCAGACATCATTGGAAATGCAATTGCCGACGGGGAGATATAACTTTTATGCTTTTGCAAACTTAGGTAGTTTGGAGAGTGGGGATGGCATAAAAGATAATATTATAAATCCAGAAAAGGGAGAAGCATATATAAAAGATTTAACAGTCAATGTCGGTGATTTGTCTGCCAAGTTTAATACACCGACATCTGAAGCAAAACAACTTATCCCAATGAGTAGCTACGCTCAGGAGCAGGCTATTACCCAAGATTCCCAATTGGAGATTCCACTGATTCGTATGATTGGGAAAGTGAAGGTAACTATAAGTAATAGCTTGGATCAAGCTATAACGGTCAAAAATCTTACACTGGGAAAGTTTAGGCGTAATGGATTGATTAACTTTTTGCCTTGGGGTGAAAATAAGTATTTGGAGTTTAATGGAGTAAATTATCCTAATAAAAATCAAGGACCGCCTTTTGAATCGGATGATTATGCAGAAACATCATATTCTTATGTATTATTGGATGATCAGGGTGAGGAAATAGCGAAAGATGCTGAAACACAGTCCTACAGTTGTTATGTTGAAGAAACTCTGTTTACAAAACTTAATGAGACAAAAGGCTTGCTTCTGAATTTGGATATAGAGGGCCGGGAGACTATAGAAAGAGAAACTAATTTCGATTTTGTTCGTCGCAACGACTTGCTGGAAATTCCATTGATGGTAACAGAATTGGATGGAACGATAACCATCGGAGATATGCGCCTACCAATTGGCGTATTCCCGACAAAGTATGAATTTGGTGTGGGAAGCTCTATCCAGATTCTTACTCCTATCACTCACTATTTGCAGAGTGCGGGAGATTTGGTTATTAATTATGCATTGAGTGATCCTGTATCCGGAAAAGTGTGGAAGATTAAATATAAAGAAAATCCAGCTAATCCCGAAACAGAGAAATTTAGTAATTATATGTTGATACCAGCTCACTCCGGAAGTGGTAACCTGTTGCTTGATAGAGAAACGAACACAGAGTTAACGCAAAGTAAAACAATATATACATTCGATAACCCTGCTGTGTCTGAAGCAGGTTCTGCTGCAGATAAATCAAAGTCAGGTTCCTTTACAATCCGTACGCAAGAACTGGCAAAAACGGCAAGTGCAACTATCAAACTGACATTGATTGTAGAATATGGGAAAAATGAAAATGAAAGTTTTACAAAAGAAGGAGAAATCGAAATCCCCTACACAATAAACATAACAAACGCTCCGGAATCAACAACCGATGAAGGAGGAGAAACAACAACGAAAGGAGGTAAGGCATGATGAAAAGATATATAAATAAGTTGGGTAAGATATTACTTGCATCTACTTTATTAATAGGTGGAAGTGGAGGTTTGGTTTATGGACAAGATACTGTGGAAGACGACCATGAGAGTACTACTATAAGCTTTACTAATACAGGTGATAGAATAAAGCCTACAGAAGAAGTCATTTATGCTTTACCTAATGTCCCTAAAAACATCTATTTCCAGTATGCTTATACGAGAGATAATATAGATGGGTTTATTTCGTGGAGGAATTTGAGTAACACCCAAAATCCCAAAGCAAATTTGACAAGACCTCAGGGCTATAGACCTAATTATAGAGTAGGAGGGGCTTGGGAATGGTCGGATGATGAACCCAAAAATTTCTGGTCTGATGGCAATTACAGATTAGTTGAATACCAAAATGCTTTTGCGTGGTTTAGAAATAGCGATGATAGTAATACATCTTATTGCTATACCGTAACAAAGAGTAGCAGAGATAATGTAATTGGAGATATTACCCATAAGCGTGATAATTTGAATAATTCTTATTCTACACTTGCCAGTACTTGTTATATCACATATCAAAATAATACCATAAATGGTAATGAAATAATAGAATGTTCGGCAAGCTCTGTCCTGCCGACCTCATGGACTGTAGATAGGAGCAGACAATCCCCAGAGTTAACAGTAATACGTCGCTACCAAATAAAAAATGGGGCAGAAAGAGGTGATAAATTGAAGAATAACAGAGAGGTGATGGGGACTAGCAAATGGCTTATCAATGTAGATGCAACCTTGCCGGAAGCTTATCGTAACAATCCAGGTACATATTTCATTGAGACTCCAGTTATTCATACACCTATGACACGTGGTACGAGTTACCGTCTTGCTGAGAGGCTGACAAACTATTATGTACCGTCAGGCGGTAACTATGCAGAAGCGGGACAAGTACGTTGGAGAGCGTATGACGAGAATGGTTATCCGTCACAGGGGAATATTGAATTTTATGGGGAGAACAAGAAAACGGCTTCATATACAATACAAGAACAAAAAACAGACTTGAATTTGGCGGCAAACGAAAATCGATCTGTGGCAAGTATTTTGAATTTCTATTTTAATTACAATGAAGAGAATTCATCAAGTCAACAAAAATTTTATCTGACTGCCGAAGTGGCGGCAGAGGGTGGAGATACTTGGTATCCAGTTTCTCTCATTACAGTTTATTTGGAACCTCATTCTGATCCGATGACACAAGAGGAACTATGTGATATAAACAATGAAGATGATCCTCTGTATCAGCGAAGATTTTCTTATATAAATAAGCATTATACTTTATTGGCTAGTGAAACATTTGATGGAGAGCAGGGGGAGAAAAAAGAAATAGAGACTAATCTTAGTTCTAATAATAACTATCGCTCTACCCCTTTTACAAACAGCGAATCTTTTTATGCATATACTTATCCTTCAGAGAATAGAGATGAAGGTCGAAAATCGGCAGGTCGAGGAGAATATGGATTGTATAGAACTTTGAATTATGAGGGTGTATCTCAAACTAACTATACAGATTATTTTAAGAGTGTATATAATCATGAAGTGATAGACCGCAATAAAGAACTTGCTGATAGTAGATTCGAAGAAGAGAGACCTGAAGATTATGAAGATGGATTTGGTTATTTCTTATATGTAGATGCTGCGGATGAAGCAGGTGTTATAACCAAGTTGAAATTTAATGAGGATTTGTGTCCTAACACTCGTTTGTTGGTTACAGCATGGGTTTGTAATTTGGGTGGTACTTATGGTTTAAGTGCAGATGTGGGACTGACTTTTAAAGGAGTAAAAGATAGTGGCGAAGAAGAAATTCTGAATAAGTTTTATACAGGAGCTGTTAAGAATGTACCGGAAACTAACGATCCGCAGAGACAAACAGTAAAATGGCAACAAATCTATTTTTATTTCAACTATTCAGCAACGGAAGATACTTATGAATCGTATGTGTTGGAGTTAGCTAATAACTGTCGCCACTCCGGTGGTGCTGACTACGCGATTGATGATATTCGAATTTATCGCTCATTGCCAGATATACGTGTAGAGCGCATCAACGATTGTGATGCCACAACGCTGGAAGTAACAACTGACGTATTGACCCTATTCGCTAATATGAATTGGGATCAAGATCAGCCGGTACTAGAGAGCCAACAGAGAGAAAATGAAATATTGGGCGATTATACTACTCGAAAGTATCGGTATGGCTTGATGGGGTTGAAAGAAGGAGGAGTCATAAATGGTGAAGATGATGTGTATTCCGGAAACTTCTATTTTGCTTTTTTGGACAACTTCGATCCAGAAACGCAAAATCGTGATTATGATTGGGTTGCCATAAACAAAGATGCCCTAGGAAATGTGCCGGAAGCAGTACATGCCGCCCGTGTTTCATTGACAACTAAACTTGAGTTAATGCCGAGAAGTGCCGAAAGAGCTTTAATTGCTGAAAGGTATATGAATATTCAGGCAATGATAGACTATAATTCTGATTATCAACACGTAAAGGAGAGTTATGACCAATTTACAAATAAAGAGAATCCCGATGCTGAATTTGATGTCTCCTTGGGAAATGGAAGCTCTTTCAAGATGACTGTTACTGAAGCTATGCAGTTCTTGAATCTGTCAGATGATGGTTCGTCGCAAGAACTCTTGGATCTCACAGCTTTGGTTGATAACACCTCGTCTTCTCCAAATGTAGGTAGTTGGGATGATAACAAGTTAGCCAAATATACTCAAAATGTTATAGAGCTATACCACCGTTTGCATATCCCTCGCATTCGCTATCCTTGGCTTAGTTCAGATGGGAGTACGCTTCATATCAGTACGATAGATGTTGATAATACAGATTTGAAATGCTTTGAATACGATTCAAATGGGACGACTGTTAAACATGATGGTAAATACCATGTTATGATCTTTACGGCAGAAGAAGTAGCAGGAGTAAATACGACAGAAGTAAGCCCTGTAGGTAAATGTAAGTTGGTTTCTCCATTCCAGGTGCAAGGTGTTGTACAAATCAATATCATCACAGGAACTCAGCATGAGGCAGCCTTATGCGTCGGCAATCAGAGACAGCTATCTGCTTACTTATTACAATGGGAAGAAGGTAGTGAGGAACCCACAAAATTGGAGGTAGAAGATGGCTATATTTTTGACTGGTATCTAGGTCCTATGGAAGGGGAAGGAGAGGATGGAATACCTAGCTATTCCTCACTGGAGATTAAAGGGGCAGATGATAAATCTTTAACTTTAAAAGAAGCCCTATCTGAATATCGAAACGCTGTTAATAATCCCAAAGGCGTTATATCAGTTGATGCTTTGGAAGAATGGTCCTCTTCGGTTGGTAACATAAAGGAGGTTCTAATCGACTTGATTCAGCGTGGACTTTTGCAAACAGGAAAATTTGCAAATGAAACTTTCACAATGATTGTAAGGAGTGATGAAATTGTAGCAATGCCTTATGTCTCTAATCCGGCAGATCAGAATATACACTATTGTACAGAAGAATCTCCTGTGGACTTCGGAGAAGTAGGAGATCACTCACCACTACTATATCCAGGATTTAACAATACAGGAGATGATACAGATTTGGCAAGTGGTATAGCTTATTTGCGTTTGGGGCTGCTCCATCTTGAAAGTGGAAAATCATTAACAGTCCCTGTTCGTAGTAATGTAGAAATGGCAGATGATGCTACTTCTTTAAGAGAAGGTAGTAATACAAATATTACTTGGACAAATGTGAATACAGGAAATGTTACAACTGTAGGAACAATCACTGCATTAAATGTTACTGAAGCTGGTGGAACTATAACTTTCCAATGGAATAATTTTGCGAAAGAAAACTTCAAAGAGGGTATAGAATATCATTTGAATATTCCATTTGTACAATATGATGGTAGTAATATTCTTAGTAATGAATGCGACGGGCTCGCAACCTTGGCAATCAAAATCGTCCCCGAATACCTAACCTGGTCTGGCGATGCCAACGGCCTCTGGTACAACGATAACAACTGGGAGCAGTCAACGAAAGGAGAGTTGTATAAGGATGGTGATGCAGGAACATCAACAGATGATGCTAATGGAACAGATGATATCAAAAACGCCTTCTCCCCATTATACTTTACGAAGGTAACAGTTAATCCGGAGAAGATTGTTGATGGTAAAGCAAGTGTTTTGCCATTACGAGAAGAGAAAACAACTTTTGTTACTGGAACAGGCAAGCATACATTGAACTTTGGAGCAGATGGTATGAATTTGGATGCAGCTACTGATGCAACTTCTAAATCCGGTGTCACCCCCAATATCCAATACGACATGGCAGTGGATGGCGAAATTACAGATGGTACAGATAAATCTGACAAATGGTCTATCGTCCCTTACTACGGCAACAAAGTTGACCAAATCTACTTCAAACCCGGTGCTCAATTACAACGTCAGCAAGAATTGAAATACAACACCGCTCGCGTAGAATTTGAGATGGATAAGGATGCCAAGTATTGGCTGGCTTCTCCGCTTAAGGATGTATATGCCGGTGATATGTATGCTCCGAAAGGAACAGGTAGGCAGACAACGTATGCGTTTGATCCGATTTCTTATTCAAAGAATGCACCAAATTCCGAAAATGATCGTCAAAATCCATCTTTCTATCAGAAAGCTTGGGATAAAGGGGTGAATATTTACACAAATGCAGATGGAGACCTAAGTACACTTTACAGCGTTGTCAAATCCAACTGGAGTGTTGAATACAATGATGTAAATGTACCTTATGCTTTGGGTAAAGGTTTCTATGCAAGTGTAGAAGACTTTACGAATGATGAAAATAAGGCTTTGGTTCGTTTGCCGAAAGAAGATGTTAGCTATACGTATGAAGAGTTGAAGACAAAAGCAGCTACTTCTTTATCAAAAACAAATGGTGGTAAATTAGCAGACGGAGCCGAAATCACTGTCACATTATCTAGTGATGATAATGCCAGTGATGCCGATGGCGATGGTAAACATTTCTTGTTAGGTAATCCATATATGTATCCGTTAAGTCTTGAAAGTTTCTTTGCGGAAAATACAATGTTGGCAAATAAAGTTTGGACATTAAATGGAGGAACAGCTATAGTTGGAACTCCAGATTTAGTTAATGGTTGGAATACAGGCGAAAGTTTGACTGAAATTCCCCCAATGCAAGCTTTCTTTGTGGAGTTGAAGGATGGTCTGACCGTAGAAACAACAACACAGACAGTCACATTCTCTACAAGTATGATGAAGTCTGATGACGAAACATCCCGCGCCACCCTCCGTTCCTCCATCACCGCCTCCCACCCGGTTCTCCGTCTGACGGCTGAGAAGGGAGAGAAGCGAAGCATCGCTTTCCTGACGCAACGCGATGACGCTAGTAACGCTTACGAAAGTGATAAGGATGCCATCACATTGCTCGATTCGGAACTAACGGAGATACCACAGATCTACACCATTGCCGGTGACCGGGCTGCCGGAGTCAACGCCGTGAAGACTATCAATAATATTCCGCTAGGTGTCTACACCGCCTCCGACAAGGACGAAGTGGCGCTGACTATCGAAGGCATCAGCAACCTGCCTGCCGCACTTTATCTCTACGACGCAAAGACCAAAGAGAATAAGGTATTGACCGGTGACAGCTATACGTTGAACCTGACCGGCGCGACACACGGACGCTACTTCTTGCGTTCGGGCGATATGCCGACCGGCAATGAAGCCATCGAAGGCAATAATATCTCGATCTATTCCGTAGTAAGAGGCGAAGTAATTGTCAGTGCAACGGAGCCGTTGAAGCAGATTCAGGTAGTCGCACCTTCCGGCCAGGTGGTACGTTCGTTCTTCCCCAGACAGGCAGTTCATTCTTTCAACTTGCCTCAAGGCATTTACATTATTCGTGCCGAAAGCCAGACGGCTATAAAAACAGTGAAATTACAGGTACGTTAAACGCATTCCTACATTTTACATAAATAAAGTTGTTTACCGGCAGGATTGAATCAGTCCTGCCGGTATTTTTTCCGTACCTGTCAGCTGTCAGCCGGGGCAGGCAAGGGAATTCATCCTTGCCGGTAAAACATACAATACAATGTACGAAGAATTAAAAGCCCTTTTCGGCAAAGAGACCCCATCGGTGAGAAAGTTTCAAAAAATCCTGAACGAGTTACCCCCTGTCCGGCGTTTGCATTATCTCCAGTTAGCTTATAAGGCAGCCTTTTGTGAATGGGACGTAATGGATGTGCGCTACCGTTTGTTTCTGACCCACCTGTTTACCCGTGACTGGCAGCGTACTCTAAACTTCCTGCTGGAAAGTACTGTACTCGGCACGTTACAGTTCGACTTGCAGGAACCGGGGATTATTCAGCGTTTTATCGGGCAACTGGAAAATCCGGAGAACAGCCCGAATCCCTCTTTTCTTCATTTAGCCTTTTCTTTGTCGCTGGTTTTTCCTTATTCCTGGTCGGTCGGGTATCTGGGTGATAAGTTACGGACACAAATCCTTACTTCGGAGGATCTTCTCCGATTGAATGACAAGACGCTTTTAGGTAGTGATCCGGGAGATAAGTTTCATTGTGACTATAAAGAGGTAATGAAAAACAAAGGTAAGAAACCATGCTGATCTGTTCGCTGATTATCTCCTTTATTTTGTTTTTTAACTGTATCTTTACGATCAATTCATAGTAATATGAAACAACAATAGATGAAAACATAAAACTATAAATCAGGAGGACATAGATGAATAGTGATTATAAAGTAGGCGATTTAATTTATGATGCAAATATTTATGATGGCATGAATACCGACCTGACAGATTTGCAATTTTATAAACGGTGGCTGCCGAAAGGTAAGGAGACCCGAATACTCGAACTTTGTTGCGGCACAGGCAGGCTTACTGTTCCGATAGCAAAGGACGGGTATGATATTACCGGGGTTGATTATACTTCTTCAATGCTTGACCAGGCAAAGATTAAAGCATCCGAAGCAGGATTGGAAATTCCTTTTATTGAAGCTGATATCAGGACTTTGAATTTACAGGAAAAATACGACCTTATTTTTATTCCATTTAATTCAATCCATCATTTATATAAAAATGAAGATTTATTTAAGGCATTCAGTGTCGTTAAAAATCATCTCAAAGACGGAGGTTTATTTCTGTTGGATTGCTTTAATCCGAATATTCGATATATCGTAGAAGGTGAAAAAGAACCGATGGAAATTGCTGCATATACAACAGACGATGGAAGAGAAGTATTGATAAAGCAAACAATGCGATATGAAAATACGACTCAGATTAATCGAATCGAATGGCATTACTTTATTAATGGTAAGTTCAATTCGAATCAAAATCTGGATATGAGAATGTTTTTCCCGCAAGAATTGGATTCATATTTGGAATGGAACGGTTTTAATATTATTCACAAATACGGAGGATTTGACGGGGAAGCATTTAATGATGATTCGGAAAAACAGATATTCGTTTGCCGGTGTTAGTTCTGATACGAACGCTTTATTTACGTTATCTGCCGGCACTGGGGGCCAACCCGTAAGCCTCCTTATAAATCCTTGAAAAATGTGACAGGTTCTTGAAACCGACATTCATCATTGCCTCGCTGACTTTATAATGTTGCTTGGCGATCAACTCGTGGGCGGTTTCCAGCCGTCGCCTGATGATCCATTTCTGCGGAGTAAGTTCGCTTACCTTCCGGAAGTCATTCTTAAAGCCTGTCAGGCTTCGTCCGGTGTATGTCGCCAGTTCTTCCATAGACAGGTCGTACATATAGTTTTCCTCCATGAATCCCATTAAGTCTATTTTCCAGGGTTCGGTAAAATCGAATAAGGAGGCGTAAACATTGGCATTGGATTTCAGTACGACATATAACCCTTCTTTCAGTTTCATATCCAACCACTCCTTATCGGGTGTGTCGGATGAACTGAAATAAGGGAAGATGGACTCAAACAAACTTGTGACATCAGGGCGTGAAGGTATTTTCAGGATACTTGTCTTGCTCCGTCTGGCTGTTTCCGGAAATTTATCTTTACCCTGATGGCGGTAATATTCCAACAGGAATTTTCGGGGAAAATTCAGAAGGATGGATTGATAGACCTGTGTATTCTTATCACTGTATTTAGTCATTTTTATCCGATGCCCTTTGCGGATAAAGGCACATTCCCCGGCACTAACTATAATGGAATGGTTGTCTTCCCGGAAATCGACCTGACCGGAATAAACATAAAGCAGGCAATGCTCCGGTATGCCGAGATCGCATATCGTGTCCTCACTGACTTTCATATTAAGAAAGATGTTGGAGTAGTTGATGAAATGTCTGTCTTCCATATCTATTATTGTTTGAAGGCGAAAATACGATTTTATCCGCAAAAGGAGGAATTTGTACTAAGTTTTATTGGTAAAGCCTGGCAATATCTTCGTCTGTCCGGTTACCGTGGATTTCAATATTGGCGAGCTCCGTCTCGATCCGGTTAAACTCTCCGGGAGTTAGTTCGAGATCGGCTGCATGCAGGTTCTCTGCGATACGTTCCGGTTTACGTGAACCGGGGATCGGAACAAGGAATTTATATTTATACAGCATCCAGGCGAGAGATATCTGAGCCGGAGTTGCATTTTTCTCCTGGGCAAACAGATGAAGCAGATCGAGTAACGGTTGGTTGGCTACCATATTTTCTTTCTCGAAACGAGTAATTACCCGGCGCACATCATCACCTTTATATTCTTGTGCAGGAGTATATTTCCCACTCAGGAAACCACTGCCCAGCGGACTGAACGGAACAAAACCAATCCCTAACTCTCCACATGCAGGAATGACTTCTTTCTCGAATGTGCGTTCCATTATGGAATACTCGCTTTGCACGGCTGTCATGGGTGTGACGGCATGTGCCAGACGGATTTGTTCGGCAGTGGATTGCGATTGCCCCCAGCCCCGTATCTTTCCTTTCTTTATCAGTTCGCCCATACACCAGGCAATCGCTTCTACCGGGATCTGTTTGCTGACACGGTGCTGATAATAAAGGTCGACATAATCCGTTTTGAGGCGTTTCAGCGACGCATCCAGATGCGATTCCACGGCCTTCATCAATTGGGGCATCGTAGAAACTTCTTCATCCGGATATATTCTGAACTTCGTAGCCAGAATGATATTCTGCCGGATCGGAGCAATGCCTTCGCCCACCAGTTTCTCATTCTCTCCGGCACCATAGGCTTCTGCCGTATCAAAGAAATTACATCCCAATTCATAAGCATTTCTCATTAAAGCAATAGCCTCGTCTTTCTCCGGAGTTTCACCGTAACCATGACTTAATCCCATACATCCGTAACCTACAGCCGAAACTTCTAGTCCTGCTGCACCGATTTTTCTTTTCTTCATATTACTTCTTTGTTTATAGGTTTTATATCTGTTGGCAAAAGTAGGGGATAGGAATGATTCGGACTTTGCTGTGCGGACAAACTGTTTTTGCTGTGAGGGCTATTACACAAAAGAAGGGCAGAGGAAATATGATGTAATCATCGCTGATTCTTAAATAATTGTTAGCTTTGTAGACAGTTAGAGAGTAATATAGATTTATTCGATATCTGATAATAATTATAAACCTAATTAGTAGAACATTGTGAACAAACTATTTTGCCAGAGTTGTGGTATGCCACTTGAAAATGACAAGGTAATTGGAACAAACACGGATAACAGTAAAAATAACGACTATTGTATTTACTGCTATAAGGATGGAACTTTTACACAAGATGTGACTATGAATGAAATGATAGAGATCAGCTTACGACATATGAAAGAATTGTTTAAAGGCGACCCTGCTTTTGATGAAAAAGCTGCGCTCGATAACATGAACTCCTTTTTCCCACAATTAAAAAGATGGAGTAAATAATACGTATGTCACGGGAGAAAATCTTGATAAGAACTTCATGGGTAAGTACGATAGGCAACGCGATACTGTCTGTATCTAAAATTGTTGTCGGCTTGTTGGCGGGGAGTTTGGCTGTAATTGGGGATGGTATTGATTCGGCAACCGATGTGGTTATATCTGTTGTCATGATCTTTACGGCACGTTTGATGAACAAGCCACCTTCCAAGAAGTATGTGTTTGGTTATGAGAAAGCGGAGAGTATTGCCACTAAGGTGCTTTCGTTAGTGATCTTTTATGCAGGCGCACAGATGTTAGTGTCGTCGGTTGAAAGTATCTTTTCGAACGAGACGAAAGAGATTCCATCGGCTATTGCCATCTATGTTACGGTCTTTTCTATTATCGGTAAACTTTTGTTGTCTACTTACCAATATAAACAAGGAAAGAAAATAAACAGTTCCATGCTGATCGCGAATGCTGTCAATATGCGTAATGATGTGGTTATTTCATGTGGTGTCCTGTTTGGATTGATATTTACTTTTATATTTAAGTTGCCTATACTCGACTCAATCACGGGGTTGGTGATCAGCCTCTTTATCATCAAATCGTCTATCGGTATCTTTATGGATTCCAATGTTGAACTGATGGATGGGGTGAAAGATGTCAACGTATATAATAAGATATTTGAAGCTGTAGAGAAAGTTCCCGGTGCAGGTAATCCGCATCGTGTCCGGTCGAGAATGGTTGGTAATCTGTATCTGATCACGCTCGATATAGAAGTAGACCCGCAAATGACTTTGATGCGTGCCCATGAGATTGCCGATGAAGTAGAGAAGAGTATAGAAGACTCGATAGATAATATATATGATATTTTAGTCCATGTGGAGCCTGCCGGAAAATGCCAAACGGATGAGAAATTTGGTATCGATAGAGACATGGTGAAATAGAAAAAAATCGGTGTCGGTATAAGTCAAGAAAACTGTAATAATCAAAGCGGATAGCTAATATTTAGAGTCTCAGTCAGATACCAGCTGTTTTCTCGTTGATAATTATTAACAGTAAATGTTTTGCCATGTTTAAACGATCGTTTAAGTTTGCTTAAACAATCGTTTAAACATAGTATGGTAAAAAAGAATTCGACATCGGATGTAAGTGACCGGATACTGGATGTAGCCCGTGACTTATTTATTAAGAATGGCTATACGGGAACCAGTGTTCGCGATATAGCAGCAGCTTCAGGCACTAATGTAGCCCACATCAATTATTATTTTGAGTCGAAGTATAATCTTTTCGAAATAATATTTGATGAGGCATTTGATATTCTCTTTAAACGTGTTTCCGCAACTTTGACATCGGATATGCCATTCTACGATATGGTAGAAGCATGGATAACTACCTATTATGAAATATTGTCCGAATATCCTCAGATACCTATTTTTATCTTGAATGAAGTCAACCAGAGTCCTGATACCCTGATCAAGAAACTGGTGGAACGTAATCCTTTGGCTATATTTACAAGATTGTCTGAAAGGATGGCTGAAGAAGTGAAAAAGGGAACGATAAAGGATATTCCGGTGATAGACTTAGGATTAAATATCTTATCCCTATGTGTATTTCCGTTTATGTTCAAAGGATTGGCCATCAGGATTGCAGACCGTTCGGAAACTGAATATAATGAAATCCTGGCAGAACATAAGAAACGTGTGATTGATTTGATCTTTAGCGGGTTGAAACCATAAGTTTTTACTCGCTACATATATAATACCAGGGTAACCACTAATATTTAGCCCTCAATTAAGATTGTCGTATAGATTTATTATAATCGTTTTAATATGAAACCAAATACTATTTGTAGTATCGGGATCGATGTCGGTTCCACTACATTGAAAGTTGTTGTTTTGAATGACCGGAATGAAATCATTTACAAAGTTTACAGACGTCATAAGGCTGATTTTAATACCTTATTTGTTGAAGAACTGAATACTGTCACTTCCCGATTCCCTGATTGCCGGTTTACGATAGCCATTACGGGATCGGCTGGCATGGGGATATCCGAACGAACAGGGATTCCTTTTGTTCAGGAAGTCGTTGCATCTATAGAAGTAGTAGATAAAGAATATCCGGACACACATACGCTGATAGATCTGGGTGGTGAAGATGCCAAAATGGTATTCTTTAAAGATGGAAGACAGCCGGATATCCGTATGAACGGAAGCTGTGCCGGTGGAACGGGAGCTTTTATCGACCAGATGGCCGACCTGATGAATATTCCTGTCGAAGAACTGGGGCGTCAGGCACTGAAGTATGAAAAGTTATACCCGGTAGCTTCCCGTTGTGGTGTATTTGCGAAAACGGATGTACAAAACCTTATCTCTCGCAACGTGCCGGTTCCCGATATATCCATGTCGATCTTGCGGACTGTCGCCGTGCAAAGTGTGACTACGCTTGCTCGGGGATGTGATATACAACCGAAGATACTTTGTATAGGCGGTCCGCTGACGTTTATCCCTGCATTAAGAGACTCTTTTGTCGAACTACTGAACCTGGATGAAGCAGATCTGATCGTCCCGGCAAACAGTGAGTATTTTCCGGCATGGGGAACAGCCCTTTATAACCGGGAGGGAGAGACAATCGAAGACATATCCTTGCTGATACAAAAGTTGGGAATAAAGGATCATAAACGGAAAGATGTATTGCCTGCTTTATTCGCGAATGAAGAGGAATATCAGTCCTGGAAAGAGAACCGGAAGATAAAACCTTTAAAGCGGGCAGAACTCGGTTCGAAGAAAAATATCGAATGCTTTCTGGGTATTGACTCCGGTTCCACGACGACCAAGATACTAATTATGGATACGGACGGTGATATCGTTTATACGTTCTATGGCACCAACCAGGGAAATTCCCTGAGGAAGGTGATCGAGGGACTGAACGGATTTTATCAGGAAGCCAAAAACAAAGGAGTTACATTCCGTTTTATCTCATCTGCGGCGACAGGTTACGGGGAAGACCTGATCAAGTCGGCATTAAATCTCGATTACGGGATCGTGGAAACGATGGCGCATTTATCCGGTGCACAATATGTAGACCCGGAAGTCTCCTTCGTACTGGATATCGGCGGACAGGATATGAAATCCATATTCACCCGCAACGGAGTCATATCGAATATCGAACTGAATGAAGCATGTTCATCCGGTTGCGGCTCTTTCCTTCAGAACTTTGCGGCAACCATGAATATGGGGCTTTCCGAGTTCACGAAAGCAGCCTGCCTGGCAGAATATCCTAGTGACCTGGGATCACGCTGTACTGTTTTTATGAATTCGAAGGTGAAACAGTCATTGCGTGAAAATGCGGCATTAGGTGATATTGCAGCCGGTTTGGCTTATTCGGTCATCAAGAACTGTCTGTTCAAGGTGCTGAAAATCACGAACCTCAACCTTTTGGGAGAACATATCGTGGTGCAGGGCGGAACGTTCCGCAACGATGCTGTTTACCGTGCACTCGAACTCCTGTCTGGCAAATCGGTCAGTACCACCGACTATCCCGAATTGATGGGAGCGTTAGGAGCTGCTTTATATGCCCGGAAGATGTGGCAGGCTGATAAGAAGCAGACGCTGTTTACCGGAGAGGAAGTATTGCCGGATGTAAATACGGTGGATACAAAAGAATTGCAATGTAAAGGATGTACGAACAAATGTTCGATCCTTCGTTTCCGGTTTGATAACGGGAATATTTGTTATGCAGGAAATAAATGCGAGAAAGTGTTTTTTAGCAAAACCACGGCTGCGGAGAAAGGCTATAACGCTTTTGACAGAAAGAATGAGATCCTTTTTGCCCGTAGTAGCGAAAAGCAGACGTCTGTATCCGGTTTACGGATCGGTATTCCGCGGGTGCTGAATATGTTTGAGAATTATCCTTTCTGGCATACCTTGCTTACCGAATGTGATTTGGAAGTGGTATTGTCTCCCGAGTCTACAACGGCTCTTTACCAGAAAGGAGTCGGAAGTGTGATGTCTGACAACATCTGTTTTCCGGCCAAGTTGGTGCACGGGCATATCCTGGCATTGGCAGAGCAAAAGGTCGACCGTATTTTCTATCCGATGATCGTGAAGGAAGAAAAAGAGTTCGATTCGTCGGTCAATTCATACAATTGCCCGGTCGTGAGCGGTTATCCGGATGTGATCCGGAGTTCTATGGAACCGGAGGAAAAGTTCGGTATTCCGTTCGACAAACCTGTCGTTACTTTTAGTAATGACAAAGCACTGGAGAAAGCCTGTTTTACTTATCTCTCTTCTTTGGGCGTATCGGAGGTTGTTTTTAGAAAAGCCTTTGTGAAAGCGCTGAAAGAGCGCAATGAGACGAAAGATGCTTTGCGGGATAAACAAAAAGCTTTGTTCGACCAGGCGGTCAGAGAGAATAAGTTGGTATTCGTGGTAGTGGGCAGACCTTATCATACAGACCCGCTGATCCATCAGAAGGTAGGGCAAATCCTTTCGGATATGGGAGTATATGTGTTCACCGACGATATTTTCCGTCATAAGGAAAGTAAAGGGTTCGGTAAACTGAATATAGTCTCGCAATGGTCTTACCCTAACCGGGTCGTACAAGCTGCCATGGAAGTCGCCAAACTTCCTCAGAACGTGCAATTGGTGCAACTGAACTCTTTTGGCTGTGGTCCCGACTCTTTCTTTATGGATGAAACCGGGGAAATATTGAAGCAAGCAGGCAAGAACCATACGATCTTACGTATCGACGAAATAGCCAGTCCGGGTTCTGTCCGGTTGCGTATGCGTTCCCTGATCGAGTCTTTGAAGGTGATAATACCTGATCCGGTAACAGGAACGAAGACATTCCAGGGCTATGACGTTGCCTATAAGAAAGAGGACAGGCAAAAGACGATACTCGCTCCCTGGTTTGCCGATTTTATCTCGCCTTTCATTCCGGCTCTCGGAGAACTGGCAGGTTATAAGATCGTCAATTTGCCTAAGACCAATACGGTCTCAGCGGAGGCCGGACTTGTCTACGGGCATAATGAAGTCTGCTATCCTTCCACATTGATTTTGGGAGATATTATCACGGCATTGCAATCGGGTGAATATGACCTGGATGATGTTGTGGTTGCCATTACGCAAACAGGCGGTCAGTGCCGGGCTACGAACTATCTGGCACAGATCAAATCAGGTTTGATGAACGCGGGATTTTCCAATATTCCGGTGTTGGTGTTTGCTGCCGGAGAGGTTTTCCAGAATGATCAGAAGGCGTTTAAACTGCCGGTTCTTAAATTGATGGATATTGTCGTTTATATGCTTCTTTATGCGGATGCATTGCAGCAGATGTATAGCAGTACGATCATCCGGGAAAAGAAGAAAGGGGAGACGCAGCATCTGTTTGATTTCTATATTGAGAGGGGAGTGGAGGCAATCCGCAGGAACGATCATAAAGCGTTGCTTTCCTTGTTGGAACAGGCTGTGGCCGACTTTAACGGAGTTGACATCTACGACCGTGAGTTTACGAAGATCGGCTTGGTAGGGGAGATCTATGTGAAATACAATAATTACGGACAGGCTCATATCACCGAATGGCTTCGTTCCCGGAATATGGAAGTGGTCACGCCTCCTATCATCGATTTCGTGATGCAGTATTTCGTAAATTCCCAGGCCAACGTAAAGAATGGTTTGCAGAAGGATAATCTCTTTAAGCATTGCCTGAGTCCTATATTCTGGAAATATATGAATGACAAGATCAGGAAGGTGGAAGGAATCGTGAAGAGTTATCGTTTTCATGTGCCGTCCAAATCAATATATGTAAAGGCAAAATATGCTTCGGAGATATTGGATTTGTCCAATCAGTTCGGTGAAGGTTGGTTGATAGCCGGAGAGGTGGCCAGCTATGCCCGTCAGGGGATAAAGAGGGTTGTCTGTATTCAGCCGTTCGGTTGCATTGCCAATCATATTGTAGCGAAAGGTATCGAGAAACGGTTGAGGAAGTTCTATCCGGAGATGAACCTGCTGTATCTGGATGTTGATGGCGGCATGGCGGAGGTGAATTTACAGAACAGGTTACATTTCCTGATTAATGATTGAGGGCGATATAAGTAATACAGAATTATAAAATTTCAGATATGGAACCTGTTTTTCATGTTATAGACAAAACAAGTTGGGAAAGGAGCGTTCATTTTGATTATTACTATTCACAAATAAAGTGCAAGTATAATCTAAATGCCAATCTTGATATTACCAATCTTGTAACAAAGCAAAAGGGAAAGAATATAAAATTCTTTCCCACAATGTTATACGTTATTATGAGGGCTGTCAATCAGAACAAAGAATTTCGTATGAGCTTTAACGAAAAAGGAGAATTAGGTTATTGGGACGAGGTTGTTCCATGTTATACTATTTTCCATGATGCGGATAAAACATTTACAGATATATGGAGTGAATACAATGCTGACTTTGACGTATTCTATAAGACCGTTTCAGAGGATATGCAGAAGTATAAGGATATAACAGGAGTGATAAAGGCCCGTCCCGGACAACCGAAGAATTTTTGTTCGGTATCTTGTTTGCCCTGGCTAAGTTTCACAAGTTTTGCGCAGGACACATATACGGAAAGTTCTTTCTTGTTTCCTCTCATTAAATTCGGGAAATATTTTGAAGAGAATGGGAAAATCCTGCTTCCCGTTTCCGTCTTTGTGAGCCATGCGGTGGCCGACGGATATCACACTTGCAAACTTATAAATGATATTCAGGAGATAGCACGGAGTTTTTGATCAAAAGAGTGATTACTTGAATAATTATAAAGACCTGAATAAAGACTGATATTTAATTTGCATTCGTTCAAATGGTTATGGTTTTGTGTAGATGCTTTTCTACTCGATTTATCTTCAGACTTTCAAAATAAGGGCGACTGGGAAATAGTCAAAGATTTTCATTCGCTTTTATTTTTGTTCCTCCAAAAACTTCAGACATATTTATTCTGCCGAGCGTATCGTCTATTTGTTTCACTTCTTCCGCTGTCAGTATAATATCGGATGCACCGGCATTCTCTTGTAAACGGCTCAGTTGGCGTGTTCCGGGTATAGGAGCGATCCAGGGTTTCTTGCAAAGCATCCAGGCAAGTGATATCTGGGCCGGTGTAGCGCTTTTTGTTTCAGCAAGATTTCTTATCATGTCTAACAGTTGTTGATTGGCTGCAAAACTTTCGGGTCTGAATTGTGGCATGGAACTGCGATAATCCGTACCCGGTTCAAACCTGGAATCCTGATTGTATCTGTCGGAAAGCAGTCCGTTGGCAAGTGGTGAGAAAGGAACGAATCCGATGCCAAGCTCTTCCAAAACCGGAAACAGGGCTTCATAATGACGTGCCATCATCGAATAACGGTTTTCCACAGCTGTTAGCGGACAGACGCTATGCGCACGCCTGATGACATTTTCTGTTGCTTCGGAAATACCCCAATGGATGATTTTGCCTTCATTGATCAAGTCCTGCATGGTACCTGCCACTTCTTCCGGAGCGATGCCAGGGTCAATACGGTGCTGGTAATAGAGGTCGATACGATCAGTTTGTAAGCGGCGGAGGGAACCTTCTACTGATTTTCGGATTGTTTCAGGGCGTGAGTCTGTAATAAGCGGGTAGGGGACTTTGCCGCTTTCCGTGTCGAAACGGATACCGAATTTAGTGGCAATTACTATTTTATTCCGGAAAGATTTTAAAGCGTCTCCTAATAACTCTTCATTATCGTGCGGATTATCCGGTGTCCCGTATGACTCGGCGGTATCGAAAAAGGTATATCCTAAGTCTATTGCCTGAGCCAATAGCTCTGTCATCTCTTTCCTATCGGGAACTGTTCCATAAGCATGACTCATTCCCATGCAACCTAAACCGATGGCGGATACTTTCAATCCGCTGCTTCCTAATTCTCTGTACTTCATGATTCTGTTTCCTTTGTTATTTATGAACTCTTATTTATATATAACAAAGGTAAAGCTAAACTTAGCGTATGTAAATACACAGATTACGGATTAGTAAACCAATATTACAGTTTAACTCATTTGCCGGTAATCGGTGGGGGCCATTCCTGTCATTTTCTTAAATAACCGGCTGAAGTGATGCGGATATTTGAATCCCATTTCATACGCTATTTCATTAATCGTTTTCTCCGGATCGTGTAGCTTTGCTTTTGCCAGGTTAATCACGGTCGACTGTATGTGTTCCTGTGCAGACTTTCCGGTTTCTTTTTTGATCAGATCTCCGAAATAGTTGGCGGAGAGATGTAAATTATCAGCACAATATTGTACGGATGGCAACCCGATTGTTTCCGGCTTATCCGATTCAAAATAGTCATTCAGTAACATTTCAAAACGGGTCAGTATATCATGGTTTACCTTTTCACGGGTGACAAACTGGCGATCATAAAAACGCATCGAGTAATTGAGTAAAACTTCGATACTGGCTGTGATGATGGATTTACTGTGTTTGTCGATGGAGCGTTCCAGTTCCTCTTGTATTTCGTTCAGGCAGTTCAGGAATGTTTGTCGTTCACGTTCCGATATATGGAGCGACTCATTTGCTTCATAAGAGAAAAATGTATATTCACGCATTTTCTGTCCGAGAGATGTTTTCCATAATAAGTCCGGGTGAAATAACAATGCCCAGCCTTTCATCTGGTAAGTTTCCCCGGTATCCTCGTTCCCGACAATCTGGCCCGGGGAGAGAAAGACCAGGGTTCCCTCCTGATAATCATAGTAATTCTTACCGTAGCGCACATCCCCGCATTTGACATCTTTCAATACAACGGCATAAAAGCCGTATCGTTTGCGGGCATGTCTCAGTGGTTTCACTTTCGAGAAATCGATAACGCTGATCAGCGGGTGCAACGTTTCGTATCCGATAAAGGAGTGATAGTCGTGAATCGTTTCCAGTTCTAAAATCTTATCCATTGTCTTCGTTTTTATCTGTCACAAAAATAACAGTTTTCCGGTACGTAGATACTGGTGAAATCTTAAATATGTAATATTGGTATAAGAAACAGTGATTTGTGTTTACTGTCTGTGTGTCAGTAATTAAAAAAGTGATATTGGTAGATGAACCTGTAATCTGTGTATGGTCGTGGAGGAATAATGGGCGTATGTTTGTAGCATGAAAAAAGTTCTTTTTAAGTATAAATTATAACTTGATATACTAATGAATAAGACATTGACAGATTCAAAATTCAGATTGTGGTTGTTGTGGGGCTTTGCCGTATTGCTCTACTTCTTTGCAAACCTGCAAAAAGTGGTTATACCGGGGGCGACCTTTAATGAGATCCAACAGCATTTTTCTACTGCAGCAAGTAGTGTAACGGGGTTAGGTGCTATATTTATGTATACGTATGCTTTCAGCCAGCTGTTTGTCGGTTTGTTTGTCGATCGCTTCAGCGGGGTGCGTGTGATGGCGTGGGGCGGATTACTTTTGGTCGTAGGCAGTATCCTTTCGGCATTAGCTCCTTCGTTGTGGATGCTCTATGCTGCACGTATCATGGTAGGAATGGGGTCTGCCAGTGTCTATCTGAGTATAACCAAAGAGACGAACCGTATCTTTCCCGGTAATTTTGCTTTGATGCTTGGTTTTGTGATGGTACTTGGTTATTTGGGTGGTGTGGCAGGAAATGCTCCTTTTATAGCAGGTGTACAAGCGTGGGGATGGCAATCGACGTTGATCCTGGCCGGGATCGTTTCGGGTGTGGCTTATGCCGGATTTCTTTTGACGAAGGTTTCTCTTCCGATGCCTGTTGTTGCCCAGAGTGCCCGCTTCGACTTTCGTCGTTTTCTGGATGTGTTGAAAAAGCAACATAATATATATGTGATTGTCTGTGGTTCATTTACGTTCGGGCTCTATTTTGTGGTGCAAAGTATGATTGGGAAGAAGTTTCTGGAAGACTATTCGGGGATGAGTGCAGAAGGGGCAGGATGGGTACTGACTGTTCTTATGATAATAGGTGCGGCCAATAGTCTGTTGGCTCCGGGGTTGAATCGTTTGTTGGGCGATCGTCGACGGATATTCATGCTTTTTTCCGGAATCGGTACGGCGCTGTCTTTTCTATTGCTTGTTTTGGCTATCGCTTTTGGAATACATAGTCCATGGCTTACCGGTGGAAGTTTCGTGCTGATGGCATTTGCTGCTAATATATCTCCAATAATAGTTGCGCTTATCAAAGAAACGAATTATTCGGATATCTGGGGTGTGGCACTGAGTTTATACACTTTTATTGCATATATGGTGATTGCAGCTTTAGGTAATGTTGTCGGTTTCCTGATGGACAGGTTTGAGCCGGAACATATCGACGGCGTGCAGATATATGGCCGCGATTCTTATTTGCTTTCGTTCGGTGTATTGCTGGTTATCTCATTGTTTGCTGTATATAGTGCATTCCGGATACGGGAAACATATGGTAAAGATATTTGAGTGCTCAGTTCTGCATCCGATATTCATTGGGAGTTATTCCAACTACCCGTTTAAACATGCGGCTGAGATGTTGAGGATACTGAAAGCCGAGGTCGTAGGCTATTTCGCTCATCGTTTTGTCGGATGAGAGTAGTTTTTCCTTTGCCACTCCTATTACTCGGTCCTGTATATACTCAGAGGCGGTACGTCCTGTTTGTTTACGTATCATATCGCCAAAATAGTTGGGGGAAAGGAAGACTTTGTCGGCGAAATATTTCACGGATGGCAATCCCTCTTTTTGCGGTGCGTCTCCCTCGAAGTAATCATTCAGTAACTGTTCGAAGCGGACGATGATGTCATTATTTACCTCACCCCGTGTTTGGAACTGACGTTCATAGTAACGCATACAGTAGTCGAGTAATAATCCGATATTGGCACAGATCAGCCGACGACTGTGTTTATCGATGGCATGTTTCAGTTCGTTTGAAATATTCTGTAAGCAGTCCATGACAGTTTGCCGCTCTTCTTCGGAAAGATGGAGTGCCTCGTTGGTCTCGTAAGAGAAGAAAGAGTAGTTACTGATTTCCTGACCGAGGGCGGTTCCATGTATCAGGTCAGGATGAAAGAGAATACCGTGTGCATGAGGCTGTATGTTCGGTAGCATTTCCAGGTCAGTAACCTGTCCCGGAGCGAAGCAGACGATAGTTCCATCCTGATAGTCATAATATTGACGACCATATTTGATGTTACCGCATTTGACATCTTTCAGGAATAGTGCATACACCCCATATCGGAACCAGGCTCTTTCAGGCCATTGTGTGGACTGGGTCAAATCGACGACACTCACCAAAGGATGCTGGGTTTCAAGTCCGAAGATTTTGTTGTAACGATCTACGCTGTCTAGTTCGATAATTTCATCTTTATTGATCTCTTCCATATCGCTTTATGTTTTTATACATTACAAATGTAGTTCTTTTCTTCATACGATTTCTATCGTTGTTTCAGAATCCATGATTAGGGTACAATTATCAGTAAAATGTATAAAGTCCCGGTGTTTCTGAGACTCTATTTTTGTATCAGAATAATTAAAACAAAGATAATCTGATAAATAGTAGTAATATGAAAAAGTTTTTATTAATTCCATTGATGCTATTGACCGTTATGTCGATGGCTGCCTGCGGGGGATCGGACGATGATCCGGTGATGCCTGAAACACCTGAACAACCTGAAACTCCTACAACATCTATGAAACTAAATATTACAGTCGGGAGCCGGACGATTACGGCTACGATGGAAGACAATGCTGCTGCACGGGATTTCCTCTCGCGTTTACCTTTGGAGGTGACTCTGAATGATTATAACAATATTACTGAAAAGATTTTTTATCCGTCGCCTGCGCTGACGACGGTTGGTGTGACACGGGGCTGCTCACCCGTACTCGGTGATATTACAATTTATGTACCATGGGGCAATGTCGCTATTTTCTGTAAAAACTGGTCGCGAAGCAACGATCTGATTAAGATCGGTCGTATCGACGGTGATGGTATCGGGGTTTTGAATGTGGCGGGTGATATAGCGGTAAAATTTGAAAGACAATAAAACCAGTGAAGTTTGGTTTAATATAAGAAACAAAATAAATAAAGCAAATGAAGAAGTTACTAATCATTTTATTACTAACAGCTGTGATTATTCCGGTGATCGCACAAGAAACTGAAAATATGGTACGTCTGTCGAAAATTACAGTCGATCCGGAACGGTTGGCTGAATATAATGCTTATCTGAAAGAAGAGATAGAAGCCTCCATGCGGTTGGAACCGGGTGTACTGCTACTTTATGCAATGGCTGAAAAGGATCATCCGAATGAGGTGACTATACTTGAAATCTATGCGGATGAAACTGCCTATAAAAGCCACATCGAAACTCCTCATTTCCAGAAATACAAACAGGGAACGCTCGATATGGTAAAACATCTGGAACTGATCGATACTACTCCGTTGATTCCCGGGTTAAAGATGAAATCTCCTTCAACAGCCGTGAATACGGTTCGACCGAGGCCTTTCTGATCAGGACTCCTTTTTCTCCATGAAGTTCCCCTGAAGCCGGTAGGCAAAGACTAAGACAAGGGAGAGGAGGAAAAGTGCCTTCAATACCTTTGCCGTAATCCCAGGTTTCATCCGGTTCGGCTTGATGAACCAGCGTGCAAGGTTGTTCTGAAGACTGGAGTAGTTGAATGATATGATAACCTGTCAGTATATCGAATCCGCGGTCATTCTCTATGGAAAAGCCCGCTTCGTCTTCCCATCCCTCTTCGGTTACGTCCAGTATGATGCCGAGGGCGAGGTGAACTTTGTCTTTGTGCAACACATTCATCACTTCGACGGCGCCACCCGAATGGATTTCTTCATCCCCGGTAAATGCTATAACTACATCGTTATTCAGTTCATCACGCAGCATCAGGTCGATGATTACGGCATTAGTCGCACTGTTGTCGAAAGTCCCTTTCCAACAATCACCGGCCTCTTCCATAAAGCAATTCTGATAGACACAATCGATATGAGAAGATATAAGTGTGTTCCATTCGGCCGGATCTGTTTGCCGGGCATAGATAAGTGAAAGAGGTCCTTCGTGAATTAACCGGTAATTACTTGATTCCAGCAGTCTTTTTATTTCATCTACCCGGTTGCAGATCGTAAATTTATTCCCATCATCTTTGCTGTCGATGGTGAGACGTTGGAGCAGGGTGGGATATGATAGAGAGTTATGTTGCATGAATATTATGGAATGTTTTTCGAATACAAAAGTAGGAAGTTTTTTTAAGAGTAGGATATGATTATCGTGTAATCGCTATCTTTGTAAAATCTATTAATCAACAGAAAGAGATTATGCTTGCATATACATATATTGAACATGGTAAATTCGAACTGCGCGAGAAGGCGGAACCGGAAATAAAAGATTCACGTGATGCTATCGTGCGTGTGACGCTGGGTAGTATCTGTACGAGTGACCTGCATATTAAACATGGTAGTGTACCACGTGCCGTACCCGGAATAACGGTGGGGCATGAGATGGTCGGTATTGTGGAGCAGGTAGGTCCTGATGTTATTTCCGTCAAACCGGGGGATAGGGTAACCGTAAATGTAGAGACATTCTGTGGGGAATGCTTCTTTTGCAAACATGGGTATGTCAATAACTGCACGGACCCTAATGGCGGTTGGGCTTTAGGATGTCGTATAGACGGCGGTCAGGCAGAATATGTCAGGGTTCCTTATGCCGACAGTGGATTAAACCGTATTCCGGAGACGGTTAGCGACGAGCAAGCTCTATTTGTTGGTGATGTGTTGGCCACAGGTTTTTGGGCAGCCCGCATTTCGGAGATTTCCAATGATGATACAGTGCTTATCATTGGTGCCGGTCCTACCGGTATCTGTACATTGCTTTGTGTGATGCTGAAGAAGCCACGACGTATCATTGTCTGTGAAAAGTCCCCTGAAAGAATCCGGTTTGTCCGTGAACATTACCCTGATGTGCTGGTGACGGAACCCGAAAACTGCAAGGATTTCGTACTTCGTAACAGCGATCACGGCGGTGCAGATGTAGTCCTGGAGGTAGCGGGTAGCGAAGATACTTTCCGTTTGGCGTGGGATTGTGCCCGACCCAATGCGATTGTGACCGTTGTTGCCCTCTATGATAAACCCCAGCTTCTTCCTTTACCAGATATGTATGGAAAGAATCTGACCTTTAAAACAGGGGGCGTGGACGGTTGCGACTGTGCCGAGATTCTCGAATTGATCGAGCAGGGTAAGATAGACACCACTCCGCTTATTACTCACAAATTTCCGTTAAACGAGATTGAAGAGGCTTATCGTGTCTTTGAAAATCGTTTGGATGGGGTTGTGAAGGTGGCTATTTCGGTTTAGTGATACAATAAAAAGTTTTCAAGATAAATCCTTCATTCCTTCATCTTATTGTATTAACTATTTGATTATGCTGTTTTTATATATGAAGGATGTTTGTCAGGATGAAGGAATGTCTTTTGAATTGTCGTTTTTTCATTCACTAATGATGATTCCGAAACGATAAAAAGAGGGAGTATCCACCGAAAGGTTATTTGTATGCTAATGTTATTTTAGTGCTAGGATTACTGGGGCTTAGCTTGGTTGTCCTTTCTTTTTCCCTATCTGTTATCTGTCGAACGCTTGTTTGTCAGTTGTCAAACGCTTGTTCGATAGTTGTATTATAAGCGTTTGACAATTGACAAACAATAAAAAGATAGTAACTCTCATAATAATAAGTAATTATAGATACCCTTACTGCTTATTATTTTAACCTTACTCCCTACCTGGCATATAAAGTTATCAGGTAGGAATTTTAGGTAGGAATATGAAGATTTCAGCCCCCAATAAATCTGTTTCCTTCATGTTGTCAAAATTCCTTCATGTACAAAATATCAATAACCAGCTTGTTAGATCAAGGATGAAGGAATGAAGGATTTATTTTAGGAAATTTTTGTTGAGATATTTTTGAAGATGTGATGCTCCGTTTTATATTTCTATGTTCCGGATGAACTTTGCCGGAACACCGCCAACTACCGTGTTTGCAGCCACATCTTTTGTTACGACTGCTCCTGCTGCAACGATGGCATTGTCGCCAATGGTTACGCCTTGTAAAATAGTGGCATTCGAACCGATCCAGACATTTTTGCCAAGTACAATGGGAGCAGGATAGGTTGTTTTACGGTCTTCCGGTGTAAGGCCGTGATTGAGGGTAGCGAACACAACGTTGTGTCCGATTTGACAATCATCACCGATCGTAACACCGCCGTGATCCTGAAAGTGACAGCAGGCATTGATAAAAACATTTTTACCAACTTGTATATTCTTTCCAAAATCAGTATAGAATGGAGGAAATACACGCAGTGTCGGATCGACTTCGTATCCGAACAATCGCGAAAGTAATGCCCGAACCTCGTCGGAGGTATGATAGGAACCGTTCAGTTCGAAGGTGATACGCCGTGCCTCATTGCTCATCTCATCCATGAAACGATGGATTTCCGGTGTATTGAGTGGCCCCCGTGTCCGGATAACTTGTAAAAAATCCTTGAGTATCATAAGCTTAATTTTTAGATGTATATTTTCATAATGCAAAATTACAAGAAATATACATCCTGTTCTATACCCAAATCAGGGGAAAGATTACCCTTTTTACGGTTTTATACGGACATTTGGCACACCCTTAAGATCTTTTTTAATGATTGGTTCCTTCAAACAGATCCCGGTTATCCCGTGAGTTTTGTGAACCTCTCTTGAAGTTATTGAATGTATAACTGATAGACAAGGTTATAACCGGATAATCCGGTCGTATGCGTGTAATGGATTGTAGGTCTGCTGTTGTAATATCGCTTCTGTAACGGGCTGAGTTGAATATATCCCGGAAAGAAAGTGTCGATTGCAGGTTGGGATTGAACAGTTGCTGACGGATTGCCAGGTTGACAAACCAGAAAGCATCCGACCGTCCCTGCGTCGTAACCGACGGACCTACGAAGTTACCGTCCAACTGGATGCGAGTGTTCTTAAATACACGGAACATATTATTTAATGTAATATCATAATTCGTACTGGTCTCTTTCTTTCCACCCGATTGAATATCGTTCACTATCTTATAGTAGTAAACGTTTCCGTTTACATTCAGGTTCCACCATTTGTTAATCGTTAGCTGTCCGTTTAATTCGATACCCAGAGCATGGTCGTTTCCGACATTTGCCATAGAGTCGAGGGTCACTCCGGCTTGATACGGGACACGCAAGCGTTCGATCTTATCTTTTCGCGACCTGTAAAACAAGCTGGATTGTAATAACTGTTCTCCGAAGTTCTTTTTGTAATTCAGTTCAAAGGAATGTATATATTCAGGACGGATGTCTGGATTTCCGATCTCGGCTGTATAGTAATCGCGATACGTGATATATGGCTCCATGTAAAAGAGTTCCGGACGGTTGGTTCGGTACGAATAGGCAAATGTCAGTTTCTGTTCATGGGGAAGTGTATATCCGATATGTACGGAAGGAAAAACTTCGAAACGGTTTACTTTCCGATTTGCACCTTCTATGGAGCTGCGTAATACCTGGTGCGTATGTTCGCCCCGGACGCCGACCTGTGCATCGAATGCCTTATAACTATCGCTGCCTATCAGATAAACCGAATGGATACCACGTTGAAAATAGAATGTGTTGTAAATATCTTCGCGCCAGTAGAACTCCTTTTTCTCCGGGTTCCAGAACTGCATACTGTAATCGCCGTCTTCCAGGTAAGAATGATACTGATAGCCGCTCTCCAAATGACCGGTCTTGCTGTAAGGATATTTATAGTCGACATTACCGCGTACCGTCCAACGTATTTCATCCTCCCAGGCACGATGTCCCTGTTGACGTTGGTCACTTTTATCAAACAGGTCGCTTTGGAAATACTCCATAGGATTTCCTTCATATCCTAACATGAAACTGCCGGAAAGTGCATGTCCATCGTCATTGAACTTATGGGAAAATCCGGCTTTCCCGATATTGACAGTCGAGTGCAGATCGAATTCATCGCGGCTGTTGAAGTTGTACGGGGCGGATTCGCCGGTAGCATCTTTGCGGGTTTCCGTGTAGTCCAGGTTTCCGTCACGGGTGAATTTGTCGTAGACAACCTGCAACTCTGCGTTGACGGATGTTTTCGGAGAGAAAGAATAATCGATGCCTCCGCGCAATCCGTAATGGTAGTTCTTCCCTTTTCTGGGACCATGAGAGATGGATGTTGTTGTTACATCATCGACAATAGTTGTTTTTTGCTGATCGAAGTGGCTTTCCCGGATCGGTTGGTTCCAATGCCCGGCAAAATGCCATTGCAATTTATTCAATTGCTGGGAGATAAGGAAGTCGACTCCATTGGAAAGGGCTGTACTGCCATACATATTCGCCATACCGTTAATACCCTGGCGTTTATGCTTTTTAGTGACGATGTTGATCATGCCGACTTCACCATCCGTATCATAACGTGCCGATGGGGTAGTGATGATTTCCACATTTTCTATCTGTCCGGCCGGTATCTGTTGCAATGCCTGTGTACCAGAATAGAAGCTCGGCTTTCCATCGATATATACTTTAAAGCCGCTACTCCCTCTGAATGTTACGTCACCATTGACATCGACCCGTATGGAAGGAGTGTTTTCAAGAATATCGACAGCCGTACCGCCGCTTCCCATCAGGTTGTTGGAGGCATCGATGATCTTTTTATCCAGTTTATAGATGATCTGCCTTTTCGTACCTTCCACTACGACTTCGGATAATCCGACTTCCAGTGGTTGCAATTCGATAATACCCAGATCCAATACGGGCTGGGAGGGGCGAAGCGCAATCGTTTCACGGGTATAGACATCATATCCGATCAACCTGACCAATAATGAATATTCCCCGTCGTTAATATCCGTTATCCGGAAAGACCCGTCTGTCCCGGATAACGTACTGGAAACAGCTGCCGTTTCCCCTTTCTTTAATACTATGACATCCGCAAATTCGATCGGATTGCCTGTGCTTTTATCCCGGATCATCCCTTTTATCCGGGGAGAAACAGCCATAACGGAATGGAAGCTGAATACTAAAAGAATAAGAATTAAAGTACCTTTCATGATGATATGTTTATGATTGATGTCGCAAAACTAATCAAGTGATTTCTATACGGAGAAGAGATAATGGGAGATTTGATCGGTGTGTCATGGAGAGAGATATATTTGTCACTGTCAGACATAGCGGAGACAGGAAATAAGACTATATTTGTCTATGATTTCATTCTTCGATATCGCTATTGGGAAGAGAACTTTTTATTGTTTTCTTTTCTTATCGGCCCTTTTACTGATCGCTCCGTCGGTGAAGGGTTTCAACCTGCGGAAAATAAATAACGCGGAAAACCTTTCCAGTAGCAACATCTTTTCATTCTATCAGGACGAAAAAGGATTTATGTGGATAGGTACGAGCCGTGGGGTAGATATCTATGATGGAAAACGTATTATAAAGTACAGCCCCAGGGACGGCGAGAAATATTTTGCCGGTAGCCGGATTGAGAAGATAGAGCAGACCGGTGGGAAGGTCTGGCTTCAGACTTATCACGGATTATATAAGATTGACTTGAAAACATCTGTCACCCGGTCGTTCGATATGTTTAACCGGATAGCTTTTCTCGATAAAGACAGCCGGGGAAATATCTTCCTGATACAGGGTAACAATAGTATTTATTATACACTTAAGGATCAGGAACAATTTGAGCAAAAGTTCATTCCTGATCTGGCAGCAAACGATATAGCCGATTTCTTTATCGATGACTCCGATCGATTGTGGATATTCCGGAAGAACGGCGACAACATTTGTTTTTCCATTCAGATAGACGAGCAAGGTAATGCGAACCTTTTCCCTTTGCCCGGTTATAAGCATCCCGTCGGTATCGTCTATTGTGCGAACGAAGATAACATCTCGTATTTCGTGGATAACACATATACGTTGTATGAATTCGATACATCCAGTCGTAAAGCTTTTCCCGTATATCCTTTAAAGGATTATCTTGCCGGAAAAGACGACATCACATCCCTTCTGAAATTCCATGACGACTATTTCATCGGCTTTAAGACGAAAGGATTATCCTTGCTTAGGAAAGGTGAATATGGTTATCATTTCGATACATTGGAGATTACCGGTGGAATCAACTGTCTGCGTAAGGATAATTATCAGGATATGATTTGGGTAGGAACTTCTGGACACGGTGTATTTACCTGTTCGGAAGACCTGTATTCCATCCGGTCTGTTCACCTGAATGATCTTCCGTTAAAATTACGGCAACCTGTAAATGCTTTGTTCGTAGACAAAGAGAATACTTTATGGTTGGGTAGCCGGGGAGACGGCATTCTTCGTGTCTTTGATTTCCAACCGGATAAAAAGGTAGAAGATCACCGTATGGAATTGATCTCTACTTCAAATAGTGGGTTACGGGATAATACGATCCTTTCTTTTTCATCCAGTCGACAGGATAACCTCTGGATCGGTAGTGAACACGGACTCAGCTATTTTAACCGGAAAAAAAAACGTATCATTCCTGTTCCTGTGTTGTGTGGGAATAGAAATGTAGAATTTATATCCGATATATATGAACGAGATTCCCTATTGTGGATATCTACGCTTGGCATGGGGATTATACAGGCAACACTTGAATGGCGGAACAGCCATCCTGTGGTAACGGTTGTAAAACAATTCACTGTCCGTGAAGATGACGAGTTTACCAATCGTTTTCAATATATCTATCCGGAAAACGATTCTATTTTATGGTGCATGAATAAGGGAGAAGGCTTCTTCCGGCTGAATATCGCAACATCTACCTGGGAAAATGTCCGTTTTGATGGAAATACGATCAATGAAACCAATGTTATACAGAAAGATTATCACGGAAATTACCTGGTCGGAACCAATTACGGGTTGGTAAAATATGGCCCGGACGATTATAAATTATTGAATGAGATCAATAAATACCCAACCAACAGTATTTATAGTATTCTTCCTGATACCATTGCCGGTTATTGGTTAAGTACTAACCGGGGACTAATCTTGTATAATACAGATCAGGAATTGTTCCGCACTTACGATCATCATGACGGTCTTTCGATACTTGAATTTAATGAAGGTTCCTCTTTCAAAAACGAAAATGACGGGACGCTTTTCTTCGGGGGAACCAATGGCTTTGTTACTATCCGTCGCAATTATTATGATGAAGGGCAACACTATATGCCGCCAGTCTATTTCAGGACGATCACTATACGGGATAGGCAGTATCCTGTTGAGGAATTTATGTCGCAGAAAGGAAAAAAGACGATTCTGAAACTCTCGCATGACGAGAATTTCTTTACGCTCTCTTTCTCTGCGACCGACTATCTGAACGGTAATGGTTATTCCTATTATTATAAGTTGGATAGCGGTGAAAAGGAATGGATTTCCAACGGAAGTTCCGATATAATCACTTTCGCTGATCTTCATCCGGGGAATTATACATTGTATATAAAGTATTATAATAAAGTACTGGGAAAAGAAAGTTATATCTATAAACTAAATATCGAAGTTTTACCTCCGTGGTATGCTTCATCCTGGGCCCGATGCATTTATTTTTTACTATTATTGGTTGTGACAGGGCTTGTCACTCGGATATGGATTGTTTACAATAGAAAGAAAAAAGCGGATCGTCTGCAGAAGATGGAACAGAAACATAAAGAGGAAATATACGAGTCCAAGCTCCAGTTCTTCACAAATATATCCCATGAGTTCTGTACGCCGTTAACGCTTATCTATGGCCCTTGCAACCGTTTGATGGATCAGAAGAACTTGAGTGAACCCGCCCGGAAATACACTTCCATCATTAAGCAGAATGCCGAGAGGCTGAATTCGCTGATACAGGATCTGATCGAATTCAACCGGATCGAGTCGGGTTATAAGAAACCTGTGATAATACCTGTCGATATAACTGCTTTAGCCAATAAACTGGTGGATTCATTCACCGATATGGCGGAGTCGCATGCTGTAAGACTTGAAAAAGAGATATCCCTTTTTATTCAATGGAATTCCGACAAGGATTTTATTGTCACCATCCTTCTCAATCTTTTATCCAATGCATTCAAATACGCGGAAAACGAGAAGAAAGTAATTGTCAGGATCGGAACCGATTCCAATAATTTATATATCACCGTCTCCAATACCGGAAAGGGGATAGCAGCAAAAGATATTCCTACTCTGTTTGACAGATACCGCATTCTGCAGAACATTGAACAAAGTGACAATACTTCATTCTGGTCACGTAACGGGTTAGGTCTGGCAATCTCTTACAATATGGTACATTTGCTCGGCGGAACGATTGAAGTAGAGAGTATCCCGGATGAATGGACACATTTCAGGATCAAACTGCCTTACCTCGAAGCTTCTCTTGCCGGATCAAACGAAGAGACAGCTGTATTGTTGCCTGATTATAATCCGGAACGTACACCTGTCTGGCAAATCCCTGAAAGTCCTATCGACACATCGAAACCGACACTGCTTGTCGTGGATGATGAAATAGAAATCCGCTGGCTTATCTTCGATATATTCAGGGACGATTATAATGTATTGACAGCTGCAGGTCCCATTGAGGCCTCTGAAATATTAAAAGATATACACCCCGACCTTATCATTTGTGACGTGATTATGCCGGGAACAGATGGCCTGACTTTCTCGCGGCAGGTAAAAGAGGATGAAACAACTGCTCATATCCCTTTTATCCTGTTATCGGCTCGACAGGATATTGAAGGGCAGACTGCGGGGCTGAATGCCGGAGCAGAACTTTATATAACCAAGCCGTTTAATGTGGATTTCCTGAAATCTTCCGTACAACGCCTGTTGGAGAGAAAAGAAAGTCTCCGTGAATATTTCTCGTCTCCATTGAGTTCATACACGTTAGAGAATGGAAAGCTATCCCATAAAGAGCATAAGAAATTCGTCAATGATATATTGAAGATCATTAATAAAAACCTAAGGAACAAAGACCTGTCTGCGCAATTGATCGCTGAGAAAATGAACATAGGTCTTCGTACCTTTTACCGTAAGCTGGAAGAGATTGAAGAGATTACTCTAGCTGAACTGATCAATAGCTGTCGGTTACTGAAAGCTGCCGATTTGCTTATAAAAACAAAACTGACCATCGATGAAATAGTCTTTCAATCCGGCTTCACCAACCGCTCCACTTTTTATCGGGCATTCTCAAAGAAATATAATTGTACCCCGACGGAGTATAGAAAACAACAGTCGGGGACAATAAATTCTCAATAGATACCAAGACTTTATATTATCTGATAAAGTTCGTTATTTGCCGCTCTTCAGTTTCCGGCAATGGCTGTGCCCCGGCTTTTATGTTTTTCAGTAACCAGGCCATATTCTTACCGAGTGTCCGCATGATTTGTAAACCTTCGGCATCCTGTGCAGCCTCGCCGGGCATGCGACCATGTACGATGTTCCAGTATTGTGAAGAGACGACAGGCATGTTGTTGATCGTAAAATATTTGTTCAGCCGGTCGATTGTAGCACTGGCTCCACCACGTCGGCAGACTGCAATTGCGGCTGCCGGTTTGTACGCAAGCATATCCGAACAGGAATAAAAGACTCTGTCGAGGATGGCACAAAGCGAACCGTTAGGCCCGGCATAATATACGGGAGAACCTACTATCAATCCATCTATATCCTGAAGATTTTCACGTATCTCTTCATACAGTTTATCTTTGAAAACGCATCTTCCCAATTCGTTGCACTTGTTACAGGCAATGCAACCTTGTACGGCTTTATTGCTGAGTTGGATGATATGGGTTTCGACGCCATTCTGTTCCAAAGCTGTTGCCACTTCAGACAAAGCCAGAAATGTATTTCCCTCTTTCCGGGGGCTTCCATTAATAAGTAACACTTTCATATATATAGTCTTTATTGGACAAAAGTAGCAGTTTTAAGACAATGCCCTGTTCTTTATTCGTTCAAATTGTTTTTCTTTTTAGCTCATATATCCGGCTGCTATAATAAGTTTTGTTTCAACTGTTCCGTATATTTATCTATACGTAATAACTCTTTCGGAATATCGATGTTCTGCGGACAATAAGGATTACACTGGTTGCAGCCGACACAATGATTGGCCTGACGTAACCGGGGAACACTACGGTCGTATCCGACCAGGAAAGCACGACGCGCTTTCGCATAATTTTCATCCTGCCGGCTTTCCGGAATATTTCCGGCATTGATACAACGATTATAATGCAAGAGGATCTCCGGAATATCCAAACCATACGGACAAGGCATACAATATTTACAATCATTGCAAGGGATGGTTGGATAACGTAGCATTTGTACGGCAGTCTCTTCCAGAAAAGCCAGATCGATATCCGTCAGCGGTTCCAGTGGGGAATAGGTGCGGAGATTATCCTGCAGGTGTTCCATATAAGTCATTCCGCTTAACACTGTCAATACCCCCGAGAATGTTCCGGCGAAACGGAAAGCCCATGATGCGACACTCGAATCGGGACTACGCTGTTTCAGTTTCGCTGCAATATGGTCGTGTACGTTCGAGAGACGGCCTCCCAGTAACGGCTCCATGATGATGGCGGGGATGTTCCGTTTCTGTAATTCGCCGTATAGATATTCAGCATCGGTATTCCGGGTGTTGACCTCTTTCGCATGTTTCCAGTCAACATAGTTGAGCTGTATCTGGACAAAGTCCCACTTGATCTCGTCCTGACGGGAGAGGAGGTAGTCGAATACTTTGATATCTCCATGATAAGAGAAACCCAGGTTGCGGATACGGCCTGCCTTTCGTTCTTCAAGCAGAAAATCGAGCATACCGTTGTTTATATAACGTCCTTCGAAATCTTCCATACCATTCCCCATACCGATACCGTGCAACAGGTAATAGTCGATATAGTCGACTTGCAGCTCTTTCATAGAGTTACGATACATAGCCATCGAGTTTTCACGGCTCCATGTCTGGGGCGCGAAGTTGGATAATTTGGTGGCAATATAATAGGTATCGCGCGGATAACGGCTGAGAGCGATACCTGTGGCATGCTCCGAACGTCCTTTACAATATGCAGGCGATGTGTCGAAATAGTTGATACCATGTGCGATGGCATAGTCGACCAGGCGGTTGACCATTTCCTGGTCGATCTCATCACTACTGTCTCTTGCACTGCTGTTGGAAACTGTCGGCCAACGCATACAGCCATATCCTAACAAGGATACTTTATCGCCTGTCGTGGGCGTGGTGCGATAGGTCATTTCGGCAGGAATATCACCGGAACCGTTTCCCCGGAAGGATGCGTTTTTGTCCGGTTTGCAACTATAAAGTGAGGCTGTCGATGCCAGTGTGCTTCCGCCTAAGACTTTCAGGAATCTCCGTCGGTCTATATTCTTTTTATTCTTTTCTTCCATGATGCTTTGTTTTGATGATTTTCGGGTATATTAAATGGTCCGGTGCATTTCGTGTCCTTCCACATAGATGGCACTCAGTGGGCGGGAGGGACAAAGATGTTCGCAGGCTCCGCAACCGATACAACGTTCGGTATTGATAACCGGTATTTTCGGTGAGTCGGGTGCTTCGGGATCTTTGGGAACCATCTGTATAGCAGCTGTCGGACAATGACGGGCACAGTTGCCGCAATCGACACCGTCGGTATTGACTACGCAAAGGTCTTTGATCCATACGGCATGTCCGATCTGAATGGCAGATTTGTCGGCTACACTGATCGGCTGTATGGCGCTGGTAGGACACACGTCCGCACATTTGGTACATTCCGGTCGGCAATACCCAAGTTCATAGGACATTTCCGGTTGCATCAGGGTCATAAGGTTACTGGACGGACGCAGTACCTGGTTGGTACAGACGGATACACATAATTGGCAGGCAGTACAATGTCCGGTAAAGTTTCGTGCGCTTAATGATCCGGGAGGAGTGATAGGAGTGAGGCGTTCCGGCTTTTGTTTGTCTTCTATCGGAGCTAAACCGCCATCTACATTCTTTTCGGGTTTGACTTGTGCCTTCAATGTGGCTGATACGGCAAACAGGGTGGCGGCCGATAAAAAGTGACGGCGTGAAGCGGCGGATTTTTCTGTGGCTGGAGCCGATGCCGATGGCAATACTGATGCCGAAGCCGATGGCGAAGTGGTTGTTTCAACCTGTTTCTTAGGCAGCGATTGTCCCGGTACATATTTCAGGGCATTCCGGCGACATTTCCCGATGCAATCCATACAAGCCACGCAACGGCTGTAATCGATCCGGTGTTCTTTGGTATCGATGCATGCAGCCTTACAATTCCGGGCACATAATCCGCAACCGTTACATTTTTCGGTATCGATAACCGGTTTGAAGTAAGAATACCGGGCAAGGAAGCCGAGGATGGTTCCTACCGGACAAATGGTATTGCAGTAGGTTCGTCCGTTACGCCACGCTAATATAGCCAGTACGATAAATGTTATGATGGCTATGCTGAAAGTGGCTATTCCTTTCATCCAAACATCTACCGTATAAAAGGCATAGCTATCCATCCGTTCAGCGAGATAGGCGAGTCCATTGTTTGCCCATTGATAGAAAGGAGCGAACAGATTGGAGGCGATCCGCCCATAGGCACTGTATGGAGCCAGCAAAGCCAAAAGCGAACCGAAACCTCCAATCATCGCAAGTATAAACATAGCAAGTATCCCATAACGTAACCAGCTAACCGCCGGGGAATACGAAAAACGGTTCTTCTTTTGTTTTCCGGCTATCCATGAAACAACATCCTGAAATACTCCCAGCGGACAAATAACCGAACAGTAGATCCGTCCGAACAGTAATGTCAGGACAACAAGCCCTATCACTATTCCTATATTCACCGCCAGCAATGCCGGAAGGAATTGTATCTTCGCCATCCAACCGAACCACTGATGTATTGTCCCCGTGAAATCAAGGAACAACAAGGTGATCAGGGTAAAGAAAATGACGGCAGCAGTTAGTCTGATTTTTCTTAACATATACGTCTCTGAATATTTTGTTGATTATTACTGATGCAAAATTATTCTTGTTTTTCCCGTTAACGATTACACATATTACAGGTATATCTACCATTATTACTGATTTGCTTTAACAGATGAAAAAATGACGCAAAAAAGATCTAACTTTGTGAAAACAAAACAGAAAGCATATGATGGAAATTAGAGAAATGGATCACATTTATCAGTATAATGACCGGATGGGGCTGGAAACATTGCATCCGCTGATCAGTATTGTCGACTTTTCAAAATGTGAGGTACAGGTAGAAAGTGCACGTTTGAGATATGGCTTTTACTCAGTCTTTTTGAAAGATGTGAAATGCGGTGACCTGCAATACGGGCGTAATTATTATGACTATCAGGAGGGAACGATGGTTTTCACTGCTCCCGGACAAGTGGTAGGTGTTGCCCGGAAAGGAGAATATATCCAGCCGAAAGGATGGGCGCTGCTTTTCCATCCCGATTTGATCCGTGGTACTTCTCTCGGTCGTAACATTAAGAATTACCGTTTCTTTTCTTATGAAGTGTATGAGGCACTTCATCTTTCGGAACAGGAACGGCAGATAGTAATCGATTGCCTGAAAAATATAGAACTGGAACTACATCATGGAATAGATAAGCATAGTAAAATGCTGATCGTTTCGAATATCGAACTGCTATTGAACTATTGCGTCCGTTTTTACGACCGTCAGTTTATTACCCGCGAAGAAGCAAATAAGGATACACTGGCTAAGTTCGAGAAGATCATGAACGACTATTTCCAGTCGGATAAACCGCAGGATATCGGGCTGCCATCCGTTCAGTATTGTGCCGACCAGTTACATCTTTCGGCAAATTATCTGGGTGATCTGATAAAAAAGGAAACGGGTAAATCTGCGCAGGAGCATATCCAGCTATATCTTATCGATATGGCAAAAGAGAAAGTGCTCGATACCAGCCGTTCCATCAGTGAGATCGCTTATGAATTAGGCTTTAAGTATCCGCAGCACTTTACCCGTTTGTTTAAAAAGTGTGTGGGAACTTCTCCGAATGAGTATCGGATGCAGAATTAAGTTTTATTTCTTTTTACGGGTTGCGAAAACTTTTGCTAAAGTGATCCATTCCCCGTCTTCGTTGATGGCGGTACTTCGCCAGGTGAAAGAATTGTCTGTAATATCAGAGAATATCCATTTCATACCTTGCGAAGTTATCTCCGTCAGGACAATTTCGTCCCCTTCTTTCCGGGCTTCCAGCCGGGCACATTCTTCCGGACATCCGTAGAAGATTTCCCAAAGACATTTTTCCTGGTTAAATAACCTGAGAGTAGTCCCGTAAGCTGCATCCGGTTGGATATCAATCAATCTTTCTGTTCGCGACGGAACAATAAAGACATCTTGTACTGCCATTCCGTCGAGTACCCATGAAAAGATCCATTCTCCTTTTACGCGTCTGGGAGTAGGTGTGTTGAGGTGGTCGTTCCAGTCAAGATCCCATTCACCGATCACTTTACCGAAGAAATTGAACTCTTCCGGTATTCTTTCACTCTTTCCTTCGCTGACTAGTGCTGCTTCAAATTCTTTCATGATTTCTTATTTAATTTGATTCAAGGTTTAATATTTAACAAAGATAAGCGAAAATCAACAAATAAGAACAGTGATAAAGGTAAAAATATCAGTAATCTATCTACCAGACTTCTGATAAAAGGGATGTACTTTTGTTTTATATAAAAGGATTTGATATGAAAATAAAAAATAGATGGTATATGGTAGCAGGACTTATAATAGGTATAGTGATCGTTTTGGGAGTGGCAGTGGTTGCTTTTATCAATCAACCGGCTTTCGGACGTCTGCCGCAAGGGGAACGACTGGAAAAAATAGAACATTCTCCCCATTATAAAAACGGAGAGTTTCAGAATATACATCCGACGACGTTAATGACTTCCGATAAAGGACGTTTGCGCAGCATGTGGGATTTCCTGATCTCCAGACCTGACGGACTGAATCCGGATGTCCCGGTTCCGGCGATCAAATCTGATCTGAAAAACTTGGGGGACGATTCGAATGTAATGGTCTGGTTCGGCCATTCTTCCTATCTGCTTCAATTATCCGGTAAACGAATTTTAGTCGATCCGGTGTTCTGTATGGCTTCTCCGGTTTCCTTTGTCAATAAGCCTTTTAAAGGAACGGATATATATAAACCGGAAGATATGCCGGATATCGATTATCTGGTTATTAGCCATGACCATTGGGATCATTTGGATTATCAGACGGTAATCCGGCTGAAAGATCGCATCCGTAAAGTAATCTGCCCTTTGGGTGTGGGTGAACATTTTGAATATTGGGGATTCGATAAAGGGAATATTATTGAACTGGACTGGTACGAAAGTGCGTTGCCGGACGAAAACTTTACGGTCCGTTGCCTGCCAGCCCGTCATTTCTCCGGCCGCGGACTGACATCGAATAAGACTTTGTGGGCTTCTTTCCTTCTGGAAACTCCTTCGTATAAAATCTATATGGGAGGGGATAGCGGTTACGATACTCATTTTGAAGAAATAGGCAAACAGTATCCGGATATCGATCTGGCTATTCTGGAAAACGGACAGTACAATGAGGGATGGCGTAATATCCATACGATGCCTCAGTATTTGGGGCAGGCAGCCAAAGATTTGAAAGCCCGTAAGGTCGTGACTGTCCATCATTCCAAATACGCATTAGCCAGACACCGTTGGGACGAACCGTTGAAAAACGAAATTGAGATGGTAAAAGAAAACTCTTTGGAATTGATCGTTCCGGTGATCGGACAGGTGATGAATTTGGATAATAAGTAGATATAATTTAGTAGCTTTGTCTCAGATGAAAATAATTGATAATTAAAGAGATTATGAAAACAGTAAAATTGAATAATGGCATTGAAATGCCAATTTTAGGTTATGGAGTTTATCAGGTGACACCTGAAGAATGTGAACGTTGTGTATTGGATGCTTTGAGCGTAGGTTATCGTTCTGTCGACACGGCACAAGCCTATTTTAATGAAGAAGGTGTAGGGAATGCAATCAGTAAAAGTGGTATTCCACGGAATGAATTGTTTATTACAACCAAGGTTTGGATCTCCAATGCCGGATATGAAAAGGCAAAAGCATCTATCGCTGAGTCTTTGCGTAAACTGCAGAGTGATTATGTCGATCTACTCCTGATACACCAACCTTTTGGTGATTATTACGGTACTTACCGTGCGATGGAAGAGGCTTATAAGGCAGGAAAGGCACGTGCTATCGGAGTGAGTAACTTTTATCCCGACCGTCTTGTCGATCTGGCGGAGTGCTGTGAGATAAAACCGGCTGTCAATCAGGTAGAAACACATGTCTTCAATCAGCAAATAGAACCCCAGAGGATCATGGAGGAATATGGAACACGGGTTATGTCATGGGGGCCATTTGCAGAGGGTAAAAATAACTTTTTTACTAACGAACTATTGAAAACAATCGGTGAAAAGTATGGAAAGTCGGTTGCACAGGTTGCTTTACGTTATCTGATTCAACGGGATGTGATCGTTATTCCGAAATCGACGCATAAAGAACGTATGATCGAGAATATGGATGTGTTTGATTTCTCCTTATCAGAAGAAGATATGCAGGCTATTACCACGCTTGACCAAAAAAAGAGTCTGTTTCTTTCTCATACTGATCCGGAAATCGTAAAATGGATGATTAATATGGTAAAAAAGGAGGCTGTAATTTAAACTGTGTCAGCAAAGCAAACAAATAAAGTATTAACTTTGCTAACAGAG
>NZ_BMPB01000024.1 GCF_014647375.1 Parabacteroides faecis
GATCCCCGACCGATGAGCTTGAAAGAAAAACAGCGCATGACACAGTTTATTTTACGCCCCCCGGTTTCGATATTCTATTTTTCAAAAACATCTACCATATCTGCCATATATCTTTATATGACTTATAAATCAATTAATATATGAGTGGTGGTAGATGTAAAAACACCTATCACTTTTTACTTGTATCTACCATCTTTTTGTGTTATTTTTGCTCCCATTCCTTAGGAAAGTCGTAGAAATGGGAAAAGTCTCTTCAGGAAGTGCCAGTTTTTCTGCCTGAAAAACTTTAGTTTTCCAAGTAGGAAACAAAAGTTTCGTAGGCAGGAAACTATTGTTTTGTCCCTACGAAACTTTTTGTTCGTGTCGTTTAACGATTTTAGTTGACCACTTGGTGTCTTATGTATAATACAGGTAGACTCGGTTTGTACTTAATACTACTCCAGGTTGACCCTTTTTATTCTTATAGATGAATTGGGTAGACTTTATTATTCGACAAAAATAATCAAGCTCCCAATTATCTCTAAAAGAATTATGAAAAAAACACCGCTGAGGTTTGCCATGCTTCTTTCCTTCGGGCTTGGTTTTATCCTGTCTGACTTATCGTATTCAGCTTTTTTATCGCCTTATCCCTGTAGCTCACCCATCTTTTATTGAGTTCCCCTTTGCGTCCGGCCGCTTGGTAAGGAGTCATACCACCGTCCAAACTCCAATGGGGCGTTCATGGTTATAGAACTTTATGGCAGTTTTACGGCAAACTTTACCTCCGATATCTTAAATACCATACCTCTAAGAAGCGTTCTTTATTGTATTGTTCACCCGTTCAGCAACGGCATTATCTTTCGGATTGCCGCCTTCTGTCATGCTGATAGATATCTTGCATTCTCCGTTGGCACATTGGTATATTGGCAAATTATTAATAAGATTATCCCTTATTATTTCTCGTTGTACATGAATAATACGTATATTTGTAGAGCTATTAACATAAAACACTTAATTATGAGAGAATTAGATCCTAAAGCTATGGCAGAGAATGAACGACAAGAGTTGCAAGACCGGTATATCCGCTTCGATTGGGCAGTGAAGCGCCTGTTGCGCCAGAAGGCCAACTTCGGTGTGCTCGAGGGTTTCCTTACCGTCATGCTGCGTGAAGAGGTCAAGATCCTTGAAATCCTCGAAAGCGAAGGCAACCGGGAGAGTGCCGATGACAAATTTAACCGTGTCGACATCAAGGCCAAGAACAGTAAAGGCGAGATCATCATCGTTGAAATACAGAACACCCGCGAAGTACATTATCTCGAACGCATCCTCTACGGTGTAGCCAAAGCCATTACCGAACATATCTCGCTGGGCGAAGGCTATCAGAATGTAAAGAAAGTCTACTCCATCAGCATCCTCTATTTCGACCTGGGTGTGGGGACGGATTATATCTACCACGGGCAAAACCATTTCACGGGAGTACATACCGGCGACCGCCTGCGAATTAACACCCGCGACCGTGATGCTGTGATCACCCGCCTGCCGGCGGAGATCTTCCCCGAATACATCTTGGTTCGCGTGAACGAGTTCGATAAAATAGCCATGACGCCGCTTGACGAATGGATCGAATATCTGAAAGACGGTACGATCCGCCCGGATACGACAGCTCCGGGTCTTCGTGAAGCCCGCGAGAAATTGAAATACTACTCCATGTCTGCGGTTGAACGACATGCCTACGATGAACATCTGAACGCGATCATGATCCAGAACGATGTGCTCGACACCGCCAAATGGGAAGGCCGGATCGAAGGGCTGGCCGAAGGGGAAGCTAAAGGAAAAACAGAAGGTCTTGCTGAGGGGAAAGCAGAAGGACTTGCTGAAGGGAAAGCGGAAGCTTTACGCCAAGCCGCAACCAATATGAAACGTATGGGGATGGCAGTTGCCAACATTGCCGGCTGTACGGGATTGTCGGCAGAGGAAATAGAGAAGTTATAGAAAAAGGTGAAACCTTTTTCAGTTGACAAGTGACAGTTGACAGGTAGGCTTCGCAGTCCAATAATGAGTCAATGTACCAATTTAGAAAAAAACCTTAGTTTTATGAAGGCGGTCCTCTTTCTGTCAGGATATGATAAACAGGTAGTAAGCCTGCAAAGTGGCAGTTGTGACAGATAAAATAAATCTGCGGTCGCTAATAGCTTTTTGCTCACTTCGATGGATAAGTTCCAGGTCACAATATCCGACATTTCAGAGATGAGCGTCATTCACTGAGACCAAACCTGAAGACTTCCATCTTATAGCCTGTCGTGCGCCACATCGTGTTTATCCCCCAAACAGAGGCATTTGTTGCGTAAATAGTGTTGTTTTGTTTATAATCCTCTTATTTCGGAAAATTATGACTGTTTTTCTTGTTGATTCGGAAAACCTCTTTACCCTTGCAACGATTCCGTAGTGGGCAGCGGCTCGCAATGAACAGTTTCAATTACATATTGTAAGCATTTTACGAAGATTATTCCTAACATAAAATCTAGCAAATTTTAAACACACCGGAGTAATGGACAGTAAATGCTTGCGCTGACTATGTATAAGTGTATCTACCATTTTATATGGGAGGATTATGTTATATAGTATAAGCGCAGGCACAGATAGCGGAAAGGCTGAAGGAGAACTGGGTAAATATCTGGGTGCCGGTATTTCTGCAGCTGCTAGTGGTTTGAGTAATTTCGAATTCCTTGCACAGGGTACAGCTGTAGTCAACCTGTCTACTCCTCAGTATCAGTTTGTTATTTCTGAAGTAAATACGGAAACAAACGAGATTACTTTCACAAACCGTGAAACAAAAGAAGGCTTTACATGCTTGTTGGATACAACAGCTACGGTCGGTGTATATAATGTAGTGAGTATAACAAAAACAGGAAATGCTGATCCTACAGCAGTTAAAGTGGCTAACCTGACTACTGTCGGTAAGTATGACTTTACTACTTCTATCAATATGACAGGTAAAAACAAAGCCCCGGCGGAATTACTGCCGGGGCTTTCGCTATTAATATATAAAGGAAAGTATCGTTCTATTCTCTTATTCACTCAGGATCGTAAGTTCTGCCCCTGTGGCAAAATCTTGTCCGTTTTGTGAGCTTAATGCTGTGAAACGGATATAACGTCCTTTTACCGGTTTGTCAAAGAGGACTTTCTTTTCATCCCGGTTATTGGCGAATATGCCTTTGCTAACAGGTTCCCCCCAGTTCTTGCCGTCCTGGCTTACCTGAATGGAATATTCTTTGATATTGCCATTGTTGCTGTCTTTGCGCGGCATATAGATAAAGCCTTTGAAAGCCTTCTCTTCACCGGCGTCCAGATCTACCCAGTGCGGATATTTGGCAACGGTAACAGAATACATACTGTGCCAGATCGTGTTCGGATCGCCGTCTACCAAATGCTTGGCATCCCCTTCACCCACTTCTTCACTGCTGGCATAAATCACTTCCGTCTGAATACTTTCCAGTTTGTTGAAAGTCTTCACCGACTTGATCTCCGGGTTATTCTTCAGCCAGGCTGTGATCGTTCCGCCTTCCCGCATAGGAATTGCTTCGGTATATTCTTTTGCTTTCTTGTCCTTATTGATTGTGTAACAGAAAACAGCCTCTTTGTCGATAGACGACAATTCAACCAACCCTGTACGGCTGCGGGTAATGGAGAAAGGAATGTCGCCGGCAGCCGATACCTGTGCCGCAGCCGACAAATCCGGTGAAGCCGGACGGATGATGAAACCGATATTGTTTTGTCCGGCAAACACACGGTCATGGATCAGCGGGCCACCCTGACCGCAACTGTTGCCTCCCAGACCTGTAACGGCCAGGTCGAGATGCAGATACGTATCACCGGCTTTCGGTAATTGATACGGATGTCCTGCCAATGTCAGGTCGAGTGCTGTGTATTGTAATGCCGAAGTAGAGAGACGGTCGGTTGCTACAAAGATGGCTCCCTTACCTGCCTTGTCGGTCAGTGCACACCAGCGTACATCTTCGTGATTACCCATATCCTGGGGTTTCGGGAAGTTTACGAACTGATCGGCTACAGTCGAACGGTATGTTTCGATGAACTGTCCGGCTTTGCGGTCGGCGTAGTTTTCAACGGGACCTCGTCCGTAATAGGTGTAGTTTTCGTAACGTTGAGGAACTCTCATCACATACCCCAGACGTGGCAGAACCAGACTCGGGTTGTTGGAAGTAATGCTTGCCTGCAATTCGATGGAGCCGTCGCGGTAGATCGTCCATACCTGGTCGGTAGTGAATTTGAAGTCGTCTTCGCCGAATACTTTGTCGGTCAGTTCTTCTACTTTATTTTTACCGCTCGATGTTCCGCCTAATATCTTGGCTGCATTAGGAGCTTGCGACTCAACAGTATAGAACAATGCGACAGCACCGTCTTTCCTCTTGATCATTTTGAAGGAAGTCGCTTTATGTTTCAGATTGTGCAGTCCGGCTTCAAACCAGCTTCCGTAGAACCAGTTGTCGTTGTTGGTGAAGGCACGGAAAGCATCCAGTTTCGGACCGTTACCGTCGGTGATAATGGTTTCGCCTCCATAGTTCAGGCTGTAGATCGTTCCTGTTTCATTGTCGAATTTGGCGACGAAGTTATCTCCTTTGATTGTGAGGCGATGGTCGGCCTGTATCTCGATAACCGGTTCTCCGGCAGAGGCATTCGCCACTTCGCTGATCGCGGGTTTACCTGTTGCTGCTTTTACCGGAAGTTGTTCTTCCGCCATTACGTAGCCTTTTGGAGCCCATGGTGTATTATCGTTCAACAGGAATTGGATTTTGACGAAATATTCGTTGTCGGCCTTCAATTTACTGTATGTATAAGGTACGGAAACCTGTACGCGGGTACGTGGTGCCACTTTGCCCGGATTCAGTGAACCGTTTTCCACTTCTTTGCCGTTTTCATAAAGCGACCATTTGACATCGTAGCCGGATAAGTCGTTGAAATAGTATTTGTTGAATATCTCGAAAAGACCTTTTTCCGTATTGACTTCCGATACACCGATATGCTGGTATACTTTCTTTACTTCATAATATTGCGGTTTCGGCTCCAGGTCGCCGAATACGATACCGTTCATTACGAACTGCCCGTCGTTCGGCGTATCGCCGAAGTCACCTCCGTAAGCCAGATAACGTTTGCCATCCGGAGTGTAGTTATAGAGAGACTGGTCTACCCAGTCCCAGATAGCGCCGCCGCAGAAGAAATTGGTCGATTCCATGGCATCCCAATAGTCGATCAGGTTACCGCAGGCATTTCCCATCGAATGGGCGTATTCAGAGATGTGGAACGGATATTTGATATCATAATCGCCTTTCACGGCACCGCGTACCCATGAGATGGAAGGGTACTGATTGGAGCCCATGTCTACGATATCATTATTTCGTTCATATTGGACGGGACGTGACAGGTCTACTTTCTTCAGTGCGTTGTAAGCTTCTACAAAATTCGGTCCCGGACCGGCTTCATTTCCTAATGACCAGATCACAATAGACGGGTTGTTGATATTGGCATGTACCATTTCCAATACACGGGCCACATGTGCATCCCTCCATTCTTTCGGATGAGACAGAGAGGCGGCACCATAATAGTATTCGTGCGATTCGATGTTTGCTTCATCTTCCAGGTAGAGCCCGTATTTATTACACAGATAATACCAGTACGGATCATCCGGATAATGGGAGTTGCGGACATGGTTGATATTGGCACGTTTCATCAGCATGACTTCATCTTCCATCATTTTACGGGTGATGGCGTGGCCTACTGCCGGATTGCTTTCGTGACGGTTGACACCTTTCAGTTTAACCGTTTTGCCGTTTACATAGTAGTAACGTCCTGCCAATCCGAATTCGTCTTCCGAAGCAGGCGTGTCTTTGATCTCTACTTTGCGGAAGCCGACAATCGTAGAGAAGGTTTCTATCGTACGGCCTTTTTTGTCTTTCAGTTCTCCGACCAATGTATAGCGGTATGGCTGTTCTGCAGACCATTTATTCGGGTTTTGTATTTTTAAAACAGCTTCGGTCCCGATTTCCTGTCCGGCTGCCAGTACAGGGACGGGAACGGATGCCGTTACATTTTCTACTTTTGTATTCTCATCGGAATATAGTTTGTTGGCGTATAGCGAGTAGGTCAGTGAATAATCTTTGGCTGCCTTTTTCCCCAGATTGCGGATATCGGCGCAGATGGTCAGCGAACCGTCTGTGTAAGTCGTATTCAGGTCGGGAGTAGCGACCAGGTCGCGGACATGCAGTTGAGGAACGGCAGTCAACGAAACATTGCGGTAAATACCCGGCAGGCGGAACATATCCTGTGCTTCCAGGAACGAACCGTCCGAACTGCGATAGACCTCGGCTGCCACTATATTCGTCCCTTTTACCAGGTGGGGAGTGATATTGAAGCTGGCCGTATTGCGTGAGTTTTTGGAGAAACCTACATAGTGGCCGTTTATCCAGAGATAGAAGAAAGAATCCACTCCGTCGAAGTTGATAAAGACTTCTTTTCCTTCCCAGTCTTTGGGAATAGTGAACTCGCGGCGATAGGAACCTACTTCGTTACGATGTTTGAAAGTCGTCCAGTTTTCGGGCGGCGTACGCATCACACCGCCGCGCCAGTCGTCGACTGCCACTTTATGCTGGAAGATAACGGGCTGGTTCACATAGATAGGTGTCCCGTATTTCTGTGTTCCGTCTTTCTGAAGACCGACGATATTCCAGCTCGACGGTACGGGGATATTATCCCAACCCGATACGTCGAAGTTCGTCTGGTAGAAATCTTTCGGACGTTCTTCGGGAGTCGGTACCCAGTTGAATTTCCAGTCTCCGTTCAGCGATTGCCAGTAAGTACTGTTTTCCGGTAGTACTTTCCGGGCGCTTTCCTGATCCTGGAAAGAGAAGAAATAGGCATGGGGTTGTTCTTTGTTCAGCGCAATGTTTTCGGGCGATTCCCATTCATTCCCTTTTGGCGCTTGTTCTGTGGCATACTGGTAGCCTTTCAATGGCTCTACTATCGCATGACTTTGTAGGGTAAAGCAGCATAGTAACAGGCATAATGTACTTTTTTGCATATTGAGTGTTTTTCTATAGTGAGAATACTGGTTCAAAAGTAGTACATTTATCGGAGAGGATAATGGCTTATTTACTATTTTTATGTACTTATCGGCTTTGAAGTGATTTGTTTGCATCTTTGATATAAACCGATTACATTTGTCATAAATAGAGTGGAGATGAAAAAGTTACTATGCTTTTTGCTGATGGTGCTGGCTGTTTTGCCATCTTTAGCGGCCCAACGGAAGAATGTTGGGGTTGTGCTTGGTGGCGGAGGAGCAAAAGGAGTAGCTCATATAGGCGTGTTGAAAGTGTTGGAGGAAGCTGGTATTCCGATCGATTACGTGGCGGGTACCAGTATGGGAGCTATTGTCGGAGGATTATATTCTATCGGATATACTCCGGCTGAAATAGATACAATGGTGTTGGAGCAGGATTGGACAATGCTGCTCAGCGACCGTATCAAACGGAATAGCCTGACTTTTCCGGAAAAAGAAAATTCCGAACGGTATATTCTATCCCTGCCTTTCGGAAAAGAAAAGAAAGACCGTGTCATCCAGGGAATGATCAAAGGGCAAAACCTGATGAATCTGTTTTCCAATCTGACAATCGGTTATCATGATTCCGTCGATTTCCAGAAGTTCAATATTCCTTTTGCCTGTGTCGCGGTGGATGCTGTCGACGGGAAGGATTATGTGTTTCGTAAAGGTAGCCTGCCGTTGGCAATGCGTGCCAGTATGGCGATACCGGCTGTGTTCGCTCCTGTCCGCCTGGATAGTATGGTCTTGATAGACGGCGGACTCAATGACAACTTTCCGGTTGATGTCGCCCGGCAGATGGGAGCCGATATCATTATCGGTGTGGATCTGGGAACCAGCGATTTGAAGAAGCTGGAAGCCCTGAATACGCCCGGTGATGTGGTAGGGCAGATCATCGCCCTGCATGGATATGAAAAATATGCGAAGAACAAGGAGCAGACAGATCTGTTACTCCGTCCGAATATGACATCTTATAATGCTGCCAGTTTCACTACGGTTGCGTTGGATACCCTGATCAGGCGTGGAGAACAGGAGGCTTATGCCCATTGGGACGAGATCATCGCATTGAAAGAGAAGATCGGGATAGCAGAAGATTTCCGTCCGGAAGAACACGGGCATTTCCGGAAGTCCTATCCGGCGTTGCCTACCGATAGCTTTTATATCCGTACTATCTCTTTTACCGGCACGGATCCGAGAGACGAGAAGTGGCTGATGAAGATCAGTGGCTTGCGTGAGAACAGCCGGATCACGTTGAAGGAACTTCACCATGCGATGTCTGTGCTGATCGGTTCCAATGCTTACTCCAATGTGAATTATATGTTGACGGGAGAGCAACAGCAGGATCTGGTACTGACGGCACAAAAGAAATCGGTTAGTTCCGTGAATCTTGGCCTGCGTTTCGATTCGGAAGAGATCATCGGTGTATTGGTGAATGCGACTTTCGATTACCGGGCACGTAACCATTCCAAGTTGGGATTTACCGGGCGTGTCGGGGGAAAAACCTCGTATGCCCGTCTGGATTATGCCATCGAAAGGAATCCGTTACGTAACCTGAACCTGGCTTACCAGTTCACTTATCAGGACCTGGATATTTACAGGAAAGGGCATAAAACGTTTAATACCAGTTACACCCATCATTTTGCCGAATTCGGCTATTCGGATATGAACTGGTTGAATTTCAAATTCAAACTGGGGTTACGTTATGAATATTACGATTATAATTCTTTCCTGTATACGGGGGATAACAACCAATTTGAAGTAAAGCCGGAGGGATTTATCAGTTATTTTGCGATGGCTCATCTGGAGACACTCGACCGGCGGTATTTTCCGACGAAAGGTGTTTCCCTGAAAGCCGATTATTCTGTATATACGGATAACTTTGTCAATTATAACGGACACGCTCCTTTCTCGGCTATCGGGTTGAATTTTACTTCCGTCATTCCTGTTACTGCTCATTTCAGCGTTCTCCCTTCTCTGTACGGACGTGTGCTGATCGGGGGAAATCTGGCGTATCCTTTTCTGAATGCGGTCGGCGGTGAGGCAGAGGGACGTTATGTTCCTCAGCAGTTGCCTTTTGCCGGGATCAACCGGATGGAGATATTCGATAATTCGGTTGTTGTAACCCGCTTGCATTTCCGGCAGCGGATTGCGGGGAATAACTATATTTCCCTGATCGGTAACTATGCGCTTCATCACAATGATTTTTTCCATCTGCTGAAAGGGAAAAGTGTATGGGGTGGAAGCTTGGGGTATGCTTATAATAGTATAGCTGGTCCGCTAAGCGCGAATTTCAGCATGTCGAATCAGAATACAAGCCTTCAGTTTTATCTGAATCTGGGGTTCACTTTCTGATTTTTGTTGTACATTTGTTAATCCGTTAATCAATCAAATACAGAGAAATACATGAAACTTACACGAATGATGGGAATGGCTGCCGCCCTTTCCTTATTGATGGCCGGTATGCAGGCTCAAATCAGTCTGCCGTCTGTTTTTGCCGACCATATGGTATTGCAGCAAAAGAGTGAAGTACCCGTATGGGGATGGGGAGATGCCAGTGCGACAGTGAAAGTGGTCGGTAGCTGGGCTCCGAAGGATACAGCGACGGCAACAGTCCGTTCGGACGGCAGTTGGGATACGACATTGAAGACGGCAGCAGCCGGAGGACCTTATACCCTGTCTGTTTTGGGAAATGGCAATTGTGAATTGAAAGATGTAATGTTAGGGGAAGTCTGGCTTTGCAGCGGACAATCCAATATGGAGTGGACTCCGATGGCTAACATAGATAATCGCGACGAAGAGATAGCTGCTGCCGATTATCCGAATATCCGTTTCTTCCATATCCCCAAGCGTGGAGCCGCCACTCCGCAGAATAATTGCGAAGCGTCGTGGGCCACCTGTACACCCGATGTGATGAAGAATACCAGTGCTGTGGCATACTTTTTCGGGCGCGATCTGCAAAAAGACCTGAATGTCCCCATCGGTTTGATCGTTTCGGCATGGGGAGGAACTCCGGCCGAAGTATGGACGCCGGAAGAACTGGTAATGGATAATCCCCGCTTACGTGATGCGATGCCGGATAAGACCTACCCGTGGTGGCCGGTCGAACCGGGTGTGTTATATAATCAGATGATCAATCCGGTTACTCCTTATGCCCTGGCCGGTGCTATCTGGTATCAGGGTGAGTCCAACCGCGACCATCCGGATTCTTATGGAATCCTGATGAAAACAATGATCGAGAGCTGGCGGAAAAGTTTTAAGAAAGACTTCCCTTTCTATCTGGTACAGATCGCTCCTTTTACCTATAATGCCGGAGATAACGGTGCTGCTTTGGTTCGTGAACATCAGGAATGGGTAGCACGTACGGTTCCGGGTTGCGGAATGGTGGCTATCTCCGACTGTGTAGCTGATCTGAAGAATATTCATCCGACAGACAAACAGAGTGTCGGACTTCGTCTGGCTAATCTGGCCTTAGGGAAAACATACGGGCGGCTTGAGTCCGGTTTTGAATCTCCGGTGTTCGAAGGGATGACAGTCAATAAAAATAAAGCCGTTATTTCTTTCCTTCATGCCGATAACGGGTTAATGTGTAAGGAGAAACAAATCGTTGGCTTCCGGATAGCTGGTGAAGACGGCGTCTTCGAGCCGGCAAAAGCTCAGATCAAAGAGAATACGGTTGTCGTTTCTTCTCCCAAAGTGAAAAATCCGGTTATGGTGCAATATTGTTTTGATGATGCAACTGTCGGCAACCTGTTCAATAAAGAGGGATTGCCGGTCGCACCTTTCCGGACGGACAGAAACTGGGATAATGAATAATATAATTCCTTATCTTTGCTGATAAAATAAACAGCTATTTATGAATGCAGAAATTATACAATTCCTGAAGGAATTAAGTGTGAACAACAACCGTGAGTGGTTTCAGGCTAATAAAGACCGCTACGATGTGTTGCATAAAGCCTTTCTCGACGAGGTCCAGCAGGTGATTAACCGAATCGCTTTGTTCGACCCGCAGGTAGCAGGACTGGAAGCAAAGGATTGCCAGTTCCGTATTTACCGGGATTTGCGCTTCTCGCCGGACAAAACTCCTTATAAAGTCCATTTTGCAGCTTATATGGCGCAAGGCGGACGTGCCAGTGAGCGGGGAGGATATTATATTCATCTCGAACCGGGTAACAGCATGTTGTCGGGTGGTGTCTGGTGCCCTCCTCCCAAACTGTTGAAAATGCTTCGCCAGGATATATATGATCATATCGACGAATTTGTAAGTATTATCGAAAAGCCATCATTTAAGGAAGCATATCCGGTGATGGAAGGTGAAGTATTGAAGCGTATGCCGGCAGGTTATCCTGCTGATTTTAAATATGATGAAATTCTGCGGCATAAGGATTTTTGCTTTGCCGCTAATAAGCCGGATGAATTCTTTATGCAGGATGACTGGATGGAGCAGACGATCGAGATTTTCCAGGAACTTCTCCCTTTCAACAATTTCCTGAATTATACGGTGGATGAGTTTTTAGGAAGAGCATAATATCATTATCCTATATCGGAGGGTATCAAAAGATGTAGTCTGGAGCGGGATGCGGAGACTTTATCTTTTGATACCTTTTGATTATCTGGTAGGTTAGTGTCTGTTTATTGTATAGCCCCCTGCACCTCGAAAACAACAGCATAAGGGGTAGGGCGTTTATCGGGTATATCGAACGTTAACCTCTCATTATCCTGTCTGAAGTGGATCTTTTCATGGCTGCCTAGCATTTTGACTGAACGTATCTTGCCGGGATGTTCCTGCGATGTAAGTCCCAACGAAGGCAGATCGATACTACCCGTGGCCGGGTTGAGCACGAAAATATACAAGTTCTTCCCGTGTGTAGTGAAGCGTACTTCATCATGTCCGTAAGGAGCGCTATTTGCTGTGCGTGCATTGAAATTTTCCTTTTGAGCCTCTTTCATAACGTTGTCCTTATCGGCATTCACTATATTCCTTTCTATTTCCCGTTTGCACGAATTGAGATTATCACCGTAAATTACCCATGGTTTGCTGGCATAGATCGCCTTGTTGTTGATATTGATCCATTTGCCTACATCGTCCAGTATCTCTTTATGGTCGGGAGCAATCGTTCCGTCACCTTTCAATTCGACATTCAGGAGCATGTTGCCGTTTTTGCTGATAATGTCGCTTGTCAGTTCTATAATGGAACGGGCATTATGCATCAGCGGATTATCTTCTTTGTAAAACCAGTGGGTGAAGGTAAATATTCCATCCCAGGGATAAGGCAGAATTTCTTCCGCCACACCTGCTTCTATATCCTTGACCAACATTGGTTCTTTATCGACTTTTGCAATTCCGACGGCATCGATTTTACCATTACGTTTCAGGCTGTTATTGAATAGCGTACGGAATACTTCTTTTCCGTAATTGCCATATGGAAATCCGTAACCGTCTACCCATAACAGGTCGACATTATATTTTGTGACAAGTTCCTGCTGGCGGAGCATATAGTTCTTTTTTACTTCTGCTTCGTATTCCGGAGTTCTTTTTTCCGGAGGAAGGCCATACAGTTGGGCTGGGTCGTAACCATCCCACCATTTTCCTTTTCCATCATCTTTAGTCATCCGGCCTTCGTAGGGAATGCCTTTATAAACACCCGATGTGTCAGCCCCGAATGCCGGTAACCACCAGCCCAGGAAACGGTCGTCGTGTGAACTGACTCCGAACGGTAGTTTATATTTGCGGGTCGACTTTTCGAAGAGACCTACAATGTCTTTGTGAGGCCCCATGTTTACTGAGTTCCAGGGATGGTAGGTAGACGCAAAGTTATCGAAATGATCGTGATGGTTGGCATGAACAACAATATATCTGGCACCGATCGATTTGAAATATCTGACAAGTTCATCGGTGTCCAGCCGTTCTGCTTTCCATTGATGGATAACTTCCGTGTATCCTTTCTGGGATTGTGGTCCGAAAGTTTTACGGTGATATTCGTATGCGTTTTTACCGAATTGCTGTGAACCCACATCTTGCATGAACATATGCCGTGCATACCATCCTCCACCCAGTAAAGGAACGGATTGCGGTCCGATTGTTGCCCAAATACCGAACCGGGCATCAGTGTACCATTGGGGGAATTGATATTGCTTTTGTAATTCTTCCCAGGATAAATCGTTGTTTTGTGCAGAGGCCTGCAATAAGCAAAAGATACAGGCCAGTAGATAGATCGTTCGTTTCATACTTACATATAGATTGTTCTTTATTATAGTAAGAACATAATTGTTGATGTTTTTATTCTTATTTCTTCTAGTGACATTTTATTTTCATGGAGATGTAAAGGGCTTATTTTGAAATAAATCCGTATACATTACCTGCAAAGTCTGATACAAACAAAGCATTTCCGCTCACTGCCACCGTCGCCAATACGGGAGCACCCATTGCATGCTTCCACAACAACTGACCGTCTTTACGGTTCAGGGCATATAATGCACCATCAGATGCTCCCACGTAAACAATATCTCCGCTCAAAACCGGACTTGCTTCTACCGGTGAGGCCGGATCTCCTAAGGTAGGGACAGTATAGATCATGGCCCGTCCTGTCCGGAAACGCCATTTCACTTCCAGAGTATTGCGGTCAACTGCCACTACTCCGTTTTCTGCCGTACCGAAAATAATTTCATCATTCGTTACCAACGGAGTGGAAAGGTTCTTCAACTCGAAATCGTATGTTTTTTGTATTAACCGCTTGCCAGTCTTTGCATCGACAATAAATAACGAACGGTTCGAGATGGAATATATCAGTCCTCCATGCATGGCTGCCGAACTACCGAATCCATAACCTCCTCTGCTCCACAGCTTCTGTCCCGAACGGGCATCGTTGGCATAGGCCGCTTCCCAGAAAGCCTGGCCGACCAGTATACCGTTATTCACAGAAAATGTGGAGGAAGTACCATGTCCGGTATCCCAGTCTTTGTTCTGCCAAATCAACTCACCTGTTTTTGCCTGGAATGCACATAACGAACGACCCGTTCCGGCATAGACTACGCCATCGGACGTTACCAGTCCATTATCCAGCGGTACTTGCTTGTCCATCTCCAGATCTTTTTCCCATACCAGTTTTCCGGTTGCTGCATCCACAGCATACAGCCATCCGTTTATATCTTGTGCGAAAATGCAACCATCTTCTGCAGCAATGCTGCTGCGAACTGAATGTCTCAAAGGATACTGCCAGCGGATCTGTCCCGTTTGTGCATCCATACAAGTTACGGAAGCCTTACCAAGACCGTTGTCATCAAGTGAAGCTGCATATATGGCTCCTTTATAGATGAGTGGTGATGAGAAATAGATGTTGGCACCTATATTTTGCACCCAGGCTAATTGTAAAGGCAATTGTAAAGTATCTTTTAATTCTGGGACATGTGCGGCGTTTTGGAGCAGGTTTGTCCAATCCTTATTCACTTTTACCTGTGTATTTGTAGCATTTCGATAACAGAAGGAAGCGCTTTCTTGGGACACCTCCCCATTGGCAAAGGTTGCAGTCACTTTCACGGTCACAATTTGATTATCCAGTGAAGATGGAAGTGCTATATTATCACTCCAGTTAAAGTCGGAGTTTTGTTTTAACGGATGGTCTGATAAGTATTTTTTTCCCCGGCTAAAACAGCTATAAGAAACTTTCCGTACCGGAGATACTGATGAATAAGTATTGACAGACAAGGGAACCGTTCCGTCAGAGAGAGTTGCAGCCATTCCATTGTCAATAGAAGAAATGGTAACGGACTTGTCAATATACGGATAACGAATTTCAGAAGAGAGTTGTCCTTGCGGTCCTGTAGTCAACACACGGAATGAAGATGGAGAATGGTCGTAAGAACCACGTACATGTCCCGGTGAACAAATCATCAGTACGTCTGAACCGTCATAATGGTACATCCGGTCATGATGCCAATGTCCATAGATCCATGCTTTCAAATTATATTCAGTTAAATCAATAAATCCGGTTTCATTACTACCGAACCTGAAATGTCCGTCTCCGCTCATCACACTATGATTAAATGAAATTATCGGTTTGCCGGCCGGTACATACTTCAAATCGTTCTTCAACCACTGGCCGATACGTTCCTGCGTAAAATCAGGCTTACCGTCTCCCCCCGGCATTGGAGTGACAATGTAATGAATATTACCTACTTCAAACGAATAATATGCCGGTCCGAAATGATTCTCAAAAGATTCCTCGCCATACTTTCCACTGCCCAGGTCGTGATTTCCTATGCAATAAAAGACTTGTGACGCAGGCATATTTTCATTGTTCAAAAAGTACTTGTAAGAGGCAAATCCTTCACGTGCGACATCACCGGTATGAATAAGAAAGGCGATATCCTCATTTTCTACATAATCGCGCAAATCCTTAGAACTGGCAGCATATCCGTCGAGGGCTGTAAGGTAAGAATCATACATATGGGTATCAGAAATATGGATAAAGCGGTGGGTTCCATCGGATTTTATACTTTTCGGATTGGCAGGCTGAAGCTCAAAATCGTAGCTGTTCATATCATCTGCGATACGTTGATAATAAGCATCCGTGCGATATCCAGCCGGCAATGTAATATAAACAAAACGAGCATGGGCATGGCCGGACAACTCGAATTTCCCGTCTTTATCGGTCTGCACCACATTCAGTCCATCGGAGACAGATACGCCAGGAAGCACTTTCTCTCCCCGGTCATAGCGATGGTTTCCATTATTATCGACAAAAACATGTCCGGTATATTGCGCAGCTACACTGTATATATTGCAAGTCATAACAATAGCAAAAACACAGATGTTTCTTAATTTTTCTTTCATGAGAATTTTATGTTTTATAACTGATGTCTGTCTGTTAAGAGAAACTTAAAGTTTCAGAAGTTTTTTCATAATGTGAAATGAAGCAGTATTGTCTTTAAAACCCGAGAATAATTCAGCTCCCGATCCGTAAGAGAAAAATGGAACCGGAGAGGCGGAATGTCCTCCGGTATTATATTTTACGGTGATTTCTTTTTTCTCATAATCACCGTTTGCAATTGTGACTCCTCCTGTTTCATGATCTGCTGTGATTAATACCAGGGTATCTCCATCCCGTTCTGCAAAGTCGAGAGCTATACCTACTGCATGATCGAAATCAAGCATTTCATTTACCATCCATTCTTTATCATTGTTATGCCCTGCCCAGTCTATCTGTGAACCTTCTACCATGAGGATAAATCCTTTTTTATTCTTACTCAGCAGATCGAGAGCCATTTGAGTCGCATCCGGAAGAAAATTGGCAGGACGTTCTTTTACCGGTTTTAAGCCGTCCTCAGCCATCAGTACTCCTAATTTACCATTTTCAACCGGTTGTACATCCTCCAGTGTATAGGCCATTTTATAACCTTTATCGGTGAGTTCCTTCGAGATGTTACGTCCGTCTTTTCTTTTCTCGAAGAATTTTAGCCCTCCTCCTATGAACAGGGAGATGTCACTATTCAGGAAGTCTTCTGCGATCTCCTCCTGCATCGACCGGACGGGCTGATGAGCCACGAATGAGGCGGGTGTCGCATCGGTTATGGAACTGGTGGAAATTACTCCGGTTGACATACCTTTTAAGGTTGCCAGTCTAATAATGGAGTTCATAGGGATACTGTCAGCCGACATACCTACCATTCCATTATTTGTTTTTTCGCCACAAGCGATAGCTGTTCCTCCTGCTGCGGAATCTGTAGTATATTTATTGGCTGAGTTTGTTTGCCTCAATCCGCTGAATGGACAGCGGTTAGTCATGTTCAGATATCCTCCGTTTTGAGTATAAGCGGCCTGTACCTGATTGATACCCATTCCATCTCCGATCAGGATGATAATATTTTTAGGTGAACGTGCAATCACCGCTGATGAAAAGAGCAGGAATAGAATAAGAAATAAAGAAATTTTGTTTTTCATGTTTATCTGATTTTTATTACGCTTCAATGTACATTACAAAAAGAAGGAGGAAATACCCAGAGTGTATTGTATGTATGCCTTTGGGCATTCCTCCTTCAAGAGTGGATTTTAGTCCCAGCCCGGGTTTTGCTCCAGATTAGGATTGAGCGATAACTGTTCGGTCGGTAACGGTTTCAAATATAGTTTATCATCCCAACGATATCCTACGCCGTCTGTCATGGTTTGATACAATTTTACATAGCGTTTGCCATTATAAACGGCTGTGGCTACATTCCCTCCGTCTATATCGAACATATGAGGGGAAGCAGAAGAACCATATACTGCATCATATTGCTTTCTGACTTCCTCCGATACTGTTATTCCATAGATGGAAAGAGGCGTTTCACACAATTTTCCGGCACGCCAGCGACATATATCACTCCATCTGAATCCTTCAGCATATAGTTCAACAAGTCTTTCTCTGCGAATTTCATATAATAGATCTGACAGGCTGTAACCATAATCCATCTTATACTGAGCAGGCGTTGGAGTTATATTGTTCATATCGAGCGGAGCTACTCCGGCTCTGTTTCTGAGTTTGTTTATAGTGATATCTATGTCTTCCTGTGTAATTTTACCTAATTCGGCTTGCGCTTCGGCATAGATTAACAAAACTTCCGCATATCGATACAGGAACCATTGTACATGGGCATTGTAAGCCAGTGTGTATTGTTCCGGATCTGGACTATGAAATTTCATTATGTTGAATCCTGTCGGTAAATTAGATGCTATAACAGGCGGGTTATTAGGAAGTGTAACGGTTCCGTCTGCATATTTATAAGGCAGGTATTCGCATTGTATCGTTTGATATAACCGACGGTCCCTATTCGCTATTTCTTGTGTCAGCGTGTTGTCACCCTGATAACTGTCGGAAACTCCGATCGGTTTTCCGTCTGTACATAAATACTGGTTTATCATCATTTTACTCATGCCGGATTTCTGACTTTCTTCCATATCACGTGACAAGGAGTTGACAACCAGTCCGGGAGCGTAAACACGTGCCAGTACACATTCTTTACTTGCTGATATATCTTCTGTTTGTGAAAACAGAGCTGCATAATCCAACGGATGAGCTTCGTCTACTTGCGGTGCATAAAATTTCATGGAGACAATGTCATAGCCACCATTTTCTATGATATATTTTGCAGCATCCGAGGCTTTTTGCAGAAGAGTAGTAGCCCGGCTATTCAAAGCCTTCTGATCACTTGTGTACTTTTCTAATGTACCTTCATGCAGGCATACTCTGGCCAGCTCCTGGTATGCAACATACTTATGTAGGCGTCCTGTTGCAACTTTGGAAGGTTCAGGAATGGTTTGACAAGCAAACTCAAGGTCGGCGATGATACTGTCTACAACCAGTGCACGTGGGTCGCGCTTTTTATAGATTAAAGATGTATCGCTCAATTGCATCTCTTTGTTGTACCATGGAACATCTCCAAAGCGTTTAACTTTACTGAAATAATCCAGTGCTCTGAAGAAACGTATCTCACCTACATATTGGTTGATAGTCGCCTCGTCTCCGGTTACTTTTTGATAGTTTGCCAGAAAATGGTTGAGACCTCGTATATTTTCCCATTTCCACCCATCATCTTTCTGAGGAACTACTGAATTGCCTGCCAGATAATCACTGATGGAGACTGTCGCTCTTATGTCTGTATCTTCATCCAGATGAGAACCTACTCCTCCTAAGGTTTCATAGAAACCATTGGCATATAGTTCCAGGTTTTTTGTTGAACTCCAAAAGTTTTCATCAGTAAAACTATCTGAGGGGTATTTATCTGTCACATCACAGGAGGGGAGGCTTGTTAACAGCACTGCGAAACCTGTTATTATATGTTTTGTATTCATATTCTTATTTTAATTAGGATACTGTGGTTAGAATTTAATATCGAGCCCTACGGAAAATGTCCGTTGTACCGGATATTTGTTATAGTCTAGTGTCTCCGGATCATATATCGGAGGGAGAGAGGTGATACAGAACAAATTCTGACCGCTGAAATATATTCTGGCTCTACTGATATAGGCTTTTTGTGTAAGCGCTTTGGGGATAGTATATCCCAGGGTCAGGTTTTTCAACCGTAAATATCCCGCGTTTACTTTATATCCGGTTTGAGTTTGCTGATTATAGCTGTTTCCCATACTTGGACGTGGTAAATAGGCACCGGGGTTTTCTGCAGTCCAGCTGTTTTCAACCGCCCAGTCTGTCGGTATTTGATAATTTTTGACCGACCCCCAGAAACCGTTACCGCCCGGGAAGAAGTCTTTGCGCCCTATTCCCTGGAAGAATAAATCCAGGTCGAAACCTTTATAGTCACCACCTAAAGTGATGCCATAATTAAAACGCGGTTCAGTGTTTCCGATAACAGACAAGTCTCCGTGATCTGATAGGGTTTTCTTGCCGTATGTAATTTGATTATCTCCATCCAGGTCTTTGAATTTTACATCGCCCGGCATCCATTGCCCACCATATATCTTAGACTGATCTATCCAGCCTGCCACATCTTCGGGTGATTCGAATAAACCAACAGTGGTATATCCCCATTTATCCCCGATCTTTTTTCCTTTGTACCAGGAATCTATATTGCCGGTCGGATTATAATATTTTGTGATTTCTGCCTGATAATCGGAGAGTACGAATCCAACCCGATAACTAAATCCGGAAGAGGTGCGGTCCTGCCAGTTTAAAGACAACTCCCAGCCCAGTGTTTTCATATCAGCGCTATTTACTTTGGGAGCGGATGTCCCTAAAGTAGCAGGGTAAGGTTGAGAGGGGGCTAACATGTCCAGTGTCATTCGGTTGTACCAGTCGAATGAACCGTTTAATCTGCTGTTCAAGAGAGAAAAATCGAACCCTATATCAAATTGATTGATAGTCTCCCATGTGTAGCTGTTACTAACTAGCCCTGGTACGGAAACTTTTGAAATTTTGGCTCCATTCATTAAATAGCCAAAGTTTGTATTAACCCCCATTCCCGGATAATACGAGAAGTTTCCGACACCGGATTGATTACCCAGTGAGCCGTACGATAGACGGATTTTCAGGTCGTCGAGAATGCTATGCGTTGATTCCATAAATTTCTCGCCGGATATTCTCCAGGCTGCAGAGACAGAAGGGAAGAAGGCATAACGGTGTCCGGAGGGAAACTTGGATGTCCCGTCGTATCGACCATTGAATGACAAATAATATTTATTATCGTAATTATAGTTGATTCGCGTGAATGCACCCTCTATTCCCCAACCTGTAGAGGCGTCATTTCGCGTGTAGGTCTCTCCGGAAGCCAAGCCGATATAAGGAACATCATTACTGATCAGTTTTTGTCTTTCTACTCCGAAGCCGCGGTTGGACTTTGTTTCGTTATTGTATCCGACCATAATGCTGAAATTATTTTTGGCTATGCTTTTGTCATATTGGGCATAGATATTGAATGCACCATAGTAATCGTTTTTCTGCGTGTTTTTTACACTGTTAGGAGTTGTCCATGGATACAATGCTTCCGTTCCCGGCAACCTTCGGTATTCATAGAATTCACGAACGAAGATGTCTTCGTCTTTGCTATAGTAATTGAAGGTATAATCTGCATTGATCGTCAATCCTTCGAAAGGTGTGATCTTAACGGCGCCGGTTAACCAGGCATCATTGATCTTTGTACGTCCGTGACCTCCTTGTTCTTGTATTGCTGCCGGATTTGTATCAGCCCCTTGTCCAGAGAAGTTTCCATCCGGATGTTTGATCGGCATGAATGGAGAGAGGTAATTCATGAATAGGTTACTCCATCCGCCCCAGATGCCGGGAGTCGGTAGATCCTGATCAGAATAGTTATACATTACTTTACCTGTAAGTTCCAGCCATTTAGTGATTTGTGAGCTGACTTTTACATTCGTATTCCACCGTTGATATGTGTCATTATAATATTTCATTAACCCACCGTTATTGTTGTAACTTTGCGATACATAATATTTTGTATTGTTCGTACCTCCCTGCATGGAAATATTGTAACGCTGATCGAAAGCCAGTGAATGAATGGTCTCTCCATACCAGTCGGTATTTCCACAGTAGGACCAGGCGGTAGGATCATTTAAGTGCTTGGGATCATTAGCTGCCGGGTCATAAAAGACTGCCGGGTTATTTTGAGGATCATTGTAGTAAGCTTTCACATAAGACATGTAAGTGTCGTTGTAAACCGGCTGTTGTCCTGCGTTCGCTGCTACCTGATTGATGTAGTTCGCCCAGTTCAGTGAGTTGGGTGTTCTTGCTACGGAAGTTGGCTGATGCACTCCCCAGTTTGCAGAGACGGAAATTGTTGCTTTATCGTTTTGATTTCCGTTTTTAGTGGTGATAAGGATTACGCCATATCCTCCGCGTGCTCCGTAAATAGCAGCCGAAGCAGCATCTTTCAATACGGATACGCTTTCCACATCCAGGGGACTGATCAGGTTGGGATCCATTTGTACACCATCGATGAGAATAAGAGGTCCTCTTCCATCTTCAATGGAAGTGCTTCCGCGAACATTGTAGCTGGATCCTTCTCCTGGCAGACCGGAGCCGGTCTTTACATTCAGGTTAGGGATAATACCTTGTAAACCTTGGCCCAGATTGGAGATAGGACGGCTGTTCAAAACATCTCCGCTTACCTGTGAGATCGCTCCGGTCAGGTTGGCTTTTTTCTGGGTACCATATCCGACTACTACTATTTCATTCAGATTCTGCGTATCTTCTGTCATCTTGATTTGATAAACAGATTGATTGTTAATGGTGATCTCTTTGCTGGTGTATCCGATATAAGATACCAGTAAAGTCATTCCCGGAGCAGCTTCTATACTAAAATTACCATCGATATCGGTAATTGTTCCGGTAGTCGTCCCTTTGATGGAAATATTGGCTCCGATGATCGGATCACCGTTTTGATCTTTGATTTGTCCAGTTCTGATTTTACTCTCTCCTGTCTTTTTCTGTGCAGGGGTGATCATAACTCTGTTTGAAGATATCGAGTATTGCAAATTTTTGGCGGGGAGAATCTTTTCCAATACTGTATCGATACTTCCGTCAGTTATTTTAATATTGACATTCGCGCGATTGTCAATATCGGCTTCACGATAAGAGAAGCGGTAAGGGGTTTGTTTCTCTATTTGTGAGAATACTGTTTTTAATGTTGCATTTTGTACTGATAAGGAGATTTGCTTGTTTTGCGCAAATGTCGGAACAGAAATAGCGAAAATAAATAATAACGCTATTATAAGTCGGTAATAATTAAAAGTATTACCTTTGTTCTTGAGGTTGTTTTCAAAATTTGATTTGTGAATCATAGATTTAATAAAATTTGTTGATACTTTACTTTTGGGTATTTGTGACTAAGTCACAAGTATTGACAATTAATAGGTCGGGGAAGGTGAGAGTTCTCCGGCCTTTGTTTTGTCACTACATTTCTGATAAATTTTAGTGTTTTTCAGGTTTTCTTCATAAGCATTCTTTTTTGTTAGACATATTCTTTCTTATTTAATAGAGATAGTATCTCCTTTTATTTTATAGGTGAATTGAAAATGTGCATGTAATACTTTCATGACTTCTGTCAGATCCTCTTTCTCGAATACACCGGTATAAAATTCGGAGAAGAGTTGTTCGTTTTCAATGTTGATAATCACTCCATATTTTCGTTCTATTTTGGCCAATACTACTGTTAATGGCTCGGTACGGAATGCCAGTTCAGTGGCACGCCAGGCTGTTTCGAATGTAGTATTGGTTTGTTCCACATTCAGTCTGCCTGTATTTTTATTGTAAATCGCTTTGTTGTTTGGTTCAAGAATAGTGGTCTGCCTGGGGGAAGTATTGGTATATAGGAATACTTTGCCTTCCACCAGTGTGACTTCAACTATGTCTTTTGATTCGTAAGCGAAGAAATTGAAAGATGTACCCAGTACCTCGACATCCATATATTGAGTGTTGACAATGAATTTTTTATCAGGATTTTTGGTTACCTGGAAGAAGCCTTCGCCATTGAATTTTACTTCTCTGTTTTGTATTCCGAAGTCTTGCCGGTAACTTAAAGTAGATTCGGAATTAAGTTGTACGGTCGTTCCATCCGGCAAAGTGATATTTGCCCGTTGGCCTTTATCGACCTGAGTTATAATTTCTCGTTCTCCTAATGTCTGCATTTGTTTATCATCTATCATTAAGAATACAGATAATCCGGTTGTAACTATAAGTAATATGGATACGGCGATTCTTGTCCATATATTAATGATATATTTTTTACGTGTTGCATGTATGCTCTTATGGATTTTATTCGAGATATCTCGAATCTCCGGAAAATTCATTTCCGGAGATAGCTGGTATTTATCCCATTGTTTTCTAAAAGCTTCTTTAAGTTCATTATTCTTGCAAAGATTAGATAACTCTTGTAAGTCTTCAGCCTCTTCTCTGGATATTGTCCCTTTCAGATACTTGTTTAGTAATATATCTATTTTGTTCTTGTTCATTGTACAATATTTATAAGTAATACGTGTGAGTATAGGTTTTGTAATATAACCTGTTTTATGTTTTATAACATAGACGTGTGAGCTGTCTGTTAATTGGAAAAGAAAAGTAGAAAGAGGATCAGAGAATCATTCAATGCTTTTTTTAATGTTTTCAAAGAAACCGACAACTGATTTCTTACCACCTGTTCGCTGATTCCTAATTGCTCGGCTACCTGGGTAGATGTCATCCCATGTTCTTTTATTAGTTCAAAGATTTCTTTTTGGCGTGGTGGCAGTTGTTGCTTGGCCTTTTCCAGGCGGGAGATAAATTCGTCAAGGTCTATCTTATGCTGTGTGGAGTCGTCAATAAGGTTCGAATTATTGGTAAATTCGATATAGTCAATTAACTCCGGTCTGTTTATTTGTTTCCTGTATTCACTGATCACTAAATTATGGGCTATCGTAAAAATGAATGATTTAAATGATAACTCCGGGTTGATCATTGTACGGTTTTCCCAAATACGGATAAATGTTTCTTGTGTGATGTCTGCGGTTTGGGCATGAGATTTGAGTGCCTCAAAAATGAATCCATATAGGTGAGGCAGATAGCTATTATAAAGCCGTGTGAAGGCTTTATAGGAATTATGCTTTAACTCTTCTACTAATTTTCTTTCTTCTGTGCTGCTAATCATCCCTTTCCCCTTGTAGTTTTTTCAGGTATTCTTTTAAATATTTATGACTGGTACGCAACAAAAGTAGCATTTCTAATGAGAATAGCGAATAAATTTGAATTAATAGTTTTTTAGGAGCAATAAACCGGGCTTGCCAAAAACTAAATGGGCAAACCCGGGCCTTCTTTTAAGATAATGCTGCAATAGCGGTACCTATTAGATTGGCATTGTTCATTTTATTAACGTGAACTTTTACATCACCTATACCAAGTTCGTTCAGTAGAATATCCAATTCTTCCATTACGAGCACATTATAATTCTTATCATTTCTGTTGAGGCTCCAGAACATACTGCCTTCAGCCACCAGGCAAACCTTTTTGATATCCTTGTTATATGAAACCAGTAAAGAGATCAGACCGGCCAGAGAGGAAGCTACCAGTTGCGCAGAACGGTTATAGATCCAATGGGCGACCTGTACATATTTCTCTTTGTGGATATCCGGGTAATTCATGATGGTAGTCAGTTTCTGGGCATCGAATTTTTCTTCGAACTCATCGAGCGGAAAAGTCGATTTCAGTATTTCTCCCAGATACATGCCGGAAACAGCCTTTTCGAATCGTTGCATACCACGGCTGTCAGAGCAGGCATCGACCATTTCGTCGACCGTCGTCAGGAAAGGCGGATGGAAATTACCTGATTCCAGATTGACAGGGATCAATCCGTCTGCCTGTATGGAAGCAGGAAGTTTGGTGATCTTATCTGCAGGAATGAAAGTTGCCATGTTGGTTCCGGTTCCGACTATCAGTCCGATATAAGCATCATAGTTACTATCCGTAAGCCCGGCAAACAAACTGGCAACCGTATCGTTCAATACTTTTATGCTTGTGAATTTAGGTTCGTTCCGTTCATTGAGGTATTCGAGCAATGGTTTCCCTACCGGCTGTCCCAGCATTTCTTTGATGTGAACCCCTTTCGTCCAATGCAATAATTTGGCATCGCCGTCCGGAAGTGATTCAGCCGCATATGAAAAACAGTAACCTATTGGCATTTCTACGTCCCGTTTGATCTCTCCGATCGGATCAGCTAACTCTTTAAATAATTCCTCTCGGGTGAAACCTGGAGTTTTCATGACCGATAAATCCTTTTTCCATCCGTTCTCAGGATGAATCGTCGCTTTATCGTTTGCGAAGTTAACGGTAGCGACACGGTAGTTGGTTCCTCCCAGGTCAAGAACCAATGCCTTACCGTTTATATTATTACTTTTTGGGGTAATGAATGTCGGGAGGCATTGTATTTCAGCATTGTCTTTTGCTAACCCCTCTTCTACTTTCTGTCGTAATGAAAGAGCGATCTCTTTCAATTGCTCTTTTTCCAGTTTAAAAATATTCCTCTCCATGATATATTGATTTAACAAGGTACTAATATCCTTCCTTTATTTGTAAATAACAAATGGAAGTAGATATTTAGTTCTAAAGAATGTGTAGGATGTTCAAAAAAACTCTTAATGTCAATTTGTAAGTTGTTGGTGATATTCTATTCGGTTATTAAGAAATATCAAATATAAAATAGCTTTATTCTGATGTTTTGAGTACTCTTTCTTATAAATTGTAAGTTTGCTTTGTGATTTGTGTAAGTTTGATGTAGTTTAAAATAGTTAAATAGCTTATTTTTACTATCAAAATGTCAGAAAATATTTGGTTTGTACCAGAAAAATATGTTCATTTGCACGCAATTTGAAAGTAATCTTATAAGTAATATATTTTATGAAAGCTTCAATTTTAAGAAAAGAAATTTTGTCACTTGTTGTTTTGTTCGTTTGTAGTCTGGCAATGAGTGCTGCGTCTCCCAGAAACTATCTTTATGATACGAAAGAGGAGAACGGAAAGATTGTTTCAAAAGTAGTATTCTTGCAGGAAGAAGGGCTTTTGAATAAACAGGTGAAATACGAATTCACCTATAATGATAACGGCAGAGTCGCTGAAAAGAAAGCGTATCGCTGGAATAAGACAAAAGAAATATGGGATCCTTATTATCTGATTTCTTATCAGTATAATGAAGATGGAAATATAACTTCCGAATACGGAATGTGGGACAAAAAGAAAAAAGATTATAGCCTGAACCAGCAAAAAATGATTGTTCCGGCTACAAGCTACGAAGAGATTTTCTCGTAAGAACCTATTTTAAAAACATTCATAGACACACACACGAAAGTGGCGCGAATAACAAAAGACGTGAGTCCCTGTTATTAGCGCCACTTTTATTTTGTAAAAGATTATCGTTTTATCCGATAATCTTTTCTAATTCTTCCAGATTCTTGGCAACATCTTCGTCTGTCACTTCATAATTGGTCAGGTCGCCTGCCAGATACTGGTCGTAAGCAGCCATATCGATCAAACCGTGACCGGAGAGATTGAACAGGATTGTGCGGGCTTTTCCTTCTTTCTTTGCTTCTTCTGCTTCACGGATAGCAACGGCTATTGCATGCGAAGATTCCGGAGCCGGGATAATGCCTTCGGCCTGTGCAAACATCGTTGCGGCTTTGAATGTATCCAATTGTTTTACGTCGGCAGCATTCATCAGCCCGTCTTTCATCAACTGGCTAACGATCGAACCGGCACCGTGATAACGCAACCCCCCTGCATGGATATTGGCAGGAGCGAAGTTGTGTCCTAATGTAAACATCGGAATCAGCGGAGTGTATCCGGCTTCGTCACCGAAGTCATACTGGAACTGTCCGCGTGTCAGTTTCGGGCAGGAAGCCGGTTCTGCAGCGATCACACGAATATCTTTACCTTCTGTCAGTTTATGACGCAGGAAGGGGAAGGTGATACCTGAGAAGTTCGAACCGCCACCGAAGCAACCGATTACCACATCCGGATATTCTCCGGCCATTTCCATCTGTTTTTCAGCTTCAAGACCGATCACGGTCTGGTGCAGCATCACGTGATTCAATACGCTACCCAATGTATATTTACAGTTAGGTACCTGCATAGCCAGTTCTACGGCTTCCGAGATGGCAGTACCCAGACTTCCCTGGTAGTTCGGATGGTCGGTCAGGATTTTACGTCCGGCTTTTGTACTCATACTCGGTGAAGCGATGACCTGTGCGCCGAAGGTCTGCATGATCGAACGGCGGTATGGTTTCTGGTGATAGCTGACCTTTACCATATAAACAGCCAGTTCCAGGCCGAAAGCCTTGGCTGCATAGGAAAGAGCGGCACCCCATTGTCCGGCACCTGTTTCAGTGGTGATATTGGTAACGCCCTCCTGCTTACAATAGTAAGCCTGAGCGATGGCAGAGTTCAGTTTGTGTGAACCGATCGGGCTGACACTTTCGTTCTTAAAGTAAATATGTGCAGGAGTATCCAGCATCTTCTCCAGTCCGTAGGCACGAACCAGCGGAGTGGGACGCCATACCTTGTATAATTCGCGAACTTCTTCCGGTATTTCAATCCAGGCATCGGTCGTGTTCATTTCCTGATGCGAAGCCGCTTTGGAAAACAGAGGATAGAGATCCTCTTCTTTCATCGGTTGCTTGGTCTGCGGATTTAAAATAGGAAGTGGTTTGTTCTTCATATCAGCCACAATATTATACCAGGCTGTGGGTATGTCTTTCTCCTCCAATAAAAACTTTTTAGTACTCATAATTCTTTATGTAGTTTACATTATTAATCGATTTGGCCTTTAAGGCTTACAACTTGGAAGCAAAGTAACAAATAATATTTCATTCTTCAAATTGAATAAACAAAAATATATACCTTTGTGCCTTCAAATTAGACAAATAGATAACAAACAACAACAATGAAAAAGCTAGCTCTGCTACTGGTAAGTGCACTGACTTTGTTTTCCGCAACTGCCCAGAAGAAAAACTTCACTTACAAGTTTTATGGTTTTGTGCGTGGTGACTTGTTTTACAACACGCGTGCGAATATGGCTCCGGTAGACGGAAACTTCTACCTTTTCCCTTTGGATGAAAAACCTGATGCTGACGGGAAAGACCTGAATGCGACTTCAAATGGCAGTTTCTATACGTTTACATCCCGGTTGGGAATCAGTGTGACCGGTCCGAATGTCGGCTCGGCACGTACTTCCGCTTGTCTTGAGACGGATTTCGGTGGCTTTTCGTCGAGTACAACGATGTTACGTATCCGTCAGGCATGGGTTGCACTGGATTGGGATAAAAGCAATGTCTTGATCGGTCACACCTGGCATCCGCTGTTCGGCTCCGTTTTCCCGGATATGTTGAATCTCTCTACGGGAGCACCTTTTCAGCCGTTCAACCGCAGTCCGCAAATCCGCTATCAGTATAAAGCTGGTAAGGTGAAGCTCACAGCCTCTGCCATCTGGCAGCTGCAATATACGTCGAGCGGTCCGAAAGGGATGAGTGAGGATTATATAAAGAACAGTTGCGTGCCGGAATTTTATGTCGGAGCGGACTATACTTCCGATAACGGCTGGTTGGCAGGAGCAGGTGTCCACCTGATTTCCCTGAAACCACGTACGGTATCGGAGATAAATGACAAAGTTTATAAAGTAAATGAGCGGATGACGACATATTCCTATGAAGCTCACTTGAAATATACCGGACGTAATTATACCTTTGCAGCCAAAAGCCTGATGGCTTCCTGTCTGGACCAGACGGCTCTGATCGGTGGTTATGGTATCAGCTCTGTCGACCCGAAGACCGGTGAACAGGAATATACTCCTTTCCGCCATTCGACAACCTGGGCGAATTTCACCTATGGGACGAAATGGAAATCGGGACTTTTCGTGGGATATACCAAAAATCTCGGTACGGACGATGAGTTGACTGCGTCGAAAACCGTCTACGGTATGGGATTGGATATCGACCAGTTATTTACTGTAAATGTGAATTTATCATATAATTTACCTCACTGGCAGATCGGTCTGGAATATTCTCCGGCAACAGCCTGGTATGGTACGATCGACCAGAAGAATGGTAAAGTGGGAAACACCCACGCCGTAACCAACCACCGCATATTGGGATTGGTTATGTATTATTTCTAATTTGAACGCTTTTAAATGAGAACGAAGCTAGGTATGTTTTTATTGGCCGGATTATTGATGGCAACGTCCGGTTATGCACAGAAAAAGAATTTTTCGTACAAATTTTACGGACAGGTACGTGGCGACCTGTTTTACAACTCACGTGCCAATTCGGAAATAGTGGACGGCTTGTTCCATCTGTATCCGAAAGATGTCGATCCGGATGCTGACGGTAATGATTTGAATGCAACGGCCAATGGCAGTTTCTATCTGCTTTATTCCCGTTTGGGAATAGATGTTGCCGGTCCGAGTGTCGGTAAAGCGAAGACGACAGCCAAACTGGAGGTCGATTTTCGTGGTTCCGGGAGTAACTTTGCTATGATCCGTGTACGGCATGCCTATGTGAATCTCGATTGGGGTAAATCGGCTGTCTTGATCGGTCAGACCTGGCATCCGTTGTTCGGGGATATTTTCCCACAAATGCTGAATCTCTCTACGGGAGCACCATTCCAGCCTTTCAGCCGTAATCCGATGTTACGTTACCGGTATACGGATCAGGGCTGGAGCCTGACCGGAGCAGCGATCTGGCAGTTGCAGTATTTATCTACCGGTCCGAACGGAAAAAGCGAAGAATATATAAAGAACGGTTGCGTACCGGAATTTTATTTTGGAGCGGATTACAAAAAAGATAACTGGATGGCTGGGGTAGGAGCCGATATCCTGTCCATCGCACCGCGTGTCAAATCGACAGTGGGAGATAATGTATATAAGGTAAAGGAACGGGTTACTTCCGTCTCTTTTGAAGCCCATGCCCGCTATACGGATGAGAACTGGAAGATTTCGGCAAAGACGTTGCTGGGTTCCAATCTGGCTCACCTTTGTATGTTGGGTGGGTATGGCGTCAGCAGCATCGACAAGCGTACCGGCGAACAGGAATATACGCCTTACCGTCATTCGATGACCTGGCTGAATGTAGTGTACGGAAAGAAATGGCAACCGGGTCTGTTTGTCGGTTATCTGAAAAATTTGGGTGCGGGCAAGGACATTGTCGGACCGACTTATGGTGTCGGCCTGGAAGTCGACCAGGTCTTTACCACTAATTTGCAGATGTCGTATGTCCTGCCTCATTGGAAGTTGGGAGTGGAGTACAGTCCGTCCCTGGCCTGGTATGGCGACAAGGATAAAATGCAGGCCGACGGACGTATCCATAGCACGCATTCAGTAACGAACCACCGTGTGTTAGGTGTATTAATATATTCATTCTGATGAAAACACTTATAATTGGAGCGAACGGTTTTACTGGAAGACGGATCTTACAATCTCTGTCCCGCCAGGAAATCTATGAACTGACCGGCTGTTCCCTGCATGAGGATATTTTGCCTGGAAATAACTACCGGTTCGTTCAGGCAGATATGAATAATCATCCGGCAATTGACCGGTTGATCGCTGAAATCCGTCCGGATGTCGTGATAAACGGTTCCGCCTTATCTGTTCCTGATTATTGTGAGTCGCATCATGAGGAAGCGTACGCAGCAAATGTTTTGGCAGTAGAGAATATAGCCCGTTGCTGTGAAAGAGCGGGCAGCCGTTTTATCCATTTGTCGACCGATTTTGTATTTGATGGTAAGAAAGCGGAATTATATACTGAAACGGATACCCCGGCCCCTGTAAATTACTACGGTATATCTAAATATCAGGGAGAACAGGCTGTTGCGGCTAATTGCAGTAATTATGCAAATGTCCGCGTTGTTGTTGTTTACGGAAAAGCATTACCCGGGCAACATGGCAATATCCTGCAACTGGTAAAGAATCGTCTGCAAGCCGGTCAGGAGATACGTGTCGTTTCCGATCAGTACCGTACACCTACCTGGGTACAGGATATTGCTGACGGAGTTGAGAAACTTATGCACATATCTCAAAATGGAATCTGGCATATTTGCGGAGACGAATGTCTTTCGATAGCCGATATAGCCTATCGTGTAGCTGATTATTTCAAACTGGACCGTTCGTTGATTGTTCCGGTCACTACGGAAGAGATGAACGAAGCTACCCCGCGTCCCCGTTTCAGCGGATTAAGTATCGAAAAGGCAAAACGTATATTGGGATACGCCCCTCATTCCCTGGAGGAAGGAATGGCAGAGATGAAATAGAATCATATATAACAAGCAATATGAGCACAGAAAACAAAAACTCTTTAGAACTGAAGTACGGCTGTAACCCTAACCAGAAGCCGTCGCGCATTTTTATGCAGCAGGGTGAATTGCCTATTGAGGTATTGAACGGCCGTCCCGGATACATCAATTTCATGGATGCCTTTAATAGTTGGCAGTTGGTAAAAGAACTGAAAGAGGCTACCGGACTGCCTGCAGCCGCATCTTTCAAGCATGTCAGTCCGGCCGGTGCAGCCGTAGGGATCGAGATGAGCGATACGTTGAAGAAAATCTATTTTGTAGACGATCTTCCGCTTACTCCTCTGGCAACTGCTTATGCCCGTGCCCGTGGTGCGGATCGTATGTCTTCTTACGGCGACTTTATCGCTTTGAGCGATACCTGCGACGAAGCGACGGCCCGTCTGATCAACCGCGAAGTATCGGATGGCGTCATTGCCCCCGACTATACTCCTGAAGCATTGGAGATTCTGAAAAATAAACGGAAAGGTACTTATAATGTCATCAAGATCGATCCGGCTTATAAACCGGCTCCGGTAGAACATAAGGATGTTTTCGGTATCACTTTCGAACAGGGACGTAACGAGATCAAGCTGGACGAAAGCCTGCTGACCAATATCCCGACCCAAAATAAAGATTTCCCGGAAGAGGCCAAACGTGACCTGATCATAGCCCTTATCACCCTGAAGTATACGCAGAGTAATTCTGTTTGCTATACAAAGGACGGACAGGCTATCGGTATCGGTGCCGGCCAGCAAAGTCGTATCCACTGTACCCGCCTGGCTGGAAACAAGGCTGATATTTGGTATCTGCGCCAGCATCCGAAAGTAATGAACCTGCCCTGGGTTGAAAAGATCCGCCGTGCGGACCGCGATAATACCATCGACGTATATATCAGCGACGACCATGAAGATGTATTGGCAGACGGTATCTGGGAACAGTTCTTTACTGAAAAGCCGGAAGTACTGACTCGCGAAGAAAAACGTGCCTGGTTGGATACTATGAACGGTGTATCTTTAGGTTCGGATGCTTTCTTCCCGTTCGGTGACAATATCGAACGTGCTCATAAGAGTGGCGTGGAATATATCGCACAGGCAGGCGGCTCGGTCCGTGACGACCATGTGATCGATACATGTGATAAATATGGTATAACCATGGCGTTTACAGGCGTACGGTTGTTCCATCATTGATTGTTGCTTTTTCAGGAATAGATAAAGAAACCAGTGGCAGTAAATATATTGCTGTCACTGGTTTCTTCATTTTTATACTATATAGGTTGTAAATGATTCGTATAAAATTACTCCGTGTAATTGTATTTGTATTATATTTGTGTAGGAGATACTTTATGGAAAAAGATGTATTATATATAAAAGAACTTGCCCTGGGAAGTCATGACGCCTTTAAAAGGCTGTTTATGAACTATTTTCCCAAAGTCAAATATTTTATAGAGCATCTTGTTAAATCGGAGATAATAGCAGAGGAATTGGCCCAGGATGTATTTATGAAAATCTGGGAACGCCGGGAGCGGCTTGTCACTTTAGAATCATTTAATTCGTATGTTTACCGGATGGCCAAGAATGCCGCACTGAACCACTTGCGGCATAAATATATAGAAGAGAGTTATCTGGAAGATTATGAGGGGGAAACCGAACAGACTATTGAAGGTGATTTGTATGCCCGTGAAATGGAATTGCTGGAAAAACTAACTGTAGGTCGTATGCCGAAGAAGCGTAAGGCTATCTATGAAATGAGTAGAAGGGAAGGTTTATCGAACGACGAAATAGCAATACGGATGGGTATATCCAAGAAGACAGTAGAGAACCACTTGAATCTGGCATTGAAAGAAATCAGAAAGACCTTGCTTTTGTTTGCTTCTTTTTTCATCTGAAAATCTATTAAATAATTTTTTGGGTGCAGGACCGTTTTCGTGTGTCTTAATTTATAGATAACGGAAATTGTACCATGTCAAGAGTAGATCAGATTATAGAAAATTTCTTCAGGAAAGATCAGCCGGAAGATATCCGGAAACATTTCGTTCGTTGGTTTTTCCATCCTTCTTCATCGAAAGATAAAGAGGAAACCCTGCACGTACTTTGGGATACTCTCCAGGTAAAAGCAGATTCATCGACCGAGCGTTCATATGAAACTGTCGAAAGACGGTTGGGATTCTCCAAACGGAAGGGAATACATAGTTCTTTCCGGAAATGGGGGCAGGTGGCTGCATTTCTGCTTCTTCCCTTATTGGGTGCGTGGGTATCCTGGTTATATCTACAGGATCGTCCTGTAGAGGAACTGGCTCTGGTGGAATGTTTTGTCCCGAAAGGAGAAATCCGGAATATCGTATTACCGGACCATTCGGTTGTCATCATCAATTCCGGGAGTACGCTTTTTTACCCGAGTGAATTTAAAGGTAAGAACCGTGATATCTATCTGAGCGGAGAAGCCAAATTTATGGTTACTCCTGATAAGAAGAAACCTTTTATCGTTAAGACCAACGATCTCTCGGTCGAGGCATTGGGTACTGTATTCAATATATCCTCTTATCCGGACAGGGAGAAGGTGACAGCTTCGCTTGCGGAAGGGAAGATAAAAGTTGATATAAGGTCCAGTCATGAAACATTTATTCTTGACCCTGATGAACAAGTTGTATTTGACAAGAACACAGGGGTAAGCGAACGGAAGCGTGCCCGGATGGATTACGTCCTTGCCTGGGAAAAAGGACAGATGATTTTCCAGAGTGCCTCTTTGTATTCCGTTATAAAAGAGATTGAACGACATTATGGTGTACAGGTTTATCTGAATGCCAGGGATTTGAATGATGAAAAGCTAACGGTTAAATTCCTGCATAATGAGACATTGGAGGAAGTTCTCTATACGTTGAAGCAAATTGTGGCAGGATTCAAATATAAAATAGAGGGAGACAAGGTATACATTTATTAATTATTAAAACAGAGAGAACCATGAAAAAAAGGACCGGAGAGTCTTGTTTGCAGCTCAACTCCCCGGTTTGAAATCAGAACACTTTTTATAGGCTTAATTACAAAAATAGTATTCAACAACAAAATTAATATTATTCATGAAAACGAATAACCTTTTATCTTGTAAATATTTATGCAAAATATTTATATATCTGTTTCTACTTTTCATAACCACTCATATATATGCACAAACGGTGAATATAACCGGACAAGATATCACATTGGCAAAGGTGTTTGAAGAGATTGAGAATCAAACAAAGTTGTCGGTGGCTTACAGCGAATCGACTATTGATAAGCATCATCGGGTATCTGTCGATATCAGGAATAAACCGGTGGATCAGGCTATGGATGTCATACTGAGCGGTACTGGGACTACTTTTTCTATTGAGGGAAAAAAGATCCTTATCAAACCGGTTCCGGTCATTCAGCAAGAGACGAAGAAGGTTGTAACCGGAACTGTTACGGATGAATTTGGAGAACCTGTTATCGGAGCCAATGTCGTGGAAAAAGGTACGAGCAATGGGACCGTTACCGATATCGACGGTAACTTTACTCTGCAGATTTCCGGTAATTCCGTATTGCAGGTCTCTTATATCGGATATATGCCGAGTGAAATTTCAACGAAGAACCGGGAACAGGTGAAAGTAAACCTGAAAGAAGATTCTCAAACGTTGGATGAAGTTGTCGTTGTCGGTTTCGGAACACAGAAGAAAGCAAACCTGACAGGGGCAGTCGGTTCTGTGAATATGGATAAGGTCTTGGGTGATAGGCCCGTTACCGGACTGGGGTCGGCTTTGCAGGGTGCGATACCCGGATTTACGGCCTCTACTTCAGCAGCTCCGGGAGGAGAAAACAAGTGGAATATCCGTGGGTTGGAATCTATTACCGGAGGTGCTCCGCTTATTTTGGTTGATAATGTGGTGTTTAATGATCTCTATTTGCTTAATCCGGCAGATATTGAAAGTGTATCTGTCTTGAAAGATGCCTCTTCCGCAGCCATTTACGGTGCGCGTGCCTCTTTCGGTGTTATTCTGATCACCACCAAAAAGGCAAAGAAGAACGAAACGCTGACGATCAATTATAACAACAATTTTGCTGTCTCTAAAGTCATGAATATACTGGAACCGGCATCTCCAGCCGATTTTATCAGGACATTACAGGAAGGTGGTTACACATCTATCTGGTCGGGGCAAAACCTGGAGACGTATATGGGGTTACTATCTGAATATAACGGGAATCCTTCTGCTTATCCGGCAGGATGGACAGAAGTGAACGGTACGAAGTATTTCCTGCGGGAAAACTCCGTCATGAAAGACATGTTTGAACCAGCTTGGAAACAAACACATAATATTTCGGCCCAGGGAGGAAGCGAAAGAATCAAGTACCGTTTGTCTTTGGGATATACCGATGAAAATGGGATTCTGGTAACTAATAAGGATGCGTTTACGCGAACGAATGTGACCGGTTATGTGAGTGGTGATATAACTTCATGGCTGACTACCTCTTTGGATATCAGTTATAATAATGGAAATAAGACATATCCGTTCATGGATGGTTCAAGTGAGTTGGGGAATTTATGGAAAACAAATCTTCCATCTTATCATCCGACAGGATCATTGCCTTACGGTACGGATGGGGAAGAGTATCTGGTTATGACTCCGGCGAATGTAATCAGGCAAACAGATAAAAAGCGGACAGTAACGGATAACACCCGCATCCTTTCCCGTTCGGTGTTGAAACCGTTCGATGGATTTGAAGCTGTGCTCGAGTATTCATATCAGGCAAGTTTTCAGGATATTGAATCGTATGCGAATTATTTCGAAATGCATCAGGGATTGGCAGAAAGTATCAAACCTTCCACCTCCACAACTCCTTTTACCCAGGAAAGAAAGACAACGAAATATACGACGATAAATGCTTTTGCCACTTATAATAAGACATTTATCAATACCCACAACATTTCCGCTCTTGCCGGGTTTAACCAGGAAAAGTCAGATTACAGATATTTGTATTCACAGGCTTATAACATGATCAGCAATGAATTGCCTTCGCTCAGTGGTTCGGATGGCGTGACGCCTCCGAAGACAAAGGACGATTATACGGAATATGCATTGCGAAGCGGATTCTTCCGGGCAAGTTATAATTACATGCAACGTTATTTTGTGGAAGTGAACGGGCGTTACGACCTTTCTTCTAAATTCCCGAAGGATTACCGGGGAGGATTTTTCCCTTCTGTCTCTGCAGGCTGGAGTATCGTGAATGAGCCTTTTATGGAGAAAGCGTCGTCCTTCTTATCTGCCTTGAAATTAAGAGGTTCTTACGGGACGTTAGGTAACCAGAACATCAGTGCCTACAGTTATTATCCTACAATGAGCGTGTCGAATGCTCCCTGGATATACGGCAATAATGTACCGAAGACACTGGAGGCTCCGGGTATGGTCCGTGCTAATTTTACCTGGGAGAAAGTGGAGTCGGTTAATGGTGGGCTTGATTTCGGTTTCCTGAATAACCGGTTGACCGGATCGTTCGATATCTACCGCCGCAATACGATCGGTATGTTAGGCCCTTCGGAAGAATTTCCTTCTGTGGCAGGTGCAAAAGCCCCTTTGCAGAATGCGGCTGACCTTAAATCGAAAGGATGGGAGTTGTCTTTATCCTGGAGAGACCGGATCGGTAAGGTGGATTACGGTGTAGCTTTCAATCTTTATGATTCCCGTTCTTATATCACTCGTTATAAAAACGATACGGGATTGTTTTATGACCGTAACGAAGCACAGGACGGTAAACGTTACCGGATCGGTATGGAGATAGGAGAAATCTGGGGATATGTGACGGACGGATTCTATACCGCTGATGATTTTATGGATAACGGGGCCTTGAAAGAAGGTGTGGTCCGGATCAACGGAGTCACTTCCCATGTCGGCGATATCAAATATAAGAATTTGCGGGATGACGAGAATAGTGTTAATGTGATCGATACAGGCGACAATACGGCAGATAATCCGGGTGACCGGAAGATTATCGGGAATAGCCAGGCACGTCTCCAGTATGGCCTGAACGGGTATGCGAACTGGAAAGGTTTCGGCCTTTCGTTTATTCTCCAGGGAGTAGGGAAGAGGGATGCCTGGATTGGCGGCGAGATCACTTTCCCGATGTCTAATCAGTACGGTACGGTTTATAAGCATCAGGTAGGCCAGATCTGGACAGAAGATAATCCGAATGCTTTTTACGGGCGTATCTATGAAAATGCCGGTAGTTCACAGGGGGCGAATCAACGTATCAGTGATAAATTCTTATACAATGCAGCTTATCTGCGGGTGAAGAATATTACGTTCAGCTATACCGTGCCGGATAAATATCTGCATGCGATCCGCCTGAAGAACCTGAAAGCTTTTGTGAGTGGCGAGAACCTGTTTACATTCGATCATTTACCGACAGGTATCGATCCGGAGAATTTGAGTTGGAATTATCCATATTCGAGAACGATTTCATTTGGTATCAACTTTAATCTATAAAGAGTTATGAAAAAGAATATTATATATCTGGCTTCTGCCTTTCTGCTTTCTTTTACCGGGTGTAATAATGACTATCTGGAATATTTCCCTAAAACCGAGTTGACGGAAGAGACGGCTTTTGTCACTTATGAGAACTTCAAAACATATACGTGGGGTTTGTATAGTATATTCCAGAATTCAGTGATGCGGCAATATCTGCAGCCGGACGCTGCGGTAAATACGGTTGTGGAAGGTGATGTGTATGCCAATTATCTGTATAACAGTAACAGTACGAATACACAGCATAACAACTGGCAATGGGATAATATCACGTCTACGATGAATATGGACGACAGTTGGAATTTCGATTATATCCGTCGGGTGAATATTATGTTGCGAAATATCGATAAGTCGGAAATGAATGAGACCGATAAAGAACATTGGCGTTCGGTAGGGCTTTTCTTCCGGGCATATCGTTATTACGATCTGCTGGCTCGTTATGGAGGTGTGCCCTGGCTGGAAGATGTGGTTGGCGACGAAGACGAAGATATATTATATGGTAAACGTTCATCCCGGGATGAAGTGGCTGGGAATATCCTTCGCGACCTGCAATATGCCGAGGGGCATATTAAAGAGAATGGGGAAGGAGTGAATACAAATACGATCAACCGTGATTGTGTAAGGGCTTTATTATCCCGTTTCTGCTTATTCGAAGGAACCTGGCGCAAATACCATGCTTTGGGTGGCAGTGAAACCTATTTGTCCGAATGTGAACGGGTTTCGAAATCGTTGCTCGATGCTTATCCTTCGATTGCCGCAAATTATGTTGATTTGTGGTCTTCGGATAATCTTTCCGGTTTTCCGGGAGTCATCTTGTACAAACAGTTTGAAAACGACCTGATCATGACTACGTTCCCGAGAGCGGAGCGAGGTGGTTCGCAGAAGTATGGGATGCATGCCCGTACGGTCGGAAGATATCTTTGCCAGGATGGCAAACCGATCTCGACCAGTAGTTTATATAAAGGAAAAGGTGCGGATGCAACTGTAAATGATGAGTTTTATAATCGTGATCATCGTTTATACTGGCGTTGTATTCCGCCTTACAGAACCAACAAGACAAATGGAAATCCGGTGACGGAGGATAATAAGAACTCCTGGTGGACAGAAGGTATGGATGAAAAGGACCGTTATTTTATTGATTATATGAATAAGATCAATGATGCCGACCATCAGTTCCCGTTGTACACCTGGCAACCTCAGTTTCTGTCTCGTGTTCCGATGATACAAACATCTCCCAACTCCTGGGGACCGATGCGTAATTATGGTGGTTATTATTTTTACATGTTCTATACTACCTACAATGAAGCGGCTATCCAGGCCGGCGGACAAAAAGCGGTTACCGATATGCCGATCTTCCATATTGAAGAGATCATGTTGAATTATGCCGAGGTCATGTATGAGCAGAATAAGTTCAGTCAGGCAATAGCCGATCTGACGATCAATAAATTGCGTACCCGTGCCAATGTTGCCCCGATGGTTGTTTCTGCTATCAATGCGTCATTCGATCCGGACAGGGATCCGCAGGTGGAACCGCTTGTCTGGGAAATCCGTCGTGAACGTATGGCCGAGCTGATGGGTGAAGGCTTTGGTTTCTATGATATCCGCCGTTGGAAGCGGGCTGATTATTTTATTAACCAGCGTCCTCTGGGTGTCAGGGTTGCTGCTGATGAGGTAGGTGAGTATTTTGGTGCCGGTTCTGTTTTTGTACAGGCTTCGGATGTGAATGCGGCAGCATCTGTTACTTCCGATGATATAGGCCGTGTAGTTTGTGTCGGAGATTATGTTTCACAAGGAAAAGGGTGGAAAGATTATTTCTATCTGAATCCGATACCTAAAACACAGTTGATCCTGAACACGAACCTGGAACAGAATCCGGGATGGAACTGATCGGTGTAAGGAAAACCTTAGATTAAATTATATAGATTAGACATGTACCCTGAGGTTGTATCGAAAGTTGGGACATTCCACAAACTTTTGGTACAACCTCGGTTTGTATGTGTTTTTTATCTGATATATTTGTATTTCATAGAGTGGGAGATATTTAATAAATGTAGTATGAATAGAAAGTTATCATTATCAAATATAGCATTATTGTCTGTTGGCATTTCATCTATGACGTGTCAGGCCCAAGCTCCGGCAAAGCCGAATGTGATTTATATCTATGCCGACGATATGGGGAAAGGAATGTTGTCCGCCTACGGTCAACGTCATTTTACGACCCCCAATATTGACCGAATGGTTACTAAAGGAACCTCTTTCGACAATGCCTATGGTTGTATGTTGTCGGCTCCGGCAAGAGCCTCATTGCTGACAGGCTACCATGATTGTCATCCGGATAAGTGGGTGATATCGAGGGGAGGTAAGTTCATTCCGGCAACGGATGATTTGTCATCGATACCTGCTGTGGAAAAGGAGATAAACGCTGAGGATATCCTGTTGGGTAAAGGTGATTATTATCTTCCCCAGGTGTTTAAACAGGCTGGTTATGTAACTGCCGAGATCGGTAAGCTGGAATGGGGGTTTACGGCTACCCGTAAACAGATGAAGGAGCATGGTTGGGATTATTATTATGGTTATCTGGATCATGTCCGCTGTCACGGATTCTATCCACCGTTCCTGTTCGACAACGGAGAGATTGTCACGATCGAAGGAAATACCCATAAGAATTGTGGAAAGAGTATAGAGAATGAAACGGAAACCGCTTACCTGGAGCGATGGAACAGGAACGGGAAAGCGGTTTATTCGCAGGATCTCTTTTTAGATAAGATACTGTCTTTTATCCGTGCGAATAAGGATAAACCTTTTTTCCTGTTTCACCCGACACAGTTGCCGCACGGACCGGTCGCTATCCCTGCGGTGCATCCGGAACTGGCGAATAATCCGGAACTGACACCGATAGAGAAAGAATATGCTTCCATGGTCAAATTGCTGGATGATAATGTGGGAGCGATCATGAATGAACTCCGCCGATTGGGACTGGATAAGAATACGATCCTTGTTTTTGCTGCCGATAATGGCCATGAAACGTATTATTCGCAGAAAGGACGGTGTGAGAAACCATACAGGAATATGCAAACAGGAACGCTGTTCGACGACTATACGGATAAATATTACAGCGACCTGGCAGGAGATATCTTTAACGGTAATGCCGGTATGGCAGGTCTGAAACGGAGTAATCTGGATGGCGGCGTACATATTCCGCTGATCTTTTATGGGGAAGGGATAATCCCTGCCGGGATAAAGAGTCAGGAACTGGTTTCCAATTATGATTTTTTGCCGACAATGGCAGAGATGCTTCAGGTATCGCTTCCGGTAAAGAAGGATGGCATTTCTTTCCTCCCTACTCTGGTAAAAGGAGAAAAAATACCGGCCGGGCGATATGTGGTATTCGGTTCCAACTACGGTCCGGGCATTCTGACCGGCGAAGGCTGGAAGCTGCGTTATTACCGGGCAAAAGATGTCTTTGAATTGTACAACCTGAAAGACGATCCGCAGGAGCGTCATGACTTGTCAGGGCAATATCCTGAAAAGGTAGAAAAACTAAAGAAGATACTACTGAAGGAATGCGATGAAAACATTGACAATGGAATCAACAAAGCCGGATAGAAATGAAAAGGGACGGTCTCCGACAGACCGTCCTATTCAAGTAACCATTTCCAGATGGGGATAACGGTGATCTTTTTTCCATCTTCCATAATCGTTTCTTCTTCGTCTCGAGTGATAATGAATAATTTATCTACGTACATGACTTTGGCTATTTTTAATAAAGCAGTCACTTCCCGTTTGCGTGTTGTTTCATCTTTCAGACTGTATGATACCTGCACAGCCAATTTTTGTGTTGGTATATAAAAGTCGACTTCAATATTCTGATGATAAAAGTAAAGTTCATCTTCATATTTCTTCTTTCAGTAAATGTTGTATTTGTTGATACATCAGATAAGATTTACCGGCGCGGCGAAGACCAACAAATACGTAATTTAGCTGATCTGATAAATGAATATCTCGTTCAGTCAATGTTATCTTCTCGGTGAATTGCTGATATTCAATGATTAGAGATTTAATTACATTCTTTTCCATACTGCTGTATCTTTGATATAAGACAAATATAGTGCAATTTTATCGATTATAGAAGATAGAAAGGCTCCTGTTTTATCGATTATAAAAGATACTTTTGTTTTATATTAAACAAAAAGGGACGATCTGTTGAAGACCGTCCCTTTCCATATATAGAAAGATTATAAAGTTGTTATCCTATGTTTTTTACCTTGATCAGGTATTCAGCGATCTGAACAGCGTTCAGGGCAGCACCTTTCTTGATCTGGTCGCTCACAGTCCAGAATGTCAGACCGTTCGGGTTGCTGATATCCTTACGGATACGGCCTACGTAAACCGGTTCTTTGTCGGCTACGAACAAAGGCATCGGATAGTCTTTGTTTGCCGGATCATCCTGCAGGATGATACCTTCGCCTTCAGCGAAAGCCTTGCGGGCTTCTTCCACGCTGATCGGACGCTCTGTCTCGATCCAGGTTGCTTCGCTATGAGCACGCATAACCGGAACACGTACACAGGTTGCGCTCACTTCGATATCTGAGTGCATGATCTTGCGTGTTTCGTTATACATCTTCATTTCTTCTTTCGTATAACCGTTATCAGTGAATACATCTACGTGAGGGATCACGTTGTATGCCAGTTGATAAGCGAATTTTTCTACTGTAGGTTCTTCGCCCTTCAAGAGTTGTTCGTACTGTTTGATCAGTTCTGCCATAGCTGTTGCGCCTGCACCGCTGGCTGCCTGATAAGTGGATACATGTACACGCTTGATATGCGATACCTTTTCGATTGCCTTCAATGCAACGACCATCTGGATGGTAGTACAGTTCGGATTGGCAATGATACCGCGAGGACGATTCAGTGCATCTTCCGGGTTCACTTCAGGAACTACCAAAGGTACATCGTTATCCATACGGAATGCGCTGGAGTTGTCGATCATCACAGTACCATGTTTTGTAATGGTTTCTGCAAATTCGACAGATGTACTGCCACCGGCCGAAACAAAAGCAACATCGATTCCCTTAAAGTCGTCGTTATGCTTAAGCTCCTTAACGGTGTACTGTTTACCACGGAAGGTATAAACACGTCCGGCACTGCGAGATGAGCCAAAAAGCACAAGCTCATCCATTGGGAAGTTTCTTTCGTCGAGTACGCGCAGGAATTCTTGTCCTACAGCTCCACTCACACCAACAATTGCTACTTTCATTTTGAGCACTAATTAAAATTGTATTTAAAAAAAATGTTATAACTTTACAGCATCCAAAATCAAGACACGTGGATAGTTGTAAACTATTAGCGTGCAAAGATAGATAATTTTATAACAAAACTATATAGCTATGAAACAATTTATTCTATTTATCCTTGTATTACTTCCTGTTTGTGCATTTGCACAGTTTACAGAAACATTTGATGGGCCTATTCTTAATGCAGGTTGGATAGGTGGTCGTGATTCTTTCCTTATAGAAGGCGGACAGTTAAAATTAAATGCTCCTGGAGGGAAAAGTGGCATTGCTTCATTGAAGCATATCATCCCTTATGCCTCAAATATGCAATGGGAGTTTGAGGCGCAGATAAATACAAATCCTAGTGATAATAATAATGTACGTATCGCTCTTTATGATGAAGGAGGTATTTACTATTATGTACAAATAGGTTTTGCAGGAAAAAATAAAATCGGTTTCCGTAGGAGTAAACAGAAAGATATGTTTGAAAGGCAAGAAAATAATTTGGGTAATAAAACACATCTTGCCATTAAAGTAACGTTGGAAGATAATAAGTACTGGACAATGTACTCTCGTCAAATAAATGAAACTTATTATAAACTAGAAGGTTCCTGTACTTATCCAATAATAGCGGCTAAAGATTCTGGTTATTTCCTTATTAATATTATTTATACGGGAGGTAGAAACAAACATTTTCTGTTGGATAATATCTATGTTTCAGATAAAATAACCCCAACAGTTACAGAACCGAGTGAAGATCCGGAAGAACCTGATGATCCTTCAGAACCCGATATCACATTGCCTAAACTGTTGTCAATAGAACCTTTGACTCTCTCTGATCTGCAATTTGTGTTTGATCTTCCGGTTAAAACGGAACAGGCTACATTTTCTGTTTCCAACATAGGGAATGCTGACCGTATTACATATGCTGATGAAAGTCGGAAGATTGTAAATACTCATTATCCGGAAGAAATGAAGACAGGAGAGGTTTATACAATTTCCTATTCTGGCGTAATGGATGAGAAAGGAAGTACACTTGACGGCTATTCAGAGAAAGTAACAGTGGAGGAAGAAGGGGAAGGAGATGAGGAGCCTTCTGATTCAAAAGCAATTGTCATTAATGAAATTATGGCTAAACCTGGCGACGGTTCCTTCTTCGAATATGTAGAGCTATATAATCCGACAGATCGTATATTTTCATTAAATGAATTAGAACTTTGGAATGGGAATAAACGTAAGGTATTACCTGATGTTGTATTACCACCTCATGAATATGCGTTGTTATATAATAGTAATATAGATTATAGTGGTGATGGTGTCGTTATACCAATAGAAAAATTTTATGCTTTAAATGATGCCGGGCAACATTTAGCATTGAAAACTCCATCCGGTGTTATCATCGATGAAGTAACCTATGAAAAAGCTACCCCTGCCAAATCCTGGGAGCGTTCTTCTTCCGGCTGGCATCTCTCTTCCGATCTGCGTGGGGGTACTCCTGGCTCTGCTAATTCATCAGGCGAGGGAGAGGAAAAGCCAAATGAACCTGTTACACCTGACGAACCCGATGAACCGGATACTCCGGATGAGCCGTCTCTCCCTGATATAACTGTCGAGCCGGGGGAGTTTGTTATCAACGAACTTCTTCCCAATCCTTTTACCGGTGGTAGTGAATATATCGAACTGTATAACCGTTCGGGACATGCTTTGCCGGTATCCGGTTTATCGATTGCTGTCCGTAAGGCTGATGGAACGTTGAATACCCGTTATCCGCTATCTTCTGTTGCCTCGATGATTGAACCTGACGGTTATGTACTACTGACAAAGAACCTGTCGGGTGTCACCGATTTTTATACAATCTTGTCCCCCTCTTCTCTGTTTGAGGTACCCAAACTCCCCATACTGGCAAATACTTCTTCTACACTCGTGTTATTTCGGACGAAAGATGAAGTTGTGATCGATGAGGTTTCTTATTCTTCCAAATGGCATGCTTCCTCTGTGAAAGACCAGAAAGGCGTAGCTCTTGAACGGATCGACCCTGAGGCAGAAACACAATCGGCTGCAAACTGGACTTCTGCTTCGGCCACAGCCGGTTATGGAACACCCGGTTATCAAAATTCTCAATCGGATATTTCTTCTCCGGATGATCCTGATAGTCCGGATGAACCTACCGGTATTGAGGTTCCACAGTGGGATGAGAGTTCCGGTCATTATACCATATCTTATTATCTCGACCAGCCGGGATATAGCTGCCGTGTCTTTATCTTCAATCTGGCCGGTATCCGTGTTGCCGAAATCGCCAACCACGAACTGTTAGGCATGAAAGGACAGTTGACCTGGGACGGCTATGCCTTATCCGGGAAGCAACTGCAAACAGGCATTTATATTTTCTATGCCGAGTTATATCATACTACCGGCACAGTGAAAAGATATAAACATATATTTCCGACCCGGTAAAAAGTGTGGATAAGTCGTTCATTAATATATCACTTTATGTTTGTTGGAGATATTTGGAAGCTTTACATTTGTATGTCTCCGATGGGCATAGAGCCTTAATCGAAATAATTGTAATGCCTATGAATGAAGATGAATTTAAAACAAAAAGATAAATAATATTGCAAGTTTGTAAATAGGATAAAAGTCGCTATGAAAGACTATAACTAAAAGTCTCGTCATAGCGGCTTCTGTTTTTTATTAATAAACCGCCTTATACCATGCAAGCCGCTTGTACCAATCAAACAATCTGGTCAGAGAAGGTTGAGGTACGAAGACCGAAAGGCCGGAATAGTGATCGATTTTTTTAGCTGAATATATAGCTGCATAAAACGAATATGGAGTAGCATATTTACTGACAATAACTTTTTCCATACTGGTGGTGAAACGTTCGTACTGTTCATTGCTTGCCAAATGCCGGATGAAATCATCGAAATCGTAAAGCATATGCGGCTTGCTTGTAGTCAGATATTCCAGAATCTGCATATCAGACAAAGGCAAAGCATAGATATCCTCTTCTGTTTTGTCTTTTAATATTTCATTGACTATCAGGGCTAATTCGTCCAATTCGCTTGTCTTTATCAGTGACACGGTTCCGTATGGAGAACTATTGTTACTATAGTAGTCATAAAAACTTTTGGTAACTTGTTCCAGATCTGCTTTTTCTTTGAACAGAGCTGGTAAGAAGTCTTCGTAAGGAAATCCGCGTGCGAGTACTTCTGTTGGTGATCCCAGAAGGTAATCAGTCTTGTCTTTCAATTCGTAAGCACATTCAATACCGCTCATATAGCAGGCATCGAAAAGCATAAAGTCGAAATGGAAACCTTCCAGAGCCTCATTCAGTTCGGTTATTTCCATATATTTGTAATTCTCCGCCCCGAAAGAGCGTAGAGAAGAAAAATTTCCCGGCAACCAGGAGGTTGCATGACTGGATAAGATCAATCCATAACTTTTTGCAGGAAACAATTCGATCGTTTCCTTTATCACGTTATGCATAGTCTCTGGTAGGATCGCACTCTGATTCTCATAGAAACGGAGAGTATCTGTTACTACATTCCCGTTTTTATCTTCTTTTATCTGGAACAGATAAGATCTGCTTTTGCTTTCTGAATAATATATGACCAGATTCCCCCAATTCCGTTCTTTATCGGATGCTACTGTCATCATTTGAGAGATGTTAGCACGTATGTCGCTTCCGAGATTGCTGGCAATCATATAGGCTAGAATTGTACGCTGTGGCGTTCCTGTCGGTCTCTTGATCTCTTCTTTGTCACAACTACCCAGTAATAGAGTAAAGAGGAAACTATAAATGATAAATTTGATTTTCATGCCTTGTTTTTTATCGTAACAAAGTTACGCATAATTTGTTTGCATCTAATTATTTATATTTCTTTTTTCTATCTTTGTGTGCTAATTGATTTTAAAGCATGTAGAGAAAAAGAAATTAATATGAAAAAAATACTATTTATCGCATTGCTTTTGTGTTGTCTGGGCTGGGAGGGAAAGGCGCAGACTGTAGCTGTCAAGTCCAATATCCTGTACGATGCAACCGCAACGGTGAATCTGGGCGTAGAAGTGGGATTCAATCAACACTGGTCGCTGGATATTTCCGGGAACTATAACGGATGGGATATCGTGAGCGACAAGTCGTGGAAGCATTGGATGGTACAACCCGAAGCCCGCTACTGGCTGCACGAAAAGTTTAACGGTCATTACTTTGGGGTTCATGGTATTTATATCGATTACGACATTGCCAATTCGAACTTCATGTCGGTGATGAAAAAGAAATTTGCCTACGACGGTAACGGATATGGCGGTGGTCTCTCTTACGGATATCAGTTGTATCTTTCTCCGCATTGGAACATCGAATTTTCAGCAGGAGTCGGTTTTGTTCATTTTGAATACGATAAATCGGCTTACCCTGCAGACGGCGAATCTGCTTATAAGTACCGTAATAACTACTTCGGACCGACCAAGCTCGGTGTTAGTATTGTATATATAGTTAAATAAGTGAACGATGAAAACTCCGGTCTATATATTCCTTTTTCTGTTGATTATGCAGTTGTGCCCTATGCAGTTGCAGTCGCAGACACAAGCGCAGGCTACAGTTTACAATGGCCTGGTTAATATCAAACAAAACAAGGCTGAAGTAGAGCACGGCCGTTTGAAGTTGGATATGGATCTTTTACTGAGTGGCGTGTCCGTCGGACGTTATCAGACATTGTTGCTGACTCCGGTATTGCGTCAGGGGAACAATTCGTTTCGTTTGGCTCCTATCCGTATCAATGGGGCGAATAAGCAAAAAATGTATGAACGCATGGTTGCTTTTGAAGGAAAGCAGGTAGCGGACGGAGATGCTTATGTTGTCTTGAAAAGCAATCCGACCTTATTGCAGGAGGTCAGTTATAAAAAAGAATTTTCTTTCCAGCCATGGATGGAAGAGGCTGAGTTGATCCTTGTCGGCGAGCTGAATAATTACGATGGTATTCCGGTTCAGACTTATACGAATGTTCTGACCGATCATTTGTATATTCAGAAAGCTGAATAAACCTACTAAATGAATCCGTAGCATACCTGTGTTGCTCGTAACAGCATGCTAGTGCTGACTGTGATAGGACTGTAGTACTGGGATTATGGGGTTATACTGCTGTCGGCTCTTCAGTTAAGGGGAATGACTGTTGCTCTTTTTGATTAGAATATGGAAAAAATAGAACTAATATGTAACGAAAACAAGGTAGTCTCGAATGAAGCCACCTTGTTTTCGTTACATATTTATTATGAAATTATAATGTCTCTATCTCCGTCTTGCTGAGGCCGGTTACCTCTGCAATTGTCAGGAGAGGAAGACCTTTCTCTTTCATGGCTTTTGCTACGGAGTAGATGCCTTCTTTCCGTCCTTTTTCCACCCCTCTTTCTTCGGCATAGTCAATCGTATTCTTATAGTCG
>NZ_BMPB01000025.1 GCF_014647375.1 Parabacteroides faecis
ATGCGTAAATCTCTGTAAATCCAATAAATACCCTATCCAAATAGCTTAAACTAATGGATTATTTTTTATATCGATTGAAATCTAACTTATGATAATTTGTACTGAAAAAAGACAGTAGAATTTGAGTAGCTAATTTACATACTCAAATTCTACCTAAAGTGGGGTGTTTATCGTAGTGAACCAGTATAAATATTTTTTATCCAATATTCAAAAACAGGATCCTGAAGTTCGGTTATATTTCCGGGTAGAATGTCTATTAAATCTTTTTCCAAAGTCGCCTTTCTTAGATTTTTTATATTTGCAGAAGTTCCCAGTTTATATTTTGTAAGAACATCTTTCGACGAGAAATTTGTGACACCATCTGCCACCGCCAATAGAAAATTAATTTGCTTGGATGTTAATGTGTCTATTATATTGGCAAACAGAAGGCTTAACTGACCAGTCAGACTTAAGAATGCTTCATCGAGAATACTGTCGGTACACTTTTTTTCTGTACGTAACCAAACTTGTTGGCTTAACTGCTGAACATAATATGGATGATCCTTTACCCTGGCTGCTATTTGATTACATAATTCTTTTGAAATTTCTTTTCCGGTATCGGAAAAGCGACTGGAAATAAATGAAATCCAATCTTCCCTTCCTATCTTGTGAAGAAATAAAATGTCCCCGAATTTATAGAATGGCATGCTATAGTCATTAAAAATATCCAGTAACATATGCCGTTTACTCCCGTAAAGACAATAACAGACAGATGTTTGTTTCTGCCAATGAGCGCGCAGTTTACGTTGGAAAGCCAAAGAATCTTCGTATTCATTGATATTTTGGAATTCATCGATACAGACAATAATTTTTTTCCCGGTATCATTCGCTATAACTTGCGGTAAATCCAATATTTCATCATATCCCATCTTATTATCCTTAAAACTTATTCCGAATGAAAACTCATAGGTTTGACTACTGTCTGATACTGAAATAAGCGGAGCCATTTTTCCTAAATATTTTTTTACACCGGATACAAATTCTTCCCAGGCAGAGGTTGAAACTTTTAGCAACGCATTGGCAAAAGCAACATAAAATTCTTCTTCTGTCCGGCAGTTAAATATGTCTACCTGACAAATAATAAAATCCCTACTTGAACTTTGAAGAATTTGTGCCGTCTTACTTACCAAAGAAGTTTTTCCCCAACGGCGTGGAGAAATAATGACGGTATTAACCAAGCCATTGAAATTTTGGGTAAGCAACTTAACCTCTTGTACCCTGTCTGTAAAATTATCTTTGTCGGCTATGCGGCCATACACAAAAGGAGTATTCATAACTTTTATCTATTTTTCGATTGAAACAAAGGTAATTAAAACAGATGTAACCAACAAATTTGAAATCAATCGATTTCAAATTTGTTGGTTACATCCATCTTTTTACGTTAAAATATTTACCCGGACACCTTTTTTTCTAATTATCAATTTGTCACTACCTTACCGGGTAAATCGGATTAATATACCGGGTAAATGAAAATACCCTGGCGACTAATATTTTTTAACATATCTATTTAATGCGTAAAGGCCCAAAAAAATATCTTCTTGTCAATATGAGATTTACTCCCAACCTGCATTTTGCTGCTTCGATAAAGTCGGATTTCTTAAAATATCGTTTAACGGAATAGGCCAGATAAAACGTTTATCAGTATAAGGAATAAACTTTTTGCTGGAACTATACCATTCAGATTTAACCTCTCCGTTTACAACGAATGCACCTACACCCTTGCTGTTGTTGTATTCAATTTTAGCAGGGATACCACCGGACGGGAATAGATCATCATTTGCAAGACGATGAATATCTTCCCAACGACGGCCTTCACCATGAAATTCAATACGACGTTCCCAAAGAATAGCTTCTAACAGTGCTTTGGTATCAGCGAAATCCGAAGCCTTATAACTTTCCTGTGCAGGATTTGCCAATGATCTGTCGCGCACTTCATTCAACTTTTCAAGAGCTAACGTCTTATTGTTGCTACGTGCTGCAGCTTCAGCCTCATTCAGAAGCACTTCTGAATAACGGAGAATCGGGGCCCATGCATCCTGAGAAGTAGGATCCTGATATTTATCACAGTAATAATATTTATCAGATTCACGGTATAGTAGCAAGTTACGACGCTTGTCGTCTTTTGTCCAGTATTTGGAGTTATAAACGGTAGGAGATGAAGTTATAATGGCACGTCCTCCGTTACGACCCGACATCATCTGACCTAAAGAACCGTTGACATCCGGATTGTCTTCCGTACTATTTTCGATCGAGAAAACAGATTCTTTGTTATCGGCACTTGAAGTAAATGGAGTAACCGGATCTGTTTCCAGTTGGAAACGTCCGCCTTCCAGTTTTTCAGCTTCTTCAATAACTTTAGCCCAATTCCGCATATGCAGATAAACACGGGTCTTTAAAGCGACAGCTGCCCCTTTTGACGCGCGGGATATCTTGCCCGCTGTGATAACATCTGGCAATAATTGTTCTGCATCATCCAGATCTTTAAGGATTTGCGCATATGTTTCGGCAACAGTCGAACGGCCAATCTGTAATGCTTCCTGAATAGCTTCCGGTGTATTAATTGCCGTAGTATACAGAGGCATACCATAATTATTATTCCCATCCACATTGTAAGGAAGTGCATAATGAATCATTAAATTATGGTATGTCAAGGCACGTAAAAACAGACATTCGCCTTTATATTGATTGGCTGTCGCTTCATCGAGTATGCCATTGCTACCGGCATATTCCTGACCTGCATACACTGTATTGTAACGGTTTATAGCCTCAAAAGAGGTTTCCCACATAGCGACATTATTCGCTGTAGATAAATTGTAGGTCGCTGAATAGGTGTAATCGTAAAATACGGCCGTCAGGTTCATATCTTCACCTCTCATTTCTCCTTGTTGTATACTGGCAGCCCCGAATGGATAACCACGCTGCCAGCCATTGTCAGAATTGATATACATACCACACTGGGCAGCATCATAAGCACCGATCATAGATAACTCGCATCGTGCCGGAGTACCGTAAGCTGTCAAATCGGAGAATTTATCAACCGGAGACAGATCCACCACATCGCTTTCGCAAGCAGTGAATAAGGGTAGCGAAATTAAGGCTGCGCCTAATGCTACAACTGATATATTTTTATATAGTTTTCTATTTAGCATAATTGTAATTTTTCTACTGATTTATATTCTTAGAATGTGACATTTGCTCCAAAAGTAAACGAACGCTGCTGAGGCATACCATTCCAGTCTACGCCCAAACGAGTGTTAGTTTCCGGATCCAAACCTGAGTATCCTGTGATAGTGAATAAGTTCTGAGCCTGTGCATACACACGGATCTTGGTTATGTTTATTGCCGATAAAACAGATTTCGGCAAAGTATATCCCAGAGCCAGGTTTGACAGCTTCAAGTAATTACCTTTTTCCACAAAGTGAGAATCGGTGAAGCCGTCATTGAACAAGACAGACTGGTCATTGTAACCGATTCTTGGAGTCATACCATCACCCGTTTCTGTAGGAGATACCCATCTGCCCAAAATTTCCTTACCATTATTAGCAAATTCCATATTCATCAAAGCACTCTGGCGAGAAGCATTCATGATTTTATTACCACCGGAGAAACGAAGGAATATATTCAAATCGAAATCTTTATAGGTGATCGTATTGTTCCATCCGCCATACCAGGTAGGCATAGAAGATCCTAAGATTTTACGGTCGCTAGACCCCAAAGAGGAAGATTTTGATACGTCTTTAGGGTTGGACGGATCATATTCAACATAGTCATACGAGCCGAATGTATCGAACTGCACCAGGCTGCCATCCGCTTTTCTCCAGATAGGGTTACCGTTTTCCATATTGACACCGTAATAGTCGTATCCGTATAGTGAACGATAAGATTCACCTTCACGGATAATTGTATAATTATCAATGATATCCGTTCCACCATACAATGACTTAACAGTATTTTTTACAGTAGAGAAGTTCAACTCAGAACGCCAGTTCCAGTCTTTCGTTGAGATAACTGTACCGCTTACGGTCAACTCAAATCCGGAGTTTTTGATTTTACCGATATTATCATAATATGAGTTGTAAGGAATACCCATTGTCGGAGGAGTCGGAACTTCCAATACAAGGTCTTTTGAATTCTTTTGCCAATAAGCCAATTCAAATGTCAGGCGGTTGTTGAAGAAAGAACCATCCAGACCCAAGTCAAACGTTTCAGTCGTTTCCCATTTCAGGTTGTTATTACCCATACGGTTCCAGGCTACACCGGATTGTGAGCCGTATAGTTTTGCACCATAAGTTCCTAGGTATGGGAAGTTATTTCCCAGATCGGAATTACCTAATGTAGCGTAGCTAGCACGGATACGCAAATCGTTGAACCATTCGTTCACCTGAGCGTCTTTCCAGAAATTCTCACGAGATAAACGCCATGCAACGGAAGCCCCCCAGAATGTACCCCAACGAGTATCTTCCGGTAAGCTGGATAATCCGTCGTAACGGATAGATGCACCCGCATAATATTTACTATCATAATTATAGTTTGCGCGGAACATATAAGAAGCAAGTCCGTTAAATGTTTTGTATCCGCCGATATCTTTTATACCAAAAGTATTGGAGATAATATGGTCTGTAAAGAACCTGTCAGACAACTGCTGAACGGCAGCATCTGTATATTCATACTCACTGTGAGTGTATTCCTGAACAGCTGTTGCGCTTAAATTATGCACATCATTAAATGAACGATTAAAATTCAGGATATTCTGCCAGTTCCAGTTTTCATACGTTGTGTTTACTTCTTCAAGCAAACCTTTACGTCCGTAACCGTCACCTGATTCAGAGTCCCAATACATAAAGTCTTTTACATTAGAGATATCAAGACCTCCCTGAGTTTTCAGTGTAAGTCCGTCCATAATAGTGATTTCAGCCCAACCACCACCGATGACACGTGTATTGGTAGAGCGGTTCACATTATTATCCAATGCCCAGACAATGTTTTGAATACCATTATCAATATAAGAAAGGTTATTACCACGTCCCAATGTTTTGCGGCTTTCCTTATCGATATTATATCCGGTCGGATCAGTCGGATCGAAAACGGCCACATTCGGAAGCATACGAACTCCGGCAAAACCTACACCACCCAGTGAGTTCTCCGAATTTGATATACCATTCAATTTTGTACGGCTCATCTGGCCATTCAAACCAATACGTAACCATTTTGTTGCCTGCTGGGTCAAATCGGCTTTCAAAGTCAGACGATTCATATCATTTGAACGAACAATACCTTCCTGCTCTGTAAACCCGAAAGATACATAATACTGACTTTTATCTGTACCACCGCTGGCTGCAACGTTGTGATTATGCTGGAAACCGGTCTGGAAGATATAATCGTTCCACTTTGTATCAGGATCTGAAGCATTATAAACCGCTTGTCCTTTCTCTTCCCAGTTCTCTAATTTTTCATTAGCGATCATGACAAAATCTTTTGCACCCAAAAGATCATGCAATTTAGCAGCACTGGCTGCACTTACATATCCGTCATAAGTAACTTTAGCACGTCCTTTTGTTCCTTTTTTCGTAGTAATCAAAACAACGCCATTCGCTGCACGTGAACCATAAATAGCCGTAGCAGCACCGTCTTTTAATATTTCAACTGATTCAATATCATTCGGGTTTATATCCGACATGGCATTGAATGATGCATACAACTGTCCCAAACCTGTTTTACCATCTCCATTGTCTCCGGTAGCAATAGGCATACCATCTACGATGAACAGAGGCTGAGAGCTGGAACTGATGGTACTCATACCACGAACTTTAAACTGAGGCCCGGCACCAAGTACCCCGCTAGGAGTGGTTACTTGAACCCCGGCGGCACGTCCTGCCAACTGGGTATCAAATGAGGATGCCACCAGGTTACTGAGGGTTTCTCCTCCAACTTTCGCAATAGAGCTTGTTACGTCTTTTTTGCGTTGAGTTCCATACCCTACAACGACAACTTCGTCAAGATTTTGAGTATCAGATTTTAATTTGATATGAACCACAGGAGAGACAGAGAGCTCTTGAGTTTCCATACCTACGTATGATACAATCAGAGTCTTTGCAGAACTCGGCGAATACCTCTTACACGAATGTAAAATCAAGGGAAGAAGACTTAATATTAATTATCTAAAAGATATATCGGTATCTTTTTTATACTTTTCTATCCAACTAATATATAATTCATAATAGTATGAAACACTCCTGATAAAGAGATTTTATTATGTCTTGTTATATACATTTTTTCACACATAAACAATCTTCTCTGTTTTTATAGAAACTCATTGGATTTCATCAAACCATCTCTAAACGAACTTATGAATAAAAAATAAGATTACTTTTTCTACCCAAATGGAACCTGTCACTTTTCAGGCCAAATAAATCTTAGCCTAAATGTGAAAATGACCTGGTTAAAAATAGGTAATTTTAAAACGTCTATTTAGATGAAATGTGAAAATAAAAACGAGAAATTTCTCTTCAAAGTGCCATTTTTCATGCTACTTTGTTAATTAACAGTCTGTTTTTGGTAAATTCCTGTTACTTTTTTAGTGTTATAATAAATTTATTATTACATTTGCGGCTTCTCTGATATGTTTTATAATAGGTTTTAGGCGAATTCTATATAATATAGTACAAATTAGTTATCTTATAGTTAAATAAAAAAGTGTGTCTATGAAGAAGTTGACTTATCTTCTGTTTTGCCTGTTTTTAGGCATTGGATTGGCGACTGCTCAGACGACGAAAGTAACAGGTACTGTTATTTCGGCGGATGATAATGAGCCAATCATTGGTGCATCGATTGTTGTTAAAGGTACAATGGTCGGC
>NZ_BMPB01000026.1:6590-6812 GCF_014647375.1 Parabacteroides faecis
GCTTGCCATGCGTTTTGCCCTGCCATGTTGTGCCTTGGCCTTGGCATGCCTTGCCTTGCCTTAGCATGTCGTGTCTTGGCCTTGGCATGCCTTGGGCTTGACATGCCTTGCCTTGGCTTGGCCTTGGCATTGCCCCATTCAAGGCATTTCGAGAAAGTGAGGCTATTGGAAGCTTGGCATGGCATGGCCTTGGCATGCCTTGCCTTGCCTTGCGTTGGCATG
>NZ_BMPB01000027.1 GCF_014647375.1 Parabacteroides faecis
TTAAAACCAACGGCAAATGAACCTGTAATAGTCATGTCACTTTGATTATAGGATAGTTCAAATTTGATAAAAACTGAAATAAAACAACATAACGATTATGATAACAATTAACGATTTTAAGAATAAAGACAACTTCTTCCTGATGGCCGGTCCATGCGTGATCGAAGGGGAAGATATGGCTCTGCACATTGCAGAAAAGGTTGTGGGTATCACCGAGAAGCTGAATATTCCCTACATCTTTAAAGGCTCATACCGCAAAGCGAACCGCTCCCGCCTGGATTCATTTACCGGGATCGGCGATGAAAAAGCCCTGAAGATCTTACGCAAGGTCAGCGAAACTTTCAACGTTCCGACCGTAACGGACATCCATGAAACACACGAAGCAGCCATGGCCGCCGAGTATGTCGATGTCCTCCAGATCCCTGCTTTCCTGTGCCGTCAGACCGACCTGTTGGTTGCCGCCGCCAATACAGGAAAAATTGTCAATATCAAAAAAGGCCAGTTCCTTTCTCCGGGAGCCATGCAGTTTGCCGTACAGAAAGTGGCCGATGCAGGAAATGACAACGTTATGATCACCGAACGAGGCACGACATTCGGCTACACAGACCTGGTTGTCGACTATCGCGGAATCCCGCAAATGCAGGAATTCGGTTACCCGGTCATCATGGACGTCACCCATTCCTTACAGCAACCCAACCAGACATCTGGCGTAACAGGCGGTCTGCCCGCCCTGATCGAGACAATAGCCAAAGCCGCTATCGCCGTAGGAACCGACGGACTATTCATCGAAACTCACCCGGAACCTGCTAAAGCAAAATCCGACGGAGCGAACATGTTACAGTTAGACTTGCTGGAAGGTCTGTTAACCCGGTTAGTACGTATCCGTGAGGCGATCAGGAAATAAGATTCCAATAAGAAAAAGGGGGATATAATGCCCCTAAAGAAACATACGGACACAAAAAAAGGAGCCTCATTCCCGAAGCTCCTTTTTTAATGTATTATTCTTATTATCCCATTTTACTGATCTTCCTCAGCTTATCCTCATCTATCAGCTTGATCTTCCGACCGTCGATAGCGATGATGCGCTCAGCTACAAAAGTAGATAAAGTACGGATAGCATTGGAAGTGGTCATATTCGACAAATTTGCCAAATCTTCACGCGACAGGTAAATACTCAAAGTAGCCCCGTCTTCTTCCAATCCATAACTATCTTTCAGGAATAACAAAGATTCTGCCAGACGACCCCGGATATGCTTCTGCGTAAGGTTAACGGTACGTTCATCCGCAACCCCCAGGTCAAACGACAACTGGCGAATAAAGAACATGGCCAGGTTAGGGTTACCCATCAACAGCTCAGTAACCACTGTCATCGGTATCAGACAAACAACAGATGCCTCAAATGCAGACGCATTCGTCAGATAATTTTCCTGAGCAAAATTAGCACGGTAACCAAAATACTGTACAGGCTTAATCATCCGGATGATCTGGCTACGACCGCCAACACCTTCCTTAAAGATTTTCACTTTGCCTCTCAGTAAGCACATCATGTCCCTTGGTTCGTCGCCCTCGCAATAGATCAACTCGTTACGTTTGAAATGCTGGATCGTCGAATTATTACGGAGAATGTCCCGTTCCTTTTCGGTCAGAACTCTCCATACTTCTGCTAAACTGGCCGACAGATCGACCTCTTCTTTTTGTTGCTTAACCACGACTGTTTTATAACATACTTATGAAGCACAAATGTACAACTTTTCTTTTGAAATAGTAAAATATTTGATACTATAAATTGTGTTCCCGGATACATTTTACTTTCTTTTGCTACTCATTTCAATTTTATTCGTTACGTTTGCATCAAAAGGGGTGATAATTTGTTGAAAAGATACGTTTTGATATTTACTCTGATTTTATTGACTATAAATGCTCTCGCCAAAGCGGAAAGCAATTATAGAAATAAGGTGTTGCCCGACTTAAAGGAGAAAACAGAATCGTCTGTAAAAGCGGATTCCATTATGGAAGAGGTGATTAAAAACGCCGAAAAATACCAGCATGTCCTCTCCCGGTACGAAGCGGAAATATATATAAAAGGACGGACGGAAATACTCAAACAAAACTTTCTGATGCGTTTCGCCCATCATCTTTTCCCTGTAGACCGGAAAAATAAGGATATGATCTTCGAGATGATCAGCGATTCCAAGTTCAACGCTCCCAACAATTTCCTGCATAACTTCCGGGCTGTAAACGGAAACAGTATTCCCAACAGCAAAAAGCAACAGGAAGCACTGGGATTCCTCAACCTGAATGTATATTCCTCCACCATATACAACGAGGGTATCATCACCCCCATGACCAAGCAAGCATCCAAATTCTATACATTCGACCTGGAGAGTGTAAGCGATACCAGCGGACTGAAGATTTATAAAATACGCTTCATGCCGAAGTTATGGAGCCAGAAACTTATCTGCGGCGACCTGTATATCCGTGACCAGTCCTGGATCATCGACAAAATAGATGTAAACGGACGTTTCGATTTCGCCGAATTCAACCTGGTCATGACATTCGGACGCGATTACCGACGCTTTATCCTTCCGGATAAGGCGAGCCTATATCTGCGTTACCATGTTCTGGGGAATGCCATTGCTACCAGCTATCATTCTTCATTCACTTATAAAGCGGTGGAATGGGTGGAAGAAGATAATGAAACTCAACAAAAGAGGTCACTGGATCTGACCGGATATTATAAGTTATCTTCAGATACAGTCCCAATTATCACAGACACTGCTTTCTGGAACAAAGAACGGGATATTCCTTTAACAAAAGAAGAACAATCCTTATACCATATAGACAGTGATAACAATGAGCAAAGAATAGACACTGCCAATATCACGAAATACCTGAAACTGACGGAGAAGTTCACGAATACGATCAGTATGGATTACAAGACCACCCGTCTGAAATATTCCGGGATATTCAACCCCTTCCAGTTGGGATATTCAGGACATAACGGTATTACTTACCGACAACGTTTGCGCATCAGCAAGACATTCGACAAAGACCGTCAGATCCGCTTCCGCCCGGATATCGGTTTCGTATTCAAACGGAAAGAAATCTTTTTCACCGTGTCCGGAGACTGGGAATATCTGCCGGAAAAAAAAGGCATATTGAGCCTCTCGATCGGTAATGGTAACCAGAGTTACTCTTCAGCCATTATGAAAGAGATAAACGAGCAGTTGAAAGATTCCACATTCAATTTTGACGATTTGAATCTGGAATACTTTAAACATTATTATGCAGAGATCCGTAACAATATTGAGTTGTTCAACGGTTTTCAAGTCTGGGCAGGTGCAGCCTATCACCGCCGCATACCCGTAAAAAAGAAAAGCCAGATACCCAACCCCGGAGAAGGCGTTGAAGAGATCATCAATGAGAACTATCATGATTTTACTCCCGTCGTCGGCATTTCCTATACGCCACGCCAGTATTACTGGATGGACGGATATCGCAAAGAATATCTGTATTCCTATTATCCGACCATCTCAGTCGAATTTGCCCGTGCAATCCCCGGAGTAGGTAAAAGTTCCGGCGATTACGGACGGATCGAAGCGGATATTCACCAAAGCATTGCACTCGGTTTGTCCAGAAAACTCAATTATCACATCAGCGGAGGTATTTATCTGAATCCCAAATCTATTTACTTTGCCGATTTCCGTTATTTCTCACGCCGCCAGTTCCCGGAATCGTGGGGAGATGAATTCGGAGGAGTATTCAACCAGCTAAGGAGTTTCTGGTTCAATGCATCCGACAAATATGTGCAAGGACATATTATGTACGAAAGTCCCTTCATCCTGTCACAACTTTTCAAGAAGAAAACATCTAAGTACATTCTGTCTGAACGGTTTTATTTCAGCCAACTGTGGACACCCGTTTTGCCAAGTTACACAGAGGTGGGATATGGTTTCGGTAACCATATTTTCAACGTTGCCGCCTTCGCCGGATTCGATAGATGGAAATACCAGAATATCGGCCTCAAGTTTGCTTTCGAACTATTTTAATAGGACATTTGTGGGCGGACGATCATTATACCGCTGTTACGCTTGATACTTTCCACGTATTCCTGTAAAGGAGCTTCGTTGACTATCACTTTCTTTTGCGTAGTAGATGCATGGATAAAGGTCAGTTCATCCCCTACCCGGCAAACAATGCCGACATGAGAAATGTCCAGCCCTTTGATAGTCGTGACGAAACAGACGATGTCTCCGTCCTTTATTCCTTCTGCCAACTTGTTTATATCCGATTCCGGAATATAATAATAAGGACGGGCATTGATCTCTTTTTCTTTTGCTGCGATCCGGGCAACAAGTTCCGGATGCTCTTTCAAAGGCTTATAACTATCCGGATGTGTAGACATGAAGGATACGTCGACAGGCAAGGAGACTCCTCCTATTTCCCGGGTAGCATCTTTTACTATTCCTTTTCGTTGGTTCTCAAAGATCCAGTCTGTCGTATAATGCAAACGGTCGGTATAATCATGGATTTCCCCGTTACGATAACGGATCGTTTGCAGGTTCTTACAAAACTCATCAAAAGACGGGGTAGCTGATTGCATAGTCTTCGTTAAAGCGACAACATTCTCTACCAATGTCATACAATCCATTTCCCGAAGATTGATCACCAGGCCTTCGGGTTCCTTTTCCAATGTGGCTGCCACATAAGGCGCATCCAGGAAGAAACGGGCTGTCTTAACCATTAACTCTCCGGTTGGCAACGACTTCACCGGAGTCATTTCTGAAAGATAGCGGTCATAGACAGCGCGGTCCTCATCGGTACAGTATAGCTTATCAGCAGCCTGTCCACGGAAAAAGAGAAAGCAGAAAAAAAACAATAAAAAGATTTTATTCATATATTCATTTATTATCAGAATTGAACTATCCTATAATCAAAGTGACATGACTATTACAGGTTCATTTGCCGTTGGTTTTAACC
>NZ_BMPB01000028.1 GCF_014647375.1 Parabacteroides faecis
GTAACGGAGCCACCATAGTAGTCCGAGCAAGGGAAAGCCTTGTACATGGCGAAGGGTGGCAGCTAACATTTTAATATTATTAACGGATAATGTGTGAGACATTATGAGAAATCCAGAAAGAGTATTAAACAGTCTAACAGAACACAGTAATGACGCTTTGTACAAATACGACCGTCTGTACCGAATTCTGTTCAACGAAGAGATGTTTTATGTTGCTTATCAACGCATTTATGCAAAACAAGGCAACATGACAGCAGGCTCAGATGGTAAAACCATTGACGAAATGAGCCTATCTCGTATTGAGCAACTGATAACCTCATTGAAAGATGAAAGTTATCAGCCCCAACCATCGAGAAGAGTGTATATTCCTAAGAAAAATGGAAAAATGCGCCCTCTCGGAGTACCAACATTTAACGATAAACTTGTGCAAGAGGTAGTAAGGATGATATTAGAAGCAATTTATGAGGGAAGTTTTGAACACTCCTCACATGGTTTTCGTCCTAACCGAAGTTGCCACACGGCTTTAGCTTATATAAAAAGAGCATTTAATGGAGCCAAATGGTTTATCGAAGGCGATATAAAAGGATTCTTCGACAACATCAACCATGATGTGTTGATTAATGTACTTAAAGAACGCATCGCAGATGAGCGTTTTCTAAGACTAATCCGAAAATTTGCTAATGCTGGGTATATCGAAGATTGGAAATTCCATAAGACTTACAGCGGAACGCCGCAAGGAGGTATCATCAGTCCAATACTGGCGAACATATACCTCGACAAGCTCGACAAATACATGGAAGAGTACATAATAAACTTCGATTGTGGAAAAGGGCGCAAACGGAATCTCGAATGCAGACGATTAGAAAGTAAGAAACGCAAAACTGTGAAACACCTAAGATCTGTAGAAGATGAATCCGAAAGGATTGAGCTTATGGAGCAGATTAAAACTATTAGCAAACAAATATTCCAGATACCATACGGCAACGAGATGGATACGAATTACAAGCGAATGAAATATGTCAGGTATGCCGATGATTTCATTATAGGTATTATCGGAAGTAAGGATGAGGCAAGAAAAATCAAAGAAGATATTGCAAAATATCTCCAAGAAAAGCTCAAATTGGAACTATCAGAGGATAAAACACTGATAACCCACTCTGAGAAACCTGCCCTGTTCCTCGGCTATGAAGTCGCTGTATGGAAATCCAACTTTATTAAGCGTAACGCTGCTGGAAATTTGAGTAGGACGGTAAACAAAATTGTACGGTTAGGAATTCCTAAAAATATGATTAAGCATAAGCTACTTGAGTATGATGCTGTCGAACTGAAAAATCACGATGGTGTCGAAAGGTGGAAACCAAAAGCGAGATCAATACTAATCGACAACGAAAGCCTTGAAATCTTATATCGCTACAATGCGGAGATTAGAGGAATTTACAACTACTACGCACTTGCTAATAACTGCTCAACTCTAAACAGCTTTAAGTACATAATGGAATACAGCATGTACAAAACTTTTGCATGGAAGTATCGAACTTCCGTCAAGAAACTTTGCACGAAGTATAAAAAGGATGGTATTTTCACCATATCCTATACCGACAGCAAAGGGAGAAATAAGCAAGCAACTTTCTACAACAAAGGTTTTAGGAAAAGAATTCCAGATGTTGAATCTAAGTATGACAATCTTCCATTCGTAGCTTTCGGTCTGAGCTATACAAGTTTAACCGATAGGCTTAAAGAGAGGAAGTGCGAACTCTGCGGGGCAACTGAGGATATGGAAATGCATCATATCCGCAAACTCAAAGACCTAAAGGGGAAAGCAGATTGGCAAAAAGTTATGATTGCTCGTCAGAGAAAGACCATAGCAGTATGCCGACCATGTCATATGAAAATACACTACGGATAATGACTGATATGTTAGTGGAAAGCCGGATACGCGGAGACGTGTACGTCCGGTT
>NZ_BMPB01000029.1 GCF_014647375.1 Parabacteroides faecis
AAGCTCTATAGTGATATCGGAGGCCGGTAAAATGGTAGTGTTGTCTGCAACAACATTTCCTTTGTCGTTCATTGTAGCCGGAATAATATATTCGATATCTTCTCCGGTCAATTCTCCGTTATGATTAAAAGAGCTTTTTGTTTTCTTTATTTTGTAATAAAAATTACCGTCTCTTGAATCCAGCATTTTAATAACACCTTTAGTGATCAAAGAAACAGAAGAAACTTTACGTGCTATTTTTAATGTTTCAGCACTAGCTTTTGTAGAGGTACTTTTCAAAGTAACCTGTCCGTAGAATAAATCTCCCGGTAAGCTTGCTGCAACTCCATTATTTTGTTTGAGGCTTACTTGCAGGTCTGAAATAATATTCGCCTGGTTCAAAGCACTGATATTTTCGTTATCTCCAGAGAGTCCGGCCCATGCCACCACTGTTATCTGATCGGATCCGGGACATGCGATCTCTATCGGTTTAGCCTGAAGCAAATAAGTTCTGTCCACAGTCATTTGTTTGTAGAAATCTCCGCTCTGGTCAAAAATGAACAGTGTCGTCTGGTCTACATCACCTTTCACCGTGATATCTTTATTGTCTGAGTATGCTTTAAGAACTACTGAGAAAGGAGCTTCTGTTTTAGAAGAGGCGCTGTTGATAACGCTGTCGTCAATACCATACGAAGAATCACTGTCTGCAGAACAACTAGCGAAAGCGACCATAACGATCAGTGTGCAAACAGCAACAATACAATTTGTGAAAATTCTACCCTTTTTCATGACCTTAATTTTTTATATGCTTAAAATTACCCTATACTCAGTAGAGAACATTTATCCGGTTAAGACCCTCATCAAAACCTTTTGTTTCTTACTGACATTGCAAATATAGATACAAAAACAATGTGAGTATCAAATAAAGAGACAATAAAAGTTAAAACGATCAAAATAGTTGCTGAAAATATCAAACAGGAGTGTGATAATGTCTTAAACGGTGGTAAAACTATCTCATGTAGCTTAAAATGAAACAAAAATAAGTTTTATAAGTAAATTCTTGATGATACAAATACCTCCTGTGTGATATGAATGCATATCTCTTGCTATGTCGGTTAATTAATCCATCTCGCTTATAGAAATAATAGAACTACTTTTCCCTTGATGGAAAAGTAGTCAAAAGATCAAGGCTTAACCGGCTTCACTGCTTCGGCGAAAGACTCCGCTGAAAAATCCGAAACTCGCTGCGCTCAGACAACGGATTTTTTTAACCGCTTCGTCTTCCTCCTTCGCGGACGTTCACCCGCTTAGGCCTTTCATAGGAAGCTCCGCTTCCTTTAAAGATTGCCGATACCGACACCTATATAATATAACAGGTGCTTTTGGTTTTAACTGACAGTATCGGCAATCACAAGAGAACGCTTTGCGTTCTCTGAAAGGCATCAGCTGGTGAGCGTTAAACGCAGCAGCCGGAGAGAGCGCCCGGAGCATCCGCTGTTTGAGCGCAGCGAGTTTCGGAGGCGACAGCGAACGCAGGATGCGGAGTAGCGAGGCAGGTGCAGCCTTGAACTTTTGATTACTTTTCTTTCAAGAGAAAAGTAATATTCAAATCTGATAAATATTGAACTTATAGTTGTCTCCATGGTTGATAGGCTTATTATTGATAAATGCTAAACCTTTTTTTTAATCACGATGGTGTGCAAAAGTGTCGCTTGTGATTTGAATACCTATGTTTTAAATCAATGCTTTGTGAATCAATGCTTATGATATATAAATTAACATATGTGTGTCTATCATTAAGGGCGGTATTCCTATCACGGAGAATCGCGTATATGAAAAAAAAACGGCGCACACGCGGAACAATCCGGATGTACGCCTTTATGCATATAAAAAATTGAGGGTCAAATTTTAACCAACAGTAACATTTACTATAACTGTACCCCAGTCTGCCACAACAATATTACCG
>NZ_BMPB01000030.1 GCF_014647375.1 Parabacteroides faecis
CTCATAGGAGCATCACTTTCAACGTCCCCGGTATTGGGTTGAGTTTCTAAAAACAACCGTGCACACCGAGGTTAAACTTTACCGGGTCCGCTCCGACTCGCCGCTCGCCCACTACTCCGAAGGCAACAAAACATTTGTTTTTAATTTTGATGAAAATTTCTGATTTGAAATCGTTTTGGTTTGAAATTGTTTTGAAAAGGTTCTTTAAATCTTGTGGGTTTGCAACTCGTAGGAGCATCACTTTCAACGTCCCCGGTATTGGATTGAGTTTCTAAAAACAACCGTGCACACCGAGGTTAAACTTTACCGGGTCCGCTCCGACTCGCCGCTCGCCCACTACTCCGAAGGCAACAAAACATTTGTTTTTAATTTTGATGAAATTCTTTTGAAAAAATTGGCTTGGCAACCCCAATCCGCGACTATCCACCCACCGCCACCCCACACGGGTGGTTGTTAGTTGCGAAATGAGGTTGTTGTCGACATGCCGGTGCATTTGAGAAGGAGTTCCTAGCAACTCCGTGCTCTCCCATGCAAAAAAAAGCCTAGACAACCCCATTTCGCAACTTTCCACGCCTTTTTTTTTTTTTCCCACCTCACCCATGGCGGCGGCGTGGTGGCGGCCGGATTCCGGCCGCCACCGCCATGGGTGGCAGCCCACCACCCCGACACCAAACCCATAATACCGAGGCAACATATCGAGGCAACATGACATGGGTGTGGCGTGGGGGAAGGGGGCTGCAGCTAGGAAGGCATGGGCTGCCATGCATATGCAGGCAACACACACCCCCCTATATAGCATTTTATGCATTTTGCCCTTTGACAGGAGGAGACATCAACTATGCGCGAGGAGTCATAATGGGCTCTAAATAATTCAATACAAGGTATTTTGACGTGATTTTTTGCAGAGACACTAACAAAAATGCAATCTATGATGGGAAAAAGTTTCATAAATTTTTGAGGTCGGGAAGTATTTTTTATTATTTTTAGAAGTCGTAAAATTGAAAAAATCATTAAAAAAAATCGGGGAGGAATTTTTTAGTTTTGTAAGTTGGAGAAGGTCCTAAAAATCATAGACTACTTATGGGGAGCTTATTGTGCGAGGAAATTTCAATAAAAAAGGGGTTTGACAAGGTTTGAAAAATTCTGTCGACATTTGTGGGCATGCTGTGGGCATATGTGGGCATGCTGTGGGCAGCAATGCCAAGGGCTGGGCAGCAATGGCATGTCAAGCTGCCAATAGCCTCACTCTCGAAATGCCTTGACTGGGGAGCAATGCCAAGGCCATGCCAAGGCAAGGCATGCCAAGGCACGAAATGCCAAGGCAAGGCATGCCAAGCCAAGGCATGCCAAGGCACGAAATGCCAAGCCAAGGCATGCCAAGGCACGACATGCCAAGGCAAGACATGC
>NZ_BMPB01000031.1 GCF_014647375.1 Parabacteroides faecis
TAACCTCGGTGTGCACGGTTGTTTTTAGAAACTCAACCCAATACCGGGGACGTTGAAAGTGATGCTCCTATGAGTCGCAAACCCACGAGATTTTAAAAACTTTTTGACAAAAATCCTTCCAAATGACACATTTTGATCATCCATGGCAATTGCTCAATCCGTAACTATCCAATCACCGCCACACCACACGGGGCGGGAGTGGGTGAAATGGTGTGCTTCCCGGGGTTGGCATAGACAATCTTTTGCTCGCGAGAGAATGTCTATTCCAACCCCGGGAAGCACACCATTTTCACCGACTAGTGTGGGCGACGATGGGTTGGCTTCGAGTTTACTTTAGCTTGGGGTTGTCCTCGGTTATGCTTTTGTGTTGGGAGTACGGCCACCAAACCTTCTCAATGCACGAGTACGTCGAGGGATGGCTTTCGGCGGGGTTGATGAAGAAGCTAGCCAATTGTTGGGCACACGAACACACGTGGTGACGATGGGTGGGCTTCGGGTGAACTTTAGCTTGGGGTTGTCCTCGGTTATGCTTTTGTGTTGGGAGTACGGCCACCAAACCTTCTCAATGCACGAGTACGTCGAGGATGGCTTTCGGCGGAGTTCATGAAGAAGCTAGCGAATTGTTGGCCACTCGAACACGTTGGGGGTGGGTTGGCTTTGGAAGAAGCTAGCCAATTCTCTTTGTGTGGGCGGTTGAGCTATGATTAGGATTGTCTAGGCATTGCTTGTGTGTGCACGGTGCGAGCCCAATGCACGAGCAAGTCGAGGATGACAATCTCGAGAGTAGCAATGATGCCGCGGAATGTTTTGTTGCCTTCGGAGTAGTGGGCGAGCGGCGAGTCGGAGTGGACCCGGTAAAGTT
>NZ_BMPB01000032.1 GCF_014647375.1 Parabacteroides faecis
ACTTGAGAATAAATAACGGATTCTGAGCAAGAAAATAAAACAATTTAAACAACGAAGAGTTTGATCCTGGCTCAGGATGAACGCTAGCGACAGGCTTAACACATGCAAGTCGAGGGGCAGCAGGGAGTAGCAATACTCCGCTGGCGACCGGCGCACGGGTGAGTAACGCGTATGCAACCTACCTATCAGAGGGGAATAACCCGGCGAAAGTCGGACTAATACCGCATAAAACAGGGGTCCCGCCTGGGAATATTTGTTAAAGATTTATCGCTGATAGATGGGCATGCGTTCCATTAGATAGTTGGTGAGGTAACGGCTCACCAAGTCTACGATGGATAGGGGTTCTGAGAGGAAGGTCCCCCACACTGGTACTGAGACACGGACCAGACTCCTACGGGAGGCAGCAGTGAGGAATATTGGTCAATGGGCGAGAGCCTGAACCAGCCAAGTCGCGTGAAGGATGAAGGATCTATGGTTCGTAAACTTCTTTTATAGGGGAATAAAGTGCAGGACGTGTCCTGTTTTGTATGTACCCTATGAATAAGGATCGGCTAACTCCGTGCCAGCAGCCGCGGTAATACGG
>NZ_BMPB01000033.1 GCF_014647375.1 Parabacteroides faecis
GGCTAAGTCGTAACAAGGTAGCCGTACCGGAAGGTGCGGCTGGAACACCTCCTTTCTGGAGCGAAGAGTTCGTTATCAAGTTAACAATGAGGTATTAGTTAACTTGTACTACGGTTGAATATGTATACAAAATAGATCTTCCGACGATAAAACGTCGGAAAGAGAGAAAAATGATGCTGAGGGCAACCAAGGCAAAGTTGACAGTCCTATAGCTCAGTTGGTTAGAGCGCTACACTGATAATGTAGAGGTCGGCAGTTCAACTCTGCCTGGGACTACAGAATCTCTAAGAAGGGAAAAACTGGGGGATTAGCTCAGCTGGCTAGAGCATCTGCCTTGCACGCAGAGGGTCAACGGTTCGAATCCGTTATTCTCCACACAAAGATTACCGGGACATAAGAAACGTAAGTGATCTAAAAAGATCTTTGACATGATGGACAACGTAAAATAAAGTAACGAATAAAAGAGCAAGCTGAAGATATATCAATCCGATTCACTGTAAAGTGACCGGACAAAAGAAAGTAAG